>NZ_FMZO01000022.1 GCF_900101395.1 Niabella drilacis | reverse complement strand
TTCCAAATATTTTTTTAAACTTTTCGATTTTCTCTATTGTTTCAGCCCTTCTTTATACAATTTTCAATGCTTTTTTCGTTGTATTTTAAAGCCTTGGATATACGATCTGTTTTCCCCGGAAACCCTGTATCCACAATGCTTTCAGGGAAAGCAGGCCACATTGAATATGATAGAATCAGCCATACATTGTGTTTGGAAGCGTGTAAATGCTGCCTAACTTTGTGTAACAAATGAGGGGATAAGAAAAGTGAGACAAAAGCTGCAGGCAGCAACAAAAAGAGTTTTTTAAGTTTTTTCATATGGCAAGCAATCGTTAGAGGTCAGTCCGTTTCTACGGAAGGACCTTTTTTTTTGATTCTGCTGCTGTGCAATTGTTATTCCGGATGGGCGCAATACATTCTTGATTCCTTTAAATAAAAAAGCGGATCTCTTATATAGGAGATCCGCTTTATTCATTTCAGGCAAGACAAACGTTAGAGGCCAAATGTTTTGTTTCACTGGTTATAGAACACTAAAATAAGGGATTCTATTAACAATAAATTAACTAACAACTGTTTTTTTTAAAAATTAGAAATTTTACGGGATTTTATTGATCATTTTTTAATGCTGATCGTTAAGCAACAGCGGTTTTCGAAATAAATAACGTTAAAAATTAAACATTCCGGCTTCATGGGCCCGCTGCAAAAATGACAACAGTTTAAAGTGGCATGAATTATGACTATCTTTGTATTAAGAAGTTATTCATTAACTTTTTCATATGGCAAGCAATCGTTAGAGGTCGGTCTGTTTCTACAGAAAGACCTTTTTTTTTGGCTGTTAGATTGCCACTGAGATACAGAGGCACTGATTTTTTTATTCCCATTTCCCGGCATTCAAAGCAACCGGGGATTTGGAGCACCGGTTGCTTTGATCTTCCCGCCTACAAAAGCCCCCGGGCAACTCAGCGGGTTTCATTCAGCAACCCAAACGTTCTCTGTGTTTCAGCGCTTCGGTCGCAAACAGAGCAACATAAAAAGGAGGCTGTTTTAACAGCCTCCCTGAAAGGTACAGTATTTATTGGAAGGGGTTGCCGGGGAAATTTTCCGGAAAAAGTTCTTATTTGGTATTCATCTGCTGGATCAGCTGCAGCAACTGGGCTTCAGACACTTCCTGCAGGTTAAACGTGATCCCCATGAAATTCTTCCCGGCATCAGGCGTAATGGTAACATCCCGCATCTCTGCATAAAATTTACCGTTCACTGTGCTCATGGCCAGGAAGGTTCCATTGGCCCCGATGGGGACGCTGTTCTGGTAGCTCAGCAATCCTTCTTTTCCCGCAATGGGGTTAAAGATGGGGTTGTACAGTTTTACAAGCGTATTCACTCCGGAAACTTTAAAGAACAGTTCGGTAGGATCCTGCCCGGAGTAATTATTGCCGGTTTTAATGTTGAACTTATCGCCAAAGTATCCCAGTACTGTGGTCTTGGGGGCCGCCACATTGTAGAGGGCATCGCAGTTCCTCCAGTCGCCCAGGTTATCCAGCGGAAAATAGGTCGTAGCAGCATTGCCAACCCCAAAGGAACCGGGGATCTGCGCCCAGGCCATTCCTTTTTTAATTGTATAAGTCTGGGTAATGGTGGTATAAACGTTTTCGTGGTTGTAGCCGCTGTATTCTGTGCTTACTGTTGTATCTCCGTCCCACATCGGGATCTCACGGTTGGCCCCATTGGCATTAACCCCGGCAATGGGCACCTGAACATTCGGAGGCTTTTGCTGGGGATTTAAGGCCAGCTGCTGCCCGTTCTGTTCTGCCGTAACAAAGGCTTCGCCAAAAGTTTCCAGTATCTGGCCGGCATCCGTTACCGGGGGCTTGTCTGCCAGGATCATTTCACTGGGTTTAATAAACACACGGGCGGCTACAGCCACATTACCGGTTACTATGGCCCCGCCGGGTTTTACAAAAGCATTGGGACCAAAAGTAATCTTTGTACCGTTCTGCAAGGTAATGGTACTGCCGGCGCCGGCATCCACTGTAAATTTTTCCACGGCAGGTTCATGCGCTTTAAAAAAGCGGATCATTTTTTCTACATCTTTTTGATACGTGCTTTGCGGGTCAATAGGTGTATTGTCTTTTTTGCAGGCATACATAAACACAGCCAGCAGCAATACCATCAGGGCGGGAAGCGTATTCTTTTTCATAAACATTTATTTTTAAATTTTAAAAAAGAGGGTTCTGCCTGTATATCAACAGACCGGGCCTGTTGTTACCCATACCGGGGAATAAAAAGGCACCGGAATGAAAATTATTTTTCCCGGTTTTACTATGAGGTGGGTTTACGGCTATAGCAGCCGCTTGTGCCGGAGAATAAGTGTGGCTGTAATGACCGCACCGGTAATCAGCAGCAATGAAAGGAGGATAGCAGTGGATCTTTTTTGCCGGATCATCAGCGGCAGGTTATTGCCCTGGTAAAAGTAGGCGGCCCAGTAAAGAGGGTTTTGTTCTGCTGCAGTGGGGTGTTTTTCCAGGTAGGCGGCTCTTGCTTTTTGGAGTGCTGCGGCCGGGTCTGTTGTTGCAGACAAGGCACTGTAAAAGTCCCGGATAAGCTCGCCCGATGCTGCATCATCTACTTCCCAGCGGGAGGAGAGCACTCCGTCAACACCCTTACTCAGCAGGATCCTGCCAAGGCTCTGCATACCTTCTCCCTGGCGCAGGATGCCGGATCCCGTTTCACAGGCGGCCAGTACCACCAGGGGCGACCGGGTAGTGATATACTGGAGCGCCCCCAGGTAAAGCCTGTTCTTTAAAACCAGGTAGGGCTGCTTTTCTGCTGCATTAGCTACGGCATGTGAAGCCAGGTGGATGATGTTGCCGGTGTTTAGCGCGGCCATAAAAGCAGAATCAGAAGTGAGCCCGGCCTCATATTGCCGGGTAACGAACCGCCGGGCCAGGAAAGAGCGCTCTTTTGCAGATTGCGGCAATGCCGGAAAACCCAGGTGCGGCTTTTCAAAACTAAAGACCGCTACCGGCTTGGGGGAATGGCTCACCGGCGGCGAAAACGCATTTTGCAGAAACGTAAAACTATAACTGATGGATGTGAACGCCCCCCAGTACCGGGGCTGGCCGGGGCTGGCGCAAAGCGCTTCAAATGGCAGGTTGTGCAGTTCTCGGTCCGGAGAGATCAGGACAGCCGGCAAGGTACCCGCCAGCCAGGGATTCCAGGTATTCAGCAGCCCGAACGATTGTTGGTAGTAAGCGCCCGGATCCCGGTTAAATGCAGTAGTACCGGTATAAAAGTACCTCTGCAGGAACCCGTTCAGCTTTTTTATATGCGCCTGTGTATTGGTATCCAGCCGGTGCCGGAAAACACCATTCTGGATATGGATGATATACGAATAACTGTCTCCCAGGTAATAGCTGATGATGGTTTGACTCCGGGCGCTTGTGCGTACCCAGTTATTAAATACCTTATAGGAAGGCAGCTTCAGCAGGGTAATGCTTTCCCGTTCTTTGAGGTTGAGCTCAAACTCCAGCCGCTGAATGTTTTGACGGATCTGCTGCTGATACGCTCCTTCCGGGGTTTCGGCCAGGAGCACGTATAAAGAGCGCAGCTGATCTACCCATTTTTTATTGCCGGTAAGCAGGGCGTCCTGCTTCCAGTGCGCCGTTCTCCGCTGTTCATTGATCAGCATCCGCCCCTTGGACAATTCCGTAAGCCAAAGCGCCTTAACCAGGTATTCCGGGTCCCGGTACTGGTCAAACAGCTGGTGGTATAATGCAATAGCAGTTTCCGAATATTTTTTATTGGCATAGGCTGCCGTATTGCTGTTGAGGGAGGAGGGGAGCAGTTGCTCGGTGTAATAATCGTTCAGCACGGCCTTTTCAAACCAACGGGCGGCTTCTGCCTGGTCTTTATATAACAGTGCGGTAGCCACACCAAAAAGCGCCGTGGTCACTTTAAAATCGGGGAAGAGCCCGTTTTCATTCAGCCGGAAATAATGCAGGGCCTTGTTGTGCCAGGCAAGGGCGCTGTCCGGCAGCTGCATCAAAAGGTAGGCATTACCGGTTTCAATGGCCGTTTCTACGCTCAGCTCTACGTTGTCTGCAGCCACGTTCCTGTCAATCTCCCTCAGGTAATAAAGCGACTCCCGGTGCCGGCCAGACAGGTTCAGTAGGCGGGCCCGGGCCAGGAATGTGGTCAACAGGGCCGTGGAAGCGCCGGCCTGTTTTTTGCCCAGCTGCAGGGCTTTTTGGTTCCAGGTGCGGGCGCTGTCTGTATTTCCGGCTTCAATAAAATACTCTGCTTTTAAATTATAAAGCGGCAGTGCATCAAGGCTTCCGGCAGTTACGCCCCCGAGCCCCAGCGCAATGGTGCTTTGAAGCGCGGCATCATCATGCATCCGGAAATAGGTGGTGGCCAGGTTCAGGTACAGCCCGGGTATAATGCCTGTGCGCCGCGCAGCAAGCGCTTCATCAATGGCCCGTTGCTGAATGTAGACGGCCTTGGAAAAATCGCCCACCCGCGTGTAATTATTTCCCAGCGGTTTGGCAATATATTCCTCAAAGTCCATTTCTTTTTTCAGCTCCGGATCCTGTTTGTACTGCTCATAAAAAGCATAGGCCTGCTCATACCAGTTTACGGAAGCCGGCACCTGTCGCTGTGTTAGCAAATGCCAGCCGGTGTTGATAAGAAAATGATAACAGGCTTCTTTTTCCTCCCTGGTACGGGGCGCTCTCCATAACGCTTTTTTCAGGAACTCCTCCTGGTTAACGGCCAGCCCCGGATCTGCATCCAGCTGATCAAAAAGAAAATTGGCGCAGGCTTCCAGGTCGTCTTTTTGTTTCATCTGGCGGTACCGGGTCTCCAGGGAATCTGATGGCGGAGCCCCGGAAAGAAGCAGGAAAGCCAGGAGCAGCATCCATATCCGGAATCTGCCGGCGCCTACCGCTTTTCGTTGAACAGGGCTGCAAAAGGGGCCTCCATTGCTGTGTAAAACAGGAACGGTTTGCCCGCTATCGTGGCGGAACCGCGGGGGGGCCCCAGGTGCTGGTGTGCCTAAAACCGCCATCCTGCGTAAAGGAACCCGTACCCGGTATTTTTACTGTTATAATAATACCGGACGCCCAGGTGGGGGCCCAGCTTTACTTTTCCCAGCTGCAGGTCCATAAAGGGCTGAAGCCGGATATGGGAGAAGGCTTTTATTTTTTCGGAACGCTGTTGCTGGTACCTGTCACTGGTTCCATTGGCTGATATCCCTTGATAGGTAAGCCCCGTCTCAATTTCACCTCCCATATCCGCTGTAACACTAATGCCGGCTCCTGCTGAAAAGTAATTACCAAAATTATGGCGTAACTGTACCGGTATCAGTTTTACCTGTGATACCCTGTTGGTGACTGAAGAGTCGATCTTATTATACACCAGTTCTTTTCGCCCTTCTACCGGAATCACCCCTGCCCTGTCCAGCACATAATTGCCGGCATTGGTCCGGATCCCCTGCCGGTAATACAGTTCAAACTGTAAAAACGGACGGAAAGGGGCCAGGGGGGCTATTCCCACGCCGGTCACCAGCCCATCGCTCACCCGCTCCTTTCCCCATGCTTTTTCAAAACCCGCCATTACAATGGGCGACAGGCTTTTCTTAAACCGGCCCGTAGCATAGTTGGTGAGTATGGGCTCGTTTTTATCAAAGTAAATGGCTGTCCGGGCGTTAAACGGTACCGGGTCCAGCTTTTTCTTTGTTACAATAGAGAACTCCATAAACCCCTTGGTGCTGTCCTTATCCTCTATCCCCTTTTGATTGGTGCCGGGCAGGTAAATCCCGTGCAGCGTAAACAGCAGCCCGCGCTCTTTTTGCTCCAGCTCCCAGCAACCCCGTTTTTCCGCTCCCGGCTGACAGGGCGGGCAAAACGGGGAAACATCTTTGACCGCTACTGTTTGCGGGTCAAGGATCCCGGGCACGGTAATATCCAGCGCGATCCGGCGTGCCGGCCCCTTGCCGGTATTTTGAAAACGTACCTTGTACGTAAGCTCTTTGTGTTTGCTTAAAAAACGATACCCCAGCCGGCCTCCTTTTAAATTCATTTTATTCGGATCATGTGAGTTAACCACCGGGATGTTGAGCCGGTGCATGACCGGGTTCCCATTTTTGGGAACATATACTCCCGTAACGGTTACGGTAGCATTGGTATCCCTGATCATTTCCGGCGTTACTTTCAATTCTGCAAGGGCAAAATGCGCGGCTCCCGGGGCCGTTTTTCCCAGCTCGATCATATAGCTGCTTTTATACAGCATCATCGTGCTTAAAAAGGTGTTGGACGCTTCCGCAGCATTCAGGACCCTGACCACCGATGAAGGCGGGCTGCCACTTTCCGTGATCTTTAGCTGCTTCCCCGGCTCCAGGCCGGCCATCAGCCCCGGAGACCCCGGAGCCAGGCTATCGCCATTGTTAAAAAAGCGAAACCCTTTGTTGGCCCCTACATTTTCGAAACAGGTCTGCTCAAACACTTTCTCATTTAAAAACAGGTACAACTTCCCCTCGTCCTCTGCGGTGCCGGTATTCTTCCAGCCAGCCAGCAGCACCATGGTGTCATTGGGCTTTGCCATACAGTTATACTTCAGTTCAAAGACCCCGTTGGCTTTAAAAAAATCCTTTTCAGCGGTTGAAACGGATGCCAGGTTATTGTTATTCCCTTTACCCGTCACTTTGATTTTTTTCCGCGCAGGTTTTTTTCCGTCATCGTAATTATTCACCGCGTATAAGTACACATCGTACTCCTTTCCATCTGCATAATTGTGCTGTGGAGAAGCTTCTGTACTGAAATGCCCGTCACCAAAATCCCACAAATGGGTATAAAAGGGCTCAGGAGCACCGGGTATCTGCGTAAGCGCAGGCAGTGGGGCCGAAAAGCGGATACCGGCTGAATCCGTGGCGGTCCGGATCGAACTGTCTGCAATGAACAGAGAAGGTGCTACAGACTGGGCTTGTATTACAGGCCCTGCAAGCAGCATTCCAGACAATATAAGTGCTGGTCTCAATTTTAGTTGCCACATACTCATAAATCAGCAGATCTTTGAAATTGTTACCTCATTAAGCAGGTACCGGCAACCCATTTTATATCCCCAAGACAAGGCAATCGACCGGGTCCACCACTCAACTGGCCGGAACAGAGGGGAAATTTGAAGCGGGCCGCAAAAAACATTCTGCATGGTAAATATATTCAATATTTTTGAGAACCTTAATTTTAGAAGATTGCATACAGACCACCGGTATATTGAAGCATTGCGGAATAATGACACAGCCCTGCTTTCTGAGATCTATCGCAAATATGCGCCATCCATTGAAGCCTATCTGCGCTCAAAAGGGGCCGATGCGGACGAGTGCGGGGATATTTTCCAGGAAGCCCTGATCGATATTTTTAAACTGGCCGCAGATGGTAAATTTGTGCTTACCTGTCCGTTTGAGGCCTTCCTTTTGCTGGTATGCAAAAGGAAATGGATCAACCAGCTGAAGAAAAAATCAAGATCAGGGGTAACAAAAAGCCTGGATGAGGGATATCATTACCTGAAAGATGAAACAGAAACGGAGGCTGCAGCACACGCCGACCAACTGGAGCAGGAGGCGCTGGTAATGACCCTGCTGGAACAGCTCAGTGAGCGCTGCAGGGAGATCATCAGGGCATCCTACCTCAGCGATTCACAGCAAAAACTGGCAGAACAGCTGGGTGTGAGCTATGCCTACCTCCGGAAAAAGAAATCCATCTGCATGTCTGAATTAATTGAATTAGTCAATCACAACCGCACCCCATGAATCTTTACGAACAAATAGAAGCTTATATCTCAAATGCGCTGTCCCCGGAGGAGCGTGCTGATTTTGAGCGGCAGCTGGCACAGGACCCCGAGATAAAAAAAGCATATGATGACTGGCTTTATACGGAAGCTGTTGTTCAAAAACATGAAACCGCCGAAAAACAGGTTCCCCAGCTGAGGGCGCTGCTGGAGCCGCTGACCAAAGCCTATTTTGATAAACAACCAGCAGTGGTACGCCGGACCGGCCGTGTAAGAAAGCTAATGCTGGCAGCCGTTGCGGTGGCGGCAGTCTTTGTGCTGTTTATCCTTACACCGGCAGGTATAGACCGCTACCCGGTTACACCTATGCCCAATGTAGTGGTAAGAGGTGCTGCCGATCATAGCAAAGAGGGCGGACAATTATTTAATGCGGAACAATACCCGGCAGCCCTTCCGCATCTGAAAGCAGCAGCAGAAGGTGATCCGGAGGATGTAATGGCTGCGTTCTATTATGGCGTATGCCTGCTGAAAACAGAACAGCCCGCAGCGGCACTGCCTGTTTTTGAAAAACTGCTGCAAAGCAGTTCCGTATACCAGGAAGACAGTTATTTTTTTGCTGCGTTATGTGCCTATAAAACAAGCAACCGGGCACTGGCAGAAAAATATGCCACTGCGGTTCCGAAAAATAATGTTTATTACAAAAATGCGCAACGCATTCTCAAAAAGCTGAAGTAGAGCGAATTTGAAGAGTTGAATCCCGATGACTATCGCATGCGCGTCAAGATAAAAAACAGGTCTATTGCCATAAAATGTAGCACGAATAAGCCTTGGGGGGCCAAAAAAGATCGGGTCGTTTTGATAACAAGCAGGCGCAGCGCGCCGCAAATGATTGTAACAGGAACGCCCAGGAACTTGCCCGTAGCTGTAACGCAGCGGGGATCTATTTGGGAAGGCTTATGTTACCGGTGCGCTGCACCTCCATTCCATCCTGTGTTGGTTGCTAATAAGAGCAACGCTGCGCTGCAGCTTTTGCCTTGGACTACTAAATTCGTAAAATCAACTTGACGCATATGCGGTGACTACCGGGAGTGGGAATGTGAAAATTAAGATCCGTTACACAGCTCCATGTTTCTTGTTTTGATCCATATCCTTTTCGAGGTCATAAACCGGGAAAATTAACAGGCAATAGACTGCCGGGTATAAAAGCAAATTTCAATTGATTCAGATTTCGGATTTGAGAATTTGAAGATTTGAAAATGCGGAGACGTGGAAATGCACCGGTCATGCAACCGGGTATGAGGCGTGAAACCGAACCGGCACGAAGCTTTGAACAGAGCACTTTGAACCAGGGACCCTCCTGCGATCCACGAGCAGTGAAGCACAGCGCTAACCTGAAACAAATAATGAAGCACTATGGCGCCTGTTTCCAGTAGCGGCCAAACACTCCTATATAGGTTTCTTTACGGGTGGGTGCCACTATGCGCCCGCCTTCTTTTACGGGATTACCGGCATCTATGTAAGTGGCTGTTACAAGCGCATACAGGAATTGATCCTGGTAATCCACAACGGGCGGAATTTGTGTACGGCTTACCGCCGGCTGGATGAATTTGATAAATCCGTCTTTGGAAGGTTTGGTAAAGTAGGCGACCAGCACAACGCCGATGATGAATAACAGTATGCCCCTTCTGAATTTCATATTTTATTTATTTGGAGGAACAGGAACTGAGAAGTGGTCAGTGAGAAGTAGTGAACAGGTGCAGGCCTGTTCACATTTCACCATTCACGGCGCTCCCTTTCCCGTTAACTGAACAGGTACTCCACATCCTCTTTGGTCAGTGATTTTACAAATCCCGATTCATCTGCGATCAGGTCTTTTGCCAGGGCTTTCTTCTTTTCCTGGAGCTTGAGGATCTTGTCTTCAATGGTATCCCGGCAGATCATACGGTATGCAAAGATACTTTTGGTTTGCCCGATACGGTGGGTACGGTCGATCGCCTGCTGCTCTACCGCCGGGTTCCACCAGGGGTCCACAATATACACATAGTCTGCCGCTGTAAGGTTCAACCCCACACCCCCTGCTTTTAATGAAATAAGAAATACCCGTACTTCTTCATTCTTCTGGAAGCTCTGGATCGCTTTTTCCCGGTCCGGCGCTGATGTGCTTCCGTCAAAATATTCGTATTTAATGCCCAGTTCTTCCAGTTTCTGCCGGATCAGGCCCAGCATTCCGAGGAACTGCGAAAAGATCAGGGCCTTATGATCGCTCATATTTTCAGTGATTTCCCGTACCAGCTCTTCAATTTTGATGGAGTGATTCTCAAAGGCTTCTTCCTCGTTCAATATAGCCGGGGAATCGCAGATCTGCCGCAATTTCATCAACCCCTGCAGGATCGTCATTTGCGAGCGGCCAATACCCTGCGTTTCAATATTTCCCAGGATCTTATCCCGGTAATCATTACGGTAGGCATCATAGATGGAGCGCTGCTCACTTTCCATCTCGCACCAAAGGATCATTTCCTGTTTTTCCGGGAGGTCCTTGGCTACCTGCTCTTTTGTGCGGCGCAGGATAAAGGGGTACAGTATTTTCCGCAGGTGCTCTTTCCGGTCGGCTTCGCCCAGTTTATCGATCGGGATGGCAAACTCCTGCCGGAAAAACTCAATGCTTCCCAGCATACCGGGGTTCAGGAAATTCATTTGCGCATAAATATCAAAGGTGTTGTTCTGCAGCGGGGTACCACTCATACAAAGCCGGTGCTTGGCATTAATCAGGTACGCCGCTTTGGTAACCTTGCTGGCCGGGTTCTTGATTGCCTGGCTTTCATCCAGCACGGCATAGTCAAAAGGAACGCTTACAAACAATTTTATATCACTGCGCAGTGTGCCATAGGTTGTAATAGTTACATCCTGCTTCATGATATCTTCCGCATTACGGGTACGGGTGGGCCCGTGATGAATGCGATAGGTAAGTGTGGGTGTAAATTTCTTGATCTCGTTCTCCCAGTTATAGATCAGTGTGGTAGGACAAATAACCAGGATCCGCGCATCGGGGTTCTGGGATTTGTGATGCTCCAGGTAGGAGAGTGCCTGAACGGTCTTACCCAAACCCATGTCATCTGCCAGGATGCCGCCCCAATTCACATTTTTTAAGTAATTGATCCATTGAAACCCTGCCATCTGGTAAGGCCGCAGTATCGGCTGCAGGTGGACCGGCGGCTCTATTTCATGGATCTTTTCAAAATCCCTCAGGCGGTTGTATTTTTCTTCCAGTTCAAAAACCAGCTCTTCTTCGTTCTTCAGTTCAAAAAGCTCATCTACCACGCTTTTATGATACTTGGAAAGTTTTAGATTGTTGTTGGCCCCTTCGCCCACCCGGAACAGGAGCGCATATTTCTTCAGCCATTCTTCCGGCAATACCCCCAGCGTACCATCACCCAGCTGCACATACATCTGTTTATTGGCCAGCGCCCGTTTTACATCGGCTATGGAAACCTGCTGATCGCCAAAAACGATATCCACCTTGGCATCAAACCAGTCGGTATTGCTGGAGATAAAGATCTTTGTTTGGGGTTTGGCCGTGTTAAAGCGGAAGTTCCGCAAAGCATCATAACCAAAAACGGGCACCTGCATCTCCTTCATGGCATCTACAAACAGGAAGAACCAGTTGTCTTTTAAGATCTCGTTGCCCTTCAGCGACAGGGTGCCGTTCTCCTCGTTCATCACCAGGTTAGAATGCAGGTTCCGGAGCCGGTCTACAAAGGCATTTTCCTTTTCTTTATTCCGGTGTATCGAAAGGATCTTGTCCCCTTCGGGGATCAGGAACACCTCTTTACCCAGCAGGTCTGTCTCATATCCTTTATAAGAGAACTGCGGCTTAAACACCAGGTGGTCCCCTTTTTCTATCAGCAATAATTTGGCCTCCGGTACAATGTTCTTCATTACATGAAGCATGGACGCATCAAAGTCTACCTTGTATTCCCGCGCCAGCGGCAAAATAAACTCATGCAGGGTTTCCGCCCACTGATCCGGTGCTATGATCATTTTACCGTTGGGTAAAAACCGTTCAATCAGCCCGATGCTTTCTGCATTGCTGAAAAGAAAGAGCTGATGGTTATACAGGAACAGCAGGGGACAGGGGCTTTCGTTCTGTTCTATGCCATGCACCATCCCTCTCAGGCGCACCAGGCAGTCGCAGCTAAATGCATCGTCTCCTTCTTTATCTACAAAAAACTCGGTAACGGCGGGCTCCGTAAAAATGTCGATCTGCTCAATATTACCGGTAACAAATGCTTTTCCCCGGGGCAACATAAATGCCAGGCCTTCTTCGCCGGCATCCGTAAGCAGCTTCCGCAACCGGGGCAGCATATATTCATTGATCAGCTGCCGGGTTTCATTATTGGCCTCTGTTGCCGGCTCGTCCTGTTCCCACAGGTTGTTAAAAGGGGTATTCCGGCTCACATACTTATTGATCTCCACATCCTGCAGCTTCCGAACGGCATTGAGCAGGCTGATGTCGTCCTCGCTGAAATCAGCCATATCAATAAAATGGCTTACATCCAGGGCGGCTGCCTTACCGGCAAAACCGGTTCCTGCCTCATTTACCTCCCCGGAAACTGCATGTACCTGAAAATAGGGATAGCTGGCCCGGTTAAAATCAAATACAATTCCCAGCTTTCTTGACGGCTGTTCCTCCACGGCCACGGCTTCCTCTTTTTCCACGGCCTGCAGGGGCTGGCGGATGGCTGCTGCTGCGGGTTTCTCCGCCGGGCTTAGCGTATTGATCCGCTTAATTTTGGGATCCAGTACCCTCAGGAAGGGCTTCCCGTCTTTAAAAACGAACTCAAACTTTCCTTTCAGGTCGTCATTGAGCGAGTATCCGTATGCTTCCAGTAATTTGTTCTTTTCCACATCCCGGTTACGGATGGTATCAAAATAGAACGGGCCGTGTTGTTTGATCAGCTGCAGGAAAACGATAACCTTGGGCAGGCCCAGCGGGTGGTCCGTATCCTCATAATCGCAGCTGGTATCAAAGTTGCGCTCTTCATTCTTTTTGATGGCTACTTTATATTCCTTTCCCTCCAGGGCTACAATGGCCCTTACCGTTTCATCCTGCGCATACACGATCTTTGCCTTTTTTTTCTGCAAAAACCGTTCAGCCTCATTAAATGTTTCCGGTGCACAAAGATGCCGGATCGACCGGATATCCAGGTTCCGGATCTTTACCACGGTGTGGCGCTGATCATAATATACCTCTTCATCTTCAAGCTGCCCTTTGTCCATCAGCTCCTGTAGCTGGAAAAGCGCCGCCACTTCGTGCTTGCAAACCTCTCCCAGGTTATAGGGGCAGTTACACTTTAGTGAAAGATTTTTGGGATCGTTGAATTTTTGAATATGTACTTTATAAAAGGTACTGTAAGAGTCATCCTTAACCCTGAAAAAAACACTCCCGGTGAGCTTATCGTATTCGATCAGCTCTACAAATCCAAGCGCAAATGTTTTTTTCCCCCTGCGGATCACTTCATCTGTACCGAAGGTATAAACGTGTTTCAATAAATGTGGTAATGCCAAACCGCTGTTATTATGCTTAATTAATAATGCCTTGTATTGCCGCTTCCGCTTGCCGGGCTATGATGCCGCGGAGCCCATACCGCCGGCTGGGCTACAAAAAGGACAATCGGCAAAAATAAAAGAATCTTATCCGCTTTTCCTATTATTTACTCAAGATTTTGAGAAAATTTATATTATATAATTAATGGGAAAAAACCTATCTTTAGGGGTTAGCCCTGCCGGATCAGCCGGCCTTCTTTATAAAGCGGCAGTACATCCGCAACATCTTCCTGCAAACAAAAAGCAATATCATCGATATAACCAAACCGGTCTACCAGGCGATGATAATGTGTAAGGTTTTTTGAAAAACCAGGCAGGTCGTTCCTGTTTTGCCGGTACATATACTCCGCCATAAAGGAACTGTCGCAATGAATGGAGAAGTGCTCTTTTACCCGGGCGATGACAGCGCCTGCAAACAGGGTATCTTCCAGGTTAAACTTATCCTTCCAGCCTGCGCAGGCCAGCACCACATTCTTCTGTTGTGCGGTTAAATAGTTACAAACCGATGAAAGGTTGGGGAAGGAGCCGGTAATGATATTGTCTGCGCCCTGTTCCAGTGCCATATGCAGCAAACGGGTTCCGTTGGTGGTGGTCAGTACCAGTACCTTATCTTCAATAAAGGCTCTTTTGTATTCCATGGGAGAGTTGCCGTGGCTGAGGCCTTCGGCCAGTTTCCCATCCCGCTCACCAGCAGCAATACCGCCCGTTGCCGCGCTGATCTCAATCGCTTTGGGCACAGAGTCAACAGGGATCACGTACCGGGCCCCGTTGTAAAGCGCCGCTGCGATGGTAGATGTGGCCCTGAAAACATCAATTACAACCACCACGGTGTTGTTGAGGTCGTAAAGCTGGATCAGTGCCGGAGAAAGAGAGGTATAAAGTGTTGGTTGATGACTCATCTGATAAAAATAGCTCAGGCAAAAGGCAGTTTTACCACTTTTGCTTTTAATAATTTGTCGCGTACTTTAATAAATAAAGGTGTTTCAAACGATGCAAACGCAGATTTTACATAGCCCAGCCCGATGGCTTTTCCAAGGGAGGGGGACTGGGTGCCGGATGTAACGGTCCCGATCATGGTACCGTTCTCATCACAGATCTCGTACCCGTTACGGGGAATACCCCTGTCCTGCAGTTCAAATCCAACCAGTTTGCGTTCCACACCTGCTTCCTTCTGCTGCTTCAGCAGGTCGCCGGCGGTAAACGGCTTTGTAAATTTGGTGATCCAGCCCAGCCCTGCATCCAGGGGAGTAGTGGTATCGCTCAGGTCATTGCCGTAAAGACAATAGCCCATTTCCAGGCGCAGGGTATCCCTGGCTGCTAAACCAATGGGTTTTAACCCTTTGGGGCCACCTTCCGCAAAAATGGCATCCCATATTTTATCGGCGGCGCCGTCCTTGTCTTCAAAATAGATCTCAACGCCCCCGGCACCGGTATAGCCGGTGGCGCTGATGAGCACGTTATCCACACCGGCAAACCGGCCTTTTTCAAATGTATAGTACTTTAAATTGAGTATATCTGTGTCTGTAAGGGCCTGCAGGATCGCAGTGGCATTGGGCCCCTGTATGGCCAGCAGTGCTGTTTTAGCAGAGATATCGTGCATTTCAGCCCCTTCTGTATTATGATCACTGAGCCACTTCCAGTCCTTTTCTATATTGGCCGCATTGACAACGATCATGTATACTTCATTCTCTTCGATGCAATAAATAATCAGGTCGTCCACAATACCGCCCTGTTCATTGGTAAAGCAGCTGTACTGTGCCTGGTTCTTCTTCAGTTTGGCGGCATCGTTGGTCGTAACCCGTTGTATCAGGTCCAGTGCTTTGGGCCCTTTGAGGATGAATTCGCCCATATGGCTTACATCAAACACTCCGGCATTCTTTCTTACCGTCTGGTGTTCTTCATTGATACCGGAATAACTGATGGGCATGTTATACCCGGCAAATTCAGCCATCTTGGCACCCAGCTCCAGATGCTTCTTTGTAAACGGGGTCTGCTTCATATACACAAAATTTTGGCTGCAAATTTACGGGATAGGGCGGGAGAAATCTTAAAAACAATTTTTTGAAAAACCTGTGCCCTCTTTAAACACATACCACAGATCTCCGTCAAAACAGGTAAACCTATTATTATGAAGACCCTATTCACCATTCCGGGTGCGATTTGTCTCTTTGTTGCCTGTTTTTCCTGCCGGAAGCAACCGGTTCCGCCGGCAGCGGCAGACCGCTTTAAAGTCACCGTAACCAATGGTTACGGAAGCGGGTATCACCAGCCGGGCGATACGGTACATATTTTTAGCCTTGCCCTGGCGAGCAACCAGGTCTTTGCCGGCTGGAGCGGCCATAACCCGGCCTTACTAAGGGCGCCGGATGAATGGCATACCTGGTTTATAATGCCCGGGGAGAATGTGGACCTTACCGGTACTACTGCGCCTGCAGCAACGTTTGTGCTGCAGTTTGAACAGTGCCAGGGCAAAGACCGGGTGAAACCGGTTTATTATTATTTTCCTGCCCGGCCTAAAGGGATCGTTTACCTGCTGCACGGGACCAGCGGCAGTGCACAGGCACTGGTTGCAGGCTTTGAATGGCAGCAAATGATCAAAGACCTGGTACATGATCATTTTGCCGTACTGATAACGGAAGCAGAAGAGGCAACGGCGGGTAAGGATCTGAACGGTGATGGCTCTATCCGGTGGAATACCCTTCCCTGGGATACCCTTACCAATGCAGACTACGCCAACATCCGTATTATAACCCATACCTTTTATCAGCGGGGGCTGCTGCCGGCCGGTTTGCCCAAATATGCAGTAGGTATGAGCAATGGCGGCAATTTTGCAACAGCGCTTTCCACGATCTGCCGGTTTGACGCGGGTGTCAGCTACTGCGCTCCTTCCGGTGGGCAAATTGCACAAATGACCGGTACCCCGCTTCAGTTCTGCATGGCCCGGTTTGACCAAAACCCCAATGTAGGGCCGGCCGGCAATGCCGCTGCGCTTGCCAATGCGCAAACGCTTGCCAGCCGTGGCATCAGCAGCGGGTACCTGGTTCAGGAACGCTCACCCCTGTACCCCGAACGGTTTGCCCGGAGCGGCCAGCTGAGCCTTGAAGCATCTGCGGCGGTTTTTAATGAATTAAAACAAAAAGGATACCTGGACCCGGCATATTATTTTATGGATCAGCCCGATGAGCTACGCTCCGCATACCAGGCAAACCCCGCTGCATTTCCACAGCTGAACGGCCTGGATATAGATCAGCGGATGTTCGTTTTTCAGCAGCTGAGCCTTGCAGTTGCCGACCATCATATGTACAGCGATTATAATAAGGCCACCTTAAAATTCCTGAATACATTCATCAAATAGCCTGTTCCTTTGTATGATGGTATTTGATCCAAATGATCTATCTTAACAAAATGAAGTCCGTTCTTTTCACTATTTTCATATACGCTATAATGTCCAAAACATTTGCACAGGTAAAAAACGATCCCTGGCTGATGGAGCTGTTGCAAAAGCAGGGATCCCCCTTATTAAGATCGGTACTGGATCAGCCCGGAGTTTACCAGTACCAGCTGATTTACACGGAAATAAAAAGGGACCGCCATCAAAAGCCCACTTTTATCAACCATTACCTGAATGTAGACCGCAACCGTTATTTTAACCCCGCATCCACCGTAAAAATGCCTGTGGCCTTTGCCTCCCTTGAAAAACTAAACAGGCTGGGTAAAAAGGTTACAGCCCAATCCCCCATGCTTACCGACAGCGCTTTTAGCGGACAAACTGCCGTGAAAAATGATCCGACTGCGGAGAGCGGCCTCCCCTCCATTGAACATTATATTAAGAAGATCTTCCTTGTAAGCGATAATGATGCTTATAACCGGCTTTACGAATTTATGGGGCAAAAGGAACTGAATGAAACCCTATGGAAAAAGAACTACAACGATACCCGCATCACCCGTCGCTTTGTTCCGATGACGCCCGAAGAAAACCGGCATACCAATCCCATCCGGTTTCTTAACAATGGCCAAACCATATACACACAGCCGGCAACGTACAGCGATCTTCAGTTCCGGTTTCCCAAAACAAAGATACTGGTAGGCAAAGGACATTGGGATCAAAATGACAGCCTGATCAATGAGCCCATGGATTTTACCACCCATAACAACCTGCCGCTGGAAGATGGCCAGCGACTGCTGCGCAGTGTACTGTTCCCGGAATCTGTGCCGGCCCGCCAGCGGTTCCGTTTAACAGCAGACAACTACCGGATGTTGTATACTTATATGTCCGAGCTTCCCTATGAGAGCCGGTTTCCGGCTTATGACACTGCGGAGTTCTTTGACAGTTATACCAAGTTCTTCTTTTTCCGCTCGGGCAAAGAAAAGATCCCGGATCATATACGTGTATTTAATAAGGCCGGGTGGAGTTACGGGTTTCTTACAGATTACTGTTATGTTGTTGACTTTAAGAATAAGGTAGAGTTCATGCTTAGTGCTACACTTTATGTAAATAAGGACGGCATCCTCAATGATAATAAATATGAATATGAGGAAACGGGATATCCTTTCTTTAAGGAGCTGGGCAATATTATTTATGATCATGAGCTGCATCAAAAAAAGAGCGTTGCTCCGGATTTAAACCGCTGGAAGCTCACTTACGATTAGCACAAACATTTGTTTGTTTTAAACGTTATTCTATCAAAAAAAAACTGTAGCCCCATACCTGATGCTGTATACCGGTTGATCCGGAACAACATTTCAACTATTTAATACAACAAATCATAGGGGTTATTTGCCAATTGGTTGTAATAGGACAGGTATCTACTTTTTTTGATTTAATTTTGCAGTATGCAGTTCGATAAAATTCACAACAAAGGTCAGGCACGGCTTTTTAAGAACGATTACCTGGAGATGCTGACCAAAACACATCCGTTGGTTATTTGGGGTATGTACATTCCCGTTATCGCATATATGTTGTATTACAGTCACAGCCACTATAACTACACGGTGGGCTATGTGTTCCTGATATTCTTTATCGGTATCTTTTTCTGGAGCTTTTTTGAATATATTGCCCACCGGTTCATCTTCCACTGGGTAAGTGATAACCCCGCGGCTCAAAAAATCGCTTATGTAATGCACGGCAACCATCACCACTATCCGCGGGACCGGCAGCGTTTATTTATGCCCCCGGTACCCAGTATTATCATTGCATCGGTTTTGCTGGGAGTGTTTTATCTCATCCTGGGTTCCCGTGCGCTTATGTTTTTCCCGGGCTTTATGCTGGGCTACCTCATGTATGGCACCATGCACTATGCGATCCATGCCTGGAACCCACCCTTTAAATGGATGAAAGGGTTGTGGAGAAACCACCACCTGCATCATTACAAAGATGAGCACAAAGGCTTTGGGGTAAGCAGCACCATCTGGGATCATGTGTTTGGTACCATGTTCGATCTTAAAAAGGAAAAAGAAGACAAAGAGAAGGTAAAAGAGCTGATGTTTGATAAAAAGAAATGACACCGGTTAACGGCCGGTAATGCATAAAAAATCTGCGGTTGTTTTCCGCAGATTTTTTTTATGTCCGACTGACAACTATTTTATTTTGTCATTTTTGCAATTATATCAATCTTTTTTCGTTCTTTAGAGGTTGAGAAATGTTATAAACCTTGTAAAGTTGTGCCGGGCCCCTTGCCTGGTGGAAAAAGTGATGATTGTTTTTCAGTTGATCCGGGTTAAACCTCTATTAACCGGACAAAGGAAAGAGATAAGATTGCCGGGATTTTCTGGTTGATCACGTTGAATGAAGGCCGTGTGTCCACTGTCTGACTTGACCCTCTGTATTTAGACAGTGCTGTTTAGAAATTAGCGACAAATTAACAGGAATGTTGATTACATATCTTCCGGTAAGGAACAGTCAGATATTGTAAGCAGCATTTGCGGGAATATTTTATACAATTACTAAACCAGAAATGCTATGTACAGATCGCAGCAATTGTTTTGCCATGCCCGTTATACGCGGCCATTTAAGCGCCCTCCGCTTACAATGTTTTTGCTCCTTGTTTTTCTTCTGATGGGCTTTTCTCCGTATGAAAGTCTTGCAAAAAACACGGGAACTGCGCCTCCGGAGAAAACGATCACCGGGAAAGTTACCGATGAAGCGGGGACACCCATTGACGGGGTTTCTGTTTTGCTGAAGGGATCCAATACCGGGGTAGTAACAGATGCCCAGGGTGTTTTTTCGATAAAGGTACCCAACAGCGGAGGTACCCTGGTAATTTCCCATGTGGGGTACCAGGAGCAGGAAGTGATCATTGGCAGCCAGGCTACGATCAGCGTAATGCTCCGGAGCAGCGCCACAGAGCAACTGACAGACGTAGTAGTGGTGGGTTATGGCAAGCAGAAAAAGGTAACGGTTACGGGTGCTGTAACGCAGGTGAAGGGAGCCGTGCTTGAAAAGTCGCCCACGGTGAACCTGTCCAATGCGCTGGCAGGCCGGTTACCGGGTGTAACCGCCATGCAGCGCAGCGGAGAGCCGGGGGGCGATGGTTCTACCCTCCGCATCCGGGGTACCAACACGCTGGGGAACAGTGCTCCTTTAGTAGTTATTGACGGAGTGCCGGACCGTGCGGGTGGACTGGAGCGTCTGAACCCTGCCGAAGTGGAGACCATGTCGGTTTTAAAAGATGCCTCGGCGGCTATTTATGGTGCGCGTGCTGCCAACGGGGTCATCCTGATCACCACCAAACAGGGTAAAACCGGTAAGCCAATGGTGAGCTATGATTTTAGCAGGGGATGGCAGCAGCCTACAACGATCCCCAAGATGAGCAACTCTGCACAATATGCGGAACTGATGAATGAACAAAAGTTATTTTCGGACGTACCGTATGCCGAATGGGATGCAGCCTGGAAGGCCTTTAAAGAAACCGGCACCTATACCAAAAAGGATGGTAAGATCGCATCGGCGTATTATACACCCGATGATGTAAAGAAGTTTGCAGACGGGTCCAGCCCGCTCACCCACCCTAATACCGACTGGTACAATACCGTATTTAAAAAATGGTCTGCACAGCAAAATCATACCCTTCAGATAAGCGGTGGATCCGAAGCGGTAAAATACCTGGCCTCCCTGGGCTATTTAAGCCAGGATGCTTATTATAAAAATTCGGCTACCGGGTACCAGCAATATGATATCCGGATGAACCTGGAAGCCAAGGTAAACAAGTATATAACGACTACTATCGGCATCAGTGGCCGCGAAGAATACCGCCGCTACCCAACCGTATCCGCTGCAACTATTTTCCGGATGCTGCTCCGCGGTAAACCCACGGAGGTTGCTGTATGGCCCAACGGGCTTCCGGGTATGGATATTGAAAACGGCCAAAACCCCGTGGCTATTACCACCGGTGCCACCGGGTACGACCGGAACCGGAGGGATTATATCCAGACCAACGGCCAGGTGGACATTACCAATCCTTGGGTGAAGGGATTAAAACTGACCCTGCAGGGTGCGGTGGACAAATACATCCGCCGCGATAAAACATTTGCCACCCCCTGGTATTTGTATAGCTGGGATAAAAAAACCTATGAGGCCGATGGCGTTACGCCCAAGCTCACCAAAACCCTGCGCTCCACCTTTACAGAGCCGGATCTGCGGCAGGCCGATGAAGCCGAGCTACGCGTGAACCTGGTGGGTATGTTAAATTATGACCGCGTTATTAATGAAAATCATACCATTGGCATCATGGCAGGTATACAAAGGGAAACAAGGGATGGTGACAATTTTTGGGCACGGCGCAAAAGCTTTGTTTCTGATGCCCTCGATATCCTGGACGCGGGTAATACCGACCGGCAGGAACTCGGTGGCAGTGCCTTTAACAGGGCCACACTGAGCTATTTTGGCCGGGCTACCTATAATTACCGGGAAAAATATCTGGCTGAATTCTTATGGCGTTACGACGGATCCTATTTTTTTGCAGTAGATAAGCAATTTGGCTTCTTTCCGGGTATACTGGTGGGCTGGAATATCTCCAAGGAGAAATTTATGGAAAATGTGCGGTTCTTGAATAATCTGAAACTCCGCGCCTCCTACGGCCAGATGGGTAACGACCAGGTGGAGTTTAACGGGGTTTCTCCCGAATATGGCTTTATATCCCTTTACCAGTATGGAACGCGGGTCGTAAATGGCAAGGTTGTAAAATCTTTGGTAGAACCCATTGTTCCCAACCCCGCATTTACCTGGGAGGTGGCGGATAATGCCAACATAGGCCTGGAGGGATCCATTCTGAACAATAAGGTCAATTTTGAGTTTGAAGTATTCAAAAACCAGCGGAAACAGATCCTGATCCAACGTTTGGGCTCTACCCCGCTTAGCTCCGGTATTGTATCAAAGTTGCCCCCGGTAAACGGCGGCCAGGTAGAAAACAAGGGTTTTGAATTTACCCTGGGCTATAACGGGCGGGTCAGTGATTTTAACTACCAGGTAAGTCTGAACGGCGCCTATACCAAGAACAAAGTGATCTTCTGGGATGAGAACCCGGGCGTGCCGTCCTACCAACGTGCCACCGGCCATCCTTTTGGTACCAGCGGGTATGCTTTCCTGGCATATGAGTATGACGGGGTATTTAAAGATGCTGCAGATATAGCCGCCACTACCGCCAAGATCAGCTATAGTGATGTAGAAAAAAACCTGCGTCCCGGCGATATGAAGTTCAAGGATATAAATGGAGACAGTAAGATCAATGCACTGGACCAGGTAAGACTGGATAAGACAAGGGACCCTGTATACACAACCGGCCTCAATATTAATATGGCCTATAAATCCTTTGACCTGTCCGTTCTTTTCTATGGCGCCTTTGGAGGATTACAACTGCTCAACTTTAACGAAACCGGGGAGTTTGGTAACTGGTTAGACTACAGTTATAACCACCGCTGGTCTGCAGATAATCCCAGCAGCGTGGACCCCAGGCTGGTAAGCCGTACCAATACCTACTATACCTCCGGCTACCGCAATAATACGTATTGGTTAAGAAGCAATAATTACGTGCGGTTCAAAAACTTTGAACTGGGCTATACGCTGAATTCTGCCATCGGGAACCAAATCGGCATCAAACAGTTCCGGGTTTACTTAAGCGGGCAAAACCTGGTTACCTGGGAAAAGCTGAAACTATGGGATCCGGAGGGCACCGCAGAGAACGGGTATATTTATCCGCAGTCAAGGATCATGAGCGTGGGTGCAAGGTTAACTTTCTAAAAATTATACAGCAATGAAAAAAGCAATATATATCAATACCCTGTTTCTTTTAGCGGCAAGCCTGGTGTTTACGGCCTGTAACAAGGGATTCCTGGATACACAGTCCCAAAATAGATTTCCTGCAGATGTAACCTGGTCCGATGGGAACCTTGCCCAGGCCTTTATTAATGGCTTGTATGCAGGGTTATACGAAGGGGGCTTCCAGGAGGAAATGCTGGCCAGTCTTACCGATGAAGCCATCTTTACCCATGCCGGCAGGGGCATCAACACTGTAAATGAAGGCAACCTGAACCCCTCCAATCCTGGCTTTATGGATGCCCACACTGAATGGGGCAATATGTACAATATTATCCGCATGACCAACCTGGCAGTAGAGGGCCTTGCTACCGCCACTTTTGACAATCCTGCCTTAAAACAAAAGCTGGAAGGTGAGGCCCGGCTGCTGCGTGCCTACTACTACCACCAGCTCCTGCGTTTTTACGGGGGGATACCGCTGATCACAAAATCGTATAAGCTCAATGAAGATTACAGCGCTGCCCGCAATACCTACGCAGAGGTAAGTGATTTTATTATAAAAGAGGCCGATGCGGCGTATACCTTGCTGAAGGATAAACAAATGCAGCGGGGTGATGTTTCGGCCCTTACCGCACTGGCGCTAAAATCCCGTCAATTGCTCTATGACGCCAGCGACCTGCATGATATGCCTACGGCCAAAGCCAAGTCTGCCGTACTTGCCGCCTATGGCAAACCGGAGCTCCTGGGCTTTGTAAGCGGCGACCGGAAGGCCCGCTGGACAGCCGCTCGGGATGCTGCCAAAAAAGTACTGGACGAAGCTGTTGCAGGGTATAAAACCAACCTTGCCGCTCCTGTATCCTTTGACCAGGCCAAGAAAAACTACCTGTCCATCGCCATGGGAGGGGGCAGCAAACATCCGGATGCTGATCCGGCCATAACCTCCACCAATGAATCGATCTTTGAAAGGACCTTTAGCCGGGACCTGGACGAAGGCGCCCAGCAGCATGGCCTGCGCCAGGGGCCCAATGGTTATAATAACTGGGCGGGTAATACGCCTATTGAGGAGCTGGTAGACGATTATGTGATGATGGACGGAACAAAATTTGACTGGAACAATCCGGCTGAAAAAGCCGACCCTTATGTAAACAGGGAAGCCCGATTCTACATTTGTTTTCTTTATGACGGTGCGCCCTGGAAACCCCGCGGCAGAACAGAAGATCCGGCCAACGAAATACAAACCGGTTCTTATACCATGAATGGTACTACCATTCCGGGCCTTGATACAAGGCTGGGGCCCATCGAAAACTGGAACGGCAGCTTTACCGGGTATTATTTCCGCAAATTCGTCGATCCCGATCCCAATCTTCGTGATAACTCCGGACGCCAGTATATACCCTGGCCCTTCTTCCGGTATACAGAAGCTATGTTTAACTACATCGAAGCCTGTATTGAACTGGGAGAGGACGGTGAGGCACGCACCTGGCTCAATAAGATCCGGTTCCGGGCAGGGCTGCCGGCTGTTACCGAATCCGGGGACGCCCTTCGCCAGCGTTACCGCCTGGAAAAAAGAGTGGAAATGGTTTTTGAGGAACAACGCTATTTTGACGCAAGACGGTGGATGATAGCCCCGCAAACCCTTGGCAGGAAAACCACCTATATACAGGTAAGAGGGGTGCTGAAACCGGGGGCCACTGCGCCTTCTCCCTACCGTAAGGATAAAACAAAATTTGATTATACCTATACGCCGGTGGAAACCAATAGCCTGGAAAACCGTATCTGGCTGGACAAAATGTATTACCGCCCCATCCGCCTGGATGAAATCCAGAAAAATAAATTGCTGGATGGAAGTCAAAACCCCGGCTACGAATAGGTTCCGGACCCTTTAGTAAAAAATCTATGCCATCTTTTGCATGGCATAGGTTTTTGCTTTTAAACTCCGCTGCTTTTCAGCCGGTTTAACTAACTTAATAGCAGCCATTTTACACAAAATATTTATACATTAATGGTTTTACGCAACAGACAGGCACCGTTGTTATTGCTGGTGTGCATATTGCATAGCATTGCCGGCTGTCGTTTTTCTGAAACAAAAGAACCACCTGAAAGCAGCCGGCCTCTATTTACATTGCTGTCACCGGAGCAAACCCAGGTGCACTTTGCCAATACGCTTACGGAAGGCCCCAATACCAATGTGCTGATGTACGAATACTTTTACAACGGCGGAGGGGTTGCTGTAGGCGATATGAACGGGGACGGCTTGCTGGATATCTATTTTTCCGGCAACATGGTGGATAATAAACTGTACCTGAATAAGGGCAACATGCTGTTTGAAGATATCACATCCATAGCGGGGGTAGCCGGCAGACCAGGCCCCTGGAAAACCGGCGTCACTGTCGCAGATGTCAATGGCGATGGCCTGCCGGATATTTTTGCATCCTACTCCGGAAAGCTAAAAGGCCTTAAACGGGCCAACCAGCTGTTCATTAATAAGGGGAACGATGCAGCCGGCAAACCCCGCTTTGAAGATCAGGCAAAGGAATATGGCCTTGCAGACTCTGCCTACAATACACAGGCCTACTTTTTTGATATGGATAAAGACGGCGACCTGGATGTACTCCTTCTCAATCATAATCCCAGCACCTTGCCCGTGCTGGATGAAGCCGCCACCGATGCCATACTGAAAACGCCCGGCAAAGAAACGGGCATACGTCTTTTTAAAAATGAAAACAATCATTTTTCGGATATAACCCCGGGCTCCGGTATCAGCAGCTCGCCGTTCACCTATGGGCTTGGAGCCGGTATTGCAGATATTGACGGCGATGGCTGGCAGGATATTTATATTTCAAATGACTATAGTGCCCCCGACTATTTATATATCAATAACCGCAATGGCAGTTTTACCAATAAAATCCAGGCGATGGTAAGGCATACCAGTCACTTTTCAATGGGAAATGATATCGCAGATATCAATAATGACGGGCTGCCGGATATTTATACCCTCGACATGCTGCCGGAAGACAACCGTCGCCAGAAACTGCTGTTTGCGCCTGACAATTATGAAAAGTTTGACCTTCTTTTACGTACCGGCTGTTATTACCAGTACATGCGTAATATGCTGCAGCTGAATAACGGTGATGGCACTTTTAGCGAAATAGGCCAGGTAGCGGGCATCTCCAACACAGACTGGAGCTGGGCACCCCTGTTTGCAGACTATGATAATGACGGGCTGAAAGATCTGTATGTGACCAACGGCTTTCAGCGCGACTTCACGAACATGGACTTTATGAAGTATATGAACGATTTCCTCCAGGGCAAAGGAAGACTTAACCGGGAAGCCGTGCAGGAACTGGTAGCACAGATACCTTCATCCAATGTAACCAACTATATGTTCCGGAATAACGGTAATCTTTCTTTCAGCAATACCGGAAAAGAATGGGGTCTGGCGCAAACCTCCAATAGCAATGGTGCGGTTTATGCCGACCTGGACAACGACGGAAACCTGGACCTGGTTGTAAATAATATCAATGCACCGGCGTTTATTTATAAGAACAATGCCAATACTGTTTTAAACCATCATTATCTGGACGTGCAGTTAAAAGGAAGCGGTAAAAATACTGCAGGCATTGGTGCCCGGGTAACGGTTTATAGCAAAGGACAACAGCAGCTGTGTGAGCAAATGCCTTCAAGAGGGTATCAATCCACGGTTTCGCCGGTACTGCATTTTGGATTGGGCAGCCAAACCGGCATCGATTCACTCCGCATCGTATGGCCTGGTGGTAAACAGCAGGTGCTTGCAAATATTAAAGCAGATCAGCGGTTAACGCTGGAGGAAAAAAATGCCGCTGCTGTTTACAGGACTGCAGCAGCCCCGCAGCCATTTTTTGTTGAAGTAAAATTACCCATTCCGTATGCTGATGCCGTTACGCCCCTCAATGATTTTAAACGGCAGCCGCTGCTGGTAAACCCGCTTTCCTTTTCAGGTCCCTGCATGGCAAAGGGCGATGTCAATAATGACGGACTGGACGATGTATATATAGGAGGCGGGGACGGGAAAAGCGCGGCCCTGTTCATCCAGCAAAAAAACGGCTCATTCATCCGCAAACCCCAGCCTGCTTTCGATGCGGATCAGCTCAGCGAAGACGCGGACGCTGTTTTTACCGACATCAATAACGACGGGTATATGGACCTTTACATAGCAAGCGGTGGTTATCACAATTATGCGGCTGATGACCCACTGTTACAGGACCGGGTCTATACGAACGACGGTAAAGGAACATTTACCCGTAACCCCAATGCCCTGCCCCCGCTGTTGGTGAGCAAAGGCTGCGTGCGGCCCGTGGATATTAACGGGGACGGATTTATGGATTTTTTTGTGGGGGGAAGGGTTGTTCCCGGCAGCTATCCCGTTACACCGGAAAGCTATATCCTGGTTAACAACGGCAAAGGCATCTTCGCCAACAAAACGGCCGCAATAGCACCACAGCTTCAAAAGCTGGGAATGATCACTGATGCTGTATGGGTGGATGTAAACCAGGATAACAAAAAAGACCTGGTGGTGGCGGGGGAGTGGATGCCCGTTTCTGTTTTCATCAACAACAATGGAACCTTACAAAATAAAACAGGAGACTATTTTTCAAAAGATACCCGGGGGCTGTGGAACCGGTTGGTTGTTGATGACTTTAATAAAGATGGCAAGCCCGATATTATTGCCGGTAATACCGGCCTCAACACACAGCTGAAAGCCGGTGATACCGAGCCGGCGGAAATGTACTATAAAGATTTCGATAACAACGGCTCCATCGATCCGATCCTCAATTGCTATATACAGAAAAAATCATATCCTTATATAACGAGAGATGAGCTTTTGGACCAGATCAGCATGATGCGCACCCGTTTTGCGGATTACAAAAGCTATGCAGACGCTACTTTAAAAGAGATCTTCTCTGCCGAAGAAATGTCCGGTGCACAGCATTTACAGGCCAGCCATCTTCAGACTTCGTTTTTTGAAATGGGCGCCGATGGAAAATTTCATGAGAAGGTGCTGCCCGTACAGGCGCAGTTTTCGCCGGTATTTACCATCAGTGTGATGGATTATGACAAGGACGGCAACAAGGACCTGCTGCTATGCGGCAATATCAACCACGCCCGCCTGCGCTTCGGAAACTATGACGCCAGCTACGGGTTATTGCTCCGGAATGATGGAAAGGGAAATTTTAGTGCTGTTGGCCAGCAGCAGTCCGGGTTTCATATTACGGGAGATGTCCGGAGTGTGCTGGCCGTTAATCATTGCCTGCTATTTGGGATTAATCAGCAGGAATTAAGAGCGTACAAACTTCATTGAGAAAAACTATGATATCAAAAAAAGCTTTTTTCCTTTTATTGTTATTGATTGCCTGTAAACAACCCCGGTCAAACGCACCGGAGCTTAAGGCCATAGCCATTAATAATATACTAACGGCTATGACCGATATCATGATCCATGATATTACCAACCCTCCGCTGGCGGCAAGGTTTTTTGCTTACTCCTGTCTTGCCGGGTATGAAGTTGTAGCCCAGCACGATACGGCTTTCAAAAGTATGTATCAAAAACTCAACGGTTACCCGGATATAAAAAAGCCCGATTCCATAACAGGCTATTCCTACCAGCTGGCGGCATTGCTTGCCATTATGGAAACCGCAAAAAAACTGCAGCCCTCCGGCAGCCTGGTAGGCGCCTACCAGCAGCATTTTTTGGACTCTTGTAAACGGGTTGGCTACGATGATGCCCTTATAAAAAACTCGTTGCGTTATGCCGGTACCATCAGCAAACAAATACTTGCCTGGGCTAAGGCAGACGGGTACAACAAAATAAGCAATTACCCGCGTTATACACCTGTTAATAAGGAAGGGTGTTGGTATCCCACACCACCGGCATTCTTGCAGGCGGTAGAGCCCTGGTTCAAAACCGTTCGTTCATTTACGCTGGATTCCGCAACCCAGTTTATACCGCCGCCGCCCGTGGCCTTCTCAACCAGCAGGGACGCTGCATTTTATAAAATGCTCGACGCCCTTTATAAAGAGCGGATCCACCAGGACCCCGCCCATACCGCTATCGCAGGCTTTTGGGACTGTAATCCTTTTGCCGTGCAGGATAACGGGCACCTGCAGGTAGGGCTCAAAAAGATCTCTCCCGGTGCGCACTGGCTGGGTATTACGGGCATTGCCTGTCTCAAAACCCAAAAAGGCTTTAACCAGTCACTGCAAATACATACAATGGTAGCCGTCGGCCTTATGGATGCATTTATCTGCTGCTGGGACGAAAAATTCAGAAGCAACCGTATAAGGCCCGAAACAGCTATCCGGAAATATATTGACCCCGGTTGGGAGCCCTTGCTGCAAACACCCCCGTTTCCCGAATACCTGAGCGGCCATTCAGTCATTTCGGCCACCTCTGCGACCATCCTCACTCATTTTTTTGGAGATCATTTTTCGTATACCGATAGTGTGGAAGTAAGCTACGGTCTTCACCCACGGTCATTTACCTCTTTTCAGCAAGCGGCTGTTGAAGCAGGCATTTCCCGGTTCTACGGGGGCATTCACTTTATGGATGCCATAGACAACGGGCGCGCCCAGGGGCTAAAAGTAGGCCAATGGGTTGTTGATAAAGTGGCCCTTCCGGCACATTCAGAATAACATACACCGGGCAAGGATGGAGGAATATACTCTCTGTATTACGCGAAGCCCTTCAAAGCGCTGATTTAAACCAGCCACGGCAAAGCCGTTGTAAAATGATCCGGGCGCTGCAGGAACCCGCGTTGTGGTGCCGCTTTTCAGAATCAGAACAGTATAAGAGGAGCGCTATCAGCGACCGGTGGCTGGCCGCTGTCCCCCCGTCATTTTAATATTTAACGAAGCCCGTAACAGAATAGTGTAGAAGCTTTCTTATTTTTGCCGGGCATGTTAATGAAAATACATACCAGGGACCTGGTAAAGCGTTACGGTGAGCGCACGGTGGTGAACCACGTTTCTTTTGAGGTGAACCAGGGAGAGATCGTTGGGTTGCTGGGGCCGAATGGCGCCGGGAAAACCACATCGTTCTACCAGGTGGTGGGCCTGATCAAGCCTGATGAAGGAGATGTATTTTTAGATGACCTGAATATTACCAAACTGCCCATGTATAAACGGGCGCAGATGGGAATCGGGTACCTGCCCCAGGAAGCCTCTGTTTTCCGGAAACTGAGCGTGGAGGACAATATCGCAGCGGTGCTGGAAATGACCAAACTTTCCAGGGCTGAGCAAAAGGAAAAGCTGGAGTCATTACTGGGTGAGTTTCGCCTGGGACATGTGCGCAGGAGCAATGGGGATGTACTGAGTGGTGGTGAGAGAAGGCGGACCGAAATAGCCCGGGCCCTCGCCGTAAACCCGAAATTTATCCTGCTGGATGAGCCGTTTGCGGGGATCGACCCGATCGCTGTAGAAGATATTCAAAGCATCGTAGCCCGTCTTAAATACAAGAATATCGGCATCCTGATCACCGATCATAATGTAAATGAGACCCTTTCTATCTGCGACCGGGCGTATCTCCTGATCGATGGAAAAATATTTGAAAAGGGCACGGCGGAGGAACTTGCTGCCAACGAGCAGGTACGCCGCCTGTACCTGGGGCGGAACTTTGAGCTGAAACGCAAGGACTACCTGCACGAAGAAGCCCAGCAGAGCGCTTCGGGAAACCTGCGGGTAGAAAATGAGTAGATGCCCGGCCTACCCGGCAGAAGGCTGATCTTCCGGCTCTTCCAGCTTGTGATCTTTTGAAAACTGGTTGCGGTGATCCGTAAACCTGCTGATAACCTCCCCAACCTGCTCGATCGTAGTATTAATATTTTCGTGTATATCCGGAAGCGCCAGCTCCAGCACGCCCACCCCAAGATTGATGTTTTCGGCTTCTACCTGGGCTATCTTTTTTAGAACGGCTGTTTCACTGTTTTTAAGGTCTTCCAGCTCCCGAAGAACCTTATCCATTACGGCTAATTTTTCTCTTTTATCCATAATACGACTTTTGATTTGCATTTACCGGCTCAATACCCGGGTTCTGGTAAGAGTGCTCAAACATTGTGCAAGAGTGCGTCGTCTTATGGTTCTTTTTCCGGAATTCCTGCTTTTTAAGTAAAAAAAGACTAATTATCTAAAAAGAGGTCGGTATATAGTTTTTCCCCGGGTGTAACAGCGTAGGAGTCAAAGTTAGCAATGCCTGCCGCCTCCAGGACCTGCTCGTCGGTGAAGCAATTTCCGGTGCATTCTCCGGCGCTTTTTTGTAAAATATAAAAAGCAGCATCTGCTACTATCTGCGGGTTGCGGCTCTTGCTGGCCAGGGCCTGCCCGCCCAGCAAGTTGCGCACTGCTGCAGTGTCGATCGTTGTTTTGGGCCATAAAGCATTGGCTGCAATCGGTATATCTTTAAACTCAGCAGCCCATCCCAGGGTAAGCAGGCTCATATTGTACTTTGAAATGGTATAGGCAATATGAGGTCCCAGCCACTTAGGGTTGAGGTTAACCGGCGGCGACAGGGTAAGGATATGCGCATTGGCCGATTTTTTCAGGTGAGGCAGGGCCGCCTGTACCATCAGGAAACTCCCTCTTACATTGATTTCCTGCATCAGGTCGTACCGCTTCACAGGTGTAGAGGCTGTATCGGTGAGGGAAATTGCAGAGGCATTGTTTACAAGAATGTCAATACCGCCAAATTTGGCAACCGCCTGCTCCATTACATTTTTTACCTGGTCTTCCATCCGCACGTCGCAGGCAACCGGCAATGCCCGGCCCCCAGCAGCTTCAACTTCTTCAGCAGCAGAATAGATGGTTCCGCCCAGTTTTTCGTTTTCGGTCACTGATTTGGCGGCTATTACAATATTGGCTCCTGCTGCTGCCAGCTTAAGGGCAATCGCTTTGCCGATGCCCCGGGTAGCACCGGAAATAACAACGGTTGTATCTTTAAAAATCATAAGGTTAAGGTACGAAATCCGCTTCAATCTGCGCCATCCCCTGAACGGGAAAGGGGGCAACACTTTTTGTCCTGGTGTTTCACAGGCAATACGAATCAGCGTAACCGGCCCTGCGCCGCTCCTTACATGTAGCCCCCGGAACAAAGACGTTATACATCCAGCCGCTTTTCGAATGCCCGCCGGGCGGCACCTCTGAAATATACTTCCCCGCAGTAGGTATAGCCCAGTTTTTCCAGTATCTGCAGCATTGCTGTATTGTCGAAGTTGGTATCGATCCGGATGCTTCCGGTGCCCTGTTGCCGGCACAGTTCTTCTGCCGCGGCCATGACCCAGGTGCCCAGTCCTTTTATGATCACTTCCTGGTTTACAGCCAGCCGGTGTATAACTGCGTAAGGCTGGTTGGTAAGCCATTGGCCTTCCAGTGCTTCATAAGCGGGTTCCCCGTCAAAGATGAGGGCGGCATATGCAACAGTGCTTCCTGTTTCATCCATGCATACATATCCGTATCCTCTTTCAATATCCCGGGCTACTACAGCAGGGTTAGGATAGCCATCCTGCCATTGGGTACTGCCTTCCTGGCGGCGCTTTTCAATAGCCTGCAGCAGCAATTGCCAGATCATTCCGGCATCCTTTGTACGGGCTTTTTTCAGTATCAGATTTTTTTCCAGCGCTGTGGTCATATTGCATATTTGTTCCTGTTGCAATACTCGGTAAAAAAACAGGGATGAGCAACTCCGATGATAAAGGGGGCCTGTAAAGGCTGTTAATCCCACCAGAAATACAGCCGCCTGGTGTTCCTTAGTTCTTTGGCAAGTTCTTCCAGCGATCCGGCGCCCTGCTCAACGGCATCCGGGCATACTGTGTATACTTCCTTTGCCAGCAGGTTCCAGTCTGCCGGCGGCTGATGAATGATGAACTCGCAGTAATCGCCGGAGGCGCCGATCAGTTCCAGCTGGTATTTCTTATCCAGGTCTTTAATAATGGTTAACAGGCTGTCATTGGTAATATCATAGTTAATGCCATCTGTTCCCATTTGCTTCAGGATGCGATACGGATCGGTTTCTTTAACAATTCCCACACTGTGTTCCCCCTTACCGGCCTCACCGGTTAACTCTACTTTAAAAATCGAATATCCTTTACTTTTTAGGCCGTCCTTTAATTTATAGATCAGCTCGTAGGCATTATCTTCCGTTTCGTTAAAAATAATACCGGGTAAGCGGATGGGATCCGGTTCCGTTACTTTATTGTTTGCATACATCTTACTACGGGAATAATGAAAAGGTGCTACCGGCGCCTGGCTATACTTTCGCAGTTCCTGTATAACGGGCGGGTCCAGGTGCAGGCTATCTGTAATAGCCTCTTCCTGCTTTGTAAGTGGATAACCGTTGCTTTCGGTTTGCCCGGAGCAGCTGAAGAATAGCATAATATATAGAATGAAGCGAGAGACCGCCTGCCGGCACCCGCTATCGGTTTTCACCCCCGTAAATCTGCTGTTCACCCCTTTTTATTCCCTGTTCTGCCATAAACCGCTTGACATACCGGCCCTCCTGCTGCTATTTTTGAATCAACAAACCAATTAAAACTTTAAAACGCCCGTAACCGGGCATAAAATTTAAAACAATGAAACTCTTTATTCTTACCGCTGTTCTTTCTCTTGGATTAAATGCAATGGCTGCTGTTCCTGCTACTCCTGCCGTAAATGAAAAAGTGATGAAGACCTTTAACCAGGTATTTGCCGGTGCCCGGGACGTGCAATGGAATGCCACTGCCGGTTACAGCGAAGCCAGTTTTCGTTCCGGCGCTATCGCTACACGTGCGGTGATCGACAATAGCGGCGCCCTGATCCGCACGATCCGTTATTACGGGCAAAATGAGCTGCCTTCCAATGTGCTGTATAAGATCCGGAAGCAATATGATGGCAAAGCTATATTTGGTGTTACAGAAGTGACCAATACCGCAGGCACCCTTTATCATGTGGTTATAAAAGACAGCCGGAATTTATTTAATGTTACTGTAGACAATAACGGCAGCGTTTTAAAAACAGTAAAATACAAAAGAGGAGATCTTTGATCCCCCGGGGCGTTATTGATCATAATAACAGGGGCTGCCTTCAAAAGGGCAGCCATTTTTGCTGCTATGCATATATGTAGATAAAAAAGGGGGCATGAGCATCCTTTTTTCCCATAAACTTTCGTTTATGAAGTTGTAATATGTACTTCAACGATAGTCTCTAAAACTTATAATCAGGGCCAGGTACTGCTACTTCCACCGGATTTGGACGAGCTGATCGAAAAACGCCAGTGAGAGTAACCAATGCGGTACTTAACCTCCTGAATATTGATTCTATCAGCGCCAAGTACAAAGGAGGATGCGGCTCGAGTTATCACCAACGCTTGCTGCTTAAGGTATTAATTGCAATAGCTCACAACCTTCCATAGTTTACAAAAGCCACCCAAACAAAGCAAAATATCAGTATGACCGCATAAGTCGGAACCAAAGCTATTTCACATATACAAAAACATTAATATAAAATTATTGTTTAGCTTTCCGCTCCTAAAAATGAAAAACCGTCCCAATTACTTTTGAGACGGCTTCGCTGGTAAAATATAAAAACGACAACTCCTTATTGCTGTGCCTGCCTGTTTCTTCCGCGCTCCATGCGTTCTTTCATTTTTGCGTTCAGTTTTTCAACCTGCTCTTTTGTAAGGATCTTCTCGCGTGCTTCTTTTTGCTTGGTACGCATCTCCTTCATCTTGTCTTTCTTCTGATCATCGCTGAGGGAGCTGTCATCCCGAAGCGCCTTCATTTGTTTCCAGTTATCCTCATCCTGGGCTTTTAATTTGTCTTTCTGGTCTTTTGTCAAATTAAGATCCGGATCATCCCACATGGCTCCCCGACGGTTGTTCATGCTCCTTTCGGATCTTTCTTTTTTGGGGGCATCCTGGGCTACTGCAGCAGAAGCGCTGAACAGGCTTACGATTGCGGCGATTAAGATTGTTTTTTTCATTTTTTGTTTTTTAAGTTTAACAGATGTTTGTTTATTGTTTGGAAATACTGTTCCGGTTCTCGTCCCGCTTTATCCATTGCTGCCATTGCGCTGGCGTAAGCACGGCCTTTTGCTTTTTACGGGCCTCTTTTTTTAAAGACGCCATACGGATCTTTTTTTCATCTGCAGATAGCGCCGGATCCTGCCTTATGGAACGGGCTTTTGCTTTAAAGTCCATTCTCAGCGTGTCCAGTTTTTGCTGCTGCACTGCAGAAAGGTTTAACCCCGCTGCCCTTTCGCGCACGCCTCCGGGTAGCGTACTACGGTCTTTATCACCGCCGGCTGAACTGCGCTGCTGATCTACCGTAACGCGGACCTGTTTGTTCCGGGCGCGGCTTTCCTCCTTCCATATTCGCTGCTGCTCAGGGGTCAGGATATCATTTCTTTTCTGAGCTTGCTGCTGCTGAAGTACCTGCAATTTTTCTTTCTTTGCAGCACTTGTCAATGTGGTATCGTTGCGGATCACAGCAAGCGCCGCCCGTCCCTCTTTCTGCAGGGCCACCAGCCGGTTCTTCTGATCGGCTGTCAGCCCCAGTTTCAAATAACTGCTGTATTGCTCCCGTTTTGATTCCATACGCCTCACCCCTTCATTAACCCTGGAGGGTATATCCTGTGCCACCCCGGGTATTGCCATTAAAAGCAGACCGGCCCAAAAAAAGAAGCTCCTGTTTAGTCGCAAACGCATTTATTTTTTCTTAGATGGGTTTTTAGAAAAATACCTGCTGTGTCCCTGTTAAATTTTTATAAACAGGTATTGGACGATGTTTTTACACAAAAGTTTAATAGTTCCGGAGCGGATTTTGAAATGGTGGAAGCTAATTTTGCAACCCATGAACCGGAGAAAATTTCTGAAATACAGCAGTATCCTGGGTGGGGCCGGGCTACTGACCGGGCTTTATACCTGGCAGGTAGAACCTTTCTGGCTGGAATTTACGCGGGTACCCATGCCGGTCAAAAACCTGCCGCCTGCCCTGGCCGGCAAAACGCTGATGCAGATCAGCGACATTCATATCGGAGTACACTCCCGCGACAGCTACCTGAAGGATTCATTTATAAAAGCCGCCGCATACCAGCCCGACTTTGTAGCCTATACCGGCGATTTTGTTACGTACAATGAGCCCCGCCAGCTGGATCAGCTGCAGGAACTGATGCGGCATGCGCCGCAGGGCCGTTTGGGCACCACGGCCGTCCTGGGCAATCATGATTACGGCGCTCGCTGGAAGGACAGCATCCTGGCCAATAATATTACAGCCATGCTGGAACAGATGCAGATCAGGGTACTCCGGAATGAGCAGCAGCAGTACTCCGGCCTGAATTTTATAGGCATCGATGATAAATGGGGAACGAATTTTAAGCCGGAAAAAGCGATGCGTTACTGGAACCGGCAGGAAGCCACCGTTGTACTATGTCACAACCCGGATGTAATGGATCTCCCGGTCTGGAATGGTTATAATGGGTGGGTGATCAGCGGCCACACCCACGGCGGGCAATGCAAGCCGCCCTTCCTGCCCCCGCCTTTATTGCCGGTCACCAATAAACGCTATGCCGCCGGGCAGATCGGCTTTGAGGACGGCCGTACGCTCTATATTAACCGGGCACTGGGCTTTACCTGGCAGGTTCGTTTTAATGTACGCCCGGAAATAACGGTCTTTGAACTGATCCGCGGCTGATCAGTGCGCAATGGGAATATTCCTATAAACGATGGTGCTGTACCCCTCCTTTTCAAACAGTACCCCGATGGTTTTCATGTTCGGAAGCACCAGGTCGGAATAAGCCGCGTAGCTGCTTCCCTTGTAACCGGCACCGGACGCGGCAACGGTAATGCTCCGGTACCAGGTCTTGCCACCATCCCTGCTGAGCCGCAGTGTCAGCTGATCCCTTTTGCTTTCATGCGCGGCATTTGAAAATGCAAGGATAGATGCTTTGCCGCTTCTGAAGGAGATCAGGCTGCCCTCATTCACCGGGTCCGGCAGGTTGGGGTCAAAATAAGTGGTATCCCATGTTTGGCCGCCATTGCTGCTAACGGATACGATCCGTCTTTTAACCGTTCCCGTTTGGTACCGGGAGTTCATGATAAGTTTGCCGTTACAGAGCGGGGCTGCCGTGGACTCGTTACTGCCCTTAATGGGAACATTTGCGCTTACTGAAAAGGTCTTGCCATGATCATCGGTAAAGAATCCATGCGCTACATAGTCTTCAAACTGTTGCTGCGGAGCGCCTTCAGAATGATTGGCGGCAATATACATCCTACCTTTATAGGGACCGTCTGCAAACTGCATGGCATGGCCGGGTGTATTGGCATAAGATCGCCAGTCTTCCTTAAAGTTGTATTTCGGGTTAAAACCCGGTTGCAACGGGCGGTGTACCTGCGTGGTAATGTTTACAGGAGCCGACCAGCTTTGGCCATTGTCGGTGGATGTAATGTACCCTACTTCGCGTACGCCTGCCCCCTGCCGGACGGCGGCCTCATGATGATTGCCGGTATTGTAAAAAAGGAAGATCCTCCCTTTTGGATATTTCGGATCGGTATAGTCCACCACAGGCGCCGGGTTACCGGCCTGCAGGGAATCGTTGTTCACCACCAGCTGAAGCGGCCCCCAGGTCTTTCCGCCATTGCGGCTGCGTTTTAACACAATATCCACATTTCCATAATCCCCGGCATTGTTGACCCTTCCTTCACAAAAAGCCAGCAGGGTGCCGTTAGGGGCTTTGATAATCGCCGGAATGCGATAGCTGGCATAGCCTTCTGCATTGGATTGGAATACGATGGTTTCTTCCTGGGCTTTACCGCCGATGATAACCAGCAATAGCAAGCTGGAGATAAGGAGCCTTTTATGCATAAGATTCTATTGGTGTTCAAATGTATTTATTTTAAAACAATGTTGCCCTTTATACAATCATCCCGTTTTAGGATTAAAGTGCCATGATGAAAATTAACTGCTGCATATTATTATTGCTCTCCTGTATATACTGCGTTGCGCAGGAGGAAAAGCTACCGGACATTGGTGTGAAGCTTAATCTGACAACAGCGGCCTCCGTTGTTGATTTTCCAACCCTGCAGTTGGGTGTTGAGAAATATATCGGGAATCATTTAAGTCTTTTTGCTGAGGCCGGTTATCAGCTTTATGCCCTCTGGGCACGGGATACTGCGTTTGTAAAAGAAAAAGGACTTAGAACCAATATGGAGCTACGTAAATACCTGAAAGAAAAATCCCGTGGCAGAAAGTTCTACGTAGGAGGCGCGCTGTTTTACCGGGGTAATACGGCAAATGACTGGACCTACAATGGCTTGACATCTCAAACGGAAAGCCGGAAGGACCGGAAAACAGACGCTTTCTGGTCTAAAAAGCGCACATTTGGTTGCAACGCTATTATGGGATTTGATTTCCTGTTTAAAAAATGGCTGCAGATGGAACTGTATGTGGGCATTGGCATTAAAAAGACAGCCACAAAAGATTTTGAACTGCAGGCAAATCAAATCACCAACAAAGGAAATGAAGATGTGATCGGGGCTATGCTTGCCCAGGACAATATGAGAAACGGATGGGGCCCGAATGCTACCCTGGGCGTGCGGATCGGTCGCTTTTTTTAGTCTAGTAATGGAAACTGTTTAAAGCTTGAAATAATTGTATCTTACACGCAACGGTTGCATGTACAAAACAGCTTCGATCTTGCTGTTGCCGGATAATGCTTAAAGCCGTTTTGATGAAGAAAAACTGTTTATGAAAAAAAGTAGCCTGTTTATTATTCCTTGTTGTTTGTTGTGCCTTCAAAGATGTGAACGCCCAGGAGGTGCAACAAAAGTACCAGACCGCACTAAAACTGAATAGGACTGCTGCGGCAGATGGTATTTCTTTTCCAACTATAAGAATCGCGTTGGAGCATGCCATTGCCCGGCGGGTATCGCTCTCCGGGGAATTGGGTTACCAGTTTTATTCCATAGAAGGAGAAGGTCCCGGTCCAGAATTTGCAAAAGAAAAAGGAATAAAGGCCAATCTTGAGCTGCGGCGGTATGCCCGCAGATCCCGCAGCCGAAAAATATACCCTCCGCTTACTGGTTTTACACCGGGTTAAATTTTTTGTATGCACAAAACCGGCGCAACCTGACGGCACACTATTACAAAAAAGATGATTATCTCGAACTTACTGACCGGTTCTATGCCCGGAAAACGATTACGGGTTTAAGCTTTGTTCTGGGATACCAGTTGGCGATCCGGTATCCGGCTTCACTAAAACCCGGCATTACCAAACAGTCGCGACATATACTTTTTGATTTTTACGGTAGCCTGGGGCCGGCCTACCGGAGCAATAAAAATTACAACCGTAACTACAATACTGCATCTGATTCATTACTTCGATCCCGGCATGTAAATCTGTCTGACGCAACCGTGAAGTCATACCTCGAAGAAAACAGCGGAGTCACATTTCGTCCGGCATTAGGCATCCGCATTGGCTACCGCCTGTAAAGCGGATATGCGTGGAGCACTAAAAAATGGCTTCAAGTTCTTGTAATGTATATACGATATACGTGGGTTTAAAATCCGGAGATTTATTTACGTGGTTGATGTACACCTGGTCCAGTCCTGCGTTTGCAGCCCCCATAATATCAGCCTCCAGGTCATCGCCCAGCATAATACTCTCCGTTTTTTGTGCCCCGGTTGCCGCCAATGCAAAATCAAAGATCTCTTTATTGGGTTTTAAACTATTGGAGCCTTCAGAAGTAACCACTTTATCAAAATAGTGATTGATCTTTGAATTGTTGATCTTATGATGCTGCACATCCTCAAACCCATTAGTGATCAGGTGCAGCCGGTAATTCTTTGAAGCAAGATACTCCAGGATCTCCGTGGCATACGGGAACAACGTATTGCGGGTGGGCAGCATTTCTAAAAAACGCCGGCTCATTTCCTGTGCCAGCGGCTCATCCCCGATCTTAAAATCCAGCAACGCCAGCTGCATCCGCTTTACCCGCAGCTCGGCTTGCTTAATAAAACCATTCCGGTACCGGGCCCAAAGCTTTGTATTATGTAACAGGTACTGCCGGTAGAAGCGGTCAAAATCGTCAACCCCCCGTTCTTCAAGTTTTAGCGTTTCATACAGGTCCTGTAAGGTCAGCTTTGCGTTGGTATCAAAATCCCACAAGGTATGATCCAGGTCAAAAAACAGATGTTTATACTTCATGCCTGCAAAATACGAAAAAGACCAGGCTGTTTGGCAGGGAACAGCTGATGTTTTTGATCATGCCTAAACAAATACCCGTAAGGCCTGTGGCTATTATTCGTGTATTCATGGTGCAGGCTGTCTTACATAGATAATATTATTATAACACTACGGTAATAGTTCTGTTACACAGGCTACGGAAATTTGGAAAACAGAAATCATAATGTCCCAACGCCGTGTTGAAATAGCTGTTGTATCAGATCTGCATCTTGGAACTTACGCAAGCCGGGCAAGGGAGTTCACTGCCTATTTGAAAAGTATCGATCCGCGTGTATTGATCCTGAACGGGGATATGATCGACGGGTGGCAATTCAGTAAACGGTATTTCCCCCCCGACCATATTTCCGCCATTAAAGAAATATTCAATAAGCTTTCAACGGGCACCCGCGTGATCTATATCACCGGTAATCACGATGATTGTATGCGGCGCTATTCCGACCTGGAACTGGGTAATTTTCTGCTAACGGATAAAGTGGTGATCGAGATCAATGGGAAAAAAGTCTGGATCTTTCATGGGGATGTGTTTGACCATACCACTACCCGGCAGGCAAAATTCTGGGGAAAGCTGGGCAGCAACGGCTATGCCACACTGCTGGTGTTCAATAAATGGATGAACGCAGTATCTCATTTTTTCGGAAGAGAAAAACTGTCGCTCTCCCGCAAGGTTATGGAGCAGTTCCATAAACGGATCGTGAATATTGACGCTTTTGAAACAAAAATTGCAGAACTGGCCATTGAAAAAAGATTCGATACGGTCATTTGCGGTCATATTCACCAGCCGCAGAAAAAAGAAGTACGCACCGAAAAGGGAACGGTAAATTACCTGAATTCCGGCGACTGGATGGAGCACATGACCGCACTGGAATATTCCGGCAATCAATGGAGCCTGTATACCTATAACGAAAAAGAAATGAAGACCGAACGCGCAATAAAGGAAAAAACCAGGGCCACCGTGCTTACCAATGAGATCGCATTTTACTTACACGCACTATCCGATACCAATAATGAAAATTTTTTACGCCGTTCAGGCCACCGGTAACGGGCATATCAGCCGCGCTATGGAGCTGCTGCCCTATTTAAAACAATATGGAACCGTTGATATCTTCCTGAGCGGCAACAACAGCAACCTGAAACTGGATGCACCGGTTAAGTACCGGAGTAAGGGGCTAAGCCTCTACTATACCTGCAATGGAGGTCTTAATTACTGGAAGATAGCCCGGCATGTAAATCCCCTGGCTTTGAAAAAAGAGATACGCGCGCTGCCGGTAGAAGACTACGATTTTGTGATCAATGATTATGAGTACATCACCGCCGCAGCCTGCCGGTCAAAAAAGATTCCATCCGTAAACTTTGGGCACCAAGCCAGCTTCCAGAGCAATAAGGTACCCCGCCCCGGAGCTGTAAGCCGGCCGGGCGAATGGATGCTAAAAAACTATGCCCGGGGCGAACGCTATCTGGGCCTGCATTTTAAGCCCTATGACGATTTTATCCTTACCCCCGTTATCAAAAAAGAGATACGGGAAACAACACCGGCGGACCACGGGCACATCACCGTATACCTTCCATCCTACTGCGACCAGGAACTAAAACAGATCTTTTCAAAATTTAAAGATCACCGGTTCGAGATCTTCAGCCGGCAGGCCCGGGCAGTAACGGATACCGGCAATATCCGGCTGATACCGGTAGACCGGCAATTATTTAACACCAGCCTGATCCATTGCCGGGAAATCATTACCGGTGGCGGCTTTGAAACGCCTTCGGAAGCCCTCCACCTGGGCAAAAAAATAATGGCGATCCCCATTCGCGGGCAATATGAGCAATGCTGCAACGCCGCAGCGCTACAGGAAATGGGCGTAATGACCCTCTCTAAGATCGGGGGGGATTTTGACCTGCAGTTTGAAAAATGGCAGAACGAATACAAGCCCGTTCAAATGGACTATAGCAAAACCATCCCCCAAAGTATGGAGCGGTTGTTTGGGTGAGCCATGAACAACTGTTAGTGGTCAGCCACCAGTTATCGGCCGGCTCCATTAAACCACATTCAACGGATTTGGCGTTGAACCTTAAACTTTAAACAAAAACAGGAGCTGTCAGCACCCTTTAAACAATGTTCCACTACGTTAAACCAGGAACCCGCCTGCGATCTTTGAGAGATACACAGATCTGGCCCGACACATGGAACTGAAACTTTAAACAAACATCGGAGTCTTCAACCGTCAGTTTTCCGTTAAAAAAATGTGCTGCGGTTTTCTGTAACATTTTTCCGGGTATTGCGTGTAGTAGATATGCAAACCATTTCCAGGCCATTGTCTTTTTATAGCCGGGCCGCTCTATTTATCCTTTTATTTTTCGGCGCCCTGAGTGTAAACGCGCAAGGCGTGATCACCGGAAAGCTTGTCGATTCCGCTACAGGCAAGCCCCTGTATATGGCAACAGTTACCGTATTCAAAGCATCCGACACCACGGTGGTCACCTACCGGCTAAGCGGGGAAGACGGTTCCTTCCGCATCCCCGGCCTGGCCGCAGATCTGCCCTATCGCCTGATCGTTTCTTTTACCGGTTTTGGCGTATACCGCAAGGAGTTTCGCTTATCGGCCGCCGAACCCGGCCTCAACCTGGGAACGATCACCTTATTTCCGGATACAAAAGACCTGGATGAAGTGCTGGTTGTGGCCGAACGCCCGCCCATGGTGATCCGCAAAGACACCGTTGAATTTAATGCCAACGCCTTTAAAACCCTGCCTAATGCATTGGTGGAAGACCTGCTGAAGAAACTGCCCGGGGTACAGGTAGATAAACAGGGAAACATTATGGTAAACGGGAAGCGGGTAAACCGGATCCTCGTAGACGGGAAGAATTTCTTTGGCAGCGACCCAAAAATGGCTTCAAGAAATCTGCCTTCCAACGTCATTGACAAAATACAGGTAACCGATGATAAGGACGAGCTCCTTGAAAACGGCGATGACAACCTGAACAATGTAGGCAAGGTCATCAATCTTACCTTTAAGAAGGGCGTTAAAAAAGGACTGTTCGGCAAAGCCTATGCAGGCGGAGGCGGAGGTATAAACGGGAGCCGTTTTGAAGGAGGAGCAATTGCGAATATCTTCCGCGACACGCTGCAGGTAAGCCTGCTGGGATACAGCAATAACCTGAACCGGCCGGGCTTTGGATGGAGCGACCTCATGCAGACGGGTGGCTTAGGCCGTAACCGCGATGTTTCGGGCGGGGGCAACAACAGCAGTAACAACAGTAATTTTGGCTCCAATATTTCCATTAACGGGATCAACTTCGGCGGCATGTCTCGCCTGGGTGGGGTTACAACCAGTAATGGCCTCGGCTTTAACCTCAACCATTCGCCCAATAAGAAAAAGTCGTTTTTTGCGCAGTACTATTTTGGGCAGGTACATACAGATGCGGAAACAGATAACAACACCCGCATCTTTAACGGAGACACCATCATTACCAACAAATCCCTTTACAACACAGTGCTGCGGGGCAATACCCATACATTTGGCGCCGGGATGAACTTAAAACCGGATACCCTGACCACTATTACAGCCACGGCCAGCTATATCATTGGCGGAGAAAACAACCGGAGCAGGAACGATCAAAGCGGCACCAATAACTTCCTGGGCGACCTCAATAACGGGAACGTAAATATCAATGGCAACACCCGGAATAACATCCTGAGGGAAAGCTTCTCGCTGACCCGCCTGTCTAAAAACAAGACCGGCCGCCGCATCTCCTTTGCACAGGGTGTCGTATGGAACCGGAAGAACACGGATAGCTACACAGATGCCTTGATTCATTACTTATATCCCCGGCAGTTCGACAGCCTTACCAACCAGCTGCGGACAGAACAGGTTCCAACCTGGTTTGCCTATGCAGGCGTCAATTACAGGGAGCCCCTGGGCAAAAAATGGTTCCTTAGGGCAGGAACAAGATATGAGTATGAGAACCTGAAAAATGATGTGGCCACTTTTGATAAGGACGGTACCCGGTATGATCAGCAGAATAATGATCTGAGCAGCCTGTTCTTACGCAACAGCAATAAATACCAGGCCAGTACAGGACTTGAGTTTAAGCACAAAGGGCTTGCCATTACCCCCGGCGTACGCTACCAGTACCAGCAGTTTGAGAACAGGGTGTCCTATATCCCGGATCCGTTGATCCAGAAGCAAAGCAATGTATTACCGCAACTGGAGATCACCTATAAAAAATTAACCGTTAATTTTTCACGGGATGTACAGTTGCCGGAGTACCGTTACCTGATCCCCGTCCGCAATAATACCAACCCTTACGTAATTAACCTTGGCAATACCGGGCTCCTTCCGGCGATCATGAACCAGGTATCGGCCAACCTGAATACCTTCAATCCCAAAAACAACCTCAATGTATGGAGCTGGGGCGAAGCCTATATTGCCAACAATGATGTGATGCAAAGCATAACGGTGGATGAAAGCGGCATCCAGACCATACAACCCATAAATGCAGACGGCAGCAAACGTGTTGCCGCCAATTTCGGGCTCAACCAGGATATTAAATATAAGAACAGCTTCACTTTTTCCTGGAACGTAGGCACCTGGACGGAGTACCGTGAAAGCAAATTCTTTTACAACGGGGCCCTTGGCAATCAAAAGTGGCTGAACAGTAATGTATGGAGCAACCTGGGGTTCAACTGGGACGATAAGCTGGAAGTAAGACCCGCCTATTCTTTCTCTTATATGAGCGTAAAAAACACCAACCCCCGGTTTACCCCCGCCCGGAGCTTTGACCAGACATTGGGCACAGAACTCGTTTTCCGGTATATAAAGCATGTGATCTTTGATACCGAACTGCGCTACCTGAACAACAATGCCTTTGCCGATCCGCAATACCGGAGAATGTTTATGTGGAATGCCGGGGTGAATTTCACCTTCTTTAAGGATGAGCGTGCGGTGCTGCGCCTGTACGGCAATGACCTGCTGAACCAGACCCGTAATACCGATATCATTCCTTACCAGAATACGGTTCGTACTACCTACAGCAATATCCTGGGGCAGTACTTTCTGGCCACATTCACTTACAACCTGCGCCCGGCGGGCGCCAAAAAGAAAGTAGGCGGCGGCTGGTCGTTATGGTAATATAAAATAGTAAATACCCCCAAAGCTTCGGGGTAAAATGCAGCAATGATGATTTCATTGCGCAGGAAAATTACAGAGCGGTAACAGGATGGGTACTTTTACATTCAACATTTTATATTGGGTATTTTAAATTGATAAAGGGGCTGTCTCTGAAGAGCAGCCCCTTTTACTGATCGCGTTCTTAATCCTACTTTATTTCAAATACGGTATTTACAGTAAAGCTTAACTTGATCTTTTTAAAATCCAGGTCGGCATCGCCACCGGCCATATCGGCAGCTTCAGCCTTCATAGCATAGTTCCGGTACATTACAGGTTGCATAGGGCTATCGCCGCCATCCTGTATTTCCAGTACATTCCCCAGTGTACCGTCCAGTGCCTCTACCATATAGGTGGCTTTTTCTTTTGCTGCTTTCAGCGCTTTGATCTTCAGCTCCTTTTTCAGCGCTTCCATCTTTGAGTAGTCATAACTCTGGATACCGGTACTTTGAATTCCTTTGGAATCCACACCGCTCAGGATCTGGTCCAGTTTGTTCAGGTCGCTTACTTTTAAAAGGTACTGGCGGCTGGCCAGGAAATCGGGATTTTTCTTCTTCCCGGTAGTGTTGGCCCAGCTGTTCAGGTTACTGATGGTTAAGTGCTCTTTTGAAAAACCGGCCTTTTGTACGGCGGCAAACAACTGATTTTCTAATGTTGAAATATCTACCCTTTTTTTGCTGTTCCCGTTCTCCAAATATTCCTTCAGCGAAATGCTCACATAAATGATATCGGGCGTGATCTCGGTTTCTGCAGTACCGCTTACGGTGATTTTTCTTCTGAGGTCAACAGATTGCGCGCTTACGGTTCCCAAAGCCACCAGTGATAATAATGCGAATGCGAATAACTTTTTCATGTGTTTAAATTTTAAAAATGAATCATTCAATGAATAAGGTTGTTTAACTGCTTTAATGATGCGGAATGTTTTTCTGTTACACAACATCCTTTTCTCTTTAACGTTCTTTTTACAGGGATGTTGATGCGGATCAATCAGAACTTTTCAATAACGCCCAGGCCAAACAGGGCAAAATCATATTTTACCGGGTCACGGGGATCCAGTTGCCGCAGGTGTTCTGAAAGCTCCAGGGCGGCCTGCCAGTCATTACCAGGCCGTTGCAGCAGGTTAAAATGCCGGGCTACACGGGCCACGTGCAGGTCCAGCGGGCAAATCAGTTGCGAAGGGCTGATATCCTTCCACAAACCAAAATCCACGCCTCTTTTATTGCTGCGCACCATCCAGCGCAGGTACATATTCAGCCGTTTACAGGCCGATTTACGTTCGGGAGTTGCAATATGTTTTTGGGTACGTACCGGGTAATGTGGGAAGATCTTCGCATCGAAAAAGGAGCGGCGAAAGCCTGCCAGCGCCGGTTCCACAGTAGCATCGGCTGGTTGTAAATGTCTGCTGAAGGCGGTTTGCAGCGATGGCTGTTTTTGTGTTTTATAGTGGTGTTGTAAAACATCAAGAAAATGGAACAGGTCCGTTGCATTAAATGTACGGTGTACAAAATGCATCATTGGCTTCAGGTCGGCCTCTTCAAAGTTCATTACAAAATCGTAGGGAGCCTTGTCCATCAGCTGTAACAGCCGCTTGCAGGAGTTGATGATGCTTTTCCGGTTGCCCCAGGCCAGTATGGCGGCAAAGAAGCCGGCGATCTCAATGTCCTGCGGAGCCGAGAACAAATGCGGAATGGAGATCGGGTCGTCTGCAATAAAATCCGGCTGCTCGTAAGCATCCGCTTTTTTATTAAGAAATGCGCTTAGTGATCTTTCACTCATGGGGTGTTAAAAATATCTCCCCATTTTATGGAGAAGCCGGGCAGTATGGATACAGGGATATCTGTTTCTTCTGCATACACACCTGTTTGAAGGTATTTATTTTCTTCGGTTAAGATAAATATGGTAACGGAGCGGTCTACCGGCTCTATGATCCAGTATTCTTTTACCCCCGTTTCCTGGTAAAGATTATATTTAAAATTCCAGTCCCGTATGGCGGTACCCCGGGATACCACTTCAACGATCATATCCGGTGCGCCTACGCACCCGCGGTCATCCAGCTTTGAGGGATCACGGATCAGGCTGATATCCGGCTGTACCACGGTATAGGTCTTTTCATCAGTTGCAGTATCAGAAGAAGGAAAACGTACATCAAAGGGAGCAGGGTAAACATCGCAGGGTTTACCTGTAAGATATTGAAATAACTTACCACTGATTGCCATTACGATCCGCTGATGCTCCCGGGCAGGAGCCTGCGACATTTTTTGAAACAACTTTCCCTTTATAAGCTCTACATACTCGTCAAACTGCCATTTCAGATAGTCCGCATAAGAGTAGCGCTTATCCGGGTCCAGCTGGCGGATGTCCCTGATGATGCCGGGATTTAATTTTGCGATGCCCATACTGCTGCTATTTGTACAAAATTACAGATTTAGTTTTTCCTTTAACAACTTGTCAAAACCATCGCCTTTTATAAAGGCATAGGTTTTCTTATTGAGGTGATAAAATTTCAGCCAGCCATTTTCGGCTAATGCCGTAAGATCTGTTCTTGCTGTTTCCTTTGATACACCAAAGCCGGACCGCAGTTCGCGTATGGTTACGATCTTTTCCGGGTCATCGCTGATCCATTGAAGGGCGGTGGCCTGCCTTACATTCAATCCGTCGATCTTTATAAAGGGATTGCTTTCTTTTTCCTTATTGGTGCGTTGCAGGCTTTCCTTTAACGACCGGTCGGCCATACGGAGCGCCTGGATCATAAAATGAATAAAATAACCGGTATCGGCATTGGCAGTTGCCTGTAAAAAGGACTTTTGATACGGAGCCTTTAATTTAATAAGGATATTGGAAACCGCGGTATATTTTGTAACCCAGTAACCCTGGCGAAGCAGGTATGCGTACATCAGCAGCCGGGCCATGCGCCCGTTGCCATCCCTGAACGGGCGAATATATGTAACGAGGTAAGCAATGATACAGGCTTTTATTACCGGGTGAATGAAGAAGGGCTTTTTATCCTCGTTGATAAAGGCCTCCAGCCATTGCATCCAGGCTCCGATGGATTTTGCGTCCACCGCTTTGTAAGACGCTGCGCTTCCGATACCCGAAGCATCATATTTATTATTGGTCCGATAGCGACCGATCCCTTTTAATTTGATGGTATCTTTTGTCAGCAGCTGGTGCAGCTCCAGCAGCATGGCTTCGGAGAAAGGCTCCTGCCCCCACTCCGAAACCTTTTGCAGGCATTTATAAAGATTGACCACCACCTGTTCGGTCTCATTGGCAGTTGTTTTCTTTTTCAGCAGCAGCTCCCGCACCATCTTACGGGTAGCGGGGTATCCGGCCAGTTGTGCAGAAGCCATCGCTTCATCAAGGGCAGCTGTTACCAGGTAACGATGATCATTTTTCTGATCCATTACAGCGGAGATATTCCGTCCTCCTGCCAGGTGTACATCCAGGTCATGTAAAGCCGCTTCCATATCATTGGAAACAGACCAGGTAAATGACTGGTCAAAAATGACCAGGTTCCGTGTGAAACCCTGCACCCGGGCCTGCCGGGCAGCCTCCCAAATGGCCGTGTTGGAAAATGAGTCCGGCATCAGGGTCATATGCTGTACTTTTTCCCAATCGAGGTAACTGTTATTGATCTGGAGAATGGTTTGCGATAGCGCTGTTTGTTCTGCTTCCGGTAATTCCCTATTCATAAAATGATCCTTTAATTGACCAATTACCTGCAAGATAGTTGGTTTACAGGAGAGAATTTGCATTTTTTGAATAGCACCCAAAAAAATAACAAGCCGGATCAGCCCGGTTCAGCACCTGCTTATTTTAGGCGGGGATCTTAAAAAACAAAGGTGATGGATCACCCCGCCAGGATCCATCACCTGTAAATATATAGTGCCGTTCTGAGCGCCGCGTATAGCAACCCGCAGGTTAGCCAATGGCCTGCTTCAGATCTTCCACCAGGTCATCGGCATCTTCGATACCTACACTCAGCCGGATCAGGGAATCGCTTAATCCATTCTTAATGCGTTCCTCCCGCGGAATAGAGGCATGTGTCATCGATGCCGGGTGATTGATCAATGATTCCACTCCGCCCAGGCTTTCTGCCAGCGCAAATATTTTCGTAGCAGTCAGTACCTTCGTCGCAGCTTCCACCGAATCATCTTTCAGTTCAAAGCTCATCATCCCGCCAAAGTCGCGCATTTGTTTTTTTGCAACAGCGTATCCCGGCTGATCTTCAAAACCGCACCAGTATACTTTTTTAACCTTTTCATTCGCTGCCAGGAACTCCGCAACCTTTCTGCCATTTTCACAATGGCGTTGCAGGCGTACATGCAGGGTTTTAATACCGCGCAGCACCAGAAAGCAATCCATGGGGCCCGGTACCGCACCGCTGCTCTTCTGGATAAAGAACAGGCGTTCGCGCAGCTCATCACCGTTAAACATAAGTGCTCCCATCACCACATCGCTGTGACCTCCCAGGTATTTTGTAGCCGAGTGCATAACGATATCAGCACCCAGGTCTATCGGGTTCTGAAGATAAGGCGATGCAAAGGTATTGTCTACGCAAAGCAGGGCCCCGGCCTCTTTTGCAATAGTGGCAACCGCTGCAATATCGGTAATATTCATCAGCGGGTTGGTGGGCGTTTCGATCCAGATCAGCTTTGTTTGATCCGTTATTGCACCGGCTATATTTTCTGTATGGGTGGTATCTGTATAAATAAACCGGATACCGTAGTCTTCCCAGATCTTTGAGAACAAACGGTAAGTACCGCCATACATATCATTGGCGGCAATAACCTCATCACCGGGTTTTAATAATTTGATCACCGTTTCTGTAGCCGCCACTCCACTGCTGAACGCCAGGCCATGCCGGGCATTTTCCAGTGCGGCCAGCGATTGCTCCAGGGCCGTGCGGGTAGGGTTTCCCGCCCTTGAATAGTCATAACCCTGGTGTTGGTTGGGGCCCGATTGTACAAAGGTGGATGTTTGATAAATAGGGGTCATGATAGCACCGGTTGAAGGATCGGGCGCCACTCCTGCGTGAATGATCTTTGTGTTCAGCTTCATATTCCATCTGTTTTGCGGCACAAAGGTAGGCATTGCCGGCACTGAAACCATGACGACCTTTCATCAAAACTACGGAACGTTCGTAAACGAGCCATGGGCCTAATTAAGAAAGGCTTAACATTTTTTTTATAGAGAGACTGTAACAAATGAACAACTGGTGCGACTTATATATACAAACGCGTTTTAATGATTCTGTAAGGGATCGAAAAAAGTTAAAGGATGAGTTACTGTCAAAGAAAATTGGAAGTTTTACCCGGAGAAATCCGTCGTTCACCCCGTTTCTTTGGTATTTTACCACAAACCACTTGACAGATAGTGCAACCCGATACTACTTTTGATTTAACAAACCAATAAAAAATTTAAAACCGCCGCTAAGGCATAAAACCTTTTTAAAATGAAACTCTTTATTCTTACCGCCGCCCTTTCCCTTGGTTTAAACGCAATGACTGCTGTTGCAGCAAATCCCAATGTAAATGAGAAAGCATTAAAAACATTTAATGCTATCTTTACCAACGCACAGAATGTACAATGGAATACAACTGCTGATTACAATGAGGCCAGTTTCCGTTCCGGATCCATATCCACACGCGCTGTGATCGACAATAACGGGGCCCTGATCCGCACGATCAGGTACTATAAGGAGAACCAGCTTCCTTCTAATATCCTGTATAAGATAAAAAAGAAATATGATGGTAAAGAAATATACGGTATTACGGAAGTGACCAACGGGGAAGGAACCAGCTATAATATAATCGTTCGTGACGACCGGCATATTTATAACGTAGCTGCAGACAATAACGGAAGCGTTATGCAGACAGCAAAGTACAAAAGAGGGGATATCTGATATCGCTCTTTTCAACTCAGACATTTCTCATGTATAATACGGAGTGGAACATTCTTGTTCTCTCCCTTTTTTTTTATAGGGCTGCCGGTCCTAAGCGCAGGGAGCGAAGATTTTCGCAAGGGTTTGCCAGTACAGTCCTGCGGTTAGCATTCATATTGTTGCATTCTGTATTTTTGCGCGCGATAAATCAATACCCTATATATGAGAAAAAGAAACCTTCTACTGCTGTTGTTGCTGTTGCAATGCCTGCAGTATGCAAATGCGCAACAAAACATTCCGGAACATTGTCCTGATGCACAGCCCTCCTGGTACCTGGGTGCCCGCGGTGGTTATGTATTTAAGAACAACAGGCTGGCAGAAAATCCGCTTTACTATTTCAGCAGCGGGTACTTTGCGGAACTGAACGGCGGGTGGCGCCATAAGGCCTTTAGCTGGGAGCTGGCCCTGGGCACGCTCAATGTGCAGCGCAATAAAGCCGCTATGGAGTTTAACCCCGCAGCAGAAGATATCCTGAACGGGCTAAGCAATAAGGTAGTTTTTAAAAATGCACTGGATGCGGGGGAGCCGAATGGCCAGTATTACCAGATGCCCTCCGGTACTCAAACGCTTACATTAAGCAAAAACTACCGGAACTTTTATGCCCTTACCGGCCCCAGCCTCTGGCTGGGAAAAAGAAGGCTGCAGGTGAACCTGTATGCACAGGCCGGAGCAGCCCTGCAACGTTTTGGCTATTACTATGTAGCGGGCAACGGAACTTCCGCCAATACGTTTACCTACAACTATAATACGCCCACCAACCCACCCGTAACCGTGGGCAAGGCCAATGTATCTGTTAATGGCAACTATGCGCAGTACGCCATGAGCAAGACCTTTTATGACGACTATGTTGCCAGCGGCGCCAACGACCCGGGTAAGGTAAAAGAAAGATCCGCCGTACAATTCATTGCCCGGGGGGGTGCGGGTATCAACTATTTTGTATCGCCCGGGGTTTCTATCAATGCGGGGGCCGACTACTGGCATATGCCCTCCCCGGCAACAAAGAGCGCCCAATCTTTTAATGGCTCTGCAAGCGGCACCGTGCTTATGAACGGCAATGCCACGCCGGTAGCTTTTAATGATAAATCCGGTTATAGCAAGGATATAACCGGTGAAAAGCCCCTGCGTTTTATCAGCGCCAGCCTGGGGGTTAAAATATGGCTGGGCCGGTCCAAACCTGCAGCAGCGCCTGTTTTGCCGCCACCCGCGGCAATACCAGCGCCCCCGGTAGCCGTACGCAAAAACATCATCATAAAAGTAACCGACCAGCCCACGGGTCAGCCGCTTAAAGAGGTAGCGGTAAAAATAATTAAAGAGGGCAGCCATGAAGCATTTACCGCGGTTACGGATGCCAACGGCCTAATACCTGCCTATGCCAATGTACCGGCAGGGCGCTACCGGGTTATTGGTGAAAAGAACGGGATAAACACTACGGAGGCGGTGATCACAGAGGCAGATTTCAGAACAAGGAATACGACCATTATTAAAGAGCTGCAGCACAATGATACCCGGTTTACCCTCGAAGGCAAGACCATCAATAAGCAAACAAAAAACCTGCTGCCCTTTATACAAACCATGCTCACCAACGAAGCGCGGGCCTCTGTGCAGCAAAAAACATCCGACGCAAATGCAGCCTTTGTATACCTGCTTGATCCCAATACCGACTATACCTTATCGGCACAGCACAAAGGTTACTTTTCCAATAAAGAAAAGATCACTACAAAAGGGCTCGACAGAAGCAAGGTGATGTATGTAGACCTGGAGCTGGATGTAATGGAGTTTAAACAGGGTGCTTCCATTGTATTAAAAGATATTTTTTACGATTTTAATAAGGCCGATATCCGGCCGGATGCTGCTCTGGTGCTGGACAACCTGGTAAAAGCACTGAAAGAAAATCCCGCCATCCGCATAGAGCTTTCTTCCCATACCGACAGCAGGGGCAACGACAGCTATAACCTGAAACTTTCGCAAAAGAGGGCCGAAGCAGCAGTAAAATACCTTATCAGAAAGGGCATACAGGGTAGCCGCCTCCGGGCAAAGGGCTATGGTGAAACAAAGCTGGTAAACTATTGTGCAGATGGTATTTCCTGTACCGAGGAGCAGCATCAGCAAAACAGGAGAACGGAGATCCGGGTACTTGAATAATAAGTGGGATCCGATTACTCACAAAACACAACCGAATAAAAAAAGGGGCTGCATCAGGCCCCTTTTTTGTTGATAAGCCCGCACCATTATAGCCGTTGCCGGTTGCATTCAGCACTGTAGGTTTTGCATTGTTCTATAAGAAGAAACCGGCTGCATTACCAGGCCTACCCAGGGCACACGTTAGTCTTCCGGCGTGGGTTGATTAGCAACGGGCGCTTTTGTTACAGCCGGCTGCCAGCCCTGCTGCGGATCCAGCATCAACCTTATTTCTACCGGTTGCGGAAGCGATGGTTTTTCCTGTTTAGGCTGCGGTTTTACCAGCCGCTGCAATTTTACTTCAAGATAGCCCGTCATTTCAGGATCACCGGCATAAAACGCTGCTGCCTGCAACTGGTACTCCTTGCCCACGGGCGCTGGCAATAATTGCATACTATTGTTACGCTCGTGCAACAGCATGCCGTTTTTATGCACCCAGCTAAAAAACAGGTTGCCCTCATTGAGCTGCCGCAACGCAAAGCCCAGCGGGTGAATAACCATATTTACGGTTCCAAAATGTGCCACCATTTCCTGTATCGCGGCCCGCTTGTCTTCATCCACCGTTACGGCACTTGGTGTAATAATAAGCAGGTCACAGGTAAAATGCCGTTCCTCTGCAAACTGCTTTTTTACAAAGGCACTTCGCCGGGTACTTACTGATATAGTATAGCCAAAACAATAAATGATGAGTGGGTCCAGTTGGGTAGTGATCAGTTTTTTGATACAATGCACCGCATACTGTTCTTTGCTATTTAGCTGGTTGATGTAGTTCTTCATATGTTATTATTTAAAAATTAAAGAATGATTTAAAATTGATTTTGCAAATACATGCCTGGTTTAAGGCGGCCGTTAACATGGGTTACCTCCCGCACATTGATCAGGTGCGCCGCCTCCATTAATTGTACCAGGTGCAGGTAAAGATCCATTGCCTCCAGCTCACCGGGGTCAACAAAAAAGGTGTATGCACGCTCCGGTATAGCCTGCAGGCAGGCCTTCCATTGTTGGGGCGACTGAAATTTAAAGAAATGGCGCAGGGCCCGGTAAGGGTTCTTATACTCCTCCACTGACAGTACGCGGGGAAAGCTGGTCCAGCAATACCCTTCATCCCCCGGCTCATCGCAGTACAGTGGGCGGTGCATCAGTGCCTCCTCCAGCACTACCCCTGTTCTGTTCTTTATAAGATACGCAGCCAGCATTACGGAGCGTATGATTTTAAAGCACCGGTACACCCCCGCGGGATCTGTTTTTTTATAGATTGCTACTTTTGTTACATGCAGCAGTACATCCCGGATCATATCCCGGTAAAAAGAAACAGAAGTGTTACTAAAACACCCGGCAAATACCTGGTAGGGGTCACGAATGGGCTGGCCGTACCAGCAGGTAGTCTTAAACGGGTCTTTGTTATTTTTGTTTTTCATATGTTTTGTTTTTGGAGTTAAATAGTAGTGGCTGTTGGCATTTCATCGGGCGCCGTGCCGGCTGGGTCAGCGGGCGGGCCCGCCTTCACAATGGAAAGGAAAGGGGGCGATACACTCTTGTGCGCCGTGCCCCGCAGTTTTAAAAACCACCGGTTAAACCAATACTGGTGGTATTGGTCCCGCCACAGAACATGGTTATGGATCATGGCTTCATCCTCCTCCGGGAACAAACCGTTGATGGCATCCATTCCCTTAAACACCTTACGGATCTGTTCCGGCGTATAATGCTGCCGGCCGTAGCCATGGGCAATAAAATAATCAATAAGGCAGGCCTGCACCATGTCCCGCTGTTCACAGTCGGCCCCTTCACAACCAAGGTTCTCCATAAAATCCTGCAGGACACGCTCCGGCGGCACTTCCACGAGACGGCACAGCAGCAAAAACTGGTAAGGGAGTATAAAATGATATTGTGCAAAGCGCTCATAGTGTCCGGTTTGCCATTCCATACCCGGTGGATTATGGCCTTTTGAATTGGTGTTGCTCTTTTTCATGATCTTGTTTTTTAAAACAGGTTTGTGTAGTAGATGCGGAAGTTTTGATAATCTCCGCTTAAAAGACGGCTGGAGTTTTAACAGGTTATCCTTTATGGCAGTTGTTGCAGCAAGGCATCAATAACAGTGCATTTAGGATAGTGAGGCATTTTATTAAGAACTATCGTATCGCATAAAAGAATAAGCTTTTACTAACATTTGTATAGAAAATCGATACTAAAATACAAATAAACCGATAACCCTCCAAATAAAAATATATTTTTTTTACCTTTCTTGTCGCTTAACCCTAATAAGTGTATAGAAAACCCTAATAATCAATGACCAAACTTGGACTTTATTTGGCCCAGAAATCGGTAAACAAATCGGAAGTAGCACGCAAAACCGGTCTTTCAAAGGCAAGAATGAATGAATTAACGCTCAATGAGCGGAGCCATTTAAGAGCTGATGAACTGTACCTGATTGCAATGGCTATTGATGTAAGGCCCATCGAGCTGCTGGAGTATGTGTGCGGGGGAATGAGGCTGCAGAAATAAGCGGCCGTTATTAGAATAAAACAGGCAGAGCGGTTGCATTAAAAGCAGAGGTATTCAAATGGAAGGCAACATCAATCCTCCGCCATTAACCAAGCGGCTTCCAGCAGTTTGCTGAGGTAAAACCAATGGGAGAAGAGGTCTATTTCCATACCAATGGGCCGGTCTGTTACACAATGATAAAACATAAGATGAAGCCCGGCGGTCCACTCCTGCCGGGTTTGATAACCGAAAAATGCTTTCAGCGCTTCATACAGGTTGCGATGTTCCGCCCCGGATATAAAGTAGGAAGTAAAACATGTTTGTTCCTCCCTGCCGGGCTGCCGGTCCTCTTGCTTCGGATGCTGCTGCTGCCCAGCCACCGGCCCCTGCATACCGTGCCGGTAAATATAATGAGCGGCCGCTATAACGGAGTGCAGGGCCATAAATGCACAGCAGACGCGGTACACGGGTATTTCCTTTTGGGGTTCAAACTGCTCAATAAAGAGCAATACATGCAGCAGCATTTTGCGCAATGCATCAATATCCCCTGCGTGTTCAAAACAAAGAAAAAACACACGATAGGGATTGGTGGTGGCTTCCAAACACCAGCTTTCTGTATGAAAGGGATCTGCGGTTTTCATTGTTTTCATGGGTTTTAATTTTTGAGCGTTTTTACATTAGTGACAGTACTGTTGCCTGGGGATCGGGAAGATCAGGGGCCACCGGCGGGCGGTATTACCCTTTCTTCCTGCGGAGACGACCTGTTAGGTCTGTACGCGGCGGAAAACAGACCTAACAGGTCGTCTCTGCAGCGCCGGGGAAGGCGGTAATGATCTCCCCCGCGGCATCCGTAATTACGGTTATGGTGCTCACCGGCTGGCCGCGGCTGTTATACCCGATGGTGCTGCCTATATCCTGCACGCGCTGCCAGTGGCCACTTTGCCCCAGTTGTTGGGCGGGCTGCTGGTACGCATCTTTTATAGCGGCTACAATGGCGGGTATGGGGATGGTAAATTTGCCGGCCAGCGGGTGGCGGGCTACCTTATGGTAATGGCGCTCCAATATATGGGCCAGGGCCTTTACGCCCAGGTACCAACTTTTGCGCAGCAGCTTTTTACGGTTTTTTACGGGTAGCTGGCGCAGGTGCCCCTCCTGTAATTGCTGCAGCCAGGTTTGGGTATCTGCCAGTAAAAAGAGCACGGGCAGCCATTGCTCTTCATTAAAAGTGGGGGTGTTTGCTGGTGTAGTAACGGCGTGCATAGTAGTGGTTTTAGCAACTGGAAATTTTTAATGCCGGACCACCGCACGCATAAAGAAGCGTGGGTTAGTCCTTATTGTTCCTAAAGGGCTACGACACCCCGACAACGAAATAAGAACGCCCACGCTTTAATCTTTAAATATATGCTATATAATAAAGATAAACATGAGCGATTTACCTATCATCCCGTCGTCATAAAAAGTCGTAGAATTTAGGAACGGAAATAAAGCAAATACGCTAAGTATTTTGCAGTCTATAACTAAGTACTATTTATCCAAAAATGTTTCATGATTTAGTTATTTCTTAAAGACTTTCTGTACGAATTTACAGCAAGTCGGACAATATTTCAAAATAATTTTTCGATTTTCTGGAATTATTTACATTAAATCATTAATTATTTCCAGAAACTATTGAAATCCAATGACAAGACTTGGAGAATATTTACAGGCCAGATCGATTAATAAATCGGAAGTTGCCCGAAAAACCGGTTTAAGCAAGCCTCGGGTGAGTGAATTAACCATTAATCCAACAGCCAAATTAAGGGTTGAAGAATTATATCTGATTGCTTTAGCGATTGGCGTAAAACCGGGTGAGTTATTGGAGTATGTGTGTGAGGGGGTGAAGCTGGTGGAGCAGAAATAGCTTTGCTTTGACTATTGATTGCTTTTTTGTTCTTGCTTTTATAAAAAAGTGACCCACAGAATTATTATATTGCTATAATAATGGTTTGTTGCTGCTTTTTGTTACGATTTTGCTTTTTCTATTTACTTCCAGCTTATGAGAAAAATATAAAATTGGGCTGTGCAGCGATTATACTTATGGCGCTTGCGTACGAATAAGGAAGTAACATTTTTGTAGGTAATTGTATCAAACGAGTTATTGTTGTAAGATATCCCAAGTTGGGACCAAATATGAAAATAGCCCAATTGATTGATTTTATATAGAATAAATACAATAAACTCAAAAAATTATGCACAAAATTTTTTGAAAATTATATATAAACTATATCTTTGTTAAAAAGCACCCTTACTGCAAATAAGAGTGCTCAATTAAATTTAATGGTTGGAGCCATTAATAAAGAATTCAAAATGATAACAAATTTAGTGAATCCCAATGAATCTCCAAACAGGAGACGGATTTTTTCCCGGCAAGAGGCGTTATTTGATTTACATCAAAACAGTGATGTATTGAAGCATCTATTCAGTTCCTTTGATGAAGCTGTTGAGCTTTTTAACGAAGAAGCTCGGATGACACCAGTTTTAGCAAGAGGAAGAAACTTCAATGCAAATTTAATGCAAGCAAAGTTTAACCAATGCATTTTAGGCACTTTGCCTAACAATTGGAAAGTAGGAAGCTATAAGCGGTTTTTAGTTATTAAAGGCCCTTATTTGATTCTTTTTAAAAAATTGAATCCGAAAGGGATGCCAATGGGCATAAAAACGGCATCCTTTACAAATCTGGTCCAGCAAACTTTCACTCCGCTGTTCAACAGCGACGAACATTCAACGGGGGTTTTGTTTTTTGGATACCAGGAGAATCGATTTGGAATTGTCGTAAGATCGGAATTGTTATGTATTGATAGTGGTGATGTAGCCTGGCGCATTTTCAAAGAAGACATCGGTCTTGATCATGGGAACCTGGGAATTACTCCTGTTGTCCCGATTGCTCCGATCGAACCCGATATTTTCGAAAGCATAAAATTAAAGCCCCAACAAAAGAGAGCAAATACTTTGTAATTACTGAACCGGCTCCAACCATTTTTTACTTTTTAAAATAAACCGTTATGCATATTATTGACCATAGGCAAATAATTTTTGCGAGAGAATTTCGGGGCTTATCTCAAACGGACTTATCGAATAGAATAGATGGGCTCTCACAATCTAATTTATCAAAATTTGAAAAAGGATTGTCTGTGTTGTCTGAAGAGGTTCTAAATAAAATTATTAATGAGTTGGACTTCCCCGTTTCCTTTTTTCAAAAGAAAATTTATAATCCTATAGAAAATGTACATTTTCGAAAAAGGTCCGGTATGCCAAAAAAGTATGAATTAGCTCTTACGCGGGAGTTAAAGCTATATGGTTATATCATTGATAGCCTTTCTGAATCCATTGAATGGCCCGAATTTAAGCTCCGTGGCTTTGATTTGGAGGAATACTCTATATCTTCTGTAGCAAAAAAAATCAGATCAGTCTTTTTATTAAAAGATGACGAGCCTGTAACAAATATTTACAATCTTTTAGAGAGAAATGGAATTATCATTATAGAGCACGATGCTTCTGAAAAATTCGACGGAGTCTCTTTTGTTTCTGACAAAGGCTATAAACTGATAATTTTAAATAAGAATTTCTCAAATGATAGAAAACGATTCACATTGAGTCATGAACTAGGTCATCTTCTGCTGCACATTATTGATAACCCTATTTTGCCTTTATATAGAGAAGATAAAAAAGAATCTGAAGCAAATGAATTCGCATCTTCCTTCTTAATGCCTAGAGATGTAATAATAGATAGTCTTTATAATCTAACATTAAGAAACTTAGCAGAACTAAAAAGATATTGGCAAACTTCAATGGCTTCAATTTTAAGACGAGCTAAAGACTTAAACTGTATATCTCCTGAAAGATATCAATATTTAAACATTGAATTGAGCAGGCATGGTTATAAAACTCAAGAGCCTATAGAGGTTACTATCGATGGACCTAAATTGTATAAAAAAGCTGTACAACTTTTTCGAGAGTCCTTCAATTATGATGAAAAAGATTTCGCTGCCGATTTTTCATTGCCGAGAGACATTACTGAAAAATTTTTATTTCAAAAAGCGAAAGTATCACAACAAAACAAACTAAGAGTTATTCTTTAATCCCTTTATCGACGCACATAAGTACTTGCGCTTCGTTGAAGTCATGATAAGGAATTTCCAAATATACGTTTAAAAAAAGGATATTATCTTAGGGAGTGGAGCAGCAGTAGTTAAACTTAAAAAGATCTGGTAGAAGTAAGAATAACATTTATTAAGTTCGCTTTTTGCTTTTCTACAATTGAATTGATATTAATAACCTTTGCCGAAGAAATTGTATTAAATTTTAAATTATCTACAGGCTTACAAAAATCAATATTCAATTGATTTTTATTGTTTGTTAAACTCTTTCTTATATCTTTTCTATTTTTCTTCATTTTTCTTCAGAAGACCTTTTTCATACAAAGAGTGTGTCGCTTGCTGTTCTAATGATGGTAGTGCTTGCAAAGATATACGAGACTTTGGATATTGCAAATTTTTAAATCCTAGATTTAATCTGCCGCTCGAGTCCTTCCTAGAATCTTTCATTATAAAAAATTCCATAAATCTTCTAGGAGCTACACCATCATATACTAACAATCGCACCTTCGAACTGTCTGATTCATCCTCAGTTATGGCATCATTGTGCAGAGGAATACCCAAACTTTTTGAATAAGGTTCTATATAATATATTTCTTCTATTCCCGATAAAATAATATGACGCACACAATTATGACATGGATATGTTGTACAAAATAACTTCCCTCCTATCATTTTACTACCTCCCAACTGGCTTCCAATAATAATTGCATGCATTTCGGCGTGAACAGCTCTGGAAAATTCTATTAAATCTTTAACACGACTATTTTTCCTAATAATCTTGTTCATTCTTATGTAATCCTCATTTAGGGGGTCAATCCGGCCTTCAGAAAAAAATTTCTTTTTGAATATTTCATCAGAAAATATAGCTTCTACTATTTCTTTTGCAATTATATCTTTTGTTGTGTCATTACTACAATATCCGTTATGTTTGCAGCGATGATCATTATTATCCCCTTCTGTATAAAGATTCCCACCAAACTTAGGAACATCATTCCATCCTCTTGAAATAATTTCACCCTTTCGATTGGTAATAGCTGCCCCTACTTGTCTCGAAAGACAGGCAGAATTACCAGCTGCAGATTTTGCCTCATACATCGCAATTTCGTGAGGCAATGGCGTGATAACGTCACTTTCAAAAATGATACCTAAATATCTATTTATTTTTTCCTTTAACTTACAAAGATTGTCAGCAGATACTCTAATGAAAAAATCGGCTTCAATAAATGTATCTTTCACATTTTGCCCATGTTGGTTATTCTCAAAATTATCTGTAAAAATAATATTATTGCTTTCATCAATAGAAAGTCCCTTATTAATTAGGTTTTGTTTTCTCTCATTTACCGGAGAAAAAATACTCACATGATAGAATATTTCCTTGTATATATCTCTTAATAGCTCCAATTCGGCTTTATTCTTAAGAGAGTCGATTATAAAACATTTCTTTCTACTTTTTAACTCTTCACTTTTTCTAAACTCAACTTTCCCATCACTATCCTGATGCCTGGTAATATGAATATCATTTATAGCCATCTCGGATAAAATTGAATGCCCATGTTCTTTCCTTAAAAAATTACCCCCATCTATTTTATTTGTTAAAAACGTATACTCCTTAGTTTCTCCCGCGCGTGTAGTTACAGTTTCTGTAACATACTTTTCGATATAACTACTCAATTTCAAAATTTGCACTTCATAGCCATATTCAGTTATAAGTTGATCGGATAATTCTTTAATTACTGGTTCTCTCAAAGATCCAATTGGAGCGCATATCCCAATTATTAGTTCATCAGTCAAAGTGTTTCTTACTTTTTCCTTCGTTGAGCTTTCTTTTTTCTGTTCCGTACTCAACTTACTAATTGGAATAGGATTCGGGATCGACATAAGACTATGAGGGGTTTTTATAGAAATTCTTTACAATAACAGTGTTAAAAGTAATTTACTTGATGCAGAACGTTTTGATATTTTCTAATCAGTGGATCGGATGATAAATATATTAAAAAAAACAGATACTATTACACCCAAACTTTGTACTTTAAAGGAATTTTTCAACTTTGGACAGTTATGGATAGTATAGATATGATACTAAAAGCGTTGACGCATTTCCGAGATGCGCGGGACTGGGATCAGTTTCACAACCCAAAGGACCTGGCCCTGGCCATTAATGTAGAGGCCGGGGAGCTGCTGGAGCTGTTCCTTTGGAAGGCGCCGGAGGAGGCCAACCGGGATAAGGTTAAGGAGGAGCTGGCGGATGTGCTGGCCTTTGCCTTTTTGCTGGCCAACAAATACGGCTTTGATATAAAGGAAATATTGCTGGAAAAAATAGCCGCTAACGATAAAAAATACCCGGTGGATAAGGCCAAAGGCACGGCCAAAAAGTATAATGAACTATAGCGCTTTTATAAAAACGCCAACTGCATGATTGTATACCAGCGTACCAAGGAAGATTTTAGTAATGATGTGCTTACCAATAGTATAGATGTTATTATTGCCGGGGCTATACGCCAAAAAACGGGGAAGGAAATAGGTGATAGTGAGCTTAAATCTTTTAAACACTCCTTGGCATATATGGACAAGGTGCTGCACGACAGGGAAATACCGGAAAACTGCGGTATATCTGTAGAATACCATATACCCCAAACCTGCAAACGGGTGGATTTTATCATATCCGGTACAGACGGGAAGCAGGAAAACGTAATTATTATAGAACTAAAACAATGGTCGGAGGCCTGGCTTACCGACCAGGACGGGGTTATAGAAACCCGCTACAAAGGTGGCATAAGCGCCACCAGTCACCCCTCCTACCAGGCATGGTCCTACGCAGCGCTACTGCAATCTTTCAACGCCACGGTGGAGGAAGAGCATATAAACCTGCACCCCTGTGCCTACCTGCACAACTATGCGCCGGATGATGTCATATCCAATACCTTTTACAGCTACTATATAGAAAAAGCTCCCGTGTTTTTACAACCGGATGCATTAAAGCTACGCGCTTTTATAAAGCGCTTTATGAAGTACGGGGATACCACCAACATCATCGCCCGTATTGATAACGGCAAAATACGCCCCTCCAAAACCCTTGCAGACAGTCTAAAATCAATCATGAAGGGTAATAAGGAGTTTATCATGATCGATGATCAGAAGGTGGTGTACGAGCAGGCGCTACGCCTGGCTAAACAATCCAACCCCAACAACAAAAATGTGCTGATTGTTGAGGGCGGGCCGGGCACCGGCAAATCTGTAGTGGCCATAAACCTATTGGTGGAGCTGAACAAGCGGGGACTGATGACGCAGTACGTAACCAAAACCAGCGCGCCGCGGGAAGTATATTTTGACAAGTTACAGGATGTGCGGCGTATGGCGGAGCTGAAGAACCTGTTTGTAGGCTCGGGTTCCTTTATGCGGGCTCCTAAAAATGCCATGGCGGCGCTTATTGTAGACGAAGCACACCGGCTTACAGAAAAAACCGGTTTTTTAAAACAGGGCGATAACCAGATACGGGAAATTATTAACACGGCTGCTTTCTGTGTATTTTTTATAGATGGTGACCAACGGGTACATATTGATGATTACGGAACGGCGGAACGCATAGAACAGTTTGCGGTGGAAGCGGGAGCGCGGGTGTATAAAACAAAGCTGGACTCACAGTTTCGCTGCAATGGGTCCGACGGGTACCTGGCCTGGCTGGATGATGTGCTGCAAAAGCGGGATACGGCCAACTACGCGTTGGATACGGTTGGTTTTGACTTTGAGTTTGAAGTAGTGGATACCCCCGGCCAACTGCGAAACCTTATTTTTGAAAAGAACAAAATAAACAACAAGGCAAGGCTGGTAGCAGGTTACTGTTGGGACTGGAAGAGCAAAAAAGTGCCGCTAGCCAATGACATTGTTTTTCCGGATGATGATTTTCAACTGCAATGGAACCTGAGCAGTTACGGCTCTAAGTGGATCATTGACCCCAATTCCGTAAACGAAGTGGGTTGTATACATACCTGCCAGGGTTTGGAAGTAGACTATGTGGGCGTTATTATTGGCGATGATTTAATTTACCGAGATGGAAAGGTATTGGTAGACCCCGCCAAACGTTCCAGGGACGATAAATCAATTTTCGGATATAAAAAACTGATGAAGGAAGACCCGGAAGCTACCCAGGAGTTGCTGCGGGCCATTATTAAGAATACCTACCGGGTACTGATGACCCGCGGCATGAAGGGCTGCTATGTGTATTGCACGGATAAGGCGCTGAAAAATTACCTGAAGTATCGCCTGCGCATACATTCTATGAACTGGGAGCAAACTACTGAGCCGGGCTTGCCGATGGCCGCAGAGGACCCGGCGGAGTATAAGACGAAGAGGAAGTAAAAACCGGGCTAAGTTTTCTTAACGCGCGCAGGCCTCTCGGCCTGTGCGGCTTTGTTATTTGTCTTATTATATTTTACAGGTACAGTAGTTACAGAAGCCGCTTTAGGCAGCACCCAAGTTACGGCTATGCTAGGCGGGGAGGCCTGCTCAAGACGAAAAATTTGTACCTTTCTTTAGAAATGACATTATGAAGACGGTACAAAACAGCCAACAATGAACAACAAGCTTAGAGATTATTTGATGGATTTTAAACCGAATAAAGAAGGGGCGTCGCAACATACATTTGAACACCTTCAGCATCAAAATAGGTTTTCATTGCCTCAGGACTATATAGATTTTATGAAAGCATTTAATGGGGGCGAAGGAGGGATTGGCGAAAATGGCTGGCTTTATCTTTTTCCTGCAGAAGCGCTAATGGACATTAACAAGGCTTATGGTATTTTAATGGAACAAATTCCGGGCTATTTTTTATTTGGAAAAGATGCGGCAGATACCGGCTATGCCTTCCAAAAGCAAACGGGGGCCATTTATTCTTTTGGGTTGATGTCGAATTTCGAAACAAATTCAATGGATTTTTGTGGAAGCAATTTTTCAGAATTTACTGAATACCTGTTTAACACATGACGGACCTGCACCTAACATCTCACCCCGGTACCGCCGGTAGTTTATGCTGGGGCATTCAAAAAAACAAGCTGGCCGGTGATGTAATCGTCATTGAGGATACGCCCGGCATAGGCCCCCTGGATGACGGGAAAAAAAGAGCGGCATTCCTGCAAAGCATGGGATTTGAGGAATATTATATGCACCTGGGAATGGTTGAAACAGATGCATTTGCCCCCTGGTTAGCACTACAGGAGCGGCTGCGCCAGAACCCCGCAGGCAGGCTGGTACTTTGGGCGGGCAGCGATGCCAACGATTATATATTTATTAGAATGGCCTGTTATTGGTTAAGGGGCATTGACGTAAAGATAGCGCTAATACAGGTGCCCCCTCTATGGGGGCACCACAGTATATCCGCCCACTCCATGCCGGAACTGGTTTCCATGCTTCACCAGGCCGTACCGCTCAATAGGGCAAAACGTGAGCGGTTTGCAAAACAATTTGAGCAGATTGCCGCCCGGCCGGAGTTATTAAGGGAATGCGATGAAAATGGAGTATTGCGGTTTAAAGACCTTTCTGTATACGACGGCGATGTGCTGGGGTACTGCAGCAGGCGTTGGAAACCTGCAGTGCGTATGGTGGGAGAAATCATGGGGCGCAGCGATGGGCGCAATCCTTTGGGGGAGTTATTTGCCTGTTCCCGGTTAAAGCACCTGGTCCTGAGCGGCGATTTGGAAGCCGACGGGCCGCTTACCTCAATGAGAACGTTCCGCGTGCGGCTTGCTAAAAAGCATGTACAAGCTCCCGCAACCACTTTATGATTGATTATTTATGATATTTGTGTTTATGAAAAATGGTCCGTCGCTTATTTGATTGCCGTAATAACTGCTGTTGTAATTTTCTTTATTTCCAACTTCGCTTACCTGATTTCCCCAGCTCATGAGAAAAACATAAAAATCGGCTGTGGGGTTGTTATGCTTGTGGTAGTTATATACATCCTGACAGGGAAGAAGAAAAAGTAATTTTTTGCTCCAAAGCCGCACTGGCCTCCGGCCTGTGCGGCTTTGTAACCTGGCTTCACCTATTTTGCAGATACAGTAATTACAGAAGCCTCTTTAGGTAGCACCCAAGTTACGGCATGCATAGGCCGGGAGGCCTGTGCAAGAAGCAACAAGATGCCAGAAAGGTTCCTCTACTTGCCGCCGCGGCGGGCTCGGTCGGGATGACCGGGTATTACCACTTGCCCGCCTTCGCCAACTCAGGAAAACGCAATTCGGATATCAACTCCTCAGCTTTGCTCCGGGCATTTTTTTATTCTTGTTCATTTTCTTCTTCTGTTGTGTTTATTTCGTTCAGCACTAAGGTTTGCAGCTCCTCTTTCGGTAACAGCAATTGGTATTCGGCTACGCCAATGGGTTTATTAATGTCTTGCAAAGCAATTTCCACATCCAAATGGTCTTTATCGGCACAGAGGATAATACCAACGGACGGGTTTTCGTTTTCGCCTTTTTCTAACTTATTTAACAAAGAAAGATAGAGGTTCATTTTTCCTGCATATTCTGCTTTGAAGCTGCCAATTTTTAATTCAATAGCCACCAACGACTGTAAACCCCTGTGGAAGAAAAGCATATCTACAAAGTATTCTTTGCCGTTATATTCCAGGCGGTATTGATTGCCGATAAATGAAAATCCTTTGCCTAATTCCAATATAAAAGCCCTGATCTTGGCGATCAGCCGGTTTTCCAACTCCATTTCTTTCACAGGTTCCGTTATGCCCAGGAACCCGAGGTTGTAGGAACTTTTAAATACTTCATTGGCATATGCTGCACCTGGTTCAGGTAAGGTAGCGCTAAAATTATTTGCTTTTAATTGGTTTTTTGCACGGCCATAAGTGTCCATCTTAATGGCATTGAGCAATAAATCTCTCGACCAGTTTTTTTCTATGGTTTGCTGTGCATACCACAGGCGGGCATTTTTGTCTTTTACTTTCTCTATCAGTAAAATATTGTGTCCCCAGGGTATTTTTGCAACGACTTGTTGCAAATTTGCCACAGCCTGCGGCAAATTTGTATGTGACTCACTGTCAGTGCTTTGCAATTTTGCCATAGGCTGTGGCAAAATTATAGTTCCAGGATATTCTCTATAAAAAGCAAGCATTCGGCCCAGGTTACGTTCCGAAAATCCTTTAAGGTCAGTAAACTCGTTTTTTAAATCTACTGCCAGGCGTGGAATTACCTTTGCCGACCAACCTTCCTGCTGTTGGCGTTCGGCTATCATTTTGCCTGTTTGCCAATACAATAATATCATTTGGGTGTTTATAGCAAGTACAGCATTCAAACGAGCTTTTTGTATAGCGGTTTTTATGTCGACTAATAAAGATTGGTATTCTACTGTTTCTATATCCTTGCTCATTTGTCTGAATATTTTTATAAAACTGCTACGAAGCGTAGCAGTTTTATATCTGTATCACTTTTCATGTCGTAATTTGACCATAGAAAACACAGTTACAAAATCCCTGGAGGGCAATTATAAACAACATTCAATAAAACTACTGAATAACCTCAATCTTTCCATATATAATGGGCGGTATAAAAGGATTAAGTGCGAATTTTCCCAAACCCGCACTGGCCTCCGGCCTGTGCGGCGTTGTTAATTAGCTTAATATATTTTGCAGATACAGTAATTACAGAAGCCGCTTTAGGCAGCACCTAAGTTACGGGCATGCACAGGCCGGGAGGCCTGCGCAAGAAGGGCAAGAATGCATTCTAAAAACAAGATGCCGGAGAGATCTCTCCGCTCGCCCCCTGGGGCGGGCTCGGTCGGGATGACCAGGTTATTTGTTACCGGGAGTTAAAAAACCGCCATCACCCCGGCCGCAGGCGGCGGTAGCGATGGCGGATATATATTGAGGTGTTTAAGTGAGTGACACAACCGGGCTGCCATAAGCACTGCAGCCGGGTTCATAAAAAGTCCCTCGGAGAGATCCTTCCGCTCGCCCTTCAGGCTCGGTCAGGATGACGGTAATACGCCGTCCTGCGGACCCGGTCAGGATGACGATGATACAGATGCCCCCTCCTACTTTAAAAACCCGTTGAAATAGTTTAACAACGTAGCCGTTTGCTCCATAAGGCTTACGTGGCCCTGCCCGGGTACAATGGCCAGCTGGGATGCGGGCGCGGGGCCAAAACCGGCTACTACATTGCCGCCCAGCAGCTGGTAGGTTTTGATGAGCCCCAGCTTATCCAGCCCGTCATTATCACCGGCAATAATGAGCACGGGGGCCGTGATGTTGGCAATGTTGGCATCGCCCAGGTTAAAGGGCTGCTGCGCAGAGGCGATCATCTGCTGCAGGAAGGGGATCCATTTGGTGGTATCCGGCGCCACGGCATTGTAGGCGGCGTGCATAGGCGATTGATCAAAGAACTCGGGCTTCATTTGTTTAAAGGCGGCGTTTACCTGGGGCAGCCAGCCTTCGCTTTTATAGGTGGCAGAAATGATGACCAGCTTTTTTAAGCGCCTGGGGTGTTGTATGGCAAACTGGTAGGCGATGGCGCCGCCAAAGCTATAGCCGGCTACATCGGCACTGTCTATATGCAGGTAATCCATTACGCCGGCCACATCACCGGCCAGGGTGGCATGGGATAATTTACGATCGGAGTACGGGGTGTGCCCGTGGCCCTGCAGTTCCAGGGCTATCACCTTGTGGTTTTTTGACAGCTCGGGGATCAATTTGCCCCAGTTGCCATCGATGGTCATAAAAGCCCCGTGTAACAATACCAGGGGCTGGCCCTGGCCATATACCTTGTAATAAACCTTAATGCCGTTAACGGGGGCATAGCCGCTATCGGCCGGGGAGCCGGGTTGTTGCGCGTGGGTGGTGGCTGCTGTAAGCATAATAATGATGATTAAACGTATGATGTTGAAAAGATTTTTTATGTTGGTTCTATTGTTCATAACGCCTGTTTTTGGGTTGTATGCCTTTGTTTTTTAACGCTACAAAGATGGAGTGGTTTTGGGGGATGGAAGCCGTGTAAAAACGACAAGTTTGGGGGTGGATTTTACCGGGTGTGTTTTGGGGCGTACTATTTTTTTGGGAGAGCCTGGGTTATTGGGGGGACAGAGCGTGTTACGTGCAGGGGCCGATGGCTCCCTTGGGGTGGATTGGTTAGTGACGATGGATGGGCTGGCAAAAAATGATTGCAGTTAATGTTTGCGCACCGGTTTCCGGACCTGTTCTTGCTCCTACCAGATTTGGTTTACAAGAACAACCATTTTTTTACTTTTTTGTACGCGGTGCCAGGATGGCAGCAACGTTGCCTTTGAGGGCATTTTTAATACTTTTGATTACCGGCAGGTCTGTCGCGTTTTTAGTGCCCTCCAGACCGGTTTTAAGGGTTCATAGCCACCATTTCTGCGCTTCTTAAATAAAAGGTACTCAAACAATATATTAAAGCCTTAAATCGCCTTATTATGGCCCAAACCGGAAAGACTGAATTTTCTGTATCGTTTCTGTATCCTTTCTGTATCGTTTGTATATCCTTTGTATATCGTTTCTGTATCGTTTGTATATCGTTTGTTCGGTGCTCGTATATCCCTCTTTTTTGAACCGGCATGGATAATTTCTGAACCATTTTTGCCAGAATGACAGGCAAAAAGGGGAAGGTTTTCATATTCAAAAAACTGCTTTCCGGACTGTATAGGGTGAAATGTTTGCCATTAAAAAAAGTGTTACTGTTCCGCGCAGACTGCCGTATTTTTTCCAGGGGGGTGTCTGTTACCTACACCTTACAGGAGGTGCGGCTTATCGCTCTCATAATATGCGCTGGCCTCGGCCGTTGCCTTACTCCTTCTGAAGCGTATAAATACGCTTCTTTCCTCCATAAAGCCCATCCGCCTTAATGGTGAAAACAGCTTCGCCATTGAAGGAAATAATACAGATGCCACGATCCAGGGCGCCGGCCTCCGGCCAGTTAATAAAGATATTTATTTGTTTAAGATCATTAGCCAATTCATAAAACCCGCTGGTATCCGTAAATGGGATATTATACCCCCTCATCTGGTATATAAAGCCAAACCCGGCAAACGCTTTTTTTGAAATGCGGAACTGCTTCAGGGAGTCGGGGCTAAGCCAGTCAAATTCGCTCAGCGTTGAATCGCCCCGCCTTAAAGGCCATAAGGCCAGGCCGCTAAAAGGCTTATGAAAATAATCAAAGGTTTTAATGGTTACAAACTCCGCAGTATCACCCTTTATGAATTCCAGCCGGGGTATGGGATAGGCCTGCAGACTGTCCAGGCTCTTCATATACAATTTATTTCCCTTGATGCGCCAGGTGCCTTTTGCTAATACGCATCCATGCTCCGTTGAAGCGGTAAAAAATAATAATGATCGGAGCTGAGCGTAAGATAGTCAGCCCCAAATATTCCTCCGTGATTGTTTACATAATACCTGAAAGATGTGGGTTGTTGCTGTGCTCTGCAAGGAAGGCTTAACAGCAGCAATATATTCAACAATAGATATGCGTATTTTTTTATCATAACCCCTTTTTACCAAAGCTTCCACCAACTTTTTTTAGAAGAAATTGTAGCGCCGGATTTATTATTGGGCGTATATAGCTCGCCATCATCGCCCACTACCTTTGCTTGTAACTGCACAGCCATGGCCAGCATTTTATCAATAATTTCGACACCTGGATTCTTTACATCGATAGTACCCGCATGGTATGAAAACCTTGCATGGTTGCCCTCAATGCCATCGCGGGAATAGGCCGTCCATACGGAAAGCCCCTCGCTATCTACTGTTATGGCATCGCCGCTTGTTGTGGCAGCCGTTGCCTCGTGATCCAGCCGCATTTCGGGATCATTCTTTACCAGCTCCATCCACTCCTGCAGGGAAATAGCTGCAGCCGGGTCTTCATCTGCCCAGTTTTCCCTCCGGGTAATGTGCAATTCATAGCCCATCGCTATTGGTTTTTGAATGTATGCGTCACTTCAATACGACCAATAATGTGATCATTGAATTCCTCCAGCTCTTCTGCCGGTATCCAAAGCTCATCATGCCGCTGATCGCCAACATTCTGTACGGTAAACTTTTGCAGGTATGCGCTGTCTACGGCAAAACGGGTTACATAGCCCACACCATAGGCCGGCACATTCCATTCCCTGGTGATCTGGATGGCATAGCCCTCGTTCATTACGGGATAAAAAATGGGCTGATCCTGCAGGCGGGGCGGGAACCGTTTATAGCCGGATTGCGCAATCAAATCCAGCTCTGTTTGGTTAACGGGACGGTATAATAAAGTGGTTGCTGTTGTTTGCATGTTTTTATAAAAGCCTTGATTATTATTTTACTCCTTAATATACCTTTTATCATCCAGCTTTTCCTTTTTATCGCTGACTAGTTTAACCCGCCGGTTCTTGTAATCTACCTCAAAACGGTAAACCCGGTAAAAGACGTCATCATTATTGTGCTTTTCCCATCCCCTTATTTGTACGTCGTATTTATAGGTATGAGGGATGGGGGTGAGCAGGTTAAAAAAGATCTCTTCATTGGCTTCCATTTCAGCCTTCTTTTTCTTTACATAATCCAATGACTCTATCCATTCAATTATTTGCTGCTGCCGGGCAAACTCTGCATTTACTTCCTTATCAAACCGCCTATTCCATTGCCGGCCATATTTTTTAGCGATCAGCGCTTTAACCGCTGTATTGTGTTTTTCCGCGCTATCAGCAATTTCCTGCGGTGTAGTGCAATCCCCAACGGGGTAAAATTCAATACCCCATTTATGGGCAATAACATCTTCGGCATTCTGGCGCAAAAAATTGGGTAATCCGTAAACAAGTAGCCGGTACTTTGGCGAAGCTGTTTGTGCCTGGGTCGCACCGATGGATACAGTCGTAATGATGATAAGCAGCAGGTGTTTTAGCATATTGTTTTTCCAATGGGGTGTGGTACTTATTTTCTATAAAAATAGCATTATTTTTTAAAGCAGCGATCCGATAAAGGAGGTTAACACAAGTGAGTTGCCACTACTAACCGGATTGAATCCGATAACGCAGGAGGATAAAAGAGCATATGGTTATCAACAAACATATTAAAATTATTTTTAACTTTACAAAAATATGCAACCATGAAAAAAGAACGGATCACAGAACGATTACACAAATTTTAAGCCGCCTGTTATGAAATAAAAGGGGTGCCCTTCGACAAGCCATCCTTCGACAGACCATCCTTCGACAAGCTCAGGATGGCAGAAGGGTCTTCTTATCATGGTGCGTTTTTGTGCTGAGCTTGACGTGCTGAGCTTGACGTGCTGAGCTTGACGTGCTGAGCTTGACGTGCTGAGCTTGACGTGCTGAGCTTGACGTGCTGAGCTT
>NZ_FMZO01000004.1:301008-432732 GCF_900101395.1 Niabella drilacis | reverse complement strand
ATTATAGGCTTCCGGCCCCCGGTCGGGCCACGGCTGCCGGTTATTATGAATGTTATTTTTGAAAGTGATCGCAAGGAAATAAGGGGCTATAATGATCTTGCCAACCTGGGGCAATACAACCTGCCTTTAAAGCATATTTATGGAAATATATCGTATAGCATGAATAATGCGAATATTTCTTATGAACGGAATACAGATGACCAGGGTAATGATGCAAAATACTATGTGGCGGCCACGGTTAATAACGCGTTATATGAATTTGATGAGAATGCCGCAGCGGATGGCATTTTACCGCCTCCGTATGGGATTCAGATATTAGTGCATCGTTTTGCCGGGGATGGTGCTGCACCCATGTTTGCACAAATGTCCGGCACCTACCCGGTGCAAATGGGTACAATTAAGTCGTTTTTCATAGGTGCAGCCGGTATTGCCACCGGAGTGTTCTATGGAGATCCGGTGACGGTTTCTGCGATAGCGACGAATATTGCCAGTAAAGCCCCGGATGTTGCTATTGGCTATCATTGGGACGCCGACCATTTTGCTACGGACAGGATCAAAGAAGTTGCTTATCATGAATTTGCCCATGCGAGTCATTACCGGATAGCAGATTTTAATATGTGGTTTGATAATATCGAATTTACGGTGAGTCATAACGGCTATGGAAATGCTGGTGACCCAGGAGTGGAGAAAACGGATCTTATAGAAATGTGGGGCTATTTTTTGGGAAGGGAATATGCACACAAAAGGTATGGGCCCAATGCACATAGTAGTCTGCCGGTATTCAATTTTCCACCCACGGCAGCGTTTGATAACAGCTGGTATGCCGCTAATGAACGAACAAGTTTTGAATCGGGACATATTCCGAGCGGCTTTTTGCACGATGTCAGCGATAGTAACAATTATAACGTCACACACAATTTGAACGACAACATAACCGTTGATAGTATTCAAGGATATAAAATCGGCACAATATTCAACCAGCTATATGGAACAACGGACGCAGTAGGACTGATTAACAAGCTGCAAAATTTTATTCCTTCAAGTGGAAATGCGAATACGAACCAAAATTATACTCTATTGAGAAATGCTTATGGATATTAAATTGCCCAACAAATCAATTATTTTATGAATAAGAAAGCCTTAGCAATAATACTAATCTGGACTGTACTCGCAGGGTGTGATCCTGGATCAGAATTTAGGAAAGTCGTTCAGAATGATTCAAAAAAGGATGTATGGATCATTTGGTACCAAAAGTCTGTAACCGGTTCAATCACATACACACCCATTGACAGTATTCTGGTGAAGGCAGGATCAGCTACCAGCTTTTTTAATGCCAGCGGGACGACTGGAGGGTATTGGACCAACGGAGACTGTGCAAATCCACTAAATGTAGATTCCCTTGGAGCGAAAATAAGTAATGAAAGTCAACTTCGGTTAATAAAGGATGTTAATGATAATAGCTTGTGGCAGTATTCCCGAAGTGGCGGCCGTTCCAAAGGATATAAGATTCAGTGTTCTTTGCACATTTCCGAATCCGATATTCAATAGAGATTGCGTGCGCCGGTTAAATTGACCATCTGAAGCCGGCGCACGCAACCTGGTTGTTATACCAAGACTCATTAAAAGAGCCGGCAAGATGCAAGGCTTTATGATATCTTCATAAACTTTACTCCCCGGTTCATTTCTATTGCTTTCCCGGGCTGAAGCCCCCTTTAAGCTGTTTTTAAAAACTTTTTAAGGGGCTGGGCTACCTATACGCCCTACAACAGCAGTCAGGTGGTAGCGACCTATGCCGGCCAGACGATGCAGGCAGGAACGGTTTCTTTCCCAGCATCTGATATCAACAGTAATATTATCATTACGATCACACTTGCAGCCGGCTGGTCATTAACAAGTGATAATGAATCTGTAAAAATACAGGGGTATAATACTACGCCTCCTGCAAGCAATCCTGCGCCCGGTCAGTTCAAAACCTACAAAGGCAATTCATTAACGGTTACAGTACCCAGTTTTGCCTTTTATGGTATTCACCTGGATGTAAGACGTATTGTTCCATGCCCCTGATCAACATAAAATAATAAAAATGACCATTCAACTAAAAGGAGCGGAGAACCACTCCTTTTAGTTTATTTTCCGCTGTATTGGGTACGCTGATTCACTATTTTAAACCCGAATAGGATGAATGAATCCGGCCGCCCCCCTTTGAAAAGAAGGGCTATACGGCTCATTCAGAACTATACTTTTTGTCCTTTGCAGCTCCCCCACATCAAAACCCGGTTGGCATAAATCATCCAGGATCGTATTCCGCCCGTCCAGCGCACACCCGCGTCAAAGGACGTTCCGGAAGCAGGTCAGCGGAGATTGACGGTCCGGCTGTTAAGAACCTGTAATGAACAACCCGGGACAATACCGCACCGGGCAATGTTTGCCGGAAAAGATGATACAAACAAGATAATACGGGGCCACCCCATTTATGTTTTTCCGCATACGATCTAACAGATTCCTCAGAGACCTACCTGAACAACCGCCGGAAGAACCCCTTTTTTTTACTCAATGCCCTATCAATAATTTCGATATGCGCCCGGATGTGTTTTGCTTCCTGGAAAATGGGAATCGTCATATACAAATTCATATTGTCAAGCGCATCAAGAATGTATTTTGCTGTATAAATGGCCTGCACATACACCTGCCGGATGTGCTCCGGCATACCCTTAGCGCTGCTGTTACCTGCCTTGTACTCCAGTTCACAATGAATTAAATAAAACACCGTTGAAAGATAGTAGGTACAGGCATCCTGGTATGCTGCACTTTGCAGACCATAAGCGCTGCCTATATCCATCAGCAATACCAGCACTTCGTTGCTGACATTGGAAGCATGTATAACACCCCAATCCGTATTTTTCCTGTACTCCGGTTCGTTCAGGTCTTTCTTTTCCAGAAAAGTTCTGGTTATCCATTGCTTTGGCATATAGACGGATAAAATTTTTTCCAGTTGAGCAGTTGAATTGTTGATCATAATGTGCTATTAGGCGGTGAGAAAATAAGCAGGTTGGGCGCTGTCCGTTCATGGTTGTTCTCCAGGTATTTCAGGTGGTGGCTTTGTAATTCCTGATCCCACCTTAACGGGTGTCATCCCCTCTTTTATAACAACTCAAAGAAAGGGTTTCCAGGCAATGTGGGTCTTTGCAATACTTCATAGCAGATCTGTTTAAACAGCCGCATCAAATATAGGCAAATTTGCTTATAGGTTTATTTGCCCATTTATCGACTTTTATTTTTGTGACCCGTGCAGAGGAACAAATATTAAAAGATTTTGGCAAGCGTTTGAGATCCATTCGTTTAAGAAAAAATTTCACGCAGGAGAAACTGGCTTTTACCATTGGCATGGAGATCTCCCAGATAAGCAGGATTGAAAGGGGCATCATTAATACCTCTTTGCTGAATATCATTAAAATTGCCGAAACACTGGAGGTTTTGCCCGGTGAGTTATTCGGAGAAAGGACTTGACGGGACCTGTCCAACCTATTAATGCCCTACACTGCGGCAGGAACACCCGGATCCGGCAGGAAGCTAAAAGAAGGAAATCTATGTATGGGATGGGGCTGCACGATTTTGCGCTTTAGCATACCTGCAGCAATACTCATATCCACAAACTCCGGCCCCTGACACCGGGCTACCGAAGGCTAAACACAGGCCGTTGCAGCGCAGCCATCACTTCTGATTTACTACTGTTTCAATAACCAGGTATTCACTTTCTTCATTGCACCGGATCGTTACCGTATCCGTATCCCAGATACCCAATGCATCCCGCTGCGGAACGTCCACCCCATTTACGGTAACCGATCCGGAGATCACAAATATAAAAAGACATTTGTTTTCTGGATTGAAGGAATAGGTAGTCGTATTCTCTTTTTCAAAATACCCCAGGCTTAGCCGGGCGTTCTGATTGATCCAGCAATGCGCCTGCCCCTCTTCATGCGATACAATAGTAACCAGCCTGTTCTTCCTTGCTTCTTTTGGGAAGCTGCGGTATTGATAGCGGGGCACAATGTTCTGCTGCTTGGGGTAGATCCAGATCTGCAAAAAATTCACTTCCTCTTCCCCGATATTATACTCCTCATGCCGCAGTCCACTGCCGGCGCTCATGATCTGTACGCCGCCTTCTTCAAACTCAGTATCATAACCGAGGGTATCTTTATGATTCATTTCACCCTTAAGCAGTATGGAAATGATCTCCATATTCATATGCGGGTGAATACCAAACCCCTTACCCGGTGCCAGGTAATCATCATTAAACGTAAATAACGTTCCAAATGCGCTTTTTACAGGGTTATAATAATTGCTGAAACTGAAAACAAAATTGCTCTTTAGCCAGCCTGCGTCTTTGATGCCTCTTTCGGAAGCTTTAAAGGATTGTACCTGCATAATTTTTTTTTAAGAGTGATGCCTGTATTTACCCTGCAAAATAACTACAACGACCTTTATTACCACTTAATCTACTTCAAGTGATTCCGGATTATTGGAGGCTAACTTTGTGTTCTAATAAAAAATCACGATCATGGAAAATAAAGTTTTAGGATTGCATCATATCACCGCTATAGCGGACAATGCCAAACGCAATCACGCGTTCTATACCAATATACTGGGGCTGAGGCTCGTAAAGAAAACAGTAAACTTTGACGATCCCGGTACCTACCATTTTTACTACGGTAATGAAAGCGGTACACCGGGTACCATCCTTACCTTTTTTCCCTGGGAAGGGATCGGCAAAGGCAGGGCAGGAGCCGGAATGACCACACATATCGGCTATACCGTTCCGGAAGGCAGTTTCGATTTCTGGAAAAAGCGTTTTGATGAAAACAAGATCACATATAAAGAAGCAGCAATATTCGGGGAACAGCAGCTGGCCTTCACCGACCCGGACGGGCTGCAGCTTTCACTGATCATTCCTGCTGTTGCAGATGGCCGTGTTCCCTGGACCACCAGCGAGGTTGCTGCCGACGTGGCCACCAAAGGCTTTCACAATGCAACCCTCACCCTGCATCAGGCAGATCCTACAGCAAAAGTACTGACCGATCTGCTGGGCTACCGGCAAACGGCACAGGAAGGGAACCGCTACCGGTTTGTAAATGAAAATATCGACACGGCTAATTATATCGACATTATCGAAGATCCGGGCGCTGGCTACGGACGCAACGCCGCCGGAACCAATCACCATATCGCGTTTAGGGTAGCGGATGACACCGTGCAAATGGAACTGAGAGAAAAAATTGCGGCCGCCGGGTTGAACATCACTCCCAAGATCGACCGGGATTATTTTTATTCCCTCTATTTCCGGGAGCCCGGTGGCGTATTATTTGAAATCGCTACGGACAACCCGGGCTTTACAAGGGATGAACCGCTGGAGCAATTGGGTACGGCATTAAAGCTGCCCAGGCAATATGAACCCGCGCGGAATAAAATTGAAGCCGTCCTTCCCCAATTATAATACGATCCCGATCTGGTAATTTCTTTGACGAAAGACCCGTCAAATACCAGGAACGTTTTTGGGGCCTCTGATGAGCATGCAGTTCATTTGCGGAAGACCCAGCCACACTCAATAACTAAAAAAGGAGCATATATGCACACATTAAATATCACCACAGGCGGAATGGAGCTGAGCAAGGCCTCCCGGGCACTGATCATGCTGCACGGACGGGGCGCAACAGCTGATGATATACTATCGCTCGCCGGTTACCTTCATCTAACAGACACCGCATTGCTGGCGCCACAGGCTACCAATCATACCTGGTATCCCTATTCTTTTATGGCCCCTGTAAAAGATAATGAGCCCTGGCTTTCCTCTGCTATTGATATTGTACAACAAACCGCAGATATTGTATTAAAAGCGGGTATTCCAGAAGAGCATCTCTACTTTCTGGGCTTTTCACAGGGCGCCTGCCTCACCCTTGAGTACATTACACGCCATGCACAACGCTATGGCGGCGCGGTGGCTTTTACCGGCGGACTGATCGGCGACCGGCTTTACACGCAGAACTATACGGGTGATTTCCGGCAAACACCTGTATTCATTGGTACCAGCGATCCGGATTTTCATGTACCGGTAGAACGGGTGCAGGCTACCACCGGGTTGCTGCAGCAGATGAATGCTGACGTTACGGAAAAGGTTTATCCAAACATGGGACACACGATCAGCGCGGATGAGATCACCCTGGCAAACCGGCTCGTTTTTGACCGTCGGCAGTAATACACCTGCAACCGTCAATATTCTGGCTACTGTTTCGACAACCATTTATTCAGGGGTACAGTATCTCCCTGAATAAATAAGGACTTAAAATAAGTGCTGCCTCTACGGTGCTGCAAAATGAAAATTAAATCTTCCCAGGGGTGCGGTATCACCGTTGATGATAAAATCTGTGATGACCCCGTCCTGCTGCATATTATCGCTCCATTTAAAACCAAGATCTGCCTTAGCAGGTATGCCCAGTAATGATCTCGGTATTTTAAGCTCCATTTTATTACCGGCAACTGCGTATTCCAGCTCCCCCGTTTTTTGCCAGTACCAGCCCCCTGTTGATTTTTCAAGGGTTGCCTTCTGCCCCGGGCTCAGCCGGTTCACAACAAAATCATAACCCTCCCACCCGGTATTCTTATCATTGTCCGTATCAATAAAAAGGCGCATCCACCCCGGGTCTGTTCTGGGTGTAAGGTCAGCTGCGGTTTCCACATAAAAATAAAAGTTCTCGTTATCCCTCGCAACCCGGGCCAAAACGATATCATTACGTCCTGTATTGTTCCGGTAATACAGGCTGCCCCAGCCGGGGCTGCTCCGGTGCAGTGTATTGCCTTTATAAGTGCGGAATGCCGGGGTTACCTTCATCCATTCTTCAAAGTTGCCGTCTATCCGGATGGAACGCGGTGCTGAGGCGGGTTGTGGCGCGGGCAGGCCCTTAAACCGGCGTATATTGGTCACCATCTGGTAGTAATAGTTATCGCCATGTCCGCCTTTCATTGGCTCTACATCGCGGCTGCCCTCCTGGTCACATTCATCCGGGAATGCATTGGTCTGCTGCTGCCATACTTTATAACGGCCTGCGATCCATTCGTTCCAGCCGGTAATAAAAATAAACTCCGGATCCAGCTCCAGTGCGCGCTCCCATTGTTCCTGGAAATTGAATCCATAATTCACCGCACCCGGTGTTGTTATCTGCCCTTTTGCATTTGTATAGCTCCGGCCAAAAGCACCGGGAGCATTCATAGCCGTTAATCCCCTTTCCTTGCTCCAGTTTTGTGCCACGCCTACTGTCACCTGTTCAAACCCGCCATTTTTGTTCTTTACAAACCCGTGCTGGGGATATATTTCCAGCCAGCCCCAGTGATCCGGGCGCTCGGGACCCTTGTTATACACGGGCTGCCCCGGTCGAAAAGTGAAAAAGTTTTTCATGGCCGCGCGCAGCGCAGGATCATTTTTCTTACCTGCAATATCATCCGCAAACTCGGGCAACCCCATGATCAATGGCTTTCCCTTCCAGATAAACCAAAGGTCTTTATAAAGTCCCGGCCGGTACAGGTCATGGTACAGCTCCCTCAGGATCTCCTTACCTCCGTCGCTGGGCCAGAATGGGAGCATAAAGGCGATGCGGGGTGTTGGAACACCATCCTTCCTCGCTTTGGTAAATACCTCGCAAAGCTTCCTGTAGGATTCCTTCCAGGTGATATTCCCGTTGGTACAGTCAAAAATAATCACATCCACACCTGCGTCTGCAAGCATCTCCGCATGTTTACGTAATACCCATTCATCGGTGTCCAGGTAATAGCCCAGCAAAGGCTCGCCCCAAAACCAGGGGCTGTTGCGCCGGGGCCAGATGGGATGGTCATAATCGTCAATGGCCTTCGGATCGCGGGCCAGGTAATCCGTTACATTGAAGGGGGGATTGTCCTTGCCCTGTCTTGTATGCCAGGTCCAGTAGAACAATCCTACAAACTTATCCTTCCGGGAGGCGCCGGTGGTTTCATAACCCGGAACGCGCCGGCCCAGCGCATCTGTAGCCGTTTGCAGAGAATGATCAACCGTTAATGTCTGAGCAGCAGCATACAGCAACAGCAGTAGAAAACAACCGGTCAGCAGCAAGCGATGCGTTGGGAAAATAAGGTTCATTGATACACGTTATAGTTAATATTCTCGCTGCTATTTTATGGTGGTTGCAGGGTGCGCCGGAAAAATCCGTTTCAGTACTTCAAGGTACCCCAGCTTATGTACGGTATCGGGCTCCAGGTAGCTGCCCTCCGACCATTCATTCCAGGCATTGATGGTCACTATTTGCGGCTGCCCTGGATGCGCATCCAGGTAAGCCTTCGCTTTTTCAAGGTATTTCGCAAATTTTTCGGGAGCCGGGTTGGTGATATATCCTGCCTTGAAGGGATAACGGGGATTGGGATCCCAACCGATGGTTACGTTCGGAAGATAGGGGATCGAAAAATCGTGGTCAAACCCGCTCCACATTGCTGTAGAAGCGTCGGCCCATTTTTCATAGTCGCCTGAAGGCCGCTGCAGATGCGCCCAGCAATAATTGGTAATGGTTTTAAAACCAAAATAGGTAAGCACTTTATCCTGTGTTTGTATCTTATCGCCCGGCACGCCGCTGATAGACGCCGGTAAGGCCGACCATAAGATACCCTGAAGATGCAGCCCCGGGAAACCCGCGGCTTTTGTTTTTCTCCTGAAATCATCAAGGGCCGCTTTTGTTGCTACCGGCCCGCCCAGACCATTGATAAGGGTTTGCAATTCATAAATACAAAATACGGGCTCTCCGTTGATCTTGTAATAAGACGGGTTTTTAAAATAGCGACTGATCAACCGGTCGGTGATCTTATCAAACTCTGCCCGGCTTACTCCTCCTTTCCAGATCACCGAGTCCTTGCGTGGATTACGGGCGTCCCAATAGCTGGTAGCATCGTGGTTAGCCCACATCAGGTAAAACTTCATCCGTCCTCTATTGGCCTTTAAAAACCCGTTATTAATACAGCTTTCCAGGAATGGCTGTCCTTCGTACCAGTACCAATCGAATATAAACGTGTTTACACCATGGGCCACGGCCGTTTTTATTTTCCGGTCCATTACCCGCGGATCGGCCTCGTTTTCATACCCCCATAACGGCACTTTGGGCTGCATATGCCCTTCCTCTTTGGGCCTGGCCTTATAGATAATTTCCCACTCCCCTTTTTTATCCGGAAAAAGAAAGCCACTCCTGGGCTCATAATGATAGGCCGGCCAGTAAAAAGCCGCCACATCATAACGCTGCGCTGTTGTGCTACCGGAGCCTGCTGCCCAGGCCAGGCAGCACAGCAATAAACAACGGATCCTCTTTTTTACGATCATTTGCGTGGTTATTTTATACATTCAACAATATTACCTCTTTCTTCCCCTTCTACCTATAGGGGAGCCAGGCGCAGATATAGGTTCCATCCCAGTTGTTCACAGATGCATATTTCACCATCCGGATATAACCGCCGGTGGTGGGCACCTGCATGATCTGCTGGTAATGACTTCCGGCCGGTCGTGCCGGCTTCGCCTCTACAAGGCCTTATGGCTCACAATACTGACCGGCTCATTGTAATGCGGATCCTGGTTTTCATCTCTTTCCAGCACAAGAGGCCCCACCTGCAACGCCCTGAACGGATCTTCGTTCCGGTTGCTGCCATGAGGTGCTTCCAGGATGCGGCTCCGCATGTCCAGCCAAACTATAATCTCATCACCATCCCTCCAGCTTCGCTTGATTTCGAGATAGCCTCCCGGTATTGCTTTGTAGGCTTGCCCGTTTACCGCCACCCGGGTTGCGGCACTCCAGGAGGGGATCCGCAGTCTGACAGGGAATACTTCCTTTTTCGTAGTATGCACCCGGATGCGAACCGCTCCGCTTTGTGGGAACGCGGATGTGATCTTTAACCGGATACCTGGGTCATAGAAGCTGTTGCTGCATTGTAAAGGTTGACCACAGGTCCGGCGGCAGAACGCATTACAGCTATATAGGGGAGACGGGCCAGCCCCATAGGACCATTTAAATTACAGCAGGTAACGTATACATTATTGATCATCCCTCCCCACCCCGTCCTGTTGGTTTTGAACTGCTGTCAAATCCCGGGCAGCATACAAGTCAGGTAACAGTGGAAAAGGCTTTAACCGCAAACAGTCTCATCTGATTGGTTTTAATAGTTAAAAATGGAATTTCATTTTATTGAGATATATTTCATTTGCTGCACACAATCGCTTTCAAAAACGAAAATGAGAAAACTTTTTTAAACCACCGTCCTGCACCTTCCTGATATGCGTCAAATACATCTAAAATTTCGAAAGCCTATTAAAGCCCTTTTTTAAAGACTGTTTCTATCATTTGTAATGATGCCTTTGCAGGTATTATTTTTCATCCACAGGTTAACCCATGGCTTCGGTCCTGACTCCTTCCGGAGCCTTGTGTTTATACAACGTTTATCATACCTGTATCATGACAGCTACTTTAGGACACAATTCATTTACGACCTGCTTGCGTTGCGCCCCGTTAACCTTAACTTAATGCACAGGTGATGGCAATCAGAACGCAGAAAAAAATAATCGGCAGCTATAGCGGGAATGACCGCCACAGCACAGGAGTTCTGAATGCATCTAATAAGATGCGCTCCCCCAGCCTCCCGGCACCAGCCAAAATCACCAGGTATCCTATTGCAAACAAAGTTGCCATGAGCAGGAGGCTGCAAAAACCGACCGGCAATATAGCCCTTCTCTATAACCGGCAGGAGCAAACAATATTTGTTGCAACAGGCACTGCTTAAAAATATATTCAATGATCCGGCCCGGATCTGCATACAGACATTTCCATATCCGCATACTTAAAAAAAAAGTCTGACATCATATTTTCAGCACAGAATGGGGTAAAACACGGATTTAATATTATATTTAATGTAAATTTTATTCCCGTATAAAATATTTTTCCATAATGAAAGAGATGCTGCACCTTATCCTGCTTTTGCTGCTATTCCATAGCAACAGCCAGGCACAATCAGCACCGGATTTTAAAGAGCTTTTAGACAGCGCACTGGTGCGGGATGCCGATCTGAGAATGCAGCAAACCAAAAACAAGATCACCGAACTGGACCAGCAGAAACTTAAAGATATTTTCCTGCCCACCCTGGAAGCCAGCGGTATGGCCGGTTATATGAATGCCACGGCCCACCTTATTTCTCCGGAGATCAACCTGCAGCCTTTTCTGAATATTCCCGAAGGAAAATATAATAACAACCTGAATATTTCCGGCTTTTCGGGTCTTGCAAAAGCTGATGCAAAAATGCTTTTATACTCCGGTGGCAAGGTAAAATACCTGGGTAAGGCACTGGAAGAAAAACAGCTGTCTGAAAAGGCATTGCTCGAGAAATCGCAGGACGAAGTTGTTGCGATTATATCCAGGGCCTACGATCAGCTGGCATTGGTACACCAGTCAAAAAAAGTACTGGACGAAAGCAAAAAAAGACTGGACGCTAATAAAAAAACCGCGGATAAGGCACTGGGCTATGGCCTCATTACACCCTATGATCATAAAAAAATTGAGCTGGCCCAGGCCACCCTGGACGCAAAAGTAGCCGAGTACGAAGGTAAAAAAGAGCTGCTGCTTACGCAACTTGAGGTATTGACCGGCATTACCAAGGATCGGCTGCGGCAGATCGAGCCGGTCCTGGCGCCTATTACAACCACGGCGCCGCAAAAAACAATTGAAGAACGCGCAGAGATCCGGGCGTTGGATCATGGCATTGCCGCCAGCGATTTTAAAGTAAAGGCAGAAAGAACCTGGTGGATCCCCAAGGTGCAGCTTATGGCCTCTGCTTATTACCTGGGGCTCTATGGCAGCAGATGGAAAACTTCGGGGAATATTATTCCCCCCATCCCCAGCATCGGATACCCCGGCCGCAAATTAGACTGGCGCCCTGCCAGCCTGAATGTATTTCCCATACTGCGGGCCGGTGTAGGATTTCAGTGGTCGATCTTCGATGGCAGAGAAGGCAAACATGCCGCCGGGCTGGCACTTATAGACCGGGAGCAGTTGCTGAACCAGAAATATGATGCGCTGCGGAAACTCACATTAAACCAGGCCAATAATCAATCGGGTTATGATATCGCCAATGCACAGATCGGGCTGAAGAAAAAACAAAAAGAGCTGGCGCAAAATGCATTGGTACAGGCGGAAAAAGAATTCCGGTATGGGATGGCCAAATCTATGCAATTGATTGAAGCGGAAAACGACCTGGAAGCAGCCGAGCTGGAATATCAGAATGCTTTGTTTAACCAGCGCAGGGCAGCGATAGAACTGATGCGTTCGACCCAGGAGCTGGATGTAACAAAGCTGTATTAAGGGAGTTATTAGCTAATCGCTGATAACTGAGCACTGATAACAAAAATTTCTTATAAAAATGAGCGTTAATCGTTACCTGGTATGGATCGGCCTGTTGATACTGGCCGCGTGTGGCAACAAAAACAGCAAACCTGTTTCCGTTGAGGGAAAGGTCAAAAAAGACGTAATATCTTTTGCGCCAAAGGTTACAGGAAGAATCCTGAAGATCTATGTAACCGAGGGGCAAACCGTAAAAAAGGGCGATACCCTTGCCCTGCTGGATGTTCCGGAAGTTTCTGCGAAAATCGCTCAGGCAGAGGGCGCAGTAAATGCCGCCACAGCGCAGGAACAGATGGCACGGAAGGGCGCTACAGCCGATCAGATGAAGCAACTGCAGGCCAAGTACCGGGGGTTAAAAGAGCAGTATACTTTTGCACAGAAATCATTTGACCGGGCTACCAACATGTACAACGACAGCCTGATGTCGCCCCAGGCTTATGACGAGGTATATGCCAAGCTACAGGGCGCCAAAGCACAATACGATGCCGTTGTTGCAGAGATGGATGATGTAAAAAAAGGCACACGCATCGAAAAAGTGGAAATGGCTGCGGGACAGGCATCACAGGCAAAAGGAGCCCTGCAGGAAGCGAACGTGGCTTATGCTGAACGCTACGTTATTGCCACCAATGATATGGAAATAGAAACGATCAGCCTTAACACCGGAGAGCTGGCAACGGCAGGCTTTGCATTGTTTAACGGGTACATACCGGGCAGCACCTGGTTCCGGTTCACCGTTCCGGAAAGCAGTATCAATGCTTATAAAAAGGAACAGCAAGTGAAGGTAGCAGTAGTCTATAACAAGGAAGTGGTCAGCGGTTCTATCGTTTACATTAAACAGCTTACCCGCTATGCTGATATTACAACCGCTTACCCCGACTACCAGCTGCAGGATGCCGTTTACGAGATAAAGGTAAAGCCTGCAGATCCTGATAAAGCCGGGCTGATATTGGTAAATGCAAATGTGCTCCTGAAATAGTTTTTTTATGAAAGAATTCCTGCGCCTGCTGAAACGAGAGTTCAGGCTGTTCATCAGCAACTCCACCCTGCGGAGTGTATTTTTCCTGGCCCCCGTTTTTTATGCTGCCTTACTGGGATTTGTTTATAAAAGCGGGAAGGTGGAAAACACACCGGTCATTGTTATTGACAGGGACAATACTCCTCTCTCCGGCCAGCTGGTGGAAATGCTGGGCGATAACAAAAGCATTAAAGTGCTTCGTTTTGTTCAGGAGCCCGGCAACATAAAAAACGAAGTGATCCGGCACGATGCAGCCGCCGTGGTCATGATCCCCGCAAAATTTGAAGCCGCCATGCTTCAGAAGAAATACCCCGAGGTCAATGTATACGTTAACACAGGGAATATGATGACTGCCAATTTTGCCACCAAGGCCCTGCAGCTGACCATCGGTACATTTTCAGCCGGCGCCGCCATAAAGGGCCTCCAGAAAATGGGGATGAGCCCGGGCCGGGCTGCTACACAATACGAGCCCTTTAAAACCAATTACATCACGCTTTTTAATACCACCAGCAACTATCTTATCTTTATGTGGCCGGCGATGCTGGCGGTAGTATTACAACAGGTTATTTTACTGGCCATGGCAGTAAGTTTTGCTGCAGAATTTCAGCGGGGCTCTTTTAAAAAGGAATATACGGCCATGCGACGCTGGGCTTTTCCAACGATGCTGATCAAGGTCATTCCCATCTGGAGCTTCTCCATTCTTATCGTATGCATCTATTACATCATGCACATGATCTTCCGGGTGCCGCTTCCGGAACGTATTTTCAACTTTATACTGCTCTCCGCTGTGTTTGTGAGTTCGGCTTCTTTCCTGGGTGTCTTTATCAGCATCCTGATCCCCGATGCATTAAAAGCAACACAGATATTGATGGTGCTGGCATCTCCCGCCTTTATCATCAGCGGGTTTACCTGGCCTATGAGCGCCATGCCCGGCTTTGTCCAGTTTATTGCCAACATCATCCCGCTCACCCCGTTTTTACAGGCGTTCAAGATCCTGCTGATCCAAAAAGGCCCAGCAACGCTCATTGCTCCCTATATGAATCACCTCCTGCTGTTGCTGTTGGTATATGCCCTGTTGGGCTGGATAGCGCTGAAAATAAAACTCTGGTTGCTATTCAAACCCGTAAAACCCATCGCGGAGGCAACCGGCGCCTAGCAACGTCCACGCTTTTATTTCCTCAACAAAGGCTTTCGCATATCAGGGACATCCGCCAACAATACCCGCACACAATTCAGAACAATGAAAACAATCGCATTTCTATTCCTGTTGCTCTCAGTCGTCATTGAAGGCCAGGCACAACCCCCTGATGCTTCCCCATCAGCAATGCGGCTCAGGGGCACCCGAAGCTGGATCCGGGTAAGCTGGAATGCCGGCAACAACATACAACGGCAACAGCTGTACTGGTCGGCCGACAGCAAAAGGCCGGCAAACCCCGGCGCTATGCTGCTGCCCGGAAAAGATCGTTACTATATACAGGAAGTACGGGCCGGAGCTACGTATCATGTGTGGCTGGAAACCACTGACCAAGCAGGGCATACCAGCATCGTAGAAGATACCGTAACTGCAAACCGCAACTGGGAGCCGGACCCGGAGGAATTGAGCGCCCTGATAACAAACCCGGGTTCCACCGCTGTACCTGCGGGGATGCAGCTCTTCTGGCAGGACGAGTTCAATGATGAGCTGTTAAACAGGAATAAATGGACCACAAATTATTTTTCATCCCTTAACTATTTCAATGAAGAATCCAGAAAAGAAATGCTTGCCGGCCAGCTGCCCCAGCCAGCGTACCGTCTGAATGGTCAAACCATCAACCTCTTTGTAAACGACTCCCTGCCGGAACGGTTGTATACTAAAAAAGGCAACCAGAAAATATCATCCATACAAACCTACGACTGGCAAACAAATGAGAACCTGCTGGACAACAGCCGGGGTGGCTACTTTGAGGTAAAAGTTCGGCGAAGCAAAACGGGAAACCCCAAAGGCCTGAACACCGCTTTCTGGTTCGACTCGCCCGGCCCGGATCTACGCTATTACCTGGAGCAGGGAACAGTCGTAGACGGCATAAAAGGAATTCGCCCGCCAGGCCAGGTTTTTGAGATTGATGTCTTTGAATTGCTGAACGCACAGTTCGTATTACACGGCCAGGTAGATAAAAACGGGAAATTTGTACACAACCTGGCTACCCATATTGCAAAAGGCTATACACATGAAAACAACTGGGTCATCCATGGTATGCTTTGGACCCCAACCAGCATCAAACATTATATCAACGGCCACCTCATTGCCGCGTACACTGATAAACACAAGATCTACGCACCCAATCATTTTATGAATGTTTTTCTGGGCACTTACGGTTCCCTTGGCAATGTAAATATGGAGGTAGACTATATCCGCTATTACCAATGGCCGCTGACAAACGGCAATGAATTACCGAACCCGGGTTTTGAGGATAGCGGCAGCCTGGCTCCCTGGGAGGGAACCGCTACATTAGCTGCAGCCGCGGGCAGAAATAAAACTACCGGGCTGCAATTGACCCCGGGTCAAAAAATTGAACAATACCTTTACCTTAGCAACAATACCCTGTATACTCTCGAATACTGGTTACAGGGCGGTACTGCCAGCGCCGGCATTGAAAACGTAACAATGGTGACCGGCGACCTTTCACCGGTTGCCAGCCAGGAGAAACGGGGGAAAAGGACCTTTGCCAAAAACCACATGGATTTCCGGACCGGGGCCGGGCAGGATCATCATAAAAAAACCATCCGCCTTGCGATCGAAAATACCGGCAATACCACCATTATGCTGGACGACATCACCATAAAAACCAGAAAGCTCCGCTAAAAATCCGCCACTCCCGAAAGCGCCGGCAATCCTTTACACTTCAGGTTACCAAAAAAATCAGCGCAGTGGTGCTGCTTATTGAATTTTTATGGATTCCAGGATATCTTTTGACATCGAAAGTCCCATGGAGGGCATTACCAGGGCGCTCATGATCATTCCAATAACAAAATAAACGGCCAGGATCACCAGCAGGGATACAATAAAATAAGAGAGCTGCTTATCTTCCGGTGTCCTTTTCATTTTGGGCAACCCGATATATAAAAGATACAGGCCATAAAGCGCGAAAATGGCCCCCAAAAAGGCCAGCCGGGGCAATACCGCCAGTAAACCGCCTACCCATGCCGGCGTATAGGCATAGGCCACCAGCTGCACAGACCGGCCCATATTTTTTTCAGAACCAAAACTGGACGCTAATGCATCGATCACAAAGGCGCTGACAAACACTCCCAGCACAGCACCAACCAGCGTGTTGATAGCCTGGTAAATACCCCAGTTGATACCCTTGATCCGGAACAGCCCCGCATCAAAACCGATAAAGGCGTACCCGATAAAGGCCGCTATAGCTGCAAGACCAGCCAATGGCAATACATAACCGGTGATCACTTTGGCATTATCGGGCTGCTCGCCGTCAATAACATCCCATTCCGTTTTTGGGGAAAGAATCATACTTTTTGCGCGGTTGATAACATTCATAATCAGAGCGTTTTTAGCTTTTGAATTGAAAAATTAAAGTTATGGAGTCTTTGTTACTTTATCATGAACAAACGGATCGCCAAATCAGGCGATACCGGTAATCTTATCGTTGTCCTTTCCCCGTTCTGTATATGGATCCTTTATACCCGCCCCAACTGCAAAAGTAACAAGCCTCTCCCTATTATTGCGTCTTGTTATCCGGGAAAATACAGGCAGCGCGCAGGCGCCTGTTGATATGTGCGTACAATTCCGGCACTTAACATAGTTTAAGTATAAATCTTTTATGCCGTTGTAACTTTATACCACAAGGAGTAAAAGATATGAAAACAGAAATTTTAGGCATACACATCAATGAACAGGCAAGACGCCTGCTGAAGGAACAAAAAAACAGCAACCTGGTTGAAGTATCAACCGCTGAAGCAGCCGTTGAGAAGTTCCAGCTTATTGATTTTGACGTGGTTGTTGCGCCGGAAAACGACCTGGCGTCCAATGCGGAAGCAATGCTGAAAAAATTGCTTTCATTGAACGATCATGACAGCATGTGGATCACCTATCAAAGTGATCATGAAGAAGAACTGGGAAAAGAGATCGCTGCTTTTTTAAAAGAGCAGGAAACGGCACCCCGGCATTCTTTCTCTGTAACCGATGACGGTTTAAAGCCGCAGGGCCTCAAAATTGAAATTTTATAAAAAAGTAAGGAGTACGCATAATATGAAAAAAACAATTGCAAGAATAACACCCCGGCCGGCGCAGCCGCATATGGTAGGTGACGGGTTCAGGGTATATGGCTTTATTCCTGCTGCTGTTGACCGGCGCAGTATGAGCCCCTTCCTGGTGCTGGATTTTAACCCGGAATACGATTTTGGTCCTTCCGAAATTCCTCGGGGTGTGGGAGCACACCCGCACAAGGGCTTTGAAACCGTTACTATTGCCTATAAGGGCAGTGTACAGCATGCAGACAGCAGTGGCGGCGGTGGCGTTATTAGCGAGGGGGATGTGCAATGGATGACAGCTGGTTCCGGCATCCTGCACAAAGAGTTTCATGAAGAGCACTTTTCAAAAACCGGCGGCCCCTTTGAGATGGTACAACTTTGGGTAAACCTGCCGGCAAAAGATAAAAATACAACGCCCCACTATCAGGCCATTACCAAAGACCGCATGGGCCGGTATGAAATACCCGGTAATGGCGGTGTGGTAAACGTAATTGCCGGCGCCTTTAACGGGATAAACGGTCCTGCAGCAACCTACAGCCCGGTCCATCTCTCCAACATCCGCTTAAATGCAGATGCAGAAGTGACCACCAGCCTTCCGGCAAACTATAACACGGCCCTGCTGATCATAAAAGGCAATGTAGAAGTGAACGGGCAGCCTGCAGGAGAGCACAGTTTCGTCCACTTTACAAACGAAGGCGAGGATATTGTTATAAAAGCCACCCGCAACGCAGTGGTATTACTGCTGAGCGGAGCACCCATTGATGAACCCATTGCGGCCTATGGTCCGTTTGTAATGAACACACAAGCGGAGATCTATGAAGCCATGGAAGCGTTTCAGGCCGGTAAATTTGGTACACTGGTTTAAAGAAACAGGTGAGGGCGCCGCTATGTTAGCATACCTCACCTGTTTACCTTATATTCACATAAAACCGATAATAATGTCAAATATTGGAATGATCATTGAAGAACGGGCTGCAGATATCGGCAATTTTCTGGTTGGCCGCCTGTTACCCTTCCGGCAAAAACGAATGGTTGGTCCCTTTATTTTTATTGACCACATGGGACCTGCCAATCTCCGGGACCACCAAAACCTGGACGTGCCGCCGCATCCGCACATCGGTCTCTCTACGCTCACCTATCTTTTTGAGGGCGCCATTATGCATCGCGACAGCATCGGGTCAGAAGTGGAGATCACTCCCGGGGCAGTGAACTGGATGACGGCCGGAAAAGGAGTGGTACATTCTGAACGGACACCTGAGCGCCTGCGTACAACGGATAAAAAACTGCATGGACTACAAATATGGGTAGCGCTCCCCAAAGAGCTGGAACAATGCGAGCCCTCCTTTACCCATGTAGAAGCCACGGCCATCCCCGTATGGCAACAGGACGGGGCCGAAATAAAACTGATTTCCGGTACGGCGTTTGGCAAAACATCCCCGGTGCCCGTACACAGTCCGCAATACTTTATCAAGATCGTTACCCCTAAAGGGCAAAAACTTAATATCGGCAAGGATCTTTACGGAGAAAGCGGGCTATATATCCTGGAGGGCAGTGTGATCAGTGAGGGCAATACCTATGGCCCCAGGCAGATACTCGTTGCCAGGGATAGTACTCTTTGTTCTTTTGAAACCACCGATGATACAACCATTTTCATTTTTGGGGGCGAGCCTTTTCCCGAAGAGCGCTTTATCTACTGGAACTTTGTAAGCGCTGACAGGGACGTTATTGAAAATGCCAAGCAGGCCTGGCGGGACCAACGCTTTCCACCCGTGCCCGGCGAAACTGAATTTGTACCATTACCGGAACAATCCGGCAACATTAATCTAAAATAAGCAATCATGAAACCCGAATTTACCGGTATCCCCCTTATAAAAAACGACAGTGAGAAGCAATACGAATTGACAATAGAAGGCTATACTGCTGTCATCCGGTTTAACGAAACCCCTCACCATATTACCCTGGTACATACCGAGGTGCCTGCTGAACTGGAAGGTAAGGGCGCCGGTACGGCGATCGTGGAAAAAACCCTGGAATCCATTGAGCAAAGCGGTAAAACCCTGGTACCCCTCTGCCCCTTTGTGTTTGCCTATATCAAACGGCATCCGGACTGGAAGCGTATTGTGGACCCTGGGTTTAAAGGGTTTAACCAGGCATAGGCATTGTCTTCGTTCCAACAGGGGGCGTTCGCTATTCCTGATACGCCCCTTTGCGTCTTTTTGGGCCAGTGCGTTAGTGCTGTTTATACCCGTACCAGGCGCATCAATGGCTCAAAGGAATACAAGGCAGATTTACGCCCAGCCGCCTCCTGCTGTAAGTAAAGCAAGCCCTCATCAAGCAGTTTTTTAATGAACGTTGAGGCCGATTTTTCGGGTATCCCTGCTGTCCGGTACAGGTTGGGCAATCTGAATTTGGGATAGGTAAAAATATAGTCCAATACCTGCATACTCCATTTTGAGGCCAGTGTTCCTGAAACACGCAGTTTCATATCTTCATACAACCGGTTTATCTGTTCTGCAATTTCCAGGTTTTGTGTGGCCTGTTCTTTCACAGCTGTTAAGAAAAAAGCACACCACTGCTCCCAGTTTCCTGTTTTGGACACTTCGCGCATCCTGTTAATATACGCATCTTTATGTTCTTCCAGGTAGCCGCTGATATAAAAATGCGGGGCACTGATTATTTGCTGCTGCCACAGGAACAATGTTATCAGCATTCTTCCTATTCTTCCGTTCCCATCTTTAAAAGGATGCAGCGCTTCAAACTCCAGGTGCATTAATGCTGTTCTTATCAGAACCGGGTGTGTATTGCTTTTTAAATAGGTAAATAAGCGCTCCATGCCGTCCTGTAATTTTTCTGGTTCAATCGGAACATAAGAGATCTGTCTTCCCGCCTGGTCTCCGATAAAGTTCTGTTCTGTTTTGTACGCCCCGGGCGATTTTGAAGCCCCCCTTCCAAAACTTAATAATTGCTGATGAATCTGCTTGATCAGGCTGTCTGATATTTGATATCCGGCTTCCATACCTTTTTGCGCGTTACGCAGGGAACGTTGATATAAAAGAGTTTCAATAACATCAGAACGTACATCCATGTTGTAAGTATCTTCATGATCTTCTTTTACATTGGCCTCAAATTCCATAATCTCATCAATGGTGCTGATGGTGCCTTCCATACGGGAAGACAATACTGCCTCCTGGTTCCGGAGGGGCGCCAGGAGTATTTCACTGTTATGAAGATTCTTCAGCATCTGGTCAAAGCGGGCAAGCGCCTGTTCTGCTGCTAATAATTCATTTATAATGGGTTCATAATGAATTTTTTCAGGAGGGAACAGCCCTTCATGATACCGGGTTGCATTTTGTAAGTTCATGGTTGAAATCATGGTTAAGCAAAAATAACGAATCTATTTTGTCCGCCAAAAAATACACAAAATTGCGGACAAAATGTTTTAAACGCCCATTTCGGCAGACAAGCCAATTTGTCCGTCAAAAATATAAAAAAATGACAGACAAATATAATTAGGGGCCCTTTTTAGCAGACAATCAATTTTGTCCGCTAAAAAAAGGATCATATGACCCACAAATAAAAAACCCTCTTCCGAGGGTCTGTAAAATGCTATAAAGCGTCTGTTCACTTAACTTCCAAAACTTCTATGAAGGCGTCTTAAACTTTCCCATGCCCGGCATCATACGACCGAATGCGCCCATTTTATTCATGTTCTTCATCATGTCGCGCATCTGCTCAAACTGCTTCATAAAAGCATTGACTTCTGCAATATCTTTTCCGCTGCCCAGGGCGATCCGCTTGCGGCGGCTGCCGTTGATCAGGTCCGGGTTACTACGTTCATCAGGGGTCATAGAATCGATCATTGCCTCAATCCCTTTAAAACTTTCATCGCTGATATCAAGGTCTTTGATCTTTGCACCAACACCCGGGATCATTCCCAGCAGATCCTTCATGTTCCCCATTTTTTTGATCTGATCCAGCTGCATCTTAAAGTCGGCAAAATCAAACTTATTTTTCCGGATCTTGCTTTCCAGCTTCTTGGCCTGTTCCTCATCAAATTGTTGCTGGGCACGTTCCACCAGGGTAGTAATATCGCCCATGCCCAGGATCCTTTGCGCCATCCGCTCGGGATAAAACACATCCAGCGCATCCATTTTTTCACCATTGCTTACAAACTTGATCGGTTTGTTTACGGTGTATTTAATGGATAATGCCGCACCGCCCCGGGTATCACCATCCAGCTTGGTAAGCACCACGCCGCTGAAGTCCAGCCGGTCATTAAAGGCCTTGGCCGTATTCACCGCATCCTGCCCCGTCATACTGTCCACAACAAATAAGATCTCCTGCGGGTCGATGGCATTTTTAATATTGGACACCTCTGTCATCATAGCCTCATCCACCGCCAGGCGACCGGCCGTATCGATAATAATGACATTTTTATTCTTTGCCTTTGACTGGGCAACCGCATTTTTCGCAATTGCCACCGCATCCTTATTCTCGGGTTCAATGTATACTTCCACGCCGATCTGCTCACCCAGCACGCGTAGCTGCTCCATTGCCGCCGGCCTGTAAATATCCGCAGCCACCAGCATGGGCGACAATCCTTTTTTGGTTTTAAGATAGTTCGCCAGTTTACCGCTAAAAGTGGTCTTTCCACTACCCTGCAGTCCTGCTATCAAAATAACCGCCGGGTTGCCCTTGGCATTAAATGTAGCTTCTTCTCCACCCATCAGTTCCGTAAGCTCATCCTTCACGATCTTTACCATGAGCTGACCCGGGCTGATCGCATTCAGCACCTTTTCACCCATAGCCTTGTCCCGGATTTTATCTGTAAAATCTTTGGCAATTTTATAGTTCACATCCGCATCAACCAGTGCGCGACGGATCTCCTTTACCGTAGCAGCTACGTTCAATTCTGTAATGCGCGCCTGGCCTTTGAGGTTTTTAAAGGCAGACTCTAATTTATCCTGTAGACTATTAAACATATATTCCCAAAATTATAAGCTGAAAAATGCCCGCAAATATACTATTTTAAGAAGCAGTAACCGCTAAAAACCGCCAGAAAGACCCCGGCAGAGTCTTTTATGCCCTGAAAACAGGGTTTATCCCGGCAAAACATCAATCCGGCAGCCCGGAACCAAAAAAAATTTTGAAAGTATGATAATTTTTATATTATTGTAGCTAATTGAATTCATAAACACACCCCGAGAGATGAGTAAACAGCTATACACCCTGGAGTACCCCGTACGTTGTTCTCCAACAATTTTATTCGAATTTTTAGCCACTTCCAATGGGTTGGGTGAGTGGTTTGCGGAAAACGTGGACGAGCGGAACGGGCGTTTTTATTTTGGCTGGAACGGTTCGCATGAAGAAGCAGAGGTAGTTGACCAGGAGGAAGAGCGTTTTATACGGTTTCATTGGGCCGGCGCTCCCAAGAATGAGTACTTTGAATTTCGCATCGATAAATCAGAAATTACCAATCAGACCATTTTAGTGATCACCGACTTTGCTGAAAAAAGAGATATTAAAGATCAAAGTCAGCTGTGGGACTACCAGGTGAAGGAATTATTTCACCGGCTGGGCAACTAAATAATGAACTGTCCCCGAAATTTTTGTTACCGCAATAACTCCGTTAAATTGCGGAATTTCTCTCTCCAGAACTCTGGAGCTCTTTCCAGCTGATCCACCGGAGCAGCATAGGTGAGCTTTATGAAACTGCTGTTGCGGAGCAGATCCGGCCCTTCTCTGTGTTCCGGACCAGATAATAGGATATGGCTCCCGCCCCGAACATCGTGTTCCCATTCATCCCCATGACAACTCAGGTACAGGGCCTCATTTTTAAGCCCCTCCAGCCGGCTGGTCAGCTGATCTGCAAACCGCTCCTTCCATTCTCCGGACAAATGCAGGGTGACACTAACCTGTTTTCCCCACCAGAACATACTCCTGACCGCAAAGATATGCCCCGGCCTGAAATGACGGGGGTAATCGAGTATCAGGTAAGGCAACCCCTTATAATTTTCCCCCTTTGAAATTTTACCGTTATACTCAAATACGGCTTCCGGCAGTCTCCCCGCATTTTCCCTGACAAAGCCAAGCTGCCAGTGGCTCAGCGATTCCAGCGCTGCTTTTATTTTCCGCAAAACCGCATTCTTTGTTAAAATGATTTCGGGGTCAGCAACAATAGACCACTCCTCTGAAGAAAGGCTTAATTTTGTTTCTTCCATTATGTATACGTTATTTGCAAATTAAATGAATTATGGTTGAAAGACAATAGACCCTGCGCCTCCTGCTTTGAGCTATTGACGATGACAGAAGAACCATGAACCAGAAACCGGAAACAGTTGAAAAAGCTAGATAAACTGATCATTAAAGCATTTATTGGCCCGTTCGTGGCCACTTTTTTCATTACCCTTTTTGTATTGGTAATGCAGTTTTTCTGGCTCTGGATCGATGATTTTGTAGGAAAAGGGCTGGATGCCTTTACGATATTGCGGTTTATCTGGTACCAGAGCGCCGTTTTGATCCCGCTGGCATTGCCACTGGCAGTACTGCTGTCCTCGCTGATGACCTTTGGAAACCTGGGAGAGAGTTTTGAGCTGGTAGCCATCAAGTCCTCGGGTATTTCCCTGCTACGGTTTATGCGGCCCCTGGTTGTCGTAACACTTTTCATCAGCTTCTGCGCTTTTCTCTTTGCCAACTATGTGATCCCCGTTGCGCAATTGAAATCACGTACCATGCTGGCCGATATCGTTCTGGCCAAGCCGGCATTTGATATCAAAGAAGGGATATTTTATGACAAACTGGACCGTTTTGCGATCAAAATAGGCAAAAAAGAGAAGGATGACAGCACCATCCGGGATCTGATCGTGTTTGAGAACAATTATGGTTCCCTGCAGGATAATTTTATCGTTGCAAAGAACGGGGTTATGAAACCCTCCCCCGACAAGCGGTTCCTTGATATCGTATTCCGGGATGGGTGGCGATACCAGGAGCGGGGGAACCGTACCGATTCTGCAACCGAATACATCCGCCTTGGATTTAAGGAGTACAAAATGCAGCTGGACATCAGTGCCTTTAATTTTAAAGCCTCCAACGACAGCAGCAACCGCAATAATGAACGCGTGCTGAGCATGCGGCAGCTGGATAAAGCCCTGGATTCTATGACCAAATACACCAACGTGGAAGTGGAGCGTTACCAGGCCAACCTGCTCAATAATTTCAGCCTGCTGCTTTACAAGGACAGTGTAACCAAAGGCATTTCCATCCCTGACTCGATCCTTAATTTCAAAAAAAATAAAGACGCTTTTTTAGGGCTGGATACCATCACAGGGAGGGCAAAAGCCACGCTCCTGCCCATAAAGACCGACACGGTATCAAAGAAAAAAGAAACGGTAAAAGCGCCGGAAAAGAAACGCCGGAAGTCCCGGAAAAGCCGGAATACCCGCCGGCCGGTTTTTGCCATTGATACCATCCTGCAAAAAATGGCCGAAGTAAAAGCGGATTCGTTGAAAAAAATGGTCCGCGACAGTGGAAGCGCAAAAAAGGACACAGTTAAAAAAGCCGGCGGCGACAGTGCAGCCCTTCAAAAAGACTCAACCAGGAAAGATACTGCAAGAAAACAGGTAAAGCCCGTTAAAAAGAATGCCAATATTTTTACGGCCTTCCTGCCGGATAGTGCACAATCCAATGTATCAGAACGTGCGCTGGGCACCATTTCGGTGGTAAAGGACAATGCCAGCATGAACCTGAGCAGCATCCAGGAACAGGAGAAAAATATCCGCCGCTATAAAATTGAATGGCATAAAAAGATAGTGCTGGCACTGGCCTGCTTCCTGATGTTCATGATCGGTGCGCCCCTGGGCTCCATTATCCGTAAGGGTGGCCTGGGCACGCCGATGATCTTTGCCATCGCTTTCTTCCTGGTGTTCTACTTCTCCTCCAACACCGGGGAAAAGATGGCCAAGGAAGGCAGCCTGACGCCCTTTTCCGGCATGTGGCTGTCCACCTTTGTGCTGGCCCCCATCGGCGCCTTCCTTACCTACAAGGCTATGCACGACTCCAACCTCTTCAATAAGGAATTTTATCACCGTTTAAAACGCAGGATACAGAAATATATCAAGGCAAAAAGAATGCGTCATAGCGAAAACCGGAAAACAGTATAACCCCATATCATAATGGCCGCAAAAGGGTCCCGACAAAACCTGAAGATCCAGAAATGGGTGGCAGCAATATCATTATTATTGCTGATCGTAAAGTTTATTGCCTATTTTTTTACCCATTCCGTAGCCATCCTGACGGATGCACTGGAAAGCATTGCAAACGTAGCCGCCGGCTTTATAGGACTTTACAGCCTGTTCCTGGCGGCGCAACCCCGGGATGCCAATCATCCTTACGGACATGGAAAGGCTGAGTTTTTATCCGCCGCCATAGAAGGCACCCTGATCGGGATTGCGGGGTTAGTTGTCCTCTACAAGGCGATCGACCAACTGATCCATCCCATGGTACTGGCCCAGCTCGATCTTGGCATGATCCTGATCAGTGCTACGGCAGTGGTCAATTATGCATTGGGAAGCATCTGTATCGCTGCCGGGAAAAAAAACCACTCCATTGCGTTGGAAGTGAGCGGGCGGCATCTGCGAACAGACACTTACTCAACCATCGCCGTAATTGCAGGGCTGGCACTCGTCTTTTTCACAAAGATCCACTGGCTCGATTCTGTTATTGCCATCCTGCTGACCTGTTTGCTCCTGTACACATCTTACAGCATCCTGAGGCGCTCCATTGCAGGTATTATGGACGAGGCCGATCAGCAGCTGCTGCAGGAAATGATCACCTATATCAACAAAAACCGTATGGAAAACTGGGTAGACCTGCACAACTTCCGGGTGATCAAATACGGAAGTGTATTGCACATCGACTGTCATTTAACGGTTCCGTGGTATCTCAATGTTATTGAAGCTCATAGTGAAATCGATCAGCTGGCAGCGCTCATCCGCGACCAGTATGGCCAGTCCGTCGAATTTTTTGTTCACTCAGACGGGTGCCGGCCCTTTCAATGCGTGCTCTGTTCCAAAACGGACTGCCCTGTAAGGCAATCCGCCTTTGAAAAAACAATTCCCTGGACGCTGAAGAATGTGCTCCAGAATCAACGCCACCGGCTGAGCGGAACAGCTTCTTAAAACAGGGCGTCCGCAAAAACCGTCCATGAACAGATTCAGTATTCAGCCAATTGTTCCTTAACTTTATGACCGAACATTTGTTATTAATGTATGCTCACAAAAAAATCGCAATACGCCTTTAAAGCCCTGGGTTACCTGGCTGATAAACAACAGGACGGACCAGTGCTGATCTCCGAGATCTCGAAGAAGAAACGGATCCCTTTAAAGTTCCTGGAAAACATTCTCCTGGAGCTTCGGAAAGCCGGTATCCTGGAAAGCAAAAAAGGAAAAGGAGGCGGCTATTTTTTTAAAAAAGACCCCGCCGATGTAAAAATGGCCACTGTTATACGGCTGATCGACGGTCCCATTTCTATGCTGCCTTGTGTAAGCCTGTATTTCTATGAACGTTGTAAGAACTGTGATGAAAAACGCTGCGGTCTGCACGATGTAATGAAACAGGTACGGGATGTAACGCTCCAAGTGCTGGAAAGCAGAACACTGGCGGATCTGAAAGACTAAGCTGCTACACCCGGTCATTGTTGCGCTCCTTCCTGGTAAGGAACTGATAAAAACCCTTTGGTGTGAATAAACCCATACATATATGGGTTGCTCATTTTGAAGCGGGTTCACTACCCCGGATAATCACTCAGCCGGCATATCGGCGATAGCATACTCCATATCCGGTACATTGCGGTAATATATTATACTTTACCGCAGTTGTTATACCACCGGCAGGATGTGCTTTGTACAGGGTTACAGAGGCGCCATGTTTATTGCTATTAAAGGACAGCCGATAACCCTAATCTGTAATTTCATTTTTCCATTTTCCATAAAAACTGTTTTATTGAGGGCTTAATAGGGCATATTGATATTGGTTTTCCTCTTTATTAAAATAAATTGCCAGCAGCCGCCCGTTGTGCCATACCATCAGCTCCCTGTCATTACCAGGTTGCGCAAAGGCCGCTACATTGCCTATGTTTATATAGGGGTTGCTACGCACAGGCATGCCTATTGTAAATCCTGCCGCCAGTGTATTTGTGTTTTGGGCAAATTTGTAATAAAAGCTATTGTGCAATACCGAGCCATCAGGATAGTTATAATAAGTTCCCGTAAATGTTTTACCTTGTAGCTGGCTGGCTTCGGGCTTTTTGTACAGGTTGAACGATAAATCGTGCGTGCTGCTTCCGGGTGTATACGGATTGCTCGAGTAGTAATAATAATGCGTTACCTTTTTGTTTTTTATAACCAGTTTAATATTATCGTTTACTTTTAGCGTATCCTTATCAATAACATAATCTTTACTGTCATAATAAAAAGTTTCGTATCCCAGTTTTACTTTTTGCCCCGGTAAAAACTCGGCTGCAAAGGGCGTAAATCCCGTGCTTCTTATTACAGCGCCCGAAATGACATAACCTTCCAGCTGGTTAATGTTGAAGCCCGGCGCTGCGTCATCGTTGTTTTTTTTGCAGGAAAAAAGGATACTGCAGGCGAGTGAAAACGTAAATATGAGTTTCATAAGATTTGATTTTTAAGATTGAAAAATTTCACCGGCCGGCCTCAATACCTAACCGGCAAACGGCATTTGAAGCAGACCAACGACGTTGGGCAGGCAGCCTCAGTTCTTCTATTGAAACGCTATTTATTCATTGCCGGAGGTTGCATATCTCCATCACGGGTTTGCTGGATTTTCCATGAGCATATCAAAATCATTTCATAAAAAATTCGTCTTATAGCTTCTAACTTGCGAATTTTATTACCAGGTGCTTCCAAAAATCAGTTTGCGGAATCGTCATCAACAGCAGTATTTCCGCCAGCCATAACAGAACAAATAGTAAATATGGACTTTTAAGAACCGGGCGTTTAAACCGGAGCTTTTCAACCGTTATTATGATCAGCGGAACAATAAACGGCAGGATCACAGCGGCCGGCAGGCCTGAGCCCGGCCTAAAATGGTTGAACACTCTGGACATACCGGGATTGAACACGATCAGGGTAGCGCCAATGATGAAAGCCACATGCCAACGCACGTTATGCCTGTTGATCATAGCCACACTATAGCAAACGGAAAAGGACACCACATCCAGCAATCCGATAAATGCCGTCATTGCGGCGGCTCCTGCCGAAACATCCAACTCCCGCTGCACTTTATCCTTCACCAATAAAAGGATGGTTACTACCAGCACCGGCGCCAGCAGCCAGGACAATTTTCCCAGCTTACGATGAAGAAGGTACTGCCGTTTCCTGATCAGAACAGGCTGAATCACCAATAATAAGAACCAGCAAATAAATGCCATGAAATGAATATGGATCACCACCCGGAACCGGTCAAAATCCGGAAAGAACCTCAGGTAAGTAAAAAAGAACCCTGATAAAGATATAACTGCTACAGCTGTGAAAAACAGCATCAATATTCTATAGCTCTTTTCCATATTATTCTATAAGTCAGTTTTAAAATTGAGTGCTTCGGAAGCCAGTGCAAAGATAAGGCTTGTAACAGCGGCTACGCATATATTTGCTGCCGAGCTTGCGGGGGCTGTCACTTAAACCCTGTGTCCCCCGGGGCCCTCATACCCTGTTCGTTGATTTTGTTTTTTTGCTTTTAAACATCGTGCATCAGTGGATTCGGATCACCAGCTCAGGCTTACCTGAACGATGATCAGGGAATCGGCGGAATGACACCCGCCCCGGCTTCACCCGGCGCTGCACTTTGAAGGTCCACTATACCGCAGCTGCCGCCCGGTTGGTTATACTTAAATATGAACCGGTCGGCGCTGACACCTTGCTCCTGCACCAGGTAACTGATGACCGCATTGACCCTTCTCCAGCTTAAAACCCGGCTTTCCTGTGTGTCGCCGCAATAACCACCGGTTACACGTACTTTGCATGCCGGGGAAGCCTGTAAGGTATTAGCAACAGAGGCCAGGATCGCTTCGTTTTCGCTTGTAATCTGGGTAGAAGATGCTTTAAAGCTGACACTGGGGAGGACCAGGTTGCAAACAGGGTTGGGAGTGGCTATATTGATCGGATCGCCCCATCCTGCCGCCGTCTTGGGTCCGTATAATTCAAGGGTAGTAGTGTTCAGGTAAAAATCGCCGATAGCCCCCTGTGAGTTATCCGGAGCCTGTGGTCCGCTTAAAATTGTATTGCCGTTTGTGCCATTGCTGCCCGCCGGCCCCTTCAGGCTCACCGGCGGCCCCCAGTTCCCATCTGTTTTTGGACCATACAAAAGAGCCTGAGCCTTGTCCAGGTAATAATCACCCTCTCTTCCTGCAGCGGCATCCGGTATCCCGGATCCATGGATAATGATACTGCCGGGCTCCCCCTGCGGACCGGTAGCTCCAACCAGGCTTACGGGGTTTCCCCAACCTTCTTTACTCTTGGGGCCATACATGGCTCTTGCTTCGGTGTCAAAATAAAAATCACCGGTCTTGCCTAAGGCAGCCTCCGGTATGCCCGTGCCACTATAAATCCGGGCTCCCGGTTCGCCTACGGGACCGGCCGCACCGGTATCGCCTTTTTTACAGGAACCTGCTATAAGCATTATAAATGCCAGTAAGATTAGTTGGTAAGTTATTGTTTTCATGATCAATTGTTTGATGTTAGTTAAAAAACCTGTGCTTCAGCGATCGCATTACCACTGCTTAAAAAAAGCCTCAAAATTGGATGAGGGCACTACACTTAGCGTCACCGATTTTCTGAAAACTTCTTTGTTCCCATTCATCGCTTTAAAATCAATCACAATTACGCTCATGATCAATTCAGTGCCCACATCGCCATTTTTGGGCTCATAGGGATCTATGGGTAGTACATGCCACTTGCCATCATCGCCAACAGGTTTTTCGAACGAACCGAATTTTTTGTTTTTTATATTGGTAACCTTCTTTTCGGTGTACGTCTTTACACCCGCCACTTTCACTACCTTTTTATACTCTGTTTTTGTACCGGAATAATGCACATCGATGATAACCCGGGAGCCAGGGGCTGCTGTCCCCTGCATGCCAAAAGGTGTTTCGCTTACAGGCACTATGGGCACGTCGTTAGAACTTGCCGTAATACCACCGGTACGGGTAAACACTTTAAAATCATTTCGCACTTTATCATCTGTAAGCAATTTGACCGTACCAACAGCGATCACTTTCAGCTTTTCGTCTTCCAGCTTTATTTCCCGGTTCACAGGCCTTTTGCTCACCAAACCGTCCTTGCTTTGGCCCGCAAAAACGTGCACCCGTCTTTGCGTGGCACCTTCCCTGAATTTTACGGCAACAGGTTCTCCCAAGAGCCAGGATCCATTGCTACCCACGGTGGCGGTATAGTTTTGCACATCGTAAGGGCTCTGTTTGCCTGCCACCACCAGCACGGGCTTGCTGCTGCCGCCTTTGGAGACAGGGGTAATATGAATTTCAACTTTTGCACCGGGTACACCGTAGCCCGCTATGCGCAGGGGTTGGGAAAGATCGTTATTTTCGGCAGGGCTGCTCATCTTAAAATTCTCGTTAAGCGCTTTTTGCAGCTCGCCGGTAGTAAGCAGGATTCCTGTTTTTGCTTTAAACTTTACGGTTTCCGTTTGTGCCATAGCGGTATGCGCCATTGTAAAAAAAAGGATACCGGGCATTAAATATTTTATTTTCATGTTTATAATGTTTAAGGGTCTTGAGTATTCTATTCTGAAATGCTGGTACAAACATATACCCCAAACAAGGCCACAAAAAGCAACAATAGACGAACAGCGGTTTCAATAGATGAACGCGCCTGGTTTCGGTGAGGTCCATCCTCAGGGAGATTGTTCCCCAGCCGAATTAACGGGCTTTGCCATGACCTATAAACGATGATTTACCCCCTGTTTTCTTCAACACATACCAAAGCGCCCATTGTCCCTCCCGCAGGGGTTGACCGCTTTGCGTATTGTAATCTTCCGGCGCAGCATATAAATAACTTTTACTGCTAAGGTCGTCCAGTTCTATATAGCGGTTCAATGCGCCGGCGTAATAAACCGGCACGTCGTGCACCAACTCAGGGCAGGGAGGTTTTAAGCATGGCGCTACTTTTTTTACCTTTATAGTAGCGGGAATTATTTTGTAAGTACTCACCAGTTTGCCGTTGCGGTAGTGGCGCAGGCCCTTTTGAAGCGATACATCTAGCATATCGCCGGTTTTGAACAGGTGGAAAACGGTGTCCATTGCTTCGGTTACACGGAACCTTCCTGTGACAGGCTGACGTTGCTTTGCAGGCTGTGCCATTGTTTGAATGAAGGCCATTAAACAAACTAAAAGTATGGCTGTTTTCATGCGTTTATCTATTATTGTCCTTGTCTTGCATTATTCCTGTCCATAGGTTGCTACCACCGGCGCGGTATCAACCAATACGTTCTCCTTTGCATTACCTTTCCAGGAGGGCACAAATAGGAACATTTTAGAAGGTGCCCTGTCGTCCTTAAAACCAACGCTACGGCCTATTGCATAGCCAGGAAATTGCGGAAGTTCGGTTGTGCTGCTTGCAAATACATACATTGATTTGTCGGCCGAAAATTTGATATAAGGCGCATAGCTTGCAGGCCCCGATTTTCTGGAAAACGTTTTTCCTGCCCAGTCGGGCACACTTGTTGTTGCGTACATTTCGGCATGAACAATTTGCCTGGATGAGGTTCCCTCATTGGTCAGGCTTTTGAGGATAATTTTTCCATTATTCTGTTTTTCAAAGGTTAGCAAAAGTATGGTAACCGTTCCATTGGTTTCTTCTCCTAAATCGAAGCGAAAACTATTATTTTCTATCACTACGGCCTGCCCTCTTCTGCCGCCTGCCCCATCCTGTGTGGCATTTATCGTACCGTTATTGTTTTCAAAATAGAGGGCGCGGTATTTTGTTTTGCCGTCTTCATCAAGCCGCTCAAGCGCTACATAATAATTGGTGAGTTCGGCTGCCGTTACGGGGGAGATAGCGCTCTTGTCTTTTTTGCATGCCATAAATAGTATTAACAGGCAAAGGATTATTGAAAGTTCTTTCATTGTGTATTTTTTGGTTAATTTTTATTCAATGGAACTTATATTACAATTCTCCATCGCCTGCGGGTTCCAGTTGCGTAGAAATTTCAGCATAATTGAGCTTGTTATTATCATCAATAGTGATATGGATATAAACAGGGCCTTCGTTGCGCAGCAGATCTATTACATGGGACATATTGCTCCATTTAAGATTGATGGTAAACCTGTTGTCCATATACTGATTCGGTATGGGTACGGCATTATCGGCCCCAAAACGGATATAGCCGAGGTTTTCATTATTATCGGCATAAACGGTAACGCCGGCAGCATGGTCATTTAGCAGGTATAAAGACCAGTAGTAGCCCGCAATCTTTTTTGTAATGTGTATCATTGCATTTAAATTTTATATTTTTTCAGAATTTAGTCAGCCGCCTGTCTTTTCATTTTTCAATGAGGCTACTCCACCGGCACCAATTGCCACCGGTAGCCATCTTCATTCTCATCGGGGCCAAACCAGGGCTCATCATCCCCGGCGCTTACCCCTTTGGAGTACAGGGCGTCGCCGCCCATTTTATTGCTTTTGATGATAAAGTTCTCCTCATCGGTATCAATGCTAAAACTGCTGTTACCGTCTTTATCACTTACAATGGCTTCGTGGTTATCGGGCACAAAATAAGGGCGCAGGTAAAAGCCTGATGAGGCGCTTTGAATGCTGTAGCTTACAATAACTTTTCCACTTTTACCTTTGGCAGTATATTTTTTTATCTTCCATTTTTGCATACCGCTTTTATTAAACTTTTTCAACCTTGTATTGCTGTTAATGCCCCCATCCACGGGCGTTAGCGCTTTTCCGGTGGCTACATTCACAACAAAGTAGGTTCCATCGTCCGGGCCGGATTGGGCCCGGGAATAGATCGATAATAGCAGTAGTACAAACAGGCCTGCCATGTGTTTTACTTGTTTCATTTTATTTGTTTTTTAATTGTATTTATAACCGGCCACCCCAACAATATTCTTGTCTTCCAGCAGCATTTTAATGTTTGCATCCCCTTTCCATGCAGGTACAAAAACGCCCAGCAGGTTGTCATGCTCGTTATGGAAGCCGATACCTGAGGTTTTGGGGTAGCAGTTTGTACCATTTTCACCAACCACATTGTAATATTTCTGCCGGTCCTGCGAAAAATAGTACTGTGCCAGATGGTTGTAAGGCCCATCCACTTTCCTGAATGTCTTCCCGGCCCACACTGGTATATCACGGGTCCTGAACAGTTCAACGTGTTGTATCTGTACGGCATTAACACCTTTATAAGTAGTCCCTTTCAAAGAAAGGTTACCCAGGTCGTCCTTTGAAAAACTAAAGTCAAACACATCCGAACTATTGCCGTTTACATCAAAGGAAAAGCGGTTGCCGGATAGTGTTACAACTGCCAACCGGCCAAAACCCGGTCCGTTCCAGGCAGCCATTATGTTATCGTAGTCCGGCGGAAAACAGACCAGGCGTAGCTTTACCCTGTCGCGCTCCCTGATCTCTAAAGCCATATAGTAGTTCAGCAGGTCAACGGCGGCCACTTCTTTTTCTTTAATTGCGGTTTTGTCCTTTCCACAACTGCTGATCACAGGCAGGGCTATTATACCAATGCAACACATGAATAATTTAAAGCGGCGCATTTTATCAGATTTCAACGTTTAAATAATAACATCCATTCAATACTTTAATTTACATACACATCTATTTTGGGGGATCCACCGTTACCTGCCCGTTTTTCCACCAGTAGCGTTTTTTTCCCATTTCCCTTCCAGGACGAAACGGTAACACCCATATAAGATCCATGCCCGGTATCGCTCTTCCAGCCCACGCCGCTGCCTACCGTGTAGTAGGAGTACCCTTCCTCCGGAATGATGCCCGCAATACCATCAATAAATTTTGTGCTGTTAAAACCAATATGGTAAAGTACCCCATTCACCTGCTCCCATTTACGGGAGAAGGTTCTGCCGGCTACGGGAAAAGACTCGCTGTTTCTGTACATCTCTGCATGACTAGCGCTACCCGAAAAAGATTTGAGCACAATGTCTCCTCCACTTGTTTTTTCAAACAGGAAATCAAACGTCTGTCCATCGCTGCCGATTTTCAAATGATTCTCTTCAATAACCGCTTCATACCCGCGCCTGAGGCCCGGACCGTCCTGCGTTACCATCAGCTTGCCATCCGTTTTTCCAAAATAGAACAGGGACATCCGTGGGTTCCATGCATTGTTTTCAGTAACCAGATAATAGCCCTCCAGGTCAGTGGCTGCCAGGTTTTTTTTCTCCGCACCGGTGAGTGTGCTATTATTGTCTTTCCTGCAGGAAAAGAGGCTAAACGTCAGTATGCAGCCGAATATTGCCGGTAACAGAAGGCTTTTTTTAACTATGGAAGGAAAATTTTTCATACAATTATTTTAATTTTTACAAGGTTTCCGCGCAGTTTTCTGGATAGCGTTGGCATCGGTTATGGCCATTACTTTTCCATCCGCATTTAACCCGGTATACAAGCCATTCGCTGTCATGCTAAGGGTGTTGTTGCTGCCGGGATTATTATAAAAGCCCCACCACCACACGAGGTAGCCAAAACTGTGCTGCTGACTTAAGGCCATTAGCAGCCGGTAGTTTATGGTATAATCCACGCCACTTTGCACATCAGCCCGGGCCAGCTCACCCACGGTAACGGGCAGGTTGGTATTTTTAAGGGCATTCATATAGGCGGTTATCTGCGCATCGCTATAGTTACCCCACCGGCCATTTGCGGGCCAATAGGCGTGCACACTAAAAAGCAGCGCATGCAGGGGATCATGATCCATCAGCGCCCTGCCTTTGTTTACGATAAACTGAGGGTCTTTGCCCCAGTTATAGCTGTCTATCATGAGCGGGCAGGTATAGCCGGCATTACGCAACGCGGTAATTGCTTTTGCATAAGCATTATAAAGGGCATCATGGCCGCCGGTACCATTGTCGGGCTCATTGGCTATGTTTACAATAATCGATCGCTGGTATTGCATCAGTACATTTTTAATATCAGCGCTGATCCACCAGCCAGCTGCTTTATCTATGTCAGCAATGGGGTTAGCGCTGCCGGTATAATCGTGTAGCTCCAGCACCGGGATCATATTATTGGCAATACATATTTTTATCAACGATTCTATGTCTGCGCCGGTTAATGCAATATTGCCGGGCGTTCCGTTGCTCCACCTGGTGTACCGGCTGGTAAGCACCAGTCGCACTGCATTAGCTCCGGTTTGTGCTATTTCCGCAAGCTCTTTTTTCCCAAGATCTACAGCATACACAGCGCCCATATTTACCCCGCGCAGCACCAGCCTGTTGCCGCAGGCATCGGCCAGGTAATTGCCGTTTATAATCTGAAGGCCGCCGTCACTGGAAACGCCATTATTTTTCCGGCAGGCAGCAAAGACCAACGTCATTATTGTCAATGACCAGATACTGCATATTGAAAAAAAGTATTTCATATTCTTATTTTTATTGTGCACGCTCAACCGGGCCATTGTAACTGCCTTGCACCAGGCCCATGCTGCTGGTAAATTCAAAATTTATCTTATAGTTGTTACCATCTTTTGCGATGGTTATTTTTCTGCCTATATTGCTTACCGTATAGCTTTCGTCACCATCGTTATAATAGAGAATAGCGCTGCGGAAGGCAACATTATCAGGAGCGTTTGTAAACGTCCCTTCAGGAATCGCCGAGAAATTGGGACCAGCGGTTTCCAGGTACAGTTCTACTCCGTCATTTGCATTACCGCTATTATAAAGGAGCAGCCGCATTTCTTTACCTTCCGGTATCCAGGTTGCTCTTGCTATCTTTTCTGTTTTGGGATTGCCACCGTTCGCATAAGTATAACTATTACCGGAACCATCCTGGCCCGTATGCTCCTTTTTACAGGACACCAATAAAAAAAGCGCGGCAGCCGCAGCTAAAAAAATCTGTTTAAAATTTGTTTTCATAATGTATTGTTTTTCTGAGTTAAGGAATGACTATAAAAGGCCGTTCATGATTGCTGTATCAAAACTATTGATGGGAAGGAGCAGAAAAAAGAGCCAATCGGCAAACAACACTTTGAATAGACGAAGGATTAAAACGATAACAGACAGAGGCCATACCCGTTCCGGTATTCCACTGCAGCCTGCTGCTGTACTGACGGGGTCTTTTGCATCCTTTGATCCATCCCGGCACACCAATACCTATCATCGCCATGCCCGCCCCACCCGCTATCCATCCATCAGGCCCGCCAGGTGCCTTACCGTTTGATCTGCCGACCCGGCTTTTTTTTGGGCATTCAGCAGGACAACTGTACCGGCAATCCGTTATTCGTTGATGGTATAGGTAGCCAGGCCGTTGATATTCCTGTTTTCTAAAAGGAATTTGATTCGGGTGTTACCCTTCCAGGATGGTACAAATATGCCCATCAGGTTGTCGCTATTGTTTTTAAATCCTACATCGCTGCCCAGTGCATAGCAACCCAGTGCTGGTGCGGTGGCAGGACTGGTACTATTGGCATACAGCGTTTTGTTCCCCGAAAATCCGTAGTAGGTAAAATAGTCTGTAAGGCCCGTAATACGTTTAAAAACTTTTGATCCCCAGCGGGGTGCATCCGCTACTTTAAACAGCTCGGTATTGACCATTTGCACCGACGCGCTTCCAACGTTGGTGGCGGTTTTGAGCAGCAGTTCGCCTGCTTTGCTCTTCGCAAACGTAAATTCGTACACCAAGGTTCCATTTGCATTTATATCAAACCGGAACGTATTATTTTCCACCGTAACGGCCTGCCCCCTTCGGGAAGCGGCCCTGTCGCTGGTGGCGTTAACCATTCCGCCATTATTATCGAAGTAAATTACACGAAAGCCTGCCCTGCCCTCATCGCTAATGCCTTCCATTGCTATATAATAATTAACAAGATCAGGGGCCATCACAGGCGTTTCCGATACTGTATCTTGGGCTTTTTTGCAGGAGACAACCGCTACACCCAGTATGGCTGCGAGTGCTACACAATAAAGAATTGATTTCATAGTATTTAGTTTTATGGGGCATTTTTCTTTGTTTCCGATTTTCAATGTTGCAACTTGCCCCATTCACCAGCTAGGGCAGCCATTGGCTAAGCTTCGCATATAACTCCTCCGTCCAGGCCTTGGCGCAATGTGTATTGCAGGTACCATCTGTGATACCCGCGCTTTTGGCTTTTACAGGCGAATTATTGGGTATCCTGTCATAGAGTGGCTTCCCGTAAAAGCCGGTGATATTATCGCCTTCGTTGTTACCGGCGCAGTTGATGGCAAATACCGGTATCTTGAATTTTGAAATCGCGTCGGCACCCGTGCCGCCACAAGCACCCAGCAGGCCTTTACAATAGTCAAGACTGCTGTAATAGGCGATCGTGGTATAAAGAATCGTTGTGGCATAAGAATAGCCGCCCACTACCGACCGAGATTTGTCTACTCCGTATTTATCTGCCAATGCACGGATGCTGTGATCATAATCCTGTCCCATCATTTCGGCGCTTTTATTCCAGTCTGCAGTACCAGGCCCTTTGTGGTATTGCACAATAGCCGCTATATAGCCGTTTTCTGCAGCCTTTTGGCAAAGGGCGTTCTCCGGTCCGCCCTCCAGGCTGCCCTGCGTGGGATTATGCTCATCATTGCCACTTCCCATAACCAGGATGCCCTTGTATGTGCTGCGATCCTTCTGCACATACACTTTATAGGTGATGCCATTGGTGGTTTGCGTACTGCGTTCTATATTCCCGGGCAATAAAGCATCATCCTCCTTCTGTTTTTTACTACAGGAAAGCACAGCAACGATCAGCATCAGTAAAGCCAGTATGACACAAAGAATGGGTAAAAACTGCTTCTTCATTGTTCCATTGTTTATATGGTTTCAAAGCTAAATGCAGCCGCCCCCCTTTTGCAAGCTGTTTTAGATAAACAGCAGTTTGAATCGACAAACAACAGCTGGTTTGGAGGGCCACTGCAAAAAGCCGGTGGGCCACTTTCTATACCGATACGGCCCGGGCGGATACCCGGGAGTTTGTCTTATCGCTGAAAAAAGCGATATGAACCGGTGACCAAACAGGTTTTTTGGCCGCATCTTTGATCTGTTTTATATGACCACCCCTGATGAAAATCCCGGCAGATTAGTTAATTTTGAGAGACATGAGCGAAGCCAATGCATACAGCTGCATCATCGTGGATGATGATGAAATAGACCGCCTGACCACCCTGTCTTTTGTAAAGAAGTATCCCTTCCTTTCTGTAAAGGGCGTATATGACAATGCCGCAGCAGCGCTCGCTGAAATTGAGCAGACCCGTCCCCATATCCTATTATTGGATGTAGATATGGATGGCACGAATGGGTTGGAGCTGCGCCGGCAGCTATTGCAGGTGGATGCCTGTATCTTTATCACCTCCTACCCGGACTATGCACTGGAAAGCTTTGAGCTGGCGGCTCTTGATTTTTTGGTAAAGCCCGTAAAGACAGACCGTTTTGCGGCCTCCATGCAACGACTGGAAGAGTACCTGTTACTGCGCAAAAAATCGGCATTGCTGGACCATAGCCTGAATGGTGATACTATTTTTATAAAGGATGGCCATGAGCATATAAAGATCAAGGCAGCCGATATCCTGTACCTGGAAGCCCTGAAAGATTACACAGGCATCATTACCCGGCAAAAAAAGCATTGCGTACTGGCATCGTTGGGAAATCTTCTAAAAGATCCTTCATTTAGCAGTTTCATAAGAGTACACCGGAGTTACGCCGTACAAAAGCATTTTATTGATAAGATAACACCACAGGAAATCCATATCAGCGGAATATCAATTCCTGTGGGCCGGAGTTACAAGAAAGCATTGGAAAAAATAATAATGTAATATCCCGCATGCATGTTATTCCTTTAAATATAGCCCCGCAACTGAGGCCCTACATACACAGTGCCCTATGGATACAGCGTAACGAGACCGGCGGCTACGTATTTAACATGATACCCCGCCTGTACCCCTGCATCATACTCCCTATGGAACAGGCAGACGGCCTGGAAGTCATGAACAGGGATGAACGACTTCTGTTTGAACGGAATCAGCTCTATTTTGGAGGCGCCGGCGACGCGCTGTGCCGGTTTTCGATACCCGCCAAAATGGACCTGCTGCTCGTGCTGTTTCATCCGCACAGCACCGGCCTGTTCTGGAAGGAAGACGCGCTGCATTTTGCCGACCATCCGATCCTGATTACAGATACCAGCCGGGAGCTTTACCTGCTCAACGAAAAAATAAACAATGCAGGGTCGGTCATCCAAAAATGGCAGTCGCTCCAGACCTTTATGATCCAAAAAATGACCTGTAAACCAGCCCGCAATTTAGTTTATGTAACCCGGGCCGTAGAACTCATTTATCGGTCGGCCGGCCGGGTGGATATCAAAACCCTTGCGAAAGAGGCGTATACCTGTCAGCGCAATTTACTCGACAGCTTCCGGCAGCATGTGGGCATTGCGCCTAAACGCTTTACGGCAATGGTCCGTTTTAATGCTGTGGCAAAGGAGCTTACCAATTATACCGGCAAATATTGCCTGCAGGAAAAGGCCGTGGAATATGGTTATCATGACCTGTCGCATCTTTATAAAGACTTCAGCCGCTATTTAGGAAAAGTCCCAAATACGTTCCTGGAGCAGAAGCAGGAGATCAATGCCCTGGTTTAATCTGCAGCAGAGCGTTGAAAGAATCATAATAAGCCGGAGATTGTAAAAAACGGAGATTTTTTTAAACCGGGTATGTTCATCTGAAGAGCGGTTTAATTTTAGGAGTGATATGTATTCTAAAACCACAGGGGGCGGCTTTTACCGGATAAAAAACGCCGGTAAACCAGCCCGCAATAAAACCGATGCCCATAGATTAAAAATGCCAGATACAATAGCTATTCTTATTTCGAATGTAATGATGGGCCGGGGCTACGCTGCTCCAGGACCCGGCAAAGCGATCCGGCACATTTCTTTCGCCCGGTTCCGGGGCGCCTGGTTTACGATTATGATCTGGAACTTCAGATACGGATTATCTGCAAAAAACGAGTATCTTTCATTCGCAAACCCGAAGCCCAACTTGTGAATATCAACTTGGCATCAAAACCGGCAATGCCATTCAAAAAAATGCCTTGATTTAACCATAAGTATCCTATGCGAGTACTGAAAATCTTATTACTGGTCTGTTTATTTCTGAACGGGAATGCGCAAAAAAGTGGCCAGGAGGCTATCGACTCTATGTTGCTAAAACTACGGGAATCCCAATACGATACCAACAAAGTACGGCTGTTATATAAAATCAGTAAAGCGTACCAGGACCTTGATATTGAGAAGTCGACACAATTTGCAAACCAGAGTATGGCAGCGGCCAAAACCCTGGGCTGGAAAAAGGGCATTGCGGCAAACCATATTTTATCAGGTGAATTGCTGTTAAACGGCAACAAATACGATTCAGCCTTATTGCAGTTTAAAGCAGCTTACGCAACAAATACAGCAATTAACAATATCCCCGGCATCATCAGTGCTTTACAAAGTATCGGAAACGTTTATTATGGTCAAAGCAATCACAACCAGGCACTACCCTACTATCTGAAAGCCCTGGAAATGGCAGAAAAAGCTGAAGACAACGATCGAATCTGCCGGATCAATCAAAATATTGCCGGGGTGTACCTGGACCAGGAAAACAGCACAAAAATGCTGCAGTATGCGAAAAAATCTTATGCGGCAGCGATAAATAGTAAGATACCGGAAAATACCATTACATCCCTTGAATCTATAGGATTGGCTTATTTGCTGGGGAAGGATAGTATTTCCGCAGGAAATTATTTTTCAAAAGCGCTGGAGCTAAATGAAAGCACCGGCAATATTTACCGGGAGGCCAACTTATATCATTATTTAGCGCTGGCAAAAAAATCAATCTCAGAAAGGATCCGATGTTTGCTACAGGCAAAAAAACTATTTGATGCCTATAGCCCGGACCATGCAATGGCGCTCAGCAATCTAAAACATCTGGGAACCGCCTACAGGGATTCGTCTGTTAAAATAACCGACCCGGGCAAAAAACAGCAGTTATTATCATCAGCAGAAGCATATTATGAAAAAGCGATCGCAATAAGTAAAGCGATGGGCCATATCGACACTTATAATGATGCCGAATCCGGCCTGGCCACGGTCAGGGCAGCTAAAGGGGAATACCGGTCTGCCTATGAATTACTTTATAATTATGTTCAGACTTACGACTCCCTTTACTCACAGGAAACCAAAAACAGGATCGCCACGCTGGAAAATGCCCGGGAAATCGATGCCCGCGATAAACAGATCCAGATCAACAAACTGGCCCTCAGCAATGCAAGACGAACCCGGGGAGCCTTAATAGCAGGCGCTGTATTCCTGTTCATCATCGGGGGGCTCTTGTTTTACCAGAACCGTACCCGCCGCAGGACCAATACCACCCTGCTCACCCTGAACAATGAGCTGGATGAGGCCAATAAGGTAAAAACAAAATTCTTTGGCATCCTCAGCCATGACCTGAGAAGTCCTATTGCAAATCTTATCAATTACCTGCACCTTCAAAAAGAAAGCCCGGAGCTGCTAAGCGAGCAGAAAAAACAACATTATCAAAAGGATCTCACAACAGCTGCTGAAAACCTGCTGGATACCATGGAAGCCATGCTGCTCTGGAGCAAGAGCCAGATGGAGCGTTTTTCTCCACAAAAGAAGCTCATACCGGTTAGCCATCTTTTTGAGCACATCCAAAAACAACTACCAGCCAATAATACCGTTCATTTCCACTTTGCCAATCCCGAACAACTGTCCGTAAGTACAGATGAAGATTACTTAAAAACCATTATGTACAATCTTACCGCCAATGCATTAAAAGCCCTGCAGCATACACCCAACGGCCAGGTCCGCTGGGAGGCCCGGCAACAGGCACACCTGGTGCTCCTTACCATCACCGATAATGGTCCGGGCATCCAGCAACCGCAAATGGAGGCGCTTTACAATGAGAACGCTGTGATAGGCACCAAGCACGGCCTGGGCCTGCACCTGATCCGGGATCTGGCAAAAGCCATCCAATGCACCGTTTCATTTCGCCCGGCAGCAAACGGAGGCGCCTCGTTTACCATTACGATCTAGCCATCACAATAACGGGGGAATAAGGAAATTTGAAAAGGAAAGCCTGGCAGCAGGCGTAAAGCGGGTCTGACGGATATGGGGCCCCAAGACCCACTTATGTGTGGTTAGCACTGTTCTGCTGGTCTATTCCTGGCGCTGCGGCCCGTCCATTGCCTATTCACTTTTGATTATTTTTCCATTTTCACCATTTTTTTACACTTCCATTCAAATATTTTATCGTACCTTGCAAACCACCCTATTAGTCTACTTGATTAGTAGGTTTATTAAAAGAGCTATTTTGTCACTAAAAACTGTTTAAAATTATGTCATTAAGATTAGGCGACATTGCTCCGGATTTCACGGCGCAATCTACTGAAGGAGAAATCAAATTTCATGAATACCTGGGCGACTCCTGGGGCGTGCTGTTTTCGCACCCGGCTGATTATACTCCTGTTTGCACAACCGAGCTGGGAAAAACGGCTTTATTAAAAGGCGAATTTGAAAAACGCGGTGTAAAGGCCCTGGCAGTGAGTGTTGATCCGCTGGATTCGCACCTGGGATGGAAGAACGATATCAATGAAACACAAAATTGCTCCGTTGATTTCCCGATCCTGGCAGATCCTGATAAAAATATCGCCACCCTTTATGATATGATCCACCCCAATGCTTCTGAAAAGGCAACCGTGCGTTCCCTGTTCATCATCGGGCCCGATAAAAAAATAAAGCTGATCATTACCTATCCGGCTTCTACCGGAAGAAATTTCCAGGAAGTATTACGGGTGATCGATTCATTACAACTGACAGCCAACCACAGCGTTGCAACTCCTGCAGACTGGAAAGCAGGTGAAGATGTAATTGTAGTACCTTCTATCAGCACAGAAGATGCCATTAAAAAATTCCCTAAAGGCGTAAAAGAGGTAAAACCTTACCTGCGTTATACACCTCAACCGAATATTTAATTTTTAGTTTATCGTTTATGGTTTATAGTTGATCTCAGCTATAAACCATAAACAATAGACCATAAACAACAACCGTGTTTACAGAAGAGCAGATACAGGAAATAGAGAACGCTTCAACGGCGGATGCCTTACGGCTGGTAACCGGGAAGTTTCCCGAAGCAACCGTTTTCTCCACATCACTGGGCCAGGAAGACCAGGTATTAGCGGAAATGATCGCAACGGCAAAACTGCCGGTGCGGATCTTTACGCTGGATACCGGGCGCCTGTTTTACGAGCACTATGACCTGTTGGAGAAAACCAATGCCCGCTATAAAATAAACATCGACATTTATTTTCCGGAAGCTCCGGATGTAGAAACCTTTGTAAAAGAGAAGGGTGTCAATGGATTCTATGAATCGGTTGAAAACCGTAAAGCATGTTGTTTTATCCGGAAGGTAAAGCCCCTTAACCGTGCGCTGACAGGTGCAAAGGTCTGGATCACCGGTCTGCGGAGCGAGCAGTCGGACAACCGGAAGGACATGAAAATGATCGAATGGGATGCCGATCGGGGTCTTTATAAATTCAACCCGCTGATCCGGTGGAGCTATGATGAAATGCTCGACTACATCCGGCAAAAAAACGTGCCTTATAACCCGCTGCATGATAAAGGATTTATCAGCATCGGCTGTGCCCCCTGTACCCGGGCTATTGAGCCGGGTGAGGATCCCCGGGCCGGCAGATGGTGGTGGGAGGTTTCGCACAAAGAGTGCGGGCTCCATGTACACCAATAAAGGGATCCCGATAAATGCCCGCCTTGAAAAAACCACTTTGATTGTTAAAAAAATCCGCACAGGCGGATCTGTATAAAAAGAATGTATGGGTGAGTACACATTAGATTACCTCGAGCAGCTTGAAGCTGAAAGTATCTATATTTTCAGGGAAGTTGCCGCACAATTTGAGAAACCGGCCTTGCTTTTCAGCGGCGGTAAAGATTCCATAACGCTGGTGCAACTGGCAAAAAAGGCTTTTGCACCCGGAAAGATCCCCTTTCCGCTGGTGCATATCGATACCGGCCATAACTTTCCGGAAGCGCTCGCTTATCGCGATGCCCTGGCAAAAGAAGTAGGCGCCGAGCTGATCGTACGCAAGGTTGAAGATACCATTAAGCAAAAGCACCTTACCGAACCCAAGGGCAAATTTGCAAGCCGCAACTGGCTGCAGATCCACACCCTGCTGGATACCATTGAAGAATTTAAATTCGATGCCTGTATTGGCGGAGCCCGCCGCGATGAAGAAAAGGCCCGTGCAAAAGAACGCATCTTTTCTGTAAGAGATGAGTTTGGACAGTGGGAACCCAAGCTGCAACGCCCCGAATTATGGAACATCTACAATGGCCGGATCCACAAAGGCGAAAATGTGCGGGTATTCCCCATCAGTAACTGGACGGAGCTGGATGTATGGAACTATATCAAAAAAGAAGAAATCCCCCTCCCCTCGATTTACTTTGCGCATGAACGCGAAGTGCTTGAACACGAAGGACAGCTGATTGCCGTTTCCGATTATATCACCATCGATGAAACCGATGTGATTTCCACAAAAAAAGTACGCTACCGCACCGTAGGAGATATGACCTGTACCGCAGCCGTGGAATCCAGCGCCACAACCCTGGATGAAGTGGTAAACGAAATTATGGCCACCCGGATCTCCGAAAGAGGCGAAACCCGGATCGATGACCGGGTAACCGAAGCAGCCATGGAAGACCGGAAGAAGGGCGGGTACTTCTAAATTCAAAATTTGAAATTCTAAATTCTAAATTTCCAAATGGATATATTACGTTTCATAACTGCCGGTAGTGTAGACGATGGCAAAAGTACATTGATCGGCCGGCTGTTGTATGATAGCAAAAGCATTCTGGTAGATCAGCTGGAAGCGCTGGAAAAACAATCAAAAAACAAAAATGCCGATGGCATTGACCTGGCATTGCTCACGGACGGTTTAAGGGCCGAAAGGGAACAGGGGATCACCATTGACGTAGCCTATCGCTATTTTTCTACCCCAAAAAGAAAATTCATCATTGCGGATGCCCCGGGTCACGTACAGTATACCCGTAACATGATTACCGGTGCTTCCAACTCCAGCCTGATCATCATCCTTATTGATGCCCGCGCCGGTGTTATTGAACAAACCCGCCGCCATTCTATCATCGCGTCCCTGTTGAAGATGCCACATGTGGTGGTAGCCATCAACAAAATGGACCTGGTCGATTTTTCTGAAGAGCGGTTCAACGAAATCAAAGCCGATTATGAAAAAGTGGCGGCACAACTGAATCTCGGAAACGTCACGTATGTTCCGATTTCCGCGCTCCTGGGCGATAATATCGTAGACCATTCCGAAACAATGTCCTGGTATACCGGTCCTTCATTGCTGGAGTTCCTGGAAGCCGTTGAAGTAGCTTCCGATATCAATCATAAAGACCCGCGGTTCCAGGTGCAGTACGTCATTCGCCCGCAAACAGCCGAGCTGCATGACTATAGGGGCTATGCCGGCCAGATCATCAGCGGCGTTTACAAAACAGGCGACAAAATAAAGATCCTTCCCGCAGGTATCGACTCTACTATTACAAAGATCGAAGTAGGCGGCAAAGAAGTAAACGAAGCATTTCCCCCGCAGGCTGCAGTATTGCATATTGCAGATGATATTGATATCAGCCGGGGAGATACCTTCGCCCATGTGGATAACCTGCCCAAGGTGGCCAACGAGATCGAAGTGGTACTCTGCTGGCTCGATAATAAACCCCTCATCCAGGGAAATAAATACTTTCTTCAACATAAAGGGCGTTTGCTCAAAACCATTGTACGGAACGTAGCATACAAAGTAGACGTAAACACCCTGGAACGCATACCAGCCGAAGACGGCGTTAAACTCAATGAAGTGGTACATGCTACCATTAAAACCGCAGCGCCGCTGGTATACGACCATTTTGATACTTTAAGCGACTATGGTAATGCCATCCTGGTAGATGAGACCAGCAACAGCACTGTAGCAGCAGTTTTACTGAATTGATCCAAACGGCGCCCGGCCGGCAATCCCGGTGCGCCGTTATTTTTTAACTACGAAGTCTACATTTTAAGTAGATTATAAAAAACAACAGATGCTCCTTCAACATACATCATCTGTAAAAAAGCAGCCGCATAAAAGCGCCGGTAAAGTGATCCTGGCAGGCGCCGGTCCCGGCGACCCGGACCTGATCACGGTTAAGGCAGCCGATGCCCTGCGAAGCGCAGACGTGGTGCTTGCAGACCGGCTGGTCAGTGACGTAATCCTGCACCGTTATGTTTCCCCAGCTGCCGAGATCGTATACGTAGGCAAGGAATGCAGCAAAAAAAGATCGGTACCTCAAAGCACGATCAATGAGCTGCTGGTGCACTACGCGCTACAGGGAAAGTTGGTGGTACGGCTCAAAGGGGGCGATGTTTCCATCTTCTCCAATATCCTGGATGAGCTGCAAACCCTGACACAACATTCGATCTCTTATGAGATCATTCCGGGCGTAACAGCGGCCCTGGGAGCAGCAGCTTATTCGGGAATGCCGTTAACAGCACGGGGATATGCAACAGCAGTACGGTTCCTTACCTATTATAAATCGGATGTGGTTACAGATGCCTACTGGAAGGAGCTGGCAGCAACAGAAGATACCCTGGTATTTTATATGTCGTCCGGGACCCTGGACCAGGTAGTAGAAAAATTAACAGCGCATCACATCGCAAAAGAAAAGCAGCTGGCCGTTATTGAACAGGCAACAACCTGCTTTCAGCAGGTACATACCTGCAGCCTTTTCGATTATGCCAATACCCTGAAAGGCGCAGTGCTGGCCTCTCCCAGCCTGGTGGTCGTGGGTAAGGTAGTGGCATTGCACCAGCAGTTCGGCTGGCTGGAGAATAGCCACAGCCAGCAGTTATACTTTAAGCCCGTTACCGAAGAAATGATCCGTGTTCATCAACAAAATAATTTAAAACATGCTATCTGACGCAAAATTAGGAGCCATCAAAAACCTTACCCCAACACTTTCGCGGGACGAGTTACTTTGGGCCAGCGGCTATTTTGCCGGCCTTGCACAGGGAATTGCAGGCGGCCAGGAAGCTGCTGCAGCCGCCCCTGCTGCAGTAAAAAAAATATCCCTGGTCTATGGTACCGAAACTGGAAATGCAAAAAAACTGGCCACGCAACTGGCTGGCATTGCCAAAAAAAAAGGAATTACCGTAAAGCTTACCGGGCTGGATCAATATCGTTTTACCGATCTTCCCAAGGAAGAGTACTTTTTTGTGGTAATCAGTACACAGGGTGAAGGAGAGCCTCCCTTACTGGCCAAAAAATTCTATGACCATATTCATGAAAACCAGCTCAACCTCAGCAAGCTCAAATTTGGAGTGCTGGCGTTAGGCGACAGCTCTTATCCCGAATTTTGCAAAACCGGGGAAGACGTGGATGCCCGCCTGGAAGCCCTGGGCGCCCACCGCGTACTGCCCCTGAAAAAATGCGACGTGGAGTACGAAGAAGATGCGCTGCACTGGCTGGACAACGTAGCTGCGGCGCTGCAGTCCACTGCAAGCGCGCCCGCGGCTGCCCTTCCTGCGGAGCCCAAACCCACCGGGAAAAAATACTACATGGGCAAGGTGATCACCAATATCAACCTGAACGACCGCGGCTCTAATAAACAAACCTATCATATCGAGATCACGACCGATGAGCCCATTGATTACCAGCCCGGCGATGCCCTGGGGATCGTACCCTCCAACAAACAGAACATGATCACCAAGATCATCGGCATCACCGGCATAGACCCGGAAAAAGAGATCCAGACCGAAAGGGTAAAAGCAACCGTGCGGGATCTGCTGAGCCAGCATCTGAACATCTGCTACCTGCTGAAATCGACCGTTAAAAAATTTGCAGCGCTTACACAGCAGCGGATCCCCGATACCCGCATGAGCCTGTACGACCTGCTGCGCATCTACCCCGTAAAAGATGCCGCACAGTTTGAAGAAGTGATCAAAATATTAACCGCACAATCACCACGGCTTTACTCCATTTCCTCCTCGCCCAATGCACACGGAGAAAATGAGATCCACATTACAGTATCCAAAAACCAGTTTACCGTTGAAGATGAGGAACGCTACGGTGTGTGCAGTGAGTTTCTCTCCGACCTCGATGAAGGGCACGAGATCGAGTTCTTTATTCAAAGGGCCAAACATTTTAAACTTCCGGAAGAAAACAAAGATGTGATCATGATCGGCCCCGGTACCGGCGTGGCCCCCTTCCGCTCCTTCCTGGCAGAACGCGATGCCAGCGGAGCCAGCGGCAGGAACTGGCTGTTCTTTGGCGAACAACATTTTGTGACCGACTTTTTATACCAGACCGAAATTCAAAGCTACCTGGAAACAGGCGTGTTGAATAACCTGGACCTGGCTTTTTCCAGAGATACAGATCAGAAAATTTATGTACAGCACCGCGTTAAAGAAAAAGGAGAAGAGTTGCTGGACTGGCTGAACAACGGTGCATACCTGTACATTTGCGGTGCAAAAGACCCCATGTGCAAAGACGTGGAAAACACTTTTGTAGAGCTCTTCAAAGCAAAAGGGAAATCGGAAGAAGAAGCCCGTAACTACCTTGTGCAGCTGGAAGAGGAAGGACGGTATTCAAAGGATGTATATTAGTTAATAAAATTTATCGTTTGTGGCTTATGATTTATGGTTAGCAACAACTATAAACGAATAACCAGAAACCAGAAACAAAAACAATGAGTGAGAAAAATAATTTATCAGGAACCGAAAAGATCAAAGTAGCAAGCCAGGGGCTGCGGGGAACGCTGAAGGAAAGTCTTACAGACGCGCATACCGGCGCCATACGGGAAGACGACCAGGCACTGGTGAAATTCCACGGCATGTATATGCAGGACGACCGGGACCGCCGCGAGGAACGGAGCCGGAAGAAACTGGAGCCGCTTTATTCTTTTATGATCCGCCTTCGGCTACCCGGTGGTTTTATGACACCGGAGCAGTGGATCGGCCTGCATCATGTAGCAGGAAACTATTCCACTGGCACCATAAAGATCACAACAAGGCAGACCATCCAGCTGCATGGCATCTTAAAATCACATACCAAACCCACCATCAGTGCATTTAACACGATGCAGCTGGATTCCATTGCAGCCTGCGGCGATGTAAACCGGAACGTAACCTGCGCATCGCACCCCAAAGAGTCGCCCTTACATGAGGAGATCTACCAGTTTGCCCGTGAGATCAGCGCGCATCATTTGCCTAAATCAAGAGGCTATTATGAAGTGTGGATGGATGCTGAGAAACTGGTGGAAACTACAGAAGAAGACCCCTTGTACCAGGACCGGTACCTGCCCCGTAAATTTAAGATCGGGATCGCCATTCCTCCCAATAATGATGTGGACGTATTCATCAATGACCTGGGGCTTATTGCTATTATCGAAGACGGTGAGCTAAAAGGCTATAACCTTGCGGCCGGAGGCGGTTTGGGTACCACCCATGGTAATGCCAGCACCTACGCACGGCTTGGAAGTATGCTCGGGTATGTACCAAAAGCACAGGCTTTAAAAGCCATCTATGAGGTCATTACCGTACAGCGTGATTTTGGTAACCGCAGCGACCGGAAGCAGGCCCGTATCAAATATACCATTGATAAACTGGGAGTAGACGCCTACCGTGCGGAGGTAGAAAAGCGCTGTGGATTTTCTTTTGAACCGGCACGCCCCTACGCCTTTACCAGCCGCAAGGATGCTTACGGTTGGTCGCAAAACCATGAAGGGAAATGGTATTACACCCTATTTATCGAAAATGGCCGGGTTGTGGATGAAAACAATTACCCACTGAAAACCGGTTTATTAAAGATTGCTGAAACCGGAAAGGCAAATTTCCGCTTCACCTGCAATCAGAACCTTATCCTGAGTGATATTGCCGATGCCGACAAAGCGATAGTAGAGCAGCTCCTGGTAGAACACCAGATCATTAAAAGCACGGATAACGCCAGTCCCATGCGGCGGAACTCCATGGCTTGTGTGGCCTTGAATACCTGTGCCCTGGCGATGGCGGAAGCACAGCGCTACCTGCCCACCCTCATCAGCAAAATAGAACCGCTGCTGCAAAAACATCAGTTGGCGGACGAAGATATTATTGTACGGATGACCGGCTGCCCGAACGGTTGCGGACGCTCTCCCAACGCAGAGATTGGCTTTGTAGGTACATCCCTGGGAAAATACAACCTGCACATCGGGGGAGATCGCCTGGGTGAACGGCTCAACACAAAATACAAAGACAGCCTGGATGAAACAGGTATTCTTGATACGCTGGACAACCTCTTCGACGTTTATGTAAAAGAGCGCAGCGCCGGTGAAACCTTTGGCGATTTCTCGCAGCGGAAATGGATCAGTGATAACCGCTGAGGCTCAGAAGAAGCAGATCGTTACCGCCACTAATAATACTAAAAGATACCACTAAGGCGGCAAATGCTTTAAAATTGATTATAACAGTTGAGATTCAGTGTTTCAGTGGCCAACTTAAACAAAAACAATGAACGAAAAAGATTTCTTAAGTCTCCTGCAAAGACATAATAAAAAGCACGCAGGCAATATTCCGGATAAAGTATTAAGCCACCAGTTTGTCGACGATCTTTTTGGATTCCTCTTCGTTCCGGAAACCGGTGTCAATCAAAAAGAGCGTGATCTCGAAAAGGGCTGGTATTCGCTGAAAAGCCATTTAACTACGCTGATCTATGATGTCGTTAACGACGGGGCAAGGGCACAAAGTCTTTCCGATCAGTTCTTCAACGGGTTGCCGGATGTATATGAGACACTGCAAAAGGATGCTTCCTTTTTCCTGGTCAATGATCCTGCTGCCTTAAGCAAGGAAGAAGTACTGCATGCCTATCCCGGCTTTTATGCCATAGCCGTATACCGCATTTCAAATACTTTGTGGAAGCGGGGCATTCGTGTACTGCCCCGTATCTTTACGGAGTATGCGCACAGCAAAACCGGCATCGATATTCACCCGGGAGCAACCATCGGTGCCTCTTTTTTTATTGATCACGGAACCGGTGTGGTCATTGGCGAAACAGCCGTTATTGGCGAAAAGGTAAAGATCTACCAGGGCGTCACCATCGGTGCCCTTAATTCGGCCCGGGCAAAAAAAGATAAAAAAAGGCATCCCACGGTGGAAGATAATGTGATCCTGTATTCCGGTGCCACGATACTGGGAGGTGACACGGTGATCGGGAAGGACAGCGTGATCGGGGGTAATGCCTGGATCACTTTCAGCGTACCCCCATCGTCACTGGTTTATCACAAAAGCGAAGTAGTGGAAAAAGAACATTTTTCTCACAGGAAATCAGTGAACGCGATCCTGAAAAAATAATACTGCATGACGGAACAGCAACCGGCCTACTCAAACGGAACTCAGGAAACAACCGACAATACCCTTTTCCCGGTTTTTATAAAACTGGAAGAGTTAAGATTGCTGATCATCGGGGGCGGAAAAGTAGCTTTGGAAAAACTCGGCGCCGTACTGACCAATTCCCCTGCCACCCGTATACAACTGGTGGCAAAGGAGATCATCCCGGAAATCAAACTGCTGGCGGCAGACCATATACACCTGCAGCTGAGTGAACGGCCTTACGCCATAGAAGATATCCGGCAGGCCAGCCTGGTGATTGCCGCAGTTAATGACCCCGGCACGGCACTGCAGATCAGGAACGATGCTGCCGCTGCTGAAAAACTGGTGAATATAGCGGACAAACCCGCCCTCTGCGACTTTTACCTGGGCTCCGTGGTAAAAAAAGGACACCTGAAAATTGCAATCTCCACTAATGGAAAGTCTCCCACCATCGCTAAACGTCTGCGGGAGACATTTACAGCCGCCATACCGGATGAGATGAACGACCTGCTCGACAATATGCAGCAGATCCGGGACCAGCTTTCCGGTCATTTTGATCATAAGATCAAAGTGCTCAACCATATTACCAAAGGACTTGCGGTAAACGGGGTTGACAGTGATGCCTCCTTTAATATAGATAACCCTTCCGAAAACGAGGTGGTTGACAGCTCAGCGCTCGTTGCCAATGCCACAAGGCGCAGCACGCCCTACCTGATCGGTATCGGTTTGTTCCTGGTACTGGCCCTCGCCATCTACACCCTCTATATTTTTGGGGTCAGCGATTCCATCCTCCACTTCTTAAACAAGGATCACCATATGTTTTACTGGATGCTCCTCGTAGGCTTCCTGGCTGAGATCGTGGCAGGATCCATGGGTATGGGATATGGCGTTATCTGCACCACCATCCTGCTGATGCTGAACGTAGCACCTCCTATTGTAAGCGCCAGTATCCACTCTGCGGAATCCTTTACGACCGCTGCCGGCAGCATCAGCCATTTCAAGCTGGGAAACGTTAACAAAAAGCTTACAAAAGCGCTCGCCATACCGGCGGTCATTGGTGCCGTTATAGGTGCACTGTCATTATCCTACCTTGGCGAAAAAGATGCAAAGCTGATGAAACCCTTCATCGCAGCCTATACGCTATACCTGGGAGTGCGGATCCTGATGAACACCTTTAACCGGAAAAAAGGGAAACCCGCTCCCAAAAAAGTAAAACAGAAAAAAACCAATATTACCGCATTGGGACTGGCCGGGGGATTTATTGACTCCTTTGGCGGCGGCGGCTGGGGCCCGTTAGTGACCGGCACCTTTATCAAGAACGGACGGACGCCCCGCTATGTAATCGGCAGCTCCACTGTTGCAAAATTTATCCTCACCATTACCAGCGCCATCACCTTTGTATTTACCCTGGGCATCCAGCACTGGAATATTGTAGCAGGTTTGCTCATTGGTGGCATCATTACTGCGCCCTTCTCTGCCATGCTTACAGCAAAGCTCCCTACTAAAAAAATGTTTGCTATTGTAGGAGTACTGGTTATTGTAATGAGCTGTATTACGATTTACAGGGCTGTATTTTTGTAAATCGCTTTTTCTTTCGGGAAGAATACGCACCAATAAAGGAATCCAAAGAAGTTCCTTTAAATCTTTGGTTTCATCACCTTTCTTATGAAAGAAAGAGGTTTTGCCAGGTCTATACACAGCGCACCCAAGGGAAATTGGCGATATTGCCAAAGTCGATAATATTTTTACCGCACCCCTGGCGGTATTCAAAGTAAGACCACGCACAGGGTGGCAATATCAATCTTTCCTGTACGCCTCTATAAGTTTCAATCCTTCCTGAGAATAAATAACCCTACAATTTTGATAGACTAATAAAATCCCCTATTTTTGCGTTCTATGCAAATGAAGAGTAGGATAACAGGCGCCCAAATGCCCGGCGAAAAGCCGGTCTGCTGTTGTACATACGTGGTCCGCAATGCAGGAACCGGTATGCAATAATCTCTTTTTTTAATCAAATAGTCTACTAAATTAATAGACATTTTAAATGGCCGAGCAAGAAATACTTATTCCCGAAAATCCCCCAACTGCACGCAGCCGTACAGCCCCGGTTGCCGCCCTGCCGGGGTCACTGCCCCTGCTGATCATTGGCGGCGGGCATACAGCCCTGGAGCAGCTGCAATCCCTGCTGCAGGCAGGGTTCCGATCTTCCATTACCCTCATAAGCCCAAAAATATTTCCCGCCATAAAGGCGCTTGCGGCAGATGTTGAGCTGCATTTGCAGGAACGCGCGTATACACCTGACGATGTTGAGCATGCCGGTACTATCATAGCGGCTGCAGACGATCCGGATACCGCCGGCCGGATCACCGCCGATCTGCACCGGCTCGGGAAACGGGCTTTCATCACCACCAAACCGGAACTTCAATCGCTCTATACAGGTCTTCTTGCAAACGAACAAAATGTCAGTATGCTCCCGGGCATACTTATGACCTCCCGGCAGCCATTCCTGTATCCCCCAGTTACCGGACCGGCTGAAAAAGGGAAGGGAAAAGAGATCGCCTATAAGAAGATCGCCGCCCGCGCATTACTTTTATTTGGCGTAATGCTGACCGGGCATTTCCTGTTCTCTTACCTTCCGTATGATGCCATCAGGGAAGGAACAGAGCAACTCTACCAGGGTTTCGACCGATCATTCCTTATTATGCTCCTGGCCGGTTTTGCAGCACAGCTTGTAGACGGGGCACTGGGTATGGGGTATGGCGTCACCAGCGCCACGATTCTGCTATCTGCCGGGGTGAATCCTGCTGCTATCAGCGGCAGTATCCATACCGCCGAAATGTTTGCCAGTGGCGCGTCCGGCTACAGCCATTACCGGTTCGGCAATGTCAATAAAAAACTTTTCAGAACCCTGCTGATCCCCGGCGTTGCCGGCGCTATACTGGGGGCAGTACTGCTGGTTTACCTCGGCGAAAAATACGGTTCGTGGATACGCCCCTTGCTGGCCTGTTATACCCTCTTTCTCGGAATAAAGATCCTGGTCAATGCATTCCGCAACCAGGTCCGGAAGAAAAAATACAAACATTACAAACTACTGGCCGGGGCCGGAGGGTTCTTTGATTCTTTCGGCGGCGGTGGATGGGGCCCCATCGTTACCACCACCTTAATTACAAAAGGCCGCAGCCCCCGGTATGTGATCGGCTCAGTAAGCCTTACCGAATTTTTCGTAACCCTTTCCAGTGCCTTTACGTTCTTTATCTTTCTGGGTGTAAGCCATTGGCAAACCATATTAGGATTAATCATCGGCGGATTGATCGCCGCCCCGGTTGCCGCAAAGCTGGCCGGAAAACTTCCCCGGAAAACGGCCTTCATACTGCTGGGGATACTGGTGGTTACCTGGAGCATTAAAATACTGGCCGGTATCTTCAGGTAAGCCTCCCGTCCCTTCGTCCTTCTCTTTTTAAAATAAAACTCTACTTTTTTTATAGACTAATAAATTCCCCTATTTTTGCATCTTTAATTTTCACTATGTGTACAGCAAGATCCCATAAACAACAGGTAATCCGCAGCGCTCCCGGGATGCGATATACCATAGCCCGATGTTGTTAAAATCGCCTTTCCTATTTTTTTACTCTTTTAGTCTACTTATTTTGTAGACAAATAATTTAATACATAAATAAAACAGATCATGACCGCTTTCAAGATAAACCAATGGCTTATTGCCGCCCTGCTTTTTATTGGCTTCAACCTTCCTTTCGCATTAAAGGCACAGGAGAGCAATATGCTCCAGATCACCGGCAGGATCTCAGACGACCAGAAGAACGAGCCACTGGCAGGCGCCAGTGTCCAGATCGGGAATAGCGGGGAGGGTGCCATTACTGATCAGCAGGGAAGATTCACTTTGCGTACCCGGGCCAGGATCCCTTTTACCCTCCTGATCACATCCATCGGGTACGAACCAAGGGAAGTGGAAGTAAAAAGCACCGGGTCCAACCTCAACATTGCGTTGGTTACCCGTACGGTTTTGGGTAATGAAGTGGTGGTAACCGCCTCAAGAGTTTCCGAAAGCATTTTAAAGTCCCCGGTAGCTATTGAAAAACTGGATATCCGTGCCATCAAAGAATCTGCCGCCCCGGGTTTTTATGATGCCCTTGAAAACGTAAAAGGAGTGCAGATGACCACATCCAGTCTTACCTTTAAAGTACCCAATACCCGCGGCTTCAATATTCCCAATAATTTCCGCTTCATGCAGCTGGTAGATGGTGTCGACATGCAAGCCGCCACGCTGGGTGTTCCGCTCGGAAATGCCATTGGGCCTACCGAACTGGATATTCAAAGTGTAGAAATCACGCCAGGTGCAGCCTCTGCCCTTTATGGTATGAACGCCATCAACGGAATGGCCAATCTCATCACAAAAAACCCTTTTACCAGCCAGGGCCTGAGTTTTTATCAAAAACTGGGAGTCAATCATGTTGACGGAAAAGATCATGCGCCTGCCCTGTTAACGGAAACCGCGCTCCGGTATGCAAAAGCCTTCAATGATCGTTTTGCCTTTAAGCTGAATATAGATTACATGCAGGGTACGGACTGGCGCTCGAATACCCGGCTGGATCAGAACTCCAACTACCTGAAAAGTGCCAACCCTGGTTTTCCGGCTTTAAACGGAACTGCCAATGCAGCGTTTGACGGCTGGAACAAATATGGCGATGATGCGCTGGCCGGGAGCAACGTGGTGTCCATCGGCGGATTGACGATCGATGGTAAAAATGATCAGACACTCCGCGTGGCCAGAACCGGGTATTGGGAAACCGACCTGGTAAGTCCCCAGGTCAAAAACATTAAGTTTGATGGCTCGCTCCATTATAAGCCCACTACTCACTCAGAAATTGCCTATACCTACCGGGTGGGATCAATGGATGGCGTGTTTCAGCGGGGCAACAAGATCCGTCTTCAGGATGTGGTGGTGCAGAATCATGCATTGCAGTTCAAAAACAGGAACTTCTCCTGGCTGTCCTACCTGTCTGTTGAAAATACCGGAAGTTCCTACAATGTCAAACCCCTTGCAGACAATATGGACCTCTACAGCGGGGGCGCCACCGATACAAAAACCGCCGCCTCCTGGGGTACCAAATATAAAAGCGCATTAAATGCATATGGAGCGGAACATGGTGGTCTGAACAGCGCCAACCTCGCCGCAGCAACGGCCTACGCCCGCCAGCAGGCAGATGCGGGTCGCGCCCTCCCCGGTACCGCGCGGTTTGATTCCATTAAAAATGTGATCACTTCCATCAATAACTGGGATATCAAGTCCGGAAGCATTCCGGATGCACCCGTAACCGGAGGCGCTGCCCTGGTGCAAAAAAGCAGGTTGTACCACACCGAAGCACAATGGGACCTGTCTTCAAAAGTAAAAGTAGTGAACCTGCTGGTGGGCGCGGATGCCCGCATTTACGCAGTGGTACCGGATGGAAACAACTTTGTTGATTTCAGCAGGCCGCTGGATGAGCGCAATGACCCGCTGCCCGATGGCCGTTTTGGAAAAAATGTGCTGTATAAAAAATTCGGCGGTTTTGCGCAGGCAACCAAAACCCTGTTTGGCGAACATCTGAAACTATTTGGCTCCGTACGCTATGATTATAACCCGGAATTTACGCCAAAAATCACGCCCCGGATCGCTGCCGTGTATACCGCCAGTGAGCAACATAATTTCCGTATCACCTATCAGCAGGGATATCGCTTCCCCGCTTTATTTGAAGCCCTGTCCTTCGTTAATAACGGGCGTGTAAAACGCGTGGGAAGTCTTTCTTATATCAACGAAGGGCTGGGCTACCTGGATAACAGTTATACACAGCAATCCGTTATCAACTTCAATGCCACGGTAAGCGCACAGGGCAATACCGATGGTGCGGCGCTGGCCAACCGCAGCCTCCTCATCCCCGCCGGTTTGCCAAAAGCAAGGCCCGAAAAGATCAACTCCCTCGAGATTGGCTACAAAAGTATTTTGTTTGATAACAAAGTCGTAGTTGATATTGATGCCTACAGCAATGTTTACGATGGTTTTTTAGGCCAGGTGCAGGTATTTGTACCCAAAGGTGAAACGATCGGCTCCGATGCCGCCGTACGGGCCATGCTCGACAGGAACCGGGATGCCACCAACGCAACAGCTACAACAGCGGCCAGCAAGGGACAGGATCGTTACCGCGTTTACACCAACGCCAAAAACGAATATACCAATTACGGCTCCTCCCTGGGCATTACCTACAACTTTTACCAGAAATTCCTGGTAAAAGCCAATGCCGCTTATAATAAAATGAAGTCCAACAAAACCGACGATATCTTCGTTACGGGTTTCAATACACCCGACTGGACGGCCAACATCACGTTTGGCAACCGGGAGCTCTTTAAGAACTTCGGATTCAACGTTACCTGGCGCTGGCAAAACGCGTTCCTGTGGGAAAGCCCGCTGGTAACAGGCACCATCAGCGCCTACCATACCGTTGATGCCCAGGTAAACCTGCGCCTGCCGGCGCTCAAAACAACGATCAAGGCAGGCGCCAGCGACCTCCTCAATCACCGTTACCTGCAATATGCCGGTGGCCCTACCATCGGGGGGCTCTACTATCTTACCCTTACACTTGATAATATCCTGCAATAAAATACTCATTAATACAGAGCAATCAAAAAAGGCCCTGCTGTTTTCACAGCGGGGCTCATTTTATACAGGGAGTATTCTTGAGCGGTCATGCCATCGCGCCTGCTGTAAATAATATTCAGCGCCTATTAAACCCCGCTCCTTTTCATTGGTCTAAGATGGGTATTTTTGACAATTATCGCTTTTGACACAATTGACAATGAAGAAACTAATGTTTGTTTGCTGGGCCATGTGGCTTTGTACGAATGTTTTTGCCCAGGCAAAAACATTGTATATCGATCCCAGTAAAACCATCGGCGCGCCTGCTTCCAGAATATTTGATGAAATAAAATTCATTCCGCTGGAGACCACAAAAAAAAGCATTTTTGGCGCTATCCGGCAGCTGGTTGTTACCGACTCGCTTTTCATCGTTCTTGACGGAGACACCGATGCGCTCTACTTTTTTAACAGGAGAGGAAAATTCCTGCAGAAATACCGGATCCGGCGGTACCGGATCCGTGATATTCAGCTGGACCGGACAAAAAACGCCTTACTGATCTTCAGCATCAATAAAAACTACAATATCCCCTCCGTTCAGGTACAGGAGTACCTGGAGCCGGATGCCCGGAAAGACGTTTCCAAATTCGCAAAAGCGACCTGGTATTACCTGGACAATGTAGCCGCTGCCAAAACCGAAGACCTGAAGAACTTCCGGTACGCTTTTACCAACCCCGTGCGCTTTGATAAGAATAAGTTCGCTGCCAGCTTTATAAAGGCAAAAAGAACAGCCCGGGATACGCTCGACTATCAATTGAAGATCATCGATCAATCGGCCGTACTCCAAAACTACTTTCCTTACAATAAGAAAACCGAGTCTGTTTATTACTATGCAGGTGCTTCCCAGTGCAGCATTATGCCAACACAGAACGACTCGGTCCTGTTTGTAACCCGCCCTTTCCAGTACGAGATCTATACCCTTACACCTTCGGCTATTTCGGAAAGTTATAAGCTGATGCTGCCCATGGATAATGCCGTTCCTGCATCTTTTTTCAACACTGGCTTTTCAAGCCGCGGCGAAATGGATACCTATAAAATGGAGCACCCTTCCTTTGCGCATAAGATCGAGAATGTGATCTCTTTCAAAAACCTGATGTTCTTTAACCTGAACCTGTTCAAAGGATACAACCGGTATCTTTATGATAATAAGACCAGCCTGATCTACGACTACAACAAGATAACATCAGACAGCAGTACGTACTTTTTACCCGTTTCCGGGGGCATAAAGAGCTTTGACGACGAACATATTTATCTTTCTCTTTCTGCAAAGAGCATGTTTAATTCAAAAAAAGCGTCTGAATACAGAAACCTGCAATATGATGAAGTGCTCACGCGCTTTTTCGCAACGCGGAAAGAAACAGATAATCCCGTATTGATCCAATTAAAACCAAAAGAAGACTTAACGACAAAATGAAGCAACGTTTCCTGATCCTTTTGCTACTCCTGCCCATTTTGTCATTTGCCCAAACCAATGGCAGTGTTAAGGGGCTCGTTTCAGACTCCGTACACGATTATGGCCTGCAGTCTGCTACCGTTACCGTTTATAAAAAAGCGGATTCCTCGCTGGTCAATTACCAGGTAACCAACAACCAGGGCGAGTTCAACATCGGGGAACTCCCGGTGCGGACGCCGCTCCTGCTCTCTATATCCTACTCCGGCTATAACGACTTTTCAAAAGAAGTGTACCTGGATTCTTTAAAGAAAGATTTCGACTTCAAAAAGATCCTGCTTTCAAGAGATACATCGCGCCAGATGGAGGAAGTTGTTGTAAAAGCCGTTGTGCCGGTACGCATGAACGGTGATACGCTGGAGATCAATCCCGATGCCTTTAAACTGGATTCCTCTGCCGTAGTGGAGGACATGCTCCTGCGGGTCCCCGGCGTAACGATGTGGAGCGATGGAACCATTACCGTTAACGGTAAAAAGATCAGCAATGTGTTTGTGGATGGCAAGCCCTTTTTTGGCGGCAACCCGGAAATTGCCACCCAGAACCTGCCCAAAACGGCCATAGAAAAGATACAGGTATACCAGGAAAAAGATTACAGTAAACAGGATATATCCAATACCGAGATGGACTCCACCTTTACCATGAACATTAAAATGAAGCCGGAAAAACGGAAAGGGTTCTTTGGTAAAATAGGCGCCGGGCTGGGAACAGATCAGCATTATGAAGGTGACATGACCATGCAGGCCTACAACAAAAAAACAAAACTGGCTATTGCCGGCAATCTTAACAATACCAACAAGACCATCCAGGATGTACGGGAAGCCATCCAGAATAATACCTTCCGCTCCTATAACCGCAGGAATTTTGGTGCGCCAAATGCCAATGCCGGCGGGCTCAATACGGTGCACTATTTTGGAGCCTCCCTGCAGCATAATTTCGATGAAAGCACCAACTCCCGTTTTACCAATTCAGCAGAAGGGGAATACAATTTAAGAGATTCCAGGAACAACCAGCTTACCAACAGCACAACGATCCAGAACCTTACCGGTTATACCATCACCAATATTTCTGACCGTCGCAATACCGGAAGCTCCCTGAATCAGTCAATAGATGCGGGTTACGAAAACAGGAAGCAGGCCACTTCCTTTTCCACGAAGGCAAACTACTCCTGGAACAACGGGCAATCCTCATCAGAAGGCAATACTACAGCGTTCCGTAATGACACTGTAATGGCCAGCAGACGCCGGAATACTTCGGCAGCCACATCGCATTCAAGCAGCTTTAATCTCAATGGGTACTTCAACAATAACGATTACGATGAGGGTATCAACAAAAAAAGTTTTTCTACCAATTTTTCGGTATCCTCCAATAACAGCGAAAGCAACAGTAACCAGACCAGCCGGTTTGAGTCTTTCCTCGACAGTATTTACACCCAGAATACCGACCGGAAATACCATAACGAAAACTCCAACTTTACCACCAATATCGGGATGAACTATAACGGGCTTCGTTCCCTCTTGTTTGGCAATTATAATTTCTGGAACATCAACATCGGTCTACGGAATAACTTCCGGTATAACAAATCGGATCTGAATGCAAACGTGCTGGAGCTGGACACCCTCACAAATACCTACCAGGTCAACGAGGCGCTTACCAATATCAACTCCGTGGTAAACATCGAGGACCGGCCGGGTATCAGCTTCTTTAAAACCATCAGCAGGACGCTTTCTGACCGGTACTATAAAAGTATCTCTTTCCGCACAGACCTGCAGAACCAATTCCTTTACCAGAAAAACACATCCACTCTCAGTTACCGGAACCTGGAGCGGTCGTTCCATTTCTTTACACCGTCCTCATCCGTTTACTATAACTATAACCGGTTCAACCAATACAACCTGAACATCGGCCTTTCCCACAACAGCTCCGCTAACGCGCCGAGTATTGATCAGCTGTACCCTATTGTTGATAATATCAACAAGTATAATATCGTTGTAGGCAATCCCGATCTGAAATCGCCCCTGAGCAACAATTTTAATTTCAATGCCAACTACAATACCCAGCGGTTCAATGAAAAAACCACCTATACCGCAGGCCTGAACCTGGGATACAACACCTTTAAAAACAGTATTTCAGACAGCAGCATTTTTGGCAATAACGGCTCGCGTACCTCTTACCTGCTCAATATTGACGGAAAGCGCTCCTTCAGGGGCGACGTCAACGCCAGTGCTTCTTTCCGTATCAATAACAAAAACATGTTGCAGGTGCGGTATAACGGAGGTGCAGGAGGATCACATGCTCCGCAATATATAACCACCAAAAAGCAGGACGGAGATTTCCTGACCCAGCTCATCTATACCCAAACCAGGAACCAGAATCATTCGATTCATGTATTTTACAGCCTGACAGATCTTTTCAATATTTCCCTGGGAGAAAGCATTAACACTAATAACAGCCAGCAGGTGGGCACCGGCAAAGCGGTGCTAAAAGCAAAGACCTACGGAACCAACGCCCGCTTTACGCTCCTGGTTCCCAAAAACTTTACGTTGAGCACCAATGTGAATTACCTGAATAATATTTCGGCACAAAGCCAGTCCGAAGAAGCCACCCTCTGGAACGCTTATGCCACCTGGCGCTTTATGAAAATGAAGCAGGCGGAGATAAAACTGTCCGTATTCGACATCCTGCGGCAGAACCGCAACATCACCAACTTTGCCAATGATAATAATACCACGGGGACCACGATCACCAACGGGATCCAGCAGTTTTACATGCTGACCGTTTCCTATTTTCCCCGGCGGTTTGGTGGCCGTACCGGCAGATCAGGATCGCGGCGCTCAGAATCAGGAGAACAACGCCAGCAGCGCCCGCAGCAACAGTTCCGGCAGCAGAACAACACGCAGCGCGGCGGGGGACGAAGGTAGGTTCACGGGGAACGTCAATGACTTGTCAACCGTTGCCGGGGGGAGTGGGAAGCAGCAAGCAACGGCCAGGGAAAGAAACGTTGAACGGAATGCAACCGCAGAAGGTATAGTCAACGGATCGCCCCATATGAAACGGGCCCTTGGCAAACCCAGGCAGATAAGCGCTTAACATTGCCTTGGGATTCCTTTGGAGAACGTGGGAACCCGGAATTAAAGAAATCCTATCGGGCATGTAACCGGATCGGACCCAGACAATTTGAGAACGGGGAATACTTAAAAATGCTAACGCCTCCCCGGCAACCTGCTTCACACGTTTGGTGGAAGCTGTATCTGAATCCGAGCTTTCAACATTGCCCCTGTCTCCTGTTTGTAAAGGCTTTCAATCTTTTGAAAAAGTTAACAGTTATCCCTTTAAATTTGGAAAACTAAATTAAAACGATTGAAACACTGTTTGTTGCCATTACTGTTCAGTTGCTTATGCCTGATAACAAAAGCACAGCCGGGTAAAATATACCTGAACCCCAAGTCACCGGCTACCGAAAGCCAATCCCGGTTTGTGGATAGTGTCCGGTTCATCACATTGGAGCTGCCGGAAGGAGCAGTCATCAGCAATTGGGATAACATGACCCTAACCAAAAAATACCTGGCTGTTATTCAGTATTCCAGCAAACAGCTGCTTTTATATACGCATGATGGACGGTTTGTAAAAAAGATCAGCTATAAAAAACTGGGCGATGATTTTTACCCGGTGTACGATAAAAAAACGGAGCAACTGCGTTTCTATGGTTCCAATAAGAATTATACATTAACGCCCAGGGACGCCATTAAAATTGAGCTGAACTTTAATAACCCCCGGAACCGGAAATATTACAAGAAATATTTGGTCGATCTGGAGGACCCGAATTTTGAAATAAAAAAAAGCACCCCCACAGAATACGATGTTAACAACATCTATTACCTGAATGATGACTACTATCATCGTTCAAGAGCCACTGCCAGTAAATTGTATAAGGATAGCGTTGGCTATGAACTGAAAATATATAAAAACAACAAGCTGGTAAAACAGTATTTTCCCTACAACCAGACAAAAGAGCCCAGGTTCCTGTACGATGAGAGTTATGTTGCAGCATCTGAATCGCCCGACCCTAAAACGATGTTTATAACCCGGGCCTATTGCGATACCATATATAAAATAACCGGAGATAGTGTGTTCCCTGCTTACCAGGTGGTGATGCCACTGGAAAATGCCCTGCCCTCCAGCTATTTCACCCAGCCGTTCAAAAACAAGGCCGAGTGGGATAATTTCCGCCAAAACAATAACTGGATGTTCCGCCAGGTGTACCGGTTCGTAGAAACACCCGGGTACTTTTTCTTTTCGGCAGCGTTTCTTTACAACTATGGCCTTTACATTTACGACAAAAAAAAGCAGATCGCCTATCAGACCTCGAAAATAAAGGCGGACAGTACCACCTTTTTTATAAACATTATACCCGGCAGCAATATCGACTATCAGAACGGTTTTTTTTACAAGCTCATCGCCCCGGAGGTTATTCGCGAATCTTATAAACCGGTTGCCGGCAAAACAGCGCCAGCCGCCATTGAAGCCATTGTCAATAAAAAATCAAACGCAGCAATACTTGCTGTTTTCAACATGAAAAACTAACGCATGAGGCCCATTATATTCGCCATTTTTTTGCTGCTTACCGGTACCATTTCCTACAGCCAAACAGGCAAGCTAACCGGACTGGTAACTGACTCTGCCAGCAATACACCGCTGGAATCTGCCACGGTCACCATTTTCCGGAAGGACTCCGGTATGGTAACCTATAAGCTCACTGACAAAAACGGGAACTATTTATTGGAGAACTTGCCTACAACAGATTCATTGCTGCTCGATATCAGCTACGTTGGGTACCGCGCCCACCGGCAAACGTTGCGCATAACGCATTCAAAGACCGATACCGTAAACGCCGCTTTAGCCATCGGCTTTGATGAAAAAGATAATGTCACCGTGAATGCTGTGATACCGGTAAAAATGGAAGGGGACACCCTGGTCATCAATCCCGCAGCATTTAAGATGAAGCCCGATGCGGTCGCCGAAGAGCTATTAACCCAGGTGCCGGGCGTGGTGGTCTGGTCCGACGGCTCTATTACTGTAAACGGAAGATCAGTAAAGAACCTGTTAGTAGATGGAAAACAATTTATGGGATCCTCTGACCCGAAAATAGCCACTCAAAACCTGCCCAAGACCGCCATCGATAAAATTCAATTGTACCAGGAGTATGATCGGTCCAAGATCGGGCAACAGAAAACGGCACAGGATTCTGTGCTTACGATGAATATCAAACTAAAAGAGGAAAGCAAAAAAGGCTACTTTGGTAAGATAACGGGTGGCTATGGAACAGACCACCGCTATGAGGCAAATATTTCCTACCAGATATATGACAAGAGGCGGAGCCTGGGCATTGGAGGAGGCATTAATAACATCAATAAAAATATCGAAAACCTGCAGGAACTGTTCCAGAACAATACTTACCGGACCTATAACCCCAACCTGGATTATGTAGGTCAATTTGGTTCCAATGGCCTGAACAGAAACCATTCGATTGGCGCGGTATATACACAGGATTTTAATAAGGTTCTCAATTCAAGGCAAAACAACCGCATAACCCTTAATTATAATAAATCGGGAACAGACGCTTACATTACCAATCAGAATTTACAAAACCGCACCACAGCGGATAACCCGCAGTTCATCAAAGACGAAAGCGTACAAAATGACTGGAGAAGCAAACATGTATTTGGAGCAGATTATTCCAAAACAAGCAGCTACAGTGACAACCTGCATATTAACGGAAATGTGGAATTCAACCAGAACCGGGGTAACACCAAACGTTTTACGGAGGTCAGCGATACTTCGGGACAGTTGCAGAGCACCAACGATATCAACACTATTTCCCGGGGCAGATCCGATGCCGAGCGGCTGAGCTTCAGCTATAGCAAATCTGACTGGCAGGAGCCGCTGAAAAATATCAATATTTCATTGAACGGCGGAAACAACAATTCTATCTCCGAAAGAGATGTGGTCAGCCGTTTTAATTCCTTTACCGATGCCGGGAACGACACTACCTACAATCGTCATTATAAAAACGACAATAATGGGATCAACCTGTCGGGCGATATCAACTATAATGGATTTAAACGGTTGTTGCTGGGGCGTTATAATTTTTTTGGTATTGACCTCGGTCTATCCCAGCGGTTCAGCTACAATAAACAAACAAACCGGGCCTATGTGTCGGACTTTGACAGTATAGCCGGGCAACTCGTTATCAATAACCGGCTTACCAATTCCAATACCAGAGAACTGCTGGAATACGCGCCTCAACTTTATATCAACAAAAGTTTTTTTAAATGGAGCGAGCGGATGAACCGTTCAATAAGTTTTAGTACCCAGCTGATTGACGACCTGAAATCAGAACGCAACCACTCTTCCATCGCTGAGCGGAATCTCAACCGGTCCTTCCAATTTTTCAGATACCAAGGAGATATTAGGTATAGTTACTCCCAGTCCAATAAGTCACGGCTCTATGGGGGCCTGTCGTATGAAAAAAATTTCGATTACCCCTCCATTGACCAGTTGTATACCATTACGGACGACATCAACGCCTATTCTATCAGATATGGGAATCCTGATCTCAAAAACAGAACCAACCATACGCTCAGCATTAATGCCAATTTTAATACGGAAAATCAGAAGTCTCTTTATTCAATCAATGGCGGGCTCTATGGCAACTACCGGAAAACAATAGATCCCATATCCGATAGTGTAATCAATGACAAGGAGTCCGGAAAACGTTTTTATTACTCAATAAACGCAGACAAAAGTTCTAATGCCAACCTGAATTACAACTTCAATATTGCCCGTAAGCTGGGCAAAAGCAGCCTTCAACTGAGGTATAACGGCTACCAGAACTATTCCGTTTTGCCCAATTACATCGATGGATTATATACCAACAGCCGTAACAATTCTATCAGCAATAATTTAAACCTGCAATTTTCACTGCGCGCCCTGTTGGTGCTCAACATCGGCGAATCCTTTCAAACCAACCGGTCCAAACAAACTGCCGCCGGGCTCTCTTCCTTTAAAAACACCGGCAATACCACAAAATTCGGGGCCACACTCAACCTTCCCAAAAGCATAACCCTTAGCAGCACATTTAATATCACCAATAATACCGGGTTAAATAAGACGATGCACTTGTGGAATGCCTTTGCCACTTACCGGTTTATGAAACAGCAGGCGGAGTTTAAATTTTCGGCTATGGATATCTTAAAACAATATCAAAACATCAGTAACGATGTCAATTTTGACGGCACCACCACCCGTATCACCAACGGTCTGCAGCAGTACTTCCTGCTTACCTTCTCCTATTACCCGCGTAAGTTTGGAAAAAAGGAGTTAAAACAGAAAGCCACGGAACATGTTTGGTAAACCCGTTCCACGCTTCAAAAATATTACGCCCCCATTGTATTAAATGAAAAACAGTATCTATATTTGACCCCATTATTATATCAGATAATGGCCTGCTTATTCAGAACGGTGCTTCTTCTTTTTTTGACTTCTTTTTTCCTACCGGTTTCCGCGCAAACCCGGCGCCAGGTTACTATTATTTCTGAAAACGACGGGTATATTTCTGTGAACAATGATGGCTACTACACCAACGGATTAAAAGTGGCATACCAATGGAGACGCCCGCCGGCGGATGAAACACGCCGCGAAAAAATAAATGTCTTCCAGGTTGGCCAGTTCATTTATACGTCGCAATTTGCCGGCGAGGCAAAACTCGACCGGCCGATCACCGGCTATCTCTACGGCGATTTTCATCAGAAGCGGTTCAATAGCCGGCAAAACCTGCTGAAATGGGGTGTTGGCTTCGGACTGATAGGACCGCCTGCTTTTGGCAAGGAAATGCAGGAACGCGTGCACCAGGTCATGCAGATCTACAAGCCCAAGAACTGGGACAAACAGCTGCGGGCAGACTGGGGCCTGATTGCCGATCTGGGGTGGTCGCCACAGGTTGGGAAGCACGCATCACTCTTTAAAGTTAAGCCCCTGATTTCCGCAACCGCAGGCAATATCTTTACCAATGCTACCCTGGGATCGGCCTTTTTATTGGGGCGATCGAACCCCAATAATACCACCGTATTCTGGGATCATCACAATGGGAGTTCCAAAAGAGACCGGGAATATTTTGTTTATGTGTTTCCCACGGTATCATTTAAAGCCTATGATGCTACGGTACAGGGAGGAATGTTTAAGAAGGGACCCGAGCCCGTAGAAGGCCGGCTGAACCCTGTTTTTTTTCAGACCCGGATGGGTGCCATGTACTCCGGCAATAAACTCTCTCTTGGTGCCGCTGCCGTTTATGAAAGCCGGCAGTCCCTTACGCAGCTCTCTGCCCAGTGGTACGGCAGTTTGCAGGTAGGGTTTATGTGGTAGTGGTTGACAGCTGTCCGTCTTCAGCTATAAGTGCCAAAAATTCGGGAATACGCCTGGCAATAAATATGGATTTAACCAACGTTAATAGGCAAGGGGCAACAGATCATCGATTATGAAACGGATCTACCGTAAGACCATTCTCTAAAAACTACCCGCTCCCGGTCCGATCCGCTCCCCTCTTTTCATTTTCTCCAGGATCTGTGGCCATTGGGCAGTATAAGCAGCTTTCACTTTCCGGCTCCCCTCAATTGCAAGGGTTTCATAGCGGATGGCTTCTTCTTTTTTACCGGAAGCATAAAGGAGCTGAGCGTACACATGCTGGTTTACAAAACCTGGCGCCAAGGCAACGCTTTTATCAGCCCAGGATAGCGCGTTGCCCAGGTATTTGCCGGTTGAATCATTCCGGTAAAAAAAACCGGCTGCCTCAGACAGGTAACGCGCATAAACTGCTGGTGCTACCGTTTTCACCGCGGTTGCCGTACGTACCTTCAGCAAGGCCTCCGGAAGCTCATGATCTGCCGGAACAACAGACGGCTGCACAGTTGTCTCGCTCACCACAAAACGAAGATAATCGTCATAAAAGAGCACTGCCACATCAAGATACCGGGTCATATTCCTTGTATGCAGGTAGTAATACATCATCACCCTCCTTTCTGCATACAAACTTCCGGGAACATTATTATAGGTAGATGCGGCAAACTTTGCAATGCGTTCTGCAAATGCTTCGTCCCCCGTCTCCGCAGCAATCTTTACAGATTTTCCGGAGATCTGATCATTAATTCTAACGCGCTCCTCAACCGGCATCTGATACCAGGCCTCCTTGTAAAGCGGGCTGCTTACCATTATATTGTAAGCCATCGATTCAAAAACCGGCGCCTGTCTTGCTAAAAACCAGAGAACAGAAAGGGTATTAACGGAGTCCCTCGGCACCAGGCCAAGATATTCCGTCAGCAATAACCGGGTATCCTGTTCAAGGTTCGTTTTGGCAGCGATGAGCTGTTCCAGGTCTTTTATACTTTTATGATTCTGTCCAAAATAACTTTTTTCTTTTACCCTTAAGATCTCAATACTTTTTTGCCGGCTTAGGGCTTCGTTGATGAGCGAGTCAATACTTAACGGAGCACCGTAGGGTACTGCATAAACAAGCTGACCGGAACCATCTACAAACAAGATCCCCGCAGGTATTTTAAGATCAAACAACACGCGCAAATGCTCCCGTTCACCGCTTTCCGATCCGACCCTTACCGGTATAAAGGACCGGTTTATCTGCTGCTTCACTTTTCCGGAGCTCAGGTGGCGGTACAGCGTCTCGTTACAACTTTCACAATCGGCCGATGTATACAGCACGCAGATCAGCTTATCTTCCCGGGCAGCCCTGTCCAGGGCGGTTTTATAGGTTATATTCAAAAACGGCGATTGCCCGCGAAGAGCCATTGTCAAAAACGTAAGCACCAGCAGTAACCCTGTAGATTTCATAGCATATTTTTTAACGGCGGACCTGTACAAAATTTACCGGTTGTCTTCTGTATGCCTTTGCTTTCCGGTTGTGCGCATCTGTTGCAGGATTCCATTTCGGAGAAGCTTTGATGATGTCCAATGCTATTTTATCAAATGCCGGGTGAAAAGGAACGCTGGTAAAGGCATCTTCAATCCGGCCCTCTTCATCAACTATAAAGTCCACAACCACTATAGCCCTATCAGAATTTTCGATCTTATAATTGGGGGGCATTACCAGGCGGGATACAAGATAATTTTGCCAGGCGGCATTTCCCCCGGGAAAGGAAGCCGTTCTTTCTGTATTGGCGGTATCGCTGACAGGCTTTCCCAATTCAGAAAAATATTTCCGGTTTACCAGCGCCCCCTCTCTATATTCTTCTACAGAGCTCTTTGTCCCATTCCGATGATAATAGGTCCAGGCGCCGTTTTGTTTTTCCCCTGCACTTAATTTACCCGAAGATGAAATACGTCCATTCGCAAACCGCGAAAGCCGGGTGCCACTCCCATCAGGACTTAGTACAAGAGAGTCGGTCAGCTGCCCGGCGCTGTTCCATTTCAGTGAGGTTCCTGTAACCTGGCCGGTCTTATAAACCGATGAGTCGGTCAGCTGCTGGTTCCGGGCATATCCCAACCAAAGGCCTTCCCTTTTATCATCCAAAAACTTCCCGGTATGTTCGATATCTCCATCAGGGTAAAAATAGGTGAAAAAGCCGTTCTTAATTTTGCAATCCTCATCGGCATAGAGGCCCTTCATCTGTAATTTCCTTTCGTTTATATAGTAATCTTTCCGGGTCCATCCGGAGTCCGTTTTTATGGTAAGGCTGTAATAGCGTGCATTTACAGGAGCGCATTCCTTCCAACGGTAGTCAAAATACTTTTCTACTTTTTGCGCGCTGGAAAATTGTACGGCAGCAAGTATAAGCAGCAGGGGTAGTATAGGTTTCATAAATCGGGAATTATATACAGACGTCAATTTACGTGTTTTTCAGAAAAGCGCAGCTTTTTTAGATGACCGAACCAGCAACCATTCCGGGCGCGTTCTTATGCATAGCCCTGGTTACCGGGCGCTGATGGCGGCTGCTGACAGCTGAATACGAATAGCTCCCTACTCCTGCTTTGCCAGCTTTTCAGAGTTTTCTGCAAACTGCAGCTGGTCAATAAACTCCTGGATATCCCCGTTCATAAAGGCATCCAGGTTATAGGAGGTCAGGTTGATCCGGTGGTCTGTAACCCTTCCCTGGGGATAATTGTAGGTCCGGATCTTCGCACTCCGGTCCCCGGAACTCACCAGGCTTTTCCGGTGCCGGGAGATTTCTTCCTCCTGCTTCCGTACCTGCTCCTCGTATAATTTCGTACGCAGCATCTGCATGGCCTTTTCACGGTTGCCCAGCTGGGTACGTTCCGTCTGGCAGATCACCACCGTACCCGTCGGAATATGGGTCAGCATCACTTTGGTTTCCACTTTGTTTACGTTCTGACCGCCGGCCCCCCCACTACGTGCCGTTTCCATCTTCACCTCGCTCTCCTTTAACTCAAAATCGATCTCCTCGGCTTCAGGCATTACCGCAACGGTTGCTGCAGATGTGTGTACCCGGCCCTGCGTTTCCGTATCCGGAACCCGCTGTACACGATGCACTCCGCTTTCAAACTTCATGGTGCCATATACATCATCCCCGGTAACTTCCAGCTGCACTTCTTTATATCCGCCCACTGTTCCCTCGCTTTCGCTCAACACTGCGGTTTTAAATCCATGCCGCTCACAGTATTTGATATACATCCGCAAAAGATCGCCCGCAAAGAGACTGGCCTCATCACCACCGGTACCGGCGCGTATTTCCATGATCACATCCTTGCCGTCCTGCGGATCTTTAGGGATCAGCAATTGGCGGATATGCGCTTCCATCTGTTCCTTACGCTCCTCCAGGCCGGTCATTTCCTCTTTTGCCAGCTCCCGCAGTTCATCATCATCACCATTCAGCGCTTCCTTATTAAACTCCAGATCATCCAGCAGGTTTTTATAGGCATTATAGGCCGTAACGATCTTCTCCAGGCTCCGGTATTCCTTACTGGTTGCCGCAAATCTCTTGTTATTTCCCACAATCTCCGGGTTGGTGAGCGCTACACCCAATTGGTCATACTTGGCCTTTATGGCTTCCAGTTTATCTAACATCAAAAACTTTATTTTGGATCAACAGGGCGCAAAGGTAAACAATTTGAAAATCCGGGAATTTTAAAATATGGAAATGTGGAAATGATGCACCCGTTACAACTCCATGTTCCTTCTTTTGGCCGGGGGCTTTTTCGATCCCGTAAAACGGGAAAACCAACAGGCAATGATCAATAGTACAAGAAGAGCAGACGGGGTATAGCCGGAATCTTAAACGCAGAAACCCACTCTCCTGCGGTCAGCCTTCTTCCTGCCTGCATAAAATACCGTACTGATATTATCTTTGAAGTATGTATAAAAAAATAAGACCGGCACAGTTGTTTGACGGATACCGTATGCTTCCGGACAAAGTATTGATCACAGATCACAACGGAACCGTTGTGGATATTGCGGATACCGCCGATGCCGGTGATGATGTAAAAACAGTGGCTGGCATCCTGAGCCCGGGTTTTATCAATTGTCACTGCCACCTGGAGCTAAGCCATATGAAAGGGGTTATTGAGGAACATACAGGATTGTTAAAGTTTGTGAACCAGATCGTTAGTAAAAGATACGCCCATCCGGAGGCCATTCCTGCCGCCATAGAAAGCGCTGAGTTGGCCATGGTAAAAAATGGCATTGTAGCTGTTGGTGATATCTGCAATACCACGGATACCCTCTTTCAAAAAACAAAAGGGCATCTTTATTATCACAATTTTGTAGAAGTGATCGGCTTTGAGCCGGTTCAGGCACAACAGCATTTTGATAGCTACAGAGCCATTTATGACGACTATTGCCGGCATTTTGATGCTCAACAGGTGTCGTTAACCCCTCATGCGCCCTATTCCGTATCCACACCGCTGTGGAAGTTGCTGGCGGCATTTCCCGGCAATGGCTTATTAAGCATCCACAACCAGGAAACCGAAGATGAAACCGAATGGTTCCTGAACGGTACCGGTGGCTTTAAGGCCTTATATGAACGGCTTCAGCTGAACGAGGTTCCCGTTGTTCCGGAGGGAAGGACCAGCCTTCAAACCTATGGTAATTACCTGCCGCAGGGGCAACGGCTGCTGTTCATACATAATGTGTTTACCACGGCAGAAGATATCCGCTACGCACAGGACCGTTTCCCGGAAGCATCCTGGTGTCTTTGTGCCAATGCCAATTATTATATCACCAACCGGCTGCCGGATATCCCGATGTTGCAGGGAGCGGGTATTCGGCTGGTGCTGGGTACCGACAGCCTGGCGTCCAATTACAGCCTGAGCATCTGGGATGAGATCCTCCGCATCCGGCAACATTACCCGCAGATCCCGGTGGAACAAATGTTATCCTGGGCCACCATTAACGGCGCAAAGGCCCTGCAGATCCAGGATCAATATGGCAGCTTTGAAAAAGGGAAAACGCCGGGGGTTGTCCAGATCGTGAACGATACCATCAACCGGCTCGTTTAGGCCAGAACAGGAGCACTGCAGACCCGGTAAGGCCGTGGCGCCGCTCCGGTCGCATAAGCGGGCGTCAATGTACTTTAAATCCGCCGGTTCATGACAGTTCCTGCGGCGGCAGCTCCTACCGGACATTCCCGATCGAGTTCTTTGCTGTTTCGTGCCTTGTTTTTAGGCGGGTGATCTTCACGACAACCGGTTTCCGGTCCAGCACAATCGCAGCATAACCTTCAAAAGCAGTAACCAGTCCGGCCAGTTCAGACGAGCAATCGGTTTCATACACCCCATCGCCATCCAGGTCCGCCATTATCACCACTGCGGCAGGTTCGCCCCGGTTGCTGCGAACGGTATTATTATTCTGTACTGTAGTAGCCTGTGGCAGTTGCCCCGTTGTATAGGTAACACGCGTGTGATTGCTCCTGGATGCATTCTGGTTAAACGCTCTCGTTTCCTGCCCCCAGGCGGTACCCAGGATAAAAACTGCCGCAACCAGGCTTACTGTTTTTTTGATGTGCTGTGCCATGATCTTTTTTTATGGTTAAGAAATCTACCCATAGATCATCGCCGCCCTATTTTTGTTACCCGAGATGTTGGTCAACAGCAATCAGCTTAAAATTGCGCGAAGCACTGGCAGGGTTCGCAGCTTTCCAAATTCCGGCAGGTGCAGGGAATAATAGATCTCCATCAGGTCCAGCACAATGTTCCTTTTATGGGAAGACAGCTTCATACTCTTTAATTCTGCGGGAAGCCGCGCCTGCAACAGCTCGGTGATCAGCAATGCAGCTTCCCGGTCTGCGTAATAAGAATGAGCAGGCGCCTTTTCCATAAACTCTCCGCTCTGCAGGTCCAGCAAAAGCTGCGAAGAAGTAAGCAGGTCCGGCGAAGGGCTCCCCGGGGAAAAACCCAGGATACTGCACAGGTGTACGGCAAAGAAAACGGGAAAATTAGCAGTAACCGTTACCTCCGCCTCATCCAGGGCCAGCAGGCTGTCCTCCATAAATGCAAAAAGATCTTCATTGGATTCCGGTTGCCGGAGTGTTTTATGCAACAGCTCGATCATGAACAGGGCCACGCCATTTTTAAGCACATCGCTGAAAAGGTGCTGGTAGATGGCAGAAAATTTAAACTCCCGGATCCGGTTCAGCGTTCTCAACTCATTATGATACACCACCAGGTCCAAAAGGGCAGCCGGTTGAAAGAAAACGGCCTTGTTGCCACTTCTTTTACCACCGGACCGGACACCGTTTACCAGGTAGGACTGCAGCCCCAGCTTGTCCGTGTACAGGGTAACGATCACACTTGTTTCTCCATACTTCGATGTCCGGAGAACAACACCCTTTACTTTATGTAAGATATCTGCCAAATTTTGTTTACTGTCCGATACCGTTTAAAAATGTTTTTTTTAGTGCAGTTCCCGGGATCCTGCAGATTATAAAAGACCTTTTTGCACAGGTCCACATCACGATAGCTACACTCATCTTCAATACAGGAAAAAGTTTAAATAGGTTCCGTTTCCCGGCGCCCGCAAGGTAGGTTTTTTTACAAATAATGGTCATTTACCGGGCAATGATTAGTTTTGCGGTACATGAGATTGAATCAACAGCACATTGCCGCTGATGACTGTATATTGTTTTTATTGCTAATCCGGCGGGTGAAGCTATGCACTACGGCCACCCACCCCGTTTTCCGGTTCCGGCAAACAAAGTTAAAAATGTTATGCAACTCATTTGATAAATGGCACCCTGTAAACGCCCTGTTTTTTGTTTCTTTGCAACTCATTTTTTAAAGTATACCTAAATTTTATGTGGAAGCAGTCTGGCCGTTTTATTCTTAAATACCGATTCATTTTCCTGATCTTGCTAGCCATTATAACCGCTATTTCCGGATTTTGGGCCAGTAAAGTAGGGTTGAGTTACGAGTTTTCCAAAGCGATTCCCACGAATAACCCCGTAAATATCGCCTACCAGGAATTTAAAAAGAAATACGGGGAGGATGGCAACCTGCTTGTAGCAGGCATCCAGACCGAACAGTTGTTTTCTGAAAAAATATTCAATGCCTACTTACAGCTCCAGGCCGGTTTAAAAAACATACCCGGTGTAGAAGATGTGATCAGCGTACCCACGGCGATCAACCTGGTTAAAGATGTGGCAACCGAGAAACTAACCGTAAAAAAAATATTCCCCGGGGGCACACTAAGCCAGGCACAGATCGATACCGGCGCCGCTGCTTTTAAAAGGCTCCCTTTTTACCAGGGGCTTTTATATAATCCACAAACCCATTCCTACCTGATGGGGCTGCGGATGAATAAACAAGTGATCAACTCTGCAAAAAGAGATGCCGCTATTGCGGCAGTAAAAGCACAGACCGCTGTTTTTTCCGGCGCCACGGGTATCGATGTTAAACTAAGTGGATTGCCTTATATCCGGACCATACTGGCAGCGCGCATTGCGCATGAAATGCAATATTTCCTGGTAGCCTCTATTGTGCTTTCTGCGATCATCCTCCTGCTGTTCTTCCGTTCCTTCAGCTCCATGCTGCTTTCTCTTTCCGTAGTGATCATTGGTGTACTGTTCAGTCTTGGCACCATGCATTTGCTGCATTACAGTATTACGCTTTTAACGGCGCTGATCCCACCGCTTATTGTAGTGATCGGTATCCCGAACTGTATTTACTTCCTCAATAAATTCCATACCAGCTGGAATGAGCTCACAGAGGGGCTTACCGATGAGGAGATCCAGGCCCGCAAGACCTCGCTGAAAAAACAGGCGATCGAAAACATGGTGGGCAAAATGGGGATCGTTACCCTGTTCTGCAACCTGGCCGCGGCCGTGGGCTTTGCCGTATTTGCGCTTACAAAAAGCGAGATCCTGCAGGAATTTGGCGTTGTGGCAGGGATTAACATCATGCTGCTTTTCTTTATTTCGCTGATCCTGATCCCCGCTGTGCTGAGTTTCTTACCTGCGCCCAAATCCAAACATACCCGTTATTTGTTCAATCCGCGGCTGAACCGCTGGCTGAGCCGGTTGGAACGCTGGTCCATCAATCACCGGAAACTGGTCTATGCAGTAACATTCCTGGTGATCGCCATCACCACTATCGGTATTTTCCGGCTGAAGAGCAATGCGCACATGGTGGACGACGTACCGCACAACGATAAGATCTATACAGACCTTAAGTTCTTTGAAAACAATTTCAAAGGTGTGATGCCACTGGAGATCCTTGTGGATACGAAGAAAAAGATGGGTGTTACACGCAACTTTAACAACCTGGCCCGGATCGATTCCCTGGCGCAATACCTGGCTTCAAAACCCGAAATTGCCCGTCCCCTGAGCATTACCGAGGGATTAAAATTTGCCAAACAGGCTTTTTATGAAGGCGACCCTTCCAACTATTCCATGCCATCAGAATTTGAGCTGCCCGGGCTGGCCCAGTACCTGAATATCGGCCGGGATTCCGGTGGGGCATCCAATTCCTCTTTTACGCGGCTGCTTTCCAGCTTTATGGACAGTGCCCGCCAGGAAGCCCGTATCAGCGTTAACATGGCAGATGTGGGGTCACACCGGTTGCCGGAACTGATGAGCGACATCAGCAAGCGCATTAACCAGCTGTTCCCCGAAAAGGACTACAAGGTCAAGCTCACCGGTACTTCCATTACTTTTCTTGAAGGCGGGCAGTTTATCATCGACGGGCTAAAAGAGAGCATTTTCTGGGCTTTCCTGCTCATTGCACTTTGTATGTTATACCTGTTTAAGTCACTGCGTATCCTGCTCTGCTCACTGATCCCCAATATCATTCCACTGGTGATCACAGCCGGCATCATGGGCTGGGCCGGTGTTCCGTTAAAGCCCAGCACCGTATTGATCTTTAGTGTGGCACTGGGCATCGCCATCGATATCACGATCCGGTTTCTTGTTAATTATAAGCAGGAACTACCGCTGCATCAGAACAATGTTTCCGCTACCGTGATACAAACCATTCACAGTACCGGCATCAGCATCCTGTATACGTCTATTGTACTCATCGCCGGTTTTGTCATTTTCTGCTTCAGCAATTTTGGCGGTACCCAGGCCCTTGGCTGGCTCACCTCCCTTACCCTTATTACCGCCACTTTCACCAACCTGATCTTATTGCCGGCATTGCTGATCAGCTTTTCGAAGAAAAAAGAAAACAGTAAATAGAGCGGCCCCGGCATAATGCCCGACGCCGGAAGGCCCTCCTGTAATCAAACGTTTTGTAATCGGGCAATCTGGTTACAGATCGTTTGATGATCATTTTGTGATCAACATTTTCAATTGACGTGAAGGATGCGCAACAGGCCCTGCCATGGTGTACCCTAAAACATGACCGCGGCCGCCGGACCCAAAGCCACATCCAAATAAACTCCGGCCAGCCGGCACCTGCATTGCCTGCAGGATCGCTTTCAGGCTCCCGGACATTCGTTTTATCTCCCTCCGTTCATACACCTGGCCGGCAGCTACCGCTGCATCAATCAGCTTCCGAAATCGCTCTTCGGGAGTACTCCAATAAAGAAAGCGGACTGGTTTTACCAGTCCGCTTTCTTATATCTTTTGTGAAAAATGCTTACTTCTTAGCCGCAGGTTTTGCTGCCGGTTTGGGAGCACCACCCGCAGGAGCCGCTCCGGGAGCACCAGCAGGCTTAATACCCAGTTTTTCGGCAATAGCCATGGTCAGGTCATCAGCGGGAGGCATTACCAGAAATGCACCCGGCTGTAACACATACGTATACCCCTTTTCTTTTGCCACAGCATTCAAAGCGTCCTGTGCCTTTTTAACCAGGGGGCCAAACAATTCGGCTTGCTTTGCCTGGTTGCGCTGGGTAGCATAATCCTGCCAGCCCTGCAGGGTACGCTGCAATGTGCCTACTTCTTTTTCCAGGGTAGCTTTTACGGAAGGCGAAGTTGCCTTTTTCATAGCACTGTCTTTGTCAACAAACTCTTTATACAACTGCTCATATTCACCGCCTATAGAATCCTGGTAAAACTGTTGCAGCTGTTGCTGTTTTCCCTGGAATTCGGGCAGGTTGGCGATAAGAGCATCCAGATCAGCAGTACCAATCTTTTGTGCAGAAACCATAGAACCGGAAGCGATGACCATACCGAGCGCCAGAGCAAGAAATTTTATACGTTTCATTTAAGTTTTTTTGTTTGTCCGTTCCGCAATAGCAGCGGTGGGACAGGTTTTTTAAGTTTATTTTTTATGAATGAATTGTTTCAGAAGTGCTGACGGATCTATTTTACCGAAAGTAACTTTAATACTTCATCACTCTTGTCCAATTTCGGGTCGGCAAATATAATGGATTTCCCCTCACTTTTATCCAAAACCAGGTCATATCCCCGGTCGATCACCAGTTTTTGCACAGCGCGGTTTACCTTTTCCTGCAGGGGAGCCATCAGCTCCTGTCGCTTCTTAAACAAATCGCCTTCAAAACCAAAGCGTTGCTTCTGCAGGTCTCTCAACTCCCGCTCTTTATTAAAAAGATCATCTTCCTTTTTTCTCTTGGCATCTGCGCTCAGCATGGTCCCCTGGGAATCATATTCATCATATGCTTTATCCAGCGCTTCCTGCTTCAGGTCAATTTCTTTTTGCCAGGTAGCCGCCATCTTGTCTATCGAGTTCTGCACCTGCTTGTATTCCGGCATTTTATCAAATATATAGCGGGTATCGATGATGATATATTTTTGAGCCATTGCAGCGGACGCTGAAAACAAAAGCCCCATAACCAGTACAACTAATTGTTTCATGTGTATATTTTTTATTGATTTTAGCCATCCCGAAGGTCCGGGGGATTTTGTATAAAAACTTTCATCGCGTTGAATATTCATCGGCCCGAAAATTTTTATCGTCATTTTATATACAAATTGGTCTTTCTACATGATAGATGCAAAACGTAGTAAAAAGGTTTACTCCGGTTCAAACCCAAGCATAAATGTGAACTTGCCGGCATTCTTCAGCCCCTGGCCAGGCACCAGGCGGTCAATACCAATACCATAGTCAAACCCGAGCAGCCCGAACATCGGCAGGTAAAAACGCATACCCAGGCCTACGCTGCGGCGCAATTTAAATGGATTATACTCCTTATAATCGTGCCAGCCGTTAGCCGCTTCAAAAAAGGCGAGGCCGTAAATGGTACTTCCCGGGTTGGTTACCAGCGGGTAACGCAGTTCTGCCTGGTATTTGTTAAAAATAATGAACATGTTCCGGGTGTCACCTCCGCTTCCGTTATCCGGGTTTACGGTGGGATCCGAGCTGTTGTAGATCGGGTAACCACGCTGGGCAATGATATCAAAACCGGTTAAGGAATAAGTATTACTCATACCGGCATCACCCAACTGAAAGCGTTCGAAAGGCGAATAGTTCAGGTTTTTATTATACCGGCCCATAAAACCGTATTTAGCAGCCAGCTTCAGCACAAACTGCCGGTTCTTGTCTTCTCCCTTCGGGCGGCCCAGCGGTACATACCATTGTGCCCCAAAGCGCCATTTGTGATATTCCACGTTCTTGTACTGGGCCGAATCTGCTATTAATACCGAAGATTTGAAAGCGGAGTAAGGCGGTGTGGCCTGCACACTTGCCGTAAGCTCACTACCACTCCGGGGGAATATGGGGTCCGATACCGAAGACCGGCTGAGGCTCAGCTTAAAGCTCAGGTTGTTTGATGTTCCGTCATTAAAAGGAAGCCCGTACTGGTAACCCATCTTCTTTACTTTATACCGGGTATAGGCAACCGTATAACCGATCGTAAAATAATCATCCGGCCATTTCAGCACTTTGCCCAGTCCCACGCTGATCCCGTTAACTGTAAGGGAGGTATCTTTTGAAAACCGGTAACCGCCGCTCCGGTAGGGATCATAAAAGGATGCGTTATATTTGGTATTGTTGTAACCCAGGGTCAGCGAGGTCCTTTTCTTGCCACCCAGCCAGGGTTCGGTAAAGGAGAAGTTATAGGACCGGTATACGCGGCCATTCGATTGCACCCGGAGGCTCAGCTTCTGGCCATCGCCCACCGGCAACGGATCCCAGGCTTCTTTTTTCCAGATGTTTTTAATGGAAAAGTTGTTAAAGGTAACCCCCAGTGTTCCGGTAAGACCGATCCCCCCGCCCCATCCGGCAGAAAGCTCCAGCTGGTCGGAAGATTTTTCTTTCAGTTTCCAGTTAATATCCACCGTTCCTTCTGCCATGTTAGGTAACGGCTGCGGGTTAATGGATTCCGTTTCAAAATAGTTCAGCGCATTCAGTTCCCGGATCGAACGCATCAGGTCTGTCCGGCTGAACAGTTCTCCGGGAAGGGTCCGCAACTCTCTCCGGATCACATGATCCTTGGTGCGCTCATTGCCCATGATCACTACATTCTTGATCCGCGCAATGGGGCCTTCCACGATCCGGATCTCATGATCAATCGTGTCATTGTAAATACGGGTTTCCACGGGTGTTACCTGAAAAAACAGGTAGCCTTCATCGTTGTAAAGTGTGGTGATGTCATATACATCCTGGCTGGGCTCCAGTCCCAGCTTTTTGTTCAGCACGCTCGCATCATACGCATCCCCTTTGGCGATGCCCAGTATGTTGTTCAGCAATGTATCAGAGAACTTGGAATTCCCCTTCCAGGTAAGATTCCCAAAATAATATTTATGCCCTTCATTTACTTTAAGATCCACATACATGCGGTTATTCTGGATCACCTGTGTATCGGCAATGATCTGGGCATCGCGGTATCCCCTTGAGTTAAAGTATTTGAGTACTTTATCTTTATCTTCAGCGTATTTCTTATTATTGAACTTTGAGGAGCTGAAGAACTTGAACCGGAAATACGGGTCCAGCACTTTCAGCGTCTTTGTTCCGGTAAGGAATCCCCATTCATCCATATATTCATTAAAACTATATACCTGCCGGGGACCATAGGGACTTACATATTTTGAAGGATACAGGGACATACGGGTCATTTCCTTGGTACCTTTCATTTGCTTCTTCAGTTTAGTAGCGTCTACGCTTTCGTTGCCGAAGAAGTTCACCTCATCAATTTTGACCTTTTTTCCCTTATTGATCTTGATCGTAAGAAACGTGGAGTTGGGGTAAACCGGGTCTTTGGACTCATCGAGGTTGGTCACTACATCATAATATCCTTTATCTTCAAAATAGGTTTTTACCACCTGGTGTATGTTCTGCCGGGTTCCTTCTGAGAGAATACGTTGTTTTACAAGCCCGATCTTCTTGGTCAATTCCTCAATTTCTGTCTTTTTGACCCCTTCAAATTTGAAGTTTCCCAAACGGGGCCGTTCTGTAACGGCAATTTCGATGCTTACTTTTTCATTATCCACATGTGTTACAAACACCTTTACATCTGCAAAAAGTTGATTTTTCCAGAGGCTTTGGATAGCTCTTGAAAAGATATCAGAGTTGGGGTATATGAATTGCTGGCCTTTCTGGATGCCCGAAACGGACAAAACAATCGACGAGTCGAGATTCGTGGCTCCTGTTACCTTTACGTCGGCAATCACATATTCCCGGGGGGTCGTGGTTTCCAGGAACTCTTTCAGCCTGGGATCAACGGAAGTGACCGGCGTGGTGTCTACCTGTGCATAGGTATGATGTACCGCAAAAGTAAATATGGATAAAATACAAACTTTGTATATAAAAAAACGCATATAAGGGTTAATGTATTACGGTAATCAATTTTATTTTGCAAAGCAGGAAGCCCTTAGTTTCCTAAATCTGCTACGATCTGTTGCCAGCCCGGTACCCACGCACTTCATTCCTATTGCGGCGGCAAATTAAGGGTAAAATTTGGAAACTGTATGTTAAAAAGCACCAGTATTTGCCGTTTTAGAGCGTTTTATCAAACAAATAAGAAGGTATTATGTTAATTGTGCCGATGTTTTACCAAATCTTCTTTCCCGGTTCTGGTAATCGATAATAGCTTCGTAAAGATTGTTTTTCCGGAAATCGGGCCAGCGGACATCGGTAAAATAAAGTTCCGCATAGGCCAGCTGGTACAGCAAAAAGTTGCTGATACGGTATTCCCCGCTGGTGCGGATCATGAGTTCCGGGTCCGGAAAATTGCTGGTGCAGAGGTATTCCTGTAAAACGTCCTGGGTGATCGCTTCAACAGCCAGCTTCCCTTCCTGCACGTTGCGGGCGATCTGTTGCACGGCGTTCAGCAGTTCCCAGCGCCCGCTGTAGCTGAGGGCCATAACCAGGTTCAGCCCTGTGTTCCCCGCTGTCATTTCCAGGGCTTCATTGAGTTCCCTGCGGGCACTTTCCGGCAGCATCCGCATATCCCCGATCACATGCAGCCGGATCCTGTTCTTATGCAATACCTCGGCCTCCTTACGGATGGTGGACACCAGTAATTCCATTAAACCGACCACTTCGTATTCCGGGCGGTCCCAGTTCTCCGTGCTGAATGCATATAATGTAAGATACCCGATCCCCAGCTCTGCCGCACCTTCCACAATATCCCGAACACTTTCCACGCCATGATAGTGGCCAAAAAGACGGTCCTGGCCCTGTTCCTGTGCCCATCGGCCGTTGCCGTCCATAATAATAGCAATGTGACGCGGCAGACGGTCCTTGTCAATTTTTTGTAACAGATCTGACATACTGGGTGCAAAGTAAATTTAAAATGTAGAATAATAAATGATAAATGTAGAAGTTTATCCGTGTAGGGGACCCACTTCTACATTTTACATTCCCTGTTCTACATATTACATTTCTCAGATAAGATTATTTGCGGCCAGGTATTCAGCCACCTGTACGGCGTTTGTGGCTGCGCCTTTGCGCAAATTGTCGCTCACCACCCAAAGATTCAGGGTATTGGGCTGCGATTCATCCCGGCGGATCCGCCCTACAAACACCTCGTCTTTTTCATGCGCATCCATCGGCATGGGGTAATGCTGGTTGGGCAGGTCGTCTGTAACCACCACGCCCGGGGCGGTTTCCAGCAAATGCCGCACTTCTGCCAGGTCAAAATCCTTTTCAAATTCAATATTTACGGCTTCGCTGTGGCCGCCCATTACCGGGATCCTTACGGTGGTAGCCGTCACCCGGATCGAATCGTCCCTCATGATCTTTTTGGTTTCATTCACCATCTTCATTTCCTCCTTGGTGTATCCATTATCCAGGAACACGTCAATCTGGGGGATCACGTTCAGGTCAATCGGGTATTTATACGCCATCTCATAGCCTTCCTCGCTACCGGCAACTTCTTTCTGCCGCTCTCCCCTGAGCTGGCTTACCGCCTTAACGCCGGTTCCGGTAACACTCTGGTAGGTAGAAACCACGATGCGTTGTGCCTTGTAGGCTTTATGCAGCGGTGCCAGGGCCACTACCATCTGTATGGTGGAGCAATTGGGGTTGGCAATGATCTTGTCGTTGCTGGTAAGCACATCCGCATTGATCTCGGGCACTACCAGCGGTACTTTGGGGTCCATGCGCCAGGCGGAGGAATTGTCTACCACCGTAATGCCGGCAGCCGCAAACTTCGGTGCCCACTCGGTTGAAGTGCTGCCCCCTGCTGAAAACAGGGCCACATTGGGCTTTGCAGCAATGGCCTCTTCCATACCTATCACTTTATATTTAGTGCCTTTAAACTCCACTTCCTTTCCCACACTTTTTGCAGAAGCAACGGGGATCAGTTCCGATACGGGAAAATTTCTTTCGGCCAAGACCTGTAACATTTTAGTGCCTACCAGACCAGTGGCGCCTACTACGGCTACTCTCATTGTTGTTTTTTACTGTTTATCGTTTAAAAAAAAACCTTCCGCTTTTACGGAAGGTCTGTTAAAAATTTATGTTTTGTGTACAAAACTACAAACCCTCCGCCAGGGACTGCTTCTTGGTAGTTTTTGTATGTTTCTTTATCATCATCGGATCGCAAAGGTATAAGGGAAATATATAATTTTCAAAAATAATTTTACCGTGCCTTTACCGGGATCGCTGTTTTTTTACCAAAAAACGGGGCTTTGTTGGTCAGCAGCCACATAATGGTAAACGTGGGAACGATATCGGTACCCGGTAGGATCTCTTCTATAAAATTAAAGACCCCGCCAAACATCCCTTTGGCACCTCCAAAGGTCCTGGCCAGTATAATGGCCGAAACAGGCGCCCAGATAACGTCGGCAAATTCACCCACGCCAGGAATGGTAAAGGACAAACACCCAATAATATCCATCAGGATGCAAAACAGGAGGGAAGGCGATTTTTTTATAGCTGTCATCTTTTTATTTTTATTATAGATTACAAACAGCCCGCCAAACGTTGTATCCGGTCCCGTTATTCACCGATTTTTTAGGGCGGTTGGCCTGGTCAGACCTGCCAGGTCTTAAGTTTAGCCCAGCTCCAGCTCTGTTTCAAAGCTGGTAAGTTCCCTGAAGAGCTGAATACGGTTGCTGAGCTCCTCTTTTGTTAACTCTCTCAGGCGGGTATTTCCAAATTTTTCCACACAGAAACTGGCCATTGCCGAACCGGCAATGATCGCCTTTTTCATATTATTGAAGCTGATATCGCCGGTTTTGGCCAGGTAGCCGATAAATCCGCCGGCAAAGGTATCTCCCGCTCCGGTGGGATCAAAAACATCTTCCAGGGGGAAGGCCGGGGCAAAAAACACTTTGTCTTCATGGAACAATAAGGCACCGTTCTCTCCTTTTTTGATGATCAGGTATTTAGGGCCCATTTCACGGATCTTTTTTGCAGCTTTTACCAGGGAATACTGATGGGTAAGCTCCCGGGCCTCAGAGTCATTCACCATTAAAAGATCCACATGTTTTAATACATTTTCAAGATCCGGCATGGCCGTTTCCATCCAGAAATTCATGGTATCCAGAACGATCAGTTTGGGCTTTTGCTTCAGCTGGTCAATCACACTCATCTGCAGTTTAGGCATCAGGTTACCCAGCATTAAAAACTCCGCACCCTGGTAGCTGTCCGGAACCCTGGGATCAAAATCTTCCAGTACGTTCAGATCTGTTACCAGCGTATCCCGGGTGTTCATATCTTCATGATACAGGCCTTTCCAGAAGAATGATTTCTTGTTGGCTACCTTTTCCACACCTTCCAGCTGCACACCCCTGGCGGCCAGGGATTCCAGTTCTTCCTCCGGGAAGTCATACCCTATAATCGAGATCTGCTGAACCGGTTTTACAAAGTAACTGGCTGCATAAGCCGCATAGGTGGCCGAGCCTCCCACGATCTTGTTTGCTTTGCCAAAAGGGGTTTCAATAGCATCAAAGGCCATAGTGCCTACGGTAATCACGGACATGAATTCTGTTTTTAATTAAAAATACGGCTGCAAAGGTATCTGATTCGGCTGAAGTTTGTGAGTGAAGGCCGGAGGTTTTTTCCAAAATTACTTAGCGGTATTTTGGATAAAAAGCATAGTTTTGGAACATGGCCACCACAACACGTAAACGATCTTCAAAAAAAGAAGAAATTCTGAAAACAGCTGCGCGTATGTTCCGGGAAAAAGGATATGCCGGTACGTCTATGCGTGACCTTGCCGAAAAGATAGGTATCGAGGCTGCCAGCCTCTACAACCACATCCATTCCAAGAGTGAAATCCTGGAGGAAATTATCTTTTCCATTTCCCGTGATTGCCGTGAGCAGCTGGACAATATGGACCCCTCCGGTACTTCCCTGCAGAAAATCGAATCCCTGATCCGTTTTCATACCAAGATGATGATCGATCATTTTGAATCCTATTCCGTAATGGTAAGCGAGTGGATGCACCTGGATGAGGAAAAACTGGGGGAATTTGTAAGTGAACGGCGGCGTTATGTAAAAAAGATCGAATCTATTGTACAGCAGGGTATTGACGGTAAGGAGTTTAAGCCGGTGCTGCCCTATGTGGTGGTGCTCAATATCCTGTCTTCCGTGCGTGGACTGGAGTTCTGGCAAAAAAGCGCCAAAACGCATAGCGCAGAAGTAATGGAAGAAAATATGGTGCAGCACCTGATCGGGGGGCTGAAACTATAAATACAGGATTGCTGGCGCGCTCTTTTTCATTCATGTTCTTGGGGACAAAGCGCCTGATGTGATCTATACCTATACAGTATATCTCCGTCCTCTGCAGGCAGCAAGACAAAGGACCCTCAGAAAAAAGGACACTTCCTTAGAGCCTGTTTAAAATTCATTCAATGGCTTTATTATGGCTGTTTTGGGCTGCAACTGCGTTAAATTTTTCGCCATAGTGGCCTACTATGCCTGCAAAATTTTCCTTGTTTCGCTCCAAAATAGCTTCATAATAAATTCCATCAATAAAATTTAAACAGGCTCTTACCTATTGTTAAATAATTGCCAGGGTTGCACTCATCTTAAAAAAAACAGCCGTTTCACTTTTTAATGCCGCCGTGATCGCCAAGGCGGCTTCACCGGATTCCTTATAGTCGATCGTTGCCCGGAGCTCCGGCGTTTTTCCCGGGTCTACCATGGATAAAAATTTACATTGAGCGGCTTCACCCAGGAACAGTTTTTTGCCTGTTGCCTCTTCGGCAAGCTCCTTTACGATCTGCATCATGCAAACCCCCGGCAATACCGGTTGGCCCGGAAAATGTCCCTCAAAGATCGGATGCGCCGTATTCAGACGGATGCCGGCAGCCACAGCCCCGGCATTGTTTTCAAAAGTTGTTATCGTATACAGCTCATTCTTCAGCATGGTCGTCTATTCTTTTTAAATCAATGGTAAAATTAAAGTTGGTATGCTGGATGTGCATACTTTCGGGTACCCCGTCTTTCATTGTGCCCCTGGTGGCCTCCAGCACCTTCCGCTTCCGGCTTCCGCGCTCCATCCGGATCAATTGCGCGCACGGGATATCTGTAACGTAATAATACACATCGTCCCCTGCGTAAAAAGCATTGTAGCGTTCTGCTCCTTTTTGAAAAACCGAGGAAACGGTGGCCGTGTCTGCCACTTCCATTAACAGCAGTTCAAAATCCTTACGAAGGGTTTTCCGCACTGCCTCTTTATCCATTTTCGGGATGATGCTATGCACGAGAAACCCGTTCTTATGCGAAAACTCAAAATCAAAAAAAGAAAACCCGGCCTCATTGGTAAATACAATACGGGTGGAGCTATCCGGCATCTGTTTGATGAGCAAAAGCCCGCTCAGGTGGTTCCCGGTCACATCGACCGATGTCCGGTACAGCGCCCGCCGGATATGAGGTTTGAATGCAGCAATACAGGCGGTGTTTCCCTCCGTGCGCTGTAATTTTTTATACACCGCGGGTGCACAGCTGCCCAATAAAAGCAGCATACTAACGAGTTGTAAAAAGCGCATCCGGAAGGTTGGTATTTAATTGCTGACCGGAATAAGTGATGATGGTCTGATCGCCCCTGTTATCCACCATCTGTACCTGGCTGACCAGGAAATCAGTTTTCTGCAGGATCACTTTTACCGATCTGAAAAGGGTCTTCATTTCTTTGGTCACCGGTGTCATATCGGCCAGGTAGGTGTTGCCGTTCTCCAGCAGCTTTACAGAAAAGCTGGGGTTGTCGAATACCGTTCCTTTTGCACAATCCATCATCAGCTGGTTGGCCTGCTGGAACATTTTGCTGGAACCGGCAGACATCCGGTTCGTTTTCTGGCCATCCTTAATGCTTACTTTAGTGCCATTGATCACCATCAGGTATCGATAAGGTGTGACATATTCCATACGCAGCAGGTTATTTTTCCTGAAATAGAATTTGCCCTTTGAGGTTACTTTTTCAGAAAGCATGCTCAGGTTCTTGACCTGTATAAAGTCGCTGGCAATACTGTTTATTTTCTGTGCTGCAGCCGCAAACTGTGCTTTAACAGCCGGGGCATTGCTCACGGGCTTGTATTGTGCCCAACCGGCCCCGCTGATCCCCGCCAGCAATAAGATAAAAAATAGTTTACGCATAGGGCTGCAAATTTATTAATTTATCAAGGGGAACCACCTCATACCCTTGCTCTTTAACATATTTTAAAAAATCCGGAAGTATCAATACCGTTGCATGGCTGGTATCATGAAATAAAAAAACCGCACCGGGCTTCAGCCCTCTTTTTACCTTTTCCAGGAGCTTTTCCCTGTCCCTGATCATGGTATCCAGCGACCGCACGTTCCACCCGATAGCAGTGTATCCCATTGCCCGGGCCGCTTTCCGCACATTGGGATTGGTAACCCCATAAGGCGGACGGAACCATTTCATTTGCTTCCCTGTTATATGATGCACCAGGCCCTGCATTTGTTGCAACTCGGCCGTCATTCTTTTTGCACCGTGCATATCAAACCAGAAATCATGATAATACGAATGGCTGCCTACGATATGTCCTTCTGCAAGGATCTGTTTTAGCAGGCCCTCGTGTTCCGCCACCCGGTAACCGATGCAAAAAAAAGTGGCGGGCACCTGCCGTTCCTTCAGAATAGCCAGCACTTCCGGTGTATATTTTTCGATAGGCCCGTCGTCAAAACTGATCGCAATCTGTTTTTTACCGGCATCTCCCGCGCACACTACCGGCATATAAAAATTTGACCCGATATAAAAGCTGCCATAAAAGAGCAGGAGTGTATATATAACGGGCAAAATATAATACCCATACCAGGGCCAGTGCTGCTGCACCTGCAGGAAAATGTACAACACCAGCAGAACAAAAAAAACGATCGTGGTATTTCTGAAGTTTAACATGCAGACAATAAATAAAGCGTCGGGTATTGCAGCTTGTAGTTATTGTAGATCAATACCCGTTGGGGGGCAACCACATCGGAACCTCCCGGTACCTTACCTGTATTTACGATCATGGATGCCAGCCAAAGCGCAAAAGCGGAAGAGGTAGGATATTCCCCGCAAAATTGTTTATAGGTAATGATGGGTTTCCCCGTGAAAAGGGATCGTTTCAGCTCCCCATAATGCTCTTTATGACGCAGATCCCCATTTTCTCCTGTAATTAAAAGATCGATGGAACCGATTGAAACCCCGTTGCTTTCCAGGAAGCTATTAACCAGGTCTTCCGCAGCAACGGCCGGCTTATACCAGGTTTGCATGGCATCCAGCCGGGCCGTACATTTTTCGCCTTTCTCCTTTGCCAGCAGGAAAAATGCAGCACCCTCGCCGGCCATAGTACCATTGGTCGTACTTCCGGTCAGTGTTTCGGTATTGCCGTCCTTTTTGTAAAGACCAAACCGGCTTAAGATAACATGGCTTTTTTCAATGATCTCATCTACTCCGCCAACAAGTACCGTACCGGCTTCTTCTTCATGCATGAGCCCTATTGCATCCATCATGGCTGCTTCAAAAGAAGATCCGCGATGCACGTAGGTATTGTTATAGTGATGGCATTTCAGCATCAGTGCTATCTGTGCGCCTACCGTATTATGGGTCGATTGTATAAAGGCTGTAGGGGACAGCAGCTCCTCATTAAATTCTACCATCCGGGTAAGAAACTGGTCTGTATCCGCCAGGCAACCATAGGCCGTACCCGTAATAATGGCATCGGGCAGGGGCTGCCCCGCATCCTGCAGGCATTCCATTGCTGCAGCTGCACCCATTTTAATGATACGGCTCATCCGCCGGATCAGCTTGGGATCGATATACTTTGAATAATCCGGCTCTTTACAGGCCAGCCGGTCGCCAAGGTATTGCGCAGGGTTCTCCAGCAACTCCTCAAATGTTCCCTGGGGCGATACCGTCCGGGCCGCCCGTACATACACCGGCCCTCCCCCGTTTTGGCGGGCCTTTACAACTTCACCTGTATCCTTATTTTCTGACATTCAGTTATTTTAAAAAGCGAGCTGCGGCTCTAAAGGTCAAAACTAATGTATTTCATGAAGAATCGGCACCGGCAGGGGTGCATATCCCGGTTTTAAAGTTGTCCTGTTTTTTATATCTTCGCCTTTGCCGGGATGAGCAAAGATTGTTTTCCTCCGGCTGTTTGCTATATACCCCAGGCTCATATCCGGAACAATTACCCTGTTTTTATGAAACGTTGCAAAATAAAAAGTATTACCATCCTTTTGCTGGCTGCCATCGCCGGCCTGAATGCCTCTACTGCACAAGAAGCAGTGAACTATGATGAAGCAAAAGTTCCGGCGTTTGAGTTGCCCGCATTGCTCCTTTCCGAAAATGGCACTCCCATCAAAACCGTACAGCAGTGGGAAAGGATCCGGCGCCCGGAGCTGCTGGAAATCTTTGCCACACAAGAGTACGGGCGCACACCGAAAGAAAAAATCTCCGTCCGCTACGAAGTATTAACAGAAAACCGGAAAGCTCTTTCGGGGAAAGCTACCAGCCGCCAGATCCGGTTCATTTTTTCAAACAACGGAAAGCAAACCGAGGCCATTCTCCTTTTATACATTCCTAACCATACGCGGGGTAAAGTGCCTGTTTTTGTAGGATATAACTTTAAAGGCAATCATAGTATGAGCTATGACACCTCTATTCTTTACTCGCCCAATTTTACGCGTGTAAAAAAGCCCGGCAACCCGGATTGGGCCCGGGGCTGCCAGATGAGTCGCTGGCCCCTTGATTTTATTATCAGTAAGGGTTATGCCCTGGCTACCATGTGCTATCATGACATTTTTCCCGACGTGCCGGGGTTTAAAAACTTTGGTATTGCCTCCCTGTTTTCCGGTTATGATTCGTTATCCGGCAAACCTGATGAGTGGCAGGCTATCGGAGCCTGGGCATGGGGATCAAGCAGGATTGTGGATTACCTCGAAACCATTAAAGAAATCGATTCAAAAAAAATTGCCATCATGGGCCATTCCCGACAGGGAAAAGCTGCCCTCTGGGCGGGCGCCCAGGATAAACGGTTTGCGATCGTTATCTCCAACTGCTCCGGGGCCGGAGGGGCCGCCCTCTCAAAAAGAGCCTACGGAGAAACTGTTGAGCAGGTTACAAAAATCAAACCTGCCTGGTTCTGTACCGCTTTTAATCAATATCGCAGCAATGAGCAAGCGCTTCCCTTTGATCAGCATGAGCTTATTGCGCTGGTAGCACCCCGGCCTGTATATGTTGCAAGCGCGCAGGAAGATCGCTGGGCCGATCCAAAAGGGGAATATCTTTCCGCATTTTATGCATCCCCAGTATATACCCTTTATGGGCGTAAAGGCCTTACCAGCATGATGCAGCCGGCAATAGAACGGCCTGTAATGAACGATGTGGGATACCACATTCGTAAGGGTGTTCATGATGTTACACTCTTTGACTGGGAAGCATTTATCCGGTTTGCCGATAAGCATTTTAGCCACAGGCTGTAACAGGATAGGGCGCTATGGTTCCCCATGGCTCGTAAGAACACAGCCCATTGCCCTGGCCTTTTTCTTTATCAGACCTTGCTGAACACCAGCGAACTGCAATTGCCTCCAAACCCGAAGGAGTTGGACAACACATGGCTGATCTCTTTTTTTTCAAGTACGGTTGTAACTGCAAAAGGCAGCTCCTGTATGGGCGTTTGTAGTCTCAGGCTGGGAAATACCACACCTTCCCTGATGGCCAGCACCGCGTATACTGCTTCTATTGCTCCACTGGCCCCAAGGGTATGGCCGGTGTAGGACTTGGTAGAACTCATAGCCGGATAATGGCCTGCAAATAAAGCAGCAATAGCCCGCCCTTCGGAACTGTCGTTATTGCTGGTGCCCGTTCCGTGTACATTTATATAATCTATATCGGCGGGGCTTAAGCCGGCCTTTTTTAAAGCGCCCTCCATCGCCAGCAGGTTTCCCTTTCCTTCGGGAGAAGAGGCTGTCTGATGATGTGCGTCGTTTGCATTTGCCCAGCCGCTTAAGGCACTCACAGGTTTCCTGGCAAGCGTGGCAGCTACCCTTTCGGAAACCAATACCACGTAACCCGCACCTTCACCCAGGTTAAGTCCGCGGCGGTTTTCATCAAAAGGCTGGCAATATTCCTGGTCCAGGATCATCAGTGTATTGAATCCGTTTAAGGTAAACCGCGTCAGCGCATCTGTGCCCCCGGCCACCGCTACATCCAGCAACCCCTGCCGGATCATGCGCGCACCCAGGAAAATGCTGTTGGCAGAAGAAGAGCAGGCCGTACTGATGGTTGTAACAAAATCTTTGATTCCCAGCGCATCTGCCACTACCTCGGTAACGGCTCCGCACTCGTGGTTAACCACCATTTTAAGATCGCCGCCGGAAGCATCCTGCAAAAAGCCGGGGAAAAAATCCTCGGTCTTATCCATTCCGCCTACAGAGTTGGCAGAAATAAAGCCCGTGCGCCATGCGGCAAGCTCAATGCCTGCATCCGCAACCGCTTCTTGAGCCGCAATGGCACTTAGCAATGCCGTACGGCTGACCTCTTCAGGCAGCCCCGCAAGTCCGGCTAATGCATCATTCGACAACTGAACCTCCGCTACCGGCAGGATCTGTTTATGTGCCGACTGTAACCGTTGCATGGTCCGCATTCCCGCCCTGCCCGATGTCAACGCGTCCAGGTTTTCGGCTACATTATTCCCGATTGCCGAAATAACGCCCAGGCCACTTATATAAACGGTTTGTTCTTTTGACATTCATTAGATGTTAGACACCAGATATTAGATTTCAGATGGTGAAAAGCAATGAGTGAAACGTTTGCGATAAGAAGTTTTGGATCAATTGACTATTCACTTCTCACTATTGACTACACCGAATGCTCCAGGATATAATCCGCCATGGTATCTATCGAGCGAAATACATCCTGACCTTCTTCCGCATTTTTTAATTTGATATGATACTCCTGCTGCAGCAATACGATCAGCTCCAGCGCATCAATAGAGTCGAGCCCCAGTCCCTCCACGAACAGAGGATCATGATCCCCGATATCTTCAGGCTTTTTGTCTTCCAATTTTAGCTGTTTAATGATCTGCTCCTTTAAATGGAGTATCAGTTCTTGCTTATTTTTCATCTGCATATTTTTTTTGTTGTCCCGCCCGGCGGAACGATTTTATCGGCGAGATGTAATTCCACATAAGAGACGATTCATGTTTTGAGGTAAGAAAATGAATCTTCTCTTATGCTACATTTCATAATCTTTATTATAAATATCCCACAGGTTTTCTGCGGTAAAAAGCTGTCCGGTTGCGGCAGGGGCCTGCTCCACCAGGAACAGGCAGCCATCCGGCTGTTCATTCATGACATCGATCCAACCGCAAATGCAGGCTTTCAACAGCCCCCGCTGCACCAGGTCGGTCACATACCAGTGTATCCAATCCGCATCAAAGGTCTCCGATATAAAAAAAGCATTTTCACCTTTGAATTTATACCGGATACTGATCTCCCCGATCACGATATTGGGCAATGTATATACAAACAGGGCCGGGCTTGGATAGGCTTTTGAAGCTTCGAGGTATTGCACATCGGCGTCAATGCTGGCATTCCGGTTACTCAATACCATACCGGTTTCTTCCGGCCGGTAAGCCCAGGCCCCCAAATGCACCCTTAACAACATATCCACCGCTACTGTACCCGCTTTACTTAGCAGGTCCATCTTATAAAAGCGGGGATAGTCGATCCCAAGATGCTCATACGCGGCCTGTAAAAATGCTGCACCCTTCTCCGGGGCCCGGAAAATAACGGATCCGTCTTTTACCATGACCCCGTTGCGCAAAACTACCGCCGATGTTATATAAATACGCCCCTGCTCCAAATTTCTTATTACCCGTTATCCTTAAATCCGTTGTTAATATATTCGATACTATCCCGCAAACGAATAGTCTTGGCCAGTTTATGCAGTGCCGTATCATGCTCCTTTACATAGGGGTTGCTGGTATCCCATACATACCCGGCCAGCACCGAGCAGATCATTTTCTTAATATCCGGGTTCTGATCCTTCGCAAAGAAAATGGTGTGGAGGGTAGTATCATACCAACCCATTACATAGCTTCTGAAGGTATTCACCCCCTGCATCATCACCTCGGTATAGTCCTTATCCCAGTCAACCGGCTCTCCCTTCAGGTGACGCACCACCAGTTTGCCGGCGATCTGGCTCGAAACAGTTGCCAGCGTTACACCAGAAGAGAATACAGGATCCAGGAACTCTGTTACATTACCGGTCAGCACAAAACCATTGCCGTAAAATTTTTCAGTAGTGCTGGACCAGGATTGCAGGATCTTCGGCTCCCATAAATACTCCACGCCTTTCATGCGCTCCGCGATATAGGGCTCGTCTGCGATAGCAGCCCGCAACTGCTCTTCGGGCGTGCCGGTATATTTTTCAAAAAAGGCCGGATCTCCTACAAACCCTACCGATGTAACCCCGGTGGCAAAGGGGATCACCCAAACCCAAACATCCGGCTTATGTACAATTACGGTAATGCGATCGGGCTCATCGTCCATCTGGCGGTTTACATCATTCGTATGCACAAACAGTGCCTTACGCGGGGCCAGGTTAGAGGGCTTATCGAGCCCGAAGAGGCGGGGGATCACCCGCCCGTAGCCGCTTCCGTCGATGATGAACCTTGCTTCTATTTGCTTTTCGTTACCATTTCCGTCCGTTAATGTTGTGACCGATGATCCGTCTTCATTAAACCGGATAGCGGTAACCGTCGTTTCATATTCGACAGGCACCCCCTGTGCCTCCAGCCCGTCTGCCAGTGCTTTATCAAAATCGGCCCGGGTTACCTGGTATGCATGGTTCCAGCCATCTGTAAACTGATCGGAGAAAGAATAATCGCAAATTACCCCGTCGCGTACAAACTTGGCACCGGTCTTGCGCTGGAAGCCCATTTTCAATACGCTGTCCAGCAAACCCGCTTCTTCCAGCGCTTCCATACAACGTGGCAGCAGGCTTTCCCCGATTACAAAGCGGGGGAACTTCATTTTTTCCACCACTTTTACTTTATACCCGGCTTTATTTACAATAGCCCCCGCTACGGTTCCTGCGGGCCCGGCGCCAATCACCAGTACATCTGTTTGTTCCATTTGCATATTACAATTCTGATTTAAGGTTCTGCTCTATGATTAAGGCTTCTTTCTTTAAAAATCAAAGTTAGCCCTTCTTTTTACATTTCAATAAGGTATGACTGAGTCCAATGCCATCGATCTGCTCTATAATTTCAAAACCCGCTTTTTCTACACATTTCTTAAAAACCCTTGAGTCATACATCTGGCTGTTGCCATTGGCTATAGCGGTAAAATAGATCGATAGCTGCTGGATACAGAAGGCCGAAGTTTCAAAACGCTGGTTGTCCCAGAATGCCTCCAGTATATAAATGCTGCCGTCATCATTCAGTGCGGCGCCACAACGCTTCATAATGGATACAATTTCTTCCTCAGAAAAACAGTCCAGGAACTGGCTCATCCAAACCGCATCATATCCCTGAGGAAAGACTACGGACTCATCCAGCACATTGGCCGGATAAAAATCAACCCGGTCGGTCAGACCCAGGTCATCAATATTCTTCTTTGCCATTGCTGCCTGGCCGGGCAGATCCACGATCGTGATCTTCACCGCTTCATCAAACCGGGTAGAAGCGAGGGCCCATTTACCGGTGTTACCACCTATTTCCAGCAACTTTTCAATATGATTCTCCGGTTTATAAATATGTTTTAATACAGGCGGAAATGCAATATCGGAAAAGAAATGGTCGTACTCGAACCAGCTTTTTTGCTGCCGGGGCGTAAGCTGCGACAGACCTTCATATACAGTGGACCAGTTGCCCAGTTCCGGCAGCCCGGCGGGCTTTCCGGTTTCGATGGCTTCCTCCAAATGGTACATGGCCTTATAGCAGATATCCTGCACAAAATTCATGTTCACATTGGTAAGCGGGTCATGCAGGATAAAATAACCGGTTTTGGTCAATGCAAATTTTTCATCGGCTGTATACTTTACCAGGTGCATACCGAGGCCGGCTTCGAGCAACACGCGTACGGCATATTCAGAAAGCCCCACTTTTTCACAAATATCTTTTAATGCGATCCCTCCGCTGCGGGCCTCTTCTATCACTTTTAAGATCTGCTTATCCCTTAAAACACGTGCTACCTGGAATACAATGGGTCCATGGGCAATGATCTGTGCCATATGTTTCCCTTCTATTGCCGAGTAGTGCTCTCCTTTGTAGAAATCTATCATTATTAATATTTAAAAGTTAAAAGGTTTAATGTTCCGATTCTTCGTATTGATTCCACTCATCTTCATCCCGCTGTTCTGCCTTTAAGTTTAGCAACCATCATTGAGGTACAGTGCCGGTAGCGATGTACCGGTAGATAATTGATTACAGGATCCGACCCGCTCCTCTCCCGTTATACATTGCAGATCCAATGCCCTGTATAACTGGAATTTTACTTCGCCACAAGTCCCTTTCACAAAACCCGGAAAATTTATACCCGTCAACCGCAAGCTTCTCTTAAAGCCTTCTGCGATATTATCCATCGCAGAGCCGGAAGAGCCTCTTATTTGATCCTTTGAAAAAAGCTCCTTCAAAGTAAAACTACAGATGCGTTTTGACAGTTCTCGTGCGAGTTTCCCTATTTCAAGATCTTCAAACCTGCTGACAGTGCCCATACCCCTAAACTTTTAAACTTTGACAACTACAATAGCCGCATTGCACCCACCAAATCCCGATGCGGTCTTTAAAAAAGCCTGAACCGGTTTTTCAATCAATGTGCTGCACACAGAAATAGGTTCTACGGTTCCGGGGGTTTCAAAGCCTTTTGTCGGAATGATCTTATTGTTACAGAGGGATTCAATGCTGATCACGGTCTCTAACAATCCTGCTGCTCCTAAAGTATGCCCGTAATATCCTTTCAGGCTGTTTACCGGAGCCCCCTGTACCCCCCCGAGGTTGATGGCACGGCTTTCCATATCGTCGTTATAGACCGTGGCCGTTCCATGCGCCGAAATAAAGTCAATATCCGCAGCGCCTGTCCCGGCTTCCTTCATTGCCCGGTCTATGGCCATAAACAGTTCCTCCCCGGTACGGGAAGGGCCGGAGATATGATTGGCGTCGTTGCTTACGCCGCCGCCGCCTATGATGATCTTTTCATTACCGGAAGAGGGATCTGCAGATAAAACGACAGTTGCTGCCGCTTCTCCAAGATTGATTCCATCGCGATTGGCATCAAATGGTTTGCAAAGCGTACCGCTTACTGCATGAAAGGATTGAAACCCTGACAGGATGAACCGCGTGATCAGGTCGGCGCCAGCAACTACGATGGTCTTGTACTTACCGGCATCGATCAGTCTTTTGGCAGTGATAATGGCCAGGGTACCCGAAATACAGGCATGGGAAACGATCACCGGCGGGTTCACAAACCCAAAATGCTTTGCCAGCCGCTCTGCCGAAACCGTTAGCGCCACTTCCTTTTTCAGCTCATCCGTAACCGGGTATTGCTCCAGGCGGCCAATATTCCCCTTTGTGGAAGAAAGGATCAGCGCCGTACCGGGGTCTGACGGATCAATGCCTGCCTGCGTTACTGCATCTGCAACAGAAGCTTTCAGTACCGATTCAAAAGGGGTAAATGAAGGAGTGCCTTCAAAAAAGGCAGGGTCCATCAGGGATGCGCAAAAAGGCACTTCACTTCTTGAAGCATCGTGGTGTATTTTTACCGAAGTTTGTCCGGCACACAGCGCTTCAAAGTTCGCTTTTGCTGTATTTCCCAATGGAGATACAATATTCCGGGATAAAACGAACACCTTCTTCATTCCCTTTTATTTCACAAATTTTTGCTTCCACTCTTCAAAAAAAGCCGGATTGTTCAACAAAAGGGTTTGGGTATCCTTGTCCAGAAAAACCTGTGTCGTTCTCCCGGTGGCCACCAGGGTCCTGTCTGATGCTTTGTAAAGATTGAACCGGAAATTGATCTTGGCCGCTTCGCAGGGCTCGTAAATGGTTTCTACCACTACGGAGTCACCGAACTTCAATGATTTTTTATAATTGCATTCTGCGTGAACGATCGGCACCACCACATTTTCCTTAAAAAAATCGAGATACCCGATACCATATTTTTTCCCGAAGGCCTCCCTGCCATCTTCAAAATAGCGGATGTAATGACCGTGCCAGACAATACCCAGCGGATCGGCCTCATTAAAACGGATGAGGACTTCGGTTGTATCTTTAAGTTCCTTCATTATTTCGATTTCCACGCAGCGTATTTACTGTTTTTGATGTTGTCGATGACTTTTTTGAACCCGGTAGCCCAATAATTCCGGAAGCTAAAACCCATACCCACCGAACCTTCTACGCGTTCTGTGAGCAATATCTTTTTGGAACCGATATCGAAAAGGGTTACCCAAACCGATAATTCCTTTTTGGGTTTATTCATTCCATCTACCACAAATAAAAGTCCCGTACCTTTTTTATCACCGGTGTTAAATCCTTTTACCAGGGAGGTTATATCGCTTTCCTTCAACAGGTTATAATCTTCAGAGCTGGAGGAAAGCAGGGTTTCCGGGTCCCGCTTCTGATTGCGTTTGGAAACAAAGCCCAGGTCGCTGTTCATTTCATCTTTGCGGAAGGCACCGGCGATGTCGTACTTTTTAGCCTCATTCACCATCAGGTCGTTAATACCATCAAACTGGCGGGCCACAATATCATCGGCCTTTGCAGCGGCATCTCCGATCAGTTTTGCTTTTGTAAAATCAATACCAAAATAATAGATCGGTGTTTCCTTATTGGTTAACACCTCATTCAGCGTTTGCGCCTGGCTGTTCAAACCGGCCATTGCGGTACACGCAAAAAGCAATAACAATATTTTGGCTGAGATCTTTTTCATGATTGTGTTGTTTTAAGTTGTTGAAAATTTTTACCCGGCAACAAATATGCGCATTTCACAGGATGCAATAACATCGCCATTTATAGTGATGGCCCCATCAACGATGGTGGCATTGAATACCTGGTTCTTAATATGAATAGACGTTTCCAGCATTTCCCCGACGGCAGGCAGGCGGTTTATCTTTAACTGCTGTACCGCCCCAATAAAGCCAACGGGAACGGGTTTGTTTTCCTGTTTACAGATATAGCCGATGCGGGCTGCCGCCGTTTGAGCAATATTTTCCACCAGTCCGGGCTCTTTTAAATACCCGTCCGCCACCAGGATATTATCTTCCATTACGGTAAACTGTGTTGCAGCCCCGCTGTCATCCGAACGCTCCAGCGTTTGCACCATTACAAAGGGCGGACGTTGCGGAATATATGGTAAAATATCCTTGGCTATGCTCATACTCTAATAAACAGTTGGCATTTCACAGGGCCAACGCGCTAAAATTACAGAAACTTTGGTTTGCAGCGGGAGTTTTTCTCCCGGTTGTTATTTGTATGGGATCAATCGTCATTCCGGGTTCATGAAAGGGGAAATACAGCCATGGCAGCGAAAATACCGGCCGTTTATGACGGGGTTTCATCCCAAAACGGGTAATAGTTATACCATTGATCAGGGTAACGCTTTACTTTCCCGGTCATTTGCGCTACAAAATCGGCCAGGATCGCTTCCGGGCCGGCTTTTTCAGGATGATGGCGGTACGTGGTGGCCGGAGTTGCAAAAAAATGATAATGTTTGTTCGATTCCTTTAGTGCAAACACAAAGGAAACGGGCACCGGCAGTTTTGATGCGATGGTGAAGGGGCCTGCCGGAAACCGGGCCGGAGCACCGAGAAAAGAAGCGGTTAATGTTTTATTGCCCTCCAAAAACCGGTCGGAGTGCATACAAACCAGCTCATTGTTGTTTAATGCCTCCATTATTTCATAGATATGTGTTATATTATCCCTTATAATAATAATGCGCGCATTCCGTTCGCCTGTTACGCCATCAAGATATTCTTTTATTTGTTGATGTTCGCCGTCATACATTACAATATTGATCTTTGTCTGCAGCCGTTTTAACAAATGGCCCGCTATCTCCCAGTTACCGATATGGGCGCTCAGCAGGAGCCCCCCCTTTCCGGCGGCCACCATTTCCCGGAGGTGCTCCTCCCCGTCAAAATCAAAAGTGAACCGGTTCCGGATGCCACTCATCATTACAATGCGGTCAATGAGCGCCTGCCCAAACCAATAATAATTCTGATACCGCAATCGGGCAGCTTTCCATCCTGAAAATTTCAGCCGTTCGTTCAGGTAATATTTTATAGCCCGGTTGGCCCCGGCGCTGAATAAAAAATAGTACGCGGCAACAAACCGCAGCAGGAAGTAAGCCGGTGTGGCGCCCCCGGCTTTAAGAAGGCCTATAAAAATGCTGTAGCCCAGTTTGTTCCCCTTGGAGCTTCCGTCCCAGTTTGCCATTTAATTACATTAAAAGATCCAAATATAGGAAGCCTGCCAGAATGCGCAGGGGCTTTTTATTTGCCGGGCCTTTACCAATTCCTGTGGAAGGGGGAGGACCTGGCGGATATAGCGGTACGCCAATATCAACCCCGGGGCTGATGGTGCGGCACAGCAGTATGTACCAGCTCCATTGCCCCTTATACAATGCTCGAAAAGACTGCCCCCTCCTGCACCGGTGTACAAGCGAGCGTGGCAACAAAGCTGCCCTTTGTACTGCAGCCGGCACAATAAAATAAAAAATCAGGAGTTAAGCTGTCTCTTTTTTCCGGATCTGTGCGTGTATATAATTATAGAAATCACTGAAGGTAACCAGCGGCAGAAAATCGCCGGGCTGCACCTTAAAATGGAAGTTACTTTCCAGGGCTACCACCAGGTCGATATAGTCCAGGCTATCCAGATCCAATACCTCTTTCAGGTTGGCTTCCGGCTTTATCAGGTCAGCATCAGCCTCAAATTCATCTACCAGAAACGCGTTGGTTGTGCTTATTATTTTATCCATGCTTAGCATCAGCTCAAATTACCACTTTTTTACAATGAGGGTGGAGTTGGTTCCCCCAAATCCAAATGAATTGGACAAAAATACATCTATATTTTTATTCGTTGTATTTTTTACAATATTTAAGGCGGCTGTATCGTCATCCGGGTGCTCAAAATTAATATTAGGGGCCATAAATCCATGTTCCATCATAATACTGGAGTATACGATCTCACTGGCCCCGGCCATCCAGCATTCATGGCCCGTCATTGATTTTGTGGAGCTTACCGGTGTATTACAGCCTTTAAATACTTCCGCAATGGCTCTTGCCTCGCTGGCATCTCCTGCCGGCGTACTGGTGGCGTGTGCATTAATATAATCGATCACGCCCGGTTCCAAACCGGCATCATTCAATGCCATTCGCAGGGATTTGGCCGGACCTGCGATGGTGGGGTTGGAGATATGTTCCCCATTTGAAGAAAAGCCATAACCGATCACTTCGGCCAGGATCTTTGCACCTCTTTTTTCGGCGGACTCCAGGCTCTCCAGGATCACTGTGGCGGCACCACCACTCGGGATCAGGCCGTCGCGATCCTTATCAAAGGGCCGCGAGGCTTTTTCAGGCACTTCTTCCCTGATGGAAAAAGCTCCCAATGCATCGAAGGTGCCCATAGATAAATGGTTGATCTCCTGGGCGCCACCGGCTACAATGCAATCCTGCAACCCCATTTTTATGAGGATATAAGCCAACCCTATAGCGTGTGACCCACTGGCGCAGGCTGCACTTACGGTTAAATTGATCCCCTTTAACTTAAAGATCGTGGCCAGGTTCATGGTAACCGTAGAGTTCAGCGTTTGAAATACTGCGGCCGACCCCACCAGCATCGTGTCTTTTTTTTCGCGGATCAGGTCCGTGGATTCGACCACCGCCTTTGCTGAACTGTCATTTCCGTAAAGGATACCGGGTTCCAGCCGCGCCAGGTCATCTTCCGACAGGCCGGCCTCTTTGAACGCCTCAATTGTAGCCATATATGCATACTCTCCCTCTTCGGGGAGCATGATCCGGGAGCGCCGGTCCAGCAATCCTTTTAAAGAGGGCCGTTCTACAAAACCCGTCAGGGCCGACCGGTAGCCAAATTCCTTGCGGACCGGATCAAATATGATCCCCGATCTTCCCTGGTACAACGACTCTTTTACTTCCGGAAGATTTTTGCCGATACAGGAATAAATTCCACGGCCTGTAATCACTACTCTGTTCATTGGTGCAAATTTAACGGGAAAACCAGTTCATATTTGTCACTAAAACAGGCCACACCCGCAAGGGCTGGCCTGTTGATACCTTATGTTTCCTTAAACTATTTTACTGTAAAGCCCGCCTCATGATCGCCCCACAAAAGTGCAACGCGGCCGTTATCATTGATCGTATACGTTAATGCCTCTGCAAATTTTGCGGGCTTTTTGCTCTTTACCGTTACCCGCAGCGCATCATCCGCTTCGTTATACTCGGTACCCCACTGGTCCCATTTTTTGCTGAAAATAAATGTCCAGCTCCCGTTGTTGGTCAGCACGTGCAAACCATATTTCCCTGCAGCAAGCGGCTTGCCATCCACCGTTACATCTTTACTGATCTCAAAAAGGGTGGTTTTATTGGCTCCGGCACGCCAAACAGTGCCATCTTTGGGCTCTACATCTTTACCTATAGTACGCCCTTTTACCGAAGGCTGACTGTAGTTTACCGAGATGGTTACACCCGACTTTACCGTTTTTGATACAGAAGCAGGAGGACTTGCCGGCTTTTTCTTTTCGCCGTTTTGAGCAGATACACCTATTACAAAGCAGACACCTGCCAAAAGAAATAATAATTTTTTCATATACTTTTTTTTAAAAAAATGCGCAAAATGTTTGCCAACAGCGGTACCGGTACAACAGCTATTTTCAACCAGCCGATACGGCTGCGCTAAACCGGCCACTTTTATTATGCCCTATAAAGATATGTAAAAATAAGGACCTCTTTACATCAAAAAAACAGTCAACTCAGCTTTGCCTGTATTCCCCGTCCACGGGGAATACCCATTACAAAAAATAAATATAGCACCAAAGGACGGCAGCTGTTCAGATATCATATTTTGTTAATACTTTCGCACTGATCCGGGAACATTAGCCCATGTTCCGGCCCTTTAATAAACATACTTAAACTCTAAACCACGATGATCAAAGAATTATTCAGATTCACTATGGGGTTATGTATTGGCCTGAGCCTGTACAGTTGTCAAAAACGCAGTGCCCTTGCTGAAGAAGTACCCGCTTCTGTTTCCGCTGCCAGTAATAAACAGTCCCGGCAGCAGGCCCGTCAGGATGAGGCCTACATCCCCGGGCAGGTGCTGGTAAAATTCAAAAACGGGGCTTCCGCCAAAACAAAAGGGAACATTCTTGCCAAACTAAAAGGGAAGTATAAAAATAAGCTCAATCCGAACGCGATTCCCGGGTTTGAGGATGAAGGGGGTATCGACCTGATCGAAACATCTGTCGAAGTTCTTTCAGCGATCGAGCATATCAAGAATGACCCGGATATCGATTTTGTTGAGCCCAATTACATCTATCATACCACAGAAGCGGCCAATGATCCCTATTTCACCAACGCACAATGGAACATGCAGGCCGGCGGATACGGATGTCAGGCCAGCACTGCCTGGACCAATCATAAAACAGGAGCTTCCAACGTGTACGTTGGCGTTGTTGACCAGGGGTATATGTACCAGCATGAGGACCTGGCGCACAATGCAGGGGTTAACCCGGGCGAAATTCCCGGAAATGGCGTTGATGATGATAAGAACGGCTATATCGACGATGTGTACGGCTGGAATTTTTATAGCAATGATGCGGTGCTCTACAATGGCACCGATTATCATGGTACGCACGTAGCCGGGATCATCGGGGCCGAGGGGGGCAATGGCATTGGCGTGGCCGGAGTGGTATGGAATGTAAAACTGCTGGGGGCAAAATTTATGGACGGCCGTATCGGCAACTCTTTTGCTGCGGTACAGGCTATTGATTATATGGTGGCCCTGAAAATTAAACAAAAGCTGAATATCGTGGCCCTTTGCTGCTCCTGGGAAGGCAGCGGCAGTTCCAAAAACCTGGAAGCTGCGATCAAAAGAGCGGGCAAGGCCGGGATCCTGATCATTGCTGCTGCGGGCAACAGCTCCAGCAATAACGACAAAGTTGCCGTATACCCCGCCAATTATAAAGGAGATAACATAATTTCTGTTGCATCCATCAACCAGGCCGGCGGCCTTTCCTATTTTTCCAATTACGGTACCAGATCAGTTGATATTGCCGCTCCCGGTGAATCCATTACATCTACCTACCTGAATAATGCCTATGCAGGAATGAGTGGCACCTCCATGGCAGCACCACATGTGGCAGGCGCTGCTGCACTGTATGCCTCCACACATCCCGGTGCGGGCATGAAAGAGATCAAAAATGCGATCCTCTCCGCGGCTATACCTACTCCTTCGCTTACAGGAAAATGTGTTACAGGCGGAAGACTGGATATCAGCAAATTTTAAAAACCGTATTACTGCTCATAAAAAGAGGTTGCCTGTCCCAGCAACCTCTTTTGTTTTAAATCGCTTTTAACAACCGGAAGCCTATTGGCTTTAAACCTTTTTCCTTACCCGCATTCAAATAATAAAAACCCGTTTGTTAACGATCTAATTACTATGCTATGAAAGCTTTTAAAATCTTTATTTGCGGAGCGTTGTGTATCCTGTTCCTCAGCGGGCTTGGAGCCTGTACGGTAAACGCCTATCCCCGTACACACCGACATCGCGTTTGGGTTCCCGGTCATTGGACTCCGGGCTATCAGGGTCATTCCCATTGGATGCGGGGGCATTATGAATACCGTTAGTGACGGAAATAAAAAAGCTCCTGCAGGAGGAGCCTTTCTGTTCCAAATGACCGGGCCCGTTAAAGCCGGTCCAGTTCGTTCTTTACAAATTCCATGAGCCCTTTAATATGGTTGGGCGACAGATCGAACCTTAATCCTGCTGCTTCAAAAAGCCGCGGCAACGGTTCGGTTCCACCCAGGCTGAGCGCCTGCACATAATGATCCAGCGCCTGCTCTTTATTGATCTTGTATTGCTGCCAGAGACCAATGGCACCCAGTTGGGCAATGCCATATTCGATATAGTAAAAGGGTACTTCGTACAAATGTAACTGGCGCTGCCAGCTGAAATTGCGGTAATCCTCCAGCCCGCTGGTATCCAGTGTTTGCGGAGTAAAGGAAGCCAGGATATTTTGCCAGGCCGTCAGCCGCTCCCCACGGGTATGGGTGGGGTGCTCGTAGATCCAGTGCTGAAACTGGTCAATGGTCGCGATCCAGGGGAAAATGGTGAGCACCCGCTCCAGCTGCTGCTCATGCGCCCGTTTTAATTCTTCCGGCGTTTTGAAAAATCCGGTCCAGTGCTCCATGCTGAACAACTCCATACTCATGCTGGCCACCTCGGCAATTTCCGTGGGGTACTCTTTAAATGCCGACAATTGCAGTGAATGGGTTAAAAAGGAGTGAATGGCATGACCGCCTTCGTGCACCATTGTCGTTACATCATCCATAGTGCCTGCCGCATTCATAAATATAAAAGGCGCGCCCGTTTCTGCCAGCGGGCAGTTATACCCGCCCGGGGCCTTTCCCTTGCGGCTTTCAAGGTCAAGCCGCCCCATTTCATTCATCTTCCGCAAACAATCCCCAAAGAAAGGTTTCAGCTCATTAAAGCAGTGAATGGCTTTTTCTACCAGCTCACTACCGGTACTAAAGGGGCGCAGGGGCTCGGTGCCCTCCGGTTCTGCATCAATATCCCAGGGGCGCAGCTGCTCCAGCCCCAGCTTTTCTTTTTTCTGCTGATAGATCTTGTCCACCAGCGGCAGCACATGTTCTTTTACCGCTTCGTGAAACTGGAAACAGTTTTCCTTGCTGTAATCAAACCGGCCCAGTTCTGCGAAACGATAATCGCGGTAATTTTCAAACCCTGCATTTAATGCCACCTGGTGCCGCTTCTTCAGCAGCGTATCAAAAAGGTCATCCAGGGCCTCCTGGTCCTGCAACCGCCGGTCGCCGATCTTCCGGTATACGCTTTCGCGCAGTGCCCGGTCCGGGCTTTCAAGAAATTTTGCCGCCTGCTGCAGGGTATATTCCCTGTCATTTACGGTAACCGTCATTTTTCCCGCAATGGCGCCAAACTGCTGCGCCTCTACCGCCAGCTCCGATTGCAGGGGAATGTTTTCTTCCCGGAACAGCTCAATATTTTTCTTAACATTCCGGAGATAGGTAAAAAATCCGGGACCTGTAAGTGCCGCTGAAAGCGGGCTGCTGATCAGTTTCCGGTTCAGCTGGTCGGCATAGGGCTGCATCCAGGGCTGGATCTCCGTCATAAAGAAGGTAAAGGATTCGGCCAGTGCGGTATCGGTTGTATCCCTTGTCATATTGATCTGCCGCCAGCAGGCTTCTTCGCTTACCACGGCCTCCAACTCGCTGGTATCCTTTAGCCATTGGTCCAGTTCCCCGTGGTTTGTAAGTGCTCTTTCAGCAAGATCTTTAAAATAGGGCTCGAGGGTATTCCAGTCCGTTATCTTAAAATTTTCCGGTAAAAAGCTCCGCTTTAACGGTTGAATATTTGCATCTAATTTCATGTTCATTATTTTTTTGATGTTTTACGGCGGGGTTAAGGTGCCAAAATGCTCCCGGCAACCGGCAACAGCAATATACTTTATAAAAAGCAAACCTCCCCAAACAATACGCCCCCGCTGTAGCGGGGGCCGTATCAATAACAATATAACCGGATGATTAATCTTCTTTCTTTTTGGCGGCCTTCTTGGCTGCAGCTTTCTTGGCCGGCGCTTTTTCCTTTTTGCCGGTTCCCTCCTCTTCAGATATTGTTTCCTTTTCTTCCTTTGCCTTTGCCGCGGGCTTCTTTTTAGCGGGTGCCGCCTCTGTTTCTTCTGCCACTTCCGGCTCCCCGGTTTCCGCTTCTTCTGCCTGCGTTAACTTAATCTCGATATTGTTCTTTTGCAGCAGGTCGAACCATTTTACGATCTTCTTCATATCGGAAACATACACACGGTCAAAGTCCATATCGGCGTATACTTTCTGAAAATAAGCCCGGACAGCCTTGTCGTCCTTTACATCAGGTAAAGGGGTGGTATCCGCTTTCATGACAGTGAATACATCCACCAGGTTTACATTTTCCCGTATGGTATAGATCTCAATACTTTCCAGGTGAGAGAACTGGTGAATGCGGGAAGACGCAAATTTGGTCGTTTTATCATTCAGGGAGCGCACGATGGCTCCATCATTTTTACTGCTGATCAGCTCAAATAAGCCCGATAATCCACTTACAGCAACTAACTTATTATACTCCATGGTCATTTTTTAAAAGCCGCAAGATAAATGACTTTTTCTAAGAATATGCCTAAACATGTTTATTTCTACCATTCTTTTAAGATTTCCGGCAAAAACAGCAGAAACCGGCAGCCATTTATCGGCATTTTTAGCACTTATCAAAAATGCAGACCGAAAGTTTAAACCCTTTTCATCGTCCAATGAACTTTATATCCCCTATTTATGAAGCATATTGCAGTCTTATTTGTACTCGTGATGACAGGAATCGTTGTAAACGGTCAATCCATAAAAGGTACTTTGATGGATCCCGTTGAAGGTACCACCGTAAGCGGAGCTACCGTGCAGCTGGAAAATGCCGTTGATTCTACCGTAAAAGCATCTGCACTTTCCGATAAAGAAGGCAGGTTCAGCTTTGGTAACCTTAGCCTGGGCGCCTATATTTTAAAAGCGACCTCGATCGGCTTTGAGCCCCTGGAAAAAGCCATTACCCTTTCGGACACCCTGCGGGATGCAGACCTTGGGGACGTTTATATACCCAAAAAAACCACAACGCTTGAAGGTGTGGTGGTCATAGCCTCGGCCCCTGCCGTGAGCCAAAAGGGAGACACCACGCAATTCAGTGCCAGCCAGTATAAGACCAACCCGGACGCCACGGTTGAGGACCTCATAAAAAAAATGCCCGGCATCACCGTTGACCGCGGTGGAAATGTAACGGCCCAGGGGGAATCAGTAAAAAAAGTAACCGTAGATGGTAAAGACTTTTTTGGCGACGATGCTACAATGGCCATCCGGAATCTTCCGTCTGAAGTAGTAGATAAGATACAGGTTTTTGACCGCATGAGCGACCAGGCCCAGCTGACCGGCTTTGATGACGGCAACTCCCAGAAGTCTATCAACATTGTCACCAAATCCGGTATCAGGAACGGCCAGTTTGGGCGCATTTTTGCGGGATACGGCACAGACAGCCGTTATACTGCCGGTGGTAATACCAGCTTTTTTAACGGCAGCCGGCGGATCTCGCTGGTGGGGAACTTCAATAATATTAACCAGCAGAACTTTGCCCAGCAGGATCTGCTGGGTGTTACCTCAAGCGGCGGACGCGGCGGCGGCGGCGGAAGAGGCGGCGGTGGCGGTTACCGCGGGGGCGGAAACGGAGGCGACTTTATGGTGGGCCTTACCCCCGGCATCAGTAAAACCAATGCCTTTGGTGTGAACTATGGCGATAAATGGGGGAAAAAAATTGATGTAACAGGCAGTTATTTCTTCAACAACCAGTATTCTACCAACGAGTCTGAAACCAATACGCAATACCTTACCAACTCCCGGTTTGTCAACAGTAAGAACTTTAACACCTCGAATAATAACAACCACCGTTTTAACATGCGCCTGGAATACAAGATCGATTCCAGCAACTCTATCTATTTTATTCCCAGCCTGAGCTTCCAGAACAACAGCTCCAATGCACAATCGGAAACACATACCTACCTCCTGCCGGAAGGGGGGAGCGTTGATTCCCTAAACAATGCGAACGGACATTCCAGCTCCAACCGGAGCGGGTTCAACATCAACAATAACCTGATGTACCGCCACTCTTTTGCCAAACAGGGCAGAACCTTCTCCATCGGCCTCCAGACCTCTCATAACAAAAACGATGGTACCTCTTTTAATTATAATATGCTGAACTATTATAATTCCGGAACACGCCTGGACTCGCTGGTGAACCAGTACCGCGATAATAATACAAACGGGAACCAGTACCGGGCCCGTGCTACCTATACAGAACCGGCCGGCCAGCAGGGAATGTTCCAGTTTGAGTACAGCTACCAGGTACAAAAGAACAAAGCCGACCAGGAAACCTTCGACTACGACGGAAGCGGGTACAATGACTTTAACCAGCTGCAATCCAACAAATTTGATAATACCATTAAGACCCATTCCGGCGAAGTGGACTACCGCCTGGGCAAAAGCAGGGATAACCAGTTATCTGTGGGCCTGAACTTTGAAAATACCTTATTGCAAAGCATGCGGGTGTACCCTACTGCCTCAGCCGTGAATCAGACCTTTAATACCTTATTGCCCAATCTCCGCTGGATGAAAAAGATCGGAAGATTCAGCAATATCCGGGTATTTTACCGTATGCGGAACGATTTTCCCAATATCAACCAGCTGCAGGACGTTGTGGATGCCAGTAATGCGTTGAGTATCAGCAGCGGTAATCCGGAACTGAAGCAAACAACCACCAACTGGGGGTCTGCAAGATATTCCTATACCAATACCCGCAACAGCCAAAGTTTTTTCCTGAACGTATTTGGCCAGTTGTCCAATAATTATATTACGACAGCTACCTATTTCCCGATGCAGGACTCAATTATCAACGGGGTTGAGATCAAGAAAGGCGCCCAGTTCAGCAAGCCGGTCAATATGAACGGGTATAAAAACCTTAATACCTTCTTAACCTACAGCCTGCCGCTGAAACCGATAAAATCAAACCTGAACATTAATACCGGGTATACCTACCAGGAAGCGCCCGGCATGATCGACTACCAAAGCACCCGCACTACCAACCAGGGTATTTCCGCCGGCCTGGTGCTGGGCAGCAATATCAGTGAATATGTGGACTTCAGCTTATCCTATAATGCCCAGTTCAATAATACTACCAGCACCGACCAGCGCACTACAGCTAACCGCTATGTAACCCAAACGGGAGGCTTTTTTGCGAACCTGCTCTCCAAGAGCGGCTGGTTCCTGCAAAATGACCTTTCTTACCAGAATTATTCCGGTTTGACGGCCGGCATGAATCAATCCTTTTGGCTTTGGAATGCAGGCATCGGCAAAAAGTTCCTGAAAAAGCAGGCAGGCGAGCTGAAGCTCTCCGTTTTTGACCTGCTGAACCAGAATCAGAGCATTTCCAGGACCGTGAATGCCAATTATATCACCGACGCCCGCAACATGGTATTACGCCAGTATTTTATGCTCACCTTTACTTATAGCCTGCGCAATTTCGGTAAGGGCAAAACCTCCGCCCGTGAAGAGGGCGGTGAGCGGAGGCGTGAATGGCAGGGAGGTCCTCCGGGTATGATGCGTGGCGGCGGCCGCCCCGGCGGGCCAATGTTTTAAGCAGTACTATTTATTTTTTTTGTAATATCGCTGAATTAACCGGTATTACATTGCTGAAAGAAGAAATACTTGTACAGGAATTAAGGCAGGGCAATGAAGCCGCGTTTAAAGAGGTGGTAGATACCTATCAGAACATGGTCTATAACACCTGCCTGGCAATTGTAAAGAGTGAAGAGGATGCGGAGGACATTGCACAGGAAGTATTTGTCCAGGTATTTCAATCGATCCGCTCTTTTAAGGGGGAGTCTAAATTATCAACCTGGATCTACCGGATAGCCACCACAAAATCGCTGGATTTTGAGCGGAAAAAGAAGCGGAAAAAGCGGTTTGGCTTTGTACGCAGCATTTTCGGAGAAGACAGCCAGGTAGTGGTGAACCCTCCCGATTTTCAACATCCCGGCGTGGTACTGGATAAAAAGGAAAATGCCTCGATCCTGTTCAAAGCGATCGACCAGCTTCCTGAGAATCAGAGAATTGCATTTATTCTGAACAAGGTGGAGGGCCTTAGCTACCAGGAGGTAAGTGAAGTGCTGGAAACCTCGGTATCTTCTATTGAATCCCTGCTCCACCGGGCAAAGAACAACCTGAGAAAGATACTGGAAAAGGATTATAAGCCCCGGGAATAAAAGAAAAGTTTAAAAATGACGTCAAATACTATTTAATCAGATATATTTAGGGTATTAGAGACATCATCAAACATGTTAAATCCGTTTATTGATGAAAGAACAAGATCATATAGAAGCCATCCTCAATAGTTTCGACGGCCTGAAAAGGGCTGAATCGAGGCCCTTTATGTATACAAGGGTCCGGGCCCGTCTGAATGAGGAAACCAATTTCTGGACAAAGACCAGCAGCATCATCGCAAAGCCGGTTGTGGCGATCTGTTGCCTGGTGTCGGTTGTTACGGTGAATGTGTATCTTATTATAGATGCAAACAGTAAGCAAAAGACCGAAACGGTATTCACAGCAGGAACAGAATCGGATATTCTGCAAAATGAGAATTTTATCCTGGCGTCCAATACCAGCTATGATTTTAACAAATAACAGGAATGAACAATTCGGCACGTAACAGAACCCTTATTTTTATCATCGCCCTGCTGCTGATCACCAATCTGGCATTACTGGCATATACTTTCTTCTTTTCAAAAAAGCCGCACCCGGAGAGGGAGCGGGAAGGGTTTACCGCAGCCCTTAAAAATGAAGTGGGATTTACCGATAGTCAGATCGAACAATTTAAGCAACTCAAACAAAAGCAATGGGCCGGCGCCAAAGCAGATATGGAACAGATCCGGAAGATCAAGCAACAACTTTTTGATCTTACCAGGCGACCTGTTGTTGCCGACAGCACGGTTGAGGCCCTGGCAGATTCTATTGCCACACTGCAAAAACAGGCAGAGGTAAAATCGTTTCATCACTTCAAAGCCACCCGCGCCATCTGTACCCCCGAGCAGCAACCAAAATACGACTCCCTCATGACAAAGATCATCCGGCAGGGCCGGAACGGACGTCCTATTCCCCCGGGACCTTCGAATAAATAAAAAATCAAGCCCCTTGCAACTTTCTTACCTGCAAGAAACCTCTTGTAGTATATAAATGGTATCAAATAGTATAATTTTGTAACATGAGAAACAGATTTATCCTGGTTTTAGGCCTGTTTTTGGCATTGAGCACCTCCATTTATGCCCAAAAGGAAGGAGTTGGGGATAAGGTGAGCGCGGTCCTGACAAAATTTGATGCGGCCATTAAACCTGACAAGGCCAAAAGAAGCAGTATTGAAACGATCTTTACAGATTTTTATACGGCACAGGACAAGCTGCGTAATAATATACAGGGTTCTTCCACCCTGGCGCAGGGGCTGCAGCAGGATTACCAGAGTGTAAGAAAACAAAATGAAAACCTCTTTACAGAAAGAGACAATCAGCTTAAGAAGGCGCTGAGCGCTGAGGAATATAAGAAGTGGAAGGAAGATATAGAGCCTTCGATCCGGAAAAGCGGAAAAAAATAGTCCAGGCTTTAATTTACTGTAAACAACCGCAGGATATCCGTTTCCGGCAACGTATCATGATCCTGAACAACTGCCACCTGGCTACCGTCAGAAGCCCAAACTACAGAATGGATCTCTTTTTTTGAAAGTGGCAACTGTGCTTTTGAAAAATCGCTGATCCTTACCACAAAAGTCTCCCGGTCATTGTTTACATAGCATAAAAAACGACCATCCGGACTCAGCCAGGCTTTTGTAAATTCAAAATCAACCGGTTTTTTTGCCGTCAATTTCCCGGATTGATAATATGTTATAAAACTGGTATCTTCCGTCATCAGGTGATTATCGTCCAGGTAAACCAGGCGGTTTTGCGGAAGGAGGGCAAATTTAAAATCCAGGTTACTGAAATGGCGGATACCAAACTGGTGCAGGGTGTCATTTCCACGCATTAATAAATGAGCGTATTCATTTGCAAGCCCGGGAGCCGAATCCTGCGGACTGTATACCGTAAATGCATATTCATCGCCTGAGCCATATACATCTCCCATAAGATCATAAAGCCGGTGCTGGATCCTTGCGCCCCGCAACAGCTCCGTTTTTTTTGTAACCAGGTTATACCGGTGAAATGAAATGCCCGCTGCATAAGGGCCGTTTACAGCATCCCCGGTTTTATAAATGATCCGGGCCGAATCAATGAATACGGGCTCCATCAAAAAACCGTGGGGGGCGGCCACAGCTACTGCCGTTTTTTTCGACGGCAGGTCAAAGATGCGGATATCATTCCCCCGGAGCGATCCTGCCACAACTTTTGCATTACCAAGAGGTTTTTCCTGGTGCGTATAAACAACCCGCCGGCTGTTTGGCGAAAACCGGGGGGCCCAGCCATAATCCAGGAGCATCTGACGGCGGCTGGCTATATCATAATGCACAACAACCGGGTCCAGCCGGCGGCTGGTATCGCCCCGGGTGGTAAGCAGGTTTTCAATTAATTTTTCTTCTGCTGTACTTTTGACGGGCACAGCACTCCCGTTGCGGAGCCGTTTTACAAAAACCAGCTGATCCCCTTTGTTGTTTATGGAAACGCCCTGGATAATAGATCCCTTCTCGAACCACTCCAGCAGGCTCTGAACCTTTGGTGCTTGTGCTAACATACTCCCGGGAAAAAGGAGCAGGAAAAACGTTGTAATCAATTTTATCAATGCTGAATCCTTTTAATTGCAATCGTATATCTTATCAACTATAAGACGCTCCGGGTGCTGTTTTGTTGTCCTATGCCCAATTATTTAATTTTTTTTAGCATATGGCATAAAGCCAGGCACGATGCCTTTCTCTTTTGATGGCAACAACACAAAATAAATAAGTGTGCCCCCATCGCGGGTTTACCTGCACAGGATACCTGAAACCGGGAACTATACCGTTAAGCCGCAGACCTTTTTTATGGTACGCACCACGCCGTTCTCGTTATTATCAAATTCTGTAATGTATGCTGCTGCCGCAATGATCCCCGGGTGTGCGTTCTTCATGGCATAACTGTATGTTGCAGCTTCCATCATCTCCAGGTCATTCATATAGTCTCCAAACACCATGGTTTGATCCCGCCCGATCCCCAGCTGCTCCTGTACCAGTTTTATTCCAATGCCCTTATTGGCATCCCGTGCGGTAAAATCGAGCCAGCGCTCGCCGGCAACAGCCACTTTGTATGCAGTTTCAAATTGCCTGAAATGCGGATAACTGTTGGTTTCCGCGTTGATCAGATCGCAGAGGGATACTTTTAATATGGGGTCCGGAACTTTTGTAAGGTCGGGAACAATCTGGTAATGCTGATAATATTGCAGTGCCTGTTGCAGAAGGGTTTCATCATTGTCTTCCATATAGGCCCGGTCTTTGCCACAAAGTACAGGGTATACCTTATTCAGCCCCCGGGCCTTTTGCACAAAAGTAGTAACAGCCTCCGGATCCAGCATTTTCACCAGTAATTCAGCTCCCTGGTAGGTTACAAAACTTCCATTGTCTGATAAAAAATAGGTGCGCTCCTTTATTGGCGCAAACAGTGCCAGCAGGTTATGATGAGGGCGGCCGCTGGCAATACCCAGCACTATGTTTTGCTGCGCCAGTTGTTTTTCAAGGTCCCAGAACTCCTTAGGCAGTTCCTTTTTGTCATTTAATAAAGATCCGTCCAGGTCTGTAACAATAAGTCTGATCATAAAATGCCGCAAAGGTAATACCCCTGCGGGGAATGTAAAATATCCAATAAAAATATTATTGTCCAGCAAACCACTAAATCATGCGCTCAATGAATCTTAAAACATTGACTATACTGCATTTTTGATTTTCATTTCAAACCCTGAGGGGTATATAGTGCTGAATAATGCGGTGTTCTTCCGGCGTGTTTTTAAGGCAGATGCCCGCCTGCGTGAATGCGGCAAACTACACGAATGCATCCGCAGGCAGGGGCCGGTTCCTCCTTAGGCTACGCCCCATCAAACTGTGTAAAATTCCCGGGATGGCCGCCCGTTTGCGGATAGCGAACCCGGTTGCCTTCATAAATTGGCCCATCATAACAGTTGCTTTCTGCTTCGGGTATTGCCAGTGGTTGTAGACATGGGCGCCGGAGACTTTTTAAATGTCTACAAATGCGTGTCTACAACGCATCTTTATTGTTTGGGTACGGATATTGGTAAAAATCAAAAAGAGGTTCGCTTCCCCAGGGAGATTCTGTGCCATTGCCACTGGATCTGTGTTCCGAACGTTCGGGACACAGATCCTTTTAATGCTACAACGATGGCCTCGTTTTTAATTTAGAAAAGCCCAACCCCCTCCACATTTCAGCGCTTCTGTGGCAAAGAGAGGAGATGCTACCAGATCCGGATCCGGTCTTCCGGCTTTTTGTACAGCTTGTCGCCTTCTTTTACATCAAATGCTTTATACCATGCATCCATATTCACCAGCGGGCCAATGGTACGGTAAGGTCCGGGAGAATGCGGATCGGTTAATATAAACTGGGCTGCCGTTTCGGGCAGGATATTTCCTCTCCATACCTGTGCCCAGGACAGAAAGAAGCGCTGATCCGGCGTAAAGCCGTCTATCTTTTTATTGGATTGTCCCTGCCGGGTCATTTTAAACGCTTCATAGGCCAGGCTCATCCCACCCAGGTCTCCAATATTTTCACCCAGTGTCAGTTTTCCGTTCACATGCAGGGTGTCCAGCACGGTATATCCATCAAACTGCCGGGCAAGTGCTGCGGCCTTTGCATCAAATTTCTGCCGGTCTTCATCCGTCCACCAGTTCCTCAGTGTACCATCTGCATCATATTTGCTTCCATTGTCATCAAAGCCATGCGACATTTCATGCCCGATCACCGCACCAATTCCTCCATAATTTACCGCATCATCTGCATTGGGATCAAAGAAAGGGAATTGCAGGATCCCCGCGGGGAAAACGATCTCATTGAGCGTGGCATTATAGTAAGCATTTACTGTTGGAGGCGTCATTCCCCAGCGCTCCCTGTCCACGGGCTTCCCAAGACGGCCGATCATAAAATGATATGCCCAGTTATTTACATTTCTTATGTTCTGGAAAAAATGGTGGCGATCAATGGTCAGGCCCTCGTAATTTTCCCATTTATCCGGGTAAGCGATCTTGGGTCTGAAGGCAGCCAGTTTTGCCAGGGCCTTTTCTTTGGTAGCCGCGCTCATCCAATCCAGGCCTTTGATCCGGATCGCAAAGGCTTTCCGGAGGTTGGCCACCAGCTCTTCCATCCTTGCTTTGGCCGCGGGCTTAAAATATTCCTTTACGTATAATTGCCCCAGCAGCTCTCCTATATTACCATCCGTTAATGAAGACATCCGCTGCCAGCGTGGCGTCTGGATCTTTTGCCCGGTGAGCGCCTGCGTAAAAGCAAAGTTCGCGTTTACAAAAGCAGTGCTCAAATAGGGCGCTGCGCCTTTCAGGATATTCCATTGCAGGTATACTTTCCAGTCGTTAAGCGGAACCGTTTTTAAAAGGCCCGCCACCGTTGCAAAAAATGCCGGGTTATTCACGAGCACACTGTCCTGGCCTTTTACATCCAGCTCCTGCAAGGTTGTTTTCCAGTCAAGACCGGGAGTAGTTCCGGAAAGATCAGCCAGGGAGAACTTATTATAGGTTTTATAGGCATCGCGCATTTCCACCCGGCTGAGCTGTGCTTCCGCCAGCTGTTTTTCGATATTAAATACGATACTGGCATTTGCCGTTGCCTGATCCGGATTTGCTCCTACCAACCCGAATAACCTGGAAACATAGCTTGTAAAAGCCGCGCGTATCTGAACCGACCGCTGATCGTCCTTTAAATAGTTATCCCTGTCTGGCAGCGATGTTCCCCCCTGGCCTAGCTGGGGGATCATGACTTCTACATTTTTACGGTCCTGCCCCACGTAGAATCCATACAATGGGGATGCAATACCATTGCTGCGGAGCTGGTTGATCTTTTGCAGCAATTCCGGCAATGTTTTTATCGCCTCTATGGAAGCCAGGTCCTTTTTTATGGGATCATGGCCCAGTTTTTCAATGGCTGCACTATCCATGCCTGCGGCATAAAAATCCCCTACCCTCTTTTCAACAGATCCTGCCGGGGCACTTTTATTGGCCCGGGCTTTCTCCAGGATCGATTTTACAGCGTTGATATTGAAATCGCGCAGCATATTAAAGCTTCCCCAGCGGGTTTCCTTGGCAGGCACAGGGTTATTTTTTACCCAGGTACCGCTCGCATATTCGTAAAAATCATTGCCGGGTATTACCGAAAGATCCATATTTGAGCGATCTATGAATTGCCGTTGCTGCGCCTGCACCGGCCCGGCAAATAAAAAACAGGCGCTGACACCTGTAATCCCTATTTTTAAAAATTGATTCATTTCATTGTTAAATTAGGGTGTGAAAATAAATATTTTTCAATTACCAATGCTGGCCTGTTTTAAATTTTCAAAACAAGCCTTTGTTTTCTTTGCGGGGATGTAGAGTAAGCAATATCAAGTGAAAAGTAAAAAAGAATCCGCTACCAGATCCGGATCCGGTCTCCGGGCTTTTTATACAATTTATCTCCCGGCTTTACCTGGAATGCTTTGTACCAGGCATCCATATTGACCAGCGGGCCAATGATCCTGTACCGGCCTGGCGGATGCGGGTTTACAAGGATGGATTGTGCTAGATCTTCTTCAGACAGATATTCCTTCCAGAGCTGTGCCCAGGAAAGAAAAAAACGCTGATCGGGGGTCAATCCTCCGGTTTTTTGACCCGATCTTCCTTCCGGCGTCATCTTAAAGGCCTCATAGGCCACACTCAGGCCGCCCAGGTCTGCAATATTTTCTCCCAGCGTCAGCTTTCCATTTACATGAATACTGTCCTGCACCGTGTATTTATTAAACTGCGCTTCCACCATTTTGGTTTTTGCTTTAAATTTCTTTTCATCTTCCGCCGTCCACCAGTTTTTTAAGTTTCCATCTGCTGCATATTGCGCACCCTGGTCATCAAACCCATGTGTCATTTCATGGCCAATTACCGCCCCAATGCCGCCATAGTTTACCGCATCATCCGCATTGGCATCAAAAAACGGGGGCCGAAAGATTCCTGCAGGGAAAACGATTTCATTCCGTATGGGATTATAATACGCATTTACCGTTGGCGGTGTTGTTTCCCAGCGCTCCCGATTTGCCGGCTTTCCAAGCCAGCTGATCATGAAAAGATATTGCCAGCGGCGAACAGCTCTTATATTCTTAAAAAATGTGCCCCGGTTTATCTCCAGCCCTTCATAATTTTCCCATTTGTCAGGATAACCTATTTTAAGACGGATGGCCGCCAGCTTGGCCAGCGCTTTTTGCCTGGTAGCGGACTCCATCCAGCTCAGCCTCTTTATCCGTATTTCAAATGCTTTTCTTAGATTGGCCACCAGTTCTTCCATCTTTGCTTTTGTTGCCGGGGCAAAATATTCTTTTACGTATAGTTGTCCCAGCAGTTCTCCAATACTGCCATCGGTTAACCATGAAAGCCTTTCCCATCGGGGAGTTGGGATCTCACCAGGCAGCCACTCTCTTGTTACAGCAACACTTGCTTTTACAAAAGGATGGCTCAGGAACGGAGCGGCCTCTTTCAGTATATTCCATTTCAAATACAGTTTCCAATGATCAAGCGGAACTGTTTTCAACAGGTTAGCAACCGCGGCAAAAAACACCGGGCTGCTTACCAGTACGCTATCCTGCCCTTTTACTTCCAGTTCCGACAGGATTGTTCGCCAATCTAACCCCGGTGTGGTTTTGGAAAGATCGTCCAGGTAAAACCGATTGTTCACACTATTTATGTTGCGCATTTCCACCGGGCTCAGTTGTGCTGCCGCTAATTGTTTTTCAATATTAAAAATGATTGCTGCATTAACGGATGCTTTCTGCGGGGAAACTCCTGTTAAGCCAAAAAGCGTAGCACAGTATTTTGAATACCTGTTGCGGATCTCAAGAGCGTACTTATTATCCTTTAAATAATTGTCCTGGGCAAACGAAGTGCCGCCCTGGAACAGGAAGGGAATGATAACCGACGCATTTTCGGGGTCCTGCACCGCAGAAAACCCGTAAAGCGGGTAGGCGATGCCGTTGGTACGGAGATGATTTATTTCTTTCAGCAGCTCTGGAAGGGTCTTTATCGCATCAATAACAGCCAGGTCTGTCTTTATGGGTGTGTAGCCCAGTTTTTCAATGGTCATAGTGTCCATTCCCGCTGCATAAAAATCACCCACCCGTTTTTCTACTGAGCCAGCCGGCGCTTTTTTGTTGACAGCAGCTTTCTCAAGTATTGATTTTAAATCCTTTACATTAAAACGCTGCAGGAGATCAAAATTGTTCCCAACCTGGTCTTTACCCCAGGGAGTATTTTGAACCTGAATACCGAAGGCATAGCTGTAAAAATCATCGCCTGGTTTCAGGGAAGCTTCTTTGGTTGCCGGGGTAACAGCAGGTTGTTTCTTTGGGATCAGCAACATAATCGTTGTCAGTAAAAGGCCTGCTCCAGCCGCCCATATTCCCACCTTTATAAAGCGGTTCATTTTGTGTACCAGGTTTTTATAAAAATAAAGAATTTCCGGCCAGCGTTTTGAATGTGCATTCCATTGTGCATAACAGGTTCAAAACCCACTTTTCGGGTGCATAACCGCCCTTTTTGGTGTATAACCCTGTTTATAATAGCTGCAAAACAATCGGGGTAAAAATTTGGAAAGGGTTGTTCCCGGGTCGTACCTTCAAATTGCATTTGATGAGAACAATTAATTTATTAAGCGGTTTTGTCGGATGCACCAACAGATTCTTTGACATCCTGGTTTGAGCAGCACAAAATTTGCCGGGCAGCAATGCGGGGCAGCGTATGTGTTCTGAAGCCGGGGATCAGAAATCGTCTTCGCTTAATAAAGCATGGACGGGGCCCTTATCCAAAGGTTAAACAGCTGCAATACCGCAAGGTAGCGGAGCGTTCGACATGAGGTAAGTGCAAACACCCGCCCGGAATTTTAAGCAAAACAGCGGAAGCCTTGCCGGTTGCCGGGGATCCATCCGTTTTAGCTGTGCCGCCTGTAAAAGGGATGTACAACTGTTACACGGTTTCCAGACAGCAACAAAGCAGAAGCTATTAAAAAAGCATCGGGTTCGTAAGTGATAAACCGGGAAACTGGTTTTGAAACAAAAAACACGATGCTTTTTTGCTTTTAAGCCTGTAAACCTGTTAGGTTTTAGAAACCTAACAGGTTTACAGGCTTATTCTTTATCCGCCAGCTCACTGATCAATTCAGCTACCAGTGCCGACCAGCCGGTTTGATGACTGGCGCCCAGTCCGCGGCCGGAATCTCCATTAAAGTATTCATAAAACAGGATCAGATCCTGGTTTTCCGGGAGATTGAAAAACCAGTTATATTCTCCATATATGGGGCGGTTGCCGTCCTTGTCTTTCTGAAACAGGCTGATCACCCGCCTGGATAATTCTGTTGAAATATGGAACAGGTTCATCCGATTTCCGGATCCTGTAGGATATTCCATCAAAAAAGAATCATGATAAAACTTGCCCAGTCTCCTTATAGACTGGATAATGATAAAATTGATCGGGATCCAGACCGGTCCGCGCCAGTTGGAATTGCCGCCAAACATATCGGATGTGGAATCACCCGGATCGTACTGGATGGAGTGCACTTCCCCGTTAATGGTAACCGAGTAGGGATTGGCTTCGTGGTATTTCGACAATGCCCGGATACCGCCTTCAGATAAAAATTCACTTTCATCCAGCAGGCGGGTCAGCAGGGCCTTCAACCGGTCGCGCTGTACCAGGGACATCAGCATTTCCTCGCCATCCCCCTTTTCTTCATTGGGCCAGAACAGGTCATTTTTTAACCGGTAATTCTTAAACCAGCTAAACCGTTTCTTAAAATCAGGAAGTTTTTGAAAAACCTCCCGGCTCATGATGTTCACCGCATACAGGGAGGTCAGTCCCACAATGGAACGGATCTTTAACGGCTGCGGCGGCGCATCGCGCATACACAACACATCATAGAAGAACTGGTCCTCCTCGTTCCACAGTACATGATCATTTAATGCTTCTGCAATTAAAACAAAGTGCTCAAAGAACTTGGTCACCATATCTTCAAAAGAAGGATCAACTACCGCAATTTCCAGGGCAATGTCCATCATATTCAGGGCATAGATCCCCATCCAGCTGGTGCCGTCCGCCTGCTCCAGCTGGATCTCTCCTTTATCATGATAACTGCGGTTAAACACCCCGATATTATCCAGCCCCAGGAAGCCGCCTTCAAAGATATTATCCCCCTTCAGATCTTTCCGGTTGATCCACCAGGTAAAATTGATGGTAAGCTTGTTGAATACCTTTTTCAGAAAATCGATATCTCCTTTTCCCTTTGCCTTCTTTTCAATTTCATAGATCTCCATCGCCGCCCAGGCCTGTACAGGCGGGTTTACATCGCTGAAATTCCATTCATAAGAGGGCAGCTGCCCATCCGGTTTCGTAAACCACTCCCGCATCAGCAGCAGCAGCTGGTTCTTTGCAAATACCGGGTCTACCACAGCCATGGAAATACACTGGAACGACTGATCCCAGGCCGCATACCAGGGATATTCCCACTTATCGGGCATAGAAATAATGTCCTGGTTCTTGAGATGCGTCCAGTCGCTGTTCCTTCCTGTTAGTCTTGAAGGAACGATGGGCGTAATACCATCAGATACACTGAGCCAGCGCTCCACGTCGTAATGATAATATTGCTTGCTCCACAGCAACCCGGCAAGAGCCTGGCGCTGCACCCGCGCCATACCCGGGTTTACTCCCCGTGGGAAAATGGCCTTATAGAAGGCATCTGCTTCCCCCCGCCGCTTGTCAAACAACTGCAGGAACGCATCATCAAAAGGCTGCTGGGTAGCCTGGCTGGTAAGCCGGCAATAAATAGCAATGGTTTCACCCGCATTAACGGAGCGTTTAAACACGGGCGCAAAGCGGGTACCATGTTTCCGGTTACGCAGCGCTTCCGTATTCGTTCCTTCAATGATCGCATCCTGGAATGCATCTTTTACAAAAATGCTGTTATTGGGCCGCCCGAAAAGCTTTTCAAAGTTTGTTTCATTATCCGTAAACAGTGCATCATCTGCACCCTGGAAATAAAAATAATAATCGCCGATCCGGTTGTGCCTTGCCAGTACGGTATGATCGTTGACGAGGGATATATCCGGAACAGCGGTATTGGATCCGTTGGACCACCGGTTATAGAACCAGAGCAGGGGCAGCACGGTTATGGGAGCTGCTTCACTGTAGCGGTTGGTGATATTGATCCGTATAGCGATGTCGGTACTGTGCTGTTTAGCATAGGTCACCTGCACATCAAAATACCTCCGCTCATTAAAGATACCGGTATCCAGTATCTCGTATTCCGTTTCGTTCTTTCCCCGGCTGCGGTTCTGCTCCCGCAATTGTTCGTAAGGAAAGGCCTGCTGGGGATATTTATACAGGTATTCCATATAATAATGCGTAGGCAGGTTATCCAGGTAGAAATACAGTTCTTTTACATCCTCTCCATGGTTGCCTTCATTATTTCCCAAACCGAATAGCCGCTCTTTCAGGATCTTGTCCTGCCCGTTCCACAGGGAGATGGCAAAACAAAGATTCTGAAAATAATCCGAGATACCGGCCAGGCCATCTTCTCCCCAGAGATAGGCCCTGCTGTTAGCATGGTCAAAGGGAAAATAATTCCAGGTATCCCCGTTCTGGCTATAGTCTTCCCTTACCGTTCCCCACTGGCGCTCGCTCACATAGGGTCCCCATTGTTCCAGCGGGATGGCTTTTTTTGCATTTGCTGCAAGTCGTTTATGTTCTTCTGTCATTAATCTTTACTTTAAATAAAAGCCTCCATATATGTAAATATGGAGGCTGCAAAAATATCTTTTTTAAAATAAACGGGGGTTACCTGCTACTTAGTAGTACTTATAAACGTTGTATAGTACTTTTTTATCATAGTCCGTTAACATGGGCGAGCTGTCGTTCTGGATAAAATGCAGTTTAAATGCCTGGATGGCATCTGCGGGGATTGCGGTATTATATCCAATCACTCTCAATGCCAGCAACGCGTTAAAGTCGGCAGGGGGTTCTGCCAGGTTAGCAGAATCGTACCAATAGCCAAAGCCGGCATCTGCCAGGCGCTTCCAGGGGAAGTACTTGCTGGGGTCATTTTTTCGTACGGGTGCGATATCGGAATGCGCGATAAAGTTGGCCTGCGGGATACCGAATTTATCCTTCAGGTAATCCAGCAATTTTAACAGGGCGCTGATCTGCGCTTCCGGAAACGGTTCCTTACCGTTGTTGTCGATTTCAATACCGATACTGCAGGAGTTCATATCGGTAACAGCCCCCCACTTGCTTTTTCCGGCATGCCAGGCCCTGAAATATTCATTCAGCATCTGGTAAGTGATCCCATCCTTCCCTACTACAAAATGTGCGCTTACCCCGGTACGGGTAACGGAGAAGGTGAACAGGGTCTGCTCTGTGTTGTCCTGTGCCGTATGATGCAGGATCACAAAATTGGGTTTCCGGTTGTCAAAATTTACAGTAGTATACCACCTGGAGTTGATGGCCGGGTTTTGCGGGTTGGGCACCACAGCCATTTGCTTAAACAGGTTCTCTGTTGTTTTATAATAGGCCGACTTTGCTGAAGTCTGCTGAATGCTGTCTGTAATATACCGGTAATAAGCCGGGGAGCGATACCCCGCCGCCTTTGCTTCGGCTGCCGTTACAGTAGCCGCTTCTTCCTGCCGTCTTTCGACAGCGGTATTTACCTTCCGGGTTTCCTCTGTTTTTTGCTGTTGCCGGGTAATTTGCTCGGGTTTGGTAAAAGTGGTCTGGCCAGGGTTCCGGCCGTTATTTTCCGCTGGCTGCTGGTTAGCGGGCGGCGATGTCTTGGACAACACATTCCTTCGGGCAGGTTGCGAAGTGCCACAGGCGTACAGCACCACCATCAACAACGCCATTCTAAATAATGCTTTGCTGCTCAACATTTCTGATCGTTTCGTTCAATGAATCTATAAAATAAGGCCGTTTCCTCACGTGAAAGTAACGAAAAACCTCGTAAAATGACCGATTCCGGCCAAAATTGTGCATTCGAACAATTTATTTTATGATTTTGTTAATGCAGTATTACCTTTAGAAAAAAAAGTTTATGGCTGCAAGATTTGGTATGATCGGATTGGGAACAATGGGCCGGAACCTCGTATTAAACATTGCCGATCATGGGTTTGAAGTTTGCGGTTACGACCGGGATGAGCACCAACGTAAAATCACCGAAGCAGCAGGAAAGGGCAAACCCGTTTCCACTGCCGCCTCTTCCGCTGAGCTGGTCGCAAAACTGGAAACACCCCGCATCATTATGTTATTGGTTCCCGCCGGGAAAATTGTAGATGCCGTGATCGGCGAACTGGTGCCGCAATTGCAGAAAGGCGATATCCTGATCGATGGAGGCAACTCGCATTTTATAGACACCGAAAGAAGATACCAGGAACTGCAAAACTCGGGCATCCATTTCATCGGGATGGGCGTTTCCGGTGGCGAGGATGGCGCCCGTTTTGGTCCCAGCATGATGCCGGGAGGAAACAAAGAAAGCTATGAGCTGGTAAAAGATATCCTGGAAGCCATTGCGGCCAGGGCAGAAGGCGAGCCCTGTGTGGCCTATATGGGTCATACCGCTGCCGGGCATTATGTAAAGATGGTCCATAATGGTATTGAATATGCGGTAATGCAGATGATCAGCGAAGTATACGGGTTGCTGAAGAACGAAGGCATGACCAATGCGCAGTTTGCCCACCTGTTTGAAGAATGGAACCAGGGCGAACTGCAATCCTTCCTCATCGAGATCACAGCTGCCATCTTTAAAGAAAAAGATCCCGAAACCGGCAAAGACCTGATCGACCTGATCCTGGACAAAGCCAAACAAAAAGGCACGGGGTTATGGACCTCCGAAAGTTCGCTGGAGCTTAACGTGCCCCTCCCCACCATCGACATTGCCGTTTCCATGCGCTACCTGTCGGCGCTTAAGGACGAACGGACTGCTTTTTCAAAGCTATACGATCACCAAAACCAAAAAACCGGTACCAACCTGGAGGCGCTTAAAGATATTTGCCGCGATGCATTGCATTTTTCGTTTATGCTGGCATATGCACAGGGCCTGGAGCTGCTGCAGGTAGCATCCGCCAATTACAATTATGAGATCGATATCAAGACCGTGGTAAAAGTATGGCGAGGTGGTTGCATCATCCGCTCAGTGTTGTTGAAGGATCTGTTCAACGCCTATGAAAAAGAGCCGGCATTAACCAATATCATCGGGTCTACCCAGTTTTCCGGTGTATTGAAAGAAAAGCGTAAGGCGATCGTGCAGTTCCTCAAAACCGCGATGGACGCGGGCGTGGCGGCTTCGTCTATTTCCTCGATACTGAATTATTTTGATGCCTATACCACGGAGCGCCTGCCCGCCAACCTAATACAGGCGCAGCGAGATCTGTTTGGGGCGCATACGTATGAGCGCATTGATAAACCAGGAAGTTTTCATACGGACTGGCCGTATACACCGGCAGAAGCAAAGTAGTGTTGTTGCCACAGAGGCACTGAAACACTAAACTTCTGTGCCTGGACAGCAGTCCATACAGCGCGTTATTTTGCTGCTTTAAATACCGGGGTTTTATTTGTCTCTTTATATAACTTCGTGACTCAGTGCCTCAGTGGCATCATGACTTAAACCGTTTATATGAGCTTTAAACAAACACCCGCCAATATTGTCATTTTCGGCGGCTTTGGAGACCTTTCCTGGAGAAAACTGATCCCGGCATTCTATAATCTTTTTATCTATGGCTATATGCCGGAAGAGTTTGCGATCTATGCCGTACATTACCAGGGTATGCCTGAAGATTCTTTTGAAAAGCATATGCTGGAGGGCGTAAATAATTTCTCCAGGAGCGGAAAGGCCAAACCGGAACAGTGGAATCAATTTATTAAAAAGCTTTATTTCTTCCAGGGCGATTTTACACTGGATGATACTTACACCCGGCTCAAAACCATTTTGAATAAGAATGATAAGGACTGGAAGAAACGGGCCACCCGCCTGTTCTATTATTCCGTAGCACCTACATTTATTGATCCCATCTCCAAATCTATTTCCAAATACAAACTGGCACCGCAGTCCAATAAGGACCGCATTGTGGTAGAAAAACCCTTTGGTACCGACCTGGCATCTGCCAGGGCATTAAACAAGCTGCTTAAAGATCATTTTGAAGAGAACCAGATCTACCGCATTGACCATTACCTGGGCAAAGAGGTAGTGCAGAACCTGCTGGCCTTCCGGTTTGCCAATTATATTTTTGAACCGTTATGGAACCGGAATTTTATTGAGAATGTACAGATCAGCGTAACCGAACAGGTAAGTGTGGGTACGCGCGGCAGCTATTACGATAAAAGCGGCGCCCTGCGCGATATGATACAGAACCACCTGATGCAATTACTTTCCGTAGTGGGTATGGATTGTCCGAAAGGCAATGATGCAGAAGCCATCCGCAATGAAAAAGTAAAAGTGCTTAAGAGCGTGCGGCCGTTTACTGCAGCCGCTATTGCATCAGATGTGGTGCGGGCGCAATATACGGCCGGTGAAGTAGATGGACAGCACCAGCAGGGTTATCTCCAGGAAACCAGCATCACCAAAGGTTCCACAACGGAAACCTATGTAGCGGCCAAGCTTTATATCGACAATGACCGCTGGAAAGGCGTTCCCTTTTACCTGCGTACAGGCAAATGTTTGCAAAAACAATCCTCCCTGATCGTGATCACCTTCAAAGATTCTCCCTTTAAAATATTCAGGGATGATGTAACGCCCAACCAGCTCATCATCAGCATACAGCCGGAACAGGAGATCACGTTGTTGTTTGAAGGAAAAGTGCCCGGGCCCGTGATGAAACTGAAACCCGTTGAAATGGATTTCACCTATTATGAATCCTTTACTGAACAGCCACCGGAAGCCTATGAAACCTTATTGCTGGACGCACTGGAGGGCGATGCCACCCAGTTTATGCGGGCAGACCAGGTAGAAACAGCATGGAGCATTGTAATGCCTGTTTTACAGGAATGGGAAAAGAATGGCAAAACCGGGCTGGAAAAATATCCGGCCGGAAGCTGGGGCCCAAGAAAAGCAGAACAACTGATCAAAAAAGATGGCTTTCAATGGGTACTGATGCCGCCGCCTAACGACAGAGACCGCTATATTTGCAAAGAACGCAGAAAAGAAATTAAATCATGAGCAACCCGATTCAACTTATTTGGAAAGATAAAGAAGCCTTAAGCATTGCAGCTGCTTATCATTTTGTGAGCGCCGCTGCAAAAAGCATTGCCGCCAACAACCGTTTTACCGTAGCCTTCTCTGGTGGCAGCACGCCCAAAAGATTGTTTGAAATACTGGCTACGCCGACCTTCAGTAATAATATCGACTGGAAAAAAGTATTCATTTTCTGGAGCGATGAACGTTTTGTGCCGCATACCAGCGATGAAAGTAATTATAAAATGAGCCGGACAGCTTTGCTGGATCATATCCGCATTCCCCGGAAAAATATTTTTGTCACACCAACAAAGGGAGAACCCGCGGCCTGCGCTTCGGAATATGAAGCCAGTGTAAAAGCAATCCTTGGTAAAAGCGCGCAATTCGACTTAACCTTGCTCGGCATGGGAGATGACGGGCATACCGCTTCCCTGTTTCCGGGCACCACCATCTTAACTGAAACAAAGCGACTGGTAAAAGAAGTTTGGGTAGAAAGCAAGCAAACCTGGCGCATCAGCTTTACCTATACCCTGATCAATAAAAGTAAGGAAGTAATGTTCCTTGTGGGCGATGCCAATAAATACCCCATACTGAAAAAGATCTTTGCAAAGAATTCCAAACTGCTTTACCCGGTGCAAGGTGTAGCGCCGCAGAAAGGACAAACCATCTGGATGCTGGATGAGGCGGCGGTTACGGGGAAGTAATCGCGGAGGCCAGATATCATTTCTAATTTAGCTACCGATAATGATGAGTCCAAAAAAGCGCTTGATTTTGTTATTATTCCAGCTGTGTATATTGCCTGGAGCAACGGTGGTTGCCCAAAACAGCGACACATCAAAAAGCAGCGAGCCTGTATATTATAGTCCGGGCGGCACTTACAGCGACTGGTATTTCCCCGCCAAAGAAGGCTATGCGAGCCTGGAATGGACCTTTGTACCGGTTGCGGATCCTCCGCCAAGCCTGGCAAAGCAGGGTTTATTGCATTACTATGCCTATAATTTTTCGCTGGTAAATGCCACTGGCAATATTGGTAGTGGCTATGCGGGTTTTCAGACAAATGGTGTTTTCAAAAATTCGTTCCAGGGTAAAGTGATTAACTTTTCCATCTGGGGTTCCAATGGCGGAAAATCAAAGGGAATGGTAAATGCCGCCAATGATGAAAGTGGTGGCTATCAGATCATGTATCAATACAACTGGACTCCCGGGCAGCAATACCGGTTTGAGCTGAAGCAGGGCCCCAGTGGCGAAGACAGTCTTGGCAAATGGTGGGGCTTATGGGTAACCAATAAAAGTAATGGCGCAACAGATTTTATAGGGGAGCAACGGGTGCCGGCGGTAATCAACGGCAAAAGTGTTGTATTGTGGAATGCACATACTTCTATGTTTGGAGAAGATCTGCATTGGTGGCAGTCTTTAAACGGCCATACAAAATATAAAGACCAATCCAGCTTTCAACCCTCGGCAATGGCGGCAATAGATATTACTGCAAACGGAGGCACAATAAAGCCCGTTAAATTTGTCAGTTTTATCAATTCAGGCAAACCGGTAACCGGCAGTAATGGCTTTAAGTCCATAAATTCCAAGGTGTCTATTTACCAGGACACTACTACTTTCAATGTACAACACAATCTGGGTTATTGGGCTTCGCCGGCACCTAATTACCTTAAGAAATAAGCAGCGTGCCATTGTTTTGTATGATGCCGGTGCCACAAATCCCCAGAGCACTAAAAAAACATCAGGGGTTTATATAAATGCGCGCCGCAGCACCGTTGCGCGAAATACAACCAATATAGCCGACAGCCAACTAAAATCCAAACCAGTTATCCCTTTCAATACCCACATACCAGCCATCTTCCCGTTCTTCCACCGGATAGGTTTTTAAAAAGTAACCTTCACCGGTGGTGTTGCGGCCTGTTTCCAGATTGAATTTGTAGCGGTGTACCGGGCAAACAATATCTCCCTGTACGTTTACATAGCCTCCCGCTAACGGAGCAGCGGCGTGCGGGCATTTGGCGGCACAGGCAAAAAGTCGCTCATGAAACCGCGCAATGCATAAATGCCTGCCGCCGATCTTTATTTCTGCCAGGTTCTCTTCATTAAAATTCAATTCATTCGGGTGCAGGGCAAGCAGGTGCCATTCCAGTTTTTTGCTCATGGCACTAAATTAAACTTTTAAGCGGCAAAAAGTTTTTAACGCATTAAATCCCTTCCTAAAAAAACATCGTTTTATACGGGTACCGTACCTGGTAAAGCTCTTTTACTTTGTTTAAGATGGTAGAGCGCAGCCCTTCTACATTCCGTCTTTCGGTTGCGGCAACAAATACAGCATTACCACCGGTCTCGTGGTTCCAGCGGTCATAAAGGTCTTGCAGGATCTCCTTCTTGGTATCTTCACCCAGCCACTCGTCAAAGGTCTGTTGTTCATACAGATCCATTTTATTAAACACGGTAATCATGGGCTTGTCAAACGCTTTCAGCTCCTGCAGGGTTTTATTTACCACCGCCATCTGGTCTTCATACTGCGGATGCGAGATATCGATCACGTGAATTAATATATCGGCCTCCCGCACCTCATCCAGTGTGCTTTTAAAGCTTTCAATGAGATGGTGGGGCAATTTGCGGATGAACCCTACCGTATCACTTAACAGGAAGGGTGTATTGTCAAAAACCACTTTGCTGGTAGTGGTATCCAGGGTAGCAAATAATTTATTTTCAGCAAACACTTCACGTTTGCTCAGCAGGTTCATAATGGTGCTCTTGCCCACATTAGTGTAGCCTACCAGCGCCACGCGGATAAACTCCCCGCGGTTCTTTCGCTGGGTGGCCGATTGCTTGTCGATCTCTTTTAAGCGGTTCCGCAGCAACGAAATCTTTTCCCGTACAATACGCCGGTCAGTTTCGATCTCTGTTTCACCTGGCCCCCGAGTACCGATGCCTCCACCCAAACGTTCCAGGTGCTTCCACATCCCGCGCAAACGCGGCAGAATGTACTGGTACTGTGCCAGCTCTACCTGGGCCTTGGCTTCGGCGGTTTTAGCCCTGCGGGCAAAAATATCCAGGATCAGGTCCGACCGGTCAATGGTCTTTACCCCAATGGCTGTCGTAATATTATTGATCTGAGCCCCGGAAAGTTCATCATCAAAAATGACCAGGTTCACCTGGTTAGCTATTGCATACTGGCGTATTTCTTCCAGCTTTCCTTTTCCTACAAAAGTGCGGGAATCCGGGTGCTGTAACTTTTGTATAAACCGTTTCTTTGTTTCCGCTCCCGCTGTTTCGGCCAAAAATGCCAGCTCATCCAGGTACTCTACCACCTGTTGCTCCGTTTGGTCCTTGGTTACCACCCCAACGATCACCGCCGTTTCCGTTCCTTGTATGATGTTCTTTTTATCAAGCATGAATGGGCAAAGTTACAAAGGCTTCGGCAGATGGCATAAATTAAAGAATGCGTAAATTAAGCTTACAGAATCCACGGATTTCCACAGATCTCTTTTGCTGCTCGTGTAAGCCGGGTCCAGGAGCAATAGCAATCATACGCACTATCAAATACTCATTATGTGAACATCTTCGAGAAAAAACAGACCGCTGGCTGGCGATGAGCAGGCTCCAAATCAGTATAATAATGCACTCACGGATTGCGCAGATTTTCACAGAAGGCCTTAACGG
>NZ_FMZO01000004.1:125366-300069 GCF_900101395.1 Niabella drilacis | reverse complement strand
GCTAATCCCTGGAATCCTTAAAAAACAGACCACTCTATTAATCTGTGGACATCCGCGTAACCTGTGAGAAAAATCTATCGCTGGCTGGCAATAAGCAGGTTGAGATCGGTGTAACGAAGATCAAACCGCTGGCTTAAATAAAAATTGGTAAGGTATCCTTTAAAAAGATAAATACCATTACGGAGATACAACTGATGCCATATCAGGCGCTCAATGCCGCCCTCATCGCCTGCTTCTATCAGCAAGGGGGTGAGTACATTGCTGATGGCCTGGGATGCAGTACGGGCAAACCCGGAGGGAATATTGGGCACACAATAGTGAATAACTCCATATTTTAAGAAAATAGGACTTTCATGCGAAGTAACTTCCGAAGTTTCAAAGCAACCTCCCCGGTCAATGGTGGCATCAATGACCACCGATCCCTGCCGCATACCGCTCACCATTTCCTCCGTAACCACCAGGGGTGTCCGGCCCGATTCATTAGCCAGCGCCCCAACAGCCACTTCGCAGGTCTTTAACTGTTTAGCCAGCAATTTCGGCTCCAGCACGGAGGTCCACAGGCGGTGACCAATGGCATTTTCCAGCCGTTTTAAACGGGATATATTGCTGTCGAACAGCTTTACGGAGGCCCCCAGCGCCAGTGCGGCCCGGGCGGCGTACTCCCCTACTATACCAGCCCCGATGATCACTACTTTGGTTGGTGCAATACCGGTGATGCCTCCCAGCAATACTCCCTTGCCATGATTTGCCGAGCCCAGGTACTGTGCGGCAATCAGCATTACAGCGCTTCCCGCAATCTCGCTCATGCTGCGTACAATGGGATAGGAGTCACTGTCGTCTTTCAGGTTTTCAAACGAAAGCGCCGTAACTTTTTTTTGCATCATGGCATGCAGCACTTCCCGGCGCAGTACGGAAAGGTGCAGCGGCGATATAATGATCTGGTTGTATTGCAGCAACGGAAGGTCTTCCTCTACCACCGGAGCACTCTTTACAAGGATCGGGGCCTTAAAAACGTCTTCTCTTGAATAAACGATCCTGGCACCGGCCTCGCTGTATTCCGCATCCCGGAAATGAGCAGCATCACCGGCATTGTGCTCCACCATCACAGAATGCCCATTGTTGATGAGCACGGCTACGGCATCCGGTGTAAGCGATACCCTGTTTTCCTGAAAAGCGATTTCTTTGGGGATCCCAATGGTCATGCCACCGCCTTTTATACGAATATCCAACGTTTCCTCCTGGGTTTCGTAGCTGAAGGAGGTACTCACTATGGTTTTTATTTTACTCATAAAAGAAGGGATCAGGGAAAATAGCTTTCAGCAAGGGTTTAAGATGTATGATATGGTTTAAGCAGCAAATTTACTTATTTTTAAGTATTTCTATTTCCCGCCGCTCTTCGTCAACGACGGAAAGCGATACGTAGAGTGTTTCCCCCGGAAAAAGATCGGGCGCCTTCTCCGGCCATTCCACAAAACAATAATGACCACTGTATAAACAATCCTCCACACCCGCCCGCACCGCCTCTTCCTCATCCTGCAGCCGGTACAGGTCCATATGGTAAACCGACGCGGATTGTCCGTTATCCGGAAAGCGGTATTCATTGATAATCGAAAAAGTGGGGCTGCTGACCACATCTTCCACCTGTAACACCTGGCAAACGGTATAGATCAACGTGGTTTTTCCTGCACCCATCTGCCCGTAAAAAGCAATGATCTTTTGGTCTCCCAGCTGCTGCAGCAACCATCCGGCTACCTGCACAATATCGTTCAATGAAAATACCTTTTTCATCCGGCAAAGATATATCCGGTAACGGGTAATTGAAACAGATCTGCAGTAAAAGTAAAAAAGTTGCCGGCATTACGCCAGCAACTTTTACCTATAACTAACAAAACTAAGATCCCTGTCTATTTCTGGCCCGACTGTCCGGGTGCCCCGCCGGAATCGCCGGCACGGTTCTTTTCCTCATCAAGACCAGTCTTACGCTGACGAGCAGCCTTGATCTGGGCGCTTCCAAAGCGATACGTAAAGTTTAGTTTAAACTGGCGGCTTTCCCAGTTGGCGCCCACTCTTGTATATTGATTGGCATAATCCGTGGTACCGCTGAAATGCATGGTTTTGAAAATGTCACTTACAGAGGCTTTTACTGTTCCTTTGCCCTGGAATACGGTCTTTTGTACACCGGCGTCTACAAAGCCCATGGCCTTTCCTTTAAAGGCGCCCTGCCAGATAAACGGCGTTAAGTACAGGGTACTCAGTTCTGCCGTCCAGGTTTTAGCAAACTTCAATGTGCTCTGGGTAAACAGGTTGGCAGAAAAAGCGTCGGTATTAATAGCCCTGCCTCCTCCGCCAAAGTCGGCCTTAAACTTGGAATAGTTAGAGCTGAGGTTTGTAAACAGGCTATACGATTTATAGCTGAAGGGATAGCTGATATTCAAACTGATCACATCCTGTGAAGCCAGGTTCTTTGTTGTCTGGAAAGATTTTGACCCTTCGGTCACATCAATGATCTGTGCAAACATGTCTTTGATATGACTGTAATTCAAAGTAGTATTCAGTTTATATTTATAGGTATGTGTAATACCAAAGCTATTGGTGTACTGAGGTGTCAACTGCGTATTTCCCTTCATATAGGTATAATCATTCAGCGCAAATTCAAAAGGGTTCAATAAGCTGTAGTTGGGGCGATCGATCCTGCGGCTGTAGGTAAAATTCCACTGGCTCATCGGGTTCTTGTTGATGGTAACGGCAGCGCTGGGAAACAGGTCGGTATAGTTTCTCTTCAGTGTTGAATCATATTGCCTGTAAGCGTCTGTACCCGCATCCCATACCAGCCCGGTAGAACGGCCCTGGGAATTGGTATTCTCCAGCCGCAAACCTGCCTGTATCAGGAAGCCCTTGTACTGACGGTTATAATTGAGGTAGCCGGCATTGATATTTTCTTTATAGTCAAACTTGTTGCTGTTATTCAGATCCTGCTGCTCCGATGGCCCGTTGTTATTGAACCGCTGAAAATCGTTGTTGGTATTGACCCATCCCAGTTTAAACCCGTAGCCCAGGGTTCCTTTCAGGAAACGCTGCTGGTAGTCGGTCTTAAGAGAATAAATATCAATTCCTGTAGGCGTATACATCCGGTACAGGTTTTTGCTAAGCACGGTGGTACCATCATTTTCATAATAAATATTGGAAACCCGCTGGTTATTTTTATTATTAAACCGGGCGTAGTCCAGATCCACGTTCAGCTCATGGCCGGAGGTATCTGCATATTTGTAGTTTGCATTCAAGTTATAGTTATCCCTGTTACCGTTTGTGGCAGTATTGGCCTGTAGTATCCGGTCGGCCACACCTGTAGCCTTGGGTATAATGGGCATGGGACCATTGCTATTGAACCCGTCGTCATTTAATGTGGTATTGGCCATAATTCCCACTGTGCTCTTGCTGTTGATATAATAATCGGCTCCGGCCTTTACATTATGACTTTTGCGGTCCATGATCATATTGGTGCGCTGGTCAAACAGGGTATCAGCTACATCCCTGTAAAGGGTAAGTACGTTATTATACAGCCCCTGGCTATAGTTATAATTCCCGTACACATTAAATTTTTTACCCCGGTGGTTAAGGGAGAGGCCGCCATTGTATTTGCCATAAATCCCAATATTGTACCCGGCGGTAACCGTTCCGTTTGTACCGATCGTTTTATCCTTTTTAAGCCGGATATTGATAATTCCGGCATTACCGGCAGCTTCATACTTGGCGGAGGGGTTGGTGATCAGCTCAATGCTTTCAATGCTGCTTGACGGAATTGAACGCAGGTAATTTCCCAGCTCTGTTCCCTTCAGGGGGCTTGGTTTCCCGTCAATATACACTTCCACCCCGTTTTTACCGGCCATGCTGATATTATCATCCTTATCTACCATTACCCCGGGCGACCTTCTTAACAGGTCAATACCGTCATTTCCGGTAGCATTGATCGTACCCTCTACATTTACGATCATTTTATCTGCCTTTACCTCAACCAGTGGTTTTTTTGTTGTAACCACAACCCCCGCCAGCTGTGTGCCAGCTCTTTCCAGGGTCAGATCATCCAGCTTCACATCAGCTCCGCTGTAGTCAAAAACCGCCGAATAAACGGGGCTATATCCTACATTGGTAGCCATTACCAGGTACTTCCCGTTGGCCGCCTCGTTAAACTGATAGCTTCCCCCCGCGTTTGTGGCATTTAATTTTACGATGGAAGAATCCCCCGCGTTTAATAAGGATACCGTTGCTTTCTCAACAGGTTTGCCGGCTTCATCCTTTACCTTACCGGTAATAGTTTGAGCCTGAGTTGTGGTTTGAGCGGCCAAAAACAGAGCCGCGAAAAGTAGTTTCATAAAAGAGTGTTGTTGTCGTTTTTTGAAGCAGCAAACTTATGCCTTAAAAACAAGCTGCGGAACAGGTTGTCGTTTAATGGCAAAAAATCTCCCGTGAATGGTCGTTTTTATAGGGTAAACAGGTTTGGAACCTCCAGCCGGCTTTCAGATTTAAGAATTGAAAAGCCTGCATTAGCAGAAAGCGTTCAATTCTGATGGCCGACGGCTCATTGCTGATGGCTCAAAGGCAGACGGTTAATTGCCGCCACCGCTTTTTACCCGGTTTTGCTCATCGGAAGACCCGCTCCTCCTGTTTCGGACAGGCGCAATATTGTTTTTGCCAAACTTATAGGTGAAGGATACAGAAAACCTGCGGCTGTCCCTGCTGTTCCTGATATAAATATCCACATCGCTATAGCGTGAAACCGCATCAAATACCTGGGTTTTGAAGATATCCCGCACTCCTGCTTTGATTGTTGCCCTTTTATTGAAAAGCTGTTTTGACAGCATGGCATTCAGGGCGCCCATATTCTTAAAGATCACCAGCCCTCCATCGCCGTCTTTGCCCACATACCAGCCGCTCAGCTCCATGCCCCAGGTTTTAAGGAAGGTAAATGAGTTAGTCATATTTGAATTAAACCCTATATAGTCAATGGCGATTGATTCATTTGCTGTTCCGCTATTGTATATTCCTTTGTAATGGTTGCTGGTTGCATTGGCAAATGCATTTAAAGACCACCACTTGGTAAGCTGCTTGTTAAACATCACGGAAATGCCCCATTGCTGCATTGAACTCAGATTCTCCACCGTCTGGTAGGTCCGTTTTTCTTCTGTATGCTGCTTCAGGATCTGGGTGATGATGTCGCTGGTTTTTGTATAGTTGATGGTAGTGGTCAGCATTCTTTTAAAGGTATGGCTCATCTCTATGTTATTGGTGAATTGCGGCATCAGGTAAGGATTTCCCTGGCCATAAGTGAGCGAATCCAGGAAAAAGATAGCCGGGTTCAGCGATTCAAAATCCGGGCGGGTGATCCTCCTGTTATAGTTTAAACTGAGCTGATTGTTATCATTAAGATTAAAGCTGGCGCCTGCTGAGGGGAAAAAATTGGTATAATTCCGCTTAAAGGACGAATCCGAGCGCAGTTCGTGACCTTTGGCAATGGTACTCTCCATTCTTATGCCCGCACTCAGTTCCCATTTCTTTATTTTCTTCGTAAGCGTGGTATAGGCCGCATTGATATTCTCCTTGTAAATAAAATGATTACTGATGGTGTTATCTGCCACCCACCCTGTACCCGCATTCCGTAAATAGTTTGCAGCATTATCTGTGGACGAAAAGCTGCTTTTAAGGCCGGCTTCCAGCTTCAGCTCCCTCTTAAAAGGATGTACATAGTCTGTTTTGGCGCTATAGATCCGGATATTGGAAGGAGCACTTCCCAATAAGGTAGTTGCATCTCCGTTATTGTGGCCCTCCGCATTTTGCGGCTGTGTGATCAGTTTATTATTTCCCGTGCTTTTGTAGTAAGCCTGATCCAGATCAACCGTCCACTCCCGGCCGGAAGAATCAAAACTGTGCTTGTAATTTACATTTGTTGTAATATTATTTCCATTGCCCCCGTTATCGCTCTGGCTTTTGAGTATAGATTCAACCGCACCTGATGTGTTACGCAGATTCGAGAGCAGATCCTGGTTCTGGTTCCAGTTATAAAAATTTCCGTTTACAACCACACCGGCCACATCCTTTTTGGAAAAGTAATAATCCATACCCAGCTTTGCACTATGGTAGTTTCCGTACCCATGACGGTGCGCCAGCTGATCGGATGATCCCGAAAGGGCCCCGTTCTTGTAAAAGTTACGGTCTATGAACTGTTCGGAGGTGTTTTGCCAGCTCCCCCCGTTATACCCCCCAAAAAGATTCACCTTTTCTCCCCGGTAATTAAAATTAACATCTCCAAAAAAGTTGGGCAGGATCCCCTGGTTATAGCCCAGGTTCACCGTTCCGTTACCCCCTTTAACCACTCCCTTCTTGGTTTTGATATTGATGATGCCTGCGTTCCCCGCAGCGTCATATTTTGCCGGCGGGCTGGTCAGGATCTCTATCTGGTCGATACCATTGCTTTGTATACTCTTCAAAAAATTGGCCAGCGTCTGCCCGCTCATATAGGTCTGCTTACCATCGATCAGGATCAGTACGCCCGGCTTCCCTTTTAAACTTACGTTCCCGTCATTGTCTACCGTAACCCCCGGCGATTTTTCCAGCAGCTCCAGCGCATTGAGCCCGGTATTCGATGGCATGGACTCTACATTGAGGACCATCTTGCCGGGTTTTGCCTCAATCATCGGCCGTTTGGCACTAACCACAACTCCGGCAAGCTGCGTGGTTCCTTTTTCAAGTGTAACTGCAGCAATAGTAAGATCTTTGTCTTCCAGGCGAATGGTGTCCGAATAGGCAGGGGTATATCCCACATTGGTAGCCTTTATTAAATACATTCCCGTACCCGGCCTCTCAAAACGGAAGACGCCGCTTTTATCAGCAGCGGTTATCATTTGTACGGATGAATCCTTTGCCTGCAAAAGAACAACAGAAGCCTTTTCCAGAGGCTTACTGTCCGCTCCTGTTATTTTTCCTGAAATACTTTGTGCCTGGGCCACGGCACTCCAAAAGCAAAATCCAATCAAAAAAATCTTTCTCATATCCAACTATATTGTATGTCACAAAACTAAAGTTCCGTTATCCGCCAGTCCAGCAATTACCGGTAAAAGGGGTAAAACACCCGTTAATTGTGACAAAACGCTCCTTAAGCGGAGCGGTGAGCAGGGACCAGTGTTCTCTTCTGAAGGAATCAATCGTATCACAGATAAAAATGTTACACAGGTTCAGCAGCATTTGCAAAAAATTAGCACTCCTTTAAAAATTATCTTCTTAAAAATGGAATATTGACTTCCTTTACTCATATTTGTACTCAAAAATATTGTTATGAGTTATCCAGAAACCCTGCGTTATACCAAAGATCACGAATGGATCAGCCTCGATGGCGATGTAGCTACTATCGGCATTACAGATTTCGCGCAAAGAGAACTGGGCGATATCGTTTATGTAGAGGTAGAAACCATCGGAACCTCGTTAAAAGCTGGTGATGTTTTTGGTACAGTAGAAGCAGTTAAAACAGTTTCCGACCTGTTCCTTCCTGTTGATGGTGAAGTAACAGAATTAAATGAAGCGCTTGCCAATTCCCCGGAACTGGTGAATACCGATCCGTATGGTGAAGGCTGGATGATCAAGATGAAAGTCGCTAACCCGGCCGACGTGGCAACCTTACTGGAGGCCGCTGCGTACGAAGCCCTGGTTGGTTAATGATCTTGATCTGTCAGAAAATAAATTCATTATATATTACATTTGTCTTATAGCCATTCACTGTTCAGTGAATGGTTTTTGTTTACCCAAAAAATACTCATTCTTGAAAACAGGATTGCTCTTTATTGGTGCTTGTGTTTATTTTATCATAACCTTCGTGCTCCTCACATTACCAGGATCGGCATTTCCCAGTGAAGATATTTTTGATAAGATCTATTTTGATAAATGGGTACATATCGGATTGTTCTCCCTCCTGGTATTTCTTTGGAATCTCTGGGTTATGAGAAAAGGAAGGTTGCACAGAAAGATCCGCATTTTTATAATAGTCTCCATCATTGCCTTTCTATATGGTATCATTATGGAATATGTTCAAAAGTGGTATATCCCCAACCGGTCATTTGACCCGGGCGATATCCTAGCGGATGGAGCGGGAGCCATTATGGGCTTGCTGGCAAGTAGCTACCTGTATAAAAAAAATAGACCCCTGTAGAAACAGGGGTCGCAACCAAAACTAACTGCTTATGAGAAAATTGACTATCTTTTTTAAAATTCTTTTACTATTGTTCTTTTTTAAGAAACGCAATATCCTTGCCAATATTACAACCGGGCTGTTAAAATAATGCAAAACCGATTTTACCAACTATCAAATAAAACAAGAACGCACTCCAGTGTCATAAGGTGCAGAAACTATGCCAAAACCGATAGCAATACAGGAAATTTTGTTCCGGCGGACGGCACGCCCGCTCTTTACTGTGCAAGATTGCGCAATGCCCGGAAACGACAGGCCTAAAGTGTATTGATCTTAAGCGAAATAGCATCGTTTCCGGTGAACCCTACAGTACTCCCATCGAGTAAATGCACCTCTGGTTAGCCATAAAAAATAAAGCAGTAAAAGAGATCTTTTACTGCTTCAAAAAGGTAATTTACCGGACTATTTAAAAAATCCTGAAATTAAATTTGCCAATCCGCCCGACTGCTGCGATTGCTGGTGTTGCTGTGCGCTTTGTGTAACCTGGCTGATAATATCCCCTATGTTCACGCCTCCTCCGGTATCCTGCCCACCGGTAACCTGGCTCAATAAACCCTGGAAATCAAATCCCCCGGCCGCTGCACTATTTCCTCCTCCCGTTAAACTGCCGATCAGGCTATTAAGGTTAAAGCCACTATCCCCGGGATCACTGCTTGCTGTTTTGGAGACCATACTGTTGATCACACTCGGGATAATGTTGTTGGCAATACTGTTAGCAGTAGCAGGGCTCAGGTTCATATTCGAAACCAGCCGGTTTGCCAGATGGCCGATCATCATACTAACGATGGAGTTACTCAATATACCTCCGCCGTTGCTCTGGTTTTGACCGCCTGTAAACAGGGAAAGGATACTCTGGAGCCCACCCCCGCTTGCCATATTCTGAAAACCATTGGTAATCGTACTGGCAGCCTCTGCCATTACCTGGTTATTGTACTCATTGGGTACATCTGGGTTATCCACTACGGATTGTTGTCCGTATTGTTTTACGAGGTTCAGGATCTGATCTAGCATTTTGTTTCTGTTTTAGATATAAAAGTTGACTACAAAATAAGATCAATACCGGAAATTCAGGAATTTTTCTTTTCGTTCCGCCACCAGCGGACTCCCAGGAAGACCATCAGCGCCAGTGGCAGAAAGGCCAGGTAAAGAATGCCTGTATTGAACCCCTCTGCAGGCCCATCGCCCATTTGTTGCGTGGTTTTAGTACAAATAGAACATTGGGCAAATGTTTGCACCGTCTGAATAAGCCCCAGGATAAAAACAACTGCAAACAGCACTCTCTTTTTCATTTTGTAAAATTACTTTATTGTTCCCGTTATTTAACACGCGCGGCGCAGAAATAAACTATTTTCCCTGCCGGATACATGTTATTTAAACACCCGCCGCCCGGAATTGTTGTTGCCTGTCCAATACCAGACTGTCGGGCTGCCTTGCCCCGGAAATTGCTTTCAGAATTCGTCCTCCCCGTTAAAACCTGCCTTCTTTGAAAAATAAATCAGGTTTCGGAAAATAAAAAAATATAACTATATTCATAGTTCAAGAAAATTTATGGAAAGCAGAGGCAGGCGGGTCAGGGAAATGTATGTACAGCTTATTTCATGAGCGATAAAGTATACCCGGCAATTTTATCGAGGTATACGGTCTGTGAGGCGGCAATCGGATCTCTTTACTTTCAGATTTAGAACTCCGTATCGGAGCTTTTAAAATGCTTGCGGGTATATAAACCTAAAACAACATATATGAAATCAAAATTTTTGCTGACGGGCCTGCTGACTTTGAGTACCCTCTTTATTTGGGCACAGCACGAAAATCTCCGGTTCACGCCAGCCCAGCCCAAGCCGGGCGATATCATCCGGTTCGAATATGACCCATCCGGCACGCCGCTGGAAAACGCGGAAGCCGTTACACCTGCCGTTTTTCTTTACGACGGAACCATCCGGGCAGTAGAGGTAACTGCTTCCAGAGCTAATGGTAGATGGACGGGCAGCATCCCTACCAATGACACGGCGAAGGCCCTGCTGATCGCTTTTAAACAGGATAACAATATGGATAATAATAAGGAGCAGGGATACTCTTTATTATTAATGCAGGATAATAAACCCGTGAAGAGTGCCGCCATTGCCCTGGCCTCTTTAAATAATTTTGGAAGTTTTATGGTGGATATGAAAGTAAAACCCGAAACAAACCTGGCCCTTTATAACCGGGAGTTTGAAGCCTATCCGGAACTTAAAGCCCTGCATGCCAGCCAATACGCACGTCTTTTAATGGCTTCAGATAAAGAAAACGGAAAGAAAAAAACGGAAGAACTGATTGAAACAGTACGGCAAAAGACAGATAAAACCGAAACCGATTATCTCACCTTACATTATCTCTATCTTGCCCTGAAAGACAATGATCAGGCCGAAAAAATAAAAAAAGAAATTGAAGCCTTGTATCCCAAAGGAGCCGCTGCTAAAAGTGACCGGTTCAATACCCTGTACGGGGAGCAGGATATGGAAAAACGACTCCGGATGCTGGATACCCTGCAAAAAGATTTTCCGGCAACGAATGCGGCTGATGAAAAAAGCTATGCCAATATCCGCAGCAGTACCTATGGCCAGATGGCCTATAATGCCGGCGTGGCTGGAGAATGGGCCGATTTTAATAAGTACATTGCAAAAACAGAAAGCAATACCGCGCTGGCACTGGCTTACAACGAAGCCGCCTGGGAGCTGTCCGGAAAAGGGCTGGATAAAAAAGGCGATAGTTTAAAGTTTGCAAAGACACTATCGGCCAGGGCTCTGGCCAGCATAAAAAAGGAATTGGCAGCGCCCGTTAACAAACCTGATTACCGTACCAAGGCCGATTACCTCAAAAGCCTGGAATATAACCTGGGAAATTACATGGATACCTATGCACTCATTCTCTGGAAACTTAACGAGCGCTCCGCCGCCTACCGGGTACAGGAAGAGGCTGTACAGAAAACCGGTAAAGCCAACACCGAGATCATTGAACGCTACCTCGTGTTCAAAGCCGGTATAAAGGGAAAGGACGCCATAAGGCAGGAACTTGAAGAACTGATAAAACAAGGAAAGGGGACCACAACATTGAAACAGCTCCTGAAAAGCAGCTACCTTTCAAAAAACAAATCTGAAAAAGGATATGCAGATTACCTGGAAAACCTCCTGATGGCATACCGGGTTAAACTAAAAGAGACATTGCGGAAACAGATGATCAATGAGCCCGCTCCAAGATTTGCCTTACAAGATCTTGAAGGAAAAGAAGTTTCACTGGAAGCACTAAGAGGGAAGATCGTTGTGGCCGATTTCTGGGCTACCTGGTGCGGCCCTTGCCGGGCATCCTTTCCAGGTATGCAGATAGCTCAAAATGAGCTTAAGAACGATCCGGACGTGGCATTTCTGTTCGTAAATACACGGGAAGGAGCAAAACCTGAAGAAATGGTTGCCAAAGTAGGAGATTTTATAAAAAAATACCAATACAGCTTTCATGTGCTGCTGGATGCAGACAGCAAGGTAGCCGAGAGTTTTGCGGTCAGCGGCATTCCTACCAAATTCCTGATCGACGGAAGCGGCAACGTTCGTTTTAAAGTAGTAGGTTTCGACGGTGATACCGATAACCTGGTGGAAGAAATGAAGGCAATGATCGAGGTCATGCGAAACTGACCCATAAAATAACTACCGGGCAATAAAGTCTTCGTAGTTGTTCCTGCTCAGGGTATGAAAGGCCGCATCCGGATAGGCTTTTGAAAAGGCCACAGGCCGCTTTGCGGCTGTAGCATTCCACTTCATTTCATATGCAGTAATGCTGCCGGCCTTTTCTTCTATGAGGTCAATTTCCTGCTGATCATAGGTTCGCCAAAAATAGCTGTTCACATGCTCCTGCCGGTAGGCAGTATATTTTATGCGCTCGCTTAACACGTAATTTTCCCAAAGCATACCAGTGTCCTGCCGTATCGCTAATGGCTGAAAGTTATTGAGCAGGGCGTTACGCACGCCGTTGTCGAAAAAATACCAGCGGCTGCTTTTTACAATTTCCTTCCTCAGGTTTTTACTAAAGCCTTGCCGCTTATACAATACAAACGATTTAGCCAGTAACTCCAGGTAACGCTCCACGGTGTTCTTGCTGATCCCTAAATTCCGGCCCAGTTCTTCCAGCGATACTTCTTTACCGATCTGGTGGGCCAGCAATATCAGCAGGCTTTTTATTTTTAGCGGGTTACGGATGTTTTCAAAAGCGAGAATATCTTTCAGCAGATAGGTATTTACCAGCTCCTGCAGGTATTGCTGCTTTTCGGACTGCACTGGTATACCCAATACTTCCGGATAGCCCCCAAAGACCAGGCGGTCGGGAAGGTTTTGCCGGGTTTGTAATATATTTTCAGTAGGCGACAGTTCCATTTGGGCTATGGGATACAGTTGGTTGGTGATCGTGCGACCTACCAGCGGCTCTCCCTCCTTTTGCTGCAGGTCAAAACTGCTGGAGCCCGTAATAATGATATGAAGTGGTTTTATTGCATCAATCATCAGCTTTACCTTACGACCGATATCCGTAATATACTGCGCTTCATCAATGATCAGCAGTTTTTTTTGTTGCAGCAGACGGTTGTAATTGGCCTCTGTCCGTTCTGCCAGCAGGCTGGCGGTATCTTCATCTTCCCCATTCAGCCAAAGACAGTCGTTTTCAAAATGTGCACGTACCTGAAGTAACAGCTCCGTTTTCCCAACCCGTCTTGCTCCCACCAGCAGCGAAACTTTTTGTTTTGCACAGTCATGGATGATCTTTTTTAAAAGAGCACGTTCTATCATGGCACGAAGATATAGAAACTGACAAAATTTATATAAATACAGAACATAAACTGACGGAATTTATATAAATGAAGTACTTAAACTGACGGAATTTATATTTATATCCATAAAAAAACGCCGGGTCATACCTAACCCGGCGTTTCAATATTATTGCCTGTACCTTCTTATACAGCTTCTGCCGCCATTTTCTTTGCGATCTTGTTCCGCTCAATTTCATCCAGCACTACTTTACGCATCCGGATAAAATTAGGCGTTACCTCAATACACTCGTCTTGCTGTATGTACTCCATGCATTCCTCCAGGGTCATCAGCGTTTTTGGCGCAATGCGGGTAGCATCATCACTTCCGCTGGCACGGTGGTTGGTCAGTTTCTTTTCTTCCGTGGCATTTACTACCAGGTCGCCCGGTTTGATGTTTTCCGCGAGGATCTGTCCCGCATATACTTCCTCACCCGGATCTACAAAGAAAGTACCACGATCCTGTAATTTATCGATCGAGTAACCGGTTGTGCGGCCCTGGTTCTTGGAGATCAGTACCCCGTTGTTTCTGCCGGGGATCATGCCCTTCCAGGGTTGGTAGGAAGAGAACCGGTGTGCCATTACCGCTTCACCCGTAGTGGCAGTGAGCATCTGAGTACGCAGCCCGATCAATCCGCGGGAAGGGATCTCAAATTCCAGGTGCTGCATTTCGCCCTTGGTTTCCATTACCAGCATTTCTCCTTTGCGGCGGGTAACCAGGTCAATTACCTTGCTTGCAAATTCTTCCGGAACATCCACCACCAGGGTTTCAAAAGGCTCGTGTTTTTTACCGTCGATATCCTTGGTAATTACCTGGGGCTGCCCCACGGTTAACTCATATCCTTCACGACGCATGGTTTCGATCAGTACTCCCAGGTGCAAAATACCCCGGCCATATACCAGAAAGGCTTCTCCACCTTCGCTTTCTTCCACGCGCAGGGCCAGGTTCTTTTCCGTTTCTTTTTCCAAACGATCACGCAGGTGACGGCTGGTAACAAATTTACCATCCTTACCATAGAACGGAGAGTTGTTGATACCAAACAACATGTTCATGGTTGGCTCATCTACGCTGATCCGCGGTAATGCTTCCGGATTTTCTGCATCGGCAAGAGTATCCCCGATATTAAAATCTTCAATACCTACTACCGCACAAAGATCGCCGGCCTGCACTTCGGTTACTTTCTTTTTACCCATTCCCTCAAACACATACAGCTCTTTTACCCGGGTCTTTTTTACGCCATCTTCCTGCATCAGGGCTACCTGCTGGCCTTCTTTAATAACCCCACGGCCTACTTTACCTACGGCAATACGGCCCAGGAAAGAAGAGTAATCCAGTGAAGTGATCTGCATTTGCAGCGGCCCTTCTGCTACTTTCGGCAGTGGCACATATTTTAAAATGCCATCCAATAAAGGATTGATATTATCGATCGGTGTTAATGAATCATTGAACCAGCCGTTCTTTCCAGAACCATAGAAGGTAGGAAAATCCAGTTGCTCTTCTGTAGCATCCAGGTTAAAGAACAGATCAAATACCGCGTCATGCACTTCATCCGGGCGGCAGTTGGGTTTATCTACCTTATTGATCACCACGATCGGTTTCAATCCCAGCGCCAGTGCTTTTTGCAATACGAAACGGGTCTGCGGCATCGGCCCCTCAAAGGCATCCACCAGCAAAATAACCCCGTCGGCCATTTTCAAAACACGCTCTACCTCTCCTCCAAAATCGGCGTGACCGGGTGTATCAATTACATTAATTTTTGTATCCTTGTAAGTAACGGCTGCATTTTTACTAAAAATGGTAATACCCCGCTCTCTTTCCAGATCGTTGTTATCCATGATCAGTTCACCGGTGGCCTGGTTTTCACGAAAAACAGAAGTAGCGTGTAAAATTTTATCTACTAATGTGGTTTTTCCGTGGTCTACGTGCGCGATGATTGCGATGTTTCTTAAATTCATTTTTAAAATTTGGAGGCGCAAAGGTACGATAATTCTGCGCTATAGCATAATTTTTTGAATTATGCAACAAAAAAGTTACCAAATGATAACAGGTAACACAAACCGCTCATTTCGCTCCCCGAAAATATTCTATTGAGAACGAAACCATTACAGCACTCCCGGTCTTGTTTCTCATTCCCGGCGGTTTTCCCCGCCGGCACCCCGGTTGTCATAAAATAAAACAGGACGCAGATTTATTAAGGAAATTGTTTAGGGTGGCGTGTTTTGTGAGATAGTGCAGCATCGACGCCGTTCAAAACAAGTGAGATCCATTTACTTATGAAATTAGCAAAAAAAAAAGCCAAAACCCTGCTAAAAATATTAGCTTTGTGGTGCTATGATGACAGACTTCCCCTTCAATAAAGAAAAAGCCATCGCTTCAATGCTGCATATTTGCAACTCATTAGGGGGAGTATGGGATAAATACTCCCTGCTTAAAATTTTATACTTCGCAGAACAAAAACACCTGGCAAGATATGCCCGGCCCATTACCGGCGACAATATTATTGCGATGGAATATGGCCCCGTTCCATCAATCTCTTATGATGAGATCAAGTATTCCAAAGTGAACCCGCAGTATTTCAGCATTGAGGACAATGTTGTTGTTGCCAAATCAAAAGCAAACACGGATGTTTTATCCGACTCTGATTTAGAATGCCTGGATGAATCCATAGCCGAGAACAAACACCTTTCATTTGGAGATTTAAAAAAGAAATCCCATGATGCTGCGTATAACTGGACCGTTCAGAACTTTGGGGAAAATCAAACCATTCCTTACACGGAGATCGCTAAAGCAGCCGGTGCTTCTGAAAACATGATCGCGTTTATTAAATCTACATCAGAAAATTTCAACTTTAGTTTTGATGAGTAAGGCTATTGGTGATGCGCTTCCCTATGAACAACGAAAAACGCTTGCAGACCTAAATTTTAGAGCGGGCTCTGTATTTAAGTTTTACGATCCCATTGCAAAAAAAGAAAAGCGGCTTATTTTAATAGGAATCAGATATGACAGGATAATGGTGGCATTTTTGCGTATCAATACAGAAATAAATGCCCATCTTTTTCCGACAGAAGCCCTAAAGAATGAACACCTGATACTGGAATATGATGAAGCACTCCGGCCATTTTTGACGCATACCTCCTATGTAAACTGTTCCATTTTTCTTGAGCAAAAAGCGGATATCCTATACAATACGTTAATAGAAAAACCAGGCATTCATATTGGAGTTCTTGACAACAACGATTTAACGAATATCAAACATAAGGTTGCTACTTCAAGATTATTATCATCCAGTCAAAAGAAAAACTTTGGTTTATTTTTCAGTCCATCAAAAAAATAAGACCGGCCATTTTCCTGCCTCCCCCCTCCTGTTTTGAGCCTAATTCACCCTTTTTCGGATATCATCATTGGCCGAAGACCGGTCTTTTGCCGTTTTTACGCGCTGATTACCAAAACTATAAACCATCCTTAAAGTCACCACTCTTGGGTAAGCATTTGAATATTGCACATGCTCCTTTATTATACTGTTGGCAAACCACTGATACCGGATATTGGAGGATCCGTTATAGAGGTCCGATACCCTGAGATTGATGGCCAGGTCCTTGATCACTTTTTTAACTTCAAGAGCCAACGTAGACCATCCCCCCTTTTGACCGCTGATATTGATGTTGGGGCTGGCATAATTGAAAATTGCAAAAGCCGTCCATTTTTTCTTTTTTGAAATATAAAGCGTGTTATTAATGTAAAGTCCAACGCTATTATTGGTCTTATAAACAGGGGCCTCGCTTACTTTTCCATAATACAGGGTATAATTATAGGATGATGTCCAATAAAAACTCCAGAGATCTTTAATAGCAGTTTGCTGGAAATTAACCGCTGCTGAAAAATTGCGTGCATTGCCATAGTTCAAATAAGTGCTTTGCAATTTGCGTTGCTGATCTTCAACAACCGGAATAATGAATTTTGTATAGTTATTCCTGGTTGCCTGATAAGCAAGGGAAAAAATATACCGGCTTTTGAACATATAGGTAAAATCGAGCCTGTTTATAATCACCGGCTGTAAGAACGGATTATTCTGGGCAAAATATGTATTGGAGATATAAGTTCGGCCGGGGAACAAAAGTTCAATATCCGGCCGGCTGATCTTTTTTGCAAAATTCAGCCCAAACTGATTTTTATTGCCCGGAGAAAAACTGATGCCTGCATCCGGGAATAAGGTTACGTAATTACTATCTGCACGTATGTTTTTCTCAAGCTCTTCCGTCCTGTATTGCATCGCTTCCGCCCTGAGGCCTACCTTGGTATTCCATTTTTTGCCAAAGTTTTTTGATACGCTGCCAAACGCCGCATAGTATTTTTCATTGTACCGGTAGCGGACGTCCTGATCCTTCGCCGGCCCGTTTAACTCGTAATAGGTCTGGTCATTTTTTGTTTCACTGGAGCTGAGCTGGAACCCGGTAATAAGGCTGGCATCCTTTCCGAGGTTTTGCCGGTACTGCAATTTTGCGGAAAGGTTGAGAAACTTTTGGGGCAGTACACTACTGAACTGTGCCCCCCAGGCGTTTTCGCGCTTTTGATAAAAATGATTGTAATCGATATTGGCATCTATGTATTTTTTATCTGACGAATCAATACTCTTATGATAGTTGATGTTGCCAAAGTTGTAAATAAACCGGTCCTGCCCGGAGGTATTGAGTACTTCCGTTGAATCGATAAAGGGCTGGTCCTGTTGTCCGAACTGTGATGTGGCACTGCCATTGGACCTCCCCTTAACGTACGAAAACCAGCCATTGTAGCTTAAGTAGTTTTTTTTATTGATATCGTAATCAATTTTCAGCCCATTCCCCAAGACATTGTATCTTCTGAAAAACCGTGTATTTATATCTGTCCGATCACCATTTGTATAATCAAGGCGCGATTGAGCACTGTAAAAATTATAGTTGCCGGAGGCAGTGGGCATAAGCTGCAGGGTAATCTTTCCTTTGTGATAATTCAGATAGCTGCTCATCCCCGAAAAATTATAGTACCCCTGCTCCGAATAAAGATTAATGCTCCCCAGCCATCCTTCATTCAGCTGTCGTTTTAAATTGATATTGATCACCCCGCCGGTCATATTGGCGGCATATTCGCTGCCCGGGTTCGTGATCAGATCAATGCTTTTAATATTACTGGCGGGCATAGCGCGTAAGATCTCGGCAAGCATGGCAGCAGGAATATCGGTATTGCGGTTATTAATATACACTTTTGTGCCCGGCTTCCCCAATAGTGAAATGGCATTTGTCCGTTCATCATATATTATGAGCGGAACCTGCCGGAGCAGGTCACCCACTGTACTGCCCTCTGTCATCAATTTATCAGGGGTAAATACAAACCGGTCTGCCAGCCGCTCCATTAAGGGCTTTACCGCGGTTATCTTTACTCCCTCCAAAACATTTTTATCCTTCTCTAAAACGATATGCTTCAGTTTGCTGATATCCGGGTAGGTAAAGTTTATTTCTTTGGGTAAAAAGCCTACTGATGAAAGGGCTATACGATACAATGAATCCACGCTCACAGGAAATGTAAATTCGAACCGGCCCTGCTCATTACAGGCCATAATCAGCAGGTCTTTTTTATCCTTTAAAAGCGCCACAGTAGCAAAAGGCACCGGCTGCCTGTTATCATCCATTACCCGGCCTTCTATTTTTGATTGGGCAAAGGCGAGGTTAGCCCCCTGTTTCCGCAACAGCTCGCTTCCAATCACAATTTTATCGTTACCCCGGAGTATATAAAACAGGTTTTGAGGGGGCAGTATGGTTTGCAGTATTTCTGAAGCGGGTCTGCGCACCGCATCTATACTGGCGTGCATGGTATCCTGCACCACTTCATCGCTATATAATATATTATAGCGCGTTTTACGCTGTATTTCATCCAACACTTTTGGCAGCGGGCTGTTCGTGATTTTAAGGGTCAGTTTACGGTCTTGTGCGGCGCCGGCAGCAGCAATAAAAAACAGCATCCCTGTCAGGCATACAAAAAGCAATTTATTCATAGGTCCTTATTCTATTATAACCAGTTTATCTTTTGTTTTAACCTCAAACGGGTAGGAGATCTGTAACGATTCGAGTGCTTCCTGTAGTGTTTCGGTTGTAAACATACCACTGAATCTTTTTTCCTTTAATGCTTCATTCCGTACTTCAATCCTGGTATTGTATTTTTTCTCAAGGCGGGGCACCAGCGTCTCCAGTTTTTCCTTCTTAAAGCTTAATGTATCTGTGCCGGGCTTAGCCGGTACCTGTAACGTGGTAATATCAAACTGCAACGAGCGCTGCGTCGTTTCCGTTACTGATAATTGCTGATTGGGTTTTAGCAATACTTTATCATTCCTGTTCCGCCGGCTGCTTACTTCCACCAGTCCGCGCAGCAAGGCCACTGACATACTTCGGGGTGTTTCCTGGTCTATATAAAAAGCGGTGCCCTTAACCGTAATATTTACCGGGCCTGCCTGAACCACAAGGGGAACCTCCGCATTTTTTGCCACATCAAAAAAGGCATTCCCGTTCAAAATAATATACCGTTGTTTTTTGCCAAATGCATTGTTGTAGACAATGAATGCATAGGCCCCCAATTGCACCTGCGTGCCGTCTTCCAGTGTGGCAGATAAAGGCTGTGCACCGCTGCGGAGCGTATCCATAAGGGCAACAGGCGCTATTGCTGCTTTATTGTTGCTGTTCAATAACCAGAAAGCCAGTCCCAGCATTACAAGCAGGGCCGCTGCAATTTTTAACAGGAAGCGGTACCCCGTTTGCTGCGGGGCCGGCTCTTTTCCTGACAGCTGTGCAAGCTGCGCCCTGGTGATATCCAGTCTATCCTGTACAGATTCGTCTGTAATGCCCGCCAGAGGCGACTCATAGCCCGCTATTTCCCCGGCAATCTGCGCATACTCGGGGGTTTCGGCAATTGCCGTTCCCAGCAGTGAAGTTTCCTTATCAGAAATCTCCCGGCTTATTTTTTTTGCCAACAAGGTTAAAAATAATTCCCTGTTCATTTTACAAACCATTTTTGTTTTACATCAATAAAAGCACTATGGCCCGTCCACCACCGGCCCTGTTTTTTTGCGGGTTATAACCCAGGTGGGAGCTGATTTCTCCGGCCAGTGTTTTTACCGCCTTGTACAGCTGGCTTTCTACTGTACGTACGGAAAGGTTTAGTATCTCAGCGACCTCCCGGCACTTCAGTCCATCTTCTTTCACCAGCATGAAGATCAATCTGCGCTGCAGGGGCAGTGCCTGAACAGCTCTTTGCAGCAACCTTTGCAGCTCCTTCGACTCGGCCGGCTGATGAGCGGCTGCATCCCCGTCTACCCCCGTTATCATTTTAAGTTTATGTGCTCTTTTATAATTCAGGCAGGTATTTTTAACCGCCGTATAGAAGTATGTTTCCGGATAACGGACAGCAGGCAGGTCTTTTCTTTTCTGCCAAAGACGGATAAAGAAAACAGAAACCGCATCTTCCGCGTCCTGCGGCACACTCAGGAACTGCCGGGCAAACTTTAGCAGCCGCCTGTAAAACAGCCGGAAAAGCCGGTCGAAAGCCTCCTGATCATCATTTTTTAAACCTTCCAGCAAAGCACTTATTTCATCTGTTTGCATGCTTCAAATTTGATGCTACCGGTCGTTTTATTCCGGAATTTGCTTGTTAGACACCGTAATTTTCTAAGTTACTTACTGTACGAATATTTTTTTAAGGGGTGCAGGAACCGGTTATTAAAATATTTATCTTGCTACTTACAAGCATTTGTTTTATGAATCGGACAATTATAGCCGGAATTGGCAGCTATGTGCCTGATAATGTGGTTTCCAATGAAGAGCTGACGCAATTTATGGATACCAGCGATCAGTGGATCCAGGAGCGTACCGGCATCCGGGAGCGGCGCTATGTACGCCGCTTTGAACAAACCACGGCCACCATTGGCGCCGAAGCCGCCAAAATAGCAATAGAAAGGGCTGGCATTACGGCGGGGGATATTGACTTTGTGATCTTTGCCACATTAAGCCCGGATTATTTTTTTCCGGGCTGTGGCGTGCTGGTGCAGCGCATGCTGGGGCTTAAAGACGTGGGAGCACTGGATGTAAGAAACCAATGCAGCGGGTTCCTGTACGGGTTAAGCGTTGCCGACCAGTTTATTAAAACCGGTATGTATAAAAATATCCTGCTGATAGGAGCTGAAGTACACTCTTATGCAATGGATTTTTCCACAAGGGGGCGCAACGTATCGGTTATTTTCGGCGATGGGGCCGGAGCAGTGATCTTACAACCATCACCGGATCCGGAACGCGGCATTCTGAGCACCCACCTGCACAGCGATGGTGCAGATGCCGAAGTGCTGAGTATGCCCAACCCGGGATTTCATGCAGGCGCACATCGCCCGGAATGGCGCCCGCCCGTTCCTCCTCAAAAATATGGGGGCGTGTTTATTACGCAGGACCTTTTAGACAGGGAGGACTTTTATCCTTATATGGATGGCCAGGCTGTTTTTAAGAAGGCCGTGGTAAAGCTGCCGGAAGTGATCGGCGAAGCACTCAAGGCCAACCATTATCAGCCCGGAGACCTGGCGCTCCTGATCCCGCATCAGGCCAACCTGCGCATTTCCCAGTTTGTGCAGCAGACACTCCAATTAAGCGATGACCAGGTTTTTAACAATATTCAAAAATATGGAAACACCACAGCCGCTTCCGTTCCCTTAGCTTTGTGTGAGGCCTGGGAAACAGGACGGGTAAAAGAAAAAGACCTGGTGTGCCTGGCAGCATTTGGCAGCGGGTTTACCTGGGGAAGTGCTTTACTAAAATGGTAGACCATTACATGAAAAGAAAAATATGCTATATTATTAATCCGATATCGGGTACAAAATCCAAAGATGCTGTATCCAATATCGCGGCCAGAGAAACACTGAGGGCGGGGATTCCCTTCTCGTTTTTCCCTTCAGTTGCCAATGGCGATTATTCTTACCTGTATGACACCATTACCGGTGAAAAGTACACAGACATTGTGATCATCGGAGGAGATGGAACGGTGAACCAGGTGGTGGACAGCCTGAAGCACCTGCCGGTGCAGTTTGGGATCATTCCCTCCGGATCCGGCAACGGCCTGGCATTTGGGGCCGGTATTCCCAAAACACCGCAAAAAGCACTGGAAATTATCTTCAGGAATAAGAGTATGCCGGTAGACGGGTTTCGCATTAACGGCAAATTTGCCTGTATGCTTTGCGGCCTGGGCTTTGATGCAAAAGTGGCACATGATTTTGCCAACCAGCCCCAGCGGGGATTAATGACCTATGTAAACCAGGTCTTTAAAAACTTTTTGGGGGCCCGGCCTTATTCTTTCAAAATAAAACTGGGGGAAAAGCGTTTTGAAACGGAAGCCTATTTTATCAGTATTGCCAACAGCAACCAGTTTGGGAATCACTTTACTATTGCTCCCAAAGCCAGCCTGAATGATGGTTTACTGGATGTGGTCATTGTAACGGAACAATCCAAAATGGCCATGCTTTATAACACGCTGATACAGGTAGGCGGAATGAACAGGGTTCGATCGGTGGAAGAGGTCCGCAAAAAACGGGGGATCATTTATTTCCAGACAGCATCCATCCGCATCAGCAACTGGAGTGAAGCTCCCATGCATATTGACGGAGAGCCGGTGGACACTGAGAAAAAACTGAATATCGAAATCGAAAAAAACTGTTTCAGGCTATTGGTACAATGACAAAGAAAACACGATCCAATCCACCCCGCCTGCTGCTTGCCTGTCAGCAGGACTTACTGGAAGCGGGCTGTGATGAAGCAGGCCGCGGATGCTATGCAGGACCTGTATTTGCGGCAGCAGTCATTCTTCCGGAAGGCTTTTACCATCCACTGCTGAACGACAGTAAACAGATAAGTGCGGAGATCCGGACGGAGCTGCGCTACTATATTGAAGCCAATGCCCTTACTTATGCCGTAGCCCAGGTAAGCGTGGAGGAAATCGATGCCACCAATATCCTGAAGGCATCCCAACGGGCCATGCACCTGGCACTGGACGCTTTAACCCCTGCTGCGGATTTTATTGCAGTGGATGGCAATTATTTTGTTCCCTACCGCCAGGTGCCCCATACCTGCATTATTAAGGGCGACGGAAAATACGCACATATTGCCGCGGCAAGCATACTGGCCAAAACCTACCGGGACGCTTACATGCAACGGATTCATGAAGAATTTCCTCATTACAACTGGATCTCGAATAAAGGCTATGGTACCATGAAGCACCGGATGGCCATTGAAGAGAACGGGATCTGCAGGCATCACCGGAAAAGTTTTAACATTTTGCCGGGATCCCTGCAGCCATCGGAGGACTAATGGCATTGATTTTGAGTAGGTCATTAAAAGCATAATCCATATTATTATGAAAAAAGTATTCCTTTTGATGATGGTTGCGGTATTTGCGATCTTTAGTTCTTATGCGCAACCGCGTCCGCCAAGGCCACCGCACCCCCGGCCTCATGCGCCCCATCACTACAAGCCCAAGAAGCAGCATCACAAAAAATATTATAAAAAACGGCATACGCACTACCAGCCCGTAAGGCACCGGCGTCCGCAACACCCACCCCGGCCACCGCTGCCGCCCAGACCACCGCTGCCCCCGCACCCATAAAATATACCCGGAATCAGGTATAGAGGGAACACCGGTTTCTCAATAATTTCGGTGACTCTTTTTGAACATTTACTATTTAAAAGAAACATATATATGAAAAAATCCTTTTTTCTTTTGCTGCTTGGACTGGGCTTACTAAGCGTTTCCTATGCGCAGAGTTCCAAAAAGTCCGAGGATAAAAGCGATAAAAAAACAGAAGCCAAAAAATCCGATTCTAAAAAAGCGGAGCAAGGCGAAACTTCCGAAGAACGTAACGAACGTCGTAAAGAGTTCTGGAAAAAAGTAGGTACCGACCAGCGGGATTTCTGGAAAGGAGAACATGAGCGCCATGTAAAAAACAAAGAAGGTAAGGAAGAAAAGAGCGATAAAAAAGAGGCCGCTTCCAAGGAATCAAAGGATTCAAATGCAGATGCTAAAGAAACCAAAGCAGAAAAGGAAGACCGGCGGCCACCCCACCCTTCCAAGCCTCCGAATCCTTTTAAGAAGAAGAAAAAAGACAAGGAAGAGCAGGATAAAACAGAAGTTTCCGAATCCGGATCTTAAACTGCATGCGCGTAAATATATTCCGGCACCGGCACTCAGGCCGGTGCTTTTTTTATCGGCCCAGTATCCCCGGCGGCCTACGGATTAATTTCTCCTGTCGAGCCCCCAGATCAGTTTTGTTTGCAAGGTATGCAGGAAATTATTTTCGCTGAGGCGTACCAATGCGATCGTGAATATCTCTTTTTTTACAGCCAGCGATACATTTTTAGTAACGATCTCCTTACGGGAATCCAGCGCACAGATGATATCATCTGACCGGCTTTCGATATCAAAGGATATGATGCTGTTGTCGTTTACCACCAGCGAGCGCATGTTAAGGTGATGCGGAGCCACCGGTGTAATAACAAAATTCCCGGAATCCGGGAAAACGATGGGGCCACCGCAACTTAAAGAATAGCCGGTTGAGCCGGTGGGCGTTGCCACTACAAGACCATCTGCCCAATATACATTCAGAAATTCGCCATTAATGTAGGTATGGATCTTCAGCATGGAAGCCGTATCTCTTTTATGTATGGCAAATTCATTTAAGCCAAAAGGTTTGTCTCCGAATAAGGGCATGTCTGCATCCAGGTGCACCAGTGTCCGCTGTTCGGTTACATAGGTCCGCAATGCCAGCGATTTTATGGCCAGCCGCAGGTTATCGCGGCCAATACTGGAAAGAAAGCCTAATCTGCCAAAATTAATGCCCATAATGGCAATGGGCTTATCCATGATCAGCGCCACGGTGTCCAGCAGGGTACCATCGCCGCCCAGGCTTACGATGCATTCCACATCCTTGGAGAGATCGGCCGATTGTTCAAATATCCTGGTACCCGGGTCCAGCCCTATAGTGGTCCTGATCTCCTCAAAAAAAGGCCGGAACACGATATAGCTGAGGCCATAGGCTTTCAATTCCTGGAAGAATGTCTTTACATCCTCCAGCTGTAACTGATCAATACCACGGCTGTAAACGGCAATTGTCATTTTAAAAAACGTCCTCCTTCTTCTGTAAATATATACCGTTTTCGCCTAAGTGGTTGTAGGAGAACTCTACTTTTAAAGTAACGTTGTTAATCGTAAAGATATCAAACCCGATACCGCCGCCGATCAGGAGCCTGTTGGGTAACCGGTTGCCGGGTCCGGGATGCGGATTATACACATAGCCCGCATTACCAAATATTTTGCTGTAAATCTTAAGCGGCACTGCTTCCGGAAACTGCCGACGGAGAAAAGGAAGTGAAAAACTGAAATTGGTAAGCCGGGTAGCCAGCGAGGCATTGACAAGACCACCGGCCACGCCGTCCATTACATAGTACTCGTATCCCCGTAAAAACATGTCGCCATAACCCAGCAGCTGCTGGTTATAATAAGGCTGTTTAAACGGCAGTTTCAGGGTACCGCTGGCACCCAGGCTGTAGTAAGAGAGCCTGCCCAACCGCCAGTAGCCCACGCTTTTTACGGTTAGCTGCCAAAGGTTCATGGCATTATTGAATCCCTGCTTGGAAACGAAGATCTCTGCTGCATGCCCCTGGGTGGGATAGGGTGTAAAATCCACATTCTCGTAACGCATCCGGTAAAACAGCTCGCCGTACTTTATTTGCTCGCCGCTGTGGTTGATCACATTAGGATTGAGCCGGAACACCGTATCACCCAGCCGGAGCGAGTGAAAGCCCAAACCAAAATAATGCGTGGTATAGATCTTTTTCCGGTAGGAAAATTCCAGCTTACTGTCGAAAAAGTTTTTCAAAAAGCCGGTATCCTTTATAAATTGCTGCTTGTCGTTGATGGTGTTATACAACACTTCATGGTTCTTGCCAAGATCCACCTTTATATTGAAGCCCCATTTCAGCTTTTTATCGATATAAGGACGCAGATAGCCAAAACTCAGTTGCCGGGTGTAACCTGTAATAAAATAAAACCGCAGCTTATCGTTACCTCCTGTAACATTGTCCCACAGCAGCTTTACCCCATAATCGACCCTTGCGGTACTGGCTCCTTTTTCAAACAGCCATTGATTGAGATTACGGTCTACCGGTTTAAAATATGGAAAGGGCAACAGGTACAATTTCTCCGTCACCTTTATTTTAATATCCACATAAGGTGGGTCAAACAACAATACGGATACATTTCCTTTCTGAAACAGGTTCAGGTTCAGTATCCTTGTTTTTGCCAGTTCAAACAATTCCGGAATTTTCTCCAGCAGAATGGAGTCGCCCCTTTTAAAGGGCAGTTCCCGCAGCAAAATGGTGTCCTGCGTCTTCCTGTTCCCTTCAAATATAATATTCCGGATAATGAATGCCTGGTCTATTAAATGTGGCAGGCTGTCAATTTTAGGATTGTTTTCTGTAACCGGGGAGGCTTTGTTAACTTCCCTGGAACCGGCAGCTGTGGTATCCACCTGGGCCAATAGCGTTGTGCAACACCCCAATAACAGAAGGATAAGAATAAGGGGTCTATTTTTCAGGGTTAAGATTTTCACATCTAAAGATAATTACGGGTACTATATATTCAGGTAGTTCATCAGGTTTTCGTAATTCTCTTTTAGTTCATTTGTGTATAATTCTTCCCCAAAATAATACTTAACAAGATAATCGTATCGCTGAAAACTACTCACAATATCAGAAACTTCCAGTTTATTGATCCGGATCGTAATTTCAAGCGCATTCCGTTCCCTGACAGGCCGGGTATTCAATTGGGTGATCCGTGCATCATTTGCTTCAACGATCTTTGTGATTTCGCCAAAAGAATATTGATTCGAATCAATTTCAAGAACGATCAGTGCTCCCGGGTCCTGGAGTTGCAGAAATCCGGCCACATATTCAGAAAGTGTGCTGGATTCGATCGCACCAACGAAATTGTTGTCCTTGTCAACAACAGGAACTACGGATAAATGATGCGCGCTGGCTAAAGCAAATGCCTTTAAAAAATGTTCGTCTTCCTTTACAGAGTAGTTGCCTAATGGTTGTGGCATTTCCCCAATAGAAAGTTCATCGTCTACATTCAGCAGTGTATTTTCATTGACCAGGCCCGCAAGTTTCCCATCATTGGTCACCGCAAGATCCATTACATGATGCTCCTGCATCATGCTTAACACCTGATAAACCCGGTCCGACAATTTTAATTGTGGCAATGCTTCAAATGATAGATCCTTAACTAACATGATACTGCCTGTCTTTACCGATAAGACAGCCTTCAGGAGACTTTTGTTGCAACAGCTCCCAGTCTTTGTAAAAAATTAAGCAAAATTTTATTAAACTCACCCGGAACTTCCATCATGGGGGCATGCCCGCACTGATCAATAAAATGAAGTTCACTGTTCGGCAGCAGTTTTTTAAACTCCTCTGCCACAAAAGGCGGTGTAATATTGTCGTTCTTTCCCCATATCAAAAGCGCCGGGATCGTGATCCGGCTTAATTCTTCGCCAAGGTTGTTGCGAATGGCGCTTTTGGCCAGTGCAATAATCTTGATCACTTTTAACCGGTTGTTGGTAATATCAAATACTTCATCTACCAGCTCCTCCGTTGCCATAGCAGGGTCATAGAACGTGTATTCGGTTTTCTTCCGGATGTATTCACGGTCACCTCTTTTGGGATAACTGTCCCCCATCCCGTTTTCAAAAAGGCCCGAGCTTCCGGTAAGGATCAGCGATTTTACCACCTGGGGTTCATTCCTTAAAAGATACACAAGACCTACATGGCCTCCCAGTGAATTGCCCAGCAGGTGCACATTGTCATACCCCCTGGCTTCAATAAATTTATTCACATACTTGGCCAGACCGCTCACACTGGTATTCAGGATATCCATTTCGAGCAGCGGCAGCATGGGCACAACCACTTTAACGTGGTTCTTAAAATAATTGATCAGATCACTAAAATTGCTTAAAGCTCCAAACAAACCATGCAACAGCACCAGCGTTTGTCCCTCGCCTTCCTCAATGTATCTAAACTTATCGTGCTGTTTTATTTCGTATTCCATTCCGTAGTAATAGCAATATAGCTGCTAATATATTGATTTTAATAATGAATCAAAATGTTAATTTATATAAAAGTATTAAATTCTATAAAAAAAATATTGTGAAAACAATAGTTAAATTATTAAATTTTCAATTAAAAAACTGTTCCAGCTGCTCAAACAGGTTCTTAAAAGCCGGAATCAGGACCCCTGTAGCATGTATTACCCGCTTTCCAAACTGCTCTATAAAACCAAAAGTAGCAGAACTGCTAACCGCCGGTTCCGGCAATAAACGGAGCTGATTAAGGTAAAACAGCAAAACGGAATACACTGCAATATAGAGCATCGCAAACAGGAGGATCCCTCCAAACCGGTTTACCCACCCCAACATGATCTTTTCTACAGAGAACTGAATAAGCCGGGCCACCCACTTTACCAACAGGATGACTCCCAACAGGACCACCACAAAAGCTACAACCGGCAGCCATTTGTCGGATAACTTTACGATGGTGCCAATTTTACCAGCTACAACAGAGGATAACTTCATTGCCACAGCCAGGCCAATAACAAGCGCCAGGTATGAAAAAAGACCTACGATCAATCCTTTCCGGTATCCTTTAAAAACGGCCAGGCATAAAAGAACTGCAAAGACAAGATCAATGATCATTTGCTGCTCTTTATTGAGCCAGGAGTTCCTTTACCATGGCTGCAATGGTCTTCCCATCTGCTTTGCCGGCCAGCTCCTTTGAGGCCAGTCCCATCACTTTGCCCATATCAGCAGGACCGGAAGCCCCTGTCTTTGTAATCAGATCCGCTATAATGGGTTTCAATTCCTCCATGGTAAGCTGGGCCGGAAGATACCGTTCCAGTACCTCAATTTCTTCCCTTTCCTTTTGTGCCAGATCCGGGCGGTTCTGCTTTTCGAAAATCTCCAGCGAATCTTTCCGCTGCTTCACCAGCTTCTGTACCAGTTTTATCTCGTCGTCCGCAGACAGGCTGTCTTTGGCACCTTCAGCCGTTTTAGCCAGTAAAATAGCGGCTTTGATTGCCCTTAAGCTACGCAATGCTACTTCTTCTTTTGCCAGCATTGCTTTTTTTATATCTTCATTAATGATTTGTTCCAGTGACATATTATTGAGTTTTCAGTGTTCAGTCTTTATTATCAGCTGTTAGCTCTTAGCTGGCACTCAGTATTTACGTCGCTTTCTGCTGCTCCATTTGCTTCTCCTGGAATTTCTTATAAAATTCCTGGGCGAACTCCTTCATCTCATTGACCTGATCATGATACTGGGTTGCACGCCCGTAAGTATCTGCCATGGTCATAAGCGACTGATAAAAAAAATCGGCCATTTCATCTACCATCATTTCTTTGGTCCAGAGATCGATCCGCAGTGCTGCCCGCTCCGCCCCATCCCATAATGATAGCATAACCGCCTTGGCTCTTTTTTCCTTTTCTGCGGTGCTGGCTGTAGCATTCCAGCTTATTTCGGATGGTACTTTATTATCATCCAGTTCAACATTTATTGTAATCGTTGATTTCATCCCTTTGTTGTTTTAAGTTTCCTGAAGCGGGTCCCGTCTCCCCCCCTCAACAGCCGACCCTTACCCGGTTGAAGCGCCTTTTCCCCGGGCACTATGTTTAACATATACCGCCGGCTTCAGAACCGCAAATGTAAGCATTCACCATCAGGCCTGCAACAACCGTTTTTTCAGAAGGCCCAACCCGGTTTCCGGGGTCAGCTTCAGGGGGTGAGCCCCGTATCGCTGTATAAATTGCTGGCGCAGCGCCTCGTTTTTATAGAGTTCCATCAACTGCTGTGCGAGAGACGCTTCCTCTGCCGCATCAAACAGGAAAATATCCGGGTGCAGCGGTTTACTCCCTGTAGCAGCCGCTATCAGCGGTATCTGGCAGGCCAGCGCTTCACCGGCCACAGCCGGAAATCCTTCATCCTGCTGAAAAGTAATGGCCGCATACGCTGCCCCTACTGCTGCTGCGTAGTCCTGTAGCCCGGAGCCCTCAAAAAGGATCACATCATCCCGGTATTTATAGGTATCCAGCACATCAAAAGCGCCGCTGAACCAGGGTCCGGGATGACGCCCTCTCTGGGTAAGCAACAGCTTCCAGCCCGATTGCTGCATTTTTTTGAACCGGGAAAATGCCCTCAGCAGCGTGAGCAACTGCTCCCGGCTCCAATGGGTATCTGCGCAAATAAAAAACTCCCTTCCTGCCGTTACCCGGTCTTTAAAATCAACCAGGGCTGTAAGCTCCAGGGGCTTTAAACACGGCATCAGCACCCCTTCCACAGCTATGATCTTTTCCGGGTCTATGCCGGTTCGCTGAACCAGGGTTTCTTTAAGAAGACCGGAGCTTACCACGATGCCAGCCAGCTTTTGCAGCACCGGAAGGCTTTTGGAGGTATATACTGCCGTATCCTGCACGAACAGGAATTGCGGCACCGGGGTCCTCAGCACATCGCTAATATCCGGCACCAGCAGTGCCCGGATCTTATTTTTCTTTAACAACCGGGGCAACACCCACCTTTTTTCATGCAAGCGGCTTACAAGTCCATCCCCCTTTTTCAAAAAAGATATCCTACATATACCAGGATCCAATTCCGGGAAAACAGGTGCCGGTCCCTTTGAAAAAACAAAGAACTCCGTGCTCCTCAACTCTGAGCACAAGTTATTTATTACCAATATATTAAACGGATCCAAATAGAGATCTCTTCCTGATTTGCTGCTATAAACTGCGATTGACACGTTCCCCCCGGATTTGATGAAATTGCTGTTGAGCGCCGGTTTAAATTTTATACTTTAGCTTTATTACATGATCATCTTTGAGCGCAACAGGGTATCCCGGGCATTTGTAGTTGCCATCCCGGCAAGCCGCCCCGGCGAAAAATTTAACAAAGTTCCAGCCAAAAGAATCATAAGAAAGCCAATAAATCAACTTTAAACAGGCTTTTAATTAAATCGATTTTATCTATCTTTGTAACCAGCTGCAAAGGTATAACGTATCCGGATATTGAACTTACATACATTTGAGCGATCCCAAACATTTTTATGGAATATAATACAACAAGGAATCATCTGATCATACGGGAGTATGGTCGTAATGTGCAGAAGATGGTGGAATATATCCTAACCATTGAAGACCCCGAAAAAAGAAAGAAAAACGCCCATGCTGTTATTGAGCTAATGGGTATCCTGAACCCTTCCCTGAAAAACGTGGAAGACTACAAACATAAATTGTGGGACCATCTTTTCCAGATCTCTGATTTCAACCTGGATGTAGAGGCCCCTTACCCAAAACCCACAAAGGAGGAGCTCAGTGCAAAACCGGAGCCGATCCCTTACCCAACCCGGAGTTCAAAGCTGGCACACCTGGGCTCCAACCTTGAGGCCCTGATCGAAAAGGCGCTCGAAGAAACCGATCCCGATAAAAAGCAGGGCTTTGCCAACAGCATTGCCTATTACATGAAACTGGCGTACAGCAACTGGCATAAGGAGATTGTGCACGACGATGCCATCCAGAGTGAGCTGAGCGACATCACAAACGGGCAGCTGACGTTTACCAATACACCAAGCGTTAAGGCCTTTCGTCCTGACAATGGGCGTGACCGCGATAAAGGTAACTTTAATAAGCGCAACAAGTTCCAGCAACGCAACGGGAACAACAGCAACGGGAACGGGAACCGCCGCAATGGGAACGGAAATGGCAACTTCAAGAAAAAAAGGTTTATCTAAGACATTTATTCCTGACAGGCAGCCCGGTTTTATCCGGGCTTTTTTTATGAGCAGGCTTTTAACAGAATCTTTTCCCCTCTTGCTTTCAAAACAATTATATTCGTCCGAGTATATCTTTATCTAAAAAACATTCAACATGAAAAAACTATTGCTGCTTATGGCAATGGGTGCCGCCATAACCGCCGGCGCTCAAAATGACCTGGCTACAGCAACCATTCCTTCTTCCAGTTTACTTTTGAAAGAGCTGCCATCAAAAAGCGTATTCCAGTCACAAAGTCCTGCCTATTTCAGACGGGAAAAAACCGCTGAACAATGGCAGAAATTAAGGAGAGCCGGTATTGTTTTAACCAGTGGAGGCATTGCCTGTGTCGCAGGCGGTATCGCTTTAATTGCCACGGGGGAAAATCAAAGTAATAACGGGTACAATTATGATATAGACGACACACCGGGCGAAGCAAAAATTATCGTGGGAACTATGGGCATTGCAGGAGGTATTATGGCTCTGGGAGGAGGTATTACCATGTGGGCCATTGGTAATAACCGGCTGAAAAAATATTCAGACAGGGTTTCTTTTGATATGGGTGGCCGGTCGGCTACGCTTGCATATAAGTTCTGAGAGCAACGGGCATTAAATGAAGGTGTATCAAAAGGTTTTTGAAGGCGCTGAGAATCGCGTATTTGACTTCACGCTCCATCACCTTACCGAATAAAAAGAGGCTGTCTCGGACTTTTGAGACAGCCTCATTGCCACTATTCTTTTATTTATTTCATCGACAGCAAAAAGCCGATCGTAAAGTTGGCATCCCAGTCAAATACGAATGTATCACAGTTGGTGACATCCTTGATCGCTTTATAGATGTTAACGCCACTTTTTGTTTTTATCTTATCCGATTTATAAGTATCAGGATCATTCAGTACCGTATACCGTTCTTCACCGTTCCTGATCTCCTTGGCCAGCTCAAACGGTACGCCACCCAGGATAAAACATACGTCCCGCTTATCGGAAGGGATCTTTGCCGCTGCTGTTTTCACCTGACTGTAAACGGCCTCATCTTTCAGATCTTTTTCATAATATTTGGCGCCCGGGGTTTCCACGGCCTGTACATTACCTGCCGCATCTACCCAGGATATTTTTGTATTTCCCGAACCGATATCTGTTACAAATGAGTTATCACGATACGCTTTGGGCAGCACCGACTTTAATGCCAGTTTTCCTTCCTGGTCCGGTGTTACCAGGTTTACCACGTATCCCATCTTCTTTAATTCGGACGCAATGATGGCCGTTTTGGGTTCTTTCTGCGCCCCGGAGCTGATCACAAAATGTACATTTTTGGAGCGTACACCTTTATCAAACATATTCCCAATATATTTTTTAAGACCCGTGCGGATGTCTTCCGTAGTGGCCATTCCTTCATAGGCAAAGGACTGACCGAAATCCTTGGATACAATCTCCCAGCGTTTTTCCGGGTCCATGTTAATGATGAAAGAATTAAATCCTGAGGCGCCTACTTCCACAACACCTTTCAGTTCACCGTTCACCGGTTTTTCCGGCTCATAGTTAAAGGTCCTGCCGGAAACCGCCGCTTTTGATTTTGCATCCGCCGGTTTGGCGCCTTCGTCATTACCTCCATTGGCCGCCGCTGTAGTTTCGGTCTTTACATCGTCATGGCTGTTAAATACGCCGCTTTTATACCCCCAGTAACCGACCAGGAAAATGGGAACAGCAATAATAAAGGCTTTAATAGGCCAGCGCAAACGCGACCAGGTTGATCTTTGTTCCATAATATGTATCTGTGTTTTGTTGTTTGATTAATCCAGCAGGGAAAAACCCCTGTCTACTTTTTCTTCCGGTTTCAGCTCATAGCCGGCGCTGGCCACTTCCGTTACATTGAGCACTTTCAGGTTACGCTCATCTACTTTTTTGATAAAGGCCTCCAGTTCGCTTTGGGAAGGAGTGCCGCCCACGGTAACATTGTTATTCTGATCCAGAAAATCGAGGTTGGAACGGATGGATGCAATGTTCTGACTAATGGCCCCGGTAGCCGCATTCATGGCTTCCTGGAAGGCCCATCCGTCTTTTATGTTAAATACATCCGCAAGTCCTTCTGTAGCACTCTTCATTTTTTGGGTAGCTTCCAGCTTTTTTGCAATAATGGAAATACTGCTGTTAAGGGTGCTTACATAGATACGTGCTGCACTTTCATTATCCTTTAATACTTCCAGGACCTTGCTGAACTGGTTAGCGTACTGCGCATAACTCCGGGCATTCTGTTCTTCCGCCTCGCCTTCCTTGCCCAGCAGGAAGGCCTTGGTGCGGGTTTCCTTTGCATCGCGGGTAAATTCATTGGCTTTCTCGTTATTGCCGCCCGCTGCAGCCTGTTTTGCCTTTTCCTCCAGATCCGCAGCCCCGGTTGTAAAACGCCTTGCATACTGATATTTCTCCTCCGCCGTTTTTTGCGCATTTTCACCGCTGGTGATCATGTCGATACGGACACCATCTACGTTTGCAATCTTATTCTTCACCCGCTTCAACGTATCCTTTGCATCCCGTTCCAGTAATTGCAGTGTTTCTATAGGATTCTTTCTTATAATTTCCTTTTCACCTTTAAAAAGCAATACAGTTCCCAGGCGATGCAGTAACGAAACGATCCTGGGGGCCAGTAACAGGAGCGTGACCAGCAGGATCCCGAAAATAACCAGCAGCACGCTTTGCTGTGCATAGTGCACCAGGTCCGGCAGGTACTTGAAAAACGCAAATGCGCCACCAATAACGAGCGCCCAGAAAAAAATGGAAGAGATCGTTTTTTTCCCCTCCGGTGTCATTACCTGGGCAGGCAATTTATCACCCAGCACCTGGAAAATAGGCAACTGGCTTTTGATTTCTGCGGGGATGTTTATGATTTGTGATTTTTCTGACATATGCTGATTTTAGTTTATATTCTGTTCAATAATAGCAATCGCTTTTTGTATATCGCTGACTACCTCATTTACGGCAACCCTGCCAACGGAAATTTTTTGATCGATATCCTTTAACTGATCTTCATATTTGCTATCCAGCTCTTTGTAGGATTGCTGTTTTGAAGATAATTGATTTTGCAGGTCCCTGATCTTTGTTTCCAGCTCATTCATCTCTTTTTCAAACTGCTGCTTTTCATTGACCAGGTTGCTCTGAACCGTTTGTTTCAGGCCCTGTTTTTGCGCAACATCCTGGTCAATGACTTCCTGTATTTTTGCCGCATATTTCCTTGCGCTGCTCAGCAGCCGGTCCCTGGTAAGCGATTTGTCAACATACCTCAGCGAGGTGAATGCTGCTTTGATAGAAACAGCATCAATGGTCCCCATATCGGCCGCTGCGTTCCAAACCTCAAAGAAGTCGATCCCTTCTTCGTTTAGTTTTTCAAGCAGCTCCAGGACCCGCCCCTTCATTTCCTTAAGATCGCCACCCGGTACTGCGCCGGTGTCAACCGGTTTAGTATATACCGGAACCGATACCGGCTCCGGCTTTTGTGCGGGTAAAACGGGCGGCACAGGAGCAGGTTCGCGGAATTCCTCATGTGATGTTCCTTCGTCTTCAAAAATCAGTCTTTTAATATTCCGGAGAATACCGGAGCTGCTTTTGCCAGGCTTTGTATCCATATTCAATAAATCTAAGCTAAAATACAAAAACTACACAGAAAAAGCGGTATCACGGCGGCGAATGGGATACCGCCGCCGGTGAACTACTGAAAAAGAGGCGCCGGCTCCCCATCCGGCCGGGCAAAAAAAAGCACCCCTTCCGGGGTGCTTTTTACAAGACCTAACAGGTCTAAATGTATTTATCCTAATGCTACCCTTCTGAATTCGGTAACTTTTACATCACCACTTTCTTTCAGGTAGTCAGCAACAGATTTCCCTGCATCTTTTACAAAAGCCTGGGCTGTTAAGGTTTGCTCTTTAAAGAACGCTCCCAGTTTACCCTCGGCAATTTTGGCCAGCATTTCTTCCGGTTTGCCGGCCATTTTCGGATCTTCCTTCATGATGTCCATAATCACAGCTTTTTCACGTGCTACCACGTCGGCAGGAACGCTTGAAGCGTCTACCGCCACCGGGCTCAGCGCCGCTATCTGCATGGCCACATCCTTACCCACTTCTGCCGCTTCTTTATCCAATCCTACCAGCACACCAATACGGTAAGCGCCGTGAATATAGGAAGCTACATAAGGAGCGTCTACTCTTTCAAACTTGGTGATACCGATTTTTTCACCGATAGATGCCAGTTTATCGTTCACCAGGTCTGCGATCTTCGCTCCACCGATCTCTGCAGCGCTCAGTTCCTCTGCGCTCTTAACATCGTTGGCAATGGCTGCATCTGCGATGCTTTTTACAAAGGCTACAAAATCTTCATTCTTGGAAACAAAGTCTGTTTCGCAGCTTACGCATACAACAATACCAGTTTTATTGTCTGCAGTGGTTTGTGCTACCACCACACCTTCTTTTGCCTCACGGTCGCTTCTTTTTGCAGCCACTTTCTGTCCCTGCTTGCGCAGCCAGTCAATAGCGGCTTCAAAATCCCCGTTTGTTTCGGTTAACGCCTTACGGCAATCCATCATGCCGGCGCCGGTTGCCTGGCGCAGCTTATTAATATCCTGTGCGGTTATTGTTACTGTACTCATTGTTTTTGTTTAAAGTTTGAAGTTCAAGGCTTGAAGTTCGGCACTTCAGATCTTAAACCGGACTTATTTATGAAATCTTATTGTTATCAATCCGGCTATACATTTACAGAGCCGGATTAAAGTGAGTAAGGTTTAAGATCCAGGATCTGAATGCTAAGGCCATGCCTTAAATTCAAACATTGAACCTTAAACCTTAAACGTTTATTATCTTCTGGGAGCTCCGCCTCTTGAACCACCACCTCCGGTAGTTGTTCTGCGACGCTGACCCTGACCAGCTCCGGCGCCTGCACCAGTCCCGGTTCCACGTCCGCGGCCGCCACGTCCGGCTTCCGCTTCCGCTTCTGCCTGCATTTTAGCTGCCTGCTTTTCTTTTTCGTCAGCAAAATTATCTTCTACGTCCTCATCTTTTGCTGCTTGTCTTTCACTCAGCCCTTCTGCAATAGCAGCCGTGATGTAGTTTACAACAATAGCAATGGATTTGGTAGCATCATCATTCGCAGGAATGGCGAAGTCTACTTTATTGGGGTCTCCATTGGTATCAACCACACCAAAAGTACCGATGCCCAGGCGTTTTGCTTCGGCCAGCGCAATATGCTCGTGACCGATATCAACGATGAACAAAGCTGCAGGAACACGACCCAGCTGAGCGATCCCTCCCAGTACTTTTTCCATCTTTTCTTTATCACGGGTTAAGGTCAGACGCTCTTTTTTTGTAATGCTGTCGAAAGAGCCATCGCTGAGCATTTTTTCGATGCTCTGCATTTTCTTAACCGATTTGCGTACCGTATTGAAGTTGGTAAGCATACCACCCAACCAACGTTCCGTTACATACGGCATTCCTACCCTTTGTGCGCACTCAGTCACAATATCTTTCGCTTGTTTCTTGGTACCTACAAAAAGTATTTTCTTACCGCTGCGCGCAATCTGCTTCATGGCAGCTGCAGTTTCCTGCAGGCACTCTACGGTTTTGTTTAAGTCGATGATGTGAATGCCTTTTTTCTCAGCAAAAATGTACGGCAACATTTTAGGATTCCATTTCTTTTTCAAGTGACCGAAATGTACACCTGCTTCCAAAAGCTGCTGTTGTAAGGATGTATTATTATTTTCCATCTAACTAATTTGAAAATTTGATAATTTGATAATTTGAAGATACAAGGTTTAACGCTTGCTGAACTGGTAGCTCTTTCTTGCTTTTTTGTGACCAAATTTCTTGCGCTCAACAGAACGGGGATCCCTTCTTAATAACCCTGCTGCTTTTAATGCAGGCCGGAACTCCGCGTTTACCTCTACCAGTGCACGGGCAATACCCAGCATGGCCGCTTCAGCCTGACCTTTTACACCACCGCCGGTAGCAGTGATCTTTACATCAAATTTATCCGCCGCTTCAATGGCTTTCAGCGGACGCTCTACCTGGTTTTGCAGGTAAACCAGGGAAAAATAATTCTTATAGTCTTTATCATTAACGGTAATGGCGCCGGCACCCTTGGATAAGAAAACACGGGTAATGGCTTCTTTACGGCGTCCTACAGCATTTTTTTGCTTTTCCATTTATTTAATTTGAAAATGTGAAAATGTGGGAATGTGAAAGAACCTTTACATTCTACATTTTAGATTTAAAATTTAGAATTTCAGTTCTTTGGGTTGTTGTGCAATATGCGGATGGGTATCGCCGGCATATACAAATAACTTTTTGTACATCTTACGTCCCAGGCGGTTTTTAGGAAGCATCCCTTTTACTGCTCTTTCAATAATTACTTCCGGACGACGTTTTTGCAGATCAGATGCGGCTTCTTCCTTACGTCCACCAGGATAACCACTATAGGTATCATAAACCTTCTGACCCATTTTGTTACCGGAAAGCTTTACCTTTTCGCAGTTGATCACGATGATGTAATCACCGGTATCTACGTGAGGGGTATAAATTGCTTTGTTCTTACCACGTAAAATAGCCGCAATACGGGAACACATACGTCCTACGGTTTGATTAGTACCATCTACAACGTACCAGTTACGCTGCACGGTAGCCTCGTTCGCATGTTTCGTGGTGAAATGTTGTTTACTCATTTTTAATATTATGTTTTTTTAGTGAATCCGGGCTATCCCCCGGCCCTTTCTCCTGATCGCTATCGGGGCTATCAGATTTTAAGGGAGTGCAAAGGTAGATGAGTATTCTATAAAAAACAATGAAAAACGGCAGTATTTTTCAAAGCACCTCCGTAACAAATTGATTTACAGTAAAAATTTTGACTATTATTTTATATTCCATGAAAAACCGGCTGATTTTCAGGACCGGCCGGCAGCCGGGAGCCCTTTTTTATCATGCCGGGTGATTGAAATAATGAGGGGAGCATACCTGTTGCAGGCCCCAGGGCGCCATCTTAACCTGCGGGCCGTGCAGGGATCAGAAACGGAAGCTCAGCAAAAGCCCCGTTCTGATACCGGCCCATGGCCCGTTAAGATCGATCCTTGCACCGGTTGCATCCACGTAAATGGTCTCTTTTGTTAGCGGAATATCTATTTTCTCCAGCTGTTTCCTTAATTCTTCCTGGTTATCCGGCGTAAGGGTGGGAGTGGATACCCCGGCCATCGTTCCTTTGGCCGCTCCCAGGCCGGGACCTGCAATCCACAGGTCCAGTCCCAGGTTTTTACCCAGGAACCATTGGGCCCCAAGCAGCAATCCCCCGGTATGAGCGGTAACTTTTCCCGAAAGATCGATGGTATAGTGGTCGTCGCCTTCATCAAACGACAGGTTGCTCTTAAGCATTTTATACCGGGCAAACCGGTAGTAAGGCCCTATATAAAATCCCCTGCCGTAGCCCTTACGCCCCAAATAAAAGCGCAGTTCCGGGGTAAGCGCATAATTTGAGAACTTCGTCTTATCCACAATATCATCAACCAGCTCAATATCTTCTTTAACGATCCTGTTCTTTATTTCATTTTTGAAAGGCAGGGTGGATGCAGGCATGATCCGGCCCGAGACAGCCACCGACAGGAATTTGTTGATCACCTGTTCGTACTGAACTGCATAGTTTTTTACAATGGGGGCCGTCAGGTTCAGTTTTATAATGGATCGTTGCCGTTCGGCCCGGTCCGGAGAAGAACCATTCTGCGAAGAAACCACCCGGCACATACAGAAAACAGCCAGCAGCGTTGTCAGCAATTTCATAAACCTTAGTTTTTAGCTAAAATAATCTAAAATTCCGGTTCTTATTGCAACAGAAGGGGCAAACGCTGATTTCAGCATTGATCAGCTCCGGAAGGGCATTGTGCGGGAAACACCTTGCTGTAAACACGGGCACTTAACAATGCCTGAAAATATTACGGGTGGCTCTCGTTTCACCCGATCCAGGTGCATTCGCCCTGTTGCGGCAGATCACGCGCAAAAGCGGCACCAGGAAAAAGCCTTATCTTTATCCTATATGCAGTACCTGTAACGCGGAAGCCCGACAATAATAAAATCAATACCCCAACCCATTTTACCAGGAACAATAGGAGATCCACTCAACTGCCTTTCTGATGTTCATCATAAAGTTTCAGTGCCCTATAATGTAAGCGGCCTGCCAGGATCATTATCGGCAGGGATGGCCGGGCGAAGTTCCGAAGCATTGACTTTGAAGGAGATGAACTATTAAAAAAGGAGCTCCCGATAATGGTGGTAACGGCTTCTTTTGGGCATCCCTGTTATATTTTCTGCGGGTCTCCTTAACCCGTAACGGTAACCAGCAGCTCTTCTATAGCCAATGGTTTCTCCTCCGTTTCCCAAACCCGCTTCTGTGCCAGCCGCACATGGGCATTTCCAGGTTGCAGCCCCTTAATGACCACCTCCACTTTAACCGCGCCCCCGATACCGCTTTTCCGGATTGCATCCGGCGTTGCCAATGTATGGAAACGGATAGCCGCTACGGATTCATTATTTTGCTCCACCACCCAGCTATACCCTGCACCGCCCAGGCTATCAAGCTGAAGCGAATATACTGCTCCCGTTTTCAGGTTTATTGTTCTCATATGACTACAAAGCTAAAAAAATAAGACGGCCCGGCATCATTCAGCGAACCGTCTGAAAGCGTCAACTACCATACGTACAACTCGTACACTTTATTATCGGATTCCGTCCTTACGTTTACCAGGCTGTTTTTATCGCGCCCATGCGCACCAATCATCAGCAGTGCCAGCAATGCCTGGGTGTTGCTCTCTTTTATTTTCTTCCATCCCAGACCGGTAATATTGAGCCATGCATTATTATTTTCGGCCTTACCCCAGGTTTGCACGATCCGGGTATTATTATTCCATGCGGTGAGCCCGGCGTCTTCCTGCATGGGCATCAGGACCGGTTCATTTGCTACCCTTGCTTTCTGCCTGATAGTTGAACCCGTTTCGGTCAGGGGTGCGGTAAACTGTTTCCCCGACTTCTTTGCAGCCGTTTTTTTTGCTGCGGTTTTCTTTGTTGCCATAATCTGTTAAATTAAATTGGATAAATAATAAAAAAGGCTTAATTGTAGATCTCATCGATCAGGCCGTTGGTTAAATGGATGCTTACAGCAGTACCCCTGTTCTTGGCCGAAATACATTGGGTAAGCAGGTTCAGGTGGATGTTATCACTTGCATTCGAAATCTTCCGCCAGCCAAAATTCTGGATAAAGGCCCATGCATTGTTAGGTGCATCATTCGACCAGAGTCCGATCACTTTCTGGGCACCGGTCCAGTAGGTTTCCACGATACTGTTGACGCCCTGCATGGAAGAATCGATACCACACTGGCCGTACCCGATCCGGAAATATCCGCCATCTCCCCAGCCCGGTCCCCAGCTGTTTTTGCAGATCCAGCACTGGAGTACGTCATCATATCCAACCACACATACACAATGACCGCCCTCTACATGGTTGTTTGCCCTCCGGTATACACCCGAGCGATAGCTGAAAAAGTCGGTGTACACCGTAAAGCAGCCTACCAACGGTCCCCGGGTACTTAACCACTCTTTCATGGCTGCGGGGTTCGTAAGATTGGTATATCCCGAAATTTTCAATGCCCTGTTTGCCGCATCGCTGCAGGTATTGCAGGGCTGGTTAACCGGCGTATAGGGGAAACAGGCTTCATCCACCAGCCCTTTGTCTCTAAAGGCCTTGAGCGCGTTTTCCGGCCACCACCCGTTCTGGCAATTCCTGCCTTCACTGCGGGCATAGCAGTAAAAAAGCTGCGCTTCTGAAAAATCCACCGCCAGGGAGGCCGATCCCCGCTGTATCCGGAACGCGGTTTCTGCAGTAGCAATGACACCAAAAGCAACACAGGAACCACAGGGGTTCTGATTTTTGATGGCGGTTACATAATTGGCGCCGTTTGCGTTTCTCCAGTCAAAGGAAGTGGGATATCCATAAGCCTTGGGCTTACGGATGCCTTTTCCTGCTGCGCTCAATTTAAAAGCTCGGAACGATCTTAATGCAGCTTCTTCCCTGGCCGCGAGCGACTTTTCATGGGGCCCGGGAACAAAGCCCAGCAGATACTGCCGGTCCTCTTCCGAAAGCGCCGTATACTCATTGCTGGCGGCTTCCCATCCCAGGTTTTCCCGGGCGATAGACAACTGTATGTCCCTTACGTTAATCTTTGACATGTGTTTGTTTTTTGTTTATTAAAAGATGGATTTGAATCATTACGCATATGCCTCCTCCGCAGGTGCCGGCAGACACAGGGATCCCGTTGCGGGTATGGGCACAGAAACCGCCGCAGCAACTTTTTATCCGTAAACCAGTCAGCTATTCAACATCCCGGACCGTCCAGAAATCCTGACAGAATGCCGGGTTAGCAATATAGGCGTAGGGCATCCAGAAATAACCGCCGATACCCCATTTTTTACTCCACGAGTTCCGTACCAGTACCATTTGCTTTACATCGCTATACCCTACAGCCAGTACCGCATGACCGCCAACAAGCGACTCTTTCGCAATATCAGGCAGGGGCATTATACCGCTGTCCGCAACTTCCCGTGTCATGAAACTTTCATACACGCTAAAGCCAAACGAAAACGGGTATCCCTCGGCCAGACAGCCTTTTACAGAGATAAGATTAACGGGTATCCGCCAATAGGAAAGCACCTGGTTCTTTAAGGCGGTCTTATAGCATGCTGCAGGGGGCTTTTGAGCAAATGCCGCTTCATTATACGGCCAATCTGTTTCAGGACAAATGCCTTGTTTATTCAATGATTTGATGCCGTCACGCAAATAAGCGCCGCTATCAGACTGTATTGTATGCATCAGCACCCGCTCGTTATAATAAAGGAACAACCGGGACGGGCGGAACGTTTTTTTGCGTTGTTTCTTTTTTCCAAACTCAAATGCAGCGCCCAGGGCATTGGCGGTACAACTTCCCAGGCTTCCCTGATCATATACCGGCGGACAGGTCTTTCGCAGATCCATCTTTGCCGGCAGTTTCTGCATTACTTTCAGCGGAGCTGCATAAATAAAATCCCGGGCATCGGGAAGATCGGGGATCCAGCCTAAAATGCGACCGGGCAGTTGTTGCGAAGGCTTTGTCATTGTTTTTATTTTTGGGGTTAGTGCGTTCCTAACGATACAATATTACACCACCACGCAGGGGATGTCAATACCTGAATCGGGCGAAAGGGATACTACTGTATGGCAGACCGTATTTTTACGGAAGGAGCCTATTTTATCTCCTGGCGCGCTTTTAACTCCAACCGGAAGGCGCGCGGTGTTGTTTTTTTCTTTCTGAAGAAAACGCGGTTAAAATACGTGATGCTTTCAAAGCCTGTTGCATATGCGATCTGTGCAACAGGCAGGTCTGTTTCCAACAGCAAGGTGCAGGACCGGGCTACACGTATATCATTGACATAATCAGAAAAGGTTTTCCCGGTTATTTTTTTAAAGAACTTACAGAAGGCGCCGGGCGAAAGATGGACCAACCGGGAAAGCTGCTCGATCCGGAACGGCTTTCTATAGTTGCGGTAAATATGCTGAAATACTTTGTTGATCCGTTCCTCAGTTCTGTCTGTTGAAGTATGCACCATGGCCGATGCGCTCACCGGCACGGCATTCATTTTGCTGAGCAGATGCAATATTTCGATGAGGCTCAGCAACTTCTCCACACCTGTTGCAGCCGATAAGCGTTTTATTTTTTCCATAACAATTCCTGCGCCCCTTTTCCTGAAGAATAATCCCCGTTCCGATTGCTGTAAAAGCGCTGCGATACCCCTGCATTCAGGATATTCCAGGACCGGCGCAATAAACACTGCTGAAAACTGGATCACAACGGCCGCAACCCGCTGCCGTACGGGCTCACTTGACCAGGTATGCGGAAGATGCCCCCCAAGCAAAACCAGGTCGCCCGGTAAAAAGTCGGTATAATTGTCGCCGACCAGCCGTTTGCCTGATCCGGACAGGATAAGGGTCAATTCATACTCGGGATGATAATGCCACCTGAACGGGAAATGTGCGGCTTCATAATCATACACTACAAAACTTTCGCCCACCCGCATCCTGTCTACATGCTCAAAACTGGGTTTCATCCGTATAATTTTTTATTTGCGGCTTCGCTGCGATTATTCCGGCCGAATGGAACTCCACATCCTGATCTCTTTGTGTAAGAAAAATAATCATGCTCCATTTCATTGATACAATATTGCTTATGATACAACATAAATTTACGCAAAAGGAAAATATAGTGTATGTTTTGACAATATAGTGAGCAACCTGCGCGCCGGGAGCGCTTAATTTTACTGCTCAAAATCATACGAGGATGGCAATACCTGAAACAATCTTACACGAGTTAACACAGCCTTATACGCTCACAGGGGAGCAGGTTGATTTTTATAACACCAACCGTTTTATCAAATTAAAACAGGTGCTGTCGCCCGAAGCTGTAGCTTATTTCAGCACCGTTATTTCGGAGCAGGTTGCCCGGATGAATACGGTAAAAACAACGATCGGCGAACGGGATACCTATGGCAAAGCCTTCCTTCAGTTGTTTAACCTGTGGCGCGAAAATGATGCCGTGTGTGCGCTGATCTTCAGCAAACGCCTGGGCAAAATTGCGGCCGACCTGATGCAGGTGGAGGGCGTACGCATGTATCACGACCAGGCCCTGTTCAAGGAAGGCGGCGGTGGTATTACTCCCTGGCATGCCGATCAGTACTACTGGCCGTTGGAAACCGATAAGACCATTACCGCCTGGATCCCGTTACAGGAAACCCCCTTGGAAATGGGGCCGCTCGAATTCAGCGCGGGAAGCCACCAGATCATTGAAGGGCGCGAACTGGCCATTGGTGATGAAAGTGAGCAGCTGATCCAGCAGCGCCTGCGGGTAACGGATTTTAAACACGTAATTGAAGCTTTTGACCTGGGTGAGATCAGCTTTCATTCAGGCTGGGTGTTTCACCGGGCAGGGGCCAATACCACCGGCCATATGCGCCGCGTAATGACGATCATCTACATGGACCGCGATATGCGTTTAAAAGCGCCTGAAAATAAGAACCAGCAAAATGACTGGGATACCTGGTGTCCCGGGGCGCAGATAGGGAAAATCATTAACTCACCGATTAATCCTGTGCTATATGAGCCGGCCTGATCAACATCAAGCCCGTATGTAAAATGATTTTTTTTAAAAGGCTGCCCGCGGAATTGCGCTCAGATCAAAAGGGAACTCCTTTGCTCCGCACGGGTTTGCACAAAGAAGTTTCCGCATCCGGGTTAACCGGGCCGGGGACAACCCCAATCATCCATCTATATGCAGTTACATTATATCTGTCCGCATTGGGGACAGGAGCAAACGCCTCCGGAGGCATTCATCAATAAGGTGATCGCTGCGGGCTACGCCGGTATTGAGATCAATGCCGGCGGGCTGGAAAAAGCGCACTGGCTCCCGCTCTTAAAAAGCACCCGGGAAAAACACCCGGAATTCATCGTGGTGGCACAGTATCCTCAATCATCACCGGAAGCAGACCAGCCGGTTTACCATCTGTACAGAAGCGGGGCCCGTTCCTTATATGCCCGTAAACCCGGCCAGCGGTGAACCCCTGGCGGACCAATGGACCATCAATACAAAAATGCTGCAGCATCTCCAGGCGGTCTTTGCAAACCTTTAGTCCCCCAGCCGGTTACCGGTTAAAAGCAGCCTGGCGCAGAATGGTGTTTCCAATGGGGATCAGTGTAATGGTTTCCAGCGCACCGGTATCTTTCTCACGGACCCTTACCTGCAAGTTACCCCTGGTATAAAAAGCTCCGTTATCATCGATATATTTATATTCTTTTTGGGAGCGGGGTGTATACAGGTAATCCTTAAACTGTGGTGTATATACCCTGCCAATGGCCGGCAGGGCCGGGATGGGATGCGCATACACCAGGGGACCATAGGAAAAATAATGTGCCCCGTTTGCATCCTGACGGTCTGCTACCCGTGCATGCCACTTTAAGCGGACCTGCCCGGTCTTTTGAAACCGTTTCCGGATCACGATATAGCCATCTTCCTCTGTATATGGCTGATCCAGTTCAACAGATACAGCCCAATCCGGTTTCCTGATCTTTAACACAAGCCGGGAAGGTGCCTGCTGTGTGATCTTAAAAACCAACCCAAGATCATGGGGGTATTCTGTAACTGAGTGGATCGTTACGGTTGTCCCGTTGAGCTTCGTTCGCACAAGAGAAGGTCCCAGGAGTGCTGCAACCAGCACCGAATCGCCCTGCTTCATCCACATATTTTGTACATAGTAGGGCGTGATCCTCCCGGCATTGGGCACACAGCAAACCGCGGCATCCTTATGTGCAGGGGAGTATTTATAACGCGTCTGCTTCCGATCTCCGTTTGCCCCCCCGTTCTGCGGCCCTGTCATTGCATAGGAGTTATCCGTTTTCAGATAGGCAATGCAGGAATGATCGGGATCACGGGCACCCTGTGCCGCGTTAAAAAAGAGGGTTTCGATCTTATCAGCAAAACGATGATCCCCTGTTTTCTGCAGCAGCCCTGCATAACTGTCCAGCAACTCATGTATCGAACAGTATTCATACCCCGTGCTGGTGGCATTTGCCTTACGCCCGCCGATCCATTCATCACCGATCGGCCCTCCGGTAACTGTTGTCGCTTGCTGTACCCGTTTCAGATAGATCCCAAGTGCCTCTTTGTATTTTGCATCATGGGTGCTAAACGCCGCAACGGTCAACGGCCGCAGGTGTTCATATGTGTGAACACCATGGCCCGACAGTTTATATGCAGGGTCAAAAATACTGCCCCACTGGATGTCTTTTTCAAAGGAAAAATTAGCCGAAAAATTCTCATACAGGAAAAGCGCATATTCTCTGTACCTGCTATTTTTTGTAAGCCGGTACATTTCATCGCAGATATCGGTGAACGTTAATCCATGTGCCACGCCACCGGAGAACTCCTTACCGGCAAAAAAGGGGTTAGACCTGTAAACCGGGTAATGTTTCATTACATCATCCACGGCGCGCATGATACCGTTCCCCGTCTTTTTATCGCCGGTGGCTTCATAGTAAGCCAGCAATCCCCGAAGCAACGTTGTTTTTGCCCAGAGCTCACCGTTCTCCGAAACAAATTTATACCGCAGATCCCGGTCATAGATCCCCAGGTAGCCATCCGGATCCTGTGTAGCCAGTATCCGGTCTATATAGTCTTTTGCTCTTTTTTTATCTGCTGCATTGTCCAGCAGCAGGGCATTCCGGATAAAACCATCCCGCCAGTTGGATTGGGTTTCTGAGTTCCACCACTTGTACTGGTCATCGCCGCCGATATCGCCTTCCTTTAAATTGCCCAGGTCTTTCGCTTTGCTGTGCCTGTGCAGTCGCCCGGAGTAGATAGGGTCATTTACCAGCTCCGGCACAATCTGATCGAGGTTACCGGCAAAGCCCCGCATATCTTTTTCCATCTGCCTTTTGATCCAGCCGGCTGGTTTTACAGCTCCAAAGGGAAGCTTTTCAAATTGCTCTTCCCGGAGCTGAAAGGGAGCCTTTTGCCCCGCTGAGGCCAGCGGCCATAACAGGACCATTAATTTTATAAGTGTCTTCATCCTGCAAATTTATCCGAACATCCTTATGTTTGGTCGGGTATTAATAAACGGTAATTGCCCGATATGGATCATACCGGGCAACTCAGGCCAGTAGCCGTGGCTACTGAATACTGTACGTATATTTCAGAGGATTACTTAAATCCAATGTGATGGTTTTAAGTCCGGCTGTTATGGGTATATTGCTTTTTCCATAGTCCAGGTAAGTTCCCGCTGCTCCCAGGTCTATATCCCAACTGTTATTTGCCCGGAACTTGAATTCACCCGTCGTCATGAGCACCGTTGCCTTCCATTTACCCGTTGCAACTTCATATACCATCGGCGTGGATTTATCCCAGCCTCCCGGCGTAGCGCTGCCAATAAGTCCCCAATCCGTTTTTGTAATGGTCCATGCTTTTGTATTCATATTCACCTTTAGCCGGTAATAGGCCCCCAGCGCCGGCCATTTTAAACTACCGCCCGCAGGATCCAGAACGCCGCCGGTTGCGGTAGAGGAGCCACCGTAATTGGTACCATTCCAATCTGCCTGGGAAGTCATCTTAAACTCACCATTACCCCCGGCAGGCACCCACGCATATCCTTCATAGTTTACACCATCTGAAGAAGCAATTTTGGGTGCGGCGGCAGGGTCCCACCCCTGAAAATCGCCGGCTATATACATATACAAGGTCATTTCAACCGGGGAGATCTTTAATGTTTGAACGGAAGAATAAGACACCTGGCCGGTACCACCCACCACGGCTTTTACCCGCATTTCAACCGCTCCGGTCGTATTTAGGGCAATACCGGAATTGGCAGCCATTTGGTACACCTCCAAACCGGTCAGCGAACGCCGGACCGAATCTGCCGCAATGACTATTTCTTTCGGGGCTGCAAAATTTGTTCCGGCTAATGCATACTGTATTATATAGGAAGCCTTTGAAGATCCGTAATCCGGGGCGTTCCAGGACAACACCGTAAAAATATGATCCTTTGTTGCCACCGTTGGGGTCAAAGGGCCGGCAGCCGATGCATTTAACGTAAACGGCACTGCATAAGCGCTTACCTTTACGTTCAGAACATTGGATATTTTCAAATCGTTGTTATTGGCATAAGATGATTTTACCCGGATCTCCAGGTCCGTTGCAGCACCATAACCAGCCCCCCAGGCGATCAGCATATTATTCAGGTCGGCACCGGGAACACCTATACCATATTGACCGCCATTTACTGTATAACTGAACGGCTTTGCAAAATGGGTGCCGTTGGGCGCTATCTCTACTACAAATTTATAGTTCGCTGTATCCACCGCCAGCCGGGGATCTGTCCAGCTAAGCACCATTACCTTTTGGTCTGCATTTGCTGCCGACAGTACTACCGACGTTGTGGAGGAGTTTAGCGTAACAGCTTCTCCCGGCTGATAATAAGGCAACGCCTTTTCTTTATTACAGGCCACAAAAGCCATCGCAAGCAGCAGGAATATAAGAATATGTTTCTTCATAATAATCGTTTCTATTGGTTTCAGATCTTGGTGACCGTGAATTTCCCTGTTTTAAAATCAACTGTTATTTTGTAGGTACCGGATACCGAAGGCGCGATCATGTCTCCTCCTTCCGGTTTAAAGTTATCCCCGGCCGGGTTATTGCTTCCAGAGTCTCCATCCGCACCATATTTAGCGCCCCAGCTGCCGTTAACAGGAATGAACAGGTAGGACCCTCCTGCGGTAAGCGGAATGGTAATCTCGAAATTCGTTGCATCTGCCAGGGTGAACTGCTGATCAGCCGGTACCGGGTTATTCCATCCCCCCGGTGTAGCATTGCCTACAATAAAGAGTTTTGCCGGCACAGGGTATTTCACATCGGCATAGGGGGTCGTTTTTACCGGTACAACATTCGAGTACAATGCAGCTGTTCCGGATATCGTCGATTTGATCCGGAACTCTACTACCCGCTCCGTTTCCGGCGCCACTCCGAGATCCAGTACCATCTTATTCAGCTCGGCAACCGTCAGGGTGGTTGCCAGGTCGTTGGTCACAGCTCTTTCAGAAACCCGCCCCTTAAATCCCTGGCCTGCTGTATCCACCTGCAGGGTATAGGTTACGTCCTGGGAGCTGATGCCGGTATTAAATTGATAATCAGGGTTCGTCCAGTTAAAACGAATGGCATCATTGGTTTTATTTTCAGAAAGTAATACGATAGCAGATGTTGAGGATGCGGATAATACCGGAGCGGTTCCACCTTCAAAAACAACCTGATGCTCATCTTTTTTACAGGCCGAAAAAAGTGTTAAAAAGGCAACCAAAACTGTCATTAAAAAATATATCTGTTTCATAGCAAATCGTTTAATAGCCATTATTTTGCGATAAATTACTATTAGAGCTTATATTGGCCGCAGGTACCGGGTAAATATTGTACTTGCTGTTCACCGCTGTTCCGCTGGCGACACCTCCTTTCCAGGGCCATAAATAGGTTCCGGTTGTAAGCAGGTTGTAGCGTACCAGGTCCGTTCTGCGGTGCGATTCCCAGTAAAGCTCCCGGCCTCTTTCATCAAGGACAAATTGCAGTGTAAGGTCAGAAAGATTGATGGAGGTGGCTCCGGCCCTGGACCGGATCAGGTTGACGTAGGACCGGGCTGTGGCCAGGTCGCCCCCGGTACCTCCCCGCAATACCGCTTCTGCATAAATAAGGTAAAGCTCCGGAAGCCGGATGATCGGGAAATCAATATCGGCAAACTCAGAATTCGGATCACTTACTTCTCCCCCATCCAGCCGGATGTTCCGGTACTTGTTAACGTGCAGCCCGTTTGTAAAATTCGTAACATCATCGATCTCCGCCTGGTTCAACGTAGCATCAAACTTACTGGTCTTAAACATGGCCCGTTTATCAGTATTACCGGAAAGATCCGGGAACAGCACGGCCAGCCCTTTTGTTGCCCTGTACCCGAACCAGCCCGAGTTGGCCCCGAACTCTTTATTATCGTCACCTGCCGCCGCATGAATGAAAAAAGTAGTATTTCCATAGGCCTTGCCGGTAAGCCCATCGCAGTTGGCCGTAAAAATGAACTCATCCCTGCCATTGATATTATTATCCGCCATAAACAGGCTCCTGTAATTATCCGCAAGCTTATACCCGGCATTGATCACATTCTTTGCATAAGTGATCGCCTCCGTATATTTCGGCGTGCCGGTATATACAACAGCATTCAGATACAGACGCGCCAGCAGCGCATTGGCTGCGCCCTGGTCAACCCTCCCGTACTCAACCGTTTTTGCCGGCGGCAGCTCCGTCAGGGCTGTTTTCAACTCGGTTTCTATATAAGCAAACAGATCCTTCCGCGAGATCTCCCGGGGCAAAAAATACCCGATCGGATCTGCTTCCGTAATAAAGGTCGATTTGCCAAACAGGTCCAGCATTACCCAGTAGTTAAATGCGCGCATAAAGCGGGCTTCGCCCCGTGTTGCCTTAATACCTGCCGCGTCTGCATCCGAAATACCATTGGCCTTCATTGCAGAATCGCTTGTCTGCCGGATGTATTCATTGATCAGCGTAATATTCCATATCGGCCGGGCATACATCCCTTTGAGGAACGGATCGCCGCTGGTAACTTTCAGGTTATGAAAATCCTGGATCGTCTGGTCATTCCAGGCAACTACTGCTTCATCTGTGGGCAGTTCCTGTGCATTAAAAAAAGCCCTGATGAACGGCACCTGCGAGCCTTCATCCAACCCGCCGCCAATATCCGGGTCTCCAGCAGGTCCCTGGTTTCCGGTGCCCGAGAGCGTTGCATAAATTTTTGCAAGAACTCCTTTATAGCCTTCGGTCGTTTTGTAAACCTCCCCGGGGGTCATTGCATTTGTTGGATAGATATCCAGCTTTTTTCCGCAGGAAAAAAGCGTTACCAGGCTAAATAGTGCGACTATATAATGTTTCATTTTTTGCTGAATTTATCGGGTTAAAAATCCAGGTTTGCCCCAAGAGAAAAAATTCTGGGTCTGGGATAGATATTGTTGTCCACGCCACTCGAATTGGCACTCTCCGGATCCGCTCCGGAATACTTCGTAAATACCGCAACATTCTGAACACTGGCATTAACCGACAACCGGAACCGGCTCTGGCTGATTTTTCCAAAGTTGTATCCCATATTGATATTATCAATCCGGAAGAAACTGGCGTTTTCAATATAGTAGTTGGAAAGGTATTGGTTATTTGCAAAGTTTGTTTCAAGGTAATTAGCACCCGTATTGCCAAGGGAGATAACCGGGTTCAGTACATTTCGTAACACCGCTGAATTAGCATTGTAGTTATTATAAAGATAGTTGCCGGCCATTCCATGCCCGGTGATGCCAACGCTCAGCTTTTTATAGGTAACGCCCGTGGCCATGCCAAATAAAAAGTCCGGTGCCGGTTTTTTATAGTAGCTATTATCCGCGTCGCTGATCTTTCCATCCCGGTTCACATCTTCATATAATCCTTCAATCGGTTTGCCCCCGGAGTCATAAACCTGCTGCCGTACAAAAAAGGTATAGGGCGCATAGCCCACTGCATGTATACCTACCTTATTGCCGGTTCCCCCGGTGATACCGCTAACGGGAAATCCTTTATACTCAGGATCCTTTACATTAGAATATAAAGCCTTGATCTCGGATTTGTTGTAGGTAAAGTTGAAATTCAGGTCCCAGGAAAAATCTTCATTTTTATAGGGTACCGTATTGATTGAAAATTCGAACCCGGTATTCTTTAGCTCACCAATATTCCGAAGTTGTGTAATATCAAAATTGGAGCCGGGTGCAATATCAACATAACTCAAAAGGTTTTTGGTCCGTTTGGAATAAACATCCATGGATCCGTTGATCCGGTTTTGTGCAAACGCGAAGTCGATCCCCGCGTTAAATGTACCGGATGTTTCCCATTTCAGGTCTTTGTTAAACGCTGTCGGACGGTAAAGCCTGTAAAACACATCCCCAAACTGGTATTGCGCCGAAGACTGTGACTGGTAGTACAATGGAAGGTAGCTGTTATAGGCGATACCATCCTGCTGACCGGTAATACCCCAGCCCAGGCGTAATTTCAATTCATTGATTGAAGTACTCTGGAAGAATGCCTCCTTCAGCTTCCATGCAAATGCAAAAGAAGGAAAGTAGCCCACCCTGTTTTCCCTGGAAAATTTGGAACTGGCATCTCTTCGCAAGGTAGCCGTAAGCAAATAGTTGCCGGCCATGGTAAAATTCAGCCGCCCCAGGTAGGAGTCGATCCCATACCCGTTCTTTACCACGGGATAATTGATCTCCTGCCCCGGCACTTCTTTTCCTGTCTGGTACAGGTTATAAAAATTATAGTCGGTCGTAAAGAAATCCTGGTACCCATGGCCCAGCAATGCATCGATCTTATATCCGTCCGAAAGGTCTTTCTGGTAGAAGAGCTGTACATCTGCCAACTGGCTTTTTTTGCTTTGCTTATACCGGGAAATATTACCTAATCCTGAAAAATCAGTCACCGAAATGGCCGATGTTGAATCCAGTATTGCGGTTCCGGAACCTGTGCTCTGATCAACACCCAGGTTCACAAGTACATGAAGATCCGGTAAGAAATGCAGCTTATAATCTAACTGAACATTGCCGATAAAACGATCCACTGAGGAGCGGTTATCCTTTAATTCCAAAAGGGCCACCGGGTTTCTTGATGCATTTTTGTTTACATCCCCGTTTGCCTGCACCCATTCATAAAAACCAGAGAAGCGGTTCCAGTCTTTACGAACGCTTTGCGTAGGATCAAACGCAACCGCAGCCCCGATGGCGCCTTCATCTGCAAAAACATTTTTTGTATTGGCATACTTGGCGTTAATATTTATACTCAGATGATCCTGGAAGAATTTCGGGTTAAGATTCAGCGCTGTTGTAAAACGGTCAAAATTATTTGTTTTAAGATTCCCCTGCTGTGTTAAATAACCTGCAGACAGCCGGTAAGGCAGTTTTACAGAAGTACCCAAATCGGCACGGCCCGATACGCTCAGGTTGTTATCAAAGCCGGCAGCAGAGCGATAGATCTCATTTTGCCAGTCGGTATTGGCCGTACCCAGCAATGGTATATAGGTATTGTTACCACTGGCATTTACGATATCCCTTATCTGGTCGCCGGAAAGCACGTCGATCTTTTTGGCAACCACTCCCAGCGATCCTCTTGTGTTGAAATTGAACCGGGGCTTTCCGGAAGCACCTTTCTTTGTGGTTATGATCATAACCCCGTTGGTGGCACGCGACCCATACAACGCGGTAGCAGAGGCATCCTTTAAGATACTGATGCTTTCAATATCATTGGGGTTAATGGTATTTAACAGGTTGGCCGATCCGGATACCGAATTTCCTTCAACCGGTACTCCATCAATAACGATTAACGGATCATTACTGGCATTTAAGGAAGCTGCGCCCCGGATCCGGATTTTACTGCCGCCACCTGCAGCACCGCCCCCGCTGGTTACCTGAAGGCCGGCAACTTTCCCCTGCAATAACTGCTCGGAAGATGCAATATTCCCTTTCTGGAAATCCTTGGCTGTTATCGCTGTTACAGCACCCGTTAAATCTGTTTTGCGACGGGTACCATAAGCAATGACGACCACATTATCCAGGTTGGTAATTTCCGGCACCAGCCTTACATTTAACTGTGCGCCCGCAATGGGCACCCGCTGCTCCGTATACCCGATCGATGAAAAGGTCAGGCGATCTGCCCTGCTATCCACAGCCACCCGGTAAGCCCCGGTCGTATCTGTCAGCGCGGCTATATTGGTTCCCACCACCGTAATGGTTACACCCGCCAGCGGCTGCCCCGTTTTTGAGTCGGTAACAATACCCGTTACGGTCCTGGTCTGTGCATTTAAAACAGCAGGCAACCATAACAGTACAAGAACCTGCATTACTGCAAACAATCTTCTCATGTACATAGACAAACAATTAGGTTAATTCTAAAACAAAAGTGTACTAAATACACATTAAATAAAACAGGCAACAAAAATAGATAATATTATGTGTACAAAGTACACATTTTACAAAAAAAATTTAGCTCCGCCGCAGAAGTTCCACAAAACATTAATATACAGCACTTTGCAACTCAATAAACCTCCTTGTTATCCGCATCTGAAAAAGTATTGAAAAAATTTTATTCCTCTTTTTTTGTAAAATCCCGCTTACATTTGTGTATAAAGTACACATTATGGAATACCATGAACCTTTGGCATTCCATCTGACCAATAAAAATCGTTCCGCCCGGCGGAACAAATAAAAAAATAAACAGATGAAACGATTCCTTTTGCCGTTGCTGATCGCTGTCATATGCCTGGGCTGTAAAAAGAATACTCCATCCGACACACCCGGTACCCTAACGCCTCCTCCGGTACAGGCAGGCATTACCGGGCTGATCACCACGGATAAAGCCTTTCCTGCCGCAGACGAAAATTTTAAGCTGGTGTTTGATCCCGCAAAAGGCAATAAAGCCCTTAGCAGTTTTACCGGCGACGTTTATGTACACGCCGGCGTGATCACTGATAAAAGTACCGGCAACAGCGACTGGAAATACGTGAAAAGCAGTTCGTTCACCACCCCTGACCCTGCTGCCAAGATGACCCGGCAGGCAAACGGAACTTATTCCATTGATATAAAACCCCGGACGTTCTTTAGCGTGCCGGCAGGTGAAAAAATTTTTAAAATAGCTCTGTTATTCAGAAACGGAGATGGCACCCTGGTAACCCGTAATGCGGATGGCAGTGATATATACCTGCCGGTTTATGATCCCAACAACCTGAATGTACGCTTTTCTGCCCCGGAGCTGCAACCCACTTATATCGAAAAACCAGTTATTGAGATCCTGAATACCGGCCAGGAACTCACTGTTACCGCAACGGCATCAAAACCGGCCAATCTTGTGCTGAGTCTCAACGGAACCTCCATTGCCAATGCCTCCAATACTACTTCCATTACCGGCAAAGCAATGCTTACACAGGCTGGCGTACAAACGATCCGCATCAGCGCCAACAACACGGCCGAAGCATCATTTACGATCCAGGTAAAGGGAACGGTACAGATTGCCGCCCTGCCTGCCGGCGCCAGGCAAGGCGTTACCTTTACCAACAACGGCACATCCGCCACCTTTGCATTGTATGCCCCCGGGAAAACATTTGTAACGGTTGCCGGCGATTTTAATAACTGGGCCCCCGATGCCGCTGCATTTATGAAACGTACGCCCGACGGCAATACCTGGTGGACCACTATTGACGGGCTGGATGCCGGCAAAGAATACGCTTATCAATATTGGGTAGATGGTACACTTAAAATAGCAGACCCTTATACGGAAAAGATCCTGGATCCAGTAAATGATCCGCATATCCCTGCCACCAATTACCCGGGCCCCGGTAATTATCCCGCCGGGAAAGCAACCGGCATTGTAAGCACTTTTAAGGGCAACCCCGCCCGCTATAGCTGGCAGTACAACGGGTTTACCCGCCCCGCCAAAAGCAACCTTGTTATTTATGAACTCCTTTTGAGGGATTTTATGACGGCTAACAATTATCAAACACTTGCAGATACCCTTAACTACCTGGGCAACCTGGGAGTAAATGCCATTGAACTGATGCCCGTAACCGAATTTGAAGGCAATGAAAGCTGGGGCTATAACCCCTCCTTTTATTTTGCCCCGGATAAATATTACGGTTCCAAACAGGACCTGCAGCGGTTTATTGACCTCTGCCATGGCCGGGGGATCGCCGTGATCCTGGATATGGTGCTGAACCATTCCTTTGGCCAGTCGCCCATGGTGCAGCTTTACTTTGACGCTACTGCGCAAAAACCTTCGGCCGACAATCCCTGGTTCAATCCTGACCCGAAACACCCTTTTAATGTGGGATACGACTTTAACCATGAATCAGCGGCCACCCAAAGCTTTGTAAAAGATGTACTTCAATTCTGGATGCAGGAATACAAAATAGACGGCTTCCGCTTCGATCTTTCCAAGGGATTTACACAAAAAAACTCCGGTACTTCCGAAGCAAACGTAGCGGCCTGGAGTGTCTATGATGCCGCGCGCATCGCTATCTGGAAGACCTATAATAATTTTATAAAAAGCATCGACACCCATAATTTTTACGTCATCCTGGAGCACTTTGCGGCAGATGAAGAGGAAAGAGAGCTGGCAGCTGCAGGTATGATGCTCTGGAACAACCTGAACTATAATTTTAATGAAGCCAGTATGGGATGGCTTGCCAATTCAAACTTTTCCAGGGCCGATTATAAAACGCATGGATTTGATAAAGCCGATGCACTTGTAACTTATATGGAAAGCCATGATGAAGAACGTATGATGTTCAAAAATACCAGCTATGGCAACGGTTCCGGGACTTACAATATCAAAGATCTTACTACCGCTTTAAAACGGCAGGAGCTCTGTGCCGCCTTTTTATTTTCCATACCCGGGCCCAAGATGTTATGGCAGTTTGGAGAGCTGGGGTATGATATTTCCATTGATCAGAATGGCAGAACCGGTGCCAAACCGGTTTTATGGCAGTATAATACCCAACCTGCCCGCCTGGCATTAAAAAGCAGGTTTGCCAGCATGATACAGCTGAAGAAAAACAACCCGGTTTTTAATACCACAGATTATACCTACAATTTTGCAGGGCCGGTAAAATATATAAAACTGCAGGATGGCACCAATACGGTAGTGGTGGTGGGTAATTTTGATGTAACCCCGCAAACGGCCACCCTGGATATGGGGAGCAGCGGTACCTGGTACGATGCCGCCAGCGGGGGACAGTCTTTCCCTGTTGCCGGCAGCAATTACAACCTGGTACTGACACCCGGGGAATATCATATTTTTTCAAAAAATCCTTTGCAATAATACCGCGAAAGGCGTTTGCCGGAAAGCAGTTTGGCCGCGCAATGCCTCCTCCGGACCAGGGGCCTTATGCCCCTTACCGGATATATTTTTTATTAAACTTATACAACTTCCCGGGACGGTGCGGTACGTTATCCTCCATTTCATTAAGATCTACCAGCCAGTTCTTGAGGGTGATCTTTTTCCGGAAATTCCTGCGATCAAGTGGTGCGTTCAGGATGGCTTCGTACACTTCCTGCAGCTCTCTCAGGGAAAACTTCTCATTGAGCAGGTTGTGCACTACCGGGTGTTCTTCAATTCGCCCACGCAGGTGCTGCAGGCAGGTAGTTAAGATGTCTTTATGATCAAACGCGAGTTTATAAGCCCCCTTTACTGGATGCCAGCGCAGATCATTATTATTGATCTTCAGTTTGTGATTATTGATATTGACCAGCGAATAATAGGCTGTAGAAACAACCCTGCCGGAGGGGTGCCTGTTTACGGCACCAAACGTATGCACCTGCTGTAAGAACACATCATCGAGGTCAGTTCGCTCTTTCAGCACCCGGTAAGATGCTTCATCCAGGTCTTCATCCGGCCTCACCAGGTCGCCCAGCAGCGAATACATACCGGCAAATTCTTTCAGGTCCGATTTGATCAGGAGCACTTTCAGCTCCTTTTCTTCATATCCGAAAATGACGCAATCTACAGATACAGCGATCCTGAAATATTCCAGGTGGCTGCTTTTCTCCAGCGCGGCCGTTTTAAGACTTGAACTTTTACGCATTGTTTTTGTGATGGCTGCAAAAGTACAATTTGCAACATAAAATTTTGAAGTTTACACTTATTTTCAGCAGATCCGTCTCCTTTATAAAATTAACAACCGATCGTTTGTTGATCACAATAAAAAGTTAAAGCCCCTACGACAATGTCGTAACATAAAAATCCGGGGTATCTTTCGCAAAACTTTTTATGAGACGTTTTTTGATCGCTGCCTGTATCCTGCTGCTTAAACTGCCGGCCCTTGCACAGGACCAATCACTGTATATAGTGCCCGAAAGCGCGCTGGGGATAAAGGCTTCCAACCTTTTTTCGGAAATCCGGCTGATCCCGCTGGAAACCACCGGCGGCAGCTACTTTAATAATATGGCCGATTTCCTGGTAACCCCCGACCGCCTGATCTTTACAGACAACGAATCTAACTCCATTCTCGTATTTAACAAGGAGGGAAAGTTTTTATACAAGTACAAAAAGAAAAAATACAAGCTGGGGGGGCTGCAATACAGCTACGCCAAGAATGCGGTGTTCTTTACAAGCTCCAATAAAAATTATACGATCCCCCTTCCCAAGGCCCAGCAAATGACCGAACACCCCGGCAACAGGGATTTTTCGAAGTATAGAAACATAGAGCTCCTGTACCTGGGCGCCAATGAAAATTACCGTATTGAAAAACTGCCGGTCCCTTATTACGCCCTCAGCTCCCTCTACTATATGAACGGCCGGTACCTGACGCAGAACAATCGTTACAATAAATATACAAAAGATACCGTGGCCTATCATTTAAACATTATGGATGGTAATAAAAAAACGGCTGCCTATTTCCCGTTCCTGAATGTGCCCAAGCTGCCACCGGATTTTGACGACATCCGCATCAATATTGACCGCACACAAAACGACAGCACGCTCTATATCAAAAAAGATTACGACAATACCATCTATAAGCTGGTCAACGATTCGCTTACACCGGCCTACCGGTTTGTATTCCCTGCGGCCAACACCATGCCTGCAACATTCTTTACCACTGCTTTCAAAAACAACATCGATTTTACCAACTACAAATCAAAATACGGCAAAGCGGCCCGGTCCTTTTTTAACATCCTTGATCTGCCTTCCGTTCTGTTCTTTGGCATGAATGATAACTCATGGGGATACAAACGTTATGTATTTAATAAAAAAACGTCCTCCTTATACGACCTTTCCAAAACCACCTCGGACAGCAGCACCTACTTCCTGCCCGCAGGTATTTTTTCAAAAATCAGCAATTATGATAACGAATATGTATACACCTTCGTTTCTCCCGGCGATCTGCTGAAAGAAAAAGCTGCGATCCTCGCAAAGTATAACAATACTCCCCCTCCTGTATTAAAGCAATTATTAGAAAGTACCGGTAAATTCAGTAACCCCATCATCATTCAATTAAAAGTTAATCCCGCTGCAAAATGAGACGCCTTATCCTGTTGACCCTGATCCTTATCCCCTCCCTGCTCTTTGCCCAAAAAAGGACCGGCGCCGTAAAGGGAACCCTGTATGACTCTATTAATGATTATGCTTTGCAGGCGGCTTCTGTTTCGGTATATAAGCAAGCCGACTCGAGCATCGTGGAATTCCAGCTCACTAATACGCAGGGCGAATTTGATATAAAAAATATCCCGGCAAAAACGGCGCTCTATTGCATTGTATCCTACACCGGGTACCGCCCCTTTGTCAAAAACTTCCAGCTGGACACTGTAAGCCTGGTTACCAATCTTGGCAAACTGTTTATGACACGCCAGGATAAGGACGAAATGGAGGAAGTCGTTATCAAAGCAGTACAACCGCTGCGCATGAACGGCGATACACTCGAGATCAACCCGGATGCCTTCAAACTGGATTCCAATGCCGTTGTGGAGGACATGCTGCTGCGGGTACCGGGGCTTACCGTATGGGGCGATGGCACCATTACCATGAATGGCCGGAAGCTGGAAAAAGTATACGTGGATGGAAAACCGTTCTTTGGCGGGGCGGCCCAGACCGCTACGCAGAACCTTCCGAAGAATGCGATCGAAAAGATCCAGCTTTACCAGGAGAAAGACGTTTCCAAGCTGACCAATACGGAAGAGAAAACAGACTCGCTTTATTCCATGAACATCAAACTGAAGGCCGACAAGAAAAAAGGCATGTTTGGTAAAGTAGGCGCCGGCTATGGTACCGATGACCGTTATACCGGCGATGGGGTGATCCAGGTTTACGACAAAAAGAACCAGGCCGGAATTGCCATTGGCATCAACAACATCAATAAGGAAGAGGGAACGGGCGAAAATGCCTTTATGGAAAATACCTTCAAGTCGAACTTCCGGTTCTTTTATGGGGGCAGGGGCAATGCCAACGACGGTATTACCCGAAGGACCTATGGCAACCTTAAATGGCAGCACAGTTTCTCCGAATCGGAGAACTCCCAGTTCTACAACCGTTTTACTACCGACTATGGCTTCCTCAATACCTCGAGGAATTATCTTTCCAACAGCAACAGTCTTCAAACCATCGACAATTATAAACTGACCACCCTCAGTAATAACAAAAGCACTAACGACAACACCAGCAATACGGTGAAGTTCCAGTATGAGAACCGGAAAAAATTCGGAAACTTTGTAAACATTAACGCCAGTTATACCAATCAGTACAACACCGGTACTTCCGATGCATTCACCGATGTGTTCCGGAATGACAGCATAGCGGCAAGCCGTACCAAAAGCAACAGCTATTCCCGCTCCAACAACAATAGCTTTAACATGTTTGGATGGGTGCGCTCCAACGATTTTGAGCTGCGCGATGATCCCCGGAAAAACTTTTCCGTCAACTTCGGCGCCAACTACAATGAAGCCATAAGCGACAGGAGCACCGTAAATACCTATGAGTCGCTGGTCGACAGCATTTATACCAATACCATCGACCGTAAATACCATAACTATAACAAAAACTATAATGCCAATATCGGCCTGAACTATGACGGGTTCCGGCAGTTCCTGTTTGGCATCTATAATTTTTTCAATATCAATATGTCGCTGATCAACAACGTCAATTTCTCAAGGAGCGAACAGGATGCGGTAGTCGTGGACCGGGACACCCTTACCCACCAATACGTGGCAAACAGGAACCTTACCAATACGAATACGCTGGATAACTTTTCCTATAACCCGGCACTTAACTTTAATAAGTCCTTCAATAAGTCTGTTTGGGGCAAATATTATTACTGGCTGAACTTTGGAGTGGACCTGCGTTACCAGTTCTTAAACCAGCGGAATGAGTCCAGCATCCACAACCGCAATATCGAACGGTCCTTCAATTCGTTCGTACCCTCACTGAATGCCAATTTCAACTACCAGAAGGAAAATGCGTTCCGCGTCTACTCTTACCTGTGGGCCAATATGAATCTGCAGCCACCTTCTATCGATCAGCTGTACCCTGTCGTGGACAGCACAGAGCGGTACTATGTAGTATCGGGCAACCCACTTTTAAAGGCATCCAACACCAAATACCTGAATTACAATTTTGACATCAGCCGGGCAAAACCCAATAGTAAAAGCAATTATGGAGCAAGGCTGGGCTTCAACTTCAACAGTACCAACAGGGCGGTAGGCGACAGCCTGGTGTACCTGCAGGACTCTTCCGGAAGAAGCATCCGCTACCTCATTAATGTAGACCATCAAAGAAGCATCGGAACCAATCTCAATCTTAATTTTTCGCACAATATCAATAAGATGAGCACCATCGGGCTTACTTACAGCCCTTCCTTCAATTACTCCATCCGCCCGGGATACATCAATCACCAGCTGTCTACCTCCAGGAACCAGACCCTGTCCAACAATTTCAATGTGCTTTATAACCTGATCGACAAGTTCAATATCAGCATTGGCGAAATCATTTCTACCAACCGCAATAACCAGTCGAACAGTACCCAGCAGGCCTCTGTGATCCGGAACTATACCACCACCAGCAATATCAATTATTTTATTACTAAATCCTTTACGCTTAATACCGCCATTAACTATCAAACCAACAAAGCCGCCAACAGGGACGCTGCAAGGGCCACCATCTGGAATGCCAATGCCATTTACCGTTTTATGCAGCAGAAGGCAGAATTAAAACTCTCTGCATTTGACCTGCTGCGGCAAAATAAAAACATCAGCAACTTTTTGGACCGCAACTCCGCTACGACCACCATCACCAACGGGCTGCAGCAATATTTTATGGTTACCTTTTCCTATTACCCCAGGAAATTTGGCGGCGGCAGGGGAAGGGTTCCGCCACCACCGTCGGGGCCAAGAGTCATCATGGTGCAGTAGGCTAGTTAAACGCTAAGGCAGGAAGAATATGCAGGGATATTTTCTCCTGAGTGCCGCCCCCGAAAATCCCTGCCAGCCCTGCGGTTGAAATCGGACCCTTTGCAGTTAGGTTTTTAAATCCGAAATTGCGCCTATGTATACAAAGGAAGAAATACTGGCGCTGCAGGAACAGACCCGTTCCTTTTTAAAAGAAGGAAAACAGCTGCCGGCAACACCGGAAGAACTGGAAGCCCTGCGGAATGTGTTGCGTTTTCATGAGCATCGCTACTATGTACAGGATGACCCGCTGCTGGCCGATACGGAATATGACCTCCTTTATAAAATGCTGGAGGCGGTTGAAAAGGATCAGCCCGACTGGGTTACAAAAGATTCGCCGACCCAGCGGGTTGGCAAAAGCCTGAACGGCAATTTTGTAACGGTACAGCACTTGGTGCCCATGCTTTCGCTGGACAACTCTTATAACAGCGATGATCTTAAAGATTTTGACCGGAAAGTGCTGCAGTTATCCAAGAGGGATAAAATCACTTACTGTGTAGAGCCCAAATTTGACGGCGGAAGTATTTCATTGATCTACGAAAATGACCTGCTGGTAAGAGGTGCTACCCGGGGCAATGGAGTAGAAGGCGATGAGATCACCACCAATGTCAGGCAGATCCGGAGCGTACCGCTTTCTGCGGCATTCGGCAGGTACGGGATCCAGCAGATCGAAATACGGGGTGAAGTACTGATCAATAAGAACAATTTCAAAAAATACAACGAGGAACTTACAGAAAAAGGACTGGCTCCCCTGGCCAATCCCCGCAATGCGGCATCCGGTACACTCCGGATCAAAGACCCTGCGGAAGTACGGCGGCGCAACCTGGAGGCGTTTGTATATCATATCAGCGATTATACATTATTGCCCGGGCAGGCGCTCCCCGAGGCGCTGCAAACGCATGAAGGATCGCTGAAACTGCTGTGGGAGCTGGGTTTCCGAAGCCCTGTAAAAGAGCTGAAGACCTTTGACCGGATCGAAGAGGTTATTGACCACTGCCTCGAATTTGAAACAGAAAGAGACCAGTTACCCTATGAGATCGATGGAATGGTGATCAAGGTCAATACCATCGATGTACAGGAGCAATTGGGCATGACCTCCCATCACCCCCGCTGGGCCATCGCTTTTAAATTTAAAGCCCGGCAGGCTACCAGCAAACTGCTGGAGGTAAAATTCCAGGTAGGCCGCACCGGTTCCATTACACCGGTAGCCAAAATTGAACCCGTTTTTATCGGGGGCGTTACGGTAAGCTCCATATCCCTGTTCAACGAAGAAGTGATCAGGGAAAAGAACCTGATGATCGGCGATACCGTTCTGGTAGAACGCGCCGGGGACGTGATCCCTTATATTGTGAAATCACTGGAAGCGCTGAGAACAGGTGCAGAAACGCCCATTTTGTTTCCAAAGGATTGCCCCATCTGCAGCAGTCCCCTGTTTAAAGAAGAAGGAGAAGCCGTTTGGCGTTGCATCAATATTGAATGCCCCGCACAGGTGGTGGAGCGCATGATCCACTTTGTGAGTAAGGACGCGCTGGACATCCGCGGCTTCGGGGAGGCCAACGTTCGCAAGTTTTATGAACTCGGCTGGCTGAAAGACATTCCGGGTATTTATAAACTGGATTTTGAAAAACTGGGCACACTGGAAGGGTTTGGGAAAAAATCCATTGACAACCTGCAGCAGGCCATTGAAAAAAGTAAGGAACAACCCCTGCACCGTATCCTCTTTGGGCTGGGTATCCGCTTTGTAGGTGAAACCACCGCCAAAGTGCTGGCCAATAAGGTAGGCCACCTGCTGGAGTTAAAAAACTTTTCGCAGGAGGAGCTGCAGGACCTGGAGGATATCGGTCCAAAAGTGGCCGGCAGTATCGTGCATTTCTTCAGCACCAGCTCCAATATTGAAATGATCAAAGAACTGGAGGCCCTGGGCATACAGTTGACCAATACCCATAAACAACTGGCTGCCGCAGGGGCCCTTGCCGGTCAGACCTTTTTATTCACCGGCACACTACCCACTTTAAAACGCAGTGAAGCTGAAGCAATGGCCGAAGCCCAGGGCGGAAAGATCCTCGGCGGGGTCAGCGCTAAACTGAACTACCTGGTGGTTGGGGAGGATGCAGGCAGCAAACTGGAAAAGGCAAAAAAGATCAATACGGTAAAGATCATTTCAGAAGCAGAGTTTTTGAAGATGGTGGAATAGGTAATAGCCACAGAGATCTGCAAACACTGAAGCCTGCTGAGAGCATTCTATGATCAAACGCAGAGATATGGAAATTTGAAGATGTAGATCCCCGACACTGGCATAGCCGTAAAGTTAAAGATAGCGCCGTTTCCATAAAATGTAGCACGCATAAGTCTTATGATAGCAAACAGGCGCCGCACACCGCAAATCTAGTAACAGGAACTTCCGGGGAGCCACAACGTGGCGGGAATCTTTTTGAGGGAGACTTATATTGCCGGTCCGCGGCAGCCTTGCCTTCGGCCACTGAATGCTTACAATCAACCTGACGCATAGGCGAATGTTCAGAACACAAATCTTTTGTATTCCGTCCTTATAGTTATTGTGGAAGAACTACGGGGAGCCATAAAGATTCGATGCCTCAGTGCCTCAACTACCACCCCAAAAAATAAATTTGGCAGATCCGGCTCTAACGTTTTATATTTGCAGTGTACTATTTAATTAATACACTAAAACAGTAGTATGATTGCTTTAAAAGAAGTTTCGTTTACTTACAATAAGACCCGCGTCCTCGAAGGAGTAACGGAGGTCTTTAACCCGGGGCAGATCTATGGCCTGCTGGGCGATAACGGGGTGGGAAAGACCACTTTGCTCAAACTCATGACCGGCCTCCTGTTTCCGCAGGCAGGAACCATAACAGTACAGGGATCAGTGCCGCAATACCGGCACCCTTCCTTTCTCCGGTCCGTTTTCTTTGTTCCGGATACTGCTTTTTTTCCCGGAATCACCATTGCCCAATACGTTGAGGGATATGCCCCCTTTTATCCTCAGTTCAGTAAAAAACAATTCATCCATTGTCTCACTGCTTTCAATATCGGGTACGACAATGATATAGAAGCCCTCAGTTTCGGTCAAAAGAAAAAGCTGCTGCTCAGTTTTGCCCTGGCGGCCAATACGCCTTACCTCTTCCTGGATGAACCCACCAATGGACTGGATATCCTGTCCCGGGCCGCATTTAAAGAACTGCTCCCGGGTTATATTGACGAAACAAAATGTGTCATCATCAGCACCCACCAGGTAAATGACCTCAGCAACCTGCTGGACCATGTTTCGATCCTCCGGAAGGGACGGCTCATTTTTTCGCAATCCATAGAGGCCATTTCCCGGCAGCTTTTGTTTGGCAACGAAGCAGCTCCCGGGGCAGAGATCCTGTTTGCAGAAGACAATCTCCGGGGGCGGGCAACGCTTACGGGCAATAACAGCGGTTACCCTTCAGGAGTCAATCTTGAAATGCTGTATAAGGCCGTAATGACCAATGGAGAAAAGATCAACCAGCTTTTTGCACACACCCAAAATATCGCTATATGAATGAAACATTCAGCACTCAACGCTTTCTTTTACTATTAAAAAAAGAATGGACCGAGAACCGGAGGCAGTACATCCTCAGTGTCATTGCCCTCTTCCTGCTGCTCAACATCATCCTCCTGCTGCAGGTCTACCTGAGAGGGAACCGGGTCTACAGCCCCGACAACTTCCTGCTCATTGCGCTTACCGTTCTTTGCGTTTTGGGCACCACCTATGCTATAACCACTTTTCAGAAATACCGGGCCCGGGAAAGCGCCGTCTTCGAGCTGGGCATACCCGCATCTGCTGCCGAAAAGCTCTTCCTGGAGCTGGTAAAGAATGTACTCGTATTCAACCTCACCCTTATCCTCCTGTTTAAGGCCACTGATGCACTTTACACCTGGATAGCCACCAATCAGCTCGCATCCATTGGTTATGTAGCGCCCGGTAAGGACTACCAGGAAAGACAGCTCGGTCTCTTTGCACCCTTTTTAGCGGTACAGGGCTGGTTCATCTATTGCTCCTTGCAATTCAGGAAACAAACCTACCTGATCGCCATCATTGTTACCGCTGTGACGATCACACTGCTGATGAAATTTGCGAACACGATCCCCACATTCTGGAAGATTCCCAACTGGTCTTTTTCAAATCCTGATTTTCAAAAGACTTATATTTCGATGGCCAGTAAAACGGATCCGTATATAGAGAACAGTTTCCTGATAAACCTGCTGAGAGCCTTCTATATGTTTGGCTGGGGCCCCCTGTTTTACTGGGCCACTTATTTTAAACTAAAAGAAACACAGGCTAAATAACGATCATGAACTTTAATAATAACCAGCCGATATACCTGCAGATCGTGGACTTTATCTGCGAAAAGATCCTGCTTGCTGTATGGAAGCAGGAGGAAAAGATCCCCAGTGTAAGGGAACTGGCCGTGCAGTTATCCGTAAACCCCAATACGGTGGCCCGCAGCTATGATTTTTTACGAAGCCAGGAGATCATTACAGACAAAAGAGGGATCGGTTATTTTATAAGTGCCAATGGCATACAGCAGGCGAAACAATACCGGCGGAACCTGTTTATTGAGCAGGAGCTGCCGCTGCTGGCACGAACCCTTCACATGCTGGATATAGCCCCGGACGAGCTGGATCAATTATTGACCCGATACAAACAAAAATTACAATATGAAAAATAGTGCTAAAATCTTACTGCTGATCCTGGTCCTTTTATTTACTGTGCCGGTATTATTTTATAAAGTGGTGCTGAATAAAGTAAAAGCAGACCGGCCGGATATCTATAAAGCCCTGACCGAAAACAGGCGGGTCATCGATGAGGCCACTGAGGTGCTGAAACACTGAGCTCCCTTTGCTCAGCGCCCGGGGCTGAGCCTCCCTCTTTTCCCCGGATACTCAGGGCACAGGTAGCTCAAAAATTTCCATGTTCCAAACCACCGGAACGCTAAAATACAGAAGCATCCGGGTTTCTGAATTAAAAATGCCGGGTTGTGCGGGGACTTTGTGTAACGAAAGAACAAAAACCGCACTCCTGGATGCCGGTATATGGGAATAAAAAACCAGTGCTTCAGTGGCTCTGTGGCTATTGAAGAAATCGCTTAACTTTATGGCTATGATCCAGAAAGCTACATTAACATTTTTAGAAGCACTCAAATACCATAATAATAAACCCTGGTTTGATGCGCACCGGAAGGAATATGAAGCCGCCCGCGAAGATTTTGCAGGGTTTGTGGATACCCTGATCGCTGCCTTTGGCAAAACCGAACCTTCGATCTTACATCTGAAGGCAAAAGATTGTCTGTTCCGGATCAACCGGGATGTGCGTTTTTCCAAAAACAAAGAACCCTATAAATCCAATTTTGGCGCCTATATCAATGCCGAAGGGAAAAAATCAGTAAAGGCAGGGTATTACTTCCACCTGGAGCCGGGGGCAAGTTTTACCGGGGGCGGCCTCTGGCAGCCGATGTCTGCAGAACTGGCCAGGGTACGGCAGGAGATCGATTATAACCTGCCGGAATTTGAAAAGATCCTCGGGGCAAAAAAATTTAAGGATACATATGGCTCCCTTGCCGTGGAAGAGGGGCAGGTCCTTTCGAGAGTACCCAAAGGGTACGAACCGGATAACCCCGCAGCCACCTACCTGAAGTATAAAAGCTATACGGCCCTGGCCAACCTCCCGGATACCGAACTGGTTGCCAGATCCTTACTAAGCACCACGGTAAAAGCCTTCCAGGCCCTGCAGCCCATGATCGCGTTCCTTAACCGCGGTATTGACGCATAACAAACGTTTCTTAGGGATCCGCACCCAGCCTGCGGCATGGTAAAATAAAGCAACAGGTTAACCTATATTAAGCAATCTTTAAATTTCAAAATCGTAACTTTGCATTTCTTTTTTGTATTGTTATGAGTGATCCCATAAAACATGAATGCGGCCTTGCTTTTATACGGCTCCGCAAGCCTTTTTCCCATTATTTAAAACAGCATGGAACCGTAATGTGGGGGCTGAATAAGCTCTACCTGCTGATGGAAAAACAACATAACCGCGGACAGGACGGAGCAGGTATTGCCAGCATCAAATTAAATGTAGAACCAGGCTATCCCTTTCTGCACCGGATGCGCAGTGCCGAACCACAGGCCATTTCCGGCCTGTTTAAAAACATTGCCGACGAAGTGGATGAACTGTGCCGCTACAACCCGGACGCGCTGAAGCACCCGGGCCTGATGAAGGGCCATATCAAGTTCCTGGGGGAACTGCTGCTGGGTCACCTGCGCTACGGTACGCAGGGAAAAAACAACGCCGATTTCTGTCACCCGTTTATTAAAAGAAACACGGTACCGGGTCGCAACCTGGCCCTCGCAGGCAACTTCAACCTGGTCAATACCAATGAGCTCTTCGAAAAGTTAAATATTATTCCCGGAACCTTTCAAAAACAAAGCGACCTGGCCGCTATGATGGAGATCGTACATCATTACCTGATCGAAGCTGATAAAAAAAGCCCGGGTAATGTGGATATCAAAAGCGTATTGCAGGAAGTGATCCCGATGTTCGACGGAGGATTTGCCGTAGGCGGATTGACCGGGGAAGGCATCGGCTTTGTATTCAGGGACCGGCACGGCATACGCCCCTGCTATTATTATATCGACGATGAGGTGATCGTTGCAGCCTCCGAGCGCTCGGCCATCCGCACCACCTTCAACGTAGGAGAAAACGAAGTAAAAGAACTGATGCCGGGCAACGCACTGATGGTGCAGGCAAACGGCACATATGAAATAGCAGAAGTGGTCACTCCCGGCGAACGCAGGGCCTGCAGCTTTGAACGCATTTATTTCTCCCGTGGCAGCGACGAAAAAATTTACAAGGAACGGAAAGCACTTGGCCTGAACCTGAGCGAGCAGGTTTTGAATGCGATCGACTTTGATCTAAAAAACACCATCTTTTCCTATATACCCAATACCGCGGAAGTAGCTTTTTTGGGTCTGCACAAAGGGATGAACCTGTACCTGAACAAAATAAAAACAGAACGGATCCTTAGCTGGGGCAAAGATTTTGATGAGGAGAAACTGAGCGAAATGGTCAACCGCCGCATCCGGATCGATAAGATTGCGATCAAAGATGTGAAGATGCGCACGTTTATTACCGAAGATGCCAGCCGTAACGAAATGGTACAGCACGTTTATGACATCACCTACGGCACCGTGCGCCCGGGCATCGATACTATAGTGGTCATCGATGACTCGATCGTAAGAGGTACCACGCTCAAAGAAAGCATTATCAAGATGCTTTCGCGGCTAAAACCCAAAAAGATCATCGTGGTTTCCTCCTGTCCGCAGATCCGCTACCCGGACTGCTACGGGATCGACATGAGTAAAATGGGCGATTTTATTGCCTTTAATGCCGCTGTAAATGTGCTGAAGGACCAGGGAAAAGAATCCCTGCTGAATGAGCTGCTGCAACGCTGTAAGGAGCTGAAGGAACAAAACCTCCTCCATACGGAAAACGTGGTGAAGCAGCTCTACAAGAGTAGTACAGTGGATGAGATCACGGAAAAGATCGCTGAAATGATCACGCCGGCCGGTTTGAACATCCCGGTACAGGTGATCTTCCAAAGCATTGAAGACCTTCACAAAGCCTGCCCCGGCAACCTGGGCGACTGGTATTTTACCGGCGATTACCCTACAGAGGGAGGTAACCGTGTAGTGAACCAGGCCTTTATGAATTATATGGAAGGAAAGAATGAACGGGGATATTAAAGACATGAAAAATGGAGCATAAGAAACAATGGCAGGGCTCCGTTTGAAAATTGTAGCGGTTTTAATTGATGAAAACGTTAATATCAATTCTGGCAGTTTTTTTTGTTACTGTAACACCCTTAACCGTTAAATCACAGTTTAAAATTAATAGCGACTCCGCTATCAGAGGTTTTTCGGGTTGTTATTACGCAGGCAATGATGAATACGGCCTTCTTAAGCTAAACCCCGATAGAACATTTACATGGACAAGAGAAAAGACCGCCAGGGGAACCTGGAAAATGAAAAAGGTATTTGGAATACCATTTCCTGCTGAAATTATTATATTAAAATACCCGACAAAGAAAAAAGAGCGGTATGAAATTTCGGAAAAAACAATTTACATTGGTGAAAAACTGTATATGAGTCGGGTTCCGTGTAAATAAGCTCATGAAATATGTGGCTTATGATGGTCCGTTTTACTACTTCCCCGCTGATTCCGGATATATTGCAATCCGGTGCGTCCTGAGGCGATAGGAAATACCGCTTTGCTCCGCGCTGTTATTAAAATCCAGGCTTTTTGATGCCTGCAGCGGCATGTGGCAACTGATACAATCGTTGTTGGCACTGCGCATTGCAACAGCATGATCTGATTTTAAATGGCAGGACATGCAGCGCTGCACAAATACGGCCTGCATATTGCCTTCGTTTTTATGGGTGTCGTGACAACTGGTGCATGTAAGGTTGCTTTGCAGGAAACACTGGCTCTGCATCAGTGACTGCATCTGCATCCCATGGGCATCCGGGTTGGTTGCAGCTCCCGGGTAATACATATAATAGTTCGACAAAGAATCTCCCGGCACAAAAGCAAAGATCGATCTAAGGGTTACCGGGTCCCCGGAATGGCAGGTACCGCAAAGATCCAGCTGCTGCTGCCGGCTCAGGGATCGAATGGCTGTTATAAACTGAGGCCGCTTTTCCTGCGGGTGCTCCTGGTGAAATGCTACGTGTTGCGCAGCAGGACCATGGCAACGCTCACAATCAATTCCGTAAATGACGGAGCCGGCGTCGATCTTTTCGGTATAGCGCATTCCCTGCTCCAGGCTTTTTTTAACCGCGGCATATGAGCTATGGCACTCCATACAACGGCCTACAATAAGCCGCGAATAGTCCGGATGATCTGCAGGCAAACCCGGGCTGTTTGTCCAGCGTTTTAATTCCGACAGGTACGTAAGCGGCAACTGGTGCAGCTGATCCTCCTTCCAATAGCCGAAGGTCCATGCTTTTTCACCGGATCCGAAAGCAACGTCCATTGATTCGCTGGCGGCCTGTTTCCCGTTCAGCATATAAACCTGTGCTGCCTTTTTATCCACAGCCTCCAGGAGCACCAGCTGACCGTTTGGAAAACGGACGGTATCGTTGAGCGATGTGATTACTTTTTTAACCGCATCAACAGCTGTTTCCGAAGACGTTCTAAAATGATTGGCATGTACAAAATCAGCTGCAATTCCCCGGTGGCATTGTCCACAGGTTCCGGAGCCTGCGTATGCCGTGCCCCTGGGGTCATTACCCGAATGGTACAGGCTGGTACAGGTAAACAGGCATATCGAAAGGCCTGCCAGGAAAAGGAGTGCTGTAATTATTTTCAAACGGAGTATTTTATCGTTTTATGTAAACGAATGTACTCTATTTCCCGTGCATCACCGCGGTTGCGGCAATTTGCCGGTACCGGCTGTTTTACCCGATAAAAAGAGGGTGTTCCCGTTTTTTGAAACACCCTCCTGTATCGATTACCCGGTTATCTGCCGTTACTGGTTCTGTTTCAGGATCCCCTGCGCACGGTCGATCTGCTCCTGGGGAATGCGCATTCCCTTATCCCAATCGGGGTAGGAGAACGCTGCCGGCTGAGACGATGCCACATACTGCCTTTCAAAGGTCCTGTAGGATTCCAGCACATCTTTGGCCGTGCCCCAGCGTACCAGGTCATAATACCGGTGCCCTTCCAGGGCCAGCTCCAGCCTTCGTTCAAACCGCACCGCCTTCCGCGCATAATCCTGGCTTCCAAAGGAGGGATAGGTTCCTATTTTATAAACGGCAGCCGGCTGCCCGGAGCCAGTCAACACAGGTGCTAATGCCTTTGCACGTGTACGCACCTGGTTGACCCAGGTTTTTGCAGCATCCAGGTCATTCGTTTCCACGGCGCATTCGGCCGCCATCAGGTACACATCGGACAAACGGATGATATTGATGTTTTGCGCATTGAGGTAATTGGCCCCGTTGGCCACATTGCCGCTGAAATCGGCCTGGTTGATCGACTGTTTAACCGCTACAAAGGGCCCGGCAAATGCCTGGTCACGTATCCAGCCGGGAACCAGTTCACCCCAGTCGCGGTACCGTACCTGTCTCCTTCCTACCGTATAATCCAGCCGGGGATCAAAGACCAGGGTTACATCCAGCTGATAATTATCAAGCTCCGTACCACTCAATCCCTGGTCTGACTTGTAGGGGTTAGTCCTGTAAGTGCCCTCTAAAAAAGGCAACCCGTTCGCATCTACTTTAAACGCATTCACGAGGTCAATAGAGGGCTGAAAAAAGCCGCAGCAGCCACCCGGCGAATTCCCGTAAAGCCCGGCCAGCATATCGCCCACATTGGCATTATCACCGCTGCCGTCCGCATTAATCTTGCTTTGAGACACCAGGATCCCTTCATCCCCGTTCTTTCCTTTAATGTTAAAGTTTGCATTAAAGTCGAGGCCGGTCAGGGCAGGTTTTTTGGTAATGACATCCTTAAACAGCGGCAAGGCATCCGTATACTTTTTCTGGTAGAGGTATAGCTTGCCCAGGTAGGATTCCGCTGCATATTTATCTACGCGACCTACCTCACCCAACGGCTTGGAGTAATCTGCCGGAAGACCGGCCATGGCAGCTTTAAAATCGGCTTCGATCATCGGGAACACATCCTTGTCATTCGTCACCTGCGTAGCCTCCTGGGTGGTCATGTTCTCATCGATATAGGGAACGTTCTTAAACAACCTGGCCAGGAAAAAATAATAGTGCCCCCGCAGCATTTTTGCTTCTGCAGCTATTTGCGTGGCACGCTCATCGGAGAATTTGTCACTACCACCGTTTTGCACTGCAGCAAGGAGCCTGAGCGTGGTATTGCAACGGGTTACCCCTTCGTAATATACCCGCCACATAACAGGCAGGTTATCATTGGACGGGTTCACGTTATGCAGTTCAATATCACTCATGGGCGACTGGTCCGAACTGTTGCTGCCCTTGTGTGCATTGTCGGCAGCTACCTCCCCAAACAGCCACTGGCTGGGGCCGCTGGAATAGTTACCCCAGGTGCCACTGATGTTCCCGTTCATAATGCCATAAGCGCCAATCAGCGCAGCCTCCACTCCCTGGGTGTTCATTAACTGGTCTTCGGAAAGTGCCCCCTGGGGTTTGGCATCCAGGAACCCTTTTCCACAGGAATAGAATATGGCCAGAACCGAAAGGAGCAATATCGATTTATATAGTTTCTTTGTCATACAATACGATTTTTAAAGTCAATGTTTAGAATGTAACGTTTAAACCAACCAGGTACTGACGGGATATTGGATACATTCCCAGGTCTACCCCCGGAGCCGCATAGGTTCCCGGAGAAGAAGTAACTTCAGGATCCAGGCCGCTGTATTTGGTAATGGTAAACAGGTTGGTACCACTTACATATAACCGCAGGTTCCTGATCTTATCTTTCAGCGCGCCATTTATTTTGAAATTATAGCCGATCTGTGCCAATTTTAATTTCAGGTAGCTGCCATCCTGTACAAAATAGCTGTTGGACAGCATTTCGATAGAAGGCCGGCTCCTGTAAGGAGCAGGGATATCACTGTCGGGGTTCTGCGGGCTCCAGGCACTCAGCATCCGGTCGCTCACCGCACCGTCAAACAGGCTGAGGTCTGTGTACAGGCGTGTAAAATCAAAGATCTTGTTACCCTGCGAACCGTTAAATGCAAACGACACGTCAAAATTGCTATAGCTTGCATTCAGGTTCAGACCATAAATAAACTTCGGATGCGGACTGCCGATCATGGTCAGGTCATTATCATCAATGGTACCGCTTCCGTCAACATCTGCATAACGGAACCCGCCCAGGTGAGCGCCTGTCTGTTTTGCAGCGCCGGCAATTTCCTCAGCCGATTTAAAGAGGCCCTCAACCTTGTACCCGTAGAATGCGCCAAAGGGAAGCCCGGCCATGATCACCGAAGGAATTACTGAACGGTTGCTCAGCATGTTCACCTTTTTAATACCCGGCGCCAGTGACACCAGCTTATTGATGTTTCTCGAAACATTTACACCCGCGTCAAAAGTAAAGGGCTTATTGGCGGAACGGCTGGTATGGTGATAGTTCAGGACCAGTTCAAAACCCTTGTTGTTCATTTCACCAATGTTGACAAAGGGCGAAGATCCGCCGCCGATGGCCTGTGCCGGCAGGGCCAGCGGATAAAGCAGATCTACTGTTTTTTTGTTGTACACATCAAAAGATCCGTCCAACGCATGCTTCAGCAACGTAAAGTCGATCCCTACATTTAAGGACTGTGCCTGTTCCCATTTCACATCCGGGTTGGCATAGCCGGAGATCCATACACCGCTGGAAAGACTGCTTCCGTTAATAGGATAATAGGAATTATTGATAGCTGCCTGAAATAATTGCAGGTACTGAAAGTCGGGAATGCTCTGGTTACCGGTAACACCCCAACCGGCACGGAACTTCAGGTCATCTACCCAGGTCACACTTTTCATGAACCCTTCATTAGATACCCTCCAGGCAAAACTGACAGCCGGAAAATTCCCGTATTTATTACTGGGGTTGAACCTTGAAGAACCATCCCGGCGCAGGATCCCGGAGATCAGGTATTTATCCATGAACCCGTAATCCACCCTTCCAAAAACCGAATACAGCGAGCTGGGCTGGCTGATACTTGTACCATTGTTGGCAACGGGGGTAGAAGTTGCCGTATTCATATAATAATAGTTCATATCCCCCATCAGGAAATAACCGTTTGCAGAACCATTCAGATAACGCGCCCGCGCTCTCACGGCCTCCGTACCTACCATGGCGGTAAGATCATGCTTTTCATTAAACCGCTTTTTATAGGTAAGGGTGTTGGACCAGGTCCAATCGGTACCCCAGCCCATATTTTCACTGAAGGTATGGTTGTTATAGCTCCCCTCGGCACGTTCGGGGTTGGGATAGCCTACAGATACACCATTGTACGTTTCATAGCGCACCCCGTAAGTGGTTCTGAGGTGCAGGGCCTCCAGGATCTTAAGATCTCCATACACGCTTCCGAAGAACTGGTTGGAGGTACCCACATTATCCTTGGCGCGGTAAAGTGCCGCCATCGGGTTCTCTGCATTTCCGAGCAGGTTTCCGCGGCTGCCGCCAAAATTGCCCATGATATCATACACCGGGATGATGGTCTGGATCCGGTAGGCCCAGCCCATTGGAGACCCCTCACCCATATAGCTTCCGGCTGTATTTACATTGGTTGAAAAACCCTGGTTCTCGGTGCGGGAATACTGGATATTTTCTCCCAGCTGGAGCCGGTCGCCCAGCACCGTAAAATTACTATTGGAACGAATGGTGTACCGTTTGAACCCGGTGTATCTCACAACACCTTCCTGGTTCATATACCCGCCGCTGATGGCATAATTTGCATTTTGTCCGCCACCACTTACCGTAAGCTGGTAGTTCTGGATGGAGGCATTCTGCGTAATGGTCCGGTACCAGTCTGTACCCTGCTGGTTGGCCTTGGTGATCTGATAGAATGTTTTCCCATCCATGGAATAATTATACAGGGACGGGTTTACCATGGCTGCAGTAATTTTTTGTCCATATGTGCCACCGGCCAGCAAATATTCCGGCAGCGTAGGTTTGTTGGCATCCGTTCCGTAATAGTCGGTTTTCGTAGGATCCAGCCCTGCATTTTTATACCCTGTAAACAGGAATTCTGCAAACTGCTGCGGGTTCAGGTACTTGGGAAACCGGCTCCGGTTGGGGTTCTGGCTTCCATAATACATATCCAGGTTCACCCGGGGTGCCCCCGATTTTCCTTTCCTGGTGGTAACGATCACCACCCCGTTATTGGCACGGGCACCATAAATAGAAGCCGCAGAAGCATCTTTTAATACCTGCATGCTTTCGATATCACTGGAGTTCAGCCAGCTCAGCTTTCCCTGGTACGGCATCCCGTCAATAATATACAGGGGATCATTATTATTAATAGTACTGAAACCACGGATCCTGACCTGGGGAGTGGCACCCGGCGACCCGTCATTCACGATCTGCACCCCCGCGGCCTTACCCTGTAAGGCTTCCAGGGGACTGGCAGCAGGCTGCTGTTTCAGGTCCTTCATATCTACAACGGCCACAGAACCGGTAAGGTCCTTTTTGCGTGCAGTACCATAACCGATAACCACCACATCGGTTAAATTGGCAACGTCCGAGACCATTTGAACGGACATATCAGCGGACGCTTTTACGCTAAGCGTTTTAAACCCGACGCTCGAAAATTCCAGCTCATCGCCGGCTTTGGCAGCAATCAAAAATTTTCCTTCCGCATCCGTAGCAGCTCCCGAAGAGGAGCCCTTTAATACGACGGAAACATTGGGGATCGGTTTACCCTGATCATCTGTAACAGTGCCTGCAATGGTTTTTGTCTGACTAAAACCATTTAGCATAAAACCTGGACAAAAGAGCATGAGTAACAAGCAAAAAACCTTCATTCTTTTCATACAGCTTTTAAGTTTAGAATTTAAAAAAGAGGAGTGTGACCTACTCAAGGTAACATTTCTTTAACAAAAATTTTTTTTTTATTATGTACTAAAAACACGATATTCATTACTACCTGTACCCCATTTATCTACCCCCATCCACTCAAAAAAGAAGATTGTATCAACCATTTTATTTACTTAAACTTGTAGAGAATTTTTAATCACATTTTTGAAAACAGGTGCATGAAAACATTGATCATCATCCGGCATGCTAAAGCTGAGCAGGGCTTTGGAAAGGATATTGAACGAAAACTGACCGACAGGGGGCAGCGCAATGCCGCAAAGATGGCTGCGCTGCTTAAAGAAAAGGGCTACCGTATCGACAGGATCTTTTCCAGCAACTCGGAAAGGACCATGCAAACAACCCGCATCTTTGCTGAGGTACTCCGTATCCCCGGTAGCCATATCCGCTATTTTGAAAGCCTCTACCTCGCCGATGTGCTGGGCATTACAGAAACCATCGAATGGCTGCGGGAAGGCGAGAACATTCAAACGCTGGCCATTGTGGGCCATAACCCGGGCGTAACAAATTTTGTGAATGACCTCACTCATGCCGGGTTAGAGGGGCTGCCTACCTCCGGCGTGGCGGTCATGGAAGTTGTGATGGACGACTGGAGCAATTTTGATGCCGCAGAAAAGCGACTCGTGGAAACCTTTTCACCAAAAGACTGAACCGGCATTTTTCATTTGCATTAACCAGGCTTGCATTCATTTAAAAAACCTTCCACCGCCTGTTCTAAAACCGATCCCCCGTTGCGGTGCGGTAATATACAGTTCCTGTATTTTGCCTCCCCGAGCAATACCTCCATGTTGAACTGTTCCTGGGAACAGATCACAGCATGGTGCTGGCTGCCGAGCAGCTCTGCCAGGTATTCCTGCTCCGTTTGGCCCGGTGTAGGTACCAGTATGGGCCTGGCGCCTACCGCCTGCAGGTCCATCACCGAGCTGTAACCACTCCTGCATATAATATACGCCGCATCGCACATCAGCTGGTTCAGCTTTTGTGCCGGAAGATGGTCATAAACAACCGTAGAGCCGGGTACTGCAAGCGGTGGCCCTCCTCCGTTCGGCAACCCCCGCACCAGCACCGTTCCTGCTTTACAGGATGGCAGCTGCTCACACACGATCTTTTCAAACAGGGAACGCTGGGGTTCGGGACCGGAGAGCAGGATCAGCACCATTTCTTTTGCAACGGCACCTGGCAACAGTTGCATGCGGGATAGCGGGCCAATATACGCACAGGGGATTGCCGGCATTACCGCCGGATGCGAAAGAGCGCCGGCAAGGCCGGGTGCCTCCGGGTAATCCGGGATCCAGCAGCGGGAGAACCGCCCGATCCACCGGTAATTGATCCGCCGGGAAAGCGTTTCCATCATACGCCCTAACGGATTCCTGATCTTTAACTGGTGCGTGATAAAAACCGTTGGAATGCCGGCATGATACAGTCCAAACCGGTTATCGCTGATGACGCCATCAATGCTGTATTCCCTTACGATATCGCGGAGCCACCGGTTCTCGTTCCGGATAGCTTCTAAAATAGCCGGCGCCTGTTGTGCCAGGTTTATAACAAACCGGCTTCTCTTTGCTGTATAATGCACATTATATCCCTCCAGGTACTGGAAATCAATTTGGGAAAATTCCTTTTCCAGCAAACGAAGCTGCACCCGGTTACCGGCAGCCGTTACGCGGGCGCCTTGTTTTAATAGTTCATAAATCACTGGAATACATCTGGTTGTATGACCCAAACCCCAATCAAGCGGGGCTACTAATATGTGTTTTTTATGATGCTCCGGAGCCATGAATTACCGGTTCTTTATCAATCCCTGCAATACAAAAATATTCTTGCACCGGATCGGAAAAAATCTTATTTTTATAAATGTGAATGTCACATTTTTTTTGAAGATGGCAAAATGAACGATTATAGCCGCGATATTATCTTTCTGCTGAAAGAAAACGAATGCACTCCCGAATATATTGATCAGGAAGTACAGTTCGTGCATAAGGTGATCGCCTGTGTGGATACCGATGAAAACTTTTGTATCGCCCACGAACTCGTCAGCCGCAGCCGTATCACCAGCAAAAAAAGAAAGATCCTCCGGGCTATCAACAGGCCCCAGTTAAAAGCCTTCCATTTTTTGATCAATAAGAATTAGAAAGCCTGCTCCATTTCAAAAGCGTTCCATCCGGAACCCCGATTTTCTTTTACCAGCAACAATGAATATAACAACCGGTACTGTATTGGTAAGCACTCCATTAATGGATGATCCTAATTTTTTTAAGGTAGTACTGCTCATTACTGAGCACAACGAAAACGGAGCCATGGGCTTTGTGCTGAATAAACCGTTTCCAAGAACATTGAACGAGCTGGTGGAGTTCCGGCAATGTGCACCATTTAAATTATATGAAGGCGGGCCGGTTGACCAGGAGCATCTTTTTTTTATACACCGCCGCCCGGACCTTATAGAAGAAGGATTACCGGTAAGCCCGTCCGTTTACTCCGGGGGAAATTTTAAACAGGCAGTTATGCATATCAACGGGGATCCGGGATCAGATAAAGACCTGAAATTATTTATCGGCTACTGTGGCTGGGATACCGGCGAACTTGAAACGGAAATAGAAAAGGGTTTCTGGCGGATCAGTCCCGGTTCTGCAAACCTCCTCTTCAGTCCGGCAGAAGGGCTTTGGGAGGCCCTGATACGGTAACGTAAGATTTTGAATGAAAAAGTAAGGAAACCCGCTGGTTGTTCCGCAAACCTTCTTTCAACCCACTCATCACTGCGGCATCCCCTTATTTGTTATTCAATATGCTCCACTCTACATCTTGATCTCTTCTTCGTCGCTGTTAAAAAACCGGTACTCTACCAGCTGGTAGGTGGTGTTCTGTTCCAGCTTTATCTTCTGCCCGAACTTTTTGTTCCATTTTGCGAGCTTGCTGTTAAACCAGAAACCCTTGGTCAGGTACGCATAAACGATGGGGTTCACCACCAGTTTCAGGTCCTTATGTTTATGGGTGATCAGGTAACTGAGATTTTTTTCGATCTCATCTTCAAGGATCAGCGAGGAAGCTATTTTGCCGGTACCGTTACAGGTAGGGCAAATTTCCTGGGTATTGATGTTGACCTCCGGGCGCATCCGCTGCCGGGTGATCTGCATTAGCCCAAATTTTGAAATAGGAAGCACCGAATGCCGCGCGCGGTCCACCTTCATAAACTCCTCCATTTTTTCGTAGAGGGTCCGCTTATTCTCAGCCTGCTTCATGTCGATAAAATCCACCACGATGATACCGCCAATATCACGCAGCCGCAGCTGCCGCGATATTTCCTCAGCCGCCTCCAGGTTGGTCGCCAGCGCATTTTGCTCCTGGTTATTGCTTACATTCTTGTAGCCGCTGTTCACGTCAATTACATGCAGGGCCTCGGTATGTTCAATGATCAGGTAGGCGCCGCTGTTCAGGTTCACCGTTTTTCCAAAAGAAGCTTTTACCTGCTTGGTAATGCCAAACGAATCGAAGATCCCCCCCGGGCTTTGATAAAACGAAACGATCTCCGCCTTTTCCGGTGCAATCTTCTGGATATATTGCTTGGTTTCGGTGAAGATACTTTTCGAGTTCACTATAATGCGGTTAAAATCTGCATTCAGGAGATCTCTCAAAATACTGTTGGTCTTATTCTGCTCGCTCAGGATCTTGGCAGGGGCTACCGCGCCCTTTAGGTTTTGCTCAATGGTTTTCCAGGAGGTCACCAGGTTGGTCAGATCTTCATACAGCTCGGCGGTATTCTTCCCTTCTGCCGCTGTACGAACGATTACCCCAAAGTTTTTGGGTTTTACCGCCTCTACAATTTTTTGCAGCCGTTTCCTTTCCTCGGAGGAATGGATCTTTTTGGAAACCGCCACAATGTTGTTGAACGGGGTAATAACAATATACCGCCCGGGCAATGAAAGCTCACAGCTCAAACGGGGGCCCTTGGCAGCGATGGGCTCTTTTAAGATCTGGACAAGGATATGCGGCTTCCCGCTCAGTACTTCCGTGATCTTGCCGGTTTTTACAATTTCCGGCTCGATCTCAAATTTTGAAAAATCCATTGCCTGCTCGCCGCCCTGGTTCATCGCCAGCTGTGTAAATTTCAGCAGTGATTTTACGTAGGGACTCAGGTCTGTATAATGAAGGAACGCATCCTTCTCGTACCCCAGGTCAATAAATGCTGCGTTTAATCCGGGCATCAGTTTCTTTACCTTTCCCAGGTAAAGATCGCCCACGGCGAAACGGGAATCCGTTTTTTCACTATGCAGCTCTACCAGTTTGTTATCCTCAAGTAGGGCTATGTCCACACCCGTAGGCGTGGCATTAATAATAAGGTCTTTATTCATGAGAAACCACCATGAGTACTCATCTTGAAGTATATAAAGAAACGGTTAGCCAGAATAATGAGGGGGGCAAAATAATATTTTATGGCAGCAAACAGGATGGGTATGCTCTCATCATTATTTAAAAAACCGACCAATAACAAAGCAATAACAGGTAATTTCTATCTCAACAGAATACTACCTGTTATTCCAAATGTCTTAAAAGAAAAACGTTATCCTATTTTCTCTTTTTATGACGATTCTTTCTCAGTCTTTTTTTACGTTTGTGTGTCGCGATTTTATGACGCTTTCTTTTTTTACCACAAGGCATACTCAATAAATTTTTTAAAATGAACTTTTGTTAAATATTTTTATTTCTTCAATGCTTCAATCCGCTTCTCCAGCTCTGTCCTGATATCCGCTCTTTGTACCAGCTTTACAGCTTTTGAATACCACTGTATCGCCTGGTCTTTATTGCCATCCTTTTCGTACAGGTCTCCAAGCATTAAAATTGCCTGGATATTCTGAGGCTGCAGTTTCAGGACTGTTTCCAGCCGTTCCTGCGCTTTCTGCTGCTGACCACTCATAAGGGAAGCCGTGGCCAGGGTCATTTGCGCATAAACGTTGGTACTGTCCTTTTCAACAACAGCTCTGATCTTTCCAATTCCCTCCATCGGGGTACCAATGCCCCCGTAAAGGTATGTTGCTCCCAAACCCACCTGGGCCGAATCATTAGCCGGGTTTACAGACAAAGTCTTCTCAAACAGGTCTTTTGCCTGCTCAGCCATCCAATGACGGGTCGGCTCATTTTCGACCTGGGACAGCTGGTTTAAAAAGATTTGGGCTGCAAAGTTGAGACTTTTTTCGGAATTTTCCAACCGCGCTGATTCTGCCGTAAACCAGGCATAGGGAATAAAGGCTTTTGCAGTGTCTTTCCAGAAATGGGCCAGCTGGTGATATACATCCAGCCTTTGCTTTTTTACATCACCGCGCGTAATGCTTTTCTCAAGCAGATCAAGCCTCAGTGCCTGACCGGCCGGAAGCTCTTTTTTAGACATTGCAAGTACCGTATCAATGGAAAATCCACCGGCGGCATCCTCATGGCCGGCATGGTCATGATCCTGCGTAGTTTCCCCGGCAACCGGTTTAGGTCCAGCCTTCGGGACAGTACGCCCAAAAGCCAGCAAAAGCACTATTGCCACTGCTGCCACAACGATTGTTATTACCTGGGGTTTCTTCAACTGTCCTTAATTGGACGGCAAAGGTAACTGCAATCCGCTACAAAACGAAGTTTTTTTCAGGAATTCTAATCATCCCCATCTTCCCCCGGACCATTATCCGGTTTGGGTTCAACGAGTTTTTTTACCTCGGCGGTAAATTCTTTTGCGGGCTTGAACGCAGGGATATAATGTTCCGGGATATGCACTGCCACATTCTTTTTTATATTCCGGCCGATCTTAGCAGCTCTCTTTTTTGTAATAAAACTGCCAAACCCCCTGATGTAGATATTCTCGCCGGAGGAAAGGGTATCCTTTACTTCTTTGAACATCGTTTCCAAAGTAACAAGCACATCAACCTTTGGAATACCGGTTTTGTCTGAGATCTTATTTACTAAGTCTGCTTTTCGCATAGTTCCTGATATTAAGATAGTTTAATGATTACTGTTACGTAAAGTTACTGCAATAAATGTGCAAAACTTTAATAAATAGTTTACAATCAATTATTAATCCAAATTTTATAAAATTGAAAAATTTTATGGTAATTTACTAAATTTAATTGACAATATCCACTATTTAATACATAAAAAATTGATCCATAACCTTTTTTCGCGTTATTTAATTGAATGGAACCGAACTGAGAACAAAAGAAAAATGCCCTGGAAAGGGATCAAAGATCCCTACAGGATCTGGTTGAGTGAAGTTATATTACAGCAAACACGTGTAGAACAAGGATTAAAGTATTACGAAAATTTTATTCATAATTTTCCTACGGTCCGGGATCTTGCGGCAGCCGATGAAAAAAAAGTATTCAAACTCTGGGAGGGGCTGGGGTATTACTCCCGCTGTAAAAACCTGATACACACTGCCCGGAAGATCAGTACAGAACTAAACAGCCGCTTTCCGGACAGCTATGCGGCCATCCTGCAATTAAAAGGCATTGGTCCTTATACCGCGGCCGCCATTGCTTCCTTTGCCTTTAACCTGCCGCATGCTGTAATTGATGGCAATGTGTTCCGCGTGCTGGCGAGGGTCTTTGGGATCCGCGAGGCCATTGATACCACCGCGGGCAAAAAGATAATTACGGCGCTGGCGGAGCAGTTGCTCGATAAGAAGGAGCCAGGTACCTATAACCAGGCCATTATGGATTTTGGCGCCACCGTTTGCAGGCCCGCAAACCCCGACTGTGCGGACTGCCCTTTCCAAAACCACTGTGTTGCCTTCAGGGAAGACATCGTTGCGCTGTTGCCGGTAAAAACAAAAAAGATCGCGGTACGTACCCGCTATTTTTACTTCTTTCTCCCCATTTACCGGGCTACTGTTCCGGTAAGGGAACGGCTCAGCAAAGACATCTGGCAGCATCTCTACGAATTCCCGCTTATCGAAAAAGCAGCCGAAACCCCAGCCGCGGAGATCATCCGCGCTGCGGTCCGGAAAGGATGGCTCAGACAGGATACCCTCACCGAAATAAGCCCGGTGTATACGCAGAAGCTCAGCCATCAGCTTATAAGATCCGTTTTTATAGCCTGCCGGCCCGCAGCAAAGCCCGCCGGTTTTGAAAACTACCGCTGGGAAAAAATAACGGCCCTAAAAACACTGCCATTTCCCCGGACCATTACGCAGCATCTTGACAATTTCTGAAATCTCGTGCTTAATTTTGTTTATCCGGTCAAAAAAATTAATTTTAGTTAGATTTTACAGGAACCGGCATATTTTTTCAGATGATACCGGAGTTAAAAAACAGGATGTTAACCTTTATAAACAAAAAATAAGGAAAAATCTATATTATGAGAGGCGTTAATAGAGTTATGCTGATTGGAAATTTAGGAAAAGACCCGGATGTTCAATTACTGGAAGGCAATATTGCCGTGGCAAAATTTCCGCTTGCTACCACGGAAACCTTTAAAGACCGCACCGGTAAATTGATTTCGCAAACCGAATGGCACACCGTTGTATTGTGGCGCGGACTGGCAGAGCTGGCGCAGAAGTTCCTGCGAAAAGCGAGCCTCGTTTATATTGAAGGACGGCTGCGTACCCGCAGCTGGGAAGACAAGGATGGCACCAAAAAGTACGTGACGGAAGTCGTAGGCGAAAACCTGATCATGCTTGACAAAAAAACAGAAGGGGTTCCTTCACCCGATGAACATACCGGTGGTCATACAGGCTCCGAAGGATTTGATCTGCACTCCTTCTAAAACAGTTTACAAACGGACCAGCCTGCCGTTTGAGCAATCAGTTTCACGAAAACCCGAACTTTGGAAACCCTATTTGTTTTTTTAGATGTGATACAGGGACAGCTTCCTGTTGGCATACAGAATGCAACATTGCTGGTGGCCGCATTGGTCGTGCTGGTCATCATTTCCTTTTCTATTGCAGGTTCGCAGGCGGCCATTTTTTCGCTGGATGAAAAAGATATTGATGTATTAAAGACCAAGCAGCAGCCCTCCGCAAAAAGGATCCTTAATTTGCTGGAAGAGCCCAAGGAAGTATTTACGTCCATGCTCATCGCAAAAACGCTGGTAAACATCTGTACGATCGTTCTGGCCAATTATCTTATTAACTACTATGTGCCCGCAGAATACCTGGATACCATCTGGGGCATCTTCCTGAAGTTTGCCATTATTGCCTTTGCCATCCTTTTCCTTGTTGAAATTTTTCCGCGCGTTTGGGCTACCCAGAACAACCTGCGCTTTGCATTTGAATGGCCGGTGCTGATCATGATCGTTGAAGCCATTTATCTTTTGCTGAGAAGGATCAGCCGGTGGACGGTGGCCCTGGCCGACAGTTTTGGCCGCACGGTAGGGGCCAACAAGGTAGAGGAAACCAATATCCAGCAAATTGATGAAACCATCGATATTCAAACAGACGAGGTTACTCCGGAAGAAAAGAATATTATGAAGGGGATCGTTAAATTTGGAAAGATCTCCGTTAAAAAAGTTATGCGGAACCGCCTCTACGTAAGTGGTGTAAAATATGATACGCCTTTTGAAGACCTGATCCGGCAGGTAGGTGAGCTGCATTATTCCAGGCTGCCCGTATACAAAAGCAGCCTGGATGAAATTGCCGGGGTGTTAAATATAAAGGACCTGGTTCCCTATCTTGATGACGGTACTGCTATTAAGGACTGGCATACCAGGATCCGTGCGCCGTACTTTGTACCCGAAACAAAACTGATAGAGGACCTCCTGCTGGATTTCCAGAAAAAGCGGATTCATTTCGCCGTGGTAGTAGACGAGTTTGGCGGTACCAGTGGTATCGTTACCATGGAGGACATCATTGAAGAAGTAGTAGGAGAAGTAAAGGATGAATTTGACGACGAGGACCTCCTGATCAACAGGATCGATGACAACAATTATATCTTTGAAGGACGCACCATGCTCCATGACATGTGCAAGGCCTTAAAACTCCCCATTGAGACCTTTGATGAAGTACGGGGCGACAGTGAATCCCTGGGCGGGCTGATCAATGAACTTTCCGGAGAACTGACCCGTGCCGGTGATGTGGTGCGGACCGGCGATTTTGAGTTTACCGTAATGGAAACGGAAAGGAACCGGGTGAAAACCGCGAAAGTGACCATCAGCCAGGGCCCCGGCAATAAGTAAACAGCATTTTACAAATAAATAGCGGCACCCGGCTCCGGGTGCTTAATTTTGCAAAAAAAATAAAGTGATCGTTATTGACAATAAACTCATCAGCGATGATGTGATTGAAAAACAATTTGTGTGCGACCTGTCCAAATGCAAGGGTGGTTGCTGTGAAGATGGCGATGCCGGTGCTCCGCTTGAAGAAGCCGAATTAAAGCTGGTAAACGAATACTATGAGGTAGTAAAGCCCTACCTGACCCAGCCCGCCATAAAAGAAATTGAAAAGAAAGGCAACTATGAATATGACGAAGAATTTGGCTGGGTAACACCTACCCTTCCCAGCGATAACGAGATCTGTGTATATGCCTACCGCGAGCCGGACGGCCTCATCAAATGTGCCTTTGAGCAGGCTTATAACGAAGGAAAGATCCCCTGGAAAAAGCCCATCAGTTGCCACCTTTACCCCATTATTGCCTATAAAGGCAAACATGGCGATTATGAACGGCTGAATTACGAACCGCGGAAAAAAATGTGCAGCCCCGCCTGCAAACTGGGCAAATCATTACAGGTACCCGTGTATAAATTCCTGAAAGAGCCCCTCACCCGGAAATACGGGCAGGAATTTTATGCTGTGCTGGACCAGATCGCAACAAGGAACGATGATAACCCCGCAGAATAAATCAGCGCAAGTATGTTGAACGAAGATGCCCTGCATATAAAAAACCTGGGGTACTGCTATAAGCGGGCAGCACAACCGGTGATCCGCCAGCTTGATCTTGTGGTAAAGGAAGGCAGCCGGTTTGGCCTGTTTGGACCGAATGGTGCGGGTAAGACCACCCTGATGAGTTTAATGACAGGGCTGCTCCCCTACCCGCAAGGCTCCATACGGCTTTTTGGAAAAGAAATAAAAGAGAACAGCAGCTTTGTTAAGAGCACCATCGGGTTTGTACCCCAGGACTTTTCTTTTTATGAAGAACTCACCCCCGCAGAAAACCTGGAATTCTTTGGGGCCTGGTATGGATTAAACAGCCGGCAGATCAGCGATGCCACCACTACCCTGTTAAAAGTAATGGGACTGCAGCATGTAGCCGGCAAGCCGCTGAAAGAGTTTTCTGGCGGAATGAAACGAAGGGTCAATCTTGCCATCGGGGTCATGAACAATCCCCGGATCCTTTTCCTGGACGAGCCCACTGTAGGTGTGGATGTGCAGTCCCGCAATGCCATTATCGGCTACCTTAAAGAGATCAACAGGAACGGGACCACCCTCGTTTACACATCGCATCAGCTAAAAGAAGCGGAAGACCTCTGCACCGAAGTGGCCCTGATGGATGGTGGCAGCATCATCAGCCAGGGAACCCTGGATGAGCTGAAACAGCAGCACCGCCAGGAGGGCCTGGAGGGGTTGTTTTTGCAATTAACCGGAAGAGACTACCGGGATTGATAAAAAAAGGGGCAGTAAGGAATTACGCCCCGTTAACATTCATTGATACTGATTTATCTGAATGTAGCTATTGCCTTCTGTTTACTCTGCTACTGCCTGCACAATTTTGCTGAAAGTCCGGTTACCATCAATATCAACCTGCACCACCCGAACCTGTATACTTCCTGTATTGTTTAGATCAGCAACATCTCTTTTACAACCTGTAAAAAACAGGGTGCCGCCAGCCATCATCACTACGATCAGGAACACTTTTTGCCGGCGGCTGAAACCGAATGCCAGGGCACCAAAAGCCAGAACCCCAATTCCCAAAGCCGCAGCGGCGCCTTGCGCATCCACTTCAAATTTATAATTGATTACTTCCGTCGCATTTCCATTAGGTGCCTGGCTTTTTACAGAGCCGATACGGGTAAAGTGCGTGCCATCGTTTGAAACCTCTATTTCAAAATGATCATTATTTACTTCGCTCATCGTACTCCAGTTCACTACTAATTGCCGGTTTACAATTTTGGCGGAAACAGCACCGAAGGTTACCGGCAGCGCGGTGGGATCGTTACTGATACCAAAGTTAACAGGGGATGTTGAGCCGTTATTCGCCGTCTGATTCAGGTTCGCCAATGTAAATTTCCCGGTACGGTTATTCCTGTTTGCGCTGGCATCTGTGCCGCTATTCGTTCCTGTATACCCATACCCTCCAGCAGGAGTCTCTGCACCGGTCAGCAGGTCGCCATTGCCTTTTGCAGCATTGGTCAGTATGATCGAATAATTGCCGCTTGTTAGGCTGCCTTTATCCACTACGATCTGGAAAGAGCCGTCATCTGCCACTTTCACCGAAGCCACTACCACACCATCAGGGTCTACTAAGTTAGCCCACAAACCATTGGCAATGCCCGGCTCACCCGATGCGGCGGTTTTTGCATCCCCGTTTTTATCATCCCATACCTTACCGGGAATGGTCACCGTGGGGCTGCAGTCAACCACATTAAAGGTTCTGGTTACCGTAGCGGGATTACAGCCACTTATGTTTACCTTATATGTTACCACAACAGTGCCGGTACCGCTAAAGGAAAGTACATTGGTACTTGCGTTCAGGCTGGCAATACTGCCGCCGCTCGTAATGGAAAGTGTTGCTCCTGCAATGTTAGCCGGATAAGGATAGAGGGTAACAGGCTGCTGGCGGCAATAATCGGTAGTATTTACTGAAGTATTAATGCCCGCATCTACCGTTGGGGCGCCACAGATCTGTACGGCAGCGGTGTTGAAAGAAAATGTTTTTTGAGAGCCGCCGGTGGTGCTCCCATCACCCATGCTACCATTGGTTTTGTGCCCCACATAGCCAAAATTATCCTGGCATTGCTGCGCGATCAGGGTGGTATGTCCGCCGGTTTCTACCACGATGATATTGTCGTTAGAAAAACCGGAGGGAAACTGATTCGCCAGACCCGGATCAACAGCGGTGGATCCCCCCGTACTCGACTGTACCCCTCTGCCCAGGTCGTATCCGCTCTCCAGGCCCCAGTTATATAATTTTTTCCCGGTGGTAACCACGTTTATGGAGGGATAATAATTATCATGTTCATTAGGCGATATCCAGGCAATATCGTTCATCTTCTGGCCGCTGGTTGAAGTGTATCGGGGTTGCAGCCAGGCGTTGGAGCTGGTAGTACTCCAGTTTCCCAATTGCCTGCTGGTATTATTGCCTATTGCATAAAGGTTATTGTTTTCATACAATACATAATACGCCGCATTGGCAGTAGTACGGTCCGTGCCGGTAGCGCCGATCATTTTGATATTGCCGCTGCCGCCGGGAAGTATCATAGCCGTTGCTTTACTACGTGCTGAAGGATTTCCTGCATTATCACCATTATACGTGATATCGCCCCAGGTCCACAAACCTCCATTCTGATCCAGGGCAATCAACCCGGTTGGGCAGCCCCGGGTCGCCACAATACCAGTAAGGTCACCTCCTGTTGATTTTTGCACCGTGGCCCACGTAGCAGCACCGGTACCGCCGTCGCCACGCATATTATCGTTTTGAGAAAGAACATATACCCTTCCGCCCTTACTACCGCAGGTAGTAAGCACCAGGGTTTGATAAGTACCGAATATCATTTTTACATCAGCGGCAGTTACACCGGCAGGCAGGCTGAACGACCCCAGGGCCGGCACGCTTCTTACACCGGTACTTACCACTGTACCAGCAGTACCCCATGCCCACAGTTTATTATCACTGGTAAGCAGGATATGTTGAATGCTGGTTTGGCTGCTTCCTACTGCGGCTTTAAGCGGGGTGCCGGTAAGGCCGGGAAAATTGCCAACATTAATAATAGTAGGCTTTGTCCAGTCAGAAGTCCCCGTGCTTTTGGTATACTGACCCCAGATTTTAAAGTTGCCGTCGATATCCCTTACAATGGTAGAGTGAAAGGAGGAAACGAAGTTGTCGTACTCCAGTGTGGCGGCTGTTGAAGAATTAAAGCCAAAATTACTGTAGTCCTGGCAACCCTGGTTGGTGTAGCAGTTTTGAGCACCCGCATTCAATTGCATCAAAAGCGCCAGTAAACAGGCATACAAAGAGGGCGGCAGTATTCGTCTATAAAAGAACGTTGTTTTACCCCGGCTTTTTCCAGGTTTCTTAATTACATAGATGTCTGTCATTTTGGAATATTAAATAGTTAAAAAGGCTGTTTAGGAACTCTAATACACAGATAAATGAATTGTTATAAAGGCTTGGTTGCTGCAGAAATCTACATTTCCACTCCGGTACAAAGAACCCGAAAACGTGTAAAAAGCCCTTTCTGTTACGTGCCTTTTTCTTGCTTATTTGTTTCAACGCCGGTGTGCAGCATCAAAAACAAAGCGTCCATTAATATCCCCGGGAATAGGCCAGCGGTGTTTTGCCAAACCTGCGTTTGAAGTTTTTAGAAAACTGCGAGGGCGAGGAATAGCCGGTCATCATTGCTATTTCACTCATCTGGTACTGGCCTTCCCTTATTAATGCGGCGGCCTTGTTTAACCTGGCCAGGTCAATGATCTCCGCAGGTGTAAGGTCTGATAGTTCATTTATTTTCCGGTAGAGGGTTGTACGGCTCATGTGCAGCCTTGCAGCCAGGTACTCAATATCCAGGAAAGGATCTGCAATATGCTCTTCAATAAGCTCCTGTAAGGCGGTCAGAAAGCGTTCGTCCGTTTTTGTAAATGCCAGGCTGGTAATACCCACAAACGGTTGCCGGGCAAAATGTTCCCTGAGCCGGAACCGGTTTTGCAGGAGGCTAAGCACCTGAGCTTCGAGGTATGCGGGAGAGAACGGCTTTTCTATATAAACATCCGCCCCGTTCTGCAATCCTGCGATCTTATCCTCAAGATCACTCTTTGCCGTTAAGAGGACTACCGGGATATGGCTCAGTTCCACCGTTGTTTTAATCATAGCACAAAGTTCCAACCCATCGATGCCGGGCATCAGGACATCGCTGATAATCAATCCAATGTTCTCCTCTCTTAATATTTTCAGTGCAGTATCCCCATCAAACGATACAAAGACCTTAAATTTAGTCGCAAAAATATCTGTCAGCAACTCAACAAGCGCCCTTTCGTCATCAACTATCAATATTTTTGTTTCTTCCATCAAAATCAATTGCCCTATTCATGTACTTCAGGAAGACAAACAGGTAGTTTTAAAATAAATATATTCAATGTTTCCGCAGATTCCAGGTGAAGGCTGCCGTTATGCGCATTTGCCAGAGCGCGGGCCAATGCAAGCCCGATGCCGGTGCCTGCTACCTGCCGGGTTTCCTTTAACCGGTAAAAAGGTTTGAAGATCTTTTCCCTGTATTCGGGATGGATCTTTAGCCCATCGCTGGCAATGCTTATTTCCAGTACCGGGTCTTTATCCTTGCTGTAATCTGCTTTTACAATCACCTGGTGGTCGCAATATTTAACAGCGTTATCCAACAGGTTGGTGATGATCGTTGTTAAAGCCTCCTTATCTGCCTGAAAAGGTGTAATGGCTTCACTTATTGCCGAATGAAACTTTATGCGGCGCTGTTTGATAACAGGGTTAAAAACAAAATAGATCTCAGCCAGCAGGCTCTCCAATTTTACAGAAGAGCGTTGCAGCCGGAATTGCGCAGACTCCGTTCCCTTTAATTTCAACAGCTGGTTGATGAGCACCGACAGGCGCTGCATATTTTCCTCCATAATAGCAAGGTACCGCTGGGTCCGGGGCAGCTCCCTGCTGTCGGCCATGGCCATTTCCAGGGGGGCTTTCAGCAATGTTACCGGTGTGCGTATTTCATGGATCACTTCCGTAAAAAATGCGGTCTTGGCAGCGTATAACTCTTTTTCCTTTTTGATCTCATACAATTGTGTGTTCCGCTTCTGCTTATCCGATAAGTGCCTTTTGTAGCTGCGCAACCACCAGTAAACAAGTCCCGCCAGTAACAGCAGATAGATCCCATACGCTATATCCGTTTTGTAAAATGGGTTCAGGATCGTGATATTTAACAGCTTTTCATTTTTTTGCCAGAGGCCCCGGCCACTGCCTGAACGGACTCTAAAAACATAGTTGCCCGGCGGCAACCCTGTAAAATTAACCAGCGGATCGCTGTTATCTACCAGGTGCCAGTCCTTATCGATCCCCTCAAGCTTATATTCGTAGCGCAAGCCTCCGGGCGTGGCATAGCTTAACGCGGCAAAACTTATAGAAAACGGGGTTTGCCTGTGTGTTAGTGTAATGGCATCCGTAAGCAAGACAGACTGTTTTAAGGGTCCCTCTTTTTTATTAATAGCAAGAGGAGTGTTAAAAACAGAAATACCAGTGATATAAACGGGCGGAACAAATTTATCCTGCTGCAATAAGTCAGGGTTGATACAGATCACCCCGCCCTGCACACCAATATAAATACGCCCGTTTTTTGATTTGTAGGAAGATACATAGGAGAACTGCCCCCCGGTGAGTCCCTTTGTTTGCGGATAACTGGTTATTATATTCGTTTGAGGGTTCAGCAGGACCACTCCCCCTGTTGTGGTAAGCCACAAACCTCCTGTATTGTCTTCCACCACACCGCTTACAATGTTCGCAGGCAGACCATCGGCATCGGTGTAGATCCTTGCTTTTTTTGTTTGAAGGTCAATATGTATCAGCCCGTTCCCTGTACCCAGCCAAAGGGTACCATCCCGGGCAACGATTACCGAAGAGTTAATACTGGTGGGCAGGATGTCTGTGCCATTCACCATTACCTGAAGCCCTCCGTGTATGTTCTTCTTTGGATTGTAGTAGTATAAACGGTCTGATAAGCCCCATAGCGTTCCATCCGGCGTTTCAAAAATACAGTTGTAGGGTGTTTTCTGTGGAAAATAGCCCGGCATTGTAAACCGGTCGGTGCGTTTGTCATACCGGAAAAGCCCGTCCGCGGTGCCCACCCATATCACATCCTTGCCCGCCACCTGGTAAATACACATGATCCGGTTGCTTTTGAGATCGAACATACCTGCACCGGCAGCAAACCGCTGTACCACCTTCTCTTTTTGAATATCCAGTACGTCAATTCCATGCCGGAATACACCCAGCCACAGACGGGCGCTGTCGCTCATCAGTCCAAGCAGGTCCAGGCCCGTTATCATACGTTTTTTTTCAAAAGGAGAAAAACCGGTGAACCTCCGGGATATGGGATCAAACTTATTAAGCCCGTTATCTCCCGCCATCCAGATATTACCTGCCGGATCTTCTGTAATGGTTGTAATATTACTCCCCCTTATTGCGCCCTCGGCCAGCCCGGGAAAATAAACCTGGAAAGCAGCATTGGCAGAAGCATAATAGCTAACGCCTCCATAATATGTAGCGCACCAGATGCCTCCCTCCCGGTCTTTAAAGATACTTTGAACATCGTCGCCGGAGAGGGAGTTAAGGCTGGCATTATCTTTTTTTATATGGCCCGTTATATGACCTGTCGTATCCAGTACATAAATACCTTTTTTTGTGGCAACCCAAAACTCGTTATTGTTTATTTTAATAAAATCCCTTACCTGCAGATCTGTTTGCAGAACTTCACCGGCAAGCAGCGGTGTAACGGCATGCGTGACCCGGTTAAATGCCCTTGCCCCCTGTCGGGATCCCACCCACAATACACCCGGCTCTTTTTCAAAAATCCGGATGACAGGCCGCACACTCTCCGGCTGTACATCTCCAAACACCGGGTAAAAGGTGAAGCCCTCCCGTTCCGGCTCCCATTTGCCCAGTTCGCCCGTTTCTGTACCCACCCATATTTCTTTATTTTCTGTAGTAATGATGTCTACAAAACGCCTTCCGGAAAAGCCGGTCAGCTTTATTGCGTTCCCGCCTGCCGGGTCACAGATATAGAGTTCCTGGTAAAGAGATACCCAAACCTTCCCAGAAGAGTCTTCCGTCATCCCTGCGACCACGCCCCATGGAATATCTTTTATATGGCGGAAGGTCTCTGTTGACTCATCAAATATAAAGATCCCCTGATTGGTGCCTACCCAAAGGGTTCCGTTGCTGTGCTCCAGTATTTTCCAAACATAACAGGGACCGGTAATGGTGCCGCTTCCGGAGATATACCTGTATGATTTAAACCGGTTGCCGTCAAAACGGTTCAGTCCGTCTGCCGTGCCGATCCATATAAACCCTCTTTTATCCTGTAAAGCACAAAAAGTAGTATTGTTATTCAGGCCTGCTGTAATATCATACCGTACAAAAACATGCTGCTGACTGTTGGCAGGGCTCGGGGTCCACAAAAATGCAACCATACAACAGATCGTTAACAATACATACTCACGGACTCTGCAGACGATATGCTCCAAAAAAGCAGCCATGTATAAAAAGTGCGGAAATGAATAAATACCAAAAATATCATTTTGCCCGTAAACCCGGACATACACCTCAAAAATGAAACAAAAAAGCAATAAAATGATACGGAAAAGCAATTATAGCCAACGTGCCGGTTTAAAAAGAAATAGCAGATTCTTCCCGGACTTTTCTGCACCTGTCTCCGGCGGGGCTTACCGGGGCGAATAAAAGTTTTATGCACCCGTTCTGTTTTTGGCATAGTTATTTGTGTACCTTTATATTAGAACCCGAATTTCAAACCTAAAAGTTAAAATATTATGAATAAGCTCGTTACAGGCTTCGCCCTTGGCCTCATCGTTGGTATTTTATATGCCCCGGATAAAGGAACCGCTACCCGCAGGCGTATTGCAGATAAGGGAAACGATCTTAAAGATCAGTTTGCGGATTTTATTGACAGCGTCGCCAGCCGGTTTGAAGACCGGGCAGATGACCTTGAAGAGTATGTTCATGAGGAAACTGAGAATCTGAAGGCCGAAAGCATTTAATTTCAATAGATTTTTACGGGGCTGCCTTGAAAAGGGCAGCCTCTTTTTTGTTTAGGCCACAGAGGGACTGAGACACTGAGTTTTCTTATTCTCCTGTATCATCACCAACCTATGCGAACCGGGGATGTAACCAAGAGCATCTTTTGTTGAATGCCACAGGCGCAGAAATACCAAGTATTCTTACTTTAATTCACCGCTATCAGGCCTGCTGATATAAAGCGATATATGCGGAATAAAAATCAGTGTTTCTGTGCTTCAGTGGCATCTTCTCTTAAATAAAATCCATCATATTATACCGGGCCTTCAGAATACGGGAGGAATCTGCGGACAACCACTTCTCAAGTATTGTGGCATAAACGCTTTTAAAATCGACATTATATTTCAGATCTCCCTGGTTCAGGTCTTCCAGGTTGGGCATCGCGTTTAAAATCCCCTTCTGTTTCAGGCCGCCGCTGATCAGGAACATATTATTTGCCGTTCCGTGATCGGTTCCGTTGCTGGCGTTCTGAGCCACCCTTCTTCCAAACTCTGAAAAGGTAAACATCAGTACGTCTTCCATCCGGCTGTTCTTTTTCAGGTCATCAGTAAAGGCCTTTATGGCTTCACTCATCTGGGTAAACAGCCTCCCCTGCTGGGCATCCTGCCCTACATGGGTGTCAAAGCTGCCCAGGGAAATATAATACACTTTTGTGTTGATATCTGAAAAAATAAGAGAAGCGATCGTTTTCAGCCCACTCCCTAACTCAGTGTTGGGATAGTTTCCTAATGACGGATGCAGCCGGCTTTGCTTAAAGATATAATCAGCAGAAGACATGGTTTCAGCCAGGGTCTTATACAGGTAATCGACCGGCTTTTCATCATGGTGGTCCTTCCCGTAATTTTTGTTGATATCCCTGAAATATTTTTCGTTGGAAGTGCCAAACAGGCGGCTTGGATCTTTTACTGCCAGCGCATTATTTTGCTCCCCCTTGAGGGCCAGGCTTAGTACATCATCCACTTCAAGCGCCTGCGTGGGTTTATCGCAGCCATGACATTGCGCATCCAGGTAACGGCCGATCCAGCCATTGCTCCAGTATTCGCTGCTCTGGCTGGCAGAATGCCAGATATCCATACTCCGGAAATGCGAACGATCCGGGTTGGGATACCCCACATTATTCAGAATGGCCATATTTCCCTCATCATACAATCCTTTTAATGCAGCAAGAGAAGGGTGCAGTGCTACTTCATCTGTCAGCGACAGGGTTTTATTCTTTTGTATGCCCAAACCCGGACGCAGCTTATAGTAAACATCATTACGCACCGGTATTACGGTATTTAAGCCATCGTTGCCTCCGCTTAACTGCAATACCACCACCACCTTGTTGCCGGCAGGTACAGCCGCATGATTTTCTAATGCTTTTAAAAATTTGGGCATCATCAATGATGCTGTAGCCAGGGATCCCAGCTGTATAAACTCTTTCCGTTTAATGAACACACCCGGACTCATGGATCTTCTATTGAAAAAGGACGCACTTTTTTTGTTCATGACATTCAATTTAACACAATTGATATTCAGGGGTACTCATTAACTGGATGGTCACTGACCGGATGTACGCATCCCTGTTATCACTGTCTATATATTTTGCAGCAACCCTATCCACACGGGAAGCGTTTACCTGGAAAAGGTAATTTGAGATCGTAGGAAAAATAGCATCCCGCTTTACCTTTTCAAATTTGCCTACATACTGGGGCCAGTCGATCTTTGCATTGATCAAGCCTGCTCCGGCTATCGGTTTTACCGGCTTTGCGGTTCGTTTTGCCGGAACATTTGCCATACCATCGGCCTTTTGCCCCATCATGATATCATCATCCTGCTTCGGCTTTACATTCATCAGGTCCTTATCATTAAATAATTGCGGAACCCTCAGCCGCATCATCAGCGTGCTGCTGTCGATCCAGGATTTCCCGCCCGGCCACCCGGCTACATTGGGCGGGTATAATAATTGCTGCCCCAGGATGCGCTGCAGATTCATCAGCGCGTTGTCATTATCCAGCTGCATGGGTACCATCCGCTGGATACCGGCCAGCAGCTCAATGGGCGATTTAATACGCGCGCCGATATTTTGATCTTCATAAAACCAGTCGGCCGTAAAGATGCGTTCCATCAGCCTGCCGATATCATAATCTTTATAAAAAGCATCCGAAAGCGCCTGCACCCGGTCTTTATCGATGGCATCATTTACAAAAAAACGGTAGATCTTTTCGGTAATAAAGGTGGCCGTTTGCCGCTTCTCCAAAATAACATCAAGAACATCGTTACCATCAAAATGGCCCTTTTTCCCTAAAAAGTCTTTTGACCCATCATCATGCTGTTTCTTATTAAATACAAACTTACCCCTGGGATTTGCCGTCCAGCCGGTAAAGGCCCGGGCGCCTTCCCTGATGTCATTTTCGGTATAATGTCCACGGCCCAAAGTAAACAGTTCCATTACTTCCCGTGCAAAATTTTCATTAGGGTGCCCTTTTTTGTTCTGCTGGTTGTTCAGAAAATAAAGCATCGCTGCCGATTGCGATACCTCTTTCAGCAGGGTTCTGAAATTACCCAACGCATTTTTCCGGAGGGTATGTAAAAAAAGCTGGTTGTAAAACAGGTTGCGGTTGCGGCAGGCAAAGTGTCCATGCCAGAAATAGGCCATTTTTTCCCGCAGCTGCCCTGAGCTGGCGATCATTTCCTTCAGCCAATAGAGATTCAGGTTCTTTACTGCCGCCTGTTGCTTCCGGTTCAGCAGCTTGCGGTCATCCGCTGTCAGTCTTCCTCTTTTTCCGGGAGCCAGGTAGGATTCGTAAAGTTGCAGCAGGTCTTCGCTGGCGATATCGATATACGTTGGTTCCCCGGCAGATGCTTTTACCAGGGCCTTATAATATTCCTGTGGTGTATACTTTTCCAGCTCCTGTAATTGTTCTACTGCCGGACCAAACCCCGCGCGCCACAAAAGATGCTGATTTTTTATCTGATTGGAAGCCATCACAACCTGTTTTATTTATTGACCCCTCTCATTTTAAAAGGTTTAAATCCTGTACCAAAAAGATGCCAGAGGAGAATTTGAAAATGTGGAAAATGCGATTTCAGGTAGGAACCCGGTTTGATGCCCGGTATTGAATTTCCCCAATCTGCCCTGTAATAGGGTGCATAAGTTATGCATGAACATTTCACGTCCCACAATAAGCAAGACGAAGGAGCCCGAAGCCATATCAGGCGTTAAACCTGGAACATTATATCTTAGCTTTGTAAAAAGGACCTTTATGAGCTATCAGACGATTTTAACAGCTGTTGAAGATACGATCTTAACCATCACCATCAACCGGCCGGATAAGCTGAACGCATTAAACCAGACCGTGCTGGAAGAACTGGCGATGATCATTGATGAGTTGATTAACAACGCAGAACTAAAGGCCGCGATCATAACGGGCAGCGGTGAAAAGGCCTTTATTGCCGGCGCTGATATTGCTGAATTTTCCGGACTGGATGCCGCGGCCGGTACAGCGCTTGCACAAAAAGGCCAGCAGCTTTTTGCCCGGATCGAAAATGCGCCAAAACCCATCATTGCCGCGGTGAATGGGTTTGCGCTGGGTGGCGGATGCGAGCTGGCCATGGCCTGTCATTTCCGTATAGCCAGTGAAAACGCAAAATTCGGACAGCCGGAAGTGAACCTGGGCTTGCTGCCGGGATATGGCGGAACACAGCGGCTGACACGACTGATCGGTAAGGGAAGGGCCCTGGAACTATTACTGGCAGGCACCATGATCGATGCCGTTACGGCTTTTAATTACGGGCTTGTGAACCGTGTGGTACCCCAGGGTGGCCTGCTGGCCGAAGCAAGGTCCCTACTCGCTGTTATTAATACGAAAGCACCCCTGGCCATTGCTGCCTGTATTGAAGCGGCAAACCTGGCAGCGTTGCCCGGAAATTCCGGTTATGAAAAAGAAGCAGAAAGCTTTGGCCGTTTGATCACTACCAATGATGCCCGGGAAGGGATTGCAGCATTTATGGAAAAACGGAAGGCGGAGTTCAAAGGCAGTTAAGCGGTCAGCAGGCAGGTGTCCGTTCTCAGTATTATCTGACAAAAACCAGGACCCAAGGGTATTACATCGGACAGGAGACAGCATTAACCCGAAACATTAAACATTAGACCAGGAACCAGCCGTTAACGGCTAAAGCTTATCCAAATACCTGCCCACATCAAATTTATTCGGCGCATCCGGGTGGTCTTTAAAATACTGCGCACAGGATTCCAGTTGCTCTTTCAGCCATTGCGTAAAGGGTGTTTTGTCCTTACCATCCCAACCTACCTGAAAATAGTCCCCGGTTAATGTCCGGTAAAAGAGGAAGGGATCCTCTTTATCAAAACGCCCATACCGGTAACCCTGGATCTTGTAATAAGGCGATAAGGCAGAAGGCCGGCCCACGATCTCAAATTGCAGCCGGGCTTCCTTACCGGCAGCTTTCGTAGCCTGATTGGCATTCCAGATCTTTGATACCACTTCCATCGCCCCAATCTCCTCCAGGATCTTTCGCTCTTCCATGGTATATTTAAAAGCATAGGGAAGGAATCCGCCATCCACCGGCAGGTCTTTCTCCGTTTTCCGCTGCTTCATCAACTGAACGCTTTTCCCCTCGCGGTTGATATAAAAAGTTTTAGCGTTTTCCTTATAGGCCAGCGGCGGATGTTCGGCATCCTTACTCCGGTCCCAGTAACAGCCATTGCAGGCAAAGGCATATCCATAGTTGAAGGGCGAAACCCAATCCCACTGCGGGCGGATGGCCACTTTTCCCTGCTCATTTACAAACCCCACTTTCCCTTTTTGCATACAACGGGCCAGGCCCTCCTCAAAATAATCCGGTCCGGCATCATAGGCCAGCGGCCGGTATAAAAAGATCCCGTTGCGATCATACATACTTCCGAAAGAACCAGCGGCCCCCGTATAGTCATTAATAAAATCACCAATAAAGATCAGGGAGTCTGTAATGGGCTCGTTAAGATCCTGCGGCTCATAAATGGGATTGCCCAGGGGAGGGATGATCACCTTTCCTTTATTATCCTTTACCCCGATCAGCGAGTCTTTCGGATCCATAAAATAATAAAGCTGACCCTGTGCCCGGAGCAGCACCGGAAGCAGGAAAATGGTCATAAGGATAAAGGAGCTGAACAGGCGGTTTTTCATGCTTTTCTTTTTTACACGGTTTTCACATTTAAAACGAAGGTGAAGGTAAATAAAGTTTATTTACCAATACCTTTGCGGCAGGCCGGGGTACAACCTGTTAGGTTTAATAAATCTAACAGGTTGTACCCCGGCAACTCAAACTTAAAAAACGAATATGGAGTACAGAATTGAAAAAGACACGATGGGTGAGGTAAAAGTACCGGCAGACGCGCTCTACGGTGCACAAACACAACGCTCGATTGACAATTTTAAGATTGCCGCCGACATTAACCGGATGCCCAAAGAGATCATTAAGGCCTTTGCTTACCTGAAGAAAGCGGCTGCAATCACCAACGCAAAAGCCAAGGTGTTGCCCAAGAAAAAGTCGGATCTGATCGGAAAAGTTTGCAATGAAATACTGGAAGGAAAATTAGACGACAGCTTTCCGCTGGTAGTATGGCAAACCGGAAGTGGTACGCAAAGCAATATGAATGTAAACGAAGTGATCGCCTACCGGGGCCATGTGCTCAATGGCGGCCAGCTTACCGATAAGGAAAAAGCGCTGCACCCCAATGATGATGTAAACAAATCGCAAAGCAGCAATGATACCTTCCCTACGGCCATGCATATTGCCGCCTATAAGATCCTGGTTGAAGTAACCATCCCGGGTATCGAAAAATTAAGGGATACGCTGCAGAAGAAGAGCAAGCAATTTATGAAGGTTGTAAAGATTGGCCGTACCCATTTTATGGATGCCACTCCTTTAACGCTGGGACAGGAACTGAGCGGCTATGTATCGCAATTGAATCATGGTTTGAAAGCCATAAAAAATACGCTTCCGCATTTATCGGAACTGGCATTGGGTGGTACGGCGGTAGGAACCGGTATCAATACGCCTCCCGATTATGCAAAGAATGTAGCTGCAGAAATTGCCAAACTGACCAAACTGCCATTCAAAACAGCAGAGAACAAGTTTGAAGCACTGGCCGCACATGATGCCATTGTGGAATCGCACGGTGCGCTGAAAACAGTAGCCGTAAGCCTGATGAAGATTGCCAATGATATTCGTATGCTATCCTCCGGTCCGCGTAGTGGCATTGGCGAACTGTTCATCCCGGATAATGAGCCGGGCTCTTCTATTATGCCCGGTAAGGTAAACCCTACCCAGTGTGAGGCACTTACCATGATTGCCGCGCAGGTATTGGGCAATGATGTGGCCATTAATATTGGTGGTGCTACCGGTCATTTTGAGCTGAATGTGTTCAAGCCCGTAATGATCTATAATTTCCTGCACAGTGCGCGCCTGATTGGGGACGGATGTGTTTCCTTTAATGATAAATGTGCCGTGGGTCTGAAGCCGATCGAGGAAAATATTAAGAAACACCTGGATAATTCCCTGATGCTGGTAACCGCATTGAATACGAAAATCGGGTACTACAAAGCCGCGGAAATTGCTCAGAAAGCACATAAAGAAAATACCACGCTGAAGGCAATGGCCGTAAAGCTGGGTTATCTTACCGAAAAGGAATTTGACGAGTGGGTGGTACCGGCTAAAATGGTGGGAAAAATATAAAAGTATCTACTGCAGCGAAGTTTCTCACAGGAGGTCGTGACGAAAAGCAGGTTTATTGATTTTTAAAGAGAAAACCGCCCGTGCTTAAAGGCGGTTTTCTCTTGTATATTATCTATCCGTAGGGATTTTTATGACTCTCGAACAATTGAAGATACCCTTCAAAAGCATACAGTTTACCTCTTTGTCCGCCGGTAATTTCTTTTACAATTTTTAATTCCTCCAGCAACTCAATCATTTTATAAGCAGCCTTGGGCTGTTTGCCAATTACAATACCTACTGTTTGTGCATTTACGATCGGCTGCGCGTACATATAATTGACCACCTTATGCGCATCCCCGCTGCGCACGCCTACATCCTTCAATTTTTGATCGATGGCCTTTTGCAATTGCAGAATACCATCAAATGTAGCTACCCCATTTTTTGCCGTTTCGATGATACCGGTAAGAAAGAATTTAAACCATTGATTAATGTCGCTGTGTGTACGTGCCCGCATCAGGTTATCATAATAAAGCATCCGGTTGCGCTCAAAAAAATCAGATAGATATAAGATCGGCTGCTTTAAAATGCCTTTGCTTACCAGGTAAAGCGTAATCAACAGGCGGCCAACTCTTCCGTTTCCATCCAGAAACGGGTGAATGGTTTCAAACTGGTAATGGATCAGGGCAATCTTCAACAGATCGGGCAAAGGATTCAATTCATCATTTGCAAATTTCTCCAGGTCACCCATCAATTCATCGATGGTGTGTTGTGCAGGTGGTACAAAAACCGCATCATTAATGGTAGCGCCACCAATCCAGTTTTGAGACCTTCTGTAATCGCCCGGTTGTTTATGTTTGCCCCTTACTCCTTGTAATAACACCCTATGCGTTTGCCGGATGAGTCGGGAAGAAAATGGCAGGGCATGCAGCAATTTTACCGCTTCGTTCATTGCCGCAATATAATTTTGCACTTCTTCCCAGTCATTCCTCTTTTCATTATCGACCTCCTCTTTGGGCAAAAATGCCTCCTCTATATTTGTTTGAGTTCCTTCTATTTTAGAAGATTGAGTAGCCTCCTTAGCTATATGCATGCGGATGAACAACTCAATATTCACATATTCGGAATACATATCCAGCCGGCCTAATTGCCGGTCCGCCTGAGACAAAAGCTGTAACACCTGCATATCCGCTATTGCCCAATTGCGGTTAATGAAACCCGGCTGAAAGCTTTTGTAGTACCCCTGCTGTACATAATTTCCTGCCTGAAACTGGTGCATAAGTAAAACAAGAAAGGTTCTTATTGTGCAAATATACAATAAAAGGAAAATAACTCATTTCATTATTTTCCTTTTTAACAAAAAAGGAAAATAACCGGATCCCTTATTTTCCTTCTACTGTTAAATGCCTGTCAATAAAAAAACGCCTTACCCAGGCGTTCATACTATAAAATTTTCCGGCCAAACACCGTTTATTTTTTGCGTACTTTCTTCTTTTTGTCCTCCAGCAATTTAAAATAACTGGCCCGGAACCGGCCGTTTACGATCTCGCCCTGTACCTCCGCCTTTCGCACGGCATTGCAAAAGCCATCCTTGGCGTGGGCATCTCCGTGATCGTCGATAGACGTACCATCCACAAAATAGGATTTGCCATCGATCTTTACTGCCAGGTCGCAGCTTTTCCCCTTCATTTCAAACTGGCATTCTCCGCAGGCCGTCTCAACCACCTGTATCCTTTTTGACGAATCCGGCACCTTAGATGTTTTTTGTCCCTGCGCTCCCAGGAATGCCAGGGCAAGGAAAAAAGTAAAAACTACGGTTTTCATGTGTATTGTATTAATCGGCAGACGAAGCTTCAGAAGCCGCATCATTTGTAACAGCATCACCGGATGAGCCGGTTTGCGCTGCTGCATCGTTTACCTTTTTATAGAATCGCTTTTGAAAAACCAGCAGCGCGATCACACCCGTAGAAATGGCCATATCGGCAATATTAAAGATGGGTGCAAAAAACTCAAAGGGCTGTCCGCCTACCCAGGGAAACCAGGAGGGATAGTGGGTTTTTACCATCGGAAAGTATAACATATCCACCACACTCCCGTGCAGGAAAGACGCATAGCCTTTTCCGCCCATTTTGGCAATGCCGTCATATCCTATATAGTCACCAAAAGCCGGGTCAAAATGCAGGCCCTTATCGAAGATCATTCCATAGAACATACTGTCGATCAGGTTACCCAGCGCACCGGCATAAATAAGGGCTACGCAAACCATAAAGCCCCGGGTGTATTTTTCGCGGGCAAACCGCACCAGCAGGAAGGAGCCAAAGATCACCGCAGCCAGCCGGAACAGCGTTAAGGTCACTTTTCCGGCCTCGTTGCCAAATTTCCATCCCCAGGCCATGCCCGAATTTTCAATAAAATGCAGCCGCGCCCAGTTCATTCCAAACATGCGGGTTACCTCTCCAATGGGATAATGCGTTTTTATATAGATCTTTATTACCTGGTCCACCAGTAAGACCAACAGAATGATCCCTATTGCTGTGCTTAATTTTCCTGCTTTCATGCGGAAGCAAATATACGAGACTTTAGGTTTCCTGCTGTTGATTGACGGGCCGCTGCTTTGCGGATTGGTACCAATCTGAAGATCAACGGGTTTCCCTGCTAAAAATAGGCCGTCAGCCGGAGGCCCAGCACCACATAATCCATATGATTGCGCATCCGTACACGGTTACTGAAATCCGGCTCTATGGCAACAATTTTTTCATTAAATGTATATTTGAAGACGGGGTTGGTATAATGATAATCTGCATAGCCTGTAACGCCCAGGCGGCTGTTGAGTTTATAGGTAAGCGCCCCCCCTGTGCCAACACGGAATGTATTAGCGGGCTTATAGGCCGCAATTTCCTCCGTTCCGCCACTGGAACCGGCCGTTTTTACAGATATGGTTCCCCTGGACCCGATGGAATATCCTCCATGCGCCTTCAGCATTAGCTGCCAGCGGTCAGCAAGATGCAGGGCATAATACGGACCGGCGGCTATATTGGCCGTACCGATCGACTGGGTTTCAAACTTCACATTATGGTCCTCCGCATTGGGAGTATAGATCTCCGAAGCGGTGATGGGGAAGCTGGTGAACGACAGATCGCCGCCAATGCCCCAGTTACGGTTAAAAAAATAAGCTCCTTCCAGTCCGGCCTCAAAGCCCAGCTTGGAAGATGCATTGATCTCCAGGTTCTTGGCCAGGTTATGCATGGCGTTGGCATAGCCCCATTTAATGGCCAGGAAGGAAGGATTGGGACTGGTATGTTTATACGCCAGGCTGTTCAGGTTATCACCCTTATTTTTATAGATCCGGTCTATAAAAAAATACCCCAGTTGGGTAGATAAAATACCAATACCCGCCCCCGCAAGAATATCCGGGAACCAGTGGCGGTTGTTCATACCCCGGGCAATACCCGTAAAAGTAGCCGTACCATAACCCGCAATGCTGTAAGAAGGGTTTACCAGACCGTATTCCTTATGCATAAACGTAGCATTGGTAAAGGCCATAGCCGTATGGCCGGACGGAAAGGAGTTTTTAGAGGTTCCATCCGGGCGCTCCACTTTAGCGGTATATTTGATACCATTGACCAGTATGCCCATAATGGCCACGCTGGCCCCATAAGAAAAGGCGCTGCGCAGCAGCTTATTTCTTCCTTTTACCCCGGCAAACTTTAAACCAAAAGTAGTGGCCGCCGGCAGGTATTGGGCATAGTTATCGAAGGTATGTTTAAACCCCGGCAGGTAACGGTTGCGCACTTCGCGTATGCTTTTCTTTTCGCCCCAGGTAACGGCAGATGCCGCTAAAAATAATGCCGGTGCAAAGCCGATCTCCACACCCTGCTTTTCAAAAAACGGTTTCCGTTCGCCAACCCGGAAAGAACTGTCTGTACGAAAAACAGTTTTCTTAATTGCCGGTTGATCCGGCAACAGCATTTCCTGCTGCGCCCTGGCAGCAACAGCACAGCAAAAACAGTATATGAAAACAACAGTCTGTTTCCCAAACAAGTTCATTCACACGGTTTTAAAGCAGGAGCAGGGGTGTTTTACCATTCAATCTTCGTTCCGGCAACACGCATCCTCCGGGCAATTGACGTTTAAGTTCCGGCCTTTGTTTTAAGACCATTACGAAAATAGGGAAAATGATCAAGAGATGATGCGGGGTTTTGGCAGCGGCGTAGGCTATCGCCTTAATCTTATTGTGCCGGCGGTGGTGCTTATGGCGGCGGTCTGGAGCCTGTCCCGCAAAAAGCGGGATCACTCACTTCAGCGCCTCAATACAGGGCGGCTGGTTGCTGTTTGGGGACGGGGCGACCGAGGCGATAAGCGTCAACTGCCGGCATTCTAAAAATCGCTATAAAGGCCCTGTCCCACAAGCCCCACCCGTCCCCTTAACGATGAAAAGTGCACTGCTGCACAAGAGTGCGATCCCGCTTTTAGCGGGGACCGCTGCCACCCGTACCGCAGCCGGGTCAAAAAAACTTAACCATCATTATCCCTCCCCGTAATAAACCCGCTTTACGCGTTGCGAAATGCCGGTCATGATCTCATAGGGAATGGTGCCGATCCATTCGGCCAGTTGCTGCACCGGAACGGGCGCTCCAAAAATGATGACATCATCGCCTTCCTTCACGCCCGGGATATGCGTAATGTCGATCATGGTCATATCCATGCAAACGGTGCCGATCACCGGGGCCAATTGCCCGTTTACCCAAACCTTGCCCACACCATTGCCCAGCCGCCGCGAGTAGCCATCGGCATAGCCGATCCGCAGGGTAGCGATCACCGAATCTTCTTTGGCAACGCCCCTGCGGTTATAACTGACCGTTTCACCTTTTTTGATCTTCTTTATCTGGGAGATGGTGGTTTTTAATGTGGCCACGGTTTGCAGCGGCACCCGCTCCTTGCCGGAGATGCCATAAAGGCCAATGCCCAGCCGCACCATATCCAGCTGCAATTGGGGAAAGCGTAAGATAGCAGAAGTGTTGGCAATATGTTTCAAAAACGGGTAGCCGGTCATGCTTTCCAGCACGCCTACCGCTTCCATCAGGAGTTCGTATTGATGCAAGGTGAACGAATCTTCCACCTGATCCTCACTGGCGGCCAGGTGCGAAAAAACGGATTGCACCCGTATCCATTCATTGTCTTTCAAATGCCCCGCCAGGGCGGCCATATCGCTTACCGCAAAGCCGGTGCGGTTCATACCGGTTTCCACTTCTATATGCACGGGATAATGCTTTAACCCGGCATTTTTTACATGCTGTTCAAAAGCCTGTAATAATTCAAAACTGAAAAGATCCGGCTCCAGGTTATAATCTGTAAGCGCATCAAAGGCATTGGCCTCCGTATTGAGCACCATAACCGGGATGGAGATCCCCGCTTTCCGGAGTTCCACTCCCTCGTCGGCATAGGCCACGCCCAGGTAATCGGCTTTGTGAAACTGCACTACATTGGCGATTTCCGCAGCGCCGCTTCCATAGCCAAAGGCTTTTACCATGGCCATCACCTTTACGCCCGGTTTCAGTTGCTGCTGGATCGTTTTCAGGTTCTGCGCCACGGCATCCAGGTTGATCTCCAGCACCGTTTCATGCACTTTTTGTTCCAGCTGGTTTACAATACGCTCAAAGCCAAATTTACGGGCGCCTTTTACCAGGATGTATTCATCCAGGTACTGCGTGCTGTGAAACTGCTCTAAAAATGCATCCGTAGATACATAAAAGGAGCATTCCGGAACAGCGGTAAACAAATCCGCCTGCGCCTGCATTTTTTCCCCGATGCCGATCAGGCGGTTCACCCCATAGCGTTGCAACAACTCCCGGATGGTATGATACAACTGCAGTGCGTCTCCTTTATTTTCGGGGATATCGGATAGGATCACCGTTTTCCGTTTGCCACGGGCCTGTTGCTGCAGGAACTCCAGGGCCACTGTCAGCGAGTTCAGATCAGCGCTGTAACTATCGTTGATAACAATGCAATTGTTGATCCCCTGTTTAAATTCCATGCGCATATTCACCGGCTGCAACCCTTTCATACCGCTGATGATGGATGCCGGGGCAATGCCCAGCCAAAGCAGTACCGTGGTACAGGTAAGCGCATTTTCGATGGATGCCTGATCGGTGAACGGTATGATTAATTCAATGGGATCACCCTCCCTTTGCTTTACCCGGATCACCGTTTCCTCTTCTTTTACCAGGATATCCAGCACCTGCACTGCGTTGTGCGCCTGTTTGCCCCAGGAGAAAAAAACCGCAGGATAGGGTTTAATACCTTCACCGATCAGCGGATGATCGCCATTGGCAATAATGACCTTCGCTTGTTTGAACAGCTTTAGTTTTTCTGCCAGCTTTTCTGCATCATCGGTAAAGCCCTCGCTATGTGCCGGGCCAATATTGGTCAATATCCCAATGGTGGGGGCAATGATCGCTTCCAGTTTTTCCATCTCACCCGGCCGGCTGATACCGGCTTCAAAAATAGCCAGGTTATTTTCGGCACTCATTTGCCACACGCTCAGCGGCACGCCCAGTTGGGAGTTAAAACTTTTGGGACTTCTTACAATATTCTTATAGGGCTGCAGCAACTGGTACAGCCATTCTTTTACCACGGTCTTCCCATTGCTACCGGTAATACCGATCACATCCATGGCATAATGGTTGCGATGAGCAGCAGCTACCTGTTGCAGGGCCTTTAACGGATCATTTACGTGCAGGAATACTGCCTCCGGATAGGCTGCTTCATCCACCGGCTGCGCCACCACAAAATGACGGACGCCTTTTTTGTACAGCTCCGCAATAAAAAGATGCCCGTTCCGCTGCGGGCCCTCCAGCGCAAAGAATAGAGAGGTGGCAGGAGATACCAGTTTCCGGCTGTCGGTAAGCAGGGTATCTATTATACCGGCAGCAGCCCCGGCCGGAGTTTGCAGCCCCAGTAATCCGGCCATTTCATTTATCGCATATTGTTGGCCAGCCACCATTATAAATTTATACTGCCATCTTCTACCTCATCCGGAACTCCTTTTTTCTTTTTGTAGATCGAAAAAAGGATGCTGCCTACAATGCACAGAACAATAACGCCCAGCGAGATCCCTACCTGCTGCTGCTTGGTAAACCATTGGCTGATCCAATGCTCACAAAGCATTTTTACCCCAATAAATACCAGTACAATGGCGATCCCCTGCTGCAGGTAATCAAATTTATTGACGGCGCCTCTTAACAGGAAGAACAGGGAACGCAATCCCAGCACTGCAAAAATATTGGAGGTATAAATGATCATCGGATGCCGGGAAATACCCATCACCGCCGGGATAGAATCCAGGGCAAATACCAGGTCGATGGCTGCCAGCATCAGCACCACTACGAAAAGCATGGTGTATTTCTTTTTTCCGTTCTCCATTATAGAAAACTTGCCACCCCCATCATGCGGCACCAGGGGGAGCACTTTTTTGATCCATTTGTAAATGGCATAATCATGGGGATCTTTTTCCTCACCCTCACCGGATGAGAACATTTTGATACCCGTATAAAGCAGGAATGCACCAAAAATATAGAGCACGAAGTGAAACCGTTCTACCAACGCCACGCCCACCGTAATAAATATGATACGGAATACAATGGCCATCAGGATCCCGAGTAATAATACCCGGCCAAAATGTTTCTCCTTAACGGCAAAGGATGAAAAAATAAGGATGAACACAAAGATATTATCCACACTCAGGCTCCATTCCATCAGGTAGGCACTGATGTATTCCAGGGCAAGGGTTTTGCCATCTTCAAACCAGACAAATCCAAAAAAACACATAGACAGGCCTACCCAGAAGATGGTCTGGAACAGTGCCTGTTTGATCGTAACTACCTTATTTTTTTTACTCAGCAGCCCCAGGTCAAAGGTCAGAGCCAATACGATGACTATCCCGAAAACCAGGTACGTGATCTGTTCTTGTGTCATTTATTTAATATGTATTTTAAAATGGTAGTTGATCTAAACGGCAAAACTTTCCCCACAGGCGCAGGTCCGGGACGCATTGGGATTATTGAAATAAAACCCTTTTCCGTTCAGTCCGTCAGAAAATTCGAGCGTGGTATCCAGCAGGTAAAGCAAACTTTTCATATCTGTAACCACCTTTACGTCATTGTCTTCAAACACCTGGTCCATTGGCTTTTGCTGATTGTCAAAATCCAGCTTATAGCTCAGGCCGGAGCAACCGCCGCTCACTACACTTACCCGCAAAAAATACGCAGCATCGTTTTCCGCCTGCTTTTCAGCCAGAATCTCGCGGATGCGCATTTTGGCGCTTTCGCTCACGTAAATGTTACCGGGTATTGTATTTTTAGTGTGCTCCGTCATTTTACCTGTTATTTAGAAGTAACAATAACAATTATCCGGTCTGAATGTTTAAACGCCGGCATTACTTCTGCTATTTCTTTGCAAAGATACTTTAGAAAGGGGCTTTTACCAAACAGGGTCTCTGGCCACTTTCTTCCGGAGCCAGCAAAAACAAATTATTTTTACTACTTTTGATAGTATCAAATGATAGTATCAAAAAATTGAAACCGCCCTACGAAATAACCGCCGGAATTTTAAAATCCATCGGAGCCGTTTCCCTGAAAATAGGAGAAGTAAACGCAAAACTTTTGGTGCGACAAAACCCGGAGCTAAGGAAACAAAACCGGATCAAAACCATCCATTCTTCATTGAGTATTGAAGGAAATACGCTTTCGGAAAAACAAATAACCTCCATTATTGAAAATAAAAGAGTTACCGGACCTGAAAAAGACATTAAAGAAGTCGTAAATGCCTTAGAGGTTTACAAGGAACTAAAAAGCTTCAATTGCCATCTGGAGAAAGACTTTTTAAGGGCACATAAGCTTTTAATGAACGGGCTTATTCAAAAACCGGGCAAATACAGGACACAAAGTGTTGGGATCATTAAAGGTTCAAAAGTTGCACATATTGCTCCACCTCATGAACATGTGCGGTTTTTAATGAATGAGCTATTTGAGTACCTGAAAGATAAAACGGAGCTAACCCTGATAAAAAGCTGCGTATTTCACTACGAAATGGAATTTATTCATCCCTTTATGGATGGAAATGGAAGAATGGGAAGATTGTGGCAAACGGCAATCCTGATGCATGAATATCCATTATTTGAGTTCCTGCCATTTGAAACACTCATCTCAAAAAACCAAAGTGACTATTATCACATACTTTCCCTTTCAGATAAAGAAGGAAAATCAACAAGATTTATAGAATTCATGTTAAATATCATTGATCAATCATTGGCCGAGCTTCTTGAAAACACTACAAAAAAGCCCAATGAAACAGAACGGTTAAGCCTGTTCCTGGAACGCTTCACCCAAATGTTTACCCGCAAAGATTATATGAAACAATATCCTGAACTATCAACAGCTACCGCAAGCAGGGACCTGAAAAACGGCGTACATAAAGGGATAATCGAAAAATCCGGCGATAAAAGAACGACACATTACAAAAGAAAAAAATATTAATACCCCACAAACAGTTTACGGCAAAGATCCGAAGCAAACTTCACCAATACCATAAATTAGCGGGTAGTATCGTATTTTTGTACTTTATTTCAACAGTCTATGCAATTACAGGATCTCTATAAGAAAGCAGCAGCGTTTGAGTTTTTAAGTGTGGAGGAAGGTGTTTTTCTTTATCATCATGCTCCCCTTTCCGACCTGATGCTGATCGCAGATGAGCTGCGCAAACAACAGGTACCCCATGGAAAGGTGACCTGGCAGATCGACCGCAATGTAAATACCACCAATGTATGTATCGCCAATTGTAAGTTCTGCAATTTTTTCCGCATTCCCGGGCATCCGGATGCCTATATCACCGATATGTCCACTTACCGGAAAAAAATTGAGGAAACGATCAAATATGGTGGCGATCAATTGCTGTTGCAGGGCGGGCATCACCCGGAACTGGGACTCCAATTTTATGTAGATACGTTCCGGCAGATCAAGGCCGAATTCCCTGATATCCGCCTACATGCCCTTGGTCCTCCCGAGGTAGCCCATATCACCAAGCTGGAGAAAAGCACCCATAAGGAAGTACTGCAGGCATTAAAAGAAGCAGGTTTGGATTCCCTGCCCGGGGCCGGGGCCGAAATACTCATCGACCGGGTCCGGCGCCTGATCAGCAAGGGCAAATGCGGTGCACAGGAATGGCTGGATATCATGCATGAGGCGCACAAGTTAGACATTACCACTTCCGCCACCATGATGTTTGGGCATGTGGAAACCATTGAAGAGCGTTTTGAGCACCTGGTAAAAATACGGGAGGTACAAAGCCGCAAGCCGGAAGGCACCAATGGGTTCCTGGCCTTTATTGCCTGGACCTTCCAGGATGTGGATACCCTGCTCACACGCATACGGGGCGTACACAATCTAACCACTGCAGATGAATACATCAAAATGGTAGCACTGAGCCGCATCATGCTGCCCAATATTAAGAACATACAGGCATCCTGGCTTACTGTAGGAAAGCCTACAGCCCAGGTGTGTCTGCATGCCGGAGCCAATGATTTTGGAAGTATCATGATCGAAGAAAACGTGGTAAGCGCCGCCGGGGCGCCCCACCGGTTCACCTATAAATCCATACAGGAGGCCATCCAAGAAGCCGGGTTTGAGCCGCAGTTGCGCACGCAGAAATACGAATGGCGCAGGATTCCCGAGGCTATCGTGGAGCAGGTGGTGGATTATTAACCGACTTGCAGACCAGTGAGGTTCCCGGTCCGCTGATTAAATACCTCGCCGGTCTTCATTAAAACAAATTCCTATGGATCAATCTAAAAAAGTAGTGATCGTTGGTGGTGGTTTTGCAGGCGTAACCCTGGCCAAGAAACTCAATAATCAGCCGGGTTTTGAGGTCACCCTGGTAGACAGCAACAATTATAACTTCTTTCCCCCGCTCCTGTACCAGGTGGCCACCGGCTTCCTGGAACCCTCCAGTATCAGTTACCCGTTCCGCAAATTTTTAAGAGGCAAGAAGAATATCCGCTTCCGGATGGGTGCTTTAAAAGAAGTACTTCCCGGTGAAAAAAAAATCATCCTGTCAAACGGATCCCTGAACTATGATATCCTGGTGCTGGCAACCGGTGCTACCACTAATTATTTCGGGATGGAGCAGGTGCAGCAGAATGCCATCCCGATGAAAACACTGAGCGATGCACTCGCTATGCGGAATACACTTTTGAACCGGCTGGAAGAAGCATCCCGCGCCACGGACCTCGACTATAAAAGAAAACTGGTGACCTTTGTTGTAGCGGGTGCAGGCCCTACAGGCGTGGAAATCTCCGGCATGTTTGCAGAAATGCGGGCTACGATCATCCGGAAAGACTATCCCGATCTTGTTGGGAGGAACCTGGGGGAAATTTTCCTGGTAGACGGCGGAGATGCTGTATTAAAACCCATGTCGAAAAATGCCCAGCAGTATTCCAAGAAATCGCTGGAGGCCCTGGGCGTACACATAAAACTCAATACCACCGTAAAGGATTTTGTAAATGATACGGTTCTTTTATCAGATGGCAGCATCATTGCAACGAAGAACCTGATCTGGGCAGCGGGTGTGGCAGCAAAAACCTTTGAAGGTATCCCGGCAGCCTGTTACGGGCGTGGTAAGCGCCTGATCGTTGATGCCTATAATAAGGTAGCCGGCGTTGAAGCTATTTATGCCATCGGCGATACCTGTTTACAGACCACTGACGCGGCTTTCCCCAACGGCCATCCCCAGGTGGCACAGGTAGCCCTTCAGCAGGGCGCCAACCTTGCCAAGAATCTGTTGCATCCGCAACGATTGAAGCCTTTTGCCTATGTAGACAAAGGCTCCATGGCCATTATCGGCCGCAATAAGGCCGTGGCGGATCTTACCAAACCCAAAATGCGTTTTGGCGGTTTTTTTGCCTGGCTGATCTGGCTGTTCATCCACGTAATGTCGTTGCTTACGTTGAAGAACCGGCTGCGGACGTTGACGAACTGGATCATTGCCTATTTCAGCAGGGACCAATCCTTCCGGATGATCATCCGGCCGGAAGACCGGGAGGAACAGGTTTAAGGTTTCAGGTTCAATGTTTCACATCAGATCCGTTTTAATGATTAATGGACAGCTGTTCAAGGTACAGGTTCTCATTTCTGGCTCCTCATTTCTAATCCAGGTATTTCATCAGCATACAGGCCACCGAACCGGAACTGTATCTTATATTTCCACATTCCCGAATTTTCAAATTCAAAAAAAGAAATTCCGTATATTAAGGCATGATCGAAAGCCGGCTTTTACTGATCCTGACCATGCTCTTCCTCATTACCCTGCTTACTATGCTGGGTAATAAACTAAAAATTTCTTACCCGATCTTTTTGGTGATGGCCGGGCTCGTCATCAGCATGCTTCCGGGCACACCCGAGATAAAGATCAACCCGGATATCGTTTTTCTGATCTTCCTGCCGCCGGTACTTTTCTCCGCCGCAATGCAGATGCCCTGGGCAGACTTCTGGAAATTAAAACGGCGTATCGCCCTCTTGGGATTTGGTCTGGTATTTTTCACTTCCACTATTATTGCGTTCCTCTCTACCGCATTGATACCGGGTTTTACGCTGGCACTGGGATTCGTATTAGGCGGTATTATTTCTCCACCGGATGCCGTTGCTGCCACTTCTGTATTAAAAGGGCTGAAGGTTCCCCGCAATGTGGTAAACCTGCTGGAAGGCGAAAGCCTGGTAAATGATGCTTCCAGTTTGATCGTTTACCGCTTTGCATTGCTCGCCGTAATCTCCGGTCAGTTCAGTGTATGGACGGCTACAAAAAGTTTTTTTGTGGTTGCAGGAATGGGCATTTGTATCGGTTTGGCTATCGCAGGTATCATTTACCTGATCCTTCGTTTCTTTCCTACCACTTCAGCGATCGATACGGCCTTCACCCTGCTGTCGCCCTACGTGATGTACCTGGTAGCGGAGTATTTTCATTGCTCCGGAGTATTATCGGTGGTTGCGGGCGGATTGTTCCTGAGCTATCATACCCACCGGATGCTGGGATACCAGTCGCGGATCCATATGGCAGGCGTATGGGACACGCTTACGTTTTTACTGAACGGATTTATATTTATTCTTATCGGGTTACAGCTGCCCTTTATTGTTTCCAACTTCACTAAAAACACGGTCAAGGAAGCGCTTGGTTATGGGCTTATTATTAGCGGAGCTGTGATCCTGATCCGTATTGTGTGGGTGTATACTTCCAATTATATCCGCGTACGTATCAAACGCAGATGGGCGCCGGATACCGCGGTTCCTACAAACAAAGAGACCTTCTTGGTAGCCTGGTGCGGCATGCGGGGTGTGGTATCCTTAGCCGCGGCACTGGCCATTCCGTTTTACATAAAAAACAATGTAGAGTTCCCCTACCGGTACCTGATCCTCTTCATTACGTTTGTGGTGATCATTGTAACATTGGTACTACAGGGACTTACAATATCACCGCTGATCCGGTTGCTGAAGATCCGGGATGTTGCCGAAGACAAACGGAAAACAGAGAACCAGCAATTGAAATTGCGGCTGGCAGAGCTGGCGCTGAAATATATTGATGTGCATTACAGGGACGACCTCGAACAAAGCGAGCCTTTTTTACTCACGCGTAACCGGTACAGTCATATGATTGACGCCGCCAAACAAAAGCTGGGACTGAAATCCGGTGATGCCCCTGCGGTGGATGAGTCTATGCCGCGGTTCCGGCAATTACTGCTGGAATTGATCAATGTAAAACGCAATGAACTGATGAAGTTCCGGGTAAACGGAACCTTTAGCGAGGAGCTGATCAAGGAAAAGGAATGGGAACTGGACCTGGAAGAAGCCCGGCTGAGAAGCCGGAAACGACAATAAGTTCCAGGTTTAATGCTCAATGTTTCGGGTTGGGATTCGTTTGTTGCTTGATGCCGGATCTTCGATTCGGGGGTTATTGACGCTGCCGATAGAAATTGATTACTGAAAACTGTCGGCTCATTTCAGAATATCAATTTATTTACCCGATGCGTTTTACTTTTTGCAAGATTGCCTGGGATCACTGTTGAAACCACTAATAAAATCCCATACCCATCATTCAAATTAAAAAAGCACGATCAGGTGTTCGTATACCAAACCCGCTCCGCGCCTACATTCTGGCCGGAATGCGATACTTTTGCAGGTATGGCAATACGCATCTTTATAACCGGTGGCACTTTTGATAAAGAGTACAATATGCTGAATGGGGAGCTTTATTTTAAAGACACGCATTTACATGAATTGCTGGAAAAAGGACGCAACACCGTTCCTGTTGAAATCCGCACCCTGATGATGGTAGACAGCCTGGAAATGACCGATGAAGACCGGGAACTGATCGCTTATCAATGTGAACAAAGCGAAGAAGAACAGATCGTGATCACCCATGGAACGGATACAATGTCTGTAACCGCACAGTTATTAGCCGAACGGGTCAAAAACAAAACGATCGTGCTGACCGGGGCCATGATTCCCATTAAATTTGGAAGCTCCGATGGATTGTTTAACCTGGGCAGCGCCATTGCCTTTGCCCAATCCCTGCCTCATGGCGTTTACGTGGCTATGAACGGACGGTACTTTAAGGCAGATAATGTGCGCAAGAACCGGCAGACAGGTGTGTTTGAAGAGGTAGCGTAAACTGTACGCTGTTTTATTTTCCGGAACCGGGATATACAGCCTTCAAAGCAGAAACCGGCCAGTGCCTGCACATTCCTGGCTGTTACCTTTACCTTGCAAAGGCTAGTACTCTTATTTTGTATCGTTGGCAATCGATAGCTCATTAATTTTGGGCGACTGAACGACATAGGCGACTATTTAGCATCTCCATTTCAAGTTGTTAAGGAACATACTCACAGTAGTATTGGAATAGATTCCATTATTTTACCGTCAACATCGTCCGCAACCGGATATCTGCAGAAGAAGCACCGATCAGCTAGGTTTCCCCGGAGACCGAAAACAAGAGGAAAAAGTGTAAATTTGTAGTATTATGGAATTGATTATTGATTTTGATAAAATCAACGACTCTGCCAAGAAGAAATTTCTTTTGGAAACATTGAGGTTCCTTGGTGTGCCATTCAAAACTGATGGTAATCCACAGACTTTGGAGGAATATAATAACGAGCTGGAGGAAGGAGATACCGAAATTGAAAAAGGCAAATACACTACCATGGAAGGCCTACTAAAGGAAATGGAGCGATGGTGATTGTATGGAACGAGATTGCAAAAAACGAATTAAAGAGCGCCTACGAATACATTCTAAAAGATTCCCATCAAAATGCAATAAAGGTTCGACAGGAGATTATTGATGCGATCCTGAGCTTGACAGACCAACCAGACAAACATCGCGCAGATAAGTACAAAACAAACAATGATGGAACATGGCGTGCTTTTGAAATACACCGCTATCGTGTTTCTTACAGGGTAAAAAACAATCAGATCCGTATTATCCGTCTCAGGCATACACGCAGATCACCCCAGCTTTATTAAATTACACCATTTTGCTTATTCGACAGTTAAAGTCGTCCGCAACCGGATATCCGCAGAAGAAGCACCGATCATAATACTAAAACTTCCAGGCTCTACTATCCATTTCATTTCCTGATTCAGCATCTCCAATAATTCTGGTGTAATCAGAAAATCAAGCTCCTTTGTTTCGCCGGGCTTCAGCCGCACCCGCTGAAATCCTTTTAAGGCCAGTACCGGCTGTGCCAGCGAAGCCAGATCATCGCGGATATAGAGCTGCGGTACTTCTTCTCCGCTTACAGCACCGGTATTCTTAAGGGTGAACCGTACCCGCACCGAATCAGCAATTCCCATACGCTGTTGATCCAACCGGATATTGCTGTATTCAAATGTTGTGTAGCTAAGCCCAAAGCCAAAGGGAAATAATGGCCGGCCCGACAGGTTTTCATAATCATCCCCACGGCCCGTGGGCTTATGGTTGTATACAAGCGGTAGCTGGGCTTCATGCAATGGAAACGTAATGGGCAGGCGGCCGGCTGGATTATAATCGCCCATTAACACCTCCGCTACCGCATTCCCTCCTTCCTCACCGGGATACCAGGCTTGCAGGATCCCTTTTACGCCGGAGATCCAGTTATTCATAGTTATGGCGCTTCCGCCAACAAGTACCACCACAACCGGTTTCCCCGTTTTTGATACCCGCCGGATCAGTTCCTCCTGCATCCCGGGAAGCGCTAACATGGCGCGGTCTCTGAATTCGCCTTCCTCGATGCCTGCGGCAATGACCACCGCATCTGCCTTTTCTGCAACAGCCACCGCTTCCCGGATCTTTGCCTCCCGGTCGTCTGCTCCCTGGATAACCAGCTGCAGTTTTCCGTTCCCCACCGGCTCATAATATTCCACCTTCAGCTTATATACTTTTCCTTTTGTAAAAGAAACCGGGGCAAGCACGGTCCTGAAAGATTCCTTTTTCCAGTTATCAATGACCAGGCGGTCATCAAGATACAAACGGAAACCATCATTGCCGCTCAGTCCTACCTGATAGCGGCCCGAAACATCCGGGCGGATTATACCTTCCCAACGGACCGCATAGAAGTCCTGATTTAACTTTGGTGAAGGACGCGAAAGGGTCCAGAGTTTATTGATCGCTGCATCTACGCCGCTATCCAGCGGTTGCCCCGCGAAATCGATCCGGTCGAAGACACTGAATTGCAACCCTTTTTTTAAAACAGTCCCTTCGTAATGCCACAGGAGGTTCGCCGGCAGGGGAGTCCAGGCTGCATCACCCCGGCCCGGGCCCGGGGCATAGGTGATCGCCGTAGCAGCCCCCATCTTTTCTTTTAATCCCTCCAGCATAGATATCTTATGAATACCGGGGCCGCTGTACCCGCCCAGCCGGGCTTCGGTAGCATCAGTGCCAATTACCGCCAGCCTCCGGATATTTTTTGAAAAGGGAAGGATCCTCTTTTCGTTTTTCAGCAATACAAAAGATTCAAGTGCTGCCTGTTTTGCCACCGGCCGGTGGTTGAATTGCTCCGCCGCTTTTTTTTCATCCACATAGGGATGGTCAAACAATCCCAGTTCGAACTTTGCGCGCAGCACCCGTGCCACCGCATCATCGATCCGCTGCCGGCTGATCCTTCCATCATAAAAATGCGGGTCAAATAATTTATAGTGCTGGTAGTCGGTTTGGAAGATCACATCCAATCCGCCATTGACCGCCTGCGCGCCAGATTCCGGGTAATCTTTTGCAGTATGATGCAAGACCAGCGTTCCTCCTGTTGCCCCCGCATCTGAAATAACAAAGCCGTTAAAACCCCATTCCTTTTTCAGTTTGGTATTCAGCAGCCAGGAATTAGCCGTACAGGCCGTTCCATCCAGTGAATTATAAGCCGTCATAACCGACCGGCTGCCACCTTTCTGAAAACAAGCCTTAAAGGGCAGGAAATGCGTTTCCTCCAGGTAGCGTTCATTCCAGTAAATGGGATAGCTGTCCCGGCCTCCATCACCCACATTCGCCACAAAATGTTTGGGCGTGGTAATGATATTCTTTTTTTCAAAGGAGCTAACAAAAACAACGCCCATTGCGGATGTCAGAAAGGGGTCCTCCCCATAGGTTTCCTCCGTTCTGCCCCAGCGCACATCCGAGGCCAGGTTCACCACGGGTGTAAGGATCTGCCGGATGCCCCGCTGTTTTGTTTCATCCGCAATAGCATTGGCCACCCGGCGCATCATTGCCGTATCAAAGGTAGCTGCCAGACCTATGGATTGGGGAAAGGACGTTGCATCACTGCGCACCAGTCCGTGCAATGCTTCATCAAAAAACAATAACGGAATTCCCAGTCGCGTATTTTCAACAAAATAGCGCTGGATGCTATTGATCTTTTTTGCCAGCGCCAGCGCATTTTCCCCGCTCCGGTTGTAGCTCAGCATTTGCTGTGCCGCCTCTCCCGCACCGGTTGTGGCGGCGCTTACCTGAAAGCCGAACAACCCGTTTTTGTACTGGCCGGGAGCAGCCTTATCCAGGTCGCCCGGAATCATAAACAACTGCCAGAACTTTTCCTCCGGCGTCATGCGCGAAAGAAGATCCTGTACACGGGTTTCGATGGGAAGGGTGGGATCTTTGTAGGCAGGGCCCTGCCCGGAAACCGAACAACATATAACACCGGATAAGAATGTTACAGTCAAATATCTTAATACGAAGGACATTTTCATCACTATTAATAGCGGGTAAGTTACTGATTCCGGTTTAATAAGGAGAACGCGTTGAATAAACCCTTTATTTCGGACGTTCAAAGCAAATAAAAAGAGGCTGTGCTCAATTATGATTACAGCCTCTGATAAAATCAATTGTGTGTATCTAATAATTCTTAATGCCCTCTTCCATTTTCCGACAGGTCATTAAGGGAATTGCCTACCTATAATAACTAACACCTTTCTTAGCAGCCGGTACCCAGAATATAGGGGTTGTATAATTATTATCAGCACCCACTTTTAAGAACTCCTCCTGGTTGGTCTGCAGCTCTGTTGAAGGATATTTAATCCTTTCGGGGCATGGTTTCATAACAACACCATTAAACACAAACGGATCCAACAATGGGTGTCTCGTTCTGCGAAGTTCAGCGAACAATTCATATTGGTTGGATATATTGAGATGAATATACTTTTGCTGCATCAGTACTTCCATTTGGTTTTCGACGCCCGTTTGCGCGACGAATTTTGTTCGCACTTTATTCGAATACGTCTCAATATCACTCGTCGATTTCACCGGATGCAGTGCAGGTTTGTCTGGGCGGAAGGTTCTGTTAAGATCATTGATATTATACCAAAAATTACAGGAATGCACCACCGCGTCTTTTATATAATCTGCTGCCGTTTTATCCGTTGTTGCATACCCTTTAATGGCAACTTCGGCCTTTAGAAGGTCGACCTCGGCAAGCGTGATCATCACCGCCGGGAAATTAGGCGCATTCATAGCAAATGTAACAATGCTATACTCTGATTTTCCATTCATGGAAAGTGCTGCATCAATATTGTCAGCGGCGGTATAATAGGTATCTCCCGCATTATAGTACTTTGCATTAGAGTCTGCGTTCATACTTACAGACCGGTAGTCACCATATTTTGTAGGCATTATCAATACCGGTAAGCGAGGATCATCAACGCCTCCTTCATTATAGGAACTATCTGCAAAGTTCATATTCCTCATCAGCAAGTCCGGCATAAAGTGTACAAAGCTTCTTTCATAAACCCCCCTTAGCCAGGTTCCACCGCCACCGCCATTGTCTGTAGTATAAGTAGGAAACGCTAAATCGGAGGTAGGCAGGTTGCCCAGAGCTTCTGCAATATGAGGTTTTGCGGTAGCCTCGTCCACGCCCGCCAGTTTAATGGCGTACTGTAATCTTAGCGCATTCACATATTGTACCCATTGATCAACATTTCCTTTTAATGCAATATCCTGTTTAACAAAAAGGCTTTTACCATCTGCAGACATTTTGTTATAATTATCCTTCAATGTTGCAGCGATATCCTTAAAATCATTCAGCACCGATATGTATATCTCTTTGGGATCATCATACTTAGGATATAAAACGCCCTGGTTCCCCTTCATCGCATCGAAATAAGGAATCTTATTAAACAGATCCACACATCTGAGCGCCCACACGTCTTTCATTACGGTTGCAAGCTGGAAAAACACCTGCACCTCATCTTTGGCACTTCCAGTCAATTGCTCAATACCATCCCGCATTATAGCCCACTCTTTCATGCGCGTGTAGTGTGCATTAAAATGGCTCATGGCACCGTTGTCCGTAGAGTAAAATCCATTTTCATTTACTAAGTCACCATAATCGCTATACCATGCATATCTTGAAGTAATATACCGATGATTTATCTGAGCATAATTGGAGAGCGTGTTCCCATCATTCTCCCACCAATATTCACCGTAATCTTTTACATAGAGTTTCCACTCGTAAACCATCCCTGTAAACATTCCTGCAAACAAATTCCCGGTTGGAGGATCAACTTTTGAAGGATCTTTAAACTGCTCTGCGAGATCCCGTTCACAAGAAGTGAAACAGACTGCGGCTCCTAATAGTATTATTAATAATCTTTTCATTTTTATCAGAATTTATTTTATTAGAAACTCATATCCAGTTTTAGGCCCACTGAACGCATTTGGGGGAATGGGGAGTATTCAACAAATGAGTTGCTACCCAACGCCGACTCCGGATCGATCTGTTTGATCGTCTTGTATAAGTAAAACAGATTTCTGGCAATTAAAGAAACCGCAATTTTTTGAAACCCTATCCTATTAACAAATGTCTTGGGCAGTGTGTACATCAAAGAAGCTTCCCTGAATTTAATATAATCATTCTTTGTTAACATATCCGGTTGAAACCACTCACTCATATCATGTATAAACTGTCCATAATAATCAGCAGCACTTATCATGACGTCATTGGGTACATAGCTCGTATTTCCACTACCGTCAGTTACTTCTTTTACACCTGGCTGTATAACCCCATCATGATATACCCTTCCTTTGACAGCACCGGCAGGAGCGGGCTGGTTATGTTGCCAGGGAATTTTCTTTCCGCTGGCGTCTATGTAGTAAGCACGGCCTCCGTTAGCCTCGTCCCTGAATTTAAGTGACTCCTCCACAGAACCGTTCCCCAGCAAATAGTAATTAGAATAGGAAAGATAGGTACCGCCAAATTTATAATCAAATCCCAGGTGAAGATTAAAGCTTTTATAATAAAAATCAGTACCAAATCCACCTATGAAATCAGGATTAACATTTGCTACCGTTATCAGCTTTGTTTTATCCGGGCTATAAAGACCTGTGCTGCCAACAATCTTATTTCCGCTGGGATCTCTTAAATAATCAAACGCCTGAACATCACCGATCGGTTTTCCTTCAATTGCCATAATAGAATAGGCCCCGCTTCCTGTAATGGCATACTGTGTCATACCCGGATAGAGTTTTACTACTTTAGACCGCTGGTTGGCGGCATTAAAGGTTACATCCCATCTTAGCTTCTCATTCGATATCGGGCTGTATTTTACAAACAACTCATATCCCCATTTTTTTACATTACCAGCATTCAGCTTAATATTTGAGAATGCAGTGGAGTTAGTGAGGTTTAATGCCATGATCTGATCATATACATTACCAGTGTAGAATGAGAAGTCTACTTCTAACGGCTTTTTCTTAAACCACCTTGTGTTGAAGCCCACTTCATATTCATTGTTCCGCTCGGGCTTGATATCCCCGGCAAACAGCGACGTGGGGCCATAAACCGTAGGAACCTGTGAAGTTCCGGCAACACCTAAACCATAAGATTGATAAGCAAAATAAGGATAAGGAGCACCCCGTCCTACATTAGCCCAGGAAAATCTGAACTTACCATAATTAAGATCCGGCAGTTTCAGGTTATTGCTAAAATTCCATGTAGCGGAAGCACCTGGATAAAAGTAAGAATTGTACTTCGGAGGTAACAGGGAAGACCAGTCATTTCGTGCAGACAACTCCAAATAGTACGTGCTCTTATAGCCCAGGGAAGCAGATCCTAAAACACTATATAAAACCTGGGAAGTACGCTTTGTGCCTCCTGTCTGGCCAAAATCGCCCGATTTCGAAATACCGGCAGTAATATCATACCAGTTAGGGTACAACAACCCTCCAACCGTTTGCTGCGAAACGTCATTATAAGTTGTTTTACTGTACTCCGGCCCAGCAAAAGCAAACAGGTCTAACCCATTGGAAAAGGTTTTATTAAAGTTTAAGAACGAGTTATAATTTAATACATTGTAGTTCTTTCTCTGAAAGGCGTATTTCCCTCCGCTAACAGTTGGAACTGTTTTTGATACGGCATCTTTTGTAATAAAATCCCAATCAGTATAATCGATACCGGCACTGCTGGTTAAGGAAAGCCAGGGGGTAAACTTCAATGTGAATTTAAACGAACTTACCAGGTGGGTCTTATTGTCAATGTTCTTATTTTCATTTTGGTCCCAAAGCATCCCGAAATAGCCGGTATTATCGCCACCTACTGACGCCGGTACTCCCAGTGGATTCATGCTATACTGGTATTGCTGCCCCAGCCTATCTTTGTAGTTATTTGCCAGCGACTGGTAGTCTATATCCCTGTTAAAACCATAAGAAACCAACCGGGCTATATTGGGATAACGGTTCTGGGTTGAAATATTGTACAGGTTGGTGTTTACCTCAAAATTTGCGAACTCTGATACATTCATCTGGCCATGAAAACTTATCGTATTGTCCTTTTGGAAAAAATTATTCATCTGGCCCTTATAATCTTTCCTCGTATAGGAAAGGCGCATACTTCCTTTATCATTGGCTCCGGATATGGCCGCGTTATAAATATTGGTAAACGTGTTTTTGAAAAGGTCATTCCAGTTATTGGGATATGCCTGGTAGGTCCTCATCGTACTGTCATAAAACATAATGGAAGAGCCATCGAACCTGGGACCAAATTGCTGGCGGGCATTGTTCATAATCCTTACCGCATTACCACTCCTGTCTTTACCGTAAACGGTATCAAAAACCGTTGTACCGGATCCGTATTCGTTTTGCCAGTTAATGAAACTAACCGGTGTTTCCATCATTGATTGAAAGGAAAGGTTTACCCCAAACCCTCTTGTTTTTGCCCCCTTCTTTGTAGTGATCATGATCACACCGTTTCCGGCCCTGCTACCATATAATACTGATGCTTTCGCACCTTTCAATATTTCAATGGACTCAATGTCCTCCCCATTAATATCGTTAATGCCCGATCCATAGTCGAAAGAATTCAACGGATCGTATCCTCTGGATTCCATATTGGAGTTCTCATCATAAATAGGCACGCCATCCACAACAATCAACGGTCTTGTTTTAGTGTCGGTTTGTAAACCTGCCGCACCCCGTATTTTAATGTTTACACTCCCCGTAGGGCCTGCAGAACCCACAGAAATGCCTACACCTGCAGCCTGTCCGTAAAGCGCTGTTAACGGGTTGACGGTATTACCAGCCTTCATTAAGTCATCCCCTTTAAGCGAGGTAATGGCATAACCTACAGACTTTTTATCCCGTTTTATCCCCAGCGCCGTTACCACAACTTCTTCCTCCGCTTTTTCTCCCGCACTGGCAAGGGAAATATCAACGGCCCCTTCCCGGGTAACCTTTACTTCCTGGTTTGCAAACCCGATCGAGGAAACTTGCAGAACGGGGTTGCTTGTGCTTACCTCAATAGAATACTTTCCTTCTGTGTCCGTTGACGTTCCGTTAGTAGTGCCTTTTACCGCTACCGTAGCACCCGGAACCGGCTTGCCTTCGCTATCGGTTACAACACCGGTTATCGTACGTTTTGTCTGGGCCAACAGGCTGCCACAACTCAAAAGAAGGGCAAAGAATATCAACAATACGTGTTTCTTCTGCATTTTTCGCTCATTTAATCATTAAAAATTTGTTTGGTTTATAGGCCAATCGTAAACACAACAGTTTGCTAAAAAAATCTTAAAGCAATGTTAATACAAAATTAACGAACTTTTTAAAATAATTAATAAGTAGTTAATCATTTTTTTTGAAAAAATCTTCCGGGTCCTAAAAACCGGGGCTAATGGAGGGGAAAAAGGGGGTTCCCAGACCGGGCGACTGCAGAATATGGGTAAAAAATGCCGCAGGCGATCCGGTAAAACATCGTACCTATTTCCAATGTACGCCGTTCCCGGATCGCCTGCAACATAGTAAAAATGATCAGCGGCGGGTGGTCCGCCCGGGTTTCGGGGCGATTGGCCCTTTTACCAGTCCGGCCCCATAAAACAGGAAAGACTGTCGTTCTCCTGTCCCGCAGTTCCTAAAAAAAGAGTTCCCGGGCCACACCCGGCCCCAATACCAAAGGACCGTTGCTAATTTCCCCCGCCAAAATCCGGTGCTGTTTTATCATACCAGATCCGCTGTGTATTCAGCGTGGGTACATCCTGCGCGTTGGGTGTAAAGCCCTGCGCCGTCATTGCCGCATCCCAGTTTTTCCGGTTCACCTCGCCGGGATCGCTCGTCCACCAGCGACGTGGAATGGTTTGTGTAAACGGCTCACGGGCATAGTAGGCCGATGCCGTTTTGGGGTACCCCGTACGGCGTACGAACACAAAGGCTTCACAGGCATTTCTGTAAAAATTCAGATATGCCTGGGTATAAATACGCTCCAGGTCATTTACCCCGTTAAACTTCACGTTGCTGCCTGCCAGGTAATTATTAATAACCGTGGTGCCATCACCCGTAAATCCGGTTGCAGACTGTGCCGTCACTGCAATACTGTTCATGGTCTTGATGGAGGAGGCCACCCCTTTCTTATACCAGTCTTCGGCGCTTCCCTTTGTATTAACCCCGCTGCCATAACCTTTTTGTATAAACTCAGCCACCTGCAGGCAGGATTCTGCATTGGTTACCATCACATCCGTATAATTCCCTGTGAGGCCATTCATTTTTGGAGAAAAAAATCTCCGGTTAATAGGCGAAATCATAAAATATTTGTTGCTGCCTATTGTTACTGCATTGCTGATGTAGGCCGCCACTGTAGGATTGGTGGTCCAGTCCGCCGGGGCTCCCTGGTACTGGATCAGGGGGTCGTTGATATCCATAAATGCCGGCGGTGTTACACCATTGCCGGTAAACAGGGATTTGCTTACCCCATTGCTTTCAAAATAAACGGGCAGGCGCGGATCATTTGCCTTTTTCAGAAAATTGATGATGGAAGTACTGCCATAGCGTACGCTCCTGTAATTGATATCATTGCCAAAAGGTGAGAAGTTGGGATTGGCATAGGTCAGCTGCGCATTATCATTATCAATGGGCCCAATGGCATCCTGCATCACCTGTTTGAAAATATCCTTCGTTTTTGCCTGGTTCTGGTTTTCGAGCCGGGCAGCGATCCGCAGCTTGAGCGTATTGGCCAGCTTTACCCAATTGGTCCAGCTGCCCTTATAAAAGATATCGGCAGTACCCGGATCTACCTGGTTCGCCAGGCTGGTGTTGGACAAAATACCGATGGACCTGTCCAGCTCGGACAACCAGGTATTAAACAGTGCCTCCTGGCTGTCATACGCGGGGCTGTAATTGCCTTCATACCGGCCCTGCACCGCTTCACTGTAGGGAATGGAGCCGTTCATATCCGTTACTTTAATACCATGCAGTACCTGGATGATATAGGTAATGGCGGCTATTTTCTGGTAATTGTCTTTATCCGCCTTTGTGCTGATCTGCCTCCGGATCTCAAACAGGTTGGGCAATATCTGGCTGTAATAAACACCATAGCGTGCATTTACGTTGTTTGTAATTTCGTAAGGACTGGCGCTCACGTGCTGGGTATAGCGGAACAGCTGCTCCATCCCCTCCCAGATCCATTCACCTCCGTTATAAGTGGCCAATTTATCCTGGGAGTAGGAGAGCAGGTATTTTACATCCGGGGTAGTAACAATGGTTGGGTCTGTATTTAGTTCACCAAAGTTTTTTGTGCAGGAAAAGCCTGTTAAAAGCAATGCGCCTGCAATTATATATCTTGATTTGAGTTGCATCTGAATTGAATTAAAATTGGTGATAAAATTAAAATGCTGCCCTTATAGTAAATACAAAGTTTCTTACCATCGGCAAAAAGCCTTCCTCGCCGGAATACGCCGTATTGTTGGAATTATTCGACTCGGGGTTAAAGTTGTACGGCAATGTATTGTACAGGTACATCAGGTTGCGCCCTACGGCAGAGACAGACAACCCGCGTAATTTCAGCCTCTCATAGATCCGGGGCGATACATTATAAGAAAGGGCTACCTGGCGCATAGAGATCCATGAATTTTTCAGGATCCAGTAATCAGATACACCGGTAGAAGAAGAACCATAACGATAATAAAACTGCGGCAAATGGGAGGGTTCTACCAACCCCTTATCATAAGCTTCCTGGTAGGTCATACCACCTACATCAGCGGTGCCTCCACCGGGCTTATCCACTTTTTGTCCCGGGGCAAACACCCCCTGCGGAATAATTCCGTCGTCATAAGTGCCCCCATCGTTCGCATACTTTGAGGTCCACACAATGCCGCCGTTCTGGGCGTCGCGGCCAGGCAGGGTATTGGGGAAGACGCCCGTATGGGTTCCATACCGGTAGCTGAGGGCTACAAAGTCACCGCCGATCTTTGCATCCAGCAGTACATTCAGACTAAAGTTTTTGTAGGTAAACGTATTATCCCAGCCGCTCCGGAACTTAGCGTTGATATCGCCCACGTCCTGCCAGGTATTGCTGCGGGCCGGGAAAGCCGTCCTGGAATCGCTTCTCCAGGCCAGTATGGGTAATCCATTCCTGGGGTCAGCAACCGGTTTGCCGTTCCCGTCCACGGCCTGGAAAGCAGTTGAGTGAATCTGCGTTCTCAATACGCCATAAGACTTGCCCACAACAGCCCAGGTGCTTATTTCCCCGATATTGGCCTGGAGGTTATATTCCGTTCTCCCGGGATAGAGGTCCACGATCTTATTGCGGTTAACGGCATAGGTTAAGGCCGTATTCCAGGAGAAGTTTTTGCCTTTGACCGGCGTACCGTCTATTGAAACTTCGATACCCTTGTTTTGAATATTACCTGCATTAATAAATATGGTGTTCACACCCGATTCAACCGGTGTGGTGATATCCAGCAACTGGTTCCTGGTATTATCCTGGTACAGGCTTACATCGAATCCCACACGGCTTTTAAGAAAGCGCATTTCCATACCCAGCTCTTTAGCAATTTTCCGCTGGGGTTGAAGATTAGGCTGTAATACAGAACTGCTGCTATAAGTAGATAGTGGCACCGAGTTTCCTCCCGCCGTACTATACCCGCTAAATGCAAACCCGGTATTTATTTTAAAAGGATCTGTATCTCCGCCTAATGCGGCTATATTCGCCCGGAACTTTCCATAGCTGATCCATTCGGGCTTGCTTTCTTTAAGCATTTCTGTAAATATCCACGCCAAGCTAACCGCGGGGTAATTATAAAAATTGTTCCCGGTTCCATCAGTATAAGTAAGCGCGCTGCTCCAGTCGCCGCGCCAGGTTGCCTGCAGGAAAAGCATATTCTTATACGCGATATCGGCACTTGCATACAATGAATTCAACGTTTTACGGTCTCTGATGCCCCCGGATGTTGTAGGCTGAAGCACAGAGTTTGCAAGGAAGTAGTTGCCGGGATAGCTCAACCCGCCATTGGTGGCACTGTTTTCAAAAGTAGTCTTATAACGTTGCGCCTCACCCCCGATATAACCATTAATAGAAAGATCCGGGTTAATATCTTTATTCATCATCAGCATCCATTTCTGCATATTGCTTTCCTTGGTTTTAAAACCCAGCGCGTAGGAACCACCGGTGAAACCGACGCCCTGTCCCAGTTCCTTGGTTTCATTGCGGGTATAGATATTATTGATATTCCCATCCAGCACCAGGCTGGCCCAATCTGTCAGTTTTATCGTAAATGCCACCCGGCCTCTCAGCATTTGCTCTTTCTGGATGTAATTATTTTCAAAGAGGGAGAACCAGAACCGGGTTTCGGGCGCCAGGTTCGTTTCCCCGGGTGTAGCCGGGTTGGGCACCCCGCCAAACTGGCTGGTATAATGTTCTTTTTGCATCCAGTATTTTGTGTCATAGTTACGCGGCAGCATCCAGGAGTACAGCTTACCAAAATTATAGGAGGCAAAGGCATCTGTGCCGCCCAGGCTGGGTGGGTTATAACCCATAAAATCCGAATAGGCAACGCTTACATCCATATCCAGGAAGCTGGTAAATTTATGGGTAGCCCTCAAATCAAAGGCATTTTTGGAAAGACGATTGTTACTTACCACCCCCTCCGTCTGGTTGTGGTTATAAGAAAACCTGAATGTGGACCTGTCTGTACCCCCATCAATGGCTACATTAGTATTATTGCCGATCCCTTTCTGGAACACATCCAGGAAGTTATTGGGCTGCGGCAAATATTTCGTCATAGTGCCATCGTAATTGATAACGTCCTGCCCCAGCATGCGGGGGCCCCAGTTTTCCAGCTCACGGCCAATACCCCTGTCAATATAAGGTTTACCGGTTACGGGGTCGGTTGGAAATACTTTTGTCGTCCACCGCTCTGTTGATTTATAATTCGGGTCTCTTGCGTCTGTGAAAAAGTCGCCAACAGTACCGCCGCCAAATTCATTCTGGAACTTTGGCCCGGCATAAGGATCGGATATGCTTAAGGAATGATTGACGGAAATACCAACGCCTTTGCGTTGCTTTCCCTTTTTGGTGGTGATCAGGATCACCCCGTTCACGGCTCTTGAACCATACAATGCCGCCGCAGATGAGCCTTTCAGTACCGAAACACTTTCAAAATCCTCCATATTCAGATTCTTCAGATCATTGCCAAAATCCCGGCCTTTACCGCCGAACTGGTCATTGTCCATGATCACCCCATCGATCACAAATATGGGCTGGTTATTGTTACCCAGCGTAGAGTTGCCCCGGATAATAATTTTGGAGTTGGCCATTAACCCACCGGCGCCCCCCATATCGATCTGCACCCCGGCCACGCGCCCCTGCAGCGCGTTGATGGGATTTACCTCGTTGGTTTTGGCCAGGTCATCGCCTTTTACTTCGGTTACAGCAAAACCCAGCTGGCGTTTTTGCTTTGAAATACCCAGGGCCGTTACCACCACCTCCCCTTCCGACTTCACAGCCGATTTGAGTGTAACCGCTACTTCACCGGTGCTGCCCGGCTTTAATTCCGTGGTCTCAAACCCCGCCGCACTTACACCCAGTGTGGCAGCGGCGGCTACTGTAATGGTAAAGCGGCCCTGTTCATCGGCAGCCACCCCGTTGGCGGTCCCTTTTTCAATAACAGAAGCGCCGGGAATTGCGGCTCCGGTATCGTCGGTGACCATTCCCGTAATCGTACGTTTTACCTGGGCCAATAAACTGCCACAACTCAAAAGAAGGGCAAAGAACACCAACAATACATGTTTCTTCTGCATGTTTTACTTATTTTAATCGTTAAAAATCGTTTGGCTTACCGGGCTTCTATGGCAGAACCATTTGGTAAAAAAATGTTAATACGAATTTAATAAAGTTTTTAAAATAATTAATAAGTTGGTGACTATTTTTTATGATGCACCCGTGGCCTATTTCCCCGCCATACCCGGCAGCCAGCCGCTAAAAACAAAAAAGCTGTTCAGGGATCTTTACTCCCCAAACAGCTTTAAAATCCTTTTATTTCTTAAAACCGATAGCTATTTCATCATCGTCATTACCTTCTTATGGCATAAACCAGGGTTTCTTTGATTTATCATCGGCGCCATTTGTAGCTGCCCGCCAGTTAACAGCGTTGCTGGATGCTTCGGCCTGGGGATATATCAGTTTGTTCAGGTCGAGCACTTCACTGGTTGGAGCAAGCTGTGTAAATGGCGTACCATAATTGGTACGACGTTGCAGTACCCAGGCATCATACGGTTGATGAAACATAGCCAGCCAGGATTGTCTGTAAATTTGAGTAAGAGCGGTAGCAACGGTATTACTATAAGCGACATTGCTATTGGCAAGCATGGTGGATAATTCGCCATCAGTAGGTGCGGCAGCCGGCTTGTTTACCACCCAAATAGTAGAGCTATTGGCCACTTTGTACCAGAATTTTACTGATTCCGTTATTCCCGCATTGTAAAATTGCTTGGCCGTTGCCGGGTTGGCGGCCACCCCTCCAATCCCACGATTGTAAATTTCGGCTTTTAAGAAACTTACTTCGCTGCCGGTAATAATCAGGTCGGGGATCGTTCTGTCTGCTACATAGTAGTAATTGAGGGGAGAATACAGGTAGTTTCCCGGCGCCAGCCATGTCGTAGTTCTGGCCTCTGCATACGGGTCATTGTTCTTTCCATCAACAACACCGTTGGCCGTTTCCGCCTCTGTGCCCGCAGGTGGGTTTTGCGGGTAAGGCTTCCATTGCCCGGCCTTATTAGGTTCAAAGAATATTTTTGTGCGCAGGTCATAGATCCCTGAACCATCCGTTGCAGCGCTGGAGGACATGGCATTCCAGATTGTGGAACCCATTCTTATATAAGAGTTGCCCCGGAAGGTTCCTGACCGGTCTATTTGCAAACCCGTTATTTTCGCCGGATTTATACTAATATATTCAGCGGGCTCTAAAAGAGGCTTTGAAAGGGCATCAGCAATAATCGCATCGGCGCCGGCGGCATCTTTGTTACGTAAAATAAGCGCGTAGCGCAGTCTTACAGAATTAGCAAATTTTACCCAAAGCGACAGGTCATTCTGAAGCAAAACGTCCGCCGAACCAAGCGACATCTGGCTTGTCGAAGTAGAAAAATTATCAATTGCCCACTTTAGCTCTTTAAGAGCATTCGAAAAAATATCCTGCTGCTTGTCATATACCGGTCGATAATATTGTGCTCCCAAATAGGATTTTCCGGCTTCTGAATAAGGCATATCACCGTAATAAGTAGTATTAGCGAGCGTTTTAAGAGATATTAATGTTTTTAACATGGCCTTGATATTGGTCATCCTGGCAACAGCCGAGTCCTTTTCTATCAGCTCCATTGTTTTATTATAGTCAATTAATGCCCCGTAATAATTATACCAGGAGGCGCTTGATTTATCATCCAACCGATAGCCGGATGCCGAATAAGACGCTGCTAACTGGCTTGCCTGGTACAGGTGTGAAGTGAACAGCGGTCTTCCATTTTCCGCCATGCTTGAAGCAATACTGGTGTACAGACCTGGTATTGTAGGCGTATATACTTTATTATCCCAGGGTTTATTTATATCTCCAAAGTCCTTATTGCAAGAAGTAGTGGAAAGTATTATACTACCCAGTAGTATGGAGTATAATATTGTTTTTGATTTTATAATTCGTTTCATTGCTAATAGAAATTAAAGAGTTAAAACTGTGCTTTTAAACTGAATCCAAGTGTACGTATACTTGGAAAGGCAGACCATTGTAAACCCTGTGCATTGCCGGTCCCCATAATGGCTTCCGGATTCAAATGATCTGGCAATGTGGTGTGAAAATAGAATAAGTTCCTGCCTATCAATGATAAGGAGAGGCTTTGAAACACTTTAGTTTTTGATGCAATGGCCGCGGGCAGCGTATAAGAAAGCGCCAATTCTCTCATTTTAACCCAGGTATTTTCAAAAACAGATAGGCTCCTCGGCCTGTTTAAATGTGTCCAGCCGGTGTACGACCCCGCATATTTGTAAATAGGGTTTACCACTCTATCATTCATCTTGCCATCATCGACGTTATAGCCATCCATTATTACGCCCACATTGGCGGTGGTTCCATCGGGGAACGTATAGGGCAAACCTCCGCCATCTCTCTCTTTCAGTGTGGCTGGTGAAATACCGCTACCCATGGCTGTTGAATGGTCAAAGGAATAGATATCACCGCCCACTTTAAAATCAACCAAACCATATAAACTGAAATTTTTATACCGGAATGTATTACCAACACCACCGGTAAGCTTGGGAGACGCATTACCAATAATGACGGGTTTGGTCGTTGCTTTATAAAGCGTACCCACTACATTTCCGGAGGCATCCTTTACATTTGTGATGATTTTATTCCCATTATCATCCCTCAAAAAGTCGGTACCATAAATAGCTCCGTATTTTTCTCCGGGCGATACTTTCATAAACACACCCAGGTCTCCAAAAATATCACCGATCCGCAGCTCCTTAATTCCGTCTGCCAGCGATACTACAAAGTTGTTATTCTTTGCGCCATTAAGGATGAGGTTCCAGCCAAAATCCGCTGATTTAATAATGCCTGCATTAATTGTAAAATCGAAGCCACGGTTTCTCAATTCACCGGAATTAAAGGTGATGCTATTTACGCCTGAAGAGGGGGCAATATCAGCTGCCAGGATCTGGTTTTTTGACAGAATATTATAAAAACTAAAATCAAGATTGATACGGTCGTTTAAAAAACCAAGACTGGTGCCTATTTCCGTTGAGGTCGATGTTTGGAAGCCCAGCTTATCCGGCCTTAAAACATTGGGAAAGGAATAGGTGGGTTGTCCTCCGTATGAACTTACATCATAATTAGCACCTAACAGGTAAGGATCAGATGCATTGGCGCTTTTACCATAGCTCAATCTCAGTTTTCCATAGGAAAACACGCTCGACCTCATTTTGAAAGCATCAGAAAAAACAAAGCTTAAATCGCCTGAAGGATAAAATGTTGAATTCTGATCAGGCGACAGCGTGGAGTTCCAGTCGTTTCGCGCTGTAAGGTTCAAATATAAATAGTTGTTGTAGCTAAGATTTAAGATCCCCAACACCCCCTCCGATTTCACCTCATATCTTCTTTCAGAAGTATTATATTTATTTTTATCGGCTCTGTCGGCGTCAATTATATTACCCAAACTATAAATGCCCGGCACAATAAAGGTTCCTCCGTTTGAGCCCGCTACACCCGTCGATTTATTAGAATAGGAATTGTACATCGCCGATGCGCTGGCGTTAAAGTCCTGAAAGAATAAATTATCCTTATGAGCCGTAACCATAACATCGGTATTCAGAAACTTATTCTTATTCAGTTCTTTTGAATATCCACCGCCAGTTACCCCATTATAGCCGGAGGTTGTATTATTGATGGTTTCGAATTTTTCGGCAACCAGATTTGCTGATGTTCTTACAAATGCATTCAACCATGGGGTAATGTCGGCATTCAGTTTTACAGTACTTATCAGTTCATCCCTGTTCAGCCTCGAATTCCTTTCATTGAAATACCAGAATAAGTCGCGGCTGTATTCCTGCTGCGGATAGGCCGCTCCAAAGTCAATTTTTGAACCATCCGCATTTTTATAGTGGTCAAATTCCAACGGCTTATACTCTCTTGACATCCCATAGACCGAAAATTTTGACCAGGAATTATTGCTGCCTATTTCGGGGGTATTAAGCCGGTAGTTTTGATTGTACGCAACGTTTACATCTGCATTTAATATTCTGGAAATAATTACGTGTGAGCCCAGCGAAAAGTTGGTATTATTATAATTTGTATTGGGAACAACCGCGGTAGCATCTGTTCGTGTGGCAGCCAGCCGGAGCGTGCCCAGTTCGGATCCTGATGAAAATGACACGTTGTGTGTGGTTTCGTTTGCCTGCCGGTAGTAAGCCTCCCGGTTATCGGGCTGCGGGGAATAGGGTCTTAACTGGCCATCCCACCAGCGCACCATTTGCCCGTTTAGCTTCGGCCCCCAGGAAGAACTGGCGCCAAACCAGCTGAAAATATCTGCGGTATAAAAGCCTCCGGGGATTGAGCCATGATAACCGCCAATACCAGTACCGCCGGTCGCATAACTTGAGCCTCCATATAAGGTGGGCAGGTAATATTCACCGTTCTTTGTTTTGGGTAGTTCCGGATTGGCCGACCATAAGCCGGCAGCGAATCCACCGCCATATTCGTTCTGTACATCCTGAAACCGGTAAACATTTGAAAAGTTGGTTGTAAAATTGTAGTCGATGCCAAGCCCCTTCTTTTTCAAACCCTTTTTACTGGTAATCAGCAATACCCCGTTTGCGCCCCGGGCGCCATACAAGGCTGCGGCATTGGGTCCTTTAAGCACCGATACACTTTCTATATTATCCATGTTAAGGTAGCTTAAATAATTTCCCCAATCGCGCGTCGTAGAAATATCAGTACCCGTGGTAGCCGATTGTGCAATAGGCGTATTATCCACGATAGCGCCATCTATTACTATCAACGGCTGGTTGTTGCCGTTAAGCGAGTTATTCCCCCTTATAACTATGCGGGAAGATGCATTGCCCAGGCCGTTTGAAGTGGAAATATTCAGGCCTGCTACTTTTCCTGCCAATCCCTGGGCTACATCTACGGGAGCCGCTATGGTAATATCGCTCCCCTTTACCTGTTGTACTGCGTATCCAACGGACCTTTTATCCCTTTTTATTCCTAACGCGGTTACCACCACCTCATCCTCGGCTTTTTCAACCGATTTCAGGATAATGGTCACTTCATTGGAGTTGCCGGTTTTTTGTTCGATGGGTTCAAACCCGGCAGCGCTTACATCAAGGGTAGCATTGCCTGTTACGTTAATGGTAAAGCGGCCCTGTTCATCTGCAGCCACTCCATTGGAAGTGCTTTTCTCAATAATAGAAGCACCGGGTATGGGTCTTCCATCTGGATCTGTAACGGAGCCCGTAATTGTACGCTTTACCTGGGCAAGCAGGTTTCCACAACATAGCAGCGTAGTAAAGAAAACGAGCAGTAAGTGTCTCTTCTTCATTTTTCTCATTTTTAATCGTTAAAATTGTTGGTGTTCCGGTCGATTCTATAATCAAATAAGCATTTTTTTTGGCTCCCTGCTTTTGCCACGCACCAGGTTTTCCAGTACCAGCGCGGCAGCACCGATCAGTTCGGCGCGGCTTCCCATCTGCGAAACCTTTACAGCTGTATTTTCAGCGAGACGCAGGATACAATGTTCATTTACCGCCTGCAGCACCGGGGCCTGCCATATGCGCCCGGCCTGTGCCCCGCGGCCACTCAGCAGTACCAGCTCGGGGTTAAACAAATGGATCAGCACGGCTACACCCCGTCCAATATCGTACCCCGCTGCCGTAAGCAACCGGATCACATATTCATCCCCCGATTGCGCTGCCTTCACGATGGCCTGCCAGTCCTTTTCGATGGCGCCTGTACGGAAGTTCTTTTTCAGTAATGAAGTACTCCCCTTCCGTTTCAATCCCTGCTCCGCCTTTTCGATAATGACCTTTAACGAGGTTTCCGTTTCCAGGCAGCCCCTTTTCCCGCAGGAGCAGATCTTATTATTATTAAAAAAGGGGATATGGCTAAATTCCCCTGCAAACCCGCTCTCACCCCGGTACAGCTGGTTGTTGAGAATCAGGCCCAATCCCACACCCCAGCCCAGGTTCACCACCATAGCATTGCGGGCGCCGGCTGCCGCTCCGAAACGATGCTCCGCCAGCGCAATGATGCTGGAATCATTATCGATGTAAACCGGTATTTCCAAAGCGCTGCCCAGGAAAGCCGTAATACTGCTGCTTTCATTGGGAAAGAATGAATAATTGATCCCCTGCGCCGCATCAATGAACCCGGGCATGCCAATACCTACGCCCAGCACTTTTTTCTTCGGGATCTTCGATTTCTTAATGGCCTGCTCAATAGCGTTCTTTAACTGCGTCAATGCACCGGGGTTATTGGCCAGCAACAGCTCATGCTGAACAATAGCGCCTACCGGTTTATTATGAAAATCAACAATGGCAATCCGGGTGATCATCTGGTCCATTGCCACAGCAACCACATACATGGCATCCGGTTTTACCGAATACAGGGCAGGACGCCGGCCGCCGTTCGAAGGCGCCAGCCCGTTTTCCTCCACGACCCCTTCTTTGATCAGGTTATTGATCATCTGAGTGGTTAAGGGAATGCTTTTCCCGATACGGGAACTGAGCTCCGCACAGGACAGGGATCCGGCGTAATAAAATTCCCTAAAGATCAGGTGTTTATATTGCAATCGTTTTTGCATTACAAAAATGTTATTTCAAATTTAACAAAGTTTTTAAAATAATTAATAAGTATAGTAATTTTTTTTTGAGGAAAGTATCACCACCGGTTTATATAAGCCATAAAATTTACGCATCTTTGCTGCCCTTTTTTAAACCCGTGGCCCGAAAAGGCCCCGGGGGGACCATAAACAACCCTTTCGAATGAAACAGTCGCGCAATGCCGCCATCGGCTTTATCTTTATTACCATGACCATTGATGTCATCGGCTTCGGACTGATCATTCCGGTGATGCCAAAACTGATCGCAGAGCTGAAACATATCAGTATCAGTGAGGCAAGTATCTATGGAGGCGACCTCCTGGCACTGTATGCCGTAATGCAGCTTTTGTTCTCCCCTTTTATGGGAAACCTGAGCGACCGGTTTGGAAGAAGACCGGTGCTCCTGCTATCCCTGCTGGGGTTCTGCTTTGATTATCTTATCCTGGCCTTTGCCCACACTTATTCATTGCTGGTAGTAGGACGGATCTTATCCGGTATTACCGGCGCCAGCTTTACAACAGCCACCGCCTACATTGCAGATATCAGTACCAACGAGAACCGGGCCAAGAATTTTGGCCTGATCGGCGCTGCCTTTGGATTGGGATTTGTTATCGGACCGGCATTGGGCGGGCTCCTGTCTGTATGGGGACTGCGGGCTCCTTTTTTTGCAGCAGCAGGATTATGTTTGCTGAACTTCCTTTACGGGTATTTTGTATTGCCGGAATCTTTAAAACCCGAAAACCGGCGGCCCTTTAACTGGCTAAAGGCAAACCCTGTCGGGTCCCTGCTCCTGTTTTTAAAGTATCCCGGCATCCTGGGACTGGTGCTCTGTTTTTTCTTTATTTTTCTTGGAGGACATGCCGTTCAAAGCAACTGGAGCTATTTTACCATGGACCAGTTTAAGTGGTCAGAAAAAGAAGTGGGCATTTCCCTGGCCATTGTTGGCGTGCTGGTGGGCGTTGTTCAGGGTGTCCTGATCCGGTATACCAGCCCCCGGCTGGGAAATGAAAAAAGCGCGTATACCGGCCTGTTCTTTTATGCATTTGGCATGATCCTGTTTGCTTTTGCCACCAGGAGCTGGATGATGTATGCGTTCCTGGTGCCCTATTGTATGGGAGGCATTGCCGGCCCCGCCCTGCAGGCGCTGATCACTAACCAGGTTCCTGCTAATGAGCAGGGCGCTTTACAGGGAGGCCTCAATTGTATTATGAGCCTTACCTCTATCATTGGCCCGTTGATGATGACCCGGACCTTCTATTTTTTCAGCCACGAGCAGGCGCCGGTTTATTTTCCCGGTGCGCCCTTTGTGCTGGGAGCAGCCCTGATGCTGATCAGTGCGGTTATGGCCTACTATATGTTGCACGTAAAAAAGAAAAGAGCGCCGGTATCATAATCAACGGCTCATTTCTTTGTTGCATTTGATGGCCCTGCTTGTTGCATTTGTTGTGCAGCGTTGGCCCAATGGTTGTCATCCGCAGTTGGCCCTTTTTGCAGTTTATGGATGACGGCCTGACCCATGGGGGCTATGGAACACCGCGATGGTATTACTTGCTCCGTTACGCCGCTCTTTTATTGCTTTACAAAGACGGTCAGGGCTTCTACATTTTTCTTATCACTACCGATAAAAATGCGGTCCCCAATGATCACTACCGGGCGTTTTAAAAAAGTGTCATGTTCCAGGATATAATCACGATAGTCGTTTTCTTCCAGCCTTTTATCTTTCAGCGCCAGCTCTTTATACAATAGCGCCCGGCGGCTGAATAAAGCTTCATAGCTTCCGGCAAGCTGTTTCATTTCATCCAGTTGCCCGGGGGTTATTTTTTCCGTGCGGATATCCTGCAGCTGAAACCCGCTTTGCTCGTTGATTCCGGCGGCTTCCATTATTTTCTTACAGGTATCGCAGGTAGCGAGGTAGTATATTTTTTTCATGTTGAGATTTCAGATTCGAGATTTGAGAATTGAGATTCAAGATCTGAGCAATCAGCATTTAGCATGCAGCTTTTAGATGCTCATTGAGTGCCGAAGCCGGAGCCGACGTTAAACCTTGAACTTGAAACATTTTTTACTGTTTATACCCCCCGGATTTAAAGATTTTTTCCGCCAGCTGGTAATAGCTCAGGGCCTGACGGTATAAACTGTCATTGATCGCCATCTTTGCCGCCGTGCCGGTACTAAAATCCGGGCGCTGCTGCTCCACTTTATGAGGTGGGGTTTGTACGATGAGCTGACTGTCTCTTAAATATCCCAGCCCGCTATAGGTGCTGATAAATGCCCGGTCCTTACCCGGTGGCATCCGCAGCAGATCCTGCCCGAAAAATTTTGAACGGTAGCTTTTATTCAGCAGGCCCAGGATCGTAGGCACCACGTCTACCTGGGATACCATATGATCCACCACCTGCGGCTGCAGGTTGGCCGGGCTGTAAATAAACAGCGGGATATGATAGCCGGTTACCGGCAGATCTGTTTTACCGGCGGCCGAAGCGCAATGATCGGCTACGATCACAAATACAGTGTTTGAGAACCAGGGCTTTGCAGCAGCCTGCCTGAGAAAACTACCGATACAATAGTCGGTATATTTAACGGCGCCCTCTCTTTTCTGCAATTTGGGCGCAATATCGATCCGGCCTTCGGGATAGGTATAGGGCCGGTGGTTGGAGACAGTCATGATCTGTGCAAAAAAGGGGTTCCCCGTGGCCGCATTTTTATCAAACTGTTTTAATGCCAGGGTAAACATATCCTCATCCGCCACACCCCAGATATTGGCATAGTGGATCTCCTCCGGTTTTAATGCGGAACGGTCGATCACCTCATAGCCATTGGCCGAAAAATAGGGGCCCATATTGTCGAAGCTGCTGTAGCCTCCATACAAAAACTGGGTGGTATAGCCCCGCTCCCGCAATACAGCCCCAATCGTAAACAGGCTGTCGTTATTGGGGCGGCGCACAATACTTTGCCCAGGGATGGGCGGTATTGAAAGCGAAAGCACTTCCAGCCCGCGCACAGTACGGGTTCCGGTGGCATAGCACTTCCTAAAAAAAACTGATTGCCGGCTTAAGCTGTCTAAATAGGGCGTAATATTCTGAGGGTTTCCAAACGTGCCCATAAACCCTGCGCTGAAACTTTCGATGCTGATCAGTACTACATTCATCCGCTTTTCCGGGCCGGGGTAGTTCACCATCCGCTCAATCGAAAACCCGTCATTGCTCAAAAAACTATCGGTGGGGGAACGTTCCAGCAGTTGCTTCCGCACTTCGGCAAGCGCTTCCCTGTCTGGTACGGTCTTGTAAAAGCGGTAAAAGTCCAGGTCGTTATTCCAGAAGGCAGCACCAAATTCATACACCCCGTTACCGGCCAGCTGATTTACATAATCATTATCGCTGAAATTTTTGATCCGGTTGTTCACCAAAAAATAAACCAGCACCGGAACCGCCAGCAGCCCGAGTGCCAGCAACGACCGTTTTGCAATACCCGGGCGGGCAAAAGCCCAGCCATCCAGGCGTTTCCTGATGAGCAGAAAAATGAGTAGGGTCACCAGCAACACACCGGCAATGATCCAGCCGATGGGGTACGATTCCCTGATATTGCCTACCACCTCATTCGTATAGATCAGGTAATCCACGGCAATGAAATTGTAACGGGAGCCAAACTCATCCCAAAAGAAATACTCGCTGATGATATTAAAAACAAACAGGAACAGGACGATAAAAAAGAATACTTTCATACCGCGGGTCCGCCAGCGATGACGGTAGGCATCTGTTTTTGACGCAAGCAGCAGGTAGATACCAAACAGCAATACTACCAGCCCGGTAAACACCCAGGGAAGCTTTTTATCAAACTCCTTTGGGATGGGATTCCGGATCACAGAAAGAACGATCCCGATCATAAAGAGCACGATGACTCCTTTTTTCCAGGGATTTTTGAAAAGGAGGTCATTGGTAAGCCAGGCTATCAGGATAAAGGGAATGGATACAAAGGACAGGAAGCAGATATCATAAAACAAGCCGATGAAAAAGACCCCCGCGATATTTTTCAGCCCCAGCGAAAGATCGTTGAAAGAGACAAAGAGCAGCAGGAGGCGGGTAATAAAATTTATTACGATGCCTGTGAGGTACAAAAGCGCTACAGGTTTAAACCGCTTACTCAAAACACCTTTACTATCAACCATTTAAATAATTTTTCACAAAACAGATCCTGGATTTATCCGCTGCCCGCCGGCGCAACAGCAAGTTGCCTGCGGATATTCAGGACAAGATACAGATTATTCGCCGGCAGATCACATTTTTCTGACCTGTAAAAAACCGGTATCGGCTCCATGGAAAATCCATATACCGCCTGAACAACAAAATGTTATACGCTGTCGCCCACTCTTTTAAACCAATACGGCCAAATATTGTTAATTTTGTAAATTAATAGCAGCATATCATGATAAAAACAGGTAATCCAGTGATCAGTATTTATACAGAGATGACACCCAACCCGGAAACAATGAAGTTTGTAGCCAACAAGCTGTTGTACCCTGGTAAAAGTATCGATTTCCCGGATGTGGAAGCGGCCAGGCCTTCCCCGCTTGCCACTGAATTGTTTGGTTTTCCTTTTATAAAGGCCGTTTTTATTGCCAGTAATTTTGTAACCCTCACCAAAACTGCCGACGCAGAATGGCAGGATGTAACCCCTTCTATCCGCCAGTTTTTAAAGGACTACCTCGAAGAAGGAAAAGTAGTGATCAATGAAGATGAAGTGATCACCGTGAAAAAGGAAAGCAGCAACGAGGTTACCGCTGACGACGACGACGTGGTAAAACGGATCAAAGAGCTACTGGAGAATTATGTAAAGCCGGCAGTTGAAATGGACGGAGGCGCCATCCAGTTCCGGAGCTATAACGACGGGGTCGTAAACCTGATGATGCAGGGAAGCTGCAGCGGCTGTCCTTCTTCAATGATCACTCTCAAAGCCGGTATCGAAGGAATGATGAAGCGCATGATCCCGGAAGTAAAGGAAGTAGTGGCCGAAGCCGAATAATCCATCAGAATCAATACATTTGTTAGCGTCACCAGTGCCGGTGGCGCTTTTTTAATGCGTTTGATCGTCCTCATATCCCTGGCCACAGCCGTTTTATCGGGCAGCTGTGCGTACATGAACAACCCTTTGCGCCGGGAAACACACCGGCTTCAAAGAGGAAGCATCATTGATACCAGTTCCTTTATTTACGACCTGCCCTATCCCAAAGGCGTCAGTCATACCCTGGTACAGGGCTATTTTACACAGTTTACGCATAAACGAAGGGCTGCACTGGATTTTAAAATGCCGGCCGGATCTGTTGTATGCGCAGCAAGAGATGGTATTGTGGTGCGGCTGAAAAAAGACGGCAGCCAGGGCGGCATTAAAAAATCGAACCGGGTGCATGCCAACTATGTTGTTATTCAGCATGCGGACAGTTCCCGGGCAGGGTACTGGCATCTGCAGAAAGACGGAGTATTGGTGCAGGTGGGTGATGCTGTCAAAAAAGGCCAACCCATCGCGCGCAGCGGCAATACGGGTTACACCTATTTTCCCCACCTTCATTTTATTGTATGGACCTTTGACCGTAACAGCAGGTTTAAACAAATGCCCACCCGTTTCCGTACCAAAAAGGGCGCCCGGTACCTGCGTGCCATCCGTAATTACCGGAACCCGCCGTAATGAGCACTGCGGCAACCGGAGCTCACCGCTCATTATTGATAACCCATTAAAAAATCATATTGAAAAAAATTGTGATCATAGGCCCCGAAAGTACCGGGAAAAGCCATTTGTGCGCGGCCCTGGCAGCACATTACCACACCGGCTGGTGCCCTGAATATGCCCGCGACTACCTGTTGGCAAACGGGAAAACGTATACTTACGGACAGCTGCTGACCATTGCCCGGGGCCAGCTGGCACTGGAAGATCAATATAGCCGGCAATTGCAAGCCAATGGAAAAAACCTGCTCTTTATTGATACTGATATGTACGTGATGAAGGTTTGGTGCGAATTCGTTTTTAACAAGTGCCATTCTTTTATCCTGGATACTATTGCCTCCCGCAGGTATGACTTATACCTGTTATGCAACACCGATCTCCCCTGGGTAAAAGACGAATTGAGGGAATACCCCGATCCTGAAACAAGGGAGGAATTGTTCCGGATCTACAGGACCTTGCTTATTGATCAGCAAACACCCTGGGCCGAAATCAGGGGGCAGGGAACGGACCGCCTGGAAGCCGCCGTTAAAGCAGTAGACCAGCTCCTGAATTCCTGATCCTGTAACATTATTTTAATACAAACTCCTTAGCTTTGGCGCAAAATTTAAATCAAACTGAAAAACATGAAGAAAGTATTCTTATCCGTTGCTATCCTGGCAACCTTTGCCACCAGTTCCCAAGCTCAATTTAAGCTCAACTCAAAAACGATCGGCGCTGCGGAAAAAGGTGTTAAAGCAGCAACATTCAGCGATGCCGATGCAGCAAAACTGGCCAAACAGGCGGTAGACTGGATGGACAAAAACAACCCCGTTGCTAAAGATGACGACCCCTATGCTGTCCGGCTGAACAAGATCTTTGCAAAACACAAAAGCGAAGACGGCCTGGCCCTTAACTACAAAGTTTACCTGGTAAAGGATATCAATGCCTTTGCCTGTGCTGATGGCAGCATCCGGGTATTTGCAGCCCTGATGGACCTGATGACCGACGAAGAGATCCTTTCCGTGATCGGGCACGAAATCGGTCATGTGAAGAACAAGGATACCCGGGATGCGGTCAGGGCCGCTTATAAAAGAGCCGCCATTACAGATGCTGCTGCTTCCCAATCCGGGGCCGTAGCGCAGCTGAGCGAAAGCCAGCTGGGCCAGTTTGCCAATGCCGTTCTTGAATCTAAATACAGCCGCAAACAGGAATCTGATGCTGATACATACGGCTATGACTTTTTAAAAAGGAATGGCTACGATGTAATGGCAATGGCCAGCGCTTTTAACAAGCTGGCAGAACTAAGCGGCGGTGCCAGTGCGAGTAATACCGAAAAAATGCTGAGCAGCCACCCCGACAGCAAAGACCGTGCTGCCAAAGTAACCGAAAGAGCTAAAAAAGACGGGCTTTATAAAAAATAACCCCTCCTTTTAATTGATAATTAAGCGATCTCCCCCGGGGATCGCTTTTTTGCCTGCATCCAGTTTCATTGCTGTATGACAGCTGAAACGGGCCCTGGCATTTTGCTTTATCTTTTTTTTTGCCGGATCGGGCTTAAAAATGAGGGCATTCATCGAATAAATTAAAAACACTGTTTTAAGCGCCCTACTTTTATGTCGGTTTAGAGGGCTTAAGAGTGGGCTACAGGATCTTTCCAGATCATCGTACCCCCTCTTATTTTTTTTGCCAGTTCCCTGCTGTATGCCACTGAAGCACTGGATATTTATGCATCCGTGCCGCTACAAATTATTACCGCCAGCAACAATCAGGATAATTTTGCCCAGTTCCAGGGCACCACGCGCGGCCAGGGCAATATGAAAACATTTAAGACCCCATAGGTTTACCAAGAAACACTGGATACTTAAAATTAAAGCAACTGAAGCCTCGGTAAAGGGTGTTGTGGTAGCCGAAAAAGACGCTGTGTCTCTGTGTATCTGCGCCTCAGTGGCCAAAAAAAATCCCGCCATTACCGGCAGGATCTCCAATAATTTATACTGTTGATACTTTTACTCCTCAATCTTTTCGTCTTCCAGCCTGGAAACCACATCCGGCGAAACCTTCCGCAGCGGGTTGGCACGTTGTTCCCCGTACTCCGCACGCTGGCTGATGATGTCGGCACAGGTATAAACGGCCTGCTGGAATGATCCGGCATCTGCCAGGCCTTTGCCAGCAATGTCAAACGCCACCCCATGATCCGGCGAGGTACGGACAATGTCAAGCCCTGCTGTATAGTTAATACCCTCTCCCTGGGCCAGGGATTTAAAGGGGATCAGGCCCTGGTCATGATACATAGCCAGTACGGCATCAAACTTTTCATATTGCCCCCTGGCAAAAAAAGCATCGGCACTGTACGGTCCAAAGGCAAGAATATTCCGGTTACGTGCCTGCTTAACAGCAGGAGCGATGATCGTTTGTTCCTCGTTTCCCACCAATCCTTCATCTCCTGCATGCGGGTTGAGCCCCAGCACAGCGATCCGGGGTTTGCTGATGCCAAAATCCCGCTGCAGGCTGCTATTGATGATCACCAGCTTGCTCAGGATGGCTTCAGCTGTAATATGCCGGGCCACCTCGCTGATTGGAATGTGTTCGGTTAACAGTGCCACCCGCATATTTTCGGCGCACATCATCATTACCACGTCTTTGGCATTAAAGCTGGCTTTGAGATAAGGGGTATGGCCGGTATAGGAAAACTGTTCGGACTGCACATTGGATTTATGAATGGGCGCTGTTACAAGCCCCTCGATCTTTTTTTCCTTCAACGCCTCAATAGCCGTTTGCAGGGCAGCTACAGCATAGCGCCCGCCGGTCTCATTCAGGATCCCGGGCGTAATATTGACTTCTTCCTCCCAGCAGTTAAAAATGGTTACCTGTTTGGGATTGATCTTTTCAAATTCACGTGTATGATAAAAACTAAAATTACTTTCGGGAAGGGTCTTCCTGTAAAAATTGACCACTTTATTATTTGCGAAAATAACAGGTGTGCAGATATCCAGCAGGCGGGCATCGGAGAACGTTTTCACAATCAGCTCGATCCCAATACCATTCAGATCTCCGGAAGTGATCCCAATTACCGGTTTTTGTTTATACGTCATAAGATCAATCTCAATAATTAAGCAGTGAAAATACGATAAAATATGCTATGCGGGGCTTCCGTCAGGACAAACGCATCCAAATTAGGGGAAAAGAGAAGCCCCACCAACACTACGGAACCCCGTGTGTACCGCAAGGTATTTCCCGGCTCCGCGCAACATTGTGAAGACCGAACAAACAGGAGGCTTTGCTGGAACCCGGTTGATCCAAACAACATATTCGCTATTAACGCAACGCTTCTCCGGAGCTGATCCATGCTGAAATCAGATGCGTTTATACCGGAACTTCTATTCCTGCTTAACATATTAAAAAAAGCCGGTACAAAAATAAATTTGCCCGGCTTTTAGAGCCTGTTTAAAATTCATTCAATGGCTTTATTATGGCTGTTTTGGGCTGCAACTGCGTTAAATTTTTCGCCATAGTGGCCTACTATGCCTGCAAAATTTTCCTTGTTTCGCTCCAAAATAGCTTCATAATAAATTCCATCAATAAAATTTAAACAGGCTCTAAATATAAAGTATTAAATAGACTTACTTGCTCAGGAACATGCTCCGGTCCTTATATAACTGGCGGAAATAAGGATCTTTCAGGTCCTTGATAAAGCGGATGGCCTCACCGGTGCTCTTCATTTCGGGCCCCAACTCTTTGTTCACACCCGGAAATTTATTAAAGCTGAACACCGGTTCTTTGATCGCATACCCTTTCAGCTTTTTCTCAAATTTGAAATCCGTGAGCTTACTGGCACCGATCATCACCTTGGTGGCAATGTTCAGGTAGGGGATCTGGTAGGCTTTGGCAATGAACGGTGTGGTACGGGAGGCACGGGGGTTGGCCTCGATCACATACACGGTACCATCTTTAATAGCAAACTGGATATTGATCAATCCCCGGATGTCCAGCGCCCTGGCTATTTTTTCCGCATAATGCTCCATGGTGGTCACTTCCATCGGGGAAAGATTAAAGGCCGGCAATACCGCATTACTATCACCACTGTGGATACCCGCCGGTTCAATATGCTCCATTACCCCCATTACGTGAAAGTTCTCGCCATCATAGATCGCATCTACCTCTGCCTCCTGGCAACGGTCCAGGAAATGATCGATCAGGATCTTATTGCCGGGGATATGCTTCAACAGGCTGATCACCGCCCTTTCTACTTCATCATCGTTCAGCACGATCCGCATCCTTTGGCCACCCAACACGTATGAAGGACGCACCAGTACCGGGTAACCCACCCGGTTGGCGATCTGTACGGCTTCATCAACCGTCCAGGCCGAACCATATTCAGGATAAGGGATCTTTAATTCCTTCAGCATATCGCTGAACCGGCCACGGTCTTCTGCGATATCCATATTATCAAAGCTGGTACCCATGATCTCCACGCCCATGTCCTTGATCTTTTCCGCCAGCTTCAGGGCTGTTTGTCCGCCCAGCTGTACGATCACTCCTGCAGGTTTTTCGTATTCGATCAGTTCGCGCACATGCTCCCAGTATACCGGCTCAAAGTACAGCTTGTCCGCCATATCAAAATCGGTACTTACCGTTTCCGGGTTACAGTTCATCATGATGGCCTCATAACCGGCTTCTTTAATGGCCAGCAGTCCGTGTACGCAGCAATAATCGAACTCGATACCCTGACCGATCCGGTTAGGGCCACTGCCCAGTACGATGATCTTTTTCCTATCGGAAACTTTCGATTCATTATGCACCAGGTCGCCGGCGCTCAGGTCCAACTTGGCGGGTGCATCAAAAGTAGAATAGAAGTAGGGGGTTTTTGCCTCAAATTCGGCGCTGCAGGTATCCACCATTTTATATACCCGGTTAATACCCAGCTCTTTTCTACGGGCATATACGGCTTCTTCGGTATTTCCATGCCCCATGATCTCCGCAATCTGGGCATCGCTGAACCCGTTTACCTTGGCATCCCGCAGCAGGTCTGCCGGCAGGGTATCCAGGTTATACTCGGCAATTTTCTTTTCCAGCACGCAAAGCTTCTGAATTTCAGAAAGGAACCAACGGTCGATGCCATTGGTTGCTTTTGAAATGGTTCCTACAGAAACACCAGCCATCAGGGCATCTTTTATACGGAAGATACGATCCCATTTCGGCGTCTTAATATATTCGAGCAATTCCTCCGCACGCATCAGGCTTTTGCCGTAGTAACCGAGACCGATAGCATTGTTCTCCAGGCTCTGGCAGGCTTTCTGCACCGCTTCGTTAAAGCTTCGGCCGATGGCCATCACCTCACCCACGCTCTTCATCTGCAGCCCCAGGGTATCATTGGCTCCCTTAAATTTATCAAAGTTCCAGCGGGGTATTTTTACAATTACGTAGTCCAGCGCCGGCTCAAAATAGGCTGAAGTAGTTTGAGTGATCTGGTTTTCCAGCTCATCCAGGTTATAACCGATGGCCAGTTTGGCTGCTATTTTTGCGATCGGATAACCGGTAGCCTTTGAAGCAAGCGCCGATGAACGGCTCACCCGCGGGTTAATCTCGATGGCAATGATCTCTTCCGTTGCGGGGTTCATGGCAAACTGTACGTTACAACCGCCTGCAAAATTGCCCAGGTCGCGCATCATCCGGATGGCCGTATTCCGCATCAGCTGCATCCCGGTATCGCTCAGCGTCATGGAAGGCGCTACAGTGATAGAATCGCCGGTGTGCACACCCATGGGGTCAAAGTTTTCTACCGTACAGATGATACATACATTATTGGCGGAATCCCTCAGCAACTCCAGTTCAAATTCCTTCCAGCCCAGCACCGCTTTTTCCACCAGCACCTCATGAATGGGCGAAGCCTGCAGGCCCCGGTTCAGGGCTTCATCCAGCTCGTCTTTATCATGTACAAAACCGCCACCGGTACCCCCCAGGGTAAAAGATGGGCGGATCACCAGGGGAAATCCGATCTCCTGTGCAAATTCTTTTCCCTCCAGGAAGGAATTGGCCGTTTTTGCAGTAGCTACCTGTATCCCCAGTTCGATCATCCACTGGCGGAACAGTTCGCGATCTTCAGCTTTATCTATCGCCTTGATATCCACACCAATAAGGCGTACATTGTATTGTTTCCAGATTCCCAGTTCTTCTGCTTCCTTGCAAAGGTTCAATGCTGTTTGGCCGCCCATGGTAGGTAATACAGCGTCAATTTCATTTTCCTGCAGGATCTGTTCGATGCTCTCTGTGGTCAGCGGTAAAAGGTACACACGGTCCGCCATCATCGGGTCGGTCATGATGGTAGCCGGGTTGCTGTTGACCAGGGTTACCCTGATCCCCTCTTCCCGCAAACTGCGGGCGGCCTGGGTTCCGGAGTAGTCAAATTCACAAGCCTGGCCGATCACAATGGGACCGGAACCGATAATAAGTACGGATTTGATAGAAGTATCTTTGGGCATCTTTTTGTTTTCTTTAAAAAAAATAAATTGCGCAAAAGTATGCCTAAAACAGGAAAAAGAAGGCTTAAAGGGTGAAGAATTTCCGGGGAATTTTCAAAAACGAACGATAGTACATTTTTACGCCGCCCCTGAATCTGAATACCGGCAGGCTATTTCTTTTCTACAAACCGGTAACTGCCGTGCGAATCATAATCAATATGATGCTTTTCCTTTAGTTCCTTTATGTACCGAAGCGTTGTTTTGGTATGCGGACTGGCTACACCGTCTCCATACGGTTCAAAGCTATGCAACAGCATTTCCTCGAGGCAGCTGTTTACCGGCACCCCTTTGTGCAAAGCCAGGTCAGCAAGCAATGCAGCCAACCGTTTTTCCAGCCGCACCGGCACATCCACCCGCTCTATTTCGATCGGAGGTTCCATATTATAAATATAGTTTCCAAATACAAGATCATTTCCATAAGGGTCCCGAACGGCATAATCACGGATACCGTATTCCCGATCGGCGATAGGCTCAGTCACAGATACTCCATTAGATCTGTGAAAGGCATACAGCTCATCGGCATTTTCAATCGTAAAGACAACAGAGCTTCCTGTATGCGGTTCTGCTGCCCGCGACAAGAATATTTGTTTATCGCCAAGCAGCACACCAGCAAAATCGGGCGTGGCACCCCAGGTGAACCCAAAAGTAAAGCCCAAACGCCGGGTATAAAAGTCAATGGCTTCCGGGATATTACCCACCTTTAATGTGGGATGCACCTGTATTGTTTCAATAATTGGAGGTTGCATACGAACTTTTTTTTAAAATTACAATTCATAAGGTTCCTGATTGAAATTCAACCAGCGAAAAAACATTCCCTGTAATACGCTCTTTTAATTGCCGGTCATCTTTAATGCCATCTTTACGGCCCCTGCAGCATTGGCGATCCTCCCGGAATTGCATAATTCAGACAGCGCTACTTTTTCATTGGTCCCCGGTTTGGTCACAGGCTCCGGAACAGTGGCACCAGATCTTTTGATAATATCCACCACTTCAGCTGCCTTCAGTTTCGGAAAATAGGAACGCAGCAGTGCCGCAATGCCGGCTACCACGGGACTGGATAAACTGGTACCGCTGGACAACTGTGTGCCATTTCCGGCAATGGCGCTGTTAATTTCAAGTCCGGGGGCAAACAGATCGACTCTTTTCTTCCCATAGTTGCTAAACGAGGCAACCAGCGTACCCAGGCTGGCATCCCCGCTGGCGCCCACCTGGAGCATGTTGGGCAACAGCCGGTTATCGATGGTGTAGGAACTGGGATAATGATCGTTCAGATCTACGTTGGTGGCATCGTTGCCAGCACCATGCACCAGTACCACGTCTTTCGACAACGCATATGCAATGGCCTCGTCCACCCAGCGTTTGTCAGGCGAAATATATTTTCCAAAACTCATGTTGATCACTTTGGCTCCATGATCAACGGCATATCTTATGGACAGGGCCACGTCTTTATCAAATTCATCCTTACCAAGGATGCCCCGGATCATCATGATCCTTACATTATCGGCAATGCCATCAATTCCTGTTCCATTGTTACGGACAGCGCCGATCACACTGCTGACACCCGTTCCGTGATAACCGCTGAACCCCGTAAGGTTATGATTTCCGTAACGGGTTTTTGAAATATCATAATCATCATCTCCCAATAGTTTTCCCCGGTAATCTTCCGGCGGGGTCGTAAGCTTTATAAGGTTGTCTTCCTCTTCTTTTTTATAGTCACCAAATCCTTTTAAAAAACCGGTATTGCTGGTTTCCCCGCCATCCAGTATTCTTTTCCATATCCCAATCAGGTCGCGGTTTTCATTGGTAACCGTAATGCTGTCCAGGTCCCTGCTGGTAAACACCTCTTTACCCAGCATTTTTTTCAGAAGTTCGTTGGTGCGGCTGGCAATATCCCAGTTCGTGCGCAGGTTGTCAATGACCTTTAGCGCGTTATCCCGGGAACTGACCAGTTTCTGACGGGCCCGTTTCCACTCGCGGTACTGCCATTGCTGTGCGACAGGGACCTGCGCACTATCCATGCCTTCAAATGCGGTTTTGAACCGGTGATAGGTCCTCCAGTCATCACTGATGCTTACAGAAAGGTTTTCCCCATCCGGAGCGCCCAGGTAATTCCATCCATAATAGTCATCTACCAGGCCGTTTCCATCATCGTCCCTGTTGTTATTGGGAATTTCCCCCGGGTTCTTCCATAATACCGGTTCCAGGTCCGGTTGCAGGGTATCAATACCACTATCGATCACCGCTACAATTACCGGCTTGCCTTTTCGCCCCTTTAAAAGGGCGTATGCCTCATCCAGGCTGATACCGAGATACCCGTCTTTTTTATAATCGAGGTAATGCCAGTTCTTTACTTTGGGCTTCACCGGTTGCGCCTGCACCTGGCCCAGCAAAAGAAGCACCATCACTACGGGAATGATTTTTTTCATGATCCGTTTAAATACTCCATGAAAATAGTACAGAAAGCCGAGTTATTGCTGATTTAAAAATTTCATAAAATCATTCTGCTCCCCCAGGAAGGTAAAACAATCCTTTAACTGATGGTAATTTTGTTTATCCGTAACCTGTGGAAAGACCAGCTTTGCCATATTGAGCTTGTTGCTTCCAAAATTAAAGCTGATGATCAGGTCCCGGACCTGCGCCGTGGTAAAGGAATTGTATTTGGTGCCCGCCCGGAAAATCGCTTCTTTTTCATTATCAAAGGGCTTTCCATTGATGGCAGCTGCCAGCGCCTTTGCATCCGCCTCCTTCATTCTTGGCAACCGCTGAACAGGAGGTTGCGGACGTACGGCTACCGGAGGTTTTGCAACGGTTCCGGTTTTTGTTTTCAATGTCTCCGTAGTCATATCCAGCTGCATCTGTGCCTGTACTGTAATGATTATTTTCTGTCCCGTTTTAATAGCAATGGTCATTTCACGCGCAGAGGCTTCGGCAAAAAAAGGATCCCATATCTTCAGGTAATACGTTCCGGGCTCCAGGTTGGCAATGGAGATATTGGATCCGCTTTCTTCAAAATAGTGTGTTGCATTTTCCAGGATAATATCAAAGCTATGATTCCGGGTATTTTTTACCTGGATGGTGGACTGGGCATTTACAAAACCGGCAAGGCGCAACAGCAGCAGCAGGCAGCACAATTTCTTCATAATATCTGTCTTTATGGTCAGAAGAGCCATTCGACAAAAAGGTTCGCTTCCGGTTGTTAAGAATCCTGCAAATAATTGACGCCGGGGACCGGATATTTACAGCCCGCCCACAGTCCTGCCCGTTACCGGCCCGGGGTTTTTCCAAAAAATGGCCGGTTTACCTTTATTTATTTTTTGCTTCCTTAAATATAACCACGCGGTTATCTGCCGGCTTAACGGTTTTCAGGTAGGCAAAAATGGCTTTCAGATCACCCTCAGTCATACCCGCGTACATGCTCCAGGGCATTATTGTATTGAATTCATTTTTGCCAACGGGGTGCAGGCTTTCCGGGCGGCTATAGGATTTAAACCGGCTGACGAACATACTGTCTGACCATGCGCCAATACCGGTTTTAACATCAGGTGTTATATTGGGTGTGTGCAACACACCCGCAGGCATGGCAAATTCCCTTCCCCCGCTAAATGCCTTTTCGGGAATGATCTGCCCCTTTTCAACCGGTGTGTGGCACTCAACGCAGGCTGCTATGGTTACCAGGTATTCGCCCCGTTTCACCATGTCAGCCGTATCCGGCCGCTGCCCCGGGGTCGCTTTTTGCGGAATGGTGTTGATGATAAAATTCATCGGGAAATTAACCTCACGCGCGGGCGGGTCATTTTTTTGAGGAGCCAGTGTGCGCAGATATGCAATAATACTCAGTACATCTTCCTGGTCCATTTTCCCATAATTCAGGTAAGGCATTACAGGGAATAAGGCCTCCCCGTCCCGGTTGACGCCCGTAGTGATTGTCCTGTAAATCTCCCCATCGGTCCATTTGGAAAGGTGGTACGGTGTAATATTTTTAGAGTAAAATTTTCCCGGGAAACCCATTTCAGGACCAAAGTATTCGCCTCCCTTCCCTATGGTGTTTTCCAGGGGTGGCGCCGAAAACCGGGTCCAGTCTCTTGTGGAATGACAATCCATACAAACAGCCACATGATTGGCGAGGTACCGGCCCCGTTCGATCCGGTCCGGTAAAAGCGTAGCCTGTACATCCGGAGCCTTTCCTACTGCCGGTAACAAAAACTTCAGGTAACCCAATACAACTATGACCAATACAATAACAGCAACGATCAGGAATTTTAGGAAACGTTTCATAAAGCAGTCGGTTTATATAAGATATAAATGTAACCTATTTTTAAAGAAGTTGGTCGTTATCGCTAAAAATTGGGATGCAGGGCACACCAATTCTGCCTGTTTCCCTATTTTTGAACGGATGGCAAAGCGCTTCTTACTCCCCGTACTCCTGTTAACCGGTCTTTTTTCGTATGCGCAGTTATACAAAAAGCCCGTTTATCCGCAAAATTATTTCCGGTGGCCCACCCTGCTGACCCCGGATATTGTTGCCAATATGGGTGAACTCCGCCCCAATCACTGGCATATGGGGCTGGATGTACGAACCAACCAGAAAGTAAACCAGCAGGTAGTGGCTGCCGCAGACGGATACATTGCTTTTGTAGGCATAGAGCCCTTAAGCTGGGGCAGATGGATCATTATTAACCATCCCAATGGACTCTCTACCCTTTACGGACACCTGAATGATTTCAAGCCCGACCTGGAAGCTTATGTAAAGAACTATCAGTACCAGGAAGAATCCTGGGAAACGCATCTGACCATTCCCCCCGGGAAGTTCCCGGTAAAAAAAGGAGATTTTATTTCATACAGCGGCACTACGGGCGGGTCACAGGGCCCCCATGTGCACTGGGAAGTGATCGATACAAAATCCGGCAGGCGGCTAAACCCCGACCTGTTTGGCACCCCCTTTAATGATGCATACCCGCCCACACTGGTAAAACTGGTCATGTATGACCGCAACAACAGTACTTATAGCCAGTACCCCGTCAGCTTTCCCGTTCACAAATCAGGATCGTCCTATACGGTGCAGGGAGGCACCCTCCGTACTTCGTTCAACAACCTGGGCTTTGCCATACAGGCTTATGATACCTGGAACAGGGCCGGCAACCGTGATGGTATTTACAGTGCCCGTTTATTTGTTGATGATGAAGAGATCTCCGGCTTCTATATCGACAGCATCGGCTACAACAGCACCCGTTATATGAACTGCCAGGTAGACTATAAAATGAAAGCCAATGGCGGAGCATGGGTGCAGCATCTCTCCAAGCTGCCCGGCGACCGGGGTGGCGTCTATTACGATCTTGGATGGAATAACAATACCATCCGGTTAACCGACACCAGCACCCACCAGGTACAGATCCTGGTAAGCGATACCCGGGGCAATACCTCCACGCTTGCGTTTATGCTGAAAAACAATGGATCGGCTGCACCAGCGGTTCAATCCTATGAATGGCTTCCCAACCGGCTCAACCGCATCTTCAAATATGATTTTGAGGCTTATCTGCCCATGTTTGTTTTATACGACAAAATGAACCCGGGTTATGCCCGGCTGGCTTCCAGCGGGGGAAGCAGCATTTCTGCAAGACACAAACTTGGGGAAAACGATATTCCGGCGCACAGCGATTTTGAAGTACGCATCAAGCCCGAAAAGCCTATTGCCGCAGAGCAGCGCGACCGCATCGTAATCAAGAGAACAGCCGCCGGCAGCTCCGTAAAAAAAGCTGCCTGGAACGGGGAATGGGTTACCGGGCTTTTTCGCGACTTCGGAACCTTTGAGGCTTTTGTAGACAACACCCCCCCTGCTGTAAATTCATTGGGCAGCGGCGAAATAGTAGATCTTAGCCGGGCATCCCGGATCGCTTTTACCCCCACTGATAATTTTGGTGTTGCCAGCTTCCGCGCTGAGATAGATGGCCAATGGATCCGCTTTACCAACGATAAGGGCAAAACCTACCTGTATTATTTTGATGAAAAAGTGCCGCCCGGTGAACATACGCTTACCGTAACTGTTACTGATATTGCGGGGAACAAAACCGAAAGAAGCTGGAAGTTCAGAAGAGGGGGCGGGCCGGTTGCGGACGAACCGGTAAAACCCAGAACCGCGGTAAAGAAGACAGGATCCGCCAGGCATACGGTTACAAAAAAGACCGGAACTTCGCGGACAAAAACGACGGGCAAAGCATCATCCGGGAAAACCACTAAAAAGACCACATCCGGCAACAAAAAGAAAAAATAACGATCAAAACTGTTTAGAAGCATATGGCAACGCATTTGAAAGAAGGAGACAAAGCCCCGGTATTCACCGGTACCGACCAGGATGGAAAAAAGATCTCACTAAAGGATTTTAAAGGACAGAAAGTGGTCCTGTATTTTTATCCGCAGGATGACACGCCCACCTGTACCATACAGGCCTGCAACCTGCGCGACAACTATACCCTGTTGAAAAAAGAAGGCCTGCAGATCATCGGCATCAGTCCGGATGATAGGGCAAAACATAAAAAATTTGAAAAGAAGTTCTCACTTCCCTTTCCCCTGCTTGCAGACCCTAAACATACCATTATTGAAAAATATGGCGTGTGGGGAGAGAAGCAAATGTTTGGCAATAAATATATGGGATTGCACCGTACCACTTTTGTGATCGATGAAAAAGGGATCATCCAGAAAATTTTCCTCAAGCCCAAAAGTGCCAGTCATGCAGAAGAGATCATCAGCAAGCTGAACCAATAAGGCCGGGGAGATCCTGTATGCACCTATAACGGCAATTGGGTTCCTTCATAAATTTCGTGGATCGCAATACCGGTGTCAACAGCATTGATGCGCATGGTTTCTCCGGGCATTTTATACTCCTCCAACTCCCAATGGCCCGAAGCGTTCAACCAAAAGACCTCTATGTTGATGCTTTCCGAGTCAATCAGGATGTACTCTTTTAAGGCGGGGATATCGCGATATAATTTAAATTTGCCACCCCGGTCATAGTTCCGGGTAGCCCTTGACAGGATTTCAATTAATACCGTTGGTTGAATAATAGTATCCTTATCCTCCGGAGAAGAAATGAGATCATTGCAAATAATGGAAATATCGGGATACGTAAACAACGTATTTTCCGGGATATGAATGCGCATATCGCTACCATAAGGTTGGCAGGGTTGTCCGCGCAGACGCATATAAAGCTGTCCCATCATATTTTTGAATATTATATTATGCCGTTTTCCAGCACCGGCCATCGCAAAGATTTCGCCACGATAGTACCCGTGCTTCTCCGGAGAAGCCTTTTCCATTTCCAGGTATTCTGCTATGGAATAAAATGCTTTCTGGTAGGCGGGTGCCGGTTCGTTTACAATATTATCCATATTTGCAATTTACAACTTTTCCGAAAGCGGGGTTTCCGCTGTATTTTTGAGGTATCACAGATCCCACTGTATGAATTACTTCCGTATCAAAGAAAATTCCTTTATCGCCCGGCTGGCCGCCGGGAAATTGCGTGCAAAAAATGTGGCGATGGTCATTGGCCGCACTATTTATCTGTATGGTGTTACCAGCCCTGCATTCCTGGCCGATGAACATTGGGTACGGCACGAGTTAAAACATATTGAGCAATACCAGCGGTATGGAGTACTGAAATTTTTGTTCAAATACCTGGTGCAATCCATCAAGCACGGGTATTACAACAACCCGCTTGAAAAAGAGGCAAGAGCGGCAGAAAACGATGCGGCCATACTGGCCCGGTTTGTATTAAAGCCGAAGGATCAGGGGCAGGTATGACCGACAACCGGCAACCGCTTCTCCGGCTACGATACCAGCCAGGCAAGCTCACCAAAATCATACACCGGTTTCGGAGCTCCTTCCAGTAACAGCTTCCCTTCCCCATTCACGGCTCTTACCACCGCAGAAAAAACAGTGCCCTCTTCGTGCCGGAATGTTACCTCCTGGTCCTGTTTAAACAGGAACCGGTTGTATTGTTCAAGCACAGCCGGAAAAGAATGTTCAAACCCGGCTTCCAGTGCTCTAAAGCGGTAAAAAATCCGTTCTGCCAAACCGGTTGCCAGTTCCAGGCAGTCATAATGCTTCCCGGTAACCTGTTTAAGTGAAACCGCTTGCTTCAGTTCATCCGGGAAGCGATCCTGGTTCATATTGATCCCGATCCCGGCCACAGCCCATTTCCATTTTTGTCCGCTCAGGATATTTTCGATCAGCATACCAACTGCCTTTCTGTCCTGAAAATAAATATCATTCGGCCATTTTATAAACCAATCCCCGGGCGCCAGGTCCGCTAAAAAGGCCCTGGTTTCTACTGCAACCAGCGTACTCAGTGCAAATAAATGATCCAGTTTCAGGCTTTTAGGTGTTAGCGCAAGACTCAGGTGTATGCTTTGCCCGGGGGCGGTAACCCACTTTTTACCTCTTTGTCCCTTTCCTGCCAGCTGCTCATGTGCAAAAATGCTCATGCCATGATATGCCAAACCTTCACGTATCCGGCTAAGGGCATAGTTATTGGTACTGTCTACCTGCGGCAATTCAATGACAGCAGGAAATTGGGGAGGATCTGCCTTTTTTTGCGTCAATATTTGCTATTTTTGAACAAAGTAAAATAAGTTTAGGAATTCTGTCCTTTTAAAGACGTCGTTCCGTTTAAAAAAAATATAAATTCTTCTTTTTGGAACCATTAGCATCGCTAACAAAACGTAAAATTTCAAGTACAGCCAGGCTTACAAGAAATTCAAAAATTTTCAAGACGATTATTTCCGCCATCCAGGAAAAAAAAGGTGAACAAATTGTTTCATTGGATCTAAGGCAGATAACGGAAGCCGTATCCGATTTTTTTGTTATATGCGAGGCTACCAGCGGCCCTCAGATCAAATCGATCGCTGATAATATAGAGTACCGGGTTAAAGAGGCCACTGGTGAAAATGTGTACCAGCGGGAAGGAATGCAAACACTGCAATGGGTTTTGATGGACTATGTAAACATTGTAGTTCATATAATGCTGCCAGAACAACGCAAATTCTATAATCTGGAGGAAATGTGGAGCGACAGCAGCGCAAAAGAGCACAAAGAGCCTTAGTTAAGGAAAAATAGTAATACCTCTTAAACATTTCAATAAAATTTGCCTTATAGTATCATAATTACAGAACATGTCTCAAAACAATTATAACAGACAAGAAAAGCAGCGGAATAATCCGTTTTCTCCCAAGCCTTCGGGCAACGGAGGGGGCAATGAACCCAAAAAAGTGAAGTTTGGCAGCTATTGGGCATTTATTATCATCCTGGCCATTATGCTGGCCCTGCAATTCCTGGATCCGTTCGGATCTTCAAGCAAAGAGATCAATATTGATGTTTTCCAGTCCATGGTTCAAAAAGGAGATGTGGAGAAATATGCGATCGTAAATAACCGGAGCGTTGTAAGAGTCTGGATAAAAAAAGACAGTCTTTCCAAATACCAGGAGACCGGTAAAGGCAAAGGTGGCAATACCCTGCTGCCGGCCAATAACGATCCCAATATGTTTTTTGAAATTACCAGCGGGGATAAGTTTGTTGACCAGATGAAAGACTTTTACAAAGAGCATCCCCAGCTGGCTCAGCCTCCGAAAACAGTTACGAATGACAGTGATTTTATCGGCCGCTCCATCAGTTTTATTCTTCCATTCCTTTTGCTGATCGGCGTCTGGATCCTCATGATGCGTAAAATGGGCGGTGGTGCCGGTGGCGGTGCCGGGCCCGGCGGTATCTTTAATATCGGTAAGTCCAAAGCCACGCTCTTTGACAAAGGCACCCGTGTCAATATTACGTTTGCCGATGTAGCAGGGCTCGATGAAGCAAAAGTAGAGGTGATGGAGATCGTTGACTTTTTACGGAACCCCAAAAAATACACCAGTCTGGGTGGTAAAATACCCAAGGGCGCGCTGCTGGTAGGCCCTCCCGGAACCGGTAAAACCCTTTTAGCCAAAGCCATGGCCGGGGAAGCCCAGGTTCCGTTTTTTAGCCTGAGCGGATCCGACTTTGTAGAAATGTTTGTGGGTGTGGGCGCCAGCCGCGTACGCGACCTGTTTAAGCAGGCCCGCGAAAAAGCCCCCTGTATCATTTTCATTGATGAGATCGACGCCATTGGCCGGGCCCGTGGCAAGAACGCCATGATGAGCAATGACGAACGGGAAAGCACACTGAACCAGATGCTGGTGGAAATGGATGGCTTTGGTACAGATACCGGTATCATCGTACTGGCAGCCACCAACCGCCCGGATGTACTGGATTCTGCATTGCTGCGCCCGGGTCGTTTCGATCGTCAGATCACGATCGACCAGCCGGACCTTGCCGGCCGCGAAGCCATTTTTAAAGTACACTTAAAAGAAATAAAGACCTCTGAATCCCTGGACATTCATAAACTGGCAGAACAAACACCTGGTTTTGCCGGAGCAGATATTGCCAATGTTTGTAATGAAGCGGCATTGATAGCCGCCCGTAAAAATAAGACCGGGGTAGATATGGCCGACTTCCAGGATGCTATTGACCGGGTGATTGGCGGGCTGGAAAAGAAAAACAAGATCATTGCCCCTCATGAAAAAGAAGTGATCGCCTACCATGAGGCAGGCCATGCTGTAGCAGGATGGTTCCTGGAGCACGCTTACCCCTTACTGAAAGTAACCATTGTTCCCAGAGGGACAGCAGCCCTGGGATATGCACAGTATACCCCCAAGGAGCAATACCTGTACCGGACGGAAGACCTGATCCATCGTATGTGTATGGCACTGGGTGGCCGCGTAAGCGAGCAGATCTTCTTTGGCAAAATATCCACCGGCGCCGGAAGCGACCTGGAAAATGTTACCCAGATCGCCTACTCGATGGTAACGGTATATGGCATGAGCAAAAAGGTAGGAAATGTAAGCTTCTACAATCCGCACCAGGATACTTCCTTTACCAAGCCGTACAGTGAAGAAACTTCCAAACTGATCGACGAAGAAGTGCGGGCCATCATCGCCGAATGCTATGATAAAACCGTAGCGCTTTTAACAGAAAAGAAAGAGCAGGTGGAGATCATTGCAAAAGCGCTCCTGGAAAAAGAAGTATTGTTCCAGGCTGACGTGGAAAACCTGATCGGCAAACGCCCCTTCGAGGAAAAAAAGCTGCTGGCAGATGAACCGCCGGTGGTACCTATTGAGCCGGTACCCGGAGGCGTACCTCCTACAAATCCAAATCCTACGGCCAACTAAACGCCCGGCAGATACATTATATGCGCTGTTCCTCACAAAGGAGCAGCGTTTTTTTTTGGCAGGACCAGAACCATCATACGGGGTAGCCGCTGCAGCACAGGCATTGTCAAATTATGTTGTGCTCCTTCATCAACCTGCCACATAGCACTAAAATATAAGGGACCGGAATGCCCGCGGGTACTTAAAACTTAACCACAGGTCAGGATCCTGCTCACCTCAACACGATCCTTTGCGTTAAAAACAAGAGGCCCCTTAAAGCAAAAAAAAGGCGTTTCATACTGTTTTATTTGTTGCTTAAGTACTACACTACAGCAGAAACCGTGCTAAGTCTCCTTCTCAAAATATTGTAAGCGGAATCCTGCATCTACGTTTCCTAAATGATTAAATTCGCACAGTGATCAGATCCTCAAAAGATAGTATTTTAAAAAAGATCCGGGAAGCGCTGAGTCAGCCTACCCCTATTCCTTTTCCAAAAAGTGAGGGTCAGTCACTGGTTTTTCAGCCACTGCACCAGGAGCTGGAAATTGAATTTGCGGAACGTTTTACCGCCCTCCAGGGGCAATTTGCTTTTTGTTTGAGCAGGAAAGAGCTGGTAAGTCAGTTCAATGACCTGCTCTTTAAAGCGGGCTGGCAAAAGATCTACTGCCAGGAGCCGGAGCTGGCCGTGCTCATAGGCCAGCAACTTGATATCAGCAGCAACCCGGCCGACCTTGCCAACTGCGACGTGGCCATTACCGGTTGTGAATACCTTGTAGCCCGCACCGGAAGTATTGTAATGAGCGCCGCACAATTAAGTGGCCGCAAAACCAGTGTTTACGCACCGGTGCACGTTTGTATCGCATATACCAGTCAGCTGGTCTTTGATATAAAAGACGCACTGGAGGGGATCAGGGAACGCTATGGTACTGCACTTCCCTCTCTCATTACTTTTGCCACCGGGCCCAGCCGTACGGCAGATATTGAGAAAACCCTTGTGGTAGGTGTGCACGGCCCCAAAGAAGTATTTGTTTTTTTAATTGACGACACCTCTGAATAGCGCCTTTATATGCAAAGCAATTATCTTTTTGTGTACGGTTCCTTATTAAGCGGGTTCAAAAGCCCCGCTTATGAATACATTGCCCGGTATTTTGAATTGCAGGGACCTGCCACAGCCCAGGGCACCCTGTATGACCTTGGTGACTATCCCGCTGCCCTGCCCGACCATAGTGGCCGTATGATCATCGGTGAACTATACAAAATACGCAATAACCATCAGCTGTCTTATGCCATTGCTCAACTGGATGGGTACGAGGGATTGAATCCTGAAGCCGGCGAAACAGCCGACTATAAAAGAGCGCTGGCAATGGTCCGCTATAACGAAGAACAAATCCAGGCATGGGTATACTGGTTTAATCAGGAAATTGAAGACAAACCGGTCATAGAGTCCGGCGATGTATTGCAGTACCTGAAAGACAGAAAGTAACCACAGCCCGTTCTTCCCTCATTTTGCGTTCGTTATTTTACATTCTGTATTCTTTATAGTTACCTTTGCTCAAATTCGAGTCCTATTTTGCAAGCGGGTAAAAATATCTATTTTCTTTCTGATTTTCACCTGGGTGTTCCCACCTATGAATCCAGCCTGGAGCGGGAAAAATTGCTCGTCCGTTTCCTGGAGGAAATAAAAGAAAAAGCAGCTGAAATTTTTATTGTGGGTGATATGTTCGACTTTTGGTATGAGTACCGCCATGTGGTACCCAGGGGTTATGTGCGTATTTTAGGAAAACTGGCCGAACTGGCCGACCGGGGTATCCGGCTCCATTTTTTTGTTGGTAATCACGACATGTGGATGAAGGATTATTTTCAGCAGGAGCTGAAAATGCCCGTTTATTTTGAGCCGAGGGCCTTTGAATGGAACGACAAAAATTTCCTGGTTGGTCATGGAGACGGCCTGGGTCCGGGAGATCATGGCTATAAAAGGTTAAAAAAAGTGTTCCGCAACCCCGTTTGCCAATGGCTGTTCGGAATTTTACCACCAATGATCGGCATTGGCGTGGCCAACTACATGAGCCGTAAAAGCCGGGCAAAGACCGGCAGCAGCGAAGAAGTATTCCTGGGAGAAGACCGCGAGTGGCTCATTACCTATTGCAGGGAACAGCTGCAAAAAAAACATTACGATTTTTTTATTTTCGGGCACCGGCACCTGCCCATCGATTTTCGTCTTACAGCTACCAGCCGCTACATCAACCTGGGGGACTGGATCAGCTTTTTCACCTATGCGGTCTTTGACGGCAACGATGTGCAGCTGGTTTCCTATTTAAACAAAGAAGAAAAAATAATCCGCAGATGAGGCTCCGCACCTCTATATTGCTGTTCCTGACCTTCCTGGTAAAAGCCGGGAGCGGCCAGCTGGTAACTGAAAAAATCAGGACCCTGCCCGGAAGTTACACCATGGTAGCCATTGATAACCTTGAAAGCATTTACCTGTTGAGTACCAACAACCAACTGAAAAAACTGAATGAAAACGGGGACTCAGTAGCAGTATACAACAACGTTAAAAAACTGGGACAGCCTTCCTTGCTGGATGTATCAAACCCCCTGAGGGTGCTTTTGTATTACCGGAACTTTGCCACCCTTGTAATGCTGGACAGGCTGCTTACGCCGGTCAATAGTATTGATCTGCGCCGGCAGCAGATCTTTAATGCAGAAGCGGTGGGACTCTCTTACGATGGCAAAATCTGGTTGTACGATAATATGGAGAACGTGTTAAAAAAGATCGACGACAAGGGCAGTATCCTGTCCAGAACGCCGGACTTCCGGCAGCTCTTCAATGAAACACCGGCACCACAGCAGATCATAGACCGGAACAAACAGGTCTATATTTATGACTCTGCCCGTGGTATTTACACTTTTGACTACTACGGCGCTTATAAGGGAAAGATCGCTATTACCCACTGGCGCAATCTTCGCATTACAGATAAATATATTTATGGTAATGATAACGACCGGTTTTACCGCTACACCCTTTATTCACTGAAGTTTGAAGAGTGGCCCATCCCCGGCCCGCTCAAAAACAAGCAGCAGTACATTTTTGAAGAAGGCTTTTTGTATACGCTGGATGCAGCGGGTATTTCCATTTATTCCTGCCGGTTTTAACAGTAAGCCCGGTTTTAATTTTTTACTTTTGCCCCATGAATGCGTTCTTAGACCAGGTCTACTTTAATAATTCGGTAAGGGCCTACATCGTAGTAGGAACCACGATCCTTGTTGTTGTACTATTTAAAAAATACATTGCCCATTACCTGGCGCTGGCCTTTTTTAAAATACTAAAGATCCGGTGGAAGAATATTGACTTCCCTGCCTTCCGGTCACTGGCAGCCAAACCCCTGGGGCTTTTCTTTGCAGTACTGATCACTGTAACCGCCCTGGATAAGCTGAACCTTCCTTCAGAACTGGAGTTCAGCCTTTATAAGATCACCCTCCGGGAACTGTTGCGGATGACAGGAACCTTCCTCATCATTTTTAGCTTTTTCCAGTTCATCATAAAAATGATCGACTTTGTAATGCTGATGGTGCAGGGCATTTATATGAAGGAGCAGGCAGGGCAGGGAACCCATCAGCTGGTCTTCTTTTTTAAAGACCTGATCAAAGTTTTGGTAGCCCTTGTTGGTCTGCTCTTTATACTCAAATACACATTCAACTATGATATAAAAGGCCTGCTCACAGGTCTGAGCATTGTTGGCGCAGCCGTGGCGCTTGCATTAAAAGAAAGCCTGGAAAACCTGATCGCCTCCTTTATCATTTTCTTCGATAAACCTTTTGCCACGGGCGACGCTGTAAAGATCAATGCCGTTTCCGGAGTAGTTGAAAAAATAGGTTTACGGAGCACCCGTATCCGTTCAGACGATAAATCCTTTATTACAGTACCTAATAAGCAAATGGTAGACAGCGTTCTTGATAACCAGTCGAACCGGGTACAACGCAGAGCCGAACTCAGGCTGGAGCTTTCATCCTCCACCAGCGCCGGGGCTATCGAAAATCTGTTGAGTGGCATCCGCCAGATCCTGAGCGGCGAAGACATTCTTTCGTCCTCTGCTTTTGTGACCGGTATTACAGCCAATGCGATCCTGATCAATTGTGAATATTTTACGGGCGCAAATGCACGGGAATACAGCATCATAAGGGAGCGTAATACCCTCAAGGTGCTGGCCCTGATGGAGCAGCTCAATATTGCTACCGCCCAGAGCGTAAGCGATATCAAGATCGTAAGGGACGACGATACCCCTGAAACACAGAAACACTAAGTGTTATCCCATTTTGCTCTTCGATCAGTTTCAATCCAAAAGCCCGGAGCCTTCTGTATGCTGAATGTTCGGAGCAGTGCATCCGTGGCAAACACAGTAGATGCTGCAATGCAGCCGAACATGAAAAACGGCGGCTTTTATTTCGCCTTTTTTATGATATCGGCCAGTTCCGTATCAAACCTGCCGGTTTCTCCATATTCTACCACGCGCCCCAGTTCTGTATCATAGTGGTACACAATGATGGTAGGCACACGGGTCACATTCAGGTTTTCGGCAAGTTTTGTTTTGTCTTTCTTACTGCGGTCCACCGCCAGCAGGGATACCCGGCCCTTATCAAAGCCGGCTTCCTCCAGTATCTTGTAAAAACGGGGGATCACATAATGCGAATCGGGGCACCAGGTACCCATAAATACTTTAAACCAGATCTGCGTTCTGTTTTTCTTTACCGTCTTTACGACCTCGGGACGGGGTTCATAAATCTTTTCCCCCTCTTCAAACCATTTAAAAGCCGTATCTGCCTTTAACAGGCTATCCGTAATATGGCCCCGGTACATTTTCTCCTGTTTTCCATTATGATCATCTACGGTTACCTCATACTGTTGCGCATGGCCAGCCACTAAAAAGCAACAGAACCCTACAGCTAAAATTATTTTCTTCATGCATGCTTCAATTTCATAATACAGGGACGTACGTTCCCCGCATCAACGTTGTACTACAACAAAAAAATCACCGCTTCTGTTGTAAAAATAAAAAGGTCCGTTTTTACGAACCCTTTACTATCATTAAATACCGGCTTTAAGTTCGAGGAGGAAATTTCTGATCCGCTGCAGCGATTGCACAGCCGCAAACTTTTCATCCGCCTTTTTATGATTTTTCAAATATTCCTTAGCCCCCTCAATGGTAAATTTCCTCCGGCGCAACAGATCATAGATCAGGAAAAGATTCTTTACATCCTGCGGCCGGAAAAAGCGATCGCCTTTGCCATTCTTCTTGGGCTTTAAAATATCAAATTCAGATTCCCAGTACCGGATCAGTGAATGACTTTCCTTGAACATCGCCGTCACTTCACCCATACTGTAATAATGTTTTTTAAACAACAACTCTTCATCCGGCATTTCCACGGCGTCTGCCGCAATACTGTTCTCCCGTACAGATCTCCGGCCCCTGGTACCCGGAGGGCGGCGTTCCGGTAGGTCGTTATTTTTTTCGCCTGTATCCGTTTCTTCCAGGTCTTCCTCCACGTCCGGATCTTCATCCGCCGTTATCACCGCATCTTCCGGCAATTCCCGTTCTTCGGCCACCATTGCGGTTTCGTCCGGTACCGGTGATGCATGCTCCTCATCCGGCTCCTCCAGCTCAATCGTTGCAGGAGGCCGCAATATGTTCTTTTTGGGCTTGGGTGTGGGTTCTACTTTTTCCACTTCATCCAGAAATGAAAAAGCGCCCTGAGGTTGTGCTGGTTTTGTCATGAGTGGTACAAATCTGGTGATAAACAAAAAATAAAAGTAAACAATGAAATGTTAAGGCATCTCAAAAAATACCGGCTCTTGCAATTTAACCTTTAATACAGGCTTCTCCAAAGTATTTTATCGCCTTCCATCACCATCAAAAAAAGGGCCATCCTTTATTTGCAGGATGACCCGTTGGAGTTTTTAGCGTTTAGCTGTTGACTGAATTTCCGATAAGTCAGGACATGTATGTTGATTGATTGTGTTTTTCAGTGGCCAGTTCTATGATTGCTTGCTTATGATGTTTGATTTTTTTAATCTGATATTGCAAATCGCTTACTGTTCCTGTATTGCATTACAAAGATGCAACAGCATCCGGCCCCTGCCTATGTAATAAATACCCAATTTCAGGGGGACTTCCCCTCTTTTGATTACCGTATTTTTACGGATGACTTTTCTGCCGGTTTTATCAAAAGGCGATCCTATTTTGTTGATCTAAAGCCCCTTGCAAATCGATCACCTGTTTATGGATAAACTAATTTTTTATCATCAGCATTTGAATATAGATTTATACCGCCATACACAAACAATAAAAACTAAAACCCTTTTTTATGAAACGATTTCCCTCCTTTTTGCTTTTCCTGGTCATGCTTGCCGGTCTGATTTACCTGTTTTTAGAAAACCGGAAACTGCGGGAAGCCGGCATTAATGATACCCGCTTCTTTGTATCCGAGGGCAGCGTAAACCCGGCCGATATCCAGCTGAACTATGTGCACCTCGACAAAGCGCTGGAAATGACGAAAACCTTCCGGCAGTTCCAGTACCAATATATCACAGAAGGACTCAACCGGTACCTGGGTAATAACCCGGACAGCATGAAAACAACATTCTGGGATTCGCGCCTGACCACCTTTTCATTAGATAGTATTAAAAAACTGGTATATACGATGGATGAGCTGGTCCGGAACGGGAAGCTGGTAAAACCGGATGGCACAAAAGTAGCCAGCTCCGAACTGGGGATCAAGATCTATGATGCCGCTTATCCCGGGCTCGAACGCCAGAAGGCAGATTATAACAGCCTTAAAGGCCGGCATACCCTCATCCTGGTGCCCGCTTACAAGGACCGGCAAACGGCTGCATACCATGACTTTTTACCTTCCGGCGAAATTCCCGGTCAGGGAAAACAGCTTCACACTTTGCTGGCACCGGCGCAAACCCGAAGAACAGTAACTACCATGGGTTTTCTTCCGGCGCCTCCTTCGGGTAGTGTGGCCGTCGGCTTAAACCAGGGCGGTGCATGTCCTCCTCCCGGCCTGGACGAGGGTTCTTTCTAACGCTTGTAAAATGACGTTTTTCTATATCCTGATCGTTTTAGAGTGGGCCGGTTTTTTAACGGGATTATTTTTCCTGCGGAAGGGAGGCCGGAGTGGAACTTTGATCGTTGGGTTCCTCACTTCCGTGGTGATCGCGGAAACCGCGGTATACTTCGCGCGTATCTTCCTGCATCCGGATGTATTGATCAACTTTACGAATTTATGGTACAATTGCATGCTGCCGGTGCAATGCACGTTCCTCCTCCTGTTCTTTTACAGGAAAACGGGCCTGGCGTACTGGAAACATGCCATACAGGGGTTTATCAGCATGGTGCTGTTCATTACCCTGCTGCAGTTTTTTGTAAGCGACGTAAACCGGTTCAATATCTTCAACTATACGCTGGAAGCCATTTTTATTTCGGCCTGTAGTCTTCATTATTTGTTTGAGCTGATGAACAGCGAGGAAATAGAAGAAGTAACGCGGGACCCGTTTATGTATGTATCGATCGGGCTCCTGTTATTTTACCTGGGTACCCTTCCCTATAATATTACAAAGTTTTACCTGTTTGATACCTATCCCCGGCTGTTTTATATTTACTACTACCTGTTCTTTGCCTTTAATTATTTTCTATATGGCATTATAATCTTTGGATTCCTATGGGCGAAAAAGAAATAAACGTTTTTTTCCTGTCGGTGATTTTAACCGTATTGCTGCTCGTAATGGCGGTTTATTTTATCATTATCAGCATCCGCAGGCGCAATATCCTTTACAAAAGAGAGCGGGAAGCCAATGCCATCCTGCATAAACAGGAACTGCTGGAAACACGGCAGGAGGTACAGCAGAAGCTGATGCAGAACATTGGCAGTGAACTGCACGATACGATCGGTCAAAAGCTCACCCTGACCTATCTGCAGATGGAAAATACCCTCATGTCCGATGATATCGGCGACATAAAAAAAAGGATCGCGGCGCAGAACGTATTGATCCAGGAATCATTGAATGAGCTGCGCAGCATCAGCAAAATGCTCACTACGCAAAATTTCACCGACTTCAGCTTTGTGCATTACCTGAAAAAGGAAATGGCCCGGATCAACGAAACGGGGCTTTGCCAGACATTTTTTACAAGCCCGCGGGACACATTTGATTTCCTGAATGAGCATATCAACCTGTCTATTGTACGCATTTGCCAGGAATTCATCCAGAACAGCTTAAAGCACAGTGGTGGAACGGCTATCGAGATCCACGTTACGCTGACCGCAGCGGCGCTGAAAATCACCTGTGCGGATAATGGCAAGGGGATCAACTGGGACCAGGTAGCCCGTTATCGCATAAGCGGCGGCAGCGGGCTCAAATCCATTGAACGCCGGATCCAGAGTATCGGTGCCAGCTTTCAATGGGAGTGCAGGAATGGCACCCGCCTGTACATTTCATTACCTTTAAACAAAATATCCGACCATGAGGCATAGTATTGTCATTGTTGATGATCATATCCTGATCGCCCAGGCCCTGTCAACCATGATCAGCTCCATCCCCAATTTTGATGTATTGTATGTTTGCAGCAGCGGTCCTGAAATGATCGAACGCTTTAATCAGGCCAAAAATATACCGGACCTGGTGATCCTGGATGTGCAGATGCCTGTAATGGATGGATACACTGTGGCAAAATGGCTGACGGAACAGCACCCCGAAGTGATTGTACTGGCCCTGAGCATGCAGGACGATGATGAAAAGATCATCAAAATGATCCGCTCCGGAGCAAAAGGCTACCTGCTGAAGAGCATCCAGCAGAAGGAACTGGCCCACGCACTCAATACGATTGTAAAAGATGGTATTTTTTATGATGCCAAAGTGAGTAAGGCCCTGGCCAATGATTATATCAGGAAGGAAGTAACGCAGCAGGAGCTAAGTGCCAAGGAACGCGAGCTGATCCCCTGGCTTTGTTCAGATTCCACTTATAAGGAAATTGCCGCGTCGGTCTTCCTGAGTGCCCGCACCGTGGAGAGCTATGCCACCAGCATTATGGAAAAACTGGATGTAAGAAACAGGGTGGGACTGGTGCTCACCGCTGTAAAAAAGGGGTGGATCTGATCCGCCCCCATTACAAAACCTTTATCCGCCTGCATAGCTTAATAGCGGCTTTTTTTCCGGGTTCCAACCATTCCTTTAAAATGCATATCCGGTATGGAGTTCCGGAACATCAGTTTACTGCTGCCCGGCCCTGCAATAGCCATGCGGCTCCTGAGGAGCGCCGGCTGCGGTATGCCCAGCACATTTAATGCCCGGCGCAGGTATACCTCATCGGTACTGCCCCATTCTTTGGAAAGATCCTCAAACCGTTCATCCTTTCCGGCCACAGCAGCTGCATCATCCGGGATCATCCCATCAAAATAATCACCGTAATTATCCTTGTTCTTGGCCCAGATGGAGATAGCGTACATATCAAATTTTCCAATATGCATACCCGTTACAAATCCCACGGGTTTGCCATAGGTAGTGTCGCCTACCAGTTTTACTCCCATGTAAGGACGCAGCACATTGATCAGCAACTCACTGGCAGATGCTGTTTGACCGGTGCCAATAAAGGCAATATTGGCCAGGTTCAACGTTTTTTTCTTCGAAAAATAGGTAGAAGCATAGGCCACCCAAAGGTCAAACAGATCGCTCCATGAATTCGTGTATCCCGGTATCAGCCTTGTCCTGAGATAGTTGCTGTACTGGTGATTGGTCATTTGAGCATTGAAATGCTCTTTATACATCAGGTTTTGACCATTGGTACCCACAGAAACCGGTGCAATAAGATTCGCCAGGTATTCGGTTGTTTCGGCAGAACCGCCTCCGTTATACCGCAGGTCCACAATAAGATCGGTAATACCCTTGGCGATAAAATTATCAAATACCGGGTCAATATAGGGCTGTGCCTTGGTCAGATCAATAAACTGGTTAAACACAAAATATCCCACTTTTCTTCCGGACAGGTTCAGGATATTGCTGTATAAAACAGGGTTGATCTCAAATTTAGCGGCATTAACAGTCACGGTGGTGTCCGAGCTGCCATCCGGCTTTTGCAGGGTCAGGCTGGTTTGTTCGCTTTGATAAATCGCTTTAACGATCCGCGCAATTGTGGTTCCCGGTCCTTTTACCTGATCACCGTCATAGGTCAGGTTTGCATCACCATTGATGGCGATGATCCGCCAGGCACGGCGGATGCCCTGCTGGTAAGCGGGAGAACCGGGATAAACCGATACCACACGCAGGTCATTCAGCTCATTGTAGCTCACATTCATTCCAAAGCCTCCGGAAATGCCTCCGATCTCCTCGGCAACAGTCCCGTCATCCAGGAAGCTGTATTTATCCATGTTTTTACCGTTCTGTTTTTTAAACCTGGTCAGCGCATCAAACATATCCTCGGTTTTCGCGTAGCTGTTGGGTTTAAAAGTCGCGGAATCAGGGATCACATCATTCCACAGATACTGATCCTTAAAAAGAAAATACATTGAATCATTGACGCTGGGTATTGCCACAGGGGCCGGAGGCTCGGGCTTGGGGGGCTCTGGCGGGGCGGGTTTATCATTTTTCCGGCAGGCAACCAGTGCGATAGAAAATAGAATTGCAATCAGTGTAGCTCTGTTCAACAGGGTGGTCATAAGACGTAGTTTAAACCTTAAAAATAGTCTATTTTGTCAATAATCAGGGATGGGGCATTTAAACACACTGGTTGTTCTCCAGCCGGTTAATCAGCCAACCGGTCTTCATCCGGGTCAATGCGCCTCCAGCCAGTTGCTCCCTTCCCCGCACTCTGCGATCACCGGAACTTCAAAAGGCAGGGGCAGCGCTGCCTGCATATTTTCAATGACCAGGGGCTTAAGCTCCTGTACTTCTTCTTTTAGTGCATCAAAGATCAGCTCATCATGCACCTGCAGGATCATCCGGCTTTTGAACCCTGCCTTTTTCATAGCCGCAGCTACCTTTTGCATGGCCAGCTTGATCATATCGGCCGCGGTTCCCTGGATGGGTGAGTTAATGGCGTTGCGTTCTGCAAAACCCCGGACTGTGAAATTGGAGGAATTGATATCCTTCAGCCAGCGTTTACGCCCCATCAGGGTTTGTACGTAACCGTGTTCCCGGGCAAAATTGATCGTATCATCCATATACCGCTGAATACCGGAGAATTCCTTTTTATAGCTGTCGATGATGCCCTTGGCTTCGGTCCTGGAAATGCCCAGGTTATCCGCCAGGCCAAAGGCACCCTGGCCATAAATGATCCCGAAATTCACGCTCTTTGATTTATAGCGCATCTCTTTGGTAACCGCATCCATTTCTACATTAAATACTTTAGACGCGGTTGCTGTATGAATATCAGTACCCTGTTTAAAGGCATTGACCATATTTGCATCCCCGCTCATAGCCGCCACGATCCGGAGTTCGATCTGTGAATAGTCGGCCGACAACAATATATGCCGTTCATCACGCGGAATAAAGGCTTTGCGGATCTCTTTGCCCCGTTCGGTTCGTACCGGTATGTTCTGAAGATTGGGGTTATTACTGGCCAGCCGGCCCGTAACCGCAACCGCCTGCCCATACGTAGTATGCACCCGCCCTGTTTTGGGATTGATCAGCTGCGGAAGGGCATCCACATAGGTAGAACGCAGTTTGGTCAGCTCCCGGAAAGCAATGATCTGATCGGCGATCGCATGTCCCTTTGCCGCCAGCTTCAATAAAACATCTTCACCGGTCTGGTACTGACCGGTTTTTGTTTTCCTTGCTGAGCTGTCCAGCTTCAGCCGTTCAAACAATATTTCGCCCAGTTGTTTTGGAGAGGCCAGGTTAAATCTGACACCCGCACTTTCAAATACGTTCTTTTCTGCTTCAGCGGCGTCCTTTTCCAGCTCTTTTGAATAGTTTTTCAAAAACTCTTCATCAATACGGACTCCTTCAAATTCCATATCGGTCAGCACCCGCACCAGCGGGTTTTCGACTTCTTCAAAAACCTTTTGCACCTGCCGTTTTTCCAGCATCGGCTGAAATACTTCTTTTAGCTGGAAGGTGATATCTGCATCCTCCGTTGCATAATCTTTTATCTTGTCGATCTCCACATCACGCATCGTACCCTGGGTCTTCCCTTTCTTCCCGATCAGTTCTTCGATATGGATCGGTTCATATCCCAGGTATCTGGCGCTCAGCTGGTCCATACTCCGTTTGCCATCGGGCTCAATAACATAATGTGCCAGCATCGTATCGAAGATATTCCCTTTGGGTTCTACCCCATACCATTTTAATACCAGCAGATCGTATTTTAAGTTCTGGCCGATCCATAATTTCTGTTCATCCTCAAATAGAGGGGCCAGCAAATCCAGTATTTTTTTTGTTTCGCCCCGGTCAGCCGGGCAGGGAATATAATATCCGGTTCCGGCTTTAACGGAAAAGCTCATACCCACCAGTTCGGCAAGATTTGCGTCGATATTGGTGGTTTCTGTATCAAAACACACTTCCGTTACCGGCAGCAGCGCATCAACCAGTTCCCTGATAGCAGCTTCACCCACAACGGCCTTATAATCCGGCTGCGTGTCCCTGATGGTCTTTAATGTTGAAACCTCCGGTGACGGTTCTTCGCCCTCCGCTTCCGTAATGTCGCCCCCCCCGATCACATTGCCAAACAGGTCGATCTGTACCCCTTTTCCAGCCTGTGTTTTGGCTGCAGAGGCCGGCGCTGCTTCTCCCGATTCCTCTCCCAGCAGGCGTTTGGCCAGTGTCCGGAATTCAAGCTCCCCGAAGATCTCTTTCAGCGCTTCGTTGTTCCAATCCTTCACCAGGAAATCTTCTTCATGAAAAGCAACCGGCACTGTTGTAATGATGGTAGCCAGCTTTTTCGAAAGGATCGCCATCTCCTTTCCCTCCTGCACCTTCCGGCCAAGAGCGCCCTTTATATTTTCGGCGTTAGCCACCACATTCTCCAGGGTCTCATATTCTGCCAGCAGCTTGGCGGCCGTTTTCTCTCCCACACCGGCAATCCCGGGTATATTGTCTACCGCATCTCCCATCAGTCCCAGCACATCAATCACCTGTGATACATCTTTTATATTCCATTTGGCGCAGACCTCCTCCGGTCCCATGATCTCCACATCGCCTCCCTGGTAACCGGGCTTATAGATCTTTATTTTATCGCTTACCAGCTGACCATAATCTTTGTCGGGGGTCACCATAAATACATCGTAGCCCTGCGCTGCCGCCTGCCTGCTTAAAGTACCAATGATGTCATCCGCCTCATACCCGTCCGATTCGATCACCGGTATGTTAAATCCTTTTATGATCCGCTTGATATCCGGTACTGCAATCAAAATATCCTCGGGCGTCTCCTGGCGGTTGGCTTTATAATCGGCAAAATCTGTATGACGTTCCGTAAGGGCATGTGTATCAAAGCAAACAGCCATATGGGAAGGCTTTTGTTTGTTGATCAGTTCCACCAGGGTATTGGTAAACCCAAACTGGGCATTGGTGTTTTTATTCTTACTGGTAATCCGGGGACTGCGAATGAGTGCATAATAGGCACGGAAAACAAGCGCATACGCGTCTAACAGAAATAACTTTTTCTCCATTCTGCTAAGGTAATGTATAGATTCTAAAACGCGGTATTGGAGCGATAATAAGCAACGATAAACGGCCTCTCATCTGGCAAGCCTGTTTTCCATCGCTCACAGATAGCGCAGATTTTCACAGATACTATTGACATTTTAAATCTGTGCCGATCTGTGGAATCTGCGAGAACTTTCCTTCGCAG
>NZ_FMZO01000004.1:0-125066 GCF_900101395.1 Niabella drilacis | reverse complement strand
TTTTTTATCGCTCACAGATAGCGCAGATTTTCACAGATACTATTGACATTTTAAATCTGTGCCGATCTGTGGAATCTGCGAGAACTTTTATTCAATGGAAATTAATTCCGTCTTGCCGTATTTGGATTCCGTACGCACCACGCCGAACCCAGGTACAAACCATTCTGTCATTTCCATCTTAACAGGGATGCCAAATCCCATATTAATTACCGTTTTCGACTGGTAAGTGATCTTATACGCATCCCAGGTACCTGCAGGAGTGCTCACTTTTTCTTTTGCTTCCACATGACGGTTGGTAATATCCAGGGATACAGAAGCCGGAATGCCTGTGGCCATCTTCATATCCATCTCAAAACTGCCGTCTTCCAGGTCCTGTCCTGCGCTTATACTCGAAGGATATTCCAGGTACATACCTTTGGCACTAGCCTCGGTCGATTGCAATTGTCCGCTCTGCTGCGGCGCCATCATCATTTTCATATCCATCAGCAGGACACCCCCCTTGCATTGAACGGTACCGGAAGAAACCGCCAGGGATTTGTCTTTACGGTCAAATACCTCCGAGCGCAATGCCGCGGTACTACTGCCTCCACCGGCCGTTACCTCCGTAATTTTATATACCACTTTGCCATCGGGGGCTCCTTTTTTATTAAAGATCCCGATGGTGATCGTCTTATTTTTCTGAAAAAAATAATACCCGCATTGGGCGGAAGCACTTTTATGCGCCACCAGCAAGAGCAGTATCCATACCAGTTTTGTTTTCATATACCTGTTGTTTGATCATTAACAGGGTAAAACTAGCCCTTTCGCCGGGGTACCCCTATCGCTAAAATGAGGGAGTAATAAACGCCATGTTTTGACCACAGTTTTTTATACATGCGGCTTTTCATCTATATTTACCGCAAATCTGGCTTCGAGAACCATTTTTATATTATTCAAACTACCATGAAAAAAAGATCTTTACTGCTTTCCTTTGTCTGCCTGCTGACTGCGATGCAGGTGGTTATTGCACAAGATGACGTTGTTACCAGCACTGCCAGCACCGATGATCCGGGATACCCTTTGTATCAAACGGGGTTTTATGCCGGGCTGCGCGGAGGCTACCTTTTCAAAAACAAAGCGCTTTGGGAAAACCCGCTTTATCACCTGGGCAATGGTATGTTTGCCGAAGTAAACGGCGGATGGAGAAAGAACGCTTTTGGATGGGAACTGGCTGTTGGTATGCTGAATATTAAGAGGGAGCATCCGGATATACGCCGCTTTTCGGCTTCGGCACAGGGGGTACTGAATGGTATGGGAAACGCAGCCCAATTCCAGAATGCACGGGACTCCGGCCAGGCAAAAAGTGATTATTTCACATTTCCCGAAAGTACGCAGCAGGTAAAGGTGAGCAAGGACTTTAACAGTTACTACGCCCTTACCGGCCCGCGTCTCTGGTTTGGCCGGCAAAGACTGCAGGGCTCCGTCTATGCCCAGGGAGGGATCTCTATGACCCGTTTTGGCTACTATTACCTCAATGGAAACGGTGCTTCGCCTGACCATTACAGCTACAGTTACAACAATGCCCTTGTATCAAGTGCTCCTGTTAACGAGGCGGCAATTGCAAGCCCGACGGTGGGTACGGCGACGACTAATGTTGAGGGCAGCTATGAAAAATACGGCATGACCGGGGTCTTTTTTGATGCCTATAAAGCAAGCGGGGCAGCCAGTCCTGCGGATGTAAAAGAAAAAAATAAAATGCAGTTCTTTGGCCGTGGAGGCGCCAGCCTGGAATTTTTCTTTTCGCCTAAAGCCTCTTTGTCAGCGGGTATAGATTACTGGTATCTTCCTTCACCGGAAATGAAAGGTCAGGCATCATCCAATGGTACGGTAAGCGGCAATATCAATCTCTTTAAACCTGATGCCACTTCAGAGCGGGATCTGCGTTATTCCGATAAATATACCTTTACACAGTCTTATACAGAAAAAAAGAACCTGGGCTTTTTAAGTGCCAGCCTGGGCGTAAAGATCTGGCTGGGCAAAAAACGGCCGGTGCCCGTCAATGACCCACCCGTTATTCCACAGGCGCAGCCACCCGCAGATAAAAACCTGGCAGTAAAAGTGATTGATAAACCTACGGGTAAACCGCTGGATGGTGTAAATATCAAAATTGAAAAGGAGGGCGATGAATCCATTGTAGAAACCATGACCCGGGAAGATGGCAGCATACCGGTGCAAAGGGCACTGGCAGCCGGCAATTATAAGATCACCGGGATCAAGAACGGGATCAAAACCACAGAAGCCATGGTAGCGGTGGCAGATTTTTCAGCGCCCCCTGCAACCATTTACCGGGAACTGATCCACAATGATATCCGGTTTACACTGGCGGGCAAGACGATCAACAAAGCCGATATGGGGCCCCTTCCGTTTATCCAGACCTCATTGACCAATATAACCCGCGGCAACGCTGAGCAGAAAACCTCCGATTCCATTGGCCGGTTTTACTACCAGCTGGACCAGCAAACGGATTATAATGTTATCGCGCAGAATAAGGGCTATTTCTCCAACCGGGAAAAAGTAACCACCAAAGGGCTGAACCGGAGTGAGGTAATTTATGTAAACCTGGCGCTGGAAGTAATGGAACTGAAGAAAGACGCATCCATTGTTTTAAAAGATATTTATTACGATTATAATAAATGGGATATCCGCCCGGATGCCGCCGCGGTGCTGGATAACCTGGTAAAAACCCTGGAGGAAAATCCAACCGTTAAAATTGAACTTTCTTCCCATACCGACAGCAGGGGTGGCGACGCATTCAACATGACCCTTTCGCGCAAACGAGCGGAATCAGCGGTGCGCTACCTGGTAAGCCGGGGTATTGCTTCCGACCGGCTTAAGGCAAAGGGTTATGGAGAAAGCCGGTTGTTGAATGATTGCGGCAATGATGTACCCTGTAGCGAAGAACAGCATCAATTGAACCGGCGCACGGAGATAAAGGTGCTGGAGTAACAGACCCGTTAGGTCCTTATTCGTCGCAGGAGCAATCCTAACAGGTCTTTGCCTCCTTCGGCAGCCACCCACCAATGGTAGCTTTAAGCGGTGCCAGCAGGTCCCAGAACCAGCGGTTGGTGTCATGATCCTTTTCGCCGCAATCGATCACCGCGCAATATTTTTGAACGGGATACAGGAGTTTTTTTACCAGGTTCAGATCGGTGAGCCGGGCAGTATAGTCCGCAAACTGATCGATATATACATGCCCCCATATTTCAACGGCCAGGGAACCGGGCGCAATTTCCAGTTTGCGATGGTATTGTGTTTCGTATGCCTGCAAGATCCCTGCTACCAGCAACTCCGTATTTTGTTCCGGGTCCTTGCTCAGCAACTTCCACAACGGTTCATCATTGTGAATGTGAATGGCGTGTAATTCGATGTCAATAGTAACTCCGGATAAAATGAGCTGCATACTGGCGGGATATTTTGCTGTTGTAAAATAAGAAAAATGCTCCGGTGAAGGGTTCGTTGTGCGGGCGGCCTGTGAGGTCCTTATCTCTCGGAGAACAGACTTCACAGAACTTGGCGCCTATTGCCCCCGGGATAAATTCCGGAGCCCGCCGGACCGATGACCCCTTCTGCTAAACAGGCACTTGCTGTTCTTCGTTGAGGGTACAGGGAGACCTTGGGGACATGGCCTTAATCAGCAGCTTTCAGGCGTTAACAATTACTGCTTGCCTCGTCAGTCGCCCAGTCCCGGAAGATCCTTTGCCGCCCTGTATTGAAGTGCTGAAGTGAGTGATCCCGCTTTTTGCGGGACAGGCTCCAGACCGCCGCCATAAGCGCTGAAGCCGGGCCAATTAAGCAAAAAAAGTTTTAATGCCTGTTCCCCGGATCAGCCTTCTACCGCTTCATCTCCTCCAGCTCTTTCTGCATTTTGAACATCTCATCCCTTAGCCGTGCCGCTTCCATAAAGTCGAGGTCTTTGGCGGCTTTTTCCATTTCCTTCTTCACTTTGGCCACGGCCTTTTCCATCTGCGGAATGGTCTTGTATTCTGCCGGGTCCTCCGCCGCCACGGTGATCATATCCTGGTCGAAGCTTATGGCATATTTGTCTTTTTCATCAAAACCTTTAATATCCAGTACCGAGGTTTGTTTGAATACCTGCTCCTTTGATTTTTTTACGGTGCGGGGAGTAATATTGTGTTCGATATTGTAAGCGATCTGCTTTTCCCTTCTGCGCATCGTTTCATCAATGGTGCGCTGCATACTGCCGGTCATTACATCGGCATAAAAGATCACGCGGCCATCCACATTCCGCGCGGCGCGGCCTGCGGTCTGCGTCAGCGATTTCTCATTTCTTAAAAAGCCCTCCTTATCCGCATCCAGGATGGCTACCAGGCTTACTTCCGGAAGGTCCAGGCCTTCTCTTAAAAGGTTCACCCCCACCAGTACATCAATTTCACCCAGGCGCAGCTGGCGCAGGATCTCTACGCGGTCCAGGGTATCCACCTCGCTGTGAATGTACTTGGATTTAATATTGATGCGATGCAGGTATTTGTCCATTTCCTCGGCCATGCGCTTGGTAAGGGTGGTAACCAATACCCGATCACCTTTCTTAACCGTCTTGTCAATTTCATCCAGCAGGTCATCGATCTGGTTGATGCTGGGCCGCACTTCAATAGGCGGATCCAGCAGGCCCGTGGGGCGCACCACCTGTTCCACGATCACCCCGCCGGTCTTTTCCAGTTCGTATTTATCCGGTGTGGCCGAAACAAAGACCATCTGGTTCTGCAGGTTCTCAAATTCATGAAAATTCAGCGGACGGTTATCCATGGCAGAAGGCAGGCGAAACCCGTAGTCTACCAGGATCAGCTTGCGGCTGCGGTCGCCCCCATACATCCCGCTGATCTGCGGCATGGTCTGGTGACTTTCATCAATAATGGTCATGTAGTCCTTAGGAAAATAATCCAGCAAACAGAAGGGCCTTGTACCCGGGTTGCGGCGGTCAAAAAAGCGGGAGTAGTTTTCCACGCCATTACAATAACCCAGCTCCCGGATCATCTCCACATCATATTCCACCCGCTCTTTCAGGCGCTGCGCTTCGATCAGCTTATTCTGTTGTTTAAAATATTCCACCTGGGCGGTCATCTCGTCCTGTATTTCAAACAGCACCTGGTTGATCATATCCTTGGGGGCTACATAGAGATTGGCCGGGAAGATGGCCGCATTCTCCATTTTGCCGATGCGTTTACCGGTATTGACATCGATGCTCTCGATCTGTTCGATCTCATCTCCAAAAAAAGTGACCCGGTAACCAAAATCCAGGTAGGGCAGGTTGATGTCTACTGTATCCCCTTTTACCCTGAAACTTCCCCGGGTAAAGTCCAGCGTGGTGCGGGTATACAGGGAATTGACAAGCGCATGCAAAAAGCCCTGGCGGGAGAGGGTTTGCCCCTTGTCGATCCGGATGATCCCGTTCTCATAATCGGTGGGGTTCCCCATACCGTAAATGCAGCTTACAGAAGCCACCACGATGATGTCCCGGCGGCCGCTGAGCAAACTGGTGGTCGCCCGCAGGCGCAGCTTATCCAGCTCCTCGTTAATGGCCAGGTCTTTTTCAATATAGGTATCACTTACCGGCATATAGGCCTCGGGCTGGTAATAATCGTAATAAGACACAAAATATTCCACCGCATTATCCGGGAAAAACTGCCGGAACTCCCCGTACAGCTGGGCCACCAGGGTTTTGTTATGGGTGATGATAAGCGTGGGCCGCTGTACATTCTGGATCACATTGGCCATGGTATAAGTTTTACCGCTACCGGTAACGCCCAGCAAGGTCTGATAAGGTTCCCCTGCCAGGAGCCCCTCCGTTAACTGGCGGATGGCTTCCGGCTGATCACCGGCGGGGGGGAAGGGGATATTTAAGTTGAACGGCATTGAGAGAATTTATTGTTTTTTATTTATGGTTTATTGTCGGCCCTGTCTTTAAACCGTAGACCACGCGCCTCGGTTTTATTTAGGTAGATGATAAACGCGGCTATACCCGAAGCTAATTTTGTATACCCGTTATACATTTCACTAAACAAATCATTTGAAATATAGTTCTGATCCAGGGCCCGGTATAGTTGTGATTTCACTTCTCCGCAAGATCCCTTTGCTATTCCAAGGAAATGGATAAACTCCAGTCTTGATGAACGTTCAAATCCTTCTGCGATATTATCCATTGCAGAACCTGCCGCTGCCTTTATCTGGTCTCTAAATCGAAAATCGGAAGAAAAAGGTGACTTCTGCGTTGCCTTAAACACTTCAAATGACAGCATCCGCGCCTGCTGCCAGATTTCAAGATCTTCAAATTTTAAAATGGTGCTCATAACGATAAACAATAAATCAAAAACTATAAATCACCACCCCCCTCCGGCAATTTCCGTTTCAAATACATCGAATAATCCGTTTGCAGCGCCTTGTATTCTTCTGTCATAAACGGGGCTGCAAACATAAAATCAGCGGTGGCGGCGTTGCAGGCTACGGGCAGGTTATAGGTGGCCGATAACCTCAGCAGGGCTTTTACATCCGGGTCGTGGGGCTGGGCTTCCATCGGATCCCAGAAAAAGATCAGGATGTCCAGCTTATCCTCGGCGATCATGGCCCCGATCTGCTGATCACCGCCCAGCGGACCGCTGAGCAGCTTTTGGATCGGCAATTGCAGGGCCTGCTCCAGGAGGGTACCGGTTGTTCCCGTAGCAAACAGCCTATGGTCAGCCAGCTTTTCTTTATTCGTCATCACCCAGTGCAGTAATTCATCTTTTTTATGATCATGCGCTACCAACGCAATCCTTTTCCGGGCACCCAGTATCCGTTCCATTGTTGTATTTTAAGGATCTAAAGATAGATAAACCTGCCATTTCTCCCGATTGTTTAAAAACCCATAATTTTAAGCCATAAAATGTAAACCATGCGCATACCTTTCTATCCGATTGCAGCCATTTGTGTGATCTTTTTCCTGGCTTCCTGCAGCAGCACCAATCCCCGGTATATTCATAACCCGGCCGTTTATAATGCTTCTTTCTTCCGACAGCAGGGCGATTTGAAACTGAGTGGAGCCTTTGCGGCAAATCCCAATAACCTTTTCAGCGATATGGATCCTGACAGCAGCAGCAAGGATAAAATGGATAAAAATCTTGGCTTTGATGTACAGGCGGCCGTTGCCGTTACCGACCATTTTATGATCCAGGTGGCCGGTATGCGCCGGTTTGAGAAGGACCGTTTTAATGATGATGACCTTTTAGATGCCAACGGCTCCAGTAAGATCAACTATACCCGCTCCATGATCGACGTGGGCGCCGGTTTTTATACCGCAATGGGCGCATCGCAGAAGGTCTATTTTAACGGCATCTTCGGCGCGGGCTTTGGCTCTTCCAAATCCACCGACAAGGGGAGCCCAACGGAACGCAACCGGTATTACGACTACAACTTTGTGAAATACCATATTACCCCTTCCTTTAATTTCTTTTTTTCCGACAATGCCCGCCTGTCTGTGGCACCACAGTTTTCACTGATGACCAACAGCAATATTAAAACCAATTATACCGAGGATGAACAGGCCCGCGTAGGGTACAACACCCTGCCCAATAAAAGTAAAGTGTTTTTTGAGCCCAGCCTGCTGTTCCAGGCAGGGTTTCCCAATGTTTCCTGGATGAAGTTTGATGTAGGAATGAATTTTGCCACCAACCCGCTCAGCTCCAAATCCAACGAAGACGCCCCGCCAACCGTGTATGAGAACAGGGACCTGCGCTCGAGGAAGTTCCTGTTGTCATTGGGATTGTCGTTTTACCCGTTTGAGGGAAAGCGGAAATAAGGGGAAAGCCACTGAGAAACAGAAGCACTGAATTCATTTGGTTTCCTGTTGGGGGAAAGCCACTGATGCACAGAAACGCTGAATTCTTTGCTTCGGTTGCGGGGAGATTTGAGCGACAGTTTACGATTGATGCAGGCTTTAACTCCCCCGTTCGGTTTGTTTGTAAACACAATCCTGTGTTTCTGTGCCTCCCTTGTTTGCCTCTGAAGTGCTGATACCTTTAGGCTTCTGGTCCTTATTCCCCGTTACTATGGATACCGGGAAATAAGAATAAAAAATCAGTGTTTCTGTGCCTCATAATAACCGGGTATCCATCTTATTAGAATGGCTATCAGGTTTGTGCGGACACCATCGCCGTCCGTCCGGTTGATTTTAAGAATAGAGTGGTCAACGGTAAAAGCTGCAGCGCAGCGATGCTGTTGTTAGCAACGAACACAAGATGGAATTGAGGTGCAGCGCACCGGTAATATAAGCCTGCACCAATAGATTCCCGCCGCGCTGCAGCTAAGAGCAGGTTCCTGGAAGTTGTTGTTACAATGCTTTGCGGCGCGCTGCTCCGGGTTGCTATCAAAAGATCCGGTCATTCTGACCCCAAAGGCTTACTCGTACATTTTATGCGATGGACCTGCCATTATGTTGAGGGCTATGGTATCCACACTGACCGAAAAGTGACCGGCATTCAATTTATAAAAATAATTTTGATGCCGGTCTATTATCAGTGGCCCTCGTCTTTACAGCAAATCAGCCTTTTTCAACTAAATTTGCAGCCCACCGCCTTAATTACGGTGTATTTTATATGATGACCAGTACCGAGATCCGGCAGGCTTTTTTAGACTTTTTTAAAAGTAAAGGGCATGAAATCGTACCCTCTGCTCCTATTGTAGTAAAGAATGATCCTACCCTGATGTTTACCAATGCGGGGATGAACCAGTTTAAGGATTATTTCCTTGGGAACAAACAAAGTCCGTTTCCGCGGGTAGCCGATACCCAGAAATGCCTGCGCGTGAGCGGTAAGCACAACGACCTGGAAGAAGTGGGGGTAGACACGTACCATCACACTATGTTTGAAATGCTGGGCAACTGGAGCTTTGGCGACTATTTTAAGACGGAGGCCATTGCCTGGAGCTGGGAACTGCTGACCGAAGTATTTAAGATACCAAAAGACCGTTTATACGTTTCCGTTTTTGAGGGCGATGAAAAAGAAGGACTGCCTTATGATGCCGAAGCCGCAACGGAATGGAAAAAATGGATCAGCGAAGACCGCATCATCCGGGGAAAGAAAAAGGACAATTTCTGGGAAATGGGCGATACCGGTCCCTGCGGACCTTGCTCTGAGATCCATGTGGATTGCAGGCCGGATGAGGAGCGGCAGCTGGTAGATGGCAAGACCCTGGTGAATGCCGACCATCCGCAGGTAATCGAGATCTGGAACAATGTGTTCATCCAGTTCAACCGCCTGAAGGACGGAAGCCTGCAGCCCCTGCCCGCCAGGCATGTGGATACCGGCATGGGCTTTGAGCGCCTGGTACGGGTCTTACAAAACAAAACATCCAACTACGATACCGATGTGTTTAGCGGCACCATCGCTGCCATTGAAACGATCACCGGTAAAAAATATGATTTCAGCGACAGCCGGGAAGCCATTGCCTTCCGGGTGCTTTCGGATCATATCCGGGCCATCAGCTTTACCATTGCCGACGGGCAACTGCCGGCCAGTACAGGAGCGGGTTACGTGATCCGCCGGATCCTGCGCCGTGCCGTACGCTATTATTATTCTTATTTAGACTATAAACAACCCCTGCTGAACCAGCTGGTAGCCGTGATTGCGAACCAGTTTGAACACGTTTTCCCCGAACTCAAACAGCAGGAAGCATTTGTAACCAAGGTCATCAAAGAAGAGGAGGATTCCTTTCTGCGCACCCTGGAGAAAGGATTGAAACGCATGGATGAACTAATGAATCCCGTTCGCGGAAAATCTGGAACGATCGCCGGTAAGGACGCGTTTGAGCTCTACGACACTTACGGTTTCCCGATTGACCTGACGCGCCTCATCGCCTCGGAAAATAATATCACCATTGATGAAGCGGGTTTTGAGGCCGAGATGCAGCAACAGAAAAACCGCAGTCGCGCCGCAACAGCCGTGGATACGGAAGACTGGCAGCTGGTGCACGGGGAAGTACCGGTGACTTTTGTGGGTTATGAAGACCTGAATGTGCCCACCCGGGTGACCAAATACCGCAAAGTAAAAGCCAAGAATAAAGAACAATACCAGCTGGTGCTGGAGACCACACCGTTCTACGCGGAAAGTGGCGGACAGGTGGGCGATACCGGCAGTCTGCAATTTGGCGATGAGGTGGTACCCGTTACGGATACCAAAAAAGAAAATGAACTGATCATCCAGTTTGTAGATAAACTGCCCGCTGCTATCAGCGGGGAAACCACGGCTATTGTAGATTTTGAAAAGCGTTTAAATACTACATATAATCATACCGCCACACACTTGCTGCATGCCGCATTGAAACAGGTGCTGGGGGCGCATGTGAACCAGAAAGGTTCGCTGGTTTCACCCGATGTACTGCGTTTTGATGTATCGCATTTTGCCAAGATCACCGATGAAGAGATCCGCCAGGTGGAAATGATCGTGAATGAAAAGATCCGGGCAAACATTCCCGTAGTGATCAAAGAAATGCCCAAGGACGAAGCCCTCAAACTGGGCGCCATGGCGCTTTTTGGGGAAAAATACGGAGATACAGTACGCGTGGTGACCATCGACCCCAATTTCTCTGTGGAGCTTTGCGGGGGCACCCATGTACCGCAAACCGGAATGATCGGCCTGCTCCTGGTCACTTCCGAATCCGCCGTGGCAGCGGGTGTACGCCGGATCGAAGCATTGACCGGTCCGGCAGCCTTCCGTTACCTGAGTGAAAAAGTAGCCGAATACAAACAGGTGGGCGAATTGCTGAAAGCCGCTAATCCTTTAAAAGCAATTGAAAAATTAATCACTGATAAGGCCGCACTGGAAAAGAAAGTGGAGCGACTGGAAGCCAAAGAGCTGGTGGGCATCCGTAACAGTCTCCTGCAAAAAGATGAAATCATCAACCAGGTGAATTTTATCGGCGATATCGTGGAAGTGAGCAACCCGGATGCATTGAAAAAGCTCTGTGGTGATCTGAAAAACCATCTGCGCGATTTTGTAGTGGTGCTTTGCGCCAATATCGGCGGTAAGGCTTCCGTAGCCATTGCCATTGCCGACACGGTGATAGCCGCAAAAGGCCTGGATGCCGGGCAGATCATCAAACAACAGGTAGCACCCATCATCAAAGGCGGTGGCGGCGGACAAAAAACCCTGGCCACGGCGGGCGGACAGGAAGCGGGCAACCTGGATCAGGTGATCCATGCGGTGAAAGCGTTGCTTTGATCCGGATCGGTGATATCAGATTTTTACCGTATATAATAATCCTTATTAACCGCATCGATCAGAAGACGCGGAGGTTGAGGCTATATCAGAAGTCTTTCATTTGTCATACTGAGTTTTTGATTTGCATAGCAAGATCGATGAGGCAATGACAAAATACGCTTACGGTCATCCTGTCCGCCGCGGCGGATCAGGATCTTGGGAATTCATGCATAGATGCCGAAACAATTGCCAATAACAGATTGCATTATGCATTGAAAATCAATTATACTTCTTTTTTTCTTCTTCCACTTTTTCTTGACAAAAAGTGGAGCAAAAGTCAAGGCCAAACGAATGCTCCGCCGTTTGGCCGGCCACGTACTGCACACCCGGATCGAAAAGCAACTTTACTCCTTTTGCGACGTAGTAGGTTGAAGATCCTGCTGCCTACTAAGAGCCTGTTTAAATTTTATTGATGGAATTTATTATGAAGCTATTTTGGAGCGAAACAAGGAAAATTTTGCAGGCATAGTAGGCCACTATGGCGAAAAATTTAACGCAGTTGCAGCCCAAAACAGCCATAATAAAGCCATTGAATGAATTTTAAACAGGCTCTTATTTAACAACACTTACTGCACTGCTTTTTTACCACCATGATCGCTTTTCGATAAAATAACCCGCGATGTAAAACGAGGCGCTACGCAACTTGCTGATTGCAGTAGGTACCATTCCGTTCCGGAGTAATTGTAGACAGAACCCGCTCGATGAAAGAGGAACAAAAAGGTGAACGTGTTCTTTCTTAGAAAGCAGTCTGCCGGGCAGTGAAAAGGGAACGCAAGCGGAATGGCGGCGGCGGATAGCGCGGAAAGTGTGTGGCCCGTCGCCAAAGCCTGAAGCGCCGGTTTCCCTGGTCCCGCCTCCCAGCGAAGAACAAACAGGCGGGATTCACCTCCTGGCGGACAAGATTTTTGCTCCGCTTTTCATCGACTGGAAAAGTGGAAAAGAAAGAAGCACGACCTTGAAATATTCCGATTTTTCGGGATCAGTTGTCATCTCCGCATTGATTAGGTTCATCTATCAAAAACTCGGCATGACAAAAAAAAGATTTTAAAAATAGATCCGGCCGTTCCGTATTGCCGACAGCCATAAAAACAGGCCGATTTATTATATTTGACCTATGTCTTTATTCCGGCTCATCCCCGACAGACCCGACGTGGTACAGGACCAGAACCGGCCCGACGAAAAAGGAACCTTCCGGGAATGGCTCTATATCACCATCTTCCAGGCCACCACCACAGCCGGAAAAATCTTTGATATCGGGCTTTTTATACTGATCCTATCCAATATTAACCTGTTGATGCTGGAAAGTGTTGAGTCCCTTGCCATACAGCATGCCCGGCTTTTTAAAACACTGGACACTGTTTTCCTGGTACTATTCTCTGTAGAATACCTCCTGCGCCTCTATTGTGTCCGCTCCGCAAAACGGTATGCTGCCAGTTTTTACGGCATCATCGACCTGCTGGCCATTTTGCCTTCCTATATGGAATTCTTCTACCCGCAATGGCATGTATTCATGATCGTACGCAGCTTCCGGCTGCTCCGGATCTTCCGCATCTTCCGGATGGTAAAGTTCCTGGATGAAAGCCGGATCCTGATGTTTGCACTGATCCGCGGGTTCCGGAAAATTGTGGTATTCCTTTTTTTTGTGGTGCTGCTGGCCATCTTCCTGGGATCGATGATGTATGTGGTCGAATTTCCGCATAACCCCGGGTTTCGCTCCATCCCCCAAAGTATTTACTGGGCCATCGTAACCATCACCACTGTAGGCTATGGCGATGTGGCCCCGATCACCGCCGTGGGAAAAGTCATTGCCTCTTTTATCATGATCCTCGGCTATTCCATCATTGCCGTTCCTACCGGCATTATGTCGGCCTCGGTGATCCAGGAAGAAAAAAGGAACCGTGGAAAACGATGCCCTCATTGCGATGCGGCCGGACATACACCCGGTGCTGTATATTGCAGTCATTGCGGGGAAAAACTTAAACCCGACTAACCATGGGGCCTTCAATGATCCTGGCGCAATTAACGCCTTTTGGCTGGACATTAATTGCCGTAATGATTGTATCCGTTTTTATCGCCCTGAAATTTCTTAAAAGAACCAACCCGGAGTCCAAACCCGGATGCGCCGGTGTGGCATATGTGGCTACCATCTGTTTTATTCTGTTTTTGTTTGTGCTCGTTTTTTTGCCCCTTTTATCACAGCGGATTTACCAGGGAATTACGGGCGAGCGGTCCGGCGGCTTTTTAGAATGGATAACGGTGGGCGGTTGTTTTGTAATGGTATCGGGTATGTTTTACCTGATGAGCTGGGGCATTGCCTTCGCCCTGGGGCGCAATACCCGGCGGTTTGCAGCCGTGGGCAGACAGCTCCTTGCCTGGTTCCTGATTCCGATGGCCATGCTCTTTATGTTTTCCGTGCTGTGTTATGCCGTATACCTCCATTTTGCGGGTCAAAAACAGCAACCTTTTTGGGTAATAGCCATCTGCCTGTTATTTGCGGTCGCACTCTTCTTCGGATGTTGGGGATACCTGAAAATGCTGGCCGATCAGCAGCGAACGTTGCGGAACAACAAAAACAACCGGCGCGGCAATAAACTTTAACATTTCCGAACATCTTCGTATTTCTCAAACCGCTTAACTTTGATCTACGAAAAGAAACGTATTTCTAAAACCTGGGTAAATTCCATAAATTATTAAAAAAATGAAGGCTCATTATGTACTTCTTGCGTTGCTGCTGCCCACAATGGGTTTTGCGCAAAACCGCAATCAAAACAAGGAAGCAGAACAGATCATCATTACAAAAAAAGGAGCAACCGATGGTCCCATGAACATCGTGATCGATGGCGATAAAGTTACCGTAAACGGCAGGCGGGTTGATGCCGACAAAGAAGCCGACATTACGGTCAAAAGAAAAAAGATCAAGGACCTGGATGTGTACAATGAGGAGGGCTTTCAGGATCGCGGGCGCTCTTTTAATTTTAATATGAATGGGGAGCGCGGGTTGGCACCCAACAAGGCTATGCTGGGAGTGGTAACCCAAAAAACCGATGACGGTGTAACGGTGGTGAACGTTTCGGAAGAAAGTGCCGCTGATAAGGCGGGTCTTAAAGAGGGGGATATCATCACTGCTGTAGACGGCAAAAAGATTGATGCACCGGATGAACTTTCAGCGGCCATAAAGGACAAAAATCCCGGAGATAAGGTTTCTATTGCCTACAAAAGGGATGGCAAAAGCTATACATCCCAGGCAACACTTACCAAATGGAAGGCCCCGGATACCATGGACCTGAACCAGGGTGGCGGCAACTCCTTTTCCGTACCGGATATTGATTTTAATGACCTGATGCGCCAGCTGCCCAACCAGCAGGGCAACGGGAGCCGCAACTTCAGATTTTATGGTGCGCCTGCCATGGAATCCAACGCGCCTAAGATCGGTATCCGCATCCAGGACCTGGAAAAAGGCGAGGGTGTCAAGATCCTGGACGTGGATAAAGGTTCTGATGCCGACAAAGCAGGCCTGAAAAGCGGAGACATTATCCGGGAGATCAACAACCAGGAGGTGAACAATACGGATCAGGCATCCAGGGCGATCCGCGGTACCCGGAAGGCATCTCTGGAGTTCAGGATCAGCCGGAACGGGAAAAGCCAAACCCTGACCGTCACCCAGTCTGCAAGAATAAAGACAGCTGATCTGTAGTTTTTTCAACCTTTCTTCCCGAAAAGCGTTATATCAGTAGCATAGCATCTATATGCTGATAGTTTTTAAGTTTTCGTGATTTAGGGTTAAAAGGCCGCCCCGGTTGAATCGTGGCGGCTTTTTTATGGCCGGTAAAACCGATCTCCTTGCGTATCTTCGCGGACCTGAACAATTGATACGGTAACACATGGAATGGAGTGAAAAATATGAAATCGTGATTGGCCTGGAAGTGCATGCCCAGCTGCTGACGGAAAGCAAACTTTTTTGCGGAGACAGTATTGCATTTGGTGCGGCACCCAATACCCATGTAAGTCCCATCACCCTGGCGCATCCCGGCAGTTTGCCCAAAATGAACCGGAAAGCGATCGAATACGCGGTAAAACTGGGACTGGCCTGCCAGTGTGAAATTGAACAAAAGAACTATTTTGCCCGTAAAAATTATTTTTACCCCGATCTTCCGAAAGGCTACCAGATATCGCAGCACACAACCCCTATTTGCAAAAACGGGCATGTAACCATTAAAACAACTTCCGGCACCCGGGACATTCGTCTGAACCGGATCCACATGGAAGAAGATGCGGGAAAAAGCATCCATGATGTAGATCCGTATAACACAGCAGTAGATTATAACCGCGCAGGCACTCCCCTTGTTGAAATTGTAACGGAGCCTGACCTGCGCAGCAGCGAAGAGGCTTTTGCCTATGTAACGGAATTGCGCAAACTGGTGCGTTACCTGGAGGTATGCGATGGTAATATGGAGGAGGGCAGCATGCGTTGCGACGCCAATATCTCCGTTCGTCTGAAGGGGACTGAAAAGCTGGGTACCAAGGTAGAAGTAAAGAACCTTAACTCCATCCGCAATGTAAAACGGGCTATTGATTTTGAAGCAGAGCGTTTAATGGGCCTGCTGGAAGCAGGAGAACCCATCCGCCAGCAGACACGGAGTTTTGATGCCGGCAATGGCACTACTTTTGCCATACGCGACAAGGAAGATGCCGAAGATTACCGGTATTTTGCCGACCCGGACCTGCCTCCCTTTGACCTGGAGGACGCGTTCATTGAAGATATCCGCCGGATGATACCGGCCCTGCCCGCCGAACGTATTCAGCAGTATATGACAGAATACCAGCTACCGGAATATGATGCGCACGTGATTACCGAAGAACGGGGTACCGCCGATTATTTTGAAACCATCCTGCAGCATACAAAAAATTATAAGGCAGCCTCCAACTGGATGCAGGGACCGGTAAAGACCTGGCTGAATGAAAACAGCCAGCCAATAGAAGCCTTCCCGCTAACACCGGCACAGGTAGCAGCCCTGATCCAGTGCGTAGATTCCGGGAAAGTGAGTTTTTCCATCGCCTCCGCAAAGTTATTTCAATTGCTGTTACAGCACCCGGAAGAACAGCCCCTGGCGCTGGCAGAAAAAAACAACCTGATCCAGCAATCGGATGCTGCAGACCTGGAACCGGTGATCGATGCTGTACTGGAAAAACTGGCCGCCAAAGTAGCGGAATACAAAAAAGGCAAAAAGGGATTGCTGGCATTGTTTGTTGGAGAGGTGATGAAGCAAACCAAAGGCAAGGCTGATCCGAAAAAGACCAACGAGATATTGTTGAAAAAATTGCAATAAACACATAGGACCTGTAAGGTGTTTTGCGTCGGCCCAAACCTTACAGGTCTGTTTTTGAAAAATCAAAATAATGAAACAACTCATCGCGATAGCATTCCTGGCGATCGTTTTTGCAGGATGCAAACAGGACAACAAAAAGAGTTTTACCGTAAACGGAGCCATTACCAATACCGAGGCCAAAAAAGTCTACCTGGAAGAAGTGCCCGTAGCTTCCATGCAACCTGTGATCGTAGATTCTTCAGATATTCAGAACGGGAAATTCACATTAAAGACCGAGGCGCTTGAAGCTGCCATTTACAATATCCGGCTGGATCAGCTCGATTTTCCGGTAGCATCCGTCATCAACGACGAAGCAACAGTGGACCTGAGCATTACGATGAGCACCCACAACCCCCAGTTACCTGAGAAGTTCGATGTAAAAAATTCTCCCGCAAGCCAGGCCATGAAGGAGTTTATGCTGGCCTTTAATGATAAAATGATCCGGTTGGTTAATAATGCGCATAAACTGGACAGCCTGCGTACCACAAAAGTAGCCGACAGTACCCTGGCACCGTTAATGCAAACCATTAAGCAGGATGGCACAGCGCTCCGGGCATATGCGCTGGGCGAGATCAAAAAAGGCGTGAACCCGGCCCTGTCTATGTTTGAGCTGGGATATTACCAGTCAACGGCAAACGGACAGGCCCTGGGACTAGAACCGCTCGATAATAAACAGGTGCTGGCCCTTATTGATGACGTTACCAAAAAATTCCCGAACCACGTGGCCGTTGCCGGATTAAAGATCAACCTGCAGCAGGAAATGAAAGCCGCGGAAGACCGTACCTGGATCGGAAAACCGGCACCCGACTTTACCCTGCCGGATGTTTCCGGAAAACCGGTGGCACTGAATTCCTTTAGGGGACAATACGTGCTGGTCGATTTCTGGGCCAGCTGGTGCCGCCCCTGCCGCGCTGAAAATCCGAACGTGGTAGCCGTTTTCAATAAGTATAAGGCCAAAGGATTTACCGTTTTAGGCGTTTCGCTGGATGACGACGCCAATTCCTGGAAGAATGCCATCCAAAATGATAAACTGGCCTGGACCCAGGTGAGCGATCTGAAAAAATGGGATTCACCGGTAGTCCCCATGTACAAATTCGGCGGTATTCCGTTTAACGTATTGATTGATCCGCAGGGAAAAGTTATCGCAGAGGGGTTGCGCGGCATGGACCTGGAAAATAAGCTGGCAGCCGTTCTCCCCTGATCCTGAACTTTTTAACAATTATCAGAATATCGTTTGTGTTTTTTGTGGATTACAATCCACAAAAAGAAATCATTTTATAGAATATACTCCACAAAAACAACACTTTTTAAGGAATACAATCCATAAAAGATAGTATATTTATGGAACACATTCCATAAATATGAAAAAAGAGATCAACCGGGTATTGGAAGATGTTTTATATAAACGCGTTGATTATAAAAAAGCCATTCTCCTCTTAGGTCCCCGCCAGGCGGGCAAAACCACGCTGGCCAGGCAGCTGGGAGCCCGGCTATCCAGCGATTATATCTATTTCAACGGGGATGAGATACAAACCCGTAGTTTATGGCAATCGCAACAGTTAACCCTGTTAAAACAGACCATTGCCCCTCATTCTATTATTCTTCTTGACGAAGCGCAAATGATCGAAGATGTGGGCCTTATCTGCAAGCAACTCCTTGATGCAGACCTGAAGAAGCAGCTGATCATAACAGGTTCCGCTGTGCTGGATATTGCAAACTCAACCCAGGAACCATTAACCGGCCGGAAATGGGAGTACAACCTCTATCCCATCAGTTATGCGGAATTGTATCAACACCAGGGGTTGCTGGAAACCAACCGGAACCTGGATGCCTACCTGGTATATGGGACCTACCCGGAAGTGGTAAGCGATCTACCCAATGCCATTGCCCTGCTCAACAATCTTACCAGCAGCTATCTTTACAAAGATGTGCTGGCCCTTACCGGTCTGCGAAAACCACAATTGCTGGATAAACTTCTGCAGGCCCTGGCCCTGCAAACAGGCAGCGAGGTATCCCTAAATGAGCTGGCGGCACTGGTAGGCGCCGATGTAAAAACGATAGACCAATACATTTACCTGCTGGAACAGGTTTTTGTGGTATACCGGCTCAATGCCTTTTCCCGCAATCTCCGCAACGAGATCAACCGTAAAAAAAAGATCTATTTTTATGACAACGGCATCCGGAACGCGGTCATTGGCGATTACAAACAACCGGCGCTTCGAAACGACCGGGGCGCGCTTTGGGAGAACTTCCTGATCACCGAACGTAAGAAATTACTGGCCTATAACGGTTTTTACGGGCGAACCTATTTCTGGAGGGATAAACGGGCCGAGATCGACTATATTGAAGAGATCAATGGTGAGATCTATGCCTATGAGTTCAAATGGAACCCGGAAGCCAGGACAAAATTCCCCGTTTCATTTGTAGAAGCCTATCGGCCCAAAGAGACAAAGGTCATCCACTCCAATAACTACCAGGAATGGTTGACTACTTATCCCTACTAAACGGGATCTTTACAAAATCTTAACCATCAATCTTAATCTAGGTTATTTTCTGTCCCTTGTTCCGGTACTAATTTTGTGTTATCAAATCACAAAAACAAATACGACTATGGCTACATGGACAATGGACCCGATGCATTCGGAAATAGGTTTTAAAGTAAGACACCTGGTAATTTCAAACGTATCCGGGAAGTTTACCAGCTTTGAAGGCACCGTTATTGCAGACAATGAAGATTTCAGTGATGCAAAAGTAACTTTTAGTGCAGATATCGACAGTATTTCAACCGGCCCTGCACAGCGCGATGAGCATCTGAAATCTGCTGATTTTTTTGATGCAGCCAACCACCCTAAGTTAACTTTTGAATCAACGGCCATCACTCCAAAAGGAGGCGATGAGTTTGAAATGACCGGGGATCTGACCATCCGCGGAACAAAGAAAAGTGTTACCCTGAATGTGGAACTGGGCGGTATCGGCCCCAATGCATACGGACAAACTGTTGCCGGTTTTGAACTGAACGGCAAAATAAACCGTAAAGATTTCGGACTGAACTGGAGCGCTGTTACTGAAGCAGGCGGTATTGTAGTGGCAGATGAAGTGAAATTACATATTAACGCAGAGCTGGTAAAACAGGCCTGATCCCCTAAAGGGAATGCTGTATAAGGCACTTTAAATATTAAATGTAGAAGGAGATCGTCTCTCAGGGAATGTTCCCGGTTTACTGAGAGATTTTTTTCCTTCTACATTTTTTATTTTGCAGTTATCATTTCATATTTCAATACCGGGCGGCCTTGCTGGGGATAGAAGCCCTGATAAATGCCCGGATCTGTTCCGTGCTTGTTTTCAGATCTTCTTTCCGCAGGTACATCATATGACCGCTGCGGAACCCCGCCCACTGGATGCGGTCTTTTAACTTACCGGAAGGATCCATCTGCCAGAGGTTATACTTGGCGTTAAAATAATCGCAGGCGCCGTCATAGTAGCCAGACTGCACCAGCAGGTGCAGGTAAGGGTTGGTAGCCATGGCACTCCGCAGGTTTTCACCGGTACGGTCATTGTCGTTATCCCAGGGCCATACGGATCCAAACACATTATAGGGATAATCCGTCTTATAATTCAGATCCTTCCTCAGGTACATATTGATCGGGGGGGTAAACGCATGCAGCCATGCAGTGAGTTCGGCATTAAAGTCCGGCCGCTCACCACCGTCCTTTTTATCAACGCCTTTATAGCGGGAGTCCAGGCGACCGATGGTAAACCCTTCATTCCGCAACAGTTCTTTCCAGAACAGGTTGGGGGAAATATCGAGGTTATTCTGCAGGATCACCTGCTGCGACAGCCCGGAGTAGGTTGCCATTTTCTCCGCAACAGACTTCCTGATCCCCTCATCCAGCTGGCTGCCCTTATTCAATGCAGGTAATAGCTGGTTCATGGTAAAATCTTCCACCTCCGGCAAAAAAGCCTCCAGCTCCTTCTGCTGAAAATTTGCAGCCAGTTTTTTATGATACCAGGCCGTGGCCGCAAAATAAGGCAGGCGCAAAGCAGCATCCGTTGCGGTTCCCCGCTCAATGCCCAGGGTGGTGGGCGATACCAGCACTACCCCGTTCAGGTACATCCAGTGTGCCTGTTGCAGCTCCAGCGCCAGCCCTGAAACCCGCGTGGTACCATAACTTTCCCCGATAAGGTACTTGGGTGAGCCCCAGCGTTCATACCGGGTCACAAACGTATTGATCCAGTCGCCCAGGTATTTAATATCAGCATTTACACCAAAAAATTTTGTTTTGGGCACCTCCTTTCCCACGATCCTCGAATATCCCGTGTTTACCGGGTCCACATATACAATATCCGCTACATCCAGTATAGAGTACGGATTTTCCTGGTAGCCGTAAGGTTGTACCGGGTAGCCTTCATCATCAATATTCAGCAGTACCGGGCCTGTGTAGCCGATATGCATCCATACGGAAGCAGATCCGGGTCCGCCGTTAAAGGAAATAACCAGCGGCCGGCTGGCCTTGCCCACATCCGTACGCTCATAATAGGTGTAAAATAATCCTGCAATGGCCTTACCATCTTCATCCCAAACAGGAAGGGTGCCCGCTACAGCCTTGTAGGGAACCTTCTGTCCTTTAATGGTTACCGTGTGATGGGTAATTACTGCGGCATCGGGGTTAAAACTCAGATCCGGCGATGCATTCTTCTTTTCTTCAGCCGGCCGTTCCTGTTTCGCGGGCTCTGTTTTGGGTTTGGATGTTTGCGTATATGCACTATTAAAATACAGGAGGGCCACACAGCAGCAGAAAATAAATTTATTCATCTGTTTATTTTTTTATTTGTCAGATGTCTTTTCACAGCATCTTTATTAAACCAAAACGGAAGGATCAAACCTACCGATTTTTTTTTAAAGGCAGATCCGTCAACAATATCGGAGATGGATGAGAACCGGCCATTCTTAAAGCAGTCTGCGGAGGAAAAAAGGCAACCCATGAAAATGATCCACATGGTCCGGAGCCGAATTTCCTGCAAACCCAAGCACTTTAAAATTCCCCTTATCAGCCTCGCTGATCTGCTGCATTCCTCCCGGGCCCTCTTTTAAAACAGGGATCGCCTTTAACTGCAGCAGCAGCAGCAGATAGTCCGCCGCTTCCGTGGTACTTACAAAAGTTCCCGGAAAAATCTCCGAATGTGTAAACAGCATTTGCTTGCCGGTTACCGGCAAAACGGCCTTCCGGGCAAATGCCAGAAAAGGTTCCAATCCTATGGAATCAATTAGGCCACCCTCTGCCAGTACTTTCCGTTCCGGAATATAGCTGGCGTGCAAGCCATCCAACAGCAATATGGTGTTTACAGAAGCAAAATCATCCGCGTCAGACAGAATGCTTCTGATAGCACCATACCCGGCACTGAATCCGCTTAAAATGATCTTCCGTTGCCGGATCCGGCTTTCCATATGTTCCTGAACGGTGTTCCAGATGGCTGTCACCAGCTTTTTAAACACCGTATCATTTTGAAAAGGCCGGGCATAGGCCCCGGATCCGGATCCGAGGTTTACCGAAACAGCAATGAGATTGGTTTTACTTTTTTCAGCTGTATAAGCCGGCACATAGTTCAGTCCGTGAAAGTGGATCAGCAGATCAGCCCATGCTGCCTTTTTTAGCCGGTTGGGAATGTATACAAATACCGGTTTGGCTAAAACACTGTCGATCGTATATGTAATGCCTTGCTGTACATCAAAGGCGATCCGCTTATGCCTGCGTGTGGTTTCCTGCATAGGTGAGGGATACTGATCCGGCACTTTTGCGGACTGAGCCGCTGCCGGACAGGACCAAAGTACGAATACAAAAACCGGGAGGCATCGCTGTAACAAAGTCATTTTACCAACGGTTCAGAAAAGATTGATATTCTAAAAACAATTCTCCGATAACTGGCAGCCGAAGACTGCCCCGAAGTTTGGGGGGGCTGATTGCTGCGCGCTATTTCAGTACTCCCAGCGCTTTCCCAACTTTTGTAAAGGCTGCAATTGCTTTGTCAAGATGTACCTGCTCATGACCCGCGCTCAGCTGCACCCTGATCCGCGCCTGCCCCTTGGGCACCACAGGAAAGAAGAACCCGATCACATAGATGTCCTCATCCAGCAACCTGGCAGCAAACTCCGCCGCCAGTACGGCATCATATAACATAATAGGTACAATCGGGTGATCGCCCGGTTTTATATCAAAACCTGCGGCCGTCATTTGAGTACGGAAATACTTTGTATTGGCCTCCAGCTTATCCCTGAGCGCCGTTGAAGAAGAAAGCATATCCAGCACCGCTATAGAACCGCCGACAATGGACGGCGCCAGGGTATTGCTGAATAAATAAGGTCTCGATTTCTGGCGCAGCATATCAATGATCTCCTTCCTCCCGGATGTAAATCCGCCGGAGGCACCGCCCAGCGCTTTGCCCAGGGTACCGGTAATGATATCGATCTTTCCCATTACGCCCCGGTATTCGTGCGTGCCGCGACCGGTTTTGCCCAGGAACCCGGAGGAGTGGCATTCGTCAATCATGATCACCGCATCGTATTGTTCTGCCAGTTCCACGATCTTATCGAGCTGGGCAATAGTGCCATCCATACTAAATGAACCGTCCGTTACAATGATCCGGCTGCGGGCGCCGGAAGCTTCTTTTAATTTTGCTTCCAGGTCCTCCATATTATTATGCTCATACCGGTAACGTTGTGCTTTGCAAAGACGCACCCCGTCAATAATACTTGCATGATTCAGTGCATCTGAGATAATCGCATCCTGGTCATTAAACAACGGCTCAAAAACACCACCATTGGCATCAAAAGCCGCTGCATATAAAATCGTGTCTTCTGTACCCAGGAATGCGGATATCTTTTGCTCCAGCTCCCTGTGAATGTCCTGCGTACCGCAAATAAACCGAACGCTGCTCATGCCATACCCGCGGGAATCGATGGTAGCATGCGCCGCTTTGATCACATCGGGATGGGAGGACAGCCCCAGGTAATTGTTTGCACAAAAGTTGATAACGGTTTTACCATTCACCAGGATCTCGGCGCCCTGCGGGCTTTCGATGATACGCTCTGTTTTATACAAGCCTGAAGTTTTTATTTCTTCCACCTCAGCTCCGATACGTTTTGTAAAATTTTCGTTCATATGAAAGAGTTTAGCTGCGCCGCAGGATCTCCGGGCACCCGGCAAAGGTGTTGAAAAAAGCCATACAAAAGAACGTTTTTACCGGCTTTGTTCAATCGGTTGAACCCGGCCCGGCTGTTGACAGACCCCACCGCCTGTTAAAATAACCACTGAAAAGATTTGCACCGGAACTGTATTTGCCTTATTTTTATCAATACAGCAACGACCATTGTTGACCGCCCATGAAAAAAGAAACAGTTCTAACGCTTTTTTTTATACTGCTTGCTACTGCCGATCTTTATGCCCAGCGGAGCGGTTCTTCGCTTTTCAAGGATCCTGTTTACCTGCCCGAGCGGTTCTATACCACATTTAGCAATGACCTGCCGATCTACAACGGACGGCTGTACCAGGGATACCTGCCTACCATAACCGGAACGCCGTTTATGGATGACGACCAATGGATGGAAGGCACGGTATTTTTTGACAGCACCTGGTACAAAAATACCCGGTTAAAATATGATGTGGTAGCCGGCGAGCTGGTGATTGAAAATCCCAATAAAATGCCGGTCATCCTTCCCGGGAGCCCGCTGTATGCATTTACCCTGGGGCAGGAACGGTTTATAAAACTGGGCCCCGGAAACAGTACCGTACTGCCTGCCGGCTTTTATGAAATACTTGACGAAGGTGCATTGACCGTATTAGCGCTGCGGAAAAAGATCATCCGCGAAACCACCGGCCAATCAACGGTAGAGCGGGAGTTCACCTGGAATAACCGGTTTTATATTTACAGGGATAAGGTATTCTACCCCGTTTCTTCCAAAAAGAACCTCTATGCCCTTATAAAAGAAAAAAGATCAGCCATTCATAAGGCTTTAAAACGAAAAAAGGCCCGATTCAGAAAGGATCCCGAAGCGACAATCCGAATGGCCGTTCAACTTTATAACCAGGACTAATGTTAAAACGGCTTTTTATATTCATCTTTTTTTCCAGCCTGTGCACCGCTATAACGGCACAAACCACGGTATCAGCGGCACAGGACAGTATCTTTGTCAAAGCTTATTTCTCGCAGCTGGAGCAGGAGTCCGGCTATTTTTTTTACTATAACAGGGAACAGATCGATTCCATAAAGATCCCCACCCCCCCTGCCGGCGGTTCCTTGTCCGAACAGTTGCAGCACGCGCTGAGCAAAACAATGCTGGCCTATGCTGTTGACCACCATGGAAAAAAAGTATACATCACCGGCAATTTAAAGATCCAGCTTTCATTGCCTGCCGGCACCTACTACCGTACCGGTGCGGCAATACCCGCATCAAAGACTGCTCCTTCGGCCGATTACGGATTGAACGATAAAGACCGGAAGATCATTACTTCAGAAGAAAAGATCTATGAAATCGGCAACCGGAACGGCCTGCATCATTCGCAGGCATTGCTTACCGGGAACATAAAAAGTGCCCGTACGGGTGAGCCCTACCCCAATGCCTCCATTGCCATCGACAATGCCTATTTTGCCAACTCTGATGCATATGGCAATTATTCGTTAAGCATTCCGCCGGGAAAGCACGTGCTCAACATTGTAGGACTGGGTATCCGGGAAATGAACCTGAACCTTGTAGTATATACGGACGGGCGCATGGATGTTTCTGTACAGGAACAGGTGCCCACGTTAAAGGAAGTGATCGTATCCTCTACCCAAACCCGGAACATCCGGAATGTGCAGATGGGCGTAGCGCGCCTGAGCATCCAGGAAATCAAGCGCATCCCGACTGTTTTCGGAGAAGCTGATATCCTGCGTGCAGTAACTACCCTGCCTGGTGTAAAAACGGTGGGAGAAGCCAGTACCGGCTTTAATGTAAGAGGTGGCTCCACGGATCAGAACCTGATCCTTTTCAATGATGCCACCATTTATAATCCTGCACACTTTTTTGGCATGTTTGCAGCGTTTAACCCCGAGATCGTAAAGGATGTAGAACTCTATAAAAGCTCGATACCTGCAAAATACGGCGGCCGCCTGGCGTCAGTACTGGATGTGAACAGCCGGGAAGGAAATAAGAAACAGCTGACCGGGTCGGCCGGGATCGGGCTGATCACCAGCCGTCTTCAGCTGGAAGGCCCTATTGTAAAGGACAAGACCTCTTTTATTTTCGGGGGACGTACAACCTACGCCAACTGGCTGATCAATCTTTTACCAAAGGAGTATGATCAAAGCCGGGCTTCGTTCCAGGATCTGAACCTCGGGATCAGCCACCGGATCGATTCCGGCAGCAGTATCTACCTGAATGCCTATTACAGTAACGACCGGTTCAACCTGAATAATGATACTACTTATGGCTATACCAACCGGAATCTTTCGCTGAAATGGAAAAAGAACTTCACCCGTCGTTTGCAGGCGGAATTCATCGGGGGGTATGACTATTACCGCTATAAGATCAGCGCCGATTCCAATATCATTAACGGGTTTAAACTCTTCTTTGATATACGCCAGCTTTACGGCAAGCTGAACTTCGTATATTTTATGAATCAGAAACATTCGTTTGATTTCGGGCTCAGCTCATTATCGTACTTGCTCCAGCCGGGCACTTTTGATCCGGCCAGCAGCCAATCGCTTGTACGACCCGATACAGTAAGCGCAGAACGGGCGCTCGAAAATGCCGTTTATGTTACGCACCGGTTCAATGCCACGGGGCAGCTCTCTTTCAGCACCGGCATCCGCTATTCGTTTTATTCTTATTTAGGGCCACAGGACGTGAGCAATTACCGGGAGGGCCATCCCCTCACGGATGACACCCGCACCGGCATTACCCACTATAATAAAGGGAAGTTTATTAATAATTACCAGGGCCCCGAGATCCGGTTTTCCATGCGCTATGCCTTTACACCTACGTTCTCAATAAAGGCAGGGTATAATACGTTAAGGCAATACATTCACTTACTGTCCAATACAACCGTTATTTCCCCCACTGATATCTGGAAACTAAGCGACCCCAATATCAGGCCCCAGATCGGCGACCAGGTTTCTATCGGATTCTATAAGAACCTGAAATCAAACACGATTGAAACATCGGTAGAGCTCTATTATAAAAATATAAAAAACTACCTGGATTATAAACCCGGCGCCACCCTGTTGTTGAATCATCATATAGAAACAGATGTGATCAGCACCAAAGGCAAGGCTTATGGTCTTGAGTTCCTGATCAAAAAGCCGGTGGGCAAGCTGAATGGCTGGGTCGGATATACTTATTCCCGTATCCTGCTGCGGTCTACCGATCAAAGTCTTGGCTTTGTGGTCAATAACGGAGCCGATTATCCGGCCAACTATGACAAGCCGCATGATATAACGATCGTTGGCAATTTCAGGATTAACCACCGCTTCAGCCTGTCGCTGAACTCCACCTACAGCACCGGGCGTCCCATCACCTATCCGATAGGCCGCTTTTACTACCAGGGATCAGAAAGAATGCTGTATTCCGACCGGAATCAATACCGGATACCGGATTATTACCGGACGGACTTCTCCATGAATATCGACGGCAACCATAAAGTGCACCAGAAGACCCACAACTCGTGGACCATTGGCGTATACAATCTTTTGGGAAGAAGAAACCCCTATTCGGTCTATTTTATCTCTGAAAACGGTGCTGTGAACGGGTACAAGCTATCCATTTTCGGAAGCGCCATACCATTTATCAATTATAACATACGTTTTTAAAATGAAACAGGGATCTTATTTTCAGATACTGGTCATCATTATTCTTTGCCTTTCATGCAAGGACCGGTATTACCCCGGGATCAATGCCCCCGGGACCGGCTACCTTGTGGTGGAAGGAACCCTGAATGCCGGCAACACCGCAACAAGCCTGCTGCTGTCCAGGACCGCCGCGGTTAACGGCGGCAAGGGAATCACCCCGGAGCTCAACGCAAGCGTTGCAGTAGAGGGTAACGATAATTCCGTAAAGCAATTAATCATGAATGCGCCGGGTAATTACCAGAACACCCTGGAATTATCTGCCAACAATCTTTACCGCGTCCGGATTAAGACTTCCGACGGAAAGGAGTACCTCTCGGATTTCGTACCGGTAAAAAAAACCCCGGAGATCGACAGCATCGGCTGGAAGCAAAACGAAAAAGGGATGCAGCTATATGTGAATACGCACGACCCGGCCAACAGTACCGTCTATTACCGGTGGGATTTTGATGAGACCTGGGAGATCAACAGTTACTACCACTCCTCGCTTATCTATGATTCGGCATCGCCCGACGCAGACAAGGCCGGGGTAAGGCCCCGGATCTTTCCGAAGGAAGACGTTTTTTATTGCTGGAAATACGGCCGGTCCAGCAATATCTATATCGGAAATTCTGCCAAACTCACATCGGATGTTATTTTTCAGCAACCACTTAACCAGATACCAGCCGGCGATGAGCGCCTGTCTGTAAAATACAGTATCCTGCTGCGCCAGTATGCTATGGATAAAGCCGCCTACGAGTTCTATGATCTGATGAAAAAGAATACGGAATCCATTGGAGACATCTTTGGTCCCCTGCCTTCCGAGCTAAGAGGGAATATCCATTGTACCAGCGATCCCGGGGAGCCCGTTATCGGGTACATTTCAGCAACGGCGCCCACCCAAAAGCGGGTATTTATCAGCCGGCCCGACAGATGGCCGTTCCAGCAATTCTGCGAAACAAAATTTGTGATCCAAAACAGGGACAGCACCCGGGAGGCTTTTTCTTCGGGAGTCTTTATCCCGATCGAAAATACTACGCGGGAGCCCCGCACGGATGGGTATTCGGCTTCTTCCGCATCCTGTATCGATTGTACGGCAAGAGGCGGAAACCTTCAAAAACCATCTTACTGGCCCTGATAATTTTGAGCAAACATGTATACGATCCTTCCTACTTTTCTTCGTTGTTCCCGGTTATTAATGCTCCTCATCGGTATGTATGCGCCCCAGGCTGCAATGGGGCAGTTGCAGGCAACAGAACCGGGATCAGCAAAAGAACAACCGGGGCGCGAAATCATTTTTGTTCACAGCGATAAGGAAGCCTACCTGGCCGGTGAGCTGCTCTGGTTCAAAGTGTACCTTCTGAATGCAGGCACACATATACCGGCCGGATACAACAGCATCCTTTATATTGAATTGGTAAATGACCAGGGACGGTCGGTCATCCAATCCAAGATCCAGACCACCCGGGGCACAGGAAAAGGCAGCTTTTACCTGCCGGTTAATATAGCCACCGGGGCCTACACACTTATTGCCTACACGAATCAGATGAAGCTGGGCGACGAAAGAGCGCTCTTTAAAAAAAGGATCCTTGTATCCAATACCATTGCCGCAGCAAACCCTCCGGCCCGCACGCCGCAGCCGGAGCCCATCATCCGTTTTTTTCCGGAAGGCGGCGCGCCGGTTGAAGGCAGCTCCTCAAAAACCGGGGTACAGGTACTGGACCCTCACACGATAAAAGGATTGCCGGCTACGGGGTATATTATAGAAAACAGTACAGATACCGTTGCCCGTTTTGAACTGCTGAAATTCGGCCTGGGCCAGTTTACCTATACACCGCTGCCGGGCAGAAAATATACTGCAGCAGTAACGGTGCCGGGAAAAGGCGTTATTAAAAAAGAACTGCCGGCGCCCAGGGCCGGCGGCTCCCTTTTGAGCATAACTGACAACGGAAACGATACTTACCTGGTCAAAGTAATACTCCAAAACACAGGCCCGCAAAAAATGACGCTGGTTGCACACAGCGAGCAAAAGAACAAATTTGCCACTACCATCGATCTGCAAACCCGCAATATTGCCGAGATCCCTGTCAGCAAATCCAAACTCGGAACAGGTGTGATCTGCTTTACGCTGTTTGATCAGCATCTTCAGCCCGTAAATGAACGCCTGGTATTTATCCCCGGCAAACGGCCTTCAAAAGCCGTAACCATCAGTGCCGGCAAACAGGAGCTGACTGCCAGGGACCGCACCTCTATACAGCTGGCATCTGCATTAGGGGGAGACAGTCTTGAAACCATACAGGGCTCCCTTTCTGTATACGCGATGGACAACAACAACAGTCCCGCAGCACCGGATATCCGCGCCTATCTGCAGCTTACAGCCGGTCTTTCAGGAAGTATTGAATCCCCGGAGTTTTACTTTACACCAGAAGCGGCCAACGGAAATTATATTGAGAACCTGATGCTCGTGAACGGGTGGCGGCGCTTCGATAACCAGGCACCTCTTTTTGACCCCGCTTTGAAATACCTGCCGGAGTATGACGGGCATATTGTTGCTGCAAGGGTCTTCAGCAACTGGAACCATCAGCCGGCTCCGGGGGTTTCCTGCCTGCTTACGGCGCCCTCGATCCCCTTTGGTCTTTACAATGGCACCAGTGACTCCTCGGGTATTGTCCGCTTCAATATAAAAAAATACTATGGACCGGGAGATATCTTTATAAAGCCAACCCCATCGGCCAACGCTGCCAACAATTATACTACGGCTGTCATTTCACCGTTTATCGACAGCGCCAACCGGTCTTTTACCCAGCCGCGCTATTTTCCTGACCCCGCAGACAGCGCGTACCTGCTAAAGCGCAGCATTGCGATGCAAACCGTCAACATTTATTATAAAGACAAGATCAATACCTATACGCCCCCCCCGGTAACGGATACCCTACCCTTCTATGGCAAGCCGGAGATCAGCTATCTCCTGGATGACTATAAACGTTTTTCCACAATGGAAGAAGTTTTGCGTGAGTATGTACAGTCGATCAATGTGGTGATGCGTGACCGCAAACCCCATATGACGATCTATGATGAAAAATACCAAAACGTGTACCGGTATGCCGTGCTCGTTTTGCTGGATGGGGTGCCCCTGGCAGACTATAACAGCATCTTTAACTATAACCCGTATAAAGTAAAAAGGCTGGACGTGGTTCCCCGCAGGTATGTGATCGGTTCATCCCTGTACTCCGGGGTAGTAAGCTTCCAGACCTATGAGTCCAAGTTTGACGGGTTTGAGCTGGATCCTTCTGCCATTGCGATCGACTATGAAGGGCTGCAGCTGCAGCGGGTCTTTTATGCACCCGTTTATGCCAACGGGGACAAAGGTGATCTGAGAGTACCTGATAACCGCACTACCCTTCTTTGGGAGCCGGATATACAGCTGACCGGCGGTCAGCCCTTAAAATTGGATTGTTTTACTTCAGACTTCAAGGGCACTTATAAGATCGTATTGCAGGGTATTTCCAGCAAGGGATCACCCGTTTTTTCGGAAGCAACATTTATGGTAAAATAATCCGGGGAAAGTGTACCATTAAAATATGGAATGTCCCCGGAGCCTGAGGGTAAGATCAAGAAGGGCATCCCCTCAAGTCTGAACACAGCGGCTTCCAACCAAAAGGTCCTTTTTTATTTTAAATTCCTCATTGGATATTCCAAATTTAAAAGAACCCCTTTTTTCTTCTGCCTCCCAGTCCTATAGCGCCCAGCAGCGAGCGTACAATGGTATTGCCCGCCGTACGTGCTACGCTTTTTACAATCGGGTTATCAAAAAAACCTTTCTCTTCGGCCACGCGTTTTGCGGGTTTTTCTTCACGCTCCTGTGCTGCTTTTTCAGCTGCATCATTCAGCTTTTGGGTCAGCAGTTCGTAGGCGCTTTCGCTATCGATCACTTCATTGTAATGCGCGGCAATTTTTGACCGAGCGGTAATACTGTCGATCTCCGCATCCGTCAGTACATCCATCCGGCTTTGAGGGGCCCGTAACATGCAATGCACCAGCGGTGTGGGAATGCCTTTTTCATTCAGCATAGTAATAAGGGCTTCCCCGATCCCTACCTGTGTAAGCAATTCATCCGTTTTGTAAAACGCACTCAGGGGATAGTTCTCGGCCGTCTGTTTGATCACCTTGCGGTCAGCCGCTGTAAAGGCCCGCAGTGCATGTTGCACCTTTAATCCCAGCTGGGCCAGTATAGAAGCCGGCACATCCATCGGGTTCTGCGTACAAAAAAACACCCCAACACCTTTGGAACGGATCAGCTTCACAATAGTTTCGAGCTGGCTGAGCAACGCAGCACTGGCTTCATTAAAGATCAGGTGTGCCTCATCAATAAACAATACCAGCTTGGGCTTATCCAGGTCTCCCGCCTCCGGAAGGGTGGCATAGAGCTCCGCCAGCAACTGCAGCATAAAGGTAGAAAACAACTTGGGACGATCCTGCAGGTCGGTAACCCTAACAATAGAGATCATGCCACGCCCGTCGTCACTGATGCGCATCAGGTCCTCGACATCAAAGCTGCGCTCGCCAAAAAACTGGTCGGCGCCCTGCTGTTGCAGCTCAATCACTTTTCTCAGGATCGTTCCGGTTGAAGTGGTCGATATTTTTCCATACGTTTTTTCGAGTTCGGCCTTTCCTTCATCACTCACATATTGCAATACTTTGATAAAATCTTTCAGATCCAGGAGCGGCAACCGGTGATCATCGCAGTACTTGAAGATCATGGCCACAAAGCCCCCCTGCGTATCGTTCAGGTCCAGGATCTTGGAAAACAGTACCGGGCCAAACTCCGTTACGGTGGCCCTCAGTCGGGTACCCTTTTCCTGGCTCAGCGTTAAGAACTCAATGGGATATGCTTCCGGCTTAAAGTCGATGGCCAGTTTCTGACAACGCTCTGCGATCTTATCATTGGCAACACCGGCTGCCCCTATGCCGCTCAGATCCCCTTTTATATCCATCAGCAGTACCGGGATACTGGCATCACTGAGCCCTTCTGCCAGCACTTGCAGCGTTTTTGTTTTACCCGTTCCGGTAGCCCCTGCGATCAGGCCATGCCGGTTCAGCGTTTTAAAAGGAATGTTCACATCCGCATCCGGTACCACTTCCCCGTTTAAAATACCCCTGCCTATTTTATAGCTTTCTCCTTTAAATGTATAGCCATCTTTTACGGCCTGTAAGAATTGCGCTGTGTCTGCCATGATTTAAAATTTGGTATTGCAATATTCCTTAAGTTTTTTGAAAAAAAGAATAAAAACGGAATAACCGGAATAGAAACCGTAGTTTTTATACGGTATTTACCCGCTCCAAAATACGTATAAATACGATAAAAAAACCGCAAATCTGCGCTGGTATCGCCCCTGCCGCCGGGATAATTTTGGGTCATTGAATCTAAAACAAAAAATACAATATTATGAAATCAAAATTATGGGTTGCTGCAATAGCTGTATTCATCCTTGCCGGGTGCAAGAAAAAAAAGGAAGACCTGCCCCCGGCTCCAAGCGTTGTGGGTTATTGGGAAGGTAAATATGGCAACGGAAATGCGGTGCCCGGGCAGCCTTATTTCTTCCTCTTCCGTTCCAACGGAACCGTAAGGGTTTATGCCGATAATGCCGATACCGCCTCCGCAGGTAAAGCAGAGGGCACATATATTGTAAGCGGCAACACGGTTAAAACCACTTATACCTACCCGCCCGCCACCTCTTATTCAACGCAGGCAGTAGTGGATGCAGGTTTTGCCACCATGGATGGCACCTGGGGAAGCGGAGCCAGCGTAAGCGGCAATGGAACCTTTCGCATTTTCAAAAAATAAGCATTCAAAGCCTTCCTTAAATATAGAGCGGAGTAGTCTGAAAATCCCCAACAGAGTAAGACGTGCATGCTGAAAAACGACAAGAGTAAGCGTAATACACAAAAAAATGATCATGGACAACATTAAAGAATTTGAAGCCGGTTTATTGAAAAAACTTGAAGCCAAAGACATGGATAAGATCGTTATCCGAAACATTTCAAGGGAGATCGTAAACCTTAAAAAAAGCGGGCTGTTAATTGACCAGGTCTATGTAAAAGGCGTGCCCCGGTTGGACCGCTATATCATCAACGGTATTGTTGATCCTGAATTCTGGAGCAAGTTCAATAACGTAGGCGGTATCTTCTCCCGGTTTGAAGTGTTTCCCTATGGCGTCATTGCCCACCAGGGATTTAAATTCAATGCTGAAATCGAAAGATGATGAATGAGCATTTTACAAAAGGGAGTTCTGCATGTGCAGCTCCCTTCCGTACCATCCAGCTGCACCCCACCCGCCGGTGCAACCTCTGCTGCAAACACTGCTATTCCAGCTCCTCCCCGTTGTTAAAGGAAAGCCTTGACCTCACAGCGCTCAAAACTTTTCTAAAATATGCCTATGACCAGGGATTTAACAATATTTCCCTGTCCGGGGGCGAGCCGTTACTATACAAAGATCTTGAGGCGCTGCTGCGGTTCACAAAAGAGCTGGGATACAACAATACAATGGCTACAAACGGGATGTTGCTGGGCGGTGCCAGGAACCGGTCGCTGCTGCAGTACCTTGACCTGGTTGCGGTGAGCGTTGACGGGCCTCCTCAGCTCCACGACTATATCCGCGGCCAGCAGGGTGCCTTTGAAAAAATGCAGCAGGGCCTGCAGATTTTAAAGGAACTGAACAAACCCTTCGGGCTGATCCATACCGTAACACCCGAAAGCTGGAAGGAGCTGATCTGGCTGGGAGCATTTGCCGCCGATGCCGGGGCCAAATTATTGCAGCTGCATCCGCTGGAGCTGTTTGGAAGAGCCCGGCAGGAGCTTGCCCAATGGGCCAATGATGACCTGCACCTGCACCGCACTTATATACTGGCCAACTATCTCAGCAGCAAATACCAGGGCCGGATGGTGATCCAGGCCGACCTGCTGCACCGGGACTATCTTCAATCCTTTCCCCAGGTTGTAAATGGCTTTGCAAGAAGCTGCAGCAATAAAGACCGGCTGGCCCAGGTGATCGATAATATTGTTATTGACGAAACGGGCGCAATTACACCGTTCGCCTATGGTTTTGACCCCCAGCTGTCGATCGGAACGCTCCATGATTTTGATGATACACTATTCGACCGCTACCTGGCGCATAACGCTGCAAAAATTGAAGCGATGATGGAGCAAACGCTCGCCCATGTCTTCGAAAACAAGGACCAGGACATTATTAACTGGAATGAAGTATGGGTTTACAACAGCCGGAACCCGCTGCAGGTATCTGCCTGAACGGGCGGGCTGTATTTCCTTGCAAAGGGCCCGTTTACAATGCGCCCGGCTATCCTATGGCGGATTAACGCCCTTTTTCCGGTTTCTCATTTATAAAGCAGCGCAGGCCCGGCCTGCAACCAAAGGCGGTACTCCTTATTGTAACCAATACAGGATACCGCCCGCTTTTTAACAAAAAATTCGTCTCCATTTGTTAGTCTATTAAAAAGCATTAACTTTATTTGCCATCTAATAACTCAAACGCAACAACATGGAAACAAAAAAACCGAGGATATTATTGTGTGAAGATGATCCCAATCTTGGGAATGTATTGAAGAATTACCTGGAGCTGAATGACTATGATGTTACCCTGGAGCGGGATGGCCGTCTGGGTCTGGCTGCTTTTCAGCGCGAAAAGTTTGATCTTTGCCTGCTGGATGTGATGATGCCCCACATGGACGGGTTTACCCTGGCAGAAGAGGTACGCAATGTGGATCCGGATATTCCCCTGTTTTTCCTGAGTGCCAAAACAATGAAGGAAGATATCATCCAGGGATATAAGCTGGGCGCTGATGATTATATCACCAAGCCTTTTGACAGCGAGGTGCTGCTTCTGAAGATCAAAGCCATTCTTAAAAGAAATGAAGAGCTGAACAAGGAAACAGAGAATAAAGAGTACCAGCTGGCGAGTTATCATTTTAATCCCAAACTGCGGCAGCTGATCCATAATGACAATACGCAAACCCTTTCTCCCAAAGAAAATGAGCTGCTGAAAATGCTGGCGGAGCATCTGAACGACCTGCTGCCCCGCGAGCAGGCGCTTAAAAAGATCTGGGGCAGCGATACCTATTTTAACGGAAGAAGTATGGATGTGTATATTGCCAAGCTACGCAAATACCTGAAAGACGATGAAAAGATCGAGATCGTAAACATCCACGGAAACGGATTCCGGTTGGTGGTGCAGGATTAAGTCTTTACCAGATAAAGTAGAAGACCCGCCTTTCAAAAAAAGCGCGGGTCTCTTATTTTAAGAGAAAGATCTTGACCGCTGCCAACCGCAACGCAGCTTTCGGACAACAGCGGCAACCAGGAGGCCTTTAGTATCTCGGCGCTCCGGTAGCAAACATAAAAGATACCTGCTGTATCATATATAAAATATGGTCCAATAAAATGCGAATCCACACCACCTCCCACAGAAACGGAACGTGTAGAAAGTCCATATCGGACCTGGTCAGCAACATATCCAATAAGAATAAACAGGCTGTTTTAACCGTCGTAAAAATGCCCCCTGCTAAAGCCCCAGTTCCAGGTTTACCGCGCCGCGGTTCCCCGGTTTTTTACCCAGGTGCTCATAGGCCTTATGCGTTACCTCCCGCCCCCTGGGCGTCCGTTGTAAAAAACCCTCCTGTATCAGGAATGGCTCGTATACTTCTTCGATGGTACCGGCTTCTTCCCCCACAGCAGTGGCAATAGTGGTGATGCCCACCGGCCCCCCTTTAAATTTTTCAATGATGGCCAGTAAGATGCGGTTATCCATCTCATCCAGTCCATACTCATCCACATTCAGGGCCTTTAGCGCATGTTTTGTGATGCCCGTGTCTATCACCCCATCGTTCAGCACCTGCGCAAAGTCCCTCACTCTTCTTAACAGTCCATTGGCGATCCTGGGTGTGGCCCGGCTTCTGCCGGCGATTTCGGCTGCAGCCTCATGGGATATCTTTACAGCCAGGATCTCGGCCGAGCGCAGGATGATCTTTTGCAACGTAGCAGCATCGTAGTACTCCAGGCGTGATTTGATGGCAAAGCGCGACAGCAGCGGGGCGGTGAGCAATCCGCTCCTGGTGGTAGCCCCCACCAGGGTAAAGGGGTTCAGGGAAAGCTGGATGCTCCGGGCATTGGGCCCGCTGTCCAGCAGGATATCCAGCCGGTAATCTTCCATGGCTGCATATAAATATTCTTCTACCACCGTGCTCAACCGGTGGATCTCATCAATAAATAATACATCATTGGGCTCCAATGAGGTCAGTAACCCGGCCAGGTCACCCGGCTTTTCGATCACCGGCCCGCTGGTCTCCTTTATATTAACCCCCAACTCGTTGGCAACGATCCTGGATAAGGTGGTTTTTCCCAAACCGGGAGGACCGTGAAAAAGGATATGATCCAGCGCCTCTCCCCTCATCTTGGCGGCTCTTATAAAAATAACCAGGTTTTCGATCAGTTGCGGCTGGCCGGCAAATTCCCGGATCTGGCCCGGCCGGATCGTGTTCTCAAAATCACTTTCCGAAGTGCTCATGCCCTGCTTTTCTCTGTTTAAATTGGGGTTGCTCATTGTTTTTCAAAGATATTATAAATAGGCATGGAAGCCCCGCTTCCTACGCCTGCAAACAACTGTTTTTTGCTGAAGCCCGTTTACAAGCGATTGGAGATCGAAGATATAACAAACAATCTCTGAATCATTTACGCCGTTGCTCACACTGTTTTGCCGAAAATCAGGGAATGTTCTGTTTCATTTTTTGTATTTTGCCCGTCTATAGTAAAAAAAGCAGTATGCGATCCCTTTTTTCTCTGGTTTTGGTGGTTTTATTGCTGACGCAATGTAAAAAGGCAGGCGATGCAGGGCCGTCCAATGCGTTTGCCGGTGACTCATACTGTGCCAATTGTAGTTCCGTTCGTTTTCATATTACCCTTTCCGACAAAAATACGGGCGACAGCTACATTGTTGCCCAAAGAATTTCCGGCTCGGACATTGAGATCCGGAATGCCCTGAACCAGCTGATCGGAAGCTCCAATATCTCGGTAACATTCCCGGATGATCTGAAAGGCGTTATCGTTTTCCCAATGCCGGACCGGTCCCGTTTCTTCCTGAAGATCAAGACCAATATTTTAATGGATGTATCCTACACTTCAAAACTCAACAACTCCGGGCAATATGAGATCAGTAATCTTAAAGTAAAAGACCATACGGCGTCCCTTCAAAAAATCGCTGACGGGTACCTCATAAAGATAGACCTGTAGCCCGCCTATTTCCTTAAAATATTGATAACATGCATTTCTGTGGATTGCAGCACCCCGTTGCGGCGGTATATGATCTTTACCTTTCCGTAAGTTGATTGCAGCGCCTGCTTCAGGTCATCCAGCCGCATTCCGAATTTATTATTGATCGCGATGATCTCATCGCCTTCTTTCAGCCCCGCCTTGTCCGCCGGCGACCCCGATGGGATCTTTCCCGTAATGGCGGCACCATCTACCAGGTAGAGTTCAATACCGGAATAGGCATAATCAAACGGTGCATTAAAAAACTGGTTGGGTGTAATATGGATCTGCTGCTTTTCATAGTTCAGGATCACATTAAACCTCCTGAAAATTTCATTGCCGATCAGTCCGCCCAGCGAAGGATAGGAAGTTACATTATAATCATCATTAAAAATATTCACCGGTACGTTCCGGAATTTGTACGGGCCGATACGTAATGATTTCATCACGGTGAGGTACATATCCACTTTTCCCCCCAGGCCTTCTCCCTGTTTCAGGTATTGTTTTCTCCTGGACTTCAGGAAGGAACTGTCATTCATAAAATCATCCGAGAACAATACGGTAAGACCGGCCCCCATGTCAAATAAATAATTAAAGACCCTTTTCCTGCTGTCGGCGATCGTCGATCTTGAATAAGGCAGCATCCGGATATAGGGACGGATCATATAACCGCCTTTCGGATATTTCATCGTTCCCTTTGTATAAAAGCCGATCTCCTGCCTTTCATAGTTGATCTTCAGAATATAGCGGCTCAAAACGGAATAGCCCATGATCCCGTCAATTTTCTGACCATAGAGGGATGTCAGCACCTCATAATCGATGATATGAAAATCCAGGCTGTCAATTTCATAATTCCCTAACCGCAGCCGCTGGTTCTTTAAAAAGCCTACTTTCCGTACGCCCCCGATCCCCCTGATGATCCGCTCCGGTGCACCGGGTTTTAACTTCAGGCCTTCAACGGTTGTGGAATCCAGCGAAATGCCTCCACTTCCCGTATCCAGGATAAAATTGAGCGAATCCTTAAAATCGTCCAGCAGGGCCTTGAACACGATCACCCCGCCGGTGAATTGTACAAAAGGGATGGTAACCAGGTGTTTGCTGGGCGGATCAATAAACTCCTCCTGTGCCTTTGTATAAAAAAAGCAGCACAGACAAAGAGCCGCACAAATGAAACGCAATCGAATCATGCATGATCATTAAAAAAGTACCTTATTAGAGCCTGTTTAAATTTTATTGATGGAATTTATTATGAAGCTATTTTGGAGCGAAACAAGGAAAATTTTGCAGGCATAGTAGGCCACTATGGCGAAAAATTTAACGCAGTTGCAGCCCAAAACAGCCATAATAAAGCCATTGAATGAATTTTAAACAGGCTCTTAAAGTTACTAAAAAATCAGTCACGAAGTAGCCAGGCAGGACTGCTGTTTCTAAGGGCTTCAATGGTATGTGTTACCTGCCGGATGACCAATGGTATTTCCTCCCCGGTGGTCTGCCGCCCCAGGCTAAAACGGACGGTTGCCCTCGCCAGCAGGTCCGGTACCTGCATGGCCTTTAATACATACGATGGGTCCAGCGACCCGGAAGTGCAGGCAGATCCTGAAGAAAGGGCAATATCCTTATTGAGCGCGGATAAGATCTCATTACTGCTCAGGTAGCCAAATGATGCGTTGCATACATGGGGTAGCCGTTCTGATCCATAGCCATTAATATACACTTCCGGAAGTTGCAGCAGCCCTTCCTCCAGTTTGTTTCTGAGGGCTCCAAGCCGCACGGCCTCATCAGACATGACCTCCCGGCAAATAGCAGCTGCTTTCCCAAAGCCTACAATACCCGGTACATTCAGCGTACCGCTCCGGATATTATTTTGCTGCCCGCCTCCTGTGATCTGGGCGGCCAGCTTTACCCGCGGATGCCTGCGGCTGATGTACAACGCACCCGTTCCCTTGGGGCCATACAGTTTATGACTGCTAAAGGCCATTATACCCAGGCCAGCGGCTTTTACATCAACAGGAAGTTTACCGGCGGCCTGCGTGGCATCCGAAAAAAACAGCACCTGGTGCTCCCGCGCAATATCTCCGATCTCATGCACCGGCATTACCACCCCGGTTTCATTATTGGCCCACATTATGGCAATAAGGATCGTGGCTGGTTTAATTGCTGACCGCAGTTCCTGCAAATCGACCTGCCCGTTGGGCCCCACATCCAGCCAGGTAATTTCCATACCATTCCTTTCAAGGTCTTTACAGGTGTCCAAAACAGCTTTATGTTCCGTTTTGGCAGTAATGATATGGTTTCCTGTCCCGGCATACAGTGTGCTAATACCTCTTAATGCCAGGTTGCAGCTTTCGGTAGCGCCGGAAGTAAAAATAATTTCCCCCGGTTCTGCGCCAATCAGGGCCGCTACCCGTTGCTGTGCTTCCTCCACCGCCGCCTGGGCCTTCCACCCGAAAGCATGGTTGCGGCTGGACGCATTCCCATAGTACCGGGTAAAATAAGGCAGCATTTCGGCTACCACCCGTTCATCGCAGGCAGTTGTGGCACAGTGATCAAGATATATCGGTAACCGGAGCATAAATCAAAAAAGCGCTGCTGGTTTTTTCCCGGCAGCGCCTTCTAAATTAACAAAAATTATTTGACCGGCTCTTCTTCCAGCCGGATCTTGTTCCTGGCTGCAAATGCTTCACGCTCCTTGACAAATGCATCATCCGCCAGGGTTTCCTCTTCCTGGAGCTTAATAATCAGTTCATTGACCTTGTTGTCGGCCATTGTTGTATCCTTTACATCCTTATATACCTTTGCAATTTCCGTATACGATCCGCTTACCGACTTCTTATAAAAATCGGCCAGCCGTATTGCAGCGTCCCGGTAGCTGATGTTCCCGTTATAATCCGGAAGCTCTTTAAGGTTTTTTGTAACAGAATCTATCTGGAGTGCAAACCTGCTCAGGTCGCCGGATGCCGGGTCCTCGCTACCCGTCACTTTCTGAACGGCAAACAGGATTTGCTGCATCTGGGTGATACGGGATGTTATATACCGGTCGTAATCTTCTGCACGGGTAAATCCTTTTTTACCTGTATCGCCACAGGAAGTAAGGGCGGCCATAAAGCCTGTAAACAGTGTTGCCATCAATAGGAAATGTTTCATTCGCATGATTTTTTGTTTTTAAATGACCCGAGAGCAATGTACCTGCCGGAGCAGAACCTTCTACGGGAGAAGCCGCTCCCAGCCGGATCTTTTGTATGTACGGATCTTATGAGCGCCAGGGTTACGTGCCCTCCTCATTGTTATTGATCCCAAGCGTAGTTACGGCAAGACTCGCCGCTATCTGGGATGCATCTTTTTTGTTGAAGGCTTTGCCCTGTGCTATTATTGCACCATCAACAACTGCACCAATTGTAAATAACCGCCGGCCATTTTCCAGTTTTTCTTCAATGGTTACAAATTCCAGTACCTTTCCCTGCTTGTTAGCCCAGCCATACAGCTTGTTTTTATGGTTAATTTCCCTGGATTCCAGTTCATCCATAAACATGTGCGGCGCTATAATGTAATTATAGACCCATTTGCTGGTTTTTTTATAACCCAGGTCCAGGTAAATAGCGCCTACCAGCGCTTCCAGTGTGTTTCCAAAAATATGGCTGCCCCTCAGTGTATGATCCTGCTTATTAAAGTGCGCCACCTTTTTCAGGTCCATTTTCAGCGCAACTTCGTTCAGTTGCTGCCGGTTCACCATTTTGCTGCGCATTTCGGTTAAGAAGCCTTCTCCCTGATAAGGATAACGCTTAAAAAGGTAATCGGCCACCAGGGCACTCAAAACGGCATCTCCCAGGTATTCGAGGCGTTCATTGTTTTCATCAACGCTTTCCCGTAGGGAACGGTGGGTAAGGGCGGTTTTATATAAGGAAATATTATCGGGTGCAAATCCCAATATGTTTCGTAACTGCTTTTTTAAAGCCGCATCGTTTTTCTCTTTAAAAATCTCTCTTATAAAATTCACAGATAACTATGAATATTTTTTTACGATCACACAGGCATTATGGCCACCGAACCCGAAGGTATTGCTCAGCGCAATATTCACAGGGCGCTCCTGCGCTTTGTTAAAGGTAAAATTCAATCGGTGATCCAGTTCCGGATCATCGGTAAAATGGTTAATAGTCGGAGGCACTTTATTGTGTATCACACTTTTGATACATGCAATGGCCTCAATGACCCCAGCTGCACCCAGGCAATGACCGGTCATGCTCTTTGTGGAGCTGATGTTCAGCTCATAGGCATGCGGGCCAAATACTTCAAGGATGGCCTTGGTCTCTGCAATATCCCCCAGCGGTGTGGATGTTCCATGTGTATTGATATAGTCCACATCTGTTGGCTGAATGTTGGCATCTTTTAATGCCTCTATCATTACATTCTTTGCACCCAGTCCTTCAGGGTGCGGGGCTGTAATATGATGGGCATCGGCAGTGGCGCCTCCCCCGATCACTTCGCAATAGATCCGGGCACCGCGTTTTTTTGCATGCTCCAGCTCTTCAAAGATCAGAATACCGGCGCCTTCCCCCATTACAAAGCCATCCCGGTCCTTATCATAAGGGCGGCTGGCCGTTGCGGGGTCATCATTACGCTCACTCATGGCCTTCATAGCATTAAAGCCACCTACTCCGGCTTCGCTGATCACCGCCTCACTGCCCCCGGTTACAATAATATCTGCTTTTCCCAGGCGGATAAGGTTCATCGCGTCGATCATGGCATTGGTGCTGCTGGCACAGGCACTTACCACGGCATAGTTAGGCCCCCGGAAATTATGCCGCATGCTGATCTGCCCGGCAGCAATATCCAGGATCATCTTGGGGATAAAGAACGGGTTAAAGCGCGGCGTTCCGTCTCCCTTTGCAAAATCCACTACTTCATTCTGGAAGGTGATGAGCCCTCCAATACCACTCCCCAGTACCACACCAATCCGGTCGGGGTTAATATTCTCTTTTGTAAGACCGGCATCCGTAACAGCCTGATCGCTGACTACCAGGGCAAACTGGGTAAAGCGGTCTACCTTGCGCGCTTCCTTCTTATCGAGGAACTGCGTAGGATCAAAATTCTTTACTTCGCAGGCAAATCGTGTTCTGAATTTACTGGCATCAAATAAGGTGATCGGTGCTGCACCTGAAACTCCATTCAACAACCCGTTCCAATAGTCATCAACCGTATTGCCCAACGGTGTTAATGCACCCATTCCGGTTACAACGATCCTTTTAAATTCCATAAATGGTTGTCCTTATTTTTTATGATAAAACCGCCTTTGTATATGGAGGACCACAGTCAAAGGCGGTGTATTTGTTGTTTTACTTTACCAAAGCCAAGTTGGCTGCCAAAAAACTACTTGGCGTGCTCTTCCAAATAAGATACAGCCTGACCAACAGTAGTAATTGTTTCGGCTTGCTCATCTGGAATAGAAATATTGAATTCTTTTTCAAATTCCATGATCAGTTCTACGGTATCCAATGAATCGGCACCCAGATCATTTGTAAAAGAAGCTTCATTCGTTACTTCTGCTTCGTCAACGCCCAGTTTGTCAACGATGATTTTTTTAACTCTTGATGCAATGTCTGACATATCTTATTAATTTAGTTATTGGTGCAAAAATAGAGTTTTTGACCAAAATTGCATCGGAAAGAAAAAAAAAACTAAAAATGCTCCGGAACACCTAAAAATCCTTAATTTACGATATAAATTCCAGCTTTAGCCACCTATGATCTTTATCAAATCTTAAACCGTTTTATGGCATTAAAAATTATAGATCATGGTTCAAAAGAGTACGGGCAGATGGTTGATCTCCGCAACGAGATCCTGCGAAAACCATTAGGGTTGCTGTTGACGGAAGAGGATCTTAATGCTGATAAAAACCATATCCTGATCGGAGCTTTTGAAGATGAAAAGATGCTGGGATGCTGTATGCTGGTAAAGCAGCCTGGCCAGGTGGTCCTATTACGGCAGATGGCTGTGATTTTCGATCTCCAGGGCAAGGGGATCGGCCGGGCGCTGATGCAGTTTGCCGAAAACATCGCCCGGGATATGGGATACCGGGAGATATCGATGCATGCCCGGAAAAATGCAGCCGGCTTCTATGAGAAAATGGGCTACCAGGAATCCAGCAACGAATTTACGAACCTCAGCATTCCCCACATTGTAATGAAAAAATATATCTGAGGCGTTACTTCCGTGTCTTATTCATCAGCAGGTTCCGGAATCCGGATACTTCATCACCGTTGGCAAAGGCTGATTTAGGCACCAGCAAAAACGATCGTTCATCAAAATACAGATGGAAGAAATGGGGACTTTCCTTAAACGAGTGCAGGGCGGTGTAGGGCCAGCTTCTTTTCCCCTTTGTGTGTTCCAGGGTAAAGTCCACATCGCTGAAGTACATGGTAAAATCATGTTTGAACGTTTCCGCACGCCGGTACACAGCTCCGGGCAGGATGAACCAAAAACTGATCATCAGCAGGAGCCATAAAAAAGAGTTGATCAGGAACGCTACAGGCGTGATCTTATGCAGTCCATACAATACCAGGGAAAGCATCGCAAATACATTTACCAGGATGATCATGATCCTGATCTCTTTTTTCGAAATAAAATGATAGCGTAATGCCTGGATCACCTGCTTTTTATTATAGCCGAAATGTATTGTCATTGTGTATAATTTGAGGCACGGGGCTAAAGATAAGTTTTAAACAGAAAACCGGGAGGAGGTTTGCCGATGCGTGCATAACTTTTGCGGACCGGCTTAAAAAGTGCGGCCTCCTTATGGTTCATGTTAAATATAAAAAGCGAACCCATTGTACAGGTTCGCCTTTTAATCTATTTTGATCTGATAAGATTAACGGTTCATCATCGATTTTGCCTCAATGCTTAATGTAGCATGCGGCACGGCACGCAGGCGGGCTTTGTCGATCAGGTGACCGGTTACCCGGCAAATGCCATACGTCTTGTTCTCAACACGCATCAGCGCTTTTTCCAGGTGATCGATAAAGGTGATCTGGCGGCTGGCCAGCTGGCTCAGCTGTTCACGCTCCATACTTACACTTCCATCCTCCATGGTCATGTAGCGCCCTTCATCCATATCGCCGCCTTCATCTCTGCGGGTGATCAGCCCCTGCAGGTATGCCAGTTCTTTTTTTGCTGCATCCAGCTTCCTTAAGATGATCTCTTTGAATTCAGTAAGGTCGTTGTCTGAATACCGTACCACAGAAGTTGCTTTTTCTATGGCTGGCGTATCCAGCACGCTCTTTGTGAAATCAGGCTGATATTTTACAGAGCTCTTTGTAGACAATTTTGGGACCACTACTTTTTTAGGAGCTTTTGCTGCTTTTTTATCTTCTTTTGTTTCTTTTTTTGCCACGCTTTTTTCTATTACAGGTACCAATTCTTTAACTGCAGGTTTCTTTACCGCAGCTTTCTTTTCATGCGCCGGGGCCGCTTTGCTAACCGGTTTGGGCGCCGTTTTTGCCGTTTTCGTTACCGCCGCCTTTGCGGTTTTTCCGTTGGCCGTGTTTACCGGCTTTGCAGGCGTTTTTGCTGCTTTACCTGCTGCCGGGCGTGCGGAAGCTCCGCTGCGCACAGCGGCTGTTTTTGGTGTTGCCTTGCTGCTGACCGCTGGTTTTGAGGCTGCTTTTGCCGGCGTTTTAGGTTTGCTGGCTTTCCCACTTGCTGCACTCGCGGATTTTGCCGGGGCTTTTGCCACCTTTCCGCCAGCCGCCTTTACAGGCGCTTTTGCAGAAACAGCTTTGCTGCCGGTAGCACGGGCAGGTTTTGCTGCGGTTTTCTTCTTTGTAGCCATTGTTGTTACCCTTTTTTTGTTACAATCGTATATAACTTATGTTCGTTCACTTCAATTTCGGTTCCGCCGGCTGAAATTGGACTAAATTCCAGCGCATCTGCCAAAATTTCTGCGCAAATATAGTCTTTATACGTGGTTAACGAATTTTTTAATGTAGGATTTGTGTCAATTTGCACAGTGATCCGGTCAGTTACATCGAAATCACTGTCCTTCCGTATTTTCTGTACCCTGTTCACAAATTCACGGGCATCTCCCTCCTGTTTCAGGTCTTCGGTTATTGTAATATCCAGCGCCACGGTCAGGGCTCCCTTGTTGGCCACCGTCCAGCCGGGAATATCTTCGCTGCTGATATCCACTTCGTTAAGCAGGATGGATACTTTTTCGCCATCGATATCCAGCTCCACAGCACCATTCCTTTCCAGTTCACTGATGTTCTCCTGGGTAAAGGCCGCCAGGGCACCGGAAACAGCTTTCATTTTTGCACCCAGCTTTTTACCCAGCGCCACAAAGTTCGGCTTGATCTTCTTTTTTATAAATCCTTCGGTATCAACCAGGTATTCTACTTCCTTGATGTTCACCTCGGATTTAATGAGTTCCTCCACTTTTTCCAGCTGTGCTTTCATTGCCGGGTTTAAAACAGGGATCAATACCTTATGTAACGGTTGACGCACTTTAATGTTCACTTTCTTGCGCAGGGAGAGGATGAGCGAGGAAATATCCTGTGCCAGCTGCATCCGTTCCTCCAGCTGCTGATCGATAAGGGTTTCATCAGCTTCCGGGAACAATACATGGTGCACCGATTGCAGGTTATAGCGGCTTGCTACCTCATTCAGGTTGCGGAACACCGCATCGCTGAAGAAGGGCGCAACAGGGGCCATCAGGCGTACCACGGTTTCCAGACATTCAAACAGGGTCTGGTAAGCGGCGATTTTATCTGCTTCATATTCTCCTTTCCAAAAACGGCGGCGACAAAGCCTTACATACCAGTTACTTAAATGTTCATCCACAAAATCTTCGATCAGGCGGCCGGCCTGTGTGGGCTCATAATCATCCATTGCCCGGGTTACATCCTTCACCAGTGTATTTAAGGAAGAGATGATCCAGCGATCGATCTCGGGACGCTCCGCTACCGGGATCTTTGCTTCACTATAAGTAAAGCCGTCCACATTGGCATAAAGCGCAAAGAACTGGTAGGTATTATATAAAGTACCAAAGAATTTGCGCTGCACTTCTTTGATGCCGTCGATATCAAACTTCAGGTTATCCCAGGGGGATGCGTTGGTAATTAAGTACCAGCGTGTTGCATCTGCTCCAAAGGTTTCAATGGTGGCAAAGGGATCTACCACATTGCCCAGGCGTTTGCTCATTTTGTTGCCGTTCTTATCCAGCACCAGCCCGTTGCTCACCACAGTCTTAAAGGCCACACTGTCAAACAGTAAGGCGGCTATTGCATGCAGGGTATAGAACCAGCCGCGGGTCTGGTCAACCCCCTCGCAGATAAAGCTGGCGGGGAAGTTGGTATCAAAGGGCTGGTTGAACGGATGCGGATCACCTGCCTTTAATTTTTCATAATTCAGCCCCCACTGGGCATAGGGCATGGCGCCACTGTCGAACCAAACATCGATCAGGTCCGGCTCCCGGTGCATAGGCTTGCCGGAATCGCTTACCAGCACTACTTCATCCACATAGGGCTTGTGCAGGTCAAGAATGCCATCATGCAGGTAATGTTTATTGACATCACCGCCCAGTACTTCGCTTGCTTTTTTGATCTCGGTATTCAATTCCTCTACAGAACCGATGCATTTCATGTCCGCGCCATCCTCTGTTGACCAGATGGGCAGCGGCGTTCCCCAGAAACGGCTGCGGCTCAGGTTCCAGTCTACCATATTCTCCAGCCAGTTGCCAAAGCGGCCTTCCCCGGTGGATTTGGGTTTCCAGTGGATCGTTTTGTTCAGCTCCACCATCCGGTCGCGCAGTGCCGTGGTCTTGATGAACCAGGCATCCAGCGGATAGTACAGGACGGGTTTATCCGTGCGCCAGCAATGGGGGTAATTGTGCTCGTATTTTTCCACTTTGAAGGCGCGGTTCTCCTTTTTCAGTTTTACGCTGATGTCTACGTTCACATCCACATAGTCCTTCTCATCTTTATAATCCTTTACATAGCGCCCGCTGAATTCACCGGTGCCTTCAATAAATTTTCCCTCACGGTCTACCAGCGTGAGGATACCGATATTGTTTTTCTTCCCTACTTTATAGTCATCTGCACCAAAGGCCGGCGCCGTATGAACGATACCCGTTCCGTCCTCGGTGGTCACAAAATCGCCCACCATTACCTTAAATGGAGTGGCGCCCGGGGTGATCTCCTGTATCTTTTCAAGGGAATTGGACTCAAAGGGCAATAATTGCTCATATTCCAGGCCATCCAGCTGACTGCCTTTGAATTCCGCAAGGGTCTTCCAGGGCAGCAGCTTGGTTTCAGCGGTGTAATTTTCAAGATCACCGTTTTCCCCCTCGGCTTTAAAATATTTAGATATCAATGCTTTGGCGATCACTACATTTACAGGAAGATGCGTATAAGGATTGAAGGTCTGTACCAGCGCATAGTCGATATTACCACCTACGGTCAGCCCCAGGTTGGAGGGCAGGGTCCAGGGTGTGGTGGTCCAGGCCATGAGGAAGACTTCGGCAGGCTCAGTCTCGGCAGGCTCAATCCCGGTGGGCGCAGAAGCAACTGCCTTTGAAAGGGCCTCAAAAAGAAAGATACTCTTTTCATTATGCAGGGCTTTGAACAACACAGTAGCACTGGTATCTTTTACATCCTTATACGTGCCTGGCTGGTTTAGTTCGTGCGAGCTTAAACCTGTGCCCGCTGCCGGGGAGTAAGGCTGTATGCTCACGCTTTTGTACAGTAACCCTCTGTTGTACAGCTGCTTCAGCAGGTACCAAAGCGTTTCGATGTATTCGTTCTTAAAGGTGATATAGGGGTCGTTCAGGTCTACCCAATAACCCATTTTGCGGGTAAGGTCATCCCATTTATCCTTAAACCGCAATACGGCTTCCCGGCATTTCTGGTTGTATTCCTCCACGGAGATCTTCTTTCCGATATCTTCCTTGGTAATGCCCAGCTCTTTTTCAACGCCCAGCTCTACCGGCAAACCATGGGTATCCCAACCGCCTTTGCGTTTTACCTGGAAGCCCTGCATGGTCTTATACCGGCAAACCAGGTCTTTGAGCGTACGGGAAATAACGTGGTGAATACCGGGCATACCGTTGGCACTGGGCGGACCTTCGTAAAAAACGAATGATTCAGCACCATCCCGGAGGGATACACTTTTCTCAAATGCCTGCTGCTCATTCCATTTCGCTAATATCTCCTGCTCTATGGAGGGCAGGTTCAAACCCGAATATTCTCTGTATTTCACACTCATAGTAGGTAAAAAATGAGTGCAAAGGTACGAAATATGGCAGAGTTGGAAGACGGAAAGTCTAAAGCCGGTAAGTTTAAAATGGCGCCCCGGTGCATGTAGTTTCGCCGGATATTTTTTGCGGGTTGTTTTAAGTATTTATTTTTGCCGTAACGCAATCCGGATCGCATCTTCAAGTGACTGCGTTCTTTCCTGATATCCAGTGCTTTTATACCGCACAACCCCATCCTGATCGATTAAGATCGTTGCCGGAATAGTATCACAGGCATATCCTTCAAAATCGCCGCCTGGAATGCACTGATCCGCAGATCCCTGCGGGGTATTGTATACGTGCACCCATTTTTCGAGCCTTGCTTTCGAAATATAAGCAAGCAGCTTCTGGTGGAATGTGTCCCATTTATCTATAACGCTTATAATTTCAAATCCCCTGCCTGCATATTTTTTACGCAGGTTTTCAAGATGCGGATTATAGGTAAGACAGGGGATGCAGGTAATACCCCATTGTTCTATCAGCACCACTTTCCCTTTGAATGTATTCAATGTTAAAATACTATCCTTCGTATACAGGATTTTGAAATCCGGGGCCGGTCTATCCAACTGAATTTTATCAAATGGAGTTGCAGGCGACACGACAGACGACTGTTTTTTTAACCTTTGGATATAATTAAAGCATAACACGCCCAGCGCGCTTTTTTGCAGTGTTTCCGGGAACCTGTTGTAAAACCTCAGTACCGAATCCGGAGATATTTTGGTTTTGTATTGATAGTACAAAAGATACAAGCTAAGTCCTGAGGTATTGTTCCCGGAAATATAGCGCAGGTCCATCTGTTTTATTTTCCCCCTTACAGGTGCTCTCTGCTGATCATTCAGGATGAGTTGCCGCCTCAGTTCATCAGCATTCCCGGAACCTGATCCGATCGCCTTCACCAACGAATCATGCTTACGGTCAAGCACATCAAGCTGACCTGAAACATCCTGCTTCATACGATCCCATGCAGCTTTCTCATCATACACTTTACTGCCCAGATAGTGCGCATGTTTCAGGTCGCCGTAATTATAAATCATAGATTGCTCCCCCGGTTCCAATACAAAGAAAATATTCAGGGTCTCATCATAGATAGGATATTTAGGATCGTTGTTTATAAGCGCCAGATCCAGACCCTTTACAGTGCCTGAAAATGTAAACCGGCCGTCCTGTATGGTGGCGGTGTCGGTCACCCATTGGCCATTACTATCCGTATGCCCCAAAATGACGGTTCCTGTATCGCGATCAGTTACTGTACCGTTTAGTACAAATTCCTGGGCGTTGGCAGTTCCATACAGTAATAAAAGGATCGCTATTATTATTTTTTTCAGATCGGAAATTTTCAGATATTAACGTTTTTACTAAGTTCGGTTTTTGGTTTGATTAAAACAAGCCCTTTAAAATTCAGATAAACGTTTGAACCCGCTGTTGCGAACCGGGATAAAAACGCGTTTATGTATAAAACAATCTCCATGAAACCGGTCATCCTTTTATTGGCAATTGCATGTCTTATATCCTGCGACAGGAAAAGCCCGGTTTCCGATGACGGGTATAATAAGGAGGGGCTGATCGTAAGTGAGAAAAAATACCAAGCCGTTACTACCAATAATTACACCATTTCAAACGCAACCATTGAGGGTGACTCGCTCTTTATCAGTTTTAGCGCCAGCGGCTGCAGCGGAATCAGCTGGGAAACTGCTGTTGTTGATGCAGGCAGGATTGCAGAATCCAACCCTGTACAACGCTACATAAAATTAAGCCTGAGCAATAAGGAATTGTGCGCTGCCGTATTTTCTAAAAAGGCAGGCGCTAACATCCGTTCCTTAAGGATGCCGGGCAGTAACACCATTTCCTTTAACCTGGCAGGCTGGAACCAACCCCTGCTATACCATTATTAATGGCTTACACCAGTTTCCACAAAACGGCAATAAACCGGTCTACGTCCTCGCAGGTGTTATAAAAAGCCAGGGATGGTCGCACCGTGGTTTCTACCCCCATCCGTCGCAGGATAGGCTGTGCACAGTGGTGTCCCGTTCTTACTGCAATGCCCTCATCGTTTAATGCCCTGCCTACCTCATCATTGCTGTATCCATCCATTGTAAAAGACAATACACTGGCCTTATGCGCTGCGGTGCCGATCCGGCGCACACCGGGTATCTGTTTAATCAGCCCTGTAGCGTATTCCAGCAGAAAATGCTCATATTGCCCGATATTTTCCATGCCGATCCGGCTGATATAGTCGAGGGCGGCTCCCAGCCCCACGGCATCCGCAATGTTACCGGTACCGGCTTCAAAACGGCCGGGTGCATTATGGTACCGGATCTCCTCAAAGGTTACGTCCTGTATCATGTTACCCCCGCCCTGCCAGGGTTGGGTGGCGTTCAGCAGGCCTTCTTTGCCATAAACCACTCCAATACCGGTTGGACCAAACACTTTGTGGCCGGAGAACACAAACCAATCAGCATCGAGCGTCTGCATATTTACCGTCATGTGCGATACGGATTGTGCCCCGTCTACCAGCACTCTTGCGCCCGCTGCATGTGCCATGGCTACCATTTGCTGTGCCGGCGTTATGGTACCCAATGCGTTGGATACCTGGGTAAAGGCCACCAATTTGGTATGCGCATTGAGCAGTTTCGCATATTCGTCCAACAGGACCTGTCCGTCATCATCTACCGGGATCACCCGCAGCTTCAGCCCTTTTTTATCCGCCAGCCGTTTCCAGGGTACGATGTTGGCGTGGTGCTCCAGGTGACTCACCACAATTTCATCCCCGCTTTGCAGGTACTGTTCGCCCCAGCTTTGGGCTACCAGGTTGATGGCTTCTGTAGCACCGCGCACAAAAATGATCTCACTGGCCGATCGTGCACCTAAAAATGCCCGTACTTTTTCCCTTGCGGCCTCGTAGGCATCCGTAGCCCGTGCGGCCAGTTCATGTGCGGCACGGTGGATATTGGAGTTTTCATGCTCATAGAACCAGGTGATCCGGTCCATTACGGCTTTTGGCTTTTGGGTGGTAGCAGCATTGTCGAACCACACCAATGGTTTCCCGTTCACGGTTTCGTTGAGAATGGGAAAGTCTTTCTTAAACAGGTGCGCATCAAAGGAAGACAGTCCCGCCTGCTGTTTGACCGATGTGCTGTTTACCTGCGGCGCTGTTCCAAAATAATACGAAGGAGTGGCCCTGTCAAAACCCGGCAACTGCGGGGTAAATGATGGTGTAATGATGTTCTTTAACAGGGTATCCATATCGGCCCAGTAGGGCTGTTCCTTTTCAAGCGGCAGCACGGATCCTGGTTGCGCCGGTTGGGAGGCCCTGTTGAGGTTGGCATCCGGGAAACCGGTTTCGGGATCGTTGATGTTGAAATGTTGCCCCTGCTCCAGGTGCGATGGTGATGCGCCACTGCCTGCAACCGATGCCGGTATCCGTCCGCCGTTGGCACTGGTATGCTGAGGGCCGCCAGATCTGTCTTCTTCTGTTTTGGGCAGATCAGCCAGTGGCACATAACTTATAACCGAGGAGGAAGCACCCAGCCCGGTAGCCGAAGGGGGTGTTTGCAAACCGCTGAAAGGATGTTGCGGTACCGGGGGCGTTTGTTGCGGTGCCGTTCCCGACTGCCCGGTCACCAGATCATGATTGGTTGTACTCAGATCCGGCAGGTTTCCGTTGCCCATTATTTTTCCGGCCATGGCTGTGGCATTGGGGTGATCTTCCGGATGCAGCGATGCTGTATGTTGCGCATCACCCGGCAATGCCCTGAAAAAGGTATTGGCCAGCTGCTGCAGCTGTGCCAGGTCCGGCAGTCCTGTTTGCTCATCAATATTTATACTCATGGTATTTGTCTATTTCCACATCGTCCAGTACGGCAATGGCATCATCTACCAGCACCGCCAGCGAACAATATAATGAAACCAGGTAGGATGCAATGGCACGGTCGTTAATGCCCATGAACCGTACGGACAATCCGGGGGTCTGCTCTCCCTGCAAACCCGGCTGGAACAGGCCCACCACGCCCTGGCGGCTTTCGCCGGTGCGCATGAGAATGATCCTGGTTTTACCGTTTACGATCGGCAGCTTATCGGAAGGGATCAGCGGAATACCCCTCCAGGTTAAAAACTGCGAGCCAAAAAGCGAGACCGTTGGAGGAGGTACACCCCTGCGGGTACACTCACGGCCAAAGGCTGCGATCGCTCTTGGGTGCAACAAAAAGAAGCCCGGCTCTTTCCACACTTTTGCGATCAGCTCATCCAGGTCATCCGGCGTGGGTGCTCCCGTGCGGGTCTTTATCCGCTGCCCGTCTACTACACTGTGCAGCAGACCATAACCGGCATTATTGATCAGTTCGCTTTCCTGCCGCTCTTTAATGGTTTCTATGGCCAGCCGCAATTGCTCCGATATCTGGTTGTACGGCTTGCTGTACAGATCCGATACGCGGGTATGTACATCCACAATGGTTTGTACAGCCGCCAGGTTGTATTCCCGCGGATTTTCGATATAGTCCACAAAGGTTTGCGGCAGTACCCGCTCATCGCGGGCCGAGCAATCCACTTCGATCTGTGTGGCATTCTTTACCTTGTTTAAGCGGTATACACCCGATTCTACCGGCACCCAGCTCATCAGTTGTGTTAACCAGCGGGGCGAGATGGTAACCATCTGCGGAACGGTACGGGTGGCAATGGCGAGCTGTCGCGCAGCCACATCGCCGAGTGCGGTTTGTTGATGTTTTGCTTCTGCCATATTCTTATGTTTTAGTCGTTTTGTGAAATACGTGTTTTCATTCTTTCGTTCTTCGAACTTTTTACATTATAAATATAAGCCAGTATCATCAAAAAGCAAGCTTATCAAATATTCCGGATCGCGGTCTAAATATTCCTGATCTCGTAAGCTGGCGGTGATACCCGCTTCTATTTTTGCAACCCGTTAATAATTACTTTTTAACCCAATATATCACCCATGTCAAGATCAAAAACTGCACAATTTTTTGTTTCACTGTCGTTCGTCTGGCTGCTTCTGGCAATACAATCCAACGTTTCTGCCCAGGCAAAACAAACAGGTGTCATTGAAGGCCGGATATTAAGCGCTGACCGGCACCCGGAAGAGAACGTTATTGTCGTACTGACCCCCTCCTCAAGACAAGTTATGTCTGATGATAATGGTCATTTTGAATTCAGGAACGTTCCTTACGGCCAATATACCATTTCCATTAAATCACTGGGGGTAACGGCCGAACCCGTTCCTGTGGAGCTGTATGCAGCAAAGGCATCGGCCGGCACCATCCGGTTGAATGAAAACGCCAGTACATTAGACCGGGTGATCGTATCCTCTTCTTACCGGCACATTAACAAGAACAGTACACAGGTGGCGCGGATGCCCCTTACCTATACGGAAAACCCACAGAATTATGCGGTTATTCCAAAAGAAGTACTCCAGAACCAGCTCGTCACCACCACAGAACAGGCACTGGTCAACATCCCCGGTGCAAGCAACCTGTCCATCGTAGGTGGTAGCGGTGGCTCATCCCTTACCTTCATGTCCCGTGGTTTCTCCAGCGGCTCCGTTATGTACAGGAACAGTGTATCTACAGGATATGTAGCCCTTACAGACATGTTCAATGTAGAACGCATTGAAGCCATCAAAGGCCCCTCCGGCACTTTGTTTGGCGGAAACGAAGCGGCTTCCTATGGTGGCGTATACAACCTTATTACCAAACAGCCTCTGGAGGTAAAGCGCGGTGAAATTTCCTTCACTACGGGTAGCTACGAACTGGCAAGAGCCACATTGGATTATAACACACCCCTGAACGAGGATAAAACAGCATTGCTGCGCTTCAACGGTTTTTACGACAACAGGAATACGTTTCAGCAGCTTGCGCAGAACAATGTGGGCTTTGCACCATCCCTGCTGGTAAAGGCCACGGACAGGCTCACCTTACATTTCGACGGTTATTACTATAAAAGCATCCGCCCCATCGTACTCTTTGGATTTGGCGCGCCTCCCGGGGGCACCACAGAAACCAGCACCTATGCCGGCAATGTCAAAGACCTGGGCATCGATCCGTCTAATTCCTACATCAACCCCGATTTCAACAGCTCCCAGCAAACCTGGTCAGCTACCGGAAAAGCCGAATACAAACTCTCTGAGCAATGGCTTTCACAAACCAATTTTTCAGTAGCCCGGAACAATAACGTAACACATTACATTAACCTGGTAGCCAATAAAAAAACCGCTACGGATACGGCCGTCATCACGCGCAACATCCTGGAAATACCTTTCAGCCAGCTGTATACCCAACAGTTCCAGCAAAATTTTATCGGCGACTTTAAGATCGGCTCACTACGCAACCGGCTGCTGGCAGGGCTGGATTATTTCCGCACAAATGTAGGCCAGGCCCGGGGTACGGTTATCTACGACAAAATTTATGCTACCGCTACAGAAACACAGAAATTGATTAAAAAAGCCAGGGTCGACAGCATTGGCGCCAATATCGCCTATAACGCCACCCGAAGCATCGCCAATAGCTATGGAGCTTATGCGTCTGAAGTGCTGAATATAACAGACCAGTTGCTGCTGATGGCGAGCCTGCGTATTAACCGGTTTGTAGATGTAAACAATGATTACATGCAAACTTCTTATTCTCCCAAACTCGGCCTTTCATATGAGATCGTAAAGAACATCCTTTCCGTTTACAGTAACTACAATAATGGCTATCGCAACAACAGCAATTTAGACTCGTCAGGCAACCTGCTCAAACCTACCTACGCCAACCAGTGGGAAGCCGGTGTGAAGTTTGATGCCTTCCATCATCGCCTTACAGGTACCGTCAGCTACTACGACATCAAAGTTAAAAACATGCCGCTGGCAGTTCCCAACACCACCTATTATATACAGGACAATAAACAACGAAGCCGCGGTATCGATGTGGACATCCTGGCCAACCCTGTTCCGGGTCTGAATATTGCCATGGGTTATGGCTATAACAACATCCGTTATACCGAATTCACTGCTATCATTAACAAGGCGCCTGTTGTGCTGAACGGTAACAGGGTAGAAGGCACGCCACATCATGCCGGTAATATCTGGGCCAACTATGGCTTCACCTCCGGCTCGCTGAAAGGTTTCGGTTTTGGTGCAGGTGGTAACGGACAAAGCAGCTCGTTCACCAATAATGTGAATACGATCACTTTAGACGGTTTTACCGTTTTTGGAGCAAGCGTATTCTATGATGCGCCCAAATTCCGGCTCACCGCCAAGATCGATAATATTGCCAACAAAAAATATTATACATATAGCTCCTGGCTGTTGCCCGGAGCCACAAGAATGCTGGCATTCAATGCTACTTTCCGGTTCTAATATTTTGTAAATGATCAAACGCACAACCCTTTACCGGGTTGTGTTTTGCTTTTGAAATAATCAGGCATGAATAAAGGAAAAAAATCTAAAAAAACGGTATTCAGCCGCGTTAACGCCTGGCTGCATCTCTGGCTCGGAATTTTTTCCGGCATCATATTGATATTCGTTGCGCTCACCGGTACGCTGATCGTATATGGCGACGAGATCATTGAATGGTCTGCCGGTAAGGCCCGTTACACGGAGCAGGTGCAACCCGAACGCCTGCCGATGGAAACCCTGATCGCCAATGTGAATAAGGCCTACCCGCAGGCTAAACTTTCCGAAGTGACCGTGTATAAGGATCCCGAAAGAACGGTGCGCTTCAGAACCTTTGCCAAAGGCAAGGGACTGGGTTTTGCATATGCAGATCCTTATACCGGCAAGGTGTTGAAATATGACCGCACCGCTAATTTCTTTTATATCATGGCGCACCTGCATGCTTCTTTTTTGTGGCATGGCACGGGTGAATGGATCGTGGATATTGCAACCATCATCTTCCTCATCGAACTTATTTCGGGGATCATCCTCTGGTGGCCCCGCAAGTGGAACAGGCACACCCGCGATGCCAGCTTTAAGATCAAATGGAAGGCGCGCTTTAAACGGGTAAACTACGATCTGCACAATGTACTGGGTTTTTACTCTTCCATCCTGGCACTGATCCTGACCGTTACCGGTCTTATCATCGCCTTTCACCCTTTAGCAGCCACTACCGCAAAGATCTTTGGAGGCGACGTTGAAACAAAATGGCAAAAGGCAATGCCGAAGAACGATACTGCCCGGTCTGCCATTGCCATCAATACGGTCTTTGAACGGGAATTTTCCAGGCACCCGCAACAAAAAGCAGGACAAATCTGGTTGTACAACCTGGACTCCGCCGGTTTTTATATGGTGACCACCGCCAGCAAACTTGGCTTAAAAAGTGCAGAAAATGCCCGGCTTGCCTTTATTAACAAATATACAGGCAATGATCTTGTACTGCCGCCCAAAAGCCTGAAGGGCGAGTACGTGGAAAATACCGTATGGCAGTTGCATATGGGCACCTGGATGGGCCCGGTGGGCAAACTGTTCACATTTATCTGCGGGCTTATTTGTACTTCCCTCCCCATTACCGGTTTCCTCATCTGGTGGCACAGGGGCAAAAAGAAAAAGAAACCACAACCGGTAAAAAAAATGGAAGTCCTTGTACCTGCATAAAAAAAGGTTATGAAAATAAAGTTATTCCTTCTTCTTTCGCTTTTTACAGGTATTGCCGGAGCTCAGGACCTGAACCGTCTTTTCAATACCACAACATTGCATTCAAAAATACCGGGCGGGGAACGGGAGGTCTGTATTTCGCTGCCGCCCAATTATGATAATGCCCGGTACGTACATGAGCGGTACCCCGTGCTGTATTTTTTTGACGGGGAAACCAGTATGGGTTTTTATAAAGCCGTTACCCAGTTCTTAAGCAAGGGCGTATATGCCCGCATGCCGGAAGTGATCCTGGTAGGTATCAGGAACAAAGACCGTACCCGGGATCTTACGCCTACCCGGTCTTTTATAAAATCGCCGGATGACAGCACCAAACGGTTATTTGAAAACAGCGGGGGCAACGAACGATTGGTACAGTTTATAAAAGAAGAACTGTTCAGCTATATAAATGCGCACTACCGTACAGACGGATACACCATCCTGAGCGGGCATTCTTTCGGAGGGCTGGCCGCTTCCAATATCCTGTTGCATCATACCAACCTGTTCAACGCCTACATCCTCATAGATCCGAGTATCTGGTGGGACAACGGGTATATTGCCCGTGAAGCCGCCTGCATTATTCCTTCAGGAAAAGCAAGACCTGCCGTTGTATACATGGCTGTAGCCAATAATAAAGAAAAGACAAACGGCTTTAACGCAGGCGACCATGCATCCCAAAAGCTGCAAGAGATCCTGGCGGCGGGTCAGGATTCAGCCCTTCTTTTCAGACACCAGTTTTATGAGCAGGAAGATCACGGAACCATACCGCTTCCGGCGCTTTATGATGCCCTTAAATTTATTTTTGATGGCTATGCGATCGACTTTAAAGAAGTAACAAACCGGTCTTCTGTAATTACCGATACTTATACGGCTTTTTCGGAAAGAAACCACCACCACTTTATACCATCGCTGCAAAAATTCGATTTTATCATTCGCTATTTTAAGGAAAACAAAAAGATGCGGGAGGCGCAGATCGTCCTGGAGCAATGCAGGCAGCTCTACCCCAATGCGGAATGAACATTTCGATTCCTCCAAATTTTTGAGAGCCTCTCTGGCTTTAGTGCATTCCGCTCAGGGCGACGAAACGGGATCTCGTTCCGCGTCATGCAGCGCTCAGGATATTTGCACCGCCTGTAGACAGGTCCTGCGAAAAACGGATATTTAATTGCATATTAAAAATATCCTGCAAACGGGCAGGCGCCATCCTCCGGATCTGTTCTGCTGTGATCACCCGCACCTGGTAAACAGATTGCTTTACAGACTGTGCGCGATACTGACCCGTGGTTACCATTACCTCATCCATCGCTTGTGCAGTGCTGTCTGTGATTATTGTTTGTGTTTGTGCGCAAACACAAACCGGCAAACAAAGACCCAGTCCATACTTCATCAAAGTTTTAATTGCATTCATACTAATGAGGCAGCAAAGCTCTGCCAAGAACCACAGAAGCTTTTCCACATTCGGGAAAAGAAATTTCGAGATCGGGAAAAAATCCGGATGATGCCGCTGAAGTACTGAGTTCTTTATCCCATTGGGCACCTCATTCGCTTCAATCCAAAAGTCCAAAGCCTTCCATGTTTCTGCGCTTCAGTGGCAACTAAACCCTGATGCCTTAATCACTCACAAAAAAACCGCACCGATAAAAATCCGTGCGGCTACTTGATTGCTTGTAATGAGAAGGTTACCGGAGGTGTTTGAATGCCCCGGACCAGTGCCACAGGTTGCAGTACTTTATCCACTAACAATGCTACAAAGGTGCAACATCCTGCAGGCAGTTGTTTTCAAAATCGGGAAAAGATGTTTCGCGATCGGGAAAAATCCGGATGATGCCACTGAAGCACAGAAGCACAGATTTTTGATGCTGCTTTTAGCAAGAACCCTTCATGCCTGAGTGACGCACCGGGCCTCATGCAAAAGCTAAACCTTTAGTGCTTCAGTGGCAGCGCCTCAGCGGCAATCCCGCATACGCCGGCAGATCCAACAAACCCAGACCAGGAACAATAAAAACGTGATCTTCTGAACCAGGGGAAGCATCCGGATGAGGGATGGTGTATAATAGAACAGGTTATTGATCAATACCAGAAACAGGTTAAGCATCCCCAGCCAGAACAACCGGCTCCATTTTAGACGGTACAGCCCTGTAAAAGTGGCCGCCATTGCCACAACGCCCAGCAAGCCGGATATCATTACCAGTATATCATGTGCCGCCGTGGACAGGAACAATGACAGCAACATCGCCATTGCCCCGCAGGCAGTCATAAGATACCGGACCGGGCGTGCAAAGCCGGCATACCGGAAAAACAACCACCAGAAAACACAGAACGTACCCCCTAACACAACCATACCCATCCGGGCCCACCATTTGCCGGCATTGGGCTCTCCGTTAATGCCCGCATCGTTTAACAGGTTACACCAGTAATTATGCAGCCAGCTAAATCCTGCTGCATTTTTATCGGCCTGTGACCCGCCCGGGTAAAGAAGCGCGGCAATAACATACAGCAGCACAAAGAGCAGCGCCCCTGCCACCGGAAGCAGGTACCGGGGGCGGTACGTTGTACGATCGTTGTTCATCTTGCGCAAATGGTAATGATCCTTTAAAGATACCGGATTCTTTCGTTAAGGAAATCCTGTTTTGTTATTGCCCGTCTACCACTCGCTTCACTTCCTGTTTAAGCTTCGCAAGCTGCGTCGGGTCAAAGCTGGTACTTTTATAACGCACGACCCCGCTGCGGTCTACCAACACCGTCGCCGGAATAGCATTCACCTGATACCCTTTAAATGTACCTCCTGGTATCGGAGCATCGCCTGCAATGTCACTATAAACATGCAGCCATTTGCCAAGGGAGGCATTGGATATATATGCCAGTAATTTCGAATGAAGACCATCCGTCTTATCAATAACACTCAGCACCACCAGCCCCTTACCGGCATATTGGCCGCGTAATTTTTCAAGATGGGGGTTATAGCGCAGGCAGGGGATACAGGCAAGATTCCACTGTTCGATCAAAAGTACCTTTCCCCTGAAAGTTCTGAGGGTTTGCACACTGTCTTTTGAATATATAATGCTAAAATCAGGAGCGCGCTGTCCTGTCCGGATATTATCAAAAGCCGCAACAGCAATATCCGTTTTCAACGCACCCTTTAACTTCTTTTGCGCATAGTTAAAAAGATAGACTCCCAACGCACTCTTTTGCAACGTCTGAGGAAACCGGCCGTATAAAATCATTAAAGAATCAGCAGACATCCAGTTCACATATTTTGCATACAACAGGTATAGACTCAATTTAGAGCTGGGGTTGCCGGTAATAAACCGGTAATCCATTTGTTTAATTTTTTCCTTTAATGGGGCTGCCTGCTGGTCTATCAGGACCAGTTGCGGCTGCGGATCAGCATTCATCGATCCGGAGCGCATCTCGCTTAAGAGCGAATCTCGTTTACGATCCAATAGTGCGAGGCGATCCAGTTCATCTTTTTTAATACTATCCCAGGCCGCTTTTTCCCTGTATGTTTCGCTTCCTGAATATTGAGCTTCCTTCAGATTGCCATATCGGTAAACAACAGATTGGAGACCTGGCTCCAGAACAAAAAAGGCATTAAGGGTTTCATCTTTGATACTATACTGCGGATCGTTTTGTAAAAAAGCGAGATCCATTCCTTTCACCGTCCCTTTAAAGGTAAATTTTCCTCCACGCACTTCTGAAGTATCCTGTACCCATTCTCCATTCATGGCCGTATGATTTAAAATGACGGTTCCTGTGTCACGGTCGGTTATAGTGCCATTCAATATAAACTCCTGGGCGTGTACACTCTGGCACAGTAATAAAAAAAAGGCAGGCATTATCGCTCTCATAACGTAAAATTTCCCAGGCTGTTTTTGCGTATACCCTAAGTTAACACAAATTTGATACGCAAACGCAAATTTCCCCGCCGGACCCGGAGCTGTACCTTTTATGACGGAACATCCCGGACGGCGGCGGCTGTTATACTTCCTGTATTAAAACACTATTCATAAAATACCGGCATCGGATCCTTTGCCTTCCCATGCCATCGTTTCATCGCTGCACGCATCACCTGCAACTGTTTTTGCATACGTTTTTCACCGGCCAGGTTCCACCGCTCCCAGGGGTCGGCATCCAGGTTAAACAGCTGGGTATGCCGCTGACCTTTTACCAGGTATTCGATCAGTTTATAGGACCCCATGCGCAGTCCGCGCTGGTAGTTTGCATAAATGTAGTATTCCGATTCACGCCCTTTATAGGCTATCCCCTGAAGTGCAGGCAACAGGCTCTGCCCCAGCATCTGCTGCGCCCCCGGAACGGGAAGATGCAGGTACGCACAAAGCGTGGGAAAAATATCGGTAAGATATGTAAGCGCCCTGCTCGTTTGCCCCGGCTTTATGCCCGGGCCGGAAAACAGGAGCGGCACGCCCACGCTGTGCTCATACAGGTTCTGTTTACCCATTAACCCATGCTGCCCTACGGCCAACCCGTTATCTGCTGCAAAAATGATCAGGGTATTGCTTTGAAGTCCCCGTTCTTTCAGGGTGTTCAGGATATCGCCGATACGCTGATCAATATGCGTGATCATTGCATAATAATCGGCAATATGCTGTTGTATCTCGGCGGGGTTGCGGGGGAGGGCCGCCAGCTGTTCATCCCGGATCCTCAGGTCGCCGTTATCAAAAGGGTGTTCTTTTAAAAAATTCGGTGGCAGCCGGGCATCCCGGTACAGCTGCTGATAGGCCGGTGCTACCGTGCGGGGATCATGCGGTGTTTTAAATGCAACATAGGCAAAAAAAGGGCGTTCATCCTGGTATTGTTCCAGGAAGCGGATGGCCTCGTCCGCAAACAGGTCCGTAGCATGTATCCCCTTTACCAACCGGCTGTTCTGTGGGCTGTAGATCCCGTCTTCCCTGAAATCATGCACCCTGAAATCATACTGCGGGCCCATACCGTTAAAGAAGAGCGAAGCACCACCATCAAAGCTCCTTACAAAGGAGGCATATTCATTGTGCCATTTACCTGTCATCCAGGTGTAATAGCCATTGTTCTTCAGGTATTGGGGTAGGAGGATCAATGAGTCCGGGATCTGCTGTCCATAGCTGCCCCCCATTTCAAAAACGCTGTGGCCGGTGAGCATACTTCCCCTGCTGGGCGCACACACCGCCCCACTGGTGCCCCCCATAATATAGGAGTTCAGAAACTGAACACCGCTGTGCGCCAGGCTGTCCAGTACCGGGGTCTTTAACAGGTCCGGCGCCAGGAAGGTACCACCCCGACGCTGATCATCCGTTAATATAAAAAGGATATTGGGCCGCTTTCCGATGCGCTTTACAGGCTTTCCCTGCGCATGAACCGGCGCACCCAACAACAGGAAGAACGCAATCATTATTAAACATTGCCGTATCATTGAACGATCATTTATGAGCAATTTATCGTTTATCATTCAAACCGGAAAATTCAGCCCGTTGCCCTTTTACAGCCAGGTTAAAACAGGATAAAAGCGCTAAACCCGGAAAATCTGCCTATCTTTGCGGCCTTCTATGTTATTCCAGCACTGGATTTGTTTCACATTCCTCCATTCAAATTATAGTGGCGGCTTAACGTAAAGCCGGTATCGTACGGGCAACTTTTGTTGCTGACGCTGCCTGATTGATTCATCTTAAATTTTAAATAATTGTCATTTAATAATCTACAACTTATAGACCCCATTCTTAAAGCATTAAGCAATGAGGGTTATACAACTCCTACGCCGGTACAGGAAAAATCCATACCGGTGATCTTACAAAAAAGAGACCTGCTGGCCTGTGCGCAAACCGGTACCGGAAAAACCGCATCCTTTGCCCTGCCGTTATTGCAGTTGTTATACGGCCAGAAACAGGCCCCCTCCCATCACCCGAAAGTACTGGTGCTGGTGCCCACCCGGGAGCTGGCCCTACAGGTATCAGAAAGCTTTGCCGCCTATGGTAAGTACCTGCCGCTGAAACAGGTGGTCATCTTTGGCGGTGTATCGCAACACAACCAGGTGAGGGCATTGCAACAGCCGGTGGATGTTCTGATCGCTACTCCCGGCCGCCTGCTGGACCTCATCAGCCAGGGCTACTCCCTGGTAAAAGAAATTCAATACCTGGTCCTTGATGAAGCAGACCGGATGCTGGATATGGGTTTTATCCATGATGTAAAAAAGATCCTTGCCCGGTTGCCACAGCAACGCCAGACCATCTTTTTTTCCGCTACCATGCCGCCGGAGGTACAAAAGCTTTCCGACTCGCTGCTGAAGCAACCGGTAAAAATTGAGATCACCCCACCGGCAACAACGGTGGAGAAGATCGAGCAATCCGTATACCATACAGACAAACCCAGCAAGCCCTCCCTGCTGTTGCATGTGCTGAAAGACTTTGCCGGGGAATCTACCCTGGTTTTTGCCCGGACCAAGTATGGTGCTGATAAGATCGCCAAAGGTCTGAACAGGGCCGGCATCAGCGCAGCAGCCATCCATGGCAATAAATCCCAGGGGGCGCGGCAAACCGCCCTCAGCAATTTTAAGACCGGAAAAATAAGCGTGCTGGTAGCTACCGATATTGCCGCGCGGGGTATTGACATTGATGGCATGGGCTGTGTGATCAATTATGAACTGCCCAATATACCGGAAACCTATGTACACCGTATTGGCCGCACCGGGCGGGCAGGCGCCAGCGGCATTGCCATTTCGTTCTGCGATGCAGAAGAGCAGCCTTATTTAAAAGACATTCAAAAACTGATCAATAAGACCATACCGGTAGTAAAGGGCCATCCCTTTGAGACAGCCCATCCGCAACCCGCTGTGCCTGCACCAAAAGCGCCGGCCCCGGCTCAAAAGCCGCAGCAAAACCGGAAGCAATGGAAAGGACATCATTTTCATTCCCGGCATAAAAAAACCGGTCAGCAAAGCCCGGCCATGCGGGGCAACAATATGGCCGGATAACCATCCAGGCCCGGACTGCATGAAGCGGGGCGCACGGATCTACTGATCTGTGCGCCCCGCAACTGTTTAAGCCTCCGCCGCCTTCCGGCGGTTTAGTGTACGGTAATGCGTCCTTTCATAACCACGTGAATGCTGCAAAAATAATCGCCATCCTGCCGGGGTACAAAGCGCCAGCTGCTTCCGGGCGCAAGCGTTCCGGATGCCCAGTGCTGATCAACGCCCGTAACATCATGCGGCACTATATCTTTATTCACAAACAGGATCGTATCTCCTTTTTTAACCGTAATGGTATCGGGTACAAATTTCATTTGTTCAATAACAACCACGCGCGCCTGTTCTGTTACATTCCCGGCAGGGGTACCAGCCGCTTCTGAAACAGGATCCGGCTTATGGCCTGCTGTCTTATCTGTACCGGAAGTACACCCGGTAGCCATTGCAAGCGCAAAAGCTACCGGCAAAATCTTTATACGCATCGGATCTTATTTTAATGCTTTCTGAACCATCTTTGCATGCTCCAGGTGCGCTTTTAATGCCGGCAGTACCTGTACAAGCAATGCTTTCAGCTCTGCGTTTTGGGCCTGCGGAATCAATACCTTTTCAACAGCATCGATCACCGCTTGGTGATACGCAACTTCATTATCCATATACGCGGTATTAAAGGCCTTTCCTGATTTACCGTTTAATGTTGCCTTTGTTTTCTTTGCCCCTTCCAGCAGGGATTTCGTTACGGAATTGGTTTTGGGAGTAACCTTTAATTTTTTTACCAGTTTGGTGGCCATGTCTATAACACCCAGGTGGTCGGTCTTCATGGTCTTTGCAAAATTGAGGATCGCTGCATCCGCAGACTTCCGTTGCGCAATACCCGCATAGTCCACATCGATCTGGTTGGCGGTTACCGCTACGGATGCTATCTCCGGATCGGTCAGCTTCGGCGTGCTTTGTCCAAAGCTGTTGATGGCAAAGAAAAGTGTACCCATCAGGGCCACACCCCGCCATTTTAGCACTGTTGTTGCTTTCATTCTATATGATTTAAATGTTGTTTACACCCTTTAAAATTCACCGGGTCCTTCAAACAGGACCATACTGCCGGCACCAGGCACCATTCAGCACCGGTTGGGTTGAAAAGACATTGGACCGGCCTCATTAATCCTTTCATTAATACCCCCGCAGCTACCGGGCCGTATAACAGAAGCTCCTTTGCCGTATGCTCTTTTTTATTAGAGTAACTGCGTGATAAAAAGGTTACAAACCAACCGGGCGCGCGGGTATTGCATCATCAACATTCAACCTTCTATAGGCTTGTGGCATTGCGCAATAGCAACAATAAAATAAAACCGTTAAACTATTTGCCTGAACCGTTGTTATACGATTGTATATCGCTAACCCGTTCGTTTTGAAGGTTGTTTTGAAAATTTGCAGTCCATCGCGGGTTGTCTTCAATCCGGTTCACACTTTTAAATTAAACAGAAATGTCCAACACATCGCTTCCGCATCAACCCACCTTAACGGTCCTGCTTAAAAATGTAGAGATGGTTGCTCCCAATATCTGTTTTACAGGAGATGCCATTGCCTTGCTGGGTAAGTATACCGGCAACGGCGCTGTGGTAAACCTGGACGAGTGGCACTGGCATAAGGAGCAAAGAGGGGAGATAACCTTTTACATCATCACCAGCCTCAAACAGGCACAGGCATAACAGCAGGAACGTTCTTTCTACTGTACGATGACAATATTTAACAGCGGCCCTGTCAAAAAAAATAGTACATTCAGCAACTGTTAATTACTCCACTGATTGTTCTACTGCTTTAGTAAGGCAACCGTATAGTAACCCTGACGCGTACATCGCTTTACTTAAAACAACGACAAATGAAATTTGCTTCAATCATTACAGGGTCCGGTGCATATATTCCTAATGAGATCTGCAAAAATGATGCATTCAAAAGCAGTACTTTTTATGATGCAACCGGCGCGCCTATTACGGCTGATGCCAGTGTGGTCATTGATAAATTCAGATCCATCACCGGCATTAACGAGCGGCGCTATGCACCAGCACATATCAACGCTTCCGATATGGCTGCAGCAGCCGGATGGCAGGCATTAACAGACAGCAGCATCGATCCGGAAACACTGGACCAGATCGTGGTGGCGCATAATTTCGGAGATGTTACCCATGGTACCGTACAGTCGCAGAATGTACCGGCACTTGCCAATAATGTAAAGCATATACTCGGCATCAGCCGGCCGGAATGTATTGCCTATGATGTGCTCGTAGGCTGCCCGGGATGGCTGCATACCGTCATCCAGTCGCACGCCTGGTTTACCGCCGGCATGGCCCGCAAAGTGCTGCTGATCGGCACCGAAACACTATCCCGCGTTATTGATGCCTCCGACCGGGACAGCATGATCTTCTCAGATGGGGCTGGTGCTATTGTACTGGAATATAAGCCTGCAACGAATGGTGCCGCCGGCATATTGGGCTGCAGTGCACAGAGCCATAGTACTGAAGAAGCCGACTATATCAACATGGGCAGGAGTTATAAACAAAACGGCAGCGACACCCTGTTTATAAAAATGAAAGGACGGAAGGTATACGAATACGCACTAAAGCACGTACCGCTTGCTATGAAGGAGTGCCTTGATAAAAGCGGGGTTCATATCAGCGAAGTACATAAGATCCTCATCCACCAGGCCAATGAAAAAATGGACGAGGAAATAGTGAAACGGCTTTATAACCTGTATGCAGCTACGCCTCCGGCCGACATCATGCCTATGAGCATCCAGTGGCTGGGCAATAGCTCAGTAGCTACTATCCCCACCTTGTATCACCTGATACGGAGCAATAAGATCGCAGGGCATGCTATTTCCGATGGAGATATTATTTTGTTTGCATCCGTGGGCGCCGGCATGAACATCAATGCCGTTTGCTACCGGGCCTGACCCCGGTAGCGCCTGATCGCTCTGATTTTAAACAGGCCCCGGAATGCTCTACATGCAAGGATGAGACCTTCCCTTTACTCCGAAATAAAAAGATGCCACCTCAGCCAGTTAAAAACGGAGAGCTCGCTCTTGGCATCTTCCGGCACATCCGAATGAATTTTTTGCTCTATGAGCTTTCCTTCCCGCAAAGTAAACCGGTCACTAAGGGAAGCATAAAAATTGATCAGGAACAGTACCTGGTCTCCGTTGTTCCTGTCAAAGCTCCGTCTGCTGGGCTGCCCTTTAAAAACATGCTCACCATTTGTCCAGCTATAATGTTTGTGCACCAGGTCCTGTTTTTGAAAATGCATGGTCATCTCTTTTTAAACGTTTGTTAATGATCACAGGCAGGCCTCAAATAACGTCAATATGCAGTTCATTGAATATTCTCCCCAAAAGTGGGTTACCCCTTTATACGGCATACTTTTTTAACCAGGGAAATGCAACATTCATGAAACACTACAGGGAACCATCCTCCCGGCCGGAACAATGTATACATCCCTGCCATTCTTTGTTAAATGCAGCCTACTGCTCCCCCGCGACATGCGTTCTTAACACCAGGTACCATAAAGTGCCCATCCTTTCACCAGCAGGCCTCCCGGGCAAAGCCCTGTCATTTTGTATATATTGATGCGTAAATACGAAGAACAGAAAACATCCTAAAAGGGAAACAGATGGACGTCCCCGCTTCCAGTGAAGATAATTTTTTTATTTCATATTTCCGTAAATTATTTCCAGGTAAGTGCTGCATCGGCCAGGAACCTTTTGCGCACCTGTTGTTACGGCAACAGGGCAGCGCATCCTCCTAACACACTGTTACTAATGGCATTGGGGGGTCTATAGAAAACAAAACCGGCTATATGGGCTATTATACGTACCTTCGCACCGTTAATTTGAGTCACTGCTCTATTGTAAGCACTTGCTTTTTCAGCTTTTCCGCTTTATATATTTGCCTTATCTCGAATCATTCATTACACTTTTAAAATTAAAACAATGAACATTTTTGTGTCCAATCTTGGGTACAGCTTCAGCACGGAAGATCTTACAGAATTATTTGCGGCCTACGGGTCCGTTGATTCTGCACGCGTGATCACCGATAAATTTACTAAGCAAAGCCGGGGGTTTGGTTTTGTTGAAATGCCGGATGAGGCTGCCGCTATCAAAGCTATTAAAGACCTCAATGGTACCATGCAGGAAGGCCGTCCCATTAAGGTAATGGAAGCCCGGCCCAAAGAAGAAAAAAGCAGTTACTCCAGCAGATGGTAGACGAGGTGCCGGTTACGTATTAAATGATATTAAAAAGAAGCAATCATGGATGTACATGCAATAGAAAAATTCCTGGCCTCTACTACTAAAAATACCGGGGCGGTTAATATCCACTTCAAGGACCGTTCTACTGTAACCGGCATTTTTATCAGCTCACGCGATTACGAGGAACTAAAGGCAAAGAACTTCTGGCGGGTGGTCAGCTCCAAAAACCTGCAACAGTGGGAACGTACCGGAGATGTAAACCTATCCCGTTTATTCAGCGGGTCTGGTTTTACCCGCCTTAGCGCTGCAAGAAAATAGTGCATCAGCACCACATTAAAACAATTTTATTCAATTTAAAACAATCGAATGGGAGAAACCTGGAACAAACGGGAACGAGAACAAAGAAAAAGAAACGCAAAAAAGCAAAAGGAAGAAAAAAAACAGGAGCGGAAGGAAAACTCCGGCAAAGTTAAAAGCCTGGATGATATGCTGGCTTACGTGGACGAATACGGCAACCTTTCGGAAACACCGCCCGATCGCCGGTCCACCGCTTCCGATTACATACCCCCGGTAGTAGCCAACACCCGGGAACTGAATGCTGGTGACCCCACCCGAACCGGTGTGATCACGTTTTATGACAGCAATAAAGGCTACGGGTTCATCAAGGACAGTGTTTCCGGAGAAAGTGTTTTTGTACACATCAACTCCGCGTCGGTACAACTAAAAGAACAACTAAAAGTAGCTTTTGAACTCCAAAAGGGACCTAAGGGAATGGTGGCGGTAAATGTAACGGCCGCGTAAGGATACATCCAATACATCCAGCGCCCGTGCCATATACCTGTCAGGCGAATTCGAAGGTTTTACAACATAAACGTCCGCTCAACATTTTCAAATGAAGATAATGCCCCTAAACCAGGGCATATGGGCGTTTTTTGCCTGGTAACACCCCCAGGTCAAACTTTTACCAGTTTAATTCACCTTAAAATTTCACGACACTCATTTCCAAAAATATGCCGGAGTATCAACACGTCAAGCCGGCTTGCAATTGTTAGTGATAAAACAGAACCTGAACTCCCGGAAGAAATGCCCTCAGAATAATTTCGAAAACCGGCAAAAGGCAAATTGAGAGCCCTATTAATACCATTCCTCTTATAAGAAAGAACACATAGTTATCGGCCGCAACCTCATTTGCTTCATTCCTTTTTCCTGTATTTAATACGGATAGTATATTTGCAATAAAGTACCAAAGCAGCAGCCATACAATGCTTAATCCCGTAAATAATGCCCCTGTTTTAAAACTTTCAAGTACAGCCCCGGATGGATTTATTTTGTAGATATTGTCCACCGCTTCGGAAAATACAGCAACCATCTTTGCAATTATGAACGTGCCGGATAAGAGCAAGGTTACAAACCAGATGCAGAAGGACCGTTGTATTTTTCCATCTTCATCAATTTTGCTTTTTGCCTTGCGTAAAATTAATTGTATGATCATTAAAACAATTGCAAAGGCCACTACTATTGCCGTGCTCAGGGTGATTGTTTTTACTGTTTCCATATTATTCTGATTTAAGTGCTATGCTCCAATAATTTAAGTTGGTTATTTTGTTGGGGATTATTCCCGGCTCTATACCTGGTGCTGTTGTTTCCCACAATACATACCGCCGGCTATTGTAGGTATATGCAATGCCGCTGTACGGCAGGTTTATGCCGATCAGCGAATGATTGTAATAATTGCTGTTGATTATTGCTACGTCATAGCCATAATGCGAAAGCATGGTATAGAGCAATAAAGTCCGTGTATCGCAATCGCCATTTAACGTAGCCATAAATTCTACCGGTGTATTAATACCAAACCGTTCGTATCCATCGCACCGGGCATTATTACCGGATAAATAACTTTTGATAAAATGATCCGCGTACAAAGAGCCATCGCAGGCATCCGGCAATACAACGGTATAGGGGATGTCCTGAACAAAAGAAACAATGAGTTCAGCAAACTGATCCGCAGGCAAACACTTTGCCGCTTTAATGCTGTCAAACAATTGATAAACGCCGGGTAAATTATTTTTATCGTTCTCCTTTAAATGATACACCATTTCCCTGTAGCTATCTTCTGTATTACCAATGTTCTTTAAGTTGTTTTTAAATGAAGAAGCATTTATGAAAGCAGACTTTTTGACCCAGAATTTCCCCGCATATTCGTTACCCTTATAATCCTTCCAGCTCCGGTAATGTGTAATCAATGTATCCGTTACCGGTTTTTGGTTAACGGTATCCGTTACCGGGTAGTATTGTGGCTTTCTCTCCTTTGGTTCATCCCGAACAATGGGCCTGGGAATAGAACTGCGCACGAAACGTTGACTTTTATTAACGATTGAAATAACCATGCCGGCCAGTAGTATTAGAGCAATCAGTCGGAAGATCCATCTCCAAAATGGCTCAGGGAGCAGATGGAAAATAACTGGTAATAGCAGAAACGGCAGCATGATGGCAATCTTTGGCAGCAATAAAATCAGAAATACGACGCCAATAACTCCGCTTAAAATACTCACCATGGAAGAAAGGCAGCCTTCACCAACTGGCGTTGTTCCTGATCTTTTGTATCTCCAATCACTCCAGTATTTTGTTTTATAATCGGAATAATAATATTCTGCTCTTTGATAGTCTTTTTTAAACTCAACATTGCCTGTTGGCGTAGCTGTTTTTGCAAGTGTCGTAGTATTTTTTGAGGGTTGGGCAGTTGCATTTTCCGCATCCTGTAAATATTCCCTTTCCTGGCAATCTTCTGTGCAAAAGTCAAGCAAATAACCGGTTATCTGAGCTACAATTGTTCCAAAAACTTCTTTGCCCTCCGTTTGGTGCAACGCCGCTATAAATTGAACATTGGCTATTTGGGGTTCATGGATATTCAGTTCATATTCATTCCCATCCTTTTTTGAAATAACGGGCAGCAGTTTTGGTAATCTTTCTCTTGGAAATTGAGCATCGGGTGTAAAGGCAAATGGCATCCTGCTGATCTCAGCATTGTGTACTTCTGCTTCGTAAATATGGAAATCATAAAATTGAACCTGTTTATATTCTGATTCTTTCCTGCCATCCATTTCGCCCCAATACTTTCCGTACAGTGTACCCAACAGGTACGTGTTCCTGGGCACTTCTTTTGTTTTGTTTACCAGCCTGTATTTCCGGCCCTCTTCATCAAGAAATAGTTGCTCTTCCATCATTGCTTATTTTTCCTGATAAAAAGTCTGCAACAGCTCAGCTTCAGCAGTCAGCTTCCTTGCCGCCATCTTATATTTTGTCCGAAACGGATGATCGGCCCAGTATTCATATTTTTCAAAGGCACATTCCTGCAAATCATTTTCTAATTGAGCATACAGCAACCGGTATTCTTCCGGATTTACGTTCTCCAGTCTGTTGAGGTAGGGCATTAAATTTTCCCAACAGGTTCGATTATAGTGCCGGTTCCTTTCAACCAGCCGAATCGTATAGTCTTTTTTAAATTGTTCATATTCTTCAAGAATGATCCGGTGCTCAATCAGCGATTTTTGAAAATAAAAATCAGCGGTCCGGATGGAATTGATGTTAACAGAAAGGATCTGTTTTGATAAATGCTCAAAGTCCGTAATATTGCCCAACTGTTCCCTCAAATGCCGCAGGCCCTTTTCTGTATCCTTACTTTCAAAATCTTCTTTAAAACTTTTCTCTGAAATTTTCCTAACAGCGTACTTAAGATAAACAGGAAGCAACATAATACTGCAAATAAAAACGGTGAGCACCCATGATAGCGGATGGCTGTTAAGAATGGCTTTTAGCGTTTCCGCAAACCGGTCGCCTTCTTCGTAATTATGGGCGAACACCCACACATTAATGGGCTGTGCCACCACCACGGCTAAAAAAATGATTAACCCAACCCGGAACAAAAAGGAAAATCCCAGCAATGCTTTTTTCCCGTTTTTCTTTTCTTCTATAATAACCGTCTTCTTTTTCCCGTTATAAATGGTTGTTTTCTTTTGCGCCACCGGCAACAACGCCGGTGAAATGGTATATAATAACAACAGGTAAAGAAGGGTAACTAAACATGCCCATATAATGCCCACCGGAATGCTTACCCACCGGGCATTGTCAAAAATATGCGATACAAAAAGAGCCGCGCTTAACCAGCATAATACAAACACAACTTGCACAAGCAGTCCAATCAAGGCAAAGAATAGCTGGATACGGGTATTACATTTCCTTATGATAAAATCATCTTCCCCCGAAAAAAAGCAGAAAAATAATCTCAATTTATGAATTGCCTGGTTCATCCGGGTTAATGCTTTTTATATAATCATCCAGGTTTTCATCTATTCGCCTCTTTTCCCTGTTTTTATACTGTTCCACTGCATATCCTGTAAGCTCCTTTTGTATATCGGTCAGTTTTATTTTTTCATACACCATTTTATCCGCTTCATGGTTAATGATCAGATGTCGCTCCTGCCCTACTTTGTCTTTATAGTAATCATACCGCACCTCAATACCATTTTCCGCTTTTATCAGCTCATCCCGGTTTTCTGCTAAATAATCATAAGGCGTTTTTATAAGCATCAGCTTAAAGAAAACCGGCGTTAATTCTATTGCCATAAAAAGCAGCGTAATAAAAAGAGAAATGACCCAGCCTGCTATTTCATGGGCTAATTTTATTCTTTCTAATAAGCCGTCTAGTCCGTTCGCAACTTTTACATTTTTAGATAATGCGACTTCTTTTTCTGCTAATATTTGTTTCCGCTTATTTTGAGCTTCATTTAGTTTATCGGCATTAATTTGGTCAAATCTGCCAAGTTCATCTTTTAGGGCATCTATTTGAGATTGTATTGCTTTTGTCAGGTTTCCATTACCTGGAGGAATCCCTTCAACCTTTCCCATTAAATTGTCCTGCATATTATGTTCTGCAGATTTTATACGTTCAATTAAATCCTGTCTTTGTTTGCCAAGTTCACCCAAATCATCCTCAACAATTTTCAATCTTTCTTCGAAATTTGCAGTTGTTCGTTTTTCATATTCTTTTTGTAGTTCTAATTGTTTCTCATAAAGCTTTGCGTCTATCTCGGTTTTGAACATCCTAATTTCAATAGGTTTTGAAATCGTTAATGCAATGATCGCTCCCATCAGGATGCGGGGGATGGCTCCTTTAAATTCACCCCATGTTATGGCTTCTGTACCATCACCCTTACCTGTACTGGTTACTATAAACCGGTCAATATTGAAAATGATTAATCCCCAAACTATTCCAAAAAAGATAGAGAGGATGGTTATAAGGTAGCTATGCATATCATCCAATGCCGAACCTCGTGGAGAAAAAATGGTGTAAAAGGCGTACCCACCTGCAAGGCCGGCCATTGCCCCGGTTGCAAATACAATGCCCCCCAGGCACATATATTTTACCTGGTCGCTATAGGTTGCCCGTTCTAACAGGTATCGGTCACCGCCCGCGGCTTTCCATAAAAACCGCATTACCCCATTTGAGCGTGGGGTTACATAATAGTCTCTTACTTTCATATAAAATCAGTTTGGCTAAATGAGGAATGATTGAATTGTACGTTCGGATGATTGAGTTTTACCCGGGAATGTTTCAATTTAATGTCTGAAATCGTAACCGTTAATTTTGAATAGTTGGATAGTTGCGCCTTAATACCTTTTTCTGTAATATTCAATTCTCTCAATTCTATGCTAAACGATTTGCTTCCTATCGTTTTCTCAGCAATTGCAGAAATAAGAATTTTTCTCTTCCTAAAAAAGCCCTGTACCACCAGTTCAACCGGTATTGCAGGCACATTCTTCAGGTTCAGAATCAGGATCTCTTTTTCCGTTGTTCTCTTAATATTTTTAAAGTTGTACCAAAGCGCATTCCTGAACCGGTAACGGATAACCAGGTAGCTGTTGTCAAACAGGTACTTTTCTGCATAAAAAAGTTGTAAAAGCTCAATATCTTTTCGCCGCCTGAAAACGATCCTGAAAAACCGCCCGATAATGATGAACAGGAATCTTATCTTCTTTCCTACAGGCTTAATATAGTTGGAGAAATAAAGCACCTGCGCACATTTACTCAATTACACAAACTCCTGTCCACATACACTTTGCTGCCACCGGCAGTATAATAATAACATCCACCCCTGGGGCCTCGCTGGTAAGTTCTGCCCGAACCGGTCTTCCTGGTAGTGCCCTTTTTAGAAGAACTGCTTTTCCTGCTGCTACCCATATCAGCATTAGAAGAATATAAACCGGTAGAACCCGTACGGTTCTTATTTAGGCCTGAAGATGTGGACGAACGGGAATATGCCCAGGTGTAATCATCATATAGATGTACAATGGTTCCATCCGGGGTTTTTACAATATGCTTTACTGCTTTTTGAGCGCAGGAACTCTGTGTAATTAGAGATAATAGTATGAATAGAATTATCCGACTCATGAAGCAGTATTTAGTTGTTCCTTCTCACCGTTTTTCTGATAATTATCTACCGTATCCAAAAGCGCTTTCCGGTATTGATAAATATCATCCAGCGAATCCAGCAGCTTTTTCTCCCCGTTATCTTTCCCGTTATGAAAAAGCTCCAGGTATTTTTTAGAAAAGTTAAAATGCAGCCGCGCCAGCGGCTTCCGGTTATTGTCGTCCAGTAAAATACCAAAATAAGACTGGGTATCCCTGAATGCGATCCTGCCGGCAGGAATCACTTCCCTTAAAATGGCTTTAATGATCTGTGATCCTTCCACTTCTTCTGCAGTAGTAATATATTTAGGGCCCTCTGTATTGTTATCAACCGGCGTTACCTCCGGTTGGTCCGATTTTGAGGGATTTTTTTCATTGATATTTAATGCACTCTTCAACCGGAGATTGATGGACTCATTGATCGAATTAGACAGGGCCCTCCGGGTATATTCCTTGAAACTGGTGAGCCGGGCTGCGGTTAACGATTTTTCAAAAAAGCGGCCTACCAGCAACTTCACTAATTCATCAGACGGGTCTTTAAGCTCCTTCTCAAATTCGTTGCGGATGGCCTTGATATATTTAAGATCCTCCGCCGAATCCAGGATACCGGTGAGATTATAGCCCTGCTTGGTGAACTTTTCAAGGATCTTTATACTGGCATCCTTCAGGTTGGCAAGCTCCAGGGTAAAAAAGGGCTTGTCATCCATAATGTTCGGACGCTCCAGGTCTGCATAAAAATTATAGACCAGCCCATTCGTCAACACCCCAAAGCGGGATTTGGAAACATGGTAGTACCGGTGCAGCTGGGAGTTATGCGCATCTGCATTTTCCTTCCAGTGCTTACACTCGATGATCAGCACCGGCTCCCCGTCTTTCTTGATCACATAGTCAATCTTTTCTCCTTTCTTTGTTCCTATGTCGCAAATGTATTCCGGGATCACTTCGGTTGGATTAAAAATGTCGTAACCGATGGCCTGGATAAAGGGCATCACAAAAGCATTTTTTGTTGCTTCTTCGGTATTGATCTGGTCTTTTAATGCATCCACTCTCTGATGTAGCTGCTCCAGCTTCAATTTTAAATCGTTCTCCATTTCAGAACAGTTGTTTTATGAGTAAAAAGTAACCCTATAAAGACGCGTCTGTACTACTGCGTGTTTATACGGCTGCTAAGGTAGCGTGAGCGTACCCTCTTAAATTATGGGAAACCGTAAACAGCAGGATTTTTAAAAAAGAAAAACAATGCGGAGCAGTAGCAGCAGATAAATTCTGGTTAGACCACCTGGCAGGTTGGATACTGCTTCAACAGCCGTCTTTACCGGCGACGCCAGTTCCAGGGTGCCCCGGGGTGTTCATCCGCCCAAAGCCCTTTGCGCTGTTGCCGGGCTATTGCTTCCAGCGCCGCATATTCCTCATCATTGGAGTATCTTTTAAAGTGCCAGGCCAGGCCATTTTGTACCAGCTCTTTATTAAGATTACATCCATCTTCCAAAATCACCTCCGCAATCAGGCGTCTGTTCCGGTCGTATTGGTAATGATGCACGAGGCTGACACGCTTCCCCCAACACCGGTCCGAAACAAATTGTTGGGCCTGGTTCCCAAAGGGCTGTTTCTTTTCCGGGCAGTCGATATGCGCCAACCGCACCACCTGTTCCCTGTTATTCATCAGCAATACAAAAGTATCACCGTCTTTTACGCTGATTACCTTATAAGTTGCCGCAGCAGCGGATGGTACGGCTTTGTATCGCAGATCTGCCGAGCCATTGCAGCCGGCTAAAAACAGTAATAAAAGGGTTAAATACTGATACACCATAAGTTAAGGATACAACCCAAGGCAGGAACGGACCGGAGTGCTGCACAAAGCACTGTTAAAGAAGGCAAAGCTTTTTTTCCCGGAAAGCCGGCTACTGTTTCAGCGGGAGAATATGTGCCTGGTACATATGCTCCGTTAGTGGCTTAAGCGTTCGCTCTGTATGAACAGGATGATCTCCCTTTCTTGTATAATACTCAATATTGCCATTGAGCCGTATATAAGAGATCCGGTTAATATCGGCTTCGGTAATGGTATCCGGCCGGGTTATTTTTTTAAAATGAACCAGCTTCTCCGTATCCAGCGGAATAACCAACGATCCATATACTTTTTGATCACAGGAAATGGATTGGTAGTGATCACCGGTCCAGTACATACATTCTCCCTCATTTGGGAAATACTCTTTCACATATTTATAAACAGGTAGGCTGGCTGATGCCAGTACCACGGTAGCTATCGGTATGGTTATGGCGTTAAAATGGAACTTTGTTGTAGTGAGGGCCTGCAGTATCCTTAAAAATCTATTCGGCTTATCCGTCTCAACTACAGGGCCTGCGATGGTTACTCCCTGTCCTTCCCCTTCCGGTTCCTGCCTGCCGGTATTTTCCGGCAACACCGGGTTTGCAGCTACTGTTTCACCCGGATCTTTGGGATCCTCTCTGCCCTCACCAACCGGAGCGTGAGGGCCGTTTTTCTTCCATTGATCAAAAGGCCGGGGCTCAAAACCGATCAGCCAGGCCAGGAGTTCAATATTTTTTTGTTTGGTATCAATCATTGAGTTATTTAGTACCTTAATCAGCTGCTTGTACTTATTGATGTCGAAGTTCTCAATAATATGCCGGTATGTTTTTTGATCAACCGTCTTTCCATAAAACATCCGCAGGGTTTGCTCATCTTTCCGTTCCCATCTTTCCGTACATACGATCAGACATTCATCTCTCAGCTGGGCGGGGGAAGGGCCATTCAGGTTCGGCTGTAGTTCGCCGGAAGTCTTTTTCCGGTTGTATTCCTGTAATACCTGGTCAATGTAGTCCTTATAACACATGTTACAAAGATGATAAAGAAGGGGCCGGTATCTTTACGGGAACCCGTATTGTGGACCCCGGGCGGGGGTCATTGCCAAAGCCGGAATACTTGCAGATGCAACCGATTTTAACTGCCCGGACAGGGGATCCCAAAAGCATTGGCCCGGGAAGACAGGGAATGCATTAACAGTTCAATTCAGAAAGCCGGGCAATATCTTTTACCTCTACAGCAGGGGTGGGGTTGCCATGAATAACAATGCTGATCATGGCCTTGCCTACTTCTTCCAGGGTTAAAAAATAGGTGCGGTTAAAGACCCTGAATAATGGAAACAGCAGGAGGATGACCCTGTAAATGCCTTTTACATTCCGTGCCCCTTTTGTGGGCTTCATAACCGCGGGCCGGAAGTTATACACTGCCTTGAAAGGCAGCTTCAACAGGTCGTTTTCGGTTTTCCCTTTAACCCTCGCCCACATCAACCGGCCCTGTTCCGTGCTGTCGGTACCTGCACCAGACACATAGCAAAAAGTCATCAGCGGATTTTGTCCGGCCAGAACCTTTGCAAAATTGAGGGTGAGGGTATAGGTGACCGCATAATAATCCGGTTCCTTCATACCTACTGATGAAACGCCCAGGCAAAAATAACAGGCATCATACCCTTGCACCCGGTCGGCGATCGGGCTGATATCATTGAAATCGCTGTGCAGGAGCTCTTCGATCTTCGGATGGGAATACCCGGTTGCCTTCCGGTTGATGAGCAGGATCTTTTCTACCGCCGCGTTCTTTATACATTCCTGCAGTACCCCCTCGCCTACCATACCGGTGGCCCCTGTTATGATAACCTTTAATTTCATTTTTGTAAAATGCTAACCCCGTGCTCCCGTCCGTTGGCCCAACCGGAATTATTTCTGTAAAAGTAACACATCTTTGCGGCTGTTTTCACGTTTTCGGATTTATGGAATCTTACCCGATAAAACCCGTTTAATCACAAAATTAGTAGATTGTAAAGGAGCTGTTTGAAACAAATAACAGGAAGATGAGCCTTTTTACAGATCGGCCGGCTTCCGCTGCGCAAATCCTCCTTGATAGTCGTTGAAGGCTAGATGCATGCGGTATTTCCTTTTAGTTTTGCACTATATATCCTTATTCACCAATGAAAGACCATCGGATGTCATTTCAGGCATATATCGATACTATTAAAAAGAAGCCCGGAAGAAGCCATCGGCTGGTATGAACAGCGGATCTATGTTGAGAAGGACCGCGATGCTAAAAAGATCATGAAGCATGCCCAGCAGGAGGAGTTCATCCATTTTGCTATGGACCTGGAGTTCTTACTGCGCAAGAAAAAGGACTGGCGCCTTGTTGTAAAGAATATATTATTCAAAGAAGGCGATATCATTGAGAATGCAGAAAAAGCAGAAGATAAAGCAGAGGTTGAATGACGGAGTTCCTGCCGGTCCTTTTCCGGCCCCGGCGGCTCTTTGATTTGCCTGGCGTCCATGATCTTTTTTAAAATAAGGGGCCTTAAAATGTTTCCGCGGCTACCGGTTATTTAGCGGGTGGCGGGGCAGCCGGCGCCGGAGCACGGCCTGTAGTATCTGCCGGAGCAGCAGTGCCTGCTGCAGCCGGGGCTACAGCTCCTGCCTTACCTGGCAGGCCCGTCTCGCCGGGAGAAAACTGTCCGTGTGAATTGATGAACGTCTTTTCTTTCAAATCCTGGGTGGCAATTAACCCTCCATCTCCCTGCAGGGGCTCACCCGTAGAAGATACAAATCGTGCAGGCTTATGCGTGTAAAAGATCTGTTTATTCTGATCCCACCAAAGGTCCTGGCAATAAAGTGTGTCGCCTTTTACTGTGGTAACCCGCACACTGTCCCGGAGATAGATCATGTTAACGGACTCCATGTACTTACCATACTTACTGTCCAGCCGGCTCTCTACCCGGGCACTATCGTTATAAAAGTCCACATGTAATGTTTTGGGAAACTCTGTATAAACCGTATCGGCCTGTACCCGGAGCATTACGGGGGCTGTCAGCTTTGCCTTTACCTTGCCGCCCTGCGATAAATAGCTTTCCACTTTGATCGCCTGGTCCGACATCGAAACCCTTTTATTAAGTGCGTTGATCTCTTCCTCTGTATTTTCACAGGCCGCCAGCAGCAGTACTGCGGCAAATAAAACATATCGTGTACGCAACTTCAAAAAATCGGTTTATTGCAAAAGTAATGTAAATGAGCAGATAACATCCTGGTCGCTGTTAGCGGTATACAATATATTGCGGCTCCTGTACCTTTAACGGGTTGCGCTGAAAAGCCTGGCAATGCGGATTATGAGTATATCCGCGGAACACAGGCCCCACTGTTAGCGGTCTCCGTTTCTGCGCTTGCCAAACCACATATCAGTTAAAGAAAACCCTACCGTTATCCGGTACATATTTTCCTGCAGGGGGCTGTCATTGTTGCCCCGTTTCATGTATTCCAGTCCAAGATTGATGATGGTTGCCTGGCCTCTTGCCTGCTGGTTATAATTAGCCAGGGGTAATCCAACACCGGCAGTAATCCCGTAAAGAGGCAGTTGCTTTCCACGGAGTTTAATATAATCCGGCCCGGTAAAAAAGCCCACCCGGTAGTACATCTGGCTGAGGTAATTTTTTTTATTTACAGGACTGAACTCTGCGCCTACTTTCAATTTCCAGTTACTGGCCACAGCCGTATCAGGCAGGTTATTTTCCCGGTAGTTTTGCCAGTTCGTAGTGGTAAAATCCGCTCCAAAAAGCCAGCCGGCCTCTGTTTGCGACTGCGCCTTCTGCAGGATAAAGCCGGCCGTAAGATTAGTGGGATAAATGATATTGCCGGTCTGCTCGCCACTGGTATAGGCAGTATCCGGAACTCCTGTCGAATTGTCGATAGAGCTTGAGGTTAATGTCGTATGTGTATTGATCTTTTGCTGCCAGTTACCAAATACACCAATGCCCAGGTAAAGCTTATCGCTCATCTTTCCCTGGTATTGCAGGCCTGCATCTGCATACAGCCCTCCCATAGACGTTTTGGTATCCCAGGTTCCGGTGCGGTAAAGGGTGGTATCATTAAAAAAGCTCCGGTGCCGGGCATAATCTTTAGAACCAAACAGGTAGCCGCCGTTAACACCCAGGCTAAGGTAATGGCTTTTAGCCAGGGCAAATTTCACCCCGGTTCCCAGGGATGCAAGGTATGCCCCCCCGGATCCCTCAAACACCGTAATGGCAGAATCGATATCCACTCCGGTATTTTCATCCTTAAGACGGCCACTCTGCTGCATCTTATAGCTGATCCGGTTCAGCGGTCTCAGTCCAAAAGCCATTCCCCAGTTGCGCCGCAGCGGAACACCTAAGGAGATCCTGTTAAAAATAAGGTTGCTGGAGGTAAAACGCGACTGTTTGCTCTGATCGATCAAAGTGTGTCCGGTCCCTTCGATCCCGATATCCAGGATGGCGCGCCCCTGAAGCTGTTTGCGGGTGCCGGGCTCGGGAATAGATAAAAAGAAAGAATAAGAAGCGGGGTTGGCATAGTTAACAGACGAATAGCTGTTATATGCTGCGGAAACACCGCCCATTCCCCTGCTGGTAGCGCTGGAAGAAGAGATCTCATCTCCCAGGCCATATCTTGAATAAGGCGAATTATCCTGGGCATTTGTAATGAAACAGGCACCGGTTAAACATATTGCAGCGGCAATACGTTTCATCACAGACGCGTCTAATTTTCTAAGCGTTGTTAACTTCACTAATAGCATATAGGCCTTTAAATATTAATTCAGGGTCGGCAAATATCCTGCTTTTCAGGTGTGATGCCAAATGTTGCATATCTCCGCCGGTTAATACCACGTTAAAGTTGTCGAATTTCTCCTCGTAAGCAGCAATAAAACCATCCAGCTCATAGGCCATTCCCAGGATCACCCCGGAAAGAATATTGGTTTCCGTATCATAACCCAACAGGGGCACGTCCGATTTGGGTGCAATAAGGGGCAATTTGGCCGTGTAATATTGCATCGATTTAAGGCGCATTTCCAGTCCCGGGGAAATGGATCCGCCCACCAGCTCGCTGTATTTATTTACAAAATTGAGCGTAATGCAGGTACCCAAACCTATCAAAAGCAGGTTTTTACCGGGGTAAAAATGCACGCCGCCGGAAGCAATGGCCAGCCGGTCGGATCCGATCGTTTCGGGCTTGCCAACGGGAGTAGTGATCGGCAGCCGCGACAGGTGATTTAATAAGTGAAAGCGGGTGGTATCCTTTAAAACCGTCTCTATTTCGGCATTGTGACTGATAACAGATGATAAGATCGACTTTGCCGGTTTGTAAGCTTCAACCAGGGACCGGATGGTTGCCGTGGTGTCGTCCTGTAATACAAGCGTTTTGACGATCTCTTTTTCCTGAAATACAGCAACTTTTTTCCTGGTATTCCCAAAATCGAAACAAAGTGTGGTAGACATATGATGCAAGTAAATAAAAAATCGGCAACTTTTTCCCGCTTTCTTGTAAATCCAGGTTTCCGGGCCCGCTATTCGCCGGGGCCGCTTTCCACCTTACGATCATTATTTTATATCAAATCCGTCGAGGGCCCTGAAATGGCCATTCATCCTTATCCGCTGCTTTAAATGGTCCATTTTTTCGAAAACCGGCAACGTTTTTTCAAAATGCCGTTTTAAATACTCCTGGCGCTGCCGCTCCCGGGTCAGCTGCAGGAATTCGTACTCTTCATAAATTGTCAGGCCGGAGTGATGGGCAATATCGTAGGCGGTTAACAGGTGGTCATCCTTCCGGAATGCTTTTTTCACCTCAAGATAGTCGTGCAGGGTGCGCATCTGTTGTACAAGTTGCCGCATTATTCCGGGGTCTCCGTTCCGGTCGTTCTCCGGATAATTGACAATAGCCCCAGAGTACAGTTTTTCCGGAATATCGCGGATCACTTCCAGGATGCGGAACAGGTCACCACCCCGGGTCCGGATATCCATTGCCCCCTTTTCATCAACCCGCACAATTTCCTCCAGGTATACCAGGGCGCCCCACTCCTGCAGCCGGTTATCTACCACTACCGGGATCCCGAATGGTTTTTGGCTAGCAGCAGTTTCCCGGATCAATTGCATATACCGAGGCTCAAAAATATGCAGGTTCAGCTGCTCCTCCGGGAACACAACAACCGATAACGGGAATATGGGAATGAAATTGGTCATACCCAAAGGTAAAAAAGTTTGACGTTTGAGGCCGGGAACCAGGTATTTTGATCAGCACAGCGGCAGATCAGCTGCTATTTCTTCCGTATTTTAGCATCCTATGTGGAATTCGCTATCAGCCGGGGTAACACAGGGTGCTGTAAAAGCGCTGGCACGCGCGATCAGCCTTGTGGAGAATGAGCAGGAAGGCTATATGGCTTTCCTGGAGCAACTGCCCCGGCATATGCTTCCGGTGGTGGGTATCACCGGTCCTCCCGGTGCCGGGAAAAGCACTTTAACCGATGCATTGGTGAGCCTGGCGGTGCAGCAGGGAAAAAAGGTAGCCGTTATTTGCGTTGACCCTTCATCTCCTTTTCATTTTGGAGCACTCCTGGGCGACCGCATCCGTTTGAGCCGGTGGTACCTCAGCAACCAGGTCTTTATCCGGTCCCTTGCCAGCCGGGGCGCAATGGGAGGGCTCAATCCTAAGATCATCGAAATCACCGACCTGCTTAAAGCCGCGCCGTTTGACCTCATTATCGTGGAAACGGTTGGCGTAGGGCAAAGCGAGATTGAAATTGCCGGGCTGGCAGATGTGACCGTAGTGGTGCTGGTGCCGGAGGCGGGAGACGAAGTGCAGACCATGAAAACCGGGTTAATGGAAATAGCGGATATTTTTGTGGTTAATAAAAGTGACCGGCCTGGTGCGGATCTTTTTATAAAGAACCTGCGGCAAATGCTGGCTCCCGTATTTGCCCGCACAAAAGAACTGATCCCCGTATTGCCAACAGTGGCAACGGAAGGAACGGGTATAGATCGCCTATATGAAGCCATTCAAAAAAAGGAACTATCCGCCGCACAAAAAGAACAGAGAAGCTGGCTTTTGGCAGAAAAAGCGTACCACCTGATCCAAAAAGAACGAATGAAAGGGATTGATAAATCAAAACTAAAGCTGGAGATAACTGAAAATTTAAAATCAGGACCATTTAATTTGTATAAGTTTGTAATGGAGCAATACACCAAAAACTTGAATGGATAATATTATTTTAGATTGTGAGCGAATGAAATATCCGTACACCGGGTTGTATCATTTCTGCAAGGAACTGGGCGGGGGATTGATATCCCAGGGAGTGCCGGGTGACATGCTTACTTTTTATACTCCTGAAAAATACAGGGGGTTCTTCGGGCCCGAATACAAATACCTGGTCCATAAAATTTCCGATAAGTTTTTAAGGAGTCGTCTTTCTCATTGCCGGCTATGGCATTGTACCTACCAGGGCAGCAGCTATCTCCCGTTGAAGAAAAACGGTTTGAAACTGCTGGCTACCATACACGATCTCAATTTCCTTCACGAACGTAAAACCAATGCCAAAAAAAGGAAATACATGGCGCGCACCCAGCAGCTGGTTGATAAGGCAGACGGATTAGTGGCCATTTCCCATTTTGTAAAAACGGAAATGGAGCAACACCTGAGGCTGGGCGGAAAACCGGTGCACGTTATCTATAACGGAGGCGCCAATATTCCCAAAGAGCTCAAAAAACCGGCGGGTGATTTCAGCACACCTTTTTTCTTTAGTGTGGGAACCATTGCTTCCAAAAAGAACTTTCATGTACTGACGGCATTGCTTAAAAACAATGATTGCCACCTGGTAATTGCTGGTGTAAACCAGGACGAACAGTACCGGCGGGAAATCCTTTCCAATGCGGCAAAACAGGGTGTTGCCGACCGGGTACGGCTGATAGGCCCGGTACCCGAAACCGAAAAATACTGGCTTATTAAGAACTCGGTCCTGTTTTGCTTTCCTTCTGTTGCCGAAGGGTACGGCCTGCCGGTAGTAGAAGCCATGCAAATGGGAAAACAGGTCCTGTTGTCAAAACACACTTCATTGCCTGAAATAGGAGGGCCTCACGCCCTGTACCTGGATAATTTTGACCCGGACTATATCAGCACCGTGGCAGCGGGATACCTGCAGCAATTAAACGAGATCAATGGAAAAAGCCAGGAACTGATCAACTGGGCCAGGCAGTTTAACTGGGCAGATACGGCCCGGCAGTACAAAGAACTATACAAAGAAATCCTGTAACACATTTATGAAGGTTTTAATTATTGAACTGGGAGGGTCTCATCTGGAGAATATATATACGCTGGTTCATTTTTTAAAACAAAAAAATGCGGAAGTGTTTTTCTTATGCAACGAGGGGTTAAAGCCTTTGGTAAAAGACACCCATTGCTATAGCCATTGCTTTTTTGCCCCTGATGATCTAAAAGGCACCGGAAACTGGTTTGCAATGGCGCGCCGGATCAGAAGCATTGTAAAACAATATCAAATAGAACTGATCATTTTTGGCACGGTAGAAAGCAAAGCTGTAAGAAAGATGCTTCTATTGCTTCCCAAAATGAACATTACCGGCATCATTCACGATGCGCAAAAGCTTGGCAGGAGTCTTACGTTTAAATACGTGTATCCCTTCCGGATAAAAAAGTATATTGTATTCGGCAACTTTATTCTGAACGCGGTAGAACGCTTCCCTCACGACCGGCTTTTCCCTTTTTTTCCCGTCTATTTTCCGCAACCCGAACCTATAGCCATCCGCGGGAAACTGCCGGGCGAACGATGGATTGTTGTACCGGGCGTCGTAAGTTCCAAAAGAAAGGATTTTATTCCCCTGCTGCAACAGATCCACGAAAAAGGGTTGCCTGTAAATATAAAACTGATCTTCCTGGGCAATCTTCAAAGCACAGAAACAGCAATTGAAACACTGGTACACCAGATCAATGAAAAAGAGCCCCGGATCATCTGTTTTAAAGAATATGTTGGCTATGATACCTTTCACCGTTATATTGCCGCGGCAGACTATATCCTGCCCCTGGTAAAAGGAAAGGAAGATACGGTTTATGGCAAAACCCGTGTATCCGGCGCCTATCACCTGGCTTATGGTTACCGCAAACCCCTGTTGCTGCCTGCCGCTTATAAGATCAATACGGACCTGGTTACGGTTTCCCTTTATTACGAAAACCAGGAAGACCTGATGGCCATTTTGAACAACATAAGCAGGAATACCTCATTACCAGGTTCTTTCGGGGAGGCGTTTAATAAACTCCCGTTCTTTGACTATCCGTCAGAGGCAGACAAACTATATCATTTTTTGCTGAAATAGTTATTTTTTCATCTTTTCCAGTTGCTGCAGGGTCGCCTTCAGGTCCTTATGCAGCGGCGCCTCCAGCTCCAGCCAATGCCCTTCCGGCGCCTCGATCTTTAACCGGGATGCATGCAGGGCCAGCCGGTTCAGCAGCGGGCGCTCCTCCAGATGTTCTTTCGACAGGTTGAATTTTGGCTTGAACGAGGACAGGTACAGGGGCTTTCCATCGCCATAGATCGTATCTACAGCCAGCGGGTGGCCTATCTCTTTGGCATGGATCCGGATCTGGTGCGTTCTGCCCGTGTGGATCCGGAATTCCATCCAGCTATATATCTTAAAATCCTTCAGCACGTTAAAATCGGTGAGCGCCTGCTTCCCCCGGCGGTGAATGAGCATCGTACCGCGTTTGACCATATTTTCTGCAATAGGCGCATCAATGCTCCCGGATAGCTCCGGAACCGACCCCATCACCAGCCCGTTATAGATCTTTACAGTTTTCCGGCCCTCAAACTGCTGACTGAAATGTTTATGCGCCTCCGCGTTCTTTGCAAAAAGGATCAGTCCGCTGGTTTCACGATCCAGCCGGTGTATGGTAAAGACAGCGGGATATACCTGCTGCAGCAACTCTTTAAGCGAGGGATCCTTCCCGGCCCTGTCGGGGATCGAAAGCAGCCCCGATGGTTTATTAAGGGCCACCAGGTCATCATCTTCAAAAACTATTAAATCCTGCGGCTTCATTTTTATTCCTAAGTGGGGCTATTTTTTCCCCTTGCCAAAAAATTTAAGATTCCGAACCTCTTTTTCTGTCAGAAAACGGAACTTCCCGCGTTCAACGTTCTTTTTAGTAAGCCCGCCAAACATGACCCGGTCCAGGTGCTTTACCTCGTATCCTACCGATTCAAAAATACGGCGCACAATACGGTTCCGGCCATTGTGTATTTCAATACCCACCTGGGTTTTATCCTTTAGGTCGGAATACGCCAGTACATCCACGGGAGCCGGCCCGTCTTCCAGTACCACCCCCTTCAATATTTTATCAAAATCTTTCTTTTCAAGAGGCCTGTTTAATGTAGCGGCATAGATCTTTTTCACTTCATTACTGGGGTGCGTCAGTTGCTGCGCCAGTTCCCCGTCGTTTGTAATGAGCAGTACACCGGAGGTATTCCTGTCTAACCGGCCCACGGGGTAAACACGTTCGGTGGTGGCCGTTCTTATAAGATCCAGCACCGTTTTCCTCTTTTGCGGATCATCGGTAGTGGTAATATAATCCTTGGGCTTGTTCAGCAGGATGTAGACCAGGTTTTTAGCCGGCGTTATCTTTTTATTGTTCAGTGTAATTACATCAGCCGGCTGTACTTTATAACCCGGTTCTATGACTACGGTAGTGTTCACCTTCACTTTTCCCTCTTTGATAAAAGCTACTGCATCCCGGCGGGAGCAAACGCCGCTGTGGGCCAGGTATTTATTCAATGGCATCTGCTCTGCAGGAGCCACTTTCCGCTCAATTTTGGGCGCTGCCGCAGCCTGGGTAGCTTTTGCTGCAGCCTCGGCTTTTTTCTGTTCAAAAAAAGCGGCACGTTCCTTTTTATATTTTCTTTTTTCCTGTTTAAAGGCCTCTTTTATGGCGGCGTTGCTTTTTTTGTTTGCAAACTTTTCAAAGCGGGGATCTACTTTCTTCATGGTATAAATTGCTATTTTTACAACAGTAAGCTGCAAATATCGTAAAAAAAAGGGCCATCTTAAAAATTAAGATGGCCGCTGGTAATTTAAGGCTGGAGTTTATTGCTGATCGTTGAGGTCAGGTCCAGCGGGGTACTCAAAGTACTATCCACAATATTTGTGACATACGCATCAGTTGAGGTGCCAGATGTCTGAATGGATGCCTTTAAACTTGGATTACTGCCGCTTAAATAGGAGTTTTTATCTGCGTCCGGCACTGTTATTGAAAAAGAACAAGCATCGTTGTCAAAATTGGTTTCGCAATTCGGTGCGGTAGTGACCGTCCAATTTGCTCTTGTTCTAACTGCGGCGGGTGAATAGTCCCCTCCCGGCGCCGTATAGTTGAAATGCAGTGTTGCATCCAGCAGTTTGGTCTTAACCGGGGTTTGTGTACCTGTAAAGGCAAATGCGATACCAACAGCGAACGCCAAAGCCAATATTGGCAGTATGAATTTTATAGTCTTATGACTTCTTTTCGTATTCATTTCTTGTAATTTTATAATGAAAAATAAGTATTGATAAAACAATAAGAGTCTTTACAGGGTATGCCGTTAGCGCAATAACAGCATACCCTTTCTTCGTAAGTGCCCCGGGTTGCATTGATTGCAGCTCTTCGGGGAAGGAACATAATATGTGAGGGAATCGGTCATGCTTTTTCATTTCAGAAACAATGCTGTTTTGGGTGGCGTTGCGGCACCCTTATAATCCTTTTACGAGCTGAGCATATATAGGATCCCAACGTGTTGGTTATAATGGCAGCATGTTCAGTACAAAGATGGAGTTTGAAAAAGGCGGATCCCATAGGGCGGGTCGTCATTTTTTTTGCCAAAAAGGCCTTTTATGTTGATTCGTGCATGGATATAATTGTTTTTTAAAAGCGAACATGACGCAGCGCTTCTGCCGGCGGAAAGCCGAGCTGCCTTTTAAACTGCCGGCTAAAATCTGATGGGTTCAGATAACCTAAACGGGTAGCAACTTTGCTGACATTGTAGCCTTCCACTACCAGCAGGTACAGCGCAAACAACATACGTATCCTGCTTACAGTGCCACGAAAACTTGTTTGGTAACGCCGACGCCAATAGCGTTCCAGCGTGGCAGGGGAAATAAAAAAGAGCTCTTTCAGACGGCTGAAAAATTGCGGTTCCGGTAGTTGAAGGCTATTCGTGATAAATACGTTCAGTAATTCCGGTGTGGCAAAGCCGGCTGCCGGGTACTTTACCTGCCGGTGATAGCAGTGGGTAAGCTCGTTGATAAAACCGGCGGCCAGTAGTGCCGTATGTCCGTTGGCATCAGGCAGTTTCTCAAAATTGCGGATCAGCCGACGTACAGTTTCAGTGGCTGGCAGCCGGGTGATGAACCGGCCGGAGGGGGCCTGGGCATTCTTCAGTAATACTATTTTTTGCACCGGCGGATGATCGGGTGCCAGGTTGGCCAGCAGTTTTCCTGGGTCCATGTAAAAGAAGCGGTACACTCCCCTGGGCAAAAACAACCGGTGCCACTCCTCCGGCACATATTGCAATGTATAGGTATCCTTAAAAAGGCACAGGTGACCGTAACCTGCCAGCCAGGCAAAAGCATAGCCATCCAACGTGTACTGCAGCCCATTAAAGGCCTTGGTACATTGCAGCTCCAGAACGGTATGCTCTGTTACATTAATATCAATGGTTGCTATGGCAAAATCACTTCCGGCGTAAAATTGCTGGAATACAAAATTATCCGTTGCCCATTGCAGCAGCTCCTGCCGGGCATAAGGCAGACAAAACGTGCCAATGGGTGCAGGCCCGGGTCTGCGGATAGCCGTAGCTGTATTGTTGCCAGGTGGCTGAAAGCGGATTAGAAAATCTGTTGTCTCCATTACACAAAATTTAAAGGGCAGCTGCCATAGCAAGAGTACCTGATTTTTGATCAGGAATCAGGATTAAACAGGTTGTGTTGTACAGCGAACAAAACAAGCATAGCATCGTTGGGCCTTCCGGTCTTTTCACGCAGGTTGGCCCGGTATTTATTTACAGTATTTTCAGTAAGGCCCAACCTGGCAGCTATTTGCTTACCGCCCAACCCTTCGCACAAGAGTAGCAGCACATCTTTTTCCTTACCAACAAAAAAACCAGGAGGTATTGGTTTGGGCGATAAGCGAAAAATGCCTTGTTGTAAGACCTGTGCCAGTTTTTTCAGTGTACGGGTGCAAAAAAAATTGCCATCATTCACAACCATCCGTACAGCCGTGGCAATAGTGTAACTGTCGGTGCCTTTATAAAGATAACCATCGGCCCCGGCATGCATCATTTCAATCAACAGCCTTTCGTCTGTGTATTGGGTAAATCCCAGTATTTTAATAGAGGGATACTGCTCTCTGAGGAGCCGGGTTGCAGTGATACCATCTGTAGCGCTCATATTAATATCTGTAATGACCACCTGCGGAAGATTGTTGGCCACCAATGCCAAAAGCTGTTCCCCGCTTTGGGCAACGCCGGCAATATGAATATCAGGGGCATCCTCCAGGGCCAATCGCAGCGACTCCAGGCAATGATTCTGGTCATCTGCGATGTACAGCTGTATTTTTTCAGCAAGATCCATCTTTATGCGGTTTTAAGGGTATATGAAACTGAAAGCCATTGCCAGGCTGTGTGTTAGCTTCCGGGGTCCCACCCAGCAGCTCAATACGTTGTTGCAGACTTTTAAGTCCGGTACCGTCGGGGTTGCCGGAGAAACAGGTGCCGCTACCATTGTCCTTATAGTTAAAAAAAAGAAAACTACGCCACTGCCATATTTGTACTTCAATAGCCGATGCATGTGCATGCTTAAGGGTATTTTGGATCAGCTCCAACAGAATAAGGTAAAGGCCGATCGTTGCTGCCCTTGAAAGCGGGCTTTTTACCTTATAATAAAAAGTAGACTGCAATTGTTGCAGATGCCGGTACTGCTCCAGTATAGTTAATATGGATTGCTGTAAACCATTTTTTATAATCCGTTCATCTTCCAGGTTTTTGATAATTTCGGCTACCCGCTCAATCAAATGGCTGAGAATATCTTTTGGCGGCAAAAGAAAATCGGATACAGCCGGTCCATATCTGTTACTGCAGACGTCAACATACATGAAAACCCGGCTTAACATAGGGCTTAACTCATCATGCAGATCGCGCGCAATGCGGGTGCGTTCCGTTTCAAGTATCTCCAGGCGAGATAAAACAGTCTTGCTGCTATTAGCATAAAATTGCCGCTGGGCCCGGATAATAAAGGTAAGTACCACGGCAAATAATAGCAGCATAATGAAAAGAACTACAGCAGCCGTGATTATAAGGGGGTCTTTGGTGGTATCCATATTACTGCAATTAAATGAATTAAAAGCACAAGAAAGTTAACAATGGAATAAAAGGGTTGTAGGTATGGTAGGGAGGGGTTTTCCAACCACTGGCCCCAGAGGAACAGTAACTGCATAATACCATCGTATACAAAAAGGAATAGCCAACCACAGCAAATAAGCACCACCGCATCTTTATAAATACTAAACGTACAGGCCGGTATACGTTGGTACAATAACAAAAAACAAAATGCTGCAATGCTGCTATCCCTAAAAAGGAGAAATAAAGTGAAATTCGCAGCCAGGCCACCTGCAAAGAGACATGTAAACAGCCATAAGAGACATAATAAAAGGCCGGAAAAGCGCAGCATAACAGAAACACTTCTGGCCGGTGACCATTTATAAAGCTGGAGAAGGATCAGCAATAGATATATTAAGGCATAACAATTATACCAACCGGTATTATCGCGGCCTGTTTTAACAAGTATAAAGCTCAGCAGTTCTGCACAGTAGTTCGCAGTTAGTACTACAATAAAGGGGTAAAAAACGGGACGGATCTTTTGTAACCGCCACCAGCCCGCAACGGCAGGTACCAGGCAGGACAACCCGCTGATCACTGTTATATTATACCAAATCTCCAAAACAGCCGTTTGACTGATTAAAAACCAGGGATACCTTTATCAAACATTCAAAGGACTTTCCGGAGGACAGGTAGGCGGGCACCGAATGGATTGTTCCATAATATATCCGTCTTCCTCTGTTTTTACGATACTATTGGGCGGAAGTATATCAGTATTGGAAGCGTCTGATCCTACCAGTATCGCATGTACTTTGAGCTCGGTATCCATACCGTAGTAGATCCTTAAACCTGTGCAACCCGGTTGCGCAAGCAGCGCGTCAATTGCGGCCCTGTCAAAGGTTTCACACAGGGGTAGAATATTATGGTTTTGAAACCCGGCAGCCAGGATGGCTTCACTGTTTTGGCGGTAGCGGCGCGTCATAGCGGCAGCATTGGTTAGTGAGATGTTGTGTGGCATAGTGTCTTTAATTTTGATATTAAAGACAAAATAACAAAATAGTTGAATTATTTTATATACAAGATTTTGTACATAGGAATGCCGGACTGAAGAGTTCCTGGTATTGAGCCGGGAGACAAGACCGTTCCTGCTAATCCGGCGAAATACCCCCCTTTAATTCTCCAGCACTATTTCACCGGAAGCAGCCCGCTCCACATCTTTCCATGGGATAACTTCTGCGGGCTTTGAAATTTCACTGAAGGTCAGCGTTTCCCCAAGCAGGGCATGTACATCAAAAGGACCTTTCTTTTTTATACGAAGGGTTGTATACGCCTGTTTTAGCCGGGCCGCCTGCACAATACCCGGAAAACGGCTCAGCCCCTGTTGGGTACGGGTATTTTCGCTAAAAAAGGACTGCAGGTAATATTTACGGTTGGCCGCTTTTTTATAATGAACAATAATACTGGCATACTCCTTTTCTATAGCATACTCCCTGGTGCGCCTTGGCTGCCGGACCAGGTTTACATAAAAAGCGGCATAGGCCAGGGTGGTTTTGTCGATATAGACCGTTCCCTCCATAAAAAGATCGGATTTTGCCCGGGTTTGAAAAGCCACCACGTACAGCTGCTGGTTTGCGGCAATGGAATCCGGCTTGCGGACAAAACGGTACTGGTCCATATGCTCACCGGAAAATACCTGCCGGTACACATAGTCGGCCCCCTTTACAAAATAATAGCCGCCGGACATTGCAAGGGTACGGGCAAAGCTGCTGTCACGCACCGTAATGCCGGCTTTGTTCTGTACCAGGTTCAGCATTACCTGCCCCGGCCTGCAGTAGGATGGGATAAGGGCTTTTACAAGGGCGGTATCCTCATATACAAACCGGTCGTTATTAAAAGACTCCCGGGCAATATGATAGCCCTCCGCCAGGATCTGCCTTTTGGAGTAGTTGGCACAAATGGCCGCATTTGCCTTGCGGATGAGCTCCTCCCCGGTGTGGCCGGACAGTACGATCACTTCGCCCATTGTTCTTATGCTCCTTGTAAGCTTAACCAGCTGGAATACCTCCGGAACCCCGGACAGCAGGATCGTATCCCTGAAGCTTATATGCGAAATGCGGATGGTATTGGGCGTTTTGCCCGGCGCCGTTACTTCAAAATACCCATCCTTTCCGGCCTGCGCCGTTACCCCGTTGATGGTAACCGTGGCATTCTCCACCGGGAGCTCCGAGTAATTGTCCAGTACCCTTCCTTTAAACAAATGCTGCGCCATTGAGGCAAAAGGCTGCAAACAAAAAAGCACCATGGTTAAAACAGTTATCTGGAACTTCATCCGGCCGGCTTATTTTTTACTAAAATAACGAATTCCTGCTGAGTGATAAGCGGGCGGTCCCCGGCTTTCTGTCGTTTGACCCGCTTAGCCGCATTACAGCTGCCGGGTGCCAGGGATAAAAACGGCTCCCACATCAAACGCGAAACCTGGAACTTCAATACTGGTATCTTTCCATTAGTTTTGCAGCCTATGAAGGTGATCGATCATATTAAGAATGCAAAGAATACATTAATTTCTTTTGAGATACTCCCCCCCCTGAAAGGGAAGGGTATTGAGGCGCTTTACGACCATCTGGACCCGTTGATGGAATACAAACCGGCCTTTATTAATGTTACCTACCACCGGAGCGAGCATATTTTTAAAAAGAACCCCGACGGGAGTTTCAAAAAAGTGATCGTACGCAAACGGCCGGGTACGGAGAGCATCTGCGCCGCCATTATGAATAAATACAACGTGGATACGGTTCCCCACCTGATCTGCGGGGGCTTCAGCATTAATGAAACGGAAGATGCGCTGATTAATCTGAACTACCTGGGCATTGACAATGTGCTGGTGCTGCGCGGGGATGCGGCTAAAAATGAAACGGCCTTTATTCCGCAGCCCGACGGGCATCCTTATGCCATTGACCTGCTGAAACAGGTGGTGGACCTGAACAACGGGGTTTACCTGGAAGAGGACCTGAGAAATTCGCGCAAAACCGACTTCTGCATTGGCGTAGCCGCGTACCCCGAAAAGCATTTTGAAGCGCCCAATATGGAAACCGATATGGCCTACCTGAAGGCGAAGGTAGAAGCGGGAGCCGATTATATTGTAACCCAGATGTTTTTTGACAATGCCAAATATTACGCATTTGTAAACGCCTGCCGTAAAGCGGGGATCACGGTTCCCATTATTCCCGGTCTGAAGCCCGTATACACGCTCAAGCAGCTGAACGTGCTTCCCAAAACCTTCCATATTGACCTGCCAACAGATCTTTCAAAAGAAATGATGAAGTGCCGGACCAACGAGGATGTGGAAAAAGTAGGTACGGAATGGTTACTGATGCAGTCAAAGGACCTTAAAAAGAACGGGGTGCCCGTGCTCCATTACTATACCCTGGGCCGGCCCCAGATCATCAGCGCCGTGGTAAAAGAACTGTAACAGGCCGGCTGAAGCGCAGCCGGGAGCGTTAAAACCAGCGATTATTGTATTGTACGAATGATATTTGTTACACAACTCATTTACATTAAGGAAGGGAGCGAGGCCGTTTTTCATGAGTTTGAGCAGCGGGCCCTTCCCCTGATAAAAAAATACAATGGCCGGCTCCTGTTGCGGCTGCGCCCGCAAAAAGCGGACTTTATCGAAGTCAATACAGAGCCGCCGTATGAACTGCACCTGGTTTCATTTGAAACGGAAGCGGATTTCAGGCGGTTCCTGGAAGATGAAGAACGGAAACAATTTTTACATTTAAAGGAACAATCCATCCGGTCGGCTGTTCTCATTCAGGGAAAACAACTATAACATGGCTCGGAAAAAGAAAAAAAATATTATTCTTGAAAATATCCTGATCGAAGACTATGCTGCCGAAGGCCGGTCTATTGCCCGGGTAGAGGGCAAAGTGATCTTTGTGGAGCAGGTGGTTCCCGGCGATGTGGTGGACATTCGCCTGGGTAAGAACAAAAAGGACTGGGCCGAAGGGCACCCCATCGCCTTCCGGTCCTACTCCGATGAGCGGGTAACCCCGTTTTGCTCCCACTTTGGGGTTTGCGGCGGCTGCCAGTGGCAGATGCTTCCTTACCACAAACAGCTGCAATACAAACAGCAGCAGGTAAAGGACAACCTGCAGCGCATCGGCAAAATTCCGCTGCCGGATATGCAGCCCATCCTGGGCGCCGCCAAAACACAGCAATACCGCAACAAGATCGAATATACGTTTGGCACCGAACTTTTTATGCCCAAAGAGCAGTTCAATGCGCTGAAGGAGCAGGGCATTAACCCCCACGAGTACGGGAAACAGGGTGTGGCCGGCTTTCACGGGAAGGGCTTCTGGGATAAGATCGTGGACATCCGGACCTGTTATTTACAGGAAGAGCCCACCAATGCCATCCGCCTGGCGGTAAAAGCCTTTGCAAAGGAACATGGCTATAGTTTTTACGACCTCCGGCAGCATACCGGTTTTTTGCGCACCATGCAGGTACGCCTTTGCGAAACGGGGGAGCTGATGGTAAACCTGGTCATGGGCGAAGATGATCCTGAAAAAAGGGAAAAGGTGCTGGAGCATCTCCGCACACAGTTTCCCCGGATCACCACCCTGCTTTATACCATTAATACAAAGAGGAACGACAGCCTTTATGACCTGGAGCCGGTGGCCTGGTACGGGCCCGGGTATGTAACCGAGCAGCTGGAGCAGTACCGGTTTAAGATTGGTCCCAGGTCTTTTTTCCAGACCAATACGACGCAGGCGGTGGAGCTTTACCGGGTAACCCGCGATTTTGCAGAGCTCTCCGGTAAAGAAACCCTGTACGACCTGTATTGCGGTACCGGCAGCATCGGTATCTTTTGCAGCGAAAAAGCCGCAAAAGTGATTGGCGTAGAGGTGATCGATGCGGCCATTGAAGACGCCAAAGAAAACGCGGCATTAAACGACCTCGATAAGACCCGTTTTTATGCCGGGGATGTTATCGACATCTGTTCCGACGCTTTTTTTGAACAACACGGGCGTCCGGATGTTATAATAACCGATCCGCCAAGGGCAGGCATGCATGAGAAGCTGGTGCAGAAGATCAATGAAATGGCAGCGCCCATTGTGGTGTATGTGAGCTGCAACCCGGCTACCCAGGCAAGAGACCTGGCTTTATTGAACGAAAAATACGAAGTAACCAAAATTCAGCCGGTGGATATGTTTCCGCACACGCTGCATATTGAGAACGTGGTGCAGCTCAAACTCCGGTCCTGAGCCCAACTTAAATAATGATTCATGAGTTCCTATTTTACAAGACCCGCCGAAAAGTTTCCGCCCGCCGTTAAATACCTTATTGCCATTAACGTAGTAGTTTGGGTGGCACAGCTCCTGTTCGACAACCGGTATGGCGCATCTGTAGTGGCAATCGGAGATGTATATGACAGTGTTGGGTTCCTGACCGGCAAACTGGCGCTCTGGCCCATTGGCGAAGGATTTAAGCCCTACCAGCTTATTACGCATATGTTTGCCCATGCCGCCTCCGGCTCGCAAATGTTCTTCCACATCCTTTTTAATATGTTTACGCTTTGGATGTTTGGGCGCATCCTGGAAAATGTTTGGGGGGCCAAACGCTTCCTGGTCTTTTATTTTATTTGCGGGCTGGGATCGGCAGCGCTGCACCTGGCCGTTCAATATTACACCCACAGCGGCAGTATTGCCGTAGGTGCTTCCGGCGCCGTAATGGGTGTGCTGGTGGCTTTTGCCATGACCTTTCCCAATACAGAGCTCTACATTATGTTTATACCGGTGCCCGTAAAGGCCAAATGGGCCATCACCGGCCTGATCGTCATTGACCTGGTTTTTGGGCTGTACAGCGCCTCCGGCGATACCATTGCGCACTATGCGCACCTTGGGGGAGCGCTGACGGGTTTTTTGCTCCTGAAAGTCTGGAATAAAACAAACCGGCGTAATTTTTACTAAATTTATCTTAAATAAGGAATCAACTTTTAACCCTTTAATTTTGTTGGGTATTTGATATGGGTATTTCTGACAGAAACTATGACAGCCGGCTGTCTTTTGGAACACGGGTAAATCCACTGGTCATACTCATTGCGATCAGCATGATCCTGTTTGTTGTTCTTGCTTTTTTTAAGGCGCTCACCTACCTGCGTTTTGACGAAGGAGCGGATGTAACCGGGTATTTTAACGAAAATATCCTGAGTACCATTGCCTTATCGCCAAAGCTGGGCACGGCCCTTGCCAAGATATGGACCTTCCTGACCTATTCTTTTGTGCAGGTCAATGTTTGGGAGCTCATCGCCAATATGTTATGGCTATGGTGTTTTGGTTTTATCTTTATTGACATAACCGGCAACAGGAAACTGATTCCCCTGTTTGTTTATTCCACCATATTTTCGGGTCTGGTATACGTTTTTGTTTGCAGGGCCATGCACCCGGAAACCCATGCATTTCCCTATTGCAGCGGATCAGGCGCCTGCATCCTGGCCATTGCCGTTGCAGCAACCACCATTTCGCCCAATTATAAGTTATTGCCAATGCTCAACGGGGGCATCTCGCTCTGGATCATTACACTTATTTATACCGTTATTGATTTTGCCACCATACCGCCCGGCGTACCGGCGCTTTATTTTTCGCAGCTTACCGGGGCGTTGACCGGCTTTCTTTTTATTTACCTTTTAAGGAAGGGCTATGATGGAAGCGAATGGATGAACCGGGTATATGATTGGTTCATCAACCTTTTTAACCCGGAAAAACAGGCAAACCGGAAAAAAATAAAAGATACCTACTTTTATAAAACTTCAGGAGAGCCCTTTACCAGGACCTCCCGGCTTACACAGCAGCGCCTGGATGCTATTTTAGACAAAATGAACCAGGCCGGTGGTTATGAAATGCTTACGCAGGAAGAGAAAGACTTTTTAACCCGTGCCAGCCAGGAAGATTTTAAAGGCAAATAGCGAAAATCGATTCCCCCGTTTTGCCGATTGCAGATTAACTTAATTATCTTTCGGGTCGAAAGGGTTTGGCGATGAGTGTTTTTGCAAAAATCAGCAATAAGGTTTTGTTGGGCATCAATGTTTTGGTGGTCTTCTTTTTTTTATTGGCATGCCTGGCTGCTTACATCAGCCCGATGGACTGGCCCATCCTTTATATTTTTGGCCTGGCGTTCCCTTTTTTGCTGTTACTGGTTTTTGCCTTTTTATGCTGGTGGATCTTTATCAGGAAGCAATGGGCATTGATATCGGCAATAGCAGTGATCCTGGGGGGAGGGGCGATTACCAATTTTTTTGCCTTCAACTTTAAAAAGCCGTTTCAACAGGAAAAAAAAGCAGGACAGATCCGTATTGTTACCTGGAATGTAGCCCGCTTTGTAGAAATGGTGGTCAATAACAATAAAGGAAGCCAGACCCGGTACAAAATGCTGCAGCAGATCAAGGCCACCAATGCAGACATCCTCTGCTTCCAGGAATTCAGCTCTTCCATCAACCCGGACTGGTACAACAATATTGTAGCGGTAAGCAAGGGACTGGGCTATCCGTATTTTTATTATTCGCACGACTGGGATGGCGACCGGCTGTTTAACGGGAGTGTTATCTTTAGCCGTTTCCCCATTGTAGATACCGGCATCGTACGCTACCCGAGGCCCACCCTGCCGGAAGCCCTGCTCTTTGTGGATATTAAAAAAGAGAAACAGCTCTTCCGTGTTTACACCACCCACCTGCAGTCGAACCAGTTCCGTAAGGAAGATATTTCAAAAATTGAAGCGCTGAAAAAAGCAAAAGGAAATATCATCAGCAATGCGTTTTATATTTTTACCAAGCTGAGAACGGCCATCCAGCACCGGAGCATCCAGGCCGACATGATGCCCGAAATATTAAAGAACAGCCCCAACCCCACTATTTTTTGCGGAGACCTGAATGATGTGCCCAATTCCTACACCTACCATACGGTTAAGGGGGCCATGCAGGATGCCTTTCTGAAAAAAGGGCTCGGGATCGGCAGGACCTATAACTCCCTGTCGCCCACGCTCAGGATCGACTACATCTTTACAGATCATCATTTTGAGATAGACCAGATAAAGCGCGTTACCACCAACTATTCGGACCACTATATGATGGTTTGCGACCTGCGGCTGGCGCCGGCAGCTGATTAAGGAAGCCTACCACGCTTCTGCAGCGCTTACAGCCAGCAGGGGCTCCAGGATCCTTTTATTCATAAAAGCCTCCAGCGTTTCCTTCAGCTGCCGGTTTTTTAATTTATCCTTTTTATCATATACAAAAGAACGCCACTCCCGGAAGATCAGGGGCTCCTGGCTTTTTACCGTTAACAGGGAGGCCACAGAATCAACCAGCGGGTTAAAGCTGCGGATACTTTTGATCACCGGTGCATTCACTTTTATTTTGCCCTTCTTAAATTCAAAGCTGGCCAGGAAGGTAACATCATAATCTCTTCCATAATAGGTAAGCCCCCCTCGGTCCGTTGCCTGGAACAGGAGCTCCCTGCCCTCATCTGCCGATACCCGGCTGCGGAAAGCGCCAAAGCTGGTTTGTACCCGGCGTTCAAGGGCTTCAAACAATTGCTGCTGCGAGGCCCCGGGCACTTCCACTACATAGAATCCTTTTCCCCCATCCGCAACAAATCCCCCGGGTTGCAGCAAAAACTGCGCATGGCTTTCCGATAGCATCAAAAACAGCGAAGCCAGTAATAAACGGTATTTCATAAAAACGGTTTTGATTGTTTTACCAGGTAGTAATGTTACTATTTAAACAGCATATAAAATGGAGTTTAGCACCGGTTTAACAAACCCGGTTGCCGGGTATATTCATTTTTCTTTTTATCCATCCCCGGTCAAATACCAGCCGCCTCCTTTATATTTGTACTCTTACAAAAAGATGGTATGAGTACACTTAAGATACATAATTCCTATTCGCGCCGGAAAGAACTGTTTGAACCGATTACACCGGGCTATGTGGGAATGTATGTTTGCGGGCCTACGGTAAGCGGCGAGAGTCACCTGGGGCATGCCCGCCCTTATATTACCTTTGATGTGGTATTCCGTTACCTGCAGCACCTGGGTTATAAAGTCCGCTACGTGCGCAATATTACGGATGCCGGGCATTTTGAGGAGGAGGGCCGTGAGGCAGAGGACAAAATTTCCAGCAAGGCTGTGCTGGAAAAGCTGGAACCCATGGAGCTGGTACAAAAATATACCAACCTGTTTCACTGGGCCATGAACCTGTTCAACACCATTCCGCCGTCCATTGAGCCCACGGCCACCGGGCATATTGTGGAGCAGATTGAGATGATCAAAAAGATCATGGCAGACGGGTATGCGTACGAAAACAGTGGATCCGTATACTTTGATGTAAAAAAATACGCGGCCGGCCACGATTACGGGAAGCTTAGCGGCCGGAAAATAGACGACCTGCTGGAAGCCACGCGGGAGCTGGAAGGGCAGGAAGAAAAACGGGATGCCGCAGATTTTGCGCTATGGAAAGCGGCGCCTCCCAAACATATTATGCGCTGGAACAGCCCCTGGGGCGAAGGGTTTCCGGGCTGGCATATTGAGTGCTCTGCCATGGCCACCAAATATCTGGGCGACCATTTTGATATCCATGGCGGGGGTATGGACCTCCAGTTCCCACACCATGAAAGCGAAATTGCGCAAAGCACGATCTGCAATGGCCATGCGCCGGTTAAGTACTGGATGCACAATAATATGATCACCATCAACGGCCGGAAGATGGGCAAGAGCTATAACAACGTGATCAAGCTTACGGAATTGTTCAGCGGCGATCATCCCCTGCTGACGCAGGCCTACCACCCGATGGTGGTACGGTTTTTCATCCTCCAGAGTCATTACCGCAGTACGCTCGACTTTAGTAACGAGGCCCTGCAGGCCTCCGAAAAAGGACTGAAACGCCTTTGGGAAGCCTATGAAAATTTAAAACGGCTGCAGGACCGGGGCGCTGAACTGAAGGAAACGGCGGCAGATCCGGAGCTGGATGCCCATCTTCAGAAACTGGTAGCGGAGTTTGATGAATTTATGAGCGACGATTTCAATACCGCCAAGGTGCTGGCCAATATGTTTGAGCTGGCTCCGGTGATCAATAGCTTCAAAGACAGAACCATCGCGCTTACCAGCATTTCAAAAGCCACTTTTGAGTTGTTACAGCAACAGTTTCATACCTATCTTGAAACCATTTTAGGATTAACCTCGGTTTCCGCTGCCGATAACGAAAAGCTGCAGGATGTAATGCAGCTGCTGATCGAGATCCGCAAGGAAGCGCGCAGCCGGAAAGATTTTGTAACATCGGATAAGATCCGCAACCAGCTGGCAGGGATCGGTATTCTTTTAAAAGACGAAAAAGACGGGAATATCAGCTGGAGTGTTGAGTAAAAGCAAGACCTACTTCAACTTCATTTGGGCAAAATAAGGGTGCTCGGGGTTTACAATCAATTCCTGGCGGTACGGATGTATCAGTACGTCCATATCTTCCAGGGGTATCGATCCAAGCAGCATCTCACTATCGCCGGGGAGCACCATGGCATCCACCACGCAGCGCCTGTTTTTAAACCGTACTTCGATCGGTCCGGCCACATCATATTCCACAATGCTGCCATTGGCCAACTGTCCTTTTCTTTTTTCAACAATATTGAGCTGCAATTGCTCCTGTACGTTTTCATTGATGCACATATATACACTGCCGGTGTCTACCAGCATATTCACTTTGATCCGTTTGATCGCTTCTTCACCGATAATATGGCGACGTGCCAGCGCAAGATCGTCGCCATTGATCAATTCTATTTCTGCATAGATGATTCCCATAGTTTCTTTATTTTTCATACAAACTTACCAATTTAAAGAGCAACCGGCAAGCTGAAAAAACCACTACTTTTGCCACCACGATGTACAAACTTTGGGCAAGCATAAAAAAAGATGGCCGCATCCTGTTGCGGGATAAGGTGGGGCTGGCCCTGATGTTCCTGATGCCCATCATCCTGGCCATCATTATTGCTTCGGTACAGAACAGCACTTTTGAGCTGGTGAACGACAAAAAAGTGCCGCTGCTGGTTATGAGCCGCGATACCGGCGAAGCCGCCCGGGAACTGATCGCCTCCCTTGAAAAAGGGGGTATGTTCACCTTAAAAAAATTGCCGGCCGCCGCAACCGAAGCGGATATCAAAAAAAAGATGGAAGATAAAGAGGCCCTGCTGGCCATCGTTATTCCGCCTCAATATACGCAGGATGTGCTTGCCAAAGCAGAACGGGTATCCGGAGAAGCACTGAAGACCATCGCCATAGCAGACAGCACCGCTGCCGATTCTACAAAAATAAAAGCAAGCCCTTTAACCCTTTATTACCACCCGGTACTGCAAAAATCCTTCCGGCAGGGGATCGACGGTGCGCTCAGCAGCGTATTGCAGATCGTGCAGAGCAAATATATTGTACGGGCATTATATAGCAGCATCAACAACGAGCCCAATATTCCCCAGTCGCTGGAGCAGCAGATCCTCTCCAATGAAACCCCGGTAAACCAGCAGGCGGTTTCCAGGGACAATAGCCTCCCCGTGCCCAATGCCACCCAGCACAATATACCGGCCTGGACCCTTTTTGCCATGTTCTTTATCGTGATCTCATTGGGGAGCAGCCTCGTCAGGGAAAAAACAAGCGGCAGTTTCCTCCGGTTAAAAACCATGCCTACATCGCTATCGGTTTCCATAATGTCCAAACAGATCACCTATATCATCATTACGATGCTGCAGGCAGCTGTTATCTTCAGCATTGGCCGCTGGCTGTTCCCGGTGATCGGGCTCCCCGCCTTAAATATTCCGGCCGATAAGGGCGGGCTCCTGCTGGTGACCTTTCTTTGCGGATGGTGCGCCACCAGTTTCGCCATTTGCATTGGTACCTTTGCCAATACCCAGGAACAGAGCAACGGCGTTGGTGCCATCAGCATTGTACTGTTTGCCGCCATCGGCGGGCTGCTGGTTCCGGCCTTTGCCATGCCGGCTTCTTTCCAGGGCGTGATGCGGGTCTCTCCTCTTTATTGGTGCCTGGAGGCTTTCTATGGCCTGTTCCTGGAAGGTGGCCGTTTGGGCGATATTTCCAAAAATCTTGTTCCCGTACTTATTATTATTGCAGTATTGCAGCTGGCTACCTGGCTGGGCATGAAACGGAAGGGGCTCGCCTGAGGTTTTGTTTCATAAAACACCTAATTTTATCGGTATATATTCGATAAAATATTAATTGCTATGAGAATCCGCACTTACCTGCTTGCTTCAGGAATCATCGTTGCCCTTTTTTCCTGTAAGAAAGATAAAGACGTCAACCCGGAAAAGGAAGCGATCCGGAATGCTGCCGACCTTGCCGGCCTGCTAAAAACAGATGCCTCTGTATCCATATTTACCGATGTATTAAAACAGACCGCTCTTTCGAAGGAAGACCTGGATGCCGGTATCACCCTGTTTACGGTCTCTAATACGGCCTTTGAGAACAGTGGTTCTTCAAAAACGATGGCAAGAGCTGTTACCGCATCCGCCTCTCACCCAAACAGTTATTCAGATACGGTTGCTTCTCCGTCTCTGAATACCAGCAATATCCGGGACCATATCATAAAAGGATTGATCAGTTTTTCGCAACTCCAGAACGGGCAGCGCCTGAAAACCGAAAGCGGAAAGACCATCCAGGTAATAAAATCCGGTGACAGCACCTGGGTAAACGGACTGCTGGTTGAAAAAAATACCCTGCTTCATTCCGACAAGGTGGTTGCCTATAAACTTTCCAGGGCATTGACCAATACGCATCCCAAAGGATCCATTGCTGTTACGGTATACGATGCCACCAAATGGTTTATCAGTCCCCCCAGGGGCCTGCCGCTTGTCAATTATCCTGTGTACCTCTTCCATACCCGTGAGGATTTTGCCGCCACCATCACCGGCACCATTCCCAAATATGCTTACAGGACCCTCACCGGCAATGATGGTATCGCTTTGTTTACCGATGTGATCCCCGGAAAATATTATTTATCTGCCGGAAACCTGAACGAAACAGATACCCTTTTTGCCGAGTTCAACATAACCCCCGGTGCCAATGGTGTGCTGACCGGACTTTCATCCGATTCATTGATCCGGTACGCCACGCCCCCCCCCACACAGCCTGGTGCCATGCCCGGCAACTTTTACTGGACAGACCTCAACGGGGATGGGATCATTACCGGGCAGGACTATATGCCACTTCCGTATCGTTCGGTGCAAACAGCCGATGAGGGAACCGTACCGGCCATTATTTTAGTGGGAAAGGACACACTGAATTTGGAAGCCGCTTTGCAACCGCTGATAAACAGCATTTATATGGCGGCAGCAGATTTTGACAGGATCCGGGTAGTAGCCGATGGTTACATGAGCCAGGATGCCACAGGCAGCGGGCAATGGCTGGCATTTAATAATTTTTCTTTTAATGCCGGCACCCAGCTTATTGCCGATATATGGGCGCTTCCCTGGAAAACGATCCGGTATGCAAATACAATGATCCGTATTTGTAATAATATAAACAGCGCAGATACGGACCCCTACGAAGCACAGGCCCGGCTGCTGCGCGCTTACAGTTATATAAACCTCGTTACCAGCTTTGGAGATGTGCCCCTGATGACGGAGGTCAACATGGATACGGAACGCTATCCGGGCAGGAGCCCTAAGGCCACCGTGCTGGACTTCATTCAGCAAGACCTTGAATTTGCTGCCGCTCATTTGCCGGTAAATACTGTCAGCAAAAATTTTGTAACAAAATGGGTAGCCACCACATTGCTTGCCAAAACGGCCTTGCTGAAAAATACATCAGCAAAAGCCATCGAATACTCAAATGCAGTTATCAGTAGCGGTAAATATGCGTTAGAAGCAGATGCCGGGTCCGTTTTCGGGAATGCAGGCAGCAAGGAGATCCTCTGGACCGGCATGGATCCGTTGTCCGGCGAATTCAAAACCTATTTTTACAACCGGGCCATTTTCCCAACCATCCGGTATGCGGAAGTATTGCTGATGAATGCAGAAGCCAACATCCGCATGGGAAATTTAACGGCAGCACAAAATATGCTGAACCAGCTCCAGGCCCGCAGCAGAAGGCCCCCCGTTACCTTAGATAACAATAATAAATTTGATCAATTGAACCTTATAGTAAAAGCAGAGGCATCCCGGGAAGGGTATCATTTTGCCACACTCGTTCGTATTGGACTTGCAGATGCGCAATTATCCTCCCTGGGCTTCCGGGCCCGTCATGTGCTGCTCCCCATTCCGGAAAGGGAGCTTATACTGGATACTAAAATGGTGCAGAATCCCGGATATTAAGTAAAACATTATTTATTTAAAATAAGACGATAAATATTTTTTGTTTTATTTTAAATACTTGATAACTTTGAAAACTAAAACGTTCATGGTTATGAAGTACAAAACGACTCTTTCAATAATTACATCCGGTTTATGGTGTATCCTGTTATTTTCGGCGCAGGCCCTCATATGGCATATACGGTGGTTCATCCCCTTTATTAAAACCGGCTTCACAAATGTGGTTCCGCCCAACCAGCAACCCCTTGTATGGTTTATAACGCAGATCCTTACCAATATTATTTTTATTTATACCGGCGGCATGCTCCTGAAGCTGTTTGGTCAATATAAAAAGGCAGGCTTTTTCAATTCAGGAGGTCTTCGTGCCCTGCATACGGTTATTTATGCATGCATCGGGCTTGGAGTATTGGGCACTGTAAGAGTAGTAGCCGGCAATATACAGGACCTGCATCTCGAAGAGTGGCATTCCTTATGGGCTATCAGCAACCTGGCATTTCGCAGTTTCCATAACCTGCTCCTTTTTAGAGAGCCCCAATCCATGTACTTTTTACTGGCCGTTTTGCTGTGGACGTTAAAACAATTTCTAAAAACAGCCGCCACTTTGAAAAAAGAAAATGAATCCTTTATCTGATTATTCAACAACCAACATTATGCCTCCGAAATTTAAAATTACCGGCAGCAGCCTGATGGCGCTGAGCTTTCTTTGCATCGCTTTTATTGCAAACCTGGTGGTGGCGATCACCAATTCGCTTTCCTCCGGCATCGCATCTGTTGAAGCGTACCGCAACCAGACATTACCCTTAAGTATCCTGGAATTTATTAAATCAGGGATCATACTGATCATGGGGTATTTGCTGTTCCGCATCATCCGGAACGTTATGAGCCGTGTAAAATGGAATATGGGCTATTATAAAATGATCAAATGGATCGGCTGGCTGAATGTGCTGGTGCTGCTCATCGATGCAGCGGTATCCACCTGGCAGGAATCCGTTTTTTCAAAACAGGATTCCATCATGAATCACCTGGCAGACCACAATTTATATCAAAATGCCCTGCTTACTGCGCTTTTTAACGCGCCGGTATCCTGGTTTCTGACCCTGTGCATCTTTTTAATTGCAGACATATTGCAATATGCCGCTCATGTAAAGATGGAACAGGATACCATTATTTAAAAACCCTTTTCAACAGCAGATCATGAGTTCAACATTAAAAAAAGGCACATACGTCCTTTACCTGGTTTGTGTTATTGGTATTGTGCTGTTTATAAAAGCGACCTTTATTCTCTATGACCTGGCCGTTTCAAAAACGCCGCTGTTTTATGTTACAACACCATGTGCCGGGCTCCGGAAAGCCGTACTGACTATGGCAGCCATCTCCTCGGTGATTACAGGACTGGCCTGCATCCTGCTTTACCGGGCACTGTATACCATTGTTAAATCAGCGCAATGGTCCGGGAGCTCTTCCAGGGCCATCCGGGGCATCGCCCTTTTGCTCATTGCCGGAACCTATGGCACTTCGTTAGCCGCATATATAGGGGATACTTACCTGCTGCACACAACGGTGGGGTGCCCCTTATTTACCGATATCCTGTTTGCCTCACGCGCTAACGGGTATGCACTTGGGAAAACGCTTTTTGTCCAGGGGCCGTTGCTCGGTTGCCTGTTCTTTATATCCCTGTTCCTGGAGTATGTGTACAGTATTAAACAGGAAAACGAATCTTTTATTTAATTATGCCTATAGTGATCAACCTCGATGTAATGCTGGCCAGGCGCAAGATGAGTCTCACAGAGCTATCGGAAAAAGTGGGTGTTACCATTGTTAACCTCTCCATTTTGAAAACAGGTAAGGCCAAGGGGGTACGCTTTGACACGCTGGAAGCCATTTGCAAGGCGCTGGATTGTAAGCCGGGCGATATTATTGATATAGAGCAAAACCAATAACATGATGAAACACATAATCATTACACTGCTTGGTACTATTTGTACCATCGCGGTCTTTTCCCAGGTCCGGAACGGTGGGTTCGAAGACCTTCAGAAAAATCAGCCATCCGCCTGGTTCATACAACCTCAAAGCGGTTATACCAGCTCCGTTGATTCGATGGTCCGGTATTCCGGAGCACGGTCGTTCAGCATTTCAAATGCGACAGAAAAAAGTGCGTTCCAGTCCTTTTCCCAAACCGTACCGCTCAATATTGCCGGTACAAAAAAAATAGTCATCCGTGCGGTGCTTAAAACAAGCGGGGTAGCAGCCAATGCCTCTATCTGGTGCCAGGTCTGGAATGATACTAAACAGATCGATTTCTCAAATCTCGCCATGCAGGGGCAGGTGCTGAACGGCACCAATGACTGGAAGGAGTATTCCGTCAGTTTTATAGTGCAGCCAGACGCAAAAAGACTGGTTTTGGGCGGACTCCTGTCCGGTACCGGTACTGTTTGGTTTGACGATTTTTCAGTAACCCAGGTCAACTTTCCCTCAACACCCGCCGAAGAACCTGCGGCAGGCTTCATAGAAGAGGTAAAAAAAGTCATCCGGAAGAATGCACTCTATTCCGACTCACTGAACTGGAAACAGATCGATGAAACCATTGGTGTGATCTCCGGCGGAATGAAAACCTCCAGCGATGCAAAGCCGGTGATCAGTTACCTGGTGGGGCAGCTGCGGAAAGCCGGCGATAACCACTCCTTTCATATGTCGGTAACCGCATCCAAAAATTATACGCAGCCTGCCAAAAAACTGGAAGACGCAACCAGTAGCCTCCTGCCGGGCAATATTGGTTATATTTCAGTTCCGGGATTTGGCTCTACCAATGATTCTGCCATGACCGTGTTTGCTCAAAAGATCCAGGATCTTGTACGGGAGCTGGACTCAAAAAATAAGATCAGCGGCTGGATCGTCGATCTGCGAAAAAATACCGGTGGGAATATGTACCCGATGATCGCAGGGCTGGGGCCCTTTTTAAATAAAGGATACCTGGGTTATTTTGTAAGAGGGCGGCACAAAAACCCCTGGTCAATTTCAGGAAAGGGCAATAAAGCATGGAGTGGAAGTGCCGTTGTTCCCGCTGCTTACAGGCTAAGAAACACATCCGGAAAAACCGCCGTACTGGTAGGCCCCTCAACGGCAAGCAGCGGGGAGTTTACTACGATTTCTTTTATTGGACAATCCAATACCAGACTATTTGGTCAGCCAACAGCCGGCTATACTACCGCAAACAGCATGTTCCCGCTTTCTGATGGCTCTACCCTGTTACTGGCAACCACCTATGCGGCAGACCGTAAGAAACACAACCACATCGGCCCCATCATTCCTGATATACTGGTGGAACAATTGAAAGATAAGGATGCGGATGTAGAAGCGGCCACAAATTGGATTCTTGAAAAATAAATAACTATTTTCGCCCAAAACGTCAAGGACATCAAACAACAAACGGCAAATATACTGGTTACCGGAGGTACGGGATTTTTGGGCGCCTATATTCTGAAAGAGCTGGTACAGCGGGGATTTGCCGTAAAAGCCATAAAAAGAGATACCTCTAAAATGCCGGCATTCATTGCACCGGAGATCCTGAATAGAGTAGAGTGGGTAACCGGCGATATCCTGGATCTGCTGTCCCTGGAAGAGGCCATGGAAGGCATTGATACCATTATACACAGCGCCGCTATCGTTTCCTTTTCCAAAAAAGAGCGCCGGAACATGTATCACGTAAACGTGGAAGGTACCGCCAATATGGTCAACATGGCGCTGCAGGCAGGTGTACGGCGTTTTATACATATCAGTTCCGTAGCAGCCCTGGGACGCAAAAAGGAAAGCAGTACGGTAGATGAGACTGCGAAATGGGAGGATAATAAAAACAACACCCATTACGCCATCAGTAAATTCAGGGCGGAGCTGGAAGTCTGGCGCGGGTTTGCGGAGGGACTTGAAGGCGTGGTGCTGAACCCCGCCACCATCCTGGGCTATGGCAACTGGAATGATGGCAGCTGCGCCATTTTTAAGAATGTTTACAAAGAATTTGGCTGGTATACTAACGGCATCAACGGCTTTACAGATGTAGAAGACGTGGCCAAAGCCGTTGCCCTGCTTACCGGCTCGTCTGTTACAGAGGAACGTTTTGTGGTGTGCAACGACAACTGGCGTTTCCGGAAACTGCTCAATACGATGGCAGATGCCTTTGGTAAAAAGCAACCGGGAAGAGAAGCCTCCCCCCTGATATCGGGCATTGCCTGGCGCCTGGAACGCCTGCGGTCTTTTTTTACCGGTGCCAAACCCCTCATTACAAAAGAAAGTGCCAAAGTGGCTAACAGCGCAACACTTTTTGATGGGTCCAGGTTGGTAAAGGAATTGCCTGGCTTTGAGTACCGGCCCCTGGAGGAAACCATCCAAAGCGCCTGCAAAGCCTACCTGCGCCACCTGTGAGGTTTCTGAAACCTCACAGGTTGACACGCACACCGCCCTGCAGCCACCGGCCGGGCATAGGAGCTCCCAGCAGATCGCTGTACCGGCGGTCCAAAATATTATCCACCTGCACAAAAAACGCCAGCCTGTTTTTTAAGATCCCGTAAGAGGCTTTTCCATTCAGCAAAAAATAATCCTTTGTGATTGCGGCATTGATCCCCGGGGCTGTTTGCGGCTTGCGTGCTTTATAGATACCTGTGAGGCTCACCGAAACAGGACCGGCACTATAGGTCAGCAGGCCATTTGCCAGGAACCGGGCATGCGACAAAATATAAAAGGAAGGATTAGGCTCGCTGCTTTTACTGTACAGCCATACAAAACCACCATTGAACAGCAATGACTGCCTGTTGGTAAAACGCCGGGTATAGGTAGCATCTGCCTCCCAGCCACTGGTAGTTACTGCTGCAACGTTTTTGGCCAGCGCATAATTACTTCCCTCCACCAGGTTATCTTTCCGGGGCATATCGGCATACGGCGTATTTACCCAATCGATCAGCTGGCTGTGAAAGCGCTGGAAGAAGCTGGTGGAAAACTTCAGGTCCGACCGGCAAAACCAATCCATCCCGGCTTCATAGGTCCAGGATCGCTCAGCCACCAGACCCGCATTTCCCACCCGTCCGCTTCTTACGCTATCCTTTCTGTAATTATTATACAGTTCCGTAAAATCGGCATTCCGGATAGTTTTGCCGCCGCTGGCGCGCAACTGGATACTGCGCATTTTATAGGAGGCCGTCAGCTGGGGTACCCATTCCGCAGGAAGGGAACCGTAAAATTCCATCCTTAAAGAAGGATTCACCATAAAATGCGCTCCAAATTTCCGGATCAGCGAAACAAAGGGAGCCGCCGTATTCAAATGATGATTGCCCCGGTCGTTGGAGCGGATATCCCGGTTCTGGAAATGGAACCCGGCCACAAGATGGGTTTGCTCCGAAAAGCGCTGTTGCAGCGTAACCTGGGTCTGCAGCAGGTGTGATTGATTGTCGTTGGCTATGGATGAGGGGTTAAATAAATACTGGTCCTCCATTGTTTTATATCCTGCATCTATACGCACCTGTGTGCTTCCCTTCTGGTACTGCAGCCGCGCCTGGTTCCACCAGGAACTGATTTTTTCTGATGCTGTGTCCGATGCATAGGTGGTGTAAAAATTCTGTGCAGCAAAATCCCGGTTGTCATAAGCGGTTCGCAATGCGAGGTTCCAGTAAGGATTGAATTTTACCAGCAGCCCGGCAGAAGCCGCGGTATTATGAAAATAGCCCCGGATGCCCCGCTGCGGTACCCCGTTGGCGTTATTGGTCAGGAAACCCGCCCCCACATTTATTTTTTCGTTCTGATAAAACCCGCCGGCACCGGCATTCAGCAAACCATACTCACCGGTACTGATCATGGCTGTAGCCTGTTTTGACCGGTTCTGCCGGTTTTTGTTAAACGCTTTGGTGATAATATTGATCACGCCACCCACGGCATCGGAACCATAGACCGCCGAGGAAGCCCCCTTCAGCACTTCGATCCGGTCGATCTCTACCGGGCTGATGGGGATATAGCCCGTAAAATGCCCGGTATTGGGGTCGTTCAGCCGCAGCCCGTCCAGGATCACCAGTACCTGCTGAAAGGTGCCGCCCCGGATCGAAATGTCTGTTTGGGCTCCCTGTGGCCCCCGCATTTGTGCCTCTACCCCCGGGATGTATTTTAATAGCTCGTCAACCGAGTGTACCGGCAGCCCGGCAAAGGTTTCCCCGCTAATGATGTTGATATTCCTGCCGGTTTCCGAACTTCTTTTTTCTATAACGGATGAGGTTACCGTAACGGGGTCCAGCAAAGTATCCTGTGCCCTGGGGGCCGTTGCCGGTAAAACCGCGGTAAGCATAAGCGTGGCTGACACTAAAAATCTTTTTCTGCGTTGTACCCGTTTTGGCGGCTGATTTGTTCTGCTCATTTTTTAAAAACTATGCGTTCTTTAACCTGATGCCTTTGATCCGTTGCGGCCAAAGGCTTTTCTTTCCTGATCTGCGCCAAAACTATTACCTTGCCGGATGATCGGGGTAGTCCGGTTTTTATATAATGAGTAGTCCGGTTCAGTTACCATATAAAACCATTTTGCCCGTCGACCGGCAAAGTACCACAGCGGTTTACCTGCAGATCGCGCATCAGGTGATCAATGCCATCCAGCGGGGATTTCTTTCGGGCGGTCAGCAGCTGCCCGGTACCCGTGCCATGAGCCTTTTATTACAGGTGCACCGTAAAACGGTGGTGGCCGCCTATGAGGAACTGGATGCGCAGGGCTGGATCACCTCCCTTCCCAATAAAGGCAGTTTTGTAAAACCCGCGTTGCGTAAAACCGCGGGCAAAAAAAAACTGGACGTACTTGGGTTAACCGGGTATCCCGCCAAAACCGGTTTTCCTTTCAGGAACAGTAATATCCTTGATGTGCCGGATGAAACACCCGGGCTCCCGCTTATGCTCACAGATGGCCAGCCGGACTACCGGTTGTCTCCCACAGACCAGCTGGCCCGCTATTATACGGCCGCCTTACGCCGTAAAGTAAACCGGAAGCACCTCGGTTACAGCACCGCCCCCGGCGACTCTTTTTTTAAGAGGCAGCTTTCCAATTTTCTGAACAGTACCCGCGGGCTGCATATTGCTCCTCAGAACATCCTGGTGACCCGCGGTATGGAAATGGGCATGTACCTGGCAGCCCGCACGTTAATTGATGCCGGCGACATCATATTGGTAGGCTCACCGGGTTATTATGCGGCCAACATGACCTTTCAGCAATCCGGCGCGCAGTTAAAGACCGTGCTCGTGGACGAAGAAGGTATCGATGTAGAAGCGGTGGAGCGGGTCTGCAAAAAACACCGGGTGCGGCTGCTATACATTACCCCCCACCATCATTACCCAACAACGGCTACGCTTAGCGCACAGCGACGTATCGCATTGCTAAAGCTCTCTGTAGCCTATGGCTTTATTATACTGGAAGACGATTACGAGTATGACTTTCATTATCAAAGCAGCCCCATTCTTCCCCTGGCCAGTGCCGATACCGACGGAATGGTGGTATACCTGGGTTCCTTTGGTAAAACGCTTGCCCCTGGTTTTCGCGCCGGCTTCCTCATTGCACCGGACAACCTGATCGCAGCAATGCAGAAAGTACAGGCCATTATAGACCGCCAGGGCGATACCATTATGGAGCAGGTATTGGGCGAACTGATCGCCGAAGGTGAAATTCACCGCCATTTAAAAAAAGTGCAGAAGATCTACTATGAACGGCGCAATCATTTTTGCGAAACCCTGGCCATGCAGCTGGGCAACAGCGTTTCTTTTTCCATTCCGCCCGGGGGGCTGGCGGTGTGGACAAAATGGGAGCAGGGTCAGAATTTATTAAGGATCAGTAAAGCCTGTGCCACACAGGGTTTGCAGCTTCCGCAGTTCCTGCTGTATCAAACACGGGAACTAAGCGCGATGCGCCTGGGCTTTGGGAATTTTACTCCTGCAGAAGCCACCATTGTGTTAGATATGCTGAAGCAGGCGGCAGCACAGGCATCCGGTTATCGTTTTGAGTAAATACGCATTTGTTAACAGGGGTTGCATCCCTCTTAACGCAGGGTAACCGGCTTCCCTTTTCCCTCCATCCGGTCTGTATATTCCACACTGCCCAGCCGGAAGCGAAACGATGTTTTGGTAGCTTTTTCCAGTTTCAGCTCCTGCCGGCACATAAAGCCCAGATGATTGTAGTAAACGGTGTTAAGGGCCACAGGTTTTATGCTAAAGGGGCTGGCTCCTGCTTTTAAAAGCACTGGTACCTTGTTTCTTTTTAAGGTATCTGTTGTACTCTTTACCTGTGCGGCAGCCGGAAGGCTGCAGACGGTTAATATCAGTACCCATAACGGGTTCCCTTTTATAGCCGGAGATCTTTGCACTTTTAAAAGTACAAATTGTTTTTATTAAATGCCCCCCAATAAAGAAGGGGCGCCTTTTTCAGACAACCCCCTCTTTGTTGGAATGTTATTTCAGCCGTGATCTGTATCTATATTTTATAATAGTCTTCCCATCCTTTGCGTGGAGGAGCCCCTGTTAAAAAGGCATCTGCAAATGCATTGTTGGTGATCCTTTTGGTAGCCCGGTCAAATTTGATCGGCTGGTTTAACCGCTGGGCCATAACCCCCAGGCAAAACACCTGGCTCAGCGGGCCTGCAATTTCAAAAGGTGAACGGGTTTTTTCCTTGCCCTGGCAGGCCAGCAAAAAGTTGGCAAAGTGATTGGAGGGGCTCTTGGGCACTTCCGGCAGTTTATGCTCCATTTCCTTTGCTTTTTCCGCAGGAATAATGCTGAGGGTGCTGGCGTGAGAGCCTCCTTTAAACGTAAGCGTTTTGCTGTAGATCTCTTTACCCGGGTTCAGCTTTACTGCCTGGGCCTTTTGACCATTTACGGTAGGAATGCTGGAGTCCAGCTCAGATGCTCCAAATCCTTCGGGAAGCTTGGGCTGGTTATTGATACCGTCGTACCAGGTGATCACCACCGGCGGCATTTTTTTCCGTTTGGGGAACTTAAACTCAATCGTGCTGGACATCGGATAGAAATAGTCATTATGCCCTTCCAGTTTCAGCGGCGTCACTTCTTCCGGCAGGCCAAGATCCAGGAACTGGTGCGCCGTATCCAGTATGTGTGCACCCCAATCGCCCAGGGCGCCCATACCAAAGTCGTACCAGCAGCGCCACTGTCCGTAGTGGAAATCCTTGTTAAAATCGTGGTACATCTGTGCCGACAGCCAGGTATCCCAGTCCAGGGTTTCCGGAACCGGCTCAGCTGCGGGGAACTTTTTTATATTGGTGTCCCACCCATGCCAGCGCCGGGGGCTGTTCATGTGAGCGGTTATCGCTGTTACATCTTTAATGATGCCGGCTTCTACCCAGGCTTTAAACTGGAAATAATTTGCCTCGGAATGGCCCTGGTTTCCCATTTGGGTAGCCACATTCGGGTACTTTTTTGCAGCCTTCATCATTAGCTCCACTTCATGGAAAGTACGCGCCATGGGTTTTTCCACATACACATGTTTGCCCAGTGCCATTGAATGTACGGTAATGGGAAAATGCGCAAAATCCGGTACCGCAATGGTTACGGCATCGATGTCTTTTGCCATTTTATCATACATCTTCCGGAAATCCTGGAACCGGGTTGCATTGGGAAATTTAGCCATGGTGCCCTGCGTGTGTTTGGCCCCCATATCCACATCGCACAGTGCCACCACATTTGCGAGGTTGGTTTTTGCAAAATCACCAATGATCTCTGCGCCACGGTTACCGATGCCGATATGCGCCAGGTTCACTTTACCATTAGCACCCATTATGCGGTTGTAGCTGGATGCACTTACTTTTGTGAACATACCGGACAATGCCACGCCGGTGGTAGCCAAGGCTGTGTTTTGTATAAAAGCCCTTCTTGTTGTAGCCATTCCTGAAAAGTTATTTTGTCAAACAATCTTAAAAATAAGCAGCAGTGATCGTTGTTGAACGACAGCTGTCCTTTTTATCCTCAATTTTAGGATAAAGCGAATTTATGTATTTTAGCTTTCCCGGATCCGGAAGATATCGAAATCGTTTTAGTTGGACTTATAAGCTGATTAGCGGCGGATTCCTTTTAGTTTTAGTTGAGCATAATAAGGATGCTCCGGGTTTACTACCAATTCACGGCGTTGAGGATGAATAAGCACATCCATATCTTCCATAGGAATGGCCCCCAATAACATTTCATTCTCCCCGGGAATAACCATGGCTGTAGTAACACACATCCTGTTTTTAAATCGTATTTCAATGGGCCCCACCACATCATATTCCACCACATCCCCATTTGCCAACTGTCCTTTTCTCTTTTCGCGGAAAGGCAAATCCAGTTGTTCCCGAACCGTATCATTAATGCACATATATTCGCTTCCTGTGTCAACCAGCATGCTAACCGGCATACGTTTTACTTCATCTTCTCCAATAATATGCCGGCGCGCCATTTCAAGATCTCCGGCATTTATCAATTCGATATCTGCATATATTACTCCCATAAAAGTGTTTACACAAATATACAAATTTGGCAGGTATCGTTTCTTTGCCGGCATTTATCAAAAAATCGGACTATTCCGGCTTTATCTTTATTACCTTATTCCCGCGCATGATCACCAGGTCTGTTTTTTTTCTTTTTTAAATTCGATCAGTCTTTCGTAAACCTTTTCTGTTCACTCAACAACTCGTTTATCCTGTAAAGCATAATGCTTCCCGCTTCTAAAGAAACCGTATCCGGTTGAAATGGAGAAAGCCCTTTTGCTATTTCATCGGCGTTTACAAACTCTTTACAATTCAGGATTTCCGGCAAAATTGTATAAGATGCGGTCGTTTTACCCGCACCATTGGTGCCCGGCTACAATATAGAGTTTCTTTTCCAACATAGTCAAAGGTAGAAATTTGGTGTGGGAAAGACTCCGACACAGAGCTCTAACATAAAGTTTTTCAGCTGACCTCTTGTTGGCTTATACTTTCGCATTGAGAGCCGGACCTATTCGACACTCGAAAAGGGCCCTCTTTTACCTTTACTCAAAAAACGAGATACTTTTTAACCCAGTTCCAACACCGGGTCCCAGAACCGGGTCTTAAAATCCACCACCTTATCGTTCTTTATTTTGATACCTTCTTTTTCCAGCAGCTCCTGCATGTAGGTTGGTGTTTTGAAGGCATGTTTCCCGGAAAGCAGCCCGGCGCTGTTCACCACCCGATGCGCCGGCACTTTGGGTTTTACCCTGCCGGCTCCACTCATGGCCCAGCCTACCAGCCTTGCCGATTTACCGGAACCGATTGCCTTTGCAATGGCTCCATAGGAAGTCACCCTCCCCCTGGGGATCTGCCGGGCTATATCGTAGATGAGATCAAAGATGCTGTCGTCCGTTTTGCCCGAAGGCCGCAGGGCTTTAAGTTTTTCCGGATTGCTGTTGCTTTTTACGCTCATTGAGTAATTGCGTTCTTTTAGGTTCAGGAACATTTTCATATGCATAGGGACAATGCCGGCAGCCGTTGCTGCAACAATATCCCCGCTGTAAATGGTACTTTTCTGTGAGTACCATTTTACCCTCTTCATTTACATAATAGTCTTCCCCCTCAATCAAGCTCATACCGGATCGCCTCTTTTAACTCCAGGTCCTTTGCTTCACCGGCAAGCACGGACGGCAACTGGAAGGACACATAGTGGATCCTGTTGCTTTCGGCAATGTCCAGGCTCTCGTAATAGGTTTTTATTTTCAGTTCTTCCGGAAGGGTTGCTTCCTTATAAAGATCATCCGTATCTTTTAAGACCGGGCATTGATACATTTCCAGTACTTCTTTGGTGAACCGGTGCAGGTTAGGACTGTCTGTTTTCAGATGAATAATCCCTCCCGGCTTTAACACCTGCTGGTAGATCCTTAAAAACCGGGGATGCGTCAGCCGCTTTTTTGCCTTTGAAAACCGCAGCTGCGGATCAGGGAAGGTGATCCAGATCCCGCTGACCTCGCCCGGTGCAAAGTACTGATGCAACTGTTCGATCTGGGCCCTTAAAAAAGCCACATGATCCAGCTTTTCATGGAGCGCCTTTTTTGCACCGGCCCATAACCGGTTGCCCTTGATATCGACCCCAATAAAGTTATGCTCCGGGTATAAGCGGCCCAATCCCAGGGCATACTCCCCTTTTCCGCAGGCCAGCTCCAGGGTAATGGGCTGTTCATTTTTAAAATAATCCCTCCATTTCCCCTTTACATCCTGGGGAAACTGTAACACATTATTAAATGTATTCAATTCTGCAAAACGTACCAGTTTCTTTTGTGCCATTATCTGTTGCTAAAGCGATATGAAAGTCCGATTCCCAGCATCGATCGTATCTGTGGCCGCGCCGACTTTCCTTCAGGACCAAAAAGGCGGACGTCATCGTCATAAATAAGATCCACGGCATAATTGATCGCAAAGAGCTTACCCAGCTTCATGCTCAGCAGGTTGGTCCAGTATACGTCAATATTCTGCGGGTTATGCAGGTAGTTGGAGTAAAAGTCTGCCCGGCTCTTAAACGAGATGGACTTGTTGAACTCTTTGAAAAAATTTACGGTGGCAAAGGCGCCAAACTCCGTTTTTACATGCCTTCCGGTATCTACCCCGTATGCGCCCCGGGCAGAAAGCGAATCATTCATAACAACCGTCCAGCGGGCGGTTACCGGCGAAACAAAGATGGAGAAGGTTTTTGATGGCTTATAGGTAACCCCCGGGCTTAGCAGCAAATAGGCGGGTGAAAGAAACTGGGAGGTAAGTATTTTTGACGTATCCGTATTATAGTCGTACCCCTTCAGGATCTGCGAACGGAAATTAAATAAAGCACCTACATCCCATTTTTTACCTACATCATAGGCGTATTTCGATACCAGGTCGATCCGGTCATCGTTCTTCCTGGTGCCGAGCGATGTGGTATTCATATACCCCAGGTTCAGGTCCAGTGTATTGTCCCAGTGATTTCTTCCGTTCTGATAAAAAGCATAAGTGCTCAGGAGCGAGTTTAGCGCCAGAGAAAACTTATCACCACCGGCCGACCAGTTGCTCAGCGATCCCTGCGCAATATTCAGGTTAAAGACGCCACCGGTTTTCCAGGTCATCTTCGTGGTATCATTGGCATCCTTTGCAATATTACGATCCGAGTCTGCCTGTAACTTCTTCACCGTTTCATCCTGCGCATGTACACCATAACCTGCACTTAAAAGCAGGGCCATCCATAAAAATTTCCTCATAGTGATTGATTTTGGCCCCAAAAATAAGCGTTCCTTTTTTAAAGCAGGTCAACTCCCCGCGGCTTCTTCCGCAAATCCTCCAAAAACTTTATAAGCGGTTCTTCAAATCTTTCCCTGTTTATACTATCTTGCAAACATGTCAGACCACATGAGTATCGAAGCGTTCTTATCACCCGTTAACCTCCGGGAAATAGCGGGTGACGAAAGTTATAAACCCAATCAAATCGGCAGTAGTATCGATCTTCATGAAGAGTTTTTCCCGGACCTGGAGCTTACCGATGTAGTGCTGGTTGGTTGTGGAGAGCAGCGGGGCAACGGCATCCTGGGCGCCCCCAGCACCGCACCGGACAGCATCCGCCGTCATTTTTATTCCCTGTTCTTCTGGCATGAAGGCATCCGGATCGCCGATATCGGGGACATCCGGCAGGGTGCTTCCTATACTGACACGGTAGCTGCCCTGAGAACGGTGACCGCCGCACTCATTGAAGAGGGGAAAACGGTGATTATCCTGGGCGGCTCACATGATCTTACCATGGCTCAATATGGTGCTTATGCCGCACAAAAAACCGTTATAGAGGCATCCATTGTGGACGCAGTGATCGACCTCGACATGGAATCGCCCTTTGCCAACGACCATTTCCTGATGGAAATGCTTACCGGGGAGCCCAACTATATCCGGCATTACAATCACATCGGCTTTCAAAGCTACCTGGTACACCCGGGAATGCTCCAAACGCTGGACAAACTGAAGTTCGATTTTTACCGGGTAGGACATGTAAAAGAAGATATGGAACAGATTGAGCCTGCGATCCGTAGCAGCCAGTTGTTCTCCTTTGATATCAATGCGATTGCCCATGCCTATGCCCCCGCCAACCAGCTTACGCCCAATGGCTTTAACGGGGAGGAAGCCTGCATCCTGATGCAATACGCGGGTATGAGCACAGCAGTGAATACCATCGGCATTTACGGGTATGATGTAAAGAAAGATCGTGATGAATTAACGGCCAAACAAATTGGCCATATGCTGTGGTATGCCCTGGATGGCATTCATCGCCGCAAAAGAGAGGCGGCGCTTACCGACAAAGATTCCTTCAACGAATACCAGATGATCTTTTCGGAAATAACCACTACTTTTTACCAAAGCAAAAAAACAGGGCGCTGGTGGATGCAGCTGCCGGGCAATGAGCTTGTACCCTGCAGCTATAAGGATTACCTGCTGGCTTCTCAGGATGAAATCCCCGACCGCTGGTTCCGGGCACAGCAGCGGTAACCCTGGCTCCGGATGCGCATTTATAACGGGTTTATTGCAGGCCCGGCTTATATATAACAAATTATGTTATCAAAACTTCGTTGTACACTGTTGCTTGGGTTCTTTTTTCCTTGCGGGCTTTTGGCGCAAAACAGCGGGCAGTATACGGCGCTTTTTGGTGAACCCACATTGGAGACGGCCTATCCGTTTCATGAACAAAGAGCACTTGTGGTTATCGGTGACCACTACCAGTACCTTACCGATAAAGGCATGCGGCTCCCCTTTCTGTTTAAGCGCGCATCTGAACATCCCGGTTTTTTTGAAAACGGAAGAGCGCTGATTTATACGCCCGGGGGAAAATACGGATACATCAATCCGGAGGGGCTACTGGTGATTGATACGATGTATACCTATGCCCGGCCCTTTTCCGATTCGCTGGCGGTGATACGGCGGAATGGTTTTTGGGGGTATATAGATATTCATGGAAAAGAAGTATTATCGTTTACTAATAAATATGATATTCTTACCCCCTTCAAAAACGATGTTGCGGTGGTATATAATACAGGTAATACTCTTTCAGATGATCTGCAATTTGGGGTTATTAACAAAAAGGGCGAAGTGATCATTCCTCTCCAATTCAACCGCATTGCCGGATTTAATGAAGGTTATGCCATTGCCGGCCGGGAAAAAGACGGAGGAGTTGGTATTATCGATAAAACCGGGAAATTTGTAGTACCGGAGCGGTATGAGGTGCTCAGCGACGTACACGAGGGTGCCTGCGCTTTTCAAACGGCCAAAAGTAATAAATGGGGATTCATCAACCTGGAGGGTAAAGAAATAGTGCCGGCGATTTATGAATATGTGGGCGATTTTCATGATGGACTGGCCTACGTGGTGAACGAGGGGCAAAAAACAGGGTTCATTAATAAAAAGGGAGTGGTGGTGATCGGGTTCCGGTTTAAAGATGCGGGCGATTTTTCTGAAGGCCTGGCAGCCGCAGCAGTTGACACCATAAAAAACAATAAAAGGGCAACGCTGTACGGTTATATAAACAGGCAGGACCATTGGGTCATTGAGCCTTCATTTGAATCGGCAATGCCCTGCACCGATGGCAAAATGCTTGTATCTTATTGGGTAAATAACCAGCTGAAACAGGCGTACATACAAAAAAAATAGTATAGCAACAAAATCAAATAAACAATGAGTCATCCAATTATTACCGGTATTGCATCTTTTGGCATGAGCGGAAAGATCTTTCATGCACCATTTATCAATGCCCATCCGAACTACGAGCTCAGAGCCATCGTTGAACGGCATAAAGAAGATTCCCGGGAACGTTATCCCGATTCCAAACTATATCGTTCTTTTGAAGAACTGATCGCGGATCCGGAAATTGAGCTGGTGATCGTAAACACACCCGTTCAAACCCATTTTGAATATGCGGTTAAAGCATTGGAAGCCGGTAAACATATCGTAGTGGAAAAGCCGTTCATGATTAATGCCGCTGAGGCGGAAGAAGTGGACCGGCTGGCTAAAGAAAAGGGCCTTTTCCTGAGCGTTTACCAGAACCGCAGGTACGATGGCGACTTCCGTGCTATAAAGGACGTGGTAGCGGAAAATATGCTGGGTGAGTTAAAAGAAGTAGAACTGCGGTACGACCGTTACAGGACCGGTCATAGCGGTAAGGACCATAAAGAAGGCAACAAACCCGGGGCCGGCAACCTGCACGACCTGGGCGCGCACCTGATTGATCAGGCCATCCAGCTATTCGGGTTCCCGGAGGCTGTTTTTGCCGACGTGTTTACCATGCGGAAAAATATGGAAGCCAACGATTATTTTGAAGTACTGCTGTATTATCCCCGCCCGTTCCGCGTGCGGATCAAGGGCACTGTTTTTGCCAAAGAATCGCCCTACCCCTTCATACTACAGGGCGAGAATGGCACTTTCCTGCAGCAACGGTCCGACCTCCAGGAAACCCGGTTACAGGAAGGCGCCGTGCCATCGGTTGAAACCTGGATCCCCACGCCGGAAGGGTTCGATGGCGTATTGCATACAACTATTAATGGTGCGGATGTAAGAAAACAGACCCGCTCAGAAATGGGTAATTATATGGACTATTACGAAGATGTTTACAATGCGCTCCGTAATAGCCGGCCCAACCCGGTACCGGCTGCCGATGCCATCCTTACGATGAAGGTGATCGATGCTGCCCTGCAAAGCAGCCGCGAACGGAAAGTGATCCCGCTGGCCTCATGAGCGATGTGTTTGCTCCAGGTTAGAACCGTGTTTCACTGCTCACGGATCATCGACGGGGGCCTGGTTTAAAGTTCAATGTTCAAAGTTTCACGTTAGTGCCGTGTTTTACCCCTCAAAGATCACAGGAGGGTTTTGGGTTTAACGTGGTTGAACATTGTTGAATGTGGTTTCATATTATTTAAAGGGGGCTGATAGCTCCTATGTTTATTTAAAGTTTCAGGTTCAACGTTAGATCGTTGTGCGTGCCTAAATGTTCTATTGATGATGATTATGTTCTTTCCGATGATCAAAACTGAAGACTGAAAGCTACTTATCTGCCAGCACCGGCACTACATGTTTGCTCCGTTTGCTCTGCTGGAACTTCTCTTCAATGATGGTCCGCATAGGCTTGCGCTCCACCTTGCTTTCCAGCCAGGAAATAATATCGAGGTAGGCAAAAGAGCGGGTCTCAAACCGGTTCTTCTCCAGGTGTTTTACTTTATCCAGGAAGCGCTCAAACTCCGGTATCAGCTCCCGGCTGGTAAACCGGAACGATCCCCTGAAAAAGCGGAAGATCTCCTGCTCTATCACGGTAAGGTTCTTCATCTTGGACATATACCGGAAAACCGATCGGGTCAGTGAATCCATCAGCTCCAGGTTGCCCATTTCATAGTGCGCCAGCAGGTGTACCAGCCTCGCATAACATTGCAGGTCCGTTCTTAAGCCCGAAGAGTCATTAATGATCTTCTGAAGATAATCGATGCAGGTGCTGTAATCTCCCGAAAGGAAGTACAGCATGGCTATCTTATAGGTGATCACCATCACCCGGTGCCGGTCAAGGAACAATGCATACTCCGCCAGTTTGTCCTCGATAAAAGGAACCTCTTTAAGCCCTGCATTGGTTTGCCCGGTAATGGTAAAATAATTGATCTTGGCGCTGGCAATGTATACAAACGACTGTACCCGGAAATTCTCATTGCTCTGCACCCGTTTTGAATGGCTGAACTCCTCGAACTGCTGCAGGTCGATGCTGAATTTTTCGTAATTCCTCAGGTCAAAATGCGCATTCAGCAGGTTGTGGTATCCTTTAATAAAGTGCCCCGTTTCCGTGCGCTGCATATTGGGTTTTTCATAAAACAGGTCCACCCATTTTTGAACATAGCGGTAGTATAACAGAAAATCCTGCCGGATAAACGCGTACCAGGTATAGGCCTGGTAATAATAAAGCCGCTCGTAAAATCCCTCCTGCTGGGCCGATCCCGAAGGCAGGTTCTGTTTAAAGAATTTTTTCACCTTATCTTCTTCCGCCTCATTGCGGGCATGCCCGTTGGCAATATAAAAGCCATATACCTGCAATGAAAGATTCGACAACCGGGTGATCATGTTCAGTTTGGTATTGACCTCGTTGGATTCTTCTGCCAATTCGTCCATCCGGCTCACAAAACTGTCCGTCACGTTCAGGGCCTCGATCCGCTTTTCAAGCGATAGTAATTGCGGCAGAAAAAAGAACTTCTGGTTCAGCTTGGCCATTTCTTTGGCTTTATCGATCACCCGCAGGCTTTGATAAAACAAGCCCTTCTTATACAGGATATGTGCCGAGTCGAACAATTCATTTAATTGAAGATCAAGGCTTTCACTGCTTTTTAGCAAGCGGAGCCCGGCCAGTATCTCCTTATAAAGATGGGATTTAAGGTTAGAGAGCTGCGGTTTTGTTACCTCCTTCAGTTTTTTCAGCACCAGCTTTTCATCATATTGCTGCAATTTGTCCATTGCATCAAACAATTTGATCACTTTCAGATCTTCATTACCGGAACTCCGGGTAATATAAAGCTTAAAGTGTCGCTTTTCCGACTTTTCCAACGATTTTATTAACTGAAACAGGATATCTCCCGGCTTATTCGGCATAGCTACAAAGTTAAATGCAAACCTTTCAAAAACATAAAAACGCCCAAAATACCCTTGGACATCTCCGCGAAATTAAGCTGTAATCCAGTAACGACGGGCATTTTAATGTTTTTATAACAGCTTAGACATACCGTATTTCCTCAATAATTGGTTTGGAGTGCCCTTCCGGAAAGTATTATCTTTGTGTAACAAATGAGGGGATAGGAAAAGTGAGACAAAAGCTGCAGGCAGCAACAAAAAGAGTTTTTTAAGTTTTTTCATATGGCAAGCAATCGTTAGAGGTCAGTCCGTTTCTACGGAAGGACCTTTTTTGTTTTCAGCACCATTATAAATTCAAAATGGCAAGCCGGCCAGATCCACACAATCTATAAAAACGGGTTATTTAAGGTGTGTTCATTAAGAAAAAAAAGAAAGCAACCGTCAGAGGCAATCAAACTTAGAGGTCATCTTCGTGTAAACAACCCAGGTTATTTACATCTGTAAACAAACAACCAATTATCGGTTAATAAAAAGTTAATTGATTACAGGCA
>NZ_FMZO01000032.1 GCF_900101395.1 Niabella drilacis | reverse complement strand
CCGCTTCTTAAAAACCTTTTGAAACTAGACATTGAATGATATAGTAAACTCCAATTTCCGATTTTAAAATCGGGACACCGGAAGAAAAACCATGTTTTTTCGAAGAAGTGGTTTTATCCGCCGCAAGCATCTTTAAAAATTATTCCGGGCTAAAAATACCCCCGAAAGATTTTAGTTTTGACATAAGAAAATGCTTTTAACCATTTCATAATAAGCCGGCATCAAAATTATTTCTTTTCTCGGTCAGTGAGGACACTGACCGTGGCGTGGGCCATGGTTTGTGTCCTCACAAACCACTAGTAATTACGCATTTTAATAAAATTGATTCCGGTTCATTATCACTCATACTGCAAATAGTCACGAGGCCATTAGATTTTAAAGTGATCCGGCAGTTTGCGCCAAAACCATCCTCAACAGACACAAAAAAAATCATTGATTCCCTCGTTCTTAAAAACAACTTTTGAATAGAGATAATGAAGCGCCCTTATTTCCCGGAATCCATTCCGGCTCCAGCCCTCCTACAGAAGTGCGGCACCTATCAGGGCTTTAACCCGCTCACTGAATAGATATCCCTGGTTTTAAAATAGCCAACCCAATCGTAATTTTTGAACCGGTCCTGGTCGGCCGTGCTCATTTTATGACAGCTGGAACAATTGTAGCCAGAGCTGGCAATGATGACATTATCGATCCCCTGCTGGGCATTATCTAAAAACACGGTGATGTTCCGCTCCGCATTCCGGATCCTTTTTTCCAGTACTTCCCTGAATGCCCAGCTATCATAGTTGGGCGATGCCTTTGCCAGGGCATATATTTTTTTGGCTGTTGCAGCATCGCCGGTCCTTACGATCATATCTCCCATATTTAAAAAATAACCTTCAATATTGTGCGGGGCGATCCAGCTATTGTAACAGGCCCTTTTCCTGCCCAGGTTATGACCGGAAAGGTCCTTGCTGATAAACTCCTGAATGGCCGGGTTGGAGCGGTCAACAGATGCGGTATAACAGTCTTCGAGGGTGGTCCATTGCCATTCCAGCGCCTGCTGAAAAAAAGGCACCTGCACGGGCGCCCCGGCAAAAGAGATGCCGATCGTAAATTTATTAAACTCCGGCCAGGCGCTGATAGCCTCCAGCCCTCTTGCATAGCCCTGCTGTAACAGTTCCTGGGATTGGGTCATGCCCGCTTGCGCCATTTCCGCATCTGCCCAAAAACCCAGCAGGCGCTTATCATTGGGGTTCATCTGGTAGGCCTTTGCAAAATACTTACGGGCATCGGCCACATGACCAGGGATTTCTTCCGGTGCAATGCCGCCCCGCAATCCTTCAGACAGTAACCAGAACCGGGCAAATCCTAAATGTGCAGTAGCGACCAGGTTGGAGGAATCTTCCTGGTACTGCTGTTCCAGCTTACTGATCACGGTTTTTACATTTTCAATATTCCCGTTGTGGAACTGCTCCCAGAAATAATGGTTTTGCGGATCGTTCACCCGCTCATACACTTTATCAAAAGCTGATTTTTCGGTTTTGCTCTTTCTGCAGGAAAGAATGGATACAACTCCCGCAAATACAAAGCAGGCAATAACAAGGACACTCTTTTTCATTTTCGGTTGATTGATTTATAAAATTGATAAAAGAAGATTAAAACGTAAACCGGAAATACGGCACCACCAGGATCCCCGGCTGGTACTGGTTCACTACTTTTTGTGTTTTGCGGTCGTAGAGTTGTACAAAAAGATTCTGCCGGTTAGTGATATTGCGCAGGTCAACACCCCCTTCCAGCGTAGACCGCTTAAAGTTCCGGCGCCCGCCAAACTTGAGATCTGCCCGGTAGTACGGCGCCTGTTTTATGGAGTACGGATTGCGGTCTTCATCATAGGTGGTGCCCCTGCCCGAGGCCGAGGCCGCCGCATCCACCGGGGAAACATACCGCCCGCCCATCACCGTCATCCGGAGGCTTACAGAAAAAATATGCTGATCCCCCTCCAGGCGAAAATCCTTCCCCGTAAGGATATTGGCAATATAGTTATTGTTGAAGGTCGTGTTCCGTTCAACCCCGTCGCTGCCCTTGTACCGGGACTGGAACAGGCTTCCCGTTATTAAAAAATAATAATACCGGCTGAACGATTTTTCCAGGGTAAGATCGACCCCATAATTGGCGCCGGTACCTTTATTGACCAGGCTGTCTTTTAAAAGGATCCCAAAACCGGCACCCTCGTTCAGCATGGAAAAGCCGGAAGGATAGCGGGTCACCGGCACATGCGACAGCTTTTGATAGTAGGCCTCCGCCCGGAGCCGGAGGGAAGACGCCAGCTGGTTGGCATAACTCAGCACCATTTGACGGCTGCGCGTAAAGCCCAGCTGCCGGTTGGTGTAAACGGGTTGCCCGTTTATGTAGGACCGTTTAAAGTATACAACCGGGCTTTGCATTTGTGCATGATCGCCATAAGCTACACTGATCGTTTGCCGGCCCGGCAGGTCATACTGCAGGGAAGCGCGGGGCTCTACAGCCCGGGAGCCGTTCAGTGTTAACTGCTGATAATGAAGCCCCGCAGTGAAGGTAAGCCGTTCAGTAAACCGGTGCTTTAGCTGGCTAAAAGCCTGCAACAACGCCGTATTCGTGTTCTCGTCGATCTGGATGGTTTCCGATTCATAATTGCCATAGATCCGTTTATCAAACAGCTGGTATTGAAAAGCAGTTGCCGTAACCCCCGAAAGAAGGCTGCTCCTGGCGCTGAATTTATGCGCCAGCGTATAGGCGACCTCATACCGGGAAGTTTTAAAACGGCTTTCGCCGGTGCGGAAGGCTTCGCGGGTTTGCTCACTGATCGAATCTGCCAGTCCTTTTTCCGTAGCGCGATTGATGCCGATGCTCAGTTTTCCAAAGGTCTTCCTGCCGAAATGGGTCTCCAGGTTCAGCCCCGCGATGCCGGTAAAGAACCGGGAAAAGATATTCGTATTTTCTGCTCCGTATAAGTTCTGGTTTTTGGTCGTATCTGCCTCGTTGCCCAGGAAGTCAATTTTACTGGGACCACCCATGCCCCAGGCAGACAGGGTATTTTTTGCCGACAGCGGGATGTGGATCTTAAAATTAATATCCTGGTACTCCGGGATGGAAGAGCCGGTGCCCACATTAAAGCCAACGGCCTGCAACAGGCCAACAGTGGAGTACCGGTAGTTGACCAGGTAAGAGGCCTTGCTCCTGCGGGAAAAAGGGCCCTCGATACCGGCTTCAAAACCGGCAAAGCCGATCTCGCCTACCGCTTCGGTCTTTTCGGAATTACCGTTCCGTAGCCGCAGGTCAAACACCCCGCCCAGGGCATTCCCGTATTGCGCCGGGAACGCGCCGGCGATAAAATCCGATTTTGCCAGGCTGTTGGCATTCAAAATACTGACGGGCCCGCCGGTGCTTGCCAGTGACCCGTAATGATTGGGATTGGCAATAGTAACACCCTCCACCTGCCATAAAAGTCCCAGGGGCGAATTGCCCCGCACCACAATATCGTTGCGGCCGTCCGACGCATTCGCCACCCCTGCCATGGCGCTGATCATGCGGGCAGGATCGCCAATGGACCCCGCAAAACGCCGGGTATCCGCCGGGTTAAACACCGTTCCGCTCACCGCCACCATCTCATTGTTCATTGCCTGTCCACTTTTGGCCTGTACGACCACGGCTTCTAAAACCGTTGTCTTCTCTGTCAGCGGGATCACCAGCTGCTCTTCCTTGCCAGCCGTTACCAGTACATCGGCAGCCGTACCGGTTTCATAGCCAGTATGGGTGACCAGCAGGCTGTAGCGGCCCAGGGGAATGTTCAGCTTAAAATAGCCGTCCTTATCAGACCGGGCTGATGGCAGGCCTGTGCCCAAAACAGCGATGGTAGCATCCTCTATCGGGAACCGGGTTACATCATCCACGACCCTTCCCCGCACCCATTGGGTTTGCGTGGTTTGGGCCACCAACAGGGAATGACTAAAGAAAAGGAAACAAAGAGGCAGGATCGCCTTCCACCGAAAAGCAGCCGGATTCATTTGCACAAAAACAGGTTTAAAAAGATAAAAAATTGATTTTTTGCAAATATGAGCGCCGAAAATGCGCAAATCGCCCCACCAAATAGGGTGGCACCTCTAAAAACGGCCGTTTTTGTTAATGAATTCCTAAAGACGAGACGATCAATCGGTATCCCGGCTTTTCAGATGATCGGAAGGGGACTGGCCGGTAAACTTTTTAAAATTCCGGTTAAACGAGGACTTGGAGTTAAAGCCGCATTCAAAAGCCAGCGACAACAAGGTATAGTTTTGGTTCTGAGGATGGGCCATCATCTTTTTGAACTCTTCCACGCGCAGCCCGTTGATATAGTCATAAAAGCTTTTCCCGATCCTGGAGTTGATCACCTGCGACAGGTTGCCAGGGTGGGTATCCAGCTGTTCCGCCACATCTCCCAGGGTCAGTTCTGCATTTTTAAATAAGAGGGTTTCCTGCATCAGATGCACCAACCCCTCATGGATCAATACCGCATCCTCCTCCGTAAGTGTGGATTTCTCATACTTTACTTTTCCGGGAGCTGTACTTTTCAAAAGCAAGGCTGTGACCTGCTGCGGCGGGGCTTCATTTAACGGCCCGGGGCTTCCATCCGGAGGCGGGTGCTGACCAGCAGCGCGCCGGTTAAAGATGCCTTCCTGCCGCACGCCAAAAAATCCCAGGAAGAAGATAAAAAGAGAGACCGAAATATAGAGGCTCTGTGCCGTCAGGTAAAAAGTTACAAAAAACCAGATCACCCCAATGCCGCCAATCAAATACCGCAGCCAGTTCAGCGTTATTTTCCCGGTATTGGAAAACTGCCCTGCAATATTCCGGCGATGGCGCTTCAGCAATATGAGCGCCGCAATTACATAACCCACCCCGGAGGCGATGATTGCGATGGTTTGCCCGACGATGACCCCTTTGTAGCCGGGCACACCATGCTCATAGGTATACAGTTTTTGCTCCGGGGACCGGATCAGCACCGGGATCCATATCAGATAGGTGACCAAAAAGGGCAAAAAATGCCAGATCCACCGGTATTTATGTTTTTGCTGGTTGGTTAGGTACAGGGTGTATAAATACAGGAAGGGACCATGGATAAACGGGAACGCCAGCTCCCAGCCCAGCAGCCCGGGCACCGCTTTATACTGATCTGTAACAAACAGATACAGATATACCAGGTGGATGGTAGCCAAAAACTGCCACGCTGTAAGGATCTTATCGGCCGTGGTTTTTTGTGGCTTCGCCAGCAGCAGTATTAGTAAATATACTGATACAATAATTCCCGTAAGGTAGAGCATGGTTGGGTTTATTTTTCATCCGGTCAGGACCCGATCGGGTTCCAGCCCTGGGCCGTGATCTCGTGCCGGCTGCCGCCTTTGGTAATGATATGCGCTCCTTCTCCCGCCTCTGTCATGTAGCCAATAATGCTGATGGCCGGGTTCTCATTGATCTTTTCATACTCCGACTGGGGAACGGTAAACAGCAACTCATAGTCTTCCCCTCCGCTTAAAGCACAGGCCGTGGGGTCAATCTCGAACTTAAAAGCAGCGTTGCGGGTTTCCTCCGCAATAGGGATCTTGTCTTCATACAGCACGCAGCCCAGGTTGCTATCTTTGCAAATATGCAGGATCTCCGAGCTCAGCCCATCGCTGATGTCCATCATTGCGGAAGGCATCACGGAGCTTTCTGCAAAAAACGCAACGATATCTTTTCGGGCCTCCGGTTTCAGCAGCCGTCCGATCACATAGGTTTCCCCTTCAAGATCGGGTTGCACTTTCGGGCTCTCCAGGAATATTTTCTTTTCGCGCTCCAGGAACAACAGGCCTACATAAGCAGCACCCAGGTCTCCGCTCACACAAAGCAGGTCGCCTTTTTTTGCAGTACTTCTTTTCACAAATTGATCAGGTGTCACTTCCCCGATGGCGGTAACAGAAATGACGAATCCCTTTTGGGAGGTAGTGGTATCACCCCCGATCAGGTCTACCCCGTAGTGATTACACGCGGCATATACCCCTTCATAAAACTCATCCAGCGCTTCCAGGCTGAAACGGTTGCTGATGCCGATGCTCAGGGTAATTTGGGTAGGGGTGGCATTCATCGCATACACATCACTCAGGTTTACCACCACTGACTTATAACCCAGGTGTTTCAGCGGTGTATACATCAGGTCAAAATGCACCCCTTCCAGCAGCAGGTCGGTGGTAACGACTGTTTGCTTACCAAAATGGTCGATCACAGCCGCATCATCGCCCACCCCCAGCAGGGAGGAAACGTTCTGTAATTCTATGTTTTTGGTTAAATGACCGATCAGACCAAATTCGCCAAGATCCGATAATTCTGTACGTTCTGTGCTCATAAATAATCTTTACTGATTTATCGTAAGTAATGCATTGCTTTTACTAACGATGTAAGTATTCTTTTGCGGTAAGCAAGGAGATCGAGCTCCCTTTGAAATCTTTTTTATTCCGGGTTATTATAACGTCTATCTGATGTTCCATGGCTGTAAAATATTGAATCGCATCTTCAAAATCTTTAAAATCAGAAGCAAGTGCCAGCTCAATTATTTTATCATCGATGGGCAGAACGCTAACAAGCACTTTAAATGTTGCCAGTATTTTCTTTGCTTCATCCGGCTTATAGTGCTTCAATAAAATATAATGCGTATTGGCTATGGTTAAAGCCGAAAGGTATAGCCGGATGTCCCCGTTATCACCAAGCGTAAATAATTCCTGTGCTTCAATATAAAAACCTTCCCGCTTTTGAAGCAGGTCTATCACAATATTGGTATCTATAAACACCCTTTTCATTACGAATACTTTTTGGTTAAGTATTCGTGATAATCGCTTTTATAATCTTCTGTTTTCTGCTCACCTGGAATAATACCTGTTAAACGTTCCACCAGTGGGCTTATTTTAGCTTTCGTGCTGTCCTTCTTTGTCAAAGACCCTAAATAGTTTTCAATGAGCTTCGAGAGACTTGTGTGTTGCTCCTTTGCATAGTCTTTCGCGTTATCGATAACAGCCTTATTCAAATTTAATGTCAGCTTTGCATTCATACCGAATCCATTTTACGTGTAAAAATAATATTTTTTTACGTGCAACAGGATCTTTGCTCCCCCTTATCGGGAAACATTTTATGAATTATGGGGCTTATTATTAATAATATTCAACATTTCCTCATGTATCCGTCCGTTTGTGGCCACAATCCGGTGCTGATAGGGAGCATAATGGTCTCCGTTAAAATCGGTAACCTTACCCCCGGCTTCTTCTACAATTAAAAAACCCGCAGCGCTGTCCCAGGCCTCCAGCTTATGCTCATAAAACCCATCAAACCGGCCGGCAGCCACCCAGCAAAGGTCAATGGCAGCTGCACCCAGGCGGCGTACCGGTACTCCTTCCTTTATAAACCGCTCAAATACCTGTAACGGGCCGTTTTCCATATTTATATAAACATAAGGGAACCCCGTCACTAAACAAGATCGCATGGCGTCTGTTTCGGTGCTCACCTTTACCGGCTGGCCATTCAAAGTGGCCCCTTTACCCTTTTCCGCAAAAAACAATTCATTCATATGGGGGTTGTATACCATCCCTAAAATGATCTCCTTTTTATATTCCACGCCAATGGATACACAATTGATGGGGATGCCATGTGCAAAATTGATGGTGCCATCCAGCGGATCGATGATCCATTTATAATCCGACTCCTGCGCCAGCGCACCACTTTCTTCGGTTAATATAAAATGATCGGGGTAATGCCTGCGGATCACCGCAATGATCGCTTTTTCCGATGCATGATCGGCATCGGTAACCAGGTTGTTGCGGCCTTCTTTGTGCTGCACTGAAAAGGATCGCTGAAAATAACGGGTCAGTTCGGCCGCTCCCGCCCGCACGGCTTCTTCCAAAACTGTTGCTAACATAGGGCCAAAGATAACGATTTAGCGGTCAGACTTCAGAATCGGGAACCAGGGCAAACGCATCTGATTTCAGCATTGTTCAGCTCCGGAGGAGCAGCGTGTTTATAGTATTCCGCTGTTTTATCAACCCGGCTCCTGTAGGAGCCGCGTGTTTTGGGCCGGAAATTTTACGCGGCTCCTACAGGAGCCGGGTTTCTCTTTAATACCTTGCTATAAACACGGGGCACTTACAGTGCCTGAAAATGCTCCTGGTGTGCTCTTTTCACCCAATTCAGATGCGTTTGCCCTGAATTGAGAACCGGGATCTGAGACCTGAATAGTCGGCAATCAGTTTAAGATGTCATGTCAACGCCGGAGCCCCTTTTTATACTCACGGTTAAGGTTTCATTTTCTCACATTTTCAACTTTTCAGATTATCCGGGACTGAATTCAGCTATTTTTGTGCGCAGCTCCTGCTTTTTAAAAATGACCCTTTCCATCATCATAGTCAGTTATAATGTTAAATACTTTTTAGAGCACTGCCTGCTATCTGTACAGCGGGCAGCAAAGGATATAGCAACAGAAATCATTGTGGTAGACAACTGCTCCACAGATGGCAGCCTGGAATACCTGCGCCCGCTGTTTCCACAGGTGTTGTTTATTGCCAATAAGGAAAATGCCGGCTTTGGCAGGGCCTGTAACCAGGGGCTTCATCATTCCACAGGCCGGTTTGTATTGTTCCTGAACCCGGATACACTGGTTCCGGAGGATTGTTTTTCCCAATGCCTGCAGGTTTTTGAGCAACATAAAAAAGTGGGCGCATTGGGTATCCGGATGATCAACGGGCAGGGCGTCTTCCTGAAGGAATCCAAGCGGGGTTTTCCCTCCTTTTCCGCTGCTTTTTTTAAACTATCCGGCATTCACCGGCTCTTCCCGGGCTCCCGTTTTTTTAACCGGTACTATATGGGGCACCTGGATGCGCAAAAAGACCAGGTCATTGAAGCGCTGGCCGGCGCCTTTATGCTCCTTCCCCGCTCTGTACTGGAAAAAACAGGCAGTTTTGACGAGTCCTTTTTTATGTATGGAGAGGATATTGATCTTAGCTACCGGGTTTACAAAGCCGGCTATGAAAATTATTATCTTTCGGCCCCGGTCATTATTCATTTTAAAGGCGAAAGCACTGCTAAAAGCAGCCTGGGCTATATCCGTAATTTCTATGGCGCCATGAGCATCTTTGTTAACAAACATTACAGAGGGTTTAAGCAGCTCGGGCTCCGGTTGCTGGTGCACGCCGGTATTGGGGTCCATGCTCCATTCAAATATATGGCAGACCTGCTCCGGGCCCGGCAGCAAAAAACAGCCCGGCCGGAAAGTACAGGGATCATCATTGGCACCCGGGCTTCGGCAAACGCCCTTATTCCCCTGCTGCCTGAAAGGAAAGATACCTCCCTTACCCTTCTTGCGCCCGGGGATCCCCGGCTCGTGGCGCTCCTCCGCGAACAAGCCTCCGCTCCCGTATATATCTGCGAGCAGGACCTCAGCTTTGGCGAACTGATCCGCATCGTTGATCAAAGCCGGCATTCCCGTTTACATTTTTACAGCGGCAACAGTATCATCTCCGGAAGCTGAAGTGATCACCCGGAACTGACAAATTGAAGATCCGGCTGAACAGGAACCCGGCTCCTCAAGGTAGCTAACAACTGTATGATTCCTATTGGTTTTATAGTTACCTTGCAGGCCGTGTAATCTCTTCTTTTGCAGGGAATCACCCGGTATCATACAGCTTTTTATTGAAACCTGTACCCGCAGGCTGCGCAAGCGGTACAGTTTATGTTTATCTTTAGTATATCGGCGGGCAAATGCGTATCTTTGCCGGTTACAGTAGTTAGTAGAATATGGCATCAATAATAGATATTAAATTACCACGATCGATTGCCAGTGCACTGCGACTTCCTAAGCGTAATGCAAAAACACAGCAACAGAAAGTATTAAAAAAACTATTAAAAAAGGCAAGATTTACAGAATTTGGCCAGCTATACCGATTTGACGAGATCCTTCTTTCCAAAAACATCGAAAAAAGCTTTCAGCAGCTGGTGCCCGTGCACGATTATAATAAGATCTATGAGCGCTGGTGGGAAAAAACCCTGGAAGGCAAACCTGATATTACCTGGCCGGGTAAGATCAAATATTATGCACTGAGCTCCGGCACTTCGGAAGCATCCAGCAAATACATCCCGGTAACGGAAGACCTGCTGAAAAGCAACACGATCAATTACATTAAACAGCTGATCAGCGTTTTTGGTTATAAACAGGCCAATAAAAAATCGCTCACCAAGGACTTCCTGATCATTGGCGGTGCCACGAATCTTCAAAAGGGAGAGGCCGGCTGGTTTGCCGGCGATCTGAGCGGCATCCTGGCTAAAAAGCGCCCCTTCTGGTTCCAGACCTTTTATAAACCCGGGGGAAGGATTGCTGCTATTGCAGACTGGAACCAAAAGCTGAATGAGATCGTAGACAATGCCCATAAATGGGATATCGGCTATATTGTAGGAGTACCGGCCTGGTGCCAGATGTGTATGGAAATGGTCATTGAACGTTATAAACTGGCCAATATTCATGAAATATGGCCAAATTTTGGGTTTTTTGTTCATGGAGGTGTAGCTTTTGAGCCCTATAAGAAATCCTTTGACAAGCTCCTTGGCAAACCGATCGTATATGTGGAGAACTATCTCTCCAGCGAAGGTTTTATCGGGTATAAAATGAAGGAAGACCGGGGCATTCAGCTGGTGACCGATAATAATATCTTTTTTGAATTCGTTCCCTTTGACAATTGCAATTTTGATGCAGAAGGTACGATCGTTGATCATCCGGAAGTAAAACTGATCGATGAAGTAGAAGTTGGCAGGGAATATGCACTTTTGATGAGCACAAATGCCGGCAGCTGGCGTTACCTGATCGGAGATACCATCAAGTTCCAGGATAAAGAAAAAGCGGAGGTGATCATTACCGGCCGTACCAGGCATTTTTTAAGCCTGGTGGGGGAGCATCTGAGTGTGGAGAATATGAACCGCGCCATCCAGGATGCCAACGACCATTTTAATATCAGTATACAGGAATATACCGTTATCGGTTTGCCCTATGAGGGCTATTTTGCACACCGCTGGTATGTGGCTACCAGCGACCCGGTGAACCACCAGGAGCTGATCGCGTTTATTGATAACAAGCTCCGGGAGATCAACGATGATTATGCAACGGAGCGAACCAGTGCCCTTAAAGAAGTGTTTATTGAAGTATTGCCGCCCGAAACCTTTATGAAGTTTATGGAGCTAAAAGGTAAACTGGGCAGCCAGCACAAGTTTCCGCGGGTTATGAAGGGGCGGATGCTTTTAGACTGGGAAAATTTTTTAAAAACCGGGCAGATTTGACGCCCTTTTTTAAAAACTTCGGCTATATTGTTATCCGATTATGATTGAAGCCTTTATTAAAGGAGTAACCATGGGTTTGGTCCTCTGCCTTGCGGTAGGACCCGTGTTCTTCTCAGTCATCAAGCATAGCATCAACGTAGGCCACCGGGGCGGACTTGCTTTTGTGCTGGGGGTTTCTGCCAGCGACACCATCCTTGCGTTCACCAGTAATTTCTTTTCGCAGTTCTTTACCAGCCTCAGCTCACAAAAAGTGGCCATCAGCATAGTAGGCAGTACGTTCCTTATTGTACTGGGTATTTATTATGCTTTTTTTAAAAAGATCCGTATCCGCGACCGCATCAAACGGACGCCGCCCGTGTTCCGCAAACGGGATTACCTGCAGCTGTTCCTTTCCGGTTTTTTTCTGAACAGCCTCAATCCCGGTATTTTTCTTGTTTGGCTTACCGCCTCCTCCTCGGTTATTACACATACCGTTAATGAGCGTATCATCATCTTCGCATCGGCCCTGCTGGTCGTTTTAGGCACAGACATTACAAAAGTAATGCTGGCCAATAAGATCCGTACCAGGCTTACACCCCGTAACATTCACCTGATGAACCGCATCAACGGTTTTGTGCTGATCAGCTTTGGCATTGCATTGATCATAAGACTCGTCATATAAGTTGATTCTTAAAATTTCCCTAATTTCCTGCTGATCCTGATCTGTCGGGAGAACGATCCTGCGCCTGTATATAAAAAGTAAAGAATAATCTGTTATTTTTATATAATAATGGATCTGTTTGAATAAGATGAAGATTCTGAAAGGTATATGGAAATGGGGCAAAAGGTTGTTTTTGGTACTGTTTGTGGGCCAGCTGATCTATATCGTGCTGCTGAAATGGGTAAACCCGCCCATTACTTTTACACAGATCGGCAGCATTGTAAATGGCCGCGGCTTTCATCAGCAAAACAGATCCGCAGCGGATATTTCTGCAAATGCCCGCCTGGCGGTGATCGCCTCGGAAGATCAGCTGTTCCCCGATCATAATGGTTTTGACTGGAAAAGCATCCAGAAGGCGATGGAATATAATCAGAAAAAGCCAGGCCGCTTAAGAGGCGCCAGTACCATCAGCCAGCAAACCGCCAAAAATGTGTTCCTATGGCAGGGCAGAAGCTGGCTGCGCAAGGGGCTGGAAACCTATTTTACGTTTATGATCGAAAAGATCTGGGGTAAAAAAAGGATCCTTGAAGTATACCTGAATGTAGCGGAAACAGGCAACGGTATCTTTGGGATTGAACAGGCGTCTCAATCCTATTTTAATAAGCCGGCAAAAGATCTTACGCAATATGAAGCAGCAGCCATTGCTGCCGTGTTACCCAACCCTGTAAAGCTGAATGTTAAACCCATGTCGCCCTATGTTTCTTCCAGGGCAAGAAAGATCGGACAGCAAATGAATTTTCTGAAGCCCGACCGGGACATTCAAAACCTCATCCGGTAAACAAGCCCTTAAAACTATCAGTGCGCTTCTTTGGGCAGCGCCCCCACCATTTGCTCGGTGTCCTCCATAAACTTTTGCCAGTAGTCCTGGTCGCCGCTAAGGCTCCCTCTTTTTTCCAGAAAAGACTCCCCGTTAGTAACCACCCCCAGGTAAAGCACATGGCCTGGTCCCAAAGGAGAAAAAGTAGATTTTATACGATGCAGCAGCCTTTTAACTTCCTCCAGGTCCGTTGCGGCCACCGCCTGCCCCAGGTGAAGGCGATCTTCTTGCCACTGTACTTTTATCTCGTTCAGGATATCGTTTACCGCATTGGCATCATTTCCCAGCAGGTCCTTTAAGTAGTCAAGACTGTTGTATGGGGTTTCCGCATTATGTAAAACGGGCTCTGTCATGGTCGCTAGCATTGTGTCAATCTGTTTTGTTATGGTTACGGGTTTACGGGGCTGCACTCTGCCAAAATACAGAAGCAGGTTATTGATCAGGGGCTTTTATTTTTTACAAAAGATGCAGCTTTGCCAGCAGCGCATCTTTATAACTTTCTGAAACGGGTATCGGCTGGTTTTTAATATAGACCAACCTGTTCTCAATATACTCTACCTTATCAATTGCGATCACATAGCTCCGGTGCACTCTCACAAACTTTTCCGGCGAGAACTTGTCTTCAATTGTTTTAAGGCTTCCATGGACCATATACATTTTATCCGGCAGGTTAAACTGCACATAGTCACCTTTTGCCTCCATCCATAAAATATCATCCACATTTATTTTACGGATCACCTTGTTCTCTTTTATAAAAAGATGTTTGGGTGTGATCGCCTCCGGCTGTTGCGACTGCTTGAACCGGATCAACTCCTGCACTCTGTCTACAGCGGCCAGCACCCGGGTAAGCGTAAACGGTTTCACCAGGTAATCCAGCACATTTAACTCAAAGGCCTCTACGGCGTATTGTTCTTTTGCTGTTGTTAAAATAGTGTGCGGCCTGTTGGGCAAAAGCTTCAACAGATCCAGGCCACTCATCTCCGGCATTTCAACATCCAAAAACAGGATATCAACGTGATTGGCTTCTAAAAAACGTTTTGCTTCGAGGGCGCTTTCGCATTCGCCAACAACGTTTATATTATTTACATTTAAAAGAATCTTTTTTAAAAGGACCCGCGCTACCTTGTTATCATCAACCAATAAGCATATAAGAGGGCCATTTACATTCATTTATATAGTCTAAGGTCGCCTAAAGATAGGAAAAATTTATCATTTGAAAAATTGATCCCGGTTAAATTAGGAAAACGAACGATCTATTGCGGGGCCCAAAAAAGAAAAAGGGTTATCTGCCAGCCGGCGGATAACCCTTAAAAAGTTCTCTTATTTTTAATTACTTCTTAAACTGGGGAATGATGCTGTTGGCCAGTTCCACCATTTTCTTCAGCCCCTCTTCCGGCAGGGCGCCTTTCTTGAATTCGGCCAGTACATCGGGGTACTTGTTTTCCATCTCCAGCAGGAAGTGCTCTTCAAATTCTTTCACTTTGCTTACAGGCACATCCTTGATCAGGCCATTGGTACCGAGATAAATAATAGCCACCTGTTTTTCAACAGAATAGGGTGAGTATTGAGGCTGTTTCAGCAGCTCTACGTTCCGTGCACCTTTATCAATTACGTTCTTGGTAGCGGCATCCAGGTCTCCCCCGAATTTGGAGAAGGCTTCCAGCTCGCGGTATAGCGCCTGATCCAGCTTCAAAGTACCGGCTACTTTTTTCATGGATTTGATCTGCGCGTTACCACCTACACGGCTTACGGAGATACCCACGTTGATGGCCGGACGGATACCGGAAAGGAACAGTGAAGATTCCAGGAAGATCTGGCCATCTGTAATGGAGATCACGTTCGTAGGGATATAAGCAGATACGTCACCCGCCTGTGTTTCGATGATCGGCAGCGCGGTTAAGGAACCGCCTCCTTTTACCAGGTGCTTGATCGATTCCGGCAGATCATTCATGTCCTTAACGATCTCGTCGTTATTGATCACTTTCGCAGCTCTTTCCAGCAAACGGCTGTGCAGGTAGAATACATCACCGGGATATGCTTCACGGCCCGGGGGGCGACGCAGCAGCAGGGAAACCTCACGGTAAGCGACCGCCTGTTTTGACAGATCATCATAAATGATCAGCGCCGGGCGACCCGTATCGCGGAAATATTCACCGATAGCAGCACCCGCAAACGGAGCGTAGAACTGCAGCGGAGCCGGGTCAGAAGCAGAAGCGGCCACGATGGTGGTATATTCCATCGCGCCATTGTCTTCCAGGGTTTTCATCACACCGGCAATGGTAGATGCTTTCTGTCCGATGGCTACATAAATACAATATACAGGCTTGCCTGCATTAAAAAATTCTTTCTGGTTGATAATGGTATCAATCGCGATTGCGGTTTTACCGGTCTGACGGTCGCCGATGATCAGCTCCCGCTGGCCACGGCCGATAGGAATCATCGCATCGATCGCTTTAATACCGGTTTGCAGCGGCTCTTTTACCGGCTCCCGGAAGATAACCCCGGGGGCTTTACGCTCCAGCGGCATTTCATAAAGCTCTCCGGAAATGGGTCCTTTACCATCGATCGGCTGCCCCAGTGTGTTTACTACACGGCCGGTCATGCCTTCTCCTACTTTAATAGAAGCGATCTGGTTGGTACGGCGCACCCTTGAACCTTCTTTAATATCCTTACCTTCACCCATCAGTACCACACCCACGTTGTCTTCTTCCAGGTTCAGCGCAATGGCCCGTACACCGCCTTCAAACTCAACAAGTTCACCATACCTTACATTTCCAAGGCCATAAACGCGGGCGATACCATCCCCCACCTGTAATACGGTACCAATTTCCTCTAAATCCGCCTGGGCATTAAAGTTGCTCAGCTGCTCCCGAAGGATGGCACTTATTTCGTCTGGTTTTATTTCCGGCATAAATAATGATATTTAATACTTTGTTGTGTAGAAACGTAGCCTAACGCCCGTTTTCAGGCTGCAAAAGTAGTGTATTACGGGATTCCTAACAAAAAATAAGGATGTGAATATTTTTTGCTACAGCAATTCCAATACCGCAAAATACCGGTCAGCTTACCGGCTGCTTTTAAGTTTTGGGATGACGGAAAGACCCGGGGGCGGTCGTGCTCCATTTTATTTATAGCACCAGCACTCCGCTGGCTTCAAACCGTACCTGTTTTTCGGGCGCGGTGATGGCATCGATCTCCGCCTGTGGTTTTTTGGCATCCTCTGCGTAGTGTTTCAGCTCATTCACGGACACCAGCTTCTGACGGGCCACCCCTTCCAGCACTACCGTTTTGCCGGCAATAGCCGTTGGTACAAAAAAGCCATAGTCCTTAAATTTAACCTGCATTTTGGTATTATCCGGCAGCTCCATCGTGAGCCAGCAGCCCTTTTTAGCACAAACCGCCAAAACAGTTCCCTTTATCCTGGCCTTTACCCCATCCTCTTTTGAGGAAGAAAGTTTTCCGGCCAGCTCCTCCAGGGAAAGGGCGCCTTTCGCAATTATTTTTTCACCATAGGCATCTCCTTTCCGGGCGCTTCCGGCAGGAGGTTGCGCATATAATAATATACCTGCAAACAGGGGCAGGATCAGCAACAGTACTTTTCTCATATTTAGAAGATTACGTTCAGGTTAAAATTACAAATTAAAGGCAATCATCGATCTTTTTTGCCAGTTTATGATCTTTTTCAGTCACAATATCCCCGGCATCATGCGTCGAAAGCCAGACTTCCACAGTATTATAGGTATTGGTCCAGGCAGGATGATGGTCCATTTTTTCGGCTGCCAGCGCCACCCGGGTCATAAAACCAAAGGCTTCATTAAAATCCTTAAAGGAGAATTTCCGGTAGAGTTTATTGTCGTTTTCCGTCCACATAACAAAGGTTTTAAAAGATCAGGTAATCCTTGTTTTTTATTTTCTCGTTTGTGAGCTCAGTAATCAGCTGCACCCCCGGTATTTCCCGCAACCAGGCTTTTACCTGTTCCAGGTATTCATCGGTCACCGTGTCATTTTTCATCAGCCACAGGAAATCGAGGTGTTTAAATTCCGGCAGCAGGAACTCTCCGTCGTACAGGTTATTATATAAATAATGACACAGAGAGCTGTTGGGATCCCGGTACTCGTACACGGAAAAAAAATAGAGCCGCCTTTTCCGTTTGAGCTTTATCTCAATATCATGGTTGATCCGGAAATCCAGTTCCAGCAAATTGTTCAGATTCCAGCAAAACTTATAATCCTTCACCGTTGTTACGATCCCCAGGAGTTTGGTGTCTTCAAAAAACTCCTCCGTGATCTGGTCGGTATTTAAAGATAGTTTTACAGTGGCCATAAATGATCGGTTTTTCCGGTAACAGCACCACAAAGCAGTCTCTTGCCGAAATGACGCTGTAAAGGTAGCAAATAATGGGCCGGCGCGGCGATTCCACCTGCTTTTGTCTGGCTTATTTTGCCGCAGGCGCAGCGATGTTGTTATGCAAATATACAGATGCAGTGTTTTGTATTCTGGTCTTTTCCCTGGTTATGCAAAAACATGCTGATGATCCGGCTTTTTCTACACCCCGTATGTGGGAACCGCCGATCCCTTCATATAAAGCTATTCATTTTTACTCCGGCCAACCATATGCCCGTTTACGAAAACTCCTGTATAAAACCGGAGAGCGGTACTTCCTGGGGCAGGCCAAATTTCTTGCGCAGCCGGTACCGGGCTATTTCCACGCCCTTTAAGGTAATATTCAGCAGCTGTGCAATTTCTTTTGAGGAAAGGTTCATCTTGACATAGGCACAGATCTTCATGTCGCTGGGTGTCAGCAACGGATAGGCTGCTTTTATCTTGTGAAGGAAGTTATTGTGTACCTGGTCAAAATGAATGGAAAACTGGTTCCAGTCGCCCTCTTTTTTCTCTTCTTCCAGGATCAGCTTCAGCAGCTTGTTAAATCCTTTTTTTTCTTCATGATTACTGATCTTCTTGATCCCGTCAGAAACTTCCTCTTTTATCTTACCCAGCAACCGGCCTCGTTTATATAAGTGCATTGTGGTGGTGGCCAGCTCCTTGTTCTTATACATCACTTCTGTTTCCAGCCGTTCTTTCTGAAGCTGGATGATCTGCTTATCGCTGCGGTCCCGCTCAAGCTCATGAATATACCGGAGCTGCTCCTGCTCATACTCATACACCTGCTGCTGTTTCCGGAGCCGGCGCTGGTAGATCTTATGCACCAGGAAAAACAGCAGTAACAGCAGTAACAGGTAGCTCCCATAAGCCAGCCAGGTCTGGTACCAGCGCGGAAGGATTTCAAAAGTATAAGCCACCGGTGCGCTGATGCGGCCCCTGTGGTCCATGGCTCTTACCTCGAAGGTATAGCGCCCGTAAGGCAGGTTGGTATAATCCTTATCCGTTTTTGACGACCAGGGAGAGGCTGTTTCATCAAAACCCTTTAGCTGGTAACGGTACAGGGTCTTATCGGCATAGGCATAATCATCCGCGGCAAATTCAAAATGAACAGAGCGGTAGCGGGGTAAGAGCTTTAAAAACTGCTCTGCATCCTGCAAGGCCGCCGGTTTTCCTTTTGACACAAAGTACCCGTTGAAAAGAACCGAATCATTTTGCCCGATCGTTTGTACTTTGCTCAGCTGAACAGCAATGCCGGGCTGCTCCCGCAGGTATTGCTCATAATTAAGATGCAGGATCCCTTTATAGGAATTAATAAAAATATTCCTGCTGTTAAACGGGTATATGTTCTCAAAACCGGCAATCAGCTGCCCATCCAGCTCGGAAAAATAGCGGATCTCGTTGTGCGCCGCCACACCCATTCTTTTTTCGGTGGCAAACCAGATCCTGCCCGCAGCATCCTGGGTCATAAATTTTATGGAAAGTGATCCAAAAACAGGCTGATACCTGGCGGATCGCCTGAACCGGTTGCCGGGGTAATCCCATTCATAAATTCCCTGCTCTGTGGCAAAAACAATATTCCCGTCTATTTTAAAAACAAAATTATTATTGTTGCTGGGCAGTCCTTCACGTGTGGTGAGCTGGTCCACCGCCATTTCCCGCTCATAACCGGCATCCATCCGGATGCGATAGATCCCCCGGTACGGATGTGAGGCCCAGATCGTATGGTGCAGGGAATCTGTTTCAATAAACCGGAGCGACTGTTTAAGACTGGTCTTAAAGGAAAGATCGCGGCGAAGCCCCCCCTCTCCCGGTACAAACAGTTCTATCCCGGCATAGGTGCCCGCAACCACTTTCTGCTGTCCCGGTATTGTACGGTAAAGCCAGGTACCCCCGATCCCATTATTCAGCAGTTGTGCCCGGCCGTTTTTTACCATAAAAGCCCCGTCATTCATACCAATCAATACCTGGTTGGCCGGCGTACTGATGCTCCAGACCTGCCCGGCTGTGGAACCCAGTTTTTGAAAGTCATTCTGTGAAAAACTTTGATCGGCCGACTCCGGAACGGAGAGCTTTGTGAAATAGGCTCCGTCAGAAGTGCCGATATATAAATATCCGTTGTGCACGGCAGCTGTATAGGCTGCAACGGGCGCTTTTGCATCGGGGCTGATCAATTGAAGCGGGGCATCATAATTGATCAGGTCGATCCCCTCATCCAACCCTACCCAAAGCGCCGATCGCCGGTCTTTAAACAGCGTTAGCACATTGTTGTTCTGAAGGCCGTTGTCAACTGAAAAATGGCGCAATATGGCTCCGGACCGGTCCAGGAAAAAAACGCCCCCCGAAACCGTACCCACTGCGTATGTTGCTTCATCTACTTTACAGGCAGTATATATCTGGGCTTTTTTAACCAGCGGGCTCACCGGCAGGGGGGTCAGCCGGTTATCCCGGAGCAAAAAAACACCCTCGCGCAAGGTAGCCACCAGCAGTGAATCCCGGCCAAATGCCAGCATGGAGGTAATGACCGATCTTTTCAGATCATTCCCGCCCAGCGGCTGCCATTGCTGATCCCTGAACACCACCAATCCGTTCTCATCATTTTTTGCATACAGCACTCCGTGACCGGCCTCCAGGAAATCCCACCTGGATTGATGGGGTGTGGAAAAAACGGTTGCATTATTGTTCCGCAGATCCAGCTGGTATATTTTATTATACGTTCTGAAAAAAATGCAGTTTTCAAACAATACGATCTTCCAAACATCTCCAAACAGGCGGTCCGCCGGCCTGATCCGCTCAACTAATGAATGATATACCAGGTTGCCGGTCTGATCCGGGAAAAAATAGCCAAACTCACCCTGCCCTCCTATATATATTTTATCGTCCGCGGCAATCAATAACGACCTGACAATGGTCTTGTTGGGAAGCTTATATAGTTTCCATTCCTTGCCATTGTAAGACAGCAGCCCCGAGTTGTTGGCGAAATAAAGGGTCCCGAACCGGTCTTGTGCAGCCTGCCAGGTTTGCGCCCCCGCAGCTATTGATTTATGAGAAAAATTGATGGTATTGGGCAGCCCGATAATGTTTTGGGCAGCCACAAGCAGGGGAAAAAGTATAAAAAAGCAAGCTGATAATTTTTTCAAATGCTCCGGGTCTTATTTTTAATAGCTAAAGATCGTTATTTTTCTACAACTACTTTTGTGGGGATCTAAACACTTAATAATCAATAATATTTTTTCCCGATGTAGTGTAGATGTAGGGCCTCCGGATTTTATAAACAGCCCTTTCTATTGCATTTTTGCAAGTATATTATTACTGCCTGCGGGGAACTTTTGCCAGCAATTGAAAATAAAACGGTATGCTTCATTTATGCGTCAGGAAATGATTGCCTGCTTCTCCCGGGTTTAAAAAAAGTTGACCATTTATTAATATTTAAACGTTATGAGTAAATTTTCAGGGTTTCTTTTGGGACTTGTTCTGTTTTGTAACCTGGCGGCCGCGCAGGCAGGAACAATTACCGGCAAAGTGGTAAATGAAACGGAGGAGCCGCTGGCCGGAGCCACCGTTACCGTACTGGAAACAGGCATGAGCACACAAACAGATGAAAAAGGGATCTTTTCGGTTGTGGCCAATGCCACACAGCAACTGCAGGTATCGTATATTGGTTATGAAACGCAGCAGCAAACTATAGGAGCCGCACAGGACATCCGGATCGTCATGCACGCAGAAAATGACCGGAAACTGGAAACGGTGGTCGTTACCGCCCTTGGATTGAAACGGCAGAGCCGGTCGCTGGGCTACTCCACACAGGAGGTAAAGGGCAACACCCTGCAAACCGTTAAAGGCGTTGATGTAGGGACCTCCCTCACCGGGAAAGTTTCGGGGCTTATGGTAAAGAACAGCGCGGAATTTTTATCGGAACCGGAATTAACGCTGCGTGGCGAAAAACCGCTTTTGGTGATTGACGGGATCCCCTATGGCAACATGACATTAAGAGACGTTCCCGCCGATGACATCGAATCCATCAACTTTCTGAAGGGAGCCACCGCTTCTGCACTGTACGGAGAAAGAGGAGGAAGCGGGGCCATAATGATCACCACCAAAAGAGGCGGCAGCCAAAAAGGGCTGGCGGTAACATTCAACAGCAGCACCCTGTTTGAAGCCGGCTACCTGGCTATACCGGAAATGCAAAGCAGGTACGGCCGTGTGGTAAACACCGCAACCAATACCTATGTGCGATCCGCAGATGGCTCCTGGGGCCCTCCGCTCGATGGCCAGGACGTGATCCAGTGGGACCCTGTCAGCAAAACCATGAAGGCTATGCCCTTTTTGCCAACCGGGAAAGACAACTTCAAAAATTTTCAGCAACAGGGCTATATCTTAAATAATAACCTGAGCATCGTACAAACCGGGGACATGGGCAGCCTCAGGGCCTCCGCATCCTGGATGGAAAACAAAGGCACGTACCCCAACGCCCGTTTTGATAAGATCACGTACAGTGTTGGCGGTGATATAAAGATCAACCGGTTCTCCCTTTCAACAACCCTCTCCTATAACAACCACGCTTCACCCAATACCGGCTTTAACGGGTATACGGGGTATGATCCGATGTACAGCATGCTGGTATGGGGATCTCCTGACTGGGATATCAGGGATTATAAGGATTACTGGCTGGTACCGAATGAAGTGCAGAACAGCAGCTATACTGCAGGAAATAACAACCCCTACTTTGACCGGTATGAGCGGCTCCATCCCTATAAAAAAGACATTTTTAACGGCCAGCTTACCCTGAACTATGAATTGACCGACTGGCTGAAAGCAATGGTAAGAACGGGATACGACACTTATAGTAATAAACAGGAGGTGCGCGTTTCCAAAGGCTCTTTCCAGGGCGGGGGCAGCAGTAAGGTACTGGCCGGCGGTACCGAGATCTGGGGTGAGTCGCAGAAAGGCTCCTATAATATTGGTATCGGCCGTGGATTCAGCACCAACACGGATGCCATGCTGATGGCGCAAAAGAAATGGAGCAACTTTTCCTTTGACGGATTTCTTGGAACCTCCGTTTTTTATAAACAGGACGAGGGAATGGAAGCCCGTACCCAAAGCGGCCTGTCCATCCCCGCCTATTATTCGTTAAAAGCATCCGTTGGCCCCGCCAGCGTGGCCTCCCTTATTTCGAGGAAGCAGGTCAACAGCGTTTACGGGAAACTGGGTGCCGGCTGGCGTAACCTGGCTTTTATTGAAGGAACATTCCGGAACGACTGGGCGTCTACACTTTCCAAAGATACGCGCTCCTTCTTTTATCCCAGCGTGGCCGGAAGCTTTATACCCAGTGAACTGCTGCCCCGTAATAACTGGCTCTCCTACTGGAAGCTAAGAGGGTCCTGGACGGCCTACCGCATACCGGCCGACATTTATGATATTAATAATGTATATACCATTGCCACCAATCAGTGGGGGTCCATGAGCTCAGCCGCCTTTCCTACCAGCATCCGCCCCTCCAACATCTTTTCCGAGGGGTCAGCCACTACCGAACTGGGTACAGACCTCAGTTTCCTGCGCAACCGCATTCACCTCGATGTGGCCCTGTACCGCAAGCGGGGCTTTGATTATATTGTAAAAGCGCCCATCAGCCCATCCTCGGGCTACCAGAATGTTTACACCAACAGCGGGGAAGAACGGACCCGCAAAGGCATTGAGATCAGCCTGAATGCCACGCCGGTAAAAACAGCCGATTTCTCGTGGAACCTGGGCCTGAACTGGTCTAAATATGCAACCTACTTTACAAAGATCGATACCCTATACTCCGTAAATAACCGGTCCTGGGTAGATGTGGGCAAACGGGCGGATTACTATCTTATTAATGCCTACCAAACAGATCCTGCCGGCAATATGGTATTCAATAACGGCGCGCCCACCTACCAGCCCATTTCGTCCATAGCAGGTTATGCCGATCCTGACTGGATCTGGGGATTTAATACCAGCTTTAATTATAAAAATCTTTCCCTTGCCGTTTCACTGGACGGCAGGGTGGGCGGCCTGGCACAGTCCGTTACCGAAATGTATATGTGGCGCTCCGGCAACCACCCGCTATCGGTAACAGAAGAGCGTTACCTGGATGCTACCAGGCCCGGTACCAAAAATTACCTGGGGCAGGGTGTAAAAGTGATCTCCGGCAGCATCACCTACGATGCCAATAACAATGTAGTAAGCGATACCCGTGCGTTTGCGCCGAACGATGTTTACACAACCTACAAATCGTACCTGGAAGGGCTTCATAAAGGAACCGCCTGGGGAGGTGCGCCCTCCGCAGCCGACCTCTACAGTACTACCTTTTTAAAACTGAGAGAGGTGGCGCTTACTTACCGCCTCCCGGTTGCCTGGACGCAAAAGATCCATTCAAAGGGAATTTCGGTGGCTGCCATCGGGCAGAACCTGGTATACTGGGCAAAACAATTTAAGTACTCTGATATCGACGGCGGCACAGAAAACTTTACAGATCCTTCTATGCGCTATATCGGGTTGAACATTAAACTTGACTTTTAAATCCTTTTTGATCCTTCTTCATAAAGAATATATATGAAACAAATAATGAAAAAGACAGGGCTGTTGTGTTTATCCGGCGTCCTCCTGCTGAGCTCCTGCAGTAAGTTTGGCGAGATCAATACCAACCCCGACGCAACGGAAAAGGTAAACGCCTCACTGCTGGCCACCAATATTATTTTACAAAATCTGAAATTCCAGGGGCGCGATGCCAAGGCCTGCCTTTCGGATAACGGGCTGGCCAAGTACATTGCTTATGGCAACGAAACCATTCTTTCCTCGCAGTACAACTACCTGGGTGCAACAGACTTTGGTCCCATGCTCCTGGCTACGAACGCTGCCAGTATGGTGAACTATGCCACAGGAAGTGTAATGGAAGATTCCTATAAAGGCCTTGCAAAATTTTCGCGTGCCTATATGTTTTACAACCTCACCATGCAGGTAGGCGATATTCCCTATAGCGCTGCAGGACAGGGTGGTTCGGGAAATATCCGGGCAGCCTATGATACACAGGAAGAGGTATTGCGTGGTATCCTGGACGAGCTCAAAGAAGCCGACCAGTATTTTGCCCGGGGCGTCAGGTTTGATGGCGACCCCAGCCCCTATGCCGGCGACCCGGACAAATGGCGCCGGGCCGTTAATGCCTTTTCATTGAAAGTGCTGTTGTCCTTAAGCCCGAAAGCCGGTACGGCGTCGCTTGATATCAAAAACCGCTTTGCCGCCATTGCCAACAGTGGTGCGCTGCTGCAAAACAATACCGGATTCCTGGGGCTTAACTACTCCACCACCAACGTGCATCCGCTATCCGGGACCAACGATCTTTTTACCAGCCGCACCATCATCAGCGCCCTGGTCATCGACCAGCTGAAGCAACTGAACGACCGCCGGCTTTATTATTTTGCGGACCCGGCAAAGGCCCAGATCACCAATGGGGTGCCCGAGTCGGATCCCGCAGCCTATGTGGGCGCTGATGTATCTGCCGACTATAACGACATTACCGCCAACCTCATTGCCAACAAATATGCGCTGATCAATTCCCGCTATCTCAAAGAGGCGGTGGGCGACCCCCGGATCCTGATCTCCTATGCCGAGCAGCAACTGGTACTGGCCGAAGCCCGCATACTGGGCTGGATCACCACGGGCAGCGCTAAAGCGTATTATGAGTCCGGTGTAAAAGCCGCCCTGGCAACACTGCTGAACGCAAAAGCCTCCTATGCACACGGTATGCCCCTTACACAGGCATATATTGACGGGTACTTTACCGGCGAAGCCGCATTTAAATCCAGCCCGGATGATCAGCTGAAGCAGATCTGGTTGCAACGTTACCTGCTCAATTTTATGCAGGATCCGCAAACGGCCTTCTTTGAATACCGCAGAACAAAATTCCCCGCGTTTCCCGTAAACCCCGCTACTTCTTTAAATGAAAATAATAAAAATGCCATCCCGGTGCGCTGGTTATATCCTTCGTCTGAGGTCAACTACAACAAAGCCAACCTGATCGAAGCGCTGAACCGCCAGTATGGTGGCGTAGATGAAATCAATAAAGTAATGTGGCTTTTAAAATAACGAACAAGATCCCGGGTTTACCGGGATTTTTTTTGAGGTACAGCAATCAGTCTTTGATTGCGCTGTTTACCGTTACTATTTCCCGATCTTCGCGCGGAACAACCGAAATACCTGCGGCTTTTGCCCAGGCTATTTTAAAACCAGGTTTTATGAATAGATATTTCTTGCTTATTTTTTTATTGGCCGTTTCTGTTGTAAACGCCCAGGTGTCTGAAAAAAAACTGAAAAAACATATCTGTTACCTGGCGGCAGATAATATGAAAGGACGCCAAACGGGAAGTAGAGAAGCGGAAGCCGCCGCAAAATATATTGAACGGAAATTTAAACAATATGGGCTCCAGCCAATGGGTACGGATGGGTTCCGCCAGCATTTTGAAGCGAAGGTCAAAAGGGTGGTGGTCACGGACAGTATCCGGAAAGCGGCGAATATTATCGGGTTTTTAAATAACAATGCCCCCTATACCATCGTGGTGGGGGCGCATTACGACCATATCGGGTACGGGGACCTGGGCAACAGTAAAGATTCGCTGAATATTGGCAAAATACATAACGGTGCAGACGACAACGCATCGGGTGTGGCCGGGCTCCTGGAGCTTGCGAAACATTACGCCAAGAACAGGATCAAAGAGCGGTTCAATCTCCTTTTCATTGCTTTTGGAGCTGAAGAGTTGGGACTTTTGGGTTCAAAATATTTTGTGGAGCACCCCGTTGTTCCTTTAAACACCATCCATTGGATGCTGAATATGGACATGATCGGCAGATACAACCCGGGCAACGGAGTGGCTGTAATTGGGTATGGCACCAGTTCCCGTTTTCCCGAAATTTTTAAAGACATTCCATCCGGTATAAAATTCTATACCGGCCGGGACGGCAATGGCGGCTCGGACCAGACTTCGTTCTACAAAAAGAACATCCCGGTTCTGTTCTTTCATACCGGAGGGCACCCGGACTATCACAAAACGGGGGATGATCCATCCAAAATAGACTTTAAAGCCCTGCGCGCCATTTTGGAATTAGAGATCCGGGTCATTGACCGATCCATGGGGGTGCTGAAAATGGATTTTATCCGGACGAATTAGGATTTGCTGTTTAACCCGGCGACCCATCAAATAATGCTGTAAAACAACGGCCTTCGGGGAAAGGCTCGCCCAAATGCTGCATGGAAAAAGTTACTGATGCTTCAAAATCTGTGCAGAAACTTTGCGCTCTTGTACCTTTTTGTTTGCCCAAAAAGGGCCCCGGAATCGGTTACCGCGCGATTCCGGAGGGTGCTGCTATCCGCTTTGGTGCAGGGTAGCAGGTCCCGCCTCATTTACGGAACCCAGGCGGAACGCTCAGCTTCAGGATTGCTATTATTGCGGGCGGAATGCGCCTTGTGGCGGACTTGTCCCGATCGCCATCCCATGTGCGTCAGGTTAAAAGGAGGTCTATTGCCTTACAATGTAGCACGAATACGAGTTTGGGCCCAAAAAAGACCTGATTTTTTGATAGCAAAAGGCGCAGCGCGCCGCAAATCATTGTAACAGGAGCGTTCAGGAACTTGCTGTTAGCCGCAGCGCGGCGGGAATCTTTTGGGAGGCGATGTATATTACCGGTGCGCTGTACCTCCATTCATTCCTGTGTTCGTTGCTAATAAGTGCAACGCTGCGCTGCAGCTTTCGTGTTAGCAAAATTAACTTAACG
>NZ_FMZO01000017.1 GCF_900101395.1 Niabella drilacis | reverse complement strand
ATAGTTCATACTCCACAGAATCGGTAAAACCATGAACAATCTTCAGGACAATGGATGAAAAGCTAAGTTTGGTGTTACGGGTAAAATCAACCGAACGGTTAAGATATTGCTTATCCAGAACGGGGCGCTCAACAAAAGAAAAGATTTTTTTTAGAGCCTTCGCTACTGCGCGCTCCTTCAGATTTTGTTACTTTTGACATATATTTTAGTTTTCAAACACAAAATAAGGCGTTTTTCCCCATAAGGTGATTATACGCCTTATTTTAATAGCATTGGTGAGGACACAAACCACGGCCCACTCCACGGTCAGTGTCCTCACTGACCGAGAAAAGAAATAATTTTGATGCCGGCTTATTATAACGTTGAGCGTTAGATCTTGTGCCTGAGGTTCCGTTATCCCCTTACACAAGAAGGACCCTTTTCATTTTTCACCGGCTTAATATTTTTGAAGGTCGCTAAAAATTGAAACAGATGGGACAACCGCTGACAGCCGGCCGTTGAAAACTATAGTGTTTCCCTGAGCCAGCCGAAAAATTCCCGTTGCCAGACCGTTGCATTTTGTGGTTTCAGCACCCAATGGTTTTCGTCCGGAAAGAAGAGGAACTTACTTTTAATGCCTCTTAACTGTGCGGCCTGGAAGGCGCCCTGTCCCTGCTCGATGGGTACCCGGTAGTCTTTCCCTCCCTGAACGATCAGGATCGGCGTATCCCAGTTAGCTACGAAATTCAACGGCGAAGCCGCGTAGGAGCGTTGTGCTGCCTTATTATTTTTCTCCCAGTAATAGCCGCCTTTCTCCCATTGTTCAAACCAGAGCTCATCTGTGGTGCCGGTCATAGCCGTAAAGTCAAAAACGCCGTCGTGTGCAATAAATGTTTTGAACCGTTTTTGATGACAGCCGGCCAGTGCAAAAACAGAATAGCCTCCAAAGCTGGCGCCCACGGCAGCCCTGCGGTCCTTATCCACAAAAGGCTCTTTTGAAATATCGTCAATGGCATCCAGGTAGTCCTGCAGGACCTTTCCACCCCAGTCTTTGCTCACTTCGGCATTCCACCGGGTGCCAAAGCCCGGCATACCGCGCCGGGAGGGGATCACAACGATATACCCCTGGGATGCCATCAGGTGAAAGTTCCAGCGGTAGGAATAAAACTGCGTGGTGGCAGACTGCGGCCCTCCCTGGCAATACAACAGTGTCGGGTATTTTTTGGAAGGATCAAAATCGGGAGGATAAACGATCCATTCCATCATCTTTTTGTTATCGGCGGTGGTAACCCAGCGGCGCTCTGTTTTTACCGGGGCAATATTTTCATAAGCCGCATCGTTTACATGGGTAAGCTGTGTTAACAGCCCGGTTTTGATATTGAGTTTATAAATTTCGGAAGCGCGCGAAATAGTTTCCCGGGCTACGATCAGCTCTTCACCGGTTTGGGCAATGATGGAAGTGATGTCAAAATCGCCCTTGGAAAGCTGCCGGATACGGGGCAGCATACGGGTAAGACCGATGTCGTTTACCGAAAATACCTGCTCGGTTCCATTAATAGGGGCAATAAAAAACAGGCTCTTACCGTCGTTGCTCCAGGTAAAGGAAGATACGTTGATCTGGTCATTATGCCCCGTCAGGTTTACGGTGGTTCCATTGGTCATTACTACCAGGTCATTTTTGTCTGCCTCATAGCCCGCTGTTTTCATTTGCAGCCAGGCCATTTTTCCCTGTTTGCTGAAGGCTGGCGCTACATCATAGCCTTTATTGCTTCCGGTAAGATTTTTTGTGGTACCGGTAGCAATATCGTATTCATAGATATCCGTATTGGTACTTACCGCGTAATCGGTGCCGAACTTTTTCTTGGTTACATAGACGATCTTTTTACTATCCGGCGACCAGATGAAGTCCTCGTCCCCGCCAAAGGGTTGCTGGGGACAGAAATAAGGCTCACCGGGCATGATATCTTTTTTTTCGCCGGCCTGCCCGTTTACATAGGGTGCAAAAAACACATGACTGAAACGCCCGTCGAACCATTTATCCCAATGGCGGTAGTTAAGCGCCGTATAGACCTGTGCCGATGTTTTGTCCAGCTCCGGGTAAAGATCTTTGCCCAGCACTTTTTCCAGGAGTACTTCATCGCTGCTGAGGATATACTGCCCGTTGGGAGCAATACGGTTGTTTTTTACAAGATCGGTTGCGTTGGTCAGCCCGGCCGCAGCACCGCCGGAGAGCGGTATGGCATATTCTTTCGTGTCCATTTTGTTTTCGGCAATATTGGGAGTGGACACTTTATAAATTAATGATTGCTGGTCGTTGGAAATGCCGATGGCAGATACCCGGCCCAGCTTTAGCAATGTTTCCGGGGTGAGGTGTTGTTGTGCGTTTGTTTTCAGCATAGAAAATGCAGATAGAAGAATGAATAATTTTCTCATGTGAAAAAATTTTGTGCAAAGGTACTTTCTTTGTTCCAGGTTTGATGTTTAAAGTTCAGCGGCAGATCCCGTGTTTATACCCGGTGTTCAAGTCCCGTTTCTATATTTTCCCTCCCGATGGGAGCTGCCGGGATCCCCATTTCACATCCCGCTAATTAAAAGTAATTAATAAACCCGAAATGGATCTTGGATTGCCGCAGGTTGAAACTGGTATCGTTCCGCTTTCCTACGGCCCATGCCAGGTTGAATACGCCGGCCTTGGTTTCGAAGGCCAGGCCAATACCCATGCCCAGGAAGTTATAGTGCTGATGCACACCCCTGCTGCCATCGTAGCCCCATCCGCCGTCCGCAAAGGCGTTGAGATAGGAGTTTTCGCCCACGAGGTACCGATACTCCAGCGTACCAATGGCATACCGCGACAGGAACTGGCTTTGCTCATCAAACCCGCGCAGCAGCCGGTATCCGCCAATTTGAAACAGCTCGTTCCGGAAAATATTATCCCCGGTAAGATACCCTCCCTGCACCGCGGCTTTCAGGGTGCTGGTGCCGTGCGCGGAAAGCGGAAAATAATTGGCGGCAGACAGCAGCACACGTACCTGTGTGGACTGAAGTTTTACTGTGTCATAAAGGCTGGCAAAGTCAAAAAGCGGGTCTTCCGGATCCTCCAGATCCAGTATCTGGCTGTTCTTTTTTATTTTTTTATTGCCGGCGGTCCCGGTAAACCGGATATCCAGTCCCGATACCGGGTTAAAAATATAATTGGTAGTGTTGATCTGGTACTCTGCCCCGATATTTGAAATACTGACGGCTGCTTCGGCGGGCAGTTTACGGGTTTGCAGTAACGTATTCTTGTCAATCGTATTAATGATCGTTGAGAACTGGTTGTAAAAGAGCTTGGCTGTTTGCCGGGTATTAATGGTATACTGCGTACCGATGCGGTATTCAAAGTTGAGATAGCTGGAGTCGCGCTTCAGCATATCCAGCGCCAGGTCAAATCCAAAGCGCGACCGGAACAGGTAGGGCTGCAGGAAGGCTGCATTCAGCCGTTGGGAGGCTGCCTCCAGTTTTTGCCATACCAGGCCGATACTTTCCCCGCCGCCCAGTGCGTTCTTAAGATTGAGCAGTCCTTCGCCGGTGATCAGCAGTTTTTTTGAGGGAGCGGCAGTGCTGTTGGGCAAAAAACCAACAATAAAGTTGACCTGGTTGCTTTTTTTCTGCTGCAGGAACAGTTCTACAATTCCTCCCGTACTTCCCCAGTAAACCCGGGGGGGATAGGTTTCTTCAATATAATTGAGCTTTTTAAGTTCTGCACTGATGCGTTGCAGTTTTTCCTTATTGTAAACAGAACCATTTTTAAGATCCAGGTAATTTTGGAGATAATCGTTGCTGAGCTTCGCGTTTCCTGTGATCCGGATGCTGTCCACCCTGTACAGGGGACCCGGCTGAACCTGCAGCTGGCCGGATACCTTATGGTCATTGATCTGTAACGCCTGGAGGGATATCTTTGCAAATGGGTAACCGTGGTTCTCAAACCACGTGAGCATGCGCTGCTGAATATTTTCCAGCTGCTCATAATCCAGTGACCTGCCGGTGAACAGGCGTGCATCATAGCCAACCAGGGCAAGCCATTTAAGGCTTTCTTCAGAGGTGCTGAGCGATTCCCAGGTGTAAGGGCTCCCAACGAAAAGCTGCATATAAGCAGCGGTGGAATCGAACCGGAGTGAGTCGACGGATGCCGTTACATACCCCCTGGCCTGCAACAGGGAAAGCAGCTGCCCTGTATACTGACGGCAATCATCCCGGTTGATGAAATCCGTTTTAATGGCAAGGTCTTTTTTAATAAAATTACTGTCTTTATCAACCGGATCAATCTTCAGGGCATACCGGTCCTGGGAGGCGGCATAAAAGCCCGTCCATAAAAATAGCAGGAGCGTTAAATGGTATTGTACCTTTGCCATTCGGAAATACAAATAAACAGTATTTTGGCGAATGGCGGGCCGCTGGGTTTGGGCAGGAGGGATCAGGCAGCGGCGCATCATGGGAGCGGGATATGGGTATGCCCCGGGAAAGCCTCAGCATGGGTTGGGATGCCGGGACATACATAGTATCAGCAACTCCCGCAGGCCATTAACTATTTGTCACTATAAACAATCAATCGTTGTCTGGTATTTATATTCATATTCCGTTTTGCAGGCAGGCCTGTCATTACTGTAATTTTCATTTTTCAACGTCCCTGCACTACCGGGAGGCCCTGGTGGAGACGCTCCGGGAAGAGATTATGCTTGCTGCTGCCACAGGGTTCATCAAACCGGAACCGGTTGCAACGGTTTATTTCGGAGGCGGAACGCCCAGCCTGTTGCCGGCCGCCGAGATCGGTCTCCTGCTAAAACAGGTCCGGGAGTCCTTCCCGGTTACCGGTGATGCGGAAATAACGCTTGAGGCCAACCCGGATGATCTTACGCCCGGTAAACTGGCCGACTGGAGGACTGCCGGCGTCAACCGGCTGAGCATTGGTGTGCAATCGTTTTTTGAAGAAGACCTGCAATGGATGAACAGGGCGCATAATGCGGTGCAGGCAAGGGAGGGGCTGGAGCTCGCAATGCGGTACTTTGATAACATAACAATGGACCTGATCTATGGCACACCGGGGCTGAGCAATGAGCGCTGGGCGCAAAATGTAGCAACGGCATTGAAACTGGGAGTCCCTCATTTGTCCTGCTATGCGCTAACGGTAGAGCCTCAGACACCACTGGATAAAATGATCCGGACACACCGCGCAGCAGATGTGGATGCGGACCTGCAATCTACCCAGTTCCTGTTGCTGATGGATTGGTTGCAGGAGGCTGGCTATGAGCATTATGAGATATCCAATTTTGCCAGACCCGGATTCCGCAGCCGGCATAACAGTGCCTATTGGAAGGGGACGCCCTATTATGGGTTGGGGCCGGCAGCACATTCATTTAATGGTAAAGCCCGTCGCTGGAATGTTGCCAATAATCAAAAGTATATCCGCGCCATCCGTTCGGGAGAGATACCCTTTGAGGAGGAGGTATTAACAACCGTTCAAAAGCTGAATGAATATATAATGATCGCCCTGCGCACATCTGAAGGGATTCTATTGCAGCAACTGGATGAAACGACGCGGCAACGGGTCCTGCAGCAGGCTGCGGACTACCAGGTACGCGGCTGGCTGTCGATTGATACCAGGTCTATCCGTTTGACCCGGCAGGGAAAATTGTTTGCGGACGGTATTGCCGCCGACCTGTTTTTAACGGAGTAAATAAAATTGTTTTGTGGTAAGCCCGGCACGGGAGTACAACTTTTTTTGAGACGATTGCGGATATCCGAAGCAACAATGGGGCCCGGTATTTCAGAGATCCTGGGGCACTAAAACAATATGGATCTCAAACGGGAAGGCAAAAGAGGCATGGGTCTCCAGCTGGTAGGCTAGCAATTGCTGCAGGTAATACAATGCTTCTTCCGTATAGTCATTTTGTTGCAGGTGCAGATCGATCCCGATCGTTCGGGTAATGCCGGTCCGGGAGCCCTGGGGCACGGTCATTTTTTTATGGATAACCACGTTCTGAAGACGGGGCCCGAACAATTCGAAGCAAAGCAGCCGGATATCTTCTTTGCTGATGATCTTGCCCCTCGAAGAAAGCTGGCGTACCAGCATTTGCTGCTGTGCATAGTCGCTATAAGTTTCCACGCCCCCGCCGGCGGTGGTGAGCGCAAAGCAGGGGCCGCCGGTGAGTGCATGCATTACCGGCTTGAATGTGGCAGCGGCTTTTACAGCTGTGGCTGCAGCCGGTAATGCAGACCAATACTGTACCAATACGTTTTCCTGTTCTTTTTTTGATCTTAGAAGCACATAATTACAGGCGGGTTTTTCATCTTTTGAAACGCTCAGCCGGTCTTGCAGGCGCGACAGCAATTTTGAGATCTCATTGAGCTGGGACGCGATAAAATCATTACTGATCCTGCTGAAATAGGCGCTTTCATCCCGGATGCTTTCAAGAAGGCTGTTGATCATATTCCGCACATCCCTGCTGCTGTTCCGGGCCACCCGGGTTGTTCTTACTATTGCCTGCCCTTCATGGATGTTGTCTTCCCCCGCATCGCGGCGCAACCGGTACCGGCTGCCTTCCGTGCTTTCAATGCTTTTGATATCAAGATAAGAGCCCTTTACGGGGAGGGGTATAATATTGATCCATTTTTCAGTTCTGAAATGGATTTTTTCCAGTTTCCGGTTTAATACAGGAAATGCATTTACGCTCATCAACAGCCGTTCCAGTACTTCCTGCTGAAAATACCGGCTCAGCTTCAGGGTTATATAAATCATGTCTTTTGACCCGATCTCCTCCTGCAGCTTGCCGGGCAGCTCTTTGAGGATCGGGGGCTCCGGGGGGGCTGCACCCGGCGCTTCCTGTTGTACAGTGATGAACTGCTGTGCATAAATGCCGGCTATCTCCCTCCGTATTTTCCGGCTGTAATCTCCCTCCTTTTCCAGGCTGTCCCTCAGGTTGGTTTCATATTGTTCCTGTTTATAATAGCCTTTTGTAAAAGGGGCTTCCTGCCCATTGATGAATAGCCGGGCATGCTGAACAGCAAAATAAAAATCGGTTGCCTCGGAGTGTCCTTTAAGATCAAAAAACAGCTGCAGACCTTTCAGGGAGGAGATGGCATCGCGGCTATGCAATGCGCAATGGATCTCGTTGACGGGCGCTTTATCCTGGGGATCCTCGTGTACGGACAATTTACGTCCGGCCTCGCCCAGTTTGTAAACGCGGCTCCCGGTTCTTAAGAAAAGGAGATGGAGCCGGAATAGCTTTACTTCCCCGTTGGGTGTAAAATTGAGCTCGGTTTCGGTTGCCGGGGCCCCGGGCGTTTGAGCAACCGCTACGGTGCTGAAGCTTTGCTCTTCGTTCAGTACGGCGGTGCTTTCTGTTGGGGTTGCTGTTAACACGCAGGAGGCGGGCTTTGCTCTTAACAGTGCATGAGGGAGCATAATGGAAGAGAGCTCGTTCAGCAACCGGCTCCTGACATCATGGATCTGGTGGCCAATGCTTTCGATTTCACCGGCCAGTACATCAAAGATCAGCATCAGCAGCGGATCAAAGCTGGCCTCAATTTCGTTCTCCGGTACCTGCCAGTGGGCTGCTGCCAGGCGGGTCATCCGGTCGCGGATCTGCTCTTTTTTTAATAGTTCCATAGTTGATAACAGAATAAAAGTGAGTATGGTTAATCCAGCGTAAGCGGGCCTATAAACAAGCCGGTCTGAAACCGGAAAGGCTCCAGGGTTTTCCGGATGATCCCGTTTACGGTAATTTCAATTTTCCTCCTGGGCAGATCCGCACTTTGTGTTTTAAGGACCGCCAGCTTTACATCAACGGTGACCTCCACGTTATGGATCCTTTTTTCGTAAAGGGCGATCTGTTTTTTCAGATTGCCAACGATCAGCTCCTTCCTGGAGTCATTGTCCAGGTGAATGTCATAATCTGTTTCCCAAAACGAAGCGCCATAGGTTTCATCGTTCTTGTTCTCCCCGGGCACAGTAGTAATAAGGAGGTGCAGGTTGCGGTAAATAGAATCGGCCAGCCCGCAGGAGGGTAGTTTTTTCTTGTCGAAAAACTGGTCAAAACGCAAGGGTAGTTTCAGATACTCTTTCAAGGTACTCCGGTTTTTACTTGTACGTGATATAGATGATCTTTACGCAATTGCCGGCAGACGGATCCCGTACTACTTTAAAAGACTGGATCCGTTTTTTCCGTTTAAGAAGAGGCAACCCCTTTTTCTCCTTTAGCTCATTACACAACGCTGCAAATGTGGTGGACTGATTGTTGGCCATTACTTTTGTGCCGGCTCCGTTACACAAAATATTGTTGAAGTCGCCCAGGTTTTTCTTTCCTTCGGCCAGCTCTTCCAGCATGGCCTGTATGGCAGGTTCCGGCAACTGTTCGTATACCTTTGCTGCTGCAGGAGCTGGCTCCGGTGCAGCCGGTTTGGCTTCTTCCGGTTTGTTTTCTTCCGGCTTCTTATCGGGAATGTCTGCAGGCAGCGGAGGTGGCCCTACCTCTGCCGGCCCCGGCAGTACCGGTATATTTGAGGTGCCGCTCCCCGTTCCCAGCGGATCGGTAACCTGTATGGTCTTTTGGTAGGATGAACCCTGGTCCAGCTTCAACGTTACCGTAAAGGTTCCGGGCTTTGTGAAAATAAACTTTGCTGTTCTGGTAAGCTGTTGTCCCATCTCCGGAAGTTCATTAATGCTCCAGTTGTATCCGGATGAAACAGCTGTGGTATTGAAGACCATGGCATCCCCGGTTGCCACCACATCATCCGAAACGATCCGGTTGAGATCGGGACTGCCGCCGGCGGTGATGGGCGTACTGTTTTGAATGACGCGGATGTTCACCGATTCCGTACAACTTCCGTTTACCATTGCCGTAACCAGGTAGTTGCCTTCTTTTATAAAGCTATGTGTGACAGATGTACCGATCCGGGTGGCGGATTTATCTCCGAAATTCCAGGTTACCATCAGGCTTGCGTCATTGCGGGTTGCAAAGAACTGCACCTGTTCGTTTACAAAATAGGTACGGGGGCCGTCCTGTATATGATTGATGTTGCTTGCCGTTTTCAAATGAAATTCCGGGCAGGTAACATGGGTGGCCACCTTGTAGCCCAGCAGTGCCAAAGCGATAACCGTAACGGCGATCAGGGAGATCCACACCCTGAAATCGAGCCGGCCCCATTGTTTAGAATATACAAAATGCATCGTGTATCGGTTTAAGGATCCGGTTATTTTTGACGTAGTAACAGGTTCTGCATTTCCAGCTGTTTATACGAGTCCTGCCATTTGGTAAGTGAATTTTTAAGTTCCTGGACCTGGGCATTATACATGGCAACTACCGAGTCCTTGCTGCTGGCTGCCCTTAACCCCTTTTTATCGGTTTGGGTATTGTTCAATGCCTTAATGATCTGTGAATAGATCTCTTTTGAGCTGGTGCTGTTCCTGTTCAGCTGCGCGTCCATTTCCTGGATCTTTTGTGTAATACGCCCGTCGATAAGACCGGATTTTGCGGGATCCATATTTACGGTGTCCAGCAATGACTGGGCCTGCTGCATATTGCCCGCAAAGTGGTCCCTGAATTCATTTTCTTTTTCGATGATCGCCAGCTGCTCACGGAGTTTTTCGTTCTCGGCATAGGGGATCCTTATCCCGAAGAAGATGGTGGTCACAATGAGTGCAATGGTCAGGAGGAAGAAAAGCAGGAAACGGGCAAAAGCCTGGCTTCTTTCCTTAGTATTGTTGGGTTTCATGAATGATCTTTTTTAATAAGGGGTATTGATGATGACCGGGTCCTCCGGAAAGCGTTATCCGAAGAATCTCCTTTTGGGTCTGGGAGCATTGGTATCATTATCCGGGAATGTTTGCTCTTCTTTTACAAAAAGACCGGCGTCCTTGCGCTTGCCAATAAACTCAAGGTTGCTGAGCGTGGTAAACAGCTTGCCGATAACCCTGGCAAACTGAACGATCTGCCGGATATTTTCATTGACATCATTATGGTTGTAGCGGAGGAGTGCCATTTCATTGAGCAGGGCTTCCAACGCTCCCTGGTTCAGCTCACACCACTCACACAGGTAACTCATCAGCTCATCCTTGCCCGAACCGATACGCAGGTCGATGGTGTTTTTGATAACTCTTGCCAGTGCGGCGATCGGGCCAAGCATTTTTGCGGGAGGCTCATAAATAATATCCCAGCGGTATTCCGTAATGGTAGGCCCCAGGAAAAGCATCATCCGGTCGCAAAGGAACCGGGCCAGTTCTGATAATGCGTTCTGCTGGCTTTTTTTGTAGATCTTCTGAACGATCTGGGAGCAGGCCTGTTCCAGCCCCGCAAGGAACTGGTCCAGTTCCGCATGCAGGCCCAGGAGGTCGGCATAGGCTGCTGTAGCCATACAGGGAGGGATATAATCCTCATCAATATATGCGGCGTTGCCGTTAACAGCAATCTTTCCAATGATAAGGGCGGCAGGGTGTTGGGTATACTGGGGTATTTCCCGGTCGTCGGCGATGAGCACGCTGAAGCCGGCTTTCACATAAGGAAAGCGTGCCGGGGTTTCCGCGGGGTCAATACTGCCCGCAGGATTTCTTTCAAAAGGGTTTACAAGTAATACGGCCCAGCAGGTGGCCTGCTGATTGACGTTGATCTCCAGGGCCGCGGCCGGAACGCCATCGGTTGCAGCAGCATCCGTAAAAGCATCGATGGTAACCGGGAATCCGCCCTGCGTCAGCGCTTTCAGGGAAAGCACGGATATCCTTATGGTGTTTTGGTTATCGACCGACATCCGGACATTAAAATTCTTTTCCCCGGGAAGCAATCCGTACCGGAAGGGGGTGAGGCCGGTTGCCGCTAGCTGGTATGCAGCGGCAGCGGCGGCATTGTCCTGGGCAATGAACAGCTCCTTATTGAGCTTCATACCATCTGACCAGTTTACACGCAGAAAATTTGATCCGTTATCCATGTTGTAGCTTTTGAGCGGTATTGATTAAACGCGTTCGCAAATAATGATCGTATTCTCTTTTATATGATTCTGCGCCACCGTTGTGGCCGCATTCAGCACCTTTGAAAAATTGTACCACCGGGGACGGGTCCGGAACAGCCATTCAGCTGCCTTTTCCTGGCTGGAATATTCGATAGGCGTTTCGCTATGATCTTCGTTGTACTCGTTGATAAAATGATAGAACAGGTCTCCCAGGAGCATATCCTCCGGGGCTTTCCCCCGGAAGAAGGTGTTTTGTCCTGCGCCTGTAATTTTTTTTGCGATCTCGAACCAGATCACGTAAAGGTGTTCTCCTTCTTTTTCGTCCGGCATATCAATGGCCTGTTGCGGGTAGCTCCAGGTTGTATATTCCGGCGGGGGAATGCTGATGGCTGCGTCGAAGGTATGCAGCAGTAAAACCGGGATAAAGAAGAACAGCGCACTCAGCAACAGGGGAAAGTACATAAAGTTGCGGTCCTTTAAAAAGTATTGGAGCGACGAGAAAATGGCTACGCATAAAAAAAGAATGGAAAAACCAAAGAGCAATTCGGCAGACAACTGGCGGTTCCGGTTATCGCTGCGGGCACGGAAATATTTTTTGTGTACGAGCAAAAGGAACAGGATGCCCAGCAGCAGGAACAGGGTGCCCAGCAGCCAGAAGGTGGTGAAGAGGTCGCGGGTCATATAGGTAACAGCAAAAGCAGCACCGGATGTAAGCGTTGCGGTAATAAAACTAAAGATCCAGGGCTTTTTGCCCATATTGCCAAAAGTGCTGCTGATCTGCCGCACCAGGGGTATTAAAGCCAGTGAAGAGAAAAAGAAGATACCTGCGTAGAGTATGAAGAACTTTAACGCCATAGTGTTGAAGTTTTGAAATAAATGCTTATCAGCCGCGGGTCATATATGGGCGCCATAGCCTAGCACTGCCCCGGACTTTTTACCCGCCTCTTCATCCTGCAGTTCAAACTCAAATTGCACATCTATTTCAAAAGGGATAAAGAGGTCTTCAAATTTTTGGAGAATGGTGGGTTTGTTGGTTTGCCGCACAAATGACTGCATTTCGTCGTTGGACCTGCCTTCAATGGAAAAGATCCAGTGCGGGAAGAGCTCGCCGGTATTGCTTCCCAGTGTTCCATTGAGGCTGATACTGCTTTCTGCCAGGGTGGCCGGGCATTGCAGGGGAATGGAGCTCTGGCGTTCCCCCCTCCGCAACATTACTTCCCTGTTAAGGATGTGGCCAAGCGCAGCTTCTGTAGATGCCGCATCCCCTTTAATAAAATGAAGATAGGGCATCAGTTGCAGCATCCTGCCGGCTTCCGCTTCCGGGAGCGGTTCGTCCAAATTCCAGAAACGGAACCAGGCAGGATCCTGCGTTCCGCTTTGAAGATCAAACATCCCCTTCCGCTCCTCCATTTCAACAAAGACCTGGTACCGGAACAGTAATTGTTCCAGCGGGGCAAAAAAACTCCGGGCCCGCCGCTCCTCTTCCCTGAACCGTTTGTGTTCGTCAACGGCATCCTGCACCGTACGAACCCGGCTGTTTCCCCTGGTTTGATGAAAGAGTCCCTCCGGGAGCTTGTCATAGATGCCATCCCGGTTCACAACCAGTTCAAAAGTGCAGTCTGTTTCGGTTGCGACCATTTCGGATATATCGTTACTAAAACTTTTTCTGAATCCTCCTTTTGTATGAACGGTGATCTGGTCTTGCCCGATCCCCGAATCAACCAGCCCGGCGCATATGGTTTCTGCGCGAAACGGAGGTTTCATAATATGTTGGCCCCGGGAGCTCATGTTGTTTTAATTACGATATCATGGCCAGGTAAATACAACCTGGCATTATCAAAAGTAGAAAAAAACAGGAGGGGTATCTATACCTAATAATAGCGATGGTTTGCCGTTGGGCAATGATCTACTTTTACGAAGATGAAAACCTGTTCTATAAACTAAGCAATAGTGCGCTGTGTAATCTGGAAAAGGATAACGGGGTACAGATTGCATTTTTTACCGCCCCGCCCTGCTAAAGTACAACAAATGGTTCATTGCATCTGCTTTAAGCCGGCTTAAACAATAACTCATGTCAAACGATGCTATTTTAACGAAGACCGAAATTGTTATCCAGGGATATAAGAACAATCAGCCCATCGTGTTCTCCAACCTGCTGCTGGACGAGGCGTTCATCAATGTAAACCATTGCTCCTTTTCGATAAGGGCCGATGATGACCAGGCTACACTGGATTCGATCATCCGGTTTAAGAAGGAGGTACTGGGGAAAGAATTGCAGATCGAGTTTAAAGATGGCTCCGGCGCCTTACAACACCGTTTTAAAGGACTGGTCCGGGAAGTGAACTCGTCGCTGGTGGATGAGCATAATTACGAGTTTCAGATCCGGGGCGCCGGCCTCTTTTCCAAAGTTGATAAAGTACCGGAGTACCACTCCTTTTATAAGCAGCCACTTTCAAATATTATCGAAAAGGCATATAAGGATTCCGACATCAGATCAGCCATAAAGAACAACCCTGAATTTACAACCGAGCTGCTCTACATTGTTCAATACAACCAGACCCTGTTCGGATTTACTGCAGCACTGGCTATGCGTTTTGGGGAATGGATGTATTATGATGGGGAGCACCTGTTGTTTGGTAAAAAGCCGGGGGGAACCGCTGTGGAACTAATGGCCCCGGATGATGTATCCAATCTGAACCTGCATGCACAATTGTTCCGGAACCCGGTTGATGCCGTGGGAACGGATGCCTACAAGGGCGATGCGATAAAGGCAACCAGGGAAGAAGCCGCTCCGGGCAACCCGGTATTACAGGCAACGGGAGATGCGGGTAAAAAAGCGTTGGAAACCTGGGAACATCATTTTATGGGATCCGGTTTTAATCAGAGCAGGATCGAACATATGTTCCGGATCGAACAGCAGGCTGGTTATACCCGGTCTGCTTCCATTACCGGAACAACGCGGAATAATAAACTGGCGATAGGAACGGTCATAAAAATAAAAGATAAGGATGATCCCGGCGGCAAAAGCTTTATCATTACGGCCATTCATCATAACTGCATACAGCAGGACCACTACAGCAACAGCTTTGTAGCCATTCCTGCCGAAGCAGAAGTGCCTCCCTATACCAATGCGGGGATCTTTCCGGTGGCCAAACAACAGATGGCCGTGGTTACCGATAATGTGGATGACGCGGGCATGGCAAGGGTAAAAGTGCGGTTCCCCTGGATGAAAGATGATGAAAAAAGCCCCTGGATATCCGTTCTGGCGCCTCATGCGGGAAAAGACAAGGGATTCCGGTTCATACCGGAAATAGAAGATGAGGTTATGGTACAATTTACAGATGGGAATGCTGAGCTGCCTTATGTAACGGGAGCTGTGTATACAGAAAAGCACAAGCCCGGCATACCGGAAAAAGGCAATAACATAAAACGGATCGGAACCAGAACGGGCAGAAGACTGGAGATCGATGATGAAAAGGGTGAGATCATTCTGGCTGATGATTTTGAAGACGAGATCGGGAACAGGCTCTACCTGCTGAAAAATAAGGAGCAAAAGATCGTAAAGCTCAGTAGCGGGAACGATGATGATAATTTTTCTATTATGTTCCTGGATGGCGATAAGGGGCGTGCTACCGTTGGTATCAAAAGCGGTGGTACGGTGATCCTGAAGATCGATATGCAAAAGGACGGAACCAGTATGGACATTACCTCCACAGGAGTGATCAATATCAAAGCAGATAATACCCTGAACCTGGAAGCAACGGCGATCAATTTGAAAGCAAAGGACATAAGCCTGAAAGCGGATAACAAAATAACAATGGAAGGAACACAGGGCATCGATGCTTCGGGAATGAATATCAATATAGCGGCAGATGTAAATCTCGATATGAAAGGAAATGCCAAGGCCAACCTGGGTGGTGCCATGCTGGGCTTAAAGGGCGATGGTATGGCCTCGCTGGAGGCAGCGCTTGTCAAAATAAATTAATGCGGTATTTATGTTATGATACAGCTTTAAATGAAGAGTATACCCTGATACAACTCTTGCAGCGCTACCCGCATGCTGTTTCGCTTTTCAGTGGTACAGATGATGAGGGGATATGGGATGCCGCGCCATGGATTTTTGAAGTAAATACGGATTGTTATGCATTAAGAGAGGAGGACACCCTTATTCGCCTGGATCGGTGTATCATTTTTGAAACGGCCGAACCCCGGGAAGAAGTGATACGGTTCTTACAGGGGCTCTTTTATAAAAACACGGCGGAGGGGCCGGTTTATTTACGGGTATGGGATGCACGGGTATTGCTGGACAGCTTCCGGGAGTGGGGTGAAAAGGACCGGCAGGTCTTCTTCGAGTTTTTTGATTGTTTTTATACAGAAGGGGCCGAACCGGGTTCTATGGACCGGTGGGTACTGGATAAGAAGCAGGACCTGGTTGCAGAAGAACGGCTGTTAAGCGGATTATTCCCGGAAGAGCGGGTAGAGGACCCGGGGGCAGCGGCGGCCCCGGGAAAGAAGGGTTTCGAGGGAACCGCAGCTCCGCCACCGGGTTCAGAACCGGATCCGCCTCCAAAGCGAAGAAGATTTTTTATCGAATAAAAACAGGAACGATGGGAAAACCTGCAGCAAGAGTAGGCGATATGCATGTTTGCCCGCTGGTGAACGGGCTGGTGCCGCATGTAGGCGGACCGGTGCTTCCGGCAGGCGTGCCCAATGTATTGATCGGCGGGCAGCCTGCTGCGGTATCGGGAGATACATGTGTGTGTACCGGCCCGCCGGATGTGATTGTCCAGGGCAGCAGCGGGGTATTGATCGGGGGACGACCTGCCGCCCGGCTGGGTGACGCCACCGCACATGGCGGCATCATTGTGCTGGGATGTTTTACCGTGCTCATTGGGGAAATGGCAGGCGGGGGAAGTGCGGGTAAGGCTGGGGGCATGGCCGGGTTGGCAGGAAAAGGTACTATAGGAGCCGCCCGGGCAAAGGATATCATAAACGGCGAAGCCCTGAAAGAGGCGGCCCGAAAAGGTGCTGCTGTTGCCAAAAAAACAACGAAGGAAGACTTTACAGCAACATTCACATTAAACGATGAGGCGCAGAAAGCCGTTGCCGGCCGGCGTTATGAGATCCGGACGGGAGATGGAAAGACGCATGAAGGAAAAACGAACAGCAGCGGGGCAACGGAACCGCTGCAGGGATATACGACCGCAGATTGCGCCGTAACTTTTCTGAAATAGCAATAACAATATGTCCGGAAAAGGAGCCGATACAAAACAGGATTTTGAATTGAAGGATGTCCGACAAATGTTGGTCCTGGTGCGCTATAAACCGGCAGGAACCATAGCGGCAGATGCCATGCTGGGCGGAATTGCGGATACCGCCCAGGGAGCGATAGATAAAGTGGAAGGTGCTGCGGCATCGATACCGGGTTTGAGCCTGTTTTTTAAAGAGGAGACCGAACCGGAAAAAAAATGTGATAAGGAATATACCTATTATAAGGATTATAAGGACTGGGATGGCTACATGAAGAAAATGAAAAGCGAGCTGTCCGATAAACTGTATATTGACAACGAAGTGCTGGTATTTGACTTTGAAGCTTCGGGGGTAGACGGGAGAAAACAGGAGGCTAAAAAGTTATGTGCCCGGATAAAAGCGAAGACCGCAGGTTGGGAAGGCTACAGTTCCTGTTTTCATTTTGTAGGACTGGGGCAGGGAGGGAATGTAGCTAATGAATGCATCCGCGAGCTCAGTAGTGAAAGCAGCTTTAAAAACAAATGGTGGGTTCAGTCCTTAATCTATGTAGCCACACCCTTATATCGCTACCAGCATCTGTTCGACGAGCAGGCCGCGTTTAAAGGAAAAGGAAAAAAATATGCGTTCGGAAATCCCTTTGATCTTACCGCGCAGGTGATCGAATATTTTGAACCCAACGACGAACTGCGGAAACTGGTGGCGGAATGTAATGCAAATACACTTTCCGTTTTTACGGGTAAAATAAAAGCAAGACTGGTGGCGGCATTGGGCAATCTGCTGAGCATTGATGGATTTGGTACCGGGAAGGACAATGCCGGGCATATCGACAGGTTAAAACAAAGCAAGGACGAGATCCGGGGGCTGGTAGAGGAATGCATCAGTGCTGTAAAGGTATTGGTAGACGCGGTACCGGGGCTTGTAAAGCCGGGTGACCTGCCGGCGTTTGACCAGCTGCTTCAGGGCTTTGACGCGGTACCGGGCCAGTCGGTTGACCGACTGGAAAAGTTCCTGGATGAGATAAAGAACGCAGCAAAGGGAACAAGCCTGGATACGGGGCGGATCAGGAAAGAGAAAATTCTCAATTTCCTTTGCCCGCTGGTAGATAAACTAACGGGAATGCTACAGTTGTTTGCCATAGGATCGGAAACCTCCAATGCAGCATTTGATAAGTTCATGGAACAGGCAAAGGTGAAGAAGATCCTGGCTCCCCGGGATGCCGGTACCGATTGGCTGGGGGTAGATGCATACCTGGAGAAAGTGGCGAAAATGGCGGAAGATGCGAAGAAGCAGGAAGCCGAAGCAAAGAAAGATGGAAAGGACCTCCCGCCCCAAACAGCAGCACAGCTCCAATACGATCAGTCTGTGAGCATGATCCGGAAATGCCGGGAGCAGATCGCGGCAGTAACAAAAGATAAAGATCTGGATCTGGCCGCTTCATCCCTTCCGGATGAAGATAAGGCCAGGGTGGCTGAAGCAATTGCAGCGCTGTTATTGCCCATGATGCCGTCTAAAAAAAAGTTCTATGCCCAGGTGCTGGAATACCTGCCGCTGAGCGGGGTTAATGGCTTCCTTGCAAAACTTACGGGGGATGCGGCTTTTGCTCCGTTGCAAAAGCTTACCGGGAAGGTCCTGGGTGATTTTGATGAGGGAACACCGGAAGAACCGGGACTGAAGACCTCCATCAGGAATTTTGATACAGAGCTCCGGCGTGTGAAGGGTTTTTTGAACCGGAACAATTACCCGGTACATAAGGATGTAAACAGCCTGTATTTTATTTATAACAGTCATAACCTGATGCTAAAAAAAGCGTATGGCCCGGTGTTGAATGCCATCGATAGTGAAACCGGGTACCTGGATTATATGGAGAGCACGGGGAATACGCATTTTTTCAACCTGGAACAAAATGAATACCGGTCCGCCGGAGCCGGCCCGTCGCAGCAGGCAGCACCGGCGGTCCGGAAAAAGGAAACATAAAAAACAGATCATGTTTGATGGTTTGGGAGATTATTTAAAGGCACAGGCTATCTGTGCGGGGGCATCGGACGAGGAAGTGTATAATTCCATCATGAATTACTGGACCTGGATCTCCCCGCAGCCCAATGCAAGAGCGCATCTCCGGCACTACCGGCGCGGAGGAGGGGCAGAATATGCGGAGCCGCAGCTGGGCGACCTTTTTAATGCCAACCCAAGGGTCCGGTCCAGGGTATTTGATGCCATCGGCCGCCAGCTGCGGGCCCGGCCTCATGCGGACTCCGGAAGCATTATAGGGCGGGGGGCGGATGATGGTATTCCGCCCCCCATCAGCCAGGCAGATTATGATTCGGAAGACTGGCTGAATGCCAATGGGAATATTGATGAGGTACATTGGCAGCTGGAAGGGGATTATAATCCCTATGATAACCGCGAAACAGATGAGAGGGCTTATTGGTTGCGGGCTTTAAGACCTGGCGCGGTTTTTTTGATCCGGGTGCGGATATCAATTCGGGATCCCTATACCTGGCATCCCGATGAGCAGCGGCCCACACAATGCATTCACCAGGCTATGGAGCGGCTGAAGACCTCGGGAGCCGCAGACTATGTAACAACCGGCACAACCGTGCTTTCGATGCCTTCTGTGTATTTGCCGGGCTGGATGTGAAGCACATCAATAACATAAAATAACTGATGATGACCAACGGGACCAATGAACATAATTCCGAAAGACGGCAAGCCGCAGAAACAGTAGCAGAGATTGCTCCTAACCGGACGTTGATTGCAGGGTTGCTGACGGCAGCGGCGCCATTGAAACCAGTTGCCGTACAGGGGCTGCAAAACCTGGAGATGGTTTTTGCGCAGTACCAGCCGGCAATCACGGTGCCCATGAAGAGCGGGGACAACGGGGTTATCCGGGAAACACTGCATTTTACAACCCTGGGGGATTTTGCGCCGGACCGGTTGGGACGGCAAAGCGAGGTATTAAGACGGCTTCACTTTCAGGCGACGGAATACCTGAAAGCAGCCCGGGCACTGAGAACGGACGGATCGCTGAAGCAGACGCTAAGATCAGAGGAAGAACGGGCCGCATTGCAGGAGACCATAAAAAACATGATGGCACTCCTGGGGCCTTATTTATAAAAACAGTAAAAAATACGGTATGTCATTCTATGCGATATTAAAAATTTCCGGCAAGACGTATAATGTCTTAAGCGCCGCATATGATTTTAAAAAGTCGGTGGACCAGTATGGAAAACCGAGAGTGGGCACCGATGGCGGGTTGATCAGTCTTACCATTGAATCCGCCCTTGATACCACATTCATAAAATGGGTACTGTCACCCACTATGACGCAGGAGGGGGAGATCATTTTCATGAAGCGGGATACAAAAGCGGCGATGCGGAGGGTGCAATTTACCAATGGATATTGTTTGAACTACTCGGAAACCTTTACCGGATCAGGAGAAAACCCGATGACCATCAGCCTGCTGATCTCCTGCAGCAAGATGGAGATCGATGGAGAGACCTTTGATAAATCCAGGTTCTGGGGCAGTTCCGGCTCCGGAGGTTCCGGCGCTTCCAATCCGGGGGGAGCCCCGGGAACGAACAGCAATGCTTCAGGAGGAGCAATGAATTCCTTTATCCCCGATTAATAGAGCAGTGAAAAAGACCCGCAATGACAGAAAAAACAGCGCATAGGGAAGAAGGCTTTTTGCAGCAGGACCTTGCGGATACGACACCGCTTGCAGGGGAAAACCTTGCCCTCCTTTCTTCTTTTATAGAAGGGGCACAGTACCTCACTCCGGGACGTAAAGCGCAACAGGACCTGTTCCTGCAGGACGCGGGATTCCGGGAAGAGCGGGAGCGCCTGATGGACCGTCTCAGGATCTGGGATGCATTGCTGGATACGGGTATGGAAGTAGAGCAGATGGCAGTTCACTGTGAACAGACCGCTGCAGGCAAACAACAGCAATATGATGAAAACCTGGCAGCAATATTGATGCATACCCGGCAGCTGGAACGGATGTACCGGTCGGTGAACGCCTTTTTTATCAATGCAGAACAGGAGCGGATCCGCAATGTATCCTTTATCAATGCAGACCTGGAACAGCTGAAGGACAGGGACGATCCACTGTTTATCGATTTTGTACGGGAAGAATTTAAAAAGAACTATGACCGCCTGGACCTCCGCGATCATTACAGTATACTGGTTATTCCGGGATACCTGGGTAGCCGGGAAGCGGTGGAGGTTTGGGCAAAGCTGGCGCATGAGAACAAAGTGATGCTGGTTACAGATTTTGAGCACCTGGATGAACCGGACGATGTTATGGAGCTGTTTGAAAGAGTGCATCACACGGGAGGCGATAAGTTCCTGTCGAGCGTAATGATGACCTGTAACTGGCTGGTGGCAAGGGGAAGCTATACGGATGCCGGTGAGGACGAGGCATTGTATATGCCACCATCCACTGCACTGGCAGGAAAGCTATATACCACGTTGATGAGCCAGGTAGCTGCCGGAAAAAAATTTGGCGTGCTCCGGGAGGTCAGCGGTGTAGCTTTTGAATTAAAAAAAAGTGAGATCGCCAACCTGGAAAAGATGAGCCTGATACCAATGGTAAAGGAACAGGGAAGAGTGGTAGCCTACTCTGCAAAAACATTGTTTAACGGTGACAATATGGGGCTTCAGACGTATTCGGTAGTGCGGGTATTTGACTATGTGACCAAAGTTTTGATCGACTTCCTGAACCGGAGGGCCTTTGAGAATTTTAATGCCAATACCCGCAGGGAGCTGATGACGCAGGTGGTGCTGTTCCTGGATAGTATTTCCGGGCCGCGCAAACTGGTGGAAGATTTTACCATACGGCGTTTCGAGCAGGATGCGGTGAAAAAGGACAATATCCATCTCGATATCTACATGAAACCCTATTTTCCGGCCAAGAACTTTCTGATCAAAATGGAAGGACAAAAGAATGATGATGGCAATAGCTGGGATACCGATTATGATGATTCGTAAGGCTGGAAAATAAAGACAACAGATAGCAGATGATGGATTCCCGATTTCGGATTCAGGACGCTCAATTTTCGATTTTCAATTCTCAAACCTTTTCCCATAGTCCCGGTATTCATTAGGACGGGGTTCAAAACTAAAAACCATTGATATGCTCCGGTATTTAAAAAGATATTTCCTTATTATAGGGTGTTGCGCCTTTTACTGTGCAGCAGCAAACTCACAGAATATCAACGGAGAAAAGATCATCGTAGGCCGCGAAAGCATTACGATCATCAATTTTCCGGATAAAGTGGTGAACATTAATTTATCCGAAGAATCGGCTTATGACTACTATATACCCAAGAGGAGAGAAGAACGGTCGATCTCCATCCAGTTTAACAAAGAAAAAACCAGCGGCCCCGTTACGGGGTTACTGGTAAATGAGGGCGGGCGCAGTCATATGTTCCGTTTACTGTTCGACTCCACGTATGACATCAATGATGACAGCCGCCCGCCGTTGTGGTATGATCATTCCGATTTAAAGGCATTGAAAGCTTTTGTAAAGAACCAGAAAGAGCCGGCGGAGGCTTCTGCGGGCGATGAACTGGCAAAGGAAAAGGAACGGCAAAAACAGGAGGCTGCTGCCCGTAATGCAGAGGCGTTGGCTGCGCAAAAGCAGGCGGAAACAGCAAAGGCCCCGGCAAAGGGACCGGAGGACAACAGTGTGGAGCTGCAGCAAAAGAAAGCAGCGCTGGACCTGGCACGGAAGGAAGCGCAGGAAAAGGAGCGGCAGCTAAAACAGGCGGAAGAGAAAGCGGCAGCCGAGCAAAGGGCGGCTGATGAGCTGGCCCGGAAGGAGGCTGCACAGCTGGCATCGCAAAAGGAGCAGGATGAGAAAAAGCAAAAGGAGCTAAAAGACCAGCAAAATGCGGAGGCCCTGGCCCGGGCACAGAAAGCAGCGGCGGAAAAAGAAAAACAACGGCAGGCGCAACAGGCTCTAAAGAAAAAGCAGGAGGAAGAACATCGCAAAAAAGCCGCTGAAGAACTGGCGCTCAAAGAAGCCGCCCGGAAGGAAGCACAGGAGCGGCTGGTACAACTGGAGGCGGAGAACAGGAAAAAGGAAGCTGAAAAGGCTTATTCCGAAGCAGGGCTGTGGCAACGGTACGGAAAAAAAGGGATCGATCTTTATAATTTCCCCAGGAACCAGGTGCCTACCGTGAATTCAGATTTTTATGTGATCCGGGACACCTTAAGGAATTTCCGGATCTCGGACTCTTTATTGCATACGGATATAGCCGGTAAGCTGAATATTGAAGCCGATAAACCCATCAATAAAGGGGTAGTGGTTTCCCTGGAAAATATCGTGTTTAAGGATGTTCATACCTATTTTAAATTGAGGATAACGAACAATACAGAGGAGGATTTTCTGATGGGGAGAACCTATATGTACTGGTATGATGCCGCCGATCGGGCCAGGATGATGGTAAAGGGAAGCTATCTTACTTATATAGGCTTCTTTCCGTTGGTGCGACCCAAAACCACGCAGGAAGTGGTCTTTGTTACCCGCTCTCCGAATGTGATCAACAACGAGAGCCTGGTATTGTTTGTGGATGAGCGGAGAAAAGAAAAAGGAACCGCCAGCATTGTGATCCCGGGTGCCGTGTACAACCGGGAGCTGGCGAAAGTGCAGACCCCGGTCCCGGGACAGCTGCCTCAGCAACCTCCGGCACCTGCAACCGGTCAGAAAAACAGGAAACGCGCAAAAAAAGAATAACGGCTGGTATACCCTGAATCTTCAAAGACCCTCATGACTTATAAAAAACAGATATTGGCAATTGGATGCTTCGGTTTATTAGCGTTGCATGTAAGCGCCCAGCACGTAGTGTCTTTTTGTGGTGAACCGGTGCCGATGGACCAGCAGTTCATACAGGACAAACTGATCAATACGATCCGGAAGCAGGTGAATGTGGTCAATTTCCCGGCCTTGCGTAAGCGGGCCTTTGCCTACTTTCCGCTGGTAGAGCGATACCTGGCAGCTTATGGTCTTCACCGGGACCTGAAATATCTTCCAATTGTAGAAAGTGGTTTTTTAACCGAGGAAGAATCCGCGGTAGGCGCAAAAGGCATCTGGCAGATCATGCCGGCTACGGCAAGAAGCTACGGGCTGGTGATCAGCGAAACCCGGGACGAACGGGAGAATTTTGATAAGGCCACGCGCCTGGCCTGCACACTTATAAAAGACAATTACAATATGCTGATCAAATTTGTTGGCCGGGCAAACTGGCCATTGACCATTGCCGCTTATAACTTTGGCATCGGCAATATTGTAAAAGCCGTTAAGGCACAGGGCTACAATTATTTTACAATGAAGCTGAACCCCGAAACGGCTTTGTATGTATATAAGATCATTGCGGTGAAAGAACTGTTTGAGTACCCGGAGTTGTATAACTCCAAATTCGGGTATAATATTTTTAACCCCGGATCCGGCCCCGGGAATATGCCTGCCCAAAAGGATCTGAAAGTGGTGAACGATCCGGATGTATTGCAGGAGATAGAAAAGGAAGTAGCTAAAAACGCCGGCCGGAAGGAGACCGTTGTAAAGGAAGAATACATCATGGCGCATGTACAGGGCCGGATCCGGAATTTTCAGGACGGTGATATTGTTGAGGTGGTCCTGGATGAAGACCTGCAAACGGCCAGGAAAGGCCTGTCTTATAAGGGCTATAAATTTGGTGTACAGGGCTGGATCATTGATGACCGGGTGTTTTTTAAACTGGGCTATGACCATGATGTGACCCTGCTGGATACCAATAAGGAAAAAGGCGTCCTGCTGACCGACCTGCTTTCTCAGAAACGGATTGACGTTTTGCTGAAGAACCTGGTATATGAAAAATGAGCCGGCCTTATTTTCCCATCCAGATCTTAAAATCTGTAACCCGTTCCCTGCTCACCAGTGCCTCTTTTTCCATGGCAGGTTTTAACTGCAGAATAAGCCGGTTGCCAAAGTAGTCATCGATCTTTTCGATGCAACCGATCGATACAAAGAAGGAGCGGCTGATCCGGAAATAAAGGGCCGGGTTTAACATGTTTTCGAGGTCGTCCATAGTATAATCCACAATAAATTTGCGGTTATCTTTTGTCTTAAAGAATATCAGCCTCCCATCGCTGTAAAAGTAAGCGATCTCGCTTACGTCTACGCTTACCAGGCGGCTTCCATTTTTAACCAGAAAGCGTTTCCGGTATTCTTTGGGTTGCAGCTTTTGCTGCAATTCGCTGACCAGGTGCTCCAGGCCCAATGGGGATTCGGGTTTTGAAAAGTTCTGCCTGTATTTATCCAGGGCCTTTTTCAGCTCATCTTTTTGTACCGGCTTTAACAGGTAGTCTACGCTGTTCACTTTAAATGCCTTAAGGGCAAATTCATCATAGGAAGTGGTAAAAATGACCGGCACTTTTATAGCCGTCAGGTTAAAGATCTCAAAACTTTGCCCGTCGCTTAATTCTATATCCATAAGGATCAGGTCCGGGCTGGGGTTGCTTTCCAGCCATTCTACCGAGCTCCTGATGCTGTCTGTTACGCCCTGTATCTCAATCGCGGGATCCACGGAGACCAGGGTCTTCTCCAGTTTTTTAACGGCCAGTTCCTCGTCTTCGATGATCAACACTTTCATAAAAAAGATTTGCCGTATAAAAATAGAGAATTGTATGTGCAAATGTTCTTTTATCTGTATCAACTGTTTCAAAAGAGTATTGGATTGCGCCGGACAGGCAACCCGTTTATGGTTTCCAAAGCAGGGGCAATACAACCGTAAAGTTTTTAGGACCTTCCATTACCTGAAAACCAGGTTGCTGCAATAGCTGGTATTTGGCTTTAATATTCTGCAGTCCTACCCCGTTTGTGGGAACCAATGTGGTTTTTCGCTGGAGATTATTGTTGACGACAAGTTTGTTTTCCCCGGCGGTAAAAACTTCAATGACCAGGGGGCTGTTTCTCGAAATAGCATTGTGTTTTACAGCATTTTCTACGGTCAGCTGAAGCGTCAGTGAGGGGAGGTAATATGAAAAATACTGCTTGTCGATACTGATATGCAGTTCGATGGCGCTTTCGTAACGGGTTTGCAGCAGCTGGAAGTACGATTCGATAAACTGCAATTCGTCTGCCAGGGTGCTGAGTGTTTCCCGGTTGTTTTTCAGCAGGTAACGGTATACTTTGCTCAGTTCATCCAGGAACCGGATCGCGCGCTCTTTTTCAAGACTGATCAGCGAAGACAGGGTGTTGAAGCAGTTAAAAAGAAAATGGGGATTGACCTGGTTTTTCAGCGTGTCAAATTCCTGTTTTAGTGAGCGTTGATGCAGCATTTCTTTTCCGGAGGCGCTTTCTTTATATTTTCTGAAAATATAATCGGTTTCATACAATGGCTCAAAGACCAGGTTTACACAAAGTCCTACCAGCGCGCCCTGCCAGAGATGCTGGCTCTCAAGTTGGTAGTTAAGGATATGGAATACGTGGTACAGGAGAAAGATAAGATAAACGGATGGCGTCATTACAAAAAGTGTGACCAGCGCCTTGCTCATGATCCGTTGCCGGGTTTGGGTAAGCGAAGGGTATTTTTTTTCGATCCACAGATCATACCGGGTATGCGCGTCCATGGATAAGATGCCCAGGGCGAAGATCAGGGGTGAAGAAAGCAGCCAGATCAATGGCTCTTCCCATAACCGGTCCTCAAACATTACCAACTGCAACATGACGGTAATGAACGGCATGGAGAAGAGAAATGAGTATAATCTTAATTTAGGCCATCTGAGTCCCTTCATGGTGCAGTTTCTTTTTTTTCAACGATCAGGGGTATCGAAATATGTTGTTGTCCATCCTGGTTTTTGACAATAAGCAGCTCAAGCCCCAGTAGCTTGTATTTCATGATCATGGTGTTGAGCGCAGTATCATGATCCATGTCTTTTGAAAAAGTTTTGGGTTGGAGATTGTATACGACCCGCAATATGTGGTGGCCCGCAGATTCAATGCGGATCACAAGGGGCTGCTGCTTGCTGATGATATGCTGCGCACAGGCATTTTCTGTAATTACCTGTAGCAGCAGCGGGGGTATATACCAGGAGCGGTCTTTTTCATGGATGGAGATGTGGATCTGCAATCCCGTTCCAAAGCGCTTCCGGAGCAGGTGGATATAGGCGTTTAAAAAATCGAGCTCGGTATGCAGCCGGACCAGGTGCTCATGGTCGTTCCGCAGCAGGTACCGGTACACTTTCGTCAGCTCGTTCAGGAAGTCTTCTGCTTTTTCCTCGTCTTCTTCAATGAGGCTGCTGAGCGAGTTCAGGCAATTAAAAAGAAAATGGGGATTGACCTGGCTTTTCAGTGCATTGAGCTGGCTCTGCTTATAAGAGGTATTTAAAAGCTCGGTATCTTCAAGGGTACGCTTCCAGGCATTGAAGCGGTAGATGCTTTCCATGAGAAACGTAAGAAAGATGATGATGATGGATATGGAAAGGTATACCCAGGCCAGCCTGCTTTCATTAAATTCTGTTTGGAAATAAGGGAGCGCCGCGTAGGCTTTAAAAAGAAGGTATTTGAAAAAAAAGGTAACGAGCATAAAGGTGACGATCATCAGGCTTAGCTTTTTGATGACCTGCTCTTCTTTCGGGAACCGCCTCCGGATCAGGGGGGAAACCGTGGTGCAAACCAGCGAAACGAGCGCAAGCTCCAGGAAGGTGATAAGGGAGGCTATCCCAAAAAAGAGTGGGTTGCTGTAATAGCCGCCGCCGAAATAAATGCTGTTAATGATCAGGGCTGTTACAATACAGATGAGGGCAATCGTTTTGAGCCTTTGCGGAGTGTATGTTAATGAATAAATGCTCATGGTTTTATAACGGTATCCGGCACTCGATCTCAGCCTGGTTGGTGTGTATGGATGAGTGGATCTTTCCATTCAGGTTTTTTACCCTGCTGACAAATTCCCGGTTGTTGAAAAAGTGCTGCAGCTGCTCCCTGTCGCAATGCTGGTGAGAAAATTGCAGGGTGTACAGTAACCGGTTTTTGTCTGCGCCCACGTGAATACAAATATCTTCGGCTGCTGCATGGATCAGGGCTTTTATACTGCGTTTGAATAGCAAAAGAATCTCGTAGCGCAGCTGAATATTCATCTTCAGCAGGGCTACTTTCGGATCGCTGGCCAGGTCGATATGCGTATGATAGCGGTTGTTCAGGATGCCTACATATTTTTGGAGCCGGAGTAACAATTGGGAGGTATTATCGTTTTCCGGTGAAATGGCCCAGAGCATATCCTGCATTGCGGAGATCATTTCTGAGCTCCGGAATTTGATCTGCTCCAGGAATTCCAGTGACTTTTTCGGGTCCGACAGGTGCTTTAGAACGGCTATTTCACTCAGGATATTAATGTTTTCCAGGGTCGCGCTCACATCGTTATGAAGCCTGCTGCCGATATTGGTGCGTAGTTTTTCCATTTCTTCCCTGCGCTTCATCCGGTAATGATCCAAAAGGTATAAAAGAAAGAGGACCGTAAGCGCCAGCAGGATAAAGAACCAGAGCGTTTTGTAGAACGGCGCCCGGATCTCGATGGGGATCGTAAGTATTCCGTTGAGCGAATGGTTTTCTGCAAGGTATGCTGTTTTCAGGAGATACTTTCCGGAGGGAATATAGTCGAGCAGTACCTCACCGGTGGCTGTGGCCGTTTTCCATTTCCTGTCCATTCCTTCCAGCTGGTAGTAAACCGGGTAAACCGTATGAAAGGTATTGGTCGTGAACCGGGCTTTGAGCGATATCCTGCGCGGTCCCAGTACGATCTTTTTTAAGGCCAGTATGGAATCTGCAGGAACCGGTATGTCATTCAGATAAAGCTCTGCGAGCCGGATCTTCGGGGTCGAATGATTTTTTATTCCATGCAAAATATGCTCCGGGTCGAAGACGACCATGCCGTGATTGGTGCCGAAAACAATACGGCCATCCTTTAAACTGGCTTCTGCGGCATAGTTGTAACTAAAGTCGTCGAGCCCGTTGCGTTCATCAAAAGTGTATGCTGCTGCACTTTTATCCGATGAGCGGGCTGTAATTCCCGTGGCGGAGCTTGTCCATATCACACCGTTACGGTCAATAGCCAGGTTGGCCAGGGATGCTTTTTTTTCATGATAGCGGAAACGGCCCGTTTTTGTATTGAGGATGTTGAGCCCGTCTAAACTAAACACCAGGATGCTGTCATTGATCTCCGCAATATCCGGTACTGCCAGGCCCGGGATCCCTTCTCCCCGTGGCCGGCCGGGCATATAATGATGAATTCTTTGTTCTTTTTCTGCCTGGATCCGGTACAGACCATCCCAGATGGTGCCCGCCCATACCTCGTTATGCCTGTTCACCAGTAGCCGGCATACGGGTGAACTGGTTTTTTCGACCAGCTTCCAGGTTTTACTGGCGGGGGTATATTTTACAATATGTCCGCCCTGCGTCCCAAACCACAGGTTGCCGTTTTGATCTTCTGCTACCTGGCGCACGGTGGTGTTCTGAAAAACGGGAGGCCTGATGCGGGTAACCCTTCGGCCCTTTTTTTCATAAAACCCAACCCATCCGTTTTGCATACCCCATACGATATTTTCATCGCGGGTTTCTTCCAGGCACCATACCATTCCTTCTTTTAACCCTGAATTGTTGGGAAATAAACCGGATGAAACGGGCTGCAGCTGCTGGTCGTAACTAAAGATCCCATAGCCCCAGGTGCTTACAAGGATCTCGCCGGAGCGGGTTTCCAGTATATCGGTAACCTCCTGTTTGAAGGCGGTGTCCTTGCCGGCTACCCGGTTGTGCATAAAATTGAAAACATGCTGCGGCGGGTTAAAATGATAAACGCCTTTGTTGGTGGCAAGCCAGATATTTTTTTCCCGGTCTTCAAAAAGATGGTGAATGACATCATACCGCAGGCTGTAAGCCCCGGGTGCATCTTTCCCCGCCGGCTCCACCTTGTGCTGCCCGGGAACCAGTTTGGCAAAAAGGTTTTCACCGGCGATCCATGTAGCTCCGGCTGTTTCAATAACGCCATATACGGTATAGTACTCATTTTTTGTGGCACGCAGGATCACATCATCCCAACGCTGTACAGATCCGCCGGCATCCCAGCTTTTAATGATCAGACCCGTTTCAGGCCAGGCGCCGATCCATTTTCTTTTATCAGCATCTTCATAAAAGAAGTTGACCATTTTAAGGTCGGCGAAGGCATTGATAACTGCATCATTGTCTCTGTTATGCCCGGCATACGAAAGCCGGCGGAGGAAAGGGTTATATTTGACCAGGCCATTTGCTGTGCCGATCCAGTAGTTCCGCTCGGCATCCTGGTAAAATTGCGTAGGAAGCCATCCCGGGGGCAACGGGATCCGGTTGTATTGCTCACTGACTTCTGTGCAGCCGGCATTCATCGTCAGAAAGCCCTGCAACCGGTATACAAGAAGGAGGGTTCCGTCCCTGTCTGCATACAAAGTTGCATTCCTGGGGCGGATATGGCCGGGTAACCGCACTTTTACAGGATGCCATTTAAAATCGGTTGTGTTAAAATAGCCCAGTATCGAATCCGCGATCACCATCCAGATCCGGTCTTTCCGGTCTACATAGAGGTCGTTCAGGGCGCCTTGCGGGAGAAGCCGGCCATCGGTGAAAAAATTCAGAAAGCGGTAGCCATCATAACGCTGCAGGCAATTAGGAGTAGCCATCCAGATATATCCCTTCGAATCCTGTTGAACTTTGCTCACGGTATTACTGGAAAGACCATCGCGCAGACCCAGGTGTGCGAACAGGTAGTTCTGCTGCGCTGTTGCCGTAAGGCACTTTACCAGTAAAAGGAAACACAACAGTCGTTTGATCAAGCAAATCAGATTGTAGAGAACAAAGCTACCGGAAAAAAATGAGAGCAGTATACAGTCCGCGCTGCAAAATGAACGGTTCCTGCCACAGGTATTGCAACTGAACGGGTACCGTTGTACCGGTATCAAAAAATGCAGCGCTGTTGGTGTTGCTGCGGCCGCCGCGCATTGCGCTTAAACAGCAAGACCGATCAAAAAGTCTGCTTTGAATCGTGTTCTGAACAACAATTCAGGGTGAACAGCCTTTCTGACCGGCCCGTGGTTCTTATTGTCCGCTTCTGCCTTACCGGGCAGGCTGTTTTGCCATGTCTTTAAACTGCATAGGTGCAGGAGCTACGTTTTTAACGGGTGCTGTGGTTTTAAGATATGCATGAATGGCTTGTATATCTTCGTCGGTAAGTTTTGCTAAATTGAACCAGGGCATTGGGGGCAGCAGCGGACGGGCTGCTTCCATGCCTTTGAATTTTCCGTGTCTCAGGGCATTTTTAAAATTTTCAAGCGGCCAGCTCCCGGCACCACTGTCGTCACTGGTGAGGTTTGAAGCAAAACTGATTCCCCAGGGACCCGCGGCCGCCGTCATGTCCTCGTTAAACTGGGCGATCCCTTTTTGTGCCAGCGCACTGTCGAAGCTGCTGACCGGCCGGTCAGAAGGATAACCCGATAACTGGGTTTCGGGAACCACTTCCGGGCCGTTGGGCCCCATTTTTTTAGGCGAGTGACAGTCGTTACATCCTGCTATGGTTACCAGGTACGCGCCACGGGTTACCATAGCGGCTGAATCGTTGGTGGTGGTTGGGCCGGCTGCCGGCGTCTTCGTATTGCCAGCCTGATCGCATGAAAAACAGAGAAGGGCTGTTGTGTAAGCAGCCAGTAAGAGTAAATTGCGCATATTGCTTTGTTTATGGTTGTAGAAAAACTTGCTTCCGCGCATAAAAATAGCTTCATTGCTATTTTTGCGCAATGCAGCATTGCATGAACTGTGGTTTTCCGTATATGAATTGGAGCAGCAGTTGTTATGGCGGGCCCAACCAGGCAGGGGAGCAAAAAAAAACCCGGCATTGCCGGGTTGTGGTTGTATACCTGTGTTTCGTTATTTTTTCATTACAAAGCTTTCCATGAACTTGGTGTTGAAGTTCCCATTACGGAAATCTTCATTTTGCATCAGTTGCAGATGGAAGGGGATGGTGGTTTTTATACCTTCGATCACATATTCGCTCAGTGCACGGTACATGGTATTGATGGCCTCATCGCGTGTGCGTGCCACTGTGATCAGTTTCCCGATCATGGAATCATAATAGGGAGGGATGGTATAGCCTGCATACACATGGCTGTCAACCCGAACACCATGTCCGCCGGGAACATGAAGGTTGGTGATCTTGCCGGGAGAGGGACGGAAATCGTTATAGGGGTCTTCCGCATTGATCCGGCACTCGATGGCGTGCATCTGGGGAAGGTAGTCGGCCCCCGAAACCTTTTCCCCCATTGCAATCTTGATCTGTTCTTTGATCAGGTCAAAATTGATCACTTCTTCAGTTACACAATGTTCTACCTGGATCCGGGTATTCATCTCCATAAAATAAAAGTTCCGGTGCTTATCCACCAGGAACTCGATGGTGCCTACGCTTTCATAGCCGATGGCGCCTGCTGCTTTTTTTGCCGCCTCGCCCATAGCGTGGCGCAGTTCATCCGTCATAAACGGAGAGGGGGATTCTTCCACCAGTTTCTGGTGCCGGCGCTGAATGGAGCAGTCGCGCTCACTGAGATGGCAAATGGTGCCATACTGGTCACCGGCTACCTGTATTTCTATATGACGGGGCTCTTCCACGAATTTTTCCATATAGATCCCGTCGTTTTTAAAGGAGGCGGCTGCTTCCGCTTTTGCGGTATCGTAGGCCCGTTCTATTTCTGATTCTTCCCAAACGATGCGCATGCCTTTTCCGCCACCGCCGGCTGTTGCTTTTAAGATAACCGGGTACCCGATTTCCTTTGCAACGCTCTTAGCATGATCCAGGCTCTTCAGCAGGCCTTCGCCTCCCGGAACCACCGGTACACCTGCCTTGATCATGGTTTCCTTGGCCGTAACCTTGTCGCCCATTTTGTTGATCATTTCGGCAGTGGGGCCAATGAATTTGATCCCGTTTTCATTGCAGATATTGGCAAATTTGGCATTTTCGGCAAGGAATCCATAACCGGGATGCACGGCATCCGCGTTGGTGATTTCCACCGCCGCCATGATATTGGGTACATTTAAATATGAGTCTACGCTGGCAGGCCTTCCGATACAAACAGCCTCATCTGCAAACTTCACGTGCAGGCTTTCACTGTCTGCTGTAGAATAAACCGCAACGGTCTGGATGCCCATTTCCCTGCAGGTCCGGATCACACGCAAGGCAATTTCACCCCTGTTCGCAATTAATATTTTTTTAAACATGTTTCTAATTTGATAATTTGATAATAGGCCGATTTGGAAATAAAAAACCAATTAAAAGTATTTTGAAAACAGCACCCTGTTTTCAAATCTTCAAATTGGTTATTTATCAAATTAAATTAAGGCTCTACCAGGAAAAGGGGCTGATCAAATTCAACCGGGGAGGCATCATCTACCAATACTTTGATCACCTTTCCGCTTACTTCACTTTCGATTTCATTGAAAAGCTTCATGGCTTCGATTACACAAATAACCTTGCCGGGTGCCAGTACATCACCTTCTTCCACAAAGTTGGGTTTGTCGGGGGCCGGTCTCCGGTAAAAGGTACCGATCATCGGGCTTTTAATAGTAATGGCATTAGAAGGAGCTTCAGCAGCCTTTGGTGCGCCGGCAGCTGCAGGTGCCGCCTGTGCAGGAAGCGAAGCTATGGGCGCCTGGGGTTGATGCAGCTGTACAGGTGCTGCGGTAACAACCTGGGTCACCTGCTCTTCTTTCTGGCGGATGCAGATTTTGAAATCCTTTTGTTCAATACTTAATTCGCCAATATTCGATTTGTTAATCATTTTGATTAACTCCTGGATTTGCTTAAAGTCCATATTCTTCAAGATTTAAAATAGTTTGGAGTCTGATTTCTTTATTTTTTCTCTCAATAGAAAATTAATAAGAAAGAAGAAAGCTAAGGTAAACAATTCAGTAGCATTTTCTTTTGATATTTTAGAAAAACACTACAATTTATACGAAAAATGGCTTAAAACCGGATGATTTAAGCCATTTTTCAAGGTTATTTTAATTTAGTCCTTTACACGTTCAACATACTCGCCCGTTTTGGTATTAACGCGAATGAGCTCTCCTTCGTTCACAAATAAAGGAACGCTCACCGTGGCCCCGGTTTCAACCGTAGCCGGCTTCAGCGTGCGGGTAGCGGTATCGCCCTTCAGTCCCGGCTCGGTATAGGTAACGAGCATAACAATCTTATCGGGAAGCTCCACGCTAACGGGAAGTTCGGTTTCTGTATTTATGGCAATGGCAACTTCCTGTCCTTCTTTCAGGAATTGCGGCGCATCAATCAGGCTTTCTGCAACGCTCATTTGCTCAAAAGTGGTATTATCCATGAAATTGTAGCCGGTTTCATCCTGGTACAGGTACTGGTAAGCCCTCTTTTCAACACGAACGGGGTAGATCGTATCTCCGGAATTCCACGTTTTTTCAATAGTGCGGCTGTTGTCCACACCTTTTAACTTGGCCCAAACTTTTGCTGCCGCACGTGCAGTTTTGTTTTCACCAAATTCCACTACCGAATAAAGATTGCCATCGAGTTTTAAGATCATGCCGCGGCTGATGTCTGCTGTATTTGCCATGTAAATTTTTTTGTCCGAAGGACCCCTTCGGGGAGGCGCAAAGATAATAGTTGCTGATAAGTTCGCAAACTTACCACCAGAAAAATATCCCCGGAAAGAAAAATAATGCAAGACTGTATTATACATTATAATAAAATATATATAATAAAATATTTAACATTTGTTCTTAATTATGTATTTTTATTGCTAATAATATCAGTTATATTTTTAGTTTTACTTGTTTTTATGACTATTTAAATAAATTATATACATTATTAATATAAATAATATTATTTAAACTGAGGATTTGACACTCATTTCTAACCGGTAAAAGCACCAAAACTAACATGAAGAGGGCCTGCCAGTGGATGGACATAAACCAGTTTTAAAACAAATTAAAATTTTATTGAATGAGAAAAATTCTGTTGCTCACAAAAACGATCTTTATTTCCGGAGCCTTATTTGCCCAGGATGGAACCACCGGCGGAGGAGAAGAAAAAGGCGATCTGCAGATCAGTGGTTCTGTGGATGCTTATTACCGGTTTAATTTTAATCATGCAAAATCCGTCCAGCAGGCAAATAATTTTACCAGCTTTACCAACTCGCATAATTCATTTGAATTGGGTATGGCATCGCTGAAAGCAGGGTACACCAAGGGTCGGGCCGGAGTGGTGGTTGACCTGGGGTTTGGTACAAGAGCAAGAGAGTTTTCCTATAATGAGACGGGAGTTACCCAGGCCATTAAACAGGCTTATATTACCTATTCCCCCACAGATGCCATTAAGTTATCTGCAGGGAAATGGGGTACCCATGTGGGTTACGAACTGCTCGATCCCCAACTGAACCGGAATTATAGTATGAGCTATATGTTCTCTTATGGCCCCTTCTCTCATACCGGTCTGAAGGCCGACTTTTCGTTGGGCAAAGGATTTGGGATGATGGCGGGCGTCACCAATCCGACCGACTATCTTTCCGCTCCGTGGAATAAAAAATTCATTATCGGGCAGTTCAGCAAAACTTCTGAAAAGGTAAATGTTTACCTGAACTATGTGGGCGGAAAGGATACGGCGGGCATCGCATCAAACCAACTGGGGCTGACGGCTACAGCAAAGATCAGCGACCTGTTCTCGCTGGGTTATGATGGCACCGTGAAAATGGTGAAGCCTGAGGAGCTCTCTTCCCAAAGCTGGTGGGGATCCGCGTTATATGTAAATGTTGATCCCTCTGAAAAGTTTGGCATAACGCTGCGCGGGGAATATTTTGACGACAAGAAAGGTGTGATCACCAACCCGGATGGCAGCGCTTTACTGGGCACTTCCGTTATACAGGGCACCCTGTCATTGAATATTAAACCGGCCAGCGGGCTAACGATCATACCCGAATTCAGGATCGATAGTGCAAAAGATCCCATTTTTATGAAAAACTCCGGTGACGGAACAAAAAGTACCGGTACCTTTTTATTGGCTGCTGTATACGCTTTCTGATTAAGACCATTGCTGCTGGTTATTTCCAGGCCCTGCATATGGCGGGGCCTTTTCTTTCCGCAAAGGGAAACTTCCTGAAAACAGGCTTATACAGAGACCGCGCAATTGATCCATTCGCCGTCAAATGAGGCATTGTATTTCTTGTAGAAATTGATAGCGGGCGCATTCCAGTCGAGCACCTGCCAGCAGATCCGCTTGAATCCTTTTTCTTTTGCTTCTTCAAATAACCGGTCAAACAGGCGGGCGCCGATCTTATGGCCGCGCATATTTTCTGTTACAAGAATATCTTCCAGGTACATGGCCTGTCCCTTCCAGGTTGAGAAGCGGATATAATAAAGTGCAAAAGCCACGATCCCGTTTTCGGTTTCCGCCACAAATGCCCACCAAACCGGGTTGGGGCCAAAGCCGCTTTCTGTAAAATGCTCCAGCGACACGGTAACTTCCTGCGGGGCTTTTTCATAATCTGCCAGTTCCTTTACCAGTTCCAGTATCCGCTGGCAGTCGGCTGCCACAGCGTTGCGTATCTTTATTTCCATGCCCGCAAATTAGGATATTTTTAGTTGGGGCGCCCCTACCATGGAAAGAAGGGAATGCATTTTAAAACGATGTACATAAAAGGGGAGGCGGCCCGCCAGGCAGCTTTTGTTATTTCCCATATATGATTGCCCGGGCTGATCTTCAGTGCCCGCATCGGCAGGGGGTACATTTATAGGTTAATTCCTTTACTGCCATTTGTATGCTTTAGCCGGTTCGTCTATCTTTGCTGCATTCATGGCTGGTCTGCTCCGACATATTTTTGCCGGCTTTTTAATGCTGGTGATCGTTTTTGCAGCTTTTTCTCCGGACATCGTTCTGATGTATGAAAAATCTGTCAATAAGGAGCATATTGCCCTCGCGGCCGATGCGGGCATGGAGGAAAAGACCAGCGAAATCAAAGAGCTGCTGCCTGAAAAAGAATTTATTAACAATAACGGCTGCGTGGAACCGATCCCGGGGCTCTCTTTTGTAAAAATATTCGGTGCTTTCCTGCAGCCCTATGTTCATCCGCTTCACAGCCCCATACCAACACCACCTCCGCGGTTAGCAGTTTAAAGATCGCTTTATGTTTACCGGGTTATGATGCCCGGGTTCTTATTTTTTATTCCCTTAATTTAATTGATGATCATGATCAACCGCAAAATTGTTGTGCGTACACTGGGTGCGTTTCTTTTCTTTAGCCTGGCATCCGTTGCCGGTGCGCAAACCTTAACCGATAAGGAACTCAAAACCCGGGTGGCCGAAATTGAAAACCCGCTACAGAAAATTGTACAGCTTGAGCCCCGGCAATTCGAATACAAAACAAAGGACTATAAATACCTGAAGCTGTCAGAAGGGGCGCAGTATGGTTTTATGGATGATAATGTGAAAAAGGTATTTCCCGGCCTTGTTAAGGAAAAAAAAGTGTCCTATATGTTTGGCAAAAATGCCTACCGGGATGCAAAAGTATCCACGATTGATGAATCCGGTCTGATACCGGTATTGGTTGCCTCCATCAAGCAGCAGCAGGAAGAAATTGAAATGCTGAAGGCAGAACTGCTGAAGCTGAAAAAGGAAACAGCAGGTAAATAAGTGGCGGAACAGCTCCGCTGCGCAGGTTAAAGAAGCCCTTTTTCCGTAGCTTTTTTTATCAGCGCGGCGGAGTTATTAACCTCAAATTTCTGCATCAGGTTCCTGCGGTGGGTTTCTACTGTTTGGGGGCTGATAAATAGTTGCCGGGCAATGGCACTGGTTGTGGCGCCCTGGCCAACCAGCTGGAGTATTTCTTTTTCACGTGTGGTAAGACGGGGCAATGCCTTGCCTGCGGGCGTGGGGCTGAACAGGAGTTTTTGTATTTCTGACTGCATGATGAACTGGTTGTTCATTACCTGGGAAATAGCGGCAACGAGGTCCTGCCTCGACGTATTCTTCAGCAGGTATCCGTCGGCTCCGCTTTCCAGCATCTCCTGGACCACGCTCTTTTCGGTATGATTGGTAAGTGCAATGATCTTCGTTTTTTTGTATTGCTTTTTTACGGTGCGGCACATTTCAATTCCCGACATTTCGGGAAGGCTGATATCCAGCAACAGCACATCTACCGGTTGGGAACCTAAAAACAGCAGTGCTGCTTCCGCTGTTGAAAAAACGCCTCTTAGTTCCAGTCCCTCACTGCCCTGCAGGATACTGCTTAATCCCTCTGCAATGATGGAATGATCTTCTACCACAAGTACGGATAATTTATGGGTTATCATGGATCCTTAATTCTATATTTACAATAGTGCCTTTGCCGGGTTCGGAGTGAAGATCCATGCTGCCTTTGAGAAAGTCGACCCGGCTCCGGATATTATCCAGCCCGATCCCGCGGCGGTTTCCATGGTCATCCGGGTTGATCCCGCTGCCATTGTCTTCTACGGTGATAAAAAAAACGGTGCCATCCTGGCTGCACTGCACAAAGGCTTCCGAAGCGCCGGAATGCTTTACAATATTCGCCAGCAGCTCCTGTATGATCCGGTAAATGATGATCTGCACCTGCCGGGGCAGGCTGTTGCTGATATTCATGAAGCTGAAGTCGACCCGTAACTGCTCGTTGGATAAAGATTGACAGAGATCAGAAAGGGCCGTGCGTAATCCCGAACGCAGGAGGGCTTCGGGCATCATGTTGCGGGCAATGCGTCGTAACTCTGTTACCGAATCGTCGAGCTGAATAATGACCCGGTTGATTTCGCTGGAAGGATCATCGTGGAGCGCGTTGGTGAGGTTTATTTTTACACCGGCGAGCATACCTCCCAACCCGTCATGGAGGTCACGGGCCATGCGCGCCCTTTCTTTTTCTTCTCCCTGTAACAGCGCCTGCGTTACAGCGATCTCCTGTTCCTGCTTTAATGACCGTACCTGCTGTTCGGCCCTTGATCGCCGGAGCCTGCTGAAGTATACAAAGAGCAGCGACGCCAGCAGGAGTCCGCCAATGCTGCCCCACATGATGATCCGTTGTGTTTTGACTTTGCTGCTGATGGCCAGCAGCTCATTTTCCTTTTGTACATAATTAAATTTAGCTTCCAGCCTGGCGATCTGGACCCGCGTCTGCACATCGTTCATACTGTCCGAAAGCGCGGCGTATTGGCTCAGCCAGTCAAAGGCCGCCGTCATATGCTGAAGGTCGGCCTCGGTTGTGGCCAGGTCGCGATAGATCTGTTTCCGGTCAAGGTCCGTTGTAATATAGCCGTTCCTGTATAGCTGCAGCAGGATGTCCCGCGCCTCCAGGGTTTTGTGCTGGCTTTGAAATAACCGCGCCTTCTGGTAAAGCAGCGTGCGGAGGTCGTTGCGGCTCTTTATTTTCCGGGCAACGGAAAGCCCTTTGTCGATATTTTGCATAGCCGGCGCCGGCTGATGGGTATTGATATAGTATTGGGCTTCGGTGGTATAATAGTATGGGTCGTAGAGGGAGCCCGGCTGGGTCCGGATGATGCTGAGAGCACTATCCAGGTTAGCCCTTGCCTTTATGTTATCTTCCTTTTGTAAATAGATCTTGGCCAGGTTAATAAAGTTATCTGCCTGCCGCAGGTCCCGTGGCTGGTTGCGCTGAAAGATAGCGATCGATTTGCCGGCATACAAAATAGCTTTTTCAAAGTTGCCAAAATTTAAAAACGGCAGCGAAAGGTTCGTATAACCCTGCGCAACAGCCAGGCTGTCCCCGGCTTTCAGGGCAAGCGGGATCGATTGGTTTAATACGATATCAATAAAGGTTTGGTTGTCGTTTTGGTACTGTGCTATGACTCCCTTATTTGCCCACGAACGGCTTTGGTACCTATAGGAAGCAGGTGTTGTATGCCGGCTCAGCAGGGAAAGGGCCTGGTCAAAAAAGGCTTCTCCTTTGCGTATGTCGTAATCCATGTACAACCGTCCCCAATAAAAGTAAGCGAGTCCCTGGTAATAGGACCGGTTCCCGGAGAGATGCAGCCCCTGTTGTATAAAGCGGGAGGCTCTGGCGGTATCTGTCGCGGATAGTTCGTCGCCCACCAGGTAAAGGATCCGGGCCTTTGCCGTGTCTGTTTTCTGATGATTGGCCAGCTGTAGCAAACTGTCAGCAGCAGAACCGTATTGTGCAAAGAGATTTACAGCATGCCAGAGGATGGCAAAAAGGAAACTGCTTTTTTTGATATAGGAGACGGTTGCTGCCATTTTTCAGATCATTTATCTTGGTACCGCATCAACGCAATGATGCTTCCCGGAGCTGCAAAAATCGAATTTCCTGTTGATAAGGTCAATACCCGGATACCCGTATTTCATCTACCGGTTTTCATGGATAAAAAAAATGAAGGTTTCTGCTGATTGTTTGTGACCGGTATTTGAATCATTTTAGCAGGATCATTGTCGTCTAAAGCTAAAGGAAAATTTATGAAGAATTATCAAAAATTGTTACTGGCCGTTCTAACCTTATTTGTATGGATGCCATCCTGTAAAAAAAAGGATGTATCTAAAAAGAACACCGTATTGTATGAGACCGATTTTAGTAGCGATGACGGATACTGGTGGACCGGCACAGACGTCTATGGCACCACTTTCATCAGTAATGGCTATTATAACATGGTTACCCCTCCTACAGGTAACGGGCAGAATAATACGCTTACCCAGGGCGTTTTTACCGGGGGGCAAAAAAATACGGCGGTGGAGATTTCTTTAAAAGTGGCCCGGAATCAGACTACAGACAGTTACGGGGCAGGCCTTGTATGGGGTAAATCCGGTTCGGGCGCTACCAGGACTGCTTATTATTTTTATATTTCCCCGAGGGGCGGTTACACGGTATATGGGTTTCCCAATGGCCTGAATAACCCGGGTGTAACCTATGCGGACTGGACTACTAACAGCATCGTCAGACCGGATGGATTCAATAAACTTGGGATTGAGCTAAAGCAGGGGCAATATCATTTCAGCATCAATGGCCGGGAAGTGTATAGTATGGCCGCCGGGAACAATGCTAAATTGGATTTAATGGGATTGGGCGCAGGGAAAGGCCTGAATGTGCAGGTCGATTATTTTAAAGCATCGGAGCTGCCCTGATGAGGCATTGGTAGCAACACCTGGATCAGCAGGTTTTGTAAATGAGGTATATCAAAATCAAGATCATGAAACGTGCTTTTTTTATCCTGTACTTGTTAAGCCTGTTTGCCGGCAATGCCCGAAGCCAGGATATGCTTACGGCTACCATCGCCAATATTGCGGTGCATGATTTTCAGCGGGAGCGGATCAGGAGCGAGTATGAACGGGAAAAGAGCCGGCTGGACGGGAACAGGGGGCTTAATGCCAGTAATTCAAAAAATACGGGGCGTACCCCTGCTTTTTTATTTGATCCGGACACCAGGGTGTCGGCAGCTGTAAAGCGCTCCATTATTGATGATCTGAAACGGAAGAACGCTGTTTCGGGTCAGCATCTGGAAACAGCACTAAACAGGGATAACCCGTTTCCTGCGTATGTGAGCTACCTGGGAAACCTGGGTTTGGATGTGCAGCACAATTACGCGGATGCTTTTACGGCTTACATACTGGGTATGTGGCGGATCGCTAACAAGCAGCCGGATCCCTCGGCAGGGCAGATCCGTGCCGTTCGCAACCAGGTGGCTGCTGCAATAAATACAGATGGGTGGACGAACCGGAAGAAGCAGGAGGGCGCAGAATACCTGTTATATGATCTCATTTTTGCCAATGAACCATACGAAAGCTCACGGAAAGCAGGGAATAAAGCCCGGCAACAACAGGACTCGGATGCCGTATACCACCGGTTTTTAAAAAAGAACCGGATGAATTTAAGAGGAATGACCATTACGCAAAAGGGTCTGGTTGTTATTAAATGATCCGTTATAAGCAGCCCCCTTACCGCTTAAAACGGGGCCATAAATCAAAAAAAAATGAAAAGAGTCTTATTATGGTTGATGTTGCTCCTGTCGGGCTTAGCCACCCGGGTAAACGCACAGGATCTTCAGAAGATGCAGCAGCGGCAGAAAGCTGCGATTCAATCGGCATTCAGAAAGAAACAGGTTACGCCCAAAGAGTATTATAAACTGCAGGAAGAACAGGAGGTGATCCGGAAAGCGATGGAGCGGGCAAAGGCCGATGATTATCTGAGTCCTAAGGAGCAGAATGAGATCTATGGGAAGTTGCAACGGGCCGAAAAACGGCTGCGCAAATATAAAACCAACCGGGAGGTGTATTAGACACCGGGTTTTCTGTTCCATTTTATCCCTGGTATTTATCTGGTTTGTTCCGGATGGGCGTCATTTCCCGCAGATCCGGCCATGGGAGGTCTGCGACCCCGGTAGTGATCCGCTTTCATGGGCTTACCACGGGCACCGGTTCCGGGTTTTCGGAGCATATCCCGGAGTAGGTAGTCGTGGCCTGCATCGGATCATGTGCTCCTCAGTTGGTCTGTTACCCAAAAGCCGCCCGGAAGTACATTGCCAGGGCAAACGCATCTAAATTGGGTGAAAAGAGCACACCAGGAGCATTTTCACGCACTGTAAGTGCCTCGTGTTTATAGCAAGATATTAAGAGCCTGTTTAAAATTCATTCAATGGCTTTATTATGGCTGTTTTGGGCTGCAACTGCGTTAAATTTTTCGCCATAGTGGCCTGCTATGCCTGCAAAATTTTCCTTGTTTCGCTCCAAAATAGCTTCATAATAAATTCCATCAATAAAATTTAAACAGGCTCTAAAGGGGAAACCCCGGCTCCTGTAGGAGCCGCGTAAAATTTCGGGCCCAACAAACACGCGGCTCCTACGGGGGCGGGGTTGATAAAACAGCAGATTACTATAAACACGCTGCTCCTCCGGAGCTGAACAATGCTGAAATTAGATGCGTTTGCCCTGAGTACATTGCAGTTTGCCGGGCAATTTGCATAAAATGCAGTAACTTCATTTCATGCTGGTGAAAATCAATGGCAGTGCTGTTTATGGAGTAGAGGCCATCCCCATCATTATAGAAGTAAACTGGATGCCTTCTGGTAAAGACCCTATGATCGTTGGCTTGCCGGATAATGCCGTTAAGGAAAGCTGGCAGCGGGTAGAAAGCACCATCAAAACGAATGGATTTGAAATGCCCCGGACCAAGGTTGTGGTGAACATGGCGCCTGCGGATATAAAAAAGAGCGGAGCGGCATTTGATCTCCCGATCGCCATCGGGTTACTGGCTGCAACCGAACAACTAAAAAATGCAGCGGCGCTGGAGGGCTATGTGCTCATGGGCGAATTGAGCCTGGACGGGGCCCTGCGCCCTGTCAGAGGTGCGTTGCCGATTGCCATCCAGGCGCGCAAGCAGGGGTTTAAAGGGGTGATCGTACCCAGGGTAAATGCCCGGGAAGCCGGAATGGTCAATAACCTGGCGGTCTACGGGGTGGATCATATACAGGAAGTGGTTGCTTTTTTTGAAAATGGCGAGCAGGGACTAACACCGGTAGCAGTTAATACCCGCGATGAGTTTTTTTTCTCACAATATGATTTTGATATCGACTTTTCAGATGTGAAGGGGCAGGAGCATATTAAGCGGGCACTGGAGATCGCTGCGGCAGGAGGGCATAATGCACTGCTGATTGGCCCGCCCGGTGCGGGAAAGACCATGCTTGCCCGCCGCCTGCCCACTATTCTTCCGCCGCTGACCCTGCAGGAGGCGCTGGAGACTACCAAGATCCATTCTGTTGCCGGAAAATTGCCGGAGAATGCCACGCTGATCTCAAAAAGACCTTTCCGGTCTCCCCACCACACTATTTCCGATGTAGCCCTGGTGGGTGGGGGCGGTACGCCACAACCCGGGGAGATTTCACTGGCTCATAATGGGGTTTTATTCCTGGACGAATTGCCGGAGTTTAAGCGGGCGGTTCTGGAAGTGATGCGTCAGCCCATGGAGGAACGGAGAGTAACTATCTCACGGGCAAAAATGGCCATCGATTTTCCGGCCAGTTTTATGTTGGTAGCATCTATGAATCCCTGTCCCTGCGGGTTTCATAATCACCCGGACAGAGAATGTACCTGCCCGCCCGGTGCAGTGCAAAAATACCTCAACAAGATCTCGGGGCCATTGCTGGACCGGATCGATCTGCATGTGGAAGTGACCCCGGTCCCTTTTAATGAACTCTCCACCGGCAATCGCGAAAAGCGTTCTGAAGAAATACGGGAAAAAGTGATCCGTGCCCGCGAAACCCAGCTGGAAAGGTTTAAGGATCTACCCGGCATTTACTGTAACGCTCAAATGAGCAGCAAGCAGTTAACAGAGGTTTGTATCATCGATGCTGTGGGAATGGCACTCCTGAAAAAGGCAATGGAGAAGCTCAACCTTTCGGCAAGGGCCTATGACCGTATTATAAAGATGTCGCGTACCATTGCTGATATAGAAGGCTCTGAAAATATTAAGCCGGAATATCTTGCAGAAGCGATCCAGTACCGGAGCCTGGACCGGGCTGGCTGGGCGGGTTAGGACGCTGCAGCATTTGAGGTGAAGATTTGAAAAAAACTGTTTTATGAAGCGTAAATGATCGAACAGCAATATATCAACTATTTTGAAATTGTTAAGGGCCATATCACAGATGCGTCTGTATATCCGTTTTGTATTCCCGCCATTCAGCGATTAAAAAAAGTGATCCTGCATCCCAAAGTAACCTTTATCATCGGGGAGAACGGATCCGGCAAGTCAACCTTGCTTGAAGCACTTGCCGTACAATATGGGTTCAATGCCGAAGGAGGCTCCAGGGATTTTAGCTTTGCAACAAAAAAGACCCATTCTTCCCTGACGGATGTTTTGCGGATCGGAAGAGGAGGCATAAAGCCCCGGGACGGCTTCTTTCTGCGTGCTGAATCTTTTTATAATGCTGCGTCTTATGTGGATGACCTGGAAACAGAAAAGCCGGGATTGCTACGGCATTATGGCAACAAATCGTTGCACCATCAATCCCATGGGGAATCCTTTTTTTCTTTATTTATGCACCGGTTTCACGGCCAGGGGCTCTATATCCTGGATGAGCCGGAGGCAGCGCTGTCGCCCCAGCGGCAATTATCATTTTTAGTACGGATGCATGAATTGGTGCAGGCAAAAAGCCAACTGGTCATTGCCACGCATGCTCCCATTATTCTTGCATATCCCCATGCGAAGATCATTGAACTTACATCATCTGGCCCCAAAGTGGTGTCATTCGCAGAAACGGATCATTATGCCGTTTATAAAACCTTTCTCAATAATCCGGAACAAATGATGGCCGCACTGGGGATCCTGAAAAATTAAAAGGGCATTTCCCCTTTTCGCAAAAAAATGCAAGCGTTAAAAATGTTGCCGTTGATGTATCATATTTAATAATTGCTGACTCCACAAGATGGAAAAATTGCATTGCCTGCATATAGCTCTGCCGTTGTATGACAGGGTCCGGGATAACAAGAGCATCTGAATATATGTTACGCGTGATGGTGCTTCCTCCAGGTATATTCGTTAACGCATCATCAGAAAGGCCTTTGTGCCGGCCGGGTATACCTGTCCACCTGTCTGGGGCCGGTTCTTTTCTCCCGCTTTTGCATAGCAACTTTTTAAGATAGGATTCAACTATTTGAGACAGGCTGATATACCGTCTTTTTGCATATTCTTTTGCCGCTTCAATCGTATCTTTATCGAATCGTAAATTTAATGCAGCTTTCATTGGTAATGTGCATATAGGTAGTGAATATACGCATATGTCAGAATATTTTAAAATGGTGTTTATGCGATGGTCCGGCGAACGATCGAACAAAAAGCGGAAAAAGTTGTTCTAAAAAAATATTTTTTAAATTATTATGCGCATTCTTCTGCAATACATTAAACCCTATAAATGGCTGGTAGCACTGGCACTGTTCCTTGCTGCGGTCAACCAGGTCTTTTCCCTTTTTGCCCCGCTGATCAGCGGAAAGCTGCTGGATCTTTTTGCCACGAACCCCCATTATTTTGATGCCGGCAAAACCATACCGCGTACGGAGCACCAGTATCTCTTTGGAGGAAATGGCCGCCAGGGGCTGCTGTTCTTCCTGATGCTGCTTATCGGTACGGCCATGGTAAGCCGTATTGCGAAAGCGTTCCAGGACTATTTTGTAAATGTGATCATCCAGAAGTTCGGGGCTACCATTTTTACGGATGGTCTAAAACATTCCATGCGGCTTCCGTACCAGGATTTTGAAGATCAGCGGAGCGGGGAAACCCTTTCGATCCTTACCAAGGTGCGGACCGATACAGAAAAATTTATCACCAGTTTCATCAATGTTTTTTTTGTTATCATTGTCAGCGTCGTCTTTGTTGCTGTGTATGCGTTTCAGCTGCATTGGTCCATTATGCCGGTTTACGCCGTCGGTATTTTTGCTATCGCCTATGTAACCAGTTTGCTTAGCCGGCGGATCAAAGTGATCCAGAAAAATATTGTAAAGGAAACAACTGCGCTGGCCGGAACCACAACAGAAAGCCTGCGCAATATTGAAATTGTAAAAAGTCTTGGGCTGACAGAGCAGGAGGTACAGCGGCTTAACAACAATACATTTAAGATACTGGGACTGGAATTAAAAAAGGTCAAAAGCATCCGGGCGCTGAGTTTTATACAGGGAACGATGGTAAATTTCCTGCAACAGGTAATAGCGTTTACGCTGCTCTGGCTGATCTTTAAAGATGCCATTTCCCCGGGACAGTATTTGTCCCTGTCCTTTTATGGGTTTTTTATTTTTGGTCCCATGCAGGAGATCGGAAATATCATTATTTCCTACCGGGAAGCAGAAGCATCGCTGAATAACTTTCATCAGCTGATGCAACGGAAGGCGGAGCCCCGGCCTGTCAAACCCCGGCAGATCGGGATGATTGAGACCCTTGAGTTCCGGAATGTGGTATTCCGTCATCAGACGGCGCATTTCAATGCATTAAATGATATTTCGTTCGAGGTAGAAAAGGGAGAAACGATCGCTTTTGTAGGACCCAGCGGGTCCGGGAAAAGCACCCTGGTAAAATTACTGGTAGGGCTTTACCGGCCGGCAAAGGGGGGGATTTTTTATGACCATGTAGACGGGGATTCCATCGATTTTGACCAGCTGCGGGTGCAGATCGGTTTTGTAACCCAGGACACCCAGCTTTTTGCGGGCACCATAAAAGAGAACCTGTTATTTGTAAATCCACAGGCGACAGACAATGACCTGAATGATGCTTTGGAAAAGGCGAGTTGCACCGGTTTGCTGTTACGTGCGGAGAACGGGTTGGATACCGTGATCGGGGAAGGGGGCTTAAAACTGAGTGGCGGGGAAAAGCAGCGCATTGCCATTGCCCGTGCATTGCTGCGGCATCCGCATCTCCTGATCTTTGATGAGGCTACTTCTGCCCTGGATTCGATCACAGAAGAAGAGATCACGCGGACCATCAAACTGGTATCATCAAAGAAAAACCAGATCACCGTGCTGATCGCTCACCGGTTAAGCACCATCCTGCATGCAGACAGGATCTATGTGCTGGAAAAGGGCGAAATTGTTGAAATGGGTAATCATGAACGGCTGCTGGAGCAAAAAGGACTTTATTATGCCATGTGGCGGCAACAGATCGGGGAACGTAAAAAAGAAGCCGTTCTGTAGGCGCCGGGTTTGACGTTTCAAGTCAGGCCCTGTTTTCTGGTTGCACCGGCGGGTTGGGTGTGGTTGAAAACCGGGACACTGCGTAGCTGAATCTGATTGCTGATCGCTGAAATGTGACTGCTGATGGCCTCGTCCCTGATACGGGAAGGATCTTTCCGGATTATTACAATGCCGGGTTTCTGCCGGCAAACGGAATGCACCAATGATTATTCAATGTATTTTCTTAAAGGTATCATTGGTGCCGATCTTTGAGATACGTACAGGATCCCGTGAAGATCCCTGGTTCCGGATATCCGGAACGGTGAGCAATACAGGGAGCGTCTATGTGCAAAAGAAGTAACATTGAATTATAATCAATCAAATATATTGATTATCAACGTAATATATATTATGAGGGTTGCTTGTCAAAAAAAAATTATGGGAAAAAGTTAATATTTTTTTAAAAGTTAATATATATTGCAGCTACCAATATGTTTTTTTCTGTTATGGGTAATGGTTCTGGGATTATTGACGTTTGTAAAACATAACTGCGAAAAACAATCATTTAAACAAGCTGTAATTATCTATGAGTTTTAAAATTCAGATTGTTGAAGAGGATAGGGTTTCATGGAATTTGCTGAAATTTAAAATAGAAAGCGTAACCGATAGCCAATTGCAATTCCTGGAATATTGCTCCTCTATGGAACAAGCCATCGGTGCTATCTTTATGCACCGCCCTGACATTCTTATCTTCGACCTTAAACTTTTGAAGAACAGGGAATTTGAGATTATTGAAAACCTGATCAATCAAAAGATATTGAGGGTTAAGATCATGGTTACGGCATCCCCCAACCAGCTAAGTCAGCTTCAGAATATTATTGATATAGGCGTAACCTCCCTGATCATGAAGCCGATCAATTCCAATGATCTCCGCAAGTCCATGGGCCGGGTGATCGGTTTGTTGCATGAAGACGCCAAGGACATTATTGAGGATCATTTTATAACCCTGAAGGCCAATCGTTCCCTGCTGTATGTGAATCAGCGGGATATCCTTTTTGTAGAATCCAACCGGAACATCTGCGAAATTACATTCAAGGACGGGACCCAGAAAACAGTGAATGAGAACATCACTTTTATCGACCAGCGGATCCACCTGAAGGAGCTGGTAAGGATCGATAAAAGCACCATTATTAACATTTCAAAGATCGTATATCTTGATAGTGATGTTTTTAATAAAGAGTGTAAGTTAAAATTGAGCAACGGCAATGAAATTAACAAATCGCTTAGCAAAATTGGCATGACCCGTTTGTATAAAATTGTCTCCAATAACCGCAAAAACGAAGGACGTATTGTTTTTTAATATCGTTTCGTCCTTCAAAAATCACTTTATGTCCTTTGTTGGTGAATGTGAAAACAGAACATCGTATTCTTGTGGGATAATAAAAAAATCAACCCTGCGTAAGCCGAAAAGCAGTTTTTAGAGTAGGCATTATTTAATCATTAACTAGTAAATAAAATTAAATTAAACTTTTATGAGACGTACATTCTTATCCGTCCTAGTTCTAGCCTCCCTGATTACAGGTTTGGATGCCTGTAAGAAAGGTGACACCGGCGCTGCGGGCCCCAAAGGCGACAAAGGGGACCAGGGTGCTCAGGGCGCTGCAGGCGCTCAAGGTGTTGCAGGTAAAGATGGCACCAAAATGTGGGCCGGGGACAACGCTCCAGCAGCTGGCGATGGCGCTGTTGGCGATTTCTATTTTGCAAAATCCACCAAAACACTTTATGGTCCTAAAGATGCCACCAATGGCTGGGGAACCGGTACAGTAATGGCCGGTGCAGCTGGCCAAACCGGTGCCAAAGGTGATAAAGGTGATAAAGGCGACAAAGGTGATACCGGTGCTCCCGGTGCTACTGGAGCCACTGGTGCTCCCGGTGCCGCTGGTCCTAAAGGCGACAAAGGTGATAAAGGTGATCCTGGAACACAGTTCTTAACAGGTGCAGGTGCTCCTAATGCCGGAACCGGTGCCGCAGGGGATTACTATTTTGATACAGAGACTTCGACTTTCTATGGTCCGAAGGCTGTGGACAATACCTGGGGAACCAATATCTTCCCGATCGGTTCTGCTTACGCTGCTAAAACTTTCTACCTGACAAGAGGCCTGGAAAATGTAAAACAGGTTTACAGGAAAAATGCGCAAGATCATTCATTTGCTTTCGATAAGGCAGAGATCAGCGCCAGCGAATTCTATTTTAACGCGGATGACCGCAACCGTATTTCTAAATACAATGGTTGGGGATATAACCGTGAGATGATCTTTGAAACCAATCCAGGTTCCGGTATCTTTAACAGGGTTCCCCAAAATGCAGGTGATTTTGGATGGAGCACAACCGAATTGGGACAGCCGCTGATCATTCGTCCTTTCCCGGGTTGGGCCCAGGTGGGTATGAAGTTCCGTTATACCCAGAACTTCTCCGGTTATACCAACTATGACAATACGCAGACTTCTGCCACCCAGGAGTTTACCCTGAGCCAGGTAGATATCGATCGTATGAAATCTGAAGCAGGCGAAGGTTTCAAATACTGGACTTATGCTGCGTTTGCATATTCCAGCGCCCAGGCAACTCCAACGATCCATAACACAGATCTGAGCAAGGTTAATGATGGCGATCGTATTAACTTCTGGCGGATTAAAAACGTTCAGGTTAATGATTTGAGCGATGATGCAGCCAACGTTGATGGTAAGTATCATGCACAGTATTCTGCTGAAACCAACCTGAACCTGAATGAAATCGATGGTTTAAAAACCAAGCTGGAAAAATACAAGCAGGATGGTAAAGTGTTCCTGAAATACCGTTACGTGAACCCGATGACGGGTGCAACAATCTTTGCTACCGCTAATAAATTTGGGGATGATAATGGTAACAATGCAGATGCACATCATGATACTTATCCGAACGGAGCCCAGGCTGGTTGGTACGAGGCTACTCCTTACCTGTACAGCTATACCATCGGTGGTGTTAAATACGGCCCTGGTGAAGTGATGACTACACAAACATGGCCTGCATTCGGTTTAACAGATCCGCTGCATGGAACGAGCGCACCGGGTGGTGGTGTTCAGGGCTTTGATGTATTCAACCAGGGATACCTGTGGGGATATGCAGTAAATGGTCCGTTCACTTTTGCGAACCGTACTGCTAAATCCTTTGGTGAATATACTCATAAGTACTGGATTGATGCAGACCAGAGCTTGGAAGTGGTAGGCAACAACCTTTTCGATGGTAAGAGCCCGATCGCGAGAAGCGGTGTGTTCAGAGTAAACTGGAGCATTAGAACCGGTACAAACTGGAACGATACAGCTACTAAAGTTCCTTTTGGTCCTATTACCCTGGTGAACCCCAACAACTCCATCAACCCTGTTGATGATAGCTGGATCGGTGGTAACTATTACACCGGCGAGTACAACTACTTCAATGCTATGCTGGGTGTGGGTAATAACAGCATTCCTTACTGGAAAGATGGTGTACCTGCCAATAACTATTACAGGGCAAACAAAAATAACCTGTTTGGTTGGATTAACGGAGTACCTGTTAATGCATCATACTCTGGTCCTGGCGGTATAGGTGTGCACAACGACTTCCAGAATTGGAACGTGTTACCTGAAATCCGTATTAAAAATGGTAAATCAGCAAAATGGTTTGAAGGCAAACCGCTGATCCAGGTTCAGGTATATGTTGTTCCTGGAGATATCGTAAAGGCTGCTGCTGCTAAAGGCGTTAACGTGGATAACGTTGCTGCGCTGTCTCGGTTCGCTGAGTCTTACGGTAAATAAGATCATATTTTAAACAGCAATCTCCGGATTGTTGGATAAAGAATAAGATTTAAACTAAAAAAGCTGTCTCTGTATAGAGGCAGCTTTTTTAGTTATGATGCTTTGGAAATATGAATCCCGATCCCGAAGCTTCGCATATGTGTCAGGTTAATTTTGGCCAGTAGGTGATTGCAGGTAACAATGGATCAGGATTGGTACAGGTTCTATATATAACTTACCGTCAAACCGAAGCTTTTCCCGGGGCCGCTACCATGATAGCCCCGCAAGGGGTTTTATTTGATGAGGCTGTCTCAAAAGTCCGAGACAGCCTCTTTTTATTCGGTAAGGTGATGGAGCGTGAAGTCAAATACGCGATTCTCAGCGCCTTCAAAAACCTTTTGATACACCTTCATGATCAAGATCCTGGTTGAACCCCGACGGGGTTCAATGCAACCCGCGGTTACACCACCGGCTATACAGGCATAACCCCATTTGGGGTTCGTTGCTTAGCTTGACGGGCATGCGAAGCTTCGGGACGGGAGTGGAAATGTGGATCCCGATCGTTCGGGAGTGAGAATGATAAAAGAAACGCAATGTTAAACCGTCCTAAACCAGGTTGGGCAACATTGGTCAAGAAACCGGTGTGCAATATGAAAATGAGGGTCAGACAAAACCGAAATTCTTCCGAGCCCCGAATGCTTAGGAGGAATTCAATGTTCACAGGCGGGCTTCCTGTTGAATATGGTTGAATGCTGTTTAAAGGGCGTTGAAAACTAAAGAATCCTGTGTTTGTTTCCCCGATTGCCATCGGGATAAGGTTTCAAGTTTCACGTCACATCCGTGTGGGGCCCCCTCAAAGATTAAAGGTAGGTTCCTGGTTTAACGTGGTGGAACATTGTTGAATGCGGTTGAATATTGTTTAATGGACGCTGAAAACTGAAAACTGATGGCTCCAATGTTTGTTTCAGTCCTGAAACATCGCATGTGTGTCAGGTTGATTTTACGAATTTAGTGGTCAAAAGTAAAAGTTGCGGCGCAGCGTTGCGCTTATTTGCAACGAACATAAGATAGAATGGAAGTGCGGCGCACCGGTAATATAAACCTCCCCCAATGATCCCCGTCGCGTTGCGACTACTGCAAGTTCCTGTTGCAATCAGTTGCTGCGTCTGCCTACTACCAAAAGATCCGATCTTTTTGGGCCTTCAAAGGCTTATTCGTGCTGTATTTTATGGGAATAGACCTGTTTTTTATCTTGACGCGCATGCAAAGTGTCGGAGGCTGAAAGCTGAAGACTGATTGCTGATAACTGTCCTGAACTTTGGGGGGGGACAACTGGCTGCTCTGTCCTTCCGATCATATTAACGCTGCCAGGGTGTCAATGGTGTGGTCGATCTCTTCTGTTGTATTATACCTGCTGAAGGAGAAACGTACCGGAACAAGATCAGAGGGCGTATTTAAAGCCGCAATAACATGAGAGCCCTGGCTGGCGCCACTGCTGCAGGCACTGCCTCCGGAAACGCAAATGTTGTGGATATCCAGGTTGAACAGCAGCATTTCGGAGCGTTCGGTTTGGGGGAAGGAAACACTGAGGACCGTATACAGGCAACTGCCAAACGCATCGCCATTGAAGGTAACGGAAGGGATCCTTTTTTGCAGTTCTGTGGCCATATATTGTTTTAGCTCTTTAATATTGGCCGCATCTTTTTCATAGTGGCTCATAGCAAGGTCCAGTGCTTTTGCAAAGCCCACGATGCCGTATACGTTTTCGGTGCCCGCACGCATATTGCGCTCCTGCCCGCCGCCAATTATAAAAGGCTTTATTTGCAGGTTGCCGTTCACATAGAGGATACCGGAGCCCTTGGGCCCGTGAAATTTATGGCCCGAGGCAGAAATGAAATCAACATCGATACGCTGCAGGTCGATCGGGTAGTGACCAACGGTTTGTACGCAGTCTGAGTGAAAAACAGCTCCGTATTTCCGGCACAATGCACTCACTGCGTTAATAGCCAGCAGGTTCCCGATCTCGTTATTGGCATGCATCAGGGTTACCAGGCATTTGCGTTCCTGTGATGCGAGCTGCTGCTCCAGGTCCTTAAGGTCAATATGTCCATCCGGCAGCAGCTTTACCAGGCTGTGGCTGACAGTATTCCCATCGCAATAATGTTCTACTGTATGCAGTACTGCGTGGTGTTCGATAGCTGCCGTGATGATATGTGTACAGCCCAGGTCGCGGATCGCGGCGCTGATGGCCGTATTGTTACTTTCGGTTCCCCCGGAGGTAAAGAAGATCTCGCCGGGCTTTACGTTCAGGTGCCGGGCTACTGTCTTACGCGCTGTTTCTACAGCGAGACGGGTCTCCCGTCCGTAAGAATAAACCGACGAGGGGTTTCCAAAATAGGTGGTCATATAGGGGAGCATCGCATCCAGTACTTCCTTATCAAGGCAAGTGGTTGCGGCGTTGTCTAAGTAGATCTTTTCCATTGAAATATTCCTTCCTTTTTACCCGGTGCTCTTTCCCGATCCTGAATCCCGATCATCCGGGACGGGATTGGAACAAAAAACGGTCTGCAAAGTTACGAAAGCTATGGCATATTGATTTTGTAGACTACAGGGGAGCACAGGGCAAACGCATCTAAATTGGGTGAAAAGAGCACACCGGGAGCATTTTCAGGCACTGTAAGTGCCTCGTGTTTATAGCAGGATATTAAAGGAGCCGGGTTGATAAAACAGCAGATTACCATAAACACGCTGCTCCTCCGGAGCTGAACAATGCTGAAATTAGATGCGTTTGCCCTGACGGGGAGCATGGTTCATAGTCGATCATTCACGGATAACTCAGCCCGGAACGTCAAACAAATATAGGAGGAGCGGTCAGCAGGCAGTCTTTAGTTATCAGCTTTCAATAGAACATTGAGTCACGCACACGGATCTAAACGTTGAACCTGAAACTTTAAACAAACATAGGCGTCTTCCGCTATCAAAGCGTCTTAAACGATATTCAACCACATGCAACAAGGTTCCACTACCTTCAACCCGAAGCAAACGCAGAAACTTCCTTTAGCATCTCTTATCCAAAGTCTATTGTCTAAGGTCTGTCGTCTAAAGTCTGTTTCTGTTACATGCTCTCCTTAATATCCTGCATGAGCTTTTGCGCAATATTCCGGGCCTTTAACTCAAAATCGCTTTCGGAGTAAATGCGGATAATGGGTTCTGTATTCGACATTCTTAAATGCACCCAATCCTCGTCGAACTCGATCTTCAAACCGTCCTCGTCGTTCAGGGGCAGCTTGCTGTATTTTTCTTTTATCCGGGCAAAGATGGCCGGAAGGTCGGTATTTTGATCCAGCTCTATTTTGTTTTTGCTGATAAAATAATCAGGATACATACCGCGGAGGGATTTGATGCTCCCTTTCTGATTGGCCAGGTGGCTCAGGAATAATGCGATGCCGATCAGCGCATCACGCCCATAATGAAAATCGGGTACAATAATGCCCCCGTTGCCTTCACCTCCGGTAACCGCCTGAACGGCTTTCATTTTTGTAACAACATTGACTTCCCCAACAGCTGAAGGATAATAAGCGCCGCCGTGCTTAACCGTAACTTCCTTCAGTGCCTTGGTACTGCTCATATTGCTTACCGTATTGCCCTTCCGTTGGGAGAGGATATAGTCTGCGACAGCTACCAGGGTATACTCCTCCCCAAACATGCTTCCGTCTTCGTTCACAAAGCAAAGACGGTCCACATCGGGGTCCACGGCTATTCCGAGATCTGCCTTTTCCTTAACCACCACGCTCGACAGCTCCGTCAGATGATCGGGCAGCGGCTCGGGGTTGTGGGCGAAGTTGCCGGTTACCTCCCTGTTCAGAACAATAACGTTTTCCACTCCCAATGCTTTCAGTAAGGCCGGAACAAAAATGGCGCCGGTAGAATTAATGGCGTCCACCACAATTTTAAAATGCTTCTTTGCAATGGCTTCTTTTTGCACCAGTGGGTAGGCCAGGATGGCATCAATATGCTTTTGCATATAGGTGTCGTTCTGCTCAATTTTACCCAGTTTGTCAACCGATACAAAATCAAAATTTTCTGCAGCAGCAATATCCAGCAGTTCTTTACCCAGCTCTGCTGAAATAAACTCGCCATCCCTGTTCAGTAGTTTAAGTGCATTCCACTCTTTGGGGTTATGGCTTGCCGTTAAAATAATGCCGCCGTCTGCTTTTTCCAATGGAACGGCAATCTCTACAGTAGGTGTTGTGCTGGGTCCAAGGTCTATCACATCAATTCCCAATGCGCAGAGTGTTGCTGTAACCAGGCTGCTGATCATGGGCCCGCTGATGCGTCCATCACGCCCTACCACCACGGTTATCTTTTTTGCCCCGTTGGCTGCCTTTTTCAGAATGGATCCGTAAGCCGCAGTGAACTTTACGACATCTACAGGAGAGAGGGTTTCGCCGGTTTTCCCACCAATTGTTCCGCGGATTCCTGATATACTTTTTATAAGCGACACGATATGCTTTTTTATTTTTTTGAATGAGGTCCGGTTGCCGGGCCTGAGTTGTTTGAGGCTGCAAAAGTACGCGCCTTCTGCGAGATTATTTTAGTTATAACATTACTTTTGCGGAAACTGTGCAAACCCCGGGCCCGTTTGCACAGCGGAATTTTTCGTTTGGCAGGTATATAGTTGCGCGGGGATGGATAAAATCGATTCTTAACACAGCGCCTGTATTGAAGAAGCCTAAAATTGCTTGCATTACAGCAGAAAACGGTAAGGCCGCCTTGTTTACAACAGGAAAGCGGCACCGGGTGCCGGCGTTGCCCGGCGGCAGTGCAACAGCTCGCTAGGGCATTTGCTTATTGTTAAGCAGCAGGTATTGCGCTGTCTGGTAGTAGGCATTGGTGAGGGCGCTCATTTTTTTGCGTGCAGAGTCCAATACCCGGCGGGGGTAATTGATCGTGGTATCAATCGGTGTCAGGTCTTCTTCCGCAAAGTCAAGACTTTTTACATAGTAGAACTGATCATTTACAATGCCGATCCTGCCGGCGGTATTGGTAATGAAAGCAAGGTTTCCCTTTTTGTCCGGGGCGAGAAGATCGCGGCCCAGCGTAAAATTATCATAGGGGCGTTGCAGCAAGCCGGCAATTGTGGGCAGCACATCAATTTGTGAAACCGTCTCTTTTCTCAGTTGAGGCGCAACGAGGTAGGGCGCATAGATCAGGAATGGAACGTGCTCGTCCGAAAGACGGTGTGTGGTCCAGACCGCGGGGTACACGCTGGTGGCATTACCGGCTACTCCGTGATCGCCGATGAAGGCAAAGATGGTATTGTGGAAATAGGGTTCCCGGGCAGCAGATTCTATGAACTTCCGGATGGAATAATCGGCATACCGGAAGGTGTTGTATTCTTCCAGCGACTCAAACCCATTGGCCAGGAGACTGTCTTTTGAAACGTTTTTTTTCTCAAAATCACGGTCTGTTGCCGGGATGGTGTAAGGCCTATGATTATCAGAGGTTTGTATGATCGCAAAAAAAGGTTGTTTTGCTGCTTTAAAGACATTGTTTGCGGCCATGAAAAGATCCTTATCACTGATGCCCCAAACATTGATCCGGGGTGCAGGTATGGTTTGTTCCGTATGCAGCTGAAGATTGCTGATATTCATCAGCAGGCCTTCAAAGTTATTGAACTCCGGGTCGCCGCCTAAAAAGTAATGTTTTGAATAATCGGTGAAATTGTTGATAATGGTGTTCTGGTCTATAGCTTCAGGATTGCGGGTGGAGAACTTGAATAACTGTACGTCGGGTGTACCGGTCAGGATGGCGAAAAGCCCCCTGGCGGTTGAAAAATGGGGAGTGAAACAGCGTTCGAAAAAGATCCCTTTCCGGCTCAGCGAATCAAAGTAGGGAGAGGCGTTGAGTACATTGCCGCTCATACTGCTTTTGTACATGCTGTAGGATTCGCAAATGACCAATACCACATTGGGCTTGCTTTCCAGCCCTGTACTATGAGGTGCTACTGTTCGCTTAAAGCCAAAGGGCGCCCTGGGTGGAAACTGGAGGAAGTCGGCCATAAGCGGAAAAGCTTCCCGGGCACCTTTTTCGTTGATCACGGGTTCCCGGAACCGCATGGTAGAAAAAAAATTTTGCAACGGGTTAAGGGCAAGATAGGTTTTAAAGCTGTCTTTGAGTGCAAAGGAGTCTTTCCATTTCAACGGTGTACTATCCATTTTCCCGTATATAAAAAGCCCCAGTACAATAGCGGCGATCACAAAGGGGAACCTGCGGTGCATGATGGCTTTGCCGTCTGTAAGATTGATGACCTGCCAGTGACTTTTGTTAAGCGCCCATTTAAAGCAAATGATGGCGGCTGCCAGGCCCACCAGGATCCAGACCAATGGATAGGTTTGCCAGATCATGTTGAGGGAGATACCGGGGTCCTCCACAAAATTCATGGCACCGGCGTCCAGCCGGGTACGGTTATAGGAAAAGCTGACCATGTCGGCAATAAAGAACAGGAACAACAGAAAGGTGACAATGGCCAGATACCAGGTCCAGATGCGTTTATTGCGGGCAGAATAGAAGGGGGAAAAAGAACGGCGGTAGCTGAACAGGATCACCGGCAGCAGGAAAATAGAGATCCACCGGAGATCGTACTGCACCCCGAGGGCAAAGGAGGGTACACAGTCATCAAAGGAAATGCCCGGAGGCTTGAATGCAAAGAAGGTAATGAACCGGAAAATGAAGAACAAGGCAAAAAGTACCAGCCCGGTGTTGATAACCCACAGGATCGTTTTCGGTATTTTCAGTCTTGATAACATAAAGCTGCAAACTTAGTTAAAAGTTTCAGTTGTCAGCTATCCGTTATCAGTAATCGGCCTTCAGTCCTCAGCGTTTAGCGCCAGTTTCCCGTCATTGGCCCGCTCCAAGACTTCGGCAGATTCCAGGGTTCAGTTCCGGGTTGGGTTTCCTTTTCAAAGGGCACACTGGTTGCAGGTGCTGATTAGCCGCATATTGTTGAACCTGGCCTGGGATTGTTGAGCCTGGTTTACAATTGCCGGATATTGAGACCCGCCGGTTATTCTCAAATTCCCGTATTTTCAAATTTTCAATTCCCCGATTCCCACATTCGCTAAATTTGCTCAATGACCCGTTTTTTGTACATCCCGTTCCCCGACTGGCTGGTAAAGGCCGACCGGTGGTTATTTGAACTGATCAATGTCAGGGGCGCCAACCCCTTCCTGGATGGTTTGTTGCCACTGTTCCGCAATCCTTATGTATGGGGGCCGCTTTACCTGTTTGTGGTGGCCTTTGTGCTCATCAATTTTAAAAAGCAGGGATGGCTTTGGTTATTGCTGTTTGTTTGTACCGCAGCCAGCACGGACCTGGTAGGCTCACACCTGTTTAAGCACATTTTTGAACGGCTGCGGCCCTGTAACGACCCTGAAATGGAAGGACATGTACGCATGGTATTAGGTCGTTGTTCCGGGGGCTTCAGTTTTGTATCTAACCACGCTATCAACCACTTTGGTATCAGCATGTTCTTTTTTGTAACATTCCGCCGGTTTTTCAGGTATGCCTGGGCTCCGCTCGTATGGGCAGGCATTATCGGGCTGTCGCAGGTATATGTGGGCGTGCATTATCCGTTTGATGTACTGGGCGGAACGATCCTCGGAATATTAATTGGCCTGTTTTGGGGCAACTTATTTAATAAAAGGATCGGATTTCATATCTTCGATAAGGAATCAACCGAAATAGATTAATGGAATTATTCATAATAGCCTTATTGATTTTACTCAATGGACTATTTTCAATGGCAGAAATAGCGCTTGTGTCAGCCAGGAAGGCAAGGCTGGAGGCTCAGGCGAATAAAGGGGATAAGCGGGCGGAAGCAGCGCTGAAATTAGCCAATCATCCGGATGTTTTTTTATCCACCGTTCAGATCGGGATCACCCTTATCGGTATTTTAACCGGTATTTATTCGGGTGAAAAGATCACCGGTCGTATAATCTCCTTTCTGGAGCAGTTTCCTGCCATCGCGGCCTATAGTAAAGGGATCGCAACCACAACGGTGGTGATCATTATTACCTACTTTACGCTCATTTTTGGAGAGCTGGTGCCCAAACGTATTGGCTTGTCGAGTCCCGAAAAGATTGCAAAATTTGTAGCGCAGCCTATGCGCTGGGTTTCGATCATTACTTATCCGTTTATCTGGTTGCTCACAAAATCGAGCGGGTTGATCGGGAAGATCTTAAATATCAAAAGTGAAAATACCCAGGTAACCGAGGAAGAGATCAAAGCGATCATCAGTGAAGGTACAGAGCAGGGAACGCTGGAAGAAACCGAGCAGGAGATCATTGAGCGGGTATTTCACCTGAGCGACCGGAATATCACTTCACTCATGACCCATCGCAGTGATATCGTATGGTTTAAAGTGAATGATACGGAGGAAATGATCCGGGAAAAAATATTAAAAGAACCCCATTCTATTTATCCGATCTGTGATGAAGAGATCGATGATATCAAGGGAGTCATTTCATTAAAAGACCTTTACACCAATAAGGATACAGTACCTTTTAAAGAACTGATGCGCCCGGCGCTTTTTGTACCCGAGAATAATACCGCGTTCCGGGTTATGGAAAAGTTCAAAGAATCACAGTTGCATTCCTGTTTTATTGTAGACGAATACGGAAGTGTGCTGGGGATGATTACCTTGAACGATATTCTTGAGGCGATCATTGGTGATATGCCGGAAGAAAATGAAGACGACTATGAAATTACCCGCAGGGATGATGATTCATTCCTGGTAGATGCGCAGATCCCTTTCTATGATTTTCTTTCTTATTTTGATAAGGCTGAATGGATGAACGAAGGCGAGCAGGAGTTTGACACGCTGGCGGGCTTTATCCTGCACCGGCTAAAACAGATACCGGCTACCGGCGATAAGCTCGACTGGAACGGGTTCGATTTTGAGATCGTTGATATGGACGGCCACCGTATTGATAAAGTGCTGGTGCATATCAGTGAAACATTGAAAGAAGAGATGGATGAGGATTAGGGTTTGTAGTGAGAAGTTTGTAGTGAGAAGTTTTTGGTGAGATGTTTATAGTGAGATGTTTATAGTGAGATGTACGGTGTGTTCCAGGTTCAAAGTTCCACATTGGGTATCCGGGTAAAGCTTGATGCTGTATACACTATCTCAATCGCTAAAAACGGAAGCTTGATAGCTTAAATTCTAAAAGAGGGAAAAAGCAAACGTCCAACTTCAAGATCTGACAGGGCCAACGGATCGCTGAAAACTACTATTCTAAAACGCCCCCACGCTCCGTCGGAGAAGAAAGATCTTCTTTTCCAAATCTCCACAGTAAACCGGCACCTTCGTTCAGGAAGAAAAATGATCAATAACCAGCTGCGCCTTTACCTTACCGACAACAGCGGCCAATTCATCCAGGGATCTTTCTTTGACGTTTTTAACAGAGCGGAACTCCTTCAGCAGTTCATCCGCTGTATTTTTACCGATTCCTTTTATAGATTCCAATTCATTTTTGAAGGTGCCCTTGCTTCTTTTCTGGCGGTGAAACGTTATGCCGAAGCGATGTACCTGGTCGCGTATAAACCGGATCAGTTTCAGGCTGGAGCTGCTATAGGGTAGTTTGAGTGATTCTTTATCACCGGCAAAGAAGATCTCTTCCACATTTTTGGCGAGGCCTACCAGGGTAATGCTGCCCTGTAATTCCAGCGCTTCCATAGCTTCCAGCGCGGCGCCCAGCTGCCCCTTTCCGCCATCGATGATCACCAGTTGCGGAAGGGCTTGCTGTTCTTCGGTGAGCCGTTTGTAGCGGCGGTAAACGGCTTCTTTCATGCTGGCAAAGTCATTAATGCCTTCTACTGTTTTTACATTAAAATGACGGTAATCTTTTTTACTGGGAACCCCGTTCTTAAAACAAACCATGGCCGATACGGGATAGCTGCCCTGGAAATTTGAGTTATCAAAACATTCGATATGCACGGGTAATTCCTGCAGTTGCAGATCAATCTGCAGTTGTTCCAGCACTTTAACATGATCTACATTCCTGTTGATCTTTATGCGCTCTTTGTTCCGGAGTTCCTCGATGAAATATCCCGCGTTTTTTTCCGAGAGTTCCAGGAGCTTCTTCCGGTCGCCCGCTTTTGGCACCATGATCTCAACATGGGCCTCCGGATAATCGATCTCAAAAGGCACAATGATTTCAGGAACCTGGCTGTTAAAGGTCATGCGCAGCTGGCTTACCGCATATACCAGGATCTCTTCTACCGGCTCATCCAAATGTGTTTCCAGTTTATTGGTCTGGGTTTGCACCACGGTCCCGTTCCGGATCATCAGGTAATTAACATAAGCAACGGACTGGTCTTTAATGATGGAAAACACATCTTTATCGCCGCCCCTGATGCCGGTGATCACCGATTTGGATTGATAATAGTCCTCGAGGTATTCGATCTTTTTGCGTACCTGTTCGGCTTTTTCAAATTCCAGCGCTTCGGCGTGCCCCCGCATTTCTTCCTTAAAATGGCGGATGACCGGCCCCAGGTTTCCCTTCAGCAGGTCGCGGATCTGCCCGATGTTAGCGTCGTAATCCTCCCTTGTTTGCAGCCCGGCACAGGGGCCTTTGCAGTTGCCTAAATGGTATTCAAGGCAAACTTTGTATTTCCCTTTTTCGATGTTCCTGGCGCTTAGGTTCAGACTGCAGGTGCGCATAGGAATGGTGCGTTTGATAAACTCCAGCAGCTCCCGTACCTTAAAAACCGAAGTATAAGGTCCCAGGTATTCCGACCCGTCATTAACCGGTTGCCGTGTGAGGTAAATGCGGGGAAAAGGCTCATTTTTGATCACGATATACGGATAGGACTTGCTGTCCTTCAGATTGATATTGTACTTGGGCTGAAACTGTTTGATCAGCGCATTTTCCAGGAAAAAAGCGTCGGGCTCACTATTAACGATGGTGAACTCGATATGCTCAATGCGCTGCACCAATTCGTGCGTTTTATAATTGGTAAAGGTTTTATTAAAGTAGGAGCTTACCCGCTTGCGCAGGTCCTTAGCCTTTCCTACATAAAGGATCTTCCCGGTATCATCAAAGTATTTATAGATGCCCGGCTGGTGCGGGATGGTGGTGGCGATATTTGAGAATGTTTCCTGTGTCAATCTGTTGGTAAATACGTGTAGAAACGTACAAAATTAGCCGGTAAATGTTGTTTTAAAAAAAATACGTTGTAAAAACAACGATAGAGACAGGGGCTACTGGCGTCTAAGCAGGATGGTCGCCAGGGCCTTTCGGGTCTCACTGGGGTTGTTGGACAGGTAACGGGCTATTGGCTACTGATAAATATCTTTTCGATGGCCTATTGCAATAACTTCAATGATCAGTTTACTGTCAATGATATTGTAAATAATACGATAATCACCTACCCTGATCCGGTAACCATCACGTGCTGTTAGCTTGCAGTAACCGGGAGGGCGCGGGTTTTGTTGCAATTTCCGGATAGCTTTAAATATAGGCGCGGCAACAGTATCGGAAAGCTTATCCAGCTGTTTACTGACCTTTCCTGATAAAATGACGGTATACTTAATCATCTTTCGTTTCCCTTTTTTTTAAGTAATCGTCCAGTGAAATACGAGCTCCGTCATCTTCGCGCATGGCCTGGTCATAAAGTAATACATCCATGGCTTCATCCAGCTCTTCCATAAGAGCATTGTACTCTGCCTTTGTAAGTACAACCAATTGCTCACCTGCTGTATCTGTTATATATTGAGGATGTAACCGGACCATGATCTTTCGTTTTACCGAAGTTACGAAAAACATCCTTCTTTATCCGTTTCACCACCAGGGCAAATGCATCTAAATTGGGTGGAGCGCGCGCACCGGGAGCATTTGCAGGCACTGTAAGTGCCTTGTGTTTATAACAAGGTATGACCCCGGCTTCTGTAGGAGTCGCGTAAAATTTCAGGCCCAACAAACACGCGGCTCCTACAGGAGCCGGGGTCATCAAAACAGCATATTGCTATAAACATACTGCTCCTCCGGAGCTGAGCATTGCTGGAATTAGATGCGTTTGCCCTGGTTTCACCACTTTTGGGAAACTAAAAGGCAGGCTTTATTTTAAGCCCGCCCTTCAGTATTCAAAATAAGATAAACTGCTTAGAGCCTGTTTAAAATTCATTCAATGGCTTTATTATGGCTGTTTTGGGCTGCAACTGCGTTAAATTTTTCGCCATAGTGGCCTACTATGCCTGCAAAATTTTCCTTGTTTCGCTCCAAAATAGCTTCATAATAAATTCCATCAATAAAATTTAAACAGGCTCTTATTGTATAGAATCTTTATCAACCAGTATATCCCCGGTCATTTCCCTGGGTATGGGCAATTTCATAAAGGTAAGGATGGTCGGCGCAATATCGCCCAGTTTGCCTTCTTTTACCGCGCCTTTCCAGTTATTGTCAATAATGAACAGGGGAACCGGGTTCATGCTGTGCGCGGTATTCGGACTGCCATCTTCATTCACCAGGTAGTCGGAGTTACCATGATCGGCGGTGAGGAAGATCACATAGTCCTGTTTCAATGCTTCGTTTACGATCTGCTCCACGCATTGGTCTACCGTTTCCACTGCTTTTATAGCAGCTGAAAAAACACCGGTATGCCCTACCATATCTGCATTTGCAAAGTTCAGGCAGATAAAATCGGCCGTTTTATTGTGGATCTCGGGGAGAATAGCTTCCGTAAGCTCCCGGGCGCTCATCTCCGGCTGAAGATCATAGGTGGCTACCTTGGGTGAAGGCTTCAGGATACGGCTTTCCCCTTCAAATGGCTTTTCGCGCCCGCCGCTGAAAAAGAATGTCACATGCGGGTACTTCTCCGTTTCTGCAATGCGGATCTGTTTCAGGTGATGGGCTTCGATCACTTCCCCGATGGTTTGGGTAAGATCTTCATTACGGAACAATACATGGACGTTCTTAAACGTATGGTCGTAAACGGTCATGGTGGTATAATCCAGTTCCAGGGTATGCATATTTTGCTCCGGGTGGTCCTGCTGGGTCAGCACTTCGGTAATCTCCCGGCAGCGGTCTGTACGGAAATTAAAACAGAGCACGGAGTCCCCGTTTTGAATAGTGGCTACCGGCTGGTTGTCGGCATTTACGATCACCGTTGGTTTGATAAATTCGTCCGTAATACCCTGCGCATAGCTGTTCTTAACGGCTTCCACTGCAGAGGCGGAGGTTTCACCTTTCCCGTTTACCAGGGCCTCATAGGCCAGGGCAACACGCTCCCAGCGTTTATCCCGGTCCATAGCGTAATACCGGCCATCCACCGTTGCAATTTTACCCGTTCCCGTTTGATCCAGGTGCTGCTGCAGCGCTTCTATAAAACCCAGCCCGCTTTTGGGATCCGTATCTCTTCCGTCGGTAAAAGCGTGGATGTAGACCTCCTGTAACCCATTGTCCTTACAAATGTTAATTAGGGCTTTCAGGTGGTTGATATGCGAGTGCACTCCTCCGTCGCTGACCAAACCTAACAGGTGTAAGGGTTTGCTGTTTTCTTTTGCATGGGTAATGGCACGCAACAATTCTTTATTGGATGCCAGCTCGCCTGTCTTAATGGCTACATTAATGCGCTGAAGTTCCTGATACACAATACGTCCTGCACCAAGATTGAGGTGCCCCACCTCAGAGTTCCCCATTTGTCCCTCCGGTAATCCCACTAATTCCCCAAATGTGGTAAGGGTGGTATGCGGATACCGGCTGTATAATGACCTGGTAAAAGGTACATTGGCATTCTGGATCGCGTCTGCTGATGCAACTTTCCCGAGTCCCCAACCGTCCATTATGAGTAATATTGCTCTTTTTTGTGACATGAACTTGTGATTTTAGTTAAAAATTAAAAAAGGCTTCGGTAACCGGATGGTAAAACAGCAGGGCTACCGAAGCGGTAAAATTAAAAAGATTGTTCAAGAATAAATGACTTCACCCGGGTCTATTTACAAACATTTTGATCGGGACAGAAAGATACCTGGTGAACAAGCATGATTTTTTAATATATTCGTGATACCCTGAGAAGGAGTAATAACAAAATGAAGATACAATGAAACATTTATTACGATTGTCTTTTATTGCTTTTGCAATCAACCTGTTGGCCATTAGTCTGCATGCGCAGAGCGTGGATGGTGTCATTACAAGTCTTAAAACCGGGAATGCGGCACAGCTTGTAGGAAATGTAGGAGAGAACATGCAGTTAACGATCGCCGATAAAAGCAACAACTATAACAAATCCCAGGCCGAGCAGGCGCTGAAGGAATTTTTCGGAAAAGTAACGGTAAAGGGTTTTGAGCTTAAGCATAAAGGAAGCTCCCCCAATGGTAACTATGCGATAGGGACCCTGCAAACGGCCGGTGGAAATTACCGGGTCAATATTTTTATGCGGAAGGAAAAGGGGGGCGAAGTGATCAAAGAACTGCGCTTTCAGCTGATTGAGTAAGAATTCTGTGAAAATTTAATGATAAAACGGCCTCTCCTAATGAGAGGCTGTTTATTTTTACAGCCATGGACTCATTTCAGGAAAAACTAGAGCATCTGATCCGCGAAGCACTCCGGGAGGATATCGGATCCGGGGATCATTCTACGTTGTGTTGCATTGACCCGGCGGCAAAAGGAAGGGCCGTATTAAAAGTAAAGCAGCAGGGCGTGCTGGCGGGGACACAGGTGGCCGAAGCCATCTTAAGACTTAAAGAGCCGGGGAGCGCAGTAACGTTCTTTATGCAGGATGGGGCTGATATGAAACCCGGTGATATTGCCTTTGAGGTAACTGCCCTGGAACATACGATTTTGCAATGCGAGCGACTGCTGCTGAACTGTATGCAACGCATGAGTGGTATTGCCACGCTCACCCGCAGGTATACCGATAAATTAAAAGGGTACCACACCCGGTTGCTCGATACCCGGAAAACCACTCCCAATTTCCGTTTGCTGGAAAAAGAAGCCGTACGTATCGGAGGGGGCGTGAACCATCGTTTTGGTCTGTATGATATGATTATGTTGAAGGATAACCATATAGACTACGCTGGAGGGATCGAAAATGCTATTCAGAGAGCTTATGACTATGTGCAGCGCAACCGGCTTGCCATAAAAATTGAAATTGAAACAAGGACGCTGGAGGATGTTAAAAAAGTGATGGAGGCGGGTGAAGAAAAAGTATTCCGGGTTATGCTGGATAATTTTACCCCGGGGCAGATCCGGGAGGCGCTTCAAATAATTGATGGCGTTTTTGAAACGGAGGCCAGTGGCGGCATCAACCTGGATACTATTGAGGCCTATGCTGCTACCGGTGTTGATTTTGTAAGCGTGGGCGGACTCATTCACCAGGCGCAAAGCCTTGACCTGAGCCTGAAAGCGGTGGTATGATCTTCCATGTTCCAGGTTTCACGTTTGGTGCGGCACCCGGAACTTTAAACAAAAAAATCGTGGCAAAGAATAAGTCAGACCAGCACGGATTTGTATACAGTACCAACCCGGATTTTAAGTTTGAACAGTCCGGCGACGGGCAGGATACGCTGCAGCCTGGGCAGCAAAGGTTGCGTATACAGCTGGAAACAAAGCACCGGGGAGGCAAAACGGCCAGTGTGATCCTGGGGTTTACCGGAACTGACAGCGATCTGCAGGACCTGGCAAAGAGATTGAAGTCCTTTTGCGGGACAGGGGGCAATGCCAAGGATGGCGAAATTATCATCCAGGGAGATCATCGCGATAAATTGCTTCAATGGTTCCAGAAGAATGGCTATACACAGGCTAAGAAAAGCGGCGGATAAGGATTGCTTCTGTGTTTGTTCCTGGTTCTTTGTTTGAAATTTAATATTGTTTAAAGTTTCAGGTTCAACGTTAGATCCGTGTGCGTGCCTCAATGTTCTATTGATAGCTGATAACTGACGGCTACTTCTTCGACATCAGTGTTTCGCCGGCAGGAACTGTTTCCGGGGCGTTGACCTCCGTTCCTTCCAGCTTTAACCGGGGATCGTTGACATTGACCAGTTCTGCAAGTTCATACACATTCCGGTACCCATACCCGTAGAGGTTGATATAGGTAGGGATATTCAGGGCCAGTGTTATGGGCCTGAGCTTTTTGGACGCAGCAGCCGGAACCACGGCCTTGGTAGCGAAGTTGCGCTGATCTCCCTCAAAATTATTATTGCAATAGATCAGCACTTTTGTCGCTGTCGTCGGAATCATTCGCGACAGGTTCTCCTGTGTAAAATCTGAAAAATTCAGATGTACGGCATTTTGTATATGCTTCCGGTTATACATTTCATCCGACCGGGTATCCAGTACCACCACCCCTTTTTCACCACTGAGCTTCAAGAACTCATCCAGGGTCACCAGCTTTTTTTTCCGGTGCTCCTTTACTTCTTTTACAAGCTGTTCAAAAGCATCATAGTCTACTTTTGCCTTTGCGGGGGCCTTTTGAGCTGATACGGTCTGTATTGCGAGCAATGCCGGTAAAATAAGAAGCAAGATGCCTGGTTTCATTGTTACTGTTTTTAACAGGATGAAGTTAATTATTTCCCGGTTGCATATGAAAAATGAGCCACCGCTTCCGGTACTCCCCCTGTTGCATGGTAAAAGTCAAGTGCTGCGGAATCCGTTGCACTGGCTTGTACAAAAAAATCCGACACTCCATGTGCCCGGCACCAGGTGCCGAGCGTATCAAGGAGCCTGCGTCCAATGCCCTGCCGTTGATATGCCTCTTTAACGGCCAGATCGTAGAGGTACACTTCGCTGGCCTCCGAATAAACAGAAGGAAGCATGTAGGCGGTAAGCCCCCCGATAACAATATCGTTTGTAGTGGCAACAAAGAATCCGATGTTTTTTTGGAACAGGAGATTCTTTAAATAAGTCTCGTCCGGCAGGGATGCGGTCATTGCAAATACGTCAACATAAAGGAGTATGAGTTGCCGGAGCAATAATCCGTCCTCCTGCAGGAGTTGTCTGTACCGGATATTCATACGCAAAAGATACAAAAAAGCCGGAACAAAGATCCCGGCTTTTCAAAAATGGATTCGTAGGCTTAGAGCCTGTTTAAAATTCATTCAATGGCTTTATTATGGCTGTTTTGGGCTGCAACTGCGTTAAATTTTTCGCCATAGTGGCCTACTATGCCTGCAAAATTTTCCTTGTTTCGCTCCAAAATAGCTTCATAATAAACTCCATCAATAAAATTTAAACAGGCTCTTAATACCCGAAAATTTCTTCCAGCGTAAGGGTTTTTACCTGTCCGATCTTCTCAAGATCATCCGTTTTTATTTTTTTATCAGAACCCAGCACACAGTAGGTATAAGGTTTGCCCGACAGTTCCTGTTGATGAAAGGTCCGGATATTGTCAAAATTGATGCCGCCCAGCTGCTCATATTTTGTCTTCCGGATATCGTAGTTCAGTCCCTTGCGCTGCGCGGCCAGGTAGCTGAAGAGGATCCCTTCGTTGGTAATCCGATCGGTTTCCAGGTCATTCTTTAAGCTGGCTTTGGCGCTTTCAAAGCTTTTATCCGATTTCGGAAGCGTATTGATCAGGTCGTTCATGCCGGCGATGGCTTCTTTCATCTTGTCCGCCTGGCTGCCCACGTAAGCTATAAAGCTGTACCTGTCTTCTTTTTTGGAGGGCGTCAGGTAAAGCGCATAGGTGGAATAGGCCAGTGCCTTGGATTCGCGGATCGTTTGAAAAACAACGCCTCCCATGCCGCCGCCAAAATAATTGTTGAATACGTCTGCAGTCAGCTCCTTTGCGGGGTCGTAGGCTTCGGTATTGCGCATCCACCGGATCTCAGATTGTACCATATCGTAATTGGTAAACAATACCTGGTTGGCTGTCTGGATGGTCCGGTTGAAGGTAAGCCCCCTGGGATAATCATTGAAGGCGGAGGGTACTTTATGAAATGCGGCAATTCTTTTTGAAATTGCTGCCATCGTTACCGGCCCAAAATACATAGCAGTGTGTTTATAGCCGGTAAGCTGATGCAATGCATCGATCAGGGTCTTGCTATCGAGGTTTTTCAGCTCTTCGTCGCTAAGGGTATAGTTGAAGGGATTGTTGGCGCCGTAAGATGCGTAGGAGCTGAGCCCCTGCATAATGGCGCCCTTATCCAGTTTTCGGTTGGCCCTCGCTTTTGCCAGTCGTCCCTTTAATGCGGTAAGAGCGGCCTCATCTGCTTTACAGTTTAACAGCAGGTCTTCGAAAAGACGGGCGGCCTTTTCAAAATTCTCCTGCAGCCCGCTGATGGTGATTGTTGTGTTTTCGGTACCCACGTTCACAGCGTAGTTGCAGGCAATATTGTAAAATGCTTTGTTAATGGCTTCGGCCGAATTTTTATCGGTACCAATATAAGAGAGATAGCTTGCTGCTATGGGCAGGATCTTATTGTTCCAGGAGCCCATATCGAACCGGTAATAAAGGCTGAACAGCTCGTTCTCTTTATTAGGAACGTATAACAGTTCCGCGGAACCGGCCTTTCCTTTCTGGATGGCTTTGGTATAGTCGATCCATAGCGGCTTTACCGGCGTGGCTGGCAGGGCATTTACTTTTTTTACATAGTCCGACTCCAGGTTATCGTTGGTGGCCACCGGTGTAATGGCTGGTTTTTCAACCTTTGTAATGCTTTTGTCTTCTCCCTTACGTTTATAGATAACGGTATAGTTATCCGCTTTGAAAAACTGGTTGGCAAAATCCACCACGTCTTTCTTGGTGATCTTTGAAAGCGCCTGCAGGTAAGATACATTTTTGATCCAGCCTTCGCCCTTGTTGGCAATAAAAGATTGCATTAACTGGCTTGCCCGGTTATCGTTGCTGGAAAGTCCGCGGATCTCATCTAACTTATAATTGGCAACAATGGCTTTCAAAAGCTGATCATCAAAGTTGCCTTTTTTTATGATATCGATTTGCTCAAACAAAAGGTCTTTTACGGTTTCCAACGATTGCTCCTGTTTGGCCGTGGCATAAATATCAAAAACGCCATAGTCCTTATACTGTCTCAGGTAAGCACCGCCCGAAAGGATTTTCTGCTGCTGGTTCAGGTTCAGGTCAATCAGGCCGGCCTTGCCATTGGCAAGAATGGTGGACAGCAAATCAGCCATCATGGCTTCCCGGCTGCCCTCTGGTCCGCCACGGAAGCCGATCTGGACATTTTCGGCGCTGGGCCCAAGGATGTTCGTAACTACAGGGCCTTTTATTTCCGGCTCCGGAGCATGCTCATACCCGGTTACGGGACTGGACTTCATATAGGCAAACTGTTTATTAACCTCCTTAATTACAGCTTCGGTATTAAAATCGCCGGCCAGGATGATTGCCATATTATCAGGCACATAGTATTTGTCAAAGTATTGCCGGATGGCTTTTAATGAGGGATTCTTCAAATGTTCTATAGTGCCAATGGTGGTTTGCTGCCCGTAGTTAGAGGTGGGGAACAGGTTGCGGTGCATGGCTTCCATTACCTTCCAGCCATCGTTATCCATGGTGCGGTTCTTCTCTTCATATACGGCTTCCAGCTCTGTATGAAAGATCCGGAACACGGGGTCCCGGAAGCGGTCGGCCTGCACTTTGAGGAATTTGTTCAGGGAGGTAGATGGTATATTTTCTTCATACACCGTTTCTTCCACCCAGGTATGAGCATTGGTGCCCTGGGAGCCCATTGTTGCCATCAGTTTCGTGTACTCGTTGGCAATGGAGATCTTGGCCGCCTCGCCGGACACCTGGTCTATTTCTTTGTAAATGGCTCTGCGTTTGGCCGTATCTGTTGTGGAGTTATATTGTTCGTAAAGGTTCTCGATCCGGTCCAGGTAGGGCTTTTCCTTTGCATAGCTGGTGGAGCCCATTTCACTGGTGCCTTTAAATAAAAGATGCTCCAGGTAATGTGCCAGCCCGGTATGATCCTTTGGATCGGTGTTGCTTCCCGCCCTTACGGCGATCTTGGCGGTGATCCTTGGCTCTTTTTTGTTTTCGGTCAGAATAACGGTCAAACCATTCTTCAGTGTGTAAAAGCGGGTATTCATAGGATCGTTGCTTACATACCTGTAAGGGATCCCGTCCGTGGAACCGGCCATCCATTGGTAGCTCTTCTGCTGTGCCCTGGCATGAATGACGAGCAAGGCGCTGGCAGCAACACAAGCAATTAATTTTAATTTCATAATTATTGTATTTGGGGTCGTTTCTGTAAAAATAATAAAATGCAGGTGCTTTGTTTGAAAAAAATTAAACAACGGGTGCCGGGAGTTTGGACTGTTGAATTTTTTCTAAACAGGTGCCGTTCGGTTTGCGGGCGTTTTTCCCGCTGATCTTTCCCCGTTCCTCTTCGCAGCGGGGGCGGAAAAAGGCTCAGAGTTCCGGGGAATTGAGCTGCAGCTTTGGATGACGGGTAGAAGCCCAGGCGCTGTGCGCCAGTTGGAACAGGCAGGATGCGGTCTCGTCACCCGGAAGCAGGAACATCCCATTGGGTTTCAGCCCCAGTTTTTTCAGGAGCTTTTGCGAGGCGCTGTTCCCCGGCATGGTGATGGCAAAGACCTGTTCGAGATGATAGGCTTCAAAACCGGTTTCGAGGAGCTTCTGCGCTGCTTCAAAAGCATACCCTTTGTGCTCAAACCGGGGAAGCAACGCAAATCCGATATCCGGGGCCGGTAACCCTTCCCTCCGGTAAAGCCCGCAGGTTCCCATTTTTTTTTGATCGCTCTTGCGGATCACGGTGAAACTTCCAAAGCCAGGCAGCTGCTGTTGCGGCCTTATCCGCAGCAGGATATAATTCCGGGCTTTCTCAAAAGAAGTAATCTCCCGGTTACCGATGTATTTTAGCCATTTGGGCGAATTCATTAAATAAAAAAGAAAGGGAGCATCTTCTTCCGATGTGGGCCGCAGCAGCAGTCTTTCCGTTTCCAGTGAAATAAGGTCGCTCATACAGTTACCTTTAATTACCCTTCAAACGTACATAAAATTTTTATCTTTGAGCGTACAATAATCTGTTTATGACGGATCCGATCCGCTTTGTGGTAATTGATGATGACCTGCTGGACCAGCTGGTGCTCCGGGAGTATGTAGCGGCCTACCCGGCCCTGCAAGCTGCCGGTTATTTTACCAGTTCTGCAGAAGGCCTGGTATTTGCCGAGGCCAACCGGCCTGATGTTGCTTTCCTGGACATTGATATGCCGGGGCTTACCGGGCTGGACCTGGTCAGCCGGATCCGGGATAAAATACCTGTCTGTATCTTTATTACCTCGCATGCCGAGTTTGCCCTGGAGGGATTTAAGCATTCGGCCCTCGATTATATTTTAAAGCCGCTTACTGCAGAGCGATTTGCGCTTTGTGTACAGCGGATCAAAGACTACCTGGCCATCAGGAGAAAGGCCGCTGCTTATGAGGTGCTGGTCGAAAAGGAAAGTCTTGTAATAAAGGAGGGGCATAGTCATATCAAACTTCCGCAGCATGACATCATTTACCTGGAAGCGATGCAGGACTATACCAGGGTGGTAACGGAGCATAAAAATTATATGACGCTTGCTACTTTTACCGGGCTGCTGGAGCGGCTCCCGGGAAAAAAATTCCTGCGGGTGCACCGCAGTTATGCCGTTGCGGTTCATAAAGTACGCGAACAGCACACCGATAAATTGATATGCGGTAATACCACCATACCCATCGGCAAGACCTATCGCAGCGTTGTAGCCCAAATGAAATTTTAATAAGACCGGAACTGTTTTTTAAGAATAAGCCTTGCAATATGAAACGGAATGTTGTCCTCTATACAACCGCTTTGATGGGCCTTTTGCTGTTTGCCTTTGATGGCCGGACGCAGGAGGTCAAAACAAAAGAGCAATTACTACGTATTTCGCTGGCCTGCGACTCCTTAAACCGGGTAGAGGAATACGGAAAGGCACAGGCATTGGCCCGCCAGACGCTTGCCGTGATACCATCCGGAGACAATACGAATCTTTCCCTGTTCAATTTCTATATCGGCGTTGGCTACCAGGGCGTGCTATCCGATTCGGCGATCTTCTATTATCAACGATCGCTGACCTATGCGCACCTTGCTGAAAACAGTAAACGGATCAGTAATGCATTGCTTGAGTTGATGTATTTGTATAATTATACAGACGGCTACACGACTGAACGGGATAAAACTGCCGCAGCATTAAATAGGATGATCGATACAACATCCAGCGTTTCCCTTAAAAAAGCGTGTTATATAAAACTGGCGGATTACTACAGGGTAATCGGCTGGCGGGAGCAGGAGCTGAATTACCGGCTTCAGAGTCTTGGATTGATGAAAACAGAGATGCAGCAAGGGCTCTATAAAGATGGTGACGCGGATTCCGTTAATATAGGTGTTGCCTATTTTAATATTGGAGACCTGTACGAGACCATGGACCACTATACCAAGGCCCAGGAATTTTACCGGCAGGCGCGTCCCTTGCTGTGGAATTATAAAGCCGGCATCTGTGCATACTATAAGGGAATGGCCACTTCTTATTTGAAAATGGGCAATACGGTCAGCGCCCGGCAGTACGAGGATTCATTGGAAAATATGGTGGCGCATCATTATAAAATTGCCGACGGATGGTCTACGCTGATCAGTACATACCTTTCCAATGCTGAATATTACCTGGACCGGGAAAATGCAGCAGCAGCAATGCCGTACCTGGTAATGGCCGAAAAGCTCATCGGTACCAAGGTGCAGGACGCCATAGAAACCGGTTCCTTCAACTATACAATGGGCAGGGCCTTATCGGTTCAAAAAAATTACGTGAAGGCGTTACCCTACCTGATCAGGGCAGAAGCCGTAAGGCAGGGCTTTAGTGCTGATCTGTATGCAAAAGTATTAAGGGCTTTGGCCGCCTGTTACGAGGGACTGGGAAAATGGCAGGAAGCGGATCTGTATTATGCAAAATACCTGCCGCTCCGGGATTCGCTGGATGCGCGGGCGGCACAGCAGAGCATGGCCAATGCCGAAGCCCGTTTTCAGAATAAGGAAAAGGTAAAAGAGATAGAGGCTCAGAAGGCACAGATCTCCTTTGCGCGGCAGCAGCGGTTATGGCTGGTGGCCGGCATCGTTGCACTTGTGCTGCTGGCAGGACTGTTGTTGTTGTTTTACCGCAATAAGAAACGGAATGCCGATTTGTTGGTGCGGCTCAATTCAGCCCTGGAGGAAGCCAATAGAACAAAGGCTAAATTATTCGGAATTATCAGTCATGACCTGCGGAGCCCTATGAACCAGGTATATCAGTTTTTAAGACTGCAGCAACTGAACCCCGGTGCACTGGATGAAAATCAAAAGGCTGCATTAAGCAGCAAGATCCAAAATGCCACAGGGTCGCTGTTAGAAACAATGGAAGACCTGCTGCTATGGAGCAAAACGCAGATGAATGCCTTTGAGGCGCAGCTGCAGCCTGTAAATATAGCCGCCGTTGTAATGGATTGTCAGCGCCTGCTGCAACTCAACAGCGAGGCCCGGAAGATTGTGTTTGAAACCGGAATTCCCGAAGATCTGACGGTGCAAACGGATGCGAACTATTTGCAAACCATTGTTCGCAACCTGTTGCAAAATGCCATTAAAGCAGCACCCGGGGGGAGCCTGATACAAATTGAAGCAAAACAGGAAAACGGAAGAACCTGGTTGCTGGTCAAAAACCAGGGAGCTGCATTTACCCAGGAGCAGTACGAACGGCTGATCCGCCAGGAGCAGCATGCTGCATCACTTTCGGGCCTGGGGTTGAAACTGGTAGACGAGCTGAGCCGGAAGATCCATGCTACGGTGTCTTTTCACTATGATGGCACTTATACCCGGGCTTGTCTGGAATTTTAAATGAACCATTTGAATAGCGTCTGCTGTGACGGCTTTTTTTACGTGCATGTTTGCTGCCCGTTGCCAGGTTCCTCATACGTTACTTTCAAATTACACACCGTTTCCGTTCATCGATTATTTGCAGCCGTTTATCGGTGAAATTTGTGAACGGCCGCTGCGATCTTTTATTTTGATATCGATAGGATATACAAAATCAAAAGACACAGAAAATGATTCCAATGAAAAGGGTATTTGTCTTGCTGGTGCTAACAGTGGTTGCAGCTTCCTGCGGAAAAGATAAGGATGTTCCGTCTGCCAAAGCTGTATTTATGAGTAAATGGAACTGGGTGTATGGCGCCGACGGCTCAAAAAATGGTTCAGAGACTTATGCTTTCGACGCGGGGCACAAAATAGTTTCCAGTATTTTTTACAATATAGAAACAACACCGGCGGGGGCTGTCAACTATACCTATACCAGCAACGCCGCAGGCAGGATAACAAAAGCGCAGCACAACAATGGGTACAGGACCTTTGAATACAATGCCTCCGGGCAGGTCTTAAAAGCTTCGTTCTTCAACGCTTCCGGCACATTGACCCGGTATTACCTGTACAACTACACCGCCGACGGGTATGAGCAGGTTTCGTATGCTGCAGCGGGAGTGGCCGGATCTAAAAAAGTGTTTCAATATACCGCTGATAAAAAAAATATAGCAAGCCGTACCGTATATAATAGCGCGGGTACCAAAACAGAGGAAACCGTGTTTACCTTTCTTACTACACGAAGCCCGGAAAATATATACCCGTATTCCGAGATGATGAAGATAGAGCAGGGCTTTGCCAATCAGCATGCTGTAGAGGTGGCGAGCACTTCGGTTAGCGGAACCTCCTATACTACCCGGCACACATATACCTATAACGCTGAGGGCTACCCGCTTACCGATAAAGAAACCTACAGCACCGGTGCGGCACCGTCGAATATGACTTACGAGTATATTTTAAAGTAAGAAATTTAAATGAGCAGGAATATTATGATCGGCAAACTTATACTCCTGGCAATAGCGGCATTATCCGGTTCCGGGGCAGCAACGGCACAACCTGCTGAAAAAACCAGGCTCAGCAAAATGACCTTCTGGACGATCATTGTCAAATAACTTCTAAAAACAGATAAACAATCAACAAATGAAACAGGCTATTTTTCCCGCACTTATTTTTTCGATGCTGCTTTGGTCCTGCAGCGGCGGCAACACAGAAAAGAAGGAAACGAATACGGTAAATAAAGTTGCCGCAGCGGCCGGAGCTGAAAGCGGCAGTGAAGCAGGTAAAACCGGCAGCTTTAGCTTCGATGGAAAGGAAGTTGCCGCAGAAGTTACCACGCAGTACTTTGGCAGCGATAAGGTAAAATCCAATTTTTCTGTACTGTGCCAGCATAACGAGGGCGGCGCAACGAATCCGGATTTCCAGTTGCTGCAGGTTACATTCGTTAACGAACAGGATGCTGCTACCAATCCTGCCTTAAAGATCTATGATGGCGGAAGTTCACTGCCGATGACGGAACCGGAGCCGGGCATTGTAGCTGTGGCCCTAAGTGGCGTGGGAAGTGGCCTGGGGAGCAAACAGTTTACCGGTAACGAAAAATCCACCGGCAGCATTACCGTAAAAAACAGGACCATGGAGCTCAAAGATCTGGTCTTATTCAATGAAGATGGGGAAAAGAAGACGGTAAACGCTGTGTTGCCGTTTTAGACTTTAGATGGTAGACAATCAATATCGTTTCCTTGTCGGTTTTTATGGTTGCCACAGAAACCCAGGATCACCGATAGCGCCTTCTCTGAGCTGTTTTTGATCACTGCTAAAGCTGCAGCCAGATCTGTGCATCAGCGGCTTCAGGGAAACAGCATTAAATAGACAATAGATGCTGGACGATTGACAATAGACATCATGTATGACATTCATCGTCTAACATCTGATGTCTGGCATCTGGCGTCTGTTCTCATAGAAAAATTTCTTTCATCGATTTTTTATTTCCGTTCGTCGGTTGGTTTGTGCAGGGTTGATGTCGCTTGGTACTTTCGAAGTACAAAGATTAAAACCATTGAAAATGAAAAAACTATTTACTGTATTATTGTTGGCCGTTGTCTGGACTGCCTGTAATAAGGATAAAGATGTTGAGGCCGTGCCCGAAAAGACCTACCTGCTAAAAAAACGCAGTCATGTGCAGGGGCGTTCTGCCTGGAGCATTGAGTATACCTTTGATGCCAACGGAAAAATGCTTCAATGCATATCTGCAGGTTCTTTAAGCAATTATGTTTTGACCGCAAGCCGGGATGATCATAACAGGATCGTCAGGGCCGATTTTGACAATGCTGCCTATGGTTACCGGACTTATGAGTACGATGCCGGCGGCAATCTTTCCAGGGTGAATTTTTACAGTCTGCCAGGGGGGGCGATTTATGCTTATACTATTTATAATTTCACCGCTACGGGTTATGAGGCAGTCCGCTACAATCCATCCGGAACACTCAACGGGAAGGACGTATATCAGTTTACGGCAGATAAAAAGAATATAGCCCTGCAGAAAACGTATAATGCTTCGGGTATCCAAACACAGGAGAAAACATTTACCTATACCAATAAACGCAGCGAGTACTATGTGGAACCGGAACGCGCAATGCAAATATTGAGTTCCGGGTTCTGCAACCAGAATGGGACCGCAAGTGTGACCACCAAAACCCTGCCTGCCGGTAGCAGTTATTCCGAAGCCCGGTCACAAACGTATAATGCTGATGGGTATGCCATAAGTTCCCAGGCGACCTATACCAATGAGTTTGAAGATCTGAAAAATGATTTTGAATTGATTAACGGCGATTTTAAAAAGTGAAACAATGAAACGTATTAATGTAAAGAAGATGGCCGGTACGGCTTTTGTTGCCGGCCTCCTCCTGCTGTTGGTACCGGACGCACCGGCACAGATAAACAGCCGTAAGCGGCCCGTTGTAGAAAAAACGGGGGTTCCTGAAAATTATGTGAAGGGGCAGGAAACTTTTCTGAATAACCCGCTTGTAAAAATGCAACTCATCATTACAAATGCGAATACTATATTAATCAATCCCAATGCATTTAAAACGGAGCAGTTTCATTTTTTAAATGCATCATCAGCACAAGGCGCTCATGCATATGCCACCGAATTCTGCAATGTTGATCTGAAGCATATCGCTTCCAACACAGAGGTGATAAAAACGAATGAAGCATACGGGAATGTGTATCGCCAGACCTTTGATATTCCTGTTGATCAATCGCTGAAGTATAAAAATTTTGTAACGGAGGGAAACGGAGAGCTGGTTGTCAATCTGTTTTTTAAGCCCTCCGGGTATGCAAAATACCAGCAGAAGGAAATGTTTGGCAGCTTTGTGATCGCGCTCACATTTGCTGACGGGTATAAGCAATATCTCAATTTGCAGCCTATTCAGCCGGCCACGGCCAAAGGAACATGGAACGCTGTTTACCCCGCCCCATTAAATGTAGTGAGAAAGGTATTGCCCGGCTTGCCATCTACCCGGCCGCAGGCGCCTGTTGTAAAATAGCTGACACCTGCACACCTGAAGATTTAGGTGCAACCGGAGGCTATACTGCTTTTTCTTTCACTAATCACTAATAAAAACCTGCAATGAAATATACAATTATAGCATCATTGATTTTACTCATGGCTGCGGCCTGCAAAAAAGACAAAAAAGCCGTGGATCCGCCACCTGTAAAAACGCCTGCAGTGGTCGTTAACCCTATGGCAGATATTGATGCCCTGGATCCGGAGAATGGTACTTCCGATGGATCCCCGGGAGCGTACCAGGTGGGAGTCCGTTTTATTACGTATAAAGAAGGAATCATCAGCCGCCTGGGGCTGCGCTCGCCTTCGGCCGGGAATTATCGCGTACAGTTGTACACGTTTGTTGCCAACGATTCAACCACTTTGAACTTTCCGCTTATTACGGAGCCGGAGCGTTTGGGATATGTTGACATTACCATTGATGCAACAGCCGCTCAAAAAGGAACTACCGTATGGGCCAATATTCAGTCGGTTAAAATAAAACCCTGGAATGCGGATGGGGCGGGCAAGGTAAGACAATATGGTGTTTGCTATAACGACCAGGATCTGAAACAGTATCAGCATATTTTACCAGCCGGACTTACGTTCCCGCTGATGTTTTCCAACAACCTTTCTGTATTCAAATATGATTTTTTTAAAGTGGACAATCATAATAGCTACCCCTGGCAAAATGGTCGCGGCGGATTTTCTACCCTGGTATATGGCGGCGAGCAGTTTGAGTTTGTAACAACAAAATAGAACAGGAAATGAAACGGCTTCTTTTTTTGATCTTGTTATCGGTGATGTTTGTGGAAATGCGGGCACAATATAATAGGATTCCTGTATCCCAACCGGTATGGATCAAAGGGGTCTTTGTTGCGAATAAGACAACGGTTTTGAGAGCAGATTATGTTACGATACTTAGGGTCTGCTGTTGAACCCGGCGACCCATCAAATAATGCTGTAAAACAACGGGTTTCGGGCAAAGGCTCGCCCAAATGCTGCATGAAAAAGTTACTGATACTTCAAAATCTGTGCAGAAACTTTGCGTTCTTGTACCTTTTTGTTTGCCCAAAAAGGGCCCTGGAATCGGTTACCGCGCGATTCCGGAGGGTGCTGCTATCAGCTTTAGTGCAGGGTAGCAGGTCCCGCCTCGTTTACGGAACCCGTACACTGCCGGTGGCAGCCTCCTGTAGTGTATGGCTCATCCGGGAGGGCAGCAGCCGTCTGTACAAAAGTGACCTGGCACAGTTGAAAAGGGAATATGCCGGTAAGCTGTATGGCCTGGTTATAGCATCCGGAACGGTGATAAAGATAACCGAAGTGTATACGCCTTAACAGCTGCTGACAACAATGCCTGCGTTGAGGTTTCGGAGTGACCTGTCGTACTATTTATGATGATGAAAAGCCGGACCCGTCATTCCGAAAAACCGGAAATATCATAACCGACGGCATTTTTATTGCATACCGTTTCTTCCCGAAGGTCTATGGAACATTGGCGGTAATAAAACTTTGTGCCTTGTTAAGACAATCATACCAGATAGCGGGATCTGACCAGCCATGGGTCTGATTTTCATAGTAAACGAGCTGGTTCTGAACACTCACGCTGTTGAGTTTGGCCTGCAATGTGTAAGATTGTTCTTTTGGAACCACATCGTCCAGGCCTCCATGAAATATAATGGTGGGTGCCGATTGTGCTGTTACATAGTTAATAGGACTACTGTCATGATACATCGTTGGGTTATTGCTGGGCGTACCGCTCATCAGTAAGCTGATCAATACGGCCTCAGCCGGATCGTTATTGTTGTAGGAGTTGTATAAAGCGGTCATGTCGTTTGGTCCAAATAGGTCGATGATCGCTTTGGGTTTGATGGGACTATTGTTCTTATACCCCTGTAACAATGCCAGGTGCGCCCCCGCACTTGCGCCGGCAAATACCCATTTATCCGAAATTGTAAAGGTCTGCCGTTTGTCGTAGATATATTGGATCGCTTTCTTAATATCCTCCTCCTGGGCCGGAAATTTATTTTTGAGCGGAATGCCACCGGCCAGCCGGTAATTTAGATTAAAAATAGCCCAATCCGGGAGGCGTCTTCTCAGGGAGTCGATCAGCGGAGCATGATCCGCATCTGCCTTATCGCCTTCGGCCCATGCGCCGCCATGTATAAAAATGAATACTTTGGTGGTTGCTGCAGATCTGCCTGCCGGCAGGTAAATGTCCATTGCCTGAAGCGCATCCGGGCCATAGGAAACATTAGACTTATTATAGGCCTGGGACGGCGGGGGAATGGGGCTGTTATCCGGTTTAAAATCATCCTCCTTGTTACAGGCGGTAATAAAGATCGATAAGCAAAGGGTGTATAGAAGAATACGTTTCATTATGATGGGTTTAATTAGTCAATAGTCAATGGTGGATGGCCTCTGTTTTTGATCGGCTAAATATATGGCTGTGGCCTGAATTTATAGATTGCCTGGTTGTTTTGTATCGTCAAGAAATTGATAGCCTGAAGCGGTGGGCTTAAGGATGTCAATGATCAGTATTAAAAAGGCAACGGCAAAAACGGTATAACTGATCAGTGAAAGGCTGCCGAGTAATTGCATCGTTCGGAGTCGCTCACCCATATCCTGCTGAATGGACATGGACTTTTGGAACTGAAGCTGACTGATCGCATAACTTGCCAGGCAGCTGACAAAAAGAATAACGCTGAGTACATTCCTTTTTTTGACCAGGTAGTAAAACAGGGCAGCTAAGATGATCAGTTGTGGTATGCCCCGGAGCAATATTTGCAGCATGGTTCAATATTTGGTCTTAAAAATACAAAAAAGCGATTGAACCGGGCTCATTTAAAGTGGGTATAGCAGGGCAAACGCATCTAAATTGGGTGAAAAGAGCACTCCTGGAGCATTTTCAGGCACTGTAAGTGCCTCGTGTTTATAGCAGGATATTAAAGGGGAAACCCCGGTTCCTGTAGGAACCGCGTGTTTGTTGGGCCGGAAATTTTACGCGGCTCCTACAGGAGCCGGGTTGATAAAACAGCAGATTACTATAAACACGCTGTTCCTCCGGAGCTGAACAATGCTGAAATCAGATGCGTTTGCCCTGGTGGGTATAGCATTTTGTATCCATTTTTAAGGTCTCCCCGCGGGCTTCCGGGCGGGCAAAGCGCGGCGAATCCGCCCTACCCGCAACAAGGGCTGTTAAGATCCGGCGCTCCCGGGGGGGAAAACTGACTACAAGGCAGCTTGTAATAAAAATGTTATGCAACCTCCCTGTAGCGGCCATAAAAAAGACCAGCGGAGATCCCTTATCAGGGATTGCCGCCGGTCGGTAAGATATGCTTTCTATAGCGCGCTGCCGGGCGACCCGGTTGCTATTTTAAATCAATCTTTATCTGTAATTCATCCAGCTGTTTATCATCGATGGTAGCCGGAGCGTCCAGCATGATATCCCTGCCACTGTTGTTTTTGGGGAAGGCGATAAAATCGCGGATGCTTTCGCTGCCACCCAAAATAGCGCAGACCCGGTCAAGGCCAAAGGCAATACCACCGTGTGGCGGAGCTCCATATTCAAAGGCGCCCAGCAGGAACCCGAATTTGTGTTGTTGCTCCTGCTCGTCCATCCCCAGGGCTTCAAACATTTTTTGCTGGAGCTCCTTCTGGTAGATACGGATACTGCCACCTCCGATCTCGTTACCGTTCAGGACCATATCGTAGGCATTAGCCTTGATGTTCGCATAAGGATGGCTTAAGTAAGTGGCCGCATTTTCAATCTTCGGGTTATTGCCGATCATCGTATCGATGTCGGAGGGTTTGGGTGAGGTGAACGGATGGTGCCGCGCTACCCAGCGGTTTCCTTCTTCATCGTATTCAAACAACGGGAAGTCAAGCACCCAAAGCAGCCTGTACTCATCGTCTTTTCGCATGCCCAGTCGTTTGCCCATTTCCAGGCGCAGTTCGCTCATAGCTTTCCGGGTCCGTTCTTCAGCACCCGCAAGGATCAGGATAAGATCTCCGGGTTTTGCCCCGGCGGCTTCAGCAATGGCTTTTAGCCGGTCTTCGCTGTAAAATTTGTCTACACTGCTTTTAAAACTGCCGTCAGCATTGCATTTGATAAACACCAGGCCTTTCATCCCGATCTGGGGACGCTTTACCCATTCCGTCAGTTCATCTGTTTGTTTGCGGGTATATTCACTGCACCTTGGTGCAGCAATAGCCAGCACGGTTTCTGCATCGTCAAATACGCCAAACCCGGCCCCGGCTACCAGAGCTTCATTCCGTTCTTTCTGAACATAGACATGCGCAGGGGCTTTAATGTTCAGCAGTTGCATGCCGAAACGGATATCCGGTTTGTCGTTGCCATACTGCCACATAGCGTCTTCCCAGCTCATACGGGTTACCGCTTCTGTATAATCGATGCCTTTTACCGCTTTAAAAATATGTTTAACCAGGCCCTCGAACGTGTTCAGGATATCTTCCTGCTCTACGAAAGCCATTTCACAGTCGATCTGGGTAAACTCCGGCTGGCGGTCTGCACGCAGATCCTCATCCCGGAAACATTTTACGATCTGGTAGTACCGGTCGTACCCGCTTACCATCAGCAGCTGCTTAAAGGTTTGGGGCGACTGGGGCAGGGCATAAAACTCACCGGGATTCATACGGGAGGGAACCACAAAGTCGCGGGCTCCTTCAGGGGTGGATTTGATCAGGAAGGGGGTTTCAATATCCATAAAGCCCTGCTCATGCAGATAGTTGCGGGTTGCACGGTTTATGGCGTAGCGAAGCTCCAGGTTCTTTTTTACCGCGTTGCGGCGCAGGTCCAGGAACCGGTATTTCATCCGCAGGTCATCCCCGCCATCTGTTTCATCCTGGATGGTGAACGGCGGCGTGATGCTTTTGTTCAAAATGGAAAAGCGGTCTACCAGGATCTCGATATCACCGGTAGGGATATTTTTATTTTTATTGCTCCGCTCGCTCACTTTCCCGGTGATCTGCAACACGAATTCCCTTCCCAGCGGGTTGGCATCCAGCTGATCGTTCAGGGCTTCGGAAAACAGCAGCTGGGTAATGCCATAACGGTCGCGAAGGTCTACAAATGTAATACTGCCAAATTTGCGGACGGTTTGTACCCAACCGGCCAGGGTTACTTCATTATGAATATCTGCGATTCTTAGCTCACCGCAGGTTTTAGTACGAAACATGCTTGAAAATTTCCGCAAAGATAAGGGCTGGGGGCGGTTCCCGGCCTGAAGTTCAGGGTTTAATGTTTTCCGGGGCTTTGGGAAGGTTTGCACCGGAACGGCGCCGGATACGCGGTGCGGAATGCCTGTTTTGCCGCTTAATGCGTTCCGGGCAGCCGGGTTGAAAGCTAAAAGCTGACTGCCGGCCGCTCAATACTGCGGGAAATCAGTAGGTTTGCAATCAAAAGCAGGAATAATGGATATTGCGAAATATATAGATCATACGATCCTTAAGCCCACTACGCTGGTGAGCGATATTGAGAATTTATGCAGCGAGGCAAAAGCCTATGGTTTTGCGGCCGTTTGCGTACCTCCGCCGTTTGTAAGAAAGGCAAAAAGCCTTCTGGAGGGTACCGGGGTAAAGACCGCAACAGTGATCGGGTTCCCTTTTGGCTATTCCGCAATTGAAGCAAAGCTGGCGGAAGTGCTGCTGGCTTTGGTAGATGGGGTTGAGGAACTGGATATTGTGATCAACCTGGTCGCTTTAAAGAATAACGACTGGCAATACCTGGCTAACGAAATCAATCACCTGATGCCCGTGATCCGCGAAAAGGGCAAAGTGATCAAGATCATTATTGAGAGCGGTGTGTTAACCGATGAAGAGATCATTAAATGCTGTGAATTGTACGGTGCGGCCGGTATCGACTATCTAAAAACCTCTACGGGCTATGCAGAAAAAGGCGCCAGTGTGCATGCTGTTGCGTTATTTAAAAAGCATCTGCCTTCAAACGTGCAGATAAAGGCGAGTGGCGGTATACGGGATTATGCATTTGCAAAGGAACTGGTGGAAGCAGGTGCCACCCGGCTGGGCTGCAGTGCGGGTGTGGCCATCGTAAAGGGAGAGCAGGGTGCGGGCGGTTACTGATGGGCATTGTAGTGAATGGACAGGGGAGTTACCTGCTCCCGGCACAAAAAAACGTTTTTATAAAAAAATATGGATGACCGCAAATGTCATCCATATTTTTTTTACTTTTGGGGTGGCTTTTGAGATGTTAATATAATGTACCCCTAGTTTTTAATCCAAAAAATCCAAAGCCCTGTTCTCAACATATATAACCTTGAAGATGATGGCTGATACAGTCTGCTGGTAACGTAGTGCTGTGGCCATAATGACCCTGCTCGTCTTTTAAAGAAACAGGGTAGTAAACGGGAACGTAAGTTTTTGCAGACCCGGTATTATAGGGGTTTGACCTTTTAAGGAAATACACAGTTGCTGATACAGGAATGGTATCGGAACTTAAAAGCCTTCTTTTCCGGTTTTAGTAGTGTAAAACTTTAAAGGTTAAGAAATGGAAACCAGAACCAATGGCCCGGAAATCGGAGCGCGCCCCAGGGTTAAGGGGAAATTTATTTTTTGCGATAATAAAAAGTATTTCATAAAAGGGGTAACCTACGGAACGTTTGCGCCGGATATCGGGGGACATCAATTTCCACCTCTTTGGCAGGTGGAGCAGGATTTCCGCTTAATGCAGGCCAGCGGCATCAACAGCGTACGGGTGTATACGGTGCCGCCGGCCGGATTGCTGGATCTGGCCGCACAATATAACCTGAAAATAATGGTCGGTTTGCCTTGGGAACAACATATTACTTTTCTTGATAAAGATACCCGTGGGGAGATTATACAACGCGTGGGGAAAGCAGTAGCAGCCTGTGCGCAGCATCCGGCCATTTTATGCTATACCATCGGTAATGAGATACCGGCCTCCATAGTACGGTGGTATGGGAAAAAGAAAGTTGAAAAATTTCTACGCCAGTTATTTGACGCGGTAAAACTTGCTGATCCGGAAGGATTGGTGACCTATGTAAATTACCCGACCACGGAATATCTCAATCTTGATTTCCTTGATTTTTACAGTATCAATGTTTACCTGGAAACGCCGGAGAAATTATCTGGCTACCTGGCGCGCCTGCATAATTTGTGCGGGGATCGCCCCCTGCTGCTTGCAGAAATGGGGCTGGACAGCCAGCGCAACGGGGAGGAGCAGCAGGCTGCTGCTATTGGCTGGCAGATACAAATGGTACTTGGAAAGGGATGCGCCGGGCTTTTTGTTTTCAGCTGGACCGATGAGTGGTGGCGGGGAGGGCTGGAGATCCTGGATTGGGATTTTGGAATTGTTGACCGGCAGCGGAGACCCAAGCCGGCGATGGCCGTCGTAGCGGGGACCTTCTCCGCCATACAGCAAAGTATTAACCCTGTAGCCATAAGCTTTTCCGTTGTTGTATGCTCCTACAATGGCAGTAAAACGATCGGCCAGTGCCTGGAGGGGATCCTGCAGCTGCGCTATGATAATTATGAGGTGATCGTTGTGGACGACGGCTCGCGCGATAACCTGGCTGAGATCGTGAGCCGGTACCCGGTTCAACTGATCCGCACGCCAAACAGGGGGCTCAGTAATGCCCGTAATACCGGCATGAAGGCTGCAACCGGCGAGGTCATTGCATACATCGATGATGACGCTTACCCCGATCCGGACTGGCTGAATTATTTATCTTATGCCTTTACACATGGTGATTATGTTGCAGTTGGTGGCCCCAACCTGGTGCCCGGTGAAGATGGCGGTCTGGCGGCCTGTGTAGGCTGTGCACCGGGTGGACCGCTGCAGGTTTTGGTTACCGATGAGATAGCCGAACATATTCCCGGGTGCAATATGGTGATCCGCCGTCAGGCCCTGCTGGACATCGGGGGATTTGATCCCCGCTATCGTGCAGCCGGCGATGATGTTGACGTTTGCTGGCGGCTGCAGGAGGCCGGTGGTACTATTGGCTATCATCCGGGCGCCCTGGTATGGCATCATCGCAGGAATTCGTTTCGCGCATACTGGAAGCAGCAAAAGGGCTACGGAAAGGCGGAAGCCCTGCTTGAGCAAAAATGGCCGGAAAGGTATAATGCACTTGGCCATTATAATTGGGACGGGAGTATATATGGTGCGGGCACTACTTTTCCCATACCCTGGAAAAAGAAAAAGATCTTTTTTGGCAGCTGGGGCAGCGCACCCTTTCAATCAGTGTACAGTCCATCCAGGGGCTGGTGGGGATTGATCCCGCTGATGCCCGAGTGGGGGTTGCTGTGTGCGGCACTCGGAGTTGTGGGGTTTCTGGGGCTTGTATCGCCGGTATGGTTTGGCGCATGGGGCGTGTTGGCCATTTGTTTGATGGCTTCGTTCATACAGATCATTTACAGCGCCGGTAAGAACTGGAAAGCCAGCAAAAGACTGGGGCGCCACTATAAGTACCTGTGGATCATCATAGGGCTTCATTTCGTACAGCCGGCAGCACGCCTGATCGGTCGTGTACAGCATGGTTTAACGCCCTGGAGAAAACGGCGGGGGAGTGCAGGTGTTTCCACTGCTACGAAAACAACAACACGTGGCGGAGCTGTCTGGTCCGAAACCTGGAAGGCCCCGCACGAATGGCTTACCGTGTTAGAAACCAACCTGGCAGCGTCGGGCGCACAGGTAAAGCGGGGGCATACATTTGACCGCTGGGACCTGGAGTCCATCCATCATTTAGTGGTGGCCATGCGTAGCACGGTACTGGTTGAAGAGCACGGGCAAGGCAGGCAGTATCTTAAATTAAGGTTCCGGCCACGTTTTTTCCGTTTTCCGGTTGCCATCGGTATTTTCCTTTTGGCGGTAGGAGCCCTCGCTTTGTTCCGGCAACAATGGACAGGAGCTGCGCTGCTGGCTGCCATGCTGCTTGTACTCATCAACCTGGTCTGGAGCGGATACCGGCAATCGCTGGCTACGGTAATGGCGGCTTTTCATCAGTTGCAATTTGATGCAAAGCCGGCGCCGCTTGTAGTGGATGAGATGGTATCGGTGCCGCATATACAGCCGGAACCTGGCAAAACTTCGCCGGCACTGCTGCCGGTTGAATCTCAATAATAATAACTTCCAGTAAATGGCAACAAAAAAAAGAGCTTTGTTTATTCGGGTACTGGTACAGGCGCGGCCCTACTGGCTGCTCCTGGGTGTGATCGTACTGCTGAATGTTTTGGCCGTATCTCTTGTCCTGCTTAAACCGCTTGGATTAAAGATCCTGATCGACAGTGGTTTTAATCATGCGCCGCTGCCAGGCTTCATTGCCGGGTTCTTCCCGGGTGGTATTGATTTCAGAACGGTGGTGCTGCTTTCAGTGGCGCTGGTAATGGGGATCGCATTACTGGAGAACTGCTACAAGCTGGTGATTTGGCTGCTCAACACGGTCGCCGGTGAAAAGCTGGTGCTCCGGTTCCGCAGTAACCTCTTTGATCATGTGCAGCGGTTATCGCTTGCACACCATGACAATATGGGTACTGCAGATGCTTTATACCGCATTCAGTATGATGCCGCCAACATCAAGACGTTGTTGATCGTTAACATTATGCCGCTCATAACCTCTTCGGTAACCTTGCTGGCCATGCTGGCAGTAATGTTTTCAATCAATGCCACCTTTTCGCTGATGCTGCTGGGAGTTATCCCCCCGCTTGTGTTGCTTATCCGTAAATCTGCGGCTAAATGGAAACAGCAATGGAATGATGTAAAGACGAGCGAAAGCAATGCCATGTCGGTAATGAACGAGGTGTTGGGAGCGATACGGATTATTAAGTCTTTTGGCAGGGAGAGCATAGAAGCGGAACGGTTTACTGACCGGGCAAATGAAGTGGTAGATGGACAGATGCGCGTGGCACGGGCCAGCGCCTGGTTCTACTTTGTGGTGGGGATGTTGTTTGCAATAGTAACAGCGCTGTTTATGTATGTAGGCGCTTATGATATTCACAATAATCGCATGACGCTGGGTGAGCTGACCATAATTCTCGCTTATGTAGCCCAGATCTATGGCCCAATAGATGTTATTACACGAAACATCTCCGATATCCAGTCTTCACTTACCAGCATTAAACGTGCGTATGCCCTGTTCGACGAGCCCCAGGAATTTAACGCTGCAGTGCAACATGTTCCCTGCCCGGCAGTCAGGGGCCGGTTCTCTCTAAAAAACGTATCATTCGCTTATGATCCGGCAAAAACGGTATTGTCCGGCATCAACCTGGAATTACAGCCTGGCGACCGCCTGGGTATTATTGGCTCAACCGGCTCCGGGAAATCTTCGCTCCTGAGCCTGTTATTGAGGTTTCATGATCCTTCCTCCGGAACCATACAGCTTGATGGTTTGGACATCCATTCTATCGGGCTTTCCGATTATCGCAACCAGTTCGCTATAGTGCTGCAGGAGCCCTTGTTGTTATCCACGACTATTGCGCAGAACATTGCATATGGCCGGCCGGAGGCATCCCGCGAAGAAATTGTGAAGGCGGCTAAAAATGCCAATGCACATGAGTTCATTATGAATCTACCGGCCGGTTATGACACGCAGGTGGGCGAAAGAGGTGCAAAACTGTCGGGTGGTGAAAGGCAACGCATTGCCATCGCCCGCGCATTTATCAAAAATGCTCCCATATTGCTGCTCGATGAACCCACCAGCTCTTTAGATATGCATACCGAACAGATGGTTATTGAGGCGATCGGGCGGTTAGTAGAGGGGCGCAATACCTTTTTGGTGACCCATCGCCTTGATACACTACGGTTATGTAATATTATCCTGCACCTTGAGAAAGGAAAGATCGTTGATGTTATAAGAGACCCCGCACCCTCATACCTGGAGGGGAAAAAAGCATTGTATACACAGCAGTTGCAGCTGTAACTCCTGGCACACTTCATTGGCGCATTGTTTCCTGGCAGATGCGCACGGATACCGGTAGCACCCGTGTGCGTTAAGCCGGGCGGGGCGGCCGGAATTGATGATGCCAACAACCGCATGCCGGGAATTTCAACCATTGTAGGCCCCTGGGCCGCCTGGAATGCTATCCCGTCCGCCGGCAATATAACCGTGAACCATGTTGGGGTTCACCCGGCACAGATGCGTTTACCCCGGGCTTTGCAGTAAATAAAGCAGCTTTTATATATCTTTGTTGTATTGGTATCACCCGGTAGCGGTCCTCTGTAACCTTGATACTATTGGCCCTTAAACAATATATTGGTTCTGGTTTATATGTGAAAAACTAAACTATGAAAATTTTACTTGTTGAAGATGCAACGGCGTTGTTGCGCGCCATTGAGTTGAAGCTGAAGAAGATCGGCTATGACGTGCATCCCTGCTCAGATGGAAGGCAGGCGTTGCAGGAACTGGATGCCTTTGCCCCGGACCTCATCATTACGGATATCATGCTGCCCTTTGTTTCGGGTTTGGAAGTATTGAACGCGGCAAAAGCAAAAAGCAAAAAAATACCGGTCATCGTGTTTTCTGCCATGGGGCAGGAGAATGCCGTGGAAGAAGCTTTTCTGCTGGGCGCGGATGATTATGTAGTAAAGCCCTTTGGTCTGAAAGAATTGGAAATGCGGATCAAAAGGGTGATGGGGACTATAAATGCAGATGCAAATTCCTGATGTTTTAATTGCTCCTTTTAATGGCTTTGTACGGGTTGTTATCCATATCAGATCTGCTGAAACCTGGTTTTTTTTATGCAGTGGCCGCCGGCTTTGCGGTGCTTATTGTGGTGCTGCTTATTTTGATTTACTGGAATCTTTACAAGCGTAAACAGGCCTTCTTTCGCCCGGAGTCTTTCCGGATGGGGTTTGAGCTATGGGTAAGCAAACTGGTGTTGGAAGACACACAGATCCCGGCTTCCCGGATCCCGGCCAAGTTTGCAAAACATTTAAAGCAGCGCGATAAGCGGCAGTTCGCGCTGAACAGTCTTATCGAGTTGAAAAAGAGTGTTGCCGGAACGGTGGGGGATAAAGTGGTTGCCCTGTACCTGGAGCTGGGTTTTAAGGCCGATTCCATTGAAAAACTGGATAGCCCGGTATGGTATAAAAAGGTGAAAGGGATCAACGAGCTGTCTGTGATGAAACAGGAAGATATGAACGCACGGATCTTTAAACTGACCAATAACCGGAATAAATATATCCGGCGGGAGGCTCAGGCTGCAATGTTTAATTTTTATGGATTCAGGGGGCTGCGGTTCCTTAATGTGCTGACCCATTCCCTTTCAGACTGGCAGCAGCTGAACCTGATAGAGCAGCTGCGCCCGCTTGATCCTGAACCGATCCCCGGGCTAAGCAACTGGCTGTATTCTGATAACAATACGGTGGTAGTATTTGCTTTAAAGCTTGCGGAGATCTATCAATGCTTTGAAGTGCATGACGAGGTGGTTTCCTGTTTAACGCATGAAAGAGAGGAGGTCAGGGGACAGGCCGCGAAAACATTGAAGGAGATCGCCGGGGATGCAACAGCGGCTATTTTGTGTGAACGCTATGCTTCAGAAACCCCGAGGAATAAGATCGTGATTTTAAACAGTCTCACCGCCATTGCCGGGGATGCGCAACAGCCATTCCTTATGAAGGAGCTGGACAGCGGGAACGATTTTCTGAAGCTGGGAGCTGCCCGGGTGATCGTAACCTGCTGTACGGCCGGGTGGGGGCTGCTCGAAAGCAAAGCCGCACAACAGCCATTGCCGTTCCGCAATATTTATAATCATTTAAGGTTCGAGCTAAAAAGATGAATTGGTGGGCCCTCATACTGGAAGCATTTGCTTTTGGGATATTCCTGTATTCCATAGTGCTTTTTGCCTTCTATATATTTATCGGTGTTTTTTCCATCGGGGAAACCCGTAAGTATATTCACCAGAACCGGGTAACGGATTACCGGATGATCGCTTCCTCCCTGCATGCACCTTCTGTAAGTATTATTGCGCCTGCCTACAATGAAGGACTGACAATTGTAGACAATGTCCGCTCCCTGTTGTCGATCTATTATTATAACCTGGAGGTGATCATCGTAAACGACGGCAGCAAGGATGACAGCCTGCAAAAGCTGATCAACGCCTATCAGCTTGAAAAGGTTGACTTTTTTGTTCCGCACCAGATACCCACAAAGGATATAAAAGGCGTGTATAAAAGCCGGAACCCGGTACTGCGGAAAGTGGTAGTGGTTGATAAGGAAAACGGAGGTAAGGCGGATGCATTGAATGTGGGGATCAACATTGCGGCTAACGACTACATTATTTGTATTGATGTAGACTGTGTGCTGGAACAGGATGCCATTTTAAAAATGGTAAAGCCCTTTATGGAAGCCACCAGCGAAAGGGTGATCGCATCCGGAGGTGTGATACGCATAGCCAACTCCTCCGTTGTTGAAAACGGCAGCCTTGTGAAAGTAAGACTGCCAAGAGAATACCTGCCACGGATGCAGACGCTCGAGTACATCCGTGCTTTTTTGCTGGGCAGAATGGCCTGGAGCCGGCTCAACGGGCTATTACTGATCTCCGGTGCATTCGGAGCCTTTGATAAGGAAATCGTCATTGAATGCGGCGGATATAACCGGAACACTGTAGGCGAAGATATGGAGCTGGTGGTACGGATGCGGCGCTATATGGAGGAACGGAAACGGCCTTATAAAGTTACCTATATTCCCGATCCCCTGTGTTGGACGGAAGCCCCCGCATCCTATAAGGTGCTGGGCCGGCAGCGGAACCGCTGGATCAGGGGCACGTATGAAACATTGAAATTTCACAGGATCATGTTTTTTAACCCCCGCTACCGGTTGCTGGGTATGCTGAGTTATCCTTACTGGTTCTTTTTTGAATTGCTGGCTCCCGTTATTGAGTTTCTCGGATTTATGGCTTTCCTGGTTATGGTATTTGCAGGGTTCGTGGACTGGGAGCTGTTCTTTGCATTGCTTGCGGTTGTGATCGGGTTTAACTACCTGTACTCCGTATTTGCAGTTTATATGGAGGTAAAAACCTACAACCAGTACCGGCGGAGAACAGATATTGCCAAACTGCTGCTGACCAGTATGAGCGAGCCGTTTAATTTTCACCCTTTTGTTGTCTGGAGCAGCATCAGGGGATTGGTGGATATTTTCAGGAACCGGCATAGCTGGGGCGATATGGCCCGGGAGGGATTTGATAAAAAGAGTTCATAATGATGCGACACCCATACAAACCCGTAAAAAAGGAATCATTCTTTTTCAGGAAACTAAAGGGCTCCTGTACCGGTTTTGTGCCGCAGTTCATGGTGCTGGCCGGCCTGTTCCTGGTGTTGCGTTTGTTTGAAATGGGATATGACAGCTACCAGCACCGCTTTAATGCGTTTTTCTGGAGTGTGCTGTTTACGGGGCTGTTGAAGGATCTTGCATTTTTGGCAGGTATCGGTTTCCTGCTCTATCTGGTTTATATGGGGTGCTATATGATCAGTCGCAAACTGGCTTCCGTTGTCTTTACGGCGCTGGGGAGCTCCTTGTGCCTGGTGCAGCTTGCGTTGGTTTTTTATTTCCAACAGTCGTTCAATTTGCTGGGTGGAGATCTGTGGCTGTATAAGTCTTCGGATATCCGGCAAACAGTGGGAGCGGCCGGGGTCAGCGCCTGGATCGTGGTGGTGCTGATAGTGTTCCTGGCACTTGTCATCTCCGGCCTTGCAATGCTGCCCCGGAAAATAAAACTGCGGGCCGCTGGCAGCTACACCGTGGTACTGTTGCTTGCCTTGCTGACGCCCTTTCATCCGGCTTTGCGTGTTTCAGGAATGCATCCGGGAAATGAATATGCCAACAACCTGTCGGTAAACAAATCCTATTATTTTTATTCCGGGTCTATCGGGTACTTCAGTCCGCAGGAGCAGCCCACAGATATTTACAGCGATTTTTATTCCGGGGATTATGATAGCGGGGCTTTAGTACGGGATTCACTCCGGTCCTTTAAATATGTAGATGAAGCCCGGTATCCGTTTCTGCGCAGGGAAGACACACCGGACCTTCTTTCCCCGTTTTTTCAAAAGACAGACCGGCCCCCGGATCTGGTCATTGTCATTGTTGAGGGATTGGGCGCCGCGTTTGCGAACAGCGGGGCCCGCCTGGGCAATTTCACCCCGTTCCTGGATTCCCTTTCAGGCACCGGGCTTTACTGGGAAAACTGCCTGAGTACATCCGGGAGAACGTTTTCAGTGCTCCCGGGGCTTTTAGGATCGCTGCCCTTTGCCAAAAGCGGCTTTGCGGAGTTGGGGGCATCCATGCCGGCACACCTTAGTTTATTGTCTTTGCTAAAACATAACGGATACAACACCTCCTTTTATTATGGTGGTGATGCGCATTTTGATAACATGGATCTTTTTATGCAAAAGAATCATATCGGCGCTATCAGGGATATAAAAAGCTTTCCGTCAGGTTACCGGAAACTGCCGGCGGCCAGCTCCGGGTTTTCATGGGGGTACGGGGATAAGGAGTTGTTCCGCTGGTATTTAAACTCGCAGGCGCCGGCGCCCGCTGCGCCAAAGGTTTCGGTACTACTTACAGTAGCCACTCACAGCCCGTTTTTGGTAAACGACCAGGAAGTGTATTTTAAAAAGTTTGAACAGCACCTGACGGATCTCCATTTTCCCGAACCCGAAAAACAGGTGACCCGGAATTACCGGGATCAATACGCCAGTATTTTATACGCCGATGACGCCTTGCGGGATTTTTTTGCCGCCTATAGCCGGAGGCCGGATTTTGCGCATACGATCTTTCTCGTGACCGGCGATCACCAGATGCCGGAACTGCCGCTGAACAGTAAGATCGACCGCTATCATGTACCGCTCCTCATCTGGTCGCCATTGCTGCGCCGGTCTGCAAAATTTTCACCGGTGGTTGCCCATTTCGATGTAACCCCGTCCTTGCTGGCTTTCCTGAAACAGAGCTATTCCCTGCAAATGCCATCGTTGGTAAGCTGGATAGGCTCCGGGCTGGATACGGCACGTGCATTCCGGAATGTGCATGCTTACCCGCTGATGCAGGATAAGAATGACCTGGTCGATTTTGTGGAGGGAACCTATATGATCAACGGGAACACGTTATTTGAAATGGACCAGCGGCTTGACCTGGTACCGGGTGATTCAAAAGAGGTACTGAACCGGCTTACCGGTGCCTTTGACCGGTTTAAGCGGAAGAACCGGCAGGTTATTGATGGCGCCGGGCTGGTACCGGATTCGATATACCGGCTCTATACAACAGAAAAATAATGCATTGCCCCAAAATTTAAAATGATCAACTATGTCAATAAGAGCTCCTTTGTTATGGATCCTGCTTTTTGCCGGTTTGCAGGTATGTGCGCAGGCAGATACCACAACGTCTGATGGCCTTTTCCAGGCTGCCCGGCATGCGGCTTTTGAAAAAAAAGATTATGTGCTGGCAGAGCATTATGCAGTAAAAGCACTGGGGCTGAGCCCGAAATATGCAGACGTCCGGGTTTTCCTGGGACGGCTGTACACCTGGCAAAAACGGCCGGACAGTGCACGGGCCTGCTTTAACTATATTCTGAACGATGAACCGGACTACGAGGATGCTGCGGTTGCCTACACCGACCTGGAATACTGGAATGATAATAACGCGGCAGCATTGGAACGGGCAAATGCCGGGTTACAATACCATCCGGCTTCGGCGGCGCTGCTGCTCCGGAAAGCAAAAGTACTTGCAGCCATGCGGCACTATGGGGAGGCAGGGAATATTGTGGACACCCTCCTGAAGAAAAACAGTAAAAATGCAGAAGCGCTGGCATTAGGAAACAGTATTAGGGATGAGCGTTCTTTAAACCGGGTGGGTATTTCTTATGACTATGTTTATTTTGATAAACAGTTTGATGACCCATGGCACCTGGTTAGTCTGGACTACGGGCGGCGCACAGGTATCGGAACAGTGATCGGGCGGGTGAACTATGCAAACCGGTTCCGGGACAATGGCGTGCAATTGGAGGTAGATGCCTATCCCCGGATCTCCAGGACCTTTTATTTGTATGTGAATGGGGGCTACTCCAATAATGTGGGCGTTTTTCCCAGGTGGCGCGCGGGCCTTTCCGTGTATGCGAACCTGCCCCGCAGTTTTGAGGCCGAATTGGGTATACGGCATCTTTATTTTACTTCGGCTACCAACATATACACAGCTTATATCGGCAAATATTACAGCAGCTTTCTGTTTGGAGCCCGGGCTTACTTTGTGCCATCCAAAACCAGCAGGAACTCCGTTTCCTATAACCTGCTTGGCCGCTATTATTTTGGTGGTGCCGATGATTTTATCGGGTTAAATTTGGGAACAGGGGTCTCTCCGGATGAACGCTATCTGAGCCCCCAGCTCAATGCGGCCTATCCGCTCAAAACGTATAAAGCCTCTCTTGATTTCAGGCATGCTTTTAAATTGAATATTGTTACACTGGGCGCCTCCCTCATCAACCAGGAGTATATGCCGGATACAAAAGGGAACCAGATCCAGGCCGGTGTCGGATATATCCGGCGCTTTTAAAAGAGAACCAGTTATGAAACGGAATCGCAGGTATGCTTATTTTTTCCCCTGGGTATTACTCCTCATCCCGCTGCTGATGTGGCTTTTTTGGTTGCTGACGCCCAAAAAACAGCTGGTGGTTGCCATTGTAGATAAAACAGTATTGACCACAGAAGGGCAGGAGCATATTTCGCTGACCTGGATCCTGAATCATTACCGCTTCACCAAGGATGCCCGCCACCTGTACCATGTAGGCAGCGACTATTTTGGGTTTTTCCCAAAGAAAAATGAACAATTCCGGTTAAAGGGCCTGGAGCGTTTTGACGCATCGCTGCTGGATAAGCTAAGCAATGATGCGGACCTGGCGTATTACACAGATGCCTACGGTGTTTTTTCAAATGAGTGGTACCTGAAAAAGAATATCGGCGAGCGCTCCCGCACGGTATATGGAGGACTGAGCATGCAGGACGTGGATTTTATGGAGAAAATGAAGCAGAAACGAAAACTGGTGCTGGCAGAGTTTAATACGATCGGATCCCCTTCGGCGGTTTCGGAACGGTATCGCTTTGAGCAGTTGTTTGGACTTAAATGGACGGGTTGGATAGGCCGGTATTTTGGTCAGCTGGATACGGCCGAAAATAAAGATATCCCGCACTGGCTGGTGAAAGGGTATATGGACCGGCATAATAACAGCTGGCCGTTTAAAGATGAAGGAATCGTTTTTGTAGGTGCGGGCAATACCATTGTCGTACTCGAAGGAGGAAAAGACCTGGTGTCGCCGCTGCCGTATATCGTTACCGAAAAGGCATTCAGGGAGCATTATCACCTTCCGGAAAAAGTGAACTATTCTTATTGGTTTGATGTTGTAACGCCGGACACGGCGATGAACAGGATCAACGCGCGGTTTGCTCTTGATCTTACGGATGCAGGAAAGGAAATCCTGCGGCGCTATGGCATCCCTTTAAGCTTTCCTGCAGTTCAGTCGCACAAGGGAACGGATTACCAGTTCTGGTACTTTTCGGGCGACTTCTGCGACAACCCGATATCGTTCAATACCTCCTACTTTAAAGGGATCGAATTTTTTAGTTTTTTGTTTATGAACCGGCTTGATAAGACACAACGGAAAAGTTTTTTCTGGAGCTTTTACCGGCCGCTGGTAAGTACCATCCTGAAGGAATACTACGCTGATAAAAAAGAGTCCGGACGCTGATTACCGGCCTGCTCCTTTCTATTTTTTCAGGCTGTACCATGATTTTATATGATGCACGGACACGCCATAGTTGATATTGCCGCACAGGGTCTTCAGCTTTTGAAATTCGCCATACATGTAGGCTTTACCTTCTTCATAATAGGTGACCTGGTCTCCTTCTTTTGAAGAGGCCGTTTCTGCGCCCAAAAAGATCTGCTTATTCTGAGACACTGCAAAAGCGATCTCTTCTTTAGAAACGTCATACATTTTTGCTGCGGTATCGCGGTACGACATAATAAAGACACGGGTGGCCTCACTGATCACGGCTTCATACAGCCGGCGTTGTGTGCCGTTGTACAGCACTTCATCGTCCAGCCAGAACGGAATATCAAAATCGATGGACCCCGCATCTTTGTATTGAGCGCATACCCAGGTAACAAAGTCGATATATTGTTGCAGGATCGTTGCCCGCTGCAGTTGAAATTGCGGGTCCTGATGCGGCTCCACATCCAGGTGAATACCGGAAAACCGTTGAGCGCTGCCGACGGAATTCTGGTACTGTGTGTACTTGGTCATGAGTGAAATAAGACCGGTACGGTCATAGATCCATTGGTAATCCCCCGCAAGAAGAAAAATTTTTATGCCTTTGCCCGTGGCCTTTTGGATAAAGCCACTGGTGGTTGCGGAAAAATCGGTCGTATAAAAATAGATCTCGGTAACGCCGTTCTGCTGGGCAAAATTCAGGTAAGTATCCCAGTCCTTTTTGCTGACACTCCACCACCAGGTACCCAGGGGGGTAGTCAATGCGGCGGCAGCCGGGTTACCGGGTCTGCCTTTGGCAAGTACTTCATTGATGCCATAAGGAGTTGGTTCAGCTGTTTCCGTTACCTCCCAGGAGCGCTTGGTACAGCCCGTTAACAGGATGGCGGCGAATAAAAAGCAGCTTATACTGGTTATTCCTTTTTTCTTAGCCTGGTTTTTATACATTAGAACTGCAGTTAAAATGATTACAATGGTAAAATAAAGGACCTGCCCTTAATGTTGTTGGCCCGGATAAAAAAGGGAGGGCAGGCAATCATTTGGTGAAGGTAGAATAATGCCTTAAATATTTCAACTTTTTCTCATGTACAACTGCCGCTTTTCACCGGGTCAGAGCGCTTTCAGCATCCAGATCGTACATCCTGTATGACCGGAATTACCCAGGGGGTGACCGAGTTGCTGAAACCCCAGCTTTTCGTACATGCCCACCGCGGTAACGAACTGGGGCAGGCTTTCGAGGTATATTTCTTTGTAGTTTAGGGCTATTGCAGATTCCAGGCATTTACTAAACAGTGCCTTTCCCACACCCTTGCCTCTTGCGGAGGCGGAGAGATAAAATTTTACCAGTTCGGCACAGTGCTCCGGCAATCCCTCGGTCGGATAAATACCACAGCACCCGAGGATATTGTCCTCCTGTTCGGCCACCCATAGCACAGCGTTCCCGGCCCGGAAAAGCTCAGATAGCCGGTCCGTTGTGGGATCTTCAAAAACCGTATTGCGGGTAGGGGCATTGAATTCCAGGAACGCTGCGCGGATGATCGTTGCCAGGCGGGCATCGTCCTGTTCCTGTACGGGCCTGATGAAAAGAGTGCTCATCTGATTTCTGATTTCTGAAGAACTTACTGAGGTACGAAGAACCCGGTTAGTACTGAACGTTGAACGGGCGCATTTGTAAATGATCGCGTTTTCATAAACGCAATGTCGCCCTGTCGCGATCGTTTGCATATGCGTCAAGATAAGCGGTAAAACCCCGGATGGGATTATGCCCGGATAGCCGGCGGGGTAACCGTCGGTTTATGGGCGATTGGTTTACATTGAACCCCGGCCGGGGTTCAACCAGGATCCGGATCATGAACCCCGCGTTTCACGCGCGGTTCATCAAATACAACCCTTAAGGGTTTACCATGGCCGCAGCGGGCATGAAACCGGGTCTGATGTGACACCTTAAACCTGGAACAGCCTATCGGCCGCTGTTTGTTATCATTGTTTTCAGCAGATCGGAAAAGGATTGGTTCGCCATCAGTTCAGTAAGCGGTAGGTGCATCCGGTACCGCCAGTAGTGATGCGGGTCGGCCGGGATATTGATCCGCTCCTCTTCCGGGTCTTTTCTCCGGATGAGATCATCCATACCCAGCAGGTCCTGTAACTGGCAGATGCACCACATAGCGGGGGAGCCCAGGTGTTGTTGAATGATCTCCCGGTTGATCCAGCCTTCGCAACAGACCGGGGCCTCGCCCTGGAGATGCAGCATCTCGTTGTAAAAGGTTTGGGTCAGTGCCCGGTTCTCCATCCACCAGCCACGGATGGTGCTCATATCATGGGTCGATGGCGACACCACGGAAAGATAGGGGGCATTGGCAGGATTAAAAAAGCGGATTCCATCCTGTTTGGGCATCCGCTGGATCTCCAGGCTGAGGATGCCAAGCTCCTTCATAACCTCCGGTACGCTCGACGGTACCAGCCCCAGGTCCTCGCCACAGATCAGCATATTGGTAGCGGCTTTCAGTTCCGGCAGTTTTTTGAGCGATTCTTTTTTCCAGAAGGCATCCTGTCTTCTGAAAAAATAATCAATATACAGGGCTTTCAGCCTGTCCTGCTGATCATGCGGCAGCGATTGAAAGGAGATGGTCTTATCCAGCCCGAACCGGGGATGGTAACAGGTTTGCCCGTCTTTTCTTTGTTTTAGCACCAGTACATTGGCCAGCAGCTGAAGCAGCCCCTGTTTGAGATCATCGGGATCATTTTCCAGGGTAAACCAGTTCTCAATTTTCCGCTGGCTGTCGAATTCAGGCAGGAAAAAGTAATCAAAGCCGTTCTCCGATTTCAGGAACCGTTTTTTAACCAGCGGGGCCTTTTCTCCAAATACCTGGTTCAGCACAACGTTGTTCACAAAAGGATGACAGAACCGGTCCTCACTAAACTGGATACCTCTTTCATAAAAGGTTTCGGCTTTTAAGGGAATGCTTGGATCAAAGTAGCCCATAATGCCCTGCACCCCATCCAGGGGAATGCTCCAGATCCTGAAAAAACCCAGGATATGGTCAATGCGGAACGCATCAAAATAATGACTCATCTGCTCAAAGCGGCTTCTCCACCAGCTAAAGTGGTCGTCCTGCATCCGGGGCCAGTTGTAGGTCGGGAATCCCCAGTTTTGGCCGTGAACGGCAAAGTCGTCCGGGGGAGCCCCTGCCTGCAGCTCCATATGGTAGAGTTCGGGAGCCACCCAGGTATCGCACCCGTAACGATATACTCCGATCGGGATGTCGCCCTTGATCACAATGCCTTTTGCATGCGCGTAGGCAACAGCTGCTTCCAGCTGAAGGTGTAAATGATATTGAAGAAAACAATAGAACCCAACAACCGGGTTGTTCTTAAAAAGTGTGCCAACTGCCGCAGCATCGTATACAGAATGCGTCTTCCACTTGGAATAATCCACCGTTTTGTATTTATCCCTTAGATAACAGAAAACCGCGTAAGGCTGTAACCAATGCCGGTTGGTGTTGAAAAACGTCTGGTAATTTTTTGATGTGAGCTGTGTTTTGCCCCGCCGGTCGAACAACTGCTTCAGCAGCCGGATCTTTAACTTTACAACCGCTTCGTAATCGATCTGCGGAAGCGCGTTCAGCCGCTCCTTTTCTGCCTGCATCTCCCGGATCAGTTCGGGAGCACTGTCACCGGCCACTGTTTCAACATTCAGGTAAACCGGGTGCAGGGCAAAGGCCGAGATGGCTGCATAGGGATATGAATCGCGCCAGGTAAACGTGGCGGTGGTATCGTTAACGGGCAGGATCTGGATGAGTTTTAATCCTGTCTGCTGTGCCCAGTCGGCCAGCTCTTTCAGATCGTTGAACTCACCGATACCCAGCCCTTCCCTGCTTCTGAGGCTGAACACCGGGATGGCCAGCCCGGCGCCCTTCCAGGTGTTGTTCGGGCGCCTGATAAAACCATCGTGAAGAATGATTGTACCGTTCTCATTTACGGGCGGACCAAACACACGGTTTTCTTTTTCTTCATAGGCCACAAAGCTTCCCAGCTCTTTGTTGTAGATACCGTATTTGTATTCCAGCGAAAACGGAACCGATGGTATGGAGAGACTTGCCATCCAGTCGTTTCCCCATTGCTGCAGCAATACCGGGGCAGCAGTGTTCCAGCCGGAAAGCGCTGGTATGTTTCCCAGCAGGCAAACCACTTCGTGTTCCTCCAGCAGCGGGGCCCTTACCACAAAAGTATAGCCGGCTTCCGCTGGAAGCGTGTCAGGACGCGGCTCCGCCGGATGCCGAAATACCTCCTGGAAGGGGGCGGTGTAAAATACATTTTCAATGGCGTCGGTGGCGATCCAGGTATCGTAGATGACCAGGGGGCTTTCCGGATCCCGGGGAAGCCGGAGCTGCCGGGCTGTTTGGTACTCCGGTACTCTTTCGCCGTTACTGTTCTGGAATGTATAGAAATAGGAAAGTGGTTGTTGAAGGGCATGGAGATCCAGGTCAAGTTCAAGGGTCCAATAATCATAATTGAGATATTTCATCGGCATACCACCGGCCGCCTGATCTTTTTCCCCTGCACTGTCTAAACCGCATAACCACAGACTTTCCCCATATTTTGTATGGAACTTTATATTAAACTGAACTTTCATTGACTAAGAATTTTTCTAAAGAGCCGGCAAGTAACGGGGTTTTATCCGATAATCGTTGATCTTTTTTTATAAAGATAATGTGTATTTAATACACATTCAAAAAATAGACCGATTTTTTTGAGGCAATTATCGCGGGCCAGGGTTTGGGGAGCCGCCTTGTTTTTGTGCTGTACAGGGGCGGATTATGGAGCCTGCCTGCTATCTTCTTTGGGGCCGCCGGGATGCCGGAACGCTGCCGCTTTTTACAGGAATTAGGGACTCCCGGCGTTCGGAACTGAGCCAATATTTTATTGCCTGTACCGCATAATATCGCCAGGTTCCCTTATTTTTGTGCAAAATTTTAGAAATGGCATCAAAAAATAAAGGTTTAATGTGGATTCTCTTTTTCCTGTCCACCGCTTTTTTTCTGTTTTTAATTTTTAGTCATAATCCTTGGCTTACACTGGCCCTGCCTTTTGTTACTACGTTTTTTGTAAAGGCAATGGATATTATTTAGAGCTTTTTCCTGACAACGTATACGGGAGGCCGTTCTGACTATCAGAACGGCCTCTTTCTTTTAGATGGCAGGCGCCTTCCCCGTACAGGGTTTTTAAGAAAAAAAACCTTGCTGTTGCGTTTTTGAGGCCGGCTGCGTTTCTTCTATAAACCGGTCTTACCGATGGGACCTATTGCTTTGGGAAGAGACACGGGATTTGCTTAACGTCCGGCAACTGCCTGCTGATAGCATGTTCAGGTTTGTTATGAGCATATATGACCGGTCAAAACCTTAATAAAAACTGATTAAACCAGGCCATGAAAAATTTGTTGCCAATGCTGACGGGCTTAATGCTCCTGCTATCCTGTTCCAGCAAAAAAAATGAAGTGACCGGCTATGCCCCGATTTACGGGGACCCGGCAGACCTTACCAGTATTTCGCTTGTTGCAGCTCAGCCGGTTGACAACGGTGGAAAGATCTATGTACTGGATGGTATACTGTACCAGGTGGAAACCGGGAAGGGGATCCATATTACGGATATTGCTGACCCTGCGGCACCGGTGCCAAAAGGATTTATCAAAGCAGCCGGCGCACAGGAAGTGGCTGTAAAAGACGGCCTGATCTATACCAACAGTCAGAATGACCTGGTGGTACTGAAGATCGAAGGAGAAAAACTAAGCGTGGTGAAACGTATGCCGGTGTCGTTGGGTTTGCGGTTTTCTCCGGCGCTTCCTCCTGAGCGTGGCCCCTTTGAATGTCCTGAAAAATCGAGGGGAACCGTGATCGGCTGGCAAAAGAAAACGCTTACGAATCCTGCCTGCTCTTATTAAACTGTTAAAAAAAGCTCTGATGAAACTGAAACAATTAGCAATACTGGCGATTGGCGGACTTATATTGGCCGCAGGTTGCAGTAAAGGTGATAATGCGCCTCCTTCGGGTTCCGGTGCCGGCGGGTCCACTGCCCGGATGACCATTTCCGGGAACTACCTGTACCTCGTAAACAGCTCTTCGTTGCAGACCTACGATATTTCCAATCCGGCGCAAATGCTCCTGCTGAATACACAGAATGTCGGGTGGAATATTGAAACCATCTTCCCTTACCGCGACAAACTTTTTATAGGTTCGGAAACCGGGATGTATGTTTTTGACAACAGCAATCCTAAAAAGCCGCAGCTCCAGGGGCAGGCGCAGCATCTGCGCTCCTGTGATCCTGTAGTAGCCGATGAAAACTACGCCTATGTAACACTACGCAGCAATAATAACGGTTGCGGCGGCACATTGAACCAGTTGAATATTTATGATATACAGGGTACCCATATTTTAAACCCCAAACAGGTTTCTTCGCTGCAGATGAGCGAGCCGCACGGGCTGGGGCTTAAGGACAATATTCTTTATGTATGCATGGGCAGGAATGGGTTAAACGTGATCGATATTACCGATAAAACCAAACCTTTCAGCAGGAAAATACTGTCGGACGGTACGGAGTTTATAGATGTGATTCCTTACGATCACACGCTGATCGTTTACGTTCAAGGGGGCTTTATACTTTATAACATTACAGACCCGGCCAATCCACAAAAGATCAGTACCATCAATAACTGAGATGCGGTCACCGCTTTGCCGGTCATTAAAACCATAAAAAAATTGTATGAGAAATATATTATTGGCCCTGCTCTTTGTAATGGCGCTATTGCCCGCTGCGGCACAGGACCGGATCTATTCCAAACGCCCGCCAAAGGTGGTTGCGGCGCAGGTAACAGAGATCGATATCGAATTCATAAAATACAGGAAGTCCGATAACCCGGATGGCCCGGTGTACAGGTACCCCAAAAAGTATGTGGATTCTATCGTATATGCCAATGGGTCTGCTGATTACTTTTCGTCGGGACGGCAGCACCGGCCGATCACCCGTCAAAAGGCACTACAGCAACGGGAATACGAAAAAATGGGTTCCGGTACCTTTATCGCAACTGCCGGTGTTTTTGATCTGGTGCAGCCGGACCTGGAGTATAATGCTCCCGAAAATATGCGCAACCGCCCTTCTGCAGCTCTTCAGCTGTCGTACGAACGGACCTTGCTGAACAACCGCCTGGGGCTGGATGTGGCGCCATTTGTGGGTTTGAACGACGGTGCCTGGGGACTGGGTTTTGCCATGCGGTTTTACCCAAAGAATAAGGGAAGGGTACGGCTGGGTTTGGGGCCGCAATACATTTTTTCTTCTAAAAAGGCCGTTACGCGGTATCGCGTAACAGACAATAATAATCCTTCCTTTACATATGCATCCGATGCCTATGTAAGAGAGCTGGTGCGGTTTTCATCCCTGGGGTTCACCGGGAAACTAACTGTGAATGTAAACAGGGTGCTATGCCTGGCCGGTAATTTCGGTGTTGGAGGTATCGTGGGAGGAAGGGCATCGGAAGACCGGCATCCGGATCACTGGAAGCTGCAGCGTAATAATGTTTGTTATTATGCCGGCCTGGGTGCGGGCATCCGGTTTTAAGCTACCTTTGGGCCCTTAAGCAATTGAACCAGGTTGGACGCATTGTATTTTATATTGATCGTTGTTTATATAGCCGTAGTTACGTTTGGCATTCGCGCGCTTCTTATGGATAAAGTATTACCCGCACATCTGAAAGTGCTGGGCATCATCGTGGTCCTGATCTTTAATATCATCCCCGTAGCGCTCTACCTGCTTTTACGAAATGTGAGATCACGGGATTTTTAGTTTCTGACAAACCTACTAAGGTACGAAGACACCGTTAATGCCAGAACTTCAAACTTCAAACGGTGAATAGCCAATGGTCAATGAATGAAGTCATAAAACTTTTCGCGATACACTTCTCACTCGGAACCTGAAAGAGTTTGAAGTTGCCTGAGAGCATGAAGAATTGTTGAAGGTTGCCCATCTGATATTGACTGCTGACGGCTGAAGACTCCTATGTTTGTTTAAAGTTTCAGGTTCAAGGTAATGTTAGATCCGCGTGCGTGCCTCGATGTTCTATTGATGATTGTTCTGTTCTTCCCGACGATCAAAACTGAAGACAGACAGCGGATAACTGACCACTGATCCGCTATGGCTGCTTATAAGTTGGTTCCGGTTTTTGTACCGGGACCTGCTGCTGGTTGGCCGCAGACTGGAGACTGCAGCCATTCTTTAAAAAGAAAAGGGTAGCGATCACGATCACGGCAGCCAGTACGATCCAGGTTGTTTTCTTCGACTTGTTTTTCCCGGTTTGCAATTCCTGCAGCTGCTCTTTTGCAGCTCCCAGGCTTGTTTCTTTTTCCCCGATGAGCACCGGGTGGGCTGCATGTTCCCGCAGCACTTTTTGCGCAGCAATACCGGTAAACGGTGATAGTGGAAGAGCCCTGGGGGTAAAAACAATCAATGCATCGGGTTTTTCGAGTACGCCAACGTTTTCCCATTCAATAATCTCCTGGTCATTCAGCTTTACAAGAATATTCCTGGCAAATTCTTCAAACTGGATCCGGGATTCATCCCTGCTTATGGCTTCTTTCGACCCGAGCAGCGTAAAAAGCCCTTCCGGGTTTTCGTTGCTTTCCGCTGCCTGGTTTTCCGTGAAGCGGATCTCCCAGCCCGGAGCTTCAACGGTTTCAAATCCGGTAGCTGCATTTACGGGGATCAGCTCAAACCGGCCGATCCCGGGAATGGTGATCTTTTTCTCCTGGTATAAATAAGCGGACAATATAGGGAACATGATCGATCGTTTTACGGGAACGAATATACAATTCCCCGCTTATGTGGGGAAAATAAAATCGGGGGCTGATTTTTCCCCCCTGAAAAAATGGAATAAATACCTATGTTTGTTTTTTTAATACTTTCAGCGTATGAAATGGTTGAGTACGAAATATAAGGAAGGAACCGTATCACTGGCTTTGCTGGTGCTAAGGGTGACAGCCGGCAGTGCAATGGCGGTGAACCACGGGTATAAAAAACTGACCGGTTTTACAGAAATGGCTGCCAAAGGCTTTGCAGACCCTTTTCATATTGGTGTAAAAGCCTCGTTGGGTATGGCCGTGTTTGCTGAGTTCTTTTGTGCGGTGCTTATTGTTTTAGGCTTGCTTACCCGTTTGGCTGTGATCCCGCTTATGGTCACTATGTGTGTGGCTTTATTTGTAGCGCATAGCGGTGACTTTTTCGGGCAGGGCGAACTGGCCGGGGTTTTCCTGGCCATATTCCTGGTACTGCTGCTCGTGGGCCCGGGAAAATACAGTTTGGATAAAGCAATTGGTAAATAAGCGTATATGTTCGTTTCAGAAACACAGCTCAGGGTGCGGTATGCAGATACCGATAAAATGGGAGTGGTGTATCACAGTAATTATATCAACTATTTTGAGGTTGCACGCACCGAATCGATCCGGAACCTGGGGATTACATACGCTGCCATGGAAACGGCGGGTATCATCATGCCGGTGATCGAAGTACATTGCAGGTATATCCGTCCTGCTACCTATGATGACCTGATCACGGTTACGGCTAACCTGCATGAGCTGCCGGAGGGACACCGGATCACCTTTCACCAGGAGGCATATAACGACAAAAAGGAGGTGCTGGCCAGGGGCCATGTGGTGCTTTATTTTATGGAAGCCCGTACTATGAAGAGGGCTGCCATGCCTGCACCATTGCGGGATGCATTGCTTCCTTTTTTCGGGGATGCAACAAAGTAGCCCGTTTGCTTGTTTTGCTTAAAACAGTTTATATGAAAGTAGCAAAAGGGCACCAGCCGCTGATGCCGTACCTGATCCTGCTGAATGCCGAAGCCTTTATAGGTTTTACACAACGTGTATTCAATGCCCTTGAGATCTTTAAAAGCTACCGCGATGAAGACAGTAAGGAAATTATGCATGCCGAAGTACAGATCAATGGATGCAATATCCTGTTTGCGGATGTAACCGAAGGGTATGATGCGGCGCCGGCAAATTTATTTGTGTATGTGGATGATGCTTCCGAAACCCTGCGCAAGGCGGTGAACAATGGCTGTGAAGTGATTGATGAGCTGGCACAGCGGGATTACGGGTATAGCGCCGGAGTAAGAGATCCCTTTGGAAATGTATGGTGGCTCACGTCGATGAAATAGCTTTCCCGGCTATCTTTTCCGCTTTACAGGGGGGCATTATGATTCCGGCCCTGATGGCCAATTGATAAGCCAGGTACTCCCAGGCACCTTTATTGATTGCGTCGTTTTTAGAGGAGGATTTCGTGATTCATAGTTCCCGGGCCTCATCCGCGATGTTGGCTTTGGGCCTCGCTCCTCCCAATGATGAGCCGGGAGCCATTAATAGGTTCAACCATTTTTTTGTTTCTTGCCTGTCTTCGTTATTTTCAGGGATATCCAAAGCATGCTGTAGTTCCCCGATGGAGGACCGGGGAGGGGTGGGTATTTCATTGTCGGCATCTGAGAACGGACCTTCAGGGGCTGTTTTGAAACGTAAAGCGCCCATACGGCTTTCTTTATAAACGCCCCATAAATAATCAATATTATATACAGGGACTTTTTCGTTTCGTTGCTTGCTGGACTGCAGGTTTTTTCATGAGTGTACGTCCCCGGGTATCGGGCAGGCTATCTGAAAAAATACCAAAGTTCTCTTTGTTGCCGGGAAATTGTGGTCCCGAAAAGAAAGCATGCGCGTCAGGTAAATTTTAGGAATAGTGGTCAAAGGCGAAAGCTGTAGCGCAGCGTTGCTTTTATTAGCAACGAACAGGAGATGGAACAGAGGTGCAGCGCACCGGTACTATAAGTCTCCCCCGAAAAGATTCCCGCCGCGCTGCGGCTAAGGGTAAGTCCCTGGAAGTTCTGGTTACCATTATTTACGGCGCGCTGCGCCTGCTATCAAAAGATCAGGTCCTTTTCGGCCTCCAAAGGCTTATTTATACTCCATTTTATGGCAATAGACCCGCTTTTTATCTTGACGCGCATGCGAAAGGAACGGGATGTCGGGATCTAATAGTTGCTGTTGTTGTGATTGTATCCATGTTTTAATATTCAAAGCTGAATGCCTTTTTCCCTTCTGCGAAATGGGCAGCGAGCATACCGATACGCCAGGGGGCAGGCATGCCTTTCCAATGTGCATAAACGTATATGTTGAATTTATTTTGTACCATTTTAGTTTAACAGATCCAGGTCCTGTAATTTTTTCCCGAATACATCATCGGCCGCCAGTTTTAATATATCTTTCCGTAAGCCTAATACCTTCAGTACGTTAAAGTATGCTCCGCCGCATTGCCTTTTTCGACAAGGGACAAGGTAGGAGGGGCCAGGCCCGCAGGTTCTGCAACCTGAATGGTCGTCGGTTTGCGGCGTTTTCTTGCGGGCTTTATTTGCTCACCCATCCGGGCCAACAATCGATCATGCCCTGGGAAGATGATTGGTCTCTTTTTATTCATTTCCGGTAATTTGATTGTTCTTTCACACAGAATTATAAAATATGATTGAAATAACAATCAAACTTAAATGGAGGCTTCACCGGGGGTCTTGTTGGGTTTGCGACGATCCTGTTATGGAATAAAAGACCTGCCGGATGAGCTAACCGATAAACTTTTCGCGGAACTGAGGACCGGGTAATGTACAATGATCTGCCCGGCCAAACCATCGGTAGCGGTTACGGGCAACCCAGTTGTATACCCCGTTGCGGATAAAACCCGGAATAATGATGAAGAGGTACAGCAAGGGCCAGGGTGCTTTTAGCTTTCGTACAATTCTTAGTGCGGCTGTTGAGCGTAGGTAGGCCTTCCCGTTTTCAATAAGGACTATTGAATGGGGCGTTTGAGGAAGCGCATATTGCTGCAGGAGCTGCTTGCCTGTTGTTGACTGCAGGGAGGCAAACCTGAATAGATTTTTTTTATCCCGTTTGATAATAAACCGGACCGAACCATTACAGAGGTTGCACACCCCATCAAATAATATGACCGGTGCCGCCGGCATGCTATTGTATTTTCCGGATAGAGAACGTTACTTTCCGGGTGCCGCCGGCCAGGGTCTTTGTGGGATCGGGTAACACATTCACCAGGCTGAGCTGGTATTGATGTGTGTTCAGCACGGCTGTGGCTGTTGCCTCTTTTTTCTGCATGCTGCAATCGGCGCCGGTACACAGCGAAACAGTAGCGCTGTTTTTTTCGTCGCTGATGACCAGGTCGGCAATGGCTTCTCCCGCCCGGATGCAGCGGGCATTCATAGGACACCGGCTTTCCTGTATCTGTGATACGGCAATGGTAAGGTTACCATATGCTTTTTTTTCGTGGAGGGCGAGGCTTATGGTGGTGCCGTTGGTGTCAATGGCCGGAGCCGTGCGTTTTGCACAGCCGGCCGCGAACAGCATCATGCCTAACCAGAAATAGTATTTCACAAGTATATCTTTTTGCAAAGATACAACCTATATAGCGGGAAGCTTCCAGCCGTTTTGATACACCGGTTTTACCAATTGGGTAGCTGCCGGTGTATTGAACTGGTTCTTAGCCTGATCCCAGTAGATTTTTTGCCCTGTGCGTACAGCAATATTGCCCATATGGCTGGCGATGGCTACGGTTGCAGCGGCCTCTACAGGGCAGTGCAGGTCTGCTTTCTTACGGGATTTTACCACATCAATAAAATTAGCGGTATGCAGGTTCAGCCCATTGTCAACAGACTTGGTCCAGGGCACGGCTTCGATCTTGTTCTTTTCCGGCCGCACTTCCCAGCCACCCCGGTTTAAAAGCAGGGTACCGTTCTCGCCTATAAAGGCGATACCATGCTGCATATTATACAGTCCCACCCCTGTGGCCAGATTATGTTCCCAGCTCATCTGGAAGGAGCCAAAGTCATAAAGAGTGGTTTGCAGGTCGGGGGTTTCACGTGCGTCATCGGGAAACACAAATTTGCCACCGGTGGCCATCACCGATTTGGGCGCCTCGGCCTTCATTCCCATCAATACGATGTCGATCAGGTGCACTCCCCAGTCGGTCATCAGTCCCCCGGCATAATCCCAAAACCAGCGGAACTCATAGTGGAAGCGGTTTTTATTGAACGGTCTTTTTTTTGTGGGCCCCAGCCACATATTGTAATCGACCCCTGCGGGTACCGGCGAATTCGGCACCACGGGCAATGCAGTGGACCCGCCACGGTACATCCAGGTTTTTGTTGAGGAAATGCGGCCCAGTTTCCCCGATTGCGCATAGGCAATTGCATCTTTAAAATGCCGCTGGCTGCGCTGCCACTGGCCCGCCTGCACCATGCGGTTATACCTGGCCGCTGCTTTCACCATCAGCTGTACTTCGAAGATGGAATTGGCCAGCGGTTTTTCGCAATAGACATCTTTCCCCGCTGCACAGGCATCGATCATCTGCAGGCAATGCCAGTGGTCAGGGGTGCCTACGATCACCACATCCACGTCTTTATTTTGCAACAGTTTCCGGTAATCTTTATAAACAGCCGGTTTCATCGGGCTTAGTTTGGCCAGGTCTGCAAGGCGTTGCTGCAAAATGCTGTCATCTATATCACATACGGCGACACACTGGGTTTCAGGTATTTTCAGCATCGAAGAAAGATCGGACCATCCCATCCCTTTGAGGCCAATAACGCCGATACCGATCTTGTCATTGGGGGATACCGCTTTTTTGATCCCGGCTAAAAGTTCCAGAGGAACCATGGCTCCCAAACCTGCCGCTACGGCAGCCAATCCTGTATTGCGGATAAAAACTCTTCTGTTTGTACTCATAATGGCAATAATTGTATTGTAATATTGACGAATATAGCCCATTTATCAAAAAGGTATTTACGAAAACGTTTGAATAGTTAATTTCTGCTGTTTAACGGAAAGCAGGTAATTTAGCCGGTATCTTTTAAAAAACAGATAATGAAAAAAATAATGATGCTTGCAGGCTGCACGCTATTGGTGCTTGCCGCCGCCGCCCAGGGTTCGGGGTGGAAAAATCTCTTCAATGGTAAGGACTTTACCGGCTGGAAACAATTGAATGGAAAAGCAAAATATACCGTGGAAAACGGGGAAATCGTGGGCACAACGGTTTATGGCCAGCCCAATTCCTTTATGGTAACCGAGCAGGAGTATGGCGATTTTATCCTGGAACTGGAGTTTAAGGTAGACAGTACCATGAACTCCGGTGTGCAGTTCCGCAGTGAGAGCACTCCCGATTATAACAAGGGTCGTGTGCATGGGTACCAGTTTGAGATCGATCCGTCGGCCAGGGCCTGGACCGGAGGTATTTATGATGAGGCACGCAGGGGATGGTTGTACGCGCTGGAGTTAAACCCGGCAGCCAAAAAAGCATTTAAGCAGGGACAATGGAATAAGATCAAACTGGAATGTATCGGCAATGTCATGCGTACCTGGGTAAATGGGATTCCCTGTTCTTATCTTGTAGATGACATGACACCGAAAGGATTTATCGCATTACAGGTGCATGGCATTGGCAGTAAAAAAGAGGAGGGACGGCAGATCCGCTGGCGCAATATCCGGATCCGGACCACGGGGCTGAAGCCGGCTCCGCTGACGGGTACTTTTGTGGTGAATATGATCCCGAACAATTTGTCGGAAGCAGAAAAGAAAAACGGTTTTCAGTTACTGTTTGATGGTAAAACCACCAATGGATGGAGGGGCGCTTATAAACCGGCTTTTCCTGATAAAGGCTGGAGGGTAAAAGATGGGGAGCTGACGGTATTGTCCTCGCAGGGTAAAGAAGCTGCAAATGGAGGTGATATTGTTACGCAGAAGGAATACAGCGCTTTCGTTTTTGAATTTGATTTTAAGCTTACAAAAGGGGCAAACAGCGGTGTGAAATATTTTGTGACCGAAAGCGAAAAGAATAAAGGATCGGCTATCGGCCTGGAGTACCAGGTACTGGATGATGCGGTGCATCCGGATGCCAAAATGGGACGGGATGGAAACCGCACCCTTGGCTCTTTATATGATTTGATCACTTCCGACCGGGATAAAAAATCGCGCAAGCCTATCGGGGAATGGAACAAAGGGATCGTTATAGTATATCCCAACAATAAGGTGGAACATTGGCTGAATGGCTTTAAAGTGGTGGAATATGAGCGCGGGTCCCCGGAATTCTTACAGCTGGTAGCTATCAGCAAGTATAAGAACTGGCCCAATTTTGGAATGGCGCCCAAGGGGCATTTGCTGCTGCAGGATCATGGCGATGAAGTATCCTATCGCTCATTAAAGATCAAGGAGCTTAAAAAATAAAAGGATAAGAACAACGATTGGTAAAAGAGAGCGATCTTCTGCATGGAGATCGCTCTCTTTTATTGGGCTCCTGTTTGTTACCGGCAACGCCATGCCTGGAAGTCCTGATGCTGTTATAATGAACCGGAATCAATTTTATTAAAATGCGTAATTACTAGTGGTTTGTGAGGACACCAATGCTATTAAAATAAGAAAAGTCTGTATCCAGGATCGTCCTTCCAGGGAGACAGGCATCTGCGATGGTTGCTACTATTGTAGGTAATGGGCATAGTACAACCATGAGCCTGATCCTTAAGGTTTCTGGCTTTTCTGGCAAAGCGGATCCTGTTTTCAGCAGCTGATTGTGCTTTATTTGTACATGGGACTAAAGCGATTTTTTCGTTTAAACTTGTGGTTTCTGGCAAAAGACCTGTTGGGTACAATAGCTACAATAGAACTTGAGATCTTGCCTGCCAATTCCACTATGATGTTTACACAGCGTTTGAGGGTATATAATTCTACGATCTTGTTTCGTATA
>NZ_FMZO01000016.1 GCF_900101395.1 Niabella drilacis | reverse complement strand
GTCAATGCAGAAAAATACTCAACTTATAGCTGTCTGAAAAAGGGGGTACTTACATTTTTGCGTGACTTGTAGTGATTTTTCTCCTTCTATTTCTATCTACGAAATGAAATAAAGACTACCGCTAACATAGGTATTTATGAAAGGTGGGCTGACAGTTAAGTTCTCAACTTTTGTACTACTATCATCGCCTTCGCCGTTTTTCTTGGCAGAAAAACGTAAATTAGCCAACAAAAACGGCTTCGGCTTGCGGTGTGCAAAGGCTGAACATTTGAATTTCTATTTTCCGCCCATCGCCAATACGTATCCGTTGTAGGTAACCCTAACGAACCTAACTATTATATGGGCTTCTTAAAAAAACTCTTTAGAGGGGACAACAATAATCAGGGCGACAAAAGACCTGATATAGAGGCTTTACTTTCTTCGCAAGACGCAAACAATGCAATCATTGAGATTGACAATTATGTTTGTCGCCTTTGTTCATGGGGCGGCACTTTAGACCGCTTGACAGAGCCACAAAGAATTTTCTATTTCAACCAAAACATCGAAAGGGAAATCAACAATGGTGGCTTCAACCAATACTTTTATAACTCAAGTGGCGACTTTGCACATGAGACATTAGCATCATTGCAGACAATTGGTGGTAACAAGACCGCAGACATTTTGAAACAAGCCATTGACCAGTTTCCCAATTCCATAGTTCCCAGGGACAGAGCTGAACGGCAAGAAATATTAGAACAAATTGAGGAAAAGGCAAACGAGGTGTGGGAGCAACTTGACCAAGCATTTTATAAGTATGAGGATAATTTAAACGACCTTAACATTGAGTACATAAAGCAAAATCGTAGCTCATTTTGACAGACGATGAAGGGCTACCTACAACAGGCAGTTTTGCGTCAGCAGGGGGCGACAAATAAATTCTCATTGGTAGTACTACTATCAGCTACATATCCGGCTGACCGAACACAGATGAGCAACAGAATATATTTTCAACTTTTGTAACTTTATTTGGCTTCGGTTGTCATCTGACGATTTTCAAATACCGCCACATCGCCAAGCCGTCACCGTTAGCTGTAATTGTATTGAAATGGTTGATATAATAGAAGAATTAGGTATAAAATTGTTTTTAAGAAAAAGAACTTCGGGCTTGTTCATTGGAACTGTAATCGGTCTTATGTGGCTGTTATATAGTTCTTCTTTGATTAATAGTCCGTTTCGTTTTGTATTAATCATAACAGGAGTTGTTATTAGTTTAGTTGCCATACTAAAGATTAGTAAAATCCGAAGAAAGAACCTAAATTTTAGCGAACCAACAAAAGACCAACGTTCAAATAACAAGAAAAAAAGCACTATATTCCTTGTTAATTTTATTGTTGAAATTTTACTATTGAATTTTGTCTTTTATATCGTGAATAAATATCATCATCCAGAAATGTCGATATTTACGATAGCGATTGTGGTTGGAGTACATTTTATTCCGATGGCAATATTTTTGAAAATCAAGCAATATTATATTTGTTCAATAATTATGATTTTGACGGGTATCCTTTTTTTGTTACTTAATACCTCAAGCAACAACTACTATTTACAAATACTTCAAGCAATAGTATGTGCAATTGCATTATGGCTAACCGTATTTTTATCAATTATCCAAATTCAACAATATTTAAAAAACAACTACAGCTAATAAGTAGTTTGGCAAAAGAGCGGACGTTTGTGCTTACCGCCAATGCTGTGAGCTGTGCGCATTGGCTTTTTTCTGTAATTTAGTTTATACCTTTACCCCAAGCCACTGACTACTCCCTCACCGCCTGCACCACTTTCGACACACGCTCCTTCCCATCCTTATCCACCTGCACAATGCGGACAAACAGCTTCCCCTCTTCTATACTTTTAAAGATGTCCTTTTTACTACACGAGAAAGCCAGGATGCCAAGCAGTATTGCCATAATGACAAGGGCATATTTATGCCTGCTTCCAGCCATCATACCCAATGCCAGGAATCCTATGCCCAGGCTTAGCCCCGCAAGCGGGATCGCCGTGCTGTACTCCAAAGCCGCGCTGCTATTGCCACTGGCGGCTTTACTCTGTACGGTTTGAATGGTGGTGAAATGAATGCCGTCAGCAGATCCCTGTATTAGAAAATGATCGTTGCTGGTTTCGGTTTCAGTAGTCCAGTTTACCCGGAGCTGCCCGTTTTTAATAACGGCGCTGAGGCTGCCAAATGTAACCGGCAAGGCATCGATGCCCTGGTATTCATACGCGCCCATATCAATCGTTGAAGCAAAAAGCCGCGGGCTGCCGGCCAGGTCTTTGATATTGGCTGTTAGATCCGGAAATAAGCCGTTGCTGCCTTTATTAATGGCAGGGCTTCCGATTGTAAGTGTGTAATCGCCGGCAGATGGGTTTGTAAAAATAGCGGCATCGGTAAGACCGGTGGCATCTACATTTCCATTGGCAGTGCTGTTGCTGCCTTTTACCAGGCAATGGTTCGTTGTATAGTCATTGCCATTAACATCCCAATTAATAATATCCCAAATAATACTATTGTTTAATGATAAGTAACCGCTATTCGCATAAATTCCCATAATGCCATTGTTAGCCAGGGTTACATTTGTAAGCAAGCTATTGGGGGTCGAAACGGCCGCCGCATTGTATATCCCTCCTCCTTTTTTTTCAATGCCTGTTGCATTATTTCCGGTTACCTCTACATTGGTAAGGGTGAGCATAAAATTATTATAAATTCCACCGCCAGCATCAGCCGTATTGCCGGATATCTGCACATTGGTAAGGGTGGGCGCATAACGATCATTGTATATTCCGCCACCGTAACGGTAAGCCGTATTACCGGTTACCTGCACATTGGTAAGGGTGAGAGAAGCGCCAATACTATTGAATATCCCGCCGCCATCAGTCCCCGAAGCTGTATTGTTTGTTATCTGCACATTGGTAAGGGTGGGAGAAGAAAAATTGGTATTGTACATCCCGCCACCAGCAGTAGCCTTATTGTCCGTTATCTGCACATTGGTAAGGACGGGAGAAGAAAAATTAGCATTGTACATCCCTCCGCCATTACTATTAGTTGTGGAATTTCCTGTTATCTTCAAATTACCAAGGGTGGGAGAAGATGCATCGTTGAGCATCCCCACGCCAGCACCAAAGACAGTACTGCCCCCGGTAATGATAAACCCGTCTAAGATAGCAGTAGCACTCAATCCCGTGTTAGAAAGTACCCTATCGCCATTACCCTGTAAGATGGTTTCATTGGTCACCCAGTTTCTATTCTGCAAATTCCCTGTACCGTCACCGGAAAAGCCGCCCAATATGGCAATACCATTCTTCATGGAAAAAGAATTTCCGCTTGTATTCGGCTTGTAAGTCCCTGCCGCCACCCATACTTGCGTAACACCAACGGCATTAATAGCCGCCTGCAGGTCGCCGGTAGCGTTACCCCAGCTATTGCCGCTACCCGTTCCTCCCTGTTTTACATAAATAATTCCATTGATGTCCGGATTCTCGGCATGGAGGACCGTGGTTAAAAATGATACCGGTAAGAAAATAAGATATAAAATGCAGACCGTCGCTTTTCTCATAACCATGTTTTAAAAAATGAGGCACAAACATAGCTTCGCAAGCAGAAAATAGCGGTTTGGGGGCTGTCAAATAACTATAACCATTGAATCGTTATAGAAAATTGTGCGGTTTGGGGCTTGTTAGAGATTTCTGTTTTGGTTTTTGGGGTTTCTGATCTAAAACCTATCGTCCGATGCCTATCGTCTCATTCAGGGTACAAGGTTTCCTGCCTGGCGCTCAATACACATTTCGGATCTCCGCATTTGCAAATTAACGAACCGGAGAGTGCTCAAAATATCCCTTCGGCATCTGCCCGGTCTCTTTCTTAAATGCATTATAAAATGTAGTAATATTTTTAAATCCTGATTGAAAAGCTACCGATTCAATCGTCATTTTATCGGCTTCCTCCGGGTACCGGTCGATAAAATACCGGATCCGGTAACCATTCAGCCAGTCCCTGAAATTTTTGCCCATTGCTTTATTAATGGCCTGCGAGCAATGATGTACGGGGATCTGTAAGCGCTGCGCCAGGTGAATGATCTGGCAATCGGCTGCCAGGAAGGGCTGTTCCTCTTCCATCAGCCGGGTAATGGCTTCAATATATTTTTGCTGTTGTTCGCCGGTGGTATTGCTGCCGGTAGCGGCTATTTTTTTGGTTACAGGAACTTTAACCGGTTCGGGCGTTTCTCTTGGTCGCCCCGATAGTAAAATATATCCATATAAAATACCCGGCTGGTGCAAAATAAAAATCATCATAAACAGTAACCCCAGGCAACTGATGATGATGAAAGCCGGGTTTCCGAGATAACTGGCACCTGTGACATTCAAAAGGTAAGCCACAAAACCCAGCAACTTAAAAAAAGTTACTGTTAAAAGATAAAAGAACAGCCATATTTTGGTCGTATCCCATTTACTTTTTCGGATAAATCCTGATGAAAGTACCAGCCACCATACGACGATTAAATAGCCCAATGTAAGCACAAACAGTCCGGCGGAATAAAAATTCGCCGGCAAAAGCCCGGTATTTTCGGTAACTGAAAAATGGCCTCCGATTAAGATCTGGTGTGATACGTGTTGCCAGTTCACCACTTTCTGCGGCACCGGCAATAGGTGAAGCAATACCAGCAATGCGGGTATAAAATGTAGAAAATCGTATTTTTTTAACCGGGTCTCACCATTCAAAAAACAACGGACATACAGGTAGGAACAGGCCGGTGCAATAAAAAACAAGGACATGGATAGCTTATGAAAAACCGGGTAAACCTGGTATCCCGAAACAATAAGCAGGAGAATGCAGGCATGCCCGAACCGCGTCAGCAAATGAACGGAAAGCAGCCGGTTCAGCAGCCGGTTGCCCTGTTTGGTATATAAAAGATGCAATGCAAACACAATGAGCAAAAACGCCATTGCGCTCAGCAGGAAATTGAAAATCTGCATAATATAAACCGCAAGATAATCTTAATCGGGAAAACAACTACGGCCCCGCGGCCGGCATAGCCCCATGGAATTTTCCGATTTCAGTGGCTTGCGCTGCTGTTAAAACTTTCCGGGAGCACACCGGCCTCCATCCTGATATTAAGGAAATTCAGATACAGTGCCCCGATGGATGCCTACAGTTCTTTAATCTTAATATTCCGGAAGGCCACCCCGCTGGCCCAGTCCTGCAATGCAATATGACCGCTGACCTGCTTGCCAAATTCAGGGAATTTATTAAAATGGCTCTGGGCCACTTTTTGCTGCCAGCTTCCGGAATGCAGGTCTTCCTGCACGGTTAAAACACCATTCAGGTAAAACGCTACCTTACCGTCAACCTGCCGGATCCGGGAGTGATTCCAGCTGCCGGCAGGCAGTGCCACTGTCGCATTTTTTTGCGAATCGAGCGCAAACAGGGTACCCGCTTTTTTGAAAGGATTTGCATTGTCTATATGCGATGGCTCCAGCAACTGATACTCCGGGCCAGACGCCCAGGCAGTGGTGATATCCGGGCGTTCCAGAACATTAATAAACACACCGCTGTTACCGTTCTTTGATACCTTCCAATCAAACTGCAAATCGAAATTTTTAAACGCCTTATCACTTACCAGGTCGTTTACTTCTGTTTTATTTGCTGTATCCACAGCCAGTGCCCCATCCCGGGCAACCCATCCCGCAGTTGTACGCTGCTTGTTGTATAAATGCCAGCCATTGGAGGATACACCGTCAAACAGCAGTACCCATCCCTGTTCCTTTTCTTCCTTTGTTAACCGGTTATTCCGGTCTGTGTCTGTGCAGGAAACAGTTAATATGAGCGTAGCGCAAAATAGGAACAGGCATTGGATCCGGGGCAAGTTCATTATTGTTCATTTTGATGAAGTTATACTTTATTTCAGAATGCAGCAACAATGTTCTCAGGAGCTGTTTAAAAACGACTCAGCAGAATCTGTATAACTGTTTGTTATTGCTTCCTGCGGGGTTGCCTGCAAGAGGATATGACCCCAAAAATTTAGTCTGAAATAAATACAGGAACAACAAATACCGGAGCAGGCCTGATTACTGTGCTATCCCCACTCCTTTATGTACTTTTACTACTTCCGAATAGGACCGCATGCCATCCTTATCGGTTACGGCTATGCGTATGAAACGAACAGGTTCCGGGCCAACGGTCACCTGATCCTTATGATAGCAGGCAATAATAGCCGATCCAAGGGTCAGTACTATAAAGAGTGCTACCATCATGCGTTTTTTGCTAATTCTGAAAAATGCAGTTGCAATCAATAACAACCCGGCCATCGAAACAGGGTAAGCAGGCGCCGGTATACTGGCTGCATAAAGAAAATCGCCGTTGGCATTGTCATCAGGGCGCCCGGGCTCCACACTGCCGATAGTTGCAAAGGCCACCCGGTCTTCAGATGCCTGCACTTCAAAACAATTGCCGTTACCCGATGCCGGCGATATCCAGCTTACCATAAGCAATTGATCCCGGAGTATAGCCCGGATATCGTCAAACAGCAGCTGCTTCTTTGTTGTGCAGCCGGGCACGGCGGTATCAATATCCGGGGCAGCCCTGAAAGACCGGGCCGGTGCTTTAACCCTGAAAGCTGCCGGTGCGCTGGTACCTGTACTATTTGCCTGGAAAAAAATCGCCAGTAAAAACAGTAGTCCTAGTTGATGTTTCATTTGCTTTATCATGATTGATAAAATCCGATCCTGTCCCTTTTATATACCGGTTCGTATAGCTTTAAAATGCTGTTGCTGCCTGTTTCGCAGGGCGGATCACTACCCCGCAGCTTACGGTCATAGAAAATATCATAAGCGCATTAGCCAACACTACATTAGCAATGTCCGTTCTGTAACGCCACAAAGGTACCAACAAACATCAAAGATGCATTATCTTTTTTCCATATTTATTGTCTTCTTTGCAGATCTTCAGCTCCAATAGCAAATCATTGCCCGGGATAGGCATCCCCCTTATGACAGGTATTGCAGGTAACCGTATTCAGATAAGCCGGGTGGATCACGGAATCGGTACGGAAGTAGTTTTTGTTGATATCGATGGTCATCCGCAGCATGTTCCGGGCCACTTCCTTGGCGGGGTTTTCATCCGAAGCAAAATCCAGCCGCTCCGAACCCTTCCCCTTTGCATGACAAAAATTGCATTTAACCCCCAACGCTTTATTGAACGCTCCCATAATACTATCCAGGCGCTCATGTGTTATATCCTGCGGCAGCACTTTCAGGTTATGTGGCGGCCGGTAAAAAGAATAGGATGTGCCCACCAGAAAGGTAAAAAGAATGAGCGTAAAAGCAATGGATACCTTCTTATATCTCATAAAATAAAGTTTTTACAAATAAATGACAACTTGCTGCAATTTAGGAAAAATCAGCAGAAACAGGGGTTTAACCATTCCATTATCCATTAACAGCTGTTAGCATTTATCATAATCATCTTTTCAATCCGCCGGAATGATTAACTTTGCACCCTATTTTAAGATCATGTCCGAAGTTTTAACTCCCGCCTTAACAGCCAAAGATTTTGCAACTGACCAGGAAGTGCGCTGGTGTCCCGGCTGTGGCGATTATTCTATATTAGCACAGGTGCAACGCGTAATGCCGGGTTTGGGTATTCCTAAAGAAAATATTGTATTTATCTCCGGTATCGGTTGCAGCAGCCGTTTTCCATATTACATGAACACCTACGGCATGCACTCGATCCATGGCCGCGCCACGGCCATTGCATCAGGCCTGAAGGCCTCCCGCCCCGAACTAAGCATCTGGATCGTTACCGGCGACGGTGATGGCCTCAGCATCGGGGGTAACCATACCATCCATTTATTAAGGAGAAATTTTGATGTAAATGTGCTGTTGTTCAATAACCAGATCTATGGTTTGACGAAGGGCCAGTATTCTCCCACATCGGAAGAACACAAGATCACCAAATCCACTCCTTTTGGCAGCATCGATCACCCCTTCAACCCACTGGCGCTGGCCCTGGGTGCTGATGCGAGTTTTATAGCGCGCACTATGGACCGGGATCCGAAACATCTGCAGGCCCTGTTGATACGTACGCACCAGCATAAGGGCGCCTCCTTCCTGGAGATCTATCAGAACTGTAATATCTTCAACGATGGAGCATTTGAGATCTTTACCGAAAAAGGTTCCAAACCAGAAGAAACCATCTTTGCAGAGCATGGCAAACCCATGATCTTTGGCGCAGACGGGAAAAAAGGTATCCGGCTGGACGGATTTAAACCACAGGTGGTGACCCTGGGCGAAGGATACAGTGCGGATGACCTGTGGATCCATGATGAAAAAGACATCTTTAAAGCGCAATTGCTCACCCGTATTTTCGACAACCCGGCACTGGAAGGCCATTTGCCACGTCCCTTTGGCGTGTTTTATGAAGCAGACCGCCCCTGTTATGAGGAGATGATGGCCCTGCAGCTGGAAGATGCCAAAGCCCGGAAAGCGCCGGACCTGGATGCACTGTTACGCGGTAAGGAAGTGTGGACGATACAGGGATAGGGCATCATCAATGAAAATTATTGAATTTAAAAGCAGCAACAGCCTCGTTTATAACTCAGGAATCATTATCCAGCAATGAAACCCTGTTTCCCGCTTCTGCATTTTACATTTCTATGGACCCTGTAAAAGACTACCTGACCATTAACAAAGCCTCCTGGAACAACACAGTGCGGTTCCACCTGGAATCTGATTTCTACGATGTGGCAGGTTTCATAAAAGGGGCTTCGTCGCTCAATGATATCGAGCTGAACCTGTTGGGCAATATAGCCGGCAAACGCATCCTGCACCTGCAGTGTCATTTCGGACAGGACTCTATCTCCCTCGCCCGTATGGGTGCGCAGGTTACGGGTATTGATCTGTCTGACAAAGCCATTGAAGCAGCAAACGATCTTGCAGCAAAAACCCATACCAATGTCCGTTTTATTTGTTGCGATCTGTATGATCTTCCGAACCAGCTCAATGAAACCTTCGACATTGTTTTTACCAGTTACGGTACCATTGGCTGGTTGCCCGACCTGAACCGGTGGGCGGCTGTTGTTTCAACCTTCCTGAAGCCCGGAGGCCGGTTTGTGTTTGCAGAATTTCATCCGGTGGTTTGGATGTTTGATGACGATTTTAATAAAGTAGGCTACAGTTACTTTAATGCCGGGCCCATCTGCGAAACCGATAGCGGTACTTATGCCGACCGGAATGCAGACCTGCACGAGGAATACGTAATGTGGAATCACGGTACGGCTGAGGTGCTCAGCAGCCTCCTTCAGAACGGGCTTGAACTTACTGCGTTTGAGGAGTTTGATTACTCCCCCTATAATTGCTTCCGGCATACCACTGAAATAGCACCCAAAAAATACCGCATTCAACACCTGGAGAACAAGATCCCCATGGTATTTGCATTAACGGCGGTGAAACGCCCCCCAGGGGAATTTAAAATATTCAGTAGAGAATATTGAATGCGAAGTAAACCAGCACCCGCCGCCCCCGGAGTAACACCCGCAGGCCAGTAGCGGTCCCGCTGCTCCTTTTAAATTCCATATTTTATATCCCCAACAGGATATACTGTCCGATATTTGCAGTATGCTTATTTCCATCCATCCCAAAGATCCCCAGCCCCGTTTGATCAAACAGGTTGCTGATTCCCTGCGTGGAGGGGGAATTGTCATTTATCCAACGGATACCATCTATGGCCTGGGCTGCGATATCTTCCAGACCAAGGCTATTGAGCGTATTGCCTGGATCAAAAAAGTGGATCCAAAAAAAGCGCAATTTTCCTTTGTCTGCGCAGACCTGAGCCACCTGAGTGATTTTGCCAAACAGATCTCCAACAGCACCTTCCGGCTGCTAAAAGAATACCTTCCCGGGCCCTATACGTTTATCCTGGAGGCCAGCAAACAGGTACCCAGGATCCTGCACAGCAAAAAGAACACCGTCGGGATCCGCGTTCCGGACAACAAAATCACCCAGGCGCTCATACGGGAGCTGGGTCATCCCATTTTAAGTACCACTCTTCCCGGCGAGCTGGTGGAGGATTACACAGACCCGGAGGTCATCCATGATCATTATCAAAATCTTGTGGACATTGTTATTGACGGAGGCATTGGCGGCATGATCCCCTCTACCATCATCGATTGTACCGGAGATGAGAAGGTGCTGGTGCGGAAAGGATTGGGAGAATGGGAAGAGTAATCCTGCGAGGTTTTAGAAACCTCACAGGCCTGCGCGCCGGATCCCCAGCTCCAGTCCTCTTAATTCAGCCAATCCTCTCAGACGACCGATAGCAGAATAACCGGGATAGGTAGTCTTTTTCAGGTCATCCAGCATCTGGTGGCCGTGATCGGGGCGCATATGGATGGATACGCCTCTGCGATGCATCGTTGTTACAACTGCTTTTACCACCGCATACATATCCACATCCCCATCCAGGTGGTCCGCCTCAAAAAAGTTACCGGCTTCGTCTCTTTTTGTGCTGCGCAGGTGCAGGAAATGGATATGATCGCCCAGGCGCTCTACCATTCCGGCGAGGTCATTATCTGCGCGCACGCCATAAGATCCGGTGCAAAAGCACAAGCCATTGGCCGGCGAAGGCGCCGCATTGATCAGCTCCTGCGCATCCGCTTCTGTACTTACGATCCTTGGCAGCCCCAGGATCGGGAAGGGGGGATCGTCCGGATGGATCGCCATTTTCAAACCCGCTTCTTCTGCCACAGGCACCACCTGCTGCAAGAAATAGAACAGGTGCTGTTTTAGTTTTTGTGCATCAATGGCCTCATAGGTTTTCAGCGCTTTGAGGATCTCCTCTTCTGTAAAGCGTTCCTCACTTCCCGGCAACCCTAACAATGTATTGCGGTACAGGGTCTCTTTATCCTCTTCGCTTAATTTTTCAAGGCAGTTTTTAGCCGCCTCCAGTTCAGTTGCCGTATAATCGTTTTCTGCTCCGGGACGCTTCAGCAGGAACACATCAAAAGCGATAAATGCTGCTTTTTCAAAACGTAATGCCCGGCTTCCGTCAGCAACCGTATAGTTAATTTCGGTACGCATCCAGTCCAGGATCGGCATAAAATTGTAGGTTACCACCTTTAACCCGCAGGCTGCTACATTTCGCAGGCTTTGCTTATAGTTTTCGATATACTGTTCAAAAGCACCGCTCTGTTTTTTTATATCCTCATGCACCGGCAGGCTTTCGATCACCTCCCAGGTAAGCCCTGCGGCTTCCACTTCCTGTTTCCGTTTACGGATTTCTTCTGTTTCCCAGATAGCACCCACCGGTACATGGTGAAGAGCCGTAACCACACCGGTACAACCCGATTGTTTTATATCACTCAAACTGACAGGATCTTTGGGGCCGTACCACCGCATGGTATGGATCATTGCATATTGTGCTTGTTTCATGCTTCTTTTATCGTTTAGAAATTCTGATTCGCCCAAAAATAAGCGATTTATAAATGTGCCGGCTCACTACTTTTCCGTGTAATGATACACGTCGATAATACCTGTTTGGTAAAACTGGTCACGGGGCGCTTACTTTCGATATCCGCCAGCAGCAGCTTTACAGCCACACTGTCCATTTCGGCCAACGGCTGGCAGATCACAGGCGGGTTGCAGATCTAAGGTGAAGGGTGCCGGTGCTGCCCTGACACAGAAGGCTGATGAATGATAACAGCATCGCTTATTCCGCTTTTTTTACCAATACGATCCGCGACCGGTCGGCTGTATAGACCGTATTATAAAAAGCAACCATCTTTTCGTAATCGCTGGCCGGAAAATGACCACTGTTACGGTCGTACCTGCGGATCATACGGATCACTCCGTCTGTCAGTTCAAACCGGATCGCATATGCCCCGAAGCCGTTTTCCATTGTTACCGGCCGCGGCATGGCTTCTGCGGTATATCCCGGGGGGATCTTTATAGATACCGTATCCGATTTTACAAAGCCGTATTCGTACACGATCTCATGTTCCCGTTTGTCTTCACTGGTAAGTTTATCGGTATTTGCGGATAATATATTGGGCTTAATGAACAGGCGCTTACCGGTTATGACTGCGTAATCCTTCGACACCAGCTGCACTTTTTCCATGATCGCGGGAACCACATTGTTTCCGGCCTCCTGGTAACCAAAAGAGCTGACCTCATAATTGGGTATCGAAAAATGATTCCGTAACCGTTTCTGTTTTTCTTCGTCTGACAAACCATACATTATATGGTGCAGATCATCCTGAAGCAGGCCTGTGCAGCGGGTAACCACCGAAGCTACCAGTGTACCATTCTCATCGAGACGGGCATCGATCAGCCGGTTCTGCACATTTTCCTGTTTCTGATAGGCGGGTGTGCGCACCAGCCGGCTGCCGGTATCATCAATCAGCAATGCTTCCCGGTTGCCGGTAAAGCCGCCCATATAGCCGGGCTCCACGGTCTGGCTGGTACATTCCAGCCATACAGGATCGTTATTGCTGCCGGGCACACAAACAATAACATGATTGAACTGGTTGGACGGAAAATCGCTGACAAGATCTTTATCTTCCATTCCCCCGTTGATCAATGCGGAATAGGCCCGGATCCCGGCCTCCTTAAGCAAGGCCACCATATAATTCGATAAAGCCTTACAGTCGCCGTATTTTTTTTCGGCAACATAGGTTGCATCCAAAGGCTGCCACCCACCCATTCCCAGCTGGATACTGATGTAACGGGAATGCTGCTGCATATACCGGTACAGGGTGTCAATTTTTTCACGTTCCGTTTTCAATCCGGCTATCAGTGTTCTTACCTTTGTTTTGATGCCGGCTGGCAGTACATCCCGCCCTGCATACAGCGTTGTCATGAATTTGCCAAACTGTTGCCAGGTTTCCATGCTACCTTTATATCCTCCTATTTCAAAGGAAGACGGGGCCGTCAGCACCCGGGTCACCAGCCGGTTCCATTCCGGGGCAAAAGCCTCTTCCTCCCTTGCCGGCACATTACCCAGTTCCCAGGAAAGGATCTTAGTATTCTTTGTTTCCTTTAACAGGGGATTACCTGTGTAATGGAACATCTTGTAACGCAGGGCATAATCTTTGGGGGTCTCAAAAACAAATTTACTGTTTTCGACAGCGATCTGCGGACCACTTTGGGGCATCCACTCCGGGAAATAAAAGATACCGTTCAGCTCCACTTCAATATCATACGCTACCGTATACGGATATTGCTTATAATAAAAGTTATGGTATTTATAACGCCCGTCAGTGATCAGGCTGGATCCGTCCGTGCCGCTTCCATCCTGGATATCTTTCTTTTTTACCGATTTTAATTTCTTTCCCCCGGCGTCATAAAGGGTACCGGAAATATCATTGATAACGCGGAATTTATCATACCCTACAACAAGCGCCGCATATTCTTCGGCCGCCTCGTTCAGAACCGTATAAACATAATGCCTTCGGTAAATGGCTTTACCGATATTGCGCACCTCGATGAACGTTTCATCCGCCCGCTTGATCAGTTTCGCTTTTTTTAACAGTGCTTCAGGTATTGCGCTTACAGGATACTCAGCTCTTGCCGGCATATGGAATATTCCTGCGATCAGAACAACAATAATACTTCTGAAAAAAAATGGGTTCATCACTATTTAATTTTCTTTAAAACCACCTGCTCACTATGCTTCCGGGCAATATGGCCAAAAAAATCCCGAAGGGATTGATAATCTTCTGCCCTGAAATAGGCCCGTTTAATATCGACCTTACTCTGCAGCATGATCCTCCCTCCGGAAGCACTGATGATATATTCAAACATGCCTTCATTCTCATTGAGCAGTACACGTGTCGATTTAGGAAGTTCTTCCACTGCATAACCTTTCGGGATCTCCATATTCAGCACATATAACTGGTACAGGGTGTACGGCATTTCCACGGGGTATTTCCGGTCGGCCGAAACAAAGGGATTGGTTTTGACCGCTTCGCTGAACATCGGGTTCAGATAGATCATATCCTCAGCACCCAGGTCAAAGTTCATCTTATACTTTACCGACACCGGGAACTCCAGTTTTTTTAGGGAATCGATCTGTATGTCTGAAAGACGCACCGGGAACATATAGGATTTTTCCGCTTCTTTTAAATAGGCTTCCTTATCTTTAGTTGCCAGCTCCTCCCGTATCCGGGCCGATTCATAATACCCCGGAGTAGAGGTAAAAGACCCGTTAAGCCCCTTTTCATCCGCATTGTTTGCCAGGAACAACAAAGTGGTTTTCCGCTCCTGCAATGAGTCCGGATCAAAACTCACATTCCGCGGCGCTGTATTTACAACAAAACCCGATCCGTTGTAACACTCAGCCGGCAGTTTTCCAAAGCCCATCCGGGGCCGGGTAGCATCCAGGTAATAGGATTTTCCATCTGCTCGGGCGGCGCAAACCAGGTAATTATATTTGTTCAGCAATGGGTAAAACGGGTTTGCCACGCCATGGCTACGGGTGCTCAATAAAACCGGGTCGGCGGTGATGCCCCGCTGACGGAGCATCGCGATCAAAAGCATGTTGATCTCGGCTCCCGTTCCGCTTTTTTTCCTGAAAATATCTTTCAGGCTGGTATTGTCCGACATATAAAAGCCACCTGATCCTGTAGCCGTAAAATGATCCCGTACAAAAGCATAGATTGCCTGTACCGCCCCAAGATCGGTGGTAGTGCCGGATACGACCTTCTTAACTTCATCGCCCAACCAAAAGTTGGAGCGCGTGATCTCGGCCCCAAAATTTTCATGTTTCAATAACTGTTCGCTGGCAGTGGTCCAGTTACCCATCACGTCCTTGGTTGGCATATTGGGGAACCGGTACTGGGAAAGCTGAAAATCGATCTTTGAATTATGATTTTCGATGGATGAGGTAAACGGCTCTTCTTTCAGGGCGGGCACATCCGTTGCCGACCAGGTATTTTGTGTTTCATAACCGGAAAGGGAATAATGCTCCGTAGCCTGGGTTCCGTTTGACTCCGATACAGACCAGGATTTAAAAACATCCTTCTTCGTATTTTTCAGCGGTATATATCCCTGCGATAAGAATACATACTGGAAAAACTGAGGAATGTAAACCGTATATTGGGTAAACAATCGTGGATCGGGGCCCTGGAACTCCCAGGACCGAAGGTTAAACAGGAACTCGGATTCTATGGTATAAGTATATTCCACGATCGATCCTTCTTTAAGATTAGGGAAGGTGAACTTTCTTGACACCCAGTTCTGGTTCTGTTTTTCCTTGAAGACATTCGATGCCTCCAGCTTTGTTTGCTGCACGGCACCATTCTCCAGGTTATAGGTGATCCCTTTTACTTCGGTCAGTTTTTCCTCACCTTCCGGCGAGGTATAAAGGTCTATAGAAACATTACCCGCATCAAAACCTTTCTTGTCCAGTATTTTGATCCGTGTGGTTCGCTTATGGATCAGCGAAAACCAGCCTTTATTGTTGCCTTCGATCTTCGATGTACCCACATCCGATAATACCACGGCACTGGTATTAGAGTCAATGACCGGCGATTTTAATGTAAAATCCGCAGCGCTTACTTTTCCGAATTTCTGGCTTGTTTTATCCTGGGCATTTCCTGTAGCCGGAAAAATGCCCAACAGGCAAAGCATTATAAACGAAGTAGTTCTCATAATAGTTAATCAATAACAGAGAACAAATATAAAAAGCTCTGTTAAAAACTGAAAAATTTTTAATGCCCGGCCCTGCAGTTCCGGCCCCTGCGGATCATAAAAGACGGGGCGTTTGCCCCGTCTTTCCATTGCTCATACCAAGGTATTAAAAATTGTAATAACCTGTTGTGATCAGTTTATCAGCAATCCGGCGCCGGGCTTCCTTACTGTTGAAGGGCTGCGCTTTGGTAAACCGTTTCAACCCCATCAGGATCATCCGCTGCTCATCCCCTTCGGCAAAGCCGTTAATGGCATCCTTGCCCGCCTTGTTTACATGGTCTGCAGCATCATACAGGTATATACGGGTCATATCTGCATAGTCTGCGGCAACAGCGGCGCCCTTGGTTTCAGCCGTTTTCATTGTACGCAGCAACATGCTCTCTGCATGAAAAACCTCCATGGCCATATCTGCAATATGCATCAGGATCTCCTGTTCACTTTCTATCTTCATCATCAGCTTTTGCGCAGCGGCCCCAGCCACCATCAGGATGGCCTTTTTAAGATTGATGATCAGTTTGCGTTCCTCCGCAAATGGCGTTTCCTCCTCTGTTCCAAAATCGGGAATGCTCATCAGTTCTTTCTGGACCTCCATAGCCGGTGCCATCAGGTTCAAACGCCCCTGCATGGCGCGTTTCAGCGTCATATCCAGGATCAGTAACCGGTTGATCTCGTTGGTACCCTCATAAATGCGGTTGATACGGCTATCGCGGTAGGCCCGGGAGATATTATACTCGGCGCTAAACCCGTTACCGCCATGGATCTGGACACCTTCATCCACTACAAAATCCAGCAGCTCACTTCCAAATACCTTTAACATGGCGCATTCAATGGCATATTCCTCTGCAGCACCCAGCAATGCCTCATTAAAAGGCTTGCCTTCTGCGAGGAGCTTTTGTTCAAACTGGTCGATCCATTTTGCAGTACGGTACAATGCCGATTCGGCGGCAAACATCCCGATCGCCATTGCAGCCAGCTTGTGTTTGATGGCCCCGAAATTACTGATCGGTTGTTTGAACTGCTCTCGTGTTTTTGCATATTCCAGGGAGGTATTAAAAGCCTTGCGTGCCCCGCCCAGCGCCGCTGCACAAAGTTTCAGCCGCCCGATGTTCAATATATTAAAGGCGATCTTATGCCCCTTCCCGATCTCTCCCAACACATTTTCGACAGGCACTTTGGCATCCTGAAAGTATAGTTGTACGGTTGAGGATCCTTTAATACCCATCTTCTGTTCTTCCGGTCCCTGTGTAAACCCTTCCGTTCCCCGCTCTACAATAAAGCCGGTAAATTGATCGCCGTCTACTTTCGCAAATACCGTATACACATCGGCAAAGCCACCATTGGTGATCCAGCATTTCTGACCATTCAGTATATAATATTTCCCATCATCGCTCAGTCTGGCAGTGGTCCGGGCGCTCAATGCGTCACTGCCGCTATTGGGCTCGGTAAGACCATAGGCCCCTGTCCACTCGCCGGTGATCAACCGGGGAATATAACGCTGCTTTTGCTCAGGGTTTCCAAAATACAGGATCGGGAGCGTTCCGATACCGGTATGCGCCGCAATAGCCACAGAAAAAGAATGGCCGGCGCCCAGGTATTCATTAATAATTGTAGAAGTCACAAAATCTTTGCCCAGCCCACCGTATTCTTCCGGAAAAGAAGTAGCCAGCAGCCCCTGCTCACCGGCCTTTTGTACCAGCGATTTCATCAGCCCGGGCTCCATACTGTCAATACGGTCCAGGTTCGGCCATACTTCTGTCTCCAGGAACTGGGTGCAGAGATCGCGGATCATCAGCTGCTCTTCATCAAACTCATTGGCCATAAAGGTTTGAGCAGGCAACTGTTCCTTTATCAGCCATTCAGCACCTTTTGCGATGGTTTCATTGTTTACAGCAGCATCCATTGTTTTTATTTTTAAAGTTTTTTAAATGCCGGGCTTCCGTAAATCCGCCTTCAGCTATCGGCCGGTAACCGAAGCGCTTATAACCGATAGTTCCGGGCACCGGCTACCTCAGGTTCTCGTATACGATCTTCAGTACTTCCTTACAAACTTCAATTTTATCATCACTCACGCCGGAGAGCGCTTCCTCCACGGTTTCTTCTGCAAAGCCGTAACAGGGATCCTGCATTTCTTTGGCCTGCTCCGTAAGGTAAATCATGTTCTTTCTCCGGTCGGCCTTTGACGGGATCCGTTTTACCATTCCGGCCTTCTCCAGGTTATCCACCAGCCTTGTCATACTGGGTTTATCCCTGAATGTCGCCTTGCAAAGATCCTGCTGACTGATGCCATCCTCTTTCCACAAATGGTATAATACGCTCCACTGCTCAATAGTCAGGTTCAGATCTGCCTGATTGAACTTCTTCTGCAATCGCCTGGCAATGGCTGTGCTGGCCACGCCGGTGATGAAACTATATAACTCGCTCTTTTTAAATTGGTTGTTTGGCATATAGTTGTTTTAACAACTAACCAAAGTTAGCCTATTTTTTGATCCAATTAACATTTTCGATGTTGATTGTCGTCAATAAAGATTCAAAAAAAACAGGCGGTTTTATCCCGCCTGCCTGAACGATCTTTCCCCTGTTTCCGGAAAAACTAGCCACCTGCTTCAATCGCCTGATTGCTTTTAGTGGACCGGGCCGCTTTATGAAGAATCAGCAGCTCCTGGTCAGCGCTGAAACTGATCTCCACCCACCCGGTGTACACGTCATTGTTGCGGCCGGTTAAAAAAGGAATAAACTGATGGCTGGCGGCCACCCAGTCTCCCCGCCAAATGACCTGGTCCTGTACCGTGGTTACTTTCTCCGATAACAACGCAGCAACACCTTCCGACCAATGATAGCCGCTAAAATCTGCAGTCCCGATCCTTTGCCTGCTATGGAATACCGGGATGTGGTCGGCATTATTAACCGGAAGCCGGGCATTGCCATAGGTTTGCACGAGCCACTGCCTCTTGTCCTCGCCATTAATGGGGTCGCCGATCAATGATGTTTTAAAAACAAGGTCGGCCGTTCCGTTGCTGTCTATATCAACAGATACCTGTTGACCAAAGGCAATGGCCTGGTTGCCAAGACTGATATGTTTAACCGCTGCAGCGGAAGGACCCGGTACCGGATCCGTTGTTGTTTTATTGCATGCCGCACCCGCTACGGCAAAAAGACAAAAAAGACAGAAGTGCCTCATTTTTTCCTGAAGATAAGCACTTCACAGGTTTGCAGCAGCGCCGGCGGGATGAACTGTTTCAAACCCGGGATGAAATCCCATTTCCCGTTACCGGCTGTACTGTTCAAAACGAACAATAATGCAATCTATCCCCAACTGAACGGAGATTGCAGGGAGCATTTCATTTACCTGTGCTCCCCTGCACGATCAGGAAATGAAGCCCTGCTTCTTAATATCCGAAGTCCTTCTATCTTATTCTTGCCGGATTCGTGTTAAAATAAACGAAATTGCAGTGTTCCCGCATCTGGCGGGAGCCTTTAACCCGTGCATCTGGATCAGAAATATATCTCATATCAGCAATCGGCCATCAGCTACAGGATCAGCGGCAGCGGTCCTCAAACAGTGATTTGCCTCCATGGATTCAACGAGTCGGCCGAAGCTTTTGCTGTTTTACAGGATCCGGCCAACCGGTACACGTTCCTGGCGATCGATGCACCTTTCCACGGGAATACCCTGTGGAAAGAGGGGCTCCGGTTTACCCCGGCCATGCTTCACGAGGTCATTCAAAACATTCTTGCTGCAGAATCCCGCTCCACAGCCCAACCGCTAACCCTCCTCGGGTTCAGCCTGGGAGGGCGGATGTGCCTTTCTTATTACCAGCAGTACCCGCAACAGGTCAACCGCCTCTTATTACTGGCCCCCGATGGTTTGAAAATGAGTTTCTGGTACTGGTTCTCTGCGCATACGATCGTCGGCAACCGCCTATTTGCCGTAACTATGAAACATCCGGGCTGGCTGATAAAATTTGCGGGTATCCTTCATAAGACCGGGGTAGTCAATGCCGGCATTAAAAAGTTTACGGTCCGCTACCTGCACCATCCCCCTGTGCGGAACCTGCTTTATACCGTATGGACCGCTTTTCGCTTCTTCAGGCCCGATATTGCACAAATAAAAAAAAGCATTGCCCGCAATCAGACTCCTGTACACCTGTATTTTGGCAAATATGACAAGGTCATTCCTGCAAGCCGTGGTGCAGATTTTACTGCGGGTATTGAGGAACAGGTGCAAACAGTGATTTTGGAGGCAGGACATCGATTATTACAAAATAAAGAAGTACAGGAAATTTTAGATCCGGGCCATTTTGAATAGGACCAGGAAGCATTGGCAGATCAGAAAGGATCCTGTTGAACGGCCAAAACTGGTTTGATCAAATTTTCAACACTTTCGCATACTTTTGAGCATAACCGGCTATTGCTGCGATAAGAGATACACCAAAACCAGTCTTTTAATAAAATCCTTTGCAATAAATGGCTTACAAGAACAAAACGATACAAAATTCCAGCACCGGGCAAAACATCCGGTTTCTGCAAACGGGCAAAGACACGAATGGAAAGCTTTTAGAAATGGAAACAATTTTTAGCGCCTATTCTAAAGAACCGCTTGCCCACTATCATCCGTATCAGATAGAAGACTTTACCGTTTTATCAGGCGAGTTAACCGTTCGCATCGATGGGCACCTAACTGTTATGAAGGAAGGCCAGCAATTGCATATCCCAGCCCGCAAAATCCATGCGATGTGGAACAACTCCGCCAGCAAGACGGTTGTAAACTGGAAAGTACGGCCGGCTATGGATACAGAACATTTACTGGAAACGGTAACCGGGCTTGCCAATGAAGGCAAAACAGACAAAGATGGGGTGCCCAATATTTTACAAGGAACTTTGATGGCAAACAAATATGCCAATGTCTACCGGCTATCAAAGCCATCCTTCCTGGTTCAGAAAATCCTGTTCATTCTGTTAACTCCGTTGGCGTACTTATTGGGTTACAGACCTACATATAAAAAATTTCTCGACTAAACTAAAATGCAACCAACCGGCATCGTTTTCATAGGTCTGATAGCAGATGCTGTAATGTTCTTTTGTTATTTTTAACATATATATCTACAGCATATGCAAACATTGTGGGTAAGCATGTCCATTTTACGCAATATTATTCTGGGTGCAGCCCGCACAACAGAAGCATTGAAAAAAATTTGTGCACAGGGTAATATTTCTGTTTCCGACCTGGATAATCACGACATGAAACTGTCTTTAGAGCAGAACTGTGCACTCATGGATGCAGCACTTCAAATTTCAGGAGATCCAGACCTGGGGCTTCACATCGGGGAGCGCACTACTGTCAATGTATTAGGTATTACAGGCCATTTAATGGAAAGCAGCAAAGATCTGCTAACAGCATTACATCACCTGCAGGAATACACTACTTCATTCACGCGCTTGTATTATTTCGGTAGTGAATTAAACGGTAGTGAAGTTGTTTACCGGTGTGAACCTATTGCCGTATGGAATGATCTTTCACCCGAAACAGCAAGGCAAAGTGTAGACATTGCATTTTCCGGTACTTTACATATCCTCCGGCTGCTAACCGGTTTCCATATACAACCTTTGCAGGTTTGGTATCGGTACGCACGGATAAGGGATACCACCGAACATCAACGGATTTTTAAATGTCAGCCGCTATTTAATAAACCCGCAAATGCCCTTGTATTTTCATTAAAAGATCTGCAACACAGCATTCTTGGCTATAATCGCGAATTAAATGATGTATTCATTAAAATGCTGTACCAAAAGCTACATCAGGAAAACCATTCGTTCATTCAACAGCTGCGAACGCTTATTTTGGAATTGAGCACACCTTCCTTTCCCGGTATTGAAGAAGTTGCAGCACGTTTACACCTTACCGTGCGTACATTACAGCGTAAACTACAGGAAGAAAATACCAGCTTTCGGGCAGAGACAGAATCAATAAGAAAAGAAATAGCTTGTAACCTTCTTTCTGCAAAGAATCTTACCGTTGCTGAAATTGCCGACCGTCTTGGGTACACGGATAAAGCGGCTTTTCAGCGATCCTTTAAACAGTGGACGGGCGTAACGCCAAGTTCTTACCGAACCAGTGAAACAACCAACAAATAGTTAGTTGACACTTTTTAAATAGCTGAGTATTGATGTTAATTCTTCATCGGTAAAATGTTGCATATTTTTCCAGGGCATAAATTCATTACGCAGGAATTTGCCTTCAGGGGTTTTACCACTGCGAAATGTACTTATAAATTCTGCCGTTGTCCATCCTCCCGGTGCACCTTTTGCACTAATGTCCGGAACCGGTGGAAACCCCGGTGCCACTGGTGAGCCCCCCTTCATGTCGGCCATGTGACATCCCTGGCAGGTTGATACCAGGTACTTTCCGATTTCAACTTTATTGGCAGGGGCATTAACAGCAATAGGAATTTCATGATCGATACGCTCTGCCGGCAAAACAGCAACCCGGTCTATTACCATCAGTACACGACCAATCGGGCCTATTGCTTTTAGCTTTTCCTGTTGATTATCTACAGCAGGCACACTTTGACAATAGGCGATCAGTTGTGCCAGGTCGTCTTTATGAAGTACCGCGCTTTCATGTGCCGGCATCATCCAGAGTGATTTGCCATTCTTATCTACGCCATGCCGCAGTACGCGTACCCAGTCTTCTGCCGCATAATCAGGCGGAAGGCCGCCTTTGCCTTTAGTCAAATTGGGCGCTGTTATCTGTAGCAACATAACGTCATTCATAAAAACGCTTCCTTCCAATTTGGCACCATGACAGTCGGCACAACTCCTTATTTCATACAAGTGTTTTCCCCTTTCAATAGATTGAGAGTCCGAAGGTATCGTTAGTGGTGTTTCTGAGAAGCGGTATGTTTTATTCATACGTTTCTCCGTACTAAAATAAATAAAGAGGTACCCCAACAACAAAACAGAAAGCAAAAGAAGCACCATCCTGCCGATCCATTTGCCTATAGTCTTAAATACTGACATGCTTTTGTTTTTTAATCGTTGATAAAGTCTGAAGCAACCGCGCTGAAAGGTGCTATCGTATCAGATTTGCGCAGGATATATATTCCCAGCACAACAGGCCAAACGATACCCAAAACCAAATAAATATTAACCCCTGTTTCGGCCAATACATTCCAATCGGTTATGGTGCCCACTGCATCTGATAAACAAGCAGCCCCTGTTATAATGGATATCATTCCTATTATTTTATTGTCCCTTCGAAGCAACACACCAAACCCCATCCACCACACAGCAGCAAACAGTACTTCAAGCATATTCCAAAGTCCTTTTGCTACCGCCGTCGTCATAGAATTGAATATTAATTCGATCACATATTGGTCTGCCGCCGGCGCCCCGCTGTATTTTTGCATTAAATAGGGCCAAACGGCAGCCAGTGCTGCTGCACCAATTGCCCCGGTCAATACATAACTGATACCGCTAAAAGTGAACAGAGGAACCCACGGAGAATGATATTTATACTGCTGGTGGAGGTAAAAGATAACCGGCAGTAAGAGCAAATAGTAACCGGCCATATCAAATAATAAAAACCAATAAGCTGATTTGGAATTACGTGCGTATTGCAGTAAAAGCGTCGTATCACTAAAAACATCAAAATTAAACTCCACGGCAATTATACCTGCCAACATGCAAGCAGCGGATAATACCCCGGCAGTTATGGTAACGGTTCCTAAAACCCGTTTGTATGTAAATACTTTTTTCATGCGGCAAAAATATACTACGGCTTTTCGAATCGTGATAACAGAAAACGACAAAATGATTGCAGTTTACGACAGCCATTTATTGGGTAGTATAGCAACCCGTTGCAGGATCAGGATATACCAATTATGATTCCCCAAAAAAGATCTGGAGGGCAGTGCATCCGAAAAAATAGTTGGTTCCGGCAACCTGTTTTCATCAATATTATCCAATTGTTCTGCTGATGCAGTAGTTTTGTTGCATGTGGCTTATTGGCATTACCGGCGTTTTATTTTTACTCTATGCGGTCCTCATCCTGTTTTACACCAGGAGCTGGAACCAGATCCCAATGCAGGTTACGGCCGGTATGCCGGTTAATGAAGCCTTCACTTTTAGTATTATCATTCCTGCCAGGAATGAAGCAATCAATATCCTGCCGTTGCTGGATTCAATAAAACAACAGCAATATCCATCCCATCTTTTTGAAGTGATCGTTGTAGATGATCATTCAGACGATAACACCGCCTCACTTGTAGAACGGTTTGCAGCAGAAAACGAAGCGGGGCCTTCTATCCGGCTCATCCGGCTCGCCGGAAAAGGGCTCAACTCTTACAAGAAAAAAGCCATTGAAACCGGAATTGCCTCCGCACAGCATAGCTGGATCGTATGTACAGATGCCGATTGCCTGGCGCCTGGCGGCTGGCTGCAAAGCATTGCACACATCGTAAAAGAAACAGATCCGGTATTCATTGCCGCCCCGGTTGCCTTTATCGAAGAACCGACCCTGGTCAATTTGTTTCAGGACCTGGACTTCCTTACATTGCAGGGCATAACCGGTGCCTCGGTTTACAGAAACATCCATACTATGTGCAATGGAGCCAACCTCGCTTACCGGCGTGATGTTTTTGCAGAAGTGGATGGGTTTAGCGGCATTGACACCATCGCCTCCGGCGATGATATGCTGCTGATGCATAAAATATGGAAGCGGTATCCGCAGCGGATCGCTTATCTGAAATCAAAGCAGGCGATCATAAAAACAGCTGCTGCTCCCACCTGGGGTGCATTCATTAACCAGCGCATCCGCTGGGCCAGTAAAGCCACCAGTTATGATGACAAACGCATATTTGCAGTATTGTTTCTTGTGTATCTTTTTAACAGCTCCTTTCTTATTTTATTTATTGCCGGGTTTGTAAACAGCTGTTATTTCCTCGCCCTGTTCGTTTTCTGGACCCTGAAAACGATTATTGAGCTCCCTTTTATAAAAAATGTGGCTACATTCTTTGGCAAACAATCGCGGTTAAAATACTTCTTCCTGTTTCAGCCGCTGCACATCGGCTATACCATACTTGCCGGCTTCCTGGGGAGTTTTGGCCGGTATGAGTGGAAGGGCCGGCGGGTAAAATAGCATACCAGCCCCGGGGCCCCACCCCGGGCAGTGTGTATAACGTTTCGTGTGTTGCATCAAAACCGCATACAAATGTCAAATTGGACAATGCATTGATACGACAGGCATCTGAAATCAGCATGCTTAAACCAAGCAACCACGCAAAAATGAAAGTAAAAGGTCCCGGAATATAACAGCGCCCGTTTTTTCTTACATTTGGACTCCATGCAATTATTTTCCATATCCGGACAGGCAGGCTGGAAACGGCTCAAAAAGAACAAAGGAGCAGTGGCCGGTTTGTGTGTGATCCTTTTTTCAATCTTTGTAGCGGTTTTCTGCTATTTCCTGGCAGAAGACAGTTCCCCCAACGCCAACCGGATCATCCTTGAGATCGGAGGTGCCAAACCCGGATCCCGGCAAACCTTTTTAAAAGTAAAAAAAGAACAACAGCCGGTCCCCGCTGGTTTTCTGCAACAGCTGATCGGCGGCCGTCCGGATCAGTCAGACTATATTCCCATAACGGGCTACCGGTATACGGGAGACAGTGTGCTTATTGATAAATACATTGACGAGGGCCTGACCGAAACCATGCGCTTTGCAAAGGCTCAGCTGGCTTCAGAACCAGTTGTTACAAAAACCTTCTGGCTGGGTACCGACAGCTATGGACGGGATATCCTCAGCAGGCTCATTGTGGGTACACGGGTCAGCCTGAGTGTGGGCATGATCACTGTACTCATATCTATCAGCATTGGGCTGATCCTCGGTTCCCTGGCCGGATTTTATCGCGGCAGGATCGATGAGATCATTATGTGGTTCATCAATGTAATCTGGAGTATTCCTACACTGCTGCTGGTTTTTGCCATTACACTGGCATTGGGTAAAGGATTCTGGCAGGTATTCATTGCTGTAGGACTAACAATGTGGGTTAATGTGGCACGGCTTGTAAGGGGCCAGGTGCTGGCCGTAAGAGCGCTCGAATATATTGAAGCGACCAGGGCGCTTGGATTCAGAAATGCACGGATTATTGCCGGTCATATCTGGCCCAATATTATGGGGCCTGTGCTGGTGATTGCCGCAGCCAATTTTGCCTCTGCAATCGTTATTGAGGCCGGTCTTAGTTTCCTGGGGGTGGGTGTACAGCCCCCGCAACCCAGTTGGGGATTGATGATCAAGGAAAACTATAATTTCATTATCACACAAAACCCGATGCTGGCGCTGGCTCCGGGCTTTGCCATCATGCTTCTTGTACTCGCTTTTAATCTTTTTGGAAACGGGTTACGCGATGCGCTCAATGTAAGAGGAAAATTATAAGAAGCAGGGTCGTTACTGATCAGGAACTGCGGGACCCGCAGGCAGGAGTACCCCTAGTCCAGCACCCTTACATTCCTTGCAAAGCTCTCTTCCAGGGAAATAAGCGTTTCAGTTCTTTCAATACCCTTGATCTTCTGTAACTTCTCATGCAATACATTCCGGAGTTCACTGATATCCTTACAAATGATTTCCACAAACATGCTGTAATTTCCCGTTGTATAATTGAGGCGTACAACTTCTTTTAATTTATACAACTCCTTGGCTACCGAGTCGTACAGGGAACTCTCTTTCAGATAAATTCCAATAAAAGCAATAACATCATACCCCAATAGTTTCAGATCTGTATTTAATTTTGTACCTTTCACTATGCCATCTTTCTGCAGTTTTTTGATGCGCACATGTATAGTACCGCCCGACACAAAAAGTTTTTTACCGAGGTCGGCATAAGAAATTTCAGCATCCTCCATCATGTGCTGGATGATCTGCAAATCGAGTTTGTCCAGATTCAATTTATTGTTCATTTAAGCAATATTGATTTTAAATAATTCAACAATTATTGCAAATATTTAAACATTTTCTATATTTTCAAAATTTTTATTGAATTATTTGGAAAAATAGGGGAACATTGCCTACTTTTGTTCTATCGAACGCTGAAAGCAGCGGGTTCTTTTACACTGTGGGGTGATGAAATTTTTGGCAGACATGCCCTCTTGTCTCGGGGGTGAGGAGTCCAGGATAAACACAGCATAGAGCCGGTTCTGATTTCGGTCAGAACCGACCGGGGTTGACCACCACGGAATTTGTGTTGCGGCTAACTGCCTCGTGGAGGTTCGAGCCCTCCCCCTACAGCTTTTAAACCCTTGCAGGTACATCCTGCGAGGGTTTTTGATTTTACCAGGCGTCCGGTATCATTTAAGATTTTGAAATTGCTGCAGGTCTGCCCTACGGGGGTATTAAGCCTTTCATTTATAACCGACCCTTTTCCTGTTGTTCCACGCTTCTTCCCTGGCTTTTTTCTCTGCTTCTGTATTCAGCATCTTTTCCAAAGCCTCATATATCTGGCTCAGCTGGGCGTCATGCACATCAATCCGGTGGTGCAAATCGTTACGCAGGCTTTGCAGTTGTTGCAAAAAGTCGCCCCGGTACAGGGCCAATTCCCGTAAAGCAATAAAAGCCCGCACAATTGCAATATTCATTTCAATTGCCTTATCGCTGTTTAGCACAGATGCCAGCATGGCCACACCGTGTTCGGTAAAGGCAAACGGCATATAACGCCGGCCGCCCCGGTTTGAGGTCGCAAATTGCGACCTCAAAAGATCATATTCCTCTTTTGCCAGTTCAAACATAAAGTCCTCCGGAAAACGATTCCTGTTTCTCCTTACAGCCTCCTTCAGCCGCTTGGTTTCAATTTGGTACAGGTGGGCGAGATCGTAATCCATCATTACGCGCTGTTCCCTTACCTCATAAATTCTTTGTTGAATAAACGTTAACTGCATGGTGTTCTCATTTATTTTTCAATGGTTAAAGTGTTTTCAATACTAATTTACAAAATTTTCAATATACCCGGACAATATCCCAAAAAGGTCCGCATACTGCGGTCACCCCTATCCGGGCAGTGAGCGTACTCCTGCAGCGCCAATAATGCAAAAAAGGGCCCCGTCTACCTGAAAATGCCGGTACATTGCCTCCTGTATTTTAATTATCTTTGCCCGCTATGCAGGATTTGATTCAAAAATTAGAGGCTTATAAACAGGAAATTACAAACTTTTCCGGTACCGGTGAACAGGCGGCAGAAGCATTCCGTATTCAATGGCTGGGCACCAAAGGCCGGGTAAAAGAGGTAATGGGCGAGATGAAGCATGTACCCGTGGAGCAAAAGAAAGAAGCCGGACAACTACTGAACGAATTTAAACTATTCACCGAAGCCCGGTATGCCCAGCTGAAAGAAGCCGCAGCAGCCGGAGCCGGAGCGGGCGGCCATGCGGTACCAGATCTTACGTTACCGGGTGATGCCATTCCGCTGGGAAGCCGCCATCCTATTTCGCTGATGCGCCACAAGATCATTTCTATTTTTCAGCGGCTGGGATTTGCCGTGGCAGAAGGCCCGGAAATTGAGGACGACTGGCATAATTTCACAGCACTGAACATGCCGGAGCATCACCCTGCACGGGATATGCAGGACACGTTCTATGTAGACGCCGGTGAAAATGCGGCCGTTGACTGGCTCCTGCGTACTCACACCAGCAATACCCAGATCCGGGAAATGGAAAAGGGCAAACTACCCATCCGCGTCATTTGCCCGGGACGGGTATACCGCAACGAAACCATCAGTGCCCGTAGTCATTGCTTCTTTCACCAGGTGGAAGGGCTTTATATTGATGAAAACGTTTCTTTTGCAGACCTGAAGCAAACCCTTTATTTTTTTGTACGGGAAATGTATGGAAAAGATGTGCGGGTAAGGTTCCGCCCCTCCTACTTTCCCTTTACCGAGCCCAGCGCTGAAATGGATGTCAGCTGTTTTATCTGTGGCGGGAAGGGATGTAATATCTGCAAAAAGACAGGATGGGTTGAAATCTTAGGTTGTGGTATGGTACATCCGAACGTATTGCAAAATTGCGGTATTGATCCCGAAAAATATACTGGTTTTGCGTTTGGCATGGGCGTAGAACGCCCGGCTATGCTAAAGTACGGCATTAATGATATCCGCCTGTTTAGTGAAAATGATGTCCGTTTCTTAAAACAATTTACTGCAGCAACATAAAACGAATGACTGCTGCTCATCGTCTGGATAAAACAGGTGATCACTACCGCCGGAGATGCTTATTTTTGATAACTATTTATAGAATAAATAATGGAAAAAGAACAATTGAAACAACAGGTAAAAGAACAGATCATTAAGTTCCTGAACCTGAATAACGTAAAACCTGAGGATATCAAAGATGAGGAGCCTTTGTTTGGAGAAGGCCTTGGACTGGATTCCATTGATTCCATTGAGCTTATTGTAATGCTTTCCAGGGAGTATGGCATCAATATCCAGGATCCTAAAGAAGGCAGAAAAATATTAACTACCGTTAATACAATGGTAGATTATATCGAACAGCACCGTACAAAATAAAATTCCGTTTTGGGCAGGATCTTCGTTACCGGCATAGGGCTTATTTCCGCGATCGGTGATACAGTAGCAGAAAACCGGCGGTCGCTGGTAGCCGGGCGTTCGGGTATCGGCAACGCCGCTCACCTACAGTCAAAATATACCGGGCTCCTCCCGTTTGGTGAGGTCAAAAAGGATACGGCTGCATTAAGAGCGCTGCCGGTATCGGCCTATCCGGAAGCGACCCGTACCGACCTGATTGCCTTGCATGCCCTGAAGGAAGCTATAAATGATGCGCAACTTTCGGAACAGGATCTGCGCAAAAGCTCCACAGCATTGATCAGTGCCAGCACGGTAGGCGGCATGTGTTTAACAGATCAGATGTATGCTGATGCCAATACCGCTACCACTTCGGGGAGCCCTTACCTGGCCTCCTACTCCAACAGCGCCAGCACGCTTTTTCTCCAGTCTTTTTTTAGCATCGGCGGTATTGTTAACACTTTTAATACGGCCTGCTCCTCATCGGCCAACGCCATCATGTATGGAGCCCGCCTGTTACAGAACGGACTGGCGGAGCGGGCTATTGTAGGAGGAGCCGATAGTCTTGCAAAGTTTACGATCAATGGTTTTAATGCGCTTATGATCCTTTCCGATGCCCCCTGCCGGCCTTTTGATGTGGCCCGGAAAGGTTTAAACCTGGGCGAGGCCGGAGCGTTTATCGTTTTGGAAAAAGAGGAAAAGATTGCGTCCCCCCGCCGGATTTATGCTGAACTAAAAGGCTATGGCAATACCAATGATGCCTACCACCCCTCTTCTACCTCGGAGAATGCCGATGGTCCCTTTCTTTGCATGCAGGAAGCACTGCAAACAGCGGGTCTCCGGCCGCAGGACATTGATTTTATCAATGCACATGGAACGGCTACTGAAAACAATGATGAAACAGAAAGTGTAGCCATGCTGCGCTTGTTTGACCGGGTACCGGCCTTTGCCAGCACCAAATCTTATACCGGTCATACCCTGGGCGCTGCCGGCGCTGTGGAGGCCATTTACAGCATCCTCAACCTGCACCACCAGGAAATATACCCCTCCCTGAATTTTGAAACACCTATTGAAAAAACCGGTCTTATCCCGGTACAAGCGTACGAAAAACAGGCCCTCCGTTATGTAATGTCCAACTCTTTTGGGTTTGGAGGCAATTGCAGCTCGCTGATCTTCGGCCAGTATCCGTAAATCCGGATAAAACCATTCCCTTGCAATGCCATTCAAAAATCCTTATCTTTATAGGGCACCTTTGTTAAAAATACATACCTATGACTACTGCAAAACAACCGGGAAGCACTGCTGTTTATATTGATCCCCTTACAGATTTTGGCTTTAAACGCATTTTTGGAACAGAGCCGCATAAAGATCTGCTGATTGCTTTTCTTAACAGCATCTTCAATGGCCAAAAACACATTACAGAGCTCAGTTTCAGCAAAACAGAATACAAAGGAGACACGATCAATGGGGGCGGGGCTGTTTTTGATTTGTTGTGCACGGGGAGTAGTGGTGAAAAGTTCATTATTGAAGTACAGCGCAGCAATCAGAAAAATTTTAAAGAGCGTGCGCTTTTTTATACAAGCCGCCTGATCAGTGACCTGGCGCCCAAAGGCAAACGGCATCTCTGGAATTATGAATTACCGGAAGTGTACCTGGTTGCGCTGCTGGAAGATTTTGAGCTGGAAGCACCTTCAACGGGGACCGTGCTTCATGATGTGGGGCTTTGCAGTGCCGGATCTGGAATACGGTTTTATGATAAGCTGGGATTTATTTAGAGCCTGTTTAAATTTTATTGATGGAATTTATTATGAAGCTATTTTGGAGCGAAACAAGGAAAATTTTGCAGGCATAGTAGGCCACTATGGCGAAAAATTTAACGCAGTTGCAGCCCAAAACAGCCATAATAAAGCCATTGAATGAATTTTAAACAGGCTCTTATATAGAATTATATAAATTTGTGAAGACAGAAGCGGCATTGGAAACAGATCTGGAAAAATGGCTGTATGTACTAAAGAATCTCGGTCAAATGAAGAAAATGCCGGTCTTCCTGCGAAAAACAATATTTCAGAAGCTGTTTCATATCGCCGAATACAGCAACCTTACAAAAGAGGAAAAGATGCTTTACGATAAAAGCTTAAAACATAAATGGGATCATGCCAATGTGCTGAATTATGCGCGGGAAGAAGGTGTACAAAAGGGTCGGGAGGAAAAAAATTTCGAATTTGTGGTGAACCTGCTTACCAATACCGATTTTGACATACCAAAAATTGCAGCATTAGCCCAGGTTTCCATTGCGTATGTAAAACGGGTAAAGAAAAGGGTCAGCTGAATTTCCACATTCTTAGACCTTCACATTTTCAAGTCTCCTCAGTCCTTCTTCGCAGCCAGGGTAAACCCGATGGTGGTACCCACCCCTTCGGTACTGCGGATATGGATCGTTTGCTGGTGGGCTTCGATAATATGCTTGCAGATGGCCAAACCCAGCCCGCTGCCTGTAACATCCATGCTGCGGCCCGTTTCGGTTCTGAAAAAGCGCTCAAAGATCCGGGGCAGACTTTTTTCCGCAATTCCTACTCCATCATCACTGATCTCCACCAGGATGCGCCTATCGTCGGTTTTATAGATGCCGGCTTTGATGGAGCCGTTAATTTTCCCGTATTTAATGGCATTTTCCAGCAAGTTGATCACCACCTGGCGGATCTTTTCCTTATCGGCATTGACCATGATCGGTCCTTCGCAACCCTTTTTAATGCTGAAATGAATATTTTTCTGCTCTGCTTTTATCGAAATGCCTTCAAAAGAATCCTTCAACAGGTCCTGTATGACAAAATTCCGCTTTACAATCGTTATTTCCCCCCGCTCCAGACTGGAGATCTCATCCAGGTCCTGCAACAGGTTGGTGAGCCGCTCTACATTGGTGGAGGTTTTTTCCAGGAACTTTCTGCTGATCACCGGATCTATCATATCCCCCGCCAAAAGCGTTTCCACATAGCTTTGTATGGCAAAAACCGGTGTTTTAAATTCATGGGAAAGGTTTTGAAGGAACTCCCGCCTGAATTCTTCATTGGCCTGCAGGGTAGCCACTTTTTGCTGGTTTTCCTGTGCCCAGTTCTCTACATCCACCGCCACTTCATCCAGGCTTTTCTTGGGAAGGATATACTTGTAGTAGGTTTCCTGCCGGCGGGTAGCCTTGGTTTGATAGATAAATTTATAGATCACTTTGATCTTCCTGTAAATAAACCGTTCCAGTACAAAACTTACGAGGAGGTACCCGCCGATCAGCACGACAAAAAAAGACGCCACAGCAGGCTGCCACTTTTGTTCAAATACATAATCAATAAGGCTGATGGGGGTAGCCAGACCCAATGCGGTGTAAAACGATAATTTCCTGGGTGAAAGGTTCTTTGGGTCAAACATGATCAATCCGTTAAAGTCATTCCTGAAATCGATATCAACCTACACTTCAAACTTATAGCCTACTCCTTTCACAGTAGTAATACAATCCAGTTCCAGCTTTTGCCGGATCTTCCGGATATGCACATCAATGGTGCGGTCACCCACAATCACATCATTTCCCCAGATGGCGTTGAGGATCTCATTCCTCAAAAACACACGTCCGGGTTTCAGGGCCAGCAGGTACAGTAATTCAAATTCTTTTTTTGCCAGGATGATCTCTTTATCACCATTCAGGACCAGAAACTTCTCCGGGTCAATGGTTACCGGTCCTACTTTAATGATCTTGCTGTCTTCCTTATGGATCCGCCTCAGCAAAGCGCTCACCCGGCTTAGCAACACTTTTGGGCTCACCGGTTTGTTTACATAGTCATCAGCCCCCGTCTCTAATCCCCGGATCTGGGTAGATTCATCATTTAATGCGGTCAGGAACATGATCAGCGTATCTTTAAACGCCGACTGCGCCCGCAACACCTGGCATACCTGAACCCCGGTCTTCTTGGGCATCATCATATCCAGAACGATCAGGTGCGGTTTTACCCGGTTAGCCTGGTCCAGGGCTTCTTCACCATCCTTCGCAGTAGTAACATCGTACCCCTCTTTAATGAGGTTATATGATAAAATATCAAGGATATCGGGCTCATCGTCCGCCACCAGAATTTTATACCCCTTGTTGTCCATTTAACAGAAATTTAAAGCAAACCTAACCGTATTTTTTTGATCTGCGGCCCTTTGGCTCCCCGGATTACGCAGAGTTAATAATAAATTAATCTGATCTTCACTATAAAATTACACCGAAAACGGCTCCTTTATGTGCCCGGGATATCATGGTATAAATTTTGCATGAATTTTAACCAAATATTCTTATCCAGGCCGTGTAACTTGTGATTTATGTATATGAAGAAGCTAATACCCTTCCTTTTACTGCTGCTTTTGGCTGCCCAGGCAGACGCACAACGAAGATCAAAACGGAAAAAAAAACGCGAACCGGCCCCTGTTGAAGTTGTAGATACAATTCCGGCCTATAAGCCGGCAATGATCCGGCTAAAGCTCCACGAAACGGTAGATGCCGATCAAAAAACATTACTGGCCAGCGACGGCAAGGGTGATGCCCTCCTGAAAGTTTCTGCAGACGAACAGGTAAACGCCGCAGTGAGCGACGCCGCTACCAAAAGGGTAGATTGGCTTCAATATGAAATAGAAACCGATCCAACTATGGATCAACGACTTAAAGCAAATTACCTTTCGGGTCTTTCGGAGATCCTCCAGCATATAAAAACCGGCTGGAGACGGGGTGAGGTAGATGCAGCGTACCTGCCCCAGATCATTGCTACTTATAAAAAATGCATTGAAGCAGACCGGAACAGGCAATCCATAGCCCCTGTGATCCGCTTTCTCCCCTATGATATTGCCTACACGGCTATTTTGCCAAGGGTCTTTAAGGATAATGTGGGCTATAAAGACACCAAAGATCTGCTCCTGCTCAAATTAAGCGAGCGGTATCCCCAGAAAACGTTCGCCTCATTGCGGACCAACCCTGAATCGCCCTATGCAGACAGCCTGATAAGGATCATGGCCCATAAATACCCCCAGCAACTATATGACTATGCCCAGGCTAATAATAAACTAAGCTACAAGATCCAGAACATAGAAGACGATGCCCTTATCAAAAGCATCGTGGACATGGCGCGGAGCGATAACAAAAGCGGGCAATTCTATTTCCCCTTCCTGGATCTCATCTCATCCGGTAAACTTACTATTAAAGATATTGACGCCGTTAAAAACGACCCCGTAAAATATTTCCGCCTGCTGGTAAAAACACAGATCGAATATTCAAAACGTGCTTCTGAAGGAGACACTGCCATCGGCTACCGGAGTTTACTGGGCAAACTGGAGCAAAAAGCCAAGGATGAATTTGTAGCCCCCATTAACGGGCTGCACGAACGTCCGGACGCCATCCGTTTCCGGGCAATACAGCCCCTTAGTGCGGAAGAGCTGTATTATGTGGCGGTACTGACCAATGGCCTGATCTATACCAGCAGCTATACCAACGGTGTGTACCCGTTGATGATGCGGAAAGCAGGGAATAAGGGTGATGCCTTGCTAAAGAACCTCAATTTTGACCACTACCGTAAATTCATCAGCCAGGCGGCATCCTATAATACGCTTAAAAATTTCTTAGGCACTTTTTCAGACAAAGAAGACACTAAAAAACTAATGACCTCCTTTGTAAGTAACCTGGAAAAAACAGAAGGGCTGGAAGACGGCGTGGATGTGGCCGACTCCTATGCAAGTGTTTACGAAACCCTGCCGGAGCTGGCAGGCCAGATGCTGAAGGATGTAAAAGAGAACCTGGACCGGAATAAACAGGCCGGCAACAAAAAAGGAGTGGCTATTTACAGCATCCTGAACAATCTTTTTCTTTCAGCCGACTCCTCCAACCATATTGATCTTACAAAAGAACTGCACATTCCGCCGGTATATGATATCAGTTTTAACACCCTGGCAAATGAAAAAGGGGAAGTGATCAGCCAGGTATTCTTTTACGGGGACCAGGACGGAAGGAACATTTTTAACGGTTTCCTGAATATGTTTAACCCCTCCAGCTGGAAGATCGACCGCAGCAATAAACAGTGGGTGGTGATCAAATCCACTAAGGGGAACCCGGTTTCTATTTACGCCAACCGGCCGCTGAATGAGCTAAAAGGAGAAGATGATAAGGCCCAGCGGGCACTAAATGCCTACCTGGAAGAGCATGATCTCTTTCCTACGGTTACTATTCACCGGGGGCACAGCTACTATGCGCCTACCACCATCGACTACATGTCGCCCAGCTCAAAACTGGTATTCATGGGCTCCTGCGGTGGCTTTAACCTTATCGACTCCATTTTAAGAAAGTCTGAAGATGCCCATATTATCGCTTCCAAACAAATCGGGAAGACCGCCATCAACAAACCCTTCTTTTTATTGTTAACAGAGAAACTCCGTACGGGAAAAGATATCGAATGGATCCCCTTCTGGAAAGAATTTAAAGGCCGGGCCAATGTTCCGGGGTTTGAAGACTATATCCCCCCCTATAAAAACCTGGGGGCAATTTTCATAAAAGCCTATAAAAAAGAGACCGGGGAAACCGATATCTGATTTTTTGCGTCTTGGTTTTGTTAAAAGATCACCGCGAGCTGCCTTCCTGCCCAAAAAGGAGGTATTTTCGCGGCGGATTCATTTTTATTGTTAAGCATTATTCATGAAAAGACTGGCTTTAATTCTTGGAATATTTTTCTCAGGTCAAGGTTTTATTTATGCTCAATCGGAAACCGGGTCAATCCCCTCGTATAATGTTCCCATTATCCGGCAAAAAAAGCATGAGGACATTGACAAAATGCAGCAGCAGCTACTGGGCAGTGATGGAAAAGCCGATAACAGCTTTTCCTTTAATAATGATGAGGATGCCAGCCGGATTGCCACAAACGCTGTTACTACAAAAATTGACTGGCTGCAGTATGAAATTGAAACGAACGCGGGAATTGACAACCGCATGAAGATCGGCTACCTTTCGGGGCTTACCGCCATTTTAAGCCATATGCGCACGGGTTGGCTCAAAAAAGAGGTGCGCCCCTCCCATTTTGACCAGATCATTGCCCTTTATAAGAAGCTTATTGATGTAAATCAGAAAAAGGAATCACTCATTCCGTTTATTTCTTATTTTCCTTACGATATTGTTTACACCGCTACATTGCCCCGCATATTTGAGGAAAACCCCAGCTACAAACAAATAAAAGATATCCTGCTGGTAAAATATTGTACACAATATCCGCAAAACACATTTGCTGCATTGACCAATTACCCCGATGCACCCATGGCAGACAGCCTTATAAAGGTTGCCGGGCGCCAATATCCGCAGCAACTTTACAATTATGCCCAGGCAAACAATAAACTGAGTTATAAAATCCAGCGCATTACGGATGATCAGTTCGTAAAGACCATTGTATCAATGGCCCGCAGTGATAACAATAACGGGCAGATCTATTTTCCTTTCCTGGACAATATTGTAAAAGGGAAAATAACAACCGCCCAGCTGGATGCCGCCAAGGACGACCGCTACAAATACTACCGGCTGCTGGTTAATACTCAGATTGACTATGCCCGGAGAGCACTCAACGGAGATACCGCTATCGGGTTTGCCGACCTTACCAAGCGCCTGGAGCGTAAGGCCTTTGATGACTTTGTTGATGAAATCAACGGGCTGCATGAATCGCCCAACGCGGTCCGTTTTAAATGCCTGCAGCCCCTGAATGCCCAGGAGCTCTACTACCTGGCAGTATCTACATATAAAGATAACCTTATTTATACCAGCAGTTATGTAAGCGGTGTGTATCCGCTAATGATGAGTAAGATCAACAACCGCGGGGATTCGCTGCTGGTAAGCGTTACTTTTGATCACTACCGCAAATTCATCAGCCAGGCGGCATCTTATAATACGCTAAAGAGCTTCTTCACCACCTTTAAAAGCGATGCAAATGCCCGGGACCTGATGACGGCATTTGCAACCGGGCTGGAGAAGTCGAAAGGCCTGGAAGACGGGGTGGATGTGGCCGACTCCTATGCCAGCCTTTATGAAACCCTTCCCGACCTGGCAAAGCAGATGCTGGCCAACATTAAGCGGAACCTGGAAACAAACCGACGCAGCGGCAACCAGCGGGGCATCGCCATTTATACCATCCTTTCCAAGCTGTTCTTATCAGCCAACCCGGCCAACAACATTAATCTTACAAAGGAATTGGGCATTCCGCCTGTTTATACCGTTCCTTTTTCAAGCCTGGCTAATGAGAAGGGGGAGGTCATTACCCAAATGTTCTTTTACGGGGATGAGGACGGAAAAATGGACTTTGACATTTTTGTGCGGACCTTTTCGGGCGATCCCAAATGGAAAGTAGACCAAAGCAACAGTAAATTTGTGGTGGCAAAAACCACCAGCGGGGCTCCGGTTTATTTATATGCCAACCGTCCGTTGCCAAATGAAGAAGACCAGGATTATGTAGCGCAAAACGCAATGGAAGAATACCTCGAAAAAAACAATTTGTCGCCAACCGTTACCTTTCACCGGGGTCATAGTTACCATGCTATGACGAGCGTTGGCTATGTAAGTCCCACCAACCGGGTAGTATTTATGGGCTCCTGCGGTGGTTTTAACCTTATCGATTCTATCCTGAGAAGATCTTCTGACGCGCATATTATTTCATCCAAACAAACCGGTTACCGGGATATTAACCTGCCTTTTATCCGGATCTTCCTGGAGAACCTGAGAAATAAAAAAGATATCGACTGGATACCGTTCTGGAAAGAGTTCAGAGCCGCAGCGCACATTACCGGCATGGAGGACTATATTCCCCCGTACAAGAACCTGGGTGCTTTATTCATCAAGGCCTACAAAAAGGAAACCGGGGAAGAGGATATTTGACAATGTAAGAATGTGGAATTGTGAGAATTTGAAAATGCCCCAGGCATGAAACCAGGTATGAGATGGATTGAACATCAAACCAGAAAAAGTGCATCAAGTATAAAAACGAATCTATCCTGGAACTTTATCCCGATGGGAACCGGGGTTACCTGAAACAAATTACTGTTTCCACAGCTTTACCCCGCCATCAATACCATCGATATTCGAAACGATGGTCATATTCTCTTTCAGTTCAAGCGTTATTTTTTTGGCCAGTCCTCCGCCGATAAACAAATGATCGTAATTAAATGTCGTCTGCAAGATCTTCAGCACTGCATGCAGCCGTTTATTCCACTCTTTTTTCCCAAGGTCATCGTAAGCCCGCTGGCCAACGTACTGGTCATAGGCTTTGTTATTAAAGCAGGGATGCTGCCCGATCTCCAGGTGCGGCAAAAGCTTTCCTTCCAGGAAAAACGATGTTCCAAAACCCGTCCCCAGGGTGATCATCATTTCAAATCCCTTGCCGGCAATGCAGCCCAATCCCAGCATATCAGCGTCATTAACCACCCGGGCCGGTTTTCCAAGCGTTTTTGTCAGAAGCGCGGCCAGATCGATCTTGTTCCAGTATTGAGAGCCCAGGTTGGGCGCAGTATACACAATATTATTTCGCACATAGCCCGGAAACCCGGCAGACACCTGGTCATACCTGAACTCCTTCACTAACTCTTTTATGGTATGTACCAGGTTTTCCGGTGTTGCCGGAACAGGAGTGGGCATTTTAGTATATTCCTGTACGATTGAGCCCTGCGCATTGAGGGTGCAGCCTTTTACCTTGGAACCGCCAATATCAATCGCCAACGTTATGGATGCCATATGCATTTTCGTTTTAGAAGCAGGAAAGATATACAAGTTTACGAGTCTTTTTCGAAAAAAATTGTTCCCAGAATAATTATCTTGCAGACCCATGGCAGATTCAAAAAAGACCTTTTTTGACATTTCAAAGGTCAGGCGGGTTTTTCAATACGCAGCTCCGTACAAGAAAAAGTTTTACCTGTCTGTTGTACTGGCCATCCTGCTGGCCCTTATCACACCGGTACGCCCGATGCTGATCCAGCTTACGGTGGACGAATATATTACCCATTCCGTTCCAAGGATGGTCATTTTTGTAACGCTGATCCAGCTGGTGATCATCCTCATCGAAACGGCTATGCGTTTCTCTTTTTCCTTTACCACCGCCTGGCTGGGACAGGCAGTTGTAAAAGATATGCGCGACACGATCTATAAAAAGATCCTCCGCCTGAACCTCCGCCAGTTTGACCGAACGCCTATCGGAACCCTCACCACCCGCACCATCAATGATATCGAATCCATTAACGAGATATTCTCCGACGGGCTGATCCCTATCATTGCCGACCTGCTTTCGATCCTCTGCGTATTACTGTACATGTTCTGGATCGACTGGAGGCTTACACTGATCGCGTTGATCCCGTTTCCCATCATGATCATCGCTACCTATTATTTCAAGGAGAGCATCAACCGGTCTTTTTTCAAAGTAAGAAATGCGGTGGCCGCCCTGAATGCCTTTGTGCAGGAGCATTTGTCCGGCATGAGCGTAGTACAGGCTTTTCACGCCGAAAAAAAGGAGTTTGAAAAATTCAACACGATCAACCGACAACACCGTGATGCCAATATCCGCTCCATCTTCGCCTATTCGGTCTTTTTCCCCGTGATCGAGATCGTTCTGGCATTGTCGATAGGCCTGGTGATCTGGTATACGGCCCGGGAGGCACTGGAATTAAAACAGGGGCAGCAGGGGGTGATCGTTTCCTTCATTCTTTGCCTGAACCTGCTTTTTCGACCGCTGCGAATGCTGGCCGATAAATTTAATACCGTTCAGATGGGCATCATTGCCAGCGACCGGGTCTTTTCGGTCATGGACAACCCGGATACGGATGTACCCCCCGCCGGAGGTTACCGGGATCCCGAACACCGCGTTGCCGGTGTCGTTGATTTTGACCGGGTTTCCTTTGCCTATATAGAGGAAAAATGGGTATTAAAAGAACTAAGCTTCCATATCCGGCAGGGAGAAACAGTAGCGATCGTGGGACATACCGGTAGTGGCAAGACCACGATCACTAACCTGCTGAACCGTTTTTATACCATCCAGAAAGGCACTATCAGGGTAGACGACCGGGACATCCGATCCCTGTCGCCCGAATACCTTCGCAAAAACATTGGTGTGGTGCTCCAGGATGTATTCCTGTTCTCCGGGTCTGTTCTTGACAATATTACACTCCGGAACCCGAATATATCAAAGGAGCAGGTGATTGCCGCCGCCAAAATGATCGACATGCACGATTTTATCATGCGGCTGCCGGGAGGATACGATTATAATGTTAAAGAACGCGGAGCCACCTTATCACTGGGACAAAGGCAATTGCTTTCCTTTATCCGCGCCCTGCTGTATGCCCCCTCTATCCTGATCCTGGATGAAGCTACTTCCTCCATTGACACAGAAAGTGAGCTGCTTATCCAGAAAGCCACCGAAACACTGGTAAAAGGGCGTACATCCATTGTTATCGCCCACCGGCTTAGCACCATCCGGAAGGCCGACAAAATAATGGTACTGGATAAGGGTGTTTTGGTAGAAATGGGTACCCATGAGGAGCTGATGCAGCAAAACGGTTTTTATGCCCGCCTGCACAAAATGCAGTTTGAGCAGCAGGAAGCCCGGCCTGCTTCTGCCTGATCCCGCAGACCAGCAACCTCCTGTTTTAAATGGATTCGCTTTATCTGTTACCTGTCAACCAAAAAAAAAATTAACCGAGGCAACCCGTCGCAGGAAATTGCTGTATGTACTTATATATAAACCATTTCGTAACCTTATTTATTTTGTTTGTCAGTACCTCCGAAGACCGAGTATAGCCTGTTGAGCATGGTAGGTGGCTGTAAGTTGGGTATACCCTCCTGGCAGAAGCGGCTGTATGAGCGCTATTTTGGATTTGCCCTTGCCGTATGCCTGAGGTATACGGCATCAAGGGAAGAGGCACTTGAAATGGTAAACGACGGGTTTGTAAAAGTGTTCAGAGGTATTGCACATTTCCGGGAACCGGATGATCCGGAGCTTTTGTCGAGAATTTTTATGAGCTGGTTAAAGAAAATAATGATCCATACAAGCATCAACCACTATCAATCTGCTAAAAGAAAGGCGGACGGGATCGATAGCAGACCGGAACTACCGGAGGCTGCAACTCCCGGAAATGCAGTGGATGATATGGCGTACCTGGACCTTATAAAACTGATCCAAAGGCTGAGTCCCGCCTACCGGGCCACTTTCAGTTTATTCGCAATCGAAGGGTTCAGCCATGAAGAAATAGCAAAAACATTGGGTATATCAGTGGGTACCTCAAAAACCAACCTGATGAAGGCCCGTAAAAATCTCAGGGAAATGCTGGAGCAATTAAATGAATGAAAATTTTTCAAATATGAACGATGAGGAGTTGGATCAACTCTTTCGCGATGCAGCCAACCGCTTTCAGCCTCCGGATGCACCGGAAGGCGCATGGGACGCGTTTTACAAAACAAAAATGCTCCCGGCAGCGGAAAACACCCAACAAGACCGGTTCTTTATACCACGGCGCACCTGGCAACTGGCAGCGGCCTGCCTGCTGCTGGTAGCAACCGGGTTGCTATGGATGCTATGGCAACACCCGGTTCCGGCCCCCGGCGGAACCCGGCCCGGCTCGGGGATCGCCGCCGGCCCCCTTAAAAGCAAGACCATTCTCCCTTCAGAAGCGGCTCCGCTTCCACCGGCTCCGGGGAACACCCGGACCAACGATCGCTCTTTGAGCAGCAGGAGCCTGCCAACCGTTCTTTTTGAAACGAAAGAACAACCGGTGGTCCATAACAGCCAGCACCTTCCGGGTGCACCGCCAACCGTGGAAACAGAACGGAAGCTCCGGCCCGCGGACACTGTAAAACCGGGGAAGCCCTATCTGTCCTTACGCGATAAGCACACAGATGGGCGTCCTGCCCACCCCGCTTTGCCCCAATATTACAATCAGTCCTCAGCGGGGAGCGGTTCCAGCATAAGCACTGCGAATGCCAGCTGGCAGGTAGGGCTGCTGGCAGGCTCCAACCTCGGCATGGTACGGGGTGATGTGTCCAAAAAGCCCGGATTAAATGCGGGTGTACTGGTACAAAAGAAACTGGGGCAGTCACGGTTCTCGTTGGAGTCAGGGGTCATATACGAATCGATGACCTATGCGGTGAACAATGAGGACTTTAACCCCAATGGCCAACCGGTGTCATCAAAAGTTTCCAATATCGAAGGCTCCTGCAGCATGATCGATGTGCCGGTAAATCTGCGCTATGATGTGGTAGCATCCCGGAAAAACAAGGCCTTTGTAAGTACCGGTGTATCCCCTACTGTGATCGTAAAACAAAGTTATGTGTATGATTTTGACAGAGGCGATGGCCCGGTACCCGTTACCAGGGATGTATCCGGGAAGGGAAAAAGCGTTTATGCGGTAGCCAATCTTTCTATTGGCTATGAGCAAAAATGGGAGCATGTATCCGTCCAGATTGCTCCCTATGTAAAAATACCGGTGGGCGAAATAGGATATGGGAACCTGAGCCTGGGTGGGGTTGGTACACAGATCTCCATTAAAAAAGACTTATAATGCAATAGCGCTGTAACATATAATCCTCTTATTCAACTTAAATCTTTTATCATGAAAAAAATGCAACTTTTTTCTACAGGGATCCTGTTGGCCTTTACCGCCCTTGTTTTTGCAAATTGCGGTGGCGACAAAGAAAATGCCATCGACAATCCTCCCCAGGGCGATGCCTGTGCGGGCGTTAATGCAAAATTTACAGGTGATGTGTTGCCCCTGATCAAAGCAAAATGCCAGGGTTGTCATAATGCCGGAGGCAGCGCGCCCTTTGCGCTGGAAACCTATGAGCAGATAAAATCAAGAGCAGGTGATATAAAAACCCAGGCGGTAACCACCAGTAATATGCCAAAGGGCGGACCTGCCCTCACGGCAGGCGAGAAAAAGATATTGGGATGCTGGATCGATAACGGAAGTCTAAATAACTAAAATCATGAAAAAGGGAAAACGGGTTTTGCTGTTCCTGTTGGCGGGTCTGCTGCTGGGGGGTGGTTATGGTTATTACCAGTACAACAGGAAGTCGCCGGATGTAAAAGCGGAACGGGCCGCAATTACAACAAATGCCCCGGCACTGGTGGCCGCATTCAGCTCCGATGAGCCTTCCGCAAACCGGAAATATGTGGAAAAGATCATTGCTGTAACCGGCACCGTTACCGGTGTAAAAATCGACACAGCCGGGCAGGCAACGGTTTTCCTCGATGGCAACGACCCGATGGCCGCTGTTACCTGCAGCTTTTATGATACGGAAACTGCCACCGTAAAAAAACTCACCCCGGGCCAGCAGGTAACGGTTAAAGGAGTCTGCACCGGTAAACTGATGGATGTGGTGCTCAATAAATGCAGTATTGTTCACTAAAAACTTTTAAAATGAAACAACTCGCCTTTACTATTTATATTCTTTTTATTTCCCTGGCTTCAGTATCGGCCCAAAAGTATTTCACAAAAACCGGCTACATCTCTTTTGAAGCAGGAACGGCCCTGGAAGACATAGTAGCTGCCAATAAAGCCGCTGCCAGTGTACTGGATGCTGCAACCGGGCAAATAGAGTTTGCAGTACTTATAAAGGGGTTTGAGTTTCGCCGGGCGCTGATGCAGGAGCATTTTAATGAAAATTATATGGAAAGCAGTAAGTACCCCAAGGCCTCGTTTAAAGGAACCATTGCCAATATCCGGGAGGTTTCTTTTCAAAAACCCGGGAACTATTCCATCACCGTAAAGGGAACCCTGGAAATACACGGTATAAAAAAGGAAATCACAATCATCGGGTCTATTAAAGTTTCGGGCAACACCATACAGACCCTCGCAAAGTTCCCCGTTACCATCAGCGATTACAAGATCGCCATACCCGGTATTGTGAGTGATAAAATTGCAAAAACGGCAACAGTCTCTGTGAATTGTAACTATACAGTTTTAAAGTAACGCATCAACCGTAAACCCAACCAATATGAAGTATCTGATAACAGCAACGCTTCTTTTTGCAGCACCCGCGATCCGGGCGCAGGAAAAAGATCTTCTCGGACTGATCGACTCTACAACATCCGGGCAGAAGGAATACGTAACCGGCGCCTTTAAATCGAGCAGGGTCATCAATGGGCACTCTATTGAATTTATCGGCAAAAATGTGCTGGATGTGCGTATCCTGCACCGTTTTGGCAGGATCAACGATGGTATCGGTGAATTTTTTGGCCTGGATCAGGCCAGTATGCGCCTGGGTTTTGACTATGGCCTGGGTAAAAATCTCACTATTGGCCTGGGACGCAGTACTGCCGGCAAAGAGCTGGACGGTTTTATTAAATACCGGCTCATACAACAAGCTGCGGGCGTAAAGGGCGCAGCACCTTTTTCGGTAGTACTGGCAACCGGGGCCGCGCTTACCACTCAAAAGCTGGCCGCGGACGCAAAATATACCGATACCAAACACCGTATGGCTTACTACAGCGAAATCATCATTGGCCGCAAGTTTACCGAGGCCTTTAGCCTCCAGTTAGCGCCTGCCTATGTGCACCGGAACCTGGTACAGGACCTGGCCGATAACAATGATACTTACGCCCTGGGGATCGGCGGCCGGCTCAAGCTTTCCAAAAGAGTCGCTTTTGTTGCCGACTACCACTACGTGATCTCCGGTCTCAACAAGGACATCTATAAAAATCCGCTTTCGCTGGGCTTTGATATTGAAACCGGGGGACATGTATTTCAACTCCACTTCTCCAATGCCACCGGCATGAATGAAAAGGCCTTTATTACCAATACCACCGATAACTGGGGCAGTGGAGAGATCCGCTTTGGATTTAACCTGTCGCGGGTCTTTACCATTGGAAAAAGGAAAACCAAAATACCCCCCGGTTCCTAATCTCTATCATTTATTAACTTCTTAAAACAAAAATTATGAGATCTCTTTATTACACACATCCATGGAAACGGCTATTGTTCCCCGGCATTGCGGCATTGGCAATCCTGTTTATTATGAGCTGCTCCAGCGATGACAGCTATACGCCGCCGGTTCCTGTAATGCAGGTAAAACTGGTCGCCAGTACTTCGTATGGTGATTACCTGGTAGACAAAGATGGCAGGACACTTTATTTTTTTGCCAATGATTCAGCAACTGTAAACACCTGCATATCAGCGGGCTGTAAAGCACTATGGCCCGTTTTTTTTGCCGGCATCACTCCGCAAACCCTTGGAAAAGGACTCGATATCAACGACTTTGATACCATCGGCACCGGAACTGCTATGCAGCTGGCCTATAAGGGGCGCCCCTTATATTATTATGCTCCAAGTATCAATGGCACCAATACACCCGAAGCCGCAGGCCAGACATCAGGCGAAGGCGTGGGCAACAACTGGTTTGTGGCAAAACCGGATTACACCATTACTCTTACGAACGCACAATTGGTTGGTGCCAATGGCAGCAAATACGATTCAGCACTGAACGTGATCACGGATTACAAAAAAACCCGCTACCTCACCGATGCCCGGGGCATTACCCTGTATGCCTTTGGAAACGATAAATTAAATACCAGCGTATGTACCGGGGGATGTGCCACTACCTGGCCGGTTTATGTAATGGAAAAGATCGTGGTACCCTCCTATTTAAATAAGGCCAATTTCACGGTGATCACCCACCCTTCCGGGGCAAAACAACTGGCCTATAATGGCTGGCCGCTCTATTATTATATAGCCGATAATATGACCATGGGGCTCAATAAAGGCGTGTCTGTCAATATTCCAAAATGGCCGGTGGTGGTAAGGAGCCGGGCTACAGCGCCCGCACCCTGATCAATTATGCTGAGGTTCGATAGGTTTATATAAAAGCCGTCTTCTGATAAAATTGAAGGCGGCTTTATTCATTTTGGTCGCAGATGGTAGCAATCCGCGGGAAATTTTGTAAATTGCGGGGAGATGGGCAAAGAAAAAAATATACGTTTTCTGCAGATGAACAGCGCTCTGTAGTACAGGAGCCAGCCCCGGACTATGAAAAAGCAGAGATGGATTTATTGCGTACAGCCCTGAAACGCAGTTATAAAGAGCGCTTTTTGATTATGACCAGCCTGATGAAAGGCAGCCTTATGATGAAAAGAGCCAAAATTACCTGTAAGCGGCTTCCTAAATAATTTTTATGGCTTTTCGTTTGAGCAATGCCATAAATTTGCAGGAATTGCTGAAATTGATGCAATTAGAATTCCTTTTCTTCATATCAACCATCTTATCGCTAATAAAAAAGCCGTAAACCGCTTCAAAGATCAGATCGATGTCATCGAACTGGAACGGATCAAAAAAATCCTGGAGGAGGATGCTTCCGGCAGCCAAAAACTTTAAATACCCGCCTGCAAATTCCCTTTTTTATCTGTTTCAGCCTTATCTTTGCCGCAAATTTCAGAGCAGTATGGGTTTTAAATGGTTCAAATCCTTTATGGTAGCGGCTTTAAGCCTTTTTTTGGTGTCTTCGGCACAATCCGTTTTTGCACAACATGAGGAGCCTGCAGAAGGATCTGCTACCGAAGAAAAATTTAACCCGGGCGAAGCCATCCTGCACCATATTGCCGACAGCCATGAGTTTCATTTTTTTAGTTTAAAGCACGATGATGGTACCCAAACCCATGGCGCATTACCACTCCCTGTGATCCTGTATTCGCCTCAAAGAGGTTTTTCCGCCTTCATGTCTTCTAATTTCCACCATGGGAGAGACGCTTATAATGGCTATAAACTGGAACATGATAAGATCGTGGCCGTAGATGCCAGCGGGAACGTGGACGAATCTGTGAAAGTGTACGATTTTTCCATGACCAAGAACGTGGTTCAGATGCTGATTGCGCTGATCGTCCTGGTGTGGCTGATGATCAGTATGGCTAAAAAATATAAAACCGGCCAGGGAGTTACTTCTGCTCCCAGGGGTTTGCAAAATGCCATAGAGCCGGTAATTACCTTTGTACGGGATGATATTGCCAAACCCAACCTGGGACCAAAATATCAGAAATTCCTCCCCTATTTGCTAACTATCTTCTTTTTTATTCTCATCAATGCAATACTGGGTATGTTCCCGGGATCGGCAAACGTTACGGGAAATATCGCATTTACTGCAGTTTTAGGCCTTATTGCATTTATTGTAATCATATTTAATACCAACGGACATTACTGGCAGCATATATTCTGGTTCCCCGGTGTTCCGCTTCCGGTTAAAATATTAATGATCCCGGTAGAGCTGATGGGTGTTTTCACCAAGCCGTTTGCCTTAATTGTCCGTTTGTTTGCAAATATGACGGCAGGGCACATTGTAATCCTTAGTTTTATCAGCCTTATTTTTATTTTCTCCGAAATGTCCAAGGTTGCAGGGGTCGCCTTTACACCGGTATCCATTGCTTTTGCGGTATTTATTTATTTAATTGAGATACTGGTGGCTTTTATCCAGGCATATATTTTCGCAAATCTGACGGCCATATTCATTGGAGAGGCCATTGGCGATCATCACTTTGAAGAGGATGTGCAGCCCCACCATTAATAACGTTTTTTTTTAATCAATATAAAATCAGAGTCATGAGTTTAATGAACACTTTGTTGGAAGTAAGCGGAAGCTGGTCTCACTTTGGTGGTGCTGTAGGCGCAGGCTTAGCAGCCATTGGTGCCGGTATCGGTATCGGCCAAATTGGTAAAGGCGCTACAGAAGGTATTGCCCGCCAGCCGGAAGCAGCTAACGACATTCGTGGTGCTATGATCTTATCTGCAGCCTTGATTGAGGGTGTTGCCCTGTTTGCGGTAATCGCAGGCTTATTGGCTGTATTGAAGTAATAGCTTCACCAAAACAATTTACTGCATCTAAAGCAAAGGGCGGCAGATGCAGTATTTTAAATTTCTGATCAACATTTTAACTTTTCAATTTTATAAAAATGGGATTACTTACTCCTGATCTTGGCTATTTTTTCTGGATTTTCGTAGCGTTCGTTGTGGTGTTTCTGGTGCTTAAAAAATTCGCATGGAAACCGATCATTAAATCGCTGAACGAGCGTGAGCAAAATATTGCCGGAGCCATCGCATCTGCCGAAAAAGTAAAAGCAGAAATGGCACAGCTGCAAAGCGAAAACGAATCTTTACTGGCAAAAGCGCGTGAGGAAAGGGCACAACTGCTTAAAGAAGCACGCGAAACAAAGGATAAGATCGTAAACGAAGCCAAAGAACAGGCCAAGGCAGAGGCCAGCAAAATCATCGCAGATGCGCAGCAGGCCATCAACGCACAGAAAATGGCGGCGCTTACCGATGTGAAAAACGAAGTAGGTAAAATGGTGATCGAGGTTAGTGAAAAAGTGCTGAAACAACAACTGGCAGGGGCTGATAAACAGGAAGCGTACATCAACAGCCTGGTAAATTCCATTAAACTGAACTAATACGCAGGCCTGAGGAGTTTCACGTCTTTTATATTCTACATTTTATATTTGTTACTTTACATTTAAGATATGCCTAATCCCCGTTTAGCCTCCAGATATGCAAAAGCCCTGTTAGACCTGGCAAAAGAAAAGAACCAGGTAGCAGCTGTATTTGCTGATATACAGTGGCTGCAGGCGGTGTGCAAAGAAAGCAGGGAGTTTGTAAACCTGCTGCGCAGCCCCATCATTAAGGCCGACAAGAAAAAGAACATCATAGAAGCCATCACCGGCAATCATATCGGAGCTATTACAAAAGGTTTTGCCAACCTGCTGATCTCAAAGAACAGGGAAGCCATTCTTCCTGAGATCCTGCCGGCATTTGTAGCGCAATACAAAGTGCTGAACAATATCCATACGGTGAAACTGACCACTGCAGTGCCGGTAAGTGATGCTGTAAAAAATAACATTATTGAACAGGTAAAGAAGGCATCCGGGCAGCAGAACATCGAGCTGGAATCAACTGTTAACCCTGATATCATCGGTGGTTTTGTTTTGGAAATGGGTGATAAAATGGTAGACGCCAGTATCAGCTACGATCTGAAAGCCATTGCCAAACAGTTTAAGAATAATGATTTTATTTACAAGGTACGGTAAGAAAGATCCCTATCAACAATATCAAAGCCCTGTTCCTAAAGAACGGGGCTTTTCTCTTTTTAAATAACGGATGAAAAAATAGCGCCTGCAAAAGAATCACTGTAATATCTCCAAATGTTCAATCCTTTCTTCTGGCAATAACAAATGCGTTTGGATGCCCAGTTCCTGCGCGTTGGGCAGGTTGGTAAAGCTATCATCAATGAACAGCGTTTCTCCGGCCCTGATCCCTGCATCTTCCAGTACAAAAGCATAGGTAGCCGCATCCGGCTTCCGGCGCCTGATGTCGTGAGAGTAATACGCCTTCTTGAAAAAGAATTCCAGTGAGGGATACGCTGTTTCCTCTTTCAGCGTTCTTGAAAAATGATCATAATGGATCTGGTTGGTATTGCTGAGTAAAAAGAGATTATATTTACCGGCAAGGGGTATTAAAAAATCAAGACTGGGCTTGCGGTAATCCAGCAGCATGGCATTCCAGGCCTGCTCCAGCTGCACATCGGGCACCGGCACTCCAAGCAGTTCCCTCAATCCCTCATAAAATTCCGGGGCAGTGATCTCCCCTTTTTCCAGTTTCTGAAATACAGGCGCCGCCGTATATTGCGAAAACTTATCTTCAAAATCGGCAAAACCCAGAGCCTCAAATGCAGCAAACGATCGCTTAAAATCGAGATTCAGCAATACGCCTCCAAAATCAAAAATTACATTTTTAATCATGGTTCAAAGATAGGCCGCAAGAGGCACGAATACGAGAATGTTTTTGAGAATCTGCTGGCCTTAATGGGAACTTGTTAGACCAAACGGCATTGCAGACATTATCCGAAACAAATTTGGAGACCGTTATAACCCGGCCCCATGTAACGTCCTTGCACCATCCCGGCAACATGCATCAATTGGTGAGCACAAAAGTGACCTTCCACTGTTCTATAACTTTCACCGGAGTACCATTTAAAAAGCCAGGCTTCCATTTGGGCATTTTATGCAACATTTGCAGGCAGGCAGAATCGAGGTCATAACGAACATTCTGGATAACTGCTTTATCAATAACCTTTCCGGTGGTATCAATAGCGAATCGTAGTACCACAGTTCCCCGAACATTGTCGTTTACAGCTGCCGGCGGATAATGAATTTTGCTTTTTGCAAATGCTACCGCCTTATGCATTCCTCCCGGAAACTCCGGCTGCCGTCCTACACAAAAGAACGCTTCCGATATGGACGAATCGGCAGCCGATACCTTTATTTGAATTCCACCTGTGGTAAAAATCTTTGATTGGCCCAAACTGATATTTGACAGTGCGCACAAGATTATGATTGCATAAAGTTTGTCCATTTCCTAAATACACTTATATCTTTCAGACAACTTATCTGAAAAATTCCATACGCACGATATTCCCAGGCGTTTCATTACCGGATCCGTTAGTTCCCTACCTGTTTTCCATTACTTTTGCCGCCAGATAAACTATAATGAATTATGGCAACAACAAAAATTACAGTAAATAATAACGGTTCCTTACGGATCGAAGGTGATTTTGAAATCGTGGATAAAGAGGGCAATCCCTATGACCTGGGTGGCAGAGAAATTGTGTCCCTGTGCCGCTGCGGCAAATCAGCCAACAAACCTTTTTGCGATGGCAGTCATAAAGGCCATTTTGAACATGAGGCTGTTGCCTTTGCCCTGCCGCCAAAGAAAACGGTATAAACCGGCAACTGCTTAATTTTGCAGCATGTACACGTTAAAAAAATCGCTGGGCCAGCATTTCTTAAAGGATGACAATGTCTGTAAAAAGATCGTGGCCGCTGTGGAAGCCGAAAAGCCGGAGCAATTGCTTGAGGTAGGACCCGGTGGTGGCGCTATTACCCGTTACCTGGTGCAGTTGCCGGAAGTATCGTTCAGGGCAGTGGAGCTGGACGCTGAAAAAGTACAGTACCTCACGGCCACCTATCCGGAGCTGAAGGATAAGATCATCCATGAAAGTATACTGGACACTGCAGCCCCCTTTGAAGGTATTTTTCATATAGTAGGCAACTTTCCTTACAATATTTCCACACAGATCCTTTTTAAGATCCTCGATTGGAAAGAGCAGGTGCCTGTTATTACCGGCATGTTTCAAAAGGAAGTGGCACAGCGGGTGGCTGCCGCGCCCGGTTCAAAAATTTACGGCGTAATCAGCGTACTGATACAGGCATTTTATGAAGTAGACTACCTTTTTGATGTAAGCGAACAATCATTCAATCCGCCCCCCAAGGTTAAAAGCGGGGTGATCCGGCTCCGGAGAAGGCAAACAACGGAGCCCAGAAAGTCGGACAGGGCCTTTACCGTACTGGTAAAAACAGCGTTCAATCAAAGAAGGAAAACATTACGCAACGCCGTAAAGCCTCTGTTTGACGAAGCAACATTAAAAGACGACATCTTTAATAAGCGGGCAGAGCAATTGTCGGTCAGCGATTTTGCCGGTCTCAGTTTTAAAATGAAATAATCTCCGGGGGTTTTATTTACATTATCTTAAAAAATATCGATGAAAGAAAAAGTGATCATTACAGGAAACGCACATCCCATCCTGCAGGAAACCCTTGCAGAAAAAGGATTTGCCGTTTCCTATCTGCCCAAAATCACCTATGAGGAACTGATGGCGCAGGCCCGGGATATTACGGGGCTGGTGCTCACCACCCGTATCACGGTTGATAAGCACCTGATTGATGCAGCCCCTTCCCTTAAATGGATCGGACGCCTGGGAAGCGGTATGGAACTGATCGATGTGCCTTATGCCCAAAGCAGGAACATTCTTTGTGTAAGCAGTCCTGAAGGGAACCGCAATGCCGTTGCAGAACAAAGCCTGGGCATGCTGCTGATGCTGCTCAATAAAATGAACATTGCTGTTCCTGAAGTGCAGCAGTTCATCTGGAAGCGGGAAGAGAACCGGGGAACAGAGCTTACCGGTAAAACGGTTGGCATCATCGGCTATGGCAATACCGGCGGGGCCTTTGCCCGGCTGCTGCAGCCATTTAACGTGACCGTACTTGCCTATGATAAATTCAAAAATGACTTTGCACATGATCATGTAAAAGAAGCTTCGCTGGAGCAGGTTTGCCGCTACGCTGATGTGATCAGCTTCAACGTACCGCTGACCACTGACACAAAGGGTATGCTTACCATCGAGCTTATGAAAACCATGCAGCAAAAACCTGTTATCCTCAACGCCAGCCGTGGTAAGGTCATCCACCTTCCTACACTGTCCGAAGGGTTAAAACAGGGATTTATTTCCGGCGCATGCCTTGATGTATTGGAGAACGAGAAACTGGATACTTATACTCCGGAAGAAAAAGAAACATTGCAATGGCTTCTGAATCAGCAAAATGTGATCATCACTCCACATATCGCAGGCTATAGCCATGAGGCTTTTTTAAAAATGGCTACAGTTCTGTTAAAAAAGCTGGGGATAAAGGAATTGTAATCCTTTTTAATTATATTTGTTTATATAGGTAATGCAACGCTTCAGTTTTGATCTGAGGCGTTGTTATTTTTTTCTGTTTATTCTAAAGGAAGCACATATGAGTATACAATATGTAACAAAGGAAACATTAGAGCAAATGAAGGAAGAGCTGCAGCACATGAAAGGTGTAGAGCGCCCGGCTGCCAGCAGGGCCATTGCAGAAGCACGTGAAAAAGGAGACCTCAAAGAAAATGCAGAGTACGATGCGGCCAAGGAGGCCCAGGGCATCCTGGAAGCAAAAATTGCAGCGCTGGAAGGCGCGCTGGCCAATGCCCGCGTGTTGGATGAATCTACCATTGATACCAGTAAAGTGTCGATCCTGACCAAAGTAAAACTCACCAACCTTAAAACGAAAAAGCAAGTAATTTACCAGCTTGTAAGTGAACAGGAGGCCGATCTGAAGGCAGGGAAAATATCCATCACTTCCCCTATTGGTAAGGGCATACTGGGTAAAGAGCCCGGCGATGTGGCCGATGTACAGGCCCCGGCAGGTGTAATCCAGTTTAAAATTGAAGAGATATCGATATAATTTTTTTAGCCGGCTGCAGTGCATCGCTGAACCTCTCTTGCGTCGCACACCTGTACTGCAGCACTGCTACCAGCTTTTAAGCCGCTCCGGTTAAACCGGGGCGGTTTTTTCTTAAACATGATGCGTTGTCAGAATTTATACCCGGCCGAAATCCCGAATCCCACATTTTTAAGATGGTCTTTTGTTGTTTGCCCTTCCACTTTGGGAGCAAGATCCGTTATTCCCAGCTGTCCCTCTAACCGCAGGGCCAGGTTACCAGACAACTCATAGCCTGCAAGAAAATTCACTCCCGCATCAACGGGCCGGCCATAGGTAAAGCTGGAGCCCGGAGCTATATAATAATAGTCATCCATTTTTGTATCATTTGCAAACTGCAGGTTTCCTTTCATCTCGGTCCGGAAGTCGGATCCGCTATTCACCCCGGGCGTTTTCCATCTGCCTCCCAGCCCATATCCCAGATAGGGGCCGGCGCCCAAAAGAAGGTTCCCGCTGCCCACCTCCGGACTATAAATAAAATTAACAGGTAGTTCCAGGTAGCAGGCGTTTGCATTTATTTTTACCGCCTCCCCGTTTTTATATCCTTTCGTTGAAAACAGTAATCCCGGCTCCAACCGAAATAAACGGCCCAGTGGTATTGCCGCATCTGCACCTCCTTTAAACCCGGTCCTGATACCCGTATTAAGGGGTTTCCCGTTTTTGACCGCAGATACATTCGTAAAATTAACACCTGCCCTCAGGCCCCATCTTACCTGGGCTTCCACAGAAAAAAACAAACCCGGAAAAACAAGCAGGCAAATAATGATCAGGATTCTCTTCATAATGGTTTGATGCTATAAAAACAGTTCATAAAATTGTTGCAGCCGTTTGGCAAGCAGCTCCTGTTTCAAAAATAGGCTATTTTGTACCTTTATCCTAAAAGCAAAATATCATGACCATTTTTTCAAAGATCATCGCCGGAGAAATCCCTTCCTATAAAATTGCTGAGAGCGACAAATTCATTGCATTTTTAGACATTATGCCGTTACGCCGGGGTCACACCCTCGTAGTGCCCAAGGTAGAAGTAGACAACCTGTTTGATGTACCGGATGAATATCTTTCAGAACTGCTGGTATTTGCAAAACCTGTTGCAAAAGCCATTGAAAAAAGCTTTGACTGTAACCGCTGCGGTGTAAGCGTAGTAGGCATTGAAGTGCCGCACGCCCATGTGCACCTCATCCCCCTGAATGATGCTAATGATATTAATTTCCTGCAACCCAAGCTGAAACTATCCCCCGAAGAAATGAAGGAGGTGCAGGAGCTGATCATATCCAATTTATAGTTATATCGCCGGCGTAATGTGTAAAATGCAAAAAAACGGCATCTGTTATATATGCCAGTAAAGCGCGTATATATGGGAAATTTCGTTAAATGGCTGGCTGTTTTACTTTTTGGAGTTACGTTTGCCAATGCCCAATCTTCTGTCAAACGTTACAATATAAGCCGTATCCGATCGGTCCAACAGGTGGTACAATTACTTTGCAACATTGACAGCCATTATAGACAGGTTAAAATACCTTCCGCTCTTACATTTATGGACAGCGATTGTCAGCGCATAGCAGACAGCCTGAAACTAACGCCCTGGTCAAAGGCAGACCTTGACAATGACGGACGAACAGACCTGCTGATTATTATCAATCAGCCCGAGCACACCATCCTTTGTGTCCTTGACAAGGGCGGTCATTACGAACTAAAAACATTGAACCGGGATATAGGATCCCAGTCCTGCAGCTTTCCGGTTATCGCGCATAGGGGTAAAACCGCGTATATAAAATATATCCGGCAACCAGACCGCGGCACTCTTGAAGTGATCACCCATTTCAGTCCCATAAATATTATTTTTAAATACGGCGACTTTATTGAAGAAAACCCGAAGCCTGCGGCATACGCCATTCAAAAAATAGAATACGCCACATCCGGCGCATTTATTACAGTTGGCGAAACCCGGCTGGTTATTGATGCCCGTTGTTCTGCCTTACTGAATGATCATTCTTCCGGCACCCTGCGGCCGGAAGAATTTGCTGAGCTCGGCAGCCTGCTCAATTACATAAAGTTTGAAGACCTATATGAAGAATACAGGGCCCAGGCATCAGATCAAACAACAGCCATCATCACCATTACCTACGACAACGGGAAAACCAAAACGATTACAGACTATGGTATGACCGGAACGCTGGGGCTAAACCTGCTCTATCAAAAACTTGAGGCGCTGAAACGCTCCATTCAGTGGAAGGAGCATTTCAGCCCTCCCGGGCCTCGACTTGTACCGGTTTCAGTTTTGCCGTAAAATGCCGCAGCAACGGCGCCTCATATACAATCGTATAGCCATTGAGCTCATCTCTTTTTTTAAATACATCGATGATGATCTCTGCCACATAATCAATGTGGCTCTGCGTGTATACCCGGCGGGGAATAGCCAGCCGCACCAGCTCCATTGGCGCCGGAACCAGGGATCCGTCTTCTGCATATTTGCCAAACATCAGGGACCCGATCTCTACCGACCGGATCCCGCCCTCCATATAAAGCGCATTACTCAGGGACAGTCCGGGATACTGATGCGATGGCACCTGCGGCAGAAAAGCCTTTGCATCCAGGTATACGGCATGGCCGCCCACCGGCTTTATAAAAGGAATCCCTTCCACCTCCAGCTTCTCTCCAATATACTCCATACTGCGGATGCGGTACTGCAGATAATGTTCATCCATGATCTCCTCCAATCCCACTGCAATCGCTTCCAGGTCACGCCCCGCCAAACCGCCATACGTCGGAAATCCTTCTGTGATCACCAGCAGGTTCCTGCATTCCCGTGTCAAATCATCGTCATTCAATGCCAAAAAACCACCGATATTGGCAAAAGCATCCTTTTTAGCGCTCATGGTACAGCCATCAGCATAGGAAAAAAGTTCGCCGGCTATTTCCCCGACCGTTTTTGCAGCATACCCTTCTTCGCGCTGTTTTATAAAGTAGCAGTTCTCTGCAAACCGGCAGGCATCTATAAAAAAAAGGATCCCGTACTGTTTGCAGATCCTGCCGGCAGCCCGGATATTTTCCATGCTTACCGGCTGCCCCCCTCCGGAATTATTGGTAATGGTGATAATACACATGGCAATACGAGCGGCACCTTTTTCTCTTATGGTTTCTTCCAGCGCAACGAGGTCTATATTGCCTTTAAAGGGCGCAATGGCGGCGGGATGCCGCGCCTCCTCCGTCAGCAGGTCGATCCCTTCTGCTCCCGAAAATTCAATATTGGCCCGGGTAGTATCAAACAGGGTATTGCTTAAAAAATATTTTCCCGGGCCGCCGGTAATGGTAAACAGGATCTTCTCAGAAGCCCTTCCCTGGTGGGTGGGTATAATATTTTTCATACCCGTGATCTTTTTTACAGCGGCTTCAAAACGGTAAAAGCTTTTACTGCCGGCATAGGACTCATCGCCCTCCATCATGGCGGCCCATTGCCGGCTGCTCATGGCTGAGGTGCCGCTATCGGTGAGCAGATCGATCAAAACGTCATCTGCGCGTATCATAAACGGATTATAAAAGGCTTCCGCCAAAATACCCGCGCGTTGATCTTTCGTGGTAAACCGCAGGGGCTCCACCGATTTAATACGAAACGGTTCAATAATGGTTGTTGCCATACGCTGTGTTTGGGAATGTATAATAAAAATGAATGATATTATAGGGGGAAGCACACCCAAAACAGGCAGCACCTCCGCAGGAATGCGGGGTACTAAGTAGGACTTTTAATTACTTTTTGCCAAAGCGGAAGCATATACAATATTAAGAAAATTTTGCAATACCTGTTAGGCCTTAGGCCTTTAAGACCTAACAGGTATTAGCCAGACCCTTAAAAAGATTCATCCGCACTGGGGCCGTAGCTGCCCGGAATGGGCACATCCAGCAGGCGCAGGAATACACCCAGCTGCGCACGATGGTGCACGGTTTGGTTAATGCTCATCCGTACTACATCCAGTTTGGGATTTACACCATATACCGTATCACCTTCCCGGAGCGTCCAGGTATCATCCAGCTTTTTTTCATTTTCAGGATCGTTCAGGTACTTACCCGCTTTTTCAACCTCCCTTTCAAAAATTTCAAGCAGTTCCTTACGGTCTTTTACTACGGTAGGCTGGTAGGGAAATGCCGCAAAGTCCAGTTCAGATGTGTCAAACACCATTGCCGGCCAACCGGGCAGTTCGGCAATATGCGTGGTCAGTTGCATCAGGTTCATACTTTTGGGGTGTGGTTTCCAGTCCCATTTGTCTTCAGGAACAATGTTCAGGAATTTCCGGGTGGTTAACACTTCATTTTCAAAATCCTTCTTTAAAATTTCTAATCTTGTCATGATTTTTGTTTATAAAGTACATAAATATTTAAGGTGGGGGTTCACAGGTTATTACAGCAGTTCCGCTTCATAACCATGGTACAATATACAATTTCTGATCAATGCTACATCAATTGTCCGACGGGCTTCTACACGCAGTATATGATCACAATCGTCCAGGTCAAAATTTATTTTTGCAGATGGCAACAATGCCTTTAGTTTTATTGTCAGCACTTTTGCCACCGGCGGTCCCGGCACATTTGTTTTAAAAACTTCAACGGCGGTTCTTATCATCATACAAAGGCTTTTCTCTTTTATACAAAGTAAAAACCGGCCGGTGACAACTGTATGTCAGGGGGTACATACTATTTTTCAATCTGCCGAATCTGTCAGAAAATATGGCTCACGGCTTACACTGATCATCTCAGATCTATTGCTGAACAGGAAGTAACCATAGCGATGCAGCAAGAAAACCAGGTTTTCTTTTATCCCGCCAGCGCCCGCTTTACTGCATCTCTTTTGGCCTTGGATACCGGTATTTTCTCTTCATTGGTTAACAGCAAACAGCCTCCGTCCTCTTTCAGCAGGCTTTTTATAAATACCGGGTTTACCAGGTGCGTTTGATGACAACGGATGAAACCTCCCGGGGCCAGTAGTTCATCATACTCTTTAAGCGGGCGGGAAACCAGTATCTTTTCCCCGTTGTTTAAGTAAAAATAAACATAGGTATTCTGTGCTTCGCAACGGACAATACTGTCGACCGCCACATAGCGCGTTTCCTGGAATAAAGGAAGGGCGATCTTTGCCGGAGCCTTGCCTGTTCCTTTAAGATGATTGATTAAAAAATTGAGCTGCTGATAGCTTTGCTTCCTGCTCCATTTTTCAACGGCTCCTTCAATAGCTGCTTTTAGTTCGTTTTCGTCGATGGGCTTCAGAATATAATCCAATGCGGCAAACTTTATAGCCTGTATGCCATATTGATCATACGCCGTTACAAAGATCACTTCAAACCCTCTTTCGGGAAGCCGCTTTAACAGGTCAAACCCCGTTTCCTTTCCCATTTGAATATCCAGGAATACCAGGTCCGGGGTTTGAGCCGTAATCAGTGCGGCGGCGGCGTTTATGGTCGCCGCCGTACCCAGCACCGTTATTGCCGGGAAGCCCCTGCTCAGTATTCCCTGCAGGTTCTCTATATTATGCGCTTCGTCGTCAACAATGATCGCGTTCATGCCAGCCAGTCGTTTAATGTCAGTAGTATAGTAGTGCCGTCTTCCCCGGACTGAACATCCAGGATCATGGGTGTATTGCTATACACTTCGTTCAATAAAGATATCCTGTTTTTAGATAACGCAGAACCTGTGCCTGAGGCGCTGTGTACATTGAAGCCTTTTCCATTGTCCCGGATCTTAACCAGGATGCTTTTACCCCTTTTTTCCAGCGCTATTCCGATACATCCATCAGCAACAGCCGGCATGGCATGTTTTACTGCATTTTCAACAAAAGGCTGTAAAAGCATCGCCGGGATCTCGGTATTCGTCTGATCGATGGCTTCATCTACCTGGATGGAGTATTCAAATCCAAACCGCATTTGCTCCATCTGTAAATAATCGTTCAGCAATTTAACCTCATCTTCAATAGTGACCAGGTCTTTTTCCGCGTCCTCCAATACCCGGCGGGATATCCGGGAAAAACGGGTGAGATACTCATTGGCCCGCCTGTTATCATTTTTGTTTAGAAGGTTCTGAATACCGGCCAGTGCATTGTATACAAAATGGGGATTGAGCTGGTTCCGGACCGATTGCAGGCGTAGCTTACTGATCTGTTTTTCCATTTCTATACCAGCAATTTTTCTTTTATTGCTCCGGTAATACAGGTAAAACACAAAAGCAGCTACCAGGGTAGCTGCCGCTGCATAAGGGACCATTTGTTTTAGCGTAAACGTTGTTTCTTTGGGAGGCGGGGGAAATACTCTCACCGGGATCCGGATCCGCTGTTTTTTTGTTCCCTCTTCATCTTCTTCTCCATGCACATTATAGATCTCAATTTCATAGTTGCCGGGTGCAGCAAACACATCTTCCTGGATCGACAGAAGCGGGTTGGCACTCTTGTAGCTGGCATAGCGGTACTCGCTGATGCTGTCATTGATGATCTTTTTTATGGTGGTGGAATAAAATGTTCCGGGTAGCAGGTCCAGATAAATACGAAACTCTCCAAAATCATTTTGCCGGAAATGAAGCTCTTCCGGGTAGTTGTATTCTGTATTAAATTTTGAAAAGAACGGGCTGTTGAGTGAGTCTTTTCTAAAATTATAATCGACCTGCATCTGCACCCCTTTTTTCGTATACTTTTTAGACGCCCACATTGCTGCAACATGAGGAAGCTCTTTTGTTTTTAGGTTCCAGTTCAGCAGTACCCCTTCCCGGGTATCAAAATCCCGGGTATCATAAACCTCAACATAGACCTGCTTCGCCAGCGCTTTCCCTTTCCATAGCACCGCATAGAGGCGTTCGGCCTCAAACTGCTGTTCAAAATCCCGGGGCGTTGTCCATGGGGTTAGCTCTTTTTTATCATCCAGGATAACATGATATTTAAAAAAGTTTTTATTGTTGGGCGTAATGCCATAGGCAATTACCTGTATATCAGAGCTATCGGAAATAGTTGCCACCCTATATTTTTTTGACAGCGATTGTATATACCCCGGGCCAAAGGTTACATTTCCGTCACTGGGTTTTACAATCCCTAACAAAATCCCGTCATAATACCTGAAGCTGTCTTTCTGTGTAGCAGAAATTTTTCGAAATATAACATGCTTTAAAAAAGGGGTACTAATAATCGAACTACCGATTTTACTGCTAACATCAAAGTTGATCTCATACTTATATGCAGGCCTTGCCTTACCGGTAATTCCCTGTTGGGCAAAAGAAGTGAATGTTACAAAAAGCAGGAGCAGTAGTGTGTAGATTGCTTTCATATCTGTTGATTTTTGTTACACAAATATTGCGTATCAAAAAGGGCAAAGTCAATGATCCGTTAGTATTCGTCCAAAATCAATTCGTAAATCCCCAATCCGGCAAAGGATTATTTCTTTATCTTATCCGGGTTCTTCTTCAAAAAATCTTCCCAGCCCTTAAATCCGCCTACGGTTTTTATGGGACTGCTGATCTGGTAATGATGGCAAAGCGCTACGGCAAGGGCATCAGTGGCATCAAAATACTCCGGGGCCTCTTTTAAGGAAAGGATCTGCTGCAGCATCTTCCATACCTGGTCTTTGGCGGCATTTCCATTTCCGGTTACCGCCTGCTTTATTTTACGGGGAGAATATTCTGTAATGGGAATGCCAAAATGCATGGCGGCGGCAATGGCAACTCCCTGGGCCCGACCCAATTTGAGCATACTTTGCACGTTCTTTCCAAAAAACGGGGCTTCAATGGCAAATTCATGCGGTTTATATAAATGGATGAGCGCTGTTACCTTTTCATGGATCTGGCTGAGCCGTTCATAATTGTTTAAGCGGGCAGCAAACTTTATGGCATGCATTTCGCGCACCTGTATTTTCTGGCGGGTGCATTCGATAATACTATAACCCATAATGAGTGTACCGGGGTCAATACCGAGTATTATTTTGGCGGCTGTTTGCAAAGGGGATACTATTTTTACCACAGATTCATGAAGATCAACAAAAATATCAAAATATTCTTCAATTATTTCCTGGGGCCCCTGCTGTTTGCGTGGTTATGCTGGTCTATTTATAACCAGGTGCGCCTCCAGGAAGGGCTGGCGGAATCCTGGGTGCAGATCAAGGATTCCCTCTCCAGCGTAAAGATCATTTACCTGGCGGCGGTTCTTATACTGATGGCCGTTAACTGGATGACGGAAGCCTATAAATGGCGGCTGGCGGTCAAAAGCGTACAACAGATGTCTTTTTTACGCGCTTTAAAGGCCGTCTTATCCGGCGTATCCTTTTCGGTTTCCACTCCTAACAGTATCGGCGATTATGTTGGGCGGGTCCTGTACATAAACGAGGGTAAACGCATTAAAGCGGCTACGCTCACCGTGGTCAGCAATACCAGTCAGCTCCTGGTCACCATCTTAATGGGATTGTGCTCCCTTTACTTCTTAAAGGAGCCGCTTGTTGCCGCCAGGATCATTTCCCTGCTATGGTTTGATGCGCTTTTTTATATTGTAGCGCTGAGCGCTGTGGTCCTGCTGATCTTTTATTTCCGTATTTCGTGGATGGTCAAATGGATCAACCGGCTCCCCTCCGGTCAAAAGTTCTCCTGGTCCATCGAAGCATTGGAGCAGTTTAATGCAACGCTGCTGCTCCGATTGCTGTCTTTATCTGTAACAAGGTTTTTTATCTTTATATTGCAATATTTTTTACTATTTCAGTTGTTTGAAGTGGATCTTTCTTTTTGGCAGGTATGGACGGGGATCAGTGTATTATTTTTGATCCTGGCCATTATTCCCACCATTGCGCTTTTTACGGATCTGAGCGTACGGGGGAGCCTTAGCCTGACAATATTAGGATTATTTAATGCTAATCAATTGGGTATTAGCTTAACTTCGGCAAGCATTTGGTTAATTAACCTGATCATACCGGCACTTATCGGAAGTGTTTTGGTATTAGGTATAAAAAGAATATTTAAAAGCAAAAATGAAAACGCTTAGTTTATTCCTGGTCCCGTTCTTTATGCTGTTTACCGGCAGCAAACCAGCAACAGAGGCAGCTTCCCGGCCGGCAACGGTGGTTGCGGGCGGATGCGCCATTCCCAATACGGCCTTCCAGGCTGGTGAAAAGGTAGGTTTTACAGTTGGGTACAGCGTGGCTGGGGCCTTTGTACCTGCGGGTTCAGGATCTTTTGTAATTACTTCGATCAAGTGGAATGGTCGTTCCGTGTACCATATTACAGGAACAGGGCGTACCCTTTCTTCCTACGAATGGGCTTATAAGGCCAACGACACCTATGAAACCTTCATTGATGTAGAAACCTTTCAGCCCCTGCAGTTCGTTCGCAATATCAATGAGGGCGGCTATAAAAAGTACCAGAAAGTGAGTTTTGACAAAACGGCCAATACCGCTATCACCAATGAAGGCGTATTTCCAGTACCTCCCTGCGTGCACGACGTGGTCAGCTCCGTATTTTACGCCCGCAATGTGGATTACAACAGTCTGAAACCCGGTGATAAAGTACCTTTTAGCGTTTTCCTGGATAACGAGGTCTTCAATATGTACATCCGCTATATGGGCAAGGAAACCATCAACACCAAATACGGGAAGTTTAAAACTATACGTATTCAGCCGCTGACGATCAAAGGAACGATCTTTGAAGGTGGTGAAAAAATGGTGGTATGGGTTACAGATGATGCCAACCGGGTGCCGGTACGGGTAGAAAGTCCGATCATTGTAGGTAAGGTACGGATTGATATGACCAGCTTTCAGGGATTGAAGAACCCGATGACCGCGTTGATTAAAAAGCATTAAGCTGTGAGGGCTTCGCTTTGAGCGATCAGCATTTTAGGGTTGAAGAGCGCCTTCAGACAGGTCGGATCCGGTTTTGATACCAGATGATCAACCCTCAATCCGGGTATGATTCGTTCATGCTGAAATTTTCCAATTCCCGGATTTGATCTTCACTTTGCAGCGCCGGTGTACGATGACGCGCCAGCCGGCAGGTTCAGGTAACGGAGTGCCTCAGGACACCCAAAGCATTGATAGCAGCTCACCAAAAGCTGCCGCTCATAGCTAAAGCTCGCTCAGTTTAAAGAACCGGTCCGGGCGGATACCTCTCTCTGTTTCCTTCAGTGTACAACACTCCTGTTGCGGATCGTGCTCAAAAAACAGGACATACTCCTTTTCCAGGGCTTCCTGCAGGAAGGCTTCTTTTTCTGTCATAGTCATCAGCGGGCGCGTATCATAAGCCATTACATAGGGCAATGGAATATGACCCGGGGAAGGCAGCAGGTCTGCCATAAATACAATCGTCTTTCCTTTGTAGTTTACCTGGGGCAGCATCATGGCTTCTGTATGACCATTGGCAAAACGGATATCCAGCTGATCCAGGAATGGTGCCGTGGCAAGCTCTGATGCTTTTTCTTCCCTGGCAGCAATCCACCGCAGCTGTCCGCTTTCCTGTATGGGAAGAATATTTTCCTTTAAAAAAGAAGCCTTTTCCCTGGGGTTGGGATGAATGGCCCACTCCCAATGCGCCTCATTGCTCCAGTAAACGGCATTCTTAAAGGCCGGTACCAGTTTGTCTCCTTCCCTTTTTATAGCGCCTCCGCAATGATCAAAATGCAGGTGGGTTAAAAACACATCCGTAATATCCCCACGATGAAAACCATATTGTGCCAGCGATTTGTCAAGATCATCATCCCCGTGCAGGTAATAATAACCAAAGAATTTTTCGCTTTGCTTATCGCCCATGCCACAATCCACCAATATCAGCCGCTCCCCGGTTTCAATAAGCAGGCTCCGGGTAGCCCAGCTGCACATATTGTTTTCATCTGCGGGGTTTAGTCCGCTCCAGATGCTTTTGGGCACCACGCCAAACATGGCACCTCCATCTAATTTGAAATGACCGCAATTGATTGTATACAGGTTCATATTTTTTAAGTGAGAAGTGAAATGTGGGGAGTGAAATGTGGGGAGTGAAATGTTTTCAGCAAACGTCTCTGAACTGAAGACTGATAGCTGATAACTGAACACTATGCCTTTCGCTGCTTTACCAATGCGGAGTACAACCAGAAGAAGCCAATGGCAAAGAACAGGATGAGTGACAATACTGAGTTTTTCATACTGCCCGTTTGCTCTTCAATAAATCCAAAGGCAAAGATACCGATTACAATGGCCAGCTTTTCCGTAAAATCGTAATAACTGAAAAAAGAAGCCGTATCCTTTGTATCGGGCATTAATTTAGCATAGGTAGACCTGCTGAGTGACTGGATCCCTCCCATTACCAGACCCACAGCCACGGCCAGTCCATAAAACAGGTATTCCCCATTGCCACCTTCTTCCGCTACCAGGGCTGTAAGGTAGGCAGCAATGCAGATCAGGATCCAGAAAACAACCACTCCCATCAGTACTTTAATATTTCCATACCGTGCCGAAAGCCGCGACATATACCAGGCACCGGCTACCGCCACCAGCTGTATCATAACAACCGATATAATCAGCCGGTCGTCCGGCAGTCCCAGTAGCTTGCTGCCAAACAGGGTAGCAGCCAGCATTACGGTTTGCACACCCATGCTGTAAAAAAAGAAGCCGCGCAGGTATCTTTTCAATACCGGCATTTGCTTTACCTGCAGATATACTTTTTTTATTTCGCTGAACCCGTCCCGCAAAACCCTGCCCCTGATCTTACCTGTTTTGGCCGATCGAGGGAGCCTGGAAAACGTGATCTGCGCAAAGCTGAACCACCAGATACCAACCAGTAAAAAGGTAATCCGGGTAGCCATGCCCTTATCTGTCATTAAAACAATCAGCAAAAAACCTACCAGCTGCATAATTACGCTGCCCACATAACCATAAGAAAATCCGCGTGCGCTGATCCGGTCCCGGTCTTCCGGCGCTGCGATTTCCGGCAGATATGCATTATAAAATACCAGGCTGCCCACATACCCCATAGCTGCCAGCATAAAGGCCGCCACACCCAACCCGAGTGTATCACTGGTGAAAAAAAACAAAGTAGCCGACCCCAGTGCGCCCATATAACAGAAAAAACGCATAAAGTTTTTCTTATTTCCCCGGGTATCTGCAATAGAGGTGAGAATGGGATAAAGAATTGCTACAAACAAATAAGCTACTGCCAGTACATAATCATACAGGGAAGAGTTTACAAACTGCCTTCCCAGAAAATGTACTTTATGATCACCGGAACTGCTCCCGGTGACCGCTAAAAAATAGATCGGGAAAAAAGTGGTGGTAATAACCAGGTTGTACACCGAGTTGGCCCAATCGTACATCGCCCACCCATTGATCACTTTCTTAGAAGCCGTTTGCATGGATTTTTTGTTTGTATAAAAATAAGGGATTTGCCGAGATCGACTTCCATTCCAGGTTGAATGTGGTTGAAAGTCGTTTATTGTGGCCTAAAGAACGCTGATGGCCGACAGCTGAAAACTGATGTCTGATTGCTGGCTGCTTAACGGCTCCGGGCTTCTTTAAATGCGTTTTCCAGTAATGGCAGCAGTTGTTCAAACCCAATCGTTAAAAACTGTGCGGAAATGCCAACCGGCGTTTTGTAAAGCTGGTAGTTTAATTCCATGGCCCGTTTTTTAACAGGATTTTGCTGTTGCTGCAGGTATACCAGCGGATCCCTTACTTCCAGCATAATAAATGACTGACCTGCTGCCTGCTCCACCCGGATACTTTTTACATCCCGCCACCATACCCGCCCCGCAGCAATGCCACTGGAGCTATCCGTGATACCCTCTGCATCAATGACCAATACTTCTTTTCTATTTCTTAGTTTCTGAAACAGCACAATGGCACACAATCCAAAAAAACCGGTGCAGATGTACCCGATGATGCGGATCATGGATGGGTCATCACTACGGATAAACAGGAAGGGTTTTATAACAAAAAGCGCTCCCAGCAACACAAACACCAGGGCGCCTGCCAACTGGCGCCGCGTTTTCTTTTTATCTACCGGTATCGTTATTGTTTGCATGGATATGATCGTATTCGTTATCAGGTTTAATTTTCACCGGGAGCACTTAGAGCCTGTTTAAAATTCATTCAATGGCTTTATTATGGCTGTTTTGGGCTGCAACTACGTTAAATTTTTCGCCATAGTGGCCTACTATGCCTGCAAAATTTTCCTTGTTTCGCTCCAAAATAGCTTCATAATAAATTCCATCAATAAAATTTAAACAGGCTCTTATACCGTCATTGAAAAAATTTGCGTACCCGGTTGTTTGCGGATCAACCGCAGGTCAAATGCCATTGCAATATTCCGCACAAATGCACGGCCCGCTGCCGTAACATTTACCCCCCCGTCAAAGATTTCCAGCAACCCGTCCTGTTCCATTTCCTGCAGGCGGGAGGTAATCTCCGGCAATCCCGGCAATTGCATTTCCGGCTCCTGCCACGACGTTTTAAGCCGGCACATGATATTTAAGATATGTTTCCGGATCTTCAGATCCTCTTCGTTCAGCAAATGCCCTTTGACCACAGGAAGCCGGCCCTCCTGAACACGCTCCCTGTAGGCTTCCACCGACTTCTCATTTTGCCCAAAAGCATACCATGAATCAGAGATCGCAGACATGCCCAGCCCGATCATCACCTGGGTGGCCGATGAAGAATATCCCATAAAATTGCGGTGCAATTGCCCGTTATGTAATGATTGGTGCAGGGCGTCACCGGGCAATGCAAAATGATCCATCCCTATTTCCACGTACCCCGATCGTTCCAGCAGCGCCTTGCCTTCTTCATACAGTTTCCGCTTCAGTTCGGGCGAGGGAAGATCCGTATCCCGGAATCCCCGCTGTCCTACCCCTTTTACCCAGGGTACATGGGCATAGGAATAAAACGCAATCCGGTCGGGCTTTAATTCGATGGTACGCTCAATGGTGGACTGCATGGAGGCCCAGGTTTGAAAAGGCAGTCCGAAAACCAGGTCATGGCTGACACTTTCGTACCCTACACTGCGGGCTCCAGCCGTTACTGCGGCTACCCGTTCAAAAGGCTGAATGCGGTGTATGGCTTTTTGTACCAAGGGATCATAATCCTGTACCCCAAAGCTTACCCGCCGGAAACCGAGTTCATACAGCACCTGTAAATGTGCGGGGGTGGTATTATTCGGGTGTCCTTCAAAACTGAATTCAGGAGCGGGGGCAATAACAGCCTTTGAGAAAATACCGTTTAACAAAAGCGCCAGATGCTCCGGACTAAAAAAAGTAGGCGTGCCACCGCCCAGGTGCAGCTCCTTAATTACAGGCGGATCCGGAAGCAGCGCACAATACAGCTCCCATTCCTGCAAAACGGTTTGAATATAGGGCAGCTCCACATCATGCCGCCGCGTAATGCGCTTATGACAGGCACAAAATGTGCAGAGGCTTTCGCAGAACGGCAGGTGTATATACACGCTGATCCCCTGTGTGGTATTGGTTTCCCGGAAACTGCGTATGAGCGCTTCCGTCCATGCCCCGGTAGTAAAATGTTCCGGCTCCCAATAGGGAACGGTAGGGTAACTGGTGTACCGGGGGCCCTGGATATTGTATTTCTGTACAAGATTTTGCTGCATCAGATCAGGACTGTAATAAACGAACGGCGTCTTTGGCAAAATAAGTAGCGATGAGATCGGCACCCGCTCTTTTAATGGAAGTCAAGCTTTCCAGGATGGCTTTTTCTTCATCCAGCCATCCCCGCTCGGCCGCGGCCTTAATCATGGCATATTCGCCACTCACATGATAGGCGCTTACAGGAACGGTAACCGCATTTTTCACTTCGCGGATAATATCGAGGTAGGCCATCGCTGGTTTTACCATTACAATATCCGCGCCTTCGGCCACATCCTTTAACGTTTCATTGATCGCCTCTACCCGGTTGGCATAATTCATCTGGTAGGTTTTCTTATCACCAAAACCCGGGGCACTGTCCAGGGCATCCCGGAAAGGGCCATAAAAGCAACTGGCATATTTTGCGGAATAGCTCATAATACCAACTCCGGAAAAGCCATTTTCTTCCAGTGCCTTGCGGAAGACCCCGATACGTCCATCCATCATATCGCTGGGCGCAATGAAGTCGGCTCCTGCAGCCGCGTGCGAAAGGCTCATCTTTGCAAGGGCTTCTACCGTTTCATCATTCACAATATAACCGTTCTTTACATCCACTATACCATCATGTCCGTATTCCGAATAAGGATCCAGGGCCACATCGGTCATTACCACCATTTCCGGAACCGCGTCTTTTATCGCTTTTACTGCCTGCTGCATCAGCCCGTCCGGGTTCCAGCTTTCCTTACCCGTGTTATCTTTAAGCGCGTCATCACATTTTACAAATAATAATACGCTCCGGATACCCAGGCTCCACAATTCCTTTACCTCTTCTACCGTTTTATCGAGTGAGCGTCGAAAATAACCCGGCATGGAACTGATGGCTTCCACCACATCTTTACCCTCTGTAACAAAAACGGGCAAAATAAAATCGCCGGGGCGTAATTGTGTTTCCGCAACCATCTCACGGATGGCGGCGGTCCTTCTTAAAATCCGGTTTCTATGTTGTATGATCATAACTTGTTTATTTCTGATCTATGATATCTGATTTTTTGATTTTTGCTTTGTTCGTTTTATCTGTAGCCGCAAAAATTGCGGTTAATTCATTCGCTTCCCTAATTAATTTATCGAGTGCATCACCGCTATGCAGCTGAGCACCCTTAACTACCTCCAGCCAGTAATGACTTTCATCCGCTTCTTCTAAAACAACTTCTATCTTGTATAGGAAATCGTTTGAAGACTTCGGCTCTGGCAGAGGCCCTGTAATTCGCTCCAACAGAACCCGCGGCCCGAATGAGTTGTCTGGCCGTTTCAAAACCTGCAGCATTCTTTGGAAAGTTTTCGCAAAGTTTGATCACTTCCACATGAAATTGCTTCGTTCTGTCCTGTAATTCTTTTCTATTCATACGTTAACTGTTTACACATCGGATATCAAAAAATCAGACATCCTACATCTTAAACCCATGCTCTCGGGTGTTTACAGGCCTGTAATAATTTCTCTTCCGGGCTTCCGGGTTCCGGCTCGTAATTATATATAAACCGTACAGTGGGTGGTAAACTCATTAAAATACTTTCGGTGCGGCCCTTTGTTTTCAGACCGAAGATCGTTCCCCGGTCATGGATCAGGTTAAACTCTACATAGCGACCCCGCCGGATCTCCTGCCATTTTTTATGTTCAGCGTTCCAGGGAGTATTTTTCCTTTTTTGCACCAGGGGCAGATACGCATCCAGGAAGGCGTCTCCATTGGCTTTTTGAAAGGCCAGTAACCGTGCCGCTTCCTCTTCGCTGTTCAGATAGAGGTGATCATAAAACACACCGCCTACCCCACGCATTTCATTTTCCCGGTGTTTGTTAGCAAAGTACTCGTCGCATTGTTGCTTATACTTTGGGTATAACTCCAGCCCAAAAGGGTCAATCGCTTCTTTTACTGTTGTGTGAAAGTGGATCACATCTTCCTCAAATAAATAATAAGGCGTCAGGTCTGCACCACCACCAAACCAGCGATGGGTAACGGTACCTTCTTCATCATGTGCCTCAAAATAACGCCAGTTGGCATGTGTGGTGGGCACAAAGGGGTTCTCAGGATGCAGCACCAGGCTGATGCCGCAGGCAAACCAGGTGCCTTCATTCACCGGCAACACCTGTTGCATCTTTTCGGTAATATGTCCGTATACCACGGAGACATTTACACCGGCTTTTTCAAAAACGGCGCCGTTTTCCATAATACGGGAATGCCCGCCACCGCCTTTTCCGTTTTCGCCGCGCTGCCAGTTATCTTCTTTAAAAACGGCACGGCCATCTTCTGCTTCCAGTGCCTTGCAGATGCGATCCTGTAATCCATAAACGTACTCAATCCATTGCTGACGGAATGCGTTTGTTGCTTCTTTTTTCATAACAGATAACTATTGTCCTGTGGAGTGGCGTCCATAAAAATCCCTCCGTCAATAATAACCTTTTCGATTTTTCCACTGCTGGGCACTGTTAAGGTAACTGCCCGTTCCCTCCCCTTCCATATTGCCGGTGTGTAATGATACTGCTTTTCTTTTCCGTTTTCCGGTTTTATGATCACATCAAAGGGCACGGCAAACCCGCCAACATTTTCCAGGGTGATGGTGGTACTGTTATTGCCGGACCGGGCTTCCTTAACGTTAAGATCGATATAGTTGTTACTAAAGAACCAGTTTTGCCAGAACCAGTTAAGATCCTGCTTTGCGGCGGCATTGATGGAATAGAAATAATCCCAGGGAACGGGATGTTTCCCGTTCCAGGTATTTATATAACTGATCAGTGCCTTTTTGAACGGGATCTCTCCCAGCAGGTCTTTTAAGGCCAGGTAAGACAGAGCGGCTTTCCCGTAGGAATTTCTTCCATACCCTGCCCCGGACAACTGGGACGACATTGTGATGAGGGGTTGATCCATTTCTGTTGCCGGGTTGCGGATCCAGTTCTTTATCCGGAAACTCTTAAAGGCGCTGTCTGCTGCATGTTTCCCGTTCTCTGAAATACCGATCAGGTACTCAAAGGTGGTGGCCCAGCCTTCATCCATAAAGGCATAACGCGTTTCATTGACGCCCATATAAAAGGGAAAGTAAGTATGTGCCACTTCATGATCCACCGTAAGCCGGGAATCCATCAGGTCTCTTAAAGAGGCATCATTCACCATCATGGGATATTCCATATCTGCATATCCCTGGATGGCCGTCATAGAGGGATATGGATAGTTAACACCCGGCAGGTGATCTGAATACCACTGGATGGCATATTTGGTCCACTCGACATAATTTTTAAAATCAGCCGCCGTATCCTTATATGCAGCCTGCACACTCACTCTTTTTAAACCGCTGCCATCCGCTAACGCTACACTGCCCGCATCCCATACAAAATGGTTACTGGTGGCAAATGTAAAATCGGTAACATTCCGGGCCGTGAACTTCCATTCATTCCATTCACTGAAATTGGTTACCGCACCCTGTTCCATGTCTTTGGCAGTGGCCACATGGATGACTTTATTGGAGGACTGCGATTCGCGGAAGCGCTTAAATGCAGCGGGCTGCAATACTTCTTTTGCGTTCTCCAGGGTTCCGGTTGCCCAAACCACGTAGTTGGTGGGCACTTTGACGGAAACCGTATAGTCATTAAAATCATTATAAAACTCACCCCCATCAGTATGTGGCAGAAGATCCCACCCGTTGTAGTCATCATATACCGAGATTCGCGGATAGAAGTAGGCACAGAAAAACGTATTCGGATCAATCTGGCCTTCACGGCCACTGAGTTTTGATAGAGGATAGGACCACTCGATCTCAAATGCTGCCTTTGACCGGGGCAGCAAAGGTGTATGAAGTTTTATATTACTGACAGTTCCCCAGTCATCGCTGTTGACCGGATAGCGCTCGCCGTTCACAGTAAACCCGGAGATCTTTAACCCCGGGGTCAAAAAGTCTTTGGGTACCTGCCCGGCCCTTGGCGCCTCCGGTTTGTGAATATTGTTTACAAAACGGATCACCACCGATTTCAGGGTATCCGGGCTGTTATTGGAATAGCTGATCTTTTCTTTTCCTGAAACGGACTTTTCTCCGGTATTTACGGTGGCACTGATCTCATACACCCCCCTGTTTTGCCAATAGTTGGGGCCGGGCAAACCTGTTGTGGTACGGGTTCCCCTTTTTACAGCGTTCCGGATATTACGGGGCATGTATAACTCCTGGGCAGCAACCGCTGTCCAGACGAACATAAGCAGTGCGGTTAAAAGGGGTATTTTTTTCAAGACAGACGATTTTATAGATCAGAGAATGTGTATTCCTTCACCGTATTTACAAATGCCTTTGCGTGGTCCACCGGTACATTGGGCAAAATGCCATGTCCCAGGTTGGCAATATGCCGGCTGTTCCCGAACGCACGAAGCATTGCTTTTGTATCCTTCTCGATCACCGGGATGGGGGCCAGTAATTTTGCGGGATCAAAGTTTCCCTGTAATGTGATACTTTCCCCTGCCAGGTTACGGGCCACCTGCGGTTCTATGCACCAGTCGATCCCCAGACCGGCAGCACCGGTTGCTGCCATTTCTGCCAGCGAGCCCCAGGCACCTTTTGCAAAAACGATCACCGGAACGCTTTCTTTTAACGCAGCCACGATCTGGCGGATATAGCGGAGCGAAAATTCTTCAAAATCACTTTTGCCCAGCAATCCACCCCAACTGTCAAACACCTGTAATACATCCGCACCGGCCGCCACCTGGCCTTTCAGGTATGCGATCGTGGTATCCGTGATCATTTGCAGCAGGGCATGCGCGGTTTCCGGCTGCTGATAACAAAAGGCCTTCGCTTCATCGAAGGTTTTACTGCCTTTTCCCTGCACCATATAGCATAAAAGTGTCCAGGGCGCCCCTGCAAAGCCGATCAGCGGCACGCGTCCGTTCAGTTCTTTTTTGATCAGCTTTATCGCTTCAAAAACATAATTCAATGTTTCGTTCACCTCCGGTATTCTGACACGTTGCAGGTCGTTCGGGCCTTTTATGGGCTGGGGCAACAGGGGACCCAGTTTTTCCACCAGCTGCACTTCCAAACCCATGGCCTGTGGTACCACCAGGATATCTGAAAACAGGATCGCCGCATCCACGCCTACAATATCTACCGGTTGCAGGGTAATTTCGCAGGCGAGTTCGGGGTTCTGGCACCGTTCAAAAAAAGAATACTTCTCCCTTAGTTGTATGTATTCCGGCAGGTATCTTCCGGCCTGACGCATCATCCATACCGGGGTACGCTCCGTGGCTTCTCCGCGAAGCGTTCTTAAAATTAAGTCGTTTTTTATTTCCTGTTGCATCATATTTAAAAGTCTTTGAATTGCCGGATCCGCTACCAGCTGCTGTTCGCAATAGCCCCGATCATCTGTTCCACATCAGGATGCGGAGCTTCTACAATGTTTGACGTATATTTTTTTAAAGCCTCGGTTGTAGAAGGGCCAATAGAAAATGCTTTTGTTCCCGGGCTTATTTTATTAACAGCAAAAAAACTTGCCACACCACTCGGACTATAGAAAAGGATCCCATCGTATTGCGGCTTAACAGGAACTGGTGTTTTTATTGTTTCATAAACTACTTTTTCCCGGCAGGGGATGGCGTTCTTTTTCAACCCATCCGGGATGGTATCCAGGCGCAGGTTCCCGCAAAAAAAAACTACCTGATCCGGCGCCTGCCTGATGATCTGGTTCACCAGTTGTGCGCCATTGGGAGCAGCGGCCCTGATCTCGGTTTGGGGAAATAACTCCTGCACTTTTTTACGGGTAGCCGCTTCAATACAAAACACCTTCCATTGAGGGCTGCCCGTAACCGCTGCCGCTACGGCCTTTACTGCATTGGCGCTGGTAAAGATCACTTCCTGGTCCGCAAGGGAAACATCTGCCAGCAATGCTGCAACCAGCCCGGGTGCTACCGGCTGCGTTTGCAGGAAGGATCTGCAATCAAGCAGGACCCTGTCCCCGGCCCGGTGCATAAGCGCATCATCAAGCAGCTTTGTACTTAAAATATGAAGCGGTCTATTGCTCATTATTCATTTTCGCAATTAACGGTCCGGCACCTTTTTCCAGGATCTTTGCTGCTGCTGCCCTTCCGGCGGCCACGGTTGCATCGATCGCATAGGTTTCTGCTACCTCTATTTTTTCGGTCCCATCGGGAGTAACAACACTTCCGTTGAAGTGCAGGCTGTTTTGATGAATGGTTGCCAGCGCACTGATGGGCGTGGCGCAGCCCCCCATGAGCTCACTTAAAAAATCCCTTTCGGCTTTTACACAGTAGGCCGTTCCTGTATGATTAATGCGGCTGCATGCACGCAGTACCGCCGTATCTCCCTTGCGGGCGGTGATCATTATGGCGCCCTGGGCAGGAGCGGGCAGCATCCACTCAAGATCAATGCTGCCGGCTGGCCTCAGCCCGATACGTTCCAGGCCTGCCGCAGCAAAGATGGCACCGAACCAATTACTTTCGGAAAGCTTGCGGAGCCGTGTATTTACATTACCGCGGATATTTTCGATCGTATGACCGGGGAACCGGTTCAGCCACTGGGCCTTGCGGCGCACACTGCTGGTAGCGATGGTCAGGGGAAATGTTCCAGGTTCACCATTTAAAGTTTCAGGATCTGAAAGCTGAGATCTGAAAGCTGAGATCTGAAAGCCTGTATCCGGCGCCTGCCAGTTCGGATTCAAAACCAGAATATCATTACAGGAGGCGCGTTCCAGAACAGCGGCTTCCACAATCCCTTCCGGAAGCTGTACCGGTACATCCTTCATACTATGCACCGCCACATCGATCCTGTTACTAAGCAATGCGGCATCCAATACTCTTGTAAAAACGCCCTGTACGCCCATGGCATAAAGGGGTGTTACCAGGTCAAGATCCCCTTCGCTTTTAACCAGTTCCAGCTGTGCGGGGGTGCCTAAACTTTCTAAGAGATTTTTTACCTGTGTGGCCTGCCAAACGGCCAACTGACTGTCTCGGGTACCAATACGGATCATAATAAAATATCCGGGGTCAGAGAAGCTGCAGATAATCGTTGATACTGCTGATAAACTGGCAGCCCTTATCGTGCCGCACTTTGAGGTTTACCGCCAGCTGCTTTACCGCCTTTTGGGCACGCATTATCCGCTCTGTTTCGCTGATCAGTTCTTTATCCTTATAAAATTCGCAAACGCCGGTTTGCGTTAAATCAATATCACAAAGTTTATTCTTCCAGGTTTTCAGGTGCAGCGCATAGTGGTGATCCCTTAACCAGCTCAGAAATTCCTTTTTAAAATGTTCAATAATGGTAAGGGCGCGGGGCACTTCGGCCTTGCGTTTTGCCAGGGTACGATCCAGTATGGTATTGGAGATCTCATCCACATCGATCACCGTAACCTGTTCCATATTCCGGATAGCCGGATGCACATTGACGGGTACGGAAAGGTCCAGGAACAATTTTGGTGTACCTGCCGTTACCAGTTCGGGCATCACTGTGGGCTCATTTGCATTGGTGCAAACAATGATGATATCGGAAGCCTGCACTGCCACCGCTTTGTTTGCATAAGGAGCAAAATGAACCTGATGCCCGGCCGCAATCTGTTTTGCAACAGCATCGGTACGGTTCATAATGGTAACGGTGGTATGCGGCAAATACGTATTCAGGTTTTTGCATACATTTACCCCAAACTTACCGGCGCCAATGATCAGCACTTTCTTTTTCCCGATGTCCTTAATATTCTGCAGCAACTCAATTGCAGCAAACGAAACCGAAACGGTCCCGTCACTCAGGTTGGTTTCGGTCTTTATTTTTTTTGATGCCTGAAAAGCGAAGTTCAGCATCCGGTCCATCACCGGGCCGATCAGGTGCTGACCGCGGGCTGTTTCCACTGCTCTTTTGAGCTGCCCCAGGATCTCATAATCACCCAGGATCTGTGAGTCCAGCCCGGCAGCCACATCAAACAGGTGCTGCAGGGCTTCTTCTCCATTCTTGAAATAGCCACATTCGTAAAATGCTGCTTTATCACCGTTGGTATGCGGCACCAGCAGCTCTACCAATTGCATTACCGATTCTGCAAACCCATAGATCTCGGTACGATTACAGGTAGACACCACGAAGACACTTTTCAGTCCCGCGGCCTTTGCACTTTCTCCTAATGTAACAAACGCCTCGTTCGTGATGGAAAACAGTCCTCTGGTTGCTGCGTCGGCCTTATGATAGTTGATGCCTGCAATGCAAAAACGATCTAAGACCTGCTTTGAAATATGAAATTCTTCTACCGACATCATTCAGGCGCAAATGTATAAAGGATAAGTGGTAGTATCGTCATACTTTTGTCACCGGGACTTAAAAAAAGCATGATTTTTATCATGATTTTTCATTACTGCAGATAGTATGATTGTCTTGCCGGAACCTGTATCTTTGCCGGTTGTTACACTTTTGTACCACGGGTGCAAAACCGGGTCCCTGCAACCACTATCAGTAAACAGGGACACTAATTTTATACGACAAGGAAATGCGCAAAACAGGAATAATATTAATGAATCTGGGTTCTCCGGATTCAACCGAGGTAAAGGATGTAAGGCGGTACCTGGATGAGTTTTTGATGGATAAACGGGTTATTGACAAGCCCTGGCTTTTGCGTTTTTTGCTCATTAAAGGCATTATTGTTCCTTTCCGGGCGCCCAAATCAGCTGAAGCCTATAAAACCATCTGGTGGAAGGAAGGTTCTCCTCTTATCGTATTATCCCAACAGCTGCAGGAGGCGGTACAGCAAAAGACGGAACTGCCTGTTGAACTGTCTATGCGCTATGGCAACCCAACACCGGAAGCTGCCTATAATGCATTGCTGAAGCGGCTGCCGGATGTAGAAGAAGTGATCCTGGTGCCTTTATACCCGCACTATGCAATGAGTAGTTTTGAAACAGCCGTTGAGCATATGAAGGAAGCTCATAAAAAAAACAATTATCCGTTTCAACTAAAGGTGGTACCTCCCTTTTATAAGCATCCTTCCTATATTAACGCACTGGCAGAAAGTATGCGTCCCTATCTCCGGGAAGACTTTGACCAGCTGCTGTTCAGCTATCATGGCATCCCTGAGCGCCATGTGTTGAAAAGCGATCCCACTAAAAAACACTGCATGCAGGTAGAAAACTGCTGCTTCAAATCAAGTACCTCCCACCCTACCTGCTACCGGCACCAGGTAACCATTACCAGTGAACTGGTAGCCAAAAAACTGGGGCTCAAAAAAGAGCAATGGCAACAAAGCTATCAGAGCCGCCTGGGGCGCGATCCCTGGCTGCTGCCCAATACGCAGGTACGCCTGCCCCAACTGCCCGGTGAAGGCGTTAAAAAGCTGGTGGTTGTCTGTCCTTCGTTTGTCAGCGACTGCCTGGAAACCCTGGAAGAAATTGAACTGCGGGGCAAGGAAACATTTATGGAATATGGAGGAGCCACCTACAGTTATATTCCCTGTATGAATACCAGCCCGCTTTGGGTAGATACCCTGTTGCAGCTGATTGAAGAAACCCGGCAGACAGCCGGTGTTTAAAGCTCCTGGGTTTCGGGTTTCACGTCAGAGCCGGTTTCATGCCTGACGGACGTTCCCGGGTTTAAAGTCTAAGGTAAAGTATGCAGCAGGATTTTGTGCATGCCTGTATCGGATTCATATCTTCACATTTTCAAATTACAAGTCGTCCAGGTCCGGCAACACGGTCCAATAACTCAGAACGATGCGCCTTCGTTCATCGGTGGGCTTATAATCATCGATCCGGGGCGATGGGTATTCCTCCCCTTTTCCGTAAGCCACATAACCGATCTTTAATGTATTGAAGTTTTTAAACTTGCCGGTATTATCGTTTAAAACCATTTTCATATTACGTACCATCTCTTTTGCCCGAAGGTCCGACAGCAGCTGGTTCATCTGTCTTTGCCCGGGCTCGTTGGTATCAAGGATCCTGACCAGCTCTTTATAAAGCTGACCGTTCTTTACGATAGGCGTGGAATCAGAGTAGCCTACAAATACGATCCGGGCCTCCCGCGGTATACCTGCATACTTGTTCGAGATGCGTGAAATCGAATCTATAATGGGTGTAAAATGCGAACGGATGGATTTTATGGCAGATTCCGGGATACGGTAAACCCCCGGATCAAAAAATGCGGCATAATGAAACAACTGGTATTTTGCCGTGCTCACCGATTCTGTCAGCATCCTGTAAACTACTTCACGCCGTTTTTGCGCCGTATTGAATGAATCCAGTATGATCAGTTTCTTTAAAAGATCAGCGGACGATATCCCTTTTCTGAAAGCAGCTTTGTTCCTGGTAGCCATATCCATAATCAGGGCAAGCTGCTGTGCACTGTTCAAACGGCTTCCGAGCTTTTCCAGGATGTTCAGAACATCCCTGTTTAAAACGCTGTCAACAGCGCGGTCGGCAGCTTTAACATCCAGTATTTTTTTTATCGAGTCCAGCTTAACCGACTCTTCGTGCACCATTTTTTGGGTCTTTTCACTGGTGGCCCGGGCGGCGGTCATCCGTTTTTGCATACCGCAGGAAGTCAGGATCAGGAAGGCTAATATAAACGAACAAAACTTCATAGTCAATTATTGAGGAACAGGTTTAATGGTAAATCCATCTTGCTTGGCAGGTGTACTGGTTTTGATCTTTTGTTCCAGCATGCGATCAAAAATTTTCTTTCTGTAATCGGCGATCACTTCTTCAGCAGTTGTATCCATGCTAACCTTTTTTTGAGAAATTTCTTTCAGCTGCAGATTGATCAGGGTAGTGTTGTTCCCTATTTTCAATTCACTGAACGATAGCAGCATCTGATCCAACGAGGGTGTCCGGTGTGCATTGGCCCCCGGCCCGGAGTGTGCCTGGCGCCGCCAGTTAACCAGCAAAACGGCGATCAGTGTGAGTGATACCATCCACAAGGCAACCAGCATCAGCAATATGGCTTTATAAGAACGTTCCTGCTTTAATGTATCTTTAATGAGTTGTGTGGATGCCATACTACGCTTCTCTTTTATGAAATAAACACCGTTTTCCCGAATTGATCGATCTCCCGGATGACGTCTTCCGTTGTATTACCAATATCCCCGGTACTGCTGCCTGTTGCAATGGTCCGTTTCTTTAACAATTGCTGGATCGGATGGTTGGGACCCAATGCGGAAAATGTGGATTTTACCCGGTGTAAAATACGGCCCATTTCTAATGTATCCCCTGCTGCTGCTGCTGCCCGCAGCGCTTCTTTATCATATACCCATTGCTTCCGGATCTCACCAAGCAGCTCATTCATTATGGCTTCATCGCCCCCCACCAGTTCCCTGAAAAAATCCAGGCCATCCTCACCGGTTGTCTCCACAACAGCGGCCGGTGGTGCCACTTCCGCGCGGGCGGGCATCCATTTAATGATCTTGCCGATAATATCCGGCTCTTCTATAGGTTTGGAGATATAGTCATTGAACCCTGCAGCAAAACAGCGTTTAACTTCGTTCTCCATTACATAAGCCGTCATGGCAATTGCCGGTGTATTAATGTGCAGTTCTTCGCGGATAATGGAAATGGCTTTGTAACCATTCATATGCGGCATCTGGATATCCATTAATACCAGGTCATAGTGTTTTGCCTGTATTCTTTCAAGCGCCTCCAGGCCGTTTTCTGCCAGCTCTATGTGAAGATTGTATTTTTTCAACAGGTGTTTCAGGAGTACCCGGTTGGCGGCATTATCTTCTACCACCAAAGCGGTATATCCCGAAAAATCAGCGGTTGGCCTGCCCGCATTCCTGCTGGCAACGGCGGGGGCCTCCATTGCTTTTTCAAAGATGGCGGTGAACGTAAATTTTGAGCCCAGACCGATCTCGCTATTTACGGAAACCGATCCGCCCATACTTTCCACAAGACTTTTTACGATGCTCAGTCCCAGGCCGGTACCTCCATGCTGGCGGGTGGTCATTTGCTCCAGCTGTTCAAACCGTTCAAAAATAAGATCCACTTTTTCTTTTGGAATGCCTTCCCCTGTATCTTTTACGCTGAACACGAGCTTGTGCATTTCTTCTTTTTCGCAGGGCAATACTCCTACATGAATGTGCACCCCTCCGTAAGAAGTAAATTTGATCGCATTATTGATCAGGTTCACCAACACCTGTTTCAACCGCTCAGGGTCGCCCTTTATCAGTTGCGGGGTTTGCGGGTCAATGTCCCAATGATAGGTCAGTTTTTTTTCATTCACAATAGCGGAAAACATGCGCTTCAGGTCCTCAAACAATTCAGGAAGATTGAAGGGAATACGCTTGATCCGGAGTTTGCCCGCCTCGATCGACGAAAAGTCCAGTATGTCGTTCACGATATGCAGCAGGTTGTACCCATTGGAAATAATCGTGTTCGTATATTCTTTTTGGTTATGGTCCAGCGGCGTATCTGACAACAGGTTTCCAAAACCGATCAGCGAGTTCAGCGGTGTGCGCAATTCATGGCTCATATTTGCCAAAAACTCGTCCTTGGCGTTCCTGCTTTTGACGGCGGCTTCCCGCGCTACCCGCAGCTCTTTTATAAGCACCAGCTGCTGCCATTGCCGGATCACAATAATTGTAGTAAAGATCAGTACTGCAATGACAGCTGCAACCGATAATACCCGGTTGTAGGCCGATAACTGGCTGGCATGTGCAGAGTTCGTCACCAGTGTTTTCTGAAGCTGGTTCTCCAGGAATTTTTCTACCAGCACCCCATAGTGATACACATTTTCTGCTGGCTTGGTCTTCGTAAGCACCCTGGTTAAACTGTCGAGCAACGGTACATTCATTTGTTGCCGGGCGTCCAGAATTGCATAGGATATATTCAGTTGTATATTCACTGCATCCATCAGTCTTTTCAAATTCGGAACATTCCCTTTGCGGGCCACGGCATCGTTCAGCACATTGGCATTGTATCCGAAAAGGGTCAGCGAATCACTTAATATATCTAACGGAAAGACCTTATCCATATTATTCACCTGGCTCAACCTGGATTGAAGGGTAAACGACAGGTTTACGAGGTGTTGCATTTCATTGTTGGTCTTAAAGGTCTCCACCGCTTCCACGTTCCCTTTTTGCAGGGCCTGGGTGGCTTTATCCGTAAGTGTTTGCGTAAATATAATACTGACGACAAGCAGGAAGGCGAAGAAAATGAGCAAAAAATAGTTATAGTTTCTTTTTTGCATGAGTGCTTATAATATGTTTTTAAATGCCGTTATTCAATTCAAAAAACATCCCGAGGCCCGTCACAAATCCCAAAAACGCCCCAATAACGGCAAAGTTTTTCAATTTTCGCGAATCCAAAATTATATATTTCTCATCCTAATACAAAATGAAAGGAGGTTTCCTTTTTCTTAACTTAATGCCGGTACGGCCAACCGCGTTATACAGGCAAACCGGCTGCCACATTTTTCTTTTTGGATCCCTGGCCCTGCCCCTGTTTGCTATCTGAATGTCTGAAGCAGGCCGGGCTGCCCGCAAAAGTGCCGCCAATAGGCGTTCTGCTTCCCACCGGCATTTCCACTGCACAAACTTTTACAAAAAACTGCTTCCCGGAACCCGGAAAGCAGTTACCTTAGTCGTTCAAAGACTATTTCTTATTTTAAACTCCTTCCTTTTGGCTTATTCATACTTAAAAGCGGTTCACATTATTTTTGTGGTTACCTGGTTTGCCGGTTTGTTTTACATGCCACGCTTATTTATTTATAACGTGGAGGCCAATGAACAGCCGCAACCCGGGCAGGATCTGCTGCACCGCCAGTTTATCAAAATGATGAAACCGCTCTGGTATGGTATCACCTGGCCCTCCGCCATTATCACGTTGATTATGGGACTTTCTGTACTGCTGACCAGTGGCTGGGCGCCCGTTCTTTTTAAGCCTGAGGGTTTCTGGCTGCTGCTGAAGCTGATACTGGTACTGTTCCTATATGCCTACCACTATTCCCTTCATCGTATTTTTAAACAGCAAACAGCCGGTATTTATAAATATACTTCGGATCAGCTGCGGATGTGGAACGAAGTTGCCACGATCTTCCTGGTGGCTATTGTGATGCTGGTTGTTGTAAAAAAGGAGATCAGCGTTATCTGGGGCCTGGTGGGTATGCTCCTGCTGATCTTTATACTGATGCTGGCTATCCGCATCTACAAACGGGTACGGACCAGGAAAAAACCTTGATAAAATTCACTATCGAAAATAGCTACAGCAGAAAACCATCCTGTGCAGATGCAAGCCACAACTCGCGCCATAAAGGCATTGCCTGCAACTATTCCGGCCTCCGCTGCGGAATTTGCCTGTAAATATAACAGCCGGCTTCGCTGGGATGATCCAGTACCCGGGCGGTCTTTTCTTTATTGCGGAGTAAATGAACGATCATAAAGTCGCCTGTTGCGGTCATGATGAAAAAAATGCCTCCTGCCAGCAAATAGAAATTGCCTGTAATAACCGCTGTTACGGAAGGCAATATGCCCAAAACAATGGCTGGCATCAGGGCCCCAAGAATATAATGCCGCACCTCCAGCGGCTCTTTGCAATGGCAATAGGGGGTTGCATATTTCCAGAGGATCCCATATTTTATAGACCGGTGACCATTACGGGTAAACAGCGACCAGGTAAGCCCGTGGATCAGCTCGTGAAAAACGATGCCCGCTGCTATAACCCCCAGCGGTATCAGGCCCAGGAGGTAGCTATACCGGGTTGCAAGGTCCCGGAAGCTTGCTTTTATATGCACCAGGGTAAACTGTTCGCTCCATAAACCGTAGTAAGGAATGCCAAAAATAACGACCGCTGCCAAAAGGGTAAGGAGCCCAAACCAGTTTGCCTTACGCAGATCAATGACCAGCAGTTCCTTTTCGCAGTTCTCTTCAGTATTCTCAATCATAATATGCTCTTTATCAACGGGTGCAGGTCCATCTGCCACCGTAAACCGGTTTCTGCTTTAATAAACCAAAAACAGAAAACAATGCCAACTATAAAGGACCGCCATTGAGCGGTCCTTCTGTATCTAAAGCGATTTTCTGCTTACTGTCGCTGCCCCTTCTGGCTATTGTATTTGTGTACATCTGAAGGGATCACAGGATGGCCGGAAGGTGTAGTGGATTCCTTAAAATAAGGATCATATTGGTTCCGCAGGGTCTTGTACGAATGTCCGTCTGCCAGGAAGGCGATGATGAACCAGATGAACAACAGCAGGGGAACAACGATGGTCATGATGAAATTCCGGATTTCATCTCCCAGGTGCATGAACACAGAAACAATATAATATGCTTTGGCCAGGGTTAAGATACAAACCACTCCTTTTATAAACAGCAGCAGTGCATGGCTGGGTTCTCCTTTGTGCAGGGCATAAATTGTAAACCCGAGGGCCAGCTCCAAAACCGTTAAAACACTTAAGATAACGGTGGTACGGATAACGCGTTTTTTAAACGTGCTATCATCTGTGTGGTGCGCAAAACTTACTTCAGGATAGGCCGCAGAAGGTGATATATCTTTTGTTGGATCGTAATGATTGCTCATAACTTATATTAAATTAATTCTTTTTGAAAAAAGGGAAAAAGGTGGGCGCTCTTTTAAATAAGATAAAAACACAGGAATACAAATACCCAAACAAGGTCTACAAAGTGCCAGTACAGACCGATCTTTTCGATCATCAGGTAGCGGCCGCGGCGCTCAAACACGCCCATTTTTGTCTGGATCAGCATAATGATCAGCAGGATCACACCAATAGATACGTGAAACCCGTGGAATCCGGTGATGCCGTAGAAGAATCCGCCAAATGCAGCAGGCCCTGGTTTACGTACCACCATTTCACTGTTGGATAACATCTGGATGAGCTGATCCTTGGGGGTTTTTAACAGCTCTGCATGGCTGGCATGCGAAAGGTGCTGTTCATGTACCAGTGTGGCCAGGGTTTCCGGGGAAGTTTTGGCCAGGGCAGGTGCTACATCCTGCGGCAGTACGATCTCTCCCCAGGGATTAAACCCGTTCCGCTGTGCCATTACCTCAATATGATCTCCAACCAGTACCGGATTCTTTGCGGTTAATAAGTGCGTCCACTCCCATGCCTGGCAGCTCAGGAAGATCAAGCCGCCGATGATGGTAAAGATCAGGTATTTTTCCACGCCCTTTTTGTCGCGGTTGTGTCCTGCATGTACTGCCAGCACCATGGTTACAGAACTGATGATCAGTACAAAGGTCATCACACTCACAAATGCCAATGGCAAGTTTGCGTGCCCTGCAAAGGGGAAGGTATTAAATACGATACTGGGCTCCGGCCAGTAGTTCAGCCCAAAACGCACGGTGCCTAATGAAATGAGGAAGGCGCCAAACGTAAAGGAGTCACTCAGCAGGAAATACCACATCATTATTTTCCCGTACTCAATATTAAACGGGCTCTTGCCCCCGCTCCACCACTTGGTATTATGTGTTACTGTTTGTTCCATATTCGATTTTCAATCAAGTTTGTAAAGTTATTTTTATCCCAGAATCATGAAAAATATCATTAAATACAACCAAAGCAGATCCACAAAATGCCAGTACATACCCATTACTTCTACAGGAACGGCATCATAGGACTTGGTTTTCCCCGTGATCGATTTCAGAAAGATCACCAGCAGCGCAATAATACCGCCAATTACGTGTACGGCATGCAAACCGGCAATAGCGTAAAAGAACTGGCCCGCGCCTGAAGCTCCTTTAAATTGCACGTTATTGTTCCATAGTTGTTCAAAACCGATCACCTGGCAGATCACAAAAGCTACTCCCAGCAGGAACGTTACTCCCAATATCCTGCGGTATTGCTGCAGTGCCCTGTTTTTAAAGGCCCTGATCGCCATCAGCATGGTCAAGCTGCTTGTTAATATGAGTACCGTGGATACCCAAAAGATATTGGGCAGCACAAAGGTTCTCCAGCCGGACTGGTTACTTTTTACAATAAATGCACTGGTAAGCCCGGCAAACATCATGAGAATGCTGGCAATTGCCACCCATAAGGCAAATTTATGGGGGTGCAATCTTCTATGTTGTTGTTCACTCACAATGCTTGTGTTCATATATAGTTCTTATCAATAATCCAATCAAGATCAGGCTTTCGCCAATAACAGCGCCAGTAATACCACCGGCAAATGGATATAACTGCCAAACATCACTTTTCTTGCAGACGGAACATCCATTTTGTTGTAAAGGGTGGTTGCCCGCCCAATTAAAAAGACATTTGCCGCAATGATCAGCACGCCTCCAATCATCCCTTTTACGGTTGCATAATCGCAGATCCCTACAAAAAACGGGGCAACGGTTATCGGCAACATCAGCAGCGAATATACAACGGTCTGCAATGCGGTAAACTTTGTGGGCCCTTTATCACTGGGCAACAGTTTAAAACCCACACTGCTGTAGTCTTTATGTGCTACCCAGGCAATTGCCCAAAAATGGGGAAACTGCCAAAGGAACTGGATCCCGAACAAAACAATTCCTCCCAACCAATGGATCTGTTGCCCTGGTACAAACCCGGCCACCCACCCGATCAAACAGGGAAACGCACCCGGGAAGGCTCCTACCAGAACTGCCACCGAATTGACCTTCTTTAACGGGGTATACACAAAGGCATACAAAAAAAGGCTAAAGGCAGCCAGCGCACCGGCGGTCCAGTTAAAATAATACCCCAGGATAAGGATACCCGCAGCGCCGCTGAAGATCGCAAATCCCCAACCCTGCTCCGGTGTTAAACGCCCGGCAGCGATCGGACGCTTTGCCGTCCTCTTCATTTGCGCGTCTGTATCCCTTTCCACAACCTGGTTGATGGTGTTGGCACTTCCTGTTACCAGCAATCCACCTGCAAAGAGCAAAACGATCCTCCACCAATCATACATCACATCCGGCACCAGCAGGTAACTGATCACACTGCTGAAAACCACCATTATACTTAATGAGGGCTTCATCAACTGGAGAAAATCCCTTACTCCACCCCCTTCTGTTTTTCTCAATTTTTTATATTTAGGCAATGGTCAATGGTCAACAGCATTTCCTGTTAACTTCCCGATAGCTATCGGGACACCATTCACTTCTAATGCGTACTTTCATTTTCACCTACCGGCTCGGTTTGCGGAATAAAGTCTCTTCCGTCCTTACCATAGTCATATGCCCAGCGATGTACTTCAGGAATTTCACCTTCCCAGTTCCCGTGTCCCGGGTGAATGGGGGTGGTCCATTCCAGTGTTGTAGCACCCCATGGGTTCTGAGACCTTACCCGTCTTCCTTTATACATGGAATAGAAATAGTTAAATACAAACATCAGCTGCACAGAAAAAGCGATGATGGTTGCAATGGTGATCATCGCATCCAGGCTATGGAACTGGCTGAAGCTCACCCAGCTGCTCTTGTCCAGGTAACGTCTTGGCATACCGGCCATACCCTGGTAGTGCATGGGCCAGAAGATCAGGTAGGCGCAAGCGAGCGTTACCCAAAAATGGATGTATCCAAGTGTATTGTTCATATACCGGCCAAATAATTTGGGGAACCAGTGATAGATACCGGCAAACATTCCAAAGAAGGCCGATACCCCCATTACAATATGAAAGTGTGCGATCACGAACATGGTATCGTGCAGGTGTACATCGATGGTAGAGTTACCCAGCCAGATCCCTGTTAACCCGCCGGAGATGAAGATGCTTACAAAGCCGATGGCAAAAAGCATTGCGGGGGTAAACCGGATATTGCCTCTCCAGATGGTGGTGATCCAGTTAAATACCTTAATGGCGGACGGGATCGCGATCAGCAGGGTGAGGAGTACGAATACCGATCCGAGGAAGGGGTTCAACCCGGTTACAAACATGTGGTGCGCCCATACCAGGAAGGCCAGTACGCAGATGGCCATCAGGGACGCGATCATGGCCATATAACCGAAGACGGGCTTACGGGAATTAATCGCAAGGATCTCCGATGCCAGCCCCATCGTGGGCAGGATAATGATATATACCTCAGGGTGCCCCAGGAACCAGAACAGGTGCTGGTACAGGATGGCACTTCCCCCTTCATTGGGCAAGGCCTGGCCGGCTACGAAAATATCGCTCAGATAGAAGCTGGTACCCAGGTGACGGTCAAACATCAGCAATACCAGGCCGGAGAGTAATACGGGGAAGGACAATACACCAAGGATCGCAGTAAACAGGATGGCCCAGATGGTGAGCGGCATCCTTGTCATCGACATTCCCTTGGTACGCATGTTCAGGATCGTGGAAATATAGTTCAGACCGCCCAGTAACTGCGACGCCACAAACAGGGTCATCGCAATGATCCAGAGGTCCATACCACTTTTAGAACCCTGGGAAGCCAGTCCCAGTGCGCTCAGCGGAGGATAAACCGTCCACCCGCCGGCAGCAGGTCCTGTTTGGGTAAATAAAGAGGATAACATTACAATGCTTGCGGCAAAGAACAGCCAGAACGAAAGCATGTTCATAAAGGGAGAAGCCATATCCCTGGCACCTACCTGCAAGGGAATGAGCAGGTTGGCAAAGGTACCGCTCAGTCCGGCGGTCAATACAAAGAAGATAAGCACGGTTCCGTGCATGGTCGTAAGCGCGTAATAAAATTCAGGCTTTATCTTTCCACCCTCGGCCCACCGGCCAAAAAAGGTTTCCAGGATAGGGAACGACTGATCAGGAAAACCCAGTTGTAAACGAAACAGTACCGAGAACAACCCGCCGATGATCGCCCAAATAATACCTGTTACCAAAAATTGCTTGGCAATCATCTTGTGATCCATACTGAAGATATACTTCGATACGAATGTTTCTTTCTGATGATGAACATGCGGCTCTCCTGAATGACCATGACTCGCCACCTCATGCTGAATATGTAAAGTATCGCTCATAATAATAAACGTTTAAAAAACTGACCTATCTTTCTTTATCAAAATACTACTTGCCTGTCGAATCTTTTTTTGCCGCAGCAGTCGTGTCTGCTGTAACTGCCCTGGCGGTATCTTTTACAGCGGGAGCTGCGGTTGAATCACCCGTAGCAGCGGCCGGTGCGGCTGCCTCCTGTATTTTTGCATATTGAGGTTTCTGGGAAGCCATCCACTGGTCAAACTCTTCCTGGGTTTCTACCACAATTTCACCCCGCATCCCTGTATGACCCGCGCCACACATCTGATCGCAGGCAATTTCGTATACAAATTTACTATTTCCCGTTTCTTTTATCATGTCCTTCGTGGTTTTTATTGGGGTAAACCACAAAGTAGTGGGCGTACCCGGAACCGCATCCATTTTCAGGCGGAAATGCGGCAGCCCCACACTGTGTATCACATCTTTAGCCCCGATGATCAGTTTCACCGGCTTTCCAACCACCAGGTGCATAGGAGCCTGGGTTACATAAATATCATCATGATTGGCTGCATCTTCCCAAATCTGTCCCAAAGGATTGTCATGGGCCTCATCTATATTTTTATAATATTTTTTTCCAAAAACACCGTCTTTACCGGGGTACCGGAACTCCCATTTGAACTGGCTTCCTGTAATTTCTATTTGCATGGCATTCTCAGGTGCGGCGCCGGTGATCCGGTACCAGTAAACAATACCAAAACCAATAAGGATCGTAAGTACGATAGCAGGTACCACCGTCCAGAGCAGTTCCAGCTTATTGTTATGCGGAAAATAATAAACGGAACGGGTTTCAGACTCCTGGTATTTAAAAGAGTACCAGAACAGCAATGTCTGGGTTCCTACAAAAACGATACCCGTAGCAATAAGGGTGTACTTGATCATACGATCTACCAGGATCCCGTGGTCCGAAGCCGAAGTACCTAATTTCAGGATCTTATCGCCCAGGGTATGTTGGGTCCAATATACTCCGAACATTCCAACAACCAAAAACACCAGCAACAGAATGGCGTTGATCTTATTGGTCTGTTTCCTGGTTTTTTCTTCACCCCGGATCACAGAGACAAACTCGCTTGCCCTTGCAATCTGGAAGGTTATTATAAAACCTAATATTAAAATGGCGAATATTAAAAAGTTTTGCATACGATATTGTTCTATTTATTCAGTTCTAAGTTTCTAAGTTTAAGGTTCAAGGTCTAAGGTTCAAGGTCCGCATAACCTTAAACGTTAAGCATTAAACATTTTATGTATGGTGGATCACGGCTTCTTTTACGAACGGATGGTTCCGTGCTGTTAAAGAATGCCTGCTTAATGTTTTACCAGTCACAAACATAATAATACCAACAAAGCCCAACCCGATACCCATGTCAAAGAGGATCATCGGTACTTTATCGGGAGATACTGCAGGGAACACCATCTGGAAGTAGTCCAGCCAGTGTCCGAAGAGCACCAGTACAGAAACCACGGTAACCACGGTATAATTTCTTTTTGAATCCTTGCTCATAAAGATCAGGAGCGGCGCCACAAAGTTGATGATCAGCATCATCCAGAAGATCGCGCTGTAAATGCCTTCGGCTCTTGGTTTAAAATAAACGGTTTCTTCCGGGATGTTGGCATACCAGATCAGCATGAACTGGGCAAACCACAAATAGGTCCAGAAGATCGAAAAGGCAAAGATAAATTTACCAAGATCATGCAGGTGCTCTTTATTCACCATTGGCAGGTAGCCGTTATTTTTCAGGAATACCACATATAATGCGATCAATGAGAGACCGGCCACAAAGGTGCTGGCAAAGTTATACCAGCTGAACATGGTGCTGTACCAGTGTGCATCGATGCTCATAACCCATAACCAGGGAACGGAAGACATTACGGTTAATGCAAACACCACGATATACAGGGCAGCCATAACCGTATTGTTCCATACAAATTTCTTTCTCTTCTCCAGGGTGCTTACAATATCGCCTTCATCTGTTTTGAGCGAAAGCTGCCGCATCTTCCAGCCCAGGAACGACCACAATACCACGGTTAAGATGGTAACGGTGGCAAAAAAGCCCTTGCTTAAGAAACCGCTTTTATGCTCCAGTACCGGGTCATGTGCCACATGCTCCGCATCCGTCCAGTGGTAAATCGTATGATGATCGCCAAAACACAATGCCAACAGGATCACCAGGGCAATAACCCCGATCACCGGTACACAGGAGGCAATAGCTTCTGTAACACGGGTAAAGCCGATCTGCCATCCGCCCCAGGCCAGGGTAGTAGCGCACATGAAGAACATGGCTGCATTTACCACCAGCAGGAAGTATACGCTGTTTTGAAGCAAACTGGCCCAAAAACGCGCACGATTATCGTGATTCCCCTCACCACCAGTTGTCACAAACAGGGAAATAGCTGCTATGACACCGATCACCATTAACGCGAACGCTATTGTGTTATATCTTTTTGCAGGTATGAATTTTTCCGTAGTTGACGTTGACATTCGAATCTTATATTAAATAGTTCTGTGAATTAGTTATTATTTTTTTGCTGTAGCATCCGCCGCTACACTGGCTTCAGCACCTTTTTTGGCGGTACTGTCCGTTGCGGCACCGGCACCAACTCCCTGCTTGGATTTAATAAATTTGATGATCTCCCAGCGCTGTTTGGGGCTGATCTGGGAGGCATAACTTCCCATTTGTCCCTTACCATAGGTAACTGAATAAAACATGGTACCTGCCGGCAGGGCCTTCATATCATCTGCCATAAAGTTTTTGGGCGCCGCAGTATAAGGACCATCGCCGCCATTGAACAGCGGGCCATTACCATCCAGCTTGGCGCCATGGCAGATACCGCAGTTCACCAGGTACAGGCGCTCGGCTTCTTTCATATCGATCTTGGCACCGGCTGAATCCAGGGGATTTTTCAACTGCGCCGACTGCGCATAGCCCGCTGAATCATGAGGAAGGTTAAATGCAAACTCCACATCCTCACCTCTTGCCACTGTGCCCGGTACCGGTTTGCGGTTGTAAAAAACACCTTCTTTTTCCAGATCGGCGGTAGATGCATAGGTTTCATAAGCCCTGCTATAAGTCATATCCGGCATATATGAACGACCCGGGTTACTATCTGCTCCGCAACCTGCCGCTACTGCGCTTAAAGTCACCGTTGCTATAAATATATATTTATTCATGTTTCCTTTATGAGAGTCTTTTATTATGTGTCGATGGTCAATAGTAAAAAGTGAAGGATCAACAGTTAAGAATGAATCTCCTGCTGACTATACAGCCGGTACTTTCCTTCCAAACCGGACTGTTTCCCTGTCGTACCGGCCAAACCACCAACCGGTTTCCCGGCTCTGCACCTGCACATCCTGTGCCCCGGCATTTTTGAGAAAAGCGACGGCTTCCTCTTCGTTTGTTTTATCGGTACACTCAATAGCCATTACAAATGTATCATCAGTACTGCGCGGGTTAAAATGATCTTTCTTTACGAAAGGAGCCAACTGGCAAAGCCAGCAAAAAGTGAGCACCATTCCAACAGCGGAAAACAGAACGGTCAGCTCAAACATAATAGGGATCCAGGCGGGCAAAGAAAAGAAAGGCTTACCCCCGAAATTGATCTGCCAGTCGCGTGCCAGCGCCCAGCCTATAAAACTGATCGCCGTGGTGGTACCTGTAATACCGTATATGAAACCGGCAATATGCAGATCCGTATCCTTCATTCCCAGCTCTTTATCCAGGCCGTGAATGGGAAAGGGTGTATACACATCCTGCACTTTATAGCCGGCACGGCGTACTTTCTTCACTGCGGGGAAGAGTACCGCTTCATCGTAAAAATTGCCTGTAATAAACTTCTTGATGGCCATATTTTCTATTTGTTTCAGGTTCAAAGTTTAAATTTTAAACTCCGCCCCTTATTATTTCTGTTTATTATTTCAAATCGTTGAACGGTTAATGTTGAACATTAAACGCTGAACTTCAGAACTTCTGTTAATGGTGTGCATTTGCATGCTCAAATGCTTCCAGCGATTCGTTCTCATCTTTTTCCATATTCTCTTTAAAGTTGTCGCCGCTGCGTTTGAGAATATGTTTGATCTCCGCAATTGCAATAACCGGGAAGAATTTGGAGAACAGGAAATAACAGGTGAAGAACAATCCGAATGTTCCCATATAGAACCCGATCTCCCAGATGGTTGGCGTATAGTAAGTACTCCAGGAACTGGGCAGGTAATCGCGGTAAATGGAGGTAACGATGATCACGAAACGCTCGAACCACATACCAATGTTTACCAGGATACTCATAAAGAACGTCACCAGCAGGTTGCGGCGCATTTTCTTAAACCAGAAGATCTGGGGCGATAATACGTTACAACCCATCATCAGGTAATAACTCCATCCGTAAGGGCTGCTCAGGTTTACCCTGTTTTCGCGGAAGGCGAACCACTCATATTCCACATGGCTGTACCATGCAATAAACAACTCTGTTAAGTAAGCGATCCCCACGATCGAACCGGTCAATACTATTACCTTGTTCATTACATCGATGTGCTCCATGGTAATATATTCCTCCAGCCCCAGTACCTTACGGGTGATGAGCAGCAGGGTTTGTACCATTGCAAACCCGGAGAATACCGCACCTGCAACAAAGTAGGGAGGGAAGATGGTCGTATGCCACCCGGGAATTACCGAAGTAGCAAAGTCGAAGGATACGATGGTGTGTACCGAAAGTACCAGGGGAGTACTTAAACCCGCCAGCACCAGCGATAATGCTTCATGACGCTGCCAGTGCTTGGTGCTTCCCGTCCATCCAAAAGAAGCCACCCCATAAAATAACTTACGCCATTTTAATTTTGCCCGGTCTCTTAATGTGGCAAGATCAGGTAACAGGCCGCAATACCAGAAGAGCAAGGAAACGGTAAAGTAAGTAGAGATCGCAAACACATCCCAAAGCAGCGGGGAGTTAAAGTTTACCCACAAAGGACCACGGGTATTGGGGTAAGGCATTACGAAAAACGCGTTCCACACACGACCCATGTGCCAGATGGGGAACTGCCCGGCACACATAACCGCAAAGATCGTCATCGCTTCTGCAGCCCGGTTTACCCCGGTTCTCCATCCCTGGCGGAACAGCAAGAGGATCGCTGAGATCAGGGTTCCTGCGTGACCAATACCTACCCACCATACGAAGTTGGTAATATCCCAACCCCATCCGATGGTTTTGTTCAGGTTCCACTGGCCGGTACCATACATAACCTCCATTGTAACGGAAACGACACCAAAGATCAATAACCCAATGGAAATGATAAACCCAACCCACCAGAGCTTACTTGGAGTGGCCTCCACAGGACGGCATATATCTTCTGTAATCTGGTGATAGTCCTTGCTTCCTTCCACCAATGGTCCCCGTACTTGCGATTCGTATCTGTTTAATGACATACTTTTATTTTGTTTGAGGTTTGAAGTTTAAAGTCTGAAGTTGTTCCCTCTAAACTTTTCCACCCTTTAACTTTAATACTTTTCTACTATTAATGATGTGCCGCCTCTTCATGCTTTTCAGCCGCCGGCACCGTTGCCCCGTGCGCTTCGCCATGACCACCTTCTGCCCCATGCCCGTTGCCGCCGATGATCTCGTCGGTATTGCGGATCTTGGAGAAGTAACTTACGTTTGGCAGTACGTGCAATTGTTCCAGCGAATAGAACAGGCGCTGCGGATTGTTCAACCGCACCAGGCTGATGGCGCTGTGCGCATCTCTTGCATCACCGAATACGATAGCATTGGTAGCACATGCCTGCTGACAGGCCGTTTTTGCTTCGCCGTCTTGCAGCGGACGGTTTTCTTTCTTTGCCTCCAGCTTCGCATGTTGCAAACGCTGAATACAGAAAGAACATTTTTCCATTACCCCCCTGGAGCGTACCGTAACATCAGGATTCAGCACCATACGGCTCACGGCATCATTCATCTGGTGTACCACCGGATCCAGTACCCCTACCAGCTTCTGATCCTGGTTGTTGGCAAAGGAATCCGCACCGGTATAGTCAGCCCAGTTAAAGCGGCGTACCTTGAACGGACAGTTATTAGCGCAGTAACGGGTACCGATACAACGGTTATAAGCCATCTGGTTAATTCCTTCCGAGCTGTGGTTGGTAGCGGCCACCGGGCAAACGTTCTCACAGGGAGCATTATCACAATGCTGGCACAGCATCGGCTGGAATACCACCCCTTTCAGGTTGTCCGGGTCTTTTTCATCGCTCACAAAATAGCGGTCGATGCGCAGCCAGTGCATATCGTGGTAACGCAACACCTCGCTCTTTCCTACCACCGGCACGTTATTTTCTGCATGACAGGCCACCACACAGGCGCTACAGCCGGTGCAGGCGTTCATGTCGATATTCATGCCCCATTTAATACCCGGCTTTTCATGATCGCCGTAAAGCGTAGCTTCTTTCCTGAAGTCACCGGTATTTTTTGCGTAATTCTCTACCAGCTTATTGCGGAAATCCAGGATCTCGTTCGGTTTCTGGCGGTAAGTGGCAAGCGTGGTCTCGCGCACTACTTCCACACGTCCTTCATAAGAGTTGTGGATCTGCGTTTGAGCAACCTTTTCCTTACGGCCGGTATTAGCAACCGTTACGTTTGTAACAAAGTAGCTGATGCCGCTGCCGTCTTTTGCCATGGAAGCAAAAGGGAAAACGTTTACACCAACGCCGGCTGCTGTTTTGCCCAGTTTTTCACCCCGGCCGTAACCGACTGCTATTGCAATGGTATTGGCATTCATACCCGGTGTAACAAGAATCGGCACTTCGATGGTATTTTTACCATCGCTTATTTTGATCACCGGTTTGTCCGGGTAGTATTCATAATCCACATCGGTCACAATACCCAGCTCTTTAGCCTTGGGCAGGGATATCAGCGCATAGCTGCCCCAGTTGGCCTTGGAAACCGCATCCGGCAACTCCTGCAACCAGGGGTTCACGGCGCCATACCCGGGTCCTATAGACACTTTTTCGTATAGTACCAATTCATCTTTTCCTCCGGCCGGGTGGGCGGCAATAGCGGTAGCTGCTGCAGCTACGGCACTTCCGTTAAAAGATCCCGAACCACTGGCGGCCTCTTCCAGCATCCCGTTTTCCAGTGCTTTGTGATACGCTGTTTCGCTGCCGGCTTTCTGATGCCAGAAGTTCTTTACATAGGTATCATAATCTTCAGCGCTGCCGCTCCATTTTAATAAAGAGGTCTGGAAGGGACGTGTTTTGAATAAGGGGAAAATCGTCGGCTGGATAAAGCTGTAAATGCCGGTCTTGGGCTCTGCATCGCCCCAGCTCTCTAAATAATGGGGAGAAGGCAGGATATATTTGCACAGTTCCGTGGTTTCATCCATACGATACCCAAAGGAAACAGTGGTTCTGATTTTTGAAAGGGCGCTGGCAAAGCGTTTGCCATCGAAATAATCATAAACAGGGTTGGCCTCGTGGATCAGCAGGGCATCTACCTGTCCGCCTTCCATCTGGGCCAGCAGGTCTGCAAATTCTTTATCTGTTCCTTTACGGGACTGGTCGGCCCTGGACCAATCGATCGTGGTACCATAAGCACCAATGGCGTTATTAATGGCGTTTACTACCAGCTGAACGTTTACATCATTACTACCGGAAACAACCAGGGCTTTACCTCCTGCAGCTTTCAGTTCGGCGGCCACTTTGGCAATGCCCGCATTCAGCCTGGAATCAGTTATTGCAGGAGCTGCCACACCACCTCCTACTGCTGCCAGCAAGGCCAGTGCTACCGCACCGGTTTGAGACGGACGGTGTGTAAAGCGCTCATCAGCATTGGAACCGGTTAAGCTCAGGAACGATTCAAACTGGTAATGCTTGCTCATTACCGGGTTCTTTTCGTCGATCCTTCTTCCTTTGGCATAACCTGCAGCATTTTCTTCGCTGCTCAGCCAGGTACCCAGGAAATCAGCGCCCAGGCTCACAATTACAGAAGCCTGATCAAATTTATAAGAAGGTATTTTCCGTCCGAAGCCTGATGCTTCATTGGCCAGGAGGATACCGTTATAGCTTACCGCATCGTATTGAACCAGGCGGATCTTCGGATTTTTTGCAATAATCTCCAGTGTAGAGGGAGAGTTAATAGTGCTCGTTAGCAGTACTACTGAACCCGCAGCGGCAAGTTCTGCAGCAATGGCTTTGTCCAGCACGTCATACATGCTTTCCTCAAACTTGCTGCCTGCTTTGCGCAGGGGAAAACGCAGGCGGTGCATATCGTAAAGATCCAGCACCGAGGCCTGCACCCGGGCGGAGGTACCGCCGTTGGTTGCAGAAAGATAGTCGTTCCCCTCTATTTTGATGGGCCGGCCATCCCGCACTTTAGCGATCACCGGAACCGCATCACCACCCTGTGTGTAGGTAGTGGCGTAATATTTCGCTTCACCGGGCACCAGGTTATCGGGTTTATTGCCATAAGGAATGGCTTCCCGAACCTTGGTCTTACAGCTTGCCGCCAGTGTAGCTGCAGCAGTACTGAAACCCAGATATTTTAAGAAATCTCTCCTGGGAGCTTTTGCATCCAGTAATCCTTTACTGTCAAAATCTTCAAAAGGGAGCTCATCACGGAATTCATCATCAACCCTCTTTTGAAACTTTTCGGAATCATTTAACTCGCCGAAACCCTGCCAGTATTTATTGCTCATTTATCTCTGTTTGAATATTTGAAAATTTACCCCTTGGTATGGGGAGTTCCCCACCCTGTTAATAGTGACATTTCTGACACTCCAGACCACCGATATCCTTCACGGTCACACTGTCCATCTTACCGGATTTGATGTCGTTATGGAACTTCTCGTAAATACTGTAAAACTGGTTACCGCTTGCAGAATCCACGTTAAAGTTCACTTTGGTCTGGCGGTGACAGTTTACGCACCATCCCATGCTCAGTTCGGCAAACTGGTGTACTTCATCCATCCCTGTGATCTCGCCATGGCAGGTCTGGCACTGTACATTGCCCACTCTTACGTGCTGGCTGTGGTTAAAGTAAACATGGTCGGGAAGATTGTGGATCTTTACCCAATCGATCGGTTTTGCTTTATTGGCATCCCAAGCGTCAGGGTTCTGGGGATCAAAACCTGCATACTGATACAGTTTTGCTATTTCTGCCGTACCATCTACAGGGTTGCCGTTCTTATCTTTCAGTTCCGGACCATTATATTTCTGGATGGTCTTATGACAGTTCATACACACATTTACGGAAGGGATCGCAGCGGTTTTGCTTTCCCAGGCGTTCCCGTGGCAATACAGACAGTTGATCTGATTGATGCCGGCATGTACTTTATGGGAGTAGAAGATCGGTTGTTTGGGCTCATAATTTTTCTGGCGGTTCATGTTGATCATGGCCTTTGTAGTAAAGTATCCGCCAACAATGAACAGCAGGATAGCCGCAGTGGCCAGGTAGATCTTGTTTTGCAGGAACGGAACCGCATCCGGTGTTTTTTTGCCCTCTGTATCATCAGAGATCTTTTTAAGATTCCGGTTCACAAAGATGAGGATCAGCGCCGCCAGGGCCAGGATCAAAGTAATAACACCATATAATAAAGGATGCTGGCTGGAATCGCCCTCCCCGGCTGCAGCACCGGCAGGTCCGTTGGCCTGGCCGCCTTTACCACCATCCAGCTTGCCGCTTCCTTTTTCATCAATATATTTCAGGATCGCATCTATCTGAGGATCAGTAAGATCAGGAAAAACAGACATTACGTTAGCCGTCAGCTTTGAGGTTTCTACCGCCTGTGGGTAACCGGAGGCTATCAGCTTTTGGTTATTCCGGATCCACTCGTGCAGCTTGGACTTGTCCTCCCACTGGCCTTCTACCCCAAACAGTGCAGGACCGGTGCTATTGGTCTTCATATCCGGAGCGTGACAACTGGCACACTTGGAGAGGAACAATGTTTTGCCATCGGCGTCCTGTGCAGAAATTGTATTGAACCAGGAAAGAGTGAAAAGCGTTAGTATAATTAAGAAGAATCGGTTAATTATATACTTAGAAATAGTCATAAACGCATTAAATCTAAAAATGTGGATAAATGTCTCTGATCAACTGCAAAAATAAGGGTCGGGCTTAACAAAACAACAACATTTTGCAAATTTTTTAAACCCGCTACCAGACTGTGTTTCAGGCGATTTTCAGGCCGTTTTTTTTTAACCGAAAAAATCTTTGTCATTAAAAAGTCATCCGTTTGACAGGGATGTGAGTTGTTCACATTGGCTTGATTTAGCATTATTCTTGATTTGCATCAATATTTATAAAAGCACACAAACGGCGGTAAGCTAATTTCCGGGTTTATAATTGTTTAGGCCTGGGATCTGCTACGGGGCGGCACAGCAACACGGAAGGTTTTGGGACTGAAACTGATCAGGTACCCGGGCGGCGGGGACTTTTTTCAGAGGCCATATCAAAAACTCAGTGTTTCTGTGGCTCTTTGTGGCAATATTTCAACAAATTACAAGATATTTGATCCATAAATATGAAAAAGAAGATCGCCATTTTTGCAAGCGGTGCCGGCTCCAATGCCCAAAAACTGATTGATCATTTCCGGGATCATCCCTTTGCCAGCGTGTCCCTGATCGTGTGCAACAAACCCGGCGCGGGCGTTATCAAAATTGCCGAAACGGAGGGCATCGAGTTGCTTATGACGGACCGGTTATCGCTACAATCGGCGGAATTTCCCAAAAAACTGCAGGAAAAAGGTATTGATTTTATTGTTTTGGCCGGTTTCCTGCTAAAAATCCCCGCTTCACTGATCGAAGCATTCCCAAAGCATATTGTAAATATACACCCGGCCCTTTTACCCAAGTATGGCGGTAAGGGCATGTATGGGCAGTTTGTTCATGAAGCAGTTATTGCCGCCGGGGAAAAAGAGAGCGGGATCACGATCCATTTTGTAGACGAGCATTATGACCATGGCGCCACCATTTTCCAGACCACCTGCCTGGTTTCGGGGTCCGACACACCTGAGTCCCTGGCACAGAAAGTGCATTTTCTTGAACATCAGCATTTTGCATCAGTAGTAGAACGGTTGATCCTGAAGGAGCTCTGAATTTGAAAAGGAGTTGATGTGCTCATTTGAAAATCTGCACCTTAAACCCGGAACTTGCAAAGCCCGGCACTCCACTTACTATTGACTATGCCCTTGTTCATTAAAGATACTTTACCATAGTTTTTGCAAATTCTTTCTTTGCTTTGTCGTCCAACCAGCCTGTTTGATGCCGCTATTATATATTTATTGTAAAAATTGAACCTGTTTAGATCCATAAGTGCTCCGGGGGTGTTCCTGTTTTGTGTTATTAGTGCCCATGCACAGGTCCAGATCAAGGGAAACGTTTACGACAGCCTTGGGAGAACGCCTGTGCCGCTGGTTTCGGTATTGACCAGCTCGGGTGCCGGTACAATAACCCATTCCGACGGGAGTTACAGTATTGTTGTAAGCTCAAAAGATTCCATCTGGTTCAGCTACCTGAACAAGCCCACCCGGAAGTTTCCTGTAGCCGGTATAGCCACACCTTATGCATTTGACATTTCTTTGCGCATCAGTATCCCGGATCTGCCGGAGGTAAAGGTCCGGAACCGGGATTACCACCTGGATTCCCTCGAAAACAGGGACACGTACCGGAAATATTTCGATTTTGAAAAACCCGGGTTATCCACTTCCACGAATGCCGGCAGCGGCGGGTTTGGTGTGGGATTTGACCTGACCGAACTGGTGAACGTGTTCCGCTTTGGAAGAACCAGGAAATTAATCCGGTTCCGGGATAAACTGATCTCCGATGAGCAGGACGGTTATGTACGCTATCGCTTCAGCAAAGCGCTCATCCGCCGGATAACGGGCATGACGGAAGACAGTATCATCAATGATTTTATAGCAATGTACCAGCCCAGCTATCTTTTTACCAACCGGGTCAACGACTATACGTTTCACGAGTACATCAAGAAATCCTATGAGCGGTTCAAACTGGGATTACTGCCCCCTCCCATGTGGAGGGATGGGCTAACCGGGGATGAGGACAGGGAGTACTGATGCTTACCTGGCCGGATAATTTCTCAATGGAGAATAAAAGGTATCCAAACAGGTAGATATGGGTTTATATAATGTAATGTAATCAAATAATGTGTCTTTATTCATATTAGGTAACCGTACCGTTAATGTTTCACTGTCAACCAGGGTATCCACGATTGCTCCTGATTGATCGCTGTAACGGAATCGTGTTACCATCGCCGTTGTATCTACAGACAGCATCGTAACAATAGCGGTATCCCCGCCCTTTTTTATACCTGTTATGATCCGGTTTACCAGGGAACCTTCATAAAGGGAGCCGTAAGATGCGCCTAACGCATCAACACGTATGGAAGAATTGTGATTATTGTCGAAAGTGTAGATCTGAAATACATAAGAGCCTTCTTCCAAATTGCCAATGATCACTGATACCGTGTCTTTAGGGTTCCCTTTTGTAACGGGCACGTCAACAGAATCCGTCTTACTGTTCCAGTAGATCCTGGCCATGGTTGTTTTCTGATCCGTTCCCCTAAGCCAGCTCAGTTTAATGCGCTTTCTCCCCGGATTCAGAAATACCGGATCAGCTTTGCCCACGTAAGTAAGCCCGTCAGGAACAACAAAATGCCTGTATGTGTCATCCATTTTTTCACAGGCTACTACCAGGAAAAGCGATAACAACAATAAAAAATGGAAATATTTCAGTTTAAACATATGCGCTTGTTTGATAAATGTTTCAGCAAAATTGAGCTTCCATCATTTGCGGCCGAAGAAATAAAAGAGCAACAGCACAGGGCCGGCCACCCGGAGCTGCCTGCATTATACATTAATTATCTTTTTCCGGTGCACCCCAGAATGTGAGCTCTGATATATAAAACATTTGGGCCAGGCCCCAAACCTCCCTGATCCTGAAACGCAGGTAACGGTAGGCATTGATCCCGGCAGGCATATCAAAATCTTCCCCATCTACCCGGGCAAACTGGATGTCTTCATTGCTGACCTGGCCCAGCGGCAGCCCTGAAGGTTTTATAGATGTAAAAGTGCCAACGGAGTCCCAGCTGGCCCAGGTACCGTCCGAATTGGGATTATTGCTGCCCCAGATTTCAAATAGCTTTACATCAGCATTATTATACAGGTCGTTATTGTTGCCGGCGCGGTGGTAAAATTTAAACCGGCTCAGCACATATTTATTTCCCAGGTCAAAAGTGAACCAGCTGGGCAGGCCGGAGTTGGGCACGGTATGAAACACATCACTTCCGTTATTCCATACATTATTCCACAGGAATGGCATCGTACGTGTAGAAACGCCAGACCAGCTATGTCCCTGCCAGTTATCCGTAGGCAGCCGGACCTCTTTGAATTTCCCTTTATCCAGTAAAAACTCCTCCAGCGGCACCAGTGCTTTTGCCAGTGTGTCCGACTTGTTTTCCCAGCGGTCCCTTACATACACGGCAAACCTGCGTTCCTCCGGCTTAAACCCGCGTACAGTAAGCCTTCCTGAATCAGCTTTTGTATAAAAGGTGTTCACGGTATACCAATCACCCCGCCCGGTAGAGTCGGACATAACGATGAATGACAAATTAGCCTTTGCCAGGTTGGAAAACTTAACCACGGCTCCTCCAAACGTTTCGGCAAGCGACACCGATTCAAAGGTCTTCATAACCGGTGGGGTCAACGGTTTGATCGAAACCGCCTGGGACTCGGATTCCTTGTTGTTCTTTCCTACAGAATACAACTTTACTTCATGCGCGCTGGTATCCCCATACCCTTCCACTTTGAGCGTATCAGAGAAATAAGATGACTTTATAGTCATTTCCTCTCCCGACCCAAGTTTGTAAACGGCCTTTACATATAGCAGGTTGGGATCATCGGGAAGTTGATAGGTAATGAATGCACCGCCCGGCTGGTTTGCCACTTTGATACCAGAAACCTTTGCGGGCGCCGCCGCAGTACCATCTGTATACAGGAGCATATCCTCCCGTTTACACCGGGTGCACCAAAGCAAGATAAAACCACAAAGTAGGAACAGCCGGCTTTTTGATTTGAAATACATATTATAATTCATTTTTTTCATTTGGAGATCCCTTTTTTACCATCCTGGATTCTGTACCAGGTTCCGGTTAATGGTAATAGCACCGTCTTTGATGGGCCAGAAATAATCCTTAAAACCAAATGTCTGATTAAATAAAACACGGGGCTGATAGTAACCTGCCGCAGCCGCCTGTTCTCTTGTCCATCCCCTTACCGGGGTATTCAGAACGTTTGCTGCTTCCTTCCACCGCTTCAGGTCCCAGTACCGGCTTCCTTCAAAGGCCAGTTCAACAGTCCGCTCCCTGTGAATGATCGTTCTCAGGCCCTCTTTTGTTGTATAGGCCGATGGGTTGGTGGAATATTGGGTCCAGGCCTCTGCAACAGCGGGGATACCCGCACGCTCACGCACCTGGTTGAGGTAATCCAGTACTTCGGGAACCGGGCCCTGCGCCTCGTTCAATGCCTCGGCATACAGGAGGAACAGGTCGGCAAGACGCATTTCCGGCCAGGGATAGTTCTGGATGGAAAGCGAGGTCCCGCTTCCGATCACATCCTGGTAATGAACATATTTCTTTGTCCAGTACCCGGTAGTGGAATAAGCAAAAACGGTTACCCCTGCAGCAGCCTGGCCTGCTTTTGCCTGCAAAACGAACGGGCTTTTATCATCATACTTTCCCTGCCCAAACCAAACACCACCGTCAAAGCCCATGCTGGCATAGTAGCGCGGTTCCCGGTCAAAATTCAGCTGGGCCGTTACGTAATTGAGGCCGATATAATACCGTTCTGCGTTTGTTCCGGTTCTCAGTGTATAGCGGTTTGCATAGTTCCAGGTTTTATCTTCAGTAATGGGAACCCCGTTTTTTGAGTAGAACAACTCAACTACATTCAGCGTTGGCGCAATTAAACCGGCAGGGCTTGAATTAGCGATCAATGCGGGATCCAGGCCCCTGGGTATGGAGTTGGTCTGCAGCGCGCTGGTCATGCTGTTCGTGTTGCCCCAGATGATCTCCGGGTTCCATTTCAGGTTGATGGCATTCCGCAGGTTCATTTGTGTGCGGGTTTCCGGAGACAACCCGGTTTGGGTCACATCGGGTTCAAAGTAATATAGTTTGTTCCCCGCGTTTGTGCAAACATCGATCGCCTCCTTACAGGCTGTTACCGCTTTTGTCCACTTTGCGGGGTCCGGTGTTGCGCTAAAAAGTGCAACACCCCGGTTATCCTTAAAACTGGCATAATCAGCATTCCCGTTAAATAAAGGACTTGCTGCGGTAACCAGGATCTTTGCCTTCAGCATATAAGCAGCCCCCTGGGTGATGCGTCCCAGTTCATTTACCGGGTCCGAAACAATCAGTGGCAGGGCTTCCTTTGCTTCATCCAATAGCTGCACCATATAGTTGACACAGCTATCTACAGGATCCCTGTATACCATCGCTTCTTCTTTGGGGGCATCCACAGAAAGGTTTTTCCTAACCAGCGGGATAGGCCCGTACATGCGGAACAGGTAAAAATGATAATAGGCTTTCAGGAACTTCACCTCTGCGATCCACCGGTTCCGTTCTTCATCCGTAATATCCGGTACGCGCCCGATATTATCCAGGAAAATATTACAATCCCTGATCCCGTTAAACAGGTCCTTATAGGTTTGGGATCCGGACCCGTCCCACAAATTAAAGACCGGGTTTATCTTATTCTGGTTCCCCCTTGCTATTTCATACGCCGGTGCGGTAATGGTAAGCGGGTATACCAGCGATATTTCATCACCGGCGCTGAACGCCGGGTTGCCCGCCATGCTTCCGTTTGCCGGAACGTATGAGTAACAGGTAAACAGGTATTTTTCTGCTTCCGTTCTTAATGCAAATGCATTTTCAATGGTCGCAATATTATCCGGGATGATGTCCAGGAATTTTTTGCAGGAGGAAAGTCCTGTAAGCACCAGGGCGACTGATATGTAAAATCTTATTTTCATTTTTTCTGTTTGAATTCAGGATTCTTAATCAAAGGAGATACGCACACCAATATTAAATACTCTTTGTACCGGGTAGTTAAAGCCATTACCCGCCTGCTCTACATCCCAGAGCTTGAATTTGGAAAAGCTAAGCAGGTTGGATCCGTTTATATAGACCCGGCAGGAGTTGCTGCGGATCCTTCTTATAAGCGCCTGTGGCAGGGAATAACCGATCTCAGCCTGTTTGAGCCGCAGGAAGGCCCCATCCCGCATAAACCAGGTATTGCGTTGTGCATTATTTGCCACTACTGTGGAGCTAAGCCGGGGCCAGAGCGCATATACATTCTGGTTAGCCTCGGACCAGTGGTCATCTGCGTAAGCCTGCAGCATGGCCCCCTCATCCACAAAGGGCAGGGTAGATCCTTTATTCGTGCTCGAATTATAGCGGGTAACATTTAACCAGAAAGATTCCTGCGCCAATCCCTGGAAAAATGCGGAAAAATCAAAGGCTTTATATCCCAGCGAAAAACCGAAGCCATACACGATCTGGGGACTTGTGGGGTAACCGATAGGAACCAGGTCGGCCTCGGTGATCTCACCATCCCGGTTTACGTCCAGGTATTTGATATCGCCGCCGCCATAATCGTTTCCAAAGCGCTGTATGGGTGCGTTGCGGGCCTCTTCATCATCTACAAACAGGCGCTCTGCAATATAGCCCCATTGCTGGCTCAACGAATAGCCCACATGTGATCTCCAGGGCTCCACATAGTCCGGCTCTTCATAGGCCAGGAACCGGCTCTTTGCATAGGTGAAATTTGCCCTCCCGGAAGCCCAGAAATCCTTGCCGAAATGATCCGAATAATCCAGGGACAGATCAACACCACTGCTTTTGGCACGGCCAACATTGGCCCTGATATCATCAGACAGCCCCATCGTGGTGAACTCCGGCCGGGTCATCAGGATATTATGACGGTCGTTGGTATAATATTCCCCGATAAAATTCAGCTTGTCAAACAGGCCCAGTTCCAGCGCCAGGTTCATCTGGTAAGATTTTTCCCAGGTAATATTGGCATTGGAATACCTGGTTACAAGGTACCCGGGCTTGCTATAGATATTATTTTCGCCAAAAACGGCGCCCCGTGTTGTTTCATTCGGCTTTGTTTCCGACAGGTAAAAAAAGCGATCGCCCGCATCCCCGATAGCGTCATTTCCTACAAGGCCATAAGTACCTCTCAGCTTCAGGTTACTGATCACCTTATTGAACCGCTCCATGAACTTCTCACTGGAAACCTGCCAGCCGGCCCCTATGGAGGGGAAGAAACCAAACCGCTTATCCTCGTAAAACCGTTCGGTACCGTTATAGCCGAAATCGAACTCGAGCAGGTATTTATTATCATAATTATAGGTCGTACGCCCGGAAAGGCTCAGGTTCCTGTACGGCAATGATTTCTGGAGAGACCCCTGTATATCGTCATTGCCATCTACTTTATGGCGCATTGTATAGATCAGCATCTGGCCAAAATTATGTTTTGAACCAAAGCTGCGGTTATAGTTCAGTGCAGATTCCATATAAAAAGAAGCCGATAGCTGCCGGTCGCCGGGCACATAGTTCAAATACTCGGTTCCTCCTTCCGGGTTGATATTCCGGAGCCCATATTTATCTGTTGCCCGGTTATAGCTGGATACCTCATACCAGAAAGGAATGAACTGGCGGGTAGTGCTGAAGTTGGAGGTGCGGTTCACATTGGCCATGACCCTGAAATTCAGCCCGCGGGCCAAAAAGTTCAGGTTCTGTTTTACTTCCATTTGCGCCGACATAAAGGACCTCGACTCATCCTTATATCCTTTTACCATTTCCGCATAAGGGTTCATCATCACTACATTGGGCTGCAGCTCAACATTTCCGAACAATGTATGTTTCAGGTAGGATAATTCCGGCGGGGTTGGATAATAGCCAGGGAAACGCACGGGGTTGGAATGCATCACCTTTTCATACATTGCTGATCCGCCCTGCAAAGGACCATTGTAGTCGTCAAAATTCCCGGCAAGGTTCACCTTGATCAGGGTCGTCTTTGTCAGGTCAATATCCACATTAGAACGGAGGGTATAGCTTTTCAGGTTAATATTGTTATTAAAATTATTCAGTTTATCCACCTTCAGAATACCGTTATCCTGGGTAAACGATGTTGAAACGAAATACCGGGCCACCGTACCGCCCCCGCTTACGTTGAGGTTGGCCCGCTGGTTGATGGTTTGCTTTTTAAACAGGGCATTCAGCCAGTCATTGGCAGGATAGACATAAGGGTTGGCCCCGGCAGCCGTATTGGCAATTTTTTCTTCAGGGTAGATCGTATTATCGCCAATGGGCGTGCGGGTATAAACCGCCTCATTATACAGCTTCATATAATCCACGGGGTTCACAAACTTCAGGTTTTGCGTGGGCTGCGAAATAGAGGTTTCATAGTTACCGGCAATCTTTGCCGCGCCGGTTTTACCCCGCTTGGTACTTACAAGTATCACCCCGTTTGCCCCCCTGGCACCGTACAGCGAAGTAGAAGCCGCATCCTTCATGATCGAAAAGCTTTCGATGTCATCAGGACGCAGGCGCGCCAGGTCCGTTGTGGTCAGTTCCACCCCGTCAATTAAGATCAGCGGATCCTTTTTATACCCGAATGTGGTTACCCCCCGTATAAAAAAGTCGGCATTGTCCTGCCCCGGCTCCCCCGTACGCTGGTAGGCAATAAGACCGGCCACTCTTCCGGCCAGGGCCGTGGTAAGATTGCTGGTGGGTACTTTCTGAAGATCTTCTACTGACACAGAGGTTACAGAGCCCACTAATTCTCTTTTCTTTTGAGTGCCATATGCCACCACTACCACCTCATCCTGGCTGGCGCCTTTTGAATACAGCGTTACATTGATCACTTTGGAGGTATCGGTAATGCTCCGTTCTTCTTCCCGGAAGCCCACAAATGAGTACACCAGTGTGGTTCCCGGTGATACCTCAAAGATATACTGGCCGTCCACATTGGTCATTGTTCCGGATGAAGCATTGGTCTTGATGCCTACCGACACCCCGTTTAAAGGCGCCCCGGCAGAATCGGTAACCAGACCGGTGATCTGGATCTTTTTCCGGCCCGGTTCCACCTGTGCATTCCCTGTAAAAGATATTAAAAGACCTACGGCAAAAAATAAGAACGTTGCAATTTTTCGGTTTCGGTGATGACACATATTAAATCTTTGATATTTTGAATAGCCATTAAACAAATCAATACTATATGCGGCGGTCTGATCACTGCCAACATAATACCGTTGTATTACCAGGGTACCTGCCCCTGCAACCGGTGATCTCTAATCAGGATGATGCAAGCTTATCGTTGGTTTTTTACAAAAACAAGGCAATCTTCCCAAATAAATTTTGTTATTATTATGCTAATAATAACCTAAGGTAAGCCCCCGGTTTTTAATCCGTTCCCCCTGCTCCGAAAATTTTTACGAAAACGTTTTAAGCAAACGTTTGCACAAATAAAAAGACTTTCCTACCTGTTTTATGCAACCGATTGTTCTATATAAATGTACAGGCAGGTACTCCGGTACAGGGTCTCCTGCTTTTATGGGTCTGCATACAAGGAGTTCCAGGATTATATAACCATTTCATTATCACATAATTAATAATAACTTAAAAGCATCATCGCTCTTGTATCAATTATTCGCGTAAGTTTGATTTATGCTTCTGATCGATTCCTGGTATACTGAGTTTAGGGCCAAGCTGCAGGCAATTGCCTGTCATTTGGGATATACGGTACAGGAAGCCGAAGACATTGTGCACCAGTTTTTCCTGGATCTGCTGCAAAAGGATATACCCGGTGTCATTCAAAACCCCGAAGCCTGGCTGGTAACCGCCTTTAAACGAAGGCTTATCGATCTGCACCGGAGCCAGCAGCGCAAGGGCCATTACAGGGAGATCGAATCCTTCCATTTACCCTCTGCTCAGGAGATCATTGAGAAACTGGAAACCGACACCGCCCTCATCAATCATATTGCAGCAGCTTATAAAAAATTACCGGCCCGGTTCCGGCGGGTGATCTATATGAAATATTACCAGGGTCACTCCACCGAAAAAATTGTTGCCCTGACCGGCCTCACACACCAAACGGTTTATAATAACCTTTCAAAAGGGATCCAGCATTTAAGACAGCATCTTAAAAAAGATACCGTGCTGGAGCGGCTGGTCAATTTCATGCTCTGCCTGCTTCCATAAGGCCTGTTTAAAAACAGGTCCCTGTAAAAGACAATGAAAAATTGCTTCCCGCACATCCGTGGATGCCGATAGCCCCACAGGGGGTTATAACCGGCGGAGCTTCATCAGGAAAATTGCATTTATGAGAAGTAGCTAAAAAAAAGTTAAAAAAAGCAGTTAGATTTTGCACATACCGGCGTCTTTAATAGAAACCGGCCTTACGAACATGCTATATACAGTAGAAGAACTGGTCATCGACGATTCCTTTATTGCTTTTTGTACGCGAGGCAATCCCCGCGACATTGCGTACTGGGATGACTACCTGTTGAAACACCCGGAAGCACTGATCACCATTGAAGAGGCCCGCAGACTGGTACTGGGACTCAGATACATGCTGCAAAAAAAGCAAAATGAACTATCTGCTACCGACGATTCGGCCGAACATGCGCTGTATGTGGCTCCCGACGAAACGACCCGGTCTCTTAACGAAGAACCGGTATCCCTGCGGCGCAGCAACTGGAAGAAATGGACTGCCGTTGCAGCCTGCCTCCTGCTTTTGGTTACCGCGGGCATCTACCTCACCGGCAAGATCCGGAAACCCGCCTATGCGCCCTCACTGACGGCTAAAACCACAACCGGCTCCGGAGAAACGGCACAGTCGCAGCCCGGAGAGCGCAAAACCATTCTGCTGCCGGATAGCACAAAAGTGTTGCTGAACGCAGGATCCAGGCTGTTGGTTTCACCCTCCTTCGGAGAACAAAACCGGAATGTATACCTGACCGGGGAAGCCCTGTTTGATGTAGCACATAATAAAGCGCTTCCTTTTATTGTTCATGTTGCGCAATATAAGATCAGGGCCGTTGGCACGCGGTTTAACGTGAAGGCTTATACCAACGACCGGTACAGCGAAACCTCATTACTGGAAGGCAAAGTGCAGATCCTGTTACCCCGGGGTAATGACGATATCGTTTATAAAACCTTACAGGTAAACCAGAAGTTTGTAATGAACCGGCCGGATAGCCTGACGCCGAAGATTGCAGCAAGGCCCGAAGTAATGCCACTATCCTACCACGATTCCAACCAGAACATTGAAACGGCCTGGGTGAGCAACCTCCTGATTTTTGAAAACCAGCCGTTATCAGAAATCCGGAACATCCTGGAGCGGGAATATAATGTGACCATTACCATTAGTAACAACGATGTAGCGCATTACCGTTATACGGCTACGTTTCAGCACGAAGCCATTGACGAAGTGTTAAAAGCTTTACAGCTTTCGTATTCTTTTTCTTATAAAAAAGACGGAAATCAAATCACCATAGATAAATAAGATCCATGCAACATTAAAATCAGGCCAGCAAAAAAGGGAGAAACGGATTGCAGCCATTTCCCCCCAAGGAAAATGGAAGGAACAAGACCTTCCACTTGTTTAATAATAAACTAAAATAAAAGTATGAAAAAATGTGCTTATCCGAATGAGTGGCCCCGGCGGCTGCTTAAAAAACTGTTGTTTATGAAATTATGTCTTGCCTTAATACTGGCAACAGCATCACAGGTTGCAGCTCATACAGGCTACAGCCAGGGGTCCGTTTCGTTGCAGCTGGAGAATGCCCGGCTGTCTACTATTTTAAAAACCATACAAAAAAGGACGGATTACCGGTTTGTATTCAGCAATAAACTGGTAGATGAAACCGGCATGGTCAATATCAAAGTGCAAAATACGCCGGTTCTGTCACTACTACCAACAATCCTCAATGGAACCGGGCTTGAGTACCAGCAAATGAGCGACAATCTGATCGTGATCCGCGAAAAAGTGGCTATTAAAAAGAACATCCTGGTAAAAGGTGTGGTGACCAACTCAAAAGGCGAACCGGTTGCCGGCGCTACGGTATCCTCCAATAAAGGCAAGGCCACCATTACCAACGATAAAGGCGCTTACAGCATTGAGGTAGACGAGTTTGATGAGCTTACCTTCAGCTATGTGGGTTATGGCACCCAGGTAATAAAAGTAAACGGGCAGCAAACCCTCAATGTGGTTTTTGAGGAAGCCAACCGCGCCCTGGAAGAAGTAGTGGTAACCGCGCTGGGTATTACGCGTGAGGCAAAAGCCCTGGGTTATGCAGTACAAAAAGTAAACGGCAACCAGATCCAAACGGTAAAAGGAGTAGATGCCGCCACTTCCCTCACCGGTAAAATTTCGGGTTTAGTTATAAAAAATTCCACCGAATTTAATGCGAGCCCTACCATTGAGCTGCGCGGGGAAACACCGTTACTGGTAATTGACGGGGTTCCCTATAATAACATGACGCTGCGTGATATCCCCTCAGATAATATTGATGACATCAGTGTGCTGAAAGGGGCTACCGCAACTGCCTTATATGGTTCCAGGGGTCAGGGAGGGGCTATTATGATCACGACCAAAAAAGGAAAAGGTGGCGGCCTGTCTGTTGATATTAACAGTAATACCATGGTTGCATCCGGCTTCCTGGCCATACCCAAAATACAAACTTCTTACGGCCATGGCCTCGACGGAAAGATCGCCACTGACTATGTATGGGGACCTAAATTAGATATCGGGGACAGCGCGGTGCAATGGAATCCCGTTACCAAACGGGAAGAGATGATGCCCCTGGTATCCAGCGGAAAAAACAATCTGAGGAACTTTTTGCAAACCGGCCTCATCACCAATAACAACATCACCGTTACCCAGAACGGGGAAAACGGGTTTTTCAGGGCCGGCGTCAACCATATTTATAACAAAGGCCAGTTCCCCAACGAAAAGCTGAACATCGTCAACTATACGATGAGCGGGGCTTTGAAAATAGGGAAGAAATTCAGTGTGGAAAGCAGCATGGGCTACACCTGGGAGCAATCGCCCCAGATCTGGGGCCAGGGATATGGTGCGCAGGGATATATTTACCAGTTGCAGATGTGGACCGGGCCAGATTATGATGTGCGCCAGTACCGGGACTATTGGGTAACGCCCAATCTCAAACAAAACTGGTTATACACCGAATGGTATGATAACCCCTACATGATCGCCTATGAAAAGTTAGACGGTATTCAAAAAAACAAGCTCAATGCCAGCCTTACCGCCAATTATAAGTTCACCAACAATCTGAAGCTGATGTTCCGTACCGGGTATGATTTTTATAAAAATGAAGAAACGGTACAAAGCCCGGCCGGGATCTACTCTACCCGCGGAGGATCAAGTCCTACTATCGGATCAACAGGTATTAAATCTACTTTTAGCTGGAATTACGGGGGAAAAGGCATGTTTGGTATGAACCAGATGTGGGGCTTCAGCACCAACAATGACCTGATATTAACCTATGATAAAAAGATCGGCAATTTTGACATTAACCTGCTGGGTGGAGGAAGTATTGTTTACAATATTGACAGGGAGCAGGGTGCGCAAACCGTTAACGGCCTGGCCATCCCGGGATGGTATTCTCTGGCCAATGCGGTGGCGTCAACAGCTGTGGGTGTAGACAAAATAAAATCCACCTATGGCACCTGGCGCAAACAAATGAACAGCCTGTACGGCAAGGCTTCTATCAGCTGGAACCGGATCGCCTATTTAGATATTACCGGTCGTAACGACTGGGCTTCTACCCAGCCTGCTGCACAGCAATCGTTCTTTTATCCTTCTTTAGCAGGAAGTGTCATCCTTTCCCAATTTATCAAAATGCCACAGGCCGTAGATATGTGGAAAGTGCGGGGCGCCTGGACACAGGCCAAAACACCGGCGGGCATATACGATTACAACCGCAATTATAATCCCTCCACCTCATGGGGTATGCCCAGCACCAGCTACCCCTCCACGATCTTAAGTACATCCCTGTTTGCATCGGCAACAAAGACCTGGGAAGTGGGTACGGAGGCTTATTTCCTGAAGGGCCGCCTGCATGTGGATCTGGCCTATTTCAACAAATATTATTACCAGCAACAATACAAGCCCAAGATCTCCCAGGCCTCGGGTTCTGATGAAGTCCTGCTTAACATCGAAGAAACCTATGTAAGAAAAGGAATTGAAGTAACGGTAGACGGCGCTGTGATCAAACGTAAAAATTTTGAATGGCACTCCCTGGTCAACTATTCGTTCAATCACAATTATTATCGGGACCTGGACCCGGTTTACACGCCCGATAAACTCTGGATCAAAAAAGGAGCACGGAAAGATGTATACGTTTCCCAGCCCCTGTTAAGAGACCCCCAGGGCAACCTTATCCTTGTAGGCGGGTTGGTAGCTTCGAGCCCCTATGAAGCAAATATGGGCTATACCGACCCCAAATTCTCGTTCGGCTTTGTGAACAACTTTGCCATTAATAATTTTATTGTGGGCATCAGCATCGACGGGCGCATCGGCGGCATCATGTATGATTATATCTGGAACAAGATGTTTGACAGCGGTACCAACCCCGAAACGGATACCAAATGGCGCTACGACCAGGTAGTGAACGGGCTTACCAACTATGTGGGCGAGGGCGTGAAACTTGTTTCCGGAGAGGCCACTTACGATAAATACGGGCGCATTCTTACCGATACCCGCAAATTTGAAAAGAATGATGTAGCAGTGGGGTATCAGGCTTTTATGCAGGAACTGAATAATACGGACAGTTATGAGCATGGATTAAAAAGCCAGTCCTTTGTTAAGCTAAGGGAAATTTCTGTAGGCTACAAGATCCCTTCCAGGCTGTATAGCAAATCCGGTATTAAAAATGCTTCCGTGTCTTTAACCGCACAGAATGTATTCCTGTGGACAAAATTCACATTCTCTGATCCGGACCTTGGCAATGAAAACTTAAATGCTCCTTCACAGCGGATGCTGGGTCTGAACATTAAGCTGGGATTATAAAGCGAATGCGATTGTATGACTTTTAAAATTACACAAATGAAAATTATGCTGAGATATATAATGGCCATGCCCGTCATCGCCATGCTGTGGGCATCGTGCACCCAAAAATTTGATGCCATCAATAACAACCCCGACAAATCCACCACATCCACCGCTCCCTGGCTGGCAACCAATATGCTTACCTCCATTACATCCGATGATATTGCCAGTACAAAGGGGTTTTGCGGACCTTTTATGTTGTCGAAATACGTATTATGGACGGAGCGGCAGGAAGATCTTCAATACAATAAAATAGCCCGGACCAATTTTGGACGGCTGAGCGTGTTGCGCAATATAGCCCCGATGCTTGGTTATGCGGCCAATGAACCTGCCGGTTTAAAGAACTCCTATACAGCGCTGGCGCATTTTATAAGGGCCTGGCAGTTTTACCAGCTCACTATGCAGGTAGGCGATATTCCCTATTCCGATGCGCTTAAAGGCGAAAGCGAGGGCGTCATAAAGCCCAAATACGATAACCAGAAAGCGGTATTTGTTGGCATCCTGAATGAACTGGACAGCGCCAATATGCTGTTTGCTACCGGTACTGATTTTTCCGGCGATTTCATCTATAAAGGGAGCGTGGATAAATGGCGCCGGCTGACCAACAGCTTTGAGCTGCATGTATTGATGCAGCTGTATAAGAAAACCGGCGATGCGGACCTGAACGTGGTAAACCGGTTTAAGGATATTGTGGCCAACCGGCCGCTTATGCGCAATTACGATGATAATTTTGCCGTAACTTATGTCAATTCTGCCGGGTACGCGTATCCCTGGAGCAGCACACCCATTCAGCTTAATTCCTTTTCCGGCCAGTCGATGGTAGGAGGTGCCTTGATCACCCCGCTAAAAGCCTTACAGGACCGGCGGCTGTTCTATTATGCAGAACCTGCCCCGGCAAAGATCACCGGGGGCAAGTTAGCTTCCGACTGGGATGCCTATGTAAGTATAGAGGCCTCCGACCTGTTTGCCAGCACCACATCGTCAAGAAATGATGGAAATTTCTGTGAGTTCAACAAACGCTATAAGGACCTGTTCAATGCTGAACCCGTAGGGCTTTTAAATTACTGGGATATCCAGTTCATTTTGGCAGAAGCCACTGTAAGAGGCTGGATCACCGGATCCAGTGCACAATCGTACTATGCAGCAGGCATACAAAGCTCTATGAACTTCCTGGCCAATTATACCCCGGCAGCCTACAATCATGGTATGGCAATGGATGGGCCTTATATTGCCGCTTACCCGGCAACGGCCGCTGTAGTGCTCACCGGAAGTTCGGAAAACCAGATCAAACAGATCATTACCCAAAAATACCTGGCAGGTTTTTTACAGGGCTCTGACTATAATGCCTGGTATGAAAACCGGCGTACCGGTTATCCGGCATTTGTGTTAAATTCCAATACCAACCGGAATATTCCCGCTACCAAGTTCCCGGTCCGCTGGCTTTACCCGCAGCTGGAGCTGGATAACAACGGCGCCAATGTTGCCGCGGCCATTCAATCGCAATTTGGTGGTACCGACGATGCCAACCAGGTTATGTGGCTGCTGAAATAAGCACTCCTCTTTCTTAATAAAAAGCTATTTTGCAGGTATGAGTAGTGTAAAAGCTCATACCTTTTTTTGTTCAATGTTTAAGGTTCAATGTTCGTTGCAATGTTGAACTTTAAACTTTAAACTGTTAGAACCATGCCAATTGATTTTTCAAGAAGAGACTTTTTAAAAAAGACCAGCTTACTGGCCGGTGGTGCCGGGGTTTTCTCTGTGCTTCCCGCATCCATTCAAAAAGCCATGGCCATTAACCCGGCCAAGGGCTCCACCTTTGAAGACGCAGAACATATCGTGCTGCTGATGCAGGAAAACCGCTCCTTCGACCATTGTTTTGGCGCCTTAAAAGGGGTACGGGGCTTTAATGATCCACGGGTGCTAAAACTGGCCGATGGTAATCCTGTTTGGCTGCAAACAGACAAAGAAAAGAAGTCCTATCTGCCCTTTCGCCTGGATATGCAGCAAACAAAGATCACCTGGATGGGCGGCCTTCCACATAGCTGGGGCGACCAGGTGGATGCCCGCAACAACGGCCAGTATGATCAATGGCTCATTGCCAAAAGAACCGGTTATAAAGGCTTTGAAGGGCAGCCCATGACCCTGGGCTATTATACCCGTGAAGATATCCCCTTCAACTATGCCCTGGCCGATGCCTTTACGGTTTGCGATCAGCATTTCTGCTCTTCCCTTACCGGCACTACACCCAACCGGCTCTATTTCTGGTCGGGCACGCTCCGCAAGGACGGGCAGGCCACCAACCCTGCACTGGTACGGAACAGCGAATCGGACTACAGTGCGGAAAGCGACTGGAAGACACTTCCGGAGCTGCTGCAGGAGCATAATATTGCCTGGAAAGTGTATCAGAACGAACTGAGCCTTCCCACCGGTCTTGAAGGTGAAGCAGAAGCCTGGCTGAGTAATTTTACGGACAACCCGCTGGAATGGTTTACCCGTTACCGGGTACGCCGCTCCCGCAAGTATGAGCAGTACCTCGTAAACCGGCTGGCAGCTTTGGAAAAAGAACTGCCCGGGCTGGAGCAGAAAGCTATTGAACAGCCGGACGACCAAAAAATAAAACGGGCCCTCAACAGCCTGCGCGAACGCAAAAAGCGCTATGAGGCCGAGCTGGAACGCTGTCGCAGGGAACTGGCAGAACCATTGAGCAGCGATCAGCAGGCGCTGCACGACAAGGCATTTGCCACCAACGACTTTGACCCCGATTATCATGAAACCGAAACCATCGAATACGATGATCATGGTACCAAAAGAAAAATGCAGGTGCCCAAATCGGATGTACTGGCCAATTTCCGGAAAGATGTAAAAGAAGGAAAGCTGCCTGCCGTTTCCTGGCTGGTAGCGCCCCAGTATTTTTCAGACCACCCTTCCGCGCCCTGGTTCGGCGCCTGGTATGTTTCCGAAGTGCTGGATATTCTCACACACAACGAAGAAGTATGGAAAAAAACCGTTTTCATTCTCACTTATGATGAGAACGACGGGTATTTTGATCATGTGCCCCCTTTTACCGCACCAGACTTCCGGAACCCGGCCACGGGCGCCGTATCTTCCGGCATTACCAATATAGATAAGGAATTTGTGACCCTCGACGATGAGATCCGTCAGAAAGGCGTAAGCAAGACCAACGCCAGGGAGGGCTCCATCGGCCTGGGGTACCGGGTGCCCTTTGTAGTAGCCAGCCCCTGGTCGCGCGGGGGATACGTCAATTCCCAGGTGTTTGATCACACTTCGGTTGTCCAGTTCATTGAAAAATTCGCCTCCCGCAAAACCGGTAAAAAATTAGCACTTCCGCATCTTTCCGAATGGCGCCGGGCCGTGTGCGGTGATCTTTCCTCTGTGTTCCGCCCTTATAACGGCGAAACCGTAAAACAGCCGGAGTTCCTGAAACGGGATGCTTTCCTCCAGCGTATTGATGAAGCCCGGTACCGCCCCATACCGGAGGGAGTGCCGCCCCTGCAGTCAGCAGCCATCCGTGCCATCCGTTCCGATTTCAAAAAGACCAGGAATTATTTCATACAGGAAAAAGGGGCAAAGCCGTCCAGCGCGCTCCCTTATGAATTATATGCCGATGCACATGTAGATGCCAGCCATCAGCATATTGAGCTGGTGCTGAAGGCCGGTACTGCTATTTTTAAGGAGCGGTCCATGGGCAGCCCCTTCTCCTTATATGCCTACCTGCCTTATAATGATACCAATGGCCAGCCCATTGTCAACCGTAACTGGTCGTTTGCAGTGGCCGCCGGTGAAACCCTGACATATCCCATTCCGCTGAGCGGGTTTGCGGGGAAAGACTACCACCTGGCACTCTTTGGCCCCAATGGTTTTTACCGGGAGCTAAAGGGGCATACAACCGGGGCCCGCATCACTGTTGAATGCAGGTATACTGTCACCCGCGGAAAACAATACGGGCAGGTGCAGCTCTTGCTTCAGAACCATTCGGAACAGTCACAGCCCATCATCGTTAAGGATAACAGCTACGGGCAGCGGAACCTGTTGCGCACCCTGGCTCCCGGAGCCTCCCAGCGCCTCATCCTTTTGCTCGATAAGAATTTTGGGTGGTATGATTTTTCTGTATTATTGCGCAATGATGAGCAGTTTGAACGGCGGTTTGCCGGGAGAGTAGAAACCGGGAAGGAATCATTCAGTGACCCGCTGCTTTTGTGATGGAGGGATGCCACTGAAGCACAGAAACACTGATCTATTAGGCCTTTTGAGCCGTCAGGCATCACGGTGTATAAAAATATTTCGGTGCCGCCCGGCAATGGCTTTGCCTTAGTTTAATATGCCTGAATGAGTACGCTGGCTGGAATTTGCAGCTTTTCATTCAGTTTCCGGATCATTGATAAACTCAGTTTCCTTTTTCCTGAAAGGATCTCCGATTTCCGGGAGCGATATCCAAGAATCCCGGACAGTTCTGCTTCAGACATATTCATTTGCTCCAGCCTGAATTTAATTGCCTCAAGAGGATTAGGTGACGGAACAGCAAAATGTTCACTTTCGTATTCCTTAATCAACACTGAAAGTACCTCCAGTTCATCAGAATCTGCAGAATCGGGCTTCAGATCCTTTTGCATCAACCTATAAGCCCTGCCAAGTGCACTATCATACTGTTGCTCATTTTTTATCGGCTTTAACATAACCTACTTTTTTTGCATCAATTTTATCATATTGCTTATGCGTACCAAACCAGACTACAAATACTATTTTCAGCCGGTACTCAATATCCACCAATAACCGGTAAGCGTTTCCGTGAATATTAAAAACCACTCTTTTATCATTCAGCACTGACGCACTGCGATATTGCGCCTTCAATTCGTTGGGGTTGTTCCAATTTGCGGCGCTTGCCTCCTTATACCACGATAATAAGGCCTGCTCCGCCTGAACAAACCCGGCACAATAGTCTCTTAACGTCCTTACCGCAATAACGCGCATTTACAAATATACGAAAAACGTTACCAAATTGGTTACATAGCAACCTGCTTTCATTTTAGCCTCCCTACGCACCATTCCGGATCTTCGAAATGGTTTGCCACTGAAACAACACATGAAACTCAGCGCTTCAGCGGCTCTGTGGCATTCATCCTTTTTTTGTAACTTACCTCCTATGTTTAACAAACTACCACTGCTGGCAGTCTGCTTATTGGCTGCACTACAGGCATGGGCGCAGCCCTCCTGCGATGTGCTGATCCGGAATGGAAGGATCATCAACGGAACCGGCAACAACTGGTTTTATGGTGATATTGCCGTTGCAAACGGAAGGATCCTGGCTATTGGCAAAAACCTGTCTTATAACAGTTCCACCATTATTAATGCCGGTGGTCTTATAGTAGCTCCCGGGTTTATTGATGTACATACCCATATTGAAGGGGATGAAGATAAGGACCCGCTGGCACAGAGTTTTATCTACGACGGCGTTACCACGGTGGTTGCGGGAAACTGTGGTGCCTCCAACCTAAACATTGGCCGGTACTTTAGCTGGCTCGATTCTTTAAAACTTTCCATCAATGTAGCCTCCCTTATTGGTCATAATGATGTACGGAAGGCTGTTTTGGGCCGGGCCAACCGGGCGCCTTCTGCGGTGGAGCTGAAAAAAATGGAGCAGTTTACCCTGCAGGCGATGAAAGACGGCGCGGCTGGCCTTTCTACCGGTCTTATCTATATTCCCGGTACTTATGCCCAGCCGGATGAAATTATTGCACTGGCCAGGATCGCCGCACAATACAATGGCGTTTATGCCACACATATGCGCAGCGAAGGCAATAACGTAGCCGATGCCATCCGCGAAGCGCTGCAAATCGGGCGGGCAGCAAAGATCCCCGTAGAGATCTCTCACTTCAAGCTCAGCGGGCAGCAAAACTGGGGCCGGAGCAAAGAGACCGTAGCCATGATCGAAACTGCCCGCAGGGAAGGCATTGATGTTACCATTGATCAATACCCTTATACGGCCAGCAGCACCTCCATCAGTACGTTGTTGCCCAGCGATGTACTGGCCGACGGGCAGGACAGCATCCGTGCGCGCCTGCAACGCCCCGACATCCGCAAATATGTTGTTGAAGATATGCTCAAAAGCCTGAAACAACGGAAACTAAAGCACTTCAGCTATGCAGTAGTAGCTTACTATAAGCCGGATACCAGCTATAACGGTAAAAGTATTGAACAGATCAACCTGATGAAAGGTCGTAAACACAAAGCACGGGAAGAAGCGCTTACGGTGATTGATCTTATGATGAACGGAGGCGCCGGCGCTGTTTTCCACGGCATGAGCGAAGGAGATGTACAATACATCATGAAATACCCCTTTGATATGTTCGCCAGCGATGCTTCCATCCGCATCATGAACGAGGGAATGCCCCATCCGCGCGGCTATGGTACCAACGCCCGGGTACTGGCCCGCTACGTACGCGAAGAAAAAGTCCTTTCACTGGAAGAAGCCATCCGCCGGATGACCTCCCTGCCGGCTCAAAAATTCCACCTTGCGGACCGCGGCCTGCTCAAGGAAGGCATGGCGGCCGACATTGTGATCTTTGACCCCGAAAAAGTACAGGACCTCGCTACTTTTGAAAAACCCCATGCCTACTCCACCGGGTTTGCCTATGTGCTGGTGAATGGGAAAGTTACCGTGGACCGGGGGCGGCATACGGGGGAAAGAAACGGAAAAACGCTTCGCAACGGCCTGTAATAATAAGCCGGCATCAAAATTATTTCTTTTCTCGGTCAGTGAGGACACTGACCGTGGCGTGGGCCGTGGTTTGTGTCCTCACAAACCACTAGTAATTACGCATTTTAATAAAATTGATTCCGGTTCATTATAAGGCGGCTGTTATAAACCCATCGCACAACACCTAAAAAGAAGAAGCCGTCCCTGTTGTAAGAGACGGCTTCTTTCCTTTAATCCTTTTCTTTATTTTACCGGATAAATTCCTGGTCAAACTGGGACAACCATTCTTTGCCCTCCAGGCCCCATTCCGTTTTTACGGGAACCGGCCATCTATGGAGTTTACTATTTC
>NZ_FMZO01000007.1 GCF_900101395.1 Niabella drilacis | reverse complement strand
CGTGCTCTCACACCAGTTAATGATCGTTGGCTTGGTGAGCCGTTACCTCACCAACTACCTAATCATACGCACACCCGTCTTCTAGCGCATCGCTGCTATAATAACAATGAGATGCCTCATCATCATCTTACGGGGTATTAATCCAAGTTTCCCTGGGCTATCCCCCTCTAAAAGGAAGGTTGTGTACGTGTTCCGCACCCGTTTGCCGGTCTCAAGAAGTGCAAGCACCTCTCTACCCCACGACTTGCATGTATTAAGCCTGCCGCTAGCGTTCATCCTGAGCCAGGATCAAACTCTCCGTTGTAAATGAGTTTGACTTACTGACATCTAAAAATTCTCAAGAGAAAAATTAACGTGCCAAAAATCTAATGTTATTTGCTTTTTGACTTACCTTTTCGTTGTCACAACATAATGTGACTGAATTGTGCTATTGTTTCCATACTTTCAAAGATCTTTTCGCCTTCATTACCCCTAAAAGGCAACTCCAACAAATTTGTCAATACCGCCGGACTCGAACCAGCTTCGCGCCTTAAACACCGTATCATTTATTTTTTTTAAGAACTAAACCCTTTCTTTTCTTCCGCTTCGGGGTTGCAAAGGTAAAACCTTTTTTTCAAATCACCAAAAATATTTTTAAATAATTTTCAGTGTAACTATTTATATGTGAAGAACTTACCTGTGAATTGAAGTGCTTGTTTTTTACCATCCCTTATTTCCAAGCGGACTGCAAAGATACAACTTTCATTTTGATTTTCAACACGATCAGCAAAATATTTTTTTCTATTTTTCTAACCATTTGGTAAGTATAAGCGGAATTCCCAGCAACAGTTTTACTGGTATTCATTATAGTAGTAGATGCTTCTGAAATCCAGACTGGATCAATGTTTCAGAGCTTTTAATCTTTTATTTTCTTCTCAGAGAACTCATCCGTTTCGCAAACGGAGTGCAAATATAGAACCTTTTTCTGAACTGCAAAATTTATTTTTCAAAAAACACTTCTTTTTTAAATAAAACCCGGGAAAGCCAATACCATCATCATTCCCGCGTTATAAAAAAGCGGCCCCAGCCCCCTGTCAAAAAAAATCCGGTGAACCGCATAGTTCGCAGATAAAAAGCGTCTATACATAATGTAGTATTGACCATTACACTTTAAACCCTGTCAATGCCATTGTATACCGGATTTTACCAGGTATGCTGTTGCTGTAAGGTAGTTTGAAGCAGTATTCCAGACCCGGTTCACAAAACCGGTTCATATCTAACCCCATTGAACAAATAATAGATTTATGAATAAGACCCCGCGTTCGATCCTCATCGCTAATAACCATTTGGAAAATTTGGGAGGATCAGAGACCTACACATATGCACTGGCTGAAGAGCTGAAGAAGCAGGATTTTGAAGTGGACTATTTTACCTTTCAGAAAGGATGGGTATCTGACAAACTGGAGGCCGACCTCGGTATAAAGTTCCGGCAAAAGAGGCGGTATGATCTTATACTGGCCAATCATCACACCTGTGTAAACCACCTGCGGCTGCGCGGGTTCGTTATCCAGACCTGTCATGGCATCTACCCGGAGCTGGAGCAACCCTCGCCCTATGCAAACGGATACGTGGCTATTTCGCAGGAAGTAAAGGAGCATCTATCGCAGAAGAATTTACCAAGCAAGATTATTTTAAATGGGATTAATGTAGACCGGTACAAAAGCGAGACCCCGTTAAACAGCGAAGTACAAACGGTGCTGAGCCTTTGCCACTCCGAGGAAGCCAACAACATTCTTGAAGCCTCCTGTAAGGCAACCGGTGTGGACCTCATCACCCTGAACAAGTATAAAAACCCGGAATGGCATGTAGAAAAAGTCATCAACAAGGCCGATCTTGTTGTAGGCATCGGACGGTCGGCCTATGAAGCTATGGCCTGCGGGCGACCGGTGATCATATTTGACCACCGCTCCTATTTTAAACCCTGTGGCGATGGGTATGTAAAAGACCAGCTGGAACGCAGTCTTTTAAAAAACTGCTCGGGCCGGTATTTCAATAAACCGTTCTCCGTTGCTGAAGTAGCCAGGGAAATAAAAAAGTTCCGGCGTGAGGATGGAAAATTTTTCCGGAATTTTGCGTTAACCAAATTAAACATCACCCATACGGTTCAGGAATACCTGGATTACTTCCATTACCTGAAATTCCAGCGCCCGGGCATTCAACAGCTTTCTGCGTCAGTTAAAAGGTTCTTTAACAGAAGGGCCTTAAAAAAACAGCCCTATATCATATAGCATTGCGTTACAGGATCAGCGGCATAAGACCTGGCGATTATATTGGATAGGTTACCCGTTGCAGGGTTAAACCACGTGCCGGTGCATCGAACCAGGCAGTGCCACAATTTGCCTGCCTGATAACCTGTTCAAAGGCCTCTATGGTAAGAGACTGCCGTCCTACCCGCAGCATCGTGGCTACCAGTGCCCTGACCATTCCTCTCAGAAAGCGATTGGCGGTTACATGATACAGAAAAAGATCATTTTCCTGCACCCAGTAGCTTTCCATCAGATTACAATGAAAGGTTTTTACCTGGGTATTTTTCTTGGAAAAGCTGCTGAAATCTTTAAAACTCTTTAATAAAGAGGCGGCCTGGTTCATGGCCTCCAGGTCCAGGGGGTAGGGGTAAAAATAAGCCGTATCGGCCAGGAACGCATTTTTAAACTGGTATACCTTATACACATAGGAGCGGCTCAATGCATCAAACCGGCTGTGAGCATCATCAGCAACCCTCCGGATCTCCTTAATAACGATATCACCGGGCAGGATGGCATTCAGGTTATACATCCATTTTATATCAAAATCCCGGTTCCAGTCAAAGTGAAAAAAATTCTGAAAGGCATGCACGCCGCTATCGGTCCGGGAGGACCCGGTAAGCACAAAGGTTTCTTTAAAAAAAATGGCTAACGCCCGCTCAATCTCACCCTGGATGGTTGCCCCCTTGTCCTGAATCTGAAAGCCGCTGTAGCGGGTTCCCTTATAAGAAACTTCCAAAAAATAACGCATGGTAACCTGGCGGCCAAGGGCTGACAGCTTTCAGCCATCAGTTTTCAGCATTTTACTATTTAATAAGACCGTTGAATTTCTCTTTGTAATAGTCGTCTTTGATCTCCGACTGCAGCGCACCGAAATTTTCGGGGTCAGCAACATGCGCCCGGGCTGCCTCAAAGAAGTTGTACTTGCCTGCATTCGATAAGAACATACTGCTGATGTATTTTACCTGTGCGCTGGTATAACATTTCATCTTAAATGCCCGCCGGGCCTCCTCTATCATCTGCTCATCATTTTCCTTGCCAGCCATATCTCTGCGCAGCTTTAAAAAGTCATCTTCCGTAGCAACCGTCTTGCAGTTTCCGGGTGCGGCCGGCGCCGCTGCGGCAGCCGGTTTTTCCTTCTTCTTCCCGTCTCCGTTTTCCTGCCCGTTCAGCGGCTTTGCCCCGGCAGCAACCTGTTCGTCCTCTTTGCCGTCGGCCGCCGCCGGCTCTTTTTCTGCTGCAGGCTTAACAGCTTCAGATGCTTCTTTTGCTGCAGCGGGTATTGTGATCTCTATCTGTTCCGTTTTCCCGCCGGTGCTGCGGTCTTCATACAGCACAACTGTTCCCGTTCCGGAAGAATGCTGCGATAATTTTACTACGGCACCTTTTCCAACTTTTGTGCTACTATTCCCGGGTTCCTTTGCCGGAGCTTCCGGTTCCGGCCGGGTAGCCCCATTTTCCTGAGGCGTTTCGTCTTTTTCACTGTCCTTGTTTTCTGCCGGTGCCGGGGTCTCTGCTTTCTCTACCGGCTTTTCCTCGGGTTTGGGCTGTTCCAGCAGACCAGGGTTATTGGCAGCTTTTGAAAGTACTTTTGTAAAATCGCTTACGCTGCTGTTCTCAACAGGAGCAGGTGTTTGCTGGGCCGGCGGCTGTTGCGCAGGCGGTTGCTGAACCGGCTGGGGAGTCTGTTGTACAGCTGCCGTTTCTGCCGGCACTACCGGTGCGGGTGTTTCCTGCTTAGGTTGTGGCTTGGGTTCCTGGCGGCGGGGTTGCGGCTTGGGCGCCTCCGTTTTAGCCAGTGCTGCGGCCTCTTCGGCCGAAAGCGGCTTTTGCACATCCATGGTTTGCAGATCAAACAGCGACCAGCCATCTGCACCAAAATTTTTAATGAGGTATCCTTTATCTTTTGAATCGATCTTAAATTTAAAGGTCATCTCCGGGCTCTTATTGTCCTGGAACCCAACAACCAACCGGTAATCTCCATCCTTTAACTGCGGCAGGATCAGGTATCCCGAAGAGTTGGCCTCAATACGCTGCCCGTTGATTTTTATGAAAAATGGCTGAGCCGGTTCGGTTTGCAGGTAAACAAAATATTTTGATTGAACCGAATATTGCGCGAAAGAAATAAAGCCTGTCAGCAGAAAGATCATCGCCAGTAAAAAACGCTTATTCATGATATATGTATTGTTCTATTTATCCTATCAAAATGATTCCTTCTAACAAAAATAACGAATAATACGAGGTGGAAAAGTTTCTGGTTTAATGTTTCTCTGAAAGCAGCCCGTTGCACAGGTCATTTCAGCTATCAGATTCAGCTTTTGGCCATCAGCAGTCAGATTTCAGCTACCAGCCCCCGAAACTTCGGGCAGTTATCAGTGGCACCTTAAACAATATCCAGCCACATTGAACCAGGCATTTAACCTGTTATCTTTGAGGAGTAAAACGGATATAACCTCAAACCTGAAACAAACATCGGAGCTGTCATAACCAGGAGGCTGTCGCTTTGGGAATGACCATCCCCCCGGGAACGTACCATATCCCATAGGAAATGTTAAATGTAACGGGCTCCCAATAAAAGCCCCTTGTATATATGTATTTGGGAACGTCCGTAGACAATAGCAAATCAATCACCGGGGGATAAAACGGCCCGGATTTAAACTGTGCGTATGGTTCCTGAAACCGGTCTGCTCACCAGCTCCCTCCTGCTCCGCCGCCACCAAAACCGCCGCCGCCGAAGCCTCCGAAACCTCCACCGCCGCCGCCAGACCAGCCGCCGCCGCCGCCACCTCCCGACCAGCCACCAGGTATGATCCACCCGCCGCCGCCGCGGTAACCGCGCCGCGAAACGTAACCACCGCCGCCGTTTCCACCGCCGCTCATAAAGACCACAAACACGATTACAACGATGACCACCAGGATGATGGTCCCAAAGCCAATGCCTTTGCCCCGCTCATGATACCCCTCCGGTGCTTTAAACCTGCCGGCTGCTGCCTGGATCAGGGCATCTGTGCCTTCATCCAGCCCGCGATAGTTATCGCCCCGTTTAAAATCCGGGAGGATGATCTCCTGTATGATCTGGTCGGCTACCAGGTCGGTAATGGCCCCTTCCAGCCCATACCCGGTTGCAATAAACAGGCCCCGGTCTTTGGGCCCGGCATTGATCAGTACCACCACCCCGTTGCTGAATTGCTTTTGCCCGCCAACACCCCATTTCCTTCCCAGCGCAATGGCATAGTCGTCCCTGGAATAGCCTTTCAGATCATCCACGATCACGACAGCGATCTGATTGGAGGTACTGTCGTCATAGGCAACCAGCTTGCGCTCCAGCGCATCTGCCTGTTCTTTTGTGATAAAGCCCTTGCCATAGGCATCCTTCCGGGTAAAATCATTGACCAGCCGGGGAGGACTGGGGGGCTCCGGGATCACGGATCCGATCTGTGCAAAAGACACAGCCGAAACCAGCAAAAAGTATAATAAAAGATTTTTTTTCATTGCGTCTTAACTGCCAAAAACGATATCGTCCGGGAGCTCATTATGGTCGGTAGCCCGATCAAAAGGAAAATAATGGTGGAGACCTTCTCCGATCTGGTGGATGTACTCGCTGATGCCGGAGGCAAAATGTTTCTGATTAAAGTGACTCAGTATTTTCGTTACCAGCTCGTTCCAATACTGTTTCCCGGTACGCTGATAAATACCCTCATCCCCGAAAATGGCCAGCTGCCGGTCTTTAACCGCTACATAGAGCAATACGGCATTCCGGTCTACCGTGTTGGCCATCTTCAGTTTAAGGAATACCTCTGCCGCACGGTCTACAGGGTCCACATATTTGTTATGGCTTTCCAGGTACACGCGTATTTCGCCACTGGTACGGCTTTCTGCCTGGCGGATCGCTTCAACGATCTGCTCTTTTTCGGCGCTGGTAAGCACTTCTTCCGGATGTCTGTTGAATAAAGAAAAAGCCACGTTATCAGAATTTAATTGCTACATTTTTATCAGCACCGGCCACCGCCTGGAACCCCTCCCGGGGTTTGAACCCGGTGATCCCGGCAACCAGCTTTCCCGGGAAACCCCGTACAGCACTGTTATAGCCAGCCACTGCCGCGTTAAAATCATTGCGCGCTACCTTGATCCGGCGCTCGTTCCCTTCCAGCTGGGTTTGCAGCCCCCGGTAAGCCTCTGTGCCCCTCAGGACCGGATATTTTTCGATCACCGCAATAACCCGGTTGGAGGCTGCTGCAAGTGAATCCTGCAATACGGCCTGCCGGCCGTAGTTTTCGGCCGTCATCTCTCCTCCCGATCCCTGCTGTGCTTTCTGACGTGCCTCTGCAATAGCCACCAGGGTCGACTGTTCAAAACCGGAAATCCCCTTAACGACACCAACAAGATTGGGCGTAAGATCCAACCGGCGCTGATAGGTATTCTGCACCTCGTTCCACATCTGCTGTACTTTTTCGTCCTTTTTAACAAACGAATTGTAAGTTGTAAAAAAATAGATCGCTATAATGCCCAGCACTGCCGCTATGATCAGCCCCCTTTTTTTCATCTGTGACAGGCTGTTAGAATTTTACTTTGGGTGCCTTATCTGCACCGGGATCAGCTTTAAACCCTTCCTTGGCATGAAACCCGAAGATGCCTCCCAGGATGTTCATGGGGAATGAACGCACTTTTACATTATAGTTGTTCACTGCGGTATTGAAGGTCCGGCGTGACGCACGGATATCATTCTCGAGCCCTTCCAGCTGCCCCTGCAACTGCAGAAAGTTCTGGTTGGCCTTTAATTCCGGGTAGGCTTCCACGGTAACCAGCAAACGTCCCAGGGCACTGGTCATCTGCCCCTGGGCGGCCTGGAATTCGGCCAGTTTCTCCGGTGTAAGATTTTCAGGATTTACCTGTACAGATGTTGCCTTGGCACGTGCGTTGATCACATCCGTCAAGGTGGATTTTTCAAAATTAGCGGCCCCTTTTACCGTTTCCACCAGGTTGTCTACGAGATCATTTCTTTTCTGGTATTCGCTCTGGACATTGCTCCAGGCATTATTTACATTTTCCTGTTCCTTTACAAGGCCATTATAACCCTTGCACCCCATAAAGCCGAGGATCACCAACAGAATAACAATGACTAACGTAACTCCTTTCATATGTTTGTGTTTTAGGATTTGATTGAACAAATTTATACTAAATAATATACCAAGTTATTAAATTCCGGGGCTCGTTCCATATTTATGCTTCCGATATCGGTGAAACAGGGTGAAACAGCGGTGAAATAGTTATCAGCTATCAGTTGTCTGCCCCTTTTAAACAATATCAAACCACATTCAACAATGTCCCGCTACGGTAAACCTGGAACCCTCCTGTGATCTTTGAGGGGTCAAACACGGTATAACTGAAACCTTAAACTTTAACCGAACATAGGAGGTATCAGATTCTTCTGTGTCACTGACTGCTGATGGCTGACCGCTACCAACCCTATGGCTTTACTTTCAGCAGGACCTTTTTATCCAGGAACCAAAGCATGCCCCTGCCGCCGGTTCCCAGGAAGATATCCGGATTTCCTGCATAGTCCGGCTTGCTGAATTGCAGCTCTGCATACCGGGCACTATCGAGCCACGGAAAGCTGAATTGCGCCTTTGAATAATTCCCCTTGGGAAAACCCGCTTCCATATACGCATTCAGGATATCCCCGTAGTGCTGCTCATCATAATAGAGAATCGCTTCCAGTCCGTCCATGTCCTGACCGTTCCACTGAAAAACAACGCTGTAAGGCGGGTAAGTTTTCAGATCAATGAGTGTTCCCAGTAGTTCCCTGTTTTCCGAGATCCCGAGGCCGGTATTGGGTTTTAATACCGGTGCCTGCGGTTCCGCTGTGGAAGCCTGCTGCCGGCTTCCGCATGCATAGCCCAGTAACAAAACAAAAAAACAGGAGATCGTCCATTTCATAAAAAGCGGGTTATATCAGTTTCAGTAAACGGGGTATAAAAATGACCACCCCTGCAATAAAGGCCCCTGCTGCAATAATGAACACTGCGGCTGCTGAAACATCCTTGATGTATTGGATCCCCGGATGCTTCTCGGTGCTGACCTGGTCACAGACTTTTTCAATGGCGGTATTGATCAGCTCGGCTCCCATTACACCAGCAATACAAATAATAATGATCAGCCATTCGTATACAGTCACTCTTAAAAAAAACGCCAGCGCGATGGTGAGCAAGGCTGCGAACGTATGCAACCTGAAATTTTGCTCCGACCGGAACGCAGCTTTTAACCCGTTGCCGGCATAGCCAAAGCCCCGGAATAGTTTTTTAAAGGAGAACAGGTGACCCATGCTCAAAACTACGATAAAAGTGCAAAACGATACCGCCTGAAACATGGCAGTCAGGGCAAACGCATCTAATTTCAGCATTGTGCAGCTCCGGGGGAGCAGCGTGTTTGTTTGACCTGAAATTTTACGCGGCGCCTGCAGGAACCGGGGTTTCCCTTTTGATACCCTGCTATAAACACGAGGCACTTACTGTACCTGCAAATGCTCCCGGTGCGCTCTTTTCACCCAATTTAGATGCGTTTGCCCTGCATGGCTGTACAGTGATCCTTTATTTCTTTCTTTTTACCGGCTCAGGTACCGACTTCTTTTTACCTGCGGCTTCCGCCCCGGCGGCTTCTTCTTCCAGTGCTATCGAAAACGCAGCCCATACACAACGGCGGCATCCCAGTTCCCCACCTTTTTCCAGCACTTCCTTTGCTTTCTTACGATCCTGCAAGGTCGTATAATAACCTCCCAAAACTGCATATCCCTCCATATCCCCCATCCGGATCACCTTTTCGATAATAGACAGTATTTCGGGATCTGCATCCTGCTTTATATCAACAGGTTTATTGCCCAGCAATGCCCCGATACCCCCCAAGTTTTCAATGATCCGCAAACCGGCATAATCCAGGCATGCTTTGGAAAGACCGCTATCGCAGAGCGCTTTCATTTTTCCTCTATAAGCGTGATCTTCTGCCGCCAGGAATCCTGTTCTGTCCTGTGCCTTTATTTCATAATACTGATTCAGCAGGTATGCGATGCGATCCGCCGCCTCTGCGCTGGTGCGCCTGCTTTCGACCACCGAATCCCCGATCAATTGCCATACGCCTCCATTCACCCATTCGGATACACCATACAATTTATTATCCTTCAGCAGAAATTTAAAGATACTTTTATCGGGATAGACGATCAGGCTATCGCCCTTCTGAAAATAATAGCCGTCGCCCATTCCTGTGATATCTAACTTACCATTTCCATCAAATGAGAAATAATTGTATAACAACGTATCGGAGGTTGCATTGAAATAGCCCGTCAGGCGATTGGTGATCTCCTGTCCATTGCTGTGTATATGCAGGGCGGGTGTAACCAGCAGCATCAGGAGCGCTATTGTTCTTGTAAAGCAGCGCAAAACAGTGTTTTCCGGGGTCGTCTTCATATCCACAGGGGTTTAAACCGCGCAAATATATCAAAAGGAGTCGAGCAGCATCTGCGCTTTTAAACAAATTGAGCGGCATCAACACATTCGCTTTCAGTTCCTTCTGCTGCAGGTCAGCCGGACTATGACAATACCCGCGTTCTCCGGGTTGTGTTGCTCCTGGTCACTGCCGGCTGGGCGGCTGCAATAAAAAGAAGACCCGGATTGTATTTACTTGCATCTGCGGTCATTGCAACCCTGATGCTAAGCGCCTGTAAAAAGCATTTCAACGATGCCGTTAACAGAAAGGGGGATACTGTTTTTATACACATTGCGCAGGTTGATAAAGACGGAAAAACAGCAAGCCTCAGCAAGATCATCCAGGTAGTAAAAGATTAACATCTCTGATCTTTAAGCAGCAACCAGATCCATCAATAAAAAAGAGGCGTCCGGGAACGCCTCTTTCATCTTATTAAAGTGGTTATCGTCAGGCTTCTTCAATAGCTGCGATACCCGGAAGTATTTTACCTTCAAAGAATTCCAGCATGGCACCACCACCGGTGGATACATAACTTACCTTATCGGTATACCCGAACTTATTAACGGCCGCAACACTGTCGCCACCGCCCACTAACGAAAAAGCCCCGTTCTGCGTAGCTTCGGCAACCGCATCCGCAATGGCTTTGGTTCCGGCCTGGAATTTTTCCATTTCAAAAACACCCATCGGGCCATTCCACAAAATAGTTTTAGATTTTTTGATCACATTTGCAAACTGCACCCGGGCTTCATTGGCAATGTCCAGTCCCATCCATCCTTCAGGGATATTGTCGCTGGGCGATTCCGAAACACTGGCATCGGCGGCAAATTTATCGGCAATAATGCTTACACCCGGTAAATGGATGCATACATTTTTTTCTTTGGCTTTTTCCAGGATCTCTTTTGCAGTATCCAGGCGATCTTCCTCACAAAGAGAAGCACCGATCTTACCGCCCATTGCCTTATAGAAGGTATATGCCATACCGCCACCGATGATGATATCCGTAGCTTTTTCCATCAGGTTCTCAATGATCAGGATCTTGTCGGAAACCTTTGCCCCGCCCAGGATAGCGGTGAACGGCTTTTCGCTTTGTGTTAATACCTTCTGTGCGCTGTTCACTTCGTTCTCCATCAGCAGCCCAAACATTTTTTTATCACCCGGGAAGAATTTTGCTATAACGGCAGTTGAAGCATGGGCACGGTGTGCGGTACCAAAGGCATCATTCACGTATACATCACCCAGCTTGCTGAGTTTTTCGGCAAACGCTTCATCGCCTTTTTCCTCTTCTTTGTAAAAGCGGAGATTTTCCAGCAACAGCACTTCACCCGGGCGCATCATATCTGCTGTAAGATAAGCCTGCTCACCAATGCAATCATTGGCAAACAAAACAGTGGCTCCACCCAGCAATTCGCTCAGGTGCGCCACCAGGTGCTTGAGAGAAAACTTGTCTTCCGGACCGTTCTTGGGACGCCCCAGGTGGCTCATCAGGATCACTTTACCACCATCGGAAAGGATCTTTTTGATGGTGGGCACGGCGGCCTTCATGCGGGCATCCGATGTAATTTCCAGCTGGTCGTTCAGCGGAACGTTAAAGTCTACCCGGATCAGCGCTTTCTGATCTTTGAAGTTATAGTTTGAAAATTTCGACATTGTTAAAGATTTTAGAGACCTGTGAGGTTTAAAAAATCTCACAGGTCTTATTTAAAAAGAAAAAAGCGGAACGAAGTGTTCCGCTTTGACTGCTTATTTCTGAATTACTTGCTGATCAGTTTTGCAAAATATTCAACCGTACGAACCAGCTGTGATACATAGCTCATTTCGTTATCATACCAGGAAACGGTACGAACCAGTTGCTTGTCGCCTACAGTCATCACCTTTGTTAATGTAGCATCAAACAAAGAACCGTAGTGCGTGCCGATCACATCGCTGCTCACGATCTCATCTTCATTGTAGCCAAAGCTTTCATTAGCTGCGGCTTTCATTGCGGCATTGATCTCTTCAGCGGAAGTTTGTTTCTTCAACGTCACATTCAGTTCAGTAATAGAACCGGTGATCGTAGGCACCCGCTGTGCGCTACCGTCCAGTTTTCCTTTCAGGTTCGGTAATACCAGGCCGATTGCTTTTGCAGCACCGGTGCTGTTGGGCACGATGTTGGCGGCGGCGGCTCTTGCCCTTCTCAGGTCACCTTTCGGGTGCGGAGCATCCAGGGTGTTCTGATCGTTGGTATACGCGTGGATGGTGGTCATGATACCCAGTTCGATACCGAAGGTATCATCCAGTACTTTCGCCATCGGGGCCAGACAGTTGGTAGTGCAGGAAGCACAGCTGATGATGGTTTCGCTGCCGTCCAGGATATCGTGGTTCACGTTGAACACAACGGTTTTCAGATCGCCGGTAGCGGGTGCAGAGATCACTACTCTTTTAGCACCTGCAGCGATGTGCGCTTCCGCTTTTGCTTTGTCGGTAAAGAACCCGGTACATTCCAGTACCACGTCTACATCATGATCTTTCCAGGGAATCTGAGAAGGATCTTTCTGGGCATATATTTTGATCTCATTACCGTCAACGATAATAGAGTTTTCAGTGCTTTTTACGTCCTGGTGAAAGCCACCCTGAGCGGAGTCATATTTTAACAGGTGAGCTAATACTTTAGGGCTGGTCAAATCATTGATCGCAACAACGTCGATACCTTGTTGGTTGTAGATTTGACGATAAGCCAAACGACCGATTCTGCCGAAGCCGTTGATGGCTACTTTTACTGTACTCATAGTTGTGTAAAAAATTTAATTAAGTAAGAACAATTTTTGGAGGCGTAAAGTTACAGCATTTTGTACGGAATACATATTAAACGATTTCGATTTTTCGCCCCCTTTTTTTTAAAAGTAATTATTTTTCATTTTTTTTTGGCGAATCCATTTTAGTCCACTATCTTTGCACTCCCAAAAACGGATAACGCCGCGTTGGTCAAGGGGTTAAGACGCATCCCTTTCACGGATGAATCACGGGTTCGATTCCCGTACGCGGTACTAAACTAAGAGCAGGAAACCTTGTAGGAGTCAATACTACAAGGTTTTTTTGTGCCGGTTCCCGGACGGAACACGGACGGATTTCAAAAAACGGATCAGGCAAAATCAAAAAGACAGGTACCTTGGTTAGATATTCATGTTTTGAGCATCATAAAAAAAGCCATTAGGAAACAATATTTTTTGCACCGCTCTCCTATTATCCAATCCGCCAGACACCCATATCATACTGAGTTTTTCAAGCTTTTTAAGAGAAACTTCAAGTAAGTTTTCGAGGTTAGATATCTTTCCCGGAAGTGCATTCATTTCTTTATAAATTTCCTGCATTTCATTTGACAAATGCTCTAAAGTAAGATCATATGTCTCCTTATTGATCTCTCCCAAACCCAGACGAATGGTCAGTTCCCTCTTCTTTTGTTCAAAGCCCTTTAAGCCCGACTCTAATGAATTCTCTTAACCGGACACACCGCTTTGATAATGCTCAAAAATTGCTTTTTTACCAAAGGGGCCATGGAACCAGGTAAAGAATACTTAAGCAAAAAATAGATAAACAGCTCCTGCCCTTTTAGCTTTAAGTATCCGGCAATTACAACCACCCGAAACTCTCTTCCAACCGATTTTTCTGGTTGCGGGATACGGGCAGCTCATTACCGGTCACCAGGGTAAGCAGGTTTTCATTCCGGTTGAAGGATTTTACCAAATTGAGATTGATAATATACTGCCGGTGTATGCGCAGGAAATGCTGCTCCTCCAGCACATCCTGAATCTCTTTTAGTTTCCGGGTAATCAACATTTTTCGGCCATCCTGCAGCACCAGGGTCGAGTAATTACCCGAGGCTTCCGCAAAAGCAATATCCTTAATATCTACAAATGATACCTGAGAGGTGCCGGGAATGGCAATTTTACTTATATGCCCCAGGCGCAGCTGCTGCTTCAATTGCTGCAGCTGCGTTTCGTGCAATCGCTTTTGCCCCGACACTTTCATGACCACTTCATTCAGTTCTTCCGGGTTAACAGGCTTTACCAAATAATCGAGCGCATTAAACCGAAATGCCTTAAGTGCAAACTCATTGTAAGCAGTTGCAAATACCACATTGAAATGAAGCCCCCGCAATCGCTCCAGCAGTTCAAACCCATTCATTTGCGGCATTTCGATGTCGAGGAATATCAAACCGGGGTCCAGCAGTTCAATTTCCTGCAGCGCCTTTACCGGGCTGGTAAAAGTGGCAACAACCTGCAGTTGCGGGTATTGCAACAACAACAATTGCATTTGCTCAATACTGTCTGGCTCGTCATCAATGATTATCGTTTTGATCCGCTCCATGTTTTTATTTTTTTAAGTTACCGGTAGGGTGATCGTCACCTCGGTGCCTGCGGCTATGTGATCCTCATACAGGTCATGAATGGCCACGCTGGCATGGGTACCGTATTTTTGGTTCAGTGCTTCCAGTCGTTCATGCGTAATATGCATCCCGTATGATTTATGAGTGGTGGCCGATTTGCTTTTCAGCAGGGTCGCTTTTATCCTGCCGATACCGTTATCGCGAATGGTAATGGTTAAAAAATCATCATCGCTTTGCCGGATCATTATATAAAGCATTCCACCCTCCTCTTTGTGCATGAGCCCATGCCAGATGGCATTTTCCACAAAGGGCTGAATCATCATTGGGGGCAGTTCTATATATTCCTGTTCAATATGGGGATCGATGCTGATTTCGTATTGCAGCTTGTCTTTAAAGCGCATGATCTCCATCTCAATATATAACTGGATAGTTTCCATCTCCTGCTTTAAAGTAACGCGTTCGTTTTTGCTGTTTTCCAGTACCAAACGTATCAGCCTCGAAAACTTTGTAAGGTACATGGTGGCCGACTGGCTATCGTTTTTGGCGGCATAAAGCCGTATAGAATTCAAACAATTGAAGATAAAATGCGGGTTCATCTGCGCGCGCAGCGCCATTACTTTAGAGTGGGCCATTTGTTCCTTTATATGCGCTTCGCGGCGTATAGCATTTATGCGCCACTTAACCAGTACAAAACCGATGACCGCCAGCAAGGCAAAACACAGTACCTTAAACCAGGTTGTTCCCCAGAAGGGCCCGTTAATGACAATATCTATAAATGTACTATTGCCACCCATCCCGGCCCTTACTTCAAACCTGTAGGTACCCGGGTTTAAATTAGTGTAGCTGGCCTGCGCGTGTTCGCCTGCGCTTACCCAATTCTTATCTACACCGGAAAGGCGATAAACATAGGTGGTGGGCGTCACGCTCAAAAATTTCAGGTTGGAAAATTCAATGGTTATAAAATTTTCTTTGTAGGAGAACACCACGGGCTTTTTTGCAAAAAGCAGGGAATCGACGGGTACCTGTCTGTCAAATATTTTTAACCCGGTAATGGTTACCTGTGCAGCAACATCCACCGGCAATTTACCAGGATCAAAAACAACCAATTCAGTGGTGGTCCATGTGATCCATTCTCCGGAAGGCGTTGTAATGAGCTCCCCTGAAAAAGCGCTGTTCAGCACCCCGATCTTCGGATAAAAAACAGAAAGTGCATTTTGCGCAGGTGCGTATTTATAGAGTTGATAGTCTGATGTAAACCAGATATTTCTTTTGTTATCCGTTCTGGCGGCAAATGCCGTTGCAGGTGCATTGGCAACCCGCGCACGCAACGGCGTATAGGTTTTTAGTTTTGTGTTAAAGAAATACAGCCCCCCGTAGCGCATTGCAACAAGCACCGTATCTCCGTTATAGGGTGCAATGCTGTTACAAAAGGTAGCATTGGAAGGTACCAGGCGATAAACCGTATCTTCAAAACACTGTTTTTGTATGTCAAACTCCCGAAGTCCATCCTCAGTCCCCACCAGGCAAAGCCCCGAAGGCCCAACAAATAGGGCCAAAACGGACCGGAGCGTTAAAGAACGGGGCTGTCGTTCATTCCTGTAGGGGAGAAATTGTCGTTGTTGTTTATGCCACACCACAACCTTGCCGCTGTGCAACCCGAATGCGATATTCCCGTTGCCATCCTGCACCATTGTGCGTATAGTTTTCCCCTCAAATTCGGGCGGGTTCAGCGTTCTTACAGATAAGGTAACAGGGTTAATAATATGCAAAAAACCATACTGGCCGCCTGCCCATATATTTCCCTCGTCGTCCTGCAGGAAACACCAGACCTGATTTTTTGCATATATATCATTAAAGAAAATTTTCTTTTTTAAATGAAAAAGGGTGTCATATATATTTATACCATTGCCCCAGTTTCCTGTATAAAGGTCGCCATTCTTTGCCCTGAAGGCCGTTGTCAATTCTGTTTCCGGCGCAGCCTGTGGTTGTGATGAGAAATTGCTGAGCGGGGTAAAATATTGTCGGTTGGGATTAAAAACACTAATGCCCTTGTCGGATCCTATCCAGATATTTTCTTCCCTGTCCTGGAACAAACTAAATATATCATAATTGTATTGAAGCGATAAATGGTGGCCGGGCCAATGCGTTACAAGAGCAAAACTGCTATCGCCGAAACGGTATTGCAATACCCCCCCATAAGAAGTAGCGATCCATAAATTACCCTGATGGTCATCAAGGTAGTTGTTGGCGCTGATATAGGGCATCACCTTACCGCCGCATTTCTTGATGATGTCCTTCAGGTCGTACCGGTACAATTGTCTTGCATATAAATTATACCGGAAGATAAAATGCGAGTAGGATACGATCCAGATATTGCCATGCGTATCTAATTTCCAATCACGGAAAGCCCTTAGCGGATATTTACCGTCAGGGATAAACAAATGATTACCGGCAAAGGGTTTCAGGGTATTCCCCACAGGATCGTATTGCGAGTCGTATACTTTTTTTCGCTTGTGATCAAATAAAAAAAAGCACTTATCGGCAACCAGGGCCCATGTTTCGTTGTGTATCCTGTCCTGTATAAAATTGGCAAATAAGGGTTCCTGGTCGCCCGGCGCTTTTATCAATGCGATTCCCTGTACCGTATTTTCGTTATCCGTCGTTTTTTGTTTGGTATAAAATTGCAGTTGCAGTTGATGCCCTTTCTGGTCGGTAAAATTTTCTGACACGCCCTTCTTCCAATCATCAGCAGCAGACACCACAGTCGTTTTGTTGGCCAGATAGCTCCATTGTTTTGTTTGTGTTATGGCCGTGTACAACACCCTGTTGCGATCGTCATCAATAGCCATAATGTTTACATACAGGGGCGCGTTAACCGATGCCCCCGTATCAACGGTATTGGCAAAGCGCACGCCGTCGTACCGTTGCAATCCCTTTTCAGTACCAATCCAGATAAATCCTCTTTTGTCCTGGGCTATTGAGGTCACCCTGTCATTTACAAGCCCGTTCGTATTGTCCAGGTTGTTAAAAATATAGTTCACAGGCGGTCTTGCCGTAATTTTTGGAATCACAAGATCTTGCCCCCCTGCCGGGCTAAATGCCAATAAGCAATACAGGACTAATATAAACAGATAGCGGGGATACAAGTACTAAATTTAAGAAAAATTCCGGGCAACGCTAAATTCTGAATGTTCATTTACGCATTTTTAAGTCATGGGGAGGGTTATCGTTACCTCGGTACCTGTGGCTATGTCGCCCGCATGCAGATCCCTGATAGCCACCCCGGCATGGATGCCATATTTTTGGTTGAGCGCTTCCAGGCGATCCTGTGTAATATGCATGCCATATGATTTGTGAGTAATGGCCGATTTGCTTTTCAGCCGGGCCGCTTCGGCCCTGCCGATACCATTATCCCGAATGGTGATGGTTAAACAAACCTCGTCGCTTTGTCGGATCATAATATGCAGCATACCCCCTTCTTCTTTATGCATTAGCCCATGCCAGATGGCATTTTCCACAAAGGGCTGAATAATCATGGGAGGTACTTCAATATATTCCTGCTCAATCTGGGGGGCAATGCTGATTTGGTATTTCAGTTTGTGTTTAAAGCGCATGGCTTCCATTTCAATATAGAGCTGCAGCATTTCTATTTCCTGTTTCAACGTAACGCGTTCATTTTTTGTATTTTCCAATACCAGCCGCATCAGCCTCGAAAATTTAGTAAGGTACATGGTGGCCGACTGACTATCGTCTTTAGCAGCATAAAGCCTTATGGAATTCAGGCAGTTGAATATAAAATGCGGGTTCATCTGGCTCCTGAGTGTGGCCAGCTGCATTTCGGCCATCTTCGCATTCATGGTTTCCATTTCCTTTTTTTGCTGCTCTATTTCCCGGGCATTGCGTATCGCATTCAGTTTGTTGCCCAGCAGCGTAGCAATGGTTACCAGTATATTGAGGTGCATGGGGGTATAGTAATTTTTTTGAGAATGTTCGCTGTCAATAGCACCCAACAGTTCGTTGTTGTACAGTACCGGCGCGCATATTTCGCTGTGGCGAAACATTTCATCCTCCCGGTAGCGCGGATCGAGCGTGGTATCCGGAATTAACAGGGCTTCCCGGCCAGCAACTACGGCGCCTACCACACCCTGGCCGGGCACAACGGTAAAAGGCTGTTTCTCTATTTCCTCGATGCTGCCCTTAGGACCATAGCCTGCTTTTTGTATCATCATTGTTTTATCCTCATTCCATAAATAGAGCATACAGTCTTCAAACTGCAGCCTGGAAATAAGATTGCCTGCCACGCTCCAAAGCACCTCATCTTCCGTATTTTTATTGATCAGCTCGGTTGAAAAAAAGCTGGTTATCTTTTCCAGGTCCAGCGCTTTATTCAGCTGTTCCGCTTTTAGCCGTTCCCGTTGCAGGGCGTTCTTATAGATAATAAAGCTGCCAATACCTGTAAGCAACAGCAATGCCACGCCACTAAAAAGCCATTGCTGGCGAAGGCGCAGGTTTGCCTCGGCAACCTGCAGCTTATCCAGCCGGCTCATGTAGTTTAAGGAATCTTCCTTTTCCGAAAGATAGTGAGCATTCTCGGGGATCGAAAAGCTTTTTTGCCTACTCTTTCCGGTTCGGCCCGGAACATTCGTTTGAAAAGAAAAAACCCCAAACAGGAATAGTAAGATGGAGGCTTTCATAAAAATCGGTCTTGCCGTATACTGAAATTAACGGTCAATAATGAACCGGGTGCCGTCTTACTATATCAACAGTCCGTTTGATTGTATAAATGACCGGTTATACTGTATAAAGGAATATGCTGACCGGAAATATGCAGGAAGAAAGCCCGTAATGTATGATCGCCGACGCCGGTGATGCCGGCCTGCTCTCCTGCAGCATTCATACAGGATAGCTGCATTTTATACAACAATATGTGCCGTTTGCAAAGTGTTTCAATATACAGACTGCTGACCAGTTTATTTTAGACATATCAATAGTAAATGCAGTGCCGGTTCCGTGGAGGAGTTCAGAAGCATGTTACAACTGAGCCGATATATCTATTTATTAATAAAAAACAGGGAGAATGCCTTTAATCCTGGTGCCCCGAAAAAGCGCAATGGTTTTTATTATCGTGCTCGCCGCAATTTGCATTGCCGGCGGAGTTGTTAATAAGGCATTAAAGCCACTCATTGTTGGTCTGGCTATAATGATTTATGCGTTCATCTGTTTGGCGGCCGGCAGCAAAAAAAAGCCCGGGCAAGATTCCTATCCGACCTATTAAAGGGGGAAAAAGCAGTAATGGACAATGAAGCATCAACACAGATAGAATACCATCAAAAATGAAGCATCAATATATCATAACAGCGGTACTTGTTTTCCTATTGCAATATAGCGCAGTGCTACCGGCCCAGGACCTGCCACCCTTAACCTCTGTTGACTCTTTAGCCTATTATCCCAAAACATTGACGAGACCTAATGCAAGCGGTATTTACCCCAATACGGTCATCGCTACTTTATTGATCTCTGCTCCCGGCAATTATTTTACAGACTGGACGATAACAGGCCCCAATAATACGGCAAATCCTGTTGGGGTTACTTTAAATACGACAGACAGCTATGGCTCCGCTACCTCATTAAGAACCAATAGCAGTTTTGTATATGTAGTTTTTAAATCTACCGCAGCGATCGGAACTTATACAGTAATGGCTACCAGGGGAACAACGGCCTCAACAACAATAACCCTTACAGACGGCAGTAACCCCTCCATTAATTTATGGGTGGCAAGGGATCAGGGAGACATACAAAGAGTTGAAAGTTTTACGGTGAGCAATGGTAAATATATATCGGGGCCTTCCACGCTTTTTTATACGAATACTTCATTTGCCGCCCTCAGCAGCAACGCTTATTTTCGCCAGCAGGACGGTTTTTTCTACTGGAGTAACCAATATGATCTTGGGGCCAACACTTTTGACTTGTATAGCGTGAGCAGTGATGGCGGTTCCGGTAACATGAAGGTTTCAAGATGGAATTTCCCCGCCAATACACCCTCCTTTGCAGCCTGGAATTTTGTGCGCCTGGCCAATGACAACAACACCCCTTCAAGCGTGTGGACCATCATCTCAGACGGCTTTCAAATATGCCTGGCCAAAATGCCCTCAAGCGGCCTGAATCAGGGAACTACAATACTTGTTGATGATGATGTACAGCTCTCGGGGGGAACCGCATTCGATTTTCAGGGTGGCGATCTGTGTTTTGATGCCTCGGGAAACATGTATGTTGTAGCAGGAGGATCGGACCATAACTATATTTATACCGGGCGACCGGAAAATCTAAAAACCGCCGCCACATCTCCCAGTGGCAATACACTGCTGACACGAAAATGGCAGATTTATAATGAGAACAACCAGCCTTTTACGGGTAGCTTTACCGGTTGCTGTTTCGATATCAATGGCGGCATGTACCTTTCCGTAGCATACAACGCCAATAGTGCCGCCGACGGGATTTACTATCTTGATCCCGCCACCATCCAAAATGCAAACAACACAAATATTATACAGGCGAAACAGATTTATTCCGGCAGCGGAGTAACCGACCTTGCCTCGAATGTTTTTCCTGCATCAACCCCATTGGCTGCAGTTTTTGGCCCGGTACAGGCGGTGCGGAATAAAAACAATATCACCATCAATTGGGACACATACAGCGAAGAACACAATACGTATTTTGGTGTTGAGGTATCAAACGATGGAATGCGTTTTAAGGAAGTGGCGCGTGTAAAAACCAAGGCGATCAACGGTAATTCATCCAGCCGGTTAAGTTATACCTGTTCCCTTACGGCAGACAACGAGGGCATTTTAATAAGCTTTTCGCTTTTGCCGGTTTGTATGATCCTCTTATCTTTTCCGGGAAGGCGCCTCCTAAAACTTTTAGTGTTTTTATCAATCATTGTATGCAGCTCCTGCAGTAAAAACAAAAGCATAAACAGCCCTGGCGACCGGGCATCGATATATATACGCATTGCGCAGCATGACCTCGATGGCAGTGCTTCATACTCGAAGATTGTTAAAATAATTGATAATAATTAAGACCTGCCGCTCCATTGACATAGCATTCTTCAAAACAGCTATGTTCCGGATCACCTGGTTGATATAGATGGCCTGCAGCAGGGCCCTTGCTATGGCGGGTCAACACTATGCTAATATTCGATGCCGGGCAATTCTTGTTTAAAACAACAACAATGAAAAAACTTATCCTACTTATTGCCATTAGCTGGTGGGCCTTATTGGTTGCCAATGGGCAAAACACCTGGAAGGGTACGGTAGACAACAATTGGTTCAATGCCCAAAACTGGTCCTTGGGGCACGCGCCGGTTGCAGCTGAAAATGTGGTTTTACCGGCTAATTACATCAACTATCCTTCTCTTCCGTCTTCTCCATCAGTTAGCATTGGGGCATTAGACATCTGGGGGAAATTTTATATAAACAAATCGTCTTTAACAATTTCAAAACTAACAACGCATCCGGGTGCTGAAATTCATGCATCAAGCTCTTTTGAACAGAATTATGTACAGGGTTTCTTAATCTCCAATGGTTTTGGTGCAAATTTAACCAGCACATTACAAAACACTACCATTTATGGAGCCGTTTCTTTTACCGCGGACCATGGAACGCTTACCGAAGGAAATAATATTTATACAGCAAATGCCGGTGAGCAAAGCAATATCTGGTTCCAATCAAGGTACGACCCTGCCGCAAAACTGATGCTGGGCAATGCGGGCCCCTCGCGGTATGATGGTAATTTATGGATTAACTTGTTAAACTCAGGAACCTGCTCTGTACGCAATTTTTCAGTTGCCGGCAATTTTATTTTTTCCGCTGCTGATATGAGTATGATAGAGATCGCGGGCAACCCTAATGCTGTTACCGTGGCCGGGACGGTGTATATTAATATAAAACATACTTATGGCGACACCCCCCGGCGCCCCACCATCAGTATTACTGATTTCAGCAATGGCGCTACCGCCTCCCCAGAAAATATTTCTATAAGCGCTGTTTCCAACATTTTATTCGCCAACAATAAACTAAATATACATAAAGCCGATATTGCCGACCTTATTGGGAGCGATGCCAGTTTCACAAACAACACATTCAACACAGATACATTTAATATTGCAGACAATAGCAATAATACAGGAAATTGGATGTTACAGGGCAATACGTTCAAGGGCCATTTCAGCTTCACCAAAAACGGCAACGGCCGGGCCTATGCATATAGCAACCGGTTCAATGGCACCCTCGCCATTACTCAAAACGGCAGTGGCAATTTTACTACATCCGGAAATATAGTCAGCGGCTCCGCAGTTATTAAAATGCCGGGCAATGGTACGCTTTCACCCCCCGGCGACTATGATCTGAATAATTACGGACCAGACCAGTTTGCCGGCGACCTTACCCTCACCGCCTCCAATACCGGCCATATCGGTTTGAGTGGTACGGGTATCGGAGGCGATCTTAAGCTATACGGGAATAATACATCCGTTAACAATATCGTATTCAATGGCAATGGTGACAGTCATTTATATTCCGATCATGGCCCCGTTGCCTTCAGTGCCCTTACCATTGCAAAAACAGCTGAAACCGGTAAACTGATCCTGGATGTACCTGTAAATCTTTTCAGCACGGGTGGATTTCTGATTCCGCTGGCAAAAGTCAATTTTACAAAAGGGCAGATCATATCCAGCAAAACAGCGCCCTTTACGTTCCTGGGCCGCAATATCATACCCCCAGTTGCCAGCGCAGCAAGCCATGTGGTGGGCCCCGTTATTAAAACCGATGAACCCTATATTGACAATACTACTTCTTTTACATTTCCTGTGGGTTCAGATGCAAAGTACTATCCGCTTACGATTTCGGGCGAACAGATCTCGGCCGGCGACCAGTTTACTGCCGAATATATTTCTCAAAACCCCACTGCCGCGGGTTATGATGTAACAAAAATGGCGACTACCCTGAAAGGCGTTGCTACTACCGGTTACTGGCTTATCAGCAGGGATGCCGGCACCACCAACGTAACCGCCACATTTACTTTCAACGCAGCGCCCGGTACCATTACCAATCTTGGCAAACTGCGCGTGGCCCACTGGAATGGCAGCCTTTGGGAAGACCTGGGCAATGGCGCTGCTGCATGGATCGACTCTGCCAATGGTATTGGCCGCATCACCACGGCGGCACCCATCACCAGCTTCAGTCCATTTGCAATTGCCACCACCAATGCCGCGGCAAATGTGTTGCCGGTAACCTTTACTACACTATCGGCCATTTATAAAAACGGGCACATCGAGGTAAGCTGGGTTACCGCCGGCGAAACAAATTGCGCGTACTATGATATTGAGGTTTCCACCGATGGAACAAAATTTACAAAGGCAGGCACCGTAACCAGTAAGGCCCCGGGCGGAAACGCTGCTGCAGATCTGGAATATAACTTTTCATTTACGCCCGCTGCGATGGCCCTGTCCGGGCTGATATTACTGCCTTTCTTTTTTGCGTTTTCAAACAAAAAACGGCCGGTGTTCATCCCGGCATTGATGATCATAATCTGCGTTATGATCGGTTTTGCGGCCTGTAGAAAGGAAAAGGAAATGCTCCCTACAGGGGCCATGCGTTTGTTTATACGCATCGCCCAGGTAGATAAAGATGGTGCGGTGCACTATTCCAAAATCATCAAAGCCGTGGAGTAGCAAAGATTTTAAGGGATAACGCTTCTTTTAAATATCAAAAATATAAATTCTGAATACATGAAAGCGACAAATTCAAACACAATAAACCGGGCAATAAAAGCCATCGGCGAAATGCAGGCAAAAGCAGACACGCGTGAACAATTAGGTGTACTGCTCTATGACCGGCTGCTTAAAGAAATAGCCACAGGAAAGCATTTCAGGGAAGACGGAACAGCTAAGCTTTCTGTTACCGTGCATTTTTCCACGCAAGAGGTAAATACCGAAAGCGCTGACGGCATGCGGAAATTTTGTATCCAGGTTTGTTTTGAGACCCCGGATGGGGAAATAATATGTCATAAACACTGCAGGCCGGACTGGATAGATGGGTAATTGCCCTGTCCTTATGCCTTACTTTAAAAACCACCCACAATAAAATACAATGAAAACAAAAATCATCCTGCTGCCTTTGTTGATTACAATCTTCGCGGCCTGCCAGAAAAAAGATATTAATGCATTAAAAAACGAAGTGAATGATTTGAAAACCCAGCTGGCCTCCCTGCAAAACACAGTAAATATGACCAATGCAGACATCAAATCATTAAAAGACATTGCCGTTGCGCTTCAAAAAAACATCAGCGTAAAAAGCTATACAGCTACTGCCACCGGCTATCTGCTTACAATGAGCGATGGCAGCACTATTGAACTGAAAAACGGACAGAACGGAACCAATGGAGTAAACGGCAGCAATGGTAAAGATGGCGCTAATGCTCCCACCATTGGTATAAAGCAGGATACAGATGGCCAATACTACTGGACATTGGCCGGCGACTGGTTACTGCAAAACGGACAGAGAGTGCGGACCACCGGTAAAGACGGTGTCAACGGTACCAACGGTGCTAATGGTAATACCCCCATGCTAAAAATCGATAGCGCAACCAACTACTGGCTCATCAGCTACAATAACGGCGTCAGCTGGGCATTGCTTACCGACACCGGAGGCAAACCCGTACCGGCTACCGGCCCCCAGGGTATACCGGGGCAAAACGGTGCAACAGGGCAACCGGGTCAACCAGGCATACCCGGCTTTACGATCACTGAAAATGGCACCGCCATTGTTATCACTTATATGGGGGCAATTTACACCCTGCCAAAAGATGGAGGCGGTATCAATACATATAAAATGACATTTGCTACCCAAATACGCCTGGGGAGTGATATATCAATAGTTGTTGACGCAGCACTTAATGACAGGGCAGATGTGTGGATAGACCTGAATAATAATAAAAAGCAGGAAGACGGAGAACACATAGGTATTTTTGGCAGCGCTGTTTCATATACCTTAAGCACATCACAGACAGTAACAATCTATGGAAAAATAACACGGCTGGATTGCTCCCACAGTCAAATTACCGAACTAGACGTTTCGCAAAATACGGGGTTGGTTGAGCTGAACTGCAATAGCAATATACTCACCGCGCTGGATGTCTCCAAAAATACGGCATTGGCCAAGCTATCCTGCAACGTCAATAATCTTAAAGTGCTGGATGTTTCTAAAAATACAGCATTGGTTGAACTGAGTTGCTACGCCAATCAGCTTACGGCACTAGACGTTTCCAGCAATACGGCATTGCTTGAACTGAACTGCATTGTCAATCAACTCACCATGCTCGATGTTTCCAAAAATACAGCCCTGGTTGGACTGAACTGTTATTACAATCAGATTAAAGATGCACAAATGACAGCACTTATTAACAGTCTGCCTGTACGAACTTCAGCCGCAGTTGCCTATATCTTGAGAGAAGCCTCGAATGAAGGAAATACCATGCCTTCCGATACCGAGTTAAGCGCTGCAAAAGCAAAACAATGGAAATTGTATCAGGCAACCGCTTCGGGGGACGAAGCTTTACTTAATCCATAGATACGGCACTGCCAAGGGCTGAACAATCAGCACCAGCATTGCAATATGGCAGATAAGAACGTCTGATTGATACACCCGGACGCGCGCAAAACAAGTATAATGAAACCCTTTAAAACGTAAAATAATGGCAGCAAGAAGTGTTAAAATCAAATTACATAACCTGACCGGCTTCAGGCTAACGAAACTCGAAGAAGGACTTGATCATGGTGAATGGACCGGTCATGTACCTGAAATTATTGAGCCCAATTCGATGGTGGAGTTTGGATCTGAATCCGGCGGTGACATACCGGTTTTGGGAAGTATCGGAACCGGAACAGAAGGGCATATTAAGTATAAAATAGAAGACGGCAAAAATACCGAATGCTATTTTCACTGGAACAATCCATTTTCAAGTAGCGCTATCGGTGACCATTTCAATATTTTTCATGAATTCATTAACGAGGGTTATGCCATTTACCACACAGGCGATGACAATAGTCACGATGAAATCGTTGACCTGTATATCGACATTTCAAAAGAAGTAACGGTACCCCGTTTTTTACCATCAACTCATGGATTCAGATTTGCTAATCACTGGGCCGATTTCGGTTATCAGATACCGGCATTACAGGACATTCCGTTAATAGGCGACATAAAGTTTGGTGATGCAAGTAATGGGCTGTGCGGAGGGATGGTAAACGCTGTGCGGGATTATTATGAAGCCAATTACCCGATACCACAAATACAAACAGTGCCCAATAACCCCAATGATCCTTTGACAAAGTATATCATCGATCGGTTGCTGGCCAGTTTTGACCTCAGGGATGTTACAATGTATCTAAAACTAATGAGCCCGGCCTATGCAGATACCGATGAAGGATTGCTGCACCAGGCCGGGCAACAGGGGCGCGCTTATATAACCATAAAGGAAGAGTGGCCGATGATAAAGAATGATATTGACAACGGGCATCCCTCCCCTATTGGATTAATCAGAATCAAATCCCTGAATCCGGGCGACCTGGGGCATAACCATCAGGTTCTGGTTTATGGATATAAAATAAGCGGCAATAATGTGGTCCTGAGGATTTACGATCCCAATTATCCTGCCCGGGACAACCTGGAGATAAACTTAAGCCTGTTTTCTACAGCTGAGCCGGTGAAAGCAGTATACAATACGAATGACGGCAAGCCCATCTATGCGCTATTCAGAACCAATTATGAACGAAGGGACGGGTTTCCCAGATTCAATTATGACCGGTTCATTTCCCGCTTTGCAGCTACCAATATATACGCTTCACAAGCCGGTAAAGTTTACGGAACCATACTGCTAAAAAAAGAAGCCGCCGATTGGAGGGATATCCGGGCTTCGGATTTGGGTAACCCGCAAACCTCAGATGAGCGATTCAGAGCGGTGAGTACTTATGCCGTTAATAACGGCTATATCGGCGCGTTTCCAAATTTCTTCGAAGCCGATTACGGACAGGGAACGGTTTATGGCACCCTATTGATTAAAAAAGAAACCGCCGACTGGAAAGACATTCCGGCCGCTGACCTGGGTAACCCCCAAACACCCGACGAACGGTTTAGAGCGGTAAATACCTATGCCAGCAATAATGGCTACATCGGCGCATTCCCCAATTTCTTTGAAGCCGATTACGGACAGGGAACGGTTTATGGCACCCTATTGATTAAAAAAGAAGCCGCCGATTGGAGCGATATACTGGCCTCAACTTTAGGCATCCCCCAAACATTTGAAGAACGATTCAGAGCTGTGAATACCTATGCCGGCAACAAGGGCTATGCAGGTGCATTCCCCAATTTCTTTGAGGCCAATTATGAATATATAGGCGCATTCCCGAATTTTTTCGAAGCCGATTATGGACATGGAACAGTTTACGGTACCCTATTCATTAAAAAGGGAGCAGCCGATTGGAGCGATATTCCGGCCGTTGATCTGGGCAATCCGCAACTGCCGGAAGAACGTTTTAGAGCAATGAATACCTATGCCGGCAAGAAGGGCTACATCGGCGCATTTCCGAATTTTCTTGAAGCCGATTATGGACAGGGAACGGTTTATGGCACCCTATTGATTAAAAAAGAAGCCGCCGACTGGAAAGACATTCCGGCCGCTGACCTGGGCAACCCGCAAACACCCGACGAACGGTTTAGAGCGGTAAATACCTATGCCAGCAATAATGGTTACATCGGCGCATTCCCGAATTTCTTTGAAGCCGATTATGGACAGGGAACAGTTTATGGCACCCTATTGATTAAAAAAGAAGCCGCCGACTGGAGAGACATTCCGGCCGCTGACTTAAAATTACAATAGATGTACTTACATTCGATGACACTGTATCATAAAGTGCCGGTAGAGGCTAATACGCAAAACGGAAGCAAAAGTTTCTGATGACTATTTGTGGGATTTACTCAATTGTAAAAAGAAAATGCCATGTCCACTCTACCTCTACAAAAAGCAAGCTTTTTGCAGACCGGTCCCAAAAGCTCAATGCCTTTCTATTTCCTTTTCCTAAATATCGTTGCTTTTTTCACACGAAAAGTTCCAATAGGTTTCCTATCTGTCCTTTGTATAACCGCAAAAAACGCCAGTAAGTACTTTTAAGATCTTATAAAAAAGGAATCGGGGCAATCCAACCTGTAATATATAGCGTTTATCTTGATGATGTCAACGATGTTCAATTGATAAATATTCAACCACCCAGAAAAGCGCTACGAAATTGATCGGTCAAAAAGAAACGGTTGCGCTAACCAATCAATAATCCAGGTAAGCGCACTATTAGATTTTACAGACCTATTAGCGGAACATGTCGCCAAAATATTGTACAGGGTAATATACCAGGGCAAACGCATCTAATTTCAGTATTGTTCAGCTCCGGTGGAGCCCCGTGTTTATAGTAATCTGCTGTTTTATCAACCCGGCTCCTGTAGGAGCCGCGTGTTTGTTGGGCCCGAAATTTTACGCGGCTCCCACAGGAGCCGGCTTTTCTCTTTAATACCTTGCTATAAACACGCGGCACTTATAGTGCCTGAAAATGCTCCAGGTGTGCTCTTTTTACCCAATTCAGATGCGTTTGCCCCAGGTAATATACCTGGAAACAATTCTTTTCATACCTTTAATCTTACACTATTTATTCTCTATTCTATTAATGATCCCGAAACAACTATATGCCGCAAACACCCTATCGGGTTAGCAGTCTACCTGATTTCAAAACGCACCACTTTCAAGAAAAGCTTCTGCGAGGATATACAACAACTCTTTTGTGCTAATAAGAGACGCTTCAAAAAAAATGAACTCGCTAAAAGCGATCATTTCAAAACAAAGCCTGTAAAAACTCCTCCAGGTTCGTATCCTTGTCCAATCCGAATTTTTGCTTCAACCGGTACTTAAACATACGTACACTTTGCGGCTCTACGTGTAGCGCCTGAGCTATTTGCTTCGTGGTCATTTGCAGATGCAGGTAGGCACAGTATTTCACGTCCAATGGTGTAAGCTTCTGCACAGCTTTTTCAGAAAGCTGGTTGAAAAAACCGGGATGCAACTGCTGTATTTGCAATTTAATCTCTTCAAAGTCGGCATTGAGCAGCATCTCTTCTTTCAGCAGTTTTTTAATATGCCCGGCATTGCCGTCTTTCAGTTGAGACTGTATCTGTTGCAGCATATCGTTTTTATGTTCAATGATCAGCGAGTTGGCCAATGCCTCTTTTTCCAGTTGCTTACGCTTTAGTTCCAGCAGCTCCTGTTCGGTTTTTAGTCTTGCCTGTTCTTCCTTTTCCAGTTTTAATTGCATTGTAGCCCGATTTTCCGCTTCTCCCTTTTCCTGTTCCAGTTTTTTTTCGCGTTCAATAGAATACCGGAGTTTAAAGTGATACGAGCGAAACATGAAGCCCAATCCCGCCATCAAAGCCAGCACAATGCCACCGTATAAATAGTCCTGCCTTTTTCGAAACTCAGCCCTCTGGCTCAGCAGTTTCAACTGCTGATTCTTCTTTTCCGTTTCGTACTGTACTTCCAGCTTTTGTGTATTAAAAATTTGCTGCTGGTCGAAAGTCTTTTTCAATAATTTTTCGGCTATCTGCTGATAATTAAGTGCTGCTTTTAGGTCATCCTTCTTAACAGCAATATCAGCCAGGTGCTTATAAACGGTATATTCAGATTTGTAAAACGTTTTTTTGTCCTGCTGTATCTGGCTAATACATTGAAGCAGGTACTGCTCTGCCTGCGGCAGGTTCTTTTCCTCTTCGGCAAAACTGCTTTTAATACCATATATATTAACCCAATAATCCGGTGCGGCATGATTATTTTCAAGCTCCTGCACAGCAAGCGAAAGGTAGCGAAATGCCTGCTTCTTACGTTCTTCCAATGGCTCTTTGGAAAATTCGAAATAATAATTAGCAAAATTTACACAGGTGATCACAAAGCTATTCGGGCTGATTTTTCCAGGATTTTTCTTATGAAGTGCAAACGACTTTTGCAGATAATGAAAACTGCTGTCGAGCAACGGTTTTTGCCGGGTGTTTTCATATTTTGCCTGGAACATACTGGAAATGCCATTGTTTACATTGACCAACGAGTTATCATTATTGTCCATCAGTGCAATTTTCTCACACTGTCGAATATAGTAGTTCATTTTAGTTTCATCGTTCCAGCGGCTGTACACACCATACAACAAATAGTTGAGCGCGTACTGAGTCAGCAGGTCCTTGCCGCTTTTGTCTAAAAACTGCAACCCCTCTAACGCGCTTTTCACCACTTCATCAGGCAGGTTAAGCTGGCGGTAAAGCGATGCATTTGCACGGTAAGCAATGGCTTTGGCCCCCCTGCTTTTAGCTTTTGTGCTATACTCCAAACCCAGATCAGCATATTTTTTACTCAAAAGCAGGCTATCCATAGCACCATAGATCATACTTTGGCTGGCATATAAATAGGTCATATCGTCGACTGAATTTCCCTTTCTCAGAACAGATCGTTTTATCAGTTCCAAAGCTTCTTCCGGCTGGTTTTTAATACGTAATATCTCCAGCGTTGCCAGGTCCTGCTGGATTGCCGGATTTAGCTGTGCATTAACCCGCCCGGTCATTATAGATACAGCAATGAGGACAAAAGAAATTTTCATATATATATCAAAAAGGTTCTTTGCATCAAATTTAAGGCTCTATCCATAAAAAATGCCGAGGTATGCCGGAATCGAACTTTTAAAAAACATTGATTTACAGATATTTAAAAAATATGTATATACTTTGTATATACGACTTTCAATATTGTAGACGATTTGTCAGCACTCCAGGAAAGGTTTTTGGTTTTCAGGGTGTCATATTTGCCTTAAACAAAAATAAAAAATCATGACTCCAAAAACGCAATCCATTCTCAGCTATATTGGTATTTTATGGCTGGCAGCCTATTTCGGTGGAAAATCCCAAAGAACTGATTTCTGCATCTATCATTTAAAACAAGGTTTGGGCCTCTGGCTTATTGCTATTTTGTTTAATATTGTCTTATTTTTCGTCTCCAAGGCCTCACCCTGGCTTGCAAGCAGTTTGAGCTACGCCGGCGTTTTATTTTTAATTATAATGATCATCGGTATCATTAATGCGGCCAACAACGTGAAAAAGCCCCTGCCGGTAATTGGCGGAATGTTCGACACGCAATTCCCGTTCTTAGATAAAGAAAATCCATCAAATACCTGATCTTCTCCCCAAACTGCATCTGCATTAACATTGACGTGGATGAACATTAAAGTACAGGGAACCCTTCTGTAAAAACATAAAAAATGGTCCGAAAAGATCTGGGAAACGGCTTTGCAATTGTGAATAACCATATCATTTTACATTTCAATAAAGAAGTGTATCGAAAATTTTATCCACTCATCCACTTTCCCGATTTTGAAATTATTGAAAGCAATGGTTCTAATTTTCATTATTTCAGGGATAAAAATAATATCTACCTGGAAAGCCACATGAATCCGTTTTGTGTTTTGGCAGATGCCCACCCTCTGGATTTTCATCTCCTTGATTTCAAAAAAGGAATGGCAACATCCAACGGTACCGATTATATCTTCGATCAAAAGCTCCCCTACCGTTTTGAAGATGTAAAACCTTTGTCAGGATTATACCAGCAGGTAAACAACAAGATATATTTTGCTTATTTTAAGGAAGTACCAGCCGTGGATACCGCCACGTTTGAAGTATTATACGGAGAACGTATAGGTAACATGGCAAAAGACAGGAGAAACGTGTATTTCCGAGACAAAATAATCCCCGAAGCCGATGCGGGCAGTTTCAGGATTTTGGAACAATGTATTAACAGCGCTTACTACCACGAGTGGGATCATACATTTTACGCGGTTGACAGGCAGTTTGCATTTTATATAGACACTATTGCAAAAACCGTCAAAACAATCAGAACAAAAAGCCCTGACCGGCTTCGTTTTCAAATAAAGGATGAGCTGGGATATGCAATAGATGATGACTATCGCTACTTATTTGGAAAAAGAAAAAGATGATCAGCAAAAATCCGAAATGAAAACTAAAAAGATAATAGGCCTTGTTATGTTGATCGTTATCGGCGGATTGGTTTTATTGACTTTTGTTCTTTACTCAACCATCAAGACAAAATCCACTGATATCAGCAAATACGCTCCATATAACAATTGGATCGGCAAAACCGTAACACTGGACAAGCAAACTGTGTTAGTTATGGAAAAAGCCCGGCTTAACGGAGATAAAAGCTATCCCTATTTGCTGCTGGACAGCCTTCATCCTGACTGGCAGTACCTTGAAGAACGCGAAAAAAACGGCGATTATACAAAAGTTGTGGTGTTTCCGGCAGGACTAAAGTTGCACATAAAAAAAGCGATCCAATTTACCGGCGGTGTTTCCGGGAACTCCACACCCATGATTTTCGGAACCCTATTCCACAATGGAAAAGAATACAAAACCGGATATCAATGGGGACAACGCCAAATTGCCAGGTATATGGACAAGATAAAAGAATGCTGGCATTTTCATCGCGCGCCGTGGCAAACCCGGCCGGATACTGTTTTCTACGCACTACCCGATGCCCAATGGTGGTGATTTTTTCCAACTTAAACATCCATCATATCATGAACGAAATTAATTTTTATTATAGCAAAAAAAAACAGACCCGGCTGGCGGTTCTATTTTTACTGATAGCCCTGTTGGGTACGGCTATAGCAGTATACTATTTCTTTTTTGCAAATCATATAGTATCAGCAGTAACGTATGGAGGTATTGTACTTGCTATACTATCCCTGCTTATTTTCTTCCGGTTGCTGACAGCACCTGAAGCAGAGAACGAAGTAGCGATCAGTATTAACGAAAAAGGCATTGCAGGGTTTACTACCCCGGTTATAAAATCCGCAGGGCTGATCGACTGGCATGATATAGCCTCGATAAATGTTTATGACGGGATGCTGGAAATGGCCGTTCACAATCCTGGAAAATATGCTGCAAGAATGAAGAATTTTTTTGTACGCGATAGCTTCCTGAAAACCTTGAAAGGAACATTAAAGGTTTCGCTCGTGGAAGTATCCGCCGCTAAAGAAGAAATAATGAATGCAATAGAAAAGTATACATCCGAAAAAATATAATTTCTTAAAAAAAGAACAGCAAAAATGAAATACACATTATTATTGGCCTTAGGCTTAACCATATTATCCATATCCTGCTCCAAAGACAAAACGGATCCGCCTACGGGAAAAGAACTTCTGTTAGGCACATGGAAACAATCAAGAGTTTTGGTATTATACACGCCCGGCAAAACCGTTTTATCCTCCGATACGATAAAAACCTGTGATGCCAATAACAACTGGACCTTTGACACGGGCAGCGATTATAGCTTTACCAGTTACAAATCCTCTGCTGCCGGTTGTGTTGTACGGAATCACCGCGCAGGCACTTATACCTTCGATGAACAGGCTCAGCAATTAACATTAAGTAATATAACCGGGGGAACCCGACCCGATATATTCAATGTGTACCAGCTTACAAAAAAAGAAATGTGGTTTAACCTGGGTGCAACTAACTACGATGGCGATACAACCAATTACCTGCAAATCCTGGTTCTTACCAGATCATCAAAAAAATGAAAATGGCAACCGCAATACATGCAACTTTATTCATTATAGGCGCTATACTTATAGCACTGGGCATTTTATCTTTCAGAAGCTCACGCAGACTTATTTTATCAGGGACTAAAACAGAGGCAACGGTAGTAGAAAATATTCCTTCCCGGGATGATAAGGGTGTAATTATGTATGCCCCTTTAATGGAATACAGCACTAACGGTGAAATAAAAACATATACACCCAACACAGGTGCTAGCCCACCTGCATATAATATCGGCGAAAAAGTAACCCTGGTATATCATCCTCAAAATGCAAAAGACATACGCATCCTTTCTTACTGGGGCATGTATTCAGGTAGTAATATTTTATGGGCCATGGGTTTGCCAATGCTGTTGATCGGGTGTGGCTATTTTTTATTTAAAACAGGCATCATTTAGAAATGATAAAAGATCACAGCATACCATTTACGTTACCTGTCAATCAGGACAAAAGTAAACCACGACATTCCGAAGAATATCAGCAATATTTAAACACCTAACATTTATAAATTCATACGCCAATGTTTTTTCTTGTCCAGCGATACGAGGTATCGCAATTTTCAGCCGGTCATCTGCAAAACCCTCAAACACCCGAACAGCGCATGACCCTTTCGTTTGTACGTACTCGCATGCGTATGGCGATATGTACGGTACATTCCCGGAAAGCTGCCGGCGATTTTTGGGATGTAACCACTAACAACAAAGTGCCCAGGCGCCTGTGGACGCCTGAAATGAAAGCTTTTTATCAAAGCCGGTATAACGAAGTACCAAAGCCACCGTTTGTTTTCAAGCTGACTGTTTTAGGATGGATACTTTCCCTGCTGGTGGCTGCGTTTTTTGGTTTTATTATTTACAATTCAGCAAAACCGCCATTTCCAAAACCTGTTCAAGCTGTTGCTATGGCAAAAGCACCTGCAGTTGGAGCTATTTATTTCGGTCATTATGAAAAGTATAAAGAAAAGGGTACACCAATCGGATCCGAAATCGGGTACGGCTGGTTTATAATCAAAAAAGTAACAGATGATGATTTTTACCTGGCTAAAAGTACCGGAATGAGCAAAAGCTTCAAAGCCAAAGAGCAGCTGGAAAGTACCCGCTTCGAAACCGAAACGTTGCCGCCACTAAAATTATCGGAGCAAACCGGGTACAATATCCGCTTTAAATCGACAGATGGCCTGACAGAGGTTTATATTACTGATAAGAAGTAATATAAACCTTTTGCCTTCAATCACTTTTTGTTTTACGATATAGGCAGTGGGGCAACTCGTTGTATTTCAAAAAATCTTCAACAACAGCGTTCGATAATCCTTCTGCAGGCAGTACTATACATTGAGCAGGAAACCTTACAGGAGTCAATACTGCATTGCCTGACTTCAGATTAATGAAGCAGCATCCGGGTAAAAATTTTGACTTTAAACTTATTGGCATTATCATCACCTAAGTCTCCCTGTCCGTTCCAATTTACCGGTTTTGATCTCAGGTGCAGCTTACCTCTTATCACTTCCAGTTCGATATAATCGTTCTTTTCTTTCTGTGCGGGGATAACGAATGTTTTTCCTTTTAAAGTTGCCTGAAAAGTGCGTGGAGGAGCCATGCCATTACCAATGTCTTTGACCACAGCGTAATTTTTCCCGGGTTCAAACCGGATGGAAACCGTATTCGTTCCATATTTTTCTTTTACTTCCCATATGCCGGCAAAAGTGGTTTGAATTTCTTTAGGAACAGCATTTGTTTGGGCAGATGAAACCCCCGTTGTTAAAAGGAAAAGTATTAAGCTTAGCTGTTTCATTGCTTTAGTTTTATTGATATAAAAATACCCGGACGATACCGGCGTCAGCTTGCCATAGCGCTGTTTATTTAAACCTTCAGCCAAAAAGATAGTACATCCTCATATTGATATCGGATTCAATTTCAGCCAGACAGACTCTTACCCTTGAAATAGCAGATGCTTCATTTATTGAGAGTTCATATCGCAGACCTTCTGATTGAAATATGATTCTATCTGTCTGCTCTCTGTTATAAAGAAAATGATAAACCCGGAGATTTTCGCAAGGTGCCAGATATTCTTGCAAAGATGCTGAATTTACAAAGCTCGTATCTTCCGGAAGCGTTTTAACGAGACAACCGATATGCTGAGGGTAATGATGAACATCCACATCAATATATGCTATTTGAGGTGGCGTCTTATTGGTCTCTGCAATAAAACCGATCATAATGCCCCTGCTCTCCATTTCCACAGGAAATTCATCAAGCTCATCATATTCATAACCGGCCAGAAAATCTTCAATTTTCATCTCAAATATTTTTTCAAATGCCTTTTTGAACTCCTTGTTCCGGATATCCTTACAAAACAACGTTGATGAGATCCTACTGTCCTCTATCATGCTCATAACAAATTATTTTCCCTGAGTGTATCATAAAAATCGCCATCGCCTTCCATTTTATCGATAATTTTTGCTGTCAATTCTTTGGAATGTAGAGCAGGAGACCGTTGTCCGGGGACCGGATGTATTAAGAAGTCCATCTCCTGATGATCCTCTTTGATCCATTTTAGTAATATTACCGTATCCACCTTACTCAATGTGAAAAGATAATAAAAGCTACTGCCCGCATTTCCACCTCTTCTTATGTTAATGATATCGGCGCGCATTTTGTCATCAATCAGTATCATATCGTTAATACTTGCATCAGCATTTTTCCTGTTTAGTTCGCGTTTCGAGGCCTGGCGCACTTCGCGGAAATCGAAGCACCAATGTTCAGTTTTGCATTAAACCTGTATTTTGCCAAACTGCCTGTTAGCTGTTTGAGCTTGTTGTCCAGTCATTATATGTCATTTCAAATTTGATTTCTTTTGTTCCGTTCGTTCCAACTTCTGTCCAACCTGCTTTTCTATAAAACCGTTCTGCTCTTGTATTAAAAGCGGTTCCTAACCAAACTTTTTCTTTTGTCTGTGCAAAATACCAGTCTAACATAGTTTTGTGTAATAGTTGTCCAATGCCTTTTTTCTCAAATTTTGGGTCTAAAAACAATGCCCAAATGTTATTTTCTTTCAAGTCAGCAATTGCAAAACCCACAATTTGTTTGTCGATTTCACAAACCCAGCCTTTTCCTCTTACTGTGATAAACGCTTCGCAATCATCGTCCGTTACCAGGTCAGGATTTGATAAAGTGTTTTCTGTAACAGAATTTCTTACTATTTGCATTTGTTTTATGTCGTCAATTTGAGCTTCTCTAATCGTCATATTTAACTTTTTTATCTGCCAGTTGTAAGTTACAAATATTTATCAAATGTTATTTCTGCAGGGTCCTTCGCAGCCTGACCGATAACCATCGCTGGTGCGAGCATCTTGCTCGTGTCCGCCTGTAGTTTGTCTTCAATATATTCCTCGCAGTCGGTTTGTCAGGATGGAATATCCACAGTATGTTATTCAGCCATATCCAATTTCCGGATCGATTTAATCTTCTTTCCTTCTACCGTAACCTCAAAAAAAAGTTTTTGATCCTCTCCTATGGCCTTAAAGAAATCCTGCTGTGTTTGCATCTCTTTTACAAAATATTTGAAATCTTCGGACAATTCCAGGCCTTGCTCCAAATCAGACACACACCTGATATTATAGATAAACGTCTCCCGTTCGTTCAGCCCGTTTTCATCGTTGATAGAGGCTACTCCCGTTTCTATAGCAGCACAGTTAAACAGCAGCCCCTTTCTGCCTCCTTCCCCCTTTAGCCGGACATTGCCGACAAATATAACGCTATCTGTTTCTATGCCCATTTCACAGGTACAGGCTGTTGCAGCTTGCTTAGCGCTGTTCTGCGAATTACTGCCGTTACAGGCGAAAAGTATCAGTACAATTCCTACATAAATTTTAGCCCGCATGGGTTCGATATTTGATTTTCGATCTTATTTCTTGAACCCAACACCGTTTATTTTAGCAGCTTCAACCAGACTTTTAAACAATTCAGAAACGACTATTTTATTATCCTCCTGTGAACGCACCACATTATACTCAAATCCATACTCTTCCAAAGGAGTTGTCTGCAAAACAGTTTGGGTAAATTTCAACGAATTATCAACCGGATGTTTTGTATAGGCTGATTTGTCCAGATCATAGCATTCCACCTTATTAAAAACATTTAATGCTACGTAGCTGCTATTCAGTATGCCCTGATAAGTAAAAGCTGTACTTAGCATCTGCACATCCGATTTAAAATGGGCCGTTATCAAATCTTTAAATCGTTCACTGATCAATAGTCCGCCTCCAACTGTTTCAATAACATCCTGCCGGATCAGATCTTCGTACGACACCTTACTGTTCGCTGCATCTTCATAAATCAAAACTGAATCGGTGTTCTCCTTAACAAAACGTCCCACACCCAGCCAGGAGCCATTTACTTTATTTTGAAGACCGTATTTTAACGGATAATTAGATTTGTGTTTAATCGTCAGGAAATAGTTCATATATATTCAGTTTTTTGTTATTGCATATCGATCTCTTCGGAAGTCAAATCTGCCCGCGAACTTTCAAAAAAACAATCTACAAAATTTGGGCCTGGCGTGTTTACCCAAAAGTGCTAAGAGCGCCTCTTTTTCGCTCTCCGTATCTAAATTGATTATTTTTTTGCAATTCCTATTCATTCTTCTCTTGTCATATTTTCGTGTTGTTCCGTAAGCCCAACTCTAAAACACACTTCAGAAATTCAATGGCTGCATCTGGTAATAAAGCAGACCTGTTTATTGTTTCTTCGGAAGTGACACATACCATAATTTCATCCAGGAATTGAAATTGATTTAGTTGTCATTTCTGAAAAAGGGCACCCCCTCAGGGGCATCGTAAGGATTCCTATCCCATTCAAATTTCCGGGTATCAGTACTAAACAAGAAGCGTTCTCCTAAAATCACACTAAACTCTTTGATTGATGGGTCAAATACAACAGTTGCCCTTTTTACCTTTAATTTCTTTTCACTATCAAATACCATAAAAATATCCTTCTAAATCTGACTCCTTACAATTCAACAAACCTGACATCCCGATAACGCGTTTGATATATTTACAGATCTAACGCGTCTCCGTATTCCAGCGCCGCCAGTATCTCTTTTAAAATACTACTTCATTTTCAATATTCCAAACCGGGCATTGTAAAAATATTTTGGGTCGCTATTGATCCGGTAACATTCACTGCCTAAGCTTTTGAACCTTTGCCCATTCAGTTCATAGTAATAGATCTTATTAAAACCGGGCAGTCGTCCGTTCGTCCATTTATAAACAATACTTTGGTCAAATTCGGGCAGCTCATTTTTTAGTTCCATTGCCAGTTCCCCAATGTTGGTGAATCCGTTTTTTGATGTTGCACTATCCATTTTCTGCTTAACAGCATAGTCAGGTGCAGCATATAGAAAATCGCCTATGATTATATTCCGGTTTTTATCCATTAAAATAGTTGAGTCCGAATTGACCGTATCGACCACATATGTTTTGCTGCCATAGACGTTTTTCAGCCGGAGTTCATTTCCAATACTGTAACCGGTTGCATTCTTTTGGGCGTCTTTATTCTTTGGGTCCTGAAAAAAAAGAAGCTGTCTTTTCGAATAATAAAGCGAATCACTCAGCATTTTAATCGTATGCATAACTGTCGAATCCAATGCTTCTACCTGTATCACTATATTCGCACCAATCAATTCTTCCAACGTAGAAACGCCGGGGTGCTGATCTTCTTTTGTAGCAAGAGAACAAGAATGAAGGGATATGATCAATAAAAATGCAAAAATGAGAGGAAATAGCTCTTTCATAGTTTATTCTAATTGTTACCGCCTCATCTAAATTAATTCTTTTTAATCAGATATAAATAAAAAAGCACATCGATCATTTTCCGAATGGGTACTTTTTGAAACTCAGTCCTTATCAGTTCCATTCATCTTGTATTAATCATACTCATTGCCAGCTTCATTATATTGCGTCACTAATCCCAAATAAAACGTATTGTCATCCGCCCAGAATTCCTTTAGACGACACAGGACCATTTGTGGGTTTTCTTTCAACGACCCCATTGAGTTCTACAACTTTCTGAAATCTACCGTTTTTCTTTTGCTGGATGAAATAACAGAAGCACTACAGCCCTTGTTTATCAATCTCATTCTTAGAAACCGGAGTTGCTAAAATCCATACTGTGCAATATATACCTCTCTGAACATATCGTACACTAAACCGGCATATACCCCGGGAGTAATCAGCTCATCGAAAAGATTGCAATTACAGGAAATAGAAACTTCCGTAGTCCTCACCCCATTGTATTTTCTGTTCCTGCCGGCCGGATGAAATTTTACCGTATCCGTATTGTATATAGAGTCATAAAAAAACCTATGCGTCTTACGGATCACATCAAAAAATAGTGTAAACGCATAGTTCCCTTTCTGCATTAGCTTTTTTTGGGCCAGTATATGCGTCCATATGTAATCAAAAATGTAACGGGATACCTGTGCATCCACCCGGGACCTTTTGAGTAGAACAGCGGCTCTTGATATACCGTCATCGTCATTAATGCTCCAAAACCTGCTGATTGTCACTTCCATATTTTATGAATATTTAATATTGTTTTTATAGATCCCAACATGTGTGTGGACTGCTTCAAATGCTTCTATCGCACAGCGGAACTCCAGATTTTTCCTGTTCCTGAACGTAAAAATTAATTTTCCTTCCCTATATGCCAGTCCGACATTCCTAATAGCTTCCATTCCTTTAAAGAAAGATCCGTCAACGATATTGAAGTTTATCTTTTCCCCGATGAAGTCGATAGAACCGCAGGAGTTAATACCGGAACAGACGTGGAGCCGAAGATAATTTCCGCTGGTGATTTCGTGAGCTCCGATTTCAAGTTCCCCTGCCGGATCACCAGTTTTTAGCTCCCGGAAACGTATGTTTCCCCTTCGTGCAATGCGAAGACTGACCAGAACCGCTACCGAACATAAATAGGGCAGGCAGTAAAGCAAGGCATAGATATCCATTGCCCAGGTAACATATATGGTAAATATCAGCGGCAAACCGAACAGCAAGGCTACGGACGGCCACAGTTTTGGTGCTTTCCTTCTTTTCAGTGCCAGAACAGGCAGCGAACAAAGGGCCAGCACGATATTAAACCCTATGGCCAGCCCATACGCCAGGCCCACCATGTCGTTAGCGGGGTGATGCCGTACAGCCTGCGACTGCTGGGTGTGAAGTACCAACAGCCCTGCCACCACCGAGAGGAAACCGATAAAAAAGCTAAATAAAATGATCTTCCAGTATGTCATCTTTTCATTTCTATTTATTTCCTGCGGATGGCAGGATCTTAAACTTTCCATCCTGTTGCAAAACGTAAGTTTTACTCTCAGAAACAGGTTTTTCCTCGCTCATCCAGTTCCAGTCCGTTACCGTTATCTTGTCTTTTTCTATGCTGCTTGATTTTCCGAACGCAGATTCCGCTATCTCATCGTAAGCGATTTCCAGCCTGTCGATTATTGTATCTTCTTTACTCAGGGTAATCAACGTGGTAAACAGCTCATGTTCGCCGCTCTGATAGGTGACCACCACTGATGAAAAGTTTTCAGAAAAAGGAACTGTATAGTTCAGCCTGAAATTTCTTGCGTCTAAATGTCCGGGATTAAATTTTATCCGTTTCAGAAAACCGTTGTCAGCAATCCCTGTTTGCTCAAAATTATCGAAGCTTGTGCTGTCCTTTATCGGGAAATTGCGCTGGGGAAGGGATCCCGGCAAACGGGTTTCGGCAATAGAAACGGCTTCCCCTGTGTCTGAACGAAGGGTATCTTTGGTAGCGGGTTCAGTTTTTGGTGGCGCTGCTGTGGTTTCATTTTGCATTCTGCCACCGCAGGACAACAGAAAAAAGCCCGAAATCAAAAAAAGGACAGTTACTCTTTTCATTTATTGACCAATTAAATTCAACAAGAAAACCACCAGTGCATAAAACAGACCTTATTATTGCTAAAAAACAGCTTGATATGTCCGTCGGAAACTCCTTTTTCATCTTCCCTTAACTTAATGACCCACTGTTTTCCTTCTTTGTCCAGCCCCAGCCTTCTCTTTACGGCAGTCGGAAACAAGCGTTGCATATCATCCATTGTCGTGCCGGCGTCTATTCTGATCCCTTTGTATGTGATAAAATTTCCGTTTAAAAACCAATACTCATCCACTGCTACATTATTACCACTGGTTTCAAAACGCGAACCGTTTTTATACAGATATTTATCGTCCGGGGCTCCCGTATCAAAGATGGTTATACAGGGCGCTTCATCTGCCAGCAGTTTTATGCTGTCCGGCTTGCCAAAAAACTGTTCAAATTCAGCAAGCGAAAAAAAACGCTGGACCTTACCGTTGAACCTTATATCTTTTTCCAGTATGACGTCCCCTGGTTCATAACCCGTACCGGGCTTAGCTACTGCAGTTCCGGAATTGCATAACCTGAAAAGATCATGCCCGTGAAGGATCGTTTTGTCATACTGCAATTCCAGCGGTCTGCCAGGATCACCGGTGATGTCCATCAGCTTGCCGGTTTGCTTATAAAACTCCAGCCAGCCTACGGTTTGTTCCTTTCCCGGCCTATCCGAAATATCCGGCACAAACAGCTTAATCCTTGCCTTATCAGTGGTTATATAATCAATTTTAGCTTTGACAATCGAACGCTCAAAATGTTTAAACGCAACAGCATTGCCCGATCTGACCAAATTTGATAAGATCTGCCCACAGGAAATATCCGGGGCAATTTTATCGGCGCTATCGGTTGCTTTTGCCGGGTGGGATGCCTTATCCCGGGGGCTTGGGCAGGATAACAGCGTTATTGAAATGAGGCTTAAGTATCTTAACATTTGGTTTCTAATTTAAATTCTCTGATGCGAGCAAAAAACAAAGCGGCTACCGCCAGCAAGCAGGGGCAGGCGGCACAGCAATGCGTAAAAAAAGAGCATATTTCACCGGCGTTTGCACTTTATTCCAATGTTCCATCCCTGGCAGAGGAATATTCCTGTGTTTACAAACTTTAAGAAGTCCTATGTCAGAAATATCGTATTTTTTTGAAAGTGCCAGCAATGATTCTGACCAAACCAGATCATAAAGTTGTTGACGTGAAAAAGTTGTCGTTTCCATAGCCAGATCATTAAGCGTTTAACAATTAACCGGAAAATTACGAATAGATTCCTTCAGTGTCATCCTGACAATCGGGTATTTTGCAAAATTTCAGGAAATCTTCCACAAGCGCGTTCGCTATTCCTCCCGTACGCAGTACAAATTTTCCCCCGGCTGGGGAAAGCTAACAAAAAATTAAACGGCAATCCTATAAGGAATTGCCGTTTGTTATTGATAGAGCGAGATTCCCTTATACCGGATCAGGTTGATCCGGTATAAGGGCTAATTTACCCGTTTAAGAATCTCACGAACTTCTATGAGATACGCTTCTTTGAAATTCCGGGAATCGCAAGGATGTTATACCCCGTCTGTGTCATTCATTATTTTCAGGTAAGCTGTGACCGCATAATTCGTAATGGGCCGCGATGATCTGATCACCTGCCTGACAATGCTGCTACTACTCATTAACTTACACAACAATTTCCTGAATGCTGATTATGATTCACGATCAGAAAACCATTCCCGGTTCCTGCATTGGTTCCCTTCCCCGAATTAGCAAATGACCAGATTGGCTCTGCAACTGTGCTGATTACCTGCTTTTTATAACGGCAAACCGGGTCTGTGCCGCCGTTACCAGCTGCAAGCTGCGTTTTTTGTTTCATACAGGCACTATTGACCGTCCTGATCAATACAAATAATACAACAGCAGATCGTTTCATAATGCCTGCTTAAATCCTGAGCAAATAAAACAGCTTATGATTGTACTACTTCCGGCAGTTCTTTAATCCCGGGTTTGCATGGGCGCCAATCCTCCTTTTTCCGGAATGGGACCTGCGGCAGACCAGTTCGGCATATCCTCAACACCAACCTTTATCACTTTTGCCAGTGTGGGGAAATCAGCTTTATTTACGGAGAATTCAATTTTATAAACACCGTTTACATTCACAATTCCGCCTTTATTTTCAAAAAAATCGGGGCTATGGGGGAGCTCCTGCCAGGACCATTCCGTTCTTATTCCTGTATACTTCATCAAGGTCTGCCAATCTTTATGATCTCCTTCTATCATATATTCTATCCCGGCGGTATAGGGAAATGGGAGTGGGTTAAACCCTGTTGCCGGGGAGCCGTCCGCATCTATATATATGTGAAAGGGATTGAGCTTCATACCAGCAGTTCCTTCCACAAGAAAAAATAATCTGGCAGGCGAATAAAACGTTTTCAGCCCGGTTAAATTTGATTTGGTACCGGATGTATTCTGATAAGCATACTCCACATAATCCCAGTCGTTGAAATCTCCATCGATGGTAATCGTGGGCGCCTGCGCCCAAACGGTATCTGTAAATGTATCTGTATACCCTGTTTTGCTGCGTGCAGTTAAGGTAACCAGGTATTTCCCTTTCGTTTTATACACGTGCGTAGGAGCTACAAGTTCCGAAGTATCGCCATCCCCGAAATTCCAGTGGTACGCATCAAAATATCCAGACATGTTGGTGAATACCGCTTTTGGACCGGTTACGGTTGCGCTATACATGGCAATTAATGCCGGTTGGTAATCCTTCTCCTTTTTGCAGGAAAGGATGGCGGTTAGTAAAAAGAGTGCGCAAAAAAATAAGTTCCGTTTCATTCGTATTCTTTATTATTTTTAAGGAAATATCCGTCTTAAAATCGTACCTGTTTTTGGCGGCATAATTATTTGCGAAACTCGTTGGCCGCCCTCATTCAAATAGGTTTGATCCAGGTTAATGCTGATGTTGGCTACCTGGGGGTTAACAATAACAATCGCCCTGGTAAAATCTCTCCGGTAATATTTAAAGTTAGTACCTACCGAATCATATCCTCCAAGGGGTTTCCCCATATTCCATTCATACTCCGGCCGCCACGTATAAGGCAAATAATAGCCGTCTGCTACCGGCTGCTCACTAAACGACACATTCCCGTCATTTACCAGCCAATAAGAGGCCAATGCATAATAATACCCTTTAGCGTCGGATTCGCTACTGTGCGGCTGTACCAAAATGAGCTTATTCATTTTTGCAGCAGATGCAGCTTCTGCCATCTCTGAATGCCATAAATCACCCCCGCTATAGTCACCAGGGCCGTTTACGAGCCACCATTCATCCAATGCGCCGTCCATGTATTTCAGGTATTCATTCCATTGCCCCGGTGCGTTTAATGCCCCGGTCATATTGCCTATACTCATTTTTCCGGCAGACTTTAATTTCGTTTGAACCACATTCAGCATGTTTTTATTGGCTGTTTGAAATGCTGTATCCGTCTGATATTTTTTAATCTTCAGCCCCGGATGATGTTCTGAGACGGTAAACAATACATCGTCAATAAATACACCATCCCAGGCATATTTAATAAGTTCTGCGGTAACTGTATTGGACCAGTATTCCTGGTATCCTGAATTACCAATGTCCATTTGTCTTAAATTGTTGTAATCGACAAACCTGATTCGATTGTTGTCCGTATCAAGCAGGAACCAGTCAGGATGGTTTTTTGCTGCATAATCATACCCCACACCCGTTGAAATTAAGGTGTCGCCCGTTTTTGGATCAAGTTCATAAGTATCAATCGATGCCGACATATTTTTATATACCAGTACTTTAATATCGGGGTTGTATTTTTTGAATATTGGGATATAGTGGTTTTTCCACGCCTGCATTATTACCACCGTTCTCCGGGGGGCTTCCCGGGCAATTTGTTCCTCGGTTATATCCTGCCAGGAGAGGTAGAACCAAAACCCTGTTGGTTTGTTTATAGCATTATCAGTAACAGGCCCGCTGATTGGTGGTTCTTTATATGCAGGCAATACCTCGCCGCCATTATCCCTGGCACAGGCTACAAATCCGAATAGTATCGCAAAAAGATATGTTGAACAGATAATTCTCACTCGTATATTTTTTAATTGTTAATACCCTGTGTTTTGGTGAATATTTGGGTTCTCATTAATCGCATACTGCGGAATGGGAAATAATACATGGAAGGGTTGCACAAACTGCCGGCCCCGTGCTAAAGCATTACTGACAAAGGATCCGTTTCGAATTAAATCCTGTCTTCTTACACCTTCAAAGCAGAGTTCCCATTGGCGTTCTTTTAAAATTTGGGCACGCAATGTCGATTGATTAAAATTGCCGGCAGCCAATGTATCCAGTCCGGCCCTGGTGCGCAACCGGTTGATAATATCTAAAGATTCTGCATTTGCTCCATTCAACTCATTCAATGCTTCTGCACGGTATAATAACACATCAGCATAACGATAAATTACAAAGTCCGTTGCACTTCCAGCTCCAGTCATATTGGGGTCTATTGGATATTTTAAAGGAATCGCACCGGAACTGCTTGCTTTAAGATCCACCATTGCTTTACCATTCCAATAATACCGCTGAAACACTTCACGCCGCTTGTCTGATGGGTCAAAAGAATCCCAAACAGGCCATGGCAACTTATAGCCTTGCCCCCAGGATTGAATGGGTACGGGCGTCTGGCCCTCGCTCAGGCTTTTAAAATCTCCGGGTAACACGGCAAAATGGAAGGTGTTTTCAAAACCCGATGCTCCCGTATAAGGAATTGCCCAAATAATCTCTTTATTATTTTCATTGTTCACCGCCCATATATCTTTAAAATTGGGTTGCAGCATGTAGTAGTTCAGGTCTATTATTTCTTTACTTACTGCTTCCGCTTTTGCCCATTGTTTATCGTGCATATACAATTTTAGTAAACAGGTAAGCGCAATTCCTTTTGACATGCGGCCAAAATCAGCATTATCTGTTACAGTGGGCAGGTTTAACGCAGCTTCTGTTAATTCTTTTACCAAAAAGCCTGAATACTCCTGCTGTGAAGGCCGCGCCGGCTTATAGTTTTGTGCTTTTTGCAGGTCACTTACTATTTCGGGATCGGTCATTATAGGCACCGGCCCGTATTCATCATACAAGTCATAGGCATAGATTGCTCTGATGCACCTCAATTCGCTTACCAGTGCTGCTTTTCGCTTGTCACTGATATAGTCAGCAGCTTTAACCATTTCAATTGTAATAGTAGCTAATGTGATGGTGGGTTGCGCCCTGGACCAGAATTGTTCGGCAAACAAATCAGTTGGTTTAAGCGTAAAGATCATTTGCGGAGTAATGGCCCAGTCTGTAGCAAACTCATCGGTAGTGGATAGGTTATTTACCAGAACTGAAGTTTTCTGAATTATATAAGCGGCGGTAAAATCGCGGGATCTATCCTGTTGTCTGAATTTATTATAGACACCGGTAACTGCCGTATTCAAATCGGCTTCATTTTTAGGAAAATTTGCCGGCGTAAGATCGGTGTAGGAACGGGGAGTAAGCCCTTTTTCGCATCCTGCCCCAATCGTAAGAATCAACAGCAAACAGAATATTTGGAGAAAAAAACTATTAAGTGCTAAACGTGTCATTTTGTTTTCGAATTTAAATTCTTAAAAACTGATATCCACTCCCAGGGAGTAAGAGCGTTGATTAGGATAACCCGCACGGGTATTGGTTTCGGGATCCATATAAGGGTATTTGGTAATAATAAACGCGTTATTTACATCGGCAAACAGGCGGCAACTGCTGAATACTTTTTTAACAGCCGGCAAACGGTAGCCCAGGGTAATATTGCGGCAACGCACAAAGTTCCCGTTGAACCAAAAGTTCTTATTCGATGTCTGATACACGGATGGGGTTCCCGAATACATTATAGTGCCGGGACGATCATGTACCCAGCGCTTTTGCACGTCGCTCATCAGGTTATACCCCTGATTGATCATATCAATAACCCCTACGCCCCACCGGCTCCAGTTAGCGTCCTCTACGGCATTACGTCCAAACATCCCTGTAAAAAAAAGGTTTATATCAAAATTTTTAAACTCAAGCGTATTCCCCAAACCGAGCGTTACCGTGGGATCTGTAGTGCCTGCAAGAGCAAGATCATTAATATCAATTTTCCCGTCATTATTTACGTCTTTGATTTTCTCCTGCCCGGGCAATAACAGGGGCTGGGCATAGGGAGGTTCCTCTCCTATTTGCAAAATGCCGTCAAACAAGTACGTCCATGCGGGTCTTAAAGGATCATTCTTATGTTCATATGGCTGAAGGATAACATTTTCATTTCTGTTTCTCCAGGTATCTTTAAAATGCGAGAGCGTAAAATGGGTATTCCACTTAAACGGACCCGTAAAGTTTTTTGAGTCCAATGTAATTTCAATTCCCTTATCCTGCGTAGACCCTATATTGTCTGCTACCGAGCCTACCGGATACCAGGAAGGCAGCGCACGGGCAGACAATAACCCGTCTACCGTTTTTTTATACACTTCTACTGAGCCGGTTAGGCGATTTTTAAACAACCCAAAATCAAGTCCCAGGTTAATTGTGGTGGAGGTTTCCCATTTTAAATCAGGATTATCTAATTGGGAAAGCGTTACACCAGGTAGTATTTTACCAGGAGTTCCGAAAGCATAGGAATAACCGGATGAATAATAACTAAAGGCATTTTGGCCAATATTCTGGTTCCCTGCCTGTCCCCAGCTAATGCGCAATGCTAAATCTGATAAGGCCTGAGATGCTTCCAGGAAGGGTTCGGCAATGGCTCTCCATTTAAAGGAAGCCGAAGGAAAGAATGCCCATTTATTATTGGCGCCAAATTTAGACGAGCCGTCATATCTGCCCGTTATTCCCAAATAATATTTATCCGCAAATGAATAATTCAACCGCGTAAAATAAGATGCCAGTTCATTACTTGGAGCCCGGTAAGAACCGGCAGTACGCGTAATAGCACTTCCGGCGCCAAGATCATTGTACAAAAGTATATCCGTAAAAAAATCCTTTGCCCCGGCATTAAACCCAGTTGCATCAAAATTGGTGTATTCATACCCGGCCAATGCGTCAACACTATGCTCTTTCTTCAGTTTTTTTGCATAATTCAACGTAGCGGTTAACTTTTTATCGAATTTTTCAGAAGTTGAAATCTGTGCATCGCCGTTTACTGAAAGACCGTAAATCATCGTTTTAGGCAGGTACTGGTTTCGCTTGCCCAATTGATTATCTAAGCCAAAATTCACATTTGCCTTTAATCCTTCCCCTATTCTTGCTTCAAGAAAAACGGTTCCCAAGACCCGCTTGGTAATTGTATTATCTGCTATTTCGAGCATAGAAACGGGATTGGCCATAGGGGAATACACCGGATTAATAAGATAGTTCCCCTCGGCATCATAAACCGGGTAGATCGGCGGAAATTGAATCGCGTTGGTCAATATGCTGGAGTTCTCCCATAAATTATCCCCCAATGAAGCGTTCCGGTTATCAACCTGTGACAAGGTAAGATTCAGCCCGGTGTTAAATATGTTGCTGAGCTTTTGCTCAATATTGGTTCTTACGGAGTAACGTTTAAAATCGCTGTTCTTAACCACGCCATGTTGATTAAAATAATTACCGGTAACAGCATACTTCGTATATTCTGACCCGCCGGTTATACTAATATTGTGCTGCTGAATATCGCCTTTTCGTGTTACCAGTTTCAGCCAATCAGTACCCTCCCCGGCATGAGCAACCTGTGCATCGGTATACCGTTGCTGATATGGAATCTTGGCATTTTCAGGTATTGTATTTCCATAAGGGAAAATAGCATTGTCAAACAGCCATCTTTCATAAGCGGCCTCGTTTGCCGTTTGCATGTATTCCGTAGCATTCAGCACATCAAAATTCCTGGTTATTTCCTGTACCGATTGGGAGAAATTGTAGGTAACGGCAGGTTTACCTGATTTTCCTTTTTTTGTAGTAACCACGATAACCCCATTTCCGGCCCGCGAGCCATAAATAGCCGTTGCGGCTGCATCTTTTAATACTTCTATGGACTCTATATCATAAGGATTGAGCGTATTGAGCGGATTTCTGCTGCCATAGCTGTAACGGTTGCCGCTACCGGGTTCCGCGTCCCCGTCACTCAACGGAAAGCCGTCCACTACCCACAAAGGGCTGTTTCCTGCACCTGTTGAAGCTTGCCCCCGGATATAAATACTGATGCCTCCGCCCGGCTGGGCACTCAACTGCTGTACGGTAACGCCCGATGCTGTACCCAGCAGCATTTGCGCCACAGAGGGGGTCGCTACCATGTTCAGATCCCTGGGCTTTATCTGAGATATGGCTCCCGTAACATCTTTCCGCCGTTGTGTTCCATAACCCACTACAACAAGATCATCCAGCTGGTTCTCTACCGGCAACAGGGTGATCATTCCAAGGGCTTTGCTGTTTGCCGGAAGTTCAATCGCCCGGTATCCTATGTAGGAGATCACCAATATATCGGTCTCCTTTGCATTGATCACAAATTCCCCGTTGCTATTAGTGGTTACCCCTGCCGTTGTGCTCTTTATTTTTACGGAAGCTCCAGCCAAAGGAACTCCGGAAGAATCAGTAACACGCCCCCTTACTTCCATCAGCGCTGGCAATTGTTCGGCAGCTTGTTTTTCGCGAACGCTTACGGGAGGCGCTCCCGGCTTCTCTGACAGCAGTATCGTTTTATTGATTATTTCGTATTGCAATGACCGGCCGCTCAGCAAGCGCGTCAAAAACTGAGGCAGTGGTTCATTTCTTGCTTCGACCGTAACCGGGCCGGCTGTATTTAGCAGGCGGGCATTTGCTGCAACCGTATAGCCTGTTTGCTGCCGGATCGCGGAGAAAACGTCTTTCAATGCCACCTGCTTCCCTGAAAAACTAACGGTCTGGGAATAAAGTGCGGCGCTTACCTGCAGGCAGCAAACCAGCAAAAAGGTAGCCGTAAAATTCATAATCAGGAATAATTTTTTTAGCGCCCCACTCCGGCAGTTGCAGATGGCAGCCGCAAGCTCCTCTTTATATGCTGTACAGGTGCCTTTATCCTTCGGGCGATGCTGCATAGTAAGCAGTCCGGTCAGGAATATAATGGACTTCTTACAGTAAAATGCAGGCATTTTACAAAACGCAATTATTTGCATAATTTCGCATTCTATTTTGGGTTGATGAAACAATGGTGAATCAGCTAATTTGACTGTTGGGGTCAGCTCAAAAAGGTTGCCGGGAGTGTTGCAAGCGCTTCCGGTTCTTTTTAAATCCCCTGGGATCTATTTTCTCTATGGCATCGTAACAGATTTAAGTGAATGATATAGTTATATTACAATTACTGACCTACAATCAGTTTTCTTTCCTCTAATCTACAGGTAACACCGAGTACTTTTAACGCCTGTATTACCTGTGTAAGACTCAGGTCCCGGCCTATTTCCCCATACAGTTCAACAACCGGAACTCCGGAAGGATACACGATCTGAACATCGTACCAGTTACCCACCTCCTGCATTACGGTGGCAATACTTTGATGATTGAGATAGAACACGCCATTGCGCCAGGCCATCACCTGATTGAGGTCCGGCCTGCCCAATACGATATCCCCCTGGGCCCGACGAAGGGTGGCCTGCTGACCTGGTCTTAAAACACTGGATACCGGACGCAGGATACCCGATACTTTCACACTGCCTTCCAGCAGGGTTACCCTTGTAGCCCATTCATCATTATAGGCATTTATGTTAAAGTGGGTTCCCAGCACTTCGGTATTTATGTTTCCGGCCTGTACAATAAATTTTTTTGACGGATCTTTTGCCACCTCAAAATAGCCCTCGCCCTCTAACTTCACGTTCCGCTCATCTCCCTCAAAGGCCACCGGATAAGTAATCGAGCTACCAGCATTTAACCATACATGAGACCCGTCTGAAAGCATCATATCAATTACCCGGCTTCCTTTAGGATTTGTTAAGGTATTGTATTGCAGTTTCTTTAGAATCTGCCCGTCTGCTGCCTGGTAAGCAATTTGTCCATTAGCCAGCTTTATCAGCTTTACATTTCCCTGTTGCGCCAGCTGACCGTTTCCTGCGCTGTCGAGGTATACCTTGCTACCATCAGCCAGCGTAATCATGGCCCGGTTGATAACAGGAGCTAAAATAGCATCGGGCGTCCGGATTGCTACAGAGGGCGCAGATTCCCGCGATTGTTGATCCAGGTAAAACAAGCCAATCCCCAGAAAAATAATAACAGCGGCTGCGGCCCAATACCAATGCCGCAGATAACGGATCTTTGCCGCTGCACGGCTTACCGGCGCTGCCTCTTTAAGAATGGAGTCGATCATCCATTCCGGAATCACCACCGGTATTTCACTATTCTGCTGCAATCGCTGCTCAGCTTCTTTTACATACTGGTAATTCAGTTCTTCGTCGATATCTTTCACCAGTTCGAATAATGCATCTACTTCACTGCGTGTTGCCCGGCTGGATAAATAGCGCTCCCAAAGCGAAATAATATGTTCAGATGATTGCTGCATATTGCTTACATTTTATTGTCGGGGAACCTGTCTGAATGTACCTACCGGTTTAGAAATTTTTTATAAAAAATAACAGCAGACACAGTAAACCAAATAAAAATCAACGTGTTGCAACAGATAGGCCCTTATCTGTCTCGTAGCTTCTGCCAGGTAATTGCGCACCGAATTCCGGCTAAGCTGTAATTTTCCGGCGATCTCCTCAAGACCAAGGTCTTCTTTGTAACGTAACAGATAAACCTTTTTTCGCTGTTCAGACAACTGATTAACCGCCTTTTCCAGGGCAGTTAATAACTCCTCCCGCTGATCTGCAGGCAACGCAGCAGTGGCAACTTCAGTGATCTGCTGCAAGGTATACTGCGCTTTTACCTCTGCGCCTCTCCGGCGAATACGATCGATGGCTTTATTCCAGATGAGCCGGTGCAACCAGCCTGCCGGATTCTGAATATCCACAAGTTGTTCTTTACCCTTCCATACGATAACAAAAACCTCCTGAACAATTTCTTCTGCCCAGAATTCACTTTTTAAATAGCTCAGGGCTTTTTTATAAAGAATGGGGTAATAGCGCCGGAACAAAGCAGCAAACGCCTGTTCATCACCACCGGCAACCAGGAAGAACAAGTCCTTCTCACTATATGAAGTATACTTACTTTCCAATAGTCGTTTTGTCAGATACAGTTATTTTACCGCAAGCATATAAAAAAAAAAGAAGATTTCAAAATATCGGTGCTGATGATGACTCCGTAAAAAGCAGGAGACAATACACTAACAGCAGGTAAGGAATGATTTTTTAAATTTTCAAAAGGATCAGAGTTAAAAATTTAAGCTGCCGATCCGATTTCATTGGGCTTTTTTGTTTTGCTAAGTTGAGGGAATCAGCAAAAGCCTGCATCAGCGTTTTGCCAAAACAATATCTGCCGCTGTGAGGGCGCTGCTCATTGTAATACGCGATCCATTGATCCAGATCTGACTGAAGCGACTCCAGATCCTGATCAATTTTCTTTCGGGATGTGACCACGTAAAATTCCTCCCGGACCGTCCGGTGAAAGCGTCCGCAAATACTCTGGGCCCCGATCCGTAAGTCACGCAGCAGCGGGAGTTCCTGCTGTCTAAAAAATGGGATTACGCGGTCATGGAGGATATCAGCAGATGCAATGGCATGTTTACTGGTATAAAGCTTTGCAAAGGCGGCCCGACTATACGTGTCGGTAAAGGTCTGCCGGTAAATACGTCCAACACCTTTCCAACATAGCAGGTGTTACGGGAGCCAGGATAACCCGGGTGCGCCGCCTCTATGTCGCCATTTGGTTAACAAACCTCCCTTACCGATACAGCAACGATACACGAACGATACAGCCAGGATACAGGAGCGATACAGAAACGATACAGAAACGATACAGAAAGGATACAGAAAGGATACAGAAAACAGGCATTTCGAGATCAGAAGGGATCAGCAGGGATCAGGAAGGATCATCAGTGGTCAGAAGGGATCAATAGGGATCAAAAAAATAAACCGCCCCTTTAATACCCCAATTTTATGCAAGCAAACATTCATTTATTCATTTTTAAAAATTAAAACTATGGGAAGAGTCACCAATTCCATTTTAAGCGGCACCTCCGGCCGCACCGGGCGTGTTGTTATCGCCAACGTTCATGGGGTAGAAGTAAGCCGCGCGCGGCCCGTAACGCGCAGCAGCTCCACTGAACCGCAAACCGCCCACCGCGAACTGTTTCGTTTTGCGGTAGCTTTTTTGGGTTTGTACAAGTCCTTTGCACGCCTGTTCTTTGGCAAGCGTAAAGGACTGGCAACACCCTATAACCAGGCACAGGCCAATGTAATGGAAAACATTCAGCTTGCCGGCGGCGATGTGATCATGAACTACAGCCAGTTGCTTATTTCGAAGGGTAACCTGCTGGAAATGATTCCCGAAAGTCTTAATGCGGGGGCGGCACAGGCGGTTACGGTTACCTGGATAAATAATGCACCGCCGGACAGCAGTAATGAAAACGACCTGTGCTCCGTTTTTGTCTACATGCCATCGCGCAGGGACGGACAGTTTTTTAGCGGGGTAGCAGCGCGCCAGGCCGGCACCGCCACGGTAAACATGCTGTCCTTTTACGCCGGCGAGGAAGTGCATGTGTGGGCCACCTTTGCCGATGAGGGATCCACTGCAGCCTGTAATTCGAAATACATGGGCTCCGTAACACTTACCTGACTTTTAAAAAAAGTCCTCACGCCGGGGGGTATTTGCCTCCCGGCATTTTACAGCATACCCATGCCCGGATCAAAAATTATCACTTTACAAATTAAATATATAACATTTTATTATAATTAAAAGTATGTACATTCATAGAAGCGTTTCCGTTTGCTGATCGATAAATACCTGATCATTTATTCACAGAACGGGAACGCGGTGTGCCTGCTGGTTATTTGATCAACATGCTTTTCACCAACAACATTGCAACCGGTGAAACAGGTTATTGAAGCAACAGCACCACACCACCCTGTAACTACCATTCCGGAACTGAAATAAGCAAACCGGCTTTTCCGGAAAAAGCCCTTTTATAACCCTTTCAAACATCCGACATGGCAACCAAAGTAAATCTGTCTGTACACCAATTAGAGCTTCTCCAAAAAAAATATGAAGCGTCTGATGCATTTGAGCTTGTAAACAATAAGGCAATGATGCGTATGCTGCATATTTCCAAAAGCACTCTTTACCGGCTACGCATAGAAATGAATATCCCCTATGTCAGAGTAGGCAAACAAATATTTTATATACGGGGACTGGTGATACGTCAGCTGCTTCAACAACATGGAGCGCTGCCGCTCGTGGAGCGGGGCAATGGGGAGGCCGCGGGCTGACTGGTAATGCACCTGCATCAGATCGTTGATAAAACCCGCATCCGGGCAACAGTTTATAATAGCGCAACCCATGTCAGCATTTTAATGCAGGTTCCAAACGCCTGGAAGACAAAATAACATTGCCGGCATCATTCTTATGTATGACGTTTCCCTCCAGTACCACGCTACGCCCTGTACCGGCAACCCTTTGCCTGTTATTACCCCCCGTTATCAAAGTCTGAAAGACCAGGTTGGCCGTCAGATCACCCAGGCTGTAGCCCAGCTTTTCGACTACTGAAAGTTTCTTTACCTGCACAGGGGTTTTAGTGCTCATTGTATACATATTTTTTTTTCATTGCTATTACACTATAAAAAGCGGGTTTGGGATTACCGTTCCTGTCAAACAAAAGCGGGTAGTTGGTTCTGCCGGGTATGGGCCAGTTATTCAGCCAGCTTTGGCCATCATGCACACCCCAAAATGTAACACGCGATATTTTCTCTTTATGTTTGAGAAATATTTTAAACAGCTGCCCATAATCATCCGCTAACTGCTTCTGCACAGTGTCCGGGAGACTATTTACATAGGGATTGGAGCCGGCGTCGGTTTTCATCCGCCGGCTTAGTTCGGCACCAGTGAAATTACGGGGGAGCACTTCAATATCCAGTTCTGTGATAGCTACTTTTATGCCCAACGCCGCATACTGCAATATGCTCTCTTCTATATCGCCAAAAGGAACCTTACCCACATGCCAATGGCCCTGTATGCCCACCCCATCTATCCTGGCGCCCGCCTGCTGAATTTTTTTTATAAGCGCAATGCATCCTGCGCGTTTTTTGGGTTGTTCATTGTTATAGTCGTTATAATACAGCTCTGTGTTAGGTGAAACTTTATTTGCCAGCTTAAAAGCGTCCACGATATAATTGTCTCCGAGCTTATTAAAGAAGGGAGATTTACGTAAGGAACCATCTTCATTCAGCGCTTCATTGACTACATCCCAGGACCGCACTTTACGCCTGTAACGGCCGGCTACTTTTCTGATATGTCCGGTAAAAAACGTGCGAAAAGAATCAGCGTCCTGTATATGCCGGGCATATGCCGGCATCTGGCTATGCCATACCAGTGTATGGCCGTTTACCCGGAGATGATTCATTTTTGCATAGTCTATAAATTTGTCGGCCCGGGAGAAATCATATGTTCCCCATGAAGAGGTTAACTCCTCTGCCTTCATCATATTTTCGGGCGTCACTGTATTAAATTGCCGGGGAACCAGCTTTGTGGCAACGGGGTCCTTTCCTGCTACCTGTTGCCAGCTTATAGCCGCACCGATCAAAAAGTCGTTTTTATACGTATCTTTTAAACTTACCGTAGTATTTCTTATTTGTTTGGTTCCTGTGCAGCCACCTATCAGGGCTGCAATGATCAACAAAGAGAATCGTTTCTGCATAAAGAATTGTGTTGATTTTGTTATCGGAATTAAAACCCAATACTATTGCCACCGTCCCCGGCCAAATACCCCTTGTATTGATACGGTGTATACTGATCAAGGGATATTACATTCTTTTCATCAACATCAATTGTTTTAAACCCTCCGCCGTTAAATAAATTGATGGTGCTTTCGGTAAAAACAACCAGCCTTCTGTCCGGGAGTTGCGTCACATAACGGATCTGTTCTTCATGCAGCTCATATCTTCGCTCTAACGGCGAGAATGTAATATCCTGAGCCGCGGCGCAGCAGCACCATAATAAATTAATCAGGAATAAAGCAATCTTCATGTTCAACTTTCAAGCTGTCGCATCCATTTAATCAAAGCATCTATAAAGCTGCAGGAACGCCCTGCCTCCGGATCCGGCCTGTTCTATTCCACACGGCGATATAAACAGGTTTCTGATTTTAATATAATCAGCGGCCTGCATTACTGCGGCTTCACTAACCGAAGATAATATACAGGACTGCTGCCACCCCCCTCCACCGCCTGGAACTTAATGCGGATGGCGCTTTTACCCTTTACCATTGAGTCAGGGATATCATATAGCACATCGAAAAACCGCGATTGGTTCCATTTATTGGTATTGTCTACGGAAACCAGCTTTTCATCATCAATATAAATATCAAATTTTCGCTGGCTCCATTCGGCGCCCCAGTAGCGCGCCAAAATGCCAAGATGCGATTGACCACCGGTTGATAATAAATAGCTGAAATAGCCGCCATTAACAGCTTCGCGAAAGGCGCCGTCATGCGCTACCCCTTTTTTCGAGTTTTCCGATCGCATTTCATGGTCCGCTTCCGGCTGTTGTTCGCCCGGAGCAACAAAATCAACGGTTCTTTTTTCAAGCTCCAGCTTTCCTTTTTCTATATTGGCAATCGAATCCATATAACTGCTGTATTGAGCAGGCGTAAGTGCCATCCAGTACATCATGTACCGGGCGTCGTGAATCCTGAAAAAGGGTTCTAATATCATCCTTTCCCCGTTCGCCATTTTTTGATCAGCGAACCGGAACTGCATCGGTTTTCCTTTTATGGGAACTAAATGCCCGGCAATATCTTCCGCCCTGTCTGCAATGAATACCGGAGCCTTGTCAACCGGTAATTTTTCACCCCCAGCAATATGGCTCCAGCGGCCGTCATCGGCTACCAATCCGCGCAGCTCTTCAGTACCCGTTCTGGCTCCCAAAAGGATCGGGCCGCGCATAATGGCGATGTATTCTTTTACATTGGGCATATGCCCGATCGTAGTTCGCATCGGCAAAGCAATTTGTACTACGTCGCCCTTTTTCCAGGTTCGTGAAATTCCGATATATGAAGCAGGTTTTTGTGTAACCGCAACCGCTTTGCCATTTACCAGGATCTGAAAAGCCCCTGCCCCTACCCAGGAAGGATACCGGATCATCAGCGTAAATGCCGACGATCCCCCGGTAATCGTTAGTTTTGTTTTTTCCTCATCAGGAAATACCGTTTCCTGCCTTAAACGGATGCCTTTGTCTTTCCAGTTAAGCTCAGAAGCGATAAAAAGGTTCAGGAACAGCGAATCTTTTTGATGGGTATATATTTGCCCGCCATACTTCCCGTGATTTTCCATCCCGCTCCCCACACAGCACCACATGGCCTGGTTGGGCGCTGAGTAAACCCTGTAATGCCGGGGCCGCGCGGGCGTAAAATAAACGTATCCGCCATGGCGGGGGTGCTGGGTAGACAATATGTGATTATATAATGCCCTTTCATAAAAATCCATATACCGGGCATCCTGGTCCAGCCTGAAAAGATCCTGCGTCAGCTTCAACATGTTGTAGGTATTGCAACTTTCCGGTCCCTCTACATCGTTTACAAAATCGTAACAGGATGCTGCACCCGGAAAGAATTCCCTCCTGCTGTTGCCCCCCAAAGCCAATGAGCGGTTTTGTGTGACGGTTTCCCAGAAGAAACGACCTGCATTTTTATACCGGTCGTCATTGGAGAGTTCGCCCACCCGTTCAAAACCTATTGCCTTCGGCACCTGTGTATTGGCATGTTTGTTATCCAGGTTATCGATCCCTTTTGAAAGCGGGTCTAACAACTCGCGATGTGAAAAGCGCCTGGCAGCAGCAAGGTATTTTCTATCGCTGGTCATCTGATAGGCATCCGCAAATATCTCATTCATGCCACCGTGCTCATTTCCCAGCATTTGCTGCATCTGCTCATCAGATAAAGTCCCTGTGAGGTCAACAGCCCAATCGCAAAACTTCAAAAACAGGTCCCGCGCCTCCCCGTTGCCGGCATATAACCAGGCATCCCTTAAACCGGCATACATCTTATGCACATTGTACCAGGGCACCCAGTATTTCCAGACAGGCGCCAGGTTGCCCGACTTTATGCCCGGCCATAATCCCTGCCCGTCCGGAACCGCTCCCACATAACCCCTGCCCCAGCCAGGGTATTTTTTTCCATTGGCCTCCTGGCAAACTTTCAGCACTGCTATCATGTACTCCATCCTGCGCTTACATTCCGCATTGCCTGTTGCTGCATAGTTCATAGCCAGTGCAGACAGATAATGGCCGCCTATATGCCCATCCAATCCCTCCCAGTTCGGGTATATTTTTGCTTTTGCGGGCAGGCCCGCTTCTTTTCGGTAACCCGCCAGTATACGGTCTACATCATACCTGAGCAGCACTTCAATATTCAGATCCCGGGCATGCCGGAAAGGACCGGGCAGCAACGCCACGTCCCCAAGACTGAATGTATTCTTATACAATTTATCCTGAGCAGACAGCCCCAGAACGCTCAAAAGCAATATACCTATAAATATCCGCTTACACATATGGCACTTAATACATTATAACAAACAAACCTGCATCAGATGAAACCGGCTACACGAATATAAAAAACAAATGTCATTTTTACAATAATAAACCAATATCCCAATCACCCATATGTATATAAACCCTCCATTCTGCGCTTATTATGCTTTGTTTACACTGCAGCTTCCCCCGCTTATTCCGGTCTTTTACTTTCTTCCCGGCCCCGGAGTTAAGCCGGTATCAAAATAAGGCGAACAATTGATTTGCAAATATTTATCATCAGGCAACATCTTAAACCATCTTTCAAACAGCATTTAAAAGCAGAAAGGATTCAGCACAAAAGTAAGTTACCCTGGTGCTCCCCTAAAACGGAGCCCAGTTTACAGCATCAGGAAAAAACCCGGAAAATTTGCTATTCTTTTCTTCTCCCGGTGCGGTACGGTAAGCGGTACTAAACTTTTGCACAGGAGACCTTGCTGAAGCTCCTACTATACGTTTTTTTTTGGAGATCGGGGGCGGAGCCGGGGATCAATAAAAGCGGGTCAATAAAAAGCTATTGACCCGCTTTTGCGCTTTTATACAAGCCCTCAAATAAACCGAAGCATCCCTTACAGTTTCAGTTTTATCCCCCCGTTTACCACAAACCCATCCAATGGTGCATAAATATCCCGGAAGACCGGGTTATCAATCGTTCCGGTATAGATACTGCCAAAACGGGTCTGACGGGTATCCGTAAAATTTTCGAAGTTCACAAACAGCGAAAACTTTTCCCAAAGCTTCTCCGCCATGAAACCGGTGATCCAGTAAGGCTTTCCGCTGGTACCGTCACTCAATTGCTGCTTGCTGTAATAGTACGCTTCCAGGCCCAATTTCCATTTATCCTCCACTTCATACATCAGCACATTATTCAGCCGGTGCCGGGCCGTTAAAGGAAGCCACTCTTTTGCCCCGGTAAAATGGGTATTGGCATCGGTATACGTATAGCCTACAAACAATTTAAAATCGCCATAGGTAAATCTTAAATTGGTCTCCATACCCTTTGTGTCCAGGTAACCATCTGAGTTTTTAAGCGCCGCCGTTCCGTCGTCTTCTGTTACCAGTACCAGCGGGCGGCGCAGCTTCGTGTAAAAGAACAGGTGATTCAGGCTAATACCCACAGCCCCGATGGAAGTACGGTAATTAATATCCCAGTTACCGCCAACTGATCGCTCATTTTCAGCACGATGAACGTCTATCGGCAACAGGTTCCGGAATTGCATCCGTTCTGCCTCTTCTGTAAAGAAGGTCGGCGTTTTATATCCATAGCCGCCACCGATGCGGGTTGTAAGCGCAGGTGCAATTTTAAACATGGCCGACACACGGGGCATCAGCTCAAACCCGTAATGGGTTACATAATCGCCCCGCAGCCCGGTTTCCAAAACCAGCAGGTCCGAAACCGTCCAGGCATTTTGAGCAAACAATCCATAAGTTACATACGAATAATTCCTCAAAGGGAAGTCCGTCTGTTTGCGCTCTTTCAGATCTTCCGTTAAAACATTTGCTCCAATTACCCAATCAGCCTTTTCACCTGACCGGTTCCAGGTCAGTTCAGAAAAGGAGGATTGCTGCAGACCATCAAACTGGTAATCAGGAATGGCGATCAGCCGGTCAAAGCGACTATAGCTGTTCTTTAGCTGTAAGGTTGAATTTTCAGAAAGCTTATGTGCTATGCCCAGCTGGGTAGTGACCCGGTCCGTATTGTTCTTTTCAAAAAATCCGGGATTCCCTTTTTTGATATAATCCATACTTCCCCCGGTACGGTCTTCGGTAATATAGGTAACTCCAAAATGAGCAGTCGTTCTTTTTCCATACAGGAATAAACGGGGATTGATGGTATAGCGCTCAAATTTGGGAATAGCGGACAGACCAATATCAGCCGGATCGTATGCCCTATTACTGTTCCGGGAAGCAAATACAGTTACTCCTGCTTTTCCATACCGCCGGCTGTAAAAACCGCTCAGGTCAAGTCCACCGGCAGTAGTCCCGTTCGCCAGGAAATTCAACTCCCGGTGTGCTCCCGGTGTTTTGGAGATGAGGTTAACGAGCCCGGCAATGGCACCACCGCCATAAAGCGTGGATGCAGATCCCTTGATCACTTCTACCTGCTTCAGATCCAGCGGCGCGATCTGCAATAGGGAAAGACCGCCTGAAAACCCGGAATACAGCGGATAACCATCCCTCAGCATTTGAGTATAACGGCCGTCCAGTCCCTGTATTCTTATACCTGAATTAAACGACGTGGCCGAGGTTTGCTGGGTCTGGATACCCGTGCTTTCATTCAGCATCATCCGGATATCGCCCGGCTTCATATTCCCTTTTTCTTCCAGCTCCTCCCCGGAGATCACTTCTGTACGGGTGGGCGTATTGGCAATGGTGCGACTGATACGGGTGCTGGTTACCACTACTTCTTCCTCATCTTCATGCCCCGCCTCATCATGTTCCAGCAATACCTCACTACCGGCGGCATCTGCTTGTGGAAGTGTAATAGTGATTTTCTCCTCTTTAAAACCTGCAAAGCTTACCGCAACGGCATAGCTGCCGTCAGGGAGATTTTCAATAGTCGCCCGGCCCAAACTATCCGCTACCGCTGATTTCCCGGGTGTTTCAATGACAACGGTTGCACCCGGCAGCGGGCTTTTATCTTCTTTATTTTTTATGGACAGGGTTAAATGATTTTGAGCATACGATACATAAGCACCTAACATTACCATGCTCAGCAATAGCAATTTCTTCATTTTATTATAGTAAAATAAAAATTAACAAATAGAATTACAGTTATTAAAAATGACTGCTTAAACCCTGGGAGGCTGGAACAGGCGGGCGTGATAGTCTGACCGGGTTCCGATATAAAAATCAGGATAAGCCTGTACGATATACGTCCCGGGTACTGTTAAACCGATGTTTGCCGGGTTGATCACACAACCGTGATATACAGAACAGATTGAAAAAGGCGAACAGTTGCTGCAATCATTGTGCTTTTCCGGGCGAGAAGATTGCTCCATTGTATGCTCGTCCTCACATCCATCCAGGACGGAGCAAGGCAGCATGCTGCTGAACAATACCCAAAAGATCAATATATACCCAAGGCACTTTATCAAGATCCGCAAATTTAGTATAAAGGTCCATCCCAAACCACTAAACCGGCAACAAAATACCATCCCGCCGGAACGTTTTTTAGCAGCATAAAGACAGCACTGCCTGCCCACCAACCTCCTATTCAATGATTTCATTGAATAACAGTTATCAATGCGTATCTTTACGGAAAGAACAATTATGAAGTATCCCGTTTTTTTGTTAGTCCTGCTCCTGTTATTTAAAAGCGGCCTGGTGGCACAAAGTGCAAAAGAGCCCTGGAAGGAACAGCAATTGATCGCCCCGCGGGCACTTGCCGAACAGATCGATAAAAAACAAACGGGCAATATCCTTATTCTATCAGTGGGACCGGATGCTGTTATCAGGGGATCTGTTGACATGGGGCCTGCTCATGAGCCGGAACACTTCGCTAAGCTAAAAAGTTATCTCAAAAACGTTTCCAGGAACAAGGAGGTAATTATTTATTGCGGCTGCTGTCCTTTTGATAAATGCCCCAATATTCGCCCTGCGTTTAAGACACTGACGGGTATGGGATTTAAAAAGGCCCGGCTGCTTAACATACCCAAAAATATTAAGGCAGATTGGCTGGATAAAGATTATCCGACAAATGATAATGAATGAACCGGATCCTTTGTACGCTCATCAGTCTTCTTTTTGCAGTTACTACTGCTGCTCAAAGTACCCCGCTAAAAACAGGCAGCATTGCCCCTGAAATTACGCTACCCCGTATGGATGGAAGTATGTTTGCGCTTTCCTCTTTAAAAGGCCGGTTGGTGCTCATTGATTTTTGGGCCACCTGGTGCGCTCCCTGCGTAAAGGAACAACCGCAACTGAAAGCCCTGTACGAAAAATTTGCACCTGAGGTCAAAGAAGGGAAATTTGAAATCATTGGCGTTTCTCTTGACAAAGACAAAAGCACCTGGAAAAAAACAGTGGATCGCCTTAAAATAAACTGGGTGCAGGTCAGCGACCTCAAATTCTGGAGAAGCCCGGTTGCAAAGGATTATGGTATAGAAGAACTGCCCTTTAATGTACTGGTGGATGAACAAAACAAGATCATTGCCATTAATCTTCATGAAAAAGAGCTGGAAAACCTTATACAGCGCCGTTTGGGCGCCACGAGGGAACAGCCCAGATCAATAAAAGCAGCAACATTGAACAATAGCAAACATGAATAAACGGCTATTTAAAGATAAGGTGTATACCGAATTAGCAAAGCTGGTTAAAGCCCTGGCCAATCCGCACCGGCTGGAGGTCATTGACCTGCTGGCCCAGGGGCCTTTTTCGGTAGAACAGATCGCTGCTTACACAGGAATGTCGGTCGCCAATGCCTCGCAGCACCTGCAAACACTAAAAAATGCCCGGCTGGTAACGGTGGCCCGGAATGGAAATTTCATCCACTATTCCCTGGCCGGTGAAAACGTTTTTGACACCTGGGTGGAGCTTCGCAACCTGGGGCTTGCTCACAACGCAGAAGCTGCAAAAGTGATCAGCGATTTCCGCAAAGGAAAGAGCCGTGATACGGACCTGATCGATGCGGAAACCCTGGCCCGGCTGCTCCAAAAAGAGCAGGCTGTGATACTGGATGTACGTCCGGAAGAAGAATATAACCGGGGGCATATACACCGGGCGTTGTCTGTACCGCTGGAAAGCCTTGCCGCTTATTTAAAAAAACTGCCCAAAAGAAAGCTGATCGTGGCTTATTGCCGGGGGCCTTTCTGCGTGTATGCCGATGAGGCGGTTGCCCTGCTAAAGGAAAACGGATACAAAGCCGCACGTATGGAAGAAGGGTTTCCTGAATGGAGGCAGAAAGGGTACCCCGTAGCGCAGGTAAGTTAATACACCGGTTGTCATTTATAAAAATGATATAGCAAAAATCGCATTGGCGTCCTGCGCCGAAGGCCCGGAGTTGTTCAGGGTTCTATGGGATCACGCTCATCAGGTACTCGAACAGGTTGCCAAAGCCGGATCCCGATCACGCTACCTCCTGAAGATCAATTATACGATGGTCATGCCGAACCTGTTTCATTACCCGTAAGGGCCATTCAACAGCCCCGGAGATCACCAAAACACTAAGCTTTTGATAGCCCAACCAAAAACCACTGTGCGGGCACCTCGCCGGGTTCAGGCTCCCGACCTCCGGTATAGTACGTTGCCGGGGCAAATACCGGGCATCTGCAATAATAACTATTCAATAAATCTATTGAATAGTAAAATTTTTGTTATCTTTGCACATTGTACTTACTAAAAATGATCATCCATGACCGGCACTGCACTGGGACTCAAAAAAACGGGCAGCAATTTACGGTACTGGTACTGGTAAATATGCTGGTGGATTGCTTTTTATATCCGCGGGTGTAGGCCTCGAAGGCGTGGGATGGATCAAGGCGATATACCCGGTTGTTTGGGGTGTTGGACAAATCATTACAGCCCCCCTGGCAGATAAGATCGGCAGGGAGCCGTTGATCGTATGGGGCATGTTTGTGCAGGTATTGGGGCATATTGTTATCGGCCTGGAACTCTTTAGTCCCTTCACGTCCGGTATCGTTGGATCGGTGCTCCTGGGTATGGGCACGGCCATGGTTTACCCCGCTTTGCTGGCGGCCGTAAGTGATGCGGCGCATCCTTCCTGGCGGGCGTCCTCCTTAGGCGTGTATCGCTTCTGGCGGGATATCGGGTATGCCGTGGGAGCTGTGCTCTCCGGCCTCATAGCCGGTCTACAGAGGCTGGTATGGGCAGTACACATCGCGGGCATTGTTACATTTTTATCCGGCATTGTAGTTTGGGTCAATATGAAAGAAACCCTGCATAAGCAGATCTTCATCAATGAAATACATGGTGCTTACTGATCACCGGTTATGTTCAACTCCCAAACGAATAACAATTCATCGGGTTGCTTTCATCTTTAAAACAACCGGTGAAAGGATTAGCGAACAAACATATCCATCATTTACGGTTCCGTCCGGAGCAACCGGGGAATCCGGCGCGTTTCAAAAAAACATGTGATCGTCTCTTTTGCCCGGGCGCCCGGCTACATCCGCACTAAGACCCGCGCGCCTGAATAAGTAACCTGTTTAACAGCTTTAGTTCCTGCAATTCTTATTGTAAAGCCACGTGTTCCGGACATTCCGTTAAAAGCTCCCCTGCGTGGCTCAACGGTCAGTACCCGGGTCTTATCATTCCAGCTGAACCGGATCAACGAGCATTGTCCCTTTTCATAGCTATAATCATTTCCTTCATCTTCATATAATTCAAAAGTTCCACTCTTCCCGGGGTATATTTTAATTTCCAGGTCTTTAAAATTGCTGATCGCTGAATACTGCGGAACAGCTGCCAAAGGAAGAATAGTACCGGCCCTGATAAAAACGGGCATACCGGATAAGCTGATCTTTTGTGCAATAGCTGTTCCTCCCCTGTGCTTTGCGTCACTCCAGAAATCATACCACCACCCTGCCGGCAAACGGGTATCCACCGCAATCGTTTCTTTATCATTCAAAGCTGTTACGCCGGTTTTAAAAATTGAATCGGTTACCGGGTTCACTAAAATACTTTCTCCGAATAAATATGTATTGTTGTTATTCCAGACCATCGGATCCTCCGGATAATCCATTACTAACGGGCGCATAAGACTGGCGTTATTACGGGTAACGGCCCACATGGCTGAATAAATGTAAGGCTGCAGGCGGTAGCGCAGACGGATAAATTTTTCGGCAACATCAAAAGCGATATCGCCCCTTTTTCCAAGCTGATAAATTTCCCGCGGCGTATTGGTACCATGCGATCGCATGAGGGCGGTAAAGGCAGCAAACTGCAGCCATCTTATATACAGTTCCCGGTAATGGAGATTCCGGATCCCTCCCGGGTAATTTCTTACAAAAAAACCACCGATATCTGAATTCCAGTAAGGCATACCGGACATGGTCAGGTTCAACGCTGCCGGTATTTGTGCTTTCAGCACTTCCCAGCTTGCCGTTACATCGCCAGACCAAAGCATACTGCCCGTTTGCTGCTGCCCCGCAAATGCCGAACGGGTAAGAATATAAGCACGCTTGCCGGTGTTCGTATTCCGTTGTCCTTCATAAACCCCTTTCACCGCTTCATATGGATACAGGTTCCCATACCGTTTAAAACTGCCAATATGCGTTGATACTCCTTCAACGCTCGTTAACAGGTCTTTGACGGCTATTTCATGCTCATTGGCTTTCCGGTCCGTATTTCCTGTTACACTTTTTTGCACAGGCTCCGTTGCATCCAGCCACCAGCCATCAATACCCAATGAGAACAGGTTTTTATTCATATAGTCCCAATAAATATTCCTGGCTGCCGGGTTAAACGCATCGTATACTTTTACATAATTCTTTACCGGGAAGGTATAGAAATGATACAGCATTCCTTTTTTTTCCAGCTCCTTATAAATGCCGGTGCCTGCACCAAAAGAGGGCCACACGGAGATCAGCACTTTCGCATGCATCCGGTGTATAGAATCAATGGCCCTTCCGGGATCAGGGAATCCCGGGTTATTGAAACCCACTGCGTTCCAGTTACTGTCATTCGAGCCCCAGTATTGCCAGTCCTGTATCACCGCATCCAACGGCACTTCCAGCTCCCGGTATTTTTTTACCACATCCACCAGCTCGTACTGGCTCCGGTACCGTTCCCGGCTTTGAACATATCCCAAGCTCCACAGAGGCAGCATAGGAACGGACCCCGTCAGCAAACGGTAGTTACTAATAACACCATCCGCATTTTTTGCCGCAATAAAATAATACGCGACACCATCTCCGACCTCAGAGGTGAGCGTTCCTCCTTCTGCTCCCGGGATATACCTGCTAAGCGAATAATTATCCCAGTAAATGCCATAACCTTTTACCGACTGAAAAAAGGGGATGGCTATACTCATATTACGCTGGCGCAGCAGCAGCTCTTCAAAACGCTGATTCAATTTCCCGTTCTGATGCTGACCAAATCCATAAACCGCTTCATCCTTTTGAAAGGCAAAGCCCTGTGTTACCTGCCATGCAGGTTTGCCATCATCATCAACAGGAACAAAAGAAACGGTTCCCGGGGCTTCTGCCGCCAGTAAGGTATTGGCCCTGTAAAAAGTCAGCGTACCCGAAACTTTGTCGTAACGGACTTTGAGCGATCTGCTGGCAGCCGTTATCGCTACCGGCCCGTCTCCCATGGTTATTGGTCCGTGGGATAGCGGACGATTCACCACCCGGCTTTTCCTTTCATCCACGCCTCCTTTGGGGTATTTGTATACACGTACGATATCGTCTGTTATAAAAACCACTTTGGTTGTAATATCATGCATACTGGCTGTAAACCCGTCTTTAGCAATCTGCCGGGCGCCCGCAGTAAAGGTTGCCGCAATAAAGACCGGGAACAGTAAAAAAAGTATTCTATGTTTCATAACAATGGATATGAATAAGGCCGAAGCATGATTTTACCGGCGTCCTGTAATGATGTTGCGCTGCTCAAATACCGTAAAATCCATCGTCACATTCCGCACCGGCACATTGCCGGCTATTTTAAAGGACGCGGCTTTATCGTAAGTATGTAGAAAATCGATGTTCGCTTTGATCAGCTTAATCTTTGCTTTTTTCCACTGGCCTGAGTTTGCGGTTCTGATCTCGCCGACAACCGAAAAGTCGCCGGTATGAACAACAGGATCTTTTACACGCGTGGTGTTACTGTAAACAACCGTTTGATTTAATTTCCCGCTGTCCAGGTACTCAAAATTGATATACCCTTCATAATAAGTGCCTGCAAACTTTTTACGCAATGCCTCATCAATGGTTATGTAATGCTTTTTGCCCGCTTCCAAAACAACACCGGACCTTTGTTGCTGACCATTGATCAAGAGGGTTGCCCCCAGGCTGTATTTTTTGGCAGTGACCCAATATTTTGTTGCCCGCTTATAATGCTTTGCCTCTTTTTTTAAGCGCCTTGCGGCCTCTTTGTATGCACCATCGCTGATGAGCCGGGCAATCTGATCCAGCCGTTTGTTTTCAAAATGCTGTTCATAGTCCAGATCACTTAAAAACCGGCTCGCTTTTCTCAGCCGGAATAATTCCAGGGGGAGACGGATTCCTTTTTCCGTATAGGATTCCTCTTTAAATTCGGCGGCCCTGCGTAAAGTGGTCTGCAGTTCCCTGTACCCGTTTTCAACAGTCGGTTCTATTTCATGTCCCTCTGTATAATCGCTCCATGATGCAATAAACATCATATCCAGGTTGTCCCCGGATGCAAGGTTGTATTTCCACAGGTCATCATATAATTGGCCGCCCTCTCTCGAAATATAAAAGAAATGGCCGCGCCCCCAGCCGCCGCATCCCCGGTTGTCCATACCCGGCGTCACAAACCCGGACCGGATAAGAGCGGATCCCCCGGAATCCCGGGGCTGATCCCAGACTTTGGCTTTAAAAGGCTCCATGGAACGGAGCACATCTTCGCGTGTTGCGTAGTTGTCCCAATAGGGATGCCCGGCATCTATCCTGCGCACCCGCGGCGGTATCCATGCCGTTGGCGACATGCCCAATCGTTCCCAGGTGGCGAATTCGGTATCCAGCGGAGGCGATTCATACCGGCCGTTCACGAGCTCCCCCCATTCCGCCACCCTGCGCAACCCCTGCGGTGAACCGGCCGCGCCCGGCAAACGGAATGAATGCTTTGTTACCACGCTGTCGTATTCACCGCTCCTGATGCCGCCGCCAAACAAATAATAAACCGGCACCCCTTTCACTTTTGGAGCTGTTGGCGTTGAAAATACGCTATCCGTTAAATATTGTAAGGATGTTATAAAATGCGCGGTCTTTTCTTCCCTTGTTTTTATTTCCGGCCGCAGTTTTGTGATCCAGTCATAATACAGCCAGCCATCACACCAGTTTACCCCTATTTCAAAATGATATTTGGCCGCTACTTTCCTGAAGGCATCCAGCAGCCAGGTAGATTCATGTTCGGGGAATCCCCATTCAATAAAAATGCCATCGATTTTTGCTGTCCTGGCAGACAGGATCTGGTACTCAATAAAGTCGGGATCCAGGTTGGATTGTATCCCCGTTAAAGGATAATGAACCGCCGCGATCTGGTGCTTCCCGTTTTCCAGGATATTGTCCCCGTTATAGCACATCAGCTTTAAAGGCGTTTCCGATTTCCCGGAAAGGCCATAAAAAGACCAGCGGCCCAGCATCCCGTCATGCTCGCGGGAGTAACGGGTGCCATGGTAATCCACGTACACTTTTTTTCCGTTCCCTGTCTGCTGAGCGCCTGCATTGAAAACAAGGAACAGTATGAGCAGCAGGAACCCGGTCTTAACGATTTCAGTTTGCCTGAATCCTTTCATTGAATCAGTAGCTTTTTCTTTTCACTTTAATAACACTTAACAAGGTTGCGCCCTTCACCGGTTGAAAATCCACCGTTATGCCCTCGTTATTTTTTACATCGACCATATACTTCCTGTCAACGGCGGTTGCTGCACCGTAACTTTCCAGCAGGTTAAAATGGTTCAATTTTTCAACACCGTTTATGGATATATTAAACACACTATTATCTTTCGTCCGGTTGGGATCGTAGCCGATGTCATTGATGATAAACTCCGGCTTGGCGCCCGGCTCTGCAAAGCCCAGCGTTACTTCGTATTGACCGTCCGGCACATCAAACCGGTATGCTTTTAACCCGGCACGCATCGTCTGATACAGCGGGATATTATGCGTACCTTTTATTTCCGTTTGAATACCGATCCTGCCGGGCGTATTGGTAAACTCCTGGCCGCCGATATACCCCCAGCTACCCGGCCGGTATTCCTGGTCGGGCAACCATGTAAAACCGGACGCCTGCTCTGTAAAAAAACAATTGCTGCCTACATTTACACCCAGGTCAAATGCATTATCGACATGGCTTACATGATTGGGCTGAAAAGCAAACCGGACCTGGGATCTATCTTTGAAAACAATTCCGTTTTTTTGTCCGCGTGCTTCCAGCTCATTGACACCCCGGGTAAAAGGCAGGTCCCAAATGGCCATGCAATTATGCACTTCTTTTACGCCCAATGATCTGCCATTTGCAAAAAGCTCGATCCTGTCCAGGTTGGAATATACTTTGAGGGGTTGTATAACGGTACTGTCTTCCGGCTTTAATTGCAGGCCCGCCCTGTTATCCCAATCACGGGAGGCAATATGTACAACCGGTTCCTTATTGAAGCTGGCCTTATAATAGTAGAACATATCCTTAGGGCTCCGGTCTGCATAAACAATTCCCTTGTTATTGACATGCGGCATGGTCTCTTCCCGGTTGGCCGATCCAAAATCGATGAGGTTCCATAAGCTGGACCCCGCAATATATTTACGGTCCCGGATCATCGGCCACATAGCTTCATGATAGGATTCGGCATACTCGATACTAAAATCGAAGCATTGGGGCCGTAAGCTATGAATACGCCGGTCGGCACCAGCCCCATACTCGCTGATGATATGCGCCCGCCCGGGATGCAGCCGGTGCTGGTCATCCATAAAGGTTCCAAAAGCCTTCACATCCCCGCCATACCAGCCCTGGTATAAATTCCATCCCAAAACATCCGGCACCGGTGAGAGCCCGATACTATCATAAGCCGGCAGGTTTTCATGCTGCGCGGTTGCCGTAAACCTGTGGGGATCTTCTTCTTTTACGACTGCGTTTAAATGCCGGGCCATTTTTACAGTGGCGTCAAAATAGCGCCTGTATTGCTCCGGCGGGATCTTCCTGAGGGTTCCCAGCATGATCTCATTCATATATCCCCAAACGATAACAGCAGGGTGGTTATAATGCTGACGGATCATCTCCCGCAGCTGGGTTTCGGTTGTTTTTGCGAACTCCGGGGCAAGCGAGATCATATCCACTACCGGAATTTCTTCCCAGGCCAGGATCCCCAGCCGGTCGCATTCTTCCAGTACAACATCGCTTTGCGGGTAATGGGAGATACGTAAAAAATTAGCGCCCAGGTCTTTTATCAACTGTACATCACGACGATGCTGCTCCGCACTCAGCGCGTTGCCAAAGCCCGCCTGGTCCTGGTGACGGGACACTCCCAATAATTTATAGGGCCGGCCATTGAGAAAGAATCCCTCCCCGCCATCAAACCGATACCAGCGATAACCGATCCTGTTCGTCAGCGCATCCAACAGTTCTCCGGTAACTGCATCTGCAATGGTTGTTTTACAGGTATAGAGCCGGGGCGTTTCCGGCGACCACAGAAGCGGATCCGTCACCGGTGGATTTTTAATGGAAAAACGGACCATTTGCTTCGACGGAATACTGACCGTTTCTGACTTAACAGAAACAACAGTACCCGAGGGGCTGATCACGGCGTTTGATATTTTTACTTTTTTATTTTTTGTTCCATCATTCTGAACAGCCCCCGTAACAATGGTAACGGCCCGCTTTTCGGAAACAACAGGCGTTTGAATAAACACCCCTTTAGAACCGCTATTGTTCATATCAAAATGAACGGCAGCTGTTGTTATTTTCCATGCATCCCTGTAAATGCCGCCAAACAGCGTAAAGTCACCGGATAGCGGGGCAATCTGCTGCGGGCTGTTATCCACTTTTACGGCAACAAGGTTTTCACCCGCATGGAGGTAGGGCGTAATTTCTGCCTGGAAGGCCGTATATCCTCCTTCATGCTTTGTTACCGGCTTTCCATTCACATATACTGCTGCACTGAGCAGAGCGCCGTCAAATTTTAAATAAACCCGTTTCCCATCCGGCGTTTCCGGAATAAAGATGCGCTTGCGGTACCAGCCAACTCCCCGATAGTAATTTTTTGTTTGATATGCATCTTCACTATTCCAGCTATGTGGTAAATGAACCGGCTTCCACTGCGCTTCATCCCCGTTTTTCCCGGGGGCTCCAGCCATATCTCCCCTGTAAAAATACCAGCCATCATTAAAACTTTCAACAGCCCGCTGCGCACGGGCTACCAGTACCGCGCCTGATAGCAAAAAGAGAAAGAAAAATTTTGCAGGACTCATTATTCAAACATTTTATTACAGGACCCGGATGACGCAGACTGCTGCCATCCCCGGCTCCCGGCATTTATCCGGTTAGTTATACCCGTCGTTATTGGGGGCCAGCCGGGGATTGGTACGTATTTCCGCTAACGGCACAGGCAGTAACAGCCGGTAAGATTCTAATGCAGGGCCCTGGGGCCTTGCCACGCCGTAAGCGCCATAGTCTTTTGTCATAAAGGTGTTTAATGTGGGGATCAGATTGCCGTTCCTCAACAGATCAAACCACCGTTTCCCTTCCATATTCAGCTCTACCCTTCTCTCATGCAATAACCTGGCACGCAAATCGGCCTGATCCGTATAGTCCAGCTCGTCCAATCCGGCCCGTTGACGAACTCTTGTAATCATTTTATTGGCTTCTGCGCTTTTGCCATTTTCATTTAAAGCCTCTGCATACATGAGCAATACATCTGCATACCGGTATTCGATCCAGTCGTTGTTGCCGTCGTTCAGTGCTGTATTGCCGGCATTCAAATACTTTTTTGAATACATCACCGGATGACCGTTAATAAGATCCACCGTACTTGAGTCTATTGAAGCAGCTTTGCGCCTGTCGCCTTCTTCAAATGCCTCCAGCAAATCGGGATGAATGCTATTGCCTCCATAAGCCGTTGTTAAGGACAGTTTATCCGCTGTTGTTACTTTCTCGGAATTACGTGGCATAAACTGGTTGTTGAAAGAGCTGCCGATGGAAGGCTTTTGCCCGGCAAGGTACCGTATCGCAAAAATAATTTCGCTGTTCATTTCATTATTCACGGTAAAAATACCGGAGTAGTCCGGCAGGAGCGCCACTCCGTAGGTGCTTTCATTATTTACGATCTCCGCAAGCTTTACGGCTGCTTCTTCGTACTTTTTCTGGGTCAGCAGTACCTCTCCCCACAGCGCTATGGCCGCGGCCCTGGTAGCCCTTCCTGCATTGGCATCAGCCTGCGGGTAGTAAGCAGGCAGTGCGTTATAGGCATCGGAAACATCCCGGAGAATGAGGCTATATATATCCCCGATATCATTACGGCCTTCAACAAAAGCATCTTCAGGCGCATCAAAAGGTTTGGTTACCAACGGTACCTTCCCCCAGATCCTTACAGCATAAAAATAACTCAGCGCCCTCAAAAATTTAGCTTCCCCTGCAAGACGCTGTTTAACCGTTTCATTCATTGCAATGCCGGGGGCCGCTTCTATTATGGCATTGCTCCGGCCGATAACCCGGTAAATATTGGTCCAGAATGCTGCCACCGCCAGGTCTGATGAAGTAATAAAAAGTCCATTCCAGTTGATCGTGGAAGTTTGTATGGACCAGCTATTGTCGGTGGCCAGGTCTCCTAATATAAAGATACCATTCGTGCCGGTACCATAAAGGGTCTGCATCGCGCTGTAAACACCGGTAACGCCTGAGGCCAGACTTGCGGAATCTTTATAAAATCCCGTAGCCGGTATTAAGGAGGGCTGGTTCACATCCAGGAACGACTTGCTGCAGCCTCCCGCAAGCAGGCTGCCTATTGCTAAAGCGGCGATAATTATATATTGTTTCATCTGTTATTTTTTATTTAAAATCCAATGTTTAAACCAAACACATAGCTGCGCGCCAAAGGATAGGTGCCCATATCCACATTAAAACGGGCATCGTCATTCCGGCCAAACATATTTACATCCGGGTTATAACCGGGGTAGCTGCTGAATGTATAAGCGTTCATTACGGTAAAATATAACCGCGCTGTTTTCTGTTTATCGCGCTGAAACAGGAGGTTGGAAAAGTTATAACCCATTGTTACATTGTTGATCCGCAGGTAAGAGGCACTAAACAGGTTATAGGTAGAGAACTGCGCTAACGGATCGGGGTTCGCATTTCCGCTGTAGGCCACGGCCCTGGGTATCCATCCGTTTCCGGGATTATCCGGGCTTCTCCACCGATCCAGGGCGTAGCTAAACGGATTGTCGCCACCTACGAATGTGTTGGAATACCGGACCAGTGCGTTCGCGATCTGCCCGCCGTAAACACCCTGCAGGACGATATTCAGATCAAAATTATGATAGCTGAAATTATTGCTGAAGCCGTAGGTAAATTTAGGCTGGGCGGTTCCTATCTTTGTTATATCGGTCCCATCAATTTTCCCATCCCCGTTAATATCTGCATATTTAATATCGCCCTCACGGGAAGGTGTTGTTCCGCCGGTCCATTTGGCAACACCGGGATCTGCCATGTCTTCAGCGCTGTATATTCCTATCTGTTTCAGGCCGTAAAAATCACCGATCGAGCCACCAACCACCTGGCGGATCGTACCCGTATAACCTGCATTGCCGGTTATATTGCTGGTAATAGGATCTGTGCTAACCAGCGCTGTAATTTTATTTTTATTAAACGAGATATTGAAATTACTGTTCCACTTAAACGCACCTGTTAAATTGCGCGTGTTTAATGTAAACTCCAGCCCCTGGTTATTTACATTGCCGATATTTTTATACGCGCTATTCGTCACTCCTGATATAGCGGGAACATTGGCATTCAGCAAAAGATCCTTTGAAATACGGTTGTAAAAATCTGTTGCAAACACGATCCGGTTCTTTAGCAATGAAAATTCAAGACCGAGATCAAATTGCTCATTCGTTTCCCAGCCCAAAGTAGCCAGGTCAAAGGATCCCCGTCCAAACCCGCCGGATACCGCAGTACCCGTACCGGTTCCGAAAGCGTAGTTGGCAATGTTCATCGCTCCCAACCGGGTAAAATCACCGATACTATAGTTACCGGTCCGGCCCCAGCTTGCTCTTATTTTTAAATCACGGATTATTGATTTTATACGCCCGTTCTTAAAAAAATCTTCTTCATAAATATTCCATGCAGCAGAGGCTGACGGGAAAATACCATACCGGTTTTGAAGGCCGAAGCGGGAAGAACCGTCCCGGCGTATCGCTGCAGAGAATAGATACCTGTAATCATAGTTATATTGGATACGTCCAAAACTGGAGATCATTGTATTCTCATTATATACAGGTCTTGAGCCAAGAACGGCCGTACCATTTGTAGGATAGTAAAGAAACAGGGTGGTTGCCGTTCCTGCCTGGTTCTGTATCATGATACCTTCGGAATGGCTCTTTTGTGCGGCATAACCCAGTAAGAAGTCCAGGTTATGCATCCCGTTCAATGTTACTTTGTAATTGGCTGTATTTTCCCAGGTCCAGCTATAGCCGTTCCCTTTTATCAGGGAGCTTTGCAATCCTGTTTGTATAGGCGTGCTCAGGTTGGCGGCATTGGCACTGGCATAAGCCAGGGTTGGCGGAATCGTCCAGGCTCGTTCATCAGAGCGCATCTCCCCGCCCAGGTTGGTTTTCAATACCAGCCCTTTTACGGGTTCCACCTGCAGGTACATACTACCGATGCCTTTGAAGGATTTATGTTCGTCCTGGTATAGATCCAGCGTTTGCACCGGGTTATAGTGCTGCCCGTTAAACAGCAATCCCATACCGCCCGGGCCCGGCCAGTTATTCGTGGTAGCATAGTCGCCATTCGGCAAATAAACCGGCAGCACGGGAGGCATCATGATCGCTAAAGTAATGGGCGATCCCAAAGAAGGATTGGCCGCTGAAGTATTGGCATAGTTAACACTGAAGGTTGCGCTGTTTACGGCTCCCTGTGCGGGCCGCACCTGTGTAATGCCATAGGACGGGGCCAGGTTCACTCCCATTTTCAACCACGGCTTTAAATTAAGTTCGAGATTTGTTCTGAAACCACCCCGTTTAAACCCCGTACCTTTTAAGATCCCGTCCTGGTTCAAAATATAACCGGAAACAAAATATTTAGTTTTATCATTCCCTCCCGAAGCATTGATCTCCAAATTGGAAATGGGCGCTTTTCCGAAGATCTCACGCTGCCAGTCAACATTGGCCATTGAATCCGGGTAGTCAAATATAGCGGGATAGGCCCGGCCGGCATTATTGTAAGCATCCTTCACATAGTCTATATACTGCTCCTTGTTCAAGACCTTAATATATTTGCTGACTTCCTGCATTCCAACATAGGAACTTACCTGGAACCGGGCATCGCCGGACCTCCCTTTTTTGGTTGTTACCAGTACCACACCATTACCCGCACGCGATCCGTAAATAGCAGCAGCGGCGGCATCTTTTAATACATCAATTGTTGCAATATCGGCCGGGTTGATCTGGCCAAAGCTATTGGCGTCATCCAGCGGTACTCCATCAACAACATATAAGGGAGCATTGCCCGCGCCAATGGATCCAACGCCCCGGATCTTAACCTGCGGGTCATCGCCGGGGGCGCCGCTGCCCTGCTGAATATTAACGCCCGCCATTTTACCCTGCACCGCCTGTAAGGCATTGGTGACGGGCTTTTCGGCAATATCCTTTGCCGTTACGGAGGATATGGATGTTGACACAGATTTTCTTGTAGTGGTTCCGTAACCGATCACCACCACATTATCCAGGTCACCGGCAACGGGTGTCAGCACAATAGTCGGGTTCCTGTCTTCCCCTATTTTTTGTTCATAGCTTTTATATCCTATATGTTCTGCAACCAGGACCGAATTCCTGTCCTTTACTTTAATTGAAAAATACCCGGCGCTGTCCGCAACGGTCACAGCTCCCTCATTCTTCACAGATATTGTAGCGGAAGATAGCCGCTCCCCCTTATCGTTCATTACTGAGCCCTGAACGATCATTCCATTTTGTGCTTGCGCCTGAAATGTTATTGCCATGATCAGCAGGAGCACCACAGCTTTAACAAAGGGCATCTTTTTCGTCATTTTCATTTCAGCTTATTTATCATTAATTATATTATACCCGTCGTCTTTATAAACCTTATTGATTTAAAAATTTGACCGATATGGTGAACAATCCCCGGTTAGCGCTGGCGGCCGGATCGATCACTTCTGTTTTAACCACCTTAATAATGCCCACTTTATCCCCGCCGGCAGCTGATGTGGCACCGGTTTTAAAGGCGATCACATCTCCCGCATTTGCCGGATTCATATTGGAAACCGTGATGCCGGATTTGGACAGGGCCTGTATTTCCGTAACCGTGGCCTTATCAAAATCGAAGCCGGCCGGAAGTTTTAAAAAGCGGGTGGCGTTCTTTACCGCAAACTGATCTGCATTTCTGCCATTAGCTCCGGTATATTCGGTATTCTTATTATCTGTGCTGCTTCCGTCCAGCGTAAGGATCCTTGGAGTAGCCGCCCCGCCGAACATATAAAATTTCATATCTATATTATTCTCCGATACCCCGATGACATCGTTCAGGTTATAGGTACGCAGGTCTTTTACGGAAAAGAGGGTATAAGTACCCGGGCTGGCGGCATTACCTGCTGCAAAATGCTGTGTACCGGCAATATAGTTTTGCGTATACTTTAAACCGATCGCCGTATTTACCCGGGCAGACGCGGTCTGTCCTACCTGGTCCGTCACTACCACTTTTACTGCATAGTAAGCAGTTGTTAACGGAACCGGCTCCGAAACATTCCGGTCTTTTTCACCGTTATAGGAAGTGGTCTTTACCACCGTTTCACCATTGGCGCCAATACCGTAAAACACGATCGATTTGATGCCGCCATCGGCATGGCTAACAATGGGTATGTTCACATTGCCTGCCACATCTGCCTGCACAAACAGGCTGTTGATCCGTATTACCGGAAGATCTATCAGCGACCGGATGCGCCTTTTAACGATGGTGACACGATCTTCAAAATCCGTAGCGGTAACCTGCAAGGCGGTATCCAATGCAAAGTTGTAATTGATCAATGCATCAAATTTATACTGCATGGTGGTATCGGAAACATCCATCGATACCGGGGTACCGGTAGTACCGTCGTTTCGCAATACAACATAAGTAATGTTTGTTAACCCTGCATTTGAGGTTACGGCAAACTTTGTATTGGTCATAGCCGCCGGGTTAAATGTAAGCGTATCCGAGGGGAACGTGATGACCGGGGCAACCCGCTTCTGGATCGTTCTGAACGTAACCCACTGCGCATTGCTTTCTCCATTTTTATCGATTGCGATAATACGTAATTGGGGGAACCCCTCTTTATAATCAAACGCCTCCGAAAAATCATAGGAGTAGCTGTCTGCAAATTTCGTGATCGTCTTTACCGGTGTATTGGCGTTATTGGCTAAAAAGAACTGCACCTTCTGTAACCCCACTCCCGATGTAATGGAGCCCTCTACAACGGGCCGGGTATCTTTATTAAAATCGAGCACATAAGCAGTACTATCCATCAATATCACGGGTCCTGCCGGCAGGTTATAGTCCTTTTCTTTTTTGCACCCCGATGCTACCAAGAGCAGGGCAAAACAAACGGAAAAAAATACTTTCATACGGTAATCCTTTATTCTGGTCAATAATGTTTTAATGAAGTTTAAAAACGCTGATCGGTCCGGTGGTTAAGACACCGGTGGTGTTATGGTTACCAACAGGGCATCCCATTGTCCGGTTACTACAAAGGGGATCTGCAACTTATTCTTATCTACCCGTAAATCAGCGTCGATGATCAGCGGCAGCATTGCGCTTCCGTAACCTGTTACCGCATCCCTTGTCTGCCGGTTACGCCAAACTTTAACATGTACTTTCCCGTTGACCACCAACCCACTCAGCTCGCTCATATTGGCCAGCAGCAGGGTATAGCCCCTGCTTTGCAATGGGTTTAGCTGCGCTGCAGACAGCCCATCCCGCGCTCCAAGCATGGCAGTAACGCGCTTAGCGGCATCATCCCTGAATGCAATGCCGGTCACCAGGTCTGTACCCGTAGGCGTATTGGCACACAACACCCGTTTCCCACTCATTGCGGCGTAAAATGCATGTGCCCACCAAACGCCCCTTGGCCCTGTTCCATTGGTATTATTAAACAATCCGCCCAATACCGGCAGCGGGTAGGTGCCTACACCATAAACGGTTTGCGATGTCCAGGAGGCCCTTACCTGGGGAATGCCATAAACTTCGGCAGCAGCAAAAACATCTATCGCTACCCCCGGGCTGGTATTACGCTCATCGCCGGGCCTGATCGTTTCACCCGCAAATACGCCTTTAATTGTTTTCCCTTTGCCGTTGATATAGTTCACGATGGAATTGCGGTAGCCGTTATGCCAATCGGAAATATTATACCCGATCTGGAAATGCCAGTTGATATAATCGGGTAAGGTATTATAAGCAATAGCGGAATCGATGAACTGGTATACCAGCATAGAATCGGCGCGGGCATTTGCCGTATTATTGATGGTGGCAGAGGGCCCATGTATGGCCGCCTCAGGAAAATACTTTTTTACCGCATGATAAGCCGGGTTCCAGTATTCGGCCATAAACCGGCTAAAATCGGTCTTTAATGAGTCGTTGGGCTCGTTAAACAGGTCCCATTCAAAATTATAGCCCGCTTCCTTTGCTCTCCGGGCAAGCGTATCTGTAAGCGCGCCGTAGCCGTTCCGCTGAAAAATATCCGTATAAAAGCTGTTATAATTCCTGTAGTCGCTCACCAGCAATAGCTGTCTTTTGACACCCAGCCGGTTCAGTCTCGGGTACAGGGCAAAGGCATCGCCCTGCCGGCCGGTACGCCACAACGCCGGCTTTAGCGGCGTTATCAGCTCATCGGCTGGGGCTGCAGTGGTTACGGAGCCCAAAAAGCCAACCAACCCGTTCTTTTCGTTGCCGGTTCGCCTAAGATCAAAAGTGATCGTGGAGGGCAATACAAAAGCAGTGGTATCATCTACCCGCGGGTCAGTTACCACATCCCTGATACCGGTAGACAACTCTCTCTGGCAGCTTTGAAGCAGCACTATTCCAATAACAAGCACAAGCATTCTGTTCAATAACATTATTTACTGTTTTATTTTTTGCATAACGGGTTTCATGCTCCCTGTTGAAGAACAATTTCTCTGGCCAAAGCCTGCAGCAGTACCCGATAGCGTACTACCTGCCATTCATCATTTCATCCGGAATCATTTCATGCTATACAGATGCTGAGCCGTCAATTTCCTGCAGTCAAAACAATCTTCTTAAGCAATAACAAACCTTCCATCCGCCTTTATCCGTGTCCCTGGGCACAGGTCCGGCAATTAATGTAAACGATTGCATTAAAACAAACACTTACCCATCTAAAACAGCGGTATTGTTCCTGCGTTTCAATGGGTATCGTCCTCGTTATCATGGCAATTATGGCCCTGATGCAAGGTAGCCTTTTTTGCAACCAGAAATGCAATCGATTGCATTTTTTTACGAAAACGAAATAGTTAGCACCTGCAGACTTACGGATTTCACAGGTAAAAAAACGAAAGAGAAACCTTCTTTAAACAAAGAGGCTCCGGGCAACATCCCGGCATCGCCATGGCTCCTGCATGACCGCGTCTGTTACTCCAGGCTTTTTATCGCTATAATCAGTGGATGATCGCTGAGCACCAACTGCACTTCTGCCGTATTTTTGACCACACGCACTGCCTGCGTTCCCACTGCCGGGTCATAAATATCAAGCTGCCGTTGTTTCCCGTTGAACCGGATGGTTACGGCATCGCTGCCCTTCAGTTTTTCACCCCATACAACCAGGTAATAGGTGCCGTCGGATCTTTGGAGCAGCAGGTCGTGCACTGTAGGTATGCTGTCCTGTATGCGGTAAGCAAAGGGCCGCAGCCTGTTTTTGGGAGCCACCCTGTCCTCCAGGATGGTGGTCATGTTATGCAAATATATTGCGGCGGCCCTGGGTGTATAATCCGGGCGATAGAATCCAAACTGCTGGTTACCGGCCTCATCACTCCGGTCGCGAAGTAAATAAACCGCGGTATAACTCCAACCCCGTTTAAACTGTGCTAAATACATATTGAGCAAAAGCGCGGCATGCTGTGTTTCTGTGATGCCCGGCCCCATTGTTAAACCGGTCTCTGTGGTAACCCGGGGCAGCGTTTCCAGTTGCACAGCGGTGTACCCCTTAAACTGTTTAGCCCAGGTGATACCATAGTTTCCTGCCAGCCCGTCTACCCTGCTGTCGAAACCGGGACTGGCAGCGATCCAGGTCTGGTTATCATGCAGGCCCGGCCATCCCGGGTGAACGATATAATTATGGCAATTAGCAAAATCAGCAAACCGGGTGCCTGCCGGTAAAAGTGTTGGCGCGCCCTTCGGAATTTCCAGGAACTGCAGCCCGGTATGATCCGTCTGCGCCCCATTTTCAGAAAGGCTCCACACCGGGTATTCCTTCAAGACGGGGTCCGCTTTTACCGCAGCATACAAATCGCGCTGTAACCGGGCCACGGGCAGCCAGCTTTCATCACGCCCGCCCTTTTCTCCTTTGTAAACGATCCCCCAGTTATTCGGTTCATTGGGTCCCTCAAATGCCAGGAGGGCTCCCGCCGCTGCGATCTTCTTGCCGCCGCTTAATAACCGGGCGATATCAGTTCCCCCGCTCAGAAGTCCATAGCTAAACCTGACACCTGTTTGCCGGTGAAGTGTTATAAGATCTTCAACCGGTACCTCCCCTTCGTAACCGGTCCTGATCCAGGAGATGCCCGTATACAGAAGCGCATCCCTGGTCTTTTCAAGACTTTCACCGCGCTTTGATATCGACGAATTCACACCGATACTTGCCAGGAAGGCACGGACAGGTACTGCGGTTACAGGCGGTATCCTATTTGCCGGTGAGGCCTGCCCTTTAGCAATGGCGATCCATAAAGCAACCACGGATAAAGAGGCTCCTGCATATGCTATCCATTTGAGTTTCATCATATCCTTTTTAAAACACCGGTTTGCGTGCTTACTGCAGTTCTGCCTTTTGCTGCTTTTCCTGTTTCCTGCGCAGCTTTTCCTGTTTTCTGAAATAGCCTCTGAAAAGGAAATTATGCCGCAGGGCTTCCATATTGGTATCCAGTTTGCCCGTACTGCTTTCGAGGTTCCGGATCGTCTGCTGCAGCTGGCGGGCCGTAGCGGAATCGTTCAGCAATACGCCGGCGGGCGATTCATTAGTGTTGAGCCGGCTATTGACATTTGCGCTTACGGCCTGAAGATCGTGCGCTACCTTATTAGCCTGCACCGCCGCTTCCTGCAGCTGGGTAGCCGTACCCCTTAGTTTATTGAACACCACGGTATCACTTACGAGGTCGCTGGCCAGCACGCCGGGCTTCTGTAACCTGGCAGCGTAACCCGCAAGGCCTTCTGTAAGCTGCTGCGTATTACCGGCTGTTTTATGCAGCAGGGCCAGGGTACGGTTCAGCTGCTCGTAAACAGAGGGATCAGTGATCAGTTTACCCAGCGTGCCCCTGCCGGCTGTAATATTTTCCATAATGACCCTGAGGTTACCGGTAACAGCAACCAGGTTCTTGTTATTCACCTGGAGCGTATCCATCATCTCCTCCGTGCTGACGCTGGCTTCCACGATGATCACATCGCCATCTTCGATGGGAGCCGCCTGCGCAGTGCCTCCATCCAGGGCAATGATCTTGTTACCGACGAGCCCATCGGAACTGATCCGGGCCCTGACATCCTTGTGAATAAAAGGACGGGCGTTCTTATCAATGTTCATCAGCACTTCTATCCGGCTATGATCCATAAAAGTGATCTTTTTAATCGTGCCTACCTTCACACCGGAGTACCAGACATTATTGCCCCTGGAGAGGCCTCCCACATTATGAAAAATGCCTTTGATCTGTATAGATTGCATAAATGATTTCTTTTGTCCGCCCAAAACCAGGATCGCCGCAGCAAAAATGATCAATCCCAAAACGATAAATATACCCACAGTGGTGGCCCTTCTTGAATCAGTTGTTTTCATGCGCTATTGAATAAAATTATACTCATAAAATTCCCGGATCAGCTCATCCTCAGAGCTGAACACTTCATTAAAGTTTCCCCGCCGTATAAACCGGCCTTCTTTCAGCACAGCGATCGTGTCACCGGTCGATTTGGCGCAGGTAAGATCATGTGTAATAATGATAGAACTGGTTTTGAACCGGTGCTGCACTTCATTGATAAGATCATTGATTTCCGTGCAGGTTATCGGGTCAAGCCCTGCCGTAGGCTCGTCATACAGCATGATTGCAGGGCGAAGTATCAAGGTGCGGCCGATACCGATACGCTTCTTTTGCCCGCCGGATAACTCGGCCGGCATCTGGCCGATGGTATGAGAAAGCCCGATGGCCTCCAGCACCATTTCGATGCGCTTGTCGCGCTCCTTACGGCTCATCCCCGGCTCATTCCGCCTCAGGGGAAAGGCGAGGTTTTCGCCTACCGTCATGCTGTCGTATAACGCACCGTTCTGAAAGCAGAAACCAACTTTCAGGCGCAGCGCGCGCAGTGCATGAACCCCCAGTTCCGGCACTTCCTGCCCCAGTACATTAACGGTACCGGCATCCGGGTACAGCAATCCAACGATTACTTTTATCAGCACAGACTTTCCTGTACCGGAGCGGCCTAACACAACAATATTCTCCCCGCTGTGCAGATCCAGGTTTACCCCGCGCAGTACATGATTACCGCCAAATGATTTATACAGATCCCGGATCGAGATCACCGTTTCCTGCCTGTTGATATCGGGGATAAAAGATTTCATAGTTATCGTATCATATTCACCAGCTGAACAATAATCACCTCTTCTATAAAGATCAGGAACATGGATGCCACCACGGATACATTGGCAGATTTGCCAACGCCTTCTGTACCCTGGGTAGCATGAAATCCCTGGTAGCAACTAACGATGCCAATTGTAAACCCATATATGAGCACCTTTACAAGCGAGGACATAAGATCCAGGAATGAAATATTGGTAAATGCATTCTGTATAAATGTATCCATGCTGGTCTGCTCGTTCAGGTGGATGTCGACGAAAGCGCCGGCAAGCGCTATCAACCCGTTGTAGCACATCAGCAACGGCAGGCATACCACACAGGCCAGCACCCTTGTTACAACCAGGTATTTGAAGGGATTAATAGCCGAAACCTCCATGGCATCTATCTGCTCGGTCACTTTCATAGAAGCCAGCTCTGCACCCATGCTCGATCCCACACGGCCGGCACAGATCAGCGCTGTTACCAGCGGGGCCAGCGCCCGCACAATGGCAATGGATATCAGCGAGGGCAGCCAGGATGTAGCTCCGAACTCAGCCAGGGAGGGCCGGGACTGCTTGGTAAATACCAGCCCGGTAATGAAGCCGGTGAGACTGATCAGCGGCAACGACTTGTTGCCGATATGAAAACACTGGCGGATGAATTCCCGGGTTTCAAAAGGGGGGCGTACAACTTCGCGAAGGAACCGGCCGATAAACCCGAATATCGCGTATACGGTAATAAAGAAATGATCGATGCGCTTCGAAATAACAGGTTTGCCTGATTGTCCGATAGGTTCCATTGCCAGGTTTTAATTTTAGCAAATTGCGGCCGGGTTTACGATACAATCCGGGTATCCGCTCCGGCTCTGTCAGCACCGGGCGGCTCCTCCTGTTGCGCATACATTGCCAACACAACTGCTGTTTTGATGGTGAATGTAGCATAACCTGCGCCAAGAATAAAATTAATTCCGGGTTAAATGCCGCCCGCCGCAAAATACCCGGAGAAGCCGGCATACGGGGGTCTTGCCAGAGCCCTCTTCCATAACCGTTCTCTGCCGGGGATTACGCCACAAAAAGCGCCTTTGCGAAGGGCCTGCCAGGCCCGGAGACCTGCCTGTGGCACCCGGGAAACCATACCCGGGCAGTGCATCTTTACACTCCCGTAAAAAATACTGCAGGCTGCTCTATGAAGTTACCGGCTTTATAAACAAAGAATCGCTAAATTATTAATATTTGATTGCTAAATATTTATAAAAGCAGGATCGCTATGATCAATTTTACCCGGGTAGCCTTTAGTTACCTGGCCGGTAATCGGCAAGCGCCCCAGATAATGCGCCGCAGGTCCGCTGTGTTTCCGTACTTAAGCAACAGGGCTCGTTTCTGTATGAATTTATTAAATTTTACGGCAGATACCGTACCTTCGGGACTATTAACGGAATTGCCATTTATAGTGCACCAATGTTAGCGTAATGATCGCAGGATATCGTGATTCAGCATTATCTGGATTAAGGAAAAACGTATTTCTAACCGGGCGGTGGCGGAAGATTCAAAGACAAATCAACCTGGGATCAGCATGCAAATGGCCATTGATGTGTTGTATTTCAGAGACGCCTTAATATTGAGTTAACAAGCGGATTTTACCTTTATCAATGAATGAATGAACAAGTTGAAATGCCATCCAAACTGATATATCAAATTAATGTCCGGCTGCGCAATGGTGACCATGAAGCATTTTTGGAGATCTATGAACGCCACTCGGCGCTGCTCTACAATTTTGTGAGGAAATATATCCAGGACCAGGACACAGTTGCCGACATGGTCCATGATACCTTTTACAACCTGTGGAGATCAAGAGAACGTGTTAAGGCTGAATACCCGATCAAAAATTACCTGTACCGGATCGCCCGTAACGTTGTATTCAAGGAATTAGAAAAACAGGTTAAAACAGCGGATGCCCTTGCGAACCTGCAGCGCCAGGAAACCTTACGCGTTGCCACTACACCGGTGGACCACCTGGGCGGGGCATACCGGACCCTGTATGAGCAGGCTCTGGCGCAGCTTCCCCCTCAGCGGAAACGCATATTTCAGCTTTGCAGGGAAGAGGGCCTAAGTCATAAAGAAATTGCGCGGTTCCTGGAAATCTCGCCCAATACGGTAAAAGAACATATGTCCCTGGCCATGAAATCGATGAAAGATTACCTGGCCAGGGAGCATGATATTGTTATGCGGCTGATCATTCTTTATGTATGTTTTGGTACATAGCCGCCGGTGCAGCACGCGCTCAACACAACCCGAGCGCTTATAGCGGGTGTTTTACCGGACGGTAAATGTAGCCTGCACAGGAAAATGGTCCGACTCCCTGTTTGCCCAGTCGTAAACACTGTACAACTTCGTCGTAAACGCATTCAGCGGCGCATAGATGAGATAATCTATGGTCCGGTTAGGAGCCGCAGTTGAAAAGGTGAACTGCTTGCAGTCGCCATTTAAGCAGCCCAATGAAAAATGCCCGCGCAGTAACTCAATAGTATTGGAAGCAGGAAGCGCATTGAAATCGGCCCCCACAATAACCGGCTTGTCAAACGTTTTAACAAGTGCTACAAAGTCCTGTGCCTGCCTGATACGGTTGCGTTCATCGCCCAGATGATCAAAGTGGGTGCTGATGAAATAGAATGGTTTCCCTTCTTTTTCTACCAGGATCCGGGCAACGGATCTCCGCTCCCCGCCAAGGGCCGGGTCTACCTCCAGGTTATAGGCTTTTTTTTCCTTCACCGGCAATTTAGACAGCACCGCATCGCCGTATTCCCCGCCATAGGTATCTATGGCTTTGGCAAAAAAATAATCCATATTGGTGAGCCGGGCCAGCTCTTTGGCAATATCCCCGTTGTTCGCATTGCGGGTCGTGAACTTATCAACTTCCTGAAGGGCCACCAGTTCCGGATCTACGCGTTTAATGACATCCGCAATGGCCTGCAGGTCCGGAATCCCCCCGCTGCGCGCACCATAAATATTGTAGGTCATCGTTTTTACCGTAACCTCTTTTTGCAGGGGAGGATCTGTTTTCGGAGCTTCTTTTTTCCCCTTGCTGCAAGCGCAGAAGAGGAAAAAAAAAGCATACATATATCGTTTTCCAAACATATTCATATTGAAATAATACAGATTATCAGAAGGCTTCAATTTCTGCCACCGCGGTTGTTTCGCCGCCCGTGGCACTGCTCAGTACCGTCACCTTCATATAACGGCCGGCGACGCTTTTCTCAAGATACATGGTGGCTGCAGTTTCATCAGAAGATGCTGCAATTGTAAAAATACCGGCTGTGCTCCAGGTTACAGCGTCCTCGCTTGTTTCTATCTGTACAGTCTTGGGGAACAGATAAGCATTTGAAGCACCACGGCGGCCATACAGTTTAATACCATGCAATACCTGGCTCTTTTGCATATCGATCGTTACGTAGTGCGGATGGCCCGGCCGCCAGCCATTGACCCGCCGGTAGGTAGACAGCCAGCAGGTATTTACATCTCCATCAATGCAATAAGGCGCCCGGCCGCCAATAGCGTCGTAGTCATCATCCGAATAATCATGTATCTTCCAGTCGCTGATCGGGTAAGGAGCAAAGGGATTGGTTTCATAAAACCCGTTCACAATAAAATAAGTAGTCTTCAGCCCCGCCGCTACTGTGAGGGTGGAGCTTACTGTTTTAATGCTTACGGGAACAAGATACGCCCGGGTACCACCCAGTTTCAGCGGGTTTATATCCAGCGAAACGGAGTTACTCCCGTTCTTTCCGGATGCGATCTGGACCTGGTCCCCGCTCAGCCGGTAACTTCCGGCCGGCGGCAGTTCATAACTGGTATTGTTTTGCTCATTGTAGGTCGCGATCGATGCCGGGTCGATCTCCAGGGTAATATCAATTGCCTGGCTCAGTTCTGCAGGACCGCCATAGCCCACACCCAGGGAGCTGCTGATCCACTCATCTTTAATGGGGAGTGCTTTTGTGATAGCCCCGTTACTTGCCAGCGGCATAAACACATGCGCATAAGATTCAGGATCCTCCACCTTAAAGGCGGGCTTCTTACAGTTCTGAAATAACAGGCATAGTACCAATAAACTGCCGGTGGTAATAAGCCGGGGCGTTGTTATGATTTTATTTGTCATTGTATAATTACATTAAGTGGACGGTAAAAGATTACCAGCCGGGATTTTGCACGAGGTTTTGATTACGTTGAACTTCTGTTTGCGGGATCGGGAAGAAATAGAAACTCTTCCGGAACACTCTGGTCTCAAACCGGGTCCTCTTAAAAAAGTTCAGGTCTGTATTGGAGGTACCCCCCTCTACATTCATACCATAAAAAGATCCGCCATCGGTTTGCTCTGCAATTTTCCAGCGCCTTGTATCGAAGTACCGGAGCTGCTCCATGGTTAACTCAATACGTCTTTCCGTGCGGATATGCCGGCGCATTTCCGATTGACCCAGACCGGCTGTCAATGCCGGTAAACCTCCCCGCTCGCGTACCTGGTTAAGATATTTCAGTACATCAGGATTAGATGGCTGCGATTCATTGAGCGCTTCAACATAGTTCAGCAGTATTTCTGCATAGCGCATCATCACAAACGGGCGGGCCACATTATTTTGCGTGGGGTGATAGGTGGGTGAAATATTTTTCCGGAAAATATAGCCTGTTTCCGAATAATCATGCGAGCCGCCTTTCCCTGATTCACCGGTATAGTACAATTCGATCTCCCTTACGCCCAGGCTCGAAGTCGTATTGATCCAGTCGCTGCCGCTGTAGGTAACCGTGGCATAAAAACGCGGTTCCCGGTTAATATACATATTAAAGGTGTTCTTGGCCCGTGTTGATCCCGGTGCGCGGAAGCTGGAAAATCCTGTTTCGGAATAGCCGCTGGCGCTGTTGACAACAGGGCTTCCGTCGCTATTGTACCCCTCCACAGGGCTCTCGCCATTCGCCATCCTGTAAGCATCAATCAATTGCTGTGTAGGCCCCATAGAAGCATACCCGTTTGCTAAACGGGGTGTAGACGACCGCTGGTAGCTGCTAAGGTTATTTTTGCCCCTTGCCAGGATCCATTCTATATTCCACGAATCCAGGAAAGCATCCCTGTAAGAAAGATACGGATCCAGCACACCACTGGTATATTTCTTATAGAGCCCCAGTTTTCCTGAAGTTTCTGCATAATCGATGATCGCTTTTGCTGCTTCGGCAGCCCTGGTCCATTTGCCCACATCGTAAGTGGTACTGATAAGGGCTTTACCATCATGGTTTTTAAAGTTGGCGTACTCGGTGTTGCCATTCACCAGCGGACTGGCAGCATACAGCAGCACTTTACTTTTTACCGCCTTGCAAAGGAGTTTACTGGCCCGGCCCATATCGTTCTCCAGTACGGCATCGCCATTGTAATAGTGCTCAATATCCAGATCAGCTTCCGCCTGGTTCAGTTCAGCGATAATGTAATCAACGCACTCATCATAGGACGACCGGGGCATCTGCATTGCGGGGTCCGTCAATGGCAGATCCGGATCTATTTCTTCATCGCCCAGGATAATAAACGGACCATATTGTTTCAGGATCTCGGAATAAAAAAAGGCTCTCAGGAAGCGGGCTTCCGCCTTTCTCCGCTTGATCAGCGCTGCGCCCTCCCGCTCCTTTAATATCTCCTGGTTGCCCTCTATATGATTGATGAACGTGGTCGCAGTACGGATCCCTTTATAATAATGATCCCAAAAGTTCCAGTAGTTGGAGGACGCGTTCCAGTTGCCCAGGTTTACCCTGTACGGAGCGTTGCGCTGCGATACATCGCAATCATCAGACAGTACATCCCAGGGAGTATCATTGGTACGGTGCGCTTCGTCCCGTATATAGTTATACGCGTTGGCCAGCCAGGCTTCAGACAGGTCCCGGCGGTTAAATACTTCATCCACCGTTAACATGTCATCCGGCACCTGATCCAGGAATTTTTTTGAGCAGCCGGCGCTTAGGATAACAGCGCCCGTTACGATCAGGAATTTCAGAAAATAATTATATAGTGAGCTCATATTTGTAATACTTAAAAGTTAACATTAACACCAACAGAGTAGGTTTTTAAATTCGGATACCGCGTGCCACGGCCATCGCCCAATTCCACGTCCCAGAACCGGAACGGGCTCCAGGTAACCAGGTTGTACCCGGCAAAAAAGATATTGGCGCCGGATAAGCCAACCGGTTTAATGATCCGCTCGGGCAGCTTATAGGAAGCCTGAAGGTCTTTTAAACGCAGGTAACGGCCGTTTTTCAGCCACCAGGTACTGGTATTATAATTTCCATTGGGGCTCCCATCGGATAACCGGGGATAAAATGCATCCTGCCGGGGATTTTCGATGGTCCAGCGGTCTTCAATATTACTCAGCAGGTTACCCCGGCTCATGGAAACCGAGAAAGGCATGAGTCCTTCACCATTCATCATGATATCAACATTACCAACGCCCTGAAAGAGGGAAGACACGGAAAAACTCCCGTACGAAACCGAAAGACCGAACCCGTAAACAAGTTCGGGGATCGTACCATACCCAATGGGTATTTTATCAAAGTCATCTATTTTTCCATCGCCGTTCACATCCTGGAACCTGATATCCCCTGGTTTCACCAGGCCCGGGTGCAACGGCCCATTGGCGATCTCGTTATCCGATTCAAACAGGCCCAGCGCGTTCAGTCCCCAGCGCTGGCCTACTTTATGCCCGCGCTGATCCAGCCAGGGATATAAAGGAGCCGGCTGGTCATTTTCGATAATATTATTCCTGTTGTAAGTGAGGTTCCCAAGCACCTGGAAGGAAAATTCACCGATCTTTTTTGAGTAGGTGAGCGAGCCGTCAATCCCCTTGTTTTCGATAATACCCAGGTTCCCGTAAGGCGCTTTCTGCAATCCTACGTAACCGGGCACATTGCCCCGGCGGAGGAAAATACCTTCCCGGTGCTCTTTAAATACATCAAACTGGAAAACGAGGGCGTTGTTCTTCGTTTGAAGATCAATACCCAGGTTGGTTTTGGTGGCTGTTTCCCAGGTAACATTAACGCCATACTCGCCAATATTATACCCTTTAAAAGTGTTGCTCCGGTCCTTTCCGAAATCGTACCCGGTAGTTGCCTCCACTGTAGAAATATAAGCAAACCTGCGGTCGCCCTCTATATTACTATTGCCCACTTTACCGTGTGAAAAACGGATCTTGGCCAGTGTGAGATGATCTTTTAAACTACCGAAAAAGGATTCCTCGCTGATGACCCAGGCCAGCCCCACAGAGGGGAAAAACCCAAACCGGCTTTCCGGAGCGAAGTTTTCAGATCCGTTATATCCAAAATTAAATTCGCCAAAATAGCGGCTGTCATAGTTATAGGTAGCACGGCCGGAAAGTCCCAGGTAACGGTACGGCAGCGAGTTGATAAAATTAGTTGCCTGCGCATCCAGCCGGTCACTCTTATTAAACAACAGCATTCCCGAGGTATTATGCTTGCTGAAAGAGCGGTTATAGTTCAGCGCCGCTTCCACATACATCGTACGCTCCCCGATACTGTTGCGGCTGAACGTTAAAAAGCGCTCTCCTACATAGGTTTGCTCATATTGCATTTCCCCGTTTTCATCCCTGCCGGTAGCAAGGAAAGCATCCGGCCGTTTGGTACGCCGCATACTGGTGTAGTTGTATACATCAAACGAGAACATGGCAGTGGCCGACAGCCCCTTTGTTATAAAAGGAAGGTCATGGGTTGCCCGTAAGTTGGAAAAAAGCTGGTTGCGCCACTGGTTGGCATAACCCGTTTGCGTAAGCATCGCGTAGGGGTTTTGCAGCGAACCCGAGCGCTGGTCCGGTACGGTTCCATTCTCATACATCGGGGGATGCACCACCGGCGTCATATACCAGGCTCCTTCAAAGATATCCCCCTGCCCGGCTGCCGGGTAGTTGGCATTCGCAAGGTATCCCTGTATCCCCAACTCTATTTTTGAAAGCGGCGATGGCTTAACCGTAAGGTTGGAGGTAAGATTATAGCGCTTATAGCCAACCTGCTGGTTGTACTTGACCAGATCATCCTGCTTATACAACCCTTTTTCATCAAAGTAGCTGATGCCGACATAATAAGTTGTCAGATCAGACCCTCCGTTGATATTAAGATTGCCACGTCGCTGGTAGCCGTGCCGGTTAAACAGGGTGCCCATCCAATCCACGTTCGGGTAAAGATACGGGTCCTCACCGCTGGCTGTTTTCTGAATACGTTCCTCGCTGTACAGGGGGCTGGCGCCACGGTTGGTGAGTGCTTCGTTAGACATGCGCATATAAGTGATGCCATCTGCAAACTCGGGCAGCCTGGTAAATTCGGTGATCCCTTCGTAGTAGCGAAAGTTAAACCTCGGGCGTCCCGTGCGACCGCTTTTCGTTTTAATGATCACCACCCCGTTGGCGCCCCTTACCCCGTAAACTGCGGTTGCCGACGCATCCTTTAAAACAGTGAAGCTCTCAATATCTTCGGGGTCAACATTGGCCATTTTGCGTGGAGTACCATCAACCAGCACCAATGGCTCGCTGAGGCCCTGGCTGAAAGTGGAGATACCACGGATCCAGATACTGGCATCATCAAAGCCCGGCTCCCCGGTCCGTTGTACAGAAACCACGCCCGCAATACGGCCGGAGAGCGCGTTGGAAAGATTGGCTACAGGAATTTGGAGATCCCTGGCTTTTACGGTAGACTGCGCCCCTACAAGGCTTATTTTCTTCTGTGTTCCAAAGCCCACTACCACTACTTCATCTAACCCCTTTTCCGTCAGCTCCATTGTTACCTGTAAGGTCTGCTGCGTTCCAACGGCCATCTCCACGGGTTTATAGGAAACATTTTGGAACACAAGCGTTGCTGAAGACGGTACTACCAGTACAAATTTACCGTTGATATCCGTAGTTGTTCCGATGCCAGGTTTATCTTTTACAAAAACAGAAACTCCCGCCAGCGGCTCGCCGGCTTTATTAACAACCGTTCCGGTAATTTCGCGCTCCCGGAAAATCACCGGCCTGTCCGGCACCTGGCGACGTACGATGCGAACAAAATCGTGGCGCAATTCAAAAGTCATATTATGACTCTTTAAAAGGTCCGTAAGAATAACTTTTGCCTGTTTGGTTGCCGTATAGTTTACCCGGGCCCTCAGGAAAACCTCGTCATTATTATAAGCCAGCGGTATTTGATAATCCGTCTGCAACTTTTCAAGTGCCTGCTGCAGACTGATATTGTTGAAACTGACATGAATGGTTCGCTCCAGCTCCTTCTGCCCATAGCTGCTGTTACTGGCAAAAACGATACAGGTGGTCAAAAGAAACGCCCATAGCATAAAAGAAATGCGCATAATCTGTTTGAGATTTTGGATACAGTAAGTAAGTCTTTTTTTTTGCATCTTTGCATTGTTAATAAAGGTGATACTTTGTTAATAAATCAGCTGTGTCTCAGGAAGTTTCTCAGGCCGACTGCAGACACGCTTGAACAGCTCCAGAAGTGCCATGCACTTCTGGCTTTTTTTGGAATGGGTTATTTATTCAGGATCTTCCATATATTGTCTTTTTTATCTTTTATTAATTTCGAATTGGTAATTTCACTAAGTGTCTTCACTACCTGTTCCACGTTTTTATTGCGGAAAGTGATGGTTATCTGGGCTGAGGAAAGCCTGGGACTTACATAGATGGAATCCCCGTAAAACCGGTAGGCTTTTTCAGCAACCTGCCATAGCGGCTCATTGAGATAAACCAGCTCATTGTCGTGCCAGTTCTTGGTGTTAAAGCGGAACACGGTCCAGGCGTTTCCTGTAAGCCGGGCTTTCTGTCCTTTTTCCAGGACCGCCTTGTTAAAACTGATCTGCTCAATTTGCTGCTGAAAGCGTTGCTGATTGGCCTGCATATTTGCGAGACAGGATTGAAATTGCATGGCGCTGAGTGAAAAAACATTCACCTTCCCGGTATTCACTTCTATGGTCTTTTCAATTTTGGAATCAATATTAAACGACGTACCCACTACCCGCGTTACAAAATCGGATGCCGCTACATAGAATGGCCGGGCCGCGTCTTTCGCCACCTCAAAAAAGCCTTCCCCGTCGAGCTTCACGATCCGGATATATTTTAAATTGCCTGCGGGATATTGAAGCCTCGAATTCCCGTTCAGCAAAATCGAGCTTCCGTCGCCCAGGATTACCCGCTTATGTTCCCCGTGTTTTGTTTCAACGGTTTGCCAAACGATGGCAGGGGGAGCCGGTTCCTGTTTTTTATATAGCATCAGGAAACCGGCCACAAGGAGTACAGAAGCTGCTATAGCAACCGCCGGCCATAATCTTCTCCATTTTCCTGAAGAGCGCGTTCCTGCCTGCAGCTTGCTCAGCAGCTGTGCTTTTACCTGGTCCTGCCGGGAAAATCCCGGGAGTTTATCCTCCCTGAGTTCCAGGTCACTAAAAGCCTGCTGCATATCAGCGAGAAGTTCCTTCGCAGTTCCGGTCTCCGACAACAGTCGTTTTAACCGGGAAAGTTCCTCTGCATCAATCTGTTTTGATTTCAGCTTCCCGATCAGCAGCAATATTTCTTTATTTTCCATCTACATAATATATCCGAAAAAACGCCGGTGGTAGGGGTCGGCGTCATTATTTTTTTTTAGCCGGTCCGGCAGCAATAAAACAGGCCCGCATATGGCACGGCAAAAGGGTGAAAAAACATAAGACCGGTTTGTACAAAAAAATTTTGCCGGGCCCGTGTTGTTACAACACAGACCCGGCAAAATAAATCAGATGCCTGTCTTGATTAAAAAGCAGAGGACCGGTTTCCTGCGGATCGTGCAGACCGGCACAGGCAAAACGGAGTCTTCTGCTGCCCTGCTATGCATCCGGTATCTCAGGCTCCACCAGCTTCGCCAGCTTTTCCAGCGACTCCTGCCAGCCCAGGTAGCACATTTCTGCGGGTATCATTGCAGGTATATTCTCCTGCAAGACCTTCAATTCCGTACCAACAGAAGTTTTTTGAAGCCATACGGAGGTGGTCATAACATCCGGCATATTCGGGTCTTCAAATTTGTCGGTATACTTCAGGAATGCGTTCGGTTCAAGCGCCAGGTAATCTCCGCCAAAGGAATGGCTGTTCCCGGTTGTAAAATTCTGGAACGACATCCTAAAGGAGCAGCCTACTTTCACGTTCATTTCGTGCACGGTACAAAGAAAACCCCAGGGAGGCAACCATGAAGCGATTGCCAGGGCTTCGGTAAAAGCACGATATACTTTTTCGGGAGACGCTTTAAGCACCCGGTGCAATGAAACTTTGTTGTCTGACATAAAAATAGTTTTATAAGTCCCTACTCGTCTGGCTTTTCGGTTCCGCCCGTTTTTGAGGTGGTAGCTGCTCCACCATTTGCCGCTTGCCGGCTTCCGTTTCTTTTATCAAAGATGAAGGTAAATACCGGCTTTGAACAAGGGTGGATACGACATTCTGCAGGGCATTTTGCGAATACCCCGTTTTAGCCGGACAGCCATACCGGTATACTGCTACGGTACGCGCACCGGGGCTAATCCCCTTTAAGACCGTTTGCCGATTGATCTGGCCAAAATTGAAAACCTTTTTCTGTGCTTTCAGCATCTCCTGGGCAAAGGAGCAGCCATTCAAAGGTCCGGAACGCTGAAGCACAGCAATATATGCCGCCTTAATCATAAAAATACGCCCTTATAAGATCCAGATGCGTTAGCCCTGCTCCTGCTCTGCGGGACCATTTCGTCGCGATAAATCCCTATCTTTAAAAAAATATCTTTATGTGGGATTTTCCTGATCTGCTGTATAAGATTACTTTCTCCGCAACCGGCACAGCCTCCGTTGTGATGTTCATTAAAAAAACGAAAGCCTGACCCCAACCTGCCCGGTCAGTGAATCCCTCTTTATGTATCTGCCATGCTTACAATAATACTCATTATCCTTATTTTCCTAATTGTTGGAGGTTATACCCAACGTAACAAGTAGCGCCGCTTTTAAGCAGCAACTTATACAACCCGGCGCTTAAGTGCCCCGTGTTTGCAGCCAGGCATTAATGAGAAAAAAACGGTTCCGCATAAAATTGTCAGGCCCCATCAGACACAACGCCCCTCCGGAGCTGATCATTGCTGTAATTAGATGCGTTTACCCTGACTTGCCCGCCCCCCGGGGATCGATCACCTGCAATTCTTTGTATATTTGTACTACCAGATAAACCGGAAGACTGTTCCGCAGGATACGACCAGGTCCCGGGCTGCTTTTAGTCCCTGATGATCAGGTTGGTCCTGCCCGGGCGGATATCTGCAATGCTCCATAACAAACCGTATTATGCCCATCACCTCAAAATACCCTGTTTATGAAACCATTCCGCTTACTATTTTTAAGCTGCTGGATAGGCCTGCAAACATTAGCTTCCTGCGGCAAATCAGACCCTTCTCTTCAATCGAAACTCAATGCAGTCATCGAACAGGAACGACGGTCGCTGGAGAAAGCATTGGACGCTCCGGTTCCTTCCATCAGTGTGCTCGTCGAGACGCCCAACGGCCGCTACTTCGCCTCTTCCACGGGAAAGAACGGGAAACCGGTGAAAGAAACCACCTGGTTCCGGTTTGCAAGCAACACAAAAAATTTCACCGCTACGGCTATCCTGAACATGCAACAGGAAGGCTGGCTGCATATTGACGATAAGATCACCGCAACGATCCCCGGCAGCGGACTTTCTTATGTACCTTCAGACCCCGCCTGGAATTTTCCGCACAGGAATGAGATCACTATCCGGCAGCTGCTACAGCACAATGCCGGGGTTTACGATCTTACCAATGATACCACCCAGTACGCGGTTAACGGGGATACCTACCTGGAGCACGCCATGACCCTGGATCCGGATCACCCGTTTACGACCCCCGAGTATATCAATGTGCTTACCCAGCACCATCTTACCTATGGCCCTCCCAATACGGTCTATCACTATTCCAATACCGGCTACTCCATCCTGGGAGAGATCATTGCAAGAATATATTCCTTTCATTCCGGTAAAACCAAGACCTATGCCGATTACATGCATGAGAAGATCACCGGGGTGGCCGCTAAGATCCCGCTTGGAGTGCGGTTTATAGAAAGCGCTGCCGATAAGCAATTACCGGCGCCCTATCTTACGGGTATGATCCGGCTTCCGGATACGACCATCATTACGGACCAGGAAAATGCATCGGGTCATATAGCTGAAGGTAACGGGATTGGAACCATGACGGATCTTAACAGGTATATCCGGAGCCTGATGCAGGGGCGTAATGTGCTGAAACCGGAAACCGTTACACTGATGCAAAACAGTGAGGGCCCGGCCAAACCAACGGATGGGAGCCGGTATTCCTTAGGCTGCTCTCATATCGAAGGCCTGGGATATGGCCATAACGGCGCCACCGTAGGCTATCTTTCGATGATGGCTTACGACCCTGCTGCCGATGTATCTGTGGTGGTACTGTTACCTTACTGGGATCTTACCAGCAAAACCCGGTTTGAAGGCTGTTTAAGGGCATTGAGCAAGGCCGGCCGGGCTGCCCGTTCGGTGCTGGGCTACCCGTAAAACGGACCTTGCCCGCCATAAAACAAGCCTGGCACCGGAATAACCGGGCCAGGCTTTAACCACAACCAACACTTACAACTTAGTTCAATTCTGTAATGAACTGGTCCTTATGTTTCCTGACTTTCTTAAGATTGACCAGCCAGTCTTTTTCTGTATCTCTGTATCCCAGGGCGATGATCACTGCGCTCCGCAATCCTTTTTGTTTCAGCCCCAGGATCTCATCCAGTTGTACCGGATCAAATCCTTCCATAGGAGTGCCATCCACGCCTTCCGCTGCCGCCGCAACGATCGTTACTCCCAGTGAGAGGTAAGCCTGCCGGGCAGCATGAGCGTAGCCCCTGTCTTTATCCATGCTTCCGAAGTTGTTAAGCAATGATTGCCGGTGTCGCTCCAGCCGCTCCGGGTCGCCCCCTCTTTCCCTGGCTGTATGCTCAATAAATGCATCGATCCTTCCGGGCGTATACTGATCCCAGGCCGCAAATACCAAAAGATGCGAGCAGCCGGTAATTTGCTGCTGATCGAACGCCGCCGGTCGGATCTTTTCCTTTAACTCCTGGTTGCTGATCACAATAATCTCAAACGGCTGCAACCCGTTGGAAGAAGGTGCCAGCCGGGCTGCCTCTAAAATCCTCCCGATCTTGTCCTCCGGAATGCGCCTCCCGTCCATCGCCTTGGTGGCATACCGCCAGTTGAGTTGTTCGATTATTTTCATAGTCCTGTATTTGAAAATCATTTAAAAAAATAAAAAACATCCATGCCACAAAGGCAAGCTCCTATTGCTGTGGCTGCAGCTCCAGGTAGATCCTTACCTCCACGTCCCTTGCCACTGCCTGGCCTGTCGGATCAAAAAGGATATGATAGTCAAACCGATTGATCTTCAGTGAAGTCTGAAAACCGATCACTTCTTTACCCATCTGGTTCTTTGTTTTTCCGCCATAAATTGCCTCCAGAACAACGGGTTTTGTAACATCTTTAATAGTAAGATTGCCTTTAAGGGCATACCGGTTGCCCGTTTTCTTTTGAAACCCTGTGCTTACAAATTTCATTTCCGGGAACTTTTCCACCTCAAAAAAATCCGCGGTTTTCAGGTGCTTATCGCGGGGAGCCACGCCGGTATTGATGCTGGCTGTAGCTACCGTAAAATGGATCTTTGCATCGGAAAAATCTGCTTTTGATGTTTCGAGGGTCCCCCGGAACTGATCAAATTTGCCTGTCACAAAACTGATCCCCATATGTTTAATGGTAAAATTGACCGAAGAGTGCATGGGGTCGGCCGACCAGGTGGTTTGGGCCAATAACTGGATACTGAATATTGAAAGCCCGAGGAATAAGAAAATTTTTTTCATCTGTTGATAATTTTTTAAGAACATATACTGCTTTACAAATGCAGGTGCAAAGCAACCACAAGTGCTGGTCTTAAAAAATAACCTAGATTAAGTGGCGGTTTACAGGGTGCGGAAAGCGTTGGCCGGAACGTTAACTATTATATAAATAATCAGCGAATCAGCGGCTAATAAATCATTCCAGCCACAGATGCGCAGATTGGAGATTCATTGTAATAAAAAAGCCACCAGGACTCCCGGTGGCTTTGTCAATTATATTACCGAACGGCTATCCCACCATCCGCTTGCTTTCCTCCCACTGTATCCGGCCCAGGCCCGGATGTACATGCCGGTCACTATGGTAAGAAGAACGCACCAGGGGCCCGCTTTCCACATAGTCCAGTCCCATTTCATAACCGGCATCCTTATAAAACGCAAATTCGTCCGGATGCACGAAGCGCTGTACCGGCAGGTGTTTGGGCGTAGGTTGCAGGTATTGGCCAATGGTGACCACATCGCAGCCATTGTCTTTCAGGTTCCGCAGGGTTTGCAGCACTTCCTCCCGGCTTTCGCCCAACCCCAGCATGATGCCGCTTTTGGTGCGGGCGCCGCCTTCTTTCAGGGTCCGGATCACTTCCATACTGCGCCAGTATTTAGCCTGGATGCGTACCTGCCTGGTGAGCCGCTCCACCGTTTCAATATTATGGGAGATCACTTCCGGTGCGGCTTCCATCACCGTTTGAATATCTTCTTTTTTCCCTTTAAAATCGGGGATCAGGGTTTCCAGGGTCGTTTGGGGATTCAGTGCTTTTACGGCACGGATGGTATTAAACCAGATCCCCGCACCTCCGTCCTTCAGTTCATCCCGGTCTACCGATGTGATCACGGCATGTTTTACCTTCATGAGGTAAATCGCTTCCGCCACCCGTTGCGGCTCGTCATAGTCCACCGCTTCGGGGCGGCCGGTGGCCACTGCACAAAATCCGCAGCTGCGGGTGCAGATATTTCCCAGGATCATAAAAGTGGCGGTCCCTTCCCCCCAGCACTCACCCATATTGGGGCAGTTGCCGCTTTCACAGATCGTATGCAGTTTATGCTGATCCACCAGGCCACGCACATGCTTATAGCTTTCGCCAATGGGCAGTTTTACGCGCAGCCAGTCGGGCTTCTTTATCTTCGTTGTTACCGGTAATTCGATCATGGTGCGAAAATACTACAATTTATCATCACTATCTTTCATTTTGGGGCTGTGGGCGGCAGCACAGGCCCCGGCTGCAGTTCCCGCTGCTCCGGGCTGCGGCCACGCCTTTTGCGTGGCTAAACCCTGCGCATCGGGCAGCCCATCTACTAACAACAGGTGGCAGCAATTTGTTCGTCCTTAACAACAAAGTACTGTTTCCTCCCTGCAACTGTGGCCGGGTCACTACGCCGCTGCATGCGATTTGCAGCCGCGTCTGACTGTCTATCGCCCGCGGCGATCGTAAAACCAGCTTTGCCGTCAACTTTTTTTAAAATTCAGCCCCAAAAATGAAACAATTGCCCCGGCGCGCAGTATTATACTGTCCATATGAAAATCGTGATCGGAAGGCGAAGCAATGGCAATGCTGTAACCATTCATCTGGAGGGCACCCATTTATTTGTTTCGTATACAGAAGAGCATCAAATAGGCGGTCTCTTTGCTGATATGGCAAAAAGTCCGGATCATTCTGTACAACTATTTTTATCAGCATCGGAGGCATTAAAAATGCAGCTTTCCAGGTATTGCAAAAATGCGATAACGGAAAACGAGGCAGTATTGATAGAAATGATCCACAGAAAGCTTATCACCAGGCAAAAACGGGAGTACCCCAATACCCCGAGCGCCATCTTTGTACTGATTGAAGACATCTGGAGCTGGGTACGGCTGACCAATAAAAAGAAATACAGCCAGCGCCTTGCCCGCCTGCTTACCATGGCGCCGGCATATAAAATATTCCTGGTCTGCGGTTCTATGCTCCCTTTAAGAAACCTGCTGGCCGGGCTTATTGCTAATAACCCGAAGCTGAAAAACAAGCTGATAACAGACGATTCATTCAGGCCCCTGGGGACTCTTGGCGCTGAGCTGGTGTATACAACAGAAGGTTTTGCCTTTTATAAACCAAAGGGGGCTGCTGAGTTTGAAAGGATGTATTAGGCACCATTCTAAATAACTTCATGAACTTTTTGTACAACCAAAAGTTTCTTTTTATCTTTATTATGACTACTTTGAGGGAAAATTAAATGCGTCTGAATTCTAAAACAACCAAAATAACAATTTGAAATCTTAATCAATAATATATATACATTCAACATTAAGAACGTTATAATTCCTTAATAACTGCGACCATCAATTATTCTTCGCACCTTAATTTCAAAACAGCTTCTCAAAGATATTGCACGGGCTGCTTCTTGAACAGGAGAAAAACGGGAGCGACATTGATCGCAATAATCTATGGAGAAACGATCTATGTACTTCATTTCACTTTTACCTACTAATACTTTCTAAAAATTTATGATTACAACCCAATTCTGCAAGGACTTCCCTAAATCTATCGAACTCTTTAATCTAATCCAAGAGAAAATAATAACAATGAATCCAGAAGAAGTTAAAGCAATTTATAGTACATGGTCCAATAACTACGACAATAATGAAAAACACAATGATAAAGTTTTGGATGTCGATCGAATAAATCCCAGCATTCTTACTGAAAAAAACCGATCGAATGGCTCCTTGTTTGGAATTGACTTTCCTTCTTGGTTTGGAGATTACAATTCTGGTAAAAGGATCATGATAGTAGGTATTGATCCACTTCGCAATGAGGTTGCATTTAAAAATTCAGACAAGAAAAACAATGTAATCATAGGTACACCCTACGGGTTCCATAACTCTGCTACTCCAAAAGTCAAAAAGTATGCATTCGCCAAGCAACTCTCTGAAAAAAATTTTATATACTTAACAGACATTTTCAAAATCTATTTCAAGTTAGACAAAGGTGCGAGAAGAAGCTACGATATATTTTCTGAAGAAAAAAATCATTTCAGATTGATTCTCTTAAAAGAATTAGAGATTATAAATCCCGACTTAATTATTAGTTTGGGGCATCTCGCAGATTTCTTTTTTAAATCAATCATTAAACAGACCGACATAGCCTATAAGAACCTAAAACATCCATCGGCAAGACCTAATATTCTGCTAAAATTCCTTACCGATGAAGGACAGAAAGAGAGTACCAAACACGATGATATAAAATCAAGTTATTCTAATATTATCAACAACATATTATTGAAAAAATAACTAAGTCAAAACTTCTGTTATCCCCGCTGTGTGCGACTTGCAGTCGCACACGATTATTTTATCGCCCGCGGCGATCGCAAAAAAACTATCTTTAGACCCTAAACAAATTCACAATGACCTCAGAAGTTCTATACAACGGCGATCTGCGCACCACCTGTACCCACTTAAAAAGCGGATCGCATTTTGAAACCGATGCCCCTGTTGACAATAAGGGAAAAGGTGAACGGTTTTCCCCTACCGACCTCCTGGCGACCAGCCTTGCCGCCTGTATGATCACCGTAATGGGCATCAAAGCCCGTACCATGGACTTTGACCTGAACGATGTAAAGATAGAAGTACTGAAGAAGATGGCTGCCGATCCCCGGCGGGTAAGCGGTATCGACCTGAAGGTACATATCCCGGAAAACCTGGCCGTGATCGATGCTAAAACCATCGACATCCTGAAACGGACCGGCTATACCTGCCCGGTTGCCAAAAGCCTGCACCCGGATATTGAAATAAATATCGACTGGGGCGCCTGGGCTTGAGATACCGGATATGAGATAGGAAACGCAGGACCTGGGGGATCAGCTCCGCGTTTATAGCCGGCATCCTGCTGGTTTTATTTCCCCGCGATTGCCCGGAACAAATGAAAACGATTCAAAGACTTTTTCTCTTTCTTTTTGCGACCCTGGGGGTTATTCATCAATGCCCGGCACAAAAAGATCAGCCTGCATTTAAGGTAATCGCTTTTTTTACGGCCCGGAATGACCCGGCACATATCAGTTTTGTGCACGAGGCCAACAAGTGGTTCCCGGCAATGGCACTGAAATATCATTTCCGGTACGATTCCACCAATAACTGGAATAACCTCAATGATACATTTCTTGCCCGGTATCATGTTGTACTCTTCCTCGATACCCGGCCCGAAACGCCGGAGCAGCGAAAAGCATTTGAAGCCTATATGCAGCGGGGAGGCGGCTGGATGGGTTTTCATTTTGCCGCATTTGCCCTGCCGGGATCAGCCGTTCCCGATAACTGGCCCTGGTACCACAACCAGTTCCTGGGTTCCGGCAACTATGTAAGCAATACCTGGCGCCCGACTGCCGCCGTTTTAAAAACGGAATTGAAAAAACACCCCGCGTTAAAGGGAATACCGGCCTCATTCCGCACCGCGCCCAATGAATGGTACCGCTGGCAACACGACCTCCGGAAAAATCCGGACATTGATATCCTCTTGTCCATCGATTCCAGCAGCTTTCCGCTGGGCACGGGTCCCAAACCGCAGGAGATATGGCACTGCGGATATTACCCGGCGGTATGGAGCAATAAAAAATATCGTATGGTGTACTTTAACATGGGACATAACGATATCGATTATGAACACCATACCAACCAGGAATTATCGTTTACATTTACAAACCCCGTACAAAATCAGCTGGTGCTGAATACGCTGCTTTGGCTGGGTGGCCAAGGCAACCAAGGAGGCAAAGCCCAATAACCGGCGTGCTGCCGCAGCCTGCTTACCGGATGGTCTGCCCCCCGGGGTCACCCGGTACCGGGATAACGGCCGGTTAATAGTTAATACTTTCGTCGATATCGTATTTCATACCGGGGTAATCCAGGATCCGGCGCATCAGCCCGATCTGACCAAAGAGATAATCCTCACGCCCGATACACATGCCTACCATATTCAGCTTATTTTCTTCAACAAACCCAACACCCATTCCAAAAGGATACGCTTCATTTAACTCCTCATCGGTTATGGTATGCAGTTTCTGAAAAACCATGGGTGATATTTTATGCCATTCTGCTTTTAACGCGGTAAGCGTGGGATAGGTTGCCGCCGGATCCAGCGCCTTTGCATCTTTAAACAGCTGTTCGTTCGGGTCCTTATCGGCCAGCCCCAGCACACTGGCCAGCCAATACCGGCAGTTGACCAGGTTACCGGCCATCCATACAATATGATTGGTGCGGCCTTCGATCCGTTTTAAAGCATCGGTTTCATTGATATCCGCAATTGCATTATTGAATTGCTGGGTATGCATCCGGTAGGCTGGAATGATCAGCTGCAACCGGCTAACTGTTGTTTCCATGTTTTTATTTTTTAATATTGAAAGAACGGAAGGGATCAGCGATCAGGTATCAGCTACCGGGGTCCGGACACGGACTACTGAACTGCCAACAGCCGACGCGGCTTCCTTCCCCAAGGTCCTGTCTTACTTATTATGTCCCTGCCGGGCAGCGTAATTAATCATCCAGTGTATCCCGAATTGATCAACAAAGCTGCCGAAATAGTCGCCCCAGAACTGATCCGCCATGGGCATTTCTACTGTTCCGCCGGCGGATAGCGCGCCAAACAACCGGTCGGCTTCTTCCCTGCTTTCGGGAAAAACGCTGATATAATTGTTATTGCCAACGTTCAGTTTATGCCCCATGGAAGGCACAATATCCGAGGCCATCAGCACATCTTCGCCAATGGGGAGCGCGATATGCATCACCCGTTTTTTCTCGTCTTCCGGCAGGTTTTCAGTACCCGGGGCATCGCTCATGCGCATCACCCCGCCCAGGAATTCGCCGCCAAAAACGGATCTGTAAAAATTGAATGCTTCTTCGGCCTTGCCATCAAAATTCAAGTAAGGGTTTAATTTTGCCATTTTATTTTGATTTATAGTTAAGAGAAGTGAAATGTTGGGGAGTGAGATGTGATGTTGAGGAGTGAGATGTTGGAGCGTTATTTTTCCGCCAGCGTCTTTACCGTTTCAAGTCCTTTGATAAATCCGTTATCCATCATTTCTTTATATTTCGGATCGACGTCTACCAATACCTCAAGTGTGGTAACGCCCCCTTCTTCCTTCAGGTAGTACCGTTCCAGGGCGCCGGCCCATTCTTTTATGGCATCGCTGGTGGTATCTTCAACCCCGTTCTCAATGAAGCCCAGGTGTTCAAACACCAATTCTTCCGGTTCCCGGATGCTGCGGATGGTACTGACCATACCGTTCCCTTTCCCATCCAGGAAACGGGTACGCCCCTGTACTTTCCAGTCAGACGCTATTGTAGAGCCGGGTGCAAAGGCAGCCGTCCATTGCCGGTAGGTATCCGTGTTCCAGAGTATGTTCCATACTTTTTGTGCGGGTGCGTTGATCTGTTGTTGATAAGAATAGGTTTCCATATTTCTTTGATTAACTGTTATTAAATGAGGCCACAACGGCTCACCCGTTATTGCTGTTGTAAGCTGCTTCCAGTGCTGCAATGTTCAGCTTCTTCATTTTCATCAGTGCCTGCATCATTCGCCCGGATGCTTCCCGGTTTCCGGCAGCCATCAGTCTGCCCAATTGAGCAGGAATGATCTGCCAGCTAAGGCCGAAGCGGTCCTTCAGCCAGCCACACTGGCTTTCCGCGCCGCCGGCTGCAATCAGCGCGTCCCAATAACGGTCGATCTCCTCCTGCGTATCACATTCCACCACCAGGGAAATGCCTTCATTGAAATGAAACGGATGCGCCAGCGAGCTGTCCATAGCCGCAAGCGTGTACCCGCTGATATGAAACTGCGCATGCTGCACATTGCCGGCGGTGTCCCCGCCCCCTTCCGGATACTCCATAATGCCCTCAGTCCCCGAACCCGGGAACAGCCCCGTGTAAAAGCCGATCGCTTCCTTTGCACGTCCGTTCTGTTTATTGACAAACATCAGCGTAGGAGTAAAGTATTGCTGGGTGTTTCCCCGTTCTCCGGTATAGAGCTGCCAGGACACGCCGTATTGATCCTGCACCCAGCCGTACTTTTTACTAAAAGGATACACTTCCAGGGGCATCAGGGCCATTCCTCCTTTTATCAACTCGTGGTATAACCGCTCGGTTTCCTTTTCATCTTCACTGGCAACCAGGAATGAAACGGAGGGATTGGGGGTAAATACAGGTCCGCCGTTCAGGAACATCAGTTTTTGACCACTGCATTCAATGGTCACCACCATACCGGAGTCTGCACTGATCTTTGTATCCGGAAAAATACCGGCATAAAATGCGGCTGCTTCTTTGCCGTTTGCATCGAACCAAACACAAGGGTAAATTGACTGAATCATGAGTTCTTCGTTTTAGTAAGGAGTTGTTTTTTTGTTACCGTTCTCTTTTTGCTGCCTGCTGTTTTTTTCTTTTGTGCTTTTTCAGCTTCCGCCCATACCCGGTATGCGATCATTTCCCCGATCAGCTTTTTGGGCAATGTTGCATCCAAAGGAAACTGTACCGCACCCTTTGAGGTTTTGTATTCCCTTAGCCGGTCGGCAAATACCATTACCGGTGAACCGGTTGGATAAAAACCGATATGCTTTTCGTAAGCGGCATAATACACCAGCACCGCTGTTGTTTTTACCGCCGGCATATTGTAACTGATGACCTCTACGGCTTCTTTAGGAGCGGCCTGCTTTACGATCTTCCGCATCTCTTCCAGCTTTTTTTTCTGAATACCGGAGAACGTGTCGATGTAGGCATCTACCGTTGTAAATTTTGCAGCATTCATTCCGGGAATTTTATACTTTCTGTGTATGCTTTAAACCTGTTTAAAACGGACCGGCAAAAATCATGCTGTAACGCTTCAGCCAGGTTTACCTCGGGTTCAAACTGTTCAACCACAGTAGTTGTAGCGCCATTTTCTAAAAACCGGACCACCGCCTTGCGGCCATCTGTTAAGGTGTAGGCAATCTTTTCACAGGGGATCACCTGGTCATATACTCCTTTGTGATCAAATCCCTCGCTGCCGTCCCGCGCTTCCATGCGATAGCAGAACGCACCGCCTTCCCGCAAATCCGTTTCTGCTTTTGGAACCCACCAATGGTCAAAAGGAATATTCCAGGCAGCAATCGCCGCCGGACTTGTCCAGGCATCCCAAACCATCGGCGCCGGTTTATGCACAGTAACCGCTACGCGGATCATTGTTGATGTAGTATCCATATTATTTTATTTGATCAATCTTTGAATGTTAACCCGGAAGCCTCCAGCGCCATTTTTAAAACCGGTAAAGATGCCGGCCCCATGCCATGCAGTTTCATGATTGCCGCTTCTGAATGTTGTGCCAGCGCCTCAACACTGCTGATACCCGCGCCTTCCAGCGCCCTTCGTGCCGGCGCACCCAGCAAAGAAAGGAAACCGGTTTGCGGCTTCCTTTCCTGCTCACATACGGGACAGGAGGGACAGTCGCTGCTTTTATAATATTTATGCCCCTTTGCACAAACCCGGAATGTTCCCTTGCTCATAGCTCCTGGTTATACTTTATTGAAGAACGGCTGCATCTGCTCCAGCTGGTGCGTATGACGCTGCAAATGATAGTCCCCGAATAATACCCATTCCATACCGGTCATATCTCCAATGGTCGGGAACGGCAATCCCACACAGCGCGCCAGGAGGTTGCCTTCACTTATCCTGATGCAGAGCGTCCCGGTTATCTGCGCCAATGCAGTAATAAGTTCCTCTTTTCCGATCCGGTCTTTCGAAGGTTCCACAATGGCTGGAGCCTTTGACTTCCGGTCAAAATTCAGGAATATCTCCCGTAGCAGGGGCTCATGGGCATCCGGTGCACGGTCCGGCTCCGCCCTCGGCATCCGGAGTGCCGCATCGATCCCTCCCAGGAATTTATGTACATGATCGCCCACCTGTGCCGGCGACCAGCTGCCATCAAAGGGTACCCGGTTAAAAGCGGTGCCGGGAACCGTTTTCAACCGTTCTATAAATGCATCCGCTGAAGCCGTAAACCCCGGAAGCAGCATCGCTTCCTGAACCACTACTGTTTGCATAAAACTGGTTTATTAATAAAAAATCTCTTTTCCTGATGACACTGACCCACCCTATCAATGCAAAACGTCTGCACGATAGCCCTCTGTTTTTAAAGAAAAAGTAACCTGCCGTACGTCGATGGGGGCAGGCGATTCTATGCGCAGGATCCTATCGCAATCATCAAGGTCAAAGCTGATCTTTGATCCCGGGAAAAGCCTTCTTAAACTTTTAGCCAGCTCCCTTGCGGCAGCTTTATCCAGCACATTTGTTTTAAAGACCTCGATCAGTTTCATCCTTTTTGTTTAGATCCTGCAATCAACTATTTTATCACCTTATAATTCAGGCATACCGTTCCCGATGGAAATACCCTTGCATCCAGCAGCTGGAGGGCCGTTCTGTTGATGTTCCTGAAAAACGGTTTTCCGGCCCCAAGCAACTGGGGGTCCAGGATCAGGGAATACTCATCGATCAGCCCCAGCCGGTGTAAGGCCATACTTACATCGCCGCTCCCCAGGATCACGATATCTCCTTTTGCCGTTTCCTTTATTGCCGTAACCGTTTCGCGGCTTATCTCTTTATGAAAATAACTGTTCTGCCAGGAGCTGCTGTTGACTGTAGTGGAGAAAGTGTGTTTTTCGGCTCCGTTCATATATGCCGCGATCTCCGGGAACCGGCTCCTGGCCTCCTGTGTTGGCCAGAATGCTTCCATCATCTTAAACGTAACCCGTCCAAATAAAATTGTGGAAGCTTTGGGAAGGTTCTGTAAATTTTCGCTGGCCAACTCCTCATCCGGGGTAAACCAGTCCGTTTCCCCATCCGGACCGGAAAAAATGCCGTCAACAGCTACCCAGTTCACAACAACGATCCTGTTCATAATTTTCTATTTTCAGATGATACCAACAATGCTGTTACAAACCTACAACGCAGAACACTTAATGTTAATACGCAAATACGACAATATCTGGGGTTGATTACGACAATCTTCTATTTTATATTTGCAGGACAAAACAGGAACATATGAAAAAGGTAGTCATCCTTTTGCTAAAAGGAGCCAATCTCTCCAGCATTGAAAATCCCCGGCAGGGCTTTGAGGAGGCCAACCGGTACCTGCAGGCAAGCGGCCGCTCCGCATTATTTGAGATACAGCTGGCTGCTGCGGAACCACGGGTTCAATTAAATAACGGGCTGTATGAAGTACAGGCACACCGGCTGGTGCACGAAACCGATCAGGCCGATCTGATCCTGGTACCCGCCCTGCAGGAGCCTATTGCCGCACATATCCTGGAAAACCAGGCCATTATTCCCTGGCTGCAGGAACAACACCGGTGTGGTGCGGAAATTGCCAGTCTTTGTATGGGCGCGTTTTTACTGGCCGGCACCGGCCTGCTTAATAACAGGAGCTGTGTAACCCACTGGAAGGCGAGCAATGAATTTTCAAAACTCTTTCCCGAGGTAAACCTGGTGGCGGATAAGATCCTAACGGATGAGGGCGGTGTATATACCAGCAGCGGCGGGTTCTCTGCCTCCAACCTGGTACTTTATCTTATCGAAAAATATGCCGGCCGTGAAGTGGCGGTCTATTGCTCCAAGTACTTCCAGATCGATATCCAGCGCAGCAGCCAGTCACCCTTTATCATTTTTTCCGGGATGAAGGACCATGGCGACGAAACCATCAAAGAGGCCCAGGATTACATTGAACAGAATTTTGACGAACGCCTGCCCGTAGATACGCTTTGTGAGCGGTTTTCCGTTGGCCGCCGTACTTTTGAACGCCGTTTTAAAAAAGCGACAACCAATACCGTGGTGGAATACATCCAGAAAGTAAAGATCGAAGCCGCTAAAAAACTACTCGAACAGGGGCGCAGAACCATCCAGGAAGCCATGTACCATGTCGGGTACAACGATGTAAAGGCATTCCGCGATGTTTTTAAAAAAATAACCGGGATGACGCCGGTTGATTATAAACTCAAATATGAAAAAATACTGGTGTAAAGGTCAGCGGTGCCTGTACCTGAACAACGGCCTGCGGAAAAACGCATCCACCTCCCTGTTAAACTGGCGGCTATGATCGATTAACGTGGCATGCCCGGAATTGGGGACGATCCACAACCGGCCCCTGGGAATATGCGCCGCTATCTGCCGGGTATGTTCCACCGGTATCAGGTCATTGTCGCCCCCGATGATCAGCGCCGGGCATTTTATCTTTTGCAAGGCCTCCAATGCAATATCGGGCTGCTCGTAGTCCAGCATAAATACCTTGTAATCGTTCTTTTCCTTTGCATCCGTGAGCGGCATCCGTTTTTGCCAGGCGTTATACTCTTTTACCCCATCCAGCCATACATCCGGACGCAATCCCAGGGAGTCTGCCCATAGGTTTGCCCCCGAGCTTGCCAGCCGGGTCACTTTTTCCGGGTACCGCATGGCCATTTCCAGGGCAATGATACCCCCATCGCTCCATCCCAAAACATCGGCTCTTGAGATATGCATAGCGGTAAGCAACGCGGCATAATCATCCGCCATCATTTCAAAACTGAGGGAGTCTGAAGCATCCGCCGAACGTCCGTGGGCCCGGCTATCGGCCAGGATCACTTTGTACTTTTTCGAAAAATAGGGAATATTATTGGCAAAGGCGCTCATATCCCCGCCGTTCCCATGGATCATCAGCAGGGGCCTGCCCTTACCATATGTTTCGGTATACATGCGGATTCCGCGGATATCATAATACTTTCCAACAGCATTATTGTAACCGGAGGTGAACACCCGCAACCGGCCACAACCCGATATTCCTGATACCATCAGCAGCAGCATAAGCCCAATCCCCGTCTTTTTCGATTTCATCTTCAGCAAATTTACGAACCCTATAAAAATAGGATACTTTACCACGAATTTGAAAAGAATAAAAGCAATGCATATCCGGGATTAAGGACATGAATTAAATTTTCCGCCAACCCGCCCGCCAGCCCGGTAAACAGATCGCAAGGCTGAATACAGGAAAAGACGGCACCAGCAGGAAGTCAGAGGAAAAATGCCTGTCCCGGGCCTGTCTGCTCAAAAACATTTGCCGGGCACGCTCCGCGCAGGCCAGTCTTCGTCGTTCTTTATAATGGGTTACCATTTTCTGTTTTCCGTATTAACTGCCATTATGCGTGTCCGGTAATTACATATCATCCTTTTACGCTGCTCCTGCCGGAGCAGTTTTCCTGTAGCACAATTTTTATCAAATCATTTTTTCAACGGTGCAAATAGATTGCACAGGAGCCGATCAATTTTGTTCTGCGCTTCGCCACCGGGGGCATTTCCCGGACGGGCCTGGCAGAGCATCCCTGTTCGTTTGCTTATCCTGTAGTTCTGAAAATTTCAGTTATATATTAACAACACAACCATGAACAAATTAAAAATAACCGGAAAAGAGTTAAGACAACTGGGTTATCCCGAGGGTCCGGTGATCAGCATTACTATGAACCTAATGCAAAAACACTACAAATACGAATCAAAGGAAAATGCGCTTGCCATTTTAAGGACGGTATTACAGGCCCCGTCGGATTTTGTATCGGATGCCGTGCTGGCGCCTGTTGCACAGCAGCTGTTACCTCCGCCACCCAAAGAGACAGCAGGCATGGCCGTATCCTTAAATCAAACGGGTATCGGCTTCAATGTATTTGGGAGCGCGTATATTGAAGAAGGCGCCATGGCACAGATGTACACTGCTGCCAAGCTGCCGGTATCGGTTGCCGGGGCCCTGATGCCGGATGCTCACCAGGGCTATGGCCTGCCGATCGGCGGTGTACTGGCTACAAAAAATGCGGTGATCCCCTATGGTGTGGGGGTAGATATCGGCTGCCGGATGTGCTTAAGCATCTTTGACATTGACCCCAAAGAGCTCACCAACCGCGAGCACTATTTTGTGCGCGAGATCAATGAAGCCACTTTATTTGGAAGCGGCGCCCAGTTTCAAAAGGCGGAAAACCATGCGGTGATGGATCATGAAGCTTTTCAGCATTTGCCTTTTTTAAAAGAACTGCATGGCCGTGCCTGGAAACAATTGGGAAGCAGCGGAAGCGGTAACCACTTTGTGGAGTTCGGCATCGTGGAGATCCCCGCGCATGATGAAGTGCTGCAGGTTCCGCCGGGGCTATACCTTGGCTTATTGTCCCACTCCGGCTCCCGTGCACTGGGTGCGGCTATTGCTACTCATTACACCAAGATCGCCATCAGTAAAAGACGGCTGCCGCAGGATGCCAAAAACCTGGCCTGGCTGAACCTGGATGAGGAAGAGGGACAGGAGTACTGGCTGGCTATGAACCTGGCGGGAGACTATGCATCCGCTTGCCATCACATCATCCATGCAAAAATAGCCAGGCAACTGGGCCGTAAGCCTGTTAAGATGGTAGAAAACCATCACAATTTTGCCTGGAAGGAATTGCTGGAGGGGCAAGAGCTGGTAGTACATCGCAAGGGAGCCACCCCCGCCGGCAGGGACGTGCTGGGCATTATACCCGGCAGCATGACGGCTGCAGGCTTTATCGTAAAAGGTAAGGGCTCCGCAGCAGCCGTCAACTCGGCTTCTCATGGAGCGGGCCGTAAAATGAGCCGCAGCAGGGCGCTGCAAAGCATTACAGATGCCGACCTGAAAAAAGAGCTTTCCAAACATGGTGTAAAACTGATCAGCGCCGGTCTGGATGAAGCGCCGTTTGCTTATAAAGACATTGAAGTGGTCATGAAAAGCCAGCAGACCCTGGTAGATGTGATTGGAAAGTTCACTCCTAAAATTGTAAAAATGGCGGGTGACAAAATAAAGAAATGGCAGGAGAAGGAATGAACGGATCGCAGCCAAAGAGGTCTTATGAACCGCAAAGGTCACGTGAGGAACCTGGGGTATTTGTATTGCATTAGCTCCGGTCGCTGCGGCAAATAAACCGCTATGCTGCCGGCAAGGCCTCTGTCGATTTTTTATGGAGATCTGGGAAAAGCCCGTTAATTTAGGCACAAATATTCAATTTATGTTTTTTCCCGCAAGAGCCACCGGTTACCTGCTCCTTATTGTTTTATTCATATGGGCACAAACAGCTATCGCACAGAAATTGCAATGGTCCGCCGACGGAAATCGTTTTTACAGTTTCTCCGACCAGGGCATTTCCAGCATTGATCCTGTACACCCGGAAAATAATAAAGTGTTCATGACCCAAAAGGAACTTACTCCTGCCGGAGCAACCGGGGCACTTAGCGTACAAAGTTTTACCATTTCTCCTGACGGGGGACGGATCCTGTTATTTGCCAATACCCAACGTGTATGGCGGGAAAACACCCGCGGGGACTACTGGATATTTGACCGGGGCGCTCAAAAGCTTACACAACTGGGCCGGGGCCTGCCTGCCGCATCATTGATGTTTGCCAAATTTTCTCCCGACGGTAAAAAGGTGGCATATGTTTCCAAACACAATATCTATATTGAAGACCTGCAGGATCAAAAACGCACGGCGGTTACCGGCGACGGAACCGACCGGATCATTAACGGCACTTTTGACTGGGCCTATGAAGAGGAATTCGGATGCCAGGATGGTTTTCGCTGGTCACCGGATGGCTCCCGTATTGCCTACTGGAAGCTGGATGCACGCAATATCCGGAATTTCCTGATGATCAACAACACGGATTCCCTGTACCCCTTTACCATACCCGTAGAGTATCCTAAGGTAGGACAAAATCCCAGCGCCTGCACGATCTGGCTGTTCGATATTGCCAACGGAAAAACCAGCCAGGCAGCTATTGAGGGAGACCCGGTGCAACACTATATTCCCCGCATGGAGTGGACCCCCAGGGGCGAGTCGGTTATTTTACAGCAGCTTAACCGGCAGCAGAACGACAGCCGGATCTTCCTGGTGGATGCGGCTTCTGCAAAGGCCAGACAGATCTATCATGAAACAGATGCAGCCTGGATCGATATTAAAAGCAGGTGGAATGATAACGACCCGAGCGGGTGGGACTGGGTAAATGCGAATGGTGAATTCCTGTGGCTTTCGGAAAAGAATGGATGGAGGCAGATCTATAAGCTGGACCTTACCGGTAAAGAAACGCTGATCACCAGGGAAGCCTACGACGTTATACAGTTCAACCTCTTTGATGCTCCAACGCAGACCATCTATTTTGCAGCTTCTCCTGAAAATGCCACTCAAAACTATTTATATAAGATCAGCCTGAAGGGTGGTAAAGCCGTAAGAGTAACACCGGCCAGCCTGAAGGGCACCAACAAGTACACCATTTCACCTAATGGAAAGATAGCCATCCTGAACCACAGCAGCGCCACAGAACTGGCCAACGGCGCCATTGTCAGCCTTCCGGATCACCGGGAACTGGCAAAGGCCCGGAGGGTCCTGGCAGCAAATGCCGGTGACCCCAAAACGGAATTCTTTAAGCTGAAAACGGCTGATGGCATTGAACTGGACGGATGGATGGTGAAACCGGTCCCTTTTGATCCTCAAAAAAAATACCCGGTCGTTTTTTATGTATATGGAGAGCCCGCATCACAAACCGTGCTGGACAAATACGGCACCGGTAAGAACTTCCTGTACAACGGCAGCATGGCCAATGATGGTTATGTATATATCTCCCTGGAGAACCGGGGCGCCCCGGCCCCCAAAGGCAGCCAGTGGCGCAAAGCGATCTACCGGAACATTGGCCGGATCAATATCCGCGATCAGGCCATGGGCGCTAAAGAAATTCTAAAATGGGATTTCATTGATTCCAGCCGGGTGGCTGTTTGGGGTTGGAGTGGTGGCGGCTCCTCTACACTCAACCTGCTTTTTCAGTATCCGGAGATTTATAAGACCGGCATTGCGATCGCCGCAGTTACCAACCAGCTGTTATATGACAATATTTACCAGGAACGTTATATGGGCGTGCCGGTAAGTTCAAATGAAGATTTCGTAAAAGGATCGCCGATCACTTATGCCAGGAACCTGCGGGGTAACCTGCTCTATATACATGGTACCGGCGATGACAATGTACATTATCAGAATGCTGAGATGCTGATCAACGAACTGATCCGCCAGGGAAAACAATTTCAGCTGATGAGCTACCCTAACCGCACCCACTCTATCTCCGAAGGTGAGGGTACGGGTGCACATCTTTCCGCCCTTTATACCCATTATTTAAAAGCACACTGCCCGCCGGGCGGCCAGTAGCAGAAAAAATACAAAATTTGAACTTCAGCAGATCCACACCGTTTTGCCCCGGCGCAGCATCTCACGGCTCCTTACAAAACCGTTGACATTCGTCAATAGTTACCAAAATAACGTTGAATATTTTTGCCTTCTAAATAAAAATACAATGAAAAAAATATTCAGTTATGCAGGTTATGGATTTGTTTGTATTTCAGCCCTGAGTCTTGCATGGGTTTCAGCAATGGCCTGGTACAGCCCGCAAGCCGTAATGGACCTGGTGCAGGTAACGCTGAAGAATACGGACGCTTTAAGTTCCATAAGAGGTGTGTATGGCGGTGTTGGTTTTTCGGTTATTGCCATATTGCTTTATATGACCCGTCAACAACTTTCCCATGCATTGCTTTTCCTGAGCCTGTTCTGGCTGTTGTATGCACTGTCCAGACTGGTCACTATCTGGGCGGATGGGGCCTTGGGTGCTTTTGGCTCCAACTGGCTAATTATTGAAACAACGTTTGGTATTTTTGCACTGGTACTTTACCTGGGGAACAGGAAGCGGTCTTATACTCCGGTTTCATAATGCTGGAAAGCAGCACAGATCCTGGTGAGGGGCGCCCAAAGCGTCCCCTTCGTTTTTACAGTACTTTGTTAAAATGCCTGTAAAATGACCGGAGAACAACACAACCTTTGCCGCTTCCGCAACACCTTTGCTAACTTGATGCTTTCCGCATCATTTCAAAACACTAAAATATCCGCTATATGAAATATCCCTTTCTGCTTGGCATGGCGTTATTGATAACAGGCTGCAACATGCCGGATCCCGTCTCTGCAGATCTGAAAAAGCCCGCTTCTGCTAAAGATACCCTGCATGTCTTTTCAAAAAATGTGAAAGACTCCTTTATCGTCCAAATAAACCTTCCCGCTGATTATACGTTGGACAGCAATAAACGTTTTCCGGTTGTGTATCTTCTTGATGGCAATCTCTATTTCGATATTATGGCTACTGTACTAAACAGCTACGCTGAGGTAGGGCTTGCACCCCGGGTAATACTGGCAGGTATCGGTTACAGGGATTTTCCAACAATGGATTCGCTGCGAAACAGGGATTATACTTACCCGGTAGCCATCCCGGATTACGAAATGCCGGTCAGCGGAGGAGCCGACCGGTTTTTATCTTTTATTAACGAAGAGCTTGCGCCAATGATGGACCGCAGGTTCAGGACAGATACGCTACAGCAAACATTGATGGGACATTCGCTGGGCGGCTATTTTACCTGCTATGCTTTAGAACAAAGGCTATCCGGAAAAATACATCGGTTCAAAAACTTTATTGCCGCAAGTCCCTCTCTCCATTATAACCGTTATTTTTTATTGGAAGCTCTTAAAAAAAGCAGCCTGCCAAATGCTGACAGCCTTAACCTTTATATTGCCTATGGCGGGCTGGAGCAACAGGACAGCCTTTTCCGGCAGCTTTCATCCCTGTTCACATCCGGCAACATTACAAAAAAGATGGATACTTACACGGCGTTAGATCATATGGATACGCAATTACCCTGTTTCATAAAAGGGCTTCAATGGCAGATACCACCAGTGCCATAACAAAAAAAATGCCCGCGTTTAAAGGCGGACATTTTTGTATGGAACAGTTTACGTATTAATAATCGTCGTTCAGCGCAAATACCGGTTTCCGGTACATCCAGTCGCCGCCGGTAAAGTCGGGGAACTCCACGGTCTGGTGTCCCAACGCAATCGACTGCTCGCTCAATGGTGTAATCGCGCTCCAGGTAGCGGCATCGTACACATCCATCTGGGTGGGCTCTTTTCTTTTTGCAGATTCAATAAATGAATGGATCACAAAAAAGTCCATCCCGCCATGGCCGGCACCTTCTGCATCCTTCCCGTATTTCTTCCACAGCGGGTGGTCGTATTTATCCAGCCATTCCTGTGCCTTGTCCCATGTATGAGGTTTGGAAACGCCTTCCACATAGATACCGCTATTCACATCCATCCACAATCCTTTTGTTCCCTGTACCCGGAACCCTAATGAATAAGGGCGTGGCAAATTAGTGTCATGCTGCAGGATCACTGTTTCTCCGTTCACGCAGCTGATCTGGGTGGTTACAATATCGCCCAGTTTAAAATTCACCTTGGCATTCTTATGTGTGGCCCCGCCTGTTTCAACAATATATTCATGCAGCCCGCGGGATTTTGTAGAGAACGCATTCAGCGACACGAAACGGTTGCCCCTGTTGATGTTGATATACTGTGCCACCGGCCCGATACCATGAGTTGGATAGAGGTCCCCGTTGCGCCAAACGGAATGATCCGTGCGCCACCTGGATTCGGAATACCCGTCGGTATGACCAAATTCTGCACCCTTTCCATAAGGAGATTTACCATCGTTGAATTTCACCCCGCGCAGGTCGTGCTGATAGCCCCCCTGCAGGTGGATCAGTTCGCCAAACACATTCTGGCGTACCATATTCAATACCGCCAGCACATCGCGCCGGTAACATACATTCTCCAGCATCATCACATGCCCGTTGTAGCGCTCGGCCGCACGTACCACATCCCAGTGATCCTGCAGCGAGATACCCAGGATCACTTCGGTACCTACGTATTTGATGCCGGCTTCCAGCGCGCCGATAACCATCGGTTTATGCAGTTCCCAGGGGGTAGCGATCACCACCGCTTCGATCCCCTTCTTTGCATACATATTCTTCCAGTCATCTACCCCGTTGGAGTAATATACCGGCTGTTTTTTACCCGCCTTGGATACTTTCTCTTTTGCGGCTTCAATACACCGGGGATCAATATCACAAACGCCCACAACCTCCACATCATCCCGCTTTAATAAAAGGTCCAGGTGCCAGATACCACGGGCGCCCACGCCTACAATTGCTACCTTTAATTTGGTAGCGGCGGTAGGTTTAAATACAATTTCTGATGGCAGCACTGCAACCGAAGCCATTGCCAGGCCGGTGCTTTTTACAAAATCTTTACGTTTCATCCGTATTTTATATTTGTGTCCGCCCTGCGATGATGGGGTCGAACGGGTTTGCATGATCATTCCTCGTTGTTGCGGAAATGCGGTTTATCTTTGAATCCGGCCTGTATTCTCCGGCCATTTGCGGCCGGCTGCAATCGCCGGGATCATACGATCCGGCAGTCTAAGGTAGCCTGAATCGGACATACCAGAAAGAATCCATCCTTTTTTTTAAAGAGCAACCGTTTGCGCATCGCCTTTAGCGCAACGGGCGTATCCAGTAGCTATAAGCATAGGTACCCGCAGGAATCCAGTACTGTTTCAGGGGCATGGCACCCCAGCTGTCAATACCCTGCAGGCCTAACTGCTTCAGATCAACGTGCATAAAGATCCGGTCTGCTTTTTCCAGCTCGCCGGAATGGAATTGTTTTTTTTCAGGGGCCGGATCCAGCTGCTCCAGGCTGTAGGGCAGTGCTGAGGCCGAAAGCACACTGTCTGCCAGCTCGAACCGGATACCCAGCCCCCTGTTGTTTTGCATGCTGATCCAGCGGACATCGGTTTTGTTACCGCTTTCCTGCGGACGGGCGTAAGGGAAATACTGCTGATCGATGGTTTGGCTGTACCTGCCGATATTGCTGGCGGTACGACGATCCCAGTAGTTCTCCCATGGGCCGCGGCCATACCACTGGATCTTTGAAAATTCCTTTCCAAGCTCTATATCATTCCCGATGCGCATTACGGTTTTATAATCGCCCTCCTTAATGGTATAGTTATTCTTTACCAGGATGGTTCCATCGCCATATACTGTAAATACCTGTTCCGTATTAGCCTTCCCGTTCAAAAGATCAGCAGTAAAGGAAACCCGGTATTCACTCTTGCTTACCTGCTCCGTTTTTGCCCGGATGCCGGTGGCAGCTTCATATGCATTGCGCCAGTTGCGAAGCGAGCGGTTCAGGCCCGCGCCAATATCGTTATCTGTTGGCGCACGGTAAAAAGCAGGCTGAGGTCCTCTTGTAAGAACGGGAGTATTCTTTAAAGAATATCCCGAGAGGATCCCTTTATCCAGATCAAATGTGGCAGCAAAACCGTTGCCTTTCAGTACCAGGTTGCTCCCGTTTTGCGTTGCTGTAATTGCGGCACCTGTGCCCTGGTAATTATAGGCTACGGGAGCACCATTGTATCCGAATTGCGCTGCTGCTACCTCATAATCCTTATCCAGGAACGGCTCTTCCTTCTTCAGCCGGTAAGAAACGTTCAGCAAATATTCTTTACCCTCTTTGAGTTTCAGCTTCACGGGCAGCACCATTTGCGCCTTTGTCTGTGGCTCAATGGTCAGGCTGGCAAGCGTTCCCTTTGCCACAACAGTTCCGTCTTCTGTAATTTCCCAGTCAAGCTTTATATTAGACAGGTCTTTAAAAAAGAAGCCATTGATCACTTCTATTTCATTATTGCCTTTGTAGACGGTTTTTATATTCTGATGTACCTTTTTTATTTCGATAGCCATCGGCGTCAGGTGCCGGTACGCAGTAACCACTCCTTTCACACAGAAATCATTGTCGCTGAAATTTTCATCTACCGGCCCGCTCAGCGGGAAATCGCCCCCATAGGCCAGGATGCGTTTCCCGTTCTTCACGGTATCAATGCCCTGATCGATCCACTCCCAGATATACCCGCCCTGTGTACCGGAAGTAGATTCGATGGCATCCCAGTACTCTTTGAAGTTCCCCAGGCTATTGCCCATGATATGTGCATACTCGCTCATGATGTAGGGCCGGCCGTCTTTTGAATTCTTTTGCCAGGCCACATAGGAAGGCGAAGGATATTGCGGGCAGATCACATCCGTATTATAGTCATACTCAGCACGCTCGTATTGCACGGGGCGGTTATCTTTTTTCTTCAGCCAGTCGTAGCCTTCATACATATTGATACCGTTACCGGCCTCATTGCCCAGCGACCAGGTAATGATGGAGGGATGGTTCTTATCCCGCTCATACATCCGCTGGATCCGCGCCAGGTGCGGCATGCGCCACTGTTTATCATTGGCAAATGTATACTCCAGGTCGTAATACCGCCCATGCGACTCAATATTTGCCTCATCGATCACGTACAACCCGTACTCATCACAAAGCTCCAGCCAGTAAGGGTCGGGAGGATAATGCGAATGCCGCACTGCGTTCACATTCAGCTTTTTCATCATCTCCATATCCTTCAACATGTCTGTTCTTGTAAGCGTATGGCCTGTGCGGGCATTATGCTCATGCCGGTTTACGCCTTTAAAGAATACGCGTTTACCGTTTACCAGAAAATCGCGGCCTTTTATTTCTATGCTCCGGAAACCTACACGTACCGGAACCACCTCCAGTATTTCACCGCCCTTATTTTTCAGGGTAATGAACAGCGTATACAAATTGGGGGTTTCTGCAGTCCATGCTTTTACGGCCGGGATCGTTTTTGTAAACGATAGTTCCGTTTTATAGCGTCCCAGTACCGAAAACGCCGGCAGGGCCTCCTTAAAAACAGCCGTACCATTGTTATCTACCAGCTCCAGCTCTACAGTGGCCGTGTCCCTTTTTGAGTGCAGTGTCTTTATATCTGTTTTGTAACTGTTGATCTCTCCCCAAAAAGTAAAGGCCCCATCCTTATAGTTGTTTTCCAGTGCAGAGCCGATCTTAAAATCTCTTATATCCAGCAGTGGTGTGGCGTACAGATACACTTCCCGTTCAATACCGGAGATCCGCCACATATCCTGACATTCCAGGTAGCTGCCGTCGCTCCAGCGGTATACCTGCAGCGCTACCAGGTTCTCGCCCGGTTTTACATATTTTGTAATGTCAAACTCTGCAGACAGTTTGCTGTCTTCGCTGTACCCTACTTTCTGCCCGTTCACCCAGATGAAAAAAGCCGACTTTACTGCCCCCAGGTGAATGAATACCTGGCGGCCATCCCAATCCTGTGGAATGATCACTTTTTTCCGGTAAGACCCAACCGGGTTGTTATCTTCCGGTATGTCAAAAGGCGGGGTCAGCCGGCTCCCCGTTTTTGTTCTTCCGGTGAACTCATAGGGATGATTTACGTAGATCGGCAATCCATACCCGTTCACTTCCCAGTTGGCCGGCACCGGAAAGTTGGTCCATTTGCTGTCATCAAAACCGGGTTTGTAAAAATCCACAGGACGTTTGTTAGGGTCCTGTACCCAGTTAAAACGCCAGTTACCGTTTAAGGAAATAAAATATTTCGACGCTTCCTTTGCTCTTTTTTCTGCCAGTGCTTTTGTTTCAAACGCAAAAGCATTGGCCCGCATGGGCATCCGGTTTACGGAAACTACTTCCGGCGTCTGCAGCTCAGAAGGAATGGATTGTCCGCACACAGTCCCTGCTAACAGCAAGCCAACCGTCAATAGTCGTATCTGATTCTTCATAATAATAACAAGTAATGGTATCTCCAAAGGCGCTAATTTAGAAAAAGCGGGGAACATCCGCATGTATTTACTTCATTTTATACATAAGCGGCAGGGCTGCTGCAAGGCGTATCACTGCCGGCCCAAACGGGTTAAACCCTTTAGCAACAGGCATTACGGGCGCCCATGCCCCTGATTGGGCAGCTGGTGCAATCGATTGTACAACCAGCTGCCCAATCAGCTATAAAAGGTCCTGATCAGCCCTAAAGGGTACGGGATACGCAGGGAGCGTACAATGGCGGACGAAGCCCCTCATCTTTTATGATGCGTTAACGGATCCCTGCCGTCTATTTCTTTTCGGGCTGTAACACGGCCGTAACAACATTGCCGCTGGAAAAGATCTTCCCCGCCGCCGCTTTCACACTTTCCGGTGTTAACGCATTAATGTACTTTACTGAATTTAAGAAGCGATCCGGGTCCTTTTTCTCCAGCCGTGCAGAAAGGATATACTCCAGCCAGGTGCCGTTCTGCTCCATAGCAACCTTGTTCTGTTCTATCCATTGCTGTTTTACTTTATCCAGGTTTTCTTTCGATGGACCTGTTGTTTCAATGTTTTTGATCTCTGCTTTCATGGCCATTAACAGGGTATCTACCTTTGCCGGGCCGGTTGGCAGCTGTGTAAAGAAGCTGTAATGTGCATAGGGAAGGCGCTCGACGCTCACCGAAGTGCCCCCGCCATATATCCCCTGGATCTTTTCCCTCAGTTCTTCGATTACGCGGATGTTCAGCACTTCACTTACTGCACGCATATTCAGTGCCAGGTCAGGGCTGTACACCAGGTCTCCGGTTGTCAGGGAAAGGATCAGGCTCTTCTCCGCCTCGCCTTTGTAAACCGTAAGGTCCAATTTCCCTTTTACGGGGCGTACGCCATTGTCCTTAAAGACAAATTTCTTCCTGGTTGCCGGTAAACCACCAATGTATGTTTCCACCAGCGGCTTCAGGATCTTTTCATCGATACTGCCTACAAAAACAAACTGCATTCCGCTGGCATCCCCAAAATGCTCCCTGTAGATCTGGACTGCCCGGTTCATATCGATCTGGTCAAAATACTCGGGACGCGGAACTGCCACCGGCGCCAGGGGATTGTTCCTGTAAAGCGTCTTGAACAAGGTATCTATAAACACAGTTTCGGGATTGGAAAGAATATAGGCCACACTTGCTTTATTTTTTTGTATAAAAGAACGGAACAAGGCGGTATCCAGTCGCGGATCAGTTGCTTTAAGATACAATAGCTGCAACATGGTCTCCAGGTCTTTTATACTGGAGCTGCCGGAAAACCCATCTGTAATACCACCCAGCGAAGCACCTGCCGATGCTGTTTTGCCCGCCAGTGCTTTTTGCAGGTCGGTAGGCGTAAAGCTTCCATATCCCATTGCCCCTACTACACTCAGTGCATATTGTGCATTATACTTATCTGCAACACCATAGGCATTGGTACCCCCATACCGGCGCGCGCCCATCCGGATCTCATCATCCTTAAAATCCGTTTTTTTAAACGTTACGGATGTGCCGTTGCTCAATTCCCAGGTGCGGGTGCCCAGTTTGCTATCAGCAGTCTCTTTCAGGATCTTCCCCGGTTCGGGCCGGGTAGCAAGCAGCTCCGTGGCAATTGCCTTATCTTCATTGGCTTTGATATCCGTTCTGGCAACCACTTTGCCTGCAGCAGCTACCAGGTCCCGGGCCGCCGGCAATTCTGCAGCGGCAGGACCGGTAAGCGTTATAAAATAATTGGATTGTTGTTGCAGGGACTGAGCAAAAGCGTTGATCTCTTTAAGGGTGATCAGGGGCAATAGCTCTTTTACATATTCCCGCTCCTTTGCAATACCGGGAATGGGTTCGTTGGTCAAAAAGTTGCGTACATACTCGTCTACATAATTAGAGGATTCTGTTTTTTCCCGTTCATTATAGGCCTTGTCCATTCCCGCTTCCATGGTCTTCTTAACGCGGTCCAGCTCTGCCTGGGTAAAACCAAAACGCTTTGCCTTTTCAATTTCCTCCACTATGGTTTCCAGGCCTTTCCCGGCGTCTGCAGCTGTGGCCACCCCGGCCCCGGCATTGAACTGGTCGTAGTTACGGGCATAGCTTCCAAAGTAAGTATAGCCATACAGGAAGGGCGGGTTGGGCTGCTGTGTCAGATCGCGCAGGCGCTGATTTAAGATACTGGAAAAAATATTCTTTATGAGATCTTCTTCATACTCCCCTACGGTCTGTGCTTCCTTTGACGGAAATGCACTGTAGGCAATTCCTACGGAATAATTGGTTGCCTCTTTATCAGTCACCACCATTCCATCATTCCGGTTATACGGCTTTACATCGGAATAAGTCCGCACCGGGGGGTTGACAGGGTTTACCAGGCCACTGAAATGTTTTTTTACCAGGGCTTCGGCCGTTGCAGGATCCACATCTCCAACCACAACGGCAGCCATCAGGTTGGGCCGGTACCAGTCCTTATAAAATTTGCGGATCAGCTCAGGATTGTAGGTCCGGATGATCGAATCCACGCCGATCGGCAAACGGTTTGCATAACGGCTCCCGGCAAAAAGCCTGGGATAGATCTGGCGAAACATGCGGTCATCAGCACCTTTTCCCAGGCGGCTTTCCTCGAGGATCACATTCCGCTCCTCGTTGATATCATTGGTCTGGTACGTCACATTGTGTGCCCAGTCTTCCAGTATCTGGAACCCTTTTTCAAGGTTACCCGGTTTATCCGTAGGAATGGGCAGCATATATACGGTTTCATCAAAAGAGGTATACGCATTCAGGTCATTACCAAATCCCACACCGATACTTTGCAGAAAACTTACTATATCATTTTTTTTAAAATTCCTGGTCCCGTTAAAAGCCATATGTTCCGCCATATGGGCCAGCCCCTGCTGATCATCGTCCTCCAGGATAGAGCCTGCATTCAACACCAGGCGCAATTCCACCTTATGCTCAGGCTTTTTATTCTGACGGATATAGTAGGTGAAGCCGTTGGGAAGCCTGCCGATCTTTACCCTGGAGTCCACTGGAATCGAATCGGTTAGTTTTACCTGTGCAGTTGCAATAAGATTGGTCCATACAAGCAGCAGGAACACCATGGCCATTGCGGGGATCTGTTTTTTCGTCATATAGGAGTTGTTTTTTAACAATGAACATTAGTTAGCAAAAATAGGGCTTCTGCGAGAAGTAAAACAGGAAACCGCATCTTACCAGCTGCCCGCCACGTAAACCGGATTGAATGATCCGGCGCACGCTAAGATAATGACTTGCCGTCGGTCCCTTTTACCACGATCACGATCTCTCCCTTTACCGTTTTTTGGGAGAACCAGGCAGCTACTTCGGTAAGCGTTCCCCTCCGGGTTTCTTCATAAAGTTTGGTCAGCTCCCGGCTTACGCTGCATTCCCGGCCGGCACCAAAGTAGCCCGCCAGGTCATTCAATGTTTTTACCAGCCGCAGGGGCGATTCATAAAAGATCATGGTGCGGTCTTCGGTCTTCAGACGCTCCAAAAGACTATGCCTTCCCTTTTTCAGGGGCAGGAATCCTTCAAAGCAGAAGCGGTTAGTGGGCAGCCCGCTATTCACCAGGGCGGGAACAAAAGCCGTTGCACCGGGCAGGGATTCCACTTTTACCCCTGCTTTTATACAGGCCCGTACCAGCAGAAAAGCCGGGTCCGAAATACCGGGAGTACCGGCATCAGTGACCAGGGCCATTTTTTTGCCTGCCAGTAACTGATCTACCAGGTGGTCCACAATTTTGTGCTCATTGTGCTGATGATAGGGCGTCAGCGGTTTATTTACCTGGTAGTGTTGCAGTAAATATGTGGTATTGCGGGTATCTTCAGCCAGCACCACATCCACCTCTTTCAGTACTTCCAGGGCCCTGAAGGTCATATCTTTCAAATTACCAATAGGAGTAGGAACGAGGTAGAGCATTCAGGAATGTAAAATGCAAAAATATTAAATAAGCAATGTAAAACAGGCTGATCCGGATACCGCCCCCCGGTTGCAGAACCTTCCCCGGAACTTCGGGGCCGGATACCCGATGCCGCCGGGCAGTTACAGTACCGTTACTTCAAAATACTCCATCACCGCATTGGCCAGCAATTTTTTAGCGGCTTCCTCACCAATGCTTTTTGCCTCTTCCCCGGAGGCGGCGTCTACCTGCAGGGTAATGTTTTTGCCTACCCGAACATCACTCACCGATCTGAGGCCCAGGTTTTCCAGTCCTCCCATAACGGCCTTGCCCTGCGGATCCAACAATTCTTTCAACGGCATAATTACCACCTGTACTGTATAGCTCATATTCTTTCTTTATTCGGCTTAAAAATCAAAGATACAATAACATAAGCTACAAATACCACGGGAACAGCCAGCCATTTAAAAAAGATTGCCGCTATTACGGTTATCAGCACCAGCAATAACTTGTCCGTATTGGCTTTCAGCGTATAATCTTTAAACTTGAGGCTAATGATGGGGAGGTTGCTCACCATCAGCCCGCTGATGATGACAATGGCAGTATAGAGCACCACCGGGTTAAAAACAAGGTCATTGATCGCGGGTGTACCATAATAGGCAATTACCGGAAAAGATGCTACGGTGAGGCCCGCCGCGGGAATAGGGATGCCTTTAAAATAATAACGCTGCTCCTTATCGAGGTTGAACTTTGCCAGCCGCCATACCCCTGCACAGGGAAAAAGCAATGCGGGCAGCCCCCACCAGATACCCGCATGCGGATGATCTGCAGCACTCATTTCAAGCAACCGGTAAAGAATCATTCCCGGAGCCGCACCAAAGCTGACCGCATCCGCAAGCGAATCCAACTGTTCTCCCATTGCAGATGTGGCTTTAAAAAGCCGGGCCACAAAGCCATCCAGGAAATCGACGATAGCCGCCAGTAACAGGAAAAAACTGCCCATCAGCAACCCCGTTGTAATTCCTTTGTCGCCGGGACTTAAAAAAAGAGGTTCCGGCTGTAAAATAAACCGGATGGCCAGGCAGCCAAACACCAGGTTGAGCAGTGTAAATAAATTGGGGATCTGTTTCATAATTATCCGGTTAAGCGGGCTGCTAACTGATCATTGATCTTTTTATAAAGGTGGTAGGGCTTATATACCCTCCAGTTATGAATATCCATTAATTCGATCAGCTGGTTCAGTTTCGCCTGTTTAAATTCATACTGGGTCTGTGACGGCATGTTCAGACAAACGATCCAGCCCTCTGCGTCGCTCAATTCTTCATGTAATTCCTCGTAGTAATCGCGGTCACCGCTATGAAAGTTCAGCACATTTTCAGCGATCAATATAAACTTATAAATGCCCTCGTTCATGAATACCTCAAGCACATCACGCTTTAAGGTCATGATATCATTCTCCACTGCATCATTCCATTCCCCTATCAGTTCTATAATGGCATAGCCCTCTTCATAGTCGGCCATCAGCACTTTCAGGTAAAGCGTGCGGCTGCCAAAATAGTCCCATTGGGGATGAATATAATAATTGTAAACGGCATCCTTATATTCAAACTGGGAATGCTCCACCCCGTAAAAGGGAGAACGTTCGTCTTCCTCACTCAAATAAATATGCTGCCAGTTATAATAGGGTTCTATATCATGCACAGTGCGAATTTAATGTTTTTGCCACAGTTCCGATGGTTCGGAACACCGGGGCCGTGAAATTGCAAAACTTCAAAGACACCCGAAGACATGCCATTCTTATTGGGGCTGCTTTATGTTTTACAGCCTTAGTGGCAATGGGGCCGGGATCCTAGCGCCGTCTCCTCATCATCAATCTGTCAGCCAGGCCTTAAATGCGTCGTAGTCCGGGGGCATAGCCACTGCCTGTTTCGGCTGCTGCATCAGATCGCCGAGAGAAGCGGGAACTTCAATATCCCCGCCGGTGGCCTGTTTTACTGCCTCCGGAAATTTCACGGGGTGTGCTGTTTCAAGGATGATGCCTTTTGTACCCGGATGGGTTTGCTGGTAATTTTCCAAAGCCCTGTATGCCACAGCGCCATGCGGATCCAGGGTATAGCCGGTTTCGGCAAAAACCGCTTTTATGGTTGCAATCGTATCTGCGTCAGAGATACTGGTGGCAGATACCTGCTCCTTTAATTTCAGGAACTGCCGACCAAACAACTCCATGATCCGTACAAAATTACTGGGATCGCCTACATCCATTGCGTTAGACAGGGTGGCTACCGCTTTCTTTGGCTGCCAGTTTTCCGTTTGTAAAAAACCGGGCACCACATCATTGGCATTGCAGGCCGCAATAAAATGGCCAAGCGGCAACCCTGTTACTTTGGCCAGCAGGCCGGCACATATATTGCCAAAATTACCACTGGGTACGGAAACAACCGGTCCTATCCCCTTCTCCTGCCATTGCTTATAGGCAAAGAAATAATAGAACTGCTGTGGCAGCCAGCGCGCAACGTTAATGGAATTGGCCGAGGTCAGGAAGCGTTTGGCACGAATGGCATCATCCGTAAAAGCCTGTTTCACCAGGCGCTGACAATCGTCAAAACTGCCGGCCACCTCAAGCGCTGTAATGTTCTTTCCCAGTGCTGTTAACTGCTTTTCCTGTACGGGGCTTACCCGGCCTTTTGGATAAAGGATCACTACCTGCACGCCCTCTACATCATAAAAGCCGCTGGCAACAGCGCCCCCGGTATCTCCCGAGGTGGCCACCAGCACGGTCACTTCTTTTTGCTGATCTTTTAAAAAATAGCCCAGGCAACGGCTCATAAAACGGGCGCCCACATCTTTAAACGCCAGTGTTGGCCCATGAAATAATTCCAGTGATGCAATGCTGTTGGTAACCGGTTTTAAGGGAAAAGGAAAATTCACCGTTTGCGATACGATGTCAAACAGCACCGCTTCCGGAATGGCTGCGCCCACATAGGGCCTGATGACGCGAAACGCGATCTCTGCTTCAGGCAGGGATTCGATATTGCGGATCAGGTCTGCATCAATACGCGGTAAACTTTCCGGGAAATACAGGCCCTTATCCGGCGCCTGGCCCTTTATGGTTGCTTCTTTAAAGGTTACGTTTGAAGACTGATGGTTTAAGCTATAATAATGCATTAGATAATAGACTTTAGACGTTAGATATTAGACTTTAGATTTCGGGGGTCAGGTTTCAAGATGCTAATAATTACAGATCCCCCTGTTGCCCCTGGCCATTCACTATTCAATGCCATTTTCTTAAGCTTTCCGGATATAGTTTCCCCTGTAGATGCCTTACTTATGAAAACACAAAAGCTACCCTATGAAGGACCTTAGAAACATTGAGTAACATGAAATCTAACCTGGTCCCGATAGTCGGGATGAACATTAAACCTGAAACGCTCCTTGAAGGAAACGACACATTGATTAACTATTCACCATTGACCATTCCCCTTCCACCACTTCCACCCCCCGGTTATTGATCGTCGTCACATACACATAATGATCGATCCCGATCCGGGAATAGATGGCTTTCATGATCCCGGCAACATCCTGTGCAATGGCCTCTGTTTCACTCAGCATAAAGATGGATGGTCCCGAACCCGAGATCCCCCCGCCCAGGGCCCCGGCCTCCCTGCATTGCTGTTTCACTTCGTCAAACCCCGGGATGAGAATGCTCCGGACCGGCTCAATGATCACATCCTCCAGCGACCGGCTGATCAGTGCTTTATCATTCCGCATAAAACCAGCCACCAGCCCGGCAATGTTTCCCCATTGTTTGATCGCATCCTTTAACAGTACCTTTTGTTTCAGGATCTGCCGGGCATCGGCGGTACGCACTTCTATTTGCGGATGTACTACTGTAACGAAGAGATCGGGGGTTGCCAACGGTACAATATCCATAGGGTAGATCGACCGGATCAAGGTGATCCCTCCCAGGATACAGGGTGTAATATTATCGGCATGTTTGACCCCGCTGGCCAGTTTTTCACCGATCATCGCCAGTTGCACCAGCTCGTCGGTTGAAAAACGGTTGCCCAGCAGCAAGTTGGCACCAACAGCCGCACCGGCGGCACTGGCTGCACTGGAGCCCAGGCCGCTGCCCGGTTTGATCCGCTTTTCGATGGTCACTTCAAACCCGATATTGCCACCGGCTTTTTCTATAGCCGCCTGTAGCACCACCCCGGCAACGTTCTGTTCCGGATCCGTGGGCAGTTCAAAATGATCTCTATTGTGGATGATCACCTGCGGTTCATCCAGCAGGCGAAACTCCATAATATCATACGGGTCGTTCAGCGCCAGCCCAAGGATATCAAATCCGCAAACCAGGTTGGCTACCGTACCCGGCGATTTTATTTTTACTTGATTCATGGTGCGATGTTGTTTTGTGAGATATTCTTAGTGAGATGTTGTTCAATGAAACATGGATCGGCAAAGGACCATGGGCTACAGTTAATGGTCAATAGTGAATGGTTGAGTCGTTGCATCCGTCGGAGCCCCCAATAATATCCGTTCCTTATTCATTTACGGCGCGCATAATATCTGCAAAAACACCGCTGGCCGTTACATCCGCACCAGCACCGGCACCTTTTACCACCAGGGGCTGCTCCGGGTAACGGCCCGTATAAAACAACACTACATTGTCCTTCCCGTACAAATGATACAGGTCGTTTTCGGGTTTTACATGCTGCAACCCGACAGATGCTTTTCCCTCATTAAAAGTAGCTACAAACTTCAGCTTGCTGTTCGCTGCCAGAGCTGCATCCAGCAGGCCTTTAAAATGCGCTTCCTCCTTTTCGAGGGCTTTATAGAAAGCATCAACGGATCCTTCCATGCAGGAAGCTGGTAAAAATGAGTGGTTCTCTATATCCTCCATTTCCATTTCAAAACCGGATTCTCTTGCCAGGATCAATATCTTACGCATCACGTCCATCCCACTCAGGTCAAGGCGCGGGTCCGGCTCGGTATAACCTTCGTCCTGGGCCTGTTTCACCACTTCTGCAAACGGCCGGGAGCCATCATAATGATTGAATACAAAATTCAGTGTACCACTTAATACGGCTTCTATACGCCGGATCTCATCACCGCTGCGGCGCAGGTCATTCAGCGTGGCGATCACCGGCAGTGCAGCGCCGACATTGGTCTCAAACAGGAACTTTGCATTAAAAACATGAGCCAGCTCTTTTAATTTTTTATACTCAGCAAACGGCGAAGCCGCCGCAATTTTATTGCAGGCTACCACCGAAATGCTTTTCTGCAGCATCCGTTCATATACTTTTGCCACTTCCTTGTTGGCTGTAATATCCACAAAAATCGAGTTCCGCATATTCCGTTTTATGATCTCGTTTGCAAAGTCGGTGATAGAAGCAGGTTCTCCGCCGGCCAGGGTTTCTTTCCAGCCGCTTAAAGAAACGCCTCTTTCCTTAAAGATCATTTTACGGCTGTTGCTGATACCCACCACACTTACATTCAGTTTAAGATGCTGCACCAGGAAAGTGTGTTGCTGCTTCAATTGCTCCATCAGTTTGGCCCCTACATTTCCCAGCCCCACAATAAACAGGTTCAGCTGCTTCTGTATGGTTTCAAAGAACTCTTCATGCAATACATTAATGGCTTTGCGAACATCATCGGTTGCGATTACGGTGCTGATATTTTTCTCCGACGATCCCTGCGCGATCGCACGGATGTTGATCCCGTTGCGCCCCAGGGCCCCAAACATCCGGCCGCTAACCCCCGGAAGGCTTTTCATATTTTCACCCACCAGTGCTACAATAGAAAGATGTGTTTCTGCTTTCAGCGGCTCTACCTTTTTGAGCGCTATTTCATCTGCAAAAGTTGTATCCACCACTTTTTTGGCAGCCGGCAGGTACTTCTGCTCAATGGCCACACAGATCGAATGTTCCGAGGAGCTTTGTGTGATCAGCACTACATTGATCCGCTCCTTGCTCAGCGCCTCAAACAGCCTCTTTGAAAAGCCCGGGATACCGATCATCCCGCTTCCTTCAAGGCTTAGCAGCGCAATGTTATTCACACTGGAAATGCCGCTTACAATATGCTCCCGCACTATTTTGGCGCCCTTTGCTTTACCTCCAACAATGGTGCCCGGCATTTCGGGTGCAAAGGTATTCTTTACATACAGCGGGATATTTTTGCTCATCACCGGCTGAATGGTGGGAGGATATAATACTTTGGCGCCAAAATGCGATAGCTCCATAGCTTCGCTGTAAGAGATCCGCTCGATCACTTTTGCATTGATGGCCAGCCTGGGATCTGCGGTCATCATCCCGTTCACATCTTTCCATACCTGCAGGGATTCCGCATCAATCGCCGCTGCAATTAAAGCAGCCGTGTAATCGGAACCGCCGCGCCCTAATGTTGTAGTTACCCCCTGCTCATCGGAGCCGATAAAACCAGGGATCACAAATACATTGCTTTTATTTTCTTTAAAGTACTTCCGGACCTCTTTTTCCGTAGCCTCCAGGAGCACTTCGGCATGCGTATAATCGCTGTTGGTAAAAATGAACTGGCGCGCATCCTTCCAAAGCACGAGCAATCCCGCATGCTTCAATGCTTCAGCAATGATCTGCGAAGACAGCCATTCGCCATAAGCAGCAAGGCGGTCCTGGTTCCTGGGCGTGATCTCCCGCAGTAAAAAGATACCATTGCAGATCTCCTCGATTTCGTTGATCGTCTTTTTTACCAGGCTCAGCAACGAGCTCTGTGAAGCAATGGGGATCAGTTCTTTTATGGTTTCAAAATGACGTTGCTCCACCGTTGAGATCTTCGCCCGGAAATCTTCACTGCCTTCTGCGGCTTCTTTACCAGACGTCAGCAACAGATCCGTGATGCCGCCAAGGGCCGATACAACAACAACAATAGAATTTTTCTTTGCAGCATTATCCACTATGGCTGCAACTTTTTTTATATTTTCAGCATTGGCTACAGAGGAGCCTCCAAATTTAAAGACCTGCATGAACTCGATTTAATAATAAAACAAAAATGGAATAATCCCGGAAAGAAGAACGGCAGAATGCCCAATAGATGATATAGCAGCGTACAACCCTCAAGGGGTTGTGGTAATAGTGGTAGTGGTTTCGTTACCGAAAGCCAAGGAAGGTTTGATATTTTGAAAAATGTACTGCATTATCTTAGATACCTGCACAAGATAAGACAGAATAATTAAAATATTGCAAATACCGTATTTTTTTTTAAATCTCCCGGGGGCACCGGCAGCAGCCACCATGGATAAGCGTTTATTGGTTGACGGCTTCTCCCCCCAAAAGAGGTCCAAAGCCTACTATACCCAGAGGGTACGGTATGCATTAAAAAAGGCCGTCACCACCATAAGTGAACAGCCTTTTCCCGATATACTTTATACTATTTATTTCTTCCTTTTTAAAGCAGCGCGGATCTTTTTTACAAAATCAACGGAAACCTCGGCGGCATTTGCAGCCTGCTCATCGGTAAAACTGAATTGGGTTATCAGGTTTTTCACAAATTGTTCCTTACCTCTTTCCATGCCTTTTTCCATGCCTTTTTCTTCTGCGGTCTTCAACACCGAATAGGCATCCCATTTGTCCATAAGACTTTTTTGGTACAACATATAATCCTCCTTTTTTAAGTTAGCCACCTCCGAAATCCGGAACAGTTTCTGAAAAACTTTCTTATGCAAAAATACCGGAATTTTTTCCATTGTTTCCATATTGCGCAGTACATACAGCCAGCGGTCCAGGTCGGTTGTTATTTCTTCTTCCTTCAGGTTAAAATTAGGCCTTCTGCATTTCTACAATAAAGGTTTCACCATTGGTACCGGTGCAGCTAAGATCAAAAATAGTTTTGCGGTAATGCTTTGCCGGGCCACTGTTCTCCTGCGGGTTATACACCAGGTCCTTTATCACTTTCCGGCCTTTGAATAATTCGTTCAGGAACGCGATCAACAACTCTTTATTGGGTTCAGACCCGAAGATCCTTTTAAAGCCGAAATCTGTTAACGGATCGATAAAACGACCCATGGAGGCCATTTTTGTGTTTTTCATATTAGCCATACTTAAAAATACATATTTTTTAAAATATGACAATTGTTATTTGTGCATCAGGTTGCAACGAAATATCCACGCAGAACGTCTTACCATCCAAAGGGTTGAAAGCTCCGTTATACCCTGTAAAAAACATAACAAATCCTTAAAATAGCGGGCTTTTACAGCCTGCGCAGCCACGGGAAACCGGATTTTGTAAACTTAGGCATTTGTTTTGTTGTTACCGGGCGATATACGGATCTTATTTTCGCAGACCCGTCATTGTTTAATAGAATCCATTTTTATGAATCGATTATGTCTTTTACCGGTTGGGTGTATACTTGCCGCTTTGTTTTTATCCGGTTGCGTCAGCAATAAAAAATTCACGACCCTGCAAACCGATTATCAGAACCTGAACCAGCGCTACCAGGCCAGCCAGGTTGATCTGGCAGAAAGTAAATCAAGGGTTAAAAGCCTTGAAGAACAACTGGAGCAGGAACGGGCCAATAATGCCTCCCTGAAGAAAGCGTTGGCCGCCCTCCAGAGCTCGCTTGACAACAGTATTAATCAAAACACACAGGGTAATGTAAATATTTCCAAACTCGTGGATGAGATCAACTCTTCTAATAAATACATCCAGCACCTGGTAAATGCCAAAAACAAGAGCGATTCGTTGCTGATGGTATTAACCAATAACCTCACGCGTTCTTTAAGCCGGGATGAACTCCGGGATGTAGATGTGAAAGTCCTGAAAGGCGTGGTCTATATTTCACTGGCAGATAACATGCTTTATAAATCCGGAAGCTATGAAATTTCAGACCGTGCAGGGGATATCCTCAGTAAGATCGCCAAGATCATACAGGATTATAAAGACTATGAGGTACTGGTAGAAGGGAATACCGATGATGTGCCGATCAACCGTCCCAATATCCGCAACAACTGGGACCTGAGCTCACTAAGAGCATCGTCGGTTGTGATTGCCCTGCAAACCCAATACGGCATCGATCCCAAACGGCTTACTGCCGGCGGCCGTGGAGAGTATAATCCTGTTGCAGATAACACTACAGAAGAAGGTAAGGCCCGCAACCGCAGAACACAGATCATCATCACGCCGAAACTGGATCAGTTCATGGAGCTGATTGACAAGGCCCCGGAAAAAAGCAAAGATACAACACAAACCGCTGCACCGGGAATATAATAAGCTGACATAGATGCGTTATAAAAAATGGTTGTCCTGTTTGGGGCAACCGTTTTTATTTGGGAGTAGTCAGCTGGCAGTTTTCAGTGATCAGTTATCAGTGTACCTTAAACAGCATTCAATCAAATTCAACAATGTTCAGCCACATCAAACGGATTTAGCGTTGAACTTTAAGCAAACACAGGCTTTTTCAGCGCCCTGTGTCAGAATTTGAAAATGCGTGTTTAATATGGAGTATGGAAATGACGCTAACCCAAGCGTTAAACGGATACCTAAATCAGTGGTGTTTTCCCGGTGCCCTGGTAGTATTCAATTTTTGAAAGGAACATTGCGGCCATTTTATCGGCGCGCCATTTTGCTTCTTCCGCAAGAGGGCCATAAAAATAAGCGTCCAGGGTTTCATACCACAGCTTCAGCCAGGTATTGAAATGCTGTGCACCGATCAGGAGTTTCGCATGCGGGGGAAAGGGACTGCCGAAATAGGTATGATTTCCGAGCAGCACGGTTTCCCAGAAGGTATACATTTTTTCCAGGTGCCGGGGCCATTGGTCGCGGATCACCGCATCAAAAACCGGTCCTACCAGCTGATCCTCCCGGATCCTGGTATAAAACTGGTCTACAAGCAGTCGTATATCCCCGATAGTTGTGATCTCCTTTTTTCCTTCTGTCATCTCTAATTCATTGAAAGATATCGTATCAAATAATATAAGGTCCATGCGGCAAACGTGATGATCAGCACCCATATCCACAGCGGGATACTTTGCGGCGTTTCACTCCCTTCGATCAGAAAAGAGCGGGAATCACCTTTGCCATAAGCGTGGATCATCACCGGCAGCACCCCGTCTACCACTTCGTGCTCCCGGATCCCCTCTACTGCTATCGCCGGCCCGTTCCGGACCACAAAGGGTATCTTCCGGATCCCCTCTTTCCCCGAGGGATCCCTGCTTACGATTTTCAGCAGGTGCTCCCCGTCTGCCAGTTTATGCGTATCCAGTTCAAAATTGACGGGCGCTTCCAGTTCCAGTACCGGGTTGGGCGCTTCATCAATAAAAACATAAATGGTACTCTTGTCCATAACAAAGCTACTTATTTAAAAATTGAGCGTTTAATATGATCAGCAGAAGTTTCCCCCGGCCGCAGGATCCACTTCACAGAAAAGAAAAGCGAAACGGCCACAACAGCCGCCACCACTGCTACGATCCACAGGTCCCAGCGGCTTTCCGGACCAGCGCCATGGCTAATGCCCCGCAATAGTTCCGGTTGCCTGCGTTCACAAACCGTGCAAGCCATGGCAATGCTCCCGGGTCCGAAAAAATTACAAAACAATAATATGCAGCGTTTCATTCAACTATTTTTTATTTTACGCTGGCCGGATGGAACCTCCGATGCTTGAAATTTACCCTGTAAAAAATGAAAATTCCAGGCAGACCGGCCTCATGGCGTTTTTAATTTTAACAGGTCAATGATCTTTTTTACTTCTTCAGGTGTTACTTTTTTCCCCTGGTTGCCCCAGCTGCTCCGTTCATGGTTGATAATAGCAGCTACTTCATTTTCGGTAAAACTCATATTGGTGCCTACTGCAGGCATTACCCCGTATTCCGCCCGCGCATCATACCCGTCCATGATAATACCAACATATTTTTCCAGGTCATCACCGGTTACCACCGGGCTTCCTTTAAGCGGCGGAAAAGCACCGGGAAGCCCCTCCCCGTTCTCCTGGTGACAGGTTTGACAGTTCGCTGCGTATAATGCTTTGCCATCCGCCGCCGGAGCTTCGCCCCCTGCCGCTTTTTTGAGTTCCTTCTTATATAAAAATTCAGGGCTCACGGTATTTTGCGGCAGTGCCGCCTGTTTAAGCGACTGCAGGTAAGCCAGCAGGTACAGGGCATCCTTTGTTGCCACCACCTTCTCATCCCCGTTCAGGTAAGCAGCCGGCACATTAACGATCACATCCGATTTCCCCGGATCTTTCTTCCGTTCAAATAACCAGGGATAAGCAGGCATCACCGACTCTTTTACCACGATACGGGGATTGAAGAGGTGCACCAGGTTCCAGTCTTTGCCCGGTTGCCGGACGCCCACATTGGTCAGGTCCGGCCCGGTGCGTTCTGTTCCCATTAAGGTAGCGGTATTGCGCCAGAAATCGGTACGAACATTGGCGGCATAGTCTGCTGCCAGCCCGGGGCGGTCGCCCCATATCCTGTCCATATCAATGTTCCGCACCTGCTGGGTATGGCAGGCCACACAGCCGTTGGCAATATAGATCCCTTTGCCGATGCGGGCTTCCCTGCTCAGCGCAGGCGCACCCGGCAAGGGCCGGTTCCGTTCCTGATTAGAAAGGGCAGGAATGACCGCCACCATTATAGTAAGCCCCACAAAAAAAAGGGCCGCATTTGAAAACAAAATTTTATGATTATCGAGCATGCTCATCTTACCTGGAATTAAATATTATAAAATCATGAGGCCGCCGCCTCATCTCTCAACCGGCTCAGGGCCGCATCCCGGACATCCGGAAGGGCATTCCCCGGCACATACATCCGGTACATATTATAGGCAAAAACAAGATGGGAGCCCCACATGAGGCTTCCGCCCACCGCCCGCCATACCCAGTACGGCGCCATTCCCTTTACCGTTTCAATAAAAGGCACGCCATTCAACCACGCAACTCCCCTGAGTGTACTTCCATACATTAACGGGATGATGTAAAACAAGAGGCCGATCAGGGCCAGCCAGAAATGGATACCCACGCTGATCTGCGGGGGTTCTTTTCCCGTAAGCCTTGGCACAATGGCATAAATAGCCGCCCAGAGGAAAAAACAAATGATCCCGTACATGGTCATATGTGAATGCGCTACCGTAAAATCAGTAAAATGCCAGATCAGGTTAGTGGTACGGAAAGCCTCCGCCGTTCCCTGCAGGGAGCCGGTGAAATAAAAGATGATCCCGACCAGGAAAAAAGGAAGCGTATAACTGGAATTCACCTTACTCCAGGCTCCCTTAAAGGTCATAAGGAAGTTGGTAGTACCGGCAATAACAGGGATGGCCATACCGGCGCTCCCCACAATGGCCACGGTTTGCAGCCACCAGGGAATAGCACTGAATACAAAATGGTGGGTACCAATCAGCGTATAAAACAGGATCTGGGTCCAGAAGGCCAGTATCCCCAGGCTGTAGGAATAAATGGGCTGATTTAATTGCTGGGGCAGGAAGTAATAAACAATACCGAGGGTGAACAGCATGAACCACATACCCACTCCCTGGTGCATATAGTAGCCCTGTATGATCGTTTCGCCCAGGCCGTTCTGCCAGATGGGGATATAGGCTACCAGCACGATCGTGATCGCAAAGATAACCGAAGCCACAATATACCAGTTGGCAATATAAATTTCCCGTGTGGTACGATGGGCGATGGTCTGGTAAAAATTCCACAGGGTAAGGATCAGCCCCAGGGCAAACAGCGCCATCACCGGCCAAATGTATTCCCGGTACTCTCCCCCGCCATTATTGACCCCCGCCATCAGGAAAAGGGTTCCCGATACAACAGATGCATTGATCAGCCAAAGAGCATACCAGCCGGTTTTTAAACTATACAGTTTTACATTACTGACCCGCGGTACTACATAATACCCCAGTCCCAGCATGGCCAGGGAGGCCCATCCCCAAAACACCGCATTGGTATGCACGGGGCGCAGGCGTCCAAAACTCAGCCAGCTGACATGATCTGCATCCGGCGCAATAAATTTAATCCCTATATACTCGCCCACACTGGTGCCAAACAGCAGCCAGAATACAGAACACCCCAGGTACCACAATACCAGTCTGGAAAGGGCCGGATCAATATCCGGGCGTTTTTGCGCCCTTTTTTTTGCCGCCACGATGGGCAGGCCGCCGGGGTCGTTGATCTGCAACAGTCCCCTCCGGTCCTCGGCAGGACCTGCACCGGAAAGCAGGGTTTCCTCAGGCAAAGGGCCCGGTTCCGGACCGTGCTTTTCCAGGAGCTGCTCCAGGCTTTCTTCCGGCAGATCTTTCAAATATGCCGCCAGGCGGTCTGCATCCTTTAGCCGCTGTTTGTTCCGGAACTGCCGGAGCACCCTTTGCATCTTCACATATAAGAGTACCAATCCCAGCAGCACCGGTAATGCCAGCAGCAGGATCGTTATCATAACACCGGTTTCGCTGAGCAGAGAGCTGCTGCCGGTTACATTCTGTGCAGAAAGACCCGCCGGGGCCAGCAATGCGCCTGCCAATAATACCAGCAGACAGGACATGCTGCCCTTCTTTTTTTTGAGTGCAATGAGCTCCTGCAACTGTTCCCGGGTAAAACGCTGCAGCCAGGCTTCGGGACGGACCCTCTGAGCCTCAGACGCGCCGGGGCGGGAGGCTGCCCGGATCTTCCGGATCTTTTGCCGCATGAGCAATGCGATACCCAATAATGCCAGAACGATAAACAGCAGCAGGGCCGCCCATACCGATGGGTCAGAAAAGGAAAAGGAATAGGGAAGCCCGCTATCGGCGCTTGCAGCCAATGGCGCTGAAATTAAAAAAAGCAGGGATAGTCCCAGCCAACCGAAGACCGGCATCTGTTTCATAAACGTCAATATTAGATATAAATACCTTTTTATCTTTTATAGATCAAAAAAATCATCCCCGCCTCAGGAAGGTTTCATTACGATCCAGCTTTTCGATAAACTCACCCAGCTTTGCATTTTCCAGCATCGTCTGTATTTCCTTGCGTACTTTTTTGAACTTGAAATGAATGGGACATGGATTGGTTTCCGAGCATTGCTTTAATCCCAGTCCGCAGCCCAGGAACAGCTGATCACCATCCACGATCTTCACAATATCGGCCAGGGACCGGTTCAGGGATGCTTCTTCCAGGTAAAACCCGCCTGTGGGACCTTTCATGGACTCCACCAGCCCCTTGCGGCTCAGCTCCTGGAGGATCTTTGCAATAAAATGCTCAGGGGAATCAATACCAGCAGCGATCTGCCTGATGCCCACGCGACTTCCATTCCGGGTTTGCTGTGCAATGTAGATCATTGCCCGTATTGCATATTCGCAGGTCTTTGAAAACATCTGTGCTGCAAAGCTATGTGATTTTAATAAAAGATAAAAATATCTTCTATTGTTTTTTGTATCTTTAGACAGCCGTTCCGATCTGAGCCCGCGTAAAATACAGGATGGATGGCTCCCATCCCGGCCAGAAGGATCATCCAGGCAGGAATAAGCGCAGAAAAGAACCTATCAACGGGGATCCATCGGCAGGTTTACCCGGCGGAATGCAAAAGTCAGTACCGGGAAAGTGCTGTTTAAAAACAGCTTCCCGGGCGGGATCAGGAGCAGGGATGGAAACACGGTTTTGTAACAAAGTTCCCCGCTGATGCTGCCGGCAGAACACCTGCTAAAATAAAAAATTATGCACGCAACGATTACCATCAAAAGAGTGTATGAAGCACCGGCTGAAAATGACGGTTTCCGGGTACTGGTAGACCGCCTTTGGCCCAGAGGCATCAGGAAAGCGGATGTGGCAATAGACGAATGGCAAAAAGAACTGGCCCCCTCTACGGAATTGCGGAAATGGTTTAACCATGATCCTGAAAAATGGACGGGCTTTCAAAAGAAATACGAAGCAGAACTCCGGGACAACCCGGCGTTGGATTCTTTTTTAAAATCGCTGGGCAAGCACAAAAAGATCACGTTGCTGTATGCAGCAAAAGACGAGCAACATAACCAGGCGGTGGTATTGCAGGAGGTGTTAAGAAAACATCTTTAGCCTTCCAGGTTCCAGGCCTGATCAGGTTTTATGCCCATGGCGCTGTTCTTCATTCAGGTTCAGAGTTCAGGCTTAGCTTTTTTTGTACTGAAAGATTTTGCCCTTTAAACCTATTGTATCAGCAGCAACCAACCTCTATTCCTGGCAACGGGTATTTTTTCCCCCACCTTAAAGCTCCTGGCATCCTGGAACTTTTTAACAGCAGGCGCGGTAATGGTTGCTTTGGCGGGGTCGATGCCCAGTTGCTCCCAATTAATCTTCAACAGCACATCTGTATCCGTTTCAGCCCAGCTGGCAATAGATACCAGTGCCTTTCCATTTCTTTTATAAACGGTGGCCTTTACTGCGGCCTGATCCGTTTTTACCGGGCTGTTGCTGACCCAGTAACCGATCATTTTTGAGCCCTGCATACCGAAATCATCCCAGAGCTTCCAGATACCTGTAGGATCAGCGTTCTCCGTCCAGGGGATCCGGCAGGTCATACCGTATACCATGCCCCGCCAGGCATTGCCGCCATCCTGCAGCATCTCTCCCATTAACCCAAAAGGGATGCCGCTCACTTCTGTTAAAAAGAAATCCGGACTGTTATTTTCATAATCGAAATACTCCCCAAACCACAAACGGTTCAGGTAAGGAAAATGCTCCATATACAGATTGGCACTGTTAATGAACCCATCACTCTTATTGTATTGATTTGCGGAATGCAGGTCGATGATGCCCGGGTGTCCGTTGGCGGTTAAAACACGTTTGATCCGCTTCATGGTGATCCGGTCAAAGGCCACGTCATCCAGGTAGATGCCATCGATCCCTACCTTATTGGTGAGCCAGTTCATACCTTCCACATAATAATTATGCCAGCGGCTCATACCACTGTTGATGATGGCCGCATCCTTTACACCGGGAACAAACCAGGCTGCGATATAGTCGGCCCCCACATGCTCCTGTAACCAGCGGAATCCGCCGCCCTTACCGGGCGAATATACCTCATGTCCCAGGCTGCGTAAGGGGAACAGTTCATATGCGTGATTGGAAAGCTCCCGCACCGTATTGTATATCTTTACCTTTAAACCATTTTCATGCGCCTGGTCGATATAGCGCTTCATCTTCTGCCACTCGATAAAAGGATAGTTGATCCAGGGGTTGATGGCATTTCCATGATGAATGTTCACTACCGTAGCGCCGATATCCTTTATTTTGCTGATGCTGTCATAGCGATGATAGAACCGGGTGGCCCATTGAAAATCGGTATTCAGTGTATGAAAGGGAGTGATCAGCAGGTTAAAATTGAAATAAAGCGTATCACCTTTTTTCATGCTGCGTGCCCCGGTATAATTATCGGCAAGGATCGACTTTCCTTTTTGTGCGATGATGATGCCGCCTTTATGATCGTTGCCCCAGGACGCCGGAAGCAGCAGGGGCTTCTGCAGATAAAAATTCGTATTCAGCGGGCGTACATAGTTTTCGTCGCGCAGACTGTATTGCAAACCTGCATTGACCGCACCTACCCAAACACCATCCTGGTTTTTATTGGCCACGTCCCAGTTCCAGGAAAGACTGTCGGGCCGTAAGCGCCCTTTTTCCCCAAGGCCCATCAGGTAGGTAGCCGCTTCCCTGGTAAAAGGGATGTGCAGGTTGATGTTCCTGAAATCCACATCCTGCAATGCGGTTACTTTTACCGTATACGAAAGGAACCCGTCAAACTCAAGGGAGGCCGCTATATCCATTTGAACTGAAGGGCTTACGTTGGTTGCCGTCCAGGCCACGGTACCAGGCTCCTGCCGGGTATAGTGCACTCCCTTGCTTTTAAATTTAAGGTCCTTGCCGTCTGCTCCCGTAAAATGAAAATGCAGTGGTTCTGTAACAATATTATTTGGCTCCGTCTTCAGCTCCGTCATCTCCTCTGTAAAAAAAGTTTGCAGCTGTGCAGGAAGACCCGAGGAATCAACAATTACCCGCCGCCCCAGTAAATCGATCCGGTTATCTTTCACCGCCAGAGGTGTATAAGGGGCAATTACCGTGTTTTCCTGGGCCAGTGTTGAGTTGAGCCAGTGCAGGCGTGTTTGCTCCCACGGTTCCCCGATATTGCCTTCTTTGGCCCTCGCAGCGGCAACGGTCACCTGCACGGGAACCCGGGTTTCTGCAGCACCAGCGGCATTTACAACCGCCTGGCCCCTGTATACGCCGGGCCTGCTATTCGCAGGTATCTCTACAAGACACCAAAGGGGCTGCAGGCTGTCTTTAGCAACCTGCACCATTTTTGTGAACGGTTTTCCTGTGTAATCCACCCCCCCGGTATTGATACAACTCATACCGGAAGCGGGAATTACATTGCCCTTTCCGTCCTTCAGATCGGAGAAATGAACCGTAAGGTCCTCCAGGGCCTTCAGGGCATACACAGCCAGCTGAAAGGAATAATGCTCACCCTGCATTGCGCTGCCTTTAAAGTCTTTTACGGCGCCCCGCTGTACCCAGCGATAAGGCAACTGTGCAAACAGCTTAACAGGATATTGCCGGTCTTCCGGAAAAACCACGTAGTCGGACCGGCGGTATTTTCCCAATAAAGTACGGGTTTCAGCAGCCGTTGCCGTAACCTCCATCGGGTAAAAGCTGTTAAACGCATCACTTGATTCAAAGGCCACTACCGGTGCATTTACCGCAAGCTGCGCCGGAAGTGTGCGCAGCCATGCCGCAGATGCTGTTTGCTCCGGTTCCAGGTAATGAACAGTAGGATAATTAGGCGAACCGGAATTTTTTGAAACGAGGTAATACAGATAGTACCGCCCCTTGCCGGAAACCGGTTCAAAAAGAAGCGTTCCTTTTTCATTATTAACCGTCACTACTTTTACATTGCGGACCTTTGCACCCGTGCGTGCATCCTGTACAATGATCCTTTTCCCTTCAGGATTGAGATCCCGTCTCCGCCATTCCACTGTTGTTTTGGCTACGTTTCCCACCCCGTTAAATTGTACAACCACCCGGTGATCACCCAGAGAATCCGTGTTCCAGCTATTATTTCCGGAAATATATTCAGGCCGCTGGGCATCCACGCTACCAAAAGCAAGGATCGCAAGCAATAACAGACAATACTTCATGTGTAAGCACTTTGATCTGACAAATCTATAAAAAATGCGATACCGCTACCCATTCTTTTTTGCGCAACCGTTTGTGTAGGATGCCACTGAGACTCAGAAACACTGATTTTTCATTTCCCTTTCCCCCCATCCACAACTGCGGAGGATCAGGAACAGAAGTCCAACGCCTTTTGTGTTTTGTTTGAGCCCGGTCCGGTTTATATCCGGTGTGAATGTACATGCTCAAATCTTCAATTGCGCAAATTCCGAAGCGGTGACATCCGCCCGGACGACAGCTCAATTTTTATTGACAAAATCTTTCAGGTAGGAGCAGCGTGTAAGTGTTTCCTTATAAAACCGGGTATCCGCATATTCCTTTTGGTACTGTACAAAAAGAGGATTCTTTTTAAATTCCCTGTAATATGCTTTTAGTTTCTGATCGTAGAGATCATAGTTATAGTTAAAGTCTCCGTATTGGGGCTTCCGTAATTCCTTCTGGCTGCATTTAGCCATCATGAACAGGCATTTTGCTTTTAGTTCCGGGTCCGTGGCCATTTTCAATGCCTTTTCAAAACAGTCCTTTGCCCGGTAGCAGCCATAATAATCTTTTTCAAATGCTGTTGCCTGCGGCGGAACCACGTACCCGTCTGCACCGCTCCTGTAAAAAGTAGCCAGTTCCCATGCGTAGCCGTAATACGTAATATTATAATACCCCAGTCCCAGTTTATACAGGGCCTGCGCATCACCCGGCTGAGCCAGCAGGCTCTTCATTGTTTTTGCATAAGCCAGTTTTGTAGTGGTTACCCCATCGCCGGGCAGGCGCTCTTCCTGGTCGTACAACAACTCCTTAAACGGATCTTTTTCGATAAGCGTACGCTCCTCTTTACCCAGCCAGCCGATAGCTTTATCGTAGTTATACTCCCGCAGGTAAGCCGTACCGATATAGTCCGCCACTCCCTTACGGTTGAGTGTATTTATCTTCAGCAGGAACGATTCAAACGGAGTGAATTTTTCCCCGGTAAGAAAACCATACAGCGCTTCTGCCTGTGGAATGCTGAAGGAGTCTCTTACGTAATTAATAGCATCCGGGTATACCCAAAGGGCCTTATCCGCAGCACCATAAGCCAGTACCATCCGGTTGGTCTGGCCCTGCGCTGCATAACGTGCGGCTATTACATCCACCATTACGTTCTTAAAGAAGTTGCGCCACTGATATTGCTCCAGGCCCGTTTCTGCCTGTTGCTTCTCCTGCTCTGCCTTCTTCCATAGCCATTGCAATGAAGACAATACCTTCTGCTCAGCAGCCGCATCCAGCCGGGCGTTTTCATTGATCGAAACCAGCAGGCTGGTCAGCATCCATTGATCTTCCAGTTGCGGAGATCGTTTTATTTTTTTAGCCGCGGCTAAAAGACGGTTGGCATTTTTATAGTCTTTCAGCATGCAGGAAATATATGCTGCGCCGATGGGATATAATGCATGCTCCCGGTATTTCCGGTCGCCGGCAATATCCTCAAGGGTTTTTACAAATGCCTCCAGCTCCTCGGTCTCTTTGGGAGAAAAGGAGCCCAGGGTTGCCCGTATCCCTTTTTGCTGCACGGCAGCATTGCTCATTCCAAAGGGTTGCAGAAAAGCCATTTCTACCTTATTGATCTCACGCACCACGAGTGCAGGCATTATCTCCATCCCCGGATTGAGCTGGTGGATCTCCGACAAAACGGCAATATCGGGCGCGTCATTATTCAGGCTGTATAAAGCCAGCATCCCGGCTTTTTCCTTACTGTTCTTACAAAGTGAAAGATAGGTTTTGCGAAACCGGGCTTCATCAGGAACCGCCCAGGCGAAGCTGTTAAAATTGGCAATCTTTTTTATATCCGTTGCATTAAAGATCTGTGAAAAGATATAGGCCGCCTCCGGCCTGCGGCCGAGCTGGTAAAGCGCGCCGGCTTTTAACCCGAGACTCAAAGATTGCAGCACACCGGTGGTTGGATTCTTACTTACCAGCTCATCATAGTACCTGATCGCATCTGTATACTGATGATTATAGTGTGCCAGCCGTACCACCTGGTACCCGTATTTTAACTGGAACAGGGGCGTTTTGGCTGCTTTAAACAGCTGCACCCCGTTTTTCAGCAGCCCGTTCATTTTGATGCTGTCCCTGGGTGTGGCATCCCAGCTGTTGTACTCCCGCGTTACATAGGGCTCCACCTGCTTTGCATACATCAGGTACCCCAGCGCCTCCAGGTCTTTATGTTCCAGGAAGAACCGGGTCATCCCGTTGTTTTTAACGGAATCGGGAAGCGTGAGGGGTTTGCCTTCCTCTATATGGTAATAGAGTGCCGACAGGTCCTTACGGTCAAATTGCATCACAAATGCATGGGCCTCTTTCTGTGTAACACGGTCGCCGGTAAAGGCACACCACTCTTTTACCACTGCTTCAGCCGTGGCAGGCCGTTCACTGTCATCCCTTAGAAATTGCAGATCGGCAAAATAAAAAGGTGCATAATTGGGCGTTTCTGCTGCATACCGGTTAAAAAAAGAAGTAAATGAGCTATAAGCATCTTCCACATCTGCGCAGCTGAATATATTATTGGGAACCATAAGGAACAAACAGCTAACGCAGGCTGTTATAGATGCTTTCCAGTTCATACAGGGAATATTTATTTAAAGTTAATGAATCGAGATGATACAGGGCTACGCTCAGCTTCCGGCCGCCGAGCTTTCCGGATAGCAACCGCCCCACGGCGTTTACTGTGGCCGCATCGCTCCGCTCCGGTCTAAGGAACTGCCCGGTTTTTATAAGCCGCCCTCCCAGCAATGTATCTTTTAGAACACGGTACCCCGTTCCGGATCTTTCCAGGGCGGGAGCGCCGCCGGGTGATATATCCGCATTCCGGATCAGCCCTGCATACGCTCCTTTATCAAAGACAACCACCCAGGAAAATAACGGCAGGCCGGCATCCAGCGGCAGGGGGTAGGTAGCAACACGCTGAATATAGCGCCGGAATTCCTGCGCATCGATGATCGAGTTCTTTACAGCTGCCTGTTGCAGGTCACCCATATTATAGCACATCAGCAATCCCCTGTCAACAGGAGGAACACCGGAAGATTGCCGGTATTTTACCTGGTGCAGGCGGATGGTGGCCGCTATCCTTTTGCCCCTATTCAGCTCCCTGACGGTACGAAGGAACTGAAAATAACGGTCGCGGGTAGCGCCGGACCAATCGCAGTCGACCTGTAGTTCGGGGTAGCTGCCAAACCCGTTTTGCTCCGCAAGTTTACCCGCCAGGCTGGTAATATTTTTTGCCAGCTGAACGATCTGCATGCTATCCTGTTCATAAAAACATTCATTGGTAATAAACACTGCGGGTATGATCTTTTTTTGCAGCAGCCAGGCCGTATCCTTTACCAGTAACCTGGCGGCCGGCTCCGGGGCCTTGCTGGTTTTATTCCATACCACATCAAACAGTTTGAGGTAAAGCGTGGTAACGCCCAAACTATCTGCACGTCGTTTTTCATAGGAGGTAGGAGCAAAAATGCTTTTCCAGTAATAGAAAGCCCGCTCCGTTTCCCGGTGTTGACGGCTGTTCTTGCAGGCTGTAAAACAAAGCGCCAGCATGAAAAAAAAGGCTATGGGTTTCCACATGCTACTTCCAGTTGCTGCAAATGTAGGGAGATTCGGCATGCCGGCGGTCTGCAAGCAGCTCCTGGCATTCAGCGTTTAGCCGGCTGCCAATGGCAGATAACGGATGGCTGATGGCCGAAGGCCGATGCTATCTTTCCATTTATAACCAATAATCGCCATTTGCTTATTTTCAGCAAAAACCGTGGCTTTATTAGTTAGCTTTGCGCTATGTTTTCAGGCAGGCAACGGTACTGGTGGTTCCAGATGATCGGATGGGGAGGGCTCTTCCTCATTCACCTCTTCTTTGCCTGGTTCTATGGAAAGTTTGACACTCCGGAGGACCGCATCCTGTTTTTTACCCGTGCCCTCAGCTTTGTGGTTATCGGGGTGATCCTGACCCATCTGATGCGCATGTTTATCCTCCGGCTGCATCTCCTCGGGCATAACTGGGGGCTGCAATTGCTCAACTTTATCCTGCTTTCGATCATTACTGCCTCTATCTGCAGCATTATCGAACAGCAGGTCTACAAACAGTTTGAACTGTTTACACAACGGGAAATTGATGTATTAAAGCGCAGAGGGATCTGGCTGGTTTCTTTCAACAATATGATCTCCTGGTTTATTTACATGTTTATCTGGAATGCGATCTATATCATCTATCATTATACCCGCGATTACCAGCAGCAGCAGATCGATACCCTTCAGCTTAAATCACTGGTGCGCGAACTGGAGCTTAAAACTATTAAATCCAATATCAACCCTCATTTTATTTTTAATGCGCTGAACAGTATCCGGGCGCTGGTAGATGAAAATCCCGGCCGTGCACGCGAGGCGATCACCGAACTGAGCAACATCCTGCGCAGCAGTATCACCATGCATAAAACAGAATCGGTAACCCTCAAAAACGAGCTGGCTATTATTGAGGATTACCTGGCGCTGGAGCAGGTCCGCTTTGAAGACCGGCTGGCAGTAAGTTATGATATTGACAGCAACACCCTCGAAAAACAGATACCGCCGATGATGCTGCAAATGCTGGTAGAGAACGCCATCAAACACGGCATCAGCCGCGAAGTGCAGGGAGGCCTGGTCTATATTGCTGCAAGGCTCAGCAATAACCTTATTGAGCTTTGTGTACAGAACACCGGTAAGCTTACAGCAGAGAAAGAGGACACCGGCTTTGGCCTGAACAGTATCCGCGACCGGCTAAAGCTGCTATATCCCGGGCGCAGCGGTTTTGAGATCCGCCAGCTGAACCCGGAGACCGTTGAGGCAAAGATCGAGCTGCCCGCTTAAATAATAAAAGCAACCTCAATTATAAAGAAACAGGATGAAACATATGCGTACCATAATCATTGATGACGAGCGCCTGGCGCGTACCGAGTTAAAAAAGCTGCTGCACGAATTCCCGGAGATCGAGGTGATTGACGAAGCCGGCAACGCAGAAGAAGGTATGCGCAAGATCAATACCCAACAGCCGGACCTCATCTTCCTGGACATACAGATGCCCGGCAAATCGGGTTTCGAAATGCTGGAAGAGCTGGAGTACACACCACTGGTCATTTTTACGACCGCATATGATGAATACGCCCTGAGGGCCTTTGAAGTAAATGCGCTGGATTACCTGTTAAAGCCGGTCGATTCAAAACGGCTGGAAGATGCCATAAAAAAGCTGAACCTGCCGGACTATGAGGAGAGTGAAGCCGCTTCTTTTACCAACCACGAGGTCCTCAATGAGAACAGCCAGGTATTTGTGAAGGACGGTGACCGCTGCTGGTTCGTACGCTTAAGCGATATCCGTCTTTTTGAAAGCGTGGGCAACTATGCCAAGGTCTTTTTCGGAACGAATAAGCCGCTTATCTTAAAATCGCTGAACGCGCTTGAAGAACGGCTCGATCCCAAAGCCTTTTTCAGGGCTAACCGGAAACATATCATTAACCTCCGGATGATCGAAAAAATAGAACCGTACTTCAATAACGGCCTGCTGATCGAATTAAAAGACGGGGAAAAGATCGAGGTTAGCCGGAGACAGGCCGTAAAGTTTAAGGAGATGATGAGTCTTTGAATAGTTCCAGGTTCAATGTTTCAGGTTCAACGTTAGATCCGTGTGCGTGCCTCAATGTTTTATTGATATTATGTTCTAAAAGCTGAAGACTGATCGCTGAAAGCTGATCACAGGAAACCGCTCCTCCGGCAGGCTGTACAGGCCAAGGAAATGATGCGCCTGTAAACGGCTTCAGATCATTTTCACATCTTCAAATTTTCACATTTCACCGAATGCACGGCATCACTGATCTCTTTAATAAGGGAGGGCGCTTTTTCAATAGCATTGCCTACTACGATCACATCTGCCCCGGCCCTGCAATTGAGGCAGGCCTTTTCGGGGTCGGTGATGCCGCCTCCCACGATCAGGGGCACTTCGATATTTTCCGCAACAGAACGGATCATGGATTCCGTGATCGGGTTCTTTGCCCCGCTTCCCGCATCCATGTAAATCAGCTTCATCCCCAGCATTTCACCGGCCATAGCCGTGCAAAGCGCAATATCGTTTTTATCAGCAGGAACGGGTGCGGCATTACTGATATACGAAACCGTGGTGGGGGCGCCGCCATCCACAACAATATAGCCGGTAGGTATTACTTCCAGCCCGCTCTTCTTTACAAAGGGCGCCGAAACCACATGCTGACCAATCAGTAATTCGGGGTTCCGGCCGGAGATCAGGGAAAGATAAAGCAAGGCATCTGCAAATCTGCTTACCTGTGAAGGGCTTCCCGGAAATAATACCACGGGGATCCGCGTAAGGGATTTGATCTTGCGGATCACTTCATCCAGGTGCGTAGAAAGGACCAGGCTTCCTCCCACAAAAAAATAGTCTACCCCTGCGGCCTCCGATAGATCCACCAGGCTATTCAATGAAGAAGGGTCTACAGCATCAGGATCCAGCAACACTGCAAAAGACTTTTGCAGGTTCAACTTCTTTTCCACCAGGTCACTATAAATATTCATCTTCATCAGGAAGGAGGTTTCTGCAAAAATGCAGAAGTTTTTTCAGAAAACGCCACTGAAGCGCTGAAACGATGAATCACGGTACAATTCTGCAGCAATTTATAGATAGCTTTCCAGTTCCCCCGGAGATGCAATCACCCGGATCTTTTCCCAGGGATCTTCGTAGAGGAAACCCTCTTCATACATTTTCCGGATATGCATCAGCAGGTGGGTGTAATAATCGCTGGTGTTCAGCACAAAGAGGGTCTTATCATGAATGGCCAGGTTATTCCAGGTGATCATCTCAAAAAACTCATCCAGGGTACCGTAGCCGCCGGGCAGGATCACCGCAGCATCACAGAGCTCATACATCTTCCTTTTACGGGTATGCATGTCCGGCACAATTTCCAGCTGGGTAAGGCCCTTGTGCGACCGTTCCCGGTCGGCCAGCAGCTGGGGAATGACCCCGATGGCCGTTCCTCCGCCCGCGAGTACCGCGTTGGCAATGGTACCCATTAACCCTACATTTCCACCACCATAAACAAGCGTTAAACCACGGGCCGCCATAATAGCGCCCAATTCCGCTGTATGCGTTGTAAACAGTGGATCCAGCCCCTCTTTTGACCCGCAAAAAACCGCAAGCGATTTTATCCCCATGATTCGATACTTTTACTGCAAAAGGAACTCAATTTTCCCTATCTTCAAAAATAAATTTAGGTGAACCCAGGCATATACAGGATACCGCCTTGTTTGGTTTTTGACAACTTGACAAGAAAAACATAACTTTGTTTAAAAGACCGGTATGGAAACGATGAGCGTAGGAGATTTTAAAAGCCGTTTTTCAGAAGTGCTTAAAAAAGTGATGGCTGGAAAAGAAATAGGTATTGCGTATGGCAAGAAAAAGAACGTGGTTGCCAAACTGGTACCTGAAATCGAATCAAAACAAAAAAGAAAGATTGGTATCCTCGAAGGGAAAGCAACGGTTACATTTACCAAAGATGCAAAATTATCTGAATCCGATTTTATAGGTCTATGACTTACCTGCTGGATACACACTACATACTCTGGGCAATTGCCGAAACAAAAATGATACCGGCCCGTGTTAAAACGGTACTCACAGACCCCAAAAATACGATTTTAGTAAGCGCCATTAGTTTTTGGGAAATAGCACTTAAATTCCGGCTGGGGAAATTAAAACTGGACGGGGTCCGTCCGGAAGGCATTCCTTTGCTTTGTGAACAAATGGGGTTTGTATGTATTCCGTTAACTGCAGCTGTAAGCAGCGGCTATCATCAATTGACAGAAGACTATCATAAGGATCCATTTGATCGCATGCTGATATGGCAGGCGATCGTTAATAATTATATTTTAGTGAGCTCCGATAAAGAGGTCAAAAAATACAGCCATGCGGGGCTGAAGATCTTATGACTTACAGCTGCCGTTTAAAAATAAATTTTTAGTTCAACACAAGCATTATCAATGAGCGCAGGTTTTTTATTTTCGATCGTTATCGCCTACTTTATCTTACTGCTGGCAGTAGCCTGGAAAACCAGTAAGAACAGTAACAATGAATCGTTTTTTATCGGCAACCGCAACAGTAACTGGATGCTGGTGGCCTTTGGGATGATCGGTACATCCCTGAGCGGTGTTACCTTTGTAAGCGTACCCGGCGCTGTTGGCAGGGATGGGTTTGGCTATATGCAGGTAGTGCTGGGCTATATGATCGGTTACCTCCTGATCGCCTATGTGTTGCTACCCCTGTATTACCGGTTAAAACTCACTTCCATTTACGGATACCTGAAAACCCGGATGGGTATGCTATCCTATAAAACCGGAGCCTGGTTCTTTATTATCTCCCGGCTGGTAGGGGCCACAGCACGGTTATACCTGGTGGTCCATATCCTGCAGATCACCATTCTCGACAGCTTTGGCATCCCCTTTTGGGTGTCAACCCTTATTATCCTTGTAATGATCATCCTTTATACTTTTGAAGGGGGCGTAAAAACTATCGTATGGACCGACACGCTGCAAACCTCCTGTATGCTGCTGGGATTGATCATCTGCACTATTTACCTGCTCAATCATATGAATATGGGGGTGGGTGAAAGCCTGGAAGCCATGCGCAGCAGCGGGCTTTCCAAAATCTTTAAGACCGATCCCTCCAGAAGTGATTTCTTTGTGAAACAGATCCTGGCCGGCGCCTTCATTACGCTGAGCATGACGGGTATTGACCAGGAAATGATGCAAAAAAGTATTTCTGTTACCAACCTGAAGGACTCAAAAAAGAACATGGTTTCACTGGCCTTTATTATGGTTGTGGTTATCGGCCTGTTCCTCTATCTTGGAGGCTTATTACATTTGTTTGCGGCCCAGGAGCATCTGACCTCCAAAGGAGATGCCCTGTTTCCGGATGTTGCGGTGAATCATATGCCGCCTTATATTTCGATCATCTTTATAGTGGCATTGATCTCTGCCCTGTTTCCCAGTGCAGATGGTGCCATGACGGCCCTTACTTCTTCATTTTGCATTGATATTGCCGGTTTACAGCGCCGTACCGATATGAACGAAACACAAAAGAAACGGTTCCGCCAGAAAGTGCACCTGCTGGTGGCCCTCTCCTTCCTGCTGCTGGTACTCATGTTTTACTGGATCAATGACAACAGCATGATCGGCATCATCCTGAAACTGGCGGGGTATACTTACGGCCCGCTGCTGGGTCTCTTCGCCTTCGGTATTTTTACAAAGCGCCGGCCGGATGATCGCTGGGTACCGGTTGTTTGTTTTATAGCTCCCATTATTTGTTTTTTTATTGATTATTACACAAATGAAAAAGGCCTTTTCGGAGATTTCAAAATAGGGCTGGAACTGATAATAATTAACGGTGCACTTACGTTTATAGGACTGTTGACTATTTCGAAGCCCGTTTCAGATCTTTCACAGCTGGAACAGGATTCGGTTCACTAATGACCAATAAACAGGGATGGAATTATTACCCATTGAATTAGAGCAGTTTGCATTAAACTTTTCGACGCCCCCCGATCCTTTGCGACAGGAAGTGGAAGCTTATACCCGGCAAAACCATGCAGAACCGCATATGCTGAGCGGGCCGGTACAGGGGAAGCTGCTGGAGATGATCAGCCATATGATCCGCCCGCGGCGTATCCTGGAGGTCGGAACCTTTACAGGTTACAGTGCGTTGTGCCTGGCCGAAGGACTAACAAACGACGGTGAGCTGCACACCATTGAGTTCCGGGAAGAAACGGCAGCCATTGCACACAATTTTTTTCAAAAATCAGCGTTATATCCCAAAATAAAACTGCACGTGGGCAACGCGCTGAACATTATTCCGACCCTGAATGAATCCTGGGACCTGGTCTTTATCGACGCCGATAAACCGGGCTATATCGATTATTTTAAGCTCGTATTGCCTGCCGTTCGGAAAAATGGCTTTATATTAGCGGACAATATTTTTTTCCACGGGCAGGTTTTCACCCAGGTTCCAAAGGGAAAAAGCGCAAAGGCCATCAAGGCGTTTAACGATTTTGTCCATCACAATGATGACATTGACAAGCTGGTTCTGACCATCAGAGACGGGCTTTATTTATTGCGAAAATTGTAATTGATTTTGATGATGCGGAAATTATTTTTGGCTGCGGCCCTGTTCATAACGATTACTGCTACTGCACAACAATCAGATAAAGTTGTGGCCTATATCCAGCAATACCGGGGTATTGCCATGCAGGAAATGCAGCGGACCGGTGTACCGGCAGCTATTAAACTGGCCCAGGCCATCCTGGAATCCAATGCAGGCGACGGAGACCTGGCCCTGCGTTCCAACAATCACTTTGGCATTAAATGCAAAACCGGCTACACAGGCCCCTATGTATTGCATGATGACGACCGGCCACAGGAGCGTTTCATAAAATACGAGCATCCCGAAGCCTCTTTCCGCGACCATTCTGATTTTTTAAAAGGGCGCGACCGTTATGCGTTCCTTTTTGAGCTGGACCCAACAGACTATAAGGCATGGGCCAATGGTTTAAAGAAAGCCGGTTATGCCACCAATCCCAAATACCCGCAACTCCTGATCGGGTTGATCGAACGTTATAACCTGGAAGACTATACGCTGATTGCGATGGGTAAAAAAGAAATGCCCCCGGAGCTGAAGGCAACATTTGCCGTAGTAAATGAAGCGCGGGAAGAAGCGGTACCGGTAAAAAAGGCCAAACAGTACCCCCAGGGCGATTTTATGATCAACCAGACAAAGGTGATCTTTGCTAAACAGGGCACTGCTTTTGAAGCCATTGCCACCCGGTACAATATTCCGCTAAACCGCCTGTTCCTTTACAATGACCTGCAGGAGCACCAGGCGCCGCAACAGGATGCGCTGGTATTTTTGCAATTGAAAAGAACGGAGAGCCCCAAAGCCTTCCATGAAGTAGAAGCGGGAGAAACCCTTTACGATATTGCCCAGGAAGAGGGCGTTCGCCTGGAGTCATTGCTCAAATATAATAATCTTACGAAGTTTGCCTCCCCGGCAATCGGGTCTAAGCTATATTTGCAGGATATGGGTACCGGCAAAAATGCTGTTGCCAAAAACAATCCGTAGCGCATGGCAGATATTACCGTACACGACAAACGTTTCTCCGTTTACCTGTCGGAAGCAACATTACAAGAACGCATTCAAGAACTGGCAGCCGCCATTAATACGGATTATGCCGGGCAAAAGGTCTATTTCCTGGCCATCCTGAATGGCTCCTTTATGTTTGCTGCTGATTTTTTCAAATACCTGACCATCGAAAGCGAGATCTGCTTTATCAAGCTTGTTTCCTATAAAGGTTTAAAATCTACGGGGGATGTTACTACCGCCATCGGGCTGGAGGAAGACCTGCACGGGAAAAACGTGGTGATCCTTGAAGACATTATCGACACCGGGAAGACCCTGCATTTTTTCCTGCCACAACTCCGGCACCAGCAGCCCAGCTCGCTGAAGATCGTGGCACTGCTGCATAAGGCAGAAATGACCAGATACGAAGTCCCCATTGACTATACAGGTTTTGTGATCCCCAATAAATTTGTGGTAGGTTATGGCCTTGACTACGACGGGCTGGGAAGAAATTACAAAGATATTTACCAGCTGGCGGAAGGATAATGGAATGCTTTTCAGGCCACAAAGAAGGCATTAAAGCTCACAGAAGGCACAGATTTACACAGATGATCTTAAACCGGCAAACAATATTTTCTGTGATAATCCGCGTAATCCGTGCACACAGATCCCAACATCTCCCTGACCTGCATAAAAAGACCTTCGTGCTTCTTTGAGCCTCCGTGACTTTATGGCGGAACCCACCCACTATTTATTTGCCTGCTGGCGGAAAAGTAATGGAATGCTTTTAGGCCACAAAGCAGGCATTAAAGCTCACAGAATGTACAGATTTACACAGATGATCTTAAACCGGCAAACAATATTTTCTGTGATAATCCGCGTAATCCGTGCACACAGATCCCAACATCTCCCTGGCCTGCAAAGAAAGACCTTCGTGCTTCTTTGAGCCTTCGTGACTTTGTGGCGGAACCCACCCACTATTTATTTGCCTGCTGCATAGGATTGGAGCCGGTGCTTTGTCCGCGCGCGGCACCCGCTTTCTGTGCAAAGGCTTTAAATCTTGTTGGGGCAGGTATCTCGTTCCAGACATTATTGCTTTCATTAATATCTGCCGTTTCCCGGAACGGATCAAGCCGTATACCGCTCACTTCTTTGTTTTTTACAAACAGTTTACTTACTGTTTTTTCGTTATGCCGCCAGACCTGGGCCGGGATACGATCTACCTGCCGGGTCCCATCTTTAAATGTCCATTCAACAATAATGGGCATCACCATTCCCCCTTTATTGGAAAATACCAGCTCATAAAAATACTTACCTGCAAATCGTTGTTTTGCCTCGGGACTAAGCACATCCACGGTTGGCGCGGTTTCTACGGTAAACGTCCTGGTAGAGTCATAGGGCTCCTGCCCCCGTACATAGCGCCAGTAAAAATCGCGTGCCTCCTTATCCTCATCGGTATAAAAAGTGATCCTCCGGTCTTCCCGGTTGCGTATTTTCGAAATATCATCAAACTCCGGTGCCTGGGGAGCGTCGGGCTTTTTTACCTCCTTTTTTGTCTTCGGCACCGCTGCGTCCACATCGGCCCTTGCAAACTTAACAGAATCGAGGGAGATGTCTACCGGGTCAATGCTGTAGAACCATCCTCTCCAGAACCAGTCAAGGTCTTCGGCACTGGCATCCTCCATCGTGCGGAAGAGATCTGCCGGCGTGGGATGCTTAAAGGCCCAGCGGCGGGCATATTCTTTAAAGGCAAAGTCAAACAGTTCCCGTCCCATAATGGTTTCACGCAGGATATTTAACCCTGTGGCAGGTTTTGCATAAGCATTGGGGCCAAATTGCACAATGTTTTCAGAATTGGTCATAATGGGCTCCAGCTGGTCCTTTGGCAGTTTCATATAATCGACGATGGTCCAGGCCGGCCCGCGTTTGCTGGGAAATTTATTATCCCATAATTCCTCCGTCAGGTATTGTACAAAGGTATTCAGGCCCTCATCCATCCAGGTCCACTGGCGTTCATCACTGTTTACGATCATCGGGAAAAAGTTATGCCCTACCTCATGGATCACTACGCCCAGCATTCCATTTTTTGTGGCCTCGCTATACGTTCCATCCTTTTCGGTGCGTCCGTAATTAAAGCAGATCATGGGGTATTCCATCCCGTTGGCAGCCTCTACACTCTGGGCTACGGGGTAGGGATAGGGGATGGTAAACGCGGAGTAGGTCTTTATCGTATGTGCCACGGCCCGGGTCGAAAACCTGCGGTAAAGGCCATAGGCTTCCTTTCCATAAAAGCTCATGCACATGATCTTTTTACCGTTCACCAGCTGCGGCATGCCATCCCAGATGTATTTCCGGGAAGAGGTCCAGGCAAAATCCCGCACATTATCGGCTTTAAAATGCCAGGTTTTTGTTTTCGTACTCTTTGTTTTTTCTGCCGCCTTTGCCTCTTCCAGGGTCACAATTTCCACCGGTTCTTTGGCTACCGTTGCCTTCTGGTACCGCGCCAGCTGTGCAGGTGTCAGCACCTGTGCATAGTTCTGGCATTCGCCCGTGCTGCCTACGATATGATCTGCCGGTACAGTCATCTGCACATCAAAATTACCAAAGGTCAGCGCGAACTCCCCCCTGCCGGTAAACTGGTGATTTTGCCAACCCTGGAAATCGCTGTACACACATACCCGGGGATACCATTGTGTAATCGTATAGAGACTGTTCCCGTCTTCGGGAAATAATTCGTATCCGCCCCGGCCGCCCAGCGTTACCCGATCCGGTATCTTATAGGACCACTCTACCTTAAACTGGAACCGCTGGCCGGGTTTCAGCGGTACCGGCAGGTCCACCCGCATCATCGTTTTATTAATAGTATAAGGCAGCGCTTTCCCGGCCATATCCGTTATGGAGCGGATCTTGTGCCCATACCCGTTGTCCGGCCCGGAAGCTTCCTCCAGCGCGGTCAGCGACTTGTCGGTAAGGGTTGCCGGAAGCGTGCTTTTGCCCTGGTAATTGGCATTATCCTTATTGCTGTGTTCGTTTTCATCCAGCTGCAGCCACAGGTAGGTCAGCACATCCGGAGAATTATTGAAATAATTCAGGGTTTCATTGCCCGTAAGCTTTTGCGCTTTTTCATCCAGTATACAACGGATGGTGTAATCGCAACGCTGCTGCCAGTATTTGGGCCCCGGCGCACCACTGGCCGTGCGGTATTCATTCGGGGTAGGAAGGATGGTTCCCAATTGCTCGAACTTGTTCCCGTGATTGCTGCCGGGATTGTTCCGGATATCCTGGGCAGGGCTGGTTACAAATGAAAAACAGGCAACAACAAACAGAATTCTTCTCATGTAGGTAATTTATGATAATGACGGAACCCGCTCCAGCGCCATCTTTAATGAAAGGATGAATACCAGTGCGGATACTGCGAAAATATATATTCTTTGCGGAATTTTCAGACCCCCTGTCACCAGCTTTGTCAGCAGCAGGACCACCAGCACCACGATCACCTGCCCGGCTTCCAGCCCCAGGTTAAAGCCCAGCAGGCCGGTCCCAACCGACTCATCACTGGCCAGCATCATCCGGATGGTATTGGCAAATCCCAGGCCATGGATGAGTCCGAAAAACAGGGCCAGGAAATAATTGGCATTGATTTGCCTGGGTTTGTGCTGCCGCAGGACATTCCACAAGGCAGTTAATACAATGGTCACCGGTATTAAAAATTCTACCCAGGATGAAGCAACCCTGATCACATTGAAAACACTGAGCGCCAGTGTTAATGAATGACCTATGGTAAAGGCTGTTACCAGGATCAATACCCGCTTCCAGTCCCGGAAAGTATAAATAACAGCCAGGGCGATGATGAATAGCTGATGATCCAGCGCGTCCTGGCTGATGATATGCTTCCACCCCTCTGTAAAATAAAACCAAAAGCTGCTCATACGGATCCGCAAAAATTTTATGCTGCCAACCATCAAATATAATTTACCATCTTCACATAATATCCCTTTATTTGTATTAATGGCAAATACCCCCTATAAAAGGAACAGCATCCTGGTACTGCTGGCCGTTCTGCTGCTGACGGGCTTTGCCCGGGCGGTATGGCACCCTTTTCATGTAAGTGCTTCAGAAATCGAATACAACAGCAAAACAAAACGCCTGGAGATCAGTACGAAGATCTTTACCGATGATTTTGAATCCGTGCTTGCCCGGGTTTATAAAACACCCGTGGACTTCAGCAACAAATCCAGGAAATCCGCGCTGGATGAGCTGGTGGCCAGATACATCACCACTCATTTAAGCATCCGGAGTAACGGGCAGGTGCAGCGGCTGAAGTTCTTTGGCTGGGAAGTGGATCATGAAGCTGTTTATGTATATACTACCGCAGACGCCACCACCTTCAGCACCCGTAATATCACTGTTGAAAATACCATCCTTTATGATCTTTTCGGGGACCAGGTGAATATTGTACACTTTATTGTGAATGGCACCCGGAAAAGCAATAAACTGGCTTACCCGGAACGGAAGCTGGAGATTCGCTTTTAAAACGATCAGCAGTCTGTGATCTGCTTTCAGTTGATCTTGCAAGTGTAAAATGGACCTGACGTCAAACCTTGAACATTAAGCCTTAAACAAATTTTGAAACTGCTGTCATTAATATTCTACCGCTGATCCCTGAGCGCTGATAAAAAAGCTGATGGCTGACCACTGATGGCTAATTGCCAAAAGCGTGTTACATTTGGGTCCTAAGTACAGGTACATGAATGTAAAGAACAGTTCCGGTTTATGGGTAGCCCTGCTGGGTGGTGTTTTACTATGGGCCGGCTGGCCTTCTTCTCCTCTTACGTTGCTGCTCTTTGTTGCCTGGGTGCCCCTGCTGCACCTGGCGGAAACAACCAGCTCCTGGAAAAGATTCTTTGGGTTATCCTATATCAGTTTACTGATCTGGAATATACTTACTACCTGGTGGATAACCAAAGCCAGCATTCCCGGCGGGATCAGCGCCTTCCTTGCCAACAGCCTTATCATGTGTCTTCCCTGGCTGGCTTACTTTTTTACCCGGAAATTTCTGAACCGGCTTATTGCCGGGCTGTCCCTGATCGTTTACTGGATGACCTTTGAATGGATGCACCTGAACTGGGAGCTGAGCTGGCCCTGGCTTACCCTTGGAAATGCTTTTGCCCTGCATCCCAACTGGGTACAATGGTATGAATATACCGGCGTTGCCGGTGGCAGCCTCTGGATCCTGCTCAGCAATGTGCTTGTGCACAACGTATTCCTCCGCTACCAGGAAGAGGGCCGTAGCCCGGGTTATTTTAAGCTGGCTGCCGCCTGGGTGCTTACCTTAGGGGTACCCGTCATCCTTTCTGTACTCACCAAACAAAACCTGACGCTCGAACATAATAAATACAATGTTGTAATCGTCCAGCCTAACTATGATCCATGGGACACCAAGTTTGCCGCGGGAAAGGAGGAAATGCAGCTGCAGGAACTCATTGCTTTATCGCAAAAACAAATGGACGCTAACACCGCGCTGGTCGTATGGCCGGAAACCGCGGTTCCCTATGCTGTACTGGAAGACCAGCTGAAAGAAAACCGGTTCCTGACGCCGCTCTGGGCATTTTTGAGGGATTACCCGCATATGAACCTGCTGACAGGTCTTGAAGGCCGCAGGTTGTTTCCCACACGGGTTAGCCGGTATGCCCAGAAGCTTCCGGATGGCGGCTTTGTTGAAGGATATAACAGCGCCGCTCTCTTTGACAGCGCTACAATACAGATCTACCATAAATCAAAGCTGGTGCCGGGACCGGAAGTCCTGCCCGCCTTTCTTGGTTTTATGGGGCCCCTGTTTGAAAAATTCGGAGGTACTATGGGAGGCTACGCCCGCGATACAACCGGGCGGGTGCTGCAAACAGCCAACCATACTTTCAATATTACACCTGCCATTTGCTATGAAAGCATTTACGGGGGGTATCTGTCAACGTTCAACCAGAAAGGCGCCAACCTGATCTGCGTGATCACCAATGACGGATGGTGGGGCAACACTCCCGGCTACCGGCAACACATGCAATATGCACGCCTGCGTGCTATTGAAAGCCGCAAATGGGTGGCCCGCAGTGCCAATACCGGTATCAGCTGTTTTATTGACCCGTACGGCAATATCATACAACAGCTCCCCTGGAACCGGAAGGGAGTGCTGAAACAGACGGTTGCGGCCTTTGTATCAGAAACTTTTTATACCCGGCACGGAGACTGGCTTTTTTGCATGGCCGCAATAGCAGCCCTGGCATTCTTATTGTTCCTTCTTTATAAAACATTTTTTCGAAAAAGACAATCCACTCAAAAAACTTCCTGATGGGTACAAAAACAATCCATATTAATGACAGCATTATCCATTACACCGTTGAAGGGATCGGACGCCCGGTGGTGCTGCTGCATGGCTTTGGCGAGGACGGCACGGTTTGGGACAACCAGGTCGAATACCTGCGGCACAACTACCAGGTGATCGTACCGGACATTCCCGGAAGCGGCCAGTCCGAACTGACCGATGATGTCAGCATGGAAGGTATTGCCGATATGGTCCGGCAGATCATAGATGCGGAAGAACTTGAATCAGTAGTGCTGATCGGGCATAGTATGGGAGGATATGCCACGCTGGCTTTTGCAGAACGCTATTCCCATTTGCTGGACGGTTTTGGCCTGTTTCACTCCACCGGCGCAGCCGACACAGAAGAAAAAAAAGAAACACGGCGCAAAGGCATTGTATTTATTGAAAAGAACGGGGCTGATGCCTTTCTGAAAACAACGATCCCCAACTTATTTTCGGAACGTACAAAAAATACGGATCCTGATCTTGTTAAAAATTTTACCGCTGCGCTTCCTTCTTTCTCAAAAACGGCTTTAAAAAGCTATTATGAAGCCATGATCGCAAGGCCTGAACGGATCGACCTGTTCTCAAAGACCGAGTTGCCCGTATTATTCATTATCGGTGAACAGGATTCGGTCATCTCTTTTGAAGATATCCTCAAGCAGGCGTCCATGCCCAGGGTCTCCTGCATTCACATCCTGCATCAATCCGGTCATATGGGCATGCTGGAAGAAGCGGGGAAGGCCAATGCGGCCATTGAAGCGTTCCTGATGGAGCTGAAGCAGTGAAGAGGCAATAGTGAATAGGGAGCGGATCGTGCAGGTATAAACCAACAAATATGAATAAAACCGTTTTTATAACAGGCGCAACGGCTGGCTTTGGTGAGGCCTGCGCAAAGAAATTTGCGGCTAACCACTATAACGTTATCATTACCGGCCGGAGAAAGGAGCGCCTGGAGCAACTGGCGGAATCGCTGGCCACCGCACACGCTGTTGAGGTGTTGCCCCTTACATTCGATGTGCGGGATCGCGGGCAGGTGGCCGCGTCCATCAGCACGCTGCCCGATGCATGGAAACGGATCGACGTATTGATCAACAATGCGGGCCTGGCTGCAGGAAAAGACGACTTTGACAAAGCCAGCCTGGACGACTGGGATACCATGGTGGATACCAACCTGAAGGGATTTGCCTATGTGGCCCAGGCCATCTCCCGGCTGATGATCCCGCACAAGCGCGGACATATCATTAACCTGGGATCCGTGGCAGCCAAACAGGTGTACAGCCAGGGCAATATGTATTGCGCCACCAAACATGCCGTAGACGCGCTCTCCCGGGCCATGCGCATCGACCTGCTGCCCCACCATATTAAGGTAACCGCCATTCACCCCGGGGCGGCGGATACAGAGTTCTCTATGGTCCGCTTTAAAGGAAACCGTATTGTCGCCGATAAGGTATATGACGGGTTGATCCCCCTGGTTGCCGCCGATGTAGCGGAAACTATTTTTTACTGTACCACGCTTCCGGATCATGTTTGTATCAACGACCTGGTGATCAGCTGCACACAGCAGGCCGACTGTTTTTATTACGACCGGGAATAAGACTTTAGCCGGAAACCGTCGGCTTTCGGATATCAGTCCGTTACCAGGTATTAGTGCGATGCCCATCCGGCATGAAACCGCGCCGGACCTAAAACGTTAACAGGTCTGACGGAAACACTTCCCCAGCATTCAGTACCTTTGCATATTAAACATTTATTCTATTGGCAATCAAATTTGGTGTAGCGGGCAGTGGCAGCTGGGCAACAGCGCTGGTAAAAATATTAACCGATAACGGGCATAAGGTAAACTGGTGCCTGCGCAGTGAAACAGCGATCGGGTTTATCAAGCAGCGGCATCACAATCCCAAACACCTTACATCCGCTGTACTCAATACAAGATCCCTGTATTTAACAACAGATCTGCCTGCGGTCATTGAACGCTCGGAAGTGCTCATTCTTGCCATGCCCTCTGCCTACGTGGCGGAAAGCCTGCAGGAGCTGGGCCCCGGTGCGCTCAAAGGCAAAAAGATCCTCTCTGCCATAAAAGGCATCCTTCCCGGGGAGAACATCCTGCTGAATGAATACCTTGAACGGTATTTTGATGTTTCCCTGAAAGACTATTTTGCCGTGCTGGGCCCCTGCCATGCAGAAGAAGTAGCAGCTGAAAAGCTCTCTTATCTTACGTTTTCCGGTGTGGATGAGCTCATGTCTGCAAAGATTGCCGGGCATTTCAAATCACCATTTATCAATACGGTGGTCAATACCGATATCCTGGGGGTGCAATATGCCGCAGTATTAAAAAACATTTATGCACTGGGGGCCGGTATTGCACACGGGCTGGATTACGGTGATAATTTCCAGAGCGTATATATTGCCAACAGTGCGGATGAAATGGCCGGCTTTTTAAGAAAATTCGGGGCAGAACACATCGTGGTAGGGGAGCATACCGATGTTGATGACCCTGAAAAAAAATACGCCAATTATTCGGCTTCCGTATACCTGGGGGATCTTCTCGTAACCTGCTACTCGCTGCACAGCCGGAACCGTACTTTTGGCAACATGATCGGGAAAGGATACAGCGTGCAGGCAGCACAACTGGAACTGCGCATGGTAGCCGAGGGCTATAATGCGGCCAAATGTATTTATAATACCAACAGGTCGCTGAAAGCGGAAATGCCGATCGCCGAAACGATCTACAACATCCTATGGGAGGGCTTACCCCCTGCAAAAGGGTTCGAAAAAATTGAAGGTTTTCTTATCTGATTCTTTTTGCCACTGAGGCTCAGAAATATTGCTTTTCTTATTCCCTTTTCCGGGCATATATCGCAATGGAAACCTAAAAGTATCCGTGCTTCAGTGGCAATCCCCCAGGCCTTGGCAAACTGCGCGATTTTCATTATATTGGCAAAGCATCCGATTGTTTATTTTAATGTTTTGCATATGTCTATGACGGTATTTCCAAACGGTTTTGACTCCTGGCAGAAAACCCATTTTGAGGTTGTGGAAGCTCTTTGTTACCTGCGGGATATTGAAGAGCCCAGCCAGCATAAAAGTTTCAGCGAAATGCTGAACCGCAGCGCCACGGAAGAATTGTACCAGCTGGCCCGCGAGCTGACCGATAAATTTGAAGAAGCCACGAAAGGACAACCCCGGGACCGGACGCTTTTTGAAGAGATCGAAGAATTTGTGGCCAGGGAGGTAAAAGAGCGGGCCGGTGAAAGATAAAATACCGGATGAGATGTTAGACGTTAGATATTAGACAATGGACAAGAAGCCGTTTTGAGCAGGTCAATAGTCAAAGGAGCCCCATCATAAAATAGTGGTCATTCTCCGGACCCGTGAAAGATAAAATACTAAATAAGGAATCAATCCCGGAATGCGCCCGAATGTTCGGGAAACCATCGACCATTGACTATTGACCATTAACATTGGTTAGATCCGTATTGCTTGCGGGATCTCATTTCCTTTTCAAATTGAATATGCTTCATTGCTTATTTTATTTCTTAAAGCAATAAGCCCCGGCAGATAACTACCGGGGCCACAACTATAAACTATACACCCAAACTCCGCTCCCGTATTACAACGGGATTGAATTTTCACAGGAATCAGTCTGGTTTTTTACCATCCAGGAAGGTGTTAATGGTATTGATCTGACCCTGATTTTTATCATCGGAGCTCACTTCAAACTTACTATAGTAGCTTTCGATATGATTGGAGTTGTCCTGCAATTCCATGTTACGGCGGATATAGGCCGGTACCGTTTCATATTCGTTGTTGGGATCACTGCCGTTCACATTAAAAGAAAGGTTGCGTAGCTTTTGCAGCCGCTCTACCTGTTTGCGTTTCTGCAATTGCATTTCTTCCTCCGGGCTCAATTGTAATTGCACGGGTTTTTCTTTTTCGAAATGGTTCACCGGCATTGCAACCTCGTCCCGCTGCAGGTCTGTTTTTTCCACCAGCTCCATTTTTTCTTCAACAGGATTGGATACCGGCGTATTTGCTACAGGCTCTTCTCTTTTGGGCTCGGCATAAATATTAGAAGGCTTGGCCAGGTAGCTGCGTATACCTACCCCTGCAGAATGATCCTGTTCGGGTCCGGTGGCTGCCACCGGCTGCTCCAGGACCCGGTCTTCGCTGGGCATTGCGGGGGAAAGGAACGCCTGCTCCTCTTCTGCCACAATCTCCACGGTCACTTCCTTAACCACTTCCGGTTCGGCTGTCGCTCCTATTTTTTCATTGTCCTCTGCCGACAAAGTGTAGTGCACATCAGCAGTCTCTTTCCCAAAACCCAGGTCTGCCATATCTTCCAGCGTTGGCATGGGTGCATCAAAAAACTGCGGCTCGTCCACCAGCTTGGGCATCATGGGATCCACCTGCAATCCCAGGCTTTTTTCGGCTTCTTTCAGCTCATGTTCCGCTACTTCCGGAGCTTCTACTCTGGGAGCGATCTTCGGTGCGGTGTTTTCCTGTGGTGTCAGGGTCATTACGATCTTTCCTTCGTCCTGTTCTTCTTTTTTCAAAACCGGTTTTACGAACGGGTCTTTATTTTCAAAACCGGTTGCGATCAGTGTAATACCGATCTCATCACCCAGTGAATTATCGTAACCGAGACCCAGGATCACATCGGTGTTTTCCCCGGCCTGGCTTAATAAATGAGCCTGGATCACTTCCACTTCGTCCATCGTAAATTCCGAATCGCCTTCTGCAGAATTGATATTGATCAGGATCCATTTAGCCCCGCGAATATCATTGTCATTCAGCAACGGAGAGTTCAGCGCCTCTTCAATCGCGCGCTGCGCACGGTTTTCGCCGGAAGAGGTAGCGCTACCCAAAATAGCAACCCCGCCGTTCTTCATCACCGTGCATACATCCGCAAAGTCTACGTTGATCTGCCCGGTGCTGTTGATCACATCAGTAATACATTTTGCTGCGGTTGCCAGAACATTATCTGCTTTTTCAAAAGCTTCGCGCATTTTCAGGTTGCCGAACTGGTGCCGCAATTTATCGTTGCTGATCACCAGCAGGGTATCTACATATTGCTTCAGGATCTTGATCCCTTCCTCTGCCTGCTTATGGCGTTTTTTACCCTCATAAGCAAAGGGCATGGTCACAATCCCAACCGTAAGCACCCCAAGATCCTTACAGATCTTTGCGATGATCGGAGCACCACCGGTTCCGGTACCTCCACCCATTCCGGCCGTAATGAATGCCATCTTAGTATTTACTTCCACGATACGCTTGATCTCCTCCAGCGACTCCTCGGTTGCCTGGCGGCCGATCTCGGGGTTGGCACCGGCTCCCAGTCCGGATGTAAGCTGCGGGCCAAGCTGGATCCGGTTCGGGATCTGGCTGTTTGAAAGTGCCTGGGCATCTGTGTTACAAATAATGAAGTTTACTCCGTCGATGTTTTGACTGAACATGTGGTTAACAGCATTACCGCCGCCGCCACCTACTCCGATCACTTTGATGATCGAGGACTGTTCTTTAGGTAGATCAAAATGTATCATCTTTTAAAAATTTGTGGTTTCCCTTCCATGAAAACCTGTTTGTAAATGGGTTAATTATAGTTGTTGTTTGTTGTTGTGCTTATAAATGGCCGTCTTCTTCTTCCTTGAAGATATCGATGATGCCATTTTTAAATTTGTCCCAGAAATTTTTCAGGGGTTGTCTTTTTTCTACAGTAGCCGCCGCCACATTTTCTTCCGCCACCAGTACTTCAGCTTCCATACCTGCGGCAGGTGCTCCCTGCTTGATCAGGTCCTGTGGCACAGGAATATTGATGAAACTTTTTTCAAACACCTTCCGGTTGTTTTCAAAATCATCATAGCCTTTAAGGATCAGCCCCAGACAGGTAGAGTAGGTGGGTTTAGCCAGTTCTTCGATATGCCCCGCTGCCAGGTGCTCATTGGGCAGACCGATCCGCGCCGGCAGGCCAGTAACATATTCGGTCAACTGGATCAGGTGGCGCAGCTGGGATCCGCCACCGGTCAGCACGATCCCCCCATTTAACTGGCGGTTGTCCATACCGATCTGTTTCAGGTGGTAGGTTACAAAGTCCAGGATCTCGCTCATCCGGGCCTGGATGATATTGGCCAGGTTCTTGACACTGATCTCTTTTGCGGGCATTCCGCGTAACCCCGGTATGGTAATGTAAGCATTGGCCTTTGCTTCATTGGCCAGGGCGCTTCCAAACTGGGTCTTCATTTGTTCTGCCTGGCTTTTTAATACGCCCAAACCGGTTTTAATATCATTGGTGATATTTTCTCCGGCAAAAGGGATCACAGCCGTATGACGCAATACACCGTCTGCGAAAACGGCCAGGTCGGTAGTACCTCCGCCAATATCCACAATGGCCACGCCTGCTTCCAGGTCCTCCTGACCCATTACTGCTGCGGCAGATGCCAGCGGCTGCAATACGAGGTCTTTGGTGTATAAGCCTGCTTTTTCCACACTGCGGTTAATATTCCGGATGGCGTTCTTATCGCCGGTAATGATATGGAAGTTGGCCCCCAGTTTTACGCCGCTGTATCCGATCGGCCGTACAATATTGGGCATGTTATCAATCGTATATTCCTGGGGGATCACATCAATGATCTGGTCACCTGCAGGAATATAGGTTTTATACTGCTTGCTGATCAGCAGATCCACCTCCGCCTGCGAGATCTCTTCTTCCTCGCTCTCGCGCACGATATCGCCGCGGGTCTGTAAACTTTTTATGTGATGACCGGCAATACCTACATAGACCTCGCCGATATTCAGGTTCGGGTTTAACGATAAACAGTTCTCCAACGCCATTTTAATAGCCTTGATCGTTTCATCGATATTCAAAACCTGGCCATGTTTTACCCCGTTGGAGTTTGCTTTACCAAAGCCAAGGATTTCCAGTTTTCCAAATTCGTTTTTGCGCCCGGCAATAACAGCAATCTTGGTGGTTCCAATGTCCAGTCCTACGATAATGGGTTGTTCAGGATTCATATATTTCGTTTTTAGTTGTTCTTTTTAGCGGATGTTTTCTTTGTTGCAACTTTTTTCTCAGCGCTTTTTTGCTTTGACGGTGCTGTCTTTTTTATAACGGCCTTGTCCCTGGCTGTTGTTTTTTTGTTATCCGCAGCTTTCGATACGGGTTTGCGGGAAATGTCTTTTTTAACAGGCTGCTTTCCCCCTGTTTTTGCTGCCGGTTTCGGATCTGCGCTGTTCCTGTGCGTTTCTTTTTTGGCAGCAGGAACTTTTGGACCGGCCACTTTTTTTACAGCTGCGGGAACGGCAGCAGGGAGTGCCGCTGGCTTTACGTCATCTTTTCCGGCCATTGCCGCCAGGGTATCTGCCCCCTCCTCATCACTGACCGGCAATGCATACAGCCCCGCTGCATCGGCAGAAGTATCGGCAGCCGGCAAACGGAGGCCCGGTACTACCTGTGCCACCTCTATCAGGTCATTGGCCTTGCGCGACTGCTGCAGCAACTCCTCAATATTTTTGCGAAACTGTAATGAATCCAGCTTCGAGTCATCTCCTCTGACCCCCACTACCTGTCCGTTGTACTGCACATCGATCCGCTTATACTTATCAAAGCCGGTCCGCTTCAGTACCTGGTCATAAAACAGGTACAGGCGGTGAAATTTGGAGGCAATATCGCTGCCATCGCCCAGGTCAACCCGGTGATTCCCCACTACCGGTATCATTTCCATATTCCAGCAGTCGCTGCCGCATTTGCGGATATCGATCTGCGACACCTGGGATACCCAGAAAGAATCGGTGTTAATAAAAGAGGCTGCAGCGATCATATTTTCAAGCAGCGTGCTATCCGCTGCCTTCATAACTTTCGGATTCGGATAACCGGTAAACACCGGAACATCCAGAGAGGTCTTATCCGAAAGAGGGATCTGCTTTCCTGCCTCATCCATATAGAACGACTGGCCGTTAGCCGTAAATACCCGCGCCAGTGGTTTGCGTTCCGTAACGTTCACCCGGAGGATATCCTTATTATCAAAATACAGTTCTGCATTGTATACCCAGGCGCTCTGCTCCAGCAGGTCTTCAATACGGGGGAGGTTAAAGCCACTTTTCCGTTGCCCCTTTATGGTCCCTCCCGAAGCTTCTTTCAAAAGCTTTACGATCTGCTCTTCGGAAGTAAACAAACTTCCCCCGCCCTGCGCTCCGCGGATATGGATCTCGTATCCCCTGCAGTTGCTTCCATCCTGCGCACGCATGGCAGCAGCGATCAGTGTAAACATACCGGCCCCCACACCCAGCCACATGAGTGTCAGCAACATTCTTTTTATAGCTCTTTTCCTGCTCACTTTCTATTTAATAAACGATCTTTTACAGGTGCCACCATCTTATCAATATCACCGGCTCCTGCCGTAATGATCACTTCGCCAAACTCCTGTTCCCTGTTTTTTGAAAAATCATCTTCCACCCATTTCAGCAATGCCTCCTTTGTCATCAGCACAGGATCTGCCCCCTCCATCAATTCAGCAATGGTATTGCTTTCGACTCCGGGTATCGGTTGTTCCCGCGCAGGATAAACAGGCAGTAAAACCGTCCTGTTTACCGTGCTCAAAACAGCAGCAAAATCCTGGGCAAAATCCTTTGTACGGCTGTACAAATGCGGCTGGAAAATTAACGTACATTTCTTTTGAGGAAACAGGGTTTTTACACTATTTATCAACGCCTTCAACTCCTCCGGGTGATGTGCATAATCATCGATAAAAACAAGGTTTTTTTCTTTGATGATGTATTCAAACCGGCGCTTTACCCCTTTGAACGACGCTACTGCTGTTCTTATCTTTTCCGGGTCAATATTTAAAGAGCCTGCCACTGCAATTGCGGCTACCATGTTCTCAATATTATGCATGCCGCCCATGTTCAGCTGCAGCCCCTCTATCAGCTGCGCCGGCAGCACTACATCAAATACATACCCGCCATCCTGTATTTTGATATTGGCCGCATAAATATTGGCGCTATCGTTTTGCAAACTGTACTGCCACATCCGCTCGGCCTTCAATTCCCGGCCAATACCAAGCTTCCGGATCAGCAGCCCTCCTCTTTTTAACCGCTGTGCAAAATCGGCAAAGGCCTGCCGCACCTGCTCTGCAGAACCATAAATATCCAGGTGGTCCGGATCAATGGCGGTCACTACGGCAATATCCGGGCTGAGCTTTAAAAAGCTGCGGTCGTATTCATCCGCTTCAATCACACAAACATCCTTTTCGCTGCTCCAGAAATTGGTATCGTAGTTGGCCGAAATACCGCCAAGAAAGGCATTGCATCCATACCCGCTGTCGCGCAGTAAATGCGCGATCATGGTAGTGGTCGTCGTTTTACCATGCGTGCCTGCCACACATATATTGAAAGAACTTTCTGTTATCTTTTGTAATACTTCACTCCGCTTCATTACCGGGTATCCGCCGGTCTTATAATTGTTCAGCTCCTGATGATCCGCCGGTATCGCGGGCGTAAACACGATCCAGTCTGCATCCCGGGGCGCCCGTTCCGGGTTGTCTTCATAATGTACCGGTATGCCCTCGTTTACCAGGGCCTTTGTCAAGGCCGTTTCCGTTTTATCGTACCCGCTTACAGCGATGCCCTTTGAATGAAAATAACGTGCAAGGGCACTCATTCCAATCCCCCCGATCCCGATGAAGTACACCCGTTTTATAGTTTCTATTTTCTTTTCCTGCACGTTATATGGTTTTTAAAATTTCGTTGGCAACCCGCTCGTCTGCATCGGTAACCGACAATGTTGCCAGCACCCCGCTCATATACTTGCGGGTAGCTTCATCCTTTGCCAGTTCGATCACCTTGCCAATGGCCGTATCCTTTGCCGCCTCATCCTTTACCAGCCAGGCTGCGCCTTTGTTCACCAGCTGCAGCGCATTCACTGTCTGATGATCCTCCGTTGCAAAAGGGTACGGCACAAAGATGACGGGCTTTTGTGCCACACAGATCTCCGCAACGGTCATAGCACCGGCCCTCGCCATGATGATATCGGCTGCCGCATAGGCATACTGCATTTCCGTTATAAATTCATTTGCCCATATCTCCTTATGCGCTACAGCGATCTCCATGGCTTCTTTCGACAATGTTTTCCCTGTTTGCCAGATCAGCTGCAGTCCTGCCTTCAGCAGTTCATCCACATGGGCTGCCACAGCTTCATTAACAGAGCGTGCCCCCAGGCTGCCCCCTACCACCAGCACGGTGATCTTATCCGGCGACAATGAAAAGTACTGTAATGCCGTCTCCCGGCTGATGTTCATGGTTGCAATAGACTGCCGCACGGGGTTACCGGTGATCAGGATCCGGTCGGCCGGGAAGAATTTTTCCATACCGTCCGTTGCCGTAAATACTTTTGTAGCATTTTTACCCAACAGGATATTGGCCTTACCGGCAAATGAATTGGATTCATGAATAAATGTGGGGATCCTTTTAGACTGGGCGTATTTCAATACCGGGAAGGTAGAATATCCCCCCACGCCAATGACTGCATCCGGCCGGAAGGCTTTAAAGATCTTTCTCACCTGGAAGAAGCTCTTCACCAGCTTGAACGGCAAGGCTATATTTTTTATCAAAGAGCTGCGGTTAAACCCCGCTATATCCAATCCCTCGATAGCATAGCCGGCCTGGGGCACTTTCTCCATTTCCATTTTCCCCTTTGCGCCTACAAACAGGATCTGTATCGACGGATCTTTCCGCTGCAGGGCATTGGCAATGGCAATGGCAGGGAAAATATGTCCCCCCGTTCCACCACCTGCTATGATCAATTTCTTATGCATCTGTTTTTTCTGCAATAGCTACTTCCACTACTTCTTCCGGGGCTTCCTCCACTGCCGGCCGGGGCCGGTCCAGGTTTTCCACGTTCCGGGATACGCTCAAAATAATTCCAATGGCCAGGCAGGTAAACAGGAAACTGGACCCGCCCATACTTACCAGCGGCAGGGTTACCCCGGTTACAGGGAACAGGTTTACCGTTACCGCCATATTGGCCACCGCCTGAATGGCCAGGGTAAAACTCAGCCCCAGCGCCAGGAAGGCTCCAAAGGCAAACGGACATCTCTTAAAGATCCGTATGCAGCGATACAGGAATACGATATAAATGAAAAGAATAAACGCCCCACCGATCAGTCCATACTCTTCAATAATAATGGCAAAGATGAAATCATTATATGCCTGGGGAAGATAATCTCTTGTAGTGCTGTTACCCGGTCCCACACCCACAAAGCCGCCTTTTGCAATAGCGATCTTGGCCTGGTTTACCTGGTACATTTCATCATTGTCCGCTTCCTTGCCTCCGTAAATAAAATTTTCAACACGCCCGATCCAGGTATCCACCCTTGTGGTCAGTCCGCCGGTGGCTTTTTTTACAGCCTGTGTGGTTTCTGTGGTGTCAATATCTTTGCCGCTCTTGTGCCGTACCATGGCCGCCATAACCAGCATGATCATCGGTATCAATGCCAGGCCTACTACCAGCAACAGGTGCTTTACACTTGCCCGGCCGATGAACAATAACATCATGCAGCTGGCGCCCAGCAACAGGGCGGTTGATAAATTGGCCGGTGCAATCAGCAAACAGGTGATCCCGATGGGGATGACAACCGGCAGAAATCCTTTTTTAAAACTCTTGATCACCTGTTGTTTCCTGCTCAGCAAACGCGCCAGGTACATAAACAACGCCAGCTTTGCCAGGTCGGAGGTCTGCATGGTCATATTGATGAGCGGCACCCGGATCCACCGGCTGCCTTCATTCATTTTTACCCCGAAGAATAAGGTATAAGCCAGCAGCGGGATACTGAGTATAAAAAGGATCCGCGCTACTTTTGAGTAGATGGTATAGTTGACCCGGTGCGCAAAATAAACCGTAGCAAACCCCGCCAGGATAAAAAACACCTGTTTAAACAGAAAGAACTCCGTGTTTCCCTTATAATTTTTATATGCGAGGGAACCGGTGGCGCTGTATACCGCCAGCAGGGATACCAGCGTAAGCAGTACCACCAGCGCCCAGATCACTTTATCGCCCCGGGCATGCTGATCCAGCCCACCCTTCCAGCTCCTGCTAACGGCTGCTTTTTCTTCCGTTGCTATTTCCGCGGTTGTATCCATTTGCCAAATGCAATTTTATAATTCAATTACGGCACGCTTGAACTGCGTACCCCGGTCTTCATAATTCTTAAACAGGTCAAAGCTGGCACAGGCAGGGCTCAATAATACCACATCACCTTTTTCTGCATGGGCAAAAGCAGCGCCCACAGCCTCTGCCGCGCTGGCCGTATCAATGATCACCGGCACGCTTTCCTTAAACGCCGCATGGATCTTTGTATTGTCCACACCCAGGCAAATGATGGCTTTTACCTTTTCTTTTACAAGTTCTTCCATCAATGCATAATCATTTCCCTTATCCACACCGCCCAATATAAGCACGGTGGGCTTTTCCATACTTTCCAGCGCATACCAGGTGGAGTTCACATTTGTGGCCTTGCTATCGTTGATGAATTCAACCCCCCTGATGGTGGCTACATGCTCCATGCGATGCTCCAGGTTCTGAAACGTCTGTACCGCTTCCCGGATCTTTTCTTTCCGGATATCCATTGTTGCTGCTGTAACGCATGCCGCCATAGTGTTATACTGGTTGTGTTTACCTTTTAGTGTAAAGTCATAAATACTCATATTCATGAAATCTTCACCCGTTCTTACATACATATCGCCATCCTTGATAAAAGCCGCGTTATTTTCTCTTTCCATGCTAATCGGTAGTTGAATTGATTGAATATTGAATTTGTCTGTTGATTCCTTGGTTACCGGGTCATCTGCGTTGTATATGAAATAATCTGTTTCCAGCTGGTTCTTTACAATGCGGAACTTGCTCTTTATATAATTTTCGAATTTGTATTCATAGCGATCCAGGTGATCCTCTGTAATATTGGTCAGCACGGCTATATGCGGCCGGAACCTGTCAATATCATCCAGCTGAAAACTGCTTACTTCCACTACATAAACCGGCCTGGGGTCAATGGCCACCTGTTTTGCAAAAGAGGTGCCGATGTTACCCACCAGCGCAGCATCCAGCCCTCCTACCCGGCAGATATGGTGGATCAGTGAAGTGGTGGTTGTTTTTCCGTTGCTTCCCGTGATGGCAATGATCCGGCTATTGCCCGCAAACCGGTAAGCCAGCTCTATTTCGCTGATCACCGGGATGGCGCCGGCCCTTATTTTTTTTACCAGTTCATTCTTCTCCGGTATACCGGGGCTTTTTACCACTTCATCCGCAGCCAGCACCCGTTCTTCGGTATGTCCGCCTTCCTCCCATTCGATGCCAGCCTGCTGCAGTTCGCTGCGGTATATTTCCTTCAAAGAACCACCATCGGATAAAAAAACGGCATACCCCTGCTGTTTCGCAAGCAACGCTGCTCCCACACCGCTTTCACCACCGCCCAGTATAACCAGTTTTTTTGCCATTGCTTACCGCAGCTTTAGGGTTACAATACATACTACCACCAATAAGATCTGCACGATCCAGAACCTTGTTACGATCTTTGCTTCATGATAACCCAGTTTCTGGTAATGATGGTGCAGCGGGCTCATCAGGAAGATCCTGCGCCCCTCTCCATACTTCTTCTTGGTATATTTGAAATAGGTTACCTGCAATGTTACGCTCAGCAATTCCACAAAGAACACCCCGCAGAAGATCGGGATCAGCAATTCCTTATGAACAATAATAGCGATGGACGCAATGATCCCTCCCAGCGTTAAACTGCCGGTATCGCCCATAAACACCTGGGCCGGGTAAGAATTATACCAGAGGAAGCCCACACAGGCCCCGATCATGGCCGCCAGGAAAATAGACAACTCACCCAGGTTGGGGATATACATAATATTCAGGTAATCCGCAAAATTGAAGTTTCCGCTGGCGTAGGCGAAGATCCCCAGCAACACACCAATCAGCGCGGAAGTGCCCGTAGCCAGCCCATCCAGCCCATCGGTGATATTGGCGCCATTGGACACCGCCGTAATGATAAAGACCACGATCAGTATATACAACACCCATGCGTAGTCCTTCAGCGCCTTGGGTAAAAAAATAGCGTAGTCAAGTTCATGGTTCTTCACAAACGGGATGGTGGTAATGGGCGCTTTGGTGGCTACAAAATGCTTGGTCCGGTTGTTCACGGTTTTGGTAATCACTTCCGTCTGAGCGGCATCGGGGGTTCCTATATATTCCCGCCAGATCTTCACATTACTGTTAAAGTATAATACGGAGCCTACGGTAATACCCAGCACTACCTGTCCAAAGATCTTAAACCATCCCGCCAGGCCGTCTTTATCCTGCTTCTTATAGGCCTCTCCTTTTTCACGGGCAATACGCTTGGCCCTTAGCTTCAGGTAGTCATCCAGGAAACCGATCGCTCCCAGCCAGATCGTTGCAAACAACATCAGCAGGATATAAACGGTATTCAGCCGGGCAAAGAGCAGGGTGGGCACCAGGATACCAAGGATAATGATCACACCACCCATGGTGGGCGTTCCCTTTTTTGCCTGCTCACCGGCCAGGCCCAGGTCCCTTACAGATTCGCCCACCAGCTTGCGGCGCAGCATATTAATAAGCCGTTTACCAAATATCAAAGTGATGGTAAGCGCCAGCAACACCGCCATCATCACCCGGAATGTGATAAACTCCATCAGGTTCCGACCGGGAAAGTTGATGCCGTTTTGCTTAAACCACTCAAATAAATGATATAACATACTTAATTAATGTGCTAATTTGTTTGTTCGAAAACGGGTCAATGTCCAACACAAACCCTTTAACTGTTCCACTTACTTCTCCAACAACTCAAAAACCTCCCGTAATACCTCCCGGTCATCAAAGTGGGTCCTTACCCCGCTTGCCTCCTGGTAGGTCTCATGCCCCTTGCCTGCCACCAGCACAATATCTGATGGGCTGGCAAGACTGATCGCGGTTTTGATCGCTTCTCTTCTGTCTGTGATGGACAGGCATTTTCTCCTGCTGCCCGCAGGCACACCGGCCTCCATATCTTTTATGATCTCCTGCGGATCCTCATTTCTCGGATTATCACTGGTAAAAATGACCTTATCGCTATACTCGCAGGCCACCTCTGCCATTACCGGCCGTTTGGTCCTGTCCCTGTTGCCCCCGCAGCCAACTACCGTAATAATCTGCTCAAACCCTTTTCTTAATTTCTTAATAGTTGCCAGCACGTTCAGCAATGCATCCGGTGTGTGTGCATAGTCCACGATCCCGATCACATTCGACCGGGGGGAGATCAGGTATTCAAACCTTCCGGCGGCACCATTCAGAACGCTCAGGGCCTGCAGCACGGCTACCTTGTCCTCCCCCAGGCAAACCGCCGCGCCATATACTGCCAGAAGGTTATAGGCATTAAACTCACCGATCAGGCGAAAATGCACTTCCTGCTCGTCCACCATCATGTGTAGGCCCATGATACTGTTATCCAGGATTTTTCCCTTGAAATCGCTGGTGGTTCTCAGGCTGTAGGTCTTTACGGAAGCCCGGGTATTTTGTACCATCACCATGCCCCGCCTGTCATCCACATTGGTCAGAGCAAATGCCTCCTTCGGCAATTGATCAAAGAAGGATTTTTTTACCCGGATGTATTCATCAAAAGTTTTATGATAATCAAGGTGATCATGTGTAATGTTGCTGAAGAGCGCTCCTGCAAACTGCAGCCCCCCGATGCGGTGCTGGTGAATGGCATGTGAGCTCACTTCCATAAATGCATAGTCGCAGCCCTCCTCTACCATCCTGCCCAACAGGGCGTTCAGGCTTACCGGGTCCGGCGTGGTATGCGTGGCCTCAAGCGTTGCCGCACCAATACGGTTCTGAACCGTGCTGATCAAACCGCAGGCAAAACCCAGGCTGCTGAACAACTGGTACAGCAGGGTTGCAATGGTCGTTTTTCCATTAGTACCTGTTACACCCACCAGTTTCAGCCGCGCAGAGGGCTGCCCATAAAAATTATGGGCTATAATACCGGCCGCAGCCGCACTATCCGCCACCTGTACATATACAACACCCGGGCTCCGCTGTTCCGGAAGGGTTTCACAAACCACTGCAACGGCGCCGTTCTGAACAGCATTGTCAATGAACCGGTGCCCGTCGGATCCGCCCCGCACCGCCACAAAAACCGCCCCGGGCTTTATATTCCGGGAGTCGATGGCTACCGCATTTACATCCACAGCCGTACTGCCCTGTACGGCCTGCAATGGGGTCTTATATAATATATCCTGTAACTGCACCTGTTTTATTTATGCCAGATTTAAAATCACTGCCTGTCCTTTTGCAAAAGAAGATCCCGGGGCAATCGACTGCCCCTGTACCTTTCCGTTACCCTGTATCTTCACGCGCAGCCCCATCTGTTCCAGCAGATGGATCGCGTCCCTGAGCCCCATACCCTTTACACTGGGCATAACGTTGGTACGCACCATGTTACCGGCGATCACCGGCTTAAATTTTTTCGCATACATCGTTGCCCAACGGCTGGCCTCCAGCGAATCTACAAAGGGTACATTCAGGATCCCCAGCACATTCTTGATCGCCTTTGCGCTGCCCGCATAAAAGTAGCTGGTGCTGTCCTTTGTACCTTCATAGCTTTTGGGGGTCTTACGCTCCACATACATGGAGTATACTTTTGTAGCGATCTCCCGGAATACCGGGGCCGCCAGCTGCCCGCCATAATACAAACCTGCACCGGCCCGGGTCCGGATCACCACAATACAGGTATACTGGGGATGCTCTGCCGGGAAATAACCGGCAAAAGAAGCCTGGTAAATGCCGTGGCCGTACTTGGTATTTCCGTCGGCCACATGCGCCGTTCCCGTTTTGCCGGCAATCTTAAAAGGTACCCCTTCAAATACTTTTTTACCGGATCCTTCGGTAACCACCAGTTCCAGGCTTTTTTTTGCGGCCTTTATTGTAGAAGGTTTTGCTATTTCCTCCTCCAGTACCCGGGGCTCCATCTGTTTTACAACCACTCCTTTATTCCGGATGCTGTTCACCAGGTAGGGGCTAACCATCTTCCCGTTATTGGCAATGGCATTGTACAATGTCAATAATTGCATAGGGCTGATCTGTATCGCATAGCCAAAGCTCATAGTGATCAGGTTCATCAGCCCGCCATGATCCTTTTGCAACGGGGCAATACTGGGCGCAGGAACAGCACTCAGATCAATCGTCGATTTCTTATCCAGGTGGTATTTGGCCAGGTATTGTTTAAATTCTTCCGGGTCCTTCCCAAAGGCTTTCATCCCCACTTTTCCCATCCCGATATTGGAACTGTGCGCAATGCATTCCTCGATCGTCAATACCGGCCTGGGCATAGCATGGGCATCTGTAACGATCCGCGGCCCTACCTGCATGCGGGCGGCGCCCCCTACCTCAAACAGGTCTCCGGGTTTTGAAGTGCCTTTATCCAATGCCGCCAGGAACGTAGCTATTTTAACCGTGGAGCCGGGCTCTGTTACCCGCAGCGCGTAATTATCATTTTCCCAGTAGGTAGTGTCATTTGCGTTCCGGCCCAGGTTGGCAATAGCCTTTATCTTGCCCGTTTGGGTTTCCATTAAGATGGCAGTGCCATATTCTGCATGGATCGACTGTAACATCCGCAACAATGCCGTTTCGGCAATATCCTGCATGTTCACATCCAGGGTTGTGTAAATATCCCTTCCGTCTTCCGGTTCTACCTGAAAGCCTTCCACCGGTACTGCTCCGCCGGAGATATAGCGCACTACCCGCTGGCCGTTCTGACCGTTCAGCAGGCTATCATAGCTCATCTCCAGGCCCACGTTCATCTTTTTTACCTTTCCCTCGCTGTTCACATATTCGCGGCTGAGCCCGATGGTCCGGTTGGCCAGCAACCCAAAAGGAGCGATCCGTTTACTGGTCTCTTCCACAATGATGCCGCTTTTATTCTTTCCCAAACGGATCAGCGGAAAGCCACGCAATGTTTTATAATCTTCAAAGGAGATCTTCTTTTTCAGCGAATAGTAGCGACTTCCTTTTTTATACGCCTCATCAAATTCCTTCCTGTATTGCCTGGCCGTTTTGTCTTTAAAATAATCAGCCATGGCTGTTGCAAAAGAATCGATGTTTTCTTTATATACTTTTCCATCCTTCAGGCGCAGCCCCTCAGCCATAAAGTCCATATATATATCAAACTGCGGCAGGGAAGTGCTGAGCATCTGCCCGTCCTCACTAAAGATGGTGCCCCGGTCAGCGTTGATCTCTACGATCTTCTGGTGCATACTATCGCCCATGCTCCGCCAGTGCGCCCCCTGCACCTGCTGGATAACGGTAGCCCGTCCCAGTACCAGTATACAAAGCAGCACGATCCCTATAAAACAGAGATACACCCGCCACAATATGTCTTTCTTGATCTCCAATGCCTCTTAATATTTATGTATGGTTTGCATATATTCTTCCAGTGAATCCTTCAACACATAAGGCGACTCCTGTAGCTCGTTCAACCCAAGCGGCTGTAATGCCTTTGCCAGTTCGCTGGGCTTACTGCGGAACATCACCTCGCTCTTCAGACTCTTGTATTCCCATTGGAGCTCCTTTACCTCTTTTGCCGTAGCATTGATCTTACGAACCGTTTTATCGGCCATATGCCCGTTATAAATGTAAACGACCGCCAAAAAAGCCAGGTAAAACAGGAAGGGCACCTGCTTTACAATGGACTGGTAATTCAGCAACTTCTTCCAGTTCCACCTGGATTCTTTTTCTTTCTTTTCTGTCAATTTTTATTTTTTCAGCTTTTGTACTTCTATGATCTTCCTTGTGTCACTCCCTTCAGGGCCTGAACCAGTTATGAGCTATCAGGTTTCAGCTATCAGTTATCAGATGCTGTGTTAAACAATGTTCAATCTCCTTCACCCGTCAGTAGTCAGTGAGAAGTGAAATGGAACAGTGTCAACCTTAAACTCAACCCTGAAACATCAAACTTCAAATCCGCCGGTTAGCAGTGAGAAGTGAGATGAAACGGCGTCAAACCTCAAACCCGCTCGGCCACCCGCAGCTTTGCACTTCTTGATCTTGAATTATTCTTCAGCTCTTCCGCACCGGCGGTTACCGGCTTACGGGTAATGAGCCGGAACACTTTTTCGGTGGTGTGCTGCACAAACGGGTTTTCTTCTTTTTCTTCAAAACTCCCATCCCTGAAAAACTGTTTTACCAACCGGTCTTCCAGCGAATGAAAAGTGATGACCGCAATACGACCGCCCGGTTTTACTACTTCTTTTGCCTGTTCCAGCAGTTCTTTCAGCGCCTCCAGCTCCTGGTTCACTTCAATACGCAGAGCCTGAAAAACCTGGGCAAAATATTTGTTCGGGTTCCCTTTTACCACCGGTCGCAACGCATTTTTAAAGGCATCAATGGTTTTTAGCGATACCTGGCCTCTTACTTCAACAATGGTGCGGGCAAGCGTGCGGGCATTGGTAACCTCTCCGTATTTTTCAAACAACTTGTGCAACTGCAGTTCCGTATAGGTTTGCAGGATGTCAAAAGCTGTTACCGGCTGCCGGCGGTCCATCCGCATGTCCATGTCGGCATTGAACCGGATACTGAACCCCCGTTCCGCCTCATCAAACTGATGGCTGCTTACACCCAGGTCGGCAAGCACCCCGTCAACCTCATGGATATCATGAAGACGGAGAAAACGTTTCAGGTGCCGGAAATTCTGCGGAATGAACAGCACCCGCGGATCATCCGGTATATTCTGAACTGCATCAGCGTCCTGGTCAAATGCCACCAGCCGCCCGTTTTTCCCCAGTTGCTGTAAAAGGGCCGCCGAGTGACCACCGCCACCAAAAGTGGCATCCACATAAGTGCCGCCGGGTTTAATATCGAGCCCCGCGATGGTTTCATGCAGTAATACAGGAATGTGATAGGAGTCGTGCTGGTCAGTTGACAAATTGATAGGCGTTCTTACATTTTTATTCTTTGTCATAACCTGTCAACTTTAAAACTTGTTAACTTTAAAAACCCATTTGCTACAACCCTCCCATGACCTGGCCGGCCAGGTCGCTGAATGCATCCGGTGAAAATGAGTCAAAGAACTCTTTGTATTTAGTAGTGTTCCAAATCTCCATACGGTTACCCGCCGGTACCAGCACAATATCCTTTTCCAGTGCTGCATATTCTTTAAGGGTGGCCGGTAATAACAATCTTCCGGCGGTATCAGGTTCCACAAGGGTAGCTCCATTCAAAAAGTAACGCTTAAATGCCCGTACCTTGGGATCAAAATCATTCAACCCGTTTATTTTTTCCGCCAGCGGACTCCAGGTGCTGAGCGGGTAAAGACTTAAACATTTTTCAAACCCCCTGTTAAGGACAAAACGGTCCGCATCCTCCGGTTGCAGCTGCTTTCTGAAACCAGCCGGCAAAAGGAAGCGTCCTTTTGAATCTACTGTTGCCTCGAATTCTCCGAGAAAACCTGTCATAAACCGGGAGACTTTAATTATTTACTAAACTTAACACAAAATAACACTTTTTCCCACTTACATACCAAATTTCGCGCAAATTCATTTATCCACAAATTGAAATAGCCTGAAATGCAGTACTGTATTAAGTTTCATCGATTTTAACGACTGTTTGGGGGCTTTGACTGTGGATATAATGTGAATACATGTGGAAAACCCACACAAACACCCGGAAAAGATGTGCAATATTACAGGTAATTCCGAAGAAAAACACTCTTTATATTACTATGTATCAGCAATTTGAATAAATAACCAGGAAACGGCCGGAAGCGCATTAACTTATCCACATTTTTCAAAAAAAAGACAGGTTCCGGGAAGCCGGTGGGCAAAATCCCTGTTCCCGGCTCCGGGTATGGAGCATACAAACAATCGTTCAAATTTGTAAAAAAGCAACCGGGAAGAATATTCTAATAAAAGAGGGGTAAAATAAAGTTGAGGCGGCCTTGCCGGCACCGGAACGGACGAAGCGCATAAAGAAGCACCTAGCGGGTCTGCCTCAGGAAAACGATCAGGTCGTAATTATCTGCCATCCGGATCCGGCTTTTTATAACCACACCCGTTGCGCCCATGTTTCTTTTCATGAACATTTTTTTTTGCATCAGCGTGCCAAGCGCGGCCCCTCCCTCCCTGGTTGATACCATAAAATCCGGGTACCTGCACTGCTTAAAATAAAACTCAACCGCATTTTTATCGGCTACAGGACCAAAATACTGATCTGTAAAACCCTGGTGCTTTTCGCTGTAAACAGATACATTGCCCTCACCGAAATCCGTTGCAACCACAAAATACTCCTGCTTGAAAAAGCTGTTCAGCAGGACACCAAGAGAGGTTATAGCCATGAACTTCGTTTTCTGTAAATGCCCGTTATGCGCGTTTATGACCAGCTTTCCATCGGGGACCTGTGCAGCGATCCTCCGGATATTCTCAAACATATAATGATCCCGCACTTCAAAATCATTTTTACCGAACCGGTACCGGTAAGCCACATCAATCTGCTGCTCCAGCAACGCGCCATAGTACCTGCAGGCCGCTGTTGGGCAACCTGCTGCCAGTTTCTTTGCCACCGGCTTCAGGTCTTCAAAATCCGCCTTTGCCAGGTTCTTATACCCCACCCCTGCATCCCCCGCAAAGCGGTCCAGCACTTTTTTCTCGTCCTCTGTAAATGCCATCAGTGGCTGGATCTTTTTAATGATCCCATAAAAACCTCTTACTTCCGCCCCGTAAATATGCACCCGGTCGGCTTCCGTTTTGTCCTTATTAAAATTGCGCAGCCATTGTAGCAGCTCCCTGTTGGAGAGCATTGGCCTCACACCACCGATGTAATCTATAGTATCCGCACGGCCATTGATGTAATCATCCAGCTTTTCGGCGGCCAGCAGGTCACCCTCATCCACGATGGCCTTCACCTTCATTTCCGAAACCAGGAAACGCAGCATCCGGCGTTTACACTGATTGAAGGCGGCGGTTCCATGAGTGCTTTCCCCGAGCCCGATAACACGCGCGCTCCCGATCATTGTCTTCAGGCAGGCAAGATCTTCCGGATCCCCTTCCTGTTCCAGCGTTTTAACCGGGTATGCTGCTTTATCCAAAGCCTGAACGACCTCCTTCATATTCAGCTGGGTCAGCCCCGGCAAACAAATCGGAAAAAGCATCAACAACAGGTAATATTTTTTCATACTGCGGGTTTTAGATAACAGGTCCTGCACATGCACACAAAAAGCATAACAGGCTGGTACCGGAACGTCAAAAGCCGGAATTGGCCGTCATTTTTAGCGCAACAATGGTTACTTTTGCAAACTAATTTAAGCACAATTAATGAAAGAATATAAAAGGACCTTAATTACAGCAGCCCTGCCCTATGCCAACGGACCCGTGCATATTGGTCACCTGGCGGGCTGTTATATTCCGGCTGATATTTACGCGCGTTACCTGAGAGCACAGAAAAAGGATGTAAAGTTCATCGGGGGCAGCGACGAACATGGCGTGCCCATCACCATCAGGGCTATGAAGGAAGGTGTAAGCCCGCAGGATATTGTTGACAAATACCATGCGCAGATCAAAGACAGCTTTGAGCAGATGGGCATTTCATTTGATATTTATTCCCGCACGTCCAACCCCGTGCACCATCAAACGGCAGCCGACTTTTTTAAAGTGCTTTATGATAAAGGACTGTTTGAAGAACGGGAAACGGAACAATACTATGACGAAAAAACCAACACGTTTTTAGCAGACCGCTATATTACCGGTACCTGCCCTGTATGCGGCAACCCGGGCGCCTTTGGCGATCAATGTGAAAAATGCGGCAGCAGCTTATCGCCGGAGCAGCTGATCAACCCGCGCAGCACACTCAGCGATGCCATCCCCGTAAAGAAAAAAACAAAGCACTGGTATTTTCCCCTGCAGCACTATGAAACATGGCTGAAGGAATGGATCCTGGAGGACCATAAAGAATGGAAGGCGAACGTATATGGCCAATGCAAAAGCTGGCTGGATAACGGCTTGCAGCCAAGGGCGATGACCCGCGACAGCAACTGGGGCATTAAGGTACCCCTTCCGGATGCTGAAGGAAAAGTATTATATGTGTGGTTCGACGCCCCTATCGGTTATATCTCCGCCACCAAAGAGCTTACCGATCAATGGGCCGATTACTGGTGCCGGGAGGATACCCGCCTGGTACATTTCATAGGAAAAGACAATATCGTTTTTCACTGTATCATATTTCCGGCCATGTTAAAAGCACATGGCAATTTTGTGTTGCCGGACAATGTGCCCGCTAATGAATTCCTCAACATCGAGGGCCAGAAGGTATCTACCAGCCGCAACTGGGCGGTTTGGGTACACGAGTATGTAAAAGACTTTCCCGGATGTGAAGATGCCCTGCGTTACGTATTGTGCAGCAACGCCCCCGAAACCAAGGATAACGATTTTACCTGGAAGGATTTCCAGGACCGGATCAATAATGAACTGGTATCTATTTTCGGGAATTTTGTAAACCGCACTTTTGTGCTGATGCATAAGCTTTGCAACGGTAAGGTACCCAAACTGCATACAGAATTACTGGACGATGCCGATAAGACCCTCATCTCCGATATTCAGCAGGCAGAAGCGAAGGTACAAACAGCTTTGGAGCACTTCCGCTTCCGCGATGCCCTTTTTGAGGTGATCGATCTCAGCCGTAAGGGTAATAAATATATGCAGGAAAAAGAGCCCTGGATCCTGGCCAAACAACTGAAGGCCGACAACCCGGAAAGCGCAGTGCTGCAGCAGCGGATCGACAACTGTCTGCATCTTTGTCTGCAGCTGACCGCAAATCTTGCCATTCTGATCAACCCATTCCTGCCCGCAACCGCATTAAAAATGCTGCATATGATGAAGGTGGTGGAACGCATGCTGGATTGGGAAAACGCCGGGAAGATCAACCTGCTGAGCGTGGGTTATGCGCTGCGTGCACCGGAGTTATTGTTCCGGAAGATCGAAGATGCAGAAATAGAAGCACAACTGCAAAAACTGAGGGCAGGCAGCGAACAGGCAGCTGTCAGCAGTCAGGCACCAGCTGTTACCGATCAGCAATCACCGGATCACAAACTGCAGATCTCAGATCTCAAATCTGAAATCACTTTTGATGATTTTGCCAGGATCGACCTGCGTGCCGGAACGATCCTCAGCGCTGCAAAAGTTGAAAAAGCCGATAAACTGCTAAAACTGGAGATCGACCTGGGCTTTGAACAACGGACCATCGTTTCGGGCATTGCACTGCACTTTGCACCGGAAACATTGCCGGGCAAAAAAGTAGTGGTCGTAGCCAACCTGGCTCCCCGCAAAATGAGGGGTATCGAAAGCAATGGGATGATCCTGATGGCGGAGGATGCGGAAGGCAAACTGGTATTTGTTGCCGCCGACGAAAAAGCGCCCAACGGTGTAGCAATCAGCTAAAAAACGGGGGAGCCGCCGAAACACAGAAACACTGAATCTTCTGTGTTTCAGCGCTTCAGCAGCGACCAACAAAAAACATTATTAAAACGTTGATATTTATACTTTTATTTAGCAAAGCCATTCCGCATTTTTTCGCTATTTTTAAGTATAAACCAACAAAATTTTGAAGACCAGGATCCGTCTGAAAGACCTACCACGCCTGAACCTCCGGTTCAGGAGAAGGCGGTACCGCTTTTGGCTTATCGTTCTCGGGATCGTTGCAACGGTAGTCACTGCCTTTAATTTCTGGTTTATCGACCATGCAGAATCTGCACTGGAGCAGATCGTGGAACGGCAATCGAAGGGCCGGCTCAAACTCAAGGTTGACAAGTTCCGGTTTAACTGGATCAAAAACAGGATCGAGCTGCAGCAGGCCCTGTTTTACTCCACCGACAGTTCCGCAAGATCACTTTACAACGTTAACGTAAAACGGATCACGATAAAAGCCCGTGGCTTCCTGCCCCTGTTGTTTAAAAAGCAGATCCTTATTGACTCCATCCATCTTTATACGCCGGCGGTAACGATTACCCGGCTGAACCGGCGGGCCAGGCGGGCCGACAGGAACAAGGGAGGCCCCGGGAATGCCGCAGACGAAAAATTTTCCGTAGCGCTGGAAATGGGGAAAGTATCCAATTCCATTAACGATGCCATTAACGAACTGAAGATCAACCGGTTTATTCTTGATGATGGCAGCCTTTCACTGATCGACAATACCCGGCCACAGGAAACCCCCTTTGTGGTCAATAAGATCGATATGCGGCTGAATGGCCTCCAGGTAGACAGCACCACCAGCAGGAAAAACAGTAACTCCGGCGAAAAGATCCCTTTTACCGACGAGATCTACATACGCTCACATGACCAGAACATTATTTTCCCCGGCAACAGGTATATGCTGAGCTTTAAGAACTTTAAGTTCACCCTGCAGGATCAGCGTGTGGAGTTTGACAGCTGTACCATCCGGGGCACCAAAGATGACAGCTCCAAAAGTGCTTTCAAGATCTATTTTGACAAGCTCCGGCTCACCAACATCAATTTTGACACCCTTTATCATGAAGAAGTAGTGCAGGCTGATTCGGTTTACAGTACCAATCCCAATATTTTCCTGGACATCGACAGCGACCAGAAGACAGCACGGCACAACAACAAAAAGATCCAGAAGATCGACGACCTGCTCCAGCAGTTGTTCGGGGATGTTATGCTCAATTATGTCATTGTGCAGAACGCCGGCATCAACATCAACACCATCCGGAAAGGAAAGGTCAATACCTTTAGTTCGAGCCACAACAATTTCGAGTTACAGGGTCTGATGATCCGCCAGAGCTTTGACCAGATGGTAAAAGTGGACAAATTCCTGATGACACTGCACAACTATGAAACGCGCCTGCAGGATGGAAGATACGCGCTGGCCTTTGACAGCATCCAGTTCCTGAATGATGCGATCAACCTGACAAAATTTTCATTCAAAGAATACGACAGGGGAAAGCTGGTCAACAATATCCAAATGCCCCGCTTCGAGCTCCGTGGCCTGTCCTGGGAATCGTTATTATACGACAACTTTTTCAGCGCCGGCAGCGCATTGTTCCTCAACCCGGAAATCGAGTATTCGCTAAGATCCCCGGGAACAAAAAAAGATAAAAGCATCTTTCATACCCTCAGTAATATCGGCTCTGTAATGAACCTGGATGCCCTAAGCATCCAGAATGGCGACATCCGCCTTAACCTTGGGAAAAATGCAACACTCAACCTCGTCAATGCCAACCTTTCGGTTATGCCGGATGAGCTGACCGCTTCCCGCAAGGTAAAACACATCCGGCATTCGATCAAAGTCTTCAATTTTAACAAAGGCTTGTTCAAAAAAGGGGCGCTTTCGGTAACACTGAACCAGGCCGCCCTGGACAAGAACAAGGGCATCAGGGCCGCCAGCATGGCCGTACAGGGCAACAGCATCCAGGCTGCAATAACCGATGCCCGGATCGGAGACCTGATCCTGGACAGCACCAATCAACGGCTATCCATCTTTGGCATCCGGTGGCAAAATGCCGACATCCGTGTCAACAAACAATCCCCTTCAGAAAAGGCTCCCAGGAAAAGAGCCCTGAATCATCTTCTGATCAATGATCTTGACGGTAAAAATACGACCCTCCGGATCCATAACGTACACCAGGATATCAGCGGGCACTTTCAATCGCTTGCCGTAAAAGAGCTGCGCAAAAACAAACATGCCGATATCATTGTAAAAGGGCTTGCACTTAAGGGGAGCAATTTGCTGGTAACAATGCCCGGGCAGCGCATGACAGCCGGGCAGCTTATGGTAAACGACACCACCACCAGTACCTTACATAATTTTGTATTTGAAAAAACAACAGGAACGGATTCCATCCGGGTAAAAATTCCGCAAATAACCTTCGTTCCCTATATGAACCGTATCATCAACGGAACACTGCAGTTGCAAACGCTTACACTTGCGGATCCGGATATAAGCGGGCACTTTGAAAAAAAAGAGGACAGCCGGCCGGAAGAAAAAAAGCAGATGCCGGAGATCCTCCTCGGTGATGTATTATTACAGCGGCCTAAGCTGGAGCTTCGTTTTGTCAATAAAAAAAATGAGGCCAGCACCGTCCGTTGGGATGGTGTACCAGAGAACAGCTACCTGCGGATCCACGAGCTGACCGCTAACCACAGCCAGCTCCTCAATATTGGACAGCTGCAGGCCTACCTGACCAACTTTGAGTTTTTGAATAACAGCAACGGGAACCGTTTTGCCACCAATTATAACAAACTGAATATAACGCTCGACCAGTTAAAAGCGGGTAAAAACGACGCTGGTACGCTGGACTGGAGCACATTGCTGAGTGTACACTCCATGGATCAGCTGGTATTTGACAGCCTGGGAAAAAAGAATGCAGTCCTCAAACTGGATACGGGGGAAGTACGGAATATCGCCCTCAATTCCAGGGACCTCCGGAATATAGGAGCAGTGATCCGGGCAAGCGATCAGCTTTACATCGGCAATGCCACCGGCAGTTATACCACTGCTAAAAACAGGCTGCACTGGTATAACTTCAATTTTAACAAGGGCTTTTTCAAGGTCGACTCCTTCAACCTGGCGCCGGTCCAAAGCATCGGAGATTACCAGAAAGCAAAGGCCTTTAACGAAGATTATCTCACATTGAACACCGGAACGATCAGCGGCGGCCCCTTCGACAACCAGGCCTATGGCTCCGATAGTATTCTTAAAATTGGTGCACTGCATGCAGACGCGGTAAAGCTACTCTCCTTTAAAGACAAAACACAGCCGGACACTGCAAAAAAATACAAAGGGCTGCCGGTTAAACAGATACTGAACATCCCCATCCGGATCAATATAGACACCGTTGGTATTTCCAATGCCTATGTGGAATACCGGGAGATCAACCCGGTTACCAACAAGCTGGGGATCATTCCGGTAAACAACCTGAACGCATTATTGTATCCTGTACGGAACTATGGGCTCCGGCCTTCCGACAGCCTTTACATCTGCGCACAGGCAGATGTGCTTGGCGCATTAAGTACCCGTTTATCAGTACAGCAATCCTACACAGACAGCCTGGAGCGGTTTCGCATGCAATTACATACCGGCCCGCTGGACCTGAAAAAATGGAACCAGTCCCTGCTTCCGTTAGTAAGCGCTGAAGTATTGCGGGGGCAGCTGGACAGCCTGGACATGACCGGCCTGGGTAATGAAGACTATTCCAGCGGATCAATGCGCATGTATTACCAGGGATTAAAACTGAGACTGATGAACAGGAAGGACCAAAGCACCCAGCGCTTTTCTGACAAACTCATCAGCTGGGCCGCCAATGCACTCATTCTCCGGAAAAATAATAAGGGCAAAAATGCGCCGGTGTTCTTTGAGCGGCTGAAAGACAAATCGCCCATTAATTTCCTGATCAAATCGGCCCTGGAAGGTATTAAATCCAGCATCGGGATACCGGGTGTCAGGGGAAAGGAACGCAGGTATATACGAAAGACGAAACATTGAGTTGCGGGCACGCCAGTGGTCCGCCTTCGGTTATCGGGCATTTTGAAGTGGTGGATGCACCACCCGGATCGCTGAAATCCCGGGCAACAGATTTTATGGAATATTTTTTTGCAGGAAGATGGCTACCCCCGAAGGGTCAATATTCTTCCGCAGGATGCGCCCCTTTGAATCAATCAACAAATTAAAAGGAATAAACTGTATCCCATATCGGAGGGCGTTGGCAGAACTAAAGGAAGACTCCAGATCCGAAACATGCAGCCAATTTTCCAGGCGGTCTTTTTGAATGGCAGCGTTCCACTCCACCGCATACTGATCCAGGGATACGCCCAATATCGCAAACCCTTTATTTTTATATTGCCGCAGCATCGCATTCCACCGGGGATTTTGCGCCCTGCACGGCACACACCAGGAAGCCCAAAACTCAACGAGCGTATATTTATAATCAACAGGGTTGTAGTTTAATATTTTTGACCCGGGCGTTTTCCCGGACGGCAATGCAAATGGATCCCCTTCTTTCAAATTTACTCCGTTAAGGGCAGCGATCTTTAACTTCATATTTTCATAATAGCTGCTTTTGATGGCCCTTCCGGTCATCTTACCCATGATCTGCTGGTAGCTACCCAGGTGCTCCGCTAAATTGGCACTGTCGATATCCAGGATAGCAAGCGCCGCAATCGGGCTTCCGGGATGCTTCATTGCAAAAGCTCTTTTCGCCTTTAACAGGGCCGCATAATTATTTTGATGGTTCTGCCTTTTGGCTTCCCTTTCAAACTCACTATAAATCTTGTCAGGAAGCGTACTTCTCTGATACAAGCTATCCATAATTTTATAGACAGACCGTTTGTTATACTGTTCGTTCAGCTTTACGATCTTCTCATATAGTTCAGCATCCCTGGCGTTTGAGCTGATATTCAGCCCGAAGAGATCGGATCTAAAATTATCATATTGTTTGTAGTTCAAGATCTTCTGAACGGTCAACCCCTTAACGGGTGTCAGAACGTATGAATCAGATTGACCCGGATCCAAATAAATATATGTAAATAATGTTGCCGCAGGATGATCATTTTTCAAAAGTTTGATACCCCCATCTTTTGATCTGAAGTAAATGGGAGCGCTTCCTTTTTCCAGAGGATAGCCAATCCCAATGGGATATTCTCCGGCTTCAATATTTTCCAGCCAAATATCCAGCTTCCCTTTATTTAGAGGAGTGTCTATTTTCAATGGCATTATAAACATTCTGGCGCCCGGCAGATCAGGAAAACTTCCGGTAAGATGCACCCGTTTATATTCCTGGGCCGAGGCCCCGGAACTGACCAGCCAAAACAGTGGTACTAAAATAACTGCCAGACGATAATATCTCTTATTCATACGCTTCCGCTAATTGGCTAAATACAGCATCCGCCGGAAAGTTTTGCGGGATACACAGACCAAACTCCCCCGGCCCGCCAAGGGAACATCAAACATCAGCTGCCGGTGCTACTATGAACACCATAAACCCAATAGTGGTGGTATGCATTCAGCCCTGGGCGCACAAAACATTGAGCACCGGAACCTTGAAACAATAAGCATCAAAAATCACTTCCGTTTCAGCTTTGCGATCAGGGCCGTTACAGCCGGCCGCTGCAGCAGTGCCGGTTCAATTTCCAGGATCTTTTTCAATTGGCGGGGAGCTTTTACCAGCCCCTCTTCCAGCTCCACCAGCGCCTGCTTCGATTGTCCCATACCAAAATAGAAAAGCGCCCTGTAATAATAGAATAATGGTTTATCAGCACCAATCCGCAGGACGGCATTCTCAATCTGCTCCAGGCCCTGGCCAAACTGTTCCGCCTTATAAAGGCAGATGATCAGCGCCTCCCAGCCCATCAGTTGTTTCGGGCGCAGCCGCACCACGTTTAAAAAATATTGCAGTGCTTCCTTTTCCAGTCCCAGCGCCAGCTTGCTTTGCCCCATCAGCAACAGGTATTCCGGCATATTATTCTTGATCTTCAGCGCAGCCTCCAGTTGACGGATGCACAGCTCAAATTTATCTTCTTTATAATAGGTAAGCGCCATTTTATACAGCAAAGCCCCCTTATCGTCATTAAGATGTGAAGCTTTGCGAAAGTAGAACCGGGCCTGGGCGTAATTTTTCAGTTTTTCATAACAATACCCGATCGCCTCGTAGATCACATCCTCCGGTTTGGCCAGTTCCAGCACCCGCTCCAGGTATTCTATGGCGTCCTTATACTTGCGGAGCCGGATATAAGCATCCCCGATATTCCGGTAGGCATAATCAAATTTTTCATCAATAGCGATGGCGTATTTATAGGCATCAATTGCCTTTTCGTACAGTTTAATTCCCTGGTAGGCCGCACCCAAATTGAACCAGGCCAGTTCACAATAGGGAAACTCGTTGATGATCTTCTGATGCAGTTCGATACTTTCCGCATTCCGGCCGGTATAGTCCGTCCAGAAACAGATCTTATACAAGGCCTCTTCATTAGCCGGTTCCAGCTCCAGGATCCATTTCAGGCAGTCAAAGACTTTATCAAAGCTCTCATAGTCATCATATACGTCTGCCAGTTCAAAGAGCAGCTCTATTTTTTCATCTCCTTCAAAAAGCGTCAGCGCTTCTTCCAGGAGCACTACGGCCTCTTCCTGCCGGTCAAGGGCCAGCAGCGCCTCCGTTCTTAAAATATAAATATCAATATTGTTCCCGTCAAATATCGAAGCCTTATCCAGTAATTCGAGGGCCACATCGTAGGCCCGGTTATTTAAAACGAGGTCGGCTTTCTTTATCAGTAACCCTGCCGAATACGGAAACTGCTCCATTGCCGTTTCTGTGGCCTGCAGTGCCTTCTTAAACGCCTCGCGGGACTCAAAATAGTTGATAATCCGTTCAAACTCCTCTTCTTCAAGATAGGATGCCGAGCGCCCTGTTTTCAGATTTTCATAGCGTTGTAATAATTCTTCTATATCCTCCTTGCGCTCCTCGCTCTGATGCGAATACTCTCTCATATCTGCTCATTTATTTATTATCAAAACCACAAAATCCACTAATTTGTTTCAATATAGTAAAATAATACTATTTCCACCCCTCATAAGTTATCCTCCTGTGTGTAAAACTTTCTTATAAGAGGCTTTTGCCGGCACTTTTGTTGCATTTTATATAAAACGCTACAAATCAATAATATGAAAAAAATCATACCCTTAAAAAGGTTTAAAAATTCTCTAACCCGTTCCGGAATACGATTATCTGATATTCATATAAAGGGTTTTCTGGTTAAAAAAAAATTAAAATTTTCGATTCTTACAATTATATTATACCTTTGTATCAGTTTAAATTATTAAAGACATAAAAAAATGTTGAAAACCTTCTTACTTACTGTGCTTTTTGTCCTGGCTGTAGGGGGTGTTTCGTTTGCAACTGAAAATACCGCTACAGATGTTGATCATGGGAAAGACAAACCGAAAAGCGGTTATGTAGTTGCTGAAAATAAATTTGAAAAGCAACTTTCATCTTTTTCCCTGAGATCTGATTACCAGTTCAGAGGAGACCGGGTACTTACGAACACAAGCACAACCAATAACAATTATATTAACCTGAATACTTCTATTTCTTACCAGAAAGGAGCCAATACCTATATGGTACCTTACAAAAAGAAAGTGATATTAAACCGGTTTACCTTCAACCCGAACGAATCGGTGAGGAACCTGTACCGATAATTACCGGAAGTAGAATCGTTATAAGAAACTGAATCGCTCCTTCATCAGGGAGCGATTTTTTTTACAGAACGGGTCTCCCGCAGATATTTCTTCCGGATCACATCCTGCACATTGATCCCTGACAGTTTACTCTCCAGCCAGCTGATCACATCCAGGTAGGCAAAAGCCCTTGCCTCCAGGCGGTTACTTTGATATTTTTTGAGTTTCGTCAGCAGCTTCTCAAATTCCGGCCGGATGGTTTTTGCGTTGAACCGGAATGCATTCCGGAGGAAACGGAACATTTCTTCCTCTACTTTGCTGAGGTTCTCCATCTTTGCCATGTACCGGTATACCGATTTGATCAGGTATTCCAGCAGATCAAAATTACCCAGCTCATAGTGGGCGATCAGGTGCAGCAAACGGGAATAACATTGCAGATCGGTTCTCAGGTCATCTTTCTGATGGATGATCCGGTTCAGGTAATCAATAGCCTTTTTGTTATTGCCGCTTCCAAAATACAGGCAGGCGATCTTATAATAAAACACCATTACCCGGTGCCGGTCAAGGTACCTCCCATGCTCCACCAGCATCTCCTCCAGGTAGGGCACCATCTTCAATCCCCTGTGAAACGTGCCTTCCAGGAAATGCAGGTTAATCACCGCTGTATACAGGTACACATACCCCGTGATCCGGTTATTGTTGTTATCCTGTACCAGCGGGGTTTGCACAAAATGCTTGAATTTTTTGATACAGGCAGCCAGCCCTTCATGGTTCATCAGGTCAAAGTGGGCGCTCATCAGGTTATGCACTCCCTTGATATACATTGTTGTTTCAACAGCGATCATATGCGGAGCGGCCTCAAAAGTATCTACCCATTTCTGGCAATACCGGTAAAACATCAGGAAATCCAGCTTTATAAATGCATACCAGGCATAGCTTTGATAGTAATATTGCTTTTCATAAAAGCCGTCCAGCTGAGCAACATTCCGGGGGAGGCTTTTTTCAAAAAAAAGTTTGGCCGTCTTCACATCATTCTCATTACGGGCGTGCCCGTTCTGGATGTACCAGCTGTACAATTGCAATGCGAGATTGGAGAGGCTATTGATATGCGCCAGTTTTTCCACGATGCTGTCCGCCTCTTCCGCCAGTTCGTCTGCCCGGCTCTGGATGCTCCGGGTTATGTAGAGGCCTTCTATTTTCTTTTCAAAAAACAATGCCTGCTGCAAATAGGTCAGCTGATGGTAGGTGCGGGCAAATTCCTTGGTTTTATCCAGCACTTTCAGGGTCTGCAGGTAAAGCCCCTTGTTAAACAGGATGCGGGCACTATCCATCATTTCCCGCAGCTGCATGTCTACATTCTTGTCATCCCGGATGATCCTCAGGCTTCCCAGTATCTGCTTATACAGCAGTGCTTTGGTATTGGAGAGCTGTTGCTTGCTTACAGAGGGCACCCGTTTCAGCACCTGTTTTTCGTCGTATTCCGTCAATTTATCCAGGGCATTAAAAAGCTGCATGCTTTTGAGCGATTCAGCACCGGAGTTACGCCCCGCAAAAAGCTTCAGGTTCCGCTTTTCTGATTTTTCCAGCGATTTTATCAATTGAAATAACGCGTCTGTCGACCTACTGGGCATCGTAATTTACTCCTTCTTTTAATAATGATTATCAATCAATTATAATTCATCAATTCCCTTTATTCAATGTAAGTAGTTCCACAAATTGGTTTCGGATTTTTATAATATAGGATTATTTTTAAGGATATTACAAGAAACCTCATCCTGATGTTGTGGATTAGGTATTGAAAATAACAATTCTAAATTAAATAAACGAATTATGGCGGATAACAAGGTTTTTATTTTTGACACTACATTAAGAGACGGTGAGCAGGTTCCCGGTTGTAAACTGAATACCGAAGAGAAAATCAAACTGGCGCTGAAACTGGAGGCTCTTGGCGTAGACATCATTGAAGCCGGTTTTCCCATTTCAAGCCCTGGTGATTTTGCTTCGGTGGAAGAGATCTCAAAAGTGATTAAAAATGCTACCGTATGCGGGCTTACCCGCGCGGTACAGAAGGACATTGAAGTAGCGGCAGCGGCACTGAAGCCGGCTGTGCGCCCCCGGATCCATACCGGTATCGGTTCTTCCGACAATCATATCAAATACAAATTCAATACCACCCGCGAAAACATCATTGAGCGGGCGGTTGCAGCGGTAAAACTGGCCCGGAACCTGGTTCCGGATGTGGAGTTCTTTGCGGAGGATGCCGGCCGTGCCGACCTGCAGTTCCTGGCCCGGCTGGTGGAAGCCGTAATTGGCGCCGGCGCCACCGTAGTGAATATTCCCGACACCACAGGTTCCTGCCTGCCGCACCAGTATGCGGAAAAATTCAGTTACCTGCTGAACCATGTGGCCAATGCCGACAAAGCTATTTTCTCCTGCCACTGTCATAACGACCTGGGGCTGGCCACTGCCAATTCAATAGCGGGAGCTATTGCCGGCGCCCGGCAAATCGAATGTACCATCAATGGCATTGGAGAACGTGCCGGTAATACTTCCCTGGAAGAAGTGGTGATGGCCATAAAGAAGCATCCCGAGCTCGATCTTTATACGGGCGTGGATACCACTCAATTGCTGCCCATGAGCCATTTGGTGGCAGAAACCATGCGGATGGTTGTCCAGCCGAATAAGGCCGTCGTCGGTGACAATGCTTTTTCCCATTCTTCCGGTATTCACCAGGATGGCTTTTTGAAAGAAGCAACCACTTACGAGATCATTGCTCCGCATGAAGTAGGTGCCGATACCTCCCGCATTGTACTCACCGCCCGCAGCGGCCGCAGTGCACTGGCCTACCGGTTCAAAAACCTGGGATACGAATTTGACCGGAACCAGGTGGATGAGCTCTACCAGCAATTCCTGAATGTTGCCGATGCAAAAAAAGAAGTGGGCGATGAGGATTTAAAAGAAATGGCCGATAAAGTAAAAACAACCGCTTAGGTTTTGATACCCGATGGAAGCGTATTGTAGCATCATATTAAACAATGTAACGGCTCAACAGGCCGGGGACCTTCTATTGGATCAGATCAGTTTTACCCTGCATGCGGGTGAACACCTCGCTATATTTGGCGCCAGCGGCAGCGGAAAATCCCTGCTGGCACAGGCGCTCAAAGGATCCCTGCCGCACACCGGCAGTATCGGATATAAACGGGCCGGCCGGCCGGTACACCCGGTTATCGCCTATATACCCGCAGCCCATCCGCTCAAAAACCATACGGCATCCACCGGGGACGTAGTAACCCTTACCGGGGCCCTGTTAAAAAAAGGGAAGGCCGCCGAGGTTGCACAATGGCTTGAGCGATTTCAGCTTACCCGGCAAGCTCACACTCCTTTAACCCGGCTGTCCTACGGAGAACTAAAAAAAATGCAGGTGATCGGTCATCTGCTCACCCACCCCGAGATCCTGATCCTCGACCGCGTTTTTACCGGGCTGGATGTAAAGAGCCGGAAAGTGTTGCATACGGTAATCAATCAATTGTCGACCGAAGGGGTGACCATCATTTTAATTACAGACCGGCATGAACTGCCGGCAAGCATTACCCATTTCGTAGAAATGTCGGAGGGCGCCGTGATCAATTATGCACCGGTGGAAAAGCTGGGTTTTATGACATCCCTGCTGCCCCGGGAGCCGGATGCCCCACTCCCCCTGCTGAAAAAGGCCTATCACATAGGCCCCCTCATTGCCATGAAACAGGTAAACATCCGCAGCGGTAATAACCTCCTGCTCAACAACATCAACTGGCAGGTGAACAACGGGGAGTGCTGGCTTATCAAAGGACATAACGGAGCGGGAAAATCGACCCTGCTCAGTCTTATAAACGGCGATAACCCGCAGGCTTACACCCAGCAGATCTCTTTATTTGGGAGAAAAAGAGGAAGCGGGGAAAGTGTTTGGGACATCAAACGCCGCATTGGCTTTGTATCGCCGGAGCTGCAGCTTTTTTTTGACCGGGACATTTCTGTTTTCCAGGCAGTGGGCTCGGGCTTCTTCGATACGATCGGCCTCTTCAGAAAACTGGATGAAACGCAGACCCAGAAAGTGCAGGAATGGCTTTCCTTTTTTTCGTTACAGGACAAAGCACATCATCCGATGACCGCACTTTCCGGTGGAGAACAGCGGCTCGTATTGATTGCAAGGGCCCTGATCAAAGCCCCATTGATGCTGGCGCTGGATGGCCCCTGCCAGGGGCTGGATGATAACCAGTCGCGGATGGTGGTGCGGCTGCTGGAGCGGATCCATGCGGAAACCGGGATGACCTTGCTATTTGTCAGCCACTACGAAGACGAGGTCCCATCCTGTGTAAAACATATTATGGAACTGGAGAACGGCCATCCCACACTTTATAAAAAAGTGGCCCGTCCTGCCTTCGCTGCATCAAAGAAATATACATTAACCCACAGGGTATCATAAAATGAAAAAGAACATCGCGATCATAGAAGAAGCGGGGGCCGCCGGTGAAGTGAATGCGCAGGTGGAGAAGGTTATTCGGGCTGTTGCCGAACAATATGATCATTATTTTGACATTGCGCCTATCAGCCACGAAACGGTAAACCAGGAACTGTCGGCACCATTGCAGCAATCCGCATCCTGGCACGATGCGGTCCTGTTCAGCAGTATAGCTTCGCAGCATTTTATTGATGAAATCCTTCCCCTGCTGGTGATCGTGCAACCCGTTACTGTTTATCCGTCCCTGCAGCACCTGTCGCCGCTAAAGCCCAAATACAGCGAAGGGCTCAACCTGTTATTATACCAGCAACAGGACCCCGGAGCAGATGAAAACGACCGGCTCCGGATCGCACAATCGGCATTGCAGCAGGCAATCAACCGCAGGAAAAAGATCACGGTGATCGTACACCCTCAAGACCATACAGAACAACCCTGGCCGGCCATTTTTGAAAAAGCCGGAACTGCGTTCAAAGAGATCAGTATTGAAACCATCCCCGTACAGGAAGCCTGGGACCGGATGCTGCAGCAGCCCGCAGGGTTTGATACGCTGGTTGCAGGAGCAGCAGCAGGAGGCTACCTTTTCAGCCAGGCCGCTGCTATCACCGGGGCCCGGTTCATGATCCCATCCGTTCGGGTAGCCGATACCATCCCGTTCTTCGGCCCGGCATTTGGGTTCGACCATCAGCAGGCGAGCGCCCGGAATCAATCCAACCCTGTGGGCGCCATCCTTTCTGTGGCCATGATGATGGATTACTTCAACCTGCATGAAGAAGCCCTGATCATCCGTACAGCGGTCAGCTGGACGCTGTTACATGGGTTTGTATCAAAAGATATCGACTCGGTGAACAATTATTCAACCGGTACGATCGGTGACCTGATCAGTGACTTTATACGGGGCACGATCCCCGGATTTGCCAAGGGGGAAAATATGGCGTTGCAAAAGTCAACGATCATATAACCCGGCTTTGTAGTTCTTTTATATATGCATTATTTTTTCCCGGCTGCAGCTTAAAGGGCTTTGCCGCAGATAGACCGCAGTTGTATTTGCCTGCTATCGGGTTATCAGCGGATCTGCATCGTTTAGCCATGCACCCCGGCAAAAGAAAAAATTTTGATCACAACAAATGAGGCTTTATATTCGCAGAAAGCTCCTTCGTTTTATGATCGGCAATCAATATAACAATGTTTCTTTTCTCCGCAACGTTATCGCGGTGATCGTCATTGTCATTACCTGCCATCAGGGAGGAGGGTTGATTCTATAAAACAAACGAATTTTTAAATAGGACCCGCCTCTGATAAAGGCGGGTTTTTTATTGCATCAAAAAATTATATCATTAACACATTAAGTAAAACGGCATGACAGAGTTAAACAAGTATTCCAAAACCATTACCCAGGATCCCACGCAGCCTGCTGCACAGGCGCAGTTATACGCGCTTGGCTTAACAGAAGAAGATCTGAAAAAAGCCCAGGTCGGGATCGTCAGCATGGGCTACGACGGCAATCCCTGCAACATGCACCTGAACGGCCTGGCCCAGGAGGTAAAGGACGCTGTTTGGAAACAGGACCTGGTGGGCTTAACCTTTCATACCATCGGGGTAAGCGACGGAATGAGCAATGGTACCGACGGAATGCGTTACTCACTGGTCAGCCGCGATGTTATTGCCGATTCTATTGAAACCGTATGTGGGGCGCAATACTATGATGGCCTCATCACAGTACCGGGGTGCGACAAAAATATGCCCGGCTCCATTATTGCCATGGGCCGGCTGAACAGGCCATCCATCATGGTATATGGCGGCACCATTGCCCCGGGGCATTATAAAGGCCAGGATCTGAACATTGTTTCAGCCTTTGAGGCCCTGGGTCAGAAGATTGCCGGGCAACTTGACGAGGCCGATTTTATGGGCATTGTAAAGAACAGCTGCCCCGGCGCCGGCGCCTGCGGTGGTATGTATACCGCCAATACCATGGCTTCTGCCATTGAAGCGATGGGCATGAGCCTCCCCTATTCCAGCAGCAACCCGGCGCTTAGTGAGGAGAAAAAACAGGAATGTGCGGCCGCAGGTAAAGCCATCCGCCTGCTGCTGGAAAGAGACATCAAACCCCGCGATATCATGACCCGCCAGGCATTTGAAAACGCCATTGTCGTGATCATGGTACTGGGAGGAAGCACCAACGCCGTATTGCATTTGCTGGCAATGGCCCGCAGTGTGGATGTTCCGCTGACGCAGGACGATTTTCAGGCCATCAGCGACCGTATACCCGTGCTTGCCGATTTCAAGCCCAGCGGTAAGTACCTGATGGAGGACCTGCATAAAAAAGGCGGCGTACCCGCAGTAATGAAATACCTGTTGCAGAAAGGATTGATCGATGGCAGTTGTTTAACCGTTACCGGTAAAACGATCGCCGAGAACCTGGAAAATGTTCCGGACCTGGATTTTGAGAACCAGGACATCATCCACCCGCTCGAAAATCCGCTGAAAGCCACCGGACACCTGCAGATCCTTTATGGTAACCTTGCCGAAAAGGGAAGCGTTGCCAAGATCAGCGGTAAAGAAGGCGAAATATTTACAGGCCCTGCCCGTGTGTTTGACGGAGAAAAGAACCTGATCGCAGGGATCTCCAGTGGTAAGGTAAAAGCCGGCGACGTGGTTGTTATTAAAAACGAAGGGCCCAAAGGCGCTCCCGGCATGCCCGAAATGCTGAAGCCCACTTCCGCCATCATCGGCGCGGGCCTTGGAAAAAGTGTAGCCCTGATCACCGACGGCCGCTTCAGTGGCGGCACCCATGGATTTGTAGTAGGGCATGTAACTCCCGAAGCCTTTGAGGGCGGCCTGATCGGCTTTGTAAAAGACGATGATATCATTGAAATTGATGCCGTTAACAATACGCTCATGCTTAAGGTGCCGGACGAGGAAATTGCAGCGCGCAGAGAGGGCTGGCAACAGCCGCCGCTGAAAGTAAACAGGGGTATACTTTATAAATACGCCAAACTGGTAAAAGATGCATCTGAAGGCTGCGTAACGGATGAAGACTAAAGGACGCATGCCCTGAAGTGCAACAGCAATCACAGGCAAAACCAACAATGGATAAAAAATATTTTACAGAATTGGCTAAGTTTAACCGGGTGGGTACCGGGCAGGTATGCTCCTGGTTACAGCAGATCAGCGATGAACAATGGCTTCGCCCCGTTGTGAGCAGCTTTAACAGTATACACGATACCGTGCTGCACATGATCAACGCAGAAGATGCCTGGCTGCAGCGGTTTAGAAAAGAAAACCTGGTGCGTTTTGATCAACGTTTTACCGGTACCCGGCAGGAGCTGCTGGAGCTCTGGCAGCAAACCTCGCAGCAGTTAAGCGATTGGGTAGCCGCTTTTGATGAAACAAAATTAAGAGCCCCCTTCACCTACAGGCGCTTTAACGGGCAGGAGTATACATCGCTTTACTACCAGGTAATCGCCCATGTCGTCAACCACGCCACGTATCATCGTGGCCAACTGGTAACCCTGTTGCGGCAGGTAGGTTTTACCGGGGTACAATCAACCGATCTGATCGGGTTTTACAGGGTGTAAATACAGGTCTATAAAATATTCGATAATAATCAAAATCAACGATATGGAAACAATCCAGATAAAAGATACAGCAGAAGAAAACAAAGCTAAAAAAGCCGATACAACAATTCAACCCGGCAGCACCATCACCGGAAGCCAGGCCGTACTGGAGGCCCTCATCGCAGAGGGAGTATCCACCATTTTTGGATACCCGGGTGGCGCTATCATGCCCATTTATGACGCCTTATATGATTATACCAGCAAGCTGGAGCATATCCTGGTGCGGCATGAGCAGGGAGGCATTCATGCAGCCCAGGGTTTTGCACGCACCAGCGGTAAAACCGGCGTAGTGTTTGCCACCAGCGGACCAGGCGCCACCAATCTTGTAACAGGGCTTGCTGATGCACAGATCGACTCCACCCCCCTGGTATGCATCACCGGCCAGGTATTTGCCCACCTGCTGGGAACCGATGCCTTCCAGGAAACCGACGTGATCAACGTGACCATGCCGGTAACCAAGTGGAACTACCAGGTTACAGATGCCAACGAGATACCGAATGTGCTGGCAAAGGCGTTCTATATTGCCCAAAGCGGCCGCCCCGGCCCGGTGCTGGTAGACATTACCAAGAATGCCCAGCTCCAGCAGTTTGAATACCCCGGTTACCAGCAATGCCATCATGTACGCAGCTACCGGCCCAAGCCGATCGTGCGTAAAGAGTATATTACTGAAGCCGCAAAGCTGATCAACAGCGCCCAAAAACCGTTTGTGATCTTTGGCCAGGGCGTAATCCTGGGCGGCGCCGAAAATGAATTCAAAGCCTTTATTGAAAAAGGGAACCTGCCGGCAGCCTGGACCATTATGGGAGAAAGCGCACTGCCCACGGATCATCCGCTGGGTATGGGTATGTTGGGAATGCATGGCAATTACGGGCCGAATGTCCTGACCAATGAATGCGATGTACTCATTGCCGTAGGTATGCGGTTTGATGACCGGGTTACCGGCCGCCTGGATAAATATGCCAAACAGGCCAAAGTAATCCATTTGGATATAGACCCTGCAGAAGTAGATAAAAATGTAAAAGCCACGGTACCGGTTTGGGGCGATTGTAAGGAAACCCTGCCCCTGCTCACGGCTCTTATTGATCAGAAAGACAACAGCAGCTGGCTAAGCGAATTTGCCCGGTATGCCGCGGAAGAGGACAAAGAATGCATTCAACCGGAAATGCATCCTGCAGGTGATGTAATGTCGATGGCTGAAGTAATGGAGGCGCTGAATGAGTTGACCAGGGGCGACGCAGTTATTGTAACCGATGTGGGTCAGCACCAGATGGTGGCCTGCCGTTACGCAAAATTCAACCAAACCAGGAGCAATGTAACCTCCGGCGGATTGGGTACCATGGGCTTTGGTTTGCCCGCGGCCATTGGCGCCAAATATGGCGCGCCGGACCGGACCGTAGTGGCCATCATCGGCGACGGAGGTTTTCAAATGACCTTACAGGAGCTGGGAACCATCATGCAGTTTGGAGCAGCCGTAAAGATCCTGATCCTGAACAACGAGTTCCTCGGGATGGTGCGCCAGTGGCAGCAGCTGTTCCACGACCGGCGGTATTCCTTTGTAAATATTACCAGTCCGGACTTTGTGGCGCTGGCAAAATCCTACGGTATCGAAGGACAGACGATCGACCAGCGTACCCATCTGAAAGCCGCGCTGAAAGCGATGCTGGACCATGACGGTGCATATTTACTCGAAGTAAAAGTAGGTAAAGAAAATAATGTATTTCCCATGGTACCGCAAGGCAGCAGTGTGGCGGAGATCCGGCTGAAATAATTTATGGTTTGAGGTTTATTGCTTAGCGTTTGGTGAACACCCATAACAAGCTATACGTATAAATAAAAAATAGGCGTATCTTTATAGAAACAATTTTTATGACCACAAAATTGAACTTAACAATAGAAGAAAGTGTTGCGGCTAAAATAAAGTTGTATGCGGAAAAGCAAAAAACATCCGTATCAAGGATAGCGGAGGAATATTTCGCAAAATTGGTAAGCGATAAAAAAACAACCGGAAAATCTTTTGTAGAAAAATATGCCGGTATCATCAGTGATATCAAAATTGAGGATATTGACAAAGAAAGGGATAACTATCTAAAAGAAAAATATGGCATATAGCGTATTCCTTGACACAAATATTGTAGTCGATTTCTTTTTGCCGGACCGGAATGGGCATAAATATGCAGTAGCCATCATTGAAGCCTCTGAGAAAATGGTACTGAAAGCCTGTTTTTCAGAATCCGTACTCAACACGACAACCTATTTAATCAGAAAAAGTATTTATGCCCGGGAATTTAAAAAGGCAATGCTTGAATTCAATACGTTTATTAAAGTACTTCCTTGCTCTAATAAGACCGTTGAGCATGCTTATCATCATGCCAAAAACGACCTGGAGGACGCAGTATTATATCAAATAGCTTTAGAAGGAAAAATGGATTACTTCATCACTTCAAACATGAAAGATTTAAAGAAACTGGAGCAGTCTTCGTTGCCGGTGGTTACAGCAAAAGAACTGCTTACAATCATAGCTTAATGTATTTAGCATGATAACTGAAATTGCAATATTGAATATTATTCCGGGAATGGAGCATGATTTTTTAGCTTCCTTCGAGAAAGCGAAAAGCATCATTAGCTCCATGAAAGGATACTTGCAACATGAGTTACTGAAGTCAGTGGAAGAAGCAGATAAATATATATTGATCGTACGCTGGCAAACCCCGGAGGATCATACAGAAGGGTTTAGGAAAAGCGCGGCATACCAGCAATGGAAAATGCTGCTGCATCATTTTTATGCCCCGTTCCCCGTAGTGGAACATTATCAAAGAACCGGTAAAGCAGCATGACAGACAAGGTAACCATAAATCTTCCCGTTCAATATGAGGCCATCGCGCTCAAAACAAAAGCGCTGGGTTTTGACATGCCTTCCGATCTGCAAACCGGGAGCCTGTTAAGGACCCTGGCCGCCTCCAAACCGGGTGGCCGGATCCTGGAACTGGGCACGGGTACGGGTCTGGCAACCTCCTGGATACTGAGCGGAATGGACACTGGCACGGCACTGGTTTCCGTTGACAACAACGAACTGCTGATCAGCGTGGCACAGGAACAGCTAAAGGACGACCGGATCGAATTTGTATGTGCTGATGGGTACGAATGGATCACCACTTACAATGGAGCGACCTTTGATCTCATATTTGCCGATGCCATGCCCGGGAAATACGATCTTTTTGAAGAAACATTCGCATTATTAAAGACCGGGGGCATTTATTTGATTGACGATATGCTGCCCCAGCCCAACTGGCCGGAAGGACATGCTGAACGAGTCGCCGGCTTCATTAAAATGCTGGAGCTGCGGGGGGACCTTGTCCTGACAAAGCTCAACTGGTCTACCGGAATCATTATCGCTGTAAAAAAATAAGAAATAACAAATCAGAAATAAGAAATAACAATGAAACAACAATATACCATAACCGTTTACGCGGAAGACCAGATTGGTCTGCTGGCCCGCATTACGATTATTTTTTCCCGGCGGAAAATCAATATCGACAGTCTGAACACCTCTTCATCCGAGATCCCCGGCATTCACCGGTTCAACATTGTAATTGACGAAACAGAAGAAGTGGTAAAGAAACTATGCAAGCAGATAGAAAAACAGGTTGAGGTACTAAAGGCGTACTACAACCTGAACAGCGAGATCATCTGGCAGGAGCTGGCCCTGTATAAAGTACCCACCAACCAGGTAACCGAAAAAATGATCGTGGAGCGCGTGCTGCGGGAATACGGTGCGCGGGTTGTTTCCATCAATAACGACTATACTGTTTTTGAATGTACCGGGCATCGCGAAGAAACCGATAAACTGGTAAAGCTGTTTGAAGAATACGGGCTGATCGAATTTGTGCGCGGAGCCCGCGTAGCCATCATTAAGAGCAGTGAGGGCTTTCATAAAAAGATCAAGGAATTTGAAGCCCGGGAACCAGGGGAAGAAGTAGTGGAAAATGAGTTCCTGAATGAGCAGGACAAGGTTTTCAGCATGTAATCCTTTATATGACCGGAGAAAAGACCATACCTGTTCTGCGCATCTTTGATTATGATAAGGCCATAGAATTCTACGTACACTGGCTGGGTTTCACCGTTGTTTGGGAGCACCGCTTCGAAGAAAACACGCCCGTTTACATGGAAGTAGCTAAAGCCGGTATCACCCTGCACCTGAGCGAGCACCATGGGGACGGCACACCGGGCACGCAGGTTTTCATCTGGTGCAGCGGGCTAAAGGAGTATCATAGCGAACTCACCGGCAAACAGTACAAGTATAACCGCCCGGGGCTGGAAAAGACCTTTTATGATTCCTGGTGCGTTACGGTCAATGATCCCTTTAACAATAAGATATCCTTTAACGAAAAAATATCCACGGATAAAAATTAACGCATGTACACACTTAAGATCATCGACAGTATCCGGCAGAAAGCCATCAGCCTTATAAAAGCGACCCCTCTTGAGGTGCTCAACCAGGTACCTGCCGGCTTCAACAATAACATTATCTGGAATTTCGGTCACCTGGTGGTAAGCGGTTACGGCCTGGTATTTAAAGTTACACAGGTAGACCCCGGGTTCGTCATTCCCCTGCTGGATGCTTATAAAAAGGGCAGCAGGCCCGCTGCTCCTGCTACTCAGCAGGAGGTCGATGAGCTGATAGCGTTGTCCGGCACCTTTACGTTAGCCGTAAAAGAGGCCCTTGATGCCAACCGCTTCCGGGAAATCAGCACGTACACCACCGACACGTTCGGAGTGCCGGTTACCACCATCGAAGAAATGCTGATAACAGTAGCTGCGCATGACACCCTGCACTGGCAATCGATGCGGGACTATGCACGAATTTTCAATCCGTAATTACTAAATACCCAATAACAAACCCGGGATCTGAAATCTCAATTTCCGGATCTCAATTCTCAAAATCGTAAATACTAAATATCAAATAACAATGGCAAATTACTTTAACACACTACCCCTGAGGGAACAGCTAAACCAACTGGGCGTTTGCGAATTCATGAGCAACGATGAGTTCCTGGATGGCGTGGATGCATTAAAAGGGAAAAAAATCGTGATCGTTGGTTGCGGCGCTCAGGGCCTGAACCAGGGCTTAAACTTAAGAGATAGTGGTCTGGATGTTTCTTACGCTTTACGTAAAGAAGCCATAGAGGAAAAAAGAGCCAGCTGGAAAAATGCAACCGATAACAATTTTAACGTAGGCACATACGAAGAACTGATCCCCGGGGCAGACCTGGTGATCAACCTGACTCCCGACAAACAGCATACCAGCGTGGTAAGCGCCGTTATGCCGTTGATGAAGCAGGGCGCAACCCTGTCTTATTCCCATGGCTTCAACATCGTTGAAGAAGGTATTCAGATCCGTAAAGATCTGACCGTAATTATGGTGGCGCCTAAAAGCCCCGGAAGTGAAGTAAGAGCCGAGTACCTGCGGGGCTTTGGCGTACCCACACTGATTGCGGTACACCCCGAAAACGACCCTGAAGGAAAAGGACTGGAGCAGGCAAAAGCTTACTGTGTAGGTACAGGCGGCCACCGTGCGGGCGTATTGCGGTCTTCTTTTGTAGCCGAAGTAAAATCAGACCTGATGGGCGAGCAAACCATCCTCTGCGGTCTGCTGCAAACCGGCTCTATCCTCTCTTTCGACAAAATGCTCGAAAAAGGGATCGACGCAGGTTATGCTTCCAAACTGGTACAATACGGTGTAGAGGTGATCACCGAAGCGTTGAAGCATGGTGGTGTTACCGGTATGATGGACCGCTTAAGCAACCCTGCAAAGATCAAAGCCTTCCGGATCTCAGAAGAACTGAAAACCATTATGCGCCCCTTGTTCCAGAAGCACCAGGACGATATCATGAGTGGCGAGTTCAGCCGTATTATGATGGAAGACTGGGCCAACGGGGATGCCAACCTGCTGAAGTGGAGAGCGGAGACCGGCGAAACTGCATTTGAAAAAACACCGGCGGGCGATGTAAAGATCGGGGACCAGGAATATTTTGATAATTACACACTGATGGCAGCCTTTATCAAAGCCGGGGTGGAACTGGCTTTTGAAACCATGGTGGAAGCCGGCATTAAACCGGAGTCTGCATACTATGAATCCTTACACGAAACCCCGCTCATTGCCAATACCATTGCACGGAAAAAACTGTTTGAAATGAACCGGGTTATTTCCGACACTGCAGAGTATGGCTGTTACCTGTTTGACCAGGCATGCAAGCCATTACTGGCCGATTTCATGAAAACGGTGGACACCGACCTGGTGGGTAAGAATTTCAACGAAGGAAAAGACGGCGCTGTGGATAACCAGGAACTGGTAGAGGTAAACGAAGCACTTCGCTCCCATCCCGTAGAGCTGGTAGGAACGGTATTGCGCAAAGCAATGACCGCCATGAAGGCGATCAAAACAGCGTAACGGCCGCAACAATAAGACCTAAAAAGACCTATAGGGTTTTCCGCCACAGCGGACGGGTTAAACCTTATAGGTCTTATTTATTTTAAAAAATTTCATCCTTGAGCTTAGTTAACATAAAAGATCTGTCCGTGTGCTATGGTGCCAAAACCGTGCTGCACAACATATCGCTTGTGGTGAACCCGGGCGAGGGCTGGGTCATCAGAGGCGAAAGCGGCAGCGGAAAAACCACGCTGGGAAGGACGATCGCGGGAAGCGTAAGACATTCCGGTGATGTCACCATCCATTTCAACACACAAAGCCCCCTGCCTGCAACAACGCTTTTTGTAGAAAGCTGGTACCGCTTTACCAACCTGGAAGGCGACCGGAATTTTTACTATCAGCAGCGATACAATCACCAGCAAAGAAGGGATACCGTTACCATTGCAAGGGAACTGGAATTGTTTGGCAAAGAACATGCATTAAACAATGTCCGTTTACAGGAGCTGATCGCCACACTGGATTACACCCGGGTATTAGATGAACAGCTTTTTGAAATATCCAGCGGGGAGCATAAAAAGCTGCAACTGATCAAAGCCCTGTGGCTGCACCCGCAATTACTGATCATTGATCAACCTTATACGGGACTTGATGTAAAATCGCGCGGACGGCTCAACGAACTCCTGAATGCATATACCGGCAATGGCGGCACCCTGATCCTGATCAGTAATGACACGGAGCTCCCCGCCTGTGTTAATCGTTTTGCGATGCTGAAGGACGGCCGTCTTTCAACAGATGAAACAGCGTTCCGGTTCGAAGAAAAAGTATTAAAACCTCTTCCCCATTTTTTAAAAGAGCCGCCGCAGTACACCACACAGACATTGATCCACATGAAAGACATTCATGTGCGCTATGACGATAAGCAGGTGCTGTCCAACATTCAATGGCAGGTGAACGCCGGAGACCGGTGGTTGCTCCAGGGGCACAATGGCTCCGGAAAATCTACCCTCCTGAGCCTGATAACCGGCGATCATCCCCAGGCTTATGCCAATGATATCAAATTATTTGGCGTACAGCGCGGCGGCGGAGAAAGCATCTGGGATATCAAGAGGAGGATCGGCCTGATCTCCCCTGAACTGCACTGGTATTTTGATGCAAACGCCACCGTTCTACAAAGTCTTGCCTCCGGCTTCTTTGACAGCAACGGCCTTTACCGGCAATTGCGGTACATGCAGAAACAACAACTGGATGAGCTCCTGAAATTCCTGGACCTCTATGATGTAAAAAATGAGCTCCTGACCACGCTCCCGCTCGGTAAACAGCGGCTGGCATTATTAGGGCGCACCATTATTAAAAACCCGCAACTCCTGGTTTTGGACGAGCCCTGCCAGGGGCTGGACCAGCAGCAAACGCAATACTTCAATAAACTGGTAGACGAGATCAGCAGGAACGGCGTCACCATCATTTATGTAGGTCATTTTGAAACGCAGCTACCCGCATGCATTACGCATAAGCTGGTTTTGGAAAATGGCAGATCAATCGAAAACAACCGCATCGCAACACAATCGCGGTAGTCATTTAAACATCTTTACAACCATGCAGGCAACATCCATACACCTCAATTTTCCCGAAGCCACTGCGCGCATTAAAGATGTAGTAACGCATACGCCCTTACAGCTTAATATCAATCTTTCCAGGAAATACGCCTGCAATGTATACTTAAAAAGAGAGGATCTGCAGATCGTTCGCTCCTATAAATTGCGGGGCGCCTTTAATATGATCCAGTCCCTCAGCCCGGAGGATCTGAAAAAAGGTATTGTTTGCGCCAGTGCGGGCAATCATGCGCAGGGTGTTGCCTACAGCTGCAACCGCCTGAATGTAAAAGGGGTGATCTTCATGCCCAGCATTACGCCCAACCAGAAGATCGAGCAAACAAAGATGTTCGGCGAAGCCAATATTGAGATCGTCCTTACCGGGGATACTTTCGATGACTGTGCCGCCGCCGCAAAGATCTACACGGAAGAAAACGGGATGATCTTTATTCCTCCTTTTGATCATGAGCGCATCATTGAAGGGCAAGGTACGGTGGGCGTAGAAATATGGAACGACCTGAAGAAGATCGATCATATCATCATACCCAATGGAGGAGGCGGACTCTGTGCAGGTGTAAGCACCTATATCAAATCAGTAAGTCCGCATACAAAGATCACCGGCGCTGAACCCGAAGGCGCGCCATCTATGACCCAGGCATTGAAAAGCGGCGGACCGGTAGAGCTGAAAACCATCGACCGCTTTGTAGACGGTGCTGCTGTAAAAAAAGTAGGCCAGCTTACCTATGAGCTCTGCAGGGCACACCTCGATGAAATGCGCCTGGTACCGGAAGGAAAGATCTGCAGTACCATTCTGCAACTGTATAACAAAGATGCCATCGTAGCAGAACCGGCCGGCGCATTATCCATCGCCGCACTGGAATTTATGCAGGAAGAAATTAAAGGGAAGAACGTAGTATGCATTGTAAGCGGCAGCAACAATGATATCGACCGGATGCAGGAGATAAAAGAACGCAGCCTGCAATACGAAGGGCTGAAACACTATTTCCTCGTAAACTTTGCGCAACGCCCGGGCGCCTTAAAGGAGTTTGTAAACGATGTACTGGGGCCACATGATGATATCACCCGTTTTGAATACATGCAAAAAACCAATAAGGAAAGCGGGCCGGCACTGATCGGCATTGAGCTGAAGCACCGGGAAGATTACCATCCCCTGATCCAAAACCTGGAAAGAACACAGATCGAATTTACCGAGCTCAATAAGGATAATACACTCTTCAGTTATCTTGTATAACTGCGTATGATATTGGGGGCTCACAGACGGCACAAATTGACGCGGATTTTTCCGGCACGCCATTGTTGTTTTTCTTTGAATCTTTGGACACCCCCTTGAAGTGCTTTTTAAATTGAGGGCTTCATTTTGTGCAGCGTCATCTTCCATGCACCACCGGCATACTGGATCCATTTAGCATTTTTAGTAACCGCAGCAAACCAGTGAAGCGGGAATCACACAGAAGAAATAACCACATCGCAAAAGTCCCGGCGGCCTCAACATCCAGCGGCAAAAGGCGCATTGTATAAAAACCAGGTGCCGTTACCGAATGATGCTTCAAAATACGGAGAAGCATTTAATCTGATAAAACAAAAGATTTTTTATTCCTGCTGACAAAGGGCTGTCACTGCCCGGTTTTAGCTTTGATCTATAAAACAAAAATAACATGACAACAACAGCAATCCAACAAAGTGCCGTAATCGGGAAAGAGCAATTGCTTAAGCATTGGCAGGGACACCGTAACCTGACCCGCAGGGTTATTGAAGCATTCCCGGAAAAAGAATTGTTTGAATTTTCCGTTGCGGGTATGCGTCCGTTCTCTGACCTGGCCATCGAAATGCTGTCGATCGGTGGTCCGGCGTTAAAAGCCATTGCAGAGCGGGCCGCTACACCTTACACAGAAGAAGGCATTGTACCCAAAACCAAAGAAGACCTGCTGAAATTATGGGATGCCGAAACAGCAACCATCAATACTTATTTTGACCAGATCCCCGAAGAAGATTTTTCGGAAACCTTTAACCTGTTTGGCCAGTATGAATTTCCTATTTACCAGAACATCCTGTACTTTATCGACAATGAAATTCATCATCGCGGGCAGGGTTATGTGTACCTGCGGGCGTTGAACATTCAGCCACCGTTCTTCTGGGAGCGTTAACAGCCAAGGGACACGGGCGCTTTTATACAGTGCTCCTGCGTTCACCGCAGTTCCTGAAATAATTGCCACAGGTAGCACAGGCGGGGTTCCGGGAAATCTCCCCTGTACCTGTGGTTTTGTATGTCAGCGCTCCTCCAGGTTTTTCATTTGTTTTGCTACTATTGAGCGCACACACTCCTTTAAAGACGCAGGCTCCAGGATCCTTGCATAGTCCCCAAAGCTCATGAACCAGCGGGCAAAATCGCTTTCGGGATAGCGGCTCATAAAGGTCATCTCGATGCCCGCAGCGGTGGTCTTTTCTTCCGTAAACCCATGATATTTTTTATTCCATTCCAGGTGACGGGCGATCTTCGGATCAATGACAATGCGCACTTTTGTACGGGGCCCTTCCTGGGGCTGCGTCAGGAAATCTTTTAGTTCCGGGTGCTCTTTAACAAAAGGGATTTCCGTTCTTTTGATGCCCTGGATCCGGTCGGTACGGAAACGGCGGTAATCCTTTCGGAGGTGGCAATACGCCATAAGGTACCAGAACTCATGTTCATGAAATACCCCAACCGGCTCTATCCGCCTCAGTTCCGGCTCTCCGGACTCCAGCTTTTTATACCGGACTTCCACCTGCTCCTTCCGGGCAAGGCTGTCAAACAATACAGACATTGCCTCCGGCACTTTTTCGTTAAAAATGCGCTGTCCCTGCCGCACCAGCACCTGCTCTTCAATGGAAGATATCCAGTCCTTATCCGCCATCCGCAATACCGCTTTCATCTTTGCAATGGCTGAAGCAAAATGATCACCCAGCCGTTTGTCAATAAACTTCTGCATTAATTTTTCAGCAGCCACAAAACTGGAGGCTTCCTCCCGGGTAAACATCACCGGCGGCAACCGGTAGCCTTCCACCAGTTCATAGCCGATGCCCGCTTCGCTGGCAATAGGAACACCGGCCGTTTGCAAACTCCGGATATCCCGGTAGATCGTACGTAAACTCACGCGAAACCGGTCGGCCAGGTCCTGGGCTTTTACGACACGCCTCGATTGCAGCTGTATAAGAATAGCCACAATACGGTCAAATTTGTTCATGCTTTCAAAAGACATAGATGTTACATTCTAAACAAGGAATATGCGCCCGGCCGGCCCGTTATGCGTGCAGCACCTCCTGTATATGTTTTTTCATATTGTTGACCATTTGCTCCAGCGGCAAATCATCCGCATCCGTACCAAAGGGATTTTCTATCGACTCGGCTATCAGCTCCAGCGATGCCAGTACATAAAAAATAAAAGGCACTGCCGCCACCACAAAATAACCCATCGAAAATACAAAACCCACCGGCAGCGTAAATACATATACCACTATAAATTTTTTTATAAAGGAACTGTAGGAGTAGGGGATCGGCGTATTTTTAATACGTTCGCAGGCGCCCGCCACATCGGTGAGCGACTGCAGCTCATTGTTAAGCACGATAAGCTGATCACCCGAGATCTTTCCCTCCCGGTATAAGCCCGTAACATACCGGACGATCATGGACGCCACCTGGTTTGGCCCATGCTTTTTTTCGAGGTCCAGCTCCGGGTGCGCAGCTTTGTCCAGCATAAAAGTGGTATAATCTGAACGCAGAAAGCCGAACAAGGTTTGTGAAAACAATGGGATAGATTTCCGGAAAAAATGGCGGCTTGCCTTGTCCTCCTTCGGAAGAAAAGCATCCAGCTTTATGGCCATCAACCTGCACACGTTGGTCAGCGTTCCCCATTGCCGGCGGGCCTCCCACCAGCGGTCGTATGCCGTATTGGTCCGGAATACCAGCAGCAGGGACAACGCAAATCCCAGCAGGTTATGTACCATATTGATATTCTTCAACCAGCTTTTTTCAGATAGTTTCAGAAACTCCAGCTCCAGGTAGGCTATTCCCCACGAGAGCAATGCCATAAGGATCAGGTACGGGAATAATTTCCGGAACGTATCCGATTTATGAAGATAAAAAACTGATTTAAACCACTCTTTGGAATTATAGATCGTCATATTTAAGTGTCAATATTAAAAGCCCGCTCCCACGCGAAGCGCTGTATCATTTTTCCTGTATTTAAACGGCGGGTACTTCCCGTTCAACGGCCCCGCTCCTTTTTCCTGTTGATGCTGATGAGCGTTATACACCCCAGGATCGCCGCCAGTACCGAGGCCACGAGGATGGCCAGCTTTGCCTCCGCTACCATCAGCGGATCATCAAAGGAAAGCAGGCTTATAAATATCGACATGGTGAACCCGATGCCTGCCAGCAAACCCAGCCCGATCATGTGCAACCAGCCCGCCTGCCTGGGCAGTTTTCCTATCTTCAATTGAACACCGATCCAGGTTGAAAAAAAGATACCGGCACATTTTCCTGCAATAAGGCCAATGATGATGCCCAGGCCCAGCGGCCCGGCCAACCCGCTCAACATGGAAGCTTCAAACCTGATATTGGTATTGGCCAGCGCAAAAAGCGGTATTATAAAAAAGTTGACTGGTTTGGTTAAGGCATGTTCCAGTTTTTCGAGCGGCGACTGCTCAGCGCCTGGCGTAGTGGGCAGGGTCATGGCCACCAACACGCCGGCAATGGTAGCGTGGATACCGGAGTGATGCACAAAATACCACACGAGCACACCCGGCACCAGGTACCACATGAGCCGTTTAAACTTTAACCGGTTAAAAACGATCAATAAAATCATTACGGCGCCGGCATATAAAAGATAATTAAGATGGATCTCCGACGAATAAAACAACGCGATCACCAGGATGGCGATCAGGTCGTCCACGATCGCCAGGGCGGCCAGGAATATCTTCAGACTGCCGGGTACCTTTTTCCCAAGCAGGGTAATGGCGGCCAGGGCAAACGCAATATCCGTAGCCATCGGGATGCCCCAGCCCGGGGCCGTATGGGTTCCCTTGTTCAACACTGCAAAAATCACCGCCGGCAATACAGCTCCGCCAAAAGCTGCAATTACGGGAAGCAGGGCTTTTTGAGGTGATGAAAGTTCTCCTTCCACCATTTCCCGCTTGATCTCCAGCCCCACCAGCAAAAAGAAGATCGCCATCAGGCCATCGTTGATCCAGTGCAGGATCGGGAACCGGAGGCCAATACTGCTGTTCTCCCAGCCTATGTAGGTCTGAAGCCAGCTTTCGAAAGCGCGGCCGGCCGGAACGTTGGCGATGATCAGCGAAAGCAGCACACATCCGATCAGAATAATTCCGCCTACGGAATTAGAACGAACGTATTTTTTGAAGGTGTCTAAATTGATCCTTTTCAGCATAGCCCCTAAAATTACGAATTGCATTTTTTAATTTCCTATTTCGCGTTTCTTATTTCTCTTTTCAATCCTAACTTTGAACGATGTTCGACTTCAGGTTACAGGTATTTCATGCGGTTGCACGGCGGCTTAATTTTACACGCGCTGCCGAAGAAATGTTCATTTCCCAGCCGGCGGCAACCAAACATATACAGGAGATTGAGCAATACTTTAAAACCAAATTATTCGAACGGAACGGCTCAAAGATCGCGCTGACCGAAGCAGGAAAAACACTGCTGCGGTATACAGAGGAACTATTCAGTATTTACCGGAAAATGGAGTTGGAGATCCATTCCTTTGCAGAACAACATAAAGGGATGCTGAGGATCGGCGCCAGCACCACTATTGCCGAATACCTGCTGCCGCCCGCCCTGGCCGCTTTCAAAAACCGGTACCGGGATCTGTCCATTGTCCTCTCCGGCGGCAACACCGAACATATTGAGCAGCTGCTGCAAAGAAATGAGATCGACTTTGGCATGATCGAAGGGCAGCCTAAAAACAGCCTGTTCAAATATACTCCTTTTACAAAGGACGAGATCGTACTGGTTGCATCCGGAAAAAACCCGGTTACCAAAAAGCAAAAGATAACACTAAAGGAGCTCCAGGCGCTTCCCATGGTACTCCGGGAACCCGGCTCCGGCACCCTGGAGATCATCACCAAACACCTGAAATCAAAAGGCATCCGGCTTTCGCAGCTCAACCGGGAAATACAGCTGGAAAGTTCAGAAAGTATTAAATCCTATATTGCCAACTCACAGGCGGTATCATTTCTTTCCATTCACACGGTGCTCAGGGAACTGAACAGTAATGAACTCGCTATCGTTGATGTGCAGGGACTGGATATTGAACGTCAATTCCAGTTCGTACAACTGCATAGCGGGGCGGCAAGCATCCCGGTCTTTTTTATGAATTTTATCCGGCACTATAATTTTAAGTAGCCTCCTTATTTCCAGGCATCATCCACTGCACGCAAAAATAAAGCGCGAAAGCCACCACCAGCAATATCAGGCCGGTGGCGGTCCATAATACATTAAATCCGAAATCGCTTGCCACCCGGGTTCCGAGATAGGGCGTAATGATAAAAGAGATCGCAACAGCCATTCCATTCAACCCCATATAGGCTCCCCGGTTTCCCTTTCCGGATCGCATGGCCGTTATGGCGGACATGAAGGGAAGTACCAGGATCTCTGCCAGGCTCAGCACGGTAATGGATAGCAGTATCACCCAAACCCGGTGATCGAGTATCAGCATAGAATAGGCCACTGCCGTTCCCAGCGCGCCAAATAAAAGCGTGGCAGCGGGTGTGAGTTTTTTTTCGGCAAAGTTCACCAGCAACATCTCCATCACCACGATCACAAAACCGCTGTATCCAAGTATATAGCCGATCGTTGTCTGGTCCAGGGCGGCCACATCCCGGTAAAACAACGGCAGGGTGTTAAAGAACTGGAAGAAACAAACAGAAAAAATACCACAAAAAACAGAGTATACAACAAAGGGTAGATCCCTGTATGCAGAAGCCTCTTTGAGCATACCGGTTCCCTTTATCTGTTTTTCCTGCAGCTTCCCGGCCTGGCGAAACCGCATCGACCGCTTCTTAAAAAACCGTACGTATACCACCCCTGCAGCGAGGGCCCCCAGCGCATTTACCGCAAATAAAAAGTTATAGGATACTGCAGCCAGGATCCCGCCCAGGGCCGGCCCAATGGAAAAGCCCAGGTTGATGGCCATCCGGTTTAGTGAAAAAGCGCGGGTCAGGTTTTCCGGCGTTGCATACCGGGTAATAGCTACCGAATTGGCAGGTCTGAACGATTCGCTGATCACACTTTGGATAAAGATAATAGCGGCTAATCCATGGACCGTGGTAAAGAACGGGATGACGGCAAACAGCGGAGCGCTTAAGAACAGGCTAAAGCGCTGCACCTTAAATTCCCCGATACGATCGGTGATATAGCCGCCCAGCCAGGAACCCACAACGGAGCCGATCCCGAAAAAACTAAGCACCACCCCGGACTCCTTCAAACTAAAATGCAGATGATCGGTCATATAAACGCCAAGGAAGGGCAATACCATCGACCCGGCCCGGTTGATCAGCATCACCACCGCCAGCATCCAGGCTTCTTTGGACAGGCCTTTAAATGAATTAATATACACACGCAGTATTCCCATAGAAACCGAAAAAGCCTGCGAAGTTACCACATTATCCAGTACATTTGAAAAACGGGGGCATAACCTTTTTGTTAAATCGTTATACGCCGGCAAACCAGGAGTTTCAGTATGCAAAACCAGCATCCTTTCAGGGCTACATTCGCGCACCGGCTACGTGCTATTGACCGGGTATATTTATCACTGATTGCAGGCAGCATCAGCTGTTTGGGCATCAGCTTCGCCGGCATCCCGCTTCTCCTGAATCTTCTTGCCTGCTGGTTTGTTTTTTGCGTTTGTTACCTGTCTTTCTGCTGGTATGTGATCTATACCACCCCACACACCTATATTGTAAAAAGGGCCGCGGTGGAAGACGGGAGCCGGATCTTTGTCTTTATCTTTATCCTGCTGGCCTGTTTTGCCTGTTTGGGTGCAGTGCTGAGCATTGTGATCAACATCGGGCAGAAAAATATCAGCGATCATTTATGGCTTCCTGTATCGATAGCAGCCATGACTGCCTCCTGGCTGCTGGTGCATACTATTTATACGTTCCACTATGCGCATCTTTATTACCAGGATGGCGCAAACGGCAGTGGACTGCATTTTCCGGGAGGAGAAAAACCCGATTACCAGGATTTTGCCTACTATGCACTGTGCATGGGCTGTACCTTCCAGGTTTCAGATGTAGATACCACGTCCAAAAAACTGCGGATGGTAACAATGTATCACGGGCTTATTTCTTTTGCGCTGAACACCTTTTTGGTAGCACTTACTATCAATATTATTTCGGGACTGATCCATTGAATGGTCAGTGGTCAGCTATCAGTTTCCAGTTATCAGCGATTAATGTCCTTTAAATAATATTCAACCACATTCAACAATGTTCAACACGTTAAACCAGGACCCCACCTTGACACTGACAGCGGATACCTGATGGCTTAATTCTCCTGCGCTGATAAGTTGCGTTTGTCCTTCCGGAAATAAACAGGCTCGGGGATCTCCGAGGGATTGAAAGGATTATAAAAATAAATATCCGCATCCCGGTAAAGCCCCAGCTGCTTCTTTAAGCGCCCTGTAAAGTCCTCATAATTTTTCAACGACTCCTTTGTCCAGGCAGCTTCCGCAAGTGCGGCAATACGGGGAAACACCAGGTAGTCCATCCGGTTAAAATTGGTAACGGTCTCCGTCCATAAATTTGCCTGCAGGCCCTGCACCTGTTTCATCTGCTGTTCATTTACCAGGGAGGCCACCTCATAGGAATAGACATCTTTTAACGGGCTATACCCCTTTCCCCATTTTCGCCCCATACGATGCAGGCTGTCCTGAACAAAATCGAAATAATACGGCAAACGCGGACATACCACCACATCATATCCTTTTTCCAGTGCCATTTTTAACTGTGCCGGCTTATCATGCCGCCACCAGAAGATGATGGTTTTCTCTCTGGGCAGGTTCACCTCGGCCATCTCATCCCAGGCCAGCAGTTTCGCGTCCATGCTGTACACAGAATCCGCCATACGTTCCATAAAATAGCGTTCCACCGCCTTCAGGTCCTTCAGCGAATGGGCTTCCATCAGTTGTTTTATTCCCTCGTTCTGCAGCCACTTATCCGTACCAAAACTTACTTCATCACCTCCCAGGTGTATCATCCCCGAGGGGAAGAGCATATTTACCTCGCGCAGGATATTGGTCAGATAAGTGTACGTGCGCGCATTGCCCGGATCGAAGGTAAAATCGGGATGCTGGTCATTTCCGCCCCCGCTGAACTCCGGGTAAGCCCGGTTAGCCGCCGTGGCATGCCCCGGCATATCTATTTCGGGAACCACCGTGATGTTGCGCTGTGCTGCATAATGCACCACATCGGCTATGTCCTGCTGTGTATAATATGCAGCGGCGGCAAGAGGGTCCGTAAAGCTCCCCACACTGCCCAGCAGCGCCAGCCTGGGATAGCGCTTTATTTCCAGCCGCCAGGCCGGCTCATCGGTCAGATGCCAGTGAAAACGGTTCAGCTTGTAAAAAGCCATCCAGTCCAGCAGTTGCAATACCTTTTGCTTTCCCATAAAATGCCGTGACTCATCCAGCATAAAGCCCCGCCAGCGATAACGCGGTGCATCGGATATCTGCCATCCGGCGATAGCGATGGTGCCACTATTATTTTTTTGAACCCGGATCAATTGCAGCAGGCTGGAAATACCGTTGACCACTCCTCCTACCGAGTTGCCGACAATAGAGATCGCCTTGTCCTTAATGCCGAGCGTATACCCTTCGTCACCCTCAATGTTCTTTTTACTCAGTACAAGCAGGATCGTATTTTGACCCGGAACACCGGTTGCTAATCCAAGCGGCAGTAATTCCTTTTTCATCAGTTCCTGCTGCAGATAAGTAGCTGCATCGTTCAGGGATGCATCGCCAACATAAATACGGGTGTACTTATTCAGCACAAATGAACTATTGGTCACGGTTGCTTTAGCCGGAGCCGGAATAACCGGGCAGGCTGTCTGTGCACCGGTCACAACAACGATCATTGAAAAAAGTAAAGCAGCATAGATCTTTTTCATCGCAGAAATTTGATGGCAAGATATGATTTTTAAAGGAGGAGCCATGCCACAGAAGTACTGAGACACAGAAAATAGCACTCCCCCTTGTGCCGGGTATCTTTTTATTCGTTTAAACATTCATGTTTGGCGCGCACCCGGCTTTAAACCGGCTGATCTATCATCGCCCCAGATCACGGGAAAATATGCCCTTAGCAATTGCACTGCCATTGTCCCATTAAAAGTCCTGCCGGTCCTCTGTGCTTCTGCGTTTCAGTGGCAACACTTACATTTTCGCGTCCATTAATTTGCCCGACTTTTTCGCCGGCGCTCCCAGCTGTATGCTGATCACAAACGCTCTTGTAGTCCGGAAGGCCACCGGTAGCAGGATATCGTAGTAGGTATTCTTATCCAGGTCCAATCCCATATCTGAATGCTTTACTTCAAGCCGGCCCCCATTCTGTAACAGGGCAGCCGCAACCGGCACCTGTTTAAAACTCTTTGGAACCGCAATCCGGACAATATTATTTACGGGCCGGTTCAATACCGTCAGGTATAACATGCTGTCCTTTTGGGTAAAACAGCCATAACCGGAAAGCGGGAAATCGGAATGCCGGCCTTCATAAACTGCCGGGGCATTACTCCTGATCCACGCCCCGGTCTCTGCAGCAATCCTGTTTTCCTCCGGTCGCATCCGCCCATTTCCATCAGGTCCGAAATTGATCACAAAATTCCCGTTCATTGAGCGGCTGCGCATCAGCATTTCCAGCAGGTCATCCGTTGTTTTGGTATAGATCCCCGACCAGTCCTTCATATATCCCCACCCGTTCGGAGGAATGGTCATTACACAGTCCCAGTCATTGCCGTCGATCCAGTCAAAATCACCCGGCATCTTCCGCTCCCATCCCTGTTCATAGTCGCCCAGGAGGCGCCCGTTGCTGTCGAAATGGCGCGCCCCGAACTCATCATTGCGAAACCTTGAGCCAATGATCAGCCCCGGGTGTTTATCGCGCAACTCCTTTTCCAGCTGATAGGTGAACACATAGGCGCTCTTCCAGGATGCATCCCAGGTACCATCAAACCACAGTCCTTTTATCTGCGGGTAATTATCCAGGAGTTCCAGCAGCTGGTTGCGGGTATATTGCAGGAACTGATCAAACCGTTTTTTCTCCTCAGGGGTCTTGGGCGTACCACTCATGTAATTGGGATTATTCCATTCCAGCACCGAAAAATACAGGTACACGTCAATGCCCTCTGCGGTGTAGGCATCTACCACCTGCTTTACGATATCTTTTTTATAGGGTGTTGCGGCAATATTATAATCTGAATATTTTGTTGGCCATAATGCAAAGCCATCATGATGTTTGGTTGTAAAGATCATATACCGGGCGCCCATTTCTTTTGCCTGTTTTGCCCAGCGCTTTGCGTCAAAGTCTTTGGGGTTAAATTGCCGGTACAGGTTGTCGTAGATGTGCTTCCAGTCTTTGGGAGCCGTTGGGCCGCCCCAGGACCGGATCCACTCCGAAGCGGCCGCCCCGCCTCTGGCGCTTACGCCCTTCCATTCGTTGCCGGGTATGGCATACAGTCCCCAATGGATGAACTGGCCCAGGCCATAGCTACGGAATGCCTGCATGGCCGCATCGGTACGGTGTGCCGATGTTATCGGACCGTACTGGATCGTTCTTAAACTGTCCGGTTTTTTCTTGGGGCCTGTCCATTGCGCGTTTGCGAATACGGTAAAAATCATCATCCCCGAAAAAAGAAGCACACCCGCCTTTCTACTACTTTTCATTTGCAATTTTTTTTTATTTTCTGATCCATCAATTTTCGCATTTTCAAATCCCTACTGCAATATCCAGGTCATCCTATCTTTTAGTATCTTCCCATTTGCGGCCCCGGTTGCCTCAATTTTATTGATGCCTTTTTTTAATTTTATATTTTCAAAAACCCGGTGTTTGTCATTAACGCCGTTCTTACCTGCAATGCTTTTACCGTTCACTTTAAGCTGCACCTGCTTCAGGTTTGTAAACAATTGCACGCGGGTAACAGCCAGGGTACGGATACTGTCGCGCCGGTTAGCCAGGTACAGCATCGGCTCGGGGTTCCAGTTGGCCTTGTACCAGTAAAAAGCGTCTTTTCTCCTTTTGCGGTCAAAGCTAACCAGGCCCTTTAAATTCCGGGCGTTTACACCTCCCCGGTTCCACATAGGAACTGCAAATTCAAACGTGTTCCATAAATAAGACGCCAGGATATAAGGATGTTTCTCAATAATGGCCCATTGTTGAATATGTGTTTCCGTTTGATAGTTCTCGGGGAAGAACTGCCCGCTTACGGGATTAAGCTTTGACGGGTCGGGCAGGGTATCCGACGACTGGTCCATATTACCATCTGCTCCATATTCCGTTAACATTACTTTATAACCGGGGTACTTTTGCTCAAGACCCAAAGCCCATTTTTCGAGGTCGCCGATCCGGCCCTCATACCAGCCGTAGTAGCGGTTCATTCCCTGTATATCAGCAGCAAGGTTGGCAGGGCGGTCCATTTCGCCATATCCCGAAACCGCGGCTGTATAACGGTCCGGGTCATCAGTCTTGGCAATATCATTCAGCTCCCTCGTAAGCACCGGCACATGTTCATCCGGGGTTTTGGAATATACTTCGTTGTGCATTCCCCAAACATAAATCGAGGGGTGATTCCTGTTCTGCCGCACCAGTTCCGCCATTTGCTGTTTGGCATTCTCACTTTCCTGGTAAGAAGTAGTGTTGACAAAAGGGATCTCAGCCCAGATGAGCAAACCCATTTTATCGGCCAGTGCATACATATCTTCTGCCTGCTGGTAATGGGCCAGCCGGATGGTGGTGGCCCCCATTTCCCGGATAATCTTCATATCTTCTTCATGCTGCTCATGGGAAAGCGCGTTCCCGTACTGCCAGCGGTCCTGGTGCCGCGTAACGCCATACATGGGATATTTCACACCATTTAAATACACCCCGTCTCCTGGCTTTACTTCTATCCGCCGGACGCCGAGTGGCTGTGTAACGGCATCCAGCTCTTTCCCGTTGCGGATCAGCGATGTTGTCAGCGTATACAGGTACGGATCCTTTACCCCGTTCCACAAATGCGGATCTTTTATCTCGAAGGATTGATCTGCATAGGTTGTTCCCTGCGGGCTTACGTCCAAATTCTTACGGACAACGGCAACCTGCCGGCCGCCGGCATCCTTTACCTCGGTTTGCAGCACGATGGCCTGCATGGCTGTTTCCTTATTTTCCAGCTTTGCTTTTACCGTAATTGCGGCGCTCTGCTCCGACACATCTTTTTGCGTAATGTAAATACCCGGCGATGCATAATCGGTAACCGTTATATTTACCGGATCGGTAATAATCATACTTACCGGCCGGTAAATACCTCCATATATCGGGAAGAGGAAATGATTTACAGGGATCACATCCTTACGGGCTGCATTATTGGTTTTTACCAGGATCGTATTTTCCTGTCCATACCGGACAGAATGGGTTATTTCGAAGGAAAAGGCAGCGTAGCTCCCCTTATGTTCTGTAAGATAACGGCCGTTGACGTAAACAGTAGCCACCGATCCCACACCTTCAAACCGGAGGAAGATGCGTCTGCCTTTTAAACTATTTTCAACAATGAACTTCTTTTTATAAAAGGCATCCCCTGTGTAGAAGTTCTTATCCAACTGCATATCGGTACGGTTATAGGTATGTGGTATACTAACCGGGTCCCATTCCGCACTTATATAGCTGGTATCCTTATCAAAACCACCAGGCCCTTTTTTAAATTCCCAGTGGTCATTAAACGTGATGATCCTGCGCGCATTTTGCGCGGAAACCCCGCCTGTCCCGGGCTGAATCAAAGCGGCGGTCATCAATATGCATACTCTGAAAAGGGCCGGCACTACATTCATTCTTGTCATAACTAAAATACAATGAGCAACGTTCAACAACATATAAACAATCAAATACCGCTTAAGGCACGGTGATCAGATCCAGCGGTTGCTGCGGTCCGCGGGTACAAATATACTTGTGCATGAACAAAAAAAGCAGTGCCCGGGCGCCTTTTCAGGATCTCTTTTCATTTACCGCCCGCGCAATCGATTGAACATTCTTTTTATATTTGCAGAAAGCAGTACTATTGATCCAACATGCCTCTTCCTGATTCCAATGCCTGGCTAAAGTACCTGGGCCTTGCAGCCCAATTGCTGGTGATGATCGGCCTGGCCGTTTATGCAGGGCTCTGGCTGGATAAAAAACTCGGGGTTGCCCCGTTGTTCATAATCCTGTTACCTTTGCTGGTTTTGGGAGCTACCTTTTATCAACTTTATAAAGAAACCGTTAAGAAGAAACAATGACTCAGTTTAGTGCCAAAGCCGCTGTGAAAACGCCCATCCGGATCATGATCGCCGTATTTGTGGTGATCAGCGCTCTTTTTATTTTCGGAAAGGCGGAGTTTCAGAAAAACAATGTGGATGCCACTGTGGTGCTTGCGGGCAACCTCCTGCTTTTCCTGATCAGCCTGCTCAATATCCTGCGTTCCGCAAACGCTGCCGACAACCCCAACCCCCACGTTTTTGTACGGGTATTTTACGGTGGATTTGTGATCCGTTTATTTGCCTGCGCCATTGCGGCATTTATCTATATTTACACGCAACAAGGCCGCATCAACAAGCCGGCATTGTTCATCTGCCTGGGCATCTATATTATCTATTCGCTGATTGAAACCACGACCCTGAAGAAAATATTTAATAACAAAAAGAACAATGGCTAAGAAGCAGGTTCCGATGGGGCAGCTGGCAGCTTATCTGCCGGATGATACCTATGAAGCCGTACTGGCCTACCTGGATCATTACAAAGTGCACCTGACCATTGCCAAAAGCCGCTCCTCCGTCCTGGGCGATTACCGGCACCGTATTGCTACCCGGCACCACCGCATCAGCGTGAACGGTAACCTGAACAAATATGCCTTTCTTATTACCCTGCTGCACGAGCTGGCCCACCTGGTTACTTTTGAGCAGCATCAGAACAGGGTCATGGCACATGGACGGGAGTGGAAGCATCACTACGGACTTCTCCTGGCACAATTTCTTGAGAAAAAAGTTTTCCCGGATGATATTGCGGCAGAGCTAAAACGTTCCCTGCACAACCCCGGCGCTTCTACCTGTGCCGAAGAAGGGCTTCAGCGGATCCTGTACCGCTATGATAACCGGAAACAGCACCACTACCTGGTAGAAGAGCTGCCCCCCGGCACCCTGTTTGTCCTGACCGACGGACGTGTTTTTAAGAAGGGGAAAAAGCGCACCAAACGGTTTGAGTGCCTGGAAATGAAAACGGGGAAACTTTATTTATTCAGCCCGGTGTATGAGGTATATGCGCCGCGGGAAGGATAAAATTTGTTCAGGGTTTAATGTTCAAAGTTAGTCCCGGTTTTTACACTTGATGTTGAGTTCTTCGGAGATGCAATGTGGGTTTCGGCTCTCAAATTTTATAGGATATGCATGTTGCTCCGGAAGTAAGATCATTGAGCTGTAACGGTATCCCGCTTTTACATTTAATATTTTACATTGGCTATTTTAAATTCCCGCAGGGAAAGATTCCAGGTTTAAAGTCCAACGTTTCAGTTGGATTGCGTTTCATACTCGCAGATTTGACCATTGACCATGAACGATTGGCCTTGATGCACTGTGCCGGGCATAGTATTTAAGATCCGGTTAGTTAACGTTATCAGCCAGGAAGGAATAGCAAGAATTGAGCAGGAAGAAGCGAAGTGCATTAACCACGCTGAACCTGTTAAACCTGCAACAAACCTTATAGTCTGACTTTTTTAATTTGAGAAATATGAAAATGAAAACCGCACATCAAGCGTGCAAACAGGATCACAACGTGGAACCTTAAGTTTTGAACCGGCCAGCTTTCAGCTGGTACTACTCCACGATCAGCTTTTGCAGCTTCTTCCGGTCGCCTACGATCCAAACGATATCACCCCATTCCAGCACCGTAGAGGATTCCGGGTTCAGGATCCGGTCTTTTTCCTTTTCAATACCTACAACCAGGCCGTTGGTCCGTTCCCGGAGGCCGGAGCCGTGTATGGTCTGGCCCCTGAGCTTTGTATGTTCATCTACCAGTACTTTCTGAAGTACGATATCCTCGATACTCATTTCATCATGCTCCAGTACCTCCCGCGCATCAAAAACCGGTTTAAAGATGGCCAGCTGATCGTCTGTAGCCAGCACGCCCACCCGGTCAAAAGGGAGCAGGCGGTTATTCCTTCCGGGGGTATGAATGATCTGCTCTCCCCGTTTTATATATACAATATTGATCCCGAAGTTTTCGCGCCATTGCAGGTCTTTCAATACAATACCGATAGCCGTTGCCTGCGGGCTTACTTCCATTTCCACAATATGTGCATCCCAGGCTTCCAGGTTGGAACGCATTTCCCGGTTTTTCTGGTGCAGGTTATTTTCTACTGCGTTGGCTTCGGCGGCCACGGTTTCGCGTTCATTAAGGTTACGCATAAAACGCTTTTCCATCCGCTGGTAAAACTTCTGGATCCGGCTGGAGAACAGGATCAGTACCAGCACGGTAAAGGGGATACCAACCAGCAATGCGATCCGGGCCGGCACCAGGGTGTTTACAAATATGGCCATAAACAAAATGCCCATAGCTACCCGCAGCAGTTCTACAATTAACAATGGCCCCCGGTTGTACTTCTTATCTACCCACAACTCCTTATATGCCTGATTTTTGGGTTTGCCCGCCATAAATGCCCAAAAGAAGGGGGCCGCGGCTGCCAGCGAAATAACAAGTATGATACCATTGCGCAGGTAGTTATTGGCTACCCGTTCTTCCACGAAAGGCAGCAGGAAATTTTTGCTTACCAGCAGCAGGGCCACCAGGATGATCGTGTTGGTAAGCAGGATCCTCAGGTAGGTTTTCAAAACGACCCTCCAGTCACTTTCGGCCTGGATCTGTTGCGTGCTGGAGGAATATTTATTGATCTTATTCACCCATTTTTCGGGTAACCGCTTCAGGATAAAGTTATAGATCGGCTCCGAAAACTTGATCAGGTAGGGCGTTGTGAACGTGGTAATAGCAGAAGCCCCTACGGCGATCGGGAACAGGAACTCGGAGATCACACCCAGGGAAAGCCCCAGGGTGGCTACGATAAACGCAAATTCACCGATCTGCGCCATACTCATCCCTACCTGCACTGATTGTTTGAGCGGCTGCCCGGAGATGAGCGCCCCGATGGTGGTGCTGATCATCTTACCAAACAGTGTCAGCAGGGTGATCCAGCAGATCGGTCCGGCATACGTGGCAATAGCTTTGGGATCGATCATCATCCCCACCGAAACAAAGAATACCGCGCCAAACAGGTCCTTTACCGGTTTGATCAGGTGCTCCACTTTTTCGGCAAGCGTTGTTTCTGCAATGATGGACCCCATCACAAAGGCCCCCAGCTCGGCCGAAAAACCTACCTGCGTAGCCAGCACCACCATCCCCAGGCAAAGCCCCAGCGCCAGTATCAGCAGCGTCTCTTCATCCAGCAGCTTCCGGGCTACCCGTAAAAAGGTGGGCAATAAAAAAATGCCCACTATAAACCACATACCGAGGAAAAACAACAGCTTCAAAACAGTAAAAAGGATCTGGCCGCCCTCAAAGTTCTTGGTGACCGCGACGGTCGAAAGCAGCACCATCAGCAGGATCACGACAATATCCTCCACCACCAGCACACCAAAAACAATCCTTGCAAATTGCTTGGTCTTTACCCCCAGTTCATCAAAGGCCCTCAAAATAATGGTAGTGGAGGAACTGGCCAGCATCCCGCCCAGGAACAGGCTGTCCATAGTGGTCCAGCCCATCAGCTTTCCGGCAAAATACCCGCCAACCGTAATAAAGATGATCTCCGTGAACGCGGTAATAGAGGCTGTACCTCCTACCCGTACCAGCTTTTTAAAGCTGAACTCCAGGCCCAGGCTGAACAGGAGGAAGATCACGCCGATCTCCGCCAGCGTTTTTACGTTCTCCTGGTCCACCACATTGGGTGTGAAAATAAAATGCGGACTTACCAGAAAACCAGCAATGATATACCCCAGCACCAGCGGCTGTTTGATCTTTCGGAATAATAAAGTTACAATGGCTCCCGCCATCAGTATCAGCGCCAGGTCCTCGATCAATTTTGGTAAATGCCCCATATATAATATAAATGTTACGGTCTTTCAGTTTGCGCAAAATTTAAGCATTTTCGGGCATAAACGGTAATTATTTTATCATTTTTTGACGGGTGCTGCGGTGCTGCTGTTTTCACGCAGAAGAGGCAGCCTTTAATAAAAGGCCACCTCTTCTGTTCCCGTGCAACATGCCATATAAGGGCGCTATCTTAACAGTTATTCAAACTTATAGTCGTTTTTATTAACATAATAAATCTCAACGGTCCAGTGGCAACCCCGGGTTGTTTGCGACTCCACAAAGATCCTGTAGTCAGAGCTCCCTATAACCTGGCCTCCTTTTTTCTCCCAGCCGCCATTGGAGCCATCGGTCCAGTTTGAAATCACCTTCCATCCTGTAATCAGCCATTCGCCCGAGGGGCTTGTAAATTCATGCTTTTGTTTTTTTGCAAACGCGGAATCTTTCCGGAACTGATCCCGGTGCACCCGCATACCCACATTCGGATTGGAAGCAGCCGTAATGCCCCAGGGGCCCCAAACGCCTTTCCCTTTTTCTGCCGATTGGTGCTTATTGTCAATCTCACTCATATTATCTTTATGCTCCAGGAAAAAATCATACCGGTCCTGTATCGGCTTTAGCTTGTCAGCCATCTCATCGGCCATTTGTTCATAATGGCGCAATAAAGCGGGGTCCTGTACCATGTTTGCTTTATTGGCGTTGGTGCCATTTATAAAATCCTGGAAAAAGCTGCTATAGGGGTTCGTATAAAGGATCGGGAAAGAATTAAACTCCCTGTCCAGTATCTGTTGCTTCCTGAAGAGCTTTTTCAGCCGGATAAAGATGGCCGGCTCAATATCACTTTCTCTTGAAAAGGATGGATCAATGGTGTTATAGTGCTGCAATTTCATGAACGTTGGCCGGGGAGACTGATGCTCTTTAAACCATTGCAGTGCTTTAATAACTTTCTCTGCTGTCCACGGAGCGGAACAGGGGCAGCGCTCTGCATCAACGCCGTTCATGAATACATGGATCTCCATGCGGATATTGTTGCTTTTCAAGCTCGTTTCAAACTCATTGGCACTGTCTGCCTTCAGCATCCCGGGATTACTTACCCCGGCTGATGCCTTGAACCTGTTTAGCTCCGACTTGGTATTAGAAGTGCAGGCATACATCGCAATAAAACTTGATTCACTTTTTATCCCCGCAACAAAATAATCCCCGTAGGTTTTCCGGAATTTATCGGGTGACTCATTCAATAAAGCCGCCGCCCTGTCATTTAATGCATAATTATTATCCTTTTCCTGGGCATACGCATTCTGACGCATTTTGTATTCCGCGATAATGGTCAGGCTGTGTTTTGAAAATTTCACCTTCTTCGTATATTCTGCACCCGCTTTTATATTGACGCCGGCGATGGTTCCCTCTACATTATTTTTGGTGTCAATCATTTGCTCAAAATCTTCCTCCGATTCGATGGAAGTATAGCTTTCCCGTGTATCAATGCTGCCCGGTTTTGTAACTCCAAACGGCAGGATGGACTTTGCCATAATGGAGCCGTCAATGGCATTTACACCCACGCCAAAGTCAGCGCCCTCGTTCCATTCAATGCCTGCAATCACCGATTGCAACTCAGTTTTGTACAGTATCGTTTCCATAAAAATAATTTTTGTTTTTAATAAATAATGGTGCTCAATTCCTTATTCAACGTGGTCTTTTTGCCTACCCGCCCTTCAATGGCATTCAGGTGCTCATTTGTTTTCGTCAGAAAAGAATCTTTTAACAACCGGTAGGTAAGGTTGAATTGTCTTTTATTCTTTTCCTGTGCATCCTGGAAAAAACGGTATCCCCAAACAATACCTTTATCATAAATTTTAACCACTTTATCGCCTGACAATTCGCATACGTATTGGGCAAATGCAACATTCAGATCCTGTTCTAAAAAACCATCTCCTGAAGGGAACGGCATAATTTCCCTGGGAATATCTGCCAACGACGCTGCATTGCCGCCCGAGGTATAGTTCTTAACCGGTTGCGGCATTTTAACTGCTGTAAACGTTACATCCCGCTCTGTATTTCCGCCGTACAGTATCGCCTCCAATGTTGTATTTTGGGGATTGCTGTCAATATTCCATTGGTGCACTCCCGCGTTATACATTCCAGGTGTGCTTGGAAATATCAATTGCAGTATCCGCAATGTAGTATCCTTGGGCGGCTGCGCATCGTTCTTATAAGACACTATAAAATCTCCCCCGTATTGTACCGCATCGCTGGGATAGAAATTCCCCTGTATGGACGGATAAAATTCAAGCGAAAATTTCCTGTCGGCCGATTGCGTTTTATAATATTCTATCATAAAATATCATTTAGTTTCCCTGCCTACTCTGTTCAGTTTTCGGCATCCCTGTTGTTTTGAGGCCTTCAACTATACAAAGATGCAGTTCCAAACAGGCAGGCGTATGCGTAGAAATACCTGTTTTTAAAAAACAGGTATTTCTACCTGCCGGGTTTATTAAGACCGGTCTGCAATCGTGTAGATCCGGTGCTTTACAGCAAATACAACCAGCCCGGCCGTATTGCGGCAGCCCGTTTTCAGGAGTAAATTATTCCGGTGCCCTTCCACTGTACGGGGACTGATAAACAGCTTTGTACCTATTTCAATTGTACTATGCTCCCGGCAAATCAGCTGCAGAATCTCGTTCTCTCTTTCTGAAAGGTGAATGAGAATGTCATTGTTGTTTTTGAAGGCATACGTGTGCGCCTGCACATTGGCTTGTTGAGGGGCTTGCATGGTAAACAGGGGGTTTGAGGGCTGACCCTTTCCGGTCAGTTATTTTATAAAATGGATATCCGGCAGCTATCTCCGGGCTGCAAAAGCATTTGGAGTCCGTTTAAAACTTATTAAATGGTTCCCTCCTGGTTCTTTCGGGCGATCCTTAACGCTTCGGGGACGCCATAGTTGCCTGCCATACCTGTTTCCGAAAACATTCGGGATGCCTTGTTCCGCCCCGGAATGACCACACGGGAAATCCTGTCCATAAAATTTAAACCGGCTTTTACTCCGAACCGTTGAACCGTCTTTTTAAAAGGTATTTATAATGTTTCATATGAGCAGTTATATTATCAGGGCTTTTAAATGTTGTTACAAAAGTAATGTCGGAACAGACCGGGTACAATACCAAAAAGTCGGTAGTGGTCATAAAACAGGAGCGTCGGTTTCTCTGCTCCGGAATCAACGCGAGCTATTGCCTGTTTTTGGGTATTTCAATAATGCTGTTTTATTGTGCATCTTTACAAGGTATATGAAACGATTCCGGCTGCTGTTGGGTATTCCTTCCTGTTTGCTGCTCTGCCTCGCGGGCAGCAGCGGGCCGGCTTTATCCCAGCCGCAACAAAAACCGTTGACCGTTACCAGCCGGGAAACCTATCCCATTGAACAGTATTTGTACTGGATGCAAACAGAACGGCGGCTGCCTGCAGACAGTGCCTTTTACCTGTTGCAACATGGGAAAGGCCGTTTGCTGGCGCCCGGCATCTCTATCAACTCCGGGTTCAGCAGCTATTATTACTGGATGACGTTCACCCTGCAAAATACATCAGGTACCGGCAAAGCCCTTTTCTATCAGTTCAACAACCCCTATATTGACGTCATAGACATTTATCTTAAAACCGGCGGCGGTTTTGAAAAACTGTGGTCCGTGGGGTCTTTGTTTCCCTTTACAACAAGAAACTATCCCTATCATGATTTTGTATTTCCCATAAGTATAGGCGCGGGGCAAAGCGCCACCTACCTGATCATGGCTGAAAAGCGGGGCGAACTATTCAGTACAAAGCCGGAACTCATGAGCGCCCGTCATTTTAAAAAGAAGGAGCAAAACCTTTACCTGGTCTTCGGAACAATTATGGGCATGATGCTCTTTAATATCCTCATCAATATATTCCTCGGCGTTTCATTAAAGGACCGGATCCATTTCCTGTATGCCATCTATGTATCTGTAGCGCTACTATGGTTCTTCAGCAGTATGGGCATCGACTACCAGTTGTTTTTTCCCAACCATCCGGCATGGTTTCAGCAGTCGCAGGGGATCACCGGCGCCGTCACCATGGTGCTGATGGCCCAGTTAGCCACTGTTTTTTTAAAATTAAGGCAGACAAAAACCAGGGTGTATACATTTTTGACCATCACAAAATGGGTATTGATCCTCATTTTGCCCATAAAAATAGGCGTCTATACCGAACTGCCTCTGTATTCGGCAACAAAGAAGATCGTCATGAACATTTACTTGCTTGCAGTTGCCGGCATTGCTTTAGGGATGATATGGGCCGCTATATTGCGCATCCGCCAGGGTTTTAAACCGGCCTGGTTTTTCCTGGCAGCCATGTTTTACCTGGCCTTTAGCATAGCAAAAACCTGTTATATCATTATTGGCCGGGGTGACGTATCCGAGCTGGTATCTCCCCCCACCAATATACAGCAGGGGATCATTATTGAAACCATTATCATTTTCATAGGGATCATTTACCGGTATAACCTGTTCAAAAAAGAAAAAGAAACGCTGCGCCTGGCATTGGCTGGCCAGCAGCTCCAAATGGCACAGCAGATCGTAAATGCGCAAGAAGAGGAACGAAAACGCCTTGCCCAGGATCTGCACGATGATGTGGGCGCCACCTTAAGCTCATTATTGCTGCATATTACCAATCCACCGGAAACAGGGAGGCCGGCAGCGCCGTCTGTACAACAGCACTATGAGCGCAGTACAGCCATTACCCAAAAAGCGCTTACAGATCTCCGGAATATTTCGCATAACTTGTTGCCAAAGGATCTTACGACATTGCACTTATTCCAGGAATTAAAGAACAGGATGGATGTGCTGAACAGCTTTGGCGCTACCCGTTTTGCAATAAGTACCGATGGCGATGATACAAGGCTCAATGAAATGCAGACCGTTACCCTGTACCGGATCATTAACGAGTTGGTGAATAATATCGTAAAACATGCCAAAGCTTCACAGGCCAATATTGACATGACCATTACGGATGAACAAACCACCTTGGTTGTGGAAGACAATGGTATTGGCTTTTTGGAACATAACAAAGCAGCAGGCATCGGGCTAAAGAACATTGGCTCCCGTGTAGCCTTTCTGAACGGGGAAATAAATATTGATACCAACAGGCAGGGCACAACCATTATTATTGTGATACCACTTTAAAAATTTACATGCATGAATCGGACAAGGATCATTATAGCGGACGATCACACACTTTTTGCCGACGGACTGGAACAGATCGTACAGTCACTGGACACATTTGACGTGATCGGCAAAGTAACGGATGGCAAAATGCTGATGCAGAAACTGAATACCGATGTGCCGGACATGATCCTGATGGATGTAAATATGCCTTTTTTAAATGGTATGGAAGCGGCCCAAAAGATCCTGAGCCGGTTTCCTAAAATGAAGATCATTTTCATCAGCATGTACAACAATGCGCAGCTAACCGAACAGGCAAAAAAAATGGGAGCGGCCGGCTTTATTATGAAGGACGTAACGGCGCCGGTACTGAAGGAAGCCATCCTGAATGTGAATAAGGGGTTGACTGCTTTTCCTGTCGCAACAGCGCAGGTCATTGTTCCCGGTTTTCCGGAAGAGGAGGATCCGTTCCTGCTGCGGTACAAATTGTCGCCCCGGGAGCTGGATATTTTGCAGCTGATAAAAGAGGGCAAGGCCTCCAAGCAAATTGCAGGCATACTGGACCTGAGCGTTTACACCGTTGAAACACACCGGAAAAACATACACCGCAAACTACACGTTCAGAGTACCGCTGAGCTGATCGCCCTGGCTCATAAAATGAAATAATAAAATCAGGGGTTACAAATTACAAAACCCTCATCACTTAAAATAGGTATTGCAACGGGGTTCCCAATGATTTAGATTTATTGTATCAAAAGCATACATTCTTTTTTGTGCCGGGTAGGCCCTCGTCCGCAAAGTGACTCATCATTTGCAAAGTCAATCTCCATTTGCAAGGCTGGTTCACCAGGAACCGGATGAGAAAAAGCAATGTACCAGACAGCTCTTGCCCGATTGAACTTTAAATAGTATCATATGCCCCGGAAATTAGGCCTTTTTGACCTCTTAGCGCCACAATACCTGGCCGGAATCCAGCTGCCGCAGCAGGTATCCAGTTACCTGTCGATCCTGGCAGTGGACGAACTGAACAGTTTTTACGACGACAACTTCGTGGTGTACACCGGTACTGCCAGCTTTGAGGATTCCGGCAGCGGCACGGCCGAAGTGGTACATGAAGAGCCCAGCGGAACCCGTTTTACCTGGGAGAAAAAAAACCTCGGGTTCCGGATGATGATCCCGCGGGACGGAGCCGAATTCGTGGATATGGCGGCCAACAGCTCATCAGATGGCAAATTGCCCCAGGTAGCGGCCCTGCTGAACGACCTGCGTCCGCAGCCGGATGCGGATATGGACGTACTGCCGGTTCAGGTGGTCGATTACCCCGCAGTAGCGTTCCGGCTGGAACTGCTGATCGATGTGCTGAATTTTTCGCTGGGCGATACCTGGAAACCCGGCACCATCGACCCCTCCAATAACCGGGTAAAAATTGATCCGGAGCATGCCAGTGAACGGGTAACCATCAGCCTGCCCAAGGTATTGATCAGCTATACGCAAACAGATAATGCCAATGACCTGAACCCCCAGGTAAAAATTGAAAGCTGGGGCGTTGCCGGTTTTGATGCGCCCCAGGACCTGGCCATGGGAGAGCTGATACGGATGCATCCCTCCATTGCCGTGCACCAGAGCGAGCATGTGGCCTTTAGCATCGACCAGGTGGTACTGGACCTGAGCAAGGATGCTACCCCTCCTGAGATCCTGGATCATTTTGGTGTGGATGAGGACTGGACCGGTATTTATATTGGCCAGGCGCTTTTATACTACAGCAACGACCAGGGGCTGGGTTTTAACCTGCGGTTCAAAGACGCCCTGATCTCCTTTGACGGGGAAGTGACCCTGGAAGCGGCCCTGGATCTTTACCTGAATGAAACGCTCAGCAACCTTAGCACAACTCCTGTCTTCTATAACGGCGCACAGCGTGTGAATGGGCTGGTCAGAGGGATCATCGATCCCCCGGTTTCTGTGCTACCTGCAGGGCAGCCCACCGGGAGGATAACGGTACCGCAGGGCACCGTGATGCAACTGGATATATCCGGCGGCATGCCCGCCTATACCATTGAAGTACTGGAAAACGGCACCAATATCTGGAACGGCAGTGCCCGCTCAGCCACTTTTAATACTCCCGGGGACCGCAATGTATTTATTGCCGTTACCGATTCGGCAACCGGTGTCAGCGGGCCGGGCCACAGTTCGGAATACATTAAGGTAACAGTACAGGCGCCATCTGCACCCGCACCGCAGCAGGGTACCAGTGCCGATAACCCGGCTTCTACAGACCCCTTGCAACCGTTGGATCCTTTTAATATTACGGGCAACGACACCAATCATGAACTGGCCATCAGCAGCAGCGGCGAAACCGTAGGGCTTACCGTAAGAGGGCCGGAGCCTTTTTCGTTGACCGTTACCGGTGGCGCCAGCCCCCAGACCTTTACCAACCAGCGCACCGTGCAGCTTACGGTTCCCAATGATACCCATCTTTCGGTAAGTCTCACCTTCCAGGGCAACCCGGGAGGCGCGCTTCCCGTTCAGCCGGAGGCCCTGTTCACCTTCAAACGCCCAACTACCGGATCCGGCGATATGAGTGGTTATACCAGCAACCCGATGAGCACGGACGACAGTATTTTTACCGCTTCCTGGAACAGCATCCGGGCCAACTTCCCCGATGCAGCCGGCATTGCTTCCATTCACCTGGAGGGCTGGGCCAGCAATGATCCCAGCGGCGCTACCGCAGATATCAATCTTTCCGACCGGAGAGCACAGGTGGTAAAAACATTGCTGGAACAACTATATCCCGGCATCACCCCCACCAAACATGCCAACGGGCATTCCGGCCTGCCCTATACACCGGATTCCAATGCATCCAACCGGATGGTGCGCATCACCTTTACTTCGGCGGCTACCGCAGACCATGCCATCACTGCTACCGTCCACCGTCCGGCTTACAATCCCGGCGATCCCCCCCCCGCGCCGGCACCACCAGCGCCCCCGCAGGCGCCCCCCCTGCCCAATTCCATACCACCCGTGCTGAAGCAGCTGGGCATACGGGTAAAAGTAGAACGCAACCGGCTCAGCCTGCTGGAACTGTATGGGAAAATTGATTTTCAAACCGAGATGGAGGACCGCCTGCGGACAGAATCCGGCGAGTCGAACGGGCTGGAGCTGAACAACGGCAACCCCAACGACGGCACCGTCGATTTTAAAATAGGTTACCAGTACGACCAGGCCACCCATGAAACCACGCTGGTCTTTATGCTGAAAAGCGATGCCACTGATACCGACGGGCTATTGCATATGGATAACAATGCAGACCGCACGGATCGTCTCAAAAATATCTTTGGCGCCCTGCTGCTCTTTGCCCCCATTATCAACAGCGCTGCCACCAAAGTAGGGCAAAACACCGATGATGCCGGCGCCTGGATATCGCTGGCCGTAGGGCTGGGTGTACCGGTGGCTATCGGCAGCCTCAACGTATTCCGCACCCGCCGCGTGATCTTATTCGGCGGGGAGGCCCGTACCCGCTTTGTAACACCGGCCGCAGGAGAACCCCTGCGCAGCTTTGATATCGGGCTGGTGTTTGACTATGAGGTACAGTTTGACATTATTTGTGAGCAACTGGGCATCGGCCGCGACCGGCTGCCGGGAGCCGGCGCCCCCCTGCCCCCGCCGCTGCGCGCCCGGTACAAGGCCATCGGTTTTAATCTGAACTATTCCGACACGCCGGCTTATAAAGGACTTACCTACACACCGGTCTTTGATGCCAGCCGCGGGTACGACCTGGACCTGAGCGATCCGTCTTTATTCCGGCTGCCCGATCCATTGGGTCAGCTATTCAATATTGCCGGAGCCCGCATCGCCCGATTCAACCCGGTAACCCTCGAAATCGATTTTGTTATAAAGGTAGACCTGGGCGTAATTACCGTAGACCGGTTCAAGCTCAAAATACCACTGGACCCACCCGGGGTACCACAGATCATTCCCAGCGGCGTGCGGGTCAATATTCCCGGGGTATTGGTAGGCAGCGGGTATGTAGAGATCCTCGACACTACCGTGCAGGTGCCGGTCAACGAAAACAATCCTGATGAGGGGTTCCGGGAAATTCCTGCCAAAGGCGTGCAGGGTGGTCTGGACCTCACCCTGGTGAGCCTGAAGATACGTATTGCCGCCAATGTAGGAGTAGGCACCATCAAGGACCCCGTTACCAAAAGGGAAGCCATCAGTGTTTTTGTAGGACTGCGGGTTGAGTTTCCTACCCCCATTATCCTGGGAGCCACTGGCCTGGGCATCTATGGCTTCCTGGGTGTATTTGCCATGCACTACAAACGCCTCGAACCTGCCGCCGACCCCACAAGCGCCGTGGGGCCTGCATTACGCTGGCTCATTAATGCCGACGGGGATCCTACTAAATTAAAGAACGGCAGTACCGCCCTTTGGGGTATGGCGCTGGACCGCTGGAGTTTTGGCGTTGGCGTTTTACTGGGTACAACAGAAGGAGGTTTCCTCGTTAACCTGCAGGGTATGTTTGTACTGGAGCTGCCCGGACCCCGTATCCTGATCATGGTAAAGGCAAAAATCGTTTCGGTACTTCCTTCCAATCCCGCCCAGCCTGCTACAGAACTGCAGGTAGGCATCATTGGTATTGTAGATATCGACTTCGGGCGCCAGCAGCTGACACTGGGCGTAATGCTTAATTTCAGCATCAAACAGGTGCTCGCTGTTACCCTGCCCATCGAATTGTATTTCAGCTGGAACAATCCCAGCAACTGGCACCTCTGGCTGGGCACAATAGCACAACCGGCCAGCGCCACCATACTGGATATTGTACGCGGTTCGGCCTACCTGATGCTGCAGGGAAACGAGCTGGACTATTCCAAATTCGGCAACCGGGTCCCGGCATTTTTACGCAATAAAAAACTAAACGGCATTGCCATCGCCATTGGCCTGGAAGCCGCGCTGGTGCTGGGTGATGAGAGTGCGGGCGTTTACCTGAAGATAGCCGCGGGCGCGCATTTTGGCGTCAGCTTCAGCCCCTTCCTGGTAGTGGGCACCATGTACTTTGAAGGCAAGCTGCGCCTGGTCATCATCAGTATTGGCGCAAGAGGCAGCTTTGATGTAATGGTAAGCCAGATATCCGGCACCAACGATCTGAAAGTGTATATGCACGGGGAGATCTGCGGCAGCATCGATCTCTTCTTTTTTGAGATCAGTGCCTGCGTGGGCCTTACCATTGGCGACGACAACTACGATGTGGAAGCGCCGCCGCTGATACGCGGGGTGTACCTGCAAAGCTTTAGCCCGGTGCTCACCAGCGGACAGGGCAGTACCAAACCCATTGATGCCAGCCTGGGCAATGCCCACGATCTTGCATCCGGTCCCGTTCCTTCCAACCTGCTCTCCGTTCCCATCGACTCCCTGCCCGTTATCCAGCTGCATGCCGCACCACTGGTAGACGGGAATTTTGCCGCCAGCTCCTTTATACAATCACCGGGCACTTATAGCGGCACCGGGGGCACCATTGCCCTGAGCGATGAAGTACAGGTAACCTACACGCTGACCAGTGTAACCCTTACCGAGAACGGAGCCGGTTACACCGACCCCTCCGGAAAACCACCCAGTGTATGGCGCATCGACCGGCCTAATAATGGCAGTCCAACCGACACCAGCATTGACCTGGCTACTTTCAGCAGAACCCCAACCACGGCTCCTCATGCCGTGGAAAGAAGCACCGAGCTGGATACCAATGTAACCGTTCGCTGGCAGGATGCCTGTAAAAAGCCCGCCCCTCCCGCTCCGGTATTGTTCACCTTCTGTGAACAGACCATCGGCTACTCCTCCAACGGGTGGACACTGACCGGCATCCCCAAACCCGACCCCGACGGTACCGTAAGGCTGAAAGCGGTGAACACTACCCTGCGGGTGGTTGAATCGACCCCCAATAAAAAATTCAGCAGTTTTGATATCCTCATGAGCGAGGCCGGCTATGGCACCTGTAATGCCGCTAAAATACTGGGCATTGACCAGTACAATGTGCAGGTGCCGCCATCAAGGGAGCGGAAATGCTTTAAGCTCACCCGCAGCCGGAAGGAATATGCAGCCAATCCGCTGATCGTGGAAAAAGAGCTGGAGATCTTTAGCGCAGCAGAAAAAAGATCGTTCTATACCACGGCCCGCGGTTTTATAAAACATACGGAACTCAAGCCTTTTGAAAGCCCTTATAAAACACATTTCCGGCTTATAAAGGAACAGATCGGTTTGAGCATCCGCGAATACATGCGCATCGATGTACTAAAAGACCCCGTCAATGAAATAGATTTCACTTTTACCAGCTTTAATACAAAGGCAAAAGAAGAGCCCCGCATGATCTTCTATGCCTATGATGCGGCGGGCAAGCTGGTAGACAAGCAGCTGTTTATCGATAAAAGCCGGAAAGAGGAAACCCATGTGGTATCATTAACAGGCGAAAACATCAAGCACATTATTGTATATAACCGGAACTTTACCGGGCAGTTTTTGCAGCTCTGCTATACCCGTATCCGCAAGCCGGAACTGGATCGTTTCAAAGACATGCTGAAATGCTTCCGCACCCTGCAACTGCCTTATTGCTCAAGACCGGATGAAAAGAAACGGCGGGAGTTTATAGAATGGCTCAAAGACGAGGAGATCAAAAAGTATTATGATTCGGCCGGCAATTGCTGTTATATCCATTTTGAAACCGGCCCCTGCGCATCCATATTATTTTACGGAGGCCTGCTGAACCAGCTAAAGGAATCCACCCAGGCCACACAATTGAGCGAAGCCATTGCCAAACGGATAAAGGTAGAGGAGCTGGATGCCGATGGAAACGTATTGCATACCTACAGCCTTGCAGAGCTGGTGACCGATTACGATGTGGCGTTACCATCAGACATACCCGGCGACTGGCTGAATGCAGGCCTGCCCTGGAGGCCCAAAATGATCCCCACACTGGCCTACCTCAACAGCGGGTTCTTTAACCAGTACCGCAAGATCCTCTTCCTGGTAAAACCCCAAAGCGCGGCAACCACGCGGATCCGCATCTGCGCCTGCGACCGGAGTATCGGTTACCCGCTGTTGCTGGTATCAGCGATTGAAACCCTGCAACTGAGTGAAGTAGCGCAAAATGCCCAGGTGGGCGAAATGCTGCAGACCGAGCAGGAGACCCTTACCGGCTATTTGAACGATAACAGTCCCATTCCGCTGTTAAAACCCGGCAAAGAGTATCGCATTTCTGTAAATTACCATGTAAAGATTGAAACCCGTCAAAAGAAATCAGATCCGTTCAAGGTCAAAAAAGAAGCAAACAAAACACAAAGCTTTGCATTCAGAACCGACGGTAAGCCACCATTACCCCTGGCCCCCTATGTATTGGGCACATCGCCTGTAATGGATGAAGGATTCCATTTTTACAAAGACCCCGTCTGTGTTGTTTTTAATGATAATGCATTCCTGAAGATGTACCAGGCATATGGCAAGCAGCTGAAAGCCGTGATCCGCGGTGCCGACGGACAGCCCGTGTTCCAAAGCCCGGAAATAGTGAGCACCCTGGAAGCAATTCCGGCAACTGTAAAAACACCCTACCGGGAGGCAATTGAAAAGCTCATCGAAGAGGGAAAACTACCCTGCATAGGCGAGATCAGTTTCCCGACGCACGCAATCTATACCCCGCCGTTTGAGTTGAAACCACTGATGCCGTATACTTTTGATCTTGAATTTGACCCTAAAGATCCTGTTGCCGCCGATCAATCGGAGCAACCGTTGTTCCGGCGGGGTTTTAAGACCAGCCGTTATGCCAATCTTGAAGCATTTACAGCCGACCTGCAATCCACAGCGGTCAAACACAAAGCATTGACCGGATCCTTTGCCGGCCTTCCCGCACCGGGCGGCGGCCCGGACCCCGGCGTGCATACGCTTTCGGATATCGATTTTGAAAATATGCTGACGGCTGCTGGCATCGCCCCATCCAACGCAGGCGAGCAAACCGGGTTCACGCTGTGCTGGAGTAACCAGGCGGGCGACTTCGCCCCCTATGCGCTGTTGATCGATGCAGCGGAACCGGTCTGGCGCACCCGGACTGAGGCCGTAAAGAAACCGGTGCTGAACGCGCAGATGACCGAGATTGATCCCAACTTTAAAATTTACGAAAATACCCCGGTGGATAGCATGATCCTGAAGCAAAAAGCGGGGGAGACGGTCATCCTTCAATTTGTAAAATCAACCAGTGGCACCCGCACGCTTGTTGTGTTCAAAAACATTGTCATTCCGCCCGCAGGACTCAGCACTACCGTGAACATAGTACAGCCGGCCAGCGCGTTCTACAACTTCCCCGACAAGACCCTGCCATTGATCACCCTGAACCTTTCGGCAAAGGCTCCCTGGGAGGATTAACCTGCCTGCACCATAAAAACAAGAATCTGAAACCGCAACAATAAAAAATCAAGTTATGTTATTAACGCACCCCGCATTTCAGCTGTTCAGTGCTTCATTAAAAGAAGTAGTGTTGCAGGGCATCTGGCAGAAAGTATTTTTGCCCGCAGCAGGCGGTGACGAGGATGTAAAAAGATCCCGGCTCAGTTTTCCCGGGCAAACAATACCGGTTGCCCTTCGCTGGACCACCCACCCCGAGTTCGGATTTCCCCGCAAACCGTTTAATGTATACCGCAGGCCGGGGCGTTACCCGGCCGGGGGCATCCGGCGCCTGGTAGAAAACAGCGCCCAGGCCGTCAATGTATGGCGCAGTTTCGATTTTCATGAGGAGCTGTTTGTGATGGCCATCAGTTGTGATGTACCCGCCGGACAGTCCCTGGTATTAACGCCCATCGGGCGGGACAATACCCTTATGAAGGCAAAAAAATATACCCTTACCGCGGCAGGTACCGTATTGTTTAAAGCACCGTTCATGACCGGTATCCAATGTGAAGGTATGGGAACAGTAACCAGCCTGGTGGGTGTAACCATGCAAAGCGTACTGAACGCAAGCGACTGGCAGCATATACAGGTGGTAGGCCTGCCCTTCAAAACCGGTGTGGTAGGAGGACTTGGCTACGATGGAGATCCGCAGGGTTTTGTGCCGGCACTTTTAGACGCGGAATCGGCCGCCCGCCTGCGCTTAAAACTGGGCCAATGGCTTTTTATGCCCCCGCCCTCTGTCAGTGCAGCCGATCCCCAATGCCCGGACGTAAACTGGAAGCACCCTGAAGCAAACGACTATCTTAAATTCCTGCAGACAGAACAATTGCCCATGATCAATGATTGTCTTACCAACTGTGACGACTACTCATGGGTACGGGAAACAAGACAGGTCTTTTACAAAAAGGAATACACGGTTGATGGGCTGCATCAGCCCGGAGGAGGACCACCCCAGCCGGCAAAGGCCGTTATACCGGTAGTGAACCATACCTTGCTCTCTGTTACCAACGAAAGTCCCGCCAGCCTGGGACTGGGCTTTGGCACTTACGATTTCCCTTCGATGAAGCAACCGGGCATCGAGACCAATGAATTCAAAATGATGAAGACCTATGCCGCCGCTTCCAGCCAGCAGTTGCTGGGCATGGACTATATGGTAACCGCGGCCTATGTGGTACGGCCTTTTGAAAAATTTGAATTCAGTTTCCTGGAGGATCTGAGCAGGGAACTGGTCTTTGCCGCCCTCAATGATGAGCGCGCGCTCCCCGTTACCCCGGAGCAGCTGGACGCCATCGGCATCCAGTTAAACCGGCCCGAAACCCGGGATGCACCTTATACCCAATCTGTAAAGCTCCGCTGGAACCAGAGTGTAGTGCCGCAGGGCTATGGCACGGCTGCTAACTACAAGGCCGGCAGCAGCACCCAGGTAATGAATGATGCCTATCCTTTCGACAAAGACTGCTATAAGAACTTTTTTACCCCCGTGCCCAAAGTCAACGGAGTAGAACAGGATCCCGGCGATGTAGGCCGCTTCATCATCAATGCAACGGAAGAGCCCATACCCCTTTATGGCAGTGAAACACACAAATACTTTGTGGCCGGCTGGGACGTTTTTGGCCGCTGGAGCGGTTGGTCAAAAAAGAATTTTATGGCAGCGGCCCCGCAACCCCAGCAGCCGGGCATCATGGCCCTGAATCTGGTATTAAGACCGGGCGTGGACCTGTATACGCTGGCGCCCAGCCAGTCGCCTGTACCCTGCCAGTTAGAGATCGAGTTCGGGTGGGATTGGATCGACCGTTCACCATCGGTCATACAGATAGCCGGCACCTTTTTCGACGCTGCGCTTACAGAGCCGCCGCCAGGAGTGCCTTCCTTCTTTGGGTTAAAAACCGGGGATACCACCACCCCTGTTATCGAAGTTCATTTTCCGTTAAACGACCCCACCGTGGTGCCCGTGGTAGCCTCACCGTACCAGATCTCCATTATGCATACCAACGTACCGGCGGTGCCTTCCGATCCCGTGGTAGGCAGCAGCGATGTACCTGCCAATAACCTGGTACGCTATAAACTGATCATCCCCAATATTGATTGCAGCTTCCCGGGCGGCCCGCCTTACCAGGTAGCTTACGCAGCCTATATCCGCGGACTGGAGCGGGTGCGCATCCCCGTAAATGAATACAGCGACTGGAATCCATGGGATATTCCCTTTGACCTGGTGAACCGTAAAAAGATCCAATATACCACGCAAATGGATGATCCCCGCCCGCCGGCAATTACCACGCTGCCTGCAACCGTAAAATTTACAGCCATGCCCGATGCCGCAAAGACCGCACGCGGCAAGCTGACATGGCCCACAGCCACCAATGCCATTGGCTACCATATATGGGAAGCCAGCGAAACTGCCATCAGGGCTACGCTCGACAAACAGTTAAAGCAGGAATTCCCTTCCGACAGCACCAAACACCTCAGACCATTGAGTGAACCGCTGACAGACCGGGCCACCCAGTTAAGAGACCTCCTGGCCCAGCCGAAATACAGTGAGCCCTGCCAGCGCTTTTTCAGCCGTGTCAATAAAGAACCGGTCCTGCAGCCAGCGATTGAGCTCAGCCTGCCCGGATCGGCAGATATTCTTTTCCTGTACCAGGTAAGCAGTGTGAACAGTGCCAACATCGAAAGTAAAAAAAGCAATGTGATCTTTTTTGCAGTGCCGCAGGTTATAGTGCCTGCATCACCGCTGTTACAGGTGCGCCGGTACAAAAAGAAACTGGAATCGGATCCTGTGGGCGAAGGCATCGAGGTAAAAGTTGTGTCCACTATCGGGGAGGAGCCCCTGGGCTACCACCTGTACCGCGTGCGAAAGAAAATTGCCGGAAACGATGTGGGCATGAAGGGACTACCCGTCTACCTGGAAACCGATGCCCAGTGGATCGATACCGAGATCACCTTCCTTAACGGTACGTCTTATAAAGGGAAAAAGATCAACGACCTGGGTGTAAGTAAAAGCTGGCGGCCCTTTGTATACCAGGCCGTGGCCATTGGCAGGGCGGATCCTGAACGTGGACTGTATAGCGGCATCAGCGGGGGCAGCACCACAGAACTGATCTATTTCCCCCCGGATATACCGCCTGCAATTGTTTCGGCAGGCCTGCCGGCCTCCAACGCCTTTTGCACCCGTTTCGAGATCGATACTTCAGCACCCTTTGAAATGCTGGACCTGGGCAAAACCCGGATCGAGATCTTTGAGCTGGACAGTAATAACCAACGGGTCCTGAAAGGAAGCTTTATTGCACACGAGGTTACTGAAGCCGCAACCCCGGTACCCCTTGCCACAAATGCCGGCGCGGCGGATGCACTGCCCGCCATCAGCCATACGCCCGTTAACCATGTCACGGGTATTACCAGATTCAGCCTTTGTGTGAAGGGTTCCCCCGTTAAAATGATTCTCAGGATCACAGATCCCCTCAACCGGTCCGGTGAAATCCAGCTGGAGTCCTGACCGCATTGTTTTGATGAACGTTAAAAAATAGTGTATGCCTTTATTACAAGACCTGACTACGGAGAACCTGAAACAATTTGGTATTGAAGGACTGAGCTTTACTATGCCGGCAACAACCCCCAAATGGGCCGGTGAGAACAGTAATACGCCTTCCATTACATCAGATGGTGATACGCTTACTTTAAACTATACGGCCAATAACTGGCTGGCGCCTTTCAGCGGTATCATCAATAAAGCAGACAGCACCCACCCGCTTTCGTTTAACCTGCAAAAGGCAGACGGCAGCATGGTGCAGGAAGATGGCGCTGTGCTGCGTTTGTTTCCCCAGCAAATACTGCGTATGAAACGCCTGCTGGCTTTAAAATTTGAGCAGGATAATGCCCATAGTTTTGAAAGATCCGCAGGGCAGCCGCTCCGGCAGGTGCCGGCCTTTATCTTTTACAGCGGCAGTGGTGCTGCCGGCGTTACAGAAGGGTATGTTACAGCCGGAGAAGATCTGGGTTTTAATGGCGGCATGGGGTTCTATGATGAGCAGGGATACCTCCTGCACCCCCTGTATGCAGCCAGCCTTGTAAAAAGCCTGCTGGGATTATACCCTGTACTGAACATCGACAACACGCTCAGCAACCAGCTGGATGCCATCATAGGCAGCACGGGCAGCCAAATGATACGACTGGTAACGGCCGACGGGATGCCTTACAGCGGTGATCATATTGAAGGGCTTACCGCGGTGAACGCAGCCATTGGCCTGTTCACCATCGATACCTATTCCGGAAGTGATACCAGCCTCAAAGGTGAACTGCGGCGCCAGGCTGCCACGGCCGCCTCCGGTAATTTTCCACCGGCAAAAGCAGCGCGTTTTTTTATGGGCAATATTACCTATTGCCGCATGGCTGATACAGTTCCGCTGGTAACATTCCCTGCGGGCCTTGGGGCCAACACGCCCGCCCATGATTTCTTTACCGTTAAAGTGGTCGAAACCGAAAAATACCTGCTGGGCGATGCCAACAGCAGTTTTAACGGCACCCAGCTGGAGCCCAAACCATTTATACGCCTGCACCAGAACGTTTCACTGTTGCCAACAGGTAATCATTTAATGGGCCGGCTGCAAACGATCTTTACTCCACCCCTCACAGAAGGTTTATGTGCCGCCACCGCAATAGACGGTACATTGCCCTTTCCTGCAGATGAAAACAATGTTCTTTGGCCACAGTTCCCTTCTGTTGGCAGCGTTACCGCCGATAACAGTTTCCCAGCCTTGTTAAAAAATGAGATCAAAACCAACAGCCGCGCCGACTTTATACCTGCAAATGGCGGCGGTCAGCCAACCGATATCCGGCTAAAGCTTACCGGTATCCCGGCAGGAGCCGCCCTGCGCGTGTATAACCGGGTATTCCTGACCGATGCCATTATAAAAAGAGGCGATGGTGCCGGCGGTATTTGTACCTCCACCGTAGCCCCGTTTACCGGCCGTACCCTGGATGGAGAGCTGGACCTGGTCCTCACCGATCCGCTCGGTTTAAAACGGCCCGATGGCACGGTTACCGTACCCACCAACCCCGAATTGACCTTCGACCTCATGATCAACTTAAATGATGGCGTCAATAAACGCCTCTACGGGGCCATTACCCTGCCGGTACAATCGGCAGCCGTAACCCTTCCTCCGGCCCAACCCAACAATGCCATCCAGCCGCTTGCAAAAAAAGGCATCTGCACAGCCGCCATCCTGGGGCTCAATACAACATCCGTCACTTCGGTTGATTTCAGCAGCTTTGAAAATTTTGTCAATAGCATCCTTACGCTTTGTACTGATACCCAACCCCGCGATGCCTGCCGGCTGCCTACCATGGCAAGAAGAGACCTGCTGGCGGCCTCACTAAAAGCCGGTAACTGGCAGGCATTGATCAGCGGCGGCTCCATTACCGCGGCACTCCACAACGCCCTGCAGGACCGGGGCTGCCCGGGAACACCGGGCGGAAAAGAAACCAGCAATACCGGGCTCTACACCCAGCAGGGGCAGCTGGCCTATGACATCGGGCGGATGGCATTCAGAAGAACCACGGGGTTTTACGACCGCATCGTACAGCTGGCTGATGCCAACTGGAACGAACCCGCCGCAGCCCCTGTGCCGGGCGAAACCGAAACGCCCGGCGCCGCCAACGGAACCGTATGCGGTGCTGTTTTGCAAAACATAGCCCCTTATTGCGAAACCCCGGAACTGGCCTTATTAAAAGCCATCATTGAGCCTAATATCAGCAGCATACCGGCCAGCTTTGACGACCTCGTAAATCTTGTAACAGGCTGGATCAATAATATCAATACCGGCGCATTGCCTGCGTTGCTGGGCACAGCAGCCGGACGGCTGAAAACAGAGCTGGTCAACCGGCTCAATACGCTTAAAGATAACAATGCACTGGCCGAAAGCGATAAAGAGCGCCTGTATAATGAACTGAAACGCGAGCTGAGCGCCTCCTGCTACGGCCGGCGGGACACACAATGGGCATTGCAGGAAGCGATCCGGAATGCCCGCCAGTTTATCTATATCGAAACCCCGGGCTTCAGCTTTACGCAGGGCTCCCAGTCGGCCGGTTATACGGTGGACCTGGTGCAGGAGCTGCAGGACCAGTTAGCCGCAAAACCCGGGCTGAAACTGATCCTCTGTACACCGCGTCAGCCAGATTTTGCAAAAAAATATGATCAATGGATCCGAAGTGAAATAAAAGAGCGGTTTTCCATTATCAACAATCTGCCGGTTAAGCAGATAGTGGCCTTTCACCCAATTGGTTTCCCCGGCCGCCCCTCCAACCTGGAGCAAACGGTAGTCATCGCAGATGATGTATGGGCACTCGCGGGCAGCAGCGCCCTCCGGCGGCGGGGGCTTACGTTTGATGGCAGCAGCGATGTGGTAGTGACCGATCTGCAGCAATCGAACGGAAGCTCCCCATTGATCAAAGACCTGCGTATCGGGTTGATGAAGCAGCGGCTCGGCATTCCCGGTAATGATACCACCAGCAGCCGCGCCCTTCAGTTACAAAACATACGCACTGCGTTCAAGATGATCCGGGAAACACTGGTGGCAGGCGGGCTCGGCAAAATAGAACGCCTGTGGAACGGCCATGAAGAGGGTATTGCCTATTCGGATCCGACCATTGACAGGGAGCTGGCAAATCCTGACGGGCTGGAATTTAATACGTTGAGCGCCGCAGTATATACCATCTTTACCGATCTGGCACTGTAGTTAAGGTCAGTTCTTCTTTCCCCATTGAACCCGTAGGAATTAACCTGGCGTATATGCAATGACTGCCCGGATACACTTCTGCCAGCAATCATCATCATTCCCATTTGATGGGAGCAACAACTAATAATAAGCCGGCATCAAAATTATTTCTTTTCCCGGTCAGTGAGGACACTGACCGTGGCGTGGGCCGTGGTTTGTGTCCTCACCAATGCTATTAAAATAAGGCGTATAATCACCTTATGGGGAAAAACGCCTTATTTTGTGTTTGAAAACTAAAATATATGTCAAAAGTAACAAAATCTGAAGGAGCGCGCAGTAGCGAAGGCTCTAAAAAAAATCTTTTCTTTTGTTGAGCGCCCCGTTCTGGATAAGCAATATCTTAACCGTTCGGTTGATTTTACCCGTAACACCAAACTTAGCTTTTCATCCATTGTCCTGAAGATTGTTCATGGTTTTACCGATTCTGTGGAGTATGAACTATCTGCGTTTTTACCCCG
>NZ_FMZO01000020.1:21338-74759 GCF_900101395.1 Niabella drilacis | reverse complement strand
CTCCCGGTTATAGACTTCAGGTTGAGCCGGGGTAAAAACGCAGATAGTTCATACTCCACAGAATCGGTAAAACCATGAACAATCTTCAGGACAATGGATGAAAAGCTAAGTTTGGTGTTACGGGTAAAATCAACCGAACGGTTAAGATATTGCTTATCCAGAACGGGGCGCTCAACAAAAGAAAAGATTTTTTTTAGAGCCTTCGCTACTGCGCGCTCCTTCAGATTTTGTTACTTTTGACATATATTTTAGTTTTCAAACACAAAATAAGGCGTTTTTCCCCATAAGGTGATTATACGCCTTATTTTAATAGCATTGGTGAGGACACAAACCACTGCCCACGCCACGGTCTGTGTCCTCACTGACTGAGAAAAGAAATAATTTTGATGCCGGCTTATTATGAAACAACCATTGGAATCTGCCTACCCAAACAACCGGTTATCCAATCCATAGGGCCGGGAGTCTGTAATTTTTATTTTCCTGAAATCAGGGTGCTGTGGGTTCAACAGCAGGTTTGATTCTTCGGGGATCACCGCAGAGGGTACCCTTAAAGCAAGATGCGACTGCTGCTGCAGGAACTGGTCGCCCATAAAGCGGGTATATTCAAAATCCTCCGCCCATTTTTCTTTTAATACGTTTTGCTGGATCTGTACCATCCGGCTCTCCGGTACTTTCAGGGTCAGGAGATAGTACTCCGGCAGCATTTTATACAGGCTCCTGTCGTAGTTTACAACAATTTCCAATGCAGCAAGGGAAATATGTTCAGAGGTGTATAATGCATATACCCCTTTTGAGTTCCAGCGCCCTCCGAACAAAAAGGCCCCAAAACCGGATATATCTTCTCTGTAGGGTGCATGCACCAGGCGATAAACAAGCATCAGGCAGAAATTCCGTGTTCCATACGATGAAGCAGACCAATAACCTCCTGGATACCGGTATGAGTGGAGAGCAACTCCTGTACCATTGCCCCGTTTAATGAAAAGGGGTGGCTGTGCAGCCATTGGCGAAAACCATCCTTCCCAAAAAATTCATTGCCGATATCAATGAGCTTTGCAAGTAAAAGGATCCGTTCAATTTGCAAACCATTAAAACCTCCGTCTTCTTTCGCATACCGGTGCAGCGAACGTTCGGAGATATAAAGAAGATCAGCCCACTCATTCAGACTAAACGGTGCCCGGTCCGCTATTTTTCTGAAATGGGCATAGGTAAAATCTTTCACTGCAGGTGCTCTTTTTGTGGCTTTATCCGGCACCTGATAAATAGCCTCAAAATCTGAAACAAGTGAAAGTGGGGGATCTTCTGCAACAGGATATCGCTTTACGTTTTTTTTCATAGTACGACATTTGTCACAAAGGTATGTGTTTTTTGCCGAAATTAAAAATCATTCCCCTACCGCTCGCTTTCCGCAGTTTTGGACCACACTTCATAGATCGGGTCGCCTTTGGAACTCAATCCCGTATGTACCCAGTCGGGGCCATCCAGCCGGTCATTAAATTCCAGCTTCATCCCAACCCTTGAGCTGTCTCTTGAGAAAAAGCCGATCGTTTCGGTATAGACCCCATCCTTAAATGTATAAGTGCCGCCGCCGGTGCCCGAAAATTCTCCCGTCTCCACATTAATAGCAGCCCATTGAAACCGGTCATTGGTGAGGAATTTAAGGGTACGCCTCGGCGCCAGTTTTATGTCCTTAAGATCATTGCCCTCCCTGCGTTTGGTGATACGCCAGATCCCTGTCATCCTATTATTGGCTTCCCCTACTTTAACCCATTCGCCGGTTTCCCCGGATAGATCACTTTGTGCCTTTCCGCCTTTTACATTCCAGGTAAAAACATCCCGGGTACCGGTCTTGCTTTTATCATCCGAATGAAAACGGTAGTTCAGCTGTAGCTTGCCCTTCTCGATACGCTGAAACCCGCCAAAGGTTTTGAAAAACCTTTTCCCGGTAGCGTCATAGTGTGCGATCATGCAGTAATTATCTGCTGCCATCAGTATCCAGGTCTCATTTCCCCGGGTATGCATCCAGCTTCCGGTTACCGGGGTCTTTGTATCCAGCCCTGTAAACCCGGCAAACAGGATCAGGCAAAACATGCTCCATAAAGGGAGTTGATATTTTAATTTCATCAGAAATGATTTTAAAATAAACAGATCCGTCAATACCTATATTTCTCTCAGAATACGCCCGATCCGGCTCAGTTCTTCCTTACTAAAGGTACTGTTTTTCAAGCAACCAACAGAATCCAGCAACTGAGCACTGCTACTGGCTCCTACCAGCACAGAAGTAACTCCGGGATCTTTCAAAAGCCAGGCCAGGGCCATTTGAGCAAGGGTTTGGCCGCGTTCAACAGCCAGCGTATTCAGCTGCTGCACCTGCTGCAGGCGCTCCTTTGTGATCTGGTCCTTCTGAAGAAAGCCATGCTTTTTGGCAGCCCTGGAGTTCCTGGGGATCCCTTTCAGGTACTTGTTGGTCAGCAAACCCTGTGCCAGCGGAGAAAAAGGGATACAGCCTACACCTTCTTTTTCCAGCAGCTCCAGCAAACCATCTTCTACCCAACGTTCGAACATCGAGTACTTGGGCTGATGGATGAGGCAAGGGGTACCCAGTTTTTTTAATATCTTAAAAGCCTTTGCAGCCTCTTCCCTGCGATAATTAGAGAGCCCCACATACAGGGCCTTTCCCTGCCTCACGATCAGGTCCAGCGCCGTCATGGTCTCTTCCAGCGGTGTTTCCGGATCGGGTCGGTGATGATAAAAAATATCGACATATTCCAGCTTCATCCGCCGCAGGCTTTGATCCAGGCTCGAAACCAGGTATTTTTTAGATCCCCAATCCCCGTAAGGACCGTCCCACATGGTGTAACCGGCCTTTGTGGAAATGATCAGTTCGTCCCTGTGCTTTTTGAAATCGGTATGCAGGAGCTTTCCAAAATTGGTCTCTGCAGAACCCGGGGGAGGTCCGTAGTTGTTAGCCAGGTCAAAATGCGTGATGCCTGCGTCAAAAGCGCTGTGCAGGGTTTTGCGGTAAACGTTTTCATCATCTACATCGCCGAAATTATGCCACAAGCCCAGCGAAATAGCCGGCAATTTCAAACCCGATAAACCGCACCTGCGGTATTCCATTTCTGCGTATCTCGAGGGATTAAATTTCATCAGTTTATTATTTTGCTATTATTGTTATCCAACTAAAGTAGTAAAAAAAATGGTTCGGAGGAGCCGCCGTCCGTGAATAGAGCAGGAGGCGTTGTGCGAATTGAATTACCTGCTAACTGTGGTTTCGGATAAAGTCGCAATCTTTACCGGCAGTTTTGAAATGACAGAACAAAAACAGGATTTGTCACCCAGATGAAGGATAATGGCGTTTTTCAAAGAATATTGAAGGGCGGCCTTATAGACCTATACGAGTATCAGATATACGATCTTTATTTCGATAACAGTTGAATGGCTTTCTCCAATACCTCATCTTTATTGCTGATGATTCCGGCTATCGTGGGTTTTACTACTATATCAGGTACGATTCCCGTTCTTTGTGTGGGCGTTCCATCAGGGTAACAGATCCCGATACCGCTGAATCTTGTTTTGATATTGCCCGGGAGCATCATTTCGGATACATTCCCATCTGCACCGGCCGTATTTGAACCCATTACAACGCAATTGGGATAGGTTCTGTATGCCATAGCGTGAAATTCAGAGGAACTTTGGGTTGTTTCATTCACCAGCAGCACTACTCTTCCGGTATAAGGTTTGGTGACAGGTCCTGAAAAGGGGCTGCCTACTTTCATCGGAGGCGCATAATAAAATGAACCCGGTTGGGCAATTTGAGGCATCAGGAATTTTACAAAGGGCGCCTCCTTTGACAAGAGATAATGAGGAATAGTATACGCTAAATTGTCTGAAGGATAATTCCTGAGATCGATTATAATGCCTTTGGCGCTTTTAAATTCGGTAAAAATTTTTTCAACATCATCGCGTTTCAGTTTGCCATTATTAATATACCCTATTCCATTGGCCACCCATTTATAAACAGAGGCCGACACTGCACTAAAAGCCTCTCCAAATTGTAATTTATCGCCCCCATAGCTGGAAACCTTGCGGCTTATTTTCTTCCCGTTTCGTAAAGTTTCCACCTGCAGCGTACTGTCATTTGTCCTGGTGATATTGCGGGCAATATCCCTCAGCTGTGTCCACCGGTTAGATGCGGGCGTATATGTTGCAAGATGCTCAATGACCGCTTCAACCGGCTGGTTATTTATTTTTGTTATTTGATCACCAATCTGAAAGCCGTTTTTTATAGCTAACTCTTTATTAAGATACCCGGCAACTATGGGTTTTTCATCAACAAATTGAACCTTTACGGGTATATACCGGGTACCAAAAAAATGATATAAAGCATAATCTTGATTCACCTGAGCATGGGTATCATGTATTTGCCCGCAAAGTTCAAGCACCGCTAATTTGTATTCCAGTTCATTACTGGCATTCAGGAATTTTGGAATAAATTTTCGCAGGGTATTTTTCCAATCTTCTCCGATCAGATCCCTGTACGGAAAAAAATATTGCACCATGTTCCAGTAGCGGTACAGCGCCAACAGCTGAAACCCGTCGTCCGTGTAGGGGAGGTACTGATACGGTCGTTCATTTTTAAAAACCACGTTGCCTGCCGGTCCTTTTGTTACATAATATTGCTCCGTTCCTGGTCTTTCAGCATTTTTTACGTTCCATAGTGATGCCTGAAGCTTTTCGGAAAAACCAGATTGAGTTATCCATGCCAGGTCTGTTTTTAATATGGAACTGTCAATGGTCTGCTGCTTCCCGGCACTTTTTAAAGCCCCCAGTGTATCGATCCAGTTGCATAAAAGCGCATCTTTTCCTGCTTCAGATGCATTTAATATTTTTGGCAATACCCTAAAAAGTGCATAATCCCAGTTATAATCACCTTTAGCAATGCCGGGATGATAATATTTTAAAAAGCCCCAGATCAGGCCTACCTGGTACAGGGTATTTATCTTATTGCTATCCAAACTGCTTATCTCTATCCGGGAACCGGGGGTATATTCATGATCCTTGTAAGCCGGCGTATTATCAATGGGCTTTAGTTCAGCAATATCCTTTCCGTCAATGGATATTTTAAGGCTGTCCATCCACATTTTCCCTTTTCCCGACAATATGCCGCCAAATAGAATTCTTTCCTGCTTTTCAGGGAATAGAGGAAGTGTTATCTTATATTCTGTCCAGTCGGTGGTGCCTTTTACGCCTTTATTACTCATATTATCGAAAGCCAATCCTCGTTCTACCCCCAAAAACAATCCGGCAAAACCATCTGTTACATTCTCTGTTTTAATAAAGCCGGAGAGTGTAATACTGTCGCCCGCGTATTTTTCACGTATAGCACTCCTCCAGGTGGCAAAACCGGGTTTGCCACCTTTATATCTAATGGACGCAGCATAACGTCCGTCTTTGACGGTTTCAGCATCTAATGCAGCCTCATATATTGAGCTGTCATTCCGGCTATTAGCCTGCCACCCAATGGCAGAATCTCCAGAGACGTTTTCAAAACTAAGGTTGCGGGAGCTTGTTTGGCTTTGTGATTTACAGGAAATTAAAATCGGGAATGATAAGACAACAGATATAAATAATCTCATACGGTTTATTTTGGAAAACAATGTTCCACTAAATCAATGCAAAAAGAGGGCATCCATGATTTCCGCCTCCCTATTCACCATTCCCCGTACACGCCCCTACTTCAGCTCATCCAGCACTTTATACATTTTACGCACCAGGTTATAAGCACTGCCGTTATAATTATTGACGAGGAATGAAAAGATATAATCCTTCCCGTCCTTTGCCTTCTGATACCCGGAAAATCCCTTTACCCGGTTAATGGTGCCGCTTTTCATCTTCATATCATTGTAGAGTGGAAAGCCTTCGTAGTAATCCGCAAACCAGGGTTGCCGGCGGGCATAGTTCAGGATAGTTACCTGTGCTCTTGTGGTGATCCGGTTCTGGGGCGACAGCCCCGATCCATCGTATAAATGCAGTTCATCCGGTGCCACACCTTTATCCTTCCAATGTTCCTGCAACGCGGCAATCCCATTGTCTGTTGTAGCCATCCCCTTTTGGGCGCCACCCACGGTCCGGAGCAATACTTCTCCATAAAGATTTATGCTCTTCCGCAGAAACCAGTAAATGATCTTTGAAAGCTCGGGAGAGCTGTTGGTATAGATCCATTTTACATCCTTCGCCTCTTTATCGGTTGTACTTACTTTATCCCGGGAAAAACGGACCATACCTTTAAGACTGTTGATCACTGTTTTTGCAAACTGGTTGGCCGGATCATAGATCGATCCGGAAACCGCAAAACTGCTTTGCCCGGCAGGAATGGTTCCGGTTAACACACCTGCCTGCCGGCCCATAGAAGGATAGTACAGGATACTGTTATCGCCCGAATTCTTTTCAGCAGCGGTAGCCAGCGATGTGATCCGGTAGTCATACAGATAGGGCACCGTTTTTACCACCGAAACCGGGCTGCCCACCGTGCTGCCGGACTTCAACACCAGATCAAACTGGTTCTCGCGCCAGTTAAGCGCCTGTGCACCTGCGCCGTAGTAGTTCCCCAGGTCCTGCCAGATCCATCCATCCGGGATGGTTTCATTTCCCCATTTGCCGGTATAGATCAGGATACCATTCAGTTCTTTAATACCAGATTCTTTTATGGCCGCTTTCAACCTTGTCAGAAAAGCCATATCCTTTGTTTCCTCCCAACGCCAGCTGGCCAGCGTGGGATCTCCGGAAGGGTCTACATATAAGCTCTTCCCTCCGGGAGTATTAACGATACCGAAACGGGTTTCATACCGGTGGTCCTTTCCTAAAATGTCAAAAGCAGTAGCGGCCGTTACGATTTTCTCGGTAGATGCTGTGGCCATACCTACATTGCTGTTCTGATCAAAAACCACTTTCCCTGTTTCCGCCTCTATTACATAAAGGGAACTTAAAGCATACTTTAGCTGTGTATCTGCATTAAATGTTTCCATTGCAACGGAGAGCCGGGATGATAGCTGGCCCTGTGCAGTCAGCCATCCCAGGGTAAACCATAAAAGAGCAAAAAAACGCATAGAAAATACCATTGAGAAGGGAAAATACAACATTTACCTGAAGTCAGACCGCATTTCCCGTAAACGGGTGCATAACATTTCAGGATCTTTGTTTTTGAATGAGCCGGCTTATAGAATTGGGTACAAAGTCCTGCCGCTTTTTCGCCGATAGCGCGCATAGTAAAAACAGGGCGGGCTGATTGCCTGTACAGTTCTGCAGGATCCGCGAAAGGTAAGCGCTCATGGATTGCCGGGGTAAACACAGATGCAGCAAAGTAATGCCTCTGCCGATATTTCCACCGCCTTTGATGATTCAGAGCGCCAACAGGCTGCAGCCGCGGATATCACTGTTGTCGCGCCGGCCCAGTACTTCAAAGCCACCGTCGGCATGCACAACACCCAGGTCATCGGTTGCGATGAAACTGCAGGAATAAAGATTTGCCAGGTCAACAATATTGAGCACTCCCCGTTCCGGCCGGGTAACTACGGAAAGCGGATCGTCTTCCTCCCGCAGCACCGCACGCATCCAGGGCGGGGTAAAAAAGATACCATCGCCTTTTGAATACGCCTGCGAAAGTAATTCCGTCATGCCATATTCAGAGTGAACGACCGGTACCTCAAAACATTGTTTCAGCCGGTTGTGCACTTCCGCCCGGATCAGCTCCTTCCGCCTTCCCTTCATCCCTCCTGTTTCCATGATAGTGGTATGTTGCAACGGCATCGGGAATTGCTCTGCAAAGTCAAGCAATGCATAGGTTACCCCGATGAGCAGCGTTTTTTGACCGTTTTTTTCCAAAACCTCAAGGGTCCGGGCCAGGGTTTCAAGATCATGAAGATAAAAGCCGCTGCGGGGATGCCGGCTGTCACGGATCAGTTGATCTACCATATAGACCAGTGAAGAGTGCCCCCGCTCCAGGTAGGACGGCAACAGGCCCAGGATACAGTAATTTTCTGCATGCCCGTAAAAAAGTTCAAATGCTTTTGTAAAACTGCTTACATACAGGCCTGCGTCCTTTACCAGGTGCCGGCTGTTGACGGTTTCTGTAGTGCCGCTGCTTTCAAAAAGAACGCCGGGCTCAAACGTAGTAGCCGTAACCGCGTGTGTTTTAAAAAAACGGATCGGTAAAAAAGGGATATCGGACAAACAGGAAACGGCAGATACCCTGCAGCCGATAGCATCTGTATAATTCCTGTAGATGTTATTTTGCTGATACTGAAACAAAAAAACCTCCTTTGCAATGGATTCAAAGCCAGCTGCATCAACCTCAAATATAGCTTCTCTTAACGCTTCCACTTCCATAAGATAAGCCACAAAAATACAAATAGGGCGCAGATAAATAAAGGATTAAGTTTGCAGCAGAATTGGGTTCTTATGGCTACAAAGGGCAAGGTGTTTTTTGATTTTATTATTTTCAGCAACCTGTTTATTGCATGCTGCGCAGTAGCCATGTGTTTGAGTACGGTCGCCTTCTTTAACCTGGGGAAACTGCCCTCCAACTATGTAGCCTTTGTTTTCTTCTCTACGCTTTCCAGCTACAGCATTCACTGGTACCTGACCAACGAGGAGGTAGAAACCACTGCCAGCCGTACCGACTGGCTCCGGCAACATAAAAAAGTTCACGCTTTTTTTTTCCTGGTCAGTGCGATAGGCACACTGATCTTCCTGATCCGGTTAAAGCCCTACTGGATCTATATCCTGCCTGCCGTGGGACTTACCCTTTTATATACAGCTCCAAAATTTCCGCATCGTTTTTTCCGGTCGCTGCAGCGGTATATACTCGGCAAAACCTTTTTGCTGGCGGCTATGTGGACCTATGTAACTACTGCACTGACTTTTTTTGTTCAGCAGGTTGCCTGGCAAACTTCGCATTTCGTCTATGTTGCGGCCCGGTTTGCCCTGATCTTTGCGATTTGCATTCTTTTTGATTTAAGAGACAAACAGTTCGACCGGCAGACCGGCATCAAAAGCCTTGTAACCATACTGCCTCTCGAAAAAATAAAAATAATTTTCACGCTGTTTATTATTGTCAACATAGCAGGCGCTTACATACTATATACTTATACTCAGGACATTATACATTTTGTATTTCTTTCGTTGCCGGCACTGCTCACATACCTCCTATACCCCTTTGCAATAAAATCTAAAAATGATTACCTTTTTTATTTTATTTTAGACGGCCTGATGGCGCTGACATCCGTATTGTACTTTATGAAAACCGTTTTTGAGATGTACATACAATAAGTTAGCACAAAAATTGATAGATATAACTTATGCATACTTCATTTAATAAAATTGTACACTTCACCCGCCTGATAAAGATCAATGGCCGTTTAAGAGAATTCAATTACCGGAAAAATAACAATGCCGGCAGCTATGTTTTTGACGTGGATACCGCAGACGACCGCGGCAACCGCTTATTTTTCAGACTTCTGAAAGAAGATAATGAATGGGCGCTTACCTCCAAGATGTCGATACCGGAATGGGTTACCGACAACAGGGAGTTACTGATTACCGAACTGGAAGAAGGTGTTCTGAACAATTAACGGTCCCCCACCACCTATTGCTATGACAAAATTGTCGGTTAATATTAATAAAATCGCCACCCTCCGCAATTCACGGGGTGGCAACAACCCGGATCTGGTCAAAATGGCGCTGGATGCGGAAAATTTCGGTACCGATGGTATTACCGTGCATCCCAGGCCGGATGAACGGCATATCCGTTACCAGGATGTCTATGACCTTAAGCCCGTTCTTACAACCGAGCTCAATATTGAGGGGAATAGCAGGGAACAAAAATTTGTAGACCTGGTGCTGGATATAAAACCGCACCAGGTAACGCTGGTCCCTGATGCAACGGGGCAGCTGACATCGGACCATGGATGGAATACCATTCAGCATAAAGACTATCTAAAAGATATTATCCGGGTCTTTAAAACGGCGGGCATCCGGGTATCGATCTTTGTAGATCCGGATACCCGGATGGTGGAGGGCGCAGCAGCGGTTGAAACCGACCGGATCGAATTGTATACAGAAGCTTATGCGCGCAATTTTACCGCCAACAGGGAAGCGGCTATCGCCCCTTATGTAAAAGCGGCCGAAAAAGCCCGCGAGCTGGGTCTGGGCCTCAATGCGGGGCATGACCTGGATCTAAACAATCTCAATTATTTCAGCCAGCAGATCCCATGGCTGGATGAGGTCAGCATCGGGCATGCACTTATTTGCGATGCTCTTTATCTTGGTTTTGAAAATACCATCCAATTATATAAAAGACAGCTCATCATGAGAAGCGGTCTTTAGCCGTGCCTTTTATACAAACACAGATGAGCCGCATATTGATTAACCAGTGGTCCTGCAGGTAATCTGCACCCTGATCTCTGTCCTCAATCACCGGCGCTGTCTCCTTTCCCGGATGGTGTCACGTTCGTTTGCTGTAGTGGTGCTTTTTCGAGCATAAACCCATTTTCGGCGGCAAAGCGCACCTGTGTGTCCTGCAGGCGCAGGATCACCTCCTCCTGGGCAACCAGTACCTGGTTCATGCGGTTACTGGCCGTGATGCGGGCCGCTTCATCCGGCGCATCGCCAATCTCCCTGTAAGCCGTATAAAGGCTTTTGAAGTATTCAAAGTAACGCACCGCAACCGTTTTAAAATCCTCTCCCCCTGTAAATGTCGAAACATCAACCTTTTCGATCTGATCGATCTTTTGCTGGATAAGTGTCTCCATCTTCCCGGCAGCTACAGATACATTTTTATAGTCCGCACTGTCTGCATACCTTTTGATCGCGTTCTCTGTTTCCCGGATGGGTTCTGCCAGACTTTGCTCCAGTTGCGCAATTTCATCGCTGTACTGCTTGGCCGTCATGGTGATCTTGCCTTTACAGGCAGCCAGCAAAAGCAGGACCGCTGTACATAATAAAGTGTTCAGTCGCATTCTTGAATTTTGTTTTAGCACCCCTTATAGCCAGGACACAAGGATCCTCCGCCACTGCAACCGGGCCGTTACTACGCCTCCGATTCCCCCTCAGCACGCCCACGGGTCTTCCGGGCATAGTAATAATAGATGGGCACTCCAATAATAACAATAACCAGGCCTAATAATGAGGTAAAGGTCTTTGCATATAATAACCCTATGCCCAGGGTACCTGCCATCAGCAGGTAAATAACGGGGATCACCGGGTAACCAAATGCTTTATACGGACGTTCAGCATCCGGCCGGCTGCGCCGTAAACGGAACACGCCTATAATGGTTAAAATATAAAATACCACAGTGATAAATACTACGTAATCCAGTAAAACGCCATACTGGCCGCTCAAACACAAGGCGCTGGCCCAAATGCACTGGGCCCACAATGCCCATTGAGGTACCGCATTCTTATTAAGCGTACCGGCCTGCGGAAGAAACAGTTTGTCCTTGGCCATCGTATAATACACGCGTGCACCCGATAAGATCAGTCCATTATTACATCCAAAAGTGGAGATCATGATCATTACAGCGATAATTGCAGCGCCATAATGACCAAATATGGAAGACGCTGCGGCAGTGGCCACACGGTCCTGAACGGCAAAGGCAATATTAGGGCCGGCCACCTCCGGGGCATAGGCCACTTCCGTACCGGAAGCAGGTGGGAACATTGGCAAAACAGCCAGGTACATCAGGTTCGCCAGCAGGTAAACGACCGTCACTACCAGGGTGCCTAAAAAAAGGCTCATTCCTACATTGCGTTTGGGATTCTTTATCTCACCTGCTATAAATGTAACATTTTCCCAGGCCACACTACTGAAAACAGAACCTACCATGGCTCCGCTGATCAGTCCCAGGGCCACCATCATACTGCCGGGCGACTGAAATACAGACCATCCCAGCTTGCCCCCGGCCGTATCGTTCACAGGTGTTGTAAATTTCATATCAAATCCGGTGGCCCAGTTTGTATTCCATATATCGGCTTTTGCCGCGATCAGCAGTCCAAAAACGATCAATCCAAAAAGGGAAAACAGTTTTACGATGGTAAAGACCGTCTGGATCATTTTTCCATCTTTTACCCCCCGGGTATTTACATAAGTAAGAAATACGATCAACGCAATGGAAACCAGCTGCGCCGGAAAGATCCGTATTCCGCCCAGCTCAAAAAGAAGGTTCTTTTCATCCATGGTCAGCGCCGGGATAAAATAACCTGCAAACTTGCTGAAGGCAACACCCACAGCAGCAATTGTTCCGGTTTGAATAACGGAAAAAAAGCTCCACCCATACAAAAAGCCCAGCATGGGATTATAGGCCTCTTTTAAATATACATATTGTCCTCCGGCCTTGGGAAACATAGACGACAACTCCCCATAGGTGATCGCGGCAAAAACCGTCATTAAACCGGTGATCACCCACAAGGCTACCAGCCAGCCAGCCGATCCCACCTGCCGGGTCATGTCTGAAGTCACTATAAAAATACCGGATCCGATCATGGACCCGGCCACGATCATCGTTCCGTCAAATAAATTGAGCGATTGTTTAAACGCAACTTTCTCGGCCATGGTTTTAATTTATAAGCTCAAAATAAGATTTTATTGGAAATAAATGGCCACAGAGGTTCAGAAGCACAAAAATTTCCAGGAAGGCTACAGCGCCACTGAACACTGAGTTTATTCCCAGCCCTTTGATTTTATACTTTAGCCGCCGGTCTTTTTCTGTCCCTGTGGCTAAAGCACATTTTCTTTATGCCCGGTATTGGAAGCAGTTTGTTCCGGTATTCAACAAACACGGAGGCTCAAAGGAAAAAGCAATCGATCTTCGTTTGGTATTTTTACAGCATCGTTTATTTCTTTTCCTTCCCGTATTGCTCATTGAGCCCCTTCACCACTTCCCCTGTAATATCATACGCAGTATCTTTGTAGTAGAACAAACCCGGATCATCCGCAAAAATGAAAGAAAAGTTCTTTTCCGCATTAAAGGTCTTCAAAAACTCCTCGATCTTTTTTTTAACGCTCATATTCTTGCTGGCCAAAAAATTGTTGTATTCCTCCATCAGGCTTTGCCGTTTTTCCATCATTTGTGCCTGGTTTGCTTCTACGTCCCGCTGGGCCGACAGCGCCTGCTCCTCCGTCATGGAATTGCTCTGCTGCTGATACGCCCCAACCTTGGCTTTAAAAGCCTTATCCATCCTGTCGAGCTCAGCGGTAATAGCGCTTTTTTTTCTTTCAACTTCCCGCTCTACATTCTTTGCCAGCTCATAATGCTGCTGAATAGAGTCCATATCAATATAGGCAAATATAGCATCATGACGCATCATTGAATCTTTTCCCTTTGAAAGCACCATACCGGCATGCGGAGGCGTGGAATTTCCGTTAAGTTGTTTGTACAACAAAAAAGCTACAGCTACTACCAGTAATGCATTTACAACAAGGAGCGCATTCTTCATTTCCCAGATTTTTACAATAAATATAAAACAACTTGCAATATACCAATGAATTAAACAAAAAAAAAAGCTGTCGGCTATCTTATGAAAGCGTTAACAGGACAAAAAAGCCGCCCCAATGGATTGGAGCGGCCTTTTTAATAAAGCTGGCAGGTCAACATTTTATACAATTTTCTCAACCTGCATATAATTCAGTTCCACCGGTGTTGATCTGCCGAAGATCTTCACGGTCACTTTCAGTTTTTTCTTTTCATCATTCACTTCTTCGATCACACCATTAAAATCATTGAATGGCCCTTCCACAATCTTAATGGTTTCTCCCACGATAAACGGCTCAACCATGCTTACACCACCCGCTTCAGCCATTTCATCCATCCGCCCCAGCATCTTATTCACCTCCGCTTTGCGAAGTGCAATCGGGTTATCCTTACCCAGGAAATGGATTACGCTGTTCGTATTCACAACCAGGTCCCTCAGGTCATCGCTCATCTTACCATCCAGCACCTCAACCATTACATAACCGGGATAATAGTTACGCTCACGCATCACCTTCTTCCCATTCTGCACCTTGTATACTTTTTCTACCGGAAGAAATACCTGCTTCACTACCTTCTCAAACTCACTTCTCGAGATCTCCTTATCCAGATACTCCTTCACCTTCCGCTCTTTACCACTAACGACCCGCAGTACGTACCACTTGGTATCCTGCTGGGGCGCTTCGGGAGTTACGTTATCTGTTGTGTTTACCTCTTCCATTATTTAACTATAAAGGATTTTGTATAAAAAATTCAGCCCACCGCCGGCAATAAAATCCATCAGCCAGATCATCACAGTGATCAAAACTGTAGCGCCCAGCACAATCATAGTAGACTGCTGCAGTTCACTCCAGGTTGGCCAGGTCACTTTTTCTGCCAGCTCCTTATAGCTGTTTTTTACATAATCTGCGAACTTGCTCATCTTAATAGTTTATGGTTCATAGTTTATGGTTCACGGTTATGTAACATTACTATGAACTATTAACGAATAAACAATGAACGTGTTTAGCACGGGCACAAGGATTCGAACCCTGATCAAAGGTTTTGGAGACCTCTATTCTACCATTGAACTATGCCCGTGTATAGCCGGGATATACCCGGCTTAAGAACTATTTTTAAATATAAAGTACTTAGACTGTACCGCCCAAGTACTCTATATAAATATTAGCCAGCGTCCATACTCCCTTTCGGGGGGATGGTGCCTTATTTGATGATCTCGGTTACCTGACCTGCGCCTACTGTACGTCCGCCTTCACGGATCGCAAACTTCAGACCTTTTTCCATCGCGATCGGAGTGATCAGTTTTACAGTCAGTGAAGTGTTATCACCAGGCATGATCATTTCAGTACCTTCAGCCAGCGTACACTCACCGGTTACGTCTGTAGTACGGAAATAGAACTGCGGACGGTATTTGTTAAAGAACGGAGTATGACGACCACCTTCATCTTTGCTCAGTACATAAACCTCAGCTTTGAATTCAGTGTGCGGAGTGATAGATCCGGGTTTGCAGATAACCATACCACGACGGATCTGGGTTTTCTCAATACCACGCAACAGCAGACCTGCGTTATCACCAGCTTCACCTTCGTCCAGGATTTTGCGGAACATTTCCACACCTGTTACAGTAGAAGTCAGGGGTTTTTCCATCAGACCTACGATTTCTACAGGCTCACCGGTTTTAACTTTACCTCTTTCGATACGACCTGTAGCAACAGTACCACGACCAGTGATTGAGAACACGTCCTCAACACTCATCAGGAACGGAAGATCGATCGGACGGGGAGGCAGCGGAATGTAGCTGTCTACAGCATCCATCAGTTCAGTGATGGCGCCAACCCATTTTTCGTCACCAGCTAATGCGCCGGTTGCAGAACCTTTGATGATCGGAGTGTTATCACCGTCGAAACCACGCTTAGTTAACTCATCGCGTACTTCCATTTCAACCAGGTCTAACAGTTCAGGATCATCAACCAGGTCAACTTTATTTAAGAAAACCACCATTTTAGGTACACCAACCTGTGCAGCCAAAAGGATATGTTCTTTTGTTTGAGGCATCGGACCATCAGTAGCAGCTACTACCAGGATGGCTCCATCCATCTGAGCAGCACCAGTGATCATATTTTTAACGTAGTCAGCGTGACCGGGGCAATCTACGTGTGCATAGTGACGGGTTGCAGTTTCATATTCTACGTGAGCGGTATTGATTGTAATACCTCTTTCTTTTTCCTCGGGTGCACCATCAATATCATCGTATTTTTTTGCCTGAGCTAAACCTTTTTTAGAAAGAATATCGGTAATAGCGGCAGTCAAAGTGGTCTTACCATGGTCAACGTGGCCAATGGTACCAATGTTTACGTGGGGTTTCTCCCTCTTAAAGGTCTCTTTTGACATTGTTATCTTTTTTTAATTGTTTTTACTAAATTTTTATTATTCACAAATCCAGCCAAAGCTGGATTGCAACGCTTTAGCTGAATCGCTGTATAAACGCAATTCATCTAAAATACCAAAAGAAGCGCCCGATATCCCGGATGAACCGGAATGGTTGCTTCTGCGAAGAGCCGTTGATGAGAATTGAACTCACGACCTCTTCCTTACCAAGGAAGTGCTCTACCCCTGAGCTACAACGGCGATCTCAGTTGATAGCTCCGGGTTTTTGTTACAAAAAACCCGCCTGCAAGGGCAGGTACACTACAAACGAAACGGAGCGGGAGACGAGGCTCGAACTCGCCACCTATAGCTTGGAAGGCTATCGCTCTACCAAATGAGCTACTCCCGCTTATCAATTTGAAAATTTGAGAATACGCTAACTTTAAAATTAACCTACCTGCAAATATTCAAATTCAAAGAACTGTTAATAATTGCCAAATGTGTCATTTTCAAATCAGCACATTTTGCAAATTCAACTGTGGGCAGTGAAGGATTCGAACCTCCGTACTCCGAAGAGAACAGATTTACAGTCTGTCGCCTTTAACCACTCGGCCAACTACCCAAACCAAAGCCACTCCCGAAGGAATGCTTTTGAGCCGAAGAAGGGAGTCGAACCCGCGACCTGCTGATTACAAATCAGCTGCTCTACCAACTGAGCTACTTCGGCTTGTTTTGTTTCCGTTTTACTCGTTGGACAGATCAAAGACCGGGATTGAATCCGCGACCTTCCCGCTACAGGCGGGATGCTCTACCAACTGAGCTACTTCGGCTTATAAAAAGAACTAATTTTCTGATCGTTAGGTACTCCTGTGAGCTACTCAACCGCCCCAAAAATTTGGAAAGCAAAGGTAAGGTTTTTTTGCAATTCAATGAATTTTGTTAGCTACTTTTTTTATATTTTTTTATTCCGGAAATAAAAGCTCTAAATAACGCAATTCCCGGGGATTTTATTCCGGTTTCTGCGCAGCTCTCAATATTAAAACAGGTCGTCGTGCTTCATCCCTCATACCTGTATGCCGGTCAACCAGCGCCGGATCAGGCTGAGGCACTGCAATTTTACGGGGTACAAACCCCGAACATAGAAGCGTATTTACCCCTGTTGCCATCGTCCGGTGCTATTTGATCACTTCATGATCCGGGAAACGGGTCACCCTTCTTCCCTCTTCCGGGTAACGATCCACCGGCCAGCGCACCCGGTTTCCTGCGGCATTATAAAACCAGTCCTGTGCTGCCTATACAGTAAATGTGGGGGCTCCGCCAAAAAACCCGGCAATCGCCTGGCGCCTGCATCTCATAATGAACCGGAATCAATTTTATTAAAATGCGTAATTACTAGTGGTTTGTGAGGACACAAACCACGGCCCACGCCACGGTCAGTGTCCTCACTGACCGTGAAAAGAAATAATTTTGATGCCGGCTTATTATCAAATATCTTTTCACAAACAGCCTCATAGTCTGCTACATAATGCAGTGCAGGCGAACTGATTACCACGTCAGAAAAGTCCGGCGAAAAATTAATCGCTTCAATCAGGCAACTTCAGGTAACGGATCCGGGAATACTCCTCGTCGATTTCCGCCCGTTCGAGCATTTCGGCAGACAGGTCTATGCCTGTTACCTCCTGTGTCCCCTGCTCTTCAGTATAATGGCAATGCCATCCAAACCACGCCCAGGTCCGGCACCCGCTTCCCCTTCAGACCTGGTAGCATGACGCGTAACACCGGCCGCCCTCCTGCTGCGCTCAACCCTTCCTGTGAACGGGGCATGCGACTATCACTTTCAAAAAACGCGGAGTCGTCGTATTTGTTTTGCTCCATGCTGCAAAATTACCAATCGCGTTTTTTAATTACGGTTCTGAAAAAACCACGGGCTTTGTTGCCGGAGGGATACCCGTATTTATCATAAAAAACGGACCCGAAGGAAATATAGCCATACAGGCTGTCCCCTATCCGAATGTTCAGGGTGTCATTTTTTAAATATGCCTGGCAATTACTATGCGCCCCTATATTATTTTGGAAATACGGTTCCTTTCCTTCAACATAATTTCGTGTGGTAATATAATAATCTACTTCGGTGGAACCTCCTTCCGGAAGGGAATGGTCACCGGCCTCTTTAAAGGAGTTTAAAAGAGGTTCCTCTTTGCCATTCATTCGCTGATAGGCCGCATCAGCAGAAAGCTGCGGATTCACTTCAAAAATGTTCCAATAACGATCATCCCCGGAAGGAACGGCAAACCGCTGCAGATTACGCGTGTCATACTTAGACACACTATCCACGATCATTTCCATCCGGTAGCGCGGCAATTGAAGGTACGTACTTTCAACTGGCTTTGACCGGCATCCGCTCAAGGCCCCGGCCAACAACAGCACAAGGTATCTGGTACGCATAAAAATTTCATTTTACCAAGGATGCTTTTGCCAACAAATTACATAAAAGGCCTGCGGCAACTCTTCCCGGAACAGCCAGCACATCAAATACATGTATACAAACGCTTTTATAATTTTTAAAAAGCAGTATCGTATCTGTTCTGTTCCATACGCTAAAACCACTGCAAAGGCCAAACTCAGGATCAACCCGGCCAGATTCAGGAACCCGGATCCGGCTCCGGCTCCGGGGACAGATCTTTGAGTTTCATAAGATCATCAACATAAAAAATATTTATATGAACAGAATGGCTTCGGGCATCTCCCCGGCTCAGCATCGGTTAAGCATACTTGTACTGCTCTCCCTATTTCTGTGCTTTACAGCGGATGCGCAAACAAAATACGGCTCAAGAATGCTGTTCTTCAATGATTCAACAGCTATTTTTATCGGCAATAATTATATCCGCAATAATGATAACATCCAATACCAGCCTTTTGATGTAAAAATGCCTTTTAGGGACTTTTATTTTACGATCTACGGCAGCCGTGTCATGATCACCACTTATAATATGCAGGACCTGCTAAAAAAAGGCGGCTATACAACACAAAGCGCTATCCGGGATACTGTAAAGGCGGATATTCCCTACTTCAACTTAGCCACTCTCGAATATCATCTGGATAAAAAGGGAACTGCGGATACCCAATGGAAGCCGGTTCTGAGCAGTAATGCATACCCCGACACTGTTGTACGTTCCATTCATGCCCGGAAAACCATCTTTTACAGAAGCGGGTATCTGCTCTGTGATGACAGCCTGGCAAATGGTGAAACAATAACGCTTTCCTTTCGCCAAAGGAACGACAATACAGCTTTCCTGAAGATCCATTTAACAAAAAAGTCGGCTCTGGAATCTCCACCCTGCCTGATGGGTGTCCTGGAAAATCACAATAAAAACACCGGGCTGGTGCCATTCATTCGTCAGGCGTTGGAACAGTATCAATCCTGGAATACAAAATTCTACGAAGACCGGCCGGGACAAAGCGACACCGGCAACATTACACTGTTACCCGATACGAAAGCGGCATATTATTTCCGGGAACGGGATGATATTGCCAACGATTCCATATTTGAATACCGGTTACTGACAGGCAATGATCAAACGGCCCCATGGAAGAAATCGGATCATATCATTTTTATAACCCAGCTGAAGGCAGGCCGGCAATACGAGCTTCAGGTAAGATATGCTGATAAGCCGCAATACATTTATACAAAAAAATTTCATACCGCCCGCCTGTGGTACCAGGCACTTTGGTTTAAGGGGGGCATTGCCGCTTTTAGCCTGCTGGCGCTGCTGTTGTTGCTTTCGTACGCCAAACAAAAACGCCAGCAAAGACTACAACGGGAACAAAGCAATAAAATTAAAATGCTTTATGCCCAGCTCAATCCTCACTTCATATTTAACGCTTTGGGATCGATCCAGGGCTTATTAAACAACAGCCGGATAGAGGAAGCCAACCAGTACCTTTCAGGTTTTGGCAGCCTGTTGCGGGCCACCTTCGATGGCACCAATAAAAGATATATTACTTTAGAAGCCGAATTAAAAAACCTGAAGATCTATACTAACCTGGAGCAACTGCGCCAATTTTTCCGATATACCACAACCTTTGATCCCGGTATCGCCCCCCAGGAAATAGAAATGCTGCCCCTGCTCTTTCAGCCTCTTATTGAAAATGCCGTAAAGCATGGCCATAAAAACGACAGCGGCACATTGGTAGTAACCCTTTCTGTGAAGAGACAAAAGAATAATATACGCATCCTGGTCGAAGACAATGGCTGCGGGTTCGATACCAGCCGCCCGCATGCCGGCAATGGGCTGCGCCTGGTGCGGGAGCGGATCTCATTGTTCAATAACACATCAGCCATAAGAAAAATTAAGTTCCATATAAAAAGCGGGGCAGGCGGAACTTCAGTTATATTAGAGTTTGTAAACTGGATTGAAAATGATCAGGACACTTATAATAGAAGATGAACTTCACAACCGCAATAATCTGCAGTATTTATTAGAAAAATATTGCAGCGGCATCGATATAGTGGCTACAGCCAGGGATGCAGACGAAGCCATCAGCCAGATCCATACCCTTCAGCCACAACTCCTGTTTTTAGATATTCAGCTGCCCCGGAAAAACGGATTTCAGTTACTGCAGGAATTAGGTAAGTATGATTTTGAAGTTATATTTGTTACGGCCTTTAGCGAATACGGGATCCAGGCAATAAAATTTTCGGCCATCGATTACCTGCTGAAACCGGTGAACATTGAAGAATTGGTCCATGCGGTAACAAAAGCCACGGAAAGGATCCATCAGAAACACGAAAATAAAAATTTAAAAAACCTCCTGCACTATTTGCGGGACATCAGTGACAAAGCGAATCACCGGATCGCAGTTTCTTCGATCAGGGAAATACGGCTTGTTCCGGTTCAGGAAATCATCAGGGCAAAAAGCGAAAATTCCTATACTTATTTTTACCTGTCGGGGGGAGAAAAACTGTTGTCAACCACTCCTATTGCCACCTATGAAGAATTACTGGGCTCTTATGGCTTTATCCGGTGCCATCAATCGCATCTTGTTAATAAGACATTCGTGAAAAGCTTTTTAAAGACCGACGGCTATTCCCTGCTCATGACAGATAACGCCATCGTTCCCGTCTCAAAGCAAAAAAAGGACTTTACAAAGTCAGCGCTTCTTTCCCTAAACGAAAAAAACGTATAAGATTCTATCTTATACGTTTTTAAAAATAAGTCAATAAGGTTTTTTATCCTATTGGCCCGGATTATTCTTCTTCGTCGAATGACATCGCCTCACGTGCAGTCTGCAACAACTCGTATTCTTCCTTGCTTCCTACGATCATGTTCTCAAACTCACGCAAACCGGTGCCGGCAGGGATATGGTGACCTGTGATCACGTTCTCCTTCAGACCGAGCATTTCATCGGCTTTACCATGAATAGCCGCGGAGGACAGTACCTTGGTGGTTTCCTGGAAGGAAGCCGCCGAGATCCAGCTTTGTACACCCAGAGAAGCCTTGGTGATCCCCAGCAGCGTAGGTGCTGAAGTGGCAGGCTGCGCATCGCGGAACTCCACTGTTTTTTTGTCGTTACGACGCAGTACGGAATTTTCTTCACGGAGCTCTCTCAGGCTGATGATCTGACCCGCACGCAGTTTACCAGAATCACCCGGATCGGTGATCACTTTCTTCTCGTATACGAAATCGTTCTCATCCACAAATTCAAACTTATCTACCAGGTCATCTTCCAGGAAACGGGTATCACCCGGATCCACGATGCTAACCTTACGCATCATCTGGCGAACGATCACCTCAATGTGCTTGTCATTGATACGTACACCCTGTAAGCGGTATACCTCCTGGATCTCATTTACCACGTACTGCTGTACGGCGAATGGTCCCTGGATCGAAAGAATATCCTGCGGAGAGATCTGTCCATCGCTCATCGGGCTACCCGCTTTTACAAAGTCGCCATCCTGTGCCAGGATCTGTCTTGTAAGCGGCACTAAGTATTTACGGGTTACACCGTCTTTTGCTTCGATAATGATCTCCCTGTTACCCCGTTTAATGGCGCCCATAGAAACCACACCATCGATTTCCGATACCACAGCCGGGCTGCTGGGGTTCCGGGCTTCAAACAGTTCGGTTACACGAGGCAGACCCCCGGTGATATCTTTCAGTTTACCTAAGATCCGCGGTATTTTCACCAGTACTCTACCGGCTTTTATCTCATCACCATCGTCCAGCATCAGGTGGCTGCCTGTTGGTAAGTTATAGGATTTATTTTCCTTGCCCTCCACAACAATCGATGGGATCTTTGTTTTATCACGGGTTTCAATTACCACTTTTTCACGGTGACCGGTTTGCTCATCCGCTTCTTCACGGTAGGTGATACCCTCGATTACATTTTCAAATTTCAGTACACCATCGGTTTCTGCAATGATCACATTGTTATATGGATCCCATGAACAGATCGCATCACCCTTAGTGATCTTCTGGCCATCTTTTACCAGCAAGGTAGATCCGTAAGGAATATTATTGGTAATTAACAGGCGGTCATTTTTGGTGTCGATGATACGGGCTTCACCGGTACGGCCGATCACCACACGTACATCATCACCTTCAGCATTGGTGGTTATAACAGAACGAACCCCGTCAAACTGGATGGTTCCGTCAAACTTGGCCAGCAAAGTAGAATCTACAGAAGCAGATCCGGCCACACCACCCACGTGGAAGGTACGCAGGGTTAACTGTGTACCCGGCTCACCAATGGACTGGGCTGCGATGATACCCACAGCGTCCCCTTTCTGAGCGAGGATACCGGATGCCAGGTTCTTACCATAGCACTTTACGCAACAGCCACGCTTGCTTTCGCAGGTAAGCACAGAGCGGATCTCGATGGATTCGATACCGGCAGCTTCGATAGCACGGGCTTTTTCTGCAGAAATTTCTGTACCCGCTTCCAGCAACAGCTCGTCGGTCTGCGGATCATAGATATCATGCAGGGAAGTACGGCCTTCGATACGATCAGCCAGCGGCTCAATCACGTCTTCATTGTCTTTTAACGCAACAATGGAAATACCTCTTAATGTACCACAATCTTCTTCAGTAATTACTACATCCTGTGCTACATCCACCAAACGACGGGTCAGGTAACCCGCATCCGCCGTTTTCAACGCCGTATCCGCAAGACCTTTACGCGCACCGTGGGTAGAAATGAAGTAATCCAATACATTCAGTCCGCCTTTAAAGTTGGAAAGGATCGGGTTTTCAATGATCTCAGATCCAGTAGAACCTGATTTTCTTGGTTTGGCCATCAATCCCCTGATACCTGCCAGCTGTTTGATCTGCTGCTTGCTACCACGGGCTCCGGAATCCAGCATCATGTATACAGAGTTGAACCCTTGTTTATCGGTGCTCAGTTCACGGATCAGTGTTTCTGTAAGACGGGTATCCACACGGCTCCAGATATCAACGATCTGGTTATAACGCTCGTTATTGGTGATCAATCCCATGTTGTAGTTATCCCACACTTCATCAACCTCACCCTTCGCATTATCCAGCAGTTCCTGCTTGATATCCGGAATGATCAGGTCATTGATGCTAAAGGACAGTCCACCCTGGAAGGCCGTACGGAATCCTAATTGTTTAATATCGTCCAGGAACTTCGCAGTCTTGGGAACATCGGTGATCTCGATGATATCACCGATGATCTCCCGCAGGTTCTTTTTAGTCAGCAAGGCATTTACAAAACCTACTTCTTCCGGTACATTCTGGTTGAAAATAACCCGGCCTACAGTGGTTTCAATTAATTTCTTTTCCAGCTCACCGGTCTTCTCATTCCGCACAATGCCTTTAACCTTGATCCATGCATGAAGATCGATCTGCTTTTCATTGTACGCAATGATCACTTCTTCTGCAGAATAAAAGGCTTTTCCTTCTCCGCGTACTTTTTCAGTATCGGTAGATTTCTTTCCTTTTGTGATGTAGTACAGTCCCAGTACCATGTCCTGAGAAGGCAGGGTGATGGGCGTACCGTTCTGTGGGTTCAGGATGTTGTGGGAGGCCAGCATCAGCAGCTGGGCTTCCAGGATGGCCGCATTGCTCAGGGGCACGTGTACCGCCATCTGGTCACCATCAAAGTCGGCGTTGAAGGCCGCAGTAACCAGGGGGTGCAGCTGGATCGCTTTACCTTCGATCAGCTTCGGCTGGAAGGCCTGGATGGACAAACGGTGCAGCGTTGGGGCACGGTTTAACATTACCGGGTGCCCTTTTAAAATATTTTCAAGGATATCCCAAACCACCGCTTCTTTTTTATCAACCAGTTTACGGGCAGATTTTACGGTTTTTACGATACCTCTTTCGATCAGTTTACGGATGATAAATGGTTTGAACAGCTCGGCTGCCATGTCTTTCGGCAGACCGCATTCATGCATTTTCATTTCGGGTCCTACCACAATTACCGAACGGCCGGAGTAGTCCACACGTTTACCCAACAGGTTCTGACGGAAACGGCCCTGTTTTCCTTTCAGCACATCACTCAATGATTTCAGTGCCCGTCCGCCTTCCGCCTTAACGGCATTGGATTTTCTTGAGTTATCAAACAAAGAGTCGATCGCTTCCTGGAGCATCCGCTTTTCGTTACGCAGGATCACTTCAGGCGCTTTGATCTCCATCAGACGCTTCAGACGGTTGTTCCGGATAATTACCCGGCGGTACAGGTCGTTCAGATCCGAAGATGCAAAACGGCCGCCATCCAGGGGCACCAGCGGACGCAGTTCCGGCGGAATAACCGGGATGTACTGCATGATCATCCATTCCGGACGGTTGGTGATCCTTGTATTGGCATCGCGGAAGGCTTCGACAACGCTCAGCCTTTTGAGTGCGTCCGCTTTCCGCTGCTGGGAGGTTTCGGTAGCCGCGGAGTTTCTCAGATCAAAGGATAACTGATCCAGGTCGATGCGCTGCAACAGGTCATGCACCGCTTCAGCACCCATCTTCGCAATAAATTTCTGCGGATCATCATCGGGCAGGTACTGGTTATCTTTTGGCAGCGTATCCAGGATATCGAGGTATTCTTCTTCTGTTAACAGGTCACCATAATTTTGACCTTTATCTTCACGCACACCCGCCTGGATCACCACGTATCTTTCATAATAGATGATGGTCTCCAGTTTCTTGGAGCTCATTCCCAGCAGGTAACCGATCTTATTAGGCAGGGATTTGAAGTACCAGATATGTACCACCGGTACCACCAGTTTGATATGTCCCATGCGCTCACGGCGTACTTTCTTCTCTGTAACTTCCACACCACAACGGTCACACACGATGCCTTTGTAACGGATGCGTTTGTACTTTCCACAGGCACATTCATAGTCCTTTACCGGACCAAATATTCTTTCGCAAAACAAACCGTCACGTTCCGGTTTGTAAGTACGGTAGTTGATAGTTTCAGGCTTTAATACCTCACCATGACTTTTTTCCAGGATGGTATCCGGGGAAGCCAGACCGATGGTGATTTTTGAAAACGCTGCCTTTGGGCGATTGTCTTTTTTAGTAGCCATAATCTTATTGAAGATTTGAGATCCGGGATTTTGAGACTTGAGATCGTCAGCATCCTTTTCTCTATTTTAATTATCTTTTTTGCTTTGTTATTGATTCCGATTTGATGATCAATAGTGAAAGCCAACAGTAGATGCACCATTGACTTTTCACTATTCACTTTCTCTATTCAAAGGTCAGGTCTAATCCCAAGCCTCTTAATTCGTGTATCAATACATTGAACGACTCCGGTACTCCCGCTCTTGGAATATTGTCGCCTTTTACAATGCTCTCATAGGTTTTTGCACGGCCTATGATATCATCGGATTTGATGGTCAACAATTCCTGCAGGATGCTGGATGCTCCGTAGGCTTCCAGTGCCCATACTTCCATCTCACCAAAACGCTGACCTCCAAACTGGGCTTTACCACCCAGCGGCTGCTGTGTAATGAGACTATATGGCCCGATAGAACGTGCGTGCATCTTGTCATCCACCATGTGGTGCAGTTTGATCATATAGATCACACCCACGGTTGCTTTCTGGTGGAAGCGCTCCCCGGTTTCACCATCGTACAGGAACGTGTGGCCAAACTTCGGAATCGTCGCATCCGCACAGTATTTCTCAATCTCTTCCGGCTCGGCACCATCAAAGATCGGAGTAGCAAATTTCACACCCAGTTCTTTACCGGCCCATCCCAGTACGGTTTCGTAGATCTGGCCCAGGTTCATACGGCTTGGTACCCCCAGCGGGTTCAATACGATATCCACCGGGCTCCCGTCTTCCAGGAACGGCATATCTTCCTGCCGAACGATCTTGGCTACGATACCCTTGTTACCATGACGGCCCGCCATTTTATCCCCTACTTTCAGCTTACGCTTTACAGCCAGGTATACTTTTGCCAGCTTCAATACACCCGCGGGCAACTCATCCCCGATGGAGATATTGAATTTCTCGCGTTTGTATCTTCCCAGCTCTTCGTTGAATTTGATGTTGTAGTTGTGCAACAGCGTATTGATCTGGTCATTGATCTTGTCGTCGCTGGTCCAGCCCAAAGGATTGATGTTGGCATAATCCAGGGAGCCCAGGTTTTTGGCATGGAACTTCGATCCCTTGCCGATCACGATCTCATCAAAGCTGTTCATTACACCGGAAGAAACCTGGTTTTCCAGGATGGTAGCCAGTTTTTCCAGCAGCACATTCAACAGGTCCTGTTCGTTCTTTTCGTGTGCCTTGTCCAGTTTTTCGATCGCTGCTTTCTCCCGAACTTTTGCATTCTTATCTTTCTTGGCGCGCTGGAACAGTTTCTTACCAATCACCACACCTTCTACCCCGTTGGGCGCTTTTAAAGACGCATCTTTTGCATCGCCGGCTTTGTCACCAAAGATGGCACGGAGCAGTTTTTCTTCCGGGGTCGGATCGCTTTCCCCTTTCGGAGTGATCTTACCGATCAGGATATCGCCTTCCTTCACCTGGGCGCCGATCCGGATGATACCGTTTTCATCCAGGTCCTTTGTCGCCTCTTCAGAAACGTTCGGGATATCCGAGGTCAGTTCTTCCTCACCCAGTTTTGTATCCCGTACTTCCAGCTCATATTCGGAAATATGGATGGAAGTGAACATATCTTCTTTTACCACGCGCTCGCTGATCACGATCGCATCCTCAAAGTTGTAACCCTTCCAGGGCATGAATGCCACTTTCAGGTTCTTACCCAGGGCCAGCTCACCGTTGCGGGTAGCATAACCGTTGGTGAGGAAATCGCCCAGCTTCACCTTCTGCCCCTTCTTCACAGCGGGGTTCAGGTTCATACAGGTTTCGTGGTTGGTTTTGATGAACTTGGTCAATTTATAAACCTTCAGATCTTCTTCAAAGCTTACCAGTTTCTCATTCACATCGCGGTCATAACGCACATGAATTTCGTTGGCATCCACAAATTCAACCACCCCGTTTCCTTCAGCATGGATCTGGATCCGGGAATCCCGTGCCGCCTTGCCTTCGAGGCCGGTACCCACGATCGGCTCGTCGGGACGCAGCAGCGGAACGGCCTGGCGTTGCATGTTTGATCCCATCAGTGCCCGGTTGGCATCATCATGCTCCAGGAAGGGGATCAGGGAGGCGCTCAGTCCCACGATCTGGTTGGGCGCCACATCCATATATTCTACTTCGCTCTTGTCTAGGATCGGGAAATCGCCGGTTTCGCGGCTTTCCACGCGCTCATTCACAAAGTTGCCCTGCTCATCCAGCTTAGCGCTTGCCTGCGCAATCTTTGCAGTATCCTCTTCTTCTGCACTCAGCAGTTCCAGCTCCTTCATATTTACCTTACCATCGGTAACCTTGCGGTAAGGGGTTTCGATAAAGCCCATTTCATTGATCTTGGCATGTACGCAAAGCGTAGAGATCAGACCAATGTTCGGACCTTCCGGAGTTTCAATGGTACAAAGACGGCCATAGTGCGAGTAGTGTACGTCACGCACTTCAAACCCGGCACGCTCACGGCTCAGACCACCTGGCCCCAGTGCAGAGATACGACGTTTGTGTGTGATCTCTGATAAGGGGTTGGTCTGATCCAGGAACTGCGATAACTGGGAAGTTCCGAAGAACGAGTTGATCACAGAAGACAGGGTACGGGCATTGATCAGGTCAACCGGTGTAAACACCTCGTTGTCCCGCACGTTCATACGCTCACGGATGGTACGGGCCATACGGGCCAGACCAACACCGAACTGCGCATATAATTGTTCTCCTACGGTACGTACACGACGGTTGCTCAGGTGATCGATATCATCGATCTCCGCTTTACCATTGGTTAAACGTACCAGGTATTTAATGATCTCAATAATATCTTCCTTGGTAAGGGTCTTTTGCGTTACAGGTGCATCAATGTTCAGCTTACGGTTGATCTTGTAACGGCCTACTTCACCCAGGTCATAACGCTTGTCGCTAAAGAACAGTTTGTCAATGATACCGCGGGCGGTTTCGTTATCCGGTGCATCTGCGCCTCTTAACTGGCGGTAGATGAACTGAACGGCTTCCAGCTCACTGTTGGAAGTATCTTTATTTAATGTATTGTAGATGATGGCATAATCTCCACCCACATCTTCACGCTGTACAAAAACGCTCTTCACATCCATATCAGCAATGATATCGATCGCTTCCTCATCCAGCACCACATCGCGCTCCATTACGATCTCATTCCGCTCAATGGAAACCACCTCACCGGTATCCTCATCCACAAAATCTTCCACCCAGGTACGCAATACACGTGCCGCCAGGCGTTTGCCCAGCTGTTTTTCCAGTGATTTGCGGTCGCCGGGAACCTCATCGGCCATACCAAAAAGTTCAAGGATATCCTTATCCGTTTCATAACCGATAGAACGCAGCAGGGTCGTTACCGGGAATTTCTTCTTCCGGTCGATATATGCGTACATTACGTTGTTGATATCGGTAGCGAACTCCATCCAGGATCCTTTAAAAGGGATCACACGGGCGGAGTAGATCTTTGTTCCGTTGGGGTGTACCGACTGGCCAAAGAATACGCCCGGGGAACGGTGCAGCTGGGATACTACCACACGTTCTGCCCCGTTGATCACAAAGGTACCACGGGGGGTCATGTACGGGATATTACCCAAAAATACGTCCTGTACAATGGTTTGAAAATCTACGTGCTCTTCGTCATTACAGCTCAGCCGCAGCTTTGCTTTCAAGGGTACAGCGTAGGTCAGGCCCCGCTCCATACACTCATCGATCGAGTAACGGGGAGGATCGATAAAGTAGTCCAGGAACTCCAGTACAAAGATATTGCGGGTATCGGTGATCGGGAAATTATCCTTAAATACCCGGAACAGGCCCTCAATATTGCGTTTGTCTGGTGTGGTTTCTAATTGGAAAAACTCCTTAAAGGATTGAATCTGAACTTCCAGAAGATCCGGTGTTTCCGCTAAATGCTTGATCTTTCCGAAATTTACTCTTGAATTCACTTTTGTAGATGACATATGTTATAAACCCGGTTTTTTAATGATTGATCTGGTACAAAACAAGAACAGGATTACTTTTATTGCTAAAAGAAATCCATTGAAATTCAATTACATGAACTTATTTTGTTTAATCAATTTTTTATTGGCCAAAATAAAAGGAAGGCAAAGTTAAGGAAAACTTTGAAAAGAAGAAAACTTCTCACAAGAATATTGCCAGAGTTTTCCATTTTTGAAAATTTATTACAAAAAAGGAACCCGGAACCGATACCGGCTCCGGGTTCTGTGCCGGGTTTCCCCGGCTATCTTATAATGCAACTTACTGACGTATTGCAACAGCAATTTTGGAATAGGCTTTCAGACCTTCCTTATCTACCTGCACAACCCGCACCATTTGCCTGTCTGGCTGCCGGTTTTCCTTATCCTCCGCGTTTTTGCGACAGGAAATAGCGGACACACTCATGCCACATACGATGAGGAAGGTATACAGTAATTTGTTTTTACGATTGAACAGCAACAGGATAAATCCTGCCGCAAAAATGGCGATACCCATATAGGCAGCACCACCGGCGCCCAGGTCCTTTTCAAAACTGTATTCAATAGCCTTTTCAGAGTTCCCGTTCTCGGCTTTGCTGGCTACCCGGCCCACGGTCTTATAGCTGGAATCCGCGCCCATTACCTGTATATCAAAAAAATCATTATTGGTTTCTGAAGCGGTGGTCCAGTTCACCACCAGTTTGTTCCCCACCAGTTTGGCGTCGTAGGATTGGAAGGTAACGGGCATGGCAGCAGTATTTGTGCTAACCGTATAGTCGGTATTTGTAGGAACCGGGTCCGTCGCCTGTGTTGGCGTTGTAAATATACCATGAACACCTATATTGTTTTCCTGGGCTGTGGCAGGATAGGTTACCGGAACCTGGAGAAATGTGATTTTATACTTTGAGCTCATTCCTGAAGGGGATTGATATTCAAGCATGGTAACCGCTTTTGTAGTGCCGGTCCAGGTGTAAGTTTGCCCTACCCCGGTTCCGGAGGTTGATAATGTCCAGTCAAACAAAGCCGACCCATCCCCTGAAGGGGCCGGGGTAATAACGGATGCATCCAGCTTGGTGAAACTAAACTTAATTGTTCCACTTTTATTTCCACTGGTGGTAAAAGTATATCCATTGCCACCAGGAGTCCCGGTCACAAAAAAATCAAAAGAGATATCCACCTTTCCATTGGGATAAGATGCAGCAGACATGGTCCCATTATTTAACACCCAGTCATCTGCCGAAGCAACTATGGAGAGAAGGAAAAGAAAGGTACTTAACAGGGTAAATTTAATTTTCATTGTATTTGGATTTAAAATATTTATTATTAGGGAGCTATAAATGAGAACACGATGCTTGTTGAGTAACTATTGTTGGCGTTATTTTTTTCACCACCGGACCCGGTCTTTACAAACACCGTAAGAGAGCCTTGTCCTGCGGTTGTTTTCGGATCTGCCTTTACCTTAAACGTAACCCATTTCATATCATCCTTGATGCTCGAATTTGTAGTAATAACATAAGAATCAGGGTTACTGACAGCATCAACCGAGAACTCGTTATTATTCACCGGCTGATTTGCGGCATCCTTTACTGCATTATTATCAAAAGAGAAATCACCAAAGAGATTTGATTTATCTACATACAGGGTAATAAGGCCATTCGTTGCAATATTATTGATCTCAGAGATTCCCACTTTTATTTCAACATCGCTCTTCCCTATAATATTATTGGGAGTCATGGTAATGCGTGCAACCAGGTCCGGAGATTCCTCCTTAACCGTTACATACAAGGTAGCCTTGGTACAGGAGCTGCCGTCCTGGGTGCAGGTAGTATATTCAAATACTGCCGTACCGGTGAAGCTTGCCGATGGTGTAAACTTGTAATCACCATTGGCATTGGTTATTTCAAGTTTATTGTTGCTAGCATCCATAAACGTGCCGGTAGTTACATTCTGATTGGGTCCGTCATTGGTACTTACATTGCCTGCAACATCTGCAGATCCTTTTGCTGCGGTCATATAATCATCGGCTGCACTGGCTGTTACAGTACCGGCAGGTATCACGGTTACCACCACTTCGGCAATGCTGCATTTGCCGCCCGGCGTTTCACAGCTCTCATAAGTAAACATATCCTTGCCTGTAAAACCTGCATCAGTGAGGGTATAGGTCACAGAACTATCTGCCGCGTTCACCACTACGTTACCATGGGCGGGATTGGTTTTAATTTCCGGAGGACTTAGCTTGCCGCCGGTATTACCGGGTTTATCGTTATCATTTACCTGGATCGCAACCGGAGTAGTTCCTGTGGTTTTTGCCACATCATTCATCACTACCGGGGGGTTGGTACTAATGGCCGGATCCAGTATAGTAATGGTGAGCAGCTCGTTTACAGTAATACCATCGTTTGTTACAGGCACGTTGTATTTGTACACACCTATTGTACCGCTTTTGAACGTATACACCCCATTCGTATTCATGCTAAAGGTAGTGGGCGTACCCGGCGGTGTTCCTATTGCTACGGGTGTGCCATAGGTAGTACCCGATGGCACATGATCATTAGTGCTCACATTGCCTTTAATATCCAGGTCTTTAAACCCAACATTGTTGTCCGGCAGGGTATTTAAACCCGAAGGAATCACGTAGACGTATAAAGTAGCATAGGCAGATCTTGACCCGCTACCGGAGACCCTATAGGGGAACACAGCTGTTCCTGAAAAATCAACGGCAGGGCTAAAGGTAAATGTACCGTCACTAGCCAGGCTGAACGAACCGTAAGCGTTACTGTTTTGGGTGGTCACTGTTAAGCTGTTTCCAGAGGGATCTAGAGGATCACTGTCGTTTGTTTTAACATTGCCCGTTACCGTCTTGCCTCCCTTGATTTGCGTATAATCATCGGCCGCAACAATATTCCCATCCGGCGCATCCGGCGGAATGGCCCTCGGGGTCACTTTTACTTCCACATAGGCAGTACCACAGGGGCTGCCATTGGGCTGTTCGCATGTTGTGTAGGTAAAGATATCCGTACCCACAAATCCCGGATCTGGCTTATAGGTAATGGTACCATCAGGATTAACCTGCACCGTTCCATGCTGTGGCCCTCCGGTTGCACCTGCAGCAGGTACCGTGGGATTGCTCAGGCCTGTGGCGCCCGCATTACTGGGCTTATCGTTCGCCAGTACTGGTATGATCACACCTGCATACCCCGGCGAACCGTCATTAGACAGCACAGCCGCCACATCCGTGTTTACAACAGGAGGATTGGTAGTTATAGCAGGATCGGTTACAATAATCGTCAGGTTCTCTTTATGATCGGTTGCCGGATTCGTATTCGCATCACGCATAGTCGTTGAATAGCTATATACACCGGGCTTATCCGTTACAAACGTATAGTCACCACCGGACTGCAAGGTCAGTTGCGGGTTAGATCCTGCGGGGCTGGTTTGCCCGTTAGCGCCGGCAACCAACGTGCCCCCCAGGTAAGTAATATTATTAGCCGGTTTTACATCATTGGTAGCCACCGACCCTTTTACCGACTTATTAATAGTAGTATAATTAATATCCGGCAATGTATACACCAGGGAGCAGGACATACCGGCAGCCTGCTGTTGTGCGGAAGACATGTAACGGGTATCCACTGTTGCATAAAATATGTCCAAATCCTTATCGCCAATTACGCCGGCCCCAACCACATTCGTGGTTGAAATTCTGATTTCATCATAGGGCATGCTTGTTTTAAACCCAATATTATACATGCCCGCATTCGAACCTCCTATTATAGGCAAGGTAAGCAGATCAAGCCCAAGCAATTCCCCTCCTGTCCTGCTCTCGGCCGGCATACCGTTATTAAACGTTTCAATCTTCAGGTATTTAAGCAGGTCCAACCCAACCAATGAAGTATTATTGGTCCGGATACGGAAACCGGCAACAGTCCCTGCGGGGAAGGTATTCCCCGGAACCTGCACCGCTATCCCGTAGGTGCTAAGCGCTCCGGCCGTAACAAATATTTTAGCGGCGCTGGTAGCGTCATCGTCCACTACGTTACTAATGTTCTGTATATTACAATTAGCACACACAAGCCCGGTAACACCGGATCTTTCATTGTCAATAATGGCCCCAAACCCTGAAGGCGAATTCGTAATCACATTGGTCGTATTACAGTCAAGCGAATGTGTGCAAAGATTTTCCACCTCTATCCCGTATATATTAACATCACCCAATGAAGCATTTATTGGCTGGTTGAATGTAAGCCGCACTTCGTCAAACTGAGACGTGGCTACCAGCCCGATCTTTTGCCGGTTCGGCGTACCTGAACCACTGATTAACGTAGACTTTGTTCCAATCAGCAATCCTCCTCCTGTGCTGGATTGCTGCGGCGCGCCATTAAGATAAGTGGTTACTGTAGCTGTTGATAATACAGCCGCATCCAGCAACACTGCCTGGGATTCCACATCAAAGGCTACATAATAGCCGTTCGAACCCGGTGTATAGGGTGCTAATGCCTTTTTAACAGACACACTCGTTTGAGATAAAACACTCGTATTGTTTACAAGCAGGCTCTTAATAGTTGCAGCAGTGTTGGGATTACCGTCTATAAGCTGATCAAGGTTTGCAATATTATTGTTAAGGGAAACAGCACCGGTAACCTTAGTATTCGCCATGTTAATATATACCGGGTCAATTTTACTATCCAGTTCATATAGCGTATTGCAGCTAAAACCAGTGGGCCTTTCACAAAAATTCCTGATAACAGCCCTGTATACATTTACCGTACCTAAATTAACATTGACCCCCTGGTTCAATGTATAACGGACCTCATCAAAGTCCTGTGTGGTTACAAACCCTATTGTAGACTTTCCCGCAGCCGTTAAAACAGGTGCAGATACCAATAATGCAGCCCCGGAGAAGCTCTCTTTTGGCTGACCTTTAAGGTATGTTGAGATCGTTGAATTAGAAAGTACGCCTAACCCCAGCAAGCTGGCCTGCCCTATTTCAAAGCCCGCATATAAGCCCGCATGATGGTACTGTGTGGCTCCCCCTGCTTCTCTTACACTGATATATGCTGTTGTAGCAAAGTTTACAAGCGGTAACGTAATAGTGGCTGGGTTAGTTGCACTTCCATCCACCACGTTGCCCGTTGCGTTAAAAACACCTCCAAGTAAATCAACACTAAGTGCGCCAGTTGTCCCGGTTGTTACTACTGATGGATAATCAGATTGCACAAGCGGTTTAGTCGAACAGGAGGGGTCAGAATAGGCACCCGCTCTCACCAGTTCTCCATAGTAAATTCTCCAGGTCGGAAGAAGTCCGGCACCATTTTGTATCGTAATCCGTACCCTGTCAAAAGGCAGGTCTGTAACAAACCCAACTTTAATCTTACCACTACTACTTAAAAGAGATATAGCTAATGCAGCGTCTGAAGCGGTATACGTATTTTGCAACTGTTGAGCATTACTTGGTCCCTTACTGGTCAGGTACGTAGTAATTGTAATAGAGTTACCCGTAATATTCGCCAATGAACCTGCACTGACTACAAAGCCCGCATAAGTGCCTGCAGGATACCCCGCAGTGCCAGCATTTCCGTCCTTCACCTCTAACCATGCCGATCCTCCTCCAGCAAGTGCGGTCCAGGAGGCGGAATTGGGGTTATCTGCATTGGCATCATTGTCAATAACATTACCCTTAAAGAGAAATTCATCAAACCCTGCAGCCTTGCTGCTGGTTACCGTAAGCGCTGAAAATTTATCCGAAGTCCATGGCTGATAAATATTTGTAGGTGCACCAGTTATCTGCCCCTTAGCGCTGAGCACACTTAAAAGCATCACCGCAGCGATCTGCAAAGAAGTTAGGGTTTTGTTCCTCCTGAATCCAAAATTCAGGCTCAGTTCTTTCATGAATACACATAAGCCAGCCCGTTTAAAGGCAGTTCCAAAAGGTTGATTGGTTCTCATAATAGATATATTTTACACCCCCGGGATACACACATACCTCCCGGGTGTTTTACAATACAGAAAACACCGGTTACGTACCCGGAAACATCACAATAGATCGCCGTTAAGCAATATATCATCGCCGGATACATCACATACCTATGCAGTTACCCTGGTAACAGGACAATACTGCAATACTATAATTCTTATGTATTCACGCCAGCTGGTTTTGAGCAATCCAAAAACACAGTGCTTTGGTGCAACACATCTGCAAAACCATTATGAAGAGGAGCATATCACTAAAGGACTCTCTTCATTTTTAAGCTATCACGTTGTGAGTTATATTTAGTAGTTTTTTTAGTTCAAAGTAGGTTTACAATGCAATAGCTGAGGATAAAGATAGGCTTCCCCATAACAATAAACTAAATTTTAATGATTTTTTTTTTATGATTTTATTTTTCTTTATATTTAGTCAACACCTTTTTCTTTAACCACCGCTCAATGATCAACCTATGAAAGCGTATTTAAAATTCTCTAAAAAAGAGTTATTGGGTTTATGCCTGCTGCTGTTCGTTATCCTGTTTTTTGCTGTTGCTCCTTTTATCAGGCAACATACCAACATGCCCCTGGATGAAAGAGACCGGGCTGCACTCAACGCGCTCACAACAGCCCCAAACACTTCTTCAGAAAAAGATTCCCTCGCAGAACCTGCACGTACCGGGCATTACAAGTCTCATCAATATCCTGTTCCTGCTTCAAAAGTGATCCTCTTTAATTTTGATCCTAATACTTTGAGTGAAGAAGGATGGCTGCAGCTGGGTCTCCGGGAGCGGACGATCCGGACGATCATAAACTACCGGAAAAAAGGAGGACGCTTTCGCAAAAAGGAAGACCTCCAAAAGATCTACGGACTGCACCCGGATGAATTTGAACGCCTCAGTCCCTATATCCTGATCACCGGGCCCACATATCCTGTCCCGGCACAAACAGGCGCACGCAAAGCACCACAGACCATTGATGTGAATACGGCAGATATCCTCGCTTATAAAACGCTTTATGGTATCGGCAGCAAACTTGCTGCAAGGATCGTGAATTACCGGGAAAAGCTGGGCGGGTTTTATACTATCAGCCAGGTTGGAGAAACCTATGGTGTTCCTGATTCTACGTTCCGGAAAATAAGCCCCCTGCTCCGTTTAAATACCCCGGGGGTCCGGCAGCTCGATATCAATACCGCTTCCTATGAAACCCTCAATGCGCATCCCTATATCAGCAGCAAGCTCGCCTATCTTATCACTAAGCAACGAAGAACCGCGCCGATCACCTCCCCGGAAGCATTGCGGGTACTGGTAGCTCAGACAAATGATGTATTTGAAAAGCTGGAGCCGTATATCCGGGTTGAAGCCACTGAAGCTCAGAAACACTGATCGCTTTTTATTTCCGTTTGCAGTGCTATCAAAAAATCTGTGTTTCAGCGTCTCTATGGCAACTAAAAAATACCGTTATGTCAAACAAAAACTTTGATCCCGAAAATTATCCCCTTCAAAGGGAAACTGACACGATCATAAAATACGGCATCGAAATTCATAAGACCCCTGGCCCTGGCTTCCTCGAAATCCTTTATAAAGACGCCTTTGAATACGAGTTTGGAAAAAACGCCATCTGGTATGACCGGGAAAGAAGGTATAAAATACAGTATAAAGATGTCGTTTTACCACACCAGTTCCAGGCAGACTTCGTTGTCTTCGACACCGTGATCCTCGAAATAAAAGCAAAAGAAGGCGGTGTAGCAGAAGAAGACCTGGCGCAAACAATCAACTATCTTAAGTGCTCCGGCTGTAAGGTTGGATTGATCCTGAATTTTGGGAAAATGAAGCGGCGGATCAAGCAGGTTAGCTTCTGAGCCGCGGCCCTTTATTGCCACTGAAGCACAGAAATACTGAAGACTTTTATTTCCCTTTGCAGTGGTATCAAAAAATCTGTGTTTCAGCGTCTCTGTGGCAAATAAAAAGTCCTGTAAGATCCACAGACCTTACAGGACGCCTATTCTTTACAACAGGATTAAGCTACTTCTACTTCAGCACCTGCTTCTTTCAGTTTAGCAGCGATGTCTTCAGCTTCAGCTTTAGAGATACCTTCTTTCACCGGTTTCGGAGCTCCGTCTACCAGTTCTTTTGCCTCTTTCAGACCTAAGCCGGTCAGATCTTTAACGATCTTCACAACGTTCAGTTTAGAAGCACCTGCGCTCTTAAGGATCACATCAAATGCTGTTTTTTCTTCAGCAGCGGCTGCACCACCGTCGCCGCCACCAGCTACTACTACTGCAGCTGCAGCAGGCTCAATACCGTACTCGGTCTTTAAGAAATCTGCTAATTCCTGTACTTCTTTTACAGTTAAACCTACCAGGCTTTCTGCTAATGTTTTAATATCTGCCATTTTGTTTTAATTTTTACCGTCTTCATTTCCTGTCCAGATCGGGACCGATCCGACGGCGGGTTTAAAAAAATTGTTTGTTTATTAAATATAGGTCGTGACTATATTGCAATAGATTAATTACTCAGCTGCCGGAGTAGTATCCGCTGCCGGAGCATCTGCTTCGGGAGCTGCTGCACTTTCCGCTTCAGCAGCAGGTGTCTCAGCAGCTACGGCGGCCGCCTCACCTTCCGGTCTGTTCTGTAATGCACCGATCACGCGCTGGATCGGAGACAGTAACAGGCCAATCACTTCACCGATCAGCTCATTCTTCGTTTTGATCTTAACCAGGGTAGCCAGTTGGTTATCTCCGGCATACAGATCACCGTTAATGAACGCCAGTTTCAGTTCCGGCTTTTCTTTCTTGGCTTCGGTACGGAAAGAGCTCAGGATAACGGCCGGCTCTTTGGGGTTTTCCGAAAACATCAGGGCTGTTACCTTATGCAGTGAGTCATATACGCCTGCATATTTTTCAGCATCCAGTGATTCCAGTGCCTTTTTGATCAGGGTGTTCTTGGCCACTTTCATTTCCACATTCTTGTTGAAACAAGCGCGGCGCAATTTGCCTACCTGTTCTACAGTAAGCGACTCCGTATCTGTTATATAAAAGTTGCTGTATTGAGAGAATTTCCCCTTCAATACCTCAATTACTTCATTTTTTTGTTCTTTAGTCATTTTATTGCGGTTTGACTGATTTTAAAATTAGAACCGGTAGTGCCGGGTGATTACTGTACAAAAGATTTTGTATCCAAAGCAATGCCGGGGCCCATTGAGCTGGCCATGCTGATTCCTTTTAAATAGGTTCCTTTTGCGGTAGTGGGTTTTGCCTTGATCAATGCATTTAAAAGCTCCTGGCCGTTTTCTGCGATCTTTTCAGGGCTGAAGCTTACGCGACCGATAGAAGCGTGCACGATACCGGCTTTATCTACCTTAAACGCGATCTTACCGCCTTTTACCTCGGTAACAGCAGCTGCCACATCATTGGTTACGGTTCCTGTTTTAGGGTTGGGCATCAGGTTACGCGGCCCGAGGATCTTACCCAGTTTACCGATCTTGGGCATTACAGCCGGAGTAGCAATTACTACATCCACATCGGTCCAGCCACTTTCAATTTTCTGAATGAACTCATCTAAACCTACATAGTCAGCACCTGCAGTATTTGCATCCGCTTCTTTATCGGGTGTGCACAATACCAATACTTTTTTTGTTTTACCGGTTCCATGAGGTAATGTTACGGTACCGCGAATCGCCTGGTCTGCTTTTTTAGGATCCACACCCAAACGTACGTGCAGATCAACAGAAGCATCGAATTTCGCTACGCTTGTATCTTTTACCAATGCAGAGGCTTCTTTCAGGGAATACGCCTTATTAGCGTCTACCTTTGCATTTGCAACTTTTCTTTTTTTACTAATGAATGCCATTTTAAATTCTTTTAAAGTTTTAAGAAACTTCCCCGCTCAGGGGAATTCAAAGGGGGATTTAGTTCTCCCACGGGGCTTTTCCTTCAACATTCAGTCCCATGCTGCGTGCTGTACCGGCAACCATTTTCATGGCGGCATCAACGGTAAAGCAGTTCAGATCGGGCATTTTGTCTTTCGCAATAGCCTCCACCTGCTCCCAGGTAACTTTACCTACCTTGGCGCGGTTGCTTTCCTTAGAACCTTTTTGAATTTTAGCGGCTTCCATCAGCTGAATGGCTGCGGGAGGGGTTTTGATTACAAATTCAAAACTTTTGTCACTATAAACGGTGATTAATACGGGAAGTACTTTTCCCGTTTTGTCTTGCGTACGGGCGTTGAATTGCTTGCAGAATTCCATGATGTTCACACCTTTGGAACCTAACGCCGGCCCGATGGGGGGTGCAGGATTGGCCTGACCGCCTTTACACTGTAGCTTTACAAAGCCAGAGATTTCTTTTGCCATTTTATTCGATTTATTGGTTCAAACGTACCCGAAAATTTCCGGGTACTCCCAATCCCGGCCCGACAGCGATCGGACAGCGGGACCTTCTGTTCCGGCCTTTACCGGAACCTGAAAAGAACTGATTGGGGGTGCAAAGGTACGGGAAAACGGGAAATCTAAAATGCAGAATACCGAATTTAAAATTTCAAAGGCGTGCAGGTACTGTAATCCATTGATAAACAACGAAAAAATGCTTCGAAGGCAATATCCAACCAGAAACCTTCCTGTTGCCTCTTGACTATTGACACCGGTCAGATCTATATTTCACACCGCCCCGAAGCTTCAAAATCCACCTTCCCACATTACCGCTCCCGATAGCCATCGCATATGTGTCAGGTTAATTTTAGGAATAGTGGTCAAAGGCAAAAGCTACAGCGCAGCGTTGCGCTTATTAGCAACGAACATAAGATGGAACAGAGGTGCAAGCGCACCGGTACTATAAGCCTCCCCCGAAAAGATTCCCGCCGCGCTGCGGCTACGGGTAAGTCCCTGGAAGTTCTGGTTACCATTATTTGCGGCGCGCTGCGCCTGCTATCAAAAGATCAGGTCTTTTTTGGCTTCCAAAGGCTTATTCATACTACACTTTACGGCCATAGACCTGTTTTTTATCTTGACGCGCTCCCGATAGCCATCGCATGCGCATCAGGTTAATTTTAGGAATTTAGTGGTTAAAGGCCAAAGCTGCAGCGCAGCGTCGCTCTTATTAGCAATGGACAGGAGACGGAACAGAGGTGCAGCGCACCGGTAATATAAGTCTCCCCCGAAAAGATTCCCGCCGCGCTGCGGCTACGGGTAAGTCCCTGGAAGTGCCTGTTACCATTATTTACGGCGCGCTGCGCCTGCTATCAAAAGATCAGGTCTTTTTAGCCTCCAAAGGCTTATTCATACTACATTTTATGGCGATAGACCTGTTTTTTATCTTGATGCGCATGCGATAGCCATCGCATGCGCATTAGGTTAATTTTAGGAATAGTGGTTAAAGGCAAAAGCTGCAGCGCAGCGTCGCGCTCATTAGCAACGAACAGGAGATGGAACAGAGGTGCAGCGTACCGGTACTATAAGCCTCCCCCGAAAAGATTCCCGCCGCGCTGCGGCTACGGGTAAGTCCCTGGAAGTTCCTGTTACCATTATTTGCGGCGCGCTGCGCCTGCTATCAAAAGATCAGGTCCTTTTCGGCCTCCAAAGGCTTATTCATACTACATTTTATGGCGATAGACCTGTTTTTTATCTTGATGCGCATGCGATAGCCATCGCATGCGCATCAGCAGGTTAATTTTAGGAATAGTGGTTAAAGGCAAAAGCTGCAGCGCAGCGTTGCGCTTATTAGCAATGGACAGGAGACAGAACAGAGGTGCAGGGCACCGGTACTATAAGCCTCCCCCGAAAAGATTCCCGCCGCGCTGCGGCTACGGGTAAGTCCCTGGGAGTTCTTGTTACCATTATTTACGGCGCGCTGCGCCTGCTATGAAAAGATCAGGTCTTTTTTGGCCTCCAAAGGCTTATTCACGCTACATTTTATGGCAATAGACCTGTTTTTTATCTTGATGCGCTCCCGATAGCCATCGGGATTCAATCCTTAAATTTTCAAATTTCCTAAACCATCTCCTGCATATCCACCAGTTTCCGGTAAATGCCCCCTTCGATCTGCATTAGTGTTTTATGGGATCCCCGCTCAGCGATCTCCCCTTTATTGAGCACAATGATCTCGTCTGCATGACGCACCGTACTCAGACGGTGGGCTATGACCAGTGAGGTCCGGTTCTTCATCATATTATTGATAGCATCCTGTACCAGGCGTTCACTTTCCGTGTCGAGGGAGGAGGTTGCTTCGTCCAGGATAAGGATGGGCGGGTTTTTCAGCACCGCCCGGGCTATTGTGAGCCGTTGTTTTTCTCCTCCGCTCAGTTTAGCACCCCTGTCGCCAATATTGGTATCAAATTGCTCCGGCTTATGCTCAATAAACCGCCAGGCATTCGCGATCCGGGCAGCGCTTTCTATTTCACTCAACGGGGCATCCGGGTCTGAAAGGCTGATATTATTACCAATAGTATCATTGAAGAGAATGGGCTCCTGGCTTACAATACCAATCTGTTTCCGGATGGATTCGATGCTATAGTCTTTAATATTGACCCCATCAAAGAGGATCTCACCCGCGCCTACATCATGGAAACGGGGTACCAGGTCGGCCAGCGTGCTCTTACCCGCTCCGCTGCTGCCCACCAGCGCTACGGTTTTCCCTTTGGGAATAAAAAGATTAATGTTTTTCAGGATCGGGGTTTCGTTGTAAGCAAAGGACACATTCCTGAATTCAATGCCCTCATTGAACGCTTCGAGTTTCCGGGTTCCGGTATCTTCAACGGTTTCCGGTGTGGTTAATAAGGCTTCGATGCGTTCGATAGCCGCAGCGCCTTCCTGCACCCTGAAGAAAGAGGCCGCCAACGACTTGGCCGGGTTGATCATCATGGCAAACATGGCGATAAATGCGATCAGTCCTCCGGGATCCAATGTATTTCCATTGAGAATAAGATTGGCGCCAAAATAAATGATCACACAGAGTACGGCTACGCCCAACAGTTCTGTCAGGGGCGAGGCGAGATCCCTGCGGGCCGCCATCTTTTTATTGATGCCCAGCAAGGTATTATTAAGGCTAACAAACCGGTTGTTCAGGATCTTTTCGGCCGTAAATGCTTTAATGATCCGGATCCCCGTTAAGGTTTCATCCAGTATGGACAGGGTATCGCCCACCCGCAGCGATGCGGCATTGCTTTGTTTTTTAAGCGTACGGCTGATGCGGCCTATGATAAAGGCCGTTACCGGCAACAGGACCAGTAAAAATACCGAAAGACTGGGGCTGATGCCCACCATTGCCACAAGATAGCTAACAACCATTACCGGATCCTTGATCAAACCTTCCATGGTATTCACAATAGAGCTTTCCACAAGTCCGGCATCATTGGTCATGCGGCTCATAATATCGCCCTTTTTCTGTTCGGAAAAATAGCCCACCGGCAGATGCAGCACTTTGGCATAAAGATCATTTTTCAGGTGAATAATGATCGAGCTCCTCACCGGCACCGAAATCAGCGAAGACAGGTAAAGCAGCAGGTTTTTCAAAAAAACAGAGATGACCACCAGCAGGCAACAGAGGAACACGGCATGCATCTGCTGGCCGCTGCTCACCAGTCTCGATAATTCTGTACCAATATAACCTCCGCCCGGGATTTTGTTCAGTAAGGCCTGGCCACCAAAACCGTCCACTTTAAAAATGAGCGACATCAGGGGCGCCAGCATCGTTAAAGAGACCACCGACAACGAAGACGCGATGATGGTAAGCGAAATATACAGGATGATCTTTCCCTTGTAATAGCCAATATACTTAAATAGCCGACTGAATTTTTTTTGCCTCATCCGCGTTTATAAATTAAAACGCGCAAAGTTACGAGAAAAAGGTTGCGTATCTCCCCGGTTTTTTTCCTTGCCAGGCTAAATTGGGTGAAAAGAGTGCACCAGGAGCATTTGCAGGCACTGTAAATGCCTGGTGCTTATAGCCAGGTATTTAAAGAGGAACCTCCGGCTCCTGTGGGAGCCGCGTAAAATTTCACGCCAAACAAACACGTGGCTCCCACAGGAGCCGGATAAATCAAAACAACACATAGCTATAAACGCGCTGCTCCTCCGGAGCTGAACAATGCTGAAATCAGAGGCGCTTGCCTTGCTTTCCCTGTGCAATCTGACCATTAAATTGCGGTTAACCATGTACCCCGGGTTTACGCGGAGCAAAAAAGGGCCCGCTTACCGGAGGTAGCAGTCCATTTTCCAGTTCCGAACGATCGCATATGTCTTGCGTAAGCCCCAACAGGGTTTAACCCGAACCCGTTGTGAACGAACCTACGACTCCATTGCCCATCCTTAAGATAAACCCCTAAGGGCGATAATGTTATCGTAAAAAGAGATAAAGAGCCCGTTTAAAATTGAAAGGGTAAAACCGGGATAAGATGCTCCCGGTGCCGCATAGATACAGAGGGCCCTGATCCCAAAGCTATGTTTCCTCCCCGGCTGTTTTTTTTAAAGAAAGAGATCTTCGTATTTTGCAGCATCTAACTGTTATTAGATTATGTTGTCGATCGTCATTTCTTCATACCGGGAAGCCTTTTATGCAGCAATAGAGAAAGATATCGCTGATACGATAGGCTCCGGGATTATTTATGAGCTTATCCAGGTCAAAAACCCGGGGCTGATGGGAGTATGCGAAGCTTACAATAAAGGACTGGATCAATCTCAATACCCTTATGTACTTTTTCTGCACGAGGACCTCCTATTTAATACAAAGGGCTGGGGCTATGTTTTGCTGGATATTTTTAAACAAAACGAAAAAACAGGGCTGGTTGGAGTGGCGGGCGGGCAATATAAATCAAGAGCTCCTTCGGGCTGGTGGGGTATAGATGACAATGCCAAATATGTTTATGTTCGTCATGGGAGCAAAGAAGAAAATGAACTCATGCGTTATGGATTTGGAATACAAACACAGGAGCATTTGATCAGGGTTCTGTCGCTGGATGGCCTGTTTATTGCACTGAGAAGATCAACCGGTTTGAGATTTAATGAGCAGTTAAAGGGCTATCATCAATATGACCTCGCCATCTCCATCGATGCGCACCTGAAAGGCTATGAAGCGGTTTGTACCGACCTGATCGATATAACCCACTACTCCATGGGAAACCCGGACAAAAGCTGGGTTGAAAGTGCTGATCTGTTTTTTGACCTTTATGCCCCCTACCTGCCCTTGTATATCACTCCGGGTATGACCCAATTGGAGAAAACACAGCTGGAAAAGAAAAATTACATTGAATTTATTGCGAATGCCTGGAATGTAGGATTCGATCGCATGGCCTGGAAATACTGGTGGCATTTTTTCTGGCTAAAGCCATTCTCCAGTAAGCCATTTAAATTGCTCAAAAAAATGAGGCAGGCGCGACGCGTTTCTCAAACATCCGGACCGGCGCTCCATTAATGGTCTCCTATCAGGTTGCGACTATAATAACCCGCCGGTATAAAATTATGCAAATACATTATACACCCGCCCGCGTAAGATATTTTTTCAAAACATCAAGATAGACATAACCATTCCGGGAATCGGGTTCTACATAATTTCCCTCTGCCCATTCATTCCAGGATTTAAGGATCATAAACCGGTCACTCATCTCCCGGCTATTGATATAATCAATCGCATTACGAATCTGTGTTTCAAACAGCTCAGGACTGGTGTTTTGAATCACAACGCCATTATGAGCGCTTCGCGGCGTGTTATCCCAGTTGGGTAGTATCATCGGATAGATATCGCCCGGCTGATCTTCAAAAATAATGTTTTCTACCAATGTACGCTGGTCAATACGGGTAACACGAGGGGCGTTGTTCTTTGAAAAAATCTTTCGCAAAAAACGATCTCTTGTTTTTTGCTGTTGTCTTTTTGCCTCCCACATTAGCTGGTACTGCACCTTATTATAAGCGTAAGAAACTCTTCCGTCAAACCCTGCGGCCTCAAAATCCCAACTATCCGGATGCAGATTTGATCCCATAATATACAATCCGCCCAATCCTCTTTTTACAGCCTCTTCCCTGAGTTTATCTGTATAAGACTTACTATCGGGCAGATTTAAGCCATTATAGATCATAAATAGCGGAAGCCCATTTACCCGGATGTACCGGGGGTCTTCAAAGATTTTTACCAGATAATCGAAATGCATAACGATATCCTCATTCCCGGGGTATTCCTGTCGGATCAATGTCTGATCAGGCGCTCCATACCAGATACCGCTCCAGGTTTCATTGGCCCAGCAGATGCAAAAGGGGAAGTCAGGCTTTTCTAACGCTACCATATCATTAAGCGGCCGCTCTAAAAGCTGCTTCCCGTTACCAAACCAGTAATGATAATAGATGAACCCATGCACGCCATGCGCCTTTGCCATCTTCGCCTGCGCCTCTCTTACCTCCGGCACTCTTAGATCGTAATAGCCCAGATCTGCGGGAAATACGGGTTGCTGATGCCCCCTGAATAAGGGCTTTGCCCTGGTTACATTCGTCCACTCCGTAAACCCTTTTCCCCACCATTCGTCATTCTCTGGTATGGGGTGGTATTGTGGCAAGTAAAAGGCCAGGCATTTTATATCTTTCCTACCATCCTTATTGTTCATATTATTTTTTTAACGCCTCCCTAAAGCAAAAACCGAACGTATGATTAAAGTGTAGGAGCAACGTTCCATTCCGAACTTATCGTAATAATAAATTACGTTTCAGCAAACTCCTGTATTTGTTCAATTATGATATCCCTGCCGTATAAACCGGGATACAGATATTGTAATAGTTTCCGGTACCGTGTCTTCGATTTCGTATTACTGGTATACCACATTCGGAAGGGAACTATAAAAAAAACTTTTAGCTTATAAGGCCATTTGATTTTTTTGAATCTTACTTTGGTTACGATGCGATACCGTTCCATTACTGTTCCAGAAGCATCATGTATACAGCGGAGATTATCGCGATGCGTTGTAGTCAGCTTTGTATGGTCCAGCATATGATGCAATACCAGACCTTCATCATAATACAATTGATACCCCTTTAGAATAAGACGGGCGCAGAACTCGGTATCCTCTGAGATCAATGCCTTTTTATCCGGTAATTCGATAAGCAAAGAAGGAATTGTTGCATATAGCTTCTTATATAAATCCGTCCTGGAAACCAGCCCTGCCCCCCAAAGTCTTCCCTTCACCATTGGTATATACCCGGTACGGTCGGCCTGCCGGCCTAAAGCAAAGGGTTCATAGTCCTCAGGTAACCATTCAGGAGCTTTTATTCCATCTGGCAGCTTTAACAGTGAAAGCCCACCGGCTGCTCCTACTTCCGGATGCGCATTCATCAGCTCAAAGGCCCGTGATAAATAATCCGGGTGAAAACCGGTATCATCATCGCAAATGATAAAATAATCGTAATGAGCCCTGGCAATAGCAGTCTGCAAGGCATAATATTTTCCGGGGGTGGTTTCGGTATAGGTAAATAGAGGGGCCGGGCTTTTATGTTGCCTCCATGTTTCCTCAACTATCGATGTGGAATGATCATGGGAGTTATTGTCCACAAATATGATCTCCCACTCCAAACGCTGATCCGTTTTTTGACGGGCAAGGTAGCCCAATGTTTCAGGAAGTTTCAGTGCCCCGTTATAGGTGCAGAGTATTATGGAAATACCGGGTCGCATCATATCCTACCTATCTCAGGCCTCCATATATCCATTTGGCCGGTAACTATATTTATATCGTACTGTTTCCCTGTAAATGAGCTCATTGGGCACAAAATTAGCGCGGGAACTTAAGGGATGAAAAATATGGTACCCGATGGCGGCCATTTTCAGGCGCTTCTTTTTTACTCCTACATTAATAAGACGCTCGCCAAATTCATAATCCTCCCATCCCCAACCTTCAAACCCGCTATAATATCCGTTCACCTTTACATAATCAGCCTTCCAGAAAGCCAGGTTGCAGCCTTTTACATTATGAGAGCTGCAGGGGTCCACTTTAAAAAAAGAAGAGAACAAAGGCGCTCTTACGGCATTAAACCTGCTGTACAGCCCTCTCATAAGCGGGTGAAGCGCGTCTATATTCTTTGTTTTCAGCAATCGCTTACTCTTCCATTCTGTAAGCATGGTTCGACTCCCCTGTACAAAATACCCTTCCCTTGCCGCGCTTACATGATCGGCAATAAACTCCCGGTGCATCACAATGTCGCCATCGATCTCAATGATATAGTCCGATTCGATCTCTTTTATAGCTTTGTTCAGGATCAGGCTTTTACGGAAACCACGGTCTTCATGGTATACATGCTTTACCGGGATCCCGTGGATCTTTTTAAAGTCTTCGATACACCATGCGGTACGGGTATCATCACCATCCTCCGCAATGATGATCTCATCCGGCCTCCGGCTCTGGTGCAATACACTTTTTAATACCAACTGGAGTGCTTCCGGCCATTTATAGGTGGAAATCATCAGTGCTACCGTAAAAGGAGTTTTTTTCATATACATTCTGTCTTTCTGCTTTTTGGTTTAGACCGGTCGTCCGGAACGATCATATCCTGATAACGTAAAAAATGGTTGCAACGCAACATTTTTGTCAGTTTGATTTATACCGGATGCCGAATTTTATCAATTCTTTTACAACTTACGGATCTTATCATTACCCAAAGGGGGGCAATTGAATCGTTTTCAGCCTGCACCTTTCCGCTGCACTCCTGTTTTAAGGTTGCAAAGATAGTTTTTTTACCCTATCAGGCACAGAATTCCCCAATTCCGGTAAAACAGGCTTACAGCAGCCCCCATTCCTTACCTTCCGGCGCCACCTTATTTATCAAACTATTATTAAATTTGTCCTTCTTATTTCAATGATTATGCGCTTAACAACTTTAGATAAGTTTGATCATATCAGCCCGGAAGATTTTAAAAAGAACTATTATCAAAAGAACCAGCCCGTTGTCATCCGCGACCTGGCCCGCCAGTGGCCCGCTTTCTCCCGGTGGAACTGGGATTATTTTATTGACATCGTTGGTAATAAAGAAGTAGGTGTTTACAATAATGTAAAAAGCGATTCCTACACTCCCATTAACACAGCAGACGCCTATATGAAATTTGGAACATACCTGGAAATGGTCAAGAGAGGTCCGGTAGAACTAAGGATCTTTCTCTTTAACATCTTCCAGCATGCGCCCCAGATCGTTTCCGATTTTTCCTGGCCGGATACCTACATGAAGGGATTTGTAAAAAAATTCCCCATGCTTTTTGTTGGCGGCCAGGGGTCTGTAACCCATATGCACTTTGATATCGATCTCAGCCATATCCTCCATACCCAATTCATCGGAAAAAAAAGGGTGCTGCTTTTTCCTTTTGAGGAACAGCACAAATTGTACCGGAAGCCCTGGGAAGTGCTGAGCCTGGCAAATTTTGCCCAATATTATGATAAATTTGACTATGAGAAGTTCCCGGCCACCAAAAGTGCAAAGGGATATGAAGTGATACTGGAACACGGGGACACCCTGTTTATGCCGGCCGGCTACTGGCACCATATGGAATATATTGATGCGGGATTTGCAATGAGCCTGAGGGCATTACAAAGCGGCATTACCGGCAAACTGAAGGGCGTATGGAACCTTTTTGGTATGCGTAATATTGACACCCTGATGAAAAAAACATCCCCAAAATGGTGGTATGACCGGAAGGTGAAGCAGCTGTATGCAGATGCGGAGCACACAATGAAAACAATGTGAAAATGTGGGAATCCCGTTTCCGCTTGGTGCTGCGTGAATCAGAAATCAAAATCTGAACCATGAATAAAAAAAGTACTTCAAGCATAAAAACGGATCCAACCTGAAACTTTAAACCTCAAACCTGAAACTTAACTATTCCAGATATTCCAGCTCAGTTCAGCCTGGGCAACCAGCATATCATATCCATTCTTGATAAGAGCCCCCCGGTCCTTTCCTTCGCTTAAAAAAGCCGTTAACGGGGGATTGTACACCAGGTCGTATAAATAATGCCGGGACGTGATGAGGGCATAGGGCAAATCCGGCTTCCCTTCTGTTTTGGGGAAACTTCCCAGCGGAGTTGTATTAATAATCAGCGGGTAAGCCTCCATTATGGCTGCATCCAGCTCTTGATAGCTCCATGCATTTTCCCCCGGGGTCCTGGAAACATACCGGTAGGTAATACCCAGTTTTTCCAGCGTATAACGCACCGCCCGCGCCGCACCGCCGGTACCCAGGATCAGGGCCTGCGTATGATGAGGCTGCAGCTGCTCCAGCAGGGTGGTTTCAAAAGCAGCGGCATCCGTATTATATCCTTTTAACTGACCATTCGTGATCCTGATACAGTTACAGGCGCCAATAGATTCCGCCTCACCATCCAGGTCCTGCAAAAAAGCCATCACCTCCTGTTTATAAGGTATCGTAACGTTGAAGCCGGCCAGCCCGGGGTTCTTTTGCAGCAGCTCCGGCAGGTGCCGGATGGAGGGAATTTCGAAAGCCTCATACCGGCAGCCCTCAATCCCCTCTTTTTCAAACTTTTCTGTGAAATAACGTTTGGAGAAAGACTGGCTCAGCGGAAATCCTATCAAACCGTACAGACGCATTAAAATGCAGTTTTATTATCGAGGTATAAACTGAATGAATCGCCCCGCAAACCAATACGCATCGCTTCCAGTGCGATCACTTCATTCGGCGGAATATTACCCAGGTTTACATTACACCCGATCAGTTCCAGAAAATACAGCTGCTGGGCTTTCTGCGGTGCCTCCCATATGATCTTTTCAGAAGGTATCTGGGTCAGGATCTCCTGTACCAATCCCTCCCGCACTTCACCGGTTCCCCGGTAGATACCCACATTTCCTGCTTCACGTGCCTCGGCGATCACATAGGAAGAGCCGGCTTCCAGCTCCGCTTTCATCAGCTCGATCCATTTGTAGGGAGGTATGATATGGGTAGCGTCCTTGCTTCCTACCTCGCTTAAAACCGTTCCATGCTGTGTCAGCTTCTCAATATAGCCACATTTCTCCGCATGGGGAATACTGATGGAGCCATCACTGACCTCCATGTAATCGATCCCGAAATGTTTGCAGATGGCAATATAGTCATCCACCTGGTTGCGCACCAGGTATGCTTCAAACAAGGTACCCCCAAAATAAACAGGAACATCATAGGAGCGGTATACTTCAATCTTTTGCTCCAGGTTGGGGGTTACCACCGCAGTGCCAAACCCCAATTTCAATACATCTACGTGGGGATAAGATACACTCATAAAACTCTTTGCCTCATCAATACTCAACCCCTTATCCATTACCATGGTAATGCCGTTTGTACGTGGACGAACGTACCGTTCCGGCATTTGCGTCAAATTAAACTTCATTCGGTATCAGTTATTAATCGTCGCAAAAGTAACCATTTTGCATAAGTTTATGCCAATCATAAAATATCTGCCGTAGAAAAAGCATTGGAAATGAGCATTCAATTGATAAAACCACCTTAAATTATCAGGGGTTTTTCCGTTTATAGAAGGGCATTTACTTATTTTTGGTACCGGATTTAATTATAAACACTTTATCATTTATATATGAAGCGGTCGGTTCGTATTTTCTGGCGGATTTTTTTCATTTTGTTTGGCCTGGGTATATTAACGGTACTGCTTGCCAACTGGGGCGTATTCGGGAAAATGCCGTCGCTGGCAGAGCTGGAGAACCCGACCATTACACAGGCATCGGAAGTACTGGCGGCCGACGGCACACTGATGGGTAAATATTACCTGCCCAACGGAAACCGGTCCATTGTGAAATACCGTGATATTTCCCCTAATGTCATCAATGCCCTGATCGCCACGGAAGACAAACGGTTTTATGATCATGCCGGCATTGATCTGAAAGGAACATTGCGGGCTATTTTTTTACTGGGAAAAGAAGGCGGCGGCAGTACCATCACACAGCAGCTGGCCCTGGCCCTGTTTAACCAGCGGGCCAGCAATAAGGCCGTGCGCGTCATTCAGAAATTAAAAGAATGGATCATTTCTGTAAAGCTGGAACGGAATTTTACCAAGGAAGAGATCGTAGCCCTGTACCTTAACGCAGTTCCCTTCAGCGATAATGTATATGGTATCCGGAACGCCGCCAGGACCTGGTTCCAGAAAGAGCCCGACCGCCTGAGCGTGGATGAAGCGGCATTGCTGGTAGGCATGATCAACGGCCCCGGCATCTATAACCCGCGGAGAAATCCCAAGCTGGCCATCGACCGCAGGAACCTGGTAATAGCCCGTATGGTAGACAACGGGAACCTGTCGGCAGCCGAAGGGAGCCGTGTTGCCGCCATGCCAATGAGGTTGAATTATAAAAAGATGGACGAGAATACAGGGTTTGCCCCCTACTTCCGTGACGTGCTGCGCGATGAGTTAAAAACGATCCTCAAAGACCCCGGTCTCAAAAAATCGGACGGGTCATCCTATAGTCTTTATGAAGACGGCTTAAGGATTTATACAACCATTAACCCGCTCATGCAGCAATATGCAGAAGAAGCCGTTTATACGCAGGTACCCAACCTGCAGCGCGCGCTGGTGCGCCAGTCCTTTATAAAAAGCGGGGCTGTTTGGAAGGGAAGGGATAACATACTCCTCCGCGCCATGAAAGAAAGCGACCGCTGGAAAAATATGGCCGACGACGGATTCTCCGATAAAGAGATCAAAGCCAGCTTTTATAAAAAAGTGCCCATGAAAATATTTGCGTGGGACGCCAAATATAAAGGCAAAGACACTGTGATGACCCCCTATGACTCTATAAAATACCACCGCACCATGGTGCAATCTGCCTTTATGGTGATGGATCCCGTAACCGGTGAGGTAAAAGCATGGGTGGGCGGTATCGATTTTAAGACCTATAAATACGATCACGTAAACCTGAGGACCAAACGCCAGGTAGGTTCTACCATTAAACCGCTGTTATATGCCGAAGCGATTGAAGAAAGAGGTATGACACCGGAATCGATGGTGGAAGATGTGCAGCAGGATTTTGGCAACGGTCAGCTGGTGCCCGCCACCGGGCGCACCTGTTCCGGCAGAACCATGACCATGGCCTCGGCGCTGGCATGGTCCAAGAACTGTGCCACGGCCTATATTATGAAACTGGTAGGCCCGGCACAATTTGTCAAATTCCTGCAACAGATCAATATCCCTACCAAGATACAGCCCTTCCCTTCCATTGCGCTGGGATCCTGCGAGCTTTCCCTGTTCGAAATGCTTTGGGGCTATTCCATTTTCGGAGGAAGGGGTTTTTCTACCAAACCCTATTTTATCAGCCGGATCGAAGACCGGAACGGCAACGTGATCAAACGTTTTGACTACAGTGTGAACCGAAAAGAAGCCATCAGTGAAGCCACGGCTTACACTATGAGCCGGATGATGCAGGGTATTGTGGATAAAGGAACGGCTGCAGGGCTAAGAGCCCGCCTGGGCGCAGCGGAGATGGCCGGCAAAACCGGTACCACCAACGATAACAGTGATGCCTGGTTTATGGGCTTTACCCCCCAACTGCTGGGCGGCGTTTGGGTAGGCTGCGATGACCGTTTTATCCGCAACGAAGGCAGGGGCGGTTTTGGAGGAGAAGCAGCCCGCCCGATATGGGAAGCCTTCTTTAAGAAGGTATATGCCGATAAATCGCTGGGGATAAACAGGGATGAAAAATTTGCAGAACCGGCCACTATGGAAAACGAAATATTAAGCGCCGACCCATCCCAGTTTGTAACTTCTGAAAATGCGGAACCCACCGCCGAAGGTGAAGATGCCGGTGTTGGATCCGAGCAGGATTATATGTCCAATACCAATGAATACATAGGGCCCGAATCCAAACCGGTAACCGATGAAAATAAAGGTCCGGTAAAGGATACCACCCAAAAAGAGCCCAAGGCTGTTCAGGGAAAACCCATCGGTTCCTCTGATGAACCCAAAAAGAAAAAAGGATTCCTGGGCGGACTTTTCAAGAAAAAAGATAAAAATAAAAAACAGGAGCCGGAGAAACAGTGAAGGGGCCACTGAAGCGCTGAAACACCGACAACTACGATCTCTTTGCATTTATAGCCACTGA
>NZ_FMZO01000020.1:0-20643 GCF_900101395.1 Niabella drilacis | reverse complement strand
CGCTACTGTTAGAACATAAAATTCAGTGCTTCTGAGTTTCTGTGGCATTTGCAGCCACTGAGGCATTCCTGATCATTGTATTTCAGCAGCCTCCTCACAAAAGCGTCAACTATCGTATATTTGCGCATTATTTTATTTAAAAATCGAATCATTATATGGCAGACATTTTTGAGCGGCTATTAAAAAATTACGGACCCATTGGTCAACACCGGGAAAGAGCCCACGGTTATTTTGCATTTCCTAAACTTGAAGGAGCCATCGGCAGCACGATGAAGTTCCGGGGGAATGACGTGATCGTTTGGAGCCTGAATAATTACCTGGGATTGGCGAATCATCCTGAAATAAGAAAAGCTGACGCTGAAGGTGCCGCTCAATATGGTCTTGCATTGCCCATGGGCGCCCGGATGATGAGCGGTAACTCCAACCTGCATGAACAACTGGAAGCAGAACTGGCGGCCTTCGTAAGCAAGGAAGATACTGTTTTACTGAACTTCGGATACCAGGGTATGGTCAGCATTATTGATGTGCTTTGCAGCCGTCATGATGTGATCGTTTATGACGCCGAAAGCCACGCCTGCATCATCGACGGGCTCCGGTTACACCCGGGCCACCGCTTTGTGTTCAAACACAACAATATTGAAGATTTTGAAAAGCAAATGGAGCGCGCCACTGCACTGGTTGAAAAACAAAAATCCGGCGGCATCCTGGTAATTACCGAGGGCGTTTTTGGTATGGCCGGAGACCAGGGCAAACTGAAAGAGATTACGGCTTTAAAAAACAAGTACAGCTTCCGCTTACTGGTGGATGATGCCCATGGATTTGGTACACTGGGCAAAACCGGCGCCGGGGCGGGAGAAGAACAGGGGGTGCAGGATCAGATCGATATCTATTTCTCCACATTTGCCAAGTCGATGGCGTCGATCGGTGCCTTTGTGGCCGGCGACCGTAAGATCATCGATTATATCCGTTACAACATCCGCAGCCAGATCTTTGCCAAAAGCCTGCCGATGCCGCTTGTGGTTGGTAACCTGAAACGACTGGAACTCCTGCGCACACGGCCCGAGCTAAAACAAAAACTTTGGGATGTTGCAACAAAATTACAGGCCGGCTTAAAAGAACGGGGATTTGATATTGGCACTACCGACTCGGTGGTAACCCCCATCTACATGAAAGGAGGCGTTGAGGAAGCTACGGCCATGGTAATGGACCTGAGGGAAAATTACCGCATCTTCTGCTCTATCGTAGTATACCCGGTTATTCCCAAAGGACATATCATTTACCGTTTAATTCCTACCGCCAGTCATACCGATGCCGACATTGAGGCTACTTTAACCGCTTTTTCTGCCGTAAAGGAAAAACTGGATGCAGGAGCCTATAAAACAAATGCCATTCCGGATATGGCGGAACGGTCCTAAAGAATTACTTTACCAGCATTGTGCAAAAGAAAGAGGCCGTCGATGACGGCCTCTTTCTTTGATCTTATATTGAAGGAATTATTTCACTTCATGTACAATAACAACTTCAACAGTCTTAGAGCTTTTGCTCACGCTATATACTTTAACGCTATTGTTTTTAACATTACTTACTTCAAAGGTCAGTTTTACACTTGCCGGCAATGCTGTATCAAACTGATAGTTGCGTACGATCTTAGAACCGGAAAGGGTTTCATTGTATAACACATCACCGGTTTCATCTTTGATCGCAACCGCATAGGTTCCCTTGGTCAGGTTGTTTAAACGCAGCTGGTAAATCGGCAGTTCTGTTTTAGCAGATTTGATGTATTCCAGCTCTACAGGCTTTTCAGCATTGTCATTTGCAATAGCAGGAGTAGCAGAAACAGTTGTAGCAACAACAGCTGCAATAAGGAAGGATAATACGCTTGATTTCATGGTAATTGATTTTATGATTCTTAATTAAATTTTTGTTTGAATGAATATCTTAACGGATATAGATATTCTTTGTAGTAATGGTGTTGGAAAACAACACACCCAACTTGTACGCCGCATCCGCAGCCCTGGTTAATAAAACTTTCATTTTTATGTCTCCTTTTGTTTATTGTTCACAATTTCTTTATCCAATGGTCCACATCGCCGGGCGGCAAACAAAGCGAGACAAGCAAATCCTGGTTGAGCTCAATCGGGTGCTTTGTAATGCACCGCTTTTAAATTGATAGCACAAAGTTACGGCCTGCAAAATCCCGCATAAAACCAACATTTAACGCATCTCAGGGTGCTTAGCAGTCTCAAAACAAACATAATTACATAACAATCAATACACTACAAAAAAGACTACCATGATATCCAACCGGTAACCGGCAACGGGAATTTACGGCCGCCAAGGCGGAAATCAGGAAATGTGAACGCAGGGAAATGCATATCCCGACCGGGTAATTCGCTGCCTGATGTGAGAACCATAGTCCATGGACAATTGACCATGGACTATGGACTATGAACTATTGACTATGAACTATTCCATTCCATAATGAAATTACACTTCACCATATACAGCTGCATTGCCCTGATCTTTATAGATTGTTTTTTTATCATACAATAGATTTGCTGTATCTTACGGCGCCGAAACGTATTCAGCCATGCTCAAACATAAAACCTCCGTACTGTTTATTAATAATTCCGGCAAAGAAAAAAAAGCGATCCGGGTCCCCACGACCCTGCTGGTATCATGGAGGAAATACCTGGCAGTCACCCTGGCCCTGATCATTGTATTATGCGCATCACTTTGTTTTCTGATCTTCAAAAAAACAAGCAGTTTTTATTCCCTTGTATACAAAAACCGGCTGGAGCATGCCAACCGCATTAAAAACGAGATCGACGTTGACAAGGTGAAAGCCTCCTTTAAATCGATCGATCGGCATATGCAACAGATCAACCAGCTGCTTACAGAAAGAGGCTTATCAAAACTGGCACTGGAAAATGCAGGCGGGCCCGAGACCTTCGATATTACCGATATCAATGAAGTAGCGGCCTTTTATGAAACCGAACTGGGGAAGGCCGAGGATGTCATTCGTCATACCCCCATAGGACGGCCCCACCCCGGCGACCAGACCTCCGGGTTCGGACACCGCTATAATCCTTTTGGAAGCGGCTCCGTCGAAAGTCACAGCGGGCTTGACTTCCGGGGAGCAATTGGAGAAACCGTTAAAACAACCGCAGACGGGGTCGTTGCTTTTGCCGGTACAAAAGGGGGCTATGGTAACTGTGTGATCGTGCAACACCAAAACGGGTTCCAGACCCTTTACGGACACCTGTCAAAAATCAACGTAACCCAGCATCAAAAGATAAAATCCGGAGAGAAGATCGGCGAGGTAGGCAGTACAGGCAGAAGTACGGGACCTCACCTTCACTATGAGGTCCTGATCAACGGTGTAAGAACAGACCCCTCCCGCTTTACAAAACTATAATGCCATGTTTAACAAAAACAGTACAAGGGACAAAAAAACAAATTTGGATCACATTACCATCAATACGGTAATTGATGAAGGAATGCTTATCAAAGGGAATATTTCAGGTGAAGGAGCCATCCGGATCGATGGAAAGATCGAAGGCAATATCGAGCTGAAAGAAGGGATCATTCTTGGAGAAAAAGCTGAAATTACCGGCTCCGTAAAAAGCAATATTATTGTAGTGCACGGGAAATTACACGGGAATATAAGCTGCCGTTTCCTCTACATCAAAAGTACCGGGCTGATTGACGGCGACATTGAAGTAGGCGCCTTTGAAGTGGAGCTGGGCGGCAAGTACAACGGAACGCTTAAAATGCCGGATCAGGAGCTGCAGCATAAAGAAGCGCCCAAATCCAAAAAAACAGCGGAAGGCGCATTACTGCTGCAAAAATAAAATACCCCGATATGTTTGCTCTTTGCTTAAACGCGCCTAATTTTAGCGCTCATTTTTAACAACAACGATTTTATGCATACCAGAACCCGGATTCTCTTTTCGATGATGCTTCTATTAACCGGTTCAGCCGGCAAAGCCGCTACCCTTTCAGCCAACGGCAGCACTATTGACACGCTGCCAGCTGTTGAAAAAAAAGCCCCCAACAGTAACTACAGCCCCGCATACCGTGGGCAAACCCGTGTGCAGGGAGCAAAGACGGCTACCCATTACCGGGTCGAGAAAATTGCCGAAAAAATAAGCGCCCCCTTCGCCATCGTTGCAATGCCCGATGGCCGGCTGATGGTTACCGTAAAATCCGGGCATATGGAAATACGCGACCAGAACGGAACACTGGTAAAAAAAATCACGGGCTTCCCTGCCACCGACCTGGTAGGCCAGGGCGGTTTGCTTGATGTGGCATTTGATCCCAATTATACGCGGAACAAAATGATCTACTGGAGCTTTTCAGAAAAGCAGGCATCAGGGAACTTAACCGCGGTGGCCAAAGGCAGTCTGAATGAAGCCGCTGGCAGGGTAGAAAACGTTTCGGTGATCTTCCGGGCAACCCCGGCATTAAACGGTAACGTACACTTCGGATCCCGGATCGTTTTCGACAGGGCCGGTAACCTGCTGGTTTCTGTAGGCGAACGGTCCATACCGGAGGGCCGTGCCCAGGCCCAGCTGCTGCATTCCGGACTTGGAAAGGTATTCAGGATCACCACCAGCGGCAAACCCGCAGCCGGCAACCCCTTCCTGAATAAAAAGGGAGTAATGCCTGAAATCTACAGCTACGGGCACCGTAATCCGCAAGGGCTGGACATTAACCCTGTTACAGGAGAATTGTGGGAAGCTGAATTTGGCCCCAGGGGCGGTGATGAGATCAATATTGTGCGGGCGGGAAAAAACTATGGCTGGCCGGTGATCACCTACGGGATCGAATACAATGGTTCAAAAGTAGGAGATGCCCTGCAGCAAAAGAAAGGTATGGAACAACCCGCTTATTATTGGGATCCGGTGATCTCCCCCAGCGGTATCTGCTTTTATAAGGGCAATGCCATCCCGGAATGGAAAAATAATTTGTTTGTTGCCGCATTGAGCGGCCAGCATATTGACCGTCTTATCATCAGGAACAATAAGGTCATAGGTGAAGAGCGGCTGCTGACCGATCAACAGGAACGTTTCCGGGACCTGGCCTACCTGAACGGCAAGCTGTACGCCATTACCGATAAAGGTTCCATTTACAGGGTCGGCAGGTAACAACCGCCCCCAATTACGCACATCAGCCCTTTTATACCCCTGAGACAGGCTGGATAAGGGCGCCGCCTGACGCATTAATTGGAAGGCCCCTTATTTGCAGGCGTACCCGGCGCCGGATGTTTAGGGTCTGCTATTCCGGCCACCGGGCTGCTTTTCTGAATATGCGAGGCTGCCTGTTTTTCCATTACCGGTACTTTTAAGACCGGAACAATGACCGCTGCCGCCAGATTTCCGGCGCCCGTCATTGCAGGAGGGGCCCCGGCTGCCGCAGCTTTCAGCAACCGGGCTTTATGCGTCTCCAACTCCAGTATCGCCAGCGCTAGTTGCTCCAGGCTGGCCTCTATGCACTGCAAAAGCAGCTCGCTTTTCAGCAACTGCTCCGGTTGCAGCTTTCCTTTCCGATACTCCAGCATATTGATCCGGTATCCTAACCGGGTACGGGATGCTTCCCATTTTTTCCGGGTAGCAGACGGAGCCTCCGGAATCCCGCTTATGTTCTTGCAGACCATCATAAGGTCCATCCTGTTTTGACAGAGTGCCGCTTCTATTACAGCCAGGTCATCCAGGTGGTTCTCCATTTTCAATTCAAGCCCCATTTTCTTCCATTGGAGGGTCTTCTGCTGTTTATACGCCTGTTTTAAAGCTGCATCGCATTGCGAGGGCGTAACCAACTGGTGAAGGGATTGCGTTAACATATGGTTTTAGAGTTTTAGCTTTCTCTAAGCTACAATCACAAAAAGCCTTTTGCGTCAGCAATTAACATATTAGTAAATTTTTAACACTACTGAACCCAAGCCCCTCTTTTTACTACCTGTAATGGCTATGCGTAATCAATTACCTATCAGTCTGTTTTAAATATCGCGGCACCAGGGGTAGATAAAGCGGACGCTGTATTTTTTTTGTCCTTTTTTTTGAGCGACAAAACCAGGCACCGGAAGCAATCGGTTTTAGGGGAAAGAAGATCTGAAGCTGCGGGGCGCGGGGGTCCTGTTTATTACGGAAGTCCTCACCATTTTGCACTGCTCCTGCAGGAGCCGGGAGCTCCTCTCCAATTCGTTGTTATAAAAACGGGGCGCTTTACCGTACCAGATAATGTTCCGGAGTCCGCTCATTTTGTCCAATTCAGATGCGTTTACCCGGACGAACCTTGCTGTCCGGGAAAAAAAACGCTACTTTCGCAGCCCGCGAAGAAAAGCAGAAGAAGCAATGAACACAAATAAAGAAGCACTGGATACCGGGAGTAACTGTATCGAAGTACAATATTTTTTTGAAGAAGACACCCATTCGATGGATGCCCTGGTCCAGAACAAGTGCGAATATGAACTGTTGGCATTGATAAGGGAAGTAGCATCCCGCCTGCGGCTCCGCATTACCATCGAAACAGCCCCACTGGCAGAAGAAGGGTTCAGGCGGCGCTTTAAAATAGCTTTAAAGAAGGAGCATAAAGCCGCAGCGGCGGCTATTACCATTGCAACTACGGCGCTGACAGCCGTTATAGCAGCCCCGCTGGCCGCATCAGCCGGCAGTGAGGCCCGGAAACTGATCGAACAATTGCAGGAGACCCCTGAATTCAGCAATATCGACAATAAAAGGATGCAGCTGCAGGTTGAAAAATTAAGGCTGCAAATGATCTCCAGCTGCGAAAACCTGGATGCCAGCAATATCATCAAAAAGCGGAGGTCAAATTTCTTTGAGCTGCTCAATCGTTACCCCCGGATCCGCCAGGTGCGCTTTACTGCTTTGAATGAACTAAAGACAACCGTAACCCAGGAGAAAAATTTGTTGCGGCAGCACTTTGACACCTTCATACTCACCACCAACGTACTGGAACCCGAGGAAGCAGACGATATTGACATTGAGATCATTTCGCCGGTACTGAAAAAAAGCAGTTATAAATGGACCGGTATGTACCAGGGCAAGCCCCGTTCCTTTATCATGCAATCGAAGGAGTTTAAAAAGCTGGTACAGACGGGAAAAGTTCAATTCAGGAACGGCACTTCCATCAACTGTCAGCTGACCCTGCAAAAAAAGATGAACAACGAGGGTACGGAACGGATCACCGGTATGATCATCAACCGTGTAAACCATTATTTTGAAAATGACAAGCCGGTAGAAACCGTAGAAGGTAAAAAGCAGAAAAAGCAACCCGAACCGGAAATAACACAGTTGGCCTTGTTTATGTAGAGAGCATGGGGAATGTGAGAATGGAGACAGGACGTCAGCATAAAAACGGAATCTAATGTTAAACCAGAAACACTTTCTTTGCCGATCAGCGCGATCAGCTTTTAGCATTCGGTTTTGAGTCCCGATAGTTACCGCATGCGCATCGGGTTAATTTTAGGAATAGAGGTTAAAGGCCAAAGCTGCGGCGCAGCGTTGCTTTTATCAGCAACGAACAGGAGATGGAACAGAGGTGCAGCGCACCGGTAATATAAGCTTTCCCAATATATCCCCGCCGCGCTGCGGCTACGGGTAAGTCCCTGGGAGTTCTGGTTACCATTATTTGCGGCGCGCTGCGCCTGCTATCAAAAGATCCGGTCCCTTTCGGCCGCCAAAGGCTTATTCATACTACATTTTATGGCAATAGACCTGTTTTTTATCCTGACACGCTCCCGATAGCCATCGGGGTTCGGAGGATGTTTGAGGTTTCCCCTTTAAAGTTCAAAGTTTCACGTTTGATCCGTATTTTACTTCTCACAGATCACTCTTTTGTTTGAGGTTTGACATTAGAGCCGTGTGCGTGTTTGGTGTTCTCCCGGACGCCCGCATGCGCGTCAGGTTAATTTTAGGAATAGTGGTTAAAGGCCAAAGCTGCAGCGCAGCGTTGCGCTTATTAGCAACGAACAGGAGATGGAATGGAGGTGCAGCGCACAGGTAATATAAGTCTCCCCCGAAAAGATTCCCGCCGCGTTGCGGCTACGGGTAAGTCCCTGGAAGTGCTTGTTACCATTATTTGCGGCGCGCTGCGCCTGCTATGAAAAGATCAGGTCTTTTTTGGCCTCCAAAGGCTTATTCATACTACATTTTATGGTAATAGACCTGTTTTTTATCCTGACGCGCATGCGATCGTCATCGGGGTCCGGAGGATGTTTGAGGTTTCCCGTTTAAAGTTCAAAGTTTCACGTCAGAGCCGTATTTTACTTCTCACAGATCACTCTTTTGTTTGAGGTTTAACATTAGAGCCGTGTGCGTGTTTGGTGTTCTCCCGAATCCCGGACATTCGCATGCGCGTCAGGTTAATTTTAGGAATTTAGTGGTTAAAGGCAAAAGCTGCAGCGCAGCGTTGCGCTTATTAGCAACGAACAGGAGATGGAATGGAGGTGCAGCGCACCGGTAATATAAGTCTCCCCCAAAAAGATTCCCGCCGCGCTGCGGCTACGGGTAAGTCCCTGGGAGTTCTTGTTACCATCATTTACGGCGCGCTGCGCCTGCTATGAAAAGATCAGGTCGTTTTAGCTTCCAAAGGCTTATTCATGCTACATTTTATGGCAATAGACCTGCTTTTTATCCTGACGCGCATACGATAGTTACCGGAGCGGGACATTACACTAAGCGTAAAACAGATCTGACATCAAACTTTAAACAGTAGACCAGAAACACTTTCTTTATTTTGATCCCCATTCATCCCCAAACAAAGAAAGTGTCCAAAGAGTTGTACAAAACAACTCCCGGGGCACTTTCAGAAATTTTGAGCAGCCAAACCAGGCTCATTAAAGGGCTGCCCTCTCAGACAGCCCCGTTATCCCGGTTTTACTGCACCTTAATCATTAACGACCTTTATTACTTTGGAATAATGCGGAGTATTGGAATCTTTATCATACTGTGCAATGCGGATATAGCCTACTTCGCCTTTTTCCACATCCACGGCCTGGCCATCTTTAACACAGGCGCCCACGGCCAATACGATCACTACCACGGCCAGTACCCTTGCCCGCCGCGAGCGTACCAACGTGAGCAGGAATAAGCCGCCGATGCCCAGTGCTGCCATTGCCACCGGCAAACTTATAGACAGGCTGTAATCCAGCGGTGTACTGGAATTACCGTTAACCGCCTTCGAATCCAGTTTGCCTATTACAGTCCAGTTCAGGTTATCCCTGGAGCCCTCCACCACATATTCTTTACAATTGTTTTCTGTGGCCGTTTGCCAGTTCACCACCAACTGCCCGTTCTGTCTGTTTGCGGTTATATTACCCCAGGTTACCGGCATCGGGGTACTGTTGGGCCATATATTGGTGCCCAGATCTGCATATCCTGATGCCACATGTACCAGTTTTGCCCGGATGGTGGAGCCTGCCGGACTGTTGGCAATGGTTGAGGGGTCAAGATAATAGATCCCATCCTTGGGGTTGCTGTTGGTTCCATTACCATCAGCAGAAAGATACATTCCACCAAGCGCATCAAAGCAGTTCCCGTTTACACTTCCGCTAAAAGCGTTTCCATTTGCATCCAGGACATTCCATTGTTTTGTAAATGTTGTGCTTGCACCGTTGGGTACTCCGGTAAAGATCTGGGTGCTGCCGCTGCCATCATTGACCAGTATATATAATTTGCCATTCCCATCCAGGCATACATCCCCGTTCTGGAATGTTGCAACCGTACCTCCCACCAGGGTAACATTGTTATCCACAACGGTAACAGGCGCCGTACTGAACGGGTTTGTATCGGTAGCAACGCGGACGAGGTATACCTTAGAACCGTCAGAAGCCACGATCCAGCTTACGCCGTTCTTATCTACCCCCAGGCGTACAAACCCCAGGTCGCTATTATCACCACCACCATTTACATCATAATTATTGACAATCGTTTGCCCCGGGCCGCTTCCATTGCCATTGCGGGCATACATAGAAAAAACGCCGTTATCGCCGTTATTGGGGATCCAGTAAAAATATCCTGTTGGTATGGAAGGATAAGGCCCCCGGCCTAAGGCCGCAAAACTCCTACCTGGGCTAAAGATCGTTGTTGGACCTGCTGAATAAACACCCCCGGAAATAGAGAACGCGTGTACCTCGTGCGTATCATCACCATCATTAAACGCAGCCCAAAAATCAGATGGGTAAAGGGTTACCGTAGTAGAAGCCGATTGCCCGTTTCTGGTAACCTTAATGGTATAAAGAGTGCCGCCGGGCGCCGCTGCCGCGTTCTGATTAAAAGTAAGCGTGGCCGTATTGTCAAAAAAGCCGCCCCCGCTGATGCTGGCGCCGGTGGAAGGGGTTACGGACCAGCTATAATCATCCAAACTAAGCCCGCCAAAACTGGACCGGGTCAGTTCCGTCGAAACGGTATTACTTCCTACCGGCTGGGTAAGCGTGTTGGGTGAAGGGCTAACCGTTTGCCCCCACAAGGTATCCACCGTTCCGGAAAGGATAAAAGATAGTGCCAAAATCAAAAACCGAGTTTTCATCGTTGTGCAGTTTTAAGTGTTAAATAATCATATAAGTTGCCAGTAGGATACGTTCGATAAAGAGGCGGGTAAAGGGGATACCATTAAAAGATTACCAGAAGCGGTAATGGTTTGGGAAGACTTGCAGCCTGGCCAGCGACCGCATAACCAGGAATGGGCGTAACAACAAAAACATTGTTATTGCAGGTATTCTTTCACAGCAGCCACGCATCCGGAGCGGATGCTTATTTTGTTTGGAGGGTATATTGCGAGCCCTTATAAGAGGATACAAACCTACAACATCTGCAACATTTCCTACATACCTCAATCAGGGTATTTTTACGGGGAGCGCGCTCCATAAAAAAAACCCCTGGTAAAGAATTACCAGGGGGTGGTTCTTAATTCCAAAACTGATACTAAAAACTCTTGAATATTCGTTCTATTCCTGAACGGCCAGTACCACCTTGCTCTCGCTGTGCCCGCCGTCCTTATCTACCTGTTTGATGCGGATGAACAGCTTACTGTTGGTATCAATGGATGTGGCCTCCTGTTTGGTACAGGAAGAAACGCCAAAGATACCGGCGCCCAGTACTATTGCCAGCATCAGCATCCATTTGTTCCGGCGTTTCACCAGCAATGCTGCAAACCCCAGCACGGCAACAGACAGCCCCAGCAAGCCCGTGGCAGCGCCCTGCCCGATGCTAAAGGTATAGCTCAGCGGTGTATTGGAATACCCGTCTGCCGCGTTGCTCTTCACTTCCCCGATCTTTACGAAATTCTTACCGTCATTGGACGCTTCTATTTCAAAGTGACTATTATTTTGCTCCGTAAGGGTGGTAAAATCTACATACAGCTGCCCGCCCCTGATGGCCGCACTTACTTTATCGAAAGTAGCCGGCAGGAAAATGTCCTTGGGGTCAATAACGATCTCGGCAGAGGTACGGCCACAATTGCCGTTAGCAGTATACGTTACTTTAATGCCGGTACTTTTTCCTGTAATGGTAAGCACGCCGCCCTGTGTAATGGTAGCGTCGCCTTCTACCGTAAATACCCCGTTAGCGGCCTGAACATTGGCAGGTGTAAACACCAGCTGGATCACATCGCCTATATGTACGGTACCCTGGGGCGGGAACAGCGTGGTAGCTCCCGTGCTGGCGCCGCAGATATCCATGGCCGAAGTGGAGAAGCTGTAAGAAGACACATCATCATCTGCATTGCTGCCATTCGCCATACTTCCGTAGATCCGGTGGCCCACATAGCCAAAAAGGCCGCTGCATTGTTTTACCACCATGGAGGTATGCCCCCCCGTTTCTACTGCCATTATTTTACTGCTACCCAAACCGCTTATGTTGTTGGTTGGATTAATGTTGCTGCCGCTGCTAACCCCAAGCATGTTCCGCTCGTTATTACCCCAGGCCCATACATTGGCGCTGGTTGCAGTGGTGAGCGCATTTACCGAGGAGTTCCCGTAGTTATCATGCTCGTTGGGGCTGATCCAGGCAACATTATCCAGGTACGTATTACTTCCCGATTTTACCCGGACCCAGTTCTCCTGCTCATCTGTGGTGCGATCTCCCAGCTGTCTCCGTTCATTATTACCCAGGCTATAAACAACGTTATCGGTACCAAGGATATAGTGGCTGCTGCGGCTCCGGGTGCCGGTCATACCGATCATTTTAGGTACAATATTGCCACCCCCCTGCGGCTTTGTCAGCGTCATCTGCCTTGCCCGGCTGCGATCATTCACACTAGTTCCATCAGCAAGATAAACCTTATCGCCCCAGGTCCATACGGTGCCATCCTTCTTCAAAGCCATCAGGCCACCGGGGGCGCCCCTTACGGCCATTACATTACCAAGCACGGGGTTACCGGATCCATTTTCCGTTACCCGGGCCCAGGTGCTTGCGTTACCATTATTTCCATTCCCCCGCATATTTCCGTTTATTGACAAAACCCATACGTCATCGCTACAGGTAACCAGGGCCAGCGTCTGGTAGGTACCAAACAGCATTCTAACCTGGTCCGGCGCCACGGGGAGCTGGGCCGCGGTAAATACCCGGCCAAAGGTTGTATTATTTTTGAGGCTGCTGGTGATCAGCTTGTCGGGTGCTCCCCAAACATAGAGCCCTTGCGTGGTCAGCACGGCAAACTGTGCCTGGTGCCCGTTCGTAGACCCGGCATTGCTGCCCCCGGTAAACTTCAGGACTGTGCCCTGAAGCCCGGGATAGTTGGAGCTATTCAGCTCTGCGGGGGTCAGGTTGCTGCTAACCCCATCCGACCTGGTATCCTCACCCCAAACCAGCACCCGGCCATCGGCCTGGCGCGCCATCGTACTGTGAAAGGTACTTACGATATTGTCATACTCCATCCTATCCAGATTTGAGGGATCCACATTCAGGTAGGAGTTGCCGCAGTCAGTACATTGGGCCTGTACGGCAGAGCGGGAGAAGCCCAAAAGCATCATGCAGAAAAGCACGGAAAGTGCTGCAGTTGTCATTTTTCTTTGTGTCATTTTCAATTTCAGTTTGTTTTAAAGAATATAAGATTTAAACCGTTCCGGGCAGGAAGCACAGGAACACGATCCTGCATTTGCCTGGCCCATAATAATCCCACTACCGGCTTTTCAACATTTGTTAAAAAACCAGTTTGTCCTGTTGGTATCACCCGGCAAAACCAGGTATCCGCTGGCAACGCCGCATGTATACAAACAGCAACTGTCCTTTTGCTAAAGGCGATCAAGTTTTCATAAAGTGCCATTGCCTTTAACCGCTAATGGCCTGGGTACGGTATCACTCGTGCAGGATCCGGGTAAAGATCCTGTTCATAGTATCATGCGATCCTCAGAGGGTCGCCGGTTTGTTTAGAGGGATGTCAATCGACCGCTTATGGTGTCATCATAAAAAATCATTTTTATCATCACCTGCATAAGCCGATGTAATGGCCATACACCTGTAATTGCTACTTTTAAAAACGCCACCCGGGATGTTTTGCATTCCATCTTCCGAGTACAAAGCGCTGTACTATTTATTGCGCGGCATCAATTACAACGCTAAAGTAAAAAGAGATGTGATACATGCTCCAACAATTCGATGAGTTACTGTTATTATTCGATGGAAACGAATGATGACCCGGTAAGCGTGTTGTTGAAGCGGAAAGAATACCTGTCCCCTTCCGGAAATGTAAAATATTGAATGAGCAATATTCAATGTAAAAAAACAGGAAAGATCCCGAAGTTTCAAAATGTAGAAAGCCATCTTTGCTGACCGGCACTGCAAAAGATCAGCAACGCCGGCTGCCGTAGCAACGGATCATATAACATAACACGAACGCCCCCCGGAGAACAAAGAAACGGTCTCAAACGCTGCATGGAACAACGCTTAAGACAGTTCCGGCAATTTAAAGCAGACAAACCGGATGCATTAAAGGGCTGCCCTTGCAGACAGCCCCCGTCATCCCGGTTTTTACTGCACCTTAATCATTAACGACCTTTATGACTTTGGAATAATGCGGTGTATTGGAATCCTTATCATATTGCGCAATGCGGACATAGCCCACAGCTCCTTTTTCCACATCTACAGCCTGACCATCCTTTAGACAGGCACCCGCAGCCAGCACGATCACTACCAGGGCCAGCGCTCTTGCCCAACGGGAGCGTACCAGGGTCAGCAGGAATACCCCCCCCATACCCAGGGCGGCCATCGCAACCGGCAAACCAATTGAGAGGCTATAATCCAGCGGCTCGCTGGAAGTACCATCAACAGCTTTTGAATCCAGCTTTCCGATAACAGTCCAGTTTACATTATCCCTGGAGCCTTCTACCACAAACTCTTTGGAATTATTTTCAGAAGCCGTTTTCCAGTTGATCCGGATCTGGTTGTCGCCCTTTATAGCAGTGATCTTTTCAAAAGTAACCGGCAGAGAGCCTGGTGTAAACGTCCCGGTTCCGCAAATGGCACCCGTTCCGCAATGTTCGCTTTTATACCTTGTGATCACTACCTTTAAATTAGTAGTGCAATTAGCGATAAGAGCCAATCTTTTGATCGTTTCGCTGGCGTTTTGAACAATCCCGTCAATGCATTCTGTTCCCAACGAAGTAGTGCCGCAAAAAACTTCTACCCCAAGCGCCCGCTGGTTCTGCGGACTCGTATAATGTACATCAATATAATACTGATTCGAAGTACCTGTAGAAACAAAATCGACACCGGTAACAACGGCGCAGTTATCCTGGGCGCTTCCCGTAAATACGATAAACAATCCAAGAATAAATAAAGAAAAACGCGTTTTCATCTTTGTGCAGTTTTAAGAATTAAGAAATAAAATCAGTTAACCAATGAATGACATTGGTAAAGAGGGGAAGAAATGTTCAAAAATCCGGATACGTATAATGAGGTATCGCAATAGTTTTGAGTGGAAGCCCTGGTATTTGCACCATACACACTATAACCGGGTAGTAAATAGTGGATGCGCGATCATAACAACCAGTATAGCTATACGACCTGATCTTCACAGTAAGCGATTGCATCCGCAACGGATGCTTCTATTGGTTTGGAAGGGAATAAGTGGGAACAGAGCCGGCCATTCTTACAGTCAGTATCGGATACAAAGCTACTATACATTAAAAAATAATAAATACCTGAAACCGGGTATCATCTATGGATATATTGCTTTTCAATAAACGCCGGCTACAGGGGCACAGATCTGTAAAACCACTCATTAAACAGTTTCATCTTTCGTGCAAGTACTGCATGGTGATCAAATTGGGTCCCACAGGTACCGCTGCTGTATGAAATTGGCCGAACACCCCATTTTATTCGCCGGATCCCTTTTTATAAGCGATGAAACCGGGATATGCAAAAAACAAAAGCGCCCCTGAAGCCGTGCGAAACAACTCCCGGGGCGCCTTTAAGATCCGTAAGCGGCAGGCAAACCGGGCTCATTAAAGGGCTGCCCTTGCAGACAGCCCCGTCATCCCGGTTTTTACTGCACCTTAATCATTAACGACCTTTATGACTTTGGAATAATGCGGTGTATTGGAATCCTTATCATATTGCGCAATGCGGACGTAGCCCACAGCTCCTTTTTCCACATCTACTGTCTGGCCATCTTTTAGACAGGCCCCTGCAGCCAGCACGATCACTACCAGGACCAGCGCTCTGGCCCAACGGGAGCGTACCAGGGTCAGCAGGAATAATCCCCCCATGCCCAGGGCTGCCATCGCAACCGGTAAACCAATTGAGAGGCTGTAATCCAGCGGAGTACTGGAAGTACCGTTAACGGCTTTTGAATCCAGCTTGCCGATAGCGGTCCAGTTTACATTATCCCTGGAACCTTCTACTACATACTCTTTACAGTTGGTTTCAGAGGCAGTAGTCCAGTTGATTTTGATCTGGTTATTATCTCTTACAGCAGTGATTTTTTCAAAGGTAACCGGAAGAGATCCTGAAGGAAATATTTGCGTCGGGCCACAAGCCGCGGCTTTGCAATTTCCGGTATGCGGAGTAAATTTAGCGCTTATATTTGCCGATCCATTGGCACAAATAACCGCCGCAGGATATGTTTTAGAGCCATCCCCGTTGGTTTCCAGACAATCTGTAAATACGGGCGTAGGGTCATTACCACAAAACACCTGTATCTCCAATGATTTTGTACCATCGGCAGTGTATATAATATTCAGATCCCAGGTTGTATGATCATTACTTGGGTTGGTTACCGTAGCACTGGTTACCGTGATGCAGTTTTGTGCATTACCCATCCCTACAATAGTAAACAGGGTAATTAAAATAAGGAAAAAACGTTTGTTCATTGTTGTGCAGTTTTAAGAATGAAGAATTAAGATCAGTTACCAGAGAATGACATCGGGTAAAGAGGGTAGGAATGTTCAAAACCCCGACACCGGTACTGTAGTATCGCCATAGTTTTGAGTGGAGGCTATAATACCTGTATACCATGCACACCATAACCGGGTTAGTAAATGGTGCATACACGATTATTAGGCAACTGTATAGCCATACGGTTTGATCTTCATGGTAAGCGCTTACATCCGCAACGAATGTTCCTGTTGGCTTGAGAAGGTATAGGGTATATATGGATCACGCAGTTTACAGTTAGTATACCAGGCAAAACATCACCTGTCGATATCCCTGTAAAACCACTCACTAAACAGTTTCATTTCACGTACCAATACTGTCTGGTAATCAAATTTAGTCCCATTATTTCCCTGCTTTATATGAAATTCGATGAGTTCCCGGGTTTAATCGTCGGATCCCCTCCGGGAAGGGATAAAACCAGGTATGCGTAAAAAGCAAAACTGTCTCCGGAGTCATATAAAACGACTCCGGAGACAGTTTTAAAATATAAGCAGACCAACCCGGTTCATTAAAGGGCTGCCCTCTCAGGCAGCCCCGTCATCCCGGTTTTTACTGCACCTTAATCATTAACCACCTTTATTACTTTGGAATAAGCCGGTGTGTTAGAATCTTTATCATACTGAGCTATCCGAATATAACCTACCTCGCCTTTTTCCACATCTACTGACTGACCATCTTTAAGGCAGGCTCCTGCGGCCAGCACGATCACTACCAGGGCCAGCGCTCTGGCCCAACGGGAGCGTACCAGGGTCAGCAGGAATAATCCCCCCATACCCAGTGCCGCCATAGCAACCGGTAAACCAATTGAGAGGCTGTAATCCAGCGGAGTACTGGAAGTACCGTTAACGGCTTTTGAATCCAGCTTGCCGATAGCGGTCCAGTTTACATTATCCCTGGAACCTTCCACCACATACTCTTTACAATTGGTTTCAGACGCAGTAGTCCAGTTGACCCTGATCTGGTTGTTATCTCTTACAGCAGTGATTTTTTCAAAGGTAACCGGTAAAGAACCCGGTGCAAAAAAAGTACCACCGCAATGCCAGTTGGTACTACCGGGCAATGCACTTTCAGAATTGGCCCCATAAAGATTCGCTTCAATACCTCCATAGGTATTGCAGGCACCCGGACCATCTATCGTCAGCGTTAAACTAACTTTATAATTTTTACCCCCTAAGGAAGTCACAGTGCTACTCCCAGTTACGATACCGAGGGTAACGCCCGCCACAGGACAACCGGTACCAGCTATGGTAACATCATTGGTGCCACTCGTATTGATGTTAAACGGCAAAGCCCCAAGAAAAACGGTTCCCGGAGGAAGCGAATGGTTACAGGCAAGGGCATATTGGGTAGCAGCCGGGGCGGTTCCATTATAGAAGTATAATGCAAAATGCTTGTTGCCAGGATTGATACTAATGTTAAAACTTACCGGAATTGTGATTAGACATCCGGTCGCAGAAGGATTTTTGGTTACCTGACTAACAGTCAAACCAGAAATACTACAGGCATCTGCATAAGCTTTGTTATTGATGCCTAAAAAAAGGGAAAAAATAATAGCAGTTAAAATTAAAAACCGAGTTTTCATTGTTGTGCAGTTTTAAGAATAAGAATTAAGATCAGTTTACTAACTCGGAAATCGAGAAAACAAATACCTTTTCTATAACCTGCATACCACCCAATACAGCAACGCATAATACTCCCCTTTGCATGATAACATGCAGGAACGCATAGTACGCGGGCAGGCTGTTGAGGGTAAAAGCTTAGCAGTTTAATGTAGGGTGTATGACAGATCGTCCGGGTTTATTGAATGCGCTCTAGAAATGCATCAATATTATATATATTCTACTTTCATACACCGGTATTCGCACAACCTGGTCAACGCTGTTCTCCGGATAATCCACTGCAACCAGGTTGTTAAAATTCCGCTTTGAATAAACTATGCACGAAAATAATGACAGGGATAATAGCGTTGTTTTGAAATTCGATGAACACCGCTGTTTATTCGATGAGTCGGTCTGTTTTGAATCAGGCACCTGCAAAACGGCGGGCCAGGTCAATGTTTGGCAACAATGATGCGCACAGGGCCTTTTACCTGGCCATCGGCCATATTGCTTCTTGCAATAATCAGTGTGTATATACCCGGCTTCTTTGTAGTGTATTCCATTGTTGATCCAAAAGGACCATCCGTTTTTCCATCCGGCATTTCGATCTGGCTGACCCGCAGATTACGGTCTTTTCCTTCCGGCTGCAGCTTTACATCCAGTTGAGTGGTGTTGGTTACAGGTACCCGAACATGGATCTGCTGGTAATCCTTCCGGATATTGGCAAGGAGCGTGGTATCCTGTTCCTTTACAAGCAGGACGATTACAGAATCGCCCGTATGTACAGGCCGGCTTTCCGGGTGGCCTGTAAGAGGCACGGTATCCGGAACGGTATGGTGAAGCCCGGGATCCTGTTGCTGCGGATGTTCAGGCTGACCTGTGTCCGGCCCCGGTGTATTGGCATCGCCGGAACCATTACAGGCATTGAACAGTATCAGCAGCAAAACGGTGTATACAGGTATTCTCAGCATGATCCATAAAATTTTGTAGGTTTACAAAAATATCAAATCTGGCATGAACCATAAATTTATCCTTTCGACTACAGCAACAATCAGCTTAAAAGGAGCCGAGATCGTGGAGTACTGCGGCATTGTATCCGGGGAAACGGTCATTGGCGCCAATATTGTCAGGGATTTTTTTGCAGGGATCCGCGATATCGTGGGGGGACGTTCTGCCTCTTATGAGGAAGTGCTGAGAGAAGCCAAGAATACGGCGATCAGGGAAATGCAGGAATATGCGCTTCAGCTGGGCGCGAATGGGGTTATTGGGGTAGACCTCGATTATGAAACCGTTGGACAAAGTATGCTGATGGTTACGGCGAGCGGCACTGCAGTTAAGATTGAGGGGATCTGATACTACCCGGTTTTAAAAGAACAAACAATCGTTTGATTTATAAAAAAATAACGCCGCTGAGGCAACCGTAAAACTGCTCTACGCGTCTTACTCCCGATTGAATAAAAGGATAAAAAAAATCCCCAACATTGTTACACGTTGGGGACCTTCATCAAAAACCATTAACCATTAAACCTTATCCTATGAAAATTCAATCTCAAATTTATAAACTATTTCCTATATTTCAAAAGTAATATTTTGAAGTGTGGGAAATTTTCACATTTTATTATCAATTTATTTCCTGCCAAACCCCTAATAATTTAAAAATCAATGAAAAGAAAAGTTGTGGTAGCTATTACCGGTGCAAGCGGGTCTGTTTATCCCTCTCGGTTGCTATCCAAGTTCTTACAAATAAAAGACCAATGGGAAGCGATTGGGGTGGTCGTGACCAATAATGCAAAAGAGGTCTGGCAGGTTGAAACGGGTACGCTCTTTAAACCGGAGCCTGCATTTTCCTATTTTGCCCCTGCGGATTTCAATGCGCCCTTTGCATCCGGCAGTGCCCGTTTTGATACGATGATCGTCATTCCCTGCTCTATGGGGGTGCTGGGCCGGATCGCCTCGGGGATCTCCAATGACCTGATCACAAGAGCCGCAGATGTGATCCTGAAAGAACGGCGTAAACTGATCTGCGTTGTCCGCGAAACCCCCTACAGCCTGATACATATAAAAAACATGGAGTACCTTACCCTTGCCGGCGGCATTGTATGCCCTGCAACACCCTCCTATTACAGCAAGCCCCAAACCATCGGGGAGGTTGCGGATACCGTTGTAGACCGGGTGCTGGACCTGGCAGGTTTCGATATTCCCTCCTATCGCTGGGGCAAATAAAAACGGGGAGCGCCACAAAGAGGCCCTGTTGTTGCCGCCAAAGCACGGAAGCACAGATTTTTCTACCGCTGCTACAGCAGCCCCTGCCCGGGGCAAACGCATCTAATAATAAGCCGGCATCAAAATTATTTCTTTTCTCGGTCAGTGAGGACACTGACCGTGGCGTGGGCCGTGGTTTGTGTCCTCACCAATGCTATTAAAATAAGAAAAGTCTGTATCCAGGATCGTCCTTCCAGGGAGACAGGCATCTGCGATGGTTGCTACTATTGTAGGTAATGGGCATAGTACAACCATGAGCCTGATCCTTAAGGTTTCTGGCTTTTCTGGCAAAGCGGATCCTGTTTTCAGCAGCTGATTGTGCTTTATTTGTACATGGGACTAAAGCGATTTTTTCGTTTAAACTTGTGGTTTCTGGCAAAAGACCT
>NZ_FMZO01000018.1 GCF_900101395.1 Niabella drilacis | reverse complement strand
ATGTGAGGCTTTTTTGTGTGTATATGTGTATAGGTATCCCGATACGCTGCGCTATCGGGACTCCGCTTCGCTCCGGCTGCCATTCTTATTGAAGAGCCTCACAGTGATGTGAGGCTTTTTTGTGTGTATATGTGTATAGGTATCCCGATACGCTGCGCTATCGGGACTCCGCTTCGCTCCGGCTGCCATTCTTATTGAGCGCCTCACAGAGATGTGGGGCTTTTTTTGTGCGTATAAGTGTGTAGGTATCCCGATACGCTGTGCTATCGGGACTCCGCTTTGCTTCGGCTGCCATTCTTATTGAAGAGCCTCACAGAGATGTGAGGCTTTTTTTGTGCGTATAAGCGTGTAGGTATCCCGATATGCTGCGCTATCGGGACTCCGCTTTGCTCCGGCTGCCATTCTTATTGAAGAGCCTCACAGAGATGTGAGGCTTTTTTTGTGCGTATAAGCGTGTAGGTATCCCGATATGCTGCGCTATCGGGACTCCGCTTTGCTCCGGCTGCCATTCTTATTGAAGAGCCTCACAGAGATGTGAGGCTTTTTTTGTGCGTATAAGCGTGTAGGTATCCCGATATGCTGCGCTATCGGGACTCCGCTTTGCTCCGGCTGCCATTCTTATTGAAGAGCCTCACAGAGATGTGAGGCTTTTTTTGTGCGTATAAGTGTGTAGGTATCCCGATACGCTGTGCTATCGGGACTCCGCTTTGCTCCGGCTGCCATTCTTTTTTTGTGTGTATGGGTACCATACAGGAGCTATCCCGCTACAAGACCCCGCCGCAATCTCCATCACAATGACCACGGCTATGATACAAATTTGGAAAGTACCCATTCAACAAAGTTGAAAGAGCTGAGGATCCTGCTTTCGGCAGGGTTCTTATGAATCGCAGTTACAAGGTCAGCAAGCTTTTCCGCCTGTTGCCGGTTCCGGAACGCTGAATTTTGCCAGGGATGCAATGCAATCGCTTTGAAAAGTAATTTTTCGATATTGGGGATACCGGATGGCCGGGATGCCGTAAAACGTTTGTAAGACCTGACCTCGTAATCGAGGTATTCCAGGTCCCGGGATTCATAGTGCAGTACGATGTTAAAACATCTGCAGATATTGTAAAAGGAACTGCGGTCGGGTTGCCGGGCTGTAATGACAGGGGTTAGTATTTTTTTTGCTTTACCGGGTTGTTGATTTTTATAATAGATCAGTGAGCAGTAGAACAGGAGCTTTAATTGCTTTTGGGGATGCACGGATGAAAATTCACTGAGTACCAGGGAGGAAACGGACCGGATCTGCTGCAGGGCGTTTCCCCAGGCTCCGTTCGCAACCAATACCTCCAGTTCGAATAACAGGGTTGTCTTTTTTACCAGGTAGTTGAAATAATCAGGGTATGCTTTGTGCTCTAACAGCGAAAGTTTTTTGATGAAATAGGGCATCTGATCGAATGCATGAACAGCTTTTAAATTTTCCAGTAACCCGTCCAATGTATCGTAGTAGTCCAGCGGGGGGTGTTGCAGGGGGATTTTATGTTTTTCAAATAACCCGTTCAGCAGGTAAAAGGTCTTTAACGCGGCATTATAGTTCCCCGTATGGCTGAAATAAAAGGATTGAAATAAGAGATGCAGCTTTTGTGATTCGGGGTTTTGTTTTACCCGGTTGTTGATAATAGCCATTTCTTCAAACAGCAGGTCATCGAAACCGGCCGGAGCAGCCGGGCTTCCGCCCGGTGTTGAATGAATAAGCCGGTGCTTTAATAATTCATAAAGGGCATAGTGCTCCTGGAGACTCCTGGTGTTTTTTAACAGGTCTCTGGCTGTCTGTTGCTCTGCAATCAATTGTTTTTCCGAGATACCCCTGAAATTTATTTCGGAGAGCCGGCTGAGCTCTTCACGCTTAAGGATATATTTTAATAAAAAGTCGTCGGTTGTGTTGGAGCCCGATAGCAGGACCCGGGCTTGTTTTATTGCCTGGTTGGGCAGGTTCCGTTGCCGGAGGGTTTTAACCTTCATCATGCCATAAAGCAGCAGCAGCCCCGCATCATTTTTTAACTGGTTCCTCACAAGCATATCACATAGCAGTTTGTGCAGGTATTGTGTTGCCATATTTAAAGAAGCCGCGGGATATATTTTTTTGAAAGACTCTTTTATAACAAGAGGATCGCCTGCCTGCGTAACCAGGTCAAAAAGCTGCAGGTACACTTTTCCCTTCTGCGATTTTCGGGTAATGAGTTTGAATTGTCGTCTTTCCGCAACAGATAATGTATTCGCCAACTCAATAACCGATGCTAAGTTCATAATTATCTTATTTGCCGAAGTTTGTTGTTCGTAATTTATTGATATGTATCGTATTGCACTATTGTCTTGAGGTTTTCTCCTGATTTGCAATTATTAAATTTAATTAAATTTTGCTTTAAATAAGGTTTTTAAAACTTTAATTTTATTTCCATATTAGTTTTTGAAAAATAATGGAACACGATATGCCTGCCAGAAAAATAGCGATTGTCGGAAGTACCAATATGGATATGGTGGTAAAAGCGGAACGGATACCGGTTCCGGGAGAAACCACGCTGGCCAGCCAGTTTTTTATGAATCCCGGTGGAAAGGGCGCCAACCAGGCGGTAACGGTGGCCCGGTTGGGTGGAGATGCCCTGTTCATTACAAAAGTGGGCAACGATGTATTTGGGCGCCAGGCTTCCCGGCTATTTGACGAAGAAGGAATTGACTCCCGTTTTATGCTGGAAGACCCTGAACTTCCATCCGGTGTTGCGCTGATCACCGTAGACAAGGAGGGGGAAAATAGTATTGTCGTAAGCCAGGGCGCAAATAAAGCCCTGTTACCCGATGATTTTACCCAGCCCCTGCTGCATGAACTGGAACAATGCAAAATGGTATTGATGCAATTTGAAATACCAATGGAAACCGTACACTTTATAGCCCGGTATGCTGCGTCCAAAGGATTAAAGGTGATTATTAACCCCGCTCCTGTGCAGGAACTGCCCGGGAGCCTGTACCCATACATTGATATTCTTACGCCCAACAAAATTGAGGCAGGGCTGCTGGCCAGGGTTGAAATAAAAGATACGGAAACTGCAAAGACCGCTGCAGGAGTGCTCCTGGCCAGGGGAATAAAAAAGGTCATTATTACATTGGGGGCGGAGGGCGCATTGATAGGAGATGAGAGCGGGATGACACTGATCCCTGCTTTAAAAGTGAGCCCGGTAGACACAACGGCTGCAGGGGATGTATTTAATGGAGCGTTGGTGGTGGCATTGGCCAATGACAAGCCGGTTGCAGATGCTATCCGGTTCGCCTGCCGGGCTGCCGCTATTTCCACAACCCGGCAGGGTGCACAGGCTTCCATTCCCTACTATAATGAAGTGATTGCCGGGGTTATGAGATAGGTGGAGTAGCGAATATCAGGTATAGCGGATAGAGAACGGATCGGTCGGTCCGTATTTTTAGCCAATGCATAACGATTGAATAAAAAGAGCGTTTCTTTATGTATATAGTAGATAATTACCAGCTGGCGGTGCTGTTCTGTATCGTAACCATGCTTTGTTGGGGCTCATGGGCCAATACACAAAAAATATCCGGTAAAAACTGGCGGTATGAATTTTTTTACTGGGATTATGTCATCGGAATGGTGCTCTTCTCGCTGCTGGCTGCTTTCACTCTGGGAAGCCATGGACAGGGCGGGCGGAGCTTTGAAGCGGACCTTATGCAGGCGGGCAGCGCCAATATCGCCAGCGCACTGGTTGGCGGTGTTGTCTTTAATGCAGCAAACATCCTTTTATCTGCGGCAATCGCCATAGCCGGTATGGCGGTAGCGTTTCCTATAGGGATCGGACTGGCCTTGGTCATTGGAGTGCTGGTAAATTATATGACCCTGCCTAAAGGGAATGCGGCCCTGTTATTTACAGGAACAGTATTGATCATCATTGCCGTGATCTTGAATTCGATTGCCTACAAAACCAAGACCCGGCATGCTGCTGTTTCTATGAAGGGAATTATGCTTTCGGTAATAGCCGGGATCTTAATGGCGTTCTTTTACCGGTTTATTGCAGCATCTATGGATCTGAATGATTTTATAAGGCCCGAAGCCGGCAAAATGACACCCTACACCGCATCCGTAATATTTGCAGCCGGTGTTTTGGGCAGTAACTTCCTGTTTAATACGATCCTGATAAAAAAGCCGTTCATTGGTAACCCCGGAAGCTATGCCGAGTACTTTAAAGGAAGATTCCGTTTGCATATTCCTGGTATTGTAGGAGGTGGGATCTGGGGGCTTGGAAACCTGTTTAACCTTATTGCAGCGGGAAAAGCAGGCCCCGCAATTTCTTACGGGCTGGGACAGGGCGCTACCCTGGTTGCAGCGCTATGGGGCGTATTTGTCTGGAAGGAGTTTAGAGGCGCCCCGGCCCCGGTATTCAAAATACTTTTTATCATGTTTGCCTTATTTATTGCCGGGCTGGTGCTGATCATAAAGGCAGGGAGCGGGTAACAGAAACAACATAATTTGTTAACGCGGTATTCATTAGGTTTCATAGTACGGACGATATTTTTGCAACCGCTAAATTTCAACAATAGCGGTACTGTATATCTTCTGTAAGATCTCATTGAACAGTTGATTTTTTTTAACCAAAAAGGAATAAGATGCTCAGGGAAGTAAGTTTTAAAAACGGGATGAAGTCCTTTTCTCTTTTATGTGTAATATTGAGTCTTGCACTCAATAGTTTTGCGCAGGATAAAAGCAGATCCATTAGCGGTACTGTCAGCGATAAGGCAGGCAATGCAGTACCCAATGCCACCATTGCCCTAAAAAGCGGGGACAATACCTTTTCGACACAGGCCCTTGCTGATGAGCAGGGACGGTTCTTTTTTTCCGGAATGAAAGAAGGTACATATGAGCTCCAGGTATCTTCAGTTGGGTTCGAGCCACTTTCGGTAAAGAATGTCAAATATGACGGTACACATCCGCTGCGGTTATCTTATACATTAGACCCGGCAACCAACCAGCTGGCAGATGTGGTGGTAGTGGGTTATGGAACCCAAAAGAAGATCAATCTTACCGGTGCGGTGGATCAGCTGAGCGGGGCCGCCCTTGAGGGCCGCGTGCAGCCTTCCATTACACAAATGCTGCAGGGCGCAATACCTAACCTCAATGTAAATCCGCTCGACGGAAAGCCAAACAGGGATGTGTCTTATAACATCCGCGGGGCAACTTCGGTAGGACAGGGCGGAAGCGCGCTGATCCTGATCGATGGGGTTGAGGGGGATCCTTCAACATTAAACCCCAATGACGTGGAGGCGGTTACCGTACTTAAAGATGCGGCATCTGCAGCCGTGTATGGGTCAAAAGGTACCTTTGGGGTAGTGCTTATTACAACAAAGAATGCTAAGAAAGGAAAGGCTTCCGTTACCTATTCAGGAAGCGCGTCTATTCAAAAACAGACGACCCGGCCGGACTTTGTTACCGATGGGTATGAATATGCATCTCATTTTTATGAAGCATATAATGCCTGGAATAATTATTCTTCGGTACCCGCAAAGCTGAACAAGACCCAGATCTTTACATTGGACTGGTTAGCGGAATTCAAAAAAAGAAAAGAACAGGGAAATACAGAAGAAGTAACGGTAGATGCCAAGGGCAACTATGTTTATTATGGTAATGCCGACTATTATGGTGCGCTGCTCAAAAAATCAACCTTTACACAACAGCATAATCTTTCTGTAAGCGGCACTTCTGATAAGTTTGAGTACTACCTGTCGGGCCGTTATTTTGGCAGCGATGGTATTTACAACTATAACCCGGATCTGTATAAGAATTACAGCATGCGTGCCAAACAGGGGCTGCAGGTAACCGACTGGTTAAAGGTGATGAATAATATGGATTATTCTTACTATTCCTACCGCGATCCTATTACCGCGGGGGAGGGGGGCGTTATCTGGAGAAATATTGCCGACGAAGGGCATCCCACATCGCCCATTTTTAACCCGGATGGCACGTTCAGCTATTCTGCTGCTTATACGGTGGGTGATTTTATCTATGGTAAAAATGTCCGGAATAATGCGGGATCCAATCTCCGGAATACGACCAGCTTTGAAACAAAGTTTTTTAACAACAGCTTTCATATTAAAGGGGATTTCACCTTCCGTTCTCAAAAGTACGAGCTCACCCGTGTGAGGGTTCCGGTGCCTTACAGCGTAAAACAAGGCCAGGTCTTATTCCTGGAAACGTCTTCCAATGATAACATTTATACAGCGGATCAGCGTTGGAATTATTTAACCGCCAACCTGTATGCTGATTATGAAAAGCGCTTTGCAAAACACTATATAAAAGGACTGTTGGGGTATAACTATGATCAAAGGGTTTATTCTTCAAAGTATATCACGAAGAATGGACTATTATCTCCCGAAACGGAGAATATCAATCTGGCGCTGGGAAATTCCGTTACAGCAACAGGCGGATATAACAAATACCGCACTACCGGCCTCTTTTACCGGCTGAACTATATCTTTGATGAACGCTATCTCTTTGAGGTGAACGGCCGTTATGATGGTTCCTCCAAGTTTCCCGGCAATGAGCAGTGGGGGTTCTTCCCCTCCGTATCCGCAGGCTGGCGTATTTCACGGGAACATTTTTGGAATGTGAGTCCCTCTGTTATTGCTGATCTGAAGCTGAGGGGATCTTATGGCGCACTGGGTAATGGAAATATTGATCCGTATTCTTATTTGGAACAGTTTTCGATCAGTACGTCCGGGCGTATTTTAAACGGGGCCAAAAATCCTCAAACCAGCGCACCAGGGGTGATCCCCGATAACCTGACCTGGGAAACGGCTCAAACCGCAAACTATGGATTGGATATCGCCTTCCTGAAGAACCGGCTTACTTTTACGGGAGATTATTACATCCGCAAAACGCTCAATATGTATACCGTAGGTCAAACCTTACCGGATGTGTTTGGTGCAAGCTCACCCAAAGGAAACTACGCCGACATGACAACCAAAGGCTTTGAAATTTCGCTTGGGTACACCGACTTTTTCCTTATGGCTAACAGGCCTTTTAATTATAGTGTTAAGGCAACCCTGGCCGACAACCACTCGCGCATCGACCGGTATAATAATACCACCGGAGGCCTGGGCGATTATTATGCAGGTCAGCAGATCGGCGAAATATGGGGGTATGTAACACAGGGGCTTTTTCAGAACCAGGAGGAAATTGATAAAGCGCCCAGGCAGCCGGTTATTAAGTCATCCAATTCCGGGAAAATTTATCCCGGCGATATCCGGTTTGCCGATTTAGATAACAGCGGTGTTATTGATTATGGAAGCAATACCCTGTATAGCCACGGAGATAAAAAAATAATCGGGAATAAGACGCCACGTTATTTATACAGTGCTACGGTTAGCCTCGACTGGAATAATATATACTTTTCTGCATTTGTTCAGGGGGTAGGCAAGCAGAACTGGTATCCCAGTAACGAGTCCATTTTTTGGGGACAGTATAACAGGCCATACAATAATTTACCCACCTGGCACCTGAACAATTACTGGACGGCGGATAACCCCAACGGGTATTTTCCAAGGTATGCGGGGTATAATGAGTCATTAAAACTGAATGCGCAAACCCGGTATTTGCAGGATGTTTCTTATACGCGGCTCAAAAACATCCAGGTCGGATATAGCCTGCCTGCTGTGATGGTGAAGAGAATAGGGCTTCAGGCGGTACGGCTTGGTCTTTCGGGTGAGAACCTGTTTACCTGGTCGCCATTGTATAAGCGAACAAAAGATATCGATGTTACAAATATTGGAAATTCAGACCCGGATGTGAGCAGTGGTTATGGAGATGGATTCAACTATCCCACGATGAAGAGTTACAGTTTTAATATTTTGATTACGCTATAAACAGAAAATGATGAAAAAGTTAGTCTATATATTTTCGTTGTCAACTATATTATTCTCTTCCTGCCAGATGGAAGAGCTTCCGGAAGCAACGGCATCCGTAAAAGATATCTTCGGAAGCGAGAACGGGATGAAAACCTACTGTTACTCTTTTTATAATATGCTGCCCTCCGGAACCAATGCCTATTCGATGGATGCGATGGCCGATTATGGCGGAGTGAATGGGTTGAACGCTTTTATACAGGACGGTGCTTATAAGGCAGAAAACAGTTCGGGCTGGGATTGGGGCAACCTCCGGAATGTTAATTATTTTATTGAGAATGCGCAAAAGGCAAATGTAACCGACGTTGTAAAGAATAATTATCTTGGGATCGCCCGTTTTTTCAGGGCGTATTTCTACCTGGATAAGCTGATCCGTTTTGGGGAAGTGCCCTGGATCGATCATCCGCTTCAGGTAACAGAGAGTGATGTTTTATATGGTAAAAGAGAGGCGCGTACCATGATCATTGACCATATTATCGAGGATCTTGATTTTGCATATCAGAACATGAGTGCCATCACTTCTGATGGGTCACTGATCACAAAGTGGACAGCCCTGGGGCTGAAGACGAGGGCTGCATTGTTCGAAGCTTCGTTCCGTAAATATCATACCGAGCTGTCACTTGCCAATACTGCCGATAAATACTACCAGTACGTAGTAGATGCGGCAACAGAACTGATGAATAAAGGCCCCTATACGATTTACAACGGGGGCGGCCCCCAGGCCTCCCAGCGGCAACTCTTTATTTCCGATAAGCCGGTTACTTCGGAGGTAATGCTGGCAGTGGTGTTAAGCAAGGACCTGGCTGTTTTGGGCGATGCCAACTGGTGGTGGACCTCGGCTACTTATGGCCCCCGCTACAGCCTGGTGCGCCCGTTTATCAACACGATACTCAACAGGGACGGAACTCCCTATACCAGCCGTGCCAACTATAAAACGGAAACCTTTTACCAGGAATGCCAGAACCGCGACTTCCGGTTGAGCCAGCTGATCCGTACCCCGGGCTATACCCGCAACGGCAGCGCCGCCCCCCCTAATTTTGCCAGCTATTCCTATACGGGATACCAGCCTATAAAATATACGCTGGATGACAGCTATTTTGATAACGGCGGATATAATACGAACAACCTGCCCCTGATGCGGTATGCTGAAGTGTTGTTGAATTTTGCAGAGGCAAAGGCAGAACTGGGAACGCTTACGGATCAGGACTGGAGCAAGTCTATAGGGGAATTAAGAAAACGCGCCGGGGTAACCGGTGGTTTGACGCAGAAACCCACGATGGTGGATACGTATCTGAAGGAAACGTTTTTCCCGGATATTAATGATCCGGTGCTGTTAGAGATTCGCAGGGAGCGCCAGGTAGAACTGGCACTGGAAGGGTTTCGCTTCAACGATCTGAAGCGCTGGAAAAGAGGAGAACTGATGGCCACGTTGGAATGGAGTGGCATCTACGTACCGGCTTTAAATACATTGATGGATCTGGACCAGGATGGTACCCCCGATGTTGTTTTTTATGATGGTGCGCAGAGCGGGCCCACCATTGATGTTCCCAAAGGCTGCGCTAAGGTACCCATCGGCGGAAAGAGTACCAATTATCAAACGCTTACCGCCGACAAACACCTGGAGTGGTTTAGGTCGCAAACCCGTACCTGGTATGCTGATGGCCGCCAGTATTATTATCCCATTCCGGCATCAGCCATTGTAAAAAACAAGAACCTGACCCAGAACCCGGGGTGGTGATCTGATTTAGAAATAAAAATAAATGAACGATGAAAATACGGACGATTGCTTTATACCCGGTGCTGTGCCTGTTGTTTTGTAGTATTACGGTCTACAGCCATGGCGCGGAAGATGCAGGCCCGGGTACCCGGAACAGCAAAAAGCTGCGTGTCATTTTTGATACGGATATGGGGCCGGATTATGATGACGTAGGCGCTATTGCTATGCTGCATGCTTTTGCAGACAGTGGTTATGTAACTATTTTGGGCACCATTGCCAGTACAAAATATGAAGGAGTAGCCAGTGTACTGAATGTTTTCAATACCTATTTTAACCGGCCCGGCATCCCGGTGGGTGTGCCCGGGCAGTGGGCATACGCAGACAAGGATCCGCAGCACTGGACGGATTCGTTAATTGCCCGCTATCCGCATACGATAAAAAACAATGCGCAGGTTCCGGATGCGGTGAGCCTGTACCGGAAAATACTGGCCGGGCAGCCTGATAACAGTGTAACCATTATTACCGTTGGTTTTTTTACCAACCTGAACAACCTGGTTCATTCCGGTCCGGATCAGTATTCCCGGTTAAATGGATTGGAACTGGTAAAAAAGAAAGTAAAGAACCTGGTAAGTATGGCCGGAAAATTCCCGGAAGGAAAGGAGTTCAATGTATATAAGGATGCTGCTGCGGCATACGATCTTTTTAAAGTATGGCCCAAACCCGTATTGTTCACCGGTTGGGAGATCGGCCAGCAGATCAGGACAGGACTAAAACTGATCAACGATGCTTCCATCAGGAATAGCCCGGTAAAAGATGCCTACAGGATATCCATACCCCAGGCGGCATCTGATCACAACGGGCGTATGAGTTGGGATCAGACTGCTGTGTTGATAGCCGTTAAAGGCTGTCACAATTTCTTTGGGATCCAGAAAGGGGCGATTGAAGTAGCGAAAGACGGGAGTAATAAATGGATCCGAAAACCGGATGGCCCCGCTGCTTACGTTACTCCAAAAATGCCTTATGAACAGCTTGCGGCATATATCGAGCGGTGGATGATGCATCAGCCTATGTAATATTGTGTCAAACTTAAATAAATGATCAATACATTTATCCATAAGGCTTGGTAAATATAAGTATTTAAAATTTTTCTTTTAGCTTCAGAAGAGCTTCTATAGTAGTGCAGTGTTGTGGTTAAATTATTAAGAAGGAATAATTCATATTACAATAATTTATCAATAAACTCATATATATCCTTATCGCTTGGTTTCGGAGCTTTCAAACTAATTAGCTTCCCTGTTTGATCAAAAAGCAAAAACCTTGGAATAGAAACGATATTAAAACTCTTCGCAAATTTTGATTGAAAGTTATTGATTAATAAAAAATGTTCGTTTTGTGAGGGCAAATCATCTAAAAATGTATTCTGTAACATTTTCTCCCAGTTCCCGTTATCAGAATCCATGCTTATAGATATAAAAGAAATATTTTTTTCTTTATAATGTTTTTTCAGTTTTTTGAAATCGTTCATTTCGGCAAGGCAGGGACCACACCAGGTTGCCCAAAAGTCAATGTATATCAGCTTTCCCTTTTTGTTTGTTAGAATGTCATTAATTCCAACCAATTGTTTTTGTCTATTTAATAATTCAGATTTTGCATCTACATTTATTAGTTGCTTTCCTTTTAGGTAATTTTTTATTCTATTTACATAGGTGTCGTTTCTGCATTTTGAATAGAAAAGAGGAAGAAGGGTTGAATCAATTTGCTTGCCCTGCAAGTGCTCATATATTATCGAAAACATTATACGGTCTCTATTATTGCCGGTAAAAGCAGTATCAGCATTTAGAAGCTTTTCTTTAGGAGTAGGGCTCCGGCTAAGTTTAATTGCAGTTAAGTAGCTGTTATAGAAACCTAAAAAAGCGCGATAAGTGTTTATATTTTGGGCTAAAGTCTCGTCATAGATAGCCTTATTTGAGAGAAGTTGTCTAAGTCTAATTGGCAAGGAATTTTCCAAAGAGTATTCGTATCCCTTTAATGATAGATATAAGTATCTATACAATAACCAATTGCTAATTAAAGAATAAAATTCCTTGCTTACGCTATTCTTATATTTATCCAGTATCGTCATTCTTTTTTCATATATAGAATAGATTGCAGAATCCCTGGCATTATTGTTTTTTTGGGTCTTGGGATATTTGACTTTATATGCTTCAAATTCCATATCATTTTTTACACTTTTGGGAACAAATGGTATCCTGTCCAGCGCAAAATAATCTTCATAGATAAAAGAACCGTATCTATCATAAATTTCTTTAGCACATAAAATTTCCTGATCCCTTTGGGAATTATTAAATGAAGAAAATATGGCAGCCCCATTTTTAACCTCCAATCGAATAGAATCATTTGGAAAAAGAATCAATGGTTGTTGAAACCCCGTTTGATCATATATCATTGGAAAGAGGATATTTGTTTTGAAGGTCCTATTGCCGCTATCAAATTGAACCATATCATTAATTAAAAGCTCATTGATCTGATAAAAATTAAGTTTTTCTTTCCCGAAATACTGAACAGTTGTATTTTGAGCAAGTAAGCTATTGCAGAAAAAAATTAAGAAAACTAAAAAGCAAATTTGACAGGTCTTCATTTTTGATATGTTCTTTATAAGAAGCTAAAACTGTATCACCAAGTTACTAAAAAAGAAAGAATCTCCATCTCCGTTTTTAGTACTTTATACTATTGCTGATTTCTGGGCATTATGCAACAGCCTCCACCTTCGGAAATTACAAGCAAAGCTTCTTCTGAAGCCCCTGCCTCCCTAAGGTATAAATCATTCATATCCAAAAACGCTGACGTTAACCCTAGGACTTTAGTGTTGGGAAGCCCTCAGCACTATTTGTGTCTAACGGATAGTTTGCAAAGAACTTTCTCAAGAAAGGTTTATTATGACAACCTCCAAACAATAATAGATCAAATTTCCGAAACGCCAGATGATAAACGAAGCCCTGCAGTTAATACCGATAACTGGTACGCAGCTATCGATTTTAATATTAGGAAGCCTCATTTTATTATATTACATCACACTGCTCAAAGCAGTGTCGAACAGGCGCTTTTTACTTTTTCTGTTCGAAAGAAATCAGAGACCAGTACGCATTATGTAATCAGCAGGGATGGTAAGGTTTATCAAATGCTCAACGATTATATCAGATCTTATCACGCCGGTGCTGGTAAATGGGGAAATGTTAGTGACATGAATTCGTGCAGCCTTGGAATAGAAATTGACAATGACGGCGAAAAAGATCAGTTTACAAGTGTCCAGATGAATGCGCTTATAAAACTACTCGCTTATTTAAAGCAAAAATATAGCGTACCAACAGGGAACATTATTGGGCACTCAGACTTTGCTCCGGTGAGAAAGAACGACCCAAGTGTCCTCTTCCCATGGTCCCAGCTTGCTTCTGCTGGATTTGGATATTGGTATGATATAAGCAATTTAAAACAACCTCCTCCAAATTTTAATCCCTTATTAGCTTTACGTGTAATTGGCTATGATATAAGTGTCCCAGAAAATGCCATAATTGGGTTCAAGCATCATTTCATTCAGAATAATGCGTCAAAAATTCTGAATGATTATGAAAAGAAAATCATATACAATATAATGTTAAAATATGAATAAATGATTTTAAAAAACTGAAAAGTATTTGTTTTTAAATAACTAAGGGAATGGGGTATTTAAGTACACCCGGTTCCTAAAATCTAATGTGGGTTAGCATCTAATACTAATTTCTATACTTTTGAGCAAACTATTCCGGGGTTTCCGCAAACCCACCAACCACAGGTAGCTCCGGCGCTTCCACCCCCTTCAGCTAAATTAGCAATTCCCTCATTTGTAATATCAACAGCAGCTGCCCCCGGCAGCGTAAAAACTATTTGGAGTAATCGGGAAGAAGCTGTAATTTTAGTTTTTTATAATTGTTTTTTTGACAATTAATAGAATAGCTAAAAACGATAAAATGAAACGAAGCCTGCTTCTTTTTGTATGCTTACCGGTTGTTGCGCTTTTGAATGCACAGCGGGAGACTACACTCACTCTCCAGCTAAAAGATACGCAAACCACCATCAGCCGTCATATCTATGGCCATTTTTCGGAGCATCTTGGCCGCTGTATTTATGATGGTTTTTGGGTAGATCCGGCAATGAATATTCCAAAAAAAGACCGGATCCGGCTGGATGTGGTAGCGGCCCTCAAGCGGATCCGGATCCCCAACCTGCGCTGGCCCGGTGGTTGTTTTGCAGATGAATACCACTGGCGTGATGGGATCGGGGAGCGGAGTAAGCGGCCCAAAATGATCAATACGCATTGGGGCGGCGTTACGGAGGATAATAGTTTTGGCACACACGAATTCCTGGAGCTTTGTGCCTTGCTGGGCACGGAACCCTACATTGCCGGGAACGTAGGCAGCGGCACCGTGGAAGAAATGTCGAAATGGGTAGAGTATCTTAATGCAGATGGCGATACGCCGCTGACGCGGTTGCGGAAGGGGAACGGCAGGGACCAGCCCTGGAAGGTGCGTTTCTGGGGCGTGGGCAATGAAAGCTGGGGATGCGGTGGCAATATGACCCCGGAATATTATTCCGGCGAATTCAGACGCTATGCCACCTTTGCAAGGAATTACCCGGGCGCTTCGTTAAAAAGGATAGCTGGCGGCGCTAACTCGGCTGATTACAACTGGACCGAGGTGTTGATGAAGAGCATACCCCACAATATGATGTGGGGACTTAGTTTGCATCACTATACTGTGCCCACCGGGAGATGGAACCAGAAAGGATCTGCCACCCGCTTTGATGAAAAGGAGTATTTCAATACCATGAAGAACTGTCTTTTTATGGATGAGCTGGTAACAAAGCACGCTGCCATTATGGATCGGTATGATCCTGGAAAACGGGTGGCACTGGTAGTGGACGAGTGGGGGATCTGGACCGATGTAGAACCCGGAACCAATCCCGGTTTTTTATACCAGCAGAATAGCCTCCGTGATGCGCTGATCGCTGCTACCACCCTGAATATTTTTAATAACCATGCAGACCGTGTACGAATGGCGAATCTGGCACAGACGGTTAATGTGCTCCAGGCATTGATACTGACGAAGGGAGCCGATATGCTGCTGACCCCAACTTATCACGTATTTGATATGTACCAGCAGCATATGGATGCCCGGCTGGTACCGCTGAAGATCACAGCACCGGATTATATAAGCGGTACACAAAAGATCCCGGCCGTTAACGCCTCGGCTTCCCTGGATGCAAAAGGTCGTTTGTGTATAACACTGGTTAATATCGACCCGCAAAATAATATGACCATCCACACGCCGCTGCCGGGTACGGGGTACCGGAACATCAACGGGAAACTCCTGCACTCGGGGGCATTTACCGACGTAAATAGCTTTGAGCATAAAACAAAAGTAACGCCTGTTGCGTTTAAGGGTGCACAACTGAAAGCCGGTGAACTGACGGTGCAGCTCCCACCCCTTTCGGTGGTAAGCCTTTTACTGGATTAGTCATTACCGTATTGCTTACGCGTATGCTCTTTAATAGAATATGTTCCGGTTATGAAGATCTTTTGGCTGTTCAGGTATCCGTCCGTTATGATACTCCAGCTTTTATCCGCTGCCGGCCCCGGTCGTTTTTCGTAATGCGGATATAAGCACAGGTACTCACCGCAGCTGGTGCTCATGGGCTGCGCTGCTGTATGCGACCCTTTGCCTGTATGCAGCCGGCATGGTAACTGTATCCTGGCAGCCCCGTTTTTTAAACCGTACTTAGAGCCTGTTTAAAATTCATTCAATGGCTTTATTATGGCTGTTTTGGGCTGCAACTGCGTTAAATTTTTCGCCATAGTGGCCTACTATGCCTGCAAAATTTTCCTTGTTTCGCTCCAAAATAGCTTCATAATAAATTCCATCAATAAAATTTAAACAGGCTCTTATAATCTGAAAAATATTTTTTTCTTATACAGGAAATAACAGATGCCCCATTCCAGTGCAAAAATGCTGAGGGCGGTAATATATTGCATTAACCGCGGAGGAAACCGGGCCAAATCCATCAGCCCGTTGGTAACTGCCCCAACATACTCATTAAACCACCGGTGCCCTACGATCTCGAAGAACAGGTAAATAAAAATAGAATTCATACCTACTACTGTAAAAAAGAAAAGATACCTGCGGTGGTTTTTAATATCGATCCACCAGTAGCATACTGCCAGCCCCAGTAAACACCAACCCAGTGAGGCAAGTGTAAACGAAGTGGTAGCGATCCTTTTAATGATCGGAGTGATGTGTAGCCCGTCCATTCCAAAACCCAGTAAAAGACAAATGCCCGATCCTATCAATAATGTTTTTACTTTGTCCCTGCGATCGCTTAATAAAAGCTTGCCCGCAAGTGCCCCGGCTATGGTATGTACCGCAGTGGGCAGGCAATTGATGGCTACCCAGCCGCCGGGGTTGATCTTATGCATCAGCAGCAGGTCAATATAATTGCCAAAATTGTGCTGATCGGTAAACGGCTGATCAAAACCGGGTATATGGGTAAAGCGGTATAAGAGTTCTGTAAGTAAGAGAATGCCTGCACCTATTATTATTTGGGTACGGCTGCTGAGGTCAAAGATTAAAAATGCCAGCAGCATGGTAAAAGAAAGCTGTGTAAGCACATCCCATAATTCGAATGACAAGCCTGTTTTTCTTACCGCATAATCCAGCACTCCCCAAAAGAATAGCCACCCGCTTCTTTTCAACGCCTTTTTAAAAGATCCGGACCAGGGTACGCCATTTTGTTTTTGCCGGTGTAATGAGTAGGCCATAGCGGTACCGGCAATAAACATAAAGCCCGGCTGGATCAGGTCCCAGAACCGAAGCCCGTGCCAGGGATGATGATCGAACTGCCTGGCGATGTTGTGGAACCATGTGCCTTCCGAATGATCAGACAGAATGCCATAAAGCCCGGCGCTTTCCAGTGCCAGTAGTACCATAATGAAACCGCGGAGAAAATCGAGGGACAATAATCTTTTTGGAAGCATCGTAATAATGAATTAAGGGGTATGATAAAATGATCGTTAAAGAAGCCGGTCAAAATTCTGTTTCCCGAAAGAGAACGGGGCGTTAAAAATAAGCAAAAAAGAAACAATGCTGTGGCGGTTGATACCGGGGGAAACAATGCATCTGATTAGCATTGATCCGCCCCTGGGGGGCGGGTCTGTTTGGCCCTTAAATTTTACGCAGCTCCTGCTGGGGCCGGGGAATGCCCACTATAAACACGGGACCCCTGCAATAACTGAAAAAGTTCCTGGTTCTCTCTTTTCACCCGATCCAGATGTGTTTGCGCTGCTACAGCCGGCTCCTGCTGGCAAAAAATACGTAGATTCGTTTTCCCGTAAACAGGGGTATTTAAAGGTCGGTATCCTTCAATTTGAATAATCAAATCCTGGTATATATGCGCTTGGGTGTATTTTCTGTTATGCTGTTATTGAGCTGTACCATTTTATCAGCAGAAAATATTCCTGTTCAGAGTATTGGTATCTCCCAGGGGCTTTCCAATAATTCGGCTACCAGCATTGTACAGGATAAATTTGGTTTTATCTGGATCGGCACTTTTGATGGGCTGAACCGGTACGATGGATTTGAATTTAAAGTGTTCCGGAATAAATGGCGGGATACCGCTTCTTTGATCAATAACCATATTGTAACATTAGGCGTCAGCAAAACGGGCGTATGGGCCGGTTCCCTGAAAGGTGTGAGCTTTTTTGACTATGCGCACCAGGTTTTTCAATCGTTCAATTACCGGCCTTTTAACACGGGGAACATTCAAAAACTGGAGGCGCGGTGTAACGAGCTGTTCATTACCAATGATACGGTATATTTAGGTACCGATGATAAAGGCCTTTTGATATTGGAACCGGGAAGGAAATGGTTTTCGCAGATCCTGTATAATACCATTGCCGACTACAATGTGCAGGGTATATGCGAATACAACGGCACGCTGTATCTGTTTATTAAGAATATCGGGCTGTGTTCTTTCGACAGAAAGACCCGGCGTATCCGGTTGGTATCTGACCGTATTACGGATGGTGGAAAATTGTTGCCGGTTCCTGGGCAGCATTTGATTTACATCGGTTCACAAAATGGATTATTTCAATATAATATCCATTCCCGCAAAATTGAAGCAAGCATATATAACAAAGATATACCTGCCCGGAATGTGACCGGCTTACTGCTGAGCAGGAATGGCCGGCTCTGGGTAAGTACGGATGGCGGCGGAATCGCCGTATTCAATACAGCAGGTGCCCCGATGGACTACATAACGGCGGGCAATGCTGCCAGCCAGTTAAAGAGTGGTGCTGTATACAGTGTTTTTGAAGACCGGGAATCCAGGAAATGGATCGCAACTTTACGTGGGGGTATCGGTATTGCCGACAACAAAAAGCTGTTATTTGAATCAGTTAAAAAGGACCCGTTTAATAAAAATTCGCTGGTTAGCAATTTTACCCTGTCGTTTAGTGAGGATGCCGGGCATGATATCTGGATCGGAACAGATGGAGGCGGCCTTTCCCGCTGGGATCCGGGAGCCAATAGCTTTTCCAATTTTACACATAACGCCGGTGACCCGGGATCCCTGGGCAGCAATTTTGTTGTAAGCCTCCTGGCTGATTACCGGAACCGACTGTGGGTGGCCACTTTTGGAGGCGGGTTGCAGCTGATGGACCGGACCTCCGGAACGTTTGTGAATTATCCCTGCTATAACCCGGCCTTAAAAAAGTATGACATCAATTTCTGGAAGCTGTTCCAGGACCGGGAACACCGGCTATGGGCGGGGGCCACGAGGGGTGGGGCTATGTACCTGTTTAATGAAGCATTGAATAAATGGGAGCTTTTTGATAGCCGGCTTACCAATATCCATGCCATTAACCAGGATAAGGAAGGTGGGCTGTGGGCTGGTAACTATAAAGAGCTGATTGCGGTAGATACAAAGGATAAGCGGCACCTGCGTTACCCGGTCGATTACCCGGTTCTGTGTATTTATGTGGACTCCCGGAACCGGATCTGGCTGGGGAGCGAGGGCGGCGGGCTGGTGCTCTTCGATAAACAGAAGCATACGTTTAGGCATTTTACAGAAGCCGATGGCCTGCCCGGAAACACCATCCTGAATGTGCTGGAAGATGCTGCCGGGTATTTGTGGTGCAGCTCCTACAATGGCTTATCTCGATTTAATCCCGATAAAAGGGAGGCGCATAATTTTGATGTGGACGACGGATTGCAAAGCAATGAATTTAACTATAACGCCGCGCTGCGCCTCCGTAATGGCCAGTTGATCTTTGGGGGTATCGACGGGTTTAATAAATTCGATCCCGGAACCATCATTGAGCGGAACAGCACAATGCGCCCGCCAACGATCACTTCGGTAAAGGTTAATAAAATACCTATTGAACAAACTGCGTACTGGCGGGAGGAAGTGCCCGTTGAAAATATAGCGGCAGTAGAGCTGCCGTTCAAAGATGCCAATCTTGACATCTCTTTTGTTACGATGGCTTTTTCTTCGCCGGGCAAGATACAGTATGCTTATTTTCTGCAGGGGTGGGACAGGAGCTGGAACCACACTTTGTCCCGTAGTTTGACCTATAATAACCTGAGAGAGGGAACCTATACCTTATATATTAAATCCACCAATGAATCCGGGGAATGGGGCCGGGATCTAACAAGACTTCAAATAACCGTATTGCCGCCCTGGTACCGGAGCTGGTGGGCATGGCTGTTGTACACAAGCATTGCCGTTGCGGTCATTTACGGGTATTTAAAGTATAAAACGAACCGGCAAAAACTCAAATATGAGGTACAGCTGGCCCGGATAACAGCACAGAATGAGAAAGAGCTGAGTGAACGGAAGGCGTCATTTTTTACCAATATAACCCATGAGTTCAGAACCTTGCTCACGCTGATCATTAATCCCATTAATGAGCTCATACATAATGGAGGCGAAGATGAAAAGCCGGTGGAGATCAAAGTTGCCTACAACAATTCCCGCAGAATGCTGCGTCTTGTGGACCAGCTATTGCTTTTCAGAAAAGCGGATGCCAATGCATCCGGCCTTTCGATCGGGAATTATAAGATCTACGACCTGTGCAAAGAGGTGTTTGACAGTTTTTATTACCAGGCTAAAGTAAAGAATATCAGCTACGAGCTTTGCTGCGATAACGAGGCGACCGAAATTTTTGCAGATGCCGAGAAAATAGAGATAGCGGTTTTTAACCTTCTCTCCAATGCGCTGAAGTATACGCCGGAACGGGGAAGGATCCGGTTGAACATCCGGGATACCCCAGATGCGGTACTGATAGCGCTATCGGACTCGGGGCCGGGGTTTGATAAGACCATCGGTAACCGGATTTTTGACCAGTATTACCAGGTGAAAACGCTGGAGTCAAAGAAAAAGCCAGGTTTTGGCCTCGGTCTTTACCTGGTTAAGAACTTTATAGACCTTCATCATGGACAGTTGTATTATGAAACGGAAGTCGGAAAAGGTACAACTTTCTATATCCGGCTTTTTAAAGGGAAAACACATCTTCCGGAAAATGTGCTGATCGCCGGTGAGGAACCCGAAAAACACTTAGCCGAAGAGATATTGGCGGGAGAGCTGGAATTGCCTTCTGCGGAACCCGCTCCAAAATTGGATGCAATTGCCTCCGACAAGAAGAAGATACTGATCGTTGATGATAATGAAACACTGGTACAGTATATCGAAGGTATATTCTCGCCGGAATATCATGTATTAATAGCATTGGATGGAGCCCGGGCCTTTAGCCTGGCAATATCAGAGCTGCCGGATATCATCATTACAGACCTTAATATGCCCGGAGCCATAAACGGGTATGATCTCTGCGTGAAAATCAAGGCCGATAACCGGTTGAAGCATATCCCCATAATTTTACTTACCGGGGAGGACTCTGCGGCAATGAAACTGCTTTGTATAAAAAGCGGTGCCGCAGATTATATATTGAAGCCATTTGAAAAAGAGCTGCTCATTGCAAAAGTGAACAACTTTATTGCTTCCCGGACCCATTTGCAGCAGTACTTTTTAAACCACGTGACGCTTAAGGAAAACAATCTGAATGTACTGGAAAGTGAAAAACTCTTTTTAGACCAGTGCATCAAAGTGGTAGAGGAACATTTGTATGACGAACAGTTTGCCATAAATATGCTGGCGCGGGAAATGGGAAAAAGCCATTCCGCCCTGTACAAGAAAATTAAACAGCTGTCCGGGCATACCGTCAGCAGTTTTGTAAGGATGATCCGGCTGCGCAAAGCCGCAGCCTTACTTATTAATACAAATTGCAATGTAACAGAGGCCGCCACCGAGGCCGGCTTTAATGATATCAAGCACTTCAGAACACAGTTTACCAGGCTTTTCGGTTGCACCCCCTCAGAATATATCAGGAAGTACCGGCGCCAGTTCCAAAAAAGCTACACGATCAGTGAAGCGGGAAAAAGAAAAAACACCTCTCAGCAGTAAAAAATACGAAAATTACCCCCTTTTTTCAGAAAACACCCCCTCTAAAGGGGGTGTTGCTGTATAATTTTATTGGCAGAAAACTAAAATTCTGTTTCAAGCTTTAGAACCAGCCAGGTTTACAAAATCAAATCAAAAAAAATTAAACGATTGTTTTAATGGAAAACTATTCAGGAAAAAGCAGGTTATCTTCTTTTTATGCTTTAATTGTTCTGTTTTTACTCGTGCTTATTTCACCCCGGGCTTTTGCGCAAAGCCCCGTCAAAGGAACCGTTACCAGCTCCCGGGGAGAAAGGCTGGCAGGGGTAACCGTATCTGTAGTAGGCAAAACAACAGCCGTCATGACCGATGGAACAGGTCATTATGCTATTCCTGCGGCTAAGGGAGACCGGCTGCAATTTACCAGTATTGGCTTTGCAGCGCGGGAGGTAGCTGTCCTGGGGGATGAGAATATTGATGTGGTGCTCGATAATGAATTGGTGGCGGCTATGAATGAGGTTGTGGTGATCGGGTATGGTACGCAAAAAAAGGCTACGTTAACCGGGTCCGTATCTTCTGTAAAAGGAGATGAACTGAAGAAAAGCCCGCAGCCGGATGTTTCCAACAGCTTTGCGGGGCGGGTGTCGGGGGTTATTGCCAATAACCGGAGTGGGGAGCCTGGTTACGACGGATCAAGCATATTGATAAGGGGCCTGGCAACAACAGGAAATAATGACGTGCTGGTAGTCGTAGATGGCGTCCCCGGCCAGATAGGAGGGCTGTCAAGACTGAACCCCAATGATATTGAGGATATTTCTGTGTTGAAGGACGCCTCTGCCGCCGTTTATGGAAGCAGGGCGGCTAACGGTGTTATCCTGGTTACTACAAAAAAGGGGAAGTCGGGGAAGCCCCAGATAAGCTATAATTTTAACCAGGCCTTTACTTCGCCAACGAGGTTGCCAAAACTGGCGGATGCCTTTACTTATGCTACCATTCAAAATGAGATCGCCTACTACAATAGCCAGGATAAGGGGATGAACCAGATCTATTCGGAAGAGCAGCTGCAAAAGTTTAAAGACGGAAGCGATCCGTTAAACTACCCGAATACCAACTGGCCGGACCTGGTATTGAAAAAAATGGCCCTGCAAAGTAAGCATGATATTTCCGTGAGCGGTGGCGGAGAGAATGTGAAATATTTCCTGTCGGCAGGCTACCTGAACCAGGACGGGTTGTATAAGAACGGTGTTACCCGGTACAAACAATACAGTTTCCGGTCAAATGTTGATGCCAATATCTCTAAACGGCTGAAGGTGGGGCTGTTGTTATCGGGCCGGCAGGAAGACCGGATGTTTCCTCAATCGGGAGCCGGCGATATCTTCCGTTTTCTGTACAGGGCCTATCCAACGGTTGCCGCCTACTATCCCAACGGTCTGCCCACTACCGGTATCGAAAACGGCAACCCGGCCATTATGGTAACCGATATCCCGGGCACCAATTACAATCCTACGCTTGTTTTTAACGGTGTTCTGAAAGGCGCATATGAAATACCAGGCGTAAAGGGGCTGGCATTGGAGGGAATGTTCAGCGTTGATAAATCCTCCGGGTTTGATAAGAATTTTGCAACCCCCTATAACCTGTATCAATACAACGCTGCAACCGGTACCTACACGCCCAATGTGCTGGGTGGTATCGACAAGCAGGCTACCTTATACCAGTCTCAGACCAACCAGTATCAGTATGTTTCCAATATACGTCTTAATTTTGACCGGCGGTTTGACAAACACAGCATCAATGCGTTTGTTGGCTACGAGCAAAGCAACTATCACAGTGACAATTTTTCCGCATACAGGAAGCATTTTCCAACGTATACCACGCCGGAGCTAAGCCAGGGCGGAACCGCCGATGCAGATAAGTCGAGCGATGGCGGAAGCTATACCTACACCCGGAAGAGTTACCTGGGACGGGTTGCCTATAATTACAGCGAGAAGTATATGGCGGAGGTACAGGCGCGGGTGGACGGTTCATCCACCTTTGGGCCCGGTCACCAATACGGCTTTTTTCCTGCAGTGTCTGCAGCATGGCGCATATCCAACGAGGACTGGTTTCATAAAGGTGCCGTTATCAATGATCTTAAGTTAAGGGCCTCCTATGGTATACTGGGCAATGATAACGTAGGGCTTTTCCAGTATTTTAATAATTATTCGTTAAACAGCCAGTATGTTATCAATGGAGTTATCGTGCCTGGCTATGATCTTACGTTGCTGGCAAACCCGGATATAACATGGGAAAAAGCCAAAAAGCTGGATATAGGCCTGAACGCTGTTTTCCTGAAACACTTTAACCTGGAGTTCATTTACTTCCAGCAAAAGCGCACGGATATTCTTGCGCAGCGGAATGCTTCCGTTCCCCAGCTGTCGGGTATCAACAGTGCCATCATACCCGCTGAAAATATAGGCAAAGTAGATAACAACGGGTTTGAGTTTACACTGGGCTACAATAAGCGGCTGGATCAGGACGCCGGCATCTACTTTTCGGGAAACCTTACCTATGCAAAAAGCAAAATTGTTGACATAGATGAAGCACCCGGAACACCGGAATGGCAAAAGCAGACCGGCCGTCCTTTAAATACCTATCTTTTGTATAACAGCATCGGGATGATGCGGACAACAGACGATTTTTCAACCTACCCCCATCCGACAACCACACCGCGCCAGGGCGATCTGGTTTACCAGGACTATACAAAGGATGGTAAAATTGATGCCAATGATATGGTACGTACAAAATATGGGAATATCCCCCAGGTTACCTATGGCTTTACCGCCGGCGGGGATTATAAGAATATAGATCTGACGATATTATTTGCCGGTCAGGCACGGGTGAGCCAGTATGTGCTGCCCGAATCGGGTACGATCGGGAATTTCTACAGCTCCTGGGCCGATAACCGCTGGAGCCCCTCCAACCCGGGCGGCAGTTACCCCAGGGTGGATGAACGCGCATCCAACTCGGTCAATGGCGGCGCTTATCCCAGCACTTTCTGGCTGAATGATGCATCCTTTATCCGGCTGAAAAATGTAGAGCTCGGTTATACCATCGTAAACCCGTTGCTGACCCGCATAAAGTTATCAAACGTCAGGGTATACGCCAGCGGGTTCAATCTGTTCACTATTACAAAAGTAAAAGACTATGACCCGGAAGGCAGCAGTGGCTCCGGGCAATTTTACCCGCAGCAGCGGATCATCAACCTTGGCCTGAACCTGAGGTTCTGACCGGAAATACCAGCACTGCCTTTGCCGTGATTGTTTTTGCAAAATCCGGCGACAATAAAATAAAAGTAAAAACATGAAAAAGATAATTGTATCCATATTTGCAACGAGTATCATGCTATTTTCGTGCAAAAAAAATTTTCTGGATCTGACACCAACAACGACCATTTCTGATGTTGCCATTTTGCAGGATTCGGCGTTGTTTGAAGATTATGTTATAAACCGGTATATGGGAATAAAGATCATCGATAAAGAAGGGGAAGGAACGCTCCCGGGGTTTGGCCGGGCCTTTGAATACAGCATGTGGAGCTCCAATACCGACGAATCGATCTATAATAATGATGACGGGAGCTGGCTGATACAGCGAGGGCAGATAGCGCCTGAAAACCTGGGAAACGCCGGCGCCTTCTGGGGCAGAAGCTACCGCGGAATACGGGACTGTAACTGGGCGCTTAATAATATTGCTTCGGTTACCATGAGTGACGGGCACAAAAAAAATATTATTGGAGAGCTGAAGTTTTTACGGGCATTCCGGTACCAGGATCTGATCAGGAATTACGGGGGCGCAGTCCTCGTGGGCGACAGGGTATATGAATTAAAAGATAACTACAGCGATCCGGCACTTTTCACAAGGGCTTCTCTTAAGGCATCGATTGATTATGCCGTGGCTCAGCTGGATACGGCGGCCCAGTTATTACCCAGGGACAATGGAGGGAGCTGGCCATTGGGGAGGGCTACCAAAGGCGCGGCCCTGGCGTTGAAAGCGCGGTTGCTGCTGTATGCGGCAAGCCCGCTTTACAATTGTGGCACATGGGCAGCGGCCGCAAAGGCAGCACAGGATGTTATCGACCTGAAAAAATATGCCATCCAGGATAACTACAGTGCGCTGTTTATTGATCAGACAATGGCCGGCAACGAAATTATCTTTGGCCGTCAGTACACCATAACGGCGCCTCATGTAAGAATGGAGATCTCCAACGGGCCTAACGGATACGATGGCTGGGCCGGAAATACCCCGCTTCAAAACCTGGTAGATGCCTACCAGATGGATGATGGAAAGGATATAACGGATGCCACATCCGGGTATGATGCTGCTAAACCCTATGAAAACAGGGACAAGCGTTTTTATTATACGATTCTTTATAACGGGGCATCCTACCGTGGACGCGCTCTTGAAGCCTATATACCGGGCGGGCGGGATAGTAAAGACGGGCCGTCTAACTGGAACACTACCAAAACAGGGTACTACCTGCGTAAGTTTATGAATGATGCCAACCCCATTCAAAACCCCTGGTCATCGGCGGGGCAGCAGCCCTGGATCTATATCCGTTATGCCGAAGTGCTCCTGAACTATGCAGAGGCGCAAAACGAGGCTTCTGGCCCCGACGAAACCGTATATGATGCGGTAAACCAGGTCAGACAAAGGGCCAGTGTGGGGCAGCCTCCGCTGCCTTCAGGGCTGTCGCAGACACAAATGAGGGGGGCTATAAGAAAAGAGCGGCAGGTAGAACTTGCTTTTGAAGAGCACCGGTTTTATGACGTCCGTCGATGGAAGATCGCGGATGTGGTGGAAAATACGCCCGCTTATGGTATGATCATTACAAAGAACGCCAATGGCAGTTTTTCTTATGAAAGAAAAGTAGCTTTGGAGGGTAAGGCATTTAGTGCAAAGAATTACTGGCTCCCGATTCCCCGCCCGGAAATATTGGCATCGGATAACAAATTACAACAAAATGAAGGATATCAGTAAACACAAAAAAGTTTTAGGAACGGATCGTAAAAATATGCGGATGAAAAAAATAAAAACAGTCTTTTTAACGGGCCTTGCAGCATTATTGTTGTGCAGCACCATTGCTTATTCCCAGCCTGGATTTGGAAATGCAAGAAAAATAAACGACGGCTGGAGCTTTGCGTTAAGCAGCGATACAGCGGCTTTACGGCCTGCTGCTGCCATAAGCTGGCAACAGGTGGCGCTCCCCCACGACTGGAGTGTCCGGCAACCGCTCAGTCCCCGGAACGCCAGCAGCATGGGGTATTTGCCGGGTGGTATCGGCTGGTATAAAAAATCGCTGCTTATTCCAAAACAAAACAATAAGGTCTATCTTTATTTTGAGGGGGTCTATAACCGGAGCGAAGTGTTCATCAATGGCAGGCCGATCGGCAAAAGGCCCAATGGGTATATATCTTTTATGTATGATATTACCCCTTACATTCAATTTGGTAAGGAGAATGAAGTGCTCGTTCGCGTGGATCATCACCGGGCGGCAGACTCCCGCTGGTATACGGGGGCTGGTATTTACAGGGATGTGTGGCTGGTATATGCACCCCCTGTGCACATTGCGCAATGGGGCGTATATGCCTATCCGGAAGTAGGTAAAAACTCCGGAAGCCTGCAGGTAAAAGTTCAGGTAGATAATAATGAAAAGCAGTCCAGGTCCGTTACCGTAGTGAACGAACTGCTGAACGATAAGGGCGTTGTTGTAGCAAAGAGCAGCGATGCTTTAAAAATAAATGCCGGAGGCCCTGGCGAGGTGTCTGCAAAATTACATGTTGCCGATCCGCGGTTGTGGAGTCTTGATGCGCCGGTATTGTACCAGCTTCGTACCCGTATTCTTATGGGAGGTAAACTCGTTGATGCCACTACCACCACTACCGGCTTCAGGCAGCTGACCTTTGATGCGGATAAGGGCTTTGCGCTGAATGGTAAATGGATGAAGATAAAAGGTGTTTGCCTGCATCATGATGCGGGTGTACTGGGTGCGGCCATGTATAAAGAAGTGTGGCGCCGGCGTTTGCTGAATCTGAAAGAGATCGGTGTAAACGCGGTAAGAACCAGCCATAATCCACAGGCTGCCGTGTTTTATGATCTTTGTGATGAGCTGGGCCTTTTGGTGATGAATGAAGCATTTGATGAATGGGAATACCCCAAGCGGAAATGGCTGGAGGGGTGGAATGTGGGTACGCCCGGTTATGATGGTACCTATGATTTTTTTGACGAATGGGGTGCGCGGGACCTGGCAGACATGGTGCGGCGCGACCGGAATCATATTTCCGTTTTTGCCTGGAGTATTGGCAACGAAGTGGATTACCCCAACGATCCTTACTCGCACCCGGTGCTTGATGGCTCTTCCGGGAACGGGTTTACCCAAAAAATCTTTGGCGGCTATAAAAAAGATGCGCCGGATGCCATGCGGTTGGGGGTGATCGCCAAAAAACTGGCTGCAGTTGTACGGGAATATGACCGCTCCCGCCCGGTAACTGCCGGCCTTGCAGGCGTTGCTATGTCAAATGAAACCGGGTACCCGGACGCACTGGATATTGCAGGCTATAACTATACGGAAAGCCGCTATACCAGCGATCACCGGAAATATCCGCACCGCGTAATTTTCGGCAGTGAAAACCGCCATGATATCAGTGCCTGGAAAGCCGTTACCGGCAACCCCCATATTTTCGGGCAGTTCCTGTGGACGGGTATTGACTATCTCGGTGAGTCGGGCAGATGGCCGTCGCGCGGTTTTTATTCGGGGCTATTGGACTTTGCAGGCTTCATCAAGCCAAGGGGCTATTTCCGGCAATCGCTTTGGAGCGAAAAGCCGGTTCTATATATCGGCACTTACCCTGTAAGGGGAGGCAGCGGCTCAGAAGATGTTTTATCCCGGACGGAGGGAAAAAAAGATGAAACGCTTTCAATGGATGCATGGTCCGACTGGAATTATAAAGACGGACAAACCATTCGCGTGGTATGTTACACCAATGCTCCCAAAGCCCGGCTGATGCTGGATGGCAGGCAGGCAGGAGCCGTAAAGGAGTATGATAGTAAAACAGGGATCATTTACTGGGATGTTCCGTACCGGCCCGGGGAATTAAAAGCAGAGGGGATGGACGCGGCCGGCAATATAGTGTCCGCTTACAGTATAAAAACTTCGGGTGATCCTTATGCGATAAAGTTGATTCCCACATCCGGTAACAGCAGGGATCAGGTTGCCCAGGTTGCTGTGCAGGTAACAGATCAAAATGGCCGGCCCGTAACGCATGCAGACACAGAGATTACCTGCAGCATAACCGGGGGCGCCACTTTACTGGGACTGGAAGCGGGCAATAACAGTGATATGGGCGACTACACCGATAATAAACAAAAAGCGTATCGCGGCCGCCTGATGGCCTATGTAAAAAGAAATAGCGGAAAGGGAGCGGTTAAGGTGGTGTTTAGCGCCCCGGGGCTGAAAGAAGCGGTCGTTATATTATAATGTATCCCCATCAAATATTTTCTGTCTGAAACGAAACCTGGCTTGTAGGCTTTAATACAGTCTGCCCATTCCGTTTATTACTGCCGGATCGCTGTTATGGAGGCAATGCTTATTCGCTGGTAATACCGTCAAATTCCTCCTCGTTCTCTTCAGCCTCTTTTTTAGTGGTGCGGACAATGCGGTCCTTATGATGCGGAGGGGCGTAAAGGGTGTACATTTTTAATGGCCCGCTGCCGGTATTGATCACGTTGTGACGGGCACCTAAGGGCACAATAATCGCAGATCCGTCACTAACAGCATATTCGTGGTCATCAATCATACATTTGCCGGTGCCTTCTTCAAAGCGGAAGAACTGATCATTTTCGGTATGTACCTCGGTACCGATCTCTTCTCCCGGCTGCAGCGTCATCAGCACCAATTGAAGTTGCCAGGCCGTATATAATACCTTTCTGAATGCATCGTTTTGCAGGGTGTCTTTTTCAATATTTGTATGAAAGCCTTTCATCGCATTTGTTTTTTGATTATAGTTCCTCTTCCCGTTCCAGCATCAGGATCGCGCTTTGGGGCACAATAAAATATTTTTCACCTTCGTACAGGACCTCGGTGGCAGCGCTCAGCAGGAAGATGGCAAGATCGCCCTCCCTGGCTTGCAGCGGAACATATTTTACCTGGTCTTCATCTGATTTCCATGGTTCATCCTCTACCGGTACGGGAATGGCATAACCTGGTCCCGTCTTGATCACATAGCCTTGCTGTACCTTTTCTTTTTCCTGAACACCGGGAGGCAGGTACAGGCCGCTCGCAGTACGCTCATTTCCTTTTACAGGCTGGATCAAAAGCCGGTCGCCGATCACGATTAATTTTCTGAACCGGTTGTCTGCAGTTATTCTCATACTTCATCTTAATTGAACGGTAAAGATAATCAATAAAAAGGAGGAGGCGGGCTGTATGCTTCAGCGGTCAGCTATCAGGTTCAATTATCGGCAATCAGTTATCAGTGTAATTTGAAAATGTGGAAAAGAAGCTCCCGGCATCAAACCAGATCAGGGCTGCGTCAATGGGAAATAGTCAATAGTGGATAGAACACCCCGCATGCACACGGATCCGACGTTGAACCTTAAACTTTAAACAAACATGGGACTCTTCAGTTGGCAGTTTTCAGTGGTGAGCTCAGACAGGTTAATAGCCCCTTGAGTATAAAATGGCTTTATGTTTGAAGAGCTCCCGGAGTTTCTCATACGCGTAAAGTTGATTTTATAAAGTTAGTGGTCAAAGGCAAAAGCTGCAGCGCAGCGTTACGCTTATTAGCAACGAACATAAGATGGAATGGAGGTGCAGCGCACCGGTAATAGAAACCTTTTTCAATAGATTCCCGCTGCGTTGCGGCTACAGGCAGGCCCCTGGCAGTTCCTGTTACAATCATTAGTCGTGCTGTGCCTGTTTGCTATCAAAAGACCAGGTCCTTTTGGGCCTCCAAGGGAGCATTCTTGCTACATTTTATAGTAATAGTCCTGTTTTTTATCTTGACGTGTATGGGGAGTTTCGGGAGCCCTATTTTCACATTTCCATATTGTCAGGAACCTTGAACTAGAAGCAATCTAAAGGTCAACTGCTTTATTCAATGGGGCCTGCTGGTGCAGGGAATCGGTCCGGTGGTGCGTAGTCTTAACCTGTTTCAGCAGGCTGTCGGCCAGCTGGCGGTAGTCCTTCGCATCCATCTGTTTCAAAGTACCACTCCGGGCAGCCTGGGCCTGGAACAATGCATCCAGGTTGGCCTTTAGCTGTTCGTCGGTCTGTTGCCAGTTGATCTCTTTGTAAAAAGAGCGCAGCAGGTTGGCATTCTGATTCCAGTCCACCTGGGCCAATAACTGGTTGAGTTTGTCTTTTAGTACCTTCTTTTGGGCTTCTGTTACTGTTTCGGCAAGGCTGTTTTCAACATGCTTCCAGCTAAGTTCGCCCACCAGTTTCTTAAAGGCACCCATCGATTGCTGTACCTGTTCCTCCGCCGTACTGTCAAGATCCGGCACAATAAACGTAGGATGATCTGCAAAAAGGACTATTGGTTCCGAAGCAGGTGTTGCCGGTGGCGGGGGCGGAGGTGCAGGCGCCTGGACCCTGCCATCGGGGCTTTCGTGGATCTTCAGGTAAATCGCATTGTCTCCGGGCCGGGTATCCGGTTTTTCAATTGCCGGTATGGGCCGGATGGAATATTTTTGGGCATCGGTATCAGCAGTGTTTTCTGCGCGGGATACCAGCGTGCTATATTGTGCTGCCGTAGCGGGAGTCCATGACTGGCTGGTGGGGGCAAAGGCGATCATGTTTGCCTGGGGCTGCGGGCGGGTAGTCCGGATCAGGTAAAGGCCGCCGGACAATAAAAGCAGGCAGGCCAGCATTCCTGTTTTTTTTAAGGGAAATGTTTCCTTCCTGGGGCTTCCCATAATGGCAGCCACACGGTTGCTCAGCTGGCTTTCTTTGCCGGATGCCCGCATCACAAACCCATTACCGGCGGAGCGGCCCCGGGCCAGCTGCAGCAGGGTAGAAGCATACATATACTGCCCGTATTCAAAACGCAGTACCCAGCGGTCTGCAGATCTTTCACAGTCCAGTTCCCGGGCGTTTACCAGCAAACGCGCAAATGGATTAAAATACAGGAAGGTAATAATGATTTGTGAAATCAGGTTGATCAGGTAATCGTTGCGTTTAATATGGGCCAGCTCGTGAAGGATAATGGCCTCCAGCTGCTGTGGGGTAAGCTGGTTGATAAGCGCTACCGGAAGCAGGATCACGGGCTTTAAAAAGCCGATGGTCAGCGGGGAAGAAATAATGGAGGACGCATACAGCTGTACTTTCCTTTTTATATTAAGATAGCCGGCGGCATCCAGCATAAAGATCTTCAGCACACCCGGTACGCGGCCAATGCCGTTCTTTCGCAGCTGCCGGAGCTGGAGCGAGTTCTTCAGGATATTCCGCAGCGGCAGGATCAGTAAGGCCAGGTAAAGAACCGCCCCATAGTTGAGTAAGGGACGAACCCAATCCGGCCGGGTCATCCATTTTAACGGCCCGCTTGCCGTTTGTGGAGTATGCAGCGCATTGAAAAAGGTGACCAGGAACAGGATAAAGCCGGTAACCAGGCCGGCAAAGCGCAGCAGGCTGCCTGTTGCATCAGAAGTGGCCGGGCGCAGGTAAATATAAATAGTGATCAGCAGCCAGATGATCCCCATTTGCCACACACTGCTGAACAGCGCATTTCCCAAAGCAGTAAACACATGGTACAATCCCTCTTGCATGATTTAATCTTTCTTTTTAAGCTGATCAAGCATTGATTGAATTTCATCCAGCTCCTCAGGCGTCACTTTGCCATCTCCCAGGGCCTGCATCACCAGCTGGGAAGAAGAGCCACCAAAGAGGTTGCTGACAAATTTGTTCAGCATATATTTTTGGGTCACTTCTTTATTAACTGCGGCCTTGTAAATATGGGTCCGGAACGAATCATTGCGCTTCACCAGTCCTTTTTCGTTCATGATCTGCATCAGCTTCAGCGTTGTTGTATACCCTACATCCTTAAAAGTAAGCAGGTTCTCATGTACTTCCCGTACGGTAGCATTTCCTTTGTCCCATAGTACCTGTAAAATTTCCAGTTCGCTTTCTGTGGGTTTCAGTGATTTGTTATCCGGCATAAGATTTCCTTTTTCTGCAATTTACGATCTTTTTCGTATAAAGGGGACCGGGATGGGCTTTTTAACAAAATTTTGAACCCCGTTATAGCGGGTATTGTTGCCCGGAGGGGGTGACCGATATCATGTTCCGGTATGACGGACAACAGAATACCTCCTCCCGGTGTTCAGGACCTTTGCCCGAGCTGAAGAAAACAGCGCCGGAAAATGATCGATTTAAAAATAGCCTGTTACCATTGCGGGGATCCCTGTTCGGATACACATTTAGAAATAGGAGATAAACATTTCTGCTGCGCAGGATGTAAGCTGGTCTATGAAGTGCTGAACGAGCATGAGCTCTGCACCTATTATGACCTGAATGCGCATCCGGGTAAGTCGCAGCGGCACCGTGGCCGCGAAGGGCGGTTCGCTTTTCTGGAGGATGAAGCCGTGATCAGCAGCCTGGTATCATTTACGGACGGAAAACAAACGCACCTGACCCTGTCGGTTCCGCAGATGCATTGCAGCAGTTGCCTGTGGCTGCTGGAACATTTGGACCGGCTGCAGCCCGGTATCCTTTCGTCGAGAGTTAATTTTTCTGCAAAGGAGATCTTTATTATAATGGATCCGGGGCAAACCACAGTGCGGGAAGTGGTAGAGACGCTGGCGGATATCGGGTACGAACCCTGGCTTTCGCCGCAGGGTACAAAGCGTATTGCCGAAAAGAACAATGTACGCGCAGTACAGATCAGCATTGCCGGGTTCTGTTTTGCAAATATTATGATGCTGAGCCTGCCGGAATATTTTTCGGTGGCCGGGTACCTCCAGGACCAGATCGGGGCTGCATTCCGTTATATTGGACTGGTGCTGGCCCTTCCTGTTTTTTTTTACTGCGCCCGGGAGTTTTTTGTGAACGCCTGGAAAGGGGTGAAGACGCGGACACTCAATATCGATCTATCCATTGCCCTGGCGATCCTGGTTACTTTTTTAAGGAGCCTCTATAACCTGTTGCTGCTCGATGGAAGCACTTATTTTGATAGTATGAGCGGTATTGTTTTCTTTATGCTTATCGGGAGATGGGCGCAGGATAAAACCCAGCGCTTCCTGGTATTTGACCGGGACTACCGGTCTTTTTTTCCGATTGCGGTCAATCTGAAAAAAGGGCATGAAATAACACCGGTCCTGATCAGCGCTTTAAAGGAAAAAGACATCATCGAAGTGTACGACCAGGAGATCGTTCCTGCTGATGCGATACTGGTAAAAGGAAAAGCATCGGTGGATTACAGTTTTGTAACAGGGGAAAGCCTGCCAAAGTATATAGAGCCCGGGGGCATTATTTATGCCGGCGGAAAACAGGTAGGAGAACGGCTGGAACTGATGGTGATAAAAAGATCAGACCAGGGGTACCTGACCCATTTATGGAACCGGGATGCGTTTACAGAAAAAGACGGAAAGAACAGTTTCCTGTACCGGGCATCCAACCTGTTTACGTTGGGTGTATTATTGCTGACGCTGGCGGCGGGCCTGTACTGGTTTGTCCGTGGAGAAACAACACTGATGTGGAATGCGCTGACCACTACGTTGATCGTTGCCTGTCCCTGTGCCTTGTTGCTGGCGGCCACTTTTACGAACGGGAATGTAATGCGGATCTTAAAAAGATCGGGCCTTTTTCTCAGGAATGCAGGCGTCATTCCAGCAATGGCGGCCATTAACCATGTGGTGCTTGATAAAACAGGAACCATTACTTTAAGCAGGGATTTTAAAATTACATACAGGGGCCGGGGGCTGGCCCCGGATCAGGTAGCCCTGGTTACCTCCCTTCTCCGGCATTCTACGCACCCCTTAAGCAGGGCGGTTCTGCAAAACCTGGGAGCAGCCCCGGCGGTTGCGGTGGAAAGTTTCAGGAATGTACCCGGGATGGGCATTGAGGGGTGGGTGGCCGATCAGCATCTGAAGATCGGAAGCCGGCAGTTTGTACAGGGGGATACGGCTCCGGATGCCGAAGCCGGAAGCTCCCGGGTTTTTATCAGTACAGATGGTATGGTACTGGGCTTTTTTGAGCTACAGAATACCTACCGGGAAGGCCTGGCTGATTTTATGGAAAGGATTCAGGAGAAAACAGCACTCTCAATACTCAGTGGAGACAATAGTGCAGAATATCCCCGTTTACGCGAAATGACAGGACCCGGTGCGGTCATCCGCTTCGATCAGTCGCCCGAGGATAAATACCGCTACATAAAGACGCTCCAGGATCACCAGCAGCATGTATTGGTGGCCGGTGACGGCCTAAACGACGCAGGTGCGCTCCGGCAGAGTAATGTGGGAATTGCAGTAATGGACCGAGGCGGGCATTTTACGCCGGCATCCGATGCCATTATCCGGGGTAATGTACTTACCCGGCTGGATCAGATGCTGGAGTTTGCGGGGAAAGCAGCAGTGATCATAAAAGTCAGTTTTGTCTATTCTATTATTTACAATCTTATCGGGTTGTACTTTGCTTTGCAGGGGATGCTGAGGCCCGTAGTGGCGGCTATCCTGATGCCGGTGAGCTCCATCGGTATTATTCTGATCACCTTTTTTCTTTCAGAGTGGTACGGCAGGAAACTCAGGTCCGGCAGGGCCTGATCCCTGTCATGTTTCGACCTGTGCTGCGTCAATATGCAACCGCTTTTATCACCGGACCTTTACCGCGCAAATGAATATCATTATTGTCACCGCAATTGTCAGTCTCCTGATCGCTGCCATTTTTTTGGCGGCGCTGATCTGGAGTATAAAGGACGGGCAATTTGAAGACGAATATGCCCCGCCCAACCGGATTTTATTTGACGATAAAAACGCATCAAAAAACAAATAACCAAAATGTATGGAAGTTCAGAAATTTAGTTATGACAACCGGATCCCCAGGCTGTTTGCGATCGCAACCATAAGCTGGGGTGTTATTGGTATGCTGGCCGGTGTGCTGGCCGCTTTTCAGCTTGCTTTTCCGGTAATGAATTTGAACACGGAGTATACCACGTTCGGAAGGGTGCGGCCGGTGCACACCAATGCGGTGATCTTTGCCTTTGTGGGAAATGCCATTTTTACAGCGGTATATTATTCCATGCCCCGGTTGCTGAAAACGCCCATGTGGAGCAAGGCCCTCAGCCGGATACATTTCTGGGGCTGGCAGCTGATCATTGTGGCGGCAGCCGTTTCGCTGCTGATGGGGTACACGACCAGCAAGGAATATGCCGAGCTGGAATGGCAGCTTGATATTGCCATTACGATTATATGGGTAGTATTCGGGATCAATATGATGGGTACCATTCTTACCCGGCGGGAGCGGCATCTGTATGTGGCCATCTGGTTTTACCTGGCTTCCTGGGTTACGGTTGCCATGCTGCATATCGTAAATTCTTTTGAGTTGCCGGTTTCCTTTATGAAAAGTTACTCCTGGTATGCCGGTGTACAGGATGCCCTGGTGCAATGGTGGTACGGACACAATGCCGTAGCATTTTTTCTTACGACGCCCTTCCTGGGGATGATGTATTACTTTCTTCCAAAAGCGGCTAACCGGCCGATCTATTCCTACCGGTTAAGTATTATCCATTTCTGGAGCCTGATCTTTATTTATATATGGGCAGGCCCGCATCACCTGTTATATACCGCCCTGCCGGAATGGGCCCAGTCGCTGGGCACGGCACTTTCACTGATGCTGCTGCTGCCCAGCTGGGGTGGTATGCTGAACGGGCTGTTTACATTAAGAGGTGCCTGGGATAAGGTAAGGGAAGATCCTGTGCTGAAATTTATAGTGGTAGCGGTGATCTGTTACGGGATGGCCACTTTTGAAGGGCCGATGCTTTCGCTAAAGAATGTAAATGCGATCTCGCATTACAGTGACTGGACGGTGGCGCATGTGCATATAGGTGCCCTGGGTTGGAACGGGTTCCTGACATTCGGGATGCTATACTGGCTGATTCCGCGGCTGTTCAATACCAAACTGTATTCAACAAAGCTGGCAGGCACACATTTCCTGATCGGGACCTTTGGTATTGTGCTTTATGCCGTTCCTATGTACTGGGCGGCTTTCAGGACCTATTTTATGATGACGGCCTTTACTCCGGAAGGACAGCTGCAATACCAGTTTATAGATGTGGTGCAGTCGGTGGTGCCGTTTTATGCCCTCAGGGCCATCGGGGGAAGCATCTACCTGATCGGTGTATTGCTGATGGTATACAACCTGGTTAAAACTGCCCGGCAGGGACGTTTCGTGGAAAGTGAAGAGGCCAGCGCACCGCCGTTACTGCGTGGCTACAAGGCTCCCGCAAAGGCGCACTGGCATTCCAAAATTGAGCGGAAACCGGTGATGTTGCTGATACTGAGTTTTATTGTAGTGGCCATCGGGGGGCTGATCGAAATGGTTCCTACATTCCTGGTTAAAGAGAACGTACCTACTATTGCCAGCGTAAAACCCTATACGCCGCTTGAATTGCAGGGACGGGATATTTATATACAGGAGGGATGTAATAACTGCCATACACAGATGATCCGCCCGTTCCGGTATGAAGTAGCCCGCTACGGTGAGTATTCCAAGGCAGGAGAGTCTGTATATGATCATCCGCACCTCTGGGGCAGTAAACGTACCGGTCCCGACCTGGCGCGTGTGGGAGGAAAATACCCGGATAGCTGGCACTTTAACCATATGCTGGAGCCTGTTTCGATGGCGCCCGGTTCTGTAATGCCGCCTTATCCGTGGTTGTTTGAAAAGGAGATCAATATAGGATCTACCAATTCCAAAATATATGCCATGCGCAAACTGGGCGTTCCTTATCCTGAGGGGTATGAGGCGCAGGCTGTAAAGGACCTGAAACAACAGGCAACAGAAATTACAGAGCGGCTTAAAAAAGAGAAGATCACCATCGGCAGCGATAAGCAGATCGTAGCGCTGATCGCCTACCTGCAGCGCCTGGGTAAAGATATTAAAGCAGCAACGCATTAACCCGGACAATTGTTATTATGAAATTTATAAACTATTTAGAAAAGATCAGCGGGGTAAGCATCTACCCGGTTATTTCACTGGTATTATTTTCGGCACTGTTCATAGCCGTTTTTATCTATGCGATGAAGACCAGCAAGGAGAGCATTTCGGAAATGGAAAACCTGCCATTTGATGAATTTAAATAAAGCTGCAATGAAGAAAAAACAATGTTTAAAAAAAGTGATGCTGTTTGCCGGGATAAGCGCCTGCACAGCGCTGCCGGCCATGGCGGCAGACCAGGCGCAGCAAACGCCCCGGCTGCTACTGGATGTAAATATGGTACTGCTGATCGTGATCATTTTCCTGTTGCTGATCATCGGGATGCTGGGCTTTACGCTGAGGGCATCTATAGATGTGTACCGCGAACGGAAAAAAGTTCAGGCTGCAAATGAGGACAAGGGGAAAAACAAAGGCCCGGAATACCTCAAACCCCTGTTAACGCTTGCGGCGGTATTTGTGGGCATGCAGGTATTCGGACAGGAGGACGCGGCGGCTGTTACCGCGGTTCCCAACCCGTTTACCGAAGCAAAGGTCCTGCGCTATATTTTGGTAGGGGTTATTGCGTTGGAGCTGCTTACCATTTTTGCCTTTATCTACTGGATCCGCTTTTTTACCGGCATAGAAGAATTGCGTAAAGCCCATGCAGTGGCCAAAAAGGAACGCTATAAGGGGCTGCGCACCTGGTGGAGCAGGGCCAATAAGCTGAAGCCGATAGAAGAGGAGGATGCGCTGGATGTTGGGCATAGTTATGATGGCATCCGGGAGCTGGATAATGCTACACCGCCCTGGTTTACCATTGCCTTTATCGCCTCCATTGTATTTGGTATCGGCTACCTGTGGCGGTATCATGTGCTGCACGCCGCACCCAATCAATACGAGGAATACGAGATCGCTGTTACAAAGGGAAACCTGAAAGTAGCCTCCTATTTAAAATCAAAAGGAGATGCCGTAAACGAGAATACCGTGGTAATGGCCGATGCTGCCGGCATTGAGGCCGGCAAGAAGTTATACACGGCTAACTGTACAGCCTGCCACGGAAACGCAGGACAGGGCGGGGTAGGTCCCAACCTTACTGATGATTACTGGCTGCATGGTGGTTCCGTAAAGGAGGTATTTAAAACCATCAAACTGGGTGTGGTTGAAAAAGGAATGATGAGCTGGAAAGATGTTTTTTCTGCCGAACAGATTGCAGAGATCGCCAGCTATATCAAATCGATCCACGGCACTAATCCCCAGGGGGCAAAAGAGCCGCAGGGGGATATCTATAAGGAAGCGGCCGCCGGGGCCGATAGTACAGGCGCCGCTGTAAAAAGTGATAGCAGCGCAGCCCGGTAACTCATTAAAAAAAGAAATACACAAGGATGAAGGCAGATGATGACGCCGTTGGTCCGCAAAAAGTCAGTGACAGCTTTAGAGACCGGCACAGCAATGTAAACGAAAAGGGAAAACGCAACTGGGTATATGCATTAAAGCCCAGGGGGAAGTTATACCGTTACCGCCAATGGCTGTCGGCGGGCTACCTGTTGCTGTTTTTTACCCTGCCGTTTATAAAGATCAACGGGATGCCTGCCGTGGAACTGAATTTCCCGGAAGCCCGTTTTATCCTTTTCGGGAAAATATTCTGGCCGGACGATTTTTTCATCTTCGCGGTGGCCATGGTGCTGGCTATTGTATTTGTGGCATTGTTCACTGTAATTTATGGACGTGTGTTTTGTGGCTGGGTTTGCCCCCAAACCGTGTTCATGGAGTTTGTTTTCCGGAAGATCGAATGGCTTATCGAGGGTACGCCATCGCAGCAGAAGAAGCTCAACGCTGCACCGATGAGCCTGCGGAAGTTTACCAAAAAGGCGGTTAAGCACCTGGTGTTTTTTATGGTTTCGTTTTTGATCGCCCACACGTTTCTTTCTTATATCCTTGGGGTTCATGAAGTACTGGTGTTGATGCGGAGCCCGGTATCGGAGAATATCGGTCTCTTTGCGGGGTTATTATTTTTTACAGGTCTTTTTTATTTTGTTTTTGCCTTTGTTAGGGATATCGTTTGTACCACGGTATGCCCCTACGGGCGGCTCCAGGGGGTATTGTTCGATAAGGATACCATGCAGGTGTCTTATGACTATAACAGGGGAGAACCAAGGGGCAAAATGACCAAAAAACTGGAGCAGTCACTGGGTGATTGTATCGACTGCAAGCTTTGCGTGCATGTATGCCCTACGGGGATCGATATCCGCAACGGGGTGCAGATGGAATGTGTGGGCTGCACAGCCTGTATTGACGCCTGTAATGATGTTATGTTCCGGATAGGCCGGCCGGAAGGATTGATCCGGATGGCCTCAGGGAACCAGATCTCGAAAAAAACAGCCTTCCGGTTTAACGGAAGGATGAAGTTTTATTCCGCAGTGCTGCTGATCCTGGTAGGAGTAATGAGTACGCTTATTCTGTCCCGCAAAAGTATCGACACGACTATCTCCCGGGTAAAGGGACAGCTGTACCAGGAGGTAGGGAAGGACTCTCTTTCGAATCTTTTCCAGGCTAAGATCATCAATAAAACGAGAACGGACGTGTCGTTTGAGTTCAGGGTAGAGGGGCCTGTGCCGGGCGAAGTGCGCATGGTTGATGCAACCCATCATGTTTTGAAAAAAGAAAGTTTGAATAACAGTACCTTCTTTATCGTAGTGCCGGTTGCTAAAATAAAGGCCCGCTCCACAGATATCCGGATCGGCGTTTATACCAACGGGAAAAAAACGGCGACCATAAAATCAAAATTTTTAGGACCCTTCATTTAAAATAGTCTATTATGAACTGGGGAATCAGGGTGGTGATCATATTAGCGCTTTTCCTGGCGGGAATGACCTATATGGTGGCGCTGGCAATGCGGCAGACCAATGAAACGATAGATGCCGATTATTACAGTAAGGAATTAAAGTATCAAAAGGTCATCGACGGAAAAAAGCAACTGGCGGCCCTGGCGCAGCCGGTGATGATCAGCGATTCTGCAGGCGGGGTTTGGGTCCGGCTTCCGGAAATTGCAGTGCAGCACCTGGATTCAGGACATATCGAGTTCCTGAGGTTATCATCCAGTAAGGCAGACCGTAGGATCCCGATGGCCATTGCCGGAAAATCGGTTTATTCCCTGCCTCTTGCCTCTTTTGTAAAAGGATGGTACCGGGTGCGGATAGAATGGATAAGCAAGGGCGTCGATTATTATCATGAACAAAATTTTCAGATCCGGTAAATGATAGCAGCAGTACTGGCAGGGTTGGGCATGGGAATGGCCGGCAGCTTTCACTGCATCGGGATGTGTGGTCCGCTGGCGCTGTCCATCCCGTTGAATGGGACCTCATCCACAGCAAGGCTGTTTTCCATCCTGTTTTATAACCTGGGCAGAACGGTTACTTATTTTTTAATAGGCGCAGTGTTGGGATGGGCCGGATACCGTGTAGCCATCACGGGGTACCAGCAATACTTTTCCATTATCACAGGTGTTTTTTTATTGATGATGTTGCTTCCTCCGGGGTACCTGCCGGAAATAAAGGGATTCAGGAAGATTCAGCAGCAGCTCAAAAAGACGCTGGCCCGTTTCCTGCTGAGGCGTAACCGGCCCCTGTCTTTTTTAATGATCGGCGCGCTGAACGGGTTGCTGCCCTGCGGCCTGGTTTATATGGCCATTGCAGCGGCATTGGTAATGGGAGGACCCCTGGACTCCGGTGTTTTTATGGCGGCATTTGGCCTGGGAACCATTCCGCTGATGGCGATGTTAATGCTTACCGGCCATCACCTTTCTTTTTCGCTCCGGCTCCGTATTAAAAAGTTCCTGCCTTTTTTTGTAGCGGCTGTAGCAGTGCTGATGATCCTCAGGGGACTTAACCTGGGCATACCTTATATCAGCCCTGCTTTTTCTGAAACGATGACGGGGGCGGTGGAATGCCACCCGGTGAAATAATGCCCGCTGGACCTATGGAGCGTATCCAGCTTTCAGCGGTCTGTCTTCAGTTATCAGTTTTGATCATCGGGAAAAACATAATCATCATCAATAGAACATTTAGGCATGCACAACGATCTGACGTTGAACCTGAAACCTGAAACCTGAAACAAACATAGGAACTTACCGGGCTTTCTTCGGCGCAGGCTCGTCTACCATCTTGTCCAGCTCCTGCGCCAGCTTTTCGATCAGGGTGGCAGTTGATGCCGCCAGGCTTTCAATATAGGGTTGACTGGTCCTGGCGAGCTTATCGGCTTTTTGCTCTGCAATGATTTTGATCTTGCGGGCGGCCTTTTCTGCGGCAGCGGCTGCTTTTGTAAGACTTGCTTCCAGCTCTTTCGGGCTCTTGCTGCTGTCCGCGCTGCCGGGTGCTGTTGCGGCAACCAGGTGTTGATCGGTGGAGTCTGCGGCAACCTGGGCTTTGCAGGTAATGGCCGCGCCTGCCGCAATCAAAAATATAAGGACGGATTTCGCGTATTTTTTCATGATTCAACGTTTGTGAATAGGTTAGACCTTCAAATAAAAGCATGGGTTGCTTTAAGAAAATGTCAAATTTCTTTCGGTGAAGTTGTGCCAACTTTCCGGTGTGGCGGGTTTTCCCGCAGCTCAGCGCGGGCGGAAGGCTTCCCGGATGATTCAATAAAAGTAAAAAAACAGGAAAGAAAACCAGGGAATACTGATTAATCCAGCAGCCGGATCAGTGTTCCCAGTTCCTGGTATTGTACTTTCTGAAGGTCATTGTCGAAACAGGCCCTGAAGTCTGTAAGCACCTGTTGGATGACCTCCCGGTTGGACCGGGGCCGTAGCAGTTCCGGCGTATATTCCACTGCAATTTTGGTAAGATAGTGCTGCAGGTCTGTATGTGTGAAGATCTGTCCCAGGGAGGGCTCTATAAAAAAATCCACCTCGTAGTTACCCGTTGCATTGCCCAGGCCCGGCCTGCAATACCCCAGCACAAACTGATGCGGAATGCGCATCAGCTTTACGGGAATGTCCAGCATCTCGACCAGCAATAAATAAAGAGAGCCGATGCCTGTCTGGTTTCCTTTTTTGGATTCCAGCACCTGTGGTATCAGGTACTCCGCAGGGTGGTCAGCATTGTTGGTATTTCCCTTTAGACCAATGTAGTTATAAATAATACTGTTAATAATATGTACCTGTTCCAGGGGGGTAAGATAATTGTTGATCTCCAGCCAGATATTCCTGCGCAGGCGTTCTACATGATGCAGCACTTTTGCTGCCTGCAGTTCCGGGTAAAGGAATTTGGCAATTAAAAGCAATGCCGGCATCAGCTCATGATGGCCCGCCTCATTCCATTCTTTAAAATCGATGTACAGCCCGGAAAAATACAAACGGTGGATCAGCAGCTCAATACGTTCCTGTACGGCGGTATCGGCTGTTGTTTCCCACAGGTGCTCCAGGTTGGGGATCATGGGCAGCCCATAAGTGATAATGCGGTCACTGACCGCCTCATAGATCTCATGATCGGGGTCGTCAATCAGATTCAGCAATGCGTTTACTTCTTTTGTATCCTCCATCAGGTCAAAGATAACAGGCTGTGCCCTGCAGAACAAAAATTAAAATCCACAGCCGTGCATAAGCGTTTGCCTGAATGTTATGGCAGTGCTTTATAGAGGAGCGGCCCCGGGTATTCCGGAGGTTTGGGACCGGTTTATACTTAGGCCGCCACAACGGAAAATTAAGTAAAGTCGCAGTCAAAGTGGGTGATAAGAACGCCGGCAAAGGAATTTTAAGCAGGCGCAGAAGCATCCTGTTCATAAATTCGGGCAAATTGATTAGTTTGGCGCTTCAATCCGATAGTGATGGAGCAACATAAAAAAACGATACCTGTTTCTTTTATCCTCAGGGCTATAACATGGATCCTGCTGAGCATCTCGTTCCCGTTCTTTGAAGCTTTTTATACGCAGCACCCCTACCTGTTGCAAGTTGCTTACGGGTTGAATACTTTTCTGACGGCCAGCGTGATCATTTCTATCGGGAAATTCATTATTGTTGCGTTTTATAACCGGCGTCATGCTGCGCATAAGGTGCGGGGTAATTTTGTTTTAGGGATCAGCCGGCTTGCAGCTATCCTGAATGCGATTTTCGCCATTATCGCTGTGATGATCGCTTTGGGGATCGATCCGAGGGAATTCATTACCAGTATGACCATTGTAGCTATGGCGATTGCGGTCATTTTCAGGGAATACATTACCAATATGATCAGCGGGCTGATCGTTATGTTCTCAGAACAGTTCTCTATCGGTGATCATATCCGTATCGGAGAGCATTCCGGTAAGATCATTGACATCACTTTTGCAAATATTGTGGTGCTCAATGAAGAGGAGGATATGGTGCTGGTCCCCAATAACCTCGTCTTTACTGCTACGGTGATCAACAAGTCGGCGCAGATCTCCAATAAACTTACCGTCCGGTTTGAGCTGCCGCTTGCGGAGCAAATGGATGTGCAAACATTAAGCGCCAGGCTGGACCCGGTATTGAAAACAATGCCTGATCTGACTGCGGGTGCAGAGGTGATCGTAAGGATCGCCGAGCTGGGGAAGGATTTTGTAAAGTACAAGATCGATCTGTATGCGATCGACAGCAGCAACCGGCGGCAAAAGCGGATAGAGAGTGCAGTGTTGAACGCGGTACTGGATCTAAATAGGGGGGCGGCATAATGCTTGTGCAACGATCAATGCCTATAATATTAAACAGGAATTTTATAACCATGCGACATCTTTACATTTTTGCCTTACTGTTGCTCATCGGGGCAAGGGGGCTTGGCCAGCAGCGGCCCAATATTGTGTTTGTGCTAACGGACGACCTGGGTTACTCCGACCTGGGTTGCTATGGCAACCCTTTGATACAAACGCCTTTCCTGGATAAGATGGCCGGCCAGGGTTTACTGGCGACCAACTATGTGGTTACAAGCCCCTCCTGCACACCATCCCGTGCCTCCCTGCTTACCGGCCGTTATGCCTCGCGATACAATCTCCCTGATCCGATTGCGCCCGGCTCTGCACTTGGGTTGCCGGATGCAGAAGTGACCCTTGCGGAAATGCTGAAGAAAAGAGGCTATAGAACCGGGATGGTTGGTAAATGGCACCTGGGGGATCAAAAACCATATAACAAACCCAATGGGCAGGGGTTTGATTTTTATTACGGGATCCTGTACAGCCATGATTACCGGAACCCCTATGTAAATACCGATACTGTCATTAAGATCTTCCGGAACACGACACCGGAACTGGAGCGTCCCGCAGACTCGTTACTGACCGGGCTTTATACACAGGAATCCATCCGTTTTATTGAGCAACAGCAACCCGGAAAGCCGTTCTTTTTGTACCTGGCACACAACCTGCCGCATTTGCCGGTGGCGTTTGCAGCCGGGCGGAGCCGCCTTAAAGAAAAACCGGGAGGGCCCCTGGGGAAAGTGATCACCGAAATCGACGATGGGCTTGCCGCTATCTGGAAAACGCTGGAAAAGAAAAAGATGGCGGATAATACCATTCTCATTTTCTCCAGTGATAACGGCCCCTGGAGCGAATACCCGGCCCGGATGGAGAAGGACGGTGTAACCAAACGTTTTCATGCAGGGGCTGCCGGTATATTCCGCGGCTCCAAGGCACAGTCGTATGAAGGCGGTGCGCGTGTGCCTTTTATTGTATACTGGAAGAACCGGGTTCCGGCAGGATACCGCCTTACAGATGCGATCAGCAATGTGGATATACTGCCTACGATTGCCCGGTGGACAGGCGCCGGTTTGCCGGAGGGGCCGGTACTGGACGGGCAGGACATCAGTCCTTTACTGGAGCATAAAATGGCCCCGGGTACCTTTCAGCACCGCCCTGTATTTATTGTAAATCATGGCCGGCCCGAGGCGGTGAAGCAAGGCCAGTGGAAATACAGGGAGGCTCCGGAATGGGAGCATCCGGTTACCGGCCAGATTGTGCCGGCTGTAAAAGAGTTATTCAACCTGGGGGAAGACCCCTCCGAGCGGGTAAATCTTATCGGGCGTTACCCGGAGAAGGCGGAGGCCCTCAAAAAGATTTTCGACAGCTTTACAGCCTATCCCGGCAATTAGGGCGCGTTACCGGGCGTTTGCCGTTTATGGAAACGGAATGGCAGGAAGCAAAATAAATCTTATCTTCCGCTCTTGTTAAGCCGTATAAGCAGCTGCTGGGCACTGCCGGCTGTAAAAAAGCATTATTAATCATTAATCATTTTTATGCGTAAACGTTTTCTTGTTTTTGGAGTGAGTTGCCTGTTGGGGGCGGCATCCGTTTATGGCAGTCCGGTCTTTATGGAAAAGCCGCCGGTTGCCCGTGCTGCTGTGGCAGAAGCAAAGGATCTGATCGGTCGCTGGGATATCACTGTTGATGTGGATGGCAAACCTTCGCCTTCCTGGCTCGAAGTAAAACTGTCCGGAACCCGCACACTTGTGGGATATTTTGTAGGGATCACGGGAAGTGCCCGGCCGGTTGCCAAAGTGAAATTTAACGATGGGAAATTCAGCTTTACGATCCCTCCGCAATGGGAGGAAGGAGACCAGGATTTTGTGATCGAAGGAGCGCTGGCGGGCGGCGGAATTGAAGGTACGGTAGTAACCAGCGAAGGCAAAAAATACAACTGGAAGGGGGTAAAGGCACCCTTGCTGAAGAGGGATGCCGCACCGGTTTGGGGCAAAGCGATAAACCTGTTCAACGGGAAAGACCTGGCCGGCTGGAAAGCCGTAGGGGCAGCTAACCAGTGGATCGTAAAGAACGGGGTGCTTACCAGCCCGCATTCGGGTGCCAACCTGATCTCGGATCAGAAATTTACCGATTTTAAACTGCATGTAGAATTCCGTTATCATAAAGGCAGTAACAGCGGTGTGTATTTAAGAGGTCGCTATGAAACCCAGATCGAGGATAGCCCTAAAGAGGCGCATCCATCCAGCGTATTGTTCAGCGGGATTTATGGGTTCCTAACGCCCAGTGAGATCAATGCCAAGGGGCCGGATCAATGGCAAAGCTATGATGTTACGCTTATAGGAAGGATGGTGACTGTAGTGGTGAACGGGAAAACGGTGATCAGCAACCAGGAGATCCCGGGTATTACAGGTGGGGCGCTGGATAGCAACGAAGGAGAGCCGGGCCCGCTCTATATACAGGGTGATCACGGACCGATCGAGTTCCGTAAGATCGTGATTACTCCTGCGAAATAAGCGATTACAAAAATATTGTTTTCAACAGAGGGCCTTAACGGGCCCTTTGTCATTGAAGCGTTGTAAGTAATTGTTTACACAAGGTTTGTTTACACGTGTTTTGTAAACAAAAAAGCTGTAAACAAAAAACAGGAAGCAGGGTTTGTTGACAATGGCGTTTCTTAAAAAAAATTGTAAACAAATGCTGCCTGCCGGGGCGGATTGAATGTCGGGTACCGGTTCCGTATTTGGTGTTGGGTTTTCATTTCCACCTTTTCACTCCCGTTCCGAAGCTTCCTTTCGTGTGGACACATTTCCTGAAGATGATCAAACAATCTGGAACTGCATCAGGGACAGATTTGCCCCGACTTAATAAAGTGGGCCTGACCCGGAGGGTCTCATGTGTATGGCCCCTGGCGCAGCCAGGGGTAGCAGATGGTGTAGAGGATGCGGCCCCGAAGGGGGCGAATACTGTTTCACCATAAATATTTTTCATCAAATTCAACACCATTTTCAATGAGCAATCGTTTATATTCATCGTAAAATGTTTCCTTTTTATGGTGCTCTTTTTGATTCTTGACATAGTTGATAATAATATCTCTTTCTCTTATTGAATAGGTGAAGGCCCCGTAGCTTTCCTGCCATCCACCAAATTCAGGAAACAGGTCATTATTTTTCATCCATATACTGCTGGATGCTTTTATATCCCTAATATAATCCGCTAATGATATGGAGGGATGAAGGTCTGAAAAAATATGTATATGGTCTTCTATACCGTTGATTCGATAAAGTTTACATTTTTTGTTCTTTACAATGCCCCAGATGTACCTGTAAAGCTCTTCACAGTGGGCTTCTGTAATTGTTTTACGTCGGTTTTTAGTAGCAAAAACAATCTGGTAGAAAATCTGACGGTAGCTCATGATATCTATTTCGTAGGTTATAAAATATTGCACTGTCCACTCTAAATTTACAATTAAATTTCAAGAGTCCCATCTGCGTTTATCACATTCGACCCCTCCGGGGCCGCGTCCTCTGCGCATTTTCTTTCCCCCAGCTAACGCTGAGGGTTATGCATAGGGCACCCTTCGGGCACTTCAGCAACAACCACAGAAAGATCGTTCCGGTACAACCTCAAAAGATCTGTCCACACGATGGGAGGCCTCGGGATCGGGATTCAAATTTTCAAATTCCGCTTCCTAATCAACCTTTATTTTTAGATCCACCTTCTTTTTACGCTTGCTGCTCTTCCATTTCGGCCCTTTTTTAATAATGGAAATGGCCTTTTGTGCAGTGGCTTCGTCCGGTGTTTTAACGACGGTGAATTTTTCGGGCTCGCCATTTTCAACAGTGAACCGGAGGTGCAGGTCTTTGCTGGCATTGCTGCTGTTTACACCCATTTCGGTAGCCAGCTTGTTATAAAAACTGTCCCAGCCGCCCTGCGGGTAGGGCGATTCTTTATACGGCAGCGTATCTACTTTATAGCTGCTGATACTTCCGGTTATTGCTTTTTTTCTTTGTGTTCCGTATCCTACCACCACCACTTCATTTAAGCCGGCATCCGACGCGGTTAACTGTACCCCGGCTGTTTTGCCGGCGAGAAGTTGCTGTGTCCTGAGGCCATACCCGGGAGCCATAAAAGCGAGGTTGCCGGCAGAGTCCTGCGCAGGCAAGCGGAAGCTGCCATCTGCATTGGAGAGCGTTGAATAGTTTCGGGACGTAGTAATGGTTACACCGGCAATAGGGACACCGGCAGTATCGGTAACCCTGCCCAGGTAATAGGATTGCTCCTCGTTCTTGGCCATTATGAAATTTAAATTCCCCGTAGCGGGGGGCGTTTTTGCAGTAGCACCAATGGGGCCTCCCCACTGGTTCTTCGTATCCAGGTTTCCGAACGGCGTCGTTCTTGCAGAATTGATACCACGTATGCGGAGCATTGGATTGGCGGCTGAACGGTTGGCTGCTTCTGCGTTGGCGGGGGGTAATGAGCCCCGGAGCGCACTGACCACAGGAGCTGTTGCAACATTGGGGGCAGCGTCAGCGGCAATAGCCTTCGCGTCGTCTGCCGGTGACTCCGGAACATTGACCCGTGGAACCGTTTTTTTAGCGGAAGATTGCGGGGCTGCTTTTTTTTCTGCAATGGCAACTTTATTGGATAACGGCGTATTAATGGCAGTATCTGCTGCGCCGGCACCCGTTCCCGTTGCCTGCTCAGCGGTGGCCGGAGGCGCTGCAGCTGCTGTATTCTTTGCAAGGGGAGCAGGGGCAGGCTCCGGCTTCATAAAGAGCCAGGCGCCGGCGGCCATAATGCCGATGACGGCCGCAGCAGCCAGTCCCCGCCACCATTTTGCACGGGGTTTGTGCAGTATCACTACAGGAGGTGCTGAGGCTTTCTGTTTTCCCTGCCCGGCGACAAGGCTCCGGATCTCGTTGAGATGTGCATCTGTAACGGATGGTGTTGCATTCCGGTACCCATCCAGCGCATCTGCCAGGAATGGGTCTGTTAGCGCAGCCTTCTCCATTTCATGCATTTCTGCAGGAGACATACTGCCGCTCAGATAGCGCCGGATATCCTCAATTGTATACTGATATGTAGGATCAGTTGACATTTTTATCCATACAGTTTTTTAAATTCCTTCTCCCGTTTTGTATCAGGCTCCGCACTTTATTCCATTCCATCCCGGTTGTTTCCGCTATTTCATTATAACATTTGTTTTCATAGTAAAACAACCGGATCGTTCTTTCCTGTTCACCGGGAAGCGACTCCATACATTTTTCCAGTTTTTTAAAGGTCTCCTCTTTTTCAATAACACTATCCAGATGCGAAAGATCGCCTGATTGCACAACCTGTGTATCTAAATTTACCGTTATATTTTTTTTGGCCGCTCTCAGGATCATGAGACAGTGGTTTTTAGCCAGCACATACAGCCAGCTTTTAAAATGCTGTACCTCATGCCGGGGCAGCTTTTCCCTGATTTCCTGGTAAATGTTCATAACAGCATCTTTTGCATCCTCCGGATCTTCCAGGTATTTCAGACATACACCATATATTAAATCGCTGTATCTCAGGTATAAATGCGCCAGTGCATCCTGATCATTTTCAAGTTTGAATTGATCAAGAAGCTCCGCATCGCTCCGTTCCGCGGTTACAGGTATGCTGATGATTTTGCTCAAGCGGGATTAAAATGGCCCGGTATGGCCTTTTTTACCAGTTGCAAGATAATTTTTTTTTTGCAGCAGCGTTGATCCGCGGGGAATTAAACGGGTTGCCGGGCGATTTTTTCCTGTAATATACTGACACATGATTTTTTGTGTAGATAAATAAGTGGCTTTTTGAATTTTGGCATAGTATTAGAAATAAGAGGATAGGCCGTTGCTGTTTTATATGGTCAAAAGATCAGGGTAGTTCTCTTCTGATTTTTAATAAGCGACCATTCAACCGTTTATCCTATAAAATTTTAAGAGTGCTCTTTTAAAGAAGCACTCTTGTTTTATAAGGCTGATTGTTCTTTATTTGCAGGATGAAAATCCTAAGTCGTTCTCAGTGGCTGGCGCTTTTGGCTGCGATCATTCTGACAATTGCCTGTTTTATGCCCTGGGCGCAGATAGACTCCATCGGACTTACCCTTTCGGGAATAGATACCACCGGCACCCGTTACGGTAAGCCTGCTTACAACCATTTTATATTGACGGCAGTGATTCTCGTATTTACACTTATTGCCAGGATCTGGGCCAAAAGACTGAATCTCCTGTTTGGGGTGCTGAACCTGGCCTGGGCGATCCGGAATTTCATTCTTTTTGGCCGCTGCGAAGCCGGCGATTGCCCGGAACGGCAAATAGGCCTGTATCTCGTATTGCTGGCTTCCGTGATCCTGCTGCTGACGATCCTTTTTCCAAAGATGGAGTTAAAGGATGAAGGAGACCAGGAAGCATAGGGGGGTGAAGTTTCCGTTTAAGGGTTTCCGTTAGCGTGCGTTTTATACTTGCCGCCCTGCAGTGTTTTGGGCGACAGGGGATGATGCCTGGGGAATATTTATGGCGGAGACTGATCTCTCCTGTGTTTGTTTCAGGTTTGAGGTATAAAGTTTCAGGTTATATCGGTTTTCTCCTTCAAAGATAACAGGTGGGTTCCTGGTTGAACATTGTTGCATGTGGTTGAGTCTTATTTAAAGGATGCTGAAAACTACCCGAAGTTTCGGGGGCTGACAGCTGAAGACTGAGATCTGATAACTGGAGGCTTGTTTTTACAGGCCCACATTCTCAAATTTTCAAATTGTATTAGTAGCAGGGGGTGAACCTTATTGGTTTTGATTCAGATCAGCGTTCCAATCCAATAGGCGCCTGCTGCTGCAAGAAGGCCTCCACCTGCGGTTAAAATAACCCCTCCCCAAACCGGCCGGCCAAATAACCGGTATTTCAGGAACCCGGTAATGATCAGGATCACTGCCGGGTTCAGGAAGAATAGATAACCGGGAAGCGAGTGCCTTTGAGCATTCAAAAGTATGGTCAGCCCTCCGGCAATGCAGCCGGCAAAGATGCACAACGCGTAGCTAAGGGGGGGCAGGGGCTCGCCCGCAGTCCCCTTTTGTTCCCATTCCGTTTTCCATTCACTGCTTTCCCGTTCTGCATCTTTGATAAGATCTTCTTTTATATGATCTGCAACATCCAGCCCTTTGTATACGTTCAGGATCCGCTTATCATGGGTATGGGACAATTCCTCGCGCCGCGTAAAAAAACCGCCGGCCGCCATCAGCGTAGCCGCTGCCAGCGTTGCATAGAAGGTGTATTGCCGGACATCGGATGCCGCATGATCCAAACCACTCAGGAAACAAAATACCGTTAATGGAATAATGATACCGTCGATAACGCCGATAAGGACCGATGAAAAGTAATGCGTTGTTATTTTAGACATCAAGACAGTTTAAGGAAAGACCGATCATTGCAACCGCCTCTTCCAGCTGTTCCCTGGTTATACAAAGAGGTGGGGCAAACCGGATCTTATCACCATGTGTGGGTTTTGCCAGCAGCCCGTTTTGCTTCATTTCCAGGCATAGCTTCCAGGCCGCCTCAGGATCTGCCGCGTTGATCTCGATAGCATTGAGCAGCCCTTTTCCCCGTACCGTGCGTATATGCGGGGAGCCAAGCTCCCGGAGTTGTTTCCTGAAAAAAGCCCCCAGCTCCAGGGCATTGGCGGCCATATCCTCTTCGATCAATACCTGTAAGGATGCAATAGCCGTAACCGCAGCCAGCGGGTTGCCTCCATAAGTGGAGCCGTGTTCGCCGGGTTTAATGGTCAGCATGATTGCATCATTGGCCAGTACGGCACTGATGGGCATCATACCACCGCTCAGAGCTTTCCCCAGCAATACAATATCGGGTTTTACCTCCTCTGCATCGCAGGCCAGCAGGTAGCCGGTGCGGCAAAGACCGGTTTGTATCTCATCGGCAATGAATAATACACCGGCCTCCTCACAAAGCCGTTTTGCTGTGGAGAGATAACCTGCGTCCGGTACGATCACACCGGCTTCGCCCTGTATTGGTTCTACCAGGAAGCCGGCTACATTCTTTTGCAGGAGCGCCTCTTCCAGTGCCACAGGGTCATTGTAGGGGATCTTTATAAAGCCACCTGTAAAAGGGCCAAAATTCTTTTTTGAAGAAGGGTCACTGCTGAAGGAAATAACCGTGGTGGTTCTTCCATGAAAATTCTGCTCACAAACAATAATGATGGCTTCGTTTTCGGGAATGCCTTTTACTTCGTAGGCCCATTTCCTGCAGAGTTTGATCCCTGTTTCAACGGCTTCCACACCGGTATTCATGGGCAGCACTTTATCATAGCCCAGCAAACCGGTAATATATTTTTCAAAATCACCCAGTTTGTCATTGTAAAAGGCCCGGCTTGTAAGCGTAAGGCGCTGTGCCTGTTCCGTAAATGCTGCAACAATACGGGGATGGCAGTGGCCCTGGTTTACGGCGGAATAGCCGCTTAAAAAATCGTAGTACCGGTTGTCTTCCACATCCCATACAAACACTCCCTTTCCTTTTGACAGAACAACCGGAAGCGGGTGGTAATTGTGCGCGCCATAAGCTTCTTCCAGATCTATAAAATAGTGATCATTACTTTTAGTAATTGCAGACATAAACAGAAAAATTAGAAATTAGGAATAAAAAATAAGGAATCAGGAGATAAGTAACTGCCGGGCTAAAGCCAGCTTACCACGTTGAAGAATGTCAGTGGTTCAACAGATCAAGATGCTGTCGCAAAAATAGAAGTTGAAGTGTACCTGCTGTAAGCATAGCCGCAAGATACAGAAAATGGCGGATTAAAAATCAGGCCGGGCAAAAAGTTTTGAAGAATGCCGAATTTGAAAATGTGGAAATGAGGCGTACCGCCTGATGATGATGGTATCGTGAGCACCGGGCACCAGGCCAGGAATCGCATCACTGCTTTCAATGCAGCAGGGGGGTATCCAGGGAAACGCTCCGGATGAAACAGGTAGCCGGGAATACCGGCATATCCGGAGGGTGTTTAAACAAGCCAAAAACGGTGCTGCCCGTCCCTGTCATAGCTGCAAATACGGCTCCCGCGGCTTTTAGCCGGTTCCGGATGTCTTTGATCTCGGGATAGGCTTCATACACCAGCGGCTCAAAATCATTGGTTACAAAATGTTCCCATGAAGGAGGGGGGGCGGTAAGCGTTTTCAGGGAATGGGCCGGGGTGGAGGGAATAATGCGGCTAAACGCCCAGGGGGTGCTGATGTGGATGCCAGGGTTCACCAACACGAGGTGGTAGCCGGAGAGATCCAGTGAAATGGGTTGGAGCGCTTCGCCCCGCCCGGTGGCATAGCAGGGTGTATTGAGGATAAAGAAGGGCGCGTCGCTGCCGAGGTGCAGGGCGTATTTTAATAACTGTTTTTGCGATAACTGCAGGTTAAAAAAGCGATCCAGCGCTATTAGTGCGGTTGCTCCGTTAGCGCTCCCTGCGCCCAGCCCCGCACCTGCCGGGATGTTTTTTAACAGGTGGAACCGGACGGGGGGGAGTTGTGGCAGCTCCTGTTTCAGCAGGTGCCAGGCCCTCCATACACTATTGTCTTCTTTATTGCCGGGGATGGGAAGCCCGTGGAGGGTCAGCGCTGTTTCATCAGCGGGCAGCAGCTCCAGCACATCATAAATGGGCAGGGGATAAAAAACCGTCTCCAGGTCGTGAAATCCATCCGGCCTCCGGGCAATAATATGCAGCCCTAAATTTATTTTGCAATTGGAAAAGAATACCACTTTTTGTCGGTATAAATAGTGAACCGGAGCAGTTATCCCCGGGTGCGGCTGTTGATCTCATCCCGTATGGCAATTGCCCGGATATAGTCTTCATTTTCCAGCACTTCGCTCAGCATGACGTTGAGCTCTTCGAGGCTCAGCGCTTTCAGGTCGTCCCGGCTGGGCTCACTGGTGGTGCCACCTACGGCTTCTTCTTTGGTGGCCTTCGGTTCTCCCTTTTCATCCATCACGATCCCTGCTGTTTCCAGGATATTCTCATAAGTGTAAATCGGGCATCCAAAGCGTACTGCGAGGGCAATAGCATCGGAAGTGCGGCTGTCGATCTCTACGGTGTCATGGTCAGAGGAACAAATGAGTTTGCTGAAAAAGATCCCTTCCTGCAGATCTGAAATAATGATCTCATGGAGGTCGATATTAAATGCTACAAGAAAGTTCTTCATCAGGTCGTGCGTTAACGGCCGGCTGGGGTTCATTTTTTCCAGGGCCACCGCAATGGCCTGCGCTTCAAACCCGCCGATCACGATCGGCAGACGCCGCAAGCCATTCACTTCTCCCAATACTACGGCATATGAGTGGGTTTGCGTAATACTGTGTGATAAGGCGACGATCTCTAACTCAATTTTTTTCATATATCACCAATTCTTAAATACGGGGTATTTAACCGGCAAATATAACCTTTTTTGCGGTCAACATACCGGTTTAGGAACATTCGGGTACCGGGAGTTGCAACAGCTGACAGCTTTGCTTTTTAACAGTGTGCTGTCAGCTGGTTGCAGCGCACAATGGTCACCGCATCTTTTTGTAGGCATTGATCAGGCCGGATGTGCTGCTGTCGTGCCCGGTTACCGGCGCATCGCCTTCCAAAGCAGGAAGGATCTTGTTGGCCAGCTGCTTCCCAAGCTCCACCCCCCACTGGTCAAAGCTGTAAATATCCCAGATCACTCCCTGAACGAAGATCTTGTGCTCATATAATGCGATCAGTTGCCCCAGGGTAAACGGAGTGATCCGCTCTACCAGGAAGGAATTAGTAGGCTTATTGCCTTCAAAAACCTTAAAGGGTGCCAGGCGGTCAGTATCTGCCCTGGAGAGGCCCGATTTTTTCAATTCATCTTTTACCTCTTTCAGCGTTTTCCCGTTCATCAGGGCCTCGGTCTGTGCAAAAAAATTGCTCAATAGTTTTTGATGGTGATCGCCCACCGGGTTATGTGTTTGTGCCGGGGCAATAAAATCGCAGGGGATCAAAGGCGTGCCCTGGTGTATGAGCTGGTAAAATGCATGCTGCCCGTTGGTGCCGGGCTCACCCCAGATCACCGGCCCGGTGGCATAGGTCACTCTTTTCCCGTTCCGGTCCACGCTTTTCCCGTTGCTTTCCATATTGCCCTGCTGAAAATAAGCAGGGAAGCGGTGAAGATACTGGTCATAGGGAAGGATGGCCTCTGTTTGCGCACCAAAAAAGTTGATATACCAGAGGCTTATAAGCGCCATGATCACCGGGATGTTCTGCTCAAACGGAGCGGTTTTGAAATGCTCATCAATATCATAAGCCCCTTTCAGAAGCGCCTCAAAATTGTGGTAGCCGATGGTGAGGGCAATGGATAAACCGATAGCGGACCAGAGAGAATAGCGGCCGCCTACCCAATCCCAAAACTCAAACATATTTTTTGTATCGATGCCGAATTTTTTTACTTCCTTTTCATTCGTGCTCAGGGCAGCAAAGTGTTTGGAGACCTGTTTGATGTCTTTGGCTTTTTTTAAGAACCAGTCCCGGGCTGTATGTGCATTGGTCATGGTTTCCTGGGTGGTAAAGGTTTTGGAGGCGATCAGGAATAGCGTGGTTTCCGGGTTTACTTTTTTGAGCACTTCTGTGATCTGCGTACCGTCTACATTTGAAACAAAAAAGGCTTCTATCCCTTTAACGGTATAAGGCTTCAGGGCTTCGGTAACCATAAAAGGCCCCAGGTCGCTTCCCCCGATGCCGATATTGACAATGGATTTGATTTTTTTACCGGTGTATCCCACATGCGATCCGTTGTGTACGGCCTCGCAAAAGCGCTTCATTTTTTGCTGTACCTTGCGTACCGCAGGCATTACATTTTCGCCGTTGCTGTTGATGGCTTCTTTGCCAAAGTACCGGAGTGCGATGTGCAGAACGGAACGCTGCTCGGTCTGGTTGATCAGCGCACCGGAGAACATGGCCCGGATGGCCTCCGGTAATTGCGCCTCCTTTGCCAGCTCCGCCAGTAATTGAAGGGTTTGATCCGTGATCCTGTTTTTTGAGTAATCGAAGAGCAGCGCTCCATGTCTGAGGGAATATTTCTGAAAACGCTGATCGTCGGCGGCAAACAGGTCCCGCATATGTACCGCCTTCATGGTTTCTGAATGAGCGGTCAATTTTTTCCAGCTTTTTGTTTTGGATGGATTTTGGGTTGGTAACATAATTCTTTTCTTTAGTAGTTTTTAAATGGACCGGATCTTTTCGATCACCTGTTGTACCATGCGCTCTGTAATATCGAGATGCAGTACAAAACGGACGCGGCTGGGAGCAACAGCATTGCAAAGAATGCCCTGTGCTCCAAGCCTCGTAACCAGGTCAGAAGCCGTGATGCCCCTTGTTTCAAAAATAATGATATTTGTTGCTACGGGTAACAGGTTTTCAACAAAATGGCAGTGCTGCAGTTCCCCGGCAATTGCCGCTGCATGCAGATGATCGGTTTGCAGCCGGTCAATATGATGCTCCAGGGCGTAGGTTCCCGCGGCCGCAAGGATGCCCGCCTGGCGCATACCGCCTCCGAGCACTTTCCGGAAACGCCGTGCCCTTGCAATAAAGGTTTTATTTCCCAGCAGTACGCTTCCCACGGGGCAGCCCAGGCCTTTTGAAAAACAAACGGAGATACTGTCAAACAGGGTCCCGTATTGTCCGGCAGTTTCCCCGCGGGCGATGAGCGCGTTAAACAACCGGGCGCCATCCAGGTGAAAGCCCATTCCGTGAGCGCGGCACACTTCCTGTATCTTTTTGAGCTCTTCAAAATCATAACAGCTTCCACCGCCCCGGTTACTGGTATTTTCAATGCATACCAGCGTACTCGCCGGTTTGTGTACATCGTCCGGGTTGATGGCGGTCAGCACCTGCGCAGCAGTGATACGTCCGCGGTCACCGGGCAGCAAACGGACCGATGCGCCGGAATTGAAAGCAATGCCCCCCGCTTCGTACTGGTAAATATGAGCGTCTGCATCGCAGATGACCTCGTTACCGGGCTGGGTATGACATTTGATGGCGATCTGGTTGGTTTGGGTACCGCTGGAACAAAAAAGCGCAGCCTCCATGCGGAACATCGCAGCACAGCGGGCTTCCAGTTCATTAACAGCGGGGTCTTCCCCAAAAACATCATCTCCGGTGGCTGCCTGCATCATAGCCTGCAGCATGCCGGGGGTGGGGCGTGTTACGGTATCAGAACGTAGATCAATCATTTGGGTTTCAAAAATAGGATATTGAAAGAAGCTTCTGTCATCCGGCACCGAAATTTACAGCCGTTTTTAAATGAATGAAATTCAGGGAACAATGATATATTATATATTTTTTAACACATAAAAGCTAAATTTGTAGATAATTTGTAACGCTTAACCGAAATATACGCCTCCTTTTTTCGTTATTATATAGCGGTGAAAGGCGGGTACGGTTGAGGTTCTGTATTGATAAATATTTAAAACGGCGATTCATAGATCCGGGGAATTATTATTGATTTAAAATGGCTTTAAAACTGAGAGGAAAAAGGGGTTACTTCGTTATTGCAAGCATTTTTACATTTTCTATATTCAGCTCTGCACAGAATTCTTATACGCCGCCGGTATCATACGGCGCTTTTTTTGATGCGCAAACCAGTTTGCCCCGCCCTAAAGAGTCCTTCCAGAAGAAGGGGGAATACCTGAAGAATCTTTTTAAACTGAAAGGGCTCGACTGGCCTGCCAAATATGTATACCTCCGCTCGTTCAAGTACGACAGTCAGCTGGAAGTGTGGGTAAAGAATTCGATAAAAGACGAATACAAACTCCTGAAGATTTACAAGGTGTGCGCCCTGGCCGGTTCCTTGGGCCCCAAAAGGTTTGAGGGCGATTACCAGGTGCCGGAAGGCTTTTATTATATCAACGAGTTTAACCCCAATAGCACCTATTATTTATCGCTGGGTCTGAATTATCCCAACGCATCTGACCGGATCCTTTCCGACCAGGCAAAGCCGGGAGGGGATATTTTTATACACGGGGGATGTGCTACCGTGGGATGTATCCCTATTAAAAATGACCAGATCGACGAATTGTACCTCCTGACGGCCGGAGCTAAAAGCGCCGGGCTGGATTATATACCCGTTCATATATTCCCGATCAATTACAGTGTAAAGCGAAGCTATGAGTATCTGAATAAGATGCTGGAGGCGGATCCTTCCTACAAGGCGCTTAACGTAAAGCTGGAGGAGGCGTTTGAATATTTTGAACAGCACAAGCAGCTGCCGGTGGTGATGACAAAGGATAATGGCGAGTATGTGATCAACGATGCGCCGGTGCTGGCGCCCCGGTTCCAGCCCAAGCAACGCCCTAAATCGGATTTTGTTCCCAGCCACCGGAAAGTGGATTTTATAGCCGATGCCGTAGCCAAATGGCCGGAGTACCCCGGTGGCGCCGCTGCATTTTCGGAATATGTAAAGCGCGTGGGCGCTGAAATGGTAAAGGCGTTGCCGGATAGCGTAACGCATGCTTATGTACAGCTGGAGTTTATCATTGATAAAGATGGAAGTCCTGTTAACTTCAAGATCCTGAAGGGCGGAGTGGATGACTATTTTGATAAAGTGCTGTTGTCAAAACTGGAAAAAATGCCCGCCTGGTCCCCGGCTATTTTGCGGGAAAAACCGGTTGCTAAAAAGATGGTCCAAACCATTGCTGTTAACGGAGAGTAGGCGTAAAAACCTCCTGTTATGAACGATGCAGCACCCTTATATTCCGCTGGGTTTGTTGTTTTACAAGCATTTCTTTGTTGTTGATATACCGGTCCAGCGCTGCCTGGTTGTAATGCCGGATGGTGGTGAGCGTTAACCCGGGGGTTACATGCACGTCAAACATCCCGGCAGCAGCCGATGAGAACCGGCTGATCTTTTCCTCCCAGTTGTCAAAAGCAAAGATGAGACTGATGGCCCCGTTTTGTGTAAGCGTGGGGCGCAGCGAATGTTCGTTGAACCATTGATACAGCTGGTAGGCATGGGCATCTCCCACAAAAGAAAAGTCTTTTGTTTTCAACTCCATCATCACCTGGTTCTCTTTTATAACAATGATCGGCGGCAGGTCTTTATTGACACTGTTATGAATAATGGTTCCGGGCAGGTCGGCATCCAGGAAACATTTTACGTAGAGCGGAATGTTCTTGTTCTGCAGGGGCTTAATGGTTTTGGGATGGATCACCTGGGCGCCGTAGTAGGCCATTTCGATCACTTCATTATAGCTGAGTGAATGGATCGGAACGGCATCGGGTATCTGTTTGGGATCGGCGCTCATTACGCTTTCCACGTCTTTCCAGATCGTGAGGCTTGCTGCGTTGAGCATATTTGCAAAAAGGGCTGCAGAATAATCGCTGCCTTCGCGTCCCAGTGTGGTGCTTTCGTTTTCGTCAGTAGCGCCGATGAATCCCTGGGTAATGATCCATTTCTTCTGCTGAACCAGGGGCTGGATATAGCGGTCTACCTGTTGTTGGGTGAATGCCCAGTTGATATTGGCATCCCTGAAATTATCATCAGTGCGGAAAATATCGCGTACGTCCACCCATTCATTTTGAATGCCCCGCTCGGAAAGGTAAAAGCTTACTATGCAGGTGGCCAGTAGTTCTCCAACACTTACTACCTGGTCATAGTAATAATCAAATTCACGTACAGGCGCATCATGCAGCATCCATTCCACTTCGGTAAAGCAATCGCGCAGCCGGGCTTCGCAGGCCAGGTAATGGGTAACCAGCAGGTATTTGGCAGTGGTAAGGTGTTGCCGTTTTATTTCATCAAAAAGCTGCAGGGCCTCCTCCTTTTTTTCTGCATAAAAAGCCTGCACTACTTTTTCCAGGGCATTGGTAGTTTTGCCCATTGCAGAGATCACGATCACCAGGTCGTCATCGGAGAAACGCTCCAGGATCGCTGCAACATTTGAGATCCGTTCTGCACTGTTCACAGAGGCTCCTCCGAATTTATACACCTTCATCTTTTTTGTTTTGCAGCGAAGGTCGTCCTTTTTTGCCAACTTATTTGTAGTTTTAGCGCCATGACAACTCCTATTATTTCCGTACATGATCTTGTAAAGGATTATGATCAGTTCAGGGCGGTAAAAGGTATTTCATTTGAAGTGCAGGAAGGTGAGGTCTTCGGGTTACTGGGCCCCAACGGAGCAGGCAAGTCCACCACGCTGGAAATTATTGAAACGCTGCGCCCGAAAACGGGAGGGAGCGTAGTGGTGGCGGGTTATGACCTGGACCGGGACCCGGACCGGATCAAGGAGGTTATTGGCGTGCAGCTCCAGGCCAGCGGGTATTATCCGGGTCTGAACCTGGTACAGCTGGTTGAGCTTTTTGCCGGCCTGTACAATCAGCGGGTGCATGCAATGGAGTTGTTGAAAATGGTGAACCTGGAAGAGAAGGCCCGGGCAAAGTTCAAAGACCTGAGCGGCGGACAGAAGCAGCGGTTCTCCGTTGCCACCACGCTGATCAACAAGCCCCGGATCATATTCCTGGACGAGCCCACTACCGGCCTGGATCCGCAGGCGCGCAGGAACCTGTGGGAGCTGATCCGGAACATCAATACAGCAGGCACCACTATTATTCTTACCACGCATTATATGGATGAAGCCGAATACCTCTGTAACCGGATCGCTATCATTGACTCGGGTGCTATTGTGGCACTGGATACACCGGACCGGTTAATTGATAACCTGGTAGCAACGGGGTTTGAACGCCCCAGGGAAGTAAAAAAGGCAAACCTGGAAGATGTGTTTATTCATCTTACGGGTAAGCACCTGAGGGAGGGTTAGAGCGCCGGCTGAACCGGACGGAACAATACATCCATGGAGAGCTGGTGCTGGATGATACCGGCAAAGTCTTCCGTATTCCTGATCCCGTAAGTGGTCATCATACCCAGGAATACTGTTTTTCTTGTACCTGTATGTTCAATAAAAAGTTCCTGTTTGTTTAAGAGCTCCGAAAGGTATGCTTTTGTAAGCACAAACGTTTTGGCGGAGAACTTCATTTCAAAAAGGTTAATGCAACGGTCGCTGCGGTCCATGACAAGATCGATCTGTGCGCTCTTCCGGGCTGTTGCTGCTGCCCTGCTTCTCCAGATACTGTCTTTGGTATATATGCCGGAAATGCCCAGGGCTGCCTTTAGCTGTTCCAGGTGCTTCTGGCAAATGGCTTCAAAAGCATAGCCGCTCCAGCTTTTCCAGGATGCGGTATTGAACAGTTTGAGCCAGGTGCCCCTGCCGGTTTTTTTGTTGGCGGCAATAAATTTCAGGTAGAACAGTGAATACTCATCCGTTAGTTTGTAAATACCGTTCTTGACCGTTTTCCCAAATGGTACATAGGATGTAATAAAGCCGGATTCTGCCAGCTCATCAAGCGTTTGTGTAATACCCCCGCCGGATGATAACCGCAGTGTATCGATGATCTCGTTTCTGGTCAGCCCCGAGGGTTTTCCTGCAAGTGCTTTTACAATAGCGATATGATGCTGGGCGCTGTCGAAACGGGAACGATAAAGATTATTGAATTCATTGGCCAGGTAGCTGTCTTTTGAAAAGCAGACCCGGTCAATTGCCTGCACAGCGCTTTCGCCGCGCTTTACCTGCTTCAGGTACTGGGGCACGCCGCCCATTGCCATGTACAGTTGCAGTACCTGGTACCGGTCCAGTGTAACGTGCTGCGCGCGGAAAAAAGCTTCGGTTTCCGCCAGGGAAAAGGGCCGCAGGCGTATCTGACGGGTGATCCGGTTGTGCAGGCCGCCTTTGTTTTGCACCACCCTGCGGATCATCCAGGAAGCGGCAGAGCCGCAAATGATCACAATAAGATTTTTTTGCCGGGAGGCCCAGCTGTTCCAGAAGTTCTCAAAGGCCGGCATAAAGCCGGACCGGGGCGAATCCATCCAGGGAAACTCATCAAAGAAGAGGACCTTCTTCCTTTTTTTTATTTGAGGTTGAATATATTTAATGAGCTGCTGAAATGCCTGCAGCCAGTTCCCTGGTATCGGTATCTTCTTTCCGGGAACCGTTTTCAGGAGGCAGTCTTTAAAATTTTCCAGTTGTTCCTGCAGGGAGGCGTTGTGCAGGCCGGACACCTCAAAGAGGATGTCGTTTTCGAAAAAGTTATGAACCAGGTAGGTCTTACCGATCCGTCTTCTTCCATAAATGGCTACCAGTTCTGCCTCTGGTGTGCCTGCAATGTCTGAGAGGAGCTGGGCTTCTTCTGCTCTCCCGATGATGACTCCCATGTTCTATATTTCGCCAAAAGTATAAAAAAAATACAGTTTTGGCGAAATATGATTTTCTATCATGTTTGCCGGATGGCTGAAGCAGGCAACGCCTGCTGATGATATTGTCTGAAGCGGGCTTCCTGTAAAATGCTTCGAAGTTACGGCGTAGCGATGCCCGGACGCTTTTGAGCAGGAGCAGGAAGGATATTTATAATTCGCCAAAAATGAATAAAAAAGCAAGTTTTGGCGGAATATAAAATTTCTCTTAACGGGTTGCTATTCGGGAGAGCGGCCGCGAGGTCTTTTTTCGTAAATACCCCGGTGCCGGGCAGCGCCTGTTCCGGTCTCTTTGGACGGGATTTGTTATCTTTGGGGTTATTTAGTTTCGATAGTATAAAAATATACCATGGGATTACAGGATAAACTGAAAGCATTTATGAATAATAAAATTGAGGCGCAGAAAGAAGAAGGCCGGAAATTCCTTGAGGCAAATAAAGATAAGGATAGCGTGCAAACCCTTCCGGAAGGGATCCAGTATGAGGTGGTCAAAGAAGGCACCGGGAAGCAGCCAACCGTTCATCAGTCGGTAACTGCGCACTACCGGGGTGCCTTGCTGGATGGCACCGAGTTTGACAGCTCTTTTAAACGGAACCAGCCCTTTACGGCGCCTTTGAAGGCGCTCATCAAAGGATGGCAGATCGCTATTCCCCTCATGAAAGAGGGCAGTCACTGGCGGCTGTGGATCCCCTCTGACCTGGCTTATGGCGACAGGGGCGCGGGCAGGGATATACCGGGCGGCGCCACCCTGCTGTTTGAAGTGGAACTATTGCAGGTGCATTGAGGCCCTGAACAGTGTGTATTTGCAGGGTTAAATGTTGACAGGGCCATACGTTGTTCATGATTTTTTTGTCATCAATATCGGCTTATGATCGAAAATCAATACCCGATCGGGACATTTGAAGCAGGCCCGTTTACGGCCGGCGTAAAGCGGGAGTGCCTGGGAGCCATACGCTATTTGCCCAATATGCTGGAGGCTGCCATTATGAACCTCAATGAAGCGCAGTTGCAAACGCCTTACAGGGAAGGGGGATGGACCGTGCATCAATTGGTGCATCACGTTGCCGACAGTCATATAAATGCCTATACCCGGTTTAAATTGGGATTAACGGAAGAGCGCCCGGTCATTAAACCCTATGATGAAAAAGCCTGGGCGGGGCTGGGTGATGTGCAAACGTTGCCCGTGAATCTCTCGGTTACGTTGCTTTATGCATTGCATGCGCGGTGGTATGCAGCAATGGATAACCTGGATGATGCGCAATGGATGCGGGCGCTGGTGCATCCGGCTACGGGAAGCGCCCTGCCTTTATCCTATTATCTGCAGCTGTATGCATGGCATGGCAAACATCATGTGGCGCAGATCAATTATTTAAGAGAAAAACAAAAATGGCAGTAATGAACTGGAAAACGCTTTCATCCGAATACCTGTTTAAAGATCTTTGGTTTACTGTGCGCAGGGACCGGTGCGAAACACCGGAGGGGAAAATAGTAGACCCTTATTATGTATATGAATTTCCTACCTGGGTTACGGCATTTGCCCTTACGGAAGATAACCAGGTTTTGCTGGAAACCCAATACCGGCATGGGATAGGGGAAACGCATTATGAGATCCCCGGCGGCTGTGTAGATGATACGGATGCCAGTCTTGAGGCGGCTATCCGGAGAGAGCTAAAAGAAGAAACCGGTTACGAGTTTTCGAAGTACGAGTACCTGGGCAAAACCTGTGCAAATCCTTCTACTAATAATAACTGGATGCATATGTTCCTTGCAACAGGAGGCCGTAAAACGGGAGCGCAGGAGCTGGATGCCAACGAGGAGATCGGGGTGGAGCTGGTATCAATGGAGCGGTTTAAACAAATGTTCCGGGATAATGCGTTTATCCAGTCGATGCATGTTACCTGTATGCTGTACGCGCTTCAACGGCTGGGCGCATTGCAGGTTTGACCTGGCCTTAAATAACCGGTTATGGATCCGCTGAAATTATTTGAAGAGTGGTATAAAGAAGAAGCCGCCGCCTCAGGTGCTGTACTTCCGGGGGCCTGCTGTTTAACCACTCTGGGCCTGGATGGGTTCCCGAACAGCCGCTTTGTTTCATTGAAGGAAGTAAGAGACGGCTGTTTTATTATTACAGGGCCGATGGATGCACGGAAGGGGAAGGAGATTGCGGCAAACCCCAAAGTAGCGCTGGCTTTTTGGTGGCCGGCTACTCAGCGCCAGGTGAGGATACAGGGGGTGGCAACGCCCGTATCCCCGGAAGCCGCAGCGGCATATTTTGCCGGGAGGGATATTGCTGCACAGCTGGTATCGGCGATTTGCGAACAGGGGAAACCTGTGACTGATTACGATACAATGCGGCAACGGTTTTTTAAAGCATTGGATGCGCAGGGAGATGCGGTGGTTGCACGCCCGGCAAACTGGGGCGGGTATGCTATTACGCCTTTGCGGATTGAATTAATGCTTTTTTCCGACACCCGGTTACATGACCGTAATTATTTTGAGCAAAAGGATGGCCGGTGGGCACATCAGAAATTGCAGCCCTGAAAATAACGTTCCGCAACATATAAAATGCTTATGTTTTGGCAACAGAAAATTCACCCGTAGTTTACCGGTTCCTGCCCTGGATAGCGGCGCTTGCGATCTTTATGCAATCGCTGGATGGCACTATTCTCAACACCGCCCTGCCTTCCATCGCTGCAGACCTGCACCGGTCGCCACTGAGCATGCAGTCTGTCATTGTGAGCTATGTGCTGATCCTGTCATTGCTGATCCCGCTCAGCGGGTGGATGTCGGATCATTTTGGTTCCCGGAAAATCTTCATCTGGGCAGTAGGATTGTTTACCCTGGGCTCTTTGCTCAGTGCCTTTTCCACCAGCCTGACAGCATTGATCCTTTCCCGCGTGGTACAGGCCATTGGCGGCTCTATGATGGTGCCCGTGGCAAGGCTGGCCATTCTTTACACCTATTCCAAGGATAAGCTGCTGGGGGTTATCAATTTTATTACCATACCGGGATTGGTGGGGCCTATTATCGGACCCACACTGGGCGGGTGGCTGGTAGATGTAGCCAGCTGGCACTGGATTTTCCTGATCAATATACCGGTGGGTATCATCGGTATGGCCTTTGCATGGAAGGTAATGCCCAACTATATTTACCGGGGTAAGCCTTTTGATTCTGTGGGAATGCTGCTGTTTGGAGGCTCGCTGGTTTGTATTACCGTTGCAATAGAGCTGGGATCCGAAAAGCTGGTAGAGGGCTGGTACCTGGTAGGGATCGCTGTACTGGGTGTCGTATTGATGCATGCCTATTACCGGCATTTTAAAAGACAAAAATACCCGCTGATCGACCTGCATCTGATCCGGATCCGTACATTGCGTATTGGCGTTTTTGGGAACCTGCTTACGCGTTTGGGGATCGGCGGTATGCCCTTGCTGCTGCCCCTGCTTTTCCAGGTGGGCTTTGGGCACACGGCGATGGTATCCGGTATGATGCTGATCCCATCGGCGATCACCACCATTATGGTAAAGCCCTGGGTAGTGCCTATTGTACGACGGTTTGGTTACAAAAAAACGCTTATCGTAAACACGATGCTTATTGCTGCGGTGATTGCGCTTTTCTCCATCCCGGATGTGCATACCCCTTTGCCGTTGCTGATCCCTTACCTGGTGTTATTTGGTGCGGTAAATTCCATCCAGATGGCTACAATGAATACCCTGGCTTTATCGGATCTTAACAATGAGAATGCGAGCATGGGCAACAGCCTGTTGCTGGTGATGCAGCAGTTGTCGATGAGCCTGGGCGTTTCGGTAGGTGCCTACCTGTTATCAAAATACGGGAGCGCTTCCTGGATCAGGACCGGGGACGCTGCCATGGTGTTTAAGTATACTTTTCTTACCATGGCGGGTATTACAGCACTGGCCGGACTGATCTTTCTCCGGCTGAAAGCTACGGATGGCAGCGCCCTGGCCGGGCCGACCGGTGAAAAACAGGGCGGGCCTTCTATTTAAAAAATCAATAAATTAGGGGTATGATAAAGCGTTATGCTGTTTGATACCTATAAGATACAGGATCCGGAGCTTGCATCATATATACAATATGTGCTGTTTAATTATTCGGATCATATGATGGAGCAGCAGCTGATCACTTCTTTTGCCAATAACAATATCTGCCTGGGTATCATTAAAGAAAAGATGATGATCGGCAGTTCCGATCGTATAAAGCGGGCAGCGCCAAAAGCCGGCATCCATTCCTACCTGTCGGGCATGTACCTGCAGCCGCATTGTTTTGGGCTGTGCGGCAGTTTTGATGAGATCTGTATCGACTTTACACCATTGGGTTATTACCGGTATTTTAAGATCCCGCTCAGGACCTATGTTTTCGGGGAAGACGTGCTTGCGGAGGCATGGGGAAAACCGGCTCATGGTTTCTTTGAAGGCGTTTTTTCAGAACAGGATTTTCAGCAGAGAGGATGCATGATCGAAGCCTTTTTAAAAGAAAAGCTACTGGTTGTTACGCAACCGTTCCTGCAGCAGTGTTTTTATTACATCCATGGTGTTAAGATCAGCAGCTTAAAGGAACTGGCTGCCCGGCTTCGTTGTTCCGAAAAGCGGATCGTAAGAACTTTTACAGCTCAATTTGATATTACCCCCAAGGATTATTTCAGGATACTCCGCTTCAGGAATGCCTTACAGCTTATGAGCAGGTGCCGCGGAATGAAGCTTACACAGATCGCCTATGAGGCAGGGTTTTATGATCAAAGCCATTTTATAAAAGATATAAGATTCTTTACCGGGAAAACACCCGGGTATTTATCGGATGACTTGTATGATATTAAAAATGATGTGATCGTTGCCCTGAGATAGGCCCTGTCCGTTTTTTACAATTTAAAGTTCCCCGGAAGCGGTTAATTTGCCAAAAGCAGTTAAAAAATATTTTATGATACTCAAACAGCTTGTTGTTTCTTTCGGGCTCATTTTTTTTACCGTTGCCGTTTTTGGACAGTCCTGCGATTGCAGGGCCGGTTTTGATTGGATGAAGAAAACCTTTGAACAGAACGATGCCGGTTTTCAGTACATTATTGATAAAAAGGGTAAGGGGGCTTATGATTATCATAACCTGCAGATACAGGAGAAAGTGGCGAAGGCAAAAACCTATGAGGAATGCCGGCAGGTAATGCGGGAATGGTTGAATTTCTTCCGCCGGTTTCATTTGAGCATCAGCCTCGGCGATTCTGTGCAAAGGATATCCGATGCGCTGCAGGAGGCCGAATTACAGAAGGCGTTTCGGCAGGTGGCTCCGGAGCTTATAAAGCAGCATGAAAAGATCCAATGGGACGATACCTACTGGAATACGTACCTTAAAAATATTAAGGAGCCGGGCTTTGAAGGGCTTTGGTTCTTTTCGCCTTTTTACAAGGTTGCGATCGTAAAAAAAGGAACAAATTATGTGGGCTACATTCTTGAAGGGCCCAAAGAAGCACCGTTGCAAAAAGGAGCTGTTAAGCTGAAAATTTATCCCGTGGGTAACGGGTATAAGAGCACGATATACGGCGGGAATCTGAAGCAATATGACAGTGCCGCTGTAAAATGGCTGAATGATCGCTTTATGCAGGTGGGGAATTTTTATTTTCAGAAATTAGATCCTCTTTACCCGGATTCGCCGGAAAAAGCAAAGTATGATCATTTTTTACGGTCACGAACTCCTTTGCTGGAGCGGCTTTCAGCCCATACGGTTTACCTGCGGCTACCCGGGTTTAATATCAGCCAGAAGCGCGCTATCGACAGTTTGTTGAAAGCGAATGATCCCGTTATCAGATCGGTTCCGAATTTGATCGTTGATGTAAGGGACAATGGCGGGGGCGCAGATGATTCTTATGCGGAGCTTATGAAGTACCTGTATACGAATCCCATGCGGGAAATGGCCGTTGAAACGTATGCTACACCATTGAATAATCAGCGGCTGCTGGAATATGCCAGGGATACCAACTTTAGTGAACAGCGAAGAAAAAGTTTTTTAAAGGAGTATGAAGATCTGGAGCAGGCTGTTGGGAAATTTGTATTGTTAAATAAAAGCAGCGTATCCATCAGCCACAGAGATACGGTATATCCCTTTCCGCAAAGAGTTGCCATGATCATTAACGGGGCAACGGGGAGCTCTGCCGAACAGCTGCTGGTGGATGCCAAACAAAGCTTAAAGGTAAAACTTTTTGGCACTTCCACTTTAGGATCGCTCGATATGTCGAACATGACGGAAGCCGCATCTCCGGGCAATGAATTTGTGCTTACGTATGCCACTACCAAAAGCCTCCGGCTGCCCGGTTTTATGGTTGACGCTTCCGGCATCCAGCCGGATTATTTTATAGATGAAAGTATTCCGGGGATCGGCTGGATCCCTTTCGTACAGCAGACCCTGGAAGGAAATTAACAATCCTCAATAAAAACGCCCCGTTTCCGGGGCGCCTGTCTTAATTATTTTTTGACTGTTTGATGAGGTTGATAAAATCGTCGAACAGGTATCTCGAGTCGTAGGGGCCGGGCGTGCTCTCCGGGTGGTATTGAACGGAGAACGCTGGTTTGCCTTTGATCCGGATGCCTTCGATGGATTGATCGTTCAGGTTCACATGGGTGATCTCTACCAGTTCCGAGTTCCTGACTGAATCCGGGTCCACACCAAATCCATGATTCTGAGTGGTGATCTCTGATCTGCCTGTAATAAGGTTCTTTACAGGATGGTTCAACCCGCGGTGCCCGTGGTGCATTTTAAAAGTAGCAATACCATGGGCCAGCGCCAGTAACTGGTGGCCCAGGCAGATACCAAACATCGGTTTTCCTTCGTCCAGGATCTGTTTCAGCTGCTCTACGGCATATTCCATCGCCGCAGGGTCGCCGGGACCGTTGGATATAAAGTATCCATCGGGATTAAACGCTTTTACTTCTTCAAAAGATGTTTTGGCCGAGAATACTTTAACAAATGCGCCCCGGTCGGTCATGCATTTGATGATATTGCGTTTGATCCCGTAATCCATCACGGCAATACGGATACCGGCCTGCGGGTCACCGGACTCGTATACCTCCTGTGTGCTTACTTTGGAGGCCAGTTCCAGGCCGTCCATCGAAGGTACTGCTGCCAGGCGTTTTTTAAGCTCCTCCACATCAAAGATCTCGGAGGAGATGATGCAGTTCATTGCGCCCTTGGTGCGCACGTGCGCTACCAGCGCCCTTGTATCCACATCATGGATGGAAACAATATTGTTTTTTTTCAGGTACTCATCCAGTGAGCCGTTGGCCCTTTTACGGGAGTAATTCTCGTTCAGGTTTTTTGCGATCACCCCCAGGATCTTTACGCTGTCTGACTCCACGTCCTCATCAATCACTCCGTAGTTTCCTACATGCACAGCGTTCATGATCACGATCTGGCCGTAATAGCTGGGATCTGTAAAAACTTCCTGGTAGCCCGTCATACCGGTATTGAAACAGATTTCACCGGTAGTAGTGCCAATGGCGCCAAAAGCTTTTCCGGAACAAACGGTTCCGTCTTCTAAAAGTAAAATTGCGGGTGATTGATTATCAGACATTTATATTAGTTGGAGATTAAAAAAATCACGCGAAGATAAGCCGAAAAGTTGAAACGTGGACAGGTGGACCGGTTGAAAAACGGATATGTTGAAAAGTTGACAGGCCAATGGCGGCAAAATCAATGTTTCATGGCATCCTGTTTTATAGAAGCCGCCAGCTCGGTCCCCAGGTATTTTTCAATAGCATTATGAACCCAGTAGATCACCGGGGTCATGATAATGGCTACGATGAATTTATAAATATAATTCCCCACGCAGATGCTGAGCACCAATACCAGGCTCCAGGGCTCTCCCTGGTTTGCAGAAACCCTCGGTCCTATGTAAAAAGCAATGAAGAGCACCAGGAAGCTGTCTACCAGCTGGGAAACAAGGGTAGATCCCGTGGTCCGGAGCCAGATGGCTTTTTCGCCGGTCGCTCTTTTGATCCGGTGAAAAACGGCAACATCCAGGATCTGCCCCAGCAAAAATGCGCTCAGCGATCCGATAATGATCCAGGAACCCTGGCCCAGCATTACCCTGTAGGCATGGTCGGCATTGGGAACGTTGTTTTTGGTGAAATTTGCTACCCAGAAGTCGGCGGGAGAAAGTGATATGGCGCCCTGGAACATCAGGAAGGTATACCCGATCAGCGCCGCTGCCAGGTAGGACAGGAACCGGACTCCTTTCATCCCGTAATACTCGTTGATGATATCCGTCATAATAAAGACCACCGGCCACAGGAGCACGCCAGCCGTAAGGTTGAAGGAAAAGGCGTTGCCAAAGAGGTTCAGGTTAAAAGGAGGAATGCCGATCGTTTTTTCCAGTGAAAATATTTTAACCCCGATCACTTCGGCGATGATGGCATTGGCAACAAAAAAACAGCCCAGCAGGATAAAGAGCTTTGTGGGCTTATTTCTGGTGATAGTATGGATCATTAATATAAAATGTGTATGCAAAAATAAGGAGGAGGCAGGCGATATTAAAAAAGATCAGCCACCGGGGAACAATGCTGCCTGGTTTCCTGCCGGTGATCCAGCAGATCAGATAAATAATGTTGATAAGAGGGATCAGGACCAGCCCCAGCGCGTATCCGGAGGTAATAATAGAGGAGCTGACCGTTTCGCCTTTATTCCATTCATTAAACAGGAGGGAGAAGGCCAGAATCACGGTAATACCACACAGAAACCCGACTTTTGATAAAAATATTAACCAGCGCATCAACTAATTTCTTGTAAAATAGCATTATTTTGCCCAAACTTAAAAGGTTTAGTGTCTGAAGTTTGAAGTTTATGATTTGAGGTTTGGTGGATGCCCGGGGCGGCGTTCCGGTTCCGGATTTTTATATCCTGGTACTCAATTCCCGAATCTTGAAACCTCAGTTTCTGGCAATGAACAATTAAAAAGAACGCATGAAAAGTAATTGGGTAAAAAAAGTAGTTCCGCATGTTATTGCTGTCGGCATTTTTGTAGTGGTATCACTGGTGTTTTGCAAGCCGGTGCTGGAGGGGAATGTGCTGAGCCAGCATGATATTATCGGCTGGAAAGGGGCGGCGCAGAACGCTTTGGACGTAAAGGCAAAAACCGGTACATTACCCCTTTGGAATACCAACCTTTTTAGCGGGATGCCCAATTACCAGATCTACCTGGTTGGGAAATCGGTGCTGCCCGATCTTACCAAAGTTTTTGGACTGGGGTTACCCAACCCGGCTAATTTCCTGTTCATAGCCTGTATTTGTTTTTACATTTTGGGGCTGGCAATGAGGCTGAACCCGCTGACAGCGGTACTGGGAGCACTGGCTTATGGTTTTGCTACCTATAACCCCGTGATCCTCCAGGCAGGACATGAAACAAAGATGTACGCAATCGGATTTATGCCCCTGTTGCTGGGAGGATTGCTGCTGATCTATAACAAGCGGTACTGGATCGGGCTGGCGGTGGCTACCCTGGGGGCTTACCAGGAGCTGATGTCGAACCACCCGCAGATCAACTATTATTTTTTTATTATAGCGGTATTTGTTACTGTGTTTTATGTGGCACGGTGGATCCGGGAAAAGGATTTTAAGCAGATCGGTGTAGCTATTGTGCTGAGCGGGGTGGCTGCCCTGGTGGGGCTGGGAGCCTACTACCTGAGTTATGCGGCTACCAAAGAGTATAATGATTTTACCATCCGGGGTGGAAAAACGGTGGAGATAAAAGGAGACCAGGTCACTAATAACAAAACCTCCGGGCTGGATGAAGACTATGCCTTTGCATACAGTATGCGGATGCAGGAGCCATTGGTACTTTTGATGCCCAAGGCAGTGGGGGGCGCCAGCATCGGGGACGGTACGGAGGTGATCGGTGAAAATTCCAAAGTGATTGAAAAATTATCGGAGCAGGGCGTACCGGCGCAGGCTACCGCACAGCTTGCCAATTTACCTATATATTGGGGCGGAATGATCAACGCCAAAGAAGTAGGTACAAACGGCCCGCCCTATGTGGGCGCCCTTATCTGTTTACTGGCTTTAGCCGGCTTTGTGATCGTAAAGGGGCCGCTGAAATGGGGGCTGCTGTCTGCAACAGCACTGGGTATCATTATGAGCTGGGGAAGCTTTTTCCCCGGAATAAACCTGTTCCTGCTACATAACCTGCCATTGTACAATAAGTTCAGGGCTCCTTCTATGGCCCTTGTTATTCCGCAGCTGGCATTAGCCGTGATGGCGGCCGTGGCCGTGCAAAAGCTGTTTTTCTCGGCAGATGGAAAGGACATCTTAAAGCAGCATTTTAAACAGATCCTGTATGTGTTCGGCGGGCTGATGGGGGTGATCGTCCTGGTTTACCTGGGACAGAGCTATACCCCCGGGCTGGCGGAAACCATACTGACCGGCAGTGGTTTTGATAAGAGCAATCCCAGCCTGTATCCGGCCGTGGTAGCGGGCCTGAAAGCCGACCGGCAGGCCCTGTTTGGCGGGCAGCTGCTGCGTACACTGGCTTTTATGGCATTGTTGCTGGGCGTTCTTTATTTCTATCTTAAAAATGCATTAAAGCCGGCTATTGCGGCGGTTATTTTAGGACTTGTTCTTTTTGTGGACCTGTGGTCGGTTGACAAGAAATACCTCCCGGATGAAGTATATGTTCCCAGGGACAGCAGTGATGCGATGGCTTTTGCAAAAACGCCGGCTGATGAGCAGATCCTCCAGGATAAGGACCCACACTTCCGGGTGCTGAATTTTGTGGAAGCCATGAACGGGAATCATACCGCCTATTATCATCGTTCCGTATTGGGGTATCATGCGGCCAAGCTGCGTATTTACCAGGATATCATTGACCGGTATTTTAGCACAGGGCAACCTCCTCAGGAGCTGTTGAACGCGCTGGATACAAGGTATATTGTTACGCAGAACCAGCAGGGACAGCTGGTAACGATTCCCAACCCCGGTGCTTATGGTGCAGCCTGGTTTGTAAAAGGGCTGAAACCGGAAGCCGATGCGGCCAGTGAACTCCAGGCGATCGGTTCCACGCAATTACGCGATACGGCAGTGGTGCCACAGGCTGCGGTGGCTGCTATCGGAACCTTACAGGCCGATACGACCTCCCGGATCCAGCTTACAAAGTATACCAACGATGAGGCTGAATATACCACTACCAGCAATACACCCCAGTTTGCCGTTTTCAGCGAAGTGTACTACCCGGCAGGATGGAAGGCCACTATTGACGGAAAAGACGCCCCCATTGTTAAAACGAATTATTTTATGCGGGGAGTAGCTGTTCCGGCAGGAAAACATACGGTGAAACTGGTGTTTGCACCGGAGACCGTTCAAAAAGGTCTTACAATTTCTTATATAAGCTCCATTTTGGTAATGATCCTGGTGCTGGGCGGTTTTGCCCTGCAATGGTGGTCGGATCGAAGGAAAAGCAATAAAGCAGTGGTTTGATAAAGATCGCATCCCTGGTTCCGTATAAGATCGTTCCTCCCGTAACAGGGGGGGAGAAGGCTGTTTATTATTTTTGGAAACACCTTGCGGCCGGTAGTGCGCTGACCTGCTTTACGGTAGTGGAAAATGAGCCGTTAAGCGCGTTGTACAGCACGGCCCCCGTTTTAGGAAGCAGCCGGAATAAATTCCGGTACCTGAACCCGCTGCTTTTTTTCAGGCTGCGGCGTTTATTGAGGGAGCAGGGGATCCGCTACCTGGTGCTGGAACATCCTTATTTTGGCTGGCTGGGCATATTACTGCAACGATTTGCGGGGATAAAGCTCATCGTCCGCTCTCATAATATCGAAGGACTTCGGTTCCGGGATCTGAAAAAGTGGTGGTGGAAGCTGTTATCCTGTTATGAAAAACAGGTACACCGGCTTGCGGATCTGAGCTTTTTTATTACGCCGGAAGACCGGGATTTTGCGTTACAGTATTACTCCCTGCTACCGGAAAAATGTATGGTTGTGCCTTATGGCATTGAATTGGTTCCTGTTGCTGCGGAAGCCAGGCGGGAAGCTAAGCGTACTTTATGTAACGAACTGGGTATTGATACAGACACGCGTCTGATACTTTTTAATGGTACGCTCAGCTATGGCCCTAACCTGGATGCAGTAACGGCTATTTTAAGATCGATCAATCCTTTGCTGCGGCAGCAGTTCTCAGGGGCCTACAGGATCCTCGTTTGCGGAAAAGGGCTTCCTGATGCACTGGTACAGGAAATGAAAGCACAGGAGCAAAAGGACATCCTGTACCGGGGGTTTGTGAAAGATATACAGCTTTATTTTTCGGCGGCAGACCTGTTTATTAACCCGGTTGCCGAGGGAGGAGGTATCAAAACAAAGCTGGTGGAGGCATTGGGCAGCAACACCCCGGCCGTGTCGTATCAGAAAGGCGCTTTTGGGGTGCCACAGGAAGTCGCCGGCACGCAGCTCCGGGTTGTTGCGGACAGGGATGACCGGCAATTTGCAGCAGAGATGGTGGCGGTGCTGGAACAGGAAAACGGAGTGATACCCCCCGTATTTTATGATTATTTTCGCTGGGATAAAATAGCCCGGCGGGCGATGGATACAATAGAAAAGATAAACACATGATTGTAGGAAATGGTATGATCGCAAGGCGGTTTTCGGTTTATCAGGAGCGGGACGATTTTGTTGTGTTCGCGTCGGGCGTATCTAATTCAAAAAGTCAGCGGGATGCAGATTATGCCCGTGAGATGGAATTGCTGCGGGCAACGCTTGCAGCGCACCCGGAAAGACAGCTGGTGTATTTCAGTACCTGCAGTATCTACGATCCAACGGAGCAGTCCGGTCATTATGTGCAGCATAAGCTCCGGGTGGAGGACTATATCCGCCGCAGCGCCGCGAGGTTTTATATCTTCAGGGTCTCAAACGTGGTAGGCCCCTCCGGTAATCCCAATACTATTTTCAACTATTATATCAACCATATACGGGCCAGTACCAATTTTGATGTATGGGCACATGCTTCCCGTAACCTGATTGACCTGGATGATGTTTTTGCCGTGGCGGACCATATCCTGAAACAGGGCCTCTATCGGAACCAGACCACGAATATTGCAAACAAAGAGAGTTACCCGGTGCTGGCTGTTGTAAAGACCATTGAACAGTTCCTGCAGCAGGAGGGGAGCTACACACTGGTAGAAAGGGGCAGCTCGTTTGACATTGATGTGTCTGCTATTGCCGGAATTTTAGAGGAGCTTCAAATCGGTTTCGGACCCGGCTACCTGGTCCGGTTACTACAAAAATATTCCGGATGAGCAAGTACCAGGCCGCCGTACGAAAAAAACAGCGGGAACTGGTACTGATGTACCCGTTTGTACTGCTGGGAAAGATCGCCGGTCATTTGTTCCGGCTCAAGACGCGGCACCGGCACTTTTTATTTTTCCCGAGTGCAGATATCGGCGGCTCCATAAAAGTCAACGCAGATATAACAGCGTGTATCGCAAATGAAAAACCGCTGATCATTTTCAGTAAAAAGCCCCGGAATAATAAATTCCTTCCACTGTTTCAACAGGAGGGTGTGCGGATCATTGACCTGCATAAGTATATTGACAATAAGCTATACCATTTTGTGAACTTCTTTTTCAGGGGGGTGCTGGCATCCTGGATCAACAGGGCAGAGCACCCGGTTGTTTTTGGAGGTGAGTCGCTTTTTTTTTATAAGATCATTCCGCATGTAAAAAAAGGAACAAAACGTATAGAACTCTGTCATTTGAATACCTGGTTCCCTTTTTCACTGGGTTTTATTGATGATATGGACCAGCGTATTTTTAGCACGCCGAAAATTAAACGGGATGTGGAACGGCAGTATACCGCCAGCCGGTTGCCTCAAACGTATTATGACCGGCTGCTTTTTATTGACAATAAAATTGACATTCCAGCTTTACAGCCGATGAATGACCGCCTCCCGTTGCAGGTATTGTTTGTAGGGAGGGGGGCTCCTCAAAAAAGGGTACACCTGATCGCTGCCATAGCAAAGGAGCTGCACCGGAAAGGGGCGGCGGTACATTTTTCTTTTGTGGGGGATGTGGAAGCCATCATTCCGCCTGAGGTAGCCGCCTGTTGTACCCTGCATGGGCAGATCACCGATGCAGCTGCACTGCACCGGGAATACCAGCAGGCAGATGTGCTGATCCTTACTTCTGCTTACGAGGGCCTGCCGCTGGTGGTGATGGATATGATGGCCCGGGGCAAAGTGGTGTTGTCGACAAATGTGGACGGTATTCCTGATTACATAACCGATAAAGAGAACGGGTTGCTGATTACAGAAACAACGGAGCCGGGCATTGTGAAGCAGGGTGTACAGCTGCTGGAGTGGCTGATCCGCCATCCGGAGGAACGCAGGCGTATAGGGGATAATGCGTATACCTATACCCAGTCTCATTTCAGCAAAGAAGTTTTTGATAAAGCGTACCGGCAGTTGTTACTATAGATCTTCCCGGAAGTGTATCGTGTAAAACCCATTGCGAACTGCTGCCTGGGAGTGGCTTAATAACCGGCAATGATGTTTTAGCCAATCCATGTTAAATTTGAACCTGTTTGTTTAAGAACAAAGTACAATGATGCAGTATAATAAAGAGCTTGTATACAAAGAATTCAGACCGGCGTTCCCGTGGTTCCCGAATGTAGACGGGTTCATTCCGAGAACCAATATCCTGGACCATATCACTCATGCCATGGGGGCATTCAGCGGTATCTTGCTGGACGTGGGCTGTGGCTATATGCCGTATCGCAGGTATATTGAAGCCAGCGCCACTATCGACCGGTATATGGGTATGGACCTGGAAGATGCCACTACCTATAAATCGATAAAGCCCGATATTACCTGGGATGGTTATACCATACCATTGCCGGACAACAGTGTGCACTCTGTATTATTGACCGAAGTGCTGGAGCATTGCCCGTACCCGGAAAAAGTTTTGTCTGAAATATACCGGGTCCTGCATCCCGGCGGAAAAATTGTTTTTACCGTTCCGTTTGTATGGTACCTGCATGAGGCGCCGTTTGACTTTTACCGGTATACCCCCTATGCGATCAATAAAATGATGAAAGATTGTCGTTTGTCTGTAGCGGAATTATACGCCTACGGGGTAAACACCCAGGCATTGATGCATGCGTATGCTATTTGGCTGAAGAGAAGCTCATGGCCTAAAGCGATACGTTTTTTACTTTATTTGCTTTCCCTGCCCGTGATGATGCTGGCCTGGTATTCCGGTAAAAATAAAAAGATCCGGGAATTTAAGAACAACCAGATGTTTTCCGGATTGTGCGGTATCGCTTTTAAGCAGGGATGACCGTTACCGGATCTTTTTTCTATTCCGGATATAATGCAGGAACATCAGCGCTTTTGATGCAAAGCTGTTGTTCAGCAGGGCACGCGGTATCTTTGATTGTGTGCGGATCATAGCAGTAATAACGGGATGTATGGGCCCGTTATAACCATATTGCTTTATACGATCCTGGTTGGTGATATTAAAGTTGCGGATAAACCGCCAGTTATAATCATATACCAGCAGGTTCTTCAGTTTGGCGATACCTGTTTTTTCAAGAAAATAGAAATGCTCGGGAACTTCAACGTCCCCCACATTTTTTGTATAGGCGGTTACCTGGGTATCGCTGACGTAAAATTTTATAAGCGGTTTGTTGATATAAACGAGCCGGTCGGTTTGCATTCTCCGCTGGTACATGTCAATGTCTACCAGCCATTTTAGCCTGGGATCGTACCAGTGCCTGCCGTCGTTACGGTGCAGTGTTGTACTGGGCGGCCCAATAAAGTTGTGCGCTACGATTACAGAAGGCTCTTTTATTGTTTGCATTATCCTGGTTTTCCCCGGGAACATTGAGCGCTCCTCATTATTGTGCTCGTATACGTTGTTATACGCGGAAAAAATAAATGCACCATCATTTGCTTTTGCACAGGCAGCAAATTGCTGCAAGGCGTCTGCACCTGCAAACCAGTCGTCATCGTGCATTAATTTGATCCATGCTCCCTTTGCCTGCCTGATAGCCGCGTTCCAGTTGGATGGCGTGCCCAATGGTATTGGGTTTTTATGGTAGGTTAAATGCCTGATCCGGCCATAAGATGCGCAAAGTTCCTGAACCGTATCATCCGGGCTGTCATCGGTAACGATCACTTCATAGTCCTCAAAATCCTGTGCGGCGATGCTATCCAGCAATCTTTTCAGGTACTGCGGGCGCTGGTAAGCGGGTATACAAATGGAAATAAAAGGCTGCATGTAATAACGGGTATTAATGTTTTTTCAATGACAGCAGCAGCTTAAACAAGCCGGGGTACCGGTATTTGATATAAAATTTATATTTCCATTTACGGATGTTTTTATTGAAAAAACCTTTGTTCAACAACTTTTTGAAGGCTTTTTTCTGGGCCGGCGTTTTCATGGCACGGGCGATCTGTAAACTGTACTCAACCCAGGACCGGCCGGAGAAGTTCCATATTTTGGGTTTTAGGTTTTCCCAGCTTTCCAGGCCGTTGAGCTGCCCTTCGAGGTAGTTATAAAACCACTGGGGGGTGTGTATGTATTTTTGCTCAAGCCTGAAAATGTCGTACCCAAAATTATTGCCATGAACAACCTGCCCGCCCATTGTTTTGTTGATGAAAACCATTCCCTGCCTTGAACCTGCCGCAATAACAAAAGCATGATCTGTTAACAGCTCGCTCCCGTAATCGGGCATTCCTTTGATCTGGAGCATTACCGAACGCTCTACCATTAAACAGCTCCATAAAAGAAAAGTGCCCGAGAAAAAGCCATCCAGGTAGGCGTTGGCAAAGTCTTTTCCCGGTATGGTCCTTACAGTATTTTCTTCCATGGTGCCCAGCAGGTGAGAGGTGACACCCACCGGCAGTGCCAGTGTTTGAGCCGCAAATTCATTTTCGATCAGCCAGTCGCCACACCCGCCGTAAACGCCAAACCCGGGATGGTCATTCATGAGCGTTACCAGGTCTTCAAGCATGTGCGGGTAAGCGGGGTCGTCATCCGTGATCATTACGATAAAAGCCCCTTTCGAACGCTGCACGCTGGCATTAAAGCTGGCCACCATACCCAGGTTGGTCTCATTGGAAAAATAGCGGACGCGGGGATCTGCCACCGCCGCTGCGGCGGCCTGCCCGGACCGGTCTGTATCGTTATCGGAAATAACGATCTCAAAGTGCGGATAAGTTTGCCGGAGGAGGCCCTTCAGCTGCGCCGTCAACAGGTCCGGACGCTTATACGTGCTCATGCAAAAACTGATCAGCGGCTGTTCCATTTCGTTCACGGTTATTTAACCCTTTTTAAGTACCCGCGCGGTGCCACGCTGATCTGGATCTTATTGTCGATGTCCTTATTGATCTCAAACTGATCGTTTTCGGCTAAAAAGGCATCTACAGCAGTCATGGGGTTATTGCCGGTGCTCCAGGGGCGGGTGATGCCCGGGATATAATTGTCGGGCAGGTTTTCAACGATGGTGTCAAAAACGACTATATAGGAGTTGAGGGAAACCAGGGGCGCATAAAGGCGCAGCTCCTCCAGTACATGTTCATGGGTATGGTTAGAGTCCAGCACCACCAGCACTTTTTCCTTGCCGGCAGCAGCCTCGTATACAAGGTTTGCGGTTGCCTGGTCCACGGATGAACCCTGGATCATTTTGATCCGTTTATACATCGGGTGCGCTTCGATGGCTTTACGGTTATGCTCGCGGATATCGATATCGATGCCTAAGATCTCGCCTTTGCCGGTCAATTCCAGCAGGGAGGCATAAAAAACCAGGGACCCGCCATGGGCAATACCGGTTTCGATGATCAGGTCCGGCTGAATTTCCCAGATCAGTTCCTGCATGGCGATCATGTCCTGGGGGTACTGGATGATGGGGCGCCCCATCCATTTAAAGTTATAGGAGTACTGCGCTTTGTTGGATTCCGTATTAAAGGCAGCAGCGGCAGTTCTTAATGCTTCGTTCTGCTCATAACTGTTTACTCTGTCCTTACATTCCTGTATAAATTCCTGTATCGGGTTGCTCATCGATTTTATTTGATTGATTTTAATTTACTGTTGTCGCCCCAAAAATGCATGGGCTCAAAATCAGGATATGGGTAAAAGCCCAAATTTAGCTGAATCTTCTGGTTTTTGGATCGCAGGTGATCCAAAACGAATTGTTTTACCGTTACGGGCCTGTTGCCGGATATATTGATAATACCCGTAACTTCCTGCTGCAAAGCCACTTTTACAAGGGCCTCGGCTACTGCTGTTACCGGCATAAAGTCCCTTGTTTGTTCCCCGCCGCTCATATTAAATACCGGCGCGCCCGCTTCCAGCGCTGCATCCAGCTGCGGAAGCAGGGACCGGGAGTTCTGGCCGGCGCCATACATATAGAACAGGCGTGTCCATTTAATACAAAATGGTTTTTCGGTTTGCAATTTTTCCAGTTCTTTTCTTAATAGATCCTTTGCTATTGCATAAGAGTTGCCCGGCCGGGCGGGCATGGTCTCATCGAGCCGCCCTTCCTGCATCCCATATTCGAAACAGGTGCCGGTAACCGTAAGATCGCCCAGACCGTGTTTGATGAGGTTGGAGAGGAACTGTTTGTGAGCAGGAAGATTTTCCTCCAGATGAAAGGCTTCTTTATAATTGGGCAACCCTTCCCATGCCAGGTGAATGACCGCGTCCGGTTGCTCAAAATAGGCGTAAAGATCACGTTCCCCGTTTTGCTGATGCAGGTCAAAGGATTGAACCCGGATGCGGGGATGATCAAAGAGGCCGGTACGGCTGATGTGCCGGGATGTGGCTATAATATCTACGTCCTGCTTCAGCAGGGACCGGACAACGTATTGGCCGATGAACCCCGTAGCTCCTGTAACGAGTACCTTTCTCATGTGATCTGCAATGAAGGGATGGCGGTTACAAATTGTCCGCCCCAATCTTTAATATAGGCCAGCTGTTTCGTGATCTCTTCTTTCAGGTTCCAGGGCAGGATCAATACAAAGTCCGGCCGGGCCTGTTTTAACTGCGTTTCATTTACTACGGGAATGTGACTGGCCGGAAGGTACTTCTCCTGTTTGTGTGGATTGGCGTCTACCACAAAATCGATCAGGTCGTTTTTTATACCGCAGTAGTTCAGCAGGGTATTACCTTTGGCGGCGGCACCGTAGGCGGCAACCGTTTTCCCGGATCTTTTCTGCTCCAGCAGGAACAGCAGCAATTGCTGTTTGATGCCGAATGCCCTTTCCTGGAAATCTGAATAGTACGGCATGCCCTGCAATCCCTTTGCCCTCTCTTTTTCAAGCAGTGCGGCTACCTGCGCACCAACCGGGCGGCTATGGTCTTCCTGGTGCCGGGCATAGATGCGCAGTGATCCGCCATGGGTTGGCAGTTCTTCTACATCAAAGAGCTCCAGGCCGGCGGCTTCAAATATCTTTTTCACCGTATAAAAGGAGAGGTAAGAGAAATGCTCATGATAAATGGTATCAAACTGGTTGTTGTCTACCAGCTGCATCAGGTGCGGAAATTCCATCGTGATCACCCCGTTTTCCTTTAACAGGATCTTCATACCTCCAACAAAATCTACAATATCCGGCACATGGGCCAGCACATTATTGCCCAGCAGGAGGTCGGCTTTCCTGCCTTCGGCTACCAGCCGGCGGGCCAAACGTACGCCAAAAAAGTCAACAACCGAGGGAACCCCTTTTTCCGAAGCAGCGGCTGCAGTATTGGCAGTAGGCTCCACACCCAGCACGGGTATGTTTTTCTCTTTAAAGTACTGCAGCAGGTACCCGTCGTTGCTGGCAATTTCCACAACAAGGGACCCGGTAGTGTAGTGAAACCGCTCCTGCATTTTTTCTACATAGGCCCGCGCATGCGCCAGCCAGCTGGTAGAGTAGGAGGAGAAATACACATAGTTGCTGTCAAAAATGGCGTCCGATTTTTTATATTCATCCACCTGTACCAGGAAGCACTCCGGGCAGGTATATACTTTAAGAGGGTAGAAGGTTTCGGGCTCATCCAGGGCTTCCTTTGTTAAAAAAGAATTGGAAGCCGGCGAGTTGCCCAAATCAATAAATACGTTGCTCAGTTCAGTTTTACAAAATCTGCAATTCATAATTTCTTTTTTCAAAAATATTCCGGTTCCCGTTCTTATAACAAGGGATGCTGCAGGTCCCGCTCCGATATTTCAACTGCTTTCAGCGGCCATTGTATACGGAGCTTCGGGTCATTATACCGTACGCCCGATTCTGCCGCCGGTGTATAAAACTCCGAATGGCAGTATACCAGCTCCACATCATCTGTAAGCGCCTGAAAGCCATGTGCAAATCCCTCCGGTATATAGAGCATTTGTTTATTGGAGGCGGAGATCTCGGCTCCAAACCACTGCAAATACGTTGCCGAGTTTTCCCGCAGGTCCACTATAACGTCAAAGGCGGCGCCTGCTATACAACGCACGAGCTTGATCTCTGCATAAGGCGGCTGCTGAAAATGCATGCCCCGCAGGGTCCCTTTCAGGGCTGTGTAGGAATGGTTCATCTGTACCCATTCTTTATGATGGCCGATCTCTGCAAAGCTGTTCCTGCAAAAGGTGCGCATGAACCATCCGCGGTGATCGCCTAAAACCCTGGGAGTAACCAGGAAGCTGCCGGACAAAGGTGTGGGGGTAAATATCATAATGCCATGTACCGGTTGATCTGGTGGAATGTAAAGGACGCAGCCGCGGCGGCGGGCTGCCGGTACCAGTCGATGGTCCAGTTAACGGCTTCTTTTGCCGTTAATTTTGGGCGCCAGTGAAGCTGCCGTTTCGCTTTTTCTATATCTAACTGCAACAGGTGGGCTTCATGTACGGCCTGCGGGTTGCTGTTATCTTTCCAGGTGCCGCCGCCCCATGCGGCAATGGCCTGTTCGGCCAGCTCTTTTACGGTGAGATGATCAGCCGGCTCTGGTCCGAAATTATAAGCGCCGCTATAAGCCGGCTCCCGGTGCAGCTGTGAAGCCAGCAGCAGGTAGCCTCCCAGCGGCTCCAGTACATGCTGCCAGGGACGTACCGCCGCGGGGTTGCGTACCAGGATCGTTTGCTGGTTTTTTAATGCGGTTACAATATCCGGCAGGATGCGGTCTTTGCTGAAATCGCCGCCACCGATCACGTTGCCCGCTCTTACAGAGGCCAATGCCTTCTGATGGCTGCTGTAGGCGGCTGTATTAAAAAAAGAATTCCGGAATGAGGCAACTACCAGTTCTGTACAGGCTTTGCTGGCACTGTAAGGATCATAGCCGCCTAAAGGATCTTCTTCTTTATAGAGGATATCCTGCTCTTTATTGTCGTATACTTTGTCTGTGGTAATGATCAGCACTGTACATTCCCCGTTTACTTTTTGCAGGGCTTCCAGCAGGTTGGCAGTGCCTGTAACATTTACTTCAAACGTTTCTGCGGGAATGTCGTAGCTCCGGCGCACCAAAGGTTGCGCCGCCAGGTGAAAAATATAATCGGGCTGAAAGGCCGCTATTTCATCCGCCAGCTTTGCTTTGTTGCGTATATCGGCAATAATACTTTCACTGGCTGCGAATGGTTGCGTTACATTAAAGATACATTGTTCATTTTCCGGTGCCAGGGCATATCCTTTTACCCGGGCGCCAAGCTCCTTTAACCACAAAGCCAGCCAGGTGCCTTTAAAACCGGTATGCCCGGTGATCAGCACTTTTTTGCCGGAGTAGGCTGTGGTCAGGGTTGTCTTATTTACCACACTTTCCATTTTGCGTTGTTGTTTTGCCAGAGCGTTTCCAGTTCGATCTTATCCCTCAATGCGTCCATCGGTTTCCAGAACCCGGTGTGCCGGAATGCGGCCAGCTGTCCGTCGTCCGCCAGCCGTTCCAGAGGCTCGTCTTCCCACATCATATTGTCCATATCGCCCTGCAGGTAGCCGAAAACTTCCGGCTTCAACACAAAGAAGCCTCCGTTGATCCACTTACTTTCGTCCTTGGCTTTTTCACGAAAGGCCGCTACATGGTCGTTTGCATCCAGCTCCAGGCCGCCAAAACGGGAGTCCATCTGGATGGCGGTAACAGTTGCAATTTTATGGTGCTGCTGATGATAGCGGAGTAGCTGCGGGATGTTCACATCGCTGACCCCATCGCCATAGGTGAGCATAAAATCTTCATTGCCGATATATTTTTGTACCTGTTGCAAACGGCCGGCGGTTTTGGTAAGGGTGCCGGTTTCGACCAGGGTTACCTTAAAGTGCTCACTGGCGCTGGCATGGTAGGCGATCGAGTTGCTGGCAAGATCAACGGTAAGGTCGGCATTGCGCAGAAAATATTGTGTAAAATATTCCTTGATGACATAGCCTTTGTACCCGAGGCATACGATAAATTCATTGAACCCGTAATGGCTATAGATCTTCATAATATGCCAGAGGATCGGTTTTCCCCCGATCTCCACCATTGGTTTGGGCCGTACATCGGTTTCCTCCGATAAACGGGTGCCCAATCCGCCTGCAAAAATGACTACTTTCATATTGATGCTGATTAAGAGCCTGTTTAAAGGGAACAAAAATAATTGTTCTTAGGGTGAAAACCGTTAGTTTCGGGCTCTTATATAAAATAGCCGCATAAAATTTGCACCCGCCGCACTCTTTTGGGGTTTCAGCCTGGGGGCGGTTATATGTTTGATGAACTTTCTTTGGTCCCTGGTTTAAAGTTTCATGTTTCCGGCCAGTTCATGTTCCTGCCCAATGCGCCTTCACCATTGCCTTTTGACACGCCTGGATCCTGTGTTACACTTACTACAGAACCTGCATTTTCAAATTTATCAGGTAGCCACATTGGTTACTTCAATATTTAAAAGTTTGCCCAGTTTTTCGATTTTGGAAGCAATATGCCCGATTCCTACGGCACAATGGTGTGCCGGTCCGTGCGCGTTCCAGTTATTTACAAAATTTCTTGCCCCGGACGGGAACCGGTAGCGGCTGTTGGTATTACCGATCTGTAAAATGGGGCCGGCTACGGATTCTGCCTCGGCTACCAGCAGCATCAGTTTTCCTTCTGTTGTTTCTACTACTGAAAGTAAGGTTACTGGACCCTGCTTTACGCTCATTTCAACGGATAGCCCTTTGCCTACTTTCCCATGGTATACCACCAGCGGGCGCACTTTTGTTTTACCCTCGGCAATTGCCAGGTGACCCGGGCCATCATGTCCCATCAGCACCACATCGTCTTTAAAGTCCATGGCATAGTATTCCGTAAAGGATCCGCCGGCGCCAAAGCTATCCATGATCTTCATGGCCTGGGCATTTTTTATTTCATACTCACCGGCAACCGGGATCCCCCTGGCCGTGAGCAGGGAGTTGCCCAGGATGATGGAGCTCATGGTGTCTTCATTTTCCGTATTTCCCGTGCCTTTATAATAGTAGGCGATAGAACCGAGCTGGTAATATGCTACGAGCTGGTCCAGTGCTACCGATGTTCTTGCAGCCCGTTCTAACTCGCTCTCCAGGCAATCCGGCTGCACCTCAAAAGCTTCCCTGAAAAGCGCTACCCGGTTGGCAACGGCCTTATCCGGAACATGCTTGCGCAATGCAGACAGCTCATCTACTTCCAGCAGTTCCATATGCCCGCCAAAACTGGCATACTGCCGGGTGAGGTCGGTATAAATATCCAGCATGCCGCTGTAATAATGCCCCAGGCAGCCCAGCCGGTTGTGGGCCATCGTATGCGCCACTTTTGCGGCGTCAACCCATTCCTGTATCTCAAGCCAGCAGGCTTCATCTTCGTGCAGCATACCGGTTACCTGGTGAAAAGGTATCCCTGTGCGCTTAAACACGTTCGCTATCTCGGGCACGGGGCAGGCGGAACACCAGGCCAGCCATTCGCCGGTCATTTGGGTGCGGTCATTCATGGCATTGAAACTGTCATAGTCAATATGTGCCCCGGGTGAGAGATTTAAAATGATGACCGGTACTTTTGCGCGCTGTACCGCAGGCAGCACGGTGGAAGAAAGAGCATAGGTGGTCACGTAAAGGAAGATGAGCTCGGTTTCTTCCCTGCGGAACAGGCTGCCGGCGGCAAAAGCCTTGTCTGCAGTGTCTACCAGCCCTGCATTGATGACTTTGGTATGCATAGCGGTAATCTTTTCTTCTACAATACCAAGGTACCCTTCCAGCCGTTGCTGCAGCCCTTCAAACTGGTCCCAGTATGCATCCAGGCCAATACCCAATAACCCGATTTTTAAAACAGTAGATTGCATATGTTGTTTATGATGAACGTTAAAATAAAAGAATGATTATTTAATCCTGCTGATACCGGAACAGGCGGATGTCGTTGAGCCCGTAGTCGAACAGGAGGTATTGGCTGCCTGAAGGGTATTCCGTTACACCGTTCCAGCTATCGGGGCCGGTATACCCGGGACGATATGATTTGTAATGAGGTCCCATCAGGTTGCGTAAACTGCCCGCTACTTTTACCTCAACCGTATTGGCTCCTTTTTTCAGGAGCTTTGAAATATCAAGCTGGTACGGTTCTGCGTACACGATGCCGGCGCCCTTCCCGTTTACGGTTACAGAGGCTACAGAACCTTTCAGGGAATCCAGCCGGAGCAGATAACCGCTCCCGGGAGCCTGGAGTGTGAAGGTTTTCTGATACACGATGGTGTGCCCATACATGGGAAGACCCTGTTTTCGCCAGCTGCCGGTAGCCAATGCCCGCGGGGCAACGATCTTCCAGCCTTTGATATCCGGCTCCAGGTTGTAATCTCCCAGGAGGAACACTGGCCCTATCTCAGCATAGATGCGCATCGGGTCAATTGAAAGGGATAGGGTATTGGCTCCAGGTTTCAGGTAAGCTCCCACCTGTAAAACAGTAAAGGACCGGTCCAGCCACCAGTCGTTACCGGGTATAGCTTTCTGACCATTGATCCGGATATCGTTCCAAAGATGTCCCTGCTCGATGACTGCCCTGAAATTTTTGGTGATTACATTTTTATCAATATTGAAATGATACAACACGGTGAAACCGGAGCCGCGGGAGAAGGTATCCCGCTTCACAAAATCGGTCCTGAACTGCATCTGGTGGTCCCAGGGATCCCGGGAGAAACCGTTGTCTGTAAACGCCAGCTGGGTGGCATCTTTTACATGGATGTCCTTTCTTTCCTTTCCCCTGATCCGGAGATCGCAGAAGTCGATCATCAGCGTATTTTCCGCCGGGCGCTGTACCTGTATTGTACTACCCGGAACTTCTGTGTTGTTGCCGGGGATGGGGTAGCTGCTGCTGGTCTTTTGTTCCCTGTCTGCAATGAAGAACAGGATGCTTCCGGCAGGAGGAAGATCAAATGTAAAGCGGGTGCTTTGCTGCTGCCGGGTGGCCGGGTATTTCAGAATAGCACCGGTATTCAGGTCCATTACCAGGATGTGCTTGTTGCCTTTTATAGCTATATCTCCTGTTGCCGGTTGCGCAAGATTGGCATTGGATAAAAACAACAGCTGGCCATCACTGATGATCCGCCGGTGATGCAGGAGGCTGCCGCCTTCGGGGGCAGGTGCGGCCATATGGATAGTAAAATCTGCAGAACGGAATACCTGCTCCATGAATGAAGGATCGGGCTGCGCATACACGGTAACGCCCTGCTGGTTGGGGGAGAAGCGCTCACCGGGTGTCATGGCTGCCCCGTTGATGTAGCTTAAGGAACTCAGGAGGACCAGCCTGCCGCCATTGGCAACAAACCGTTTCAGCAATAAATAGGTTGCTTTGTTTACGTTCTCCATCCCGGGAGGAATGATCACGGTTGTATAGGATGCATGGCCGATCCGGAGCAGGTTTCTATCAACCGTGCCATGATCTTTGATGATATTCTCAGAGCCGAGATCATATTCGGCCTGGGCCTTCTCAAGGCGGGTTATGAAAGACTGGAACCGGGCGCCTGTTTCAAAGAACCGTTCATTGCTTTTAACCCTGCTGTGATACATCCATGCGGTAGTGGTTGGTTCAATGATCAATACGCTGTTCTTTTGTATGCCACGGGATAGCGCATAGGAGAGGCGGGCAAAGTATTCGTTCAGCGGCCGGTAATAAGGCCACCAGGAATTCTGGTAAGAGAAGGTGGTAGGATAGTCATATTTCCGTGCACCGGCCATGCTCATCCAGGCGAGGTGCTGGTTCATGAAGTTGACCCCCAGGGCTGCCTGCCAGTCGCCCAGGCGTTTCATATCCTTAAAGGTTAGATCCCAGCCGGCCCCGCCGTAGGTCTCACAGAGGGTGCGCTCTTTGCCCAGCTGGTTGGCTACACTGGCCAGCTCTTTTACCGAGCGGATATTGCCAAACTGTGCATTGGGACTGGATTCATCGAACTGGTTAAACAGCATGTCGATACCAGGCTGGTCATGCCAGGCATACATGGCCATATTATCGGGGCCTTCACCCGGGTCGGGCCAGCCGTGTTCCCAGTAATGGCCGGTCCATTTTAAATTATTTTTTTGAGTGAAGGCCTGCATTGGTTTCGACCACCGGTCGATGAACAACTGGAGCAGGGTTTCCTGGTAATTGTGCCGGATCCTCCGCCAGTCGCCGGTTTCTTCAAAAAGAGAAGGCAGGTGTGGCACCAGGTCATAACCCCATTTTTCACGGAATGCTGTAAAGAGGTCCGGGGTCCATCGTGTGGTCTGGTTGCCGTGGGTAGGAATACTGGGTTCGTCGGAGAAGGTACCGGGCACTGTTTTGCCGAATGCAGCTCCAAATGCTTTTTTGTAGGGAGTAAAAGTTACATCAATAAACTTTTCGGTAACGCCTTTTACAAGCAGGTCAACCAGCGGGTAGTTAGGCGGCCCTACCATGCCGGCCTGCGGAGCATAGCGCTGTTTACGGAACAGGTAGTAATCGCCTTTGTTACCGGTAGCGGCCCGGCTGGTTATATCTGTAAAGTGGTCGCCTTCTTTTTTTAAACAGATAAAATAAGCATTTCTGTCCTTGGGGATCGTATCGGATCTGAAGAGCTGAAGCATCTGCCCCTGGTTATAGGACGCCGGCATCTGGTCGGGGACCAGTCCCCCGGCAAACCCGGTGGGGTAAGAGTTCTCATCATAGATCCATACCTGCATATCCAGTGCTGCCGCTTTCTGAACTGTATGCTTATAGAGCGACAGCCATTCGTTGCCCAGGTATTCTGTTACCAGGCCCGGGCGGGGATGTACAAATACGCCCCCAAAAGCGTTGGCTTTAAACTCCTGCAACATGGAGTCGATGATGCCGGTTGTAACTTTGGTATTCCATACCCAAAGAGGGGCTGTTTGAAATTCTTTTCCCGGGTTGGAGAAATTACGGCTGACGGTTGCAAATGAAACCGGGGCGCGGGTGGGCATCAGGGATTGGGCTGCTGCTCCGGCAGGCAGCAGGGCGGCAGCGCATAGCAGGGGTAACCATGAAAGAAACCTGCCTGTTCTCCTGTGTCCGTTCCAAACGGAGGTCCGTGTCTTTGTAGTCATTTCTTTTAACGTTAATGTTGATTGTTCCGACAGAGCGATCTGCCGCATCACCGATGATCCCGGAAAAGCTAAACGGGAGTGAACGGCGGTCCTTTCGGGACCCGGTACAAAGATGCGGTGCCGGGCGATCAGAGTCCATATCAAAAATGATCTTTGACGGGTATTTTTTGATAAATTTGAGAACACATGAACAACTACTATAAATACCTTCCGGTCAGCGAGGTGGATAAGAGCTGGGGCTTATACGTTGTGAACGTCGGGTGCACAAAGATCGTGGAAGCGCAGCGCTATCCGCCCGGGGACCACCCTCCGCATCATTATTTTAACTGGGAGGACGGTCGCATTTTTGATGAGTTCCAGCTGATCTATATATTGAACGGGGAAGGGGTGTTTGAATCAAAAAGCTGCCCGCTGACGCCGGTGAAGCCAGGCACCCTGCTGATGTTGTATCCATATGAGTGGCATCGCTTTAAACCCAATAGTGATACGGGCTGGGAGGAATACTGGATCGGGTGCAAAGGCAACATCCTGCAAAATATCTATGACCATCATTTTTTTCCGAAGGAAAGACCTACCTACTACCTGGGAACCAATGAGGCCGTTATTAACTTATTTACCGGTGTGATCGAGCAGACGCGGTCCGAAAAGACCGGTTACCAGCAGCTGGTATCCGGGATGCTGCTGCACCTCTTTGGTAAAATATTCTCCCTCTCCAGGCAACTGAACTTTGATGAAAAGAACAGGCACGAAGCGGTGATCAACCGGGCAATGTCCGTGATGCATTCGAATATCAATTCCTGCCTGTCGTTTGAAAAGCTGGCCGGTGAGTTTTTTATCAGCTATTCGCTTTTCCGAAAGGCATTTAAGCTATACACCGGGATGTCGCCCCACCAGTATTTTTTGCAGCTGAAGCTGAATAAAGCCAAAGCATTGCTGTTGAGCTCCGGGGCTTCCGTTAAACAGATCGCAGGTGAACTGGGCTTTGAATCGGCCTATTCCTTTTCAAGGATCTTTAAGGCGAAAACGGGCTATTCTCCCAATCATTTTAAGAAAAAGTTCCTCCAGTAAAAATGCCCTACGGCTCTTTTATGAGGGTAACAGGGCCCAGCAACCCGGAGCTGATCAGCGGATCGTCTTTTTTATAAGGATTGAAAGTAGTAAAGGTATAACGCTTTCCGGGCCTCGGTTTGCCCTCAAGCAGCCAGGCCGGCCATTTCCCGTTCTGAACGCCGTCATCCGGCCACTGCTGATCACCGATCAGCCGGTTGATCCAGAGGTTGGCCACCGTGATCTCCAGCTGGTTGTTTTTTGCCCGGAGCTGCCGGGTTATATCTACACGCCAGGGAGCGGTCCATAATACGCCGAGATCCTGCCCGTTGAGTTGTACCCTTGCCAGCTGTTTCACGTTCCCGAGGTCAAGATAAACAGTCCTGTTGCTGTTAATTGCGGCCGGGGCATCAAATGTTTTCCGGTATACGGCCATGCCGGAATAGTACCGGATACCCGGATCGGCGTTTTCCTTCCAGTCGGATAAACGGCTGAAACGGGTATGGGCGGGGCCGCCCCATTTAGGGTCAAATGCAACGCTCCAGCTCCCGGAAAGGGTATCGGTTTGCGCCGTTCCTTTCCCGGGCGCATTTGCCGGATTGCCGGGATTATCGGTAAAAATGATAAAATAACTTTGTGCGGATCCGAAGGGGATGTTCAGTACTGCCTGCCGGCCTTCTCTCCGCAATGGCTGCAGCGGCATAAAGCTGCCGTTCAAAGGGTCCCAAAGCTCTGCATATTTTTTGGCCGACCGGAACCGGCACTCCGCTGTTAATGCATCCCCGGTGGTGTTGGAGATAAAAAAAAGATCGGTACCGGGCAGCTGTCTTTGTGTATAGCGCAGTGGCTGATCGCTGCTGAAATTTTCGCTGATATTCCCGGATTGCAGGATGCCGGCCAGTACCTCGTAGTCACAATAAAGATCATCCATTTGTTGCTCCAGGCCACTTCCCCAGATGATACGTCCCTTGCCATAAGTGCGTGCCGTCATCGCTGTTTTTTGAGGAAGGGGTCCCCACAATGCGGCCGCCAGCTTGCGGACGGTGGCATCGGTTGCAGGGTAACCGGAGAGCCCCGGTGCTTCCTGGGGAGGCGGTCCTATAACAGTGGCGCCTTCCTGTACAAGCCGGGTTATTTTTTGCAGCAGCGGAACCGACATGGCCGGGTAACGGGGTAATACCAACAAATAATAGGAGGCGCCTCCGGGGAAACAGATCCGGCCGTTCTCCACACGGGCTTTTGCGAGCAGGCCGGGCGGACAGGCATCAAAATTATATCCTCTGCGGTCCCGCAGGTCCGCATCTCCCTTTAAGGCCGATGCCGGAGGTGTAAATACGAACGGGGCTTCTTCCGGTGTAAGATAAAGGATGTCCGCAACCGTATTCCCCTGCTGCAACAGGTAGGAGCAGCGGGCAATGTATTGATGATAACCATCGGCCATTGACCACCAGGTCTGGTTGCGGTTCCATTGTACACCGTAGGGCCCCATGGTCATACCGGGTTTTAAAGAATCGGCCAGCGGCTGGCTCTGGTAGGTATGATAGAAGAATTTATTAATGCCTGCGGCAAAAGCCCAGTCGCCCTGGTTTTTCATGGAGCCCGGGTACTGCTTCCAGGCTTCATTGTTCTGGGCGGTAAATGCTTCTGCGGCTATCACAGGTTTGCCTTGCAGGTGGCCCAGGGAAGTGGCTTCTGCACAGCTGAACTGGGTGTTAAAGCCAAAGCCTTTGCTCCAGAACTCGCACATCGGTATATCGGCAACGGCACCCAGCTCCAGGTCTGCCGTGGGGTTCATATCATAAGGCTCAATGGACAAGCGCAGTCCGTTGCGGTAAGCATATTTTTTTACATGCAGGGCGTGGCGCTCCAGTACCAGGTCCATCGCGGTTTTGCGCAGGTCCCAGAGAAAGCGGTCGCTGATCTCCGCGCTGCCAATAACCTGGCCGGCATACACGGGGTAAAAGGGAAGGGGATCATAGTGCCGGCGTTTTATGAATTCCTGCCGGAAATCCTTTGTCCAGTTCTGTGCGCCCATTTCCCAGCTGTCGATGTGGAGATACTTCAGGCCGCCTTTGCTTTTGGGGTCAACCGGGCCGATCGCCTCCAGGATCCTGCCTACATAAAAATCCAGGTGCCGGTTCAACGCGGTGGTGTCAAGTTTGTCGGCTTCAAAACCCAACCCCGGCAGTGGTGCGGGCCTTGTTACGGCGCCGTTGTTCCTTACCCCGAAGCGCATCACGATCCAGGTGCCGGAACGCGGCTTCCAGTTGAGTTTGCCATCGGGTGTCAGGCGGTCGGTAATGTCGATGACGGTATTTTTTTGAACGGCATTTTTCCCGGGTATTTTGCTGCCGGTAACCGGCGGGTAATAGGCCGGTACATCTTTGGCAGAACTAAATGGCGCCCTGTAGTAAAGCGCCCGGTAATCCACATCGGCGATAGGCGTTTTTGCTACCGGGGCCGGGAATGCCAGCACTGCTACGTCTTTGTAGAATTGGTTCCGTATTTGTGTCAGCCCAGGCGTTAAGGCGCCTTCGCCAAAGAACGGCGGCTTGGGGGGCGGAACGGGCAGGGTTACCGGTGCCGGGTCCTGCGCGGTTACTGTGGTGCTGCTGCTCACCAGGTGTTGCATGGAGTATTCAGGAGCAACCCAGGGGCCACCGCTCCCGGCCCATCCCGGGCCGATCCCCAGCGTAATGGCAATTTCCTGTTTCCGGGCCTCCTGTTCGATCTGTTGAAACAGGGACAGCCATCCCGGGCTCAGGAAGTTGATCTTTCCCCTGGGAACGCCTACGTTTACCTCCAGGAATATTACATGCCCGATGCCGGCTTTTTTCATGGCCTTCAGATCCCCGCGGATCCCTTCGGCCGACAAATTACCATCCATGAAATACCAGTAAACGCCTGGTTTTGCGGTGTCAGGGGGATGAACAAACCCGGCCTTTAAATGGCTGAGCACCGAGGTCTTTGGCTGGGCGGTTGCTGTTTGAAAACACCCGGTTGCCATAAGCCAGAAGAAGAGGAACACGCTATTCCGGTACATATCAATCATTGTTTAAAGTTCAAAGGCAAATGATCCGGACCGTAAGGTAATGCATCCCGGATAAGAGGCCGTCATGTACTGTCATGCCGGGGGTAAAACTGTCTTGTGAAGAATAGGCGCAGCGCGGGGCGGCGGATGAGGGATTTGTTATTGAAATTCGTGACAGGGTGAAATCCGGGAATGCCGGTTTTATTGCTGACTTGTGGTTGAAAATGTAGTGTCATTATTGCCCGGTTAAAATCGGGTTAGAATAGCTTTGCCTTTTTTTGCTCCCCGCTTATACCTGCCTTCTTCCGCCAGGCGGTGTTCATGATCCACTACTTTAAAATAACCGTGCAGCAGCCTGCCATAGTAACTGCCCTCGATAGTGTAGATATGCCCCGATTTAAACCAGGTATAAAAATGGATGGAATGCAGGCGGGGCGCGGCATCTGTAACCTGGAAGATGAAAGACCGGTCGGGCGAATCGATCCGCACCTGTCCATTGTAGTATTGGGCGGGGGCACAGGCTGGGAGTAAAAGAAACGGCAGGATCAGCAGCAGGCGATTCATAATGTTGGATACTTTGATTGCGGATAAAGTTAATAATGAAAACGGATCAGGTATGTGCGGGGGGGGGCAATTGTCAAAAATTACGCATTTATACGTATTGTTTATTTATAAGGGTGGGTTTAGTTTTGACAAAGAAAGTTTTGAGCCTTTAAACGGCGGTTTAAAGATGTATTGTCAGTAAGGGAGGTTGTCGAAAAAAGTTGAAGCGGAACAAATGGTATTGCTGAAAATATTGGGGAAGTTAATGCCGAACCAGCTTGAGATGTAGAAAACCACCAAAGCATTGCAAATGCGCAATAAAAGTGCAAAAAATGGGAAAGGTTATTGTTACTAAGATTGCCGTTCGATGTTGGCATCTTTATGAGCTTAAACGATTTGAAATGAAAGATGTATGATTTTTCAAACTTTACCAAAATATAAATATTTATGAAAATAACCCTCTTTTTGACTATAATCCTGCTAACTACAGTTACTGTCATTTCTCAAGTGCCGGTGGGCGTAAGAACACTTATCCCCCCTTCGCCCAATGTAGGAAGTCTTTTAAAATTCACAGAAAGTCCGGTGTCAAAATTCAATGGGCTTCCTGAAATTTCTTTACCCGTTTATACGATAAAGGGTAAAGGTGTTGAATTCCCGATTAAGCTAATGTATCACAGCGGGGGGGTTAAGGTTACAGAGGCCGCGTCATGGGTAGGTATGTCCTGGGCGTTAGTTTCTGGAGGAGTCATAAGCCAATCTATTCGTGGTGTTAGTGACTTATCTATCAATGGCAGGTTTAATACAAGTCCTTCAAATACAAACGCCTTAATTACTCCATCTGCCTGTGAGCTAAAAGCTGTATGCGATGGTCGCTTGGATAGCGAGCCAGATATATTTTACTTCAATGTTAATGGTAAGTCTGGTGAGTTCTTTTTTGACGATTCCAGAAGCATACAACAGATGTATGATCAAAAGCTGAAAATAACAACTGCAGGTGTTCCTACGCTTGATATTTCAAGTTGGATAATTACTGACTTAGATGGCACGCAATATATTTTCGAAGAGCAGGAACAAATGACAAATTGGAGCAGACGAGTAAGTGGCGCGACAGTGCTTGATAATGGTTCGCCAGGAGATATTCCTTCAGGGACTCCGAAGAGTTGGTTGTTGACTAAGATAAAAATGACCAACGGGGATTTTATTTACTTTAATTATGAATCTAGCTATTTTGTAGATCACATATATAATTCAGATACGAAAACCTTTCAGGACGCATCACAATCCTGTCCGGGGGGCGTTACCCCCTCAGTTGACCCTGTAAGTGAGATGAAAAACTATCAAGTACAGAAAGCAACGCAGGGGAGACGCCTGCAGTCGATAGATTTTCCTGGTGGCACTATCCGGTTTATCACAGGTGCTAGTCGATGTGATATATATGGTGATAAATTTTTGGATAAAATTATTGTGGAAGATAATAATGGTGCAAAAATCGAGGAAGTTATACTGCGATATAAATACTTTATTGGCAATAATAGTTATCTTCCAGAACAGGTGGATTGTTCTTCTGAGCCAGAACCTGCAATGTATCCAGGATATATGTCTCCCAACACATACAAGGATAGAAGATTGTTTTTAGTGGCTGTGGATCAGATAGGTCAGAATAATAATAAATTAGGCTCTTACACTTTTGAGTATGAAAATTCAATTGGATTGCCTAATCGGTTTTCGTCGGAGCAGGATTGGTGGGGTTTTTACAATGGAAATGGCTATAGCTCATTGTTACAAAATTTGTACATAACCGATGAACGAATTGACAATATAAACCGTCGTGATATTTACGGGCGTTCCTCCAGTTTCTTACATGCAAAACAGGGATCATTAAAGAAAATAAGCTATCCAACAGGAGGATATACTGAGTTTGAATATGAGTTGAACTCATTGCCTACAACATATGGTCCCAGCAGAGTTTTTCATCCGGAAAAAACATATACGACATCCGGGTCAAATTCGGATCAGCCGCTTGATGATATCTTAATAAACAACGGAACACAAAGTGTTACATTATCCTTTGAGGTTACCAAATGTATATTTGGGCCTAATAGTCCTTCCGTGGGATTTTATATAAAAGATCTGAATAGTAATACCATTGTTGTCTCTGCTAATCAGGTGATGTCTGAGACCTCTGGAGAGATGAGTTTTTCTTTAAGTTCAGGATCGTACAGACTTTTCTCCTATGCTCCCGCGCCCTTTCCATGCACTTATACCATAAAGATACGACCATGGAGTGATCTGCCGACGCCACAGGTTAATTATGATAACGGGGGATTACGTGTAAAAAAAATTACCAGTTATGATCCTGTTGCAGATAAAAGAACATATAAATTATATGACTATACGGAGCTGATAAATGGTAATAAAGTCTCTACCGGACGTTCGTCGCTGCCCTACTCAAAATTCAGAAACGATTATGTTAGCTGGCATAGCTACTGTATAAGTCAAGTGGGAGGGGCGGGGCAATATGAAGGCTCTGGTAAATACCTCACGGTTAACTCTACTACCAATTATCCATTAAGTTCGAATCAAAATAATACCATAGGCTACTCTAAAGTAACTGAAAGAACTGTTGATGACCAAAATAATGACCTTGGGTATACTTTGTATGAATATACCAACCTTCAGGATTACCTGATAGGAGCAGATGTTGCATTTGCGGGAAATAGTTATTTTTTTCTATCTGGGAGCGATAAATATCCCTGGGAGCCGATATTAAGCAATGCTGCACATCGAGGTAAGCCTTTGAGAATTGAAGAATATAAAAAGAGTACTGGGGGGTATAAAAAAATAAGATCTCAAAAATTTACCTATACCTATGTAAAAAAACCTGGTGTTACATATGGCTTCGTCGCAAGCTATTCATTTGCATCGCGGCATCAAAATTATGTTTCCTGTCAAAATTCTACCGCTACTGTACCGGAATTTGATGCCTTCAGATACAGCCGGTACCACCTCGAATCAGAATATGATCTATTGTCTTCCGTTGTAACAGAAGAAATAGATGATATGGATAATACTCTAATGACAAGTACGGTATATGAATACAACGAACAGAATTTAAAACCTTCTAAAACCACTGTTACAAATTCTACAGGTACTACTGTAATGCTGATAAAGTATCCTAATGACTTTAATGGAGTAACTGGTGTTGATAGAATATCATCGGGTATAAAAGCTCTGCAAGACGCTTATGCGCTGAATAGGCCGATAGAGCATGAGGTTCGAAAGAAAGTGAACCAAACCGACATAGGCACGGTTAGTTCTGTATTTAACTCCTACAATGCGTCAAACCTGGAGCCGGATAGAATCTATAGTGCCGAATTTGTTGTTCCGGTTGTAAATTTTTCATCAGCGTCTGTATCCTCTGGTACGGTTGTTAAAGATAATCGTTACAGGCAACGGGTATCATTTGATCAATATGATACGCGTGGTAATATTCTCGAACAGCAAAAATCCAATAATGTTAGGGAAGTATATTTATGGGGTTATGACGGCCTGTATCCGGTGGCGAAGATAGTGGGCAGTGATAATGCTATTGTGGGGACGGTGATAACTCAGGCCCAGATAGATGCTGCTATAAATAATGATCAAACTTTGAGAACCTTGTTAAATACATTACGCATAGACGCTCGTACTAAAAATGCACTTGTTACCACCTATACCTATATGCCCCTGGTAGGCATGACTTCAGAGACGGATCCTTCTGGCCGGACGATTTATTACGAGTATGATAGCTTTGGCCGGTTAAACCTTGTGAAAGACGATAATGGCAGGATCCTCAAAAAGATCTGTTACAATTATGCCGGTCAGCCCGTAAACTGTAACTAAGCAAACACGTTTTAAAACAAAAAACTGTATTATGCAAAACCGGAATTACATATATATGTTAGTCCTCCTGCTGCTGGGCAGTAGGGAGACATACGCCCAGCAGCCCACAAATTTGCCTGTCTACAACTCATCTACACCCGTCAACTATATCCGCACCTGGACGGCCACGGCACCTACAACAGATGCTGCGGGCCTGCCATTAAAAGGGCTCAACGAGGTTAAGGAAGCCACACAGTATTTTGATGGTTTGGGGCGCCCGTTACAAACGGTGCTAAAGAAAGGGGCGCTGGCAACGAATGGATCCGATATACAGGATACCTCCGGGGCTAAAGACCTGGTAACGCCGGTACTCTATGATGCGTTTGGGCGGGAGCAATATCAATTTGCGCCTTTTGCGGCAAATAGTGCCGGGGGCAATACTTCGCTGTCCGATGGCCAGTTCAAGCTAAACCCTTTTGCGCAGCATCAGCAATTTATGGAAGGAAGATATGGCAGCCAGGGGGAGGATAATTATTACAGCCAGACGGTCTTTGAAGCTTCTCCCTTAAGCCGGGTAATGGAACAGTTTGCACCGGGGAAGAGCTGGGCCGGCAGTTACCAGGGAAGTACGGAGGAGACGCGTCACAGCATCAAAAATAAATATTGGGCCAACACGGCCGCCGATGCGGTCAGGATCTGGACGGTAGCTAACGGAACGCCCGGATCAACGATCAGCAGCAGTTATACCACTTCCGGTACATATCTTGCCGGAATGCTGTATAAGAATGTAACAGCAGATGAGCAGGGCAAACAGGTCATAGCGTTTAAAGATAAAGAAGGACAGGTGATCCTGAAAAAAGTACAGCTTACGGCAGCCAAAGACAATGGCACAGGGAGCGGCCACGCCGGCTGGTTATGTACTTATTATATTTATGATGACCTGGGCAATTTAAGATGCGTGATCCAGCCGGAGGGAGTAAAGACGATGAACGATGCCGCAAGCTGGACACTCACCAGCACCCTCCTGGCTGAGCAGTGTTTCCGTTATGAGTATGACGGCTGGCAGCGCATGATCGTAAAACAGGTGCCGGGGGCAGGGGCGGTTGTAATGGTGTATGATGTGCGGGACCGGCTGGTAATGACCCAGGACGGGAACCTGCGGAGCCAGGGCAACTGGAACTATACACAATACGACAACCTGAACCGGCCGGTAAGAACGGGGTTGGTGAACCTGGGCAGCAGTACTCCCAATACCCACTGGACTGCAGCGATGAGCAAGACGGGTGATACTAATTCGGCAATACAGTATCCCGAAGCCGGCATGCTGACCAATGCGACGGTATTAACAGAGACGTTTTATGATGGCTACGACTGGGTAACCCAAAGTCCGCATTCCGCGGCGCTGCCTTCCGGCTTTTCCGATTATGATAACAGCCTGGATGCGGGAAACCTGGCCGCTGCAGACAATCCCAATTTTCCTTACGAACAAAAGAACACGAAAGATACCCGAACCAAAGGCCTGGTAACCGGTATGCGGGTAAATATACTGGGTACCCCCGATTATATCTATACGTTAACGATCTACGACAATAAGGCACGCCCCATCCAGGTTAAGACAAAAAACCAAACAACGGGGATCGACCTGGTAACGACGCAATACAGCTGGAGCGGCCAGCCGCTGACGATCGTGAGCAGGGAGAGTAAGGCCAGTGGTGCGGCCATTGCGGTAACCACGGTCACCAAAAATACCTATGATGTATTAGGCCGGCTGGTAAAGACGACGAAGAATGTAAGCAGCAGCACCGGGCTGAGCAGTGGGGATAAGATCATTGCGGTGAACAAATATGATGAGCTGGGGCAGCTGGTGGGCAAGACGCTGGGCGCCACGGATGCCAATGGTACGGCGGGTGCTGAAACGCAGGCATATGAATACAATGTACGGGGGTGGCTATTGGGGATGAACCGGGGTTATGTCAACAACAGTCAAAACACAAGCAGCTTCGGATTCGACCTGGCCTATGATAAGATCAATAATTTGCCCGGAACAGCGAACTACACCAAAGGTATGTACAACGGTAATATCACCGGTATGACCTGGCGGGGCAAAACAGGCAGTGCAGAGATAAGGCGGTACGATTATGACTATGATGCCGCCAACAGGATATTAAAAGGCGACTTTAAAGATTTTACAAACACCGCCAATAATACCGCTTTTGATATAAAGATGGGAAATGGTATTAACCCTGAACAGGCCTATGGCTACAACGGTAATATCAAAACCATGCAGCAGTATGGCCTGTACCAGGGAAGTAAACGGTTAATAGACAACCTGTCTTACACGTACAAAGAAAATGGCTTAAGCAATAAGCTGGCTGCCGTAACGGATGGAGGAGTCTCCACAGCAGGATTGGGCGATTTTAATAATGGGGTTAACAGTGGTGATGATTATACGTATGATACCAACGGAAATCTGACCAAAGATGCAAACAAGAATATTTCCGGCATCAGCTACAATATCTTAAATTTACCTCAGCAAATCGATGTTACGGGCCAGGGCACGATCAGCTACCAGTATGATGCAGCGGGTAACAAGCTGAGCAAAACGGTTGATGAGACGGGCCAGGGTCAGAAGGTAACCACGTACCTGGGTGGGATGATCTTTGAAAATGATGTATTGCAGCATGTAGCAATGGAGGAAGGGCGGTTCCGCCCGAATGGCAGCGTTTTTACCGCAGATTACTTCCTGAAGGATCACCTGGGCAATGTGCGGGCAATGATCAATGAGAATGGAACCCTGCTGGAGGAGACGCATTATTATCCGTTCGGATTAACGATGAGAGGTATCTCTACGCAGAACGCTACGCCCTCATTACATAATAAGGATAAAACATTCCAGGGGCAGAAGTTCGACGATGATTTGGGGGTAAATTATTACAGTTTTAAATACCGCAATCATGATCCGCAGATAGGGAGATTTATTCAGCTTGATCCGCTTGCAGACGATTATCCGCATAATAGCACATATGCGTTTTCAGAAAACCGAGTTGTAAATGGTGTAGAGTTAGAAGGGTTAGAGTACATGACTTATTCATACAATGAAGCGGGAGTAAGAGCTAATCAACAAGCTACGGCACAACGATCAACACAACGGGCAAGATCTGGCGCAATGAGGACGTTTGACAAAGGACTAAAACTTGCGGGAGGATTAACATTGACAACAAAAAGCCCGGTGGGGTTAGCTGCTGGAGGAATATTGCTTATAGGCACGACGATGGTTGTTCTTATGCAGGAAGCATTGGAAGGTGAAGTAAAAGAAGGAGGTAAAGATCCAAAGGAGAATAAAATTTTAGAAGAAAAAAAGGATAATACTTATAATAGAGTAAAACCGAGAAAAAAGACACTTGAGAAGGTTAATGAAAATCAACCGAGGAATGATGCTGGTGAGATGGTTGACCCCAATACGGGGGAACCATTAGTAGATGGTGAGACAGATTTAGGACATAAGCCGGGGAACGAATGGAGGAAGCGGCAGCAAATGCATAAAGAAAGGGGCAGTTCAAGAAAAGAAGTCATTGAGGCTGAAAATGATCCTGACTTATATCAGTATGAGGGTCGGAGTAACAATCGAGGCCATAAATACGAGAAAAAAGATAATTAAACTTCAATTTAATGAACAATAAAATATTTAGGATAAAAAAAGAAGATATAAAAAAAGTTATCTCACCCATGGGGGGGTGTTATGCGTCAGATATGATTACTGTTGAAGGTTTGCCTGTAAAGTATATGTATCGTGAGGAAGGAAATTTTGAGAAAGACAGCGGTTGGCGCTTTTTGTCTGGGACTGAATCACAAGAGTATCTTGATAACCCTGAAAATTTAATGATTTATGATGTCAATACCATTGCAAATTATGACCCCTCTATTATCCCCTATTTAAACGCTGAGATTGGCTCAGAATTCATTCGGGAGGGAAATGTATTTAAAAGAGTATAGGGGTTACCTGTTTTGCTGTTGTTAGAGTGCCCAACTGACTTACAGCTACCTCCCCCTCTCGCGCAGGTCTGTAGCAGGTTTGTGCATAGATGACCTGTGCAGCATTGTTACTGATTATTCTTTGCGGTGCTGAAACGCAGGCATATGAATACAATGTACGGGGCTGGCTATTGGGGATGAACCGGGGTTATGTCAACAGCGCTACCGCCGCTACGGCCAACTTTTTTGGTTTTGACCTGGCATATGACAAGACCAATAATAACAAGACGTCAGAAAGCAACGGGGCAGTGAACAATTATGCCGCGGCTTTTTATAACGGCAATATATCCGGTATGAGCTGGCGGGGGCAGAACAGGAGTGCCCCGATAAGAAGATATGATTTCAGCTATGATCCTGCCAACCGGCTGATGAATGCGGGTTTTAAGGAGTACAGCGGGAGCAGTTATACGGCAAGTGGTTCCTTTAACAGCCGGATGGGTGATGGCAACCCGGGCAACCCGGAGAGTGCCTATGACTACAATGGTAATATTAAAGCCATGACGCAGCAGGGGTTGGCCGGCAGCAGCTCCCTGCTGATGGATCAGCTGGTGTACAGCTACCAGCCGGGCAGCAACAAGCTGGCAAAGGTAACAGACCAGGCGGGTAATACCCGCAGCTATCAGTTGGGGGATTTTAATGATGGCACCAACAGCGGGGATGATTATGCCTATGATGTAAACGGGAACCTTACCAAAGATGAGAACAAGAATATCAGCGGCATTACGTATAATATCTTAAATTTACCGGAGCAAATCAGTGTGACCGGTAAAGGGACGATCGTTTACCAGTATGATGCTTCGGGTAACAAACTGGGTAAGACGGTCAGCGAAGGGAGCACCCAGAAAATAACCACCTATGTTGGTGGGATGATCTTTGAAAATGATGTATTGCAGCATGTAGCGATGGAGGAGGGCAGGTTCCGTCCGAATGGTAGCATTTTTACAGCTGATTATTTTCTGAAGGATCATTTGGGGAATGTGCGGTCGATGATCAATGAGAATAGGACACTGCTGGAGGAGACGCATTATTATCCGTTCGGGTTGACGATGAAAGGTATTAGCTATCAGAATACAACTACTTCATTACAAAATAAAAGGAAATTTAACGGCTATGAAGAAACTGCGGAACTGGGAGTGAATTTATATGAGAGTATTTACCGTACACACGACCCGCAGATTGGAAGATTTTGGCAGATGGATCCAAAACCGACCGATTCTATAAGTTTGTATGCCTTTGGTTATAATAATCCAATCAGATACAACGATCCTTTAGGAGATACAGCCATTTTAGGCATTAATAATAGATCAGCATTAGGATTAGGTCATCAGGTTCTTATTTATCAAGATAAAGACAAAAACTGGTTTGTTTATAGTATGGGGGCAGCAAAAGATGAAAAAGGTGCAGATATGGTTTCGGGTAGAACTGGTTCAGGGGAAGTGACGATAACAGCATTAACGGCCGAAAACTTTAAAGGTTTGCCAGAGGGCGTACTGACGTCTGGCCAAATTACAGAATTTTTGGCAGGGAACAAGTTAGGAAATGCGAACATTTCTGATCCTGTAGTTCTCGCTACAACTCAAAAGCAAGATGAAATGATTGCAGCAAACGCTATTCAATCGCAAGCAGATTTTGCGAATGGGAAAGAGAAATACAATCTTTATAAAAACAATAGCACACATAACACAATGAAGGTTCTTAATACTAATACAAAACTTAATTTGCCAGTAACCGGAGGACCCAGAAGTACGCACGCGCAGGTTAAAGAGGCTATTAAGGTCAGGAACATGACACCTGAGCAGAGGGCTGTTTATAATAAACAACAGAATGACTATACCGAAAAATTAAAAGCAGATGCGCTTATGAATTTCAACTAAGAACAATGAAAAAAAAAATCATAAGGGTTGTAATAGTATTGATAGTTGTAATAACACTTGTTTATCTATACCTTGTATTTGCAGTAAACGCTAAGCAAAAAGAATTACAAGAGTTTAAGAATAAGATTGAACAAGATAGTATTGAGTATAATTCTAAGAAGGGTGATAATGATAAACCCATACATTAAGGAACAAAGCCACGTCAGGGGGGCTTAATAAGAAGTACGTCTTTTAACTTATGACCCCTCCCTCTGGCGTAGGTCTGTAGCGAAGTTGGGTGCGATAGTTGACCTGTGCTATCCCGTTACTTGTTTATCCGCTTCCTTTGGTCTGGGATGGAATGATCTTTGAAAACAATGTATTGCAGCATGTAGCGATGGAGGAAGGGCGTTTCCGGCCCAATAGCAGTTCCTTTACCGCAGATTATTTTCTGAAGGACCATTTGAGGAATGTGCGGTCGATGATAGATGAGAATAAAACTTTATTGGAAGAGACACATTATTATCCGTTCGGCTTGACAATGAAAGGTATCTCCACGCAAAATATTACGGCCAGCCTACAGAACAAATATCTGTACAATGGTAAGGAGTTGCAAAATGATTTAGGTTTAGATCATTATGATTATGGAGCACGATTTTATGATGCGCAGATCGGAAGATGGCATGTAGGAGACCCTTTAAGTGACAAGTTTAGGCGGTATTCTATTTACAATTTTGCAATAAACAATCCTTTAAGATTTATTGATCCCGATGGTATGGCAATTGAGGAGATTAATGGTGGCATTCGCTTTACTGAAGGTGATGCGCAGGCTGCCTTTGCTCTTTTAACGCGTAGGGCAACTAATGTGTTTATTGGTATTACGGGTAATCAAAAAGTAATCGATCAAACCAAAAAGTCGTATGAAGCAGGTTCATATGGGAACTGGGCTGTATTTGGTGCTAAGAATTTTTCTTTAGCATCTCGTGCGCTGTCCCAGTTTGGATCTAAATCTTTAGACAACCTAATTGTTTCTACTCATGGGCGAACTGAAATGACAGAGTCAGGTAAAACAGTTTCAAGTGGATTTCGATATTCGGAGGCGATAGCGCTATCGAAGGATCCTTATATATACTCGGAAAATATAGAATCGTATAACGATGGGAAAAAAGCTGCGGTGAACGAACAAATTGGATATTTAAGCAAAATGTTAGGGAGTGTGAAAGATGGGGGTAATGCGATTTTTGCGGCTTGTTTTTTAGCTGATAATAATAGAGTTGGAGTGAGAATGGGTGCTGCATTACAGGATTTATCGGATAATAGGTTGAACTTCTATTTGAGTAAAGGCTTTGCTTTGATGTCATATGATGATCCTAATGCGGGGTCGGGCTATGCTTCTCCCAAAGGATTTACTGTAGAGGGGGCACTTACTATTAGAACGAGACAGTATCCTGGAGGTTGGATAAAATATTCACCCACAAATGCGATTCAATCTGTGAAGGATATTATAGTAAATTTGTCAGGGTCACCTGTAGAATTTAAATAATCTATATGCATTTACATAAGGTATTTGTTTTTTTGATATTTGGCATATTATTTTTTACAAATATAGAAGCTCAATCAAATGATACTGGGATGCTTAAAAGTGTTAAGATTATACCAAATAAAAAAGTGTTGATTCTTCCAGTAATAGTCAACTCTGATTTTTGTAATAAAATCAAAAAGATAGTTAAACCATCTCTATTAAATTTTTTTGATGATAATGGCGATTCTGTTTCATATTATGTCAATATGAGAGTGAACTTCAATAATAGGGGGAAAGTTCGAAGTATTGCCTCCAATAATAAAAATATCTACCTGGAAAAAATTGTTCGAGAAATAAAACATCTACTTACTATAAGTCAATGGAAGTTTGCTAAAGACTCACCTCGTAGTTTAAAGTTCACTTGTTTGGTCGTAAGAGAAGGGGTTGTGAATTTAGCTTTGAGTACCCTAGTGTTGTGACAATTTAGTTATGAAACGTAATGTTTTGATAACTTTTTGTCAGCGTCTTGTCTTGTAAACTTCCATTCGATAGTGCATTTATTTTCGTTTCTCTCTTTTGTCCATTTTTCTAAGTCTTCTGCGAGTTTTTCTTTGCTTTCAATTCTTGTACCGGTACATTGTCTGTCCATTATATTGATTTCTATTTCTGCCATGTTAAGCCAACTGGCATGCTTGGGGGTATAGATAAACCGCAGTTTTTTCATCAGCCTTTCTGTTTCCTGTTTGCCAAAAGTTTCAATTAACGATCCCTCAAAATGGGTGTTAAGATTGTCCATTACCAACTGAATATACTCGGATTTGGAAAAATGCTCGTCAACCAAATCCAAAACAAAATAAGCAAAATCCCGCTTCGTCCTTGTATCGGTAACTTTGGTGTACCGCATGCCCTCTTTGGGTACTATTGCCATAAAAATGTTACAAGTGCCCTTCCTTTTGTATTCATAATCGTATTTCTCAAGGCTTCCCGGGCGTGCCGCTATGGGTTTTCTATTGTCTGCTAATAGCTGCTTGCTTTTCTCATCCATGCAAACTAACGGATGGAGAGGATCATAACCCTCTTTATACAAATCCAATAGACGATACATCCGTTTTCTGTATTCCGGAGTTATTTGCTGTATACACCACATTTTCTTTAACCAAGGTTTACATTCATTTTTTTTAACGCCAATCTTACTGATTCTCTGTTGATGGTCTCAAAACCGCGTTTTGATTGTATTTCCTTTGTCAGTAACCGTACTGTCCAACGCTTCCTTCCGTCGGGACAAGGGCCACAGGCCAATGCCGCTAACTCCGTTTCATGGTCGGTTGTGTATTTAGCCGGTTGGCCACTACGCGCATCTTCTTCCAATGCCTTTTCTATACCTTCTTCTAAATAACGCTTTTTCGTTCGCCATATCGTTACCCGATCTACATCCAGAAAATCTTCTATCTCCGTATTCTTTTTTCCCTTATTTAGCAGCAACAAAATATTGATCCGATTATAACGGCGTAAACTTGAATCGCCTGATCGCTTTTGCTCATCTAAATAGGAAAGTTCCTTTGCGCTTAACTTTACTTGTGTTGACATAATAATGGGGTTGTTCAACACAAATATAAACAATGTTTCTAAATTAAATTGTCGTAACACTAG
>NZ_FMZO01000036.1 GCF_900101395.1 Niabella drilacis | reverse complement strand
AATGGGATCCGATGGCGGACAAACCACTTGGCGTCCTTTGCGGGAACCTGGCGTACCTTGCGTTTAATATCAACCGCGAAGTTCGCAACGGGATCGCATGCCGGCATAAAAAAACACCGGTCATCAACCGGTGTTCCATATCGTTAAACAGCATTTTTATATTATGGCTGATACGCCACCGCCGTTTGCTTTGAAGTGCCCAGTCCTTCAATTCCCAGCTCGATCACATCGCCCGGTTTTAAATACCAGGGCTCGGGTTTCTGGCCCAAACCCACACCCGCCGGGGTTCCTGTAGAGATCACATCGCCGGGCAGCAAGGTCATGAACTGGCTCAGGTGACTGATCACCTGTTGAATATTGAAAATAAAATCTGAGGTGGTAGAATTTTGCATTTCCTTTCCGTTCACCGTTAACCAAAGGTTCAGGTTATTGGGATCTGCAATTTCATCGGCTGTTGCCATAAAAGGTCCCAGTGGTGCAAACGTATCGCAGCTCTTGCCTTTTACCCACTGGCCGCCCCTTTCGATCTGGAACTCCCGCTCGCTGTAGTCATTATGCAATGCATATCCTGCTACATAATCCAGCGCGTCTGCTTCTTCCACATAGGAGGCTTTTTTACCGATCACTACAGCCAGCTCTACTTCCCAGTCCGTTTTAACCGAATTCCTGGGTATGATCACATTGTCAAAGGGCCCGCACAAAGCGGTAGTCGATTTAAAAAAAACGACCGGTTCCTTTGGAACGGGGGCATTAGTTTCCTTTGCATGCAGTGCATAGTTCAGCCCGATGCAAATGATCTTGGAAGGACGGGCCACACAGCTGGCCCAGCGCTCGCTCTCATCTACTTTTGGAAGGCCGGCGGTATTTTCCGCAACAAATTCCTTCAGGCGTTCCAGGCCGTTATGCTCAAAAAAGGCCTCATTATAATCTTCTCCAAATGCGGAGGTATCATAACGCGCATCTCCGATAAGCACCCCTGTTCTTTCTTTGCCCGGCTGCCCGAATCGTATTAATTTCATATCCTCGTTTATTTTTATTTCTTAATTATTCAATTTTATGAATCCCCCGTCGATGGGGTAATCGCAACCGGTAATAAACCCGGCTTCGTCGCTGCACAGGTATAAGATCAATGCGGCTATTTCCTCCGGTTTGGCCATGCGGCCGATGGGTTGCGTTTTTGATAACTTATCAAACATTTCGGCTTCCCGGCCGGGATAATTTTTTGCCAGGAACCCATCAACAAAGGGAGTGTGCACCCGTGCAGGAGAAACACAATTACAGCGGATGCCATCGCCGATGTAGTCCTTGGCCACCGATAAGGTCATGGCCAGTACCGCTCCTTTGCTCATGGAGTAGGCAAAACGATCGGGCAGTCCTACGCTGGAAGCAATGGACGCCATATTGACGATCACACCCCCGCCCTGCGCTTTCATCCGGGGAATGGCCGCATACAACGTATTGTATACCCCTTTTACATTCACATTATAAACCCGGTCAAAGTCTGCTTCGGCGGTCGTATCTGCCTTCCCGATATGGGAAATACCTGCACTGTTTACCAGTATATCGATCGCCGGCAGTTGTTCAAATGCCGTAACCACATCGTCCTGGCGGGAAACATCCAAAAAAATGCCTTCGGCGCTACCACCGGCAGCCTCAATTTCCCCGATCGTCTGCAGACCGGCTTCTTTATTAAAATCGGCCACGATTACCCGGGCCCCTGCTTTTGCGAGCAAAAGGGCCACTGCCTTTCCAATACCGCTTCCGCCTCCTGTTACTACGGCGGTTTTACTGATTAATTGAAACATAACTAAATATATACGCTTAAAATTAAAATGGTGCGGCTAATTTACCACATAAATGATAAAAAAATAGTGTAAAAGGAGTATTCCGTTGAATAAGCAGTACCTTTTTTACCGCTACCCCGGCCTGCCACCGTTTTAGTGCCACTACGATTGTGCGTCATTCAATAGGGAGACTTTTAACGATAAAGTGCACCATTAAACCCGCAACGGCGCGGTGCATCCATTGAACGGCCTTGCCGCCCCTGGTATTTGTGGCCGCCGGAACCTAACCGCAACAGGAATACTATGCCCGTCAAACGCTCAAAATACTACATCTGATTTCAGCATTGCTCAGCTCCGGAGGAGCAGTGTGTTTATAGCAAATGTGTCGTTTTAATCAATCCGGCTCCTGTAGGAGCTGCGTAAAATTCCAGGCCCAACAAACACGCGGCTTCTACAGGAGCCGGGGTTTCCTCTCTTTAATAACCTTGCTATAAACACGAGGCACTTACAGTGCCGGAAAATGCTCCTGGAGCGCTCTTTTTACCCAATTTAGATGCGTTTGCCCTTCAGAATACTAATAATTTTAGCATCTTCATACACTTATTGATTCATTTAGCGTGTTATAAGCCATATAGCTAATTATTGAAATTATAAGCACTTAAGCTTATAATTAAATTTATAAGTTAATTAGCTTATATTTGTAGAATGATCGCCATTATTACGGGAGATATCATCCGTTCAGAAACAACGGATCCAAAAGAATGGATGCCGCTATTGAAAAGTTTTTTAAAAAAGCAAGGCCGGGCGCCGGCAGACTGGGAGATCTACCGGGGTGATGCCTTCCAGTTAAAACTGCCCCCGGCGGACGCCCTCTTTAAAAGCATGCTCCTGAAAAGTATGATAAAACAACAGGCCAACCTGGATGTACGGCTCAGCATCGGGCTGGGAGACCTGTCTTATGAAACCGGAAGAATAACAGAATCGAACGGAACGGCATTTGTAAGATCCGGACGGAAATTTGACAGCATGAAAGAAGAAAAGACCACCCTATCCCTGGCTACGGGTGATGAAAAGGCCGACATCACGCTAAACCTTATAGCCCGTTTTGCGTCGCTGGTCATTGACAGCTGGAGCCCGGCAGCAGCGGAGGTGGTGCAGCTGTTCCTTGAAAAGCCCGAGTGGAACCAGCAACAGATCGCAGCACAATTAAAGATCAACCAGTCTGCGGTAAGCCAGAGCCGCAAACGTGCCCAGCTGGATCTGCTGATGGATTTTAATAAATTTTATCAAACAACGATAACCAGTCTTAACACATGATGCTATTCATAAAATTGCTGCTCGCACATTTACTGGGTGACTTTGTGTTACAGCCCTCCCGCTGGGTAGAAGAAAAAGAACGTAACACCTATAAAAGCCCCAAGTTATACCTGCATGTCCTCATTCACTTTGTGCTGATCCTGCTCATTACCATGGATGCCCGCTACCTGCCCCTGGCAGCATTTATTGCAGGCACCCACCTGCTGATCGATCTTGCCAAGCTCCGGTTCCAGGCCCCCCGCACCCGGAAAGCATTTTTTGTTCTGGACCAGGTATTGCACCTGCTGGTGCTTGCCGCCGCCGCCTGGTGGATGGAGCCCTTTACATTGCAGCTGAGCACCGCACAGGTAAACGCCCTGTTGATCATCACAACCGGCCTGGTGTGCCTGACCACACCGGTTTCTGTGGTCATAAAACTGGTGCTATCCAAATGGGCCCCTGCAACAGAGATCAGGAGCGACATTATCGAAACCCGGTCCCTTCAGCACGCGGGTATGATGATCGGGTATCTTGAGCGCGTACTGGTCCTCATCTTTATCCTGAACCAGCAATGGGTGGCTATCGGGTTCCTCGTAACCGCTAAGTCTGTTTTCCGTTTCAGCGATCTCAAGGCGGGCCAGGACCGGAAGCTGACCGAATACATCCTGATCGGCACCCTGCTGAGCTTTGGGATCGCCATTGTAGTGGGCGTGCTCCTGCAAAACCTGTTGCAGCACAAAAGTATTGCCGGTTAAAAACGAACGTAGTCTGGGTAGCGGATCATCTGAAAGATCCGGCTAACTTTGTTACCGGCAAACAATAAAGCTCCTATTATGCGCCATACCCTATCCATTGCTTGCAGAGGTTGATTTAACCAGGCAGGAGGCTGATAATTTCGCCGTACCGGTTGATCTGATCGAGATCCGGAGCAGGAAGCTACTTATAAAACAAACACCCGCCAATCCCTTAAAAAGATGAGCGCACGATCCTGAAAGATATCATTATCCGTAATGCAATCGTTTGTACATCCCCCTGGATCTATCGCACCTCACTGCGCAATCGTTTCCATAAAGCATTTTTTTCCGGCACCGGTTCGGTACTTTTACACGACCATTTTTAATATAATTCAGCTATAATGAATCTGAAGTCCGGAAATGCCCTTTTAAAAAAAGGGTTCGCTGCCATGCTCCTTGCCATAGCAACCATCTTTACTGTTACAGCGCAGGTAAAAGTTTCCCCCGCGGCAACTGCTAAACCCGCCGCCGATCCCCTTACTATTACCGGTGCAGAAAAGATCAATCCCACCACTGTAAAGATCCGGCTCAGCAACCACCAGGAGCTGCTGCTCGATTTCTACGGTGAGCATATCTTCCGCATGTTTGCAGACCCTTCGGGAGGAACGCTCCGCACACCGGAAGCAACGCCCCCGGCTTCTATTCTTACAGGCAGCCCCCGTACAACCGTTTCAAAACTGAACATAAAAGATGATCCCCGGCAGATCATTGTTGCCACCAACGCCGTTACCATTACATTCAGCAAGGCCACAACACTCCTGAAGGTCACCAATAACAAAAACAGGCAAACCGTACTGCAGACTGTTGCCCCTGTATTGTTCGACAAAAAAAACACCAGCCTGAAACTGAAAGAAAGCCCGGCAGAATACTTTTATGGAGGCGGTGTACAAAACGGTCGTTTTTCCCACAAAGGAAAGATCATTGCCATCGAAAACCAGAACAGCTGGACAGATGGAGGCGTGGCATCTCCTACTCCCTTTTACTGGTCTACCAACGGATACGGCTTTATGTGGTATACATTTAAAAAAGGAAAATACGATTTTGGAGCTAAAGAAAAAGATGTCGTAACCCTGTCTCACGAAACCAACTATCTTGATGTATTCTTTATGATCGACCAGGAGCCGGTGGCATTACTGGGCGATTTCTATCAGCTTACGGGCAACCCTGTACTCTTGCCTAAATTCGGCTTTTATGAAGGGCATTTGAACGCCTACAACCGCGATTACTGGAAAGCCGATACAGTGGGCATCCTCTTTGAAGATGGCCAGCGTTATAAAGAGAGCCAAAAAGATAACGGCGGCATCAGAGAATCACTCAACGGGGAGAAGAGCAACTATCAATTTTCTGCGAGAGCAGTGATCGACCGCTATAAGGCTCATGATCTTCCGTTAGGATGGATCCTTCCCAACGACGGCTATGGCGCCGGTTACGGGCAAACAAGTACCCTGGACAGCAATATCCAAAACCTGAAAGCCTTTGGCGATTATGCCCGTAAAAACGGCGTACAGATCGGGCTTTGGACTCAATCAGATCTTCACCCGAGAGACAGCATCCCTGCATTGCTGCAACGCGACATTATTAAAGAAGTAGGTGTGGCCGGGGTGCGGGTATTAAAAACCGATGTAGCCTGGGTGGGGCCAGGATACTCCTTTGGCCTGAACGGTGTGGCCGATGTAGGCCATATTATGCCTCAGTACGGGAACAATGCAAGGCCCTTTATCATATCCCTGGACGGGTGGGCCGGTACACAACGCTATGCCGGGGTTTGGAGCGGTGACCAGACCGGCGGTGTATGGGAATACATCCGTTTTCACATCCCTACCTATCTCGGGGCGGGCCTTTCGGGGCAGCCCAATATCACTTCGGATATGGACGGCATCTTTGGCGGCAAAAATCCCAAAGTCAATACCCGGGATTTCCAGTGGAAAACCTTCACCCCCATGCAGCTCAATATGGACGGCTGGGGTGCTAATGAAAAATATCCGTATGCATTGGGAGAGCCGGTCACTTCCATTAACCGGACCTATCTTAAACTAAAATCGGAGTTGCTGCCTTACACATACAGTATTGCCCGGCAAGCCGTAAACGGGCTGCCGATGATCCGTGCACTGTTCCTGGAATATCCCAGCAATTTTACCTATGGCAAAGCCACGCAATACCAGTATTTATATGGACCCTGGTTCCTGGTTGCTCCTATTTACCAGGAAACAAAAGCCGATGAAAAAGGAAATGATATCCGCAACAATATTTACCTGCCCCCCGGTAGCTGGATCGACTATTTCTCCGGGGACCTGTATAGAGGGAACCAGGTATTGAACAATTTTGATGCCCCCCTCTGGAAACTCCCGGTATTTGTAAAAGCCGGCGCCATCATACCCATGGCCAACCCCAACAATAATATTACACAGATCGATAAAACAGCCCGGGTCTATGAGCTGTATCCCGCCGGTAACAGCTCGTTCACCGAGTATGACGACGATGGCTTCACGGAAGCCTACCGATCAGGGGCCGGTGCCACTACCCTGATCCGCTCCACGGTGCAAAAAAATACGGCAACCATAACCATCCAGCCCACCAGGGGCCACTATGACGGATTTGTAAAGGATAAAACAACGGAATTCAGGATCAATATAACCCAAAAGCCCACCGGCATTGCGGCAACAATAGGCAAAACCAAGGTACCCCTGACAGCGGCGCTGACCATCGACGATTTCCGGAAACAGGAAAATGTTTATTACTATGACGCAGCCCCCAACCTGAACCGTTTTGCTACAACCGGGAGCTCCTTTGCACAAACGGCCATTACCAAAAACCCGCAATTGCTGGTAAAGCTGCAAGCCACTGATATTACGGCCCGGCCCATCACGCTTACAGTAAGCGGCTTTGTTTTTGCCCCCCGCGAGCATTTGCGCCGGCAGCATGGCCGGCTTACGGCTCCAACACAGGCACAGGTTACAGATAGCAACCGGCAGGCCTATACCTTAACACCCAGCTGGAAACGGCAGGCCAATGCCGATTTTTATGAGATCCTTTTTAACGGCCAGCAATATACGACCATCAGAGATACCAGCCTGCTGTTTGACGGGCTGATCCCCGAAACCGGTTACCGGTTTCAGCTCAGGGCTGTCAATAAGGACGGGCAATCGCCCTGGACCACCATCTCTGCAAAGACAAAAGTAAACCCGCTGGAATTTGCTGTTAAAGATATAATGGCCACGGCATCGGCCCCCGACCAGGAAGGAAGCGGGATCAGCCAGCTGGTCGACTTTGATGAAGGCAATCTCTGGCATACCAAATGGGGTACAAAAGCGGTTCCGTTTGACATTGTACTGGACTTAAGATCCGTAAACCAGCTGGATAAGATCCAGTACCTGCCGCGGACCAGGGGCAATGGTGTACTGCTCAAAGGAAGCATCGCCTATGGTACAAGCAAATCCGGCTGGACCGATGCCGGCACCTTTGAGTGGGCAAAGAACGGCGATACCAAGGAATTCCGTTTCAACAACCACCCTACGGCACGCTATATCAAAATTTCCGTAACAGAAGCGGTAGGCGACTTTGGCTCCGGGCGCGAGCTCTATGTATTTAAAGTACCGGGGTCAGAAAGCTATATCCCCGGCGATATCAACAGCGATCATATCATCGACAACAATGACCTGACCTCTTACATTAACTACACCGGGTTAAGAGCAGGCGATGGTGATTTTGAGGGCTATATCAGCAATGGCGACATTAACAGGAACGGGCTGATCGACGCCTACGATATTTCCAATGTGGCCACGCGCCTCGATGGAGGTGCAGATATGACCACTGCTGACACACTCCAGGGGCGTATCGAAATTTCGACGGCAAAAAAAATATACAGCAAAGACGCAATGGTCGAGGTCGTTGTAAAAGGCATCAATCTTAAAAGTGTGAACGCGCTGAGCTTTGCGTTGCCTTACAATTCGCAGGACTATGAATTTGCAGGCATTACCCCGCTTCATCTAAAAGAGCTGGAAAATATGACCAATGACCGGCTGCACAGCAATGGCAGAAAAGTGTTATATCCCACATTCGTCAACATCGGCGATCAGCCTGCACTGGAGGGAACCCAGGATCTCTTCATTATAAAACTGAAAGCAAAACGCGATATAAATTTTGATCTGAAACCGGTTGACGGCCTCCTGGTAGATAAGCGGCTGAATACAATAAGCTTTTAGGAAAAGGCGGGCTACCGGTACGATACAGGTAGCCCGCTATCCAGAAGCAAGAAAAAAAGAGATTGAATACCAGCAACTAATAACGGAAATAAAAAAAACATAAAAAAAAGTGCTTATATATTGAATAAATAATTAGCTTTATGGAAGCAGTGATACTTTAAGGCTATGTCTGACAATAAGAACTATACCACCCCCGCTAACGTACATGATAGATACAATGTCATCTTAAATGAGCTTTTGAGAACCCTTGAATTAGTAGCCAATAAGCGCATTGAAGAAACCCAGTTAAGCCAGCAGCTGTTGGAAATAGGTATAGATACCGGATTGATATCCGATTTTAAAAAATTGCTGGAAAATCCCGTTTCCCATTTTCTCGATTCAAAGGACAGCATAAACAGGGTATTGTCTGATGCGTTGACTAAGATTGTTGCAACGTATCTGTACAACAATAAAGACATTGTAAAACATGCTTTCCGGACAAAAGTAAGCAGCAATGGAGCCCTGCATTTTTCCATCGTGCTGAAAGAAGACACCTATGAAAACAGGGGGCAGCTTTTGAAATTTTTAACCGGCTACAAACAGTTTGAAAACTGGGAAGCACATCCGATAAATTTCCAGTTTGTTCCGGAAAGACTCATAAGTAAAATTGAAACTATAGGACAGATCGTATAACCCGCTATTCCTTTTAATGAAAAATCACCTTAATCAGGCCCGTCATAACGAGCGCCTCCATGGTTTGATGTGCACTAATTTCTCCGATAACTATTTTGATTGGAAGATTACCTGTCTATTTTATATCGCATTTCATGGCATTCAGGCTTTGGCCGTACATCGGAAAGTAAATTTAGGGAACCGGCATCATGAAATAATACAAAATATGAAGCCCGGGAATCCCAAAAGAACGCTCACGGTCAAATCTGATATATATGAAGCGTATGACGCTTTGTTTACCTATTCATGGACTGCCCGCTATGATGGGTTCTCGGACTTTGAAACGTTTCAGGAATTAAAAAAGTACGATCACTAAGATGCACTAAGAAGATTTCAATACTTGAAAAAATATTTAAATAGCAACGGCCTTACATTCTGAGAAGTCAAAAGAACAATCTCAAGTGCGCCCTCCGTACCATAATCCGTTCCTTCCCGTTTTTATCTTCGTAACTATAATATAATGGGCTAACAGTATTTCAAGCACAATTAGGGTCGCAGATAACCCTCGCAATATTGCCAATCTAAAGAAAATAGCAGTCAATGCTCAATATTTGGTACTATAAAAGTACCTATTATATCGCGCAACAAGAAACGATTAAACACCATTAAATACAACAAAAGCCGCTTTGGGAGCGACTTTCAGCTATCTTCTATTATTTTTCAACACTTTATCAAAAGTGTTTCCGAGGTCTCGTTTAGGTCTCGAATTTTCTCCAAAATCAAATATACTTAAAAGAACTCAACAGGCAATAACAGGACTTGAAACCCTTTACTACAGTGCATTTCATGAGAAAACCCGCTACCAGAGCGGGTTTCAGTGTTTATTTCCGAGGTCTCGAGCGGATTCGAACCGCTGTACGAGCTTTTGCAGAGCTCTGCCTAGCCACTCGGCCACGAGACCATCTTTCTCAGATTACCCGTCCCTGGGGGCGGAATCCTGATCCGGACCTGCATCCGGCCATTTAATCTTTGAAGGCTGGCAAAAATAGGATATTTTTGATAAATAATAACAAAGATTAAAGACCTTTTTATGAGCAGGATCGCAGAATCGGAATTGATCATCAATAACAGGGGGGCCGTTTACCACCTGGATCTTCGTCCGGAGGAGCTGGCGGGTACTGTGGTTACTGTGGGCGACCCGGACCGGGTGGCCGAATTCAGTAAATATTTCGACACGGTGGAGGTCCGGCGCCAGCACCGGGAATTTGTGACCCATACCGGTACTGTGGGCGGTAAACGGCTTACCGTACTTTCATCCGGCATTGGCCCCGACAATATCGATATTGTCATGAACGAACTGGATGCCCTGGTCAATATCAACTTTGAAACAAGGGAGATCCGCCCGGAGCTGAACTCCCTCAATATAATAAGGGTGGGCACTTCCGGATCGTTGCAGGCCGATATCCCGGTAGACAGTTTCGTAGCCGCTACCCATGGGCTGGGTCTTGATAATCTTTTAAATTTTTACCGCCCGGAGGAAACGGATGAAGAAACCCAATTGCTCCAATCCTTTGTTACCCACGTGCAGATGCAGGGCCTGAGCACTCCTTATATCACGGGCGCCGCTCCTTCCCTGCTGAAACATTTTGTAACCGGCTTTCACCAGGGGATCACGGTTACCTGCCCGGGGTTCTATGGCCCCCAGGGGCGGGTGCTGCGCCTGGGCGTAAGAAATCCGCAGCTCATCGACCGCCTTACCGATTTTAGTTTCGGACAACACCGGATCACCAATTTTGAAATGGAGACCTCTGCTATTTTCGGCCTGGGAAAATTACTGGGCCATCATTGCCTGGCAATCAATGCTATTGTAGCCAACCGGATCGTGAAGGAATTTTCCCGGGACGGGAAGGCTGCTGTAGAAAGATTAATTATACAATTTTTGGAAACTTTTAAAAACAATTTTTAGCCGGGCGGCAGCACAGGGGGCAACCATCTTGCTACGCTCCGTTCATCGTTCCGGCTACAATGGCATCAGGATCGAAAAACAATAGCCTACTATTGACTATTCACTTTTACTATTAACAATGAACCTAACATTTTATAAATACCAGGGCACCGGAAATGATTTTATATTAGTAGACAACCGGGAGGGTGCTTACACAGGCCTTACAGAAGCGCATATAAAAAACCTGTGCGACCGGCGTTTCGGTATCGGGGCCGACGGATTTATGCTCCTCAATGAAAAAGAAGGCTACGACTTTGAAATGGTCTACTATAATGCCGATGGCAGGGAGGGATCCATGTGTGGTAACGGAGGACGCTGCATCGTGCAATTTGCCAGTGACCGGGGTATCAAAAAAACAACCTATCATTTTATCGCCACCGACGGTCCGCATGATGCAACTATCGAAGATGGCGAGATCGCATTAAAAATGAAAGACGTGGATGGTATCCAGGCGCACAAAACCGATTCGGTCTTAAATACCGGTTCTCCGCATTATGTACAACTGGATACGGATGTTATGAGCCTTGATGTTTTCAAAGAAGGACAGAAAATACGGTACAGCAAAGAATTTGCTGAAAAAGGGATCAACGTCAATTTTGTGCAGGTCAAACAACCCGACACCCTCATCGTGCGCACTTATGAGCGGGGCGTTGAGAACGAAACCTTTTCCTGCGGTACCGGGGTAACCGCAGCCGCGCTGGTCTATTTTCATAACGACAACGGGTTTAATTCTGTAAATATTGAAACCCTTGGCGGAAAATTAAATGTGCGTTATAGCAGGGAACCTAACGGATCCTTTAACAACATATGGCTCAAAGGCCCTGCCGTAAAGGTCTTTGAGGGCAGTGTAAGCCTGGATAACAATGATTAAATACTTCAGAAATATTGACCACCACACCGTTGAAATTTTTGAGCCGGAGAATGACAGCTGGGTAAACGTTGTTCCGCCGTTAAAGCAGGAGGAATTCAATGAACTGTCGGAACAACTCGAAATACCAATCGACTTTCTGACGGATTCGCTGGATATTGATGAGCGCAGCCGTTATGATGAGGACGACAACGTAAAGCTGATCGTTATCAAAACGCCAACGGAGAACAATTCATTCAATGAAAGTGATGCCTATTATATTACCATCCCGATCATCATCATTTTAACCCACAACCATATTGTTACCGTAAACTCATTTGAAAATCCTGCCATCAAAAAGTTCCTGAACACTTTTCAAAACCGCCAGCCGGATAAAAAAAATATGATGGTGATCAAGATCATTGAAAAGATCATCCAGAACTTTATGGAGTACCTCAAGGAGATCAATCAGAAACGGAATGTCATCGAGCAAAAGCTCTATGATGCCAACAAGAATGAGCACCTGCTGGAACTGATGAAGATCCAGAAAAGCCTGGTGTACTTTGTAACAGCGCTGCGCTCCAATGAACTGCTGCTGGCTAAAATACAACGCACAAAATTCCTGCAGCTTACGGAAAATGAGTTCGAACTGCTCGAAGATCTTATGGTAGATAACTCACAGGCACTGGAAATGGCGAATATCTACACCAATATCCTCAGCAGTACCATGGATACTTTTGCCAGCATTATTGCCAATAATCAAAACCAGGTATTAAAGCGCCTGGCCATCGCCACCATTGTACTGAGCTTCCCGGTTTTGATCGCCAGCATCTTTGGAATGAATGTGCCCAGTGGCTTTGAGCATTCCCCATACGCGTTCTATATTGTAGCGGTGCTCTCCCTGATACTGGCGGTAGTGCTGGGTGTGCTGGCTTTCAGAAAAAAAATACTCGAATGACATTAAAATCATTTAACATCCGCGTGTACGGTATTCTGATGAACGAAAAAAAACAGGTACTTGTCAGCGATGAGCGGATCTATTTTAACAACCGGGAGGTCACCAAATTCCCCGGCGGCGGCCTGGAACTGGGAGAAGGTACAAAGGAATGCATTGTGCGGGAATGTAAGGAAGAAATGAATGCAGACGTAGAAGTCGTAGACCATCTGTATACGACCGACTTCTTTCAGGAGTCGGCCTTTAATGAAGAGCACCAGCTGATCTCCATTTACTATATCGTACGGCCCGTTGCCCCCCTGCCCTACGTTGTTAACAATGGGCCTGCCATTTATCCTGAAACGATCACCGAAAATTTCCGCTTTATCGACTGGGAGCATTTCTCAGCCGATGCAATGACCCTGCCCATTGATAAAATTGCAGCGGCGCTTTTAAAAGAACGGGGATAAGCAGTGCATGCCACTGAAACGCAGAAGCACAGGTCTTTTTATGCTCCTGTAATAGCTCCACTGCCTGGTGCTTCAGCTGCTTTAGCCGGAAAAGATTCAAGCACCTCCGTATTTTATTGCTTCTATGGCAGATAGCGGGGACACCAGGCTTCCCGCAAAGAACACAGCGTTGCAGAAAAATGTTATATACCCCTTCGGCCCGGACACTCTGCGGGTGTATGACAAATCTCCCTATGCTGCATTTTTGACCAACTCGACCAGGATATTCCATCGCTCACTTTTTTTATAGGCTCTGAGATTGGCGATTTGCTGTGCGCCGGAGACGGACCACCGTTGTCCGGAAAGCTTTAGTCTTTGCTGCACGACGTTTCTATGTGCTGCTTCCATCGCCCCGGATCCAATTAGGTATCCTTGATCCAAATAGGTTTTGTACTGCATGCGCGCCTCATTACTTTTATAGTAGCGGAGTACGTCATCTAAAGCCTGCCGGGTCTGGGGGGCATGAACATTCAGCTTTTTCAGCTCTTTGATGATATCAGCTACCTCATTATTCAACAACCGCAGCTTTTGTACATCAAGCCACTGCTTGCGGTATTCGTCATCCTGATAACGAAGCAAGGCATAGTTGGCCAGTTTCTCTATCGCGTGAAAGAAATCCAGTATCTGAACACTTTGGCTGTAGGCATCTTCCACATAATTCCAGATCCACTTCGCACCATCAGCTATGAAAATCTTTTTCTCATAAGGCTCAATATGTCGTTCCCATTTTTGTAGAAAACTTTTGCTGCTGCCCAAATGACACAAATAATCAGAATGGATAATAGCATTGCGATCCCGTTGTATGCTGATACAGGCGCTCTGTGTAAATGCCCGTCCCACCTTTATCTCCATCCAATCGTTCTGACGGGTCTGAATCATACTCCCATCAAACATTACATATACCGGCTCCTGAGCAGATTTAAACTTTAATACCTGCTTTTCTGAACAATCCTGCTCAATGTCTTCGAGCCGGGCTCCATAGTGTTCACTTATACGCTGGGCCTGTTTAGCGCTAAATTTTAAGCCCAACAGTGCCGATAATAAATCCTCAACTTCCTGAAAAACACATTGTTGGGACAATAAGCAAACCAACTCCTGCAATTTTGCACTCACCCCAAAATGCATCGTCCCCTGGCATAATGGATGCGTTTTAGCTACTTCTATCTTCCCTAAAGTGGTTTGAAGTTTTTTTTTCATTGTGACTTCCCGGAAGTTTACCCATCGACTTCTCCAACAAAATCCGATTCATCCGACGGACTACCTCTAAAAATTTTGTCTCGTAATCGTATCCATCGGTGATTTGACCTTCTTGTTCCAACCAGGTGTCAATTTCTGTTTCCAGGGATTTTAAGATCGCTGATTTTAATTCTTCTTTAGATTCTTTGGACATAGCTATAGGAGTTAAATTATTCAATACCCCTAAATTATCAACTCTTTCCCGGATTCGGTAGATTTGTCATACACCC
>NZ_FMZO01000042.1 GCF_900101395.1 Niabella drilacis | reverse complement strand
CACGTTAATTTTTCTCTTGAGAATTTTTAGATGTCAGTAAGTCAAACTCATTTACAACGGAGAGTTTGATCCTGGCTCAGGATGAACGCTAGCGGCAGGCTTAATACATGCAAGTCGTGGGGTAGAGAGGTGCTTGCACTTCTTGAGACCGGCAAACGGGTGCGGAACACGTACACAACCTTCCTTTTAGAGGGGGATAGCCCAGGGAAACTTGGATTAATACCCCGTAAGATGATGATGAGGCATCTCATTGTTATTATAGCAGCGATGCGCTAGAAGACGGGTGTGCGTATGATTAGGTAGTTGGTGAGGTAACGGCTCACCAAGCCAACGATCATTAACTGGTGTGAGAGCACGACCAGTCACACGGGCACTGAGACACGGGCCCGACTCCTACGGGAGGCAGCAGTAAGGAATATTGGTCAATGGACGCAAGTCTGAACCAGCCATGCCGCGTGGAGGATGAAGGTCCTCTGGATTGTAAACTTCTTTTATCTGGGGCGAAAAAGGGTCTTTCTAGATCAACTGACGGTACCAGATGAATAAGCACCGGCTAACTCCGTGCCAGCAGCCGCGGTAATACGGAGGGTGCAAGCGTTATCCGGATTCACTGGGTTTAAAGGGAGCGTAGGTGGGCTAGTAAGTCAGTGGTGAAATCTCCGAGCTTAACTTGGAAACTGCCATTGATACTATTGGTCTTGAATATTGTGGAGGTTAGCGGAATATGTCATGTAGCGGTGAAATGCATAGATATGACATAGAACACCAATTGCGAAGGCAGCTGGCTACACATATATTGACACTGATGCTCGAAAGCGTGGGGATCAAACAGGATTAGATACCCTGGTAGTCCACGCCCTAAACTATGGATACTCGACATTTGTGATACACAATAAGTGTCTGAGCGAAAGCATTAAGTATCCCACCTGGGAAGTACGATCGCAAGATTGAAACTCAAAGGAATTGGCGGGGGTCCGCACAAGCGGTGGAGCATGTGGTTTAATTCGATGATACGCGAGGAACCTTACCTGGGCTAGAATGCGAGTGCCGTACCGTGAAAGCGGTATTTCTAGCAATAGACACAAAGCAAGGTGCTGCATGGCTGTCGTCAGCTCGTGCCGTGAGGTGTTGGGTTAAGTCCCGCAACGAGCGCAACCCCCATCACTAGTTGCCATCAGGTAACGCTGGGAACTCTAGTGAAACTGCCGTCGTAAGACGCGAGGAAGGAGGGGATGATGTCAAGTCATCATGGCCTTTATGCCCAGGGCTACACACGTGCTACAATGGGGAGGACAAAGGGTTGCGACATAGTGATATGAAGCTAATCCCAAAAACCTCTTCTCAGTTCGGATCGCAGTCTGCAACTCGACTGCGTGAAGCTGGAATCGCTAGTAATCGTATATCAGCAATGATACGGTGAATACGTTCCCGGACCTTGCACACACCGCCCGTCAAGCCATGAAAGCCGGGTGTACCTGAAGTCGGTAACCGCAAGGAGCTGCCTAGGGTAAAACTGGTAATTGGGGCTAAGTCGTAACAAGGTAGCCGTATCGGAAGGTGCGGCTGGAATACCTCCTTTTTAGAGCAAGCACTTACTGGTGCTGTTGTTTCCTACTTTTAAATTTATTAAGTTCTTTATATAAGATTTGATGGCCAATTTGGAGTACGGCATCTAAAGCCAAGGCTGATTATCCGATTATCAGGTTGGTTTATTAGAGACAGATCCGTAGCTCAGCCTGGTTAGAGCACTACACTGATAATGTAGGGGTCACCAGTTCAAATCTGGTCGGGTCTACAAAAATGCTGAACGCAAAACGCCTGAAAGCGTTAAGCATTAAGCGTTGAGCTTTCTGCCCAAAATGGGGGGGTAGCTCAGTTGGGTAGAGCATCCCGCTTGAGGCGGGAGTGGTCATCGGCCAAATAGATCTTGAAATAGTAAAAGATGCAGCCAGTGGTGGTTAGAGATCCGGTATCTGGGTTTGCAACTCAAAGAATGGGGGGTTAGCTCAGTTGGCTAGAGCATCTGCCTTGCACGCAGAGGGTCATCGGTTCGACTCCGATATCCTCCACAAAAATTAGTTCTTTTAAGATGAGATAAAGCCTGGGAGGCTACGATGGTTCGAAACCATTTTATCTGCAAAAGTCTTTATACCTTTTTTAGGTTGGAGACCAAGTTCTTTGACATATTGGAAAAAAACAAACTGTTAGGAGAGTACCTAGCAGCCCGATGAAAGTCGGGTATCGATCACAATTTTGTAACATCACACTATATTTAATTATGGTTGGTCTGAAGAAATGTGGTCGGGTAACAATCTACAATAAACTAAAAATCAAGTCTCCAATGAGAATTGGAGCCTCATATTAATTAAGTTTACGAACTTTTTTAAAGCAATTAAGGGCGTATGGTGGATGCCTTGGGTCTGAGAGGCGATGAAGGACGTGGTAAGCTGCGATAAGCTCGGGGGAGCTGCACACAAGCATAATATCCCGAGATTTCCGAATGGGACAACCTGATATACTGAAGGTATATCACTCGAAAGAGAGCCAACCCGGAGAACTGAAACATCTAAGTACCCGGAGGAAAAGAAAATAAGACAATGATTCCCTAAGTAGTGGCGAGCGAACAGGGAAGAGCCTAAACCAACTTCGCGTGCGGAGTTGGGGTTGTAGGACTACTTTTAGAAAGCGTTATCAAGCAGAATTTTCTGGAAAGTTAAGCCATAGCGGGTGATAGCCCCGTAAGCGGAAATTAACGTGGACGTGTAGTATCCTGAGTAGGGCGGGACCGGAGGAATCCTGCTTGAATCTGCCAGCACCATCTGGTAAGGCTAAATACTCCTCAGACACCGATAGTGAACCAGTACCGTAAGGGAAAGGTGAAAAGCACCCTGAATAAGGGAGTGAAATAGTACCTGAAACCGTACGCCTACAAGCGGTCGGAGCACAGTAATGTGTGACGGCGTGCCTTTTGCATAATGAGCCTACGAGTTACTCCTCACTGGCGAGGTTAAGTTTTAAGAAACGGAGCCGTAGCGAAAGCGAGTCCGAACAGGGCGCTTAGTCAGTGGGGGTAGACGCGAAACTTTGTGATCTATCCATGGTCAGGTTGAAGGTGTGGTAACACACACTGGAGGACCGAACCCGTTGACGTTGAAAAGTCTTGGGATGAACTGTGGATAGGGGTGAAAGGCCAATCAAACTGAGAGATAGCTCGTTCTCCCCGAAATGTTTTTAGGAACAGCCTCGGATTTTAGAAGTGTACTAGAGGTAGAGCTACTGATTGGGCTAGGGGGCTTCACCGCCTACCAAACCCTGACAAACTCCGAATGCTAGTACATATCTCCGGGAGTGAGGCTGTGGGCGCTAAGGTCCATGGCCGAGAGGGAAATAACCCAGAATAGCAGCTAAGGTCCCCAATACATGGTTAAGTTAGACAAACGATGTAGAGTTTCAATAACAGCCAGGATGTTTGCTTGGAAGCAGCAATTCATTTAAAGAGTGCGTAACAGCTCACTGGTCGAGAGACTCTGCGCGGAAAATAATCGGGTATTAAACCATGAACCGAAGCTCTATGATTGCCACTAGGTGGTATATCGGTAGGGGAGCATTCTAATGGCGACGAAGGTGTGCGGCGACGTATGCTGGAGCGATTAGAAAAGAAAATGTAGGCATAAGTAACGATAAATAAGGTGAAAAACCTTATCGCCGAAAGTCTAAGGGTTCCTGATCAACGTTAATCGGATCAGGGTTAGCCCGGTCCTTAGTCAAACCCGAAAGGGGTAGACGATGGAAAGCAGGTTAATATTCCTGCGCCTGCTATACGATAAAAGTGACGGAGCATGTTAGCTGCCTAGTCTGACGGATTAGACGAGTGGAACCTTCGGGTGAAGCGTAGCAGTGAGAGTGCTTCCAAGAAAAGCGAGTATAGCAGCCGGTACCGCAAACCGACACAGGTAGACGGGATGAGTATTCTAAGGCGCTCGGGTGAGCCGTGGAGAAGGAACTAGGCAAATTGACGCTGTAACTTCGGGATAAAGCGTACCACAGCGATGTGGTCTCAGTAAAATGGTTCAACCAACTGTTTAACAAAAACATAGGGCCCTGCAAAATCGAAAGATGACGTATAGAGCCTGATACCTGCCCGGTGCTGGAAGGTTAAGGAAGGATGTTCGGAGTAATCCAAAGCTTCTGACTGAAGCCCCAGTAAACGGCGGCCGTAACTATAACGGTCCTAAGGTAGCGAAATTCCTTGTCGGGTAAGTTCCGACCTGCACGAATGGTCTAATGAGTTGAACGCTGTCTCCTCCACGAGCCCGGTGAAATTGTAGTATCGGTGAAGATGCCGGTTACCCGCCACGGGACGGAAAGACCCCGTGAACCTTCACTACAACTTTGCATTGATTTTGAATTACGGATGTGTAGTATAGTTGGGACGCTATGAAGCCTTGCCGCCAGGTAGGGTGGAGCGGTCGTTGAAATACCAACCTTCTTTGATTTAGAATCTAATGACGCGAGTCACACAGTGCATGGTGGGTAGTTTGACTGGGGTGGTCGCCTCCTAAAGAGTAACGGAGGCTTGCAAAGGTTCCCTCAGTACGGTTGGTAATCGTACGCAGAGCGCATTAGTATAAGGGAGCTTGACTGTGAGGCAAACAGGCCGAGCAGGGACGAAAGTCGGCTAAAGTGATCCGGCGGTTCTGTATGGAAGGGCCGTCGCTCAAAGGATAAAAGGTACTCCGGGGATAACAGGCTGATCTCCCCCAAGAGCTCATATCGACGGGGAGGTTTGGCACCTCGATGTCGGTTCGTCACATCCTGGGGCTGGAGAAGGTCCCAAGGGTTCGGCTGTTCGCCGATTAAAGTGGCACGTGAACTGGGTTCAGAACGTCGCAAGACAGTTCGGTCCCTATCTGTGGTGGGCGTTAGTAAATTGCGAGGACATGACCTTAGTACGAGAGGACCGGGTCGTACGTACCGCTGGTGTATCAGTTGTGCCGCCAGGTGCAATGCTGAGTAGCTAAGTACGGACAGGATAAACGCTGAAAGCATCTAAGCGTGAAACCTGCCTCAAGATGAGTTTACTTTTAAGGGCCGTCAGAGACTATGACGTTGATAGGCTACAGGTGTAAAGGTGGTAACATCAAAGCCGAGTAGTACTAATTGCCCGTAAGCTTTAATTTTTTTTTAGATCTCTTCTGACAGTTTTTTCCAATATGTTAACTTATTAGTTTTGACAAGTATATCTTGACAAAGTGTAAGATTTTATGGTGGTTATACCAAGGGTGTTCACCTCTTCCCATACCGAACAGAGAAGTTAAGCCCCTTATGGCCGATGGTACTGCACCACAATGCGGGAGAGTAGGTAGCTGCCATTCTTATTGAAGAGCCTCACAGAAATGTGAGGCTTTTTT
>NZ_FMZO01000015.1 GCF_900101395.1 Niabella drilacis | reverse complement strand
GCCTTTGACCACGATTCCTAAAATTAACCTGACGCGCATGCGATGGCTATCGGGAGTGAAACTATGAATCCGGCTTCTCGCTTTTTCCCATAACTGCAAATGTAAAAACGGAATAAACATTAAACACCGGACCTGGAACATATCTCACTCCGCCATTTTCAGCACCAGCTCCCACTCCTCCGGTTTTACGGTTTGCACAGATAGTCTTCCGAGCCGCACCAGGTCCATATCTTTTAATTGTGGTATTTCCTTGATCGCTGCAAGCGGCACGGTCTTCTTTAATTTTTTATAGGGCGCCACTTCCACGGCTACCCAGCGTTCATCCGTTGTGGTAGGATCCTGGAAGGCCTCCTTTACTATTTTTGCAATGCCAACAATCTCTACGCCTTCATTACTATGATAAAAAAAAGCGAGGTCTCCTTTTTTCATCGCCCGCAAATTTAAACGGGCGGCATAGTTGCGAACCCCGTCCCAAACTGTTTTTTTATCCTTTACCAACTGATCATAACTGTATTTGAAAGGTTCTGATTTTATAAGCCAGTAAGCCATAAGAAATATAAGATTTTAAATATTGATTTTAGAATGATGCGTTGTTCCTGTTTGTAATCAGTAATTTTATGATCTATAAAAATAAATAACAATTACGAATCCGCAACAACAAATAAGCATCTGGGAACAGGAGGCCTTTTACGCGCCCCAGGATATGATCATTATCGGCGCGGGATTTACAGGCATGTGGACGGGGATCTATCTGAAACAGAAATTCCCCTCAAAAAAGATCCTTATTGTTGAGCGGGGTGTTACACCGGCCGGAGCATCGGCCCGCAACGCTGGTTTTGCCTGCTTTGGCAGCCCCACAGAAATATTATCAGATATCGCAATGATGGGAAAAGAGCAGGCGCTGCAGCTTTTAAGTATGCGGTTCGAAGGCTTACGCACCATCCAGAAGGTCTTTGCAAATGGCGCTGTTGACTTTACTATCTGCAAAGGATATGAATTGCTGGATAACGGGCAGGGGCTTGATCAGCTGCCCATGCTCAACGCATGGCTCCAGGAGCTTACCGGCAGCCCGGTAACTTTTTACCAGCAGGACGAGCAGCTCCCTGCCTTTGGTTTTGCCAACATGGCCCACCTGGTCGAAAATCGCTTTGAAGGCAGCCTGCACCCGGGAAAACTACTAAATGCGCTGCACCAGCTTTGTGTAAAAATGGGGATCCGTTTTTTATTTTCGACGGAAGTGCGCAACATTGAAGAACATCCTTCCTGTGTAAAGCTCGTCACAACAAATGGCCCACACCTGGTTACCGGCCGGCTGGTGCACTGTACCAATGCTTTCAGTAACCGGCTGCTGCCCAAAATGGACCTGGTGCCGGCAAGAGGACAGGTATTGCTTACCGAACCCATTAAGGGCTTAAAGTTCCGGGGTACCTTTCATTACCAGGAGGGCTATTATTATTTCCGCAACCTGGACGACCGTATTTTGCTGGGCGGTGCGCGCAATACATCGTTCCAGACCGAATATACCCTTGACCCGTTTACCACGCTACCGGTACAACAGGCCCTGGAAACATTCCTTTCTACCGTGATACTGCCGGGGCAACACCCTGTTATCACGCACCGCTGGGCGGGGATCATGGCTATGGGAAAAGAAAAAATGCCCGTAATAAAACAACTTTCAGACCGTTCTTTCTGCGCCCTGCGCATGAGCGGTATGGGCGTAGCCCTGGCGCCGACCGTTGGAAGAAAAACAGCCGAAATGATGCAATAGCAGTTATATTTGTTTCATGTTTGAAGTTTGACAGTTTGAGGTTGGACCCGTGTTGCACCGCTCACAGCTTACAGGCTTTTTTTGAGTTTGAGGCTTTACGTCAGGTTCCGTTTTATTACCGGGTCAACTTCTATTGACCATTAACATAACTTAGATCCTGTCTTATGCTTCATGAACGTTCTTTGGATTTGCAGTTATGGGAAAAAGTGAGAAGCCGGATTCCTATGCTCAAATTTTCATACTTCCACATTCCTTAAAAAATGAAATTCGGACAAGTAAACAATCCAGGATCCATTGACTTTACGCTGCCAAAGGATCATCCTGATACCGCCGGTATCCTGCAGGCAGCAAAGCAACAGCAGGATTTTGAGGTCTATACAGGCTGCGCAAAATGGAACCGCACCGACCTGAAAGGATTTTATCCCCGCGGCACAAAAGATGAGCTACAGTACTATGCCACGCAATTCAACGCCATAGAGCTGAATGCGACCTTTTACAAAATGCCCGACTGGAAACAGGTGGAATCCTGGAAGAATAAAACCCCTGCGGGGTTCAAGTTCTTTCCCAAGCTTACCAATACCATCAGTCATTATAAGCGGCTGATCGACGTTAAGAACGATGTGAGCCTGTTCTGCGATGCCATCAGTAATTTCGAAAGCCGGATGGGCATGGCATTCCTGCAGCTGCACGACAATTTTAAACCGGAACACCTGGACCGTCTTTCAAAAATGCTGGAACAGTTTCCGCAGGGGATCCCGCTAGGCGTTGAAGTACGCAACGAGGAATGGTTCTCCAATAAAAAGGTCAATGACGCCTATGCGCACCTGCTTCAAAAACGGGGCATGGCCAACATCATCGTAGATACGGCCGGCCGCCGGGACATGCTTCACATGCGGCTCACTGCGCCGGTGGCCTTTGTCCGGTACGTGGGGGCCAATCATCCCTCAGACAAAGACCGGCTGAACGACTGGGTCAGCCGGATCAAAAAATGGCGGAGCGAAGGGTTACAGCAACTCTACTTTTTTGTGCATCAGAATGTAGAACTGGAATCGCCGCTGCTGGCCACCCATTTTATCCGTTCCATGAACAAAACATTTGGCCTTTCCTTAAAGATACCGGATAAAGCGGACGAACAGGGTTCATTATTTTAATTTTATCCGGCATCCCTGCCACTGAAGCCATTTGCTGATGGGAGCATCAAAATCTATGTCGCTGTGCCTCTGTGCAATCAAAATAACGCGGCAGGAATACTTCTGTTAATATGCCACTGAAGCACTGAAAGACTGAAGCCATTTACTGAAGAGCGTATCAAAATCTGTGTCGCTGTGCCTCAGTGGCAATCATCAAATTGAAAAACCGATGTCTTCATTTTCATCCAAGGCCAGCTGCAGCAATTTATTTTCCGGATGGCAACCACCTATGTTGCCAGTTCCGGCCGTTCCCCATCGCCGGCAATATAAATGGTATCCTCAACCCATTGCACGTTTACCAGGTCACCCCGCAACAAGGTCCGGTCTTCGTTTTTGTCATTCACAAACCAGTAATGGTCGTTCCCGTTCCTGCAGCTCAGCTGTGTATAGTCGCCATCATCATTATACCCTGTAAATGTACAGGCCAGTACATGTGGCTTTGTACTGTTGCTATCGCTTTTGCCCGCCGGGGTTCCTGCGGGGATGGTGTCCGCAACTGCGTCAGGAGATGGCAAAGCTTTGCCACCTGTTGTTGCTGCACAGGATAGGAGCCCCGGCAATATCCATATAACCGGCCAATAATAGTTCATCCTTTTTATTTTGCTTCAAGCAGCAGTTCACTATGCGCCCAGCCTTTGCAATGCGCCCGGAGATATGTTTTTAAAGCCTCCTTTTCATTCAACCGTTCCACTCCATTGCTGTTCGTGATCACAATGGAGTCGATATTGCCGGCTAACCGGTCCAGGGCCGCATCGCTCCAGTTCCCCATACCAAAATAAAATTTCCTGCTGGTGGTATCCTGTTGAGGCGTCCGTACCACGATCTTTCCCGGATCACCGGCGGACCTTCCCCCGGTCATTTCCCTGTTGCCGTACAGTACGATGGAACTGTTGTTTTCACCGGTGGCCTGCACCATCATTACCTGTGCATGATCACATCCGGGCAGTACTCCTGTCCCTGTAAGGAAAACAGTTACAGCAAGCAACTGGTTGATGGTTCTCTTTTTCATTCTGGATCTATTTTTATAGCAGGTTATACCGGCAGCCGCCGCGCTACCCTTAATACCGGAATGCGTTACAGGTAACCTTTTCCCCTTCAAATAGCCAAAAGAAAAGAGGCTGCGTCCAGCGCCTTCCTGATCATACAGGGTGCACAGGACACAGCCTCCTTATCCTTACAGGGGCAAAAAGATCTATTGCGGCTGCAATGCTTCTATATCTTTAATGGCCGTGGTCAGCTCTTCATCCGTAAAGGAATGGTTTACCAGTTTACCGTCGAAATAATCCTGGTAAGCCGCCATATCCACAAAACCATGTCCGCATAAATTAAACAGGATGGTTTTGCTTACCCCTTCTTCTTTTGCTCTGTTCACCTCCCGGATCACTTGTGCAATGCCATGATTGGCTTCAGGAGCGGGAACGATCCCCTCTGCTTTTGCAAACAATACACCTGCTTCAAAGCATTCCAGCTGCTGGATGGCACTGGCCTCAATCAGCCCGTCCTTTAACAGCTGGCTGCACAATACGCTGGCTCCGTGATAGCGCAGGCCGCCCGCATGTATGGCTGCCGGTGTAAAAGTATGGCCCAGCGTGTACATGGGCAATAATGGCGTATAGCCCTGTGTATCCCCAAAGTCGTACATGAACTTTCCCTTGGTGAGCTTGGGACAGGAAGCTGGTTCTACCGCTATGCAGCGCACTTCCTTACCCGCTATCTTATCTTTTATAAAGGGGAACGACAGGCCTGCAAAGTTAGAACCGCCTCCCAGCGGTGCGATGATCACATCCGGGTAGTCGCCGGTGTATTCGAGTTGCTTTTTTGCTTCCTGCCCGATGATGGTCTGGTGCAGCAATACGTGGTTCAATACCGACCCCAGGGAGTACTTGGTATCTTCATCCCCTGCCGCAATCTCAATGGCCTCGGATATGGCCAGCCCCAGGCTTCCGGGCGTGTCCGGGTTGGCTTCCAGTGCATTTCTTCCCGCCTGCGTATTGGTACTCGGTGAGGCGTATACTTTAGCCCCGAAGGTATTCATCAATATTTTCCGGTACGGCTTCTGGTTAAAGCTGATGCGTACCATATACACTTCACAGTCGATACCGAAATGGGCACAGGCAAAGCTCAATGCCGTTCCCCACTGCCCCGCCCCGGTTTCTGTAATAATGCGCTTTACACCGGCCTTTTTATTATAATAAGCCTGTGGAATAGCTGTATTGGGCTTATGCGATCCGCTGGGGCTGGTGCCTTCATACTTATAATAGATCTTGCAGTTGGTTCCCAACGCTTTTTCCAGCTCCGTTGCACGGATCAGGGGTGTGGGCCGCCAGATACGGTATGCATCGCGTACCTCTTCCGGAATATCGATATACCGCTCAGCAGATACTTCCTGCTGGATCAGATCCATGGGAAACAACGGCGCCAGGTCTTCCCCGCTGATGGGTTGTTTGGTTCCCGGATGCAGCGGCGGCAATGGCTTGTTCGGCATATCTGCTACTATATTATACCATTGGGTAGGTATGTCTTTTTCATTCAAAAGAATTTTCTTTTCCATCAATCGTATTTATTTTTTGGTTGAATTATGAAGAACTAATATAAGTCAGTTCACGTATATAAACAATTTATGGCATGAAATATCAGGATTTTATAAAGCGCTGACGGTATCCGGGAATGATCTGTCCGGCTCCGGCCTGTTTTGATCCTTTATGAGATATAATTTGCAACCATTGATCTTCAAACCATATATCAGGCCTCATGGCGCTCTAAGCTATTTATCCCGGTTACATTAAGACCGATCTGTATCAGCCAATATAAACGGAAAATCCGGTTTCGGGAAACAGGATAGGGCAAACGCATCTAAATTGGGTAAAAAGAGCACACCAGGAGCATTTTCAGGCACAGTAAGTGCCGCGTGTTTATAGCAAGGTATTGAAGAGAAAAGCCGGCTCCTGTAGGAGCCGCGTAAAATTTCGGGCCCAACAAACACGCGGCTCCTACGGGAGCCGGGTTGATAAAACAGCAGCGTACTATAAACACGCTGCTCCTCCGGAGCTGAACAATGCTGAAATTAGATGCGTTTGCCCTGGGAAACAGGATTACAGATCGATGAACTCAATGGCAACAGTCTTTGGGCCTCCCCAGCGATCAAACTGCTGTGGAGATGTTGTACCAATAACCACTAATTTGGAATGTATAATAAAGATCCGAACCGGAACCAATTTAGGATAATAGGTTTTTACATGACTTTTGCCGGACACCGTAAATACCTCGATGGTCTTATTGGCGGTTCCTCCTAAAATTTGATTATTTTCTTTATCAAACGTAAAGCAGGTAAATGCGTAACCATCACCAGCCGGTTTACCGTTATAGGATACCGCATCGTCAAAAATATACCCTCCGGAAGTGGTGATCATCTGCTTCCCGTCGGGAAAGACTTCAAAGATATATGAATTGAAGTCCAGCTCTGGTTCCAGGGCCTTTTTACCCTGCAGAAATGTTCCGTTGGCGCCATCCAGGGAAATAGGGGTAACTGCAGGTGTGGAAGATCTTGACGGGATACCGAAAAACTTAATATTGCTTCCGGCAACCGGTTTTATCATCCATCCCGACCCAATCATGTTATAGTCCCGCCTGAGTTTTTGATCCCTTGAATAGGATACCATTGGTAGAAAATCACGGGATACATACAAAATATTATTATGAAACTGGATACTCCTTAACGCTTCTCCGTCATTGATCTCATCAATCTTATCAAATGTTTTGGCATTATAAATAAGAACGCGTCCCTTATAAGTTGGTATATATAGCTCTTCGGTACCGTTATAGGTCCCTAAACAAGGAACCCCTATCGATTCATTAAGATCAATACGCTTTGAAAAATCTTTTGCCAGGATATTTTTACGGAATCAGCATCCCTAACTACCTGCACCAGCTTGAGATTAAGACCGGGATATTCTTTTTCCTGCCTATTACTCTGCAAAGTATCCCCATTCTTCAGGAATCCGACAATCCTGTAGCGCACAAAAGGACTGATGGGCACTGTTTTATCAGTAAATGCTGTCAGACCGTTGGAGTCAATCCGGGCAATAGACACTTCCCCGTCATCTGTCCAGGATTGCCTTAATACGGAATAATAACTGAATTGATCATTTGATAATCTTGACCAACTTAATTTAATGGAATCTTTGTCGGATAGCAATGTATCCAATACAATTTTATCGGCGTAACTAATCCCCTCCTCTTTGACTTCTGGGGCAGGATCCTGCTTATTGCAAGCGGCGATCAGCAGTAACGTATATAATAAAAAAATAATTTTCTCATAAGATCATTGGTCAGAAAAAAACAACGAGTATGATCACAGCCGGGCATTATTCCTTTTGGCTGCCGCAAACCCTCAACAAGCGCGCTATTTTACCAGCCGCTGGCCAGCACGTCTGCCAGGTGCAGGGTCTTTATGGAATATTTTTTATTATCGATATAGCCCTGCAAATGCATCAGGCAGGACAGGTCGGTACTGATCAGGTATTCTGCGCCGGTAGCGATGGCGTTTTCAACCTTCTGCTCTCCCATATTGATGGAGATAGAGGGAAATTTTACCGCAAAAGTCCCCCCGAAACCACAGCAGGTTTCTACGTCTTTCAGTTCGTTCAATATAAGGCCACGCACATGAGAAAGCAGGGTACGGGGTTCCGTTTTGATCCTGCACTCCCTCAGCCCGGCGCAACTGTCATGATAGGTCGCATTTCCCTTTAAAGTAGCCCCTGTGTCGGTCACCTTCAGTACATGGACCAGGAACTCCGAGAACTCAAAGATCCGCGCCCCCAGCGCTTTTACATCGTTGTGCACTGATGAATTATCAAATAAGGCCGGGTAGTAGTTTCGCACAAACCCCACACAGCTGGCACTGGGCGCTACGATATAATCGCTTCCTTTAAAATCATTCAGGAATTTGGTACAAACCGCCTTTGCCTCATCCCGGAATCCGGCATTAAAAGCCGGCTGCCCGCAACAGGTCTGGTTGCTGTTGTAGCTGACTTTACACCCGAACTTCTCCAGCACTTTTACCATGTTAAAGCCGGTCTCCGGGTAAAGCTGATCTACAAAACAAGGTATAAAAATCTGTACGTTCATTTTTATTGCGGTTGAACTTTCTGATACTCGGCAATGGTAAGATGCTCCCCGCTGACGGGCTCCATGATCCTTATATCAAAGTTCTGGGGATTTACGGTAAAAAAATAATAGGTTTCAAAGCGCAGATCGCCGTTGTAGCCTGCCCTAAAGTTAACTTCTTTATCAGAAACGGTGTCAATCAAAAATGCGATCCCCTGTTTGTGATGACTGAACGAATCAATATACCGGTTGCTTGCTGCCACAAACGGTACGTTCCGCAAACTGTCCAGCACCTCGGCTTCTGTGGCGTGCTCCCGTACAGGGGCTATGAGCAGGGTATCAGCAACAGGAATATTGTTACCAGCGATGGTATCGGAGGTTACCCGCTTGTCCATCCTGGGTTCATGACAGGAAATAACCAGCAAACAAATCAGCAGACCATGTAAAGATAAATATCCTGTTTTCATCAGGAATGGATCATTTTCAGTGCCGTAATAGCAGCTTCTTCACCTTTATGTCCATGTTTGCCGCCAATACGTTCCTGTGCCTGTTCCTCATTATTCACTGTTAGCACGCCAAAAATGGTAGGCACCGGAAGCATCAGGTTCAGCTGTAATATTCCCTGGGTTACGGAGTTGCACACATAGTCAAAATGCGGAGTATCCCCCCTGATCACACAGCCCAGCGCAATAAAAGCATCCGGCGCCTCCGCCGTATCCCTGTTCCGCTCCCAATGCCGCTTTATGGCAAAGGGCAGCTCCACGGCGCCGGGCACCACGATGGTCCGGTACCGGATCTTATACTGATCAAAAACGGTTTTACAGCCGGCTTCCAGGGCATCTACCACGGCCGCATTCCATTCGGTCTTAACTAAAACAACACAGGCATTCTCTTTCAGAATGCCCGCGTCAATATGATATAAAGAACTGTTTCCTTGTGTTGCCATTTTTTAATTTATGTTATAAACACCTAACTGGGCCAGGTACTTATCCGCATCGAAGCCCTGCTGGGTCTGCGGGTATTTTTCCTTAAGCTCCTTATAAAGGCCTACCGCTTCTTCTTTTTTATTCAGCACATGCTGTGCCAGGTAGGCGGCGCTGAATAAGGCTTCTGCAGAGGCTGTTTGATCGGTTTCAAATTCTTTTGCCGCCTTTTTATAATTATCCAGCGCTTCGGCACCTTTTCCCATATCCCCGTAAGCATCACCCAACAGCTTGTAAGCCCGCTGCTGGATCTGCCTGGATCCTGTTTTAAAATCCTTGAGATAGGTTACAGCCTTATCATTCTGATTCAGTTTTACATAACAAACACCGGCATAAAAATTAGCCATGTTACCGGTAGGTGTACCGCTGTATTTTTTGGAAAGAGCAATAAAGCCCGGGTTTACGCCATCACCATTCAGCGCAAGATTAAAAGAGTCCTTTTTAAAATATTCCTCTGCTTTAAAACTCTTATCCAACGCTTCTTCGATCTTCGGTTTTTGAACAAAAGACTTATACAGCATGTATCCGCCGCCCAAAACTACGATCAGCGCCAGAACAGCCGTAGCTTTTTTTCCATGCTTCAGCCAGAATACCCGTAAACTATCAACAGCATTTGATTCAACAACATGCTCGTTAACAGTATCATTATTTCGCTTATCTGTCATTTTATTATATATTATTTAGTTAGTTTTAATCTACAATGAAGGGGTAGTTCTGGTCTACATATACATCCTTCAAAACCTCGTCATCAGCGGGGAACGGGCTTTCTTCTGCAAAGTTTACGGAGGCAGCCACTACTTCATCACAGCGGGTATCGATCTCTTTCACCTGCCCTTCTGTTACCAGCTTACTGTCCAGTATATTTTTCCGCAGCAGGTTAATGGGATCTTTTGATTTATATTCGTCCACCTCATCCTTTGTCCGGTATTTCTGGGGGTCACTGATCGAGTGCCCTTTATAACGGTAGGTTTTGATCTCCAGCAATGTAGGACCGCCCTTTTCACGTGCTCTTTTTACCGCTTTCGATACAGCATCGTGCACGGTTTCGGGGTTCATGCCATCCACAACTTCAGAAGGCATTTCATAGGCAGCGCCTAGTTTATAAATATCGTGGATATTGGAAGTACGCTCCACCGAGGTACCCATTGCGTAATTATTATTCTCGCAAATATAAATTACAGGCAGCTTCCATAACATCGCCAGGTTGAACGACTCATGAAGGATGCCCTGGCGCGCGGCACCGTCTCCGAAGAAACAAAGCACCACGTTATCTGTTCCCTTGTAATTTTCTGCAAATGCCAGCCCCGTACCGGTTCCGATCTGCGCACCCACGATGCCATGTCCCCCGTAAAAATGCTGTTCCTTTCCAAAGAAGTGCATACTGCCTCCCTTGCCTTTGGCGCAACCGGTGGCCTTGCCATAGAGCTCGGCCATACAGCTATCCACAGAAACCCCTTTGGCAATCGCCAACCCGTGATCGCGATATGCCGTGATAAAAATATCTTCTGGCTTTGTAGCGGTCATGCATCCGGCGGCAATTGCCTCCTGCCCTACATAGGCATGGAAAAAACCACGGATCTTTCCCTCCATTTTATATTTCTCCTCAGCTGTAAGCTCAAACGTGCGGATCAGCTGCATCAATTCATACCAGTACAGGTAAGTTTCTTTTGAAAATTTTGTTGCCACGGCTAAAAATTTGAGTAGCAAATGTACGGGAAAATTTCTGATTTATACCCCCTTAGAATCCCCCGGAATATCATTTTCTTTGCTTTTTTTAACCGGCAATTGCGGGAATTTTACCACAGAGGCGCTGAAACTCCGGACATTTGCCGCCGGGACGTATAAACACTGATTTTTTGATTCCTGTTTTCCGGCATCTATAAAAACGGATGATCAGGAATCCAGGTTGGAGGTGTTTCTTCCAACAAAACCCCCTTACGGTTCGGCCCCCTCATTCATTGTAATCCAAAAATCCAAAGTTTTCTGTGTGTCGGCGCTTCAGTGGCAAACACAAGAAACACTGAATGGATTTCCTGCAGCAGGGCCCGGATTGAAGAGCACAGCGCCTTAACCCGGTATCCCGGACAACCAGAAGGATGTCAGGTTCATCATATTTTAACGGATGCTTTTCAATAAAGAATTTACGAATACTGCCTATCTTCCGCTGGCGAAGATGGCTTGTAGCGCCGGAAGTTTAAGGTCCACCGGCACCCTCCCCACGGGACCAGCGGGTGCTATCAGGCTTTGAAAAATGTGATGCACAGTGCCTCTACGGCCCATAATTAAACGGACAATTAGTAATTTAGCCGAAATGTCGTTCCAGCTCAACTCCATAGCGCTCCTGCAGTTTAAAAACTATACCAACCGGAGCTTCCTGTTTCCCAAAAAGGTAGTGGCCATCTGTGGAAAAAACGGTGTGGGAAAGACCAATATACTGGATGCCATCCATTACCTCTGTTTTACGAAAAGTTATTTCAGCAATTCTGATGCGGTGAACGTGCAGCAGGGGGCCAGGGGATTCCGTATCGACGGAAGCTTTGAACAAAACGGGCATACGGAAAGCGCCGCCTGCATCCTGCGGGAAACCGGCAAGAAAGAGTTCTCGGTAAACGGAGAGCCCTATGATAAGTTCTCAAAACATATCGGGCGGTATCCCTGCGTCATCATCGCACCGGATGATGCGGTGCTCATTACCGGGGGCAGTGAAGAGCGCCGGGGATTCATCGATGCGCTGATCTCGCAGCTCGACCCCGAGTACCTGAAGCAACTGATCCTGTATAACAAAGTGCTGCAGCAGCGCAACAGTTTCCTGAAAGCGGCTGCCGAACAGGGCCGCATGGATGAATCGCTGCTGGCCGTTCTGGATGAGCAGCTGATCCCGGCCGGGAACTTCATCTTCAATAAACGGCGCACTACACTGGTATCCTTCCTTCCCCGGGTAAAACGGATGTATACGGAAATTGCCCAGCGGGAAGAATCCCTTTCCCTGTTTTATGAAAGCCGCCTCCTGGAAGCCGGTTTTGAAGAATTGCTCCTGGCAGCCCGGCAGAAAGACCTGGCGCTGCAACGCACTACCCTGGGCATCCACCGCGATGATATCAGCCTGCAGCTCGGCAACCAGCCATTCCGGAACATTGCTTCCCAGGGGCAACGGAAAAGCCTGCTCTTTGCATTAAAACTCACCGAACTTGAAGTACTGGCCGCCGAAAAAAAATTCACTCCCATCCTGCTGCTGGATGATGTTTTTGAAAAACTGGACGAAGACCGCATCAGCAGCCTGCTGAGCCAGGTCTGCATTGAAAAAGATGGCCAGGTTTTTATTACCGACACCAATAAGGAGCGGATCATACAGCATATGCAGGCCATTGGCGCAGATATACACCTCGTGGAACTTTAGCGGGCTGCAGGATCATTTCCTCTGCTTATTTTTTATAACTTCAACGGCCATATGCAACTTGTCATGTAATACGGTACACAGGGATATTCCCCGGTGTGAAAAAAATGAACATTTTTACATGAATGTTTCATAGTAACTTTAGAATGATGATCTGTTTTCCATTAACCCCATTATTGATATGAACCAACCTGTACCGGTACGTTTCCTGGCCCTTGACGTTTTTCGCGGGCTTACGATCTGTTTTATGATCATTGTTAATACCGGTGGCCCCAATGCCTTTCCGGAGTTGCTCCATGCCGAGTGGAATGGCTTTACCCTTACGGATCTTGTTTTTCCTTCCTTCCTGTTTGCGGTAGGGAATGCCATCAGTTTTTCAACATCAAAATGGGACCAGCAATCCACGGGAAGCGTCGTTGCAAAAATAGTAAAACGCACCGTCCTGCTGTTTTTGATCGGCTACCTGATGTACTGGCTGCCCTTTGTAAAGGTAGACGCCCAAAACCATATACAATCCTTTCCCATTGCCGAAACCAGGATCTTTGGCGTACTGCAGCGCATTGCGCTGTGTTACGGGATCGGCGCCCTGATCATTTACTTTTGCCCGCGCAAAACGATCCTCTTTACCTGTGCCGGTCTGCTGCTGGGCTACTGGCTGCTGGCCACTGTATTTGGCGACTATACATTAAATGGTGCTGCGGCAACCAAACTCGATATCCTTACACTTACCCCGCCGCACCTTTACAAAAAGGGGCCTGAAAATGCCTTTGACCCGGAAGGACTGCTGAGCACCCTGCCGGCGATTGTTAACGTGCTCATCGGCTACCTTGCCGGCACCCACATAAAAAAGAACCCCAAAAGCTACCAAATGCTGGCACTGCTGGCTATTGCCGGGTTTCTGCTGTTATCACTGGGCTACCTATGGAACCTTAGCTTCCCCATTAATAAAAAGCTCTGGACCAGCAGCTTTGTATGCCTCACCACCGGTCTTGATTGTCTTATTATTGCAACCATACTTTATGTTGTTGACTTTAAAGGCAAACGGGCGGGCGTAACCTTTTTTGAAGTATTCGGAAAGAACGCACTGTTCATCTATTTGCTTAGTGAAGTTGTGCCGATATTACTCTCCAGCTTTTATACGGCAGACCGGCGGCCGTTCTTTAAATACCTTTACGACACTACGTTCGGTCAATTGGGAACGGGCCATATCCCCTCCCTGCTCTGGTCCTTAAGTTTCATGCTGTTTTGCTGGCTGGCGGGGTACGTCCTTTATAAACGGAAAATATTTATACGGCTTTAAAACAGGCCGATTCCGGACGTATATTGCGGTAACAATTTAAACGCGAAGAGCGCGAAGGACACAAAGCATTCCAGATACTACCGGCTGCCTGCTGCAGGCCCCTTACGGTAAATAGTTGAACAAAGGATCAATGTACCTTCATTGGTTCCTTATTTTAAAAAACTACCTTTGTAAAAACAGATGAACCGTGGCACAATATTCTTTAGGTGAGGCATTGAATGAATTTTTGAACAAAAGCCGGATCAAAGGCGATATACAGGCCCTGCGCATTGACGGGGTATGGGAAGAGATCATGGGCAAAACCGTAGCGCGGTATACCGATAAACTGCAGATCATCGGTGACAGGCTGATCATTTCCACAACGGTTGCGCCGCTTAAAAATGAGCTGATCTACCAACGGGAAAAGATCATACAACGGGTAAATGAGGCCCTTGGACAGAAAGTCATCAAAGAAGTGATTGTAAAGTAGCTGGTTTCATGCTCCATCTGCCTGCCGGGTTTTCATACTTTCAAGCATAACGTTTGAGGTTGGAGCCGTTTTTATACTCCATGGGCTGTTCACCGTTTCTTATTTGAGGTTTGAAGTACTGAATGCAAAAGGCTGATCCATTGCCTATTGACCATTTCCACGCTCCCACATTCCCACATTTTAATCATTACAGATCCGGCGTTACCGGCGTTTTCCAGCCCTGGAAAGCCCCTACCTCATACTCAATAACCCCGGTCTTTGCATTATAGGATGATTTTGACAACAGCGGAAGCGGCATTGGTATTTTAGATTGCTCAGGATGATGTGTGCGGTTATGGAAGGTCTGTACCTTAAGCGGATGAAGCGGCTTCCCGTTCAGCCGTATATTCCCGATGCTCAAACGTATTACCGGCAGTTCTTTATAATAGGTTACCCGGCCGCCGATAGCAGGTTTCTGTGCTGCAAAATTGATCACGGTTCCGTATTGCTCCAGGAAGATCCCTTCCCAATTGCCAAACCGTAATTCCCTGCCGGGAAAGGCCAGGGATCCGATAATAAACCGTTCATGCCGGTCGAGGTTCTCCACCTCCATGGTTACCCAGCTGTGTTCATATTCTCCCCACGAAAAAATAATATCCTTTGATGAAAACGAATCCGGGACCGGCTTGCCGGGTACATAGCCCGACTTGTACAACGTAAGCCGGTAACGCCCTTTATCCCATTTAACCTTATTACGCACACTGATAAAATCGCCTTCTGCATCGCTGCTTGCATAGTAGCCATCGGTCTTCAGCGCCTCCCGGTTCCGCTCCATCCACCTGGAAAAGATACCGCCCCGGCCAATCCCTCTACTGTCGCCGCCCCTTATCGGTTTGCCGTCCGAAGCGGTCTGTATCCCGCCATAATACTGCATCCTGTTCAGCGTGCCGTTAAAGGGCGCTATATAAAAACGATAGTCGTCCGGTACAGGCGTTTTTATAGTTACATCAACTGAAAAACGTTCAAATAAAACAGCGGGCGTATCCAGTGTAATGGTCGTGTTAATAAAATGCAGGGGAGCCAGTATAATACTATCCGGGTAGCTGTAATCCGAGGCCATTTTCTTTTTCAGCTCCTGGTGTATATCCGAGTTTTCATATTTTTTCCTGAGCGCCGCCTTCGATGTATCTTCCTGGGCAGCTGTGATCCCATAAAACAGCAGCATTGCCGGCAGCAGTAATCCGTATCTTTTCATTTTCATTATTAACCAGTAAAAAAATCAATGTTCCAAACCGGGGGTCACATCCTTACCCTCGGGTCAAATACTCCGTACAAAATATCCGCAACAATATTCATCATCACGAAGAATGCAGCTGAAACCAGCACCGATCCCATCACTACCGGGTAGTCCAGCTTCTCCAGCGCATCTACCGTTACTTTCCCGATCCCCTGCCAGCCAAAAATATATTCTACAAAAAAAGCACCGGCCAGCAGTTCCGCAAACCATCCTGTAACAGCAGTGATGACGGGATTCAACGCATTTTTTAACCCGTGTTTCCAGATCACGGTCCGCCTGCGCAACCCTTTGGCATAAGCCGTACGGATATAATCCTGGTCCAGTACATCCAGCATCGCACTTCTTGTAAGCTGGGTGATAATTGCCAGCGGGCGGATGCCCAGCGTCAGGGCCGGGAGGATCATATTCTTTAACGAGAAGATCCGCTTCCCTGTTTCCGGGTCAATATCAAACCAGTTCCCGGTAATATGCAGCCCGGTATATTTTGTAAGTACAAATCCAAAAACATAGGCAATGATGATCCCCATAAAAAACGATGGCGCAGAAATACCTACAATGCTCGAAAAGATCGCCCCCGTATCTACCCATGAGTTCTGCCGCACAGCGGCAACCACCCCCAGCGGAATACCTGCAACCACGGCCAGTGCCATTGCTGCCAGCGCCAGCATGATGGTTCCGGGGAGCGCTTCCACCAGGATCCCGGCCACCTCCCGCTTGGTCTGGTAAGAGCGGCGCAGGTAGGGCAGCTTGAATGCCAGTTTCTTTTCTCCGCCGATAAAAAAACCTTTTAGTTTTTTTGACCGGATCTCCTCCCTGCTGTGCAGCGCAACCGGTGATACATCGTTTATATAAAGCAGGAACTGCTTCCATTTTGGCTGGTCCAGGTACAGCTCTTTACGGATATTTTCCTGGGTCTTCCGGTCGCCCGTTTGCCCCATAACCAGGCGCGAAGGGTCGCCAAAGCCCTGAAACAGGAAGAATACCAGCATTACCACACCGGCCATTACCAGTATACTGTACCCGATCTTCTTTATGATGTATTGGAACAAGTTCAGACAGATTTCAGATTTGAGACTTCAGATTTCAGGTTTCAGATTTGAGGTGCCCGCAGCAGGTACCCTGTACCCAGCCAGCCTCAAACCCCGAATGGCAAACATGCTGCCTTGCATACCTACCGCTGCGGCAATGCCTGTACTACTTTTAACGCGTCTTCAAAATTCTTATAACTCCATTTCCCGGCCACTGTGCCTTTTTTTAACAGGTACAGCGTAGGGTTCGTTCGGGCAGCCATACGGATCATTACCCGGTCGCCGGCCAGCACTTCCAGGTCCTTAAAGGGGGTGCCTGCAAGGGCCTGCTGAACGGGCAGCGCTGTACTGCTGATGATGTACACCGGCATGTGCGCTGCAAGCGCGGCCCTGTAAACGGGATCAAATCCTCCCTTCCAGTTATCAACCGGGTTCGACAGATCTTCATGAAACAGCAGCAGGATCGTACCGGCATCCAGGATGCCCTGTGTAACGTTGTTGCCCGCGGCATTCGTAAAATCAAAGCCCCTGATCTCCGGAATATTATTCGAGCCGGCCCTGATCAGTTTATCATACCGGTTTATAAATTTATAGGTACTGTCGTTGAAGTCTGCCGGGAACTGCTCTGCGTTAAACTCCACTTTTTTTCCCTCCTTCTCATATACAAAAACGATCTCCGTACTGTCCGGAACTGCATTGGCCGGTATCTTCAGCTTACCGGGGATAAAGCTGCCTTTTTGAAAAGGCAAACAATCCAGTACCGGGAGGTATTTGAGGGTATACCACTGGGATCCGAAGGAAAACAAGGCAGCAATGACCATCAAAACACCGGTTGTATTGCCTGCAAAAAGAGGCCGGATGTATCGCTGGTTAATGAACAGGAACAGGATCAGCACCAGGAGCACCAGGTCCTTGATAAAGGAGGTTTTAGAAGTAATAGGGATACAATCGCCAAAACAACCGCAATTGGTAAATTTGCCTGACAGGTATGCATAGCCGGTCAGGAAAGTGAAGAACAGGATCAGCAAAAGCAGCAGCCAGCTCACCAGTTTTCTTTTGTACCCCAGCAGCAATGCCACGCCTGCGATGATCTCAAAAGCGATCATCAATACGGATAAGGTCAAAGTAATGCCGTTGAGCGCGCTCATTTTCCAAAGCTCAAAAAACTCCTGCATTTTATAGCTGAGCCCGATGGGATCATTGGCCTTGATGAGCCCCGAAAAAATGAACAGGACCCCTACAATAACCCGGACAACAGCAATCAGTATTTTCATTCCGTTACCTGTTTGTTACTGTCCTGCTCCCCCTGTAATATCAGTGCAAAGACAGCATAATTAATAATATCGTTATAATTGGCATCAACGCCTTCGCTGATCAGCGTTTGGTGATCATTGTCCAGTATCTGGCGGATGCGTAGCAATTTCATCAGGATCAGGTCTACAAAACTTTCCTGGCTCATATTCCTCCAGGCCTCACCATAATCATGATTTTTATCCTGCATCAGGCTCCGGGCGGTATGAACGTACCGGTCATAATATTCACGGACTGTTGTTTCCGGCAGCTCGTTGGGGGCATCGCCAGGCAACCCCAGCTGTATCAGCCCGATAACCCCGTAATTGATGATCCCTTTAAATTCACCCGCGATATCATCGGCTACTTTTTGTTGCTTCAGATCCTGTATCGTACGGATCCGCCGGGCTTTAATATAGATCTGGTCTACTATCGAGATGGTCCGGAGCACCCGCCAGGCAGTGCCATAATCCTTGTTCTTTTTCAAAAACACATCTTTACATCCAAGAATAACTGCATCGTATTGTTCATTTGTCTTATTCATAACTCGCCCTTCAAACTTTAAATATTAAACCTGTAACAACAGCTTATCTTTACGCCCAAAAATAACAAACTAATCGGGATGTTCACGCTTAATTGCCGGGGAAAGTTGCTTTCCCTTGAAAAGCCCGTTGTAATGGGCATCTTAAATATCACGGAGGATTCCTTTTATGCCGCCAGCCGGCACCGGGCCGATGATGCGCTGCTCCGTACAGCAGAAGCGATGCTGACGGCGGGCGCTTCCATCCTGGATATTGGCGGGCAAAGTACCCGGCCGGGCAGCCATCTCCTGCCGGCCGAACAGGAGGCCGCCGTTGTGGTACCGGCCATTGCAGCCCTGTACAAAAGGTTTCCGGAAACCATCATATCTGTAGATACCTTTTACAGCGCTGTTGTTAAAGATGCCGTTCAGGCTGGCGCTTCAATGGTGAACGATATCAGCGCAGGAGCCTTTGATGAAGCGTTGTTTCCCCTGGTAGCAGCGCTGAAAACCCCCTATGTGCTCATGCATATGCAGGGACAACCGGGCACGATGCAGCAACACCCGCATTATTCGGATGTGACCCTGGAAGTGCTGGATTTTTTTATTGAAAAAAAGGCGGCTTTAAAAAAAGCCGGTGTGCAGGATATCATCATTGACCCGGGGTTCGGGTTCGGGAAAACGAACGGGCACAACTTCACCCTTTTGAAAGACCTGGAGCAGTTTATGGTCCTGGATTGTCCGCTGCTCCTGGGCGTAAGCCGCAAAGGAACGATCTACAAAACCCTGGGCACAACGGCCGATGGAGCGTTAAACGGCACCACCGTGCTTCACACCATCGGGCTCCTGAACGGGGCCAATATCCTGCGGGCACATGATGTAAAGGAAGCAATGGAGGCCATCCTGCTTGTAGAGCGCTACCGGCAATAATGATTACCGGTGCATTTTTAATGCATCAGGTCCTGCTGCAATTGACAATTCCCATTCCCGCCGGCGATCCTTGTCCGGCCCATGTTCCGTCATCATCAGCATTATTTCGTTGCGCCATTTGTTTGCCGATATCCCCGTTGATCCGCTTTACGGCTTCCTGCCTTTATACCATCATTTTCAAATTGATCCATTGGTTCCAGCACCAGTACAAAAGCGCTATCGGCCAGGGGCGTTTGCGGAGCCGTGATCCGGCTGCCCATTTTAGGGGCACAGGCCACGGGCAATCACAGCAAGCCGGCCACTACATACCCCATCATACAGTCAGTTTCATTTTTCAGAACGGCAGGATCAGACAGCCGATTCAAGGATACCGGTGAGCTGTGCAGCGGGTATCACCCCGCTTTGCCGCCACACCATCTGGCCTTTTTTGAAAAGGATCAGGGTCGGCACGCTTTGGACATTATAGAAGGAAGCGGCCCCGGGGCTTTCATCAATATCTACTTTAATGATCGCAGCCCTTTCCCCTATTTTGGATTTTACTTCTTCCAGTATGGGCTTCATCATTTTGCAGGGACCGCACCAGGTTGCCGTAAAATCCACGAGTACGGGCTTTTCTCCATTGATCAGTGTCTGAAAAGTAGCTGCCATAATTTTCGCTTTTGACAAATGTATCAACAATTACACCATTCTTCATCAAAATGGCCACCCCTTTAACGGGATGGCCATTCGTCATGCGGTACCATGTCCGCTGTTTATTTCTTGCCACCTGCTTTGGCGGTGTCGGCCTTCGGTGCTTCCTGCGGCATCACAACCGGAGCCTGCTGCTGCGGAGGCGCATCACCTACATGTGAGATCTCTACCTCAAAATACAGCCCTTCATAGGCTTTAAAAGGTGCGCCCGGAGGTACGCCCTGTGTATACGCCAGGAACCCGGGGATATAGATCACGCCTTTTCCGCCCTCTTTAAATTGTTTCAATCCATCTTCAAAACCGGGTATTGCGCCACCGGATCCAACCTGGGCGGTCATGGTATTGGCGTCAAACGGCTTATCACCGTCCACGGTTTTACCGGAATATTTCACGGTTACGAATTTGCCATCAGTTACCTGGGTTCCGGTACCCGGATTGTCTATTTTTACAAACGTACCCAGCGCTGATTTTACGGCATTGATATTTTTCTTTTTCAGATAAGCTTCCATATCCTTGATCTGCTTGTCTTTTCCGCCTGCTTTTTCAAACGCATCTACGATGGCTTTTTGCTTGGCTTCTTCTCTTTTCTGATAAGCTTCTCCTTCCTTCTGGCGGTCCTGCATCGCCAAACTGTCATTTTTAAATACTTCCAGCACTTTAAAGGTAAACGTAATCTTGTCGCCCTTTTTCAGGAACGGAGGCAATTGAGCTTCCTGCACCTGTCCTTTTTTGATGAGTGAATCTACCAGGAGAATGGTGATCAGGCTGTCCCCTTTTTTCAGCTTGGGGAGCACTTCCATCGGGCTGTAGTTGGTTTGTTCCGGCGCCATTTGCTGAACGGGCAGGTATTCCGGCATTGTTGTATAAGAATCATACATCACCGTATCTTTTGCACCGGATACCTTCTGGATAACGTGAAACTTTAAAACCTCGCCGGTCTTTGTAGAATCCTTGCTTCCGCCATCGATAATTTTATATTTCAGACCACTGGATGTCGTTTTAAAATCCGCGTTCTTACAGGCTGTAAAGGCCACTGCTGTAAACAGGACCAGCCCAACTGTTTTTAATTGTTTCATTTTTTGTTTTTGTGTTATTGTTTATTCAGATATTAATTTGAGAACTGTTACATTAAAATGGCCGTCCATAATAAAAGACAGCCAATTTAAAAAGTTCTTATATGTTGCTATTTTTTAGGCTCCTTTTTTGCTGGCGGCTGTGGGGCCGGCGGAGGCATTTGCGGTGCCGGCATACTGTCGCTCACGGAAGCGATCTCCACCTCAAAATACAACGGTTCGTATTCTTTGAACGGTGCGCCCTGAGGAGGCGTTTTGCCATAGGCAAGGTAGCCGGGAATATAAACCGCGCCCGTTCCTCCCTGCCGGAATTGTTTTAACCCGTCTTCAAAGCCCCGGATGGCACCACCCACACCAATTTTCGTGGTAAAGGAGCTGGGTCCTTCAAAGGTACTGTCATTCAGCACTTTTTTCCCGGTATATTTTACGGTTACATATTTGCCATCGGCCACCGGAGCGCCTGTGCCGGGGTTGTCCAGTTTGACGAATGCACCTATAGGTGTTTTAGCAGCATTGATGCCTTTCTTTTTAAGATATTCCTCAACCTCAGCCGTCTGTTTTGCCTTCTCCCCTGACTTCTCCAGCTCCGCATCTTCTACTTTTTGCTTTGCCTCCATTTCCTTCTTCATTTTCGCCATCATCTCTTCCTGTTCTTTTTGCTGGCGCGGAGCATCTTTGACCATTTCCTTCTGGTAATCAGCCCGGGCAATACTGTCTGATTTAAAAAGTTCCAGCACCTTGTAGGTATAGGTGATCCGGTCTCCTTTCTTTAAATAAGGAGGCAATTGTGCTTCCGGAAGGATTCCTTTTTTAATAGCCGAATCAATATGGATCAGCACAACCAGGCTATCTCCCTTTTTAAGCCCGTGAAACAGCTCTGAAGGGTCGTATACACTCTGACCGGGAGGCAGAGCACGTACTGCAGTAAAAAAGGGAAGCTTCCCGTAAGTATTGGCAAGGACGGTATCCTTATGCCCGCTGAGCCGCACGATCATGTTTAATTTTAAAACATTACCATCTACGGCGCTGTCTTTTCCCGCTCCGCTGAAGATCTTGTATTGAAGACCACTCGGAGATGTCTTGAAATCCGTGTTATTGCAAGCTGTAAAGGCCATCGCTGTAAACAGGAACAGCCCTGCACTTCTAAATCGTTTCATTGTTGCTTTTGTATTCATTTTATTGTAATAAATGCTCGTTCTCTTTTAAAGCCGCCTTAAATTTATCTACAGTGTCCTGGAGGCTGTCTTTAGATCCGCCTCCTGAAGCATTAAAATGCCCGCCGCCGTTAAAATAGGTCCGGGCGAATGTGTTGCAGTCAAAATGATCTTTACTCCGGAAACTCCATTTCCGCTCTTCTTCCCGGTCAATCACCAGCGCTGCCAGCTTAATGCCCTGTACTGAAAGGGGAAAGTTCACCAGGCCTTCCGTATCGCCTGTTTTTATTTCATATTTAAGGATGTCGTACTTGGGTATGGCGATCAGCGCTGTGTTATATTCATAAAAGAACTCCAGCCGGTGCAGGAACACGTGCCCCATAAAACGCAACCGGTTCTCAAGAAAATTATCAAATAAGAGGCTGTGAATTTCTGTATGCCGTATCCCCTGCTCCATCAGATGGGCTGCCATACGGTGCACAGCCGGTGTTGTGGCATCAAAGCGGAAAGAACCGGTGTCTGCGATCAGTCCCGCATAAAGACAGGCACTGATCTCCCTGTTCAGCATAGACGCATCGCCCGCTGCAAGAATAAAATCGTACACCATTTCGCAGGTTGAGCTTTTCCGGGTATCGCTGATCCCGAAATTGAACGAAGGCAGATCCGGCTCGCGGTGATGATCGATCAGCACTTTAATACACTGTGCCTGGTACAGGTCCTGCTCAAAATTTTTGGTGCGGTGAAAGATGTTGAAGTCGAGACAAAAAAGCAGCGCAGCTTCGGAAAGTGCAGCCCGCGCCTTCTCCCGCTCCTTGTCGTAATTCAGCACGGCATCAGCTCCCGGCATCCAGTTTAGCCAGGGCGCCCAGTTTGTGGGCGATACTACTGTAACGCTGTGGCCCAGCTGCCGGAGATAGCACGCTAACCCGAGAGCGGAGCCCATAGCATCTGCATCCGGCTTCTGATGCATAGTAATCATCACTTTAGCCGGTTGCCTCAAAACTGGGAATATATCTGTTATTGGTTTCAATGAGGCGCAAAAATAGGTAAATCTGTGATTTGGAGTGGAGGATTTTTCCTAAATTTGCCGGCCAAATTAAATTAAATCTTAAAATGAGTAATCGCACTTTTACCATGATTAAGCCTGATGCTATGAAAAACGGGCATGCCGGCGTTATTATCGACCGTTTTATAAAGGAAGGCTATAATATTGTTGCTTTAAAAGTAACCCGGCTTTCTGCAGAAAAAGCAGGCGAATTTTATGCGGTGCATAGGGAACGTCCTTTTTACGGAGAGCTTGTGGAGTTTATGAGCAGTGGTCCGATTGTAGCTGCGATCTTAGAAAAAGACAACGCAGTATCCGCGTTTCGCGAACTGATCGGCGCTACTGATCCTGCGAAAGCGGCAGACGGAACCATCCGTAAATTATATGCTACTTCCCTGGGAGAGAATGCGGTTCATGGCAGCGACAGCGACGAAAACGCCCGGATCGAAGGAGACTTTTTCTTCAGCGGACTGGAGCGGGTACTATAAAACAGATCCCTAAACGACTAAAAAAAGCCGGCGCTGAATCAGGGCCGGCTTTTTTAATCCAGGTTACAAAGGCGTTACCGTGCCTCCGGCTCAGCGATGAACCGGGCAGGCAGCATTAGATTTTGTGATAATGACCTTTGATGACCGGGGTGATAAGTTGCCATTTTTTCTTCCTCCTGTATCTGATGATTGGCAATGAACAAAAGAGAGGGCACTGATGTAAGAAAAATCAGTAATAGAATAGATACATAGCGTTTCATAAAACCGGTTTTTAATATAGTTAACGTTGGAATAAAAGGCTGGGCAGCAAGGTAATAAAAAAAACAGCTGCAGCCTTTGTTTACTTCATTATTATTTTATTAAATCCTTCAGACGCGATCGGGATTTATTAAAAACATTCCGCCCCAGATCAACCCCTTTCCGCATTTCCTTCTGCTGCTCTTCCGGAAGATGGATAAACTCCTGGCATCCCGTGCTGCAGCAATTATCGTACTGCTTCCGGCATTCCTCACACTGGATAAACAGCAGGTGACAGGCGTCATTAACACAGTTCACATGCGTATCCGCAGGTTTTCCGCATTGATGGCAACGGGCGATCACTTCTTCGGTTATCCGCTCGCCCAGGCGCTGATCGAAAACAAAATTCTTGCCATGAAATTTGTTGGACAGCTTTTCTTCCTTAACCTGGTTTACATAGTTGATGATGCCTCCCTCCAGGTGATACACATTTTTGAATCCCCGGTGCAACATATAGGCGGAGGCCTTCTCACACCGGATACCGCCGGTGCAATACATAATTATGTTTTTATCCATGTGTTCCTGCATCATATCCACGGCCATAGGCAACTGATCCCTGAAGGTATCACTGGGGATCTCAATGGCATTTTCAAAATGCCCCACTTCAAACTCATAGTGATTTCTCATGTCGATCACGATCGTTTCAGGGTCATTTGTCAAATTGTTAAATTCGCCGGCATTCACATATTTCCCTTTTCGGGCCATATCAAAATCAGGATCATCAATACCATCTGCAACAATCTTCTCACGCACTTTTATATCCAGCACATAAAAGGATTTGCCATCATCGTCTACGGCAATATTCAGCCGGAGGCCGTTTAACGCGGGGACCTCGTTCAGGACGATCCGGAGCTGCTCAAGGTTGGCCGTGGGCACACTTACCTGGGCATTTATTCCCTCCGCAGCAATATAAATACGGCCCAGCACACCGATAGCTGAAAATGCCCTGTACAGGCCATTACGGTATGCAGCCGGGTCCGTGATCCGGAAATAGCAATAAAAAGAGATCGTGGTACGCGGTGTTGTATCTTTTAAAATACGCTCTTTAAGCTCTTTGCGTGATATCCGGTTATGTAGCGCCATAGAATCTGGAAATTTGAATCACATGATCATGTGATAATTAAATTTATTAATTGGACAGTTGCAGGCTGCGCCAAATTTCGCCGCAAAGATACAGGTTTCCTCCCTCCCGGGCAAATCCCCAATAAGCCTAATGCTTCCGTTGCTGAATCCACTGCCCCCGGAAAAGGCGTACAGAAATAAAACTAAAAAAATAGTTGTTAAACTAAGTAATTAGTTTTAAATTGCTTCAAAATACGATTTTCATGAAACAATTAACGAAGGCTGAAGAGCAGATCATGCAGGCCCTGTGGCAACAGGGGCCGATGTTCTTAAGAGAGATACTGGAAGTGCTCCCTCCCCCCAAGCCGCATCAGAATACCGTAGCCACTATCCTGAAGATCCTGGTGGAAAAAGCATTTGTGACGGTAAATGTATTCGGGCGCCAGCACCAGTATGTACCTGCCGTCAGCAAAGAGGACTACTCCCAAAAAACAATGAAGCAGATCGTAAAAGGGTATTTTGAAGGCTCCTTTAGCAACGTGGTATCCTTTATGGTAAAGGAGAACAACCTGAGCATTGAAGAGCTGGAGGCCCTCCTGCAGCAGATAAAGCAACAGCAACAATCAAAAAAATAATGTTATGATTGCCTACCTCCTCAAAGTGATTCTTTGTTCGGGCATTCTTTATATGTATTATCATTTCTTTTTGAGAAATGAGCGGTTCCACCAGTACAACCGGTTCTATTTACTGGCCGCAACAGCATTGAGTATTGTTCTGCCGCTGTTCCGGATCCGGTTTTCACTGGAGGGGAGCAATGTCATTACACAAAGCCTGGAGAAAATTTACCTGTCAGAAGGAACTGCCGTAGCCGTTGCCACGCCGGCCCAACACACCGACTGGAAATCTGTTGCGGGCTGGGCGGCAGCAGCCGTGTGCCTCGTTCTTGTTATCCGTCTTATTGCAGGCATTGTGAAAGTGGTGCAAATCAAAAACCAGAGTCAGCAGGAGCTATTGGGGCGCATCACCTTCATCAGAACCGTTCACCATTACGCGCCCTTCTCATTTTTCAACTGGCTGTTCTGGAACAAAAAACATACGCCCGGGTCTGATGAAGGAAAGCACATACTGCTCCATGAAATGTATCATATTGAAAAACGGCACTCCTTCGATCTCCTGTTTACAGAACTGCTGCTGTGCCTGTTTTGGTTTAACCCGTTCTTTTACCTGTACCGGAAAGAAATAAAAATGATCCAGGAATTCCTGGCAGATCAATATGCCGCAAAAGATGCAGACCCACTCAGCTATGCAAGCATCCTCGTTACCAATGCCATTCAGCAAAAACAACTGCATCTGACCAATCCATTCTTTAATAACCAATTAAAAAGGAGAATCGCTATGCTTACCAAAAATAATGAGACCGCATACCAGTACCTGCGGAAAATAATGGTACTGCCGCTTTCTGTTCTTGTATTTTGCCTGTTTGCATTTACCTACCAGGCCGCCGCTTCCTTTTCCGAAACAGCCGGTTTTCCCGGCGACAGCCCTTTAAAAACGCTCAGCGCCAGCCTCCCGCCCGTTTTTACTGAAAAACCGTCCACCCCTCCCGGCGATACGCTGCGGATCTATAATGACCGGGTGATCAGCAAGGAAGCTTTTGAAAAAATAGCGCTTGGCAATGTAGCTACCGTAACGGTACTGTCAAAAGAAAATACCCAAAAACTATATGGGAACAGCCAGGCAGCAGGTGCCATCGTCCTGCTCGGGAAAGGGTATCATAGTAAAAAACTGGAAGACTTTATCGCCTCCCGGAACACCAACCAGGAAGAACCGCAGCGCCCGACGGAACCCTTTACTTTGGCTGTTGCAACTTTTTCAGATAAAAATACCACTGCGGCACCGGTAACTGTTCAGCCCGAGTTGAACCCATTGAGCGTTGACGGTCCCCGCTATTTTACATCCACAGAAAAGCCGGCGGTCTATGACGGCAACTGGAACCGGCACATGGAAGCCAACATACGGGGTGAGGTAGCGGTTGCCAACGGGGCTGCTCCCGGAACTTACCGCACGGCTTACCAGTTTGTGGTAGAAAAGGACGGCACACTTAGCAATATAAAGCCATTAACCGCTATCGGCTACGGGATGGAGGAAGAGGGACTACGGGTTATAAAGAAGTCGGGAAAGTGGCAGCCCGCCGTACAGAAGAACCAGGCAGTGCGTGCGGCATATATCCAGATCATCTATTTCATGGTGGCACCGGATAAGGCGCCATCCGCTGCGCAGACCCCGGACCCGCCGGCTGATACGATCCCTCAAAAAGCAGTGAAAGAGCCTGAGATCTTTACAAAGGTGGAGCAGGACGCGCGCTATCCCGGCGACTGGATCCATTTTTTATCAGCCAATCTCCGCGGCGACACGCCTGTTAAGAATGGCGCAAAACCCGGGAAATACCAGGTGATCGTCCAGTTTATTGTAAACACGAATGGTGATGTGAACGATGTAAAAGTGATCAGGGATCCCGGCTTCGGTATGGGCGAAGAGGCGATGCGGGTCATTAAGATTTCGGGGAAATGGACACCCGCTGTTCAGAACAACCGCGTGGTAAACGCCTACCGGAAGCAACCGATCACTTTTCTGGTAAACTAAAAGCGCCCATGCCTGCCTTACATTAAAACCAGCGATAAGATCCTGATTCAACACATATTTATTTTTTACAATTTGTTTCCTTTGTCTCTTAGATGTAAAGTTTCAAGGGGCCTATCTTATAACTACCATCAACGTTGAAAATGCCTGTTCATTATTTCAATTGTAGTTCCTCCAGATCTTATCAACCTGTACTATCTTAATATTTTAATCTCCATGTATACCATAAAGACAATTTTCTTCTTCTTGCTTCCGCTTTTTATTTCCATAATCGCAACCAGCCAGGACCGGATAAGCATTTACCTGCTCAATACGGATCGCTCAAAAAAAGTCTTAGAGACTACAGTATCCGAAAGTACCAGCTACCCCTATCCGTATATTTATAGCAAGGATATCCGCCTGGTCTACAACCAGCCACAAAAGGTTGAACTGGCAAGCACCGAAATACAGGTCTCTAATGGCCAATCGCTTACCGTTTGGAACGGGGATACCATTAAATTATGCTTCGATAAAAACCTGTCCAAAGCAGCTCCCTGTGCTTCCAATGATTCCTCCATCTGGCTCTCAAAAGCACTACGGGAAAAGGGGCTGAACTATTTTCGTAAGCAGGATACCGCATCCTCCGTAACCATACTGGCAGGAGCTATTGATGATTTTTATAAACGGAAAAAGATCTTTGTCCATCAATACCTCCAGTCTAAAGATCCGGCTTTTGAAAAAAAGTTTTTTGAAGACTATGAATACGAGCGATTGAATGACTACCTGAGTTCGGAAGTCAATGGCATCATGACTGCGGGTCTATTAAATGAATATGCTACTTTGCAGGTGCTGAATAAGATAAAGTCACTCTTTTTTAAAACAGCCTCCAATGGTTACAGGATGGCTATTTACAGCTTTGCTACTTATTTGACAATAAAAGATTACCCCGACTACCTCAACCAGGATGAACAAAATCTGTATTTTATCAAAACCGTAAAAAAGTATTTTAACAGATCTGCAGTTGATTTTCTACTGATGCAGAAAATGTTTTATATCCTGCACAATGCCAGCAATACCACCATAACAAGTGCTGAAATGGTCATGAACGAGCTACGGCATTCTGAATTAGAGCCAGCCCATAAGCGAAAGGCACAACAGTTTTACGATGAGTATAAGAAATCTTTAAAAAAACTGCCGGATATATTGCAGGCTAAGCTTAAGACCACAGATGGAAAAACCGTAACACTGGGTAGTGTCATAAAAACGAACCGGCCGTTATTTATAGACTTCTGGGCTACCTGGTGCGGGCCATGCATCCAGGAATTCCCGTACTTACTTAAAGCCCAGGCCGCCAATCCTCCTGTTACCTTTATCTCGTTGTCGATCGATGAAGATGAAGAACGATGGAAAAAGTTTGTCAAACAAAGGAAGCTTGACCCCCGGAGAACTTTTTTGTTAGCAGATTATAAGGACAACCTGCTTAAGGAAATATATGCCATAACCAACGTACCGAGATTTATACTTTTTAATGCCGCAGGAAAATGTTTGTCTGCAAATTTCAACCGTCCGAGCGAAAGCGATTTTAACAACATCCTGCGACGTACGCTTAAATAAGAAATCTTTTGAATTAGAACCCTCTCCCTGGTAAGTAAAAGGAAGATTACTGCTGATTACGATGAATTTATGCTCCGACGCTTAAATCCCAGTGGTGTAAAACACCTCTGATTTAAATAGAAAAAAATGAACCTGCTATTATATACTATATTCTTTTTCGTTATTATTGGGCGTTGCAAAAGCCAACCGAAGGAGAAGGTTTTGAATACGCTTCCGGTTAAAGAAAGGGAGAATGCTGTGATTGTTTTTTTTGAAATTGCCAAAGACAAAACAATGACTTTTAATTATTTTTTATGAAATCGATCGCCACCTATTTTTTACAAATGCTTCTTTGCTCCGGGCTGCTTTACTGCTATTACCTGCTTTTTTTAAAAAACAGGAAACTGCACCGGTTCAACCGGTTCTTTTTACTGGGTAGTTTATTACTAAGCCTTTTGGTACCCTTTATTAAAGTGCCCCTTTATATCTCCATAACAACAGAGAGCAATATCGGTATTCAAACCCTGGTAAAGTATAATGAATTGCTGCTGCCTGAGGTGGTGGTTTCATCATCACAAAATGCCCCCGTAACCTTTGCCTGGATCCTTTGCTGCATCTATTGCGGTATCGTGCTGTTCCTGGTTGCAAGGGTCATCGCCGGTCTTGCTGTTCTTATAAAAAAACGGGCTTTCAATAATACACAAAGATGGCATTCCCTGCTTATTGTCGAAACCAATGACGCTGCAGCTCCCTATTCTTTTTTCAACTGGCTGTTCTGGTCTCCTGCAATTGACGAACATACAGAGCGGGGTAAGAAAATATTACAGCATGAATACCTTCACATCAAACAATGGCACAGCGCTGATGTGCTGTTCTCGGAGATCATAACAGCGCTGGTATGGGTGAACCCTTTCTTCTGGCTGATGAAAAATGAGCTCAAGGCTGTTCATGAATTTTCGGCAGATGCCTATGCAGCAAAGGATGCCGATGAACTGGAATATGCGACCCTGCTGATCACCGAAGCCATCCACTATAAGCAGCAACAGCTGGCACACCCGTTCTTCAATAACCAGTTAAAAAGAAGAATTAACATGTTAACCAAGCCGCATGCAATGCATCAGCCGCTCATAAGACAATGGATGGCGCTGCCGCTGTTCATCCTTTTATCCGTCCTGTTCATCGTTAGTTGCCAATCGGCCGACCAGGCGCCTGAAAAAGGACCTGATTCCACCACCAATGGTGCGGCAGCTGTAATACCGGACAACAACGGGATGGCGCCGGACAGCAGCGCAGCAGCTCCTGCCGCAACGGATACCGCTGAGGTAAAAGAAGTGCGCATGGCTCCACCCAGGATCGTCAAAGACCCGGAAGTGAAAGAAGTAAAAACGTTTACCCCTCCAAAGATCGTCAGGGACAATGAGCCCGAGGTCTATTCCAAAGTGCAAAAGGATGCTGCCTACCCGGGCAACTGGTCACAATTCCTTGAGCGGAATCTCCGGGGAGAAGTACCCGTAGAGCACGGAGCCAAAGCAGGAAATTACCAGGTTATTGCCCAGTTTGTAGTAGATCGTGCGGGGAATGTAAGCGATGTAAAGATCATTAAAGACCCTGGCTTTGGTATGGCCGCAGAAGTAAAGCGGGTGATCCGGCAATCCGGCAGGTGGACCCCGGCTGTTGTTAACGGGAAAAGTGTAAAAGCCTACCGCAAGCAGCCCATCACCTTCGTGGTAACGGAAGCTTAACCGTTATCCGTTTTCGCCAATCAGCGATCGGAACTTCGGCAGAGACCTGCGTTCAATACCGCCCGGGAATTTTCCGTCATTCTGAGGAGCAATAATCATGCATAAGTTGTCATTATGGGAATTGTAAAAGCCGTTGCTGCCAGCCGGGCTCGTATGAACCTTGCCGCATTAGCTGTTTTTATTACACTCTGTTGCGGTTGCAGCTCATCCAATTTTATGCCGCTGAAGAGCAAAACCTTTGTCCGGGAGGATTTCCCGGAACGGTTCTTTTTTGACACTGCAACAAACACGGGTTTCAACAAAAGAGTGTATGGGTTCAAATATATCGACAGGAGGTCCCTGGCCCGGCTGAAGAAGACCCGTTTTTTTAAACAGCTAAAGCGCTATAAAGACCATTTAATACCGGTATATGCCGCAACAAGAAGCAATGAGGAAGCCCTTCCGGAATACCTGCTGGTGTTTAAGATCCGGCGCAACCTCCCCATTAACGGGTATCTTTCAACGCATTTCCGGAAGATTGAATTGTACCGGCGCGCGGGAGGCAACAGATTCAACAAAAAACGCCTGGTTCAGACCTACTACTCCCATGATCCCGTAAACAAATGGATCGCATCTGCTGAATTCGTAAGCAACAATGCGGATGAGGCATCTTTTCTTGTACTCGGCTTCCTGCCTTATTCAGATCGCTCAAAAATCCTGGACCTCCCGGTAAGCGCGTCCCGGGATCTTTATGAAAAACATATCCTGGAGGATTCTTCAGCTACTTATGGTTATGGGCTCCGCAGGTATGGCGCAGATACGATCTTACAGATCAGGGGCTTTTGGTATATAGGACCTGTCTCCAGTTCCCTAAAGAACGCCGATCAATTCGTATACCACAACTATTTCAAGATCGCCGACAGTGCTTTTGCCCATAACGGAATCCTTTCCTATGCTGCCCCCGTAAATATCCTGAAGAACTGGGATAAAACTGAACTGGAGCAAAGTGATGACGTTTATTCGTATAGCAACCACCGGAGAAGCTTATCGACCTATTTGTCCTTTCTGGGTTTGCACAAAGCGGCTGTTGAAGACAGTTCCATAAAAGGCTTTTCATACCCCAGGGGCTATTCCATTGTGCCGGCGGACCAGTATATCCTGGACCAGATTGCGGATCGTAAAATAATTGCCTTTAATGACCTGGGGTACGATGTAAGAAACCGCGCCTTCCTGTTTCATTTACTGGACTCGCTGAAGAAAAGGGGCTTTACACACCTGGCAATAGAAGACCTTCATAAAAAATTCCGGGCAAACCGGATCAGCATAAAGTCGGGATTCCATGTCCGGGAGCCGGTACTGCATAACTTAATTGAATATGCCGGTAATATCGGGATAAAAGTGACCGGCTATGATCTTTGCAGCAGTTGTACCGATGGCGAACGTAACAAAGCCGCTGCCCGGTACCTTGTAAGAAAAGCCAGGATCAGAAGCGGTCATAAATTATTGATCCTTGCCAACGCCGGAAATATTGGAAAGTCGAAAAAAGGAGCCAGCCCCAATACCCTGGCAGATTACCTGCATTACTATTCGCAGCAGGAAGTTTTTACCATTGCTCAGGCTTTTGAAAAGTGGTCCTACCTGAAAGATTCCCTGATCAGCAACTATTATGTTTTGAGCTCGGATACAGATGGCCACAGTTATCGCCCCAACAATCTGGTGGCGGATGTGAACGTATTTCCACCGACCACCCTGCAATATTTCGATTACGATTTTTATTATCAAAACCGGTTGCTGCCCCTAAATAAATTCACGTTTCATTATACGGCTGCAGATGCTGCAACAAAAAAAGAGGTAACCCTGTACCTGTATAAAAGTAAGAAAAGAAAAAGCCGCAACAGTCCGCTGCCCTTACCCTTATTTGTAAAACAACTGGAAAACAAATCGCAGGAGGTGAACATCTATTCCGCCTATAAAGGCAAATCTTATATCGAGGTCCGGGACGATACCAATACGCTGCTGTTTTCGAGGGAGCTCGCTCCCCGGCCGGAATAGCCGGGACCCCGACCGTCTTTTCAACCGGGTTTCGGCCTGGCGAAGATGCCTTCTTTTCTGATTCCCTTTTGTGGGCCAGCAGTCACATCCCGGGGGACTACCTGGCGGCTTGTACCCGTAGCAAAACATCTATTACATTTCAATATACAGTGCCGGGTAAACATTGCAAATAAATACGTCTTAATTTGCCTTCCTCCCCCGCTCCGGTCGCCTTAAATACGCAGCGCTTAACGCTCCCATCCCGGCAACCAGCCCTCCAATGACACCACCGATCACCGCCAGCAATACCGGGCTGTTGCCGATGCCCAGCAATGCCCCCACCCTGCCGGCAAGGATGCCGCCATTTGCGGTATTGATCAGCAGCGCCAGCAACAGCCAGAGCAGAAAAACACCTGTGAAGCCCGATAAAAAAGCAACCGGCGGTCTTTGAGGCAGGATCAGCGACACCGCAAACCCCGCTACAGCAATCGTCCACCAGGGAAAATAAACCCCGCCGATATAGGATAATAAAGCGGTTGCAAGAATGCTGACCAGGAATTTCATATGCTTTAATTAAGATAAAATTGTATTAAGAAAAATTGAGGTCAGCCTTTTGAAAAATCCATACGCCACTTCACGCGGGTATCGCGCTCTTCCCCCTCGCTCATGAACCAGAGCCGGTAATACTTACCGGAAGCCCAGGTGTCAATAGCGTTATCATAAAAACGGCTTCCCGGGTTGCCGCTTTGTCCACCGGGATAAACGCCATAGGCTTCCGTGGGTGTACTTAACTGAACCACCATACGCCAGCTGGGACCATGGCTTTTTTTAACCGCGTTGATAATATTGCTCCAGCCCCCCACATTTAAACCGGTACGCGCAAAAGGCAGCAATGCATTTCCCAACAGGTGATAAATGCTTACATCTTTAAACTTTGCCCATTCCAGTTTCCCGTCCTTCTCCAGGCCCTCCATAAGGACAGCCGTTTTATTCAGCGCATCGGTCATTTGTGTATGTATCGTTTCCCTGGCAGCGGTGTTTATATTGTCGACATAACCCATCACCGTAGAATCCTTTTCCAGCAGCTCCATAAGGGTTTGCTCTGCCGGCAGCTCCACTTTAAAACCGGCACGGCCCAGCTCATCCTGCCAGATGTTCACCAACAGGGAGTCCATCCACACCTGGTATACCGTTTGTCCTGCAGAGGATGGCCCCGCAAACAGGTCCCAGTCCTTTACCATGGAATAATATTTTCGGGCAGGTGCCGAAAGCCGGTCTTCATCGGTATACTTCAGCATCAGGGGCACCATATCCCGGGCCATGATGTTAAAATAGTTGTTCTGTAATTCCATCATATCCTGTACCGTAATGTGGTTCATCGAACCCAGGTATTGATCGATAGCTCCGGCCCGCGGTGTAATATACGCCCCGGGAATATAATAGGGATACCGGGCATCCGCAGGGCGTTGGTTCGCGCTGAACAGGTAGCCCCTGCCGGGATTAACGGCATGAGGATTTTCTGCCTGCGGTATCAGGGCCTGCCAGTCATAACGGCTGTCTGTGCCCGGCATCACGTACATGCCCTGGTTGTTCCACCGGGCAGGGAACTTACCCTGCTGCCAAAGCGCAATGGTATCCGATTTGGATGCAAATACAAAATTCTGCCCCGGACATTCGAAGAGCCTTATCGCGTTTACATAGTCCTCATAATTTTTTGCCCGGTTGAGCAGGTAGAAGGTATTGCCATCATCGCCGGTATGATGCGCGGCCCATTTAACAGCCAGCCCGTTGTTCTGCGTAAGGGTATCCCTGAATGTTTCATCATACATTACCGGGCCGAATACGGTATAGGCAACAGTATCATATATGGTGGGCCGGCCCTTCACCCCGATGGCTTCAATGCGTTGCTGCGCCGGTTTCCATTGCTGATGAAACCAGTACTCATTGCGCCGGCTGTTTTTAAACCGTATGGCAAAATAATCTTTTACATCCCGCTGGGCATTGGTAACCCCCCAGGCAATGCTGTCGTTGAAGCCGATAATGATATAGGGGCTGCCCGGTAATGTAGCGCCATAGGCCCTTCCCTGCGGAGTGCTTAGCTGCATTTCATACCAGATAGAAGGTAACGAAAGCTCCAGGTGGGGATCATTCGCCAGGATCGGCGCCTTCCCGGCCGTTTTGCTGCCGGCTACTACCCAGTTATTACTCCCGTTATCCGGGTCCGGGGTGGATTGTTCAAAAGCAGTTACCGGGGGCACTTCTTTAAAATAAGCCGTATCTGCATCCGCCGGTGTTACCGGTGATACACCCGGCGCCGGGAAAAGGGTTCCCGGCGGAACAATGGGCTTTAATGAATCGGGCACCTGGGGATATAATGCATTGAGCTGACCGGTAGAAAACACCTGGTGCAGGCGGGTATAAGCCAGGTCTTTTTCAGTTCCGGAGGCCAGCATTTTAGCCATCATTTTCAACAGTAATGCCGTCCTTAAATTGGTCCACTCCTCCGGCTCAAAATCCAGTATTTTATATTCGAGCGGCAACCCGCTTTTTTTTAGCGAATGAATATAGGCATTGATGCCTGCGGTATATGCCGAGTAGATCTGCAGCGAGCGGGCATCCTTTTCCATAGCCTGTAATGAGTTTTCTGCAGCAAACTTCATTCCCAGGCGCCGCTGTTCCCGGTCGTAATTAATGGCTTTGACCCCTGCAATTTCGCTTACCCTGCCCTCTGCAGCGCGGGTCTGCAGATCCATCTGGAACAGGCGGAATTTTGCATGCAGGTATCCCTGCACAAAATAAAGATCTTCATCGCGCTCTGCAAACACATGCGGCACCAGGCGCTCATCAAAATATACGCTGACCTTCCCTTTCAGCTGCGGAAACGACAACGCCTCATTGAAACCTGCTGCCGTATCTTCCGCATTCTGCCAGAAACCCGTCTGAGGGTTTAAAAAACTGCCGAGGGGCATAGGTACCTTATCGCCGATGGGTCTGTTCAGCAGGTATATCAGCAATACGGTAACGGCAGTGATGGCCAAAAAAGGAACAACTCTCATAAATAGACCTTGTTGGAGCAAGTTAGTGATTAAAAATCAATTTTGAAAGCACCATAAAAACAGCCCCCCGTCATCGTTCCTCTGTCAGGCAGTGCCTGCCTGTACATCAATGTCATTTCCTTAAGTGAGCGGTCCGGGTTTAAAGCTTCAGGTTTCAGTTAGACCTTGCGATTTCACTCAAAGTTGTTTTGAGAGTATATACAACGAACGGGACGATAAAAAAGCCTAAAGGAAACGATATTGGCGTATACTATTAATGCGCAGAAAAAGGCTCAGTCCTGCCTTTTCCGCCTGCCTGCTTCCGGGGTGGCCTGCTCCTGGGGTTTCTTTCTTCCCGCTTCGATCAATGCCCGCTGCAGCAGGTATTCGATCTGCCCGTTCACGCTCCGGAACTCATCCACCGCCCACTTCTCCAGCAACTGGTAGGTGGCCTGGTCAATCCGCAATATAAAACTCTTCTTCTCTTTCAAACCCCGTTTTTTATTGATACAGCGTGCCGGCATTCAATACCGGTGTGGCTGCTTTTTCACCACATAATACCACCATCAGGTTACTCACCATTGCTGCCTTACGCTCATCATCCAGCTCTACAATATTTTCGGATGATAATTTCTTCAATGCAAGATCCACCATTCCCACGGCGCCTTCCACAATTTTAATACGGGCGGCTACAATAGCAGAAGCCTGCTGCCGCTGCAACATGGCCCCGGCTATTTCCGGCGCGTAAGCAAGGTGACTGATACGCGCCTCCCGGATCAGGATCCCGGCCGGTTCGAGCCGCTCCGCCAGCTCCTCTTCCAGGATCTTATTCACCCGGTCACCCCCATCTCTTAAGGTCATTTCGGCTTCCTCATCTTCCATACTATCATAAGAAAAACTTACTGCCAGGTGCCGGACAGCCGCTTCGCTCTGAGTACGTACATAATCGATATAATTGGCTACCTGGTAAGCCGCCTTATAGGTATCGCCCACCTGCCAGACGATCACCGCCCCGATCTCAATCGGATTGCCCATTTTGTCATTGACCTTCAGCGTTTGCCCCTGGAAGTTCTGGTACCGCAGGCTGATATTATGGCTGGAGTAAAGCGGGTTTACAAAAAACAACCCGTTCTCCTTTACGGAGCCTACGTACTTGCCAAAAAAATTGAGTACCCGTGAATGATTGGGCTGTATGATCATGAGTCCTTTGATAAAAAAAACACCCAGCAATATGAGCAATACACCGATCACAATTGAAACGATCTGCTTATCGGCGTTTATAAGCAGGAAGATACCGCCTCCTATTGCGACCAGTGCCATGATCAATGCCAGGTAACCGGACAGAGGTTTTAAAACTTTTTCCATGGTATTAATTTGATATTAAAATGATATCATGAAATTACAGAGAAAGTACCGGTTCCCAAAATTTATTTTCAAAAGCAATTTATTTCTTCAATACTGCAACAATCCGGTCCGCAATCACCCTGTTTCCTTTATCAGAAGGATGCAGCCCGTCATAGGTAAGATCAACAGCCGCTGCCGGGTAGGGATATTCATCCGTTTCCGGGTTAAAGGGTATTTTCTGAAATGCGGGATAGCTATAATTTTGGTAGGTACCGGTTTGCGGGTTCTTCAGGCGCTTAAAATGCACCAGTTCTTTTTCACCCAGCCTTTTATCATTGTAAAGATCAATAACGGTTATATGCGCTGCCCGCCCGATATCCGCCACTGCTGTTGCCACCCCGGCCAGGGTTTGTCCATTCTTTTCCCTGTAGGAGCCCCAAGCATTGTTTTTCTGGTTAAACAGGTACACAAAATCAGTCCGTTTCATGGGCGTGATCAGGATGATCCGGGCCCGGGAGTTTATCTTTTTCAGTTGATCGATGATGATCCGGAACGATCCGTAAACCGTATGATTCCCCGCATTGGTTTCATAGTCTTTTAACGTACCGATGGGCCTTCCCTGCCACCAATCGTTGGTGCCCAGGAAGATGGTATACACATTGGCCTCCGGTATATACAGGGAATCGAAACGCTCAGCAATGCCCCCCGCCGTCCAGCCATTGTACCCTTTATTAATATAGCGTACAAACGGCAATTGCTCCGTTACCCTGGTCATATACCCTTTGGTAACCCGGTTACCGGTTTCATCCAGGTGGTCGTTCAGGTAGGTAATACTATCGCCGATGGCTACCCATTTCACTTCTTTTTTACCAAAGCCATAAACAGCCAGTAACACAATGCTCAAGAAAATGATCCGCTTCATATTGATCAGGGAATTACTTCAAATAAAAAAAACTGGGTCTTTTCATCCTTACTGAAATTATTATCTGCGATCAGCAACAGGGAGTAATGTCCATTGGCAAGCCGGGGCCCCCATGTAATCCCTTCCACATTATCGATATAACGCCCCAGGTCGTTCATATTCAGCAGCAGCCTTTTTGAAGCCGGCTGGTAGTCTTTGTCCTGGTGCAGGCCGCTGATACCTGTAACATCCGAGGCGCCGTTTAAATCAGCCATATAAATTTTAATGGTACAGTAGGAATTCCCCATCGAAAATGACCGCTCCATTACCAGCAACCGGTGGTCATCCAGCGGCATGATCTCTGAAATACCGTTTACCCTGAAAGCCGTTTCCGGGTTGGGTTTCCGCGCAACCGCGTCCAATAAATAGGCATATTGGGCAATGGGCTTCCGCGTAGCGGTGTTGTACTTTATGATGCGCACCGGCGCACCCGGGTAGTTCACATCTGCCCTTGGCCCGTCTTCATAAAGGGGTTCCTCCACGCTTACAAAAAGGTGGCGATAATGACCGGCAAAGCCCAGCCCTTCAAAGACGCCGTTTACCCGCGGGCCCTTCTCCACCGTTTGTACATGCATATTGGCCGGCAGGGCAAAGCTATCCAGGTAGTTTCCTTCCAGGTCCGTTTCCCAGATCCAGGGATCTTTAATATTTACAACACCATTCCGCTCTGCCCGGTCGCCTTCGCTGGACCATACCAGCCTGCCAGAGCCTGCATTAAACCGGATCGACTCCGGGTCCGCCGCTTCCTGTGCACCTTCTTTTAAAGAGGGGAACGTTTTGCCATTGGGCATTTTCAGCGTATGTACACCGGTAAACAGAACAGTATCGATCCTGTTGCCCGCTATGCGGATCTTTGCGGTATAAAAGCGCGAGGGCGTAGTGGCCGACCGCTCGTCGCTGATGATAAAATACCGGTCGTTTGCAACGTCATAATCGATCCCTGATAAGCCGCCCACCCAGGTACCTTCGTATTGCTGGCCGAAAGGGATCTCGTAAACATCAAGGAACTTTAACCGGGATATGGATAATGAGCCGGAGCGATCGGCTCCGGATGAGTTGCTTTTTTGTTGAATACTGCAACCTGTGACCAGGAAAAAAAACAGCAGGATTGAGCTATATTTCATATTGTTAAACCTGGACACAAAGCTAATCTTTTTTGCTTACAGCGCTATCCCCGGCATAACCCGGATGGTAATTTCCCCGAGCTGGGATAGTAACGGTTCCCGGATTACAGGGCGGTATGATGGTATGACGACCTGGAGTCTCAGATGTGCAAACAGTATTTTAAAAAAATGTTACAAGCCTGTAAGCCGGATTCTGTATCCCGCACGGGGCGGGATGGTTATCATTTATCTGTTCAAAGAGTTACCTCAATGAATCGATCTACCTACCCTTCCTGTCATCCTGTTCCGATAATTACCAGAACCGAATTGTAAACGAGCCGCTCACATTTTAAAACAGGTTGTTTTAAAAAGCAGGATTTACATGGTATTTCAGCATACAAGGTTTACCCGTATTCAACATTACTGTCAAATACCGTGAGCTCTTACCTCACATTTTCACCCTCATCCTGCCAAAACAGGACAGTTATTTTCTGTGGCACTGTCTGTTGCCCCGCCGGTGGCGGAACACCCGGCTATTCACCGGTGTATTGCTCTGCGCTGTCCGGACTTTCCTCCCATCGCAACGCGAAAGGCGATAACCCGGCTTGTAACGGTGCAAAGGTAAAACGTATAATGCAGAATGTGAAATGTAAAAGTGAAATGTGTAATGTAAAAAGTGTAATGTGAAATGTAAAAAGTGAAAAGTGTAATGTAAAAAGAGCATGAAAAATCCCGGATCATCTTTGCGGGTTAAATATCAAATCATAATTGTCTGACAGGTAGCCAGCAAATTGCCTGAAAGACGTTTTGGGCCTTCGTTGTCTTTTGTTTAACAGTACAAACATATTACGTCTTTTATCGCTGAACCTGATAAATTTTGAAGGTGGAAAAAGATTCAACATAGCATAGCTGTAAATATCATCTTCTTCAACTCGAAGCCCTTAATATTTGAAATGGATCTCGGTAGCACCATACCCATAGGAAGGGTGGTACTGGTTTACAAAATAGCTCACCTCCTTCTTCAACCGCAGTGCATCGTGGATCTCATCGCGCAGCTTGCCGGTACCCACGCCATGGATCACCGTGAGCATGGGCTGCATATGGGCCACGGCCAGGTTATAAAACTTTTCAAAGGTATCCAGCTGCAGTGTCAGCATTTCAAAATTATTCAGACGGGAGGGATCATCTGTCAGCTTTTCAATATGCAGATCTACCACGCTCCGGGCGGGCTCCAGGTGCCTGCGGGCTTCTTTTGCATTGTATACTTTAAACTTTTCACCCAGTTTACCCAGCGATACCGCCATGGGATCCGGCTCGGGGAGCCTGTCAGGATAAGTATCAAACAATTTATAAGAGAAGGTAGCCTGGTTTTTCTGCCGGAGCTCTTCAATCTTTGCAAAAAGCTGTTTAGGTTTTATTTTTACGGAAGTTTCAAAATGTGTGGCCTTCCGCTTATCGGGCTGTGCCAGCGAAAACTCAAACTCGAAGGAAGGACTATCGCTCATATCCTCAAAGGGCACATCATGGATGTAAAAACTCTGGAACGGCTGCACGGTGTTCTTTAATTCGAACTCCGGCTCGCCAAAAAAGCCCAGCGCATATTTAAAGCCATAGGCGTTGCGCGTGTTATTGACCAGGTGCACTTTCAGCAATTCCACCACTTCATCTCCAAATTCATCCGTATCCGATACCGGCAAAAAATTCAGCCATACACCGTCTTCCTGCCGGGGAGCTACCGTTTTTTCCTTTTTGAGATCTTCAACAAACCTGCGGGGCGGATGCTGCGGCTGTTTCTTTTTTTGCGTAAAATTTTTGAAGTAAGGAAAATCGATCTGGTCGAGGTAAACCGGGAACTTCACTCCCCGTACATCCACCATCACCATTTTATCGTTTATAAAATCTACAATGACCCCTTCTTCGTCTGAATGCAGGATCAGCACCTTATCGCCTAATTGATATTTCACACGCAAATATACATTGCCCAACGGTATTTATGCTTTTGCCCGGGCGGGTACATTCCAAATTATTGCAAAAAACTGCTGCAGGTACCGTATAAAAGCAGGTGTGCGATCCCCCTTTAGTTGCTGATTCCCGGCTGAAGTCCCAACCGGGCAAACGCATCCAAATTTTATAAAGAAATGGCCTCTCATGATGATACCGCATACAACCTGCATTCGGAACGGAGCCGCTTCTGTTTGCCGTTGCTCCACCCCAAAGACCCGCATATGCGTCAGGCTAACCTAACGGGATTCAAAACTGCTGATTTAAAACTGCGATGGGGGAACCCGGAGCGGACCATTCAGGTGCCAGATGTTGATTAAGATCCCTGGTTATTTGAAAAACCGGCTTTATCAGCCACCGCATAGACACCGGGCGTCCTACGGGACACCAACGGTATTTGCCTGCCGGCGCTACCAATCCTGGTGGCCGTCCTTAAGTAAACGGTATTGCCCTTCAGGGTTACGTACCTCTACGGACATACAAAGACCCGGGTTCCGGTATACGGAACTACTGCATGTTTTTATTAGCTACCGGGACAGGTTGCTGTTCCGGTAACCATATAAGAAGTAGATCACCAGGCCGATGGCCATCCAAACAAAGAACCATAACCAGCTGATGGCAGGAATTTCGATCAACAGGTACAGGCAGGATAAAACGCCCATTACCGGGATAAATGAATACCGGCTGATCACTGTTTTGATGGTAAGCAGGGTGGCAATAACCAGGAACAGCAGGAATAAAACTTCCTGGTACCCTTCGTTCCCGATATTTTCAAAGGAGGTCACTGCCCGCTCACGGAACAGGTATACAAACAGTGCCAGCAATACAGGAATAATGTACCGCCCGTTGATATAAGGGATCTTAAATTTGCCGGGTTCCTTTTTAACGGGTGGTAATACCAGCAGTCCGCCACATACGAGGATAAATGCGAATAAGGTTCCGATGCTGGTCAGGTCGGTCACAAGGCCGCTTTCCAGGAACAGCGCCCCCAGTCCTACAATAACGCCGGTAAGGATCGTGGAAAAAGAAGGGGTCTTATAGCGGGGATGTATTTTCTGAAATACTTTCGGCAACAGCCCGTCCCGGCTCATGCTCATCCAGATCCTTGGCTGACCGATCTGGAAAACCAATAATACGGAAGTAGTGGCCACCACGGCACTTACAGAAACGATCTTCTCCACCCAGGGCGCTCTTTTTTCAAAAACAAAGGCCAGCGGGTCGGACACGTTTTTGAATGAAGCGTAATTTTCAATACCGGTCAGTATCAGTGCTACCGCAATATAGAGAACGGTACAGATCACCAGTGAGTAGATCATGCTGCGGGGAAGATCCCGCTGCGGGTTCCTGCACTCCTCTGCCGTTGTGGAAATGGCGTCAAAACCGATATACGCATAAAATACGGCTGATACGCCTTTTAAAACCCCTTCAAAACGATTGGGCAAAAAAGGAGTCCAGTTATTGGTATCTACAAAAAACGCACCGACAACGATGATAAAAATGATCACCCCGATCTTGAACAGCACCATAAAGTTGGCAGATTGCTTGCTTTCCTTGATCCCGATATAGGCCAGCCAGGTAATAAGCGCAGTAATGATAAACGCAGGCAGGTTCAGGAATACCGGCATGTTGCCGATCCTCGGTGCCGCGTTGTAGGCCTCGATGGCAAACCGGTGGTTCTTCAGATCTTCCGGTGTAAGCCCTGCAGTATTTCCGGCGAGGGTCTTTACCGCATCGTTATATGCGTTGATCGCTGTTTCGGGATCTACCAGCAGCCAGTCCGGAAGATGGATATGAAATACATGCACCAGCAGGTTATTAAAATAGCCACTCCAGGAAATAGCGACCACTATATTGCCGATCGCATATTCCAGAATAAGGGCCCAGCCGATCACCCAGGCTACAATTTCGCCAAAGCTTACATAGGAATAAGTGTAGGCGCTGCCGGATACCGGCACCCTGCTGGCAAATTCGGCGTAGCACAATGCTGAAAAGCCACAGGTAACCGCAGTAATAACAAATAACAATGATACACCGGGCCCGCCATGATAGGCCGCGCTGCCGATCGTAGAAAAGATACCGGCTCCCACTACTGCAGCAATTCCCAGGAACGTAAGGTCTTTTACAGTTAGTATCCTGTTAAGGCTATGCTCCTGCCCTTCCGGCTCAGCAATAATATTTTCTATCTTTTTTTTCCGAAAGATCGAGCCCCCCATCTATGATGAATTTTAGTGAAAATATTATAAAATGACGGATTTCAGTGATTTGTTCTTCTAATTTTCCCTTTTTACGAGTTGCTGGGCCAGTTCTTTAAGCGGGAGCTTTCTTTTGGAAACCACCGCCATATCATCAAAGTGGCGCAGGGCCTCATTGAGGAACTGATGTTTCAGCCGGATGGCCCAATCGTCAATTTTGCAGGACCGGTAAATATCCAGTACCCTGTTCACCTTATCCGGGTCGTTACCGGCCAGTAAGGCATCCAGCTCTTCTTTCTGCCCTCCCCGGGCATCTTCCAGTGCTTTTATCAGCAGGAAGGTCTTTTTGTTGGCAAGGATATCGCCACCGGCCTGTTTACCGAATTTTTCGGGATCGCCGAATGCATCCAGGTAATCATCCTGTACCTGGAAGGCCAGCCCGATCTTTTTTCCGGCCTGGTATAAAAGATCAAGATTCCCATAGCTGCCTCCGCCCAGGATCCCCCCCATTTGCAGACTGGCTGCAAGCAATACCGAGGTTTTCTGAGTGATCATTTCCAGGTATTCTTCCATTGTTACATTGCTGCGCTGCTCATAGTCCATATCCAGCTGCTGCCCTTCGCAAACCGCCACAGCGGTATGATTAAACAACTCCAGGATCCGCTGCACGAGGGCCAGGTCGATCCGGGAAATGTATTCATATGCCCGGATCATCATTACATCACCGGCGAGGATCGCTGTACTCTCGCTGTATTTGCTATGCACCGTCTGCCTGCCCCGGCGTAAAGGCGCTTTATCCATAATATCATCATGGATCAATGTAAAATTGTGAAACAATTCGATAGCAGTTGCCACATTCCAGGCATCGGGGTGAATATCTCCGAACAGCTCATTGGCCATCAGGCAAAGTACCGGCCGCAACCGCTTTCCACCCAGCGATAAAAAATAATTATTGGGTTCGTATAAAGTTTGCGGTTCCTTCGGAAAATGTGTTTTTTCAAATGTTTCTGAGAACAGTGTTGATAATTCTTCGAATGTATGCATGATCCAAAAATAACGGTTCTTCGGCAAATCAGAATTTGAAGGTCCGAAAATATGGAAACGTGGAAATGAGTACCCGGTACCGGGCATGCAACGGGTCAGACCTGTGTTAATAGCGAACAGGGAATAGTTGCCCCAATCTTCGGGAGACCACCGGGTATGAAACGGAGTTAACGTGAAGCTTTGAACCTGGAACCCAAAACCAATACCAGGCGCCTTCAGCTACTACGCCTTCTTTTTTCTTGAGGCCGTTTTTTTGGGCGCTTTCTGCTGTGCCGGCTGTACCCAATGGTAATCCAGGTAGCGCTTTTCAAGATTGGCTGCAACCACCTGTATCCGCACTTTATCGCCCATTGTAAATTTTGTACCCGTGCGCATACCGATAATAGCATAATCTGCTTCGGAGTGCTTAAATGAATCGTAACCGGCCAAACTGGTCATATTTACCATTCCTTCGCATAAATGGTCCACCGTTTCTGCCCAGAACCCGAATTTAGAAACCCCGCTGATAATGGCGTCAAATTCTTCTCCAACAAATTGCTGCATATATTCGACCTGCTTATATTTATTAGCACTGCGTTCTGCCTCCATAGCGGCCCGTTCCCGCTCGCTGCAGTGCCCGCATTTTTCTTCCAGCTTTTTATCGATCCGCGCTTTATCTTCCAGGATCTCCAAAAGGATGCGATGCACCATGATATCCGGATAACGGCGTATAGGCGAGGTAAAATGACAGTAATTCTCAAACCCAAGCCCGTAGTGCCCGATATTAGAAGAAGTATATTTGGCCTTGGCCATGGTCCGGATCCCCAGCTGCTGTAATACCGCCTCTTCCGGGCGGCCTTTTATATCTTTTAGCAGCTTGTCGAAAGATGCTGCAATCGTTTCGGCACTGGAGATATCAAATTTGTACCCGAACTTATGTGCAAATGCTACAAAGGGCAGCAACTTTTCTTCATCGGGCGTATCGTGAATACGGTAAGGAAACGGTAACGTTTTGTTATTGATCTTTACCTTTGAGGCGGTCTCCGCTACGTATTTATTGGCCAGCAACATCAGCTCCTCGATCAGCTGGTGTGCCTCCTTGCTTACTTTCAGCATAATGCCGGTGGGTACCCCTTTCTCGTCCAGTTTAAAGCGTACTTCTGTCGAATTAAAATTGATGGCCCCTTCATCGAAACGGCTCTGGCGTAACCGCTGGGACAGCTTATTGACAATACCGATCACTTCCGCATGATCTCCCTGCCCCGTTTCGATGATCGCCTGTGCTTCCTCATAAGTAAAGCGCCGCTTTGAGCGGATGACCGTTTTCCCCAGCCAGTACTGTTTCACCTCGGCTTTTTCGTTCAACTGGAAGATCGCCGAAAAGGTCAGTTTATCCTCATCGGGCCTTAAGGAGCACAACACATTTGATATATGCTCCGGCAGCATGGGATTTACCCTGTCCGGCAGGTACACGGAGGTAGCCCGCTGGTAGGCCTCTTCATCCAGGGCTGTTCCCGGGGTTACATAGTGGCTTACATCGGCAATATGTACGCCTACTTCATAGTTCCCATTCTTTAATATGCGGAACGAAACCGCATCATCGAAATCCTTTGCATCTTCCGGGTCAATCGTAAATGTGAGAATATTGCGGATGTCCTTCCGCTTTGCCAGGTCTTCTTTTGTAATGGCATCCGGAATACGGTTGGCCACTTCCATCGCTTCGTCCGAAAACGACAGGGGAAAGCCTTTTTCAAGCAGGGTTTCCTTCATTGCAATATCCCCGGCATGCGCTTCATCCAATATGGATATGATGGCGCCTACGGGACGTTTGTCCTCTTTTTCCCAACGCAGCATTTTTGCTACTACCTTCTGCCCGTTGAGCGCGCCATTCAGATGCTCCTCCGGTATATAAATATCGGGAAGCCCTTTTTCTTTATCGCCCAGTACAAAACCAAATCCCCGGTTCAGCTGCAGCGTTCCTATAAACTCGGTACGGTTCCGCTGTACCACTTCCATGATCTTACCTTTTAGCTTTACATCATACCCGGAAGTCAGCTTTACACGAACCACGTCGCCATCCATTGCATTGCGCAGGTCTTCGGGCCGGATGAGTACATCTTCCTCTAACCCCGGTACGATCACAAAGCCTCTTCCGGACTTTGTTACCTCCAGCGTTCCCTTCAACAACTGCTCACTGCCGGAAGATGATTTATTTTTCTTTTTCTTTATTTTTTTTGCCATATAAGCGTATGCGGTTTTTCAAAGTTTTGAATAAATTTCCTGATCAAGGTATCGAATTTTTCGCTCTCATCCAACAAAAAGCAATGCTGTACCGGTAAAGCAAACAATGCGATCCGCTGCAACTGTTCCCTGAACCTGACAAGCCGCGCCCGGTCCTTCTCGGTGGTTATAATAGCGGCTGTGCCTGCCTTAAAGGCTGCATAAGCCGCCAGCAGCCGGGCAATATCCTGTTCTTTGAAATCATAATGATCCTCAAAATAAAACTCCCGGATCTCTTTGCCGTACCGGTCCAGCTCTTTTCTCAGGGGCTCCGGGTTGGCAATACCGGTTACCAGCAGCAGGGTGTTAATACGATCCGGCGCCCATTCCTGCCCGTCAAAAACCGGGTACGGTGTTCCATACTGCAGGGAAGCGAAAAACAGCTGTTGCTCCGGCAGGGGCCTTATTTCACGGGTAATCTCCTGTTGCTCTCTGATCGTAAGATCAGCCGGGCATTTGGTTACCACGATGCAATCGGCTCTTTTATAGTGCGACCGGAGGTCTCTCAACTGCCCCGCCGGCAGGTAATCATCCGTTGGAAAACGATTGTCATAGGCCGTCAGCACAATATTAAAGCCTGCTGTAACGGCCCGGTGCTGAAAAGCATCATCCAGTATGATAACCCCGGGGTTGACCGTGCGGAGCAATGTTTCGATGGCCACTGCTCTCTTTTCTGAAACAACAACGGTGATATCCGGAAAGTTTGTATGAAACTGCAGAGGCTCATCACCAATCATCGCAGCCGTAGCGCCGTTGCCGGCCAGCAGGAAGCCCTTTGTTTTGCGGCCATATCCCCGGCTGACAGTTGCCAGGCGATACTGGTCCCTGAGCAAACGGACCAGGTACTCCACCATCGGGGATTTGCCGGTTCCTCCCACTGAAAGGTTCCCGACGCAGATAACCGGGAGCGGGTATGCGCGGCTTTTCTTTATGCCCGAATCATATAAAAAGCTGAAAATACGAACGCCTGCAACATAGAGCCACGAGATGGGTAATAGTAGTCTGTTCTTTTTTTTGATAACGTTCTTAAAACTCATAAATCCGCTGCGGCGTGATACAATAATTTAAAGGTACATCAAATTTATCGGTATCGGCAATCTGCGGAACCGGTTCAAAATAACTTAACCCAACCAGCAGGGCTTCCTGACGCACTTCCTTCAGGTACCGGTCGTACACGCCCTTTCCATATCCGACCCTGTATCCGCGTTCATCAAAACATAACAGCGGTACAAAGACCAGGTCCAGCTCTGCTGGTTCCGCAACAGGCCCTTCCAGCGGCTCGCTGATGCCGAATTCATTCACTCCAAATAAAGTATTGTCATCTACCCAAACCGCCTTCATCAGGGAAGTGGGAGCATCATAAACCGGGTATGCTACCTGCATGCCGGGATTCCGGAATTCAAGATAACTTAAGATCGCATCGGTGCTGATCTCCTTGCGCCGTTCGATAGCGGCATAACTGAATACGGCATGCAAAGGCGGCAGGGGTAACTGCTGCACCTGTATCAGCAGCAGGTCGTCCCAGATTGCCTGTTGTTTTAATGTGATCCGGGCACGCTTTTCCAGATATGCTGTTCTTGCCTCCGACTTTAGCATTCGTAAAAATACTGAAAAACCGCTAAGAAACAGGTAATGAGCCGGGGCAAACACATCCGGTTGCAATATTGATCCGCTCCGGGGCAACGTTGTATTTATAACAAATGCGAACGGTTTCATCAACCGGGCTCCCCTGGGAGCCTCGTGTTGGTTTTGCCCGGACAATGTTACGCGGCTCCTGCAGGAGCCGGGATCTTCTCTTGAATACCCTGCTACAAACACGAGGCACTTCCAGTGCCTGATCCCGTTCCGGCTTGCCCTCTTTTCACCGGATTGAGATGCATTTGCCCCGCCTCCCACTGCAACGCAAACACATCTGATGGCAGCATTAATCCACTCCGGAGGAGCGTTGTGTTTATAGCAATCGTCAGGATTGAACCAGGAAGCGCTTCTTAGCGAGAGTTACGCATGCAGTATCCAGGCAGATCCATTGGTAGTAAGCCCTCTTCCGCCTTAAACACCCAGCCTGTTTATAAATACAGAAAAAATAGTGGTGCCATAATTTTTTTCAAAGCTGTATTTTTCAAATTGCTTATAATCATTACGGGGCGTGTGTTCCAGCACAAACCATCCGTTTTCTTTCAGCAATTGTTTTCCGATAATGATTTTCGGAAGCTCGTCAATAGCAGTGAGTGCATAAGGCGGCCCGGCAAAAATAAAATCATAAGAAGTATTACAGGTTTCCAGGTATTTGAAAACATCCATTTTTATAAATTTAATGTTTTCAATCTTCAGGGAAGCCGCTGTTTTTTTTATAAATTCGAACATAGCATTGTCCTTTTCGACAATAGTCAGATCCCCTGCGCCCCTGCTGGCCAGCTCGTAACTGATACTGCCGGTGCCCCCAAACAGGTCAAGCGTCTTGATTCCCTCAAAGTCGATCCGGTGCTGCAATACGTTAAAAAGTCCTTCCTTAGCTACATCCGTAGTAGGCCGGGTATAGGGCATCTTTGCAGGGGGATGGATCTTTCTTCCTCCTAAATCACCGGCGATAATTCGCATAGGGCAACCTGTTTTAAAGTAGTGAAATAGTGCGCCGGGTAAGCCAGTGCCGGCTCTTCTGCCCAGCCGGCATTCATTAACCGGATATTCAGAAAATAAGCGTACAGCATTTTATAAAGCTGTGCATCCGCATCAATAAGCCCGGATATATTCAACTGCAGTTCTGTTTGCGCAAGCCCGTAAACCTCGGCGATTTTAAGCAGGTAAAACAGCACATCCTCCGGTGCGCGGTAGGTATAATGCTGCGCCAGGAGCAGGCCTCCGTCCTTAGCCGCTACTACAGAAAACCTGTGATCAATAATATTAACATCCATAACCGAACCGGCACGGTCACCCAGCACCTCCGCAATACGGATCTTTTGCAGGTGCCAGTAAGAAGCACCCGGGATGTGATGGATGCACAGGTTCAGCAAGGTAAACGGCACCGAATAGTTCAGCGCAATATCTGTTCCTACATACTCGTTTAAAATATGATCCTGCGGATCGGCCCCTGCCAGGTGCAGCAAGGCGCTGTTATCACCCTGGTTCAGTTCGGCCGGCAGCAGCGTATAGGCCGGAAAATCAAAAGCGATGATCTTTTTTTGCAACGGGTCCTGCACCCCGGGGATGTCCTTCAATATACCTGCCAGGTCATCTGTTGCGGCCGTATACCATTTCAGCATTCCCAGTTTTGAACCCAGGGCGTCGCAAACTGCATAGGCCAGGTACCCGGGTCCGGCCTGGATAGCCAAAACGCTGTTTTCAGGGTCTAAAAAATATGTTCCGTTTATTTCAAATCGCGGCTGCACTTGCTTTTATTATTAAGGAGGCAAACGTACATAAAATTTTTGATTTCGGTTTTTGTATTGCCGGGGGAGAACGATTGCCACAGAGGCCCTGAGGAAACACTGAAATGCGGTGAAGCCGTAGCGACCTTTCCGGAAGATCTGCGAAACTCATCAGCAGGGGGCCTTTCTAGCAGATCCACCCAGATTTTTTACACAGACAGCGCAGAAATATCAGCGGGAAAAGGATTACCCCCTGCGCCTTGCTCCCTGGCGTCGTTGCGTGAAATAAACCGCCACATCCGCTATTACGGATACAGTAAATACTGTTTCCGCATCTTCCTGTAGGCCGCTAAACCCGGTTCCCAACTTTTACGGATCTCGGCTTCCGGTTTGCCCTCCATGACCTGTTTTTTAAAATCATAAACGCCCGCCAGTTTATCGATATCCCCCATCTGGTTGCTTTGTGTCCTGTCGAAGAACTTTGAACGATCGGGGTAAGCCTTGTACAGATCGATCAGCCAGCTGATATTGATCTGGCGTTTTCGGATCAGTTCCGACATATCATATTTCCGCAGATCCAGTCCATAACAGGTCTGATCTTTATGCAATGGTGTAGCGCTCATTCCTTTAATGCCAACCGGTGTAAAGGAGAAATCATACCGTCCCTTCAGCGCCGGAGCGCCCAGCACTGTAAAGGGATAATAGGTACCGCGCCCCTGGCTGATAATGGTTCCTTCAAAAAGACAGAGCGAAGGATATAATAAAATGCTTTGCCGGGTATTCAGGTTGGGAGACGGAGCCACCGGCAACGTGTATGGCTCGTCATGCGTATAATGGGCCACCGGTATGATTTTGATCCTCGCCTTCATTTTACCGGGCAGCCATCCTTCCCCGTTGATCATTTGTGCCAGCTCTCCAATGGTCAGTCCATGGGCAATAGGTATCGGGTAAGCCCCGATGCCTGATTTCAGCCGCATATCCAGTACGGGTCCGTCTACCAGGTACCCGTTCGGGTTAGGCCGGTCCAGGATCAGCAGCTCTTTATTATTTTCGGCACAGGCCTCCATGATGCGCCCCATTACATTGATATAGGTATAAAACCGGGTACCTACGTCCTGTACATCAAAGATCATAATATCCACGTCGGCCAGGTCCTCTTTAGAAGGCTTGCTCTTTTTCCCGTACAGGGAGATCACCGGGATCCCCGTTTTTGTATCTATCGCATCATTAACGGACGCACCGGCATCTGCGTCGCCGCGGAAACCATGCTCCGGGCCAAAGACCTTTACGATCTTTATGCCCCGGGCCAGCAAACTGTCAACAAGGTGCTTGTCGCCGATCCTTGTAGTGGGGTTGGCCAGTACTGCCACCCTTTTTCCCGCCAGGTACGGAACATAGCTCTCTGTCTGGTCCGCGCCGGTCTTGATACCGGTATGCCTGCCGGTTAGCGGTTCAGGTATGCGTGCAGTGGCACAGGAAATACATGCGGCAACCAGGAACAGGTTAAAGAATAGAAGCTTCATCATCATTGTTTTTAGAAATTCAGATCCGACCGTTGCTAAAATACAGCTTCCCTGCGGGATATGTAAAATGAAACATAGTAAATAAAAAAATGTAAAGATGGAGCTGCTGATTATATGGAATATCCCGGAGGCTATTCTTCATCCTCAATGCCCGCACCCGTTTGGCAGACGGATTTTATATGGGCTGCTTCGCCCCAAAGCACTAACGACCGTTAACAAAAAGAAAAATCCCCTACATTTGTTAAAAACAATCCAGGATGTTACCAACAGAAGTATATATTATTTCAGCTGTGCGCACCCCGCTGGGCAGCTTTGGCGGAGCACTGAGGGAGCTAAGCGCCACGCAGCTGGGCGCCATCGCTATTAAAGGAGCCCTTGCCAAAGCCGGCATTGAACCCCGGCAGGTAGACGATGTGGTCATGGGGTCTGTATTACAGGCCAACCTGGGACAGGCCCCTGCAAGGCAGGCTGCAAAATTTGCCGGACTGCCGGACACTGTTAATTGCACCACTATTAATAAAGTATGTGCCAGCGGTATGAAAGCGATCGCCGTTGCGGCACAGAGCATTGCTCTGGGTGACGCCGCCGTTATAGTGGCCGGCGGGATGGAAAGTATGAGCAATGTTCCGTTTTACCTGGACAAAATGCGCTGGGGCAATAAGTACGGGAATAGTGTAGCCATTGATGGTTTGGCAAAGGATGGACTCACCGATGTGTACAACGGTGAAGCAATGGGCATGGCGGCCGAATTATGCGCCGGTGAATGCGGTATTTCAAGAGCGGATCAGGATGCATTTGCCACAGAAAGCTATCACAGGAGCCAGGCGGCCTGGGAAGCCGGAAAATTTAACGATGAAGTGGTGCCCGTTGAAGTTCCTTCGCGCAGGGGAGATCCTGTTATTTTTTCAAAAGATGAAGAGCCCTTCAATGTCAGGTTTGATAAAATGGCAACGCTGAAGCCTGCTTTCAAAAAAGACGGGACCGTTACAGCGGCCAATGCCAGTACGATGAACGACGGGGCCGCCGCCCTGGTATTGATGAGCAAGGCAAAAGCGGAAGAGCTGGGCCTGAAGCCCGTGGCCAAAATACTTGCCTATGCCGATGCTGAGCAGGCGCCCGAATGGTTTACCACCACCCCGTCCCTTGCTGTTCCCAAAGCAGTTGAAAAGGCGGGTTTAAACATGACGGATATCGACTTTTGGGAGCTGAATGAAGCATTCAGTGTCGTAGGCATTGAAAATACAAAGCGTATGAGGCTGGATCCGGAAAAGGTGAACGTGAACGGAGGCGCCGTATCCATCGGCCATCCTTTAGGCGCCAGCGGGGCCCGGATCATCGTTACCCTGATCCATATATTAAAACAACAAAACGGCCGGTATGGAGCTGCCGGTATCTGCAATGGCGGCGGTGGCGCCAGCGCAATGGTGATTGAGCGGATAATTTGAAAATTTGGGAATGTGTAAATAGGATCGCTCTTCAAATATCAAACAAAATCCAACGTTAAACCAGGAACAAGCGTTCAGCATTCTGCCTTTAGCGTTTAGCGTTTGCCCCGTCGCTGATCGCTTTTATAATCTTCACCGCATGCTCGCGGGAGTTTTCAATAAACAGCCGGTGGGTGTTCATCCCCCCGCAGATGACGCCCGCCAGGTAAATGCCCTTTACGCTGGATTCGTGGGTACCCGGGTCCAGCACCGGGCACCGGACCCCATCATGACTGAGTTCTATGCCGATCTGTTCTAAAAACCGGAGATTGGGCTGGTAACCGGTAGCCGCGATCACAAAATCATTTTTCAGGGTAACGGGTCCCTCCGGTGTATCAATATCCACTTCATGCATTCTTATTTCCCTGATGGTGGAGTTAAAAAAGGCCTTTATAGAACCCTCCTTAATGCGGTTCTCGATATCCGGCCGCACCCAGTACTTCACCCTTGACCCGATCTCCGGACCACGCACAACCATCGTAACCCGTGCACCCTTACGCCAGGTTTCCAGCGCAGCATCCACGCCCGAATTCATGGCTCCTGCCACAACCACATCCTGGAATGCATAATAATGGGGATCTTTATAATAATGGGTCACTTTGGGCAGCTCTTCCCCCGGGACATTCAGCAGGTATGGGATATCATAAAAGCCGGTAGCAATAATGATATGATCGGCGGTATAGGTATGCTGAACCGTGATCACTTCAAACAGGTCCATTGTACGGGTAACCTGCTCCACACCTTCAAACAGCCGTATATTCAGACTGAAAGAACCGGTAACCCGGCGGTAATATTCCAGCGCTTCGTTCCTTGTGGGCTTGGGATTATTGGATACAAAGGGCACTCCCCCGATCTCCAGCCGTTCCGATGTGGAAAAAAAGGTCATATTTACCGGGTAGTTATAAAGCGAGTTCACGAGACTTCCCTTTTCCAGGATCACATAATCCATTCCCGCTTTTTGTGCTTCGATGGCACAGGCCAGTCCGATAGGGCCGCCGCCAATAATAATGATCGAAAAATGCTGCATCCTGCAAATTTCAAGGATCAGCTCCCAAATCCCAAATTTCCTTCTTTGGTATTCTGACGCATCTCACTTAAATTTGCCACTCTTAAAATGACAATCTACAAAGTATGGCAAGGAGTATAGCTTTCAGGGAAGCCCTCAGAGAGGCAATGAGCGAAGAAATGAGAAGAGATGAACGCGTGTTTCTGATGGGCGAGGAAGTAGCAGAGTACAATGGTGCTTACAAAGTGAGCCAGGGAATGCTGGCCGAGTTTGGTGAAAAAAGGGTGATCGATACCCCCATTTCCGAGCTGGGATTTGCTGCTGTTGGTGTAGGAGCCGCTCAAAACGGTTTACGCCCCATAGTAGAATTTATGACCTGGAATTTTGCCGTGCTGGCATTAGATCAAATTTTAAATACCGCTTCTAAAATGCTGGCAATGAGTGGAGGACAACTGTCCTGCCCTATTGTTTTCAGAGGCGGAAACGGCTCTGCCGGACAATTGGGCGCACAACACTCTACCGCATTTGAGTCGCTTTATGCAAATATTCCCGGTATTAAAGTAGTTTCTCCAAGTAACCCATACGACGCCAAAGGACTTTTAAAACAAGCCATCCGCTACGAGGAAGACCCGGTGATGTTTATGGAAAGCGAAACCATGTATGGTGATAAAATGGAGGTTCCCGAGGAAGAATATTACATTGAGCTGGGTAAGGCCGATGTAAAAAAAGCAGGAACAGATGTAACCATTATTTCGTTCAATAAAATGATGAAAGTGGCACTCGGTGCTGCTGCGGAGCTGGAAAAAGAAGGCATTAGTGCCGAAGTGATCGACCTGAGAACCATCCGCCCCCTGGACATGGATACAATCCTTGCTTCGGTGCGTAAAACAAACCGGCTGGTGATCGTGGAAGAACAATGGCCGTTTGCTTCCATCTCTTCAGAAATATCCTACCGCGTACAGAAAGATGCATTTGACTACCTGGATGCACCGATCCGCCGGATCACTGCTGCGGATGCACCCCTGCACTACGCCCCCAACCTGGTTGCCGCCGCGTTGCCGGACGTACCCAGGACCGTGAAACTGGTAAAAGAAGTGATGTATATGAAGAAATAAACCGTTGCCGGTCCCTGCCGGCAAACTCCGGAACCGGGTGTTGCATATCTTAAGGATAAAACTAAAAAGAACCTGTGGCAAAAATTAAGAACAACGATAATCAACACGAGATCCTGATCATTGATGACGAAGCATCTATCAGGAAAACGCTTTCGGAGATCCTTTCTTTTGAAGGTTACCGGATTTCGGAAGCAACCAACGGAGAGGAAGGGCTGAAATTATTTTCAGAAAAGACCTTTAATGCCGTTCTCTGCGATATCAAGATGCCGAAAGTGGATGGCCTCGAGTTTCTTGAAAAGGCCAACATTCTTGCTCCTGATGTTCCCATCATTATGATCTCCGGCCATGGCAACATTGAAACAGCCGTGGAAGCAGTAAAAAAAGGCGCCTACGATTTTATATCAAAGCCACCGGACCTCAACCGGCTGCTGATCACCATCCGCAATGCGATGGAGAAAACATCCCTGGTAGCAGAAACCAGGGTCCTTCGCAAAAAAGTTTCAAGGGTCCAGGAAATTGTAGGCACTTCCGGCCCCATTCAAAAGATCAAAGATACGATCAACAAGGTGGCCCCCACGGAGGCCCGTGTGCTGGTAACCGGCGCCAATGGTGTGGGTAAGGAACTGGTAGCCCGCTGGATCCATGAGCTGAGCAACCGGTCCAACAGCCCCCTGGTAGAAGTAAACTGCGCCGCCATACCAACAGAATTAATTGAATCAGAACTATTTGGGCACGAAAAGGGATCTTTTACTTCAGCTATAAAACAGCGCATCGGAAAATTTGAACAGGCCAATGGAGGAACCTTGTTCCTGGATGAGATCGGCGATATGAGCCTGAATGCACAGGCCAAGGTACTGCGGGCTCTGCAGGAAGGAAAGATCACGCGCGTTGGCGCTGATAAGGACATCAACGTAGATGTACGGGTCATTGCGGCCACCAATAAAGACCTGCTGCAGGAAGTGGAGGACAAAAATTTCAGGCTCGATCTTTATCATCGCCTGAGTGTGATCCTGATCAATGTACCTTCCCTCAACGAGCGCAAAGACGATATCCCCCTGCTGGTAGACCAGTTCCTGGATGATATCTGCAAAGACTACGGGATCTCAAAAAAAGGAATAGATGAAGGCGCCATTGAATCATTGCAGCAATATAACTGGACCGGTAATATACGGGAGCTCCGGAATGTGGTAGAGCGCCTGGTGATCCTGAGCGGAAAAACGATCACAGCCGCCGACGTACAAAATTATGTTGCCATCGGTTAACAGCAGCTCAGCTCCCCCTATCCAAAACCAGTAGTTCCTGCTGCCGGCAGGTATCCACAAATGACCATTTTACGGAAGGGTATGCCATGATCAAGAAAGTTATCATTTATTTTTTAGCTAAATGTCCGGCCCCGTTCAGGGACTTCGTCTTTAGTATTAAACGCTATACCCTGTTCCCGAGACCGGATGCCCCTCCTCCTTTTTTTCTCCTGCTGGTTGATGGCGGAATTTATCATGGCGGGTTTGCAGACCGGATGAAAGGCATTGTATCCTGCTTTGCTTTTTGCAGGCAAAACGATATCCCGTTCCGGATCCATTATACCTTTCCTTTTCCCCTGGATGATTTCCTGGTCCCCAATGAATATGACTGGACGCTGAAAAACGATGAGTTTATTACAAGGAATTTTGCACAGGCAAAATACCTTAATCTTGTAGGCTCCTCTTCTATTAAACGCCTGACGCAATTGAAAAAAGGAAAGCAGCAGGTACATTGCTATGCCAACAGGGATGTGCTGGAGCAGCTCAACACCTATTATCATACCCACCAGGTCTGGGGGGATCTGTTCCGGCAACTCTTCCGGCCAGCAGCAGCGCTGCAGCAGGAGCTCAACAACAAACGGGAACAGCTTCCTGCCGGATACACAGGTGTAGCCTTCCGTTTTCAGAACCTGCTTGGGGACTTTGAGGAATACAAAACCGTTCCACTCGTTCCGGAAGAGCAATCGGAACTCATTGACCGGTGCCGGTCTTTTTTAGTGCGCTTTCAACAGCAGCTCCAAATGCCGCTTTTTGTCACTTCAGACAGCTATATTTTCTCTCAATCCCTGTCCGGCCTGGAAAATATCTATTGCTTCCCGGCTCAAAACCTGCACCTGGATCACCAACACATTCATCCGTCAGCAACCTACCTGAAGTCATTTATAGACTTCTTCCTGCTATCGGAAAGCCGGAAGGTATACGCTGCAGGAACAAAGCAAATGTATGCAACGGAATTCCCGGTATACGCTGCCCGCCTCAACGGGCGGCCGTTTGAAAGACTCCTGATCGAATAAATAAGAGGCCGGGAATGACCGGGAACGGCGAAAATAGATCGCAGGCAGCCCCGGATTAGCTTTTAACCAATAAATTTACAGTCAGATAAACGGCATCAATAAGACTCTTAATGCAACAATAACAGGTGAACACAGATTTTAAATATGGTTTTTGGGGCTATTTCAGGTTTTATTATTCGATACTGGGAAGCAGGTTATACCTGTTCATTGCACTCAATATCCTGGTAGGGCTTTTAGATGGTGTGGGCCTTGCCCTGTTTGTGCCCCTCATTACGATGCTTTTTGATAGCGGGGCCGCTGGCAGCGGATCCATTGGAAACGTAAAATATTTATCGGACGCGCTGGCCGCATTAAATATCCCCCTCAATATGTCCGGCATCCTGCTGGTCGTAGCCCTGTTATTTTCGGTAAAAGGCCTCATCCGGTTTATACAGATGCAGTTCTTCTTTAGAATGCGCTTCCTGTTTATCAAAAAAATACGGGCAGCAATGCTTCAGCAGCTCAACGACATTTCCTATTCGGGCTTTTTGCAACTGGATGCAGGAAAAATACAGAACAACCTTACAACAGAAATATCGAATCTTTTTGCCAGTATGAGCGGTTACTTCTATACGATCCAGTATGCCGGCATCCTGATCACTTATTACCTCCTGGCATTTGCAGCCAATTTTCAATTCGCTACCCTGGTAATCATCAGCGGGGTCCTGAGCAATCTCCTTTTTAAAAAAGTCTTTTCAAAGACTCAAAAACTCTCCGGCGACGTTTCTCAAAAAGGGAATTTCTTCAGCAGTTTCCTGATCCAGGCGGTCACTCATTTCCGGTATCTTAAAGCAACCAATTACTTTAAGCGCTACCTGAAAAAGCTGAGAACTGTGGTTGACGAAACGGAGCAGCTGAACCTCAAAATGGGCAGGCTCCAGGCCCTGTCTGAAGGAATGAAGGAGCCTGTTGCCATCATCGTTATTGGCACGGTCATTTATATACAGTTCCGGTTTTTCCCCGGGAGCAACAAAAGCACCATCCTGGTGAGCCTGTTATTGTTTTACCGCTCCCTTTCGCAACTAAGCCTGTTGCAAACAAGCTGGCAGCATTTTATACAAAATACCGGGAGCGTCCGTTCCGTAACGCGCATGATCAAACAGATGAACCAGCTTAGGGAGCCCCCCGGAACGCTACAGGAAGAACCTGCTGATATTGGATCTATTGAACTGACCGATGTGGCTGTTCAGTACGATACAATGACCATACTGGAAAACGTATCTCTTTCGATCCCGCTCAACCAAACCGTTGCATTTGTTGGTGAAAGCGGCTCCGGGAAAACCACACTGGCCCATGTTATTATCGGCCTGATCCCTCCTACGTCCGGATCCGTTCTTATAGGCAACAGGTCCATTGAAACCATGAACCTGCCTTCATACCGGGATAAGATCGGTTATATTGCGCAGGACCCCGTTGTATTCAATGATACCATTTTTAACAATGTCACGTTCTTTGCGCCTCCTTCACCGGAAAACAATGCCCGTTTCCGGAATGCGGTACGGGATGCATCTCTTGAAACATTTATAGCATCTCTGCCCAACAGGGAGCAGACCCATGTTGGCGACAATGGTATCTATATATCGGGCGGGCAGAAACAGCGGCTGTCTATTGCCCGTGAGCTCTATAAGAACTGTTCCCTTTTTGTTCTGGATGAAGCCACTTCAGCGCTGGACTCCGCTACTGAAAACAGCATTCAGCAAAATCTTGACCTGCTCCATGGCAACCGGACGGTGATCATCATTGCGCATCGCCTGGCCACTATAAAAAAAGCCGATATAATTTACGTCATCAAAAACAAAACGATCCAGGCCAGGGGAACCTTTGATACCCTGAGCCGGGAATCTGAGCTGTTCCGGAACATGATTGCGGCACAGCAATACTAAAACAGGCATTTATGATAGAACAGCAAAAAATCATCGACTTCTATGACGACTATATCGGGTACCAGGTCCGGGTAGGCATTAATGAACGGATCTATGGCCTGTACCGGAGAATGATCCGTTTGGGACTCAACAAACGCTCCAGGGTGCTCGAACTGGGTTGTGGCATCGGATCCCTGACCCGCCTGTTAGCCCATTGTATAAAGCAGGGAAGCATCGAGGCAGTCGATATCAGCCCGGAGTCCGTCGCATATGCCGGAGATCACCTGTCCAATGCCCATACCCGGTTTGTTACAGCAGATATTGTCCGGTATACGCCCACATTAAAGAATATCGATTTCATCACCTTATTTGATGTGCTGGAGCATGTTCCCCTATCGCTGCACCCGGCGCTTTTAAATAACCTGTTAAAAGCCTGCACTCCGCAAACAAAGATATTGATCAATATCCCTAACCCCGATAGCCTGGTGTACGACATTGAGCAGGGCTCCGAAGGGCTGCAGATCATCGATCAGCCGGTTGTTATATCCACTTTTATAAAGGATGCCGACCAGGCCGGTCTGAAACTCGACTTTTTTGAGACCTATGACATCTGGCACAAAAACGATTATACGTTTATACAGCTTAGCCCCAGGAGCACATTTGAAAAGACAGACCTGGCGTCGCGGCGCAGTCTTTTTCAGAAAGCAGTTAAAAAGATGCAGCGGATATACTTCCGGACAAGGTACCGGTAACAGGGCTGACACAAAAAGCAGGCTCCTTCCTTTTAGTCCGCCTTCCGGGTTGGGCTCACAATATTCCCGTACCAGTCAGTTATTTTCTTTCCCACAACAGCATAAGGAAAGGTATGGAGCGCATGCTGAACAATGGCCTCCTGATCGTACATCGGATAATGCCTGCGTACATGCCGGATCGCGTTTTCCAGGGCAGGCTCATCCCGTGCCGGTACAAGGACTCCGTTCGCTTCATTGACCAGCTCCGCAATCCCCCCTACATCGCTCGAAACAACAGGCACTCCACAGCAGAAGGCCTCCCCGATAACACAGGGGGAATTTTCAGAGTCGCTAAAGATCACCAGCAGGTCTGTAGCCTGCAATTCCTCAGCTACCTTGCTATAAGACAGACCACCCGGCAGCCGTAAAAAGGGATACTTTTCCTGGTACAGACTATTTAATGCAGCAGGCAGCCCGATAACTGTAAATGAAAAATCAGCAGCAGGCAGCCGGCTAAAGACGCTGATGAGTCCTTCCACATTCTTCTTTTTGGCTCCGTTGGAAATGTGCAGGCACCGGAACGGACCACTATGATTTCTTTTTTTATAGAAAAAAAGAGCCGTATTAACCACATTCGGAATAACAGTATATGGCACATTGCCTGCCAGCCCCTGAATTTCTTTTCCCAGGTAATCACTTACAGAATGCACGGCGGCGGCTTTAGCAAAGATGCGTCTATGCATGCGCCGGAACCAGGACGGGCGCTGATCATAGTTATGATCGACCACCTTATTATATCCATCCCAATGCTCGGTAACCACATATGGGATCCCAAACTTTCTTTTTGCCCATAAAGCGATCCATCCTGCTTTAAAGGGAATGTGGACATGTATCAGGTCCGGCATTCCGTCCCGGCTAATATAGGACCGTACTGCTTTTTTGTAAAGCCGGAACCATTTATAATAAGATCCTATCTTTTTCAGTGGCCCCCGGCCTTTAGAATAATAAATGAGCTCCTCGGTAAGATTCGGATACCCGGGGTCCCGGCTGGTATCATATAAAACGCCCGACCCATCCGGGTCAGGCGTGAGTTTTATGATATGAACCTGGTTGTATAGGGAAGCCGCCTGTGCATGGCGCTGTACAAAGTCGCCCTCAAAAGGTGATAACCTGTTGGGATACCAGCTGCAAAGCCAGAGCACCTTCCGCATATGGACGGTTTATTTCAACGCTTTAATGATCTCAACAAAATCTACGGCCACCAGGGATGCACCTCCAACAAGGCCGCCATCCACGTCGGGACAGGAGAACAGTTCTTTTGCGTTGTTAGCCTTCACGCTTCCGCCGTAAAGAATGGAAATGCCATCGGCCGCTTCCTGGCTGTACTGTTTCGCAATCACAGAACGCAGGTAGGCATGAATTTCCTGGGCCTGTTCTGTAGTGGCTGTTTTACCGGTACCAATCGCCCAGATGGGTTCATAAGCGATCACTACATTCTTCAGATCTTCTGCAGACAGGTGGAACAATGATTCCTTCAGTTGCTTTTCAACATATTCATTTTGCGTGCCTGCCTCCCGGATGCTCAGCGGCTCACCGCAACAGAAGATGGGCTTCAGACCCGCTCCCAGTAACAGATCCAGCTTTTCAGAAATTTCAAGGTTGGTTTCATTGAAGTATTCCCGGCGTTCACTATGGCCAATGATACAATACTGGATATTGAGCGACTTGAGCATATCCACAGATACTTCCCCCGTATAGGCGCCTGATTTTTTGTTGGAGCAGTTCTGGGCCGCTACATAAAAATTCTTAAGAGTATTTACCTTCTCATTCGCCGTCATCAGGTAAGGAAAAGGAACACCAAAGATCACGACCTGGTGCTCGCTGGTCTCCACGTTCTCATCCAGAATATCTTTCAGCAATTGCTGTCCTTCTACATACGTTAAGTTCATCTTCCAGTTAGCCGCTGCTATTTGCTGTCTCATGATTTCTTTGTTTTTGTTTGATTATAAATATGGGTAATTAACGCTTTTTCGTTTTCAGTTATGGTTTGTTTTTTAGTTTGCATCCACCGCTCCAGGTGTTCTAACGCTTTTGGCAGGTCATATATTGTATCTGTGTTATACCCCCAGGAAAAGGAAGGTATCCATTTGGGAGTAAGCCCTGCGCCAAAGATATGGGTACAGATCCCCGTAACCGTACCGGAATTAAAGGAGGTATTGATGGCCGCTTTTGAATAATCGCCCATCAGCACCCCGCATTTCATGCCGGCCCGGTACAACCCCGATGGCAAAGTGATGCGGATATTCCCTGCCGTATTTTTCAGGTTGCTGTTACTGGTGCCCGCCCCCAGGTTACACCAGCTCCCGATCACCGAATCGCCCAGGTAACCATCGTGCGCTTTATTGGAAAAGGGAAACAACACCGAATTCTTGATCTCGCCGCCTACGGTGCAATAAGCGCCAATGGAGCTTGCCCCGTAGATCCTTGTTCCCATCTTTACCACGGCCCGCTCACCGATAAATACCGGCCCGCGGATACAGGTACCTTCCATCACCAGGGCGTTTTTTGAAATATATACCGGCCCTTCATCTGCATTGATGAAAGCGTACCGCACATCGGCGCCTTCTTCTATAAAAACAGCACCAGCAGTGCTCAGCCGGTTTCCTTCATTTGCCGGAGCCGATTGCCGGCCCGCTGTAAGCAGCTCAAAATCAAAATGGAGCAACCGGGCGTTTTTTTCAAAGATATCCCAGCCATATTCGATAAGATCAAGGTCCGTTCCCGGGACATGGCCAACCGGCGTACCGGAAAAATCAGCCTCAGCCCGGCCATAACCGATGAGGACACCGCCCGGGTCCAGCTGCAGAAAATCGCCTTCCGAAAATGTTTTGAGTTGCGCTATCAATTGACGGGAAGGCAGGAGGTTTGCCGGGATGAACCAGCAAAGCCCGGGGCCCTGTTGCAATTCCTTTTCAACGATCAGTTCCCAACGGCGGCGGTTGGTCATCATGCCTGCCGGTATTTCTTCCACTGCCGTTGTAAGGCTGAAAGGGAACAGCTTCCCGGGCTGATACAGTTGATGGGTGAAAATGACAGAACGCATATGAGGCGCCTAAGATAAACAGAAATGAGGGCAAAACAAAACCCCGGGGGCTCCGGGGTTTGTAAAATCGAAAAAATTGAACCAATTATTTCTTGGCGTATTTCTTTTTGAATTTGTCGATACGACCTGCCGTATCCACCAGCATATTCTTACCGGTAAAGAAGGGGTGTGAAGTGCTTGAAATTTCCAGTTTTACAACCGGGTATTCATTGCCGTCTTCCCACTGAATGCTCTCTTTGGAATTGGCAGTAGAACGGCTTAAAAAGGTATCGCCGTTACTCATGTCTTTAAAAACTACTAAACGGTAGTTCTGCGGATGGAGCCCTTGTTTCATAATTATATGATTTTTAAGGTTGTACGGATTTTGCCGTACGGTTATGAATAAAATTTGAGGTGCAAAGGTACGAAAAATATTAAATGTAAAATAATGAATGTAAAATTTAAAATGGAGGCCCTGTTTTTCAGCGTGGCCATAGGATCCGCCCCCCTTCTACATGTTACATTTAATATTCTTTATCTGACATTCCGGCTGCTCAGCTGCGCATATTTTCCACCTGCAACGGCACTCCCAACTCCCAGCTTTTTGACGCCTGGATCACGCTTTGCAGATCATCGATCTTCTTGCCCGTTACCCGTACCACATCCTCATGAATAGAAGCCTGCACCTTCAGACCAGCGTCTTTAATAAGCTTGATGATCTTCTTGGCGTCCTCCTGCCGGATACCATTGCGTACCTCGATCTCTTTTTTCCAGGCCTTCCCGATCTGGCTCCCCTCCTTGCCCAGATCAAAAGCTTCGGGGGCGATCCCCTGTTTGTGCGAACGGCTGACCAATACATCCAGCAGCTGTTTCATCTTCATATCGTCCTCGGTCTCCACATTGATCCTGAACGCTTTTTTATCCAGGTCGATCACCACATGTGATCCTTTAAAATCAAAACGGTTGGTAATTTCTTTCTTAACCACATTTACGGCGTTATCCAGCGCCTGTGCGTCTACTTTACTGGTAAAATCAAAAGAAGGCATATCTGAAGGATTTTAATTAGTGAGATATTGTTAGTGAAACGTTGTTGCTGAGATGTAAAATTTAAAAGTACTAAGAACTGCGCGAAATGTAAAATATCAGCGTGAAATGTTGCGGGTAAATGTGAACGGGCAACCATGAAAAGGTATTCCCGCATTTCCCTGTTTTCAAATTTCCCCGATCCCCCACTCCGTTCGCAGCTGCTGATGATATTCAGAACCGGGGGGCGCATTGTATAACCCGGCAATGCTCCGCTGGCGGAAGGCCTCATAAATGCTTACAGCGCAGGCCACGCTGATATTTAATGACTGGATAATCCCTACCTGGGGAATGATAAAATTCCCGTTTGCCAACTCCCGTACCTCGTCGCTTACACCACCATGTTCATTGCCAAACACCAGTGCAATGTTCTGAACCAGGTCCATTTCATACAGGCTTACCGCATCCGAGCTCAAATGGGTGGTACATATTTTATCATACCGGTTCTTCAATACAGCAAAACATTCTTCGGTACGGTCAAACTCATGTACCGACAACCATTTGGCGGCACCTGAACTGCTTTTTGCGCCCCATTTCTTATGGCGCGGGATCTTTGTGTTTAAAATATAAACATCCTGTATACCCACCGCATCACAACTGCGCATAACTGCTGAAATATTATGCGGATCAAAGACATTTTCCAGCACGATGCCCAGCCCCGGCTGGCGTTTGCTGATCACTTTTTCCAGCTTTTCTCTTCGTTCATTGGTCATTGAAAACGATAAATAGTGAACAGCAAATGTAGCTACATTTAGAGATCTCCCGGTTCCATTCCCTGGGTCCAGGGCTTTGAAGGTTGCCCCTACAGGCATTCTTAAACGGTCATTGCCATTATCCTGCCACCGTTGGGAGCGGTGCTGCTGCTGCCGGCAGATCACACCGGAAAGATTGCCGCGCGGAAGTCCCGGATGATCTGATGGTCTCCTGGTTACCGTACCGCTTCCTAATTCCCGGCCGGAATACCAGGGAGATTCTTAATAATAATTTAAAATCCACACGGATGCAAACATCGATTATTCCCCGTAATTCTGCCGATAAAGTGTTATTATTGTGAATATACACCGAAAAGATATGCAGAAGGTTATACCCCGGGATATTAGCTGGCTGGCCTTTAACGGCCGCGTGCTTCAGGAAGCAGCGGACCCTACTGTGCCACTCAACGAGCGGATCAAGTTCCTGGGAATCTTTTCCAACAACCGGGACGAGTTTTTCAGGGTACGCATCGCCTCTCTTAAAAGGATGCTGCGGATCGAATCAAAGTTGAACATGCACCCGGAGAAAAACCCCAAGAAAATACTGGAGCAGATCCACGGGCTGATGGCCGACCAGCAGGAAGAGTTTGAGCGGGTCTGGAAGAACGTACAGCGCAGCCTGAACCGCAACCAGATCTACCTCCGCACCGAAACACAGCTCACCAATAATCAGAAAAAGTTCATCCGGGAATTTTATGAAGCCGAGATCAGTCCGAATATCATCCCCCTGATGATCGAAAACATAAAGAAATTCCCGGCCCTCCGTGATAAATCCATTTTCCTGGGTGTGGTCATGCGCAAGAGCTTTAACCGGCAGGATCGCAAATACGCGATCATAGAAGTACCGGTTACCGCCGTGGGACGTTTTATTGAACTTCCCTCGAGGGCCAGCCAGCACGATATTATGTTGCTGGAGGATGCCATCATCTTCAACCTCCCGGACATCTTCCGTTTCCTTGGTTACGATGAGTTCAGGGCCAATATCTTTAAATTCACCCGCGATGCGGAACTCGATATTGACACGGCCGACAATACTTCTATTATCCAGAAGCTGGAAACGGGACTAAAGAACCGGAAAAGAGGTATCCCCGTCCGCTTCACCTATGATGAACGGATGGATCCGGACCTGTTAAACTACCTGGTCACCCGCATGGGGTTTGGCAAACAGGATGCCATCAGCCCCGCTGGCGCTATTCATAATTTCCGGCACTTTATCGATTTCCCCTCCAAGGCCTTCAGGAATGTAAGCAAACGGAAAGAGCCTTTTGATCATCCCCTGTTGCTGGAACAACGCATTTCCGATGTGATCATGCACCGGGACGTGCTGTTGAGCTACCCTTATCACAGTTTTACCCCGATCATCGATCTGATCCGGGAGGCGGCCTTCGATCCGGAAGTAATATCGATAAAGATCACCTGCTACCGCCTGGCATCCCAGTCCAAGATCATCAATGCGCTCGTTAATGCGGTACGTAACGGGAAAGAGGTAACGGTGATGCTGGAGCTAAAAGCCCGCTTTGACGAAGAAGCCAATATGGAATGGAAACAGCGCCTGGAGGATGTAGGCGCTACTGTTCTGACTGGTTTTTCCAATATGAAAGTGCATGCAAAACTCTGCGTCATCAAAAAAAGAAAGGGCACCCGCATCGAGCACTATGGTTTTGTGAGTACCGGCAATCTTAACGAAAAAACCGCCCGTATTTACGCCGACCATTGCCTGCTGACCTCTAATAAAAAGATCATGGCCGATGTGAACCGGATCTTTGCTTACCTGGAAAAGCCCAAAGCCAACGAGCTGGCTTTATCAAAATGCAATACCATCATCCCCAGCCCCCACCTCATCCGGACCTTCCTGGTAAAGCTGATCGATCATGAAATTGCACAGGCCCGGAAAGGTAAAAAGGCGGAAATGATCATTAAGATGAATTCGCTTTCGGACATCGACATGATCCAGAAACTGTATGAAGCCGCGCGGGCCGGTGTAGTGGTAAAGCTGATTGTACGGGGCATTTTCTGTATGCTCTCTCAAAACAAAAGATTCAAACATAAAGTAACGGCCATCAGCATTGTAGATGAATACCTGGAGCATGCCCGCGTATTTGTTTTTCACAATGGAGGCAATCCCCGGGTATTGCTGTCTTCGGCCGACTGGATGCTGCGGAACATCGAGCACCGGGTAGAAGCCACCTGCCCGGTTACGGATCCCCAGCTGAAGAAGGAACTGATCGACATCCTGAACATCCAGCTGAGTGATAACGTAAAAGCCCGCGTCCTGGATAATGAACTTAAAAATAAATATGTACATTCGACCTCTAAAAAAGTAAGATCCCAGGAAGTGATTTATAATTACCTGATCCAAAAAAAATATTCATAGTTGAAATTAGCGGCTATCGATATAGGCAGTAATGCCGCCCGTTTACTGATCACGGACGTGCGGATGATCAAAAAGAATAAGCCGGATTTTATAAAATCCAACCTGATCCGGGTTCCCCTGCGCCTTGGTTTTGATGTTTTTGAAAGCGGCGAAATTTCGGCGGGCAAAACGGCGCATATACTCAGCACCATGAAGGCCTACCGCCACCTGCTGGACGCATACGAGGTAGAGCGGGTAAAGGCCTGCGCTACTGCCGCCATGCGCGACGCAAAAAACGGCCCGCAGATCATCCGGCAGATAAAAGAAGCAACCGGTCTGGATATCGAGATCATTTCCGGCGACCGGGAGGCGGCGCTCATCTACGAAAGTCATGTGGCAGAGAACCTCACCCGGGACGGCTCCTACCTGTACATAGATGTAGGTGGTGGCAGTACGGAACTTACCTGCTTCACCAATGGGGCCATGACCTTTAAACGCTCCTTTAATATCGGTACCATCCGGCTGCTGAAACAGCAGGTAACCGAAGCGCAATGGGAGGAAATGAAAAACGATATCCGCAATCATCTCAAAGGCATCAAAAAAATCACCGGCATCGGGTCCGGCGGAAATATCAATAAGGTATTCTCCCTGTCAAAACGCAAAGAAGGCAGGCCCCTTTCGCTGGAATTGCTTCGCGACTACTATAAGGAGTTCAGCAGTATGGCCCTTGGCGAACGGATGAGCAATTATAAGCTCCGTGAGGACCGCGCAGACGTTATCGTACCCGCCTTGCTGATCTATATAAACGTATTAAAATGGGTAGGTGCCGAAGAGATCCTCGTTCCCAAGATCGGGCTGGCCGATGGATTGATCCATAGCCTGTACGACGAGGTCTGCAAACAGCAATGAGCTATCAGAATTGAACAATCAGAATTTAAATACAGCCATGTCCATAAACAAAGAAGTAAAAAGGGTAACCACGCACACCCTGGCAAAAATGAAAGCAGCCGGTGAAAAGATCAGCATGCTTACCGCTTATGATTTTTCCTTTGCCCGCATTATTGATGGCGCAGGCATTGACGTAATCCTGGTAGGAGACTCAGCCTCCAATGTAATGGCCGGACATGAAACAACCCTGCCCATTACCCTGGACCAGATGATCTACCATGCGCAATCGGTTATCCGCGGCGCCAAACGCTGCCTGGTTGTGGTAGACCTCCCATTTGGCGCCTACCAATCCAACTCCGAAATTGCCCTTGCTTCTGCTGTCCGGATCATGAAGGAAACAGGCGCCCATGCCGTAAAAATGGAAGGAGGCGAAGAAGTAGTGGATTCCATTAAAAAAATTGTTTCTGCAGGCATACCGGTCATGGGGCATCTTGGACTCACCCCCCAATCGATCTACAAATTCGGCACTTACGCAGTAAGGGCAAAAGAAGACGATGAAGCTAACAAACTCAGAAAAGATGTGCTGTTGCTGCAGGAAGCCGGGTGTTTTTCTATTGTATTGGAAAAGATCCCCGCATCATTGGCAAAGGAAGTTACCGAAAGCCTTTACATTCCGACCATCGGCATTGGCGCCGGCAGGTATTGCGACGGACAGGTGCTGGTCATGCATGATATGCTGGGGATCAACACAGAGTTCAAGCCTAAGTTCTTACGACAGTATCTCAACATTTTTGAACAGGCAACCACTGCTGTTCAGCACTATATATCCGATGTACAATCGGGCAATTTCCCCAATGAGCAGGAGCAGTACTGACGCGGATATTGTCTTTGGACTTCCGCGTTCATAGTCACCCGGGCACTCTTTTTGTGTGTGCAGCTTTGCACCTTTAAACCTTTGCAGCTTCGGGCACTAAGACCCCTCTTCTACCCCGAAGGGGATCTTGCAGATCACCCCGTAAGAGTGAATGGCGCCTTCTTTTATATGCACTTTAAAATCTTTGACAGAAACAGCGTCTATATTTCTTACTGTTTTTATGACCTCGCTTACTGCGTTTTGAATTGCGTCTTCAAAACTTTCCGGTGCTGACGCGATCGCTTCTATGATTTTTACTACGGGCATAAAAAGTTTAAAACAACAATGATGTATACATTCTATGCCTTTGCATCCGTTTTTTGCTTTATTACCAAAAATAAAATGCCACTGATGAACCTGCTGAAGAAACAACAAGACAGGATACCCTGATGTGGAAATAAAGCTACAGTTCCGGTAAATAATTACCGGAGCCATTTGCAGCCGGAAGTATGGTTATACCGGTAAAGTGCACCCGGCATAGTACCCGGTTCAGGTTCTGCGGGTTTTTCTCAGTGCATAACTTTCGATATGCGTTAACACCCCGGAAGAAAATCTATTAACAGGGATGAACGAATTATGCCTGGGTGCTCATCGCCTTATCACCAAATCCGTTTTAAGTTCCTGCAGACTTTTATACACAGGAATGTGCATTTTTTTCACAAACACCGCTGCAATTTTCCTGCGGTCAAACGGTGCATTCCACCGGAACCGGCAGAAAAACCTGATCAGACCTGAGGTACAAAAAATGCTTCCTTGCGGCGCGTAAATTCCCCTCTTAACCCATAGCAAACTTATGGGTGGCATGCCCCCTCCTGGTATAGAGCAGCCCTGCTACCGCTCCCATAGCCAGGGCCGCACCGATCCCGATCTTTATATACCGGCTAAGTTTTGTCCGGATCCCCGGGCTATTTTTATGGATCTCATTTACCTCTTTTATGAATGCGGCAATGTCCTCATCGGAGTATACGCCATAGGCGTCCAGTAAGGTACCCCTTGTGCCATCCCGGGTTTTCAGGAGATATAAGATCGCACTATCTGCCGGGTCGCTTTCCCCCTCAAAGCGGTAAAAATTCTTTATGATCACCTCTTCGGGTGCATACAACCGCTCTGTGCCATTATGAGAAAGCCCCGGGCTACTGATAAAAAAATCCCGCGTGTATCCTTCTTTTATAGCGTTATTGATACACTCGCTGATCGTATTCATTTTCTGGGAAGACGTTTCTTTTTTCATGGTGGTCGTTTACCCCTGTAACTTCAAAAATGCTGCCGGATACCCGGCCCGCTTATTGCGGTATTACAACAGGGTGCTCAACACTTTGATAGTGAACCGCTATTACTCATTGTTAAATAAATCCACCATGATACGCAAACTTAAATCCGGCAAGTACCGGTTGTACTCAAGGAACCCGGATAAGAAAACAAACAAACGCAGGAATCTCGGAACCTTTGATACGCTCGAAGCCGCTAAAAACCATGAGCGGGAAATCCAGTATTTTAAACAGCATTCCTGAGGTGTCAGCAGTCAGCTTCCAGTTATCAGCCTCCGAAAGTTCGGAGCAGTTTTCAGCCCCCCTTAAACACTCTTCAACCACATTCAACAATGTTCCACCACGTTAAGCCAGGAACCTACCTGTGATCTTTGAGGGGTAAAACACGGATCTAACCTGAAACCTGAGACATGCAACAAACACAGGAGTTGTCAGCCTTCAGTTGATCATCGGTATTAAACGGATTTAGCGTTGAACTTTAGACGTGAAACCAAAGAACGTTCATCGGGTAATAAAGCCACACCTGGCATAAAGCCTCATCCCGGAGGAAACCGGGGTCTCAGCATACGCCGGTCACGATACCTTCCAGGTCGTAATCATATGCTTTTTCGATCTGCACATTATAAAACGCACCGATCGTTAATTTATCGGCACCATTGATGATCACCTCGTTGTCGACCTCTACGCTGTCAAATTCCGTACGGCCGATATAACGGCCTGCTTCTTTCTTATCAATAAGCGTTTTAAAGGTCCTGCCTACTTTTTCCTGGTTCAGTTCATAAGAGATCTCCTGCTGGAATTCCATGATCTCCCGGGCGCGGCGCTCCTTTTCCTCCTGGGGAATGGTATCTGCCAGTTGGTAAGCCGAGGTATCCTCTTCATGCGAATAGGTAAAAATACCCACGCGGTCGAAACGTTCTTTTGCAAGAAATTGTTTTAACTCTTCCAGATCATCCAGCGTTTCGCCCGGGAAACCGGCTATTAAAGTAGTACGCAAACAAATGCCCGGCACTTTTTCGCGGATGGCGCTTACAAGTTCTTCCATTTCTGTCCTTGTAATCTGCCGTTTCATAGCGCTCAGCATATTATCTGCAGCATGCTGCAACGGCATATCCAGGTAATTGCAGATATTGTCCCGCTGACGCATTACATCCAGGATCTCCAGCGGAAACTTTGTCGGGTATGCATAATGCAGACGGATCCATTCCAGCCCGGGAATATCCGCCAAACGGTTCAGCAGATCGGGCAGCATCCGTTTTTTATAAATGTCCAGTCCGTAATAGGTGAGCTCCTGGGCAATCAGCATGATCTCTTTTACGCCTTTCTTAACCAGCCCCTCTGCTTCAGCCACCACCTGTTCCATGGTTTTGCTGGTATGCTTTCCGCGCATCAGCGGAATGGCACAAAAGGAACAGGTACGGTTGCATCCCTCGGAGATCTTTAAATATGCATAATGTTTAGGTGTGGCCAGCAGCCGCTCCCCCAGTAATTCGGTCTTATAATCTGCCTCAAACTGTTTCAGGATCAACGGCAGTTCCATAGTACCAAAAAAAGCATCCACCTCCGGGATCTCTGTCTCCAGGTTGTTCCGGTACCGCTCACTCAGGCACCCGGTCACATATACCTTATCCAGCCGTCCGCGCTTTTTAAACTCAACCTGCTCCAGGATCGTGTTGATGCTTTCTTCCTTGGCCTTATCAATAAAACCGCAGGTATTTACTACTACAATATTGTGATCAAACTTTTTATTTTCATGCACCACGTTGATGTCATTGGCCATTAACTGGCCGCTCAGCACCTCGCTATCCACCATATTCTTACTGCATCCAAGCGTGATGATGTTTACTTTATCTTTCTTTAATGTTCTTGCTTTCAAACCGGGATCTTGTTTTTAGAAGCTGCAAAGGTACGAGAAGATGTCCACATGCAAATTTATTCACCCGTAAGGGGTGTTTGCCGCTCCGGGAAAATGGCAGAAATGCTTCAGGGCACCTATTAACACATTACGGATCAAACAATTAAACCCTGTCAAACGATTTACAGGGCGGGCCATTCGGTTTCTACCCCCTGGGTTTGTATAAATGCCTGGAATTTTTTCAGCAATTCCCGGTCCCGGCGTACGGCTGCCGGCAATACCCCCTGCGCTTTTGCAAATACCAGCAGCAGTCCAACCGCTTCGCCAATGCTCCATTCAACAGGATGCAGCCGGTAACAGCCGTTGGTGATATGCGTGGTTCCGATATTCTTGTTCGCCGGAAAAATATTTTCCATTTTCACCGGCAGCAGGGCGCCCAGCGGGATCTGGAACGGCAATGAAGGAAAATCAATATAATTATTGCCCCGGCTGCTGGGATGCAGATCAATATGATAATAACCGATACCGACGGAATCAAAAAAAGAGGCCGCTTTTTCCTTACCGGCCGTTGCCACCCGGGCCCTGTTTTCCCGGCCTACGTGCTCTTCAAGGATCGTGAACTGAGCCTTTATTCTCCTCGACTCCCGGATATAAGGATATTTTGCCAACCCGTCAGCAGTACCCATAATATCCCTGCGCAGGCGCAATCCCGGCCATCCCCGCCCACCGCCGGGCCCGGGCGCCTCCGTTTGTAGCCAGTATAGTAATGACAGGCTGAGCTGTTTGGCCCGGTCTACATGCTTTTGAAACGTACCCTCTGCTACATCCACTATATTGCCGGGTATATAATCATTCTGTGGCCAGTTAACGATCGTGATATCTCCTTTATAAAACCCTTCCTTAAAGTTCTTCCGGTCGATGATCCTCCGGTAGTTCCATAAATTCAGCAATTCCCCGGTCGCTTTTCCATCTGGTGAAAACCCCAGGTCCTTAGCCTGCAGGGTTTGGGGCTGCGCATAGCGGAGACTTAATAACTTTCCGGGCCAGGCCGGTTTCAGGGCAGGAATATAGTTTTTCCAGAAAAGGTAATCCGCCGGCCGGGAAATGGTGTGACGTTCTCCTTCGATATAATCAACAGCAAAACACATGGTAAACGCCTGGTTATTTCCGGGATCGGCCGTTTCGGGTGCATGCAGCTCCCCGGTTTGCCGGCGGGATTCCGTACCGGTTACATAGGACGTTCCGGTTAAGGGCAGCAGGTCGCCCAGCTCGGTGGCATCAATAAAGAAGGCACTCTTTAACACAAGCAGCGCACCGTTTTTCTTATTCCTGACGGTAAGCGATTCTACCCTTGTGTCCCTTACGGCAGCTCGTACCACCTGGTGCTCCGTCAGCAGCAGCAGCCGGCCACTGGAAATATAGGGCATCAGCAGTTGCCGGATCACGGCCTCTGCTACAGCCGGTTCATGGCAAAGACGGGAAACCGCACCATTCCCCGGGTTGAGCTGGGCATTGGCTTTTTCTTTTCCGGTCAAAGGGTAATGCTGCCGGTAATAATCCCGGATCCGGTTCCTGAGATCACGGTACGACTGTGGCGCTCCATGTGTTTCGATCCAGGGATGCTCGTCCGGCGGTACGCCCTGCGCCGTAAGCTGACCACCCAGCCAGTCCGTAGTCTCCGTTACTATTACAGATTGCCCGTTCCTTAAGGAGGCCAGTGCTGCGGCAACGCCTCCCAATCCGCCCCCGGCGATCACTATATCCGCATTAAGCGTATTTTCCCCCCTGGTAATGCCCGGGCCCGCTTCCCCAACATGAAAAGGAAGGGCCGCGCTTATTGCTGCTCCGGCACTGCTTCCGCCTAACAGCCCGATAAAATTTCTTCGCTTCATAAATGCCAAACGATCGTATAAGTAGTTGCTAATATAGGTAAAAACGTTTTCTTTTTCCCGGCAGACCTGCGCCTTCCGTCCCTATATACAAACCATGATATCTTTGCAGCTATGAAATGGATGCTGTTTTCTTTTATTCTGGTTATTGTCTGTATGGCTTCTTGTAACAAGCGCCCAAAAAAAGCGGCCATCAGCAAAGGGGTTTCTGAGCTGCTTGCCCTATCAAGGGAACAGACATTGACCGACCTCCATTATGAGCTGTCATTCGATATTCCCGGCAGGCCGGCAGCCGCTATTACCCTGAAAGAAGAGCTATCATTTCATTACACAGCTGCCACCGGGGCACCCCTGCTCCTCGATTTTAAAGAAGACCCCAAAAAACTGAAGAAGATCACTGTGAACGGCAAAGAGACCCCGGTCCGCTGCGATAACGAGCATATCATTATTGATGCCCGGCTGCTGAAAAAAGGCGCCAACCGCATCCACCTCGACCTTATTGCAGGCGATGGCGCGCTGAACCGGAGGGAGGAATTTTTATATACCCTCTTTGTTCCGGACCGGGCCCGGACGGTTTTTCCCTGCTTCGATCAACCCGATCTGAAAGCCACCTTCACCCTCAGCCTTGCTATTCCCCCGGACTGGGTAGCGATCGCCAACGGGCGGCTCCGGGATTCTGCTATCCGTAACGGGCAAAAGTTCCTGCGTTTTGCCCCTTCTGATAAGATCAGCACCTACCTTTTTTCATTTGCAGCAGGAAAGTTCCGCATTGCCAGGGAGCGATGGAGAGATGACGAGATCGAATTCCTTTACCGCGAGACGGACCCCGAAAAGATAAACAGCAGTCTGCATGCCATTTTTGAGCAGTATAAAAAAATGGTGGAATTTAATGAGCAATGGACAGGCATTGCCTACCCCTTCCAGAAACATGGAATGGTAGCCATCCCCGACTTCCAGTTTGGCGGCATGGAACACCCCGGTGCCATCCTCTTACAGGCATCCACCCTGTTTCTTACAGGAGATGCAACAGAGGGGCAATTGAACAGCCGCTCACACCTGCTGGCGCATGAAATAGCCCATATGTGGTTTGGCGACCTGGTTACCATGAACTGGTTTTCGGATGTATGGATGAAAGAGGTCTTTGCCAATTTTATGGCAGACAAAGCCACGGCCACCCCTCATCATGAACAGGGCTTTTCCTTAAAGTTTCTTACGGATCATCTTCCCCCGGCCTATGCCATCGACCGTACCGCCGGAGCCAACCCGATCCGGCAGCCCCTGGACAATCTCGAAAAAGCGGGTACTTTATACGGGGGGATCATTTATCATAAGTCGCCCGTAATGATGCGGCAGCTGGAAGAGCTGATGGGTGCCGCCGCTTTTCAAAAAGGCGTGCAAACCTACCTGAAGACCTATGCCTTTAAGAATGCCTCCTGGCCCGATCTGATCAGCATCCTGGATGAATTGGCCCCGGCAGATCTCCATGCCTGGAACGCCGTTTGGGTAAATGAGCCGGGCAGGCCCGTGTTTGACTATAAAGCAGAATATGCCCCCGCCGGCGGCCCTGTTACCGGCTTCACCGTTTTTCAGAAGGCGGAATCCGGCAGCAACCGGGTCTGGCCGCAACGCTTCGACATCAGCTTTTACTATAAGGGACTGGTACGCACGGTTACCGTAAGTGACAGCCTGTCCGCACAGGAAGTGCCCCGTGCCCTGGATCGCAAACAACCGCTGTTTATCCAGTTCAATGCCTCCGGTATGGGATACGGCGTATGGCCTATAGATACAGCCATGCTCCCGCACCTTTTCAGCATCGATAACTATGTAAGCCGGGCTTCTGCCTATATCTCACTTTATGAGAACATGCTGAACGGCCGCTATACGACCCCGCTGCAGCTGCTCCGGCTTTTTGAATCCGGCCTTGCCAGGGAAACAGTGGAACTGAACATGCGCCTGCTCACGGGCTACATCAGTACCATCTACTGGAACTTTATAGCGCCCCAACAGCGCAGCCGGTGGACGGGGCAACTGGAAAACAGTATCTGGAAAGCGCTTCTGCAGCAAAAAAGTTCCAATAACAAAAAGATCCTTTTCGGATGTTATCAATCCGTTTTCGGCACAGAACCTGCTACTGCCAGGCTCTATAGCATCTGGTACAGCCAGGAGCCTCCGGCAAATGTGGTCTTAAAAGAGGAGGACTATACCAATCTTGCATTTGCGCTGGCGCTGAGGAGCAAGACCAGCGATAAGCTCCTTCAGCAACAATTGCTGCGTATTAAGGACCCCGACCGGGCCAAACGATTCCGGATCATCATGCCGGCGCTTTCCGTTGATCCGGTTGTCAGAGACCGGTTCTTTGCCGGCCTGCAGCAGCGGGAAAACCGCTCCAATGAGTCGGCCGTCAGCGCTGCACTTTCCTACCTTCACCATCCCCTCCGCCAACCGTCCGCAGAAAAGTACCTGCAGCAGACACTGCGGCTGCTGCCGGAGATCCAGAGTACCGGGGACATTTTCTTTCCCGGCAACTGGCTGCAGTCCAGTTTCGGCAGTTACCAGTCTGCATCGGCGGATCATATTGTTACTTCATTTTTGCAAAACGACCGGACATTAAACAGTTCCTTAAAGGCAAAAGTGCTGCAGGGTACCGACAACCTGAAAAGGGCGCAGGTGATTATACGTTAAAGGTAAATGGCGGATAGCCTTTCAGGCCGGGAGAGGGATCATGACACACCGTTGCTGATCCCTATATATGATAATAAGCCGGCATCAAAATTATTTCTTTTCTCGGTCAGTGAGGACACTGACCGTGGCGTGAGCCGTGGTTTGTGTCCTCACAAACCACTAGTAATTACGCATTTTAATAAAATTGATTCCGGTTCATTATGAGAACAGCTTTCTGAAGTTCTTCTTTTATAAATCACCAATGCTTCCCAAGGAAACAAACGGGGTGTATTCCTTTATACTTTCCAATCTTACCTCACCCGTTATAATATGTTTATCCTACGCTCTTTAAGAAGTCCCTTTGCGAAACCCGATTTCATTTCTTCCTGGTTTTAGCTGCGGTTTGATATCCAACGTGCCAGAGGCAGCCTTTCATCATAGGTATATTCATTCTTTACGCAACTTTTGCATCTTTTAACAGCTGCCTGCCGGTTTTAATTTTCCTGTGTAGCTTTGATAGATTTTATGGCACAGTACATACCACCGCTCACTACAAAGGCAATCCGGTCTGGTTTCATTTTGCCAACAGTGCCGGAAAACAGCAACTTGTTATTGATAAAAAAACGGCCCTTGCCATCCGCAGTAACTTCTATACGCATCTTTTGGAGGAGCAGTCCGTCATACTGTGGGGTGTAGGCCGTCCAGCCTTTTAGCGGCACATTGGTGCTGCTGCCGTCTGCCTTGCCCTGATAGATGGCGAAATTATCGGAAGTACTCAGCAAAAAGCTGGTATGGCGGTTGGTTTTTTTGTCTAGGTTGATCACCAGGCCATAATAGAAAGAGTTGGATCTTTTTTCGCTAAACGCCGCACCACCTATAGCGCATTCGATAGTATATTTTTTTGCCCCGGCTGTAAAGATATCCCTTGGAAAAACAGCATATTCATAACCACCGATGGTAGTAATATCACCGTAGTTCAGCTCATAAGTTTCTGCCCACAATCCATCAGCTGCACCATGAAGGGTTGCAGAGAATAACGCATTGGTAGCAGAAGTGCCCACAAACCATTTATTGTTATTATTTTTAAACGCGTCATTCAGCACTACCCTGGCGGTACCACCACCAGGAGGCTTTGTGGAACCGGGGTCATCACCACTCCCGCTGTCATCTTTTTGGCAGCCGGCAATCAGTACTGTTGTAAACATCAGGAAAAAGGCCAAGCCCATACGGTTTGTCATAGATCTATATTTTAGATTAGTGCTTCTGCTAAATCAAAATCAGTGCCAAAAGAGCCTGTTTCATGCAATAACTGGCCGTTACATCAGTGCCTTTGCCCTATTGTTTGCAACACCACCTTACATGATTACATCGCAGTAAGCGGCCGGCCGGCCAATGGGTTTGCCGTACGGAACACCCGGGTTAGTTCTTATGGATGATGAAGCGAACGCCTGGTCAATGATCCGATCATCAAAAAAATATTCAGTATCTTTAATACTCTTTGTTTTTCTAAACACCAGGGGCCGGTATTATGAAGGAAAAAAAATTTCAGTTCACCTATAAGATCGTTGAAGACAGCAATGCACTTAGTGATGAGGACGCGGCTCTGCTGCAGCTGGCCCGGAAAACCACCCGGAAAGCTTATGCCCCCTACTCAAAGTTCAATGTAGCCTGCGCGGCAAAGCTTGCCAATGGCCGCACCGTTGTGGGATCCAACCAGGAGAATGCATCTTACCCTGTTGGCATTTGTGCGGAAAGGGCATTACTGGCAACTGTGGGAACTCAATACAGTGATGAGCCGATCCATACCCTGGCTGTTACTTATCACCCGGTCAATAGCAGCAGCAATCGCCCCATCTCCCCCTGCGGTATGTGCCGGCAGGCTTTATCGGAATACGAAAAACGCACCGCAACGCCTATTCGCCTGTTATTATCGGGTATGGAAGGCCCCGTATACATCATCAATACGGTAAAGGACCTGTTACCACTGGCTTTTAGCGAAGAGGACCTGGGCCGGAAGGATTGAAGTCAGTTAAAAGTATCCGGTTAGCCGGGAGGAAGCACTTCTGTAAAATACCGGGTAATGATCACTTTGGATATTTTCCTGGCAGGATAACGGGCCTTATACCTATCTGTAAGGTCCTGTGTAAGCCCGATCACATTATAGGTTGCCGGGCGCAGCGGGATCTGCTCCTGCCAGCCCTCATGGTTTAACACAAGTATCCAGTCTTTAAAGACATACGCTACTTTATAAAGCTGCCGGTTCCTGGAATATTCAGCGGCTTCATTTCCGCGAAAAATAAAACCGCTGCCCTGTATTTCGTTTTTTATTGAATCAAGCAGTTGGTGCTGCAACTCCAAAGCACCTGCAGCATTACCGGCCTTTACAATGACCGCCGTTTTCCATTGTGTGTTCTCAACACCTCTCCAGCCATAGGCTGTTGCTACCGACCGTGAAAAAACAGTAATCTTCATCAGGGAAGTTCCCAGCATCTTATCCAGGATCGTTATAACGGTGTTGCCCGGTGTGTGCGCGCTGATCCGTACACCATCTCCATCCCAAACAGCCGCAGCAATGGATGAATCGGATGCAACCAGCATATACCCTTTACCCGCATAACCCGGTAAAGCCAGCCGGTTCTCCGTGTTGGCCCATAAAGAAACCGTGTCCTTTTCCGGTTCCCGGGCCGGAAGCGCCACATCATTTTTGCCGCAGGCCGTTACCAATAAAATAAAGAAAGAAAAGGCAGCAATAAATTGTTTTTCCATAAACGACAGTAGTTATGGACTACAAGGTAAAGCAGAGAGACCATAATCTGCCCCTTTTAATCAGAAAGTACTGTTAAAACCGGCGTTCCAGCGCCACCCCCACTTTGCCGGCAAAACCTTCTATCGGAACAGTAAGTTTGTATAAACTCATATTTAGCAGGATGATCTCCGGGAACCGTTCCTTTAAAGTTGCGGCCAGTTCAGTAAGAAAGGTTTCCAGCAATTCCCGCGGGCGCTGCATTTCATCTTTTACGATGCCATATACCTCCGCATAATTCAGGGTATCTTCAAGCCTTGTAATAACGACAGCATCCCTGGAAAATGAAACAGAAAGATTCATTTCAAATGCATTGCCTGTTGTCTTTTCCTCTGCATACAGTCCGTGAAAGGCAAAGAAGCGGAGCTGCTCCAGGTGTATGGTAATGACTTGTGCCATTCATTGTTTTTTTCCGCAGGAACCCCTACCTGTTTAGTGAATCCCCTTTTCACCCAGGTAACGCTCTGCATCCAATGCCGCCATACAACCGCTTCCGGCTGCTGTTACCGCCTGGCGGTATATTTTATCCTGTACATCTCCCGAAGCAAAAACGCCTTCGATATTGGTTTTTGAGGTTCCCGGTATTGTTTTAATATACCCGGCCTCATCCATATCCAGGAATCCTTTAAAAATATCGGAATTGGGCTGGTGCCCGATTGCCACAAAAAAGCCATTCACGGGAATTTCTTCCACGGTCCCTGTCTGATTATTTTTGATACGTACACCGGTAACCGTTTTTTCGCCCAGCACTTCTTCGGTTTCTGTATTGAAATACACTTTGATATTGGGTGTTTTAAACACGCGGTCCTGCATCACTTTAGATGCCCGCATAGCATCCTTCCGTACCAGCATATGCACCGTAGAACAAAGTTTGGACAGGTAAAGCGCTTCCTCCGCCGCAGTATCACCCGCTCCTACAATGGCCACTTCCTTCCCTCTGAAAAAGAACCCGTCACAAACCGCGCAGGCACTTACACCAAACCCATTCAAACGTTCTTCGCTCGACAGGCCCAGCCATTTGGCAGATGCCCCGGTGGAAATGATCACCGCATCGGCTTCAATCAGCTTTTCATCATCGATCCAAACCTTGTGGGGCAGACCCGAAAAATCGACCCTGGTAGCAATCCCGAAGCGGATATCTGCGCCCATGCGCTTGGCCTGCTTTTCAAAATCGATCATCATTTCCGGCCCCTGTACACCATCCGGGTATCCCGGGTAGTTTTCTACTTCTGTGGTAATGGTCAGCTGTCCGCCGGGCTGAATACCCTGGTATAGAACAGGGTTCAGGTTAGCGCGGGAAGCATAGATTGCCGCTGTATAACCCGCAGGTCCCGAACCGATAATTAAACATTTTACTCTTTCTGCTCCTGTTTCCTGTGTCATATAGATGGTTTGATCGATACTGCCGAAACACCCCGATAACTATCGGGGCGGCATATTACAATGTTTTTTATGTTATCTAAAGCTGTATGTATTACAAAAATACAGGGAAAAGGTTTACCCCCACGCAACGGCTTCCCCACAATGGAACGGCCGGGATGTGGATTACGATACTACTCCCCAAACTTCTTCCGCAAAGCATCCAGGCTCGACTGAAAGCTGTTCTTCCCGGCCGGTGCCGGCTTTGCAGCCTGCTTTTGCGGGTTCCCCGCCGGGCGGGTCCTGTTTTCGCCGGAACCGGCGTCTTTCATGCTCAGCGAGATCCGTTTCCGGGCGGCATCTACTTCCAGCACCGTAACCATTACTTTCTGGTTCAGTTTCACCACTTCATTCGGATCGCTTACAAATTTATTGGCCAGGTGCGATACATGCACCAGCCCGTCCTGCTTTACCCCTACATCCACAAAAGCGCCAAAATTGGTAATATTGGTCACGATGCCAGGTACTTTCATCCCCGCCTTCAGATCTCCGATCGCTGCCAATCCCTCCGCAAAGCGGAATTCTTCGATGGCTTCCCGGGGATCACGACCCGGCTTCTCCAGTTCCTTTAAAATATCCTCGATCGTATATTGTCCTACCGTTTCCGTTACAAAATCCCGTGCTTTGATCCCTTTTCGCAGCTCCAGCCTGGTGATCAGTTCTGCTACCGTACAGTTCAGGCCGCCGGCCATAGCTTCCACAACCGGGTAGCTTTCCGGGTGTACCGCCGAATTATCAAGCGGGTTAACCGCGTTCGGAATCCGTAAGAACCCGGCGCATTGTTCGTATGCTTTGGGCCCCAGCATGGCTACCTTCAGCAGCTCGCCCCGGCTTTTGAACGCCCCGTTCTTTACCCGGTATTCTACAATATTCTTTGCCGTGGTTGCCGTTAAACCGGATACATACATAAGCAAATGCTTGCTGGCGGTATTTACATCCACACCCACATAGTTTACACAACTTTGCACCACCTGGTCCAGGCTGTCCTTTAAACGGTTCTGGTTTACATCATGCTGATACTGGCCTACCCCAATGCTCTTGGCATCGATCTTTACCAGTTCACTCAGCGGATCCAGCAACCGGCGCCCGATGCTGATGGCACCCCGCACGGTTACATCCTCATCCGGGAACTCCTCCCGGGCTACTTCGGAGGCAGAATAAATGGAAGCACCGCTTTCATTGACCATAAAGACCGAAACCGGTTTGCCAAAATCGATACCCCGCACCAGCTTTTCGGTTTCCTTACTGGCCGTTCCGTTCCCATAGCCCACTGCTTCGATATCATATTTGCTTACCAGCCGCTTCAGCGCTTCCGCTGCTCCATGCCAATCGTTCTGCGGTGCATGTGGAAAGATCGTTTCATATTTAAGAAAGGTGCCGCTCTCATCCAGGCAAACCACCTTGCAACCCGTTCTGAAACCGGGGTCGATCGCCAGCACCCGTTTATGCCCCAACGGTGAAGCCAGTAACAGCTGCCGCAGGTTTTCGGCAAATACCTTGATCGCCTCTTCGTCGGCCGAGGTCTTGCTGTTCATCCGGAACTCGGTTTCAATAGCGGGTTTCAACAGCCGGGCATAGGAGTCTTCGACAGCAAGCCCAACCTGGGTGCCCGCTTCACCGGATGACCGTACAAATTCAGTCTTCAGCGAACCGACAGCAGTATCCTTTTCAATGGAAATATCCATGATCAGGAACCCTTCTTTTTCGCCCCGGCGGATGGCCAGGATCCGGTGCGACGGACATTTTGAAAGAGGCTCTTTAAAATCAAAATAATCCCGGTACTTCTGCGCATCGGCCTCCTCTTTTTTTGTTGTCAGCACGCGCGAAGCCACCACGGAAGTTTCCGCAAACATGGCGCGCACCAGGGTTCTTGCCTGCTCGCTTTCCGCAATACGTTCTGCAATAATATCCCGCGCGCCCTGCAAGGCTTCTGCGGTATCTTTAACCTGCTCATTAATATATTGAGCGGCCTCTTCTTCCACCCGGGTATTGCCCTGTGCAAACAACAGCGTTGCCAGGGGCTCCAGTCCTTTTTCAATAGCTACCGAGGCCTTTGTTTTACGCTTGGGCTTATAGGGCAGATAAATATCCTCCAGTTCCGTAGCATTCAGACACTCTTCAACCCTTTTCCGGAGCTCAGGGGTTAATTTGCCCGCCGCTTCAATGGTTTTCAAAACGGTTTCCTTACGCTTCTCCAGCTCATCATAGTAACGGATCTTATCGATCACATTGGCCACCTGCACTTCATCCATATTGCCGGTTGCCTCCTTGCGGTAACGGCTGATAAAAGGGATTGTTGCGCCTTCCGCATGCAACTGCTCTACATTTCCCACCTGCTTCACCGGCAGGTTCAGCTCTGTGGAAATCTGGTGTATATATTTTACGTCCATTTTAAAATTCGTTGGGGTGCAAATGTAAGCGGTGCCACCAAACAAACAAAGGGCTGTGCATAACAATCTCTTCTTTTCCGGAATGCATAAATGTAACAAATGTGGAAATATGGGAATGAAAGACAATGCCGGGCCCGGAGCTCCGCGTCAGATCCTTAATATTGCACAATATCTTCTGATCATTGACCTGAAACAACCCGTAATTCAGAGGCATACGCCATTTTTTTTGATCCGGATCATCATTCCGCCCCCCATACAACCTTCTGCAACTGTTGCCGGTCTGTTTTCCAGACACTGCATTTATGCAACTACATCTTTTTTTGCAACCTGGTGTTGCGAAATTTAAAACAGATCGTTTAACCATTAAACAATAGTGATGATGAAACAAATTCAATTAGCAGGTTTTTTATTCTTGGCAATAGCACTGATATCCTGCGGTACGACCAAAAAAACAGGAACTACCATGACAAAAAATGAAGAAGCGCAAAAACAGCTTGAGCACTTTCCAAAAGAGAAAAAGGGATACAAACGCTACGTGATCCTTTTACCGGCCAAAGGTGCTGAAGAAGCAGATCTTAAAGTAGAACTGATGCCCGGCAAGGTAATGCCTACCGACTGTAATACCCGCTCTCTGAATGGTAAAATTGCAGAAAAAGACCTGCAGGGATGGGGTTATACTTACTATGAGTTCTCCTCCAACGGAACAGTGGTTTCCACCATGATGGCCTGCCCCGATAGTAAGAAAACAGAAAGATTTGTTGGCGCCCGGACCGAGCAGATCCGCTATAACAGCAAATTGCCGGTTGTGGTATTTGTACCCGATGGCTACGAATTAAAATACCGCATCTGGAATGCCGGGGGCACTTCTGATGCTGCTGTTAAATAAAGCCCGTCCATTCAACAATTAGAGCCTGTTTAAAATTCATTCAATGGCTTTATTATGGCCGTTTTGGGCTGCAACTGCGTTAAATTTTTCGCCATAGTGGCCTACTATGCCTGCAAAATTTTCCTTGTTTCGCTCCAAAATAGCTTCATAATAAATTCCATCAATAAAATTTAAACAGGCTCTAACTTTAAAAAAGAAAGGCTGTCCCGAAATTTCCGGGACAGCTTTTTTTATCCGGGGTTATGAAGAAGGAAATCAGCAATGCTGTTTCCGGCACCTTCAAAAACCTTCTGCCAAACGTTTTGCTTTACCCCGCGCCATGATGCTATGTAAAATACAACCAGCAATTCTCAGCAGCCGTTTAAACTTCAGTTTCACAAAGCCCTGCAGTAAATCTGAACGTCTAAAAAACATTAAGAAAGGGATGATCCATTAAGGACCAGGACTCCTTCATTGCTCTTAAGGGCCGGGGGTTTTGTAATACGCCTGTTTTCAAATAACCTCTTACACAGTGTTTAAAAATGATTCCCTGTAAAATGGAGATGATGGTTATTGCCTGCAGGTGGTGCAGATCAATCGCAGAAGTGAACGCATTAACAACGGCTTCCCTGTTCGTTCAGCCATCCGGGGTATGCGCAACAACCCGGAAGATCCTTTGGAGCAGGAAAAATCCAATTTAAAACCGGCCGCTCAGAGGTTTGATGGGAAAGAAAATAAAAGTGCCCGGAGCTTCAGGCCAGGGCGGTTGGTACACCGCATGAAAAAAGGGCTGCTCGTTTGAGCAGCCCTCTGTATAGAAAACGGACTAAAAAAAACTATTTGTTTACAGGTGTTCCGGTTCTTCTTTGGAGATTAACCGTAGTACCGGGCGTCCTGGTCATTGTACCCTGGTCTTCTTTCCGGATCACAGATCTTTTGGCATCATCCAGGTAATCAAAGAAGTCATCTACTTCAAGACGGATATTGAACCCTGCAGTCTTATTGTATAAGGTCCGCCCCCCACCGATGGAAAAATCGCCATAGATAACATCGTTCTTTTCGGGCCAGTAATATTTATCATTTTCCAGGCTGTAGACCACGGCGTAAGAACCGTCGTAATCCATCCGCACTACCGAATAGGCCGACCCTACTTCGGAAACATAAACCGTAATGCCCGTCTCTTTGTTATTGCGATTATCATCGCGCCAGTGATCCCGCTTGGTGCAGCTTCCCAAAACAGCAACAGCCAAAACCGATACAATTGAAAAAGTAAGAATCCGTTTCATGGTAGTTCAATTTAATTGTTATAAATTTCTTGAGATCGTTCGTCTTTGATATATAGAAGATCCGGCAGTTATGAAGATTGCATGACATTTGTTAAAAAACAGATAAAAGCAAAACCCGTTCCGGGAACCTTAACTTATTGTACTTTTGCGCTTTAATTTTCAGCATGAGGACATTTTTTATTTCATGGCTTGTTTTAAGTATTGCGATGACCACCAGCAACACATTTGGCCAGTACCTGGTTGCAGGTACCTATACCCATAACAACAGTACAAGTAAAGGTATCTACGTTTATGATTTTGATCCGCAAACCGGGACCCTGCAGCCTGTGAGCAGTGTGGAAACCGCAAACCCCTCCTTCCAGGTTGTTTCAAAAGACCAGCGCTTTGTTTACTCTGTAAACGAAACCGCCGACGGGGGCATCAGCGCCTTTTCCGTTGAACCTGCAAGGGGGAAGCTCACCCTCTTAAATACAGTAAAAAGTATGGGCGACGATCCCTGTTACCTGGAAACAGACCGGAGTGGTCAATGGCTGTTTGCCTCCAATTACTCCAGTGGCAGTTTTTCCATTTACCCTATTCTTAAAGACGGATCACTGGGCGCCCTGTCGCAACTGGTAACGCATAAAGGCAGCGGGCCGGATACCACCCGCCAGCGCGGGCCACATGTGCACAGCACCACCATATCCCCAGACAATAAATTCCTGTTCGTATGCGACCTCGGAACGGATCAGATCGTTTCCTATCCCTTTAATGCCAGAACAGGAAAAGTGGATACGGCCAATACAGCCAGTATTCAAACAGCGCCCGGGGCGGGGCCGCGTCATATGGTCATTTCAAAAAATAAAAAATGGGTCTATAACATCGACGAAATGTTTGGTACGGTCAACGTTTATGCTTTGCATAAAGGAAAACTGCGGCACCTGCAAACGGCCGACGGGCTGAAGGCCGAAAAGGGAAAGGCTGCCGGGGCGGATATCCATCTCTCTCCCGACAATAAATTCCTCTATACTTCGCAGCGCAGCAGCAGCACGATCGAGGTTTATAAAACCGACCTCAAAACCGGGATGATCCATTATGCGGGCAGCGTTTCAACCAATGGAAATTTTCCGCGGAATTTTACCATCGACCCTTCCGGTCGCTGGCTGCTTGCAGCCAACCAGAAAAGCGATAATATCACCCTTTTCAAAATCAATCCCGATACCGGCATGCCCGAGCCAACCGGCCGCGAGGTAAAAACGGGCATACCGGTATCACTCAAATGGATCTCGAAATAATGATATAAACCCGCTATAAAAAGTTCCTGTACCGGCCCATAAAAAATACGCGATGAAATATCCTTTTCTCCTGTTGACCGTCTTCACGGTGCTGATCACCACCCGGGGCTGGAGCCAATCGCTGCCGGCACAGCAGTTCCAAAAAGAGGCGGAAGCCCCTGCGGAGAAAAACATACTGGACGTACGCACCCCCGATGAATATACAGCCGGGCACATTGCCGGTGCGGTGAACATTAACTGGCTGGACAGCTCGTTTAGCCGGAAGGCACTGTTATTGCCAAAGGAGCTGCCGGTGTATGTATATTGCCTCAGTGGCGGCAGAAGCGCCAAAGCAGCAGCCTATTTACGCAGCAAGGGATTTAAACAGGTGTATGAAATGGAAGGAGGCATGCTCAAATGGCGTGCTGCGCAATTGCCGGAAGAAAAGACTGCCGGCGGAAAGGGGCTGTTCTTCTCTAAAGCTGATTTTGAAAAGGCTTTACAGACCGACAAACTGGTGCTGGTTGATTTTTATGCCGCATGGTGCGGGCCCTGCAAAAAAATGGAGCCTTACCTGAAGGAGATCGCGCATGAAAAGGCGGCTACGGTATCCGTGCTGCGGATCGATATTGATAAAAATCCGGAGCTGGCCAATACCCTGAAGATCGATGCCTTACCGGTACTGCACATTTATAAGAACGGAAAGCTGCAATGGTCTCATCTCGGTTATATCACAAAAAAGAAAGTGCTTACGAAGCTGCAATGACCGCTACCTCCTTCAGCACCAGGTTCCTGATATCCTCCAGCCGCATAACGCTTTCCGTTAGCCGGTGTTTGGGGATACCGATATCCATTACACAAAACAGCTGCAATTCCTGTTTCATGATCAGGCAGTCAAATTGTTTTACCACATTCATCACTTCGTTGAGCTGGGTATAGTCAAATTGCAGATGATAGGTTTTTAATACCGGCTTACGCACCAGGGGCGTTACCTGCAATGCCATGGCTGCAGCTGATTTATACGCATTGATCAGCCCCGGCACCCCCAGCAGGGTACCGCCAAAATAGCGTACGACGATGATCAGGACATCCGTCACCTGCCGGCTGTCGATCTGGCCCAATATCGGCCGTCCCGCAGTTCCGGAAGGTTCGCCTGCATCGCTGACCCGGAAAGCATTTCCTTCTGTGCCCAGGCGGTATGCAAAACAATGATGATTGGCCTTGGGATGCTCTTTTTTTACAGCAGCCAGTATTTTTTTAAACTCATCGGTATTTTTAAGCGGATAGGCCATGGCAATAAAACGGCTGCCCCGGTCTTTAAATTCTGCCTGTCCGCCCGTTTCAATGGTCTGATAATAATTTCCCTGGTCCATCTTAAACTATAAACTGATTATGTATATGCTTATAAACTGTTATTTCGTCTGCCCCAATTTTGGTTGTCTGAAGGAGCACCTGCCCCTGCAATGACGGAGCCGATAATCCCCCGCCGGCAATCATTTCTGTATTAGTGATCACGCGGGCCTCATCCCACAGGCCTGCATCAATAAAGGATTGCAACAACCGGCGCCCCCCTTCTACAAAAACGCTCTGAACCTGCCGTTGAAACAATACATCCAGCATTCCGGTTACCAGGTCTCCCGCTGTTATTTTGATCCACTCCGTTTGCGCGCCCTTCTTTTCCTCCTTCCGGTTAAATACCCATGCGGCACTGCCGGAGTGCAGCAATTTCAGATCGTCCGGCAGATCGCCCGAAGCAGCAACCACGATCTTCAGCGGCGCTTTTCCAAACCAGTGGCGACGGTCGAGCAGCGGGTCATCCTTAACCGCCGTAGCAGCGCCCACCATAATAGCGGCTTCTTCCGAGCGCCACCGGTGCACCAACCGGTTGGTCACCGGATGGGTGATCCTTAAGCGTTCCCCATCCGGAGAAGCCATGATGCCATCCCTTGTCTGAGCCCATTTTAAAATAATATACGGGCGTTTTAACCCGTGAAAAGTAAAGAACCGTTTGTTTAGGGTGATAGCTTCCTGCGTGGCAATCTGTTCAACCACTTCCACACCGGCATTCCGCAGCCTTTCGATCCCTTTTCCATTGACCTCCTCAAAACGATCACGACACCCTACCACTACCCTTGGGATCTTATGCCGGATGATCAGATCTGCACAGGGAGGCGTTTTACCGTAATGGGCACAGGGTTCAAGGGAAACATAGAGCGTAGCCTTTTCGATCAGCCCCGGGTACTGCTCCAGCGCCTGGTTGATACAATGCACTTCCGCATGTGCTTCCCCGTACCGCTGGTGGTATCCCTCACCAATGACCCGGTCCTTGTATACCAGCACGGCACCCACCATCGGGTTAGGAGCTACAGCTCCGGCACCCAGTTTTGCCAGCTGGAAACAACGTTCCAAATAAAGTTCCTGTACTGCTGTATCCATTTTTGCAAAAGTAAAAGAATTAAGTTTGCAGCATGTCTTTAAAAAACGTAGAAAAAAGCTTTGTACAGGAGCTGCAGGTTCTTTATCCGGAAAATGAAGCGCAGCAGATCTGGTACCTGGCCGTGGCGCACCTTACGGGCTTCGATCTCCGGGCCTGTGAAGGGCGGCAGTTCAACCCCGACCCCTGTATGCTGAAAATGCTATCGGATATCAGGAAGCGGTTACTAAAAGCCGAACCGATCCAGTATATCCTGAATGAGGCCTGGTTCTATGATATTCCTTTTTTTGTCAATAAGCAGGTACTGATCCCAAGACCCGAAACCGAAGAACTCGTGGATGCCGTTATACAGGAACATAAGACCCGGCCTTCCGTGCGCATATTAGACATCGGAACCGGAAGCGGGTGCATTCCCGTTATTTTGAAAAGAAAGCTCCCGGATGCAACGGTGACGAGTTGTGATATCAGCGCAGAGGCACTGGCAGTTGCCCGTAAAAATGCAGCTAAATACCAGCAGGACATCCACTTTATGCAGCTCGATTTCTTAGAAGAAACAAACTGGCCGCAGCTTCCGCAGGTTGATGTGCTGGTAAGCAACCCACCCTATATCCCCGTTGCTGATCAAACATCGATGCATAAAAATGTGACAGACTATGAACCGGCGCTCGCTTTATTTGTTCCGGATGAGGATCCTTTACTATTTTACCGCAAAATAGCGGGCGCCGCAAGTGCTGTTCTTGCGCCCGGCGGCCGGATCTACCTGGAAGTACATGAGAACCTGGCGGAAGAAACCCGGCAGCTGCTTGAAACGAAAGGGTTCACTGCAGTTATTAAAACCGACATGCAGGGGAAACAACGGTTTGTGCTGGCCGGCTTTGCCAACAGCGAAAAATAAATGCCGGGCAACGCCTGTTATTTACTGCCCCTTTTTTAATGCATCGGTTCCCGAAGGGCGCATCATCATGGCCTGGAACTGCTTCATGGTATGCTCCATCCCCTCTGTACTGCCATCCAGGAAGATCACGTTTCCTTTTCCGTACTCTGCAAAATTCTTGATGGCCTCTGTCCACATGCTGAACAGGATAAAATTGGTATCGAGGTTCGCCTGGCGCAGCTCCACTGCTGCAGAAGATACCCCCTTGGCCACTTCCTCCCGGAACAAGGCGATCCCCTGTCCCCGCAGCCGCGCAGCTTCCCGTTCTGCTTCCGCGCTGATCTTGATCGCATTTCCTTCGGCCTCCGCCGATTTAGTTTTGGTGATCAGCAATGCCTGCCCTTCATTTTCTGCCGCTGCCTTCAGGTTGTTACTGGCAACCACCTTGCTCATAGAGTCAAGGATCATTTTATCAAATGTAATATCGTTGATCTGCAGATCCAGCAGGTGATAACCCCATTCCTCAAGTGTGTGGTCAATCTCCACTTTTACATATTGTACAATTTCACGGCGCAGTCCCAATACCTCGGCCTGCTTCTTTGTAGCCACAAAGGCGCGTATATTGCCCTCAATGGTACGCACCAGGGCCTGCATCAGGTTCCGCTCATCAATAAATTTGAATGCCACCTTCTTTACTGTCTCCTCCAGCTCATTCTGTACGGCGTACAGCAACATGCTTTTAAAATACACATTGGCCTGGTCCTGGGTCACCGCCTGGAACTCCAGCTCAACAGACCGGTTCTGAACAGATACCCGCCGGTACACTCTTTCAATAAAAGGGATCTTAATATTTAAGCCCGGCTTTACAATACGACGGTATTTCCCAAACATGGTAATAACGCCGATATAGCCCTGGTTTACGGTAAACAACCCGCTGAGCACCACAAGCAGTATAACCAGTACCCACCAAAAGTTCGTAATAAATTCCATAACAATAATTATATTTTTATAAAGATAAGCATTAAGCTACCTGGACGGGAATACCTTCCGGGTCCGGGCGCATAACATTTTTATGATACCCTGTTTTTGCCTTTACGCTGCAGACCTGGGAGCGCTTCATCATTGCGCTTTTTTTAAAATACCCGGGCCCGTTCCACCCGGAAATTCCGGGGAAATAACAAAGGGATCAGGAAGCGGCCCTTTCTTCCCAAACCTGTACCAGGTTGACCAGTGTTTCCACTGACTTTTGCATATCCTGGATGCTTACGTACTCATGTTTGCCATGGAAAGCCATTTCACCAGTAAAGATATCCGGGAAAGGAATGCCCATAAAAGATAACCGGGAGCCATCTGTCCCCCCCCTTGCGCTGCTCTTTTTAAATTCAATACCACTCCGCTCCATTGCGATCTTTACGTAATCCCCTATTTCAGGATGCTGATCAACCACTTCTTTCATATTCCGGTACTGCTCCCGGCTTGCAAATTCGTACCGGCTGCCGGGATATCTTCCTGTAGCCTGTTTTGCAAACTGCTCCAGCCGGGCCTCATGCAATTTCAGTTTCTGGGTATCAAAATCGCGGATAATAAAACTCAGTGAGGCCTTTTCGGCGCCGCCTTCTATATGCACCGGGTGCACAAACCCTTCCCGGTCTTCTGTTGTTTCGGGACTAAAGCCGTCCCTGGGCAGCAGGTCAAGAAAGGTTCCTGCTATTTTGATAGCATTGATGAGCTTATCCCTGGCATAACCGGGGTGAATACTGTTTCCATAAAAATGTATGGTAACACCATTGGCACTAAAGGTTTCATCTGTATAGCTGCCCCGTTCACCTCCGTCCAGGGTATATCCAAAATCAGCCCCCAGTTTTTCCAGGTTTACATGGTCTACCCCGCGGCCGATCTCTTCATCCGGCGTAAACAGGATTTTGACCGTACCGTGTTTTACTTCGGGATGGGTTGTCAGGAAGTGTACGAGGTCCATAATAATGGCAACCCCGGCCTTATCATCTGCCCCCAGGAGCGTAGTACCGGAGGCTGTAATGATATCCTCACCTCTTTTTGTTTTCAGATAGGGATGATCGCCAGGCCGGATAACCTGTTGCGGGTCATCAGGCAACACTATATCCCTGCAATCATAGTTTTGATGTACAATGGGTTTAACCCCTGTACCTGAACAATCAGAAGAGGTATCAACATGACTGCAAAAGCAGATCACCGGAACCTGCTTATCCGTATTGGCGGGAATGGAAGCATACACATATCCAAACTCATCCAGCTCCGCATCCTGCAGTCCCATCTCTTTCAGCTCACCAACCAGGATCCTGCTCAAATCTTTTTGCCTGGCGGTTGACGGAACACTGTCCGACAGGGGATCACTTTGCGTATCAATAGTTACATACTTCAAAAAACGGTCAGAAACGGTAAAGTTATAGGTCATGGTCGCTTATTCAATGAACAATAAATATACTTAAAACAACAACAGGCACATTATCAAAACGTAATACAATTCAATTGATTTAAAACTAAATATAAAAGCAGCTTTAAAAGCTGCTTTTACCAAATTATCATTTAATCTTTGTTAAGGCATAATAATCAGGGGGCTTCCGCCTTCTATCTCAACCAGCTCCAGGTCAAATACCAGGTCTTTGCCGGCAAGCGGGTGATTGGCATCCAGCACGATCTTGTCTTCCGTGATCTCCTTTACGGTCACCTGGAACTGCTGGCCCTGAGGGTCGCTCATCACCAGGGGCATCCCCACTTCCACTTCCATATCCTGGGGAAGGCGATCTTTCGGCATTTCTATAACCATATCAGGATTTACCGGGCCATAGGCTTCATCGGCAGGAATGGTGATGGTCTTTTTTTCACCTACAGTCATCCCTGTAACGCCGTCATCAAACCCTTTGATCACCATACCGCCCCCGATCTCAAAGGGCAACGGATCACGCCCCTCGGAAGAATCAAAGGTTTCGCCAGTCGTCAGTTTTCCGTGATAGTGCACCTTTACTTTATCGCCTTTTTTTGCTTGTTGCATTGATTGAATTTAAAATGAATAAACTGATTTGAGGGCAAGGTAGGCTTTTTTATGCAGATGCCATAATTTGTAATTACAAAGCAGGCGCCCCTATTTTTCGGGGAATCCGGAAATTTGCAGGCCCTCCTCTATTTAGAAGAATATGCCGTTCACTGTGAGCCGCCGGCCCTGAAAAACGGCCGGCAACAAGCAGGAACAGGCAACCCGACAGCCATTTCATATAATTGCTTTTCATTTGATTGAACACACCGGCTACTGAGAGCCAAAACCGGGGATCCCTTTGCTTTCTGTCAAGAAGGCCCGCGGGTTCCCCGGAACAGTTTCGTTATTTCAGGATCGATCATTTACCGCTATTTTTGCAGCATGACGCTGAATGAACAGGCAAAGAAATTACGTATCGTTTTTATGGGTACACCCGAGTTTGCAGTTGCCAGCCTTGATGCCCTGGTCCGGGCAGGCGGCACAATCGTTGGTGTGATCACTGCTCCGGATAAACCAGCAGGGAGAGGCATGGAATTACAGCAAAGTGCTGTAAAAAAATATGCACTGGAACACCAGTTGCCCCTACTCCAGCCCGAAAAGCTGAGAGACCCGGACTTCCTTGATGCTTTGCGGAATTTGAAAGCCGATCTCCAGATCTGCGTGGCCTTCCGGATGTTGCCGGAGGTTGTATGGAACATGCCGCCTATGGGAACGATCAACCTTCACGGCTCCCTGCTTCCGCAGTACCGGGGTGCGGCCCCCATCAATTGGGCAGTGATCAATGGAGAAAAGGAAACGGGGGTAACCACGTTTAAACTACAGCACGAAATAGATACCGGCCATATCCTCTTACAGGACCACTTTCCGGTAAACGAAGACGATACGGCAGGCAGTGTTCATGATAAAATGAAGGATATCGGGGCCAACTTGCTGGTAGCCACCGTAGAAGGGCTGGCAAACGGATCGCTGACAGAGATCCCCCAACCCGGGGCTGCCGCGCTCCGCCATGCGCCTAAGATTTTTACAGAAACCTGCCTTATCGATTTCAGCCAGCCGGTTGAAAAAGTCTACGATCTCGTACGGGGGCTTTCTCCCTATCCCGGGGCGTTTACCTTCCTCAACCAGAAAAAGTTAAAAATATTTAAGGCTTCTGTCAGAAAAGCAGCAACAGACCAGCAACCGGGGACCTTCCAAACAGACGCCAAAACATACCTCTCCTTTGTATGTACCAATGGATTCCTGGACCTGAAGGAGCTCCAATTGGAGGGTAAAAAGCGGATGGCTGTCGAAGATTTCCTGCGGGGCTACCAGTTTTAGTCAACGGCCGGACGGGCATGGGCCGGCAGCTTTTAATGGGTAACCACAACATCAAAATCCGCAGCATTAATGCGGAGTGCCGTAGCTGCGGCATCACTAATACGCAAGGCCGGACTGTTCTTTTGTTTCAGGCTTTTTATATCTCCCAGTACTTTTGCATACACCGTTGTGTTTGCATTAGGATTGGATAGTTTGATGATCGTTCCGGAAGGAACGCCGTCGATCAACGCATAATATTTTCCATCATCCCAGCCTTTATCGGTTTTAAAGACTCCCGCATGCACCGGTTTATCGGTTGTGGAAGCAGCAGTTGTTTGTGCCTCGTACGCGGTCTTAAAGAATCCGCTTTCGTCAAAATTTGCAGGAGGAGGTGCCGCTTCGGCAACCGGTGCGGAAGAAACAGCCTGTGCGGCCGGCTGCTCCCCGGAGGGCTTAGAAGACGCTTTTTTTACAACGGCTTCCGGCGCTTCATTTTCGGGGGCTGCTTTTTCTGCCGGACCAAGAAAACGGGAGGCGATATATCCTGTAACGCCCTCTCCCGTACGCACTGCGGCCCATTCACCTTTTGTATCGCCACTTACTGTAACAATTTCATTGTTTTCGGCCTTGCCTACTACCGGTTCTTCAGTACCCGGTCCCTTCCGGATGTTGATCCCCGTACCCACAATGGCCATTTGCTTTTCTGCTTTGACAGCCGGCTGCTCTTTTTTAGCCACCGGGCGTTCTGCCGGTTCTGCAGCCGGGTCTACAAGATACTGAGTGGCGGCATAGCCTTCTGTTCCGCCGCTGGTACGTACAGCTGCCCATTCGTCATTTACCTGCCGGGTTATGGTAATAATTTCGTCCTTTTGAGCCTGCCCCACAACAGCCTGGTCCGTGCCCGGCCCTTTCCGTATATTAATATACGTATCGGAAGCCACTTTCGCCTTTTTGCCGGCTGTTTTTTTCACTTCCGCCTTTGCCACTTCTTTTTCCTCATCATTATTCTTTGAATCTGCCGAACCCAGGAACTGGGAAGCCACATAGCCCTTTTTCCCGTCAGCAGTACGGATAGCAGCCCATTCATCATTAACCCTGCGGCTTATGGTTACCACTTCATCCTTCTCTACCTGTCCTACTACCGGCTGGTCTGTGCCCGGCCCCTTGCGTATATTCACCGCCGATGCTGCTGCTGCTTTTTGACCAGCCTTCAGCACAACGCTGCTTTTAACTGTTTCTTTTTCTTCGTCTGCCTGCGGGGCAGTTACCGGCTCCAAAAACTGGGAGGCCATATAACCTTTTTGTCCCCCGGCTGTACGTACTTCTACCCAGTCGCCGTTCACTCGCCGCGTAACCGTAACCACTTCATCTTTTTGCAGCGTGCCTGCTACCGGCTGGCCGGTACTGGCTCCTTTACGGATATTCACGGCGGAAGTAACGGTTACTTTCTGTCCTGTCTTTAAAGTAGCACCGGCATTACTCCTGGCCGTTTCGGTCTGCTCCTCTTCTTTTTTCTCCTTCTTTGCCGCGGCATTATCCATCATATACCCAACCAGGATGTCCTGCCCCCTGGAAACAGCATCTTTTCTCAGCTTGTTCCAGGCCTTCAGGGTTTTTACATCCACCCGGTTGAATTTGCGGCTAATGGTTGTTAAGTTATCCTTTGCCCCCGCCTCGTAATAGACAGGGATCCCCTTCCGGGATTTGGTATTCAGGTTAGAAGCCGTAACCGGTACTTTAACCGTTTGCCCGATCTTCAGCTCCTGGCTACCCTTCATGCCATTTGCCTTTGCAAGTGTAGCAAGGGATACCCCGTATTTTGTGCTTAAATACTGTAACGATTCGCCAGAGGTAACCCTGTGCGCTACAATGGTTCCCCTGGAAGTGGAAAGCGCCGTCAGTTTTTTTTGTGCATGGGTGGTTCCCATTATTAACATCAATCCGGCCGTAACAATAAACGATTTCATGTATTCTAAATATGTCTTAAAAAATTCCTTACCGATACACGAATTTACAATAATATTTACAACTAAACGGCTTTAGAATTTGTTAACGAAAAGGAATATTTTGCCGGTAAATAATTGATATTTTGAAAAATAGTACCTTTGCGCCCCTATGTTTATAGAAGTTTTTAAATCCAAGATCCACAGGGCTGTTGTTACGGAGGCCTTCCTCAATTATATGGGCAGCATTACCATTGATGAAGACCTGATGGATGCCGCCAATCTGATTGAAAACGAAAAAGTTCAGGTGGTTAACGTGCATAACGGAGAACGCCTGGAAACCTATGTGATCAAGGGGAAAAGAGGCTCGGGCACCATCTGCCTCAATGGCCCCGCCGCCCGTAAGGCGCAGGTGGGTGATCCGGTAATCATTATCTCTTATGCTTCTATGGATCTTGAAGAGGCCAAAAAACATCAGCCTACCATCATTTTCCCAAAGGAAGGGAATAAGCTTTGAACTGCGAAACGGCTGACTACACAGGTTCAATGCTGCTGATTTTTGTTAAAACAGGCTGAATTTGATCGTTAAACAGGAAGCTTAAAGCTTTTCTATGAAAGCCTTGTCTGTAAAATCCCGCATCCACCCTGTCCCGGGTTTGGGCATGCTTGCTGTGCTCCTGCTCCTATCATTTTCAGAAGCAAATGCCTGCCGATGTAATACAATGACATTGCAGGAAGAAATCACAAGCGCAGATAACATCTTTACCGGAACCGTTATAAAAAAATAATACCCAACGGCATCAGAATACAACGGTGCTCATGTTCCGGACCCAATACCGGTGCCGATCTCTTTCGGAACCTCCAACTACGCCCCCTGGTGAAACACGATTTCTGTATTGCCCACCCAAAAATAATCGCCCTCTTTTAAAAGGACTTCCGTGGTATCGGATAAGCGTATAGAATTTTTATCCGTGTTAAAATACGTTCCGTTCTTACTGGGGGCTTTATCCTGTAAAAAATAAGCATACCCGCCATCAGCAGTACGTCTGCGCAGGATCTGGCAATGATTTTTTGAAATGAACCGGTCGGAGGTCCTGATGCCAAAATCTGCCGTTCCTCCCGGCAGATCATTCCAGCGCCCAATAGTGATCAGGTCTTTATTGATAAAGAAGTGCTGACCTTCGGTAAGGATATTCGGCTTCACTTCGATATAAGCACCTGCATTCTTTTGCAGAACCGCCGGGTCAATATCAATGACCGCACCCTCCTGTGTTTCGGGCATGTCGATCTTCCCATCCAGGCCGTTATAAAAAAAACGGTTCAGTTCACGTCCCGTTCTGAAGCGCTTCAGCGGGTCTTTTTCAAGACATTGCCGTACCAGCATCTGCAGCCATCCAGGAATATCGCATTCATCCGGCCTTATCCCCTCTCTCGCTTCGATGGCTTCCATCCGTTTGCGGCAGATATCCGGTACCGGGGCGCTCTTGTGCTTTTCCTCCAGGGCGATCATTTCGTTGGCCTGCTTGTAGTCTTTAACAGGAAAAGGCACCCCTCCGGTAAGCAGTTCGTAAAGAACGATCCCCAAACTATAAATGTCCGAAGGGGTATCAACCAGCGCCGCCCTCCATTTTTCGGGGGCCTTATATTCGGCCATCCCGTCTTCCTTTTTGCTATGGCGCACCGCATCCGGGTCTGCAAAAGACAGCCCGAAATCGATGAGCACATACCTCCAGCCCCCCTCTTCATTCCGGGTACGGATAATATTCTTGGGATTGATATCATTGTGAATGATCGCATCCCGGTTGATGATCACCGAATCGGAGGGCCCGTGCAGCGGCGAATTGCCATAGGAATGATAGTGATGACAATAACTTAAAGCAGACGCCATTTGTGCAATCACTTCCAGGGCATCTTCAATAGAAAAATACCCCTCCCGCTGGATGATGGTTTCAAGCGTTTCGCCATCCACATACTCCATTTCCAGCGAGGGCTTGTTATCCAGTATATACTCATCGTAGATCTTCACGATATTGGGATGATCCAGCCTTTTAAGGATCTCCACCTCGTTCTTAAAATCCCGGTATTCTTTTGCATCTTCGTTTTCCAACACAAAATCCAGTTGTTTTAATGCCACAACGTGCTCCGGATCCTCTTTGCTCCGGGCCTTGAACACGGCCGAAAAACCGCCATGGCCCACCACTTTAAGGATATCATATTTTAATGCTAATTCATGCATCCTTTTCCTGTTTCTGATTTAATTTTTCAATTTCCCTGCCCACCGCCTACCTTTCAGATCCAACTTCTCATGTTCCACTTATCCCTTCAATAACCTGCCCACTTAGGCCTCAGTCCAGTAATCCAAACTCCAATACAATCCTGTCGTTAAAACAGATCGAATCTCCATTCTTCAAAATATGCGGCACGGTTGCATTGCTTAAACTGATGCCCGAAAAATCATCCAGCGATGCGTTAAAGATCTTGATCTTATGGGAAGGATTATTCAGGAACTTTGAACGGAAGAGCTTATAAGCGCCTATCTCTTTATCAAATACGATGACCGCGTGCGAGCGGCTGATAAAATTATTCACCTTGTACTGCTCTTCATTTTTTTCTTCGATCCCTACAAAGGCTATATCATTGTGGATCTTTGGGCCGCTCTCTATTTTCGGGTCCTTCCCCCTGCCGATAAAATAATGTTTGCCTGTCGGCTCCAGGATGTACTCCGGCTCCCAGGTAACACCTTCTGTAGCTACCACACGGGCCTTTTGTTTCTTAAGCACGTCTTTAGGTGTCAGTACCTCCACGCCGATTCCTTCGGTGATCGCAGTTACTTTGCCGGTATCAGGTGATTCATGCAGTACTTCCATTCGCAGGTCGTCCTTATAGGCCACACCTCTTGATTTAAGTTCCCTTTTTATCCGGCTCAGGAACCGGGGATCTTTCATCAGGCTCATCAGGCCTACATTTTCGATTGCATTGTCCTTATATACAGAATGGAATACCAGGCCGGAGATCACCGTATTACTGTAGCCCAGCATCCGCACGGTGTTGCTGATGGCGCCCAGGGTGATCTCCTTTAACTCTTCAATATTATCTACCCGACCCGATGAAGCACTCCGCTCCGGCACTTTTGGAGTCTGCGGCACGCGCCCTTCCTCTTTTTTTTCGATGGCCCCAAAAGAAGTATCATCTGCATTGAGCTTTTCCGAAAATTGTTCAAATTTTTTCTTAAACCAATTCATAGTATTGGAGTTAAATGTTTATAGTTGCCAGCGATCAGTAGTCAGGTATCAGCTGTCAGCTTATCAGGGCTCATTAAATACTGAAGGCTGATGGCTGAAAGCTGATGTCTTAAAAATACCCTGCCCCTTTCAGTTGTTTCAAAATATCAACTGCCAGTGTTTTGGCATATTCTGAGTTCCCGATCTCTTCGATCCGGATCGTAAAGGCAATGGGCGCCTTTAACTTCGGCGAAGCTACAAAAAACGTATACCAGGAGTCTGTAACCCGTTTCAGCGCCATTTTATCCCCTTTCTTCACCAGCTTATCCCGTTCCGGGCTTCCGGTTTTTCCATGCACTTCCAGCCCGGAGGCCGCGGAAACCTTTGCAGATTGCTCCCGCATAAAACTTCCGATCAGCGGGGCGATCTGTGGTTGATTAGTGACCGCAGCCGCTTTCTGGAGACTTACTTTATTACTCCAGCTCTTAAACAAAAAGCGGGAAGGCTGCAATATACCACTGTCTGCAAGCGCGCCCGTCATTCTTGCCAAATGCAGCGGTGTGGCCGAAAGCTCCCCCTGTCCCCATGCAAGATCCGAATAGGGCGATTGGAGCCTCCTGCGTGTGTTCATCAGCCGCTGGCTGTTGAAGATGTTCTTTCCCCGGGCCACAAATTTGCCCCATTCCTTAAAATATTTCTCACTGTCATAATCTTCGGGCCGTTGAAAATGAAAGCCTCCTCGGTTCAGTATATTCATCCCCAATGCGTCATACAGGCTAAAAAGAGAGGGCTGCAGGTTCTTATCATTAGCCAGTTTAATAAAATACACGTTGCTGGAGTGCACGATCGCCGAACGCATATCCACATTCGTATTTACCGGTTCGCCCTGGTGGATCACCTCAGCCGGGTAAACAAAATAGCTGAACTGTGCCGCCTGCGGGCCATACTGGTTCATAGCCGCTGTGGCATCAATGATCTTTACTGTAGACCCGGGTCTTGAATTAAACGTAATGCCCAGGTCCTGAGGTACTACTACCCGGTCCTGGAAGATCTGCTTAAAAATGGTCCTGTAATCGGAAGGATCGATATTACTGATGAGCTTCAGGTCCTTATAGGAAGGCGCGGGGTTGGAAGCAGAGGCCAGCACATCACCGGTGGCGGCATTGACCGCAACCATAGAAGTCCGGAAGGAGTTGGAGGCGGTAGTGTTCTGGATCACTGCGTTGATCTTTTGGTTGAGTACCACATCCACGGATAGCCGGATATCTTTATCCTTATTATTTTGCAGCTCCACCCACTGGCCATCCTTTCCTTCCTTTAAAATAGGCGCCAGCGCACTATAGTCGTACCTGACCAGCTCCGATTCCTTTTGCGTAACCGGCAGGAAACGGTCTTCCTTATAACGGTCCGATGTTTTTTGAGAAGTAGTGCTGGTAACATCAAAGCCCTTCAAGAGCGTATAATGCCGGTATTCTGCTGCGTAACCGGCCTCCTCCTCATTGGCGATCTCTTTATTATAATCGCCCAGCCAGAACAGCAGGTCTGCTCCAAAAGGATAATACCGGTTCTGATCCCTTTTCAACTGCTCTCCGTACAGTACCGGGTTTGCACCCAGGGGCACCAGCCGGTTTTTGAACTGGTCAAAAGTAGCCTTGCTGGATGTGGCCAGCAATACCCCGTTCCTGTCGTAGATATTGCCGGAACGGATCTCCCGCAAAAAGATACCGATACGGGGATTATAGCTGTACTGCCAGGCTCCTTTGCGGTTCAGCACCAGCGCCGGTTTGGTAATATATTCATTCGATTTATACTGGTACCAGAACAAGGTTCCGATAAAAAAGAGCAGCACCGCAAAGAACGTGAGGATCGCATAGGCGTTCACATTGTCAAAATTCTTTTTTACATATTCCATCTCGAGGGCATCGCCTTTCTCATTGGACAGGAGCAATACCATCATAAATGCAGTAAGGGTGATGATGATACCGGCATTGCCCTTGCTCAGGAAAGGTACAGAGATCCCCGTTAACGGGATCAGTCCCAGGGTTCCGGCCGTGATCAGGAAGAACTGGAGCATGGTGGCAATGGCAATGCCCGCCACCAGGTAAAAAAGAAACGGCTTTCCGGTACGGCGCGCCGCCAGCAACGACCGGTAGGTCAACAGGCCAAATGCCAGGAAGACAGCGATCAGCGCTACCAGCCCCAGCTCCTCACCAATACTTTCCAGGATCATATCCGTATGATAGGCGGGCATGACGCTCGGGAATCCCTTTCCCAGCCCCTGCCCCAAAAAGCCGCCGGCATTCAGCGACCAGATCCCCTGCGCCACCTGGTCGCCCCCGATGAGCTTGTTCTCCCAAATATTCCGGAACATCCCGTTCCGGTCTGCCAGGCGCTGGGTAAACTCAAAAGGCAGGGTGGCCAGCAGGATAAACGACGAAATGATCAGCACTATAAAAAATACCGACTCATACCGTTTCCTGAAAAATACATACCCCAGCGTACCGGCGCAGGCAACAAATGCCAGCCATGGAAGATAATCATGCTGTGCGTTGTTGATAAACCGGGAGGTGATCATAAGCAATACCACATAGATCACCGCCACCAGTATCATGGGAAAGAACTCCTCTTTTGCAAACGAATAAAAGAATAAAAAAGTCAAACATAATACAATGGCAGGCCCCAGGTCCCCCAGCGCTGCATAAACGCCAAGCAGGAATACAAACAAGAGCAGCATCTTTATATTGTTCCGCGTGAGCCAGCGGTTATCAGGAATATTGCGGAAGTATTCGGAATTTACTGCAAAATAGGCAGCAAAAAATACGATCATTAATACCTTTGACAGCTCGCTCACCTGAAACCCGAACAGGTTTACTTTTACCCCGCTTCCCTCCGGACCGGTACCAATCAACGCCAGCATCAGCATCAGCACTATGGAAAGGAGCATCCAGGAGTAGCCCCGCGGGGCTTTTAATCCGCCCGACAAGGGCAACAGGCTGTGAACCGGGTCAAACCACCTGGAATGATAGAAGCGCATCACCGCATTTTCTTTCAGGAAGAATAACACCACAGAAAAAAATATCAGTACGCCGGCAACACATTTTGCCATGCCGCTTCCATGGATCATGTCCCGCAGCGGATCCTGCATACTATATAATACCATAATACCGGTACCCGACAGGAAGAATAACAGGGGTAAAATAAACTGGTCGCTCCGGTAATTTTTCAGCCAGAGTACAAAATGGAAGATCCAGAAAGCCAGTACAAACAAGACGAGGTTGGTAAAATATTCTTTCTTAAAATCCGCAGGCGTACGTACCGTAAAGATCTTATCGTTTTTGATCTGGCGGAACTCTGTACGGTCCAGGAGCCGGATCTTATGAGGCCGGCCTTTAAAGCTGAACGACTGATCGCCCTCAATGGCGGCAATGCCTTTTGCCGGGCCAAAATCATAGCCGGGCTTCATGGCAATAACCCGGTAATTCCGCTGCGCTTTTAAATTATAGAACTCATAGGACCCGTTCTCATTGGTACGTGCAAAAAATTCTGTTGCTTCATTACCCGGCTGCACACTGAGCGTATCATAATAATTAGAGGGGAAGACCTCTGTCAGTTTTACCAGCACACCGCCGCCCTCCTGCTCTCCGCTGCTGTCTGAAGAAGCCAGCTGTATCCTGCCATGGATCGACAGTTTTGTCTTGGTATTTTGAACCGCCACTTCATCGGGATACTTTGCAGGATGCCTGAGCTCCGCAGCATAAAGCGCACTATCCATATCCAGTTGTGTAATGGCATTCAGGAAGCGCAGCTTGCCGGACTCACTGGAAGTGTTCAAAAACTCGGTAGCGGGAAGCATCAGGCTGTTTTTGTTCAGGGCGCCCAGGTTGGGCAATTGTCCTTCCTGCTCCACCAGCGTTTTTATTTTCCCGGCAATAAAGCGGATGTATTCCTCATCCGTAAAATACCCGCCCTTGGTAAAAACCTGCTGCAGCGTGGCGGATTGGACCGGGGCTACCAGGTTTACCATTTTACCGCTTTCATACCCGTAATCCGAATTAATAAAATCCGCCTTTTTATGCTGGTAATACTGGTAGGCCATGAGGCCCAGCAGCAGGGTTACCGCCGCTAAAAGAATCCGTTCGATCCGTCTTGGATATAGTTTTATTTTTTGCTTCATCTGTTAATAGCCTTGCAGTGCATTACGGCGGATACTGTCCCTGTAAATAGTATCCGTTGCGTTAATTAATGTATCCATTTGCTGTAACCTTGCGCTATCCATCGCCGGCAATGTATCGTTCCGGAGCGGTAATGTATCCGGCACCGCCGGCGGCGTCTCCTGCCGGGTAAAAAAAGAGCGCGTTCCTGTCCAGTTCAGCAAAAACCCTACAACCAATGCAATAATGACCGGCAATATGCTTATTTTTTTTTTGACGGGAGGGCGATGATACGCAGGCATAATCGCTTCTGTTTCGGGGTTTGCAATAGGAATTTCAATGGCCTGTTTTACGGTCTTTTTGCGCCCGGGCTTCTTTGCTATGGTATAGGTAGCCAATACCACGGTAATATTATCTTTTCCGCCCAGCTCATTGGCCTTATCGATCAGCTGCTGCGCCTTCTGCTGCAGTGTACCGGGCGCGGATAAGATGGCGCTCATCTGAGCCTGGGTAACAAGATCCGTAAGTCCATCGGAGCAAAACAAAGCGATATCATCCGGCAAAAAGCTGTGTTCCCCGATGTCAAAATAATGATCAGAATCTTCCGCATCCAGGAACAGCTCGCCCACCATCTTGCTGATCTCATTCCTGCGCGGATGCTGCATGGCTTCCGCCTCTGTGAGATACCCGCTGTCCTCCTTCATTCCTACAGACGAATGGTCGCGGGTAATTTTCAGCATGCTGCCGTTGCGGCAAACATAGCCGCGGCTGTCGCCCACATGCGCCACATACATCATTTCCTTATCAGCATCCAGTACTGCTACTGAAAGCACACAGCTCATACGGTTTAGTGCTTCGTTTGCCTTCCGTTGTTCAAACACCTTATTATTGGCAGTAATGGCGGCCTCTTTCAGCAATTGCCGCGGAGCCCCAAAACTGAAGTTCTGCAAATACGCTTCAATGGTCTCTTTTGCGATCAACGCAGCTTCTGCCCCTCCTTCATAACCGCCAACGCCGTCAATAGCTCCTGCCAGCGCGCGTGAGGGAGTTGCCCAAAGCCCGGGAACCGCAATAAAATTATCTTCATTCTCTTCCCGTTTGCGCCCCAGGTCTGTTTGCCCGTATAAAATAATCGTCCTGCTCATGATTTCACTTTAGATTGTAACAGAAATACCAGGATGATCAATATCAGCATTACGGTTCCCAGCATACACGTTTTATTTTAGTTAACGAGTTAAAATATTGAGCGGTTAAGTAGGATCAGCATCCGGTACCAGGAGCAGGACCCCGATGTTAAGGTTCAGGCCTGCGAACATTTAAACAGCGGCCTTAAAATCCAGCTGAAAGATCCCGCATACAATAGTAGACTCGCTTTTCAGCGGGTGCCATACCGGGTTTTCGCCTACCCTGCTCAGCTCCAGCCTTTGTTCATTTACAAAAGCATCTGCAAACAGAGCAATATAAAAAGCCCGGGCTCCTTCTTCATACCGGATCATGATATGCTCTTTTTGAAGGCTTCCGCTGGGCTCATTAATGCACAGCAATGTTGCCGTACTGGTCATGCCGTCAATAGCCTTTGTGATCTTCAGCTGTTTTTCCCGCATGGGAAAACTATAACGCTGTTTATTGAGCACGAACTGTATAGTAGCCAGCTTGTCTGCCGGAGCATTGTTCGCCGACCCCGCCGGGGGCGCCTGCACGGATGTAAAATCCCCCAGGAAATCCTTCCGGAATTTTACCCGGAAATGTCCCTTCGACAAAATATCAATATTGGAAAAGGTAGTGGGGTTCAGATCGTATTTGGAATACTTGGAATGCTTGCTGCTTACAGAAACCTTTATATGCTCGGAAGAGAGCTCCGACCATGATTTCTCCGAAGTAGGCGTGCTCACAACCTGGATGGTTCCGGGCTCGATCTCCTGGTTATCAACCCCCCGCTCCGCAGGGCAATATTGAAAGTCCCAGAAATTGCCGATGGGCTCGTAACGGGGATACTGGTCTTTACGCTGGTTGATATAATCGTAAAATTCATCCAGTACCCCTTCCGTAATACCGGCAAGCCGCAGTTCCGCATGTTTATAGTCTTCCGGACGCATCAGGATGAGGTAGCTGCAATCATACATCATCCGTTTGTTGAATGATTCCCGTTCAATGGTTTCTTTAAACGATACCAATACCTGGTCCACCAGCGCCTGGTTGGTGAGCCTTACCTCCTCCTCTTCTTCCTCATCCGGCAACAGCCATCTTTTTAGTTTATCAAACATATTTTCAATTTGAAATTTTAACAGGTTTTCATCCCTCCTGCATTATTGCCTGTTCACTATTCACGCACTAAAGCTTCTCGATCCTCCGTTCCACGATCCGCACGATCTTCATCTGCTGATCAAAAACGACTGACACATCGATATTGTAAGGGATCCAGTCATCCGCTTCATTCTGTTTTATCTTATAAAGCATACTAAAATCCACGTAGGTATTCCCGTTGGGATTATAGGTAAATACATACGACGAACTATTAATATCGGCTTCGGTAAACCGCCATTTTCCATGATAGGCCGCACATTCCTTCTGGATGCGGGTCAGTAACTCATCAGACCGGTTATAATATTGCTGTACGGTATCCCGGAAAAACCGGGACAGGCTTCCGCAATCCTGCCGCATCCGGTAATAATCATTGATCCGGTTCCTGATTTCGGCTTCCTTTTGCCCAAGGTCTTCGCTGGTAACCACCTGGGTGGAGGTCATGGTGTCGTTCCTGGCATCCACGGTATCCGTTTTCAGGTCCTCAGAAGGCACTGGTTGAGGCTGCTTTTTAACACGGGGTTTTGGTACCGGCTTTTCCGCCACCGGTTTATTCGCATCCTGGTTTACACCGAACATCGATAAGATCCCGTCTTTGTTTAACGCAAAAACGATCAGACCGGTCACGATCAGGAAAACAAGAAAAATATACCCGAACCGGTTGGAGCCTGTTTTCTGTGCCGGGTGTGTGGACAGCGGCGGATAGATCGTTTCAATGGGTTGCGGGGGTACCGGCGTAAATACGATGGTTTCGTCGCTCTTTGTTATATCTGCATCAATACGCCGGAGTTCCTTCCGGTCCTCAGGGTTTTTCCCAAGATACAACGGCAGCAGGCCCTTCCAGGGATCGGGAAGCACCGTAGTATCAATATGCCTGCGCACGATATTTTCCTGTATCTCAAAATCGGAGATTTTCGAAGCATCATAGGGTGCTACGCCGCTGACCAGGTGATAAAAGGTAACGGCAAGAGAATAGATATCCGTTTTGTAGGAAAGCGTTTTAACATCATACACCTGTTCCGGGCTCATGTACATCAGCGTTCCCATCCTGGAACCGGTTTGCGTAACCGTAACATTGTCGCGCAGCTTGGCAATACCAAAATCCAGGATCTTTATTTTTCCATCTTCCGTCAGGAAAAGATTGGATGGCTTTATATCGCGGTGGATAATGTTCTTACGGTGGGTATACTGGAGCGCATCTACAAGATCGTTCCACCAGGTGATCAGCTGCCGGTTCGAAAAATGCATCCCCTCCTTCATCCGCTGGGAAAGGTCCTTCCCTTCCAGGTATTCCATGATCATGCAGGGGCATCCGTCTACCGTGGAATAATCATAAATATTGCGGATATGCGGATGATTGAGATGCACCATCAGCCGGGCCTCGTTCTCAAAACGGCTCACCACCTCGGGCATTCCGCAGAAACGCTTTTGCAAGACCTTTACAGCAGCGGGCTTTTGCAGGTAGTTTTCTGCATACCACACTTCGGCCATGCCCCCTTCGCCCAATTTGTACTTTAGCTTATAACCATTAATGGTTGTATTCTCCATTCCTTGTTTTACTTGCTTGATCTGCCTGTAATGATTCCTCTCATAATACCCGGCTATTATAATACCAAACTTACTCCAAATATTTGGAACTGCCATGATCCCTGCAGCGAAGCGGCGCAAGATTTTTTTGCCCGCAGCCCCTTGCTTTTCCAAAACTTTGCGGATCCACCTCATAATACCGGTATTCCGCAATAGTAACCTGTAAAATAACTACCCTTTTGCCACGAAACCCTTAAAATTGGGATAAAAACGGTGAACGGAGGGTTTAAAACGGCCAGCAGCCTCCTCTTGCATTGCAGCAGATCTGTTTTAACTTGCAGGTCCATGATCCCGGCCATCCTTTTTGACCAGTTACAGATCCCTGTTACGGGATATCATTCCCTTCCGGGAGGCAACAGCAACCGGAGCTACCGCATTATGCCTGGCTTTTTAATGGTCCTTACACCCGCCGCGTGAAGCACCTGTTAAGGTCTTTTTCATAATACACACTGCCCTTCTGTATCCATGCAGGCCGGGTGGTCTGCAGTACCCGTAATTAAATATTTTTACACAAACGACCGTTAAGCTTTAATAATCTTTAAATAACAGCAAACAGAACAGAATAAAAATCAATTTCACTTATATTTGCGCACTTAAGTCATAATAATTTGTATATGGAGAAAAGTATTGTAATTCTTGCGGGCGGTGGTCCTGCCCCTGGCATTAACACGGTGATCGGTTCTGTAGCTAAATCGTTTTTAAAAGACGGCTACCGGGTAATTGGCCTGCACGACGGATATAAAAACCTTTTTAACGGTAACGGACTGACCACAGATATCGATTTCAAACTTGCGGACGATATTTTCAGCCGGGGAGGCTCTTTTCTCCGTATGAGCCGGTACAAACCCAAAGATGATGAGTTTACAAGCGAATTCTTCGAAAAGAACAATATTCAGCTCCTGGTAACCATCGGCGGTGATGATACAGCCTCCACAGCCAACCGTATTGCAACCTTCCTCAGGAATAAAAATGTTCCTGTTCAGAATATTCACGTTCCCAAAACGATCGATAATGATCTGCCGCTGCCCTATGGCCAGCCCACATTTGGCTACCAGAGCGCAAGGGAAGAAGGGGTAAAACTGGGTAAAACCATTTATGAAGATGCCCGTACTTCCGGCAACTGGTTTGTGGTTTCTGCTATGGGACGCGAAGCCGGTCACCTGGCATTCGGGATCGGCGTAGCCTGCCACTATCCCATGATCGTGATCCCCGAAATGTTTAACAAGACCAAGCTGACCCTGGATAAGATCACCAGGCTGATCGTTTCTTCCATCGTAAAAAGAAACATCCTTGAGATCCCTTACGGCGTTGCAGTAGTAAGCGAAGGCGTTTTCCACTTCATGAGTGATGACGACATTAAAGCATCCGGCATCCAGTTCACCTATGATGATCATGGGCACCCGGAGCTGGGCAATGTAAGCAAGGCACATATCTACAATATTCTTTTGCAGAACGAATTAAAGAAGCTGAATATTCCGGTAAAAAGCCGCCCGGTAGAATTGGGATACGAGCTGCGCTGCCTGGCGCCCACGGCTTATGACCTAGAATACTGTACCTTCCTGGGAATGGGTGTTAAAAAACTTTTTGACCAGGGTATTACCGGCGCCGTTGTTACAGCGGACGCAACCGGAAATATCAACCCACTTTATCTGAAAGATGTTGCGGACGAAAAAGGAAAGGTAAAACCACGCCTGATCGATATGCAGAGCGCAGATGCACAGACCGTATTTGCACATGCCCTGCACTACTTAACGGAAGCCGACAGGGACGCTGCTAAAAAGTACCTGGAAAATCCGGAGGAGTACCTGTTCAACAACATACTGGAGTGGAACTAAAATAAAACCCTGAAACAATTAAAACCGCCTTTGTTGCGCGGTTTTTTGTTTTTAATTTGTAGCTTCCGGTTCAAAATCAGCAATACGATCCTGACATATATCGGGGCATAAACATTAGAAATCGAAACATGACAGAAACGCAAAAAGTTCGAAAGAAATCCCTGGCAACCACTGTTTCCAAGGATACGGATCACAGCTTTAACCGCACAAAGATTGTGGCTACCGTTGGTCCGGCCTGCAACACTTACGATAAGTTACTTGACCTTGTAAAAGCGGGCGTAAACGTTTTCCGCCTGAATTTTTCCCATGGTGTGCATGAGGAAAAAAAGCAGATCATCGAATACATCCGGGAAATCAACCGCAAAGAACACACAACCGTAGCCATCCTGGGCGACCTCCAGGGCCCCAAGCTCCGTGTAGGGGAAATGGAAGGCGGCGGTATCATGGTAGAGCCGGGCGATACCTTCATCTTCACCAATAAAAAAATGGTGGGGACCAAGGAAAAGATCTATATCTCCTACCCCAATTTTCACAAGGATGTAAAAGTGGGTAATAAAATAATGATCGACGACGGAAAGCTGGAAGTTATTGTACGGAAGATCCTCCCCAACAATGATGTGAAGGTGGAAGTAGTGCTGGGCGGATTCCTGTCTTCCAAAAAGGGAGTGAATCTTCCGGATACAAAAATTTCTTTGCCTGCCTTAACGCCCAAAGATCTTGAGGACCTTGATTTTATTATAGCAGAACAGCTGGGATGGGTAGCCCTCTCATTTGTGCGCCAGGTAGAAGATATTAAAAAACTTCGCAAGATCCTGGACAAACATAAAAGCAAATCCAAGATCATCGCGAAGATCGAAATGCCGGAAGCTATTCCCAATATCCGGGAGATCATTCATGCCTCCGATGGTATTATGATTGCGCGGGGCGACCTGGGCGTGGAGCTCCCGGTTGAGAAAGTACCCCTGATCCAGAAAAGCATTATCCGCAAATGCATTCATCGTGCAAAACCCGTGATCGTTGCCACCCAGATGATGGAGAGCATGATCGACCGCTCCAAACCCAACCGCAGTGAAATCACCGATGTAGCCAATGCGGTACTGGAAGGTACGGATGCGGTAATGCTGAGTGCCGAAACCGCAAGTGGCAAGCACCCCACACTGGTGGTACAAACCATGCGGAAGATCATCCTTGAAATTGAAAAAACAGAATACCACTACGACCTGGCCAACGAGCTGCAGCCCCAGCCCCATTCACCTTCCCTTTCCAGCGATGCTATTTGTTACAATGCCTGCAACCTGGCAAAGGATACAAGGGCCGATGCACTGATCGGGATGACACAAAGCGGCTATACCGGGTTTATGCTCAGCAGCTATCGCCCTAAAGTGCCGTTATACGTATTTACCAAGAGCCACACGCTGATCGATCAGCTAAGCCTGAGCTGGGGCATCCGTGCTTTTTTCTACGACGATGACCAGCACGACCTGGATACCATTTTTGCGGATCAGATCAATATCCTCAAAAAGAATGGATTCCTCAAACGCGGGGATACCGCGGTAAGTACGGGCAGTACACCGGTGCATTTGAAGCTACATACCAATACGATAAAAGTTACCGAAGTTCCATAAACAAAAAGCCTCCAACCGGAGGCTTTTTACTGCGCCTTGTTACGTCTTGGGCACGGATCATTTCAGGCGGGGAATCCGCGCATATAAACGATATAAGCGTTCCTTTTCGCTTAAGCGGATGGCAGGTGTTCTTATAAACCATACGATAACTACGGGCCCGGACCATGACCTGAAGGCTATAGCGGGGACACCAACCATGGCAGCAGGTTTGGAACAATAATTTTGATACAGGTTCATTATAAAATTTAAAAGCCTCCAAGTGGAGGCTTTTAAATTACTGATGCTTATTAAAACTAATAAACCAATCTTGTTTTGATCGTGTGCTTTACATTATTCAGGATGGACGCGGCCTTCTTCGATACGCCTTTTTCTACATCCAGCACCACATACCCGATCTCATCATTTGTTTTCAGATACTGACCGGTGATGTTGATATTGTTGTTGGACAACAGGGTATTGATCTCAGAAAGCACCCCGGGCCGGTTATAATGAATATGCAGGATCCGGTGCACGCCTTCCTGTGAAGGTAATGCCAGGGCCGGAACGGTATGCGAGCCGTTCGAAATACCTTTCTCAATAAAGTTAAACAGCTTGGTGCTTACATCCACACCAATATTTTCCTGTGCCTCTTCCGTGCTTCCCCCTATATGCGGTGTTAAAATAACATTGGGAATATTTTGCATCGGGCTGGTAAATTTATCCCCGTTCTTTTCAGGCTCCCAGGGGAACACATCCAGGGCCGCACCACTGATATGCCCTTCCTTCATCGCCTTGCTCAGATCGTCCAGGTTCACCACTTCTCCCCTTGCATAGTTGATGAGGATCGCATTCTTCTTAAAATATTTGAGGTTATTTTTCGTGATCAGGTTCCGTGTTTGCGGCGTATCCGGCACATGAAGCGTAACCACATCGGACTGCTGTAGCAGTTCTTTCAGTGTTTTGGAGTCCTTGGCATTCCCCAGCGGCAGCTTTGTTTCCACATCATAAAACAGCACTTTCATCCCCATCGCTTCCGCCAGTACGCTCACCTGCGAGCCGATATTTCCATAACCTATAATTCCTAATGTTTTGCCTCTTAACTCATACGCGCCTTTAGAATCCTTCATCCACACCCCATCATGAGCGGCCTTGATCTTATCCGGCAGCCGGCGGATCAGCATTACCGCATTGGCAATCACCAACTCGGCAACCGACCGGGTGTTGCTGTAAGGTGCGTTAAACACCACGATCCCTTTATCGGTAGCAGCGGAAAGATCTACCTGGTTGACACCAATACAAAAGCAGCCAATTGCCTGCAGCTTTTCAGCCGCATCCAATACCTTCCTGGTAATGCGCGTTTTGGAGCGGATCCCAAGAATATGAACGTTTTTAATTTCCTTGATCAACTCCTCTTCCGTCAGCGCCTTTGTCAACTTTTCCACTTTGGAATAGCCTTCATCTTTAAAACGCTGAACGGCAAAATCACTGATATTTTCCAGGAACAAAATCCGGATCTTCTCTTTTGGATAACTGGTCTCTTTCTTATTTGTCATACGGGCAAATATCCTAATAAGTTAACAAAAATTAAAATTTTAAGGTCATTAGTTTTAGTCAGAACAAGATAAGACTAAATTTGTCCCTTTAAAAATCATTGTACCTTGAGAAGAGTTTTAGTTGTTTCTGCATGGATATTATTAACGATTGGTTGTAAGTCGAAAACACAGGCCCAGAAAGAAAAAGCGGGGACCGTACCTGCAAACCCTGCGGTTTTTGATGTGGAACAAATGACAGAAGCAGATAAAGCCCGGTACCATAAGACCCTCAGCGATTTCTTTGATTCGGCACTGATCCGCCGTGGTTTCAACGGAGGTATCCTTGTAGCTAAAGGAGGCAACATCCTGTATGAATCATACCATGGTTATCTCAATCCAAACAGGAGCACCGATACCATTGATGCACATACACCGTTTCATCTTGCTTCCACCAGCAAACCCTTTACCGCTGTTACGGTGCTAAAGCTTATCCAGGATTCCAAAATAGCATTGCAGGACCCGGTAACACATTACTTCCCCGCCTTCCCCTATCCGGCAGTAACCGTAGAACAACTATTGTCGCACAGGAGCGGGCTGCCCAACTATCTTTCGGTGATGGAAGATAAATCCAAATGGAATCCAAAGCAAATGGTATCCAATGACGATGTGCTACATTTTCTTGAACAATATAAACCGGCGCCCATGTTTAAACCCGGCAGCCGTTTTGCCTATTGCAATACCAATTTTGTGATGCTGGCCCTGATCGTGGAAAAAGTCACCGGCAAGAAATTTCCCCGGTACGTAAAAGAAACGATCTTTGACCCGCTGCAAATGACCCACACTTTTATTTATACACCGGAGGACAGTGGCAAAGTGGTGATGTCCTACAAACCCTCCGGAGCGCTTTGGGTCAACGACCAGTTCGACAATACCTATGGCGACAAGAACGTGTACAGCACGCCGGAAGACATGTTTAAATGGGACCGGGCCCTGTACAACCCCGCTTTCATCCGGCAGTCGTTACTGGACTCCGCATACCAGCCGCACAGTCATGAAAAACCGTCCATCCACAATTATGGCCTGGGCTGGCGGATGCTGAATTTGCCCAACGGCAAAAATGTCATTTACCACAACGGAAAATGGCATGGGTTCACTCCCGCATTCGGAAGACTGATCGATGAAAAAGCAGTGATCATCATCCTCGGCAATAAGATGAACTCCAATATGTACAATATGGCCCGCAAAGCATACGATTTTTTTGGAGATTATATGCAGACCAAGGTAGGCGGCGGAGAGGAAGAAGGCGAAGCCCGTGCCAGTGCGGCCATGGCAATGCCCGTATCCGATCTGAAGCCCGCACCCAGGCCGGCTAAAAAAACGGTAAAAGCCCCTGCTGCAAAACCAGCCCGTACTGCGGCAAAAACTTCCGCCAAAAAGCAAACTCAGAAATCAGGGAACAAAAAAGCAGCACCTGCAAAAAAGAAAGCAACGGCCGTTAAAAAGAAAACAAAGAAATAAAGCAACGCTGTGCTTCTGTATCTTCCCTGTTTGCCACAGAGGGACAGAAACACTGAAGGCTTTAGGCTTTGGAGCTGAAACTGATGAAGTACCGGGGTTTCTCTTTAACACCTGTTACAAACAGGAGGCGCTTACAGTTCCTGGTTCCGCTCTTTTCATGCAATTCAGATGCGTTTGCGCTACCCCTTCTGTGCTTCAGTGGCAAAAAAAACCGGAAACCTTCCTATCTTCGCGCACTTATGAAGTATCACGAGGAGATCATGCACCGGCGCACTTTTGCGATTATCAGTCACCCGGACGCCGGTAAGACCACGCTTACAGAAAAATTCCTGTTATTTGGAGGAGCCATACAGGTAGCAGGTGCCGTAAAAAGTAACAAGATAAAGAAATCGGCCACCTCCGACTTCATGGAGATCGAGCGGCAGCGGGGTATTTCTGTTGCCACATCAGTAATGAGCTTTGAATACCAGGATATCCTGATCAACCTCCTCGATACACCGGGGCACAAAGATTTTGCAGAAGATACCTTCCGGACCTTAACCGCCGTAGACAGCGTGATCCTGGTGGTAGACAGTGTGAACGGGGTGGAAGAACAAACCCGCCGCCTGATGGAAGTATGCCGCATGCGGGATACGCCGGTGATCGTGTTCATCAACAAAATGGACCGCGATGGAAAGAACCGCTTTGACCTGCTGGAAGAAATCGAAAAAGAACTGAGCATTTCGCTGCACCCGATGACCTGGCCTATCAACAGCGGAAAAGACTTTAAAGGCGTTTACAACCTGTATGATAAAAATATCCGGTTGTTTACTGCCAATACCAAAGCCGACGAAGAAGATACCCTGGCCATCTCCGATATCGATGATCCCATCCTGGATACACGGCTGGGCTCTCCGGATGCCGCGCTCCTGAGAGAAGATGTAGAGCTGGTAGATGGAGTAAATGGCGAACTCAATGTGGCCGATTACCTGGCAGCCAGAGTTTCGCCGGTGTTTTTTGGAAGCGCCATCAATAACTTTGGCGTAAAGGAAATGCTGGATACCTTTATCCGTATTGCTCCACCCCCGCAAAGCCGCGATACCAGCACCCGGAAAGTGGATGTGGAAGAAGAAAAACTGAGTGGCTTTATTTTTAAGATCCATGCCAACCTGGATCCCAAGCACCGCGACCGTATCGCTTTTTTCAGGGTTTGTTCCGGGAAGTTTGAACGCAATAAATATTTTCATCATGTACGGCTGGATAAGGACGTGCGCTTTAGCAACCCTTACTCCTTTATGGCACGGGACAAAAGCATCATCCAGGATGCCTATGCCGGGGATGTGGTTGGTCTGTTTGACACCGGCAACTTTAAGATCGGAGACACGCTTACGGAAGGTGAAGACTTTTATTTTACCGGTATCCCATCCTTTTCCCCGGAAATTTTCAAGGAGGTTATCAACAAGGACCCGATGAAGACCAAACAGCTGGAAAAAGGATTATTGCAGCTGACGGACGAAGGTGTAGCCCAGCTCTTCACCCAGTTTGGAGGAACCAAAAAGATCGTGGGCTGCGTGGGTGAGCTGCAGTTTGAAGTGATCCAGTACCGCCTGCTGCACGAATATGGAGCCTCGGTCGAATTCAGGGCCCTGCCCTTTTACAAGGCCTGCTGGCTTACCAGTAAAGATTCCAAAAAGCTGGAGGACTTTGGCAAATTCAAACAGGTCAATACCGGTGAAGATAAGGATGGGAACATGGTTTACCTGGCGCAAAGTGAGTGGTTCCTGAACACCGAAATGACCAACAACCCTGATATCGAATTTCACTTCAGCAGCGAGATACATAAGAGCGCTTAAAATACCCGGTGCTATATCCGCCCGCCGGGCCAGCAGCTATAAAATCAAACAGCAAAAAGGTCCTGTTGCTGTTCATCGGTTTCCTTCCCAGAAAGAAACCATACCGTCCCTTTCTGTATTTAGCAGCCACTGCTTATACGTTGCAGGAGGTGGCAACAGGGTGACCGCACTTTGTTCCCCCTGGTATCCCTGAACATCTGTTTTGTATGAGCTGCGCCGGCAGTGGAGCTAAATCCCCCTTTTTTGCTATCTTTCTTTTTTAAAAGATATGTATATGCGAATTTCCAGGATATTGTTTCTCGCGTGGATCCCCGTTCAATATATTGCGGCACAGGAGATCCCGGCAAGATTGAATACGGCAGCCGTTGAAAAAACGATCCGTTTTCTTGCGGCTGATGAGATGAGAGGCCGCGCCATTTTCTCTCCCGAGATCGACAAGGCTGCCAACTTTATCGCAGCTTCCTTTAAAAAAAGCGGGCTACTGCCTTTACAGGGTAATTCTTTCCTGCAGTCATTTACCGTTTACAGTGCTGCATTCAGGGGTCTTACCGCAAATGCAGATCAAAAGGAGCTTTCAAAAGATAATGTGATCGTTATCACCGGCGAGCCGGAGCTCGAAGTAACCGAAAAATCCAGCTATACGATCAGTACCATCAACGCCGGCAGTTCATTGTTCCAGGAAGCATCAACAGCCGTTAACAATGGCAGGAACAATATTGTGCTGATCGATGAAAGCTTTGCACAGGATTTTAAACGGCTGGTCTTTTTTAAACGGAACTTTCTTAAACGGGCAGGCTCCACTATTTTTATCCTTGGGAAACCGGCACTGCAGACCTACACGATCAGGGCCTCACACGTCATCAAAGCACACCCAGCCGCCAATATAGCAGGTATCCTTCCGGGAAGGTCCCGGAAAAATGAATACGTGATCTTTTCTGCGCACTATGACCATGTGGGGGTCGGCAAACCGGTGCATGCAGACTCTGTTTATAATGGCGCCAACGACGATGCTTCCGGCACAACGGCCGTAATGCTGCTGGCCGATCATTTTGCGGCCCTTAAAAACAATGAGCGTTCTATTATTTTCGTGGCCTTTACGGCAGAGGAATCGGGAGGCTTTGGCTCGCAGTATTTCAGCAGGCAGCTCGATGCCTCAAAAATAGCAGCGATGCTGAACATAGAAATGATTGGCACAGACAGCAAATGGGGTAAGAACTCCGCCTATATTACCGGGTTTGAAAAATCATCCCTGGGAACCATTCTTCAGAAAAACCTGGCCGGGTCGGGTTTTACGTTTTATCCGGACCCATATCCAAAAGAGGACCTGTTCTATCGTTCCGACAATGCCACCCTCGCCAGGCTGGGAGTACCGGCACATACTATTTCCACCTCAAAAATGGATCATGAACCTCACTACCACCAACCCAGCGACGAAGTAGCCACACTGGATCTGACCAATATGACGGAAATCATCCGGGCCATCGGCATCAGCGCCGCCTCTATCATTGCAGGCAAGGACAGTCCTACAAGAGTAAAAGAAGAATAATTTCCTGAATTTTTTATGTAAACGGACAGGAGCCTGCATCATAGCCTGTAAAAATCTGCCATGAGGATCCTTTACCTTACAACCATCCTGCTCCTGACTTTTATAGCCGGCAATGGTCAAAACAAAAAATTTGAAGACGGCCTCCATAACGGAAGTCTTGATTTTAAAATGCCGGAAAACTTTGATACACTCTCGGTAACAGCCAATCCGGATATGAACTATGAACTGGCTTTAAAAAGCAAAACCAGGGATCTGGAGATCCGGTATTCGATACGTCCGCTGAAAGAGCGGATCGAACAGTTTGAAAAAAGGGCAAAGGACAGTGCTTCCGGGATGCCTGCCGGCGCCCATCCCAACAAAATGTACCAAACGGTGCTCATGGCGGTGATCATGAACACATCCGGCAACCATCAGCAGGTTCCCGGGTTTAAAAGTTTTCCGCCTGAGGCCGTAAAAAGAGAATTTAATGCCGACTGGGGTGCCACTACCGTGTATCCGCTGAAATCCGCGTTCGGAAAAGGATATAGCAACTGTATGCTGGTTACCCTGCACCGGGATAACCAGGCCGATGTATATATCTTCTACCTGTTCAACAATAAAGAGGACCTCCCCGCTGCCATGCCGGCATTTCATGCGCTAAAGTTTAAGGAGTGATCTGTTCTTAAATTTTCCCGGCAAGGTTTTATGCAATTGTTTTCATAACAGCATCCTATCTTAAAACAGCAATTATGGAAATCCAGATCCCAATACCCTGTCATGAAGACTGGGAAAATATGCACCCCGGGGAACAAGGGCGTTTCTGCAATGCCTGTTGCAAAACCGTTATAGATTTTACAGGTATGAGCCCGGAGGCCATCCGTACCTATCTTAAAGAGCACCGCTCACAGCGGGTTTGCGGGCGGTTTACGGGAAGTCAGCTCACCGGGGGAAAAGCAACAGCACTCCTGTCCTTAACAAGATCCGTATTGCAATCTGCATTGAGTTACACGCGTAAACTGGCCGCTATCTTTTTATTGCTTTTTGCATTCAGCCAGGATGCACAGGCACAAACAACCCGGAAAACTGCCAGGAAAGATTCGGTTACTATTGCCGAGGGAGCATTTTTGGGCAGAATAGCTATATGCCCTGCCAAACCGGAACCTTTTAAAATAAAAACTCTTTATAAAACAGAACGATTGGCGGTTTTGAAAAGCGATAGTTCCACCGCACAGAAGAAGTTCATTACTACAGGAATCGTAGTATTAGATACCAAACAATAGTGATGAAAATTCAGATCCGAACCCCCTGTCATGAAAACTGGGAAGCCATGGTTCCCCGTGAAAGCGGCCGCTACTGCAATACCTGCTGTAAAACGGTAGTGGATTTTACCGGCATGACACCCGATGCCATTTCCGCCTACCTCGTACAGCACCAGTCCCAAAAAATATGCGGACGGCTTACTGAAAAACAATTGGCGACGGAATATAACGCAGACGTATACGCTGTTGCCACCCATATTTCCCGGTCAGGCTGGCCCCTGGTAAAAAGGGTGGCTGCTGTGTTTGTACTGCTTTTTGTGCTCTCGTATACCGGAAATGCCCAGGTTTCCCAAAAAGACTCGCAGCACGCGATTATCATAACCGGTCGCATCAGTCAGCCTGCAAAAACAGTTTCGGCAGCGGGTCCATTTGCCACACCTGCACCGCTGCTTCCCGCAACTCCGGCTCAATGCCTTGAAGCCCGGCCCGGAACAGCAGAGACCGCGTCCCAGATACCCCCTCTAAAAAAAGAACGGAAACAGATCCGGAAACAACAACGGAAGAAACAGAAAATACGGGCTCAACAAACCGATGAAGTGGTCGTGGTTGCAGGACAGGTACAATGGCACAAACCGATCTCTAAAAACCGCTGAACCACCCAAACACCGGCACCCGGTACCTTTGAGCACGCCTATGTTTGCCCCCGGAAGCGTTAAAGCACAGATAATGCAGGCTGCTGATCCATCCGGTGCTATGAATGCAGGGAAATACGAATAAAAAATGAGTGTTTCTGTGGATTTTCCCAATCAATACCGGGCCACGATCCCCGTGTAATTATGCGGGGTGATCTGCCGGAGCTCTTTCTTAATAGCAGCGGAAACCTTTAATCCCTTTATAAATTCGTGGATCGCGCTCTTGGTAATGCCCTCCTTACCTCTTGTAAGCGCCTTTAGCGCTTCATAAGGATTCGGATATTTTTCCCTGCGCAGGATCGTTTGAATGGCCTCCGCCACAACAGCCCAGTTGTTTTCCAGGTCCTGCTTCAGTTTGGGTTCATTCAGTACCAGTTTGCCCAGCCCTTTTTCAATACTTTTGATGGCGATAAGCGTATGTGCTACCGGCACGCCGATATTTCTTAATACGGTGCTATCCGTCAGGTCCCGCTGCAGGCGGCTTACCGGCAATTTTGCGGAAAGGTGCTCCAGCAGCGCATTGGCAATGCCCAGGTTTCCTTCAGCATTTTCAAAATCGATCGGGTTTACCTTATGCGGCATGGCCGAAGAGCCCACTTCACCAGCTTTTGTTCTTTGCTTGAAATAGTCCATGCTGATATAGGTCCAGATATCACGGCAAAGATCCAGCAGGATCGTGTTCAGGCGTTTGATCGCATCAAAATGCGCCGCCAGGTTATCGTAGTGTTCTATCTGTGTAGTATACTGCATCCGCTGCAACCCCAGCACCTCATCCACAAATTCGTTGCCGAATTTGATCCAATCAGTCTTTGGATAAGCCACATGATGCGCATTAAAATTGCCGGTAGCTCCGCCAAATTTAGCAGCAAACGGGATGTAGGAAAATTGCTGTACCTGGTTGTCGATCCGCTCCACAAAAACCATGAACTCTTTCCCCAGTTTGGTAGGAGAAGCAGGCTGCCCGTGGGTTTTAGCCAGCATAGACACATCTTTCCATTGCTTTGCCAGCTCTTTGAGGTGCGACTGGAGATTTACATAGGCCGGCATCAGCTCCTGCTCGATGCTGCCCTTCCACAGCATCGGGATAGCGGTATTGTTCACATCCTGCGAGGTAAGGCCAAAATGGATCCACTCCTTTGCTTCCTTTGCATCGGTTTTATCCAGTTCCGCCTTCAGGAAATATTCCACTGCTTTTACATCATGATTGGTTATTTTTTCGATCTCCTTGATCGCTTTTGCCTGATCAGTACTGAAATTTTCAATTACCGCCCGCAGGTGTTTTTTTGCCGGGGCCGATAATTTCAGAAACTTTTTCTCCGCCAGGAAAAAAAGGTATTCGATTTCCACGATCACGCGGTATTTGATCAGGGCATATTCACTGTAATATTCCTGCAGCTGCTGAACCTGTTTATGATAACGGCCGTCTACCGGCGAAATTGCTGTTAAAGACATACTTAAGTTCCAAGTTTGAGGTCTCAGGTTTAAAGTTTAACGCTAAACATTGAATTTTAACCCTGAAACGAATTAATTTTGCACAAAAATAAAGGATTCGGCGTGGAAGAAAAGATAAGAGTTGGAATAATTAATTACCTGAATACAAGGCCCCTTTTATACGGTTTACAGTTTCCCCCCATTAGAGAAAAGATCGAGCTGATCGAGGACGTGCCCGCAAAACTGGCGGAGCTGCTGCTCAGCGGCCGGATCGATGTAGGCCTGGTTCCCGTGGCTATTACCCAAAAGCTACCGCAATTCTATATCAACGGCAATTACTGTATCGGCGCCATTGGCGATGTAGCGTCTGTCTGCGTATTCAGCCAGGTTCCCCTGGAGCAGGTGGAGCGGATCTACCTCGACTACCAGAGCCGGTCCTCTGTTGCCCTGTGCAAATGGCTTATTGAAAACCACTGGAAGATCCGGCCTGAGCTCATCGATGCCCATAATGAATCTTATCTCGATGCCATCAACGGCACCACCGCTGGCCTGGTGATCGGCGACCGGGCCTTGCAGCAACGGCCCAGGTTTGAATACATTTATGACCTTGCCGGCGAATGGAAAAACGCTACCGGCTTGCCCTTTGTTTTTGCGGCCTGGGTAAGCACCCGCCAGCTCCCGGGCGATTTTATCCGGGAATTTGACCAGGCCAACGCCTATGGCCTCAATCACCTGGACGATGTGATTGCCCGGATACCGGAAGGCATCTATGATCTCAAAAAATATTATTCACAGGACCTGAGCTATACGCTTGATGCAGAAAAAAGAAAGGGCCTGGAGCAGTTTTTAAAGATCGTTGCGGCTTCCTCCGGCGTATAGACAGAGAACTATGTAAAAAAACAGCGGGGGCAGGATATTCATCAGGCCAAAGATCAGGAGTCCTAACCTCTTTGACATATGCTTCGATGTCCCTTGCGTCCTCTTAACTTTTTCTGCAGATACAATGCCTGTAACTAAGGATATTACCATTTCAACTATTGCCACCCATAATAATCTTTCATTTTTGATATAACTAAATAACCATTCAAGACCAGAACCATCCCCAAACTCCTGCCTCTGTTCTTCCTTTCCATTATATCTATATTTATTGTCCGTTATCGTTATATTCTGGTAACTAATACCTTTCATTGTCAAACCAAACGGATAATAATGCGTCTCCTCCAATAAGTTCCCGCTCTCATCGATCATCATCCGTACATTCCCCAGGTGGTCTTTAAGGAAATAGTCATATAC
>NZ_FMZO01000014.1 GCF_900101395.1 Niabella drilacis | reverse complement strand
AAGTGGAGCAATCCCGATGCGTCGCATATGCGTTAAGTTAATTTTGCTAACACGAAAGCTGCAGCGCAGCGTTGCACTTATTAGCAACGAACACAGGAATGAATGGAGGTGCAGCGCACCGGTAATATACATCGCCTCCCAAAAGATTCCCGCCGCGCTGCGGCTAACAGCAAGTTCCTGAACGCTCCTGTTACAATGATTTGCGGCGCGCTGCGCCTTTTGCTATCAAAAAATCAGGTCTTTTTTGGGCCCAAACTCGTATTCGTGCTACATTGTAAGGCAATAGACCTCCTTTTAACCTGACGCACATGGGATGGCGATCGGGACAAAAAGGTACAAGAGCGCAAAGTTTCTGCACAGATTTTGAAGCATCAGTAACTTTTTTCATGCAGCATTTGGGCGAGCCTTTGCCCGAAGTCCAGCATTATTTGATGGGGCGCCGGGTTCAACAGCAAACCCTATTTAAAAGAACGTAAAGGCGCCGCAATGGTCACACTGGCCGTAAATATTGAGCATGAAAAGGATTTACCTGTATTGATACCATGCTCTACGGCACCAGGATCACGTGAAATAATTCTGGGTAGAAGTTTTCAGGACGGGATCCGGTTACGGGGTCTGCCGCATCTTTTCCGGTTCCGACAGACACCCTATAACCGCTCAGCCATTAATGGGTAAGGGCAATGGGTATTTTAAGAACCCCAATCCTGTAGCGATGCAATACGCTTAGGGATCGATTGCATTGTTAATAGGCAGGTCCGAAACGGAGCCTGCTTACTCTACCAGGTAAATGATGCGGAGGGTGGAGTCTTTTATATTGTACTGTTCTATAGTTGGTGTTTTTACTTTAAGCTGTTTTTCGGCAATATAGTCATCCAGCGTTTTGTAGGCAAGGTCTTTCAGGGCCGGGTCGTCTTTGATGCCCGCTTCGATGGTTTTGGAGGCAGGAATACGGATCAGTTCCTCCGGGGTTTGCAGCTGCGGACGGAATCCTGCCGGAATTTCGATAGCCGCTGCTACATCGCTTTGCAGCTCTTTTTGATCTTTTTTGTAAAAAAGACCAATACGGAGCGGCGTGGCAGCACTATCTTTCAGGGTGTAGTGCTCCAGGTGGTGAAAATGCGTGTTAAAAAAACCGGGAAGGTCTGCCCAAAGCACCCGTTGTTTAATGGCAACATACTGGGTTTGTGGGAAATGAGCGGTAACAATCCCGGGCGCGTTCCTGTCTTTAACAGGCGATTTTTCAATGATCAGCTTCAGGGCCTGTAATCCTTTTTCAAAGTCGGCGCCTTTTTCCTTTTCCAGGCTGTAAAACAGGTTAAACACGTTCCAGGGTTTTTTAGAAGGGATGGTAAAGGTCCAGGTAACGGTGGTGCCGCTGTCCCGGGCCTGTAAATCGAACCGGGAATCGGCTTCCAGCTTCTGTGGTTCCATCAGGCTGATGTGATGGGTGATCTGCTTTTGGGGCTGCAGGCCGGTGAGTGCAATTTTCCCTTTACCGGACAGCAATGCATTGCCTTCCCACATTATGGTGGTACCTACCTGCCCATCCGGCAACCGGTTGGTGGTGTAGCGGATAGAAGAATCGGACTGTCCCCAAACAGACCAGTTATTGAAATTTTGCAGGAGGATCATCTGGTCGTATACTTTTTTTACCGGGGCCTTGATGACAATCGATTTAACCACCTCTTGCTTATCCGGCGCCAGGAGCGAGAAGACAAATAAGGAAACGGCCAAAAAAACAAGGAACAACAGGATCCCTCTGATAACCTTCATACGTGCTTTTTGGACGCAAAAATAGATACTTAAACGGAAGTCCGGTTGCCACAGATGCACGAATATTTTTATGCATGGAATAAAACGGCATTGAATCCATGCGTTTTTGGGGTAATGAGCAGCAACCTTCTCCACCCGGGCGTACAATCAGGAGGCGTCCAATATACCACCGCATTTTTTGAAACTATTGTTTATTAAACCGTCTCGCCCTGAAAAAACCTTACAGTTTTAAACACGTAGGTATTTTTTTACCGTATTGCGCGAAGCACCAATGTCCCTTGCATATAAATGTGAAAACGCTTTTTTACTTCCATATTCATATACTACCGCTACCTGCATGTTCGCCATATTACATACGGTTTGACTTTATGAGCTTTCTATCCGATATAAAGGTTGTTGTTGTGTGTTGTTGTTCAATTCAAGCATTTCCGATTAAAAGGATGCCGTTAAGTACCTGACATTATCCGTTTGAACATTTCTTACTAATCGAGCAGACTTATTCAACATTGATTCCAATGTTGAATAATTTAAAGTGTAATTTAATCACATTTTTGCATATTATAAAGTGCATTAATTAGAATGATTAGCACTTTCAATCATGCAGTTTTATCCGCACTTTACCTATCCAATCTTTCTCCTTACTCTCCTCCCACCAAATGTACCACCACGCTTACCTGCTGCTCCGGGTGTTCGGTGGCATCTACCCGCTGCACCACGGCCATAAACCCATTCCACCCTAGTTTCAATAACTTATAAATAATGGTATTGTTAGTTTTGGGTACATATCCCAACTTTATGGTTTCATAATACAAGGCAACGGCTTGTGGGTCATATTTATTGTCTGCTTCCAACTTAAGGGTTAGAGCCACTCCGGGCTTTAGCTGCTCAAAAGCTAATGCACCATCCCAATAGGTAAATCCGGCTATATTAAAATGTGCCAGATATTCTCTTTGCAGTTTTGTTTCCATCTTTTTAAAAATTAAAATTCTCTTGTATGTTTATTATTGATTTTGGCCAAGAGGAACCTTTGATGAAGTTTTTCATGCCCCTTTGTGTAATTTTGGCCTGAAAAATTTCATGTCGGTTTGATTCAAACACAAAACTATTACCCGTTACTGCCAACTACCGTCAGTCCAAAAATTTCTTTCGTTCGGCCTTTAAAAATTCTTTGAAAGCTTTAGGCTCCAATACATTGACCTCACCTGGCAAGCTCATCACAAAACGTCCGATGCCCCGATAACCGGCTACAGGAATCGTTAACCGGTACCAACCGTATTCTTCTTTGATATGTTCCGCGCACAAAGGATATTCTTCAACCAGCAAGTTGAAGGCTTTCAGGCTAAGTTTTGCCACTACTTTCGCTATAGGAGCGGGGGATGCAATTCTAAAGGCATCTGTAAAATCGATCTTATGTTCGGTTTCATGTTCCCAGCTTTTTTCTGTGGTTTCTATCCTCTGTATGCGGGCCAGTTTAAACTGTTTACAACGTTTGCTTTCCAACTCATAACACCAAATGGCCCGGTAGTCTGGCAAATAATCAAAAGGCTCTACCTGTCTGTTAGCTATTTTGTCACTGTTAGAAGAACGATAGTTTTTCAAAACAACCTGTTTTTTGTTTCTGATCGCATTACTTAGGCTATGAATTTTAGTCAGCTCATCGCTCTGCTGTATTTTGGCTAAGGCATTGTAATCATATAATACATTCAATTTCCGGATGAGTTGTTCTTTTATTGGAGAAGTGCCTTCTATCAGTGCCAGGGTTTCTTGTATAATCAATACTTCTTCTTCTGTAAAATGCATCAGATTTTGCAGCGATCGTGTAGCGGTGCCGTCTTTTTGTAACCGGTAACTGCTTTTATTCTTTTCCAGAATAAAGCCGGATGTTTCCAGCGTTTCTAAATACCGGTAAATGGTCCTTTCGGAGCTTTCCATAATATCTTTCATCTCCTGCAGGGAATGCCAGCGTTTGCCGGCCAATAACATTAAAAGCCTTAACAACCTTAGCATTTTTTGCTGATCCATATCTGCTTTTTTTATTTCACCACTTCCACAAACCCCATCCCCTGTGCATTATACCCCCCCGTATTCAGCAGCACTTCCTCAAATCGCTTCTCTGCCGTTATCTTCAACCCCAAATTTAACCACCCGCGGATCTTTGTTTCTTCCGGTTTCCCGTATTTTATAGTAATTAAACGGGATTTAAAGGGTTGTTTCATGGATATGACCTCCATTAACAGGACTGCTGTTGCAGTAGTGGCCTCATCTAACAGGAGGCTATTTTACCCTGCCAGTTGTAAATAAGGCTTTCGGTAAACCGGGGATCTTCAGGCGGCAGAAAATCATAGATGCCCCTTTCATCCGGGATACCGGCAACAATGGGAGAGAGCGGTTTTAGTTGGGTATAGATTAGCTCTTTGTCTTTGATACTACAGTGGCAGGAAAACCAGCGTAAACCCAACCTGCTGCGCCCGGGCCGGAATAACTGGCTAACCGTACAACAGGAGCACAATCTTAGCCTGCTACAAGCCCGGATACAGGCCGGAGCCAGTTTCATCAAACCTACCCGGCGCTGGAGACCATGTATTATCATTACTATGAGAACGGGGAGCATTCCGTATCGCCCCATTTTGGCATCAAAACAAAGCGCTACAAACTCATCCGTTTTTATAAGCGGGTGGAGAGCTGGGAACTATTTGACCTGCAAAAAGATCCCAGGGAATTAAATAATATTTATCCCACGGCCCGCGGGCAAAAGCTTGCCGGGGAATTAAAAAAAACAATTGGCCGTGCTGATCGAAAAATATAAGGACAGGGAGGCGAGGGTTATTTTTGATAGGTAGATAGATTGAACTCCCTTTTATCAGCTTTTAGCGGTGCGTTTCAGCCGGTGGCCCTACTGGAGGCGGAGGCGCTACGCCCGGGGGAGTATCAATAGCCGGCGGCGTAACTGCCGGCGGATTTGCGATCGGTTTCCATTGAACCCCGGCAGGCTTCAACCGGGATTTGGGTATTGACCCGGCGTTTCGTGCGCGCTTCATTAAAGGGAGCCCCCAAAGGGGGTTCCTCCATGTGCATGCGATCACCATCAGGAGCTATATTTTTCATATTTAACCGGGCCCTAAGGGGTTTCCCTTTTTTTATTGCGGTAGCTGCGGGGTGCACAGCCCATATACCGGGCAAACTGGCGGTAAAAGAACTGCGGGCACTCGTACCCGCAAACGTACCCGATTTCATCAATATTCAGATCCGTTTCCAGCAGGAGGCCCGATGCTATTTTGATGCGGTACTCGTTCAGGAACCCAAAAAAAGGCTTGCCGGTAGCGCGGCTGAAAAACCGGGAAAAAGCCCCCTCGCTCATGTTTACATGCCCGGCTACTCCTGAAAGGGTTATTTTTTCCGTGTATTGCTCCTTTACAAACCGGTATACTTTTTCGATCCTTGTGGTACAGGTGTTTGGCGGTTTGGGCATATCCCCGCTGCTCAATGTTTCGAAGTTGCCGGCGGTGCCCAGGTGGTTGAGGAGCTGCAGCAGCAGAATGAGCTTTTCGAAGGGCGCCGCCGCCAGCAGCTCGTCTTTGCGGTTAATGATCTCTTTGGCCACATACCGGTCAAATTTGATGCCCCCGGCAGACCGTTTCAGCAGCTGCCGGATAGGCCCGAACTCGGTGATCTGGTCCAGGGCGCCGGCAAGGAAATCATCTTTCCACTGGATCACCAGCGAGGCGTAGGTATTTGTTCCCGGCCGGTTATTTTCCCAGCAATGAGGCACATTGGGCCCCATCAGCACCAGTTCATTTTCCTCGAAGCTTTCTACATGGTTGCCTACATAACGGGTACCGCCCCCCTTTATTACAAGGTTCATTTCATAATGGGCATGAAAATGCAGGTGTGGCGGCCATTCATCCTGATTCTTGACAAATGCGCGGAACTCCTGCTCGGGCCGCACCAGGATGCCTGAAGTAGCTGATTTCATATTACGACCAGGTATTAAAAAATAAAAAGTGCCGGCGATCATTTCCGGAGCAACCCCCGGTGCTTTTATTAAAAAAATACATGCTCTGCAAGCCTCCCGTATAAGCAGACCCGGTGCAAAGTCTTTTGCTTTGGTCTCCTGCCGGTTGCGCCGCAACCTGCCGGGCAACCGGCTTTTTTTGCGTGGCAGGGCTACCCGCACCTGCGGGCAACCGGGCCGCTTCCTTTACTGCAAAACGTTTCATCATGTTCCCTGCCGGATGCGCGGTAAAACAACGCATATCAAAAAAGGTTACTCAATGGTTAAAATAGTGGATGCTTTCTGCATACAACCCAAGCTAACTTACGTTCATAAAAGATTAATTGAACCGGGGTGCCATTTTCAACCAAAACCATCCCTATTCAGCCGTGCGGGTATCAAACATCGTTCATTCGTTAAAGCCGTTACCAGGGATGAATATAGCAAAAAAAGCCAATATGCAGTAAAAAAAGCGTCGATTTAATCATAAAGTAACAGCAGTTGAAGCGGCCCTTTTGATATTTTTTTTGACATAAAACATTGAACCAAAAAAGTACTGACCCACATTCAAAAAACCTGTTATGAAAAAGAGCTATTTTCAAACCGGAGCGTTCCTTTTGGGACTAACAGTATTGTTCCTTTTTTCCTGTAAAAAAGAGGAGGCTTCTTCCCCTCAAACGGGCAAAAAGCAGCAATGGATTGCCGGAAGCTGGAAGCAGAAAGACGTGGTTACCGCGGTTACGGTAAAGCTGGCAGGCACCGGTATTCCTGCCGGCAGCAGCCTGATTACCCTGGCGCCCATGCTGGCCCAGGCGCTGAAGAACCCGGCATTGGCAGAAGGGATCCTGTGCACCAGGTCGAATGTGTACACTTTCGGCCCCGACAAAACCTACTCCATAAACGGGTGTACAGAGCTGCTCTTACCCGGGATCGGCGATAAAGGCAGCTGGCAGCTGACGATCTATGATGCCGTACTGCAATTTACATCCGCTACGGGCCAAAAAGTACCACACTGGATCAACAGCATTACCGGCAGTGAGCTGCGGCTTGCAGCAACGCTGAGTGTGCCGGGCGTGGGCGATCTGCCGCTTTCCATGATCCTGCAAAAACAGTAGTGCCGGACCAATCCTGAAAACAAACCGATTTCCTCCTTAATAATTACGGTATGAAGAAAAGCTATTTTATACAGTCCATACTTGTGGTGTGGGCAATTGTATTTCTTTTATCCCCCCTCCCGTTATGGGCCAATGCCGACGGTTTTACCGTTACCGGTGTGGTGCGGGATGATAACGGGCCGCTGGCCGGTGTAACCATTGCCGAAAAAGGAACGGCCGCAGCAGTTATAACAGCAGCCAACGGCAGTTATTCCCTCAATGTTAAAGACGGTAATGCCATCCTCATCTTTTCTGCCGTGGGTTATGTTACGCAGGAAGTGGCGGTGGGCAAACGGCACCAGCTGAACCTGGTGCTCAGCTCCTCCACAAAAGAGCTGTCCGGGGTGGTGGTAACGGCGCTGGGAATTTCGCGCCAGAAAAAATCACTGGGCTATTCTGTTGGAGAAATTTCCGGGCAGGATATGAACCGGGTGGCACAGGAAAACATCCTGAACGCGGTGGCCGGGAAAGTAGCCGGCGTTACGGTAAGCCAAACGGGGGGAACAGGCTCTTCCGTAAGCATGGTGATCCGCGGGGCTACTTCGCTCAACAACGATAACCAGCCCTTATTTGTAGTAGATGGTGTGCCCGTGGCCAACACCTTAAATAATATAACGGAGGTAGGGGCCGATAACCGGGTTGATTTCGGAAATGCGATCAGCAGCATTAACCCGGATGATATTGCCAATGTAACCATATTGAAAGGGCCCAGCGCCGCCGCGCTCTATGGTTCAAGAGCCGGCAACGGGGTAGTGCTGATCACCACAAAGAACGGTACCCATGTAAACAAGCTCACGGTGGCTGTTACATCCGGTGTGGTTTTTGACAAGCCTTATAAATTTTTGAGATGGCAGACCAAATACGGCTCCGGCCAGTTTTCTGCCATACCGGTGGAGCTGAGCGGCAACCCGCTTACCGACCCGTTTGGCGGCCTGATCATGGAGAATGTGAACGGCGGTGGCGGCGGTGAGCTGGATAAGGGGTATATGGCCGTACAATGGAACAGCCCGGTTGGTGCAGACGGAAAGCGTGTGCCCCTGCCCCTGGTTTCTCATCCCGACAATGTAAAGAACTTTGTGCAAACCGGTGTTACCACCGAAAATGCCATTTCGGTTTCCAATAACACGCAGGGGATGAACTACCGGATCTCGTACTCCAACATGACCAACAAAGGCATTATTCCCCACTCGGACCTGTACCGGAATACGATCAGCATCAATTCGGTAATGCGCCTTAATTCTAAATTACAATTGAGTACAAATATTGACCTAAGCCGCAACAACTCCAACAACCGGCCGGCCAGCGAGCGGGGTACCAATCCCCTTCAGTGGGCCTATAACGTATCGCCCCATATTGATATTATGGAGCTCAAAGATTACTGGATGCCGGGGCAGGAAGGCCTGCAGCAACGCACCCAGTACAACGGCGTTTTTAACAATCCCTGGTTCCTGGCTGCAGAAGTAAAGAACAGCTTTGTGCGCGACCGGCTGTTTGGCAATGTTAAAGCAAACTGGCAGCTTACCAAAGAGATCAGCCTGATGGCGCGTTACGGGCTGGATACGTATAACGAACAGCGTGAAATAAAAGTATCCAACAGCTATACAAGTGATCCGCGGGGCGCCTATGGGCTCATCCATATCAAGTCCTTTGAAAGCAATGCCGATTTTTTAGCCAATTATAAAAAGCGGTTCGACGATTTCGACTTCTCCCTTTCGCTGGGAGGCAATACCCGTTATGAAACCGGCAGCAATTTGCGGAACGCTACAAAAAGAGGTACCGGCCTCATTGTTCCGGGCGTGTACACGGTGCAGAACATTTTACCGGCCTACCTGGACTACAGCAGTTATACCTACAAGCGGGGTATGAACAGTTTGTACAGCATGCTTTCTTTTGGCTACAGGGATTTTGCCTACCTGGATGTTACCGGCAGGAACGACTGGTCCAGCACCCTGCCTGATGCCCAATCCTATTTTTATCCCTCGGCATCCCTGAGCCTGCTGGTGCATGAAATGGCCGGCATCAGATCGGATATGATCAATATGCTGAAACTCAGGGGCGGTATTGCCCAGGTAGGTAATGATGCCGGGCCTTACCAGCTGCTGAGCGTGCTGTCCAATGCCGGCACCTGGAACGATGTCCCCCGGCTTTCGACCCCCAATGTTTTGCTGAACAGCAACCTGAAACCGGAGATTGCCACCTCTTATGAGGCGGGTATCGATATTGCGCTGCTGAAGAACCGGCTGAACTTTTCCGGCACCTACTATGTGGTGGATAACAAGAACCAGATCTTTACCACGCAGCTGCCTTCCTCCTCCGGTTACAGTTATAAAAATATTAATGCAGGGTTGCTGCGGAGCCGGGGGCTGGAGCTGTCCCTGGGCGGCACCCCTGTAAAAACCACCAATACCAGGTGGGATATCAACCTTAATTTTTCAAGGAACCGCACCCGGATCATGGAGCTCGCCAACGAGATGCCCTATTTTGTGTTCTGGCAGGAAGCCAACGGCGGGGCCTGGACCTATGTAGGCGAAGACATAGGTGATATTTATGGCCCCAAAGTACGCGTGGTGGAAGATAAAAGTTCGCAATACTACGGGTATCCCTTACTGGAGTTTTCGGATGGGGGCGCCAAATGGTCGGCCATAGAGGCACAGAACACCAAAAACAAGATCGGGAATTTTAACCCGAAATTTATCATGGGCCTGCAAACCTCGGTAACCTGGAAGAACCTGACGCTGAACCTGACGCTGGACTGGAGGAATGGCGGCCAGTTTGTATCCCAAACCTACCGTTACGGGATGGAAGACGGAAAGGCCGCCACGCAGTTTGACCAGTTTTTTGATGCAGGCACCCTGTCGGGTAAAGAATTGCGCGATTATCTTGTGGCGCATGCCGACCAATGGATAAAGGTGAACGGCAACTGGTTTCCGCGGGTGGGATGGCCCACACCGGAGCACACCAGCTACCCTTTTGAGTACAGCGGCATCCGCCTGCCTTATGGTGGCCTGTTTATTCCGGGAGTTTATGCCACAGGCTACGATTCGGACGGGAACCCCACCGGTTATATTGAGAACCTGGGGGAAAATGTGCTGGGTGTGGATCCCAATAACCCCAACAAGACCCTGCCGGTTCCTTACGCGGCCTCCAACCCCTGGGAGTTTATCCAGCCCTCCCTGTTCCCCGCTTCCTACCTGAAGCTGCGGGAGGTTTCGCTTACCTATGCACTGCCATCAAAAATGATCCAGCGCTTAAAAATGCAAAACCTCTCGCTCACCGTATACAGCCGCAATATTATGCTGTGGACCGCTGCTAAAATAGGGGTAGACCCCGAGAACGCGTTTCAGCCGGGAACCAATATACAGGGCGGCACCCAGTTTAAACAGGGCATTGAACGGTATAATGTAACCCCCTGGGTCATTCCCTTTGGTATCCGGCTGAATGTAACATTTTAAGAACAACGATTAAAATAGGAATTATGCAAATCATAAAGAAATGCTGTTTAATAAGTGCAGGGTTGCTGGTCCTGCTATTGAACTCCTGTACCCAACACCTGGAAAGCCTGAACCGGAACCCCAATGGTGCCGACCCGGAAACGGCCAATCCCTCCCTGGTTTTTCCGACCGTGCTTACGGAAACCGGCAGGGCCTGGGTGAACCTCGGGTTTGGCGATATATCGGGGGTAATGCAGTACACCCAAAAAGATGGCTGGACCTCTGCCCATAACAGCTACGACTGGGAGGGTAGCAATGAATGGTCCGACTACTATAATATCTTAAGGAACAACCAGTATGTATATGATAAAGCGGTAGCGGCCAATGATGAGCTGGCCCAGGGGATGACGCTGGTGATGAAATCGATGGTGTTTGGGCTGATTACGGATCTGTATGGCGATATTCCCTATACCGATGCGCTTAAAGGGAACAGCGAGGATATCAAATATACCTTCCCGGTTTATGATGCACAGCAGTTGGTGTATGAAAACCTCCTTAAAGACCTGGAAAAAGCCAATACCCTTTTGTCAAAAAGCGATAAGGAGTACAACAGCTTTATCCCGGCCAAAACGGATGTGTACTATGGCGCCAGGCCGGCCGGCTGGAGGAAGCTGGCCAACTCCCTGGCATTAAGATATTATATGCGTCTTTCTGAAAAGCTGCCCGATGTTGCCAGGGCCGGTATTGAAAAGATCGTGAACAACGCGGCACAGTATCCTGTTATGACCGCGGCCGCCGATGATGCCGCCATGGCTTTTGCCGGCAGCAGCGCAACGGATTCCTGGCCTACCAATACGGCTTACGATGCCAGCGATGGCAGCAATTTCCGCCGTATCAAAATGTGCAACACCTTTGTTACGGGCATGCAGAACCTGAAGGACCCCCGGCTGGGGATATGGGCGGCAAAAGTGCAGATCATGCTGCAGGTAAAACCCGGCCTGCCTGCAAAGAGCGATTTTATAAAAGACACGGTCATTAACGGGGAGCAGCGTAAGGTACGGTATATTGCTCCCGATGTGCTGGCCACAAAGGGAATAACGGAAGCCGATATTAACCAGAACCCGGACTATGTGGGGCTGCCGGTAGCGCTACCCGGCCCCCAGGCATACAACCTGAGCCCGGATCTGAACCAGGCGCCCAAAAACCCGCATGTATCCTGGCTTAATGATATTTATAAAGGAGCCAGCGGCCCGCTGCTGAAAGCCCGCCTGATCAGTGCCGCAGAAGTAAACTTTATAATAGCCGAGGCTAAAGCCGTAAAAGGCTGGACCAATGCCAATGCCGAACAGTCCTATTATGCGGGCATTAAAACCTCCTTTGATGCCTGGGGGGTTAGCACACAATATGCGGACTATATAAAGAACAGCGGCGTGGTGTTCAACAATACCCGGGAGCAGATCATGACACAAAAATGGATCGCCAACTGGAGTAATGCCACCGAGGCCTGGTTCGATTTCAGGAGGACGGGGTTCCCGAAAATTCACGGGGTGCAGGGCAATACCATTGCCCCGGAGCTGCCCCTGCGTTTTTATTACCCAAGGGAAGAGCAGAACATTAACGGGAAGAATGAAAAAGCCGCCGCTGCAAAACTGGAAGTGACCAGCTACTCAGGCTTTGGCGCGGATGGCACCGGCAACAGCCCCTGGTCCAGGATGTGGGTGCTGCAGGGCACCGGCAAGCCGTGGTAAGTTTCAGTTTCAGGTTTGAAGTTTAAAGTTTCAGGTTGGTACCCTGTTCCGGAGACCACCAACTATTGACCATTGACTCCATTGCCTGACCGCAAAAACCGTCTATATTTAATAACATATACTCATAGAAATGATGAAAAGACTATTTACACACGGTTGTATCGCACTGTATTTATTGTTTACCACAAGCCTTTTTGCACAGGAAACAGTAACCCCCTCTAATGCCTTACAGCAATACCTGAAAAAAAAAGATGATACCTATGGCTGGCAGATCAGGGATTCGTTTACCATTAACGATGTAAAGGGGTATAACCTGCTGCTGACCTCCCAGAAATGGCATGGGTATACCTGGAAGCACCAGCTGACCATTTTTGTTCCGCAAAAGATTAAATATGATGCAGCCCTCCTCTTTATAACCGGGGGCAGCAATAAAAAAGATACGGAGATCCCCAACTGGTCCGGTAAGGACGACCGGTTTGCCATGGGCATGAGCCAGATAGCAACGGCCAACGGTGCCGTGGTAAATGTGCTGCGCCAGGTGCCCAACCAGCCCATTTTTGACAGTTTGAAAGAAGATGCGGCCATCTCCTATACCCTGCACCAGTTTAAAGAGGATGGCGATTATACCTGGCCCCTGCTTTTTCCCATGGTAAAAAGCGCCGTGCATGCCATGGATGCCGTACAGGACTTCTGCAATACCATAACCGGCCATAAAATGAACCGCTTTGTGGTTTCGGGCGCTTCAAAAAGAGGCTGGACCACCTGGCTTACCGGGGCCAATGATCCCCGCGTGGTGGCCATTGGGCCTATGGTGATCGACATCCTGAACATGCCCGTGAACCTGCAGCACCAGATCGATGCCTACGGCGATTACAGCGTGGAGATACAGGACTATGTAAAGCTGGGCATTGTACAGGGCATGAATGCCCCCGGGGGTAAAGATATTGTTACGATGATAGATCCCTACTCTTACCGTAAAACGCTGACCATGCCCAAGATGATCTTTATTGGCACCAACGATCCTTATTGGGTGATCGACAATACCAAAAACTACCTGAAAGAGATCCCGGGTAAAAATATGATCCATTACACACCCAATGCAGGGCATGACCTCAACAATGGAATAACCGCTTTTCCGGCGTTGAGCGCCTTTTTTGGAATAGCCGCCGCTAATGGCAAATATCCGGAGTATACCTGGACCACCGCTGTGAAGAAAAAAAAGGTACGTATAAAGGTACAGGCCAGTCCCGATCAGCTGACCGGGGCTTCCATCTGGTATGCCAGCTCAAAGGATATGGACTTCAGGGATGAAAAATGGCAGGAGAAAGAAGCAGGCTATGCACCGGATGGAACGGTACGGGTTACAGAAGCATTGCCCCGATCCGGTTTTTATTCATTTTATGTGGAACTAAAATACAAAAACCCCAACGGCGGCTCCTATACGGTATGTACCCGGGCGTTTATGACCAATAATAAAAAGATCCTTTAACAGACCGCATGGATACGATGTTTCAGAAAGCAGCTTTGATAGCCCTGCTGCTGGTGATCTTCCCTGCCGGCACAGGCGCCCAAACCGGCAACAGTAAGTACATTGCTAAAAGCATGCTGATCTTTCCGGAGCAGCCGGAGCATGTGCATGGAAGCAGCCTGGCCCTGCTTCCAAACGGGGATGTGCTGGCAGCCTGGTTCCAGGGGAGCGGGGAGCGTAATGCAGATGATGTGCGGATCATGGGTGCCCGTTTAAAAAAGAATGCGCGTCAATGGAGCGCCCCCTTCCTGATGGCAGATACCTATAACCTGCCGGACTGCAACCCGGTGCTTTTCCTCAACCGCCGGAATAAATTGTTTTTAGTGTGGATCGCAGTGAACGCGAACCGCTGGGAAAACGCCATCCTGCGGTACCGTACTTCAGAAAATTACAATACAGACGGCCCCCCGGTGTGGAACTGGCAGGATAATATATTGCTGAAACCCGGGGATGCATTTGCAAATGAAGTAGAAACAAAATTAAAACAGCTGCCCCCCACGCACCATGGCTGGGCGGCCTATGCACCTCAGTATGATGCAATGATCCTTCAGGCATCAAAGGACCCCGGCAAAAGAAGCATGGGCTGGATGACCCGGATCGCCCCGCTGATCCTTGAGGACGGCACCCTCCTGCTACCGCTGTACTCAGACGGGTTCAACTTTTCGCTCACGGCCATTTCAAAGGACGATGGCAGCAGCTGGACGCCGGGCCTGCCCATTGTAGGAAGGGGAAATATACAACCGGCATTTATACAAAAAAAAGACGGAACCCTGGTAGCTTTTATGCGCGACAACGGCGATGCCCCGGCAAGAGTGAAGATCAGCGAATCGGCTGACAGGGGGATAAGCTGGTCGCCCGCAATGCCCACCTCAATACCCAATACGGCCAGTGTTGCCGTCAGCAAACTAAAGGATGGCAAATGGGCCTTTGTAGGCAACGATATTGACGACGGGCGCTACCGCATCCGCCTGTATATATCTGCCGACGAAGGCCGGTCCTGGAAGTGGAGCGAGCCATTAGAGGAGGTTCCGAAGGACCAGGGCAGCTTCTCCTACCCCGCTGTGCTTACCGCCCCGGACGGGCTTTTGCACATCAGTTACTCCTACAAATTATCTGCCGGCAAAGGAGCTGCTATCAAGTATGTTGTTGTGGACCCGCAAAAGATCATAGCCCCATGATGTTACCTGTAATGCATAAAAGACCGGTTCTCTTTTTCTTATTCCTGTTTACCGGGTGCGGCCTGCTTTATGCCCAAAACACGCCCGGTGGTTTTATACAGCCCGTTTCCATAAAATACAGCCCGGCGCCGGACCTGCGGCATGCCCGGCTGAAAAAGGTTCTGGCAGATAATGATAACCGCCTTTTTGTGCTTTCGGATGCCGGCGTGTTAAGAGTGCAGGGTACGGAGCTGGTAAAAGACCGGTATTACCGCCCCCTTTCCGGTAAACTGCCCGCCGATATTACGATACAGGAAACCACGGGGGCATTATATTACCTGTACAGCGATCGTTTTTTGTCCAATACGGAAGCTGGGATGCCCTATGGCATATTGCCTGCAAACCGGTATGATGCATTGGCGGTAAGTAAGAACGGAGCCGTATTTTTAACCGGGCCCGGCGGGGCAGCCCTTTACCGGAACGGGGTGCTTACCCCGCTAACATTGCCCGGCGAAACCCTTCATACACCACGGGTACACAAAGGTGTCTTTTACGCGCTGGGCGGGGGATCGGTATACCGTGTAAAAAATGACCGGCCTGAAAAGCTGCATGCTGCAGACCGGGCATTAACGGCCATTACTTTTTACGACAACGAGCTTGGCCTGGGCACACCGGACGGGTATTATATGCTGGATGCGGGAACCGGCAGGGTAATAATGCCATTACAAACCCGGGTACCGGTAACCGGTATCCAATGCCTGTTAAAAACGCAGGACGGGATCTGGAGCGGAACAGCCGCCGGAGCCTTCTGTAAAAAGAATAATGCCAGAGACTACCGGTATTTTGCCTCGCGCCGCTGGCTGGACAACGACAGCATTGTGGATCTTACCACGGATCGTAACGGCGACCTGTTCCTGCTGAGCCCAACGGGGCTTAACCAGGTGCATTACCAGCCCACAACCTATGCCGGCAAGGCCGCTTATTTTGAAAACAAGATCCGGCAGCGGCATATCCGGTACGGGCTGCTGGCCGAGCTGCGGATGCCGGTGGCCGGCGATGCGGGTACGGCCGAAATGGCAGACACCGACAATGACGGCCTCTGGACCGCTTTTTACCTGGGAAGCCAGGCTTTCCGTTATGCGGTTACCAAAGAGGCAAAGGCCCGGCAAAATGCCTGGGAGTCCTTTACGGCCTTTGAGCGGCTGCTGTCTGTAAACCCGCTTGCAGGCTTTCCCGCACGCACTTTTGAGCGGAAAGGCTTTAAAGTGTCGGACCCGGAAGCCTGGCGCCCCTCGCAGGATACCGGCTGGGAATGGAAGGGTACCACCAGCAGCGACGAGTTTGTCGGCTACATCTTTGTGGCCGCATTAATGGATCAATACGTTGCCCGCACAAAGGACGAGAAAAAAAAGGTGGCCGGTTTTATAGATGCCATACTCATGCATATTATCCGGAACAACTACAACTTTGTAGATGCCAACGGCCGGCCCACCCTGTGGGGGCGCTGGCACCCGGATTATGTTAACAGCTATGCGCCCACCATCAGCGATCGTAAATTAGGAAGTGTGGATATAATTGCCGGCCTGCAGCTGGGCTATGCACTTACCGGTAAGGCCCTGTACAAAACAGAAGCATTAAGGCTTATGAAGGATCACGGCTATCTCGACAACATCATGATCAGCCCCTATAATATAAAAGCCACGCCGGGGGTTATGTATGAGGGCATCGATATGGGCTCCGGGCCCTGGAACCACTCGGATGATGAAATGGAGTTCCTGAGCTTCTGGCCGTTGTATCACCATGCATTGGATGTAAGCCTGCAAAAAAAATATACAAAGGCCATCAACGAATACTATCAGATAGAAGCGCCGGAAAAGAACCCGGTGTGGAACCTGATTACCCTGGGCACCACCGGCACTTTTGATAGGGCAGCTGTGTTGTGGTACCTGCGCGAGTTCCCAATGGACCTCGTTCGCTGGGATATAAAAAACGCGCACCGGAAGGATCTTGATTTTATTGATCCCGGGTTCCGGATGCAGTTTACCCGCGAAGTGATTTCCCCGGCCGAACGCCCTGCGCACCGGTTCAACAGTAACGAGTTTATATTGGATGGGGGCGATGGGGGGCGCTCGGAATTAACCGGCGCAGAATACCTGCTGGCTTACTGGATGGGGCGCTACCTTAAAGTGATACCCTGATGCAGGAAGGGAAGACCGGCAAAGCAATTTTTAAAACAACAACGAAACAGGAGTTCATGAGTAACAGGAATAAAATAATGGGCATGGTGGCGGGGCTGCTATTGCTGGCGCCGGTATTTCAGGCATTCCGCCAGGGGCCTGCAGCACCGGGGGAAACAGATCCCATAAAAGGATTTTTATTTGGAGATGACCGGCCCTTTCCCCAATGTCATGCCTCCACGGTCATTGCTTTAAAGAACGGGCGGTACCTGGCAGCATGGTTTGGCGGCACAAAGGAAAAAGATGATGATGTGGGCATCTGGATCACCAGCGGTGCACCGGGCCGGTGGCAGCCCCCCGTGGAAGTAGCAAAGATCAGGCAGGAGCCACACTGGAACCCGGTATTATTTAAGGCCCCGGATGGAACCATCTGGCTGTTTTTTAAAGTGGGTAAGGAAATACCCACCTGGCAAACCTATGTAATGACTTCCGGCAACGAGGGTAAAACCTGGTCCGCTCCGGGAGAACTGGTGCCTGGCGATACAGGGGGCCGCGGACCGGTACGCAACAAGATGATCGTGCTCTCGAACGGAGACTGGCTGGCCGGGGCCTCTAACGAGATGGGCGACTGGAATGTATTTTTTGACCGCAGTGCCGATAAGGGTAAAACCTGGACGGCAACACCCTATATCGGCATCGACCGCCGCCAGATCACCGGCAAAGGAATTATTCAGCCAACCCTCTGGGAGTCGGCGCCCGGCCGGGTACATGCCCTGCTGCGCAGCACTGCGGGTGTAATTTGCCGGACGGATTCCAGGGATTACGGTAAAACCTGGTCCGCGGCCCGCAAAACAACGCTTCCCAACCCTAATAGTGGTATTGATGTGGCAAGGCTTCCGGGAGGTACGCTGGCGCTGGCCTATAACCCTACAGGGGAAAACTGGGGATCGAGAGGCGCCCTGGCCCTGGCCGTTTCAACAGACAACGGCCAAACCTGGTCAAAACAGCTGATGATCGAAAAAGGCGCCGGTAAGGACGAGTACTCCTATCCCGCCATCATCAGCACCGGCAACAGGGTAATGGTTACCTATACCTGGAACCGTAAAAAGATCGCTTTCTGGTCGGCATCGAAAGACTGGATCCTGGAAAATGCCACTCCCATAAAATAAAGAACCCTGCACGTTAAAAATAAAGAATATGAAACCGGAAACCCTGCCCCGCGGCCTCTGGCCGGTAATGCTTACTCCCTTTCTGGAAAACAATCAGCCCGACCTGGAGGGATTGAAAACCCTGACGGAATTTTATATACAGAACGGGGCAAAAGGATTATTTGCCAATTGCCTCTCCGGTGAAATGTTCCAGCTGACCGATGCGGAAAGAATAAAACTGGTGCGGACGGTGGTGGAGGCAGCAGGGGCAAGAGTGCCGGTTGTGGCATCAGGTACCTTTACCAGCAACCTGCATACCTGTGCCGATTTTATTGCCCGGGTATACGATACCGGGGTGGAGGCCGTTGTGGTCATTAACAACCAGCTGGCCGCAGCGGAAGAGCCGGATGATGTGTTTAAGCAAAAAACAGAGCAATTGCTGCAGCGCACCCGCAATATTCCGCTGGGCCTTTATGAATGCCCCTACCCCTACAAGCGGCAGCTATCGCCCGGGCTCATACAATGGCTGGCCACTACCGGCCGGTTTCTTTACCATAAGGATACAAGCTGTAATCCGGGGCGCATCCGGGCCAAGCTGCAGGCTATATCAGGATCCCGCCTTTCGTTCTACAATGCCAATACGGCTACGGCACTCCTTTCACTGGAAGCCGGTGCGGCAGGCATTGCCCCTATCGGGGCTAACCTGTACCCGGAATTATACCGTTACCTGGTCGATCGTTTTGAAACCGGCGGCAGCACAGCGGCGCTCCGCCAGCTGAATGAGCAGCTGGATATGATGGATACGGTGGTTGACCTCAGCTACCCGTTTTCGGCAAAATACTTTTTAAAAAAACGCGGGCTGCCGATCAGCACCCACTGCCGGATCCCATATGAGAACATGAATGCGGAGCGCTACCTGAAGCTGGATGCGCTGATGCAGGTATTTGAAAGAACCGCCGGCTACTTTGGCATTCGCTACACATCTACGCTGTAAAAAGCGGTATTCAAAACGGGCAAGGGCCTCCTGTTTTACTGCTGAAGCATTGCATACATTGAACTCCCGGATGAAAGGCCGCTGAAACCGCAGAGATCCCGGAGGCGTTTATTGCAACAACAAAAAATGCCGGTTCCGGTTACGGTGCCCGCAAAAAAATAGTCCCCTGTAGAAACAGGGGACGCAACCAAAACTAACTGCTTATGAGAAAATTTAATACCTTTTTATATCAACCCTACCTGAGGTATTATTGTGATAAACGTCTTTTCATGTTTAATGTTGCAACAACCATTCCAAAATTTCATTTTCGGGCGGTTTGTTAACATTTGTTTGGGTATTGGGGGGACAAATGTTGTCGGGCGTCAATTTTTTTATCTTTTCCGGTCGCTGACCGGCAGGCGGGCTGTTGAATGTTCCCGTTCAGATTTCCCCGGACATTCGGGCATGGTTCAATGCCGGGTGCTTTTTCTATCTGGTGCCCGGTTTCATTTTCACATTCAAAATGCTGACTGACTGCTGAAAGAAAGTATTATTAAAGCGAATGAAAATAGCGCTTACAGCTTTGGGTGTTGTGTACATTTGGAACAGCCGGTACGGATGATGTTCAAAACATATACAGGATTAAAAAGATGGGTGATGCCGGTCAAATGGTCCGCAGGATCTGCGGGCTCCGCAATTTACCCTGTTGTGGTATCTTAGCAGGAAAGCCTGTTACGGCAGATCAGGAAAAGCATAGGGCGCCGGGCTGCAGGAAAATTAAAAATACGAAGAATGAAAGGATTGCTGTTGGTTGTTTTTTTGAGTGTATGGCCTGCCGGCGCAGGGTACGGGCAAAACGGGCGCACCATGGTACATATAAAGGATCTGCAGGTGCGGGATCCCTTTGTAGTTGCAGACCCAAAAGATAAAGTGTATTATTTGTATAAGGCATCGCCCGTGGGCAGGGATAAGCAAAAAGCGAACGGAGTGGTAGCCTATAAAAGTAAGGACCTGGAGCATTGGGACGGTCCCTATCCTGTTTTTAGCATACCCGGTGACAACTGGATCAAGGGGCCGGTCTGGGCCCCGGAGGTACACCGGTACCAGGGCAAATACTATTTGTTTGCTACGCTGAATTCGGATATTGAATGGAAAAAAGCAAAAGCTAACTGGCCCCGGTATACCTTCCGGGGAACGCAGATCTTTTATTCGGACAGCCCGTTGGGACCCTTTCTTCCTTTTGCCGGCCGGTTGCCGCATACCCCTATGGACCGGATGGCGCTGGATGGTACCCTGTGGGTGGAGGACGGGGTCCCGTATATGATCTACTGTCATGAGTGGGTTCAGATAGAAGATGGGGCAATGGAGCTTGTGGCGCTTACGCCGGATCTCTCAAAACCCCGGGGTGCCCCGCTTACCTTGTTTCATGCCTCAAGCGCTCCCTGGTCTACCGGTAACCAGCGGCCCGATGGGGTGACCAGCTATGTGACGGATGGTTGCTTTTTATACCGTACCAGGACCAACAAACTGCTCATGATCTGGTCCAGCTTTAAGAACGGAAGTTATGCCATCGGTATTGCGGAATCAACAACGGGTAAGGTCACCGGTCCCTGGGTTCAGCAAAAGGACCTGCTGGTAGAGGAAAACAGCGGGCATGGCATGTTGTTTAAAACCTTCAGCAACCAGCTGATGCTTACCTTCCACGGTCCAAACAGCCCCGACGGCAGTGAAAGGGCCCATTTTTATGAGGTGATAGATAACGGTGCTACCCTTACCCTGAAGCGTTAAAAAAAATGTTTATAAAATGGAGTGCCGGTTTTTTTGCAGGTATGCTGTTGCTGGCAGCCGGCGCCGGCAGTGCTTTTGCAAGGGACCCGGTTTACATAAAAGACCTGCGGCAGCTTTTGCAGGGGCAGCAGGAATGGATAAAAGTGCATGTGGCAGAATACCTGGTATGGAGCGGTGCGGCTGTGAATGAGGTATACCGCATTTTCAGGGAAGAAGACCGGCTGTACGCCGCTGTTCCAAAATACAGGATCGGTATATGGCGGGTTCTGGCACAGGCTTCCCGCTCAAAAAAGGAACGTGCCCGCTGGGTACGGAAGATTGCAGCTGTTTATAGGGATACAACAGCGCCGGACCGGCTGCATGCGATAGAGACCCTCTCCAAACTAAGGTATCCTGTTTTACCGGAAGCAACTGTTAACAAGCTCCTGCGGGAGGAACACACCAGCCCGATGCAGGTATATGAACTGTGGAATGCAACCGGTTTTTCAGCGCCCGGCAACAATAGGGCAAAGGACCGGCTGGTTACGCTCCTGTTGCAGCAGCTGGCGGAAAACGACCATGCAGCCGTACCGGTTATTGCTTATGTGCTGCGCTTCCTGCATGTGCTGGAAGCATCCCGCTGGGACCAGGTTCGTCATGCGGCAGACCTGTTGCCAACAGATCCGGCTATCCATGCTGCATTGCTGACAACGCTGTGGATCGCAGCTCCGGCAGAAAGAAGTGCAGAAGCGGAAGCCGCCTGGAGCCGGCTGTTCCGTAAAAGAGATGAAAAGGAAATGTGGCCCTATTTGCTGGCAGGGCTGGCGCTAAAGGGCACAAAGGCCGGCCGGGAATGGCTGTTGCAGCAATATCCGCTGCTCAGCAACAGCCGGCTGGCGGGGTATAACGCCGATGTGCATGCGGCCGCGGCATATGCGCTGCTGAAAATGGAGCCGTATTAAGTGGCAGCCTGCCGGATCTGCCGGGGCTTTGGAACAGGGCCGCCACGTAAATGTGCTTCCGCCGTCTTTTGAACGGGCTATATAGGCCGTGTCGCCTGCATTGCCTGTGCGCATAAAGGCAACCAGGTCTCCTTTAGGTGTTTCATAAATGGAGGTCTCGTTGAACACGATCCTGGGGTCTTTGGCAACAACTGATTGATAGGCCCAGCTTTTGCCCCCGTCTTTGGAGGTTAACAGGTAGTTCGATGTTTTCAGGGTCCGGGCATCATCGGTGGCGGCTACCACCCGGTAAATGGTTCCGTTTCTTCCTTCAAAGAGTGCACCCCTGTTGTAGGCCGGTACTTTATTGCCATATAAACTGTAATGGATCTCGTCCGGAACGGATGGAGGGTAAACGGGTGCGCTCCTGGTCTTGCCATTGTCTGTGGAACGCAATAAATAGCCACCCGGGAAAACAGCATCGCCGGTTTTAAAATACGGAGTCTTTATTTTGGCCAGTGCATCGGCATTGGGGAAGGCCCATCCATAACTGGCGCATAAGATAGTGCCGTTTCTTAATTGTAAAAGACAGGGGTCCTGTGAGCCGCCAAACGGATGTGCAGAGAGCAGGGCCGGTTGAGCAGGCCAGTTCATGCCGTCTTTTGAGGTCAGTTGCACCAGGTAGCTGTTGGGATCAACATGCGTGGTGCTCTTCTCCCCGAAAATACGGCGCTCTTCTGAAAGCCAGCAGGTATGTGCCGTCTTTCTTCTTTATGATCGACGGAAAGGCATTGTGGAACAGGCTGTCCCTGTAAATAACAAGATCCCTTACTTTCTGAAGTGAGCCCGCAGCGTTACTTTCTTTAACAGCGTTTTTGTTTTGTGCCTGTGCTGCCGTGCATGCACCGCCAAAGGCCAGGGCTATGCTCAGGCCGATTATTTTTGAAACCAGTTGCATCATCGTTTTTGACTGCTGAAGCAGCTTTTAAAATAGGTTGTTTAAGATAGAAGATCCTTTAAAACTAAAGGATGCTGCGGTTGTGTACCTGTATTTTATGGCAGATAAGCGGTACTTTTTTTCAGCCAGAACTATGGTATAGCCCTTCGGGTTTCAACGGGTGTGCAGGGGCGCCCTGCCAGGTTAACCCGGGGCCGCAGGGTGTATAAAATAAAGAAAAGACTACTGCAGGGGAGCTGTTTACACGGTATCATTTGCCGTACATGTGCTATTTGGAAAATTGTATCAGATAAAGGAAAAGATGTATTAAAGAAAGTCAAAGGTACCCTGCATCTTTGTACGGCTTTGTCATATTAACGATTAATCCATAGGATCTAAAATTAACTACCAGTAAAAATGCAGAATCGATTTAAACAGACCCGGTGTGCCTTTTTATTACTTCTCCTGGTAACGTTGCTGGTGTCCGCAAGGTCGGTAGCGCAGTCAGGACCCGTAACGGGGAGCGTTACCGATACGCTGGGGCAGCCGTTGCCCGGGGCTTCTGTAACAATTAACGGAAGTTCCAGGGGTGCCCTTACCGATGAAAAAGGGGCCTATAAAGTAGAAGTCTCCACAGGTGAATCATTGCGCTACTCCTTTGCCGGCATGGAGGACCAGGTGGTGTCTGTACGCGGCCAGCGTATGATTAACGTGGTCCTGATGCCCAAAAAAGATGCCCTGTCTGAAGTGACCGTTGTGGCCTTTGGTTCGCAAAAAAAGGAGAGCGTGGTGGGTGCGATCACCACTGTTAAACCAGCGGAATTAAAAACACCATCCAGTAACCTTACAACCGCCCTTGCGGGGCGCGTAGCGGGTATGATCGCCTTTCAGCAGAGCGGCGAGCCGGGGCTGGATAATGCTAATTTTTTTATTCGCGGTGTTACCAGCTTTGGCAACCAGAACCGGCCGCTGATCCTGGTAGATGGTATTGAAATGTCAGCTACCGAACTGGCAAGATTGCAGGTAGATGATATCGCAAGCTTTTCGGTGATGAAGGATGCTACCGCTACTTCATTGTATGGCGCCAGGGGCGCTAACGGGGTTATTTTAATTACAACCAAAGAAGGTAAAGAAAGCAGGGCGATCGTTGCTGCACGTTATGAACGGTCGATATCGAGCCCCACCCGCAAGATCGAAATTGCCGACCCGGTTACCTATATGGAACTGGCCAATGAAGCGGTGATGACAAGGGACCGCCTGGGGCTTGTTCCCTATTCGCAGGAAAAAATTGAAAATACGATGGCCGGTAAGTTCCCGCTTTTGTACCCGACAACCGACTGGTACTCGATGCTGCTGAAAAATAATACGCAGAACCAGCGCCTGAACCTGAATGTGAGCGGCGGCGGAAAAGTGGCGCGCTATTATGTAGCGGCTACCTATAACCAGGACAACGGGCTGTTAAAGGTTGATAAAAGAAATAACTTTAATAATAATATTGATCTGAAAACTTTTGGGTTAAGGGCAAATGTAAATATGGATCTGACCAGGACCACGGAGGCACTGGTACGTCTTAACTCAACCTGGACCGATTATACCGGCCCCATTTATACCGGCTCCGATATTTACAGCCGGATCATGAAAACCAATCCTGTTCTGTACCCCGCATACTATCCGCCGGATGCGGCCAATGAACTAACGGAACACATCCTTTTCGGAAATTCCGGTTCCGGTAATTACAGCAATCCTTATGCAGACCTGGTAAAGGGATACAGGAACTATACCAATGCCATGGTGCTGGCCCAGTTTGAATTAAAACAGGACCTGAATTTTATAACTCCCGGTCTGAAGCTGAGCGCTATGTATAATACCACCCGCTATAATTATTACAGCGTGCAGCGGGCGTACAACCCTTATTATTATGCCCTGGCCGATTATGATAAAACAACCGGTGTGTACCTGCTGCAGGAGCTGAACCCTACTACGGGCCGCGAATACCTGGATTATGCAGAAACCGGGAAGGATGTATCTTCTGAAAATTATTTCCAGGGTATTTTAAATTACAGCCCCACGTTAAAAGGAGACCATACGTTTAGCAGTACATTGGTATATACCATGCTGAACAAACTGGCAGCCAATGCCGGCTCATTGCAGAACTCGCTTCCGCACCGGAACATGGGGCTGGCGGGCCGGTTTACCTATGGTTTAATGCAGCGTTATTTCCTGGAAGCCAATTTCGGGTATAACGGTTCCGAACGCTTTTCACAATCGCACCGTTTTGGATTCTTTCCGTCTATCGGGGGCGCCTGGTATGTGTCCAAGGAAAAATTCTGGAGCGATGGCCTCCGGAAGATCATTAATAACTTAAAGATCAGGGCCAGCTACGGGCTGGTGGGGAACGATGCTATCGGAACGGATGAAGAGCGGTTCTTCTTCCTTTCAGAAGTAGATATGAATGCCTCCAGCCGGTCCTATATGTTCGGTTCCGAATTTTCAAATACAATTGTTGGCGTTCTGGAAAAACGTTATGCCAACCCCAATATCACCTGGGAAACCTCAAGGAAGTCGAACCTGAGTTTTGAGGTCGGGTTGCTGAATGCGGCCAATCTTACCATAGACCTTTACCGGGAGTACCGGTATAATATCCTGCTGCAGCGGTCCTTTATACCCTATACCATGGGCCTGGCCTATTATCCCAAAGCCAACCTGGGCGAAGCCAGCAGCAAAGGGATTGATGTGGCGCTGGAAGTATCCAGGAGCCTCTCCAATAACTGGTTCATATCCGGAAGAGGGAATTTTACCTATGCTACCAATAAGATCAGGGTATACGATGAGCCGGATTACAGCGCTACACCCTGGAAGTCCCGCATTGGGTACCCCATTAACCAAACCTGGGGCTATGTGGCAGAGCGGCTGTTTGTAGATGATGCCGAGGTAGAGAACTCACCTGCACAGGGAGCCGATGCAATGGGGGGGGATATTAAATTCAGGGATATCAATAATGATGGGGTTATTGATCAGCTGGACCAGGTTCCGATCGGGTACCCGACAGTTCCGGAGATCATTTATGGCTTCGGGATTTCCACCACCTATAAGAATGTCGACTTCTCGGTTTTCTTGCAGGGGCTTGGGCGCAGGTCCTTTTGGATCAATGCCGCTGAAACCACGCCGTTCGTTGGCGGAACCGGCTACTCCAACCAGCTTTTAAAAGCCTATGCCGATGATCACTGGTCAGAGGACAACCGGAACATCTATGCACTTTGGCCAAGACTGGCCCCGGCAGTGAATAATAATAATGTTAGTACAAGTACCTGGTTCATGCAGAACGGGTCCTTCTTACGGGTGAAGCAGGTAGAGCTGGGTTATACCATGCCGGAGCGTCTTATACACCGGCTTAAACTTACAAAGCTGCGGATCTATACCAATGGAACCAACCTGTTCAATTTTTCCAGGTTTAAACTGTGGGATCCGGAAATGGGAGGCAATGGTTTGGGTTATCCGCTTCAACGAGTAGTTAATTTCGGAATTCAATGTACTTTATAGAATAACTTTAGTATGCAAAAGATAATTTATCCAGCTCTTTTAATGTTATTTACAGGCCTGTTTGCATCCTGTAAAAAATATATGGATGTAATACCAGATAATATTGCAACCTTAGATTATGCGTTCAAGGACAGGACCAGCACCGAAAAATACCTGGCTACCTGCTATTCCCGGTTGCCCCGTTTGGGAACGCTGGCCGAGCCTGGCTTTATAGCAGGGGATGACTACTGGTTTCACGTTGACCTCAATAACAGGGCGCAGTATGCTTTTGACCTGGCACGTTATGGCAATAACAAAACCTCCCCTTACTTTGATTACTGGGCAGGGAGTAAAGGCGGTACACCGCTCTGGCAGGCGATAAGAGATTGCAATACTTTTATCGAGAATGCCTCCAGGGCCGGGGGACTGGACGATTTTGAGCGCGCCCGGTGGGTGGCGGAAGTAAAGGCATTAAAAGCCTGGTACCATTTTTACCTGCTGCGGTTATACGGCCCTATCCCCATTATAAAAGACAACATGTCCATAGAGGTTCCTTCAAAAGAAACGTTTATATACCGGGAGCCGGTGGATAAGGTAGTGGATTATATCGTACAGCTCCTGGATGAGGCAATGCCCGATCTGCCGTATAAAATAGAAAACGAAGTTTCTGAAGCGGGGAGGATCACCAAAGCGGCGGCAGCAACCATAAAGGCTGATGTTTTGGTAACGGCGGCCAGCCCGTTGTTCAACGGCAACCAGGACTATGCAGGGTTTAAGGATAACCGGGGTATTTTACTGGTCAATAATGTTTATGATCCCAAAAAATGGGAACGGGCTGCGGTGGCCTGTAAAAATGCGATCGATACCTGTATGGAAGCTGGGGTTGCATTGTACCGTTTTAACAACCCCGCGCTGAATATATCGGACTCCACAAAACTGGTGATCCAGCCCGGCCAGATCATAGCAGATAAGTACAACGTGGAACGCATCTGGAGCCTGTCCTCCTTCATTAGCTCCGACCTCGAAATTTATACCATGCCGCGGCTTGCCACGGATCATGAGCGGGTGGTGTACCAGATGCTGGTGCCCACTTTAAAAATGGCCGAGATGTTCTACACCCGTAACGGGGTCCCGATGGAAGAAGACAAAACCTATGACTATACCGGCAGGTATGAATTGCAGACCGTTCCGGCAAATCATAAATTCTTTATGCAAACGGGGTATACCACGGCAAAGATGCACTTAGACAGGGAGTACCGGTTTTACGGAAGTTTGGGGGTAGACGGCGGATGGTGGTATGGATTGGGGCGTTTTAACGATCAGCAGCAATGGCCGCTGAACTTTATGCTGGGCTCCGTTACCGGGGGGCGCGTTGGAACAGAACGCTATTCTGTAACCACCTACTATGTTAAAAAATTATCGAATTACCAGTCTACATACAGTGCGCAAACTTTTGTGCCCAAAAGATTTGATTTTCCTATTTACCGGCTGGCCAATCTGTACCTGCTTTATGCCGAAGCGCTGAATGAATCGCTCCCCGCCCCCACGGCAGAAGTATTGCAGTATCTGAATTATGTAAGGAACAGGGCCGGTTTGAAAAATGTGGAAAGTTCCTGGCCGGCCTTTTCCATTTATCCCGATAAGTATACAACAAAAGCCGGGATGCGGGAGATCATTCATCGCGAACGGAGCATTGAGCTGGCTTTTGAAGCACAGCGGTTCTGGGATCTGCGCAGGTGGAAGGTGGCGCTCGAGTACTTTAACCAACCCATCCAGGGATGGAATACAGAAGGTACAAAAGCCCAGGAGTTTTATCAACCGCTTACGTATATCCGGAAGCAATATACCTTAAAGGAAGTGTTATGGCCCATTATGCAGGATGAGCTGCTCAAAAACGGAAACCTTGTTCAAAACCCCGGGTGGTAAAAAATAATTCTTATAAAATGAATAAAGTAATTTTGTTTGTTTCATTGATCGTCTTCATCACTTCTTGTAAAAAAGAAGCATTTACCGGCCAGTTCCCAACCGATGGTACCGCGCCCGGACCGGTAATGGCGCCCAGGGTCAGCAACCTGGAGGGAAGGGCTGTGATCACCTACGACATCCCTTCTGACCCGGATCTGCTGTATGTAAAAGCGACCTATACACGGAATGGCCGGCCGGCAGAACAGCGGGCTTCGATCTATAGCCAGGAGCTGGTGGTGGAAGGGTTTGGCAGATCAGCCGAACATACGGTAGAGCTCCGGACGGTGGACCGGAGCAACAATGAATCGGCGCCTGTCTTGGTGACCGTTAAACCGGCAGATGCACCCATTTATTCGGTTTTAAATACCATGGCCGTACAAAACGATTTTGGAGGGATCCGGCTGGATTGGGCCAACCAAAGTGAAGCGGATCTTGTGGTGACCGTGGTTACGCCCACGCAGATGAACGGAGTAACGGAGATGCGGGAAGTACAGTCGTTTTACAGCAAGGCCAAAGCATCCGGGGGCAATGTAAGGGGCTACCAGGATCCTTCAAGAACCTTTGGTGTAACCATCCGCGACCGGTGGGGAAATAAAACTGATACCCTGTATGATGATTATACCCCGCTTTACGAAACCCAGCTAGACAAGTTGAAATTCCGCAGGTGGAACCCCCCGGGGATTCCTTACAATGCGTATACCACTTCGAACTGGTATATTGAGAATTTGTGGAACAACAGTATTACCAGCGGATTTGCAAACTATAACCTCGAATTTACCTTTGATATGGGGCAGCTGGCAAAACTGAGCCGCTTCAAGATCAACCAGCGACCGGAGAACAACCTGATCTATAACCTGGGACATCCGAAAAAATTCCAGGTATGGGGGTCTGCTACATCAAATGTCAGCGATAATTTTAATACCTGGACATTGCTGGGCGAATTTGAGTCCGTAAAACCCTCCGGGCTTCCCCTGGGAGGCGTAACCACAGAGGATATCCAATACGCGAACGTAAAAGGAGAGGAATGGAATGTGCCCTTAACGGCGCCCCCTGTAAGATACCTGCGTTTTGTATGCCTGCAAACCTGGGCCAATGCCTCTGTGATACAGGTAATGGAAATGACATTGTGGGGAGATACTAAAATTAATCAGTAAAATAAGTGATATGACCAAATATCCGTTTTTAGTGTATGCGGGGTTGCTGCTGTTGTTGTGGTCCTGCTCAAAGATGAATGATCTTCATAAAAAGTACCTGGAGAATGGGGAGATCATTTATTTGAATAAATTAAGTGCTCTTTCCTCAATGCCGGGGAAAAACCGGGTACGGCTTCAATATGTAAATAAAGACCCCAAGGTAAAAAAGGTGATCCTGTATTGGAATACCCGGGCAGACTCCGTTGTGCTGGATATGCCGGAGAACCGGCTGGGCGATACCCTGTATCACGATCTGACCGGCCTCTCTGAAGATTCGTATGTTTTTGAGACCGTTACTTCGGATGCGGCATTAATATACCGGTCAATGGCCGGTGAAACTGCTGCCCGTGCTTATGGCGAACAGTTCCAGAATAGTTTGCAGCAGCAGGCCATCAGCTTGAAAGAATGGAGTCAATCCAAAAACAGCCTGTCGCTGAAGTTTTATCTTGCCCCGCGCTATGCGTTGTTCTCTGAGTTCCGGTTTACGGATGTTTCCGGTGCAACAAAATCGGTTAGGGTGCCCTATACGGTCAGCGACTCCGTATTCCAGGGTGTGGGAGGAGAAATTACCTACCGGACCGCCTTTCTTCCGGAAGCCGGTTGTATTGATACTTTTTATACCAACTTTACCCAGCTTAACCCGGTTATAAAGCCATAGAAGAGCGCGTGTTGATCGTATTCAAACCCGGGGCTGTCTTGCAATAGCTCTTTACATATTAGATAATTTTGTTAAATTGGGTCTTCGTTTGAGCAGGTCAGCCGTAGGGCCACTGATCAGCGACAGGATCGTGATCCTGCAGCAGGAGCATGCCTGTATGGAAAAAGTCTTGCATCGAAGAGCCATAAATTATGAACCCGTTTTGCCTGAGAATGATACTGCTTTTTGCCCTCATTTTTTGCTGGTGCCGGCCGGCAGGGTGCCAGGGCATTGTTACAGGGGAAGTCATCGACAGCATAAGCGGTAAACCGGTAGAAGGAGCAAGCATATATTTTAACGGTCTCCAATCCGGAACCACTACAAGCGTCAAAGGTTTTTTTACCATTGAGGTTCCGGTGCAGCCGCAACTGCTGATCATTTCAGCAACAGGATACCAAACCGTTAGCCTGCGTACCAATGAAATTCCGGGAAATGATCATCGCCTGCTGATCAAAATGGCGGCCCGGAATAATGACCTTGATATGGTAACGGTACACGCTTTAACATACAAAGTTGTCAACAGCAGATCCTGGCGAAAGAAATTCACCGACTATTTTATCGGCTCCGGGGAAAATGCCGCGGATTGCTCCATCCTGAATTTTGAAGACATTATCCTGAAAGTAGCTGCCGGCGAAAACCTGCTTAAAGCGCAGGCAGCAAAAACCATAGAGATCGTAAATAACGCACTGGGGTACAAAATTTACTTTGATATGGAGGATTGCGTTATCAATTTTGCGGAGAAAACATTTGTGAATGTTGGGTATGCCCGGTTCGAAGATATCAGTAACGGGAGTCATAAATTCAAAAAGCGAAGGAAAGAGGTCTACTTCGGCTCCCTCCCCCATTTTTTAAAGGCGCTTTACAACAATACGCTTCAGGCAAATGGCTTTGAAGTACGGCACGCCACTGTAAAAGAGAACACGGAACGGGCCCGGGTAAAGCAATTGATGAAAGAGAAAAAAGTCAGGTTAAATATTGCTGCAGAAATGCTCCGGATCGGTGAATCGCCTCCGGACAGCTCCTTATATTATTACCGGGTTTACATAAAAGGAAAAGATAAGGTCATCCAATGTGACAGCAGCCTGCTGAAGGCAGAAGATGTTTTTATTACGGATCTTGAGGTGATGAAGGAGTTGTATTTTGAGCACTATTTAATGGTAACCTATAAGCATAAACGCATTAATAAACTCCGGCAGCCGCTATCGCTTCCCGGGCTGGATCTTAACAGCGATTTTCAAAATGCGCTGCTCTCTTTAAAAGATAATAATAGTGTTTTCATTTTTCCCAATGGCGGTGTCTCTCCTGCCCGGGTTCTTATAACACAGGGGTATTGGAGCAGCGCGGGGGCAATACAAAACCTTCTGCCTTATGATTACGAATGACTGCGGGTCTTATATCAGGAAGTTTGCATTGCTCATAACGGGATGGGCTGTTTGCTGTTTTGGAAAATGCCAGGTTGCACCTGCAGGTATTCCGGAGGGATCTTTAAATGCTTTTGCTAAATTGTATTTACAAACAGACCGCAGTGCCTACCTGGCCGGTGACACCATCTGGGCAAAGGGCTTTTTTACCAATGCAGAAAACAGGAGTGTAACGCCGCAAACCCTGACACTTGAACTGCTGGACCTTAAAGCCGGTAAAAAGATTGTTGCGCAAACTTTTTTGCCTTCCGGGAAAACATTCCCTGCATCCATTGTTTTACCTCCGGGTCTGTCAACGGGCGCCTATATGATCAGGGCTTATTCGCGCAACCTTATACAGGAAAACCGGGCGTTGTTTACAAAGCTGGTAAAGATTTATAGTGTCGGGAGCCGTTTAACGGAGGAGGAGCCGGTTTATGAGAGGGCCCTCCTGTTTTATCCGGAAGGCAGCCGGCTTGTGGAGGGCGTAATGAACAAAGTGGCTTTTAAGTATGCGGATGCATTGGGGGCGCCTTCTGAAATTGCAGGCAAAATAGTGAGCGCATCAGGAGAACAGATCTGCGAATTCAAAAGCAGCCACAATGGAATGGGGTTTTTTAGTTTGGATCCAAAGCCGGGGGCATCTTATTTTGCTATAATTGAGGGGGATCATTCAAACAAAAAGTATCCTTTACCTGCTTCGATAAAAGGAGGGGCTGCCTTAAAGGTGGCAGGAGATAGTACGCGCCTGTCCTTTGCCATCCAGGCACTGGCAGGAAGCGGGGCACAGCCTTCTATCCTGGTGTTGCAGGGAGCAGGCAAAATGCTTTATAGTACAACGTTTAAGACTGGGGAAACCTCCTGTAGCGGTTCCATCGACATAAGCAGGCTTCCTTCGGGTGTTGCAAGACTTGCCTTGTTCAGCAGGGATACCCAGCTATTGGCGGAAAGGCTTTGTTTTATTGATAACAGGGAATATATGGCTTCGGCAAACCTCTCTGTTGCTTTGTTAAGCCGGCAATACCGGGCGGAAAACCTGCTGTCTTTAAACCTGGATGATGCAGCGGCCGGGGCTTTTGCCGTCAGTGTTACTGATGCAGGGTTTGAGGAGCCCGAAAGGGACCGGCAGAATATTTATTCTGCAAACCTCCTGACCTGCTACCTGAAGAACAGGATTTATGATGCCGGTAGCTATTGGGATGAGCTTTATCAGGACCGCAGTGCACTCCTGGACCTGGTGATGCTGACCGGTATCTGGAGTGGTTTAAAATGGGAAGACCGGAAGAACAGCGGTATGCATTCAAAAAAAGGGGAGCCCGGCCTGTCCGGCACCGTTTTTTATAAAGGCACATCCCGGCGCTACATCAATAAGGCGGTTAGCCTGCTGGCCATATCTGAAGCAGACAGCACTTCAAAAACAACGGTGTTCAATACCGATACAGCCGGTTCATTCCGGTTAAGCGGGCTGGATTTTTTGGGGCCAACCCGGCTGTTGTTTGGCGCAGCCACAAAAAAAAGTGATTTTATTGATGTGGTTTTGAACGCAGCAGAGGAAGATACCCTGGCAATAGAATACCCGCGTGTAAGGGCCATCAACAGCCTGTCCAAAAACATGGGCAGATCGCCCTTTGACAGCCTGATACACACCAAGGAGTATATGGAAAATATAACGGTTAGTGCCAGAACAAAAGACCGGATGCAAATGCTGGTACGGAAATATGCTACCGGCCGTTTCAGGGATCTTTATGGCGAGGTATATGAGCTGATCCCTGTTAAAGCAATAGGAAACCTCTTTGACTATTTAAGGATGCAGCAACCGATGGTACGGGTTGAGTTTGACCTCAAGAGTAATCAGTACTACATAAAAGCGAGGAAAAGGGATGGAACGTTTGATCAGGCGGCACTTTATTTAGATGAAGCTCCGGTGCAGAATCAGCTGCAACTGTATGCTGTTGATCCTGCCGATGTTGCTATGATTAAGATTGTAGAAGGCATTGACTTCATCGCAGGCAGAGGGTCTATTCCCTCGGTGGCGATCTATACCAAAAAGGGCCGTGATTTTAAGGCTGCGGGCAACAAATATGATATTGAATATGTGGAGGGTTATGCAAAGGCGCCAGAATTTTATAACCCGGTGTACCGGCAAAAAGATACAGCCGGCCCTGCAGACAGGCGGATCACCTTATACTGGAATCCCCGGGCGGCAACATCGAACCGGGTTCATTTTATTCCCATTCATTTTTATAATACCGACAACACGGTAAAGTTTGCGGTTAAAGCAGCAGGCGTTACGGAAAGCGGCAGGTTGCTGTCCTTTTACAAAACATTATTATAGCGTGATGCTGCATTTGATGGGCCAGGGGTGAAAAACGTTATAGACCCTCATCCATCAACGCAAGATCCGGGTTTTGCAGGCATTATTACTGTGGTACCTTTGTGCGGTAAAGAACAGGGATATGAAAGGTTTACAAGGAAAAAAGAGCTTCTCAGACGTACGTAATAAGAACACCATGCGTCAGCGCCTGGCCGCTACTGAAATGATAGTGCCGGGTAATATACAGCTGGAGCCATGGAGCCCCGGTGATGCGGCAACGCATATCACGTATGAATGTGCCGGGTCGCCTTTTGGGGAGATCCTGGTAGCGGCAACATCAAAGGGTGTTTGCTACCTCGGGTTTACCGGAAATGAGCCGGCGGCTGCGCTCCGGGATCTGAAAAGAAGGTTTCCTTTCAACCCGGTTTCAGAAGGCCGCTCTTTTTTTCAAACAGCGGCGATCCGGCAAATGCATGCCACCCACCACCTGATACCCGTTCGCCTGCATTTGAAGGGAACCCCTTTTCAGCTGCAGATCTGGAAGCAGTTACTGCGGATCCCTTTTGGCGGTCTGACCACCTATGCCCGTTTGGGCGGAAGCACCCGGGCAGCAAGGGCCGCGGGCCATGCCGTAGGCTGTAACCCGGTGGGCTTCCTGTTGCCCTGCCACCGGGTGATCTGCACGGATGGCAGTTTTAACAGATATTTCTGGGGCACTGAACTAAAGGAAAAATTATTGACCTGGGAAGCTGAAACAGCGCAGGATCCGGGTTTTACAGCGCCCCGGTCAGGTGTAGTTTTGAATAAAAATTAAAGACAATGGAAACACAGCAGGAACTCGATTATAACCGTATTGCAGCGGCCATACAGTTTTTTAAGGAGCATTACAAATTACAGCCAACGCTGGAAGATGTGGCAGCACATGTGCACCTGAGCCCGTTTCATTTTCAACGGATGTTCCGGAACTGGGCCGGTGTTACCCCCAAGCAATTCTTACAATACCTGACGGCGGAATATGCCAAAGACATGCTCAGGAGCACCCGGGCCAGCCTTTTTGATGTGGCGTTTGAAACCGGGCTTTCGGGTACGGGCCGGCTGCACGATCTGCTGGTAAAAGTAGAAGGGATGACCCCCGGGGAATATAAGAATGGCGGCGGATCATTACACATCAACTACTCTTTTGCAGACAGTCCCTTTGGCAAAATACTGGTAGCGTCTACTTCCAAGGGTATTTGCCATATGGCATTTGTTGATAAAGGAGAACAGCAGGCGCTGGATGTGCTGAAAGCGGGATTGCCGAATGCCCGCTATGTGCAGGTGGTGGATCTGATCCAACAACAGGCATTATTCGTTTTTTCGCAGGACTGGAGCCGGCTGGAGGAAGTAAAACTTCATTTAAAAGGAACCCGCTTCCAGATAAAAGTATGGGAAACATTATTAAAAGTGCCGTCCGGGGGTTTTACGACCTACGGCGACCTGGCAGCCAATGCCGGCTATCCAGGGGCTTCCCGGGCAGTAGGAACGGCGGTGGGAAACAACCCGGTGGCGATGCTGATCCCCTGCCACCGGGTGATCCGGTCTACCGGTGAAATTGGCGGGTATCACTGGGGCGCGATACGAAAAAATGCCATTATCGGCTGGGAGGCATCCCTGAAAAATACCCGGGAGCAGCCCCGGAGCCCAGCGCATTAAAAATGGTTACAGGAGTACGGAAGCCGGAAGGGCGCTGCTTTTCTACGGTTACCGCATCGTATTGTCCGGGTCAGCACCCTGCGGAGCCCTCTTTGCATTCATCGACAAAACCGTTCCTTTGTCTACGGCCGCGAGGGAATATAAGCGGGGAAACTTAACTTGCAGAAAAATGGCTGGTTGATCATAAAATATCCAATACTAAAGCAATGGTTCTACTGGCTGCTTGCGTTCAGTTTGCTGGTGTTTATTTACAGTACTGCATACGGAAGCTATCATTTGGGCATAACGGTTATCCTGCTGCTGCTGCCGGTGCACATGCTTTATTTTTATGTCATATCCGGCTGGATCATCCCCCGTTTTTACTTCCGTTCCCAATATGTCAAAACCTTTTTGCTGGTCTTGCTTACCATGATCCTGGTTGCCGTTTTGTACCGGGTTGTGGAAGTATTGATCACGGACCCCTATATATTCCGGTTTTATAAATCAAGAGACGCCGGCTTTACCTGGGACAAACTCAACCTGTCGGAATGGGAGCAGTTGAAAGCCCCGGGCGATTTTGCAAATGCCCTTGAGCGCAGCAATACGGTGGTCTGGATCTGCGTAACGCTAAAACTGTTTATTTTATGGCATGAGCGGAAACAGGTGGTGCTCCAGGCAGAGCTGAACTTTTTAAAAGGACAGCTGCATCCCCATTTTCTTTTTAATGCGTTGAACAATCTTTATGCGCTTTCGCTGGACAATGCTCCCCAAACGCCGGGAACGATCCTGGGGCTTTCCAATATATTGCGGTATATGCTTTACGAATGTGCTGCGGAGCAGGTGCTGCTAAAGCGGGACCTTGAGGTGCTGCAGGATTATATTGAGCTTGAAAGGCTGCGCTATGAAGATCGCCTGGAGCTTAATGTATCGGTGAGTGATTGCGCCGGCACTGTGGAAATAGCCCCGCTGCTGATGCTCCCGCTTGTGGAAAATGCCTTTAAGTACGGAGCCGCAGAAACAACGGATACTCCCTGGATCAATATTGAACTGTGCATTTCCGGGGAACAGCTGGTCTTTAAAGTGTCCAATAGCAAACCCGAGCGTTCTTTTACCCATAATCAAAAACCGGCCGGGGCGATCGGGTTATCCAATCTGCGGAAAAGACTGGCATTGTTATACCCCGGAAAGCATAAGCTCCTGTGTTTTGATGAAGGAGATTGTTTCATTGCGGAGCTCCATGTGCAGCTGTCTTCAAAAAACAAAAGATAAACGATGGTGATCCGTACGCTTATAGTGGATGATGAGCCGCATGCGATGGCAATTATAAAGAAATATGCAGCCCATATTCCTGAAATAGTCATTGCCGGAACCTGCAGCAATGCTATAGAGGCGTTCCAGATCATTCGGCAGGATAAAATTGACCTCGTATTCCTGGATATTAAAATGCCCGGTCTTTTGGGCACGGACCTGGTCCGCAGCCTGAAGCGGCCCCCACTGGTCATTTTTACAACAGCTTACCAGGAATATGCGATCGAGGGTTTTGATCTCAATGCGATCGACTATCTTCTTAAGCCGATCCCCCTGAAGCGTTTCCTGCAGGCTATTGATAAAGTGATGCAGTTTTTAAATGGAGCAAACAAAAACAGCGCACAAGCCGGCGAAGAGGAGCTCCCGCCCCCGGCCGACCAGTTTTTATACCTGCGTGTGGAACGGCGTTTAATAAAGGTGAACACCCGGCAGATCCTGTGGATCGAAAGTATCAAAGATTATATAAAAGTAATTACCAGGGAAAAGGTATTTCAAACCAAGCAGAAGATCAGCATAACAGAAAAGCTGCTTCCGATGGGGGCGTTTATGCGCGTTCACCGGTCCTTTATTATTCCCCTCAGTAAAATAGAAGGGTATCATCCCAACCATCTTATGGTTGCCGGAAATAAGATCCCCATCGGCCGTAACTACAAACAGGCCTGTGCCCGGAAATTTGACCCGGAGGCGGGTCCTGCAGATCATACCCGCTAAGGTGAACGGGATCAGCCCCGATACGCTTTGATGCAGCCCCGCCCGGTTTACGGTGCTGGCAGGGGCTGATATTTCCGCTCCTGTTTCAATTAATGAAGCAGCGCTTGCACAGGTGGTTACCACCGGTGCCGGGGCGCCCCCATCATTCCTGTTCGTCTAAGGATATTCCGGGCTGTACCCGTTTTCATATGCCCGGCATTCGGCAATAAAAACCAGCGTATAACGATAAAACCGGATATATATCGACACTGTTTTTGTGTATGCCGGAATCGTCTCAATCTTGCATTTTTCCTGCCAGAAGGCGCAGGCGGATAGAGGGCCCCTACTCTGCCCGGCGCCGGCGGAACAACCAGGAAAGACGCATTCAATTTTAAAAAATAAAACAGGGCATGAACCTTTTTTATAGAAGAGCACCGGCCGGGTCTCCTGTAAAAAAGACCAGCGAACTGCATATTTAAGAATCAAATAAAGAATAAAAAATGGAACGATTAACAACAACCCGGTACCGGGGGTACCAGGGAGGCTATTTTCAAACACTGATTGCGCCGGAGCAAACCGGCGATGCACTGGCACTGCTTGAGCTTACATTGCCAAAGGGAGCCGAGCCACCACCGCATATCCATACCCGGGAGGATGAAGCATTTTATGTGCTCGATGGGGAGATAAGCGTAACCGTTGGGGAGCGCGTAAGCCTCCTGAAACGGGGCGATGCCCTGTTTGCCCCCCGCAATGTGCCCCATTCATTTAAAATACTTACAGAACAGGCAACTCTTATGAACCTGATCACCCCGGGGAACCTATGGAATTATTTTATCGAATTCAGTGAACCGCTCCCGGAAATGCCGGCAGCCGTTGCTGCGCCCGGTGCTCCTCCGGTGGCGCAAATGAAGGCAATGCTGGATGTAATCACCAACGTATATAACGTTAATTTTTTATAACCCTGCAAAAAACAAAAATGAAAATAACAATTTATTCCGCGCTTATAGCGGTATTTGTGCTCACCGCATGCTCACACAAAGAATCCATACGCCCTACCGATTTTAAAGCAGATGAAGCACGTTCTTCTATTGTATGGAAGGGAAGCGCGCCCACCCATTTTCACAGGGGCGCATTTAAAGTAGCCGGTAATCTCAAAACAGATGGGAAAGGGAACATAACAGGTGGCAGCTTCACGATCCCAATTGTCAGCATCAGCAATTTTGATCTGACCAACGAAGCGGAACGGGATGCATTATTGGCTGACCTGAAAAGCCCGCGTTTTTTTAACGTGTTGGTACATCCGGAAGCCAGTTTTCATATCACAAGGATTGAGCCCTACAGCAATGCGGCCTCTCCTGCCAATACGATGATCACCGGTGATTTTACGATGATCGGGCAAACGCACAGCGTTGAAATACCCGTTTTGATAAAAGCAGAAAAGGATAAGATCGCCGCTGAGGGCAGCTTTAAACTAAACCGGCTGCAATGGGGTATGAACAGCTTTAACGACCCCAAAGAAACCCTCTACATTTTGCCCGATGTGGAAATGGATCTGAAACTCTATTTCAAACCCTCCGGTTTATAGGCGGATCCCTGTCCGGCTTTAATGTCTTTTATAAACGCACTAAAAAACATAATACAGATGAAACTTTTTTATTTGCTGCTGATAGCAGGTACCTTATTTACAAAATGCTCAAAAGAGTCAGATCCCGATGACAGCTCCGGGGATGGCACCTGGGGCGAGCAACCGGCCCTGCCCCCGGTAGACGGCCACACCAATTTTACAATTTCGGAAAATGAATACTATGTGAATGTTATGGGCAACACCCTGCCGCGAATGCCGGTCTTCCCGTCCCTGTCAGTAAAAGCGGGCATTGCCAGGGGCTATGTTGCGGATTTAAGCGGCAGGCCCTTAAAAGGAGCACATATTGGGGTGTCCTCATCCATGACCGGCGGGTTTTATTCCAGCGGAAGCGGGCGCACCAATGACAACGGGTATTATGAGTTTGCTATTCCGGCCGGTGCCGCCTATTTTTTTGGCACGGCCACTACGATCAATTATAACGAAACGCCGGCGGTTGTTGCGTTATACCCCGTTGGGGGCACCAGCTCTTTTCCTTCCGGCAACGGCGTGGTCAAAAACTTTGTATTACTCTCCTATGGCCTTGCCAACCCGGATGAGGTGGCACAGCAGCCCAATAATGAAAGTAATTATTACGGGGGGGCGTTGTCGTTTAATTTTAATACAAATGATCCGGATGCGTATTATCAAAACCCCGAATACCTGCCGGCCAACGGTATCATTGAACTGGAGCTGATACCTGTGGGCACGGGGCTTTACGGGGAAACAAGGTCTTTTAAAATTACCAGGCAGATAGGCGCCCATACAGGGTTTGCCATTCATAATATACCGGTAGGTAAATATACAATCAACGCCAGGATGAGCGACGGGCACCCGTTAAAAATGAGTGCAACAGGTACGCAGGCGAATGTTTACCCGCGCCTGGGTCTTAAACCGGATAACGCTACCGGTACCTCCACGGTAACATTTACACCCAATTATCAATATACGCCCGTAATGGTGTCGTCCTTTAGAAGCAACTGGGATGCGCTGGAGATCGGTTTAAAGATGGAATAGCTTTACCCGGAGCAGTTGCCGGCTGCACCTGAAAAAGCCGGCAGGCAGCAGGAGCGCTGTCTGCCGGCTTTATTATAACCAGGAAAAGGCTGTGCAGGGCAGTGGTTGTCTTAATAACCGTTTATTATGGAGTTAAAAGCCTTGTGGTCTATAGTCTTCAGTACCGTCAGATCCGTAAAATAACGGGTTTGCCAGGTTTTTGTTCTTTCGGCCTGCCTGTTTGGGGCAATATCCCAATCTGCATATACCCTGAAGCCGCGTTTACCTTCTTTATCGCCGGTGGTTAGGATCTGCGTTTCAGCTAAAATATGCCTCGGAAACAAAAAGAAGCCGAACCGGTGTTCTTGCCTGGTTGCGATCATATAAAAATCAAAATCATCCATTACGTTAAATGGTTCCGTTTGACCCTTTTGGTTCCGCTTCCATAAGGTTACGAACTGCCCGGTTTTTTTTGGGGTTATTTTTGCTTCCCTGAATTTTATATTCCGGCCGGATAGCCGGAAGCTGCATCCGGAACGGGCTGGATATTCAGGGTCTTCAGCCATGGCTGAGATCACCAGTCCGTTACTTTTTAGTATCAGGGATTCTATCCTGCTTAATGCCTCAATCATATGCTTCCTGTTTTTTACAATACCGGTTCACAAGGGTTCTGTGAAAACCGGATATCCCGGCAATAAAGTTAAGGAGTCCGAAAAAGGGGATCATCAGTGCGCCGGCGCCGGCTGGCCGCATATCGCTTATTTTTGAAATAACGGCCAGTGCCAGGAGGCTTTTAGGAACTCCCTTTTTATCGGTTTGCTGATCGCCGGCGAGACCGTACAGGATCCGCAACGCATTTTCAAAGCCTTCAGATCCGGGGAGCACAACCGTGGTAAATACAACGGGACCCGCTGCTTCGTTTGAAAAGCGATGGGCCTGTCCCTTTTCCACGGTAAGCTTCTGACCTGCTGTAAGATGGAGGGTCCTGCCTTTTAGGGTAAGGGTTAATATGCCTTCTGCCACAACAAATGTTTCGGAAAAGTTTTTATGATAATGCATCGGCGTGCCGCCGCCTGGCATTAAGGTCACCTGCAGGGTGGTAATGCGACCATTGGTTGCCGCAGCCGTTTGCGTAAAGGTTACCTGGTCTTTGATAACGGGATTGATAATTGTTTGATTCATGCTGCAATTTTAGCAGAAAGAAAGGAGGCTTTTTTTGTTTGTCGATAGAGAGGCGGTTCTGTGTACAGACAGCCTGTTTCATCGTCCGGTGCATACGGGATCCCTGCGGAGATGGATCTATTGTTTGAGCACGGAAGAGGCGTGCCGGCCACTTAAAAGAGCACTAAGCAGCCCCGGGCCTTTAGCAGGTCTATCTGGTACCGGGGAACAGGATTTTCACTAAGGTTGACCAGTTCCAGATGCTCCAGCTCCAGCAAAGGAGAAAGATCATCGACCTCGTTACCGGACAGATCCAGTATCCGCAACCGGCCCAGGTAGCTCAGTGCATCTATATACCCGATCCTGTTCTCTGCAACATACAGTTCTTCCAGACAACCAAGTCCTTCCATTCCTTCTAAATTCGTTAATGTGTTGCCGGAGAGGTCCAGCGTAACCAGGTGGCGGCAATAAGCAAGCCCCTCCAGGTTGTCTATGCCGCGGTTTGCCAGCTCCAGCTCGTCGATATCTTCCAGCAGGCAGGATGGCAGGATGATATTTGTTCTCCCATACATACTTTTCTTAAAGAGGGTGTAAAAACTGTTATCATTTTCGCCATAATACAGATCCCTGCCGGCATCGTCTTCGGGCGTGTCCGGGTCACAGGCATCTTCCGGATCCTCCCATACATGCTCCTCCTCCGGAAGGTCCGGATCCCGGTCCTGGCGGGCGGTTGCTGTATCTGCCTCAAACAGGGAGATTATCCTTAGCGCGATCAGGATATGCCGGATATCGTTCATACTATCGCTTTCCAGCGATCGCTGATAGTGGCCCAGCCGGTCCGGATGATACAACATCATCAGCTTTGCCAGCAGCTGACGGCCCTCATAGTGTTCAGGAACACCGATTGCCGATGCCAATGCGCGTAACGGCTCATACTGTTTATGATGATATAGCCGGAGGATCTGTTCGCTGATTTTTGTCAGGTTTTCAGATGTGTACGCGTTTTTAAGCTGCCTGTACAGCGCGTGATCAGTGATCATAACGGATCTTTATGGTATTTTAAGTAATGGGATGCCTCATGGTCTTAAATAAGTGATGCTTTTGGGGCCGGAAGTGATCGGGTCATCCGGTTACGGCCATTTGCCCGAAGCGGTTTACCGGTAAATGATTGCATCGCAAACAGCCCCGGCCAGCGTTATGCCCGGCTGCTTTGAGCGAGATCTGTGCAGCCGTTTAGGTTTACAGTTAACCAAACGCAGGTATGGTGGTCACTGTTGGAACGGGCCAACATCTGCTGCGATCCCGCTGCGGTCATGGAACGATATGTATGTTGAAGCGATCAGGAGCAATTTTTTTCCATAATAATAAGATGCCGGTTAGCGATGTCGAACTGTTCCGTTTCCATCCATCCCAAACGGCGGTACAGGGATGCTGCAGTGTCCGTAAACAGGTGGATTTTTTTGAGCCCCAGCGATCCTGCCTGTTCATGTATGTAGCGGCAAAGGGCTGCGCCGTATCCTTTGCCTCTTTCTGCGGGGATCGTGTATACCTGGGCCAGCCATTTTTTATAAATTTTAAAGCGCGGCGCCCGGTCCACCAGCCCCACATGATCATAGATACCACCGGTAGCAATGGGCAGGCCATCAAGCATCATCAATACCTGGAACTGTCCTGCGGCTGCAGTAATGGACTGCAGTCCTTTTACGGTAGTGTCAACAGGGATTTGCCATTCCGAAAAATACCAGCCGGCGATCTGTTGCAATAGCAGCTGATCGTCCGGCTGTACTATTTTAAATTCAATGCTGTTCATTGTATGTATTAAGGCGGGCCCTCAGTGGTCGTAAAAACCGGTAGCATCCCGCCAGGTAAAGATAGTTATTCAATTTGTTGCAGTGGTTGTGAAGGCGCCCGATTTGGCATTAGCAACGGCCTTTTTGATTTTCCCGGCAGGGGGGATCAGGATTCGTTATAAATTATTTATTCGGTAATTTATCCAGTTCCCCCAGTATATACTTGGAAAACCTGCCTTGCTGAACATTGGCCAACGCTGTACCAATGACGGCGCCTGTTTCCTCGGGGTTTTTATGCAGGTCTTTGGTTTCTAAAAACTTTAATAGATCCAAAGCAAGCTGAACATTGGTTACGGGGCCTAATCTAAACTGCAGATCTTTTTTTCGGGCAGGCTCCCTGGCTATATTTATACAATGCAGATTCAGCTGGTGAAAATATACCTGTTTTGCCGGAACTTCAAAGGTTACTTTTTCTGATAAAAGGCCATTTTGTTTCTTAATATCTGTTGAAATAAAAATGAGCCCGGGAGGTAAGGTTACATTGATCGGCGCTGAAGTCGTGTTTCTAAAATTGACACAAAGGGTAACCTTACCATCCAGGCCAAGTCCCGATACCCGTTCCATACCATATTCTCTGCGTGTACATTCACTTTCTTCTTCATATTCTTCGGGTGCTACTTTAGCCTGAACAAGCTCAATTCCCTGAGGAAAGTGAAGCGCAGTGCCTTCCGGATCTGCTACCGAGCTTCCCCAGCCTTTATAGACGTTTGAAGTACTATTGTTCTCTTTTTCTGTCCCGGTTTTTTTACAGGCAGCAATAATTAAGGGCGCTGATACAAGGAATAGTAATGTTTTTAATAACAGTTTGTTTGTTTTTTTCATGATTGATGGTTTGTTTTAACGGGAAGCAAAGTTATCCGCCGGGCTCTTCTTGTACAATAATTGTCGACCAATGTGCTACTAAAGGCGACATACAACGACATGCATTGATTTAGTTGGGGGCTTGCTGTTCAACGTATCTGTTTTTAATGCTGATCATTCTGAGGGCATTCGATATCATTCCGATAAATATCGGAATACGAATCATTGAATAACAAACAATAAAACAACCTTTCACTGCCTTGCTATCTGTGATCTTTGTGTGCGGCAGTATTTTCCGGCGCTTGCGGCAGCACCTTGGGAAAAAGGATGGCGCAGGGGATGCAAAAAAAAATATATTTTCGATTGCCCGTTAACCGGCATATCAACAACAAACCGTATAATGATGAAATGTTTTCTTTATGTTTTTTTGATGCTGGCCACACCGGCATTTTCCCAGAAACAGGTGCGGGTAGCCTGTGTTGGCAACAGCATTACATTTGGCGCTGGAATTGAGAACCGGGCCCGCGACAGCTATCCTGCACAATTGCAGACAATGCTGGGAAGCGCCTACCATATTATGAATTTCGGAAGCAACGGTGCCACGCTTTTGAAAAACGGTAATAATCCTTACTGGAAAACCCAAGCCTGCAGGCAGGCGCTGGAAAGTGCACCGGATATCGTTATTATTAAACTGGGCACCAATGATAGCAAACGGGTGAACCGCTCTTTTTACGGAGAATTTGTCAATGACTACAAAGCGCTGATCCGGTCGTTTGCAGAACTGCCTTCACACCCAAGGATCCTGCTGCTTTTGCCGGTTCCTTCGTTTGTTGAAGACAGCAATGCCATTTACGACCCCGTTATCGAAAAACAGATCACGCCCATGATCCGGCAGGCAGCATTGGATACGCACACAGAACTCATATACCTGCGCCCGCTTTTTATTGAAAAGCGGCAGCTGTTCCCTGATAGGATCCACCCTAATGTTGAAGGCGCCCGGATAATAGCGCAACGTGTATATGAAGCCATCCGCACGCCACAACCGGATCCGGAATTTGACCTGTTCAGGAATCTGAAAAGGCAGCTGGGTACTGCATTTGACACCACCGGCCAGGCGCTGAGCTCTTTTTACGGGTTTGAATGTGTTTCTTTTAGGTATGCAGGGCGCCCCTGCAAAGTGGTGCGGCCTAAAGTGACAGCCGGAAACCGGCCCTGGGTATGGCGGGCGCGGTTTTGGGGGCATGAGCCGCAAACGGATATCTTTTTGCTGGAGCGGGGGTTCCATATTGTGTACTGTGATGTAGCGGAGCTGTTTGGTAACGCAGAAGCTATAGCTGCCTGGAACCGGTTTTACAAACTGTTGCAAACCGGTGGATTGGCAAAAAGGGCAGTGATGGAGGGCATGAGCAGGGGCGGGGTATACGTTTATAACTGGGCGCTGTCCAACCCGGGGAAAATAGCGGGGGTATATGCCGATGCCCCGGTGCTCGATTTAAAAAGCTGGCCGGGAGGAAAGGGTGCCGGCCCGGGGGATAAAGCCTCCTGGGAAATTTTTAAACAGGATTATAAACTATCCGATGCGCAGGCAGATCAGTTTGTAAACAGTCCGCTGGATCATGCGGGGAAAATAGCCCGGCTGGGGTTCCCGATGCTGCACGTGGTTGGCGATGCCGATGAAGTTGTTCCTGTTGCAGAAAATACAACACCGTTTGAACAAAGGATTAAGAAAGCCGGAGGAAAGATTAAAGTGATACATAAAGCCGGCGTTGGACATCATCCGCACAGCTTAACGGATCCAACACCGATTGTTGATTTTATCCTGGATGCCGTACATTTTCCCAGACCATAAAAGTGGGATCCCGTGATATGCTCATCGCAGACTTTGCGTATTCGTTGCGCCCGTTACGGTTAGAAGCGGGCCCGTGAGCAGTACAGAACAGGACAGTGGGGAAAAAATAGTGCGCTAAATTCACGCCGGATATTCAATAACAAATGTTTGCATAATGTATAACGATTGATGGCCTGTGCCCGCAAGGGCGTAAATGGTACAAAACGTACCGGCTCAGATATATAAAGAAGGAACATTTCAACTTCAACATATAAAAGCATAATTTAAAAATTGTATAGGTATGAAAGGAATCATGGTTTGCCTGTCGGTAGGTTTATTTACGGGTAGTTTGCAGGCACAGCAGCAGCCGTTAAATATCATTCCGCAGCCGGCATCTGTTCAGTTAAAAAAGGGATCGGTAAAACTGGAGCGGGATGCTGCCATTTATATGGATCGCAATGTGCAGATCGATACGGCGTATTGGGATGCGGTTCTTACAGAGATCGGTCTTCAGCCCCGGTGGGTAAGTACACCGCAAAAGGCCCGGGTCCGTTTTGCACTTAATACAGGAGCCAATGATCCTAAAGACGAGTCCTACAGGCTGGAACTACGTTCCGGAAACGCTCAAAGCCCGGCGGTTAGTGTGCAGGCCAATGGCAGCAAAGGATTGCTATATGCATTGCAAACCCTGCGGCAGCTGGGTCAGGAGCCACAGGCCGATGGGGTATCCTTCCCCGCCTGTGTGATTGCCGATAAGCCGGCGTTTCCCTGGAGGGCCTATATGCTGGATGAAAGCCGTAATTTTCACGGAAAGGAAATGGTAAAACGACTGCTGGATGAAATGGCCCGTTTAAAGCTGAACACCTTCCACTGGCATTTGGTAGATGACCCTGCCTGGCGAATCGAAATTAAAAAGTATCCCCTGCTTACCCGGATCGGGTCAAGAGGGAACTATGGGCATATGGTGCATTTCCAAAATTCCGAAAGCCGCCTGGACAGCCTGTTCCTGGATCCTCCTGCACAATTTTATTTTCAAAAAGATATCAAAGAGATCATTGCTTATGCGCATGCAAGAGGCATTGCGGTGATCCCTGAAATTGAAGTGCCGGCCCATGCTTCTGCCTCTATTTTTGCTTATCCCTGGCTGGGGGCCAGCAGCAAGCAAACCGGTAAGCCGGTGCACTATGACCTGTATGATGTTACGGATCCTAAAGTAGAGCAATTTTTGCATGATGTACTGGACGAAGTGATCGCACTGTTTCCGGATGGGATCATTCATATAGGAGGCGATGAGGCTGATTACCGGCACTGGAAAGATTCAAAGCCCATCAATGATTTTATGAAGGCGCATTCCCTGCCTACATACTCCGACCTGCAGGTATGGGCCATCAACCGCATGTCGCAGTACATCGCTTCAAAGGGATACCGCATGATCGGGTGGAACGAGATCACCGGCGATAACATCCGGGAGGAAGCACATGTGCAGGCCGGCCAGTCGGAGCGGCTTGCAAAAGGTACGATCGTACAGTTCTGGGATGGGAATGTGCAGCTGGTAAACAAGGCCATTGCCCAGGGATATGATGTGGTAAACTCCGACAGGCATTTTACCTACCTGGATTATTCCTATGAAACCACGCCGCTTGAAAAGACGTATATGTTTAACCCCATACCGGAAGGGGTAACCGGCGCGGATCGGAAAAAGATACTGGGGATCGGCTGCCAGATGTGGGGCGAGTCTACCCCAACCAGCGAGCGGATCTACTACCAGACCTTTCCGCGTATTGCGGCTTCTGCAGAAGTGGGATGGATCCCCTATGATACAAAAAAATCTTACGGCGATTTCCGGAAAAGACTGGCTCCTCTTGAAAAAATATGGACGGAGAAAGGTTATATCCAGTATCAAAAAGGAAAGTACTGATGCCGTTAGCCCGAAAGCTGTGGCTGCTGGCCTGTTTGCTTTGCTGGCACCCTGCAACAGGTCAGCAATCGGCAGGAGCTACAGTTGTCCTGTATAACCAGGTGTTTGACACCGCGGGCCAATACCCGGAGCTGGTATGGCCGGATGCCCGGTATACGGCAAACGGCATACAGATGCGCGTAAAAGGACAGCTGGCAAGACTGAATAAATATTACTCTCTTGCAACGCGCCTCGTCCGCTACCGGGTTCGTTTTTCGGCGGATGCCAGGGCGGTTTTTCAAAGCGACCAGGGCGATTTTAAAGCCTTTGTGGATATGACCCGCAAAACGATCAGTATTCAGACCAACCCGGTAACCCGGAAAACCGTACCGTTCCTGGATCCGGGGCACGACTATCTGGTGGAAGTGCACCGGAACTACCAGACCGTAATGCTCCGGCTGACCGATCTGTATACCGGCGCTGCCGACAGTATTGCTGCAACAACCGATGGCACCGGTGGAGTACGGGCCGGGGCGGTGGGCCCTGGTTTTTTTGCAGGACTTCAGCACGATTATTATTGTTTTGGTTTAGCTGAAGGATCGGAGATCTGTGTTCAGCAGATGACCGTGCTTTCAAATGAATGTGACCTGTTGCTGCTGATCTATGGCGATTCCATAACGGAGCCGGAAGGCTATTTCCCCAGGGCTGATTTCGCCCATTCGTGGACCCAGCTCATCCGGGGGCAGGCTCACGGAAAAGTGATGGCCAGCGGCCGGGGAGGAACGACTATTAATGAATTGCTGGATCGGATCAAAAATGAACTGCCCTTTATAAAGGCCAAATATGTAATGGTTACCATTGGTACGAATGGGGGCAATACGGAGCAAAACCTTAGCGCCCTGGTGGAATATATAAAGTTGCAGGGCGCCATACCCATTCTTAATAATATTCCCGCCAATGAAAGCGGCAGCCAGGTGCCGGTGAATGCGCTTATTGAAAAGGTCCGTCAGCGATATCGGATCAAAGGCGCCCGGTTTGATAAAGCAACCTCGGTAGGATTTGATGGTGCTGTGGTAGATAAAACCACCATGTGGCATGAAGACTATGATTTTGGCCAGATCTATCATCATCCGAACGCAAAAGGCTCACGGCTGATGTTTCTGCAAACATTAACGGATATACCTGAAATTTATGAATAAGGCAGGATGGTGGTTAGGCCTTTGCGGGCTGCTGATGCCTTTATCGGCTAGGGCTCAGAAAAATACCGCCCCTGGATACCAGGTGCGGCAGGTGGCCAATGGTAAGGTCTATATCATTACGCAAACCGATGCGCATTACACATTTGATTCAGCCCGGTACGCGGTTTTTATCCCCGATAGTGTATCCGGTCTGCAGGGTATTTTTGTGCATCAGCACGGCTGTACTATGGAGGGGCGGGGAATTGCTACGGCTTTTGATCTGCAATACCAGGCATTTGCAAAAAAATGGAACCTGGCCATCGTAGGTCCCGACCTTTACTCCGCTAAAGGCAACTGCCATGACTGGAGAAACCCCGGATCCGGATCGGGCCCGGCGCTCATCAAAGCGCTTGCGGCCATTGGGAAGGCCTCCGGGCATAAGGAGCTGGCAGCGCTGCCCTGGCTGCTATGGGGCCATTCCGGCGGCGGTTACTGGGCTTTGTCCATGTTAAGGGAATATCCCAAAAGGATATTGGCGGTGTTTGGATATTCACCGGCATTTGAGCCGGGGGCCTACCCGCCTGCCGCATTGGAGGTGCCGGTAATGATGCGGCATGCGGGGCCGGCAGGCGATGCCTGCTGCTGGCAAACATCCATAAGGGAATTTGGTAAACTGCGCTCCCGGGGCGGGTATGCCAGCATTGCCTGTACCCCTTACCAGAGCCACAATTACAGTTATGTCCGGTATATAGCCATCCCGTTCTATGAAGCGGTGCTGCGGCAAAGGCTTCCGTCCGCACCGGGAGCCGGGTATGCAGCCATGAGGCCCGCGGACCGGTCCCAGGCATGGCTGGGCGATACGGTATCTTACAATATATACCCGGCGCAGCGTTTCCCGGGTAATAAGCGGAATGCGGCCTGGTTCCCCGATTCGGCAACCGCTGCCAAATGGAGGGAATATGTGATCACCGGCACCGTTATCGATCATACACCGCCCCCGGCTCCCAACCATGTGAGGGGAGTGCAGGTACAGGGTGATGCTATAATGCTGAGCTGGCAAGCAGATGCAGACATAGAATCCGGTATCAGCCATTTTAATATTTATAGGAATGACCAGCTGATCGGCCGTTTTCCGGAAACCGGTACCTGTCAGAACTTTGATACCAACGGCGATGATGCTTACCCGCGTGAGCTGCCTGCACTGCAGATCGGCATCCCTCATTCAGGCGCATCCTCCTCAACGATCTCCGTAAGTACCGTGAACCTTTTTGGATTAGAGTCGGCAAGAACGGTGTTGCCGTAACAGTCCGCCGGCTACCTATAAAGAAGGACGTAATGTAAGCAGGAAGGGCACTTTTTGCTTTTCCGTGGTTCCCGAAAGGATCTCCCGGGCAGTCATAACCCCCATTTCATGAAAGTTGGAAGAGATCGTTGTGATCCCGTTTAAGATCACTCTTTTGAACGGGGTTTCGTTATAGGAAATAATGCCCACCTGTGCGCCTATTTTTAACGAGGTGGGCTGGATTTTTTCAATGAGGGTTACCAGGTCCTCCTCGATCATATTGATATATACTTCGCCCTGCTTAATGGGTTCATTTTCGATATTGTGAATGATCCTGTAAGAAAAGGCATTATCCTGGCAAAAATGGGCAAAGCCTTTTTTTATTTCCTTTGGATAGTAACTGTTGTCCGGGAAGATCAGCTTAATGGTATGGTATTTTTCAAGATGCTCAAGGGCATCATGAAGCGCCTGGTAAATATCATTTTGATAGTCGATGTAAATAGAGCCGTACGCACCATTTACCCCCGGCACCAGTTTATCCAGCAGGATCAGTTTATCCTTTGGAATGGTATCGATGATCTCGGAAGCCCGCTCGCCCCCGTCGATAAAATGTGGAATGATCACGTAATGGGTGTAATGATCCTTACTGCCCGAAAGCAGGCGCTTGAACAAATGAAAATCATTGTTATAAATATAAAAATCGATACCCGCTTTATCGCCCAGTGCATTTACCAAAGCATCGTAAACCATTTTTTTGGGGGTACTTAGTTTATTGAAAAGCAGGAATACCCGGAGCGGGCGCTGAAATTCAGTACGCTCAATAAAGTATCCCTTTCTTGGAACTGCATTAATAATCCCCAGGCGGCGTAGCTGTTTGTAACCCCGTTCTACCGTATCCCGTGCTATATCCAGCTCGATACTGAACTCGTTGATGGATGGCATGCTGTCGCCCGCCGTTATGGTTCCTTTCTCAATTTCCTTTAGAACGGCATTAACGATCTGAAGATATTTGGGTGTGCTCGAATACGGATCCACCTGGATCAGATCCAGCAGGCGTTGTTTTTTCATCTAAAAAAATGTTGGCAATTCAAAAGACCAATATACTATTAAATGACGAGCAGGAAAAATGTGGTGTATAGCCACAAGACCGCGCTGCATCCAAACCATATACCTGCTATACAATGGGGGCTTTTCCCCGAACGAAGCCGGTATAAATGAAACGTTCAACTTTGAACAAACATAGGGAGCGCTGAGGACTTTTGTGCCTGTTTGTTGCAGGTTCAAAGGATCGGTGTGTCTGTGGCAATCCAGTAAGTCAGGTCAATACAGGATAGCAATCCCTGTCAGTTTTTTTAAGTTTGTTCATACTTAAACGGTTTAAGGCAAATTATGGGGCCAGGTTTGGCGAAGCCATGCTTTTATTTTTACGCATGCTTTTCTTAATGGTTTCCCGGTGCATCCTGCCCCATGAAGAAAGCGCGTCCAGTACATCGCCCAGGGTACCGGCATATTCCGTTAACTCATAGCTGACCACTACAGGAGTACCCGTAAATACCCGGCGATGTACAAACCCGTTCAGCTCCAGGTCTTTTAATTCCGCCGCAAGGGCTTTGGCCGAAATGCCTTCAATAGATCGCTGCAACTCATTAAAGCGTTTGCTGCCGGTCTTTAACGCCACAATGATCCGCAGTTTCCATTTTCCGCCGATGGCGTACAGCGCATCTCCGACTGCCATCAGATTGGCATTACATGCTTCAGCTGAAAGATGCACATCGCTGCTATTCAATTTTGCCATGATCTTATTGTTGTTGAAGGGCAAAGATACCCACTTACGTCTTGTATAGTGCTTACCTTTTGTTAAGTGCTTACTTTTTGTAAGCGACCTGAAATAACTTTGTACCCGTAAACAAAAAAATAAATTATGACACAAACAAAATGGTTATCCGATGTTACACATAGTGAGTTGGGTTTTAAGATCCGGCACTTAATGATCAGTAATGTAACAGGCTCTTTCCGGGATTTTCAGGTAGCGGTAGATGCACCCGGGGATGATTTTAGTAAAGCACAGGTAAAACTCACGGCCCGCATGGATTCCGTGTCAACCAATAACGAGCAACGGGATGCGCACCTCCGAAATTCCGATTTTTTTGAAGTGGAAAAGCACCCGGAACTGGAATTTGTATCAACGGGTATCGAACGCAAAAGTGAAGATACCTTTGAGCTGCGGGGCAACCTGACCCTGAAGGGTATTACCCGGCCGGTGCAGCTGCACGTAGAGCACAACGGTACTACAAAGGATCCCTGGGGCAATGAGCGGGCAGGCTTTTTTGTTACCGGTAAAATTGAACGCAGCCAGTGGGGGATCAACTTCAACTCGGTATTGGAAACGGGCGGCATTGCACTGGGTGAGGAAGTAAAGATCCAGAGTGAGCTGGAGCTGGTAAAGCAGGCTGTGGCTGTTCCTGCATAAAAGGCCCCGTTATGAAAATCGAAAGAAAGATTATAAGAACAGAAACCCCGGAAGCCCGTCCCGGGTTTCTGGGTGCCGGCCATATGGCCCGTCAGCTGGTAGGCGCCGACTTCGGCGTTTCCGATCCCTTTATCTTCCTGATGGATGATATACTGGATAAGAAGGATACCGGGCCCTCGGGCGGAGCACATCCGCATGCCGGCTTTGAAACAGTGTCCTTACTACTGGAAGGTGAGATCGGCGATGAGGCATATAAAATGCAGAGTGGAGATTTTCAGTTAATGACCGCCGGCAGTGGCGTGGTGCATACAGAAACCATCAACCGGCCCATGCAGTTAAGGCTGTTGCAGCTGTGGCTGAACCTTCCCCGCAAATACAGGAACGCACTGCCCCGGGTTCAGGACCTGCCGCTGGAACACGTACCGGTACTCAATAATAACGGTGTACAGATCCGGTTATACAGCGGTTCATTGAACGGACTTACTGCACCGGTGCAAAATTATGTGCCGCTGATCATTGCCGATATTTCGATGGAGGCGGGTACAACTGCGCTGCTCGATCTTCCTGCACAGTACAACACATTTGTATATGTATTGAAAGGGGAGCTTATTGCCGGTGCAAATGAACAACTGCTGCATAAGGAACAGGTGGGATGGCTGGATCTGTTTGAAGAAGCGGGGCCAAGTACATTAAAAATTGTTGCAAAAGGAGCTGCCCGGCTGGTGCTTTATGCCGGTGCACCGCTGCGCGAGCAGATCGTTACGCATGGCCCTTTTATAGCCGACAGTGCGGAGGCAATTCCCGAACTGTACCGCCAATACAGGGAGGGCCGGATGCCGCATATTGCAACGGTACCGGCAGCACAGCGGATCCTGCTGTAACAACAGCCGGACGGCACCCTGGTATTTACAGGGTCATGCCGCCATCCATTACAAACTCTGCACCGGTAATAAAGGCAGCCGGTGCATCGCACAGGTACGCAACCAGTTTTGCCACTTCTTCGGGAGTGCCGGTCCTTTTCAACGGAATGGCAGCTGCCAACTGGTTAAAAAGGTTTTGAACCGTTTGCGGATCCGCGCCGGATTTACTCAATACTTCTGTTCTGGTAGGCCCGGGGCTGATCATGTTTACCCGGATCTTCCGGGATGCCAGTTCGGCAGCGGCGGTTTTGGCGATAGAGTTCAGTGCGGCTTTGCTGGCCTGGTATACGGAGCTCCGCGGGCTGCCAGTTCCTTTGCTGTGGCATACCCGATGCCGCTGTTCCCTCCTGTTATAAGGGCTTTTTTCTGCTGTAGCATAGATCTTTAATTTTTAGCAAAGCTACCCGGTAAATGATATACTTTTGTAACCAGTATCATAGAGTATACCAGATAACAACAACAGATATGCGCAATCATGCAGAAGAATTAAGAGCATTGCAGGACACCCTTTACTTCATCGGGGGAAAATGGCGGCTGCCGGTCATCAATGCTATTTGCAATGGCCACCGGCGTTTCCGGGAAATTGAGCGTAGCATTCCCGGTATCACCACCCGGATGCTGTCGAAAGAGCTCAAAGAAATGGAGATGAACAACCTGGTAACAAGGACCGTTTATGCCGATACGCCCGTGCTGGTGGAGTATGCGCCTACTGCCTACTGCCGCAGTTTTGGAACGATCATCCAGGAAATGATCCGCTGGGGCCGGCAGCACCGGAAAACCATCCTGAAAGGTCGTGCAGACAAACCCTGATGCCTGGGCTAATGGCCCTGTTTGTCCGGCCTGGCTATACCTGTGTCTTTACCACATCTCTTAAACCACTGTACCGGTTTTCTGCTGGTTGTCTTTTTATGTTTTGCCCGTTTTTTATCTGGTTGTAGTCAGGATGTGCCGGTTGGATCCTGTTCTCAAACATCGGGTTCTGTCCTGAATTTCCTCCCTGTTCGTATAAAGGGTTATGAGTAGTATCTGCAGATGCGGCCCGCTGCTGTTTGGGTACGGTTACATTCATGGAGATCCGTGACGGCATCCCGGAACTGATAATGATCCGGGAGTTGTTGTCCTGGGCAAACCCGGCCTGTGCCCATACCAGGAATATGCAAAGTGTAAGCGTTGTTTTCATTGTTTTAATGTTTGATGTTACCGGTATATCAATGGAAGTTCTGACTTGTTACCCTAAAGCACAGATTTGTAAAAGGCAAGAAATGTAGCAAAAAATACTAAATATATTAGTAAAATGATCGTACCTTAGCAGCGGCTGCTGGCAGCCCGGTTATATGGCAGAGGCGCTGTTTCATACCACCATTTTTCAGCAACTGCAGGAAGAACTGCTGTTGTTGCAGGGCCTGCGGGCTCCCCTGGATGCGGAGCTGCAGGAAACAGGATTGGGTATCATAAACCAATCGTTTCCGCATCGGGCATTCCCGGTAAGCGCTGTACATGAATTGATGAGCAGCAGCGCTGAAGATGCGGCCGCTACCACCGGCTTTATAGCGGGCCTGCTGGGTACACTCATGCAAAGGGGCAGCTGTCTTTGGGTAAGCCGGCACCGGAATATCTTCCCGCCTGCGTTAAGCTTTTTTGGTATTACACCGGACCAGGTCCTTTTTGTGGAAGCTCCGGATCCTAAGAAGGCCCTTTGGTCTATTGAAGAGGGGCTTAAGTGTGCAACCCTTGCCGCTGTGGTAGGGGAAGTGCAGGAGCTAAGTTTTACGGCATCCCGCCGGTTACAGCTGGCTGTGGAAAAAAGCCGTGTAACCGGTTTTATTCATCACCGCACGAACAGGGTTGCCGGCAACCTGGCCTGTGTCTCCCGCTGGCGGATCCGCCCCATTGCCAGTATTCCTCCCGAAGGCTTACCGGGCGTGGGTTTCCCGGGCTGGAATGTGGAGCTGTGCAAAATACGCAATGGCCGGCCGGGTAAATGGAATGTACAGTGGACCCCGCAGGGTTTTTCCGTGCTGCCGGAAAAAGTGGAAGAACAGGCGGCTGTTATAAAAAAAGCAGGATAGCATGCGGCGGTATTTATCGATATGGTTCCCCGCGCTTCTTGCCGATAGAGCGCTGCGCCTCCGGCCGGGTTTAAAGGACACTCCTTTTATTATTGCCGCACCGGAACGGGGCCGGCTGATGGTAAAAGCAGCCAGTACACCGGCTGTAAAAAAAGGGATTGTACGGGGAATGGTGGTGGCCGATGCAAAGGCCCTGCTGCCAGCGTTAAAACTATTTCATTATAAACCGGGCGTGGAAGAAAAATTACTGACCCGGTTAGCGGAATGGTGCCTTCGTTTTACCCCGGTTGTGTCGCCCGGTCTGCCGGATGGCATCCTGCTGGACATTAGCGGTTGCCCGCACCTTTGGGGTGGTGAGAAGCTCTATCAGGATGCCATCGTACACCAATTAAAGACCATTGGTTACGAGGTGTGTACAGGTATTGCAGATACGGTTGGAGCTGCCTGGGCGATTGCCCGTTTTGGGGCAGCAGGTTTTATTGCGGCTCCCGGGCAGCAGGAGGCAGCATTAAACCCTTTGCCGCCTGCCGCGTTGCGGCTGGAACCCCCGGTATTGGAACGGTTACAAAAACTGGGTTTTGCGCATATCGGAAGTTTTATTGCCATGCCTTCAACGGTATTGCGCCGGCGCTTTGGACAGGCACTGCTCACCCGTATTGCGCAGGCCCTGGGCCACCTGCCGGAAACACCCACAGCCCTGCAGCCGGCCGTGATTTTCCGCGAGCAGCTTTCTTGTACAGAGCCGGTACATACAAGGATTGCCATTGATATTGCCCTGGAAACGTTACTGCAGCAGCTTTGCGATAGTCTTCAGAGATCCGGCAAGGGGTTGCGTTCTGCTGTATTTAAGATCAATACCGTAGACGGCGGATCGCAGGAAATTTTTATCGGGACCAACCGGCCGGTACGCAATACGGCGCATCTGTTGAAGCTGTTTGAGCCAAAGATGACTACCATTGCTCCGGGGATGGGTATTGAAGTGTTTACGCTGGAGGCTCCGGCTGTAGAAGCGTTTTCGGGACGGCAGGAAGCCATCTGGAATACGCTGGGAGGAGCAGATACCGGCTCGGAACTGGCGGGTTTGCTGGACCGGATCGCCGGCCGGTTTGGGGATGCCGCCATAAAACGGTACCAGCCGGCTGAACATTACTGGCCCGAGCGCTCCGTTGTTGCAGCCGGGTTATCTGAGAAAACCGGAGCCGCCTGGCGCAGCGACCGGCCGCGTCCCGTATACCTGTTGCCGGAACCGGAGCCCGTCATTGTTGCGGCTCCGGTTCCGGATTATCCGCCCATGCTTTTCCGTTACCGGGGAAAGGTTCATAATATAGCAAGGGCAGATGGCCCGGAACGTATTGAACAGGAATGGTGGCTGGAGCAGCGCCTGGTACGCGATTACTATGTGGTGGAAGACGAGGACGGGGCCCGGTACTGGCTATTTAGGGCGGGGCATTATGGAGCAGAAAAACCGCAATGGTTCCTTCATGGATTTTTTGCATAAAAGAGGTATCGATGCACTACACAGAATTACAGGTGACCACCAATTTTACATTTTTGCGCGGCGGATCGCATCCCGAAGAACTGGTGAAACAGGCTATAGAGTTGCAGTATACGGCGCTTGCCATTACGGACCGCAATACCCTGGCAGGTGTGGTACGCGCATATGCCGCGGCAAGGAATACGCCCCTGCGGATCATACCCGCCTGCCGGCTGGATCTGGCGGATGGGCCCGGTCTGCTGATCTATCCGACAGACAGGGAAGCGTACAGCCGGCTGTCTGCATTGCTTACAGAAGGTAACCTGCGTACGGAAAAGGGGAAATGTGTGCTGTATAAAGCCGATGTATACCGGTATGCAAAGGGGATGAAGTTTATTGTAGTGCCGCCCCCGGAATTAAATGCGGCCTTTGACCTTGACCAGGCGTTTAAGGATGCGGTAAGGGAGTATCGCAAAATGCTGGGACAACAGCTATACCTGGGAGCGGTATGTACCTACCAGGGCAATGATGCGAAAAAATTATTCCGGCTGGCGCAACTGGCGGAGCAGTGCGGTGTTCCGATGGTGGCCACGAATGATGTGCACTATCATGAAATGGAAAGACGGGAGTTGCAGGACATACTGACCTGTATCCGCGAAAAATGTACCATACAAACAGCGGGTTACCGGCTTTGCCAGAATGCAGAGCGGCATTTGAAAGATCAAAAGGAAATACTGCGGTTGTTCCGTTTGTACCCGGATGCCATTGCCCGTACACAGGAAATTGCGGATGCCTGCCGGTTTTCGTTGGGGCAGCTGAACTATGTATACCCCGAGGAGCTTACCACAGAAGGCCGCACACCGCAGCAGGAGCTGGAATACCTGGCATGGAAGGGCGCCGGGGAAAAATTTGACAGGGCCGAAATGAAGCCGGAGAAATGGGAAGAGATCAACACCGCCATTAAGGAAGAGCTGGCATTTATGAAGCGGAAGAACTATGCTTCCTATTTTCTGACCGTGTATGACCTGGTGCGTTTTGCGCGCAACAGGGAAATTCTTTGCCAGGGCCGGGGCTCTGCCGCCAACTCGGTGGTTTGTTATTGCCTGGGTATTACCTCGGTGAACCCGGCGGAAATTAAACTGCTCTTTGCCCGGTTTATGTCGGATGACAGGGATGAACCACCCGATATTGATGTGGATTTTGAGCATGAGCGGCGTGAGGAGGTAATGCAATACATTTATGAAAAATATGGCCGTAACCGGGCGGGCATTGTGGCTACCGTAACACAGGTACACTGGAAGGGTGCGGTAAGGGATGTGGCCAAGGTGATGGGCCTGTCGGCCGATTCGGTGGATCACCTGGCAAAGTCCGAATATGAATTTACGCAGGAATGGGCCGCGGGAAAATCAAAAACGAGCGGGGGCTTTATGGCCCGGGATCCGCATCTGTTAAAAACACTGGAGCTTACCCGGCAGTATATCGGTTTTCCCCGGCAGCTGGGCCAACACACCGGCGGTTTTGTGATCACGCAGAATAAATTATCAGACCTCTGCCCGATCCTGAATGCGCGCATGGAAGACCGTACCTGTATTGAATGGAATAAAGATGACATTGAAGCCCTGGGCTTCTTAAAAGTAGATGTGCTGGCCCTGGGTATGCTCACCTGCCTCCGCAAAGGATTTGATCTGATCAAAAATCATCACGGACGGGCGTTAACGCTGGCTACAGTGCCACAGCATGATACAGAAGTATACAAGATGATCAGCCGGGCTGATACCATCGGTGTGTTCCAGATCGAAAGCCGGGCGCAGATGTCGATGCTGCCCCGGCTACGGCCCCGGGAATTTTACGACCTGGTGATCGAAGTGGCCATTGTGCGCCCCGGGCCCATACAGGGCGATATGGTGCACCCCTACCTGCGCCGGCGTAATGGTGAGGAAGAGGAAATATACCCTTCCGAGGAATTAAAAAAAATACTGGGACGGACCAAGGGGGTTCCTCTTTTCCAGGAACAGGCCATGGAGATCGCTATTGTTGCGGCGGGTTTTACGCCTGCGGAGGCAGATGGCCTGCGTCGCAGCATGGCCACATTTAAAGCTCCGGGCCAGGTAACAAAGTGGCGCACCCAACTGGTGGATGGTATGATCAAAAAAGGGTATGAAAAGGAATTTGCCGAAAGGGTATTTAAACAACTGGAGGGTTTTGGGAGCTATGGTTTCCCGGAAAGCCATGCCGCCAGTTTTGCCCTGCTGGTATATATTTCCTCCTGGATCAAGTACTATTACCCGGATGTGTTCTGTTGTGCCTTGCTCAACAGTCAGCCTATGGGATTTTACCGCCCGGCACAAATTGTTATGGATGCACAGAAACACGGCGTGGAAGTACTCCCCGCTGATGTAAATCATTCCTGCTGGAACAATACCCTTGAAGAAAAAAACGGAGCATATTGTCCCGTGCGCCTGGGTTTCCGGCAGGTAAAGGGGGTAAAGGAAGATGAGATGGAATTGCTGGTCAAAAAGAGAATGCAAGCCTTCAGCAGCATTGTTGAGCTGTCTGATGCGGGGATCTCTCAGACCGCGCTGGAATACCTGGCCGATGCCGATGCCTTCCGGTCCATGGGGCTGGACCGCAGGCAGGCGCTTTGGGAGGTGGCGGCCTTGGCAGATAAACCTGCCGGTGTATTTGAAGGACAACCTTCTGAAAGCACGGCAGAGCCCGCGGCTCAATTGCCGGTACTGAGTGCTGCCGCGCATGTACTGCAGGATTATAACAGTACTTCCCTGTCGCTAAAGGCCCATCCTGTAAGTTTTGCACGGCCCGGTCTTCAGAAACGGAACATTGCGCCTACCCGTATGTTAGAAGAGTGGCCGGACGGTGCTTTTGTACGGATTGCCGGCCTGGTACTGGTACGGCAGCGGCCTCAAACGGCAACCGGGGTTTGCTTTATTACGATTGAGGACGAAACCGGCATAGCCAACCTGGTGGTATTTCATAAAGTATTTGAAACCTACCGGAGGGAAATTTTACAGTCGAAATTACTGATGGTTTCCGGTAAGCTACAAAAGGAAGGCAGCGTGATCCATGTAGTGGTACGCCGTTGCTACAATATGAATGCGTATTTGCAGGATATGGTGGCGCCAGGTGCAGAAGAGCTCCGGCTGACAGTCACTTCTTATATGGGAGCAACCGATGCTCCCGGGAAGAAAAAAGACATCGGGCAAAAAGCAGTACAGGGCGAATTGTTCCCTTCAAGGAATTTTAAATGAACAGATGGAGGTCTGTGTTACGATCCGTGTTTTATGAGCCAACCATGGGGCTCGAACCCACGACCTGCTATTTACGAAACAGCTGCTCTACCAACTGAGCTAGGATGGCATTACCCGGTATCTCCGGGAATGTAAAATAACGAATAAAAAATTTAAAATTAAAAAGCAGGCTGCCTGTTATTGGCGGTAAGCTTCTTTCTTATCGACAATCCTTCATTTTTACATTTCTGCCCTGGTCTTTCCGGTAAAGTCTTCCTGTGAAAGCTCATGGTTGGCCATTGCGCCTGCAAGATTGCCACCGGCTACAGCGCTGGCAACAGAGCGCATGGGGGATGCCGCATCGCCACAGGCATATATCCCGGGGACCGTTGTTTTTTGTAAGGGATCAACCTGAATATGTCCCTGTTCGGTAAAGGCACAACCAAGCATTGCAGGCAGCGGGGTTTGCTGCTCAAAGGGTACACGGGCATATAATGCCTGTAAAGGCATCGTAGTATTATCTGTAAATATGATCTGCTGCAGTTGCCCTCCCGTTTGCTGCAGTGCACGGATCTCCGTTTGTATTACGGTGATATCCTGCTGCAGCATCCGCAGCTGCTCTTCTTCTGTAAATTGCAGGGGACCGTTGGTAAATACGGTTAAGTCGCTGGTAAGATTGCGGACGAGCACTGCCAGGTGCAGCGCCGCGGCACCGTTTGCAAGGATCCCTGTTTTATGGTTGCGGAATTCATAACCATGACAATACGGGCAATGGATCACCGATTTACCCCAGCATTCGCTAATTCCATCAATTGCCGGAAGCAAGTCTCTGATACCTGTTGCAAAGATCAGTTTCCGGCAATTGAATTGATCTCCGGAGAGCGTTGTTACCGTAAACTGCCCGTTGGAGGCGGTTGCACCTGCAGCAGGGTCGGCCAGGAATTGCACGGTCGTATATTGTGCTACCTGTTGCCGGGCCTGGGCCGCTATTTCAGCCGGTGGCTTGCCATCCTGGGTAAGAAAGTTGTGGGAATGTGGTGTGGCAGCATTGCAGGGTGTTCCGCTATCCAGCACCAGCACATTCTTTAACGAGCGGCCCAGCGCCATTGCGGCGGAAAGACCTGCATAACTGCCGCCGATGATCACTACATCAAAAGATCTGTTCTTTTCCATAAAAACCGGTTTAAATGGTTCATTGAAGAACAGGCTGCATAACACATAGCTTCTGCCTGTTCTCCGGGCAAAGCTATCGTTTATTTTTTATTTATGCAACATAGTTGCATAAATAAAATGAATATAATGCTGTTCCGGGGAATGCAGGCCCTGTTTCCTGCTGCGGGGGGCTTTAAATGAGCAACCCTACATTTCGATTCCCCTGAGCTTCCGGTATAGTTTCAGGGCATATACGTCTGTCATGCCCGAAATAAAATCGAGGATATGCATGACCTTGCTGTAAGGGCTCCCGGTTTCATCAAAGACATACTGCCGGGGCAGCAGTTCCAGTATTTTCTGATGCTCTTTTTCCCGATCGCCGGCAGGTGTAAGGGCCGCGGTAACAAAATCTTCGACCAGGCCCGACATAATGCGGAAGCCGGCGATCTCCAGCTCCACAACCTTGCGGGCATTGTAGATCTTTTGCCGGGAAATTGCAGCTATTTCCCGGAGCGCAGCTTCCAGCTCCGGGATGGCATTGATCAGGCTTTTTTCAAATGTTCCGCTGAGGATGGCTTCCCGCTGCTCCCAGAATACTTCGGTAGCTTTGTAGATCAGCGTGCCGATCGACTTTGCCCGCAAATAGGCAATGGATTCATTGGCATCTCCGCGCAGATCGTCTGCTACCCTTATAACAGAATCCATGTTGACTTTGGGATCTGCGGCAATAATGGCTAAAAAACTGTTCCTTACTTCTTCATAACTCAGGATGCCCAGCCGGTGCGCATCTTCAAAGTCAATGATACTATAACAGATATCATCCGCTGCCTCCACAAGAAATACGAAAGGGTGACGTTTATAGGTTATTTCCGGACTTGTTTCCATATCGCGGATCATATGCAGCTCCTGTGCTATTTCCAGGAATACCTCTTCATCAATTTTGAAGTAGCCGTATTTTTTCCGGTGAATAATGCCTTTTGCAGAAGCCAGGGATTCACAGGGATATTTGAGAATGGAGGCAAGGGTGCTGTAGGTAAGCCGGAAACCACCCTTCATCCGCCCGTTCTGCTTCATGGTAAGAATGCGGAGCGCATTGGCATTTCCTTCAAAGGTAATGAGGTCCTTCCATTCTGCGGGGCTGAATAGTTGTTTAAACGCAATGTCGTCCGGCAGGGCCGACCGGTCGCTTTTTTTAAAATATTTTGAAATGGCCTCTTCTCCCGAATGCCCGAAAGCGGGGTTACCCAGGTCGTGGGCCAGGCAGGCTGCGGCAATAACATATTTCAGATCGCTTGTATAAAAAACAGCGGCACCCGGATCCTTTTCCACGTCCGGAAGCGTAGCGATCTTTTCACCGATCAGTCCACCGAGGGAACGGCCTACGCTGGCTACTTCCAGCGAGTGGGTGAGCCGGTTGTGTACGAAGATCTCTTCCGGAAGGGGAAACACCTGTGTTTTGTTCTGCAGCCTTCTGAAGGGGCTCGAAAAAATGATCCGGTCCCAGTCCCGTTCGAAGTCGCTCCGGATGTCTTTAGATGTTTTATCGAGCCCATAGCGCTTTGAAGAAAAACAATTGTTCCACGTCATTACCATAATCGCAAATTTAAACCTTGCTAAGGTAATGTTCTTTGGCCACTGCAGCACAGAAACACAGGCCCGGATTTCAGCACCTGGGTTCCTGCCTTCTGCACCTGCCGGTCATTCTTTGTTTTATATTTTAGGCAGGGTGTACCCGTTATGGTAGGGGGCCATAAGATAAGCCGCGTTCAGTTTGCTGTCGGTAAACTTGTTGGCTGCTTTATCCCAGGTTACTTTTGCCTGGCTGCGATAGGCGATATTGCCCATCTGGCAAACGGTGGCTATATGGGCCCCTGTCTGGATGGGGCAGTTCAGGTCGCTAAGCTTGCGGGATCGGACAACATTGATAAAGTTTTGGGTGTGTTTGTCCAAACCGTTATCAGAAGGCCCTTTACGCTGCATGCTCACCTTTTTGCTGCTGCGTTTTTCTTCCAGCACTTCCCATCCGCCGCGGTCCAGCTCCAGGGTGGCATTATTGCCGATAAAGGCAATACCATGATCCTTTCCGTACAACCCGTTGTCGATACCCATGGCATGATCCCAGATCAGGTTAAAGTTGTCGAACTGGTAAAGCGCGGCCAGGGTATCCGGGGTTTCCTGGTAAAGCTCAGGATAGGCAAAATCGCCACCCAGTGCGGAAACCGTTTTGGGCACCGGGGCATCCATTCCAAAGATGGCATAGTCCATCAGGTGCACGCCCCAATCGGTCATCAGCCCGCCAGCATAATCCCAGAACCAGCGGAAATTAAAATGAAACCTGCTGGAGTTAAAGGGCCGGGTCTTTGCGGGTCCCAGCCATAACTTATAATCCACTCCCGCCGGGGGGGCGCTGTCGGCTACTTTGGGCCCGGGTTTCATCCAGCCCTGGTAGCACCATACTTTTACCGTACGGATATTTCCCAGCTGGCCGGAGCGGATGAAATCCACGGCATCCCGGAAATGCTGCTGGCTGCGCTGCCACTGCCCCGCCTGTACCACTTTATTGTATTTTTCCTGTGCGGCTACCATGGCCCGGCATTCCGCAATGGAGTTCCCCACCGGTTTTTCCACATATACATCTTTACCGGCCTGCACGGCATGGATCATGATCAGTGCATGCCAGTGGTCGGGGGTTCCGATGATCACGGCGTCAATGTCCTTGCGGTCCAGCAGGGAACGGTAGTCCGTATACGTCTTTATTTTAGAGGTATCGATATTCATTTTCGAAAGCTCCCGCATCCGGTTGTCCAGCACATTTTTATCTACATCACAAAGCGCGGCAAGCGTTACCCCAGGGTTTTTAAGCATGGAAACGGTATCGGCCCACCCCATCCCATTAATGCCGATAGCGCCGATCCGGATCTGGTCGGCAGCGGAAGTACGGGTACGTGAAAAGTTACGGGTATTAAAAGATTGTAAGGCCAGCCCCCCCAGCGCTAATGCCGAGGACTGGGCTATAAATTTTCTTCTTGAATGCATGGCAAACTGTTTTGTACTGTCAAATGTATAAAAAATGCAATCGATTACAAAAAAAATAGATTAAAAGAAACGGCAAACCGGTCCGGTTTGCACGGATGCCAAAAGGCATATTTCCCGGCGAAAGCCGGCTACCGGTAACCGCCCGGCGCTGCAGAATCAACAAATACAGGGGATACACCACCTCCCGGGATGTATTCAAAACGATAGCATCCGGATTCAAAGTGCCGCTTAAAAAAGCCGCTAAGACCGTTTTTCTTTGGGAAATGAAAAGACTATTCCTCATCATCGTATTGCTTATGCCGGCTGCGGCTTACAGCCAGGTAACCATAAAAGGAACCGTAACCCATGCGCGCGACAGCGTAATTGTTTTTAAAGAGCCGGGAGGATTTACCAATAATACCCGGAGCTGGCGCGACAGAAGATATAAGGCCCGTATTGATGCCAACAATCATTTCAGCATTGTATTGCCGGAAAAGGAGATCAATACCTGGTTCATTGAGACCAAAAAAGGCTACCAGTTTTTTGATCTCGTTAGCGGCAGTCATATTGAGCTGGCAGCAGATTTTTCCAAAGCCGCCCCGCTGACCGCTATCAACAAAAATGCAGACGATTTTAATTATACAGTATATGCCACAGAAAATGACCCGCGCGATGCTGTGTATTGGAAGGCCGTAAGGAACAAGGGTGCAGACAGCGTCTTGTTATTGCGAAAGCAAAAAGCAGCGGAGCGGACCGGCCTGCTGGACCAATACCGGAAAACGCACAAAATGAGTGATCGCTATTACAAATGGCTGTGTTCCAAATACCGGTATGAGCCTTATGAAAGGACCCTTGTAGAAAACACGGACCGCTCTGACACGCTTCACCCGGCCCTGCCAAAGCAATTATTTGAACAGGGGTTTGATGATGAGTTCGCCGCATTACATACCCTGGAGTATAACGATGTTGTTGATGCTTATATAAATGAGGCATTTGCCAGGACCGGCAAGCCCTTCACCCCTCAAACGTACTTCGGGTATATTACCCACACCCTTAAGAACAGCACCCGGGATATTCAGCTGACCCGGCTCATGGCCTGGCTGAAAAAGGCGGATGACAGCGTATACCTGCCGGTATATAAAAAATACATTACAACAGTACAGAACAAAAGCCTCATAAAAGAAGTGGATGCACTCCGGCAGGAATTTACCCAACCCCCGGCGGCAATGCCTATGGATACACTAACCTCTTTAACGCAGATTTTTAATAAGTATAAGGGCAAAGTGCTGTATATTGATTTCTGGGCAAGCTGGTGCGTTCCCTGCAGGGGCGATTTTCCTGTGGCAGAACGTTTAAAAGAAAAACTGGCCGGAAAGGATATTGTATTTTTATACCTGGGCGGATATCATGATCTGGAGCGGAACTGGAAAAAAGCCCGGGAAGAATTAGACATCGCAGGGGAGCATTATTTCCTGGATGAACGACTAATGAAGGAAGCGGAGGAGGCATTTCATATAAACAGCGTACCGCATTATGTTATAATGGATAAAAAAGGAAATCTTATTGACAGACATGCAGCACGGCCGTATGATGTTGATGAGCAGTTAAATAAATTACTGAAAGATTAAAGAAAAGGAATTGAACCGATACGCTCTATATACGGTTATTGCATGGCTGTTATCCATTCATTGCTTTTGCCAGCAAGTAGTGATCGACGCCCAGAATCCCTTGTTTAAAGCGCCATTGGATGGCGGAAAAATAAGAGAAAACTATGACTATCTTGAAAATACAAGCTCCATAAACCGGAACCCAGGCCCGGCAGGTGAAATTACCCTGGCTATTTTTCATTCCAAAAGTGTATACCCCTTTACGGTATTGAATCAGAGAGAAAAATTTAAAGAAGGGGATTATTTTGTTAAAACGTATAGGAAAGGTAAGCAGTATGCGCTTACGAACGGTTTTCTGGGAAGCGGGATCGTGCCGCTTTTTGATTCTTCTTCAATTATTGTAACCGCCTATGGAATTACGCCGGAAAATAAAAATGACTTTCAGTTCAGGGTGCTTTCCGGTAAAACAAAGGTCCTGGTTCCGTGGCAGCCCATCCGCTTTTTTAGCCCGGTGTATATGTACGGGCATTTTTCAGCTACGGGTGTGGAATACAAGGAAATGGCCTACCTTGGAGCGTTTAATGCCTCAGTAGGAAATGACATCATCGTAGAAGTAAAAAGCATAAAAGATCCGGAATCGCTCAGTGCCGTTACTGCATTCTGGGCAAAACGAAGTCCCGAAGTGATCGCCACTTTTACTTCGGGAGCAATGAAATCGTTTTTTGAGGTATATAAATACCAGTGGAAATATGATTTTCAACAGCCCCGGTCTACCTATTATGGCGATATAAAAACAAGACCGCCCGATAGCCTGCTGCATCTGCAGAAGACATTTTCGTCGTTTGACAGGGATCTGTTCTTTTACCTGAAGGACAAAGTAAAATCTGAAACGCTGGTGGAGTACAACCTCGTGCATAACCAAAAAGACAGCAGTGGCTGGAGGAGCAATAATTTTGATCCCAATATCATCTGGCTGCAGCAGCTAAAGCCCGGGGACTACCAGCTGCTATTACGATATGCCTTTCAACGGCAAACAGTCAGCGCTTATACTTTCATGATCAAACCTGCCTGGTACCAGGCCCTTTGGTTCAAAGTACTCATGGGTACCGCGGTTATGATCGCGCTTGCTTTTCTGATCATCCTTTATATAAACCGGCTGCAGCATAAAAAACTAAGAGCAGCGGCATTACAAAAGCAACGGGTTTCCACGGAATTAAAATCCATCCGCTCGCAGTTTAACCCCCATTTTGTATTCAATGCATTGAGCTCTATACAGGGATTGATCACAAAGAATGATACGGCCGGGGCCCATCAGTACCTGTCGGAGTTCAGTACCCTGATGCGCGAATCGCTGAAGGGGAGCGACCGGGAAATGATCAGTATCACCCATGAAACCGCGATACTTCAAAAGTACCTGAACCTGGAACAACTGCGCTTTGGATTCAGGTATAACATAAGCGTGGATGAGGCGATCGATGGCAATGCGGTTGAAGTACCGGCGCTGTTGCTGCAGCCGCTCGTGGAGAACGCCGTTAAACACGGGATTGGGGCCTTGCAGGAAAAAGGAGTATTGCAAATTAACTTTAAAAAAGAAAATGATGATCTGGTTGTAACGGTGACCGACAACGGGAAGGGGTTTGATGCAGGAGCGCAAACGGGAGGCTTTGGCCTGAAGCTGACCAGAGACCGGATACTGCTGCTGAATAAAACCCTCCCGCTGCAGCAGATAGCGCTCTCTTTTGATAAAGATGAAATGGGGACCACAGCAAGAATATATTTTAAAAACGGGCTATTATGATACAGGCAGTCATTATAGATGATGAACGCAATAATATTGATAACCTGGAAGGGCTGCTGCACCGGTACTGTCCGCAGGTGCAGATTGCAGGGACGGCAATGAATGCAGACGATGGCGCTGCATTGATCAGAACACTAAAACCGGATCTTGTTTTCCTGGACATACAGATGCCGGGCAAGAATGGGTTCCAGATGTTGCAGGAGCTTCCTGTTCATTCTTTTGAGATCATTCTGATCACCGCCTTTGACCAGTACGGGATCCAGGCCATTAAATTTTCGGCAGTAGATTATTTACTAAAGCCGCTGAATATAGACGAGCTGAGGGCGGCCGTACAAAAGGCGGAGCGCCGTATCCGCGAAAAAATGCAGAACCGGGAACTGGAAAACCTGCTGCAACTGATCCGGAACCGGGAAGAGCGGTCCACGCATAAACTGGCATTGTCAACAGTTAAGGAAACCCGGTTTGTACATCCCAAAGAGATCGTCCGTTGCGAATCGTCCAATGCCTATACCTTTTTCTTTTTAAACGATGGTACAAAGATCACGGTCTCCCATCCCATTTTTGAATATGAAGAACTGCTGGCGGACTATGGTTTTGTGCGCTGCCATCAGTCGCACCTGGTGAACAAGAGTCATATCCGGAGCTGGGTAAAGGAAGACGGGGGCTACCTGGCCCTGGAAAACGGCGATAAGATACCGGTATCCAAAAGTAAAAAGGAATACCTGGCAAAAATGCTGATTCACCTGAAATAAAAAATAATAATCATGAAGATCCTGGCTACTGTGGCGGTACTGGCCCTGTCCGTATCGTTGTTTGCGCAAAAAAACAACCGGGCCCTGCCCATTGATGATAAGGAAATGGATGCCTATCTCCGGTTGAGAGAAGTTCCCGAACTAAAGATCACCGTTATGAACAGCACCAGGTCCTTAAACGGAACCAAAGTAAAATATACGGTAGTACATCTGGGCACAACTACGCAGGTTACCGGTTTTGCCACGCTTGATGATCATGGGCGGGCTGTTATAAAAATGAATGAGAACCTGCCCTACCAGCAGGTTTGGTTAACGGTTGACGACTATCTATACACCGGTATCCTGGTAAATACGGACCTTGAAGTGGTTATTGATGCCGGGGTCGTTAAAAAGGAGGCGTATCTATTTGGAACGGGTATTTCCTTTAAAGGTACGGATGCGGGGTTGAACGAAGCACTGTGTAAAAAGACCCTGTACAAAAAAGACCTGGGGGATAGTCTGTCCTCAAGGCTGGTACAGGTTTGCCTGGATGCGGCAAATAAACAATTGCCCCAGTCTTCTTTCCTGGTAACGGCGGATTCCATTTATGCGGCCTTGAAACAACTGGATGATGCTTATATAAAAGACAACCCGGGCTACGAATGGGCGATTAGAAACCAAACCGATTCCCGGTTCTACGAATGGGTAATCGTGGCTTTAAGGAGCGTAGACAGCTCTACCAATAATTTATACAAAAAAGCCATTGCGCATCAGCCCTGTTTTATGAGCAATGAGGGCGCCGGCTTCTACAGAAACTTGTCACACACCTATGCTTTTGCAAATGATCAAACAACACCTGCATTACAGGACCTGCTCTATTTAAAATATAATACGTATACCAACGGGCAAAAAGCAGTGCTGGATTCCATTAAGGAATACGAATCTGCTGAAAGAAAAGATAAAGCAGCAATTCTTAAACGTTTATATGCGCGCCGGTACACGCTGCTGAAGAAGGAAGTACAGGCAGCTAACTTTGAGCAATTTGTTCAGCGTATTGAAAAAAACAGTACCAACCCCCGCACAGATATTTTGAAATTATCGTTAATGGAATTGGGGAAAGACGATTTCAGTGCCTCCTTTCCCCTGTTATTAAACTCCATGAAGACCGGATGGACCAAGCAGGTGGTGGAGCAGGAATTAAATGCATTTACCGCCAGCCGGAAAGAAGTACAGCAATTGTTTCAATCGTCCGGGGTGCTGCGTTCCGATAGCTTTTTTATTGGAAAACCAGTTGCTGCCCTTTCTTTCGGAGCGCGGCTCTACCGGCTGGATAGCATCGATCATATCGATCGGTTTATCAGCAACCTAAGATCGAAATTTAAAGACAGGGCATTGGTGATCGATATCTGGGCTACCTGGTGCGGCCCCTGTATAGCAGATATTACCAATAGCAAAAAACTGCACGAGGAAACGAAGGACCTGCCGGTGGAGTATATTTACCTGTGCACCACATCGGGCTCCGATGAAGAGACCTGGAAAAACCGGATCGGGACGCTGAAACCATCCGGCACCCATATTTTTATAAATGAAGAGCTGGAAAGTGCCTTCCGCAAAAAGCTAAATGCAAATGGGGGTTATCCCACTTATATTGTAATTGATAAAAGAGGGAATATCAGTTCTGACAGGATCAGCTTCATGAGTGAGCTAAGCCGGGAGAAGTTTGCGGAAGCAACAGGATTAAAGTAATGCAATGCGCCAGGTACAGGTTGAATGTTACAGCGCCTTGTGATCGTAACTGACTACCCGCTTTAGCTTCCAGGTGTTGTTTTCCCGGATCCATAAATGGGTGAACCGCGCTATGCCGACCCTTCGCCACTGCTGGTTTTCAAGAACCTGGAAACGGTGCATTCCTTCCTGCAGTGCACCGTACAGGACTCCTTTTTTGAAAAGTGGATAAACGTTCAGACTTCCGGGCTCCAGTTCGCGTTTTATTTTGCTGGCGCTGCCACAGATATTGTTTTTTACGGAAGCTATAAATGCTGCTTTTCCATTGGTAATGCCGGCCACATCATGATAAAACTCCAGGTCTTCAGCAATGATTGTGTCATAAGAAGAGAGATCACAGTGGTTAAAGCCGCGATCGAAAAGCAGGCTGTCACGTTCCTGTAACTGCAGAAACAGGGATGATGTGCGTGCCTCCTGGGCATGTATCAGTCCTGCGCCTGCAGCGAGGGCAAGTGTTAAAAAGATCTTTTTCATGTTTATAAATTTAATTGGCTACATCATTATTATTAATACCCCGTTTGTTGCGCTTTATGTCCTGCTTCAGCTTGCCGAATTTGTAGTTAATGCTGATGCACGCTTTGCGGAAGTACTCCTCGGTTATATCTGTCTGCACAAAGTTGAAGCCGGATATTTCTGTACGGTTATTCCGGTATCTGGTAAAGGGGTTATTGACATAGGCGGACAGGGCCAGTTTATTGCTCCATAAATTCCTGCTCACTCCGAAGCTGGTGGCAATAAAACCATTAACGGTACCCTGTACCTGGGCGGGCGCAATATTCTTCCCGATAAAATCAGCCGAGGCCGTGACGGTCCAGTCTTTACTAAAGGTATACGTATGGTTCATGGACGCCGAATAAAGGAAGCGGGTCAGCTTTTGAAGCGGGCCGTCTGCATCGGTCTCGATCCAGAAATGCGCAAGGTTCCCGTTGATAACTGTTTTCAATGCTTTTGTAACCGTAAGGTTCAGGTTCATATGCAGCACCAGGGCGGCAATATCGCCGGAGTTGGAATAGGTAATATAGGTAATGCGGGTGGCAGGATCATAGCGGGAAGACCGCAGGTCAAAGTTGTGCGCAAATGCATAGTTAAGTCCTATATTAAGGGACTGCTTCCGGTTAAAGCCGTAGCCCAGGTCAAAGTTATGCAACAGCGTGGCTTTAAGATGGGGGTTGCCCGTTTCTTCAAAATCGGGATTGGAACGGTTTACAAACGGGTTCAGGCGGTTAATGCCGGGGCGTTTTAATCGCTGGCTATACCCCAGGTTGATATAGCTTCCGTTCGTGTTGTTGCGGTTGATAACAACGGCAGGGATCAGGTTGAGGTAATGATTCTGTACCTGTGTGCGGGTAGATTGAAAGTCGATATGATTCGTGGTTTGTTCCAGCCTTGCGCCCGCCTTAAAGCTCCATTGCTTTAAGGCCAGCATATAGGTGTTGTACGCGGAAAGTACCGTTTGATTGTTGGTAAACACGTTTTGCTGGGCCGGGTCCTCAATAAAGGTGCTGCCATCATATTGCAGCGTATGAAAGTTGCTTTGATTTTGCCGGAAGATGGCTTTTATCCCCGCTTCCAGTTTTATTTTTTTGACTGTTTGAATATAATCGGCCTGGCCGGTCTGTTCCTGTATAGCGGTATTGTTAAACTGGTTAAAGTCGGCAATATCATAATGGACCAGTTCGGTAAAGCCGTTTTCTGAACGGCTCCCGGTTTGATATTGCATAAAACGGTAGGAGGCCGTAAGCAATTTTGACTTATCTTTTTTAAACCCCAGCTGGTAGTTCAGTGATCCGTCAAAGCCATTATTTTTACCCCGGACTGTATTTTGCTGGCGAAATTGTTGTAACAGTGTGGCGGCATCCTGCAGCATAGAAAATCTTGAAACCTGCCCTTTTGAATAAAAGCCGTTTGCATTCAGCTGGGCCGTAACCAGCTGGAGCGAATCGATCTCGTAGCTGAACTGCGAGCCAAGGTACCGGCCGTTATTGTTATTTTTACCGGAGCCGGAAACGGCTAATTGTGTTGGCTGATCGCCGGTTGTAGTGCGGCTGATGCTGGTTTGGGCCGCAGGATTATGCGTGCTGTTGGCGCCGCCGTATAGTTCGACCCCGAATTTTTTATGTGTGGCAGTAAAGGAAAAGCCGGCACCGGGCCCGCCGGTTGGAATACTTTCATTCAGGTTAAGGGTGCCTTTATAACCTTCCCCCACTTTTTTGGTGGTAATGATATTAATGACGCCGGCAAGGCCTTCTGCATCATATTTGGAGGGGGGCGTTGTATATACTTCGATGTCCTGGATGGTGGATGCGGGCAAACTTTTAAGCACCTCCGAAGGATTATTGTCCATCATGCCGGATGGCTTTCCGTTGATCAGGATCCGGTAGCTGGAATTGCCTTTAAACAACAGGCCACCCTGTGCCGTTACTGAAAGAAAAGGTACTTTTTTTAGAATATCCAGCGTGCTGCGGAACTTGCTTTCCGGGTCTGCCTCCATGTTATAGATAAGCTTGTCCACTTCACGCCGGATCAGCGGTTTGGTGGAAGTTACCGTTACGCCCTTTAATTCCTGCAATTGTGCTTTCAGGTAAATGACCGGCTCCGGCAGGAATGTAAGAGCGTTTGCGGTCATTGTTTTTGGATGGTAACCGGTTGCGGTGAATGTAAGCCGGCCATTTGGCGGCAGGGTAACAGTAAAAAGGCCCTGTTCATTACAGGAGAGCACGGTGTCCGGAGTACCCGCCTTTGTAAGAACGGCAATCGTGGCAAATGCCAGCGGTTCTTTTGTAAGACTGTCCTTTATAAGACCGGAGATCGTTTTGCGGACGGGTTGTTCCTGTGCCTGCAAATGGCTCAGGAAGATCAATGAGAGCAAGACCTGGGTTGTGATACGGCGGATGGCAAGATTCATATTTTGTATTTTTTAGGCCATAAGGGTCCCTTACGGGAGTATGCCCGTTTTTTAAAGCAGCATAGCCTGGCCTGCTGCTGGTATGAGAAGTGGGAATTACCGGGCAACCTCAGGAAGATTGCCCGGTGGATTTGGTTACCGGTTTACTTTTTTACGCAGCTCTTCGATCTCTTTTTCCTTTTGCTGCAACAGGTGGTTCAGTTCTTCTTTAGAAAGATTAACCGGTTTGGAACTGGCCGCTGAATCCTTTTGAACCGTTTCGGCAGCAGAAGAGTAGCGGTAGGTTCCGGCGGGTACCTCTTTTGCAGAGTCCTTACTGCCGGCCGGCTCTTTCCATCTGTAAGTGGTGTCAGCCCCGGGGGTGATGGTATTGCTTTCTTCGGGTTCATGCTCACTTTTCAGCGAGCCGTTCTCCATCATGGTATAGGCGATGTTGGGGGTATAATAACGGTAATTCCTTCTTTCACGTATGCGGCGGATACCGGCTTTCCCGGATTCTACTTCAATATCAAGGGTGTTGAGTTTTTCATTTACGGAAGGATCCAGTTGTACTTTTTTGCCAACAGGAACCTGAACGATCACCTGAACCCGCTGCATCCGGTATTTGCTGGTTTTATCAACCGAAAAACCGCTGGCCAGGTCCAGGATGCTGTCTGCCGAACTAACGGTGTAGTGGATCTTATTCAGGCGGGCCAGGGCCTCTTCATCCGTATTGCCAAAACTCTGCCTGTCGATAGCTACATGGTACAGCGAGTCGGGGCTCTTTTCAAACAGGATTGATATGTCGGATAATTTCAGGGTGTCTTTAGTAAGACTAAACCCGGAAATACGATCCCCATCCGTATCGCGCATCCAGGTAAAATCACCGTTGAATTCCAGTTCCGGCTGGGAAACGGTAAGGATCAGTTTGCCGTTCCGGGGCTGCGTAATGGCAACAGATGTTTCAGCCGACTGGTTTCTCTTAAAGTCCCTGGAGATACTGCTCACAAACAGTACAAGGAACACCCATCCAAAGGCCCAGAGACCTCCAAACAGCCAGTTCAGGTAGTTGCCGGGTGTGGTCACGTTCAGGATCATGCGGAACAGCCAGATCACCGATCCCACAATGGGAGCGCCGATAAACAGGAGTACGGTGGCCCAGGCAAGGAACTGCTGGTTTTCACTGGTCCATAAAAAATTATTAAAAGGAGCAAATACATAGCCGCTGAACAGCAATGCCAGCAGTCCTATAAAAAGAGAAAAGATAATGGTTCCGAAGATGATGAGGAAAATGGCTTTGATCACTACGGCAATGCCATGCCCCAGTCCGCGGGCACCCCGTCCTGCGGCGCTGCCAAATTCCCTGCCAAAATTACGCCCATAGGTTGTGCCGGAGTTGCCAAACCGTTCTGCTGAGTCCTGAACTTCCTTGCCCCAGTTCCTGATCCTGCTGGAAACGTCGCCCATCGAATTCTGAACGTTATTCTTAATAGAGTTCAAATCCACCGGCTGGCCATGCATTTCCATTTTTTCATAGGGGCTGATGGCTTCCGGCAATACGATCCAGAGGATGATATAGGCGGTAAGAAAAGTGCCGCTGAGCGAGCCGAAGAATACGCCCCGGAAGGGGTCAAAATTCCCGTGACTGAAAATACCGTTGATGATGCTGAGAATAAAAGGCAAGGCAAAGATCAGCCGTACCGTATTGGCCTCCTTGCCAAAATAGGCCGCAATACCGCTGGCTACACCACCAATCTTTTTATCATCAGGATTGCGGAACAGGCGCTTGCCCTTGTAGCCCTCCAGGTCCCGGGCAGGTAAAAAGATCCAGAGCAGGATATAGATCAGTAAACCGGTGCCAAAGCTTCCAAAGGCAATAATGGCAAACAGCACCCTAACAATGGATGGGTCGATATTGATCCAGTTGGCCACACCACTGCATACGCCTCCCAGCACTTTGTTATTGGCGTCCCGGTACAGTTTGCGGCTTCCTGCTGCAAAGCGGCTTTGGCTGCTGCTGTCCTGCGCCTGGCTATCGGTTCCGGCCTCTTCGGCAAAATCTTCCGGCCGGCCCATGGTGGCAATCATTTCATCCACATCCGCTTCGGCAATATGGGGCGCTCCTTTGCGCAGTTTTTCAAACATGAGCTCGGAAAAACGGGCCTCAATATCTGCAAGGATCTCATCCCGCCCGGGCTCTTTTGAAAAATGAGCGCGCAGGCTTTCCAGGTACTGCTGCACTTTTTGTGCTGCCGTATCTTCAATGGCAATACTGCGGCCGCCTAATTGTATGTTGATGATCTGTTTCATTATGATTGTTTTGTAGTTATCGGGTTTTCGTTCTTAAAGTGTTCACTGCATTTGATAATTCGTTCCAGGTCTGTTCCAGCTCTTTATAAAACTCCTCGCCTTTTTCTGTGAGGGAAAAATATTTCCGGGGCGGACCACTGTTGCTTTCCTCCCACCGGTAAGTAAGCATGGCTGCGTTCTTTAGCCGGGTAAGCAGGGGATAAAGTGTTCCTTCCAGGATCTGTAAACCAGCCGCTCTCATCTCCTCAATAATATCACTTGGATACGCCTCCCCTCTTTTGATCACAGACAGAATGCAGAATTCCAAAATTCCCTTCCGCATCTGGCTTTGTGTATTATCAATGTTCATTGGTTGTCAATTGTATCACAAAGATATTGGCGAACTTTAGTATTTGGCAATACATAGTACCTTGTTTGACGTTTTTTACCGGTAAAAGAAAATAAAATGTCGGTGAATAACGGTAGTTTCGTTACCGGGCAATAGGTAATAGCGAAGAGGCAATGGTGAACGGCCCATAGATATTCCGGTTCCCTTTTTCTTTATCTGTGCCCGCTTTGCACTATAAACTTTGCACTAATAAACGTCTTACTATGAACGTATTCATTACCAAACAAATTCCTCAAAAAGGGCTGGATCTTTTACAGGAGGCAGGTATTTCTTATACGATTGCCGCAAAAACATTGCCACAGGAGGAGCTTATCGCACAGGTGCAACAATACGATGCCCTGCTGAGCGCCGGTTTTGTAAAAGCAGATGCTGTTTTACTGGAGGCCTGCCGTCATTTAAAAGTGCTGTCTCTTTTTTCCGTGGGTTATGATAATGTAGACATAGCAGCAGCCACCCGTTTGGGGATCCCGGTAGGCAATACCCCGGGGGTGCTGAGCCGGGCCACAGCGGATACAGCCTTCCTGCTGATGCTGGCTGTATCGCGCAAGGCATTTTATAACTATCATAAAATTCTGGACGGTAAATGGCAGGAATTTGAGCCGGTTGCCGATTTGGGGGTTGAATTGGATGGGAAGGTACTGGGAATATTCGGACTGGGTAAGATCGGCTATGAAATGGCCAGGAAATGCCGGGCCGCTTTTGATATGCAGGTGATCTATCATAACCGGAACCGTAATGAAGAAGCCGAAAAAGAGCTGGGTGCCCGGTATGTTTCCTTTGAGGAATTGCTGGCGCAAAGTGATGTGCTTTCCGTGCATGCCAATTTCTCTCCACAGACAAAAGAACTGTTTGATAAGGCGGCGTTTGAGAAAATGAAGCACAATGCCATTTTTGTGAATACGGCAAGAGGCGGGCTGCATAATGAAACGGATCTGAAAGCAGCTCTGGAAAGCAATACCATCTGGGGCGCGGGGTTGGATGTAACGAACCCGGAACCGATGGATCCGGCCAACCCCCTGCTTAAAATGCCCAATGTGTGCATTTTGCCACATATCGGCTCGGCCACTGTAGAAACCCGTGATGCGATGGCCGTAATGGCGGCAAAGAATGTGATCGCCGGTTTAAAAGGCGAACGGCTGCCAACCATTGTAAATGCAGATGTATATCAGTAGCCTTTGTTTTATTGTAATACGTCAATGACGAGGACCCAATCTTTCTGGTTTTTGTCCGGAGGATCAAAAGTTTGTATACTCCCGTTATATGGCTGCCGCAGCACCCGTGAAGCTCCGGTTGCGGGGTTGAACCAGGTTATTTTCTTTCTGCCTTCCCGCAGAAGGTCCAGGTTTACCCGGATGGCTTGGGGCTGCGGAAGGTAGATCAGGGCATAGGTTTTGTCCTGGTTCCGAGTAGCGATAATGAGGTCCCTGTAATCCGTTCCCCGGTTTGAGGCAATAAGCAGGCTGTCTTCAACCCGGTGAAAATCAGGATGCGCTTCCAGTAACTTTTTCAGATACTGCATTTGCCCGGCGCCGGGTGAACCGATCGCCTTTTTCCATCCGATTAACGTATCCCCGATATAAACCGGCTTATTTCTGCTGGTGTCTGTAAACGGCCATACCTGGTGGTGGCCATATACAGCCCCGCAGCCACCGGAGAATACGCCCCGGTATATTCTTGCGCGAACGTCATAGGCTGAAAAATAGCCCCTTCCGGCTCTTGTCCATTTGCCATCCCAGGGAAAAACGGGATGATCCTCGTAACAGGGCTCCATATCCATAAAAGGCCTTTTGGGAAGCGTTTTCAGATCGGCCCGTACAGAATCCCATATCCGCATTTCTCTTGTGGCATGGCCGCTCTGAATCGCATTCATACTCAGCCAGGTGTCCTCTTCTTTAAAGTAGGCGCTGGTATGCCACCCGGGATGGTAGGCAATAAATACGCCGTTCCCGCTCACCTCCCGTATCGCTTTGGCCATTGCACGCCATACAGGCCTGTAATCGGCAGTACCGGTAATGGCCGGCCGGTCGCCCCCCAGGATCCAGATCATATTTTTTTGAGCCTTATACCGCGTGGCTAATTTTTTGGCGTAAGCATAGGAAATATCCGGGGTTGTAAAAATTACTGGACCATATGCCCCGGGTACCACTTTATCGCCCCATGCCGGCAACAGGCCTATATAGATCTTTCTTTTTGCAGCCTCCCGGATCACAAAATCCACATGATCCCAGTAATCGTATGCTGCGGCATTGGCCGGATCATTCCCGGGAGTTTCATCCCATTGCAGCGGATCCCTGTTTTTAAAAGGCCGGTCGCCATAATAGTTAGGTGTATTAATGCCATCCAGCTCGCTCAAAGCAACAGCCATAATAACGTTGAAGCCCTGTTGCTGTCTTACATTCAAGTAATGGATCGCTTCTTCCCTGCTCAGCCGGTGAAACAGCTCCCACCCTGTATCGGCCAGCCAGAAAAAAGGTTTTCCCCTTTCCTGTAAAAAGGTTTTTGTGGCATCAACGCTTACCTGTGCATACAGGTTGCCGTAAAGCAGGTACAGGAACAAACAAAATGTTTTTTTCATGGGATGGTAATATAATAACAGGGTTGGCAGGCAATGTTTCAGCTTAAAAAATAACCGTTATAAAGGTAGCCAAAATCCCGGGCCGGTTGCGGAAGAGCGCAAAAATGAACCACCGGCGGTCGGTTTTTACTATTTCAATTTTACCAAAACCAATTTTTATTCTTCCTGGATCCTGTTTATTTAAGTCCCGGATATTTTTATCATATTTCTGTTAATGAAATTCCCCTTTTTTTAAGAACTATCTAAAAGGGCTTCCCGAAGCAACCCCCGCTAATCTGCACGGTATAAAAACTTGCAAACATTTGTTGTATGTTTGGGCGCTTGTTATGAGGAAGGATCCTCATTTTTTTAGTCTAAAAAATCGATGAATCGAATGAAGAGAAGTTTTCTGTTGCTGCTGGTTTTTGTTACGGCAGTATTCCGCTCCTATGCGGATGAAGGAATGTGGCTGCCGCAATTGCTGGGTCAGCAGGTATACAAGGATATGGTACAAAAAGGTCTGAAGCTGAGCAAGGAACAGCTGTACAGCGTCAATAAAAATTCATTGAAGGATGCCATCATTATCTTTGGCGGCGGCTGTACCGGTGAGATCGTGAGCCCGGAAGGGTTGATCTTTACCAATCACCACTGTGGTTATGATGCTATTGCCAGCGCCAGCACTGTTGATCACAATTATTTACGGGATGGCTTTTATGCGCGCAACAAGGGCGAAGAGATCAAAACAGGACTGAGCGTTCAGTTCCTGCTGCGGATCGAGGATGTAACCAAAGAGGTTACAGCGGCATTAGGCTCCCTGAGCGGAAAAGAGCGGGCCGATAAGCAAACGGAAGTGCTGGCGGCGATCAACAAGCGGATGAGCGATGCGGCTGCCAGTATAGAAACCCGGGTAAGCCCCCTGTTTAAAGGCAACCAGTACCTGGCTTTTGTATACGAGCGGTATAATGATATACGCCTGGTAGGAACGCCTCCTGAAGCGGTAGGTAAATTTGGTGGCGATACCGATAACTGGGAATGGCCCCGCCATACCGGCGATTTTTCTATTTTCCGCGTATATGCCAACAGGCAGAACAAGCCGGCGGCTTATGACCCCTCCAATGTTCCTTTAAAACCCAGGTGGTTCCTGCCCATCTCCTTAAAGGGGGTGAAGGAAGGCGATTTTACCATGATCTGGGGATATCCCGGTGGTACCAACCGGTATGAATCTTCCTATGGGATCAAGCTGGCCACAGACGTGAATAATCCTACCCTGGTAACACTAAGGGATATGCGGCTGAAATACATGTTTGAGCAGATGAGAAAAGATCCGGCAATAAAATTAAAACTGGCTTCCAGTTATGCCGGCATAGCCAACTACTGGAAGTTTTTTGACGGGGAAAGCAAACAGCTGCTGAAGTACGATGTTTATGGTCAGAAAAAGGCCGCGGAAGACCGTTTCAATGTTTGGGCAAAAGGTAAGCCGGAATTCCAGAACATCTTTGCAGACTGGGCAAAGGCCTATGATGAATGGAAGCCTTATGCCAAAGCTAGGGTGTACCTGAACGAAGGTATTATGGGATCTCCGCTTATTGATTTTGCGGCATCATTGATCCCACTGAGAAATGCGCTGGTGTCCGGCGCTTCAAAAGAAGAAGTGGCAAAACTGGTATCGGGTGCTGTTGACGCCCGTGCTGAGTTTTTAAAGGAAGAAGATAAGCCTTCCGATCAGCACATACTGGCGGCGGCTACCCGTATGTTCTATGAAAACGTGGATAAGGACCAGCAGCCTGCTGATTTTTATACCCGGCTACTGGCTGTTTATGGCGCCAATGGCTGGGATAAGTATGCGGCCGACGTTTTTACCAGGACGTTTATTTTCGACGATGCAAAATGGGCCGCATTTACAGCAAACCCGGATCTGAAGGCGCTGGATGAAGACCCCGCATTTGCCCATGCCGGCGCATTTATCCGCAACTACCAGGCCGGCGCAGGACCTAAATACCAGGAGTTTACGGCTAAAAACATGGATTATGGCCGGTTATACTTAAAAGGTGTAATGTCCATGGATCCCGCAAAGGCAAAGATGATGTATCCGGATGCGACCTTTACCATGCGGGTCAGCTATGGGCAGGTAAAAGCCTACAAACCCCGGGATGCCGTATTCTATGATTATGTGACTACTTCAAAAGGAGTGCTGGAAAAATACAAACCGGGTGACTATGAATATGATCTGCCGGCAAAACAGATCGGGTTATTAAAGAACAAGGATTTTGGCCAGTATATGGATCCGGTACGCAAGGACCTGGTGATCGATTTTATTTCCTCCAACGATATCACGGGCGGAAATTCCGGGTCGCCGGTGATCAACGGCCGGGGAGAGCTGCTGGGGCTGGCTTTTGACGGTAACTACGAAGCCCTCAGCCACAAACTGGCCTTTGATAAGGATCTGAACCGGACCATCAATGTGGATATCCGTTATGTATTGTGGTGCATTGATAAACTGGGTGGTGCTACCAATATTATTAATGAACTGAAGCTGGTGAGATGACCAGGGGGCATACCCTGTGATCAGCAAAGCCTGAAGATAAAGAAATCCCCCGATAAGGGGGATTTTTGTTTCTGATGAACAGGATACATTTGCTTTATAGTGATGCAGCTGATTACCCCGTTGATCCGGGACAATGGGATACGATTTTTCTCATGTAATTTTTTTGTAATAAAGAATTGCAACGCAGGTGGTTTTTACTGCCTGCCCTTTTCATAAATATATATGAAAATTAATAATAAAACCGGGCCGGGTTGGGTTATATTTATAGAGGGATTTGTAATGACAAAATTGCTGTTAAGGACCTGCTTTTTATTGCTGTTTTGCCTTGCTTTAAAAACGGCAGAAACTCAGCGCCTTCCATTTGAAAATTTTAGTGTAGACAAGGGGTTAAGCCAGTCGCAGGTGACCAGCATCACCCAGGACAAAAGGAATTATCTCTGGGTAGGAACGCTTGCCGGGCTAAACCGTTTTGATGGAACCGGGTTCAGGATCTTTTCAAAAAAAGACGGGCTGCTGTCGGGTCATATAACGGCTCTGTATACTGCGCGTAACGGCGATATCTGGATGGCTACCCCAAAGGGGATTTCGAGGTATAACGGGTACCGGTTCGAACATTTTGAGGCTCCTTCCCCTGCTCATTTTATGTGTAACACCATCACAGAAGACGAAGACGGAACCTTGTATGCTTTTGGAATTATGCAGGGTCTTTTTGTAGTACGCCATGGAAAACTTGAAAAATACGAGTTGCCCGGAAACCAGAAACGTATTACCTGCCTGTACCGCAACGACAGCGGGATACTTCTGGCCTATATTTATTCAGAAGGGCTGTTCCGGCTCCGGCAAGGCAAGTGGTCAAAGTGGCTGGCGGTGGCCGGGCTGGAAAACGGCGAGTTTTTATTTAGGATCGCAGAACAGGACGGCAGTTATTGGACCATTACCAATAAAGGCACGCTGTTGAAAATTACGGGGAATGCCGTTGTTCAAAAGAAGCAGTTCCCCGGCGCTCGTTTTACCACGCTTACTACAGGCGATGCCGGCACCCTGTGGCTGGGCACGGTAAAGGGCGCCTGGATGATTGATATGCAAAGTTGGGCTGTAAAAAGGAGGATCAACGCAACAAACGGGGTTTCCGATAATGGCATCCATGCGCTTTATAGGGATAAGGACGATATCATCTGGATCGGGTCTGACGGGGATGGTTTGTACAAATATGCCTCCGGGCCCTTTGTGCGGTACGATAAAACCTCGGGACTTACAGGAAATGTGGTAATGGGCTTTGCCAAAGACAGGGAAGGGAACCTCTTCCTGGGTACGCGGGAAGGAAAACTGTTTTGCTATGACAGCCGGAAAGAAAGCTTCAGGAACATAGATTATTCCGGGTACAGCACTGCGGGCGTTAACTGCCTGGGGATAGATGGCAGCAATCATCTTTATGTAGGCACCATGGATGGCCGGTTATTAAAGATCAGGGGAAATCAGGTAACCGAACTCTTTCTTGAAAAAAAACAACATATACCCATTTATACCATCAGGCCCTATGATAACAGAATGCTGATCCATACAACGGAGGGGGGGTATTGGGTAGAGGGTAATAAAGTGCAGAAGCTTGCCGGACTTCCCCGGGGCGTTGTAAGCTCCGTACTGCTGAATGATACCTTACTGATCGGTACTACTACCGGCATTTATAAATGCTCCGCTGATGACCGGCCGGTGCCGCTGCACATACCGGTGCTGGAGGGTATTAATGTGTCCTGTTTTGAAAAGCTGGGACGCTACCTGGTTGTTGGCTGTGTGGACGAAGGGCTGTTTTTTGTGGATACAGTCAGCAACAAGGTCCTTCCCTTTAATACGGACAACGGTTTAATTGATAACAATGTATTTGCGATGCTGAAGGACTCCCGCGGACTCCTTTGGGTGGGTACCAGCCTGGGCGTGCAGCAGGTGCATTTTGAAGCCGCTACCGGAGGATTTCAAATTAAAAAGTATACCATTGCTGATGGTTACGAGCCTTCAGAAACAAATCTCAATGCCATTCTTGAGGATGACCGTCATCAGATCTGGGTTGGCACTACAAAAGGGGCCTTTCTGTACAATCCTGTTCAGGAAAAGGAAAGACCAGGCAGCAAACCCTTTATCGTTTTGGAAGCTGCGGTGTTTCCCGGCGCCGGAGAAGCACCGGGGCATCGCGTTTCCGCCTGGGAGCAACTGCCGGTACAGCCGCAGATTGCCTATGCAGGTAACAGTATCGCTTTTAATTTTAAAGGCATCTATCTGAAGGACCCTTCCTCTTTACGTTATGCCTACCAGCTATATGGTTATGATACGGCATTTTCATTACCGCAGGAGCAGGTGGCACTGAGTTATAAGAACCTGCAGCCCGGCAGCTATGTTTTTAGAGTAAAAGCTGTAACAAAAAGCGGCCAGGAGTCTTCCAATACCATTGAGTATCCTTTTACCATAACCACGCCTTATTATAAAACAGCCTGGTTCAAAGGACTGATGGTGCTTGCCCTGGTACTGGCCGGGGGCGGTATACAATTGATTTATACGAACGAAAAGCGAAGAAGACGCAAGGAGATCCGGCAGATCAAAGAACTGGAGCAGCAGAAAATAAGAGAACAAACGGCGGAGGATTTTCATGATGAGCTGGGAAATAAACTGACCCGCATCTCCCTGCTTGCCGACCTGCTGCAGCAAAAAACGGACCCTGCAGATGAAGAAAAGAATAAGCTTATAGGTCAAATACGCTCAAATGCGCTGGGTCTCTATACCGGCACAAAGGAGATCATCTGGTCGCTTACAAAGGAAAGCGATCATTTAAAAGAGGTATTACAAACCATAAAACAAACGGGTATGGAGTTGTTTAGCGATACGGATATCGTGTTTGAATTGACCGGTTTCAGCGCTTATGAGCCCGATATAAGGATACCACCGGGGTATAACCGGAATATTATTATGATATTCAAAGAGCTGCTGAGCAATAGCATGCGGCATTCCGGGGCCACCTTGGTCACCATTGAATGTAAACAGGAACAGGCAGGCACCATGGGGATTTATTTTACAGATAACGGTACCGGCTTTGACAAGAACGGCGTTACCGGTAATGGATTGAACAATATACGGAGAAGGGCGGAAAAAATAGGCGGCAGTTTTACGCTGAACACTGCCAGCCGGCAGGGAACCAGGGCCTGTCTCACCTTTGGCATACAGGAGCAGAAAAATAAAAAGCACAATATTTAATTGTCAAACAATGAACACGAATTTGTATCAACTGATCAACTGCTGTATTATCGAAGATGACGAAGTGATCCGCAACGGCTATGTGAGTCTTTTGAGTGCGGATGAAGATTTTTTCGTGTCTGGTGACTATGCTTCTGCAGAGGCGGCGCTGGAGCAATTGGACAGGATCCGGCCGGATGTTATATTGCTGGATATTCAACTGCCCGGAATGAGGGGTGTAGATGCGCTGCCGGCAATAAGAAAAATACTTCCGGGGGTACACATTATCATGCTTACGGTGCATGAGTCTGATGACCTGGTTTTTACGGCGTTAAAAAATGGAGCATCGGGTTATCTTACCAAAAATACATCGTTTAATAAAATCAAGGAGCATATCCGGGATGTGATCAGGGGCGGCGGCGCCATGAGCACGGAAATTGCGCTGCAGGTGATGAAGTATTTTCAAAAGAACCAGCACTCTCCCCTTACGAAGCGGGAAACCGAAATTCTGGAATGTGTGGCGGAAGGCAAAAGCCGTTCAAAGATTGCGCAGGAGTTATTTATTGACCAGGAAACCGTAAAATCGCATATCAAAAACATTTATCATAAGCTGGATGTAAACTCGCGGGCGGAAGCGCTGAGCGTAGCCCGCAAAAGCAGATTTATATAGGCTGTAAAATGTAAAATCCCCCTAAAGGGGGTAAATGATGCGGTTTGTCTTTTGCTACCTTTAGGAGGAAAAGGATCTTAACAAAAAACGTAAAAAACTGGTATCATGAAACGTCCGATACTCATCCTGCTCCTTCTTTCTGCCGGCTATATGGCCTGTGCCGCAACCCCCGGTCCGGATATCGAAAATAAAAAAGCCGGGGAAACCTTCCGGATGCTTTTTAAAAAGGTTGACCATTTAAGCTGGTACGCTACGGAGGAATATACCGTGGCGGATTTCAACCTCCGGGAAATGAAGGTAAAAGCATTCTTTGACCGCAGCGGGGCGCTGACACAAACCCTTCGGTATTACAAAGGCGACCTGCTGCCCCTGCAGATTGCTTATAAGCTAAAAAAACGGTATACAGGGTTTGAGATCTTTGGGGTTACAGAGTTATCAACCCCTGAGCGGATCAGCTATACGATTATCCTGACGGGTGAAAAGGACGGGTTCCGGTTGGTTACAGATGAAAACGGCCGGGTACAGTCGAGCAAAAAATTTCGCCGGGGAGACCTGGACAGCTAAGGCCGGCTATTATAATTTGCCGGGTCTTTTGTATTTTTAGCAGATGCAATCATTAGCCATTACAAAGGTCGACCTGTATAAACTGTTTATTCCCCTGAAGGAGCCCTTTATCATTTCCCTGGGGCCGTTGTACAATGCGGAAAGCGTGGTAGTGCGTATGGAAACCAGTGCCGGTATTACCGGTTGGGGAGAATGCAGCCCTTTTATGAGCATCAATGGCGAATCAGCAGATACCGGTTTAGTGGTGGGCCGGTATCTTGAACGGATATTGCTGGGCAGGGACCCCCTGGCTATTGGTGACCGCATCCTGGATATGGACGGCGTCATTTACGGGAATAAAAGCATAAAAAGCGCTTTTGATATGGCGCTGTACGATATTGCTGCAAAACATGCCGGGCAACCACTTTACCGGTTCCTGGGGGGAAATAGGCAGAAGGAAATAGCCACGGACTACACGGTAAGTGTGGGCACCCCTGCAAAAATGGCGGCGGACGCTTTAAAAATAAAAGCCCGGGGATTCCCGGTCATTAAAGTAAAGATCGGCAAAGGCGGGGCACAGGATGTAGAGCGGATCAGAGCCATACGGGAAGCTGTGGGGATTGATATTCCGCTGCGCGTGGATGCCAACCAGGGGTGGCACAGGGAAGAGGCCATTGAAACCCTGAAAGCGCTGGAACCATTTAACATCCAGCATTGCGAAGAGCCCATCGCCCGATGGGAATTTATGGAGCTGCCAAAAATAAAAGCCCAAAGCCCTATTCCGATAATGGCAGATGAAACCTGTGGCGATCAGCATGATGTACAACGGCTGATTGACCTGGGCGCCTGCGACCGCATCAACATAAAACTGGGCAAAAGCGGCGGTATCTATAATGCACTTGAGATGATCCGGCTGGCAGAAGCGGCAAACATGGAGATTCAGATCGGCGCCTTCCTGGAATCGCGGCTGGCCATGACGGCTTTTGCACACCTGGCCTGCTGCAGCCCGAATATTGTGTATTTTGATTTTGACACGGCGCTGATGTTCAGCGAAGACCCTGTGGAAGGTGGAATGCAGTATAAGGAAAACGGTATTATCGATGTGCCGGATGCACCGGGTATCGGCGCGGTGATAAGGGAAGACTTTCTCAAGTCAGTAGTATAGCAACGTTTATCTAAAGTTTATCTAAAAGCAGGAACGTTTAAATGAACTTTAAAACCCAGCGCGGATTCCGATTTGTTCCTTTGTTTTCGATGGTCTTGTCTTTTTTCGACATTGCGTATACAATATTCCTTATTTTATTTTCTTTCATTTTTTCATCTAATACAGAAGGCAGAATGTCCAGAATTAATTCGGTAATATCTTTTTTTGATGCTTCCGTATATTTTCCCAGGTATTCAAGGATCATTTTTTTATAGTGTTCATCCTTAAAACCTCTCTGTTTAATATACGAAGCTCTTTCGCCTGTAATGGCGGCAACATCAGAGGATATATGAAAGTTCGGTTTTCGCCCTTCGATCAAACCTTTTGTTTTCAACAATCTTATTTCTTCATCCGACAGCATTTTATGCTTGGCTACCCGATCCAGTAGAATAATCTCGTTCAGTGATAAGCCAGGTAGCTCCGCCAGCTTCCGCGCATAATTAATGTCGACTACTTTTCCGGTGATAGTTACCTTTACTTTGCGCTCCGATAAATCATAGTCTGGCAGCGGGAAAAATTTCCTGCGTTGTCTATTGAACATTCTCTTAATGTGCAGAAAAATATTTGCCTAAATCGTCTTTTGAAAACGAGTTTTCAGCCTTTTTAAATTCCACCACTTCGTTTTCGGAAGAAAAACTAATAATGAACCGGAATCAATTTTATTAAAATGCGTAATTACCAGTGGTTTGTGAGGACACAAACCACGGCCCACGCCACGGTCAGTGTCCTCACTGACCGAGAAAAGAAATAATTTTGATGCCGGCTTATTATAAGTATATTATCCAATATCTTATCGATCATCACGTACGTAAAAAATTCGTATTTCATAAAGTTGCTACCACTATACAAAATACGAATTTTTATAATATTACTGCCGGGCGGGGCTATTGGGGCCACTCCGGATTAACGCAGACGAAATATGCTTTTATGATCGGCTATGAAAGGATTGCGCAATATTCCCCACCTGGGGGATATTGTGCCGTATTCTATACTATCGGTATAAATTTTTTACATTAGTTTAGAATGCATCCGGCTACTGGTTGTCTTTCGCCAGCTTCTGCTCCCATTCCCAGGCCGTGCGCATCATATCATCCAGGCCATATTTGATATCCCAACCCAGGCTTTTTACGGCATGGTCATTATTGGCATAGATAGCGATCACATCACCCGGCCGGCGGGGCCCGATCTCATAGTTCAGTTTTACACCGCTCACCTTCTCAAAAGATTGAATGGCTTCCAGGACAGTAACTCCATTCCCCGTTCCCAGGTTAAAGATCTCGTAGTTGCTTTTATTTTTTATCGTTTCCAGGTACTGGATAGCCAGGGTATGAGCGTGGGCAATATCGCTAACATGGATAAAATCGCGCAGGCAGGAGCCGTCGCGTGTATCGTAGTCGGCGCCATGCACCGTCATCTTGGGAAGCTTGCCAATAGCGGTTTGCGTAATGGCGGGTATCAGGTTCTGCGGCCGGCCAATAGGCAGCTCACCAATCTGGATCGAAGGATGCGCCCCTACCGGGTTGAAATAACGCAATGCGATCACATTGGTATCAAAAACTTTTGCAAAATCGGTCAGGATCTGTTCGCCCATTTGTTTGGTAGCACCATAGGGCGACTCTGCCGGTTTGGTGGGAGTGGTTTCCACCACCGGTATATGATCCGGGTTGCCATATACGGTACAGGAAGAGGAAAAAACAAAATATGGTGTATCAAAATCCCGGGCACATTTTAAAATATTGATCAGGGAGTTCAGGTTGTTTTCATAATAGACCAGGGGCATTTCTACAGATTCTCCCACTGCTTTATAAGCGGCAAAATGAATGATGCCGGTAATGTCCGGGTTTTCCTCAAAGATAGCATGCGTGTCATCAAAATTGCAGAGATCCACTTTGTAGTTCTTGACGCTTTTGCCGGTAATTTTTTCAACGTTTTCCAGGATGAAGGGCTGAGACCGGCTATTGTTATCCACCGAAATGACCTCGTATCCATTCTCTATTAAATCCACAATGGTATGTGAGCCAATATAACCACAACCACCGGTCACCAAAATCTTACTCATAAATTTTTTATTGAGTTACAAAGGTGCGGATTTTTTTGTTAGGTTATGGTACCTCGATCTGAGATTTGGAATCATTAGTGTCTGTGGAAAATAGGGAACATCAATAAAAGGTGACTTTTTTATCGGCTGCCGATTTTTCCCCCGCTTTTAAACCCCGGCAAAAGCATCTGGTTGCAGCATTGCTCCGCTCCGCAGGAGCAGGGGCTCTCTTTAACGCTGTGCTACAAACACGGAGCATTACGGGGCCTGATCGTGTTCCGTGTTGCGCTCTGTTCACCTGGTTCAGATGCGTTTGCCCTGGCTTTTAAATTTCATTCCGAAGCACTTTGTCGGTATTATTAGTGGTGATCTGAAAGCGGATCGCTATTGTAAAAAGTTCCCGTAAATGCAGTCAAAATTCAGACCAGGTGTTCCCTGATCGCTGATCCCCTGTTAAAAGTGGCCGGGAAGGCCGCCCATTGCAAGGAACTTTTTCCAACCTGGCAGCTACGGTACGGCTGCATTCGATAACCTGCCTGCTGCCCCCGTCCATACGGGCTTTGACGGGTGTTTTTGACTAAACAGCTTTTTTACCGGGAACCAGTAGTTGGGAGTTTCTGATTGATCACTGATGAACCGGTTAAAATAAAAAAGTACCCGGGTGCGGATACTTTTTTTATTTAATATTTTGTGTTCCGAATCCCTACTGGATCCCCGGGACCACCAGTTTCATAATGAAGTAAACAAGACTGGCCAGCACGGCACTTACCGGTATAGTAAGGATCCAGGCCCAGACCAGGTTGATGGTTACCCCCCAGCGCACGGCGGATAAGCGTTTGGTGGCGCCCACCCCCATAATGGAGCCGGTAATCGTATGGGTGGTACTTACCGGTATCTTCATGGCCTCGGTTGCAAACAGGGTTAGCGCTCCCGCGGTTTCTGCAGCCACCCCTTCAAAAGGTGTTACCTTGGTGATCTTGGTCCCCATGGTTTTTACAATTTTCCAGCCACCGCTCATGGTGCCCAGGGCAATAGCCGTGTAACAGGCCAGCGGTACCCAAACCACCATATGGTTCAGGTTGTAGGTATTGGGATCGTAGGCCACCAGGGCTACCATAATGATCCCCATTACTTTTTGAGCATCATTGCCGCCATGCCCGATACTGAAGATGGCCGATGAAACCAGCTGCAGCCGCTTGAACCAGATATTGGCCCGGTGCGCATTCAATCCGCTTAAGAAAAGGGAGAAAATGGCCATAATGATCAGGATCAGTCCCAGCAGAATGTATTTAAAATTATGGGAATAAAAGACGACCTTAAGTGCATAGGATTCGTAATGCGATTTCAGTTTTTCCGGATCGGTCTCCAGCACAAAACTTAAGAAAACAAATACCGCGGCAATCACCAGGAAGGAAAAAAGTTTTACCCGCCAGCCTTTTTTAAATGAGTTTATGAACCAGATGGAAAACAGGAAAGCTACGATCATTCCAATGACCGGCGCCAGGAAGATGAACGCGGCAATGGTCAGGATCACGCTGGAATTTACGGCGGTGAACGGGTTGCCGGTGCCCATTCCGATAGCATGAGAAATACCCGCCCCGGCAAATCCGCCGATGAGGGTGTGTGAAGATGAAGAAGGAATGCCCCGCCACCAGGTAAACAGGTTCCAGATAATGGCGGCCACAAGCCCGGCAAAGATCACGTTGAGGTCGATGAAATTTTCCTTAACCGTTTTGGCAATGGTATTGGCTACCCCGTGATCTTTAAAAATAAAATAGGCAACAAAATTGAAAAGAGCTGCCCAGATAACTGCCTGGAAGGGTGTAAGCACTTTTGTGGAAACAACCGTGGCTATGGAGTTGGCCGCATCATGAAACCCGTTGATATAATCGAACACCAGGGCCAGGGATATGATGACAACAAGATAGGTAAACATAAATTAATGTGCTAATGTGCTGATTTGATAATACGCCGATGGCCACCGTCTTGTATAAATTATACGATGCCCCATCATTAATGACCTATGAACCGTTCTTATGCATATTTGATGATAATCGATTCAATCACGTTCCCTACATCCTCACATTTATCCGTAACCACCTCCATTGCCTGGTATACTTCTCTCTTCTTGATCACTTCTTTGGCATCGGCCTCAGTATCAAATAAATACTCAATGCTCAGGTCAAACACATCATCTGCCTGGTTTTCGATACTGTTGATCTTTACCAGGGCCTCTGTAATATTGCGGACCTTCTTCATATCCCGCAGTTCCATTACTGCCGCCTGTACCTGCTCTGCTGCCTGTACGATCAGCTCTGCCATTTTCTGTATCCCGGTTTCATTCGGGTTTACCCGGTAGGTAGTGATCTTTTTGGCGGTAGCATAAATATAGTCGGCAATATCATCCAGCGAGGTAGCCAGGTAGTGGATGTCTTCCCGGTCAAACGGGGTGATGAAGTTCCTCCCCAGTTCGGTAAATACGCTGTGGGTCAGCTCATCGTTGCCATGCTCCATATCAATAATGGACTGGGAAAGAGAATTCCGTTTATTGATATCGGTTTCATTCACCATCTGCTTTAAAAGCTTCCCCATAGAAGTTACATTGGCTGCTATTTTTTCAAACAATTCAAAAAAAACGGTATTGCTGGGGGTAAAAATTTTTAGAAAAGAATTGAGTCCCATGGTATGTTTTTAAAATTGGTGGCAAAATTATCCCGTTCAGTGAAGCATAATGATAAAATTACAGGAATTAATAATTCCTTAATATAGGAAATAGGATTTCATTCTGTTTTTTGACTAAAACGCCCCTCTTTTTTAAGAGTTTCTGCTCATTTTTCAACAAAAAAACTGCGGCTGCAACCGCTGTTAACATTAAGGTAATGCCTGGTTGACGATTTGGTAACATGGGGGTAACAATGAGGTAACAATGTGATCTGAATCTTTGCAGAAATATTCTATATGCAAGTTAGGCTGCTGCTCACAGGGCTTTTAATTGTTCTTGGTAACGCTGTTTTTTCTCAGAATATCACAGGGAAAATAACCAACTCCGTAACGGGTGAACCGGTTGCTGGGGCTACATTGTTGATCGAAGGATCCAACAAAGGGGCCATATCCGAATCAGATGGCGCCTTCCGGTTAAATGTAGGCACCAATAAAACGGCGGCTATAAAAGTAACGGCACTTAATTATATTACACAGACCATACAGTACAGGCAGGGAAGTTATGTTGCAGATAGTGGCCTGGTCATCAGCCTGGCCCCCAGCTCCGGGGAGTTGGCCGGTGTAGTGGTGTCTGCAAGAGCCCGTCAGCAGGGAACCGTTGCGTCCCTGTACCAGGCGCAGCGGACCAGCGCCTCCATCTCCGATGGTATTTCTGCAGAGGCGATCCGCAAGTCGCCGGACCGTTCTACCGGCGATGTATTAAAAAGAGTAAGCGGAACTACGGTGCAGGATAACAAATTCGTAATCATCCGTGGTTTAAATGACCGTTACAACCTGGGTTTAACAGACGGTACCCTGCTGCCCAGTACAGAGCCCAACCGGAAAGCATTTTCGTTTGATATCATTCCCTCTTCGATGATCGACAATATGATCATTACCAAGGCCGGAACCCCGGACCTCCCGGCCGATTTTGCCGGCGGTGTGATCAATGTGATCACCAAAGAAGTGCCTACCCGTAAGTTCATCGATTTTACAGTTGGCCTAGGTTATAATTCCGTGGCCACGTTTAAGGATTTTAAATCGGGCTACCGTTCCGGAACCGATTTCCTGGGTTTTGACAATGGCGCCCGTCAGCTGCCTGCCAGCTTTCCCGGCACAGATGCAATTGAAGGAAGACAACTCAGCCAGGAACAGATCAACGCGGCATTATCCAGCCTGAATAACAATTTCAATATAAAAACAAATAAGGCATTACCGCAATTGAACCTCCAGGCCAATATGGGAGATCTCCGGGTGTTTAACAACGGCAATAAATTTGGTTATACGGCGGGCATTACCTATACCCATTCCGAAACGGTAAAAAGAAATGCCCTGCGCCAGTATGATGACTATAATTACATTGATAATACCTATAAATACTCCAGCAATATAGGCGCCTTACTGAATTTGTCCTACCAGACAAAGAAGGGCAAATATTCTTTTAAGAATTTATACAACCGGATCTTTGATGATAACTTCCTTTACAGGGAAGGTTCCAACCTGGGCCGGGGCAGCGATATCCGTTTTTATGCATTTGACCTGGTCCAGAAATCCCTGCTGAAAAATACATTTAAAGGAGAAAACAAGCTGGGAGATAATGACGTGGTACTGGATTACCTGGCATCATTTAACCTGGTGACCAATAACCGGCCCGATCAGCGGAAGGTTGGCTACTCCCGGTCGATGGGAACCAGCAATGCCTTTATTGCAGACCTCGGGAACCTGGGGCGTGAAAACAACCGGTTGTTCGGAGACCTGAATGAAAAGATCTATAACGGCGCGGTGAACCTGACCATACCGGTAAACCTTTTTGAAAAATCATCGGTTAAGCTGGGTGGATTTGCCGCTTATCGCGACAGGGATGATAAGAACAGGATGATCGGGCCCATCATCAATCCGGGAGCTTCAAATGAGCAGGAGGTATTGCGCAGCCCGATTGACCAGTTGTTTACCCCCGGTGTTATCGGCTCAAATATCTATTCACTGAAGGACCTTACACAGGGACAGGATGCCTATACCGCCAATGCAGGGAACTATGCCGGGTATGTAATGCTGGACAACAAGTTTACCAACAAGCTGCGCCTGGTATGGGGCGTACGGTATGAGTACTACAACCTGAACGTAAACTCATCGCAGAACTTCAGCAAAACCTGGAAAGACTTTTTACCCTCCGCAAACTTTACGTATTCGATAACCCCCAAAACAAATATCAGGGCTTCCTACTTCAGAAGCCTGGGCCGGCCGGAATTCAGAGAGATCGCTCCATTCTATTATTATGATTTTGAGCGGATGGCAAACGTACTGGGGAATCCGGACCTGACCCGCTCACAGATCGATAATTTTGATCTTAAATATGAATGGTTCCTGGCCCCGGGCGAGATCATTTCGGCATCGGTGTTTTACAAGAATTTTAAGAATACGATCGAAACATCCATCTATAAGGCACAAAGTGCGCTGGAAGTAACCACTAATAACTTCCCTTCTGCTACCAATATCGGCTTTGAGGCAGAGATCCGGAAGAAACTGAACTTTATCAGCGAAGGCCTGAAGCAACTGGAATTTTATACCAATGTGGCGCTGATCCGGTCAAAGGTGAAGCTGGATGGACCCTTGTACCTGCCGGACGGGTCTACGATCTCAGACAGACCATTGACCGGTCAGTCGCCCTATGCAATTAATACCGGTCTTGCTTACCAGACAAGCGACAATAAGTTTGGTGCAAATGTTTTGTACAACAGGATCGGCCAGCGGATCGACCTGGTTGGCGGTAACCTCTATGGCATGGTATATGAAATGCCGCGCAACCTGCTGGATGCCCAGGTATCCTATCAGCTAACGCCCAAAAGCGCGTTCAAGCTCAACGCAAAAGACATCCTGAATGCCCCGGTGCGGTTCTATTTTGACCAGAACGGGAATGAAAAATTTGACGGAAGCTCGTTCCAGAACGGGATGAATACATTGAATAAGGATTGGATCCTGGAACAATATCGTCCGGGCACCACCATCACCCTTTCCTATACCTATAAGTTCTAAAAATTGTTAACACAAACGATACCGGAAGGTAATGATCCGGTAATATTAAACTTCTACTTTTAAAAACTTAAACATTAAGAATATGAAAAAACAATTTACATTGTTGTTCGGCATTGCAACATTGTTCTTTGCCTCTTGTGGCAACGATAAAGGCGACTCCATCGATCCTCCAAAAACGGGAACGGAGATCGTAGTCGGTCAGGCAGACGGATCAGGTAGTCCTCTCCCTTCTACAATCACTACAAGTACAACCTGGACCGCAAATAATAAATACCTGCTCAAAGGGTTTGTGTATGTTCCGGATGGCGTTACCCTTACCATTGAGCCGGGTACCATTATCAAAGGAGATAATAAATCCAAAGGAACCCTGATCATTGCAAAAGGCGGAAAGATCATCGCCCAGGGTACTGCAGATAAACCCATCGTATTTACCTCCAATTTCCCCAAAGGACAAAGGAAGGCCGGTGACTGGGGTGGCCTGATCCTATTGGGCAAAGCACCAGTTAACCTCCCGGAAGATAAATTAAAAATTGAAGGAGGCCTGACAGTTCCAACCGGAACAACATTAAACCAGTACGGAGGAACCAATCCTGCCGATAACTCCGGAGTATTGAAATATGTACGGGTTGAGTTTGCCGGAGTAGAATACTCTACGGACAATGAAATTAATGGTATTACTTTTGGAGGTGTAGGGTCTGGAACACAGGTGAGCTATGTACAGGTATACCGTTCCGGCGATGACGCTTTTGAATGGTTTGGTGGTACAGTAAATGCCGATCACCTGATCGCTACCGGTACCTGGGATGATGATTTTGATACCGATAACGGATTTTCCGGAAAAGTGCAATTTGGGATTTCCCAGCGTAACCCCCTGTATCGGGATAAATCTGAATCCAATGGATTTGAATCCGACAACGATGGTAATGGATCTATTGCCACTCCTCAAACAAAAGGAGTTTTTTCAAACATGACGATTATCGGACCAATGGACGGCACGGGCAACACCATTCATGAGTATTTCAAACATGCAGCTCAGATCCGTCGCAACTCCTCCCTGTCAATTGTAAATTCCCTGTTTGTTGGATTCCCGATCGGTGTGTATATCGATGATACAAAGGGGACAGCTACTTCATTAAATTATCTTGCAGGTAGCCTGGTGTTCAAAAATAACATTATTGCCGGTTGCCCGGAGCCTGTTAAAACAACCAACGCGGTCATCAAACCACAGATCGAGAGCAACAACTCCATTTTAGCTACGATCGCTGAAGCAAAAGTTGCCGATGCCTATAAATTCAATGCAACGCCCAGCTTCCTGTTAGCAGCGGGCTCTCCTGCGCTTACCGGTGCAAATTTCGATGGTCTTTCCGGTTTTCAGGCCGTTGCTTACAAAGGCGCCTTTGATCAAAACACGGACTGGACCAGGACCTGGTCTACCTGGAATGCAGAACAGAACGAATATTAATAATATCTCGTGATATAGGATCGCTTTTTTGAAAGAGGGCCGGTAACGGTTCTCTTTCTTTTTTTAAACCAGGCTATATGATCACTCTTAAGAATATCTTTTGCACCCTCTGCATGGCAATTACAGTAGCCGCCTGTACGAAAAGGGAACAACAACCTCAAAAAAATGAAGCAGGGCTGTGGACGCTTACAGAAGTCAGTACCGGCTGGGGCGGCATAAAAAAAGGAGCGGCCCTCGGATATAAACAAACCCTGCTGCTAAACCCGGATAGTACGTTCCAGGTAAAAAGAACCAATGGAACAACGACAACAACCGAAGATGGGATCTATCATTTTAAGCAACATGCTACCGGAACGGCTATTGAGTTCAGTTATTCGTTCCCCATACCCGGGGGTGTTATTGAACGTGTTCCGGAACTCATAAAGAAAGGAACAGATACGCTATTTTATGACCAGAGTGCATTGGACGGGATCCGTGTGGTGTACGCGAAAAATGCGCAGTAGCGGGTCTGCTCATAAAAAGCCAGATGAAGGAAAATACCCTGGCCCGGAAAAGTGCCCTGTTGCAAATAGGGCGCCTTATGCAACGGAGGCGTTAACGGCAGCAGCAATCTCTGTTGGCAGGCAAGCGTGTATTAGTTGCTGCTACGGATGGTACGCGTACGCAACTTCATAATGTTCATTTTTTAATTGAGGCAGCAATTTGCCCATGGGAATATCTTCCTTTTGTGGAGTGGGCTCACAAACGGAGTATTGCTCCCCGTTAAAGAGAATGGAAGTGCCAACAGGCTTCTCCAGTTTTACGGCAATAGTCACGTGCTGCGGATATACCAGTACGATCATGGGCCGGTTGTAGAGCTCTTTAACCAGGTAAAAAAAGAACAGAACCCGGTCTTCGCAGTCGCTGCCATTATACAACAGCGTTTGTTCCGGAGTCAACCTTTTCTCCTGCCCAAACTGGCGGGTATCCTCCTCAAAGGGGAACGCATACCGGGTGAACCGCATCAGGTAATCCACACCGTTTTTTATGGAAAGACCCCGCAGCTCCTTTTTCAGCATCGGGATCAGCGAAGCATGAGTTGCATTGCTGACCGGTATCGAAAAATACGTGCTGTAGTCTACCGTGGGATAATTGGCAAAAAGATTCTTGATCTTGGGGTTTACCTTAATATGGTAGTCGTAATCCTGGTTATAAATGGTCAGCTTCAGTTCTTTGGTTACATAATCCGTGGTTTCGAACCGGGGCAACCGGGTAACCTTGTAGGAAAAAGAGCGGTTGTTTTGAGGAACAGGCAGGGCTACTTCATTAAAAGGTGTTTTTTCAAAATCAATATTGCTGCCATAATCATGATAGTTGAGGCATATGTATTGTTTACCCTGCTTCATACGGTAGGGTATATTATAAATGTTTTCATCACTCTGGATATAGAAAAGGAGGCGCCCGCCATTAATGCTGAGCATGGGGTCAAAGCCGGACAGCAGCATAAAGTACCATTTGTACAGGGTATAGCGGATATAGTTCTGCTCCTTGGGACTGATCTGCTGCACAACGGCGCGTACCAGCTGGTAGTACAGCCAGTTATCGGCGCCTTCTTCGGTCTCATATTTTTTTAACGCAGCAAGAACACCGGAATAGTCCTTTTGCCGGATTGCTGTATAAAAACTGAGGATGCTGGCCCCGGATAATGTATGTTCATCAATAGTAACTAATTGGGTTTCATTACAAGCAAACTGGATACTATCGCCATAAAACAGGAATTGCACTGTTTTAGGAACGTTGCCCGCATGCACACTGGTATACGTCAGCAGGAAGAAGCTCCATATAAGCAACACTTTTTTCATTACTCCGGAATCTATCCAAGTTACAAAAATTAATGATTTTTTAATATTAAATTTTGAGAGATCCGGGGTAAAGCCCTATTGTAGTAGGACGGTCCCTGTTCAAAACGTTCTTCTGTAAAGATGAAGAAAACAGCAGCCGGGCAAAGGATGCTTTATGCGCGCTGTTTGTGAAATCTGCCGGTAGGAGGATCAGCGGGAAACCGGGACCCAAAGCCTCATGGGCAGTTAAGCAGGCCATCCTATTCATAACGCAGCGCCTCGATCGGATCAAGCCCCGATGCCTTTTGAGCGGGGTAATAACCAAAGAATACCCCGGTGATGGCGCATACGAGAAAGGAGAGCACTACGGATGATTGGGAAACCAATGTCGGCCATTTCAGGAAAAATGTAATAAGCCGGCTGGAAGTGATCCCCAGGGCAATACCGATCAGCCCGCCGGTAATACTGATCAAAATGGCTTCTACCAGGAATTGCAGCAGGATATCCTTACCCCGGGCGCCCAGCGACATGCGCAGCCCGATCTCTTTGGTGCGCTCGGTAACCGAAACGTACATGATATTCATGATGCCGATACCGCCTACCACCAACGAAATGCCGGCGATAGCGCCCAGCAGAACGGTTAATAGCTGGCTGGTGGAACTGAAGGTATTGATCAGCTCTGCCTGGGTGCGGATCGTAAAATCATCTTCATCGCCCGGTTTCAGGCGGTGAGAGGCCCGCAAAATAGTGGTGAGTTCGTTTACGGCCTTGTCGGTGCCGGCCTCATCAATGGCAGATGCATAGATGTTCTGAAAATAAATGGAGGCTGAGATCCGCTTTTGTACCGTAGAATATGGGGCCATTACGATATCATCCTGGTCCTGTCCGAAAGCATTTTCTCCTTTGGAAGCCAATACGCCAATAACCTTAAAGGGGATGGTGTTAAAGCGGATAATTTTTCCAACCGGATCATCCCCGTTGGGGAAAAGATTGGAAACGACGGTTTGTCCCAGTAAACAAACCTTATCGGCTGTTTTTACATCGGCTTCGGTGAACGGAATGCCGCTGCTTAAGGGCCAGTTACGGATGCCCAGGAAATCGGGGCTGACCCCCTGTAACGTGGTGGCCCAGTTCATACTGCCATTGATGACCTGGCCCCGCTGGTTTACGGCAGGTGAAATACCGGTTATATACTGCGCCTGTTTTTTTATAGCGCTGATATCCTGCTCCGTAAGGGTTTGCACACTGGAAAAATCAAGCCGGGCGCCGGCTGTTACATTACTGTTAGGGCGTATCGTGATCATGTTGGAACCCATGCTGGAGAGCTGATCCTGGATGCTTTTTTTTGAACCCTGGCCAATGGCCACCATGGCAATCACGGAGGCCACGCCAATAATGATACCCAGCATGGTGAGGAAGGCCCGCATCTTATTGCGCTGCAACGCCCTTAAGGCGATCCTGAAAAGGTTGATAAAGCTCATACCTGCTGTTTAATAATCATCGGTGGCGGGCATTGCAGCCAGCATTTCTTTTGCCGACCTCGGCTGCTCATTTAAATAGTCCTTTGTGATCCGGCCGTCCCGCAGCATGATCGTTCTGCTGCTGAAAGCAGCGATATCCGGCTCGTGGGTTACAAAAACGATGGTTTTGCCGCCGGTATTGAGCTCCTGCATCAATGCCATGATCTCATAGGAGGTCTTTGAATCCAGGTTGCCGGTAGCTTCATCGGCCAGGAGCATTACGGGCTCATTTACCAGGGCGCGGGCAATAGCCACCCGCTGCTGTTGCCCGCCGGAAAGCTGATTGGGCATATGATCTACCCGCTCTGCCAGTTTTACGGCTTCCAGGGCACGGAGCGCCCGCTCTTTTCTATCCCTGGCAGAGATGGAAGCATTATACATCAGCGGAAGCTCCACGTTTTCGAGCGCTGAAGTACGGGGAAGCAGGTTGTATGCCTGGAACACGAATCCTATTTTATGATTGCGCAACCGGGCCAGTTCATCCCTGGAGAGCGTCTTTACATCCGCTCCGTCTAAAAGGTAGCTCCCGTCCGACGGCTTATCCAGGCACCCGAGGATATTGAGCAGGGTTGTTTTGCCGGAACCGCTGCTTCCCATAATGGTCAGGAATTCGCCCTGCTTTACATCAAAAGAGATACCTTTTAACGCATGCACCGTCTCGGCTCCCATCCGGAACTCCCGTTTCAACTCCTTTATTTCTAAAATCTTTTTTTCCATAGAGCGATGACTTTACAAAGAATTAACGGGGCCTGCCTCCTCCCCCACGGTTACCGCCCCGTTGCGGCATAAACGGACTCCTGTCTGAAGAGGAAGTGCCCCCGCCGCCTTTAGTGCCCGGCGTGCTTTGCTGACCGGTAATCACTGCATCCGTTTCGTTCAACCCTTTTAGCACTTCAACATTGATATCATCCGTTAGCCCCGTTTCAATACGGCGCCGGATAAGGGAGTCTCCCTTCTGTAACCATACAAACGCATAGCCGGAAACTGCGCCGGGTGCGGGAGCCGTTGTTTTACCAGGGGATATTGCAGCTTTTTTTTCACGCACGGGCTCCGTTTGCTGTATTTTAAACGTTTTTGCTGTGGTAGCATCGGGCTGGTATTTCAGCGCCGCCGCAGGAATCAGCAACGCATTATTGACCTCCTGTGTATAAATATTGATATTGGCCGTCATTCCCGGTTTTAGTTTCAGATCATTATTGGGCGCATCGATAATGGTTACATAAGTGACGACGTTTGCAGAAACTGTAGGTTGCAGCCGTATTTCCTGCACAGTACCGTTAAACACATCATTGGGAAACGCATCAACGGTAAAAGAGGCCCGCTCCCCCTGGCGCACGTTGCCGATATCTGCCTCGTCAACGGCTGCCCGTACCTGCATTTTTGAAAGATCCTTTGCAATACTGAACAAGGTAGGCGTGTTAAAACTGGAGGCCACGGTTTGCCCTTCGCTTACACTCCGGGAAAGTACGGTACCATCGATGGGTGAGTAAATATTTGTAAAGGAAAGGTTTCTCTGAGCTGCGGAAACCTGCGCTCCTGTTCCTTTTACCTGGTCCTGTGCCGCCTTGTAGGCGTTTTGCGCGGTCTCCAGGTCGGCCTTGCTGATGGCACCGGCCTTGTACAATTGGGACTGGCGGTTGAAATTGGATTCCTGGTAGGCGAGATTGCTGCGCGCCTGTTGCAGGGTGGCCGTTACCTGTTGTACCTGGGCTGTTAATAAGGAAGGGTCGATCTGGGCCAGTAATGCTCCCTTTTTTACCCTGGAATTAAAGTCTGCATATATCTTTTTAATGGTGCCGGAAACCTGTGCTCCCACTGTAACGGTATCTACAGGCTGGATGGTTCCTGTAGCCATTACACTGGTGGCAATATAGCCATTGTGCGGATGTTCTGTAGTAAGCGTCAATGGCTGTTCTTTTTCCCTGACCCCCCAGTACCAGGCCGCTGCGGCAATAAGGGCCAGTGCTGCCAGCAGGATTATAATGCGCTTCCTTTTCATTCCTTGTTTTTTTAATACGGTTGTTTAATTCAAGGGTGCTCCTTTATAAAAATCATAAACCTTTACACTGATAATGGCATTGTACTTGGCCTGCAGGTATTGCTGCAACGCCTGCAGGTACAGGTTTTTCTGAAGCAGGTAGTCTACGGATGTAATGGCGCCCAGGCGGAGCTGCTCTCCCGAGATCTGGTAGGTTTCCCTGTTGGTATTTAACTGTGTTACGCCGGCATCGTACTGGGCCTGCGCATTCAATACACTTACATAGGCCTGCTCTACCTGTTGCGAAAGGGTTAACGCTGTATTTTTTAATGTAAGCCGGGCTTGTTCGGTCTCAATTTTTGCATTTTCGATATTCGTCCTGGAAATGCGGTTATTAAAAATAGGAATGGAAAGCGTGAGGCCTATCCGCTGGTAAAAGTTATTGTCCAGTTGTTTAATATAAGCCGCCGATTGATTATCGGAGTAGCCTGTTGATAAAGCACCCGTTCCTGTAAGTGTTGGACGCATCCCGGCACGGGCTTTCAGCAGGTCATAATGGGCAATATCCACCCCCAGGCGGCTGCTTTTGACCTCGGGCCTTGTGTCGTGTGCCTGTTGCTGTGCGGTAGCCAGGTCATCAATGAGGTGCGGTACGGTTGCTACCGTATCCGGTTGGATCACCTGTAATGCATACCCCGAGGGCAGTTGGAGCAATTGTTTTAATGCAAGTGTATTTTGCCGCACCATATTTTGCGCGGTAGTAAGGTTATAGTTGTCGGTTGCCACCTGGGCTTGCAGGCCTACAAGGTCCTTGCGGGCAATGCCGCCGGCGTTGTATTTTATTTGTCCTTGTTGTAGCTGCGCCTGGGAGGTTTGTAACAGGTCCTTTAAATAAATAATATTTTCCCTGGCCATTAAGATCTGAAGATAAACCTCGGTGATCTGAAGGGTAATGCTGTTTTCCATAGCCGCGGTATTCAGTTGTGCGGCCTGTACCATCAGGGTCTTCTGCCGGATATCATTATTCAGATAATCCCCGTTGTAGATGGTGATACCGGAGTTGAGGGAGTAGCTGCCGGCAAAACTGGATTGCGTCTGAAACCCTCCCACCACGGGATCTGCATTGCTGCTATTGGTAAAAGACTGTGTGGTGCTTCCGGAGAGTGAGGGGGCTTTTGCAGCCTTTGACAGTAACAGGTTCTGCTCCCCGGTTTTTTCAGTAAGGCGAAGCGCATTTACCTGGATATTGTGCTGCTTTGCATAACTAATACATTGTTCCAGTGTCCATATTCCGGGCAGACTGGCCAAAAGGGAATCTGTTTGGCCGTTTCCCTGAAAGGGCAGGCTTAAAAAACAAATGAACAGCGCTGCTATTTTTTCCCGGACCATATGAAGCTGGTTTTCGTTCCTGTCTCTTTAAAAAGACGGGTAATAACAATTTGTTCTTCCTATTTAATTGACGCCGGTATTTTATTTTTCCTGCTTACAGGATAATAAAATATTAAAAACAAAGTGTTAACTGTTTACCAGTGGTCTGGGAAAGAAAAGGCAGATTATAGACTATTGGGCCTTTTTATACCCTTCTTCTGCTTTTTTTGCTTTTTCAAAATCAAGGATCACTCCGTTAATACAATAACGCAACCCAGTGGGAGGCGGTCCGTCATCAAAAACGTGTCCCAGGTGCGCCTTACAGCGCCCGCATTCTACTTCGGTGCGCACCATGCCATGTGAGCGGTCCTCCAGGTAGATCACGCTGGTTTTGCTGATCGGTTCGTAAAAGCTGGGCCAGCCGCAGCCACTTTCAAATTTGGTATCGCTCTTGAATAACGGGTTGCCGCAGGCGGCACAGTAATAGGTCCCTATTTCTTTGGAGGTTTCATATTTGCTGGTCCAGGGGCGTTCGGTCCCCTTTTGCCGGGCGATATAATATACTTCTGCCGGTAGTATTTTTTTCCATTCATCTTCAGTTAGGGCAACTTTTGAGCTGTCGGAACGGGAATATACGGGGTTGTTATCTTTTTTCATATTTGTTGAATCCGGTTTGGGACCGGGTTTGGATTGGGAATAGCCGCAATGCTGAAATAACAGGCTGATGGTAATTAATAATACCGGTACATATTTCATGGCGACGTTTATTAGTGAAACAAAGATACAACGCAAAAAGTTCTGGTATGCCGGTAGAAAGACGTATCCTTTGAGGTTATTGCTGATGGGCGGGGTATTCCGGGATCGTTCAGATCGGTTTAAACAATTTTTAATAAATTTCCCCAATACGCCGTTTTTGGCCAAGCTTTGCTATATTTGTTGACATCACTTTAAAAGAAAAGCGTAAATGTTTAACTTAATATTATTTGGCCCTCCGGGCAGTGGAAAAGGAACCCAATCTGATCGGTTGGTAGAAAAGTACGGTTTGGTGCACCTTTCTACAGGAAACCTGTTACGTTCTGAAATTGCAGAGAAAACGCCCCTGGGTATTGAAGCAAAGAATTTTATGGACAAAGGACAGTTGGTTCCGGATGAAGTGGTGATCGGAATGATCGATAACTGCCTGGAGCTGCACAGGGAGGCCAAGGGCTTTTTGTTCGACGGTTTTCCGCGTACCGCCAACCAGGCCAAGGCGCTGGACAGGCTGCTGGAATTAAAGAAAACGGCAATTCATAGTGTATTGGCTCTGGACGTTTCTGAAGAGGAACTTGTAAAGCGCCTGCTGGAGAGAGGTAAGACCTCCGGCCGCTCGGATGATACCAATGAATCAGTAATCCGCAACCGCTTTTCTGTGTACCAGAACGAAACTGCTCCTGTTGCAGAACATTATAAAGCACTGCATAAATTTAAAGCCATCCCCGGTGAGGGTTCGGTTGAAGATATTTCAAATGCGCTTAGCACCCAGATCGATAAAGTACTGGAACGACAGCGTGAAGAGCAGGAAGCATTTGATTAAAAAGATCAGGGTCCGGAAAAACGCCGGACCTTTTTACTTACTACCCAAAACGCCTTCAGCCTTGCTGATACTGCTGAGCACCGCATCCTTCATCTGGTTCACTTTTGTTTTCTGATCTTCCAGGTATTTGATCCGCTCCGGCTCGTTATTTTGCAGAGAGTCATATTTAAAGCCGTTCATCCATTCATGCATCGCCTTATCGGCACCGCGGAGCTCGTTGAGCACTGCTTCCAGGTTTGTTTTCAATGCTGCATTTTGCTTTTGATCCGCTGCCGGTAATTTACCAAGTGAATCGATCGCCGATGAAGATTCTTTCATCAGCCGCTCCAGTTTTTTCATTTTTGGCATAGCTACATCATGCCCGTCGATCACTTCCTGTAAAAGGCTGTCTGCTTTTGTTTTGGGGCCATCGCCTGTATCTGAAGCGGATTGCTGTCCGCTATTGCCGCAAGCCATTAACAGGACCATTGCTAAGGGGAAAAAGAGTGATTTCATGAATCAAAGGATTTTTTAGGTGCAAAGGTACGGACCTCCCGGCAGGTTAAGGAACGATTATTGTACCTTAGTATTTTGGAACATGTGCGGGGGACCCATCGTTTGTTTTTAACGCGCGTTCGGCGAGAAGAAAGTAAACAGGCGGTGTGTATTAAAGGGCGCGGGCTGCGTTAACCCGCGGATGGACCTGCATTATTTTAACGGAAAAAAGAATACAAATGAAAAAGCAAAATTGTTTATTGTCCCTTGTTTTTATAGCATTTATGGCCTGCAACAGCAATCCTTCGGCTGATAGTGCGCCCGCACCGGCTTCGGGAGATTCCACAACCCTGCCTGTGTCAACACCTATAACAGACCCGGCAGATAGCGTGATTGCCAATACCGCAAATACTGACAGCAGCGCTGCCGCCGGGCCGGAAGTGGACAAAAAGGAAAAAAAATACACCAACGATAAAGGGGAAATAATTACCGCTTTGTATCATGATTCCGGTGCAATGGGAATAGCCGAGTTAAAAATAAACGGTGAAACGGTAAAGCTGATGAAGGGCGAAAGAGAGAAAGGTGCTACTACCTACACCAATGGAAAGCTTACCTGGAAAGTAAAAGCAGGAGAAGCCTCACTGGAAAAGGATAATGTGGTTACGGTGTATAAAGAAACGAGATAGTCATCAGCTATCAGTTCCGGACAATTTGGGAATTTGTCCCGATGGCTATTAGGAAATACGGATCGGCTCTGTCCAAAGGCTAAAAAATGAATCCCTGATAGCAGTCCGCTGTTAATCCGTATCCACTTCCTGCGCACCACCGCCATCCTGCCAGTTAAAGGCGCTGCCCCTTCTTCCCAGTTCCCAGTAAAATTTACTGCGCGGCGTTTGATAGTTACCGGTTTCGTTCATCGTATTGGTGTCGTATAAACGGCCGTTCACCATTACATACTTTATCGATTCTGTATTGCGGATATTTTCCAGCGGGTTGGCATCCATAATGATCAGGTCTGCCAGTTTTCCGGTTTGCAGGGATCCGATCCAGTCGTCCAGGCCAAGGCTCCGGGCGGAGTTAATGGTAGCGGTCTGCAGTGCCTGCAGCGGGCTCATGCCGCCCTGTGTCATCATCCATATTTCCCAGTGCGCACCAATACCCTGTATTTGTCCATGTGCCCCCATGTTAACGGTTACACCGGCATCGTTGAGTTTTTTAACGCTTTTGGAGCTAAGGATATGACCATTCTCATATTCTTCTTCGGGCAACATGGTACGGTGGCGGCTGCGTTCATCAATAACCGCACGGGGTGTGTATTTGAGCAGTTTTTCATTTTCCCATACATTGGTATGCTGGTACCAGTAATATTCGCCGGAAACAGAGCCATAGTTTACAATCAGTGTGGGTGTGTATGCGGTGGAGGCGCGTTTCCAAAGCTGGATCACGTCATCCTGTAATACGGCGATGGGCAGGTTGTGCTCTACCGTGGTATGCCCGTCGTTGATCATGGCCATATTATGATAAAAAAAGGAACCACCCTCCGGCACCACTAATACACCCAGTTCTTTTGCAGCTGCAATAATTTGCTGGTTCTGCTCCCGGCGGGGCTGGTTATAGCTTTTTACGGAAAAGGCACCAAAAGCCTTTGTTCTCCGGATAGCACTGCGCGCGTCATCCAGCGAATTGATCACGGCTTTAAAGCTTCCGTCGGCGCCATACAATACCGTTCCGGTGCTGAACACGCGGGGACCTACCATTTTGCCGGCCTTTATCATTTCGCTTTGTGCAAAAACAAGCTCACTGTTGGCGGAGGGGTCGTGCATGGTGGTGACGCCAAAGGCAAGATTGGTATAATAGGGCCAGTGCTTTTGCGGTGTAATGCCGCTGCGGAAATGATTGCCATGGGCATGAGCGTCCACAAAACCGGGCAGGATGGTCTTCCCGGCGCAATCAATAATTTTTACTCCTGCGGGAATGGACACCTCGTTAGCCGGTCCAACGGCTTTCAGCAGGTTGCCTTCCACCAGTATTGTTCCCTTTTCAATAACGGCGTTATTGTTCATGGTAATGATGCGGGCATTGGTAAAGGCGATCGATCCTTTTGGCCGGTCCGGGGTATAAGTAACGCCAACAGGAACACCTTTTGCCACAACCGGTGCTGTGGTGGTATCTTTTTCATTCAGGAATTTGAAGTACTGCTGCAGCGGAATGGTAAAATATTCATTGCCCAGGTTATAATGCAGTTCCCTGCTGTTGGCATTCCAGTGCAGGTTGTACCCTGCATCTTTGGCTACCAGCTGTACCGGTACGGTATTAGATCCCCCGGCGATCTCCAGGGTTTTGCCGGTTTTGGGGAAAGCGGCAATATATACCTTATGAAGGTCTACAAAAGCCAGCCAGTTACCGTCGGGCGACAGGATGTACTGGCTGCCGTAGTTGCTGGTGGCTATCGTTTTTTCTTCGGTGCCATCTTTTTTGCAGAGGCCGAGGTTCTTCCCTTTTTGAAAATAGATAAAGGCGCCGGTGGCATCAAAATAAGGCGCACTGCCGTTATCAATAATACGAACAGGGCGCGAGGATCCGGCTGCATCTACCGTATAGATCCCTGTATTTGTATTAAAGGCATTGCCCAGCACATTATCGCCACCTTCTTTGCCATACACAATGGTTTTTCCATCGGGGCTAAATGCGGGAGTGGTGTAAATGCCTTTTTCAATATCCAGCCTGCGGGTACTTCCTTTTGCAAGATCCATTACATGAATACTGCCCATAGCGCTGTCGTTCCAGCTGATATAGGTAAGCCAGCGACCGTCTTTTGAAAAAGCAGGCTGATCTTCGATGTCGTTTGATTTGGTAAGGCGTACCGCTTTGCCATTGGGCAGGTCCTGTTTCCACAGGGATCCCAGGGCATTGTACACAATAAATTTTCCATTGGGAGCGGTGACCAGGTTCCGGAGCACATGAGTAGTGTCCTGGTCTTTATTGAGATTTTGTTTAATGCGGACGGCATCTGCAATTTTTTGAGTGACGTTGCAGGTAAAGGGAATTGCTGCTGAGGTGTTGTTACCGCTGATAGATATCCGGTTTAGCTTTCCATTGGCCCATATTACGATTTCCTTTCCATCCGGCATCCATGCAAAACCGGTGTAAACCCCAAAAATAGCCCAGGCTTCCTGCTGGTCTTTGCTGAGCTTGTCGTAAACCGGCCATTCTTCCCCGGTTTCAATATTCCGGAGGTATAAAACAGTTTTGGTGCGCACCCTTCTTACAAAGGCCAGTGTTTTACTATCCGGTGAAACCTGCGGCCGGAACGCGCTTCCCCCGCCGCCGGTAACGGTTTCTGTTTCGCCCTTTTCGCGGTCATAGCGTTTGATCACATAGATCTCATTATTGGGGTCTTTATTGTATTGAAAAAAACCGCCGGGATACATATCCTCGCTGTAATAGATGTAACGACCGTCGGGTGAGGCCGATGGCTCATTCACATCCTGCTGATCGTTCTTGCGTTTGGTGAGCTGGATGCCGTCGCCGCCATTGATATGATACATCCATATTTCCCCGGCGCCCAGTGAACGGCCTGCAGTAAAATGTTTGCGGGCTATAATGTAGTTGCCCTCCGGCGACCAGACAGCGTTGTTCAGCAGCCGGAAATTTTCCTTGGTCACCTGTTTGGCGTTGCTGCCATCCCGGTCCATTACCCAAATATTATCGCCCCCTCCGGCATCGGAAGTAAACAGGATCTTTTTGCCATCGGGGCTAAAGCGCGGCTGTACCTCGTAGGCAAGTCCCTGCCGTAGCACCCGGGCCGTTCCGCCGGTGATGGGCATGCTATAGATATCGCCCAGCAGATCAAATACCACTTCATCGCCTTTGGGCGAGACGTCCAGGTTCATCCAGGTACCTTCGTTTACAGGAAAGGATACTTCTTTATATTGTTGTCCCGGGGGATTGTTCACGTCCCATTTTGTGGATGCCGGTTTAACAGTGTCCTTTTTGGGTTGGGCCGCCACAGAGAGGCCAATAAAACAAAGACTGATGAAAAGTAAAGACCGCATGTATTTTGCTTGTTTATAAAGAGCCGAAAGTAGGAAATTAGCGGCAAACTTAGTTTGCTGTTATGGGTAGCAGCTTTTAGGTGATGGGAAGACTGTGGCGACGATTTTGCATTGCGGTCGCAATGGTCGCCGCGCGCCCTCTGCACAAAAGTTGAGGGGCTGCGCCGCTTAGGCGGAAATCCTTTGCCTGCGAGGCAAAGATTGCAGCCGGGTGGCGGACCGCAGCCGGTGGCTATAACACCGCCGGGAGCCCCCAAAAAAATCTATTTCAGCAGCTGAAAAACAATAAAACTAAGGCCATACGCCAACCCTGTCATGTAGGCCAGCTGGATCAGGGGCCATTTCCAGGAGCCGGTTTCCCGTTTTACAACAGCCAGTGTGCTCATGCAAAGCATGGCAAAAACATAAAAAATAAGCAGGGATACGCCGGTGGCAACCGTAAATACCTTGCTGCCATCCTCAAAAGTGGCCTTATCCATCTTTTCGCGCAGGGCCATATTGGCGCCTCCGTCATCCTCTACGCTGTACAGGGTGGCCATGGTACCTACAAAGACCTCGCGGGCGGCAAAGGAGGTAACCAGGGCAATGCCGATCTTCCAGTCGAAGCCCAGCGGGCGGATCACCGGCTCGATGGTCTTACCCATGATACCGGCATAGGAATTTTCCAGCCTGGCTGCAGCCCGGGTTTCCTCTACCAGCACTGTATCCGCATTGGGGTGGGCCAGGGCCGTTTCATATTCCTGCTGTACGGTGTGCATACGTTCTTTGGGGCCGAAGGAGCTGAGAAACCAAAGGATGATGCTGATGATCATAATGATCTTACCGGCCTGCACCACGAAGATCTTTGCTTTTTCGATCATGGTTTCCAGGGCATTTTTCCAGCGCGGGGCCCGGTAGGTGGGCAGCTCCAGGATAAAATAGCTTTTTTCTTTGTTCTTTATAAAGAACTTGGCCACATAAGAAACCAGGAGCGCAAATACCACACCCAGCAGGTAAAGTCCCATCATCATTAATCCCTGGAGACTGATGAAGCCGAGGAAGTAGGTTTTGGGAATGACCAGGCCCACAAGGATCACGTATACCGGCAGGCGGGCTGAGCAGCTCATCAGCGGGGTGATCAGAATGGTGAGCAGGCGCTCCTTCCTGTTCTCAATATTGCGGGCGCTCATAATGGCCGGCACCGCACAGGCAAACCCGCTGATCATGGGCATTACGCTTTTACCATTGAGCCCCACACTGCGCATGACCCGGTCCGTTAAAAAGCTGATACGGGCCATATAGCCGGTATCCTCCAAAAGGGTAATAAGCCCGAAGAGGATCATGATCTGCGGCACAAATATGACGATGCCACCCAAACCGGCGATGAGCCCGTTTATTAAAAGATCGGAGAAATTATTTTGAGGCAGAACATTGCTCAGCCAGCCGCTAAAGGCGGCCGTGCCGGATTCGATCCAGTCCATGGGGTAAGATGCGATCAGGAATACGCACTGGAACATCAGGAACAGCACTCCTAATAGAATAAAGTAACCCCAAAAGCGATGGAGAAAAATATTGTCGAGCTTGTCTGTAAGGATGGATTTTTTATTGGGATCCGGCAGGGTAACGGATAAGTTCATCACGTTGCCAATACGCTGATACCGCTGCAGGATCTCTTCTGCCTGGGTTTTGGTGGGATTAAACTGATGGTCGATCTCTGTCTGCTCTATCTGTTCCTGCAGGGTATCCGGCAGGGCAAAGGTTTCGTGGTTGATGAGGTAGTGTACGCCTTCATAGGGGCTGATGCCCGGCACCAGCTGCTGCAGGCCTGCAATGGCCTGCGGGGCCAGTGCTTCCACATCTATGAAGTTGTGTACAGGAGCTTTAAACAGGTTGCCCGAAACCAGCTCCATCGCTTTTTTTAGCTGGTCGATGCCCTTGTTTTTCCGTGGGTTTACAGCTACAATAGGAATGCCCAGCTCGCGTTCCATCTCATTGATGTTGATATGGATCCCCTTTTTCCGGGCCAGGTCCATCATCGTCAGCGCCATTACCACCGGGCGCTTAAGGTCAATGATCTGGCTGCAGAACAGCAGATTCCGTTTCAGGTTGCTGGCGTCGGCCACTACCACGATCACATCGGCCTTCAGGTCTTTGTCCTGGTTCAGGATCACTTTATAGGCCACTTCTTCATCCAGCCGGCGCGGATAAAGACTATAAGTTCCCGGAAGGTCAATAATTTTTGCATTAAACAGACCGATTTTTGAAATTCCGGTCTTTTTGTCTACAGTTACACCGGGAAAATTGCCTACCTTCTGACTCAACCCGGTAAGGGAATTGAACAGGGAACTTTTACCACTGTTGGGGTTTCCTACTAATGCAATATGTAGCTGCTTCTTTTCCAAAATCCTCAAGGCCGCAAATTTACGGATCCTTGGCGGATGATCATTTACGAAATCCGATGTTTGTGGAGGGCGCACAGATTCCGCGGATTTGCACAGAAGGTTTTTGAATTTCTGCGTGGATCTGAGGAATCCGTGAGAACGACTGTCTTGCTGCTGAAAGCGATAAGAAGTGGCACAGATTTCTCAGACTTTCACAGAATGGCTTTAAAAGATCTGTGCGCGTCTGTGAAATCCGTGAGCCTCCTTAAAATTTCCTTTGAATAAATATAGCCGGGAGTGTGGCGCCCATATTCTGCAGATTTTCGCAGAAGGGGTTTAAAAAAAGCGTGTACGTCTGTGAGCAAAAGCAACTACTCTGCTGCGGAAAGTGACTCCACGGGGACTTTTTCTTCTTCGCCAGTCCTTTTGAAACCGGTGATCTCTTCTGCCAGTTTGTTCAGGTCGCCGGACGCACGGCTGATAAGCAGGAACTGGTCAATGATGGGCTTTAATTCGCTTAGGGTTACCTTGGTTTCGGTATCCCGCAATCCCTGCTGGATCTCGTGTCTCCGTTTTTCAAGCAGTTCTTTCACCGCCGCTTTCAATGACTGGGTATCACTGTGGGCAGCGGGTTGTTTTAGCTCCTCATCGGACAGCATACCGGCTGTGTTTTCGAGCTCGTGCAGGGTGTTTTCTATTGTGGGTAGGAAATTGTAGGTACGGTATTTGGCTGCCAGCTGTCTGGAATAATGGGCCAGCGTGGCAATATGGGAATTGATGGTAAAGATCATGACCACAAACTGGTGGATCTTTTTAATGTTCTTTTGTTTGCTTTTGGGTTCACTAAGCATCCGGGAAAAGGTTCCGGAGAGATTGGCCTGGGCTACAAAGGCTTCTTTCCGGCTGAGTTTGTAATCGGGGGGCGGCTCGCTTTTTACGTAAGCGCTGGAAACGGTTTCGAAATAGATCCGGGTTTTCTCCAGCGCCGTGGCCATATAGCTGTTGACCTGTTTTTTTTCCCAGGAGGGAATGAGGTAGGTTGTAAAAAAGGCAATGATGGACCCAATGAGGGTATCCAGGATCCGGTTCTCGATCACCACATGAAAATTCCGGCTGTCCAGTAAAAAGAACAGGATCAGTACATAAGCCGTCATGAACGTAACACTTACAAGGTAGCGGGTGCGCATAAAGCTGTAAGTGGCTATCATCAGCAGAACCATTGCGGTAAACCGGCCGGTGGAGGAGGAAACAAGGAATAAAAGGCCGATGCCACCCAGTGCGCCGATAACAGTGCCCAGTACTCGCTGGTAGTTGCGCTGTTTGGTAACGCTGTAGGTGGGTTTCAGGATCACCAGGGTGGTCAGCAGGATCCAGTAGCTGTACTCAAGCTTTAACAGGATCGCTGTAATATACCCCATGGTCATGGCAAAGCTCAGTCTCAGGGCATGCCGGAATGTGTTGGATTGCAGGGTAAGATTTTCCCGGATCAGGTCGCTGTCCAGGTCTGTTTTTTCGATAAAGGAATCATAATTGTCGGACAGCCGGTATTCTTTTACTTCTTTGCGGTCGTACCGGGTATAATGATGCAACGTGTAGATGCGCAGGATCATATCTTCTATAGACTGCATGATCTTGCGCATATTGATCAGCGCTTCCAGGTTCTCCGCGTTGCGATGCGTATTTACAAAGTTTTCAAAGTGTTGTTTCAGCCCCCTCAGTTCGTCGTTCAGATTTTTGGATACCCTTGAGCGGCGTCCTTCCTGTACCGAAACGCCTATTTCATACAGTTCGTCCACCATGCCCAGGATCACTTTCTGAAAATGAGGAAGGATATTGGCTCCATCGAACCGCTTATGCATGGATTCATAGTTGTAAAAAGTGGCATTGGCCTTTTCAAACAGGTCCACAGACTCTACAAAGATCACCAGCAGCCCCCGCCCTGTAAGCGTAGTGGATTTTACGATATTGCGGCTTTTAAACAGCATTTCCCGCACCAGGATCTGCTTATCCTGCACTTTTTGCTGCTGCAGCATCAGGTTTTTATAGGTTTTATCATAGTTGACCCCTTCATTATAAAAATGGGAACGGGTCTTAAGATAATCGGCCACGGAGATGATGGAATCGCCCAGCGCCTGCTGGATCACTTTATAGGGGCGTACCCCGTGCAATGCCAGGCTAAGGCCAATGTACCACAATCCCCCGCAAAGCAGGTATATGCCATCCAGTACCACGTTCCAGCCGGTAGCTTTGTGGTAAAGTGTGAGCACCATGATCAGCAGCCCCGCAAAGCCAATGGCGTTGGTACGGGCATTGTATACACCCAGCATGCTGAGTGAAAAGCTTAAACCCAGGATCAAAACGGCGGTAACCAATTGATTCACATGGGCAAATCCTGTAATAAGGTCTACAAAAAAGATGAGTGCCAGGGCCGCAAACATGCCGTTGCGGCGCTCCCTGATAGGACCGGGAATGTCGGCAGCACTTACGGCCATTGCCCCCAGTGAAGCGATCAGGCCGATTTCCAGCATCCCAAAAAAATTGAGCACAACGGAAGGGAGGATAATCCCCACCGTAATACGGACCGCTTCATTGAAATAATAGCTGCTTACAAATTGCCGGTATTCCTTTATATAATCCATGCCATACAAATTTACTAACAAGAAAGAGTTTAAGGAAATGGGGTTCCGGCCTGGCGTGTAAAATAGGGATAAATTCAGGAATACCTTGCAGGGAAACGTAGCTGAGTCACAGGGCCCTCCGGGAAAAACAAAAATTTCGTCACAGGAAACGGCAATTCTGTAACAATTGTCCATATCCAATGCCGCATCTGTATTAATCTTGTATTATGAAAGCAAGAAATAAAGGCCAAGTCATCATTTATCTGTTCACCAAACAATTGCTAGCAGTTGTTGTGTTTTTATATCTTAGTGTCGGAGCAATTTTTGGTCAGGAATTTGTTCTATCTGGCAAAGGATTCGGTGCCGAAAAAACGGTTTCGTTAAATTTTTACTATGCAACCAGTCCTTTCCCGGAAATTCCGATTACGACTGAAAAAGACGGCACCTTTAAAAAAGTGTTATCCATTCCCTATTCCGTTTTTGCGTTTATTACCTGTGATGGAAAATCGGTACGGCTGTTGCTTTCTCCTGGTAAGCATCTTCAGGTAATAAAAAATGAAGATAGCATTGTTTTTTCAGGCCGAGGCGCAGCGGAGAACCGGATGCTCAGAAACGATATTTTTAAGGAAGCACTTTTTTTCGCAGGGCACGGCGCCGACTGGAAGCAAAACAGATATGCATATGCATCAAAAGATACGATAGAACGCCAGGTGTTTCGCCGGGCAAAAAGGGAGGTAGATAGCGGAGTGGCCATAATAACCGCAAATTCTAAATTATCACCCACAGCGAAAGGCATCCTTATTTCAGAACTGCGGTATTATTATCAGCTACAGCTGTATGAATTTTGCGATAATATTTTACGATGGGCAAAGAATAAGAACAGGGATTATTTTTTAGCACGCGCTTTAAACTGGCTTCCGGTGCCAGACGGTCAACAGGTAAGAGCCTGCAGGCCTGCGAGCTTTATGTTGGCGAACCACTGCCGGAACGCCATTGCAAAAGCCTCAGAAGTACTCCGTACAGATTCTATAAAAGGCCGACGCATTATTGCCGATTTATTTGGGATGACTTTTGACGATATCACAAATAAGGCACAAAATTTAGGTGATAGCTATATTATCTGGAAATACAGCCGTTCTCATTTTAATTTGCCGCAGCAGGAAAAGATTTTAGTTGATATGATCAGCTTTTCAAACAGGCTGGATGATGTCCATGTTACAAAAGCCCTGTTTGATACCCTGCAAAGGCTATACCCCAGGAGCTGCTATGTTCCAACCGTAAAGGCAATGATAACGAACATAGAAGGACGGTTGAGTGTTGGTGCTGCAAATACGAACATTCATATTTATGATACAGAAAAACTAACATCACTCGCAGCACTTACCGGGAAGCATAAAAACAAAATAATCTACCTGGACCTCTGGGGCACCTGGTGCGGCCCTTGCATCAATATAATGAAGCATGTACCAATGGTAAAGAAGTTATTTGCCGGTAAAGATGTTGTATTTGCCTATCTGGCGATGGACGAAGATGATCAGGAAAGCAGGTGGAAGAACTTTATACAAGTCAACACCATTGAAGGCGAGCATTACCGGCTTACCAATGGACAGATACAACAAATTTGGAAAGAATTGGGCAAAGATACCGAGCAGCAATATCCCACTTATGTTTTGTTTGACAAGACCGGAAAGCTGGTAAATACGAATGCGGCCCGACCTGATGAACCGGGTGTATTGAAACAACAAATTGAACAAATTCTGAACGATTAATGTGTACAAAATATGAAAACGAGAAGTATATTCCAGAAAGTGGAGATCCTGATAGCGACCCTGGTGGCGGGCTTTGTTATATTCATGATTGCAACGGACCGGACCTTTCCCCATCAGCAGCGGTTGTTTGAGGATAACAATGTCCCGTATAGTTTTTACACCAACTACCTGCAGCCCTGGATAGTGATCGTGCTGATCTGTTACCTGATATTCCTGTTCCTTACTCAGTATGTGGAAATAAAAACGAAGGGCTTTTTTAAGATCACCCTGCTGATCTGTACTTACCTGCTGCTGGCCATGGTGCTTTCGGTCTGCTTTACCTATACTTTTGCCTGGAGGTACGGAGTGGATTATTATCCAACCCGGAGAGACGTTACCGTATCCTTTTTTTCAGCGGGTTTTGCAGCGGCTGGCCTCTGTTATTTGTTTTACCTGATGTATTTTGGTTTGAAGGCCCTGGCTTTCAGTCCCCTGCTTAAAAAGAAACTGCGGGAAATCAATAGCTCCCGCCTGGTTTCTATCGGGTTGAGCGTTCTTGCCTGGCTTATCATCTTTATTATGCTGGCGAGCAATGATGCCGGGCCTTTTGCGATAATCCTATGGTCGGTGGTACTGCCCTATGCGTTGCTGGTATTGTATATCCATATTTATGTGCTGATCCCCGGCCTGCCGGTAAAAAAGGCATGGAACGGGTATTATTTATCGCGCATCATCCCCACTATACTCCTGGTCAACTTTATTGCTACGGTATTTTGTATGGCAACCATTAATGGCAGCCGTGCTTTTGTAGGCGTATATTTTTTATTGCTGGCATGGACGTGGGTCGTTGTAATTCCGTTATCCTGGTGGATCTACAAGAACCAGAAGGAAAAGCTGGGACTGAAAACAGCGCTGGGATCCTCTGAAGCCAACCTGGGTTTTCTGCGCTCCCAGATCAACCCGCATTTTCTTTTCAATGCGCTCAACACCCTGTATGGAACGGCCTTACAGGAAAATGCCGAACGTACCGGCGAAGGTATCCAGAAGCTGGGGGATATGATGCGTTTTATGCTGCATGAAAATATACAGGACAAGATCCTGCTGGTGCGGGAAGTGGCCTATCTTAATAATTATATCGATCTTCAAAAACTACGTACGGTGAATTCGCCGGATATTGTTATAAAGGTAAAGATTGATGAGCCGGTCTCTGCGCTCCAGATCAGCCCCATGCTACTGATCCCTTTTGTGGAGAACGCTTTTAAACACGGCATCAGCCTGAAAGAGCCGTCCTATATCACTATTGGATTGCATACCCAAAATAACCTGCTGTACTTTGATGTGCAGAACAGCATTCACCTGAAGGCAGAGGGCGACCCGGAAAAGCTAAAAAGCGGCATCGGTCTGCAGAATGTAAAAGAGCGGCTGTTGCTGGAATACCCCGAACGGCATGAGCTGGTGATCCGCCAAACAGCGAAAGATTTTTTTGTACACCTGACAATCAATTTATAAGAATGAAAGAGATTAAAGTACTGTTGCTGCTGCTGTTTGTGATACCGGTGCAGGCACAGTTCCGGCTGAGCGGACGGGTTGAGGGACTGAAAGACCCGGTAATAAAGATACAGGTGCCCTTTGTATATAATTTTTTTGCCCGGGAACTGGTGGTACCCGTAAAGGAAGATGGTCGTTTCGATATACGGTTTCCGCTGGATAAGGAAAAACTGATACGCGTATCCTACGATCAGCAGGCGGCTTTGTTCTATGCCCGGCCGGGCCAATCATTGCAGCTCAGTAACAATATTGCAGGTGGACGCGTACAGCCTGCGGGCGGATCGCTGTTTAAAGAGAACAAAGTGTTGTTTGCTACCGACCCGATGGAGTATCCCGGTTTTTTAACAACGCCGCCACCCAGGGATTCCCTTACAAATAAGGCCCCGGATGAGATCTATACTACCTATATCCGGCCCTGGATGCAGCATGTAGGGGAAAAAACAGCCGCTATTGAAAAGACCCCGCTTTCGCCGCGATTAAAGAAGTTGTTTATACAGGAAGCCCGTTCTGCCGCTTACTGTCGGGCCAGCGAGTTTGCAAGAGATATTATGAAGATGGATCAGCTGCGAGTTTTCTTCAGGTTGCTCTATCAGCCGGTTTCTCCAAAGTCTGGCATTGACCATCCCGGTCCGTTTTATTATTGGTTTGTGAATGACTATATCGGGTACCTGGAATCGGAGGCGATGGGTCATATGAAGGCTTCAGGAAATAAGACCACTGAGCCATTGCGGTATTATAACATTAGCCTGGATAGCGGAACCGTTATGATCCGGAAAATAGGCAAGTCCTATATTAACTGGCTGGCTGTAAAAAATACCAATAGTGCCGATGTTGCAGAAGCTTACCTGGCACAGCAGGTATTTACGATGGCCACCGAAAAAGACCTGAAATATGCAGGAGCCCTTTTGGAAGTCCTGAAAAAGAACTACCCGGCCAGCGTCTATTATCCTTCGTTAAAAAATAGTGTAAAGGAGCTGGAGTTACTGCTGGAGCAGAACCAGCGCAACAGCGCAATACGGATCGTGGCAAACTATGATACCGTATCATCCATTTATGCGGTCATTGATTCGTTAAAAGGCAAAGTGGTATACCTGGATGTGTGGGGCACCTGGTGCACACCCTGTAAACATGAGTTGAAATTTACCCCGCAGTTGAAGCAGCAGTTCAAAGATAAGGATGTGGCCTTTGTGTACCTGGATGTGGATGAGAACGAACGGGATGCTGCCTGGAAAACATTTATTAAAGTAAATGCATTGACCGGGCTCCACCTAAGAAAGACCCGGCAGCAAATGGATGCCTTGTGGAAGGAACTGCTGGCCAATGCAGAAGATAAAAGTGAATATTACCCGCAGTATTTTATTTTTGATAAAACGGGGAAGCTGGCAGTAACAAAGGCAGAGCGGCCCAGTAAAAAGGAAGCACTTTACAAACAGATTGAGTCGGTGTTAAATCAATAAGCCTGTCAGGTTTTAAAACCACGGCCCTAATACCAACGGCTAAAGATTTTTTGTACATTTAACGATCCTGCTGCAATTGAAGTCTATTATTATGAAAGGTTTTTTTTTATTGCTCTTGTTTTGCTTTCCAAAAACTATTTTTTCTCAGCAGGCGATGCCTCTTTCTGTGCAAAAGCTCATAAAGAGAAATGAAGACCCGGTCCTTTTCAAAGATGCCCGGCTTCTGGTCAATTCACTATTTGAAAAGGGGTTCCATAGGTGGAGTAAGGATTCCATTATTAATAGAATGCTTCCGGCAGTGTGGAAGGAGAGGGATTCCATTGCCGGTTTGTATCCAGGAAAAAAAAAGAATATTCAATATTACTACGCCAATAAAATTTCTGCTTTTTCAAATGGCATCAAAAGCAAGCCTCAAAGAGGCGAAGCCTGGAAGGTGCTGGCAGATACTGTTCTTAAAGCAATGCCGCTGCCTGAAATAAATCTGTTATCTTATAGCCCATCGGCGAACCTGTTCCTGGAAAATTATGTTGAAAATGAACTTACTGAACTTTTTCTACAGGCAAGAGAGCAAGGGGAGCTTCTTATTGAGAAAAAATTAGGGTTGCCCATTGATACGATCAAAAAAAGGGCGGAAAAATATGGAGAGATTTTTTTAAGCATTATATATGCGAGGGCCATTCTCCCGGAAAAGCTTTACGAGCGTTACCTGGCCAATCAAACATTAGACAGGACCGGTGATCTTGAGCTGGTTAAGTCGCAGGTCATTTTTGACCAGCTGATAAAAGAATTTCCGGGTAGCCGGCTCCGGAATGTCTGCAAAAGAGAAATTGGTTCATTGGAGGCAGACCTGTCAAAAAGCACAGGTAACAAAAATATCGTCTTTATTAAAAATCCGGACAGCATCAGGTCTTTGGATTCTTTAATTGCACCCTACAAAGGAAAAGTGGTTTACCTGGATATCTGGGGCACCTGGTGTATTCCCTGTGTTGCAGAAATGTCCCGGCATACAAAGCCATTGAAAGATCATTTCAGGAACGCGACCCAATTGGTGTTTTTATACTTAGCAATGGAAAACCCGGGGAACATTGAAAAGTGGAAGGAATTTGTATTGCTTCATAATGTTACGGGTAATCACATTTACAAAACCGATAAGGAAATTGAGCCTTTTTGGATCGGCTTGCTAAACACAAAGGATGTTCCCCGTGCATATCCTGCCTATGCAATATTTGACAGGAATGGCAAGCTGGTTACCTCACAGGCTTACAGGCCCAGTAATGGGGAAGCACTTTACAAACAGATTGAATCGGTGTTAGATGAGTGATGCGCATATAATTAAAATATGCGTATATTTGTGTTATGAAAGTGAGATTTAATACGACCATAGATGCACAACTTCTGGAAGCGGTAAAGATCGTTGCTGTAAAGCAGCAGATGAGTGTATCTCAATTGATTGAAGATTATTTTAGAACCATTGTCCGCCGCAAACCGGCAAGGAAGAAAAACCTGCTGGATATGGTGGATCGTTTAACGCCAAATGAGGCAATAATAAGGCAGAGTATGGAGAAGAGCGCATTTTACGAAGATCAACAGGAAAAGTATGGTTTCTAAAGTCTTTTTTGATGCCAATATCCTGCTGGACTTTACGCTTAAACGGGCAAATTTTGAGTTGGCAAAAAAGCTGTTCGAATATGTTGTAAACGGAAAATTTACTGCTTTTATTACGCCATCCATCCTGCATATAGTTGCTTACTGGCTTACAAAAGCATACGGGAGTGAAAAAACCAAGACCCTTTTACTGGAGTTGTTGGTTGATATAAGAGTTATTGATGCTCCACATGAAATTGCAGTGATGGCGCTAAATTCGAGGTTTGGAGATATCGAGGATGCGTTGCAATATTATACAGCGCTGCATCACGACATGAATGTTTTTGTAAGTGAAGATGCTGGCTTGAAAAAATCAGCCATCAGTAGCCTTCCGGTTTGTACAATAAAAGAGTTTATTCACCTGTTAGAGAGCTAATAGAATAAATTTTACCATGAATGCCATTGCAATAGACGACGAACCCATAGCATTGGAGGTGATCAGGAACCTTGCCGTCAAAGTGCCCTTTATAAAGCTGGAAGCCACCTTCACCAATGCTTTTGAGGCCATTGATCACCTGCAAAAGAATAAGACCGACCTGATCTTCCTGGATATTAAAATGCCGGACATCAGCGGCATTGAATTGTCAAAGAGCCTTGCCAGTCCACCCCTGATCATTTTTACAACGGCATATACGGAGCATGCGGTGGAAGGTTTTGAAGTGAACGCAGTGGACTACCTGCTAAAGCCGTTTTCGCTTGCCCGGTTTATAAAGGCCTGCACCAGGGCGCAGGAGCTGTTTTCCCTGAAGAATGGCAAGGGGGCGGAGCCGGAATTCATTTTTTTAAAGGATGGGTATGAGCAGGTGCGGGTACAGCTGGATGAGATCCTTTATATAGAGGCTGCCGGCAACTATGTGAATGTGATCCTTCACCATAAAAAGATCATGACGCGCATTACCATTAACGAGATCCTGCAATTATTGCCGGCCGACCAGTTTACACGCGTTCATCGCAGCTATATAGTGGCCAGGGATAAGGTGACCAAATTTAATAAACAGTCGGTGTTTATTGACCTGCTGGAGTTCCCCATTGGCAATAGTTATGCATTTGAAGGGTAAGATATTTCCGTATCAATTCCTCTAAGCGGTAAATAACCTGCAACGGGCCGTTTTTTAGCGGCGCATTTTTTACAGATGTCTTTATTTTGCATCATTATTAGCAATAGCTGTCTATGGTGAAGTATTACCCGGTTTCCTATGTACTCAACAAAGTAAAGACGCGTGTTATTCCCGTGCCTCTTTTGTTGTTTTGTACCGGATCCGGGGGCTTTATTTACTGGGCAGATCAAAAGGACCTGTCATTGTTTATTGGGGTCCCTGTTTTTATCCTTACCTGGACCCTGCCTTTCATTGTCGGTTCTTATCTATACAATAAATGGCGTATTTGGGCATATGAGCGGGTTGATGATCTTTTTGAGTTGATCCGCAGGGCCGATTCAGGATTTGGGTCAAAGCTCCGGGTTGTTCCGGGAAAATGGGCCGTAATAGCGGCAAAGGACCGGGCAAAGATCAACAGGATCCTCATCGAACGCGTACGCCAGAAAAGCGTAGTAGTAGATACGGAAGATGATGCTGCCGTTCCGGAAGAAACAATTGTACAGGGATCGAAACAGTATTACCTGGGGCTTGTTGCTTTTGGGATCCTGGTCATTCCGTTTTTTGCGTATATCCGCTATGAAAAGGCGGGCCGTTTCGTTATGGATGCTGCTGCCTGGTTTACGATTGCTATATTTGTTCCGGTCGCTTTATACGGGTGTTTTAAATATTTTAATCCCGTAGTGAAGTTTACACTTTCGGCAATGGGATTCAGCACGCCCAAAAAAGGTTTTTTCCCATGGAATGTCATTCGTAAGATCTATATCGACTATGATCATTTACTGGAAGGCGTGCATTCGGGTCAGCATAAGGAGGAATATCTTGTGGTAAGCCCGGCTGCTGTTCCCGGAGTGGCTGAAGGTGTATCTATTGAGATCCGCCTGAAAAATAATAACTTCCCTCCGGCCGAAATAGAACGCCGCATTAAAATTTATCTTACCCGGTACAACAAAAACGCGATGGCAAAACTGACATTTGGCAAAAAAGCCGTTTAGTGTTTTGCCTGGTAATACAGGGTGCTGCTGTTTTCTTCCCGGAAGATCTTTTGCGCAGTTGCCTGGATATCCTGCGTGGTAACGGCGCTATACCGGTCCAGTTCGGTATTCATCATACCGGCATCGCCCAGCAGCTCATAAAAGGCCAGGCTGTTGGCACGGTTCAGCAGGCTCATATCTTCAAAAGCCATCATGCTTTCTGTTTTATTCTTTACCTTTTGCAACTCTGTTTCCATGATGGGCGCTTCTTTTAAATGCTGAAGGATCTTTTCGATCGCCGCCTCGGCTGTCTTCATGTCCACACCTTTTACCAGCTTTCCTTCAATACAGATAATGCCGGGGTCAATACTACCCATATGATAGCACTGGATGTTTACAAACAGCTGTAGCTCCTTTACCAGCTTTTCAAAAAGGCGCGAAGATTCTCCGCCACCCAGGATATCCGTCAGCAGGTCTGCCACATAATACTCGGGGCTCAGCCTGCCGCCAATATGCCAGCATTTATAAAAGGCATCCAGGGGAACATCTGCCGTAACAGTCTCTCTTCTTGCCTCCGTTTGCGGGAGCTCAGCAGGAACTTCCCTGTTTTTGGGATCACCGGCCGGGATATCGCCAAACCATTTTTCAGACAGGGCTTTTACGGCTTCGGTCGTAATATTGCCGGCCACTACCATTACGGCGTTGCTGGGACGATAATGTTTAAAAAAGAAGCGCTTTACATCCTCCAGTTGGGCATTTTCAATATGCGATAATTCTTTTCCGATAGTCATCCACCGGTAAGGGTGCTGTTTATATGCCAGTTCGCGCATTTTGAACCAGGCATCGCCATAGGGCTTCTCAAGATAGTGTTCCTTAAACTCTTCGCATACCACTTTACGCTGCACTTCCAGGCTTTTTTCGCTAAATGCCAGGGAGAGCATACGGTCGCTTTCCAGCCAAAAAGCGGTTTCTATGTTTTCTTTGGGGATCTGTATATAATAATTGGTAAGGTCGTTGGTCGTATAGGCGTTGTTCTCCCCACCGGCCAGCTGCAGGGGTTCGTCATATTCAGGAATGTTTACCGAACCGCCAAACATCAGGTGTTCAAAGAGGTGCGCAAAGCCTGTTTGGTGTGGTACTTCATCCCTTGCCCCTACATCGTACAAAATATTCATGACCACAGTAGGGGTAGCCTTGTCCTGGTGCACAATCACTCTTAATCCATTCGCTAATGTAAATTTATCAAACTGTATCATTTGGCAAATGTAAGATGAATGCTGTTTTCAGAGGCAAAGAAAAAGCCGCCTCCCGGAGGAGACGGCCGTATTCAGGGTTTACATATAATCATTTTTTCAACAGTCTTACAGAGGTCCTGCGGTCTGCGGCCCTGGCTTCGTCCGAGGCGTTTTCATCTACCTGTGCCAGTTTTTCGCCATAGCCTTCGGCTTCCGGAACCTGGGCGCTCACGCCGGCGGCTTTTAACGCGGCCTGTACTGCTTTGGCCCGGCCATCAGAAAGCTTCAGGTTTGCGGCGTCATCGCCTTTTTTGTCCGTATAGCCACCTACCTTGATCTTTACATCCGGAAATGCCTTTAATATCGCTGCAATATTATCCAGCTGACGTTTGGAGGAGTCGGTCAGTTTTGTGGTGCCAAACTCGAAGTTCAGGTCATCAAAATTGAACCATTTTTCTTTCAATGTGCTGTCGGCTGCTGTTTTGTAGGTGTCGGACTGGATAAACTGTACCAGCTGGTCCTCAATGCCGCCCGGGTACGCCTGCAGTTTTACGCCATCGGGCAGGGTTACTTCCGTAAGTGTTTTTGCTGCAGGAGCTTCCGTAGGCTGGGGTGTTGTTGTAAGTGTGTCTGCAGGTGCAACGGCCGTAGTGTCGGATCCCTCTCCGGGGGTTGCCGTATTGTTGCAACCTTTTCCGAGGAAATACAATAATGCAAGTGCTATAACAGCCAGCAGCAAAAGCGGCAGCAGCCATTTGGCGCCTCCCCCTGCTTTGCGGACTTCCTGGTCTGCGTAGTTATAAGTGGATGCAGCGGTTTCCTGAACATTGGAAACGGTTTGCTGAACTTCTTCGCTGATGGAGTTCAACCCCAGTGCCGCACCCAGGGACCCTAATCCTGAGGGAAGCGCACCGAGGATATGATCTTTCTGAGACCCCAGGAAACTGGAAAATCCACTGGCATTCAGGTTGTTATCGGTAGCATGTTTTCCAAGCAGTCCCAATACAAGCGGAACGATCATGCTTATAAGAGATCCTGAGGAGGATGGCTTGATCCCGGCAAAATGAGCAATGCTGTCGATGACGGAATTGGTTTTATCGCCCAAAAGCCCTTTAAAAAGGCTGGTGCCCTTTGATAAAAGGTCGGCATTGCCAAACAGTGAGCCTATATTGCCCAGGATACCGCTGTTGGAAAAGCCTTTGGCGGTATCCAGCACTTCTGCAGCACCCTGCTCGCCGGAAGTTGCTTTGGAGGCAAATAAACCCAGAACTGCAGGGATAATCCCGGTCACTGCGTTGGAAACGTTTCCTTCGCTTTCGTTCAAAGAGGATCCGGCCTTTGCAATCAGATCCTGGGGAACATAGTTCTTAACAAGATCTACAATGTTGATTGACATAGTTTGCGTTTTTAGTTTGATTAAAAGTCAGCGCATTTTGGCTGGGCGCTACCCAAGTCTATCTAAAAATATGCCATTTTTTGAAAATACGTCTACAACGCCGGTTTCATCCGGAATATAATTATATGGAAAACCGCTATTTTCCTGTCTGAAGTATAGTGTGAAAAAGAAACAAGTATCTTCCAGGTATAAAATAAACAGCAATGCGAAAACACTTTTTTTGGATCCCGGCAGCTGCCTTATTGATGGCACTGGCGCCAAAGCCTGAAAACCGGCTGACGGGCATTTGGGAGCTGCAGCTGGATGGCGCTTCAACCGGTTTGCTGAAGCTGTACAATGCAGATGGTACCACCACCAATATAGGCCTGGGAAATGACGGGTTTGGCATTTCCATGGCAGGGACTTACGAATTACAATCGGCAAACAGTTATCTTGAAAAGACCGTTCGCTCGGGTTTCCCGGAACAGGCCGGTGCGCAGAAACTGGTTCAGTTCAAACTGGCCGGCGACAGCCTGCTCCAGCTTTCCTATAAGATCTCCGGCGAAGCTTTTACAGAGAACTATAAAAAACTGCAGCTGATCACCGGGCAGTGATAGTGTTCCGGTATCATGCGGAAAAGAAAAAGGGCTGTGCCGGGAATTATACCTTTGACACAGCCCTTTTAAAAAAGAACGTTTTATTTATACCACCACGTTCACCATTTTGTTCTTTACAAAAATGATCTTTTTGGGCGGCTTCCCGTCCATCCATTTTTGTACGATCTCATTGTTCAGTACCAGCTGCTCTACGTCCGGCTGGGAGGCTTCAAGGGAGATCGTCATGGTGGTACGCATTTTCCCATTAATAGAAATGGGATACTCCTTATCCGATTCTTTGATATATTTTTCTTCAAATACCGGGAAGGATGCGTCCAGTACGCTGGAATTATTGCCCAAAGCGTGCCACAGCTCTTCCGCAATATGCGGTGCATAGGAAGAGAGCATGGTGAGCACCGGTTCCAGCACCTGTTTTTTATGGCACTTCAGATCGGTAAGCTCATTTACCAGGATCATGAAGGCACTCACACCGGTATTAAAGCTGAACCGTTCGTTATCGTCTTCAATTTTTTTGATGCTCTTGTGCAGTACTTTCAGTTCGGCTGCGGTGGGCGCATCATTTGTCCAGATGGTCGCAAAGCTACCGTCTGCATTTTCCTTATAAAACAGGCGCCATAATTTTTTCAGGAAGCGATGTACGCCTTCAATGCCCTTGGTATCCCAGGGCTTGCTCATTTCCACAGGCCCCAGGAACATTTCATACATGCGGAAGGTATCGGCTCCGTATTTGTTTACCAGGTCGTCCGGGTTTACCGTATTGAACTTGGACTTGGACATTTTTTCTACCTCTGCACCACATATATATTTACCGTCCTCCAGGATAAATGTAGCAGCGGAAAACTCATTGTTGCGCCATTTTACAAAAGCCTCCCGGTTCAGTACGGTACCATCCACAATGTTTACGTCTACATGAATTTTATCCAGTACCTGGCCGTTATAGGTTTCGTCGGCGTCAATCAACCCCTGCGACACAAATTCATTGGTGCCGTTGATCCGGTATACAAAGCGGCTGCTTCCCTGGATCATACCCTGGTTCACCAGCCGTTTAAACGGTTCATCAAAACCGATATAGCCCAGATCGTGCAGGGCCTTGGTCCACATACGGCTGTACAGCAGGTGGCCTACCGCGTGTTCGGTACCGCCAATGTAAAGGTCTACCTGGTTCCAGTAATCGGTAGCGGCACGGCCGGCAAATTCCTGGTCATTTTTGGGATCCATATAACGGAGAAAATACCAGCTGGATCCGGCGTAACCGGGCATGGTATTGGTTTCCAGTTCGCGGGCCACCCATTCCGGGATATTGGCCAGGGGCCCCTCGCCTTCCGGGCCGGGTTTATAGCTGTCTACCGTTGGCAGTTCCAGCGGTAAGGCGGCTGCGTTCATCGGGTAGGCAGTACCCTTTTTCCATTGAATAGGGAACGGCTCACCCCAGTAACGCTGGCGGCTGAAGGCTGCATCCCGCATCTTATAATTCACCTTACGGGTCCCGATGCCCTTTTCTTCAATGGCTCTGATCACCGTTTCCATGGCTTCCCGCATGGGTACACCATTTAAAAAACCGGAGTTTTCCAGCACGGCATCCTTGGTGGCATTGGCTTCTTCCCCGTTAAAATGACTGCCGATGATATTGGTAATGGGGATATCAAAATGTTTGGCAAATTTAAAATCGCGCTCATCACCGCAGGGCACGGCCATAATGGCCCCGGTACCATATCCGGCCAGCACGTACTCACTGATCCAGATGGGGATCTGGCGACCATCGAAGGGGTTTATGGCATAGGCACCGGTAAATACACCGCTGATCTTTTTCTCTGCCATCCGTTCCCGCTCGCTCCGGCTTTTTACATAGGCGATGTATTCGTCCACAGCGGCAGCCTGCTCCGGTGTTTTGATCTGGTCCACCAGTTCCAGCTCCGGTGCAATCACCATAAAGTCCACCCCAAAAATAGTATCCGGGCGGGTAGTATATACGGTTAATGAGAATTGGGAATTGAGAATTGAGAATTTGATTTCAGCACCGCTGGATTTGCCGATCCAGTTGCTTTGCATTTCCTTCATGGCTTCGCTGAAATCCACGCGTTGCAGGCCCTCCAGCAGGCGGTCCGCATATTCGGTAATGCGCAGGTACCATTGGCGCAGCTTCTTTTTCACCACCGGGTAACTTCCACGTTCGCTTACACCGTTCACAACTTCGTCGTTTGCCAGTACTGTGCCCAGGGCTTCGCACCAGTTCACTTCGCCATAACCACAATAAGCCAGGCGGTATTCCATCAGGATGTCCAACTTTTGGGCTTCACTATAAGATTTCCATTCATCTGCAGTAAAGCTGAATGCAGGGGGCTTAACGCCGGGTGCTGCCGAACCATGCTGCTCAAATAAAGCTACCAGGTTGTGGATGGGCATTGCTTTTTGCTGCTGCCGGTCGAAATAGCTTTCAAATAACTGCAAAAAAATCCACTGGGTCCATTTATAATACTGCGGATCGCTGGTGCGCACTTCCCGGCTCCAGTCAAAACCAAAGCCGATATTATCCAGCTGTTTCCGGAACGTGCTGATATTTTTGTCAGTGGAAACGGCCGGGTGAATGCCATTCTCAAGCGCATATTGTTCCGCCGGAAGGCCAAACGCATCATAACCCATCGGATGCAGTACGTTAAATCCCTTCAGCCGTTTATAACGGGCATAAATGTCGCTGGCGATATAGCCCAGGGGGTGCCCCACATGCAGCCCGGCCCCGCTGGGGTAGGGAAACATGTCCAGGACATAATATTTAGGTTTGCTACTCTTATTGGAAACGGTGTACGTGCCGTTTTCTGCCCAAAAGTGTTGCCACTTTTTCTCTATTTCATTAAAGTTATACTCCATAATCCTTGTATTGGTCTGGTCCCCTCCTTTAGCGTGTGAAAAGGATTTGATGCTTCATTTTCAACAAAAAAATCAGGAAACCTGGCTTGGGGGGCAAATTTAAGCATTGTATTTTCAAAAAAACCGGTCCGGCTGGTATTTTGAAGGCAAAGACGCCAATTTCCGCCCCGCGGTTTTCTATAAAAATTAATTAAATGAGGACAGATTTACTGCTTCCAAACCGGGCATTGCTGATAATATATTATATTGCAACCCTAAAATTGTCAGCATATGGCCGCTTCAACAAATGGTGCATCTTCAATGTTCTCAAAATCCAATTATACCTGGATGCTGATCGGGGCGCTGGTTATCGCCCTGGGTATGTTCTTAATGTCGGGTGGCAAAAGCAGTGACCCGAATGTGTTTAATAAAGATGCGGTATACAGTACCACACGTATCACTATTGCGCCGATCATTATTTTTATCGGCCTGGCTATAGAAGTATATGCTATTTTCAAGAAATCAGCTTCTGAAAAAAAATAAAGAGGTTTCAATAAAAGAAATGGTAAGGCGGCTACTTTTGTGTCGCCTTATTTTTTAAAGACCGATTATGAGCATTATCCAGGCTATTATTATTGCGATCGTTGAAGGTATTACCGAGTACCTCCCCATTTCTTCCACCGGGCATATGATCATTACCAGTTCCTTTATGGGAATTGAAAAAGAGGAGTTTACGAAGCTGTTTGAGGTAGCTATCCAGCTGGGGGCCATCCTTGCAGTGGTGGTGCTCTACTGGCGCCGGTTCTTTCCGGCAAAGGCGGCGGGTGGCATTAACTGGTCGTTCTATTTTAAACTCATTGTGGGGGTTATTCCCGCACTGGTGCTGGGGTATTTGTTTGCTGATAAGATTGATGAGCTGCTGGAAAGCCCCACAGTGGTGGCCACCACACTGCTGATCGGTGGGTTTGTGTTATTGTTTATTGACAAAATGTTTAACCATCCAACGGTAAAAACCGTGGACCAGATCTCTTATCCCAGGGCATTTCTTACCGGTTTATGGCAGGTGGTGGCCATGATCCCCGGTGTGAGCCGCAGTGCGGCTTCTATTATTGGCGGTATGCAACAGAAAATGACCCGCAATATTGCCGCTGAGTTTTCCTTTTTCCTGGCTGTGCCCACCATGGCTGCGGCTACTCTTTATTCATTGTTCCTGAAAAAATGGAACCAGGGTGGTGTAACCCAAAAAGGGTATGAGCTGATCCTGGCTTCAAAAGAGAATACCATTGCTTTTATTGTGGGTAATGTAGTGGCCTTTGTAGTAGCCATTCTGGCGATCAGATTTTTTATTGATTTCCTGAAAAAATACGGGTTTAAGGCCTTTGGCTGGTACCGGATCATTGCCGGGGCGGTATTGCTGGTAATGATTTATAAGGGGGTGATTGCTTAAATGCAGTTTCAGGTTCCGCGCTCCAAAAGCTGGTAGTTTTCAAAAAAACAGAAAAGCGATACAGTACTTTTTAAGCCCATTACTTACGGGTTTGCTCAATTCAAAGTAGCTTTGCGCGTTCACTATTGACTATTCACAATTCACATCATGTATACATACGAATCCAGCAGATCCTTATTTGAACGCGCACAAAAGAGTATTCCGGGTGGTGTTAATTCACCCGTTCGGGCTTTTAAAAGTGTGGGTGGCACGCCTGTGTTTTTTGAGAAAGCAACAGGTGCGTACCTGTACGATGTGCAGGGCCAACGGTATATCGATTATATTGCTTCCTGGGGCCCCATGATCCTGGGGCATGGTTATGAGCCGGTGATAAAGGCCGTTCAACAGCAGGTAGAGAAAGCCACCTCATTTGGAGCGCCTACAGAGCTGGAAATTGAGATGGCGGAGCTGATCAAATCCATGGTGCCCAATGTAGATCTGATCCGTATGGTGAACAGTGGCACCGAGGCCTGCATGAGTGCACTGCGGGTAGCCCGGGGCTATACCGGCCGTAATAAATTCATAAAGTTTGAAGGCTGTTATCACGGCCATGCCGATCCCTTCCTGGTAAAGGCGGGCAGCGGGGTGGCTACTTTTAATATTCAAACCGTGCCCGGTATTACCGCCGGTGCAGCTAATGACACGCTTACCTGCGCGTATAATGACCTGGCAGCCGTTGAACAACTGGTTGCCAGCCACAGAGGTGAAATTGCAGCCATTATTGTGGAGCCAGTAGCCGGCAATATGGGTTGTATCATTCCGGAACCAGGTTTCCTGGAAGGACTGCGCCGTATTTGTGATGAAGAACAGATGATCCTGATCTTTGATGAGGTTATGAACGGGTTTCGCCTGGCTTTGGGCGGTGCACAGGAACGTTTGGGCATTGATGCGGACCTGGTAACATATGGCAAAGTGATCGGAGCTGGCATGCCGGTTGGTGCTTTTGGAGGCAAACAACACATTATGGAAATGGTGGCCCCCCTGGGTGGCGTTTACCAGGCCGGAACACTGAGCGGTAACCCGGTGGCGATGACGGCTGGTCTAACCTTACTTAAAGTGCTAAAGGAACACCCGGAGTTACTGGCGGAATTGGATGAAAAAACGACCTACCTGAAGAACGGACTGGATAGAGTACTGCAAGCCTGGGGACAGCCCTATGTGATCAACCAGTTGGGCAGCATGCTCAGTGTTCATTTTTCCGGTCAGCCGGTGGTAAATTTTGCAACAGCAGCAGCAGCAGATAATGCACGGTTTAACCGGTTTTTTCATGCGTTGCTGAAACGGGGTATTTACCTGCCGCCTTCTGCTTTTGAAAGCTGGTTTTTGAATAACGCACTAACGAAGGAAGATCTTGATCAAACCATACAGGCCGTAAAAGAGAGCCTGGATGAGCTTTAAGAGAGCCTGATCTTCGAGACCTGAAGTCTCGAAAAATAACACATTATTTTACTTCGTGTTAAACCCGATCCGTTGGCGATTATCCCATTTTTTCTGGGCGGCTTTTTCGTCCAGTAAATTTTCAATAGCATCATAAATAGCAGAAAGCTGCGCATCGTGGCCGGTAATGCGCTCCTGGATCTGCGTCAGCTGTTCCGCCAGGTCGCTCTGCTGCAGCATGATCCTCCTGATCTCCACAAATGCCCTCATAATGGCGATGTTCATTTGAATGGCTTTGTCACTGTTCAGTAGGCCGCTTAGCATGGCCACTCCCTGCTCTGTAAATGCATAAGGCTGTGCGGTTTTAGGACGTTTCCCGGGATATGTCATCACAAATTGTGATGACATATCTGTAACTTGCTGATATTCATCGTCATATAATTTGTCGATTTCCTGCCTTAGTACAGCAAATTCCTGTCGGGTCAATTGAAACATAAAATCAGCCGGAAACCGTTTACTGTTTCTTTTTACGGTCTGGTTCAATGTTCTTGTTTCCACTTCATAAAGGACAGCAAGATCAAAATCGAGGATCACGCGTTCGCCACGGATCTCGTAAATACGGTTTTGGATACTGCGGATGATTTGCATAGGTTGACTATTTTATGGCATAAAGGTATATGAATTATTTTTAAGATGTTTGTTGGGCCTGGACTTCCTGCAGCCAGGTTTATATCCTTACAGTTCTGCCACTGTATCTTTGTTTTATCAACATTTAAATCCAATTTCCCAAAGGGTATGCCTGTTATTAAACTGGAAACATTAGTCAGTGCCGATCCGGAAACCTGCTTCGATCTGTCCCGGAGCATTGACCTGCACCGTTTTTCAACTGTCCAAACCGGGGAGCGCGCTATTGCGGGGAAAACCAGCGGACTTATTGAGGCCGGGGAAACGGTAACCTGGCAGGCCCGGCATTTTGGTGTACGCCAGAAGCTGACCTCAAAAATTACGGCGTATCAGCGGCCCGTTCATTTCAGGGATGAGCAACAGCGTGGGGCCTTTAGGTTTATGAAGCATGATCACTATTTCAGTGCGGTAGAAGCCGGAACTTTAATAAAGGATGTGTTTGAGTTTCAATCGCCACTGGGCGTGCTGGGACGGCTGACGGATGCGATCATTATGAGGCGTTATCTTACCCGGTTTTTGACAAAGCGCAACCGGGTAATAAAAGATATTGCAGAATCCGGGATGGGCGCCTGCCTGGTAGCGGCAGAGCGTAACCCATACATACTGGAACGGGCCGGTGCTTTTTCTTATACACATGATGGGTTCATACAGGAGGAAGCATTGCTGCGTGCCTGTTATGCATGGGCGGATGTGGAAACGATCTTTGCTTACAAGCAAGACCTGTTGACAACGGATGAGGTTTGCCTGGATCTGTTTACGAGGAACGGGATGCGTGTTTTTATCAGTGAGTCCTGTTCCGGCTGGGACCGGTTCCTGCAGAAACTGTCGGAGCAATTCCCATCGTTGTCCGAAGGCTGGGAGTGGGAGGTAGCGCAGCCCCCTTTTAAAACAAATCTCGCATTACTGTTTGATCGTAGAGGGCGAACTTTGACGCAGGCGGAAACGGACTGCTATGGGGGTGCTCACAAGCCATAGCGAAGCTATTTACCGGTTTTTTTTCAATGGTCGCCGGGCGGGACCGGCAATGTCAGAAAAGTTCCGGAAGTTTTAATTATCTTTATCATCAAGATAATTAATTGTAAAGATATATGCAGCCATCAGCAACAGAAGATTTTAGCGAACTGGGAAGGGAGCTCTCCGATGCAACCATCCTTATGCACGAGGCCATCGCCCGCAGCGCGGGTTTAACAGGCGTGGATCATAAGTACCTTAGTCTGATCCTCCGGCAGGGGCCGCTTACCGCAGGGGAGCTGTCTAACCATACCGGACTAACCACCGGCGCGGTAACCGCCATGATCGACCGGCTGGAAGCGCAGCAGCTGGTAAGCCGGGAGTTTGACAAAACAGATCGCAGGAAAGTGTTGATCGTTGCCAATAAAGCCAAAGCAAAAAAACTGTTTGAGCGCTCTAACCAGCGGTTGAAAACGGAGGTTGAAAAACTGATCTCCACCTACAGCAAGAAGGATGTGCAGCTGATTGCCGGTTATCTCCGCGCATCCGTCGGGATCATGAAGGCCTTTACCAACGAACTCAACAACAATGCTAAATAAAAAAACAGTACATCATGGCAAACGTTAATATAGAATACCTGTCAAGGGCGGAAGGCTGGTTATTGGTAACCATCCTGGCTTATTTTTTACTGAACGGGGCGCAGCTTTTTGAAACAGCGGTGCTGGTTCCCAAATGGACGGCCGCCCCGCCGCAATCCCTCCAGTACTTTAAGGCGCCATATGGGGCCGACCTTAAAACCTTCTGGATCATTGCCCATTCCATACATGAAATAACCTTCATCCTGGCCATGGTGTTCTGCTGGAAAATCGATCCGGTAAGGAACGGGCTCCTGGTGCTGTTTGCCGTACATATTGCATTGCGGGTATGGACCCTTGCATATTTTGCTCCCAATATCATCGAGTTCCAGGCCATCGCCAACGGCAAATCCTTTAGCGCCGACCTGCTGAGCCGGGCAAGGCAATGGCGCACTTTAAACTATATCCGTGTGGGTGTTTTTATAGCCGTGTCAGTTGGGTTGATCCCCTTGCTGGTAAAGCTGGCAGGGGTAAAGAACGGGTAAGCTGTTTTATGGCCCGGCTTCAGCGCTTTTGGCGGCTTCGTTGTGTCACTCACTTCAGCACCTCAATACGGGTATTGTTGTCCGCAGGACGCGCGGGGCGATCTGCTCCAACAATGAATAAATGCCTTCGCTATGGCCGGCATGACGGAACAAGGAATATGCGCATTGCAGCCGGGTTATGGTTATAATAAGAGCATATATTTTCGTCATACTGACCGATCTCGCCACAAGCGGAAAGCGGGGAATTCCGGAAGCAAACCAAAGTGATCCTCCGGCTTCGTTACACTCCGCCCGGGATAACGGAAGAAAAGCGATGTACATAACCGCAAAATTACCGGCCGGGTACGGATACGCTCTTTGGTCACCTCCGCCAAAAGCGGAGGCGTAGCGAGGTCTACCGTATTGCAGCGGCTTTTTGCGTTACGGATGTTCTGAATAAATCCTTTTCTTTGCCTGCATATGCAACCCCCTTTTATATCGAAATCCTTTGCAATAGGCGATCACCACCTGGAAATTTGTATGCCTCCACCGGAGTTTGTGCAGCAGGCGTATAAGGACAATAAAAACGCCGCATACTGGGCACAGGTATGGCCTGCTGCGATAGGGTTGAGTATGTTTTTACAGCAACACCAGGAATATATTGCGGATCAGCGGGTGCTGGAGCTGGCGGCCGGTCTGGGCCTGCCGGGTTTATATGCCGCATCCGTTGCCAAAGAGGTAACCATCAGCGATAAAGAGGTTCTTGCATCAGCTTATGTAAAAAGATCGGCGGCGCAGCTACAACTAAACAATGTAACCGCCACAACCCTGGACTGGAAAGATGCCATTGCACAACCATGGCCGGATGTGGTGTTGCTCAGCGATGTAAACTATGAGCCGGAGGTATTTGCTGAACTCAAGAAAGTAATTGACCATTTCCTGCAGCATAAGGTTACCGTTATCATCAGCACCCCCCAGCGGCTGGTGGCGAAACCGTTCATTATTACATTGCTGCCCTGCGCCAGGCAACAGTGGAACAGTACTGTAACGCTTAATGATGTGGACACGGAGGTGAGTGTTTTTGTGCTTCGACAGGCTCAGCACGACAAGCTCGGTACGTCAAGCTCGCTATGAAAAGTGCATCATACTGGCCTTTCACGTCCCCCTGAGCCTGACGAAGGGTGATCTGACGAAGGATCCCCGTATTGGGTATAGTTCCTTGATAATAGCTTCAGGGTATCCCAGTCGGACCGCATCAGGGCCTCCTTCTTTTTCCGCGACCAGCCTTTGATCTGTTTTTCAAAAGCAATGGCACTTCTTACATTATGAAAGCATTCATAATAAACCAAGGTTACCGGTCTTCTTGAGGAGGTGTAGCTGCCTTCGTAGTATCCGCTTTCATGTTGACGCAGCCTTTGCTCCAGGTTGCTGGTAATGCCAGTGTAATAAGAATTGTCAGAGCATTTCAGGATGTAGACATAGTAGCGTTTCATGGTATTTGAAGTTATGGTTTATGTTAATGGTGTTCGTGCTTCGCCAAGCTCAGCACGTCAAGCTCAGCACGTCAAGCTCAGCACGTCAAGCTCAGCACGTCAAGCTCAGCACGTCAAGCTCAGCACGTCAAGCTCAGCA
>NZ_FMZO01000012.1:64450-157646 GCF_900101395.1 Niabella drilacis | reverse complement strand
GCCCGGGAAAAGAAGCTTCATCCGCAGTGGGTGGTAGAAAAAGAGTGGCGGCTTCGGTGTGTGGAAGCCGGTCTGGAGGAAATATCGCTGTTGATACTGGAGCTTGAAACCCATAAGGCCCAGTTGCAGAAACAGGCAGTACTTCCGGGTGAAGTACCTGCTGGCCGCCCGGAAGATCCGCCGGATCCACTTATCGTTCCGGTGATCAAAACGGCTTATGTTCAAAAAGAAGCCGGTCTGCCTGCTGCAAACCGGATCGTTCCGGTAAACGGGTACCGGTCTGGCTAAGCTGGGTGGCTGTATGGAACGGACCGCTGTGTTGCGGTTGGGCATCGTTTTAAACCGCTTTTCAGCCCCGGGTGGTAAAGCCTGTGTGTCAGGATCCAGGTGCCGTTGGCTCCTTGCGGGATGTCGTGTAACCACGGGGCTCCCTACGGAGCCTAATCCAGATAATAAAACATTGCTATAAACACGTTGCTCCCTATGGAGCAGTGATTGTTGGGATCCGGGGGAGTAATGGAACCGTATGGTTCTGCAGGATTGTATTCCTTAGCTAGGCACTTATGCGAAGCTTCGGGACGGGGGTAACGTTTAACGCTGGAATCGTTTTTTATACCCGGTGTTCAATCTTATGATCACATTCCTACATGCTCGTATTCCCCGCAGGGGATTGATCCGATGAACCGCGCGTGCAACGCGTGGTTCCTGATCGTAATCCGGGTTGAACCCCGGCGGGGTTCAATGCAGGCCGGTTATAACCGAACCGGCGGTTGCACGACGGCTATCCGGCCATAGGCCAATTGGGGGATGCCGGGCATGCAATTCCGGTCAGGACAAGGATGCAACGTCTGACCTGTTTTTGCCCGGTGCTCGATCTTTATGTTCACATTCCCACATGCTCATATTCCCCGCAGGGGATTGATCCGATGAGCCGCGCGTGCAGCACGTGGTTCATGACCACAATCCGGGTTGAACCCCGGCGGGGTTCAATGCAGGCCGGTTATAACCGAACCGGCGGTTGCACGACCGGCTATCCGGCCATAGGCCAATTGGGGGATGCCGGGCATGCAATTCCGGTCAGGACAAGGATTCAACGTCTGACCTGTTTTTGCCCGGTGTTCAATCTTATGATCACATTCCTACATGATCGTAATCCGGGTTGAGCCCCGGCGGGGTTCAATGCAAACGGTTGTAACCGAACCGGCGGTTGCACGACCGGCTATCCGGCCATAGGCCAATTGGGGGATGCCGGGCATGCAATTCCGGTCAGGACAAGGATTCAACGTCTGACCTGTTTATACCCGGTGTTCAATCTTATGATCACATTCCTACATGCTCATATTCCCCGCAGGGGATTGATCTGATGAACCACGCGTTGCACGCGCGGTTTATCAGATGCCCCTTTCAGGGGGGGCGATAAAAGAACGGAACCGCTTCCAGGCAATAGCATCCTTTTGCGTCTGAACTTCCCTTTCATAAACGGGACGGGATTAAGGAAAGGATATTGATGGACTATCGGCTATTGATACCGGCCGGACCTGTTTTCTATACCCGGTGCCCAGGCCGCATGTTCACATTCCCAAATGCCAGCCCCTGGCAGCGGTCAGGACTGGTTGCCAAAAACTAAAGCTTTTACTAGTTGCCGGGGAAACCCCTCATGCTTCGATCCCGATATTTCTTCCCTGGCGGATCACCTCCGGTGCAAAAGCTTTCCGGTATTGAAGCGGGGTTAATTTCTGGGTCTTTAAAAACTGTTTGTGAAAATTGGCGATGGTATTGTAGCCGCTTTCAAAGCAAATATCCAGGACGGGTTTTTGGGTTTCCGTCAGGAGGGAGCAGGCATAACCGGTGCGGACGGTGTTTAAAAAATCGACATACGTCTTTTGTGTGCACCGTTTAAAGAAGCTGCAAAAATGGGGCACGCTCATACACGCTATCTCGGCTACGTCCTGCAGGGTAATAGGGTCCCTGAAGTTGTCGATAGTGAACTGGAATATGCGGCTGATGCGTTCATCTTCATTGATCCGGAGCTCCTGTGTATTTACGGTTGTCCATTCCGGGTTTGCCGCCATCAGTTCCAGGCAATGGCACAGCGCAATAACCCGCCGGAACCCGGTTGCTTTTTCAAGCTCCTTTATCGGGGTTTGCATTTTGTTACGCAGCTGCCCCTGTAATTTTAATCCCTGCATACTGGTTTCCAGCAGTTGCCGGATCTTCCTGGCTTCAGGAAGCTGTAGCAGGTCCTGGCCCCAGAAGTCCCTGCGGAATTGGACCACAACTGCACTGGTAACCAGGTCGGGGTCACGTTTCCGGAACGTGTGGGGCACATTGCTCCCCAGGAAATAGATATCCCCGGTTTCAAATTGCCCCACATGATTGCCGATAAGACTTAACCCGGAGCCTTCCGTAAAAAGGATCAGTTCATACTCGATGTGCTGATGCCAGCCCACCTCGAACTCGGGGGTGCGAAACGTTTGGGCAATAAAGCTGCTGCTTTCGTTAAGAGGTAATTTCTGGATCAACGGTCTCATGCGGGATCTTTTGGATGTCAATTATATTACGCAATATATAAAGATCTTTTATATCAGGCTATGAAAATAGTTTAGTTTTTTCAAAAAAAAGTGGAAGCCCTTCTGCGGGGCAGCGTGTAGCTTTAACGATTGATCGCAGGGCGTAACGGTTGCGGCAGGAAAGCAGCTATTCCCGGGAGGGGCAGGCACATACCGGGCTGATGAGGCATACGCCCATAAATGGCCCGGGGAAAGAACAGGGTTGAATCAAGGGTGTTTCCTAAAGCAATAGGATGGCAACAACGGCTTGCCAGTTGTTCAGGTTCCCTGGCGTTCTGTGCATACCCGGGGAGCGTCTGAGCTATATATAGAACGTCCGTGCGTTGAGAAAGCGATGAGGATTGTTATTCGGTAATCATAAAAAACGAAGCATTATGAATGCAGATGTTTCTGTAGAGAACGGAGAGCTGCAACAGCAGCAGATTGATTTTTATAACCGGCAGGGTTACCTGGTGGCACCGGGACTGATCAGCCCCCGCGAAATTGAAGCGCTCAAAGCAGAGACGGCTGCTATCTTCCGGGGCGAACGGGGCGCAGTAGAGGGGTTAATGCCTGTGGCCCCGGGGGAGCCGGACAGCGAAGTGCTGAAAAAGTATATAGCCATCCATTTTCCGCACAAGCTTTCTCCCGTTATTTCCGGCTTCCTGCAGCACCCGGGAATTGTAAAGATATTAACGGCCATCATCAGCCCCAACGTAAAATGCATGCAATCGATGCTTTTTGTTAAAGCTCCGGGTAAAAAAGGGCAAAGCTGGCACCAGGATGAATATTATATACCCACAAGGGACCGCTCCCTGACGGGAGCCTGGATCGCTATTGATGATGCCACCATCGAAAACGGCTGCCTGTGGATCATTCCCGGGCGGCCCGGTTATATGATGTGCCGGGTACCTTACAATGGCATCGAATATGCGGATGTGGACACCGTGGATGTGGAAGCGCTCGGAGAACAGGCCATACCGGTTGAGGTAAAAGCAGGGTCTGTTGTTTTCTTTAACGGTTATACCCTGCACAGCTCACGGGCCAATAAGACCGGTGATTGCTTCCGCACGGCGCTGGTTAATCACTATATGAGTGCAGAATCGATGTTGCCCTGGGACCAGGACGGCAAACTGCCGCCAACGGAAGACCTGAGGGATATTATTATGGTGGCAGGCAGCGATCCCTATGCGTGGAAGGGGACGGCCGATGCGAATATTCCCTACCTGCGGCCGGAGGTATTAAAGATCAAAGTGGATCCGTCCTGATGAGAATTACATGCCGGGTAAAATGATTGCAGAAAATAACCGGGCACGGTGCATGCAGTAGTAAGGCCATATCCATACATGACGACCCGGGCATTACGGTAATACCGGCCCAACTAAATAGTTCATAAAAACAGGTACTGAATGAAGCAATTATTTCTTTTACTTTTTTCGATGAGTTCACTGCTGGCACCGGCCCAGGTATCCCGGCGCGCGGGCCGGGAATTGCACGTAGCACAGAGAGGCAGCGATGCTAACAACGGCAGCGCTGCCCAGCCCTTCAAAACCATTATGGCGGCTGCGGCCAAAGCCCTGCCCGGCGATATCATTACCGTGCATGCCGGTGTATACCGCGAGCAGATCACTCCGCCCCGTGGCGGTAATTCAGACCAGGAGCGGATCGTATACCGGGCAGCAAAAGGGGAGCAGGTGAGCATCAAGGGATCGGAGTTGGTCAAAAACTGGAAGCAGCTGCAGAACGATACCTGGGAAGCGCGGCTGCCCAACAGCTTTTTTGGAGCCTTCAACCCTTATAAAGAACAGATCAGCGGCGATTGGTTTACTCCCACACCCAGGGACCGGAAATATCACCGGGGGGCGGTATACCTGGACGGTCAATGGCTGATGGAAGCTGCAAAGGCCGAAGAAGTCATGCAGCCGGCCGATGGAAAGGACCTCCTGTGGTGGGCAGAGGTAGACAGCACGACTACCACCATCCGGGCGCAGTTTAAAAATGCAGACCCCAATAAAAAAATGGTAGAGATCAATGTGCGGCCCATGGTTTTTTACCCGGATAAGCCGTTCATTAATTATATCACTGTAAGCGGTTTTACCCTGGAGCAGGCTGCCACCAACTGGGCGCCTCCGACAGCAGAGCAGCAGGGCCTCATCGGCACGCACTGGAGCCGGGGCTGGATCATTGAGCACAACAAAGTGCAGTACTCAAAATGCGTGGGCATTGCTTTAGGAAAATATGGCGATGGGCACGATAATAACCAAACCGAATCTGCCGAAGGCTATGTGGGCACCATCAACCGGGCCCTGGCCTTTGGCTGGAACAAAGGAACCATTGGCGGTCACCTCGTGCGGAACAATGAAGTGGCCCACTGTGAGCAAACCGGTATTGTTGGTTCTATGGGCTGTGCTTTCAGTATTATTGAGCACAACGATATTCATGATATCCATGTTAAAAGACTGTTTACCGGAGCTGAAATGGCGGGCATCAAATTTCATGGGGCCGTGGATGTGCAGATCCGCGGTAACCGGATCTACCGCACCAATATGGGCGTTTGGCTCGATTGGATGGCGCAGGGAGCACAGGTAAAGAATAACCTGTTTTACGACAATGGTATCGACCTGTTCCTGGAAGTAGATCATGGCCCCATGCTGGTCAGCAATAATGTAATGCTGTCGAAGAAAAGTCTTTTGATGAACTCCAGCGGTGCAGCCTTTGTGCATAATCTTTTCAGCGGCAATATGGAGGTAGTGTCCTACGATAGCCGGCTTACGCCCTATCACCTGCCACATACTACATTTGTAAAAGCCCTGCATGATAACCCCGGCGGTGATGTGCAGTTTGTGAATAATCTTTTTGTAAGCGGCGCAAACGCCGGCCAGTACAGCAAGGCCCTGTTGCCTGTAGTATTTGAGGGAAATGTGTATACGAAGGGATCTGTGCCTGCACGTGCGGTGCAGGGCAGTAAACGGCTGGGCGAAATGACGGCGCAGGGAAAAGAAGCAATGAAAAAATACAACGCACAGGCAGCCACCGAACAGAATGCCATATTGGATACCAGTTTTGATGCTGCTGTAAGGTTAACAGGCGAAGGGCCCGACCGGTACCTGGAAATAACCTGGAATAAACAATGGCAGCAGCAGAAAAGAAAATGGGTCACCACCGGCAGCCTGAATAAGGCCCTGGTTCCCGATCTTCCGTTTGAAAATACGGATGGCAGCCCTTTAAAAATCGATACCGATTTCCACGGCAAAAAAAGAAAGACAGCCAGCCCTGCTCCAGGTCCTTTTGAGATAGCGGGCAGCGGCCGGCAAAAGCTAAAGCTATGATAGCGGATATTGATTGCATCCAAAACGGTATTTGAAATGATGAACAGAATAATTCTTTTTATTTTCCTGTACCTGCCATTGGTACAGGCTGGCTTTGCGCAGCAGAACAGGGTAAGCCGGTATAATATCCGGTGGACCAATCCCGGTATGAATTCAAAGGGGTCCATGCCCATCGGCAATGGCGATATTGGCGCCAATGTATGGGTGGAGGCCAATGGCGATCTTGTTTTTTACAGCTCCAAAACGGATGCCTGGAGCGAGATAGGCCGGCTGCTAAAGCTGGGCCGGGTACGGGTGTCCATAACACCCAACCCGCTGGAGGAAGGCAGATTTGTACAGGAACTGAAACTGGAGGAGGGTGCCATCGCGATCGATTACGGATTGACGAAGGTAAAACTCTGGATCGATGCCAATAACCCGGTTATTCAAACGGAAATAAAAAGCAGGGTCCCTGTTAATGTGAAAGTGGCTTATGAAAACTGGCGGAAGGGAACGCGCCCGATCATGGGTGCAGAAACAGGCTCTGTTTGGGGTATGGGAGAACGGCAGGTGTCGAAGGATTGCCCGGTTGCCATCAGCCAGGAGCCGGATCTGGTGCTGGCTCATGACCAAAAAAGCATTATAGCCTATCATCGCAATCCCTATTCCATCTGGAGGGGGAACCTGCAGATACAGGCGCTGGATGATTTTGACAGGTACCGGCCCGATCCGCTGCTGCATAATAACTTTGGCCTGCTCATCCGGGGCAGGGGCCTAAAAAACCAGGATGATACCACCCTGGTAAGTACCAGCGCTGCCCGGCAGTTTTCGATTGCTGTTTACCCTGCTGCCCGGCAGGGGGCAGCAAATGCCTGGGTGCGGCAGGTAAAGCAGCAGGCAGCTGTTATTGAAGCCATCCCGGTTCAGAAGAGAGTGCTTGCCCATCAGCAGTGGTGGAAAAATTTCTGGAACCGTTCCTATATCTATATCACCGCAAAAGACAGTGCAGAGCAAGCGCAGGCCTTTATGGTTTCGCGGGGATACCTCTTACAGCGCTTTATGAATGCCTGCAGCGGGAGGGGCGGATCGCCCATTAAGTTTAACGGCAGCATCTTTACCGTGGATACCTACGAAACCGGCGGGCCGCAAAAGGATCTTGATGCCGACTTCCGTTTATGGGGCGGTTGTTACTGGTGGCAGAACACCCGGCTGCCCTACTGGAGTATGCTGGAGTCCGGGGACTTTGATCTTTTTGCACCCTTGTTTAAGATGTATATGGATGCGTTGCCCCTGCGCATGGCGGCCACCAGGAAGTACTATGGCCATGAAGGTGCCTTTTTCCCGGAAACGATGAACTTCTGGGGTACTTATGCCGATGGGGATTATGGATGTAAAAGAGACAGCCTGCCGGATGGGTATGTTAAAAACCCCTATATCCGTTATTACTGGCAAAGCGGCCTGGAGCTGGCGCTGATGATGGCAGACTATTACCGGTTCACCAAAAGCAGCGCTTTTGCAAAAGATACCCTGCTGCCCTTTGCATCGCAGATCCTGACGTTTTATGCGCAGCACTGGAAAAAAGGGCCGGACGGAAAGATCCTGTTTGACCCGGCCATGTCGCTGGAAACCTTTCATACAGCCGTGAACCCGCTGCCGGAGATCGTAGGTATCCGCGTGGTGGCAGAAAAATTATTGCAACTGCCCTTTCCATCAGCCAAACAAAAACAAACCTGGACAGCGCTTATAAAGGCACTTCCGGAGGTGCCGCTGCGTTTAAAAGGCGCCGATACCCTGCTGGCGCCGGCACAGATCTATAGCAATAAGGCCAATATTGAAAATCCGGAGCTCTATGCTGTTTTCCCCTACCGGGCCTATGCCGTGGGCAAACCCGGGCTGGACCTGGCCATCCGGTCCTTTAATGCCCGAACGCACAGGGAAAACGGAGGCTGGCAGCAAAATTCCATACAGGCGGCCTGCCTGGGGCTTACACAGGAGGCAAAAGCCATGGTGGTGGAAAGCTTTTCAAAATGGAATAAAGAAATGCGGTTCCCCGCATTCTGGGGCCCCAACTATGACTGGACGCCGGATCAATGCCATGGCTCGGTGGCGGTAACGGCGCTCCAGCGCATGCTGCTGCAGTATGAAGATGATAAAGTGACCCTGCTGCCCGCCTGGCCGGCGGAATGGGATGTACAGTTCCGGCTGGCCGGTCCCGGCGGTAAAAGGTATGAAGGAGTGGTGGCAAACGGGCATTTAAAACTTCGCAAGGGATAAATCCGTAATTTTTTATCAATGTCGTTTCCTTAAGGAGGACCCGGAAAATTCATTGGGCTCAACCCCCAAGGGGATCCTTTAATAGCCGTCAGTGTAACGCCGGCCCGTTTGCTATAAAGAGGTATTGAATTTCCCCCGGGTTCAACGGGCAGTCCGGTGATGAACCCTGCAGTTCACACGCGGTTCATCGAATGCCGTCCTTTCAGGGCAGACGATAAAAAGCAGCGGTCCTCTTCTAAGAGCCTGTTTAAATTTTATTGATGGAATTTATTATGAAGCTATTTTGGAGCGAAACAAGGAAAATTTTGCAGGCATAGTAGGCCACTATGGCGAAAAATTTAACGCAGTTGCAGCCCAAAACGGCCATAATAAAGCCATTGAATGAATTTTAAACAGGCTCTAAGAACTAAAGTCCTTTGGCGTATGAATGTTCCTTTCATAAAAAGGGCCGGATGCTGAAGGAAACGACATCGGGCTTTTATAGCCAATTGTTCCATATATAACCCTTACCTATTATTCCTGTAAAATATTGAATGAAGGATGTAAATAAAAAAGGCTTCTTCCTTTTAGAAAAGGCACTTTGCAACCTTGCCGGTTTTTAGCCAACCCTGCTTCTGCATTTTACCGTGAAGCTGCGGGGGCTATTTAACATTTCCCCGGACCTTTCCGGCCGGATATCGATATATGACACCTCACAGAGCCGGTTTCTCAATAATGATGAGGCGATAAACAGGCCACATAGATGGCACCGGAACACTACCCGAATCGTTTTGCGTAATTGCTCCGTAGGAACATCGTGCTTATAGAAAAGGTTGATCGTTCGGGTCCGGGCCCCGTAGGGAGCCCTGTGTTTGCCGGGCTTTGATGGATCCTGTATCCCGGTGATCATGGTGCTGTAAACATGCGGTATCGGTAACACCGGAATTGCGCCGGAACCCCGGTAGTTTGCGTAATTGCTCCGTAGGAACATCGTGTTTATAGAAAGGGTTGATCGTTCGGGTCCGGGCTCCGTTGGGAGCCCCGTATTTGCGCGGTTCTTAAGAGGCCGGTTTTTCGATGGTGAAGTTGTTACAAACAGGCAGGACCGATGGTGCCTGAACGCTTCCGGGTATTTTGAACTCCGGGAGCAAAGGCCGCTGAAGCCCGGCGTTCCGGAAGGTTTCTACCGTATATTCCAAAGATCTGTATTGCTGTGTCTTGTTAATTTATCTTAAAATAGTTTAGTTTTTTAAGAAAAAAGTGGAATACTTTGTACATACATATATGTAGCTTTAATTATTGGATGCCGGGTATAATGATTGCAAAAAACGATCGATTGGCCATAGACCGGAACGGGGAATGAATGTGGAAGAAAAGTATAAAATGTATTTTTCACTTTAAGAACCCGGGTCCGCTTTAACCGGCGTCGGCTTGCTTTGTGTCTGCTTGAAGCGAAGGTGGATGGCGCTTTGCGCCGCTTCCAGGGAGGGCCCCCGGTTAAGAATGTCTCCACGATGATGCCCCGGTTGCTGCGTAAGCAGCGTTATTTGTTTGTTAGAAGGATAAAACTTTTGTTAGTAAAATAGTACAGGTGTTGGAATGCCGGCTGCGCTACCCGGGGTCCGGAACTTTGTTACTTTGTTTGTACAATCGGACCCGGCACACCAGGTCCGCAGACCACACTGTGTTCTGAAACAGATCCGGTCCCCGGTAGTTGAGGAACCATCCGGTTAACAGGAGATAGAGTTGTTCCATTTGTCATATCGATTAAACCAAAAATTAAATGTATACAGAAACCGGCTAAAATGAAAAAAGCGGGAAATGGTTCCAGCATTCCCCGCGGATACATGAAATAATGATTCGGAATGTGCTATTACTTCACGTTAACTCTTGTAAAATTATGAGATTTATTTCTTGTTGCCTGGGGGGTGCAGGATACTGTCCCTTTTTCAGGCGATTGCTTGCTGCAGGCTTGTTCACTGCTGGTCTTTTTATTATCGTATTTCAAAGCCGGGCGGCGCCCCTGCGGCCACCGGCAGACGGCGGCGCTGCCTCCCGGCACCTGCCGGCATTTTCATGGGTATTAAAGGGCAATGTTACCAATACCCGGAATGAGCCTGTTAACGGGGCCTCTGTATCGGTCAAAGGAAGCGCCGGAGGGGTTTCCACGGATAAAAACGGCGCGTTTATGATCGAAGTGGCTTCCGAAAGCGATTCTTTAATAGTTTCTGCCGTTGGATACCGGTCAAAGACAGTGGCCATAGGAAACGCCCGCAACCTGGACGTTGTCCTGGAGGAAGACCTGGAAAAGCAGAAGATGGATGAAGTGGTGGTGGTCGCCTACGGGCAGCAGAAAAAGGAAAGCATGGTCAGCTCTATAACAACAGTCAACCCCAAAGAAATAAAGGGGCCCACCAGCAACCTGACCACCATGCTGGCGGGACGCATAGCCGGGATGATCTCTTACCAGCGAAGCGGCGAGCCGGGTGCCGACAATGCTTCGTTCTTTATACGGGGTATTACTTCTTTTGGTGCGGGAAAAATTGATCCGTTAATACTGATCGACGGTATGGAGTCTACACCTACAGACCTGGCGCGGATGCAGCCGGATGATATTGCAGGCTTTTCTGTGCTGAAGGATGCGGCGGCCTCCTCCTTATATGGAGCGCGGGGAGCCAACGGCGTTATTCTGCTGACCACCAAATCCGGTACCGAAAGCAAGATAAAGGTAAACTTCAGGTTCGAAAATTCGGTTTCTTCCAATACGCAGAATTTTAAGCTGGCAGACAATATCACCTACATGAAGCTTGCCAACGAAGCGGTGCTCACCCGGACGCCCCCGGGCTCCAAATCCGCACCGCAACCTTATTCCCAAACAAAGATCGACCGTACGGCCGCAGGCTGGAACCCGATGCTGTATCCCAATAACGACTGGATGGGGATATTGATAAAGGATTATACGATGAACCAGCGGTTTAACATGAACCTGGCCGGCGGGGGCAAAGTAGCACGGTATTATATAGCAGGTACTTTTAACATCGATAACGGGGTCCTGAAAAATGACGCCCTCAACAGGTACGACAATAATATCAAATTAAAGAGCTACCAGGTACGCTCCAATGTCAATATTAAATTAACACCCACTACCGAAGGGATTGTAAGAACTTCAGGCACTTTTGACGATTACCAGGGGCCTATCGGCGGCGGGGCCGGCATCTTCAGCCAGGCGCTGTCCTCCAACCCGGTACTGTTTCCTGCAGTATACCCGGCATCGGCATTACCGCTGGTAAAGCACCCGTTATTCGGCAATGCCCTCATAGGCAGCGGGAATGTTTTCTATAATAACCCGTATGCCAATATGGTCGCCGGCTTCCAGCAATACAATACCTCTACGCTCAATGTGCAGATTGAAGTAAAGCAGGACTTTGATTTTATAACGAAGGGGCTTTCTGCCCGGGTGATGGGGTACACACAACGGTATTCCTATTTTGACCTGAGCAGGAGATTTAATCCTTTCTTTTACGGGGCAACCCCAACCGATTCAAAAGGGGAGCATTACAACCTGGTGCTGCTGAATGAGCAGCAAACCCCGCCTCCTACAGAATACCTGAACTATCAGCCGGGGATCCGAAAGGCCAATACCACCACTTATATGGAGGCGGCGGTAAACTACAACCGGACCTTTCATGAAAAACATGCCATAGGCGGGCTCCTGGTTACCATATTACGTAACTATTTAACAGCAAATGCCGACGACCTCCAGGCCGCCCTTCCGGCCCGGAACCAGGGGCTTTCGGGCCGGTTTACCTATGGGTATGACAACCGGTATCTTTTTGAAACCAACTTCGGGTACAACGGCTCCGAGCGGTTTGCCAAAAACAACCGGTATGGCTTTTTTCCTTCCGTGGGGGTAGCATGGAATGTATCCAACGAGCAATTTTTTGAGCCGCTGCGGTCCGCTGTTTCCAGGCTGAAGCTCAGGGCCACCTATGGCCTGGTGGGTAACGACCAGATCGGGAACCCGGCAGACCGGTTCTTCTATATGGCCAATGTGAACCTGAATGGCGGTAACCTGGGAGGCTTTGGGACCGATTATTCCTACTCCCGCCCGGGTGTTTCCATTACCAGGTATCCCAATGAAAATATTACCTGGGAAAAATCAAAGACCACCAACATCGGGATGGACCTGACCGTGTTAAAAAGTTTAAACCTTGTAGTGGATGTTTACAGGCAGCACCGGAGCAATATTTTAATGAAAAGGAGCTTTATCCCCACTACCATGGGACTGGCTGCCGATATCCAGGCCAATGTGGGCGAGGCGGAATCAAAGGGGATCGATGTTTCCCTGGATTATAACAGGACATTTGGTGACCTGTGGATATCAGGAAGGGGAACCTTTACCTATGCCACCAGTAAACTGCTGGTGAATGAAGAGCCGGACTTTGGTAACCTAACCTATCTCTCTCATGTGGGTAACTCGCTTGGTCAAAACTATGGTTATATAGCCGAACGGTTATTTGTGGATGACGAAGAGGTAAGAAACTCGCCGCGCCAGGCTTTTGGTACCGGCCTGGAACCCGTAAGGGGAGGCGATATCAAGTACCGGGATGTGAATGGAGATGGCATCATCAGCTCACTCGATATTGTTCCCCTGGGGTTACCCACTTCACCCGAGATCGTATACGGTTTTGGGGTATCTACCGGGTACAAAAAATTCGACATCAGCGGGTTCTTCCAGGGCTCGGCCCGTTCTTCCTTCTGGATCGACCCTTCCGCCATTACGCCCTTTGCGCTCAATGGAGCAAACCAGAACGGGCTTTTGCAGGTCATTGCCGATAGCTACTGGTCTGAAGACAACCGGGACATGCGGGCCTTCTGGCCGCGCCTGAGTTCCACCGTTAATGCCAACAATACACAAACCTCTAACTGGTGGATGCGCAACGGCTCTTTTTTAAGATTAAAAAGCGTGGAGCTGGGCTATAATCTCTCAGGGAGATCCGTAACGCGATGGGGCATCGGTTCCATCCGGATCTATGCCAGCGGTACCAACCTGTTTGTGAAAAGCAGCTTCAAATTGTGGGATCCTGAACAGGGGGGGAATGGCTTGGGCTACCCGCTCCAGAGGGTATACAATTTCGGGGTTAATGTCCAATTCTAAATTTTAATTAAGAAAACGCGATGAAACGTTCCTGATCAGGTTTTCATTATGCTCATATTAAGAAATGAAAATTGTATCATAGGCAGGTTCCTCCCAGGTTTCAGAGCGGCCAAACTTAGCAATAAAAAATATACGGATGAAAACATTTATTAATACATGCCTTATTTTATCGGCCCTGGTCATAACGCTGGTTATGCCATCCTGTAGAAAAGCGTTCCTCGACATTGTACCGGACAATGTGCCCACGCTTGATAATGCTTTTGCCAATCGCAATGAAGCAGAAAAATACCTGTTTACCTGTTACAGCGCGCTGCCCAATGATGCCAGCCCCGACTTTAATCCCGGCATGAATACCGGGGACGAGTTTTGGGTGTACTCGCCGGTGCAGACCACGGATTACACTTCCCTGGAGCCGTTCAACATTGCGCAGGGACTTCAGAGTAAAGTGAACCCGGCCATGAATTACTGGGACGGTTCCGGTGGTGGCAAATCCCTGTGGCAGGGCATCCGCAACTGCAATATTTTCCTGGAAAATATTGATAAGCCGATCGATCTGCAACCTTATGAAAAGGATCGCTGGATTGCGGAAGTGAAGTTCCTGAAAGCATACCTGCACTGGTACCTTTTCCGGATGTACGGCCCCATCCCCATCGTGGATAAGAACCTGCCCATTAATGCCAGCCCGGCCGAAGTAAAAGTATTCCGCCAGCCGGTTGACTCCGTGGTCAGCTATATCTCCAATTTACTGGATGAAGCCGCAGCAGGAGAGGGAACGGGCCTGCCGGATAAGATCACGAGCCTGAGCACCGAGCTGGGCCGCGTTACCAAACCGGCAGCGCTGGCTATCAAAGCCCGGCTGCTGGTAACGGCCGCCAGCCCGTTGTTTAACGGCAACCCCGATTTCAGCAGCCTGAAAAATAAAGATGGAAAAGCCTTGTTTAACCCGGTTTATGATGGAACCAAATGGCAGCGGGCTGCAGCAGCCTGCAAAGCCGCTATTGATGCCGCGGAAGCCGCAGGAGCGGGGTTATATCAATTTATACCCGGCGGCCTACAGGTAGCCGATAGCGCCACGAAAATAGAAATGAGTATCCGGAATGCCGTATGCGAAAAATGGAATAAGGAATTAATATTCGGACTTACGGCTTCGACCAGGTACCTCCAGATGACCGCCTGTCCGAATTTATTTGCAGCCCCGCAGTTCGATAACGGGTTAAGGGGGCAGCTGGCGCCTACCCTCAAAATGGCAGAGCTGTTTTATACCAAAAACGGGGTACCCATCAATGAGGACAAAACCTGGGATTATGAAAACCGGTTTGTGCTGAAGACCATCACCGCCCGGGATTCGGCCATGCAGAATGGTTACCAGACGGTAGGACTGCATTTTGAAAGAGAACCCCGTTTTTATGCAGATATGGCATTCGACGGTTCAAAAATGTATATGCAAAGCAACCAGAAACCCCCGGTCAATATCCAGAGCAAATTAGAGCAGGTATCCGGGAAAAAACAGAACCTTTATTATTCCATAAGCGGATATTATACAAAGAAGCTGATCAACTGGAACCTGGTTGTTGGGCCTAACGGCGGTACCACCACGGAAAGTTATCCCTGGCCGGTAATGCGGCTGGGCGATCTGTACCTGCTTTATGCAGAAGCCCTGAACGAAAGCGGCGACCAGGCAACCCCGTTAACCTACCTCAACCGCATCAGGGAGCGGGCCGGTTTGCCAACCGTAGAAAGCGCCTGGACGAATTTCTCCACCAACCCCGGCAAGTATTCCAGCCAGGCAGGTTTACGGGAGATCATACACCAGGAGCGGCTGATCGAAATGGCATTTGAAGGCAGCCGTTTCTGGGATCTGAGAAGGTGGAAAAAAGCAGCCAACCTGATGAACGCGCCGGTATATGGCTGGAATGTGGGCACCAAAACCTTTGCCGACTACAATACGAGGCTCCTGTTGTTTAACCAGACTTTTGTAAGCCCAAGGGATTATTTCTGGCCCATAAAGGAAAGCAATTTACAGGTGAACACCAACCTCGTCCAAAACCCCGGCTGGTAAGGCGGGCTGCTCCTTTGCTGCGCAGCAATTATAAAAAATAATAAAAAATAAACAGATGAAACGAATGATAAACAGATGGTGCATCGGGCTGCTTGCGGTCCTGGTAATGCAGGCCTGCAGGCAGGCCGACATAGCGCCTGTAGTCAATGACGGGGTAGCGCCCGGCCCGGTTACCGGGCTAAGTGTAACCAATCTCAGCGGGGCCGCCACTATAAAGTACAACCTTCCCCCGGATGGGGATGTGCTTTATGTAAAAGCCGTGTACAAAACAAAACAGGGATTGGAAAGAGAAGCAAAAGTGAGCTACTACAACAATACAATAACGGTTGTCGGCTTTGCAGATACCGATCCCTACGAAGTAAAATTATACGCGGTAGACAAGGGCGGAAATGAATCGCAGCCGGCATCGGTTACCGTTAACCCGTTAACACCACCCTATAAGACCATCCGCAACAGCCTGCAGGCCGTAGCTAATTTTGGCGGCATTGATGTGAGCTTTGAAAATGCCACCGAAGCGGATATCGCTATGGTAGTGCTGGCGCCCGATGAACTGGGCGATCTTACGGCCATTAATACCAATTACACAACCCTGAAGGAAGGAACCTTTATCACAAGGGATCTGAAAGCCGTGGAAACCAACTTCGGCATCTACGTGCGGGACCGCTGGGGCAATATTTCCGATACCTTAAACGTATCCCTTACGCCCATATTTGAAGAAAAGCTGGATCGTACCAGGATGAAAGCTTTGGTGCTGCCTACAGATGCCTCTTTAGGCTACGGCGGATCCGTAGCGGGGCTTTTTGATGGTAATATAACCGGCACCTATTATCATACCGGCGATGGTGGCACCATGCCCAAGTGGTTTACCTATGACATGGGGGTGACGGCTAAAATAAGCCGGATGTCCTGGTGGATGCGGCCGGGTTTTTATTATGACCTGCACAGCCCGAGGGTAGTGGAGATATGGGGTTCCAATAGCCCCGCCCCGGATGGCAGCTTTAACGGATGGACCTTGCTGACGACACATGAGCAGATCAAACCCTCGGGCCTGCCGAACGGAAAATTATCTACAGCAGATAACGACGCCGCCGTTGCAGGAGAAACCATTACGATGCCGGTAACAGCGCCCAAAGTGCGTTATATCCGGTTTAAGACCCTCAGCAACTGGTCGGCCGGAACCTATGTGCAGATCTTTGAAATTGCGATGTGGGGGAATACGCAGTAATTGATTTATTAGAATGAATAATTAATGAGATTATGAAAAAGATAACATATTTGATCTGTCCTTTTCTTTTTGCCGCAGGGCTCTGTATCAGTTCCTGCACAAAAGAAGATGATTATAAAAAGTTCACCAAAGACGGGGAGATCTCTTACCCCGGGAAGGCCAGTAACATTATTGCACAGACGGGGAATAAACGGGTGCGGTTAAGAGTGGTGCTGGGGCCGGACCCTTCCATAACAAAAATAAAGACCTACTGGAACAGCAGGGCCGATTCTTTAGAAACCGCCGTGGTAAGAAACGATGGGGATACCGTAAATGTTATTATTGATAAGAACCTGAACGAAGGGTCCAATAACTTTGAAGTGTATACCTACAACAGCAAGGGCGATCAATCGGTGGTCAGCAACGTATCCGGGAATGTGTACGGCGACAACTACCTGAGCACGGTGCCCAGGGCCAACAGGTCTGTAAGCTCCGTTCAGCTCAGTGCTTATCAGCGTGCCACCATTAACTGGGGGGCGGCATTAACAGACGAGCGGTTTATCGAGATCTACTATACAGACGCAGCCGGGGCCGCTCAAACGCTGCGGGTGCCCTCGCAATCCGTAACGAATATCCCCAGCTATCAATTAGGCACTGCCATTACCTATCGCTCTTTATATGCGCCGGAAAACAATGCGTATGACCTGTTTTCCGTAGCTCCCGGAACGGTAGACCTGGCTAAAGCAACCTATTCGGCGGTTACAACGGGCTATCTGTATCACCCAAGCAGCCCCAGGGCACTGAGCGCAACAAAAACGCTGATCCCCGGTGGCGCCAACGGGCTGATCATAGATGTTGCCGACCTGGGAGGCAGCGGTTATAAGGCCCTGATAACCGTGAACCCGGATAACAGCTTAACGGTTACCGAAGCCCCGGGGGCCGCCGGCGCCCCCTATATGATGTTTACTGCAGGGCTGCCCGCTCCCTATACGGCTGCCTGGACGGGGTCTGCCTCCTGCAACAATACTTACGATCCGGTTACCAAAACCTATAAAGTAAGATATGGGTATGGTACAGAAGGCGCTTATCGTGTAACCGAAGAGATTATTGTAATGAACTGATCTTTCCTGCTGATGGCCGGAAGATGATCTGTGGCCCTCTCATAAAAAGCTTTTACATTCATGCTGTGTCACAAAAAGATTTATCAGCCTATATCAAACAGATCGATAACTTTAAGGATGAAGATAAAACAAATGGTACTGTGCAGCATTTTGTTCCTGCAGGTACACGGTTACGGACAGGATACCCTGTATGTTGCGGTAAACGGCAGCAGCAGTGGCACAGGTACCCGGCAGGCGCCGCTGGGATCTGTGGCTGAAGCCCTGCTACGGGCCCGGACGATTACTTCAGAAGATACGGTTCATATTAATGTTGGCCCCGGCACTTACTTATTAAAAGAGCCCGTTCATATATCGGAAAAGGATCAGCACCGGATCGTGATAGAAGGGGACCCGGATCATAAACCCTTATTGAGTGGGGGCATTTCCATTGCGGGCTGGGAGCGTACAAAGGAAGGATGGTGGAGATGTAAGGTACCGGAAGTGGTCCGCTATGGGTTCCGGTTTGAACAATTATACGTGAACGGCGTGCGGGCAACCAGGGCACGTACGCCGGATACCGGCTGGTTCTTTGTGGATAGTGCTAAGGAAAGCATTCAACACCGGGGCACCGGGAGGGTTCCGGAATATGCCACCCAGGTGATCTTTACCCGTCCGGCAAATCTCCATACGCTCCGTAAACCGGATCCCGAGGACCCGGAGATTGTAGCCGGCTTTTATCATAAATGGGATTATACCCGTAAGCCGGTTGTATTTCTGGATCGTGATTCCGGCCGTTTGTTTACCGGAGGAACGGGAATGGCATCGTGGAACCCTTTGCAAAAGGGGAGCCGCTTTATCCTGGAGAACTATAAAGCGGCCCTGACCGCACCGGGCGAGTGGTTCCTGGGTCGTACAGGTTATTTGTATTATATACCCCGGGAAGGAGAAAAAATGGAGACCGCCGAAGCGTATGCACCTGCGCTGACACAATTGGTTACCATAACCGGAACCGCCGGCCATTTGGTAAAGGATAAGATTTTCAGGAATATAAGCTTTGCCCATGCTGCAGACCGGATGCCCGCAGGCGGAAATGATCCCATGCAGGCGGCAGCTGAAATTGATGCTGCCATCCGGGTGGACTGGGCGGAAAATATTGTATTTGAGAACTGCGAGGTAATGCATACCGGCAACTATGCCTTCTGGCTGAGGCGGGCGGTTAAGAACAGCACCATTACCCATAGCTTTATCTATGACGCCGGCGGCGGTGGCATCAAGATCGGCGAAACGGGGCTGCCTGCGGAGGGCACACCTTTGACAGAGCGGCTGCTGATCGAAAATAACATCATCAGGCATATCGGCATGCTGTTTCCCAATGCCGTAGGGATTGTCGTGTTCAATGCCGCCAATAACCGCATCCTGCATAATGTGATCGCCGACTCAAGGTACACGGGTATTTCGCTGGGATGGATGTGGGGATATACGGTCACCAAACAGTATACCACTTACCTGGATGCGCAGGGCCGCCTGCAATATGCCAACGATAAGGCGCTGAAAAATCCTTCGGTAAACAATGAAGTGGCGTATAATGAGATTCATCATATCGGCTGGGGAGAACTGTCCGATATGGGAGCGGTCTATACCCTGGCCGAGTCCCCGGGAACCCATATCCATAACAATGTGATCCATGATGTATACGCCTATGATTATGGTGGGTGGGGATTATATACGGACGAGGGTAGCTCCGATATTTTGCTGGAGGATAACCTCGTATACGCCTGTAAAAGCGGCGGTTTTCACCAGCACTATGGGCGCAACAATACCGTCCGGAATAATATTTTTGCCTTCGGACATTTACAGCAGCTCGATTTTACGCGCGTGGAGCCGCATCGCTCTTTTTCATTTACCAATAACATCATTTTAATGGATCATGGAACAATGTTTCATGGTCCCTGGGATAAGGGAAACATCCTCATGGAAGAGAACTGTTACTGGAGTATGAATGCAGCCGCCCCTTTGTTTATGACGCAGCCATTTTCCAGCTGGCGCCAGCATAAAGATAAGGGCGCGCTGTTTGCCGATCCCTTATTTAAAGACCCGCTTCACGGGGACTTTTCTTTTAAAAGTCTGAAAACAGCGCGGAAGATCCATTTCCGGCCCTTCGATTATAAAAAGGCCGGGGTATATGGGTCCGGGGACTGGATCCGGAAATCAAAAATGTCCGGTGATGAGATCAACGCATTCCGGGGGATCATCCGGGAACGGGAAAAAAGTTATAGTGCCTATTACCGGTAACGGGGATCGCTGCTGAAGCATCATTGCCCCGGCGAGTATGTTGACCGGAACGGTTTATTGCCGGGAGCCCGTGTTTACACGGCTGTACCCGGAGCCGGCTACGCCATGATGACGCTCCCGGGCACTCTGCATCCTAACAAGGGTGCCACCTGTAAACTCCTCCGGGACGGTGTTCGTAAAATAGTTTAGTTTTTTCAAAAGAAAGTGGAATACTTTGTACATACATAGGTGTAGCTTTAACTCCTGGATGCGGGGTATAAATTGCAAAGAACGATCGGCTGGCCTTAGAGCCTGTTTAAATTTTATTGATGGAATTTATTATGAAGCTATTTGGAGCGAAACAAGGAAAATTTTGCAGGCATAGTAGGCCACTATGGCGAAAAATTTAACGCAGTTGCAGCCCAAAACAGCCATAATAAAGCCATTGAATGAATTTTAAACAGGACAGAGATTTACGCGGGGAAAAAAGAAAGGGAGGGGCCGTTTAATGGACTGCCAAAAGTACCGCTTATACCCTCACTGCTGATAACCCATTGATAAAGTATAAAAAATAAAACGGATCCTGGCACCCTGTTGCAATAACGCTTATACCGGCTGCAGCAGGATAGCGCCCGGGTCATTAACGCGGTTAAAAGATAAGAACAGCATAAAAGCATTACGGTGAACAGCGATCGATGTTAAAAAAATAAAGATGAATACGACATACAATTCAGCAGTAACAGATCTTGCAGCATATGGAAGCCCCATTACGGATCTTTTTGAGCAGCCCCAAACGGCAGAGGAATGGCAGCCCTATATCCTGGGTGAGGAGCAGGTGCGCCGGTTTGAGCGGGATGGATTTATTTCCGGTATCCGGGTGCTGACGGAAGCTCAGGTGGATGTATTAAATACCGAACTGACAAAAATGCAATCGATTTCAGCGGAAGAAAAACAGCTGTTCTATCATTATGAAAGCAATGAGTCGGAAAACCCGGACCAGGTTTTGTTCCATGCTATCGGCGGCTGGCGGGTAACCCCGGGTTTTCATGACCTGATCTGGTCGCCCGCCTTCCGCATGGCGGCCTACCAGTTACTGGGAAGTTCGTTCCGGATGTTTCACGACCAGCTGTTCTGCAAGCCCGCAAAACATGGCGGCGTGGTTGCCTGGCACCAGGATTATTCCTACTGGACCTTTACCAAACCCATGCACCATATTACCTGCTGGATCGGTCTGGATGATGCAACCAAAGAAAACGGCTGCCTGTATTATGTGCCGGGCAGCCATAAATGGGGGCTGCTGCCCATTACGGGCCTGGCCGGTGATATGGATGCCGTGCGCGCGGTGCTGGATGCCGGGCAGCTGGAGGCATTTGACAATAAAGTAGCTAATGAGCTGCCCCGTGGCTATGCCAGTTTTCACCATCCGCTGATGATGCACGGCTCTTATGCTAATGTATCCGACCGGCCCAGGAGGGCCGTTGTGCTCAATGCCATGGATGCCCGTACCGCAGGCAACACGGCTAACTATGAGCGGCTGGATGCCTTGCATAGCTTTCCGGAAATGCCGCAGGATCAAATTTTAGACAGCCGGTTCTTCCCGCTTTTATTCGAGGGCGATAAGGAGTTGCCCGCGGCGGTCGGCGGGGTTCCCAAAGCAGACCCGTTAAAGCTGTATGCATGATCCCCTGTGCCGGAAGCCACAGGCAATAAACCGGGTATTGATTTTTAAAAAAAACTACAATGAGTAAATACGGAACGGCGATCCTGTCATTGATGATCGGTCTTACAGGGATTGTTAAAGCCGGAACAGCCCAAACAGCGCCGGCGCACACGAATGGTCTTAAAGGACCCCGTTCCCCTGTTAAAGAGATCATTGTTGTTTTTAAAACGCATTTCGATATCGGGTATACACACCGGGTAAAAGATGTGGTGCAGTATTACCGGACGGAAATGATCGACAACGCGCTCAGGATTATGGACGCATCCCGGTCCCTGCCAGCGGAGCAGCAATTCCGGTGGACGGCTCCGGGCTGGGTAATGTCGAAGGTGATGGAGCCCTGGCCGGGGCAAACGGAAGAGCGGAGGAAAAAACTGGACAGTGCCTTTAGCCAGGGGCGGTTCATTACCCATGCCCTTCCATTTACCATTGAGACGGATGTTTGCGAACCGGAGGTATTAACCCGGGGGCTGGGCTTTGCAACCCGGCTTTCAAAACAGTACCGTCTGCCGCTCCCGGTATCAGCAAAAGTTACCGATATGCCTTCTCATGCGGGTGAACTGGCAACAGTGCTGCATCATGCCGGGGTAAAGTTTTTACATATCGGGTGCAACTGGCCCAGCGGTTTTGTAAAAACGCCCGGGCTTTTTTGGTGGGAGGGTCCCGATGGGTCCCGGCTGCTGACCTTTTATTCCAGTACCTATGGCACGGCATCCGGGCCAGGCTGGTCTTCAAAATGGGGGGGAGGTGAACATTTTGTGGGGCAGGGATTGATACCCCCGGCCGATTGGCCTTATAAGATCTGGCCGGCGATCTTTGTAACCCTCGACAATACCGGTCCACCCAAAGCGGAAGATGTAAAAGCGCTTTTTGAAGAAGCCAAGCGAAAGCTGCCGGGTGTAAAGATACGGATAGGGTCGATGGATGATTTTGCAAAAGCTATTTTGTCCGATCCGCCCAGCCTGCCGGTTGTCCGGAACGAAATGCCCGATACCTGGGTGCACGGTATTATGTGCGATCCCGGTGGGGTAAAGATGGCAAGGCAGGCCGCACCACTCCTGGCCGCAGATGAATTGTTAAATACCCAGCTGAAGGGCTGGGGACTACCGGCGCCCTCTGTTAAAGACTCCATCGCCCGGGCCTATGAACTGATGGCGCTGTATGCAGAGCATACCTGGGGCGGGGCGGCATCCGTGGATCATTACGGGGATGCATTTAAGAAATTGCCGCCGGCTGGCTATGCAGACCTCGAAGCTTCCTGGGAAGACAAAACGGATTATGTCCGCGGCGCCTGGAATATTGCCGGCAATATCCGGCAGGAAAACCTGAAACAACTGGCAGGCGCTGTAAAGGGCAACGCAAACGGCCTCATCGTTTACAATCCCCTGCCCTGGGAACGGAGCGGTATCGTAAACCTGGGAGACCAGGCCGTTTTTGTAAAGAACATTCCGGCCGGTGGCTATACAACGGTTCCCGCTCCGGCCGGAACGGTGGCAAAGTCCCTGCCCGGTAATAGCATAGAGAACCGGTTTTATAAGATCATCCTGGATAAGGACAGGGGGGGGATCCAATCGCTGGTGGACAAACGCACCGGGCACGATTGGGCGGCAACGGTATCCGGTACCCAAACCGGGCAATATTTGAATGAACGCTTTACCTATGAGCAAACCCTGAACTATGTAAAAGCGTATCAGCAGAACCGCGCAGCAGACTGGATGCATCCCGGCCTCTATAAGCCCGGAATGATCTCCGGAAAAGAAGTCCCGTACCGGATGGCATCCCCGGCCGGCGGCAGGCTGAACATCAGGGCAGAAGCATTGAAGCAAACGGCTGTGCTGGAAATGCCGGCAGACAGAGCCCGGCATTTACCGGCCTCACGCCTTGTGGTAACGCTTTTTGATGATCAGCCTTATATCGATCTTGAGATCACCATTTTAGATAAAGCAAAAGACAACTGGCCGGAGGCCGACTGGCTGGCCCTTCCGTTCAATATAAAAGATCCTGTTTTTAAGGTGTACCGTCCGTTGGGTATCATGGACCCCGCAACAGGTATCCAGGAAGGGGCTAACAGGGATATCTATTCGGTTAGTCAGGGGGTTACCCTTACGGATGCCATGGGGAGGGGTATTGCTGTTTGTCCCGTCGATCATCCGCTGATCAGCCTGGACAGGCCCGGCTGCTGGAAATTTTCACCGGATTTTGTACCCAAAAAACCGGTGGTCTATATCAATTTGTACAACAATCAATGGAACACCAATTACCGGTACTGGTATCCCGGAACCTGGAGCTCCCGGGTTAGGATCTGGACCTTTGATAAAACGGTGCCCGGTGAAGCGATCATGCCGGTGCCCGCACTGGAAGCCCGGTATCCGTTGGAGCTGGCCGGTACCGGTAACAGCAATGGGATACTGCCCCCGGTACAAAGCGGCTTGCAGCTATCCCGGAAAGGGGTATTGGTTACTGCATTTGGAGAAGATCCGGACGGCGCTAAGGGCACCTTGCTGCGCTTATGGGAAATGACCGGTAAAACCGGTACCATCACCATCACCCTGCCGGCGCATACCCGTTTTACCCGGGCCAGGCCGGTAAACCTTCGCGGCCAGCCTACCGGCAAACCGGTAAAGATCACCAACGGCAAATGGAGCAGTACGATCAGGGGATTTGGGCCCGCGGGCTTTATGCTGGAATAGCTTTTGACCCGGTAAAGAGGACTGCATTTTCTCACGCGAAAGCCGTTCGCGTTCATAAATGCAGGAAACAACCGGCGAAGATCCGCACGCATTTTGATCAGCGGAAGATGAGCGGCGGGTTGGTAATGAAATAAAATTTAAACAGACCCGGTAGTAAAGGGTCACTGAAAATACCAATATGGCAGATAAAAAATTTATAGCACTGACAAGTTTTGTAGCCGCGCTTGGCGGGTTATTATTCGGGTTTGATACGGCCATTATTTCCGGAGCCATCCCCTACATAAAATCTTATTTTCATATGGATGAATATATACTGGGGTGGTCCGTAAGCTCCATATTGATCGGGTGCGCCGTAGGGGCTATGCTGGCCGGCAATATGGCAGACCGGTACGGCCGGCGCGCAGGTCTGATCATTTGTGCGCTCCTTTTCGCCGTTTCGGGCATCGGGGCTGGTCTGGCCAGCCAATTATACCTGTTTATCCTGTTCCGGCTTGTAGGCGGACTGGGTGTGGGAGCCGCTGCAATGGTGTCGCCCATGTATATTGCCGAAATAGCGCCGGCCCGGCTGCGGGGACGCCTCGTGGCCTGTTACCAGCTGGCGATCGTTTTCGGGATCCTGGCCGCCTATTTTACGAATTATTGCTTCAGCGAAACGGGGCCCGATGCCTGGCGGTGGATGTTTGCTTCGCAGGCCGTCCCCGCCGCATTATTCTTTGGATTGCTGTTGCTGGTACCGGAAACACCCCGCTGGTTGATTATGAAGGGAAGGTATGATGCAGGGAAGGAGATCCTTCAGAAAATATCCGGTGCGCCGGTGCCCGACGAGGAAATGATCCGGATCGAAGACAGCTTTCGTAACGATAATGCGGTTACGATCCGGCAGCTTTTCAGAAGGCCCTATAGAACAGTGCTGTTTGTGGGCATCATCGTGGCCGTGTTTCAGCAGGTCACCGGTATCAATGCGATCATATACTATGCCCCAACCATCTTTAAGGAAACCGGTGGCGACAATGCCTCCTCCCTGATGCAGACCATCGGGATCGGGGTGGTCAACATCATTGCCACGTTTATAGCCATCGGGCTGGTGGACAAGGTAGGACGAAAAAAATTACTGGTTACGGGCTGCCTGCTGATGGGCCTGTCCATGACAGGGGTTGGGCTTTGTTTTTATTTCAACTATTTTGAGCACTACCTGGTTCTCATTTTTATGTTTCTCTATGTGGCTTCGTTTGGCGCTACCCTGGGAGCCGTGGTATGGGTATATCTTGCCGAGATTTTTCCCAACCGTATCCGGAGCCGTGCTTTGTCCATTGCTACGCTGGCGCTTTGGCTGGCTGATTTTGCAGTAACGCTTACATTCCCGATCATGACACAGCACCTGGGTACGGCCGTTACAATGGCTTGTTATGCGGTGTTATGTGCCGTGGCTTTTGTGTACATGATGGTAAAGGTCAAAGAAACCCGGGGACGGTCATTAGAGGATATCGAGAACCTGTTTGCTGATTAAAGAACATCTATAAAACCAATTGATAAGAACGATGGAACTACAGTTTTTTTGCCCGAGATGGGGCTCCGAAGACCTGGATTGGGAATTGTTTTTTGAGAAGGCCCGGGCCGAAGGATACGACGGGGCAGAAGTGGGCATCGGCAACCAGGCGAATGAAAAAGAGCTGGACCGGGTATGGCAGCTTGCCGAAAGATACGGGATGAAGATGATTGCCCAATGCTATGATACGGGCGAAGCGGGTTTCTCAAGGCACAAAGCCCTTTACGAAGCCTGGTTCCGGAAAATAGAAGCATACCCCGTGGTCAAGATCAATGCCCAGACGGGCCGGGATATTTTCAGCTTTGAACAAAACCGGCAGCTGATCGATGTAGCGGCCCGCTTTGCCCAGAAAACAGGAACCGCCGTGGTGCATGAAACGCACCGGAATAAGGCCCTGTTTTGTGCGCATATTGGGGCTGAGTATTTAAGAAAGCTGCCGGATCTTACTATAACAATGGACCTCTCTCACTGGGTTTGCGTGGCAGAAACTTTCCTGGAGGACCAGCCGGAAGCCGTACAGCTGGCCATTGAAAAAGCAGGGCATCTGCATGCAAGGGTGGGATACAGCCAGGGCCCGCAGGTACCGGACCCCCGGGTGGGGGAATGGAGCCATGCGCTGGAAGCGCATTTAAACTGGTGGGACCAGCTCGTTCGCCGCAAACAGGCTGCCGGCGAAACCATAACCATTACGCCGGAGTTTGGACCCCATCCCTATATGGTGTATATACCCGGGCTGCAAAAACCGATTGCCGATCAATGGGCTGTAAATGCCTGGGTAATGCAACTATTAAAACAACGGTACCTGGATGGCCGGGCAGTTGCTTTATAGCAGCCGGGATGTCATAAAAAGGAATACAAACTCAGTTATCAGCAATGCGCATACATTTTTTACTGGTCCTGTTACTATCGGCCGCAGTTGTAAAAAAAGCAGCTGCCGGCCCTCATAATATAGCACCGCTGGCAACGGTGACCGCATCCAGTAATGCCGGGGCCTTCTTTGAGGCGCAGCAGGTACAGGACGGGGTCATTGGTGTAAACGGACGCGGCGAATGGGCCTGCAAAGGCGATACTGCTTTTTGGGGGTATGTAAAGTTCCCCTGGATCCGGCTCGACTGGGACCGGGAACAATGGATCGACCGGATCGTTTTGTTTGACCGTCCCAATCTGAATGATAATATTGCCGGTGTTAAAATTCATTTCAGCGATGGCTCTGTAAAGCGGATAAACCAGCTGCCCGCAGATGGTACCGGCCTGGCCGTGCAATTTCCCCCCAAAAAAATAAAGTGGATCCGGCTGGAGGTTACCGATGGTACCGGGAAAGATCTGGGCTTTTCAGAAATAGAAGTGTACAACGCTTTTGAAGGGGCGCCGGATTATGTTTCGCTGGTCAACCCCTATATAGAAACAACAAGAGGGCGGTACGAGTTTTTTATCACCGGCAGCCTGCCCTTTGGATTGGCAACCTCTGCACCGCTCACCCGGAACAAGCATCAATGGGGCGGCGGCTATAACTACAATGACCGCGAGATCCTCGGGTTTCAGCAGATCCATACATGGATGATCTCCGGTATAGAAATAATGCCGGCCACCACCGGCGATGACCCCTCCGGCGGACGGGAGGCATGGAAGTCGGCCTTTAGTCATGATGACGAGATCGTGCAGCCCGGTTACCACCGCGTGCTGTTGCAAAAGCATAAGATATGGGCGGAGCAAACGGCAACCGACCGGGTAAATATATACCGGTTCCGGTACACACAACAAGCGGACGCCCGCGTCATTATGGATATGAGCGCAACCGTAAAGAATTGTTCCTCTATGAAGGATGCCCGCATCAAAAAAGTGAGCAATACGGAAATTGAAGGTTCCTTTAATACGGTAGACCGGCTGTGGGGTGGCCCGGGTGTTGTTCCCGTTTTTTTTGTGATCCGGTTCAATAAGCCCTGCCGGTCGCTGGATGCCTGGCAGGGGAGTACCGGCTTCCGGTCCGGCATCAGCGATGCTGCAGGAGATGGATTAAAACTGGCTGCTGCTTATAAAATGGAAGCAGGCGATCAGCTTGAGATGAAGATCGCGCTTTCTTATACCTCCGTGCAGAATGCCCGGAACAATTTAAATACTGAATGCGGGAACCTGGACTTTGATGCAATTAGGGCCCGGGCCCGGGATACCTGGAACCGGTACCTGGGAAAGATCGCTGTAAAAGGTGGAACGGCGGCGCAGCGCAGTAAATTTTATACGGACCTGTGGCATGTGCTGCTGGGCCGGCAGAAGATCAGCGATGTAAACGGCGACTATCCGGACAGGACCGAATTTACAGGTCAGAAAGGTTTTCTGGGAGGGCATAATGAAGCTGCATTCAAAATAAAAACGGTTCCCAAAGACGGCAATGGCCGCCCGCGATTCAATATGTATTTATCAGACGCGTTTTGGTTAACGCAATGGAATATTAATATTTTATGGGGGCTGGCCTGGCCGGAGCTGATGGATGATTTTTCCGCCTGCCTGCTGGAGTATGCCAAAAACGGCAGGCTGCTTCCACGGGGGCCGCTGGCCGGGGGGTATACCTTTATCATGACGGGGGATCCGGCGGCCAGTTTTATCGTAAGCACCTATATGAGGGGACTGCTGAAAAAAGCGGATGCCAATACGGCTTTTGAGGTCATAAAGCAAAACCAGATGCCCGGAGGCATGCTGGGAGGCGGAGAACATGGCGCTGCCGATGTAGCCTTTTACGCGGCGCATGGGTGGTGGCCGTCCAATGCAGGCATTACAGTGGAAGCTGCATTCCAGGATTGGGGCACTGCCCAAATGGCGGCAAAGCTCGGCAGAAAAGAAGACCATGCTTATTTCAGCAAAAGGGCCTCCGGATGGGTGAACAGTTTTGACGCCGGCCGGCGGTTCCTCTTCCCCAAAGACCGGAAAGGGAACTTTGCCCATACGGATCCGCTCTCCGGGAGTGGCTGGGTAGAAGCCAATGCCTGGCAGGGAACCTGGGGACTTTCGCATGATATTCCCAAACTGATAAGCCTTATGGGAGGAAAAGATAGTTTTTGTAACCGGTTACAGTATGCTTTTGAAAAAGCGGCTCCGCAGGATTTTGTGGCGGAGTATGGCGGTGGGTATGTAAGCTATGCCAACCAGCCGGGCTGCTCCAATGCCCATTTGTTCAGCTATGGAGGAAAGCCCTGGCTCACCCAGTATTGGGTAAGGCGGGTTCAAAAGCAAAACTACAGCGGCACCACACCGGATAACGGTTATGGCGGGCATGATGAGGACGAGGGCCAGATGGGAGCTGTAAGCGCCCTCATGGCCATCGGGCTCTTTGATATTATGGGCAATGAGGCCCGGGAGCCGGTGCTGGAAATTACGGCACCGGTGTTTGACGAAGTGGCCATACAACTCAACCCGGCTTATTACAAAGGCCGCCTGTTTCAGATTGTTTGTTATCAGAACAGTGAAAAGAACGGCTATATCCAAAGAGCCCGCCTGAATCAGCAACCGTTGCATACCTTCTGGTTCCCTTTCCGCCAGTTTGGCAACGGGGGGCGGTTAGAACTGTGGATGGGCCCTAAACCCAATAAAAGCTGGGGCATACAGGCACTGCCCCCGGCATGCAGGGAATAAAAGCCCGCCGGAGGACATCGTGTATAGCTATGAACATAATATAAAATGACGGAGTAAGTGATGAGTAAAAGGAATTACGACAAAAAGCCCTGCATCCGGGTAAGCGGACAGGCATTTGAAGGCTGGGATGCCATTTTAAACAGGATCAGAAAAGATCCCGGGTCTGGAAAAATAGTGGTGGTAGATTGCTATACCGGTATCTGCTATGAGGAGCTGCTTACACAGTTAAAAACGCTGCCGCATAGCCTGCTGGTATTAACCCCGCACCTGTTCAGGGATGAGGATGCCATCCTGGCCATGACAAAACCCTTTGTAACAGATGATCCCCTGTTTGGGTATATGACAAAGCTGCGCATAGCCGATTATTTTGATACGGAAAAACTGCAGGTGGCAAGGGAACAGATCACCCGTCATGAGGGGACTGTGCTGGTATTGGGTTGCGGTGCCGGCGCCGTTGTGGAGGGGGATCTGGTCATTTATGCAGATATGCCGCGTTGGGAGCTGCAGCAGCGTATGCGGAAAAAGACCGTACAGGGGCTGGGTGTCAGCGATGGCGATAAACCCTTTGCCACCCAGTATAAGCGGGGGCTGTTTAATGACTGGAAGGTGCTTGACCAGCATAAGCAGACCCTGTATGATAAGGTGCACTACTGGCTGGATACCACAAACGCAGGAGCCCCGGTCCTGATCGACAGGAATACATTTTTATCGGGGATGGCAAAGGCAGCGGGCAGCCCTTTTAGGGTAGTGCCGTTTTTTGATCCCGCACCCTGGGGCGGTCAGTGGATGAAGGAGGCCTTCGGCCTGGACCCCGATGCGGTAAATTATGGATGGTGTTTTGATTGTGTGCCGGAGGAGAACAGCCTGTTGTTTTGCATCAATGAAACGCTGTTTGAAACGCCCGCCATCAACCTGGTTTTTATACAAAGTAAGGCGCTGCTTGGAGAACGGGTACTGGCCCGTTTTGGAAAAGAGTTCCCCATCCGCTTTGACTTCCTCGATACCATGGACGGGGGAAACCTGAGCCTGCAGGTGCACCCGACCCGGGCATTTGCACAAGAGCATTTCGGGATAGCATATACACAGGATGAAAGTTATTACCTGCTGGATGCCAAAGAAGATGCATTTGTATACCTGGGAATGAAGACCGGCGCAGACCCCGGGCAGATGCTGCAGGAGCTGGATGCGGCGCAAAGCGGATCCGGCCGGCCTTTTGATGCAGACCGGTATGTAAATAAGATCCCCGCAAAAAAACACGATCATTTTTTGATACCTGCCGGCACGGTACATTGTTCCGGTAAGGATGCGATGGTACTGGAGATCAGCGCTACCCCTTTTTTGTATACTTTTAAGCTATGGGACTGGGACCGCCTCGGCCTGGACGGGCTGCCAAGGCCCATCAATATCAGCCGGGGCAGGGAAGTGATCAACGCTGAGGCCGATGCTGGTTTCGCAGCGCGGGAGCTTATCAACCGGTTTGAGGTAGTACAGGCCGGTAAAGGATGGGTACAGGAACGCACGGGCCTGCATGAATCGCAGTTTATCGAAACGTTCCGGCATACGTTCCAGACAGCCGTGGTACATTATACAAACGGCTCCGTAAATGTATTGAACCTGGTAGAAGGGGATGCGGTCATTGTAGAAGGATTGCAACACGAATTTGAGCCGCTGGTAGTGCATTATGCCGAAACATTTATCATTCCCGCAGCAGTAACCGCCTATTCGGTCCGGCCATACGGTGCAGGGCCGGGGGCAACCTGTGTAACGATGAAAGCCTGTATAAAAGAAGCATGAAAAAAGGAATATCGATGTTTGAAGAAGATCAAAGAGTCGTATTGACACTGGATGCAGGGGGCACCAATTTTGTGTTTGGCGCCATGCAGGGCAATCGTGAGATCATTGTGCCGCTTACACTGCCTGCGGATACGGTTGACCTGGAAAACTGCCTTTCGGTGATCGTTGCCGGTTTTACAAGGGTCATGGCCGGGTTGGAGACGCAGCCCGCAGCCATTAGTTTTGCATTTCCCGGGCCGGCGGATTATGAACGGGGCATCATTGGCGACCTGCCGAATTTTCCTTCCTTTAGAGGAGGCGTTGCGTTGGGCCCCTTCCTGGAAGCGCAGTTCCGGATGCCGGTGTTCATCAATAACGATGGCAATCTTTTTGCCTATGGAGAGGCCCTGGCAGGATTGCTGCCCGCGCTGAATGCAGAACTGAGGCATGCGGGAAGCACGCGGCAATATAAAAACCTGGTAGCCCTTACGCTGGGTACCGGGTTTGGGTCCGGGGTAGTCATCAACGGTACCCTGTTAACGGGTGATAATGGCTGCGGCGGCGAGATCTGGTGTGCGGCTGGCAGGAAGGATCGCCGGGTGATAGCGGAGGCCGGTGTGGGGGTGGCCGCGGTGCAGCGTTCGTATGCAGAGCGGTCTGGTGCCACAGATCATTTTAGCCCGAAGGATATTTATGAAATTGCGAAAGGCTCCCGGGCCGGAAACCGGGATGCAGCCCTTGATACCTTCCACGAATTGGGCCGGGCGGCCGGGTTTACGATTGCGGAAATGCTAAACACCATCGACGGATTGGTGGTAATAGGCGGTGGCCTGGCCCATGCCCACGAATTTATTTTACCGGCTCTGATGGCGGAGATGAACAGTGCACGTTCCTCGTTCAACGGGGTGCCGGTACCGCGTTTGCCCATGCAGGTGCATAACCTGGAAGACGCCGGTGACCGGGCTGCATTTTTAAAAGACGATGTAAAAATGGTGGCCGTGCCGGGCACCGGCAAACAGGCCCTGTACCAGTGTACAAAAAAATCAGGAGTAGCATTAACAAAGACAGGCACCAGCCGGGCCATTGCCCTGGGCGCCTATGCGTTTGCGCTAAAGCAGCTGGAGCCATAAACGACATGGCCACCAATTTTATTTTACCAGGGTTTAAAAAAGAATATACGTATGAAGATTAGATATTGCCGCCTTTTTTTCCGGCTTTTATTAGTACTGGCAGCAGGGATGCCCCTGCTGGTAAGCGCGCAGACAAAACCTGCCGGGCAGCAGGTGACCGATATATGGATCGTTGTAAAAACGCATTTTGACCTGGGCTTTACAGACCAGGCCGCCAATGTATTTCACCGGTATCGTACGGAGATGATGGATAATGCATTGAAGATCGTAGATGAAAACAGTAAGCTGCCCGCAGCGCAGCGTTTTGTGTGGACGGTGCCGGGATGGCCGCTTTGGGCACAGATCCTGGGTCCGCAGCAGGATCCTGCACGGAAACAGCGTATAGAGCAGGCCATAAGGGAAGGACGCCTGTCGGCCCATGCATTGCCGTTTTCGATGCATACAGAGTCGCAGGAACTGGAAGACCTTGTACGGGGCCTGAACTATGCGGCCCGCGTAAGCCGTACTTATAAGCTTCCTCTTCCCATTGCCGGCAAAATGACCGATGTGCCCTCGCACAGCTGGATATGGCCCACGCTGCTGGAGCATGCAGGCATCAAATTCCTGCACATCGGCGTAAACCCCGCCAGTCAGTATCCGCGGGTACCACAGCTTTTCTGGTGGCAGGGGCCGGATGGGTCCAGGATCCTCTGCGCTTATAATATTGATTATGGCAGCAGCCTTTTTCCTCCGGCCGACTGGCCCTGCCGCAACTACCTTTCTATGATCATGACGGGCGATAATCATGGCCCGCCCACTCCTGCAGAAGTAGCGAAATGGCGCAAACAGTATGAAGAAAAAATGCCGGGCGTAAAGATACATTTCGGTACCCTCGATGATTTTGCCCGTGCGGTGCTTTCAGAAAAGCCGCAATTGCCGGTGGTGCGCGGGGATATGCCGGATACCTGGATCCATGGGCTGATGTCGATGCCTCAGGCCTCAAAGGAAGCCCGCAACGCAAGACCGCTGGAGCCTGCATTACAGGTACTGGACGCGCAGCTGCGGCTATGGGGATTGCACCCTGCGCCGGTTGACAGCGCGTTGGATAAAGCCTACGAGCAAAGCCTGTTGTATGGCGAACATACCTGGGGAATGAATGCAGAGTATGGGCCACGCTATGTATACGGCGCAGCGTGGAAACAGTGGCTCAAAGAAAAGGATGCGGAACCGGTACCAGCCGATGGGGACTATACCAAACTGGCAAGGGGCAGCAAGCGCAAATGGCTGCAATCTTATGAAGATCACAAAGCCTATGCCCATCAGGCCTCACAGATTGTGCACCGGGAGCTGGATGCCCGGTTGAACCAGCTTGCAGCATCGGTAAAAACAAAGGACAAGAGCGTCCTGGTATACAATGCCCTGCCCTGGAAAAGATCCGGGCTGGTGCAGGTGAACGGGGAGCAGCTGTACGTAGCAGATGTGCCGGCCAACGGGTATAAAACCATTCCTTACCGGATAACAAAGGCCATCCCGTTGAAATCCGGTACCACAAAAATTGAAACACCTTATTTTATTGCGGTCTTTGACCTGGATAAAGGCGGTATCCGTTCCCTTACGGATAAGCAGACCGGCCGGGAACTGAAGGACCCCAATAGCGAATATATGCTGGGCCAGTTCCTGCATGAGCGGTTCAGCAAAAAGGAAGTGTACGACCGTTTTTTTAATAAGTATTCCCGTTTATCCGGGGGCTGGGCATTAAATGATATCGGCAAGCCGGGGATGCCGGATACCCTGCAGGAACCCTATCGCGCTACAACGCCGGGCAACTGGAAAATGCAGCACTTTAGCTCCGGTGTATCCGATGAGATTGTATTAACCACCGATGATACCAACGGACTGGCCGGCCGGTACAGCATCCGGTTTACTTTTCCCAGGGCGATGCCCTATATTGATGTAAACTGGGAGGTGGCGGATAAAACGCCGGACAAGCATCCGGAGGGCGGCTGGCTTTGTTTTCCTTTTGCGGTTAACGATCCGGAGTTTATGCTGGGGCGTTTGGGAGGCCCGGTAAACCCCGCCAGGGATATTGTACCGGGTACGAATCATTACCTGAACGCAGTTACAACCGGCGTTGCTTTATGGGGCAGTAATAACAGTATGGCGCTTTGCCCCGTGGATGCACCGCTGGTTTCGCTGGATGAACCCGGGCTTTGGCGCTGGGATCTGAACTTTACACCAAAGCGGCCCTCTGTGTTTGTAAACCTGTATAATAATATGTGGAATACGAATTTTCCGTTATGGCAGGAGGGATCCTGGTCGGAGCAGGTACGCTTTTGGCCGGTAAAGCAGCAGGCAAACAAAACGGAAGATCTTACGGTGCATGGATGGGAGGCCCGTTTGCCATTAATGGCGGCATTAGTTGAAAATAAAGGAGGAACGCTTCCCGCAATACAGCAGGGGGTGGCCGTTTCCCGCAAAGGAGTGCTGGTAACCGCCTTTGGCAATGACCCGGATGGCAACAAAGGCACCCTTCTGCGTTTATGGGAGCAGGCTGGTATTGCGGGTCCGGCAGTGGTTCAACTGCCCCAGGGGAGTTCCTTTAAACATGCCCGGCTGGTGAACTTAAGAGGGGTGCCAACGGGCGAACGACTGAACGTGAAAGCCGGGAAAATAGTGGTAGCGCTAAAGGCATTGGCGCCCCTGTCGATGATACTGGAATAATGCGTTCCCGCTCATTTCGTCAGCCGTTCATTATTAAAATCATTCATAAAAATGAAACAAGACATACAAGGGAACGCTGCACTGCCAAATCGCAGGCAATTCCTGAAAAACGGGGCAAAAGCCTCTCTGGCATTTACGATCGTACCGCGTTTTGTAAGAGGCGGCCGCGGGTTTACCGCACCCAGCGATCAGATCACCTTGGGTTTTATCGGCACGGGGAAGCAGTCGCGCTTATTGGCACAATACTTTTCGGGGAAAGCAAAAATAATTGCGGGTGCTGATGTGGATTCGCAAAAACTGGACCTCTTCAAAACCAATGCCGCCAGGATCGGCGAAAAGAACAAGGCTGCATTGGGGGCACACACATTTACGGGTTATGCCGATTTCCGGGACATGTTGCATCGTAAGGATATCGATGCTGTTGTGGTTGCCACGCCCGATCATTGGCATGCGGTAGCCAGCATCATGAGTGCCAACGCCGGCAAACATGTGTATTGCGAAAAACCGTTGGCGCATTCGGTTGAAGAAGGGCGGGCCATGGTTAATGCCGTAAAGAGGAATAAGATCATTCTTCAAACGGGAAGCATGCAGCGCTCTTCCGGAAATTTCCGGCATGCCTGTGAGTTGGTGCGCAACGGCTATATCGGCGATGTAAAGGAAGTGCATGTAAATGTAGGTACAGCGGCCATCCCGGATTACCTGCCGGGACAGGCCATCCCAAAAAACCTGAACTGGGATCTGTGGGTAGGGCCGGCTCCGTACCGCCCGTTCAATGCAGAATTATCGCCTCCTGTTGAAAAGGATATCTATCCCAACTGGCGTTTTTATAAAGAGTATGGCGGGGGCATCCTGAGCGACTGGGGCGCGCATATGTTCGATATTGCGCAATGGGCACTGGGTATGGACCGGAGTGCCCCCGTCCTTTATTTTCCGCCGGATGGCAGGGAGTACCAGCAGCTGACCATGTTATATGCGAACCATGTGGTAATGAAGCACCTCGATTTTGGACGTGGTTTTGGCGTACGGTTCATAGGCACAAAAGGAAAGCTGGATGTAAGCAGGGGCTATCTTGATACCGACCCGGCCAATATCGTTACCGCACAGATACGGCCGAACGAAACACAGTTATATAAGAGCAATGATCATTATATGGACTGGCTGGATGGGATCCGTAATCATAAGCAACCCATCTGTGATGTGGAAACGGGGCACCGTACCAGCAGCATTTGTTGTATTGCCAATATTGCGTATTGGCTAAACCGGCCCCTGCATTGGGACCCGGTTGCCGAGCAGTTTGTAAAGGATAAGGAAGCCAATGCCCTAGTAAAAGCGAGCATTCGCAGAGATTGGAAGCTGTAGCCCTCTACGGTTAAAGCAGAACGGCTAAGCGTGTTTTACAGGTAACCGCAATGTGCGCCAGGGCTCCGCAATGACCGCAAAGGGAGGTATCAAATAGCGTTGCGAACTTAGCGGAATCCTTGCGCCCCTGGCGGTTAAAATGGGCGGTTAAAATGGAACCGCAAAGGAACGAATCATATAACGTTGTGAACTTCGCGTATTCCTCGCGGTTAAAACAGAAAGAACATTCGCAGCATTACAGATCCAAAATAACAAAAATGAAAATAAAGAACTTCCTGGTATATCTTGGTCTATTGTTACCGGCAACCGGATCGGCGCAGCGGCCGGCCGACCTGGCCAATCCGCTCGTAAATACAGTGAAGCCCCGGTTCGATTTTTTTGCTGCGGCCTCCCTGCCTTACGGCATGGTAGCGCTGGGCCCGGATACGCATCACGGCGATCTGTGGAATGCCGGGTACCGGTACAATGACCCCTATATCCTTAATTTCAGTCATGTGCATAATACGCAAACGGCAGGCATTCCCGTTATGCCCGTAGTGGGGCCCTGTAAGGCATTGCAGGGGCTACAAGCCTCCAAATGCCGGTTAAGTCATAAGGGGGAAGTCGCAAAGCCCGGCTATCATAAGCTCCTGCTGGAAGACTATGGCATTACGGCGGAGCTGACTGCCTCGCAGCGCACCGGCTTTCACCGGTATACGTTCCCGGCGGCAAAGGAGGCGCATGTCATTATGGACCTTACGGCCGCGCTGGGCCCGGTAAAAATGTTATGGGGCTATGCCCGGAAGAAAAGCAATAGGGAAATAGAAGGATATTCACTGATGGCGCCCACCTTCAGGCGAAAGAAGAACTGCACTGTTTATTTTGTAGCGCGGTTTAGCAAACCCTTTGATAAGCTCAGTTTTTGGGGGGCATCCGCTACCGATTCAACAGCACAGGAGCTCGTAAACGGCACGCTCACCAGCGATCGCAAAGCCGGGGTATATGCCAGCTATTACAACCTTAAAAAAGGAGCACAGGTATTGCTGCAGGTGGGCATCTCCTTTGTAAGTATGGAAAACGCGCGGATGAACCTTGATAAGGAAATGCCCGATGCTGATTTTGAAAAAGCGGTGGCAAGGGCAAAGCAGGCATGGAATGACTACCTCGGGCGGATCGAGGTAAGCGGGGGCACCCGGAAGCAACAAGTAAAGTTTTACACGGACCTGATGCATACTGCGATTGGAAGAAGAATATCCGAGGATGTGAATGGACAGTACATCGATAATACCGGTCCTGTTTCGATCGTGCGCAACGTACCGCTCACATCAAAAGGGGCACCCGCCTGGCATTTTATGGATGCCGACGGACTATGGGGAACGCAGTGGAACCTGAATATCCTGTGGTCCATGGTATACCCGGATTATGGCAACGACCTGGCGCAAACCTTTCTCAGCTATTACCGCAATGCAGGCGTTCTGGCCAGGGAATCCTGGGGTGGGGCACTCTGCTATGTAATGGTAGGTGACCAGACTACTCCCTTGCTGGCTGCGCTGATGCAAACAGGGCAGTCCCGCTTCAATAAAGAAGAAGCATTGGCCGGCGCTTATAAAAATGCATTCCCCGGGGGAATAAGGGACCGGGCCGGGTATGAGGCCGGAAATAAACCCGGCGGTGGCGGCATTGACTGGTATCTTCAATATGGATATGTACCTTATGAGATCAGCTCCCGGGGAGATGGGTTTCACCGTGGAGGCACAGCCATGACCCTTGAGTATGCCTACCAGGACTGGTGTATTGCCCAGATGGCCCGGAGCATGGGGAAAAATGAAGTATACGGCCCGTTTATGAAAAGGGCCGGCTACTGGCGCAATGTGTACGACCCCTCCAGTGGCTATATGCGTCCCAAAGATACATTGGGGCATTGGCTCAAACCCTTTGATCCGGTAGCAACAGCCAATAGCGGTGGTTTTGCTACCCCTGGCTTTATTGAGTCAAACGCCGCCATCTACAGCTACTATGTGCCCCAGGACATCAAAGCGCTTATACAGGCCAGGGGCGGTGCAGCGTCATTTATAGAAAACCTGGAAGCGCGTTTCAAAAGCGCTACAGGCACCGGCTTTGCAGCGGAGCACGGGGCGCATGGATGGGCCTGGGTCGATTATGATAACCAGCCGGGATGTCATATGGCCCATTTGTTCAGCCATGCCGGGGCTCCCTGGAAAACGCAGTACTGGGTACGGCAGGTAAAAGAGCTCACTTTTGGAGATACCACCGTTTCTGCCGGATACCGGGGCGATGAAGACCAGGGACAAATGGGCGCATTAAGCGCGCTGATGGCCCTGGGGCTCTTTGATGTGCAGGGCCTGGCGGATGTGGGTCCTTCGCTTGAGATCACCTCACCGGTATTTAGTAAGATCGTTTTTCATTTGCCCAATAACAAAACCTTTCAGATCCGGACAAGGGTACCCGCTGCTGGGGTTGATGATACCTATATCCAGTCAGTATTGCTGAACGGGAAGCTATGGAACCGTTTTGAATTCCCATTCAGCCGTTTTGCCAATGGCGGCACGATGAATATTGCCCTCGGGCCGGAGCCCAATAAAGCATGGGGGACCCGGAAGTGATTTGAAAATGTGAATCCCGATCCCGAAGCTTCGCCTATGCGTCAGGTTAATTTTGGCCAGTAGGTGATTGCGGGTAACAATGTCATAGTATTGGTACAGGTTCTATATATAACCTGCCGTCAAACCGGAGCTTTTCCCGGGGCCGCTGCCATGATAACCCCGCAAGGGGTTTTAATTGATGAGCCACGCATTTCATGCGTGGTTCATGATCAACATCATGGTTGAACCCCGTCGGGGTTCAATGCAAACCGCTCGTAAACCAACCGGCGGTTACACCACCGGCTATACCGTCATAACCCCATTTGGGGTTCGTTGCTTAACTTGACGCGCATGCGAACGTTCGGGACTGAAACAAAAGAAGAACCGGTATGCTGTTAAAAAGGTGTTCGTCTATAAAAGACTTTCATGCATGGGGATTATAGAGGCGAAAAAGACCGCGGCGAGGCCCGAAAAGGCGAAAAATGAATAGAAAAACGGGAAACTCCGGTTTTTCATGTTATCTTTCTGTTTGTGATGGAACAGGAACCTTAAAGTGTCTGCTTATTTCTGGAGCCTCATAGTCAGGGGCATGCAATACGGTATTGGTACCTATATAAGAGCGCTTACAGAAAGCTTGTCAGAAACCTCTGGTGTTACCGTGTTTTTAATTAATTATCATAGCAGATATTCCCGGGAATTTTCAATAAGGCAGGAATCATCATCTTATCAAATAGAAATGCCTTCTCCGGTATCTTACAAGTGGGATGATGATAGCGAAAAAAAGTATGCTACAATTATTGTAACTGCTTTATCAGCAATCATCCTTCAATTTGACAGGGTTATATTCCATGTGAATTTTATGGATGGGTTATCAATATTAACAGCGTTAAAGTTGCGGTACAAACATCCCGCTGCCTGGCAAAGTCTTTTTTCCGGGAACAAAAAGAGACGGGATCAGTTAAATGATATGCCGCCCGGCACTGCGCATGCGGCGAAGCTTTTTGCACAGGAAAAAAGATTGTATGAACTATCAGACCTTATTATTTCTGTAACAGGATATATGAAGGATTTCCTGGAAGAACGGTATTCCCTGGATCCCAAAAAAATAACGGTTATTCCCAATGGACTTAACTATCGCCGGTTCCAGGTTTGTACAGACGGGGAAAAGCGGGACCTTAAAGCCCGATTGGGTTTTGCCTCTTTTGAAAAAATTGTGCTGTTTACCGGTAGAATAGATCAATGTAAGGGTATTGATTTTTTGATAGATGCTTTTGAGGAAGCCTGTTCCCGGGAAAATAACTTAAGGTTGGTTATTGTAGGAGAGGGGCGAATTGAAAGTATGATACAAAAACCAGGTTTTATGATATACGGGAATTCGCTGAGGCTATTGTGTCGCTTGTGAGAAGCAGACTGATGAGGGAAACATTGCGGGAGGCTGCTTATACAACATTACGTATAAAGCATGATTCGCAACGTATGGCATCCGATACGCTCAAAGTATATAAAAGTGCTTTTTAACTGTACGCATGAGGTGTAAAATTATCCATAAGGTTTTTTGTTTAGTGCTGTTGATGTTTACGGCGGTGGGTAGTTATGGTCAGCCGGGAGTAGCGGTAAAGATGGCCTCTTATATGGAAGAGCATCCATCGTGCAATCTTTATGTGCATGCGGACCGGAACGTATATGCTCCCGGGGATACGATCTGGTTTAAGTCCTATATGCTGTCGGCGCATAAGAGTGAGGTTATGTATGTGCGGGTTGTGGATGCCCGGAGGCAAACGCTTGTGGCAAAACAGTTTCCGGTATACGACCTTCGTTCCGATGGCTGGATCCCGTTACCGGATACGGCGGTTGCGGGTCCGTATTTTTTGTATGGGTTTACGGATCTGATGATCAACTTCAGCCCTGAAGATGCGTTTGTAATGCCGTTAAGGATTGTTCCCAATACAGAGCGGCGGGTGGAGCTGGAGGCGTTTGCGACAAACGGGGATGCTATTGAGCGGGGCGCGAAAACAACAATAGGGATCCGTGCGAGGGATCAGAAAGGACCATTGGTGAAAGCGTCGGGAGTGTATACGGTATGGGTAGGGGATAGCAGTGTAAAGACGGGTCGTATAAAGACGAATGAAAAGGGAGCAGCGGAGGTACAGTTTACTTACCCGCGGCTACCGGATAGTGCGTCGGTGCGGTTTGAGGTATTCCTAACGGAAGCGAAGAGTCCGGCCCGTCTGTTGCTGAACCTCCGGCATGAGGGTAACCAGGCATCGATCCGGGTATTTCCGGAAGGAGGGCGATTGGTGGCAGGAGTTTTAAACAATGTAGTATTTGAGGCTACGGATGCTAATAAAAATCCTGTTACAGCGGTATTAAAATTGTTGCGGGGTAATAAGGTCCTGGATAGTGTTCAGACCGATGGGAATGGGTTGGGCCGGATGTCTTTTGTTCCCCTGCAGGGTGTTATGGACTCTCTGATGGTAACGGAGAATAACCGTATGCGTAAAATAGCGTTACCCCGGGAGCCTGTTACCAGTGGTTATATGTTGCGGGTTTCGGGCAATGATACAGTGGTTATATTTAATGTGGGGATGCCGGGTTCTGTGGAGTTGGTTCTCCGTTCTTTTAATAAAGTTTTGTGGAGCCGGTCAGTACAGGTTGCGGCGGGAGATTCTTTAAGGTTGGTATTGCCGGCAGATAGTATGCCCCGGGGGGTACTGAGTCTTGCTGTATTAGGTGCGGGGGGTATAGCAGAGGCGGAACGTTATTTTATGCATGATCCGGGAAAGGGAGGCGCCTCAGTAGTAAACGTTGAGATAGCAAAAGTGCGTTTTGGGGCACATCACCGGGTAAAGGCGACTGTTACGGTATCAGACCAGGATCACCATGGGATAAAGGCGAACCTGTCAGTGGCGGTGGTAGCGGCGCAAACATTGGAGCGGGGTCATTATCCCACGATAACACAGGGGTATTATTACCATCATCTGCGTAAGGTACCGGGTATTGTGTTGGATGCGAAACAGGGAGGTGTATTGGATCAGTTTTTAATAACACAAAGCTGGAAGGGCTATGGGTGGGGATCCATAGTTGGATACCGTCCGTCCGGCACGCTGCAGCTGTTGTCAGCGCCGGGGGAGGTGTATGGGAAGGTGACGGCGAAGCACCGGAAGGCGTCGAAGGTATCGGATCTGATGATCCTGTCGGGTGGTGGTTCCGGGATAGTTCCGGTCAATGGGGAAGGTCGTTTTAGTATTCCGCCGGAGGATCTTTTTGCGCGTGGTAATGATCGTAAGTACCTGGTACTGGGCAGGGATTTTCGTCAGGATCATGATATAGAATTAGGCAGTCATGCGGGGTTGTTTGATGAGGGGGTAAGATCGGGGTCGTTGTTACATTTTTCGATGCCGTTTAGTACAATGGCTGTTTACCGTCCTGATACCTTTAGGATCTTTAACAACGAGATCCGTTTGCAGGAAGTAGTAGTGAAAAGCGGCAAAAAATGGGAGGTACCGATAACCGAACAATATGGTGGTGGGTTGGATTATGTGTGTAAGTACCTTGTGCTAAATTGCCCGATGCACACACAGGATCGTAGTCATGCTCCTAAAAAGGGGCTTGTTTACCGTTATGAAAATGCATTAATTATATATAACGGGGCCGGCCAACGTTTTACCATGGCGCCTAAAGGATCTTTCGGCGGCGCTCCGCCACCTCCACCATCGGGCTTTTTGCTGCCGGAGATCAGTTCCCCTCTGCCGTTTTACAACCCGGATTATTCCGTTGACCCGCCTGTTGGGGCGGATATCCGTACCACGCTGTTCTGGGCTCCGAATTTGAATACCGGTGAGGAGGGAAAAACCAGCTTTGATTTTTTTACATCGGACATCAGCGGGAACTATATTATAGTGATACAGGGGGTAGAGATGGAAACCTTAAACCCGGTTTGCTACATGTACAACCTGGAGTTGTAACGGGGTAATGGGATATAACAGGTAAAAGCAGTGTTTTATAGTCAACCCGGAAGCCGAAAAGGGAATAGAGTAGGCAATAACCAAAAAACGATTGACATGAAAAAACTAAACGACTATGGATTGCAAATCTATAGTCGTTTAGTCTCTACCAGGGTTCCATTCTCTTTTACTGTCTCTCTGTATCAAGAAACCGCTCCATCAGCAATACAAAGGATCTGTAAGGGGTTTGCCCTTGCCGGGGAGCCGTGATCTCACCCATGTATTCGCCATGTCCGCCGGGAAGGATGGCCAGGTTGCAATGGGGGATCAGCCGGGATATGGCAATAACATGTTCCGGAGTGGCTACATCAGCATCTCCGTTTACCAGTAGCACCGGGGCCTGTATGAACCGGAGCGCTTCATCGCTGATGTCCGTGAGGTGCAGCACCCGGTCTTTGCATTTTTGAAAGAGGGTATGCAGCTTTGAAGGATCCGGGGTTAATGTTAAAAAGGCATCTTTATAAGCCTGCGGCATCTGGTCAAATGTACCGTTCTTCATAAACTCCCAAAATTGCGGCAGGGTTCCGTTGTGTTTTAGCAGCACGGAGCCGGCGATGATGCGGTTACAAAGCCGCGGATGCCGGATGGCGATCTGCAGGGCGGTGTTGCCCCCGTTGCTAAAGCCAAAGATATCGGCCTTTGGCAGTCCCAGGTTGCGGAGCAATGCCGCTACATCGTCGGCGTCCTGTTCAAAAGACAGGGGCGTATTCCGGTCGCCCGTTCGCCCGTGGGCCTGCAGCTCAACGCATATTAGTTGCCGGTGTTGCGCAAGCAGGGGAATAATGCGCCCAAAGGAAGTTTGTATCGTAGAGCCGCCGCCATGGATGAGCACAAGCGGGGCCCCTTTCCCGTAGATCTCGTAATACATTTTTATCCCGTTCACCAGGGAATAGCCTGTCTGTAATGGCATATGCGTTTTTTTTATATCCGGGAGCGAATGGGGTACATGGGTCTTTTTTTGCCCCCATGCTGTTACCGACAGCAAAAGCAGGAGGGTGGCCAGGAACGGTTTCATTGGTTGATGATTGATTTCATAACAGTTGATTGAGCCGGTTAAACATCAGGACCCAGCCTGGGAGTGCACCGGTCCTTTGCGCAAGTGCCGCCTGTACGGTTTGCCGGAGCCGGAGCCGGGTTTGGGAGCCCAGCGCTTCAAAGGTTACGGTTACCGTTGTCATAACCGGCCAGCCGGGCGCCATACCGGCCGCTTCTGCAGTAATGTCGTCCCCGTTTTCATTGGTTACTGCCAGTGTAAAAACCAATCGTTCAGGAACGGCTATTTCCAGGTAATGTCCCTTGCACCAGCAATTGCCATGCACCGGGTTCCGGATACAGGAATGAAAAGCCCCCCCTTCCCGGATATCAATGGCTTTAAAGTGGATGGTACATCCATCCGGAGCATACCACTGTACCAGTTGTTCCGCGTTTGTCCAGGCCTGGAAGACCCGCTCCCTTTCCGCATCAAAAACATGAGTTATTGCTACTGTTGGACCGGAAGGACTATTTTCGTCGGCCGTTTTTTTTTGCATTGCTTTTTTTTTGAGGTTTTGTATTTTTTAAGTAGTTGTCCAAAGAGGCAAACCGGCTTTCCCACAACGCTTTGTACCGGGTCACCCAGTCGGATACCTCGTTTAGCTGCTCCAGGCGCGCTTCACAGTACCGTTCCCGGCCCTTCTGTGTCACCACCAGGAGCCCGCACTCGGTCAGGATCCTGACATGTACAGAAACCGCCTGTCTGCTTACCTCAAATTCTGAAGCAATGGCATTCAGGTTCAGTGGCTGGTAAGCTACCAGGTCGATGATCTGCCGCCGGATAGGATCTGCTATTGCCTGGAACACGTCGCGTCTGATAATCATAATATGCAATGATATGATTGCAAATATATACGCAATTAAATGATTGCGCAATTTTTTTTCCGGAACAGGCTCCTGGCTGCCGGTTGGAACCTGCGCCGGGGATATGATCTGCAGCACCTGCCCGTCTTTTCACACCAGGAGCATTTTCAGGTACTGTAAGTGCTTCGTGTTTATAGCAAGATATTGAAGGGGAAACACGCGGCTCCTACAGGAGCCGGGTTGATAAAAAAGACACATTTGCTATAAATACGCTGCTCCTCCGGAGCTGAACAATGCTGAAATTAGATGCGTTTGCCCCGAGGGGACGGGCGTTCATGAGCGTTTTGTAATACCGGCTGCATAACTTTGTTTCTGAAACAACTGAAGTTCCTGTTACCATGTTCATATGGGCTTGTTGAACCATAAGGGTTTTGCCCATTGATTTTTCCGAAGGAGCAGGGTATCGCTAAAAATATGCACAAATGACCAGGAAACGGGTGCTTGCTTTATTGACTGTAACAGGCTTGCTACTGGCCGGCTATGTTTTACAGCCGCAGAAAAAGGGGCGTGGCGCCGATTTAATAACGAAGTACCGGCAGGCAGCGGGCTGGCTGCACCTGCCGGGGGGGCTGAAGCTGGGTAACCCAACAGGTATGGATATGGATACCGCTCAGAACCTGGTCGTTTTCCACAGGGGATCAAGGGAGTGGCCATTGGCAGGCGCAATGCCCGGTGAGCCGATCTCTGATAAAACCATTTTGGTGATCAACAGGAATAACGGAGAGCTGTTAAGTAGTTGGGGCGATCACCTGTTTGTGATGCCGCATGGCCTGGATGTGGATGATCAGGATAATATCTGGGTTACGGATTGCGGATTGAACCAGGTTTTTAAGTTCAGTCATGACGGAAAGCTTTTAATGACGCTTGGTGAAGCCCGGGTTGCCGGCAATGACCGCCGGCATTTTGACAGGCCCACAGATATTGCTGTTGCAAAGGATGGCTCATTTTATGTAGCGGATGGTTATGGGAACAGCAGGGTGATAAAATTTTCAGCAACCGGGAATTATTTATTTGAATGGGGCCGGAAGGGCCAGGGGGAGGGCGCGTTTGATATACCGCACGGAATAGCATTGGGCAGCAACGGGGAGGTTTACGTGGCAGACCGGGAAAATAACCGGATACAGGTATTTGATACTGCGGGTCATTTTATGAAACAGTTCGCAGACCGCTCGTTTGGGGCAATGACCGCCGTTGCAATGGATCCCACGGGCGCAAAGTTGCTGGCGGTTGATGACCTCCGTTTCTTAAAGCTGAAGCATCGCGGCTCGGATGTCTTCATTTTTGATACAACGGGCACCGTGCAAACGCGGTTGGGCAGGAGCGGTTCCTACAGGGGGGCTGTGTCCTGGTATCATGATCTGACTGTTGACCGGGACGGCAATATTTATGTGGGTGATATTTTAGGGAATACGATTCAAAAATTCCGGCGGGTTGCCCGCCCATGAAAAAGGAGCTCCTATCTTTTCTACAGTGCTTCGGCGGTAAATAGGGGTACCGGCGCGCCGGACCCTTGCTATTGCGCTAAAAGACCGGTGCTTCTGCGTTTTAGCGGCATTTAATCCTATTTTTGCGCATCGGGTTAAAACCGTCTTTAAAATGAACAGGATAAGAATAACGATGCTTTGCCTGCTTGTAGTGCCGGCGTTGCTTTTTTCACAAAATGTGATCACCCCCGGTGGGGTATGGTCCGATGATAAGGGCGAACATATACAGGCCCATGGCGGCGGTATTATTAAGCTGGGAAAAAAATATTATTGGTATGGGGAGGCCCGGCGCGCCGATAATGATACCAGCTACCGGTATGTGGGGTGTTATGAATCGGAAGACCTGGTTCACTGGAAGAGCCGTGGCCATGCATTAAAGCTTTCCGACCCTGAGCAACTGGGGCAGCGGTGGGTGCTGGAGCGCCCGAAAGTGTTTTATCACAAGAAGAATAGAACCTATGTCATGTATTTTCACCTGGATGATGCGCGTTACAAGCTCGCCCGGGTAGGGGTGGCTGTTTCCAAAACACCGCAGGGGCCCTTTAAGTACCTGAAAAGCTTCCGGCCGCTTGGGCTGGAAAGCCGCGATATCGGTCAGTTTATTGATGATGATGGCACACCGTACCTTATTTTTGAAAGCCGGCCTACCAAAGGTTTTTATATTGCCGGCCTGTCGGATGATTACCTGGATGTGGTAAAGGAGGTCTGCTTTATCCGGTCGCCGCTGGAGGGCGGTGCCGTAGTGCATTATAAAGGGCTGTACTATGCTATTGGCTCTGCACTTACCGGCTGGAACCCTAATCCGAACAAATATGCAACAGCAAAAACGCTGGCCGGTCCCTGGTCGGAATTTAAAGACATTGCCCCCCCGGAAACCAATACCTACGGGTCACAGTCTACCATGATGCTGAAGGTAGAAGGAACAAAAGCGGTTACGGTTATTTTTATGGCAGATCAGTGGAAGCCTAAAACGCAGTGGGATTCGCGCTATCTCTGGATGCCGCTGCAAATAGGTGAAGGCCGCCTGTGGCTGCCGGAGCCGCAACCCTGGACGCTGAATATAAAAACCGGTGAATGGAAGCCGGCCGGTGACCAGCGGAAGGTTCCTTTCTAGCGCAGGAAGGTGACCGGCTGCGTTCTGTAGGCTTTTACATGCCGGTTATGCTGATCGGTAGCCGGCACCCAGTCGGGTGATTTTTGGATCAGCTGGAGTGCGATCACATCAAAAGCCGGATGAAACGGATCGCTTACAAATGCTTCGGATACCTTCCCCGATTCATCAATGATAAAGCTGATGACCACTGTTGCACGGTCGCCGTTCTTCAGCTTGTATTGAGGAGGAAAATAGAGCCGGTGCTTAAGGTATTTGTACCAGGCCTGGACACCTCCGGGGAAGTCCGCCGGTTTTTCGGGGTTGGTGCTGTCGGCCTTTGGGGTTCCGTCTTCATTAAAAAATTTCTTACCGGTCTGTTGGCCGTTCTCGTAGTATTCCTCCGAGCTTGGCTGGCCTTTTTTATGATAATATTTCCATTTCCCTTTTTTCCGGTAGCCCGGACCGTATAATCCCGCAGAAGATACGGAACCGTTGTCAAACCAGGCAATTTTAAACCCGCTGCCGTCCGTCCCGAAAAAAGAGGAATCTGTTAAATAGCCTTCGGGCGACCAGCTTTTATGGCCTCCGAGCACCTGGCCATTCTTATGAAAAGCGGAATCAGCCATCATCCCGTTCCGGTGAAAACTCACCCATATCCCTTCTTTTTTATCATGGATGTACTTCCCTTTACGTTCGGGGCGTCCGTTGGAGTGATAATAAATGAATTCCCCGTTTTTGATCTTTTGTTGTTCATCACTGTAAAGACCGGTCATCTGAAGGCTTTTTTCGCTGATAAAAAAATTCTTAAGAAGCCACCCTGAATCTGTTTTTTGAATACGGGAATAATAACGGGCATCGGCCGGTTGGGTCTCTTTCCATTGCGTATCATAATAACGTTCTATGTTCTGCGCCCGGGATGGGGTAGATGACAGTGCGATAAACCAGGCAGTCGCAATGATGGTTCTTTTCATAAGACAATTATTCATCGCAATGTAATTCAAATAATTTGAATCCCGAACGTTCGCATGCGCGTCAACAGGGCAAACGCATCTAAATTGGGTAAAAAGAGCACACCAGGAGCATTTTCAGGCACTGTAAGTGCCGCGTGTTTATAGCAGGATATTAAGAGCCTGTTTAAAATTCATTCAATGGCTTTATTATGGCTGTTTTGGGCTGCAACTGCGTTAAATTTTTCGCCATAGTGGCCTGCTATGCCTGCAAAATTTTCCTTGTTTCGCTCCAAAATAGCTTCATAATAAATTCCATCAATAAAATTTAAACAGGCTCTAAAGGGGAAACCCCGGCTCCTGCAGGAGCCGCGTAAAATTTCGGGCCCAACAAACACGCGGCTTCTACAGGAGCCGGGTTGATAAAACAGCAGATTACTATAAACACGCTGCTCCTCCGGAGCTGAACAATGCTGAAATCAGATGCGTTTGCTCTGTGCGCGTCAAGATAAAAAACAGGTCTATGGCCATAAAATGTAGCATGAATAAGCCTTTGGAGGCCAAAAAAGACCAGATCTTTTGATAGCAGGCGCAGCGCGCCGCAAATAATGGTAACCAGAACTTCCAGGGACTTACCCGTAGCCGCAGCGCGGCGGGAATCTTTTCGGGGGAGGCTTATAGTACCGGTGCGCTGCACCGCTGTTCCATCCCGTGTTCGTTGCGAATAAGAGCGACGCTGCGCTGCAGCTTTGGCCTTTAACCACTAAATTCCTAAAATTAGCCTGACGCGCATGCGAACATTCGGGCGTGAAATGTACCAGGTATGAAACCGGATCTGACGTGCAACCTTAAACTTCAAACCTGGAACATAAATATCGTGGCCGGATCGTAATAAAAGCTATTCTTTTCAGGATCTTCTCCATTTTTTAACCGGTGCTGATGCCTCATCTTAGCAGGGTGTAATTGCAGGTTCTTGTCAATACAACGATCTGTTGCCGCTGCTATAATTTTGAAAAAGTAAAAAGTATATTTATGAGAAGCTACGTTAGGTATGTTTTTTCCCTGCTGCTGTTATTCTTTGCAATGATGGTCCATGCACAGCATAACAATGATAACAGGATCGATCTTTCCGGTAAGTGGCGTTTTGCCATCGATTCGCTCGACCGGGGTATTACCGGAAAATGGTTCAGCCGTAAACTGGGAGACCAGGTCATCCTGCCCGGGTCTATGACCACGAACGGAAAGGGCAACGAGGTAGACCTGCATACTCCCTGGACCGGTGGCATCGCGGATTCATCCTGGTTTAAAAAAGCGGAATATGCTCCTTACCGGGTTGCGGGCAATATTAAGATCCCCTTCTGGCTGCAGCCGGTAAAATACTATAAAGGAGCGGCCTGGTATCAGAAAACAGTAACGATCCCGGTATCCTGGTCCGGAAAAGAAGTGGAGCTCTTTATCGAGCGGAGCCACTGGGAAACCACCGTGTGGATCGATGGCAAAGAAGCAGGGATGCAAAACAGTTTGGGCACCCCTCATAGCTGGGTATTGTCCGGGATCCTTACCCCAGGCACGCACCAGCTTACCATACGGGTAGATAACCGGGTAAAAACTTTTAACGTAGGGGAGAACTCGCATAGCATTTCGGATCATACCCAAAGCAACTGGAACGGGATGACCGGGCGCCTGCAACTGGTGGCAAGGCCCCGGGTCTTTATAGACGATATACAGCTTTTCCCGGATATTGATAAAAAGGAGGTAGTCGTAAAAACGGTGCTGGTCAATGCTGGGGGCAAAAGCACGGCAGTAACGCTTGAGGCTTTAGCGGTAACTACAAATGCAGGCGCTGAAAAACTGAAGCAGCTTACAAAACGGGTTACCGTCAGCGGGGATACCACCCGGCTGGAACTGGTTTATCCCATGGGGCAGCGGCCCCTGCTTTGGGACGAGTTCGCTCCCCATCTTTATACCATGCAACTGGCGCTGCGCACGCCCTCGGGTAAGGATGTCCGCCACGTTAACTTTGGTATGCGCGCGTTTGAGGTAAAAGGGACCCGGTTTGCCATTAACGGGCGCACCACTTTTTTAAGGGGCACACTGGAGTGCGCTATTTTCCCCCTTACCGGTTATCCCCCTACCGATAAAGCATCCTGGTTGCGGATCCTGAAAAAAGCCCGTTCTTTCGGGTTGAACCATATCCGTTTTCATTCGTGGACGCCGCCGGAAGCAGCGTTCGATGCGGCAGACGAACTGGGTTTTTACCTGCAGGTAGAATGTTCTTCCTGGGCCAACCAGGATTCAAGGATCGGGAGCGGCGATCCCCTCGATACCTGGATCTATGAAGAAAGCAACCGCGTGGTAAAAAGCTACGGGAATCATCCTTCATTTGTGATGATGGTATATGGCAATGAGCCCGGTGGCCCGGGGATGAAGCACTACCTGGTCAATTTTGTAAAATACTGGCAGCAGAAAGATCCCCGCCGCCTGTATACCACCGGGGCCGGGTGGCCTGTGGCGCCCGAAAGCGACTATAACAGCACTCCTGATCCGCGCGTGCAGGGCTGGGGGCAGGGCTTGCAGAGCGTCATCAATGGTCAGCCGCCACGGACCGATTATGACTGGGCATCGGTGATTTCCCCGTGGAAACAGCCTACGGTAAGTCATGAGATCGGCCAGTGGTGTGTATATCCCGATCTTAAGGAGATAAAAAAGTATACCGGTGTATTAAAGGCAAAGAACTTTGAAATATTCCGGGAGCAACTGGCAAAGAACGGGATGCTGCACCTGGCAGATAGCTTCCTGCTGGCATCCGGAAAGCTGCAGACACTGTGCTACAAAGCCGATATAGAGGCGGCATTGCGCACACCGGGCTTTGCGGGCTTTCAGTTGCTGGATCTCCATGATTTTCCCGGCCAGGGAACGGCTCTTGTAGGAGTGCTGAACCCCTTCTGGGAAGAAAAAGGATATGTTACCGGGGCCGAGTACAGCCGTTTCTGTAATGCCGTAGTGCCATTGGCCCGGTTCCCTAAAATGATCTACCGGAACAATGAAACCCTGAACGTACCGGTGGCGTTGGCCCAGTTCGGCCCGGGCATATTGAACGGCAGCCGCATCAAATGGACGATCGCCGGTGAAGCGGGAAGTATCCTGTTTGAAGGCGACTTTAAAACAACCGCTATCCCTGCAGGCAGCACGGTGCAGTTGGGCACCATTACGCAGGCTTTGGCATCGGTTCTTACACCTTCGCGGCTGATCGTAACCGTAAGCGCTGGCAGCTACAGGAACTCCTGGGATATTTTTGTATATCCTTCTGTATTGCCCGCAGCGCCCGCCGATGTGCATATAACACAGCAACTCGATGCAGCGGCCATAGGTGTATTGCAAAACGGGGGCAAGGTATTGCTGAGTTTGAAAAAGGGCACACTGAAAGATGCGGCCGGCGGCAATATAGCCGTTGGTTTTTCCAGCATTTTCTGGAACACGGCATGGACGCATAACCAACCGCCGCATACACTGGGTATTCTCTGTGATCCGCGGCATCCTGCCTTAAAAGAATTTCCAACACAGTATTATAGTAACTGGCAATGGTGGGATGCGATGAGCCACTCCAATGCCATCATCATGGACTCGATCTCAAAAGGACTCAAACCCATTGTACGAGTGATCGACGATTGGGTAACGGCAAGGCCGCTGGGGTTGATAACAGAGTGTACCATCGGCAAAGGGAAATTACTCATCAGCGGTATTGACCTGCTGACAGGCTCGGAAAAGCGACCCGAAGCAAGACAGCTGCTGCACAGCCTTTTAAGCTATATGGACAGCAACAGGTTTGATCCTGTAACAGCAGTAGCGGCCACAAAAATAACGGCATTGCTAAAAGAGTAACAGCTGCTATATACGATCTATTCCCTGCATGTCGTGCAGCGGGTTTCCCGAAGTGGGGAAGGGCATACCTGCAGTGTATAAAAGATCATGAGATCGCCATTGAGGAAGATAAACAGCACCCGGAGTTTTCCTGCATCATTTTTTGCAGGAATTCCCGCTGCCGGAGCAGATAGCCGAAAGGGGCGGCCTGCAGGTTACGGGCTTGTTACCGCTCCAGCTTTTTGAGGCATTGCAGCGTGTTGATGCCTTTTCCCGGCACGGGCTTAAAAAGGTCGCCTTCCCGCTCCAGCCGCTGATGTATCGTTTTTATGGTGAACCGGTGCGGATCAAAGCGGCAACCAGATGCATTTGCCCGGGTTTGAAAACTGGGAAAAAATCAGCCGCCCGATAAAAAGGAGTCTTTTATTGATAGCCCTTGTTTTTCCCGGGTATGAATGACTTACAACCTGAAACCCGGAGCAGGTATAGTCTATCGTCTGAAAGCTAAAGTATGTACCTTTGATAACTTCAATTCAGAACGGAGATTTTATATATGAAAAAGAATGCTGCTGTAACCGGCTTTTGCTTGCTGGCTTTATTATGGATGGGGTCCTGTGCTAAGGCTGTAGCACAAATAAAACCAGCCATTGTACCCGAACCGGTGTCCATGGTTCTGGGCAGGGGAACGTTCGTATTGGATGCTCAAACTTCTTTAACAGTTTCGCCAGGTACCGGTCTGGACCGCTATGCTCCGGAATGGCTCCGGGAAATAACGGGGCTGAGCCTTCCGGTAAAGAAGGACGCTGCCGGCGGGCAACAGGCCATCCGGCTGGTATTGGACCCGGCGCTTACAACGCCGGATCATGATGAAGGATACCAGCTCTCCATTACGGAACATGGTGTAATGCTTAAAGCACGCAAAGCAGCCGGCTTGTTTTACGGGTTACAAACCATCGGGCAGCTGCTTCAGCTTCCATCGGCATTGGAGACACAGCATCGCCGCCAGCTGCCGGTACTGGAAATTACAGACTATCCCCGGTTCCGGTGGCGGGGACTGATGCTGGATGTAAGCCGGCATTTTTTCCCGAAGGAGTTTGTAAAAAAATATATTGATGACATGGCCCGCTATAAATTCAATATTTTTCACTGGCATTTAACAGATGACCAGGGCTGGCGTATCGAAATAAAATCATTGCCCCGTTTAACGGAGATCGGCGCCTGGCGGGTGCCCCGGACAGGCCAGTGGTGGTCCTATGATCCGCCGCAGCCGGGTGAAAAACCTACCTATGGGGGATATTATACCCAGGAAGATATAAAGGAGATCATTGCCTATGCTGCTGAAAGGCATATCACCATTGTACCGGAAATTGATGTGCCCGGGCATTCGCTGGCTGCCATTGCGGCATATCCTTATTTGTCGGCAACTGGTTATCTATATGCCGTAAACCCCGGTAGTAAATTTTATAATATTGAAGATAACACCTTAAACCCGGCGGATGAGCGGGTATATGGCTTCCTGGACAAGGTCTTTACAGAAGTGGCCGCCCTGTTCCCCGGCACCTATATACACATCGGAGGCGATGAGTGTACCAAATTATTCTGGCAACGTTCGGCCGTAGTGCAGGATTTCATGAAGCAACAGGGAATAAAAACGGAGCACGAACTGCAGAGCTATTTTATAAAACGGGTGGAAAAGATCCTGAAGAAAAAAGGCAAAAAACTGATAGGCTGGGATGAGATCCTGGAAGGCGGGCTTGCCCCGGATGCTACTGTAATGAGCTGGCGCGGCATACAGGGCGGTATTGAGGCTGCCAAACAGGGGCACCAGGTGATCCTTACGCCTAATAACAATGTATACCTGGATCTTTACCAGGGAGATCCGCTGCTGGAGCCGGATACCTACAGCATGCTGCGGCTAAAAACGAGCTACCAGTGGGACCCTGTTCCGCAAGGGGTAAACGGAGCTCTGGTGCTGGGAGGACAAGGCAACCTGTGGACAGAATCGGTGCCCGGCGGGCGGCATGCAGAATACATGACCTGGCCCCGGTCGCTGGCTTTGGCCGAAGTATTCTGGTCGCCAAAGGATAAACAAAACTGGAGCCGTTTCCAGGAGAAACTGGAGCCCCAGTTTAAAGTGCTGGATGCTGAAGGGGTGCACTACTCCCGGGCCGCTTTTGATATACTGGCAACGGCAAAGCATGATGCTGGAAAACAGCTCCTGGTTTCACTGGGTACAGACATTGATAACCTGGATATTTATTATACGCTGGACAATACCAACCCGGATACCACAGCTGCCCGCTACACGGGCACGCCTATCCTGGTTCCCAGGGGCTGCTACCAGCTGAGGGCCCGGTCCTTTAAAAAAGGTACCGCCATCGGGCAATTGCTGATAGCCCCGCGCGAGGCGCTGGAAAAAAGAGCGCAATAACGATGTATGTCAATAACCAGCGGGGCAGCGATCCTTAACCTGGCGCTCCCGGCGGCTGAAACTAAACCCTAAAGCCGCGTATGATAAAAAGGTAATGCACCCGGTACCGTAGGGACAAAAAAATTGTATCCGGAATCCCGTACCTTTATCGCTTACTTTGGCTGCTAAATGCTTTTAAGAGAAAAGACATACCCGGACGACGTGCTGATCGAGCTGATCGCTCAGGATAATAAGGAGGCATTTGCGCTCATCTATGACCGCTATTGGAAAAAATTATACACGACCGCGTTCAGAGCTATTGGTGAGCAGCAGGATGCGGAGGATATCCTGCAGGAAGTATTTCTTTCCCTGTGGAACCGGCGCAGGGAGATCCGCCTCAGGGGCTCACTTGCTGCCTACCTGGAGACCAGTGTCCGGTACAAAGCTATTAATTACATAGAAAAGCATATTACCCAAAGAAATTTTCTTGCCCTGTTTGCAGATACAGCTGTTCAATCGGCGCATCTTACTCCTGAACTAACACTGCGTTTAAAGGAAATGAACGTATTGATTGGCAAAACGGTAGATGCAATGCCTCCAAAAATGCAGGAGGTGTACCAGCTGAGCCGCCAGCAGCAACTCAGTCATAAGGAGATTGCCGAGTTGCTGAACATTTCGGCGGAAACGGTGAAAAAGCATATCCAGCATGCGCTGAAACTAATAAAGGAGGCGCTTGCCTGTAGTGCCATTCCCCTGTGGGTGTTATGGGAGTGTTGCCGGGTATTATAACAATGGACGGCAAAAAAAATAATCATTTTATTTACCCCCTGGCTGTCCTTTACCTGACTATATATATGAATGCAGATCATGAATCCTGAAATTGCCTCGTCCATATTGAAACGTTATCTTAACGGTACCTGTAGCGAAGAGGAAAAGCTGCTTGTGGAAGCGTGGTTTTCCCGGGTAGTGGAATCGGGTGAGCCGCTGCAGCTTCCGGCGCAGGAGATCGGGGACCGGTTATATAGCAGGATACTACAGGAGATAGCCGCGGCCGGTGTTCAAAAAAAGGAACCGGGGAAAACAGGAAGGAGGACCCTGGTCCTGCGCTGGCTGTCCGGAGTTGCCGCAATGCTATTGCTGATTGCCGGTGCTGCACTGCTCTGGGAAAATGCGGGTGTTACTCCTTCAAAAGAGCAGGGCCTGCCCATGGTAAAAGCGCCGGATATCCGGCCGGCAGGGGGAACAGCTTATCTGACCTTACCGGGCGGAGAATCCGTTGCGCTGGAAGGGCAGGCGGATACGGTGCGCTCGAGGGAGGGCCGGCTGCTGGCCCGTTTGAAGGATAGTATACTTGTTTATAACACCGGTAATGCAGGCTGTACCGCGGCCTGTAATACCCTTCATGTTCCGCCCGGGGGATTCTTCCGGATGCAATTGCCCGATGGCAGCAAGGTATGGCTCAATGCTGCTTCGGAGCTGAAATTCCCGGATCATTTTGAAGGAGGGCAAAGGATCGTGGAGCTTAAAGGCGAGGGGTATTTTGAAGTAGTGCACAATAGCCGGCAACCATTTGTAGTGAAGACCGGCGCGTTGGATGTAACGGTACTGGGTACTTCTTTTAATATACAGGCGTATCACCCGGAACAGGTTAAGACTACGCTGATCTCCGGATCGGTAAGGGTTGATCGGGATGCAAAGCAGAGGTTTATAAAACCAGGACAGCGGTACTGGTATGATCAGCAAAGTAACAGGGAAGTGATCGACCAGCCGGATCTGAGCGAGGTGCTGGCCTGGAAAGAAGGCCGCTACCGGTTTTCCAATGAACGGATACAGCATATTATGGAATGTATCAGCAGGTGGTATAACGTAGCAATAACATACCGGGGGCCGGTGCCTGAATACGGTTTCTCGGGATCCATATCCAGGAAAAAGAATGCCAATGTCATACTGAATGCACTGGAGCAAACGGAGGAAGTGCATTTCCTTTTAGAAGGGAACAGGATTGTTGTAATAAAAGGAAAGAAATAGTTTAAACAGCGTATAAAATAAAAGATTGTTTGCAATGAATGAGCCGGAGGTGGGCCAACACCCCCGGCAGTAGGATTCGTTTGCTATAATCTCGAAGCCGATAATTATTATTTTAACAAACCCATGTGTCAAATGTATGAAAATGCTTGCTTATAGCAATCGTGCCGCCCGGCATTTGTTGCTGAAAATGGTTCTGATTATGAAAATGACAATTGCATTGATGTTGTTTGGTTCCCTGCAGCTGTTTGCCGCTGTAAATGCGCAAAAGATCTCGATCGAAAAGGATCAGGTTTCAATTAAGGAGTTTTTGAAAATCATTGAGCAGAAAGCCAATGTGGAATTTGTGTACCGGGATGCGGTTATTAACAGGAATTTCCGTTCGCCGGTATCCCTGAAGAACGTGCCGTTAAAGGAAGCACTTGATGTGTTCTTTAGCCGGACAGACCTGTCCTATGAGCTGATTGATAATATGATCGTTTTGAAAAAAAGAGCGCCTTTGCCGGAGACAAAAGCGGGAATAACCCTGCCGGACAATATTATGGTGACCGGTGTGGTCACCGATGAAGAGACCCAGGCCCCGCTCTATGGCGCCACGGTAGCGGTTAAGAACACCGCCCGGATGACGACAACCGGCAGGGATGGAAGATTCCAGTTAAGAGACGTGGAGAAAGAAGCCGTACTGGTGATATCCTATGTAGGGTATACGACCCTTGAAGTTAGCGTAGCCGGACAGCAGGTGATGGCCATAAAGCTCAAAGGCGCAGAGCGGAAAATGGAAGACCTGGTCGTGATCGGCTATGGTACCGTTAAAAAAAGAGACCTGACGGGAGCTGTTGCGGGGATCAAGGAGAATGTATTGCAGGAAACAAAGGGCAGCTCGTTCCTCAACAGTATGCAGGGCCGGGTAGCAGGGCTACAGATCACCACCGGGTCCGGCGAACCGGGAACGGGATCCAAAGTGCTGATCCGCGGAGCTAATTCCCTGGCAGGAAGCAGCACCCCGCTTTTTGTGATCGATGGTGTGCAGGTCAATGAAAGTGAAGCCCCCATCGCATCCTCGCGTTTTGGAAAGAGTGCGCAACGCAACCCGCTCAACTCGATCAACCCGGCAGATATCGTTTCGATCGATGTGCTCAAAGATGCCTCTGCCACGGCCATCTACGGGTCGAGGGGCGCAAACGGCGTTATCATTGTTACCACCCGCCAGGGGAAAACAGGAGAGCCTGTTATCAGCTACGATGGAAATGTAGGGATCGCCTACCGGTCAAAGACCATCGAAATGCTGAATGGGGATGAGTGGCTGGATTACAGGAAGGACTGGACGTTGATGCCGGACAGGAAGCGGTATGAATTCGGGTATTTTACAGATTGGCTGTTCTTTTTAAATGCCGGTGAAAGAGATCTCTCCAAACTGGAGCCCCGTGATGTTTATGCATTGCCGGAATATAACTGGCAGGACGAAATGTACCGGACTGCCATTTCAACCGCCCATAACCTGTCCGTGACCGGCGGCACAAACTATACAAAGTATTCGGCAAGCCTGGGGTATAATAAAGAGCAGGGGATCCTTGAAAAAAATGATTACTCCCGGTACAATATGCGTTTGAAAATGGACCACAGCAAGAACCGGTTCCGGTTCTCACTCGGGCTTTCCTCCTCTTATTCACAATACAACGGCGCGGCACAATCCGGCGACGGTTATAATAATATGGGCATTTTGCAGACGGCATTGATCTCAAAACCCCTGGTGTTTTCGAACCCGCTTGCGGTTCAGACCCAGGGGGGATGGAAGATGCCCACAGCCAACCTGGAGCATGTAGATAAGACCACTGCTTCTCCCAATGTATCGGCCAACACCACCCTGAGCTACCGGATACTGAACGGGCTTTACCTGGCCTCTACAATAAGCGGAACGATCGTGCCTTCAAAAACGGCCGAGTTCTATGGAAAGGAAACGCCCTGGGGATATTACCTGAAAGGCCGGGCGGCTATATCAAACGCCAGCTGGATGGGATGGAGCAATACCAATAGCCTGAGTTACAATGTAGCCTTTAAGAACAAAACAAAGCTGGATGTCTTAACCGCCTTTGAACTCAATGGCAGCCGGTATGAGAACAACGTGATTGTGAAAAGTAATTTTGATGATGAAACAACGGGGATCTATGACCTGGATAAGGGGGTCATCATACAGCAGGCGTCTTCGGGTGCCGGTTTAATGAAGGCGGCCTCTTACCTGGGGCGTGTTAACTACAGCATCTTTAACAGGTACCTGTTAACGGCGAGCATCCGTGCGGATGGGTCCGACCGCTTTGGAACAGCCAACCGCTGGGGGTATTTTCCTTCCGCGGCACTGGCCTGGATCGCATCCGACGAGCCTTTCTTAAAGAACTGGAAAAACCTCGAAAGCCTGAAGTTTCGCTTAAGCTATGGGATGACCGGTAATTCCAATATTCCCGAGTTCCGCTACCTGACCCGCATGGGCAATGCATTTTATGGAGACCAGCTGGGGCTGATTCCTGCATCCATGCCCAACCCGGAACTGAAATGGGAAACCACCACACAATACAACCTGGGGATGGACCTCTCTGTTTTCGGAGGAGTGGTGGGAGTTACGGTTGACCTGTACGACAAGCGTACCACGGATATGCTTTATGAGGCGATCATTCCCTCTCAATCCGGATTTAAGACCCAGTGGCAAAACCTCGGGAAGATCAATAATAAAGGCATTGAGCTGTCGCTGAACACCAGGAATATCTCCCGCAGCCGGTTTGAATGGAACTCATCGCTGACCTTCAGTTCCAACCGGAACAGGGTGGTGGATATCGGCAATGGTTTAAAGGTAGCACCTATCGGCGCCAATTCATGGAGCTCTTCCTATATCAAGATCAACGATGTTGGCCGCATCATGGTAGGGCAGCCAATCGGTATTATGTATGGTTACCGGATGGACGGTATCTACCAGATGGAGGATTTTGACGGATGGGTTGATAAAATGGGCGTCCGCGCTCCCAATGATCCCGATATACCCTGGCAGGAGCGGGATTGGGTTCTTAAGAAAGGGATCGTTGATCCCGGTAACCTGGGAAAAGCGCGCCCTGGAACCATGAAGTTCAAAAACCTGGATGGCTCGGCCGATAACAAAATAACAGAGGCTGATAAAACGATCATCGGGAGAAGCGATCCTAAAATGTACGGGGGCATCGGGAATAATTTTAAGTATAAAAATGTTGAATTCGGGTTCTTCTTTGTATATGCGTTGGGTGGAAAAATATTTAACTCCACAAAGTTTGAACTGGAAGGCGGGTTCCCCGGGGAGTATTATAACATAACCAGGGATTTCTGGAATAACAGGTGGACACCGGATAACCCTACCAACACAAGACCGGCGTATTCCGATCCGGGGTATTATAACTCCCTGGCAGCCCTGCCCAGCGACTACTATGTGGAGGATGCCACTTTTTTAAGGTTGCAAAATGTACACCTTTCATATACTATTTCGCCAACGCTGGCTAAAAAACTGGGAGTGAACAGCTGTAAGTTTTACTATGTGGCCGATAACCTGTTTACAGTAACCTCCTATAGCGGTTATACCCCGGAGGTGGATTCAGGCAGCCCGCTGCTGACCGGATTTGATATTATTGGCTACCCGAGAGCTACTTCGCATAAGGTAGGTGTAACGATAAACTTTTAAGAATGCAAGCAATGAAAAAGATATTTTATTTTGGCGTGATGCTGCTGCTGACCGTTTTGGCCGGCTGTAAAAAATTCCTGGACTCCAAACCGCTGGACTTTACCTCCAACACGAACTTTTATCGCAATGCTAACGATCTGGAAGTGGCACTTACCGGTTGTTATGGGATATTGGGAGAAAGTTATGCTGTCAATTACAGGAGCGGTATGTTTCTCATCGGGAATGTGGGCACCGATGAAATTGTCGGCAATCCCTATTCGACCCCCGATCCCGAATCCAATATGGACCAGTTCATCAATGGAACCGTTGTGAAAAGCAATAAAAACATCCGGGATATCTGGTCAAAAATGTATACGGGGATCTATGCTGCCAATGAACTGCTGCACCATACCGGTGGTATTGATATGGATGCAGACCGCAAAGCAGAGATCGAAGCCGAGGCCCGGTTTTTAAGAGGCTGGCATTATATGTACCTGGGTATGATCTTTGGTGGTGTTCCGGTTTATACCGATGTACCTCATGCTGCGGATAAAAGCCGCGATAAGCTGGAAGGGGTCATGAACCAGGCGATCACAGACCTGCAATATGCGTATGAGCACATCAGCGGCGGCAGGCCCCTGGATATTACCCGGGCATCCAAATGGTCCGCCGCCGGCTACCTGGCAAAATTGTATTGCTACCTGGCCAGCTGTAAAAAATACAATGTGGGCGGTACCCTGGGGTTTGGCCTGAATAGTTTCAGCTGGGTAAATGCAGATGAAATGTATACAAAAGCCGGGCAGCTGATCCGGGATATTGAAACCAACAGCCCGTTTAAACTTACAGATGATTACAGGAGCCTGTTCGTGGAAGGCTCCCTCGATAAGCAAAAGGAAGAGATCCTGCTCACTATTGCGCCTTCTCCCAATAAAAGAATCGGGTTTGGGCTTATGTATTACCAGTTGCCGGTGGGCAGCGAAGGAGGGGGCTGGGGCACCTGCCGTCCTACACAGGAAGTGTATTCCAACTATAACCGGAATATGGATGCAAGAGGAAACTGGGTGGTTGGCGGGCTGGCAGATGGGGACGTAAAAACCCAGGTTATTGATGGTAACACGTATATCATACCAAAGGAATTGCATGTGGGCGCGGGAGGGGAAGCGTATGATGGCGACTACTGTGTTACCAAGTTCCGGTATGTAAAAACGACCATTAAACATGATGATTATTATGTAGGGTATTATCCTCTTTTGCGTCTGGCGGATCTGTACCTGCTGGAAGCGGAAGTTACAGCACATTTTGAGGGCGATGCAAAAGGCCGCGATGTGCTGAAAAAGATCCGGGCCAGGGCGCTGGTTAAAAATGCAGGGTACAAAGTGGAAGACCTGCAAAGTCTGTACGGCAGAACGGATTTTGTTTCGGAGCTTTTAGAAGAGCGCTCAAGAGAGCTGTGCTTTGAGCAGCAACGGAAATTTGACCTGGTCCGGTTTAACCGGTATGAATCCGGGATCAAATCTTTGTCTACCACTTTTGGTGTATGGAACAGGAACGGGGCGCTCCAGCTGGTAAGCAATATTACCGATCAGAAGATCTGGAGCCCGGTGCCGGAAGAAGATGAAATAGCCAATCCTAACCTGAAACCCAATAATCCCGGTTACTAACCGCCAACAATCAAAAAGTTATGAAAAAGCTATTTTTCCTGGTACACAGTATGCTGTTTTTTTGCGGGTCCTGTTCCCATTCGCAGGTAAAAGCACCTCCCGTAAAAGACAATGCGGGTAAAGTGCGGGTAGGGGCCTGGTATTTTGGCGGATGGAGCTTTCCTCCGGATGATGCGGCAGGTCACACCTTCCATATAAGCCCAACGCTGGTGAGCAGCTATGCAGAGCGGGAGCCCGTTTGGGGCTGGCGGGAGGATGCTCCCGGCGTTATGAAGGACCAGATCCGCTATGCACACGACGCAGGGTTGTCATTTTGGGGATTCTGCTGGTATGAGAACAGTCTTGTGGCCAACTCCGCTTATATGGATAACCTGAATAAGGCCCTGGATCTTTTTCTCAGCGCGCCCAATAAGAACGAGCTGGATTTTTTTCTTTTGTCCTGCCATCCCGTGTCTGCCGCTAATTGGGAAACGGTTTGTAACCGAACGGTCCGGTTGTTCAAAGAGCCCAACTATTTAAAAGTTGAGGGCAGGCCGATCATTGTTTTCTTTAATACCGATGAGGTCATAAAGGGATTGGGAGGCGAAGCAGGTACAAAAGCCGCATTTGCCCGGTACCGGCAGCAGGCAAAGGCTGCGGGGGCGGGGGATCTGTTAATTGGTGCAAGGACCATTCCCTCCGATCCCACGGCCGCCGCCAGGATCAAAGCAAGCGGGTTCGATTTTATTACCACGTATAACAATGCGGATGACGGTAGGCTGCAGCCAGGTGAAAACGGTTATCAGAACCTGGTGCAGGGCGACCGGAAGGTCTGGACAAAAATAAGTGCAGCATCCGACCTGCCTTATGTACCAACCCTTGGTGCGGGGTATGACATGCGCCCCTGGGCAAAAGATCACCCGGCCATACCCGCCTCCGATTATTGGTATACGGGTGTTACACCGCAAAAGCTCGCCGGTCATCTGACGGATGCCGTCAACTGGGCACAACAGAACCGGTCAAAAGTACTGGGCGGTTTACTGTTCATATACGCCTGGAATGAGAATGGCGAGGGGAGTTGGCTTACACCTACCAAAAAAGAAGGAGCGGCCAGGCTGGATGCCATAAAAAAAGTATTAGCGAAATAGAAACCGGTATAAATATGAAAATGATCAGAACTATATTCCTGGTGACAGGTCTTTTGGCCGGTATTCCGGGGCAGGCCCGTGATAAAGACAGTGCACAGGTAACATCGTTGCGGCTGGAAGGGTATCTGGGTCAAAGGATCGACCAATGCATTACCAACAGGATCCTGTCCCAGGACCCGGATTACCTGGTAGAACCTTTCCGGCATAAAAATGAAACCTCAAAATGGCAGAGCGAATTCTGGGGAAAGTGGACCCTGGGCGCCTGTGAAGCGTACCGGTACAACCGGAGCGAAGCCCTGCTCCGGAAGATCAGGCAGGGGGCCAAAGCATTGATGAAAACACAGCTTTCCAATGGCTACATCGGCAATTACCGGTCTTCATCATACCTGGCAGAATGGGATGTATGGGGGCGCAAATACAGTTTACTGGGGCTGCAGGCCTATTATGCCATTACCGGCGATCCGGCAGCCCTGGAAGCCTGTAAAAAAATGGCAGATCACCTGCTTTCCCAGGTAGGTCCCGGGCGGGCCAATATAGCAACTTTGGGTAATTACAGGGGCATGGCTGCAGGCTCTGTTCTGGAACCGGTTGTTTACCTGTACCGGAATACACGCGATCAAAAGTACCTGGATTTTGCCAACTACATCGTCCGGCAGTGGGAAACGGAAACAGGCCCGCAGCTTATCTCAAAGGCGTTGAACAATACGCCGGTAGCATCCCGTTTTTTGCCGGTGCCCAAGGCCGCGCAATGGACCCAGAACGGAAGCAAGGCCTATGAGATGATGTCCTGCTACATCGGGCTGCTGGAGCTTTATAAGATCGTAGGCGATCAGCGTTTCCTGGCCGCGGCCGAAAATACGGCAAGGCAGATCATGGAACAGGAACTAACGGTTGCCGGCAATGCCAGCGCAAACGAGTGTTTCTGGCATGGGGCAAAGAACCAGACGGTGGCGGCTTTTGCATCCAATGAAACCTGCGTTACCGTAACCTGGATGCAGTTTTGTGAACGGCTATACCAGCTGACGGGGAAATCTGTCTATATGGATGAGTTGGAAAAAACAGCTTACAACGCCCTCCAGGCATCCATGAAGAACGACGGCCGGGCGATTGCCTCCTATATTTCTTTAGGCGGTTTCAGAAGATCGGGAGAACGGCAATGTGGTATGGATATGAATTGCTGTGAGGCAAACGGGCCAAGAGGTTTTACGGCTTTGCCAGGTGCCGCATTGGCAGTTGGTAAGGACCTGGTTACCGTAAATCTTTACACGGATCTGGATGCAGCAGTTGCGTTGAATAAAAAGAATAAGATAGGAATCCGTGTGCGGACGGGGTACCCGAAAACGGGAACCGTTGAACTGGCGATCGATGCCGGAAAACCCGCCGGGTTTACGCTGGCACTGCGGATCCCGGGTTGGAGCAGGACCTGCACTGTTTATGTAAACGGGGAAAAAATAAACAACCCGGATATTTCGGGGAATTACGCCCGCCTCAACCGCAGCTGGAAAAAAGGCGACCGTGTAAAACTGGAGCTGGAACTGGAAGGCAGGTTGGTTGTGCTCAATAACCACGTTGCCCTTGTAAGAGGCCCGGTAGTACTGGCCCGGGACAGCCGGTTTAACGATGGGTTTGTAGATGCCTCTGTTGCTATTGAACATTCAAAAGACAACAGAGTCGTTTTGACCCCCGGACCCGATAACGGGTTTGCCTGGATGAACTTTTCGGTAACGGCGCTATCGGGTATCTATCACGATGATCCGGGGTTCTTCCGCAAAATTCAATTCTGCGATTTTGGATCGGCCGGAAATAGCTGGGATCCCCAAGACCGTTACCAGGTATGGCTTCCCCGGACTATTGAAACAGCCGACCGGGACACCTGGTGGTAAAAAAAATAAAATAGTTATGATAACAAAACGGTTTTTAATATGGCCATACCTGTTCCTTTTATTAGGAAGCCTTTCCTGCGTCAGCGACCGGGGGGCGGTAGGCCGGCACAGAAAAATACAACGCGTGGTGATCTTGGGCAACAGCATTGTAGCCCACCCCCCAAGCGAAAAAATTGGTTGGTTACACGACTGGGGAATGGCGGCAAGCTGCAGGGAATGCGATTTTGTACACCTGCTTAAGAAAGATATTCAGCAGAAGGCCCCCGGTGCAACAGTGGTATGGGGAAGTATAGCAGCCTATGAAAACAATTACAACACCTATGACCTGTCGCAGGTTGCAAGGTACAAAGATGCAGACCTGCTGATTATTAAAATATCGGAGAACGTAAAATATGAAGCCGGCATGGAAGCCGGATTTATTGAAAGCTTTGATAAGCTGGTGAAAGCGCTTACGCCGCTCAATAAGACGAAGATCGTTATTGCGGAAGGCTTTTGGCCAACCCCTGTAAACGCCATGCTCAGGAAATATGCACAGGCACATAGTTTACCGCATGTGCCTATTGAAGATCTGTTTGCCAATGATAAAACAAATGCCGCCATCGGGCAGTTCGAAAACGAAGGGGTGGCCAATCATCCATCCGATAAGGGCATGAAGAATATCAGCGACAGGATCTGGAATGTAATTAAAAACGATTTCTAATATAACACAAGTATGCAACAGTTTAAAATGATCTCAATGTTATTGCTTTGCTGCATGGGCTTTACGCATTGCAAAAAGCAGTCGGATGTCCCGCTATTTACAGTAAGCATCGAATCCAACGGAGGCATGAATATAGCGCCTGTTAAGGTCCGGTCCGGAGAGCGGATCCCGTTAAACAGGCTGTTCCCGGACCCCATCATTGCGGATGGAGGTAAGTTCGGAGGATGGTTTGCAGATGCAGGGTTAAAAGACAGCTTCAATTTTGACACCCCTGTTACGGGGAACCTGACGCTGTATGCCAAATGGATCTATCCGCTGCACCGGGTAACCTTCCGGATGAATGGCGGCGGCGCTATCGATCCGGTAGATGTGATAGAAGGCCGCACGCTGTCATTGCAGAAGCCGGGCCGGGAAGGGTATGTTTTTGTGGGCTGGTATGCCGATGAGGGCCTGACGAATATCTATAATATGAACACGAAGATCGTCAGTGATCTTACTTTGTATGCCCGGTGGGTGCAACCTTCACCCCAGGGGTGGTTTAACATTGATGCGGCTGGCAACCTGCTGTCCTGTGCGCCCCCGGAGGGAACAACGACAGTGGTCATCCCTGAAGGGGTAAAGACCATCCCGGATTGGTTTGTGCTGGCCAACGGATTAAACCAGCCGGGTAAACCGGGGTTCCCTTCAGGAAAAGCAGTTAAAGAATTTATCCTGCCCGAATCCGTGGAGAAAATAGGAACGGGCGCTTTTAAGTTTGCTGCCATTACCTCTATCATCCTGCCTCCCGGGATCAAACAACTGGATCCGGTCAGTTTTGAACAATGTGATCAGCTCATCCAATTTGCTTTTGCAGCAAACAGCCAGCTGGAGAAGCTCGTATCCAATGCTTCCAATGAAGCGGTCATCTCTTCAGCCTCGCTAAAGACAATATCGTTTCCGCCTTCTTTGCAGTACATTGGCAAGTACACGTTGAACGGGTGCAGCGCGTTACAATCTGTAACATTTGAAAGGGCTTCTTCACCGGTAATTATAAACGACTACCTGCCCGGTGGCGGGGTGTGGCTGTTTGGAGGATATTTCCCCGGATCTGTACGGGTACCGGAAGAGGTCCGGCAGGCCTTCCTGGCAGGAATCCGGCTGGTGATGCAGGATTATGAATACGGACAATGGGCCGGTATCCTGCAGGGCTACTGATTGTTTCATTGGTTGCCGTCATGATTGCAACAAAAAAGGGGAGCTGCTTTGCTCCCCTTTTTTGCAATTAAGCCATAGCTCATTTTACATTAGCACTTACGATCTTGGCCAGGTCGAACATAGATACCTGTGATTTACCGCCAAACAATGTTTTTAATTTATCATCGGCGTTGATCATCCTTTTATTGGCTGTATCCTGCAGTCCCTGTTTTTTGATATAGGCCCATATTTTTTTAATTATATCCGGGCGGGATGCTGGTTTGTTGCCAATAACAGCTGCCAGTGCAGCGCTGGGCGTAAGGGGCACCAGCAGGGCAGGATTGATCTTTCTTTTCTTCTTGGGAGCTGCTTTCTTAGGTGCTGCTTTTTTTGCGGCTGCTTTTTTGGGAGCTGCCTTTTTTACGGCTGCTTTCCCGGCCGCAGGGCGGGCCGCTTTTACAGGAGCTTTTGTTGCTTTTTTGGGAGCTGCTTTCTTAGCGGCCGCTTTTTTGGGTGCTGTTTTCTTTGCAGCAGATTTTTTCGCTGTTGCCATGATAATGGGTTATGTTGTGAAATTTAGAATAACGTAATAAAGTTAGCAAAACATCGATTAATAATAAGATATATCGGGTTGATATATTTTTAAAATCCTGCAAATACTTCAAAACAGGTAAAAAAGCTGATTCTGATCTAATGCTATGAAACTCAATTTTATGTGCCGAATTATTGCTGCATTTTGCTGTTTGGGGCAGCAAGGCCCGGTTATTTTTGTTCCTCTTTTAACCTCCGTTTCCCGAAGTAGAGGCGCCGGATATCCGGATCGGCCCCCTGAAATGTCTGCTTTATACAGGGCTGTATTGCTATTCATAGGTTACTTTTCACAGGGGTAAAAGGCCGCAGCAGCCCGGGGCTGCAAACAGCAACAGAGCGCCGGGGTTGTTTTAGCTTTATTAAGGAACTGCCTTAGGTTAAAGCGAAATATTGTAATGAAATGGCGAACAATACGGCCGGGTCAGGGCTGTATCCGGGGTGGAGGAAGGGTCAATTGCGGCAGCTGGCTTTCATCCGGACAAACGACTTCTATAACCGGATTGCCGGCCACCCGGATGGTTTTACGGCTTCTGCCGGGCAGGATCTTTTCCACCGTTCCCTTTTTTATATACAGCTCCTTCCGGAAGGCTTTGATCTGGTGCCTGCTTAATTGCTCCCGCCGCTCCCGGAGCACCTGTGTAAGGGATGATGGTCCGGTCTGCTGCTTTTCCAGTTCAACGGACCCTATCTTATAGTGCCCATCCCGGTATTCTATGCTGAGGTTACGTTCGCGGGAGACCGTGTTGTCGTTCACAACGGCATATATTTCATCATAGGTCTCGGGGATCTGGTAGGTATATAAAAAAGCAGGGGCATTCCTGTCCTGGCCGGGCTGCTTTATAGCGATCGTTATTTCATGGCATTCTTTCCTGTTAACAGGGATGTAGGTATAGTATTCATAGGCGCACCGGGGCGCTTCCTTATAAATTGGGCGGAATGATTCTCCGGACGGCCCGATGCGCACGAACGCTTCCCGGTTTCCAAAACCCCGGAAACAGATCTGCCCGGCATGGCCGTTTCCTCCGGATACAAAAAGATCCACCGGGTCGGTTGCCCCGAATACGAAACGGGCTTTATTCCGTTCAACGGCTTTCCATGTTCCCTCAAGGTACCGGTCTTCACTGAAGATATGGAAGCGCCCCGTTTTTTCAAGAATGAAATGCGTCTTTTCGTTACTGCCGTCAATAGGTTTTGCGATGTAATATCCCTCAAACTGTGCCGGAGCGGATCTATTTAAAAGCAAAAGGACCATCAATAATACAAACCGGTTTTTCATAAGGAGCAAAGTAAATAAAAAAAGACATAAGAACGTCCTGCCGGTCAGGGCTTTGCCTCCGGGCGCGTGGTAATATATGATACAGAGGATCCTTTATACAGGTATTTTGCAGGATTGCTAATCCTTCAGCACTTTTACGATTTTCGAGTAGGTAGTAGCTCCATCCTTATCTACCTGTGCAACCCTTATCTAGTAATCTTCACCGGCAGTGATGGCTTCGTTGTTCCTGCTGCAGCTGATCGTGGTAACGGCAATAAAGGCTGCCAGGAGCAGGGCCATCCCTGCAGCTTTCCTTCTCCTGCGTGATCCCGGGAATGTCAAAGCCAAAGCCATTCATTTTTTACATTTAGAGGTTGATACAATGAAACAGATCATTTATACCGGCGACAAAGATTTAGAAGACCAGCTGACAAAGGTCCTGGGAGCGATTTATAGGACTTCTTAGATACCGCCGGGGACCGTGTTCCTCAGTGGTCACCTCCGGCAGAGGTTTAAGCAGGAACCGGATCATTCACCCCGCGTTTCACGCGCGGTGAATCAGATACAACCCCCTGCGGGTTTATGATGGCCGCCCGGGAAAAACAGCGGTTTGGCAGTTCTATATGGAAACAGTACCAATTCTATGCCCTGGTTACCCAAAATCCCCAGAGACACATTTGATCGCTATCGGGTCAGAATGACAATGCGCTGTAAGGTTACTTTTGAGCTACATCTCAAATAGGATGAAGTTCTGCCATCCTTCCTGTTTTATTTATTATGAAATTGCGAAATAATAGGATAGGGTCACGAAGGTGCTGCAGGAATTATTCCTGTACCTGTTTTAAGGAACTCCGGAAGCCGGCAGGAGTAAGGCCCGTTTCTGTTTTAAAGAATTTAACAAAGTTGGAAACTTCCTTAAACCCGAGCCGGTCGGATATTCCCTTTATAGGAAGCGCTTCTTCATAGCAAAGATGCCGTTTGATCTCCAGTATGGTTCGTTCTGTTAACCATTTCTTCGGAGTGGTATCTTCGGCCTTTACAAAAGCGTTCTCAAGCGTGCGCTGGGTAATATTGAGTTCCCGGGCGTATTGCTTTACCGGCCATTGCTCCATTAGGTGGGTATTTACCAATGTCTTAAACCGCGCTACAACGCCATTATCGCCGGGCGAATGCGTTTTTCTTTGCAGGGGCCCGTACTTCCTCTCTGCTATGAATAAAATATTGGCAAGGTAATTATGGAGGGTCAGCTCCTGCAACTCATCTACCCGCCGTTTTTGCTCCTGCATCATGTATCCCAGCAGGCTGCTCAGTTCTTCAAACCGGTCTCCCGTATCAAAGTAGAAGGGTTGCAGGGGATCATGATACATGGCGCTTTTGTGCAGGAACTGCCGGTAAAAATCAGCGCGGCTAAAAAAGGCATCTGTAAACATCAGCGCAAACCCGTCATAGTCCGCATGCGGGTCGAAGTTATGCACCTGTCCGTTTGAGATAAATACCATGCGGCCCGGCTTTACTGCTATGTCTTTAAAATCGACCTGGTGTATGCCATGGCCTTCCGTATAAAGATGTATTATGCAAAAATTTGACCGGTGTGGCTGGTGGAGCTGGCGGGGCATATGGTTCAGCAGCTCTTTGATGGTCCTTACACTGATCTGGTGGTTTTTTTGAGGTGTGCAGGTGTGCTGGAATACTTGAGGCTCTTTCATGCTGATGGGTCTGGGTCGTTAAGATGGGCCGGTGATTGTTTGTATTTTTTACGGGTACAAAAATAAGCGTCCCTGTCACATTTTAATACAGGGGCGCTACAGTGTTTTTAAAAAAAATCGGCGGCCCGCCCGGCAAATGGCTGCCCGGCAGCAGGTATATAAACAGGATAGCCCCCGCAGGGAATTCGCCCTGGCGAACCCCGGTCAGTAGGGAACGGCGGAGTAAATAAGCGTTGCTGCATATTTTCCCTTGGGTTTCCCAATAAGAAGCCGGGCCTTGTCTGCCGGGATGCTGTATTTGAGGCTTATATATGTTGTCCCGTTGGGGTTGTGCCTCTGGTTTCATTTTCCATGGCCCGGTATCGGGTATATCGGTAAAAATGCAGACCAATGGCAATGGGTTCCTGTGGCCTGTAATGACCCTTTTTATTTTGCACGGTAAGCCAAAGGAAGCCGGCCCTGTTTTCGACAGCCGGGCTCCCGCAGGCTGCCGGGAATAAGGTCGGCGCCGTTATCACAAATTTAGAATCAGGGGATAATGGCAAGGTCCCTTAATACAGCCAGTGTTATTTCCTTCCGGCAACTGCCAAAATCGGCCCGGTTGTTTTTCCGGTCCTGCAGCAGCCGGGTAGCAAAAAAATAAACATTGTCTTTTGTGGTTATATACCCGACCCACCAGCCGGTATTAATGCCCTTGTCTCTTGTCCACCCGGTTTTGGAACGGATGGTGTATCCCGGATGGGTATCTGTTACCATTACTTTTTTCAGGATATCCAGGTTGCGCTTTGAAAAAGGAAGATTGCCATCATAGACCTTCTTTAAAAAAGCGACCTGGTTCTGTGGCGAAATAGCGAAAGGACCAAAGTTCCAGAAGTCGGCATCCTTTTCAGAAAGGTTCCCGTTCCCATACCCGCATGCGGTAAGATACTTCTTATAACGATCCCGGCCGATCTTCTTTGCCAGCTCAACAAAAGCCCAGCCTGCAGAAACTTCAAACGCTTCTTTTACTGAAATATCATGGTAAATATCCGGGCGGTAACCATACTTTGCCGTATCGGTCCAGCCGGGCCATTTAACGATATAGTTTTCATCCGGAATGGTTTGGGTTTCCAGCGCAATGAGCAGGTTGATCACTTTGAAGGTAGAGGCGGGCTGCGTTGCTTTTTTTGTGGCTACTGTATCAGAAACGATCCATCGCGCTTTGGCATTGTCATAAATAACAATAGCTCCATTGACCTGGCATTCTTTAAAATACTTTTGAAAGCCGGGCCGGATGACAGGCGCGTTTGCCTTTTTGTCCGCTTTGCCGGCAGACGCCGGCTGGCAGGCGCCGTTTATAACGGATGTTGTAACAAAAAGGAGCATCAGGCCGGTAAGGAATTTTCTTTTTATCATAGTGGTTGGTTTTGCTGTGGTGCAAAGGGTTCCCGTTCGGCTGCTGGTCCGCTCATCGGAAGTGTCCGGGATGGTTTCAAAGTATTGGTTCGGGACCTGCCGCTCCGGCACATATATCCCAATGGATCTTATCGCTGCACTCATATTATTCTGGAAAGATTATATGCTGCCGGGCGTAGATCAATATTGCTTTCATCAGGTCTTCTTTGTTTTTGAAGGAGTAATAAAAAGGGGCGCTTGCTTTCGCCAGCCCAGATAAGGTAGTGTGGTACCCCCTGTTTTTTAAGAACACTTTCAGCGAATTCTTCAGAAGGGGTTCTTTATTGGTAACGGTCTTTGGCATCCGGCAAAAGTATTGGCTTTCTTTAATGGTAGTTAAAATAAATGAATTTCATAGGGGGCAACGGTATGAAAACTTTAACAGGCTCAGTAGCGCCATAAGCACATCAATGCAAAGGAACAACTTAAATGCTGCTGTTTGAAATTATAAAATGATAAAAAAAGGTATTTAATAAGTGAAAAGGCGAATCTTCCGGCAAGAGGGGCCGCGGGAGGATCGTACTATCGTAACTTCTGCGCAATTTCGTCAGTACCATTTTGATCTGTGGCCCCTGTGTCTTTTTCTTTAGCGGTGGCCGATTCGCCAAATTCGCTGATGCATCGGGACCTGTGGCCGGTAGGATCGATCTGTTTTTAAACAATCAGTGTTATGGGATTTATTAAAGAATTTAAAGAGTTTGCCGTTAAGGGCAATGTAATGGATTTGGCTGTTGGTGTGATCATTGGCGGCGCGTTTGGGAAGATTGTTGATAGTGTTGTGGCCGACCTGATTATGCCGGTTGTTGCGGCGGTTATCGGTAAGCCGGACTTCAGCAATCTGTACGTTGTGCTTAAAGGAAATGTTCCTGCGGGCACGGCCCTTGCCGATGCGCGGAAAGTAAATGACGCCGTAATTCTTGCGTATGGAAACTTTATCACGGTAGCCATCAACTTTTTCCTGCTTGCATTCTGTGTTTTCCTGCTGGTTAAGGGCATGAATGCCCTGAAGAGGAAACAGGAAGAAGCTTCGGCGGCGCCGGCTGAACCATCGTCAACAGATAAGCTGCTGATGGAGATCCGGGACTCACTGAAGAAGTAAAAGCGGTTCACATGCAGTTAACCGGATGGGCTTGCAGGGAGGGGCATGGCAGTGCATGTAAAGGGCCGGGACTGTTTCAGTGGTTATTCGCCAATAGATGTATCTGTGACGGATCGTACGGCTATGCCTCATAAAACGGCTTTTGTAACTTTGGGATATTTACCGGGGTCTTCCTGGTACAAATATTCCCCGCAGCGGAAGGCCCTTAGCGCAGGACCAGGTTATTGCATGGTTCAGCCCCCGGAGGGAGGGTTTATGACGAACACCGGGGAACACTTACCGGTTCTTAATTGTCTTAAAAGAGATTGTGCGGGTGGTCATCCTGCCGTATCCTTTAAGCATTAGTTTATCCGGGTACAATTCCACAATACCATAAGAGTTCTGATCCGGCGTTTCAACCATTCCCTCGGCCACAATGCAGGGCAGCGTACCAATCTCGCAAAAAGCTCCTGCATGATGATGGCCGGCGATCAATGCCCTGACGCATTTGAAAGGAGCAATAACAGCGATTACTTCTTTATCGTTGAGGGCTGTTAAGCCTGTAGCGCAGCCAAATGGATGATGAGAGAATATCAGCACATTTTCTCCCTTGCGTTCCGAGCGCTGCAGTAACGCTTTCAGCCATTGTAATTGCCGGCTGCTGATACCTCCGTTATATTCCTGCGCATTTTTCCCATGGCGTTCGTTGATGTTTTTCAGCATGACGTTCAGCTCCTGCTCTTTCCAGGTGCCGGCCACATTGGAGTATGATGCAATTTCATTGGTGTTTAACATTATAAAACGCCAGTTTCCTTTTTTAAAGGAATAGTAGGGGGCCGGCATCTTCAGCTTTTTGTATAATGTTTCATTGCTGGCAACTCCTGTATAATCGTGGTTGCCGGGCGTTGTATAAACCGGGCTGCGTAGCTGCTTAAGTACCTGTAATACCGGGTCCAGGTCGGCGGGGTTCCTGTCTGTGATATCTCCCAGGTTAATCATAAAAGGCAATTTCTCCTGGTTGAAGGTTATTACGCAATCCTCCAGCTTTTTCAGGGAATTGCGATAGAATCGTGTACCACGGGAATCAGCATCTGCATACTGGGGGTCAGCAATGAGCCCAAAACGGATCACGGGTTTCTCCGTCTGCGCGTATAATAGGTTTGCTGTTAACAATAATACTAACCCGTTATACAGGTATAAGCTTATTTTTTTCATATACTTTGTTTTGTTCGCGCGATTCCTCAGGATACCTGTAACAGGCATTGTAATGATGACAAGGTCTGTTGCAAATGTATTCATTTCAAAAGACCGGAGGATGGGGTAAAAAAATAATGCAATATAGTTATTGCTTCGTCTTTAATACCCCCTGTTTTAATAAAGGTATTGGCCCGCATCGCAGCATTTCAAAAATCAAAATTACAACCTGACAGGCAACCGGCAAATGGATCTGTTTATTTAATAAAATAAAAAAGGGTATTTGATGGGTGAAAACGCGAAATAAGAATAGGATTCCATTTTATCTGTTTACCTTTGCGTCCATTGTTTACAGAGCCTTTTAGATCATTTTATATGCTTCAGCCGAATTAATGAAGTGTACGAAAATAATAATAGTTCCCATTGTCTTCTTGAACGGGGAAAGAGCGCGGGCAGTACCTTCTTCCCGGTATCAAATAATACTGAACCGTACAGGATAAAGAAATTAAAAGCCTCTCATTGGGCGGAGGCTTGATATTTAGTAGGTTTTCAATAGTAAAGCAGCGGGGGTTTCTACCCCTGTTTTTTTACCTTGCTATGGAGGCAAAATGGTGGGCGGGTGCCATAAGCTTTTTTCTGCCAATTGCAGGATATTTGCCTGGTGCTGTTGCAATGCTTTGTCAAAATAATGTCAGTTGTTCGGGTGCGGGCGGAATGCCGGGGTAAGATACGTCGCTGCCACAAATGGTATAAACCGGTGTTTCCTCGTGCCGCGATGCGATGATGATATTAGTGGTTGTGCCCTGTTCATGAAACAACTTATGAACGAGTTCCGGATCGTTGTTGTCTGCAGAGAGATGGGAAAGGAACAGGTGACTCATATGCACTGGTCGGCAGGAAAGAAAAAGGTCGAGGGCGTCTTTATTGGACAAATGGCCCCTGTCGCCGCGGATTCTTTTTTTCAGGTGATAGGGGTACCGGCCATTCTCGAGCAATACCTCATCGTAGTTCGCTTCCAGGAAAGCCGCATGACATCTTTGAAAATGGGCCCTGATATTGTCACATACTTTCCCGATGTCCGTAAAAACGCCAATACAGGTGTGGTTATCTTCTACGGTAAAGCTGTGCGGGTCTGCCGCGTCGTGATGTTTCAGGAATACACTGACGATAAGTGCGCCGATAGGAACGCGTGTCCCTGCAGATAGCGGCCGTACCAGGCCTGGGTCCAGTTCAAGACCCGCATGCCGTAGCGTTTCAGGAGAAATGTATACGGGGAGCTGGTGTTTACGGGACAGTACCTCGAGACCTTTGATATGGTCGCTATGCTCGTGGGATATGAATATTGCTTTTATCTTCTTCAGGGACAGCCCCAGCCGGGACATTCTTTTTTCTGTTTCCCGGCAGGATAAGCCCGCATCTATCAATACAGCTTCCTCATCGTTGCCGATATAATAACAGTTACCATTACTGCCTGAATTAAGAGAGGTGAGATAAAGCCCGGGCATGCTGCAAAGTACTCTTTTTTAGTTAAAGAGATTCGGGGGAGCGGGCAGACTATGGATTTTTATAAGTGGTCAGTGGAAAAGAACATTGTTCCGGCCTGTATGCCTGCAACAGTGCATCGTTTTTCGGGCAAAAATGTCAAAAGAAGGGACTGCAACATTATCGGGCACGCGTTAAAGCAAGAAGGTTGTAAGTAGTTAACTTAACTTACAACGCTCTTGTGTGCCCGGGACTGGCACAATACTTTTGTTATTTGATTATCAAATTATTATAAATGTTTTACTGGCTGCGAGGAACAATAGCGGAACAAATTTTTAAGTTTTGCTCATTTTTGGCGTATTATGCCAGCTTTAGCAGTAGGTTGCCATCCACTCCCAAATTCTGATTCAGCGACTTTAAAAATGCCAGGGTAGGCTTGCGCTTATTGTGCATGATCTCGGATAACTGGGTACTGGTGGTATTAAGTACTTTTGCCAGGTCCTTTTGCTTCAATTGGTTTTCGTACATTTTAAGCTGTAAAATCCCCTGCAGGCTATCCGGCATCGGAAGTACATAATGCTGTTCTTCATACACCCGAACAGTTTCTGTATAGCCATCCAGCAATTTGCTTTCTTTTGGGGTAAGCGCATCAAAGCCGCCCTTTGCAGTAGCTTTTGCCAGCAGTTTTTCCATTTCGGCCTCCGCCTTTTTAAATTCCGCTTTTGTAATTGTCTTGCTCATGGTCAAATTGTTTTACAGTCAATGGCATCATATTCTTTGTGCTTGCCCACAAACCGGACCTACAAGGTACGTCTGCTAAAATGGATCATTGCTACCAGCCGGTATTTATTTCCTCCAATATTGAATACAAACCGGTCGTTACCTACGGCATCCACGCTGTTAAAAGTCCTTTTAACGTCCGCAAAGCCACTCCAAGCGCAACTCAGCACTTCATAATACCATTTCAGCAGCGGTTCCTTTGCCCGGTGTTCAGCATCGTAGAACTCAATCAATTTTGCTTTTGAAATGACAACCATTGGACCACAAAGATATTAAAAGTTCACAAAAACGAAAAATAATTAACGAAATCGTGATACGGGTGTGCTGTATCGCTTGCATTTATTAACCATCGCTCACCTGCGGCGCAACATATTTCCCCGTAAAACCCTTTCCTTTCTCTGAACCTGGCTTTTCATTGCTATAAAAATTCAAACTGTTATTTACGTGCGGTTGCCGCCGGATAATAGTTGAAATATTTTTATGGAAATATTGGCAATCTCCTGATTGCGGTCAACGATTTCAAGCAGTCATCTGCACCACCTGCACACCCGGTAATGCGGGGCCCGGCGTCTCCGCTCACTGAGGCGGATGATTTGCCTTTTTAAACAATAAAATAGAATCTTATGGCTAGATACAATCTGGGTGAAGTATTAACAAGTATAGCGTTACCTGACCCTGATAAAAAGCCGGATCTTTTGCAGTTTATATCCCGTGAATATGTGAAAACTCAGGAGGGTAAGTATCTCTCTGCCAGGGAGTATATTAATTCTTTCGATGAGGGGCAAGAGGAAAAGGGCTATAAAAGAGATAAGCGCCCAGGCCCCACCAAGCCGCAGGAGATCCCACAAAAGAAGAACTTGATGCAGTAATGAAATTAATGAGAATATAACATGGAGCCAATTTTAGTATCGTTCAATAAGATCCAATATGACAGCGACGTCGCCAGGTTGACACATGCATGCCAATTGCTATCAGGAAAGCTTGCACAGATTGAAGAAATAGCAGCTATTAAATTAACTCCGGAAATGGTGTCGGAATTGCTTTACGCAAACGAACCGACAATAACAGAAACAGCGATTATTGTGCCATCAGCATTTTTTCTTTTTCTAAGAGTAACACTCATTGCGTTTTGTTTCCTTTTAGTGGATTTTCAAAACCAAGGTATGAAAAATTCAATATAATGATACTCGCCAGGTACGTTGGGGTAACAAAAAAATGTCAACCCAAGGTGTTTTGAAAGGAAACGAGAATCTGACAAATGGGCTGTAATACGCGTCAGTACTGCATTCCAAGGCATAAAAAAACCCCTCAAAAGAGGGGTTTTGTGCCCGAGACTGGATTCGAACCAGCACGCCGAGTTACCAGCGCCACCACCTCAAGGTGGTGCGTCTACCAATTTCGCCACCCGGGCAATATTAAGATGGAACCTATAAAAGCTTCCTTTTGAAATAAAGAACTTTCTTTGTTGCTACCGGGCAGTGCCTGCCGACAACTGTCACGGAACCGGGAACTTCACCCTGGTTGCCTGTTTAAGGATTGCGAAAATAGGTAAAAGACTTCATTTATACTACAAGTAGTGCCGTCTATTTTTAAATAATGTGAAACTGCCGGTAACGGCTTTTGAGCAGGTGTGGTGCCTATCTTTGTGTTTTTAAATCATGACATACCAGGAAACCCTCGATTTTATTTATGACCGGCTTCCGATGTTTAGCCGGGTAGGGGCATCGGCAATAAAAAACGGGTTTGATAATATTGATGCACTCTGCAGGGCTTTGGGCGATCCTCAGGCCCAAACGCGGTTTATTCATATAGCAGGAACTAACGGCAAGGGGTCGGTAAGCCATATGCTGGCTTCTGTATTGCAGACCCAGGGTTATAAAACAGGATTGTATACTTCTCCTCATCTTACCGACTTCCGGGAGCGGGTAAAGGTCGATGGAGCCATGATCAGTGAACAGGAGGTCGTTGACTTTATTGAAAAAGTACGACCGGTTATTGAACAATATGAGCCCAGTTTTTTTGAGATCACCGTGGCCCTGGCTTTTGACCATTTTGCGGCGCAGAAAGTGGATTTTGCCGTGATCGAAACAGGGCTGGGGGGACGGCTGGACAGCACGAATATTATACATCCCCTTCTTTCGGTGATCACCAATATCGGGTTGGATCATGTACAATTGCTGGGGGATACGCTGCCCAAAATTGCTGTGGAAAAAGCGGGGATTATTAAAGAGGGAACCCCGGTAATCATCGGGGAAACACAGGAGGAAACGGCACCGGTATTTATCCGCAAGGCCAGGGAACAACAGGCCCCGATCAGTTTTGCAGACCAGGTATTCCATGTGGAGAACTGGTTTTATGAGGATGAAGCACTTGTTGCAGAAGTGTCAAAAGATACCGCCGTGGATCACTATCGTTACCAGCCGGAGCTTTCGGGCGCCTACCAGGTAAAAAACCTGCTGACCGTGCTGGAGTCCTGCCGGCAGTTGCGGCAATGTGGTATCGCGCTTGATGAAGCTTCCATATCAAAAGGTATTGCGCATACCAAAAGATTAAGCGGCCTGCATGGCCGATGGGAAACCATACACCGGAACCCACGTATTGTTTTGGATGTAGCCCACAATGAGGACGGGATGCGGCAGGTGCTGAGCCAGCTGGAGCTGACTCCTTACCGGAAGCTGCACCTGGTACTGGGAATGGTGAAGGACAAAGACGTGGACAAGGTATTATCGCTGTTGCCCTCTACCGCAGTTTATTATTTTACGAATGCAAAGCTTCCCCGTGCCCTGCCTGCTGCTGAATTGATGCTGAAGGCAACCGCATGGGGGCTTAAGGGAACCGTGTGGCCGGATGTTAACGAAGCGCTCGTTGCCGCAAAAGCGCAGGCCCATACCAATGACCTGGTACTGGTTTGCGGAAGTATCTTTCTGGTGGGGGAAGTCTCCCGGTGACGCCACCGCGGGCGCAGGTACCCGCAGATCTTCGCTCATATTTTGTAGGAAAGCCGGGTGGTTAACGGAAGTTATTTCTCCCGGGAATTCATAAAAAAAACCGTTCCGGATTGTGGAACGGTTTAAAAAAAGATCCCGGGATCCTGTTATGCTACAGGTTCCAGGTATTGAGAGTAGGCATACCCTTCAGTACCGTCATCGGTACGAACGGAAGACCATTGGTCGTTTGCCTGGCTGATCAAAGTAATGATCTCGTCTTTCTGGGCCTTACCCACGATTGGCTGATCCGTACCGGGTCCTTTGCGGATGTTCAGCGCCGTTTCCTGGGTGGCTACCCGTACTTTGGAGCCTGCTTCGGCTTTGGCATTAACGTTTAAGATCAGATCCCCGCTGGTATAATTGGGGTCAATCTGATCATAGATGGTCCAGAGCTGGTCTTTTACAGCGCCGCTGGGCGCATCGCCATCAATATATAAAACGCCATCCTGTTCTCTTACTGCAAGGTTAGCAACTCCGGCGGTATTTGCCGCGTCAATTAATGCTTTGTATTTTTCTTCCAGTGCCATAGTAAGGTCCTCCTTTTATTTTACGGTTAATTTTTGCTCCACTTTTTTGGGGTGAATAGCGTTTACTTTCTGCATTAAAGTAGCCAGGTCTGCCTTTTTAATGTCGCCGGTGAGTGTTACAACACCCTCTTTTACCTCAGCCTTTACGCCGGGATGGTCCTTGATCGCATCCTTAATGGCTGTATTTAACAGGTCGTCAGGATTGATGGTTGGAGGCGGGGGAGGAGGAGGTACAGTAGCATTGTTTACAACAGATTTTACACCTTTTACTTCTTTTACGGCAGGATCAACGGCCGTTTTGGTAGCATCATCTTTGACGTTACCGGAAATTGTAACAGCCCCTTCCTTAACATCAGAAGTGAGTTGTGCAAAATCAGGGTTGGCTGCTAACTTCGCGTCTACTTCTGTTTTGATGTCTGCGTCGCTTTTTCCTTTACAGGACGGCAATGCAAAAGCAAACGCAGCAATGGCAATCATGGCCAGAACTTTTTTCATTTGATTCGGGTTTTAGTGAAGAAATTTAATTACAACGAATATAAGTTAATTCCGATATAAATAAATTAGCGGTATGTTTTTTATTTCTTAATTCTCAAACGTTCTGAATGCGCCTGTTGCGGGTGCGCAGCATTGCTGTTTCCGGCTCAGAAGCTTATAGGTTTATATAATGATAATGACGATCAAACAGGAAGGCGTGTCAACCCCTGAATACAATAAAGCAGAAAATTAGCCTCAGCTAGGGTTGAAGTTTGTTCTATGCCCCATTGGAGTAAAACCCGGATACTTTATCGGGAAGTCTTTAGCGACTAAGATAGCTAAAATTGACTGTAAATCAATTAGATATGTGTTTTCTGAAAGGCGGTGAAGCCCCCGTTATCATGGCTCCGGTGGTTAAAAAATGATTCATTAACGGTTGCAGTAGCCAGGGGTATCAGGGATGTGCTGAACAGCAGCCAGAAATTGATCCAGATGATCTTTGCATTTGCCTTCTCTACATAACGGAACATATTGTGATGATTGAGCCAAAGGATAGCGATATATGTAAAGCTGACTACGTAAATCAGTATTTGAACAACGAAACGATGAATACCTTCATTTGACAAGTCTCCTAATTTGATCTCCAATACTATTAATGTTGCAATGATTGCCAGTATCGCATCTGTTATAGCTTCAAATCTTTCTTTTCGCATGGCATCTGAATTTTAATAAAAAGCGGGCTTATTTACGCCAATCGTCCGGGGTTTTGTTAAGGATGCTGCGTCATGCCCTTTTACAGACGTTGACCATCCCCATGATTTTAGCATAATCTTTTTCCGAAATTACATCCATTTGTTTTTTGGCTGTTTCCAATAATTCTTTAGATATTCTTGCTGTGGCTGTGGGCTGATGCTCCATTCCCGCTAAATTGATCTGTTTTTCCATTTTGAATTACTTTTTAATTGTATCATTGTTGATAGTTCAAAACTATATCCGGCAAGGGGGGTAAAGGAAAACAGATTAGGTTAAAAATGAAACTTTTTACAGATACAGGACCATTGGGGCCGGCTTGTTAAATAAAATAGTAGGTCTTCAGTTTTGCCGTACCCTCTAAATCTTTTAAACAGGTGTGTTCTTGTCCTGGTATGAGGGAAATGGTTCGTATATTTGGGAGTTCATGATGGAGGGTATTGAGGATAAAATAATTATATGACGAGGCCAAGAGTAAAAATATGCTGTATAAGTAGTGTTGAAGAAGCCGGAATTGCAATTGAATACGGCGCTTCTGCATTAGGTTTGGTTGGTCATATGCCAAGCGGCCCTGGTGTAATCGGATATGAACTCATTAACCAGATCGCAAGGATCGTTCCCCCACCTGTTTCATCTTTTCTGCTCACAAGTGAGACAAAGCCCCTGGAAATAATCGCACATTATAAAAGGGTAAATACAACAACAATTCAAATAGTGGACGCGTTAGCGGAACGAGAATATGGAATAATCCGCAGCGCATTGCCAAATGTAAAGTTGGTACAGGTTATTCACGTTATAGACGATAACTCGGTAAAAGAAGCTGTTGAGATTTCAAAGTATGTTGATGCCGTTCTTTTGGACAGCGGCAATCCGAATTTACCGGTTAAAGAGTTAGGAGGAACAGGGCGAACGCACAATTGGGATTTAAGCAGGGAAATTAGAAAATCAATCTCAATTCCGTTATTTCTTGCAGGCGGACTAAACAAGGATAATGTAAAACAGGCAATAGAATTTGTACAGCCGTTTGGACTTGATCTTTGTAGTGGTGTAAGAACAAACGGAAAACTCGACAAAGGGAAACTCAGAGATTTTTTCAGTGCCATTGGATAAAAAGACTACCGCCTGCGATGTATTGCCGCAAGCGTGGACCGTGATGCGAAGTTCATTGGCTGTATGCTGAAAGAATGTATTTCTGATTTATGATTGATTCCTGAACACCTTCGGCGATATGCCTGTTTTTTGACGAAAGAACCTCGTAAAGTAAGTCGGGTAATCAAAGCCTAAACTGTATGCGATTTCACCAACCGACAGCTTTGTTTTCAGCAACCTGCTTTTAGCTATTTGAATAATCCCTTCGTGTATATGATCGATGGGAGCCTTGCCTGTAAAGTGTTTGATCAGATCCCCGAAATAGTTGGTGGATAAATTAGCCTGTCCGGCAAAATAGGCGACGGAAGGCAGCCCTGACTTTTCGTTTGGCTCGTTGAGATAATTGTCCAGCTGTTTGTAAAAGTCGGCAACGACCCTGTTGTAAACATTGCTCCGGGCTTCAAACTGGCGTTCGTAATAGATCTGTGTGTAGGAAAGTATGAGCGAGGTATAGGAAACCAGCACCTCTGTAGCGGAGTTTTTCTTTTGAAATTCAGCAAATGCTTTCCTGAATAGATCATACAAAGTTTCCTTTTCTTCTTTTGTCAAAAACAGTGCTTCGTGACGGTTGTAGTCCGCAAATGAGACGTCCTTTACTGCTTTGTTCAGCAGTTTTTCACTGATCAAAATGGCGAATCCTTCAAATGGTTCTTTCAGATCCCATTCGATAGTGTTTCCGGGCTTGTCCAGGAATAAATAAGAATCAGACATCTCTTCAACCGGCGACTGCACTTCAATTTTATCTTTCAGGGCCAGCAGATAAAAATCTATTTTAACCGGTATAGATTTCAATAATTTTTCGGGATGTTCATCATAAAAAACAACCTGAATGGTATCACTGTTTGAAGCATTAATGTTCAGATATTTAAGAAATGCCGGTATATTGTAGGTTTTTATCATTTTCTGAAGTTGCTGCATTTTATATGCTGCAAATTTAAAAAAACCGGTAAGAACAAAATGAGAACGAATAACGGAGATAATGAAACATTTTACAACAATACCGGATGTGATTGCTCCGGAACATCCGGCAAAGCGCCATTTTGCCGGATGGTGAATATCGTTTTATCCCTTTTAAATTAGTGATTGGAATGATCGGTAAATACATTACATTAACTATAATTATGTCTTTGAGGCAAGACTTCAATATTCCCGTTCAACAGGGATACTGCAGATTTTTTATAAAAGAGAACCTTGGGAATAGTACTCGGGAAACTGCATGGAATAAACGATAACGAAAGAGGAGGCTGGAGCGCAGAGATTTTGGCCGACCGGTATCTTCGGCCGGGTAATAGCTTTTGAAGAGCAATGAATCAGTTCTTGTGATACCCGGACTCACTATAACTTCTCTATTAGTTGAGGATGATTGGACCTTGTTAATATCTTCAGGCTGGGCATTGTAAGGCTTTTAAAATCAATAAATTTGAAGGCATTGTTGTTTGTGGACTTCAGCGTATAGAATTTGAATCCTTTATAACCAATTTGAAAAAACTGGCATTTCTGATTGAGAATAGCCCAGATTTTACGCAGAAATACAGGAGTGTACCTGGTCTCTGCGATTCGATAATGTACCGCTCACCTCAATTACCTCTATTCCGAAATCCTCAATCCAGTCATGGAGTAAATCGTTAACCTGGCTTCTGAGTTTTGGCCGATCTGTCTGGTAGCCCGGTATCAGATCCGGTTCTTCAATAGCAACAAACACAAAAAGATCAATTTCCGCAATTATTGTTTGTGCTTTTTCAAAGAGGAATTGAATATTTCTGTGTGGATCAAGGACATGAAGATAAGCTAAGATGTCAATGACGCATCTGTCAAATAGCACATTCTTTCCGCTTTGGGAAATCAGTTTGGCTGAATAATTAAACTGCGCAATGAAATCCTCTGCGTTTGGATTTTCCGAAAATTCATAACCTGATGACTCCAGTTGATAGTAGGGCTCTTGCTCAAGGGTATACCCGGGAAGATGCTCCAGGAGTTCTTCAGCCAATGTGGTTTTGCCAACTTTGTGTGCACCGAATACCGCAATTCTCATATGTTAGTTTGTTTTTTGATCCTGCCGGGGAATTGGGTCAACCCGGGCCGACCTTTCTTTTGCATCCAGGTAGTATTAAATAAAAAAGCTAATCTTGCGATTAGCTCTTTTACTGTGACCCCTCAGGGACTCGAACCCTGGGCCTACTGATTAAGAGTCAGTAGCTCTACCAACTGAGCTAAGGAGTCATTTTTTGCTACCCTTACAGCCACTACGGGAGCCCGGAACAGGGTAGTCTTTTTTATCCGGGCTGCAAATATAAGTGATTTATTTTGCCTGTGCAGAATCTGGTTTGGTAAAATCAATGATCATTTTATTTTCGCCGCAATTCAGCATGGTTTGCCCATATTTCGGGTCTTTGGTTCCAAGATAGGGATTAACAATTTCATTTTTGCCGCTCAGCCAGTTGGCCGGCTGCCCTTCGCCAAAGGCCATGGGGCATTCCTGCCAGTATACCAATGCCTGGTCATATTTTACCGTCAGCAGCAGCATACGCAGCGCATCCGAAAGATCGTTCAACGCATGTCTTTTTTCTGCCCAGTCACGCGCATTCACAATAATGCCGGTGTTCGTTTTTGCCATTTCCAGGGGGTACCTGGCCGTTTGATAAATAGCACTGTCCTGTTTGAGCTCCTCTACCTTAAAATCAGTAAGCGCCGTTTGGAGGGTCAGTGCGGCTTTACTTACTGCCGCAGTATCCCAGTTCACAAACCCATCGGCCATTACATAGTAGCTGGCCAGTACGGCATCCACCGAGTGATTGAATACATCACTATGCTTGCTTACGGCAATAGGCACCGGCTTCTCCCGGGGTGGGTTGTCTTTTTTTATCAATTTATAAACCAGGAAGGCAGCGATCACTACCACAATGACTACTAAAAGCTTTTTCATACTGACCTATAATGTTATTTACTCGTTTGTATTAACTAAATTTGCAGGTTTCAGGAAAACAAAAATACTGATAAACAATCAATTATTTTAAACTGAAGGATAAAATCAGCAGAAGATATGTTAATCGGCTTACAGAACGTTACATTTGAATTCGGCGCAAGAGTGATCGTAAAAGATGCCACCTGGCATATACAACCCAATGAACGCATTGGGCTTATCGGCTATAATGGTACCGGAAAGTCCACCCTTTTAAAACTTTTTGTTAACCAGTTTAGCCCTTCGGAAGGCACGGTTGAGCGGGGCCGCGAAACGACGATTGGCTACCTGCATCAGGACCTGCTGAGCTTCGATACCAACGATTCTATCCTGCAGGTGGCGATGAGTGCTTTTGAAAAGGTGATCCGGCTCGAAAAAGAAATAGAAGATCTGGGAAAGGAACTGGAGCGTACCGGCGATGAAAAAACATTGCTTGAGTATACGGATAAGCTGCATGAAATGGAATTGCTTGGTGGCTACAATATTCAGCATAAGACGGAGGAGGTATTACAGGGGCTCGGGTTTTCCAATTCCGATCTCAACCGCCCGTACAAGGAGTTCAGCGGCGGATGGCGGATGCGTGTGCTGCTGGCAAAAATGATCCTGGCCAAGCCGGACCTGCTGTTGCTGGATGAGCCTACGAACCACCTCGATCTTCCCTCCATCGAATGGCTGGAGAAATACCTGCAGCATTACCAGGGAGCGGTGGTGATCGTAAGCCACGATAAATTTTTCCTGAACCGTATGGTAACAAAGATCGTAGAGCTTTACCAGCGGGAGCTTCATATGTATAATGGCAATTATGAATTTTATGAAAAGGAGAAAGCGGTAAGGATCGAGATGCAGCAAAAAGCATATGAGAACCAGCAGGACTATATCCGGCAGAATGAACGGCTGGTAGAGCGCTTCAGGGCCAAGGCCAGCAAAGCCGCCATGGCCCAGAGCATTATGAAAAAGCTGGATAAGCTGGACCGTATTGAAGATGTGGCAATCGAACGGCCCGACCTTCGGATCAACTTCAGGGTTGATAAAGTACCCGGGCGGGTATTGGTTGAGCTGGATCATCTTTCAAAAGCTTTTGGCGACAATGTGATCCTGAGCAACGCCAAAGCGGAGATCGAGCGGGGCGATAAGATCGCGCTGATCGGCGCCAATGGCAAGGGAAAGTCAACCCTCCTGCGGATCATTGCCGATGCAGAACCCTATACCGGCAACCGCAAATGGGGACATAACGTGGATGAAAGTTTCTATGCACAGCATCAGCTGGAAGCGCTGGCCCTTGATAATACCATACTGGACGAAATGCGCGGTTGCGGCAGCCAGATGACCGACCTGGAGCTAAGGGCGCTGCTGGGCTGTTTTTTATTCAGCGGCGATGATACCGATAAAAAGATCCGGATCCTGAGCGGGGGCGAAAAGGCCCGGGTGGCACTGGCAAAAACCATTGTGAGCAAAGCCAACTTCCTGATGCTGGATGAGCCTACCAACCACCTGGATATGCACAGTGTGGATCTGCTGATCAGTGCGCTGAACCGGTACGAGGGCACGCTGATCCTGGTAAGCCACGACCGTCACTTTATATCCAAGGCCGCTAACAAGATCTGGGAGATCGTAGACGGAAAGATCAAGGAATTTAAGGGCCCTTATGATGAATGGGTGGCCTGGAATGAGCGGATGCGTAAGAACGGCGCCACCGAAAAACAGGGGCATCAGAAAGCAAAACCCGCAGCGGTGGAAGCACCCGCCCCGCCACCGGTTGTTAACGCTCCTGTTAATAAGGAATTGAAAAAAGAGATCCAGCGCCAGCAAAAATTGTTTCAGCAGGCTGAAGAGGCATTGAATAAGAATAAAGCCCTGATGCTGCAACTGGAAAAAGACCTGGCGGATCCGCAGATCTATTCAGACAAGACCCGGTTTTTGAAAGCCGAGCAGGAATATGCATCCGCTGCCAAAGAAAATGAGCGACTGGAAAAAGACTATGAAGCCGTTTTTACAAAGCTGATGGAGCTGGAAGGCTGAGGTTTTGATTTCAGGTTTGAGATTTGATCCGTATACGTTTTGCGCATCACCGGTCAATGGCGGGGTTGGGGGTTAAGGTCGAAAATTGTTGGGGGCAGCCCCGGGCTGGTTCCGTTCTTATCCTTCATATTCCCCGGGGTTTTATAGGCGGGCAGCTGAAGCCGGTGCCCCCGATCTTTTCCGGATAAAAGCCGCGGAGCATAAAATTCTTTCATATGCGGCTATATCATTCCCTGGCGGATGACTTTTGCAATAAGGATCGCTGTATTTTTAGCATCAAATTTTTCAAGCAGGCTTTTACGGTGGGTATTTACGGTGGGAACGCTGATGAAAAGCCGCTCCGATATTTCGGTATTGGTGAGACCGGCGGCTATTAACTGTAATACCTCTTTTTCACGCCGCGTAATAACCGGTGTGCTGCTGCCGGTGTCTTTAAGCGTAAATGCTGCTTCCGGACTGAGATAGGTTTTGCCGGAAGCAACCGTCCGGATGGCTTCCAGCAACTCTTCCCGCGTAGCGTTTTTTAATACATAGCCCGATGCACCATTGTCTGTCATATTACGGATGATGGCCTGTTGATTAAAGGTACTTAATCCCAATACAAAAACAGAAGGGTACTGCTTCCGCACTTCCTTGCACAGGTCAATGCCGCTGGCATCCGGCAGGTTTACATCCATCAGTATAATATCCGGTTGCTGCTGTTTTAAAAAACTAAGGCAGGAAGCGGCATTGGTGGCATGTCCCATCCAGTCAATGCCTGCTTCGTTCTGTAATAAGGAACGGATGCCTTCTATTACCATGTAGTGGTCGTCTACGATAAATACGCTTGCTTTCATGTTTGCTGATGTTTGCAGACTTTCATTGAACCCTCTTCGCGGGCTTATTTCAGATATGGACTTCTATTAAAACAGAAGTGCCTTTGCCCGGTTCGGAATGTACGTCGATTTTGCCTTTTAAAAATTCTACCCGGTTTTGGATATTGCTCCATCCTATGCCTTTTGAAGCGGGTAGTGCAGCAGTGTCAAAGCCTTTGCCATCATCTTCCACGGTTATCATCAGCATTTTTTCGGATGCGGATGGCTGCAACTGAACCAGCAGGTTTTGCGCGTGGGCATGTTTAATGGCATTGTTGACCAGTTCCTGTACTATCCGGTAAATAGTAACCGCAATGGTCTGATCAATTGCGACCTGCTCCATACCTATGGGCTGGTAAGTGACGTGCAGCGCAACGCTCCGGTCTATTTCACTGCAAAACTCCCCAACGGCTACATTGAGCCCGTATTTTACCAGAACTTCCGGCATCATATTGTGTGCCACGCGGCGCATTTCCTGTATGCTGCTGTCCAGCATATCAATGCTGCGTTCAAAAGCCCGGGCGTTTTCGGCCGTTAAAATTAAATTCCCTTTCATATTGTTTAGAGAATATTTTATGCCACTGAGCATTCCTCCCAAACCATCATGCAGGTCTTTGGCCAGCCGGGTACGTTCCTGTTCTTCACCTTTCAGCACGGCTTCAGTGGCGGTTAATTGCTTTTCGGTTTCCAGTTCATCAATTTTTGCCTGTTGTAGTTTTTGTTTGTGCCTGTAGTTGCGGTAGGCGAGCAGCGAAATGAGCAATAAGGCTACTGCGCTGCCGGATAAAATATAGTTGAGTGTGTTTTTCTGGTGCAGTTGCGACCGCTGTAATTTTATTTGTGCCTCTTTTTTTTCGGTTTCAAATTTCTTTTCAATCGAAATGGTTTTCTGTTGCAATTCGCTTCCCCTTATTTCGTTTTCCAATAGCTGCATTTTGTATCTTACTTTCTCTGCTTCAATAATATTGCCCTGCGCATAAAGGATGGATGATAATGTATTCATGGATTCATACCTGTCATATTTGCTACCGGCACTATCGGTTAATTTTAAAGAAACGATGCAAAATGCTTTTGCCTTATCCAGTTCTTTTTTTAAAAGGTGGTACAGCGCCATTCCCCTGGATGCTATTGCTTCTCCGTTTGGGTCTCCGGATTGTTTTGACAATGCCAGTGCTTTTTCAAAGTAAGGCTTCATTGCATCTGCATCGTAACGATGAAAATAAATATTGCCGATACCCAAAAGACTTGCTGCTTCGCCCGAGATAAAATCTAGTTTCCGGGAAATCGTTAGTGCCTCTTTATAGCAGCTTAATGCCGAATCAATAAAGTTGTTATTCTGATAGCTGTTGGCAAGGTTAAGCAGACTTCTGCTTAAATCAACGCTATCTCCTGAAGATCTTAACTCTTTTACGGCCATTTTGCCATACTGCAGCGCCTTTTTGTACTGCATCATATTTTGATAAACGAGTTGCTCCATTTCATACATCCGGGCAAGAAGATAGTTGTTGTCCATTGCTTCAAAGTATCTTCCGGCCATTTCATAATAATAAATGGCACTGTCATACTCACTTAAATAATTAAAGCTATTGCCGATGTTGGCTGCTGTTTTTCCGATATACAGATCGTTATGTATTTCCCGGGCCAGTTGAAAAGATTGTTTATTGAGCGCTAAAGCACTGTCGTATGCGCCCCTTCCATTCAGGATGCCTGTGTAGTTGGTCAAAAATTTAATAGTACCCGTTTTGTAATGCAGGCGTTGGCTCAGTTCGCCGGCCATCAGATAATATTGCCCGGCGGTTGACGGGTCGTCCTGCTCGTACTGATAACCTATATCGATATACAGCAATACCCTGGCCGTGTCGTCCTTTGCTGTTTTCAGCACTTTTAGCAGGCTGTCTTTATTCATGGCCGACTGGCTCCACCCCGTAAAGACGGTAAGGAGTGCAATGAGTATAAGCGATAGTTTTCCCATTCCCCAAATTACATTTTTCTGTTATTGCAAATTAAGTGTCAGTCTTGTTTTTTTTCTCATTCTTTTTAATGATTTTCCAGCGCGTCGTTTTCAAAAAATCCGGCTTTTAATAATTACGATTGCCTGCTTTGGCTTTTTCGTTCCCGGAACGGCCGATTTTGCAATGCAGCGCATTTACCGGCTTTAACATGAGCCGCATTAGATTGATTTACAGCTTGTTTTTATTGTCTTCCCGCTTTGGGAGCTTCCGGTGGATTACAAAAAAGCGGACTGCCTGCATCTTTTGCAGTTTTAAAGGACAGGGAAGGGATGGGGCTATATATTGCCGCCGCCCGGTGCAGGTTACAGGGCGCAGGCAGTTTCAGCGGAACATACAACCCTGGCTGTGTGTAAAAATGAGACGATCTGTCTGGATTTTGATACGATTTGGTTGCATTTGAACAAGACACTTGCTTAATTTTACCGCTTCTTCCGATAACAATTTATAAACGATCATTGAATGAACATATGAAGATGGAGACTTCCGGTGACTTTATCCTGTTTATGTTCCGGCGCACCGGAATGAAAGTGAAGGCTTACCGGCTGATGATGCATCTGCCGCCGGCGGCAGCAATGTGGGAGCCTTCTGAAACGGGTATAACATCAATTATACCCTTTTTAATAAACCCTGATCCTGATCCAAAGATCCATGAATAATAATAGCCTTTCATCAAAGCCGCACTACCCGATATTGGATGGTTTGCGTGGCGTTGCCGCCATTATCGTTGTAACCTTTCACCTGACCGAGCCGCTGGGTACCGGGCACCTGGATATCCTGGTCAACCACGGGTACCTGGCAGTCGACTTTTTCTTCCTGTTGTCCGGTTTTGTGATCGGTTATGCCTATGATGACCGCTGGCATCAGATGTCTGTCGGTACTTTCTTTAAGCGCCGGGTCGAACGGCTTCAGCCGATGGTGGTTTTGGGAATGACCCTCGGGGCCATCGGGTTTTATTTCACAGATTCTGCCATCTGGCCGCTTATTCACACCATTCCCCTTTGGAAAATGCTGCTGGTAATGCTCATCGGCTATACGATCCTGCCGGTGCCCTTATCGCTGGACATCCGGGGCTGGGAGGAAATGCATCCGCTCAACAGCGTAGGCTGGTCCTTGTTCTTTGAGTATATCGCCAATATCCTTTACGCCATCGGCATCCGGAAGTTCTCAAAAACAGCGCTGGGTGTTTTGGTGCTGATCGCGGCCGTAGCGCTCGCTCATCTGGCTATCACCAACGGGGATGTCAGCGGTGGCTGGACGCTAAACGGGGAACAGGTACGCGTGGGTATTACCCGTACCATGTACCCCTTCTTTGCAGGGTTGTTGCTTTCAAGGATCGCAAAACCTACCCGTATCAGGCATGCCTTTTTATGGTGCAGCCTCCTGATCGCCCTCGTCTTATATATGCCCCGCATCGGTGGTGCTGAGCATCTTTGGATGAACGGGGTGTATGAATCCGTATGTATCATTATTATTTTCCCCCTCATTGTTTACCTGGGGGCCAGTGGTATGGTACATACTCCTGCGGAGGGCAGGATCTGTAAATTCCTGGGTGATATATCTTATCCGCTATACCTGGTGCATTTTCCGGTGGTGTGTTTTTATGTGGCCTGGATCAGCAACCATAAGGGGGTAACCCTTGCGCAGGCCTGGCCCTATGCATTGCTGATCCTGACCGGCAGCATAGTTTTGGCGTATGCCTGTTTGAAATGGTATGATGAACCCGTTCGCAAATGGCTGAGAAAAAAATGGGGGCAATAGCTTCCTGCTGTGGTGCAAAAGTGTAGCTCCAACGTATCCCTTCCCATCTTGTCTATGGCAAACCGGGCGGGCGGATATGCAGTGAGATAGGGGGGCTGCAAGCTCCGGCGATGTGTTTCATTAATTAAGAAGGAGGGGGACGAAGCGATATAGCAAGGCTACATAATATAAGTTCATCTGGGATTGGGCACATTTGTATTTATTCTTTGCTTTCAAACTTTTTAATGGCTTCCGGCATAACGGGTGTAAAAAGGTTGACCAGGTTACCATCAGGGTCTCTGAATAAAAGCGATTTGTTTCCCCAGGGCATTATTGTTGGGTGCTGAACGATATATGGTTGCAGAAAATCAGCCAATCGCTCATAATCCCAGTCAACGTTCTCCACCCTAAACTCAATAATGGCACTGCGGTTCTGTAAAGGTTCAGCGACGCTATTACCACCCAAAAACTGTAATGTTCCTGTGCTTCCTATTGCCAGCGTTGCTGTTGGGGTTTGCAATTCGGCAAAGTCAGGAGTGTATCGGAGCACCGGCATTCCCGTTACCTGCTCATAAAATTTTACCAGTCCTCTATTTTAAAAGTGTCCGATCTGTCCGGCTTTGACGGCAGTGATCAGGATAAATGGGCTGCATAGATGAAATGAGCGCATTATGAAATTGAATCACATTAATTGGGTTGTAAGCAATGTTGTAAACGCGGTGCGTTTATCCGGGATTTTTGGGTCTTCCGGGCTTAATAGATCAAAAGAGATCAACTTTCCCGAGCATTTCCATACTGGCATTTATCAATAAGTGCAGCCGGACAGGTTATTTACCTAAGTTTGCAGATCTGTTGAACAGCAATTGGTACACGATCATTAAACGAATATATGAAGATGAGAGATGCGCGGTTTTGGCCTGTTTATATACGGTTGGCAGATTTTGCCTGCAGCAACAAAAAACACCGGTCGATCCCGGGATCAGATATGCTGCCGGCAAATAGCTTCACATGCAGGAGCTTGCTGAACGGATACCGGGTAATGTCAATTCATTTATAATAACCCCCTGAACCCAATATTCCAGGAAGAATGAATAATAATAACCTTTATACCAAGCCGCACTATCTTGTGCTGGATGCTTTGCGTGGTGTTGCTGCCATTATCGTTGTAACCTTTCACCTGACCGAGCCGCTGGGTACCGGGCACCTGGATATCCTGGTCAACCACGGGTACCTGGCAGTCGACTTTTT
>NZ_FMZO01000012.1:0-63650 GCF_900101395.1 Niabella drilacis | reverse complement strand
GTAACCCTTGCGCAGGCCTGGCCCTATGCATTGCTGATCCTGACCGGCAGCATAGTTTTGGCGTATGCCTGTTTGAAATGGTATGATGAACCCGTCCGCAAATGGCTGAGAAAAAAATGGGGGCAATAGCTTCCAGCTGTGATGCAAAAGTGTAGCTGCGGCGCCGGCATGGAAGGAATATGCAGATATGAGCAGGAGGACGGGGAAACCTGGAGACTGATTGTAAATGCATTTGATAACTGGTAAACTGCCCGCTACAATACCGCCAGGCTATCGATCTTATCCCGGTCGATCTGCTGCACCATCGCCTCCAGCGAATCGAACCTGACTTCTTCCCGGAGGAATTGTTTAACATATACCCGTAATGTTTGGCCGTAAATAGCCGTATCGAAATCAAAGATATTCACTTCCACAGTTCGTTTGGTACCGTTTACAGTTGGGCGCAGTCCAATGCTCATCATTCCTTTAAAGCGCTGCGGATCGCCGGTAAGGCTGGCATATACTGCGTAGATACCGTTGCCGGGGATGATCTTCTCCTCGTCTGTGACCTTTAAATTGGCGGTGGGGTAGCCTAGCTCACGCCCCAGTTTATCGCCATGGACCACTTCGCCTTCAAAAAAGAAATCGTAGCCCAGCAGGTGGTTGGTGGTAGCGGTATCGCCTTTCAGGATGGCTTCCCGGATCTTCGTGGAGCTGATGGAAATATTGTCGAGGATATGTTTGGGTATTTCCTCCAGTTCATAATGGTATTTCTGCTGCAGGAGCTCCAGCAGCTTATAATCACCCGTGCGGTTGCGCCCAAACCGGTGGTCATAACCGATAATGATCGTATGCGGCTTAAATTTTGCGATCAGGAAGTTGCACAGGTAATCTTCCGGAAGCTGGTTGGCAAATACCTCGGTGAAGGGGATGATGACCAGGTGATCTACATCAAGCGCTTCCAGCAATTCGATCCGCTCATCGAGGGTATTGATCAGGCGAAGCCCCAGGATGGAAGAGTTCACAATCTTACGGGGGTGGGGATGAAAGGTGATGATGACCGATTCACCGTTTGCAGCACGCGCCCTGGCGGTCAGCTGCCGGATCACTTTGCGGTGCCCCTCATGTACTCCATCAAATGTTCCAATGGTAATGACTGCGTTTTTAAACCCGGGCAGGGCCTCAATATTCCTGTGAATTTGCATAAAGCGCAAAATTAGCAGTCAAAGCTCAAAGTTCTCCCGATAATCGGGACAAATATCAAATCCTGTCTTATCTTAGCAGCCTTAACAAAATAAGATCAACTGATGTCGTTATATTCCAAAAGAGGTGTTTCTGCGCAAAAGGAAGAAGTACATGCCGCCACCCAAAAACTGGATAAAGGCCTTTACGGAAAAGCTTTTTGTAAGATTTACCCGGATGTGCTCGTTGGAGATGCAGACTGGGCAAATGTGATGCACGCAGATGGCGCCGGTACCAAGAGCATACTGGCTTACCTGTACTGGAAAGAAACCGGCGATGCCCGCGTATGGCGCGGGATTGCGCAGGACGCCATCGTTATGAACCTGGATGATCTGCTGTGTGTGGGTATTTATGATCAATTGGCCTTTTCTTCTACCATTGACCGGAATAAAACGGTGATCCCCGCAGAAGTACTGTCGGAAGTGATCAACGGGAGCCAGGAGTTTTTTGATACCATGCGCGCATTTGGCATCAATATTACCTATATGGGCGGCGAAACGGCGGATGTGGGAGATGTGGTACGTACTATTGCCGTTAATGGCACCATGACGGCCCGCTGGCCCCGGAAAAAACTGGTTACCAATGAAAAAATAGCGCCGGGAAATGTGATCGTGGGATTAGCCTCCTTTGGCAAAACAGGCTATGAGCAGGAATATAACAGCGGGCTGGCCAGCAACGGCCTTACCAGTGCCCGGCATGATGTGCTTAAAAAAGAATATGGGAAAAAATACCCGGAGACCTTTGAACCCGGTTTGCCTGAGGAAGTGGTGTACATCGGGCCGCACGGGCTTACCGATGCCATAGAGGTGGACGGCGTTGAGACAACGATCGGGAAGCTGCTGCTAAGCCCCACCCGTACTTTTGCACCTGTAATGAAAGTGCTGCTCGAGGAGTATTCCGATGCCATCAACGGGCTGATCCATTGCAGCGGTGGCGGGCAAACCAAGTGTATGAAATATGTGCCCGACCAGGTGAAGATCATTAAGAACAACCTGTTTACCCCACCGGTGATCTTTGATATCATCCAGAAAGCAAGCGGGGCCGATGCCCGGGAAATGTACCAGGTATTTAATATGGGTACCCGGCTGGAGATCTATACCAATGAAAAAGATGCAGATACCATTATAAGTGTGGCCACAGCACTGGGCGTGGATGCCCGGGTGATCGGGAGGGTGGAAGCCGGCGAAAAACAATCGCTGGAGATCCACACAGCTGGCGAAACCATCCTGTTTTAATGAAGTGATCTGCCGGCAAGGTTTTTGCGACTGAGATCCTGAAACACAGATTTTTGATCTCCTTTAGCAAATGCCTTTACTGACTGACGGATGCGGTAATCCATGCCCTCAGAATCTCAGTGGCAAACATAGGAGGCACGGAGCCACCGAATACACAAAGACTCAGCTTTTTTTGCCACTGAGGCACAGAAACTCAGGTTTTTTTGCTCTCTTCCAACAAGGATGCACGCGGTCTGAGCATCTCATTAGCCTTTCAACGATCTGACACTCTCTGTGCTTTAGCGCTGTGCAAATAGAGGAGATACCACCGGGATACTGAGACACAGATTTTGATCCTCTTTAGCAAATACTTTACCGGCTGCAGGGTCCGGGAGCCCATGCCTTTAGCAGCAAACACAGAAGGCACAGGAATGCCGATCATTTGATACGCGCTCCCGCAAAAGCCTTCCCTCATTCAAAAGTTAAAAATTTCTGTGTTTCACCGTTCCGGGTATTCGGAACCGTGGCAATCACTGCCGCGTGTTTTTAGGCCTCCAACGCCTTTACGATACGGCTATATAAAGCTTCGTCGCTAACCGGCTCCGGCTGAAATGCAGCGCCGATCACTTTTTCGTAAAGCTCTATATAACGGTTGGAGATGGTCCGGATCCATTCATCGCTCATTTCCGGAACGGTTTGCCCTTCCTTTCCCATAAAATTATTGGCGATCAGCCACTCCCGTACAAACTCTTTGCTGAGTTGCTTCTGCTTTTCACCAGCTGCCAGGCGTTCTTCAAAGCCATCTGCATAAAAATACCGGGAGCTGTCCGGTGTATGGATCTCATCCATCAGGATGATTGCTCCGTCCTTCTTCCCAAATTCATACTTGGTATCTACCAGGATAAGCCCCTGTTTAGCGGCCAGTTCCTGCCCGCGTCTGAAAAGCGCCAGCGCCAGCTGTTCCAGCTTGTTCCACTCAGCTTCCGTAGCCAGGCCCTGGGCAATGATCGCTTCTTTACTGATGTCCTCATCATGTCCCTCATCGGCCTTGGTGCTGGGGGTAATAATGGGGGATGGAAACGCCTGGTTTTCCGTCATGCCCTCCGGCAAAGCTACGCCGCACAGTTCCCGTTTCCCCGAGGCGTAGGTACGCCACGCATGACCGGTCAAATGCCCCCGTACCACCATTTCAATCTTAAAGGGAATGCATTTGATACCAATAGACGCATTGGGAGCGGGTACTTTTTGTAACCAGTTACTACAGATATCCCGGGTTGCATTCAGCATATATGCAGCGATCTGGTTGAGCACCTGCCCCTTAAAGGGAATAGGGCGGGGAAGGATCACGTCGAAAGCGGAAATACGATCCGAAGCGACCATGACCAGCAGGTCGTCATTAATGGTATATACATCTCTTACTTTACCCTTATAAAAAGAGGTTTGGCCTGGAAAACTAAAATTTGACATGCTGCGAAAATACTCCGCCTTTGGTTATGAACAACCAGCCGGCTCGAAAAAATTCGGGATCACCGGCCGCGGGGGAAAATTATATTTTTATTTTCAACTAACAAGTGTTATTTTAACATGGAAATCACTAAACCTCGAAATTTATGAGACACACAATTCACCTGTTCATAGTTATGTCCCTGTCATTCTTATGTACATCCGGGATTATGGCTCAGACCTCTGTTACAGTATCCGGTACTATTAAAAACAGTGAAACGGGGGAAGCTGTCAATGCTGCTTCAGTAATGGTTGCCGGTACGGCAACCGGTACGTACTCCAAACCCAACGGCAGCTTTGAATTAAAGATTACCGGCTATCCTGTTACACTTCTTGTTTCTTCAGTTGGCTATAAAACCCGGGAGGTTACGGTTGGAGCGGCGGAACCGGTAGCTATATCCCTGGAGCCGGGTGGCGATCTGGGCCAGGAAGTAGTGGTTGCCGCCAGCCGGGTGGCGGAGCGGATCCTGGAATCGCCCGTTACGATCGACCGGATCAGTAACACGGCCATCAGGAATATGGCGGCCCCTAATTTTTATGAGGCCCTGTCTAATGTAAAGGGCGTAGACCTGACCACTTCCAGTTTGACCTTCAGGACCATCAGCACCAGGGGATTTAATGGCAGCGGGAACCTGAGGTTTAACCAGCTGGTTGATGGGATGGATAACCAGGCGCCCGCTTTGAACTTTTCTGTGGGCAATGTGGTAGGGATGACGGAGATGGACGTGGATAATGTAGAATTGTTGTCCGGGGCCTCCTCCGCACTTTATGGATCGGGGGGAATGAATGGCACGCTGCTGATGACAAGCAAGAACCCGTTCAAATACCAGGGGCTGAGCATAAACATTAAACAGGGGGTTATGCATATTGCCGATCCGGAAAGCAAGGCAAAGCCGTTTTACGATTGGTCGCTCCGGTGGGGGCAGCAAATTGGTCAGAAGTTTGCCTTTAAATTGTCTGCCTCGTATATGAAAGCACAGGACTGGGTGGCAAATGATACCCGGGACCTGAACCGTAATAATGTGATCAGCTCCCTGAAGCCGGGCGGAACCAGGGTGAATGATCCGAACTATGACGGCGTAAATGTTTTTGGTGATGAGGCAAGCGCCAGCATGGCGGGCATTGCACAGGTTTACCAGGCGCAGACAAGGGCTGGAATACTGCAGGCTACCGGCGGTGCCGTGGATATTGTGAACCTGTTTAATACCCTTCCTGCAGATGCCTCGCCTGCGCAGATCGGGGGATTGATCGCCGGTTTGCCCGGGGCTTTGCAACCGGCGGCAACCAACCTTGTGCCTTTTTATTTTGGATTAAGGAATAATGTTTACGGAGGACAGCTGGTGAGCCGTACGGGCTATAATGAAAAAGAGCTGGTAAATTATGATGCATATAGTTTTAAGACATCCGGCGGGCTGTACTATAAGATAACCGATCATATTGAAGCCTCACTGCTGGGCTACTGGGGGCTGGGTACCACGGTGTATACGGGGGCGGACCGCTACTCCCTGCTGAACTTTAAGATCGGGCAATATAAGGCCGAGTTAAAAGGAAAGAACTGGTTCCTGAGGGCTTATACCACCCAGGAAAACTCGGGTGATTCGTACACGGCAACAACGGCTGCCCTGTTTGTTAACCGGCAATGGCGCTCTGATGCCGATTGGTTTGGATTGTATTCCGGAACGTATTCAGCAGCCCGGCTGCAGGGCGCTTCAGAGGAGGCTGCCCATGCAGCGGCAAGAACAGCGGCAGATGCCGGCCGGTACCTGCCAGGTACACCGGCTTTTGACAGCGCCCTGGTAAAGGCCAGGAATACGAGTATTAAGGATGGGGGGGCAAAGTTTGCCGACAAATCGGACCTGTTCCATTATGAGGGACAGCTGAATCTTTCAGAACAAATAAAGTTTGTAGAAGCCGTACTGGGCGCTTCTTACCGGGTATATTCGCTAAACTCGGCCGGTACCATTTTTGCCGATACAACAGGCCGCATAAAGATAAACGAATATGGCGGTTACCTGCAGCTGCAGAAAAGATTGCTGGATGATGTACTGAAACTCACGGGCTCCGTGCGCTTTGATAAGCGGGATGGCTATAAAGAACGGTTTACCCCGAGGGCCAGTGCCGTGATACGTGTAGCGCAGGATAATAATATCCGCCTTTCTTTCCAGACGGCCTACCGGTTCCCCTCAACACAGGATCAGTGGATCAACCTGAATACACCGGGCAGCCGTCTTATAGGCGGGGATCCCAGCTTTATAAATTATTTTGGGTTTGATACGAACCCGGTTTATACCTCGGAGAGTGTGGCCGCTTACCGGGGTTCTGTTGCATCCGGTACACCGGACCCTTCTCTGTTAAAAAGGGCACAGTTCTCCTCGGTAAAACCCGAACGGATGAATTCCTTCGAGCTGGGGTACCGGGGTTTGCTGACCAAAGCGTTATTGATCGACATTTATGGGTACCGGAGTGAGTTCAAAGATTTTATTGCCAGGGTAGCCGTAGCAAGGGGCAGCAGCGGTGATCCGGAAAGAGCGGCAGTGGATCTTGCCAGCCCGTTCACTTCCACGAATTATTCTTTTGTTACCAATACGGATGTGGCGGTCACCTCTTACGGATGGGGGCTGGGGTTAGAGTACCGTTTTAGCAGGGGATATGTTTTGGGCGGGAATTTTTCCAGCGATCTCTTAAAGGATGTGCCCGCGGGGTTTATCTCTTTCTTTAATACACCCAAATACCGGTTTAATATGAGCGTGGCTAACGAGAACGTAGTAAAAAATATCGGCTTTAACCTGGTCTATCGCTGGCAGGATAAAGTAAATTGGGAAGGTACTTTCGGATCGGGGCCCGTGCCTGCCTATGGTACTTTAGATGGCCAGGTGTCCTATAGAATGAGCACCATCAAAACAAGCATCAAGCTTGGCGCATCTAATTTGCTGAACAAATATTATTCCAGTGCGTTTGGAAATCCAATGGTGGGCGGCTTATATTATATAAGCCTGGGTTATAATCTTTAAAACATATTATCAAATAGGCTGCCGGAGCCGGGAAAAGTCGATGTTGCTGTAAAGGGCGTTTTAAACGCCGCCGGGCTACAATGCCCGGTCAATAAACAAAGCCCCTGGAGGGGGCTCTGTTTCCATCTACCTCTTAACTTAAATGGGGCATTTTTCAAGGCTCCTATTGGATTTGCGATGTGTGCGTTTGCTTTGCCCTTCCTGTGCTGCCCGCTCGTGGCGGGGGATGAGCCTTTTCCGAAGGGGAAGCAAAGGTAGTTTCGCGGATCACAAATAAGTTACAGGAATCCTGTCAAAACTTATGAATTGCGTTAATCAATCCTTCCGCTGTCCATGGTGGATGGTTAGCCGTCAGTAATCTGCCGTCGGTGTCACCAACCTTTAATCCGGAATCGGTCCTTGACCTATACCTGGTTGCGGTATTGCCTGGGGGATAGTCCCGTTTTTGATTTAAAGTAGTAGGAGAAATAGGCGATTTCATTGAATCCAAGTTCGTATGCTATTTCTTTTATCGTCATCCCGGAAGTGCGTATCAGTTTTTTTGCCTCCTGTAGCACCTTTTGCTGGATCAGGGATATGGCCGGTGCCCGGAACTTTTTTTTGCAAAGGATGGTCAGGTAGTTAGGGGTAACGTTTAATTGCATTGCGTAAAATGCCACCGATTTCTGCTTACGAAAATGTAGTGCTACCAGGTCGTTAAATTTCAGTAACAGGGTATTGGTATAGCTGTTGGGCAGCGCTCTATCGATCAGGCCGCGCTCTGCCTGCTGGCTGGCCAGCGTGGCGATAAGGCCGGTACGCAGGCCTATTACTTCCCAGGAAGGAGGTGCTGAAGCAAGTTCCTTCTGGATCAGTGAAAACTCCGTCGCTATGTTTTGAAAGACTTCCGAAGCCAGGTCAATAACGGGTTGCTGGTTATACCGGGCAATAGGGTGAGGAAGCCCCGGTGAAAATTTTTCGAACTGGAGCCGGGTGATGATCAGTTTTTTCCCGCGGGTTTCGGGTGCCAGGTGCCACTGGTGCTCCTGGCCGGGAAACAGGAAATGAAGCTGGCGCGGGCGCACAATGTAGTCTGTTCCATCGATAGTGTGCGTGCCATTGCCTTCTTTAAACAAAATAAGGACAAAGTGATCCGGTGTATGGGGATGGGAGGCGCTGTCAGCACTGTTAAACGGAAAGCAGCGGACCTTTTGTTCCTGGCCGGTATCCGGCCGGAGCTCATTTAATACCGGGTATGGGTTTTTGGGGTTCATATGCAAGTAATAGAAAGAAGCGTTTTTTTTAGTACCGGGACGTTCGCCCAAAAGATGTGCGCAAAATCCTGTTCTGTAAATAAAGTAGTTTGGGCGTACACTTTTTGAGGAGTTCCTGTTGTTATTGACCGGGATCTTTTGAGATCCTTTATTGTTTTTGAAATGTTCCGCTTCCCGGTTTTGTCTGCCGGCCCGCTTATCTCTGAGCTCTATACAGATGCGCTCTTTTACTGCCAGCCGGTTGGCTGAGCTTCTTATATAGCAGGTTTTGACAGTTGCCGGTTACTATAATAAGCGGCACTGTAAATAGTTCCCCATCCGCGGCCCTTCTCACTTCAATAAGATCATTACCTTTTCCCCCGGTGTAAAGGGCGATGGATCTTGACCCCGTTGTTTACTTGTATGAATGGGTATATTTTATATTTTCCGACCGGAAGCTTTTAATGGCGGCAAATTTAATGGCTTTCACGGGGCCGTACCCGTGCAGGGAACCTGCGTTATAAATTTCAAAGTACTTATGATAATATGTGTAATCCGGAAGGACCTTTTCTGTGGAATTGTCAGCGTTTGAACCGGTTCCTGTATTGCATTGGCGTCAGGCCGGTATAACGTTTAAAGAACGTTGAAAAATAGGATACTTCATTAAAATGTAACCGGCCTGCGATCTCCTTGATGGATTTTGATGAGGTGGTCAGCAGCAATTTTATTTCGCGGATCACTTCACTGTTGATAAGATCGGCAGACGATTTACCATAGTGCCGCCTGCAAAGGATGTTGAGATAATTGGCGGTAATGAACAACCGGTCTGCATAAAACTGCACTGCCCGGTGCTTTTCAAAATGCGTGCGGATCAGCGATTGAAATTGCTCCAGGACCGGCCGGGAGTCAAGGCCGATGGGGTTTTCGCTGGCCTGGTAAACAGCTCTTTCGATCACCAGCGAAATGATCCGGATCCTTGAGTAAACAACGGCCAGCAACCGGTGCACGGTGTACAGCTCCGCCTGGATGTATTGTATCTCATGAACGAGGGTGTTAAAGATGTCCCGGGTGAGCGGGGCCTGGGGTTTCTTTTTATAAAAGCTGATCGGAAATTTAAAATAGCTGGCCAGGGTATCATACATATCTTCAGACAGGATCATTATATGCCCGCTGGTTGTTTTGTCAAGATGCCAGTGATGTACCTGGCCGGGAAAACAAAGATGCATCTGCAAGGGGGCTACTTTGTGATCGGCATGATCGATGACATTGACCCCTTTGCCGTCCTCAAACAGCATCAGTATGAAGCAATCGCGCCTTTCAGGAACAGGAAACAGCCCTGCCGCTTCCGGGAGTTGCCGGTAGATGATTTCACTGTGCTGGCCAAGCATTTTCTGTATATCTGTAAAACGCCGGTGGGGGTAGACGGTACTGCTGGTCATAACGGTCTTGTTCTGTTGCGGAACGGATTTGCCGCATTGGAGTTAAATATCCTAAATGACGGAGGAACAGCAGTTATAAAAAAAAGAAAAAAACTTATAAATATCCGAACTGCCTGCCGGGTGGCAGGGATAAATGTATCTGAGTGGTTGCATCACAAAGAGGCGGTATATCAATCGGTCCAGCCAGGAAAGCGTTCTCCGTGTATGCTGTGGTAAAGAACTGCCACAGCTGATGTACAAAGGGTACTATGATGAAGGTGCTGCCTTTTGAAATGGGTAGGGGTGTATGGTAACAGGATATAATAGAAAAGCTGCCCGGGAGCCGGGCAGCTTTTCCTGATCTTGGCGGGTGGGTAATAATTAACCAAAGATCCCTTTTCTCAGGTTACGGATCCCTTCACCAATTTTAAAACCATTATGATATACTTCAATTTTATAGTCGCCGTGTAAGAATCCATCCGGGTTGCGGATCGGGAACGCTACACCTTTGCGGGTTCCCTGCTCATATTCAACAGGTACTTTTGCGGTAAAATTACGGTCACCGTCCTGGCGGGTGGTCATAGAACCGGAGGACAGTTGTGTATTTTGAACTACTGTTCCTTTCGGGTCTGTAACTACTACATAAAGGTCGGCGGGACCGGAAGTTGTGATCCTGTTTTCAACATTGAAAGCCACCCGCAGCATATCAACTTTGCGGGCAAAGTTGGTTTGTTTTTCTTTCCCGTTCCGTTTTTCTTTTAAAGGGGTGATCGACATACCGGATGCTGATAAGGTGCTGCCCACATCAACGGTATTAGCCAGTTCATCATTTTCCTTGCTTCTTGTATCAAGGTTCTGGCTCAGGATATCTTTCTCTGCGGTCAGGTGTGTGTTCTTCGCAGTCAGCTCCATGTTTTCGCCTTTCAGCTGCGATACCTGTGCTTCCAGCCGGCCTATCTGACCATTCAGTTCACCAATTAAATGACGGGCCCTCTGAAGATCAGAAGTGGTTGCTTTTTTGTCGTTAAGGATACGGGTGATCTCTGATTTACGATCATCAATTTCTTTTTGAAGTGCGGTCTTTTCACCTTGTAAACTATTGTTTGCCCCGGTAATAGAGTCCAGGCGCATTTCTGCAAGATTGAACATTTGCCGCAGGGAATCTGATTCAGACATTGCAGTGGCTACTTCTGTGTTACTGGGTTGTGTAGCACCAGAGCCGCCGGGAGCGTTCTTGCTCCATAAAATATAGCCCCAGGTTCCCAGCAATGCTGCAACCAGTAGCCCGATTAACACGTTCCGCCCGGTGTTATTGCCGTTGGGAGCGCCGGATGATGAACCTGTTGTTTGAGAAGAAGCTGAAGGGTAATTCGTATTTGCCATAATCATCTAAATTTTAAATAGTTTTTTATCGTGTAAGAATAAAACAACCAACAATATATAGGTAAAATAAATATGTATTGGACGTCAATTATGATTTTAAACACAAATTATGCCAAACGACTTTTTTGCTAAAAACATATGCGCATTTATATAATATTTACAAATTGTTAAAAACGCTATCTTGCAACTTATGAGCGTGGAAAAAATCCTCGGAGATTGGAAGAAAAAGAGTTACAAACCAATTTATTGGCTTGAAGGAGAAGAAGATTATTATATTGATCAGCTGGTTAATTATGCAGAGTCCAACATCCTTACCGAGAGTGAAGCTTCCTTTAACCTGACCATTTTTTACGGAAGGGATGCGGCCTGGGCGGATATTGTAAATGCCTGCAGGAAGTACCCGATGTTCTCAGACAGGCAGGTGGTCATTCTCAAAGAGGCCCAGCAATTGAAGGAGATGGAAAAACTGGAAGCCTATTTTAATCAGCCACTGGGTTCCACGGTTTTTATAGTAGCCTACAAGGAAAAAAAACTGGATTCCCGTACAAAGTTTGCAAAGCTGGTAAAGGATCGTTCAGAATTCCTGAGTACAAAAAAGATCTATGACAGCGCTTTGCCGGAATGGGTAAATACCTATGTATCCAGGCTGGGATACACCATTTCGCCAAAGGCAACCATGCTGCTGGTAGATCATATCGGGAACGACCTGGCGCGCATCGAAAACGAGATCCAGAAGATCCTCATCAACCTGAAAAACAGGACGGCAATCACCGAAGAGGATATAGAGCGTTTTGTGGGGATCAGCAAGGATTTTAACATTTTTGAATTACAGACGGCGGTGGCTACCAAGGACCTGGCAAAAGCCATCCGGGTGATCCGGTATTTTGGTGATAATCCCAAGGCGGCGCCCATCCAGCTGGTACTGCCTTCGCTGTATGCTTTTTTCAGCAAGGTCTTTATGATCTTTGGTGCTTCCGGATCAGAGGATGCTATTGCAAAGCAGGTTGGGGTTAACAGCTTTTTTTTCAAAAGTTATTCGCAGGCCTCCCGCATGTATGGATACGAGGGGGTTGAAAAAGTATTGCTGCTGCTGCATCAGTATAACCTGAAAAGCATCGGGGTCAATGCCACAAGGGTGGCCGATGAAGCCCTGCTAAAGGAAATGGTGGTGAAGATGATGATGTAAGTCCGCTGTGCGGGCTGTTTCAGGTTCAAGGTTTCGCGTTGGGTCTGGCGTGAAACCTTGAACCTTCAAACCTGGAACAAAAAACTACGCCTGCTCCAGCGCCTGTTGTATATCGTAAATGATATCATCCACATGTTCCAGTCCTACAGAAATCCGGATCAGCCCGGGGGTAATGCCCACTGCAAGCTGGTCTGCCGGTGGCACTTTGGAGTGGGTGGTACTGGCCGGGTGAGAGGCAATACTCCGTGAATCGCCCAGGTTAGGGGTCAGGGACAGGAGTTCCAGGGCATCCATAAACTTCCGCCCGCTTTCCAGGCCGCCGCTCAGTTCAAAACAAACGATACCGCCGCCGGCCTTCATTTGCTTTATGGCAATTTCATATTGAGGATGGGAGGAAAGGAAGGGGTATTTTACCCATTTTAATTTGGGATGATTTTCGAAATGCCTGGCCACGGCCAGGGCATTTTCGGAATGCCGCTGGATCCGCACATCCAATGTTTCCAGGCTTTTGGAAAGTACCCATGAATTAAAGGGCGAGAGCGCAGGCCCGGTATTGCGGCAAAAAAGATAGATATCGTGGATCAGCTCTTTTTTACCAACGACAACACCTCCCAGAACGCGGCCCTGCCCATCCAGCCATTTGGTGGCAGAATGGATCACCAGGTCGGCACCAAAATCAACAGGCGTTTGCAGAACCGGTGTGGCAAAACAGTTATCGACATTGTAGATGATCCCATGTTTGCGGGCCAGCCGGCCAACGGCTTCCAGGTCAATCAGCTCCAGCTGGGGATTGGTTGGCGTTTCCAGGTAAATCATGCGGGTATTGGGGCGTATCGCGGCTTCCCAGGCCGAAAGATCATCAGCCGGAACCAGCGTATATTCAATACCAAAGCGGGGCAGGAATTTTGTAACTACAGTATTGGTACCGCCAAACATAGAACGGCAGCACAACAGGTGGTCTCCGGCCTTCAGCAGGGCAAAGAACGACATGGACACGGCAGCCATACCGCTGGCCACAGCAAAACCGGCCTCTGCCTTTTCGAGTAACGCCATTTTGTTGGCAAACTCATCTACATTGGGATTGCTGTAACGGCTGTAAATATTGGCTTCGATCTCATCTGCAAAAGCAGCACGCATATTTTCTGCTGATTCAAATGCGAAGCTGCTGGTAAGATAAAGCGGGGCGGAATGTTCCATTTGTGCGCTGCGCTCCATTTGTGCGCGAACAGCCAGGGTAGCAGGATGTAACTTTCTATTGCTCATTGAGGTGGATCGTGGATAGTTAGAAATGAATAGTGAATGGTTAATAGTGAAAAATTAAACGGTGGGGTGCACGATCACTTTTGTGCGGATCGCTGCCCCGGCTTTTGTAAGCGTGATGGCAACGGAGCAATATTTATTCATAGAAATATCAACCGCCCGCTGCGCCTTGCCTTCGTCTACGTTGCCCGTGATTTCAAATACCAGGTCGATCTCTTTCCATAAAGAAGGCTCAACTCCTGCTTCCCGTTCGCCGGTCACCGTTACTGTATAATCTTTTATCTCCTGGCGTTGCTTTTTAAGGATGCTGATCACGTCGATACTGGCACAGCCTGCAAGCGCATTTAACAGTACCTGCATCGGGCGGGCGCCGTACTCGGTACCACCCATATCAGGATTACTATCCATTTTAATAACAGTTCCGTTCTCGTTAATGGTGTCAAAACCATAATCGCCGCTCACTCTTTTTAATACAACTTTAGCCATGTGCTCTTTTGTTTAGGCCGCAAAATTATTTGAAAATTTGGTAACGGGAAAATTTGAGGATGTGAAAATGGAAACTACCCGGTGCACCGGGTGCAGCAACATTCAACCTGGCCGGACCATCTTAAACATCCGGGAATCCGGCAGGGAACCGGGTTTTACCCCCATTTTAAACGTGAAACCTTAAACTAAACAAGTTCCAGGTTATCAATAAGCCTTACCTCCCCCAGGTAAGCCGCAACAAGGCCGGTCAGGGGGGTATGCCCGTTCCATGACCCGCATGTTTCCAGTGTTTGGGTATCAACAATAGATACATAGTCCGGGCGGAAGCCCTCCCGGGTCAGGCGGGTTTTTGCCGTTTCCTGCAGGGGGGCAAGATCGCCCGGGGCAAGCTGCTCCTTCAGGTATAACAGTGTCTGGTAAATTTCCGGTGCCTTCCGGAGCTCCTCAGGGCTTAAACGGGTATTCCTGCTGCTCATGGCCAGACCGTCCGGCTCACGCAGGGTAGGCACGATATTCATCCGGATCTTATCAAAATCCGGGTTTCCTGCAATCAGCCGCTCAATAACCCGGCATTGCTGCAGATCCTTTTGACCAAAAAATACCTTATCCGGGTGAATCGTGTAAAAAAGCCGGCTCACTACATCGGCTACCCCCTGGAAATGGCCGGGGCGGTAGGCCCCCTCCAGGATCGACTCCAGGCGGCCCAGGTCATAATGCGGGGCAGGGCCGGAGCCAGGAGGATAAACTTCCGCAACCTCCGGGTAAAAAACGGCATCACAGCCATGCTGTTCCAGCAGGTAAAGGTCCTTCTCAATGGTCCGGGGATATTTCTGCAGGTCCTTCGGGTCGTTAAACTGGGTAGGGTTTACAAAGATGCTGCAGACCGTAAAATCGGACTGTTGGCGGGCTGTCCGGATCAAACTGATATGCCCGGCATGCAGGGCTCCCATTGTCGGCACAAAGCCGATTTCCTGTTTTTTATCCTGTAAATGAGTAATAAAACCCTGAATATCATTCCTCTTTTTATACAAACGCATCCTGCAAAATAGAATATTCGCGCCAATTTTGGCTATAATAATGTACCTTTGCAGCCTTTAAAGTTTGTAAAACATGTCAGTAAAGAAAAGAATTTTATTTATAGCCAATGAAATGTCGCCCTACCTCGAATTGACAGAATTTTCCGAAACAGTTAACAAACTTGCGATAAAAGCCAACGATAATGGTTTTGAAGTGCGTTGCATTATGCCGCGTTTTGGCAGTATTAATGAGCGCCGGCACCGGCTGCACGAAGTGGTGCGGCTTTCGGGAATCAATGTTACGGTAGACAATGACGACATGCCTTTACAAATAAAGGTTGCTTCTTTGCCCAGCGCCCGTTTACAGGTCTATTTTCTGGAAAATGAAGAATTGTTTAAACGTAAAACACTTTTTCACGACGAAAATGAGCAGTGGTTTGAGGACAATGACCTGAGAACGGTTTTTTATTGCAAAGGAGCCCTGGAGACCGTTAAAAAGTTTGGCTGGTCGCCCGATATCATCCATTGCAGTGGCTGGATGACCGGGTTGATCCCGGCGTATCTCAAAACCGTGTACAAGAAAGAACCGGTGTTCGCACACAGCAAGATCGTATATACGATCGGGGAAAGCACGTTTAAAGAAAAACTGGGCAAAGGGTTTATTCAAAAGGCCCTCATCCATCCATCGCTGAAAGAAAAGGACCTCGAGCTGTATAAGGACGGTACCAATATTGCCCTGATGCGGGGTGGGGCCGCTTTCTCAGATGCGATCAGTTTCGGCTCGCCGGATGTGGATAAAAAACTGGTATCGGAGTTCTCCAAAGTGCGGGGTAAAAAGACCCTGTTGTTCAAAGAAGATTCTGATTTAACAGAGTATTTACAACTGTATCACGATCTTGCAAGCTGATGAATCGTTTACGCTTATTAAATTCAATTTTTTTTGTGAGAAAAAGGCATTTTTTTGCACTCGGTCTGTTCCTCCTGGCAACCGGATTTATTGTTTCCTGCAGTAAGATCAACCTGGCAACAGAGCTGGGGCAGGGGCTGATACCGGAGGTAGATAATATTCATACGTTTGATACAACACTGGAAGTGGAAACATTTAACGGGATCTTTACGGCGGCTAATGACAGCTTCCGTTCCTCGTTTGAATTCCCCCAGATACTGGGCAAGATCGACAATGATCCCATCTTTGGGAAAACAGATGCCCGCCTTTATTTCCAGGTAAGCCCGCAAACCAAGACGCCCTTTCTGAATGAGCCGTCCAAGCTGCAGCTCGATTCGGTAGTGCTGGTACTGAACAATACATTCATATATGGTGATACGGCAATGCCGCAAACGATCAATATCTCTGAAATTGCAGGGAGTAACGATTTTCAGGGAGACACCATGTATTTATTATCCAAACAGATGACCACCGCGGGTCTGCTGGGTTCCAGGACCATCGTTCCGCATACCCTTAAGGATTCGGTAACCGTGATTGACTTTAAGGACGGTACAGCTGATACGACAAAAGTGGCAAACCAGCTCCGGGTTCGGTTGGATGACGCATTTGGCCGGCGCCTGCTGGCTTACGATTCTGCCGGGGCAAATGATGGTTATTCCACGGATTCGGTGTTCCGGTCAAAATTCAAAGGCTTTGCGCTTGAATCGGCCGGGGCGGCAAACACATTATTGGGGATCAGTATGCTGAACGCACAGCTGCAGGTCTATTACCGGTATGAAAATAAGACCACGGCCGGCGATATGGATACGGCTACCACCTTTTTTAATTTCCAGAAAGCTTCAAGTGTAACGCTTACCGGAAATGAGAACGGATCCTCCAATTATATAGCGCGGGATTTCGGCGGTACGCAGATAGAGGCCACCGGCGGGGATGCGATAGCAGATCCCCTGGTATATATTGCAAATACACCGGGTACTTATGCAACCGTCAAAATACCCGGACTGGCAACATTCCCCAATTCAGTGATCCACCTGGCGGAACTGCAGATGGAATCGGTATTTGACAATTCGGATACGACCTTTACCAGCCCGGAAAATATGTTCCTGGATGTGCTCGATTCTACTGATCATAAATATAAGCTGGTTCCCTACGTTTTTGGTCTTACCTATTCCAGCGGGTATGCGATTACAAACTTCCCGGCATTTTACAGTGTCAACAGCTCCGGCAACGGAGGCCATAACTATTATTTTAAAAAGGACCCGCAGGGCCACCTGGTGCGGCAATGGCGCTTTAATATTACCGGTTACGCGCAAAAAATTGCCCTGGAAAAAGTTCCGCTTTTTGACTTCCGGCTGTATGCTCCGGCGGGTGTGGGGCTGCCCCTGGGCGACCGCAATCCCGTTACGGGCGAGAGCAAGTTCAGCGTTCCGCAATCCGGCAATCTTTTTGGTATGTCTGCTGTAGGCCGCGTCCGTTTGGGCGGCGGTAATCACCAGGGCCAGAAAATGAAGTTGCGGATCGTTTATTCAAAGCTTTGACCTTAATTGATATTTTTTATTTAAATACGAACGGGTGCTATATTTGCACCCGTAAATTTTAATTATTTCTTAATAACCCATCGTTTATGCCGTATTTATTTACTTCTGAAAGTGTTTCTGAAGGACACCCGGATAAAGTAGCAGACCAGATCTCTGATGCACTTATCGATAATTTTTTAGCATTTGATCCGCAGTCGAAGGTTGCCTGCGAAACACTGGTAACAACCGGGCAGGTTGTTTTAGCCGGCGAAGTAAAATCGAAGGCCTACCTGGATGTGCAGGAGATTGCCAGGGGCGTGGTGAGCAAGATCGGATATACCAAAAGCGAATATATGTTTGAAGCCCGCTCCTGTGGCGTGCTTTCGGCCATTCATGAGCAGTCGGCCGACATCAACCAGGGGGTAGTGCGCAAGAAAAAAGAAGACCAGGGCGCCGGCGACCAGGGAATGATGTTTGGTTATGCAACCAATGAAACGGCGAATTATATGCCGCTGGCCCTGGACCTGGCACATACCCTGTTGATTGAACTGGCAGCCATCCGCCGTGAAAATAAAAAGATCCAGTACCTGCGCCCCGATTCCAAAAGCCAGGTAACACTGGAGTACAATGATAATAATAAACCTGTCCGCATTGAAGCGATCGTGATCTCCACACAGCATGATGATTTTGACACAGAAGCCAAAATGCAGGCCCAGATCGGAAAGGATATCAAAGAGATCCTGATCCCCCGCGTTATCAAAAAATACCCGCAGTATAAACACCTCTTTAATAATAAGATCAAATACCACATCAACCCAACCGGGAACTTTGTGATCGGCGGACCGCATGGAGATACGGGTTTAACCGGCAGAAAGATCATTGTAGATACCTACGGTGGCAAGGGGGCCCATGGCGGTGGCGCTTTCAGCGGTAAAGATCCCAGTAAGGTAGACCGTTCTGCAGCTTATGCAACCCGCCATATCGCAAAGAACCTGGTAGCGGCAGGCTTGTGTGATGAAGTGTTGGTACAGGTATCCTACGCCATTGGAGTGGCACAGCCTACCAGCATTAACGTAAACACCTACGGTACAGCAAAGGTAGACCTGAATGACGGCCAGATCAGCCAGGTAGTGGAAAAGCTCTTTGATATGCGCCCTTACTTTATTGAACAACGCCTGAAGCTCCGTAACCCGATCTATAGCGAAACTGCGGCATACGGGCATATGGGAAGGGAGAACCGCATTGTGGAGAAAATATTTGTTGCCCCTGATGGTAAAAAAGTAACCAAAAAAGTAGAGCTGTTTACCTGGGAAAAGCTGGACTATGTGCCCCGGGTAAAAAAGGCATTTGGTCTGAAATAGATCAGGAACTTAAAAATTTGCGAGAGCTGCTCCGTAAAGGGCGGCTCTTTTTATTGTTTAAAGTACCCTGCCGGATCCGTATTTCATTGCTCACAGGTCATGGGCGTTAAGGTGGAAAACGGTTGAAGGTTGCCCGGGACCCTGTCGCTTCCGGGTTTAAAGCGCAGCGTTCCCGGCCAGCCCCGTTTTATGCCCGATGCCCCATTGTGCACAGACGACTGACAGGCTCCTTTTCAGGCCCTTCAAAAGTATCCCCCGGGGCCTGTTTCAATTTTCAAATTCCCCGGTTTCCACATTTTTAATTTCCCAAATTTCCATCAAAAAACAAGCGTTCAGAAGCGGAAATACGATCCGGAAAAGTTAAATTTGCACATAGCGCATTTTGCAGCATTCAGAATGATTTAGAATAAATTAGATGGAAGAAAATTTAGACCCGCAAGCAACACAGGACGGTAATCGTATCATCCCCGTAAATATCGAAGAACAAATGAAAACGGCCTACATCGATTATTCGATGTCGGTGATCGTTGGACGTGCCCTGCCCGATGTAAGGGACGGTTTAAAACCCGTGCACCGCCGCATCCTTTATGCCATGAATGACCTGAACCTGAGGTCGAACCGCCCGCACCGGAAATCGGCCCTTGTCGTGGGTGAGGTGCTGGGTAAATACCACCCGCACGGCGATAGCTCCGTGTACGATGCCATGGTGCGTATGGCACAGGACTGGAGCATGCGTTATACCATGGTAAACGGCCAGGGTAACTTTGGTACGCAGGATGGCGACGGACCGGCGGCCATGCGTTATACAGAGGTAAAGCTGGAAAGCATTGCAGAGCATATGCTGGACGATATCGAAAAAGAAACGGTAGACTTTCAGCCGAACTACGATGACTCCAGGGAAGAGCCGGTGGTGCTGCCAACGCGCATCCCGCAGCTGCTGGTCAACGGATCCAGCGGTATCGCTGTGGGGATGGCCACCAATGTAATGCCGCATAACCTTTCGGAAGTGATCGACGGATGTGTGGCGTATATAGAGAACAAGGAGATTACCATAGATGAACTGATGCAATATGTAAAAGCGCCCGATTTTCCAACGGGGGGCATCATTTACGGAATGGAGGGCATCCGGGCTGGTATGCATACCGGCCGTGGCCGTGTGGTATTGAGGGGAAAGGTTCGTGTAGACACCAAACCCAGCGGAAGAGAGCAGATCGTTATCTCCGAAGTGCCCTACCAGGTAAACCGGGATGCGCTTACCAGCCGTATCGGGGACCTGGTAAATAACAAAATCATCGATGGCATAGCCCACGTTAATAATGAATCCAATAAAAAGGAAGGAACCCGTATCGTTATCGATCTGAAGCGGGATGCGATCGCCAATGTGGTGATCAACCAGCTGTACAAAAATACCGACCTGCAGACCTCCTATGGTATTAACAACGTAGCTATTACCCAGGGACGTCCCAGGATCCTGAACCTGAAAGACCTGATTAGTGAGTTTGTGGCCTTCCGGCACGAGGTAGTGGTGCGCCGGACGAAATTTGAACTGAAGGAGGCTGAAAAGCGGGCGCATATTCTGCAGGGATACCTGATTGCCCTGGATCACCTGGATGAAGTGATCCGGCTGATCCGGAACTCGCCCACACCGGAAGTGGCAAAGGAAAACCTGATCAACGCGGGATGGGGGCTGGATGAGATACAGGCCAAGGCGATCCTGGAACTGCGGCTGCAGCGGCTGACCGGTATGGAGCGGGAAAAGATCAAAGAAGAGTTTGATGAACTCATGAAGCTGATCACGCACCTGAAAGAAGTGCTCGCCAATGAAGGACTCCGGTACGAGATCATTACAACGGAGTTGCTGGAAATAAAAGAAAAATACGGTGATGGCCGTAAAACAGAGATCACCTACCTGAACGATGAAGTTTCTATAAAAGACCTGATCAAGGAAGAGGATGTGGTGATCACCATCTCGCACCTGGGATATATCAAACGAACACCGGTAGATGAATTCCGCGCACAGCGGAGAGGTGGAAGAGGGGTAATGGGTGGTAAAACCCGCGAGGAAGATTTTATTGAGCATTTATTTGTAGCCTCTACCCATCACACTCTTTTGTTCTTTACAGAAAAAGGGCGGTGTTACTGGCTGAATGTATATGAGATCCCGGAAGGAGAAAAGACCGGTAAGGGAAGAGCGATCCAGAACCTGATGCAGCTTCCGCCGGATGATAAGATCCGCGCCATTATCGATGTAAAGGATCTGAAAAACGAGGAGTTTGTAAGTACCCATAATATTGTGCTGTGTACACAGAAAGGCATCATCAAGAAAACAGCCCTGGAAGATTTCAGCCGCCCCCGCCAGACGGGCGTTAACGCGATTACCATCAATGAGGGCGACCGTTTGCTGGAAGCGCGTTTAACGGACGGCAAATCCGAGATCATGATGGCTGTTAAGAGCGGCCGGGCCATCCGCTTTTCCGAAGAAAAAGTACGGGCAACAGGTCGCGGCGCCATTGGTGTTGGAGGTATTGAAGTAGATGATGAAAATGATGAAGTGATCGGGATGATCTGCCTGTCTGCCGAAAGCCCCAAGTCTGTGTTAGTGGTAAGCGAAAAGGGGTATGGCAAACGGACAAAGATTGATGAATACCGGTTTACCAACCGGGGAGGAAAAGGCGTTAAAACGATCAACGTAACCGAAAAGACCGGAGCCCTGGTAGGACTGCTGGATGTGGATGAGACCCAGGACCTCCTGATCACCTGTAAAAGCGGGATCACTATCCGGATGCGGGTGCGGGATATCAGCGAGCTGGGGCGCGCCACACAGGGGGTAAAACTGATCCGCCTGGAAGAAGATGACCAGATCGCGGCGATCAGCCAGGTGGAAGAACAGGAAATGGCGGAAGAAGCCGAGGCAGAAAATGCAGCAACAGCCAACGCAACGGAATCGGAAGCAGGTACGTCAACCGGAGAAAAAGATGTAACTTCAGGGGACGATCCGGGCACAGAAAAAAATAATGAAGGACCGGCATCAGAAAATTAACGGTTCTGCGTTATTAGTTCGGAACGAAAATTGCCGTTCTTACAGCCGGGAACAATTTTGAACTCAAAAAACTTAAAAAAGAATATGATGAAGAAAACGACACTTTTTGCGTCAGTATTGCTGCTCGGATCAGCAGCGTACGCGCAGAAATACGATCCTATCAAAGGTGTATTGTTAGCAAACAATTTAGCAGAAGCGCACAAACTCTATGATAAAGAGTCTTCCAATGAAAAGTTCTTCTCCAAACCCGAGGGGTACATTATTAAGTCGTATATTCTTGCTTTTGATGCCCTGGACAGCGCGAAGGCGGGCGATGCGGAAAAAAACAGGGAAGCCGCGCTTGCCGCATTTAACAAGTATAAGGAGATGGATCCTTCAATGAAGGACCTGGATACCTATAAAAATGCGCCGTACCAGTTGTATGCGTCTTATTTTAACAGTGGCGTTGCAGATATTAATGCCAAAAATTATGAAGCGGCCTATGCCAAGTTCAAAAATGTGGTGGATCTGTCGGACCTGCTGATCGCAAAAAAGATCAATCTCCCCGGGCCTATTGATACCAACGCGGTGTATTACGCGGGGGTGCTGGCGGAAACCAACAAACAGATAGAGGATGCCGTAAAATACAATACACGTTTGGCAGATCTGAAGATCACCGGCCATAACTTTGAGCAGGTATACCAGAGCCTGGTACGGTACTACGCCGGCAAAAACGACGATGCCAATTTTGAAAAGTATCGTAAGCTGGGCAAGGAACTGTATCCTCAAAGCGAATTCTTCAATTACAGTAAACTCGAATTTGCCATAGGCGGCAGCAGCAATTTTGACGAAAAAGTAGCGGCGCTGGAGAAGATCGTAACGGCAACTCCTGATGACTATAAGGCAAATCTTGCATTGGGTGAGGCGATCTTTGAGCGCCTGAACCGGGCAAAAGATGGTGAGGAGAAACCAGCGAATGCAGTAGAACTGGAAACCAAAATGCTGGGTGCATTAAAAAAGGCAGAATCACTGAATGCAGCGGAACTGCAGCCTGTTTTACTGCTGGGGGATCATTTTATGGCTAAAGCCAGCATAAAAGAGGAAGAAATGCGCAATGCGGAAAAGGAAGTGGATGCAAAAGGTACCAAGGCAACAGCGGCCGATAAACAAAAATCTGCAGATGCTAAAAAAGCCTATATAGCTGAATATGCCCTGGCAGTGGAAAATTTTGAAAAAGCCGCAGATGCATTGGGCAAACTGCCCCAGCTCGATAATGTACAAAAACGGCAGTACCGGGTAATTGCCGGTAACCTGGCCCAGTACTACTTCTTTATCGGACAGGATGCTACAGGCGCCAATAAAACGAAGTATAACGGGTTAGAGAAAAAATACGATACGCTTTATAAAAGCATGAAATAAACTACAGTTTTTTTAAATTGCAACGAGCGGCCGGGGTTACCCGGCCGTTTTTTTATTGCTGTTTTCGTAAAGGCCGTAGCAGAATGATATTAATTAACTAACTTGCGTTAGGTTTTTATAGAGCGGGAGGAGCGGAGGTTCCTGGTTTAAAAGTGGTTTGAAGTGTTAGGTCTGCGAACAAGTTATTGCGCACCTCACCAGCCTCCTGAGGTCTATAAAAATAAATATTTCACTAAATATATTTTAAATATTTGTCAATGAGGTTGATATCTTTCTTAAATGAAGGAAAAGAACAGGTGGGATTGCTGGTAGAAGACTATGTATACACCGTTTCTTCAACATTTCCTGTTACAATGAACCTGCTGCTGAACGACTGGGGATCTTACTACCCGCTGTTGAAGGAAGCCGGGAAGAAGATCCTTGCAGGCCGGGATACCGGTATGGAAAAACAGCCGCTTTCCGGCGTGGTATTGCTGGCGCCTGTGCCGCATCCTGTATCCTGCAGGGATGGTTACGCCTTCCGGCAGCATGTGGCCGCAGCCCGGCGGAACCGTAAAGCGCCTATGATCCCGGAGTTTGACCAGTACCCCGTTTTCTATTTTACCAACCACAACAGCATACAGGGACCCGGTGTCGTAAAATGCATGCCCGATCATTTCCGGAAGCTGGATTTTGAACTGGAAGTTGCGATCGTGATCTGCCGGAAGGGGCGCAATATCAGGGCCGCAGACGCCGATACCTATATCGGGGGCCTTATGATCATGAACGACCTGAGCGCCCGTACACTCCAGATGGAGGAAATGCTGCTGAACCTGGGGCCGGCAAAGGGTAAGGATTTTTCAACGGTCATTGGCCCATGGCTGGTAACACAGGATGAGCTGGCTTCTTATGAAACGGCGCCCAAAACAGGGCATACCGGTAAAAGCTGGAACCTGGCCATGCGCTGTTTTGTAAATGGAAAACAGGTGAGCAGCGGTAATGTAAGCGAGATGGACTGGACGTTTGCAGAGCTTATCGAACGGGCTTCATATGGTGCAGATCTTTATCCCGGGGATGTGATCGGCAGCGGCACGGTGGGAACCGGCTGTTTCCTGGAACTGAATGGTACCGGGAAGCTGGAGGACCCGCACTACAGGGAACAATGGCTGCAGCCGGGCGACAGCGTCCGGATGGAGATAGACGGGCTGGGGATCCTGGAGAATAAAATTGAAAAAGAAGACCCCGAATGGAGTATCCTCGGGCTGAAGCGGTGAACCGGAAGGAGATGAAAGAACCGGAATACCCGGGGAGTAAAATTTTTAGCAAACCTGGCGCCCGGCGCCGTTACGGTTATATATGACAATAGATCTGGCAACACTTACACCAATAGACAAACAACATTACCTGCAGCATATTATTGCGCCAAGGCCTATCTGCTTTGCAAGTACCGTTGACCGGGAAGGGAATGTAAACCTGAGCCCGTTCAGTTTTTTTAATTTATTTTCCACCAACCCGCCAGTGGTTGTTTTCAGCCCGTCAAGAAGGGTGCGTGATAACACAACCAAACATACGCTGCAGAACGTGCTGGAACTGCCCGAGGTCGTTATCAATATGGTCGATATTGAAATGGTACAACAGGTATCGCTGGCCAGTTGTGAGTACCCGAAAGGAACAAACGAATTTTTAAAAGCAGGCTTCACTATGGAGCCCGCCACGCTGGTACAGCCGCCGATGGTAAAAGAAAGCAAGGCAAAAATGGAGTGCCGGGTGCTGGAAGTGAAATCCCTGGGAACCGGGGGCGGGGCAGGCAACCTGGTGATCTGTGAAGTACTGCGGCTGCACCTGGATGCTGCGATCCTGAACGATAATAACAGGGTAGACCAGCGTAAACTGCAGCTGGTAGCCCGTTTGGGGGGGAATTGGTATTGCAGTACAAAACATCTTTTCGAAATTGAAAAGCCCAATACACAATTGGGGATGGGTATTGATGCCCTCCCCGCATTGATCCGCAATAGTAAAGTGCTTAGTGGTAACGACCTGGGACAATTGGCAAACGTTACGGAATTGCCGTCAATTGCACCGGGGTTTGCCGATGATCAGCTGGGGCAGCTGGTAACCGGGCTTGCCGGGGAAGAGCGGATGCTTGCCATTCATCGGTATGCAAAAACCTTGCTGGAAGGCGGCCGCCTGCATGATGCCTGGCAGGTGCTGCTTACCGCTTAAAAAAAGATTGGGGGATACGGTTTGCATGCCTTTACACGGGCGACCAGGATGCAGGGGTTGGGGAGTCCGGCAAATTATCATTTTATTAACACCAGCCATTCCCCTCTGTACGTATTTTTACTACGAAGATATTCGTTATTATCTTACTTTAAAACCCAACTAATGAAAAGGAGAACAGTTTTGAGCGTAGCGCTCTGGACTTCATTGTCTGCTGCAAGCCTTGCCTCTCTATCTTTTATTCCGGTACCAGAAACACCCTGCAAACCGGTTGCTTTTCCCTTTAATGCGGATACGGTTCCTGCTATTACAGAATTTGAAACGGGGCGTCTGGATGAGGCCCTGAACTATGTTGATGAACAGATCCGGGAAACGGCTGGTGAAATGCGTGCAATGAATAAGGGCCGGGGCACGAAGCAGGCTGGCGAGGCCGCCGGCGTCATCGACTTTGAGAAGATCCAGTCGGAAGCGAGGGCTGCAATCAAAAAGATCGATTTTGAAAAGATCAACCGCGATATCGATCGTGCCATGGCCAGCGTGAGTAAGGCACAGCTCGAAAAAAATATTGCCTGCGCACTTACCGCTCTTCCAAAGATGGATGGGGAAAAATTAAAGAACGAACGCTGCAATGCCCTGGGCGAGGTACGGCTGGACCAGCTAAAAGGGCAACTCGAAAATGTCCGCAGGGATCTCCGGCTTCAGCAAAAAAACCTGAGCCGGCAAATGGACCAGCTGCATCCCGGCATCAGTGCTGAATTGCGCGATACCCGGAGGCAGCTGCAACAATTAAAAGATGCCTACCAGGAAATGGAGCGCGACGGTTTGATGGAGAAGGGCCCTAACAACCGGATACAATTCAGGGATGGAGCGCTTTTCATAAACGGAGAAAAGCAACCCTGGGACGTAAGTGAAAAATACCATCATTATTTTAAGAAAAAAACAAAGACGGCCGGTGTTACCGTGCGGGTTTAGGACCTGGTATTTTTGATGCCTGTATGATGCATGCAGGCAGGAACTCCCAACTCCCGGTAACGATCGCATATACGTCAAGGTAAGCGGTAAAATCCTGAATGGGGTTATGCCGGATAGCCGGCGGTGTAACCGTCGGTTTATGGGCGATTCATTTGCCTTGAACCCCGGCCGGGGTTCAACCAGGATCCGGATCATTCACCAGGCGTTTCACGCGCGGTTCATCAAAGAAAATTCCTTACGGGTTTACCAGGGCAGCAGCCGGGAAAAAACAGCGGTTGGGCGGTCATTTATATATAGGAGCGCTACCCATCCTATGCCCTGGTTTCCCACAATCTCCTATGGGCCAACATTAGCTTGACGCACATGCGGTAACTATCGGGAGCTTTTTATATTTATTAACAACGAGCGGCCGGTTACCTTTGAGGTGGTTATTGTATTAACCGTTAAACAGCGTATACGCAACACCAAAGAAAATTTACGGCAGCGTACCCGGGAACCTGCTCTATGATTGCTTTTGGTCCGTTTCGGATTGGAAAATAAAAATCACTCATTACCTAAAAAACAGTTTTATGAAACGCCTTTTTTTTGCAATAGCCATATTGCCCTGGATACTGTTTGCCTGCCAGGGAGCCCATCAGCGAGCCGCCAATTATACCAGTTCTGAAACAGTAGCTGCAGACGCCGTGTTACCAGAGAAAACAGCCCCGGCTGAAATCAGTATGAATACCGAAGGATACGCAGCTATCGTGGAAAATGAATTCCGCTCCACCGTACAGCATCCGTTATCTACTTTTTCAGTGGATGTCGATAAGGCCGCCTACAGTAATGTACGGCGTTTCCTTAACGAAGGGCGGCGTCCACCGGCCGGGGCGGTCCGCATTGAAGAGATGATCAATTATTTTGACTACGATTATGAGCTTCCCCGGAACAAAGATGCATTCAATGTAATTACAGAAATTGCTGAATGCCCCTGGAATACCCAACACCGGTTGGTACATATCGGGATCAGGGGAAAGGAGATCCCCCGGGGATCGCTGCCTCCATCCAATCTCGTTTTCCTGGTCGATGTTTCGGGCTCAATGCTTGATGAGGATAAACTACCGCTTTTAAAGAGATCCATGTTGCTGCTTACCGATAACCTGCGGCCCGAAGATCGCGTGGCAATTGTTGCATATGCAGGAAATGCAGGCCTGGTGCTGCCTTCTACGGGGGGAGAAAATAAGTCCGCCATACGGGAGGCCATTACAGGGCTGGAAGCAGGAGGCGCTACGGCGGGTGGAGCGGGGATACAGCTGGCTTATGAGGTAGCTGAAAAAAATTTTATAACAAACGGGAATAACAGGGTTTTGCTGGCCACCGACGGGGATTTTAATGTAGGTGCCAGTAGCGATGACGCCCTGGTTCAATTGATAGAAGAAAAACGAAAAACAGGTATCTTCCTTTCAATTCTGGGATTCGGGAGGGGCAACTACCAGGATAACAAAATGCAGCAACTGGCAGATAAGGGCAACGGGAACCATTCCTACATCGATGATATCAGCGAAGCGCAAAAAGTGCTGGTGAACGAATTTGGAGGAACACTGTTTACAATAGCCAAAGATGTGAAGATACAGGTGGAGTTCAATGCGGGCAGGGTACAGGCATACCGCCTGATCGGATATGAAAACCGGGTATTGAATAAGGAAGATTTTAATGATGACGGAAAAGATGCCGGCGAAATAGGCAGCGGGCATACTGTTACAGCATTATATGAAGTAATACCCGTTGGTATAAAAAATGAATTTGAAAAACCGGTTGATGAGCTGAAATATCAGCGGCCGGCCGGTACAACAACATCAGATGAGCTGTTTACGCTGAAACTGCGCTATAAAAACCCGGAGGCAGATCACAGTCAGCTCATCACTGTTCCCGTTGCAGATCGTTCCATAGCCATAAATAAGACCACGGATAATTTCCGCTTTGCCGCGGCGGTGGCAGAGTTTGGCCTGCTGCTTCGGAATTCAGCATTCAGGCAACAGTCTAACTATGAGCAGGTGCTGGAGCTTGCAAAAGGGGCCATGGGCATTGATAAAAACGGCTACCGGGAGGCCTTTATCAGCCTGGTCAGGAAAGGCGCAGCGCTGCCGGAAACCGGCATTGCATCGGCGGACTAAGGGGTGTTTCCTCATCATGGCAATTGCGCAGCATCCTGCTTGTCCTTCTTATTCCTGCAATTGGCTGTATATTGCAAACGTTAAAAGTGTGGGAGTATGGATAAAAAGAAACTGGTGGTGCTAACAGGCGCCGGTGTCAGCGCCGAAAGTGGTATCAAAACGTTCAGGGATAGTGACGGCCTTTGGGAAGGATACGATGTGATGGAAGTAGCATCACCGGAGGGCTGGGCCAGCAACCCGGCCCTGGTGCTGGATTTTTACAACATGCGGCGCAGGCAGGCGCTGGAGGTTATCCCTAATGCAGCGCACCTGGGCCTGGCTGCACTGGAAGCGGACTACGAGGTACATATCATTACACAGAATATTGATGACCTGCACGAACGGGCCGGTTCCTCTAAAGTGCTGCACCTGCACGGAGAGATCTTTAAAATGCGGAGCGACCGGTCGGCACTTCCATCCTATACCATCCGGGGCGATATCCGGCTGGGAGATAAGGCGCCCGATGGCGGCCAGCTAAGGCCGGATATTGTCTGGTTTGGCGAAACCGTGCCTATGATCGTTCCCGCATCAAAGCTTGCGGCAGCGGCCGATATTTTCGTGGTCATCGGTACCTCCATGCTGGTATATCCTGCCGCCGGCCTGATCGATTATGTCGGCGCGGGTACGCCCAAATATATTATCGATAAATCCATACCGGCGATCGGCCGGTCTGCCAATCTTTATACGATCGAAAAGCCCGCTACGGAGGGGGTAAGGGAGCTGCAGGAATTACTAAGCGTTACGCGGTAAATTCCGGATATTTGCCCAATGGATTTTATGGCTCCCATACAGATGGAACCCCTGTTACCTCCGATCCGGTACGGGGATAAGATTTTGCTGATCGGCTCCTGTTTTACGGAACATATCGGCAATGCATTGGCAGAACATAAGTTTGAGACATTTCAGAACCCGCATGGGATCCTGTTTGATCCGGCCAGTGTGTACCACAGCCTTATCCGTTATATAGAGCAGAAGCCGTACACAGAAGCAGATCTGTTTTACTTAAATGAAGTATGGCAATCCTGGCATCATCACTCACGCTTTTCCGGTACGGATAAACACGCCGTTTTAGCGCAGATGAACAGCACGCTGGAAACGGCGCACCGGTTTTTAAAGCAGGCCGGATGGGTGATCATCACCCTCGGGTCCTCGTTCTCTTACCGGCTGAATGCAAACAATCCGCAGGCAGAACATTCCGGTTTGAAGGTAGCCAATTGCCACCGGGCGCCCGGGCAATGGTTTGATAAAAAGATGCTGGAGATTGAAGAAACCGTTTCCCTGCTGGATAACCTGTACCACCGGCTCCGCATCTTTAACCCCGATGCAAAATTGTTGTTCACCATCAGCCCGGTGCGGCACCTGCGGGATGGGGTAGTGGCCAATAACCGGAGCAAGGCCCGGCTGATTGAGGCAGTGCATCATATGGTGCAGAAGTTTGACCGTTTGTATTATTTCCCGGCCTATGAGCTGGTCATCGATGTCCTGCGGGATTACCGGTTCTATGACGTAGATCTGGCACATCCGAACTATCCGGCTACAGAATTTGTACTGGAAAAATTTACGGAAAACTGTGTTGATGAGGCATCCCGGCAACTCATGAAAGAGATCCGGCCCCTGATGATCGCCCGGAGACATAAACCTTTTCATCCCGAAACAAAGGTGCACCGGCAATTTCTGAAAGCGCAGTATGAAAAAGCCCGGCGGCTAACGGAGCAATACCCCTTCCTGGATCTTAAAGAAGAGATGGCCTATTTTGGCCAGGGGAACAATATGGGAATTTGAAAATGAGAAAACCGCTTTTACGCTTTTGTCAAACCCGTGTACTGCCATTATTTGTTTTTTCAGTATTATGCCGTTTAAGCACAGGTTCAACAGCTGGTGGTCTTGCGCAAAAGAACTATTCATGTGTAAAAGATTCAGTGTTTCAGAGTCAGAGTGCCAACCGGATTTTTCCCGATCCCGATATTGGAATCTGAATTCCTGTTACCTTTATATACTAAAAATGAAAACGGGGCAACCTGAACCTTGTGATGCAGGACAGCCGCTGAATTCAGACAGGCATATACAAACAAACCACTTCTCACTATAAACAAATTACATTTCACTACGACCAAATCACTTCTCACTATAAACAAATTACATCTCACTATAAACCTAATTACATCTCACAAAAAAACAAAAGAATGATAAACGCAAAAGGATATGCCGCTCATAGCAAAACCGATGCCCTGCAGCCCTGGGAGTTTGAACGCCGGGAAGTTGGTGCGGATGATGTGCTGATCGATATTTTATACTGTGGTATCTGCCATTCGGATATTCACCAGGTACGCAGCGAATGGGGACCGGCCATCTATCCCATTGTACCGGGACATGAGATTGTTGGCCGCATCACAGCCGTGGGTGCAAACGTTTCTAAATTTAAGGTAGGCGAACTGGCGGGTATTGGCTGTATGGTCAATTCCTGTCAGCATTGCGATAGCTGTGATCATGGCCAGGAGCAGTTCTGCGATAATAAGCAAACCGTATGGACCTACAATTCACGCGATAAAGACGGGTCGGTTACCTACGGCGGGTATTCCAATAAGATCGTTTGCGACCAGCATTTTGTACTGCATGTTTCCGATAAACTGGATCTGAAAGGAGTGGCGCCGCTGCTTTGTGCGGGAATCACCACTTATTCACCACTGCGTAAGTGGAAAGTAGGAAAAGGACATAAAGTAGGTGTGCTGGGGCTGGGCGGCCTTGGGCATATGGCCGTAAAATTTGCCGTTTCCTTTGGTGCCGAAGTCACCATGCTGAGCACTTCTCCTTCCAAGGAGGCCGATGCCAAACGCCTGGGGGCACATAAATTTGTGCTGACAAAAGACCCGGAACAGGTAAAAAGCCTTGACCGTTATTTTGACTTTATCATCGACACCGTTTCCGCTCCGCATGATTATAATCGGTACCTGCAAATGCTTAAAACAGATGGCGTGCAGATCTGCGTGGGATTACCACCGGAGCCTTTAAGCATTGCAGGGAACAGTTTAATGCGGGGTAACCGGGTACTGACCGCATCATCCATCGGCGGTATTCCCGAAACGCAGGAGATGCTGGATTATTGTGCGGAGCATAATATCACAAGTGATATCGAGCTGATCGATATCAAAGATGTAAATACGGCTTACGAACGCGTATTAAAAAGCGATGTAAAGTACCGGTTTGTGATCGACCTGGCTACGCTTTAGTTATCAGCGATCAGCTTAAAAGCTAAAGGCTGATTGCTGAAAGCTAATGGCTCAGTCTTTCTCCGTAAGTCTGTACGTCGTCTTTGTCTGGTATACTTCGCCCGGATGCAGGATCGTATTAGGAAAGGAGGGAATGTTGATCGCATTGGGATGCACCTGTGTTTCGAAACAGAATGCAGAAAAGGCGGTGTATTGCTGCCCGTTCTTTCCTTTGATCTCCGGGGAGCCGTAACTATTGTACAGATGTACCAGCGGCTCGGTGGTATATACCTCCAGTTTTACAGCTTCTTCATCGCACCAGGCCTCTGCTGCTACCTGGTGTATTCCCGGGTTGTCCAGGGGATAGCTGATATCAATGCCCTGCTCCGGGTTTTCAATATTACCGGTTTCATTCCAGTTGCTAAAGTCGTTCCGGGTGCCCTTTACCGGAAGCACATTGCCGGTGGTGCAATAGTTGGCATCCTGTTCCAGGTAATGCGATGCGTGAATGCGCAGGTGCTGCTGATCGATACGGCCCTTGCCGTTGTTCAGGTTGAAATAGCTGTGGTGGGTAATATTTACAGCGGTGGGCTGATCCGTTGTAGCCCGGTATTCATAGCTGAATTCATTGTCTTCATTCAACGAAAAAATGATCTGCACGGTAAGGTTGCCGGGATATCCTTCTTCACCATCCGGGCTTTTATATTGCAATACCACATGGCCGTCTGTTGCGGACATCTTATCCCAGACTTTCTTATCAAATCCTTCAACGCCACCATGTAATTGATAACCGGGATTCGTACTGTTTAAGGGATAATTCTTTTCATCGATGGTAATGGCGGCATGATTGATCCGGTTGGCATACCGCCCGATGGCAGCCCCATAATAGGGATAATTCTTAAGGTATTCCCCGGACCAGTATTCTGCGGGAGTATCAAATCCTAAAACAATATCATTAAAAGTTCCATCCGATTTCCGTACTTTTATCGACATGATAATCGCGCCGTAATTCGTAACCGTTGCTTCTGTACCGGAACCGTTTTTGAGGGTGAACACATACACATTTTTTCCATTGGGATGCTGCGTGGCAAGCTGCTCAGTTATTTCAATCATGAACGTTTAATTTTGATAAAAATAATATAATTGTTATGACCATCGGAGATTTGCAAAAAGAATTTGAAAAAATTTACCATAAGCCGGCGGCACATATTTTCTTTTGTCCGGGCCGGGTAAACCTGATCGGGGAGCATATTGATTACAACGGCGGACAGGTGATGCCCTGTGCCATTTCTTTAGGCACTACTTTACTGGTAGCTAAAAATGAAGACCGGCAGTTCCGTTTTCGTGCACTGGATTTCCCCGAAACTGCAGCTATTGCTTTTAGCCAGGATGGGTATAGCAAACAGGGGCCGGAATGGTTCAACTACCCGTTGGGGGTGATCCATGAGTTCCAGAAAAAAGGGAAAGAGATCACCGGTCTTGATTTCCTGTTTTCGGGTAACCTGCCCGTCGGATCCGGGTTATCTTCCAGCGCATCCATTGAGGTATTGACTGCTTTTGCATTGAATGAATTGTTTGAAGGAGGACTTTCTAAAGTGGACCTGGCGGTACTGGGCAAAAGCGTAGAGAACGATTTTATGGGGCTCAACAGCGGCATCATGGATCAGTTCGCTGTAGCCATGGGGAAGGAAGCCCATGCCGTTTTACTCAATACCGGTACGCTGGAATATGAATACCTGCCTTTTGAGATCGGCGATTATGTGCTGGCGATCATCAACAGCAATAAACCCCGTAAACTCGTGGAGTCTAAATACAATGAGCGGTTCAGCGAATGCCGGGAAGCCTTAAAGCGGTTCCGGGAAAAATTTCCGGTGCAGCACCTGGTAGAGATCCGTGTTGAAGACTTTGAACAGAACAAAGCCCTGCTGAATGATCCGGTACTGGAAAAGCGGGCCCTGCATGTGATTGCAGAGAACGACCGGGTAAAAAAAGCAAAGGATGCGCTTACCAGCGGTGATATCGAAAGATTTGGAAAATTGATGTATGCTTCGCATGATTCCCTGCAGCAACTGTATGAAGTATCCGGGATAGAGCTGGATACCATTGTTGATTTTTGCAGAACCTATAAGGATTGCATTGGGGCAAGGATGACGGGCGCCGGCTTTGGCGGCTGCGCTATTGCGCTGATCAAACAGGAGTGCTTTGATGATTTTGCAGAAAAGGTAACCGCGGCGTATGAAGCAAAGATCGGCTACAAGCCGGGCGTATTCTCTTCGGTGATCGCAGAAGGGGTGCATACGTTAGTATAAAAAATACATTGATTCATGAGGCACCATGGCCCGGGATAGCCATAAACGGATATAACGTATCGGCTCACAAAAGGAATACTCAGCGCGATTCTAAAAATGTTGATCCCGCTCTTTCACTATGCAGCAACTTATTGGGGTTTATAATGGGCAACACAAAATTTTGGAACGCTGTTCCTTGCAGCCTTGTCAATAAAATTCCCCTTGAAGTGGAATAGGTAACGGAGGAAAGTGCGTTTGCCAATCCTGAATTTATCTTCAGAAGTTTATTTTTATCTGGTATGGCAAGTGCTTCTAAATTTTCAATTTGATAGATAAATACCAGGTGAAAAATGCCGGATGCCTCATTTTTGTTTTTCCCTTTACTGTCAGTTTTGACGCTTATAAAAAAATCAACTTTGGCTAATTTGTCATTAAGATTAAATCCTAATTGCAGTGAATTGTCTAACTGATAGCCCAATACTTTACTGATGTCAAAGTTTTCAGGAGTATCGGCCTGCCCCTTGATCATTTTGAAATCGAGAAAAACAGTTTTTTCAGGGTCAAACAGGTGCTTATCCGACATTGGTAGCTTCATTATATAGTTCTGCCTTTTCCGCAAACTGCCAGGTATTCTCGCCGGCTTTTTTATTGAACTTGGTGTAGCTCACAAAAGTGTGCACCCTGCATATGAATCCATCTTCTGTAAATTCCATATGGGCTTTTTGTTTAGGCACTTCCAGTAGCGGCGTTCCCAGTTCGGCCGACAATTTTGCCAGTGAACGCAATGTAAAGTTGTGCCCACCGCCTAACCATTTTGAAATTTCAGAAGGCTTCTTGTCCAGCTTTTCAGCCAGTTTTTTTTTGTTGATGCCCTGGTCTTTCAATAGTTGGTTAATACGAACAACCAGATCGGCATACCAATCTACAAAGATCTCCACATCTTTGGGCGTGCTTTTTAGCAATCTATCTACGGTTTTGCTTCTCATTGTTTTATAATATTATGTGGGGTGTTCCGTCAAAGTTTTGTAAATATCTTTTGTCTTTTGAAATTTCAATCAGCCCCGCCTGAAGGGCTTCCTCAATTTTTTTAGCAAAGGTTTGGGCCTCATAAAACTTCATACTTAAATCTTTGCTTTCCTGGGTTGTTGTTGATTCTTTAATGCCTCCGTTAAAAAGAACTACGATTTGCTCAGTTATCCGGTAACAAAATAACCTGAGCGGGAAGTTAATGCCTAAGTCCTTTATTTCTTCCACCCATCTTTTGGGTTTTGGCGGCAATTCCTGTGCCTTATTTACAAGCCGGTCAAAAAAATCGTCAACAGCTCCATACCTGTTGCCAATGCTTTCGGTTATCAGCCGGAACAATTGCATGGCTTTTTCTTCGAGTGGATGCCCGGGCACAGCATATTTGTCAAAAAACCTGTCTGTTTCAGGAAGTGCCGGATCATTATCTAAAACCCAGCTAACTGTATAGAACGTGCAAAGCCTTCCTTCATCATACCATATACCTATCACAAATGTATTCATTTATAACTGAATTATTGACATTCTATTTCACTTTTAAGTTAAATAATTTCAGAAAGGATTTTAAAATACTGATTTTTAGTATTTTAAACCCAATTGAAAGGTTCGCTTAAAAGTTATAAATCGATAATTTCAGTATTGCCCGGTGTTTTCATGTCAGCTGTAAACTTGCGGAACTTAATATTTGTAAGTGGCGCTGCATTGTAGAGCCTGTTTAAAATTCATTCAATGGCTTTATTATGGCTGTTTTGGGCTGCAACTGCGTTAAATTTTTCGCCATAGTGGCCTACTATGCCTGCAAAATTTTCCTTGTTTCGCTCCAAAATAGCTTCATAATAAATTCTATCAATAAAATTTAAACAGGCTCTTAGTTGCTGGGTATATTTTCATTACCTGGTAGCCGATCAACCTGAATTAGCAACATAAATATATGCAAAAAAAGTTATTTCAATATCCACTCCTTATACCGTTCCAGGGCCTCCATATAATAATAGTCGGCATAAGATAAGGATACGTTCACTTCTGATTTTCCTGGCAAATGCCCTACACTTTGGGTAAGGATAAAGCCTTTGCTGCCGCCCGGCTGTGATTTGTACCTGGCAGACATCGACCGGATCATGATAGCAGCGTCCGCAATATAAGCGGCTTTTTGCTTTTGATTGCTGTATTGGGCTAATTCCAAAAGGGCAGATGCCATTACCGCTGCTGCCGATACATCCCGCGGCGCATCGGGGATATCCGGGGCATTAAAATCCCAATACGGAACTTTGTCCTTCGGCAGGTTGGGATGATTCAGGATAAATGCAGCGATCTTATGCGCCTGCGCCAGGTATTCGGGCTTTTTGGTAAAGCGGTACATCATGGTATAGCCATAGAGCCCCCATGCCTGTCCGCGTGCCCATGCCGATTCGTCTGCGTATCCCTGGTGGGTTACCTTCTTTAGAACGGCTCCGGTGGCGGTGTCATAATCCACGGCATGATAGCTGCTGCCATCCGGGCGGAAATGATTTTTCAATGTAGTGTTGGCATGGTTCTCCGCAATTTCGGCCAGTCGTTTACTGCCGCCGTTACGGGAAGCCCATTCCAGCAATTCGAGGTTCATCATATTATCGATGATCACGGGCGCATTGAATTTTTTGCTTTTATTCCATGACTGGATCGCTTTCATTCCCGGCTTGTACCGTTTGGTAGCGGTTTCGGCGGCGGTAAGGATCACTTTTTTGTAACGAGGATCTTTGGTGATTGCATAGGCATTGCCAAAGCTGCAAAAGATCATAAATCCGATATCATGATTCCCTGTATAATATTGGATTGGTTCCTCCAATACCAGCCGTTTCTTTGCTTCAGCCAGGATCTGCGGGTCTTTAGTTGCCTTATAGATCAGCCATAAGGTACCGGGATAAAAACCACTGGTCCACCAATCGGTAGCAGAAGCCACCAGCTGATCTTTGGCAGGGTCATAGTTCTGGGGCATTTTATCCGCCGGCACGTTTTTCATCAGCAGTTTGTACTGGCTGGCCGCAAACGCCTCATCCTTTCTGATCAGCGCCCGCATATCTTTTTGGGCCCCCGCGTTTAAAAAGCAGCACATCAGCCCCGCAACAATTCCCGATTGAAAAAAACGTTTCATCTACAGAAGTTTAAAAGTTAAGTGATCAACGGGCAAAATAATAAAAAATATGAGGTTCCGGTAATAATCCTGATTACTTAAGTATTTTTAGTCCAAAATATAAGTTATGAAACCGATTGCGCGCCTGGTTTGCTGGTTATTGCTTTTATTGTGTACTACTGCTTTTTCACAGGAAGGCTTAACGGATGGGATAGCGGGAAAGGCGCATCCGCGGTTGCTGCTTGCAAAAGGGGAGGAAGCGCAGGTGCAATCGGCGATCGGTAAAAACCCGGATCTGGAACGGGTGCACGGGTTGCTGCTGGAGGCATCGGACCGGATCTGTGCAGCGGCACCGCTGGAGCATAAAAAAACAGGGAAGCGGCTGCTCTCGGTTTCGAGGGAGGCGATCCGCAGGATCTTTTTTCTTTCCTATGCCTGGCGCATGACCGGAAATAAAAAGTACCGGGATGCGGCGGAACAGCAATTGTTAACGATCAGCTCTTTTGCTGACTGGAACCCCACACATTACCTGGATGTGGCGGAAATGACCATGGCCGCGGCCATTGGGTACGACTGGTTATACAACGAACTGTCCCCGGATTCAAGAAAGAAGATCAAAGACGCGATCCTGGAGAAGGGAATCCGGACTTCCTTTGATACTAAATATAATTACTGGCTCAAGGTAGAAAATAACTGGAACCAGGTTTGCAATGCCGGCCTGGCTTATGGGGCATTTGCTGTTTTTGAATCGGATCCGCAGCTATGCGGCGCGGTGATCAGCCGTGCTGTTGAATCGATCAGGATACCCATGAAGCAATATGCGCCGGACGGCGCTTACCCGGAAGGATACGGGTACTGGAGCTATGGAACCACGTATAATGTATTTTTCCTGGATGCACTGGAACAATTGACCGGGGGAGACCAGGGGCTGAGCGCGCTGCCGGGCTTCCTCAAAACAGCGGATTATTTTCAACACATGATTGCACCCAGTGGGTTGCCGTTTAACTATGCAGATTCCGGTCCCGGTGCAGAATCCAACGGCGCAATGCTTTGGTTTGCAAAAAAACTAAAACGGCCCTCGCTGGCATGGAATGAGCTGCAATTCCTGCACAGTGATAAAAACAGGAGGGCACTGGAAGGCGATCGCTTTTTGCCAACGCTCCTTTTATGGGGCAAACAGCTGGCGGAAGCGGGTGTTACACCGCCGGAAAAAACGTTCTGGGAAGGCCGTGGTGCCAGCCCGGTGGTCATGATGCGTACCGGCTGGACCAACCCGGATGCACTGTTTATGGGTTTTAAAGCAGGATCTCCATTTGTAAATCACGCTCATATGGATGAAGGTTCCTTCGTGTTTGAAGCCGAAGGCGTTCGCTGGGCCATGGATTTTGGTATGCAGAACTACGAATCGCTGGAATCAAAAGGGCTGAATATCTGGCAGCGTACACAAAATTCCCAGCGCTGGACGGTTTTCCGGTATACCAATTATGCGCACAATACTCTTACGTTTGATGATAGCTTACAGCGTATGGAGGGCGTAACAGCCATTACGCAATATGGGGACCGTCCGGAATTTAGTTTTGCCCAATCGGACCTTTCGCCTGTTTATAAAGGACAGGTAAAACGTGCAGTACGAGGGGTAGCGCTGAAGGATAAGGCTTATGGGCTGATACAGGACGAGATTGAAACCGGCGATCACCCGGTACATATGCAGTGGCGTATGCTCACTTCGGCAACCGTGGAAATAACATCATCCAACGAGGTACTGTTAAAAAAGAATGGCAAAACGCTGCGGATGCAGATCCTGGCCGATCAGCCGGTTACCCTGAAGACCTGGAGCACAGCACCTGTTAACGATTACGATGCGCCCAACCCGGGTACGGTGCTGGTAGGTTTTGAAGCTCAACTGCCTGCAGCCAGCAGCAAACGCTTTGTGGTACGGTTGGTTCCGGAAAATAACGCCTCAAAGGTGGATGCGAAGACAGTGCCGCTTAGGGACTGGAAGTAGAAGGGCTACAAAGACGTACGGAGGCTGCCGGTTCTTTATTTATTTACCCTCCGCAGTTTTAATTCTTCGTTTATTTTATTCAATGAGATCAGCATGGGTATCATGATTGGGAATAATGCCGATAAAACTGCCAAAAGCCCGAAGTTTGTTTTTCCGGACACCAACAGGTAAACATTGAGTGCTAACAATAAAACCCACAGGAGCCCGAAGGCGATCATCAGGCCTTTAATAGTGGAGCGTTGTTTATTCAGCTCTTCGATAGTAGATTCCGAAAGCGGTTTTTGTGCCATAAACATAGATTTTAAGTCTCTGACTTCAAATGTAAACAAATCAATGTTTTTAGCATCATATCTTAATAAAAATGCTGGTATTTCAGCAGTGCTTCTGAGCGGGCGCATCGTATACGCTACTGTTGAACACTCTTTCATGCCGGTATACAGTTACTGTATAACACAGCCGGCCGGCCATAATTTGATGCATCCGGCTTCGCCGATCCGGCCCTGCAGACAGGGATCACAGGGGTAAAGTTCAATCTGCTTTTAACGGGGGACCTACCACTTTCATTTCATGATCAGCAAAAACACCGGCAATGGTTTCTTTGGTTGGTGGAGTTGTCCACTGGCTGGTTACGGCAAAAAAGTCCTCCATGCTGCCGGCGGGGCAATAAGAAACAATGACCCTGGCTTTTTCAGTAAGCTGAATAAAGGCATGAGGTACCCGGCGGGGAAGAAAAATAGTATCTCCCGGGGCCATATCATAAAGATCGTCTCCAACCCGGAAACGGTATTTTCCTTCGAGCACATAAAACCATTCATCCTGGTTCAGGTGTATGTGCAGGGGAGGCCCGCCCTTATAGGTCAGACTTGTTTGCTCAAAAACAGCCAGCCCGCCGTTGGTATCTTTCCCGGATATTTTAATATCAAGCATATTAAGCGTAACCCCCTTCATCTTATAATGGATACCAAAGCGTGCCTGTCCGGCAGGCACTTTAAAACCGGTTGTTGTTTGCAGGGCATTAGTTCCTCTTGTTTTCAGCCACGTAAACAAGGGGATAGCCCCGAGTACGGTAGAAATAAAATAATTGCATTTCATGTTGCTGCCTGTTGAATGGTTTAAGTTGCAGTAGTCTCAGATGGGCCCTTGTGCCCGGACTAGCCTTTATAAATTTACGATATTCCCGATAGACAGAGGAGGTGCGTATAACAACCTTCAGGGCAAATGCATCTGAATCGGAAAAGTAGTAAAAAAATATCGGGTCTTGAAGAGCCGCTAAACGGTGTGGCGCACCGTCCCATGCCAGCGAAAATTATCCTTAAATTTGACCAAACCCATTATACTATGATAAGCAGGAGCGAAGCTGAAATGATGGAATTGATACTGGAGGTAGCAAAAGATCCCCGGATACAGGCGGTATTGCAGGACGGATCGCGCTCCAATCCGGGGGTAAGGCCGGATATTTTCCAGGATTTTGACATCATCTACGTGGTAAACGAATTGTCCTCTTTTTTGAAGGATCATAATTGGGTGCAGGTATTTGGCGAGCAAATGATCCTGCAGCTGCCGGAGGCGATGGAACTGTACCCGCCCACACCGGAACTGGAAGGTGCTTTTTCCTACCTGTTACAGTTTAAAGATGGCAACCGGATCGACCTGACAATGGTACCTGTCGCGCGATTGGGACAATTGATCAGTGACAGTCTTTGCAAGGTAATCTGGGATAAGGCCGGGATCTTTAAAGCTCACCCGCTGCCCCCTGCCAGTGATGCCAGTTATATTGTACAAAGACCTTCGGAGCGCTCGTTCACCGATTGCTGTAATGAGTTTTGGTATACCAATGCAGGCCTGGCGAAGGGACTGTGGAGAGAAGAAGTGGTACCGGCCCAGGAATTGATCAACCAGGTGATCCGGGCAGCGCTGCTGCAAATGATGAACTGGTATATCGGCTGCCGCCATGAATTTAGTGTAAACACCGGTAAATGGGGCAGGAATTATCAACGCTATCTGGAACCGGAAATGTATCAAAAACTATTGGCTACATACCCGGCAGCAGATCTGCAGCAGGTATGGCGATCGGTATACATGGCCCAGGAGCTTTTCAGGAAGGCGGCACAGTTCATTGCGGCAGAACTGGGTTATACCTACCCGGAAGACTGGGATAAAAACGTAACGGCTTATATGCAGCATGTGCAGCAACTGCCAAAAAATGCTTCACGGATCTATTGAACAACGATCGTTCGCATATGCTTCAGGGCAAGCGATAAACTCCGGATAGGGTAATGCTCCAATGGCAGGCGGCCGGTTTCAAAAGAGCCGACAACCAAGATGCGGGAACGTGCACCGCCGTTCTGCTTTTACAGGATTGCATGCCCCGATAGTATACAGGGTATTTGAACGTTTCTTAAGTCTCCGCCAGCAAAAATATTTCGCCACTGGCAGGAAGCAGTCCATCCGTTCGGTTGGCAAAATACAACAGCTCAAGTTCTTTTGTAGTAATGATCTTTGAATTTTTAAAACCGGCATCTTCGGCCAGTTGCAGCACGTCGGCCGGTGCAAAAAAACTGACGAACGGTGTGCCCGCCTCCCGGGCGCCTTTGGTTGCTATTTCCTGTAAGGGCCGGTCTTCCGGGGCCATAAGGTGCAGGGGCAGGTAAAACGCAATCGCCAATGCAGAGCCCGGTGCCAGTGTGGCCAGTTGTCTTAACGTGTCCCGGATCGCATTTTCAGTAAGGTAAAGCGTTACACCGGTACACGCTGCTACCGCGGGTTCAGCCAGGTTAAAACCGGCTTTTAATAGTTCCTGCCACCAGGAGCTTTTTTCAAAGTCCACCGAAACAAAATGCAACCATTCCGGCAGGCCAAAATCCAGCGCCTGCAGCCGTTGCTGTTTCCACAGCTGCGTATCCGGCTGGTCTATTTCATAGACCTGCAATCGGGCAGCCACATCCGGCCGGCGTTGTGCAAAGCTGTCCAGTCCTGCGCCCAGGAGCACATACTGGCCAATGCCGTTGCCACTTTGCCCAAGGATCAGGTCCTCGATGAAACGTGCCCGGGCTACCATGGAGGCCCGCAGGCGTTTGGTAAACTCCGGGTGCATATCCGGGCGCTGCTGCCAGCCCGGTTCGGGGGCAATCAGCTGCAGCCCTACGGCATCTTCAATAATATGGGGCAGGGCGTCTGTCTGTATGTGCAGCGCCCGCCACAAAGCAGTGCGTACCGCTGTATTATCAGGCCTGGGATCTGTGTTCATCGTTCAAAATTAAACGGTTTCGGGCGGATCAATGTTTTTTCATGCAGGGAAACCGGGCAATAGTGGCCTATTTGTAAATGCCGGGCCCCCGCGGGGAAAAACATTCCGTCGGAGTATGCTATTGCGATCATTGCGCCGGCGCCGGTGGCTGCCGGGTATTTATCAGCGCCTGCTCTGTGGCATTCAGAGGTAAATTTCCTCAGATCCTGCTACCGGTATGCCGACCGGCTTCGGTGCCGGAACAAAACCGGCACAGCAAGGGAAACAAAACTAAGGATACTGGTCAGCGTTCTGAAGCAATGAAACTGCTTCCAGGTAGCCCGCAACGCAGTCCAGCTATCCGGGATCGTGGCCGCAGTCCAGGTTCGGATCTGGTTGTCGATGGGTACTTCAACGATCAATGTGATCAGCAGGCTGATGATCATAAAAATAAAAGAAACAGCAAAAAAATAGAAGACCGGCCGCTGCTTCCAAAAGCTGATGCAGAGCAATAACTGCAGCAGCAGGGTAGCGGGCATCAGTATCCGCATGGGAGTGGCCACGTTATCAATGATCGTTTGGCCGATCCGTATAAAATGATCGGGGGGAAAGGTTTCCAGGCTGCGTGTAAGTGTGAACCAGGTTCCCCAGAATACCCCGGTAACCAGCATGACAAGGATCAGGCTGCAAAACCACCAGAACTTTTTCATAGCTATTGATTTTGTTTTTCGGGCGCCTTCAGGTAAAGGCCTTAAACCATAAAGGTATTGCATTTCTCCAGCAAATCCTATAACAGCAAGCCGGCGGGTCTTGTTTCAGGGGTTGCTTAATTCATATTTTTCCAATACACGCCATGGTTCCCCGTCAACCTGTTCGATCAAACAGATATTGTCAAACTTTAACGTTGTGGGCAAAGGCGTCTTTTGAATTACATAGAATATTTGGTTGGTGCAGGTTGCATTCCGGGGATGCATTAAGGTAATATGGGGTTGGCGCCGCTTTACCGGGACGGCAACACCGGACAAAACCTGCAGCCGCAACTGGTGAAATGGCGCATTGCTACCCGATGCCGGCAGCATCACGCCAAGACCATGATCAAACCTTACGGGTGGTCCAAAATGAACAGCGATTCCAGAAGGATGAATTTGCTGCAGATTGCTTAAAACAAGAGGCAGGTCCTCAATCTCATCTTCCCTGCAGAATGTTACATGACTTTTTATCAACCGGTACTGTGCGGGGTTAAATTCTTTACGGACCTGCTCCAGTTCCCGGGCTTCGCCGGCATTTACAAAAAGCGTCAGTTGTCTTCTTATCTGCACAGAATATAATGATGATTTGTTCTGGTTATTTTACAGACGGCCGGCATGAAGTCTTCAAATGGAAGAAGACCGGCCTCAACCGGTATCTTATTTTCTCAGGATCTTATCCATTGTCTTTCCCTTTGCCAGCTCATCAATCAGTTTATCGAGGTAGCGGACCTTTTGCATCAGCGGATCTTCTATTTCCTCCACCCGGTAACCGCAGATGACGCCGGTGATCTTTGATACGTTCGGATTTAATTGCGGGGCTTCGGCAAAAAAAGTTTCAATATTGGTTTTGCTGTCGATCTGGTGTTGCAATGTTTTGAGGTCGTACCCGGTCAGCCAGCAAATCACCGTATCCACTTCTTCTTTTGTACGGCCCTTTTTCTCCGCTTTCTGAATGTAATGCGGATAAACACCGGCAAACGACATTTTATAAACCCGGGCATTGTTTGCATTGTTCATATCAGCGCATATTAATGATTACGATTGGGTTGGCAACAGCCGCATTCAACCAGCGGCTCAAAGTTACATAAATAATACAAGTTCACAGGGAGCGGACTAAAACGATCTGCCGGAGGACGGCCGCCCACTGCATCATAACCAATGGTGATACGGGCTATATGGACTTCATTAAATGGCAATAAATTGTTAAAACGGGAAGGAATGCCTGCTCAAGGGCCATATAAATGAAATGCCTGCTTCAACAGGAGGTCTTATTTCCTTATATTGCCGGGAAGTATTGAATGAAAATTAAACCTGTTATAAAATGAAATGTCCGAATTGTAATGAAACCCTGCTGATGACCGAGCGGCATATGGTGGAAATTGATTATTGCCCGAACTGCCGGGGTGTATGGCTGGACAGGGGTGAGCTTGATAAGCTATTGCAGTTTGCCTCTGATCAGAAAAGTGCAGCGGGGTCTTCAACAAAAGAGAAAGATTATAATGAACCCCGAACTGACCGCTATGGCGATCACCAGCAGGGAAAAAAATATGATCAGCCGTACCCACGCAAGAAAAAATCATTTCTGTCGGATTTTTTTGACTTCGATTAGACATAAGCGATTGTTATACCGGCTGTATGTTTGATATAAACCGTTCCGCTTTGCCTGTTCCCCCGGAAAAGCAATTTTTAGAAAGGCATTTACTTTAAATACCGGCCCGCATTTATTGTATCCAATTGTATACATAGCTGGCTATCTTCTCCCGGTTTTTGTCGCCACAGATAAAATGCCCCCTGTTTTCAAAGCGTTTAAATTCCTTTATGCTGTCGGCGTCTTTATAGGCTTTGAAATTCTTTTTGTTCAGACCGTGGGGAATGATAGGGTCTTTTTCCCCGGCAATAAACAGTAAAGGGACGTGTGGCTTTTTGAAATCGGTCTTTGCAAATTGTTTAACGGTGCCTCCCGGGATTCGGGTACGGCAAACGCATCAAAGGTATTGGTGCACTACGTGGCAGGATACATTCCAGATTGTCAGGGCAAACGAATCTGATTTCAGCATTGTTCAGCTCCGGAGGAGCAGCGTGTTTATAGCAATGTGCTGTTTTGATCAACCCGGCTCCTTCGGAGCCGCGTGTTTGTTTGGCCTGAAATTTTACGCGGCTCCTGCAGGAGCCGGGGTTCCCTCTTGAATACCTTGCTATAAACATGAGGCACTCACAGTGCCTGCAAATGCTTCCGGTGCGCTCTTTTCACCCAATTTAGATGCGTTTGCCCTGTCCAAATTGTCGCTGTCCTGCTGGGTTTATTTCAGCATCCATGCATATTGCCGTTCAACAGACCCTGAAACAGGCTCCGGGCTGACATTGCGTTTATGGGCGTGCAACAATCCGGAATGCACGCTGCGGGAAGGCTGGAATACCGTTTAAAAACGTATCCGTTGTCTAAAAACCTTCCATATAAAAAACATTAAACCGGTGCCCATCCGGATCGGCAAAAACAAAACCATAATAATCGTTACCAAATGTTTCGGGAGCTGAAACAAGTTTGCCGCCTGCCTGTGTTACTTCTTTTGCCCATGCATTTACCTGGTCCCTGCTTTTTGCGGAAAGCGTGAATATGATCTCGTTTGCGGCATGACCATCCGTTATTTCGCCCTTCATGGCCGGTTTGAGCACATCCTTTAAGAAAAAATGAAGCACAAAACGCCCTTCGCCTGCAAGAAAACTTGTCAGCTCATTGTTAGGAGCACCATTGGGTTTAAAGCCCAGCTCCGTGTAAAATTTTGTGGTTCGCTCCAGGTCTTCCACGGCCAGATTGGCCCATATCATTTTTGGATCCATCAGTTTGATTTTTTTATGAAATTGGCCGGCAGCCCAGGGCCCCCGCAATCCATCATGATTATTAGCAAATTACTTTTACAAAGCTACTGAACGGCAGGCACCGCTTTGCAGTGCAAACGCGGCATTTGAGCGGGGGATTTGAGACAGATCCAGGCCAGCGATACGTAAGCAGGTGGTATAGTTCAACGATGAAAGAAATACCGCAGGACCAGGAACAGGAGGTATGCATACAAGGCTGCCACGGTATAGTAAACGGGAACGATCTCCCGCTTTAGCTTTTTTATGCGCTCTTCCAGTTTGTTAAACATATTGCTTTTTTATATTGCCACTGAAACACCGGATTTTTCCCCGCATCCATAGCCGCGGCGGAGCAGAAACTCAAGGTATTCCTTGTGTCAGCGCTGTTGTGACAACCATAACCGGCAGAGAGGCACTGATTTTTTTTGATACGCAACAAAAAAATCTCAGTGTTTCTGAGCCTCAGCAGCCTTTACCCCGGGAGGTTAAAAAAACCAGTGTTGGAGCACCTTAGCGGCAAGTTATAGCTTAATCGATCTTTTCAAAAGCTGTGAACGGATGTTTGGGCTCGTAGTAGTTCCAGATGATATGGGCCAGCTTACGTGTTAATATCTCCGCTTCATTATCATCCGTCCAGCTTTGATCTTTATTATTCTTAGTGAGGATGCAAAAAACAATATCGCCACCGGGGGCGTTGACCAGCACCACTTCACCACGGGCATCGTCTACCGAACCGGTCTTGCAGATGGTGTTTACTGTTGCGGGTATCTGTGATAAAGAGCGGCCATTATAAAACTGGTTCTTTAAATACCGGTACATTTTATCGGAATACCGGGCGTTAACTACCTTGCCCTGGCGGATCAGCGTAAACAATTGGGCCATTTCCTTCGGCGTGGTTTGTCCCCAGCCGTATTTTTTCCATATATCCTGCCGGCCTGTAGTGCGGGAATTCACTTTTGTATTGGTCAGTCCCAGCTGATCCATTATGGTATTGATCGCCACACCGCCGCCCGCCAGTTCCTGCAGCCAGATGGAAGCCACATTATCGCTGTAGGTGAGCATCAGGGAGATCATGGTAGAAAGATCCGTGCGGGCGCTGTCTTTATAAAACTGCATCAACCCGGAACCTCCATATTCCCGCTTTGCATCATACACAAATTCCTGCGACAACTTCAGCTCGCTTTTTGCAATCTTATTAAATACACCTGCCAGGATGGGCACTTTCACAATACTGGCGGTAGGAAATACCGTATCTGCATTTAGGGCTACCGACTTGTTTTTTTTCAAATGGTGCACGTACACACCAATATCTCCGTGAAAGTCGCTGACCGCCTTTTCAATAAGTACTTTTAATTTTTTATCTTCTTTTTGGGCGTTGCCTGATGTGTATATAAAAAGCAGGCTTGCAAACAGGACGTATTTTGACATGGAAACAGCTTTTGGCAAATATATGAAAAGCCGCCTGGTGTATTTCGTTTTAATAGCATGGGCGGTGTAGCATTTATATCCCGGCGCGTACAGGCATGCGACCTGTTTAACCTGGATCGCACCCCTTTGTAGCTTTCGTATGACGAAGCAGCTCCGGCGATGCGTAAGGAAAGAGGCCAATAAAAAAGATGATCGCTGAACTGCAGCCCTGGCCTGCCTTATGACCGTGGTGCTGCATCCAGGTGCTGTACGATGGCCAGCGACTTAATACGCTGTATCACGGAAAGGAAGTCCCGCATCCAGGAAGCAGACAGGTAATTGAATAATTTGATCTCATGAAGAAAATAGAGATCGGTATTGGTAATCGTTGAAACGGTATGCCCGGAGTATACTTTTAACAGCAGGTTGACCAGTCCGCGGGTGATGCTATGTTCACTGTCCGCCTTAAAAAAGATCCGGCCATCTTCTTTATAAGCCGTTACCCATACTTTCCTGCTGCAGCCGGTTACCAGGTTGCGGTCATTTTTGTCCTCAGGGTCCATCGGTTGAGAGCCATTGGATATTTTTTTTAAATGCCTGAAATAAGAAAACTTGTTAACCGCGGTGGCCAGGTTTTCAAATTCGGCGATTATTTTGTCCTGCATCCTGTTTATATCCATACGAGAGGTAGTTTAGTGATATAGATAATATGTTTGGCTATACGTAAAACGTTGAAACCGTCCAAAATAGTATATGTGTGCAAAAAAATTACTAATTGTAATAAAACTGATTGGATATGAATGAGTTCGAAATTGATTACCTTTGTGGATAAACGAAGGATATGGACTATAAATGTACCCTGGACAACACGGACAGCTTCCTGGACCAGCTGAAAGCATGCAAGGAACAACATCAGAAAGTATCCGTTTTATCTGATCTTGGAGGCTGGGAGCGGGCGGAAGGAATGATCCGGGAAATTGTTCATAGGGAAAGTGCCGATTACCTGGTACTGGATAACGGAAGCATCCTTGATATTGCGAAGATCGTTGCAGTGAACGGGGTCTTCAAAACCGATTGTTCCTGCTAAGCAAACGGATATATGGGAAACGACCAGGTTTGTTGAAAAAAAATCAACAGAAAGGGATATTATTAGAATTTGATTAAAGCTTTTAGCAAGGTGCGGCGTTCTTATTAATTTTGCACTTCATTTATTAAAATCAGTTTTCAGAATGGAAAGAGTCTACAATTTTTCGGCCGGGCCCTGTGCATTACCGGAACCGGTGTTATTAAAAGCGCAAAAGGAGTTATTGAACTATAACAATACCGGGATGTCCGTAATGGAAATGAGTCACCGATCGAAGGATTATATGGCCATTATCGAGTCCACAGAGCAATTGTTCCGGGAGCTGATGCAGGTACCGGATAACTATAAGGTGTTGTTCCTGCAGGGAGGGGCCTCAAGCCAGTTTGCCATGGTGCCGCTGAACCTGATGAGCCGGAATAAGAAGGCTGATTATGTCAATACAGGGGTATGGTCCGATAAAGCGATCAAAGAAGCTTCCCGTTATGGAAGCGTAAAGGTAGTGGCCAGCTCCAAAGATCAGACGTTCAACTATATTCCGAAACTGGATCCGGCTTCTTTTACGCCGGATGCTGATTATTTTCATATTACCACCAATAATACCATTTACGGAACCCGGTTCAACGAATTGCCGGATACCGGCAGTGTAACGCTGGTAGGGGATATGTCTTCCGACATCCTGTCTAAATACTACGACGTACGAAAGTTTGGATTGATCTACGCCGGCGCACAGAAGAATATGGGCGCAGCGGGGGTTTGCGTGGTCGTTGTGCGGGAAGACCTTTTAGGCAATGCCCTGGAGTTTACGCCATCCATGATGAATTATAAGAACCATGCGGATAACGGATCGATGTTCAATACACCTCCCACATATGGTATTTATATCTGCAAGCTGGTTTATGAATGGCTGAAGGAGCAGGGCGGTGTGGATGCAATAGCAGCAATTAATATTGAAAAGGCAAGAGTGTTATACGAGTTTATCGATAATTCATCATTATTCAGCGGTACTGCTGCAACGGAGGACCGTTCTATTATGAATGTACCCTTTATCACAAAGGATCATGCATTGGATGACCAGTTCTTAAAGGACGCGGCAGCCAGCGGGTTTGTGAACCTGAAGGGCCACCGTACTACCGGCGGCATGCGGGCCAGCATTTATAACGCTACTTCATTGGAGACCGTTCAGAAGCTGGTCGACTTTATGAAACAGTTTGAGCAGGCACACGTATAAACAGGCATTCTGTCCCTATGTTAAAGCCTTTGGAACTACGCCAAAGGCTTTATCTTTACGGCATGTTGCATCCTCTCATCGCCACAGTACGCAGGTACACCGTGTTTCCGGATGCGGAGGCTGAATATTTCCTGTCCCTTTTTTCTGAAAGGAAGTATAAACGGGGAGCTGTTCTGCTGGAAGAAGGACAGATCGCACATGAGGTGTTCTTTATTCTGAAAGGGGCCACCCGGCAATATTTTCTCAACGGGGAAGGGCAGGAGCGTACCTGTAACTTTTCGATGGAGCAGGAGTTTATTACCGACCTGGAAAGCTTTTCCAGGAAATCGAGGGCTGCATCATCTATTGCCGCACTTGAACCCACCAGCTGTATGGTGATTACCTGTACGGACCTGGTAACGGCCCTGGGGAAGTCTCCGGCAACCGCTGAATTTTTCAGGGCGGTGGTGGAAAACGTAGCCGCCGAAAATATCCGTCGTACCAAAGCATTGTTATCGCTTTCGCCGGAAAAACAGTTTAACGACCTGCTCCGCGATAAGCCCCTGTTACTGCAGCGGGTACCCCAGCGCTACATAGCCCAGTACCTGGGCATTGCTCCAGAAAGTTTGAGCCGCATCCGCAAAAGGATGATGAGGCTTCAAAAATCTTAACACAGATCATCGTTGGACCGGCTGGCTCAGGCTAGGTTTGCAGTATAAAACAAACCATCATGCAAACAATTTTGGGCGCCGGCGGCGATATCGGAAAATTGCTGGCCACGGCATTAAGATCGTATACCAACAAAGTGCAACTGGCCGGGCGAAACCCGGAGAAAGTAAAAGGGGATGAGGAGCTCCTGGCAGGAGACCTGCAGGATCCTGCATTGGTGAACGCAGCCGTTAGCGGGAGCACCGTAGCCTACCTGACCGTTGGCCTGCCTTACCAGGCAGCCATATGGGAAAAACAATGGCCGCTGATCATGAGCAACGTGATTGCGGCCTGTGTACAGCATCATTGTAAGCTGGTGTTTTTCGACAACGTGTATAGTTATGCTCAAACGGAAATTCCTTTTATGAATGAAGCCAGCCGCATCGATCCGCCTTCCAGGAAAGGCAGGGTGCGGGCGCAGCTCCTGCGGATGCTTGCAACAGCGGCCGAAACGCAGGGCCTGCAGTATCTGATTGCACGCAGTGCTGATTTTTACGGTCCTGGTGCACGGAACGGGATACTGAACCAGCTGGTGCTGAACAATTTTAAAAAGGGGCGCAGCGCTAACTGGCAAAGCAACGCTCATAAGATACATTCCTTTACCTATACGCCCGATGCCGCAAAGGCCACGGCCCTGCTGGGGAATACTCCGGAGGCCTATGGCCAGGTATGGCACCTGCCTACCTCGGCAGAACAGCTTACCGGAAAGCAGCTGATCGAACTGGCGGCACAGCAAATGCAGGTAAAGCCCCGGTATTTTGTTCTGTCGCCCCTGTTGCTCGCGCTGGGCGGATTGTTTTCCCGCACTATAAATGAGCTTAGAGAAATGCAATACCAGAACAGCCAGGATTATTTTTTTGACAGTTCGAAATTTGTAAAGGCGTTCGGATTTGAGCCCACGGGCTATAGTGATGGGATCCGGCAAACAATGATGGACGGTGCCGTAACGGCCTGATGCCGCGAAAGTACCAAGCTGCCAGGAGGTCCTAAGTGTTTATCCAGGAAACATACGCTAACAGGGCGCATGACGGTTTATTTCAGGCAATGACGTAAAAGAACCGGGCCAATCTCATTGTGCCTCCGCCTCTTTGTGGCAAACACCGGGACGCCTGGATGTAAGGATCTGTTTATTTTTTTGCAGTCTTTTTAGCAGCCGCCTTCTTTTTAGCGGGGGCTTTTTTTGCTGCGGTTTTCTTAGCGGGTTTTGTAAATGCTCCGGGCAGTTCGGCTTCGATCATTTTCTTAACGGTATCCACCTCCAGCTGTGCTACTTCTTCCGGTGTGTATTTGGAACCGTCCTCTTTTCTTCCGAGCTTCACCATTTTTTTCCCAAAACGGATAAACGCACCCCAGCGCCCGTTTTCAAGGGCGATCTTTTCCTCCGGCCATTGCCGGATATAACGGTTGGATTCTTTTTCGATCTTTGTACGGATCAGCTCATCGATATCCTTTTGCGAAAGGTTCTCGAAATCATAACGGCGGGGAACATTGATGAAAAGGTCGTTCCATTTGATATAGGGGCCAAAACGGCCCTTGCCTTTTGTAACCGGCTTTTCTTCAAAGTGGGCGATAGGAGCATCTGCCACCTGCTTTTCGGTAATCAGGGCTATGGCGCGTTCCATATTTACCGATAAAGGATCTTCGGTGCGGGGAATGGAGATAAAATCTTCTCCCCATTTAACATAGGGACCAAAACGCCCTACATTTACAGACACCTCCTTTCCCTCATAAGTGCCCAGCGTTACCGGCAGCTTAAAGAGGTCCATAGCTTCATCGAAGGTGATCGTTTCAATACTTTGTCCTTTCCGCAGTGTTGCAAAGCGGGGTTTTTCTTCATCGTCGGCGTTCCCGATCTGGATCATCGGGCCAAAGCGGCCCATACGGGCAATGACCGGTTTGCCCGTAGCCGGCTCGGTTCCCAGCTCCCGTTCTCCTTTGATACGTTCTGCCGTTTCAATCGTATTGTCTACGTCTTCCTTAAAAGGATGGTAAAAATTATCAATAAGTTTGTTCCAGCGAAGCTTTCCGTTAGCGATCTCGTCAAACTCTTCTTCAATTTTGGCCGTAAAGCCATAATCCATGATATCCTCGAAGTATTGCTTCAGGAAATCTGTTACCACCAGTCCCAGGTCGGTGGGGAAGAGTTTTGATTTTTCAGCACCCGTGATCTCCGTATTTTCCTTTTTGGTAAGCTGGTTTTCTTTTAAGATTATCGTACGGTATTTGCGTTCGATGCCCTCTTTGTCGCGCTTTTCAACGTACTCCCGTTTCAGGATGGTTGAAATGGTAGGCGCATAGGTAGAGGGACGCCCGATGCCCAGCTCCTCCAGTTTTTTTACGAGGGATGCTTCCGTATAACGGGGAGAGGGGCGGGTGAATTTTTCGGTGCCCGTCATTTCCACCAGCGGCAGGTGCTGCCCGATGGTCAGCGGGGGCAGCATGCCCTCCTGTACCTCGTCTTCCTGGATATCCTCATCATCCCTGTCTTCCCGGTAGAGCTTCAGGAACCCGTCAAATTTTACTACTTCCCCGGTTGCGGACAGTTCTTCTTTATTGGTCGATATTTCTATTCTGGCGGTTGTTTTCTCCAGCTGTGCATCGGCCATCTGGCAGGCCATCGTGCGCTTCCAGATGAGATCATATAACCGTTTCCAGTCTGCATTTTCAACGGTTGTATTGCTCATGTAGGTGGGGCGGATGGCTTCGTGCGCTTCCTGTGCACTCTCGTTCCTGTTCTTAAAACGGCGGAACTGGTGGTACGCCTCGCCATACATGCTTTTAATGGTATTGGTAAGGTCGCCAAGCGCCGTATTGCTCAGGTTCACGCTATCCGTACGCATATAGGTAATATGCCCGTTCTCATAGAGCTGCTGGGCGAGCTGCATGGTACGGCTTACACTGTAGCCGAATTTCCGGCTGGCCTCCTGCTGCAGTGTGGAGGTGGTAAACGGAGGGGCAGGGCTGCGTTTCCCCGGCTTTACCTGTATGTCTTTAACGGTATAATCCGCATTCAGGCAGGATTGGAGGAATGTTTCGGCGTCTGCGGCTGTATTGAACTTTGCACCCTCTGCCTTAAAGGATATTTTTTTGCCATGGATATCCGTTGCGGTAAAAATGGCAACGATCTTAAAACTGCTTTGTGCTTCAAATGCATTGATCTCCCGTTCTCTTTCGGCGATCAGGCGCACCGCAACACTCTGAACCCTTCCGGCGCTCAGGTTGTTCTTAACACTTATTTTCCTCCAGAGGACGGGGCTCAGTTCAAACCCAACAATACGGTCCAGTATCCTGCGGGCCTGCTGGGCATCTACCAGGTGCATGTCCACATGACGGGGAGCTGCCACGGCCTGCTGGATAGCGGGTTTGGTAATTTCATTAAAAACGATGCGTTTGGTGGTCCGGGGATCCAGGCCTAAAACCTCGCATAAATGCCAGCTGATGGCTTCCCCCTCACGGTCCTCATCCGTTGCCAGCCATACTTCTTCGCTTTTTGAGGCCAGGTTTTTCAGCTCGCGCACCACTTTCTCTTTTCCTTCCGACACTACATAGCGCGGGTGGAATTGTTTTTCGATATCGATGCCCATTCCTGCTTTTTCAAGATCACGGATGTGGCCGAAACTGCTTTTTACCTGAAAGTCCTTGCCCAAAAACTTCTCAATGGTCTTTGCCTTTGCAGGGCTCTCAACGATCAATAAATTCTTCGCCATAATGTTATCTGAACAACGCGTTTATTACCAAATTTTGGGCAAGATTAGAATTTTTTTTTTAAATCGCTCTAATTTTTACCCCCTGGCAAAGATCGTTCTTTCGTTCTGATTTCTGTTTTCCATAGAATTATGGCATTATTAAGAGCCTGTGATACCTTCCCCACCGGGGGCGGCAGAGGACGGCGCTGTTTTACAAAACAGCGAATGACCGGTTGTTGGCGGCCTCTAAAGAAAAGCGGCGACCTCCTTTAAAACGGCGGTATCCCGGTAAATTTTACTGTGGCCCAGCCCCCTGGTAAAAATGAACCGGATGTTGGGGGGCGCCAGGCGCTGTATTTCGAGTGCTTCCTGTATGGGGGTGATCCGGTCCTCCTGGTCGTGGATCCAAAGGATCGCGCCGTTAAGGGCGGGTAAACACCTTCTGATCGTAAACCAGCCCAGGTCCTTCCCCGAAAGCCGGATCACATTATTGTAGAAATGCCGGTGCACTTCCGGGTCGGTGATCTCCATCTGCTTTAAAAAGGTTGCAGCCAGACCAACCGTGTCGGAAGCGGGTGCAAATAAAACAATTTTTACAGGCCCCGGCTGTGGCAGCTCCGAAACGGCCAGTGTTACAGCAAGGCCACCAAAAGAGTGTCCGATGTATGCATCGAAGGGCCCATACAGGTGGGCAAGCACGGATACCAATTGGGTATAGTCAATGGCGTTGATCTGTTTACCGCTGCTTAACCCGTGGGCCGGCGCATCAAAGGCAACCACTTCGTAGCCCTTTTCGATCAGCAGGGGCACCAGGTGCTCAAAACGCTGGGTGTGTGAGCGGAAGCCATGCGCGATCAGGAGCTTTCGCCCGGCGCCCTTGTTCCATTGATAGCCCTTTAAATGATACTGCCCGAATTGCAGGGACAGCTGCCCGGCTGATCGCAAAAGGGGGGTAAGCGTATAATTCCCCTTGCCAATCGGGGTGCAGAAGATCCTGAAAGCGGTATCGCCGGCCCGCTTTTTGGAGATGAGCGCCAGCGCCCGGATCCGGGCTTTGTAAAGTTCCTTTATAAAATTTTGTAATTTCATCCGTAATTTTTTTAAAGGTATCTATATTATGAACATTGTTATACTCGGATCGGGGAATGTGGCCGCTGTACTGGGAAGAAAACTGCGGGATGCGGGTCATGAGATCCTGCAGGTTTATGGACGCAACGCCAGCGCAGCCTCCGAACTGGCCTATGAGTGGAATACGGAATCGACCAATTATACCAGCCTTATATCCAGGGCGGGGGATGTTTACCTGGTTGCAGTAAGCGATGCGGCTATCGCTCCGCTGGCTGCGGACCTGAGGCTGAACGGTAAAGTGGTCGTACATACGGCGGCTGCTGTGCCCATGGAGGTTTTAAAAGAGGTAACAGACAACTACGGGGTCTTTTACCCGCTGCAGAGTATGCGTAAGCAGCAGGAAAAGCTGCCGGAGCTTAGCATCTATACCGAGGCTTCTAACGAGCCTACCCAAAAAGTGCTGGATCAGCTGGCCGCTTCCGTTACCGGGAAGCCGGCTCATGCGGCCAACCTGGATAAACGGGCCCGGCTTCATGTAGCGGCGGTTTTTGCCAGTAATTTTACCAATTACCTGTTTGACCTTGCAGCGTCGTTCTGCAGCACAGAGGGCATCGATTTTCAGGAACTGCTGCCCCTGATCCGCAACACCGTGGACCGGCTGGAACATGAATTGCCTTCCCGGATGCAGACGGGACCTGCGATCCGGGGCGATATGGATACCATCGGGCGGCACCGGGAGCTCTTAAAAGCCTATCCCGAGCATCTTGCAGTATATAATTTCCTTACGGAAGCGCTGATGAAACATTAGGTTCACGAACAATACCGGATGTAATACGCTAAAGGGAAACCCTGGCTGCTGCCTGCTGATAGCCGGCACCTGAAAACTCAACACCGAAAACCCCGTGATTCGGCTGAATCCGATACATTTGCATCAGCTTTAATAAAACAACAATAGCATGAATCTGTTGCAGCGGTTCCAGAAAATAAGGACGTTTATTTTTGATGTGGATGGGGTGCTTACAAACGGCGACCTGCTGGTGCTGGAAAGCGGCGAAATGGCCCGTGTTATGAATGTAAAAGACGGGTATGCATTGCAGCTGGCGCTCAAACTGGATTATGAGATCATCGTGGTTTCGGGATCTGCGCCTTCTGCAGTACAGCAACGTCTTAATAGGCTGGGCATCCGGGAAGTTTATTTTGCCGTAAAGGATAAAAAAGCCTTTATCGGTCAACTGATGGAGCAAAAACAACTGCGGGCGGAAGCTGTTTTGTTTATGGGAGACGATCTCCCGGATCTGCCGGTTTTTGACATCGTAGGCCTGTCTGCCTGCCCCGCAGACGCGGTTGGTGAAGTACAGCAAAGAGTACGGTTTATCTCCGGCTCCGGCGGTGGCCGCGGCTGTGTACGTGAAGTGATTGAAAAAGTATTACGCAGCAACGGTCATTGGGGAACGGATTCCCGGATCGCTTCCACTTAAATTTTAAAAGACCCGGATGAAGATAGCGGCATTTTTCAGATTGGTACGTTACCCTAACCTGATCTTTATTGCCTTAACCCAGGCAATGTTCCAGTATTGCATTTATGATCCCATTTACGGGGGACAGGTGCCCCGGAATGACCTGTTCCAGTTTATCCTGCTTGTGCTTGCTTCGGTGTTCATTGCTGCGGGCGGCAATATCATCAATGATTATTTCGATATGAATATCGACCGGATCAATAAGCCGCAGAAAATGATCATTGGCAAATATATTAACCGGAGGTGGGCCCTGGTATGGCACCTGTTGCTGAGTGTGCTGGGCATCGTGTTAACCGCCATCGCTGTAAACCCCTTCTCGCGGTGGTACCTGGTGGTGGCCAATATCTTATGTGTGTTGCTGCTTTGGTTCTATTCCGTAAAGTTCAAAAAAGAGATCCTGATCGGCAATATTGTGATCTCCCTGTTAACCGCCTGGACGATCATGATCATCTTTCTTTCCAAATTTTCATTTTCAGATGCTTTTGGGAATGGACAGGTTAACCAGCTGAAACTTTTTCGTTTTGCGGTGCTGTATGCCGGTTTTGCCTTTATGATCTCGCTGGTAAGGGAGGCCATCAAGGATATGGAGGATATTGCCGGCGATCAGAAGTACGGGTGCAACACGATGCCGATCGCATGGGGGGTAAACGCTACCAAGGTATATATTGCCGTTTGGCTTACCTTATTGATGGCGCTTTTGCTGGTAGTGCAGTTTTACATCCTTCAGCTGGGCTGGTGGCCGGGAGTGGTTTACTGCGTGGCGCTGATCATTATCCCTGCAGCTTATCTTTTCCGGAAACTGATACCGGCCCATACCCCGGAAGCGTATCACTACCTGAGTTCGGTAACCAAAGGTATAATGCTGACAGGTATTTTGTCGATGGGTATTTTTTATTTTTATCTGTAATTTTTATGACCGCCAACCGCATTGTCCTGGCCTCTTCCTCTCCGCGCCGTAAACAGATACTGGAATGGGCAGATGTTCCGTTTGATATCCTTACACGGGAAATTGACGAAAGCTTTAACCCGGAGCTGGATCTGCGTGCAGCTGTTGCCGACGTAGCCCTCAGAAAGGCACATGCGGTTATAGGCGAAGTTGAACAGGGAAGGATCGTTCTGGCTGCCGATACCGTGGTGGCGCTGAACGACTGGGTGATCGGTAAGCCCAAAAGCAGGGAGGAGGCCATTCATATGCTGACCCGGCTGCAGGATGCCACGCACCAGGTAATTACCGGGGTAGCCCTGGTAAAAGACCAGCAGCAGATCCTTTTTTCCGATGTAACGGAAGTAACGTTTTACCCTCTTACACCCCGGCAGATCGTCTATTACATCGACCGCTATCAGCCCTTTGATAAAGCCGGGTCCTATGCGATCCAGGAATGGATCGGGGTTACGGGCATCAAAAACATCAACGGCGATTTTTACAACGTAATGGGGTTGCCGGTGAGCAGAATCTTACAGGAAATCCGTAAATTGCGGTACCGGCTCGCCGGAGATGACTGAGTTTTTGCTTAACCCGAAAAACAGCAACCTATGAACGAACAGCTACTCCAGTACATTTGGCAGTTCCAGTATTTTAATACCCGGTCTTTAGCAACCACAGAAGGGATACCCGTACAGGTCCTGAATGTAGGCATGCTCAACCGTAACCAGGGACCGGATTTTGAGCATGCCCGTATCCGCATTGACAATACTTTATGGGCGGGCTCTGTAGAATTGCATCTGAAGACCTCTGACTGGAACCGCCATCTTCATCAATATGACCGTAATTACAGGAAAGTGATCCTGCACGTTGTATATGAAGACGATGATCCTGCGCCCGGATCGCTTCCCGTGCTGGAGCTCAAAACACGGGTGTCGGGAAGCCTGCTAAGCCGGTATGCAGAGCTGTGCAATGCCCGGTCCTTTATCCCCTGTGAAAAGCTGATCGCCACCGTTCCGGAGATCACACTCAGTGTCTGGAAAAGCCGCCTGGTGGCAGAGCGTCTCATCCGCAAGGGCGGGATAGTGGAGGATTATCTTGAGGCCAACCACCGGCATTGGGAAGAAAGTTTCTGGTGGCTGCTGGCAAAGAATTTTGGGCTGCCCGTTAATGGCGATGCGTTTGAAGCGATTGCCAGGAGCATCCCCCTCCGGCTACTGGCAAAACATAAACTGCAGATACAGCAACTGGAAGCCTTACTGCTGGGGCAGGGAGGACTGCTCAATGACATTTTTGAAGATCCTTATCCATTGCTGCTGCAGCGGGAATACCGGTTTCTTCAAAAAAAATACAACCTGCAGCCGGTAGCCCATGCGGTTCATTTCTTACGCATGCGACCGGGCAGTTTTCCGACCGTACGCCTGGCACAGCTTGCCGCGGTCATTGCATCCGCTACCCACCTGTTCTCAAAGATCATACAGGAAGAATCCCTGGAAAAGGTGCGGGAGTGGTTTAAAGCAGATGCCAATGATTTCTGGCACTATCATTATACGCTTACCGTACAGGGCACACACCGGATAAAGTCGATCGGGGCGTCTATGATCGATAATATTGTGATCAACACCATTGCTCCATTGCTTTTTGCCTACGGGAATGTATACGGACAGTACACGTTAAAGGAAAAAGCCATCCGCTGGCTGGAGGAAACAAAGCCCGAGAAGAACAGCATTACAAAAGGGTTTGAGTGCCTGGGGCTGAGCAACCGGTCGGCCATGGACTCGCAGGCATTTATTGAGCTAAAGACCCGGTATTGCGACGAGCGCAGGTGCCTGTATTGCGCTGCGGGGAACTACCTGCTCAAAAGGGAAAAATAAACTGCCGGGCGCATAAAAAAAGCCGTATCGCAATTGCGATACGGCCCGTTATTCCTTTTCAGAAGGTGTATCCTGCCTTATCAGTAACGTCTCCTGTTATCCCGGTCGTGGGCATAATCCCGGTTGTGAGGATCGTTCCTGTAGCTGTTTTTGTCCTTCCTGTTGTTATTGTTCCGGTAAGCGTAGTCTCTTATTGACACCTGTGTATGATCGTTCCTGTACCGGCTATAACGGTTTTGATGAACAGCGTTATCCCGCCAGGGGTTCCTGTTGTTGATCACTACTTTATAGGTGTTGTAAAGATTGACATTGCCATACTGACGGGGCAGGCTGCGTGTGGTAACCCAGCTTCTGCGGTCCTGGTAAATATAGGTCTTGTTATACACATCATAGTATACATTGATCTCCGGCAGGTAATAATAGCGAGCCTGGTTATAGTTATAGCCATAAGGGCCCCATTGCGGCTGGTTACCAATATTCACACTAATATGTACCTGGGCACTGATGGGTTGTGTAGCGGCCATTCCGCCTGCCAGCATCATTAAAATAAATAACTTTTTCATACTGACCTCCTTTGTTTTTTTGATGAATGTTGTTCTATACTATAGACGAGGTCCTTAAGAAAAGGTCTGCAACACAAGCGTTAATAATTTACTAAGGTTAAACGGAGCGCAGGTTCAGGTAGCGGGCTGTGTTTAATATGCCTGTGTGGCGTTTTTTTAGGGGGTAAGCAGCACCGGTAAAAGGCTTAACCGCACGCCGGTTACAAAGCGAAACAGGCTGCCGGCTGCTGTTTGTTGCGCCCTATAACAGCGCCGCGCTTTGCGGTCCGGTATCTGGTTGACCTCCACGCCAGGGGTGCTGTCCATAACCCGGAACGCTGTTCTCCCGGTCGCATTACTTAAACCAATGTTTGCTACGCTTTTCATTGCTTTTGATTTGTCAAAATGAATAAATGCTTGTTGCCTGTATAAAGTTGGCGCATTTAACCGCCGGTTTATCTTTTTGATCCCTCCTGATCCCTCGTGATCCCTCCTGATCTCAAAACGCATGTTTTCTGTATCGGTTCTGTATCGGTTCTGTATCCTGGCTGCGGTGTTCGTATATCGTTTTTGTATCGGTTTAGGGTAAAAAATGCGGGAATCGGTATTTTTCTCTTCGGAGGGCTCCCTGGTTACCGGCGTCGGACACGGTGAATTGGCAGGAGCATTCCCGTTAGCCGGGCATAACATATTGTTACACGTTGCCGTTGGATCCGTTTAAAAAAGCGAACCCGGCACTAAAAGTAGAAAGCCACTGTTTACGGCTCTGATGGTTTCATCTACTTTGCAGTCAGATCAACTGCAGGATGCAGTGAGCCTTGCTGGAAGCATGACCCTATACCGTATAACTTTTACGTTGCTAATAAACTCAGGAGGTTTGCGCCCAGGCATCCAGCACGTCTACAATGGAAGGGTAGGCCAGCTCCTTATACACGGCGATCTGTACAGGTGCCACCCAGCCGATGTTGGTAATGTCTTCTTCGGTTTGGGGAACCAGTTGTTCGGTAGCGGTTCCTCTCATCTGAAACCAGTGTGACTCCTTGAGGATATGATGAGTGCCCTGTTCATAGGTATGATAGGTAACCAGCAAAGGGGCTCCCAGTTCAAGCTGCGATAGGCCGGTTTCCTCTTTTACTTCCCGTAGGGCACAGGCTTCAATGGTTTCTCCTTCATCCAGTTTTCCTTTGGGCAGGTCCCAGAAGCCACGCCGGTGAATCATCAGTACTTCCCGGCTTTCATTCAATACCAGGCCGCCCCCGGCCCGGATGATCTCAAACTTCCGGAAAAAAGCATTTTTAAGCTGTTCGAAATCCGGGTGCACAAAAATTCCTGTTTTAATTTCCGGGAGGGTCAGTTCCCGCAGCATCGCTTTTACCGAATGCATATCCAGTTCATCGATCAGCACCGTTTCGGGATGGTGCAGCAGCTCCTTTAGATAGTCATTGGGCTGGTCGCAGAGATAAAGTACTTTGTTATGGGTGTGTATTTTAATTTGCATATAATTTCAGATTTATAAAAGATGCACTTAATTTCGCAGCCTAAATTTAGGGAGCTATTATGAACGATGCAAAAGTAGTTGCAGAAAAGTTACTGCAGGTCAATGCGGTTAAATTAAGACCGGAGGCGCCTTTTACCTGGGCCAGCGGCTGGAAGAGCCCGATCTATTGCGATAACCGGAGCGTTCTGTCGTTCCCGTTTGTACGTGATTTTATTAAAAGTGAAATGTGCAACGTTCTGTTTGAGCAGTTCGGTGATGCTGATTGTATTGCCGGGGTAGCCACCGGGGCCATTGCCTGGGGGGCGCTTGCTGCCGATCAGCTAAAGCTGCCGTTCATTTATGTACGGCCCAAACCCAAGGAGCACGGACTGGGCAACCAGGTAGAAGGTTTGTTTGAAAAGGGGCAAAAGATCGCTGTGGTTGAAGACCTGGTGAGCACCGGCAAGAGCAGCCTGCAGGCTGTTGATGCCCTGGAAGCCGCGGGGCTGAATGTTGTAGGGATGGTGTCTATTTTTACCTATGATTTTTCGGTGGCCCAGGCCGCTTTTGCAGCGCGCAATATAAAATATCACCCGCTGACCAGCTATCCCGTACTGCTGGAGCTGGCGCAGGAAAAGGGTATTATAAAAGAAGAAGACGCCGCACTGCTGTTGAAATGGCGCGAAGACCCGGCTAACTGGCAGGGCATTTAAAGTTTAAACTGGCTTAACAGCTCGCTGGAAGCTTTTTTCCCGTTGTACCGCAACGGGAAATTTTTTATAATAGAGCCTTTGCTTAAACGGGCATTGCCGTCGAGCCTGATGGTTACCGAGTCTCTCATGATCAGGTTGAGTGAATTGTTCACCAGCTCCTTCAGGTTCACTTTTAACCGGACAGGAACAGAAAAATCACTCCGGGCAGGGATCTTGACATCTTCATTGAGCAGGAAATCTCCAATATAAATATCCTGGATCCAGGCTTTTCCGCCCGCACTATTGAGCAGGGCGCCCAGTTTATTGGGATTGTTGAAAATAAGGTTCATTTCCATGGTCGTTTCGTTCATCCCGATCTTTCCCATTTTTACCTGGTCTATACCTACAAATTTTATGTCCTGGTACCGCATACAGGAGGACAGGAGGAGGGCCGTAACTGCTATAATAAGAAATTGCTTCATTCAGGAATTGTATTTAATGTGAGAATAAGCGGCAAATTAAGGGCTTTTCAAAAAGCAAAGAAAAATTCGCTGTTAAAAGGCTGGGAAAAGATGCGGGAGCACTACTATTTTCTTTAGTATTTGACCTGAGCATGAGTAAAAGAATAAAGCTAAATATATTAGATTATATAATTTTATACAATTAATTAATCTGCAATATATTATTAAGTATCATAAAATACTTAATAGTATATAATATTGACGCAATTTGCGTGCCAGAATAATGATATTCAATTATGTTTGAATAGTATATAATATAAATTTTAATCTATTGGTTATAATTTACTTATGAAATACATATACTATTTTATATCCCATACAAGAAAGATAGGACAAAAAGCTAATACCAGGTCTTAAGTCAGCGTTTTGCGCTCCATAAAATCGGGCAGGAAATGGGTTGCATGGAGACCTGGTATCCGGAAACATCCGAAGGCCGGAGAATTTGAAAACGTAGAAATATGAAAATGAACCCCGAGACTTCGGGGCAACATCAGGCACACAGGACCAATGTGGAACATTGAACGTTAGCCCGGGAACGCTTCCTTATAATAAGCCGGCATCAAAATTATTTCTTTTCTCGGTCAGTGAGGACACTGACCGTGGCGTGAGCCGTGGTTTGTGTCCTCACCAATGCTATTAAAATAAGAAAAGTCTGTATCCAGGATCGTCCTTCCAGGGAGACAGGCATCTGCGATGGTTGCTACTATTGTAGGTAATGGGCATAGTACAACCATGAGCCTGATCCTTAAGGTTTCTGGCTTTTCTGGCAAAGCGGATCCTGTTTTCAGCAGCTGATTGTGCTTTATTTGTACATGGGACTAAAGCGATTTTTTCGTTTAAACTTGTGGTTTCTGGCAAAAGACCTGTTGGGTACAATAGCTACAATAGAACTTGAGATCTTGCCTGCCAATTCCACTATGATGTTTA
>NZ_FMZO01000026.1 GCF_900101395.1 Niabella drilacis | reverse complement strand
TGTTGTTCATTTTATTAAGGTTTTGTTGCAGACCAAACAGATACCCGCTATTCAAAATTAAGATTTCCCTTCATGTAACTCAAATCTGTTTCAGGGCAGCCGCATCTAAACCAGGTAAAAAGAACGGAATGGTATTGAACCGCTGCTATTTCCCTCATGCCCCTGCTCCGTCCGGGAGGGGGCCAGGGCAAATGCATCTAATTTCAGCATTGTTCAGCTCCGGAGGAGCAGCGTATTTATAGTAATCTGCTGTTTTATCAACCCGGCTCCTGTAGGAGCCGCGTGTTTGTTGGGCCCGAAATTTTACGCGGCTCCTACAGGAGCCGGCTTTTCTCTTTAATACCTTACTATAAACACGCGGCACTTACAGTGCCTGAAAATACTCCTGGTGTGCTCTTTTTACTCAATTTAGATGCGTTTGCCCTGGGAGGGGGGCTATATTGCTACCGAAAAGCAGTAAATTACATTTCGGTAAGATACCGTTGGCTCAGATGCTGGCCGCTGCGTAAAAGTACATTCACAAAAACGAACTCATTATTGCAATGTGCAAACATGAAGACAAATACTGCCCACGCTGTAAGCAACCCTTTGAATGCAAAGTGGGCAGTATTCTTCTTTGCCAATGCGGCACCGTGCCCCTGAATGATGAAGAACGGGATTTTATTAATAAACAGTATGAAGACTGTCTCTGTGCCGCGTGTTTAAAAACATTAAGAGCACAGTACCATCAACAACAATTCCAGCACAAACTAAAAGGCATCCTGGGCGTATTTTATAAGGACCCGTCCGATACCTAAGTATTTTTTTCAGCGTTAAAACCCAATAGCATATGCACACAGAAGACCGGATTGCCGCAGCTGCAACCCGTATATTCAAGGCCGTTTTCCCCAATACCACCAACCATTATGATACACTCTTTGGCGGTATGGCCATGCAGCTGATGGATGAAGTGGCTTTTATTACCGCCACCCGTTACAGCCGGCTGCGAATGGTAACTGTAAGCAGTGACCGTATCGACTTTAAACATCCCATTCCTTCCGGTACGATCATTGAACTGGCTGGGAATATTATTCATATCGGCAATACCAGTATGAAGGTGCAGGTGGATATTTATGTAGAACAGATGTACAGCACACACCGCGAAAAAGCCGTGAGCGGTGTATTTTCCTTTGTGGCGGTGGATGAAAATAAGAAGCCGGTGATCATTACCTGACACCGGCCTCTTGTCAATTGTAGAAACCTGCTTATTAAAAAGGCGCTGTTTCGATGATTCCGGACCGTGTCCTTAATACAGTTCCGGTTAATAAAAAACCGCCAGTTCCGGAAAGTAAATATGATTAAAATCCACCACGGAACCATCATTACCGTAGGTAACTTTCTTTACCAGCGCCCCTGTGGAGGCATTATAGATCAAAAGGAAATTGATCCCTGCCAGTCCGCCATACCCTTTGATGCCATTTACAACGAGGTAATCTTTATTCCGGTCATAACGAACAGCCCCGTATACCATAAACGGTGATTCGCTGATGGTAATAAATGGCTGGTTGAGCGAAGCAGCATGGCCCTCTGCATATTTGTAAATAGCGGATCCGGAATGATAAAAAACAGCGTTCTCTTTTGTGGAGGCGGTGATCCTTGTGGGCGCATCCAATCCGAAGGAGCCGATGCTGACCGGTAATGCAATACCCGCAGTATCCAGGTTTTTGTCAATGGCAATCAGGCGGCTGCCGGTTGCAGCCCATACCTTTCCGTTGGGTGTACGGGCAAAACCCCTGTTGATGTTTGCAAAACCCTTTACAAAGGAGTAGTTCGAAGCATCAATTATTTTTGCCCCGTTGCTTTGCAGCAGGTATACATAATTTCCTTCTTTTAGCATATCGCCCGTATTAACAGCGGAAACGGATGTAAGCTTATACTCCACCCCCAGGGTCTTGAGGTCGATAGCATAAACGCCGTCTGCAGCGCTAACCAGCCCCTGGTTTTCCTTTATACCGATGAGGCTTCTCCAGTTACTGGATTCCTGGTTATAGCGGGCCTCTTCTTTCAGTGTACGCGCATCCAGCCGGAGCATGGGGCCATTCATCTTGCTGACCAGGTACAGCTTCTGGTTGTATAGAGAGGCAAACTGCAGCGTATTGGCTAAGGATGGATTAGCTGTAACCTTACCCGGGTTTGCTTTTTCATATGCCCGGGTAACGATGGTATCTGCCCCATAAGCATAAAAGTTAATGGTTCCGGCAGTTTGCCCGTAAGACCCCTCGGTGATCACAAAAAAGCCGTTGGAATAAGGCGCTGCTTTTTCCCCGGGATCAGTTCCCGGTCGTTCCCGGAAATAGCCATCGTCTTTGGAGCAGGCTTGCAGCAGAATACCAAGGGTTAGCAACAGTAGTAATTTTTGTAACGGTCGTTTCATATACCTATTCATTGTTTAATTTTTATTTCCCAAAATGTAAATCTTCGGCCCCTTTGATCTCTGTAGAGATCTCGCCCATTAAAGCATTCCCCTTATTGTTTTGAGCCGTATATACTTTCACAAAATCGATCGCCTTCAGCTGAACCGGTTTTCCACCGGCATCTACTGCCCGGTCAATATCAAAGGAGTTGTATTTTTTCGTATCATAATCATCGCCGGATGAATAAGCGTCCGCATATCCCCAGCTGAAACCGGCATTGATCCAGATGCCGTTCACCTGGCCAAACGTACTTTTCAGGAGGGTGCCGGTAAACACCAGGGAATCCTGGTCGGGGGCAAACAAGGGATAATATTGTTGTTTATGAAAGGCATTGATTTCTACGGCTCCTGAATTGCCCTGGTTATCCTTCCACGGCACATTTGCATATGCCCTGGGGTTGTAATAGGTGATCCTGTAATTTTTAATAGTTCCGGCACTGCCGTATTCACTTCCGGCCAGCTCATACCAGGTATCATCCGCGATCCCGTTTCCGTTGTCATCGCGGCTTACCATTACAATACCCGGTTCGCTCCAGTCTGTTGGAGGCTTTAAAGGATTTCCGTAAATCGCAAGATCGGCACCTTCCTTATTTTGGATCGAATGATCAAATGTAAAAGTGATGTATCCCCCGTAAGCGCCCAATGTTACCAGTCCGCTGTTCTTTCCCACAATGCCTTCGGCGCTTGCTGCATTACCCGGCGCCACATTAATGAATTGACCCGGAGCCGGTAAATATTCCAGTATCCGCGAAATATATTTGCTTTCGCCTCCTTCACGCACCACCGGTGCTACATTAATAATAAATTCTTTTTCAAATACGCCCGCATCGTTCCGGGCCTTGAAAAGCACTTTATAAAAACCAGCCACCGTAAATACCTGCGTAAATGCATTTGCCGACGATGACGTTTTACCATCAACCACCCAGGTAACAGATGCTTCTGTACCGCTTATTTTATTAGACTCAATGGTCACGGACTTTTGGATAACGGCATTGACGGTGTCTGTGTTTACAGAAAAGCTGTATACAGGGGCTGTAGTTACAGCCTCATCCTTCTTACAACTGTTCATCACTATTAAAAGAAGGAATGCAAAAAAGAAAAATTGTTTCATGTGTGTATTTTTTGTTTGATTGCTATACGATGTATAATACCCGGTTGAAAATAAGGGGGTCAACGGCCAGGTGATCCGTTGCGGTTATAAAAGGCTATATGGCCGGGAATGATCCCCGTTTTCCAGATCGTGCTTTTTAGTTTTCCATAAGCGTTAAAACAATACAGGTCACCCGCTTCACTATAATTCCGGGCATCCGCTATGTAGATGCTGCCGTTGTTCGGGTCCACGGCAATACCATAGGGCATGGTAATTTTTGTTCCGTCAGAAATAAAAGATCCCGGAATCACTTTTTTGTTTTTGAGATCCACCCTTGTGTAGGCATGCTGCCCTCCGCCATAGTCGGTTCCGTATATATATGCGGTATCGCGTACAATGGTAAAGTCTTCCACCATTACATTGATAGAGTCAGCTAGCCGGTCAGTTTTGGTATCTACCACATACAACTTACCGGTGGTACCCCAGGGGCAGATATATAGAAATCCATTGCCATCTTTTTTTAACCGTCTTAAATTGGGTGCAACCGATATGGCCTTGATCACTTTAAAAGCAGACAGGTCAATTACGGAAACCGTACGCTCTAAATTGGCCGGACTGTAGCCTCCGCTATTGGCAACATATAATTTATTGCCTGCTACCGTCAGCTCATCCGGTTGCCGGCCTACTTCTACTGTTCTTGTAACGTTGAGCGTAGCCGTGTCTATTTCCAGCACCATCCCTTTTTCGGAGGTGGTATAAGAGCTCAGGTAGGCAAATCCATTGGCAAACGTTATAGAACGCGCATTTTCTATGGCCTTATGGGTCTGATCGGTCAGTACTTTTATTCTCCGCGCAGTACGGGCATCCAGTATCTCTATCTTTTTCGACCAGTTCATCACCACATATAATTTGCTGCCGTATACGCCCATATCATTTCCCGTATCGCCCAGGCCCAATACGGCATCGGGGTTGGCCTTTGTAAACACATCGCGCTCGTATACCCCGCTGTGCGTATCAAAATAGTCCAGTGTGGCATTGTTATATCCCCATCCCCCTTCATTTAAAAAATAAAAGCCGGTGCTGGTAGTGTCTTTCTCAGCGTTCTGGGGAGGAAGTGTCCAATCGCGCTCTTTTCTGCAAGCAGCTATAAGCAGGATGCCTGCCAGGTATAAGCAAACGGGTAGCCAAAGATTTTGTTTCATATTTTATATTTATAACTTAAAGGCAAGTTTTACCAGATAATTCCGGCCCGGCATGGGGTAATTCACCACCACATCGTAATATTGATTCAGCAGGTTGTTGACCTCCAGGGCCAGCACTGCATATGCCTGCTTGAACCGGAATTTTTTCGTAAGCGACAAATCATGTGTGTACCAGGGCTCCAGGTAATTTTGCGGATCATTTTCCGGAAGCATATACCGCTCACCGGTATAAATAAAGCTATAGTTAAGGCCCCAGTTCCGATAGGCTGTTTGTACCGTTGCGGATCCACTGTGCTTGGGCGCATAGGGAATTTGCTGATCATAGGACCGTTCTCCGGGGGTTTTGTTTACGGCCTCCTGATACGAGTAGGTAACAGTGCCATTGAGAAACACCTGTTGCCGAATGGAGGCCGCATAGGTGAGCTGCAGATCCATTCCCTTAACCGCCACCTTCCCCATATTGATCATGCTCCACCGGAACAGGTTATTGGCCGGTATCGCAATAATTTTGTTACTGATGTCATTGTAGTACACATCTGCCTGAGCGCCGATTCCGGATCCGGAGCCGGCAAAGCTTTTTTTATACTGAAGCCCGATATCATACTGGGTTGTGTATTCCGGTTTAAGGGTAACACTGCCAATGATCGTATAATACAGATCATTAAAGGTGGGCATTCGGAAAATGCGTTTGTAAAAAGAGCGGATGCTGATGGGCATATGATCCCAGGGCCGCCAGGAGGCGCTTATGGCCGGCGTTAGTACATTCCTGTCTCCCGCAGCTGTTCCGGACCTTACTTTTTCCCGGATAAACGTTCCCAGCAAATTACCGGCAGCCGTGAAGCGTTCCCGCTTCAACTCCGTTACAACCGCCACTAAGCCGGTATTCCGCACCGGGTACACGAAGTTGTCGAGGTTTGCCTGCATCTTATTTACGATCCAGTCGGTGGCCAGTGATACATTCCAACCGTACGCAACCCGGTATTCGTTTACCAGTGATGCATTATATTCCTGCTGGCGATACCTGTTATCAAGCGGTACTCCTCCAATTTTTTTGATGGTAGTATCCAGGTACCGGGTACCATCGTTGGCATACTTTCCCTGCAATAAGAGCTGGTAGCGGGTATTGAACTGTTTACGCAGCATGCCCTGCGTAAAGAAATTGCGGTCCCACAACCGCTGCGAGTTATAGAACCGCTCCGCAACAATGGCACCGGGCAGTCCCCGTTCTGCATTATAAAAGTAGGTTTGTATTTTCCAGTTGATTGCAGCATCCTTTTCCAGGTCCTGCATTGCAAGCTCTATACGTTGCGATGCCACGTCTGCATTTTGCCGTACAATAGTTGTATCGTATGCCCGCTTTTGATAACGGGTTTTATATTTCCCATGCGCATTTACGGTTTCGATACTTACCGTTGAGGCTATATTTGCGGCCATTTGCTGCTGCCAGTGCAGGGAAGGATTTATGAAACCGAAAGAACCCGTTTTAAAAGCGCCATTTATATGGAAATTTTTGTGCGGCTCAAATACCGGTTGTTTCGATTTTATATACAAGGCAGCAGCACTCCCAAAATTTCTTGCAGCCTGAAGGGGGGATGTATTCTGACTGTTATACAGACTCAATGCATCGATATTGTCCAGCGAAAATTTTCCCAGGTCTACGATCCCGTTCTGCGCATTCCCCACCTGCAGCCCGTCATAAAAAACACCCAGGTGCTGGGCCCCAAGGCTTCTTACATTCAGGGTTTTTAGTCCGCCAATGCCTCCGTAATCTTTGAGTTGTACTCCGGAAAAATAACGCAGTGCATCTGCTACTGAAAAGCTGTTCAGTTGCTGCAGCCGGCTACCGGAAAGTGTTTGAACCGGGGTGGTGGCATTGAGGGCAAAAACCGTCTTTCCGGAACGGATCAGTACGCTATCCAGTTCCTTTGCACGCACAGCATCATGGGTTTGCGCCCTTGCATTGATACAGCCAATGCCGTACAAAAACACCATTACTCCCGAACAACGGATCCAACAATAAAATCGGTTCATTACTATTTGAGTTCATCAAACAGCTTCACCTGAAATAAACAGAAAACAAATGGGTAACAGCTACCAGCACATTTGCATTCCAAGCCTTATTCCACGAAAGCTTAAAACAAAAACTGCGCTGGCAGGTCTCCTGACTTATCCCCGTTTTTAACGGCCTTCCCATGATGCCTTGGCTTCACAGTGGCCTCCAGGTTGTTAAAAACGTTGCATAGGACTTACAGTAGCGGGTCTGTTCAGGATTTACACCTGATTCCCTTTTAATAAATGTTCCTGCATAAGAGTGAACATTTAACCAATGCGCTGCAAATGTAAGAAAAAAACAGCCCTGTTAGGTTTTAAAAACTTAACAGGGCTTGGTGCAGGGTTATTTAATATTCCTCCGGATGGTATCCATCAGGTCGCTGAGCGCCTTTAGGGTAGCATCGTAAACCGATCCGCTTTGAAAGGCGGGAAGAAGATCGTTGTTTATAATTTGGCCGGCCTCCTGGCGGGATAATAATTTACCTACAAACGGGCCATAATCGATCGCTGCTTTATTCAGGGCCTTGCTGATGGAGATCACCAGGGCCTTGTCCGTATTACCATGTACCCCGGCCCATTCTTTCAGGAGGCTTTTATTATGGTTCTCAAACGAGCCGGCTGTAACCTTATCAGCCGGCAATGTTGTTACCCTGATGGAAATAAGGTTGCTTTTTTCAAACACCCTTGCCAGGCTGTCGATCTTTTTATTTTGCGCAGCAGTAAACAGCTGTTCAAAATCGTACGACATGTTGATATTTTGCGGGGTTATCGTTTGCTGCTGCGGGTATTTGATATTTACATCCCTTCCGTCTCCATCTCTTTTATGCACCTGTGTATCCAGGTTCCTGCCGGAACTACAGGACAGCATCAAACCTGTTGTGAAAAACAAAATACCCTGAAACACTTTTTGTTGCATAGGATCATTTTAAATATATAATGGTACTGCAAAATTAGCGCCGTTTTTATTTATTGAGCAACAACCCTATATAAAACGAAGGCTTTGTCAGTTTTTTCCGCAGATCCACTTCATAGAACATACAGGACAGCAGCTCCTGTACCTTTTTATTACGGGCACTGATATTGATAAGCAGGTTAAATAGCCGCGGATAGTTAACCAGTTTTTGAATGCGGGTGCTCAGCCGCAACTCGGATCCGAGCACACGTTCGATGTCCTTATCATAGCCGGCAAGACCCGCTGCAGAAAAATCACCGGCCTGAATGGCTTTTACCGCCTGTAATGCCGCCAGCCGGCCGGAGCCCATGGCATTGCCGATGCCTTCACCGGTAAACGGATCAATCAGAAAGGCCGCGTCCCCTACCAGGAGGTACCGCTCCCCGGTAAGCACTCTTTTCTTGCTTCCCAGCGGCAGTCCGTAGCCTTCAATACCGCCTTCCAGCTGCGCATCCTTAAACCGCCCTTTAAGTACCGGGTCCTCTTTCACAATGCGGAGTAACTCTTTTTTGAGATTGACCTTTTTCCGGCTCACGGTTTCGCTGAGCATGCCCACTCCCACATTGGCCTGCCCGTTGGGCAGCGGAAAGATCCAGAAATAACCCGGCAGCAGGCTTTTTAAAAAATGCAGCTCAATAAAATTTTCGGGATGCATCCCTTCCACATTCTTATAATATGCGCGCAGACCGGCTATATAATGCGCCGGCTCCATCTGGATACCGGCTATCTTTTTTGTAAAGGCAGAATGTGCGCCGTTTGCAATGATCAGCAAGTCGGCTTTCACCACAAACCCCTTGCCATCGCTTACCCGGTATCCATCGGCTTCGAGTGTATATTCCGTAACGGCAATACCTTCATAAAGCGTCACATGTGCGCAACGCTTCAGCTCTTCTACCAGGAAATGATCAAAATCCATGCGCTTGCAAACATAGCCGATGGGCACTTCCTTATGATGGCTGTCCTCCGCATTAAAATCGGGCCGGTAGCCCACTTCCAGCACCCGGCGGTTGGGCGCAATAAAACTAACGCCCCAGCTGTTGAGCTTAAAGCCTGCCTGCTTCAGCCTTTCGGCTACCGAAGGATCGATCCTTTTCAGACAGGTCAGCACTTTACCGCTCAAACCATCGCCGCAAACCTTATCCCGGGGAAAAACCGCTTTGTCAATTACTATGCAATCGATCCCGTCCTTATTCAGCTGGAGGGCCGCAGTAGCCCCTCCCGGACCGGCGCCAATAATACATACTTTGGTAGAAATCATTACAGAAGGCTCTGATAAAATGAGCCTGACCACTTCGCCGAAGGCGGAAATTAGTCAGGCTCAACCGCCCCGGAAGGCAGATTAAAAAATATCATCTTTTCTTATTGGTTCAGCATCAGCGGCATCACCAGCATCAGCTGTTCTTCATTCTCGTCCTGGTCAACCGGTTTGATCAAACCTGCTTTGGTAGGCGTGCTCAGCTCCATATATACTTCATCGCTATCGGTAGCATTCAGCATTTCGATCAGGAACTTCGCATTAAAAGCAATGACCAGGTCCTCGCCATTATACTGGCATTTCATACGCTCGTTCCCCTCAAAGCTGAAATCCACATCCTGTGCCGCCAGCTGCAGTTCACTTCCGCTGATGTTCAGGGCCACCTGGTAGGTACTTTTATTACTGAATACACTTACACGGCGCAGGGCTCCCAAAAATTCGGTCCTGTTCACCGTAAGCCGGTAAGGGTTCTCTGCCGGAATCACCACCTTATAATCCGGAAAACGGGCATCGATCAGCCGGCAGCTCATCTGGGTAGTTCCGTGTATAACAAAAAAGTGGTTGGTATTGTAGTTAATAGTGATCTCGTCGTTATTATCCGGCAATGCTGACTTCAGCAGGTTGAGCGGTTTACGCGGCACAATAAAGGTATCCGTATTGGGAGAGCTAACATCGGTCCTTTTATAGCGGACCAGCCGGTGCGCATCGGTAGCAACAAACTGTATCCCTTTTTTATCCAGCTCAAAATAAACGCCGGTCATAGCCGGGCGCAGGTCATCAGTGCTGGTGGCAAACAGGGTTTTATTGATCGCTGTTACCAGGGCAGAAGAGGTCATTGTAAAACTGGAAGCATCATCGGCAGTAGGATCTTTCGGAAAATTATCCGGGTTTTCGCCCATTACTTTGTACTTACCATTATCGCTGGTGATTTCAACACTGTAATTTTTATCGATATTAAAAGTAAGGGGCTGTTCAGGAATATTTTTTAAAGAATCGATCAGGATCTTTGCGGGAATACAAACGCGGCCGCTGTCCTTTGCTTCTATCTGCATCTCCGTTTTCATTACCGTTTCAAGGTCAGTAGCCACAATAGTCAGACGGTTTTTATCAATATCAAACAAGAAATCCTCTAAAATGGGCAATACATTATTCGCATTAATGACACCTGAAATATTTTGTAGCTGTTTCAGTAAAGCCGATGATGATGCAATAAATTTCATCTGTTATATATTAATTTTTACGTTTCTGTTCCCTGTTAAGCAAAATGATGGTAGCGAAACTACTATTTTATTCAATAATGTTTCGAAAAATCTATGCCCATTTTTCGGTAAATATAGGGGGAAAACGATGATTTTCCCCGATGCAAATTTTTTTAGGTAGTTTGATAAGGTTTAGTAACTTCCCCGACTTAAAAAAGGGGCCTATGTTGAATAAATTTTTAAATTGGGTCAGAGGCAAAGAGGAACCGGCTGCGCAGAACAATAGTTCCATAGATTTCGGCCGGTATTCTGATAATAATAAGGTGCCCGGCAAGGTCCGCCGCTGGAAGGAAGCCGATAACCTTTTTAAGGAAAAAAGCTATGTCGCATCCGTAGATGCCTTTTTTGACTACCTGAAAGATGATGCCACCCAGAATGTGCGCTATATCCGCAACGGCGATACCGCTACTTTTGAATTATACCAGGGGTCCAAGGTCATCCGGGGCGAGATCCGGGAAAACCGCCTTTCGGCCGATGTAAAGCTGGCATTGATGCCGGAGCCCTCCATACCAGTGATGCGCCGTTTGCTGGAAATGAACTTCGGGCTTTATTACAGCCGTTTTGCACTCAATAACAACGAGCTCTGTATGCGTTTTGATACAGATCTGAACACCGCCAACCCCAATAAACTATACTATGGCTTAAAAGAACTGGCCACAAAATCGGATAAACAGGATGATTTGCTGATAGAAGACTTTACCCATCTTGAAGCCATTGACCAGGAGCATGTTACTTCCCTGTCAGACGCGGAAAAGCAGGTAAAATATGAATTCCTGCAAAGCTGGATCGCAGAAACACTGGAGAAGATAGCGGAAATAGACGCAGACAAGTTTTCCGGGGGTATCTCCTACCTGCTGCTGAGCCTGGTTTACCGGATCGATTTCCTGGTCACTCCCGAAGGACAGCTGCTGAACCAGCTGGAAAAGATCGGGGGTATTTATTTCAAAAAAGATGAACGCTCCATTGTTGATAAAAACCGGGAAATGATCGATGCCTTCCGGCAGCTGCAGACCAAACCCAGGGAAGAGATCTTCAAAAACCTGTTCCGGTCTAAATATACTTTTTCCATTGTTATGCCCCAGGTGCATAAAGTGACCGCAGACGCCATTCATGAAGCCAACGAAAACATGCTCTGGTACCGGGATAACGGGCATGAATATTTTGCCAACAGGCTAATAGAGTACGGCTTATCCTATTGCCAGTATTCCTATAGCCTTCCAAGACCCATTACCCTGCTGGTACGGTTATTTATGCAGGTAAACTATCCCTCCTTTTTTAAGGCCCTCGGTTATAATGAAAGCTATTTCGACACGGTTTCCAAACGTTTTAAAGAAGACGCTATTATTAAATATATCCGCACCGTGGAAGGACAGTGGAAGGCGCGTTATCCCTATATGAACTTCCGAACAGAAGGACTGAATTTTTCCGGCCTCACCGCTTTTAACTACAGCTTTACCACGCAGATAGAACAACTGAATATGGACATCCCGGCATAGGGTCCCGTTAATTGAGCATTTATGAACACGCAGGAAATCATTAATAAATATCAACAGGCTATTATCCAGATCGCCACCCAAACGGGTACGGGTACCGGGTTTTACCTGAAAGCCTACGACCTGGTCATTACCAATAACCATGTCATTAACGATACCCCGGAGGTGACCATACAGGGAAAATTGTTTGAAAAGCAGCTTTCCCGGGTTCTTTATACAGATCAGAAGCACGACCTTGCATTCCTGCAATCACCTGTTGACACCGATCTTCCGCTGGTCAATATCGGGAACTACGAGGTCATGAAGGACGGAGACAACGTGATTGCCATCGGCCATCCCTATAACCTGAGCTACTCTGCAACCCAGGGGGTCATTTCCAAGGTGGACCGTATCAGGGAAGGACTGAAATATATCCAGATCGACGCAGCCATTAACCCCGGTAACAGCGGTGGTCCGCTGGTGGACTATGCCGGGGATGTGATCGGTGTCAACTCCTTTATTATAAAAGGCGGCGACAACCTGGGATTTGCACTCCCGGTCAGCTACCTGAAAGAGGCCATCGATCTTTATATGCCGTTTAAAGGCCGGGAAGCCACCCGCTGTTCCAGCTGCGATTCCCTGGTCACTGCAGCCAATATCGACAATAACAAATACTGTCCCAACTGTGGTTCTGAGGTAAAACTGCTCCAGGTTCCTGAACAGGAAGCGGAATTAATGGGCGTTGCCAAACTTATAGAAGATGTTTTAAAGGATCTGGGCAAGGACGTGCGGCTGGCACGCGATGGAGCCAACCAGTGGAGCGTAAAACAGGGGTCGGCAAAGATCAATATCAGCTATAACCCGGATAACTATTTTATAGTAGGAGACGCCTACCTGTGCCAGATGCCGCTGGAAGCCACCCGGATAAAGCCCCTGTACCAGTACCTGCTGCAGGAGAACAACAGATCAACCGGCCTGGTATTGAGCTGTAATAAAAATAACATCGTGCTCAGCCGCCTGCTGTACGACCTGGATATGACCCGGGAATCCGGTATTGAAGAATTCAAGAACCTGTTTGAGCAGGCTGATCATTATGATGATTATTTAAAGACCGAATTTGGCTGTACGGCACGTTTGGAGGAGTGAATAAGAATCCTGCACAGCGGCTTGTCCTGGATAAGCCAGAACAAAAATACGATCTAATAAATTTAGTACCTTTGGTACTCTGTGATCACCGAATTCAGGGAAGTTTATTCATAAAAATGAAATAAAAATGATACGCACCATCGTCAGGGCTGAGAAACAGCAGATCAAACTGGATATTCCAAAAGAGTACATAGGAAAGGAGATTGAGATCACCTACATCCCTCTTGAAGAGGTGAACCAGGAAAGACAACCACTTTCCTCCAAAACAATGAAAGATTTTTGGGGTATCCTTTCTGATGATACCGCCACAAAGTTGCATACCCATATTACAAAGACCAGAGATGAATGGGAAAGAAATATTTAATTGATTCTAATTGTATCATTGATTTCTGCAATGGCAAATTACCCGCCCCTGCAAGAGAACTGTTCTTTGCCATTGAGCAGCCTGTTATCTCTGTAATTACCCAGATTGAGGTATTAGGATTTGAAATAGCTGAAAGGAAAGAAGAAAAGCTATTGAATGATTTTATTTCCATTGCGACCATTCTTCCTCTGAATCTGCCGGTTGCCTTAAAAACAATTGAAATTAAAAAAAGAGCAAGGATTAAATTACCTGATGCTGTAATAGCCGCTACAGCGCTTCACGTTAACTCCATATTACTTACCCGGAATGTTTCTGATTTTAAGCACATTGCAGGGTTAAAACTGCAAAACCCCTGGGACCTGTAAATTTGCCACACACAGCATTCGTATATGACATATCCCGGATCATTAACTGAAGCACAGGCACTAAAAAAACTGCAGCATTATTGCGCCTACAGCGAGCGTTGCCACAGCGATGTGGTCAATAAACTTTTTGAGCTGGGTGTATGGAGGAAAGAACACGATGCAATTGTAGCCGCACTGATCGAGGAAAACTATTTGAATGAGGAACGTTTTGCCAGAGCCTTTGCCGGAGGCCATTTCCGCCAGAAAAAATGGGGCCGCAATAAGATCAAAACGGCCCTTCAGCAAAAGCAGGTCAGTCCCTACTGCATCAAAGCAGGGATGAAAGAGATCGACGAGGAAGCTTATGAACAAATCATGACCGGATTACTGCAGCAAAAATGGGACAGTCTCAAAGGAGAGCGCAACCGTTTTGTAAAAATGAAAAAAACGGCCGGCTTTCTTATCCAGAGAGGATATGAGCCGGAGCTGTTCCAATCGCTGCTTCATACCATCAAATAACCATTGCCATGCACGGTTTCAGTTACCACGAACAATTACTGCTGCTATTTTCCACTCCCTTTTATGTTATGATCATCGGAGCGGAGCTCCTGTTGTCTAATTTTCATTTTCATAAGAAAACCTACACCGTAAAAGACACGTTTACCAATATTTATTTAACCCTTGCCAACGGGTCGGTTGACGTGGCGTTTAAACTTTCTTACCTCTGGGTGCTTATCCAGGTGGCCAATCATAGTGTGGTTCAACCCATCAGTAATCCCGTGGTTTACTGGCTCCTGTTGCTGGTTCTGGAGGATTTTGTGTATTACTGGCTGCATCGCCTGGACCATACCACCCGCTTTTTATGGGCGGTGCATGTTACCCACCACAGCTCTCAAAAATTCAACTTCAGTGTGGGCTTCCGCTCCTCCGTTTTTGAGCCGCTTTACCGGTTTATTTTTTTCATTCCGCTTGCCTGGATCGGGTTCCAGCCGGTGGATATCCTGTTTATGTATTCAGCCACCCAAATATGGGGAACCCTGGTACATACAGAACTGGTGGGAAAGCTGGGCTGGCTGGAGGAAATATTTGTTACCCCCTCGCACCACCGGGTGCACCATAGCTCCAACCCCAAATACCTCGATAAAAACATGGGCATGTTCCTGATCATCTGGGACAAACTTTTTGGCACTTTTCAGAGGGAGTTGCCGGAAAACGAATACGCCCCTATTCAATATGGTCTTACAAAAAACCTGGAAAACCCCAATCCTTTTACCCTTATTTTTCACGAATGGATACAGGTTTACAAGGACGTAACCCAAAAAGGCATCAGTACCAAACAACGTTTGGGCTACCTTTTTGGACCTCCCGGTTACAGCCACGACGGCAGCCGGAAAACCAGCCGGCAGATGGAAAAAGAAGAAGAGCAGGCCCGGCTTTCTTCAAAATAACCGAACTTTAGGTTTCTTATGTCCCTTCGTATTACCCTGATACAAACCCGGCTCCATTGGGAAGATAAAGCAGCCAATCTTGCTATGCTCCGGGAGAAAATTGAAAGCATTCCGCAAACACAGGTTGTGGTATTACCCGAGATGTTTTCCACGGGGTTTTCCATGAGCCCGGCGCCGCTGGCTGAAACAATGGAAGGCCCTGCGGTTCAGTGGATGAAAGAAATAGCCGCCCGGAAAAAAATCATCCTTGCCGGCAGCCTGATCATTCAGGAAGGAGGTCTTTATTTTAACCGGCTTATCTGGATGCTGCCCAACGGGCAATATGGTGTGTATGATAAACGCCACCGGTTTGCTTTTGCGGGGGAAGACGAGCATTATGCCGCCGGTAACAAGCGGCTTATTGCCTCTGTAAACGGCTGGAAGGTGAACCTGCAGGTATGTTATGATCTCCGGTTCCCGGTTTGGGGCCGGCAAAGCACGAACCCGGCAGCGCCCGAAACAATGCCGGAATATGACCTGCTTATTAATGTAGCCAACTGGCCACAGCGACGCAGCCTGGCCTGGAAAACCCTGCTACAGGCCAGGGCCATCGAAAATCAATGTTATGTAGTGGGCGTAAACCGGGTAGGTGATGATGGCAATGGCATTTACCATAGCGGGGATAGCATGGTCATTGATCCGCTGGGCGAAACCCTTTATCATAAAGCAGATGAAGAGGACATTTTTACCATTACCCTGCATAAAACAAAGCTGGAAGAAGTACGCACAAAATTTCCCTTCTGGAAAGATGCGGATGGGTTTACGATTTATTGACCGGCAAAGTCAACCGTTCACTGCGCGGAAACAATCCGGAAAAATAAATACCTAAATTACTTATGTATTGATTTCTTATGTATCTTTATACAGAAATTAATATCTCCGTGAATAAAGCCAGTTTATATAAAGGTTGCCTGGAGCCCATCCTGCTGAAGCTATTAAAGGAAAACGGGCGGATGTATGGCTACGAGATCACTCAAAGGGTAAAGGAACTTACAGCCGGTGAATTAAAGATCACGGAAGGCGCTTTATATCCACTGCTGCACCGGCTGGAAGCAGAGGGCATCCTGGAAGTGGAAATGGAAAACCTGGGGAACCGGGTACGTAAATACTATTCCTTAACACCAACCGGCAAAAAAGAGCAGGCAAAGGCCATGATCGAGCTGGAAGCATTTAAAAACACCCTGCAGCTGATCTTTAATCCTAAACTGGCATAAGATGCTTACTGATGATCAAATCCAATACCTCGATCAGCGCTGCCAAATGGAAGGCATTCGTTATTATGATCTCCGTATAGAAATAGCAGATCACCTGGCCACAGAGGTGGAAGCCATAATGGAAAACAATGCCCGTATTGATTTTCCGGCACTGGTAGATACCGTTTTTGAACGCTTTGAAAAAAACTTCCTGAACATGCTTACAAACGAACAAATAAAGACGCTTGACCTTTTCTGCCAGAAGAAAGGGATCCATTATTATGACCTCCGGCAGGAGATGGTGGACCACCTGGCGGAAGGTATAGAAGGGCAGATGACTTTGGATCCCCAAACAGGCTTTGATACGGCGCTTCAGCGTGTATACAGTGCCTTTGGCATCTCCGGCTTTTCAAATGTGATCCGGCAGCGGGAAGAAGCGACCCGGAAGCGCTCCCGGAAAAGAGAGCACCAATATTTCAAAGCCTGGTTTACATTCCCCAAAATAGCCCTGTCCCTGCTGCTCTTCCTGCTGCTAAGCGCGCCTGTCTCAGTTTTTAACGTACAAAATGCCGCAGCCATCTATAAAACCTATTGCATATTTTTATTTGCCTTTGCCATTTTTGCCATCATTTTTGTGGGCATCCGGTTCAAACGCCCGGCCCAAAAACTGTTGTCGTTAAAACACACCGGCGGCTTTACTGTTTTCGTGGGTCTTTTCCAGGTTCCCAATCTTTATTTTAACCTGGCGGTGAATGGTTTTGAGCTCGATATCAACCACACACCCTGGTTCAACCTGGCAATGGCCGCGTTCTGCACGCTTGCGATCCTGTTTACCCTTGCCCGGTACCATGCCTATAAAGCCATTTATGCAGATGCCCGCCGGCAATACCCGTTGGTTTTTTAGATCTTTTGTTCCAGGTTTAATGCACAACGTTCACTGGCCTGCGCTTGCCGGAAACCAGTGTCTTCGCCTATAGCGTGCATCTTTTGCGCACAGAATTTCACAGAGATATAGCCCCGGGCAACAGTAAGCTTAAGATGCCGCATTGAAGAATCAACCGGAACCCCGGCCGATAGCATCTGCCTTTTGCGCAAAAATTCCGCGGATATGCACAGAGGGGTATTGCGGGCAGGGGAGCGACGCATACCGGACTGCCGCAGATCTCCACTTTCAAATTTCCATGTGCTCAAATCTTCAAATTCTCCGCATGCTTTCCTAACTTGCCGCTATGAAAAAAAAGGTCGCTCAATTATTTTTGCTTCCGGCAATACTCGTCGCTTTTACGGCTAACAGCCAGCAGACCCCATCTACCTGGGAGTCGCTTGAATCAAGGCCCGTACCGGAATGGTACACCAATGCCAAATTCGGGATCTTTATCCACTGGGGCCTGTACAGTGTTCCGGCATGGGCCACCAATTCCAATGCCGATGGCTTTGGCAGCAACTATGCCGAGTGGTACTGGGAGCGGCTGAACAATACCAAACTCAAGATCCATAAAGAATTTGTCGACTTCCAGAACCGGGTCTATGGTCCCAATTTTAAATATCCGGACTTTGCCACGCTTTTCAAAGCGGAATTATTTGAGCCTTCAAAATGGGCGCAGATCTTTAAGGAGGCCGGGGCAAAATATGTAGTGCTCACCAGCAAGCATCACGATGGGTTTGCGCTCTGGCCCAGCCGGGAAGCCTGGAACTGGAACGCTGTGGACATGGGCCCCCACCGCGATCTGGCCGGCGACCTTTCCAAAGCCGTAAAAGATGCGGGCCTGCATATGGGGTTTTATTATTCGCTGTATGAATGGTACAACCCGCTGTATAAAACGGATGTTTCGAAATACGTGGACCAGCATATGCTGCCGCAATTAAAGGATATTGTAACCCGGTACCAGCCCGATGTGATCTGGGCCGACGGGGATTGGGACCACTCCGACACAGTATGGAAAAGCCGTTCCTTTATCGATTGGCTGTATAATGAATCGCCGGTAAAAAATACGGTGGTTACCAACGACCGCTGGGGTACCGGCAATAAGCATTATGGAACTTTTAACTCCACCGAATACGGGAAAGGGAATGCCGGTTTGCACAAACCCTGGGAAGAGTGCCGGGGCATTGGTGAATCCTTTGGCTTTAATCGTAATGAAAACCTGGAGCAATATCAAAGCAGCAAAAGCCTGGTGCATATGCTTATTGATATTGTTTCACGCGGGGGAAACCTGCTGCTGAATATCGGGCCCGCAGCAGATGGCTCCATCCCGGTTATTATGCAGCAACGGTTGAAGGATATGGGCGACTGGCTTAAAGTGAACGGTGACGCCATTTACGGCACCACCGCATGGAAGGACAAACCCCTGCAGAGCGATTCCACCATCCGCTTTACCCGCAAAGGCAATACCCTTTATGCCATTGCCACCACCTGGAAGGAGGTACTGACCATCAAAGGCATTAAAAAAGCTTCGGGTATCAAAATGCTTGGAGTGCCGGGCAAACTCAGCTTTCAACCCGCAGCTGGAGGCATCACCATTCGCGCGCCCCAAATTACACCGGGCAACAACCCCAGTCCTTATGCATGGGTGTACCAGATAGACGGCGCGTTATAAACGGGAGCGCTATTCAACTAATTCTTTCCTACCGTCTTTAATAGCCCGGCTATTAAACTCAATGCATCGGTAATGGTTTGCTCTTTTGCTACCGGAATTTTTAAATAGGTGGCACCTGTTACCGTATCCTTTTCCGTGATCGTGGCAGCGAGGTTTTTAGCGCCATCGGGGGTACTTAATGCACTGATGAATTTTGAAAAGAACTGAGCGCCCTGCTGCACTAATGCAGCAACATCCTCTGCGGACGACGATGCTGCCACAGGAGCTTCCTGCTGATCCATACCCGTTATTGCTTCATCTGCCACCGGATCTTCTTCCATTGCAGCCGAAAAATCGGCCATTGTTTTTTGACGATCTTCCGGCTCCGGCGTTCCGGTTATTTCAGCCTGTTCCTCCTTATCAACAAAATACGCCACTTCGCCGCCTGGTGCTTCCATTGTAATGGCTTCCACCGACTCCATCAGTTTTTTGAACTTGCTGTCGCCCATAAAGATGCTGTCTTCACCATTATCCAATACGCCTGCGGCTACAGAACTTTTAAATTTCAGCACCGCCAGCATTCGCTCCTCAATGGTACCCCGAGCCACGAGATTAATAATGGATACATTTTTCTTTTGACCCATGCGGTAAATACGTGCAATACGCTGCTCCAGCACTGCGGGGTTCCAGGGTATATCCATGTTGATCATGTACGCCGCCGATTGCAGGTTCAGTCCCACACCACCGGCATCCGTCGAAAGAAAGATCCGGCACTCCGGATCCGTATTAAAGTTAGTGAAAAGCGCTTCCCTTTCCCTGCTGGGAACACCACCATGCAGGTTTTCAAATTTTATATTCCGCTGCTTCAACTCCGCAGCAATCAGCCGGGTCATGCGTTCCCACTGGCTAAAAACAACCACTTTCTCTCCTTCCATTGCCAGCAGCTCTTCCAGGATGCTGAAAAGTTCATCCAGCTTGGTTTGATAGTTGGTTTTTTGGTCAAGAATATAGGTACTGTTGCAAACCATGCGCATCATGTTGAGGTTGTTTAGCAGGCTTTGGCGGTCTTTTTCGTTAAGGAACCCCATACGCCGCCATTTGCTTACCAGTCTTGAAACAATATCCTTCTTTTCATCATGAATAGCCTTCTGCTCTTCGGTGATGGAGACCACCAAATTTTTATCCATCCTGCCGGGCAGTTGCTTCAGCACTTCCTTTTTGTTCCGCCGCAGGAGCACCCCGGATAGAGTTTGACCAATTTCGTTCAGGTTGGTATATCCGGTTACTTTCCCCGTTTCGTCTGTTTGCTGATGCCGGCTCAAAAAGCCCCGCAATGAACCCAGCAACAGGGGGTCTGTAAATTGAACAAGAGAGTACAGCTCTTCAATATTGTTCTCGAGCGGTGTACCGGTAAGCGTTAACGAATAAGGCGAGCGCAGCCGTTTAATATTTGTTGAAATTTTAGCGCGCCAGTTTTTAATACGCTGTGCTTCATCCAGGATAATAATATCCGGCTCCATTGCATTCAGATACTGCCAGTCGTTGCCCGCCACATGGTAACTCACAATTTTGAAATAATGCTTATCCTGCTCGTAAATGGCGCGACGGGCCAGTGCATTTCCTTCCACCACCGTAACAGTGACTCCTGTAAATTTTTCAATCTCGGTTTTCCACTGGTATTTAAGTGAGGTAGGACAAACGATCAATGCTTTTTCCAGGCCCTGTTGTTTTTGCATTAAGACCGCCCAGGTAATCGCCTGAAGGGTTTTTCCCAGGCCCATATCATCGGCCAGTATAGAACGCCCGGCCTTAGTGGCAAACAAAACACCCTCCTGCTGATAAGGGAACAACGATGCTTTTACCATTCCGTTTAAAAGTGCAGTGCCTTTTTTGCGCACCAGTAATTGCCGCTGCTGCCGGCTGCGCTCCGCTATAACAGCATCCAACGCATCGGGATAGCACCGGAAACTTTTATTTATTTTTTTTGCCTCTGCAAGCAATTTATCAAAATCAAAATAAGCCGCTTCAAACAATACCTCGGTCTCATCAAAATATTGTTTTGCCCATGCCTTCATTTTCTTTTGGTTTTCGCTGCCTATGCGCAGTTTTATTTTCCGTCCATCACTATAGGCTACATACAGGGAGGAGTACAACGGCTTCGGCGGGCTGTCCCACAATTTTTTAATCCCCCGTTTTTTACCCAGCATCAGTCGTACCGCCTCAATGTGCTTACAGGTACCCAGGCCGTTGGTCTTAAAATCAGGGCAATTGCAAAAATTACGGCTATTGTCTTTGCTACGTAGCGCCACCTTATAGGTGTTTGCAGATTCAGGATTATATACAAGGTAATCGCTAAAGAGCAGCTCCGTTCCAATATTTTTAATAGTAAAAGATACCTGGCCAGCCATTTGCTTTCTCAATTCCGATTGCCATTCGGCTTCTGTCATGTTCCCGGGCTTGCGTGTGTGTGAAACGACTATTTTTACATTTATCTTTTCCCTTTTAGCGGCTGACGATTTTTTTACAGGCACAATTATTTTTGCATTAAATGTAACAAAACAACCCGGCTTTAACGAATTATTTCTTTTGCCTTTTATCTGTGCAGGGAGTATGTTACTTCCATAAGCCGGGACGGCTATTTATCCGGATCAGGTCCTTTACTTTTTCCATTTTATAATCACGCCCCTGGCGGATCGCCTCAACCGTAGGCAGCACCCGGATCTCCGGCTGAACGCCCCGCCCATCCTTCGGAATACTTTTATCCGTAACCAGCCGGAAAAGCGGCAGCCGGAACCGTATTTGGGTCGCAGGCAGGGTTACGTCCGGTATCAGCAGGGCGCTGTTGCCATAGGCGCCGCCACCGGTAGGTTCTCCCAGCACGATTATATGCTCCTGGCTCCGCAGGCCACCCACCACCAGCGACGTAGCAGAAAAAGAGTTGCCACCGCTCAGCAGGTAAACAGTTCCCTCGTAGTGGTTCTTTTTCTTTGGCCGGAAATAGTGTTTCTCATACCAGGTAAAATGAAAGCGTCCGTCAGCTTTTTTATGCGTGGTAAAACGCATAAACCACTTCAGCGCCCAATCGTTGCGGATGAATCGACTATAGGCTGAGCTCCGGGTTACCGCAAACAACGAATCGGCCAGCTTAAACGGCCGGTTACTGAGGTATTTCATAAACAGGTTGGAGTTGCTGACCCTGCCGCCGCCATTGCTTCGCAGGCCCACCACCAGGTTTTCAATTTTTTGCCGGCGCAGTTTCCGGAACGAATGCCGGAAGAATGACCGCAACTCCAGTTTTTCGGAAAAGCTGTTCAGCTCCATCACGGCAAAGCGGCCGCTGCTGTCTATTTGCAGGGAGCGCTCTTCCTGCAGCCGCTTCCGTCGTGGCTCCTTTTGTTTACGTTTTGATAAAGCCGTTTGTTTACGGCTGGTATCCACCGGGGGCTTGTAGGGGCGGATCAGCCTTTTGCCGGGCCTGCCCGTACTGTCGCGGAACCGGATGTCCAGGTCCCCGGGCCAGCCATTGACCCAGGTATACAATGCCCCCAGGTAAGTACCGGTGCTCAGGCGCTGGTCCTGCGCGATGCGGTTACCCCCGTCTGCAGGAATGTAGCCCCGCAAACTGTCCAGCACTGCTTTTACAGGTTTGCACCCAATAGAGTCGATCAATGCCCCCCGTACCAGGCTGCTGTCGTTCTTAAAAATATTATAGGCCACTACCACCGTATCATTCCAGGTTTTTATATATAAAGGGAACAGGGGCTTGGTTTTCAACGTATCCATATACTTCGTATAGTTCCTGGAAGCCCTTACAGAAGTGTGCCCGCAGCGGACCGTAGCAATCACCTTTGTCAGCACCCTGCGGAATCCCTGTTCTGTAAGGCTGTCCTTTAATTGGAGGGCTCCTGCTTCAAACGCACTGTCCATGGCCGGTTTGGCCGTATACCAGTATAAAGAAGGATGCCGTTCTTCCAGTATCTTGCGGAAGAGCCGGTAATCGGACTGCAGCTGCTGCGGGCCGAATTTTTTATCAGGGTTAAAGGCCTCCCGTCCTGCTTTACAGGAGTACAGGATAATACCGATAAACAAACCGATCCACCATTTCATGCAGGAAGCCATTTTTATTGATGCGTTAAAAATAAATTTTTTATCATTTGTTTCCTTTATCTTTAAGATGTAAAGTTTCTAGGGACCTACTTCATAACTGCTATCCCCAAGAATAATTATTGTAACCTGAAAGGATTGCCTATGTCGTTTTTAACCCGGTTGCTGCAGCCCTTCCGGCACTATGCAAAGGCCGTTACCGGCCTGAAAAACAGCTTTCTCCTGTTTTGTTTTGTCGCTATTCATTTTATTTCAAATTCGGCCAGTCTAACTATTGTCAACGATCGTTTTTATGTAACAGGATCTGTTGCTGAGGCATCCATGGTTGTTTTACAATCTACCAATGGTATAGAAAACTCCGTTACGGACACCTGTCTGTCAAAAAAGGGGCGTTTCCATTTTTCAGGAAAAATTAATGGCACCAGCAAAGCCATTCATTTATTCTCTTGTTACTTATTAACAGTGGTAGACTTAACTATCGAATAATAGAGCCGCTCCAGCAGGCGCATGTCTTTTGTAATAATAAGTGCCCGGGCCTTCAAACCGTTTTTGTATTGGATCGTTCTCTCCTGGTTGGTCAGCAATCCCTGGTTCAGCTGCACCGTTCCCAAAAAGGTACTGTCTATGGATATAGCGGACACATAATTTAAGATGCCGGGCACAAAACCCATTTCCTGGTAGGGATAGGCGTCGAACCGCAATTGCACTTTCATACCGGTATCCACTTTTCCGAAGTTACTTTGAGACAATTTTACCTCTGCATAATATTTGCTGTCCGGCGGGTTTACATAACCCAGTATTTTCCCGGCTTGTAAATACTGGTTTTGTTGTAGTGGCAGTGCAAACACCACCGTTCCCCCGGCAGGAGCCTGCAGGGTATATTGCCGCAGCCATTCATCCACATTGCTTTTTAAGGTTTGCAATACCTGCTCAAAAGTTTGCTGTTGCTGCAGGATATCGTGGTTCAGCTGGTCTATTTCTTTTTGCTTGTCCCGTATCTGGCTTTGCTGGGTAATGAGGCTTATCTCCATTTGCGGGTCGGACTTCTGTTTGTTCAAAAGCGCGCTTTGCGCCTGGCGGTATTCTTCTGCGGAGATCACTTTTTCTCTAAAAAGCTTTTCGTTCATTTCAAAGGTTGTCCGGGCCAGCTCATTGTCTTTTGTCGTAAATTCTTTTTGCTGCGTTACCTTCTCTTTCATATTCTGAAGCGATGCAATATCACTGCTCAACAGTTCTTTTCTCCGGGAATAAAACCCGTTCACCAGGTAATCATTGTACTGTTGCAATGCAGTAACAAAGGTTTGATAACCGGCCTGCAGTTCTCCCAGGTTGTTAAAACGTGTATTAAATAAACCGACAATGGAACCTGGCAGTCCGCCACCCAGCATTTTCAGGCTGCTGTCCAACCTGGCGGAAAGCGCAATCACTTCTTTGGTGTCGGCATTGGACTCCAGCCAGCCCAGTATCTGGCCCTGCTTTACGTGTTCATTGTTCTGAACAAATAGCGCTGTCAGCTTCCCGGTTTGTTTGGGTACAATTTCCTTGGGTGCGTTCTGGCCGGTAAGCACGGCACCCGCTTCGATAATATCCGGGTACTTAATAAACCAGGTACCCGCGGTAAGCAATAATAACAGGACCAGGAAAACGATCAATGCCCATTTTTCCCAAAAATCCGGCCTGCGGCTGATGATCTCCTGGGCGATATCTGAGCGCTCCCGGAAAGCCTCACCCTGGTCCTCTCCAAGGGGAAGGGTCTCCAGGTCTGCCCGGCTGAGTTCTACAATGTCCCTGTGCATATTTTTCATGTTGCTTCTCATTTCAACTATCAAATCACAAACCTGTAATCAATTGCCCAGCTCCAGCTGGTTCTTTACCAGTTCATAATATTTCCCTTTTAAATCAGAAAGCTCCTGGTGCGTCCCTTCCTCAACGATCTTACCCCGGTCCAGGACTACGATCTTATCCGCATTTTTCACTGTGCTCAGGCGATGCGCCACTACCACCACCGTTCTGCCTTTAAAAAACCGCCCCAGGTTTTCGATGATCTCTTTTTCATTATTGGCATCCAGGGAGTTGGTCGCTTCATCAAAAAACAAATAAGAAGGGTTCTTATATACGGCCCGGGCAATCAGGATCCGTTGCCGCTGCCCCTGGCTTATGCCGGTACCTTCGGCCCCCAGTTTGGTATAATAACCATTGGGCAGGCCCTCAATAAAAGAATGGATATTGGCGATACGGCAACTTTGGAGCAACCGGTTATAATCGATCTCCTCGTCTCTCACTGCAATATTCCGGGCAATGGAATCATTAAAGATATAGCCATCCTGCAATACGGCACCACATTCGCTGCGCCAGTAAGGATGGCTGATGAACCCAAATTTAAGTCCTGCGTTATTTTCCCCCTCCCCCGAGGAGGCTGTGGGGCCGCCTCCCACCCTTATATCGCCCTCATATTGCTCGTATATCTTTAATAACAATTTAACCAGGGTCGTTTTGCCGCTGCCGCTCACCCCCACAATAGCGGTAACCTTGTTCTCCGGGATGACCAGGTTTATATGTTCCAAAACCGGGTCATTGCCGGCTCCCGGGTAAGTAAAAGAAAGATTGTTGATGGCGATGGATTTATTTTCCGGCAGCTGACTGATATAACTTTTTTGCCGGTCCTCTTCATCATCCAGCTGGTGAATTTCGTTCAGCCGTTCCATGCTTATTTTAGCATCCTGGAAGCTTTGTACAAAGCCCACCCATTGCTGTATGGGACCGCTGAGCTGGCCGATCACGTATTGCACGGCCAGCATGGCCCCAAAAGTAAGCTTGCCATCAATGACCAGCCGGGCCACCAAAAAGCTGATGACAATCCCCTGCAGGCTGCTGATAAAAGTAGCCCCGGCAGATTGCACCTGGCTGTAGTTCAGGTTCTTAAAACCCAGCTTAAATACATTGGCCTGTATATTTTCCCACTCCCAGCGTTTCTGCTTTTCGGCATTGTTCAGGCGGATCTCCTGCATGCCCTGGATCATCTGCAATGTGGTATTATTTTCCTTTGCAGAAAGATGAAAGCTTTCATAGTTCAGTTTTCTCCGGATCCTTAAAAATAACTGTACCCATATAAAATAAATAATACTGCCGATGCCAAATACAAAGAAGAGCTCCACACTGTAGATCATCAGTACTATAGCGTAGATAATAAAATTGAAAAAAGAAAAAATAGTAGACAATGCCGTGCCTAAAAGAAAACCCTGGATCTTGCCATGATCACCGATGCGTTGCAGGGTGTCACCGGTGTGATGCATATCAAAATACGAAACCGGCAACCTTGTGAGCTTGATCCAGAAATCGGATAAGATCTGTATGTTGAGGATATTGGAAATACGCAGCATAATACGGCTCCGGATAAAGCCTACAAAGGTCTGGCTAAAAGAAAGCATGGTCTGGGCAATTAATACCACTACCACATATTGCAGGTTCTGCGCATTGATGCCCACATCCACCACGCTTTGTGTAAGAAAAGGGAAAATAAGGGTTAGCAAAGAGGTAATGATAAAGGCCATAAACACCTGGGCCAGTTGCCACCTGGCCGTGAGTAAATACTTTGAAACCAGCGACCAGCTAAGCTTGTGCTCTTTTTCCCCCTCAGATTCATAGAACACCGGGGTGGGTTCTAATAATAAAGCAACGCCTGTATCATTGCCTTCCTCATCTTTTGCAGCGGCCCAGTGTTTTAAGAATTCGGCAGCCGTATAGGTTATAAATCCCTTCCCCGGGTCAGCCACCATAACGCTGCGTCGCCTTATAGCTGTTAGTACCACAAAATGATTATGGTTCCAGTGCAGGATCGCCGGCACCGGCACTCCCTGTAGCTGTTTCAAGGTAAGCTTTACCCCCCGGGTCCTGAAGCCGATCTTTTCGGCTGTATCACTGATACCGAGCATGGATACCCCGGCCTTGCTAAAACCCGCCATCTGGCGTAATGTATCCGCATTATAATGTTTGCCGTAAGAACGGGCAACCATGCGCAAACAGGTAGGGCCACAGTCCATGGCATTGAGCTGCTTATAGAAGGCAAAGCGTTTGTCAAATAGTTTCACCAGCGTTTGTTTTTGGCTATTTCAAACCTACTTATTTTTCTTCATTTGGGAAAAAAAGACACATGATATATTACATTACACAATCAAAAAATATGTTTTTTTTGTGATTTATATTCATTATTTTTAGGATAGATAATAGTCGGGATTTTTTTATAACTGCTCAATCTCAGAACATTTATTTTAACCTAAAATGATTGCCAATGTCCTTTTTAACCCGGTTGCTGCAACCTATGCAACCCTGCGAAACCGCAGCAGCTTATCTATTAACCTGCTTAAACGTACCGTTTACCCGTACCCATTTACAGAAAGAATTAGAGGAGCATCCGGATTATCCCAGCCTGGCTGCTATTGCTGATGTATTAGGTATTTCCTATAATGTGGCCAGTGGAGCGCTTAACATGCAGCGGGAGCAGATCCTTGCCCAAACGGAGATCCGAACGCCTTTTATGGCACATATCAAAAGCCCCCGGGGCGGAACCGTATTTTCCGTTGTTACCCGTTTTTCTGCAAACGCCATCGGGCTTTATGATCCCGGCTCCCAAAAAACAGAAACGCTTTCTCCCGAAGCCTTTGATGCCCTGTACCTGGGAACCATCCTGGCCGTGGAAGCAGAAAAAAGTTCCATAGAAAAGGAGTACGCAAAACATCAGCAGGAAGAAAAACAAAAAAATAGGCTTTCCCACCTGCTGCTGCTGAGTTTGCCGGTGCTCACCCTGGCTATCTGCCTGCTGGCGGTTATTACCACCCGCTCCTATGCGGTTATTGCACCGGTGGTTTTCACCCTCATCGCTCTTTCCGGCACGGTTGTCAGCACCCTGCTCTTATGGTTTGAGGTAGACCAGTACAACCCGGCCTTAAAGCAGATCTGCCAGGCCGGCAAAAAGGTAAACTGTTCCGCCGTTTTAAATTCCAGGGCTTCAACCCTGTTCGGGTTAAGCTGGAGCAGCATTGGCTTTACCTATTTCGCAGGTATGCTGATCCTGTTACTGGTTACCGGTATCCGCAACCCGGTAAGCCTGGAGCTGCTCAGCTGGATCAATATGCTCGCACTCCCCTATATCGGTTTTAGTATTTATTATCAATGGAAGATCGCCCGGCAGTGGTGCCTGCTCTGCCTGCTGATCCAGGGCCTGCTCCTGTTACAGTTTGTAACCGCCCTTTCGGGGAGTTTTCACGGTTTGTTGCCACTGTCTGAAATTTCCGGCGCTGCAGCGTTTTCGACAGCGGCCATCTTCGGAACCGTATTTATCGCTATTCAATTGCTAATACCGGCTCTTAAAAAAGCAAAAGCACTGCGGAAAAAAACCACGGAACTCCAGCGCCTGAAACACAACCCACAGATCTTTGAGGCCTTACTGGCCAAACAAAAGTCTATTGAGATGCCGGCTACAGACCTGGGCATTACCCTGGGTAACGCTAAAGCCCGGTTTAAGCTCGTAAAAGTATGCAACCCTTATTGCGGACCTTGTGCAAAAGCACATCCTGTAATGGAAGCGCTTGCAGAGAATAATGAGGACCTCTGCCTGCAGGTGGTCTTTACCGCTACGGAGGATGAAAAAGACATTAAAAAAGCCCCGGTAAGCCATTTACTGGCCGTTGATTCAAAAAATGATCAACTACTTACCAAAAAAGCATTAGACGATTGGTATAATGCGCCGGTAAAAGATTATGCGGCTTTTGCCGCCAATTATCCTTTAAACGGGGAGCTAAAAATGCAGGACCGTAAAATAAAAGCGATGCGGGAATGGTGTGATGCAGTCCAGGTAGCTTTTACACCCACATTTTTCCTGTGTGTGAATACTGCAGAAGAAAATGCGAAATTTTACCAACTCCCGGAGTTATACACAGTAGCTGATCTGAATTATTTTTTAGCGGTATAATAGAAACCCTATGTCATTAGTAAAAGCCATCAAGCGGCTGGAATATGCCAACTATTTAATTAAAAGAAAAGCCACCGGCGACCTGGAAACCTTTGCACGGAAAATGAAATTGTCAAAGAGCGCCATAAAAGAGATCTTATGCCAAATGCGGGAGCTGGGGGCAACCATTATTTACGACCGGCAGCGCAAAACATATTATTATACGGAAGATGGCGAGTTTTGTATTTCCCGGTTTATGAAATACGGAGAGGTACTGGCAAGAGAGGACACCTGCAAAATCGGTAAACCCGAAGAGCTTTGCTTTTCCGAAAAAGCCATTTTTGTACTTTGTAAAGAAATATGAAGAAATTTTTCGGGGCCAGAAATAGCGGCCCGGGGAATTTTAGCTTTGATGGTTCAAATGCTTTCCTTTATTCTATCTGCAGTACGAATGAGGAGGAAGCGATTATTAAAGTATTAAAAATTTTAAACAATGAAAAAACTGAAATTGAACTTTCAAAACATTGAAGGAACACAGGTCCTTACGAGAGATCAGTTAAAAAAAATACTGGGGGGAGATGGGGGAAGTGGCGCAAGCGGGGGAAGTGGTAACATGAAGTATCGGTGTAGTTGTGTCGGCGGTGCGGGCATGATGCACTGGAATAACATGCCATCTCAAAGTTCTATTGACAATTTTACATCCAATTGCAGTTCGGGTAGTTCGAGTTGCGGATGGGTAAACTGTAGCAACCCCGGCGCAGAATGTCCGGCTTAAACAGCCATTCCCGTATAAGTTTATCTAACTTTAAGTGCTTAGTTAGCTTTTCGTTACGCAAATATGAAGAGAAACTTTGCACTTACTGTTTAGATATTTCAGTACTTTAATATTGATAACTCATGAGGACTTGGATTCTTTTTTTATTGTTGCTCTTTTACAATCAGAGCTCGGGCCAGGTATTCGTTAATGGCACAATAGAAGATAGTTTAAAGAATAAGATAGTCTTATATACTCCAATAAACAATTTTTATAATTCCGATATTTTTGATTCAACGAATATTATTTTATTAGATTCAAATAATTCGTTTCAAAAAAAGCTCACTTTACCAAAGGGGCCCATGTTTTTTTGCATTCGTGTTGGTTATTTTCCGTTCTATTTTTTGGCTTTTTCAGGAGACACCATTTCGTTTGATATAAAAAAATCTATTGTTCGAGACAGTAGCGGGCTAAGAGACGACGGCGTCATTACTTTTACAGGTAGGAATGGTGACGGGAATACCCTTTTTAATAAATACAATTATTATCCCTCCCGTAAACATGAAGATTTTTATACTTCTTTAGAAAAAACTGATATATATCAAAGCAAAGATCTAAAACTTTTTGAGTCGGTGCTAAACAGTCAGGTAAATGATTTTGAAAAACTGTATAAAAAAGGAAAAATCACGGCACCTTTTTTTAATTTTATTGAACGTGCCATCAAGCAAGATTTGCTTATGCATTTTTTATATCAGGCGAAAACATCCAGGCAATATTCTTCATCAGAAAAAAAAGCACTTTTTAATCAGCTATCGCCACTTTTTGACAATGATCCGCAACTCGTTAAAGGTTACATATATGGGCGCCTTGCAGCATCTACAAAATACTCATTTTTACTACTTAAAGAGGATAATTATAATATTGACGTTAACGACCCTCCCCAAAAACATTTAGTGATAGGAGGGGAATCATATTTTTTAAATGGAAACCTTTCCATGTGTATGAAAGCCCCTAACGATGTAAAAGAAGGTTTTTGGGCTATGACTTTACTGCGATATAAAAAATTGTTTCCAATGAGTTATACCCAAAAGGATCTAAACACATTTTTAGCGATATTCCCTCAATCGGCATACAAAAAATATCTCTTTCCTTTTTTCTATGAAAAGAAACCAAGGAATACTACCGATACTTTACAAGTCAAACTATTACAACTTTCTTCAATAGACAATTTGGATAGTCTCGTTAAAAAGTTCTTCAAAGGAAAGGCTGTTTTAATAGACCTATGGGCTACTTGGTGTGGCCCTTGTGTTGAAGAAATGCAGTTCAATGCCGAAATTGATCGTTTTTGTAAGATAAATAATGTTGAGCGGCTTTATATTTCCTTTGACAATACCGAAACAAGGGAAAAAATGCTCAATTTTATAAAGCATTATCCATTGGAGGGCTCTCATGTAATGATCAGTTTTAAACTCAAAGAGGATATTCAAAGCCGCATATATGGGAACTTCAGGGAAATTACAATACCCAGGTTTATTGTAGTTAATAATAAAGGGGAGATTTCAAACAACAACCTTCCACATCCCTCAACTGGAAATCTGTTTTATACTGAGCTAAATAAGGCTTTTGAAACAAAATTGTAGCCAATGAAGAAATTGAACTTTCAAAACATTGATGGAGCATTGATTCTTACAAGAGAGCAGTTGAAAACGGTGATGGGGGGAAGTGGGAACGATAGTGAAAGTGGGAAACCTCATTGCGCCAGTCCATGTACATCAGGCTCCGATTGTTCTGGTGGAGACAACACATGTACAAAATGTACCGCATTATTGTTCGATGTGCCGAACGTTGGAAAAAAAGGAGATAAAATATGTCAAACTACTTGACACGTCACTCAAAAGCTATTTACTTTTTGTAGGTAGCTTTTTCTTTACCAACGCTTTAATAGACAACTATTGACATGAGAAAAATTAAAATTGGTTCCCTTATATTTTTCTTCGCCATTATTGGTTTGGTTTCAAAATCAGCCCTTCTAACAATTGTTAACGATGATTTTTATCTAGCAGGATCTGTTGCTGAAAAATCCACTGTTGTTTTACAATATACCAATAGTATAGAAAACTCCGTTACAGATACATTTCTATCAAAAAAAGAGCATTCCCATTTTTCAGGAAAAATTAATGGCACGAGCAAAGCCATACTTTCCATATATGACCTCAACCGGTCTCTTCGCGGAGATCTTTACTTTTTTCTTTCCCGGGGCTCAATCGAGGTGAAAGCTAAGGAAACAACTACAATGTACCAGGTTCACAATTGTCCCAACTGACAGATTCAATTAATAGTTTGTTACTCAAAAAATGAGCAGTTAATTAAAAAGATTTTAGAACCCGGACTCATAAAAACAGGACACTTTACGAAAACTCTGTAAAAATGCTTGAAGTACCATTGACTATGCATAAAATAATAATATTAGTTCCTTTCAGAAATGTACGTCCATATATTATTGATTGTATAAACTCTATTATTGGGCAACACTATAACAACTATGAAGTTTTTTTACTGGACGATGCGTCAGACGATGGAACACTCGATCTTATTGACGGAGAAGTGGAGAAGTTTCACCGGGTTAGAAATAAAAAACGCCTTGGTCTGATGGAAAATATTTATAAAGCACTAATGGAGCTTCCCATTAAAGATGAGGACATTGTGATACAATTAGACGGGGACGATTATCTTTTAGGGGAATATGTATTACAAATTATTAACGCGACATACGATAGTAATACCTTGCTTTCTTATGGGCAATTTATAGACAATTATGGACGCATGGGATTTTGTTCGCCTTACTCAAAAGAAGAGTTTGCCAGTATAAGAAGCGTTCGTTGGAAGGCCTCGCACATAAAAACCTTTAAATATAAATTATTTAAAGCTTTTCTACGGCAGGATCCGCATTGTGAAAATCTCAAGACAGAAACTGGGCAATTTTATGAATACGCCTCGGACATAGCGCTTATGTTTCCACTTATGGAAATAGCTGGCTTTGAAAACACTGCAATGATCCAGAACATTGTCTACTGTTATCGTCGCCACCCCAATAACGATGGTGCTTCAACTGTAGGCAGACAGCTACAGCTGGATGTTGAAAACGCCATAAGAAATCGCACACCATTAAAAAGAATGTTTTAAATCAAAGCCTTCCTATCATTTCGAAACAAGGTAAGTTTATTCTGAATAAATCGCATAACAATACAAAAATGAAATAACAGACTATTCATGCAAATATCAACTCACATAATCAATCTTCCCTCACGTCCTGAGCGCAGGCAAGCCGTATTAAAAGAATTTGAAAACAAACCCGAGTTTACGGTAACAGTAGTGGATGCCATACAAAATGAGGTAGGTCTGCTTGGTCTATGGTCAACGATGAAACAGATTTTACAAGATTGTGTACAGACAGAAGATGAGCTTATCTTAATTTGCCAGGACGACCATCAGTTTACAGAACATTATTCCTTTGAAAAACTGCAACAGTGCATTGAGGACGCCAAAGCCCTGGATGCTGACATCTTATTGGGTGGTGTAAGCTGGTTCCAGAGTGCATTTTTTTCTACCGAAAATCTATTTTGGACAGAGAAGTTCTCCGGCCTTCAGTTCGCTATTTTTTTCAAGAGGTTCTTCAAGCCATTTCTGGACCTGGAACTCGACGATTTTGATGCGGGAGATTATCGCATATCCGCATTTACAGACAGGAAATGGGTGATATGGCCTTATATTTCAACCCAGCAGGACTATGGTTATTCGGATGTTACACTGAAAAATAATAAGCCCGAGCGGCAGCAAACATTGTTCAGACAAAGCGAAGGAGCGCTAAATACATTACTTGAGGTTTCCCGGTATTTCAACAAACGCATGCTGGCCGGTTTCAATGTATCTATTGATCTTGATACGGTTACCATACCTACCTTTATTATCAATCTACCGGAGCGCTGTGACCGTTTAGCCCATATCAGGCAGGAATTTAACGGACGACAAGAATTCGACATTACCATTGTTGAAGCAATAAAAGACCCTGTGGGAGCTTTGGGTTTATGGAAAACAATCCGAAACATTGTTACCACTGCCATGGAAAATGAAGAAGACCTGATCATTATATGTGAGGATGATCATGTGTTTACTAATTCATATTCAAAACAATGGCTAGTTACTTCCATATTATATGCACATGAATTAGCTGCAGACATCTTAATGGGTGGCCCATCAGGCGGATTTTCCCATATTCTCCCTATCACCGATGAGTTGTGTTGGATCAACGCCTTTTATGGTTCTCAATTTATGGTTCTTTACCGAAAAATATTCCCCTTAATTTTAAACGAGCCATTCGATGAATCGGTAACTGCAGATAACATTCTTTCGCAAATTGCCGCTAATAAGTTATCCTTTTACCCTTTCATTTCCGTTCAAAAAGACTTTGGTTATTCTGATGTAAATGATCGTTCATTGGAATATCGGCATATCAACTATGTTTTTGAGCAATCGACTCAACGGTTCGAGCGTGTAGTACTAAATTTTAAGTTATACGGGATGCGTGATAAATAAAGAAATCTGTAAACTAAAATACACTAACTTTTGATCAGGAAAAAAGCTAATAATACCATCTTATAGCCGCTTATTTCTCCGGTCAAAATCTTTAAACCCAATGAAGCTTTTTATTCACACAATATTTATTCTCAGGGAGAATATATACTTTTTGGAAGAGTGGATAGACTATCATCTTCTGCTGGGAGTTGACCACTTTTACTTATACGACAATTCAAAATCAATAGGACGCAATGGAAGTACTCCGACAACCAATAAATATAACATCAACTTTCTAAAATTGACCGCTGATATATCCGATGAAGAACTGGATGAACGGTTCAACAATATCATATCAAAATATAAAGGCCACATTACCGTAGTTGACTGGCAACCCAAAAATAAAAATAACGAAATCTGCTACGGTCAAAAAGAATCCATTCTACATTACCTGAAAAATACACCAAGCATCGACTCATGGACCGCGTTTGTTGACATTGATGAATTTATTTTTTCGAGATTCGAGTTAAAGAATCTCATCACCATTCTGGACTTTAACAACTTCTCTGACATAATCCTCCATCAAAGAAAATTTGACGACCGTTTTAACAATCTACGCTGTCCTGTAACAAAAATCACGAAATGTATCGCCGGTCTCGACACTTCCATGTGGGCACCCAAGCATATTATAAAACATGAAAACTTCGATACTGCCAGAGTCATGAATACATGGAATATCCACCATCTTCCGGTAATTTGTGGTTATAATACTTATTGCGACGCAACCGGCAAGAATCTGAGATTCAACCATTACAACACAAACGCCGCTCAACTAGAATGGATGGATTCGTTTTACAAATCAGAAAAAAACTTCGCTTTTAATAGCAATTGTACCGAACTACTTGACAGATACAATGAAATGAGATCGGGATCTTTTAAATAAAAACACAGCAATGAAAATAGTTGGATTAACTTGTACGAATGGCAGATTCTCCCATTTAGAAAGAGTGGTCACTTGCTTTCTAAATCAAATCGCTAAAGAAAAGCACTTTGTTATTTTCAACAACGCTTCGATACCCATCACTATGAAACCTCACAAAGACATAACTCTTATAAATAACCATATTGATTATATAACGATGGAGCCATACAAACATCTGGGAAGTATTTACAGAGACGCATTCTCTCATATCCCTCCAGACACAGATCTGGTTAGCCTGATGGACGATGATGATTTTTATCTTCCAGGGCATTTTGCAGACTCTACCAGCATTCTAAATAAACAATCAGAATATAATGTTTGGAAGCCGGGCAGATATTTTAAGAAGCTTGGGCTAGAGGACGTTCAGCTTCGGGAAGCGGACAACGATTTAGAGGGAAGTTGCGTAGTGAGATACAACTACTTGAAGAAAAAGGGGTTTAGTGAACAGCAATCCTTAGAGGTCCATTCCTGTTGGTACAAAAGCGCGGTAAACGAGAAGTGTCTCTTCATAGACCACACCCAAGCCCCGCCAAGTTACTGCTGCGATCTGAGTCACCAAAACACAATACGCATAAGCTCACTCGCAAATCACTATGAAGCTGGAATAGAAATGATTCGCTTATATGAACAAAAAGAAAAACCGGCAAATTTTGGAATAGGGAAAAATTTAACTACATGGTCCGACGCTAAATTTAATGACTTTATAAATTTCTATTTTGAAGTCGGCTCCTATATCTAATAGGATGCTGAAATAAAATGCAAAGAAATCATCCAGAAAGGTTTCAAAAGAAAAAAAGAGAAAAGCGAATTAATTTCTTGTATAGTCTGGCTCTTTGGCTGTTGCCGCTATCTGTGGGGGGAATTGTTTGATAGCGACGTTTTATTACCTCTTAAGTGTTCCAATAGACACCTTGAAAAGCGGGGCAGTGAATATTACAACAACTTATACAGGTCCTCACTTTTGGGCGGCAACCAATAGCAGCAGCCAGGCCATCCGTTACCGGTACCATGCGGTACTGGATATCATCGGGTACCGGAAACGGAAAAGCCTGTTTGGCCGTTACCGGAATTTTATCGATGTGTCATCGCCGGATCCTGATTTTCATATCAACGGGCTGGAGCGCTATAAGAAGCCCGTAGCGTTCCCAAAGGACAGGTTTGCGCTTACCTGGAACAGTACCCTGGTAACAGGGTTAAGGGATCAGCAAAGCAACCTGCTTTCCACCGGGCTGCAGTTCCACATTACCCCGGATGGCCGGCTCAGCCCGTACATTGGGGCCGGATACCTTTATTCCCTGTATAACGCGGGTAAAATGGTTCCATATATTCAGGGTGGTATCAATATGGACCTTCTTAAATTTTAACGATGAAACCCATATTAACACAACAGGATTACAAGGAGGCGGCCCGGTTATTGGGCTGTGAGGTTGCTGCAATAACGGCGGTGGCAGAAGTAGAATCGGCCGGCGCCGGGTTCCTTGCCAATGACACGCCAAAGATCCTTTTTGAAAGGCATAAGTTTCACCAGCTGACCGCAGGAAAATATGATACCGCATACCCGGATATCAGCAACTCCATACCCGGTGGGCACGGTAAAATAAGCGACCAGCACCGGCGTTTGCAAAGGGCTGCGGCCCAGGATCGCCAGGCAGCACTGATGGCCGTATCCTGGGGAAAATTCCAGGTATTGGGGTTGAACTTCAAATTAGCAGGTTTTGCCACTTTGCCATTATTTATAAATGCGATGTATACCGGCGAACCGGCCCATCTTATGGCCTTTTGTAACTTTGTAAAAAATACAGGACTATTGGCTGCATTGCAGCGAAGGGATTGGCCTGCATTTGCTTATATTTATAATGGGCCCGCGTATAAAAAGAACCGCTATGATAGCAGAATGGCAGCCGCCTATAAAATATTCATAAAAAGTTCCTTTTATTTTTATTACCTTTAAGAGGTTCGGCCTTTATAACTGCAGCGCACTGGAATTATTATTATAACCTGAAATGATTGCCTATGTTCTTAATAAAAGCCATTCTTGTCATTTACAAAAAGACACGAAGAAATTTTTTCGGGGCCAGAAATAGCGGCCCGAGGAATTTTAGCTTTGATGGTTGAAAATGCTCTCCCTTATTCCATCTGCAGTACGAATGATGGGGAAGCGATTATTAAAGCATTAAAAATTTGAAGCAATGAAAAAATTGAAATTGAATCTTGTTAATTTAGAAGGCACACAGGTGCTTACAAGAGACCAATTGAAAAGGATTATGGGGGGACAGGGAAGCGGGGAAGGAAGTGGAACCATCGATCACTGCGGAGGAGCAGCCAACGTATCCATATGTGGTACCTGTTGGACAACGGACAACAAATGTTTATGTGATTATTGTTGTAAAAACGGGCCAGATGCAGGTGTACCGATCGTATGCGGAGTAGCATGCGATGCTTCAATTTGTGGGCACTAATTTTTAAACAAGGCTGTTTAATATCAGCAGCCTTGGTTTTTTGAATTAAATAGCTACCAAGTTTCTTTTATACACTTAAAAGAAGTATGTGCTATTTTCAACAGTTTTCAAGTGTATCAATATTCATCTATCGCATATCACAATGGCTGTCATTTTAAAGTATCGCTTGATTGTATTTTCAATTCTCGTGATTGGCTGTAACTCCTCAACAACTCCAGCAGATAAGCCTGCGCCTCCTTTAAAAACACAGCACAATGTGTCTGAGGATGTTATTCAATCAGAGATCAAAAAATTTCAGACAAGAAGTAAATCCCTGGTTGGAACCTCATATCCTTTTTTAAAGTTGCTATCCAAAGAAGCCGGTATTCCCGGCAGCGTCTTTGAACAAAGAGTTGTGATCCTTAATTTCAGTTTTGCTAATTGCAAACCCTGTATTTTGGAACTGGAAGGAATAAGTTTGCTCTATAACAAACTGAAAGACAATAAAAATGTTCTTTTTCTGTCCATAACGCCTGATGATGATTCAACTGTAAATGCGTTCGTCAAACAGCATGATCTTCCTTATATGCCAGTATCTGTTGAAAGAGACATTGGTAACAAGCTCAATTTTGAAAGCGGATATCCTACCAATCTTATTTTAAAAAGGGGAACGATTAAAAGAGTTTGCTCGGGCGGATTTCCAACAAAACAACAGAGTACCAATTTTTTTATGGGATCATTTCTTGCAACAATTGAAGACCTGTTAGATTCAATGTAGTACCCGGCTTTTTCATTATGATACCCAAAATGCTCATGGATCACCAATTATAAAAACAATTTGGAAGTTGGAAAAGGTTGTATTCACAAATCGGATTTTATGAAACTTTCAGTAATGAACATAAGAAAGTTAAAGGAGCTCCTGCTTTCCAAGACTACTCTTGAAAAATATAATATTAGCGACAAAATTGAACTGATTCTTGCAATAGGCTATATCATTTTAAAACATAAAGCGGAATCACGAAAATGGCGATGACCAACTTTTGATAGACGATGTGTTTGAAGGTGAAATGTTTGAGGGGGATCAAATAAATCAATATGACATCGTATTGGTTAACCTTGATCTTACAATTGGAAGCAAAATGAAAAAAACAAAACCAGCCGTTCTTCGTATTATGGGGTATTCAAATTTAATACTTAGGGTCTGCTAAATAACTATAATCACCCCCTTAACCTTATTTTTCACTTTTGTCCTGGACACAAGGTGAAGCAATCCTGATAGTCGATCGGAACAAGTCCGCCCCAGGGCGAATGCTGCCCGCAATAATCGGATAAGGATTGGAATTTAAGCCGCCGCAGATAGGCTATGTATGTTGATTAAAGTATAGAAGTTCTGAAGCGGGGCGCCCCTCCTCCCAGGGTTTCAATAAACGTAGCGGGACCTGCTACGCTGCACCAAAGCCGATAGAAATCTTTCCCCGGCATCATGCTGTAACCGACTCCGTGGTCCTTTTGGAGCAAACAAAAAGGTACTAGAGCGCAAAAGTTGCTGCGCGGATTTTGAAAGATTCTTGTCTCTTTGCATGTAGTATGCGGGCTGGCGTATTTTTGAAGCACACTGTTTTACCGCGTGATTTGGTTGGTTTCTGAGTTAAACAGCGCCCTACTTACCGCAAAATGAAGGAACACGGCTGCCCAGGCCTCCCGGCCTGCGCAAGAGCGCAAGGCTATATGCAGGGAAGCGATCCCTCTTTTGTAAACGATGTAACTCCCGTTTTTAGCAAATGACAGCTATCCCATGCTATGAGAAATGCGATAGTACGCCCGCACATTTTAATGAATGTATCAATGATATAGAATCGTTTTCAAACAGCTTCTGAGAAAGTTATTCTTTGCACATTATCAAAATGCCCTAACTTCACAAAGGAGTTTCATTAAACTGACTAAAACGACTATTGCCCACAACTGCAGCAATTCCAGTTTTTTTCACGCCCTTTGGGTGAAGGAGCTTCATAAGAAAAACAATACCATCAAATCTTTACCTGCTGAGGGGCCAAAATTGAGGAAAAAATTATACTTTATAATGGAAAAACAGCTTTACACAAACTCATTTAATGTTGTTATCAATAAAAAAAATTATTGGTGCGGCCTATTAACGGGACTCTCTCTCTTATTTAATTTATGTTCCTGTTCAACTACCCCTTCTGAGTCTGAAAAAGAAACGATTCAAAAAAAACAAATAATTATTCATAGCAATTTGAAAAAAGGGCAAGCTGCTTTCTTTTATTATTTTGGAGAATTCGACAATACGGTACCGCCATTTTCTTTTACAAATACCGATTCTTTAAAAGTAATTGAAAGTAATACCCCTGTGCTGCTAATAGATGCAGTCATGCATAATCTTTTTTTAGTTTATCCGGGCGATACGCTTCATTTATATTTGGGTGATAACAAATCCCCGGTTCTCGAAACCGAAAGCGATACGATAAGGAATAATGAGCTGTCTTTTTTTGTTGCAGCCCAGGCAACCGGGGATCCTATTATAGAATCAAGCCTCTTCTTTTCTTTGCCGAATACAAAAGCAATTGCGACAGGCAACAATATAGACTTTACAGCTTACATTCAAACATCATTAGATACTTATCAAAAGAGACTTGATTTTCTTAAATCTTATCAGACAGGAAAGCAATTATCCCCATCGTTTGTAGAACAAGTGGAAAGCCTTTATAAAAATTTTCAACGGCTACAGGCTACAACGGCCATACATATGAAAAATCTGAAAATTACCGACTACCCGGGATCATATATTCAATATCTGGACAGCCTGATAAAGAAAGCTACTTCCACCGAAAAGCTGACAATCGGGAACCAGATGTTTTTACGATCGCCTGTTTTTGCATATTATACCAAAAAATTTGCCGGTGAAAATTTATTTGCTGACCTGTTTGAATATTTACGCAGCAACCCGGTAAAAATAAAAGAACAGCAGCGGTTCTTAGAATTTGTTGTGCTAAAAAGAAATCTAAAAACACAATATGCACTGCACAAGGAATATTATGATAAGTTTATTAACGATGATAAAGATAAATACAGTAACTACCTGCTCAATGAAATAGACGCGCTTCTTGCTCTAAAATCGACAAACGGGCAGCAGGTATTAATTGACCTGAAAGGGAATCGTATTACATGGAACGAGATATTAAAAAAACATAAGGATAGTTTGTTGTATATCGACTTTTGGGCAAGCTGGTGCATGCCCTGCAGAAGGGCATTTCCATCAAGTAAAAACCTCGTGCTTGAAATGAAAGACAAGCCGGTTAAATTTATTTATATTTCCACCGATGCTGAAATAAACGCCTGGAAGAAAGCTGCAGCCGAAGAAAACCTCCCTGTTGACGCCAGCTATCTTATCCCGGATTTCGATAGCGCTCTTTTAAAAAGAGTTTTTAATATTCAAACAATACCACGGTACATTTTATTGGGGAAAAATGGGGAGGTGATTGATGATGATGCGGAACATCCCGGCTCACCTGAAATAAAAACAATTTTGGAGCAATACTTTTAGAAATATCTTTTTAACGCGAAACCGGTATGCTGGCAAACGAATTTCAGGTTGCTTTTGAAATTTTCAATTGCCGGACCGGAGTGAATATGCTGCTTTATAAAATTCAGACACGCCTGGCCCTGATAAACCGTTTTTTTCTGCTTTGTTTTTATTATCTTTAGAGCAGGATGGTTCCGGGTTTCTGTTTTAGAGTTGCTATATCCCGGGATGAAGACTACTGTAACCTGAAATGATTGCCTATGTCCTTAATAAAAGCCATTAAGCGGCTGGAGTATGCCAATTTTTTGATTAAGAAAAAAGCCACCGGCGATCCGGCGACCTTTGCCCGGAAAATGAACCTGTCAAAACGGGCCGTAAAAGCGCTGATTGCCCAGATGCGCGAAATGGGCGCAGCCATACACTATGACCGGGTACGAAAAACCTATTATTATGCCCGGGAGGGGGAGTTTTGCATCTCAAAGTTTATGGAATACGGACAGGTACTGACCCGCAATGAAGCGGCGAAGATCGGTAAGCCTGAAGAACTCTGTTTTTCAGAAAAAGCCGTTTTTGTTTTATGCGAGGAGATTTGAAAAAAATTGGGGGCAGAAATAGTGCCCCGGTCAGTTTTAGTTTTGAGTGTTATTATTAGTCACTCTTTAATTTTTTAAAAATGAAAAAACTAAAATGGAGCAACCTGCCATTAGATGCAGGAGCATTGCTCACCAGAGAACAAATGAAAAAAATTGATGGGGGATCGGGCGGTAGTGGCTGCAATTATACGTCCCAATGTGATATGGGCCTGGAATGCATCAATAATGAATGTATCTGGCCCGGGGAGCATGATGGCGGTAGCGGCAGTGGTTCCGGCAGCGACTCCTGCGCTGCCGGAACCTGTCCTCCGGGGTCAGCTGTCTGGGCCTGTCCTGATTCATCCTGCCCCGGCGGGTACAAAGCCTTCTGCGCCCCAGGCGGGCCATTTCCCTGTGCTTAGAACAACAGGAGACAAACTTCTTCCAAATGCCGCATAAAGCTGATCGGTTCACCTTTACCAGGAATAAATGAAAACAGGTATTCTATTATTACTATTTTCTTTTTTCTTTATAAAAAGTACGGGGCAACTTTTTTCAGTTACCGGCATAGTAAATGACAGCGCAACACTTGCTCCTGTTTCCGGGGCAAGTGTTTATTTACCAAACACCACTTTAGGTACCATAACGGATACGAATGGAAGATTTCGCATAGACCATCTTCCCGCTGGTTTTTACGAACTGACCGTAACCCATGTGGCCTATCATCCCTTGAAGTTTCAGCTATCCTCCTCCTTCAGACCGGATTCTTTATATATGCGCCCGAAGGCCGGTTTTTTAAACCCCGTAGTGGTTCGCTCCAAAACGAAGGAAAGATCTGGAAGCTGGAAAAAATGGGGCGCCGTTTTTTTCGATATTGTGATGGGGAATTCTATATATGCCAACTCCTGCAGGATAGAAAACAAAGAGGTAGTAGTGTTTTCCTACCACAAAAAAAACGGGATATTAGAAGCAAGAACGACTGCCCCCCTGGTTATACAAAATGCAGCGCTGGGGTACACGATCTATTATGAAACAGACCGGTTTTTAAGGAATGAAAAGACCGCTGAAACCGTATCCACCGGAACCCTGCACTTTACAGAAATGAAAGGGGACAGCAGCAAACAAAATACCTGGAGACGCAACCGCGCGGAGGTCTACAAAACATCCTTGCTCCGTTTTATGCGGGCATTATACAATAATTCACTGAAGCAGCAAGGATATTCCCTTTATCGGCTGAAGTCCCTGAAAATTGCGGATACCGTTATACTGGGGAACCGGACGGCTGCTGTAACCCGTGCAATGGGGCATATAGGCAATACCTTCAAAACAACGGTTGATAGTACGGAGATACAGGCAGGCCAGATCACTTCCCCGGTGGATGCTCAAACAGTAGCGCTCAATTATCCGGGTACGCTCCTGGTTAGGATGGCTGACAGTTTATATAGCGCACCCCTTGTACTTGACTATTTAAGATCCGCTTCGTTTCTTTTCTTTTCCAGGTTGCAGGACGCTGCACGTATGCCCGCCTTTAAAGAATTAACCAACAGGATCTCCAGTATGCTCTATCTTGATGAAAGTCCTTCCCTTTTTATTAAGCCAAACGGATCTTACAGAAAAAACTCCGCTCTTATTACCAATGGATTTTTTAACTGGTCGGAGAAGGTTGCAATGATGTTGCCCTTAAATTATTATCCATGATCCTATTTTTGTAATTTCACCATCCCAAAAGCCTGCCACTCTTGAAAAGAAAAGGGTTACTGCTGCTGTTTTTTATCCGGGCAATTTTGAATGCCCAGGCCCCCTCCTCAAATGGGGGCGCCCTGTATGTAGCTACGGATAAAACCATTTACACCCCCGGAGAAGCCATCTGGTTCAGCGGGTATTTTCTGCCGCAGGAACCATTACCCGATACACTGCAACCCGACATCATGGCCGTTGCACTCATCCGGCAGGACACGACCGGGTTCCTCCTCAGCCAAAACTACCTGATGCAGCAGGGCTGCTGCCCCGGAACGCTTACCCTTCCGCAGGAGCTGCAGCCCGGTAATTACGAGCTTGTGGCAGCGCTCAACCTCCTGGATCCCTCCGGAAAACCCCGCTTCAGTTTCCGTAAACGCTTAACAATAAAAACCACAGAACAGCCCCCCTTCCACCTCTCCTTTCATATAGAAGACAGCCTCCATATATCCGATACCATCCGCATATCCATGCAGGCCACCGCTGCTGAAGGAGTACTCATCAATGATAAAAAAGCCGCCATTACTTACCACCGCCCAGGCCAAAAACCCAACACTCAAAAACTGGATATTACAGGAAGAGCTACGCTCATCATACCCCTCCGGCAACCAGATACCTCCCTGCCCGTACTCTATACCGTTACCACCGCCAACGGGCAATCAAAACCCTTTACCCTATGGCTCCCCCTAAAAAAAACAATACACGGCAGTGCTGCTCCAACAGGCCCGCAGAAGACTATCCCCACCCACCAGCCGGCAAACCTCCTGCTGGCCCATACTATTAACAATGATTCCCTGGAAGCCACCATCACCACCACCCAACCCCAAAAAGTGGTGCTGGCTTACAGGAACCTGCTGAGTACAGAACAGGAACGATCGGATCCCATCTATATAACAGGCCACAAAAAAATATCCCTCCCACTGGGGTCGTTTAAAAAAGGTACTTATATCCTTTCCCTTTTTAATGAAACCGGGACCTTACTCGACCAGAAACCCTTTTTTGCCCACTATAACAACCGCAGCACAATAACCCTTCAAACAACAAAAGACCGGTTCCAAACCCGCGAAAAAATTACCGTAAAAATCAATGCGGGAAACGAGCAGGGCCAGCCCTTAAAAGCCATTCTTACTGCCTGGTGTGTTAACACCACGCGCCTCGAAAACCATAACCGCCTGCTATTACCCGCCTACTATTATACGCAGCCCCTGAATGATCCCTACCAATCGGCAACCATTTATAGCAGCAGCAGCTTACTGAGCAATACCCTGGAACAAGCAGCCGATGCCGGGACACCGGCAAATACGGTTGCGCCTCCCCTCCATAAACCTACCGTGTCCGGCAGCATCGTAATGGCCCGGGGTGGCGTGGAGGTCGAAAAACAATTGATGGTACTCCTTCTCCGGGATACCCTAAAAAACTTTATAACCACAGACAGCAGCGGCCGGTTCTTTCCCGCTCCCACACAACTGGTAACCCCGGAAGGCAGCGTATTTACCGCCGCAGCCGGGAACATTAATAAAAGAGCAATGGAAGGGATCGGGCTCATTCGCTATGCTGTTATCATGACCAACCCGATGCAGGAACCCATGAACTACCTGCAGCAACCGGGGTTGCCCGCAGCCCGTCCATACCAGGAGGCCCTAACCGGCAATTACCTGGTGTTCAAGGACTCCTTTGAAGCAAAAACGATGAGGATGGTCACTGTCCGGGCCACAAAGCCGCTTGCACGCCCCGATGCCCTTTTTGGCAATAACTGCGGAGATTTCGTATGTATAAACAATATACTGAACTGCCCGGCTCATATTGGTGACGAGGGAAATACCCTGCCTGTAAAGGGCAAGATATATAGATCCGCTGGTGGAAATATTATATACCAGGGCTGTGCAGATAACAACATAGAGCGTGTAAACACTGCCCGCCTGTTTACCGGGATGGAGGAAAAGGACATAAAAGAACAGGAATCGCTCCACTACTTATCTACCCTCTGCTGGCGTCCCTTTTTACCCGTACCCGGCAGCGCCACGCTTGATTTTTACAGCAGTGACCTCCCGGGCAACTACAAAATTATTGTAGAGGGTATTGCCGAAAACGGAGATCTGCTGCACCAGGAAAAAGAGATCATCATCGAAGCTAATAAATAAACCATGACTATCTGCCAGACACTATGGACCCATAAAAAAAACCTGCTGGAAGATCCTTTCGGCTGGGTTTCGCCGCAACACCACCTGATGGCCTGGGCATTAAGCAGCCTCCAGTTAAATAAATTTTATAAAGAACTGGAGCTGTATACCGACAAACACGGGGCCGCAATCCTCTCAGATACTTTGGACCTGCCTTATAAAAAAATAATTACGGATTACGACAACCTGGATTGCGCGCCGGACCTATGGGCCTATCCCAAGCTGCTCACCTATGCCCGCCAGGAAAAGCCGTTTATCCATGTTGACGGGGATGTGGTGCTCTGGAAACCGTTCCGGAAAAAGCTGTTGACATCCCCCTTAATTGCTCAGAACCCCGAAACCGGCACCGCTTACTACAACAACCTTTTTTCTCCTTACAGATCCGATGCTTTTTTTTACCCGGAATATTTAAGAACCGATCTGTATACAACCCATGTAAACGCATACAATGCAGGAATTTTAGGAGGTACAAACCTGTCTTTTTTCAGAACCTATTTTTCTGAAGCAGCAACGATCATAAAAAGGAATACCGCGAACCCCTTAAATACGAACTTTAATATCATTTTTGAACAGGTTCTTTTCTATTCCCTGTCAAAGAAAATGAACCTTGAAGTGAACTGTTATTTTGAGAAACAGTTCCCGGACAACGGGTACGGGATAGCCGATGTTGCCAACTTTGCAATGCTGCCCAGGATCAATTATCTTCATTTTATAGGGCCCCACAAGCGCAACCAAAATATCTGCAACCAGGTATGCGACCTGCTTTACCATCATTACCCGGAGACCTTTTTAAAAATAACAGCCCTGTTCAGAAAAACACATTACTATTTTCCCAACAAGATCCAGGAAATAGCAAACAGGCCTCCGTCAAAAAAAAACGGGCCGGTGGCCTTTACAAAAACGGTTCAGCTCCTGAATGCTATAACCGGGAAAATAAATACCCTATCCAGCAAAGATTTAAAAAAAGCGGTGGCCCGGTCCAAAAATTCACTTTTAAAAAGCCTTTACCGGTATGAGTGTACGCTCAAACGGGTCATCTTACAATTCAACAAAATTGATGCGGCGCTGTTGCATAAGCAGGAAGCCGCATCCATATCCGGCATGCTTTTTTTTACACTTCCTGAAAGCCGGAAACAAGCCGCATTGGTTTACACCAATCCTTTTTTAGAAATCATTGATGGCTGCTACGATTGGACCAGTATTCAAATTACGGGAAATACGATTCAGTTCCGGTCCTCCTATGAAAAGGATATCATTACCGCTATTGTACCCGGGTTGTTCTTCAAAGGGCACAGGACATTTGTTCTGGATGAGCTCTGTGCAAATATGGTCCTGCTTGCCTCGCAGGGATGCAGCTTTTCCACGCTTGTTGATAAGATCAGCCAGGCCTTCCCCGATGCGGGTAACGATCCTGGTTCTGTTAAAAAATTGCTGGAGCTAAAGCTTGAGATCCTGGTAACAAATAAAATAATTTATCTTTCCTTATAGATGAAAGACTAAAACTACATTATGCGTAAGACTTTCTGTTTGTTTTTTTGCATGCTTTCTGTTACATACCTAACCGCGCAAACGCATGTTTGCCCGGTTAGTGTAACACTGCAGTTGCCGGGTGGTATTGAACAAATGTATAACCTGGAAATCATAGACTTTTATAGCGACAAAGCGCTTGCCAGCGAAAAGGGCGCCCGGAATTTCCAATCCTATTTATTAAAAATAACAGCAACCGAGCCCCGCTGGTGTATACTGTTGCTGAAAGATCGTAAAGACAGCGTTCTTACAAGAATCGGAGCTTTTTTGGCCACGCTGGACCTGGTTCAGATTACCGTCAATTACCCAACCGCACGAAGCCCGGTTACCGGCGGCGAAAACGATTTTATGGCAAAACATAAGGAGCTGCTATTTGCACCACCAGCCCTCATTACTGACAATCCACAGATGTCCGGCATGAAAAAAAAATACGACTTTTCGCCTGTTGACGGAGGCGGCTCTTTTTATGCATCTTACCGGGAATATGAGCAAAATATACTGGAAATTGTCAAAAATCACAACAATTCCTATTTCGTGCTATTTAAGCTGTTAAAACAGGAATTATACATGTCCACAAAATTACTGGAGGAATGTTCCCTGATTTTTACAGATACGCTGATGCGGACACAGCTGGGAAAGGAGCTTTTAACTACAATTACGAATTACAAGAAATTAATGATCGGGCAAACGCTTCCCACTGCAGAGCTTCTTTCAACCGGGAACAGGACAACGGACCTTCAATCGATTTATAAAAAGAAGCCATATACCCTGGTTGATTTTTGGGCAAGCTGGTGTGGCCCATGTAGAAAGTCGATAGCACAGCTACAGCAGATCTATCCGGATCTGGACACTTCAAAATTTGATATAGTATTGGTGAGCATTGACGATGCTATAAAAAACTGGGAAATGGCGTCAAAGGAGGACCGCATTTTTATTAAAAACTTCATCGATAAAAATTTTAAAACCAGGCTTGTAAAAACTCAATATAATTTAAATGCGATCCCGCAGAATTACCTTGTTACTTCAGAAGGGGAAATAATCGACTCCAACCTCTCATTGGAAGCATTGACTGATTTTCTAAAAAGCCGAAATCTTTTTATTTCTAAACATAAAAAATCATTTCTGTCCGACTAAAATTCAATAAAAATGCTTTTAATTCAATACAAACAAGCGTTTTTTTCAGTTCCCTTTGTTCGAGATCAGGGAAAGTATCCCATACGCCTAAACCCCGAAAAATGTAGCCCTGTAAAGGGTTATAGCCATCTTCTTAAGTTTTTTCCCAAACAACAATGAAATACGTTCTTATACTTTTCTTCCTGACCCCTGTTTCAACGCTTTGCCAAACAAATCAGTTAAAGCAAACGGCATCATCCTTAACAATCAGTGGAGAAGTTTCAAATCTATTAACATCACCCCGGTATATATATGCAATATATGCCGACACAGAAGGCGGGATTGACAGCTCTTTGGTTACAAACCATAAGTTTGAATTTTCGAAGAAGATAGCAACAACCACCTTACTTACATTGTACGCAACAAATCCTCATGATATAAACAATTTGCGCGAAGAAGATATGCTTACCATAGTAGACGAATTAGATCGGCCGTTTCACCAGGCGTTATCATTACTTTATAAAAAACGGTCTGAGCAAGAGGCGCTAAAAAATGTAGACAGTGCAGCATACTGGAAAGGTGAAATCAATAAAGAAGCGTACAAACTCGCAACTTTTTACTACCAATACCTCATCAGCAATCCCAACTCCAATCTAAAGCTATTTTTAATTTCTGACTACCTCAGGAGGTTGCCCGTTAACGTTAAAGAGGAAGATATCGATAAGATTGATACACTATTTCATCTTTTATTACCCGCAGATAAAAAATCGATACTAGGTAAAAAAGTGGAAAAAAAAAATAGCTTCATTACGATTTGGGGTGGGCGGCAAAGCACCCAATTTTACCCTAAATAACGTCTTAGGTAATCCAGTTTCTTTAAGAGATATCAAGCAGAAATATTTATTAATTGATTTTTGGGCTTCCTGGTGTAGACCGTGCAGGCGGGAAAACAAAAACTTAGTTAATGTATATAAAAAGTATAAGAATAAAGGATTCTCAATTGTTAGTATTTCTTTGGACGAATACTCAAAAAAAGAGGACTGGATTAAAGCCATTAAAAGCGATGGATTGGCATGGACACAGCTTTCCGACCTAAAGGGCATGGAAAGCCCTGTTGCCCTTCTTTATAGGGTTGCCAAACTTCCGCAAAATTTTCTTGTTGACGCCGATGGTATAATAATCGCAAAGGATTTATACGAAACAGACCTGGAAAAATATTTAGAAAAAATTTTATACCCGCAAAAATAGTGCGACCAGCCGGGGCCAACGCATCTAAATTTTCATATTATTCCGGGGCACCCGGTTTATACTCATTCATCAGAAGCCTGGCCTTAGTTTGAAACAGTCTCAAATTTTCTTTAAAATACAGGTGGTAATCAACATGATTCTTTATACTTTTAACAAACAACATCATTAAATATTGCCCGATGCTTTTTCGCGTTCTTTTTATTTTCCTGTTTTTTTCTTTAATCCCTAAAAGCGCCTGGTTGCAAAACCGGGAATACAACCCTGGTTCCGTAATACTGGAGGGTATCGGAATCAATTTTTCAAAAACAACATCCATCGAAAATATTTCAGATATCGGAGAATTGATGCTTTCCGATGTTGCTTTTCAATTTTTGATTGACTCAAATAATCATTTTAAGATTGTGCTGCCACTTGAAACAGCCTCCTACTTCAGGATAGGCAGGAATATGCTGTATCTTGAGCCTGGAGACAGTATGCGTGTTTTTTTAGACAGAAATTATCCCAAATCAGCCAGGTTTTCGGGGAAAGGCTCAGCGGCAAATTCTTATTTAAAAGACACCCCATTCCCAAAAGCAGGTTCCTTTATCAACGCCGGAGCGGGTATCAGCGGCAGGTTTATATCTAACTGGAAAAATATTCTGTTATGCGCTGATGAACGAGAGAAAACACTGCGGTCCTGTAAAAATATCAGCCCCGTTTTTAAAAACTATGAGCTGGGCAGGATAAAATCCGACATTATTAATAGCCTGTATTATATGCAGCTTTACTATGAAGATGTAATACCAAAAGATTCTCTAAAAGCATACCTGGCAGAATACGACCGCTTAGCACCCCCTTTATTAAAAAAATACGCGGCTGGATTTTACGACGCATCATTACTGGTTCTTCCGGTATACCGGAACATTTTAAAAGTAATAAGAAACTACTCCACGCCCAATACAAAAACAGCTGCGATTCCGGTTGAGGACTGGCTGTTCGCAAAAAATATTAGCGACCAGTTAAAACATACGTCAAATACAGAATCGGTGAAAACCCTCGCGCCTGCAATAGATCGTATTAAAAATCCGAAATATAAAGATGTTCTTCAAAATGTGTTTGAGCAAAAACTGCTTCAATTTGAAGGCGAACAAAAAGCGAAAATATTCAGGGCCATTGATGCTGATAATATGACGGTGTCTATTGAAAATTATAAGGGTCGTGTAATTTATATAGATTTATGGGCCACCTGGTGCGGCCCCTGTTTAGCAGAACTGCCCAACTTTGAGCGCCTTAAGCAGGAATATGCTGACAATAATGATGTTGCCTTTATTTCTTTATCGATAGACGAGGATATAAAAAAGTGGCAATCGTATATAACATCAATGGGCCTGAAGGGAAACCAATGGAACACCAATCGCCTGAATCTAAAAGACTATTTTGTTGAAGAATTGCCCAGGTACATAATTATTGATAAAGATTTTAAAGTGATCCGGCAGTTTGCGCCAAAACCATCCTCAACAGACACAAAAAAAATCATTGATTCCCTCGTTCTTAAAAACAACTTTTGAGCCTTTGCTCTTTCCTTTTCCGCTATTGCACCCGGTTTGGCACAACTACAGCGCACCTAAAACCCCGCTAAGCCGTTGATGTTGCATCCCGCTCAACACCAACGGCAACATAGATTCCGGCTCATTTACCAAAGCCCGCATCAGGAGGAATATACTGCTTTATAAAATTCAGACGCGTTTGCCCCTGATAAACCGTTTTTTTCTATTTTCTTTTTAGTATCTTTAAAATAAAGAAGCCGGGAGACCACCTTTATAACTGCAGCGCACCGGAATTATTATTATAACCTGAAATGATTGCCTATGTCCTTAATAAAAGCCATTAAGCGGCTGGAATATGCCAACTATTTAATTAAAAGAAAAGCCTCCGGCGACCTGGAAACCTTTGCCCGCAAAATGAATTTATACAGGAACGCGACAAAAGGGATCCTATCCCAAATGCGGGAACTGGGGGCAACCATTATCTACGACCGGCAGCGCAAAACATACTGTTATACAGAAGACGGGGAGTTTTGTATTTCCAGGTTTATGAAGTACGGAGATCTGTTGACAAGAGAAGACGCCTGCGAAATCGGGAAACCCGAAGAGGTTTGCTTTTCCGAAAAAGCCATTTTTGTGCTCTGTAGAGAAATCTGAAGAAATTTTTCCGGGCCAGAAATAGCAGCCCGAACGGTTTTAGCCTTGATGGTTGAAAAGGCTTTCCTTCATTTAACCTGCAGTACGAACGAGGGAGGGCTATTATAAAACGTTAAAAATTGGGAATGATGAAAAAATTAAAATTATCCCTTCAAAACGTTGAGGGCGCACAGGTTCTCACAAGAGCGCAACTGAAAAGGGTGATTGAAGGCAGTGACAGTGGTAGCGCCCCACCCCCATGTAAAGATGAATGTACTCAATCTCCCTGTACTTATTACGATGCAAACGCAAAATCAGGAAATTGTAAGTAAACAAGCCCTGTTAGGTGTAATATTAAAAGTGATTACTGATTAGAATTCAAATACTCTAGTCAGTAATCATCCTATTTATGAAACATCAAGAACGACCGTCAACAACTCCAGATCAATACCTCAAATTATGCGAACATTAGTCCTATTTTTCTTTTTTTCAATCTGCTTAAGTATCTCTCACAACAAAATATTCTCCCAGAACCAATTTCAACTATCAGGAAAATTTGATGACCTGAAGGATGGCCAACTTATCATTGAACTACTGACCGAACACCATGAAATAGACACAATAACGATAAAGAACCATGGTTTCCGCTACCGGGGAACAGTTGCGGGCCCTTCAATAGCCAGGTTATACTTCTACCCGTCCGAATCAGCGCACAATACTGCAGCATTAATTATTGTTCCGGGACAAACATCCATCAAATTACAAAAGGATAGCCTTAAGTACTTTCAACTTCAAAACGGAACGGAAATACAAAAACAGCTTATTGATTTAACAACAAAAAAGAAACCATTTCTTTTGGAAACGGAGCTTTTGGAAAGCCAACTACAAACGGATACCGGGGCCTATCTGCCCCGGGACAGTATTTCACTGCAATTGACGATGTCAAAAAAAGAAATTGCAAACCTGGATTCGGCTTTTATCGTAGAAAATCCAAAATCATTTATCAGTGCTTTTATAATTGCCCAAAACTTAAATTTCGAACGCTTTACCCTGGATGCTGTGGACAATTATTATAAACAGTTTCCATCATCAATACAAAAAAGTACTTTTGGAAAAGAAATTTTTGAGAAATTACAAATCGCTGATAAAATTTCAAAAGGCAAACCAGCCCCTTCATTTATCGCCAACGATATACATGGCAAAGAAATAAGGTTGGAGTCGTTAAAAGGGAAATATGTTTTGCTGGATTTTTGGGCATCCTGGTGTTTTCCATGCCGAAGGATCTATCCGGTATTAAAGAGATACTACAAAGCCAGCGTTCGAAAGGATTTTGAAATCATAAGTATTTCTTGTGATGGCAACCTCACAGAATGGAAAAATGCCCTTATAAAGGACCAAACGATGGATTGGATTAATGTACTGGATAAGAAAAACAGTCTTTTCAACAAATACATGGTAAATGGTATTCCTGTGCTCATCCTGATAGACAAACAGGGGAAAATAGTAGATCGCTTCGAAAGGCAAGAAAAAGGCTATCACACCGCGCCGATATTTGCCTTATTTCCGCTTCTTAAAAACCTTTTGAAACTAGACATTGAATGATATAGTAAACTCCAATTTCCGATTTTAAAATCGGGACACCGGAAGAAAAACCATGTTTTTTCGAAGAAGTGGTTTTATCCGCCGCAAGCATCTTTAAAAATTATTCCGGGCTAAAAATACCCCCGAAAGATTTTAGTTTTGACATAAGAAAATGCTTTTAACCATTTCATAATAAGCCGGCATCAAAATTATTTCTTTTCTCGGTCAGTGAGGACACTGACCGTGGCGTGGGCCATGGTTTGTGTCCTCACAAACCACTAGTAATTACGCATTTTAATAAAATTGATTCCGGTTCATTATCACTCATACTGCAAATAGTCACGAGGCCATTAGATTTTAAAGTGATCCGGCAGTTTGCGCCAAAACCATCCTCAACAGACACAAAAAAAATCATTGATTCCCTCGTTCTTAAAAACAACTTTTGAATAGAGATAATGAAGCGCCCTTATTTCCCGGAATCCATTCCGGCTCCAGCCCTCCTACAGAAGTGCGGCACCTATCAGGGCTTTAACCCGCTCACTGAATAGA
>NZ_FMZO01000011.1:93209-173691 GCF_900101395.1 Niabella drilacis | reverse complement strand
ACGCAGCCGGCCCATGGTACGGTAACCAAAGATGCACTGGGTAATATTACCTATACACCCGATCCTGGTTTTGTGGGTAAAGACACCATTCCCTACCAGGTATGTGATCTGTCTGTTCCCACGCCTAAATGTACCAGCTCCTACCAGGTAGTAACGGTGAATGCTCCCGGAACAGCCAACAGTACTTCGGCCAGCGATGACTATGCTACCGCCGTTCAGGGAGCTTCCATCGTTCGTACTGCCGCCACCGGTTTAAAGGCCAATGATGTGGACCCGGAAGGCAATGCAACAACGATCACCGGCATCGGAGGCACGGCCCTGTCCGGCGGAACAGCTACGGTTGATGTTAAAAGTCCGGATGGTACTGTTGTGGGATCGCTTACGGTAACCAGTAACGGATCTTATACTTATACGCCCACAGTTGCCAGCTATACCGGTCCGTTAAATGTGCCGTATACGGTAACCGATGCCGGCGGAGCCACCGCCAGTGCCACCCTGTATTTACTGATTACTCCGGACCGGGTGTTGCCGGCCGTATTTGGTCCCATACAGGCTTACTGGAAGGATGGTGTGCTGTATGTGATATGGAATACACTTACCGAAGAGAACTGTAAAGAATACACGGTTGAAGGATCCATGGATGGTAAGAACTGGAAGGCCCTGGGCACAGTGCTCAGCAAAGCAAAAGGTGGTACTTCAACCACACCGCTGGATTATGAGTTCAGCACCGGTGCGGGTGCTCTTGCAGTTGCAGGTATGGGATTGGCAGCTTTGCTGCTGCTGCCGGCAGTGCGCGGCAGAAGCAGCCGGTGGCTGCTGGCGGTTGCCGCGGTGCTCACTATTGCGGCCTGTTCTAAAAAAATGACGGAAGAAATAGCTGCAGGAGAGAAGCCGGCCTATATCCGTATCGCACAAAAAGATATAAATGGTACTGTGAGCTATTCAAAGGTGATCAAGGTGGAGAAGGAGTAAGATTTTTAATACGTATCTGATCTCAGCGGCCGGGGTTTTTGCCCTGGCCGTTGTTATAGAAAGCAGTGGATACGGAGCTTTGTTGCCAGCTCTTGCAGCGGATTGACTTTGTTTTCATATAGGTGGTTTCGCTGGCCCTGTGAAGCCTTTCGGGAACCTTATCCGATGCAGGTGCAACGGTAGTGTTACTTTATTTACTACGCAGGCAGATATGACAGGGGAGCGCGGTTGCTGCCTGTTCCAAACAGCGGAGATACCAGTCGCTTTTTAACAAGCTCGTTCCTGTAAGGGTTATTAATACCCGGGCTGAATTGCTGAGTCCTGTTTTGTTTCAGCAGCGCCATTAATACGGGAAAAGCAATTACACCGGAAATAGTATATATCATCGTTTTGTTGCCCGCCTGCACTTGGGAAAAGACTTTCCATAAAATCAGTGTGGTGGCGTTGATCAGGCAGATCAGCAGTACGAGAAGCGCTCTTATATCTGCCTTCGTTTTTGACGTCAGTTTTATTGGTTCCCGGATCTGTATGGTATTGTTTTCAACGGCTTTCCGGCATGACTCATATTATATGAGGATCGATCATGCAGGAGCGGCACCCTGTTGAGTGCGTCTATGTATGCTTCCGGATGAAATGGTTGGCCCATTAAGCGCAGCAGCAGGTTGCTGCCGGCCGGCGGTTTGCTGCCCATATCTTTTAAAAGGAGGTTCAGGTAATGTGTAAGCTGCGAAAGTTCTTTCTTTTTACTATATCGCCTGAAGCGGCTGGCGGAAGGACTGTCTACGGGTGTTTGTATATCTCCGCTCAGATAAGCTGCCATCCAATGTGCGGCTATAGTGGCGGTAAGCGTAAAATAAAGGCCGCCATTCATGCCTACAAAACCAATGCTTTCAGAACCGGCAACACCGATATGACGATATAAACACCAGCGGTCTTTGTTGTTGAGCATTGTATTTAAATGGTTCCCCTTAAACCGAATAGCGCCGTTGGTATAGTGATAACTATCGGCTTCAAACCCGGTACAAACCACAACCGCGTCAAATTTTTGCTCTATATGCCTGTTATCATCACTGTCCCAGGCGGCAATACTCCATCCGTTTTTATCAAAATGAATTTTCTGCACTGTTGTACAAAAAGAGATGTATTGGTACATTCTGCTTTTTGATGCATAGGCCTGCAGGTATTGTTGCATTTCTTCGCCATCCGGCCATTCGCCGGAAAGGGGAGGAAGGCCGCTGTTATAGAATGTGTAATCTTGCCGGATGGTTTGGGCCACTTCACCTACATAGAAAATACTGCGTGCCCATGATCCGCCGATTGTTTTGTCTTTTTCAAATACCGTTATCGCATACCCCCGCTGCTGCAGGGCGCTCGCGGTTACCAGCCCGCTGATGCCGGCGCCGATCACGGCAATACGTTTTGCATTCGTCATGTGCCTGGTTTTCGTTAATCCACTTTTTCCAGAATCAATTCGCTGATGCCGCAGCTTTCTCCTTTCCATGCTGCATTCCATCCATCACCAATAACTGTTGTATTAGGACAAAGCCAGCTATGTCGCCATATCACTGCGTTATTGAATTCGTCACAGACTTTTTTATCATCGGTAGGCAGGGAAAGATACCACCACCGGCTGCCTGCATAGTGTAAAAACCGGCTGCTGCTATCGGAAACGGAAAAATTAGCAATGGTTATTCGCTGGCTGGGAAGGTCTTCTTTAGCAAAGTTTTGCAGGCGCACATTCCAGGAGGGGCCGGTACCAAAACCTGCATGATCTATTTCGTTGGGCTCATTTTCCGGTACACTTAAATACCAACGCGTATTGTTGGCCAGGTCATCCTGGAATATGCTGTAATATCGGATGCTGTTAATAAACCCCGTGCCTCCCGCAGGATTGGGAGTTGTCTCCACACTGTTTCCGGTATACACCGTTTTGCCAATATACCATACATAAGTATTGTTTGCAGGTTGTCCGTCTTCTTTGATAAATTTCACTTCCTCCGGCGTAAACCTTGTCCAGCCCAGTGTTTCGCGGTTGGAGAAGGACCCTAAAACAAATGCCTTACCATCGCTGCACATATATTTGGAGCGAATGATATAGTGGCCGTATTCTATCTTGTGCTCAATGGGGGCCGATGGTACAGGCGTATTTTTTTTCTTGCATTGGGTAAACAGGCAGGCAACGCCCATTGCTGTTATGATTGGAATTAACTTTTTCATCTGTTGTATTTTTTATTGCCATTTAATTTCGCTTGCGATGGCACATTTTGTAAGGTAGCCCTGCGCATCGTACTCATATTCGCTTTCGGATATGACGGGGTTCTGCGAATAGTCGAGCTGCCATTTGTTTTGCACAGCATTCCATCGATAAGCTGTTTCCTTTATAGAGCGCAGGGGGTTATTGGCAGGGAAATAAAATGTATAAATAATCCGGTTAATGGGCGAGGGTACACCATGCCCCTGGTGCTGCATGCCTACGGGTACTGTGCCAAAATAATTGAAGCCGATATCAGCGTAGGTGTACAATTTTTTACCCTCGTAGTAAGTAAGGTCTATGGAAATGGAATCGCTTGCATGGGTATCGCCGGCATTTTTGTGCAGATAGGTTACATGACCGGCATTGTTTCCGCCATAAGCATATACATATTGTACGGTGCGTGCTTCCTGGCCGGTGGGTTCATACAGTTCCCGGGCAATATGCCTTGTAAGCCTTCCCTGGCCGTCGTACTCGTAAGTGTGATTTCTGATAAGACCATTGCCATCAACGATTTCTTTTGCTGTGCTCACCCTGCCATTCACTATATTCAGCTGCCAGCGCCCGGTGGGCAGAAGATTACCGGCTGCATCGTATTGCTGTATAACAATGCCCGCGGCACTATGCTCAAACCGGGTGGAAGCATCCACGCCGTTATCAATGCGCTGTAGCCGGCCCTGTGCATCGTAGCTGAAAACGATGTTTCGGCTATTCACAATCATTGAAACTATTTTTTTATTGTTCCCGGGATGATCGCCACCGCTTTTTTTGCAGGAGGCGATAATCAGGAACAGGACGATGATACACGGGAGATATGGTTTCATTTTTGTTGCTTTAATTTGCCATAAGGTGTCTGATACGCGTGTTTTCGTTAGTGCGGATGGAGGGAAGCGCTTCCTGAAAAATCGAAGCCGGTGTGGGTTTTATTGCTGGCGGAAAATGTGGCGTATTCGTTTTGGTCTGTTTTACTCAAAAAAAGACATTTTCCGGACGACAGGCTCCAGTCCACAGTATAAAACGCTACATCAATGGGTTGATTATAGGGGACAATTGCTTTGATCTGGTAAGTGAACGTGTAATTGGGCAAATTAGCACGGGTTGTATTATCCACTGTGATGTTTGCGATAGGTATTTCTTTTCTATCGGTTAGCTGCCCGTTCTCCATTTTATAGCTAATGAGCATAGCTCTTGATTTTACGTAGCTCATAAAGTCAGTAGTGCTGCCAAGCGAACCCACCGATTTGGGAATAGTGAAGACTCCGATTATAGTGGATGTGTTGAGCGGAATATTGCTCTTGTATATATTGGTATTTTCTTTTCGTTCGGAAGGCTTATTGTTTTGCTTCGCCTGCGCATTGGCTATGGTAGCAGCGCAGATAAAGCACAAACTAAAGGAGAGTATTTTTTTCATTATTGTAGATTTTAATTGTTAGGAATAGTGAGAACTATCAGATTGTTTTTTTTATTCTCTTTTCATTTTAAAAAGACGATGAACGCCGAGGGGCTGTTATTCCAATCGGGGTATACGCTCTATCTGTTTAAAACTTTATTGCCAGACAATATCCGCACTGCTATACTTTACCAGGTATCCATCGGCGTCATTTTGGTACAGGTCCTCAGGGACTGTTCCTGAAGAACCACTCTGGTAGTTCCATTTTTGTTGTGCATTGTCCCACCTGTATCGCTTACTGGTGCTTGATTTTGGCGCATTGTTGAATGGGAGGGTGGATAGAACGTTATAAGCCGGGAAATTTCTTAGCGGCGACTCATCAATGGCGGCAGGAACAGTGCCAAAATAATCAAACCCGATATCAGCCCAGGTGTAAAATTTTTTGTCTTCGTAGTAGGTATATTGGGTTACAGCTGAGTCCCGGCGCACATTTTCGCCATTAAAGCTTAGTTCTATAATCCTTGAGGGGTTATTACCTTCATAGGAATAATAGTATTTCTTGGTTTCCAGTTTTTTATGCGTAATTTTTTCTAACCGCAGCGTGGTATGCTGCGTGAGCCTTCCCTGGGCATCGTATTGGTAAGTATGGCTAAGCTCCCGGTTATTGTCGTACGCTTCCTGTCCCGACACTACCTTGCCATCCACCATATTAAAAGCGCCAAGCGTTTCCGCAACAGGGTTATTGCCTGCATCGAATAATTGTATCGTAAAACCAGTGGGGCTGTATGCTATTTTCCTGTAATCGGTTGCCCCGTAATTAACGCGTACCAGCCTCCTTTCGTCGTCGTATATAAACGTATTGACCTTGTCGGTTTTTACAGACGCAATTTTTTTGCGGCCGTTACGGGATGTGTTTTCTCCATTCTTCTTGCAAGAGCTGATAAATAACAACAGCGATAGTATACAATAAATTATTTTTTTCATCTCTCTGAATTTTTATTTCCAGTTTATTTCAATATCGCCCCACTTGTTTAATCTGCCTTGTGCATCGTATCCGTATAGCGTTTCGGGATACTCCGAATTACCGTTAGTCAACTGCCACTGCCCGTTATGCCTGTAATAACTTTTTCGGGTACCGCTTTTCATGGCTGCGGCAGAAGGAATCATACCTTCTGATAAAAAAAGAAGCGGTAGCCGAAATCCAAATCCATTGGGGAAGCCACCAATGGGCGCTTTGCCAAAAAAAGAAAAACCCATATCCTCCCAGGTAAAATATTTTTTGTTTTCGTAGTAGCTTATATCCCAAATAATGGAGTCGGTTTTTGCGCCGTTGGCATCCCACACTTGCAGCACTACTTTGCTCAGCAGGCTGCCGTTCCACGTAAATTTAGATTCCCCTTTGTTTACTGTTTGGTTGTTTTGAGCGTTTCTTTTTGTTGCCTGTGCCTGTTGCATTCTTCCCTCGCTGTCGTAATTATAATCGTGCTGTATGCTGAAATTGTCGTTGGTCTCTATCGCATCTGTTACCCTTCCATCTACCACATTCATTTCTATTCGATAGGCAGTAGGGTTGTTTGCCCCGTCGTACCATTGCAGCACAATACCGGAAGGGCTGTATTCCGCTTTCATTTTAGAAGAAATGCCATAATCAATTCCTGTCAGGCGGTTTTGACCATCGTATTGATAGATATGATGAAATACCGAAGATTTGATACCGGCAATACGATCGGCTTTGGAGGCTGCATTGCCGCCATCTTTTTTGCAAGAAGCAAAAAACAAACAAAGGAATAATATGCTGCAAAGTTTTTTTGTCATCATCATTTCTGTTTTAATAATAAGTATATGTTTCCGTGCCCGACTGTCCGTTGCCGGTAAAAGTTCGGCTCGCAATGCGGTTTTGCGCATCGTAGGTATAAGTATAATTGGTAACGCTTACCTTTACCTGGTTGCCATCAGGGCGGCGTAAAACAATAGATTTAATAGGTTTTGGAAATTGCCTCCCGTAATAAGTTCTGCCAAAATTATCATCACCGGTGGTGTTGGTTTTATCTTCATAATACATGAACCAGGTGCTGAATTGCCATAGGCCTCCCTTTGTAGTACGCATACTGTCTTTTAGCCCCGTTGCAGCGTTGTAATAATGTTTAGTTTCCGATGGCACAAGCCCGCCGTCATAAGTGCGTATCAAACGCTGCCGGTTATCATATTCGTAGTATAGTGTATTGCCGCCGTCTTGTGGTTTTGATATTGCCAAACCGTCTGTGTTCAACATATAATCTGCCGTAAAACTGCCATCAACATTGGTCAATGTCCAGGTGGCTTTGCCGGGTTCGTATTTCATTTCTTCTTTGTAAAACATGCCTACGCCTTCTGCTTTCACCAATCTGTTTTGCCCATCGTAAGTATATTGCAAAACATTGCCGGTTTTGTCTGTAACCGTTTTCACGCGCAGGTAAGCGGGGTCCGGCGTATGGGCATCCTCTTTTTTACAGGAACTCCAAAATAAGATGCAGAGCAAAAGGGCGGTTTGTAACTGTTTTGTATAGTGCATGGTTGTATAAGTTTTTAGTACCAGGTAAAGGCATAGGATAAAGCCTGAATAAGCCTGTTTTTATCATCATACCTGTAAGAAGCAGCAAAGGGAAATTCGCTGCTCTGGCTTACCTGCATCCATCCATTGCCTTGAGCGTTGTCCATATCTCTCGCTTTCCCTTCTCTAGCCATCTTTTGCAATGGAAATGGCGCGGGTGTAAGGCTGGGATGGCCGGGCTCCACCAGTACAAGCGGCTTGAAGAATGGAAAAGGAATGCTCAGGTCATACATACCGGCTATCTTATAGTCCAGGCCGGTGCTCACCGTTCCAAAATAGTTAAAGCCAATATTGGCCAGGCTAAAAAATTCGGCATCAGCATAATGCGTTCTTGTTTCTATAATTGAATCGGTAGCTGTTGCGCCCAGCTTTCCGTAGTATCTCAGCGTTTGTGTTTCGGCGGTATAGCTCAAATAAATGTCTGCACTCATGGATAGGGAGCCGTTAGCACTTATGTTACGAACGCCTATCTCACTTATCCGGTCTTTATTATCGTACTCATAATAAAAATCCATACGGCTACCATTGGCCTTGTTTACGGTGGTGGTTGCCACCTTGCCATTCAGTAATGTAAAAAGATAGCTTTCCTTTAGGGGATCCGGAGCGGCGCCTTTGTAAAATTTGGCCGATATAGATTGAGGGGCATATTCCAGGCGCAGGGAAGATTGTGGGCCGCCGTCTGGGTAGTTGTAATCAATACGTTTTAGTCTTTTTTCCTCGTCATAAGAGTAATCAGCAACCATCTTTTGCGAAACATCCAATGTTAGTGTCTTAATGCGCTCGTTTTCGTAATGTACTTCGGGCTGCTTCGGGGTATTGTTTTTAGTGCAGGATGCACATAATAACAACGTCGCAATCACAAATAGCCTGGCAATTGAGGTATTCATTGGCCTGTTTTAAAGTAAAACTAACAGCGGCAGCCCAACATTAGATGTGCTAATGAGGCAGCGGTATACCTGGGTGATGGGGAGCGCCTTATAATGAGGCAACGGTAAAATGAAATGAGGCAGCGGTAGTATATTGACTATTTATATGTATATTTTTGTATTCTGAAGCCAATACGCATGAAAAAACTATCCAAAATAAGTACGCTACTAAAAAATGCCATCATTGGTGCTGTTCCGGCTGTACTTCTGTTTTGCAATTCCTGCGGGCAACAATCGATCCGGAATGCACCTGCAAAAACAACGACATCCCCGCAAATGGACAGCCTGTATCAAAAGGCAGAAAAACTACACCTCCGCCAGGAGTACAAAGAACATTTTCTCCCTTTGGTCAGGCGGGGAACCAGCCTGGCAATGACCGGCAAAAATGACTCTATGCTATCGAAGTTTTACCGCCTGGAAGCATTCTACTATTTGCATAAGCAGTATATCAATAACGACAGCGCTAAAAAATACGCAGATCTTTGCGTAAAGTATGCCCAGCTTTCTGAGAATATGCCTACCCTGTCTGACGGGCTTGCGATCACCGCTACTTACTATTATCTGGCTGAACGGAACTATGACTCGACTATTGGTTTCCTCAAACGGCAGATACAGGTACTGGAGGCAATAAAACCGGCCGATAGCATTTCATTGCTTGTAGTAGATCATGCCCTTGCAGGGATGTATGAAGAAACAGAGAAATTGGATTCTGCGTGGAAGTACTATAACATCGTTTTAGACGGTGTACTATCTATAAAAAAAACGGCCTCCGACACTGCCGCAAAAAAAATGCACAGGCTTCAATACTTACATATAATGGCGTTGCATGATATCGCCTACCTGCTGGTGAAGCAAAAAACCTACACCAAAGCACTGAGCTACTTTATGGAGTTAGACAGTCTCTTGCCAGAAAAGAGAAAGGCATTCTATCCCTCCATTTATACCGGGAAAGCCGCATGTTATGAAAAGCTGAACCAAATAGATTCGGCTATGAAATATTATAAATTGGGGATCGATAATTTCAAAAATGATCATTTTAGCACGACGCCCAATCCGGCCCCTTATTTGGAATACGCTAAACTCCTCGCAGGGCAAGGTCAGGCCCGGAAAGCTGAAGGCTATTTACAAACCGCATCGGGCATCGTATGGGGGCAGTCCATTCGTGAAGAGCGGTATATATTGGCAACGGAGCTGGCTTTGGGGAACTATTATATTGCGCAGAAACAATGGGCTCCTGCAGCCGATACATTGCAGGCCGCGCTGGCATTAGCGAAAAAGTTGCAAAACACCGAACAACAGTCGGTCATTTATCAAAACCTGTCCCTGTTAAACGAAAACCAGGGCAACTATAAAGCCGCCCTGGACTATAGCACCTTGTCGCGGCAATTTTACGACTCTTTGCAGACGCAGCATTTTGCCCGGCAAACCTCGGAAATGGATGCCAAGTACCAGGCGGATAAAAAGAATCAGCGCATAGCCTTGCTTCAAAAAAACAACCGGATCCAGCAGCTGCAATTACTTGCTGCGGGGCGGTTACGGTTATTTTATGTCCTGGGAGTAGTCGTATTGATTGCACTCTTTGGCGTTTTCTATTATTACCGCCGGGCCCTGCAGCAGCGCAAGCTGGAACGAATAAAAAACGAGCTGGAAACAAAAGCATTGCGGGCACAGATGAAACCCCATTTTATTTTTAATTGCCTCAACGCGATCCAGGAGCTGATCATAACGAAAGACTATTCCCGGTCTTCGCAGTACCTGGCTGAGTTTTCCCGGTTGTTGCGTATGGTGCTTAATATGGCAGATAAAAATTTCATTCCCCTTCAGCAGGAAGTTGAGTTGTGCCGGCTATATATATCGCTGGAATCATTACGCTTAAAGCATAACTTTCATTACAGCATCACGGTCGATGAAAAAATGGACACGGAAATGATCCTTTTCCCTACATTGTTGGTACAGCCATTTGTTGAAAATGCCATCTGGCACGGATTGTCAAATAAAAAGGGGGAGAAGCAATTGTTCGTGCATTTTGAGGAGGTTGATGATCGTGTACGCTGTACTATAACCGATAACGGTATCGGCCGGGAAAGGTCAGCAGCAATAAAAGCAGCGAAAATAGGCACCGGACATTTCGATTCGAAAGGCACCCTGATCACAGAGCAACGGGTATCCATACTGCGCGAGGGGCTGGTGAAGGAAGCTTCGATAAAAATAGAGGACCTTTATGATGATCAGGGGAGCGCAGCAGGCACCAAAGTGGTGATCGACATCGTTCCTTTTTAAACACCTTCAATAATGAGAATACTGATTGTGGATGATGAGCCGGCAGCAGCCAATATGCTGCAGGTATTGATCAACCGGCATATACTGGTAGATAAAGAAGTGCTGACCTGTACTTCCCCTGAAGAGGCATTGGAGCAAATGGCTGTATTTCAGCCCACGCTGCTACTGCTGGATGTGGAAATGCCCTCCATGAATGGATTTGATCTACTGAACCAGGCCGATACCGGGAATTTTGATGTGATCTTTACGACCGCCTATGATAAATATGCCATTAAAGCGATCCGTTTCAGCGCTCTTGATTACCTGCTGAAGCCTATTGACATCAATGAATTACAAAACGCAATTAACCGGCATATCGTACGCAGGAACTTGCATGGTGGTATCCCGAAAAAGCTGGTGCACAATCTCGTCACCAACCTGAAAGAAAGATCTGTGTCCTCCTTTAAGCTGGCACTCAGTACACAGGAAGGGTTTTATTTTTGCAGTCCTTCTGAAATAGTACGATGTGAGGGGGTTAATAACTATACGCATTTCTATTTTAAAGAGAAAAAAACGCTGCTGATATCCAGGACCCTCAAAGAATTTGAAGACATTCTCTGCGACCACGGTTTTGTGCGGGCTCACAAAAGCCACCTGGTAAATATCAGCGCAATTGAGCGGCTGGATAAAGAGGGTGTACTGTGGTTGAATAATGGTACCAGCATTATCGTATCGCGGCGCAGGAAAGAGCATCTTATTGGTGTTCTGGCCCAACATGGAAAGTAGTTAAAACGATGGTTATTCAACGGTTTTGGAAGGCGAATAACCCGGTTCATTTATACCTCCCAAAGATTTTGTGCGCAAATTGTTTGCAAATGTCTCAAAAACAAAAGGGGCTCACTTTCGTGAACCTCTTTATCTGATTGATTATCAGTGCCCCGGGCGGGACTTGAAGTGCTGTTGAAAATTAATTTCTTATATGGGTTGTGTGTCAAATAAGTGTTGCGTTTTTGAATTTAGCGGGGTTCCGTGCCATTTCTTAACGCTTTTACTCACTATCATTATAAGGATACAAATTTGCATTTATTTTTCATCACAGCCAGGAAGTAATTATGGGTTATTGTATCTATAAACTCAGCAACCGAAAGCCCGGGTATCAAAGATTGAGGAGAAAAACACTAGCGTATTTATGCCAATTAACCGGGGTCATCGGTTATAAAGCGATTGGAATAATGGTACCCTTTCTAAAATTCATAATAAATGCGTTTCTTTTCAATTTGAAACATACAAAACCAAGCTGAATGCCTCGGCGCTATAACGCGTATGAGGCTAATATCGAACCTGGTTTCAGAAGATTTTCTGAAGTTCTGAGAATTGCCAGCCCGCCGGGACAGCAACGAGAGCGCCCTGTAAGAATTTCTGAGTTTTCTATTGGTAAGCAAGAGTGTGCCCTAGGTCTAAACATGTATGAAACCGCATACCGGGGATTAGACCCGCAGCTTGGCCGATTTTGGCTGGTGGATCCGATGGCAGACGCTTCTTTTAGGTTTTCTCCTTTTGTTTATGCTAATAATAATCCAATATTGCTGAATGATCCGTTGGGGTGGTATAGTGATACAGTAACGCGTACTCGGCGGTTTTGTCCCATGCTAACACAATCGTGCCAAACGGTTCTCCATTCGTGGATACCGGATGGTCGGTGGCAGGGATAATGTGTAGCTACCTGTAAACTGGCTCTATGACAATTTTCTCTTTTTTTTACAATGAGATCGTTTGCTACATAACTGAATACTGCGGCGCCGGAGAACATCACGAATTTCAGCTCCATCTGGCTATTGAGGATATAGACCATACCAAGACAAAGGCCAAAAGTTTCCCTTTCGTGTGTATAAAATTGCGCCGGCTGCCCCTGCTACTGGGAGAATAAGTTTTCATGATGATAATGCTGCAAAGCGGTTCAGCGATTCTGTATTGCATGCTTATGCTGGCTCTAGGTATTTTAACCCGTCACAGCCGGGCCCGGTGTACCAATATCATTTTTACAACCTGCCGGACCAAGGCCGGTACAGCATAAAATACCGTGTTGATGCAAACGCTGCGGTGAAAGACTGGGTAGCCGGTATCAATTACCAGGGCGATGTAATGGCGATTTATAAAAACAACAAACTGTTGTATGATCAGTTTAATTCACCTGCGGTGAACGTTTTATTGGCCCGATTGGAATGCCTGAATGATCATTGTTTTGGGTAGGGCAAGGATCTAAGAACATTTCATATCGTTTGTTAAAAAGTTTTATGCTGCGGCGCTAAGATATCCGATTCTTTCATGGTTGTCGTTATGGCCGGCCATTACTGCGGGAACGAGCCTATTGCGCCCCGTCAATACTAGGTTTGCGTTCCTGTACTTCCTTTGGGTTTTTAAAGCGGGCATCTTCTATTTTTAATACGACTGCATTGGGCCAGCGATTGTTGGTATAGAAGCGCTGACCATTGACCGCACTCACCAATAAGCCGGTAGGGGTGGACGTCGTATAAATTTTTGTGTCGGCATTTGTCCTGTATTCAACCAGCTCCGACCCGTAGCCCAGGATGGATACCGTTGTGTTATGGGTTCCTTCAATGGAAGGCAGGAGGATGGGCTTACGGCTGCCATAGGACCAATCGTCGCTGTTTTGCCTGAGCACATAGGCATAAATATATTTTTCATCATTTGATTGGGTGTACCAGATATTGCCATCGCGGATTTGGGGCAACGGTTTTACGTTGTAGATGGACTCCGCGTTGGCGAAGTTCCAAAGGACCACTTCCCTGAGCCGGTTTTCTTCGTCCAACTGTATTTCACCATTGGGTTTGGGACCAATATTCAATAAAAAGTTACCGCCTTTGGCTCGAATCTCAATTAACATATTAATAATATCGGTTCCGGATTTGAAGACGTCGTTGGTGGGTTTAAAGCCCCAGTCGGTGCCCATGGTATAGCAGGCTTCCCAGGGGCGGGGAAGGGGCTTGTTGGGCGTGGTTTGCTCGGGGGTGTTCATGGCATCGCGGGTAATGACCAGGTTGGGATCCAGCTGCCAGGCATAGGTTCTTAATCCTTCTCCGGGCCCGTCGATAAACAAGATGTCAATGGGGCCATACTGGGTCAATAGTTCTTTTAGCTGCTTTTTGTCCAGGTCCATAAGCCCGGCATTGTTTACCGGGTAATGGAGCGGGTGTTGCAGGCGACCGATGGGGACCTTGGTTTCATGGAGGTAGTGAAAATCCTCCGGTGAAAAATAAATCCCAATGGCAATGCCCTCCTTTCTGAAGGCGTTGATGAGTTCCTTGAGAAGGTCTTTTTTATAAGGGGTATTGCTGATGTTGAAGGCCGTGGTTTTTGTAGGCCACATACAGAAGCCTGAATGATGCTTGGCGGTAAATACCATATACTTCATGCCGGCCAACCTGGCCAGTTTGGCCCATTCCTCAGGATTGAATTTTTGAGGATTAAAATATTGCGGCAACTCGGTGAAATATTTTGTTGCATATTCGGTTGATGCACCTGCCAGTGAATGACTGATGACCGTACCCAGGGATACATCAACCCCCCAATGAATAAACATTCCGAAGCCCAGGTCTTGAAACCATGAAACCCGTTCGGGTTTGTTACTGTTTTGCTGGGCATATACCGTCGTCATGGTGCATAGCCAAATGAAAATTAGTGTAATCGATCTGCTGTTTTTTGTGCGCATAGAAAAAATGTTATTGCTGAAGATAAGTATCGTTGGTTAAAGATGTTCCTTGTTCCAATAGCTGCTATATAGATGGAGCCGAAGGGTGCGACGCAAGACCGATGTTCCCTATGCCGCTGCCGGGTACATAAAACAGCTCCCTGATGAAGGCGGTGGCCAATGAAGCCGGTTTATGGCTACCGTTGGATGCGGTATTCGGTTGGCTTCGTTGTTTATTCGCTTTTCTCCATTCCTGGAAGAAAAAATACGCGTTTGGGTATAAACGTTCCATTGTTTTTTTGTGGTTTTCCGGGAGTACTTCTGCCTTTTTCGATGTAGCCGATTAATAAATCGGTAAGCTTTTTTACCACCCGGGGATGTTGCGCCTGTACGTTGTTTTTTTCTTCAATATCATTGGAGAGATTGTAGAGTTGTACCGGGGGCAGTCCCTCTGTATTGGCATTGGAACGAGGAGCGCTCCAGCCTCCCGACCCGGGACAGAGCTCCAGCTTCCAGTTGTTTTTTCGGATGGAGAAACTGCCGTCGATGGAGTGCATGACTACATCGCTCCGGATGCTGCCGCTAAAGCCGGGATTGGCGAGCAGGGGGTACAGGTTATAGCTGTCTTCTGCTTCATGATCCTTTATGGGGTATCCCGTAATATGTGCGAAACTGGCAAAGAAGTCGACCAATGAAATGGGTTGTTTTACTTCCCTGTCGCCCTTGATGCGGCGAGGCCATTGGATAAGGCAGGGTACCCGGTGGCCGCCCTCGTAGATATCGGCCTTGGCTCCCCTGAGAATATAGCTGGGGAAATGCCCCTTTGCTTCTAATTCCTCAAAATTGGCACCGGGCGAACAGCCATTATCGCTGGCAAACACCAGGATGGTGTTGTCGGCTATACCGGCTTTTTGCAGGCTGCGTAAAACGGTTCCTACATAAGCATCGGCCTGCATCACAAAATCGGCATAGATATTTAGTCCCGATTTGCCTTTGAATGCCGCGGATGGTAAAACCGGGGTATGCGGACCCGTTAAGGGGAGGTATAGGAAAAAGGGCTGCCTGTTTTTTGATGCCTGGAGGATGTACTCCTCCGTTTTTTGCTGCAAGCGGGGCATGATTTCCTCCTGGTTCCAGTTGCTTAAACCTGCTCCAGGCCGGCTGTCCAGGGGCTTTTCAAATGTTAGGAAGCGATCGGGATGGCCAACCAGCCGGTCGTTTTCAATAAACGCATAGGGCGGATAATTGGGCGCGTCCACTCCAAAATAATAATCAAATCCCAGGTCAACCGGGCCGCCGCTAATACGGGCTGTATAGTCCAGATTGTTTTTGCCGGGCGCATCTACGGGCGGTTTGCCATCGGTTGTTTTCCAGTTAAATCCCAAGTGCCATTTACCAATGCAGGCAGTCTGGTATCCTTGTTTTTTTAGCATGGTTGCCAGGGTGCTGCGGTTGTCGGTAATCAATGGGCGGCCATAGGTACCCAGTACTCCCTGCTTCAATGAAGAGCGCCAGTTATACCGGCCCGTTAAAATGCCATATCTTGATGGGGTGCAAACCGAGGAGCTGGTATGCGCATCCGTAAACCGAATGCCGGCCCTTGCAATCCGGTCGATATTCGGAGTGTTGATTTTTCCATTTTCGTTATTGGCCCTTATATCGCCATAGCCCAAGTCATCCGCCAGGATAAAGACGATATTGGGGGCTTGAGCCGCTGTAGCAGCGGTCTTCAGGCAGATAGCGAGGATAAATAAATAGTTGAAAAATGGTTTCATCTGTATCTTTTTTATTTGTTCTCTGGGGCGAACTATTTTTATTGGTTGGAAGAGATATCCTTTATTCAGTTTCTTGTTTGTGAACCGTTGTGCAGGGAATCATTGACTGCTTTACGGCGTTTATGGAACAGGTTCCGGACAAATCTGTTGTTCAATATGATTTTAAAGTTCATTTAGTTTGCTTCGGCATGCATGGGCCCAGATCAATTGCGGTTGATTTAATGGCTAAACAATGCCGCTACAAAACAAGAGATAAAAATAGGAGATGATCTATAAAGAATGATGGACTTTAGTTTTAAAAGAATAGATTATCCGATGATTTGAGGGGGAAGGGGAGCGAGGCAGCCTGTTGCATAGGTATAGGGCATCTACCGCCTGGTCTTAAGTGTAGCGATGGCAGCGACCACCTGCCGGTGGTCTGATGCGGTAGCAGATCCAATTCAGGCCCTGCGTTTTCACGATCCAGGATGCTTATTTAGCTACACGGCTCGACGTTGGGTTTGGCCTTTTTTGTAAACCTATTTTTTTGTATCTATTCTGTGCCGCCGGGCAAAAGTGTCAAATGTTGAGTGATTTTTTTGCTGAAAAGCAGGCGGAGTGGGGGTTAGCGGAGAATTTTTACATTTTTGGGCGTTCTTTCGCTCATGTGTCATGTTACTCATTTTTGTGTGTCTTTAGAGTGTCAAAGAATGAGCGTAAAAGCGTAAAAAACTGACACAAAAACGACACGCGCCAATAAAAAGGCCTTGTAAACCAATCGATTACAAGGCCTTCATGTGCCCCGGGCGGGACTTGAACCCGCACGGACATTGCTGCCCACAGGATTTTAAGTCCTGCGTGTCTACCAATTCCACCACCAGGGCAATGCGTTTAAGAACTATTAGGGGTGGGTTCTGAGTGCATCGAAGAACCGAAGCCCCAAAAAAAATCCTCTCTATTGAGAGGACCTTTTTAATGAGCGGAAGACCGGGCTCGAACCGGCCACCCCGACCTTGGCAAGGTCGTGCTCTACCAAATGAGCTACTTCCGCATTTATAAGAACTTTTTTTGTTTTTTCTTAAGTATTGGCTTGTTACTTAAGGGGTTGCGAAGATAAGGGATTTTTTTTAACTACAAAAAAAATCGGCAACTTTTTTTTTATTTATACTTTGGTGTGTACAAAGTGCTTTCCTGAACATGAACGGCCGGCTTTTCAAAACGCTTTGTATATAAACGGTAGCAGCCTCCCCACGTAAATAAAAAAAGGCATGCATAAACAAGATAGAATAAAAAACGGGAACTGGACACCCAGCTGAATTTGAAATCCTTTTTCTGGCTCTGTTTTAACTCTTCCTGGTACTCCTGTTCTTTTATTTGCTCAGCGTCAAAATTATGTTCCATTCTGTATCAATAATATTGTGTGGCAAAAATAAGGATCTATTCATTAATTTGTCACTTCTTTGTCAACAATTTCCGAGAACTTTTTTTTGCCTTTTACAAAATGCTCCCAGGCGATGTTCTTTTTCAGGAACCCCCGCAAGGGCCTTTTTTTGTTTTTGGGAAAGACACTTTTTTTCTGATCAACCAGCATCCATTTTACAAAAGAAAGGTGCGCACTGGCTACGGCTATAAAATAACCTCCGTCTCCGCCCAGCAGGCTTTTAAAAGCAGACACCCCATCCAGGATCGCCCGCAATAGAATTACGTATATCCGCCGCCAGCCGTACATGTTTTTATACATCATGATATGGTTGTTGCGGAAATTAAGATAGGTCTTTAATGAGTTTCCCTTTGGCAGTGTACCACCACCCACGTGGTATACTACTGAAGCAGGGCAGGAGCTGATCGTGTACCCCAGAAGCTGGATGCGCCAGCACAGATCGATCTCTTCCTGGTGTGCAAAAAAATAAGGATCAAACCCGCCGGCCTCATGAAACACGGCCGACCGGATGAACAGGGCAGCCCCGCTGGCCCAGAACACGGGGCCGGCCGTGTTGTACTGCCCTTCGTCTGTTTCCGTAAAATCGAAGACCCTGCCCCTGGCAAAAGGATAACAGAAATGATCCAGCCAGCCGCCAGCGGCACCGGCATATTCAAAATAGGCAGGATGGTTGTACGACAGGATCTTGGGCTGACAGGCCGCCAGTGACGGTTCCGCTTCCAGCATATTCAAAAGAGGGGTCAGGAACCCGTCCGTAACCTGAACGTCGGAATTCAATAATAAATAGTAATCGGCTGAAACCTGTTCCAGGGCAAGATTATAGCCCTTTGCAAAACCATGATTCTCTTCAAACCGGATGATCCGTACCTGTGGAAAATGACGCTCCAGGTAGCTGACGGATTCGTCGGTGGATCCGTTATCGGCTACTACTACCTGCAAATGATCATACCGGGTTTGCACAACGCCGGGCAGGAACTGTTCCAGGTATTTTTTACCGTTCCAGTTTAAGATAACAATGGCGACAGTCGGGATCATGGGCTGCAAAGATTCATAAAATAATGCAAGCAAATCACAATCAAGCCCTTTTATCTTCGACCACAGCTGCTTTTTTAACAAAAAGGTGGTAAAGCTGGATCACAGCAATGAGCCCGTTGGAAATAATGATCGGCCATTTCCATCCCAGCATTGCCCCGTAAACCACAAAAAAGATGCAGCCGGTGAAATTGATCACACGGATCACCTTCAATTGTTTGGGGATAAAGGAAATAACCAGTAAGGTCATCGCTAAATAGCCGATATATTCAACAGATCCGTTCATATTCTTCATTGTTATTTCGGAAAAAATAATGCTGCCGGCCCCGGCCGGATAAAGTTATCCATTTGTAGCATTATTTTTGTTGCAACTTATTGCGAAGCCGGACAATCTATCTGTATAATAGTAGTTCCGGCATAGAATGGCAGTTAATAATGGATATTTAGAAGATATGAAATACGTTTTTCTCTTTTCCCTGGTCTTTTTGTGTTCCCGGTTAATGGCGCAGTCCGGTGGCGTAGCTGTATATAAAGATCCCCGGATTGACCTGCTGCTTAAAAAGCAGGCAGAAGTCAACAATCTTTCTACCCGTAATTCTGCTAAAAGAAGAACGGCGCCAGGCTACCGGTTGCTGATCATCAGTACCAATAATAAATCGGATGCCATCGCTGCGCGCACCAAGATCTATTCTAACTTCCCCGAGCTTAAGCCCTATATGTGGCATCAGTCGCCTTACTTTAAGGTAAAAGCCGGCAATTTTACATCCCGGCAGGATGCCCAGGCTTATCAGAAAAAGCTGGCTGCCTTTTTTCCCAGCGGGGTATTTATTATGAACGATATTGTGGAAGTAAACCCGGGTGCTTCTGAAGAGGAGGAATAATCATACACCTTTCCGCAGTTATTTTCCAATGAGCAGATTATCAGTTATTTTTGTCGTATGAAGGACAAAATACAAGCACTGGCGAAGCAGTATGCGCCGGAAATAATAGCTGTACGCCGCTATTTGCATGCCCATCCCGAGCTGAGTTACCAGGAATTTGAGACTTCCGCATATGTGCAGTCGCAATTGACTGCACAGGGTATTCCCTTTGAAGTTAAAGCAACAACCGGGGTGGTAGGATTATTAAAGGGCAGGAACCCCGGAAAACGGGTAATTGCCTTACGGGCAGATATGGATGCATTACCTATACAGGAATTGAATGATGTGCCTTATAAGTCCGTGAATGAAAAGGTGATGCACGCCTGCGGGCATGATGTACATACCGCCTGCCTGTTAGGTGCTGCCCGGATCCTGAATGAGCTGAAGGAAAGCTGGGAAGGAACCATCAAGCTGATCTTTCAGCCGGGCGAGGAAAAGAACCCGGGTGGCGCCAGCCTGCTGATAAAAGAAGGTGTACTGGAAAATCCCGCGCCTGCAGCGATACTGGGGCTGCATGTACATCCGGGATTGGAGGTCGGAAAGCTCAGCTTTCGCGGGGGTAAAGTGATGGCCAGCGCAGACGAGCTTTATTTTACCATAAAGGGCAAGGGCGGGCATGCAGCAGCGCCCAACCTTTGTATTGATCCCATCCTCATTGCATCACACCTGGTGGTGGCGCTGCAGCAGGTGATCAGCCGCCGCAACAACCCCCAAAATCCTACTGTTTTGTCGATCACGGCATTCAACGGGGGCACCACTACGAATGTGATCCCGGATGAAGTGCAGTTGAAGGGAACGTTCCGCGCTATGAACGAGCAATGGCGGTTTGAGGCGCATGAGATCATCCGCAACATTTCCAATGGTCTTGTAAACGGGATGGGAGGCAGCCTTGACCTGCATATTGATGTGGGGTACCCCAGCGTATATAATAATGAAGCGCTCAGCCAACAGGCGGCCGTTCTGGCAAAAGCCTATGCCGGCGACGGGCAGGTGGGGGAGACCGAGATCCGGATGGGCGCCGAAGATTTTGGCTATTATACCCAGCTGATACCCGGCTGCTTTTACCGCCTGGGCGTAATGAACGAGGAACGGGGGATTACCGCCGGCGTGCATACGCCTACTTTTAATATCGATGAGAATGCTATCGAATTGGGAATGGGAATGATGGCCTGGCTGGCAGTGTCTGCAGATTTAACAGATTAGATACAATCAAAAGCAGCTGTTCCCCGTCAATACTTATAAAAGAACTGTACCATGAACTGGAAGCTATTATTATCCGCGTCGTTATTTTCGGTTATAACATTGTCTGCGGATGCCGGGCTGAATGGCGGGGCCTTCCTGCCTGCCGCAAAACAACAGACCGCGCCTCAGCAATCGAAGAAACCGGAGCAAAAAAAGAAGAAATGCTGGTTCAGCCGGAAAAAACAAAAGAAAGAAGCGCAAGAACCAGCGGCAAAGGATGTGCTGAAGGACCGGAACACAAAAGATCCGAAGATCGACCAGGGGCCTAAGCCCAACACGAAGGCCAACCCGGCTGCTATTAAAGACGCTAAAAAATAGAAGTCTTTAGAACGCGTATTCCCTCTATAACTGAATGCTCTTTTGCAGGAAAGGATGCCGGCCTGTTTTTACAGGTATGGGTACCTGATATGGAATATTGAATACCCGGAGCTGCCTGCAACCGGTACGGAGCGGGCCGAAAGAGAAAAAACTTTTACCGGGCCCGTCTTTAAAGAAATAACTGCCGGGCACATATCGCTGAGCGTTACCGGCAATGGAAAAGAGCATCAGTGCAGCGTGCTCTTTTGATCTACAGTAACAACCATATCGCTGATCCTGGTTAGGTTTCCAACGCCGTGCCCGACGGGGCGGGGTGTTTCAGATAGGGAAGCTGCACTACTGATCCCGGCGGCCCTTGACATCAGTAAGGCAGGCGTGGGGGTATAATTATTGTTACCCGTAATTTTCCGGATAGCCCATTTAAAACAGGCCTCGTTTGGATTTCCAAAGTCATAACGAAGATCATCCAGCACCTGCAGATCCGTGCTGAGCCCGCTATAATAGCTTCCGGTTTGCGTGCCATTGATCTGGTTTTTATTCTTTGTTTCAAAATTAGCCATATAAACACTGTAATTTCCAAGGCGTATCTCAAAAAAGCCAACCGGTTTTCCATAGGTCTTTTTCCCATTGTCGCTAAACACCGCGCCAATAAGATAAACACTGTTAAAATAAGGAATCAGACCGTTGATCAATAGTTCGCTGGCAGATGCGGTGGAACTGCTTACGATAAAATAGAGGTTTTTTACCGCATTGTTATTATTAAAAGGTCCCGCTTTGCTTAGTAAAGTTGTATTGGAGGCAACAGAAAAGTTAACATCAAAATAGTTATATCCCAGCGGGCGGTTGTTGCCGTCGTATGCCTGTTGATTCTTCAACAGGGTTGCCTGCTTGTTTTGCATGGTTTGGTTGTAATATTCGGCAAAAAATACCTGGCCGCTAGCACTGGCGGGGGCTAAGAGGTTGCCTAAGTACCCCGCTGTTTTTACATAGCCGCCGCCATTGTACCTGAGGTCCACAACCATATCGGTGATGTTGCCAAATTTGCTGAATGCTTCATCCAGTGCCGCTTGTGCATTACCCAGGTCCGTAAAGGACTGGAATGCCACATAACCTATTTTCTTTCCCTCAACATCCAGTACCGTATCATTAAACACGGGATTCATCGTATAAAGCGCTTTTTGCACCGGTACATCCCTGCTGGTTTTTGTGCCGGGCTTGTATACGGTAACCGTAATGCTGGACGCATCTAATGCGTTATTGATTCTTGATTGATCGGTTTCAAATCTCCAGCTGTTGCCATTGATCTTTGAGATAATGTCGCCTCTTTTCAGCCCGGCATTGTAGGCGGGTGACCCCTTGGTTACATAGCGTACCAGGCCAACCAGGCTGTCTTTATTGACATAAGGCATGGGGTCCTGTAATGTGCCGGCCTCATCAACCGGTATAAAACCCATAACAAAACCAAGACTGTTGTCTTTCCCGTCCAGTGTCATTTTAAGATTGTCTCCCATTGATGGGTTGTGGGGCGCAGCACTTATGCCACCGCCGCCATAGACATCGCTTGTCTTTAAAATATAGGAGAACTTCGCTTCGGTATTATCATTTTCGGGATTGCCGCTGCTGTTATAGCCGATCTTTTGCTCATAGGAAAATCCCGTTGCAGGATTGGTCGCAAATCTGCTGATGGCGAACATTTCATCATTAAGACCGGTTATGGTATCTGCGGAGACCAGTCTCCTGGGATTAAAGCCCGAGATATCCGGCAGGGTATTGTTCCAGTAGTAGACCTGTTTTGCGTATAAGAAAAGGGAATCTGCCAGTAATTCCGGGCTGACACCCGTTGATTTTGGGGGAACAACATCGTGTTTTGGTCGGCAGCAGGCAAGCAAAGTCAAAATACACAAAGATGCACTCACAACAGGTTTGCTCAAAAACATAGCGTGTAATTTTATGAAAAGATAGGAATTAATTCGAATTCCCATTTAAAATATTTCTAATTTTAACAGTGATCATTTCCGGCGTAATTTCCTGCATACACCCGGCTTCTCCATGCACCGGGCAGGGTTTATTGCCAAAAACGGAAGAGGGCCGGCAGGGAAGATCGGTTTGAATGGCATTTTCCGGGTCCTGCCCCCAGCCATAAAATCCCAGCCAGGGATGGGTACCGCCCCAAACGGAAACCACGGGCACTCCGTAAAGAGAGGCCAGGTGCATATTGGCAGAGTCCATCGTCAGCATTACATCCATGCCGGCGATCAGCCCAAGCTCGGCAGCAAAGGTATAATGCCCCGCAACCACCTGTATATTCGGATGACCGGCGGCCCATTGCTCCAGCACAGGGGCCTCGGCCCTGCTGCCCAATAAAAAAACAGTGTTCCGGTCATCCTGCGCCAGCTGCTGCACTACCTGTTCCATTTTATTCAAGGGATACATTTTCGCCGCATGCTTTGCAAAAGGGGCAACACCAATGGATTTGGGGGTTGATAGGTCTGACGCCTGATCTCTGGTCTCTGATCTCTGACGTCCGATATCTACCCGCATCCCCAGCTTTGTAAACACGTCGGCATAGCGTTGAAACGTGGTTTTGAGCGGGCGCAGTTTTTTGTTTCCGGGTCTTGTCAGTTCCTTTTTCTCTTTCCGGCCTTTATCCATAACCGCTACCGGCACCCGGCCCAGGAAATTGCGGATGATCTTGGTACGCAGCACATCATGCAGGTCGGCAACAGCATCAAACCGGATGTCCTTTTTTAATGTCCGCGCCAGCCGGATCAGTCCGGTAATCCCTTTGAAATCATTCCTGATATCGGCTCCGTAAAAATGCAGCCGCTCGATATTCTCAAAAAGCGGCTGGTGAAAGGGTACCGAAACCAGGGTGATCTCCAGCGCCGGGTTTTGCTCCAGCAGCCGCTTTAAAACAGGAACGGTCATAGCCACATCGCCCAATGCAGAAAACCGCAGGGCCAGTATATGTGCGGGTGCGGCGCTCATCATTTTTTTTGCTGGTAAAGGACGGGGTTCAGACTTTCGTCGTTGTACATTTTCATTTGTTTGTACACTTTCATATATTTTTTGCCCGCAACAATATCACTGAGCAGCTGGTCGATGGCGGCAGACAGATCGTTACGCTGGGTAAGCAGGATATCCAGTTTGGCAGAACAGGCCGCCCGGTGTACCTCAGAAGCATCAGGCCGTGTTGCTTCCTGCTGCATGTGGTAGATCTTTAATTCCAGGATCGACAGCCGGTCAATAGCCCAGGCCGGACTTTCTGTATTAAAGGAGGCATCGTCGGTTACGGGCACGCTGCTGAACTGCTGCAGGAACCAGCTGTCAATATATTCCACCATATCTGTACGGTGCTGGTTGGAGCTGTCGATCCTCCTTTTTATAGCCAGGGCCTGAACCGGGTCGATCTGCGGATCCCGGATAATGTCTTCCAGGTGCCACTGCACCGTATCGATCCAGTTCTTTTCATACATCAGGAATTCCAGGGACCCCTTGGTGAAGGGATTTTGAACCGGCGTATCAACCTGGTCCGTTTGATGATAGTCGGAAATACTTTGCTGAAAAATAGGGATCCAGTCTGCCGTGCGCATGATCAAATTTATTATTATCCCGCAAATGTAAGCTACCGGGAACAATTTGAAGATTGGAAAATGCGGAAATATGCGAATAAAGAACCAATGTTAAATATTGTTAATTTGAAAATATGAAAATGTGGGGTCTGTTAATGAAGTATAAAACAGGTTTGAACAGTGTTAATGGCTGATGGCCGATAGTTGATGGTCAATAGTCTCCCAAACGTTTGGGAAAATATCAGGCATAAAAACGGATCTAAGGTCAAACCTTAAACAAAAGATTGATCGATGAGAAGAGAAACGGCTTCATCCCCTGTCAGTAGTCAATGGTCAACAGGGCTCCGGAGATAAAACGGTTATATGCCTGACGCATTCTTACATCTCCGCCTTTTCACATTTTGGACTTAGAGCCTGTTTAAAATTCATTCAATGGCTTTATTATGGCTGTTTTGGGCTGCAACTGCGTTAAATTTTTCGCCATAGTGGCCTACTATGCCTGCAAAACTTTCCTTGTTTCGCTCCAAAATAGCTTCATAATAAATTCCATCAATAAAATTTAAACAGGCTCTTAAAGCTCTTCGTAATTCAGATCTTTATGAAAAGTTTCCGGGAGGGTGATCACTGCAATGGTGGAAACAGCCATTACGATAGCTGAGGTTATAATAGCGCCATTTACATAGCCCACATTACTGATGCCGCGTATTTCTTTAAACAGGAGCAGGATGAGTGGTAATAAACCCCGTACAAAATTGGGAACGGTGGTTGCTGCGGTCGCCCTCAGGTTGGTACCAAACTGCTCTGCACCCACCGTAACAAAAATGGCCCAGAACCCGATGCTGAAACCCAGGAAAAAACAGAGGGTATACATCCAGCCGGGCGTGCCGTTCCACTGAGTGGTAAAATAAAGGAGCATCGAAATAAAAGTGAGGGCATAAAAAATATACAGTGCTTTTTTACGGCTTTTGAGCCATTGGCTTACGAGGCCGATGGTAATATCGCCCAGGGCCAGCCCGATATAAGCATACATAATAGACCGGCCGGGATCAACATCACCGGTGATCCCGAATTGTTTTCCGAACTCGCTGCTGAAAGTGATGAGTATCCCGATCACCAGCCATGTGGGCAGGCCTATAAAAATACTTTTAATATACTTGGTAAAACGCTCCCTGCTGCTGAAAAGCATCAGGAACCGTCCCTTTTTGACATCAGCGGCATTCATCCGGTGATACATGCCCGACTCCAGCACCGAGATCCGGAGCAGCAACAGGAGGATCCCCAGCCCGCCGCCGATGAAGTAGCAGGTACGCCAGTGAAATTCTTCCTTTATTAAAAAAGCAACGGCAGCACCCAGTACGCCAAAACCGGCAACGATAGAAGTTCCGATGCCCCGTTTTTCTTTGGGCAACAATTCAGCCACCAGCGTAATGCCGGCGCCCAGTTCCCCAGCCAGCCCGATACCCGCCAGGAAACGGATCGCCGTATATTGCTCCACGGTTTGAACAAACCCGTTGCAGATATTGGCAATGGAATAAATAAGGATGGACCCAAACAGCACTTTCACCCGGCCTTTTTTATCTCCCCAGATACCCCAGAGGATACCGCCGATGAGCAGTCCGGCCATCTGGGCCGAAAGGATCCATTCTCCCTTGGTGGTGATCTCATCCGCCGTAAGGCCCAGCTCCTTCAGGCTGGGGATGCGGATGATGCCGAAGATAAGCAGGTCATAAATATCAACGAAGTAGCCAAGCGCAGCTACAACGACCGTAAGGCTGAGAATGGAGGTCTTTTTTTGCTGGTTCATATGGCTTGGACGGTTATTTTTTTGAGTCCTGGAAATAGTTAACGGCCAGTTCATATCCTTTTAAGCCCAGTCCGATAATACTGCCGGCCGCTTTGGCACTTACATGGGATATTTTCCTGAAATCTTCACGGGCATGCACATTGCTGATATGCACTTCTATCACCGGTGTGTTGATAGCGGCAATGGCATCGCCAATGGCAACAGAAGTATGGGTATAGGCCGCCGGGTTCAGGATGATGCCATCTGCTTCAAACCCGTATTGCTGCAGGGCGGTTACCAGTTCACCTTCGATATTGCTCTGGAAATAATCAAAGCGGATCGCAGGGTATTTTTCCCTCAGCTGCTCAAAGAATGATTCGAAGCTGGAGCTGCCATAGATACCGGGTTCCCGCCTGCCCAGCAGGTTAAGATTGGGGCCGTTGATAATTACAAGATGCATGGGTGAAACTTTTAATGGGCTAATATAAACATTTGTATTTTGATCGGACTACAGAATCTCTGAAACACAGGATAAACGCATCTAAATTGGGTGAAAAGAGCACACCAGGAGCATTTTCAGGCACGGTGAGTGCCTCGTGTTTATAGCAAGGTATTAAAGAGAAAAGCCGGCTCCTGTAGGAGCCGCGTAAAATTTCGGGCCCAACAAACACGCGGCTCCTACAGGAGCCGGGTTGATAAAACAGCAGATTACTATAAACACGCTGCTCCTCCGGAGCTGAACAATGCTGAAATCAGGTGCGTTTGCCCTGCTCTGAAATACCGAAAGATTTCTGTAGCCACGGGAGCCGCTATGAGGGCAAAAAGAACGATGATATAAGAGCCTGTTTAAATTTAATTGATGGAATTTATTATGAAGCTATTTTGGAGCGAAACAAGGAAAATTTTGCAGGCATAGTAGGCCACTATGGCGAAAAATTTAACGCAGTTGCAGCCCAAAACAGCCATAATAAAGCCATTGAATGAATTTTAAACAGGCTCTAAGCCTGCTCCTTTGTTCCCCGCGGTTGGTACACAGGGGCAGGTTTTGTTTTTTTTGAAGGGTTCGCCTATTTTTAACCAAAGCTTTTATTATGAGCATTCAAAAAATCGGCCTGCTGGTAGGAAGTCTGCGGGCCGCCTCTTACAGCCGTAAGGTAGCAGCGGAAATGATCCGCCTGGCGCCTTCCGGACTGCAGCTGGAGATCGTTGAGATCGGCGATCTGCCCCTGTATAACGAAGACCTTGAGCAACATACTCCTGAGCCCTGGCTGCGGTTCCGGGAGGCCATCCGGGCAAAGGACGGGATCATTTTTGTAACACCGGAATATAACCGCTCCATTCCCGGGCTCCTAAAGAACGCCATCGACGTAGGCTCCCGGCCATCGGGAAAAAGTGTGTGGAACCGGAAACCCGGTGCAGTGGCCAGCGTTACGCCCGGGGGACTGGGCGCATTTGGAGCCAATCATCACCTGCGGCAGGCTATGGTGTTTTTAAATGTGCCCATGATGCAGCAGCCGGAAGCCTATCTCAGCAATATTGCTGCTTGTTTTAATGATCCGCAGTCGGCAGACCGGGCCCGCCTGGATAAATTCCTGGAAGGGTTTCTGAAAGCGTATGCGGACTGGGTAGCTGAAACCACGCAGGGCAGGAAATAAGTGTTACATCTGGAACAGGGCCCTCAGCTCTGCAGCATCGATGGGCTTCATTTTGCCTCCCAGGATGAGCCTGAGCTGGCGGCGGCGCAGCGCGCCCTCAAAAAGCAGGAGCTCTTTTTCCGTTACCGGTTCCAGCGCTGGCACATGGGCCGGTTTCCCGTGGGGATCCAGGCCTACAAAGGTGTAATAGGCTTCATTGCTTTTATACCGGTAGCGGTTCACCAGGTCCTCCCCATGTACCACCATGTGCACTTCCATAGAAGAATTAAAAGCCCGGGTGACCCTGGCCTCGATATGTACCGAATTGCCCAGCCTGATGGGGTTCTCAAAAGAAATGTTGTCAACGGACGCCGTAACTACAGGAAGGTTGGCGTGCTTTTGGGCAGACAGGGCAGCGGCAATATCCATCCAGTACATCAGGCGGCCGCCCATTAAGTTACCAAAGGTATTGGTATCATTGGGCAATACCAGTTCTGTCATTACGATCAGGCTGTCTGCAGGATTTTTCGCCATTTTTAATTTTTTGCAAAAGTAACGGGATACGGCTAATTAAGAAAATGGCTGCTCAAACGGTTGCGCCGGGCCAATCTTTTTATAAATGAAAAGAAAAGCGCCCTTACCTTTGACGAATATTTTGCTTTAGTTATATGCAGGAAAATAATCTACCGGTATCATTTGATAACACAGAATTCGCATTTAAATACAAGTCGGACAAGGAGTTAAAACAGGCAAGACTGCTTTTTTCAATGATGGGGCAACCCACGCTGGTAAAATTGGGAACCCGGCTCACCCCCTGGGCGATCAAAAACGGGTTGCCTGTAAAAGGGATTATCAGGAGTACGATCTTTAAGCAGTTTGTGGGAGGCGAAACCCTTGCGGAAACAGCAAAGGTGGCCGCCAAACTGGGCCAATACCAGGTACAGGTGATCCTGGATTATGGTGTAGAGGGAGGAGAGGACTCCGAACAAGAATATGATCATGCTGCGGATGAGTTCATCCGGGTTATTGATTACGCTGCCACCCAATCCAACATTCCCTTTATGAGTGTAAAGGTGACGGGGTTTTCGAGGTTTGCGCTCCTGGAAAAGATCGACGGGCTGATGACCGCCGCCACCGGAACATTGATCAAAAGGTACCTGCAGGTAATCGACCAGCTGGAGACTGCCGAAAAGGAAGAATGGCACCGGGTGCGCACCCGGTTGCTGCGCATCTGCGAGCAGGCTGCAGAAAAAAAAGTAGGTGTGCTGATCGATGCGGAAGAAACCTGGATCCAGGACCCGGTAGACGCATTGACCATCTTAATGATGGACAGCTTTAATAAAACAACACCGGTTATTTATAATACGGTACAATTATACCGGCACGACCGGCTGCAGTTCTTAAAAGACTGCTACGAAGCAGCTGAGGAACGCAATTTTCTGCTGGCGGTAAAGCTGGTACGGGGGGCTTACATGGAAAAAGAGCGGGCCCGCGCAGCAGAAAGAGGCTATGCATCCCCGATACAGCCTGATAAGATCAGCGCTGACCGCGACTATAATGCCGGTGTGCAATTTGGCCTGGAGCGGCTGAACCGGGTAGCGCTGATCATTGCCACCCATAATGAAAAAAGCAACCTGGATGCAGTGGCATGGCTGCAGCAGCACGGGGTTCCGTTTCATCATCCGCATGTACATTTCAGCCAGCTCTATGGTATGAGTGACAATATTACCTTTAACCTGGCGGCTGCCGGCTGCAGTGTAAGCAAATACCTGCCTTTCGGGCCCATTGATGATGTGATCCCTTACCTGATGCGCCGTGCGCAGGAAAACACTTCCGTGAAGGGGCAAACCGGCCGTGAGCTGGGACTGATCAAAAAGGAGCTGCAGCGCCGGAAATAAAGTGCAGGTTTAGCCGGTATAGTAATCAAATGTTTTTTCAAGATCCAGCACAAAACCCGGTAATACCGGTGTTGTGATATGGTCTCCGATCGTTTTTAGGGCAGTGGGCTGATACCTGCCCTGCCCATCCAGTATGTAAGCCATAAATGTTTTCTCTTCAGGGTGAATGATCCGGTATTCCTGTACTCCATTCTCTTCGTATACTTCAAACTTATTCTTTAGTTCCTTGCTGTTGTTACCGGGCGATAATATTTCCACCACAATATCAGGAGCGCCAATACAACCCCGGTCATCAAGTTTATTCAGATCACAAACAACACAGATAGCTGGTTGCAGTACGGTGGTAACGGCCTTGTTTTTTGCAGCAAGACGCACATCAAAAGGCGCCGGGCCTGGTTTAATAATAAGCCGGCATCAAAATTATTTCTTTTCTCGGTCAGTGAGGACACTGACCGTGGCGTGGGCCGTGGTTTATGTCCTCACAAACCACTAGTAATTACGCATTTTAATAAAAATTGATTCCGGTTCATTATAAAGATCTTCCCTTTTATCAGTTCCAGTCGCTCCTGGAATCTCCAGGTAAGATAATCTGCGTAGGTATAGGATTTGTTCAGGTCCAAATGCGTAAAATCTGTCATAACCATGATATATTCAGTAAGGTTAAGCAATATTTAGAGTCGGGATGGTCATGGGGGAGTCCTGCTTCCTCCATGCGGGGCGATCGCTTAAAGAAGCGTGTTCGGGCAAAGCTGCGAAAAGTGGAGTGTTCTTTAATTTATGTAATCGATTGCATTATTGGAGAAAATCAGTATATTTATACCTCTTATCGGGTTGTTTGTAAAAAACAGGGACAAAATTTTTATTTATAAATTCTTAAAGCAATTCTATCGTTATGGCAGATAATCATTATGATGCTATTGTGATCGGCTCCGGTATCAGCGGGGGATGGGCGGCAAAAGAACTCTGTGAAAAAGGATTGAAAGTGTTATTGCTGGAGCGCGGCAAAGATGTGAAACATATAACCGATTATGTGAACGCGGGCAAGGGGCCCTGGGAATTTTCCCATCATGGCAGTATGACCCTGGCACAAAAGCGGCTTTATCCCAACCGTATCCGGGGTTTTGGTCCTAACGAGATCAACCTCGACTGGTGGGCCAATGATACGGAAACACCTTATACTGAGGTGAAGCAGTTCAACTGGTTTCGCGGGTACCAGGTGGGAGGGCGCTCACTGCTCTGGGGAAAACAGACCTACCGTTGGAGTGATATTGACTATGAGGCCAATGCCAAAGACGGCATTGCTATCGACTGGCCTGTAAGGTATGCCGAAATTGCGCCCTGGTACGATCATGTGGAGCGGTTCATTGGTGTGAGCGGCAGTATTGAAAACCTGCCCCAGCTGCCGGATGGACAATTTCTGCCGCCCATGGAAATGAATGTTGTTGAAAAAGATATGGCCGCCCGTATTAAAACGGCCTACCGGGATCAGCGGCGCCTGATCATTGGCCGTTGCGCCCATCTTACGGAGGCATTGCCGGGGCGCAGCAAATGCCAGTACCGTAATAAATGCGACCGGGGCTGCCCTTACGGAGGCTATTTCAGTACCCAGTCCTCCACGTTGCCCGCGGCTATGAAAACGGGCAACCTCACCCTGCGCCCCTGGAGTATTGTTACAAAGATCCTGTACGACAAGGATAAAAAGAGAGCGACAGGGGTGGAAGTGCTGGATGCGGAAACCAATAAGACCTACGAATACAAATCAAAGATCGTGTTCCTGAATGCCTCCACCCTGAACAGTACCTGGGTGCTGCTGCACTCTGCCACGGATATATGGCCGGGCGGGCTGGGCAGCAGCAGCGGTGAGCTGGGACATAACCTGATGGATCATCACCTGGGCTCCGGGGCCGGAGGGCGGGCCGAGGGCTATGACGATATGTATACTTACGGACGCCGGCCCAATGGGGTATATATACCCCGGTACCGGAACCTGAATGGCGAAAAACGGGATTATATCCGGGGTTTTGGTTACCAGGGGGGAGCCGGCCGGGGCCGGGGCACCAGGGCTGCTGAGGAAATAGCGGTGGGCGCCGCCTTAAAGGAAGCCCTTACAGAAGCCGGAACCTGGAGTGTGTGGATGGGCGGTTTTGGGGAAGTGCTGCCTTACCATGATAACCTGGTTACACTGGATAGAAACCGGAAAGATAAATGGGGCCTGGATGTACTGGCGATCGATGCCGAGCTGAAAGAAAACGAAAAAAAGATGCGCCGGGAGATCATTAACGACGGGAAGGAAATGCTGGAAAAAGCGGGGATCAAAGATGTGTATGGATTTGATAACGATGGCATAATGGGGCAGGGGATCCACGAAATGGGAACGGCGCGCATGGGTTCGGATCCCAAGACCTCTGTGCTTAACAAATGGAACCAGGTTTGGGATGCCCCCAATGTATTTGTAACGGATGGCTCCTTTATGACATCGGCGGGTTGTGTAAACCCTTCCTTAACCTATATGGCCTTTACCGCACGTGCGGCAGCATACGCGGTTAGCGAGTTAAAAAAACAAAATCTTTAATCTGTAGGGTTATCGTATCCGGTCTGCCGGTGCAGAAAACCGGATAACCCTAAAAACATAGCTTTATGAACAGGAGAGAAGCTTTAACACAGGTATCCCTTTTACTGGGCGGCGCCCTGGTAGGCGCCGACGCATTTTTATCAGGCTGTAAGAACCCGGCTGGGGAGACCGGCCTGTTTACGGCAGCAGATCTTGCGCTGCTTGATGAGATCGGTGAAACCATCCTTCCCGCTACCCCGGACTCCGGCGGCGCCAGGGCTGCCCGGGTTGGAACGTTTATGCAGTCTGTTATTACCGACTGCTATACGGAAACCGAACGGAAAACGTTTTCAGAAGGTCTTGCACAGTTAAAAGAAGCCTGTAACCGGCAATACAAAAAAACATTTGAGCAGTTGTCGCCGGCCGAAAAAGCAGGCTTTCTTACCGGGCTGTATAACGAAGCGAGGGCATATGTAAATACGGATGCTTATAAGAAGGCAAAAGACCAGTTCAACCAGCAACAGGATGAAAAGACCCGGGCGGCGGCAGCCGGTAATGATTTTGGCGCTTCATACCTGAAGGAAAATTATCCCCCCCATTATTTTACCATGATGCGGCAACTGACCCTTTGGGGATATTTCAGCTCAGAGGTTGGCATGACCAAGGCGCTTCGATATGTGGAAACCCCGGGGCATTATAATGGCGCATATCCTTATAAAAAGGGCGACAAAGCCTGGGCCCTGTAAAATGCATCGCATTGCAGGTGTACCCGTGGTCTTACACAATAACCTGCTGCTTTTTAAAGTTGCTCCTGAATTCTACGGGCGTGATACCTTTTGCTTTTTTAAATACCCGGTAAAAGTAGGAGATGCTGTTAAAGCCGCACTGATCTGCCACATCCTGTATAGATGCCGTTCCTTTCAGCTTACGTACCGCCACGTTGATCCGGAAATCAAGGAGGTAGTCTGTAAAATTCAGTCCTGTTTGAGATTGAAGAAAGCGGGCAAAAGTAGAACGGCTCATATTCAGCAGCGTGGCCGCATCTGAAAGGCGGATCATATCTGTGATGTGCTGGCTCACATAGTCCTGCAGCCGGTTAAGCAGCTCGGCGCTCCGGGTAATTTCAGGCGGGGCGCCACTGGAAAGTTCCCGGTAGTCCTCGTTCCGGGCCAGTTCATGTAAAAGGATAAACAGCCGCATTACCGAGTAAAAACCGTCATTTTCCATCGTAATGATATGCAGGAGCGGCTGCACCCTTTCGATGGTGGCGGCTCCAAAGCAAACGCCTTTTGAAGCTCTTTCAAAAAGCCGTTGTATACTGCGGAACTGGTTTTTATTTAAATACTGCTCCAGGAGCTGGGGATGAAACTGGATGGTGATCTCGTGGATATTACTGAAACTGCGGCCTCCGTCTTTCCAGGCATGTTTGAGCTCCGGGTTGGCGATCAGCACCAGGTCTTTTTCGCCGATGCTTTCCACGGAATCCCCGATAATGCGCTGTGCCCCGGCCGCGCCGTCTACAAAGTTGAGTTCAAATTCGGGATGCACATGCACCGGGAACGTAAAACTCGACTTGCGCCGGTCAAACACCACAAAACAATCTTTTTCAGATAACGGCGATTTTTCGCGATAGACCTCCGGTACAACCATTTCAACGTATTTATATCAGTTACCCTATGCCCAAATGTAATGCTTTTTAGGCGTCGCATTTTATTCCTGTTTCTTTTATTTGATATGCATCAATTACGGGCGCCGGTCTTAACTCCCGGCATATTCTTGAACAGGAATGTTCTCTTTTCTTTTGGGAATAATCCGGGCCCGGTCTTTGTTGCCCGTATAAAAGCATTAAATCAGGGAAATGGAGCATTTTTTTGTAACGGTAGCACAGTACGCAACGCTGTCTGAACAAAGCAGGCAGGAGCTGGTCAAACAGCTGCAAAAGCAGGTATTGCCCAGGGGAACCATTCTTGTTAGACCGGATACCACCTGTAAATGCCTGTACTTTATTGATAAAGGGCTGACCCGGACCTATTACCTGAAGGATGGTAAAGATATTACGGACTGGATCAGCGATGAAAACTCGTTTGCCTGCTCCATAATCAGTTTTATCACACGAAGGCCCGACCGGCGCGGTATTGAGATACTGGAGGATACGGTGCTTTATGTGTTGCACCGCGATGTGCTTGACGAACTCTGCGCCCGTTATCATGATATAGAACATCTTTTCAGGATGCTGGTAGCCCATGGTTTAATACAGCTGCAGCAGAAGTTTGACGATCTGCATTTTGCAACCGCCCTGGAACGCTATAAAATATTGATGCAATCAAATCCCTCATTTATTCAGCGGGTGCCGCTTGGTATGATCGCTTCCTACCTGGGCATTACACAGGAAACCCTGAGCAGGATACGCGCACAGATCTGAGTTTTTGATAAATGTCAAAGGCGGTGTTGCTGCATGTTTTGACCTTTGTATTGAAAAGAGAAAAACTATGAGTAACATTATTCTTTGGATCTTACAGGTTTTAATGGCCGCCGGTTTTCTGTATTCAGGCATTTGCAAAACTGTATTGCCTCCCAAAAAGCTGGTAGCCATCGGGCAAACGGGGGTTGAAGGACTTTCCCGGCTTTCCGTCAGGATTATTGGTATATTGGAACTTGCAGGGGTTGCCGGACTGATCGTACCCGTATACTTCGATATAATGCCATGGCTTACACCGGTGGCTGCATTTTGCCTGGCTGCTATCATGCCTTTTGCAGCGCGGATCCACTACCAGCGGAATGAGCTCCGGAATGTTTTTGTAAACATTGCCTATTTTCTTATCGCCGTCCTGGTGGCCCTGGGCAGGATATGGATATCCCAATAGGGTTTAAGATGATCTTCTTTATTGCATATTTGCTTTTTGCGCTCTTTTTACTGTTATCGGCTATTCATATTTATTGGGGGGCCGGCGGGCAGGCGTGGATCGGGGCCGCTCTTCCGGTTAACAGACAGAATAAACGGGTACTGTCGCCAAAGCCACTGCACAGTTTTACATTGGGCGCCGGTTTTGCCGGACTTGCAGTTTTGGTATTGATAAAAGCAGGAATACTGTATTTTAGGATCCCCTGCGTGCTGCAAACCTATGGCCTGGGGGGCGTCGCATTGTTCTTCTTTGCAAGGGCCGTTGGCGATTTTAAATATGCTGGTCTTTTCAAACGGATAAAAAACAGCCGGTTCGGTTGGTATGATACGCGTATTTATACTCCACTATGCCTGTTTATTGGGTGCCTTATAATTATTTTGGAATGGCAGCTCCGGGAAACCATGCAGGCCGGAGCCTGCCCGGCCGCCGGTTATCCCTGTATTGATTATCCGGATTGAAAAAGAACAGTACCATCTTATACAGGATGCACCTGGTCTGTCTTACGCTTATACCCCTTTTCTTCCAGAACACTTACGGTATTTTTATAAGTTATATCCAGCATTTGCGGTACGCCTTTTTTATCAAAAAGACTGAACTGCGTCATACCCGGGGGATCAAAAAAGAGGTCACAGGCATGGGCCTTGGAATAAACAGATTTTCCGATGGCCAGGTGAACGACCCGGTCAAATACCTTGCGGGCGCTTATCTTCTGCATGTCGTCGTATATCAGTGAGTTGACATGCGAGCCGATCAGCAGGTCACATTTATCATAAATGGGTTCTATGGGAAAGTTGTTCAGGATGCCTCCGTCCATGTATACTTTGGCGCCAATACGGATGGGCGGAAAGATATACGGTATGCTGGCTGATGCCAGCAGTGCCTGGAAGAGCCTTCCATCTGAGAAATATTCCGTCCGGCCATGGGTAACTTCGGTAGCGGCTACATATAAGGGTATTTTAAGGATGTTAAAATTGTCATCCGGAAAGGATTCTTTAAAGAGCCGTTGCAAAAAGACGGTGTTAAAAATGCCGGTAGTGCCCAGTCGGAAGGATGACCTGGAAAAAAAAGTTGTTCGGGTCACGATCTCCTGCATTTGCAGGGGCGAGTATCCTGCAGCATAAAAGGCCCCGATAATGGCTCCGGCACTGGTACCGGAGATCACCTGTGGTCTCAGCCCAAACTCATCGAGGGCGCGCAAAACTCCGATATGCGCCACACCACGCATGCCCCCGCCTGAAAGGGTAAGTCCGATGATCTTTTGTTTTTTCCGGAACGAGAAGAGCCCCATATCGTAATAATAAATATAAAATCTAAAATAAGGAATTTAAAACTGATGGCCGCATGCTCATTCCCGGGATTGACCAGATCCGGGGATATTTGGGGGATGATTCAAAATGTTTAACAGCTGCAGTATTGATGAAGTTTGAGTGTTTGGAAGCTTTCTTTTATTTTCGAATAGAATCAATATTGCAACATGAGCTTCGATCTGTATTTCTACAAACAAAAAGGCAGCCAACAGACGGAGGCTGAACTGGCAGCGTACCTGACAAAGAACCTTCCTCATAATATAAGCGATCATCCGCGACAATGGCACTATGAAAATCCTGCAACCGGTGTTTATTTTCTTATTGACTGGAATAAGCCCGAAAATGATCCGGAGCAAATTGAGATTTTCGAAAACTTCCGGGATTTCAAATATCTCAATTTTAACTTTAGTATCAACTTTTTCAGACCCAGGTTTTTCGGATTCGAAATATTCCCGGTCATTGAAAAATTTATAACGGACCTTGACCTGTATGTTTTAAATCCCCAGGATGAAAATGATCCGGACAGTCCGGGGAAATTTCCAAAGGGATATTTGGAGGAACAATGGATCCGGCAAAATGATAGCGTAACAGTAGAGCGGTTCAGAGAATTGGACTTTCAATATCTGTCCCCTGATAAGTCAAATTATTTGTGGGGGTATCAAACACATCGTGAAACATTGCAGGAAAATTTAACGGAGGAAGATATTTTTGTTCCGGGATATTTTGTTGTCAGAAATAAAGAAGACGGGGCATTATACACCGCTTGCGTTTGGCCAATGCATATACCGGTCATACTTCCGCCGGTTGACTATTTAATCATTCAGAAAGAATATGAGAGGCTATCTGAAACAGTTAAAGAAAGCGGACTTGTTTCTTATGACACAATAATTAAAGAGTTTGGTGATCGGTTTGAACCCTTTGAATATGAAGTACCAAACCTTAAAGTAATTCGACAGGCAAACGCTGATAGTATTGAAAAACAGTTTAACGCTTTAAAATTGGGTAAGACCATAAAAGAGTTCGGAAATGGAATTGCATTCGACGGATTTGTTAATGTGCAACCTTAGCGCTGGTGCTGTCCGCGATAACCTGTTGGGTATCTCTGCGATTAACGCGCATAAACGCTATTCCCAAACGTACATTTTATTGCTCAAACAGCGCAAAGCTTCCCCCCGTCCAGGTCTTATCTTTATTGAACCGAACGCCGATCATTTTGCCTTTGCTCAGGCGTGCCAGGTTATTGACCGGCCGGGGACGTGCCGCACCTTCTTCCCAGAAATAAAAGATGCGTATCTCGGCTTTAGCCGGTTCATCCGGCGTTTGGATAACGGAAGCGTACTCCACTTTTTTTTGCAGGATCCAGTTCTCCGGATCTTTGATAGCCGCAATATCGGCGGGCGTTACATCAATGACCACACCCTGGCCGGCAAAGGAGAACAACGGTTTTAATACATAATGATCCAGCGCAACGGGTATCTCTTTAATATCACTCAAAAAGCGGGTCTCCGGGATATTCGGATGCTGGATCAGCGGGAGGGTAAACTTACTGATCCGGTAAAACCAGTTGGGATGGGTTACCCATTCCACATCCAGGTCTTTGAACAATACCGCCGCTTTTTCCTGTACCGCTGCTTCCTGTTGCTGCAGTTCGTCAAAAATAACCCGGTTGTAGATCCGCTTGATGCGTGTTGCTACTCCATCCTTCAGATAGAACAGCTGATCTCCTTTCCGGATCAGCTCGGTCACACAAACCATCCTGATGCCCAGGTAGTCTTCTGTACAGTAAAAGTCTACATTGGTCTTTTGCTGCTGTGGGAAGATCTCCAGCAGGATCACATTTTCCGGGTCCTCATGGCCAACCACAATCTTTTTAAAAAGCTCCAGGTAGCTTTGCCGGTTCAATCCGCCCAGGTAGGAAGAATAACCCGGAGGAATACCGAAATGCTCACTAAAGACATCGTCCAGCAGTACCTGGTATCCAAAAAGGGTGGGAAATCCCTGCATTTCGATGAGCTGTGGCTCCAGCCCGCCATTGGCATTACGGCAAATACCAAAGTCAAAGGCTATGAAATGGGGGTGAGCGTTCTCATTGGGAACCCTGTAATTTTCGGGTATGGCCCGCGTGGTCTTTTCCTTAAAATCCGGTTGCAGGATCACGTCAACGATCTGCTCGCAGGCATCGATCATCTGCTGCGAAAATGTTTGCGGTATAAAGACCGGGGTTTCTGCAATCCGGAACTGGATAGGGGTGGAGTAGTTGTTCAACGCCTGCACGAATGCCTGGAATTTTTCGTCGGTAAATGCAGTATTATAAGCCTGTCTGAGTTCCGGAACCATAGTTTTTATTTATAACAACAAGATACTGCTTTAAATTGAAAACTGAGCAAACAGCTATCTGCCATCTGCTCCCTATGTCCGTATCAATCCGCTTCCTGCCGGGGTTCTATGGACGATTGGCATTGGTTAGCCCCGTTTCTCTATTCACAGACCACTGCCGGGTTTCAGGTTTGAGGCGGCTGAAATCTGTTGAGGGCTAATGGTTACTGACTGCTAAAACCGGGCGGTCCGAAATTTGAGATTTGGCACATTACCGTTTACTTTGCAGCTATGAAGCACTTAGGCGCCTTGGGAAAGTATTTCTGGAAGTACCGGATCCGGTTGGGGGCAGGTATCCTGTTTGTGGCTCTGTCCAATTATTTTAACGTGCTGTCGCCCCAGCTGATGCGTTTTATAGTGAACTATGTAGATCAGTCGCTGGTGTTAACAGGAAATGCTGCCCGCCCCGGAGGTTCGGGGTTTGGGGCTGAAACCCGGGGATATGATGTACTGGTAAAAAAGATCGTGGATTGGGTAACCCGGTACAACAGCATTGCCAGGGTGGTGTTCATCGCCAGTATTGTAATACTGGTGCTGGCATTGCTCCGGGGCTTTTTTATGTTCCTGATGCGCCAGACGATCATTGTCATGAGCCGTCATATTGAATATGATCAGAAAAACGAAGTGTATAACCAGTACCAGCGGCTGTCGGGCCGCTTCTTTAAAAGTCATACTACCGGTGACCTGATGAACCGGATTGCTGAGGATGTAAGCCGGGTGCGTATCTTTACCGGTCCGGCGATCATGTATATTGTAAACCTGCTTACCGTAATTATCCTGAGCGTTTTTTTTATGGTACAAAGCAGCGTGGAGCTTACCATTTATGTACTGATCCCGTTGCCGGTACTGGCGGTGATCATTTATTTTGTAAACAGCAATATTCATAAAAAGAGCGAAAAGATCCAGGCTGCGCTTTCTGATCTTACTACCAATGCCCAGGAATCCTATTCCGGTATCCGGGTGATCAAGTCCTTTGTACAGGAAAATGCGATGTTTAACTTTTTTTCCGTCAATAGTGAACATTACCGTAAGAACGCCATAGCGCTGGCCCGGGTGGAAGCTATTTATTTTCCATCGATCCAGCTGCTGATCGGCATCAGCACTTTGTTTACGATCATGATCGGAGGACTTTACTATATTCATCATGAGCACAACATTACGCTGGGGACCATTGTTGAGTTTATCGTGTATGTGAATATGCTTACATTCCCCGTTAGTGCCATCGGGCTTACCGCCAGTATGGTACAGCGGGCGGCGGCCTCACAAAAGCGGTTGAATGAATTCCTGGATATTGTGCCGGAAATAAAAAATGAGACCGGTGCCACCCCATTGCAGCTGGATGGCTCCATCGCCTTTAATGCGGTTGATTTTACTTATCCCGATACGGGGATCAGGGCGTTGCAGCAATTTGATCTTAAAGTGCGCAAAGGGGAGAAGATCGCTATAACGGGTAAAACCGGTAGCGGTAAAACAACGGTAGCCCAGCTGTTGCTGCGGATGTATGATGCCGACAGCGGCGCTGTTGTATTGCAGCATCATAATATCCGGGATATTGATCTGTATGCCCTCCGGGAGCAGATCAGCTACGTGCCGCAGGACGTATTCCTGTTCAGCGATACGGTAGCCAATAATATCCGGTTCGGAAAGCCGGGGGCTAGCATGGAGGAGGTGATCGCCGCTGCGGAAATAGCAGGTGTGGCACGGGAAATTGACGGATTTGAAAAGGGCTATGATACAATGATAGGGGAGCGCGGCGTTACCCTCAGCGGCGGGCAGAAGCAACGTATCTCCATTGCAAGAGCATTGATTAAAGAGTCTGCAATCATTATTTTCGACGACTCGCTGAGTGCTGTGGATGCAAAAACAGAAAAAGAGATCATGGGCCGGCTGAATGCCTACCTGGATGAACGATCGGCCATCATCATCACGCACAGGGTATTCTCACTGCTTTCCTTTGACCGGATTATCGTGCTGGATGAAGGTAAAATTGCAGAACAGGGCTCCCATGATGAACTGATGAAGATCCCCGACGGCTTTTATGCCCGCCTGTACCACCGGCAGCAAATGGGACTGGGGACTGAAGAACCAACTCCCTGATCTTATGTGCAGTAACCGGTGACCAAGCCGGTGCCTCCTTTTCTCTGCCCTGCGGTTCTGAAGCTGTATTGCTGCCAGGGCATCGAATGTCATAGAATACTTTGGGATGATCTTGCTACAATTTCGGCCATAAATAGCTGATTGTAGGTATATAAAAATTGTTTAAAAAAAAATGCTAAAACTTCAATAAATTTAATTTTTATTGAAAACATACATATATTTGTTTGTATCTTAATCTTTCTACTTATTAAAAAAGAAACACGTGGAGAACGAGCATAACGATCGAAAATTGGAGAGCATCTATAGCAAGAGACTCCGTGCCGGAAAAAGAAGGACCTATTTTTTTGATGTAAGGTCTACCAAGGGAAATGATTATTACCTGACCATTACAGAAAGCCGCAAGCGCTTTGACGACAATGGATATGACCGGCATAAAGTGTTCTTGTATAAAGAGGATTTTAACAAGTTCCTGAAAGCATTGAATGAGGCGATCGACTATGTAAAAACAGATCTGATGCCTGATTTTAATTTTGATGCTTTCAATCATGAAGATTACGATGACGAGGGTGGACCTGTTGCTTATCAGCCGGCCCCTGTTACTGCGCCTGCTGAAACACCGGCTCCGCCAGAAGAAGATGCGGATCCCACACCAGTTATTACTGAAGCACCGGCGCCGGCAGAGGAGATCAATACCCCTGCTCCTCAGAACGATGCTCCTGCTTCCGGCAGTCATGAGGAAGTAGAAAAATGGTAATATTTTTTAAGAATAAAGGAAAAGCCGTCTTTAGCAGACGGCTTTTTGTATTATAGGAGAACCGGGTACCTGCTCTTGATTTTTAGCCAGCTGCTGAACTGGTCACTTATTGCAGACCGCTCAATTTTTTAATCTGCAATCCCGATCCTGATGTTTCCTCAATGCTTTTTTTGTTGTTTGGTTTTTCCGGGCTTTTTATCCAGCAGCGGGTTGCTGACGATAATGGGTTTGGCTTTTACCACGCTGTTTTCTGCTTCCAGTTCTATTTCCCCGATGACCATGCTTTGCGGGCAGATCACCGAATAAAGGGGTTGGTTCCATAAATGCATCTGATCCGCAGCTATGATAAAGCGGCGCAGGCTGCGCATATTCAAACTGGTAAATTTAAAACCGGTAAGCATTTCTTCCCTGAGGGTGGCAGTGTCAATGCGGTACAGGTAAGGCGCCTGGCCATAGCTCACATTTACATCGCGTACAATATAGGCATAGGGTAGCCCTTCTTCTTTAGCGGCTTTTACCAGTTCTTTTTTCATGTCGTTTATGGGGGCAACGGTATCTGCGGTAAGCCGGAGTACACCGGCGCTGTAGGTCCGTTCACCAAATGCAAATCCGCCGGGCGCTTCGAATTTCCGGGTGGGGGTTCTTCCGTTCAGCAAACTTTTTAAAACGCCTTCCCGGATCAGCTCCAGGGTGTCCGGTGGCACTACACCATTGTAGTCGACATCAAAGGCCCCCGTAGTATGCCGTCCGTCATATGTTTTTAAATGCGGCAATGCGGTCAGTGTTAAACCGGACGCGATCAGTTTTTGCCCGATCTTGTCCTCATAAAAAGTGGTATTGTTATCGGGGTACAGGATGGATTTGCGGTTGACGCCCAGGCTATACCGGAAAAATCCGGAAATAAGATTGGCCAGTGCTTCCCCTTCAAATAGAACAGGGCCCAGGTAAGACCCTTCAAATTTAGGAGCTTTGTCCCGCTCCAGCATCCTGCGGATCAATGCCCTGGTGGTATCCTCCAGTATTTTATAATCGGGCAGCTCATCCAAACGGGTTACATAGTCGTTATAGGTTTCAAAGATATTGCTTCCATCATTACCCGGCATTGAAGCGGCAATGGTCAGTACGACCTGCGAAACCGGCCGGCGGATAACGGCGCCTTCGCTGGATACGAGGTATTCTTCCGCATGGTTGATGGTCAGATAACAGGAAGAACTGGTGATCTGCGGGTAGCTCACAAACATCGCTGAAAGCTTCTGCAGCAGCGGGCTCCAATGTTCGGTACTGGCAGCAGTCACTACCGGAAGGCTCCCGAAGTCCTTTACCCCGGTATGGATCTTTGTAAGATCATCCAGGTCGAGCTCCTTCTGATCTACCGTTACCCTTTTTAATGCGGCCATAGTGGCATTGTATTGCTGTGCAGTTGCTTTATAGGCCCGGTCGGTTTCCAGCCAAAGCAACCTGCGCAGCTCGTCTGAATTATTTTCATCCGGCAGCATGATGTAGGATCCGTCATCAAAGAGGTAGTCAAAATTCCGGTGATAATCGCCCACCAGCAACTTTACAGAAGCCGTTTTGGTTGCTGCAGGCCCGGGAAACGGGGTAACGATGCGGCCTCTTTCGGCCCGTATAGTTTGCGAAACCATGTTCCTTAATTTATAGCTGATGAGGAACGGCTTGCCCAGGTCCGGAAGACTGAGCCGTTGTATATTGCGGTTCAATTCTTCTGAAAGCACTTTTACATAAAAGTTGTCGCGCAGTTCCTGGCTGCTCACCGCCAGGGTAAGCATAAAAGAACAGGTGTACAATAATAATTTCTTTAACATCGGTTCGTTTTAATGGATGGCGTATATCAGTTTACTACCGGGCGGTCCTGTCAAGATCCGGCCGGGGCAATACCGGCAGCCGTTCGTTGGATTTACTTTTCTTTTGGGTTTCGATCAGGTCTACAAAGATCGCCGGGGACGATGCGGAAACAGGTACCCAACCGGAGCTGGATCCGCACATGCCATTAAAGGTCTCCATGGTATCATCGGCTGCAATGATCCTGCGAAACATAGACAAAGGGGTACCGATCAGGTCAACACCTCTTACCAGCTGGTCTGGTCGCCCATCTGCAAAGATCTTGTATACTTCGACCGGCATTACGTTAAATGCATTGGGCATGGTACGCCCGATGCTGGTGAAACCTCCCTGCACATCCTCAAAATAATAACCATATTCGTGTCCCTGTTTTTTGGCCTCTGTGCGCAGCAGTTCCTTCAACTGAGCTGCCGTTTCCGAAGCCGAAGCTTTAACGATCAGGTTACTTTGCCGGCTTTCGGGTATTCCGCCCGGGGCTGTGCGGGCATGCCCGTTGGAGCCGCTGGAGCCGTTAATAGGCGTGCGGGTCATTAAAAAGCTGCGCAGGATACCCGCTTCTACCACATCTACTTTTTGTGCAGCAACACCTTCGTCATCATACCGGTAAAATCCATTCACTTCCGTTTTGCCAACCTGTTTTACCGTCGGGTCCAGCGTAATGCTCAGGAAGGCAGGCAATACCGGGGATCCGATCTTGTTCTTGAAGGTATGCCCGTCAAAATCGCTTTTCATCCGTTTGCCTTCCAGGCGGTGCCCGAAGATCTCATGAAAAAATACCCCTGATGCCCGCCCGGATAAGATCGCAGGGCCTACAAAAGGATCGGCTACGGGGGCAGAACGGAGTGCGGTCAGCTTCGTGCTCATTTCCTTTACATCTTTCAGCACACTATCCTTTGAAGGAAGCCCTGAGGGTTCGTAGGCGTAATACATCCGGAAGAGGGGGAGCTCCATCCCGTCATCGGCCTTTGTGAGGCTGTACACGGATTGCCAGGCGCTGGTGCCGTTTTCGATGATCGAGGAGCCGTCGGTATCGGTAAAATATTTGCGCACTATTTTAAATTCGATATTGGCAATCCCCATCAGCAGATCCGGGTTATTCTTTAACAGCGCGGAGTAGGCCACCAGGTTTTTAGTGAGCTTTTCCACATCGGGGCGCAGGGCGGCATAACGCAGGGGAGGATCGTAATAAACAACTTTTGCAGCCGGGGAAAAGTCTGCTGCCGAATCTTCCTCCGCCGCTTTTACTTTTTTATTGGTAAGGATCTGCTCATAAGCCTGTACCGCGTTTTTATAAGCATTGTCTGTGTTTTTCCAGATGGCAAGGGTAATGATATCCGCATCATCCACCACCGGGATCCCGCCGGGAAACTGGCCGAAGCCAACGTTATGGGTATTGTCCAGCTTATAGCTGCCCAGCCTTATGGAGGGAGAAAATACCCGGTACCGGGATGAATCAATACCCGTAACGGCACCAAAAGAAGTACGGATATTATAAGTGGTGATATCATCGACCCGGTAGCTCATATAGTACAGGCGGTCATCGGCCTTCTTTAATTGCTCAAATTCCCTTTGCAGCTCCTTTGAAAGGGTGGACATGAGCAGGTCCTGGGCAAACAGGGTTTGGGTGATGAAGGTTAGTCCGATAGCAGCAAGCCCCGATCGCAGGTTAAAGATCATAAAGTGGGTTTAAATAATTGAAGTTACAAAAGATCACATCCATCACGGAAGATACCGATTTTTATGTTCTCATTAATAAACCGGTTCTTTAAAAACAGGGGTACACCCGGCCCGGATCCGGGCCGGGTAACAGGGGGGCGCTATAAAGGCTGCCATTAAAAATGAGTGCGGGCCGGCCCTGTATCAAGGCCTGCCAGCCTGGTATGCAGGTTTTGTACTTTTCATTTTATAAGCCGGGATATAGGGAGGCTCCGGGCGGGCAGACAGCAAAGGTGCCGGGTAGTAATACAGGGGGCGGATATAAAAAGGCTGATTCCCCGTATTGCTGTCCCTGCCGGGCTTGTTCCATAAATTAGGCATACGGTCGGTCTTGCCCATACCTTTCCCCACATTCAGCATTTTTTTACCGGCTCCGTAGGGCAATAGTACGGGCATGCGATCCTGTCGGGCTTTAGCTATATAAAAATTCTCATTAAACTTTCTAATTGACGATGTGTCAATAATATCGGGATTTGGTATCGAATAAAGATTTAGATAAGATGGGCGTTTAAGATCTGCTGTATCCTGGGCCAGGGCTGCTGTACAGCCGCAAACTAACAGCATTATTATTACATATTTCATGTCCGTTTTACGGACATGATGCAGGCGTTCCGGTTTTTGCATAAAAAAGGCCGGGGTTTTTTCCCGGCCTTTTACATTATCCTTTTAATTGTTTTACGGCCTCTGTCAATTTAGGCACTACTTCAAAGAGGTCGCCTACAATGCCATAGTCAGCTGCCTTGAAGAAAGGCGCTTCGGGGTCCTTATTGATCACAACGATCACTTTGCTACGGTTTACACCGGCAAGATGCTGGATAGCGCCGGAGATACCTACCGCCAGGTAAAGATTGGGAGCGATGGCACCACCGGTTTGACCAACGTGCTCATTGTGAGGCCGCCAATGTGCATCCGCCACGGGCCGGCTGCAGGCCAGCGCTGCATTCAATGCTTTGGCCAGGTCTTCCAGGATGCCCCAGTTCTCTGGCCCCTTCATGCCACGTCCGCCGCTTACAACCAATGCCGCCTCGGCAAGAGGTACTTCTGATGACTGGCGGTTTACACTTATCGTTTTCACCCTTGGGGCATCCACTGTAACTTCCGCAGGAGCAACTATTGCTACTCCTTCACCTTCTTCAATATTGAATGAATTTGGGTTTAGTGTAATGATTTTTAATGGAGTTATGACTTTTATATCTGCAAATGCTTTACCTGAAAAAACAGATTTCCTCACAATAAAACTATCGCCGGTTTCCGGCAGGGCTACTGCTCCGGATACCAGGCCTGCCTTTAAACGGGCCGACAACCGGGGAGCCAGCGCCTTTCCATCCGTATTATTGGAAAAAACAAGTACGGTGGCCCCGGTCTTTTCTGCTACCTGTGCGATCGCTTTTGTATAGGTTTGTGCATCAAAATGTGCCAGGGCATCGTTTTGAACCTGGTGGATGGTTTGAACGCCGTATTTTCCAAGGGCCTGCAGCTCTTCCTTTACGGGAGCCAGCACCAGGCCTTCGGCAGCCACACCTAATTGCCGGGCCAGCCGGGCACCATAAGTCAACACTTCAAGGGATGTTTTTTTTACGGCCCCTTCTTCATTGATATCGATAAATATTAAAACAGACATTTTTAAGTTTATTGTTTTTTATTGGTCGTTTATGGTCTTCACCACAAACCATAAATGATAAACCGGAAATTATTTGCTTAGATCACTTTTGCTTCCTCGTGCAACAGGCGTACCAGTTCCTGCACATTATCTGCATCCACCAGTTTAACCCCTGCTTTTGCGGGTGGCAGACTGAATGCAGCTATTTCGGTAAGGATATCCGCCGCTACCGGTTCTACCACTTTCAGGGGTTTGGTACGTGCCGCCATAATACCCCGCATATTGGGGATCCTTTGCTCTGCCATCCCTTTGTTGCAGCTGATGACCACCGGCAGGGAAACCTCGCATACTTCTTCGCCGCCCTCTATTTCGCGGGTTACGGTTGCCGTTGTTCCGCTTAGTTCAAATTTTGTAGCCAGAGAAATGTAGGGGAGGTCCAGGAGCTCGGCTACCATCCCGCCTACAGAACTGCCATTATAATCGATGGTCTCTTTTCCCAGGAAGATGAGATCGTAGTTATTTTCTTTTGCTACCTGTGCTATCTGTGATGCGATGCCGAAACTGTCGGGGTTTTCAGCATTCACCCGGATGGCTTCATCACCACCAAGGGCCAGCGCCTTACGGATGATGGCATCCGCATCTGCACCGCCAACATTAATAAGATGGATTGTTGCGGCCGGATCAGCCTCCTTTAATTCAATAGCACGCACCAGGGCGTAATATTCATCATTGGGATTGATGATCCATTGAACACCAGCTGCATCAAATTTCGTATTATTATCCGTGAAGGCTATTTTTGCCGTGGTATCAGGCGTCTTACTAATACAAACTAATATCTTCATTATGGTATCACTTGTTTTATATATGAAAGTTGTTTATGCAACCAAACAAAGATAACTGTTGTAAGATAATTATGTATAGGATACTTAAAAAAAATGTCCACAATGAACCGGATCGAAAAATTGGAAGCCTTGTTGCGGGAGAACGGAGATGACGGGTTCCTGAACCATGCACTGGCCCTTGAATACGTAAAAGCAGGCGATGACGGAAAAGCAGCGGCCCTGTTCAAATCGATCCTGGAAAAGGACCCGGATTATGTGGGCAGTTACTACCATCTTGGCAAATTGCAGGAGCGTTGCGGAGATGAGCCGGGAGCAATTGCTGTTTATAAAAAGGGAATGGAAATTGCTCAGAAACTGGGAGAACAGCACGCATACAATGAACTGAGGGCTGCCTGCGAATACCTCGAATTTTAAAAAATAGTAATGGATCTGTTAACCCGTTTTTTAAAGTATATATATCAGGGGCATCTTTTTACCGCAAAAGACCGTTTACTCCTGGCCGTAAGTGGCGGCGTAGACTCGGTGGTACTGGGCCAGCTTTGTAAGGAGGCATCGTTTGATTTTGGAGTAGCACATTGCAATTTCCAGTTAAGAGGAGCGGCCAGCGACAGGGATGAGGAATTTGTAAAGGCACTTGCTGAAAACTGGGCGGTACCTTTTTACAGCATCCGTTTCAACACCAGCGAATTTGCCACGGTTAACCGGTTGTCGATACAGGAAGCAGCCCGGGAGCTCCGTTACCAATGGTTTGAGGAGATCAGGAAAAAGGAGGGGTTCGATTATATACTTACGGCACACCATGCCAATGACAATATTGAGACCCTGCTGATGAATTTTTTCCGGGGAACGGGTATCAATGGGCTCACCGGTATTAAAGAAAAAAACGGTGCATTGGTGCGTCCCCTGTTATTTGCCAAAAGGACAGCGCTGGAGCAGTTCCTGCAGGATCAGTCGCTTTCTTTTGTACAGGATGCTTCCAATCTTAAGGACGACTATACCCGGAACTTTATCCGTAACCGCCTGTTGCCGGAGATAGCGTCCGTTTACCCCGAAGCGGAACAGAACCTGGTACATAATGTGCAGCGTTTCCGGGAGATCAACGCCCTGTACCAGCAATCTGTGATGCAGTATCGTAAAAAACTGGTGACCCAAAAGGGTAATGAGCTATTTATTCCCGTGTTATTGCTGTTAAAAACAGTGGCACCACTCACTGTTCTGTTCGAGATCATCAAGGATTATGGCTTTAGTGCAGGGCAGCTTCCGGAAGTGTTTGCCCTGACGGGATCGGATTCCGGCCGGTTCACCGCGTCCGCAACCCACCGCGTGATCCGCGACCGGAAGCACCTGATCATTGCCCCGCTGGCGCCATCGGAGCGGTCGCGGATCCTTATTGAGCAACCCGGTACTTACTTTTTTGATGAGGGAACACTCCACTTCCGGTTAAAGGAAAATACTGGCTCTATCCCTGCAACGGCCGCAACAGTCTGGCTGGATGCGCGTCAAGTGCAATTCCCCATCCAGCTTCGCCCCTGGAGGACCGGGGATTATTTTTATCCGCTGGGAATGGTCAAAAAAAAGAAAGTAGCCCGCTTCCTGATCGATCAGAAGCTGACCGCTACGGGGAAGGAAAAAGTATGGGTACTGGAAATGCAGCAGAAGATCCTCTGGGTCATCGGACACCGCATTGATCATCGTTTCAGGGTGACCGATACCACCAGGGAGGTAGTGGAGATCAGTTACCTGAAACAGAACGAGCAATAGATCCGGTAAAAACAGGAAGACAAACTGGTTAAACATATTCATATATCCCGGATCAAAAAACTGAATTATTAAATAATGGCAAACAAGAAAAAAAAGTTTCCGTATATCCTGCTCATTTTGCTGGTGCTGCTGGGCTTTATCACATTTAAATTCCTGGGGCCGGCCACGCATCAGACAGAGAAAGGATTCCTGTATGTAAAAACAGGTACTACAATGGAACAGTTGAAGCAACAGCTGGTTGAAAAAAACATCCTTTCCGGGATCAGCTGGTTCAACCTGGCCTCAAAGGCGCTGGGATACAAAGTGGTCAAACCCGGCAAATACCGGGTTGCAGCGGGAACTGCAATTGTGTCCCTGGTACGCATGCTGAAGAACGGGAACCAGACACCGGTGGATTTTGTGGTTACAAAGATCCGGACCCGTGAGGCGTTGGCCGGCCGGATCGGCAGGGCCTTTGAATGTGATTCTTCAGAAACGATCCGGTTCCTGGGTAGCAATGATTCGCTGGGTGTTTATAATCTTGATAGTAATACGGTAATGGCCGCAGTGTTGCCGCTGAGCTACGAGATCCGGTGGAATACCACACCCCGGGCCATCTTTGATAAATTTTTTGACGCGTATAAGAAATTCTGGACCCCCGGCCGGCAGCAGAAAGCCGCAGCGCAGGGGCTTACCCAGCTGCAGGTTATTACGCTTGCTTCTATTATAGATGAGGAAACAAACAAGGCGGCCGATAAGCCCAAGATAGCCAGCACCTATATGAACCGGATAGCGAAAGGAATGCCGTTGCAGGCGGACCCCACTGTCAAGTTCGCATTGAAAGATTTCGGGATCAAACGCATTCTTTTTGGTCACCTGGCCGTAGCATCACCCTATAATACCTATAAGAATAAAGGGCTGCCGCCCGGTCCCATCTGTACGCCCCAGCAGGCCACCATCGATTCGGTACTCAATGCCCCCAAAACAGATTATCTGTATTTTGTGGCCAGCAGTAATTTTGACGGATCGCATATTTTTACCAGCAATTACCAGGATCATACAAAGTATGCAAAACTGTATCAGCAGGCCCTGGATACCCAGATCAGAAAAAGAGACAGTCTTCGCGCAGCTCCATGAGTCCTATAAAAAATATCGCCAACCGTATTAAGGGCTCCCGGCGGGTAAGCTGGCTGCGGCATAAAGGAGAAACCACGGCCATACCGGGGTTTGAGCAGGTTTCTGTGCTGGATACATTCAAAGGGTTCAGGAAACAGATCCAGGATGATAATATCATCGAGCGGGCTTCGGCGATCTCTTATAATTTTTTTATGGCGATACCGCCCACGCTGATCTTTTTGTTTACGTTGTTCCCGATCATCCTGGGACAGCTCCCGGTGAAGATCCGTTTCAAAGAGGAGATCATGGAGATCATAAAAGGGATCGTTCCGGATCCCCGGTACCATATGCCCATCCTTGAATTTGTCAATAATATTTTTGAAGGACAGCGGACAGACCTGCTTTCTGTGGGGATCCTGTTATCGCTTTTTTTCTCGTCCAATGCCATTATGGGATTGATGCGCTCTTTCGACAAGAATCTTCCCGGTTTTATAAAGCGGAAAGGGCTGCAAAAAAGAGGTAACGCGCTGCGGGTAACGCTCGTGCTGGATTTCCTGTTCATCCTTTGTGTGGCTTTACTGGCTGCACAGGGCAATGTGCTGGAATGGTTTGGGATCGAGCAGCAATGGCTCATAAATCTCATCAGCAGTACACGATGGATCCTGATCGTGATCTTATTTTTAACCATTGTTTCCTATATCTACAGGGCTGTGCCTTCTGTACATAAAAAATGGACCTGGATCACTCCCGGCTCTGTGCTGGCTGCCGTGCTGATGACCATCCTGGCCCTGGGTTTTTCCTGGTGGGTAGGCAGTTTTGGCAGCTTCAACAAACTGTACGGCTCACTTGGAACCGTATTATTGGTGCTTGTTTATATATTTATCAACTCGCTGATCCTGCTCGTCGGGTTTGAGATCAATGTCAGTATCCGGTCCAATGCTTTAAAGCGGGATACTCAAAAGGAAGAACCCTTTACAGAAGATGTGCTTATTTGAGGTTCAACGTTAGAGCGGTATTTCACGGCTCACAGATCATGGGCGGGCTCAAGGTTTCAAAGCACAACGTCTGATCCGACCTGAAGCATTGTTGATATTCTCCATTTTCACACTTTCACATTTCCCCATTATTCCGAATAGCAAATGCTTTTTTTTTGTTTATTTCCATTTCTTTTGTTTAAACTTTCTTAATTTTCTACCGTCGAAATAGTCATAAGACCGGTTAACGATCTTTTAATGAGTCTTCAGTGGTCTCTTAAATTATATTTGACGGGTACTTTTTTATCATTTATAAAAACGATTGAATGGATAACAGACGTGTCTTCCTAAAAAAATCCATGTTATTATCCGGGGCTGCGGGTATCAGGGCTGCTGTTCCGGATGCGCTTTTAAAGGCCCTGTCTATTGATCCGAAGCCGGGAAGTACTTTTTTAGATGCCGAGCATATCGTAATCCTTATGCAGGAAAACCGTTCCTTTGATCATTGTTTCGGCACCCTGCAGGGCGTGCGTGGCTTTAATGATCCCCGGGCTATTACGCTGCCGGACCAAAAGCCGGTATGGTTCCAGACCAACGAGAAAGGGGATAGCTATGCCCCGTTCCGGCTCAATATAAAGGAGACGAAGGCCACCTGGATGGGCGCCCTTCCGCATTCCCGTCCCAGTCAGGTAGATGCGTTCAATAACGGGAAATATGACCGCTGGCTGCCAGCCAAAAAGGCCGGTAATAAAAAATACGCAGCAATGCCGCTGACCATGGGGTTTTATACCCGGGAGGACCTTCCGTTCAATTATGCACTGGCAGATGCTTTTACGGTTTGTGATCAGAATTTTTGCTCGGCTATGACCAGTACTACACCCAACCGCTCTTTTTTCTGGACCGGAACGATCCGTGATACGGATGACGGGTATCCCCGGGACAATATCCGTAATGACAATTTTGCCCATGCCAAAATGAGCTGGAAGACCTTTCCGGAATTACTTACAGCGAACGATATCAACTGGAAATTCTATCAGAATGATATTTCATGTGGAGGGGGGTACAAAGGAGAGGAGCGGGCATGGCTATCGAACTTTGGATGTAACCTGCTGGAATTCTTCAAAGCCTATAATGTAAAATATACTCCCAGGTATATTGAGGGATTAAAACAACTGGTGGAGACCCTGCCGGGGGAGATCAACCGGCTACAGGAAGAAAGTCCCTCCAGCGAAGACGCGTCAACGAAAATAAAAGCGGCGCTGGGTAAAAAGCAGGCAGCCCTGGACAATGCCCGGGCTGAGCTGGCGCAGTGGAGCCGGGCCAATTTTGAAAAGCTGACCGAAAAGGAAAAGGAGCTGTTTTTTAATGCATTTGTGAATAACAGGAATGATGCGGGATATCGCTCGGTGTCGGAGCTGAAGTACAGTGAAGGCGGTGCGGAGCGCATGATGACAGTGCCCTCGGGCGACTTATTATTCCAGTTCCGCAAGGATGTGGATGAAGGCCGGCTTCCCACGGTTTCCTGGCTGGCAGGCCCGCAAAACTTTTCGGACCACCCCAGTGCACCCTGGTACGGCGCCTGGTATATTTCGGAGATCCTGGACATCCTCACCAAAAATCCGGAAGTCTGGAAGAAGACTATATTTATTTTGACCTATGATGAAAATGATGGTTATTACGACCATGTGCCTCCTTTTTCCATAGCCGATCTTAAAAAACCGGGAACCGGGAAATGCAGCGCCGGTATCGACACCGAGGTGGAACATGTAAGGATGGAATACGAGCTGAAGCAGGGTATCCCTGAGAAGCAGGCCCGGGAAGCCCCGGTGGGGCTGGGTTTCAGGGTTCCGATGGTCATCGCATCGCCCTGGAGCCGCGGCGGAAAGGTATGCTCCCAGGTATTTGAGCATACGTCTACCCTGCAATTCCTGGAAACATTCCTGAATCAGAAATTCAATAAGAAGATCCGGATCGATAACATCAGCGAATGGCGCAGGACGATCAGCGGGGACCTCACGGCGGCTTTCAGTCCGTTTGATGGTAAGCCGGTACAACCGCTGCCGTTCCTGAAAAGGAACGCATTTGTAGAAAGTATTTATAACGCGCAGTTCCGGAAAGAACCGGGCGGCTTTCACCGTTTGTCTGGCGAGGATGCCCGGCAGGCTATTAAAGGATTGGGCGATCTTCCCTTTATGCCGCAGCAGGAGAAGGGGACCCGTCCTTCTTTACCACTCCCATATGAGTTGTACGTGGATGGTAATCTTTCGGATGCTAAGGACGCGCTGGTTGTTTCCCTGAAGGCAGGAGCGGCAGTGTTTGGGCAAAGGGCCCAGGGCGCACCATTTACGGCCTATGCACCGGCTGCTTTTGCGGACGGCGCGGAAGCGGCGGATATTTGCCGCAACTGGTCATTTGCCGTAAAAGCCGGCGATAGCCTGGAGTATGAGTGGCCGGTAAAAGCATTCGAAAACGGGAATTATCATTTGCGGTTGCATGGGCCCAACGGCTTTTTCCGCGAATTCAGGGGAGGCAGGCAGGATCCCCCGCTGAAAGTAACCTGCGCTTATGAAATGAACCGGAACCAGCCAACGGGGAATGTGATCGTACAATTCAGTAGCGCTGCACCCGTGACTGTCGATATCGTAGACAATGCTTATAAAAACAATACAATCAGTAAACAGGTAAACGGGAGTCAGAACCTGGTTCTTAACCTTTCCAAAAGCAGGGGCTGGTACGACTTCAGCATCAGGATAAAGGGAAACATCCGTTTTGAAAAGCGGTATGCCGGCCGGGTTGAGACCATCACCGAAAGCATTACGGATCCCTTTATGGGACGGGTGGTTTAGGTAAGCTGTCCCAGGTACAGTTTGGTGGCATAGTGAAGCGTAACATGACCGTTGTCCTGGAATTGTTCAAACAGCGTTTGGAGCGCTGCGGCCATTTGCGGGTATCCCGGATCTGTTTTGGCAGGCATGTAGGAGGATGAAAGCAAGCGGCCTTCCAGCGCTTCATAATTAAAAACCTGCTGGTTGTCGAAAACCGTCAGCGTTACCGGTTGAGGGAAAAAGAATTCTTCTATAGCAGCATTGCCGATATTCCGGTGGTCCACTTTCCGGTATTGGTTCCCGTGGCGGATAATAAGCTGTTCATAATCCTTTTCAAACGCAGTGTCCGTCAATCGTTCATTCCAGATCAGCGCAACGGTCCCGCCCGGCTTTAAGATCCGCTTAAATTCCCTGCGGCATTCCTCCCGGTGAAACCAGTGGAAAGCCTGCCCGGCTATAATAAGATCAATACTGTTGCCTGGCAGGGTGGTAGCTTCTGCAGTGCCCTCCACGGTTTTGAAATGGGGGTAAGCCCGGAGGAGTACTTCACTTTTTAGCCGCATTTCCCGGTTAGGCTCCACACCCCAGACTGCATACCCGTTTTGAAGAAATAGCCCGGCAGAGATCCCTGTTCCGGATCCGATATCTGCGATGGCAACACCGGGATACAGCAATTTTTGCTGCTCCAGCATCGTTAAGATCTCCGGCGGGTAGTGGGGCCGGTACTTTACATAGTCTTCTACGCGGTTGCTAAAACGCCGGGTATTATCCTGCATAGGTACAAATATAAGCTTAAGAGCCCTTTAATGATTTTCTCTGACGATCGGTCAGATCAGCTACCGGGAAGATGGGGCTACTATATGAAAGTCGATGATCTTTTAGATAAGAGAACAGCTCTATCATTATTGAGCGCATCTCTTCCAATATCGTAAAGGGGGCGGCACGTATAAAGGGGCGAAACAGGGCTGACGGGAGCATCCTGTTAATCGCCATTTTTTACCGGGGCATAGTAAAGCGTTATTGCACCGGAGCCAAAGGTTTTTGTATGCAGAAGCTTAAACATTGTTCTGTCGCTGATATTATTAAATAAGGGCAAACCGCTTCCTGCCACAACCGGGTGGATGGTCAACTGGAACTCGTCGATCAGGTTAAGATTCAGCAAGGCAACGATCAGACTCCGGCTGCCCACTAAAATGTCTTTTTCCCCATCGGGAGCTTGTTTGAGCGCAGCAACTTCTTCTTCCAGGGAACCTTTTGCCAATCGGGCGCTTTCCCAGTCAACACGTTTCAGCGTGTGGGAAAAGACGATTTTCGGAATCCTGTCCATGATCAGCGCAAAATCGTCTGTAGCCTGGTTACCCGTAGGGTTCTTTACCACCGTGGGCCAATATTCCATCAATTGATAAGTGATCCGCCCATAGAGCGTAACACCTGCGCTCCGCAACAGGTCAGCGTAATGCTGATGCAGGTCATCATCCGGAATGATTGCTGTATGATCGCAATAGCCGTCCAGTGTCATATTGATCGCTCCGATTAGCTTTCTCATTTTATTTCATTTATATTCATTGCATACCTGCATGATGTCCCAAAAGGTAAATATTTATCGGTAACGGGCAAGCGCCCGCATAAATTTTTTTATTTTTACGGGGTTATATGACAACCGGGAAATGGAAAAACCGAAGATAAAATTTCGCTCATTGATCGAGCTGTTTGCCTTCCTCCCGGCAGACCAGGCCCTGCTGCTGGATGTGTTGCGCCAGATCGCCATTGACACCTTGAATGGCTACGGCAAAGAAAAGTTATCCTACAATGTTCCGTTTTTCTATGGCAACCGATCCATATTACTGATCTATCCGGCTGCGGTTCCCCGCGGGGGTTTGAAAAGCGGAGTGATGTTTGCCTTTTGGTTTGGCAACCGGTTAAAGGATGAAGCCCATTACCTGGAGCACGGAACCAACAAGCAAATTTATTACAGGATCTATCAATCGGCCGAAGAGATCAACGTCAAAGCCCTGCAAAAGCTGATACGGGAAGCCGTTGAGCTGGACAAAACGTTCAAAAAGAACAATCGTTAAACAGTGGCGAGGTCAAGCGTCAACGCCTTCTGCTGTCGTTCGAAGCATTTGTTTCAACAGTATATGCATGCCCTGGTTAGCAAACAGCGCCAGTGCTTTTCATAGCGTTATAAAATGCAATTCCTATATTTATAAGCCTTAAACCTCTATAAATGAACGCAACAAAACGCACGCTGACCTTTGCTACCTTTTTTTTCTTTTAATGATCGCCGCCAAAGCGCGGGCCCAGGCTCCGGCAGACTGGTTTATAACGGAATGGGACTTAAGCAAGCTCCCGGCCGGTACCACGTCTATCCAGTTCCCGGGACAAGGTGCCGGATATTCTATTGAGTGGGAACAGAAGAACGATCCTGCCGTTCAGGGGGCGCTGACCGGCAATGGGTTTACAACCATTAATTTTCCTGCCGCCGGTGCCATCTACCGGGTAAAGGCACATAAGGGCACCGGCAACTTTTCAAGATTCTATTGCGGCAATACAGATGTAGAATCGTCTGTGAAAGCCCTGGTAGCGGTAACCCAATGGGGCAATACCCACTGGACCACATTTGACCGGGCCTTTAGCACCTGTGTTAATTTAGAAACCATTCCCACAGCCGAAAGCCCGGATCTTACGGGGGTAGCAGACCTGCAATTTATGTTCAAGCAAAACGCAGCATTAAGAGAAGAACAAAGCAGTATCGCTTTTATCCGGGTAGCCCAGCAGGATCTTGATAGTACCGTAACCTACTCCAAAATCGTAAAAGTGGAGAAGGAATAGGGGCGGATGCCTGGGCATTTACCTTTTTATACGCAGTCTTTGCCACCTGTTTTATGTGCGGGCGCGATCATGGCCCTATTGGTGCGGTTTCCCGTGCCGGGCTAAAACCACCCTTATGTTGTCATGATCGCACCTTACCGGAGGTCCTCATCCTTTTTAACTTTGAACAATAATTAAAAAGAAATAAAATGAGAAAGATCCGGATTTTTGAACACATCTCGCTGGATGGCGTAATCGAGCATGACGGAGACTATACCTATGGAGCCTGGACAACGCCCTACCGAAGCCCGGCCGGGGCGGCAGCCCTCCTGGAGGCTTATGGGCCTGATTTCGACCTGCTGCTTGCCCGCCACACCTACGATATATTTAGCGGCTTTTGGCCCAATGCCGGGGATTTTCCAATGGCCAGTGCGATAAATGCTGCAACAAAATACATCGTCACCCACCGGCCCGAGAGCCTGGAATGGGGGCCGGTAAAAGGATTGGGAGGAGAAATAGTAGCTGCGATCCGTGATCTCAAATCAACGGACGGCCCCGATCTGATTGTTGTGGGAAGTTCAACATTAACCTCTGTATTGCTCGACCAGGGACTGGCAGACGAAGTGGTACTCATCACTTACCCGGTTCTGCTGGGCAGTGGTAAACGCTTATTGGCAAACGGTATTGATGCCCGCGAACTTGCTTTTATAGACTCAAAGACAACGCCCACCGGTTTGCTCATCAACAGGTATCAACACCTTGGATCATTGAAAAAATGATCATTCTCCGGAATAAAATCCTGCATAAGATATTTCAACATCTCCGGAGCTAATTATTTCCGGCAAACATAAAAAGGCAGTCGACCCGATAGAGGGGGAGCAGGTAACATTTTTTAATTCTCTTAAAAATGCTTCTCGATGGACCGGGCAGGGGCCTGCCGGTTAAAGCCAGGCCATCCTCTTTATCGGTCACCGGCACATTGCAATGGGGCGGTGGCGGCCGTTTTTCTTCATAAATCTGATAATACCGGGAGTCTGCGGGAAAAAGAACGCCTTAAAAATAATTTTTGGAGGATGAGTTATTTTTTTGAACTTTGTAGTTCAAAGTGCTTTTTAATACAAGTAAACAGAATGCAGAGTACATAGGGAAAAGCAACAGGCAAAGTAGAGCACAAGATTATTCGTAACCGGCAACGCAACTTTTATTTTATGAGCAAAGCAGGCAGGCTTACCCATCTGTATGATGAAGCAAAAGGGAACAAATGGTTTTATTACTTTGCTGTTTTCTGCCGCATCGTACTGGCGCTGGCATTCTTTATATCAGGCATTGTAAAAATCAGGGGAGAACGGTTTGCCGCCGGCTTATCCGTCAACAACCCAATGGGGCATTACCTGGAAGCCTTGTATCACACCGAATACTACTATACATTTATCGGGATTTCGCAGTTAGTAATCGGCGTTTTATTGCTCATTCCAAGAACAGCATTCCTGGGGGCATTGTCGTATTTTCCCATTATCCTGAACATTTGTGTCCTTACTTATGCCGTCCGGTTCGAGGGTACCCGCATAACGACCATATTCCTGCTTGGCAATATTTATTTGTTATGGTGGGACTATGACCGGTTAAAATACCTGTTACAATTCAAACAAGGTAAAGAGAACGATCGTCCTGCAAGGAAAAAACCGCTGAGCAATAAATTCCCCTTCCTGTTTTTCGGGTTTGTTGTTGGCATGATAGCAGCGGTAATCATCACAAACCTGTATATATATGATATCCGGCCGGGCAATTCCCCGGAGGAATGCACCAACGGATGTCCCGGCAATAGAAATCCAAAGGCCTGCGAAGCATTTTGCGATTGCATTTATAACCAGGGAAAACCGCTTGACGAGTGCCTGAACGCGTATAATAAAATAGCGAATCAATAAGAGGCGCAACCGTGATTGATTATTTACCCGCAGGGCAGAGGACAGGTTCTCATGAAAAATAATGTATCTGAAAACCCACAGTATTTATGGGCGGTGGTGGGCCTGGCGTTAGTGGGGAAGCTGGTCATCGATATTCTTTTTACTTTGCGTGCCTCGAAAATTGGCAGCGACTATTCTCTCATTCTATTATTCAAATCCATTCTTGCATGCAGCGCCCTTACAACCTCCACTTCTTTTAGTGCCAGGGTTCTGTAAAATACAATGTGCTTACCTACTTTAAAACCCAATATTTCTTTTGACAGCGCTGCATAGCTTTTACCCAACGCAGGGCTTTCTGCTACTTCCTCAAAGGCCGAAATAAGTAGCTCATAGTACTTATCCGCCTGGTTTTCCGACCACACTTCATAAGTATAATTCCAAATCCGGGTAAGGTCTTCAACCGCCTTATTCGTCAATACATATTTAGCCATCTTTTCTCTTAGCAGATTTTAAGTTGGCTAAATGCTTTTTTGCATCAAATTTTTTAGCTATCCCGCTGTTAATGCCTTCCTGAATAGCGTTTTTCAAGGCCCGCATCTTGTTTTCTTCCTCTTCGAGCAGCCGAAGTCCTGCCCGAATTACTTCGCTTGCATTTTTGTACCTACCGTCGGCAATGCTGTGCTCTACGAAATTTTCGAAGTAATCGCCCAATGATACAGAGGTATTGCGTCCCATAACTTTCTCTTTTTTAGTAAAGTTACCAATATTTGGTAACTTTTTAGAATATTAATTATCTTGGATTCAGCGGATAGTCCGGCCCCGGCTAGAAAACAAGGCGAGGGTAGGAGCCGTAGTTTTTCTTACCGGGGGCACGCCCTGATCCTTGACAATGTGCGCTAAAATGTGCCAGACCTGTAGTATATAATGTAACCCGGTAATGGATCTGGGTGGTGGGTGGGCCAGGGTTCTTTGTTTAGCGGCGAAGCCGCGTAATTCTTTTTTGTTTTTATTCTTTTAAAATTTAGCAAGGGTAGGGGAATGGTAGTTAGCGATCATACTTTTCTCTTAGTTCCAGTTTTTTAATCCTTGAATTTATTGATCCCTCATTTCTTTCAAAAATGGCAGATAATTCTTTTACCGTTTTTCCTTCACAAAAAAGTAGTTCCAGCTTTTCATCATCCTCCGTAGTCCATTTTTCATAAGCATTCTTATGCGACTGTTGTTTTCCGGCTTTGGTATATGTTTTCTTAGAAGCACTGATTCGTTCCAAAATTCTTTCTTCCAATTCCTTTCTTCCTAAATCCACCAACAGGTATGATAGCTTTAAATGTTTTGCAATGATATCGTTTAGCAACCCGCTCATATCATCTTCAAAATGGTTGTCGCTTACCAATTCAGCCATCTTGTTTTTTAAGTTACCCGTTTCGCTTACATACACAATTGCATCATCCTCTCTCAAAATAAATACAGCTGCTTCTTCCGGAAATTGATTGACCCATGTACTGCTTACCTCAACCGAAATCACTGCGGATGCATTCAAAAGCCAATGTTCCAGCTCGTCTAAATATTCATTGATCGCTTCCTTTGTCATTCCTTTGTTTAATTAATTTTTTATTTGGGCGTGTCCCCGGTATGGGGCATCCGCTAAGTTTAAATATCCCCACACAGCCCATTACAGCATATACCAAATATAAATCGAAATCGCACAACACCCCATACCGGGGCCGGGCTATCCGCTCATACTCCGCCACAAACCCCACCGCACAAATGCTTCAGCGGGGTATCCGCTGCTATCCCTCACGCGGGACGCTGAAAAATAAAAGTCGTAACATTTAGCTACGACTTAATAACCCTATTGATTTGATATTATTTCTTTTCACTTAATATCTTCATAGCTTTGGCAACGCTCAGTGTAGTCTTATCATATTCTTCATGACCGTAACCATGCCGCTCATTTAGCTCATAAAACTCCCGGTAAATATCAAATGGATTCTGTGATTCAGCCACCCATCTTATTACAATATCCAGTATTTCGTTCATGACAGGCTGATAGGTCATCCTTCCGTCTGATTTCCTAATACCATTGTTGTCAGACTTTCGCTTGCCTAAGTTCAAAAAAACATTCTTCTCATCATAGATAATTTCTCTCACCTCCTTAAAATCTGCACCCTTGGGCAAGTAATCCATTAAGAGCTTTCTTATACCACGATAGTAGATGTTATACTTCTCTTCGGGATTCTCAAACTCTTTTCCAATAAGTTGTTTCAGCTCATCAATTTCGTGCAAAGAGCCATCTTCTGTACTGATGCTTAATTGTCTGCCTACTTTTTCGTTTGCTTTTTGCAGAAGCTCCAATCGCTCGATATCTGCTTCCGAAAGTTCTTCTTGTTTTTTTGTTTTTTTGTTGTTCTCCATAATAATAAAGGGGTTACTTAATTTCTAAAATCTCTTTAATTTTCTCGCTGGTTACTTTTATACTTTCCTCATCCCATGATACCGGGTTCAACTTCTTTAAAGAACTGCTATAAACTGGATAAAATTTCTTGAACGCAGCATGATATTTTTTCCCATAAAGCTCATCCTGATACCAGATATAAAATGAATACACAATGGAATCATGAATTTCATTCTCCTTTGCAAACTTCGAAACCAAGTAGGGATTATGGATATACTTTTTGATATAGTGAAATTTTTCTTCAGAAAGAAAAAAATCTCTCGCAAACGAATTGGCTTTTTCTTCTATCAGGAATAAATCATCATCGCCGGTTAGGTGAAACCTGTTCGTTTCTATAAATTCAAAATCAAATAAAACGTGATGCAGCTCGTGCAGCAGGGTAAACCAGATGGTAGGATATTTCTTGTTGAAGTCTGTTAATACAATACACGGCTTACCATTTACAATAAACGTACCACCTCTCACTTGTGTAGTTGCTAAATAATCTTGGAAAATAACAGTTACGCCCACATTATACAAAGCCCTGCATACAATAAAAAGCCCGTTTTCTATATCTTGCGAATAAGGTTTAATTTTTACAATCAAATCCTTTAAGCGATTTCTGTCATACTCATTTGGATTATTAATCACCTTAAAAGTTTGATAGGCCGATTTAATCCAAAAGTCTTTCATCTTATCCGAAAAGTTTCTTTTGGTTCGGCTGTATAAAGGCTCCTCCAACTGTTCTTCAAATTCCTGTATTGAGGAGAAGCCAAAAAAGGTAAGCACCTTTTTTACCAAAGCATCTACATCATCGTTGCTTTGAAAAAAGCCGAGCTTCGTTAATGTTTTTACGTCAAAATTTTTGAGCAAAAAAGTGGCTTTGCGCGCGCTATCAATTGACGAAATATTGTCTATGCTTTGATTGTTTAATACAACTTTTATAAAGCTATTAATATCGATTTCAAGAAACTCCGCCAGCTTAACTACATGAATTAAATTGGGCTGTTTAGCAGTGCCGGTAATTATCTCCTCAAAAACATCTTTGTCAATACCTAACAACTTTAACGCTTTGGTTTTGGTAATGCCAAAATCGTTTAGCTTTTGATCGAACAACGCCTTTATATCGAGCAAAGGCTGATCTTCAAAAACGGATCTTAATAAAGAATTGATGTTTAAATTATCCACAAAACACGGGTATTTACCCCTCAAAAATAAGTATAAATTTGAAATAAACCAAAAAAAGAGGGTAATTACCCTCAAAATAATGCCTGATCGCTTCCTGGCTTATTTTACTTTGTCATTGCTTTTGATATTAGACTTTGATTATCCAGCAATAAATAGACTAATTGTCTTCTTCATCAAAAAAATCGTCAAATTGTTCTCTATATGCAATTGAAGGAGTTCTATCTTTTTGCTCTTTGGGAAGACCGAAGCAATATGGCCTTATATCAACTATTATTTGATCTTTTCCCTCGATAGATTCAATGTTCACATTTCGAATCTTTCCAAAAATGATATAGACACCTCTATGTAATGTCCGCCATTTTGCAGAGCTTGAACAAAAATATTTAGGGTCTACAAGCCATTCTACTACAAATGGTTTTCGTTTGAAATAGAATTTCATAAACTCCGAAGACTCTGTAATTGGATCAGGTAGCCGCTTACTATACAATCCTCCAATGTAATAGCAATATTGTCCGACAATACCCTTTTTTAAAGATTTTCTATTTAGCAAGTGATCTAAATCAACAAAGTTTAAATGATTCAGTAAAGCCTTGAATATTTCATAGTAATGGTGCTTTAGGATTGAAGAACCGTTAGGTGCGAAAAAAATTAATGGGGTTTCGGGATTCTTATTCATTTCTCTAATTCTACAATCATTTAAAGCCCCACTTTTCAGAATTAGATGATTAGAGTATAATTCATTACTATACTGCGTGTGCGGGACATTGCCGAATAGCTCAACACAAAGCTCTAATATCCGGGGTATATTCAAAAAATCAATCTCAGTAATATTGCCATTTCTGCAAGCCTTCTCCAAATTTTGTTCATATACTTGCTTTTCCCATTTCTGTTTGGCTTTGTGAATGTCCGATTCTGTAAGCTGCAAGCTCAACGTTTTACCTTTTTTGTGAGCCAAATCATGATCATTAAGACAAAGAACAGCAAGATTAAAATAACTATTATCTTGACTTATTGAATACTCCTTTATGTGATGAATGATGTAAGAACTTCCCTTTGTACCTTTACAAATACAGCAAGTATAATTTGAATTATATAATAACTCTTCAACGGTATCTTTGTTTATAGGTTTCCTTTGGATTAGGTCATTTACAATATTGACTTCATTGTCGGATAAGCCATATTTTTCTTTAAGATTCTTTTTAGATGTTTTTTCAAAGGTTGTTTTTGGTAGGCCAAGCCCAGCTAATTTTTGCGCCAAATCGCTTGAAATGCCATATTGAAGATATGTATCAATCATAGGGTCGAGGATTGAGAATTATTTCATCTTCTCCAAAATCTCTTTCATCAGTTCTACCTTTTCACGTTCGCTTGCTAGTAAACGTTCAAACAACTCCATTACTTTTTCAAGAGGATTAAAAGTATAATTCAAGGAACCAGAATTATTGGCAACAGATCCTTCTTGAAAAGTATTAGAAATAATATTCACCGCCTGTTCCTCATCAAAGTTCTGAAAAGCCTCAACGGGTATTTTCAACGCAGCGGAAATTTGCTGAAGCAGGGGCACATCAATCGTTTCTTTGGTTTCCAGTATAGATATTTTCTTCTGGTTCCAGTCGTCGCCCAGCTCATAAGCCAACATTTCTTGTTTTATACCCAGCATTTCCCGGAAACGTTTTACATTTCGTCCTTCGTGTATCTTTTTCTCCATAGCATTTGAGTGTGTCATAGGTTCAAATTTAGGTTTTTTATTTCTTAAATAATTGCTCTATAAAGTTAGCTAAAATATCCCGTAAACAGGATAAAATATGCGGCGGGTAACTTGAATATCCCGCAGTGCAGCTGGTGACGCCCTTGGTGGACTATTGCTGCGGCGTGGGCAAGCCGGATCCCTGGGGCGATTTTCCGCGTAGTTTATCCATAAAAGAATATTGCCATCCGTACCGGGTGTTTGCAAAGTTGTTCCGGCAACACAGCTTACAGCGTTGGGTAGCGGATTGGGAAGCGCTGGTAGAAGGTGCGCTTAGTCCCTGTAATGTAGGACTAAGGTTAAATGCAATATGCATTTGTACCGGTTTAATAAAGCTGCTGGAAGCCGCACATTTGGTTTGGATAAGAGAGGGTGGGGGCGGAATAAAACTACAAACAGAACACAATGGAGTGGCAATAGCTTAGAACGCTCCAATTTCCCCGTTTTGCTTAATATACAAAATAATATTTTTTAACTTTTAAAACAACCCTATGGCAATCATAGCAATGTTGAAAAACAACCTCGTCATTAGGAAAATACGTAAACTGAAAGTGTATGAAAAAACGATCGTATACAGCAGAACCTGTTACATGGGCGATGAAACAGTTGCTCACCACCCGGAAATACGTTTAATTGGCAAATGGCTGGCCGATTGTGGCTTTCAGCCCGGTCAATATGTAGATGTTACCGTAGAACCGAATAAACTGATCATTACACATAGTAATGAAGAAGCCGATCTTAAAATGAGCAACTACAAAGAACCAAAAACAGATAAAATAGATGATCCTGCAAAAAACGAGTCCATAAATAAATACGCGCAAATAACATTATGTTAAATAGGAGGCGGATAGGGTTTTCGATTATCAGGAGTGTACAAAGCGCCTATTTTCTTCGTCACGTTTAATTATCGCTAACATGCACTTACCCGAAGAAAATCAGCGCAGGCAGAAACGTAAATTAAATCAAACTGTAAAGCAGCGTGGCCTGTGCAGGGCTTTGCGCGTAAAATTTGTGGCGTAAATTTTTAAAAGCGCCACTAAAAATTTTACAAGCAAACAGCATAGCCGCAGCGGCTATTTAGGCGCAGCCCGAAGCGCAGCGGAGACATAATGTCTAATTATAGGAAAAACGGGCGGAGATATTCTTTCCAGACAAACGCAAAAAAAAATTGCCTATGGAGACAAGAACATGATTAATTATTTACCCGAAGGGCAATCCCGGTCCCTGGTTTTGTTGTCCTGGCACAGGGCTTACAAAACCGCTACCGGGAGCAGACATAATATTAAATTATAGGATAAACGGATCAGGCGCCGATTTCCGGCGGCCCGGTTTGTCCTATAATTTATATTATGTTAAATAAAACTATCTAATTGCTATTGCAATATTCCTGGTACCAGTCGTAAAACTGCTCCATGGTCCGCACAAAAAAGTATACCCCTCCTGCTCCTTCCACCCGCAGCCTTTCTTTTTCCTGGTGCCTGCTCAACCGATCAGTACCGATCTTTATTTCGATGGCAATAAAGCGACTGGTAATAACAGCGTGAATATCTGCCACGCCAAGATTCGCATTGCAGGGCGTCCAGGTCAATATGCCGTTTACGATTCGTGGAATGCCCGTGGTGTTGATCCGGCACGCATAATGCCTGTGATATTTCAGGAAATCAAGAATTCAGGTAGTTAAACCATTTGCTGTTTTGTCGGAATATGATTTTCGTGGAACTCCAAAATCGCGACAACCTTCAAAATTATTTTCCATATAGGCAGTCCTGGCATCTTTTAGTGCTCGCATCCAATTCATAGGTACTGAAAATTTTGTTAGCTCAAACAAAGCTAATCAAAAAACGTTGTTTGCCTCAGAATAAATTAAAATCACCAGTATAATTGAATATACAACATACCGGTGATTTACTATAGTATAGGCAATGGAGGACAAACTCCTACCCATCGTCTACAAACAAATTTGTAATATATGGAAACTTATTCCCGCACTACCTGAATGGTCTTTGATACCCGCTGAGCACCATCTTTATCTACCTGTACCAAACGTGCGAACAGCGTACCGGTTTCGGCGCTTTTAACAATCCCGGTTTTATGGCAGGCGAAACTTAAAATGCAAACCAGGAACGCAGCTACTGGCAATGCCCGCCTGCGACGCTTGTATGCCATTGCACCCAGTGATAAAAATCCGGCACTTAAACCGAGCATGGTTAGCGGAATCGTAATGGCATATTCCAATACGGTATGGCTGTTGCCTGTTGTAGCCTTGCTTTGGACGGTTCCCACGGTCTCCCAGCTTGCTCCATCAGCAGAAACCTGTACTAAAAAATGATCATTATTGGTTTCCGTTTCTGTGTTCCAGTTAAATAATAATTGCCCGTTCTTAAGCGTTGCGCGGAAGCTGCCAAACATTACCGGAAGAACGGTTTGTAATTCAAAGGCGCCCATATCAATGCTATTGCCTACCAGGCGCGCGTTACCTGCAAGGTCTACCGTTGTTCCGGAAACATTAGCTGCATTCCATAGCTGGTTATTACCGGCATTAACAGCGGGGCTTGCCTCCATTAATGTATAGTTGCCGCTGCCGGCGTTGGTGAAAAGCGGGTTGGCATTGGAGTTGCCTGTACCGGCCGGCGGTGCCGCGCCCTGTACAATACTGTGGGCGACTTCAAAAGCTTTGTTCCCCGCATTTTCCATCATACTGACTGCGCCTGGCTGGCTGTTCCAAAGTATGCTATTGATCAATACCGGGTTTCTGACACCTGGTACAGGTCCATCAGAAACCGTGCTATATATGCTATTGCCGGCGTTTGTGGCCGTATTATCCACAATCGTAGTGTTGATTAATACGAGCGAGTCGGCCCGGTTATAGATAGCGGCACCCAGTTTTGCCGTATTGCCCGTAAAGACCGCACCGGTAATAATTGGACTATCATAAGCATCTGTAAAATGCAACCCGCCGCCGGACTCTACTGCTGCGTTGTTACGAACCAAAATATTTATAAAAGCCGGGCTACCAAAAATATAACCTCCTGCAGCATAGCCAGCCATGTTGCCGCTTATTTCAACATTGCTGACCCGTAAGGAACGGCCGCCCCGTAACAGCAAACCTGCCCCTGTGTTCCTGATGAAGCTGATAGTAGCGCCTGGTACACTAAGACCCGTTGTGCTTGTACTATTGGCCGTGCCACCGGAAATTTTTATCCCATCCAGGTGCAGGTTTGTAGCTCGCATACTGATGAGCACATGATAAGCATTATCTGATGGATCGTTTTGGATACCGATATCACCACTCAGCGTGGTAACATAGGTCTTCCAGTTACGTTGGCCCATGCCGGGATTTCCTGCGGATGGAAACCCGCCGTACAGATGTACACGATCCATTACCACAAAGGCATTGTCGCGTGCCCCATCATTCTGATACCGGCTGTTATCAGCGTCATACAAAGGTTTATAAGTTCCTTCGGCAATCAGTATACGCAGCGAATCGCCCGCCAGCCAGTTATTATTGGCATCGTACTGTTCCCTGGCCCATTTGAGGGCATCGGCCAGTTCCGGAATGGCATTGGTCCATGAAGAACCGCTGCCGTTTCCACCGGATACCGTTTTATTCACATAGAGTATACGGTCCGCTGTGGGGGTTATCTGCGCAGGGAGTACGCCCGCCAGGCACAGGCTTAGGAGGAATAAGAGGTACGTTTTTTTCATTTTTTGCGTTTATGGGTTACAATGGAATTATTAATAATGATCGGTTGCGCCCAAGCATTGCGAGCAGCTGCTCTACCGGTACCTGCACAGTTAAAATTAAAAGCAATGGAGCGTTGGACTACTGCACAAGAAGCACAATATAATGTTATAGGGCATCGTACTTAGCGGATCATTTTTTCATACAGTTTTTAATTGTCAGGGTTGTTGCATTCATGGAAATTTGAAAGAGGTTCACGAATAGACTTAAAGTATTGTTTTGAATAGTTTAAAAACGAGAGACGCAAGATATGAAAAAACAAGGATTAAGTAGCTGAGGGCACTAAACGGGAATATTTATGTATTTTCATCCCCTATGCCCTTCATCATCATTTTCATTCTTGTTATCAGTTTTATTGCTGCGCTTGTGCGGTCAACCCTGGGCTTTGGAGAATCGCTGGTTGCAGTGCCGCTCTTCCTGCTTTTTTTACCCGCCACAATTGCGGTGCCATTGTCTGTCATGCTGTCCATTGTGATTGCATTGATTATCGTGATCCAGGATCACCGGAAGATCCATTTTTATAGCGCTAAATGGCTTATTTTTTATGCAATTCCCGGTATTCCGCTGGGCTTGCTGATCCTTGTATATGGCAATGAGCTCCTTGTAAAAACGGCTCTCGGGTTATTAATTATCTGCTACGCGCTGTATACGCTAACTGCCAAAGCTACAAAAAACCTGAAGGATGATAACCAATGGTGGCTTTTTGCATGCGGTTTTTTGTCGGGTGTTTTTGGCGGCGCGTATGGACTGAACGGACCGCCCCTGGTGGTTTACGGCAATCTTAGAAACTGGTCGGCGCCCCACTTTCGCGCCACGCTGCAGGCCTATTTTTTGCCGGTGAGCCTGCTTGGCTTTATCGGGTATGTTGTTAAGGGATTAGTGACGGCTGAAGTGAATTACTACTTCCTGGTAGCGCTGACGACCTCCATTCCGGCCATATTTTTAGGCAGATGGCTGAACCGTAAATTAAATAGCCGGTCCTTTCTCCGGTATGTTCTTTACGGACTGATGATCATCGGCATTATTTTAATACTGGTGGCCTGGTATCAGGTCCCGGCCATTGCTGTATGATTTCATCGTCCCTTTTTTCACCAGCGGTTGTTTTTTGACGCAGTACCGCATACCGCTATTTAGAGGAAGTTTCGGCGGATGGCGTTTTCACCCGCACGTATCTTTCAATATTGTAACGGTCTACATTGCTGCCGGCAATTTTCTCTGTGCCCTGCTGTACCAATGTGTCATTGTGAATGGAAATGGTAAAGCTGAAATCATGGCCTTCCCAGTCCCGCGCATTGCAGTATTCCAGGTGTTCCGTATAGGTACTGTCCCTGAGTGTATAGGCTCCGCCACCTGCAGCAAAAACAGCGGAGTCCTTTCCGTTTTTAAATCCATGATGCAGGAATGCGAAATGGCTGTCGTTGATGATCTTTATAAAAGAGCGGTCCCTGGTGTAATCAGTAACAGTCGTATCGCCGTTTTCAATAAGTGTTCCGCTTAAAAGCTTCCAGGTACCGGTAACCGGAAGCCGGGCTTCCGTACTTTTTTCTTCTTGTTGCCGGGTACAGGATATGGCAAAAACAACTATAAAAGCGGCCGCAATTTTTGATCTCATAGAATATCTGTTTACAGTTTATTTCAATGAAGATAGGAAAAACGATCCCGGATCGTTTAAAAATTCCGGGCGCCTCAGTTATTTTCGGGTCTGCTGTGCATACCCTGGGCCCACTGATCAGTTGGCCGGGAACAGAAGCTTTTCCTATTAAGTTTACATTATGTCCTTAAACAATTAGTGCATTTGGTTTAAATTGCTTAAATATGAAACAGCAAACTACTTCCCTTAGCCGGCGGCAATTTGTAAAGGCCACGGCATCTGCGGCCCTCGCCCTGAGTATTCCGTCCGCTGTATCTGCCGCATTGAGAAAAGAAACCATTACAATCGGTATTATTACGGACCTGCACCAGGACCTGATCCCGACCGGCTACGAGCGGCTGGCTGCTTTTCTGGCAGACATGAAAAAAGTAAAACCGGATGCGCTGTTGCAAATGGGTGATTTCGCCTATCCCGGTGATAAGAATAAAAATGTGATCACAGCTTTTAAAAATGCCCATCAGAAAACATTGCATGTGATCGGCAACCATGATACGGATGCCGGTTATACAAAACAACAATGTATCAATTACTGGGGCATGCCTGGCCGGTATTATACCTATGCGCTGAAAGGGATATGCCTGCTGGTTCTGGATGGCAACGATAAGGGCTCGCCGGATCATAAAGGTGGCTATCCCTCCTATATTGGCCCGGAACAAACGGCCTGGTTGAAGGAGCAGCTGGGAACAATAAAGGAGCCACTCATAATTGTATCTCATCAGCCACTGGCGGGTCCCGATGCGGTGGATAATGCGGCTGAAATACAGGCATTACTGGAAAAATACCAGAATAAGATTTTGCTGGCCATTAACGGCCATACGCATATTGACGCTCATTATCACATAAACGGTATACATTATGTGCACGTTAACTCTGCATCCTACTACTGGATGGGTGAAAAATATAAGCACCTGATCTATGATCCGGCTGTGCATCAGCAATACCCCTATCTTGCCTATACCTGTCCGTATAAGGACGCATTGTTTACGACGCTTGTAATTGACCCGGTTAAAGGCCGGATCCATATAAAGGGAAAGCGCAGTCAATGGGAAGGAAAATCCCCGGAGGAACTGAACTATCAAAACTCCGGATTGCTGCATACCGGTAAAGAGATCGTGCCGCGGATCAGTAACCTACAGTGGTAACTGCTCCTCAACTATTTCCATGAAGTCTGCTTTCAAATAAATTTCTGCCATCATGAATTTACAGCGCTATTACCGCCCGGAGCTGGATGTATTCCGCTTTTTTGCATTTCTCTTTGTGTTTTGTACGCACCGGATGGATCTCGCCCCTATTGATGTTAAAGAATATTACTGGGTTTACCAGGTAAGTCTTGTTGGCGTTTTTGGGGTGCCATTATTTTTTTTACTGAGTGCCTTCCTGATCACGGAACTGTTGTTACGGGAAAAGGATGCCACCGGCAGCGTTCGCCCCCAATCCTTTTATATCCGCCGTATACTGCGTATATGGCCGCTCTATTTTTTTGTACTAACGGGTTTCCTGGTGCTTTCGGTAACCACTAAAAACTTTGGTGTGATCACTACCGGTAATTTCCTGTCATTTTCGCTTTTCGCAGGCAACTGGTATATCAGTTTTAATGAATGGGTGTCCTGCTATCCGCAAAACCCGCTTTGGAGCATCTCGGTAGAGGAACAGTTTTACCTGCTGATTCCCCTGCTGGCGGTATTTTTTACACGCAAAGGGCTAAAAGCCGTTGCATTTACATTTCTGGTTATCGCTTACGTGGTTATTTTTAGTTATGGCCGGCACCCCAGGGAAGGATTCAGCAGTGAATGGACCAATAGTTTTGTACAGTTCCAGTTTTTTGCCGCCGGTATTTTATTGTCGGTATACCTCAGAGGACGACAGCCCCGGTTCTCCATCCCGTTACGGGCGCTCCTGTTTATTGCCGGCATCGGTTGCTGGCTGATCGCCTCATTGGTATTTAAAGTAAAAGCTGATGCTCCGCATCTTTCCAACTCAGCCGAAGCTATGAGCGGCTGGGCTTGTATATTACTGGGTGCCCTCCTTATGTTTTTGAGCATGCTGGGTACCCCGGGCAAATACCTGCCTAAACCGGTTATTTTTTTGGGAAGGATATCCTATGGTTTATATATGTTCCATAACCTGTTTTACTACCTGATCTATCACCTTTACAAAGATCAGCTCACGCTGTTTGCCACCTGGCTGCACTTGCCGGAGCAAAAAAATAATATTGGCTTTGTACTGGCTTTTATAGGTACGGTGGTTACGGCGATGCTCTCCTACCGCTTCCTGGAACGTCCGTTTTTGCACCTGAAAAGAAGATTTACGGTTATACCCTCCCGCGACTGATGAACGACCTTGCTGGTTTAAAAGCGACGCTGCTTCAGCACCCGGCTTACTTCCTGCAGCAGTAAGGGGAAGGCCGGTTGCGCCATTCCTCCATGATCATAACCCTGTAGTTCATAAAGCTGTGTTTGTGTATTGCCGGTCAGCTTCAGCATCCGGAGCAGGTAGGCATTTTCTTCATAGCGGCCATAAAGCTCTTTTTCCCGGTCGCCGGTGATCAGCAATATGGGCGGAGTCGTTTTCCTAACATGATACAGGGGCGCCATTGAATCGATGACCGGTTGCAGCGGATCAGTTCCCCGCTCTTCCCTTACAGTGAAGTGGGTGATGCATTGGGCGCTGAAAGGAACAATTCCCAGAAGACTGTCGGCATTGACGTCATAGTGTTGTAAATACTTTTTATCGAGGGCCAGCATCAGGTCAAGATACCCCCCGGCCGAATGGCCGGATAATACGATTTTTCTGCGGTCGCCTCCATATTGTTCAACATGCTGAAAAGCCCAGGCAACTGCTGCCGCTGCGTCTTCAATATACTCTGGCGCTTTTACCTTTGGAGAAAACCGGTACCCCACTCCTATAATAATATAGCCCTTGTTCATCAATGCAGCAGGAATTTCTTTTTTCCCCGCTTTGAGCCCTCCCCCATGAAACCAGATAATGGTAGCCGCATTCTTTTTATTCCGGGGATAGTACACATCCAGCCGGCATTGCCCCTGCTGATAAGCATCCTGGTTTACAGATGCAGGGTAGTATCGAATATCTTTTTGCCATTCATAATTGTTGTCCTGTGCCTGTGCCTGATGAAGTACAAAACACAGGATTGCAAAAACAAGTAATCGTTTCATATTTTGTCCTTTTTGAAAGGGTTCAGAAAGGACAAGATACAGCTTTTTCCGGCCCATTGGGATTATTGCGGGCAACATTCCTGAAGCGGGCAATATTACACCCGGGGCTCCCAGCCTTTTTCATATGTGCGGCTCCATAATTTTTCTGCCGCTGTATTATTGAGAATATGCCCATTCCGGGGATTTGTATCCAGCACTCCCGAGGTACGTTGTGCAATATTGCCCAGTTGTACAAGGAGGGTACTGATATGGCCGCTTTCGATATCGGAATTGAGTGGCGTTCCTTTTTTGATGCCATCGAACAGGTTTTGCACATGAAGACCATCCAGGATCCCCGCGGGGTTGGAAGTATTGGTGGCGTTTACGGTTACTTTGCTCTTTACATCCTTTATCAATTTGTTATCGAGGCTGTATACCTGGTATCCGTCATCTCCGTTCATCTGCAGGGCCCCCTTTTCTCCAAAGAATATAACGCCCACAGAAGCTCCGTCTGCATACCGGCCATTGGCGCTCCGGCCCTCCCATGTAATGCTGCCTTTGCTGCCAAATTCGAAGCCGATCGTTTGTGTGTCCGGAGTTTGCCAGTCATCTGTAAAAAAGTAGCGTCCACCGCTCGAAGTAACCCTGGTTGGATAGCTGACCTGCAATCCCCAGCGTGCAAGATCCACCATATGGGTGCCGTTATTCAATGCTTCGCCGGTGCCCCAGTGCCAGAACCAATGCCAGTTATAGTGGATCCGGTTATCCATATAAGGTTTGCGGGGAGCCGGTCCCTGCCAGAGATCATAATTCAGCCAACCGGGTACCGGAACTGCTTTGCCGGTACCAATGGGTTTACGGCTATTGGCGTACCAGGTGCGTGCAAAATAAGCGTTACCAATAATGCCATTGTGCAGTTCCCGGATGGCTTCCATAACATTGGGCCAGGAACGGCGCTGGTTGCCCATCTGTATAAGACGCTTATGTTTTTTTACAGATGCAATAAGCATTTCGCCCTCACGGGGATTGTGACTGCAGGGTTTTTCCAGGTACACATGCTTGCCTGCCTGCAAAGCCAGCAAGGCCGCTGGTGCATGCCAGTGGTCGGGTGTTGCAATCACCATTACATCCACGTCTTTTTGTTCCAGTACCTTGCGGAAATCAGGCTGTGCCGTTGGTGTTACGGCCTGTATTTTAGACAGGTTGCCAATGCAGCGGGTCATAGCACGGCTATCGGTATCTGATACGTAGCGGATCAGACATTCCTTTTGTGCAGCAAAGGTGCCGGCCAGTGCCGCCCCCCTGCTGTTAACACCCACCATACCTGTCAGGATCCGTTCGTTTGCCCCGGGTATGTTCCGGTAGCTCCGGGCACTGAACCCGGGAAGCACACCGCCTACAGTAAGCGCTGCTGCGCTCAATGTGGAGGTTTTAAGAAACGCTCTGCGTGAAGTTTTGCCGGTCATAACTGTTATACGTTATTGGTTTTGTAGTTGGCTTTTTTATAAACGGATTCCAGCGTGACAGGCACTCCATTCCGGCGCCTGCTTTCATCAGCGGCTTCCATAAAGGCAAGGATATCCAGTGTGTCCTGTGTTGCTACGGGTGACTTCCCGGTTTCAAAAAAACGGATGATCTCCTTCAGCAATGGATCATATCCTTTAAAACCTCCCAGGGATACTATTTTCTTCTCGGTAAAAACCGTACCGCCATAGTCCGCTTTCCCGCTCCGGGTACCCCTGAAATTGCCTACACGTCCATCGCCCCAGGTGCCTGTTACCACATCGGTGTCCGGTGTATGCACGCGCACTACCGACCGACAGCCCGGGCCCATCGCCGTAAAAAGGATCTCCACCCCATGAATGCCGTACCAGAACAGGTCCGGATGCGTTTTTTCGAGTGTTGCCGGGCTGTAGGTTTGCGCACCGGTCACTTTGCCGTATTCTCCTTTAAGTATCTCCTCCATACCGGTTATATAGCGGAGCGATGAGCTGGAGAATACAGGCACTTTATATTGTTCTGCCGCCTTAAAGATGGCGACAGCATCTTTAAGGGATGCGGTCATGGGTTTGTCGATAAAAAGCGGTTTACCTGCTTTCAGCACCGGCAAAGCCTGCTCCAGGTGCAGCCGGCCATCATTGGTTTCCAGGCATACCGCATCTACTTTTGGCAACAGCTCCGCAATGGACCCGGTAATGGTAACCCCGTATTGGTGAACATCGGCCGTGTAGCCGGGAATGCGCTCCACGCTTGAAGGGATATCTTTGCTGCCATTGGGATAGGCGGCTACAACGCGGTAACCCATAAATGCCGGATCCGGATTATTGCCATTCAGTGATTTTGTAAAGGCCACGGCATGGGAAGTGTCCAGCCCGATGATCCCGATCCGCTTTCCCTGCCAGGCCCGTTCTGCCGTTCCTGCGGATGCATGCCCGCTGATCCCGAGGCCGATACCCGCCAGCGCGGAAAGATGCAGGAATCGTTTGCGGTCCATTGTTTTTTTCTTTAACATGCGATCGTCTGTTTTGTGTTTAAAGATATTTAATTGCAATGAAGCCCCCGTTATAATCTCCGGTTACGTTACCGAAACGATTAAAGATGGAAAAGTAAACAGGCTCCCGGCTTGTTTCCTGGCCGGATCACCCCCCGGTTTGATCAGGACCATTTCCTGTACAGGCGTTCCGGCTATCCCGGGCATTGGGCAAGCAGATGTATACGGGATAAAGCACCGGGGTTTCTTTAATGAGAAACCCCGGTGCTGTTATGGTTACCTGATTACAGGCTGCTACTTCTTTATAGGGTTATCTTTGAAGCAACCGATTTCGGAACGGCTTTTTTATTGACCAGGATACTGGTCGTCTTAAACTGTACGTACGCTTTTGTTACATGCAGGTAGCCTTTGTATTCGTTGCCGGTACCCCAGGAGTTCTTGACAATATAATATTCTTTGCCGTCCTGATCTTTCGACAGGCCAACAATATGCATTCCATGATCGTCCGACGTCTGGCCGTTTTCGATACCTGTCTGCCGGAGTTCCGGCGTGATCTCCGGTTCTGGTTTGGGACTGGTGAACAGCTCCTTTTTTTGGGCAGCGGTAATATTTTTTACATAGGAGAACGGGTTTTGCGGTACAAAGGCCACCCCGTTGGGCCAGCTGAAATAAGGTTCGGAAACATCTGTTCCCCAGGCCACAGTGTACCCATTCTTCAGCGCATTATCAATAATATCCGTAACAGCCGCGGGAGGAATATTGTAATCCCACTGGAAAGCCCAGTTATCGGGTACCATCATCATTGCTTTTTGCCAGTATGGTGTATTGTTCTGGGAAATAAATTCGATGTAGTTACCGGCATCAAGCCCTACTACTTCTTTTGCAAAACTTTGGGGGGTATAGCTTTTGTTCTGATAAGTAAACATTGGTGGTACGGGCCCCAGGTAGGCATCCAGGGTTGCAGCAAAAGCTTTCTTCCAGCGGGGAGAAAGTACGCCGGCCGGATTTTTAATGACCGCATCCAGCATGGCTTTCAGGATAGCCTGCATTTCGCTGAAATTATTGGTAGTGGCTCCATTCAGCAGACCGGTGTATACCTCTTCGGGCACAGCACCGTATTTGGCATACATATTTATGACATCATGTGCTTCGCCCCCATCGCCCCAGCTTACGGCACCATTCATTTTTACATAATTTTCGGCTTTGTCTTCATAAGACCTGCGCGCTGTATAGATCTTTGCAAGCGGTACAGGTTTCCGGCCGGCTTTGATCATTTCGGACTCTAAAAAAGAGTTGGTGGAGTAACTCCAGCAGGTACCCGAAGAACCCTGGTTCTCTATAGGCGTCACTTCCAGGTTGATAATATTGGTAAACCGGAAACCGGTACTGTCGCTGCTGTTACCGCTGATCTTTTTGATGAGATCATCCTGGGCATGAAGCCAGCCGCTGCCGGCAACGGTCACAAACAGCAAGGCAGTTAAGAAAAACTTTCTACACATTTTATTTAAATTTATCGGTTGTTTATAAAGCGGATCCCGCTAAAGCAATACTTAAAAATTCCCGCAAAGTAAAGACGGATGATGCAAATGGAATGCAGTTTTTTTATGAATGGCCGCCGGCTGATACAAAAAAACGGAGCCACAGCTCCGTTCGATCCTATCTTTTCAATGCTGCAGCCTATGCATACATTTCCTGGCGCAGCGCTTTTACACGTTCATCTTCCAGGTATTCATCAAAGGTGCTCAACCTGTCAATGATGCCTTTAGGTGTTAATTCAATAATGCGGTTTGCCACTGTTTGCATAAAGGTATGGTCATGGCTGGTCAGCAGCACAATGCCATTGTAAACGGTACATTGCTCGTTGAAACTCTGGATACTTTCCAGGTCCAGGTGGTTGGTAGGTTGATCCAGGATGATCACATTGGGGTTCTGCAGCATCATCTTGCTCACCATACAGCGTACTTTCTCACCCCCGCTTAACACATTTGTTTTTTTAAGCACTTCTTCCCCGCCAAACAACATCTTCCCCAAAAAACCCCGGAGAAAGGGCTCGTCCACATCGGTCACATGCGATGGTACAAACTGGCGCAGCCAGTCCATTAAGTTTAAGTCAGACTGGAAGAATTTGCTGTTCTCAATGGGCAGGTATGCAGAAGTAACGGTAGTGCCCCACTCAAATTGTCCTGCATCGGCCTTTGTTTCGCCGTTAATGATCTCAAAAAACTGTGTTACAGCCGTAGGGTCTTTTGAAATAAAGGCGATCTTGTCCCCCTTGTTCACGCTAAAGGTTACGTTGTCAAAAAGCACCCGGTCTTCTGTTGCCGACTTTAATTTTTCCACATTGAGGATCTGGTTCCCCACTTCCCGCAGCGGCTGAAAGATAATGCCGGGATATTTGCGGTAACTGGGCTCGATCTCCTGGAAATCCAGCTTTTCCAATGCTTTTTTCCGGCTGGTAGCCTGTTTGCTCTTTGAAGCGTTGGCACTAAAGCGGGCAATAAAATCCAGCAATTCCTTTTTCTTTTCTTCCAGTTTTTTGTTCTTATCGCTGATCTGGCGGGCCATTAATTGTGAACTTTCGTACCAGAAGGAATAGTTACCGGTAAAGACCTTGATCTTCTGGCGGTCTACATCGGCCACATGGGTACATACGGCATCCAGGAAGTGACGGTCGTGGCTCACTACCAATACAATATTCTCATAGTCTGCCAGGAAGTTTTCGAGCCAGCCGATGGTCTCAATATCCAGACCGTTGGTAGGCTCATCCAGCAACAGGATATCCGGGTTCCCAAACAGGGCCTGCGCCAGCAGAACCCGCACTTTCATATTGGAGGGAATATCTTTCATCAGCATCTGGTGCAGTGCGTCTCCCACTCCAAGACCGTTTAAAAATGCGGCAGCATCACTCTCTGATTCATACCCTCCCATTTCGCCGTATTCCGCTTCCAGTTCGGATGCTTTCATGTAATCATCTTCTGTAGCATCGGGATTGGCATAAATGGCATCCCGGCGCAACATGGTATCCCACATCTTTTTATGCCCCATCAATACCGTATTCAGCACCGTCTGATCGTCAAACTCAAACTGGTTCTGCTTTAAAACGGCCATACGCTCACCGGGTGTAATGGATATGGTGCCCTTATTGGCTTCTATCTCCCCGCTTAAGATTTTCAGAAAGGTGGACTTTCCTGCCCCGTTGGCTCCAATAACACCATAGCAGTTCCCTTTTGTGAAATTAACGTTCACATCTTCAAACAATACCCGCTTTCCGTAAGCGAGTTTCAGATCTTTTACACTTATCATGAGCCAATCTTTATTTATCTGTTTTCAAAAAGTGGTGCAAAGGTAACGCAAAGTTGACAGGTGGAAAAGTTTGAGGCGCTGAAAAGTCGGGGTTCCTGTATTGCCGGCTGAATGAATAAAGATCCGGCAAATCTATTGTACAGGGAGCCCGGAGCCTCATTAAGCCGCTCCTGGCTGTACAAAAACGCTGGTAAAGGCTTTTTGGGGTGTTTGCACTGCAAAATCTGTCGGTGGCGGATCATCGTGTTTGTCCTGTTACTCAGGACGGTAGATCATCAGCGCCCGGTGATGATCATTAAACCCGGAGCCCTGATACAATTTTCGGGCCCGTTCGTTGTGATGCTCCACTTCCAGAAAGATCACCTTCAGATCATTTTGGGCTGCATAGGTTTTACAAACTGCACATCTGCTATAATCACAACGCTCTCCCAGGACCGATCAATGCTGAAACCAGGTACATTTGCCGGCAACAAAAAGTTTAAAGACAAAAAAAGGGGAATTATTCCTTAACTTTCAGAAAGGGATTTGTACAAATGATTGCTTTTGGATAAAGCCCGGTTTAAGGCTCATTTACCATCAAAATCCGTTAAAAATGGAAAGTTCCCGTCGCTCATTTATCCGCAATGGTATTGGAAGTGCCCTTGCCACCGCCGCATTACCTGCCTTTTCACGGTCAGGTATCCTTAGTACAGCGCCGGCAGCTGCACGCATCAAACTCAGTATTTCCTCCTATTCCTACTGGCATTTTAAACCGGAAAAGTACCCGATAGAGAAAGTAATTGATGAAGCGGCAAAACTGGGTGTGGAAGGAGTAGACATCCTGCACCGGCAAATGGACAGCGTCGACGATCAATACATCAATGCCCTGAAACGCCGGGCCTACCTGAACGGGATCGCCTTTACCTGTCTTTCGATCCACCAGGGTTTTGTAACACCGGATAAGGCAGAATGGCAGAAGAATATCGACAAAACAAAAGAATGTATTGAACTGGCTGCAAAAATGGGCATTGCCTGTTTACGGCTCAATTCCGGGAGATGGGGTACTACCAAATCCTTTGATGAACTGATGAAGAACCGTGGCCAGGAACCGATCCTTCCGGGCTACACGGAAGATGACGGCTTTAAATGGTGTATTGAGGCTATTGAACAATGCATCCCAACAGCGGAAAAATATGGTGTTATGCTGGCCCTGGAGAATCACTGGGGACTGTGCTCTACTCCAGAAGGTATGCTGCGCATCAAAGAAGCCATCAACTCACCATGGCTGGGGCTTTTGCTGGATACGGGCAATTTCCTGGAAAACCCATATTCGAAACTGGAAATGATTGCGCCGCAGGCCGTTTTTGTACAGGCCAAAACCTATTATGGTGGTGGCGAGTGGTATACACTCGATCTGGATTATAACCGGATCATGTCCCTGTTAAGTAAAGTAAATTACCAGGGCTATCTTTCGCTGGAATATGAGGGCAAAGAAGATGCTGCAACGGCTGTGCCTAAAAGTATTGCCATGTTGCGAAAAGCGATGAAGACATAAAAAACGCAGATTTCGCGGACTTACACAGAAAGATTAAAACAGTCTGTGGATATCTGAGGTATCTGTAAGAGACCTTCCTGCTTGTGGACCCCTGGGTTTTGCTCGCAGATTTCGCGGATTTACACAGAAAGATTAAAAGAGTCTGTGGATATCTGAGGTATCTGTAAGAGACC
>NZ_FMZO01000011.1:0-92879 GCF_900101395.1 Niabella drilacis | reverse complement strand
TTGCTCACGGATTTCGCGGATTTACACAGAAAGATTAAAAGAGTCTGTGGATATCTGAGGTATCTGTAAGAGACCTTCCTGCTTGTGGACCCGCTGGGTTTGCTCACGGATTTCGCGGATTTGCACAGAAAGATTAAAAGAGTCTGTGAACATCTGTGGCATCTGTGAGAGAGCATCCTGCTTGTGGACCCGCCGGGTTTTGCTCACGGATTTCGCAGACTTACACAGAAAGATTAAAACAGTCTGTGGATATCTGAGGCATCTGTGAGAGACCTTCCTGCTTGTGGACCTCTGGGTTTTGCTCACGGATTTCGCGGATTTACACGGATATATTAAAACGTTCTGTGAATATCTGAGGCATCTGTAAGAGACCTTCCTGCTTGTGGACCCGCTGGGGTTGCTCACGGATTTCGCGGACTTACACAGAAAGATTAAAACAGTCTGTGGATATCTGTGGGACACTGGAGTATAGCGAATAGCCGGAACACTGGCGGGCGCTACACCACTGCCTCAGGCCCAAAAAAAATGCCCATCTTGCGATGAGCATTTTTTATCTTTAAACAGGAGTATTTCCTGCTGATAGCTAATGACTGATAGCTGATGGCTATTAATAACCCATGCCACCCATATCAGGACCACCTGGCATTGCAGGAGCTGCTGCTTTGGGTTCGGGTTTGTCTGCAACCACGCACTCGGTAGTCAGTAACATACCTGCAATAGAAGCAGCATTTTCCAATGCAACACGGCTTACTTTTGTAGGATCAATTACACCCGCTTTGAACAGGTTCTCGTAATTCTCAGTTCTTGCGTTGAAACCGAAATCAGCTTTACCATCTTTGATCTTCTGAACAACGATAGAACCGTCGATACCCGCGTTGTCAGTCAGGGTGCGTACCGGAGCTTCCAGCGCGCGTTTTACGATCGCCATACCGGTTGCTTCGTCTTCGATCTGGCCTTTCACTTTTACATTCAGGCTTTCGATAGCACGGATATAAGCTACGCCACCACCTGGTACGATACCTTCTTCAACCGCAGCTCTTGTTGCATGTAATGCATCATCCACACGGTCTTTCTTTTCCTTCATTTCCACTTCAGTAGCAGCACCAACATACAATACTGCAACACCTCCGCTTAATTTAGCCAGGCGCTCCTGTAATTTTTCACGATCGTAATCGGAAGTGGTATTCTCGATCTGAGCTTTGATCTGGTTTACGCGGCCAACGATCTCCGCTTTTTTGCCTTTACCACCTACTACAATCGTGTTGTCTTTGTCGATGGTGATAGAAGAAGCCTGTCCCAGAGAAGCCAGGTCTGCGCCTTCCAGCTTATGACCCAGGTCTTCAGAGATAACAGTACCGCCGGTTAAGATCGCGATATCGGTCAGCATTTCTTTTCTTCTGTCGCCAAAGCCCGGCGCCTTAACAGCAGCCACTTTCAGCGTACCACGCAGTTTGTTTACCACCAGGGTAGCCAGCGCTTCACCTTCCAGGTCTTCTGCAATGATCACCAGCGGACGACCGCTTTGCGCCACTTTTTCCAGGATACCCAGGATATCTTTCATGGTGCTGATCTTTTTATCATAGATCAGTACATAAGGGTTTTGTAATTCAGCCTCCATTTTTTCGCTGTTGGTAACGAAGTAGGGAGAAATGTATCCGCGGTCAAACTGCATCCCTTCTACTACATCTACAGTAGTATCGGTACCTTTTGCTTCTTCTACAGTGATCACTCCTTCTTTACCTACTTTGCCAAATGCCTGCGCGATCAGCTCACCGATCTGCTCGTCGTTATTGGCAGAAATAGTAGCCACCTGCTTGATCTTTTTGCTGTCGCTGCCTACAGTCTGGCTTTGTGCTTTCAGACTTTCCACAACCAGGGAAACAGCTTTGTCGATACCACGCTTCAGGTCCATCGGGTTAGCGCCGGCAGCAACCATACGCAGGCCTTCGCCAATGATCGCCTGTGCTAAAACAGTAGCGGTAGTAGTACCGTCACCGGCAATATCCGCTGTTTTGGAAGCTACTTCTTTTACCATCTGGGCACCCATGTTCTCTACCACATCTTCCAGCTCAATTTCTTTTGCTACGGTAACACCATCTTTGGTAATAGCAGGAGCACCAAATTTTTTCTCGATCACTACATTGCGGCCTTTAGGTCCTAATGTAACTTTTACAGCGTTGGCCAGAGAGTCAACGCCTTTTTTCATTTTATTTCTTGCTTCAATATTGAAGAAAAGTTGTTTTGCCATTTTTTTATAGACTTTAGATTTTTGTATTTAGATTTCAGATTTTTGTACCCGGCTGTTGAATTACTGTCAGCAATCTTGCGTCGCACACTTGTACGTTCCGGTTACTACTCGTCATTTTTTAAAATCGTTACAGGAGATTATACAATCGCCAGGATATCGCTTTCTCTCATAATTAAAAGATCTTCGCCACCGATCTGGATCTCGGTACCGGCATATTTACCATATAATACGGTGTCGCCGGGTTTTACTGTAACGGGCTCGTCTTTTTTACCAGGACCCGCGGCCACTACAGTACCACGCTGGGGTTTTTCTTTGGCAGTATCCGGAATAATGATACCACCTGCTGTTTTTTCTTCTGCTGCTGCTGGTTTTACAATTACCCGGTCATGCAGAGGGGTAACAGTTGTCTTTTTAGCCATAATCGTATTGTTTTTTAAAAATTTAATTTAAAGTGCCAAAATGAAAATTTTGGGCTGCTAATGTAGCATAAATAGTATGCCATCCCTCAGGTAAATGAAATTTTTTCAGTTTAAAGGACATTCCGGGGGGTAAAACGAGCGACTTCTTCCCTATTCCTGCCAAAATTGCATTTTACACCGGTTTTTTCTTCAATAAGGTATAAATCAACTATCTTCGCAGCCGCAAAAAGAGTTCATTCAATCAATGATTAGCAGAAGAAATATCCGGGTTAAAGTGATGCAAACCCTCTACGCGTGCAGCACAGAAACCGAACAGAACAGTAAAGTACCCAGTCCTTCCAAAATTTTAGATCAGCATTTTAACCAAACCCGCAGCCTGTTTGTATACCTGATTTACTTTATAACGCAGATCGCGCGGTATGCAGAAAAAGACGCACATAAACGGGCCAGCAAATATATTCCTTCTGCACACGATCTGAATGTAAATACCAAACTGGCAGGTAGTGGCCTGCTTTGGCAGATCCTCGAAGATAAGCAACTGGAAGAACAGCTGAAAAAGGATAAGCCTGAAAATATGATAGATGAAGAGCTGGTAAAGAAAATTTATAACCAACTCACAAAAACATCTGAATATCATCATTATATATCTATAAATCAGCAGAGCAAACAGGAGGACCGGAAGATCTTTGAATTTATCCTGAATGACTATATGCTCGGAAACGAAGACTTTATCAGTCATATTGAAGAGCTCTTTTCCAACTGGAGTGATGACGGTGAAATGGTGGTGCAGTTGCTCCAGGCTTACCTGCACAAGCCCGGATCGGCAAAATTCCAGGAAATTGTAAGTACGGATAAGGCCCGTTTTGCGCAGCAGCTCCTGGCAACGGTTCTTGATAAGAACGACTATCTGCTGGAGTTCATTACTCCCAAACTAAAGAACTGGGACCCCGAGCGGATCGCCCTGCTGGATATGGTGATCATGAAAATGGGGGTTGCCGAGTTCCTTTATTTTGAAACCATTCCGCCCAAAGTTACCATCAATGAATACATTGATCTTGCCAAAGAGTACAGTACTGCCCAAAGCGGACATTTTGTAAACGGGATTCTTGATAATATTCATAAAGAGCTGGTACAGGAAGGCCGTTTAAAGAAAACAGACTATAAAAAGGCCTGAACAAAAAATGTGATGGCTCCGTGCTCATTTTGAACTAAGTTTGCATTTCCAAAAAAATAATACAAAGGAAACGAAGCAGAAAGGCTCTTTCTTGATGGAGTATCATTCTTTTGCGGAGTTCGCCCGGACATTCGGGAAGACCATTAGAAACTTAAAAAATTAAACTGATGAAAAAGGGTTTACTCATTTTTGTTGCAGCGGCAACACTTATCGCTTGTAAGAGTACTTCCGGGAAAGCCGGTGAAGCTTCTGGAGACAGCGTAGCAACAGCACAAAAGGAAAAGGCGCTGGCTGACTCCGCAAATTTTACAACAGCTGTATGGGTCGATTCTACCTTTAAAGATGTGGGTAAGGTAAAGAAAGGACAGGTTGTTGAGATCCCCTTCACGATCAAGAATACCGGCGATAAGCCCCTGGTGATCGCTTCCGTAAGCCCCGGTTGCGGATGTACGGTGGGTGAAAAGCCTGAGAAGCCCATTTTGCCGGGCGAGGAAGGAAAAGTAGTGGCCAAATTCAACAGCGCAGGCCAGGCTGAGGGTTCCCACAACAAAAATATGACGGTACATGCCAATACCAAACCGTTTACAGAAACCGTTTTAAATTTTAAAGTAGAAGTAGTTAACTAATCAAAGCGTAAATAGAAATGACAAATGTATTATTACAGGCGCAGGCGTCGCCCGGCCCGTTTGGATCAATGACAACGATGATCTTTATGTTTGGAATGATCATCGTGTTCTGGCTGTTTTTCATCCGCCCGCAGGCAAAAAGAGCCAAAAACCAGAAAAAATTTATCGAAGATCTTCAAAAAGGCGATAAAATAGTAACCATTGCCGGCATCCACGGTAAGATCAGCCAGGTAAATGAAGACGGAACCCTGAGCATTGAAGTGAGCCCGGGCAACTATATCAAGATCGAAAAATCTGCGATCAGCATGGACTGGACCACCCAGCTGAATAAGGGGACCACTCCCCCGGCCAAATAGCAAACAGCAATTAGCAATCCGCGGGTCACATAATTCAAAAACAGGAACACGGCAAAGAAGTATATTTGCCGTGTTTTTTATTTTTCTGCCGCAGAGGCACAGAGACACAGAAGGCTTTGGACCTGTAGATTGAGACGAATGAGGGGGCGAACAGCAAGGGACTTTTGTTGAAAGCAATACCACAAACCTTTGTTCCTGATCATCCGTTACTGTGAATGCCGGAAAACAGGGATCAAAAATTCAGTGTTTCTGTGGCTCTGCGGCAAATTAGAAAAACGAACTTCATGCTTAAAGTAGGTATTACGGGCGGGATCGGGAGCGGCAAAACGCTGGTAGCATCCATATTCCATACCCTGGGCATCCCGGTATATGACGCAGATGCTGCTGCAAAAAGGCTGATGAACACCAGCACGGAGATACGGGAACAACTTACCGGGTTATTTGGGGCGGATACCTATAAGACGGGCCAACTGGACCGCCCACTGCTGGCCTCCAAAGTATTTGGCAACCCGGAACAGCTCGGGCGGCTTAATGCCATTGTACACCCCGTTACCATCCGCGACAGCCAGGAATGGTTTGCCCGGCAAACTGGTCCCTATGCCATAAAAGAGGCCGCTATTTTTTTTGAAAGCGGAAGTGATCAGTATATGGATTATATGATCGGTGTTACAGCCCCCGAAGCATTGCGTATCCGGCGCACGATGGATCGCAGCCACATCACTGAAGCCCAGGTACGGGAGCGGATGCAACAGCAAATGGATGATGCTGAAAAAATGCGCCGCTGTCATTTTGTAATTGATAACGGCGAAACCGTATCCCTGATCGGGCAGGTGATGGCCATACATGAGCAGCTAAAGCGCATGTAGGATATTAGGGCGGTTTTGTTTCGGTAGCGAAGATTACAGGACGGTAACAGAAGCTTTTTAATTTTACATTTAATATTTCTTATTGGTAATCTTAAATTCCCCGGAGGGAACCTATCTTTGAACTTTTTCAGACCTTCATTGTTTAACAGGTGTTATCATAAACAGTTGTATCATTGTTGCGGAAACTGACCATATTGCTCCTGCTGGTTTTTTACAGTCTGGCTTCCTTCGGGGTCAGTCTGAATTTTTTCTATTGCTGCGGCAAATTAAAATCGGTTTCCTTAACGTCTCATATTCCCGAAACAAAGGACTGCCCGGTACAAAAAGGAAAAAACTGCTGTGAAAATAAAACAGTCGGTACATCGGTCTCCACAGATCAAAAAACAAGCGGGTCCCCCGTTTTGGCACTGACACAGCCCGGGGGTATTTTTATTACCCCTCCTGCCCTGTTCGGCAATCAACCGGCGTCAACTGTGATGTCGGTCCTGGCATTGCCACCTGCTGATCCCCCGGAACAGCGCCCCAGGGAGCGTTCCATCCTTTTCAGCGTTTTCAGAATTTAGAAAAAGCAGTTTTTGCTATCCCCAGGCAGGAGCCTGATCCTTCCTGTAATTACTGTATCCACTTTTTCTAAAAACAAAATGCATGAACCAGAAATATCTTATTTTTTTCCTATTCTTATTGTTTATAAAGCCAGCCCTTGCTCAAAAAAATATAAAGACAACAACTCTTAAAGTGCTGGGAGCCTGCGAAATGTGCAAAGAACGAATTGAGGCAGCAGCGCTCGATCATAAAGCCCGTACCGCTACATGGGATGCGATTAGCCAGCTGCTTACCATAAGCTATGATTCTACAAAAGTAACGGATGAAAAGCTCCTGAAAGCGATTGCAGAAGCCGGTCATGATAATGAACGTTTCAAAGCCGCCGATGCGGTTTACCAGGCGCTGCCGGCCTGCTGCCATTATCATCGTGCTGCCGACACTGCTGCTACAAAGGAAAAGCAGGTCATCACCGGTGTGGTGCTGGAAGAAACCTCCAGGGGAAAGCTCAATCCCATTTCCGATGCCACGGTAAAAAGCCTGCATTCCAACCAGTATTTTGTAACGGATAGTACCGGGGTATTCCGCCTGGAAACGGATCTGCCCACCCATATCGCTATCAGCTATGTAGGTTTCCGGTCAGATACGATCAGCGTAAAAACGCCGGACATGCTCACTATTATTTTAAAGAACTCATCAACCGGTGATCTTAAAGAAGTGATCGTAAGTTCCAGGAATCCCTCCACGTTTGTATCTACTATGAGCATCCTCAACACGCTGAACATGGGCGCAAAAGAGCTAACAAAAGCGGCCTGCTGCAATCTTTCGGAAAGTTTTGAAACCAGCCCTTCCGTAGATGTCAGTTATAGTGATGCCGTTACGGGTGTAAAACAGATCCAGCTGCTGGGATTATCGGGCAATTATACCCAGTTGCTTACCGAAAACGCCCCGGAGATCAGGGGCCTTACGGCGCATTACGGGCTTACTTATATTCCCGGTCCCTGGATCGAAGGTATACAACTGACCAAAGGAACCGGCTCAGTGGTAAACGGTTATGAAAGCATTGCCGGTCAGATCAATGTAGAGGAAAAGAAACCGGATAATGCAGAACAGCTGCTGGTCAACACCTATGTGAATACCATGGGGCGCCTGGAGGCCAATATCAATACGGCTCAAAAGCTGAACGATAAATGGAGTACCGCTTTACTCACTCATGGTAATTACAGCAATAAGAAGATTGATCACAATATGGATGGGTTCAAAGATCTTCCCACCGGATCGCAATGGAATATCATCAACCGGTGGAAGTATATGGATAATAACGGATGGATCGTTCAGCTGGCGCTGAAGGCGCTGAATGACCGGCGTTATGCAGGACAAATGGACTTTGACCGGAACCGCGACCGGCTTACCACCAGCCATTACGGAGTGGGGATCGATGCGCAGCAATACGGATTTACCGGTAAACTGGGGTACGTCTTTCCGCAGCATAAATATAAAAGTCTGGGGCTGATCTTATCGGCCGGTCAATATTCCAATAATGCCTATTACGGGTTAACGTCCTACGATGGCAAACAAAAGACCCTTTATGGCAATTTTATTTATCAATCCATCATCGGCACTACGGATCATAAATTCCGCACGGGCCTCAGTTTCTCCAACGAAAACTATAATGAGACCTTTAACCAGCGTATTTTTAAAAGGAACGAAATGGTACCGGGCGCTTTTTTTGAGTATACCTATACTGCTTCGGACAAGTTTACTGCCATTGCAGGGCTGCGGTTGGACCATCACAACCAGTTCGGGTTTATAACCACGCCCCGGCTGCACCTGAAGTATGACTTCGATTCCAAAACCAACCTGCGGTTATCCGGCGGATCCGGGTTCCGCATCAGTAATATTTTTGCTGAAAATGTGGGAGTGTTTGTCAGTGCCCGGCAATATGAGATCCTGGATCCCGGCTCCTCTTATGGCTATGGACTGGACCCGGAAAAAGCCTGGAACTATGGTCTTAATTTTATACACCATTTCAACCTGGGCAATCGCAAAGGATCCATCGCCCTGGATGCCTACCAGACCCGCTTCCGCAATCAAACCGTGGCCGATGTGGATGCCAGCCCCCAGGCCATCCAGTTCTATAATTTAAACGGCAAATCCGTATCCAGCAGTGTGCAGGCAGAGCTTAACTATGAGCTGCTGCGCAAGCTGGAGCTCCGTATGGCTTACCGCTGGCTGGAAGTGCAAACGCAATACAGGCAGGGATTGCTGGATAAACCCTTCACGGCCAAACACCGGGCTTTTGTAAACCTGGCCTATGAAACCCATAATAAATGGAAGTTTGATTATACCACACAATGGCTCAGCCGGAAACGGATTCCGAATACGGCAACCAATCCCGCCGGTAAACAGATGGATACCTGGTCGCCTTCGTTTTTCCAGGTAGCAGCACAGGTTAGCAAGCAGTTCAGCAAACAATGGGAAGTATACCTGGGAGGCGAAAACCTGACCAATTATGTACAGGAATACCGGATCATTGATGCGCAAACCCCGTTCAGCCCCTATTTCGATGGTTCTCTGATATGGGGACCGGTAACGGGGCGGATGGTGTATGCCGGTATGCGGTTCAGGATCCCCTGAGAAATGTAAAATGCAGAAGTAGACCGGCCTGAGGTCAGATCCGTTTGATGCAGGACCCCCAGTGTCATCAGCCGATCGCTGAAAACTTCTGTATCTGTTTCAGGTTTCGGCTTAATGTTTTATGCCTGATCCGGGTTTTTCATTTTCAAATTGTCAAATTCCTTAAATTGCCCTATGGACACATCGCTTATCGACGAGCTGAACGACAAACCATCGCGCAAGAAGCTATTGTACCCGGTAAACCCGGAGCTTTCTGCATACCTGAAGCACCAGGGACGTGAAGTAAAGTTGCCGGTTTCACACCGCGACCTGCTTAATTTTACCTGGTCGATCCCTATCAAGGACCGCGATGGCAACTATACCCACTGGGAAAAGGCTATTTATGATAAGCGCGACTGGGACTTTCTAAAGGAGGGGCTGGTAAAGATCTATGCCATCCTGAAAACAGAAGGCGATATGAGTTTTGCCGATCAGCTGGATGTGGCCCGTATCGACTACTGTAATTTCGGGAACTCCCTGCCCTTCCGGATCCGCATCATCAATAAGTTCAATGCTAATTTTGACCATTATTACATGAAGATCACGGATGCCTCCCGTATTTACGGGCTGGAAATGGAGCATATCCTTTCTCCTAACCGGATCACATTTTATACAGACGGGGGTACGTTAGTGGAGGAACATATCCCCGGTCTTCCGGGAGATGTATTCCTTAACCAGTATTTAGACCTGCCGGAAACGAATAAGACCCGTTTTGCAAAGGAGTTTGTAAAATTTAACGAACGTTGTTTTGTACGCCTGCTGGGCGATATGCGAAGCTACAATTTTGTGATCGTAAGCACACCGGATATTGAGGGCTACCAGTACCGCATCAGGGCCATCGACTTTGACCAGCAAAGCTACGAAGGACGCAAAAGCCTGTACATGCCCCAGTTCTTCAAAGAAAATAACCGGTTTGTACAAACCGTACTTACCCATCTGAACCAGGAGTCTATCGAGCAATACAAGGCAGAAGAGCGTTCCGCGATGGCCTTCCGGGTGGCTGCCGGCCGTTTCCGGCTGATGGAGCTGCTGAACATCATGTCGCGGGATACCATCTCCCCCCTGGCAAAGCAAAAGCAGCTGGCAGAGCAGTTAAACCAGCATTCGCATACAGCTGCGTTCAACCGCTGTAATTCCATGGGGCAGATCTTAAAGCTGCACCTGAAATACATGCTCCGCGAAAACCTGAAACTGATCCAGGAAAAAACAAGATCGCTCAAAAAGCCGGTGTTCCAGCCGGTTTCCCGGAATACCGGCAAATAGATCATAAATTCTATTGCAGTAACTTCAATATATTCTTTGAAATAGCAGATAATTTCTCAGGAATAGTTAACTTAGCGCCTCGAAAAGCAAAAAATACAGTTGTTTTTAAAATTTTAATGAATGAGTAAATACAGAGCCGGGGTTTTATTTGGCAAAGAGCTGGAAGACCTCTACAACGACGCAAAAGACAATAAGTTTGCATTACCTGCGGTAAACGTAGTGGGCACCGACAGTGTAAATGCTGTTTTAGAAACCGCAGCAAAAGTAAACTCCCCTGTAATGATCCAGTTCAGCAACGGCGGGGCACAGTTCTTTGCCGGTAAAGGCATGCCGAACGATCAATTGCAGGCCAATATTTCCGGCGCCATCAGCGGTGCGATGCATGTGCACAACGTGGCAAAGTACTATGGTGTTCCCGTGGTATTGCATACCGACCATGCTGCAAAAAAATGGTTACCCTGGATCAGCGCACTGATCGATGCAGGTGAGCAGTTTCATAAAGAAAAAGGCCAGCCTCTTTACAGCTCGCACATGCTGGATCTGAGCGAAGAGCCGATCAACGAAAATATTGAAACCTCTGTTGAATATTTCAAACGCATGGCCCCCCTGGGAATGAGTATTGAAATTGAGCTGGGTGTTACCGGTGGTGAAGAAGATGGCGTTGACAATACAGACGTTGATAATTCTAAGTTATATACACAACCCGAAGACGTAGCACAGGCCTATGAGGCTTTAAGCAAAGTAGGTAACCTGTTTACCGTTGCTGCTGCATTTGGCAATGTGCATGGTGTTTACAAACCAGGTAACGTAGTACTGACCCCTACTATCCTGGATAACAGCCAGAAATTCATTCAGCAGAAATTTGGTACAGCTTCCGACAAACCGGTATACTTTGTATTCCATGGCGGTAGCGGTTCCGAAAAAGCCAAGATCACAGAAGCCATTGGCTATGGCGCCATCAAAATGAACCTGGATACTGATATGCAGTGGGCTTTTGCAGAAGGCGTGTTCGACTATTACAAAAAGAACGAAGCCTACCTGCAGGGACAGCTGGGCAACCCTGAAGGCGAAGAAAAACCTAACAAAAAATATTATGACCCCCGCGTATGGTTGCGCAAAGGCCAGGATTCATTTGTAAAACGTTTGGAAGAAGCATTCACTGACCTGAATTGTATCGGCAGAAACGTATAAGATCCGTTAAAACGCTATAAGGGATCCCTGCTCTTTAATGAGCGGGGATTTTTTTTTATATGATTTATATTTTATATTAGCGATGCAAAGCAGTTCAAAAACGTAAAGTTTGCCTATTATGAAAATTCCAGGGGCATCATCAAACTACTGTCTATTTATGCCTACCCATCAACTACAGGTAATAAAACTATTTATCCCGTTTAAGGGACTTCTGATGATACGGAATTTTACCTGGAATATATAAAATCGGATTTAAAAGGAAACCATCGATAATTACCCGCTGCTCTTTAACTTATTTAATTTCTAATATGAAAAAGTCACATTGCCTGATGTTTTGTTTTGCTATTGGAACTGCGGCGTTACAGGCACAAAACAATAGTATATTTCCTCAACAGGAACTGCGTATTGATCCCGAAGCTGCAACGGGAGGCACTGCGTCGCAGTTGTTTGACGCAATCAATTATATACCGTTGGAAACCACCAGGCAGAGCCTTATTAATAAAATTGACCAGCTTGTGGTTACAAAGGAGCATTTTTTTATACTGGATGAGCTTGCGTCGGCTGTTTTTGTGTTTAAAAAAAATGGAAAGTTCCTGTGCAGGATCAATCAATTCGGAAATTTAAAAAAGTCGGCAAAAAGCTCTTTTTATATAAACATCACTTATGATTATGGAACCGATGAGCTGGTAATAGAAACCTATGCTTTTAATAAAAATGGCGCTGACTGTTTCTTACACTATTTTAAACCGGATGGCACTTATATAAAATCTGTACAAAGCTATAAAAACACCAACTTTCATAGTCAGTTTGCCTGTATCGGAAACCACCGGTTTATGTTTTTTATGGATATCCCTTATAATGCAAAAGAAGCGGCCCTGCAAAGCTGGAGGGATTCCTGTACCCTGTTTTTTTTGAAATCAGATACGGTTCTTTATAAAAAATACCTCCCCTATGGACCGGATAATCATTTGCGGCTTGCAGGCGGCCGCGTTTATGTCGGCCCCACACAGTTTACCAGCGCCAACGGGAATGTGTTATATTATAAAAGAGATAATTATACCCTATATGCTGTTGATACCGGGGGGATAAAAGAAACCTTCAAATTTATTTTCCCCATGGCCTATAGTTTTCCACCCGGTTTTTTTACGGATACTATAAAATGGAAGGATGAAGACGTACCCAAAAACAGGGAAAGCAGGGTAGACTTTCTTAAAAAAAATGACCTTATGATCTATGATCTTGCACATTTTTACAAAATGAATGATTATTTAATTTTCAGCATCAGAAATCTTAAATATGACAGAGCCAATTGGGGGCTGGTGTATAATCTAAAAACAGGGTCGCTTGTTTCCCTTTACCGGGCAGAGCCGGATACCCTCAATTCATTTTTACCCATCGATAATGAAATAGTAGCCGCTGATGATACCTATATCTATTCTACCATTTCATCAAACAGGTTTGTCAGCGAGAGTGAGGTAGTACGCCGTGAAAAGAAGGCCGTATTTAAGCCCGAACTGGAGGATTATTTTCAGCATCGCCCCCCCAATAGTAATCCTGTTATCATTCAACTGAAGCTGAAACAGGGGTTATAAACTAATGCGCCATTCAAAAAAACTAAAGCAGCGTTTAATGGGCAGGTTTTTCTTCCTGTTATTTATGATGCTGATTCTTGATCATTATTCAGCCATATCACAGGAGAAAGATCCCGTGTACTTCGGCAGTGTAGCAGGGAAATTGAGGGATTCCAGTCATAATTATTCCATGATTTCAGCAACAGTAGCGCTGTATAAATCCAGGGACTCGAGTATTGTAAGTTTTAGTCTTACCAATAAATTTGGAGAGTTTTCCTTTTCGAAAATACCGGTTGCCACACCGCTTTACCTGGTGGCTACTTACACAGGCTATACACCAGCTGTAATGGCCTTTTCAATAGCACCGGGGAAAACGGGGATAAACTTAGGCACCTTAAATATAGAAAGCGCTGCAGGCGAGTTAAAAGAAGTGATTGTAAAGACGGTTCCACCGGCAACAATGAATGGCGACACCCTGGAATTTAATGCGGATGCTTTTAAATTAGATACAAATGCTGTGGTAGAAGATTTAATGCGAAAATTGCCGGGCGTAACCGTGTGGGCTGATGGAAAAATAATGGTTTATGGAAAAACCATAAATAGCGTATTAGTAAATGGAAAACCTTTTTTTGGCAGTGATGCCCAAATTGCCACCCAAAACCTTCCAAAAAATATTGTTGACAAAATACAGGTTTATAATACCGCCTCCAATGACGGGTCCGACAGGGACTCTTCATTGGAGATGAACGTAAAATTAAAGAAGGGAAAAGATATTGGCCGTTTTGGAAAATTAGGAGCGGGATATGGTACTTTAAAAAGATATGAGGCCGATATCAGTTATAACCTGTTCTCCCCAAAAACGCAAATAGCCACGGCAGCCGCAATCAATAATACCAATAAAGTGGCTGGCGATGTAGGCACGCTCCTGAAAAATGCAACCTTTAAAGGAGTGGGCGCCAATATTGACTATACGCCTAATTTACGTTACCCGGGCAGTTCCAGACCGGCAATGGCCGGCATTTCTTTGCTGCATGATTTTATTCCGGCCACTTCAACGGATCAGAACCGATTGGAAGGCAACTATTTTTTTTCCAATAACCGTTCGCTGCTTGAACGCACAACGCAAAGTACTACCTATAGAAACGAAGGTGGAAATCTATTGCAGGATATGGAAAACACGAATGAGACAGAGAACAATTCAAATGATTTTTCAGCTATTTATAGTTTTCAAAATAAAAATAGGCAATTAACGATAAACCCCTCTTTTTTTACGAAACAGAACACCATTGCAGCCTATCAGCAGGGCGCATCATACGAGCAGGCAGGCGACGGTGTACATAGACCGGTAAATGCCACTTCCGGCGCCCAGAAAGCCAACAATAAGGCGGATAATCTTGGCATTAAAATAAACACATCTTCAAAGCAAAACGGAGAGCTGGACTATGCGCGATACGATCAACTACAGTGGAATAACCTGGATGCTGCCTATTTTTTCAACATCGGGGAAAATATAACAAACAGGGTAACTGAAAACCGGTTTGTTTTTTATGCTGATACCCTTCAGAACCGGAGGTTTCATAGAAAATACAATACACGAAACCACTACTGGAACCAGGGACTTACCTTGAAATATAGTAACCTGGAACGATGGCTTCATATCCGATTTATGGAGATTGCGCTTACGAATGATTTTTCGGTAAATAGTTCGGGAGAGAACAATATGGTTACAGATATAGGAGAAGACGGCACAGATATCGCCAATATATCCCTTATCAATAAAGCCCGTATCACCACATTCAATAATCAGTATTCGATCTTATTGAACAAGTCTTTTTATCGGAGCCTTTTTGACCGGTTTCAAAGAACAATTTCCATCAAACTGGAGCCAAAATTGCAAACTTTCGGTTTCTCCAATACTTCTCAAAAAAGTTTTCAAAATATAAACCGTACATACAACAAGGTACTTCCCTATGCCGCAATTGAGTATCGGTACATGCGGTTCTCTGTTTTTGATTTTCGGACTTCGCTCAATTTTGCAACATCGGCAATTTACCCGGGCATTCATGAGCTTGCTCCCTTAATTGACAGCGCCAATATGCTTTCCATTCATTTGGGAAACAGCCGCCTTCAGCCTGCCCACCAGAAAAAAATGGAGCTTTCCGTAAACTACAACAGTCTTAAACGAGATAATATCCTTGTTGTTTCATTTAATAGTGGCCTCGCTGCTACAAATAATGCTTTTAGTGACAGCAGTTTTTATACGGCAGATGGGGTGCAAAAAAATTACATGGTGAATGTCAACGGAAATAACAGTTATTATTTTAATGGAAGGCTATACAAGGCATTCAAATTTAAAAATGAAAACCAGCTAATGCTAACGCTGAGTTCGGATGCAAATTTCAGCAGGAATCCTATTTATATTAATGGCACCAGGTATCTTTCCTACGGCCAGTCATTTAATAACCGGTTAAATATGGATTACAGTTTCAAAGACCGGTTGCGCATTATGATGTCTCAGCATTTTTCTTCTTTTTTTGCACGGCAAAATAATTCGGGGAATGAAAATCAATTCAGGAATACTGTGTCAAATAGCACTCTCAGCACTGCTATAAGATGCGGGAAAAAGCTTACCATTAGTACCGATGCCAATTATACCAGCACCACTGCCACCGGATCGGGAAATATAAATTTTATTATGTGGAATGCAAGTGCAACCTGCAGAGCCATGAAAGGCAATAATTTAGAAGTTAAACTTTCTGCATTGGATATTTTCCGTCAAAATAAAGGAGTTTCAACCATTGCCAACAATAACACGATGAGCAGGCAAATTTCTAACGTGTTGCAACAGTATTTTATGCTTACATTGTCCTATTTCCCCAGAAAATTTGGAAAATGAAAAACCTAATTCAAATAAAGATACAGTATTGCTACAAAAGCAATCTTTCAGCACGGCCTACATGCCTGCTACAAAATTTCCAACAGCTCCGTCTTTGACATCCTTTTGAAAAAGGAAGCTTCTGTTTTGATCAAATCCTGCGCCAGCCTTTTTTTCTTTTCCTGCAGACGCACTATTTTTTCTTCAATGGTATTGGAGCATATCAGGCGAACCGCAATGACGTTTCTCGTCTGACCAATACGGTGACTTCTGTCGATAGCCTGGTTTTCGGCTGCCGGGTTCCACCAGGGGTCTACGAGGTAAACATAATCGGCGGCTGTAAGATTTAATCCAACGCCGCCCGCTTTTAAGCTGATCAGAAACACCCGCAGGTTTTCATTTGTCTGAAAATGCTGAACCTTCTCTCCCCTGTCTTTTGTTTGCCCCGTAAGATATTCGAATGGAATGCCCCGCTGTTCTAATTCCGTTTTAATAAGGTCCAGCATCCCTACAAATTGGGAAAATACCAATATCTTATGCTCTTTATATTTGCTTTCGATCTGCGCTGTCAATACTTCGATTTTGACCGCCCGGTCTCCGGAATGTCCCTCCTTCAGCAGCACCGGAGCATTGCATATCTGCCGGAGTTTCGTCAGGCCGGTCAGTACGTGCATGCTGTTCTTCTGAATGGTTTCACTATCGGTTGCCGAGATAAATTCACGCAGCTCCCGTTCATAATGATCGTACACTTTGCGCTGTTCTGCATTCATTTCGCAATAGATCACCATTTCCGTTTTCTCCGGTAACTGTGTTGCCACCTGTTTCTTCGTCCTGCGTAAAATAAAGGGCCGGATCTTTTGCTGTAATTCTGAAGCACGTTTGCTGTATTCAAATTTATCAATGGGGATGGCATAGATATCTTTAAAATGCTGTTTGCTGCCCAGCAATCCCGGGCAGGCAAATGACAGCTGCCCGTACAGATCGAATGTGTTGTTCTCAACAGGTGTGCCCGTCAAGATGATCTTATTCCTTGATTGCAGGAGCCGGGCGGCCTTATACCGCTCCGAATCAGGATTTTTGATAACCTGCGATTCATCCAGGAAGATATAGTTAAACCGGAAGGTTTTCAGGAACCGGATATCCGAAACCAGTATTCCATAGCTGGTCAGCACTACTTCGTAATGCTGCAGGGCCTCTATGCCTTTCTGTCTTTCCGATCCGTAGTGCAGCAATACCTTTAGAGAAGGAGCAAACTTCTGCAGCTCATCCTGCCAGTTGAACAGTAATGATGTAGGCACAACAACCAGGTTGGTCCTCTGTCCGTATTTTTCCCGCTGCAACAGGATAAAGGCAATGATCTGCAGGGTCTTTCCCAGGCCCATGTCATCGGCAAGGCATCCGCCAAAATTGAATTGATCCAAAAGACAGAGCCAGTTCAATCCTTCCCGCTGATAGGCTCTCAGTTCTGCATTTAACCCGGCGGGCACGGGCATATCCGGCAACGGCATCGCTCCTGAAAAGCACCGGGCATATGCATCCACTTCCGTTTGTACGGCTGCGTTCAGCATCTCCTGTTCAAACAGATCCGGTATGCCGGAAAAGTTCGTTTTGGGAATTTTCAGCAGTTCTCCATCTATATCAGCCGCTTCAAAATACCGGATCATCCTGCCGATCCATTCATCGGGCAGGATCCCCATGGTGCCATCATCCAGCTGTACAAATCTTCTTTTGTTGCGGATGGCGCTGTGTAACTGCTTTAACGAAGATTGCTGCCCTCCGAAAGATACCGTTAAACGGGCGTTAAACCAGTCGGTACCACTGTTTACCTCAATGCTTATTTTTGCGCGGTACGGGTTCAGTTTATTTTTCTTCAGCTCATCAAACCCCAATAGGGTGATGCCCTCATTACGCCATACTTCAAACGCTTTCAGAAACCATTGCGCATCTAAAAACTGGTCTTTATGCAGATAGAAATACTCATGTGCTTCTATTTGTGTTGCAAAATCCGGATGTTGCCCCATTACTATTGCAGTCAGGCGCACTTCAGCCTCATGATCGCGCTCGATCCTGAAAGTGTTTCCGTTTTGATCCGTATCCAACAGCTGTTTGCGGGAATATACCGGAACTTCTACTTCCCCGTATTTCATTACCGGCGTAATGGAAATAAAATTGCCTTCCTGCTGAAGATAGATGATCCGCCCGGTATCAAAGGATTTTTCTGCCAGCTGCGCCGGTGTTGCTGTATGAAGGTAATTGTAATTGATATGCACCCGGTGCCCGAGGGGCGCAAGTACGGATTGATGAAATGCTTCATATTTTGAAGCGTGAATGAGCATCAATGCATGATGGGCGTTGAAAAAACGGATCACGCGATGCAGGTCCGGGTCTGCGATCAGGTGCCAGGCATTCCGGTAATATAAAAAATATTCATTCCTGATAACCGCATCTTTAAAAGGCAGTGCCGCATCAGGCAGCAGCAGTTCGCCGGAGATCTCATAAAATGGCTCCTTCCGGAAGACCGTAAGCTGTATTTCGGGGTTGAGGATCCTCAGCTCAATGGGTTGCAGGGATTTTGCCGTGATCGTTTCCGAAATGTTACGGTCATGATGATATATATCCAGCTTCATTGGGTTCCGGGCGATCTGTTTCAGTGCCTCCAGCTCCGTAGCGCTGCTGAGTTCCGCGTATTTATTCTGAAAAGTGGTGATCGCTGTATAAAATTTAATTTCAGCAGGTTGCTCCGCTTTCCAGATACACTGCAGCGGGTCAAGGGTATCAACGGGGTTTTTAATCTTCCCGGCCTGCGTCCGGCCGGCCTCCATAAGCAGCACATTCAGCTGGTTGGAGTAGCGATGTTTGCCCAATACCAGTATGGGACTTTTGCGTTGCTCCTGTGTTGCCAGCTCTTTTACAACAGATACCCGCTGCGGCAGCAGGCCTTTTTCAAATGCCTGCTCATCCACCGGAATGAGCTCCCGCATCCGGGGCTCTGTATGAAGTTTCCCGTCCAGGAATAGTAACCGGAAATAGATATCCAGGTCCGGTTCGCCTTCTAAACCATATCTTTTTGCCGTGGGCAACAAAACCTGGCGGCGTAAGGCTGCATCAAAGAATACGCGGTAGTTTTTTTGTTCCAGGATACAATGAATGACCACAGCCTGGTGTGCGCATAATCCTCCGGAGCTGTTATGACAGGAGCAGGATGTAATAAAGGAGGTGGTTGTTTGGGTAACGGTCACCTCAGGGAAACCGATTGCAGAAACTTTCCGGGTAAATACTCCTTTGTTCAGGTCCAGCACCAGCGGGTAAATATCCCGGGAGGCCCCCGCTTCCATAAAGCCCGCGGCCTGCGTATGTTTTAAAATGTCATACGCAGACAGCGTGCTGATGGTCGTGTCTGGCAGAATATATGCTCCTGGTATTTCCATAATTGCTGTAATATAAATTTCCGGATCAGTAAAAGTAGAAAAATTCCGGGAACGTTTAGCCTTGTTTTAACAGGAGCCTGGCCGGAAGATCCCGAAGAGATTGGTATATTTAGGGCACTGTCCGATCCTGTTTCATCAAAAGCTGCATTTATCCGGAGAAAATGACAAAATACATTGCTGTAATACTGCTCTTACTTTGGAATGCGATCCTTTGCGCGCAGCACCCGGCCCGGAAGGAGCAACAGCAGATCCTTTATCAATTGCTGGCACAAAAACATGCACCGGCCGATTTAAGAGCGGATGTGGATACGGTATACCGGGTATTGCAACAAAATCACCCGGATCTTTATACGTATATCTCAAAGAAAGAGCTGGAACAAAAATTCGACAGCTTAAGGTCCAGCCTTAAAGCCCCGCTTACGAGCCAGCAGTTCCGTTCCCGCCTTATGACGGTATTGAGCCAGATCGGCGACGGGCATATAGAGCTGACACAGGATATCTCTTTTCTTGATGCGCTGGAAGCGGCAGATGTGGCGCCTTATAATGAAGATTATATCCGGCCTGTGATGCAGTTGCGCTTAAAGATCATCGATAACCGGCTTTTCCTGTATAAAAATTATTCGCGGGACACTACCATCAGGCCCGGTGCGGAGATCTTATCCATTGATGGTTTGCCGGCGGCTGCGATCATCCGGAAACTGCTAAGCACCTATATAAGCTCTGATGGATACAACACCACGTTCAAATACCAGCTGTTCAATAACGGGCAGTTCTGTAATGCCGCCCGGATGGCCTTTGATTATGGCGATACAGTACGCTACCTGATCCGCCAGGATGGCAAAACCCAAACCCATTTAATTACGCAAAGACCCGAGGCCGATGTGGCCCCGGAAAACGAAGATCCTTCCAAAAACTTTGATGATGGCTGGGCGATCAACGAACCCGGGGCGCCGATGGTGCTTACAGTAGGACGCTTCGTAAAACAAAACGGGGAGGCTTTTTACAAATCCGTCTTTAGAACCGCCGCCCGGCAAAAGGTGGGCACACTGATCATTGACCTGCGCAATAATCCCGGGGGCAACCTGGAGCATTTAAAAAATTTATACCGTTTTCTCATCGATACTCCCCGTTACCTGTTCCGGATCGGAGCACCAAAACCAGGATCGGTGATGGACAGCCTATTGAAACAGGATGCAGACTTGCGGCGTACGTATACCGATCTGGACAAACCAGTGATGCCGGCCGACAGCTTCCGGTTTACCGGTAAGATCTTTGTATTGATCAATGGTGCCAGCTTTTCCGCGGCCAGTATGCTGCCTGCAAGACTGCGGGAGCTAAAGAATGTAACGCTGGTGGGGAGCGAAACGGGTGGCGGCAGCCAGGGTTGCACAGCAGTATTTTATTATACAGCCATACTGGAACATACGAAACTGAAATTCAGACAGGGATTGTTGCCGGTTATGGTACCTGGCTCCCCGTCCGTGAAAGGCCGGGGTGTAATGCCGGATGTGGAGATCCGGTACCGGTTATCCGACTACCTCGAAAAAAAGGATCCTGAAATGGATTGGGTATTCAGGAAGATCGGGTACCATCCCCGGTGATGCCCGGTTTTGGGAAAGGGTCAGGGCAAAACAAAACCGCTCCCAAAAGAGAGCGGTCGCTGTTATAAAAAAATTTCAACCCTTACAGTGTTTTATCATCGTTATCTGGTTCCTTCCCATCTAAAACATAGACTTTTACAGGAACCACACCCGAGTTAACGGAAGCTATTTTCTGGAACGCAGACCTGCTCAGATCTACCCGGCCCTTCATATGAGGGGCCATCCGGTCGTTTACAACCACCTCTACTTTTTTGCCGGTGTGTTTGTTAACCACCAGTAAACGGGTGCCCAGCTTATAAATATTAGAAGCGGCGGTTAAAAGGTGATCCCAGTAAGTTTCCCCGGTTGCGGTCTTACGTCCATTAAAACTTTTACTGTAAAATGATGCTTTTGCATTGGTTCCATCTCCGCTCTGGGAGAAGCCGGCCAAAGAAATGGCCATTGCGGTTACAAAGATTATAACTCTCTTCATGTAACAGGTTTAAGTTAAACAATGCTTCCAAGGAATTTGTTTCAGTGGAAGTTTGAACGCAACTCTAGTGAAGAGCTGTGAACTTTTTTTGAACAAGCCTATAGGCTGCTCTACTGAATTACACGAACTGGTTGCCAACCAGAAACGCAAGAAAGATGCAAAGGTAATGTATTTTAACCTAAAATCCAAGCAAAAACCCTAACAACTGTTCACAATTAATACACAAAATTAAAATTTTGATCATATGAAAGGGCTTATTTATATTCATTAAAAATAACTATAAAATAAAAATAATTATTGTTATTCAATCAGATACAAACTTATATATAAAATAAAATATGTAACTTTTTACACCTCTGAAGTTGCTGTTATTTTATCATTTTTTTATACCTGGCGGGTTACTAGTGTTTTTGCCGGGTAAGATGCTTGAAGCGGCTAAAAGTTTCGGGTTTGATATTTAAATAGGATGCCAGGTACTTTTGAGGTACCCGCTGCAATATTTCGGGGTATTTGTCTACAAAATTAAGGAAGCGCTCCCGTGGCGTCTGCCGGATCAGGCTGAACTGCCATTTATCCTTTAATACCATTGTATGCTCTGTAACCAACCGGCCCAGGCGCTCCAGGTTATGGCTTGATGCAAATACATGCTCCAGGGCGTCATACTGCATGCTCAGCACCGTTGTGGGCTCTACAGCATCGATAAAATACTCGGAGGGAGTACGGGTGTAAAAGGATTCCTGGCTGGAAATCAGGTGGCCATCGATGGATATCTGTACAATGATCTCATCCTTATCCTGTACATAGTACTTCCGCAAAGTGCCTTTTTTGATAAAGTTCATATATCCCTCAACCTCCCCTGCGCGGGTCACAATATCCCTTTTATTAAAGCTTCTTATCTGTATTGCAGGGAGCATGATCTGCTTCACTTCATCGGGAGAAAGTGGTACAAACTGTCTCAAAAAGGTTATAAAGTCATCAATATCGGTTAGGGTCGCATTCATACGCAAATGTAGCGCTAATTCTGTTGAAAAATATTCTATTAAATCATTAGATTTGCGACCGTCACTTTTATTATTAAATCAAAATAAGATCATGGCCCAGAAAATTAAAGTAGCCAACCCGGTTGTTGAACTGGATGGAGATGAGATGACAAGAATTATTTGGAAATTTATTAAAGACAAATTGATTCTTCCCTATATAGATGTGGACATTAAATATTACGACCTGGGCGTGGAGCACCGGGATGCTACAGATGACCAGGTTACTATTGATGCTGCAAATGCGATCAAGGAACATGGCGTGGGTATCAAATGTGCTACTATTACACCGGATGAGGCGCGTGTTAAAGAATTTAACCTGAAACAAATGTGGAAAAGCCCGAACGGTACCATCCGTAATATCCTGGATGGAACGGTATTTAGGGAGCCCATTGTGATCAGCAATATCCCCCGCCTGGTTACTAACTGGACGGCTCCTATTATTGTAGGCCGTCATGCATTTGGTGATCAGTACCGCGCTACTGATACCGTGATCAAAGGAAAGGGCAAGCTGACCATGACCTTTACACCGGAGGACGGCGGTGAACCGCAAACTTTTGAAGTCTACAATTTCAAAGGCGATGGTGTGGCCATGAGCATGTACAATACCGACGAAAGCATTAAGGGTTTTGCAAGAAGCTGCTTCAACATGGCATTGAGCAAGAAATGGCCTTTATACCTTTCTACAAAAAATACGATCCTGAAAAAATACGATGGCCGCTTTAAAGATATCTTCCAGGAGATCTATGAAAATGAGTTCAAAGCGGAGTTTGATAAGGCTGGTATCACTTACGAGCATCGCCTGATCGATGATATGGTGGCCAGCGCTTTGAAATGGAATGGTAACTTTGTATGGGCCTGTAAGAACTACGATGGTGATGTACAGAGCGATACCGTGGCACAGGGCTTTGGCTCCCTGGGACTGATGACCTCCGTACTGGTAACCCCTGATGGCAAAACACTGGAAGCGGAGGCTGCGCACGGTACGGTAACCCGTCACTACCGCGATCACCAGCAGGGCAAACCCACCAGTACCAATCCTATTGCCAGCATTTTTGCCTGGACAAGAGGACTTGCGTTCCGCGGCAAGCTGGATGGCAACCAGGAGCTGATCGACTTTGCCAACAACCTGGAAGCTGTTTGTATTGAAACTGTAGAACAGGGTAAAATGACCAAGGACCTGGCGGTTTGTATCCACGGCTCCAAAGTGAACCACGGTGAGCATTACCTGTATACCGAGGAGTTCCTGGAGGCGATCGACGAAAACCTGAAGAGGAAACTGAACTGATCCGGTTTATAAATGACCAATGGAAAGCACGTTGTAACAGGCGTGCTTTTTTTATGGGTATTTTTTCCCGGCCCCTTTGCGCTGTTTCGCTGATCCGGGCTGATAGACCGGCGCTGTTTGCAGGCTACATCAGGATTACCGGCTTCCCTGTATACTGCTCATAGCGTTGAACAGCGCTTAGCAGCGCCCGGGAGGGCTTCCCGGAATGTTGCGGCAGGAAGCTGAACCCTAATTCGATCCCGTTCTTTTTTTCCGTACGTTTCCAGATGCCTGTGATCTTTTGTTTTTCCATCAGCACAGGCCGGAAGATACCATTCCCTACTGAAGCTCCGTCTCCATTAAAAAGCAGGGCACGGCTTTCCGAATAACTCACCGTCAGCTCGTCATAAGGCGGTAACAAAAACGAGTGGGCCAATCCCCGTTTTACCGGCAGCTCCTGTTCATACATCCAGTAGGTGGTGCCACCGGCAACCACCGGCATCATTTCTTTTTGAATAGCGTTCCACCCCCGGGCCGCGTCGGTGGTGGTTAACCCGGCCCACCAGGCAAAATCTTTTAGCGTGGCGGGCCCCCGGGTTTTAAAATAGCATGTAGCCAGCCGGGCCAGGGCTTCTTCCCGCTTCACAGGAGCAGCCGGTGCCACCCGCTTATCAAAAAGCGTATACGTAAACCGGCGGTCTCTCCGTTTGCCGCTGCAGATCAGCATTTCGGTTTCTGCCCTTATCAATAACTGTGCGGCAAGCAGGTTACCGGCTTTTACACCTCGTTCTGCCAGCGCTTCCATGATCTCTTCCCTGGTAAGGTCGCCTGCTTCCAGTATCTTTTCCAGTATGCGGCGGGCTTTCAGATAAAGCGTCGTTGTAAGCCCCGTTTGCTGATCGGTGTACCGTGCCGCTTTTTGTATAGAGGAAGCGGATAGCTCCATCATCCAGCGCGCATTTTCAGTGGTCACAAAATGCCAGGTAGGTCTTAAGATATGCAGGCGGATAATATTCCCTTTATTGACGGCATCCTCTACCTGCTGCCCGTTGAGATCCGGGGATCGAAGACCGATTCCCCATTTGGCCATGGCGTAGTCCTGTGCCTGCATGGCACCCATATACGCAACCAGGCTTTCCGGATGCTGCAATGCCTGCGCATGAAGCTGTTGGTTACAGATCCGGTATTGTAAGAGTTCATTGATCGTCATGGTACCGGCATTAAAGTGCCATTCCAAAAGTAATGCAGTTCCGCCGGACTGCCTGCGGATGTTTCAAAAACGGCCTGTTAAAATACCGGGCATATTATTCTCTGTATATGTATTATGTTTTTGTTTTGTGATCCATACTCACTTCCCCGATCGTGTTGCGGACTACCATCAATGCCGTATCTTTCCGGATCTTAATAACAGCCAATATTATAAATATGATGAAAACCGTTGCTATGGCAGCAGGGCGTATATTTTTAGCCTGTTCCCTTTTTTATAGTACCAGCCAATCGGTCCAGGGACAATCCCTCCCGGTATGGAGGGAACATACAAACAGTTTCCGGGGCAACGACTGGCTGGTAGGGCCTGTTACAGCAAAGGCTGTAGTTTATAAAAGCGCAGATGCAAAAGAGGTTGTCCTCGATAACGGGCTGGTGCAGCGCCGGTTTCGCCTGCATCCCAACCTGGTGTGCATCGATTATAAAAACAAGATCAATAACCAGCAATTGCTTCGCTCTGTAAAAGCCGAAGCGCGCTTAACCATTAATGGCCACGCTTATAACATCGGAGGGCTTCACGGGCAAAAAGAAAATGCCTACCTGCTTCCGCTATGGGTAGACCAGCTGAAAAAAGGAACTACGGATTTCGAATTCGTTTCCACCACCGTAACGGACCTGTCCCCCTATTTAAATTCCCGGTCCCCGTTTTGGGCAACCAACCGTAATGCGGCTACAGGAAAGCAGCTGCAGTTCCTGTTCCGGTCGCCCCTGCAGGAGTTAAAGGGCATCGAGGTAGGCATCAATTATGAGCTCTATGACGGCTTACCGCTGATCGTTAAATCGCTTCGGGTCTTCAACCGGTCCGGCCGATCCCTTCACCTGGATAAAGTGGTTAACGAGATCCTGGGGATGGTTGAGGAAGAAAGCGCTGTGGTGGGCAGTCCCGCGCAGATGAAAAAGCAAGCCGGGCTGTATATTGAGTCGAATTATGCATTCAATAATGCCATGCGCTATGACCTGAGTGACCAGACGACCCACTGGAAAACCGATAGCGCCTACACGTCGCAGGTAAACTATAATTATGAAACCCCCTGTTTGCTGGAAGTATACCCCGAATATGGTCCGGGCATAGACCTGGCACCGGGAGATACCTTCAACTCCATATGGACCTATGAGCTGGCCATGGATAGCTACGACCGGCAACGCCGGGGTATGGCCATCCAGAAAATGTACCGCACCGTGGCGCCCTGGACCACGGCCAACCCCATCTTCATGCACCTTGTCAGCAAAAATGATGAGGAGGTCAGAAATGCCGTGGATCAGTGTGTTCAGACCGGCTATGAGGCATTGATCCTGAGCTTTGGCAGTCATATCAACATGGAGGATAACCGCGAGGCCAACCTCGCCCGTTGTAAGGCCCTGGCCGATTATGCACATCAGAAAGGCATCCGGATCGGTGTTTACTCCCTCTTCAGCTCGCGGAGGATCAGCGAAACAGATGATGTTATTAACCCCCTGACAGGCAAAACCGGCGGCGCCTTTTTCGGGAATGCCCCCTGCTTTGGGAGCAAATGGGGTTTAAATTATCGTGATAAGATCAAACAGTTTTATACCGTTACCGGTTTTGACATATGGGAAAATGACGGCCCCTATCCCGGCGACCGCTGCGCCTCCACTACACACCCGGGGCACAAGGGCCTGGATGACAGCCAATGGAAGCAAATGGAGATCCAAAAGGAATTGTATCACTGGCTTAACAACCGTGGTGTTTATATTAATGCACCGGACTGGTACTTCCTGGATGGCACCAATAAGATCGCCCTTGGGTACCGGGAGGTGAATTTTTCCCTGCCGAGAGAACAGCAAAAGATCCTGAACCGCCAGAATATCTTTGATGGCACCTGGGAAAAAACACCTTCGATGGGATGGGGCTTTGTACCGCTGACCCGTTACCAGGGTGGCGGACCGGAAGCGGTGCTGGAGCCTCTTTCGCAGCACCTGAAAGACTATGAACAGCTGATGATGCAGTATTATGGCGCTGGTGTGCAGGCCTGCTACCGTGGTCCCAGGTTATACGACACTGAAACAACACGGCAAACCGTTGCCGGGGTCATCACCTGGTACAAAAAATACCGGGAGATCCTGAATGCCGACCTTATCCACCTGCGCCGTGCGGACGGCCGCGACTGGGACGGCTGGCTTCATGTGAACCCTGCTTTAAAACAAAAAGGCCTCGTAATGTTGTTTAACCCAACCGGCCAGCCGATGAAAAGGGAAATTTCCATTCCCCTTTATTATACAGGCCTGACCAGGACCGCCCGTATCCGCGAAAAAGAAGGGCCGGCAAAGAACTATATACTCAGCCGCAACTACGAAGTAACGTTGCCCGTTGTGCTGCCCCCGGACTCCTACTCCTGGTGGGTGATCGAGGATGCGGGAATTTGAAAATCCGGAAATGCGGATCCCTGCTATCAACTTGCTACCTGCCTGTTGTCCGTTATGGCGGACAAAGAACGACGCATGGATGCCCGTAAAATAGATATCCGTAGTTGCTTCATAACGCTCCTACCCGGAAGATGCCCGTCATTGCTGCATTTTGCATCGGGTATTTCTAACTTTACATTTCCCCGGAGTAAGAGCCTGTTTAAAATTCATTCAATGGCTTTATTATGGCTGTTTTGGGCTGCAACTGCGTTAAATTTTTCGCCATAGTGGCCTACTATGCCTGCAAAATTTTCCTTGTTTCGCTCCAAAATAGCTTCATAATAAATTCCATCAATAAAATTTAAACAGGCTCTTACTCAACTGTGATCTTCTTCATCCCTTCCCTTCCATAAAATACCGGAAAGTACATCAGCTCGGCCTTGGCAGGATTAAGCACATAGCTGCCGGTATAGCGGGGCATCAGCATGATCTCAAATACATAATGGCCCTGCCGCATTTTAGTACAAAAGATGGCTGTTTTATTCTTTAAATATTCCCGGTGGGTTTCCACACCCCAGAACTGCTGGGGTTTACTTTCATAACTGCATCCGGCCGGCACCGGTACTTCGATCATTACATAGTCCGCATCCGCCTTTGCGGTAACCTCCACCCGGAGCCGTACAGCTTTCCCCGCTTTCAGTATCACCGTTTCCCGGTCGTTCTGCAGCAGTTTTGAAGTAACCGTAAAGTCTTTCGATACAGGTTGCGGCGCCCGGTTCTGATATTGCTGGTATGCCGTAAAATAAACCGGCAGGTCTCCTTCTTTTTTGATCCGCAGCAGGGTGCCGGCCTGGTACTGCTGCTCAAACGGGAATTTTTCAACCCGCGTACTATTGATCTCCATTGCAGCGGGTTTGGGTTTCCGGTTGCTGGTGAACAGTTCGGGTAAAATTGTTTCCAGGATCAATGACGATTCATAGGTATTACGCCACTCCCCGTCCTTTCTTTGCTCCAGGAAATATTGCCGGATACGGCCCAGCTCCGGGCTATAGCCGCCGCTGCGCCGTAATATCCGGTACATCAGCAGGGTGTTCTGGATGCTGTTATTCCAGAACCGCCACCCCTCCTCGCCCCAGTACATACCGCCGAACATGGTTTGTTTATGCAGCCTGAGCAGAGAATCCACTCCGATCTTTAGCCCTGCCTGCTGCTTAATGTCCAGGAACTCCAGGTATTCATACAGGCTCTTTTTTTGTTTCTGATAGATCGTATCGGCTTCCTTAAGCTGTACCCAGCTGCGGACCACCTGTGTACCATTCAGCTGTGCCAGCAGGCGTATCAGCTTGGGATGTGTGCCGGCCCCTTCATCTGCCACCCTCGCCTGCAGATAACGATATAGAAGGTCATTGTTCAGCTGTACGGTATATCCCTGCTGCTGTGCCTCCAGCAGGGCTTCTACCACGTGCAAACTGATCCAGGGTTCTACCTGTGTGCCCTGCCACCATCCCCATAAGCCGTCTAATGATTTGTTTTCATTCAGTTTTTTCAATAGAACCTGAATATGCTTTTCATAAGGGAAGGACTCTTTTAAATAGGCCCGCAGTTTTTTCTCCAGCAGCAGGGATTTCAATTTGGAGGCCAGCTGCTCATTGCAGAGGTATTCATAATCCCGCAGGCGCTTCATTTCTTCGAGCAATACCGGGAACAAGGAGGTTTCTGCACGCACGGTGCCGGTGCCTTTCTCCTGCTCAAAGCAGTATTGCACCATAGTATCGCCCTGTAAAACGTTAAACCAGCCTGCGGTTTCTTTTACACCTGCAGGATACAATGGTATGCTCCTGCGTTCGCCGTCAAAATATCCATTGGCCTGTTTTAATGTATATTCAAAACGAAGGCTGTCTGTGCCTTTTGCAGCGATCATTACCGTATCCAGGTGGGCATGGGTTACGGTAAGCTCACTGTTACGCAATGTGGTATCCCTGTACCTGAAACTGCGCACCAGCTTTTCGGGAAAGGGTGTGTAGTTCATCAGTTTGCCGATCACATTCATACTATCGCCTTCTACAGCAAACGATGGCGACACAAAATTGGCGCTTAGTGCTTTAAATGAGCGGATGGAACGCTCCAGGTATCCGCTCTGCCGCTGGTTTGTAACCGCTATGAAGCGTGTGTCCCAGCTGGTAATATCATCCGGGAAGGTTACGGTAAAGGATGCCTGGCCCTGTTCATCCGTTACCAGCTGCGGCTGCCAGAACCCTTCATCAGAAAAGCGTGTACGCAGGGTTTGTACGCCTTCCTGCACAATGCCCTGCTCATTTGCCCCGGTATTCCCTTTTTTGGTTTTAATGATGATAACACCGGACGCTGCCTTTGATCCGTAAAGGGCTGTTGCTGCTGCATCTTTCAGGATGCTCATATTTTCGATGTCTGCAGGATCCAATGCCTGGATATCCCCGTTAAACGGAAGGCCGTCCAAGATGACCAGGGGTTTTTCACCCTGCAATGTACCAACACCCCGGATCATCATGTGTTCATTGTTTCCTGGTCTCAGCCCCGCCACTCGTCCGGCCAGTGTATTGGATAATTCACTGCTCCCCATCGTTGTAACCGCTCCCACAATAGAACTTTTCTTTTGGATACCATACGCTACTACCACCACTTCATTGAGCTGGCTTCCGGCCGGCTCCAGTACGATGGTATCGGTTCGTTCACTGAGGCCGTCTATCTTTTTTGTCAGGAACCCGGCCATGGAAACAATGAGCAGGCCCCTGGCGGTTGTTTTTAATTGAAACCGGCCCCGGGTATCGGTGACCGTTCCTAACTGCTGATCCAGGCCCATTATTTCCATCGTGGCCCCTGCAACAGGCCTGCCGTCCCTTGATACAACCACTCCCTTTATTTCCTGGTCCAATGCCGCGGGATCCCAATAAGATCTGTTAAACAACCTTATGACCGCATCGGGCACGGGCGGCAGATAATAGCCGGGGGCCTCCACTTCTTTGATATGCTGATCCAGCAAAGCTGTGAACGGATCTGCGGCCCGGACAGCAAACGACTGCCAGGAATAATAACTGATCCCACCGGCATGCACCTGTACGTTTTCTACCTTAAAATACCGGTTGTCCTTTAGCAGGAACAGCAGGTTGTAATACCCGGGCAACAATAAAGAAGATTCAGTGGCCGTACCGCGATATACCTGTAAAAAATGCGGGCGCGATGGATCCGTAACCACGATGTTCTTAATATAAGGCAGCAGGCTGGTGAAAGCCGAATCTATGTAGAACCGGAGCCTTCCCGAAGCGCCGTAAGCGGCTGTACGTAAAGAAAACAATTGTGTAGTACGGCTGCGCAGATCATAGAAGTCGCTCCACAACCGGTCAACGTCTTCATCGCGCAGTACCTGCTGGCTGTAATTACGGCTCAGGGCATTAGCCCCGGAAAGGATGGTGTCAAAGAGATACAATCCCGGGTAGGACTTTTGGCGGATCAAACCGGGTGAGAACCGGTATACAAAGCCCGGTTCTTTTAAAAATGCCTGGTCGGTCAGTCCGGATTGAAAGAACAATTGGTTTGCAGGCACGGGGCCCACCAGTACATCGCCCTGTTTGCGGAGACCCTGGCCAGGCGGGTTGAGCAGCAAACGGGTGGAATCATACCGTATAAAAGCCCGCCCGCCGCCGAAATTATCCTCCACGCGTAAAAAATAGGATTGCAGCCGGTCCCGTTCCACCGGGTTCAGCACATTTTTAAGCCGGGTTACCTGAGCCTGCGTATTCAGCGTATCGGCCCGTACGCTCAATACGGTCCTCATGCCTTTTTTAAAATAAAAATCCCGGATCCACACTTCATGTTCGGGTGTTCGCAGGCGGATGCTGTGCGGCCCCGGTGTAATGCGGAATGCATACTGCTGCAGCTGACCGGCCTGTTCAAAATACACCGGAACTTCATCCACATAAATAATGCTTACCGGGTCAATGGCTCCATCTTTTACCACAAATGGGGCAAACTGTGTAATGCTGTCCCGGGAGGGCTCTGTAAACAGGTACAGGGTCTGCGGATTTGTGAAGCGGTAGTATTCGATAGTGTCCAGTCCAAGCTGCCGGCTCCATTGCGGCCAGTTCATCCCGATGTTCCCGCGGGCATCGGCCGTTTCGCTTTCGAAGATAAATGTACGCAGCGCCCTTTGATGAAAATCCGGCCCGAAATAGGGTACCCGGGGTGCAGGTGTATGGAACCTGGCCGTGTGTGCATACGCCGTAATATCTGCGCCCGGTACCGGCCGGCTATCGGCGTCCGATACTGCCACCTGTATCCGTACCTGCTGCCCGGGATAGATCACATCCGGTGCTGCCAGTTTCACTATTAAGGCGCGGGCATTATAAAGACTGCCTACCTCTTTTTGCTTTTCTTCATGGTTCCAAAAATAATTGATACGAAAATGTGCCGTTTGCCTGCTGCTGTGTCGGATCACTGTATCCAGGGCCGTGCCATAGCCTTTCAGGAGTACCTCATCACCGGAAAAAACCGTGTACCAGAAAGGGATCCGGTGCTCATTGGCAACTGCCAGGTACAGTTGTTTCTGCGTATGTACCGCAGCTATTTCCAGCGCATCGTCAAACTGGTAGGGAGACCGTTCTGCCCTTACCCCGTTATCCAGCACTACCTCGTAATCCACGGCCTGGTAATCCAGCGGAAGCGCGAGCGGCAACTGCACCCGCTGTGAGTCTGTTACCTGCGTTTCCGCCCTGGTATAAAGCCAGCCGGTCCCGGGTTTTGATACACTGTCCTCACGGTATTCTATATAAAGACTGTCCTTAACAAAACGGGCCAGGATCGTTCCCTTTTCTTTCCTCTTCTGTCCATCAAAATCCAGGTGTAGCCGGGAAGTCCGTACTTCATTATTGCTGTTGAGCATTTTGAAATGTACGGTGCAGGAAAGCTGCGCCGCGGGGAAGATGCTGTCGGGCAGTCTTAGCTGCGTCTCCCCTACGGGGTCCAGGTTTAGGGTAGTCTTCCAAAGCGTATCCGGTACAAAGACAGCGTTCTTATAGTATGCCGTAACAGCCTGGGTACAAACAGTGATCTCTACCCGCGCATCCGGAACGGTCAGCTCGTTTTCGTCCGTTGCCTTCATAAAAATGATCGCCGGCTCACCGGGATACTGTATCTTTTTATCGGTGCGTACATGAAACTGAAGTAACTTCAGCTCATATTCTTCATACCGGAACGTGCCGGATGCCCTTGTGACCGCTGCGCCGGCAGCCGTATCGATAAGCTGGATACTGTATTGCCGGTCCAGCACCAGCTGCAGGGAATCGGACAGTACAAACTGGCCGGTATACCCCCCGTCGCGGTAGGGCTTCAGCACGGCCAGGTTCTTTTGCCCTGAAATCCCGTTGAGCTGTACTGCTAACGGCCGGTCCCGGAACTCCGTTTTATTATCCGGGAATATATAGGCTTTGAATCTGACAGTATCATAAGGCTTATACTTGGGTTTGCTGAACACCAAAAAGCTGCTGTACCTTGCAGGCTCCGGTTTTTGCCGGCGTTTACGGTTAAAAAGCGCCCGGAGCTTCTTTACCGGGAACAGGATGCCGGGGCGTTTCCTGAAGTTCCTGGTTCTGCCGAAGGCATCTGTTTCATAGGTAAAATAATTGGTTACGCCCTTGTGTATTACTTTCAGGTAGCCATCGTACTTTGGATAGGCCCCCTCATATAAATGCGCCTGCTTATGATACCGAACCTGTTTGCCACCGGATGTGAACACCCGGGCATCCGTTACCGGTGCCCCTGTGAGATCCGTTATAATGAACTGGAACTCTTTTTGATTGTTAATAAAGGAGAGCCGGGCGTTGCCGTTCGCTATCAGTGTATAATGCAGCTGGTTGCCAATGGCTTTTACACCGAGGTAGTTGCCAAAAGACAGGGACTTCAATGGTCCTTTCCGGGTTTCGTAACGGTCTTCCAATGTATGCAGAAATGCAGCCGTTGCCTGTTGCGGCCCCAGGAGCAGCTGTTCCGTTTCCTTATCCGTAAGGCGGTAGACTTCGGTAAGCGGGCCGTCTGTACGGCTCGCGGAAAGCCGGTCCTGTGCCCATAGCGGACAAAACGGAAGCAATGTAGCTAGTAGCAGGATTCTTTTTCTCATAATATAAAAGCTGTACACAGGATGCAGCCGACAAAAGGATTACATAAACAGCCGGCTATTTTTTTGCGGATCACTACCGGTTTATATTTCCTGCCGTTTGTGAATTTGCTTAATTTTACGGGTTTCAGAAAAGCCGGATAGCCCCTTAAATAAAGAACACAATGAAGCTGTATATAAAGAACATGGTTTGTAACCGTTGTAAGATGGCCGTAAAAACGGAATTGGAAAAGCTCCATCTGCAGCCCGTTTCAATAGAGTTGGGAGAAGTGGAGCTTGAGCGGGAGCTCACCCCTGGTGAAAAAGAAGAACTGGAAGCCGGGTTAAATGAGTTGGGTTTTGAGCTGATCGACGATAAAAAAAGCCGGCTGATCGAAAACATTAAGAAACAAATCATCCAGCTGGTACACCAGCAGGACGGCGAATTAAAGGTAAACCTCTCCGATTACCTCAGCGGCCTGCTGCACCACGATTATAACTATATGTCGAACCTTTTTTCGGAAGTGGAGGGCTCTACCATTGAAAAGTATTTTATACATCAGAAGATAGAACGGGTTAAAGAATTACTGGTGTATGATGAGCTTTCACTCAGTGAGATCGCGTTCCGCCTCAACTACTCCAGCGTGGCTCATTTAAGCAACCAGTTTAAAAAAGTGACCGGTTTTACACCCAGCCATTTTAAAAATATCCGTGCCGGAAAGCGGAAACCGCTGGATATGGTATAACCCATACAGCATCTGTTGCCCCGGGCTCCGGGCTTATGCACAACGGCTGCCATTAACCTTTTGTCCGAAGATCAGGCAGGCAAAACGCGGCAAAAGGAAGCCACAAAATATAATACCTTTACGCGCGGAAAATATGACGCAAAACATCACAATAAGCGACTGGATACAACAGGCGCAAACGCTGCCACTGGCAGATGTGCGTACTCCTGCTGAATTTGCGCAGGGGCATATTCCCGGCGCCGTTAATCTTCCCCTGTTCAGCAACGAAGAGCGGGTGCAGGTAGGTACTACCTATAAACAGGTTGGCCGGGAGGAAGCCATCCTGCTGGGCTTTGAACTTACCGGTACCAAATGGGCCGGGTTTATCCGGCAATGCCTGCAGATAGCGCCAGGCAAGCGGATCGCCGTTCACTGCTGGAGAGGCGGCATGCGTAGCGGTGCCATGGCCTGGGCATTAGGCCTGTATGGCTTTGAAGTATACCAGGTAACAGGAGGCTATAAAGCCTACCGCCGGTGGGCGCACCGGCAATTTGAGAGGCCGTTTAACCTGCAGATATTGGGTGGCATGACGGGCTCCGGGAAGACCCGCCTGCTTCAGTATATGCGGCAGGAGGGCCAGCAGGTCATCGACCTGGAAGACCTGGCGCAACACCAGGGCTCCTCCTATGGCACCATGAACCGGATGGTACAGCCCACGCAGGAGCAGTTTGAGAACGAACTGGCCTGGCAGCTGAAAGATATGCACCAGGAAGCAGTATTGTGGCTGGAAGATGAATGCCAGAAGATTGGCAGGCGCAGTATTCCCCTGCCCCTCTGGCTCCGGATGCGGGAGGCCTTACTCATCGACCTGCAGGTGCCGGAAGAGCAGCGCGTGGTCACGCTTTTGCAGGACTATGGCCACCTGGACCCGGATTTCCTGGTAGAGGGCACGGAGCGTATCCATAAGCGCCTGGGGCCGGTTCAGACCAAAGAAGCCATTGCCGCCATTCGTGAAGGACGTATGGCTGATTTTATCCGGATCGCGCTGGTCTATTATGATAAAGCCTACCGCAAGGGATTGGGGATGCGCCCTGCAGGCAAAGTATTTGGACTGGTAGCATCGGGAAACGATATGGCCGCTGATAGCCGGCTGCTGGCTGCACTTGCTGCTTCACTAAAATAATCTGGATACCACGGAACGATCAGCGCTAAACGGTAAACTTTAACCGGAATTTTTTAATAATGGAAACAACAACATACAAACTTACCCAATACTCGCACGGTGCCGGTTGCGGCTGCAAGATCAGCCCCGCCCTGCTGGATAAAATATTACATACTGCAGCTCCTGTACCCCAGGCTGATCCAAGGCTGCTGGTAGGCAATGACAAACGTGATGATGCCGCGGTGCTGGACCTGGGCAATGGCACCGCCCTTATTTCCACTACAGATTTCTTCATGCCGATAGTGGATGATGCATACGATTTTGGACGCATTGCCGCTACCAATGCGATCAGTGATGTATATGCCATGGGCGGCAACCCGGTACTGGCCATCGCCATCCTCGGCTGGCCCATTAACCAGCTGCCACCCGAAGTTGCCGGCCGGGTGCTGGAAGGTGCCAGGGCGGTATGTGCGGATGCGGGCATTACACTGGCAGGCGGACACAGTATCGATTGCCCCGAACCGGTTTTCGGGCTTGCCGTAAACGGGCTGGTAGACCTGCCGCATTTGAAACAAAATGCTACGGCCACTGCGGGTTGCCGCTTATATCTTACCAAGCCCCTGGGGGTGGGAATCCTGTCTACCGCGCAAAAGCGCGGGCTGCTGCAGCCGGAAGATGCTGCTATCGCTCTAAAAACGATGACCACCCTCAACAAACCCGGAGCACTGCTGGGCCGGCTGGACAGTGTTAAGGCAATGACCGATGTAACCGGCTTCGGGCTTCTGGGGCACCTGGCCGAAATGTGTGCCGGCAGCGGGCTTTCTGCAGTAGTAGCATTTGACAGCGTACCGGTGATCCCCGCTATTACTTCCTATCTTGACCAGGGTTGTGTTCCTGGCGGAACCCAGCGCAACTGGAGCAGCTATGGAATGAAGATTGGGCCGGTTACAGAACGCCAGCAACAGATACTGGCAGATCCGCAAACCAGCGGCGGCCTGCTGGTAGCCGTGGAAGGAGACGGAGCCCGGGACTTTGAACAACTGATGCAGGAACAGGGCTATAACCTGGTACCTTTTGGATGGCTGGAGGCAGCGGACAGCAATGTGCTGATCCGTGTGGTATAACAGATCCCAGGTATTGATCTCCTGCAGAGCGGGAACAGTAATAATATGCCTGGCAGCGAGCTGTACCGAAAGTCGCTTAGGGCGCATTGTTGTTCTGTCCGCAGCGGATCAGCCTCAACCAGACGGAAACCATCTTTCAGATGCCGGAACCATCCCGATAGCGATCGCATGTGCGTCAAGATAAGCGGCAAAACCCTGAATGGAGTTATGCCCGGATAGCCGTCGGTTTATGGGCGATTGGCTTGCATTGAACCCCGGCCGGGGTTCAACCAGGATGCTGATCATTCACCCCGCGTTTCACGCGCGGTTCATTAAATACAACCCCTTAGGGGTTTACCATGGGATGAGCCCGGGATACTGGTGTGAGACGCGGGAATTTGCAAATTTGAATCCCGATGGTTCGCTTGTGCGTCAAGATAAGCGGCAAAACCCGGACGGGGTTATGCCCCGATAGCCGGCGGTGTAACTACCGGTTTATGAGCGGTTAATTATATATAGAAACGGTACCCATCCTTTGCCATGGTTACCCGCAATCTCCTGCCGGCTAAAATTAACCGGCGTGCATGAAATAGCGATCGGGATGGCAGGACAAAATAGCGACTTAGCAAACAGCCGCCTTAAGACCTGAGCTTCCATAGCCGGGGATCCCAGGCAAGCGCTTTCTGCTTCAGATAACTTTCATAACACAACAGCGATGCTGCAGAAGCCTGTACTCCGAACCGGGTATCTGCAATTGTTTTACCACCATTCCGGATAGCGGAGAGGAAGTTTACAAAATGATCGTGATGGGCGCCTCTGTTTCCTGCACCAACATTGAATTCATATTCATTATCCGAAACCTTGACCGGGGCCGATGTCAGCAATTCCTTCAGGCGGCCAAACAATCCAGTGTCCGTCTTCCCGTTGGTTTTAAGCACCACTTTGTCCCACCCCACGGTCAGTGATCCCCCTGCTCCTTTTATCGTAAAATCAGTGCTGCCCCATTTCTTTGAAACCCCATCCGCAAGATTGGCGGAAAGAGAAAGCGTAAATGCGCCTTTTTTATCCTGGTCCGGGTAATCGAGGTAACCCAGCAGCAGGTCCGGCGTGTCTCTCGAATTATTGGTATAATACCGGATCCCTCCTGTACTGTAGGCCTTTTCCGGCCCGGCTGCGTTCATGATAAAATGAGTGCTTGCTATCACGTGCACAAAAAGGTCACCTGCCACACCGGTGCCATAATCGCTCCAGCTTCTCCATTGTAAAAAACGCTGCGCATCAAAAGCATGTTTGGGCGCGCTCCCCAGGAAACGGTTCCACCAGATCGTTTTCTCATTCGCTTCCGGCGGAGCTACAAAGGGCTTTAAAGAGGAAGGGGCTGCAGTGAACTGTCCGTCAACCTGGCTTACGGCACCAATAAACCCTTCTTCCACCATCTTTTTGGCCAGCTGGTTTCCCCAGGACGACATACCCTGGCTCCCCATCTGGAAAATGCGCCCGGTTTTTTCCTGCGCTTCCACCAGCGCCCGGCCTTCCTGCAACGAATGAATCACCGGTTTCTCACAATAAACGTCCTTCCCCGCCTTCATCGCTTCAATGGCGATCTTCTGATGCCAGTGATCCGGGGTGCCGATGATCACCGCATCAATATCTTTGCGGTCCAGGATCTCGCGGTAGTCTTTTGTAAACAGCACTCCTTTGCCCTCCTGTTGCCGCAATGCATCCAGGTTTTTGTCAAATATATCACAGACACCGGCCAGTGTAGCCATGCCGGTAGACAGTGCTGTCTGCAGATCACTGGATCCCATATTGCCTTTGCCGATAACGGCCAGGCGTACCCGGTCTTTCGGAGCCACAGCCGTTGGTACAGAGGCTCCCGGTGATGATTTGGGAAGCGCCGATGCGGCTACGGCACCCATAAATACATTCCTGATAAACTTCTTCCGGGTATACATAGGAGGAGGATTGAATATGATGGCAATTACTGATCGCGTTATTGGGTGGCGCTCAAAAGAGACCGGATTAAAGATAGGATTCTTTTTGACGGTATCAAAACACCCTTAAAAGATAACAGCTCCTGATCCACCAATGGATGAACCAGGAGCTGTACAATAACATCGTCCGGGATCAGCGCCGCTATGCATTTCTGATATGGTCCCGGAGGGATGCTGTTATCCGTTATGACCGGCTTCTTCCCCCGGATGCTCTTTGGCAGGAAGATCCTTGTTCTTAAGATCTGCTCCTTTTAAATAGCTGGGAAGATTCAGGCCGGCCATATTGAACAGGTCATTGAGCGGCGGCACCGATTTCATCAGGCCCTGTACAAAATTTGCAGTTGAGCCGTTCCCGTTTTCGCCGGCGCCTCCATCCCATACGGTCACTTTGTCGATCTTGATATTCTTAACAGCCTCAACCTGTGTACGCACCAGGTCCGGCAATTTTTCAAGCAGCAGCAGCTGGAAGGCATTGGTAGAATCGCCCCCTGCAGCTTTTACCACCTTATCATAACCATCTGCCTGTTTGGTCAGGATCTCAAACAAACCCTTGGCTTCTGCTTCCATTTTTGCAAAGATCGCGTCGGCCTCTCCCTTCGCTCTCAGACGGATCCGCTCCGCTTCTGCCTCTGCATCGATGATGGCTTTTTGCTTGGCGATCTGCGCCGGTATCACCACGTTGGCATTTTGCGTGGAGCGTTCTCTTTCCGCACGTGCCTGCTCCGCTTTCTGCTCAGCAAGGTAAGACTCCTCCAGCGCTTTTGCAGATTGTACTTTTTCTGCGGTTACCGCAATTTTCAGGGCCTCCGCCTCTTTCTCCCGCCGCACTGCGTCTGAGTTGGCAATAGTGATCTTGGCATCATTCTCCCCTTTAACAGCCAGTGAATTGGCCATAGAGGTAGCGATCCGTGCATCCCTTTCTGCCTCGGCTTTACCAATGGCCTCGTCCTTGCCGGCAGCAGCAATGCTGATCTCTTTATCTTTTTGGGTAATGGCGATCTTTACATCCCGGTCACGGGTGGTTTCCGCAATCTGGGTATCTTTTTCCCTGTCGGCAACAGCTTTTCCCGTTTCCCCGATCTTGGTTTGCTCGGCTACGCTCACGATGGCTTCGTTGATGGCTTTTGCCGCCGCTTCTTTACCCAATGCTTCAATATAGCCGGACTCATCCCGGATATCCGTTACGTTTACGTTGATGAGCTTCAGACCGATCTTCTTCAGTTCGGTGTCAACATTCTTGGAGATATTATCCAGGAATTTATCCCGGTCGGAATTAATCTCCTCGATGGTCATCGTGGCAATTACAAGACGCAACTGTCCGAACAGAATATCTTTGGACAGTTCCTGTATCTGCTCCGGGCTCAGGCCCAGCAGGCGTTCCGCCGCATTGCCCATACTATCAGGCTCTGTTGAAATAGCAATAGTGAACCGGCAGGGCACATCTACGCGGATGTTCTGGCGGGAAAGGGCATTGGTGAGGTTGGCTTCAATAGAAATAGGCTTCAGATCCAGGTATGCGAAATCCTGGATCACCGGCCATATAAAGGCACCGCCGCCGTGTACACAGCGCGCAGAGCTGCCGCCTGTTTTACCATAAATGACCAGGATCTTGTCAGAAGGACAGCGTTTGTAGCGGGAGATCAGCGATACAATGGTCACAAACAGGATCAGTGCTCCTACCAGGATCAGAATAAAAGGTCCGTCAAAATTCATGAGTGGTTTGTTTTATCAGATTTTAGTTACAATTAATATACGGTCTTCAATACCCAGTACTTTAACGAGGGTTCCGGAAAACAGGCGTTCCCCTTCTGTAACAGCGGTTAGCTCGTGGCTGGTGTTATTATAGCTGATCTGGATCTTTCCCAGGCCGCTTCTCTTTTCCGGGATGGTCAGATAAACTTCGCCGGATTTTCCGATCAGTTTCTCCGCATTGAAGGTATTGTCTTCGGTCAGCTTCATGAGCTGCCGGATCACAAAGAAAAAAAGCAATACGAAAAAGATACCGATCACAACCGCAAGGGCTATCAGGAGGGCTTTGTTTTCCATAGAGTGAAAGAACGCCACACCAGTCCATCCAAACCCCATCAGGAAGTTGATCAGGTTGCGCAGGGAGAACATCTGGAAGGGGGCATCCGCCCCTGTAAGGTCCCCGTCAAAGTCCGCATTGATCCCATCGGCACCATGCCCGCCGGCAAAGGTCAGCACGGTCTGTATCAAAAAAACAATACTGGTAATAATGGCTACCCACCAAAATCCCTGAAGTAATGAGGGCATGCCCTCAAAAAATGCATTCATATTTTAAATAGATTAGATACAGCGTTTTTAAATGTCGATCTCCAGCAGTAAACTAACTGTCACAAATATAACTGAATCCGTATTCTTTTCCAATTCCAGGGAACATTCGCTGCATCCGGAGTCTTCCCGTTTTTTCAATACAGGCAGGACCCTTTACAAAGCGAAAACCTTTTTTTACAAACCGGCATGGAGGTCTGTGTCATGAGCAGGGGACAACCAAAGGCCTACGGGGGTATTGCTCCCGGTCCGGCCTGTAATCTGCCTGTCTGCCGGGAGAATCCGCGGCGGGCATTCCGTACCGGGTCCGATGCCCCGCCGGCATACAAAAAACAACTATTTTAAAAACTACCTGAAAACAGGTATTTTTTAAGGGGGCAGGTCCCTTACTTTTGCAAAAATTTTTATCATTATGAAATTGAAAATGACCTTATGTGTTGCACTCTTTTTAACTGCAACTGCACTGTTTGCGCAAAGTGATTACAAACAATCGATCGGTTTACGATTGGGCAGCGGTTACTATGACGTAGCCTCCGCTGCTTACAAGACCTTTTTTAATGATGCTTCTGCAATGGAAATAAACCTGGGATTCCGTCCCTATGGTGTTGCCGGGTACAAGTGGTTCAATGCATCAGCCGCGGCTACTTACCAGCACCATTTCGACATTAAACCTGTTGAAGGTCTGAAATGGTTCATCGGCGGCGGTGTGGTTGCGTCCAATTCGTTTTCCAATTACGATGACCGCAAAGGATTCAACCTTGGATTGTACCCGACTGCCGGGGCGGATTATAAATTCAAAAATATACCGCTTGCTGTTTCTGCCGATGTGCGTCCGACCTTCCATGTTGTTGAAGCGTACACCTACTACAACAGCTTTTACCCCAATGCAGGGATCTCTGCACGGTATACATTTTAAATCACACCCTTATTCCCTTACGGACCGCATCCACAATGAGTGCGGTCCTTTTTTATTTAAAGGATACCCCAGAAGCCGCCGTTTTTCATATTTGATCCGGAAAACCCCTCGCAACCAATACCCGGGTTATGGCCATTATCGCTACCTTTGCGGGCTCCCTGTATTCCTGATTTCATTTTCCATTTTTATTCCATTTATACTTTTTTGTACAAATAAAAACGTACTTTTGCAAAATGAGTATGGAAACAGATCAATTATTGCAGAGTAACGTAGCCGAAGAATCAGATGTTATTGAAAATCATGTAAATAGCGAATATAAGTATGGTTTTGTTACAGATATCGAAATGGAGTCAGCGCCCAAAGGGCTTGATGAGAATACCATTCGGTTTATCTCGGCCAAGAAAAATGAACCGGAGTGGATGCTGGAATGGCGTTTAAAAGCCTTTGCACAATGGCAAAAGATGCAGCCACCGCATTGGGCCAACCTTACCTACCCTACTATCGATTTCCAGGATATTATTTATTATGCAGCGCCCAAACAGAAGGTAAAACCCAAAAGCCTGGACGAGGTAGATCCGGAACTGATCAAAACTTTTGAAAAGCTGGGTATTTCGCTGGATGAGCAGAAAAGGCTCAGCGGCGTTGCCGTAGACGCGGTTATCGATAGTGTTTCCATCGGTACTTCATTTAAGGAGCAACTGGCGGAACTGGGAATTATTTTCTGTTCCATCAGCGAAGCCATCCAGGAACACCCGGAACTGGTACGGCAGTACCTGGCTTCCGTGGTTCCCGTTACCGATAATTTTTACGCAGCATTGAATTCCGCCGTATTCAGCGATGGTTCTTTCTGCTACATTCCCAAAGGCGTGCGCTGTCCGATGGAGCTCTCGACCTATTTCCGGATCAATGCGGAAAATACCGGCCAGTTCGAACGCACGCTCATCGTTGCCGAAGAAGGTTCATATGTAAGCTATCTTGAAGGCTGCACCGCTCCTATGCGGGATGAGAACCAGCTGCATGCGGCTATCGTTGAGATCGTGGCCATGGATCATGCAGAAGTAAAATACTCTACCGTTCAAAACTGGTACCCCGGCGATAAGGAAGGAAAAGGCGGTATCTATAATTTCGTTACCAAAAGAGGGATCTGCAAGGGCGTACATTCCAAGATCTCCTGGACGCAGGTAGAAACCGGTTCTTCCATTACCTGGAAATACCCCAGTGTGATCCTGCAGGGCGACCATTCCACCGGCGAGTTCTACTCCGTGGCAGTAACCAATAATTTTCAGCAGGCCGATACGGGCACCAAGATGCTGCACATCGGTAAAAATACCCGCAGCCGCATCGTATCCAAAGGGATCTCTGCCGGCCAGAGCCAGAACAGCTACCGCGGGCTGGTGCGTGTAGGTAAAAATGCCGCCAATGCACGGAACTTCTCCCAATGTGATTCATTATTATTAGGCGATAAATGCGGGGCACATACCTTCCCCTATATCGAGGTAAAGAATAATACAGGCGTGGTAGAACATGAAGCCACTACTTCAAAGATCGGCGAAGACCAGATCTTCTATTGCAACCAACGCGGTATCGATACCGAAAAAGCGGTAGCCCTTATCATCAATGGTTTTGCAAAAGAAGTAATGAACCAGCTGCCCATGGAATTTGCAGTAGAGGCACAAAAGCTGTTGGCGATCAGTTTGGAAGGATCGGTTGGGTAGTTTAAAGTTCAACGTTTAAGGTTCAAGGTTACGAGCTGCATTATTGGGTCAGCAGTTGAATTACTATCAGCTTCGTTGTGTCACTCACTTGTTTTGCAGTACATTACCCGGCAGCTTGCCGAAGCAAATTAATAAGGTGGCTATTGAACATTAAACCTAAAACTAAAAACATACCTACTGTAAAACGCTTTGAAGATCCCGAGATCTGGAAGGAAGCCAGAAGACTTTCAAATGAAATTCATAAAATTTCGGTTGAAACAGATCTTAAAAATGACTATCGTTTAAAGGATCAGATCCGTGCAGCAATTGGTTCTGTAATGGACAACATAGCTGAAGGTTTTGAACGAAACGGAAATGGGGAATTCAGGCAGTTCTTATCGATAGCTAAAGGTTCTGCCGGGGAAACGAGGTCTCAGTTATATCGAATTTTTGATTGTGGTTATATTGATGAAGTGCGATTCTCACATCTCAAAAGCGAATTGGAACAATTAAGTGGTAAGATCAAAAACTTTATTAGCTATTTGAATAGGAGCAGTTTTCTGGGAAACAAATTCAGGTCCAGGAACCAACCTGGAACTTCGGACCTGAAACCTGAAACTTAAACTTTCAGGGGTGAATTTTAAGTAAAAACGAAAATCAGATATAAAAAATGTTAGAAATCAAAGACCTCCGCGCAGGCATTGAAGACAGAGAAATATTAAAAGGTATCAACCTGGACATTAAGCCCGGCGAAGTACATGCGATTATGGGACCCAATGGTTCGGGAAAAAGTACCCTGGCGTCTGTACTGGCGGGTAAACAGGATTATGAGGTAACCGGTGGTTCTGTAACCTTTGAAGGAAAGGACCTGCTGGAACTGGCGCCTGAAGAACGGGCCGGAGAGGGCATTTTCCTGAGCTTCCAGTACCCGGTTGAGATACCCGGACTGAGCACGACCAACTTTATGAAAACAGCGGTGAACGAGATCCGTAAATACCGGGGACAGGAAGAGCTGGATGCCGTTTCCTTTTTAAAGAAAATGAAAGAGAAAATGGCCCTGGTAGAGATTGACCAGTCGATGCTGAGCCGCTCGCTGAATGAAGGTTTCTCCGGTGGTGAAAAAAAGCGGAACGAGATCTTCCAGATGGCCATGCTGGAACCCAAACTGGCCATCCTTGATGAAACAGATTCGGGTCTGGACATTGATGCGATCCGCATTGTGGCCAATGGCGTTAATAAATTACGTACCCCGGAAAATGGTATCCTGGTAATCACCCACTACCAGCGCCTGCTGGATTATATCATCCCCGATTTTGTGCATGTACTGTATAACGGACGTATCGTAAAATCCGGTACCAAGGAACTGGCTTACGAGCTGGAAGAAAGAGGGTATGATTTTATAAAAAGCGAACTGGCGTAGCATAATGTGCTCATGGGGAACTTTGAAGCATTGAAAATGGATACAGTACCGGGAGGCGTTCCCGGTTATTGATGGTTAAACCCGGTGTGGTACCATTCATTTTCAACTGTTCAAATTCCTAAATTTTCAAATTAAACAATGGATACAATAACATATTTTAAAGATCGTTTTGAACAACTGCAGGGACAACAGCTGGATTCCCGCCTGAAATCGTTGCGGGATGACGCTTTTAGTGCCTTTGAGCAAACGGGTATTCCTACGGTAAAGCACGAAGAGTGGAAATATACAAGGATCAATGATTTCTTTAACAAAGATTATCATTTTACAACAGACCTGAAAGAGCAACAGTTCCGTGCTCCGGAACTGCAGCCTTTTTTATTACCGGGGCATGAAGCAGCCAACAGCATTGTTTTTATAAACGGGCACTATCATGCCGAGCATTCGGTTTTACGTTCGGAGGAGCTGGAAGTGATATCACTGGAGGCAGCCGCACACAACCAATACGCTCCGGTGGTGGAAAAACACCTGGGACACAGTGCGGATTACCATAAAGATGGTATCAACGCGCTGAACACGGCTTTTATACAGGAGGGCGTTTTTATTCATATACAAAAAGGCAAAACCGTCAACCATCCGGTTTACATTTATAATGTGACCGATGCCCGCTCCGGGAATATCTTTGCACAGCCAAGGGCGCTGGTACACGTGGCAGAGAACGCGCAGGTAGAGATCCTGGAGACCTTTGTAACCGTTGGTGCCGACGAAAGTTTCACCAACCAGGTTTTTGAAATTGCAGTGGAAGAGAACGCCGTGCTGAACTTATGCAAGATCCAGAACGATGCCCCCAATTCTACCATTGTGAGCACCACGCATGTGCACCAGGTAGGCAAAAGCGTTGCCAATGTGGTAACCATTTCTTTAAGCGGCGGACTGGTACGTAATAATCTTAATATGGTAATGTCGGCCCCCTATTGCGAAGCCAACCTTTCCGGGTTGTACCTGCAGAACGGGCACACCCATGTAGATAATCATACCGTGGTAGACAACCGCCAGCCCAACTGCCTCAGCAATGAGCTGTATAAAGGCATTATGAACGGCCAGGCCACAGGTGTATTCAACGGTAAGATATTCGTGCGCCAGATCGCACAGAAAACCAATGCCTACCAGACCAATAAAAACATCCTGCTTTCCGGGAATGCAACGGTCAATACAAAACCACAGCTGGAGATCTTCGCAGATGATGTAAAATGTTCTCATGGCTGTACCGTAGGCCGTCTGGATGAGGAGGCACTGTTTTACCTGAAAGCCCGCGGCATCACCGATGCCACGGCACGTGCACTGCTCCTGCACGGGTTTGCGCTGGATGTGCTGGAAAAAATCGGATCAGAAGATGTAAGGGCGTATGTAAACGCACTGGTAACTTCCAATCTGCAACTGGATTAAGACAGGCGCAAAGGAAGCCCTGAACAGGGCGTTATAAGATCCAATGACATTAAAAATACAGGTGATGAGTAATGAAACGATGACAGCAGGCGAAAAAAACAAAGTATTGGATATTGAAAAGATCAGGAATGATTTCCCGATCCTCAACCGGCTGGTAAAAGGACATCCGCTGGTTTATTTTGATAACGCAGCCACTTCCCAGAAACCGGCAGCTGTTATCGACGCGCTGGTGCATTATTATACACACCTGAACGCAAATGTACACCGCGGCATTCATACACTGGCCGAAGAGGCCACGGCAGCATTTGAAGCTACACGTGATGCCATCCGTGGCTTTATCAATGCCGCATACCGGGAAGAAATTATTTATACAAAAGGGACCACAGAAGGAATCAACCTGGTAGCGTATACCTGGGGAAGGCAGCAGCTGCAGGAGGGCGATGAGGTGATCATATCCGGGATGGAGCACCATTCCAATATTGTGCCCTGGCAAATAGTGTGTGAAGAAAAGAAAGCCCGGCTCACAGTGATCCCCGTTACAGATAAAGGCGAGCTGGATATGGAAGCCTTTTATACCTTGCTTTCTGAAAAAACAAAGCTGGTTGCAGTTGTACACGTATCCAATGCGCTGGGTACGATTAACCCGGTTAAGACGATCATCGATGCCGCGCACGGGAAAGGCGCCCTGGTGCTGGTAGACGGTGCCCAATCCTCCATGCACCTGGATATTGATGTGCAGGCGCTGGATTGTGATTTTTTTGCATTATCTGCCCACAAGATGTTGGGCCCCACCGGTGCGGGCGCTTTATATGGTAAAAAACAGATTCTTGAAGCAATGCCCGTATTCAACGGCGGCGGTGAAATGATCAAAGAGGTAACGTTCGAAAAGACCACCTACAATGAACTGCCCTATAAATTTGAAGCAGGCACCCCCAATATAGCAGACTTTGTAGCATTCAGGCCGGCCATTGAATATATCAATGAGCTGGGTAAGGAAAACATCCGCAAACACGAAGATGCGCTCCTCTCCTATGCCACAGAGAAAGTAAGAGAGATCGAAGGGATAAAGATCATTGGAGAAGCTGCGCACAAAGCCAGTGTGCTTTCATTTGTTATTGATGGCGTGCATCCGCAGGACATTGGAATTTTGCTGGATAATAAGGGGATAGCGGTACGCACCGGCCATCATTGTGCCGAGCCGCTGATGAACCGTTTTTGCATACCGGGCACGATTCGCGCATCCTTTGCGGTTTATAACACCCTGGAAGAAGTGGATAAACTGGCGGAAGGGTTGAAAAAGGCAATTAAGGTATTGAAATAAAAAGGGGCCGGTAACCGTATAAAGTATCATGAAGAGCAAATGGCCTATATTCTTTTGTGCAGTCCTTGTTTTAACGGGACCCGCCCTTGGACAGCCCGCCGGCTCTTCAACATGCTATTCGGAAAAATCGCAGAACGTTCCGGGAAACGTATTTGACAAAATGGAAATATCTCCGCAGTTCCGGGGACAATCCGGTTTTGGCAATTACCTGGCCGTCCGGATCCCTTTTGCACAGCTGGCACCGGCAACACCCGGTAATGCGTTCACCGATACCGCGCAGGTCCGGTTTATTTTGTCGCCCGGAAAGGGAATGAGCGATCTTACGGTCACAAAAGCGCAGGGTGAGCGGTTTAAAAATGAGCTGAATCGTGCAGTGAAAGAATCGGCCTGCCTTTGGAGGCCCGGGGGCTTTAGCGGACGCGAAATGACCGGCTGGGTAGTATTGAATATTTATTACACGGTAGAGCGGAACAAAAATAAAAATGATTTCTCACTGCATGTGGGATATGAACTGGTGAACAAGTTTCCGGGCGGAAACGGCCAATGGAACGGTAAATGAGTTTAAAGATGACGAACAGTAAAAGCATACCCGAAATAGAACAGGAGATCGTTGAAGACTTTTCACTCTTCGATTCCTGGGACGATAAATACGAATACATCATTGACCTGGGCAAGAAATTACCCCCGCTGGATGATGCCTTTAAAAAAGAGGAGAACAAAGTAAAGGGCTGTCAGTCTACGGTATGGCTGGTAGCGGACTATATCGGCGGCAAAGTAATTTATAAAGCAGAAAGCGATGCCATCATCGTAAAAGGATTGATCAGTATGCTCATCCGCGTACTCTCCCATCATACCCCCGATGAGATCCTGGATGCGGATATGGACTTCATCAATAAGATCGGCATGACGAGCCACCTGGCGCAGACCCGGTCCAACGGGTTGCGGGCAATGGTTAAACAAATGAAGCATTACGCGCTGGCATTTAAAGGTTCAAAGTTCAACGCTTAAGGTTTAACGTTAAACTTCACCCCATCCAACCGGGTCATCCGGGCGGGTTTAAACAAAAAAATATGGAACCGGATACAATAGAAGAAAAAGTTATTAAGGAACTGCAAACCGTATTTGATCCTGAGTTACCGGTAAACATTTATGAGCTGGGACTGATCTATAAAATAGAGGTGCTGGATCATAACTATGTAAAAATCCTGATGACGCTTACGGCGCCCTCCTGCCCTGCAGCGCAGTCGCTACCGGTGGAGGTAGACCAAAAGATCCGTGCCATAGAGGGCGTAAGCGATGTAGAGGTAACCATAACCTGGGATCCGGCATGGAACAAAAGTATGATGAGTGAAATAGCCCAACTGGAATTGGGATTCTTATAAAACAGTATAAAAAGGAACAGGGAATCCGGGAAAAATTATTAAAATGAAAATTACCGCACAGGAAGAATATGGCTTGAGGATCCTGATCAGGCTCGCCGCCTGTAAAGATGAAGAGGGATTAAGCATTCCCCAGCTCAGCGATGCCGAAGGACTGACCACGCATTATGCGGCAAAAATTGCCCGTACCCTGCGCATGGCAAACTTTATCCGCAGTACTCCCGGTAACAAGGGGGGATACATTCTTGCCCGGCCAGCCGGCGAAATCATTATAAAAGAGGTGCTCGATGCCCTGGGAGGTGTATTATTTGATACCAGCTTTTGCGGTGCACACAAGGGGAATATGCGGTTCTGTACCAATTCGGTAGACTGTTCTGCCCGGTCGCTGTGGCAGATATTACAGCTGACTATTGACAAGCTGCTGGTACAGATCACCCTGAGCGACCTGATCGGAAAAGAGGAGGAATCCTCTGTGAAATTCAATAGCCTGGTACGCCAGAACCCGGTTTTGTGACCCTGCCCGGCTGGTTTTTAAGATATTTTTTTTTAAATAATTCATATTAAGTTGACAATCATAATATTGTAATAAAAATATTTTTTCATTGAAACCGGTTACCTTTTTTCAAAACCAGTATTAATATCAAATTATAATTTTAAATTAAAAAAACAAACAATGAAAAAATTATTTGCAATTGCTCTGATCGCAGTTTCTTTCGCAGCTTGTAACAGTTCTGAAACTAAAACTGAAGAAACTCCAGGTGCTGATACTTCCCTGAATGTAACTCCTCCTCCGGCTCCTACTCCTGATACTACAGTAGCTCCTGCCGGTCAAGATACAGCTGCTAAAGCTCCTGCTGCAGATACAACTAAAAAATAATTTAGTTATACTTTAGCAAAAGGTTATTAACCGCCGTCCCGATCTGATCGGGGCGGTTTTTTTATGCCTCCCGGGATCTGGAGTGATGCGCCGGCTCCCCGTTCTCCTGTAAAATTTTTTTAAATGCCCGGAGCATGGGACTGATCGCTTCTTTCCGGCAGGTGCCCACACTCAAACGGTACCATTTTTTACTTTTGGTAGCGCCAAAAACGGAAAAAGGAAGCAGGGCGATGCCCGCCCCGTTCAGCAACAGCGCTGAAGCATCACCCGGTATATCGATCTTTACAGTCAGGTAAATGGACGCCTGGGGTGCAATGGCATCTACCGGCAGCCCTTCCCGTTTAAATAGCCGGATGGCGTTATAGATCTGCTGCAGCCGGTCAAAGAGCTCTTTTTTGAAGGGATCCAGGAACTGTTTAACGGCATCCCGGGATTGTAAAAAAGAGGCAACGGCTTTTTGCTCGGCCATCGGCGCCCAGGCGCCCACATGGCTCAGCACGGCCTTCATTTTTGCAATGACAGGCTCCGGGCCATAACCCCAGCCCACGCGTACCCCTGTGGCTGCAAAGCCCTTGCTGATCGCATCTACATAAATACAATAAGGCTTTACGCGGGGGAAGACAGAAACCGGATCCGCATGCTCCGTTTGCTGATGCGTAAGCAGGTGATAGATCTGGTCGTACAGGATGTACAGTTTTTTTTTCCCGGGCCCGCGCCGCTCATTTTCTTTGACCACCAGCCGGCAAACATCTTTTAGCTGATCAGCGGTATAACAGGTGCCCGTTGGGTTTTGCGGGGAACAAAGGGCCAGCAGGACGGCATCGCTTATATGTGGAGCTATTTCTTCCGCTACCGGCATAAAATGATGTTCCGGCCGGGTTTCAATCCGGCAGTGATGGCCTTTTGTAAGCTGTACATAATAATTGTTATTCCATGAGGGTACGGGATAGATCACTTTATCGCCCGGATCCACGATGACCTGGTAAGCCGCATAGATCAGCGGGCGCCCGCCGGCTGCCACCAGTATATCCGATGCGGGATAGCACAGCCCCTGAACATCCGCTATAAATGAGGAAAGGGTTTCTCTCAGGTCGGCATTTCCCTCGGCCAGCGGGTAATTCGTCTGCCGGTTCCGGTAAGCGTCAATAATGGCTTCCTCCAGTACCCGGGGAATCGGGAACACCGAAGGGTCAAAATCGCCAACGGTAAGATTATAGATCTTTTCACCGTTGCGGATGCGTTCCTTTACGGCATTACTAAAAGCCAGTATGGCCGACCCTGGTATCGATGCTGCTAATTGCGAGAGCTTTAGTTGAGATGTAGAATGTTGCATATAAAATGTGCAATGTAGTGTGATGTTAAGTCTGTTTTGCCGCCACTGAATACACAGAATCACTGAGTTCTTTTCTATGCTTCCGCGTTTCTGTGGCAACTATAGTACGCCTTTTTATGCTTAACATAACAGTAGTATGTAAAACCGAACGCGCTTAATTGCCCGTTGACCAGCGTCTACAGGTTCCCCCTGGATTCCTGTTCCCGCTCCAGTGCTTCAAACAAGGCTTTAAAATTGCCTTTCCCAAAGCTTTTGGCGCCTTTGCGCTGGATGATCTCAAAGAACAGCGTGGGACGGTCTTCCACGGGTTTTGAAAATATCTGCAACAGGTATCCTTCTTCATCCCGGTCGATGAGGATCCCCAGCTCTTTTAGCGGCAGCAGGTCCTCATCGATGGCACCCACCCGATCCAGCACGGTATCATAATAATTGTCCGGTATCTTCAGAAACTCCACGCCGCGGCCCTGCAGCGCCGTTACTGTTTCAATGATATTATGGGTGGCCAGCGCTACATGCTGCACCCCCTCCCCATTATAGAACTCCAGGTATTCCTCTACCTGTGATTTTTTCTTTCCCTCCGCCGGTTCATTGATCGGGAACTTTACAAACCCGTTGCCATTGCTCATCACCTTGCTCATGAGCGCGGAATATTCAGTGGAGATATCGGTATCGTCAAAGGATAAGATATTCCGGAAGCCCATCACATCCTCATAAAATTGTACCCATTTATTCATCTGGTTCCAGCCTACGTTACCCACGCAATGGTCTACATATAGTAACCCTGTACCTGGTGGATTATAACGGCTCTCCCATTTCTTATAACCAGGGAGAAAGGGGCCTTTGTAATTTTTCCGTTCGATAAAAAGGTGGATGGTATCGCCATAAGTGTGGATGCCACTCATGATCACTTCCCCCTGTGCATCCGCTGTTTTTACCGGTTTCATATAACTTTTGCCGCCACGCCTGGTGGTTTGTTCCCAGGCATCGGTGGCGTCATCCACGCGCAGCGCCAGCATCCGCACGCCGTCGCCGTGGCGGGTAAGATGTGCTTCTATTTCTGCACAGTTCTTTATAGGGGTGGTGAATACAAAAGTGAGTTTGTTCTGGCGCACCACGTAGCTGGCTTTTTCTTTTACACCGGTTTCCGGACCGGAATAGGCCAGGGATTGGAACCCGAAGGCCGTTTTATAAAAATGTGCAGCCTGTTTGGCATTGCCTACATAAAATTCAACATAATCTGTGCCTTGCAACGGTAGAAAATCAACAGCGGGCGCAGCCGCTGATGCCATAAGATTTGTATCAGACATAACGATAATTTTAAGGTAAAAGAAGTCCCGCGGGCGGGAAGCATAAAGGATAGCGGACCGTTAGCAGCTTCGGTCTGTAGACAGTGCTTCTATCAGCAGCACATAATTGATGCGCTTATCTGGGAAAACTTTATATGGATAATCGGGCCGCACTTTAAAAATAATAACAAATGTACGTTATTTTACTAAATGTGGTAATTTTGTATCAGAAATTTCCCCATGCCTTACTTCAGAAATTTCATATACCCGATCGATAAACGTCAATGGAAATTTTATTTCCTGATGGCCACCCTTGCCATGCGAGCGTAAGGGATTGATGCCGCACAGGCCGGTGTATGATGCCACCTGCACCACAGACAACGTGATTGCGACGCAAGACCGATGCCATTTGGGCCGCAGCTGGTATTACACCGGTCATCATTCCAAAATCATCATTTTAAATTTTACATTCCCCATGCCACATTATCATACATTGGGAGCGATCCCGCATAAACGCCATACCCAGTTCCGGAAACCCGATGGCGGGCTTTACAGCGAACAACTTTTTTCTACAGAGGGGTTCAGCAATGATTATGCATTGTTATACCATTGCCACCCTCCTACACAGATCATCAGAACGGAGCCGCAACGGGATGTAAGTCCCCGTATCGCTGAAGAAAAAATGCTGCAGCACCGTTGTTTTGAGGGCTTTAAGATAGAGCCGGCGGAGGATTTTTTAGAAAGCCGCGTGCCGGTACTGGTCAACAACGACTGCCATCTTGTGCTGGCTGCGCCCCGGCAAAGCATGACGGATTATTTTTATAAGAACACCGATGGGGATGAACTGCTTTTTATACATGAAGGTTCCGGCGTGGTCAAAACCCAGTACGGCGATCTCCCTTTTGGTTATGGCGATTATATCGTACTGCCCAGGGGCACCATCTACCAGATCCATTTTAACGATACGCATAACCGGTTGTTCATCGTTGAATCGTTCACTCCCCTGCGGTTTCCCAAACGCTACCTCAGCCAATACGGGCAGCTGATGGAACATGCCCCCTATTGCGAGCGCGATATCCGGCCGCCCGTAAACCTGGTGACAACGGATGAAAAAGGCGATTTCCTGATCCGCGCTAAAAAAAAAGGCTTGCTTTACGGACTGCACTATGGCACCCATCCTTTTGATGTGATCGGCTGGGATGGCTGCTGTTATCCTTTTATCTTTTCCATTCATGATTTTGAGCCCATTACCGGGAGGGTGCATCAGCCACCACCCGTGCACCAGACCTTTGAAACGAGTGCCTTTGTGGTTTGTTCTTTTGTGCCCCGTTTATTTGATTATCATCCGCAGGCGATACCGGCGCCTTATAACCACAGCAATATCGACAGCGATGAGGTGATCTATTATGTGGATGGTGATTTTATGAGCCGTAAACATGTTACGCGGGGAATGATCACCCTTCACCCTGCAGGTATACCCCACGGGCCGCATCCCGGTGCTGTGGAAAAAAGCATTGGCACCCGCGAAACAAAGGAGCTGGCAGTGATGGTAGACACGTTTCATCCGCTGATGATCACGCAGCAGGCACTGGAGCTGGAGAACCCTGATTATATCATGAGCTGGGCAGAATGACCCGGCTTAAAGCGCTACGGACAGGTGCACCATTACCCGGTTATTGGCCTTTACAATACCATTGGCCAGGTTCTGCGAGAACGGGGTTTGAAAATTGGCGCCAATGGCGATCTTTTTATAGGCCGTTTCGATCCCCGCCGTACCCATCAGGAGGTTTCCGCCGGACACTGTTACCAGTACATCATTGTCTACATCCGTTCCTGCCTGCTCATATTGAACACCGGCGTTGGGCGCCAGCATCAGCTGGTTGGCGATCCGGAATTTATAATAGGCCTGCGCATTCAGGTTGAGCTTGTTCCCGTAACGGTAATCGTAACGGTTGGCTGTATTTATTTTGTAGTATGCGCCAAGATTGATACCCGCGTCCTGCACCCTCAGGTCATACATACCGTTCAGCGAAAAATCGGTACTGCCGGATCCCAGCTGAAAAAGATTGGCACTTTCTCCGGATGCATTGCGGTCTGCAGGGTCATAGGAGCCGGTGGCCAGTTTTACGCCACCGCCCAGCCAAAGGCTCTGCACCAGCAGTTTGCTGCCCACAGGTTGGCGTTTATTGATCAGCTGATAGAACGCGGAAAGACTTATATCGCCTACACCGCTTTTGGTGCGGGTAGCTTCCTCGTTGCTGCGCCGGTTGATGCTGTAGGGAACCGCTGCCATTACCCGTAATTTTTCGGTGATATTCCAGCCGCCCCAGGCTTCCACCGTATTGTAGTGTTCCGAACTCGTAAGGTAGGTTTTTTGCCCGCCCACACCCAGATGACTCCAAAGTGAATTGTGCCGGTAGCGGACGCCAAAGATATGTTTGTGAAAATCCGGCAGGATGCCGATATAATCGTTGCCCACGCCGCAACCGCAGATATCACAGGCGATGGAAGACTTGGGAGCCATCCAGCATATCAAAAAAGTAAGCACGATTCTGATGCATTGTTTTTTCATTACTATCTATTGTTTTTTTGACAGATGGCAGGCGCTATTGCTCCGCCAGTAATTTGTCTGTAATAAAAGCCTTGTCGTTCAATGTTGCCAGGAATGCCAGCATCTGTTTGCGTTGCTCCGCAGTAAGCGGAATACCCGGTTGCCCGTTCCCCGCAAGCAGCGGATCCAATCCGGGACCTGCTTTTACCCCCGTTGTATAATGATCCAGCACCGCATCCAATGTATAAAAACGGCCGTCGTGCATATACGGCGCCGTATACGCCAGGTTCCGCAGACCAGGCACCCTGAATTTATATTTGTCCTCCGGCAGCAGGGTTACCGCATAGCGCCCCTGGTCGTCATTGCCCCCAACGCCAATGCCATTATTGCGGAATGAGCCATCAGTGAACAGGGGCTCCTTATGACAGCCACCGCAATTCCGGATCACGAGTACACGGCCGGCGGCTTCGTCTGCTGTAAAAGCGGCCCCGCCTTCATGGCGCATTACGCTGTCATATTTTGACCGGCTGCTGATGCAAAGCAGCATAAACTGGGAAAGGGCCTTCATCAGATTGGCGGTATTGACCTGCTCCGTTCCGAATGCTTTTTTAAACAGGACCCGGTATTCAGGCATGGCCTGCAATTTGGCTACTACATTAGCCACGGTCTCATCCATTTCCTCATGGGTGGTTATAGGGGCCACCGGCTGCAGGTCCAGGTCAAAGATGCCCCCGTCCCACATCAACAGCGGGCTCCATGCCAGGTTCATGATGGGAGGCGTGTTCCGCTTTCCCAGGCGGTCATCAATACCATGACTTACGTCATGTCCATGCTGGGTAAAGGCCGACGACTGGATGTGGCAACTTCCGCAACTGATGGTATTGTTGCGGGAAAGGCGGGGTTCATAGAAGAGCTTCCTGCCCAGTTCAAATCCGTCCTTTGTTACCGGGTTGGTTTCAAAGTGATATGCCGGGGCAGGAAAGTTACCGGGCTGCTGAAACCCGGCGAACGGTTCCGTTCCTTTTCCGGCATCCGGAAGTCCGCGTGAACAGGCGAATACCAGTGCCATCAATGTTACGATCACTGCAATATGTTTCCGGTTCATGCTCTTAATTTTCGGTATGATCGTGCACAAACATCTTTGCATAATTGTTGGCGATGTTGACGCTGTATTCGCTGAACATCACCTGTGGGTTGCTGGCAAAACTTACATTGGTAGTACCGCTCAGCACTTTTGAGATATCAACCATCAGGTGGATATTGGCAGAGCGGTCCTTACGCACCTGGGCAATACCCCTTGCCGTGAGGTCGATCGTAATGACCTTGATGTTATTGATGGTAGGTGCGCTGTAGCCTCCAAAGCCACCGATATGATACCGGAATTTGTGCTGGCCGGTCGGGTCCTCGGGTGCCTGCGGGGCGATCCCTTCCATTTTAAAGAAGATATACCCGCTGTTCCAGCCCCAGTACATTCCGTCATGGTTGTCTGCACCCGGATCCAGTACCCCCGTGCGTTTGCCAATATCCATCGTGCTTCGCAGGCTGTCAACGCCCAGCGTGAAGGTGAGCGAAGTATAGTTCCCTTCAGGAACCTTTACCCGGGCGTACTTTGTTTCCGGGGCATCCTGCCGGATGAGGAAATAGCTGCTGTCCTGGTTGACCGCATAGACCGTTCCATCGGCCTTTTTTAACCGGATGTTGCTGATAAAATACTGCAGCAGCTGTATGTTGTATTGCTGGTTCAATGCATTGGTATAGGATCCGGTATTCAGTACCAGTTTTTGTCCGCCTACGATATTGTCAAACTCAACGGACAGCTGCGCCAGCTGGCCCTGGTCATATACCGGTTCAACGGGGTCTTTGGAACAGGAGGCTAATAACAGAATGGCAGCAAACAAGGCTGTATAGAAAGAAGCATGTAATAATTTCATTTTGGAAAAGATAATAGTATGCCTGATGCCGGTACCTGAAATTGATTTTCAGCTACACAGCTTCTGCACAGATGAAACAATCATCCGGAAACGTTGCAACGCTCAGCGTGTAATACACATACGGTGCAATATCCGTTTCCCGAAAATGTAAACAGAAATAATATGGAAGATCGCCTGAAACGCTCAGTGGAGAAAAGGTACACCGGTCCGGCTATTGGCCGATCCCAGGTGTTCATGAACATCGGGATCTGTAAAAGATCAGACAGATACCGGCTGTTGCGCTGTTTCAGGAAATAGGATACTAAGCAGCGGGGGGATGAAAGACCGAACGGGGCCTTTTGATCTCCGTACCAATGATCCTGTTGCAATAAACGGATGAACGGGTACGGGTAAAGAAGGTGAGTTCCGGAAAAAAAGATTTGGACGAGAGGGTGATCTCATTTTTGAATTCCAGCTTGCGTTCCGGGTTCTGCTGGTTCTTTTGTTCCTCCTCCTGTATTTTCTTCATCAGCTGGCAATGCCCGTTACAGTGCATTTTCGGACGGAATTTGTTGACACAATTCTTTGCATATGCCTGCCGGTTGATCCGGTAGTCGATCATCATGACTGCCTGGCTGAACGTTTGCATCGCAAACGTCATCAGGAAAAACAAGGCCATGATCTTTTTAAACAATGGAGGAATTTTCCGCGAAGCTATTGATTCCTTATTAAAGCAAAAAGAAAAATCGTCATTAAAATAGATGATCGTCATCAGTTATCCGCGCTTATCTTTTGTTCCAGGTTTCAGGTTCAACGTTAGATCGTTGTGCGTGCCTCAATGTTCTATTGATGATTACTATGTTCTTCCCGATGATCAAAACTGATAACTGACAGCTGATAGCTCCTATGTTTGTTTCAGGTTTCCCCTGAAGTTTCGGGGTTTGGAGGAGGTTTAAGGTTTCACGTTAGATCTAACCTGGAACTTTGAACGTTAAACCTGAAACGGCATTGATTGACTATTGACACTGGTCAGATCCCGTTTTTACCCCTTAAAGATCACAGATGGGTTACTGGTTTAATGTGGTGGAACATTGTTGAATGTGGTTGAATATTGTTTAATGGACGCTGAAAACTGACAGATGATAGCTCCTATGTTTGTTTCAGGTTTCCCCTGAAGTTTCGGGATTTGGAGGAGGTTTAAGGTTTCACGTTAGATCTAACCTGGGACTTTGAACGTTAAACCTGAAACGGCATTGATCGACTATTGACACTGGTCAGATCCGGCTTCATGCCTGATGCATTTTCACTCCCGAACTTTCGCATGCGCGTCAGGTTAAGGAACATTATCTTAAAGATCCATACTGTTAGATGAAGAACAGCTGCAGAAATTGCTACCGGCAATCCCGGGGTAGGTGCTCCGGATGGAGCAGCGTGTTTATAGCAATATTTCATTATTGGGATCAGGCTCCGTAGGATGCCCCGTGTTACGTGGCACCCCGAGGGGCGGAACGGGTTGTTCTATGATTACGATTTTATAAACATGCGGAGCCTGTGGCACCCAGGTCTATATATACCCGTTTTCCCTTTGATCTTAAAAGGTTCCTGGAATCCTGTTAAAGTTAACCTGACCCGTATGCGAACGTTCGGGATTCAAATCTTCAAACTATTCCCGGCTTAACGCTCAAGCTCATGCCCGCTGTTCCATGATCATCGATCATCAATCCCCCCTGCTAAAACTTCACCATCCATTTTCAAATTTTCAGATTTCGTCAAAAGATTATTTTTAACTTTATTCCATGGCGTATCATAAACATCTGTCAAAAGACAAGGTATTAAAAAAGCTCATCAAAGAACAGGGCCTGCATTCCCTGCAATTGCGGCAGAATATATTGCTCCGTTTATGTGGCTCTATTCTGGGGCAGCAACTGAGCACAAAAGTTGCTGCGGTCATACGCAACCGGTTCATGGAGCTGTTTAATGGTAAGAAGCCCACCGCGCAGAAAATACTGGATATTCCGCACGATACCCTGCGGTCTATTGGCCTCTCCAATGCAAAAGCCATTTATATCAAAAACGTTTGTCACTTTTTTATAGAGCACAAACTTACCGATGCAAAGCTTCACCGGCTGACCAACGAAGCCTTTATCGAATTTATTACACAAATAAAGGGCGTTGGTAAATGGACGGCAGAAATGCTGCTGATGTTCTCACTGGGACGCGAAGATGTATTTTCCATCGGCGACCTGGGATTACAAAAGGCCGTCAGCAGGCTTTACGATATCCGCTATACGGATAAAAAAACATTTGAGGCCGATGTGCTTTCAATAACGGAAGCCTGGAAGCCTTACCGTACCTATGCCTGCCTGCACCTCTGGCAATATCTGGATGCCACACCGGATTAAAAATATACACCGACACTAATGCTCCCCTCCCGGTTTTGTAGTGTCCCATCCCGTTCTTTGCCAGAGTACATCCGTTTAAGATCAGCGGTACCAAGCTGAAAGCCGGCCTGGAGCCAGAAGCGCTTTAAAAATTCATATCCTAACAAAAAGGAGGCTCCATAGTCCCAGGGTTGGCCATACAGATAATTATTGAAGCCGCCTTCTGTTATGTCTTTTTTAAAGATGACCCTCCCATGATTTTCGCTCAACACAATATCCTCTTCTGTTATATCATATTTGGTGCTCCACCTCCCTCCTGTTCCATAAGCAATATAAGGCCCCGCACCCACCAATAGTTTTCCTGGGCCTAATTCTTGTTTATAAACTAAAGGAAGGGGCATTTCTATATAGGACGCGGCTACCCTCAGCTGGTTGTCCCGGCCTGCAAACCAGCTATGATCCTGACGGAACCCTTTGCGGGAGTAGGCCAGGGCGGGGCGTAAATAGATCTTTGAAACAAGCGGAATATCTGCCAGCAGTCCGATCCCGGGCCGGAAAATGCTTCCGCTCACCGCTGATGTCCCATTCGTTACCTGCACATAGGCTGCATTCAATCCCGCCTGGATTCCCATCCTTGTTTGAGAATACGCCGTCCTATTAAGGAATAAAAAGAAACAAAGAAGCAGCGCTGCAGTTTTGATGTTTTTTGTTTGCATAAGACAGTTTTATATACAAACGTGATAAACTTCAGTTTCGCAACAGTTTGTTTCTTTTATTATTACTTCCATCCCCCGCCCAGGGCGCGGTAGATATGAGTAACCGCGCTGAACTGCTGTTCCCGGGTTTCCACCAGCTCCAGCCGGGATTCCAGCGCGTCCCGCTGGGTCATCAGCACTTCCAGGTAGTCGGCCCTTGCCGCTTTATACAATTCATTGGATACGGTAATAGATCTTGCCAATGCGTTTACTTCGCCGTTCTTGAGCTGGTATTTTTGTTCCAGGTTGCTGATGTTGGAAAGCTCATTGGATACCTCCCTGACCGCATTTAAAATGGTCCTTTCGTATTCATACAGGGCCTGCTGCTGCCGTGCATCGGCGCTGGCGAACTCCGCTTTGATCGCATTCTTATTGATCAGCGGACCGGCCAGCTCGCCCGCCAGGGAAAACAGAACAGATTCTGGCAACCTGGCCAGGTAGGAAGGCTTAAACGCCTGCAATCCTAATGAGGCGGAGATATCCAGCGATGGATAAAACGCCGCCCGGGCAATTTTTACATCCAGCTTTGCTGCTGCCAGTGCCCGCTCTGCCTGGCGGATATCCGGCCGGTTGGCCAGCAACTGCGACGGGATACCGGTGCTCACCTGCCGCGGTAATGCGGTAAGAAAGCCACCAGAAGACCGCTCCACCGCCTGGGGATTGCGCCCCAGCAGGAAATTGATCTTGTTCTCCCCTTCTTTTATTTGCTGCAGGATTTCGTATTCCCGGGCCTGGGAATTGAGTACTTCCGCTTCAAACTTTTTAACGGCCAGTTCAGTAGCCCTTGCAGCCTCCTTCTGCACTTTTACAATTTCCAGACCATTCTTCTGCAGCTGTATGCTTTCCTTTACTATGGCCAGCTGGTTATCCAGTCCCAGCAGCTCATAATAAGTATCTGCAATTTCGGCGATCAGGTTGGTTACTACAAAGTTCTTTCCCTCAACGGTAGCCAGGTAACGGTCTACCGCTGCCTCTTTACCATTGCGCAGTTTTTTCCAGATATCGGCCTCCCAGGTGGCATAGAGTCCCAGCTCATGATCTGCCAGGATATCGGGTACTTCTTTTCCCGGGGCTATATCGGTAGATGCATCCCCTGCTCCCTGGCTGGTATACCGTCCTACTTTTTCTACTCCGCTTCCGGCCTTTGCCATTACGCCGGGTAACAGTTCTCCTTTTTTTACCCGGATATCATTACGGGCGATCTCGATCTCCTGCAGGGTGCCCAGGAGCTCCTGGTTATTGACAAGCGCGGTATCCACCAGTTTCAGCAGGTAGGGATCGGAAAAAAAATCCTGCCATCTTACGGATGCGCTGTTCAGCGTGTCTGCCGGCTCCGCCTCGAAGGCTGCCGGGGGCGCCGTTGTTACCTGGTGATTCACTATCGCCGGTACTTTACAGCTTTCAAGGGCCGTAAGGGCAAGTACTGCAAGACCAGTCAGGTAGAGCTTAATGTTGTTCATGATGATCAATTTCTTCTGTTAACGGATTTTCTTCTTCGTCTTCCACCAGGATATGCCGCTCTGATATACGGGCAAAAATGTAGTACAGCCCGGGTATAATAAGCACGCCGAAGATGGTACCAAATAACATCCCCCCCGCTGCTGCTGACCCGATGGTATGATTGGCGATGGCTCCCGGCCCGGTAGCCACCATCAGCGGGATAACGCCGGCGATAAAGGCAAAAGAGGTCATCAATATCGGGCGCAGCCGTGCCGCAGCCCCCTCAATAGCCGCCTGTGCCGGTGAATAACCGTCGCGGTGCCGTTGTACGGCATATTCCACGATGAGCACGGCATTCTTACCCAGGATACCGATCAGCATAACCATCGCGATCTGCGCATAGATATTGTTTTCCAGTCCGAAGATCTTCAAAAAACAAAATGCGCCAAAGATGCCAATGGGCAAGGAAAGCAGGATAGGCAACGGTAGTACAAAACTTTCGTACTGGGCCGATAATACCAGGTATACGAATACCAGGGAGATCAGGAAGATATAGATGGCCTGATTACCCCTCCGCGTCTGATCTTTTGAAATACCTGCCCAGTCGATGCCAAAACCTCTTGGCAGTTTTTCCTTCGCTACTTCGTTGATCACATCAATAGCGGTGCCGCTGCTAACGCCGGGTGCCGATCCTCCACTGATCTCAGATGCATTGTACATATTATGCCGGGTGATCTCCGATAGTCCATAGGTCTTCTTCATTGTCATAAAGGCCGAATACGGCACCATCTCGTCATGATCATTTTTTACATAATAATTGAACACATCCTCCGGCAGCTGGCGGTACTGCGGCAGCGCCTGCACCATTACTTTATAAGGCCGGTCAAACTTGATGAATCCCGTTTCATAGTTGCTGCCTACCAGCGTAGAAAGGTTATCCAGGGCGTTTTCTACGGAGACCCCTTTTTGCTTGGCCTTGTCGTTATCCACTGCCAGCTGGTATTGCGGAAAGCTGGCGCTGTAAAATGTGAAGACGGAACGCAGTTCCGGCCGCTTGTTCAGTTCTTTTACAAAATCGCGGCTCACGGTCTCCATCAGCTTGTAATCACCGGTACCGGCCTTATCCAGCAACCGCAGCTCAAAGCCCCCGGCTGCACCATAACCCGGTACTGCCGGTGGTGGAAAAAATTCCAGTGTGGCACCCTTAATGCCTTTGGCCTTTTCTTCCAGCTCCTCCATGATCTCCTGCATGGAATGCTTCCGCTCGCTCCAGTCTTTAAGGTTGACGAGAACGGTTCCGGAATTGGATCCGGTTCCTTCCGATAATACTTCATACCCTGCGGTGGTGGATACGGACTGGATGTCTTCCATCCCGGAAGCGATCTTCTGCAACTGCGCCGCTACATCATCCGTACGTTCCAGTGTGGACCCGGGTGGTGTAACGATGATGGCGTAGAACATACCCTGGTCCTCACCCGGTATAAAACCGGAGGGCACCGAGGTGCTCAACCCCCAGGTACCTGCAATAAACACCACCAGTACAAGGAAGGTGACCACACGGCGGTTCACGATCAGCGATACCAGTTTTTTATACCAGCCCTGCAGGTTATTGAACCAGTTATTAAAGCCATCGATTGCGCGGTTCACTACTGTTTGCTTCTTCTTCCTGCCGTGTGTATTTTTTAAGATCATGGCACACATTGCAGGGGTGAAGGTAAGCGCCACGATACCGGAAAGGATGATGGCGGTTGCCATGGTAACCGAGAACTGGCGGTAGAACACACCTACCGGGCCCGACATAAACGCAATGGGGATGAATACTGCAGCCATGATCAGGGTGATGGCGATAATGGCCCCGCCTATTTCATGCATCGCGGCCATGGTAGCGGCTTTGGCACTGAGCCCCTCGCTTTCCATTTTTGCATGCACGGCTTCCACTACTACGATGGCATCATCCACCACGATACCGATCGCCAGTACCAGTGCAAACAATGTGATCAGGTTTAGCGTGATGCCGAGGAACTGCATAAAGAAGAAGGTTCCGATCAGTGAAATGGGTACAGCCAGGATCGGGATCAGCGTAGACCGCCAGTCGCCCAGGAACAGGAATACCACAAACCCCACCAGGATAAAAGCCTCTACCAGCGTATGCACTACTTTTTCCATAGAAGCGTCCAGGAACCTGGATACATCATAGCTCAGCTCATAATGCATCCCCCTGGGAAAGGAAGATTGCTCGATCTCCTTCAGTTTCTCCTTCACGTTCGTAATCACTTCGCTGGCATTACTGCCATAGGATTGTTTGATCACAATAGCTGCGGAGGTTCTTCCATTCAGTTTTGAATAAATGTTATAAAAAGCACTGCCCAGTTCTATATCGGCAATGTCTTTCAGGTGAAGCAATTGCCCGTCGGGACCAGCTTTCAGCACAATGTTCTCATAATCTTCTTTTTTATTATACCGGCCGGTATATTTTAGCACATATTCAAAAGCCTGCGATTTTTTTCCGGAGCTTTCTCCCAGCCGGCCCGGAGAGGCTTCAAGACTCTGATCGCTGAGCGCTTCCATTACTTCATTGGCGGTGATCTTATAAGCCAGCATCCGGTCCGGCTTCAGCCATACGCGCATGGAATATTCCTTGTCGCCCAGGATATCGGCAAACCCAACGCCATTCACCCGTTTCAGCTCCGCCAGCAGGTTGAGGTCGGCAAAGTTGTAAATAAAACTGCCATCCAGTTTGGGATCATCACTGTAGAGGTTTACATACATCAGCATATTGGATTCCTCCCGGGTGATCTTTACGCCCTCGCGCACTACCAGGGGCGGCAGTTTGTTTACCACGGCCGCAACCCGGTTCTGCACATTTACCGATGCCAGGTTAGGATCTGTACCCAGTTCAAAAACTACCTGAATGCTGGCTTCCCCGTCATTACCCGCATCGGAAGCCATATACTTCATACCCGGGATGCCGTTGATAGCTTGTTCCAGGGGGATCACCACTGCTTTGATCATGAGCTCACTGTTGGCTCCGGGGTATTCGGCGGTTACATTTACCTTGGGCGGAGATACGGAGGGGAACTGGGTCACCGGCAACTGCGTAAGCGCCAGGATGCCGAGGAAAAGGATAATAAGGGATATAACAATCGACAGTACGGGCCTGTTAATAAATTTACTAAACATAAAAATTATTTTGGAGTGCCTTTATTTTATGGATTCAGGAGTTGCAGTTTTTGGGCTACCTGATCCGGCGCCGTGTATACCGGTTTTATTTTCTGCTCTTCTTTTATCGTTTGTAATCCTTCCAGCAGGATCTTATCGCTTTCGGAGAGTCCGCTTCCTACTACATACAGGTTGGGCAGTTCATATTGAATGGTAATATTCCGGGAGCGTACCTTATTGTCTTTATCCACTACATAAACGTAGATCTTGTCCTGCAGCTCGTACGTGGCTTTCTGCGGGATCACCAGTGCATTTTTTAACGGGATCTGCATCAGTATCTTTCCGGTTTCGCCATGTTTTAAAAGCCCGTCGGGATTTGGGAATTTTGCGCGGAATGCAATGTTCCCCGTGGTGTTGTCAAACTCCCCTTCGATAGTTTCGATCCTGCCGGGGTATTTGTACCGTTCTGCATTGGCCAGCGTAAGGGCCAGCGGGGTCCTGGTGGTGCCGCTGGTATCGGTCTTAAAATTCAGGTATTCACTTTCAGATACATTGAAGTAAGCATAGATACCGCTGTTATCGGATAAGGTGGTCAGCAGGGTACCTTCATCGATCAGGCTTCCCTGCTTGAACCGGATGCGGTCTATAACCCCGCTGAACGGGGCCCGGATATCTGTAAAAGACAAATGGGTGCCGGCCAGTGCCATTTCGGCCTTTGCCACATCATATTTTGCTTTAGATAAAGCAAGCTCATTTTTGGATACGATCTCTTTGTCGGCCAGCAGGCTGGTATTCTGCATTTCCAGCTCGGCAGAATGCGCTTCGGCCCGGGCTTTCTGGTATTCTGCCTGGTAGATTTTCGGCATAATGCGAAACAGCAGTTGCCCTGCTTTTACATATTGCCCTTCATCTACATAGCTTTTCTCAAGGTATCCTTTCTCCTGTGCCCGTATCTCCACGTTGCGTACCGATTGCAACTGGGATACATACTCTTTTACATAGGTCGTATCCATTTTCAGCGGACTGGTTACGGAAAAAGATTCGGGCTCCGCTTTTTCTTCTTTGTGCTGCTTACAGCCTGTGGCCCCATACGTGATCACGCACAAGCCCACCAGCAATGCGATTCTGTTCATTGTTGAATGGAAATTTTAAGTAGTACCGGCCTGTCAGCAGGAATGCTGAAGGTTGCCGGAAACAGCGGCGCCTGCCGGGCAGGTCTTTACCGGATGAAAAGTATATCTTTTCAGTACCGGTAATGATCATTGCTCCTGCTGCAGCATGCTGCCGGGAGTTGGTAATTTTGATTTATTTTGTTGTAAAACCGGGACCGTTGCAATTACAGGAATGATCCCAGGTAGTCTGTGATGCGGTATTGAACATCATTTAGTGGGGATCATACACGGATGGAACGGAAAAAAATATATTTCTCCGGGATCAGTTCCGCAAGATAAGGTTGCCGGTATGGCTTTGGGTTGTCATGAATGTTCAGGGAATGGTTGGGGATCCAGCTAAGCACCCAGTGGGGAAAGTCTGCAAAGGAGTGCTCATGCAGACCCGGTGCAGCATCTTCTTCTTTATCATCAGTATGGTCCCAGAAAAGGTCAGGTGGAAAGACCGGAAGATCCGGTGTGGCAGTATAGCCGGCATTCTTTTGTACGGACGCCGGAATAGGAGAACCATGCGCCGCTTTCTGCGTTGAATTCAGCAACAAAAATCCTCCCGCAAAAAGCAGACTATAAACCCATATCAATACACCACCCCGCTTCATAAAGGCGTAAAATTAATTCTTCCGGTCATTTTCAAAAAAAATACTTTTTAATTTAATTATTTTATAACAGTTGCCGGTTGAGGTTCAGGGTAAAACTACACGGCAATGAGCCCGGTGAATAAACCGCGGGGCATCTTAGGGGTGCCGCCGGAAATATCCTGTTGAAAGGAGCATGCTACTTTTTTTCGATAGCGAGCGCGCCACTGGGGCAGCGGTGTACCTGCTCTGCTATCTGTGCGGCTGGAGCGCCTTCTACATCCACCCACTTTTTTTCCTTTGGCCGGAACACCCGGGGCAGCTCCTTCCAGCAGCGGGTAGCATGCTGACAAAGCTCCGGGCGCCAGATCACGGCAATGTCGGCATTCTCATACACGATCTTTTTAGCCGTTTCCGGATCCCGCTGCATAAAGGTACGTACGGTAACCTGGTTCTCCAGGATCTTCGAGATGGGACAGGCTTTTGCAATCTCCTGCAGGCGCAGCTTCTGATCATCCGGTACAGACTGGGGAAAATAAAGATCCCGGTCAATGACCGTAACGATGCTCCCCTCCTTTATCTCGCTGTATAAGTTGGTATTTACACGGATCTCGGGTATCTCCCACCCCTTGCGGTCAATATACATCCGAAGGGTAATAAGGGTACAGGAAGCCAGCGAGGAAAGCAGCAGCGTATAAGGATCCGGGCCGCTGTCCTGCCCTCCCTGGCTAACCGGCTCATCTGCGGTAAAATCTCCATTGCGCCAACTTATAGAGCATTGATATTTTCCGGTGCCAATTGCGGCGTTTACCGGCTTTTCAAATTTATATTTCATATGCCTTTTTTATGAGCACCAAGCTACGCTATTTCTGTTGTTTTGAAGTTAATCCAGGTTAAGTGGGGTGCTGATTATAATGAGATGTTTACAGTGAAATATCTGTGGCGGAGATGTCGATAGTAAGATGGTTCTGATATTGGATATCGGCATTCCCCTCTGTATTTACCTGCAATTATATAAAGCAAACCCATAATTGTGTAACAGATCTGCCCGGTAACGGAGCGAACTTTGTATGAATTATTAAACGATATATTATGACAACCGATGCATTCAATGAAATAGCCATACCGCTGGAGGGTGTAGAAAGCGAACATTGTGCCCTTATCGTGGACAAAGGCCTGGGAAAAGTGCATGGCATTGCTTCACATAAAGTTGAGCTGAACAATCGCCGCGCGCTGATTACCGCAGACGAGAACGAAGTAGTATCCAATGCCGTATCGGCCATTCGCGATCTGGGTTACGATGTACCTACCATAAAAAAGAATATCCCCGTGCTGGATATGACCTGTGCCTCCTGCGCCATCAGCGTGGAAAGCATGCTCAAAAGCCAGCCGGGGGTTGTAGCCGCTGCTGTTAATTTTGCCACCACATCCGTAGCGGTAGAATACCTGCCCAATATGATCGATACTGCGGGAATGCAAAAGGCAGTGCAGTCTATCGGGTACGACCTGCTGATCGAAAGTGCGGAGAAGGAAGCCGAAACACTGGAAGCCATCCATCAGCAAAAATTCAGCGCCCTGAAAAAGAAAACCCTGTGGGCTGCCCTTATCACGGTTCCGCTGGTGCTCATCGGTATGTTCTTTATGGATATACCATACGCCAATGAGATCATGTGGGTATTGTCTACACCGGTCGTACTCTATTTTGGAAAAGATTTCTTTATCAACGCATGGAAACAGGCACGCCACCGTTCCGCCAATATGGACACGCTGGTAGCGCTGGGCTCCGGAACGGCATACCTGTTCAGCGTATTCAATACCCTGTTCCCCTCCTTCTGGCATAGCCGCGGGCTCCACGGGCATGTATATTTTGAAGCAGCGGCCGTGATCGTAACCTTTATTCTTTTGGGAAAATTGCTGGAAGAAAAGGCCAAGGGCAATACTTCATCCGCTATCAAAAAGCTGATGGGACTGCAACCACAGACCGTTACCGTCATTAAAGCCGATGGTCGCGAGGAAGTACTGTCTATTGAAAACGTCAATAAGAATGATACCATTCTTGTAAAGCCCGGTGAAAAGATCGCTGTGGACGGTATGGTAACGGCCGGAAGCTCCTATGTAGATGAAAGCATGCTGAGCGGCGAACCGGTACCGGTTCTTAAAAAGGAGAGCGACGCCGTATTTGCCGGCACCATTAACCAGAAAGGCAGCTTCCGTTTCCGGGCAGAGAAAGTTGGATCGGAAACCATGCTGGCGCAGATCATCCGCATGGTACAGGAGGCACAGGGCAGCAAGGCCCCCGTACAAAAACTGGTAGACAAAATTGCCGGCATTTTTGTACCGGTCGTTATCGGCATCGCCATCCTGGCCTTTGTGAGCTGGATCGTGCTGAGCGGGGATAATGGGTTTACGCAGGGATTGATCGCCTTTGCTACCGTACTGGTCATTGCCTGTCCCTGTGCACTGGGCCTGGCTACGCCTACAGCTATTATGGTTGGGATTGGAAAAGGCGCAGAAAAGGGTATCCTGATCAAGGACGCGGTAAGCCTCGAACTGGCCAAGAAGGTAAACGCCGTGGTGCTGGATAAAACCGGTACCATCACCGAAGGGAAACCCGTGGTAACCGACAGCTACTGGGAAAATGAGGACCTGCATTTAAAACAGCTTTTTTTCAGTATCGAAAAACAATCGGAACACCCCCTGGCCGAAGCAGTGGTAAAACACTTCGAAGGTTTATCGGCTACAGCCATAACCGGTTTTGAAAGTTTAACCGGTCGCGGTGCAAGGGCGCAGGCAAACGGTTCCGTGTACTATGCCGGTAACCGCAGGCTGCTGGATGAAAAAGGAATCCGGATCGGTGAAGCTTTTTTAGAAAGAGCCCGGCAATGGAGCGATGCATCCAAGACCGTGATCTGGTTTGCAGATGCGCAGGAGGCCCTGGCCGTATTTGCCATTGCCGACCAGATCAAAAGCACGTCCATGCAGGCCATACAAGCCTTAAAACAGACAGGTATCGAGGTATACATGCTCACTGGTGATAATGAAGCAACTGCCGCTGCCATTGCCCGCCAAACCGGCATCACCGCCTACCAGGCAGAAGTATTGCCCGAACAGAAGGCCGCTTTTGTAAAACAATTACAGGCACAGGGTAAAACGGTGGCCATGGTGGGTGATGGTATCAACGACAGCACCGCACTGGCGCAGGCCGATGTGAGCATTGCCATGGGTAAAGGCAGCGATATTGCCATGGATGTAGCCAAGATGACCATTATCTCATCGGACCTGAACAAGATCCCCGAGGCTATTCAATTATCCCGTCAGACTGTGGCCACCATCCGCCAGAACCTGTTCTGGGCCTTTATCTACAATGTGATCGGAATTCCCGTGGCGGCAGGCATTCTTTACCCCGTAAACGGCTTCCTGCTCAACCCCATGATCGCCGGGGCCGCCATGGCGCTCAGCAGCGTAAGCGTTGTAACCAACAGTTTGCGGCTAAAATGGAAACGGTAAAAGATATAAGACTAAAGAGGAATCCTGTAACGATCGCCCCAACAGTAAAAGCGAAATTTGTAAAAACATTTAAAAAGAATACAGATGAAAACAATTCACATTTCTATCCCTGATATGCAGAGCACGCATTGCCAGGCACGCGTTCAAAACGCACTCAATAACGTTGAAGGCATTCAAGTAAATGAACTACAGGCCGGCCAGGCTACCGTGGCATTAAATGATGCACAACAGCAGTCTTCGGTTACCGCGGCCATTGAAAAGGCCGGCTATACAGTGGCAGGCATCACCCCGGAGGACGAGCAACAGGAAGGTACCCTCCTGAAATTCAAAACCAACATCAATTGCGGCGGCTGCGTGGCCTCCGTAAAACCGGCGCTGGATGGTAACAGTGGCATTGCAGAATGGCAGGTAGATACCACCAGTAAAGATAAGATCCTTACAATAAAAACGGGCGGAGCCACACCGGAAGACGTGATCAACACGGTTAAGAACGCTGGTTTTAAAATTGAACCCGTTCAGTAGCGGTTTACAACAGTTCTTTTTAAAAATCACCAGGGGCATTTAGAGTGCCTATGTGCTCTTTAGCCTGAACGCATCTTAACTCCCTGGTGTTTTTTTCGGAATATTGAGGATACGATCTGTCTACATAAAATTCAGACCGTTTGTTAAACGAGTATAAAAAAGTAACATGAACCATCATTCACACCCCGCTCCGGTAACTGATGTGCAGATGCATTTGTTAACGGCACCGGAGGCCATAAGCGCAGGAACGGAAATACAGCTTTCGTTGAAACCGGTCCGGCATACCGATCCCGGGGCAGTAGTAATATTGACACAGCAGCATGGAGCCCCTTTTCACCTGATCGTCCTGGACGAAGCGCTTACCTGGTTCCGGCACCTGCACCCGGTATTACAACCAGACGGCAGTTACCAGGTGCGTCTTACCTTTCCTGCCGGGGGTAATTACCTGTTGTATGCCGATTATCAACCGGAAGGTACCCCTTCATTAGTAGATAAGATCCTGCTTCCCGTTGCCGGTGACCGTCCCGGTCCGGTAGCCGTAACCGGCCAGAAATTAACGGCGGTTACCGGCGACCTGGATATTCGCATTGACCTTGCAGCACCCTTGTATACCGGAACAAGTACCCTCCTTCCCTTCCGGATCGAGCGGAACGGAAAGCCACTTAAAACAACAGCATTGTCTCCTTATCTTGGCGCGATAGCGCACCTGATCCTCATCCACGGTGAGGATAAAGACTTCCTGCATATCCATCCCCGGTCCGGTACCGATGCGCCGGTCGTAGCGCATACAACATTTGAAAAAGCCGGCCGCTACCGGTTATGGATCCAATTCAAGACGGGCGATGAGCTGCATACAGCAGCTTTCACGCTGGATGTGAAAGCTGCGATGCCTGCAGCCCCGGTACAACATGTTCATCATCATGGATAGATCCGCGCCAATGATAGTATACAGGTAGAGCCGTGCATAAACGCATGGCTTTATTTTTTTAAGACCAAATTAATAATAGGCAAAACGGAACCTTTCTTTAAAGCAATGTTTTTACCAAAGTCAGTGTTTCAGCGTCTCTTATGTTTACCACAGCAGCGCAGATGATTTTGGCTTCTGCTTTTGACCATCCACGCTATAGATGCCAGGAAATGCAAACCAGTAATTCAGTGTTTCGGTGCATCTGTGGCAATGTACGGGTATTGACATAAAAATAATCTGTTCATTAAAAAGAAACAGAATATCTTGCGGGAGAAATATCCCAGCATGCAACGATACAGGAATCTTCTTTTTTATGTGTTAACGGTCGCTGCTGCTATTGCGATCATCTGGTGGATCCTTACCATGGGTGGCCGGTTACAGACACAAAAGAATATCAAATCCATTATTGAAAGCAAGCCGGCACTGGGCGTTCCTTTTACGGCTGTGCTCCGGCATAATATCCGCGAACCACTGGCCATCCTGCTGCTGCAGATCTTTGTAATCCTGCTGGCCGGTTCTTTTATGGGATTCCTGTTTAAAAAGATCAAACAGCCCCGCGTGATCGGTGAAATGGCCGCCGGCATCCTGCTGGGGGCTTCCTTCCTGGGATATTATTTCCCGGAGGTATCGGCCTTTGTTTTTCCCCCGCAGTCCCTGGGCAACCTGAACCTGCTCAGCCAGATCGGCCTGGTACTGTTTATGTTTATTGTTGGGTTGGAACTGGATCTTTCCCTGTTGAAAGGCAAGACCAATGCAGCGGTAATGATCAGTCATACCAGCATTATTGTGCCTTTTACCCTGGGAGTGGCCACCGCTTATTTTACCTATCAGCAATTTGCCCCGGCAGGCGTGCAGTTTATTTCCTATGCATTGTTTATCGGTATTTCATTAAGCATTACGGCTTTCCCGGTGCTGGCCCGGATCATACAGGAACGGAATCTTTCAAAGACCAACCTGGGCGTGCTGGCCATTACCTGCGCTGCGGCAGATGATGTTACGGCCTGGTGCATACTGGCCCTGGTGATTGCCGTAGTGAAAGCCGGTTCGGCCTGGAGCGCCTTGTACACGATCTTGCTTTCTGTTGCTTATATCCTGGTGATGATAAAAGTGCTGCGTCCCCTGATGGCCAATTATTATAAGCGGATAAACAGCCGGCTAACCGCACCGTTTGTTGCGGTTTGTATGATCATCCTGGTCGCATCTGCATACCTTACAGATGCTATTGGCATCCATGCATTATTTGGCGCCTTCGTGGCCGGTATGATCATGCCGGCAGATATGGAGTTCCGTACCCAGCTGATCGAAAAGATCGAAAGTGTGGCCCTCCTCCTGCTCCTGCCCTTATTTTTTGTTTCCACGGGCTTAAAAACACAGATCGCCCTGCTCAACAATCCTGCTCTCTGGAGTATCTGTATCATTGTACTGATCATTGCAGTTATTGCCAAATTCGGAGCCAGCGCAGCGGCAGCCCGGTTCACCGGACAGTCCTGGAGCGAAAGTCTCCAGCTGGGCGCCCTGATGAACACCCGCGGACTAACAGAACTGGTCGTGCTCAATATCGGTTATGACCTGGGAGTGATCTCGCAGGAGATCTTTACCATCCTGGTGATCATGGCCCTGTCTACCACCCTGATGACCGGGCCGGCACTCAACCGCATCCAGAGATTATTCCGGTCTTCCAAAGAGGCAAAAGCCGTAACTCCCTAAAAGATATGGCGATCCCGCAGATCTAACGCGGAAACCTGTCCTCCTGACATGCGCTGCGGAAATTTGCGGGGAAAAAGTCACGCTAATATTTTTTTGTGGTTTCCGGGAACATTTGACGCCTTTTCCTGTTGCTATCTTAAACATTACAGGAGGGACGGTGATCTGTTTTATTTTAGCGGTCTAATCTTTTGTAAACTAGCTTTTTTCGTTTATTTTCACGTACAAAATTGACAAAACAATGGAAGACAATTATTCAAGAAGCACGCCAGACAGTATTTTTTCAAGGAATGAAGCCGTAGGTTCAGGATCACGCTCTTTCCTGGCCAATGTGTTTACCTATATGTTTATTGCATTAGGCATCACAGCAGTGGTTGCCTATCTTTTCGCGGGCAATCCGGAGCAATACATTGCTCCGATTCTATCCAATAAACTCTTATTTTATGCGATCATGTTTGCGCCGCTGGGCTTTGTATTACTGATGTCCTTTGCCTTTAACCGGCTTTCCGCCCCGGTTTTAATGGCCTTACTGCTTGTTTACTCGGCGATAAACGGGATCAGCTTTAGCTTTATCTTACTTACTTATACTGCAACTTCTGTATTCGGCTGTTTCCTTACCGCTGCGCTGATGTTTGGTGTAATGGCGGTGATGGGCTATACGACCAAGCAGGACCTCACTTCCATGGGGCGTATTATGATGATGGGCCTGATCGGGATCATCATAGCCTCCATCGTGAATATTTTCCTGGGAAGCAATACGATGAGCTATATCATCAGCTTTATCGGGGTGATCGTTTTTACCGGTTTAACGGCATATGATGTGCAGAAATTAAAAAGGATCGGCGAAGGGATCGACCAGGATGGTAACGTGATCGCCGGTGATGTAAAGAAGCTGGCTATCATGGGGGCTTTAAGCCTTTACCTGGATTTCATCAACCTGTTCCTGATGTTGCTGCGTTTATTCGGAAGAAGAAACTAGTATATTTAAATCTTATTTTTGAAAGCCGGTTTTACCGGCTTTTTTCTTTTAATCCCTGCTGTCATGAATTTGCCGGTATTATTATCTGCACCGATAAGAAAAGAACAGGTTGCTGAAATTGTTGAATGGATCGGGCCGGATCAAGGCCGGTTTGACCAGCTGTTTGCCCTTTTTGCCAGGAGCGAACCCCGGGTGGCACAAAGGGCTGCCTGGCCCCTGAGTTATTGTGTGATCCTGCATCCGGAACTGATCATGCCCCATTATAAAACGATCGTTGCACTGCTGAACGACCCGGAGCAGCCGGCAGCCGTAAAAAGGAATATTCTTCGGTTGATGGACCAGGCCCCCGGGATTCCGGAAAAATTTCATGGCCCGGTAATGGATAGCTGCTTCCGCATTCTTGAGGACCCGGGTGAAACGATCGCCGCCCGTGCCTTCGCCATTGGCATTCTTAACCAGATGACAGATAACTACCCGGAGATCCTGCCGGAGCTGAAAACAGCAGTGGAATTTATACTGCCCAACGCCTCGCCGGGAGTACGCAGCAGGGCGCTAAAGATTCTGAGGAAAGGTGAAAAGAGGAAGAAATGAGAAACTAAGAAGTGAAAAGTGTGAAGTGAAAAGTGAAAAGTGTGAAGAGTGAAAAGTAAGAAACTGTGTATGTCTTAGTGAACCTGGTGCCTGGTTTTGGGGCCACGCATTTCCCCTTAGCCTGATGGATATTCCGGGTTTCAAAGAAGATGGGAAAAGCTCTGCATGCCTTACGGATGCCTTATTTTCAGATACTGAAAGCGGGCTGCTCCCCGGATCTACAGGCCTTTGAACGGTGTAGCTGAAAAATAGAGCCGGTAATCTTTGATGCGCCCGTTGGGATTATCCTGGCGGGGGAGCAATTTCAGCCCGGCTACTTTGTAGGCCTTGCCAAGATCGATCACTACCTGGTGCGGATGTTTAGGACTCCGGTCCTGCCATTCGGTATGCCAGATACTTGTAAACTGAAGGTCAAAGAGATTGGCTGCGTTGCCGTCGTCACCATCTACCTCTTCACTATCGGCGAACATTACTTTCCAGGCGCTGCGCGGGATCTCCTTACCATCTGCATCCAGCAACTGGATCTCCGCAGCGGAAGTATAGGGCTGGTTCTTAAATTCATTTAAAGCTTCCAGGCAAAAATATCTTGCCGTTACCGGCTTGAAGGAAACTGTTTGCCATTCTTTGCTATCTTCAAATGCGCCGCTGTGGTAAGCACCGGAAGCGGGAGCGGTCCATTTTTGTGAGGCCTTTTTATGAGCCTGGGCGCGCTTTTCTGTTACCGAATCCGGGATGGGCTTATCCAGTCCGTGCAGTTCCGGACGGGCCAGGCCCAGGAGATCGAAGACTACGATCTCATTGGTTCCTTTCTTCAGCCAGCACCCGGGAAGGTACATAGTTTGCGTAGGGCCAATATTCCAGTACCGGCCCAGGCAGATCCCATTTACCCATACCAGCCCCTTATTCCATTTCCGGAGATCGAGATAGGTATCTTTTAACTCGTTTACTTCAAAAGTGGCTTTGTAAAAAGCGGCTCCCGGTTGCCCTGCTTTGGAAAGCGCGGTATACGTTACCGGGAGGGTCTTATCCCCCAGCCCGATGGGATAGTTCTTCCATCCTTTAAGCTCTTTTTTTGTTTTACCATCATCCAGGATCACCTTTCCGTGAATGCCCTTCCGGTCATGCATCAAATAGCCGTAATTGACTCTTCCCGTGGCTTCTACCAGGATCTGCAGCGGTGTTGCTTTTGCACGTGCGGGAATATTGAGGGTAAAGTTCCCTTTACGCCGGTCCATGGTACCCACCTGTTTTTTATTAAGGTACACTATGGCATAATCGTGTATATCGGCAAACTGAACGGAAGCTGTTCCTCCTGCCGGAAGCAGGGTTTCATAAAGCACCGCGCCATATCCCTGGTCCAGGTCCTCCATCAGCATTGCCGTATCTGCCGCAACAGCCGGCGGGAGGTTGTTCCATAAAGGAGCGGTTGCCGTAAAACGGATGGGACTCAAAGACCGGGCTTCCGTGGCCTCCGGCACATCAGGCAGCGTTTCTCCCGGCTGCAGGTATTTGCCCAGGAGCTCCCGTATGGCATAGAACTTGGAAGTGGCATTACCCGCTTCATTAATGGGGGCATCATAATCATAACTGCTGGTTTGCGGCAGGTATGGCGGGGCATTGGCTCCGGAAAAAGTACCAAAAGTAGTGCCCCCATGCGCCATGTAAATGCTGAATGATGCCTGGTGATCCAGCATCCATTTCAGCTCATCAATAACCCGCTGGCTGGAGCCGGTATGGTGCGGACGTCCCCAGCTGTCGAACCAGCCCGGGTAGTACTCTGCACACATCAGGGGGCCGTGCGCCTGTACGGTTCGCAATGCTTTAAAACCAGCTTCGGGGTTACCGCCAAAATTGACTGCAGCAAAAATGTCCGGGCGTACATCATTTTTTAACTGTACCGGTCCGTCGCAGGTAAAAAAAGGAACCGTAAAGCCAGCCTCTTTTAAAAAGTCGCGTATCTTACCGATATATTCCCGGTCGGAGCCAAAGCTTCCGTATTCGTTCTCTACCTGCACCATCAGGATGTTTCCCCCCTTGTCAACCTGCAGGGGCGCCAGTTGTTTGCCCACTTCCATCAGGTAACGTTTGCAGGCTTCCAGGTAGTGCGCATTTTGTGTGCGTACCTGCATTGCCTTGTCTTTAAGCAGCCACCAGGGGAAGCCGCCAAACTCCCATTCTGCACAGGAATAAGGCCCCGGCCGCAGGATCACATAAAGCCCTTCCTGCTGCGCTATACGGCAAAACTCTGCCGCATCGGCCTGGCCGCTCCAGTTAAAGTTGCCCGGCTCTCTTTCCGTAAAATTCCAGAAGAGATAAGCACATACCGTATTCAGCCCCATGGCCTTTGCCATCTTCAGCCGGTGCCGCCAGTATGCCCTGGGCATACGTGTATAATGCATCTCACCGCATCGTATCACAAATGGTTTCTGGTTGAGTAAAAAACTGGAGTCGCCAATGGCAAATGCTGATCGTGCCTGCTGCGCTGTTGCTCCTTCCTGTAAAAACAATAAGGACAACGCAAGAATCAGTACACGGCTGAATCTTCGGTGAGCGTACATGAACCCGGTATGTGTTGAATTATAACTTTCTTACTTTGATATTGCGGAACCATACTGTATTGCCATGGTCCTGCAAACCGATATGTCCCGATTTAAAGGCGGTAAAATCCGGGAGATCCCTAAACTTGCTTCCGGCCACCAGCGTACGCCAGTTGTCGTCCCACAGATGCGTGTCTACGATATGAACGCCATTCAGATAAAAATCCAGTTTACCATTCAGGCTCTTGATGGCTACATGGTTCCATTCTCCTACGGCCTTTACCGGCTCGCTGCTGCTCTTTATGAGATCATACAGGTCTCCTGCACGGTGTTTGGTAATCTTACCATCGGGATGGCCGTCATTATCCAGGATCTGCATTTCAAGTCCTGTGTACCACATATATTTATATTTGTCTTTGTTGTCGATCACATAAAGACAAATACCGCTGTTACCGTTCTGGGAGATCTTCCAGTCGAGCTGCAGCTCAAAATTCCCATATTCATCATTGCTGATCAGGTCGCCCCTTCCATCTTTGGCATTCCCGTCCAGCTGCAGGGTACCATCCACCGCCTGCCAGGCAGTACCTGCGGCGTCCTTACCATAGTTATGCCATCCGGTAGTTGTTTTACCATCAAACAGCAATTTCCACCCCGCGGCTTTTTCTTTCCTGCTCAGGGTATTTGCAGGAGCATCGCTGGTTGGAGTTTGTTTCTGGCCCGAACAGGAATACGCGGTAATGCCCAGGACCGCTGCAATCAAAAAGGTTCTTGTCATATTGAACGTTTAACAGGGTTATTTTTTTAATAACAAAATATACTTTACCATAGTTTTGGCATCCGCTTCGGATACATTCGGATGCGGGGTCATCGGTACTTCGCCCCAAACTCCGCTTCCGCCGGAGATCACTTTCTGAGCCAGCTTGGTAATCGTTGCATCATCGGCTCCTGCATATTTATTAGCCACATCCCGGTACGCCGGACCTGTTAATTTTTCATCGATCTTATGACAGGTAATACACTGGTACTGGCCTACCAGGGCCAATCCCGCCTGGTAATCCGGATTAGCGGAAGCATCGTTCTTTTTTTCGGTGGTAGTGGTTTCGGAGCCTGCTCCTTCCGCTTTCTTTTCTTCACCTCCGCCACATGCCGCAGCAACCGTTGCCAGTATGACCGCAGATAAAATAATTTTCTTCATGTTCTGTCTGTTTGTTTGAAATTTTTTATAAAGATATTAATTGATCCCTAAAACTTTCTTATTTAGTGCATCATCTTTTACGGTTGCAGCAAAATCATCAAAAGCCTTTTCTGTTACCCGGATAATATGCTCCTTAATAAACTGGGCGCCTTCCCTTGCCCCGTCTTCGGGGTGCTTCAGGCAGCATTCCCATTCCATAACCGCCCAGCCCTTAAAATCATATTCCGCAAGCTTTGAGAAGATGGTCTTAAAATCCACCTGCCCATCGCCCGGGCTCCTGTAACGCCCGGCTCTTTTTAACCAGGGCTGGTATCCGCCAAACGCGCCTTTCCTGCCCGTGGGGTTGAATTCGGAGTCCTTTACATGAAACGCTTTAATGCGTTCGTGGAAGATATCGATGTATTCAATATAATCGAGGCATTGCAGTACAAAATGCGAGGGATCATACAGCAGGCAGGCCCTGGGATGGTTGTTTACCTTTTCCAGGAACATCTCGTAGGTGTCGCCGTCGAACAGGTCCTCCCCCGGGTGGATCTCATAGCATACATCCACGCCACTCTCGTCAAAAGCATTCAGGATGGGGGTCCAGCGCCGGGCCAGTTCTGTAAAGCCCTCTTCTACCAGCCCTGCAGGCCGCTGTGGCCACGGATGAAAAACATGCCATAATAAAGAACCGCTAAAAGTAGCATGTGCATTCAGCCCAAGATTCTGCGAAGCTTTTGCAGCATATTTCATTTGTTGTATGGCCCATTCGGTACGGGCCTTTGGGTTATTACGTGCCTGCTCCGGTGCAAAAGAATCAAACAGCAGGTCGTAAGCCGGGTGCACGGCCACCAGCTGCCCCTGCAAATGCGTGGAGAGCTCCGTGATCTCCATACCACATGCATTCACGATGCCTTTGATCTCATCCGCATAGGTCTTACTTTCCGCTGCTTTCTGAAGATCGATGAACTGGTCGTTATTCGTAGGGATCTGTACCCCTTTGAACCCAAGCGATGCGGCCCAGGTGCATATGGACTCTAATGTATTAAACGGAGCTTTGTCTCCGGCAAACTGCGCCAGGAAAATACCAGGGCCTTTCAGCGTTGTCATATTATCGTTATTTATTTATAATTTTTTAGTGAAGCAATACACCGGCTAAATGTACAAAACTTTCAACGAATCATTTTAGATTTTCGGAGCTTCCAAATACTTTTCCTGTTTTCTGTTACAGGAAGAGTACCTGTATCAAAATCCTTTATACGAATGTGTGTTATGCTGACTGTTGAAAAAAAAGCTGCTTTATTATTTTCAAGAATGAAAAAATAGTACATTTAGCCTTTAAACATTTTTTCGGATCAAATCATTAACGAAAGCATTGGTATGAAATCAATTCAACGACCCCAACTATTTGTGGCAAGCTGTTTAGCGCTCCTGGTAACTTCACTCTCCTTTGGGATCAGGGCGGGTATATTAAATAAGCTGGGAGTAGATTTTGGACTGGATAAAGCGGAACTGGGAACCATTGCCGCTACGGCCTTCTGGGGATTTCCCCTGGCGGTGATCATTGGTGGTATAGTGGTGGACATCATCGGGATGAAGCGCCTGCTGGTATTTGCATTTGTATTTCATCTTTTAGGTATCGTGCTAACGATATTTTCCGGTAAATTCGGCAACCCTTTCTGGGCCTTGTTTTTTTCTACCTTATTTATTGGTATCGCAAACGGCACCGTGGAGGCAGCCTGCAACCCGCTGGTTACGGCGCTGTATCCTGAAAATAAAACCACCAAACTGAATCACTTTCATTTGTGGTTCCCCGGCGGGATCGTATTGGGTACCCTTATTGTTTATTTCTTCGACAAGGTGGCGCTGAGCTGGCAGGTGCAGGTGGGTATTATGCTGATCCCAACGCTGATTTACGGGTTCCTTTTCTCTAAGCTGAAATTCCCGGTTACCGAGCGGGTCGCAAGCGGCGTTTCTACTTCAGAAATGTATCGCTCGCTGGGCAACCCTTTGTTTATTTTTATGCTTATCTGCATGTTTGGAACAGCGATCACGGAACTGTTCACCGGCCAGTGGATCGATGTATTGCTGCGGAATATTACCGACAATGCATTGCTGGTACTGACCGTTTCTACCGGTGTAATGGTGATCGGCCGTGCCCTGGCAGGCCCCATTGTGGAGCGGCTGGCCCCCCAGGGTGTTTTGCTGATGTCTGCCATCGTAGCTACCATCGGGCTTTACCTGCTGGGTAACACATCGGGCAATATGATCTTTGCCGGTGCGCTGATCTTTGGTGCCGGCGTTTGCTATTTCTGGCCCACTATGCTGGGATTTGTATCCGAATACCTGCCCAAGACCGGTGCCATCGGGTTAAACCTTATGGGCGGCGCAGGCATGTTTGCCGTATCCGTATATATGATGCTGATGGGCGGCGTATACGACCGGCTGATTGCAGAAAAACTGCCGGCAGGTGCCAACCTGAAGGAGTACGGTGCTCCCGAAGCCACCCTCGAAATGAAGAACGCGCTTGCGGAGGCCAATAAGGCCGCGGGCCCGGAGATTATTAATACGACCCTCATCATCCCGGCCATACTCATCGTAGCTTTTATTGGCTTAAACATCTATATTCGTAATAAAAATAAGCAGCTCCAGGCAGCCTGACCGGTCTCCTACAGTCCCTTACCTTTTCACTCAATTAAAATACATCTTCTAAAGCAGTAATATGAAATCGTCCGTCAAAGTGCAGTTATCCGTTATGATGTTCCTGGAGTTCTTTATATGGGGGGCCTGGTTTGTGACCCTGGGTACTTACCTGGGAACCAATTTGGGAGCCGATGGCCTGGATAGTGCAAAAGTGTTTTCCACCCAGTCCTATGGCGCCATCATCGCACCTTTCATTATAGGGTTGATCGCCGACCGTTTCTTTAACGCAGAGCGGATCCTGGGAGTTTTGCATATTGCCGGGGCCATCCTGATGTATATGATGTATAAAGCTCCTGATGTAAGCGCATTTTACCCCTATACCTTTGGCTACATGATCGTATATATGCCTACCCTGGCATTGGTTAATTCGGTTTCTTTCCGCCAAATGAGCAATCCGGAAAAACAATTTTCCAATATCCGGGTATTCGGAACCATTGGCTGGATCCTGGCAGGTTTGCTGATCAGCTGGCTTAAATGGGATAACGTACAAAATAATGCAGCAGACGGCACATTAAAGAATACCTTCCTGATGGCAGCTGTTGCTGCCGGCGTACTCGGGCTCTTCAGTTTTACACTTCCCAAAACGCCGCCTAAGAAAGCAGAAGGCAATGCCAGTGTTTCGCAGATCCTGGGGCTGGATGCTTTAAAACTTTTAAAAGATCCGAACTTTTTGCTTTTCTTTATTGCCTCAATCGCCATCTGTATCCCGCTGGCCTTCTACTATCAGAATGCCAACCCCTTCCTTACCGGCATCGGGCTGGAGAATGCAACCGGAAAAATGGCATTGGGCCAGGTTTCCGAGGCGCTGTTCATCCTCCTGCTCCCCGTGTTCTTTAAGCGCTTCGGGTTTAAAAATACCATTCTTGTAGGGATGCTGGCCTGGGTGATCCGCTACACCTTATTTGCCTATGGCAATGCCGGGGAACTGGCTTTTATGTTACTTACCGGTATTGTGCTGCATGGAGTTTGCTATGACTTTTTCTTTGTTTCCGGTCAGATCTATACCGATGCCAAGGCCGGTGAAAAATATAAAAGCTCGGCCCAGGGGCTCATTACCCTTGCCACTTACGGGGTAGGTATGCTGATCGGTTTTTGGGTAGCCGGTTTTATTTCGGAGCAATACAAAACAGCAGCGGGCACGCCGGACTGGAAAATGGTATGGCTGATCCCTGCAGGCATTGCCGCCGTGGTAATGATCTTATTCGCATTGCTCTTCCGCGATAAATCAAAAGCTGCGGAACTTCCTCAATAATGTTTATGAAAAAGACCACCCGCAGGAAAGCGATCCAGACAATTGCAGTAGCAGCCGCCCTTGCCGGAACTACAACCGGCTGGAGCACGGTATTAAATAATAATAAAAAGAAAATGCGTTTAAAAGGAACTATTAATCATAGTGTGTGCCGGTGGACTTACGGCAGCCTGTCGCTGGAACAGCTTTGTGCTATGGTTAAGGAGCTGGGCTTTGCTGCCATTGACCTGGTAGGGCCCAAAGACTGGGATACATTAAAAAAGCACGGCATTTACTCCAGCATGTGCAATGGTGCTGAAATTAACCTGGTAGATGGCTGGAATGAGCCGAATTTTCACAGTACGCTCATAAAGAGCTATACCGAACATATAGAATATGTAGCAAAAGCCGGCTATAAGAACCTGATCTGCTTCAGCGGCAACCGCCGGGGTATGGATGATGAAACCGGTTTAAAGAACTGTGAACAGGGGTTAAAAAAGATCCTGTCGATTGCTGAAAAAAATAAAGTAACATTGGTGATGGAGCTGCTCAACAGCAAGGTTGATCATCATGACTATATGTGCGACCACAGCGCCTGGGGCGTTGCATTGTGTAAACGCCTTGGCTCTGAAAACTTCAAACTGCTTTACGATATTTATCACATGCAGGTAGATGAGGGCAACGTGATTGCCACCATCCGCTCCAACCACCAGTACTTTGCGCACTACCATACCGCAGGCGTTCCGGGCAGGCATGAGCTGAATGAGCTGCAGGAGCTGAATTACCCTCCTATTATGAAAGCCATTGCAGCAACCGGTTTTAAAGGGTACGTAGCGCAGGAGTTCATACCCACGGGCAAAACAGATGAGGACCGGAAACAGGCTTTAAAGGAAGCCATTGCTGTATGTGATGTTTAATGATCCCGCTAAAAGTATAAATTATGTATAATAGAAAAGAATTCCTGAAACGATCCGGTGGTGCAGCGCTGGGACTGATGCTGGGGCCATCGCTCTATGCCGGGTGTAGTGCTTCTTCCCGTATAAAAGCCTCCGGGAGTATTTCCGCCGTAGGCATACAACTGTACAGCCTCCGGGATGACCTTCCTAAAGATCCGAAGGGCATTCTGAAGCAGCTGGCAGCTTTTGGTTATAAAGAGGTTGAAAGTTACGAAGGTGCACAGGGCATGTTTTGGGGTATGGGGAACAAGGGTTTTAAGCGATACATGGATGAGCTGGGCATGAAGATCGTAAGCAGCCATTGCGATTATACCCATGATTTTGAGCGCAAGGCCGCTGAAGCCGCTGAAATCGGCATGAGCTACCTGATCTGCCCCTACGTAGGGCCGCAGAAATCGCTGGACGACTATAAAAGACTGGCCGATTCATTTAATAAAGCCGGTGAAACCTGTAAGAAGAACGGGATCCGGTTTGCCTATCACAATCATGACTACAGCTTCCGCTTGCAGAACGGGCAGTTTCCACAGGACATTTTCATGCAGCATACCGATAAAGCCCTGATGGACTATGAGATGGATATTTACTGGGTGGTAACGGCCGGACAGGATCCCATTGCCTGGTTAAAGAAATACAGCGGGCGCTTCCGGCTTTGCCACGTTAAAGACCGTAAAAAAGGTGTAACGCCCAAACAGGGTGAACCTAACCTGAGTGTTATTGTAGGCACCGGTTCCATTGATTTCAAAACGATCCTTGCAGCAGCCCGTAAAGAAGGAATGCAGCACTATATCCTGGAACAGGAAGCTTATGAAAAAGCACCGATCGAATGTGTGAAAGAAGGAGCCGCTTATTTAAATAAGCTTGTCTTTTAGCGTAAACCAATCACCTATATCGTCAAGACCGGCCCTGTAGCCGGTTTTTTTATGCCCGCTGCACCCGCAAAAAAAGGGAAAGAGCAATGGCTCCTTCCCTCCTGTTTATTATTCTTTGCATGTGCATCGGGCACATGCCCTTGCTATAATGCACTTATTGGGTAACTACCGGCGTGGCGTTCTTTGCCAGGCGGTCAATGTTGATCATATCATCCACTACATCGGCGGCCTGGTTCAGGTAAATGTCTTCACTCAGGCTCTTCAGCCATTGTTTGGCTCTTTCGGCCTTGGTCTTATCTCCCGCAAATTTATTGACCTCCGCCGGAAGCAGGGTTATATCCATTGTGGACTTCAGCTTCTGAGCAGCATTCAGCTGATCCGATTTTGCTTTGATCGCCTTCCGCTCTGCCCGGTAAGTATCAATGTTCAGGGAACTTTCATCATTCTCCCGTACCAGCCACTGACTATTCGCTTTAATGATCTTGAAGGCACTGTCTGTCTTCAGGCGCTGGTCGCTCAAAGCTTTTATTTCGCCCAGGTTCCAGCTGCTCTTCCAGGGGCTGTAAGAAGCCCTGGCGATTTCGTCGTAAGGTAATGCGTCCTTATTATCTTTCTCCTTCAGCTTCAGCACATCCATATAGCTGGGCAGCACAATGTCAGACTCCACACCTTTTAACTGGGTAGAGCCGCCACTTACCCTGTAAAACTTTTGTAGTGTCAGCTTTACTGTTCCCAGATCCGATTCGCCATAAGTGATCCCGTTCTTGGCATCCAAACCAAAGTTGCGCTGCACCGTACCCTTTCCAAATGTAGAGGTACTTCCGATGATCACTCCCCTGCCATAGTCCTGTATGGCGGCGGCAAATATTTCGGAAGCAGAGGCGCTGAATTCATTGACCATCACTGCCAGCGGACCATCATAAAGGACGGACTCATCTTTTACATCCAGTACATTGGCCCTGTTGATCCGGTCTTTTACCTGAACCACCGGTCCCTTTCCTACAAAAAGCCCTACCATCTGCACTACATCATACAAAGAGCCCCCGCCATTGTACCGCAGATCAATGATGATGCCGTTTACCTTGGCGTCCTTCAGTTTCTGCACTTCTTTTGCCACATCCAGGTAGCTGCGGCGACCGTTGGGGTCATCAAAAGCGGCATAGAATTCCGGCAGGTAAATGATCCCCACCTTCGTATGTTTTACCGGGTCATTGATCACCGCGCTGCGGGCATAAGTATCAAAATCGGCCTCGATCTTTTCCCTTTTAATAGCCACAACCTTCACGGTGCCGTCCGTTTTTCTTACGGTTAGTTTTACGATAGTACCTTCTTTACCACGGATCAGCTTTACCGCGTCCTGTACATTGTAGCCCATCAGGTCTTCCGCCGGACCGTCGCCCTGGGCCACTTTGGTAATGATGTCCCCGTTTTGCAGCTGACCCGACTTTTCAGCAGGGCTTCCTGCGTTCAGCGACGAAATCTTGATCTTGCCATCTGCCTGTTGTAATAAGGCGCCGATACCAAAAAAAGTACCGCTCATCTCTTCATCAAAATAACGCCGGTCTACCGGGGCCATAAAACTGGTATGCGGATCCATAGTATTGGCGATAGTATTCATGAACATATCAAACTTGTCATTGTCCGTATACTTCGCCTTGTAACGCTCAAATAGCCGGCCCATAACGGTATCTGTCCTGCCGCGGGCCTGCGCCTCAAGTTCCTTATCACTTTTGATCACATAGCCCTTCTGATCCTTATTCGCCTTCTTTTCATCCAGCAGGTCTACATATTTTTCCAGCGTCAGGTATTTCAGTTTCTTTCTCCAGCGATCCCTGCGTTCGGCTTCGCTGGCAGGATACTGCAACTTATCAAAATTCATGGCAACGGATTCATTCACCGTAAAGTCGAATGGCTTTGCCAGGATGGCCTTGCTCCAGTTGGAGGATTCCTGGATCCTTTTATCAAAAACAGCGGAGATCGCAAGAAAACTCTGTACCGGGGCTCCTTTCATTTCATCATCAATATGGTTGGCATAAATGGCCGCCAGCGAATCATAATCCGACTTCAAAAAAACGTTCTTCTCAAAGTCAAGGTCATCCATAAATTTATCAAAGACTTTCCTGGAAAAGTTGTCGTCGATATTTTGCGGACTGAAATGTCCCTGAACCAAAAGCTGGCCTACCAGGCCCATGATCTGCTCGTATTTGCCCGGTGGTGTGCGGGCAACAGACGATTTAAATGCAAAAAAGGATCCGATCAATAAAACAACCAATAATATAAATGGTAATCTTTTCATATTCAATATATACTTTAACAAACCACGCATTTACCAAAAATACTGCTTAAAACGATGCCTTACGTATTTCACTTTTTTTTTTAAGACAATAAATTGATAAAATTTCCTGCCTAAAATTACATCAATAAAAATATTTGATGTCAAAATAAATATTTTCCTATGGTTTGTTCCGATTTTTTATTTACATTTGCAGCCCTGTAATGGTGGCTATAGCTCAGTTGGTTAGAGCATCAGATTGTGGTTCTGAGGGTCGCCGGTTCGAACCCGGTTAGCCACCCTGATCAAACCCCGAATTGCGATTCGGGGTTTTTTTGTAGGTATTCCATAATAAAAACTGTTTTCATGTCCTGCTGGTTATTCCTTATCCTTCCTGTTTCGGCCTTTGCCGGCTGGCTGATTCACTGGATCGCCGGTAATTATTTTATGAACCGGTACCTTCCCCGCCAGGATGCGCCGCTTGCTGCAAAAGCAGGGCACTGGGCGGGCCAGCTGATGAAACAGTCTTTTAATATCGAGCAAAAGATCAGCGACCCGGCACTGATCGAAAAAGCAATGCCTTCCATCGAAAAACATATTGATGATTTCCTGAACGTAAAACTGAAGGAAGAGATCCCCATGCTGGCAATGTTCATCGGCAACAAAACGACCGATAAGATCCGGGAAGTTTTTATCGACCAGCTGAAGACCCTGTTTCCCCAGGTGATGCTGCAGCTGACAGCCAATCTTAAAAATGAACTGAATCCTGAGCAGATCGTAACCCGGCAACTTACAGAAAAACCACTGTCGTCCCTTATGAAGAAGGATATGGCGGCTCAACTCCGGCGGTACCGCAACGCCGGGCTCCTTTACGGACTGGTTATCGGGCTGGTAAACCTGGTATTGCTTTGCTTTGTCCTTTAAATGGCCGCTTTATACCGGGTTTTATGCATTTGTCAAATTTTTTGAAGCCCATAACAAGAATTCCATTAATTACGCGTCTAACGCACTAAAATAATTTTTAATGAAAAAACAGTTATTCCTGGGGTTGATGCTTTTATTGTCGACCTGTATATATGCACAGAATGGCCAGATGCCCGCAGGAGCCCTCTATGGAAGAGTAGTCGATTCAGCAACCGGCAAAGGGATCGATGCCGCATCCATACAACTGGTCCAGATCAAAAAGGACAGCGCTTCCGGGCAAAACAAAACAACGGTTGTTACCGGCATGCTCACAAAGGCGAACGGTGAGTTCCGGCTGGAAGGCGTTCCCGCCATAGGCCGGTACCAGCTTGAGATCACCGGGATCGGTTATAAAGCCTATCAAAAACCTTTTTCCTTTATTGACCCCGCCAAATTAAAACAGGGCAACAGGGACATGGCATCATTGCTGGGCAACCTGGACAAAGACCTGGGCAATATCCGGCTGGGCATCGATAACCAGACCCTTTCCAACGTTACGGTTTCCGGCTCCAAGCCTTCTGTGAGCCTGGGTATTGACCGTAAAGTATATAATGTTGAAAATAACCTGATGGCCGCAGGAGGCACGGCAACAGACCTTTTAAAAAATATCCCTTCAGTAAACGTCGATATCGACGGGAACATCAGCATCCGGAACAGCAGCCCCCAGATCTTCGTGGACGGAAGGCCTACAACGCTTACCCTGGACCAGATCCCTTCCGACCAGATCGAAACTATTGAGGTAATCACCAACCCTTCTGCCAAATACGATGCATCCGGAGGAACTGCCGGTATTCTCAACATTGTGCTGAAAAAAACAAAACGGGTGGGATACAGCGGAAACGTAAGAGCGGGAATTGACCAGCGGGGCAAGTTGAATGCCGGCGGCAATGTAAACGTCCGCCAGGGTAAATTCAACATTTTTGCCAACGCCAATTACGGTCAGCGTAAATCGGTTTCCGACGGAACCACCGAGCGGTCTACCACTTTAAGTGATACTACAACCCGCCTGCTGCAAACCGACCACAATGTGGGCGATGGAACCTTCATGTTTGGAAGAGCAGGTTTTGATTATTTTCTGGATAACCGTAATACCCTTACACTTTCCGGTATAGGGGTAAAGGGTAAATTCAATAACAATACGGAAAGTGATCTTTTTGTAGATACGCTGGCCAACGGATACCAGGCCCACTCCAAAACCATCCGGGAATCCAACGGAAACTTTAGTTTCCGCAACCTCGGCGGTAGCCTGGGCTATGTACATAATTTTCCAAAGAACGGGCACCAGCTCACCGCAGATGCCAACTATAATAAAAGTAAAAATGACAACCAGACAGCCGTAAACAACAGCATCTTCGATAATGTTTCTGGGCCACAGACCCGGAGCTTTAACCAGTTGCAGAAGGGCAACGGGACCACGGAGCGCATTACCGCCCAGGCGGATTATACCAACCCCCTGTCCGATAATTCCAAACTGGAAGCCGGCGTGCGGATGAACCAGACCAGCGTATCCAGCCAGAACAATATGTATTACGTACTCTCCAACGGCGCCCTGCAACTGCAGCCACCCCTGTCTTCCCGGTTCGATTATAAGGACCAGGTATTAGCCGCCTATGGCAATTTTTCCAGTAAAATAGGTGAAAAATTCGGCTACCAGGTTGGGGTAAGGCTGGAAAGTTCGAACTACGACGGTACTGTTTATACCAGCACCAGGAACAGTTCCGGCAATTTCGAGTCTTCCAGTAATCACTTTAATATCAAGTACCCGGTAAGCCTGTTCCCAAGCGTGTTCCTGAGCCAGAAACTAAACGACAAACAGGATCTGCAGCTTAACTACAGCCGCCGCATCAACCGCCCGGGATTCTTTCAGCTGTTTCCCTTTACGGATTACTCTGATTCGCTCAACCTTAGCCGGGGTAATCCCGACCTGAAGCCGGAGTTCACCAACTCGTTTGAGCTGTCTTACTCCAACAATTTCAACCGGAACAACAGCCTGATCCTTTCGGTATACTATAAGCACACTTTCGGGCTTATTACCCGGTACCAGTCGCCGGATGTAAACCCGATCAACGACCGGCCGGTATTGGTGAATACGTTCATCAACGCCAACTCCAGTTTTGTGGGTGGCTTTGAGGCTGTAGGTAAGAACAAGCTGACCCCCTGGTGGGATCTGACCAGCAACGTCAATATCTACACCTCAAAAATCAACATCGATGATCCGGCCATCCCAACTGCAGACCAGATCTATAGCTGGTTTGGCAAGATCAATAATGATTTCAAGCTGCCTGCCAACTTTACGCTGCAGCTGTCCGGAGATTATAATTCCAAAACCGTACTGGCCCCGGGAGGCAGCAGCAGTAACAACTCCGGCGGCGGACGCGGATTTATGGGCGGTACGGTAAGCGGCAATGCACAGGGCTACACCATGCCCAATTATGGCGTGGATGCTGCACTGAAATATGAGTTCCTCAAAGGAAAAGCAGCTTCTGTGACCCTTAGTGTGAACGATATTTTCAAGACAAGGAAGAATGACGTATATACTTCCTCCACCTTCTTTAATCAACACCAGGTACGCACCCGCGACCAGCAGTTCTTCCGGCTGAATTTTGCCTATCGCTTCGGTAAGTTTGATGCTTCCCTGTTCAAACGCAAGAATATGAAAGGCGAACAGGAAAGCATACAGGGGGGCATGCAGGGCATGGGCGGACAGTAATCATATTTGATCCGTGTGCACGCCTCCCGGGGCTTTCTTTGGTTCCAGGTTTAAAGTTTAAGGTTTTTGTCAGATCCGGTTTTATACCTGATAAGGACCCATATTCTCAAATTTTCAAATTCCCAAAATTTTCCCTCAAAAAATGAGGATATTCGCGCCTGTTTATTATTCTTGCACTGGCTACGTTCAATAATCCGCGAAAAGATTGAAACAAAAACGAGTTTTTTTTACCGTCACAAATGATCTGTCATTTGACCAGCGGATGAACCGCATTTGCTCAACGCTCGCAGCAAACGGATGGCAGGTCACGCTGGTTGGCCGCAAATTAAAGGGTTCCTCCGCGCTGCCGGCCAAACCATTCAGGCAAAAAAGACTGCGCTGTTTTTTTTCGAAGGGGAAGTTGTTTTATGCAGAATATAATATCCGCCTGTTCTTTTGGCTGTTGTTCCATAAGGTCCCTGTTATTTGTGCTATTGACCTGGATACGATCCTCCCCTGCCTGTTTGTATCCAGGCTTCATGGAAGTAAGCGGGTTTATGATGCCCATGAGTTCTTTACCGAATTAAAGGAAGTAAAAACAAATCCCTTATCATTTAAAATATGGACGGCCATTGAAAAATTTGCGGTACCCGGGTTCCGGTACGGGTATACCGTATGTGACAGTATTGCCCGCGAATTTGAGAAACGCTACCAGGTATCCTATAAAACCATACGCAATATTGCTGCCAGCCAGCTCCAGGAGAGTACCCCCGGCCTGCCGGAATATATCATTTATGCCGGAGCCGTTAATGAAGGCAGGGGATTTGAAGCGCTTATTCCTGCTATGAAACAGGTACGCCATCCCCTGCATATTTACGGAGACGGGAATTTTATGCCGCAGCTGGTACAACTTATAAAGGAAAACAACGTGGAAGAAAAAGTGATCCTGAAAGGGATGACGCCTCCGGATGCTTTGCGGGATGCCATCCGCCAGGCAAAAGTGGCTGTGGGGCTTATTGAAGCCACCGGCATGAACCAGTACTGGGCGCTTCCCAACAAGCTTTTCGATTACATCCAGGCAGAGATCCCGCAACTGACCATGAATTACCCGGAAATAAAGAAGATCAATGATCAATATCATATTGCAGTGCTTATCGATGCATTATCGCCCGCCGTCATTTCCGGCCAACTCAACCTTTTAATGGAAGATGTTGTTCTATATCAAACATTACAACTCAATTGCAGGTCAGCAAAAAAAGATCTAAATTGGGAGCGGGAACAGTATAAAGTACTGGATTTTTATAACTCGTTGGTATAGAACTTGAGCAATCATTTACATATTGTTTGTTTGGATGTGCCGTGGCCGGCAGACTACGGTGGCGTTATTGATATGATGAACCGCATCCGGGCCCTCAACCGGCACGGCGTGAAAGTGCATCTCCATTATTTCAGCTATAATGAGCGGGGCATTCCCAAGGAATTAAATATTTTTTGCGAATCGGTAAACGTATACAAACGCAGGAAAAAAACCGAATGCCTCAGCCTTTCGCTTCCTTATATCGTTTCCTCCAGGATCAACAGGGAGCTGACGGAACAGCTCAACAAAGACGATCATCCCATACTGCTGGAAGGACTCCATTGCACCGGCATCCTGCCTTTTTTGGAAAACAAGGAGCGGAAGATCTGTGTGCGCATGCATAATAATGAAGAGATCTATTACAAGGAGCTGGCCCGTGCCACTTCTGATCTTTTTAAAAAGCTTTATTATACAACAGAAAGCCGGCTTATAAAGAAATATGTGCCCACGCTGCCCAGGAACCTGATGCTGGCCTGCGTTTCAGAAGCAGATATCCGCTTTTTCAAGGACCAGGGATTTAAAGATGCCTTCCTGCTGCCCACGTATCCCTCCTGGCAGGAAGTAAGCAGCCTTGAAGGCATGGGCACACACTGCCTTTTTCATGGCAATCTTTCCGTAGCGGAAAACGAGGAAGCTGCGCTATGGCTGCTCAACAAGGTCTTTAATAAGGTAAGGGTGCCCTTCATCATTGCAGGAAAAGACCCGGGGCGGCCGTTACAGAAGGCTGCATCACTTTGCCAGCACACCTGCCTGATCGGCAATCCCAGCGATTCGGAGATCAACGACCTGGTGCAAAAGGCCCATATCAACGTACTGCCAAACTTCAATAAAAATATTACAGGAATAAGGCTAAAGCTTTTGCACTCATTGTTTTCCGGCAGGCATTGTGTAACAACCCCCGCAATGGTGTCCGGTACGGGCCTGGAAGGTGCCTGCCATATCGGAAACAATTCCAATGCCATTGCCTCCATCATTTCCCAGCTCTATTATAAGCCATTTGACGAGGACGAGATCCGGTTCCGAAAAGCACTGGTCGAAAAATCCTTTAACAACGACCTCAATACCTGCGAACTGGTGCAGCGCCTGTGGTAGCAGGGGCATGGTCTATTTGAGGTTTAAAGTTCCGTAGGTAAATTCATTTTACACCCGATTGACCATTCACTATTTTCTATTTTGACCTGGCCGCTGAAAGCTGATTGCTGACGGCTAATAATGAACCGGAATCTATTTTATTAAAATGCGTAATTACTAGTGGTTTGTGAGGACACCAATGCTATTAAAATAAGGCGTATAATCACCTTATGGGGAAAAACGCCTTATTTTGTGTTTGAAAACTAAAATATATGTCAAAAGTAACAAAATCTGAAGGAGCGCGCAGTAGCGAAGGCTCTAAAAAAAATCTTTTCTTTTGTTGAGCGCCCCGTTCTGGATAAGCAATATCTTAACCGTTCGGTTGATTTTACCCGTAACACCAAACTTAGCTTTTCATCCATTGTCCTGAAGATTGTTCATGGTTTTACCGATTCTGTGGAGTATGAACTATCTGCGTTTTTACCCCGGCTCAACCTGAAGTCTATAACCGGGAGCGCCTTTTCAATAGCCCGGTACA
>NZ_FMZO01000006.1 GCF_900101395.1 Niabella drilacis | reverse complement strand
CCTCATGGGGGTGGGGAGAAGGGTCATTTTTTTATACCGGAGATCGGGGAGGAGGTGCTTGTGGGTTTTGAGAGTGAGAGTGCGACGAAGCCGTATGTGATCGGGACGGTGTATCATGGGAGTGCGAACACGCATTTCAGCAATGCGGGCAATGATCTGAAAGTGATCCGCACGCGGAGTGGTCATACGGTGGAGTTCAGTGATGCGGGGGCAGGTACGCATATCATCATCAAAGATCCCGGGGGTAACGAGATCTACCTGGATACGACGGGAAAGAACATCACCATCACCGCCCCCGAAACCATGACCTTTAATGCAAAGAATATGCATTTTAACGTTGGAGAGAACATGACCAGCACTATTGGTAAGGATAAATCGACCAATGTGGGGCAGAACCAGACCGTGTCAATAGGCAGGGATCATGTGCATTCAACAGGACGGTTAAATACCGTAACGGTAGGAGGAGACAGTATGCTCAATATTACCGGCAAGTTAACGGAGATGATCGAAGGCGATGTCCATTCAGAGGCCAAACAGGAACGTATTGAAGCCAGTCAGGGTGATTTTAACCTCAGCTCAAAAAAGAGCCTGCTGAAGCATGCGCAAAAGGTAGTGCAGAACAACAGCGGTGAGAACGGAAAAGCCAACTAACCATGAGCAGAACAAGAATTGTAAAAGGTACCTATACAAAGATCACGCATGGGAATCACAACATGTATTCCCGGGAAAACATTAACTCTTTTGCCGGTGATGTGGTAAAAGAAAAAGGAGAGGATGAAGGTGTATACTATGGTGATCCTGAAGATCCGCCGGCGCAGGACCTCCGGGCCAAATGCATTGTGCAGTTTCGCCCGCATAACAGGTACGATGGGGAGTTTGGTTTTGATTGGGTAAGACAGGGCGATACCGGGGCAAAGGGTGACACCTGGTACCGGGATATTTTGGGAAATATTTCCTATAAGAAGAGGGCCGACGGGACTTTTGATTATTGCTCAGACCAGTTTAACCAGGATACAAAGGTGTATGACAATTTTGTAATGGAGTTTGACCGCTTTTCTGTTCCCTGGAAAATGAATGGTAAATATCCGTTTATTTATTCCATTCCCTTTTTATCCCTGCTGCCTAATTACACGGCCAGGCTGAATCTGAAGGTTGAAGTAGAGGAGGAACCTGAAAAATATGAGCTGGAATGGAACCAGGACTACTTTGATGTTTTATTGTCTGCAGCCATCCCGGTTCAGAAAGGCAAACATGAAGTACCCATGGCCATTGAAATAAAGTGTAAGGGGGAGTTTGAAACGGATCAGAAAATAAACGTATACGCAATAAAAGGTGAGAGCAGGGAGCTGGCAGGCAGGGTGGTAGTTAAAAGGAACCATAAGAAATTTCAAAAGCATATCAGGGTATTGTTTATCAAGGTTCAATGCCCCCAAAAGAAAGCTTCGGTAACCGGGGAGGAGGCATTGCTGAAAAAATTTATGCGGCAGGCCTATGTGAATGTAGAAGTGCAGCATACCTCGTTGATCCTCCGGGAGAACTATGATTTTGAAGAATGGTATAACAATTATGCAAAAGGCGGACCCGATAATCTGCTGGATTACCTGAACCAGATGTTGCAGGGGAACACCAATAAAGCAGGAAAGCCGTTTGGCAAAACTTTTGATTCCTTTTTCAGGGTTTTCTTTTTGCCGGATGCCTGCTCTGTGGAGGCCTGCGGCGGCAAGGGATGGGTGCTGGGACATTCAGAAGATATTCCCGAGGGAAAGTTGCAGAAGAGTGGCAAAAGACACAGTATTTTAATTTTTGACAAAAAGAAAACAGCAGTGGAAACAAGGTCGTCATCGCGGGTGGATGAAGGTACTATAACGCATGAAATCCTGCACTGTATCGGGTTCTGGCATACATTCCTGAATCCGAGCAAGTATACCTTTAAGAAATATACGACCGATAATGTGATGGATTATTATTCCGCTAAAACGAATATACAGGTAAAACAATTATATAAATGGCAATGGGATCTGCTTCATACAAAGTTACCATAGCATTTCAATTAGTTTTCTTATTGGTGATCTGTGGTTTCAATGCGACCTGCAACGGGCAGGATAAAAAGGTGAAGAACGATACGCTACCCCGGCACCAGGAAGACCGCCGGCAAAAAAAAAGCGATATGGAAAGTTTTGATGTTGATGCATATGCAAAAAAGCTGAAAGAGAACCCCGATTACGAAGGGTATCACACAAAAGAGGGTGTGGAGGTTTCCGAATATTATATGCCGGACCAGCAGGCGCCTTCCGACACCTTTAATAAACAATGGGTACAATCATACACCCGCATTGAAGAGCGGCCCGATGGCTACCGTACCGCCTGCCAGTTTGACCGGAACGGCCGGCAGATCAGCGTTGCGTACTATTTTTCAACGGCGCTGGAGATCGGGAAATGGCAGAAGTTTGATAGTACAGGAAAGATTACGGAGGAAGTTGACAAAGACGCCTCTTTCCCGTTTTCACTGGAAAAAGTGATCGCCTTTGGCAAGGCGCATAAAGTTGATTTTGCAAAGACAGGTCGTCTTCGTAGAGGGTATGACAGTACCTATAAAGCAGATGTCTGGAACCTGCGATGGGTGGCAGACGCGCAGGGGGGCGAGCCTTATCAGCAGATATATATCTTAGACGGCGGCACAGGCAGGATTTTAAAAGAGTACAGGGAGGGACCGCCGCAGCGGATTTAACAGGCCAGTTATGAGCAGGACGCGGATTGTAAAAGGAACGTACACAAAGGTTACCCACGGAAATCATGCTATGTTTTCCGGGGCAAATATCAATGCGTATGCAAACAGGGAGATCCGGGAAAAAGGCGCGGAAGAGGGTGTAACGCATGGTGATCCGGAACCGGCCCCTGCAAGCGACCTTACCTTTTTAATACAGGTATTTGATAATAATACCGAAATTAAGGAGGGCGCCTATGTGTTCATCACCGAAAAGCCGGAGATGCCCAAACTGAGAATCGCGCTCACTATCGGCAAAGAGTATAATTATAAGAAGATACTGTTCCGGCTGAAGACGGAATTTGTCTTTAAAGCGTCCGAACTGCCGTTTGACCGTAAGGATGTGGATTATTTTCCTGCAGGGTCCGGCTCCGGCCAAAGCATATTCAAAGAGGCCGCTGCAGGTCAAACGACGAGCTGGGATGTAGACTTCGGGGGCATTTTCCGTGGCGGAACAGCAACGGTTGAAGCGTACGGAGGGGATGGAAGAACGCTGATAAAAAAGTTTGTTTTTTATATAAGAGGCAGGAACCCGCTGAAAAAAACAGTAAAGGATTACCTTATAAGCCAGCAATACCTTTCAAAGTACTGGTTTGTATTTAAGATCATTGTAAGCGAATCCGGGAGTGAGGAGGTTACAGTGGCCCGCCAGTTCTGGGATCCCGAATATGTAAAAGCAAAAGTGAAAGGAAAAACAAAAAAAGTGGAAGCCGGTTACGGACCTTCCGGCCGGGGTATAGAAAGTAAGGGGATGCCCAACTATGGCTTCCCCGATGGATGGGGTGTGGGACAGATCGATTTTGCGGCCGAAAAAAGAGACAAGGCCTCCCTGTCAAAAGCTGATGCAGCCTGGCTGGAGGACCTGGATAAGCATCCCGATTATATATGGAACTGGAAGAAGAACATTGAAATAAAAATGACCCGGAAGATCCCCGAAAAGGTGAAGGCGGCTGTTGCACAGTTCAATAAGCTTTTTAAAGGAGTGAAGAAACTCTCTTCCTTTTCGCAGCAGGAAGGACTGATTACCTATAAGACCTGCCCCAGCACGATCAGTGAATTTTCATCCTTTGGCAGTTATATGCCGGATACGGCTTCGGGTGATTCCGAAAAATCGATCCTGGATGCAGAACTGATCAAACTCTATAACGGAGGTCATTATATTACCGGTATTGATGCAAAGGACCTGCTCCGGATCAACCGGCTAAACAGCCTTGGCTTTAATTATAATGAACGGATCGGCAATGTTAAAGATTAGCGCATGAAACGATTGATCCAACTATGCTCCCTGGTATTTTTGTGTTTCCTTTTTCAGAAAGCACCGGCGGGTAGTACTGCAGGGAATATAACACGCCGGAACGCACCCGGCGCCGGCCGGCAGGATACGCTTCCTTCCGCATTTATACAAAAATGGGTATTGAATCTTGCGGATAAAAAATGTGTGCTGAGATTCCGGTATCAGAAGAACCCGGATGATGGCTCCCTGGTTGTTACCGCATTAAATGAAAGCACGTTGTTCCCCGGATCGTTTTATAAAACGCTGGAGGCCTATTTTGAGTTGACACCGTTTCTTTCTTCCGGTGCGGATTACTCCGAGGTATATGAACGTTGTGATGCAACGGGATTCACCGATAATAGTCATGTATCCTATACAAAGGAACGATATGGCGGCATGACGGCAAAAGCCCTTTATATTTATGATATTGACGGGGATGGCGTGCCCGAAATATTACTGGCCGATAAAGAGGGGTCGTCTGCAGACAATAATATTTATGCTTTATACCGGATCAATAAGAAGACCAACCGGTTTGTAAAAGCAGATCGCTTTTTTAACGGGGCTTTTTTTGGCTGGGATAAGACAAGGAAATACATCATTACCGGTGTGAGTGATACGCGGGAGCGACGCTTGGTAAAGAATAAGATCGCGAACCGTATGCTGGTGCCGGTAAAAAAATGTACCGTAACCGCCAGTGCGGGGCGTGTGTGCTTTTAAACAAGAACTATTATTCGATTTGACCAGTACACGACATAAAAAGAATGAATTTATTTCCCTGCCAAAAGGGGTAGGGGAAAGGCATTATGGGGTAGCGGTAAAATACTACCAGGGAACAGCAACGCAGCCGGATAAGCGGGTCGATTATGAAGCAACGGTAAACCTGGCCGAGCATGAGCTGGGATGGGTATTGCGGCTGAACAAGCAGCAGGTTTATTTTAACCGGCATGAGCCGGATACCATCAGTGAGCGTTTTGGAGCAGCCGTTTCCCGCGCTCTGTACCCGGTAGAGACCGTAATTAACGGGTGGGGCCGGCAGGTAACAGGTATTATCAATCACCCGGCGATCTTAAAGCGATGGCAGACCAACCGGCAACAGCTTTTGGATAAATATGGCGGGCCGGTTGTGGATGATTTTATCAGGGCGGCAGACAAAAAAATAGGAACTCCTTCCCTGGTGCAACGGTCCATGAAATATGATCTGTTCTGGAATTTGTTTTTTCATCCCAAATACATGGCTTACACCGAAAAACTGGAGCAACCGGCAGACCTGTATTTATCCGTGATCCCCTATAAAGCCCCGGTGCGGTTTACGGGCGTGCAGAAGATCATCCCGGAGATAACAGCCTATGGATCTATCATGGTACAGTTTACTTCAGAAGAGCAGGAAGCACCGGAAGCGCTGCTTCCGGAAAACAAAAAGGGAATACCCTGTTTTGTAAAGGTAAACGTGGATTTTGACCTGGATGAAGAATATCATTTTGCTATGCATACCCGGGCATTACTGGAAGTTTACCAAAAGGAGGGAAAGAACACGACAATACCGGTGCGGAAGGTTGAGTTTACAATGTACCAGGTCTGAATACAATGGATACTATAAAAAAGATCGTTAACAAATGAAAAAAAAGGAATATGGCACAAAAAGAAAAAGTGGTTCACGGGGCACTTTGTAAATGCCAGTATGGTACCACACCGGATAAGCTGGCCGTGCTTACCCATAAGAAATGGTATGCCAATGATAAAGAGGGGCGTGAAAAATTACTGGCCACGCATAAGGATATCGGTATCCCGTTTCAGAACAAGACCTTTGGTTCCTGTAAAAAAATGAATAATAACCCTTGTGTACCCAGTATCACAAAATGGGAGGGCTACTATGAAAAGGAAAAATACGATCCCCCGGGCGGCTATGTACTGGTGGAAGATTGTAAAGCTACCTGTGCGGTGGCCGGTATGGCCTGTATAGAGATCATCAAAAGCGGGCAAATAGGACAGCCCACAAAGAAGAATATGGAAAATGCGGACGATGAGTTGCAGGCGCAGGTCAATCCCCTGGTGAATATGAAACAAATGAACCAGAAAGATCCCTATGAACATTTAAATATAAACTAACCTCATGGGCAAGGTAATAAAATGCAAATTTGACAGGACTACAGTTGCCAGTAGTCCGTTCCTGGATCACCTTTTAAAAGGAGAGGTAAAAAGGGGCGATACCATATCTGTAAAGGACGGCTCCAAGATGAAGTTTTATGTTGATGCAGGTTGTTTTGACGACGCTGTGGTATCAACGGAGACGAAATGGGCATTTATTTATGAGCAGTATTACAACAGCGGCGATTCAAAAACCTACAATGGCCTCTGGGCAGATATAGGGGGCGCCGGCGGCGGCAGCAGTACCCCTGGTCAAAAGGCTCCGGATGTAGGTGAGCTGCTCGCAAAAAAAGAAAGCAATGCCCCTGTAACGGCCCTGGGTATTGGCACGCAATACAAAAAAGGAACGGAGTTCTTCATTTCGCCGGCCGGCACCAACTATTATTACGGGTTTAAACAACGGGTTGTGGTATTTACCGGCAACCCGGAGGAGGAATTTTACTTTTTTATTATACCGTATACGGATCCGAATATCACATATGCCTACTTTCATAAGAACATCCGGCCTTTTCGTTTTGGTGATATTGTTAACCTGACCATCTGTTTGCACCAGTACCCTGACTACGTAACAGGGGCAGGGAATTATCGGGCGAATATTTATTTGCTGGATAAGGATAAAGCCGGCGGCATCCATTACACCAAGGATTCACTGGAGCCTCCGGACGAGCTGGAAGACCGGCTGAAGGAGCTGGACCTGTTTAAAAAGGAACATAAAAACAAGGCCTTAACCGTAAGCGGCAGCTCAGGTAATATCAACACTTACCTTAACTTAACATTCCCGTTAAGCCTGGACTGGCGCGACGCCGATCCGGGGAAAAAACAGCGCTATTTTGTGCCGGTAGTAGAGATCATTGAAGTGAAGGAGGGGTTGATACGTGATTCCAGGACGATTGTTGATTTCAGGAATTTTGCAGAGAATCCGAGTACCGGCCTGATGCAATACGACCAGAAATTAATTGGGGTGGAGGCGGTTGCAACCTACAAGGATCAGCCCAACAGCGAGATCCTGGTGGAGTACGAAACAACCGCGGAGATCCTGTCCCGGGTTGAGTCGGAAAAAAGCGAGATGATCCAGTACATAGGCGATATCCAGTACCGGAACAGGGAGCATAACCCATGCGCTTATTCGGTAATAAAGGTAAAGCATAAAGAAAGGTCGTTGGTGGTGTTTGACGAATATGGTATGGGTATGGACGGCACCGAAGATCGTGTGTTTGACATCCTGGCCGGCGACGCGTCTAAAGAAAGTGTTACTGTTACGGCAAAATTCAAAGAGAACGCAAAGGCAAAGGAAGGTCCCATACATGTGGGCGCTTCCTATAAGTGCGACCGGATATTGAATGATGGAATGGAACATAAGACGTCAAAAGATGTATTTAAAATGGGTTGGATCGTTGGTCAGTGGAAGCCGTCAGCATCCAGAAACATGCTGGACTTCTTTTCTGCAAACCGGTTTACGACCTCGTTTTTTGCACCGTTAAACGGATCAAAAGCCCCGCTGTTAAATGCCGGGGTTTATGATAAGACCTATAAAAATGACCAGGAGGCAAAGGGGGTTCCCAAGCCCTCCGGTGAGCTGGAAAAATACCGGCCGGTTTCGGTAGCAGAGGTTCAGGGCTTAACGGACCAGGACTATGAAGTGGCGGGTGATACCCTCACGCTGAAGCTGGCGTATACCTATGACCGGTCTATTGCGGAAGGTACTTCAATGCAGAACCCCGTACTCGATATTTTTTGGTATTTCAAATATTTTTGGCCAACGGAGAAAATGGCACAACAGTATTTCGTACCGGTAACAACCTGCCGGTATCCTAACCAGGTAGCACGTATACGGGTGTTCCCCGATATACAATGGGAAATAGCGCTGACCTATAACTATAACGCCCCCCTCGGATTTAATTCGGGGAATTTATCAACCTATGATGTAGAGGCCGCAAGAAAGAAATATACGGAAATATCCCAGCAGGAGTACGATCTGGCAACAGAGCAGTCTGCATTGGGGAAGTTTAAGCTGGGCTTGTTCAATCCCAAAATAAATGATAAGGATGTAGTAAAGATCGAAGCCGAATTAGCGGAGCGGCTGCGGAAAATCTGTTCCATTTTTTATAAGTTAAAAAAAATGGCCAACGTTGTTGCCTATGGAACAGAAAGCGGGTGTGACGCATTGCGCCGGAAAAAAGTTCCCTTTACCTTTGAAATAGATGCCCCCTCCACGGGACTGAAAATTGCCTGGGGAATGCAACCTTCCCTGGTTGCCGGCAAAACCCATAAAGTAGGGATGCAGGGCTCCCTGGACTGGTTTGCTTCCCCCCTGATAGGAGCGGCACTTACGATCAAACTGCACCAGCTGATCGGGTATATACCCCATCCGCTGGCAAAAGTAATTGACGGGGTTATTTCCGGTATTAATAGCATTAAGGGCGAGCACCTGAACCTGAAATTTGAAGTAAACCTGGTTTTTGAAGGAAAACTGAATATCAATATCCGGGCCTTCCAGATCAATTCCGTTAATACTACGCGGGAAAATTTAAGCACCCCATCCGAAAAGTCTTATATTGAAGGCGTATTTACAGTAAAGCTGGGTATCACGCTGGAAGGCAAAGGTAAAGTGCGCGTTCCCTGGACCCGTTATAACTTTAATTTTGGAGCAAAGGCGGAAGCTTCTTTAAAAGCCTATTGGGATGCTAAGTTAAAATTACAGACCAGGGAAAAAGGACTGATGGGCGCGCTCAGTGGCGGATTCTCGGGTATAAAGGGCCAGATAATTGTAGAAGTGATTGTTGGCCCGGCTACCTTTACCGTTTATGATAAAGAAGATACCTGGTTTAAGCCCGATGATGTTAACCCGGAAAGTGATGTGTCCCGGGACGATGGCCAAAAAGATATTCTTGTACCCTTAATTTCAGAATAAATATAGTCAGACAATGAAAGAACCGTTTTACCATCTTACCTATGCAGGCAGTGATTGTACGTTTAAAATATACTTGAACGGGATATTGCTGGTTGACAATATTGACGGAGTTCCGGACAATGCCGGAACCCAGCTGCTTAACCTGTTCATTGCAAAAAAGGGGAAGCAGCTGCTGAATGTAGAGCTCCTGCCAAACAAAGGGACTGCTGTTGTTCCGGCTACTGCCTATGTCGAAATAGGCTTATATGCAGCAGACCAGGCAAACGATTTTAAAGAGAAGACCTACCTGATCAAAGAGGGAACTAAAACGCCACCGCAACTGCTCCTGGTAAATAATGTGCCTGTTCCCAAAGCGAACTGGGTGGTTGAATTTGATGCAGCAGTACCTTATGTGGCAGAGGCTTTCTGGAAAAATGACACGGATATCAGCAAACTGGATCAGTACCAGGAGCGGATCATTGCGGCGTATGTACAGTTATATGAAACGGTTAAGGAAGGGAATGCCTTCAGGCTTTTTGAATCGCTCCACAGATCTTTTACAAGGATCAATACATCGTTGTATGAAACGGAAAAAGGAAACCAGGACAATCAAAGAATTATTGAAGATCTTATTAAACGGCGGCCGGTAGGAAACCGGGTCTTTGCATTACAGGAAGTTGATTTCAAAAGCTGTAAAGTAAGGCTATATGATGACCGTCGTGTTGCGGATGTTTTAAGAAGCGATGGTAACCCCGTATTGTTTTTTAAGGCCAAGGAAACGGACACCTCAGGTGCTGCCATTGACGTTCGGCTAACCTATGTAGCAAGCGAAAATAAATTTGTTGTAATTTGAGGAAGCCCATGTTAAGAAAACAATTTTTATTAACCCTAACCAGGAGTGTACCTGTTTTGATCCTGGTACCAAATGTATACGGCTGTAGTCGCGCACGAATATTGGAGCCTGCTGCTTTACTGGGTCAGCCGTTTAAAGCACCGGATGGCCGGCATGTTGTTACGGGTAATGCATTCTTCCGGTTCTTTGAAATAAAAGATAACCTCATTAAATTTTATAATGCTGAAATAAGAACGGAGCAGCTGTTTGTAAAAACCTATGGGGAACACATTGATGAGGTTGTTGTGCTTGTAAACAAAGCCTCCTTTCTTCAGGCCCGGAAAGAAGCGGCAGCTGCAGGGGGCACCCCCGAGGTCCGGGAAAATGAATGGGCCCGTCAGTATAAATGGGTAAAAGACGGAATCGCTATTTCCCTGATCGATACAGAGACGCCCGGATTAAACCAGATTATCCTGGAGCGGGCAAAGAAAAGCTAGGACCCGGAAGGAAGGCTGTTTCAGCAGGCACCGCGCAATTTTTCGGATATCCCCGTCGTAACTTATTTTCTTGACGTTTTCTCTGCAAACCGGGCAACTGCTCCTGCAAAGGCTTTAAAAGCGGCCTTCGTAACTTCATCATCGCTCATCATTGCCGGTACACCTATATCTCCCCCTTCCCGGATACTTTGTACCAGGGGAATTTCTCCCAGGAAAGGCAGGTCATATTCGCTGGCCAGGCGCTTTCCTCCTTCCTGCCCGAAAATATAATATTTGTTATCCGGTAATTCCGCCGGGGTGAAGTAGCTCATGTTTTCTACCAGCCCTATAATGGGTGCATTCAGCTGGGCCTGTCCAAACATGGCGATCCCTTTTTTAGCATCGGCCAATGCCACATCCTGCGGGGTGCTTACAATAACCACGCCGCTTACATGAGCAATCTGCATCAGGGTCAGGTGAATATCGCCGGTGCCGGGAGGCATGTCTACGATCAGGTAATCCAGGTCGCCCCAATCCACATCTGTAATAAATTGTTTGATTGCGCTGCTGGCCATGGGGCCGCGCCATACCACGGCCTTGCTTTCATCCACCAGCAACCCGATACTGAGCAGTTTGATGCCAAAGCGTTCCAGCGGCACGATCATGCCTTTGCCGTTTACGTCTTTCATCATCGGCCGCTCGCCCCGTACACCAAACATAATAGGAACACTGGGGCCATAGATATCAGCATCCATCAGCCCCACAGCCGCACCGGATTGCGACAGGGCCAGGGCCAGGTTGGCGGCAACGGTGCTTTTACCAACACCTCCTTTACCGCTTACCACTGCAATAATATTTTTTACGCCCGGCAATACCTTTACTGATGCGCCGGCGGAGGCCTGTGCCTTGGGTGTATGACTGCCAAAGCCGGCCTTTACCACGGCTTTTTCATTTACCTGTGTTTTAATAGCCTGTATACATGCGGTCTTTACCTGCTCCCGGAGCTGCGCATCCGGGCTGGGGAGATCGATGTTAAATGCAACATAGTATTTTTCGATCACGAGGTCCTTTATCATCTCCAGTTCCACTATGTTTTTATGAGATCCGGGAATATGAACAGTGCTCAATGCCTGTAAAACAAGTTCTTTTGTCATTTATTTACTAAAGCTTATGTTAAATTCGCTACAATCTGCAAAGTTAAACATCCTATTGGGCATTTTGTTGTCTTATTTACAAATGGTTACTTAAATTTGAGGCTGTGAAGAAAATAATCATACCGGTTATTGTTTTATTGTTTATAATTCCATCAACTGCGAATGCCCAGTTTGAAAAGGCGCGTGATTCCGTGATCCAGCTTTTCGGTATTGTGATGTCTTCGGACAGCCTGTACGGTATTCCTTCGGTAAGCGTTACTGTAAAGGGGTCCTCGCGCGGAACGATTACCAATGAGCAGGGGGTTTTTTCCATTGCCGTACTGAAAGGAGATGAGATCGAATTTTCGCATGTGAGCTATAAGCCGATCCTGAAAGCCATTCCCCGGAACCTGGAGGGAAATCAATATAATATAGTTGTCTTAATGACGGAAGACACGGTATACCTGCCGGCAGCTATTATAAGGCCCCGCCCCACGCCGGAACAGCTTGCCCGGGACTTTGTAAACGTGAAGGTTGCTGATGATGAATTGGAGATCATCCGGAAAAACAATACCAAGGAAATGCAGCGTGCCATGCTGCGCAAAACGGCTTATGACGGGCGGGAAGTTACCAATATGCAGCTCAATATGATCTCCCAGAAGGCCCGCTACCAGGGGCAGATCCCTCCCATGAACATCTTTAACCCTGCTGCATGGTCCGAATTTATCAAATCCTGGAAACGGGGCGATTATAAACGGAAATAAGAGCAATTAAAGTTTAATGTCAGCCCCGGTTTTCCCAAAGAGGAGCTTCTGCGCATTTCCCTTTTACAAAACAGAAAAGAATCCCGGCCGGATTGCCGGATGTTGAGTTATAACGGGGACTTCATTTTCCCTGGCGGGGCATCCCCGGGGAGCCATCTTTTAGCCCCCGGACAAATTTCCTGATTTTCACGCCCGATAGGAGCTACCGGGCCCACTGGTTGCTTTAGCTGCGGGGGTTAGGGTTTCTTGAGGTAGTATTCAAAGATCAGCTGTTCTTCAAGTTCAGCCGCAGCATCCTCAAATACGGCGATAATATCGCTGAATTTTTCGAGCTGGCCGAGCGAGAGATCGGTAAAGCGGATCAGCACGGGGAGCGCAATAGCACCGGTGAGTACATCGTAGAGCGCATCCAGGTTATTACCGAAGTATTCCGGCAGCTCCAGTTTGGTTATAGCTGTTTTATAAAAATCGGCCTCGGTCCCGATCCGGTCAAAATCAAAAATGATTTCCTGCATATATTTTATTTTTCCTCAAAGGTTTTGTAGTGATCTTTTGTAACGAATACCAGTCCGTCATTTGAAAAAAGAAGCCGGTCCGCGCTGCGGTGTCCGCAATGATAATTAATGTCCGCTTCATACCATTTTCTCCCGCTTTTAACAGGCAATGCTTTTTCACGGTTGCTGAAATAGTCTCCCCCAATAGCCCTGCCCGGCAAGACCTCGCACAGGTTGCCTCCCGCAGCGTTCCAGCCCTTCTGGCGGGCTTCCTGCTTGGTTATATAATAAGCAGGAAGACGGCCGTTCTTTTTCACATACGGCACAACGACCGTTTCTTTTGTGAGCGCCTCTACCGGAGCCGTTGCCCTACTTTGGTCTGTTGATGGCAGTTCCCCCTGTGCAGATGTACCGGTGCTCCGGTATTCCCGCCAAAAATATCCCGCTATAAGGATCGCTGCCAGCAGCAGCACTATGCTTTGTTTTCGCATTTTTATTCCCTTGATCCGGCAAACCTACTGCAAAATTTATTATTCCATTTTTAATTATCTTGCCTTATGATTAAAAATGTTTCCGTTATCGGTGCCGGCACCATGGGCAACGGCATTGCACATGTATTTGCACAAACAGGGCACCCTGTAGTGCTGATCGATATTTCGGCTGCACAATTGGATAAAGCACTTCAAACCATCGCAAAGAACCTGGACCGGCAGCTGGCGAAGGGGGTGATCACTGTGCATCAAAAGGAAGCGACCCTGCAAAATATTACGACGGAAACGGATATAGGGAAGGGGGTGGCTGCCGCCCAGCTGGTGGTAGAAGCGGCTACCGAACAGGAAGCATTGAAGCTGGAGCTGTTCGGGAAGATCGATGCTGCTGCACCGCCGGGCTGTATCCTGGCTACCAATACTTCTTCGATCTCTGTTACAAAAATTGCATCGGTAACAAAGCGGCCCGGCCAGGTGATCGGGATGCATTTTATGAACCCGGTTCCGGTGATGAAGCTGGTGGAAGTTATTAACGGGTATGCTACCCATACCACGGTTTCTGATACCATTATCGCATTAAGCAAAAAGCTGGGGAAAATACCCGCCCTGGCCAATGATTACCCCGGTTTTATTGCCAACCGTATCTTAATGCCGATGATCAACGAAGCGATCTGCAGCCTGTACGAGGGAGTTGCCGGGGTTGAGGCTATAGATACCATTATGAAACTGGGTATGGCGCACCCGATGGGGCCATTGCAGCTGGCGGATTTTATCGGGCTGGATGTATGCCTCTCCATTTTAAATGTGCTGCACAGCGGGTTTGGGAACCCTAAATATGCACCCTGCCCGCTCCTGGTCAATATGGTTCATTCAGGAAAACTGGGCGTTAAATCCGGTGAAGGATTTTATACGTATACGCCCGGAACAAAGGAGCTAATAGTGAGTGAAAAATTCAGGTAATGTTTCGATGGGAGTAAGGCTCCGGGTTTCCTTTTTCCATCCGTAGGTATGGTTCCCATTGGTAATAACCAGGTAAGGGGCCGGCAGGGCAATATTATAACGCAGTACCTGGTTAAGGACCGCATCGTTCAATAATACCTGGTCGGCCTTACACTCGATCAGCATCCAGGGATGATGATCCGGATCGTATACGAGAATGTCGAACCGTTTTTTCAGTTCCCCCAGCCGGATCTCTTTTTCGAGTGCGATGAGGGCCGCAGGATACCGCATCGTCTGCAGCAGGTATTGGATAAAGTTCTGGCGGATCCATTCTTCATCCTGCAGTACCAGCCATTTTTTGCGCAGTGCATCAAAAATATGCGGCTGCCCGTTTCGGGTTTCAATTTTGAACCCGGGTTCCGGATATTGAATGCGTATCATTGGTCCAAAAATAATGGTTTCGCGGTGGAAACCTGTGTATAAAAATGAGTATCTTGCTGGTAAATCGGGTATGCAGGCCGGCTGTTTCTCAAATAAAAAACAGGATAAAAATCGAAGTGCTGATGAAATTGAAAAGATTTCAGGAACGGTTCCTGATGAAAAGGTAGCAACCGGTCCGGATGAAAGCATAGTTGAATGTTGTTTTTCTGGTTACACCAAAGATACAGCAACATTTGAAAGAAAAATGGGGCGGGCAGACTGATGGATTGTTGCAGAATAAAGGTGCCCGCAGATGAATCGTTAAAACAACAGGGATGAAAACAAAGAATGAGATCGTAAAGAACTGGCTGCCCCGGTACACAGGCGAAAGCCTCAAAAATTTTGGGGAATACATCCTGCTGACCAATTTTGGCAATTATGTAAAGCTGTTCGCAGACTGGAATAATGTGGAGGTGGTAGGACTGGATAAACCAATGCAATGTGCTACAGCAGGGGATATTACCATTATCAATTTTGGAATGGGAAGCCCCACAGCGGCTACGATCATGGACCTGCTTACCGCTATTGCTCCCAAGGCGGTATTGTTTTTGGGCAAATGCGGGGGGCTTAAGAAGCGCAATAATGTAGGCGATCTTATTTTACCCATTGCCGCAATTCGGGGGGAAGGTACCTCAGATGATTATTTTCCACATGAAGTGCCCGCCCTGCCGGCTTTTGCATTGCAGAAAGCAGTGAGTACCACCATAAGGGAAGCCAAGACCGACTACTGGACCGGAACTGTGTACACCACCAACCGGAGGGTATGGGAACATGATGAGGAGTTTAAGACCTACCTGCAGCGGATACGGGCCTATGCGGTGGACATGGAGACGGCTACTATTTTTACGGTCGGCTTTTTTAATAAGATACCAACCGGCGCCCTGCTGCTGGTGAGTGATCAGCCCATGATACCCGATGGGGTGAAAACAGCGGAAAGCGATCGGAAAGTGACGGCTAAGTATGTGGAAAATCATTTGAAGATTGGTATTGATTCGCTGAAACAACTGATCAATAACGGTCAAACGGTACGGCACCTGAGATTTTAAAATCATCATACATGAAAATAGGTTTATTTACGCTGGTTATTGCGGCGGCGGTGTTTTCCGCAATAACAGCCTGCTCCTCTAAAGCAACAAAGGGCGGAGGCACCCGTTATAAAGCCCGGTTTGAAGTGGCCGGTATGTGCTCTAACTATACCTTCTCCGTTATTGAAGGAAGAATAGATCCCCTGCTGGTGGCGGCTACATGGACCAATCCCCAAACCAATAAGACCTACTGGAAGGCTTTTGGTATCAGCAATCCCTGCGACTTTCCTTCCGGTATTAAGGAAGGAGATGTTTTTTATTTTGAAATAGTACCGGCTAAAAAAGACCCGCAGTGTGCGGTTTGTATGGCCTACTATCCCACGCCGGAAAGGAAGCTGAATATTAAGGTGGTCCAGTAAGGCGGGATTGGCTGTCTTTTAGAGTGATGATGACGCTGTCAGAATCGTCACCGGCTTCCGGCAAAATGACCGGGGATGGGGGCGCTTTTATAGATATAGTATTTTGCTTCTTTGGCCCGGGCAGCTCTTATTTATTGCAGGGCAGCATTTATTGTAACAGGACTTCATGGATTTCGCAACAGGACGGGAGGGCTGGGGTGTCCGCAGATAGCGCGGAGGGCTGAAGGATGGGACCATCAGCGGGTATCCGGCACCGATCTGGAGGGGATTCAAAAAAATACATTTTTATGCCGGACCAGTCTCGGCAATGATGGTTGCCGGACCGGTGCTAAATTAGCGGGTGTATAAATGATTCATTAAAGTAGCAAAAGAATGCAGCAACCATTGTTGGAGATCCGGGATTTGTGCGCAGATTTTATTTCTGATGGTGTAGTGAACCATGCGCTGAAAGATATTTCGGTAACAGTACATGCGAATGAGATCGTGGCGCTGGTAGGAGAGTCCGGATCGGGCAAGTCGGTAACTTCATTGTCCGTATTACAACTGATCCCCTCCCCCCCGGTAAAATATGTGGGGGGCGCTATCTGTTATTATACAGAAGACGGCGCCAGTATCAGCCTGCTGGAACAAAGCCGGGAGGCAATGCAGACCATACGGGGCAACGCGATCTCAATGATCTTCCAGGAGCCGATGAGTTCACTGAACCCGGTATATACCTGCGGCAACCAGGTGGCTGAAGCCATCCGGGTGCATACCCGTGTAACAAAGGAAGCGGCAAAAGCGCTGGCGATCCGTTGGTTTGAGCGCGTGCAGTTACCGGACCCCCCGGCCCTGTATAACCGTTATCCGCACCAGCTTAGCGGAGGACAAAAGCAGCGGGTGATGATTGCCATGGCAATGTGCTGCAAGCCCCGGCTCCTGATTTGCGATGAGCCTACTACTGCATTAGATGTAACGGTGCAAAAAACCGTATTGCAGCTGATCAGGGAACTACAGCAGGAAACGGGTATGGGGGTGATCTTTATTACGCACGACCTGGGAGTAGTGGCAGAAATTGCCGACCGGGCAGTAGTACTATACAGGGGGGGCATAGTGGAGGAAGGAACGGTGAGACAGTTGTTCAGTTATCCCCAGCATCCCTACACAAAGGCCTTGTTGGCCTGCCGGCCCGTGAATCATAAAAAAGGAACCCGGTTACCGGTGGTCAGCGATTTTACTGATGCGGCAGCAATGCAGCCGCCGGCGCCTGCTGCGGTGACCGTAACCGCACCGGAACCTTTTAATGCCGGCGCCTGCTGCCTGGTAAGTGTGGAGCAACTCTCTGTTTGGTATCCCAAAGAAAGGAACTGGCTGGGGAAGCCGCTTGGCTATACAAAGGCAGTCGATGCTGTGAGTTTTGAGATCTTCGAAAATGAAACACTGGGGCTGGTGGGAGAGAGCGGCTGTGGTAAAACGACGCTGGGACGTGCCCTGCTACAGCTGATTCCTTCAACGTCCGGTAAGATCATTTACCGGGGGCAGGATATGGGTTTATTTAAAAAGGAGGAATTACGCGGCCTGCGCAAGAAGTTGCAGATCATTTTCCAGGATCCCTATTCTTCATTAAACCCCCGGAAAAAGATAGGCCCAGCCATTGAAGAGCCACTGAAAGTGCACCGGATAGAGCCGGATGCGGCAGCCCGCAAAAAAAGAGTAGAGACCCTGCTGGAAAAAGTAGGCCTGCTGCCGGAACACTATCACCGCTACCCGCACGAATTCAGCGGAGGGCAGCGGCAGCGCATCGTTATTGCAAGGGCCCTGGCATTGAATCCTTCTTTTATTATCTGCGATGAATCGGTATCCGCTTTGGATGTAAGCGTACAGGCCCAGGTGCTCAACCTGCTGAATGATCTCAAAAAAGAATTTGGCTTTACCATTGTATTTATCAGTCATGACCTTTCGGTAGTACGCTATTTCAGCGACCGGATCATTGTGATGAACAAGGGGAAAATAGAGGAGAGCGGGCCGGCAGATGAAATTTATGAGCACCCTCAAAGTGCTTATACCCAAAAGCTGATTGCTTCTATTCCGAAGGGAATTACACCCGACCTGTCAGGTCTTTAAGACCTGACAGGTCGGGTATGCAAAAGAACGATTTTTTTTGTACCTTTATATTCACCTAATGTTTAACACCAATGGATAACAGGGATATATACCAGCCTTTATCCCCCGGAGTGTATTATCACATTTATAACCGGGGAAATAACAAAGAAAATATTTTCAGGGAGCCGGATAATTTTGCGTATTTCCTATTGCTTTGGGAAAGATATTTAGCCAGGGATATTGATTTGTTTTGTTACTGCCTGCTGCCGAATCATTTTCATTTCCTGGTAAGGATCAAAGAGTTTTCTCCGGCTGGAAATAAATTGGCGAAAAAATTTTCCAATATGTTTAATGCCTACGCTAAGGCATTCAATAAAAAATATGGCAGAACGGGAAGTTTGTTTCAGAAGCGTTTTAGACGAAAGAAAATAACAGATCATTCCTACTATACAACCATCATCGGATATATTCTTACCAACCCGGTCCGGCATCATCTTTCTGTAACCTCAGGCAGTTACCCCTATTCTGCATATAATAGTTTATTGTCCGAAGAGCCAACGTTGTTATTACGAAACGAACTACTGGATTGGTTTGGCAGCCGGGAGGCACTTATACGTTATATCCGGAACTATGAAAAAGCGCATTTCCCCGGTGATAATACCTGTTAGGTCTTTAAGACCTATCGGGTTGGAAAAAATAAACCGGAAATTACTGCAAGAGTGTTACCTTTGCACGCACAAATCGAAAACCGGTGCCGTAAGACCGGGGATCGAAAGCATAAAACATACTGGTTTCCAGTTTGTTCAAAACTTCCTCCCCCGGGCTTCGCTTGTTTTCGGGTATTGACATTTAAAACCGTTAAACAAAAGAATGAAGCTTTCACAATTTCAATTTGACCTGCCTCTTAACCTTATTGCACAACATCCTACGAAGAAAAGAGAAGATGCCCGCATGATGGTGGTACACCGTCAGACAGGGCAGATGGAGAACAAAAACTTCCGCGATATCCTGGATTACTTTGATGATAAGGATGTTTTCGTGGTAAACAATACCAAGGTTTTTCCTGCCCGCATGTATGGCCGTAAGGAAAAAACCGGTGCCAAAATTGAAGTGTTCCTCTTAAGAGAATTAAATAAACAGAACCGCCTCTGGGATGTGATTGTAGATCCTGCCCGCAAGATCCGGGTAGGTAATAAGTTATATTTCGGGGAAAATGAAGAGTTGGTAGCCGAGGTGATCGACAATACCACCAGCCGCGGGCGTACCATCCGTTTCCTGTGGGAAGGATCAGAGGACGCGTTTAAGGCCCAGCTGGAAGCTCTGGGCGAAACCCCGTTGCCCAAATACATTAAGCGGAAGCCGGATGATGAGGATAAAGAGCGTTATCAGACCGTTTATGCCAAACATGAAGGTGCGGTTGCAGCCCCTACTGCAGGCCTGCATTTCAGCCGTGAGCTGATCAAGCGCCTGGAAATCAAAGGGATCCGCTTTGCCGAGGTGACATTACACACCGGGTTGGGTACGTTTCGCCCGATTGAAGTGGAAGATCTGAGTAAACATAAGATGGATGCGGAGTATTATCATATCGATGATACGGCCTGCCGTGTAGTAAATAAGGCCAAGGAAACGAACCATCGTATCTGTTCCATTGGTACTACTACCATGCGGGCGATGGAGTCTTCCTTTACCGCTCAGAAGCTGCTGAAGCCTTCCGAAGGGTGGACGAACATGTTCATCCATCCGCCTTATGACTTCAATATTGCCAATGCGCTGGTGACCAATTTTCACCTACCTAAAACCAGCCTGATGATCATGACCAGCGCCTTTGCCGGTTACGAACTGACCATTGAAGCCTATAAAAAGGCGATTAAAGATAAGTACCGTTTCTTCAGCTACGGCGATGCATTGCTGATCATCTAGGAGAGGGGTTCCGGTAAGCGCATAAAAAAGCAGGTCCTGTGACCTGCTTTTTCTTTATCGGGCAATGCTGCTATTGCTGGGGAATGGGAAGGAACCAGGCTTTGGGATCCAGGTTCTTATCATCCAGCATCAGGATAAAATCCAGTTTCCCGTAGCCGGTTTCGTCATCACGCCCTACGGTACCGATCACCTGCCCGGTTTTTACTTTTGATCCTTTTACAACCGAGGCCCCGGCCAGGTTGCTATAGGCGGTCACATACCTTCCATGACGGATCACTACGTAAAAGTTTCCGCTGAGTTTGGAAACACTGATCACATCTCCTTCAAAAACGGCTTTTACGGGTGTATTTACCGGAGCGGAGAAGGTATAGCCCGGGTTGTCGCCTACAATATCGGGCCCGGCTCCTTCAATCTTAAACCGGCCAAAACCCTGTATAATGCTGCCTTTATCCAAGGGATAGGGGATCTGGCCCCGGTAGAGCCCAAAATCACCGGTTAAGGCAGCGCTGCTTACAGGGAATGCATTATGGTGCTGGGGAGGAAGTACGGGGTATTGCCGCTGAGGTGCGGGTTCTGCCGGCTGCTCTACCGGGGCCTTGGTCTCCGGGGGCGGGGCGGGGTGATAATAAAGATCTCTTAATGTTCCGATAGTTTTTTTAATACGGCTGATCTCCCGGTCGTTGTCCTGCACCTCTTCGAGGTTGAAAAAGCCTGGTTGCCGCGACATACTGATGATATAACGTTCCTGCCCTTCTATTTTCCGGTTAAGCGTGGTCAGCTGCACCATTGCTTCTTTCGAAACCGTATGTGTACTGTTATAGGCCCGCTGGATCTCGTTAACTTCATTAAGGATCTGTGCCCGCTCTTTTCTTAAAGTGGTTTTTGCATCATCCTGGGCAAATCCGGTCCCGCTCAAAAGTATAAAGCCCAACCATAGCCAATTTCTTATCATAAACATAAGCACTCCAATTTTTAACAGGGTTACTTCTTTGTTTTGTAGCCCTTCGGCACCGAGAATGGCGTATTTAACGCTTCATTAAAGGTGAATGATTTATAGTCTAAATGGATTTCTATCTCCGTTTTATATTTTACATTTATTGTTCTTGATCTTGGGAACTGCGCATTGTTTGTCTTCTCATATGTTCCGTAAGTCAATTCCGCTGTGCGGTTTCTGCCGGCATCTGCGTCTTCCAGCCTGCTCGTTGCTGGTAAATAGCCGGGCAACATAACATTGAGCAGGTTCCTGAAAAATCTTGTGCGGCTGGTCACCTGGAGGGTATCCGCCAGTTTGGTATAGCTGCTGTTGGTTTTGTCGATAAAAACCGGGTTTCCCACCAGGAGGTCCTGCAGGGTACCCAAATCAAGCGGCAGTCCCAGTTGTTCCTGTAAATAAACGTAGCTGGAAGCAATATATTGTTTATTGAGCTTATTAATTATCCGGACGGAATCTTCTGTAATGATTCCCCGGGCCACTTCGATGCCAAGCGGGCCGATTACTGATGCCCAGATGAGACTGTCCTTATGGATCTGCAGCTTTATATCAAAGTTCTTGGTATCCCCTTTGGCCTTATACATCACTGCTGCTTTCCCGGAAAACGTGGTATAGTCAATATGGTTAAGCTTTTCCAGGACAGTGGAGATCGTTTCCGGTGTGGTAACATCCTTTTTGTCCCCGGAATCATCTGTAGATGCTGTTTCTGTTTTTACGGAACTGTCGGCTGCCGGGGTGGTCGGCGTACGCTGTGCTTTTTTTGCTGAGTTGCAGGAAGCAAGAATCAGGGCTGCTGACAAAAACAAAGTAATGTGTTTCATGCTGTGTTTTTTTTAAGAAAAAACTGCCCGGCAGCTGATCTTAAAAAGCGCAGCTGCCCTGTGTATCGGATATTGTTAAAGCTGTTATTGTTTGCCGGTATGGCCAAATCCTCCCGCTGCACGGAGGGTTTCTCCCAGTACCGCTGTTTCCACCCATTCCGCTTTTTCTACTTTTTGTACAACAAGCTGTGCGATACGGTCACCCTGCTGAATGACCTGCTCCTCATTGGAAAGATTGATCAGGATAACTTTTACCTCGCCCCGGTAATCGGCATCAATGGTGCCCGGGGTGTTCAGGCAGGTAAGACCCTGCTTAACTGCCAGCCCGCTGCGGGGCCGGACCTGCACTTCATACCCCCCGGGAATTTCCATAAAAATTCCGGTGGGGATCAATACTCTTTCCAGGGGCTGTAGGGTAACAGGGGCTTCTAAATGAGCTCTTACATCCATACCGGAGGCGCCGGTTGTAGCATAACCGGGTAACGGATTGGATGACTGATTGATGATCTTTATTTCAACTGCCATTGTGACAAAGATAAACGCTTCGTACGAAAATTATATTACTTTAACATTTATGCAAAGGCCCTCTCCAGGAATTGCTAAAGGCAATATTTATGGGATCGGGGCATCTGCTTTGAATGGTATTTTTTGCAGCAAAACGGTGGCCATGGCCATCAGCCCTTCTTCGCGGCCGATGGCGCCCATTTCCTCCGTGGTAGTCGCTTTTATAGAAATATCGGAGGTGGTTACTTTAAGTATTTCAGCGATTGTTTGCTGCATGGCGGGTACGAATTTTTTTATTTTGGGTTCCTGCAGGCAAAGTGTACTATCTACATTCACCACCCCATATCCTTTTTCTGAAATGAGCTGTGCCGTTTCTTTTAACAGGATCTTGCTGTCGATATCCTTATACCGGGGATCATTATTGGGAAAATGCACCCCGATATCTCCCAGGCTCAGGGCGCCTAACAAAGCATCGCAGATGGCATGCAGCAATACATCGGCATCGCTGTGCCCCAGTGCCCCCTTATGATGAGGTATTTTAATGCCGCCGATCCAAAGATCGCGCCCCTCTGCAAACTGGTGAAAATCAATTCCGGATCCGATTCTGAATGACATGTTCTTGTTTTTTTAACCATTTGAGCCAATCATCCGCTACTTTATCCCAGTTAAATACCTCATAGTTGATGTTTCCTGTGGCATTAACCGGAAAATAATTGTGCCCGGTGCCAATATAAGTATTAAATACAATATTCCTCTTTTTTAAACGGATGCATTCGGTGTGAAAGTAATCATTAAAGGGGGCACACCAGTCTTTACTCCCATAAGATACTAAAACCGGAATGTTGAGGGCCAGCAAACGGGGAAGCATTGACACTGAAAACTCAGCCAGCGACTTGTTGGTGTCGCCTTTACCATAGTTTATTTTTTCCGGTTCAGCGTTGACCTGCTCCCAGCGTTGAAAGAGATCGTCTGTCAGGGAAGCCGTATCTTTTTCAAAAAAGCGGGCAGGGCCAATCATGCTCATCATTCTTCCCATCGGATTTCCTCCGGAATAGATCAGGCAGGTGACTTTTTTGTTGGTAAAGGCTACCCCCGCTGCGATGGTGCTGCCTTCGGAATGGCCTGCCACAATCAGGGTTTTTGTGTCAATAAAGCTTTGGGATTGCAGGTAGCGGATAACGGCATTGGCTCTTTTTGTATAGTAGCTGAGTAAATTCCTTTCAGCATATTTTAGGGGAATATTACCCGCACTATCCAGGTACATCATATTTTCTCCGAGGTCTTTTTTATCGGCAATAACCGGTATGTAAGGTTTTCCAATAATGGCCAGGTGACAATATTCGGCAAGACTATCCGGGTTGAAGGGGAATACTCCATAGGTATTATTGCCATCTGTTTTGATCAGTGGCTGGGGCTGGCTTCCCTGGAAGAACAGGAATAACGGTTTCTTTATTGTTTCTTCCCCTTTTTTTGATTGAATCAACAGATCGACCGGATCCCCATTGAAACGGGTTTTTATATAACGGTAGCCAAAGTCTTCAGGGGTTTTTACCTGGGTATACGAGGGCATATATTTACTCAGAATAATGAGTAGCAGGAATGTTTTTCGTAAAAAATACATTGAGGATGGTATTTATGAAATAAAAATAATTGTTTTTCCGGCTTACTAACCCGTTGGCGTTTTCTTATTTTTGTTTGATGAATATGGAAGCTTTATACCAGGTATACCTGGAGCACCCGGAGGTACAAACCGATACACGTAAAATAAAGGAAGGAGAACTTTTTTTTGCGCTGAAGGGCCCCAACTTTAACGGTAACCGGTTTGCACAGCAGGCCATTGACGCGGGTGCTGCAAAAGTGATCATCGATGAAGCCGCATACGAAATTGCCGGTAAAACCATATTGGTACCGGATGTATTACAGGCGTTGCAGCAGCTGGCGGCCTGGCATCGCGCCCGGTTCTCGTTTCCGGTTTTGGCAATAACCGGCAGCAACGGGAAGACCACCACTAAAGAGCTGGTGCATGCGGTACTGAGTACTACCTATAAAACCTATACCACAGAGGGCAACCTGAATAACCATATAGGGGTACCGCTCACGCTGCTGAAGATAAAAAATGATGCACAGCTGGCTGTGATCGAAATGGGCGCCAACCACCTGGAGGAGATCAAAAGTTACTGCACGATTGCCCGGCCTACCCATGGCCTTATTACCAATGCCGGCAAGGCCCACCTGGAGGGGTTTGGCAGTATTGAAGGGGTTAAAAAAGGAAAGGGGGAGCTGTATGATTTTTTAAGGGAGCGCGGTGATGGAACCGCATTGGTGATGTGGGATTACGATTATCTCCGGGATATGAGCCGGGGCATTGCCCATATTATCCGTTATGGGACAGCGGAAGCCGATGTTGTGGGAGATGCTGTTGAGCGGAATGGCTTTCTTGCTGCGGAACTGGTGCGGCCGTTTGTAATGCAGATCAGCACGCGGCTGGTTGGTGATTATAACCTGCCCAACGTACTGGCGGCCATTACTGCCGGGATACATTTCAATGTTCCCGCAGAAAAGATCAAGGGGGCTATTGAAGGGTATATTCCTTCTAATAGTCGCAGCCAGCTTTTGGAAAAAGGAACCAACAGGATCATCCTGGATGCCTACAATGCCAACCCCAGCAGTATGAAACTGGCGATCGGGAACCTGGCTAAAATGGAGGGTGATAAAAAGATCCTGGTGCTGGGTGCGATGGCTGAAATGGGAGCCGCAACAGCGGCCGAACATCAACATATTGTAGAGTTGATCGGTCAGCATTCCTGGAGTGGCGTATTACTTGTAGGAAAGCCATTTGAACCTTATAAAGACCTGTTTCATTATTTTGAATCATCGGTACAGGCTGCGGAATGGCTGAGCGCGTATAAGCCCGAACATGCCCTGCTGCTGGTAAAAGGAAGCCGGAGTACACAGATGGAAAAAGTGCTGGAAGCGCTTTAGGAAGTTTCAGGGAGGCGTTTAATGTGCTACGTTGGCCCCATTTTATGCGTCGCATATACGGATCTGTTTTGCATTCCGTTTCCCGTATCCTGATGCACATCTCCCGATTCTCAAAACTGATAGTTGTACCTTTGTACTTAAAAAGGTTAGTTATGAAACCGGAAGAGAGCAGCAGGGGTTACCTGGCTACTATTGTGGGCTGCTATTGTCCGCGGTGCAGAGAGGGGAAGTTATTTGAAAAACCCTTTGGCCTGCGGTTTAAAGGAGTGCTGAAGATGAACAAATATTGCCCGGTATGCGGTCAGCCAACGGAAATTGAAGTGGGGTTTTATTACGGCACGGGATATGTCAGCTATTTTATTGCAGTAATGCTGACCGTCTTCAGTGCTGTTTTGTGGTGGCTCATCATTGGCTTTTCAGCGTCTGATAACCGGTTTATTTACTGGCTTATTTTTAATTCGGTCGCACTGATTTGCCTGCAGCCCTGGCTGATGCGTTTTTCCCGTAGTTTATGGCTTTCCTGGTTTGTTAAATATGATCCTTACTGGCGGCAAACGAAGCCGGAGGATGTATCCGAACGGATGAACGAAGAACAGGGGAATAACTGGTGAGGCTTCTTGCCAGTTGTCAGCTTTTAACAACCAGGTCGCAGACGTTAGAAATGTGATTCAGAAGATATGTTCTCCAACACCTCCGAAATAATTGAAATACTGGGAACCATTGCTTTTGCTATATCCGGAACCTTTTCTGCGATGCAGCGAAAGCTGGATGTATTTGGCGTGCTTATTATTGCTTTTGTAACATCGGTTGGCGGGGGAACCATCCGCGACCTGCTGATCGGCGATACCCCGGTAGCCTGGATGCGGGATGTTCAGGTATGCCTGGTGATCCTGGTCACATCCGTCGCTGCCATTATCTTTAAGACCTATATACGGAAATTAAAGGTGACCCTCTTTTTATTTGACAGCCTGGGGCTGGGTTTGTTTACTGTGGTAGGATTGCAAAAGGGCATCAACTTTGGGCTGAACCCGGGTATCTGTATAGCCCTGGGTACTATTACCGGCTGCTTTGGCGGCATCACCCGGGATATCCTTTTGAATACTATTCCGCTGATCTTCCGGAGGGAGATCTACGCCACGGTCTGCATCTTTGGCGGCGTGGTGTACCTGTTACTGCTGTATTTTGAGATAAATACGGACATCAGCAAATTTATTGTGATTGCCCTTATCGTTATTACAAGGATCATCGTGGTACAGAAAAGATTATCCTTTCCAAGGATGCGGTATTAGTATTTGTTCCGTGTATATTTTCTTAGTTTCCTGACCACCTTCCGCTCAAATGCCTTTATCGCCTTTTTTGAAGAAGGGTACCAGGGCAATGGCGGCGGGGAGGAATAAAGCGTAACATTGATCAGCCGTAGTTTTGATTGCTGCTGATTTCCGGTAAAAATCATTTTGAAAAATTTCGTCTGGTAGGTCAGTGTGTCGCCATCCTTTACTTTTGTATGATCCAGTAAATAGGCCACTGTATCTTTTGTATCCCTGAAATAGAAAATATTTTTTTCGGCATCAAAGCTCAAACTGCTTTTAAAGCGTTTTGCGTAATGTAACTGCAACGTGTTGAAGGCGGCAATTAGCTGCTTGCCGGAGCAGTCAAAAGTGTATTCCTTATTGAGCGCGTATTGCTCTGTTGCCATCTGATCGGCCGCAAAGGCGAAAGAACTGATGATCAGGATACTGTTGAAGGCTATTTTATTGAGCCGGTATGCCCTCCTGTTTTGTAAAACAAACGCAGAACCGGCAATACTGATAAGCGCAATATAATCTGTATAGTCTACCACGCGTCCCACGGGAATATAACAATTGTTGAGTGCATCAATAAAGGGCTGCGACCAATCCGATTTCCACCATACAAACAGCAAAGCGGTAAGAATATGGACCGTTTTTTTCTGTGCCGGCAAGAGGACGCTGAGAAAAAAGGGAAATGCAAACAGCCCGGCAAAATCAGAAAGCTTACCCGTAAGCTCATTGTGGAAAACGGGTTTTAGGAACCAATCGTTCAACAGCAGCAGCAGAACCGATAGCAGGAAGACCGGATGCCCGAGTTGTTGTTTTGCAGTATGCATGATGGTTTGTTTTGATGTGTGCGGCTAAAATAAACCATAAAAAAAGCCCCTGCTGTTAACAGGGGCTTAAATATCGGAGCGTTTAGACACTTAATGTTTTTTGGTATCGGAAGCCAGTCCAGCGGTCAGGTATTCCCGGTTGAGGCGGGCGATATTCGTGATCTCGATCTCTTTCGGGCAAACGGCTTCGCAGGCACCGGTATTGGTACAGGACCCGAATCCTTCTTTGTCCATCTGCGCGATCATATTCAATGCACGATCCTTTTTTTCTGCTTCTCCCTGTGGTAACAGGGCCAGGTGCGATACTTTGGCAGAAAGGAACAATAATGCAGATGAATTCTTACAGGCTGCTACACAGGCCCCGCAACCGATACAGGCTGCGGCAGCAAAGGCTTTATCCGCATTTTCTTTCGGAATAGGAATGGCATTACCATCCTGGGCGTTCCCTGTATTTACAGAGATATAGCCACCGGCCTGGATGATGCGGTCGAACGCACTGCGGTCAACGATCAGGTCTTTTACCACCGGGAAGGCCTTCGCCCTCCAGGGTTCTACCACAATGGTATCCCCATCTTTAAAGGCGCGCATGTGCAGCTGACAGGTAGTGGTCCCGTGCCAGGGGCCATGCGGCCGGCCATTGATGTACATGGAGCACATACCGCAGATCCCTTCGCGACAGTCATGATCAAAAGCGATGGGCTCTTTTCCTTCGCGGATCAGTTGCTCGTTCAATACATCAAACATTTCCAGGAACGACATTTCCGATGAAATATTGGATACTTTGTAGGTCTCGAACTTTCCGCCGGTTTCAGCGTTTTTTTGTTTCCATACCTTCAACGTCAGGTTCATATTGTAATGTTCCATACTTCTTTTGTTTATATCAGCGTTTATAAGCCTCAAGCTTTACCAGCGGCCCTTTATTTATTTTTTGTCTCTTGTCTTTCACCAGGCTGCAGTCATCCTTTCGCTCAATGACGTGCTGTTCGCCCGTGATCCAGTTGGTATCTTTAAATTTCCTGCCGGCATCCCCAACCCCTTCGCCGGCACAGTCACTGCCCGAGAAATAGCTGTCGGTTGTGGTGCCGATCAGTACAAAGGCCCTGGACTGGTACCTGAATTTTTCTTCGATGCTCCAGCGCCAGTTGCTGCCCCCGTAATGGGCAACCGATAATACGCCTTTTTGAATGTCGATAGACGCGTACGGATCGCCATAGATACCGCCGCAATGCCGGCACATGAGCGCTGTTGCAGATTTTCCGGCCACCCGGTATCCTGTGTTGTCTTTAAACAATACAAGCAGCAGGCGGGTGGGTTCTGCATCCATTTCATATGCATCTTCCTTAACATGATGCAATGCTAAAGCAGCGTCGTCTTTGCCATCTTTGTTCAGATCTCCGTAAACCACCGCCAGCGTATCATACTGCGCAGGGATAAAATCTGCCAGACTTTTACCGTATTCCGGTATTTGAGAAAGAACTTTTGACTGGGCAGGGGCCGTTAAGCAAACCAGCAGGGGTAGTAATCCCGGGAGGTATTTCAAAAACCGGTTGCCCATCCAGTGATTATTTATAGTTTCGTTGTGTAGGTTTGATCACCTCATAGTTCAACGGTTCTTTTTCCAGTTCCCAGGAATTTTCGCCGTTCAGCTTCCAGGCAGAAACATACATGTACTGGTCGTCATGACGCAGGGCCTCTCCGTCCGGGGTCTGGCTTTCTTCCCTGAAATGACCGCCACAGCTTTCATTACGCTCCAGTGCATCCATACACATCAGTTCGCCCAGTTCCAGGAAGTCGGCTACACGGTTGGCTTTGTCCAGTTCCGGGTTCATTTCATAAATGCCGCCGGGGATCCGTACATTTTTCCAAAAATCCTCTCTCAGGGCCCTTATTTCCTGAATGGCCTCTTTAAGCCCCTGCTCATTACGTGCCATACCACATTTTTCCCACATGATCTTACCCAGGCGTTTATGGAAGCTTTCCACGGTTTGCGTACCCTGGATGCTCATCAGCCGGTTGATCCGCTCATTTACCTTCGCCTCGGCTTCTACAAACGCACGGTCTGTGGTGGGAATGGGTTTTACAGAGATCTCATCTGCCAGGTAATTGCCCAGCGTGTAAGGGATCACAAAATAACCATCGGCCAGGCCCTGCATCAGTGCAGAGGCGCCTAAACGGTTGGCGCCATGATCGCTGAAGTTGGCTTCGCCCAGGCAGAACATTCCCTTTACAGAGGTCATCAGGTCATAGTCTACCCAAAGACCGCCCATCGTGTAGTGCACAGCAGGATAGATGCGCATGGGAACCTCATAAGGATTTTCGCCTGTGATCTTCTCATACATGTCGAACAGGTTACCATATTCCTCTTTCACCACTTCCTTACCCAGGCGTACCAGTGTTTCTGTATCCGGGTTCTGGATGCCATGCTTGTTGGCTTCTGCCTTTCCGTATTTATTAATGAGGTTGTATTTAAAATCCAGGTACACGGCCTGTTTGGTGGTCCCTACGCCGTAGCCGGCATCACAGCGCTCCTTTGCTGCACGGGAGGCCACGTCCCTTGGTACCAGGTTCCCGAAAGCGGGATACCTTCTTTCCAGGTAATAGTCCCTTTCTTCTTCGGGTATATCGTTGGCTTTACGTGTATCATTTTGTTTTTTAGGAACCCATATCCTTCCGTCGTTGCGGAGGGATTCCGACATCAGTGTAAGCTTGCTCTGATGATCGCCGGAAACCGGGATACAGGTGGGGTGGATCTGTGTAAAGCAGGGGTTGGCAAAGTGCGCCCCCTTTTTATGCGCCCGCCATGCCGCGGTAACATTGCTGCCCATGGCGTTGGTGGAAAGATAAAATACGTTTCCATAGCCGCCGGAAGCCAGTACCACGGCGTGCCCGAAAAAGCGCTCCAGCTGTCCGCTGATCAGGTTTCGGGCAATAATTCCGCGGGCCTTGCCGTCGATCATCACGATGTCCTGCATTTCATGGCGGTTGTACATTTTTACATTGCCCAGGGCTACCTGGCGCTCTAACGCCTGGTATGCGCCGATCAGTAATTGCTGACCGGTTTGTCCGGCAGCATAAAACGTACGTTTTACCTGCACCCCTCCAAAGGAACGGTTGTTGAGTAAGCCGCCATATTCACGCGCAAAGGGAACCCCCTGTGCCACGCACTGGTCGATAATGTTTACACTTACCTCTGCCAGCCGGTGCACATTGGCCTCGCGCGCACGGTAGTCGCCTCCTTTGATGGTATCATAAAAAAGACGGAAAACCGAGTCTCCGTCGTTCTGGTAGTTCTTTGCAGCGTTGATCCCTCCCTGGGCAGCAATGGAGTGTGCCCGGCGGGGCGAATCCTGGAAGCAAAAGGCCTTTACCTGGTATCCTTGCTCTCCAAGAGCAGCAGCAGCAGATGCTCCCGCAAGCCCTGTTCCTATTACGATCACTTCCAGTTTCCGTTTATTGGCGGGGTTTACCAGTTTACAGTGGCCCTTATAATCCGTCCATTTATCTTCTAATTTTCCGGCTGGTATTTTTGAATCAAGCATATGTAAAACGTTTCTCGTTTATAGTTTCTTGTTTGAAGTTTTGTCTTTGATGATCCGCTGCGATATGCACCTGATCATTGACCATTCACTAAAGGGGTTACTGGATCCACCCGAAATAAAAGCTTAAAGGCATTAGCATAAATGCCAGGCAGATGATCACAGAATATGCCACGCCGGTACCTTTAACGAGACCGATGTATTTATGATTGGTAAGACCCATTGTGCGGAAGGAGCTCTGGAACCCATGAATAAGGTGCCAGAAAAGGGCAATTACGCCCAGCTCATATATAATGATGATCCAGGGGTATGCGGTAAACTGGTGTCTCATTTCTCCATACAGGTCGTGGTATTCCTTTGCACCGGGAGTGCCTTCGGGTACGATCTGGCCGGTAGCATTGTCAATGAACATGGGCTCCAGGCCGCCAAAACGGCTGGGTATCCAGAAATCACTGATATGGATCACCAAAAAGATCAGGATCAGCGCGCCCAGGATGCCCATGGCCCGGCTGTTCCAGGCACTGCCCCGGTTGCCCATTTTTACGGCATAACCGATACCCCGTTTGCTGCGGTTCTGTACCTCCAGCACAAGGCCCTGGATGATATGCAGCAGGATAAATAAGAAGAGGCCGATCTCCAGTACGCGGGGTACTACATTGGCTCCCATGAAATGGGCTGCCTTGTTGAACATTACGCCACCATCGTTTGCCCAGATACAGGCATTGAGCCCTGCATGTATAATCAGGAACAGGATTAAAAAGATTCCCGACAGCGCCATGGTAATTTTCTTGCCAACAGAAGAAGTGAAAAATTGCGACCAGTTCATATTTTCTTATAGAAGGTGAATAAATTGCTGGCAAAGTTAACGCATCACGGTTAATTTGGTGACAAAAAAATGACAAGCTGTGTATGTGAAACCGTACCTGCATCTTTCAAGGATGCCCTGTGAGGGTGTATTTAATAAAGCATTATTTCCCGGGCCTCGCCTGGTAAAAGTTGGATTACGTTACTGCAAAGTAGCCCTTTTAAAAGGGGCACCCATAAAAACAGCGGCCGGTACATCCCGGCCGCTGTTTTTGTATACAAGGTTATTACAATATCTAACTGTTCATCAGGCGTTCTATTTCGTCCGCTTCGATCGGCATGGTCTTCATCAGGTCGACGTTGCCGTTGCGCGTAAGCTGGAAATTGTTTTCGATCCGGATGCCCAGTTGTTCATCCTCTATATAGATGCCGGGCTCAATGGTGAGGACCATTCCTGCCTTTAATGGAGAACGAAACGGACCGAGGTCGTGCACATCAATACCCAGGTGATGGCTGATGCCGTGGTAAAGATATTTCCGGTAGGCCCGGTTTTCGGGGTCTTCGTTTTTGATATCTGCCCTGGTGAGCAGCCCCAGCTTTATAAATTCCTTGGTGGCCTCATTACCCACCTTTTCATGATAGTCAATAATGGTGATACCCGGTTTTAAGATAGATGCCGCATAGCGATGCAGGTGTAAGCAGGCATTGTAAACCTCTTTCTGACGCTTGGTAAAACGCCCGTTCACGGGAATGGTGCGGGTAAGATCGGCATTATAGCCACCGTATTCTGCACCAAAGTCCATCAGGATCAGCTCGCCGTCCAGGCATTGCTGGTTGTTGCTTACATAGTGCAGGGTACGGGCGCGGTCGCCACTGGCAATGATACTGCCATAGCCTTCCCTTGTAGCACGGTTACTGAGGAAGGAATGCAGGATCTCCGCTTCGATCTCAAATTCCCATATGCCGGGTTTGATGAACTGTAGTAAACGTCGGAAGGTTTTTTCAGTAATGGCGATGGCCTTTTTAATAACCGCTACTTCTTCCGGCGTTTTTATAGCACGCAGTTCTTTCAGCACCGGAGCTGCCCGTTTGTACTGGTGCAGCGGAAATTTTTCCTTTAGCTCTTTTATATAACGGTATTGCCGTGTTTCGATCCAGGAACTTTTGCGGTCATTTTCATTGGTGTCCAGGTAGATCGTTTCGGCGGCATGGATCCAGGAGGTAAGCAGGGCCGGCAATGTGTCCAGCCATACAATGGTTTTGATACCGCTGATCCCGGTGGCTTCCCCGGCACGCAGGCGTTTTCCGTCCCATTTTTCTTTTAACTCATTGGGACGCACCAATACCAATACCTCGCGGTATTTTGGATCCGGGTTGTCCGGGTACAAAATTACCATCGAGTCTTCCTGTTGTACACCGGAAAGCCAAAACAAACTGCTGTTGGGTTTATACCGGTAAAGGGCGTCGCCGTTTTCGGGTACTTCATCATTTGCTAAAAATACTGCAATGGATCTATGCTCCATTTTGTCGGTGAACCGCTTCCTGTTTTTAATAAAGATCCGGGGATCCAGTGGTAAATATTTCATGTGTCCGTGTTTATATGAATAACCTTTTTGCCATGCAAAACCTGTTGTTTATGGGTATCAAATATACATAAATCGGCAAATCCATGGCGGAGGTGGCCCCGGATGAATGGATCACTTTTTTATTATGGGTTGCTTTGTGGCTGGTTTTGGCTGCAGGGAGTGCCGGGGCTGCTGTGCGCCGCCAGTTAGTTAGATGTATCGTTTCAGTGCAGGGGCGCAGGATACATATATAAAAGAAAGAGCTGCCCTAAGAATAGGACAGCCTTCAAAATAAACACCACTTATACAAAAGTTAAGATGGGCGTTTTTTTGCTTTCAATGTAAACCTCGATCCTTTATTAAGGAGTGTCTAAAACATCTCCGTAAAATATCTTAATGTATTGTTTTAATAATAACGGCCTCACGCCGGTTTTCAAAAATGCCTGCCGGCATTGACCAGCCCGGCTTCCTTTATGTAAGAACTTGCGCCTGCTTTTACAAATGTTCAATAGTTTCGATTGCCGCAGTACCCGGGGCGCCGGTTCCTATAGCAAGTACCCGATGAGCGCCTTTTACCGGCCCGGACGCTCAACAACCTGTTGAGCTATATAACTAAACTGATATGACTGTCTTTATTACTGGAACTGTCATAAGCAGGTTTAGGTTGCATTGTACCTGTCAATTTCTTTCTGGTTGTAAATTCAGAACACAAATATCTACTACTTTCCCTACCTCCACAATACCCCAACCGGGGTATTTTTAAAGATGGAACCGTATTGGGGTGGCAGCGTGGCGCAACCGGTTTCCCGGGGCTTACAGGAGCATGGAGTAAAAGATGAGTTCTTTTACACTATTGCATTCCAGCTTTCTAAAAATATTTTTCCTGTGTGTTCTGACGGTATCGGTCGAAATAAACAGGCGCTCACCGATTTCCGCACTGGAATGCCCTTTGGAAAGCAGCAGGCAGATCTCTTTTTCACGGGGGCTCAGCTGTTCAATGCTCGTTTTGTATCTGGAGAGCATTTTCTTGTTTTTCAGATAGAAATCGATCGTTTTTACATATTCAAAAACATCCTCCCGGTCTAATTTTATAGACAGGGAGATCTTCTTTCTTTTGGAAGGAGTGTTTTGACGGATGATCTCTAACTTGATCCCGAGAATGTTCTCATTACCTGTGAGTTCTGCCTTAATGACTTCCGATAAGCTCCCGGCCCCGTTTTTTTTGTCTGAAACGGTATAGAATACCCGGGAGATATCCCGGTTATGATCATCAGCAGCGTCACTCATGTTCAAGCGGTTAAAATTTTGCAGTTCAAAGATATTTTTTATTAATATGTCAGAAATACCCCATTTGGGGTATTTTTTAGATCGACTCTCTGAATGCCTGGATCCTGTTTTGGTATGGAGGGGTATTTTCCGGGCTTTTGTGAACGGCTGCAACCGGTTGCCGTTTGTGCAATTATGGAGATCTTAAAATTGAATGAGCGCTTCAACGGGGAAATGGTCCGATGGGAATTTTCCTTTGTAAGTATCCGTCAGGATACCCCATTTTATGGCCTTTCCTTTTGGGGTAATAAAAATATGATCAATGACCTCACTGCGTTCCAGCGCTTTTCCGAATGCATTAAAGGAGCCGTTATTTTCATAAGGCACCTTTACATCCCGGTAGGTATCTCTCAGGATGCCTGAATTTGCCAGCAACTGGTACCATTCAGAGTTCCGGTCGCCATTGAAGTCGCCAACAAGGACGGTATTTTCATTTTTTGCAATATCACGGATCATTTTCAGCATCAGCCTGGCGCTTTCTACCCGGGCTACTTTTCCCTCGTGATCAAAATGGACACTGAAGAAGTAGCATTTTTTTCCTGTTTTTTTATCTTTTAAGTATACCCAGGAACAGATCCGGTTGCAGCATTTTGCATCCCATCCTTTTCCGGGTTTGCCGGGCGTTTCGGACAACCAGAAATCACCGGATCTTAAAAGTGTGAACCGGTCTTTTTTATAGAAGACCGCAGAATGTTCGCCTTTATCGCCTCCATCATCGCGGCCCTTGCCATAGCGTGCATAACCGGGCAGGCGTTCACTGATATCGTCCAGCTGATTTTTAAAACCTTCCTGGGTTCCGAATATATCAAAGTCGTGGTAGCGGATAAGATTCGCTACCGGTGTGGCCCTGTCTTTCCAGAGATTGCCCTGGTCCGCACTGGTTTCCATCCGGATATTGAATGTGGCTACTTTAAGCTGCTGTGCGGCTGCATAATAAAAACTGCTGCAGATAAGCATAATGGCCAGTAAGTATTGCTTCATATTATATGGTATTTAATTGCAATCAAGCGGGTGCCAAGTTAGGACTTTGTTGGTTATTTCCCCCGGGGAACAGGAAAAATAATATACGCGTGCGCTGCAGGAGGGCGAGGAGCCGGGGCCGGTTTGGGAGGGGGATGCTGCTGCAAGGAGTGCGGTGTTGCATTCACACCGGTGGCAGGTAAAAAGCGAAAAATAGAGGCGGGATTACGAGATTGTTATATTTTAAGTGCAGGTATGGCAGGCAGAGCAGGATGTTTCCAAAAGTGCTATCTTCATAAAGTTTTCGGTACGATATTGGCTTACCGAAGCGGTGTGCGCTTTTTGATACAATGGCTTTTGTTCCGGAAATGCCGAACTATCACGGGCTTTGTTATAAATATATTGCTGTAATTTTAATGTCTACTACCAGGGGGTATATGCTTGCGATGCTTCAGAGAATCAGGGAAGGGGACCAGGACTCTTTTCATGAGTTTTACGACTTGTACCACGCACGTCTGTACCAGTATATCCATATGTATACCCGCTCAGCGTGGCTGGCCGAAGAAACAGTGCAGCTGAGCTTTATTAAAATATGGGAACAGCGGAAAAAATTATCCACAGAATACAGCCTGTCTACCCAATTGTTCCGGGTGGCCAAATGTACCCTGATAGACCTGTTGCGTAAGGACCGGGTGCGCGAAGTGGTACGGCTTCCGCATCCTGAATCGGTTACTGAACAAACTTCGGTCATCACCGCTATTGAAATGAAGGATGATCTGAACCGGGTAATGAAAAACATCCATGATCTGCCGGTGATGCAGCAGCAGGTGCTGACACAGACCCGTATCAACGACCTTTCTCATAAGGAGACGGCAGCCCTGCTTTCCATTTCTGCCAAAACTGTTGAAACACATATTACAAGGGCCGTTCGCCGGCTGAAGAAAAACCTGTCGGTATTTTTTTAAAAAAATGCTTGTTGTTGTAGGGGATTTTTTTTGTTTGCGCGAATAAGGATGTATGGAAATGTCTCCGGAATTATTACAACGTTTTTTTGCAGGCGACTGTTCGCAGGAGCAGGAGGCCGCTATAAGAGCGTGGCTGGTGAAGCACCCGGAAGTGCTTGCGCCTTACATGACGGAGCAGAGCTGGGAACAGTTTCAGGCCGGGGACACCATACCTGCGGGTGCTTCAGAGCGGATGCGGCGGTACCTGCTGCGGAAAATGCGCCGGCGTACCCGTTACCTGCAATGGAGCGCAGCAGCTGCCGTGCTGGTGTTGCTGGCGGGCCTGGCATATTTTCAGATGTTGCAAAAGGAGCAGCCTTTGGTGCAGGAACCCGTGGCAATGACCTGTCTGCAGGTTGCTAATACCTCTTTTGTTGTCAAGAATATAAAGCTTCCGGATGGCTCGCAGGTGGCGCTGGCTGGGGGTAGTGTCCTGGAGTATGACTCAGTGTTTAGTGAGCGGAGAGATGTGGCCTTATCCGGGAATGCTTCTTTTTCCGTGGCAAAAGACCAATCAAAACCCTTTTGTGTACACACCCGTAATATCAATGTTACAGCACTGGGAACGGTTTTCAGTATTGAAAATAAAGATTCCCTTTTTACGAGTGTCCGGCTTTTGGAAGGAAAAGTGGTTATAAAAAAAGAGCCGCATATTGCCCAAAAGATTGAAGCGGTATTTTTGGTTCCCGGCCAGGAATTGTTGTTTAACAATAGTGATTTTTCCAACAGGGTACAACGGTTTGGTGACAAACCCCGGAATGAGCGGGTGGACACCGACCTTTTTACAGGGCCGAACACCGCTGTACTGGAGCTGGATAACGAACCCATGGCGGAGGTCTTTAAAAAAATTGAGCAACTGTATCATTTAAAGATCGACTTTAAGGGATCAGAGGTAAAGGATATGCGTTTTACCGGTATGTACCGGCCATCGTCAGAAACAATAGAACAGTTTCTGAATACACTTGTATTATTAAACCATCTTAAAATAGAGAAAACAAAAACAGGTTTCCGGATCCGGGCCGATGAATAACCGGCGCGCCTGTTTCAAATAAATCAACGCTGTTTACCTCCGCAAGGAGGTTGGAATTTTAAAGAAGAAAAATTAAATCAACATCTCTTATGAAGCAATTACGCATCGTACTGCTATGGCTTGTCTGTGCCCCATACATTTCATTTGGGCAAGGCGACGGAACCAACTCGGCAACGGGGGTGGTAAAAAATGAGAAAGGAGAGCCGCTTGCGGGGGCTTCCGTAGTTCTTGAGAAAAGCAAGGGAGCAGAAAAGCTCGTGCCGGGATTAATGACGGTAACCAACCAGAACGGTATCTTTCAGTTCAGTAATATTCCCCTGGGCCCGGGGTATCGTTTTATTGTGAGTTATGTGGGGTATGAGGCCGATACCCTGGAGGGGTATGAAGTAACTGCAGCCAGCCGCATTTCTATCAGTGTGGAGCTGCGACCCAGCGGCAGTGCGCTGGATAAGGTAGTGGTCATTGGTTACGGTTCTATGCGAAAGAAGGATCTTTCGGCGGCCGTGGCAACGGTTCCCGACCTGGAGCAGGCCAAAAGCAGGCCGGTGCTGAATGTAGAAAACATGATGCAGGGAAAGGTGCCGGGTATTACGGTAACCAATGACGGAGGGCACCCCGATCGTGGTGCAAAAGTGGTGATCCGGGGGATCGGTAACCGGAGCGGTGAAAGTCCGCTATACGTGGTAGACGGGGTGCCCGGCGCGCCTTATAACCCGGCGGATGTAGAGTCGGTCACGATCCTGAAGGATGCGGCTTCGGCTGCGATCTATGGGGCTTTTTCCGGTGCTGCCGGAGTGATCCTTGTTACTACAAGGCAGGCAAAAAAAGGGGACCCTACGGTAGAATATACAGGCTTTGCCGGTGCGAAAAAAGCCTGGCGCCTGCCACAATCCTTAACCGGGCAAAAGGAAGCGGAAGTGGCCAACCTGGCGGCAGCCAATGCCGGCTCCCAGCCGCTGGATGGATGGAACGCTGCTAAAAACCCCTATGCACAGGAAACCCGTACCGATTGGATCGGGTCCATTTTCCGTACCGGGTTGATCCAGCGCCATATTGTAACCGTCAATGCCGGTACGGAGAAATTCAGTACCCTGTTCCAGGGGCGCTACGAGGAAAACCAGGGCACACTGCTGAACACTTTTGGGAAAAATATGTCGCTGCGGTTTAATGCGGGCTACCAGATCGCCCCGAATGTGAAATTCCGGCAGGAGTTGTTTTATAATAACAGCAGTAGCCGCGGTACTTTAACGGAAAGCGGTTATGATGGTACCATCCTGTCGGCGATCTATATGCCGCGCTCGGCCACTGCGTATTATGCGGATGGCAGCTTTGGCGGTGTAGGCCCGCGTGAATCGGCGTACCTGGGTATTCATGGTGATGTGGTAAACCCGGTGGCTACCCTGCTGCGGAATAAGCCCGATAATAAAACACTGGATATACAGTCGGTTTCTGAGTTAGCGGTCAATAACCTGCTCACACGCGGGCTTTCCTTTATTTCCCGTTTTTCTTACCGCCAGGGACAATCGCTGTACAAAAACTTTATACCCCGCCGTACAGAGCCGGGCAAACCCAATAACGCCAACCAGCTGGATTATCTTACAGATAAACGGAACAACTGGATATGGGAAAATACGCTGAACTATGCGCGGGTATTTAACCAGCACAGCCTGGGGCTGATGCTTTCCACCACAGCCCAGCAGAACGGGGCTAAAGGCTTCAGCGCTTCGGCAAAAACATTTGATAACGAAGTAAGCTGGGCGCAGTTCTTTGCCTTTGCGGGTAATTTTACCGATGTGCTCCCCAGCGACTGGGATTGGCAGGATCGCAACCTCTCTTATGTGGGACGCCTGTCGTACAGCTGGGCCGACCGCTATTTTATGACGGCCAGCCTGCGGAACGATATAGCACAACGGCTACCGGTAAACAACCGCTCCAAATATTTTCCGGGGGTAACAGCCGCCTGGAAGATCAGTTCGGAACCTTTTTTCAAAGCCGATGCGGTGGACCTGCTGAAGATCCGCGCCAGTTGGGGGCGTATTGGAAATATTAATTCTATTGGCAACTATTATTATGGCTATCCCGGCCTTTCGAGGGATAATATGTACCAGGTAGGAAATGGCGGTCAGCAAACTTTTGTGTATTTCCAGAACGAGCAATACAATCCGAAGCTGAACTGGGAGAGCTCGGAGCAAAAAGATATCGGTATCGATATCGGCCTGTTACAGGACCGGCTGACGATTACTGCCGATTATTTTGACAAGCTTACCATTGACCTGATCACCAAACAAAGCAACAACTGGCCGGTAGCCATGGGGTTTGGCGCCCCCTTTATTAACCAGGGAAGGATCAAGAATACCGGTTTTGAGTTCAGTGCCACCTGGCGGGGCCAGATCAATGATCTTACCTATGACCTGAACGGGAACTTTGCAACCCTGAAGAACCGGGTAGTATATATTGATGAAAACCCGAGCTCATCCTGGAACGACGGTCCAACATGGCGGGGTACCATGCAGGCTTATCGCTCTGTGGTAGGTCAGCCCTACAATTCGTTCTGGCTGTATAAAACGGGGGGGATCTTTCAAACCGACGCGGAGGCTGCCGCCTATGTAGGTCCGGATGGCAAACGGATCCAGGGAGAAGCCAAAGCAGGCGATCTTAAATTTATTGACCAGAATGGCGACGGCAAGCTAAATGATGACGACCGGGTGTTTATGGGCAATGCCTTCCCGAAGATCACTTATGGTTTTACCGCCAATGCCGGATGGAAAAATTTTGATTTCAGCATGTTCTGGCAGGGCGTGGGCGGTGTAAAGCTGTTCCATGTATTTAAGGAGTCTACCCTCAATGCATCGGAGCAGGGATATAACCGCTGGGATAAGATACTGGATGCCTGGTCGCCCACCAATACGGGGTCGGATATCCCACGTATTTCGGCCAATGATCCGAACAAGAATTTCCAGACCCCTTCTGACTGGTACCTGGAAAACGGGAATTACCTGCGGCTGAAAAGCCTGGTGCTGGGGTATAATTTTAATAAACTGTACCGCAATATGAAACTGCGCGTATATGTGAGCGGAGATAACCTGCTCACCATTACCAAATATTCCGGCATGGACCCGGAAGTAGGCGGCTTTGGATTTGACGGCGGTCAGTTCCCTGTGTCAAGGATCTATGCAGCGGGGGTGCGCCTGACATTTTAAAAATTGTTAAACAGAAAATTAAAATCAGTATATGAGCTATAAATTTACTTCCATATTGTTCGTGGTCGTATCGTTACTGGCTTCCTGCAGCAAGAACTGGGTAGACTCAAAGCCGCAGGGGCAGGCTTCCACAGCGTATCAATGGGATGGCGAAAAGAATGTGAACGAAGCCATTGGCGCTTTATATGTACGGATGAAGAGCGAAGGCACCTGGGGGCGGAACCTATTCTGGATGCAGGATGCCAGCGATGACCTGATCGTAGGCCGCTCCAAGGCTGATGGTGAAAATATTAAGAACTTTATATGTACCGGTAACGAAGGTTATATGAAGGATGGCTGGAATGATCTTTACTGGACGATGAATAAGGCCAACCAGGCGATCGCCGGTGCAGCAAACGCCACCAATATTTCAGATGACCTGAAAAAACGGGTGCAGGGCGAAGCTTATTTTATGCGGGCTTTTGCGCACTTCTGGCTGGCTTATCTCTGGGGGCATAAGGACCAGGGGGTACCCTACGACGCCGTGGAAAATCCCGAGTTTGGTAAACGGATGCTTCCCCAGTTAAAATCGGTTACGGATAACTATGCAGCCATTGCTGCAGACCTGCAAAAAGCCGCCGACCTGTTACCGCTGTTCAGCACCTATGACGATGCCAACAAAGGAAGGGCGCATAAGGCTGCCGCCCTGGGATATCTTGTAAAGACCTATGCTTACTGGGCGCAGTTTGATGCCAGCAAATGGGCATTGATCCCCCCGATCTGCGACCGGATCAAAAATGAATGCGGGAGGGCATTGATCACCGGGAAACCTACCTTCAGGGATAATTATAAAGCCGTATTTGCGGTTGCCAATAACTGGAGCAGTGAGTACATCTGGTCCGTGACCTCCGGAACCCTTGGCGGGTCGGAGTTTCCCGGGGTAGTACTGGAAAATAAAGGTTGGGGCGTCTATAACGGCTGGGGCTATTTTCAGCCCACCGAGGAACTCTATGATGAATATGAAGCGACTGATCCCCGCAGGGAAGTGACCATTTTGAAGTTTGGTGATAAGTTCACTTTTTTTGGAGTGCAGCGAAGCTATTCTTCTACCAACAGCCTGTCCGGCTTCCAGATCAATAAATACATGGAACCCTATAGCTATGGGTCCAACAGTGATCCTAAAACAAATGACAAGATCAACCAGAACGGGGATTATCCCACAACTTCATTGAACCTGCCCCTGATGCGCTATGCAGAGATCCTTTTGTTTAAAGCGGAAGCCCTGATCCAGCAGGGTAAGAACGGTGATGCTGCAGCCCCGCTGAATGAAGTAAGGGCAAGGGTTGGCCTGTTGCCGATAGCGAACCCAACACTCAACGATCTGAAACACGAGCGCCGCTGCGAGCTGGCCTGTGAGTGGACAGACCGGCTGATGGATCTGAAACGCTGGAATGATGTGGCCAAGATCAATGCGCCGTTGCATGGGCGTATCCATGCGGATAAATCAAATCCTGCATCGCCCTATACGATTCAGCAGGTTTGGCCGGCCCGTAATTATACCCAGTCAAAAATGGCCTGGCCTATAGCACCGGATGAGATCAACCTCAGCGGTGGTGCGTATAAGCAAACACCGGGATGGTGACCGCTGTTCATCCTGACGTCATACAGCGCCTTTTGAACTACCCTGCCAAATAAAAAGAGGCTGTCTTCATCAGTAAGACAGCCTCAATTATTTTGGCGTAAAATGGCAATTAGAAGCGTATTGATCCCCGCTTAAAATAAACCGTATAACTGCGCATCGATCTTGGAGATGATCTTTCCAAAATCCTCATTATTGTCGGCAAAATTATTTTTGTCTACATCAATGATCAGCAGTTTGCCCTCTTTGTAGGAGCCGATCCATTTGTTATAGTATTCATTCAACCGCTTTAAGTAGTCGAGACGTATATTCTCTTCATATTCCCGGCCGCGTTTCTGAATTTGCCCTACAAGCGTAGGTACCGAAGCGTTCAGGTAGATCATGAGGTCCGGTGGGCGTACCATCGATTTCAAAGTCTGAAAAAACTGGTAGTAGTTGTCAAAATCCCGCTTGCTCATCAGGCCCATTTCATGAAGGTTGGGCGCAAAAATATTGGCATCCTCATAGATCGTGCGGTCCTGTATCACGGTTTCCGTACCGTTCTGGATATCGAGTAACTGCTTTAGCCGGCTGTTCAGGAAATAAATCTGGAGGTTAAAGCTCCAGCGGGGCATATCATCATAAAAGTCCATCAGGTACGGGTTGTGATCCACATCTTCAAAGTTGGGGATCCATTTATAATGCTTGCTCAGCATCTCCGTTAACGTGGTTTTACCGGCACCAATGTTGCCCGCTATGGCGATATGCTTGGGTTTGGATTTCGATTTAGCCATATAAAGAAGGTGATAGGAAGAACGGTTTTGTTGTGAAAAGTAACCATTCTTTTTTAAATGGGTTTATTTTTCTTAAAAGTATTTCAAGCCCATGGCCTGGCGAACCATCTGCATTGTTTTTTCTGCATTTTCGGCGGCCTTTTGTGCACCTACTTTTAAAATAATGCTCAGCGCCCGTTCATCTTCCCGGATGGCTTTTGCTTTTTCCCGGATGGGGCTGATAAAACGTACCATATCTTCCGCCAGCTGCTTTTTAAGATCGCCGTAACGAATGGTACAGGCGTTAAAATCTGCTTCGTACTTTTCAATAGCGGAGGGGTCGCTTACCAGCTTCATCATGTCAAAAATATTGACAATATAATCCGGTTTTTCGGAATTGGGTTCCGTGGGACCGGAATCCGTTTTTGCTTTCATTACTTTCTTGCGGATCAGGTCATCATCATCTGACAAATAGATCGTGGCATACTGGTTCTCGCTTTTGCTCATTTTCCCCGCGCCGTCCAGGCTGGGTACCTTCAGGAGCTGTGCTCCGTAGTTGAATGCCTTTGGCTCCGGAAATACTTCGCCATAGCGATGATTGAAGCGGTTGCCAAAGGTGCGTGTCATTTCCAGGTGCTGTTCCTGGTCCTTACCTACAGGCACGTAATGTGCGCGGTGAATGAGGATGTCAGAAGCCATCAGCACGGGGTAGGTCAGCAGCCCGGCATTTACATTTTCCGGGTGCTGTTTTATCTTGTCTTTAAACGTGGTGGTTTTTTCCAGCTCTCCTTTATAGGCCAGCATGTTTAAATAAAGGTACAGTTCTGTGGTTTGCGGCAGGTCGCTTTGACAATACAATACGCATTTATCCGGATCCAGCCCGCTGGCCAGGTAGTATGAAGTAACCGAAAGTATATGTTCTCTTAATTCCCTTGTATCGGGATGTGTGGTAAGCGAATGCAGATCGGCTATAAAAAAATAGCAATTGTATTCCTCCTGCATTTTTACATAATTCCGCAATGCTCCAAAATAATTTCCTAAATGGAGTTGCCCGGTTGGCCGTACTCCACTTAAAACGATTTCTCCTTTTTTACTCATAGGCCGCAAAGATAGATAAAGTTCAAGGTTTAATGTTCGTTTCCACGTTTGACTTCTCGCCGGCCACCGGCAGGTTCCGGGTTTAAAGTTCAACATTTCATTCTGTATGCCTGTTACTGTCCGGAATCGTAAATAGAAAGCAGTATGGGCTTTGCAGATGTATCAATAATGGATTGCAGCTGTTTAAGGAAGGCCGGACTTACAGTGGGACAGCCATCGCTCTGGCAAATTTCGTAGTCAACTTCGTTTTCGGGTACACAGGCATGGGAATGCAATACGACAAACCGTTCAAATGCTTTGTTATTGCTGCTGTCCAGCCCGTATAATTTATAAGCCAGTCCAAAGGTTCCCTGGTAAGAGCTGCCGATACGGTAATGGCCCAGGGAGGTACAGCGGCTTCCCATTTCATTGCTGTACCGTCTTCCCTCCAGCCACCGTTCACTACAGCGCCCATGTGTTACGAGCCCCGAAGTGATAACCGCATCCTGGTTGAGATCATATACAAAAAAGCGTTTCCGGGAAGAAGGTAGCCGCATGTTGACCAGGAATACCCGGTCCGGATTGAAATGCCGGTTCCGGATCATGGTTTTAATGACCGCCAGCTGTGCTGCGGGGGGGCTGTAAACAACGCCGGCTTCCGGATGGGCGGCAGGGGAGATGAGGGCCGGTGTGGTGCTGTGGCCTGCATGGCTGGTATAATAATAAACGAAACCTCCGGTAAGGAGGAGCAGGCTAACCAGCAGCAGGAGCTTGTTCATCAATAGCTTTTATGAGAAGATGCGGCTGCCGGGGAATTCCACAAAACGGGCCGGCGGTTTTTAAAGCCGATCAAAAAAAACATCCCGGCGGTTGATGCCGGGATATTGGTGGAAGAATATTTATTTTTGGGCCGATCTTAAAATTCGTGACCCAATTTTTCTTTTTTTGTGCGCAGGTATTTTTCGTTGTGCTCATTGGGGGTGATCACGATCGGCACGCTCTCAACGATCTCCAGCCCATAGCCGATCAGGCCTACACGCTTCCGCGGATTATTACTCATCAGGCGCAGCTTGGTCACATTCAGGTGCCGCAGGATCTGTGCCCCAACTCCGTAATCCCGCTCATCCATTTTAAAGCCCAGGTGCAGGTTGGCTTCAACCGTATCCATGCCATTTTCCTGCAATTTATAGGCTTTTAGCTTGTTCATAAGGCCAATACCCCGTCCTTCCTGGTTCATATATAATATAAGTCCCTTGCCTTCCTGTTCTACCATCTGCATGGCTTTATGCAGCTGATCGCCGCAATCGCAACGCAGGGATCCCAGGATGTCGCCGGTAAAACAGGAAGAGTGTACCCGTGTAAGTACCGGTTCGTCTTTTTCCCATTCGCCTTTTATCAATGCAAGATGTTCATTATTACTGTTCTTATCTCTAAAGGCCACCAGGGTAAAATTGCCATATTGGGTGGGCATATTCACCCGCACAATCTCTTCAATAAGCGAGTCGCGTTTCAGGCGGTATTCAATAAGGTCTTTGATGCAGATCAGTTTCAGATCAAACTTTTTGGCCACTTCAACCAGGTCCGGAAGCCGGGCCATTGTACCATCGTCGTTCATGATCTCTACCAGTACAGCCCCATGCGGATAAGGGAATCCTGCCAGCCGGGCCAGGTCCGTTGCTGCTTCGGTATGACCCACACGGCGCAGCACGCCACCTTTTTTCGAACGCAGGGGAAAGATATGTCCCGGACGGCCTAAATCCGATGGGTTGGTAAAAGGGTTGTTGAGTGCCTCAATGGTTTTGGCCCGATCGGATGCCGAGATACCGGTACCGCAGCCGTTACCCAGCAGATCCACCGAAATGGTAAAGGCGGTTTCATGCAGTGCCGTATTGTTCGTCACCATTGGCGGGAGGTTCAGCTCGTCGCACCGTTCTTCCGGGAGCGGTGTGCAAATAAGGCCCCGCCCATTCTTGGCCATAAAGTTTACTATTTCGGGTGTAATGGTGGCTGCTGCTGTGATAAAATCACCCTCATTCTCACGGTCTTCATCATCTACAACGATCACCAGTTTGCCATTTTTTATAGCATCAATGGCATTTTCTATTGTATCAAACATATTTTTTGAAGAAATTTATACAAAGATAACGATTGTAAGCGGGGTTTGGTTTTGTGGTTTTTTAGGTTTTCTGATGTTGTGCGAGCCCGGGAACACTGCGTTAAATTAACAATAGTTTTTCAATCATAGGTAACTGGCCGGTTTTATTGAAGCCGGTTTTAATTGTTCCGGCTGCAAGATCCGGCCGGAGAGGCAGGGCCGGAAGTTGGGCAGGCCGTTCGCTATGGGCAGCGGTAAGTGGTTGAAACATAATGAACTGAATGTGATTCTCTTTTGGCGGGCCAATAAGCTACTTGTTGCCGTGCAGATCGTTTTCCTGTGCTGATCTTTTTAAGGGCGGGGTCAGCGAGGCAAATCTGTGAACCAGGATCTGGAAACTTTTTTTTTGTCCGAAAAAAAAAGTTTCCAAATTTTCAAAAGCGTACAGGGCCTGACCCTGCACCAGGAAGCCGGCAGCCGGTGAAATTGATCCGGATCAAAAATTAACAGATGTTAGGGTTTTGGTTACAATTTGTTAATATTAGAGCCCAAAATGTTAAAGTTTATTGTGTTTCTTTGCCCCCTGAAATCACTTAATCCAATTTTATGCTAAAGAAGATTTATCTATTCATAGCTGTGGTCCTGTTATCCACGGTTTTTCTGCATGCCCAGGTAACAACCAGTAGTATTACGGGTATCGTAAAAGGAGATAAAAATACAACCCTGGCAGGAGCAACGGTAGTATTGACACATACCCCTACAGGAACGGTGTACAACACTACCACAAAGAACGGGGGGGTATTCAATATCCAGAATATTAACCCGGGTGGCCCCTACACCCTGGAAGTGTCAAATGTGGGCTACGAAACCTATAGTTCGTCAAACATTAATATACCACTGGGTGAAATTTACCAGGCAGCGGTAGACCTGACGATCAGCTCCCGGCAACTTACCGAAGTTGTTGTAACCGGAACTGCGAAAAACCAGCGGATTGGTGCTGCTACCAATATCTCCAGAACACAAATAACAAACCTCCCGAACCTCAGCAGGAGTCTGCTGAATATTGTGAAGCTGACACCCCAGTCAAATGGCGGAAGCTTTTTGGGCATGAGCGATCGTTTTAACAATATTACGGTGGACGGATCGATCTTCAATAACAACTTTGGGTTGGGTTCCAATGCACTGCCCGGCGGTGCTTCCCAGCCGATATCCATTGATGCGATTGACCAGGTGCAGGTAAACCTGGCCCCCTACGACGTACGCCAGGCCGGTTTTACGGGTGCAGGTGTTAACGCGGTAACCCGCAGGGGAACCAATAACTGGTACGGAACCGTATATGATTATTATAAGAACCAGAACTTCAACGGGAAGAAAGTAGATGGCAAGGAACTGCCGGAACAGTTGAAATCATCTTCCAATATCCTGGGAGCCAGCATTGGCGGTCCGATTATCAAAAACAAACTGTTCTTCTTTATCAACGGGGAATATGAGAGCCGGACTGCTCCCGGACAAACAGGGATCGCCCAGAATGCCAGTCACAAAAAGGGAGACCCGAATGTACTGGATTATGTAACCGAGGAGGATATGAACAAGGTGAGCGATTTCCTGAAGACAAAAGGCTATGACCCCGGAACATACCAGGGCTATGACTTTGGCACAACGAACAAGAAATTCCTGGCACGTATAGACTGGAACATCAATGACCGGCATCGCCTTACTGCCCGTTATAACCAGTCCCAGACATCGGATGATGTACTTACCAATACCAGCAGCGGGCCTAACCCGCGGCTTTCCAATGGCAGATCCGGGGGAAGTGTTATCAGTAACGGTTTGAACTTTTCCAATAGTAACTATCAGCAAAACAACGATGTTTACTCCGGGGTGCTGGAGCTTAACAGTAAATTATCAGGCGGCGCTGCCAACCAGTTGCTGGCCTCTTTTACAAAAATCAGGGACTACAGGGGCACACCGGGTCCGCAATTCCCTTTTGTTGATATTATGAGGGATAAGGATAATGTATTGATGTCTTTTGGTTCGGAGATCTACTCCTACAAAAATTCCCTGGACAATAGCACCTGGAATATATCGGATAATTTCAGCTGGAGCATTGGCCGGCATAATTTACTGGCAGGCGCCAGCTTTGACTATCTGACGTTTGTTAACTCTTTTGCTAATTACGGCGGGCAAAGCTATTACCGGTTTGCTTCTATCAATGATTTCATCACCGGTGCGGCCCCGGTTGTATATGCCGTTACCTACAGCAATACAGACCGTACAGGGATTACACCGGCTGAAGCCAAATTTGGCCAGTTAGGGTTTTACCTGCAGGATAATTTTACGGTTAACAGCCAGCTGAAACTAACCTATGGAGCCCGTTTTGATATACCGTTCTACCCGGGCACTTCCTTTAAAAATGATGCCCTTGCTGCCGCAGCGCTGCGGGACCGGGATGGAAATCCTTTCAAAGCAGATGTTGGTGTATGGCCTAAGGCAAGGTTGCTGGTATCTCCAAGAGTTGGATTTAATTACGATATAACGGAAGATAAATCCTGGGTGCTGAGAGGCGGTACCGGTATCTTTACGGGTAGGATCCCGTTTGTATGGCTGGTAAACCAGTCGAGCGATAATGGCGTACTGAACACACTGTTTAGTGCAAATGCATATGATAAAAACAAGGATGGATCGTTTAAATATGACATGAGCCAGTATCCGTTCAGCACGGACCGGACTGCACATGTACCTAATCCTTTACCTGCGAATGCCGGAGGTAATACAAGCGCTTCTTATTATAGTGTTACCGCTCCTGAATTTAAAGTTCCGCAGGTTTGGAGAAGCAACCTGGCTTTAGATAAACGTTTCGGCAATGGCTACACCGCCACTATTGAAGGGATCTATTCCAAAACGCTGAATTCCGTGTACCACTATAATGCAAACCTTGGTAATACAACCGGTACGCTCAATGCGACGGGGGATACAAGACCTGTTTATAGTAAGAGCCTGCTGTCAGATGTTGGCCAGGTTTTCGTTATGGATAATAACAGCAAAGGATATTCTTTTGCGCTTACCGGGCAGCTGCAAAAAACGTTCTCGCAAAACTGGCAGGCATCTGTTGCATATACCTATAGTATTGCAAAGGATGTATCACCCAATAACGGAGACCGGTCTCAAAGCTCGTGGACGCAGAATGCGATCATAAATGATCCCAATCACCCGGAACTGGGCTACTCGGCCTACAGTGTTCCGCACCGGGTAACCGCTTTTGCTTCTTACCGGTTTGAGTACGCCAATAAAAGCCTGGCCAGCACAATATCATTGTTCTATTCCGGCTCTTCGCAGGAGCGTTATCTGTACCGGTATAGCGGCGATTTAAATAGTGACGGAGCCACCAATGATCTGTTATATGTTCCAGGCAGCCGGGATGGTCTTGAGTCCATGTTTACACAGCTGGATATAAAGGATAAAACCGGTAAGGTTGTAGAATCCTATACGCCGGCGCAGCAGGCAGATGCGTTCTGGGCCTTTGTTGAAAAAGATAAATACTTAAAGAAACACAAGGGCGATTATGTGGATCGCTATGGAGCGCTGTTACCCTGGGTGAACCGGCTTGACCTGAGATTCCTGCAGGACCTGGCTCCTGTTATCGGCGGCAAAAAGCACACTTTCCAGATCAGCCTCGATATGCAGAACTTTCTTTCCCTGCTGAACAGCTCATGGGGGAACCAGTATACCTATAATTATGGTACTTACTCCGATCAGGCTATTGCCGGAGCAGATAAAGGGAAATATACCTTCCTGCCGTCCAATGCGAGCAAGCCTGTATACGATAAGTATTACGGTTTAAGAAGTACCTGGAGCATGCAATTGGGAATCCGGTATATTTTTTAAAAAGGGATCTATACAGAATATTTAAAACCGCCTCCGGGCGGTTTTTTTGTGGGCAGGCAAATACCCTTGGGATAGGAATATGCCCGGGCCTTGTCGTGAGCCCTGCATCGTACAAATTATAAACGGCTAAGGATCTCAGCTTTTTTAGCATCAAATTCAGATTGTTCAATTAAGTTATTATCGAGGAGCGTTTTTAATTTTTGTAAGGCAGAAAGCGGGTCGTCGGTTTGTGGTGTTGCAGCCTGTTGCGGTTGTGCGCCAGTTGTTACACTGATATTTCCGGCTGCGGCCCGTTTGTCCTCAAGTTCAAGTTGCCTTCTGTAGGCTCTTTGTTTTTCCTCCTGCTCCTGGGCAATAGTATATAATTTTCTTGCCTGCGCCTTGGGCAGGTAGTCAATTTTATTGGTTTGACGATTTACCGTTCTTAATGAAAACTCCGCGCCTAAAATGCCTTCTTTCATATGACAGTCATAAATGTCCTTCCAAACGTAATCCTGAAATTCCATTGACAGGCCGAATGTTTTGGGCCGGCAAAAGATCACCCGTTTGTTCGTTAACGCAATGCAGTCGGGAGATAAATTTACGGCAGGTTTCCTTTGTACTGCTATGTATTCAAGTTCTTCATCTTTCATGAGTAACTCGTTTAGCTTTTCCGCAACCTTTTCAATTGCCCTGGAATCCTGGTCTTCATTCAGGAATTTTTTTAGATTTGCTATCATACCGGATCGTATTTTCTTTTAAGAGCCTCAAAAGCGGCATAGGACCTGCTGGTTTCCGGCCAGCCGTAATCATTGCGCGCTCTGAACCCTTGCACGAAGGTATTTTCCACCTACGGAACTTTATTACGGAAAACCGTAAGGGACTCCCTGCCGATCATCATGGTATCCACAGGGAACAGCTACCCGATAACTAAGATGCCGGAGGTGGAAACAACGTAAAAGGGGACTCTTGGTGTCTGAGGTTATTGCATTACGCTCATTTTTACACGGCAGTGCTTTTTCAGAAATTGAATACGCCCCTCAGGCCCATCTCCATTTGTGTTTTTACGGATTCATTCATACGTGTTGGGATTTGTGTGCCGTCCGCCATAAATAACAGATCCTTCCCATTGCCTGTTGCCCATTGTTGCAGGGAACCCCGGAGCTGCAAACAGGCCCGTGATCCGATTTGATACTGTAATGCGAGCCAGCCATTGCCACCCAACCCTTTTGCCTGATGAATAAAGCTGAGCGGGTGACTGAAATCGGTACGGTGGATCCAATTGCCCCGGGCTTTATAGGTGTGCTTTTGTCCGCTTATGCCTGCGAGGGCCATCCAGTTTTGTGGCAGCTGTATCCGCAGCTCCATGGCCAGGAGGGGACCCTGCCACTGTGCATCATAGATGCCTTTGGTACGGGCACCCGATCTTTCCTGCGTCCGGTAGCGGGTCTTTGAAATAAAATAGCCCCCACCGGCTGTAATGGTGACGGTACTCTGACGGATTACCTGGTAGAGACCTTGTAAGCGGTAACCGGCTGTATGATCCCCGCGGCTCCCGAACTGGTGAAATGCCACCGGTATACTCCGGCCATTGCCGGCATAGTCGACATCTGTTACCCGGCCGGAAAAGCCATATTGTCCTGCAAAAGCAGCAGTGAGGGAGAAACGGGAACCCAGCAGGCAACCTCCCTCTAAAAGAATACCTGCCCGTTTCAGCGCCGTCAAACGCAATTCTGATAAAATATCCGGGTTGCGGCCCTGTTCATTTCCGGCAATGGACCACCGGAAGTTTTCTGCCGACAGCACTGGACCCACTGAGAGCTGCCATCTTTTTTTTTGTGTTGGCACTATTTGACAAAGAACAGACTTGCAGGGGAGCAGCAACCCATAAAGCAAAACGGTGATCCTGATCAGTTGGCCCATTGTTGTATTTTGTTAAACAGGTTTTGTGGTGTCAAATTAAGGGTTTTAAATCAATTGTACCAGTAGTATCTGAATTTCCGTATGCGTAAAAGAGAATCATTGTTTGCGCCGGAAGAAAAATTTCGAAAACCGGACAAATGACCGTAAATTTGGGTCAGAGATAAAAGAAGCAAGAAATGAAATCTTCGAAAAGAAAACACCCCAGAGAAAGCAAGCCCGATAACCTGCTGGAAGAGCCTGCTGCTGCATATTACACCAGCCCCGGTAATGTAGGTGTTTCGATTACCCTGATGGGACTTAAGGAAGATCCTGTCTTTAAAACGGTCCGGAATACCGCCGATTTTATCGATCGTATCCGCGACGGGCTGCCCAAGAAGGCCCTGGATCATCTTGCCCGTATAATGGGTGTGTCGGATGCGCAAATAGCCGGTATTATTCATACATCAGACCGGACATTACGGCGGTACACTCCTGCACAAAAGTTAAATGCCGGTCAATCAGAGCGTATTATTGAGCTGGCGCGGCTCTATGCAAGAGGCGCTGATGTTTTTGATGGTCTTGCCAATTTTAAAACCTGGATGGCCACTCCCGTAGATGCGTTGGGGGCAAAAAAACCCATCGAATTTTTAGACACGTCTATGGGGATTGAACTCCTGACAGACGAGCTGGGGCGTATTGAACAGGGAATATTTGCATAACAAAACCGGCTGCCGGCCTTCCTGTTTTATGGCATACCGGAAAGGAGACCTCCATCTCAATAACGAAAAATGAAAATCTACCGCATTAGCAAATGTGCCTATATTGATGACCTGAGCGGAACCGGTGCTGCAAGTTTCCCGGGGCGGTGGCATAACAAGGGCACATATATTTTGTATACAGCCGCATCACCGTCTTTGGCCCTTCTGGAAAGCGTTGTACATATTACCACTATTGTAAAGCTGGAGCTTTGCATCATTGGCCTGGAAATACCGGGAACAAGCATCCAGGAGGTTTTCCGGGAACAGCTTCCTGAAGGGTGGTTTCGCAATCCACCGCCTGATCAATTAAAAAATATCGGGGACCAGTTTGTGGAGGAGGGGCAGTTCCTTGCCTTAAAGGTCCCATCTGCCGTAATGCAGGAGGAGTATAATTACCTGTTAAATCCTGCACATCCGGATTTTGAAAGTGTAAAAGTTGTTTATAGCAGGCATCTTCATCTGGATCAGCGATTGCTTGCCCAACAGAAGTGAGCGGGTGCGCTCCTATTTCCAACCGTATAACTGGTTGCTGTAAAACGTCCATTCAGGCGTGGGGATCCGGTGGCTGTCATTCAGCGTATACCAGGGGCTGCTGTGAGGCCTGGAAGGGTTTTTAAGGATATGAATATCCTGGGCGGGCATATAACTTTGTGCCAGGAGATATATTTTTTCTTTTTTTTCATTTTGAGCCATATCCATAACGATCACTGCATGCCCGGGTGCGCCGGGTTTTAACAATACATCACCCGGCTGCATATCCGCTATCTGTTTTTTATAGAGGGAGGCCGGTAACGTAGCCGTGCCGCAGTAAGCAAATACGATCCCGAGGTATTGTAGCAATGAGCTATGTGCAGGTGCCACGGGCTTACCCCGGACGGCAACAAGCTTTCTGCCGGAAAGCCGATACCGGGTTCCTTTCATCCAGTCGCTGTAGGATATCCAGCAGCCATCGCCCGATTGGAACCTGATCTGCTCAAAGCGTTTTGCAGCGAAGAGATACTCTGCACGTAACCGCATCACCGCGTCGGCACATTGCTGAAGATCTTTATCGCCAACGCTGATATCCAGCACTGCATACTGTGCCTGCTGATTGGATTTGGGTGCTCCGTTGAACAGGAAAACGGTGTTGCTGTTTTTGAGTTCCAGATGGGTTAAATAGAAGCCAAAGCCGGCAACCGGTGGGGCATTGCGTATATAGCCGGGTGGTGGTGCAATAGCGGAAACGGAGCGGGGATTACTGCTGACGGAGGCGGGCACCGTTGTGGCGGAAACCGGTGATGGCACTTGCTTACAACCCAAGAGGCAGCACACAGTGATGGTGCAGTAAATAATGAGTTTCATATTGTTGATGAAGATCAGGGGCGCTGATCTGTTTACCGGATGAGAGCGCCGTTTTGAAAATTTCCATAAACGGATTATCAGTGATCAGTCATTATCTTTGCCCGTTATGCAATCCCAGGGAATTACGATTTATACAGATGGCGCGGCCCGCGGCAACCCGGGGCCGGGTGGCTATGGTGTTTTGCTGATGTATGGAAAACATCTGAAAGAATTGTCGGGAGGGTTCCGGCATACTACCAACAACCGTATGGAGCTAATGGCTGTAATTGAAGGACTGCGGGTATTGAAAACAGCAACATTGCCTGTTACTATTTATTCCGATAGCCAGTATGTAGTGAATGCTGTTACGAAGGGATGGCTGCATAACTGGGTGCGTACCGGTTTTAAAGGCGGAAAGAAAAATAAGGACCTGTGGATGCAGTACTACCAGCTTGCCCAAAAATTCCAGATCCGTTTTGTATGGGTAAAGGGGCATGCGGATAACCCCTATAACAATCGTTGCGATGAGCTGGCTACGGCTGCTGCGGATGGGAAAAACCTGGCGGAGGATGTTGGGTATGAAGGGTAGGCTGATGTTCAACGTTCAATGTTCCTGGTCAGAACCCAGCGTGAAACTTTAAACTGAGAACCCCCACTCAGCACTCCGGTAAGCTCAGCGGCACGTTTACTGCCAGCCCGCCATCCGCGGTTTCCTTGTATTTGAAATTCATATCCTGGGCCGTATCCCACATGGTCCTGATCACATCATCGAGGGATACCCTTGCGAAATCGGGTGTGCTTTGCAGGGCCAGCTGGGAGGCGGTAATAGCCTTAATGGCTCCCATAGTATTCCGTTCTATACAGGGTACCTGCACCAACCCGCCAATGGGATCACAGGTCATACCCAGGTGGTGTTCCATGGCAATTTCTGCTGCCATCATCGCTTGTTTCTGCGACCCGCCCAGCCCTTCTGTTAAAGCTGCTGCGGCCATTGACGAGGATACCCCGATCTCGGCCTGGCATCCGCCCATTGCTGCGGAAATCGTAGATTCTTTTTTAAAGATGCTGCCAATTTCTGCGGCGGTCATCAGGAATTTCCGGATCGGATCCAGGTTGTTTTCGCCGGGCTCAACATCCGTGCAGAAAAGAATAAAGTAATGCAATACGGCTGGTATTACGCCGGCAGATCCATTGGTCGGAGCTGTTACGACACGGCCAAAAGAGGCATTTTCCTCGTTAACGGCGAGGGCGAAACAACTTACCCAATCCAGTGTATAGCGAAAATCACTGCCTCCTTCCCGGATCAGGCGGATCCACTCGCTGTACGATGTATAATGGGCTTCACCCAGCAGTTTTTTGCTTAATGCAGCTGCTCGTCTTCTTACATTTAGCCCCCCGGGGAGTACGCCGGTTTTGTGACAGCCGCGGTAAATACAGTCGCGCATAGCCTGCCATATCTTTACAAGCCCTTCGTTGGTTGCCGCCTCACTTCTCCAGGCCAGCTCATTTTCGGCCACGATTTCGCTGATAGAAAGCCCTGTTTTAATACTCCACCGGAGGAGATCATCGGCGTCGTCGATCGGAAAAGGAAGCAATATGTTATTATTTAAAACAGCGTTTTCTCCTTCTTCTTTTACAAAACCGCCGCCGATGGAATAGTAGGTTTTGGCGATATTTTCTCCATTATTCAATGTAGCCAGGAAGGTAAGGCCGTTGGAATGGTAAGGCAAGGTTTCCGTAAAAAGGAATTCAATGGCCTCACGGGGATCAAAGCTGATACGCCGGTCCCCGTTCAGCAACAGGCTTTTTGTTTCCCTGATCGTTGCTATGGTGGAATCAATTTTTTCTACATCGAAGGTTACGGGATCATGACCACAGAGGCCCAGTTGTACCGCAATATCGGTACCATGCCCGACCCCGGTTTTGGCCAGTGAGCCATAGAGGAGAATCTTTATTGCAGTTACAGCGCTGAGCTGTTGCTGCAATTCCAGGTGCTGCAGGAAACGCTCTGCCGCCCGCCAGGGCCCGAGGGTATGGGAGCTGGAAGGTCCTATCCCGATCTTCAACATATCGAAAACCGAAATCGGTTCGTATTGCATAGTTCAATTTTTTCTATCCGAAATTACAACAAAGCGTGCGATCCGTCATTTTCGAAAATAAGGAAGCTTAGTTTTCGACTTTTATTAATTCAATATCAAAAAACAGCGGCTGATTGGTGAGGGAACCATAACGGGGATCGCAGCCATATGCCAGGGCAGAGGGCAGGAGCAGCTTGATACGGCCCCCTTCTTTTATTTTGGCAAGCCCGAGGTACCACCCCGGTATGATCTTATTGAGCCGGAAAACAGCGCCTTCCGGGCTTTTGGTATAACTGGAGTCAAATCCTGCCCCCGTAAGCAGCCTGCCCATATATTTTACGGTTACCTGGCTATTTGGCCCGGGGGTTGTGCCCGTACCGGCATCCATGACCTGCCACATCAGCCAGTTGGCTTTATTGCTGTCTGCTGTAATGGCACTGTCGCGGATGAACTTTTTCATCTGTGCGGTATCACTGACAGCGGCTTTGGGTTCGCAGGCGGCAGCGTTTTCATCCTTAATACAGCCGATTATTGCCAGGCCAAGCAACACCGCCAGTCCTGCGTATATTTTTTTATTCGTTGATAACGGGTTCATTATTCAGATGTTTTTTTCCTTCTGTGGCGAATTTACACAAATGGCGGGATTAAGGAAAGGCATCCGCCTGGCTTCCCGGGGAGCAGTACTTCAGAATAGCCCGGACCTGCTGCCGCCTGCTGATCAGGGAAGATGGGTCTTTATATGTAAAACCCCGGCCGGACCGGGGTATATTTTATGCTATGGGTGGTTATGGCAACCCGTTATCATTGCACTTTTACCAGTTCAACATAAAAGTACAATGGCTGATTGGCCATTTGCCCGTACCGGATATCGCACCCGTAGGCCAGTGAAGAGGGAACGATCAGCTTGATTTTTCCTCCTTCTTTAATTTTAGGAATGCCGATCTGCCACCCGGTAATAACACCATTCAGAGGGAATGCAGTTCCGCCCGGGTCTCTGACATAGGAAGAGTCGAACCCCTTTCCATTTAAGAACCTGCCTACATATTTAGCGGTCACGTTGCTGTTGGCCAACGGTGTGGCACCGGTGCCCGGGCTTATTATCTCATACATAAGGCCGCTGGGGTCCGTCATAGTAGTGATGGAACTATCCGTGGCAAACTTTGTCATTGCGGCTTTCTCACTTTCCACCGTTTTGGGTGTACACGGTTTTACCTCATCATTTTTAAGGCAGCCGATCATTGCGGTACTTACGATCAGTGCCAGGCCGAACCATTTTTTCATGTGTTTATTTTCGTATTGAATTTTAAGACTGCATTTTTTTAGTAACTGGGGATCATATCGGTGAGCTCGTATTCATAGACCAGCTGGGAATTGGGCGGTACAATGTTTACCCCTGCAACCTGCAAACAGCCAAACTGGGAAGACGAGGGGATCACCAACCGGATTTTGCCGCCTTTTGACAACTGACTGATCGCATAAACAACGCGGACGCCGGAGCCAAAAGTCCGCAACGGTGCTGTAGGAGGCTGTTTTACCGTAAGGGAGTCTACGATCGTTCCGTTCATTAACCTTCCTATATACCGGAAGGAAACCAGGGAATCTATCGTCGGTTTTGTAGTGCCGGTGCCCGGTTTTTCGATATAATAATAGACCAGCTCCTGGCTATCAAAATGAAACAGCTCTTTTTGCCCGTTTTTCTGCAAAAAAGAATCGATGATCTGGCGGTCCCGGCTCAGGCTCAGCTTGTTGGTACAAGCAGGCTTGTCATCGGATTTAGAACAACTCACCGCCAGACCTGCGATAAAAAAGAGGACAAGAATAGGTACTTTCATATCCCGCTTCAAATCAATTAGGCGCTTTTACGTCTGTAAGCGTATAGTCGTAGATCAGCTGAGAAGAGCCCGGCACTGTTTTGCCATTTTGCAAGGATCTTGTCTGACACCCGCCGGCTAAGGATGAAGGAATGATTGTCCTGTATTTGCCACCTTCCTTTAAGGAAGATAATATGTTGTAGTAATAAATAAATCTGGGATCTCCCTGCTGAGGGTCCTCGTACCCGCCGCTACTGTTTTTTCGTAATTCTTTTAATGCCTGCGGAGTACTATAGGTATCTGTGCCCAATTCAGTGCCATCCAGTAAAGAATAGGTCACTTTAAATGTAATTAATGAGTCATCCTTCGGTTGACTGCCTGCTCCTGGTTCCACGATTCCCATATATTGATTATAGGTAGAATTGAACATCAGATTTGCAGAAGAAGGGTTTTTATCAATAAACGAGTCAATAACCGACCGGTCCTGCTGCAGCGTATTGGGTATGCAGGTGGGGCCATTGTTTTTCATACAGGAAGCAAATGTCGTTACAGCGGCTACAACGGCAATTACGGGTATTAATAACGTTCTTTTCATTCTTTCAAATTAAATAATAAATTAATAAATATTGATAATCAAGTAATTACTTCTTGTTTTTACGGGCTCGCAACGTCTTGTAGTAGTTCTCATTGATATCCCACTTGTGGTAAGACGAAAAGATACCAATGAACGCAACAATGATCACACCAGCAATAAGCAAAATTAAAAAAAGAGAGGGGTCTGCGTTTGCCTCCATGGCGGCTTTTTTATACCAGCCGCTGAAAAAGTTGATGAAAATGCCGATCATCAGCAGGATCCCGAGGGGGGTGCTGATCAGGAAATTTTTTAATGACCGCTTTTTTTTGAGCCGGTTGGCTTCCCAGTACTTCATAAAAGCTTCTTCTTCCTTGGTATACATGATGCCTCAAAGGTACATGAAAAACAAGCAGTTTTGTAAGTGTAACAAATCTTGCATATATTGCAGTTCAAACAATTGTTTGTGAAACTAGCATCACTATTAGCCCAGTATCTATTAGCCCATAAGCAGTTAAGCTTACCTGGGCTGGGAGTTTTTTATGCGGATAATAATGGAGACCCGGAGTACCCGGCAATACGTTTTGAGCAACAGCCGGTGGATGGGTTTGATGAATCCATAGTAGACTTCGTTTCTTCGGAAACCGGCAAAATGCGCGTATTAGCGATATCCGACCTGAATTCACAGCTCGAGGATGCGGTCCGGTTCCTGAATACGGGGAAACCCTATCTTTTTACCGGTATCGGTACGCTTCTGAAAAAAGCGGACGGATCATATGATTTTGTACCCAACACGGCCCCTCTTCCGCCCCGGAAGAAAGATGTTCCGATCACCGAAAGGAATACCGTTCCTCAATCCTATATCGAGGAAAAACCCGGTAACGGAAGGTCAAAAAAACCGGCGATCATTATTATTGTGCTGGCGGTGATTGCGATTGCCGCAACGATCTGGTTCTATTCAAAAACAGGGGAACCGTCGAATGTGTCGGAAGTTAGTGAAACAACGGAGCCGTCCCCGGTGAAAAATACCCCTTCACCGGATACAACAGGCAACCAGGCGCCCCAACAGGGAAATACCGGGAATTCCGGCGTTGCACCTGCTGCCACTGCCACCCCCGGTATCACCACCTATGTCCTGGAGATCACAAAGGAACCCAGGGCTTCCAGGCGTTATAACCAGCTGAAGAAAATAAGCTGGCCGGTGGAACTGGAAAAAGTGGATTCCCTGCAGTATGCCATCATCATGAGGCTGAATACGGCGTTGCCCGATACTGCAAAGGTCCGGGATTCCTTAACCGCGATCTCCGGCCGGAAAGTGACCATTCGCTACTGACGTTTGCCCTATAATCTTTTTGCCCGTTAAAGCAATTTATTTTACTTTTCCGGCGCTAAAACCGGCATTAAATCATATGGCAAAAAATGATCTACGAAAGGAACAGGCATTGGCCTACCATGCAAAAGGAAGACCGGGGAAAATAGAAGTAATTCCAACAAAAAAGGCAAAAACACAAAGGGACCTGGCGCTTGCCTATTCGCCCGGGGTAGCTGAACCCTGCCTGGAAATTGCAAAGAATACCGAAGACGTTTATAAATACACCGCCAAGGGCAACCTGGTGGCTGTGATCAGTAATGGTACGGCAGTACTGGGGCTGGGGGATATCGGGCCGGAAGCGGGAAAGCCGGTAATGGAAGGGAAGGGCGTGCTGTTTAAGATCTTTGCGGATATTGATGTATTTGATATCGAGGTGAATGAAAAAGACCCTCAGAAATTTGTTGAGATCGTTAAGGCGCTTGAACCCACGTTTGGCGGTATTAACCTGGAAGACATCAAGGCTCCCGAATGTTTTTATATCGAAAAGGAGCTGCGGAAGCAGATGAATATCCCGGTGATGCATGATGATCAGCATGGCACCGCTATTATCAGTGCCGCGGCACTGATCAATGCCCTGGAAATCCAGAAGAAAAGAATAGACAGGGTAAAGTTTGTGGTTAATGGTGCGGGTGCGGCAGCGATGGCCTGTGTATTGCTTTACGAAGAGTTAGGCGCCAAACCGTCCAACTTCCTGATGTTTGATAAGAACGGTGTGCTGAGCAGGAAACGCGATGATCTTGAGGAAATGAAGCTTCCTTTTGCCAATGCCGCGGGGGAAATGTCGCTGGCCGATGCCATGAAGGGGGCCGACGTTTTTCTCGGGCTGAGTGCGGGCAACACAGTTTCGGCAGACATGGTCAAAAGTATGGCGAAGAACCCGATCGTATTTGCCATGGCCAACCCGGACCCGGAGATCTCCTGGGAGGCAGCTACCGGCGCCCGGAAGGATATTATTATGGCAACCGGGCGCAGCGATTATCCCAACCAGGTAAACAATGTGCTGGGCTTTCCGTATATCTTCCGGGGGGCATTGGATGTAAGAGCCCGGATCATTAATACAGAAATGAAGCTGGCCGCAGTGAGAGCGCTGGCGGGGTTGGCCAAAATGCCGGTTCCGGATATGGTGAACCTGGCGTATAACCAGGAAAAAATGGCCTTCGGGGCTGATTATATCATTCCCAAGCCCCTGGATCCGCGTTTGCTGACGGCTGTAGCGCCGGCCGTGGCGCGGGCGGCCATGGAATCGGGTGTGGCCCATCACCGGATAGAGGACTGGGACCAATACAGCAGGGAACTGGACAGGCGGCTGGGGGTAGATAACCAGGTGCTGCGGGCGATGGGTGCCAAAGCACGGTCGGCCCCCCGGCGGATCGTTTTTGCGGAGGGAGAAAATGTAAAGATCCTGAAGGCCGCTCAGATCGTTTTGGATGAAGGCATCGGGTTTCCCCAGCTGATCGGCGATAAAAAAGAGATCGAAGCCATTGCTGCAGAAAATAGTATCGATATTTCCGGAATGGTCATCTTCGATCCGCGCAGCGAGGAGATGATCGAAAAACGGAAAGAGTATGGCGCCATCTTTTTTGAAAAAAGGGCCCGGAAGGGCTACACAAAGGAGGAAGCGTATAAACTCATGAAGGAGCGGAATCATTTTGGATGCATGATGGTGGAGCAGGGTGATGCGGACTGTATGCTGGCGGGTCTTACCAAGAAATACGATGAGGCCATCCGCCCTGCCCTGCAGATCATTGGTACCGAGCCGGGTGTGAACCGGGTTGCCGGAATGTACCTGGTAATGACCAAGAAAGGCCCGCTGTTCCTTGCAGACACAACGGTGAATTTCAATCCTACTGCAGAAGAGCTGGCCGAGATCGTATTGCTGACCGCAAAAGAAGTAAAAGCGTTTAACCTTACGCCCCGCATCGCCATGCTCAGCTATTCGAATTTCGGCAGCAGTAAATCGCCAGAAGCCAGGCTGGTGTCGCGGGCAAGGGAAATAGTGAAAGAGAAAATGCCGGAGCTGATCATCGATGGTGAAATGCAGGCCAATATAGCGCTGAACAACGGGCTTTTGCAGGAGATATACCCGTTTAGCGATTTGGTAGGGCAACAGGTAAACACGCTGATCTTCCCTAATTTAGCATCCGGAAATATTGCCTATAACCTCCTGCTGGAGATCGGGTCTACGGATGCTGTGGGACCCATTGTTATGGGGCTGAAAAAGCCGGTGCACCTGCTGCAGCTGGGCAGCACCGTCAGCAATATAGTAAATATGGCAATGATCGCCATCATTGATGCACAGTTGAAGACAAAGCCGGCCGGTGAAAATGACCGGAATGTAAAGAAGCGGCTGTTAAAAAGAAAAACTGATTGATCCATTATATAAAAGCAATCCATTGAAAATATTAAAAGAGTTTGGGGCATTTATCAAAATGGCTGGCGGGATGTTCCGCAAGCCTGAAAATCCCAAAATGTACTGGAAGCAGTTTATGCTCCAGTGTAACGATATCGGCATCGGTTCATTGGGGATCATCTGCATTATTTCCGTATTTATCGGTGCGGTGTCAACCCTGCAGACCGCCTACCAGCTGGTATCCCCCATTATTCCTAAAACCACCATTGCCCAGATCGTAAGGGACACGGTGATCCTTGAGTTTGCCCCTACGCTGAGTTGTATTGTGCTTTGCGGCGTTGTGGGTAGTAAAATTGCCAGTGAGCTGGGAAATATGCGGGTGAGTGAGCAGATCGATGCATTGGAAATTATGGGGATCAATACCAAGGGCTACCTGGTGCTGCCCAAGATCCTGGCCGGCCTGGTAACCATCCCGCTCCTGATCATGCTGGCCATGGTACTGGGCATTTGGGGCGGGCGTTTGGCCGGTACGGCGGCAGGGATCATCGACCCTTCTATTTTTGATACCGGTCTTGTGATGGCGTTTAAAGCCTATAACGTTTATTTTGCCCTTATTAAATCCTTTGTATTTGCCTTTATCATTACTGCCGTGCCTGCTTTTTACGGATACAATGTAAAAGGCGGCGCATTGGAGATCGGGCATAGCAGTACCAGGGCGGTGGTCGTGTCCTGCGTATTATTGTTATTGGCCGACTATATCTTATCCGCTTTACTTTTGTAAAAACAGTAACCTCAACAGCATGATTGAAATAAAAAACCTGAAGAAGAGCTTTGATGATAAAGCGGTATTGAAAGGGGTTGATGTAACGTTTGATGATGGAAAATGCAACCTGATCATCGGAAGCAGCGGCAGTGGAAAAACGGTGCTGATGAAGTGTATGGTGGGCCTGATAAAGCCCACTTCCGGCGGCGTGCTATATGATGGGGATGATTTTGTGAGTATGAACGATGTGGAGAAAAAAACCATTCGCGAAAAAATAGGGATGCTGTTCCAGGGCGGGGCGCTGTTCGATAGTCAGACGGTGGAGCAGAATGTAATGTTCCCCCTGGATATGTTTACCAATGATAAATACGCAAAAAAGAAGAACCGGGTAAAACAGGTGCTGGAGCGGGTGCAGTTAAAGGAAGAGTCTTACCACAAATTTCCGTCGGAGATCAGCGGTGGTATGCAAAAGCGGGTAGCGCTGGCCCGGGCCATCGTGTTAAACCCCAAATACCTGTTTTGTGATGAGCCCAACTCGGGCCTGGACCCTCAAACTTCGCTGGTTATCGACAAACTGATACAGGAAATTACCCAGGAGTATAATATTACCACTATTATTAATACGCATGATATGAACAGCGTGATGGAGATCGGGGATCATATCACCTATATGCACCAGGGGGAAAAAGAGTGGGAAGGGAACAATAAGGAGATCATTCTTAGTGAAAATCAAAAGTTGAATGACTTTATTTTTGCTTCGGAGTTCCTGAAAGATGCCAAACGCATGCGTACCATACAGGAAACAGGCGAAATTCCAAAAGATATGCCGGCAGGTGTAAAGGATGCCATCGAGGAAAAACTGAATGTAGACCTGGACGGTGACGGGCACATCGGGAGTCCCGGCAAAAATGGCCCGCCTTCAAAAGAATAACAGGGGGTAAAGGGCAAACCCTTAATTTTGCACTTGCTTTTTTAAACATCTATAATTATAAGATATGGCAGTATTGGTCAATAAGGATTCAAAGATATTAGTTCAGGGATTTACAGGTACAGAAGGTACTTTTCACGCTACACAGATGATCGAATATGGTACTAATGTGGTAGGAGGTGTAACTCCGGGAAAAGGGGGCACCACGCACCTGGACCGCCCTGTGTTTAATACTGTTGCCGATTGTGTAAAACAGACAGGCGCCAACGTGAGCATCATTTTTGTTCCGCCTGCTTTTGCGGCAGATGCCATCATGGAAGCGGCAGATGCCGGCATTGAGCTGGTAGTATGTATTACAGAAGGAATTCCCGTGCAGGACATGGTTGCGGTAAAGAACTTTTTGCAGGGCTCCGGAACCCGCTTGATTGGTCCCAATTGCCCGGGCGTTATTACAGCTGATGCGTGCAAAGTAGGCATTATGCCCGGCTTCGTGTTTAAAAAAGGACGTATCGGTATTGTTTCAAAATCAGGAACGCTTACCTACGAAGCGGCTGACCAGGTGGCTAAGGCCGGCCTGGGGATCAGCACCGCGATCGGTATAGGCGGCGATCCGATCATCGGAACCACCACCAAAGAAGCGATTGAACTGTTTATGCAGGATGATGAGACGGATGCGATCGTTATGATCGGTGAGATCGGGGGAGGTATGGAAGCAGAAGCGGCGCGGTGGATCCGGGACAACGGAAATAAAAAACCGGTGGTAGGTTTTATAGCCGGCCAAACGGCGCCTCCGGGACGCCGGATGGGGCACGCAGGGGCCATTGTTGGCGGAGCCGATGATACTGCGGCGGCAAAAATGAAAATTATGAGCGAATGCGGTATCGCCGTGGTAAGCAGCCCGGCGGATATCGGCAAAACAATGGCCGCAATTGTTGGGAAATAACCCAGGAAAGAACTTGTTTAAAAAAGTCCCGGACATCCGGGACTTTTTTTATTTGTGCAGATCGGAAGCGGATTAAAAAAAATGTCATAAATTTGAGTGCCCTCTGATATTGGACCACAGGCCCAGAATGCAGTTAGAATGGTAACCCGATTCCTGCATTACGGGCAACAACCATTATGATTGCTATTTTATTTGAACGCCAACAAAATAAAATCATGTCAACTGTTCAGATAATCCCACTTATTTATGACTGAAGGCAATGTTATATTTATTGTAGATGATGACCCGATCCATCGGCTTCTGATGGATAAGCTATTTGCCAGACAGCCAAAGCCCTGTAAACTGTATTTTTTTGAAAACGGACAAAAAGCGCTGGAGGCACTCAAAGAACCATCGGCATTGCCGGATCTGATCTTGCTCGATATTGAAATGCCGGTGATGAACGGCTGGCAGTTCATGGATGCGTTTAGCCAGCTGGACCCCGCATTAATTGACCCGATCCCGGTTTACATGGTTTCCTCTTCTTTCTCGGATGTGGACCAGGACCGGGTGAAACGCTATCCGCGGATCAGGGGGTATATCGTTAAACCCATCCGCATCGAGAAGATTATAGAATTGCTTGAGTAAGCCGGCGGCCTGCAGGTAACTGTTGCCGCAGGAACCGGTGCCGAGGTACTGAAAGATCCTGACGGAAAATTGCTATTATCATACGATGGGGTTGTTGTTTTATGGGGATCATTTATCTTTAACGGATAGAACACAGCATCATGGATTTTCAACAATTGGAAGCAGTATTTTCAGGCGAATTGTTTTATAACAGCAGCAGCCTGCACCAGGCACAAAAAATGGTATATGCCACGGATGCCTCCGTTTACCAGGAACAGCCACTGGCCGTAGCCATCCCCCGGAACAAGGAGGATATAAAAGAACTCATCCGGTTTGCAAACCAGAACAGTGTTTCACTGATCCCGCGCGCTGCGGGTACTTCACTGGCCGGCCAGGTTGTAGGAAATGGTATTGTCGTGGATATTTCGAAATATTTTAAAAAGATCATCGAAATAAATGCTGAAGAACGATGGGTGCGGCTTGAGCCGGGGATCATCCGGGATGATCTGAATGCGGTATTAAGGCCCTATGGATTGTTGTTTGCCCCGGAAACCTCTACTGCGAGCAGGGCTATGATCGGCGGAATGATCGGGAACAATTCCTGCGGCCTGCATTCAATTGTATGGGGGGATACCCGGCAGCACCTGCTGGAAGTGACGGTCCTGTTAAGCAACGGGGAGGAGGTGGTACTAAAACAAAGCAGCCTTGCCGATATTCAGGCAAAGGCAGCGGCAAACACCCTGGAAGGGCGTATTTACCGCACGCTTTTCTCCTTGCTGAATAACGAGAGGAACCGGGAACTGATCCGGGCGCACTATCCCAAGAAATCGCTTAAACGGCGCAATACCGGTTATGCGCTGGATATACTGGCAGATGCAATGGAAGCCGGCAACGGAAGTGCTAATCTTTGTCACCTGATTGCAGGATCAGAGGGTACCCTTGCCTTTGTAACAGAAGCCCGGCTGAATCTGCTGCCCCTGCCGCCGGCCCGGGATGCGCTGGTTTGCATCCACTGCTCGTCATTGGCAGAAGCGCTTCATGCGAACAATATTGTATTGCGACACCAGCCTATGGCCTCAGAGCTGGTGGATCGGTACATCATGGATTTTACAAAGGGGCATCCCGTTTACCAGCAGAACCGTTTTTTTATTGAAGGAGCGCCGGAAGCATTGCTGATGGTAGAATTTATGGAGCAGGAGGAGGATGCGCTGGATGCAAAAGCCACCGCGTTGATCGAAGATCTGAAGCGGAACGGGTTGGGGTACGCTTATCCGGTCATTAAGGGACCCCGGACCAAGCTGGTATGGGATATCCGCAAAGCGGGGCTGGGGCTGATCCGTAATATGCCGGGTGATGAGCAACCAGTTAATTTAATTGAAGACTGCGCTGTTTCCCCCGAAGATCTGCCTGCGTATATTGAGGACCTGCAACGGTTGCTGAAGGGATATGGACTTTCGGCTTCTTATTACGCGCATGCCGGCGCGGGAGAGCTGCATGTAGAGCCCATGATCAACCTGAAAACAGCGGCAGGTAAGCAAACCTTTCGGGATGTGCTGAAAGACACGGTTGTATTGGTAAAAAAGTACAACGGTTCGCTGAGCGGTGAGCATGGGGATGGGAGGCTGCGGGGAGAGTTTATTGCCAGCGCCATGGGCGGGGAGGTCTATCATTTACTGCAACAGGTAAAAGATATTTTTGACCCCGGTAATATCTTTAATGCGGGCAAAATTGTCAATACCCCTAAAATGAATGAACAATTGCGCTATGATCCGCAACATGAACAACAGCAGATAGCAACGGTATTTGACTACTCGCGGCAGGAAAGCGTGCTGCGGCTGGCGGAAAAATGTTCCGGTTCCGGTGACTGCAGGAAATCGCAGGTAACCGGGGGAACGATGTGTCCCTCTTATATGGCTACTTTGCAGGAGAAAGATACCACGCGCGCCCGGGCAAACATCCTGCGCCAGTTCCTGACCAGCTCTACAAAGGAAAATCCATTCGATCATCCGGAGATCAAGGAAGTGATGGATCTTTGTTTGAGTTGTAAGGCCTGCAAATCGGAATGCCCGTCCAGTGTTGATATCGCCAAGCTGAAAGCAGAGTTCTTGCAACACTATTATGATGCGAACGGGGTGCCCTTCCGTGCAAAGCTCATAGCAGGTTTTACAAGATCACAACGCCTTGGAATAAAAATCCCGGCTATTTACAATGCCATTGCGGGCAATAAGATCACATCAGGGATCATTAAACGGATTGCCGGCTTTGCTCCGGGCCGGTCGCTGCCCGCGGTGGGTAAAATAACGCTGCGTCGCTGGTTTGAAGATTACCAGCGAGCGATACCGCAGCGGTTTATAAAAAATGTGTTCTTGTTCTGCGATGAATTTACCAATTACAACGATGTTGAAATTGGTAAAACCACCATTAAGCTGCTCAATGCGTTGGGCTACGGCGTGGAGATCCTTGTGCACAGGGAGAGTGGCCGAACGTATCTTTCAAAAGGGCTGGTGCGGCAGGCGCAAAAGCTCATAACGGAAAATGTAACGGTGTTCTCAAAATTCGTAACGGCTGAGCAGCCGCTGGTAGGTATAGAGCCCAGCGCCCTGCTTACATACCGGGATGAGGCCCTGGATCTGGTGCCGCCCGGCTTAAGGGGCGCCGCACAACAATTAGCCGGCAACAGTTTCCTGATTGAGGAGTTCCTGGCAAACGAATATGAAAAAGGGTATATAGCGGCCAGCCGGTTCACCGGCGAAAAACGAACCGTGAAGCTGCATGGGCATTGTTACCAGAAGTCATTTGGTATTGTAGCTTCGGTACAGAAAGTACTCAATATCCCCGTTAATTATTATGTGGAAACGATCCCCTCCGGCTGTTGTGGAATGGCGGGGTCTTTCGGTTATGAAAAGGAACATTATGAGGTTTCTATGAAAGTGGGTGAGCTGGTACTGCTGCCGGCGGTCCGTGCTGCCGCTGCAGATACTATTATTGCAGCCTCCGGTACCAGCTGCCGCCACCAGATAAAGGATGGGGCAAAACGCCATAGCCTGCATCCTGTGGAAGTATTGTGGGAGGCGCTGAAGTGAGGGTGTGTTTTAAGTAAAGTTGTGGCGGTTATAGGCTTTGCCGTTAATGAAGCAGGGCTGCCAACCTTGTCTCCAGTTGCGGCATGTTCATCATAAAGCTGCGCCATTTCTCTGCCAACGGGTTCTGTGAGGGCTGTCAATCTCCGATAATCATTGTTGGCCAATAGCCCCGGTGTAGCGATGTTGACAAAGGAATCTGAAGAGATGAACCGGTTAACACCTCCCTGTATAAAAAGAGCGGTTTCAATGTGCTTCCCGGGTAATGAACGGTCCTGGAACGGCCGCGAACGGATGGTGATGAACAACGGCATTGCTTCCGTAACGGCGAACGTAGTATATATTCTGAATCTCAGATCTGGAGTCTCGGATCTCAACGCATTCAAATTGGAGCGACGTCGGTTTCTTAAACAATGGTGCGTCCTCAGGAGAAAAACCCTATCTTTCCAAAACGATTATGAGTCTGGAATTTCCGGTATACCTGCATTTTGGAGCGCACAGGATCCTGTTACATATGGTAACAGAAATTGCCAGTTTTTTTATCGCTTTCCGGTTTTACCTGTACCTGAAACGGAAACAGGGGGATCGCATTCCCGGGATGAACAGGCTTTATATCCTCCTGGGTGCTACTTTTGGCGCCTTGCTGGGTTCAAGGATCCTGGGCGGCCTGGAGGACCCGGCAGCGCTTGCTGCAAGCGCTGCACCGCTGCGGTATTTTTATATGAATAAAACCGTTGTGGGCGGATTTTTAGGTGGGCTGGCCGGCGTGGAAGGAATGAAAAAACTTATTGGCGAAAAACAGCGCAGTGGTGATCTTTACACGTATCCCATTATCCTGGGGCTGATCATTGGCAGGATCGGATGTTTCAGCATGGGTGTGTACGAGGAAACTTACGGGCTGCCAACGGACTGCTTTACCGGCATGAACCTGGGAGATGGTTTATTGCGGCATCCCGTGGCGCTGTACGAAATCATCTTCCTGCTTTTGCTGGCCCTGGTGATCCGGCGGACCTCGCTGCGGTTTCCTGTAGCCAGTGGCGCACTTTTTAAGATCTTTATGATCGGATACCTGCTGTTCCGCTTTCTGCTGGATTTTATAAAACCACATTATACCTGGCCTGTAGGATTGTCGTCTATACAAATAGCTTGCTTACTCGGATTATTATACTACATTCGATATATCGTTCAACCCAAAAAATTACTGATCCATCATGCCGGTTCGTCCCTACACCTATTATGATTTCACCATCAGTCTTTGCAGCACCTGTCTGAAAAGGGTGGATGCCAAGATCGTATTTGAGAATGGCAGGGTATACATGCTCAAGAACTGTGCGGAACACGGGTTTGAAAAAGTACTGATCGCCACCGATGTGGAATATTATAAAAACATCCGCAACTATAATAAACCATCCGAAACGCCGCTGCAATTCAATACCAAAACGCATTATGGCTGCCCCTACGACTGCGGGCTTTGCACCGATCATGAGCAACATAGTTGTTTAACGGTGGTTGAAATTACAGATCGCTGTAATCTGACCTGTCCTACCTGTTATGCTATGAGCAGTCCGCATTATGGACGTCACCGTACGGTTGAAGAGGTAGAGCGGATGCTGGATGTTGTCGTTGCCAATGAGGGTACGCCGGATGTGGTGCAGATCAGCGGGGGAGAGCCCACATTACACCCGGATTTTTTTGAGATACTGGACATCGCCAAAACAAAGCCCATTAAGCACTTAATGGTGAATACCAACGGCATCCGGATCGCAAAAGATAAGGAGTTTGCAAAACGGCTGGCCACCTATATGCCGGATTTTGAGATCTACCTGCAGTTTGATTCGTTTAAACCGGAGGCCCTGATCCACCTGCGGGGAAAAGACCTGCTGGATGTACGGATAAAGGCCCTGGAACATTTGAATGAACTGAATCTTTCCACAACCCTGGTGGTAACCCTGCAACAAGGGGTCAATGATGATGAGATTGGCGCCATCATTGATTATGCGCTCAAACAACCCTGTGTGCGGGGCGTTACTTTTCAACCGGTGCAGATCGCCGGCCGTACGGAAAACTTTGATCCGGCCATTAACCGCATTACGATGACCGACGTGCGGCAAAAGATCCTGGACCAGACCAGGGTATTTAATGCCAATGACCTCATACCGGTGCCCTGTAACCCGGATGCGCTGGTGATGGGGTATGCTTTGAAGCTCAATAACCAGGTATTCCCGCTGACCCGTTATATTGATCCGGCGCAGCTGCTGGATAACTCAAAGAACACGATCATTTATGAGCAGGATGATGCCCTGAAGGAAAAGATGATCGATATCTTCAGTACCGGCATCTCTGTTGACCGGGTGGAGGAGAATATGAACCAGCTTTTGTGCTGCCTGCCGCAAATACAGGCCCCGGGTCTTACGTATAACAACCTGTTCCGGATCATCATTATGCGGTTTATTGATGCTTATGATTTTGATGTGCGGGCGATCAAAAAAAGCTGTGTGCACATTGTACATAAGGACGGCCGCCTGATCCCTTTTGAGACCATGAATTTATTTTACCGGGATGAGAAGGAAACATATGTAAAGCAATTACAGGAAAAGATGGAGGCAATAATTCTTTAACCCATTAAATAGCTGGAAATAATGATGGCAGAACTGGGTTTGTTTTTAATCATTGCAGGGCCCATTGTCGGAGGTATTATTTTGCTGGTGGGCATTATCCAGCTTTTTGGAAATGCTGAGTCGGCAACGCAGGGGCGAAAGAAAGCGCTTATTGGCCTTATCACTATCGTGGCTTCGGTGCTGGTTGGTTTTTCTATTTGCTCCATAGCGCCGTCCGGAGGATTTCATTAACCGGATTTCGGGGCTGTTCCGGTGGGTTTTGGGCAATGGTTTCTTATAATGAACCAATATTGAAATTATTTTTATAAACGTACAGCCGCTGCGGATACTGGCCGTTGAGCCGCTGTTTTGATAGAAGGTATACCGGCTTATTATGAAACGTTAAAAAAACAGGATGGAAGAACTGGGCTTATTTTTACTCATAGGAGGACCTATCGTGGGGCTGCTGCTGATACTTATCGGGGTCATTCAGCTTTTTGGTAATAAAGCGGCGGTGCCGGGGCGAAAAACCGTGCTCATCGGACTTATTATATTGGCTTTATCAGGGTTGATCGGTTTTTCGATGTGCAGCGGCATGTGATCCCCCGCGCTGCCGGATGATCATCAGCGTCGTGTTGGAACTGCCGGGTGGTTGCAGCCTGGCGGGTGGCGGAACGGTTCTTTGGTTGCATAGCCGGTCTGAACATAACTGCTTTATGGGAACGAAACTGCAATTTGCGATCCGGCAAAAGACCGGAGATGCACTTCACCCCGTATTTTATCCTTTTTGGGCTAAAAAGTATCAGTTTGGCTTTATGGCTTTTGGGTATTGACGTTAACAGGTATTATTTTGATTGCTGATGAAAAAAAGCGTCGTCATTTTTCTGTTGTTCCTTTATGTGCGGCTGTTTGCACAGCCGCCGGTCATGTTTCACCAGGTTACTACCGCAGAAGGATTAAACGACGGCTGGATCCATGCTATCTGCCAGGATAAATATGGCTATATGTGGTTTGCATCTGCAGGTGCATTGAACCGTTATAACGGTAAAACTATAAAACGGTTTACCTACGACCGTACCGATAGCACTTCGCCGCCTGCTTCGCTTTGCGAGGCCATTGCCTGTGGTCCGGATGGCCGGCTCTGGTTCAGCTTTTGGAATGAGACGGCGGAATTTGATTACGGCTCTTTTGCATTCCGGAGAATAAAAAAAGCAGAAGGGCTGAAGGTAAATACCATTGTGCCGGTTGCCGCCAACAGGCTCTACCTGGTGGCAAGATCGGGGTTGCGTTGCTATAACCCGGCTGCCGACCGGTTTGAGGAGCTGAGCACTGATGCGGCTTCGCGGCAATTATTAAAAACCACAAAGGCCAACAGCGCATTTTTAAAGGAAGACGAGCTGTACATCGGCGGCGATGGTTGCTATGTTGTGTATAATATTAGATCCGGAAAGGCTGTTTATCACGAGGTAAAAGAGTTGAGGGGGAAAGCCGTTAATAAAATAATGGTAGCTGCTGCCGGGGACCTGTGGCTGGCCAATCACGCGGATTTCCGGCTGTTACGGGTTGACGGGCACACCCATAAAACGGAGGTGCTGGATCATTTGCTGGTGAAAGATCAACATGATACCCCGAGCCTTGTAAACGGATTTGCGGAAGACGAAAATAATACCATCTGGATGGTCACCAATTTGAATGCCTTGCTGTGTTATGATCCGCCGAAAAAAAAGCTGGTGCATTACCGATATAGCCCGGATGCCAAAAATGCGCTGCTGAGCAATATGCTGTTCTCCATCTGGAAAGGGAAGGACAAGAGGGTCTGGCTGGGATCTGACGTCGGGGTAAATTATGTTGATCAGCAAAAAAATATCTTCAGGATTGGTTACCCCTTTGGCAGTGCCGGCGCGCATGCGGTTACCCGTGGTATAGAGGAGGATCACGAAGGCAATCTCTGGTTTACGACCGGCAACGGCATTTCGAGGTATAATGTACAAACGGGTAAATATACGGTGTGGAGGAACCGGCGGGGAATGCCGGACGCGATTTATTTTAATTCTGTTCGTGCTGTTGTGGAAGATGTCAATCATGATATATGGGTGGCTACAGGCGCCGGTGTCAATCGTCTTAACCGGGCAAACGACAGGATGGATTTTCTTACCATAAAGGACTCCATCCCGCAGTCGTTTTATTTTAGCGCCGGGAAAACAAGCGATGGTACGGTATGGTTTGGTGAAAGGGACTATGACGGGCTTTATTATTACCTGCCTGCGGAGAAAAAGTTTCATAGCATTGCCCATCACCCGGTATTAAAAAGGTATAAGGGATATACCGTGCGGTTTGTATTTGAGGATAGTAAAAAAAGGATCTGGTTTGGTTATAATGGCGATGGCTTATCGGTGTATAATCCTTTGACCGGCGCCACAAGGCGATGGCAGAGTACTGATAAAACGGCAAACACGGTTATTGGTGATGTAGTGATCAGCATCAATGAAGATAAGGATGGCAAAATATGGGTAGCCACATTTAGCGGGGTTAGTTGTATTGATGCGGATAAAAATGAATTTACGTCTTATACCGTAAAGGACGGCCTGCCTGGTAATATTGTGGGCAGCATTGCTGTTGACGATAGTAACCGGGTATGGCTGGGTACCGCAGGGGGCCTGGTGATGCTGGGAAAATCGAGACGCTATTTTACCCCGATAGGCGCCGGTGCGGGATTGCAGATCACCGACTTTGTAGAACACCCGGCATTTAAGTTAAGGAGCGGGGAATTTATTATGCCTTCCCGGAGGGGATATGTGCAGTTTGATCCCCTGCGCTACAAAGAGGATAGCAGCGTTACCAATTGTTTTATTGCGGATATTGGCATCAGTGGCAACCGCCATATACCCATGGGTGCCATCAATGGTGGTGGCATCATTTCCCTGAAGCAGGAGGAGAACTTTTTTACTGTTGAACTGGAAGCGGTAAGTTTTGGTGCACAGCTGTGGTATGCGTATAAACTGGATGGCCTTGAAAAGGACTGGCATTATACCCAGGATCCCAAGGCGGTTTATAGCAGCGTGCCCGGGGGAAGCTATACGTTCCGGTATAAGGCCTCTTCCAATATCAATAACTGGCGTGGCGGGGAAAAGCAGCTCCGGTTACAGGTAGCGACCATTTTTTATAAAAAGGCCTGGTTCAGGATCCTTGCTGTATTGCTGATGGTAGCCGCTGTTTTTTTGGTCTATCGTTTCCGGATGAATAAACAGCGGCAGATCCTGAATCTTGAAACAAAGACAGCGTCCCTGGAAAAGGAAAAAACACTGGTACAGTATGAAAGTTTAAAACAGCACCTGAACCCCCATTTCCTGTTCAACTCCTTAACGGCCCTGCGCAGTCTGATCAAGAGCGATGCGAAAACCGCTACCTCATTTTTGGATGGAATGAGCCGGGTATACCGCTATGTTTTAAAAAGCGATGAGCAGGAACTGGTGTATCTCCGGGATGAGCTTGGGTTTGTTAAGACCTTTGTGGAACTGCAAAAGACCCGCTTCAGGGAGGGACTGGATGTTGTGATGGATGTGCCAGAGCGGTTCTTCAATAATTATATTGTACCGGTTACCCTGCAAAACCTTGTGGAAAATGCCATTAAGCACAATACGGCTGATAAGGAGAGCCCATTGCAGATCCGGATCTTTGCCGCCGATGATTGCGTAATTGTGAGCAATAACCTGCAACGTTACCGTATTGTTGAAACAAGTAATAAAAAAGGACTGGCAAATATGCAAACGCTGTACCGCTATTATTCCGACAGGCCGCTTGTGATTATTGAAGAGGGTCATTATTTTATCGTAAAAATCCCATTGTTATGAACGCTGTAATTGTAGAAGATGAGAGCCTGATTGCGGAAGAGATGAAAGCAAACATTGCCGCGCTTGCCCCCGATGTGCAGGTGATAGAAATGTTGCCCAGCCTCAAGGCGGCACGTAAGTGGTTTATGAATCATGCAGAGCCCGATCTGTTGTTCATGGATATCCGCTTAAGCGATGGGCTGAGTTTTGAACTCTTTGACCAGTTTGTCCTGCATTGCCCGGTGATCTTTTGTACCGCGTATGAAGAATATGCAATTCGGGCGTTTAAGGTGAATGGGATAGACTACCTGTTAAAACCCGTACAGGAGGAGGATCTTAAAAAAGCCATTGATAAAGTACGGAACCTGAAAGACGGCCAACGCTTTGTTCCCGGCGACCTGCAGCAGCTGGTACAGTATTTTTCCAACCCGTCTTTGGCAAAGAATCAATACAAAGAACGTTTTGTGATCAACTCCGGCAATAAATGGGCACCGGTTGAAACAAAGGATATTGCTGTTTTTTATAAGGATACCCTCAATTATGTATATACCTTTAACGGCAACCGGTTTATTTACGATTTTTCTGCATTGGAAGATATTGAGGACGTACTGGATCCCGCCATTTTTTTTCGGGCGAACCGGCAGGCTATTATTAATATCTATTCTATACAGTCGGTAAAGCCACATGGTAATCAAAAGCTGGTGGTTCAGCTGAAACACCCCCTGAAGCTTGAAATAGACATCAGCAGGGAAAAAGCGCCCTTTTTTAAGAAATGGATGGACCGGTAACGCCCGGACCGTGGCGGCCAGCGGCTGCCGCTCATCTGTTCATTGCTGGCTTTCTTTGATAAAATGCCCCATCCGTTTGGGCATTTTCTTTTAATCGCTTCGGCGTTTTGTTTATCCGTTTAGCGCAACTATATTTTGAGGACGGGGTATTGAGATAGCATTTTTGTGCTATATATCAAAATGATTATTAAAAACAAAACAATGAAAGAATTAAAAATGCTCGGAATGATTATCGCTATTACACTAACAGCAGTGGCTTGTAAAAAGCGATCGGAGACCCCGGCTCCGGAGACTTCTTCCCCCGGGAAAAATTTTTCTGAAGTATCCTACTTTTATGAAGGGGTATTGGATGATAAATATACTTTACAATATGATCCGTCCGGAAGGCTGACCTCAATGAAGACCATGAACTATACCGATGCCCTCGAATACATTTCGGCATCTAAATTGAAGGTGACCCGGAGAAGCCTGGCGGATAACAGCATCCTGCGTACCTATGAAGGGGATCTTAATGCCAGTGGTGCCATTGTGCTGCTGACGGCAAAAGATAAAAATGGTACCCTGATCGAAACCACTACCCTCAGTTACAATAGTGAGGGCTACCTGGCCGGCTACCTGACGCAAACGGCCTCTTCCTCATTTGGAAGAGCGTATATAATCGAAAACGGCAAACTGAAAACCGGTAAAGTATTTTATAACGGGGTTCAGAATGGGAATTTTGTTTACACGAGCGACGAAACAAAGGAAAACAGGCAGTATATAACGGTATGGGGGCTATGGTATTCCCCGGATTTATTTGGCAAACGTTTAAAATTCCTGCCATCCGAGTATATAGGATATTACAACAATGGAAATGTTCAATCGCGTACGAAGAGCAGCTACGAACGGGATGCGCAGGGGCATCTTATGAAGGAGAACATCGATTATATTACAGAAGGCAAAAAAGGATATACGGTTTATAAATACTGATTGCATATTTCCTGAGACTCAGTTTTGAGTACAGTTTTTACGGAATAAGGCAGGCGGATTTTTGAACATAGAGCTGTGAACGTATTGAAACATATCCGGGGTAACTATAACGGTTGCATTGGCGGCTGTCAGCTGTAAAAAGAACGCAAGGCCCGTTCTGCCACCGGTACTGATGACAATGTATAGATGTTGCAGTGATCCCGGTATATCAGGTCCGTAGCCTATTGTTCTGCAGTAAGGAAAAAGCTATCGGCCCATCCATTTTTTAAACACAGGGGCCCGTTCCCTGCTCATATCGATCTCGAGTTTATGATAGGGGGCTTTGAGCCGGATCAGGAGCTTTGAGTTTTCAACCGGTTTAACCGTCCGTACTGCGTCTATATTAATGATGTACTGCCGGTTGGCACGATAGAAACGGTCGGGGTCCAGTACATCTTCTATATCATCAAGCGAACCGCTGTCAAGCAAATACCGCTCACCATTGAACAGGTAAATATACTGGAGCTCCTCCTTAACAAAAAAGGCAATTTCGGCTACAGGTATGGGCATCCATTGGTTGCGGATACTGGCCACAAACCGTTCCTTGTATTTTTTTAGGGTGAGTTGCGGATGAGAAAGCGCATGCATCAATTCCGTGATATCGGCAACGACCGGCTTTTGTTGTTGAACAATGGCCCTGCATTTGTCAATGGCTTTTTGAAGTTCTTCATCATTGACTGGTTTTAACAGGTAGTCTACTCCATTCACCTTAAAAGCACGGATGGCAAACTCATCATAAGCCGTGGTAAACACAATGGGGCATTTCAGCTGAAAATGCTCCAGGAGTTCAAAACTGACGCCATCACTGAGCTGGATATCCATAAACAGAATATCCGGCTCTTCATTTTGTATAAACCATTTTTTAGCTGTTTTCAGACTGGGAAGGATCTTAATGATCTCGATAGATGGATCTGCGTTGCGGATTTTGTTTTGTAGTACCTGTGCGATGATTTCTTCGTCCTCTATGATGATTGCTTTCATAACTGATTTGTTAAGGATTATATCAGGGGTATATAGATGCAGAACGTTTTCGCAGATTCGTCAATAATTAGGGGCTTGTTACTGAGGTAGGCATAGAGCGCCTGAAGACTTGCAAGCCCCTGTTTATTGGAAGTTTCTACCACGTGTTTTTTCTGCAGGTTATTTTTTACCACCAGGTATCCGTTTTCTGTTGAGAATGTAATGCATAATGGTGCGTCCTGATCAATGATATTGTGTTTGATGGCATTTTCTGTCAGGTTTTGCAGGGTCACCGGGGCTATTCTCCGGGAGTAGTCTTCTTCTGCCACTGCCACCGTTACCTGCAATCCTTCTTTGAATCTTGTTTTTTGCAACTGCACGTAAGTTTGCACAAATGCAAGTTCTTCTCTAAGGGTGACCAGCTCACTGTCCCTGTTTTTTAAAATATACCGGTAAATTCTTGACATTTGTTCCAGGAAGCTATTGGCGGTCTTCCGGTCGGTGTCAATAAGCCCTGATAAGGAGGTAAGGGAGTTGAATAAAAAATGCGGGTTCAGTTGCTGCTTTAAACTTTCATACATCACCATTGCTTTTTCTTTTTTCAGTAACTGTGCTTTTCCCTGAAGGGCTAACAGCTTTTCCCGTTGGCGTATCCGGTAGCGGTAAAAAGCCACAATGGCTGCAATCAGCAGCAATAACAGCAGCGGGCGAAACCAGCCGGCTTTATAAAATGGTGTGTCAATATGAATGCGGAGCAACTGTTCCGGCTGCTCCCATTGGTCCCTGTCTGTAGAAGCTTTCAGGCGGAAAGTATAGTTTCCGCCGGGTATTTTTGTATAATCGGCAAAGCGGTTGCGGGTATACTTCCAGTCTTCATCTATACCGTCCAGCCGGTAGGCGTACCAGGTACCCTCCGGGTTGTCATAATTAACGGCAGCAAAGCCGATGGTGAAAAAATTTTCGTCTTGTTTTAGAAGGATGGGATTGTTTAGTTGTTGCTCCTGCCGGTTGCCGGATATATCGAATGTAGTAAAGAACGGGGTTAGCGGCCGGTTTTCCTTTTTGAATCCTGCGGCTGCAAAGCGGATAAAGCCGTTTTGCGTAGGCATCAGTATTTCGCCGTTGTTTAAAATAGAAGCGGCATGCTCCGGAAAATCAACAGAGGGCAGGCCCTGCTGTAATCCAAACGCAGTAAAGTACGTATGACTGCTGTCCAGCAGCATGAGTCCACCGGATGTGCCTATCCAAACCCGATTCTTTTCATCAATGGCCAGGGGGCCGACGCTGTTGTTAATAAGCCCGTTGGTATGATTGTAGTTGGTTACCCGAAAAGTTATGGGATCGATGACAGACAGGCCGGTAAACGTACTTACCCATATAGTGCCCATTTGGTCTTCCTTTATATCCACAACGGCATTGCCGGCAATACTGCCCGGTTCGGCGGAAGCCTTCCAGCGGCGGTGTTTTTCCGTGGCGGGATCATACATGCCCAGGCCGCTGCCGTTAAATCCCAGCCAATACCTTCCCTTACTGTCCTGGAATAATTTTCGCCCGCCTTCTCCTGCAAACAGGTTTAGGCCCGGAACCGACCGAATGCTGTGAAATTTTTTATTTTGAGGGTTATAATAATAAAACCCGTCTTCATCCCTGGACGAAAACCACAGGTTCCCGTTGCGATCTTTATCTGCTGAAAAATAAAATATTTCAGGAATTGAATCCTTTGCGGTGTAGAAGATCATTTTTCCTTTATCCTGGCGGTATTGGTTTATGCCATGGCCGGTGGCGATCCAGATGTTGTTGTCAGCATCACAGAGTATGCCCCGTATCGAATTGAAGTGTATGGCAGGTGGTCTTCCATCCCGGTTGTTCCATTCTTTGTACTGTTCTGTCTTCGGGTCGTAACGAACCAGCCCGTCAATAGTGCCCATCCATATCCGCCCGTTTTTATCTTCAACTGCAACTCTTGCCACACGGCGGTTCCGTGTATCGGGGTCTTTATTAAAAACCGGCAGGATATGGAAAAACGTTTTATCGGGGTTGAAATAATTGATGCCATTATTGCCCCCAACCCACATACGGCCGTCGCTATCGCAATAAAGTGTGCTGTGCAGGTTGGTGGAGGGTGTCCATGCCTGTAGCGGATTGTGCAGCAGCGGGTCGAATAGATCTGTCTGCGGGTTATACAGCAGCAGGCCATTCAGTTGTGTGGCTACCCATATCCGCCCGTTCCGGTCGGCAATCATCGCAGAAAAATTTGTGATGGTGTTGTTCCCGGATTCGATGTATTGGCTGTAATCGGTGCGGGTAGTACAATCTGCAGAAAATTTCAGCAACCTGTTCGGATTCCGGGTAGCCAGCCAGTAATTGCGGCTGCCATCAATGGCAACGGCCGTTATTCTTGCAGTCCCGGGCAGGGGGAAATGTATTTTTTCCAGCTGCCCCGTAGTACTGTTCAGACGTATGACCCCTGTATTACCGACTATATAAGCATAAATGCCACTGCGCCCTATCTGGTAAATGCTTTTAGGAGAAAGACTGTCTTTTTGCCTGTTGAAAAAAGAAACGGTTTTGGTAACGGGATTGTAGGTTCCCAGGCCCTTGCCGGTACCCAGGTATACGGTATTTTTATTAAAGGGTACAATAGCGGTAACCCAGGTGTCCGCCAATGCTTTAACGGGAATAAAGCAATCCCCGGCTGTATCGTATTCCAGCATCCCGTCCCCAAGCCCTATAAGGAATCCGCCGCTGCTGTCTGCAGACATACACCTGGAAAGTGATGTAGGAAGCGAAGCGGGGTCGCCGGGGGTAAAACTGTAGGTCTTTACTGATTTGCCGTCAAACCGGTTCAGCCCCGCTTTTGTGGAGAACCACATAAAGCCCCTGCTGTCTTGCGCAATGGCAAGAATGCTTCCGTCGTTCAGTCCGTTTGCTACCGTAAGTTTCCGGAAAAAGAAGCGGTTGGGCTGTGCAGCGGTCTGGTTGAACAGGTACAATAGCAGTAATACGATACCCCATGATCTCATATGATCCAAATGTACCATTCCTGTCTTTCTGCAAAAAATTTAAATAATCCGGCTTCTGCTTTATTCGAATTTAAAGCTGTACAGCGTGGTATGATCCTTTGTCTTTTCTTCAGCGCTCAATGGGTACCCATCTGCATCCCGTGTAAAATGAAACTGTATTTCGCTGCCCGTCTGCCCGTTTTTATCCTCCCGGATCTGGCGTTTGGGCAAATTTTTATTCAGTGTACCAAATTGGTCATCGGTTATAAAGCCGTTTTCCATTACTTCATACCAGTCCAGTTTAAAGGGGTTGGGCGCCTGCAGGTCATATTCGTAGCGGTATGTGTTGTCCTGTACGCCGTTCTTTATTTGTACCAGTTTCACCATATTTCCGTTTTCATAGTAGTAATTGTTTTCCGCGTCATAGTTGATATCGGTCCGTTTAAATATGATCCTGGTAAGAAAGCCCTCGCTGTTATACGTGTATTGTATTTTGGTGGTCAGCTGCCCGTTATAGTAGCGCTCCGAACTGGCTATTTTCCCCTGAGCATTACGCGTGGTGTTTTTCATTTCGTAAACGTCGCTGGTGCCGTTTTGAACATACTTTATGAAAAAGGCATTGCCCTGTCCGTAGGTGGTATTGCTAAGGCTATTACAGGCTGTAATGCGTCCGTCGGCATTATACACAAAATGCTTCTTATAGTCATTGTTGATATCGATTTCAGATAATCGCTTTTTAAAAACCATGATTTCCCCGGTTTTTGGTGGGGTTTCTTTTTTGCAACTGAAGACTGCCGTCAGCAACAGCAGAATAAATGCTTTTTTCATGTACCTGTTTTTATGATTCAGTAAAAGTGACTCAAAGTGGTTTATTAGCTAATCCGGTGTGACTTTTATGATCCTGCTGTACAATGTTGCACCGTCCTTATCCACCTGTGCAATGCGCAGGTACAGGTTGGAGCCGGGCGGTGTTACTTCCATGTCTTTTTTGGAGCAACCGGTAGCCAAAGCAACGGCCAGTAAGAAGATAGCGGCAGCATTGCGGTAGTTCCTTTTGCGTTTTACAAATAACCCGGTAGCGAGGAGAATCCCTAAACCCAATGTTAGCGCCGTTTCAAGCAGATTGGTCTCGTATGTATATTCCAGGAGAAGTGTTGAATTGCCTTCCGCTGCTTTTGAGGCAACAGCAGCGATCTTTTTAAAATGTGTTCCATCTGCGGAAACCTCAATGTCAAAATGATCGTTATTGGTTTCTGTTTCGGTGGTCCATTTTACCAGGAGCCTGTTTTTGGTAATGGCAGCGCTCAGGGTACCGAACTGTACCGGGAGCGCGATGGCGCCCGGGCTTCCGTCGGTTGATAAAGAACCCAGCACCCAGTCGATGGATATTGCCCCGGCGGTGCCGCTTCCGGAGGCCGAATAAAGCGCCCCCTGGGCGCCCGCAGCCAGGGACAGACCGGTTATTGCAAAGAGTAATAAAAGTGGTTTCAGCTTCATTGTATTTGATATTGTATGGGGTATGTTACGTCATGGCTTATCTGGCGCTCATGGCATCAAAATTCCGTGCCGCCGTGCTTCATCATGCGTTTGTCGGAAGCTCAGTTTTCTTTTCTTGCCGCTTCCAGGAGCTGTACCCTTTTCAGCAATTCTTTATTTGTTTTGGTAAGTTGCTCTACCTGCTTTGCCAGTGCCTGCAGGGCAATCATCATTACGCCATCGATATCTGCGCTGGCAATGGTGGTATCGTTGCCGATGGTACCGGTGCCATCATTGCCAAACAGGCTGTAAAATTCCTGGGCCATGGGGCCATAGTGTCGGTATATTGTTTTATCCTGGCCTATGTAGTTCCAGCTGCCTAATTTCATAGATTTTATTTTGGAAAGAAAGGAGGCTCCATCCGGCTGCCGGTAATTTTCTTTTTTGGTACTGTCGGAAATGCTGGCCCAGCTGTTGCCGTTGGGCGCCAGTGTAACACCGGAGCCCGTTCCTGCGCCTGTTGATCCTGTAAAAAAACGGTAGCCGCCACCGAAACGCATGGTCATCTGGTTTTCTGCGTTGCTATTGAGCATAAGGCCTCTGAAATCCCCAATAATGAAAGCTCCGTTAAAACCACCGGTTCTTACATTAACCCCCATTGCCGTTGAATAAATGCCGGAAGCAGTAGTTTGGGTGCCAAAAGCCATCGCTCCCCGTTCCGATGCCGTTACATCCGTACCGATTGCGTAACCATAATGTGCCGAAGCTTGGGATCCCCAGCCCAGTGCAAAGGAGTGCTCCCCCGAAGCTGCCGCGGACTGGCCGATGGCAACGGCACTTGTATTTGATGCTCTTGAATTTACCATTGCTGCAATCGCGTTTTCACCCGTAGCTTCAGCATTGGTGCCAAGCGCCAGTGATTGATTTCCGGAAGCGATGGTGAGTTTGCCCATCGATACAGCGTTTTCGCCGGATGCTGCGGTGAGTTTACCCATCGATACAGCATTTACACCAGAAGCGGTGGTGGTATAACCAATGGCCAGCGCATCCTGAGCCTGGGCCTTGGTGCTGGAACCCATCGTATTTGCTCCAATGCCCGAATTGGTAGATCCCGACCCGGAAATATGACGTGTGGCCAATGCATAAGGAACACTCAGTAATTGTGTGGTACTTATCAAACTGTATGCTCCTCCTCCGGACGGATCCAGTTCTGCCTGTAAAAAATAAGCGGCGCCACCCCATTTGATTGATTGCATATTGCCCTGGATTACAGTACCACCACCTACGGCAACATTAAATACACCGTTGGCGTTAGTGAGTGATTGATGTGTTTCCTGAAATACGGTATTACCGGCTTCTGATCCCTCGTGTAGGGTAAAGCGTATTGATACCGTTTTGTTGGCAACGGCCTGTCCGCCGGCATTGCGGGCTACGCCCTGGAAGGCAAATTTTAATGGAGCCTGTGCCGAGGCGAAGCACATCAGTAAGGTGATTGAGAGAAATAAAAAAAATACTTTCATTGCTTTTTATTTTACCCGGCGACTGCTATGAAATTATTTTCCACCGCAGTCATAATGGTTATTTTGACTTTACCGTTCAAAGCTACCGGCAGACAAATGCCGGGGAAAATTTATTGAAAGCAAGTGCCGGATTTGCTATTAAGGTGTAGGTTTTTGAGGTTGAAGTGCTGGCAGTGTCGAACAAAAAAAACGGAGCAATCATGCTCCGGCCAACAGGGTGTTATATAAAAGGGTACGGATTATTCCTCTGTAACTTTGATAATCCTGCTGTACGTTTTTGCACCATCTTTATCTACCTGGGCAATGCGCAGGTACAGGTGATGGCGGGTAGTTTGCAGCTCCCTGTCTTTTTTGGTGCAGGAGGACTGGGCAGCAACGGCCAGCAGCAATACAAGGGCAGGCAGGTAACGGTATTTTTTACGCTTTGAAAATAGCCCGGCATAGCACAGGAGGGCCAGCCCCAGTGCCAGCGCTATTTCGGTTTGTGTTGACTGGTACTCGTATTGCAGGGGAGTGGTTGAATTGCCTCCCGGAGCCGTTGACGCAATGGTCGCAATTTTTTTAAAATAGACGCCATCCTCAGATACCTCAATGTCGAAATGATCATTATTGGTTTCCGTTTCGGTAGCCCATTTTACCAGGAGCCCGTTGCTGTTAAAGCTGGCGGTAATGGCGCCAAAATGCACCGGGAGTACTGCGGATACGGGTATCCCGTCTGCTGAAATAGATCCCAGTACCCAGTCGACAGAGGTTGTCCCGGCAGCGCCGCTCCCGGAGGCTCCATAGATATTAGCCGCTCCGGCTTGTGCCTGAACACCGATATGGATGATACAGGATAGCATTAGTATAAATATTTTTTTCATGTAGAATGATTGAATGGCTTCTTAATTTTCTTTTTTAGCAACTTCTAACAGTGTGAGTCTTTGCCGCAATTTTTTGTTTGCTTCTTTGAGTTGCGTTACTTCGCTTTTCATTGTTTCGGTCTGCTTTACCAGCGCCTGCAGGGCGATCATTATAACACCGTCAATATCTGCACTGGCAATAGTGGTATCGTTGCCGATGATGCCGGTGCCGTCATTGCCAAACAGGCTGTAAAATTCCTGTGCCATGGGGCCGTAGTGACGGTATTGCTGCTTATCCTGGCCCTTATAATTCCAGCTGCCTAATTTCATGTCTTTTATCTTTAAGAGAAAGGCAGCTCCATCTGCGGCTTTGTAATTTTCTTTCTTCGTACTGTCGGAAATACTGGCCCAGCTATTGCCGTTAGGAGCAAGAGCAACACCAATTGTGCTGCCGTTGCCTGAAGTTCCGGTATAGAACCGGTAACCACCGCCAAAACGCATGATCATTTGATTTTCGGCGGTGTTGCTTGTTAGATATTGTGGCCTCCAATCTCCAATGATAAAAGATCCCTGGAAGGAGCCGGTGCTTACACTATTGCCCATGGCGGTTGAAATATCACCTCCTGCTATTACATTATAGCCCAGGGCCATTGCACCCTTACCGGTAGCTTTGCTATTGGGGCCGACGGCAACTGAATTATCCCCTGCGGCTTCGGAGTACGACCCAACGGCAAAAGCCTGAATCCCGGTAGCTTTGGCATATTCGCCCATGGAAACCGAGTTGTATTGTATGGCTTTTGATGCATACCCAACGGCAAAGGCGTTTGTCCCGGACGCTTCACTGCCCCATCCCATAGCGGTGGCGTTTAGTCCCGAAGCGATGGTGTTTGTACCCATTGTGCTGCCGGTTGAAGACGAAACAGTGGAACCTGTTGCTACCAGCCGGCTTGCGGCAATGGCATAGGGCACACTGAGCAGCTGACTGATGCTGATGGTGGTGTAGGTGTTGCCACCTGTAGGGTCGATTTCTACCTGTAAATAGTAAGCTGCATTGTTACTCCAGTTAAGTGTATTGGGAAAGGCTGTTTTGCTGCCAATGGCTACATTGAATATGCCGGTGGCACTTGTTGTGGGAGTGTGGGTCTCCTGGAATACATTACCTCCGGTTTCTGTTCCCTGGTGTATCGTAAAACGCACCGACACTTTTTGATTCGTTACAGCTTGCCCGTTGCTGTTGCGGGCTACCCCCTGGAATGCAAATTGTTGAGGAACCTGCGCCAGTGCGGTCATTGACAGGGCTGTGGCCATCAGAAGGAGTACGAAAAAAATCTGTTTCATTGACAGGGAAATTGATATAGTTAAATGGTGGTTGGTACTACGGATGAAGGCGATCATGATTTTCATTATTTAAAAAAATATTGACCGCAGCATTGCTAATGATCTTTTTTTGTTGCTTCCAGCTGTTGTACCCGTTGCTGCAATTTTTTATTGGCTTCGGAAAGCTGGTCTACCTGTTTTACCAGTGCCTGTAAAGCGATCATCATGACGCCATCAATATCTGCACTGGCAATGGTGGTGTCGTTGCCGATATTGCCTATGCCGTCATTACCAAAGAGGCTGTAAAATTCCTGCGCCATAGGACCGTAGTGACGAAGGGTTTTCTTATTCTGGCCTTTATAGTTCCAGCTGCCTATTTTCATGTCCTTTATTTTGGAAAGAAAGGCAGCGCCATCGGGCTGGCGGTAATTTTCTTTCCGGGTACTGTCGGAAATGCTAACCCAGCTACTGCCATCGGGGGGCAGTGCAGCACCATAGTCGGCCCCGTTCGTTGTGGTTCCGGTATAGAACCGGTAGCCACCGCCAAAGCGCATGATTATTTGATTATCCTTGCTGCTGCTCATGCTATAAAGCGTCCTGTAATCCCCGATAATAAAGGACCCCGTATGGTTGGCGGTATTTACGTTGGTACCCATAGCTGTGGAGTAGGGGCCTGTAGCCAAAACGTTGTAACCAAAAACCTTGGCGCCTTCAGCCATGGCCTGGCTGTTGGCGCCTATTGCAACGGCCTGTTTGGCTGAGGCTTTAACATAAAGGCCCGCCGCAAAGGCATTTTCCCCGCCGGCTTCACTGTCGTTGCCGATTACAATGGCCTGTTTGGCCGTGGCTCTGGCATGAGACCCCGCTGCAAAAGCATCATCCCCGCTGGCTTCTGCAGTATTACCCATAGCGATGGTATTGGGTCTTGTAGCTTTTGAAACATTCCCTGTGGTAAAGGCATTTTCCCCGCTGGCTTCTGTGACGTTCCCTGTTGCAAATGAGTTAACGCCGGTGGCTTTCGTACTGCGTCCTGCAGCAAAGGATGCTTCGCCGGAGGCTTCTGCATTAATGCCCATAGCGACGGCGTACTTCCCCGGGGTGTTTGTATTGGCTCCCGCGGCAAGAGATCCTTCTCCGGAAGCCTTTGAACCGGCGCCCATAGCGGTGGCATTTTGCGCGGAGGCAGTGGTGGCATCCCCCATTGCGGTTGCGTTGTTGCCAAGCGCCTTATTGCCGGAGGATCCTATGGTAGTTCCGGTAGTCGTAAGGACGGTAGATCCTGCAGCAACTAACCGGCTTGCGGCAACGGCATAGGGCACGCTGAGCAGCTGGCTCGTGCTGATATGGGTATAGGCGCTGCCACCCGCAGGGTCTATTTCCACCTGCAAATAATAAGCTACATTGTTACTCCAGTTAAGTGTGGTAGGGAAAGCTGTTTTACTGCCAATGGCTACGTTAAATAGACCGGCTGCATTGGTGGTGGGGGTCTGGACCTCTGAGAATACAGCTCCGCCGGTTTCGGCTCCCTGGTGTATCGTAAAACGCACCGACACTTTTTGATTCGTTACCGCTTGCCCGTTGCTATTGCGGGCCACGCCCTGGAACGCAAATTGTTGTGGCACCTGTGCCATAGCGGTTATTGACAAGCCTATTGCTGAAAAAGCGCATAAAAATAGTTTCAGTTTCATCCGTTTGTTTTTTCTGGAAACGAAACTATAGTGCCGGCAAAGCGTTTGAAAATTAAAACGCGGCAAACGGATTGAATATTTGCTAAACAGGATATTTGGGGCCGTGAAGTGATGTGGCGTTTACTTGCAGGCACCGGGTTAAGAACGGCAGGCGGACTTTATAAAATACAGGTAGTGCCAGGGATTTTAATCGTAGCCGCCTCGGATAAAGGAGCGGGTTTATAGGGGCGTTGTTCCGCCGGGTGTTTGCATGGCTGCGTCATCTGCAACGCCCGGATCGTCTTACACGGAGTCTTCCATTTTGATCTGGAAACAAAAAGGATGGGGATATTGATGATTGCACAAAAGCTGAAGTGTGCGACGCAAGCAAAGCTGATAGCCCTCCTGAAGCCGGGCTCATAAAAGAGCACAAAAACTAAGGCATCCGGTAGCAAACGCCTTCCAGTGCCAGGTCCGTATTAGGAAAGATTTCCCGGGTTTCTGTTTCAAATGCATCCAGCTCATCGTAGCGGCTGCTGAAATGCCCCACCAGCAGTTTTTTAACATTTGCTTTTTTTGCCAGGGTGGCCGCCTGTGTGGTGGTAGCGTGAAACCGTTTTACTGCCTGGTCCTTAAAGTTTTCCAGGTAGGTGGTCTCATGATAGATCATATCGGCTCCCTGTATGGCCGGGATAAAGGACTCGTCGTACTTGGTATCGGCGCAGAAAGCATAGGTTTTTCCTTTTGGCGCTTCCAGGGTTAGTATGTCATTCCGGATGATCCGGCCATCCGGAGCTTCATAATCCCTGCCTTCCTGAAGGTTTTCAAACCAGCTGTAATGTACCTGGTAGTTCTTTACTGCCTCGGGGTTGATACGCCGCGGTTTCTTTTTTTCTTTGAACACGAAGCCAAAGCATTCGATACGGTGATCGGTTTTAAAACAGCTGATCTCCACCTCATCAACGGTCATTAAATAGCCCGGGGCCTGTATAGCATGAAAATGCAGGGGATAGGGCATGCGTGTGTCCGCCAGCCTGAACTGAAGCTCCAGCACATCCTGCAGCGCTGGTGGGGCTACCACATGTAATGCCTGCTGACGCCCGAGCAGGGCAAAGGAATTCAGCAGGCCCACCAGGCCAAAGTAATGATCTCCGTGGAGATGGGAAATAAAGATGTGTGAAATACGGCTGCGGCGGATCTTGTACCGGATCAGCTGGATCTGTGTGCCTTCGCCGCAATCGATCAGGAATTTACGGTTGGGCATCGTAAGCACCTGGCTGGTCGGATGCCGGTCAAAGGCCGGAACCGCCGAATTATTGCCCAGTATGGTCACCCCTAACATTCCGTTCAACTTTTTTTGAATTCGATTGTTTATTCATCATCCGTGTCCGGGAATTCGATATCCTCCGTATCCAGCAGCTCGCGTTCGATCTCCTCCATCTGTACAATATCCCAGGCTTCGCTTTCGGTAGGTGTAATATTCAGCAGTTCATCCAGTTCGTTCTCTGACAAAAATGCGTTTACCGTTTTTTGTATATTGCAGGTAACAAAAGATGCATTGTTTTCATAGAAATTCTGCTGTATTTGCAGGAGTTTCGCGGCTGCGGCAGCATCTATCTCCTCCACATCCTGCAGGCTCAGGATCACGTTCTTTACATCCTTTTGCAAAAAAGGAAGCAACGCCGACTCCATTTTATCTGTCATTGTAGCAGACAAAACAGGCTCATTTGGCGTGATGACGTGAAATTTCTCTTTGGTATCTATTTTGAACTGCATGTGGTGTGAATTTGGAATAAATATGCTTAAATTACAAGTAAATTTAGTACCAAATATATTTGTTAATATTGTAAATAAACATTTTATCTAAATATGGATAATAATTTTTCATCTCAGGTAAAAGAGATCATTTCCTATAGCCGGGAAGAAGCCCTGCGCCTGGGAAATGATTTCATTGGTACAGAGCACCTGCTGCTGGGCCTCATCCGGGAAGGAGATAATACTGCTATCCGGATCCTCAAAAGCTTTAACGTGGATATTTTTGAGCTGCGGAAGGAAATAGAGCTGGCAATAAAAGATAAAACGGGGAAAAATATTGCAAACATTAACAGCCTCCCGTTAACCAAGCAGGCAGAGAAAGTGATCCGTGTAACCGTCCTGGAAGCCAAGGCGCTGAAGAGCAACCTGGTGGAAACGGAGCACCTGATGCTTTCCATTTTAAAGAACAAGGAAAATATTGCAACACAAATTTTAAATCAGTTTGATGTGGACTATGATCTGTTTCGCCAGGAATTGGGCATCGTAAAATCAGGAGAACCCCGGGCCGAATTTGGTGAGGAAGGGGAAGAGGAGTTTGAAGAAGAAAAAAAATACTCCCAGTCAAGGGCGGGTGGTTCCAAAGCGGCTACCAAAAGCAAAACCCCGGTACTGGATAATTTTGGACGGGATGTGACCAAGCTGGCGGAAAGCGGCAACCTGGATCCCATTGTTGGCCGGGAAAAGGAGATCGAGCGGGTATCGCAGATCCTCAGCCGCCGGAAGAAGAATAACCCGATCCTGATCGGGGAACCGGGCGTGGGTAAAACCGCCATTGTGGAGGGATTGGCTTTGCGCATTGTACAACGTAAGGTAAGCCGGGTATTGTTCGACAAGCGGGTGATCTCCCTGGATCTGGCTTCACTGGTAGCCGGAACAAAATACCGGGGTCAGTTTGAAGAGCGCATGAAGGCCATTATGAATGAACTGGAAAAGAACCGGGATGTGATCCTGTTCATCGATGAAATGCATACCATCGTAGGTGCCGGCGGCGCCAGTGGCTCGCTGGATGCCAGCAATATCTTTAAACCGGCACTGGCCCGCGGTGAGCTTCAATGCATCGGCGCTTCAACGCTGGATGAATACCGCATGTATATTGAAAAAGATGGTGCACTTGACCGCCGTTTCCAGAAAGTAATGGTAGATCCGCCAAGTGTGGACGAGACCATCCAGATCCTTAATAATATCAAATCGAAGTATGAAGATTTTCATAGTGTCACCTATAGCGATGAAGCCATCGACGCTTGTGTAAAATTAAGCGACCGCTATATTACCGATCGCCTGTTACCCGATAAGGCTATTGATGTGATGGATGAAGTGGGTGCAAGAGTACACCTGAAGAACATTAATGTACCGCCGAATATCGTGGAGCTGGAGAAGAAGATCGAAGATGTGAAGGAAGAAAAGAATAAAGTGGTAAAGAGCCAGAAATTTGAAGAAGCCGCTTCCCTGCGGGATACGGAAAAGAAACTGGCAGAAGACCTCGAACGCGCCAAAGCTGCCTGGGAAGAAGAAAGCAAGCACAAGCGCTATCCCATCGACGAAGAGGCGATCGCCGAGGTGATCAATATTATGACCGGTATCCCTGTGCGCAAAATGGTGGAAGCCGAAACCGAGAAGCTGCGCAAGATGTCGGAAGATATGAAAGGTATGGTGATCGGCCAGGATGAAGCCATTTCAAAAGTGGTGAAAGCCATCCAGCGGAACCGCGTGGGACTGAAAGATCCGAAGAAACCCATTGGTACCTTTATTTTCCTGGGGCCCACAGGGGTTGGTAAAACAGAGCTGGCCCGTTCGCTGGCGCGGTACCTGTTCGACTCAGAAGATTCGCTGATCCGTATCGATATGAGCGAATACATGGAGAAATTTACGGTAAGCCGTTTGATCGGTGCACCTCCCGGATATGTGGGGTATGAAGAGGGCGGACAGTTAACCGAAAAAGTGCGCCGCAAGCCATACAGCGTGATCCTGCTGGATGAAATTGAGAAGGCACACCCGGATATTTACAACATCCTGTTACAGGTACTGGATGATGGGGTGCTGACCGATGGACTGGGGCGTAAGGTGGACTTTAAGAATACCATCATCATCATGACCTCGAATATCGGTGTGCGCCAGCTGAAGGACTTTGGTGCCGGTGTTGGTTTTGCTACCTCAGCGAGGGTTGAAAATGAAGATGAGGAGAACAAGGCGGTGATCGAAAAGGCGCTGAAGCGTACCTTCTCCCCGGAATTCCTGAACCGGATCGATGACGTGATGATCTTTAACAGCCTCACAAAAGAAAATATCTTCAGCATCATTGACATTTCGATGAAGGGCGTGTTAAAGCGGGTGCAGAACCTGGGCTATGGCCTGGAGCTGAGCGAGGAAGCGAAGACCTTCCTGGCTGATAAAGGATACGACCAGCAGTTTGGGGCACGTCCGCTGCACCGGGCTATTCAGAAATACCTGGAAGACCCGCTGGCGGAAGAGATCCTGAATATGCATGTGAAACCGGGTGATGTGTTGCTGGTGGACTTCGATAAAGAAAAAGAAAAATTATTCTTTACCGTAAAAGATCCCAAGGAGAACCCCCAGGAGGCATAAAACGACTTTACTACTTAATGGTTAATAACAACACCCTGCACATGCGGGGTGTTTTTTTACCGGCTGCCATCTGTATTTAGTAAGACCCCTGTGGCTCATCCAGCCTGCGGACCTGATCGCGGTAACGGGGCGGCAATAGCAGGTTTTTCAGGACCCCGTCCATCTTGATCAACCGGCTTGCTTTATATAAAGGGATAATGGGTGTTAAAAATGAAAAACCGGTAAAGTGTAATAATTCTTTTACCCTGCCAGGAACCAATAGCTTCTGGCTTTCCACCAGTATCTTGAACCGCAGCGCCCCCAGTTGTTTTTTGTATTGCATAAAAAGGTCGGTGGTATAGGCGCTTTTCTGCAGGTTATGGATTAGGTGCTGGTTTCTCAACGGCAGCCACCCGGCATAGGTTGGGGGCAATGCCTGCAATCCCATCGTTGTTCCTACTCTGAAAAAGACATTATAGACGGCTTCCTTTTCTTCCGGGGTAAGTTTTTTTTCCAGCAGTTCATAGGAGGCAATGGAATAATAGATCAGCATGAATAAAACATCACGGTAAGCCCAGTCCGGTATAGGATAGCCCCTGCTTTGTTCTACTGCCTGGTGTATGTTCCGCATCCGGCCGATGGCTTCCTCTGCCTGGTTAAGAGAAGAAAAAACAATCGTTTTTGCATATTGTACGGTGGAAAACAACCGGCCTACCGGGTCAGCAGGCAATTTGCCTGTAAAGTAAAGCCAGTCTACCGCCTTATTGAGCGCAAACTCGGCTGCGGCGCCTGCAAAAATAAAAAGCACGGTGTCGCTTTTCCCCCAGATTCTCCGTACAATGGATTGTGGTTCTACAAAGAATTGCATAGCATTTATTAGTGTATGCTAAGTTACACCTCCTCCTGCACGCTGCGCTATTTTTGACGCTTATAATTAAACCCGCAGGGGGCGTTTTTAAGAAACGGTATGAACGGCGGGATATGCCCGTTTTAATTTCGCATCCAGTACAAAAGTGCCAAACGGCAGGAGAGCGGCAATAAAAGCAAGTAGTGCTTTGCCAAAGCTCCATTTGAGTTCTGCCCAAACTTTAAGAAGATAAATACAGAAAAGGACAAAGAGCACTCCATGCGCCCAGCCCACATATTTTACACCTTCCGGTATATGGGCAAAATATTTCAAAGGCATGGCCACCAGCAGTAAAACAAGATAGGAAATCCCTTCCAGGAAGGCAATCCGCATGAATATCCGTAGGTTCTTAAGCGAACGATCCATCTGTAATCAAATTGTTTGAAGGAGAACAATGTTCCTGTTAAAAAGTTTAACAGGCTCCGGGAAAATTATGGAGTATCTTTAGTTTTTGTCCAAAAAACAGGGAATGAGTCCGGAATACTGCAATAACATAGATGACATAAGAAAGGAGATTGATGTCATTGATGAAGCAATTGTGCGCCTCATCGGCCGGCGGGCACAATTTGTAAAAGCCGCTGCAAAATTTAAAAGAACGGAAACAGCGGTCCGGGATGAAGAACGGGTAGCAGCAGTGATCGGCTCGAAAAAGCAACTGGCCATTGCTCATGGTGTTTCGCCGGAGCTGATTGAAGCGGTGTACCATACGATGATCGGGCATTTTGTAAATGAGGAACTGGAGCACTGGAAAACACCTGACCGGTGAATACGGTTGTGAAAGCATATCCTGAGATGCATTACCGGAAGGGCTCTATAGCGGATCTGCAGCAGTTGTTGCGGCTGGGAATTGAGGCCTGGAGCGGGTTTGAGAAAGATATGGCCGCGGCAGACTGGCAGCGCCTTTCCGGATCGATCCATAGCGAGCAAACTTACCGGGAGCTGCTTTCCGTAAGTGAATGCCTGGTTTGCGTAACCGGTGAAGGGCGGATCGTGGGAATGGTCTTCCTGGTACCTCAGGGGAATCCCACGGATCTTTATCCTTCTGATTGGTCTTATATCCGTTTTTTAACCGTCAGTCCCGATTTTGGCGGCAGGGGTATCGGCAGGAAGCTTACGGAAGATTGTATAGCATGGGCGCGGCGCAATGGAGAAACGGTTGTAGCGTTGCATACGTCAGAGATGATGAGCAATGCGCGCCGCTTATATGAACACCTGGGATTCAGTATTGTCCGGGAAATAGAACAACGGCTCGGAAAGCGCTATTGGCTGTACAAACTGGAGTTGTAGTGTAACAATATGATGAATTTTCCGTTAATTTATTTAGAGGGTTTAGAGGAGATCAGGGGCCGGCTGTAGATCCTGCAGAAAAATGCAGGCATTTCCATGCAACGATCGGCAGCCGGACTTCGTTTTAAAGAAGTATCTTTGGCTGAAGCAACAATGTTATAACAGGTTGTTGCTCCCGGTCCCGGACCATCAAATGAAACAGCATGAAAGAGGATAATTTTATAAACCGGATTGTTCCCAATATTTATTCGGATGATCTGGAGCAGAGCAGGGCTTTTTATCACGGTTTCCTGAATATGGATATCGTTATGGACCGCGGATGGGTATTGACATTTGCCTCCCGCACCAATCCTACAGCACAGATCAATGTGCTGGAGAATCAGAAGAAGGAGAAGCTGGACAATGAGCGTATTTTTCTTTCCATTGAAGTGTCAGATGTAAACAGCATGTATAAAAAGGCAACAGAACAGGGGCTGGACGTAACGTATCCGATCGCCAACGAGCCCTGGGGCGTGCGCCGTTTTTTTGTAAGGGACCCGAACGGGGCGATCATTAACCTGCTATCGCATAACAGCTGAATCTTTTTTTAACGGTTTGCAAATGGCGCATCAGGAACACAGTTATCAGGTAAGCGTTACGTGGAGTGGTAACCTGGGAAAAGGAACCGCCACGTATGGCGCTTACAGCAGGGATCATATGATCAATGTGGAAGGCAAGCCGGTTATACCGGGTTCATCAGATCCCGCCTTCCGGGGTGATGCCAAAAGGTATAATCCTGAAGAATTGTTCCTTTCCTCCCTGTCTGCCTGCCACATGCTCTGGTACCTGCATCTTTGTGCGGAGGCGGGTATTGCGGTAACGGCTTATTCCGATGCGGCAAGCGGAAGTATGAAGACGGAGCCGGATGGAAACGGTCGCTTTACACGGGTAGTGCTTCATCCTGTTGTTACCATTACCGATGCATCAAAAGCCACACCGGCAATGGAATTGCATAAACAGGCCCAGCGGTTTTGTTTTATTGCCAATTCAGTGAGCTTCCCTGTGGAGCATCAGCCGGAAATAATCGTGAACCAGGAAGATGGTAATTTTTATTGATCAATAGTATAAAACGTATTTGTTGTATGAAATGGATCATTACAGGTCTGCTGTTTTCTATAGGATTTTGCCTGGCTGGTTATAAGCCGGTATCGCAGACCCCGGTTCCGGATGTTGTAAAGCCTGCGATCCGTACCGGCGCCGATCAAACGGAAAAGTATCTTCCCTACTTAAAGGGTAAGCGGGTAGCGGTGCTGGCCAACCCCACTACTATTATCGGGAGTAAGCACCTGGTAGATAGCCTGCTGAAGCGGGGGGTAAATATTGTAAAGGTATTTGGTCCCGAGCATGGGTTTAGAGGAAACGCCAGCAATGGCGCAAAAGTAAGTGATGAAACGGATCCCGAAACCGGTATCCCGATCATTTCACTGTATGGAAAAAAACGCAAACCCAGCAATGCAGATCTGGCGGATGTGGACCTGATGATCTATGATGTGCAGGATGTAGGCTGCCGTTTTTACACCAATATCAATACCCTGCGCGATATTATGGAAGCCTGTGCCGATAATGATAAAGAGCTGATGATCCTCGACCGGCCCAACCCGAATGGTTATCTTATTGACGGGCCGGTGCTGGATATGCGGCTGAAATCGGGGATCGGTCAGTTCCCCATCCCGATTGCACATGGCCTGACCGTAGCAGAATTTGCCCGGATGGTCAACGGTGAGGGATGGACCTATAATAAAAAGAAATGCAGGCTGAAGATCATCCCGGTGGCCAATTATAACCATGGTATGGAATATGTGCTGCCGGTAAAACCATCCCCCAACCTGAATACGCAGCAAAGTATCCTCTTATATCCTTCTGTCTGTTTGTTTGAAGGAACCATTATGAATCATGGAAGGGGAACACAATACCCGTTCACTGTTTTCGGAAGCCCCTTATTAAAAGGGAAATATTCATTTTCGTTTACACCGGTAAGCATTCCGGGGATGAGCGAAACGCCTTTGCATATGAACCAGGTTTGCTACGGGCTCGACCTGAGAAATTATGATGTTAGTAAACTCCGCAACGAGCGCCGTATCAATCTGGACTGGATGATCGAGCTTTACAATGCCTACCCGGATAAGGAACGGTTCTTTGACCGCAGCCAAAGCAACCAGATGGGTAGTATCGACGGCCTTGCTGGGGTCTATGATTTTAAAAAACAGATCATGGCCGGCAGGTCTGTAAAAGAGATCCGGGATTCCTGGGAGCCGGGGCTGAGTCAGTATAAGAAAATGCGGAAGCAATATTTGCTGTACGCAGACCGTTGATCCTACAGGTATTCAGGCTTTGTTTGTTGCCGGAATATGAACGTGCGTATGCAGATCTGTTTTCTTCTCTTTCACCTTTGACAGGATCGACTCCAGTAGGGGAAGCATATGGTTCAGGTTTCGGGTTTTGATAAGAAAGTTCCACAATGGTTCAAATTTTTTCCAGCCTCCGGCATAGAGTAAATGTTTTAGCTGATGCTTTAATGCATTATGGGAAAAGCTGCTTTTGAAAATATTTGACCAGCTGTAAAACGATTGGTAGGCCCAGTCATATCCGTCTTTTAGTTCTGCGGCAGTAAGCCCCGTTGTTTGATATACAACCTGCCTTGTGTCGTATTGATCCCAGTTCTTTGTAAGGATCCGGCCCTGCTGTTCCATGCTCTTATACAGGCGTGTGCCGGGGTAGGGTGTCAGTATGTGAAAGGTGGCCGTGGTAATGGCGTTATTGACGCCCCAGTCGACGGTCCGTTTAAACACGTCTCGGTCATCGTCGTCCAAACCAAATACAAAGCTCCCGTTGATCATAATGCCTAAAGAATGCAGCCGGTTTACAGCTTGTACATAATCCTTTTCCAGGTTTTGCTTTTTATTACCCTGTTTTAAATTCTCAGGGGAAAATGTTTCAAACCCTACAAACAGGCTTCTCAATCCTGCCCTGGCCGCTTTTTCAATAAGGTCACCTCTCAAAACGGAGTCAACCGTTGCAGCTGCCTGAAAAACGCGGTTCATTCCTTTCATTCCCTCGAAAAGGCTGGTTGCAAATTTTGCGTTGCCCAGCAGATGATCGTCCAGGAAGTATAAATGCCGGCCCGGTAGTCGCTCTATCTCCGCCAGGGCGTCATCAACAAGCTGGGTGTAAAAGCCTTTACCTCCTTCAAAAAATGCGTCCTTATAACAAAAGGCACAATGATGAGGACACCCCCGCGTTACGACAATCGAATTTGGAACGAGGTACCTGTTCCGTTTGATCAGGTCCCGTCGTATGGGAGGGATTTTTTGTAAGGTGCGTATGGATGAGTGATAGATCATTTTGGGTACTCCCTTTTTAAAATCTTCGAGGAACCGGGGAAAGGTCTCTTCCCCGGGGCCGGTAAAGATCGTGTCGGCATGGGGCAGGGCCTCATCGGGGAGCGACGTTACATGCAAACCGCCCAGGATCACATAAGCTCCCTTCTGCCGGTACTGATCTGCGATCCTGTAGGCCCGGTAGGCATTGGTGATATAAACCTGTATCAGCACCAGGTCCGGTGCATCGTCCAGGTTCAATACTTCTACATGCTGGTCCTGCAGGTCTATTTCATCGTCAGGCGACAGGTAAGCAGCAAGGGTAGCAAGCCCGAGTGGCGGGAATAATGAATATTTTATCGGCCGCCAGAACGGGCTTTCAGCTTCTGCGAGCGCGGGAAGGATCAGCTTTACTTTCATAGGTTATTTTTTTAGTACCAGTACCGTAAGGATCACAATGGTGGCCAGGAGTGTAAAAAGCACGAGGAGATTATAGGCTTTCATGATTAAAATTTTATAAACTGATAATAGAGTGTTTTGGATAGCAACGGCCTTTTTTGTTCTGCTTCGATCTGTTGTATAAATGGTGTTTTTTTATCAGGCGTTTCCTGCCGGATCCTGGTGTTGTACAATAGTTGACGGTTATAAGGCAGGCTGCGTGCATAATCCATATCAAACGATTGTTGATGCTCCAGGTTATATTTGGTAACGATCCAGCTCCAGTTGACGGCGCAGCCGATGACCAGGGTGGCATAGAAGGCCCACAGCATACGGCCGGCCAGGTAAGTATTGGTTCTCCTGTTTTTGATCTTTAGGATCGTAAGAAGCAGCCCGGTAATACAAAGCAATAAGAAGATATGAACCCCGATCCGTTTAAATGTAAGCCCGTATGCTTCGATGTACTGGTTGTTCTTTAATGCTACAATGCCGGCAAGAAAGAGGTTTAACAGGATCCAGATATACGCGCTATTCCGGAGCAGGCGTGCTTTTGTGTCAAAATTAAGACTGCCTTTAAAGAACAGCATAATTACCAGGATCGCCATTGCAATCGAAAAGATAAGCAGGTATACCCGCTCATGTAATGCCGTGCTCAGGCTTCCGGCGGTGGTTGTATTGCCAAATTGTTCAAAGCAGTAAGTGACAATAAAAAACAGCACGAGCATGTTCAGCAGTATTAAAGAGATCTCAGCGCTTTTGCGGTGAAAGCCGGCATCGGGGTGCTGCCCGCCCTGTAACGACAGGCGGTATGCTTCCTGGAAGTGGTCGCCGAGCCTGTTATTAATCAGGAACAGCTGGGGCGGGGTCCAGTAGTGTATAAAACAAAACATGAGAAAGAATCCCAGCGCGGTCAGGAAGCCGATCTGCAGGAAATCAGCATTCCAGTTGATATGAAAAAAGGATTGGAACAGGTCGCTGCTGGAACTGTAGATGATCAGGAATATCGCCGCCAGCAGTGCGGGGAGCAGGAAATAGTAAATGGCTTTTTTATAAAAGGCACGGGTAAGAATACCATTTACCGGCAGCCACCTGGTAAGGACGGGTGCACGGAAAATAAAGCTGATAAAATTGGCTGCACCTGCAAACGGCACCAGCAATACATTCAGGACGGGGTGATGTGCCTTGCATGTGAGTACGACCAGAGAAGCAAAAACGGCCAGAAATGAAATCGGGTCACCATACCAGGCAAAAGCGCCTGTTGCGATGCTCAATGCCCCGGTTAACCACCAGAATGTAGCTGTGTGATTTGCTTTTTGAGTGGTCAGGAAAACGGCCCCCCAGGCCATGATCGTAAAAAGGCTGAAGTTTAGCCCCGGCTCCCGGTTGTAGAACAGGGCTACGAACGCGGCAACGCTGATGAGCAGGACAGGATTCTTTTTCATTTTTATTTATTTAAAAGTGCTTTGTATTTCAAAGTATTTGCACAAAAAAAATTATTTCAACAGCCGTTCCAGTGCATTGATGTGCTGTACAAATGCTTCTTTCCCGTTCTTTGTTACTTTATAGGAGGTCCGTGTTTTCTTACCTACGAATTCTTTTTTTACCTCAATGTATTTTTTTGCTTCCAGCGCGGTGATATGGCTGGCCAGGTTACCATCTGTTACGCCCAGGTGCTCTTTCATTTCCAGGAAATCGACCCAGCCGTTTACTGCCAGTACCGACATGATCCCGAGCCGCACCCGGCTTTCAAAATCCTTATTTAATTTTTCAATAATGCTCATGATATGCTGCGGTCTATTTGTACTTTTTGTACATCAGCAATCCGTAGATGATGTGCAGTATGCCAAACCCCAGGGCCCAGAAGATCAGTCCGTACCCGGGAACAAAAGATGCCATGATCCCCAGGAATATTTCGCAATACCCGAGGTATTGGATGTCTGAAAAGGTATACTTGGCGGCATTAACCAGGGCCAACCCGTAAAAGAGCAGCGTAGCCGGGGCAATCAATCCAAAGAGCCCGTGATAAAACAGTGCCAGGCAAAACAGCCCTCCTGCGATCAGTGGCACCAGCAGGTGGCCCAGCAATAGGCGGGTAGTACTGGTCCAGATCTTTAACCCGTTCCGTTTGCTTTTCTGGATGGTAAAAAGGATACCGGATCCAAGTGCTAAGATCAGGATACCAGCGGCCAGCAGGAAGAGTTTCCATTCCAGCTCATAGCTGTAGGCATACCGGTCGCCGGAAAAATAATCGATACCGTATTGCTGAAACAGGCAGTAAGCGATAGCGGCGCCGATCAGCGCGATGGTTCCGGCAGCTACACCGGACAGCCCGTTGAGCGAAATAAAACGCGAGGAGCGTTCCATCATCTGGCGGATATGCTGCAGATCCTCTTTTGGGTCGTTCATTTTAAAAAGTGCTTTGAATTACAAAGTTGTTGTTTCCGTTTTGAATGGCCAAATTTATTTTTTATGTGATTTCCTGTGGTTTGTCCGGAAGGAAAGCCCCCTGCTTTTATTCCAGGTTTGAGGTTTGATGTTTCAGTTGGATCCGCTTTATACTCAAAAGCCGGTGGGGCTGGTTAAGAGTTGTACATTGTACGTTCACTTTCCTCATGGGCCCGGGTGACGGCGCGACCCGGCTATCGATTTGAAATCGCTTCCGGGGCCCCGGAACTCAAACCTTAATGCTCCCCCTAAGGATCCGGGGCTCAATGCTGATTGCTGACTGCTTAAAGCCGACAGCGCCGTTACCACAGGTTCCCTGCCGGAACGGCTTTAAATGCATCTCCGAAGCTGATTACCTGGTCGCCCGTATACAAAACAATCCCTTTTTGAAATTTTTTTCCGGCGAGTGCAGCAAGGCGTTTTAATCCCTTAAAATCGTCAATTGTTACTGATGCTTTGGATTTTATTTCGATCCCGTATAATTGTTTCTTCCGGTCTTCCAGCACAAGATCCACCTCGGCTCCACTGTGCATGCTGAAATGGTAGGCCTTTAACGAAAGATCATTCCAGCTTAATTGTTTCAGTATCTCCAGCGTAACAAAATTTTCAAAAAACAGCCCGGCTGTGGTCCTGTTCCGGAGCAGGCTTTCTGCACTTTCTCCCATCAGGTGGCAAAGCAGTCCTGTATCGTTCAGGAATACTTTCGGAGATTTTACAAATTGACCCTCAGCATTGGGAGTCCAGGCCGGGAGCTTTGCCAGGAGGAACACATGTTCCAATAATGCCATGTATCGTTGAAAAGTGGTGTTCTTTACGCCAGCCAGGCGGGCAATATCAGAAAAATTGATCGTGCTGCCGGCTCTTGTAGCAAGGAGGTGCAGGATGTTCGGTAATTGTACAAGTCCCTCAATATTGGAAAGTTCACGTATGTCTTTTTGTAAGACCGCAGTCAGGTAAGATTCAAACCACCGGTCCCGCCTGGTTTCAGTGCTGCGCAAAACAGCTTCGGGGTAGCCCCCGGTTTTTATGGACTGTACGATATGCTCCCACTTTGTTTTGCGGCTTTCGTAACGGCCATCGGGCTGCACCAGGGTTTGCAGGAAGGTAGACGTACTTCCCGATAATTCGGTTTGCGATAACGGCCATAGTTTATGAATTTCGATCCGGCCGGCCAGGGAATCGGCGACTTTCGGCAGGATCATTACGTCCGAGGAACCTGTCAGGATATACCGGCGTTCTTTCCGGTTTTCATCAACAAGCTTTTTTATCGATAAAAAAAGCTCCGGGACGCGCTGTATCTCATCAATAATAATATGGTTCCCCAGGTCAAGCAAAAAGCCGGTGGGGTCTGTTTGTGCGGCATTCAGTACCGTGGGATCATCCAGCGTAACCATTTGCCCGCTGAAAGCTCCGCTTACGGTCAGTTGATGGCAAAACGTACTTTTACCTGTCTGGCGTGCGCCGTTGACCAGGATAACAGGCGTGTCTGTTAACGCTTCCGCTACGGCTGCTGCAATATACCGCTGATACATTTTTCGTAGTATTTATAGCACAAGGTACTTATTAATGGGTAAATTTTGTCCATTGCATGGGTAAATTTTGTCTATTTCATGGGTAAATTTTGTCTATATTAAAGCCTGCTGATCAGCGTGCGGTGCAAACGCAGTAATTCACAGGAGGTAAGCTGGGGTCTGCTCCATTTCGGTTATTTTTGTATCCTATGACGAGCAAAAAACAGAAAGTAGCAAAAGAAGAGCCCATCATCCTGGTAACCAATGATGACGGGATCGCTGCTGCCGGTATCCGCAACCTGGTGGAGGCGATGAAGGGGCTTGGAAAAATTGTGGTGGTAGCGCCGGATAAGCCGCAATCGGGCATGGGGCATGCGATCACTATTGGCCATCCGCTGCGTTTGTATGAAGTGGAGTTGTTTGAAGGAGTGCGGGCTTTTTCCTGCTCCGGCACACCGGTGGATTGTGTAAAACTGGCGGTAGACAAGATCCTGCACCGCAAGCCCGATATCTGTGTGAGCGGCATCAACCATGGGGCTAATCACAGCATCAATGTTATTTATTCCGGAACCATGTCTGCAGCTATGGAAGCGGCCATCGAAAGTATTCCTGCTGTAGGCTTCTCCCTGCTGGACTATGGGGCTGAGCCGGATTTTGCAGCTTCGCGGCATTATGCAAGGCTCATTGTAGAAAAGATGCTGCGGAAAAAACAGCCCCGGCATTTTCTCCTCAATGTAAATATTCCCAAAGCACCGGCAGAACAGCTGAAAGGATATAAAATTTGCAAACAGGCGTATGCCAAGTACCAGGAAAAGTTTATTGAACGGAAAGATCCGCATGGACGGAAATATTACTGGCTTACCGGGGAGTTTGTCAACTTTGACAAATCAAAAGATACGGATGTGTGGGCATTGGCCAATAACTATGTAAGCGTGGTGCCTGTTGAGTTTGATCTTACGGATTATGGATTGAAACAGCGGCTGGAAAAAGACTGGGGAGAGTCAAAGTAATGCAAAGGGAGCCTAAATACTATATTATTGCGGGTGAAGCTTCCGGCGATCTGCATGGGGGGAACCTGGTGGCGGCAATCAAGCAGTTACAGCCCGAAAGCCGGATCCGTGGCTGGGGCGGAGATAAGATGCAGGCGGCCGGCATGGAACTGGTGAAACATTACCGCGACCTTGCCTTCATGGGGTTTGTGGAAGTGGTGATGAACCTGAAGACCATTATGAACAACCTGCGCTTTTGCAGGGAAGATATCCTGGCGTTTAAGCCGGATGTGCTGGTGTTGGTGGACTACCCGGGTTTTAACCTGCGCATTGCCAAATGGGCAAAAGAGCAGGGGATTAAAGTGGTCTACTATATTTCGCCGCAGGTTTGGGCCTGGAAGGAGGGAAGGGTAAAAATGATGAAACGCTGCATCGATAAAATGCTGGTGATCCTGCCCTTTGAAAAAGCGTATTACCAGGACAAATGGAACTGGGCCGTGGATTATGTGGGTCACCCGCTCATTGAAGAGATCGACCGGAAAAAGAGAACCGGAACCGACCTGGTCGTCCATGATGCTGCCGGTGTTCCGGTAACCAAACCCATCATTGCCCTGTTGCCGGGCAGCCGTAAACAGGAGATCGAAAAAAAACTGCCGGTGATGCTGGCAGTAAGCAGGGAGTTCCCCGGTTACCAGTTCGTGGTAGCACAGGCCCCGGCGGTAGAGGACGCATTCTATCAACAGTTTACCAGGCAATATCCCAATGTAAGTATTGTAAATAACCGTACTTATGACGTACTGCTGCAGGCTACTGCAGCCCTGGTAACTTCCGGAACGGCAACGCTGGAAACGGCCTTGTTCGGGGTACCGGAAGTGGTTTGCTATAAGGGCTCCGAGATCAGCTACCAGATCGCCAAACGGGTGATCAGCATCAAATATATTTCGCTGGTGAACCTGATCATGGACAAGCCTGTGGTGAAGGAATTGATCCAGGGTGAGATGAATACGGCAAATATCATTACAGAACTAAGAGCCCTGTTATTGGATGAACAGCGGAAAGCTACATTGAAAAAAGATTACGATACACTGCACCAGATCCTGGCGGCGGAAGGCGATGCATCCCGGAAGGCAGCTGCGATTATTACGGAATTCAACGCGTCAGCAGCCGGATAATGATAAAAATGACGGCGAGCAGGAACAATAAGATGCTCAGCCGGTTAATACCATGCATATAGCCTACCCACTTGCTTTTGGGTGTATTCGGATCTTTCTTTTTTAAGAATAAATACTGTGCTATTTGATCCCAGATACCCATTTTTGGAAGGTTTTTAAAACACAAAGGTACGGTTATTAGCGGTCAGCTGTAAGCGGTCAGTTGTCAGCTATTGGTGTCAGTAGTCAGGGCGGTCATCAGTGGCCGGCGGTTGGGTTGAATGTGGAAATGTGGGAATGTGAAAATATGGATCCTGAATTCCGAACATTCGAGGCGGGGGAACAGCAGGCATAAAAACGGATCTCAACCCTGAACTTTGAACTTTCAACCTGGAATCATAGAAGGAACTAACGACCGATAGCCGGAAACTGGTAGCAATTCCCTGTTAACTGATCAACCTGTCAACTTTTCAACCTAAATTTGCGGCCTATGGCAACGGATAGCAATAAATTTCAGGCGATTATATCGCATTGTAAAGAGTATGGATTTATTTTCCCCAGCAGTGAGATCTACGACGGATTACAGGCTGTGTATGACTATGGTCAGTGGGGGGCAGAATTGAAAAAGAATATCAAGGATTACTGGTGGAAGTCGATGACGCAGATGCAGGACAATATTGTGGGCATCGATGCGGCGATCTTCATGCATCCTACTACCTGGAAGGCAAGCGGACATGTGGATGGATTTAACGATCCGATGATCGACAATAAGGATAGTAAAAAACGTTACCGGGTAGATCACCTGATCGAATCGCATACGGATCTGTTAACGGCGGATGGTAAAGCGGATGAAGCGGCGGCCATCATCTCAGAAATGGAGAAAGCAGATGCAGCAGGCGACCTGCTGGCGCTGAAGAAGATCATTGACGACAATAAGATCAAGTGCCCTGTCAGCGGTACGGCTAACTGGACGGATATCCGCCAGTTTAACCTGATGTTCTCTACCGAATTTGGATCTACCGTTTCATCCGAGGATGAAAATAATAAAGTGTACCTGCGTCCGGAAACGGCCCAGGGGATCTTTGTGAATTTTCTCAATGTACAAAAGACCGGCCGGATGAAAATACCTTTTGGTATTGCGCAGATCGGTAAGGCGTTCCGGAACGAGATCGTGGCCCGTCAGTTTATTTTCCGCATGCGGGAGTTTGAGCAGATGGAGATGCAGTTCTTTATAAAACCGGGAACCCAGAAAGAATGGTATGAGTACTGGAAACAGGAGCGTTTGAAATGGCACCTGGAGCTGGGCATTCCCCAAACGGAATACCGCTTTCATGATCACGTAAAACTGGCGCATTATGCGGATGCCGCCTGCGATATTGAGTACAATTTCCCAATGGGCTTCAAGGAGCTGGAGGGTATTCACAGCCGCACGGATTTTGACCTGCGCAACCACCAGGAGTACAGCAAAAAGAAGATGCAGTATTTCGATAATGATATCGATCCCGAAACCGGGAAGCCGATCGGGAACTATATTCCGTATGTGATCGAAACATCGATTGGTCTGGACCGGATGTTCCTTTCCATGATCTGTGCTGCCTATACAGAAGAAGACCTGAGCACAGAAGAAAAGCAGGACAGTCGTGTGGTGCTGAAACTACCGGCTAAATTAGCACCGATCAAATTAGCGGTGTTCCCGTTGCTGAAAAAAGACGGGCTGCCTGAAATAGCCAAAGAGATCATGGCTAAACACCGCGGCGCTTTTAAATGTTTCTATGAAGAAAAAGATGCCATCGGTAAGCGCTATCGCCGTATGGATGCGCTGGGTGTTCCTTTTTGTGTAACAGTAGATCACCAGACAAAAGAAGATCATACGGTTACCATCCGTCACCGCGATAGCATGGAGCAGGAGCGGATCCATATTGACCAGATCGCGGAGATCGTGGCTAAAGCGATACTGTAAGCGATCATAAACAGATCAGGAAATGCGAAGTGTGGACTTCGCATTTTTTTTGAACAGAAGTGGCTTCTGTAACGATGGTGGGGTATTCCGGAGCAGGATGTAAATACAAGCCGCCGGGATGCGTTCGTTACGTAACTTAGCACCCGGTAATGCTGATCGGCGCAATCAAAGGGACTTCTGTGCTACCGGATCTCCTGTGTTTGCCGCCGAAACGCAGATGACTTTAGGTTGCTGTTCCGGATCCTGGGTGGCTATGGATGCGGGGAAAGGGAGAATAAAAAAACCAGTGCTTCAGTGGTTCTGTGGCATCAATCAAAAGAAGGCCTATGGCATTTTACGATCTTTCAAAAGCAGAGCGGGAACAGCTCGTTGTAAAAATCGGCGCTCAGCTGGAGAAAGCGGTTATTACCGGGAATAGTAAAACCTGCTTACGCCACTTTAATGATCCGGATACCTATATCCGTAAAACGGCCTACCTGGCTGTTGGCCGTCTTTACATCGCAAAGCCGGAACTGCAGGCTGCGGTTTTGAAAACACTGGAACAGTTGTTACCGCACAACAGCTTCTATGTACGGCAAACGGTGGTGAACGCTGCAGGCGAGATCGGGAAAAATGATTTTAAAGCGGTGCAATCTTTTTTTGATAACGGATTATTTGATGCGCACCATGCGGTAAGAAACGCAGTGATCGGTTCCGTAAAAAAAATGGGTGAGGTAAACCCGGCACCGGTGCTTCAATGGGCAAAAAGCTACCTGCATCATGAGGACAAGGAGATCCGCCGCGAGATATGCCATGGTATCGAACTGCGCGGCCGCAAATATCCACAGGATATTTTGCCGTTGTTAAAAGAACTGGAATTTGACCAAACGGCCCGGGTGCGTAATACCCTGGTGCATGTGCTGGGGCAGATCGCCTATAAAAAAGGATGCCTGGCCATTGTACTGGCCCATCTGAAGACCTGGAAGAATACGGCATTGGTGGCGGATGCCCTGGAAGAGATCATTGACGTACACGACCGGTATAAGGATTTTGCTGTACTTACCCAGGATGAAGCCAGGGCAATGGTGGCAGCGTATTTTAAACTGTAAGAAGCTGTTGCCTCAAAAGTATGGCCGGCCTGAATGCGCCTGCCTTGCCATGCTGCCGTTTTTATCATCTGAAACAACTAAGCCATATGGGGCTCGGGGATGACGGTTTCCGGGGCGTTGGTATCAGCAACGACCAGGGCTGCCGGTTGTCTTTTTCTGCCATAGGTAATATATAACGCGGCGGCTGTAAATAACAACGCGCCCACAATATTACCCACTGTTACCGGGATCTGGTTATACAGCCACCAGTCTGCAATGCTTACCGGGGCGCCCAGCAATATACCTTCGGGGATTACAAACATATTTACCACGGCGTGTTCAAAACCCTGTGCAAAGAACATAAATACGGGGATCCAGGCGGCCAGGATCTTGCCAATGACGGAGGAGGAGGTAAGGGCCAGTACCACACCCATTGTAACCATCCAGTTACACAAAATTCCTTTGGTAAAAGCGGTGGCGATCCCGGCGCTGCCCAGCTGTCCGTAACCAATGGTCTTTGCTTCAGCGATCTTTATAATTGCCGGTATCAGTGGTGAAGCATGGGTTTGCCCAAAGCTGGTCACTGATGCCCAGAACAGGAATGCATAGACCAGCGCTCCAAATAGGTTGGCGCCATAAACGATGGCAAGGTTGCGCAGGAGTACGGGCATCGGCAATGTTTTGTGAAAATAGGCTGCCGGCAGCAGGGCGAAGCTTCCGGTAACAAGTTCCAGTCCCATCAATACTACCACCACAAAACAAATGGGAAATAACAGCGCCCCTATAATGGGTACGCCGGTTTGCGTGCTGCCTGTAACAGCAAGGGTGGTACCAATGCCCAGCAGCATACCGGACAGGGTGCCTCTTACAAAAAGATCAGTGGTGTTGAGCCGGCCCTTGTCGGTTCCGGACTGGATCATCAGGGCAATAACTTCTGCGGGTTTCTTGTAATCCATAATTTAAGTTTTTGTTGCGTAAGGGGTGTGCTGTTTATGATTTATAATAAGTGCGTTTAGAATTTATAACCCAGACCAACACCAACGTTCCATTTTCCATCGGCGCTGGCTGTTTTGGCATTATAATACAGGGGCACCTGCAGGGCCAGGTGCTTATAAGAAGCGCTGAGGCCGAAACCGAGGGAGGGTGTGATCGTTGCATTTTTTGAAACATTGGGAGCAACCTTGTCTTCTTTAATACGTAAAGAAGGCAACATGCCCAGGCTGATGCAAAAGGGCTTGTGTGTCCATTTAACGGCCGGCCCTCCAAAGTTTAAAAAAGCGCCCTTGTCAACATAACCGGCAACGGCCATGCCATCCCAAAGGGAAGCGCTGGTTTTGGAAGTGGTTGTTTGTGCAGTAGTGGTTTTTGTCAGCAGCAGGATGGCTGCCAGTGTACAGAGTTTGTTTTTATTGTGGTTCATATGCGATGGGGGTTGATGAATGAGGTGTAAGAATGGAGGCTACATTGATGAAAATATTTCCTTCGTGTACTTTAACGGGATAGGTTTTGATGGCACTGCAGGCTTCATCATTCAGGCACTGCCCGTTTTTGAGCGAGAAGGTTTTTTTGTGAAACGGGCAGGCCACCTTGGGTTCGCCCTGCTGTGAGCCCAGCATGCCCCGGCTTAATGCCATCTGTTTTTTATGGGGGCACAGGTTTTGGGTGGCATACCATTCATTGCGGTGGGTAAAATAATAAAGAGCGATCTGCTCTGTTCCATACTGCACGCACACGCCTCCGTTGTGCGGCATGTCAGTAGCCTTACAGGCATAGATCCAGTTGTTTTTATCCATAAAAAAATGTTTGAAAAAAATTACCACTCTGCGGCTTTCTTTTGCGTGCGCAGGGGTTCAAATAGGACGGTAGGGTCTTTAGCTTCGGGGGCATTGATAAAATGCGTAAAGCGTTTCCGCAGTTCAGGGGTTTCCACGGCCTTTTTCCATTCGCATTCATAATGATCTGCGAGCGTTTGCATCTGCGCTTCCAGTTCGGCGGCAATACCCAGGCTGTCGTGCACGACCACATTGCGCAGGTAGTCGATACCGCCTTCCATTTTATTGAGCCAGGTAGCTGTGCGTGTAAGCGGATCGGCTGTTTTAATATAGAACATCAGGAACCGGTCGATGTACCGGATACAGGTTTCGGAGTCGATATCGGCAGCCAGCAGCAAAGCATGCTGCGGTCTGGAGCCGCCGTTGCCGCAAACATACAGGTTCCAGCCCTTTTCGGTAGCAATAATGCCAAAATCCTTAGACTGGGCTTCCGCACATTCACGGATACAGCCGGATACCGCGGATTTGATCTTGTGCGGGGCTCTCAATCCCTTATACCGGTTCTCAACACGTACGGCAAAACTTACACTGTCGTGCAGGCCAAAACGGCACCAGGTGGAGCCTACACAACTTTTTACGGTACGCAGGGCCTTTCCGTAGGCATGGCCGCTTTCAAAACCTGCGGCGATCAGTTCTTCCCAGATCAGGGGAAGGTCGTTCAGGTGGGCACCAAAAAGATCGATCCGTTGTCCGCCGGTGATTTTAGTATAGAGGTTGTATTTTTTGGCAATGGTTCCAATAACAATAAGCTTTTCAGGTGTGATCTCCCCGCCGGGGATACGCGGTACTACAGAGTACGTACCACCTTTTTGAATATTGGCCAGAAAGCGGTCGTTGGTATCCTGCGAGGTAGCGCTTTCATTTTTGATGACCAGGTCGTTCCAGAGGCTGGCGAGGATAGAGCTGATGGCCGGCCGGCATATCTCGCAGCCATCACCTGTGCCAAGGGTATCCAGCACCTCATCAAATGCATGCAGTTCTTTGATCCGGATGATATCATAGAGTTCCTGCCGGGAGTACGCAAAGTGTTCACAAATGATATTGCGTACAACCTTGCCTTGTTTTTTCATTGTGGCATTGATGATGTCTTTTACCATCGGTGTGCATCCGCCGCAGCCGGAACCGGCGCCGGTACATTTTTTTACCGCATCAAAGGATGTGCAGCCGCTTTGAACAACGGCATCTTCAATGGCCTGCTTTTTTACCCCCTCACAGCTGCAGATCAATGCACTGGCAGGAAGCTCAAAATCGCCCGGATCATCTGGCGTATTGCCGGATGCAATGATCAGGCCTGCCGGAGCGGATGGAATAGTTAATTTGCCGGCACAGATCTGCTGTAACTTATTATAAGCTTCCGCATCGCCAACCAGGATGCCGCCCAATAGCTCCGTTCCGTCGTTGGAAATATTGATGCGTTTATAAATGCCCTTGTGGTTATCGTGGTAAACAATAGAGCGGGCTTCCCCGTGGCCAATAAAGGGGTCGCCAAAGCTGGCCACGTCAATACCGATCAGTTTCAGCTTGGTGCTCATGTCAAATCTCCCGAACGTCCTGGTACCCCCGGTTAGCTGATGTACGACTACTTCCGCCATTTCATAGCCCGGTGCTACCAATCCGTAAACGGTACCTTCATGTACGGCACATTCGCCAATGGCGTAAATGGAGGGATCGCTGGTCTGCATGCGGTCATTAACGGAAATGCCACCCCGGTGACCGGTAGGGAGCCCGATCTTTTTAGCCAGTTCATCGCGGGGCATGATGCCCGCAGAAATGACCAGCATATCTGTGCTGAGGATGCTGCCATCTGTAAACATCAGCCCGGTGATGGTTTCATTACCCAGGATCACAGCGGTATTCTTTTGGGTATGTGTGGTAATGCCCAATGCCTTTAGTTTTTCTGTAAGCACCTGGGAACCGCCATCATCGATCTGGCGTGGCATCAGGCGGGGGGCAAACTCAACAACATGGGTATCGGCAATGCCCAGGTCCAGCATCGCTTTTGCCGCTTCCAGGCCTAACAGACCGCCACCGATAACAACAGCAGATTTTGCAATCTTTGCATGACGCCAGATCAGGTTCAGGTCCTCGATCGTACGGTAAACGAATACGCCATGTTTATCAACCCCCGAGATCTGTGGTACAAAGGCGGCGGAGCCGGTGGCAAATACCAGGTAATCGTAGGAAAATTGTGCTCCTTCAAAAGAAGTGACGGTTTTCTGAGTACGGTCTACATGGATAACGGGGTCTCCAAGATGGAGGTGGACGCTGTTTTCCGCATACCAGCTCATGGGCTTCATACAAAGATCCTGTACCGTTTTACCTGCGAAATATTCGCTCAGGTGTACCCGGTCGTAGGCGGGGAGGGTTTCTTCCCCGAATACCCTAAGTTCGAGGGTCTCAATTTTTTGGGCGACCAGTTTCTCGCAGAATTTTTGGCCCACCATGCCATTTCCAATAACAATAATTTTCATATCCTATTATTTTTTGAGCGAGGATGGCAGGCAATTATCATATATAATAAAAATATAAATATTAATTATTTAATAGTTTATTATAATAATTATGAGCCAAATTTACTAAAAATATATTTTATTTGACAATAAAAATTGAAAAATATTATTTTTACTTTGAAATTAATTATATATCAATATTTGTAATATAAAATATGGCTAAATTAATTCTTGTAGGAGCAGGACCCGGTGACCCCGAGCTGATCACGTTAAAAGCGATCCGGGCACTCCGGGAGGCGGATGTAATATTATATGATGCATTGGCAAACGAGGAACTGTTGGTGTATACCCAAAATGTGGCCATCAGGCAATTTGTGGGCAAACGTTTTGGGTGTCATGCATTGAGTCAGCAGGAGATCAATGATCTTATCATCACATACGGACGGCAGTATAAAAATATTGTACGGCTAAAGGGAGGGGATCCGTTTGTATTTGGCCGTGCACAGGAGGAGATCGATGCGGCTGTTGCAGCGGGAATGGAGGTGGAGGTGATCCCGGGCATTTCCAGTGCACTTGCGGTGCCGGCATCGGAGATGATCCCGTTAACCAGCCGTGGGATCAACGAGAGTTTTTGGGTGGTTACCGGCACTACCCGGTCCGGCGGTATATCAAAAGACCTTTACCTGGCCGCACAGTCTTCTGCTACGGTGGTGATCCTGATGGCCATGAGCAAACTGGAAGCTATCGTGGATCTTTTTATAGCAGCAGGTAAAAGCGAAACAGCCGCTGCCATTATACAGGACGGCACAAGATGGAACTCCAGGATGGTGACCGGCAAAGTGAAAGATATTGCCTGTCGTGCGCAGTACTCTGGATTGGGTAACCCGGCTGTGATCATAATCGGGGAAGTGGTAAACCTGAACCGGGACCTGGCCGGCCGGATAGCAGCGGCCAATCATACAGGTAACCTGGTACACCAGCGCGTTTAATGCAGGCTGATTTATGCCTGCGGAGCGGGCGTCTTTTATTTTTCTAACTTTATCGCATGAAACCGGAAGTAGTAATTGAGTATTGTCCAAAATGTAAATGGCTCTTACGCGCGGCGTATATAGCACAGGAGTTACTCACAACTTTTGAAGAAGAGCTGAAGGGAGTAAGCCTGCAACCCAGTGCGGTCAGTGGCCGTTTTCAGATCAGCCTGAACGGGGAATGTATTTTTGACCGGAAGCGGGATGGCGGTTTTTGTGAAATAAAGGAGTTAAAACAGAGGGTGCGGGATCGCGTGTGCCCGGGTAAGGACCTGGGGCATAGCGACCGCAAAGCGCAGGATGAAACGCATTTTAATACGGAGCTTTAAAGGATGAAATGTGCAAGGTACGTTGCCCGGGAAAAGCGTTTTTTTTTTGCAACGCGCGCTTAATGATGGATCTCTTTTTTGATGGCAGCAAGAAATTCAGGAACACTTTTGACCGGATCGTAAGGTTCGCCCTTGCTGTTGGTATTGTTGGGCCCCGATAATGTTTCGATGGGAATATATCCCCGGTAGCCCGATCTTTTTATAATACCGAGCACCCGCGGTATATCCGTTTTTACGGGGCTTTTTGCTCCAAAGGGACTTTCTTTAAACTGGAAATTAACAGCATAAGGCATTACTTTTTCAACATCGATATAGGGGTCCGGCGTTACAAAACTTCCGATATCCACTACCACACCCAACCACTCTGAATTGACGAGCTTCAGCAGGCGAATGGTTTCGTCCGCGGTTTTCAGGAAGTCTGCATGATTTTGTACGCCAATTAAAATGCCTTTTGTTTTTGCATAGGCCACACATTCCTTTATACAAGCTGCCATATAACCCGCAATGCTGTCCCATTTGTGCTCGTACCCCGGTGGTATATTCCCGGAGAAAATCCGTACAATGGGAGCGCCCAACTGCTGTGCCACATCGATCCAATCCTTCACCAGCTGAACATCGGCCGCGCGTTTTGAGGGATCCGGATGTGCAAAGTCATTTTTAACACCAGTACCACTGATATCCAATCCCAATAAAAAGGCTTTACGTTTGATCCGGTTAATAAATGCAGTCGGTGGTTTTTTGGGGTACCCGGGGAAATAATAACCGGTTATATCGATGGCATCAAAATGCTGCGCTGCTGTAAACTCCAGGAGCGCCTCCATACTCATCCCGGACGTGGTATCTTTAAGATGATCGTTGAGCATTTTTGAAAAAGAGTAGGCATTGAGGCTGGTTTTGACATAGGCATTTCCCGGCCGGTGTTGAACGGGTTGCGTCCATGAAACACCGGCAATAAAAAACAAGGCAAAACAGGATAAGAGGCTTTGCTTCATATGGATCGTTTTTTAATAAAGCGGGGTATACAATGCATTAACCAGGGTCATATAAGCGCATAAAACGGGGAACCTATTTTATGCGCGGCTGCTGAACATTTTAAAAGTATTGACAAATCCTTCGGGGTCATCGGGGCTGATCACAATTTTTTTATGCTGCTCCGTTTCTATAAGCACCGCCGTATCCTTCCGCGTCATAAACCATTTCATCGTACCCAGCTGCCTGTTGCTGAAATTGCCGTAGTACCCGAACATGCCTCCGCTTCCGAATATCCGCCAGGACCAGCGCAACAGTTTTGGATCAATGACCACCGCCGACCGCAGTGTCGTTAACAGGATGTGTTTGTTGCCAAATGGGCGGCAGATGACCAGCTCCTCGTTGCTGAGCTGGTATTTTTTCACAGAAAATCCATAGGGCATCAGTACCGCTAAAAAGCTGACAACCGCCATAAATGAAAGCGACAACCAGGTACCCGCTGCTTTCAGGCTGAACCACATGGAGGTAAGCACCGCCAGCATCAGCACTGCCACAAGCGTTGTAATGGTTTTGGTGGTTCTGTCGTATGATGCGCTGAAGTCCATAGTGCCTGTTTTGATGCTACAATTTAATATTTTAATCCGGCATTTTTTAATAGCGGGCTGGCTCCGATGTTTTAAAACGTTAACAGCAGCGGGTAAAGCAGCATCCGGTAAATGACCTCTGCAAGGATCAATGCTGCTGCAAAAAGCACATAGTGGATGGCTTTCCTGGCATGTACTGCGGTCCGGAATCCGTTTACCAGCAATACAACTGCGTAGACAAAAAATGCAAGCATCAGTAAACTTACCACGGTTGATATCCACAAAGTAGAACCGGGTAATGTTTCTATGCGGTTACCTTTAACCGCCTGCATGATTTGATCCATAGCGGCCTTTATAAATGGAAGCTGCAGGACGAGGATCCCCAGGGTTAATGGGATGCGATGGATCAGCGTGGCATTCAGGATGTCGATAACCCTTGTCCTGGGATTGATGGCCTTACCCAGGCCGGATAATAATATACCGACCAATAACGTACATACAACCGCTTCCGTTATTGCACCGGCCAGGGATACATTTGCCCTGGGCGATACATGATACACGCCGTCGTTGGTTTGTTTGGCCCACCAGAATAATAGTATGGAAAGCAGGAGGCCAATGATTCCGGCGATCGCTAAATCCCTCTCCGGGTAGCGTTCAAAGGGGTTGAAGACAATCTTCCAGTTTTTAGACATCAGGAGGTCATTTTTTTTATTTTTTCAATCATATCATCCATTTTATTGCGCATGGTCGGGTAGCTGATCCCGGCCTGCTTCGACATCTCTTTGATACTGCCGCTGGCCAGGAAAAAATCCATAATAAAGTCCTGCTCTTCCCGGCTCAGCTTCAGGTAAAAGGGCAATTCATAATTACCGCTTACCGCTGTAGCGCAAACCTCGCATTGAAGCTGGCTTACGTTTAATGCATGTTCGCAACTGGGACAATAAATTGGAAGTTTCATTTAATAAAGTTAAATATAATTTTAATAAAATTGATTTTTTATTTAAAAATGATAAATTGTTTGACCCGGACCGGGCTCGGAGTTGGCGAGCGGGGTCCAGTTTAAAAGCGGCGGCTTTTAGCGGGCCATTACAGGGGTAATAATAAAATTACAGGGTGATGGTCTGGCCATCGAATGCGAGGTTCCTGCCTGGCGGCAGGGTGGCTTCAATTTCCTGGTGCAGGCCCATCTGGTGTGAGATATGGGTAAAATAGACCTGTGGTATCTCCAGCTCATCTGCAAGCGCAATGGCTTCCTTTAGAGTGAAGTGGGAGATATGGGGCTCATGGCGCAGGGCGTTCAGCACCAGTATCGCTGATCCGCGTATTTTTTCTTTGGAGGCTTCATCGATCCGGTTGGCATCGGTGATATAGGTAAAGCTGCCAAACCGGAAACCCAGCACGGGCATGCGCATATGCCATACCGGGATGGGTTCGATCTTAAGGCCGCCGGTTTCAAAGACCGTTTGCTCATCAATATAATTCAGTTGGATGGAAGGTACGCCGGCAATACGGCGCTCGCTGAAAGCGTAGTCAAATTCCATTTTAACCCGGTCAAGGGTAGCCTCCGTAGCAAAAAGCTCCATGGGCTTTTGCTGAAAATAATTGAAGGCCCGCACTTCATCCAGACCCGCAATATGGTCTTTATGCGAGTGGGTGAGAAGGACGGCATCCAGCTTTTTTACTGAAGAGCGCAGCAGCTGGGTGCGGAAATCCGGCCCCGTGTCCACCACCAGGGTGGTTTCGGGTGTTGCTACCAGGATGCTCGATCGCAGCCGCTGGTCTTTTGGGTCTTTCGACCGGCAAACCACACAATCGCAGGCCACCATGGGCACGCCGGAGCTGGTTCCGGTGCCAAGAAAAGTGATATGAATGGGTGGATAAGACATGGTAAGTGCTGAATGCTAAAGGCTGAAGGCTAAACGCTGAATGCTGAACGCTTAATGCGCAACGCTTGTGCTTTATTGTTTGCGGATGGCTTTTATTAAGTTAATTAATTTAGCCTTTACTTCATCGATGATCAATCCCAGGCGTTGATATTTTTCGTTGCCGATATACTCCAGGTCATGCGCCAATAGGCCAGTATACTCCAATTCCTGCAAGGATCCGAATGAGTTATCCAGAAAATGTGCGAAATCTTTGTCAGTATTCCGGCCGCAGCCTTCTACAAAGTTCAGCGGAACAGAATAGGCAGCCCGTTTCATCTGTGACATCAGGTCGCGTTGCTCAGCTGCCGGAAAACAAATGAGTATTTCCCGGTATACAAACAATACCAGTTTGTGGGCTTTTTCCCAAACATCGTAATTCCTGTAATTTCTCATAATTGCGTATTTTAAGGTTAACAATTCAGAATAGCGTTCAGCATTCAGCGTTCAGCATTCAGCGTTTAGCCTTCACCCGCTTCCCCGCCCGGTGCTGCATTCTCCACAACCTCCGCATGCAATTTTTTGGCACTGTCATCCAGTAATGCAGGGTCAATATCCAGTTGCGGAATGATCTCCAGCAGAGCATTGATGCGGCCTTCTGTTTGCAAAAATTTATTCAGCACGACAACTTTCTTGTTATCCAGGATGCAGTACCCGCTTTGAAAGGTACCCCTTTCGTAGCGCAGCACGTAGCCGCACTGTTCTGGGATCGCCTCCAGTTTGTTCAGGGTATTTTGTGTGTACTTGATCATGTTTTTACTTCAATACCGGCAAAGATAACCTTCGTTCCGGGAATCTCGTTTCTCGTTTCCGGATTCTCGACTCCGGATTCTCGATTCCGGAACCTTTTCCTAACTTTGACGGCAATTAAAAAAATGGCAAACGTTCGCAAAATCATCAACGACCCGGTTTATGGGTTTATTACCATTGATCATCCGCTGCTACTGGCCATCATATCCCATCCGTTCTACCAGCGTTTACGAAGCATTCATCAAATGGCTTTTGCCCACCTGGTATATCCAGGTGCTGTTCATACACGTTTGCTGCATTCGCTGGGAGCGTATCACCTGATGTGCACGGCGCTTCAGGAGTTAAAGGGAAAGGGTGTAGCCATTACACCGGAGGAGGAGCTGGGTGCCAAAATTGCCATACTGCTGCACGATATCGGCCATGGCCCCTTTTCTCATGCCCTGGAGCACGAACTGATTCCCGGTGTGCACCATGAAAAGCTTTCATTAGCCATTATGCAGGAGCTCAACCTGCAGTTTAACGGTCAATTAGAAACGGCCCTGGCTATTTTTACAGGAACGCATCCCAAACGGTTCCTGCACCAGCTGGTTTCCGGTCAGCTGGATGTAGACCGGATGGACTACCTCAACCGGGATAGTTTTTTTACAGGTGTGGCGGAAGGTGTGATCGGCTACGACCGCATATTAAAAATGCTGGCAGTGCACCGGGATAACCTGGTAGTGGAGGAAAAAGCGATCTACTCCATCGAAAAATTCCTGTTGAGCCGCAGGCTGATGTACTGGCAGGTATACCTGCATAAAACGGTAGTAGCCGCAGAAAAGATGCTGGTGATGATCATCCGCAGGGCAAAGGAGCTGATCGCCGCCGGGATAAGGATAACCGCGGCTACAGAGGCACTCGAACATTTTTTACATCATGGTGCTGCCAATGAGGATAAGCACCAGTTGCTGCTGGATTTTTGCGGTATGGACGACCAGGATATGGCGGCTACTATTAAGAACTGGAGCCGGCACCCGGACAAAGTGCTTTCTTACCTGTGCCAGGCACTGGTAGAGCGCAGGATCATGCACATCCGCCTGCAGGCCCAGCCTTTTGAAGAGGCTTTCCTGTTGCAAACCCGGAAAGAAATGGCCGTGAAAATGAATATAAGTGAGGACGAAGCGGCCTATTTCGTTTTTTGGGGAGAGGCCAGCAATAGCTTATATAACCCTAAGAACGAGGCCATTACCATTCTTTATAAGGATGGCCGTTTAAAGGATATTTCGGAAGTTGACAATGCGCTCATTAACGTAAAAACAACGATGCCTGTTAAAAAATATTACATTTGTTCATTTAGGATTCATTAAAATCATTCGTTTTAGAGTATGACATTTACTGCTTCGCAGATTGCTGCAATGATCAATGGCCGTATTGAGGGAAACCCGGACGCAGCTGTTGGCAACTTTGGAAAAATAGAAGAAGCCCGGGAGGGGCAGCTGAGTTTTCTGGCGAACCCCAAATATGAAGAGTACCTGTACGAAACCAGGGCCAGCATCATTATAGTGAATGAGGCGCTGGAATTAAAAAAAACAGTGGCTGCTACCCTGATCCGTGTTAAAGATGCTTATTCTGCTTTTGCCACCCTTTTGGGAAAGTATCAGGAAATTGCACAGCAGCAGTTAAAAGGGATCCAGGAACCTGCTTATATTTCAAAAACAGCTCATTACGGTGCCGATATTTTTATCGGCGCTTTCGCGTACCTCGGCGAAAATGTGAAGGTAGGCGATCATACCAAGATCCATCCCCAGGCGTATATCGGCGATAATGTGTCTATCGGGGATCACACCATCGTTCATGCCGGCGTCAGGATCCTGCACAGTTGCGTCATCGGCAGTCATGTTACCATACATGCGGGAACGGTGATCGGCAGTGATGGTTTTGGATTTGCGCCGCAGGCGGATGGTACTTTTGCCAAAGTGCCACAGATCGGCAATGTGGTGATCGAGGATCATGTAGAAATCGGCGCCAACGCAACTATCGACCGTGCTACCATCGGCTCTACCATCATCCGGTCCGGAGCCAAACTGGATAACCTGATACAGATCGCACATAATGTGGAGATCGGGAACAGTACCGTGGTAGCAGCGCAGGCCGGTATCAGCGGTAGCACCAAAGTGGGTAAGGGCGTAATGATCGGTGGACAGGTGGGCATCGTGGGGCACCTGCATATCGGTGACGGGGCCCGGATCAATGCCCAAAGCGGGGTAAGCAAGAATATTGAGCCGGGCAAGGCCGTGACCGGATCGCCGGCTTATGACTATACATCGGCACTCCGAAGCCAGGCGCTGAACCGCAGGCTTCCGGATCTTGAAAAACGGATGAAGGAACTGGAAGACGAACTGACCCGCTTGAAGAAATAAGGATAACTACAACATTATTAATGCTTTATAGGATTACTACCGTTCATTATTGCGGCCCATTGATTTTATAAATATATTTGCGCCCACAAATTACTTACATGGATAATCAATTCAACCCCGACAAACAACATACACTGAAACAACCCGTTAGCATCAGCGGAACCGGTTTGCATACCGGTGTGCTGGCGGATGTTACACTGAAACCGGCAAATGCGGGTTTTGGTATTCAGTTTCAACGGGTTGATTTGCCAAACAAACCGGTCATCAAAGCCGATTGTGACCTGGTTACCGACACCAGCCGGGGTACCACGCTGGAGACCAACGGAGCCAAGGTAAGTACCGTGGAGCACCTGCTGGCTGCCCTCGTAGGAATGGGGATCGACAATGTGCTCATCGAGATCAACGGACCGGAAGTGCCCATCAAGGATGGTAGTGCAATGGCGTTTATCGAAATTATTGAAGAGGCCGGGATCGAAGAGCAGGATGCAGCAAAGCTCTGGTACTCCATCGATGAAAATCTGTACCTTACCGATGAGGAAAAGCGCGTGGAAATGGTGATCATGCCGGCGCGCGAATACCAGATCACGACCCTGATCGATTTTAATTCACCGGTACTGGGAACGCAGCATGCCGAACTGAAGACGATGCGGAACTTTAAAGAAAAGGTCTCCAGCTCCCGCACTTTTTGCTTTTTGCATGAGCTGGAAATGTTGCTTCAGCATAACCTGATCAAAGGCGGGGATGTAAACAACGCGATCGTGGTGGTGGATAAGCCCATCGGGGATGAGGAATTGGGCCGCCTGAAAAAGATATTCAATAAGGATGATATAGAAGTAAAAAGCGAGGGCTATTTGAATAACCTGGAACTGCGTTTCCCCAATGAACCCGCACGGCATAAATTGCTGGATATTGTGGGCGACCTGGCGCTGATCGGCTATCCTGTAAAGGGGCGGGTGATCGCCAACCGGCCGGGACACAGCTCCAATGTAGAGTTTGCCCGCCTCATCAAAAAACATATCAAGGCCAATAAGCACCTGAAAGGTGTGCCGCATTATGATGCGAGTGTACCCCCGGTATATGACCTCCAGTATATTGAAAAAACGCTGCCTCACCGTTTCCCCTTCCTGTTGGTGGATAAGATCATTGAGCTTACCGATGAGCGCATTGTAGGGGTTAAGAACGTGACCTTTAACGAATGGTTCTTCCAGGGGCATTTTCCTCAAAACCCGGTAATGCCTGGCGTATTGCAGATTGAGGCCCTGGCGCAATGTGGCGGGATCCTTGCCATCAATCTTGCCGGCGAGGGACAGTACGATACTTATTTCCTCAAAATAGACAACTGTAAATTTAAGCAGATGGTGCGCCCGGGCGATACCATGATCCTGAAAATGGAGCTTACGGCCCCCATCCGCCGGGGTATCTGCGAAATGCGCGGAACAGTATACGTGGGAGGCAAGGTGGCCACTGAGGCCGACCTGGTGGCACAGATCGTAAAGCGCTAAACGCCGGAGACCGTTGAGGTTTCTGGTTAATGCCGTTTACATGCCTGGAGGGCTTGTTTGGGTTTAGAGTTCAAAGTCATTGGTGTCCGGTTAAAAAATTATCCGGTTGTCTCAAACCCTTATCTATATTGAGTTTTAGCTCATTTTTAGCTTTTACGGCTCCTAAGCCTGAAACTCAGTTCCAGCAAGGGCTTTCGTATATTCCCTGGACGCCAATGGTTCAAAGTTCAACGTTGGATCTGGCTTCATGCTCGATATATTCCCACATTTTCACATTCTCAAATTCCCCTGTCGCAAACTGCCTTTTTAAATGTCGTTTTTACACAGCAGATCTCTTTAAACACGATGCTATGTTTGCATCGTGATTGCAACAGATCTTAAACAATTAAAAACGATAAAAATGAAAAAGACAAAGATCCTCTACTGGACATTTACCGGGCTGATCGTATTATTGGACGGTGTGATGCCTGCGCTTACTTCCCATACGGAGCTGGCTAAGCAAGGCATCAGCCACCTGGGCTATCCCGACTATTTCAGGGTATTGCTGACGGTGTTTAAAGTTACAGGCGCATTGCTGCTGGCATTGCCTTTTGTAAAAGGACGTATCAAAGAATGGGCCTATGCCGGTTTTACCTTTAACTTTATCAGTGCCGCCATTTCGCATACGGTGGTGGATGGTTTTGGCGGGCAGACATTGTTTCCTGTGATCATGTTGGGTCTGCTGGCTGCGTCTTACCATTACTATCATAAGCTGAGCAGGATGGCAACAGGGCAGGCTACCCGCGAAAAATTGCTGTACAGCGTTGGCTAAAGCCACCGTTTTTTGTACCGTTATAAATAGGTATCTTCAAAAAATCATAAAAAAAAGCATTATGGAAACAACAAAAGTTACAATAGCAGCAACGATCAATGCGCCGGTAGAAAAAGTATGGGAATGCTGGACCGGTCCGGAACATATAAAAAAATGGAACAGCGCATCGGATGACTGGCATACGCCCCGTGCTGAAAATGACCTGCGGGCAGGTGGCCGTTTTTCATCAAGGATGGAAGCGCGGGACGGTAGCATGGGATTCGATTTTGGAGGAGTGTATGATGAAGTGAAGCAGCATGAGCTGATCCGTTATACCATGGATGACGGACGGCAGGTGCAGGTCCTTTTTTCCGGAGATGGCAGCAGCACTGCTGTTACCGAAACATTTGATGCCGAAACAACAAACCCTGTTGAAATGCAGCAGGCCGGCTGGCAATCCATCCTGAACAATTTTAAACGCTATGCAGAGGCACAGTAAATTGCCGTTTTGCATGCGGGCTGCCTGTTTGCCTGGAACAGACATTATCTGAAAAGCTCCTTTTGTCCTGCTGTTTTTTATCGCTCACCCCGCAAGGGTTTTATTCAATGAACCGCCGGTTTAAAGTGCATGCTTTTCCGGGGCGGGGTAAAAAAGTTTTCAATTCTTTTTGAGCAATAAGCCCTGGGCAACATCACGGATCTGAGCGGGTTCCGATAATGGCGATAAACCAGACGCCCTCTCTTAAGGAAACACCATCGGGGCATTATTGACCATTCTTCATTCCTCCGCCGGTCACCGGTCCTTCAAACGGCTGCAGTCAAACGTCCACAGCGCCCAAAAGTTGCCTGAAATGCAACAGGGGCGCTGCTTTAAGTGCTTTTTGCAGTTATACACATTTGGGGCAAATAATGCCCTGGAAACGGGTATTTTTTCGTAAATTTGTAGACTACGGAAGGAACATATATTAAAAATTTCAATACTATATGAGTGAAGAACTAAAGGATGTTGAAGCCACGGCCTCCCCGGCATATGGAGCAGACAGTATACAGGTTTTAGAGGGGTTGGAAGCGGTGCGGAAACGTCCGGCCATGTATATCGGTGATATCGGTGTAAAAGGGCTGCACCACCTGGTTTACGAGGTGGTGGATAACTCCATAGATGAGGCGCTGGCAGGCTACTGTAAAAATATTGTTGTAACGATCCATGGAGACAATTCCATTTCTGTTGAGGATGACGGTCGCGGTATTCCCACGGGCATTAATCAAAAACAGGGGGTAAGCGCTTTGCAGGTGGCGATGACCATATTGCACGCAGGGGGTAAATTTGATAAGAATACTTATAAAGTATCCGGTGGTTTGCATGGGGTAGGGGTAAGTTGTGTGAATGCGCTGAGTACAAAAATGCACTCCATCGTACATCGCGAGGGAAAAATATTTGAGCAGGAGTACCATATTGGTGTGCCGGATTACCCGGTGCGGGAAATAGGTACTACAGATAAACATGGTACCATCCAGCATTTTTGGCCGGATACTACTATTTTCACCACAACCGAATACAAGCGCGATATACTGGAAGGCCGCCTGCGCGAACTGTCATTCCTGAATAAGAAGATCAGCATCACCCTTATCGACAAAAGGGAGAAGGATGAAGAAGGGAAGGATGTTACAAAAGTGTTTTACAGTGAGGGCGGTATTACGGAATTTGTGGAAATGCTGGATAAGAACGGGGGACGAACCCCGCTGATCCCGAAAGTGCTGTATGTGGAAGGACTTGATGAGAATACCCATGTGGCGGTGGAAGTGGCATTGACCTATAATGATTCGTTCAATGAGCATATTTTTTCCTACGTAAATAATATCAATACCATTGAGGGCGGTACGCATGTTACCGGGTTCCGCCAGGCGCTTACCCGTATTTTTAAGACCTACGGCGATAAAGAGGGCCTGTTTGAAAAAGCAAAAGTGACCATTGATGGAGATGATTTCAGGGAAGGATTAAGTGCCATCATTTCCGTAAAGGTTCCGGAGCCTCAGTTTGAAGGGCAAACGAAGACGAAGCTGGGAAACAGTGAGGTGAGCGGGGTGGTGCAGACCACTGTGGCGCGGGTATTACAGACCTACCTTGAAGAAAACCCCAAGGATGCGAAGAATATCATCAGCAAGGTAATACTGGCTGCACAGGCCCGCATTGCCGCACGCAAAGCCCGCGATCTTGTACAGCGGAAAACAGTGCTGAGCGGCGGCGGGCTGCCGGGTAAGCTGGCAGATTGCTCTGACCGGGACCCGGAACGTTGTGAGTTGTACCTGGTGGAAGGAGACTCCGCAGGTGGTACGGCCAAACAGGGCCGCGACCGGGGATTTCAGGCTATACTGCCCTTAAGAGGTAAGATCCTGAACGTGGAAAAAGCCATGGAGCATAAGATCTATGAAAACGAGGAGATCCGGAATATCTATACAGCGCTTGGCGTAACCGTGGGGACCCCGGAAGATCCTAAGGCGCTGAACCTGGTAAAGCTCCGGTATCACAAACTGATCATCATGACGGATGCCGATGTGGATGGAAGCCACATTGCTACATTGATCCTCACTTTTGTATACCGGTATATGAAAGAACTTGTGGAGCAGGGCTATGTATACCTGGCACAGCCACCGTTGTACCTCGTTAAAAAAGGAAAAGAGTCTGCTTACGCCTATAATGAAGATCAGCGGAAAGCATTGGTAGAACGCCTGGGTGCGGGCAGGGAAGACTCCGTAAACATCCAGCGGTATAAGGGGTTGGGAGAAATGAATGCCGAACAGCTGTGGGAAACCACCATGGATCCCGACCGCAGGACCCTGAAACAGGTAACGATCGAAAGCGCTGCGGAGGCGGATCGTGTTTTCAGTATGCTGATGGGTGATGAGGTAGCTCCGCGTCGCGAGTTTATAGAAAGCAATGCCAAATATGCAAAACTGGATATTTAAGGTATAGATAAAGTTATGAAAGAGGCGGTTGGAAGACCGCCTCTTTTTTGGGCCATCCATAACCGAAATACAGGATGCTGAAAAATGGCCGGCTCGTCTTTTGGAGAGGGGCGGAACTTAAAAGTCGAAAGCGGCCCATAAGCGGAGCATGCGCGGACGAAGGGCATAAGAGGCTGTATATACCACATTGTCGCTGATACGGAGGGTTTCAAAATAAGCCGTACCCGCGATATTGGTGCAGCTTAAGCGGAGCAGTAATTTTGTTTTATCAAAATTATATTGTGCGTAAACATCCATAAACAAACTGGAGGTGACCGGATTCCCCTTTTGTACAAAATGATAATATTGGTTGGTGAAATTAAAGCTCAGCCCTTTTGACGGGTAAATAGTAACGCCGGACTGTTGTTTCCATTGGCGGAGCTGTTGCAGCTGAAAGTTTGCCTGGCCGGACCAGGTGTGGTATTGCAGGTAGCTGGAAGACAGGTCCAGCTTAAGCCATTTTAAAACAGTGGGCGTAATTGAAATACCGGCGCTTTTTGTAAGAGAGCGTGTATCAAATAATTGCTCATTTTGCAATTGTTGCGACTTCGAGGTATTCAGGGCCCCGCTTAAAACAAGGGTAGTGTTCAACGAAAAAATATATTTTCCTACCCGTATGGAGGTACCCCCGGTTTCGCTGTTATTAATGATGGGGAGTGCCTTTACCACCGTCAGGTTATCCCGTATCAGCGTGCTGTACATAAAAAAGTTTTTTGTTGCAGCATATTGTACGTCGAAATCTGCAAACAGCAATTTGATCACTCTTTTATACCCGAACCCCGCACGAATGTTATGGTTGCGGCTCATGAGAAAAGGCGTTTCATAAGATGCAAAATTGCGGTAGCCGGAGATGATCGGGCCGCCATATACCTGTTGAATGCCGGCTGTTTTATAATCTAAGCGGTAATCAAGAAACAGGCTGTGCTCCCGGCCGACCCGGTATTCCCAGTTGACGGATGGCTCATGGGTGAAACGGCTTCCCCGGTCCTTATTGGCCGTCAGCGAGTCGTTGGTATACTGGTAGTGCTGCCATTTGGCCGGCGCACTTAGGGTCAGGTGGATCCTGTCTCCGTTATAGGTAAGCGAAGCCCCGGCAAAGAGTTCGTTTTTTTTCCAGTAAAGCGCGTTGCCAAACCCGGGTGGAACCGTATGCGAGCTGTCGTTTTGCAATAGTGCAACGCGGGAATCCAATTGGTGTTGCTGAAGGTTAATACCGGCATTGAAACCCAGTGTCCAGTTGGCCAATACCTTGTTATAGCCCAATACCGTTCCGTTATTAAAATACTGTAACCGGCGGTACTGAAGGGTTTGCAGGTATGAAAGGCGGTTGTTGAGCAGGTCTGGCAATGCCCCGGGCTCAAACTGAGCCTGCTGTGGATTTTCGGTATAGTTAAATGCATTGCGATAGCTCAGCAGGTGTTTTTTGCGGATCATAAGATAGCCGCTGATCGCATGGCTGAAATCCGTAGTGGTATACTGGCTGGCTTCTGCAATCCTGTTTGGGGTGCGGGTGATCATGTTGCCCGTATTCCGGCTGTGGTTTAAGGCACCGGTGGTGTTGAAGTACGCTTTCGGGCTGTTTACGGTGTAATTCAAATCCAGGTAAAGCGCGCCGGTTTCAAGCTGGTTCTGATTTTGCTCGGTATAGGCAACGCTGTCCCGGCCCGGCAAATAATAGCGGGTCCGGAACATATTGCTGGTTTGCTGATGGTCCTTTATATAAAACCCGTTTAGTTTGATGCCGGTATGAGGGTTTAGTTTATAGAGGTTATTGATGTTCACCATCTTACTGTTATTGAAAAGCGCTCTTGCCGCATCAATCGCTCCGGGTGTCTGTAACCCGGAGATCCCGGACTCTCTTGTATACGTAACGCCTATGTCATTAAGCTTTATTTCATTGATGGCTTTAAATTTTGGCTTAAATGCCATACTCTTACCCTCTGCAGCATAGGCTTTGGGCAGGGCGCCCGTTAGCTCAGCATTATTGATCAGTTTGAGTTTGCTCCGGTTCTTCAGGATGATGTTCACCCCGGCCCTGTCTGAAGGCACAATGCCATTGAGCATTTTAACGTCCTGGTTGTGCTCAATGATCTGCACTTTGTCCACATCAGCCACATTGATATTATCTGTTGCGATGGTATAGCGGTCATCCAGCAGGTTATCTCCCTCGATGTAAAATTTATTGATCATTTTCCCTTTGTATTTGATCACACCGCTCTCATCCATTTCCACCCCCGGAAGTTTCTTGATAATATCGCCCAGCCTGCGATCGGATTTTTCGGTAAAATGGGCAGCATCATAGCTGAGTGTATCTCCTTTTTGAACGAGGGCTGCCTGATTGCTCACCGTTACATTGGGGAGCAGGCTGGCTTCCGCTGGCTGCATCGTAAAATCGATGACCGCAGTATGCGGACCTGTATGCTGCTGGTTCTTCAGAAAGCCCGCGGCAGTAACCTTCACTGCAAGCGAATCTTTTAAATACTCCGGTAATAGCTGGAGGATATACGTACCCGAAGCGTTAGCGGTTGTGAATAATAACCCGGCCTGATCTTTTAGCCGGATCAGCGTTACGGTGGCGCCGGGTACCGCGTTACCCAGGGTATCCCTGACAGTGCCCGATAATTCTCTGGCTGTTTGCCCGGATGCGGCAAAGGCCGGGATCCAGTACAGCAGGAGCAGCAGGACCCTGTTCATACAACGGCGGACCATTTATAAGGAATCGGTTACGAGGTCAATCGGGTTGTTGGCCTTAATGCCTTTCGGCTCTGTTGAGGTCTTCTTTACATTTATGCTTTTGATCTTGGAGACGTCGAAACTGCCGGTAATGCCGGTGGCCCGGCCGGTGGTGGCCCGGCTGCTGCGGGCATCTATAAAACCCTGGGGGTTCCGTTTAAAGGCCTCTTCGGCCCGGGCAAAAGCCGCATTGGTGGTCATTTCTGCATCGGCGGGCAGCCCGATCGGTGTCCGTCCTGTAGTAAGGTTCTCAACACGGTTCAGGCGATAGACCACTTCCATCCGGTCATCATATGCTTCCAGGATAAGACCGGGCAGCCCGTTTAATCTCCGCGGACCAAAACGGTAGGGAAGATCGGTACAGAACCAGGCCGTATAGTGCCGGCCATAGCTGCTGCCTGTCGCTTTCTGGCATACATAGCCCTGGATGGTTTTGGTTGAGTCGATGATCTTCCAGTTGGTGGGCGTGCCGGCATCGGGAATGATAAAAGAAGCACCCACCAGCATCTTGATAGCGTAAACCCGGGATTGCGGATGCCTCTCGGTATAGAACTTATCAGTTGATGTTGCGGCACTTCCGGTAAGTGTTATTTCTACATGATCGGGATCGGGCGCATTTTTAAAAGCCATTGCCATCTGGTTTTTCATAAGCGTATCATTTTGTTTGGCGGTATAACTCGTAAAGTAACTGCTGGTTTTTGCATAATCCAGTTCGAATGTTTCGGTATAAATATAATCACGACGGCTGGTGTCTTTCACATAGTTAAAGTCGTACAGCACGCTGCCCATAACAGGCTGTGGGTTTTTAACCGTGTGTGCGGTGTTCGTGCGCAGCGTTATCTGTGCCGTAGCGGATGTGTGAACCCCGATCAGCAAAAGAATATAAATGCAGGGATGAAGATGTATGTTCCGGGTCATAATGTATTAATTTTTCGCAATTATACGAATATATCGTAGATTTACGTAATTGTAATAGTTTTTTTACCGGCTTTTTGTTGTCCGGAAGATCTGCTGCTTTTATCAGGCCTGGGGTATCCCTAAGAAAATATTTCTGGTGCGAAGGGCGGCGGCAGCTACAGGGGGGCATGGCAGGATTTCATAAGGCGCCTGTGCCCAGGCGGAAAGATTGCTAAGGCGTTGTTTCATAAGCGGCCCCGGAGCAGCATCTTCAGCCCGGAGCAGACGGCCTGCTCCTGCCTTTCCCGGACGGCCTTTTTCGTAAGCGTTCCGGGCTGGCTGGTTTCCGCTGCGTATTCCCGGCAGGTATCCATCACTGGTTACCGCAGTTCCTGCCGTTTTGCAAAATAATGATAAGGATCCGGTTATGCAGTCCTGCAGTTGCCGGTTATTACCAGGGCAATAATAATGGTATCCGTAAACGCCCGGCGCATTGCGGGTGATAGGCGTTTAGCCTTACTGCTGCAATAACCGGATATTATGCTTCTTGGCAAATTGCTGCTGCGCATCCAGGAATTTCCTGTCAAGCGCCACACCTTCCTGTTGGATGGCCTTTACGGCCTCGGCTATTTTTTGACCGGCTTCCGGATCCTGGCCAAACTTTAAAGAAAGGATCTTATGATAGTCTCCCGAGTAGGTCCTTTTCATAAAGGCAAATGCTTTGGAAAGCGCTGCTTTCATGCCAAAATCGTCGCCGTTGAATTGGAGTGCATCCAGCTTCTTTTGCTCTGCTTCGATAGCCTGCAGCGCTGCTGTTAATGCTGCACCCGAGCTGCTGCTGTCGGCAGCTGCAGCAATTTGCTGCTCTGTCTGGTTTATTTTGGCGGCCAGCTCTTTTTGAACCATTACCAGGTTGTTGTTATATTCAACTGCCTGTTTCTGGTTGGTGTTGCAGGACGCGAACAGGGTCATACTCAGGAGGATCAGGGCTATTTTTCTCATAGATAAAAATTTTTACTAAAGATAGCCGCTTTTGCAGGGATCCCGTTATTTTTTTTGAGGGTTCAGGAATGCTTTAATGTACCGGGTGATGTTTTCTTCGTCATTGGTTTTGGGTACCGGCCGGGCGCGTAGGAACCGCCTGTAGTAGTCGGTGGCCCTTGCCCTGTTTTGCAACTGGTTGTCCAATACCCGGCCAGCCTGGAACAGGTCGATCGGCTCTTTAAAAATATAATACGAAGTGTCATATAGGGCAACGGCCTGGTTATAATTTTTAACTGCCAGGGCATTATCTGCCTTTGCCCGGAAGTAGGTGGCGGCCATATCCTGGATATTGAACGCGATGCATTCCGAGAGCAGTGAGTCGCTGATGACGTAATTCTTTTTCATAGAGTAGGCAAGGGCGGCCCCATAGGCGGCGGCTTCACCCGAGATACCCTGCAGCTCCATCCAGTTGTAAAGGCCCAGTACGCTGTCCGGCTGCTTAAGGTTCAGGTAGCTGAAAAGAAGATTGATGTAAACCGAGGGACGATGATCCGGCGACGGATCATGACTGCGCAGCCGCTCGCCCCAGGCTATAACCTCGGTATAGCGTCCGGCACTAAAACAAAGATTGATCTTCTTGCCCATGACCGGCAGGTAGCTGGTATCCTGTTGCAAAAAACGGTCAACAATGGCTTCTGCTTCCTTTTTCCGTTTTGCATTGTCCAGGTAGTTGGCATAGTCATAAACCACTTTGCCTGACTGTGGTTTTAGGGCATAGCTTTTCTGAATATAGGCGATCGCCGAATCGGGCTGTTTGAGCCTCGACCACATAATGGCCGCAGCGTGCCAGTATTTGTATTGCTCCGGAAGTAAGCGGATAAGATTTTGATAATAGGACAGTGCACTGTGCTCATCGCCTTTTATATTGGAAAGTTGCGCCAGGTAAACCTGGGGCGCCGGCAATTGCGGGTTCTTTTGGTAGAGTTTTGCGAATGCGGCTTCTGCTTCGGTAAACTGGTCGTTCAGGTAGTAAACATAACCCAGGTCAAACAGGTATTGCTCGTTTTCAGGGGCCGGTGCGGTATTGAGATAGCGCAATGCCTGCTCATAATCCTGGTTTTTGCAAAATGTTAGCACTTGCAGCGGATCATACCCTCCCTGCGCACAAAGGAGCATTGTGTTTAGGCTTAGTAATGTGATAATGAGCTTTTTAAACATAATCCTGGTTTGTTATAAAGAATATTTCTGTAAATATAACTAATATATTAGTTATAAAAGCGGCATCCGGCAACATATTTAGGAGCCTGTTTAGATAAAAACCCTTAATTTCAGGCTTTCAAATCAAAAATTATTCATTATGGCAGATGCAACTCTTACCGCTTACAATGTGAAAACAAAAGAAAAGAATGTACCGATCCAGGATGCTGTAATCTCCCGTACAGCAAAAGGCGGCTATATTGCAAAAGGACATGACGGAAAAGGCAACAAATTAACGTCTCTTTTAGGAGAGGAGAAGGCATTGGCCGCTATTAAAGCAGGTGTGGCCAAGCAAGACTGGTAGACTTTTACATAATTCTGTATACAACGGAGGCGGATCCCCAAACGGGTTTCGCCTCCGTTCTTTTATGGACCTTGATAACGATGGCGTAAGGAATATTGCTTTACATAAAGAGAGCGGGCGAGCCGGCCGGCTGTGCTCCCTGCTGCTTTTGATGGCGGCAGCGTATCGTATTTGGCGGGCCGGCAGATGCCGGTTTTACTGACCGGGGCGGCTTGGGCCGGTTACCTGGTTTACCGGGGGCCACCGTTATGATGCATTGATAACGTTTGCGTAAATAAAAACTCAGAATCGCTTTTACGCAGCCTGAATTAGACTTAACTTGGCGCTCCTGCGAGGCCATATTCAATATAAACAGGATTGCCGGATGATAAAGAACAGCTTATTTTTTGTTTTGGTGCTGATCAGCCTTCAGCTGAATGCCCAGGTCCAGCCTTACTCGCAAAGGATGGCGCTGACGGCTATGCATCTCTGGCCGGATTCCTTTTCCGCAGTGCCCGGTAAACCGGCCCGGTGGAGCTATGAGCAGGGGGTGATCTTAAAGGGAATAGAAGGTATATGGCTGGCCACCGGTGATCCGCAATGGTTTCGTTACATACAGCATTGTATGGATTATTGGGTAGGCGACGATGGACGTATTAAGGATTATGATCCCGGCAGCTATAACATAGATCATTTAAACAATGGTAAACTGCTATTGACGCTTTTTCGGGTAACCGGGAAAGAGAAATATAAAAAAGCGGCACTAAGATTAAGGGAACAATTACGCACCCACCCTCGCACTCAGAAGGGTGGGTTTTGGCATAAAAAAGTGTATCCTTACCAAATGTGGCTCGATGGCCTGTACATGGGACAGCCTTTTTATGCGGAGTACGCGCAGGTGTTTGGAGAGGACACTATTTTTAATGATGTGACCCGGCAGTTTATGCTGATGGAAAAAAAAGCCCGTGATCCTGCAACCGGGTTGCTCTATCATGGGTATGATGAAGCGCGGCAGGAGCGATGGGCTCATAAACGGACCGGGGTTTCTCCGCATTTCTGGGCGCGTGCATTGGGTTGGTACGGAATGGCACTCGTAGATGCGCTGGACTATTTTCCGGATCAGCATCCCGGCAAAAAGGAACTGATCGCGATCCTGAACCGGCTGGCGGCGGCCGTCGTAAAAGTACAGGATGCGGCAACGGGTATGTGGTACGATATTGCAGACCTTCCGCAACGGAAGCCGAACTATACTGAGTCTTCCGCCACGGCCATGCTGGCCTATACGCTGGCCAAAGGCGCCCGCAGGGGGTATATAGCCCGCGCATACCAGGCAAATGCAAAAAAAGCGTTTGACGGCCTGGTGCGCAATAAGCTCACACAAAGCAATGGTTTTACCAACCTGGAGGGCACCGTTTCTGTATCGGGTCTGGGAGGTAAACCTTACCGGGATGGGAGTTTTGGCTATTATATGCAGGAAAAAGTGGTGCAGAATGATCCCAAAGGAATGGGCGCATTCATATTGGCAGCGAACGAGATCGAAATGATACCCAACCTGGCCCCGGGCGCCGGAAAAACGGTATTGCTGGATAATTACTTTAACAACGAGTGGAAAAAAGGGGCCGGCGGGCAGGAAGAGCGCTGGCATTATACCTGGAACGATCGCTCAAACGGTGGGTATTCCTTCCTGGGCGGCCTGTTTGAGCAGCAGGGTGCGCGTCTGCAATCCCTTCCGGAAGCACCGGCCGCCGGTAATTTAAAAAATGCGGCGGTTTATATCATTGTGGATCCGGATACAGACAAAGAGACGCCGCATCCCCACTATATGAATGAACAAGATGCCACACAGGTTGCGGACTGGGTAAAAAAAGGGGGGGTACTGGCGCTGCTGGCAAACGATGCGGGGAACTGCGATCTTGAGCACCTGAATATCCTTGCCGGGCGCTTTGGCATCCGGTTTAACAAGGATAATTTGCTCATGGTAAAGAACAATGATTACGCGACGGGAAGGGTTGGCATACCACGGGGTAATATAATTTTTAAAAATGCCAAAAATGTTTATCTAAAAGAAATAAGTTCTTTGAATCTTTACAAAAATGTCCTTCCGGTGTTAAAATCAAACGATGTAGCAGTTATGGGCGTTGCCCGGTATGGGAAAGGTGCTATTTTCGCTTTGGGCGACCCCTGGATCTACAACGAATATCTGGATGGCAGAAAACTACCGCTGCAATATGAGAATGTACAGGCGGCAAAGGACTGGGTCAACTGGCTATTAAGAACGGCAAAAACGAATCAGAAAAAATAAGAACAGCAATGCAATTATCCAAGGCGATATTAACATCCGTTAAAAAAGATCCGGCAGTATCGGTTCCCGGAGAGATCCAGCTCGGGCTGCCTGAAAAAGTATTACAGTTTGGCACCGGGGTACTATTGAGAGGGCTGCCCGATTATTTTATTGATAAGGCGAATAAGCAAAATACCTTTAATGGCCGGGTAGTGGTAGTAAAGTCCACAGATACCGGCGGTGCCGACGCCTTTGATACGCAGGACGGTTTGTATACCATCTGTGTACGGGGTATTGAAGACGGCAAACAGGTGAACGAATATATTGTTAACAGTTCCATCAGCAGGGTACTGTCGGCCAAAGGCCAGTGGGAACAGATCCTGGAAGTAGCCCGGAGCCCTGAACTGGAAGTGGTGATCTCCAATACCACAGAGATGGGGATCGTAATGAGCAACGACCGGGTTACCGATACGCCACCCGCATCCTTCCCGGGTAAGCTGCTTGCTGTATTGTACGAACGGTTTAAGGCATTTGGCGGAACAGCGGCAAGCGGCCTGGTCATTATTCCTACGGAGCTCATCATCGACAATGGCCGGCAGCTGAAAGAGATCATCACCCGCCTTGCGGAACAAAATGAACTGGATGCGGCGTTTATCAGCTGGATCAGTGAGGCCAATCATTTTTGCAGTTCCCTCGTTGACCGGATTGTGCCAGGCAGGCTGGCAGGGGAAGACCTGGAGCAAACCCGGGAATGGCTGGGCTACCGGGATGACCTGATGATCATGAGTGAGGTATTCCGGCTTTGGGCTATTGAAGCGGCTGATCCCAAAGTACAGCAGGTGCTGTCCTTTGCACAGGTTGACCCCGGTGTGGTGATCGCCCCGGATATTGAACGTTTCAGGGAGCTGAAACTCCGGTTACTCAACGGTACGCATACGCTTTCCTGCGGGCTGGCCTGCTTAGCCGGTTTTGAAACCGTAAAGGAAGCGATGGCCGACCCGGTCTTTGAGGCCTTTGTTGCCCGGCTCTCCAAAGACGAGCTGGCTACGGTGGTTGTAAGCAGCCAGATATCCTACGAGGAGGCCTGCAAATTTGCAGACTCGGTGATCGAGCGGTTTAAGAATCCCTTTTTAGATCACAAATGGCTCAGCATCAGCTTTGCCTATACCTCAAAAATGCTAATGAGAGATGTACCGCTGATCAAAGGCTTTTACGGAAACGAAAGCAAAGGCCCGGCTGCTATTGCCCTGGGGTTTGCGGCCTACCTGCTTTTTATGAAGAGCAGGAAGGAGGGTGCGCAATATGTGGGTACGGCTAACGGCAAAACCTACGTCCTCAATGACGATAAGGCCGGCATTCTTGCCCGGAAATGGGAAGCGTATCCTGCCACAGACAAACTGGTGGATGCGGTGCTGGCCGATAGCAGCCTGTGGAATGAAGATCTTACCCTGATCCCCGGCTTTGCGGCGGAGGTAAAACAACAATTGCAATTTTTAACAGAAAGCGGTGCACAAGCCGCTTTACAAAATATAATAAAGGAGTAAAAAATGGCCGAGATCGTTTTAAAAGTGCACCCGAAAGATAATGTTATTGTTGCCCTGAAAGACCTGAAAAAAGGGCAGGTGGTTAACTACGGAGGCGAGGATTTTGTACTGCAGGATGATATTACAGCAAAGCATAAGTTTTTTACACACGATCTTCAGACGGGTGATGAGATCATCATGTATGGGGTATTGGTGGGTAAAGCCCAGGAATTTATTCCCAGGGGCGGTTTAATGACCACGGGCAACACGAAGCATGCAGCCGATCCTTTTGAATATCGTCCGTATCAATATCAATGGACGGCTCCGGATGTTTCAAAATTCAGAGATCGTACGTTCAACGGGTATCATCGCAGCGATGGCCGGGTGGGAACCGCCAATTACTGGCTGTTCATGCCCACCGTTTTCTGCGAAAACCGCAACCTGGATGTGATCCGCGAAGCCCTGCACAATGAGCTGGGGTATGCGGTAACCGACAAGTACAAGAAATATGCGCACCACCTGGTGGCTGCTTTTAAGAATAACGAAGATATCTCAAACCTGAGCCTGAATGCACTGCCTTCCGGCGGAAGCAGCAGCACGGACCGGCTTTTTAAAAATGTTGACGGTATCAAGTTCCTGAACCATCAGGGGGGCTGTGGCGGTACGCGCCAGGATGCCGGTACATTAAGTAAGTTGCTGGCGGCCTATGCCGATCATCCCAATGTGGCCGGGATCACCATCCTGAGCCTCGGTTGTCAGAACCTGCAGACAAAACAGCTGCTGGAGGATATTAAGCTGCGAAACCCATCGTTTGATAAGCCCCTCCTCGTATTTGAACAGCAGCAATCGCAAAGCGAAGAGCAACTGGTGGCCGATGCAATAAAGAAAACTTTTGAAGGACTCATCGAGGCCAATAAGATCGAGCGCGCCCCTGCACCCCTTACTGCGCTGACGGTGGGCGTAAAATGCGGTGGCAGCGATGGTTTCAGCGGTATCAGCGCCAATCCTGCCGTAGGTTATACCAGCGATCTGCTGGCGGCCCTGGGGGCAAAGGTGTTGCTGGCCGAGTTCCCCGAGCTGTGCGGTGCCGAGCAGCAGCTGATCGACCGCACCATTGACGAAGCAGCCGCCCGGAAATTCATTCACCTGATGACGACTTATAATGACCAGGCGCTGAGCGTGGGCTCCGGCTTTTTTATGAACCCTTCCCCCGGAAATATCAAGGATGGTCTGATCACCGATGCCATCAAGAGCACCGGGGCTGCAAAAAAAGGAGGAACATCTCCCGTGGTTGATGTGCTGGATTATACCGAGCCTGCCACCAAACCGGGGCTGAGCCTGGTATGTACGCCGGGGAATGATGTGGAAGCCACCACAGGTAAAGCAGCATCCGGCGCCACCCTGATCCTTTTTACAACGGGGTTGGGCACTCCTACCGGCAACCCGGTTTGTCCCACCATCAAGCTTGCCACCAATACGTCCCTGGCCAACCGGATGAGCGATATTATAGACATCAATACCGGTGGTATTATCGACGGTGAAAAGACTATTGAAGAGATGGGTGCAGAAATATTGGAATATTGTATCAAAGCAGCCAGCGGTGAAGTGATACCCAAGGCGGTACAGTTGAACCAGGATGATTTCATCCCCTGGAAAAGAGGCGTGTCGTTGTAACAACAGTGTATTGCATGACAACAGACGTGATTTGAATAACTATTTTAACGATTAACCGATCAGAACGTGAAACAGTTTTTAGACGATAACTTTTTGCTGGAAACGAAAACGGCAGAGCAGCTTTATCATGACTACGCAAAGCAAATGCCGATCATTGACTACCATTGCCATCTTCCGCCCCAGCAGATCGCAGCGGATGCGCAGTTCAGGAATATAACACAGGCCTGGCTGTATGGCGATCATTATAAATGGCGGGCTATGCGTACCAACGGGATCCATGAGGACTTCATAACGGGGAGCGCATCGGATGAAGATAAATTCCTGAAGTGGGCGGAAACCGTTCCTTACACCATGCGCAATCCACTGTATCATTGGACGCACCTGGAGCTGCAGCGCTATTTTGATATCCGGGAAACGCTGGATGCCGGTAATGGCAAACAGGTGTATGATACTGCTTCAGCAATGATCAGCAGCAGCGCATTCAGTGTAAAGAACCTGTTGCGCAAAATGAATGTAAAAGTGGTATGCACCACAGATGATCCCGCGGACTCACTGGAGTTTCATCAGACAATAAAAGCTGATGGCTTTGAAATACCGGTGTACCCCGCTTTCAGGCCGGACAATGCCATGAATGTATCCTCCCCGGAAATCTTTGCAGCGTATGTTGCCCGGCTCGAAGCTGCTTCCAATGTGGAGGTAAAGAACCTGGATTCCTATCTCCGGGCGCTTAAGAGCCGGCATGATTTCTTTGCGGAAATGGGCTGCTCGGTATCGGATCATGGGCTGGAGCATATTCATGCAGCCGATTATACAGAAGCGGGCGTCAGCGCTGCTTTTGATAAGATCCGGGCCGGAAAGCACCTGTCTGCAGAAGAGCAGGAGCAATTCCGTTCGGCGATGCTGGTTTGGTTTGCGGAATGGGATCATGAAAAAGGGTGGGTACAGCAATACCATCTGGGCGCATTGCGGAATAACAATGCCCGCCTGCTCGAAAAACTAGGTCCCGATACAGGCTGGGATTCCATTGGGGATTTTTCCCAGGGAAGAGCCCTTTCCAAATTCCTGAACGGACTGGATAAGAACGACCGGCTGGCCAAAACGATCCTGTACAACCTGAACCCTTCCGATAATGAACTCTTTGCTACGATGACCGGCAATTTTAACGACGGTACGGCAGTGGGAAAAGTACAATGGGGCTCGGGCTGGTGGTTCCTCGATCAGAAGGATGGAATGATCGACCAGATGAATACGCTTTCCAATATGGGGCTGATCAGCCGTTTTGTGGGCATGCTGACAGATTCAAGAAGCTTTCTTTCTTTTCCCAGGCACGAATACTTCCGGAGAATACTGTGTAATTTGTTTGGAAACGATATTGAAAATGGCGAACTTCCCGCCGACATCAGATGGGTAGGTAAGCTCATACAGGATATTTGCTTCAACAATGCAAATGAGTATTTTGGATTTGGAGCAAAGTAGCAAATAATCAATAGTGAACAGGGGATGCCCCGGACCACTAAACGATCAATAATAAACAATTAGCATTAAGATGTTTGATCTTTCAGGTAAAACGGCCCTGATCACGGGCGGGAATAAGGGAATCGGAAAGGGGATGGCCATTGGACTGGCAAAGGCCGGTGCCGATATTATCGTGGCAGCCCGTTCTGTTGAGGCAGGGTCCGGAGTGGAAGCAGAGGTAAAGCAATTGGGCCGCAATTTTAAACATTATAAACTGGATGCGGCAGACCGGGGTAGCGTATACACATTTGTACAGCAGGTACTGGCTGAAAATGAGCGGATCGACGTACTGGTGAACAATGCCGGCACCATTATGCGCAAACCGGCTGCAGAGCACCCGGACGAATACTGGGATAATGTACTGACGATAAACCTCGATACGCCTTTTATACTGGCGCGTGAGTTTGGAAAGCATATGATTGAAAAAGGGTCCGGGAAAATTATTTTTACCTGCTCACTGCTGAGCTTCCAGGGAGGGATCAATGTGCCCGGTTACGCGGCCAGTAAAGGTGCGCTGAGCAGCCTGGTAAAAGCCCTGGCGAATGAATGGGCTTCAAAAGGCGTTAATGTGAACGGTATTGCGCCGGGTTATATCGCAACCGATAATACACAGGCCTTGCGCGAAGATACAGACCGCAGTAGGTCGATCCTGGACCGGATACCGGCCGGCCGATGGGGAATACCGGAAGATTTTGCCGGGCCCGCTGTTTTTTTGGCCTCCGAAGCGGGCAGTTATGTGCACGGGACCATCCTTACAGTAGATGGAGGCTGGATGGGCCGGTAGAACAGGGAACAAGAAATCAGAAATATCAAATTAAAAATCAGTAATGGAAATAAGGTACGAACACAGTCCGCAGGAAACAAAAGGGATGACCACAGAACAGCTGCGGGAAAGTTTTCTGGTAGAAGACCTGATGAAGGCCGACAGGTTGACGTTGGTTTATAGTTTCTATGATCGCCTGATCGTAGGGGGAGTAAAGCCGGTGACAAAGGCTGTGCCGCTGAAAAATGAAGAAGAGCTGAAGGCAGGTTTTTTCCTGCAACGCAGGGAAATGGGGGTTATTAATGTAGGCGGTAAAGGGACCATCACCGTTGATGGCCAGAAATTTTCCCTCGATAAACTGGATTGCCTGTATATCGGGCGCGGTTCCAAAAAAGTAAGTTTCAGCAGCAGCGGGAAAAAAGACCCGGCTGTATTCTACATCTTATCGGCGCCGGCACACCAGGACTATCCCACTACCAAGTATACCAAGGAGCAGGCGGCACCGGTAACATTGGGTGATATTGCCACGTCCAACAAACGCACAATTTATAAATATATTCATGAGGAGGGCATCCAGAGCTGCCAGCTGGTAATGGGGTTAACAGTGCTGGAAACCGGAAGTGTGTGGAACTCCGTTCCGCCGCATACGCATACCCGCAGAACCGAGATCTATTTTTATTTTGATCTGCCGGAAGAACAGCGCCTGTTTCATATGATGGGCCAGCCACAGCAAACCCGTCACATCATTATGAAGAACCAGGAAGCCGTTATTTCTCCGCCCTGGAGCATGCACTTCGGCTGCGGTACCTCCAATTACGGATTCATCTGGGGTATGGCCGGCGAAAACAAACAGTATACGGATATGGATCCGGCACCCATAGCTACCTTGTTATAAAAAGTATCGTGATCATCAACCAGGATATAACAGAAAATCTGTTTCCGGAAGCGAAGCCGGCAGCCCCCTTTTTTGTAAGGAGGGCAACGGTATGGAAAATGACGGGCATAGCCGTTGCACTGACAGTGCTCCTGTATTTTTTAACCACTGCAACAATGGATGAACAGATCACGGATCTTTATGATCGCGCTGCTGGAGCCGGTCAAATGAAAAAGGATCTGTTGTTGTTCCTTATGCTGGGGGTTCCGGTCTTAGGTTTTGCGCTCAGTTTGCCGGTAAGTTTTTTACCCTATAAAAAAGCGCGTTACCCAAAGAAGTACGTTCCTTTTGCAGTGATGGCCATATTGGGGATCCAGTTTTTTTTGATGGCGATACGCCTGATCAATCTTTTAATTCTAACAAACAAAAAATAGAGAATATTATTATGTCGAAGAAAGTTGTTACACTGGGCGAAATCATGTTGCGCTTATCCACTCCGGGTTTTGAGCGTTTTGTTCAGGCAGATTCTTTTGATGTTACCTATGGCGGCGGTGAAGCCAATGTGGCTGTAGCGCTCTCCAACTACGGACTGGATGGCTCTTTTGTTTCAAAAGTTCCGGACAACGCCATTGGTCAGGCGGCCATCAATCATTTGCGCCGCTATGGGGTAAATACCGGTTTTGTAGCACGGGGGGGTGACCGTTTGGGGATCTATTTCCTGGAAACAGGGGCGTCTATGCGGGCTTCGCAGGTGATCTATGACCGTGCCGGTGCCGCCATCGCAGATGCAGATGCAAGCGAATTTGATTTTGATAAAATACTGGAAGGTGCAGACTGGTTTCATACAACCGGCATTACTCCCGCGTTGAGCGACAAAGCAGCCGCTTTGACCGAGGCGGCGCTGAAAGCGGCAAAGGCAAAGGGGATCACCACCAGCATTGATCTGAATTACCGTAAGAAATTGTGGAGCAAAGAAAAAGCCCGTGAAGTGATGAGCGGGCTCTGCAAATACGTGGATGTTTGTATCGGTAATGAAGAAGATGCGGAAACCACACTGGGCTTTAAAGCTGCGGATACCGATATTACAAAAGGAGAACTGAATCTCGAAGGCTACAAAGATGTGATCCGCCAGATGAAAGAAAAGTTCAACTTTAAATACATTGCTTCTTCCCTCCGGGAAAGCTACAGTGCCAGCGATAACGGCTGGAGCGCACTGGTAAGCGACGGTACGGAATTTTATCATACCCGCAAGTACGATGTGCGGATTGTAGACCGTGTGGGAAGCGGAGACAGCTTTGCCAGCGGATTGATCTATGGCCTCGTAACCGGTATGAGCATGGCCGATGCTGCAGAATTTGGCGTAGCGGCATCTGCATTAAAACATACCATTCCGGGAGACCTGAACCATGCCACGTTGAGTGACGTAAAAACGCTGATGAAGGGCGATGCCAGCGGTCGTGTACAGCGCTAAACGCTGCGACGCCCGGGGCTGACAACAGACCTGATTGATGACGACAATAAGAACGATACAACGGTTGCTGCTTTGTTTTATGCTGTGCGTTTTTTGTACAGGGCCGGCAGCGGCGCAGCATCCCGTGCGGCTTGCGATAGCAGGCATCACGCATGGGCATAGCGATTGGATCTATAACCGGAAGCTGAAAGGCGATATCGAGATCGTTGGCATTTACGAAACAAATACGGACCGGATCCGTGAGTTCCGGGAACGGTATCAATTGCCGGCAGCTCTTTTTTTTTCGGATCTGGGCCGGATGCTGGATCAGGTAAAACCTGCCGGCGTTATGGCTTTTGGCCCCATCAATGAACATATTGCGGTGGTACGGTCTGCTGCGCCACGCAGGATACATGTGATGGTGGAAAAGCCGCTGGCCACCAGCTATAAAGATGCCCTGGAAATAGAAAGCCTGGCAAAACGATATGGGATCAGGGTGCTCACGAATTTTGAAACCTCGTGGTATTCCAGCAACCAGTATGTGAAGAGTTGTTACCAGGAAGGAAAACTGGGCCGGCTGCGTAAGGTTTTGGTGAATGACGGTCATGAAGGCCCCTGGGCTATGAACCGGCATTTTGTTTCCTGGCTTACCGATCCGGTAAAGAACGGAGGAGGTGCGCTTACCGATTTTGGCTGTTATGGCGCCAATCTCATGACCTGGTTAATGGATGGGCAGCGTCCCTTGTCGGTAACGGCCATCACCCATCAAAACCGACCGGACCGGTATCCGAAGGTAGAAGACGAGGCCACCATCATCCTGCAGTACCCGGAAACACAGTGTGTGATCCAGGCCTCATGGAGCTGGACTTTCAGCCGCAAGGACCTGGAAGCATACGGCACAAAGGGATATGTTATTGCAGCGGACCGAACAACGGTTAAAAGCCGTTTTGATGGTGCACTGCCCGAAACCACCCGGGTACTGGAGCCCCGTCCGGCGCCGTTTGAAGATCCCTTTGCGGTTTTTGCCGGTGTGATACGAGGGGTATTGAAACAGGAGCCTGATGACTTATACGGGCTCCCGGTAAATATAACAACGGTTGAGATCCTGGATGCGGCCCGGGCATCGGCAAAGAGCGGTAAAACAATATATTTAAAGCCCCGGTTGGCAGCTGCACAAACCGGGAACGCAGAGAACAGATAAAATAAACAAACCTTATGGTAATTGATACGGTAAATAATGCACAACGTTACGAGTTGCTGCATCCATTATTTAAAAAAGCACTGGACTATATCCGGCAAACAGATCTCTTAAACACCCCCGCAGGTACCTACACTATTGAAGAGAACGCGGTAAAGGCGATTGTATCAGAAGCTTCCGGTAAAAAAGCGGAGGTTTCTCTGGAAAAATTTGAGTGTCATAACCAGTTTATCGACATCCAGTATGTGATCAGCGGTATGGAGCAAATGGGCTGGAAGCCGCGCGGGGATTGCCATGCGCCCAACGGGGATTATAACCCTGAAAAAGACGTACAGTTCTACAATGACCGACCCGACACTTTTTTTACATTGAGCCCTGGCCAGTTTGTTATTTTTTTCCCGGAAGATGTGCATGCGCCAATGATCGGTGAGGGCATCATTAAAAAATTAGTAATGAAAATAAAATTATAAGAATGGCCGTACAACAAACAATCGACACGATTATAGCGCAGGGGATGCTGCCCTTATATTTTAATGCGGACGAGGCCGTAAGTACAGAGGTTTTACGCGCCTTATATAAAGCAGGAGTTAAAGCTGTTGAATATACCAATCGGGGAGCAGCGGCGTTTAGTAACTTTAAAAAGCTGGTGGCGGTCCGCGACCAGGAAATGCAGGGGCTGCTGCTGGGTATCGGAACCGTAAAGAACCTGCAGGATACCAAAGAATACCTGGAAGCCGGGGCTGATTTTTTTGTAAGCCCGGGCTTTGTTCCGGAAATCGCGGCGTTTGCTGCCGAAAAAGAAATTTTCTATGCACCGGGTTGTATGACGCCTACAGAGATCATCGCCGCAGAAAATGCGGGGGTACGCTTCATTAAATTGTTCCCGGGTGATATGCTGGGGCCAAAATACCTCGGTACTATTAAAGATATTTTTCCAAAATTATTGTTTATGCCTACCGGCGGGGTAGATGCCACTGAGGAAAGCATTGAAGGCTGGTTTAAAGCCGGTGTTTGTGCGGTGGGTATGGGCAGTAAGCTGGTGAGCAAACAGTTAATGGCCGCCGGGGACTATACCGCCATTGAGCAGATGACAGCGACCGTTCTAAACATGATCCAATCAATAAAAAGTAAATAAGCATGCAAAAAGCCATAGGAAAATACAGGTGGACGATCTGCGGATTGTTATTCTTTGCGACAACGGTCAACTATCTGGACCGGCAGGTACTAAGCTTACTGGCGCCGGAGCTTACACGTGAGTTTGGGTGGAGCAATACCGACTACGGAAATATAACAGCGGTATTCCAGTTTGTATATGCGTTGTCCATGTTATTTGCCGGACGTATCGTAGACAAACTGGGAACGAAATGGGGCTATGCCTGGGCGCTCATCATCTGGTCGGTTGGCGCCATTATGCATGCCGAAGCTGTAAATATCGGTCATGCATCCAATACAGTACTGGGATGGTTTGGCATTGCAGCAGTACCGGTTTCCATCATCGGGTTTATGATGGCCCGGGCAGTACTGGGGTTTGGAGAGGCCGGTAACTTCCCGGCTGCCATTAAAGCAACCGCAGAGTACTTTCCCAAAAAAGAACGCTCCCTGGCTACCGGCATCTTTAATTCCGGTACCAACCTGGGCGCGATCCTGGCCCCGCTGACCGTGCCCTGGATCGCAGGTCACTGGGGCTGGGAGTCTACATTTATTATCATTGGGGCCATTGGCTTTATCTGGCTGCTGTTCTGGTTCTACTATTACGACATTCCGGAAAAGCAAAAGCGGTTGTCGAAAGAAGAGCTGGCCTATATCCAGAGCGATGTGGATGAAAATGTGAACCCCGCTGCGGTGCCAGGTGCCAAGGTGCCCTGGTTCAAACTGTTGGGGTATAAACAAACCTGGTCTTTTGCCATCGGTAAATTCCTGACAGACGGAGTATGGTGGTTTTATTTATTCTGGCTGCCCAAATACCTGGCAGTGCAGTATGGATTAGAAGGTACTGACCTGGCTTTTCCGCTGTTTGTTTTATACAGCATGACGATGGTGGGCAGTATTGGCGGCGGATGGTTCCCTATGTATTTTATCAAAAAGGGATACCATGCTTATGATGGACGGATGCGTGCTATGATCCTGATCGCATTGTTTCCATTGCTGGTGTTGCTCGCTCAGCCCCTGGGGCATATCAGTTACTGGGTACCGGTATTGCTGATCGGTGTCGGAGCCTCTGCGCATCAGGCATGGAGCGCCAATATCTTTACAACCGTTTCGGACATGTTCCCCAAGAAAACGGTAGCTTCCGTTACGGGTATCGGCGGTATGGCCGGGGGGATCGGCGGTGTGGTGGTTTCACTGGTGAGCGGAAAACTGTTTGATTATTATAAGGGGCTGGGGCATATTGAAACCGGCTATTCCATCATCTTTGGCTTTTGCGCTATTGCTTACCTGGTGGCATGGGTCATTATGAAATCATTGGTACCTAAATACAAGCCCATTACGGACCTGTAGTATATAAAAATAAAATCGATCCATAACAGACTCCCGGTTCACTTTCCGGGAGTTTTTTGTTGCAGGTCAGCATTCATTTTTAAGGCTCATTTAATGACTTCACTATCTTTAATGCCTTTTGAGCGCTGGCTTACTGAAACAACTTCCATTCCTTCCTGACGCAAGGTTTGAATGATAAAAGAATGAATATTTTCATCAGCCAAAATGATCATGCAACCGCAATGATAGTTTCGTTAGAAATGACATCCGAAGCATAGGCCAGGACGGCCAAAATATCTTCCTGTTTAAGTGAAGGGTAAGCTTCCAGTAATTGAGGAATCGTAGCGCCTTCTGCCAGTTTTTGTAGGATCAGTTCTACTGTAAGTCTGGTGCCTTTTATGACAGGTTTTCCGAGCATAACCGAAGCGTTAGATTCTATGTATTTCTTATAATCCATTCTATAGATGCTTTTTTGCACTATAAAATTACATAAAATGAATTTATTTGTCGATAAAGCCCTTTCTTGTATCGGGCAAACGCATTTCATTTTAGCAATGATTGATTTAGGGGGAGGATGTGGTTATTGCAATTGTGCCACGTGGATAAACGGGACTCTGCAAGTGCCCTTGGGTTTGATGCTGACAAATTTCACGCGGCGCGCTCCTATAAGTTCCGAAATTACTGATAAACAAGTTTTTACAAATACAGGCACTTACAATTGTTTGAACGTGATATTCCTACTCATTTTCACCTCAATTAGGTACGTTTGCCATGGTTTCTTTTGTATATATGAAGGGCGTAAATTATGATTGATTCCTGATGTTTCCATAACAATATCGGAGGCCGGTTTATCTGCAGGCCGGAATTAACGATAAATATCCTCGATCTCCTTCCTGAACTTTTCGAGGATCACCTTTCGCTTCAGGCTGAGCTTGGGAGTCATTTCACCGGTGTCCACGCTCCACTCCTGCGGAAGCAATGCAAATTTCTTGATCTGCTCGATATGGTTGAAGTTGGTGTTGTGATGATCAATGACCGAGCGGAAGAGGTCCTGCACTTTCGGGTTTTTTGCGATCTCCTCATTGCTGCCGATTTCAATTTTCTGTTCCTGCATCCAGTCCTTTACAGCATAGAAAGAGGGAACGATCAGGGCGCTTACAAACTTTTTATCATTACCCACGACCATGATCTGTTCAATAAACTTGCTTTCCTTCATTTTGTTTTCGATCGGTTGCGGGGCCACATATTTACCGCCACTGGTTTTAAATAGTTCCTTTTTACGATCAGTGATTTTCAGGTAGCGCCCCCCGATCCACTCGCCAATATCACCTGTGCAGAGCCACCCGTCTTTGATCACCTCGGCAGTTAATTCCGGGTGCTTATAGTACCCCTGCATTACGCAGCAGCTTTTGGCAAGTATTTCCCCGTCTTCTGCAAGTTGGACCTCTATTCCTTCAATTGCGGGACCAACGGCTCCTATGTAGTTGTCTTTTTTGCGGTTAACGCAGATCACCGGGCTGTGTTCCGTGGGCCCGTATCCTTCAAAAACAGGGATCCCCGCCGCGTTAAAAATACGCAACAGTTTTTCGGGGGCTGCGGCTCCGCCGGTTATAATGAATTTAATATTTCCACCCAGGGCCTCGCGCCATTTGCTGAACACCAGCTTCCGGGCTATAGTAAGCTTCCAGTTATAAAAAGCCCCCCTGTTGATCCGGTTGTCATAATGGGTACCCATGTTAACGCTCCAGTAAAAAAGGGCTTTTTTTATGCCGGTCAGCTCCTTGCCTTTAAGCATGATCTTTTCGTATACCTTTTCCAGCAGCCGCGGAACGGTCGTAAAACCATCGGGTTTGATCTCCCTCAGGTTATCGGCAATGGTCTCCAGGCTTTCTGCATAATAGATGCCGATGCCGCTGAAAAGATAGATATAGGTGATCGCTTTTTCGAAGATATGATTGAGCGGTAAAAAACTTAATGCCCTGGTCTGGGGCTGGTCTTCAAACGGAAAACTGGCCTTTGAAAAATAGACATTACTTACAATGTTCTCATGGCTCAGCATAACGCCCTTGGGGGTTCCGGTAGTGCCCGAAGTATAAATAATGGTGGCCGTATGCCGGGGACTGATCGTTGCTTTAACAGCGGCCAGCTGTGCTTCGGATGCTTCTGTAAGCGGCACAAAGAGTTCGGAATAATGAGGGGCCCCTTCAACCCGGTCAAAGGTGTAGATGCCCTGCAGGAAGTCGCTTTTGATTGAGCGCACTTTCTCCAGCAATTCCTGGTTGCTTACAAATATGAATTTTGCCTGCGATTCATTGAGGATAAATTCCAGCTCATGCGGGTTGGTGGTTGGGTAAATCGGGATCAGTATGGCGCCCGTTTGCTGTACCGCAAGATCGGTGAATACCCACTCCGGCCGGTTCTGGCTGATGATCGCGATCTTATCACTTTCTTCCGCAGACAGATCTTTGCCGCTGACACCTTTGGCGATAAGCCCCAGCGACAGCTGGTTTACCGTGCTGCCCACTTCTTCTGTGGAAAAAGACTTCCAGGTGCCATTGATCTTTGCATTAAGCATGTCCGGTTTTGGAAACTGCTTTAGCTGATGGGGAATTGCGTCAAACAATCTGTAAGCAGGAAAATTCATTCGTTATAATTTAAAGTTCCAACCTACAATTTAATAAAAATCTGCTAAATAAAAAACCACTTCGATGAGGAAGTGGTTTTTATTATTTCAGACAGAAAGATTATTTCCGGTTCGAATAAACCTGCCCGGCCGGCATTTTAAAGATCCTGGATTTGTGAAATTCCGTAAACTTATCATAAACCGCTTTGTTGCTGCTGGCCCATGTTTCAAAAGCAGACTGGTTATTAGCCGGTCCAAACATCCACTGGTTGTAGGCATCAAAAATACCATCGCGCATCAGCTGCTGATGGTACTCAAATAACCGGTAGGGGAATTTCTTATTGTAGTTGTTGATCCAGTCCAGGACAAAACGGGTGCGGATCATGGCCAGTGTTTCGGGGGTAAGCCCCTGTGCGGTGATACCTGATTGGCGGGCAAAGGTTTCCAGAACCGCTTTGGCAAATTCATTTTTTGTGTTGGACGCCATTTGTGAAAGATTGCCGGAGAACAGGTCTTTATAAGCATCCAGTACCATTTTTTTGATATTGGCGGATTTGGGGTTCAGGCTTTCCATATTGGCATAGATCTCTCCATACAGGATCGCCCAGATCTTTCCTTCGGGCTGCTTAAAATAATAAATGGCAGCGTTGTAATAATTTCCGCTATAGGAGGGCGCCATTTCCATGCCTTTTTCCCACATGCTGATGGCAGCCGATCCGTTTTTCATAACTTCCAGCACTTCGCCATATTCGCTGTAAAGCGGCCCCTGTTTAGGAAACTTTTCAATAGCGTTCTTATAGATCTTTTCCGCTTCCTTGCCGTTATCGGTACCCCGGTAAAGCGTGCCTGCAAGCTGGTAGGTTGCTACATCGGCTTTTTCGGATGCGAGCAGCGGCTTAACAATCTCCAGCCCCTTGGTGTAATCCTTTTTATAATAATAGGCAAGAGCCAGGTCCTTCTGAACATCTATATTGTTCTTATCTGTTTGCGCAGCTTTATTCAACACCAGAACGGCGTTCTCCATATCTCCGGACATCATAAATTTCCGGGCATTTTCGCGCATGGTTGCGATCTGGTCCTGCCCGAATGCCATAACGGTTCCCATTAAAAAAAGGCCCGCGGTAAAGATTTGCTTCATTTTCTATTTTTTAAGTAACTGATTAACAGTGTATTTTACTGCTTTTCTGCATATTTAGCAAAAAATAAGCCGAAAGCGCTCTTACAGGACGTAAAAATAGCGCAAAGGGTGGTAGTTGTGTGCTTTTATTTTTTAATATTCTCCTAAAGGATCGAAGTTCTTATACCGTTCTATAATTGTCATTATGAACGCTTGCAAATGTTTTAAGGCTGTCGCCTTTGATATGTGCGAATATAGTAGACGATCCCCCGTGCACTAAAAAAGCATCTATGCAATCAAGTTCAGGGTTATAACGCATATTCGGATAGTCTTCAGCGTTGACAATGGACACTAATTGTTTTGCCTGGAATCATAAATAAAAAGCCTTTAAACAGATAAACCTGATGTCTGTGGCCATTTGGAAGAATTTCCCCTGTTTCAATAACCGGTATCCCGTTAAACCAGGCGTCTTTCATATAGATGGTTTGGCCCGACTTTCCGTTTACCACATTGTTCTTTAGTGTTAGGTTGTCATTGGGGAGGCCAACGATCCGGTATGTATAGGTCTGGCCATCGGTATGCGTAAAAATGATGATGTCTCCATAATCCGGAGTCTTATTTTTATATGCCTTTGTATCGGCCACAACAAAATCCCCTTGCCGGACCGTCGGTTCATTTGGATCGGAGGGGATTTTAAAGCTTTGTATCCCTATAACCGCGCTGGTGTCATAAAAAAACAATGCTGTAAGTGCAATGGCTATAAGTGCCAGATAGCAGTACCATGTATTATATGGCTTCAGCACATACGCTTTCTGGCGCCGGACATGCTTTATTCCGTCTATAATGATGTATATTCTTAATGCCAGGAGCAAGACCACTAAACTCAATAGTCCATAAAAGAACAGTGCCCGGCCGGTAATGCCGAACAGGAATAGAATGCCAGCCATCCGCACCCCTGATCAAAATTATATATCCGGGCGGTCATCACGGAAGGGTGTATTGCATGTAAAACCGTGCCCTGGCCTGGAAGGTTGAACGTGGGGCCCTGCCCCCTGGGGAATCAACCACTTTAAACGTAAAGCTAAAGCGCTCATTATATTTAGTGATCCTCTTCAAGGGCCAGGCGCTGACCCGGGGCCGTTACAACAAATGTGTCAGCAACCCATCCCGCAACTTGGGCTCAAACCAGGTGCTTTTGGGAGGCATTACCTGGCCGCTGTCTGCAATGTCGAACAACTGTTGAATGGTAACGGGGTAAAGACTAAAGGCCACTTTCATTTCCCCGCTGTTCACCCGTTTCTCCAGTTCGCCGATACCCCGGATGCCGCCCACAAAATCGATGCGCTTGTCGGTACGCTGGTCTTTAATGCCCAATAATTTATCCAGCACATTTTCTGTAAGGATGGATACGTCCAGGATCCCGATCGGATCTTCGGTATAAGTGTCCGGCCGGCATCTCAGCAGGTACCATTTATGCTCGAGGTACATGCCAAACTCGTGCAGCTGTGCTGGTTTTACCGGATGTTCGGAGGCGGTGATCTCAAAGTCTTCATGCAGGGCTGCAATAAAATCACCGGTGGTATACCCGTTGAGGTCGGTTACAACCCGGTTATAATCGAGGATAGACAGTTCGGCTGCCGGAAAAATAACCGTAAGGAACCAGGCGGCTTCGCTGTTTTGGGGCATGGCCTGGCGCACTTTTGCGGCAGAAGCGGCACGATGGTGCCCGTCTGCAATATAGGTGGCCGGAACTTTTTCCTGAAACAGCCGGGTGATCTGTTCCAGCTCAATATCTTCATCCACCACCCAAACCGTATGCTGAACGCCGTCTTCCGCGGTAAAATCGTATTCCGGTTCATGCCGGTTCTTCCAGCTGCTGATGAGGGCATCCAGTTCGGCTACATTATTACAGGCCAGGAATACTTTGCCCGTTTGGGCTCCTGTTGCCTTCATATGATCAATGCGGTCCTGCTCTTTTTCGGGGCGGGTAAGCTCATGTTTTTTAATAAGATTGTTCTCATAGTCAGCCACTGCGGATGCGGCCACCAGCCCGGTTTGACTGCGGCCGTTCATAATAAGCCGGTAAATATAATAACAGGGCCTGGCCTCTTGAAAAAGGAGCTCTTTTTGCCGGAACGCCTGTAAATTTTCGCTGGCCTTTTTATAAACGGCCGGGCTATGGGTATCGGTACCGGGCGGCAGGTCTACTTCTGCTTTTGTGATATGCAAAAACGAGCAGGGGTTGTTTTTAACGGCCTCCCGGGCTTCGGAGCTGTTTAGTACGTCGTAGGGCCTGGAAGCTACCCTGGAAGCGATTGCTTTTTGCGGGCGCAGGGCAGGAAAAGGTTTGATGATCGACATAACGAATTTAAAGCTGATTTATGATTGCTGGTCTTGTCTGCTGTGTTTACGGGGCAGGCTGCTGCTGTTCCATTTCCACCACTCCGCCGGTTACCGTATACTTCATCGCATCGCCGGGGGATATGGCATCGATCAGCTGTACCCGGTTCCTGGGCAAAATATAGAGTTGCCCCGCAAAGTTGTAAGCCTGCGGCACATATACCCCCACCATATCTGCACCCAGGTTCAATTTGGTCATTTCCTCATCTGTAATAAAACCAACGATCCAGATATCCCGGTCAAAGATGTTGGCCAATACCGGCTTGGTGAATTTTTTTTTATCACCGGCAAAAGCACGAAAAAAATCTTTGATGGAGGTATAAAGCAGCTTGATGCCGGGTGTGCGCTCGAGCCAGTGGTCAAAAAAACTGATCACTGCTTCCATAATGAGCGAAGAGCTGATCCAGCCGATGAACAATACAAACAGGATAATGGTCAAAAAGCCCAGTCCGGGTATGACCATGACCGGGCGCAGCAGGTTGTCGACCCAATTGAAAAGCTGGTACAGGATATAGATCGTGATGGTGATAGGAGCCAGGATGATCAGCCCCTGAAGAAAATAACGGAATAATCTCTTTAGCAGGCGATCTTCTTTTTTATGATGCACGGTAGCCATAATATCCGGCAAAAATAAACGTTTTTGACAGTAAGTTCGGTTGAGTAGCGCTTTTAGGCAGTTCACCGGTAAAAAAGAACCGTTCACCGGTATGGGTAATTGAATAACGCCGTGTGAGGATAACTTCGGTTAAGTTTTTCGGGAAAAAACGTTGGAAACTTTAATAGTTCAAAAAGTTTCCATAGTTTCGCCTGGTAAAATGGAAGACGAAAACGAAAATAAGAGCCACATCCGCAACCAGGCATTACAGCTCTTTATGCAGTATGGTGCGCGCAGTGTAAGCATGGATGATATCGCTTCGGCGGTAGGCAGCAGTAAAAAAACGATCTACCAGTATTATACCGATAAGGATCAGCTGGTAGGGGACGCCATCGAGCAGGTATTGATCGATAACGGCACACACTGCAGAACTTTTCACCAGATCTCTGATAACGCCATACAAGAGGGATTCCTGGCCATTGGACAAACCTCTGAACTCTTCAGGAATATGAACCCTGTATTGATACATGATCTTAAAAAGTATCATCCCAGGGCGTATAAAAGATTTGTCGACTACAAGAACGAGTTTCTTTATGAAATAATCGTGGAAAATATAAAACGGGGTATTGCGGAGGGGCTGTACCGCGATGATTTCAACATCGACATCATTGCACAGTTCCGGGTTGGAAGCATTGACGTTATGTTTATGCCGGAATTTTACGGCCGGCTGCAGGAGGGCCTGTTCCAGGTACAGCTGGAACTGTTCTATTTTTTTCTTCATGGAATGGCCACTGCCAAAGGACAGAAATTGATCGAAAAGTATAAAAAACATAAACCAAAAAATAATTCAGATGCAAAAGATTAGGCTGATGGTGATGGCCATCATGGGGCTGATGATAGCGGGCAGTGGCAATGCGCAGGATAGCACCCATTATTTTACATTGCAGCAGGCATTGGAATATGGTCAACAGCACAATGTGCAGGTAAAAAATGCCCTGTTGGACGTTAACTTACAGGAGCAGGTGAACCGGGAAGTTACGGGTAATGCGCTGCCGCAGATCAATGGAAGGGCCGGGGTTACTGATAACGTGAAGATACCAAAAATGTTTTTTCCCAAGGGAATGGACAATTTTTTTGGGGAAAAGGATGCTCCTCCATTAGCAAAAGATACCTATATCTCTAACCTTTTTTCCGCACCATGGAGCGGCATGGCAGGCGTTGCGCTGTCGCAGCTTCTTTTTGACGGGCAGGTGTTTACCGGCCTGCAGGCGCGGAAAACGCTGATCGATTATAAGAAAAAGGCGTCCGAAGTGACCTTTGAGCAGATCCGGTTGAATATCGCCAAAATCTATTACCAGCTGGTAGTCAGCAAAACGCAGATCGCGCTGATTGATTCAAACCTGGCGCTGGTGCAGAAAAACAGGAATGATACCAAAATTATGTATGATAACGGGTTTGCAGAAAAGCTGGATATCGATAAGCTGGATGTGCAACTGGCAAACCTGCGATCACAGAGAAACCAGGTGTCAAATTCTGTTACCAACGGATACCTGGGATTGAAAGTGTTAATGGGAATGCCGGTGAAGGAAGAACTGGTGCTCACCGATGAGCTGACGGATGAAAAGTTAAAAGAGGGCATCATCGAAGCGGTTACCGAGTTTGATTATAGCCAGAGAAAGGATTTTCAGGCGGCATTGCTGGGCGAAAAACTGGGTGCGCTTGATGTGCAAAGATACCGGTACAGTAAAATTCCCACGGTTTCACTTAGTGGCTCATGGGATTACATGACGCAAACCAACAAAATGGCTAAAATGTTTAACGGAACAGCGGAATGGTACCCTGTCAGCGCAATATCGCTTAACATAAACATTCCTATTTTTAATGGGTTTGCCACGAATGCCCGTATTGCCCAGGCCAAAATTAAACTACAGCAAACCCAGAATCAGATCAGTGCGCTTAAATTAACGATTGACCAGGAACGGGAATCTTCGGTAAATACATTTAAATCAGCGATCACCGATATGGATTACCAGAAGCAGAACATGAAGCTGGCAGAAAATGTGTACCAGCAAACGAAGAAAAAATATGAAATGGGTACCGGCAGCCAGATCGAGATCGACAATGCACGGGTACAGCTGCAATCGGCCCAGACCAACTATTACAATGCCCTGTATAATGCCGTTGTGGCAAAAGTGGACTTCCTGAAGGCCATTGGTAAATTTTAACATCCAAACTATTTAATACTATATTTTATGCACAGCGTTTTAAAAACCACATTGACGATCACTGCTTTTGCACTGGTGCTTTACTCCTGCGGAGGCGGAAAGGAGAAAGGAAAGGCTGGCGATCTGAAAGCCAAAATCGAAAAGCTGAAAGCCGAACAGAAAAAGAACAATGATGAGCTGGCCAAACTGGAGGGAGAGCTGGAGAAGCTGGAGCCCAATACGGTTAGAGCAAAATTTGTAACCATACAACCCATCGGAAGCAATGCCTTTGATCATTACATCGATCTGCAGGGTAAGATCGATGCCAAGAACAGTGCCTATGTGGCCCCTAAGGGAATGGGCGGTGTTGTAAGAGCGCTGTATGTAAAGCAAGGTGATCATGTAGGTAAGGGCCAGGTACTGGCAAAGCTGGATGATGCGGTACAACGGCAACAGGTGATTGCCGCCCAGCAGCAGACCGGGCAGATACAGGCCCAGCTGAAACTGGCTCAGACCACGTATGAGCGCCAGAAAAACCTGTGGGCCAATAATATTGGTGCCGAGATCCAGGTGATCCAGGCAAAGACCAATGTGGATGCATTGACCAGCCAGCTGCGGGCTGCCGAGGCGCAGATCCAGCAGGCGAAGGAACAGCTGGACTATACTAATGTGAGAGCCGACATCAGTGGTGTGGCAGACCAGGTGAATGTAAAAGTGGGAGAGGCTTTTGTAGGAATGGCCGGAGCGGTACCGCAGATCTCCATTGTAAATACATCCGTGCTCAGGCTTGTGGTAAATGTGCCGGAAACCTATATTGATCGTGTAAAAGTGGGCGCGCCTTTAAAGATCACACTGCCGGATGCCGGTGGTAAAGAGTTCTCTGCAAAGGCAAGCGTGGTAAGCAAGCTGATCGATCCTACTACCCGTTCGTTTTATGTAGAAGCCATTGTGCCGCAGGATCCCGCCATCCGGGCCAACCAGCTGGCCAAAGTGCAGATCCAGGACTATAGCTCCGGTGATGCTATTACAGTGCCGGTAAATACCCTCCAGTCTGATGAAGAAGGAAAATTTGTACTGGTGGCCGTAAAAGAAGGTAATAACCTGGTGGCCCGCAAAAAAAGAGTGGTAGCAGGAGAGCTGTACCGCGATAAGCTGGAGATCAAATCCGGGCTCACAAACGGCGATCAGCTGATCACGGAAGGTTTCCAGAGCCTGTACGACGGGCAGGTGGTAACCACCCAGGCTTCAAAATAATTTTCCAGTAAGTAATGCATCTGGCGTTATTGCAAATAATTTAAGTTTATGAGTGCTTTAGAAAATTTTACGGAAAAATTCAAGGAATTCTTTCTTACCAGCTGGGCGGTCAAAAACCGTACAACTGTTTACTTGCTGATATTGATGGTTTCGCTGTTTGGGGTGTATAAGTTTATCTCTACTCCCAAGGAAAGCTTCCCGGATGTGGTGATCCCCAATGTATACATATCTACCATTTATGTTGGAAACTCACCCAAGGATATTGAGAACCTGGTAACCCAGCCCATCGAAAAACAATTGAAGGGAATGACGGGCGTGAAGGTTACAAAAGTGACCAGCAGTTCGTTCCAGGACTATTCATCCATTATGGTGGAATTTGGTTCGGATGAAAAAGTAGAAGTAGCGCTGCAAAAGGTAAAGGATGCGATCGATAAGGCCCGGCAGGACCTTCCAACAGACCTTACGCAGGAACCCACCGCGCTGGAAGTGAGCATGTCGGAAATGCCCATCATGTATGTAAACCTGAGCGGCGACATTGACCGGGTACGGCTGAAGGAATATGCCGATAAAATGAAGGATCGTATTGAAGAGCTGCCGCAGATCACCCGGGTAGACCTGGTAGGGGCACCGGAGCGCGAGTTCCAGATAAATGTGGACAATGCAAAAATGCAGGCGGCCGGCATCACGTTTGACGATATTGCCAATGCGGTCAAGTATGAGAATATGGATATCTCCGGCGGCTTGCTGGAGGTGGGCAACATGCGGCGTAACCTGCAATTGAAAGGGCAGTTTAAAACCGCAAGGGATATTGAGGAAGTGATCGTACGCAATAATACCGGTAACCCGATCTACCTGAAGAATATTGCTACGATAAAGGATACGATCAAGGAAACGGATAGCTATGCCCGGCTGGATGGTAAAACCGTATTGACCTTAAATATTGTAAAACGCAGCGGGGAGAACCTTATTGAAACCAGTGATGCCGTAAAAACGATCAGTGAGGATATGAAGAAAACGGTGTTCCCGCAAAACCTGAATGTGACCGTTACCGGGGATCAGAGTATTTCTACCCGCACTTCGTTCAATGACCTGGTTAACTCCATTGTTATCGGGTTCATCCTGGTTTTGATCATCCTGATGTTCTTCATGGGGCTCACCAACGCCTTCTTTGTGGCCTTAAGTGTGCCGCTGAGTATGTTTGTGGCATTTATGTTCATACCCGTGGGAGAAGCCTTCATTGGCACCAATATCACGCTCAATTTTATGGTGCTTTTTGCCTTGTTATTTGGGCTGGGGATCATTGTGGATGATGCTATTGTGGTAATTGAGAATACGCACCGGATCTTTACGGAGGCAAAAGGGCAAATAAGTCCGCAGCGGGCCTCCATGATGGCCGCCGGGGAAGTGTTTGTACCGGTACTGGCAGGAACGCTGACCACCTTGGCGCCCTTTGTGCCGCTTTTGTTCTGGCCGGGGATCATTGGTAAGTTTATGATCTACCTGCCGCTGATGCTGATCTTTACCCTGGCGGCGTCCTTATTTGTTGCCTTCCTTATGAACCCCGTATTTGCGGTAGATTTTATGAATCACCCGGAAAACCCGGAACACAAAAAGAAATCGGATGTATTCCGCTCCAGACCCTTCGTGGTAATGATCATTATCGGGGTGCTTTTTGACCTCATCGGTATACCCATGGGAAAAGGAAGCCTTGCCTTCTTTATCGGTAACCTGTCTCTGTTTATGGCCCTCCTTACGGTGCTGCATACGTATTTCTTCGATGACTGGATCCATAAGTTTCAGAACAAAGCGTTGCCCTGGATCATGGGCCATTATGAAGATCTTCTGAACTGGGCATTAAAAGGCTGGCGGCCTGTTTGGCTGCTGCTGGGAGCGTTTGGTTTGCTGATCCTGTCCTTCATGATGTTTGGTGCATCAGCAGGAGCGGGCCGGACAAAAGTGGTGTTCTTCCCCTCCTCGGATCCCAATTTTATTTATGTATACCTGAAGCTGCCAAGTGGTACGGATGTAAAGTATACGGATTCTATTACGCGCAGCCTGGAAGCCAAGGTAAACCAGGCGCTGGATATGGACCCGGCCAAAGGCAAAAAGAACCCGGTGGTGGAGAGCGTGATCGCTAACGTGGCCGTGGGTGCAGCCGACCCCAACAGCGGAGACAGAAGTACCCGCAGCAACCTGGGACGTATCCAGGTATCATTTGTTGAGTTCGAAAAGCGGCATGGGGTAAGTACAGCGCCCTACCTGACGAAAGTGCGCCAGGCCATTAAAAATATTCCGGGTGCAGAGATCTCCGTGGAGCAGGAAAAGAATGGTCCGCCTACAGACCCGCCCATTAATATTGAAGTGGCCAGCGAGGAATTTGATAACCTGATCCCTACAGCCGTGAACCTAAAGAACTACCTGGATAGTTTGCAGATCCCCGGTGTGGAAGAGCTGAAAATGGATGTGGACCTGAGCAGTCCGGAGGTAACGCTGAAGGTGAACCGGGAGCGGGCTTTGAGTGAGGGCGTTTCTTCTGCCCAGATCGGTATGCAGATCCGGACCGCCCTATTTGGGAACGAAGCCAGCAAGATCAAGAACGGAAAGGATGAATACAAAATATATGTACGCAATACGGAAGTGCAGCGGAAGAACCTGGTAGACCTTTTGAATATGAATGTGGTATTCCGGGATATGGCAACCGGAAAGGTAAAAAGCGTACCGATCAGCTCCGTGGTGGATGTGGATTATACCAATACGCTGGGAAGTGTGCAACGCAAGAACCAGAAGCGGATGATCACCCTGCGCAGTAATGTGCTGGAAGCAGAAGGCTATACGCCCACAGGGGTAAATGCACAGATCAAATCGGCCATTGATAATTTTCATCCGGCCGGCGATGATGTTTCCATTAAGCAAACCGGGGAAGGAGAACAGCAGGCAGAAACCGGGGCCTTCCTTGGAAGAGCGTTGCTGATCGCCCTGGGGCTGATCCTGCTGATACTGGTATGGCAGTTTAACTCCATGAGCAAATCGGTAATCATCTTAACGGAGATCATCTTCAGTATCATCGGAGTGCTGTTAGGGTTTACACTAACCGGTATGGCTGTTTCTGTGGTGATGACGGGTGTGGGGATCCTTGGCCTGGCAGGTATCGTAATCAAGAACGGGATCCTTGTAATTGAGTTTGCGGATGAACTGAGGGCCCGTGGATTAAAAACCCGTGAGGCGGTGATACAGGCCGGTAAAACACGGATCATCCCCGTGTTGCTGACCGCTATGGCGGCGATCATGGCACTGATACCGCTGGCTGTAGGATTTAATATCAACTTTGTGACCATGTTCTCCGAGCTCAATCCGAAGATCTTCTTTGGCGGGGACAATGTGATGTTCTGGAAACCGCTTTCCTGGACTATTATCTTTGGTTTGGCCTTTGCGTTCTTTATGACCCTGGTGATGGTGCCCAGCATGTACCTCATCGCTGAAAGGCTGAAGCGGCCGATGCGTAATACATTTGGAGGCCGTTGGATCTCCTTCCTGGGAATTCCTCCCGCGATCTTCCTGTTTATTCCCCTGATGCTGTATACAATGTTCCGCCAAAAAAGAAAAGTAGCCCGCCGGAGAAACAGGCTGGCAGGGCAAAAGGATACCGTAAACGAAGCATATATCGGCAGCTGGTTCTAAAATCCCATTAACCTTGTAATAAAGCAGATACGGCGACTCAATGGGTCGCCGTATTTTTTTTTATTGCATTGTTCTGCGATACTTGAAGCATTGAAGAACAATGCAATAAAAAAAGCTCCCGGAAGGGAGCTTTCATATCCGTTATGGAATAAAATTAATAACGATCGCGGTATCCGCCGCCGCCTTTGTTATAGCCGCCGCCGCTTTGGCCAAAGCTTCTTTTCTTGTAGCCACCGCCGCCTGAACCGCCTTCTTTAGGACGGCTTTCGTTTACAACAATGTTGCGGCTGTCTACTTCTGTACCATTTAAAGCTTCGATAGCAGCTTTTGCTTCATCATCGTTGGCCATTTCTACAAAACCAAAGCCTTTGCTACGGTTTGTGAATTTGTCCGATACGATCTTGGCAGAAGTTACTTCCCCATAAGGAGCAAATAGGTTTTGCAGATCCTGGTCCTTCAGGTTCCAGCTAAGGTTTCCTACGTAAATGTTCATTTTGTTTGAATTTTAAAAAATAAAAGAGTGCTAAAACAGTACCAAATTCAATGAACATTAAAAATATTCCGAAACTTTTTTACTGAAAGAACACTGTAATCTATATCAAATATAGGCTAATTTCTTGGCTGCCCAATTTTTTTTAAAGGAAATAACAAAAAAAACACACCAGGGGTGTGTTTTTGAAAATGGTAAAAGGATGGTATTACTCGGCAACCACTTCAAATTCAACTTCGGTGCTGTGTCCGCCGCCAAAATCGATCGTAGCTTTATAAGTTCCCAGTTCTTTGATATCTTCAGTAATGTGGATCTTCTTACGGTCAATTTCATAACCTTTTTGCTCGCGGATAGCCCGGCTCAGCTGCAGGTTGGTAACACTTCCGAAGATCTTGCCGCTGGTTCCTGTTTTAGCGCCCAGTTTTAAAGGTGCCGCATTCAGTTTTGCAATAACGCTGTTGATCTCTGCCAGCATCGCTTCTTCTTTCTTGCGGGCCTGTTTCAGGCGCTCTTCCAGCTGCTTTTTGTTGCTGTTGTTGTTTTCAACAGCTAATTTACGGGGGATCAGGTAGTTACGGGCATATCCGTTCTTAACGCTCACAACTTCGTTGGCAGCGCCCAGATTGTCCACATCCTGGATCAGAATTATTTCCATGATATTGTTTGCCTGCAAACCGCAGGCGGGTTTTAGCTCCCGGAGCCCAATCGGTGATTGTGACTGTCTGGCGCAGCAGCGCCATTAGGGATGGTTACTAATTTAAAGTGAACAGGCAATAGGGAATGGTCTGTTCACGATTCCCTATTGCGCATTGCCTATTTTAAAAGATCGGTTACATAAGGTAACAAAGCCATCTGGCGGGCTTTTTTCACCGCGTCGGAAACCCGGCGCTGAAACTTCAGGCTGTTTCCGGTTAAGCGGCGGGGCAGTAATTTACCCTGCTCGTTCAGGAACTTTTTCAGGAACTCTACGTCTTTATAATCTACGTAGCGGATGCCATATTTTTTAAAGCGACAAAACTTCTTAACACGCTTGTCGGTTTTAATGGCGGTCAGGTATTTGATTTCATTCTTTGCCATAACTTAAGCCTCCACTGCTTTTTCGGTTCCTGTTTTAACGCCACTGTTCTTTTTTGCATTATACTCAACGGCGAATTTATCGAGTTTAGTGCAGAGATGACGAAGCACTGCTTCATCACGCAGAAGCTGTATTTTCAGCTTCTCATTGAAGTCGGATGGCGCAGTATATTCCAGTACCCAGTACAAGCCTGTAGTTTTTTTCTGGATCGGATACGCCAGTGATTTCAGTCCCCAGGGGTTTTCGTGTACGATAGAGCCACCTGCTTCAGTTACCATACCGGCAAATTTCTTCTGAGCAGCTTTAAACTCATCTTCACTTAAAACCGGGGTAAAAATCACCATCAATTCATAATTGTTCATTACCCAATTTGTTTTTAAAAAATAATTAAATAAGCCTTAGGTTGCCCTAAGGGGCTGCAAAGATAGGGATTTTCTCATTTCTGAAGGCTGCAGGCTGCAGAACCTGCGGTTTATTTTGGGGGTACTGCTATAGGACGGGCTCCCTACCCGTCTGCCCGCCTTGCGCCGCCCTTGTTTTCCCTGTTGCTGCAAAGAATTTCCGCCTCCGTAGGATCGATTTTATAGATTGAATATGAATTGTTTATGAATTATTCGAAACCAGCAGTATAAAATGTCTTATTCAATTGCCCGCGCTCCTGCCTTAATTCCTTACTTATTTTGCAAAAACTGTAGGTTTTTCTACAGAATATCTCGCATCGCTGCGGGGTAGCAATGTCGATCCGTGCCATAATGGGAGGTTAGAAAATATGGGGTTCCTGGCCCCGGATCTTGTAACCAACGGCGTATGCAGCATTTTTTAAGTACAGCAAAAGGGACTTCGGGGACTGAAGGTTGCAGGAAGCGTAGTATTTTTATGCTGTCAAAACTGTTACAGAAAATGCATAATATTAATATTCCCTCAGGCTGGCCTGTATTTGACGGACAAATAGCTACTTATTGGTTTGAGGAGGGGATATTGGTGTCTTTTTCAAAAGCGGTGAAACGTACCGTGGAGAATATATCGGATAATGTAAATTTTGTAAAGGGGCTAACAGGCGGAGCAAGAGTGCCCGTGTTGATTTATATTACAAAATCACCCATACCGGATAAGGCAACCAGGAGGCTTTCTGCAGAAATGTTGCCGGTAAATTATAAGGCAATGGCCATCATTTCGGAACCGGGACTTGCTCAGCTGATCTTGAAGCTCGTATTCCGGTTAAAGCCATCGCCCATACCAGTTAAAAGCTTTGTCAACGACCGGGAAGCAAAGCAATGGCTGAAGCAGTTTTTATAGCATTCATCCGGACTGCAGGTGCTGAAAATTATGGAACTATGCAGGTCTTATATCTTCCACCCTCAGTTGCAGGCTTTTCTTGCCCTGCCACTCGTTTTCATCCACTTTAAAAACCATATCAAAGGGGCGGCGACTTTCAATAATGGAAAACCTCGCTGCCATATTAAAGCCAATGCCGGTAAATTGTACGCCATTTTGCTGCACTACAAAACGCAAATGCTGTTCCTTAACGATCCGGCTGAAGCCGGTGTCGGTTACATTGCGTGCTATAAAGACCGGGGTCATATTCCCGGGGCCAAAGGGTTCCATTTGCCGGATAATTTTAAAAAGGGCAGGGGTAATGTCTGCAAAGGAAATTTCCGCATCAATCAGGATCTCGGGTATCAACAGCTCCTCCGGGATACGGGCTGCTACTACTTCTTCAAATTTTTCCCGGAACAGTTCGATATTTTCTTTGTTCAGCGTAAGGCCCGCAGCGGCAAAATGTCCTCCATAACCGACCAGGAATTCCCTGCATGCGTGAATGGCTTCATACAGATTGAACCCGGGGATACTCCGGGCACTGCCGGTAGCAAAGTCGCCGTTCTCTGTTAAAACCACGGTAGGGCGGTAGTGATGCTCGATGAGCCTGGAGGCCACAATGCCTACTACTCCCTTATGCCAGTGCGGCCGGTAAACAACGGTTGATTTGCGGGTGCTCCAGGCCGTATTTTCCAGGATGATCTGCAACGCTTCCTCTGTTATGCTGGCGTCGGCCTCCTTGCGATCACTGTTATCATTATGCAGCAGCTCTGCATAGGTAAGCGCCTCTTCATAAGACGGGGCGACAAAGAGCTGAACCGCTTTCCGGGCATCATCCATCCTTCCTGCCGCGTTTACCCGGGGGGCGATCATGAAAACCAGGTTGTGTATATGCATGGGAAGCTGGGTGCCGCTCAGGAAGGCCAGGGCCCGGATACCGGGGTTGGGGGCCTGGTTTACCCGCTGCAACCCGTAAAAGGCCAGGATCCTGTTTTCGCCTGTAATGGGTACAATGTCCGCCGCTATAGCGGTGGCAACCAGGTCCAGGTACTGGTGGGGGAAGGTTTCCGGCAAACCCAATTTTTCGCAGAGCGCCGTTATAAGTTTATAACCCACACCGCAACCGCAAAGTTCTTTGTAGGGATAGGCACAATCCCGCTGTTTGGGATTGAGCACCGCCACAGCGTCCGGGATTACTTCGTCCGGCAGGTGGTGATCACAGATCACAAAATCAATCTGGAGGGTATTGGCATAATGGACCAGGTCGATTGATTTTATGCCGCAATCCAGGGCAATGATCAGTGAGAACCCGTTTTCTTTTGCAAAGTCGATGCCCGCCTTGCTGACACCATAGCCTTCCCGGTACCGGTGCGGGATATAAAAGTCTGCTTTTTCATGCTGTGTTTTTAAAAAACGGTACATCATGGCTACTGAGGTAGTGCCGTCTACATCATAGTCGCCAAAAACCAGTATTTTTTCATGGTCCCGGAACGCCCTTAATATGCGGTCTGCCGCTTTTTCCATATCCTTCATAAGCCAGGGATTGTGGAGCTGGCTAACCTGCGGACGGAAGAACTCTTTTGCTGTTTCAAAGGTCCGGATGCCGCGCTGCACCAGGATCTTGCAAAGGACCTGATTGATCTTCAGATCGCTCTGCAATGAGGAGACCTCATCCTTGTCGGGTTGCAGTATGTTCCAACGCTTATTCATAACAGTAAGGGGGGCGCCATCAGTTCCGGCGGGTATTTTTAGTATTTTCTTTCGGTTACATAGTTAACAAGGTCTATCAGGCCCTGGCGGTATTCATTGGCAGGGCAGGTTGCCAGGATCTCCAAGGCCTCGTCCTTGTAGGCGTACATTTTTTCCTGGGCGTAGCGGATCCCGCCGGTTTCCTTTACAACATTCAGCACCCACTGTACCTTCTGCCTGTCGTTATTATTATTTTTTACAATATTAATGATTTTTTGCCGGGTATCCCTGTCTGTATTATTAAGTGTATAGATCAGGGGCAGCGTCATTTTTTTTTCTTTAATATCGTTGCCCGTCGGCTTTCCCACGTCCTCGCTGGCGTAGTCAAAGAGGTCGTCCTTGATCTGGAAGGCGATCCCTGTTTTTTCGCCAAAAAGCCGGGCCTTTTCCGTAGCTTCTTCATTTTCAGTTACCGACCAGGCGCCTGCACTGCAGGCTGAGGCCAGGAGAGAGGCTGTTTTGTTCCTGATAATTTCGTAGTAAATGCTTTCTTTCAGATTCAGCGAGCGAGCCTTTTCCAGCTGCAGCAGCTCTCCTTCGGCCATTTTTTGAATGGCGTCCGACATAATCCGGAGCATCCGGTAATCCCCGTGCTCCAGCGAAAGGAGCAGGCCGGTGGCAAAAAGATAATCCCCTACGAGTACAGATGCCTTGTTCTTCCAAAGGGCATAAGTAGAAAAGAAACCTCTCCGTTCAAAGGAGTCGTCCACAACATCATCATGCACCAGGGATCCGGTATGGAGGATCTCCACCAGGGAGGCGGCACGGTAGGTAGCCTCGGTGGTGGGGCCAAACACCCTGGCGGAGAGGAAAACAAACATGGGCCGTAATTGTTTACCCTTCCGTTTAACAATATACCGCATAATGCGGTCTAAAAGCGGGGTATTGCTTTTGACCGCTTCGTTAAACCGCTGTTCAAAGTTCTCTAATTCGACTTTTATAAGGGAGGTGGGAAGCTTCATTGTCAATGCATAAATTATGGGCAAAATAAGGCTAAATCCGTCAAATTAGCATGATTTAAAGCACTCATTTTTAATTGAAAATAAACAAGAAAGAGGTAAAAATTTATTATTTTTTTTGGTTAAAAATTTGTTTATTTAAGAAATGGCTCTAAATTTGCTATTCATTTTAGGAAATCGTTTTTAAATCTTAATCCTTAGTTATGACAAGCAAAAAGTACACATTATTGGCAGGTTTAGGCTGCCTGATTGCGTCTACAGGGTTTGCCCAGGTAAGCCCTTCGCATCCGTACACAGCGCCTCATCCGCTGTACGGTACTTATTCTGTTACTGACTCTAATTATTATTCTGGCAAAAGACTGCAACAGCATAATGATTTTATGGTTGGTACAAGCGATTATCCCGCTAAACCGAAAGACATGTGGGAACTCGGTATTAAAGCTGGATCGTTCACTGTAAATGGTGATGTAAACGCCCGTATGGGCAATTCTTTTGGATTTGGTGGTCATATCCGCAAATCTTTAGGTCATGTAATGTCGTTAAGACTGGAGTATGTTTATGGTGTAGCTCAAGGGCTGAACTGGAGACCTTCAACTGGTTATTCAAAAGCTCCGGCTGATAATCCCTGGATTGCTGCCGGTTATGCAGGTGCCCCTGTTAACTATAACTACAAAACAACCGCTCAGGATCTGTCTTTACAGGCATTATTTAACTTAGGAAACATCCGTTTCTATAAAGCACAGACCGGTGCTACTATCTATGCCCTGGCGGGTATTGGTGTAAACACTTTCCGTACATCTGTGAATGCCATGAATGGTTCCAGCAAATACAGCTTCCCTGCACCCGGAACTCAGGACAACGTAGATCGTAAAGATGCTATCAAAGCCGCTAAAGATCTGCTGGATGATTCTTATGAGTCTCCTGCTGAAAGAGACCCAAGCGTAAAATGGAGCAAAATGTTTGCCGGTTATATCACTCCTTCTGCTACAGCAGGTGCTGGTATTGCTTTCAGACTGTCTCCCCGTGTAAACCTGGCAGTTGAAGATCGTATCATCTACAACATGAATGCTTCTGATCTGTTAGACGGTCAGCGTTGGGCTGAACAGCCTTCTCTGAGCCCTGATAAAGATTTCTTTAACTACCTGACTGTTGGTCTGAACTTTAACCTGGGTAACAAATCCAGAAGAGTTGAGCCCCTGTACTGGCTGAACCCGCTGAACTACGCTTACGGCGAACTGCGTCGCGTACCAGAGATCGTTCTTCCTGATTCTGATGGTGATGGTGTTACTGATCAATTTGACCAGGAGCAAACTCCTGCTGGTTGCCCGGTTGATACTCATGGTGTAAGCCGCGATACGGATGGTGATGGCGTTCCTGATTGTAAAGATAAAGAACTGATCACTCCGACTTATTGCCAGCCGGTTGACGCTGATGGCGTTGGTAAATGCCCTTGTCCGGAAGGTTGTGTAACAGAAAAGAAAGATGATTGTGCAGCTTTACTGGGTGCTTTACCAAGCGTAACTTTCAAAGCAAACTCTAACACACTTTCTTCTGATGCTGCAGCTTCTTTAGCTACTGTAGCTTCTAAACTGAGAGCAAATCCGAATTGTAAAGTGGTTGTAGTAGGCTATTGCGCAGCTACAAAACGTCAGCAGCAATTAAGCTGGGATCACGTAAATAAAGTGATCACTCACTTACAGGAAAAAGAAGGTATCAGCGGAGACCGTTTCATCTTCTCTTCTGGTCAGGAAGGTGGCGATTGCAACACCGTAGACATCCGTGCTGCTGCACCGGGTGAAGACGGACCGAACACAGTTGCTCCCCCGCATCCGAATCTTCGCAAAAAATAGTAACTTTTTGCTATAACAAATATAAACCCCTCCCGCTTGGGAGGGGTTTTTGTATTAAGGGTACGCCGGGGCGCTGAGATAGTTTGATCTCCTTTCCGGTTTTTGAGGAAGCGCTCTTTTGTATCTGACGCTATTTTTGGCTACAGAGGCCCTGTGTTTTTTATTTCCGTCTATGGTATCTATTACCATTGAAGCCGGAAACACCAGGTTTTTGAACTTCGCTCCGGCAAAAGCCCCACAGCCCGGCCCCTCATCTGTTTTGATCCGGGGTCCCCGGGCCTTTTGCATTCCGGGCGTTGGGAACAGTGGCTAACATAGGAGAGAAAAAAACGGGAAAACCGAAGTGGGTATGTTGTGGTTTCAGAATAAGCGCTGAATGCTGCGTTTCAGCGCCTCTGTGGCATAAAAAAAGCTGCCTCAATTGAATGAGACAGCTTTCTGAATGTTTGTTGTTATCCCGCCTTTACTCGAAAGACATCAGGACCGATTGCTCTTTTGCTTCCAGGATAGAATGTCCCATCAGGAACTCGTCTACCTTCCGGGCACATTCGCGTCCTTCGCTGATGGCCCATACCACCAGGCTCTGGCCTCTGCGCATATCGCCTGCAGCAAATACTTTTGGAATGTTGGTTTTGTATGCCTGCTCAGAAGCTTTTATATTGCCTCTATTGTCCAGTTCCACATCCAGTTCTTCCAGTAAACCCTGGTGCTGCGGATGTACAAATCCCATCGCCAGCAATGCCAGCTCGCAGGGCATCTCCCGCTCAGAACCGGGAACTTCCGTAAACTGGGCAGGCTTCCCCGGCTCGGGGGTCTTCCATTCCAGGTCTACCACTACAAGCGATTTCAGGTTGCCGTTTTCATCGCCCCTGAATTCCCTGGTGGCAATAGACCAGTGCCGGTTGGCGCCTTCTTCGTGGCTGGTGGTCGTTTTCAGCAACATGGGATAGGAGGGCCAGGGCATGGCTTCCGTGCGCTCTTTCGGCGGCATGGGCAGTAACTCAAACTGTGTTACAGAGGCTGCCTGATGCCGGTTGCTGGTACCTACACAGTCGCTTCCTGTGTCTCCGCCACCAATCACCACTACATTTTTTCCGGTGGCCAGCACTTCTTCTGTTAAGATATTACTTTCGATATCCTTATGCGCCAGGAAGTCTTTTCCGTCTACCCGTTTGTTATTCTGTTTCAGGAAGTCCATCGCAAAATGAACGCCTTTGAATTCCCTTCCCGGTATCGGCAGGTTGCGGGGAACGGTGCTGCCTCCGCATAATACTACGGCGTCGTAGTTCCGCAGCAGGTCGTGGATGCTGATGTTCTTGCCTACATTGGCATGACAACGGAATTCCACGCCTTCTTCCTGCATTACTTCGATGCGGCGGTCTACTACCCATTTTTCCAGTTTAAAGTCAGGGATACCATAACGGAGCAGGCCACCGGGCTTTTCATCCCGTTCAAAAACGGTTACGTTATGACCGGCATAGTTGAGCTGCGCGGCGGCCGCCAGTCCTGATGGACCACTGCCCACAACAGCTACTTTTTTTCCGGTGCGGATATTGGGCGCTTTCCTGGAAACAAAGCCCCGTTCAAAAGCGATCTCAATGATATGCTTTTCGATCTCTTCAATCGCCACGGGGGGCTGGTTAATACCCAGCACACAGGCAGATTCGCAGGGGGCCGGGCAGATCCTCCCCGTAAATTCGGGGAAGTTATTGGTGGAAGTCAGGATGTCGTATGCTTCCTTGTACTCTTTGCGGTAAATAGCGTCATTAAATTCGGGGATCACATTACCCAGCGGGCAACCGCTGTGACAAAACGGAACGCCGCAGTCCATGCACCTTGCGGCCTGGTTATTCAATTGGTCTTCCGGAAATAGTTCCACGAACTCTTTATAGTGCTGAACGCGCTCTTCTACTGTTTTCTTTTGGGGAGTTGCTCTCGCAAACTCTAAAAATCCTGTTGGTTTACCCATTTGTTAATTTCTAATTTCTGATTGCTAATTGCTGATTTATGCCAATTGTTTTTGTTCTTCTTTTGCCAGTAATACTTTCTTGTATTCGGAGGGAAATACTTTTACAAAGTTCTTCAGCTGGTTTTCAAAATCATCAAGGATGAAGCGGGCCACCGGGCTGCTGGTATACTGGTAGTGTTTGGTGATATACTGGTTCAGGAATTGCGCATCTGCATCATTCACCGGGTCCAGTTCCACCATTTCCTTATTGCAATTGTCGGCGAATTTCTGACTGGCATCATATACATAAGCGATACCACCACTCATTCCGGCGGCAAAGTTCCGGCCGGTATTTCCCAGGATGATGGCTTTACCCCCGGTCATGTATTCACAGCCGTGATCACCAACACCTTCTACCACAACAGTTGCCCCCGAGTTCCGCACGGCAAAACGCTCGCCTGCCTTACCGCGGATAAAACCTTCACCACTGGTAGCACCATAAAAGGCCACGTTACCAATAATGCTGTTCTCTTCCGCTACAAAACCGGCTTTGGCATCAGGGTAGGTGATGAGTTTGGCACCGCTCAGGCCTTTACCAAAGTAGTCATTGGCGTCGCCCTCCAGTTCCAGGGTAATCCCTTTGTTGCTGAATGCACCAAAGCTTTGCCCGGCAGTTCCTTTTAATTTCAGGTGCACGGTATCTTCCGGCAGCCCTTCGGAGCGGTATTTTTTAGTGATCTCGTGTGAAAGGATGGTTCCGGCCGCACGGTCGGTATTCACAATATCAAAGGCTGCTTTTACCGCGGTTCCGTTTTCAATGGCTGGTTTTGCCGCTGCTACAAATTTCCAGTCCAGTACGGATTGGATGCCGTGATCCTGCTCCTCGGAGTTGTAAAGCCCGATACCGGCTTCTTCCTGCTCGCGGTAAAGGATGGGCGACAGATCCAGGTTTTTGTATTTCCAGTGGGTGATACCCTCCCTTACTTTCAGGTCGTTCGACTGGCCGATCATTTCCTCTACGGTCCGGTACCCCAGTTCTGCCATTACCTCCCGCATATCTTCTGTAAGGAATTTGAAGAAATTCACGACGTGATCGGGATTACCGGTAAAGCGCTTCCTGAGTTCAGGATCCTGCGTGGCCACACCAACGGGGCAGGTATTCAGATGACATTTCCGCATCATGATACACCCTTCCACGATCAGCGCAGCAGTGGCTACACCCCATTCTTCGGCGCCCAGCATGGCCGCAATAACAATGTCGCGGCCGGTCCGCATCTGGCCGTCGGTCTGCAATACCACGCGGCTTCTTAATTTGTTTTTAACCAGTGTTTGCTGCGCTTCCGCCACACCCAGTTCCCAGGGCAGCCCTGCATGACGGATGGAGCTGATGGGGGAGGCGCCGGTTCCGCCATCATGACCCGCAATGAGCACCACATCGGCCTTGGCCTTGGTAACCCCTGCTGCAATGGTTCCTACACCGGCCTTGCTCACCAGTTTTACGTTGATGCGCGCATGGCGGTTGGCATTTTTCAGGTCAAAGATCAGCTGTGCCAGGTCTTCGATCGAATAGATATCATGGTGCGGGGGCGGGGAGATCAGACCCACACCCGGTGTGGCATGGCGGGTCTTACCGATCCAGTCATCCACTTTGTCACCGGGCAGCTGCCCGCCTTCGCCGGGCTTGGCGCCCTGCGCCATTTTGATCTGTAATTCGTCGGCCTCTGTGAGGTAAAGACTGGTTACGCCAAAGCGGGCACTGGCCACCTGTTTGATGGCGCTGCGCATGCTGTCGCCGTTTTCCAGGCGGGTATAGCGTGCTTCATCTTCACCACCCTCACCGGTATTGCTTTTGCCGCCCAGGCGGTTCATGGCAACGGCCAGCGTGGTATGTGCTTCCCAGCTGATAGAGCCAAAACTCATGGCACCGGTGGCAAAGCGTTTGTAAATATTTTCGGCCGGCTCCACCTCGTCAATGGAAATGGGCTTCCGGGTCCGTTTAAAATCCAGTAAACCTCTTAAGGTGATCGCCTTTGTGGTCTGATCGTTTACGAGCTTTGTATATTTTTTAAAGATGTTGTAGTCATTCATTTTTGTTGAATACTGCAACAGGTGGATGGTTTGCGGGTTGAAGAGGTGCGCTTCTCCTTTGCGTTTCCATTGATAGAAGCCTCCGGTTGGCAACTGATCCACCGGGCTGGGTTTCTGGCTGAAACCAAAATGATGTTTGGTCAGCGCTTCCCTTGCTATTTCGTCCAGTCCCATTCCCTCGATGCGGGAGGTGGTTCCGGTAAAGTATTTCCGTACCACGGCCTGGTTTAAACCGATGATCTCAAAGATCTGCGCGCCCTGGTAAGATTGCAGGGTAGAGATCCCCATTTTAGAGAACACTTTCAGCAACCCGTCACTTATGGCTTTTATATAGTTTTTATAAAGCTCTTCTGTAGAAAGTGCTGTTTTGATCTTCCCGGTCTCTTTCAGATTGTGGATGGTAGAAAAAGCCAGGTAGGGGTTAATAGCGGTAGCACCAAATCCCAGCAGGCAGGCGAAATGATGCACTTCCCAAACATCGCCGGCTTCTACAACAATGCCCACTTTTCCGCGCAATCCTTTCCGGATCAGGTGATGATGCACCGCGGATATGGCCAGCAGGGAAGGGATGGGGGCATGCTGGCTGTCGATGGCACGATCCTGGAGTACCAGTACCTCAAAACCATCGTTCACCGCATCTTCTGCATACGCGCAGATACGGTCCAGTCCTTTTCCCAGGGAACCGGGCTTTCCGTCGGCCCGGAAATAGCACTGAAGCGTTTTGGCCTGGAAAGTGCCGGTATCAATGCTGCGCAGGGTTTCCAGCTCAAAATTGGTAAGTACGGGCTGCTTTAAGGCTACTACATGACAGTCCATTTCGTCTTCGATCAAAAGGCTTCCATTATCTCCCACAAAAGTGGCCAGGGACATGACCATCCGTTCCCGGATGGGATCGATAGGCGGATTGGTTACCTGTGCAAATAATTGCTTAAAGTAAGAGCTTAAATGCTGCGGCTGATCGCTCAATACCGCCAGCGGTGTGTCTACACCCATGGCGCCGATCGGCTCTTTACCGGTAATGGCCATGGGGGTAATGATATTTTCAACGTCTTCCGAAGTATAACCAAAAGATTTCTGGTAACGGAAGATCTGGTCTTCGCTCAGGTTGGTGAACATCACCCTTGGTTCGGGCAGTTCATTCAGGCGGATCTTATGTTTGTTCAGCCAGTCACCGTAAGGCTTTTGTGAGCAGATCTCTTTTTTCAGTTCCTCATCGCTGATGATGCGGCCCTGTTCCATATCCACCACAAACATTTTGCCCGGCTGCAGGCGGCCTTTTTCAATCACCAGGCTCTGGTCTACGGGTAATGCCCCCGTTTCAGAAGCCATGATCACGCGTCCGTCGCTGGTAACACAGTAGCGGGAAGGACGCAGCCCGTTCCGGTCCAGCGTAGCGCCGATGATCTTTCCATCCGTAAAAGAAATGGAAGCGGGTCCGTCCCAGGGCTCCATCAGGCAGGCGTGGAATTCATAAAAGGCCTTCTTGATAGGGTCCATATCTTCATTGCCGTCCCAGGCTTCCGGGATCAGCATCATCATTACATGGGGCAGCGAGCGGCCGGTCAGCGCCAGCAGCTCGATCATATTGTCCAGGCAGGCGGAGTCACTCTGGTCGTTGCTTACAATGGGCACGAGCATGTCCATCTCTTCCCGGGTAAACAGGGGCGATTCAAAACTGTTTTCGCTGGAGCGCAGCCAGTTAAGATTTCCCTGCAGGGTATTGATCTCCCCGTTGTGCGCAATAAAGCGAAAGGGCTGGGCCAGGCGCCAGGAAGGGAAGGTATTGGTAGCAAAACGGGAGTGTACCAGTCCAAAAGCACTTACCGTCCGCTTGTCGGTAAGGTCATTATAATAAGTACGTACCTGGAAGCTGGTGAACTGGCCTTTATATATAACGGTTCTGCATGACAGCGAACTGATATAAAAGCCGATCGGGTCTTTTTTAACAGCGTTGGTGGTAAGGTGCGTAGCATACTTGCGCAATACAAAAAGTTTGCGTTCAAACTCTTCGGCCGTTTTGATGTTGTCGGGTCTTTTAAGAAAAACCTGCTCAATATCCGGCTCTACTGAAAGGGCCGAAGACCCGATACCTTCCGGGTTTACCGGCACATTGCGCCAGCGGATCACCTTCATCTGCATTTTTTCTGCGGCGCGGGTAAAAGTGTCGCGGCATTCCTCCCGGGCCTTTACTTCCTTCGGGAAGAAGATCATGCCCACCGCATATTCTTCAACCGCCGGGAGGGAAATACCCATCTGCAGACATTCGTCATAAAAAAGCTCATGCGGAATCTGAATCATAATGCCGGCACCGTCACCCGTGTTGGGCTCAAAGCCACAGGCACCCCTGTGATCCATGTTTTCCAAAACCGTAAGGGCATCTGAAATGGTCTGGTGGTTTTTATTGCCTTTGATATTGGCAACAAAACCGATCCCACACGCATCACGTTCAAACGAAGGGTCGTATAATCCTTTTTTTTCTGTCATTTTTTTAAATAACGATTTTTAATAAATAAGTTTGGCTTTTCAATACAGAGTGGGCAATCGAGTTGTGTAAATTAATAAAAAATCTGCTTATTTAGACAATAGCCACACGAATCGATAAAAAAATTGAAAAAATCTAACAATATGCTTGTTTTTGTTGATATTTTTCATGTAAAGGTAATCTTCTTTAAAAGTGATCCGGCCCCTTTTCTGCCCTTCCCGGCATCATCCGATTTCACAAAACGGGGTCCTGGAAAAGCGGTTTTCTAAAATTAATTAGCTACTTTTATTTCCACACTTTATTCAGCCCGGATATAAACTTTGACCTATGCGTTTTTTTGATTTTTTTAATGGCACAGATAAAAAAGATCCTGCAAAAAAAGAACCTCATAAACAGGAGCCTGCGGGCCTGGACAAGGAGCTGGAAATGCTGGCGGCAGCCTTTCTTCAGAAATATGCACCCCGCTATCCCGGACTGGATTATTCAGTTAGCAGCCTTGAAGTGCTGGAAACCCTGCTCCGGGATGCCAGTGGCTTTTACGGTGAGATGACACCCGTACAACAGCAGAAAATAGTAGCCGGTACAGGCGCCTATCTTTTTGAGGTGGCCCGCAGAAATGTGGGCGGTTCTTATTACTGGTACCAGAAGCTGAACCAACCTATTCTTGTTACCGGTCAGCCTGATTTTGAAACCGGTATCCTCGCCTACAACCAGGTAAACAATCGTTTGAAGAATGGCCCGGAGGACAGCATCCCCGCTTATTTTGAAGGATATACCGATTGTGTGCGGCTGCGCCGCTCGGCCATCATTCTTTAACCCGGGGGGGATCTTTACGGATATAAAAAAAATGACCTGGTTTTAGGTAAATGTGTAATTTTGTTCAATTGTAGTACAAAATACATTTATTCTATGGTAGAAGGCATTAAGCCGATCGGGGCCAAATCGATGGCGGAGCAGGTAGAATTGAGCCTGCGTGATTATTTTGCAAAGAAATCCTTTAAACCCGGGGATGCGATTCCTACCGAACTGGAGCTGGCTGCAGCATTGGGCGTGAGCCGTAATGTGGTGCGGGAAGCATTGAGCCGTTTTAAGATGCTGGGAATTATCGAGTCAAAGAAAAAAGTGGGAATGATCATTTCGAACCCGGACATCGTAGGCACTTTTGAAAAAGTGCTGAACCCCACTATTATGGACACCGCTACCTTGCAGGATCTTTTTGAACTGCGGCTGGCATTGGAAGTGGGTATTGCCGACCTGCTGTTTATCCGTAAAACAGAAGCCGATATTGATGAGCTGGAGGCCATTGCTGCCAATGAAACCCGGGGCGATTTTTTCCGCATCAGCAACGAGATCGCGTTTCATGGAAAATTATATGAAATGACGGGGAATGAAACCCTGAAGAATTTTCAGAAATTGCTGCTCCCGATCTTCGGATACGTGGTAAAGCTGGAAAAGGAAAAGCAGGTATCCGGAAAAGTTTCACATAAAGACCTGGTAAAACTGTTGCGTAAGGGCGATAAAGAGGCCTTTAAGAAAGGAATGCTGGCACACCTGCAGCCCCATTACGACCGGCTCAAAGCGCATCGCTAACCGCATTACTGCGCCGGAAACACGACTCCCCTGTTCCTTTTAGGATTTAAATTTTTGCTGATCCGGGATTATGTTGTATATTTGTTATGTAGAACATAACTACTAAAACGATTGACACATGAAAACAACAATGTTCACTAAACGGCGGATCTTGCCCGTTGCGCCGCCTTTTTTTTGGGGAGGCTGCATAAAGACAGCGAAGGAACTGGCAGCGGCTGCGCCGTACCGGTCGTTGCCGGTTGTACTTTTTGACGGAGGACATGAAGGAGGGGGGCATAGCTCCCGAACAGTTTCAGTTGTCAAGGCCGGAAGGGGCGATTATTCATCCATGACCAGGACCGCTGATGATGGCGTGGCGGCATGGACGGAGTTCAATGAAAATCTGCATGTAAGTACCAGCAATAAATCGATAGCGCTGCATAAGTTCAGCCTTTCCCGGATTTTGGAAAATAATCCCGAATAAAAAAGTTTAAGATCATACAAACTATCGCTATGAAGTCGATTGCATTATTCTGTTTTTTTAGTTTTTGTTTCTGGGGATCAGCCGTGCTGAATGCCCAAACATCCCGGGTGGTGACCGGTACCGTGGTGAACGCAGACCTGCAACCCGTACCCGGTGCCAGCGTATTGGTAAAAGGAACCACCCTGGGCACCACAACGGACACCACCGGAGTATTTAGTATTCAAATGCCGCAACACTCCGCCGTATTGGTGGTAAGTGCCATCGGTTATAAAGAGCGGGAAATAATACCGGGCAGGGAATTGCATATTACGGTAACGCTTGAGTCGCGGTCGGATCCGTTGAATGAAGTAGTGGTCATTGCTTATGGCCGGCAGGCCCGTACTACGTTGACCACTTCGGTATCAAAGGTAGGCAGTCAGGAATTCAGGAATGCACCGGGTGTAAATCCACTGGCACAGCTGCAGGGAAAGGTTGCGGGTGTGTCTATCCAGTTGTCTGACGGCCAGCCCGGCGCCAACCCGCAGATATTTATCAGGGGAGGAAGCTCCACTTCCCCGGAAAGTGATGCACCCTTACTCATTGTGGATGGTATTGTCGGGCAAATGCGTAACATCAGCGATCTGAACCCGGATGACATCGAATCGATGGAACTGCTGAAGGATGCCGCGTCTACCGCCCTCTACGGAGCACGTGCCGCAAATGGTGTTGTGATGGTTACAACAAAAAGGGGGACTGCCGGCAAACCGAAGATCAATTTAAAATTTTCCACCGGGCAGGACCGGCAGGGCAAGAAATATAATTTCTTAAACGCCCGGGATTATATCTATGTAACCCGCAAAAATATAGCGGCCTATAACACTTCCAATCCGCAATTGTATTTAAGTGGGGGCACTTATGGAATGTCAACCGGTAATCCGCGTAACTCAAAGAACACGCTTGAGTTTCTTGATGTTTATATCAGGGATTATGGCGAAGACTATGTAGCCGGCCTGATCAACAGGGAGGGCTGGGAAACCATGGAGGATCCTGCTACGGGAAAAAAGCTGATCTTTAAGAATACGAATTTTGAGGATGTAACCTATCAGAACGCCAACCGGATTGATGTGGATGCCAATGTAAGCGGCGGCTCCGATAAGTATACCTATTACCTGGGCCTGGGGCATAATAACCAGGACGGTATCGTATATGGCACTTACTACAAGGGCTATAACGGCTTGTTTAACGGAACCATGAAGCTGAGCAATAAATGGAGCATGAATACCAGTTTTAGCTTCCAGTTGCGGAATGCCAATGCACCGAATAATTATACCAATGTGGTGAACCGGTCCATTAAAACGCCGCCTACCTACCGCCTGCGTTTCGAAGATGGAACTCCTGCTCCGGGCGAAGGGATCTCCTCCTTTTTACCACGGCTTTACGAAGTGTATTATAAAGAAAAATATACGGATGTAAAAGTATATCGGTATACATCCAAAGTAGGTGCCAACTGGGATATTTTGCCGGGACTGAAATTTACACCTACCTTCTATTATTTTACAACAGAGGGCGTGGAAAACCGGTATGAAGCATTCAGCAGCGTGTATAAAAACAGGAATGCTTCGGCCAATCATAATCTGGACCGGCAAACACAAATTGATGGGCTATTATCTTACGACAAAAAAATCAGCGGGGGACATCATCTTAATACGGTCTTGGGTACCAGTTATATTAACAGCTACGCTTTTCGCTTAAGCGCCAGCGGCCGGGGCGCTCCTACGGATTATGTGGCCACCCTGAATGCTACCGTACCGGAAACGCAACGGACCTCGTCTTCCAAATCTTCTGAGGTCATGATGAGCTATTTTGGCCGGGCAGACTATGATTATAAATCGCGGTATATGTTATCGGCCAGCTTAAGAATGGACGGTTCCTCGCGTTTTGCAGAGAAAAGAAGACAGGCTTTTTTTCCGGGACTTTCCGCAGGATGGAATATACATAAGGAGGCATTTTGGGAGCCTGTGCTGAAAACGGTCAGCTCGCTGAAACTGCGTTCCAGCTTTGGTATGGTGGGTAATAACAATATTGGCGCCTATGATGCTTATGGGCAGTATGCAACGGGCTATAATTATGATGGCCAGGCGGGCATCGTTAATACGGTTCTTAAAAATGAGATACTGGTTTGGGAAAAAACGGCGTCATTTGATGCTGGAGCCGATATTGGTTTTCTTAACAACCGGGTAACGCTGATCCTGGATTACTATAATAAATTAACGTCTAACCGGCTTTTTGATAAACCGCTGGATGCTACTACCGGCTTCTCTTCTATTAAAAGCAATTACGGTTCCATCCGCAACAGGGGATTTGAAATTGAGCTGGAAGCACTTCCTGTTCAAACCAAAGACTTCTCCTGGAAAGTGAATGCTACCTTCTCCTATAATAAAGGAATAGTCGTAAAACAGCCCGCAAATGGAGAAGACAAAAACAGGATTGGCGGAAACTATGTGTACGATGTGGCTTCAGGCACTTACAGGAAAGTAGGCGGCTTTGCAGAAGGCGAGCGTTTTGGTCAACGCTGGGCCTATCACCTGCTGGGCGCCTATGCCAGCGATGAGGATGCGGCCAATGCTCCCCGCGATCTGAATGCCAGCGGCAGGGTGAAACTGGGTGGGGATGCTATCTGGGACGACCTGGACGGGAACGGTATTATCGACAACAATGATATGATCTTTATGGGGTATATACGCCCGGATAAAATGGGTGGCTTCGTAAATACGGTCACTTACAAAAGCCTTTCACTGCGCCTTGTAGGAGACTGGGCTACCGGTCATGTGATCGACAATAAATTTAAGGCCGATGTGATGGGAAGTGCGCGCAACAATAATTCCGCGCTGCCGGATGTAATGGGCCCCGATATCTGGAAGCAGCCGGGTGATAAAGCCACCATCCCCAAATATACCGTGCAGAGTGATTATGATTATAATTTCAGAAACCATCTCCGCTGGGATAATGGCATCGGTGGTGCCGATGGATCTAATAATTCGCTGTATTATTCCAAAGGTGATTTCCTGGCGTTCCGCGAAGTAACCCTCAGCTATCGCTTTCCGCCACGCATATTGGCCAGGGCCTTTTTGCAGAACCTGGAGCTGTTTGGCTCGGTATTTAACCTGGGCTACCTCACCCACTATAACGGGCTGATGCCCGAAGTGTATACCGGTGCGGATCCCGGTTTATACCCCCGGCCCCGGCAAGTGATTTTTGGAATTAACGCTACTTTTTAAACCCGCAGATCCCCATCAAAATAAAAACAATATTCGGATGAAAAATTATTATATACCTGTAGCGCTACTCGCCAGCCTGCTCTTTTTGCCGGCCTGTGAGAAGCTGATCGATATAAAGCCCGAGTCGGCCATCACCGCTGAAAACTACTGGAATGCCGAAGGCGATGTGATCGGCTACCTTACCGGAATCTATTCGAAGTACCGCGATGTAATGAATAATACCTATTACCTGGAGGACAGGGGTGATGCCTTTAGCCCGGGGCTGGAATCCGGGATGTCATCGGCATGGCAGCAAAACCTGACACCTCAAAATGCACCCAACTGGCTGGATTTTTATAACGTAGTGCATCATTGCAATCTGGTATTGAAATATGCGCCCGGTATCACCTTTACACAGGAGGCGGATAAAAACCGGATACTGGCCCAGACCAGGTTCATAAGAGCGCATATTTATTTTACACTGCTGCGTTCTTGGGGCGATGTGCCGGTGGTAACAGTACCCACAGAAAGTGCGGAGATGCTCCTGCCTGCAAGAGCAAAGGCTTCGGACGTTGCCGCTTTTATACTGAAAGATATTGATGAGGCCATCAATACATTCCCGGAAGATAATATCCGGAACAAGGATCTGGCATCAAAACAGGCGGCGTACGCTTTAAAGGCAGATGTGCTGTTGTGGAAGGCAAAAGTACTGGGTGGAGATGCGGCAGATCTTACCGGGGTTATTGATGCTGCGGATAAAGCTTCAGCTGGCTTAAACCTTGAAGAGGATTTTTCAAAGATATTCAGTACGGACAACCGTAAGGGGAAAGAAGTATTGTTTGCCCTGCATTTTGCCAAAGATGAAAAATCGGATCAGTACAGCAAACAGCTGAAGCCGCGTGATCTTTTTGTGCAGGCCGCACTGAATAAGAATGATATCCCTTATGCCGTAAGCGGCGCCCGTAGCCAGTATGCACCTTCTGATAAATTACAGCAAGCGTTTAAGGTGAATGCAAATGACAAACGGACCAATGCTTCATTGATCACCGCCGTTGGGGCCAATAATGCTGTGATCGGCGTTTTTGATAATAAAATGCGGGGAACGCTTTACCCGGATAACCGGTATTACGACAATGATATTATCGTGTACCGCCTGGGAGAACTGATCCTTTTTAAAGCGGAAGCGCTAGCGGCATTGGGACGTACGGAAGATGCGATCACCGAACTGGATAAAATAAGGGTACGCGCCGGTACGGGCAACTATAAGGGCGCAACAGATAAACTGTCAGTAGAACGCGAGATATTGAATGAGCGTTTCAGAGAGCTGTATCTGGAGCTCAAACGCTGGCCTGATCTGCTGCGCTTTCATTTTGAAGGGGTCATTGATGTACGTGCGGAAGTGGCCAATATGAACGCGACCATCCCGCTTTTCTTCCCCATTCCCAAAGCACAAATAGATATTAACTCAAATCTGACTCAAACAGAAGGATATTAAATTTAATAAACGATGCTTACAAAAACGCTTTTTTCAATATGGTTTTGTGGTCTGGTATTAATGGCCATCGGGTGCAAGAAACAAGGACTGGTTGGGTTTGAACCGATGAACCCGGATGCGCCCGGACTTGCAGACTCCAATAAGTATATTAAACTTTTTGAGCGCGGGTATAAAGGATATGCATTGTTTCGTATTCCGGCCATAGTACGCGCGAAATCCGGAACGCTGCTGGCATTTGCAGAAGGGCGCATGTGCGGAACCTGCGGCGATGCCGGCGACATCAATATGGTGCTGAAGCGGAGCACGGATGGCGGTAAAACCTGGGGCGATCTGATGGTGATATGGGATGACGGTGGAAATACCTGCGGTAATCCCGTGCCCATCGTGGATGAGGAAACCGGCACCATTCACTTATTAATGAGCTGGAACAATACCCGGGCATTTGTAACCCGGTCAACCGACGAAGGGATTACCTGGTCAACACCGGAGGAGATCACGGCCAATGTAAAAGATATCGGCTGGACCTGGTATGCAACCGGACCGGTTCATGGCATACAGTTAACGGAAGGGGCTTATAAAGGCCGGCTGATTGCACCTACGTACACCTCCGTTAGTGGTTCAGGAAATAAAAGTTATTCATTCTCGGTTTATTCAGATGATCACGGTGCCACATGGAAGAAAGGTGCGCTTACAAAGCAGGGCGATGTAGGAGAGTGTACCGTTGCGGAAACGAACAGCGGCCTGTTGCTGAATATGCGTTCTTCGGTCAGCAATGCCCGGGTACTGGCCAATAGCGCAGATGGCGGTTTAAGCTGGAGCGATAACCGGTTGCAGCAGGACCTGGTGGATCCCAAATGCCAGGCGGGCATGATCAGTTTTAAACAGAACGGAAGCTGGGTATTATTACAATCCAATGCAGCCGCGCAAACGCGTACCAATATGACCGTGAAAATGTCCGGGGATGACGGGAAAACCTGGAATAAAGCATATACAGTGTTTTACGGCGCTTCCGCTTATTCTGATATGGCTTTGCTGGACGACCGGCATATAGGGCTGATCTTCGAGAACGGGGATAAAAATCCTTATGACCGGATCTATTTTAAACGTATCCCATTGTCTAACCTTCAATAACTGCGGTATGAAAATTATGAATTATTTATCGGGTATCATTTTAGTTACGGCACTGTTATTGGCGGGATGTAAAAAAGATACTGCCAATTCTGCAATCATCGTCGATTTTTCCGCCAGCAAGACAGCGCTTATGGCCGGCGATAGCGTTACTTTTAAAGAGATGGCGCAAGGAACTGTTGCGAACTGGCATTGGGAATTTGAAGGTGGGACGCCTGCTGCTTCCAACCTGTCAGGCCCAACGGTGACCTACAAAACGCCGGGAACTTATTCTGTAACGTTGCAATTAAAGAACGCTGCCGGCGAAGCGGTGCTTACAAAGGAAAAAATGATCGTAGTGGGGTATAGCGCTATTAAAGCTGCTTTTACCCAGTCAAAGACGGTAGCCCTGCAAAACGAAACCCTGCAATTTACGGATAAGAGCACCGGGTTGCCTACTTCCTGGAAATGGGAATTTACATCCCTGGCAACGGGCGCGGTCATCAGTTCGGATAAGCAGCATCCGGAGATCAGCCTGACCGACACCGGCTTCTACAATATTCGCCTTATTGCATCCAATCCGGAGTACCGGGATACACTACAGAAAGAAAAAGCATTGCATATTATTGACCCGCATACACTGGCGGCTTCTTTTGGGGCAGATGTGCAGGCGATCTATGAGGGGCAGCAGGTTCAGTTTACGGATCAATCGCTGGGTATTGCCACCGAATGGGCCTGGGAAATAAAAGGAGCAGGCACCAACCTCCGGTCTGCCGAACAGAACCCTTCCTTTCAATTTGATAAAGCGGGCATCTATGCGGTAACCCTGAGTATCAAAAATACTGTAGCTTCCAATTCAAAAACGGTGGAGCGGTTTATTAATGTGATCCCTGCAAACGGACTGGTTGGTTATTTCCCCTTCAATGGTTCAATAGATGATGAAGGGCCGTTAAAGCTTCCTGTTACCCGGAGGGGCCAGGTTGGCGCGGTTCAGGCCGGCAGGAACGGACTTACAACGGGCATCGGCCATTTTGATGGAAGCGGTGGGATCATCGTAGGTGATGATCCGGCCTTTAATATGGGCGCCGGCGACTTTACCATCTCTGTTTGGGTACAATCGACCAGTACGGTGCGGATGATGGTATGGCAGGAAAGCGGTAAGAACGGATCAAAAGACAACCAGGCCTGGTTACGTCTCAACAGCTCTGCCACGCAGTATACCGCCTTTAATACGGAAGATGCTGCCGGCGGCTCGTTCCTGGCGCTGGCAGATCCCGGAAATATTGCAGATGGAAAATGGTATCATGTGGTGGCCGTTCGGTCGGGATTGGTAACAAAGCTTTATATTAACGGTCAGAAAATGACGGAACGCAGTTCCACTACCGGTATCAAGGAGGTATCCAACAGTGCCGCCTTTAAGATCGGTATGCAGGAAGGTGCCAGCAGTTTTAGTAATTACTTTATTGGTAACCTGGATGAGCTCATTGTTTATAAAAGAGCGCTTACCGATGCTGAAATTACAGAACTGGGAACGTATTAAATCAATAAGGATCATTAAAAGCATTATAAAATGAAGCAGGTATGGCTACGCGGTATAACAATGTGTATGCATCTCTGGGTGCTATCATTGCTGTTTTCCTGTGCGGGAAAACCCTCATCTGTTGCCCCGGATAACAGGGAGGCTGTTGTAGTGTTTGCCCCGGACCGCGTTTATAAATCGCTGCGCATTCCGGCATTGGTTTGTACAAAACAAGGCTCGTTGCTGGCTTTTTGTGAAGGGCGGATCGGAACGGCCAGCGACTGGGCCGATATGAACCTGCTGATGCGCAGGAGTACAGACGAAGGAAAGACCTGGAGCTCCATCCATGTGATTGACTCCTTTAAAGGCGGGCCGGTTGGTAACCCGGTTCCCATTGTTGATAAAAACGGTATCATTCACCTGCTGTACCAAAAGGATTATAAAGAGGGATTTTACACGTATTCGGCCGATGACGGAAAAACGTGGGCGCACCCGGTGAATATTACCCAGACATATGAGCTGTTTAAACCGGAGTATAACTGGAAGGTGCTGGCGCCCGGACCGGGGCACGGCATCCAGCTTTCCAACGGCCGTTTGCTAAGTGCCGTATGGCTGGCCAACTCCAATAAGCTGGTGCCCAGGAGAAGCCATGCGCCCTCCTGTGTGACTACCATTTACAGCGATGACGGGGGCCGCAGCTGGAAAAGAGGGGCGATTATTGCCGACAGCTCTGCTGCGATCGTGAATCCGAATGAGAGCATGCCGGTGGAACTGTCGGACGGTTCGGTGCTGATGAGCATCCGGAACCCTTCCAAAAACCTGAGGCGGGCGTTCAGCAGGAGCGCTTCGGGTATCGATGGCTGGTCTGCCGTGCAGTTTGCAGAAGAACTGTTTGATCCTACCTGTATGGCACCGATTGCCACATTACCAGTCACAGGCCGGCAGGGTTTACGGCCGCTATTGTTCATCAACCCCGATAGCCGGGATATCGGGAAGCATCCCCGGAGGAACCTGTCGGCCCGTATCTCTTTTGATGAAGGCCGTACATGGCCGGTGCATAAGGTTATCGATGCAGGCCCCTGCGGTTATAGCGATGTAGCCGTGGGTAAGGACGGATCGGTTTATTGTCTTTACGAATCCGGGAAAAAAGACCGGGATTTTAATTATACCCTGGTATTAAAAAAATTAAAGAACAATTGGTTATTGAAAAAATAGAAGATGAAAATAAACGGAATCATTGCAGCAACCTTCAGCGCGCTTCATGCAGACGGAAGTCTGAACCTGGAGCTGGTGCCGGCGCTTGTAGAAAAGCTGATCGCAGATGGAGTAAAGGGCGTATTTATTTGTGGTACTAACGGGGAGGGACCCAACCTTACAGTAGAGGAACGGATGCAGGTGGCGGAAGCATATATCAGTGCCGTGCGGAAGCGGATACTGGTTTTTGTGCATGTGGGGCATACGTCCATAGCGGAATCAAAAAAACTGGCCAGGCATGCTGCCGTTGCGGGGGCAGATGTGATCTCTTCTGTGGCCGGTTTTTATTTTAAACCTTCCGGAACGGAGAACCTGGTAGACTGTATGGCGGAGATCGCTACTTCGGCGCCGGGACTTCCTTTTTATTATTATCACATACCGGCGCTTACCGGCATCCAGGTAGATATGATCCGTTTCCTGGAGCTGGCGGAAGATCGGATCCCCAATCTTGCAGGTATCAAGTATACCGCCTCCACGCTGCACGAGTACCAGGCATGTCTTAACTACAGGGAAGGAAAATATGATGTGCTTTTCGGGTATGATGAGCTGTTGTTGCCGGCGCTCGCCATCGGGGCCAGGGGCGCTATAGGAAGTACCTATACCTTTGCCGCACCACTGTATGTTGCGATCATAAAGGCGTTTGAAGAAGGCGCTATAGAAAAGGCGAGGAGCCTGCAGCTATTGGCCAATAATATGATCTCCTGTCTGCCAAAGTATGGGCCCATCCCGGCACAGAAAGCCATTCTTGCACTGATGGGGTATGAACTGGGGCCCTGCCGCCTGCCCCTGGCAGCCTTAGCGGAAGCGCAGAAAAATGAGATAAAACGGTTCCTGGAATCGTTTAATTTTTTTGAGAAGCTGAAGAACTGTGTATACGACGTACAGTAAATTTGAGTGGTTGATATTGTCTGGTTGGATGGGATTTCCCTTCACCTGTCCGGTTCTGTCCTTCCCGGTCCGCCAGGTTGAGGCGGGCCGGGATTTTATCGCGGATGAATGTAAACGGATCCGTGAATAGCTGCGCCGGTCAGCGGGAAGACCAGGCTTTCAGGAGCCATTCAATTAAAGTCTAAATAAGTTCATTGTTAACACAACCCCCATGAAGTCGTTGCTATTTATACTGGGTCTTTTTTTTACGATACCGGATCTGCTTTTTGCACAGGAGCCTGCGCTGACCATTAAGGCACTGGCACCCCTGCCGGACAGCACAGGCTTTGCCGGTGCTTTTGCCGGTACAATCGACGGGCAGCTTATTGTAGCCGGGGGAAGTAATTTTCCCGGGGGCGGTGCCCCGTGGAAGGGATCGCAGAAGGTATGGTATGACCAGGTGTTTTTGCTGGCCAATGAAAAAGGACGCTGGAAAAAACTGGGTTCCTTACCCCGGCCGCTCGGATATGGGGTGTCCATTTCTGTTCCGGAAGGGCTGATCTGTATCGGGGGCAGCAATGCGAACGGACATTATGCAGATGTGTTCTTATTGCAGCTGGTAAAAGGGCGGTTACAGGTTACTTCACTGCCATCGCTTCCGGTTCCGCTGGCCAATACCTGCGGAGCCCTTGTGGGTGAGGTGATCTATGTGGCAGGGGGCATTACTGCACCCGACGCACCTGTAACGGAAAAGGCGTTTTACGCCATGGATATCAGCAAGGGGCTTCAAAAAGCCCGTTGGACAAAGCTACCCGCATGGCCGGGGCCTTCGCGGATGCTGGGGGTGGCCGCGGCTACAGATCGGGCGTTCTACCTGTTTAGCGGGGCCGGGCTGGTGGCGGGTAAGCGGATCTATCTGAAAGATGCTTATCGCTTTGATGCATCCGGCGGCTGGAAACAGATAGCCGGGCTTCCGGCCCCTGTAGCAGCCGCACCAGGTCCGCTGATGTATAAGAACGGACAGTTCTTTTTGCTGGGAGGCGATGATGGCATGCTGGCTGGAAAGGATCTGCGCCTGGCCCACCCGGGATTTTCAAAAAAGATGATCCGTTATGATACGGCAAAAGACTGCTGGTCCGTACCGGAAAATATAACGGGCCCCGGGAACGGCTTCCTGGTTCCGGTTACCACCCCGCTGGTGCAATGGAAGCAACAGTGGATCCTGCCCGGTGGCGAGATCCGGCCGGGCATCAGAACCCCAAAGGTATATGCCATTTCTTCAGATACCGGTGTCAGAAAATAATACAATTGCCAGATGAAAGAAAAAAAATATTATAAATGGGTTGTTGTTGCCTTGTTATGGGTGGTCGCCCTGCTCAACTATCTCGACCGGCAGATGCTTTCTACCATGCGGCCCTCCATGCAGATCGATATTACGGAGCTGGAGAGCGCCGCTACCTTTGGTCACCTGATGGCGATCTTTCTCTGGATCTATGGCCTGATGTCGCCCGTATCGGGACTTATTGCCGACCGGCTGAACCGGAAGTGGCTGATAGCGGGCAGCCTATTTGTATGGTCGGGCGTTACATTGCTGATGGGCTATGCTACCTCCTTTAACCAGCTGTATGGATTGCGGGCCATTATGGGTGTGAGCGAAGCGCTGTATATACCGGCGGCCCTATCGCTGATTGCCGACTATCATTCTTCAAAAACACGGTCCCTGGCAGTGGGGATCCATATGATCGGGCTGTATGCCGGCCAGGCATTTGGCGGTTTTGGTGCTACGGTTGCCCAAACCTATTCATGGCAGGCTACCTTTCATGTGTTTGGGATCGTTGGTGTTATTTATGCGGTTGTACTGATCCTGTTCTTAAGAGAACACCGGCCGGAAGCCCCGGCAAAAACAGCAGCCCCGTCCGCTTTCAAAGGATTTAGAATACTGTTCGCTAATTTTTCTTTCTGGGTATTGCTCTTGTATTTTACCGTGCCCAGTATACCGGGCTGGGCCGTGAAGAACTGGCTGCCCACACTTTTCTCCGATCACCTCGGTATGGAAATGAGCACGGCAGGCCCCATTGCTACCATTACCATTGCAGTTGCTTCGCTGATCGGAGTGGTTACCGGAGGCTTATTATCCGACCGCTGGGTACAAAAAAGCCTGAAAGGGCGGGTGTATACCAGTGCATTCGGTGTGCTGCTTACGATCCCGGCCCTGCTGCTGCTGGGTTATGGGCATACCTTATTCCTGCTTTTTTGTGGCGCATTTTGTTTCGGCTTTGGCTTTGGCATGTTTGATGCCAACAATATGCCCATTCTCTGCCAGCTGGTGGCGCCCCGTTACCGGGCTACCGCCTATGGTCTTATGAACATGACCAGTGTATTTTTCGGCGCATGGATCACAGATCTTTTAGGAAGATCGGTTGATGCCGGGCATTTGACCCGCGACTTTACCGTGCTGGCCATTATCGTTTTTGTGGCGGTGCTCCTGCAGCTGGTGCTGTTAAATCCCAAAACCGTTGACTACAAGAACGAGGCCTGACCCGCGCTATGCGGCAGGCAGAATAAAAACCGCAAATACATAAGTAGATGCATTATTTTTAGTGTCTGTATATATGCATGCATGCAACATCCCTTCATTTCCTGTTCCTGCAGATAAGCCAGGGACATAAGGAAGCCTTTGATCAGCTTTTTTACCGTTATTATGAACGGCTGGTAGATTTTGCCATGCAGTATGTAAAACAGCCGGAGCCGGCAGAAGAGCTGGTATCATCCCTGTTTGTGAACATCTGGCGAAAAAGGGACCAGCTTGCAGCGGTCCGGTCTCCGCAGGTATATCTTTTTGTGGCTACCCGGAACGGCTGTCTCAATTACCTGCGGCGGCCTGCAAAACAGGCACAACCACTGCCGCATCATCCGGAATCTTTGAGCCGGGATACTGGTAATACCCTGGATACAGAATATAAAGAGCTGGAAGCCATCGTGCGGATCGCCGTGGAAAAATTGCCGGAGCAGCGAAGAGTGATTTTCCGGCTTATTAAGGAGGAGGGAATGAAGGCGAAGGACGTTGCTGCTATCCTGTCCCTTTCTGTAAGAACCGTCGAAAATCAACTCTATAAGGCCCTGAAAAGCCTGGCTGCGGCCGTAAGCGGGTACCTGGGATATCATCCGCAGGGAAAGCCGTTGAAAGGAAAGACCTTCCTGTTATTTTTTTGAGGCGATGAGTATACGGGCTGTTTTTTTTGTCTTATAAAATAGAGCATAAATGATATGAACAGGGAACAATTTTTAGCCTTGTTATCAAAGAAGATGAGAAATGAACTTTCACCGGGGGATCGGGAAGCGTTCGAAGAGGGTATGAAAGAGAACAGGGAATACCGGCAACTTTATGAGGCGATCGCCGTCGCTGATGATCGCCACCCGGCGGTGAAACCCGGTATGGAAGGGCGGCTTTCTGCCATCTGGAAACGTATCGGGGCCGACGAACCGATCGTACCGCAGCAAAAGCGGTGGCTGCCGCTTCCGTTGTTGAGGACGGCTGCTGTTTTGTTACTGGCTGCCGGGCTGATCGTTTTTATACGCTATACGAATAAACAGGTAAAGGAGGATCGGATGCTGACATTAAGTACGACAAATAAGAAATTGTATACGACATTGCCGGATGGTACACAGGTAACCCTGAACTATCATTCCACTCTGGAATATAATACCGGTTTTGGGGAAGAAAAGCGCAAGATCGTGCTGCAGGGCGAAGCCTTTTTTGATGTGGCAGAGAACCGGAAAATACCGCTGCAGGTGCTGGCCGGGCCCCTTATGGTAGAAGTAAAAGGCACTGCTTTTGGTGTGAATGCCTATAAAGATAACCCCGATATCAGCGTGATATTGCTGCGCGGATCGGTAGAAGTATCAAGAAGGGGCAGTCTTACCGATAAAGTGCTGCTGAAACCCCGGCAGTGGTTACGGGTGCCTAATAGCGCGGGGGGCATGGTGCAGTTTAGTGTAGATTCGGTAAGCCGGGAGCAGGAACAGCAAATGCATTGGAAAGATGATTCGCTGGTTTTCAGAAAAGAATCATTGCAACAGATCGTTTTGAAGCTTGAGAAAAAATATGGTGTAACCATCGAAATAAAAACAGCGGCATTGAAAGAAAAGCGGTTTAGCGGCGTATTTGTTAATGAAAGCCTGGCCGCGGGACTGGAAGCATTGCGGATGGCATATCCGTTCAGCTATAAGATCGAAGAAAAAAAAGTAACCATACAGTGATCTGCAGGCCGCGTTGTAACAATTTGCAAAAGGAGGCGTATAACAGATATGTAAACGTCATGAAATTGGCAGGGAGTCGCTTTTTTATTTTTATAATGATGGTATGGTGCGCATCGGCGCATGCTCAAAACAGGAAGATCTCTGTTGTCGCACGGGATCAGCCGCTTAAAACAGTGTTAGATCAGTTGCAGCAGTTAAGCGGATACAAAATGATCTACAGCGACGAAGTGGTCTTGGATTCAATGAAGGCTTCCGTTCAGGCGCGCCGGCTGCCGGTATCGGAGATCCTGAACCGCATTCTTGTTCCCAACGGACTATTCTATACCAGTCAGCCGGGTAATCTTATTATTATCGGAAGTGCGGCGATCCGGGAGCAACGTCGGAACGAACAGCAGGACCTGAGGACGATGGAGGGGCTGGTCATCAACGCGGAGCAGAAGCCGGTGCCTTATGCTTCGGTAACCCTGATCAATGACGGTGTGATGCTCTCGGGAACTGCCGGAGGGGATGATGGCCGGTTCCGGATGCATTACCCGTTTGAGCCTGGTAAAGAATACCGGGTGCAGGTGTCCTCGGTTGGTTACCGGCCGGTTCTCGTTACGATCGTATTCTCAGACACACTGCGGTTGAAACCGGTCCTGTTGGAGAAAGATAAAAGCACCATGAACAACGTAACTGTTGCGGCCTCCAGGCCATTGGTGGAGAGAAAAGCCGATCGCTATATCGTTAATGTTGAAGGCACGCCGCTGGCGGACGGAAATAACGCGCTGGAAGTATTGCAAAAGGCACCCGGTATATGGGTAGATCCCAACGGGGGAATCAGGATCCAGGGGAACGGACCGGTAACGGTCATGATCAATGACGTGGTGCAGCGCATGGCTGCCTCCGACCTGGCAGAATACCTGCGAACCATCCGCTCCGAGAACATTAAAAAGATTGAAGTGATCGCCAATCCGCCGGCTGAATATGAGGCATCGGGTACCGGCGGCATCGTGCATATTGTGCTGAAAAAAGCAAGGGACGAAGGCTTTACAGGGCAGGGTACGGCGGTATATAAACAGCAGAAAGGAAAACCGTACCTGTCTGCCGGTATTTCGGCGCAATATAAGATAAAGCGTTTGTATCTTTTTGGAAACGGTTCCCTGTCAAAAGAGGAACAGGTATACTATGCACGAACGATCAATACCTATCAGGATAACCGCTCCTATGATGGCATTACGGACCGGGTGAACAATAACCGGCAGACCAGCTACCAGGCGGGGATGGCCTATGATATTTCTGATCAACAATCCCTGAGCTTCCAGGCGGGTACAACGGTTATAAACCTTTTACGGAATTTTAAAACAGGTATTACATTAAATGATGGTGCGGGGGATGTTGTAACCGGGGCCTCGGTTACCGACTGGAGCCGTAAGCCCGGACTTACAACCGCTACGTTAAACTACAGTTACCGGATGGATACCCTGGGCTCGGTATTTAAGATCCTTGCGGATTATGTGAACGGGGGAAAGGAAGAAAATATGCAGGTGGCCTCCCGCTATACGGATCCGTTGATGGATACGCTTTACAGGAACAGTTATCCCAGCAACACAGGGATCTACAGCGGTCAGGCCGACTATCTCAAATACCTGACCACACGCACTAAGTTACAGGCGGGTGCAAAATATGTAACCGCCCGGAGGGATAATACCACCACTACCGAATATTTTGCAAACAATGGATGGTTGATCAACCAGGACGCCAGTAACCGGTTTGTATATGATGAGAACCTGCTGATGGGCTACACGGCTATGGAAACATCCGTAAAACATACCAGTGTTAAACTGGGGCTGCGGGCAGAGGAAACCTATATGAAGGGCAACAATGTTACCTCGGAGCAACAATTTACCCGGAGGTACCTGAACCTGTTTCCTTCGGTGTTTTTATTACAGCAGCTCAATGATAAACCGGTTCCGGCTTCCCTGTCCTTTAGCTATAGCCGGCGGATCCGCCGGCCGCAGTTCAGCGACCTGAACCCCTTCCGGCTCCGCATTGGTGATTATTCTGTTGTGGTGGGTAACCCGGACCTGCTACCGGAATATTCCGATAACTATAAGCTGGGCTATAATTTCTGGAAAGGATATATGTTCAACCTGCAATACCAGCGTACCAATAATATCATTGCAGAGTTTGCTGCCCCCCAGGACAACGGAGTGATCGAATACCAGACGCGTAATTTTAAATACCGTACCTCGTATGGGGGCTCCGTATATGCCCCGGTGAAGATCAGCAAATGGTGGACGGCTAATATCTACTCCGGTCTTTTTCACACTGCCTATGCTATTGGTGATTTTCAGCTGGCTCAAACTGCGTTTTACCTGAATAGTTACCAGGCATTCACCCTCAAGAAGAATTTTGACATTAACTTGTCTACCGTATACAGCTCTCCGTACATTTCCGGCAACACCCGCAACGCTTCGATGTTTATTACAGACCTCTCCTTTGGCAAAAAGTTACTTGATAACAAACTGCGCCTGCGGCTGAATCTGACCGACCTGTTCAACACCTTCCGCGAAAAATCATTAACGACCTATGATGGTGTCCGGATCGACTTTTATCAGAAACGCCCGACCCGTACGGTGGGTGTTTCTGTAAGCTACCTGCTGAACGCCGGAAAGAAGATCAGGGATAAGAAAGTAGAACAGAGCGCAGAGGAGGAAAAAAGCCGGATCTGATCCGGAATTGCGGCCGCTGCATCGGAGGAATTTTGAATGATAGGGCTTATCTTAGTAGCCGGAATTATGACAGGCAGATCGATCATTATAATGGGCGTATCCGGCAGTGGTAAGACCACGGTTGGCAAAGCGGTGGCTGAAATGTGCGGGTGCCGGTTTATTGATGGGGACGACCTGCATCCCGTTGCCAATATCGAAAAAATGCGCTCCGGTACGCCCTTAACGGACGAAGATCGCCGGGGCTGGCTCTCACGTATCCACCAGGAAATGACGGAACTGAATGCGGCAGGTATCTCCGTGGTGGTGGCCTGTTCTGCCCTCAGGCAGCGATACCGGGAGGTGTTACGGAACGGCGTCGATATTTTGTTTTTGTATCTGAAAGGAGATCCCCGCCAGGTGGGTGCATTACTCGGTGCAAGACAGGGACATTTTATGCCGGCGGGATTGCTGCAGAGCCAGTTTGAAGCCCTGGAAGAGCCTGCGGAAACAGAAACGGATTGTATTACTGTTCCCATAACGGATCTTCCCGGGGAGCTGGAGCAGATCCGGACCCTGTTGATACAGCACGGATTTTAGCGGTCCCGGATCTGCTCCATTTGTCACAATAACCGTATTTTCGGTATCTGTAAATACTTGCCATGGCCCTGTTGATCCTGATACTTGGAATCCTGTTGCTGTTGCTGCTGATCACAGCCGCAAAGCTCAATGCCTTTATCTCCCTTATTGTGGTGGCGCTCCTTATTGGTTTGGGAAACGGAATGGAACCGATGCAGCTGGTTACGGCTGTTAACAAAGGTATCGGTGACACACTGGGGTCGTTGATCCTTGTTTTAGGACTGGGAGTGCTCCTGGGAGCGCTGCTCACCGAAACCGGGGCAACACAACAGATCTGCAATGGCCTGATCCGTACATTTGGCCCGGCCCGGGCAAAGATCGCCCTGGCGATAACAGGGTTTGCCGTGGGGCTGGCCCTGTTTTATAATGCGGGATTCATTGTATTGATCCCCCTTGTATTTGTAGTGGCAAAACAAACCGCCCTGCCCCTGGCCTACCTGGCCATTGCCATGGCGGCTCCGCTTTCTATTACACACGGGTTTCTGCCGCCGCACCCCGGTCCAACGGCCATTGCTGTTTTATTTAAGGCTGATCTGGGCAAAACCTTATTGTATGGGTTATGCGTTGCCCTGCCTGCATTGCTCCTGGCTGGTATGATCTTCCCGGAGTTTATAAAAAAAATAAGAACAGCCCCGCCGCCGGGTATCTTTGGCAGTGAGCAGCCCATGGGGCAATCGTTGCCCGGTTTTGGGATCAGTCTGTTCACCGCGCTGATACCGGTATTGCTGATGGCGGCCTCAGCTATAGCTTCCACAGTTGATGATCAGACTGCATCCGGTTTGGTCCGTGTACTGCATTTTGCAGGGGACCCGGGAATGGCCATGCTGATTGCGGTGCTCTGTGCCCTGCTGTTCCTCGGTGTATTCCGCGGAACCTCCATAAAAGTATTAATGGACCGGACCAGCGGGTCCATCAATGCCATTGCTACCATTGTGCTGGTCATAGCCGCCGGGGGCGCGCTTAAGGAAGTGCTCATCCAGAGTAAGACTGCCGATGCTATAACACATTTTTTCCTGGGTACTTCAATGGCTCCTTTATTCCTTGGCTGGCTGGTGGCCACCCTCATCCGTATTGCTGTGGGGTCGGCCACCGTAGCCGGACTTACCGCAGCCGGTATCGTACAACCCCTGATCGCATCCATGCATGTAAAGCCGGAGCTGATGGTACTTTCCATAGGCGCCGGAAGCCTGATGTGCTCGCATGTAAATGATACGGGTTTCTGGATGTTTAAAGAATACCTTGGTCTTTCCATCGGGGACACTTTCCGTACCTGGACGGTGATGGAATCCATTATCGGGATCGCCGGTCTGCTGGGCGTATTACTGCTGAATGTATTGATATAAGTGCCGGCATTGAAGCCCGGAGACGGAATTTTCCGAAAATTAATAAATGTCTTATATACAATTAATTAAACGGATTAAAGCGCTTCCCCCGGGGAATTTGCGCTGTTCAGGTATCCGGGCTGTTGATGAGTCTGTTATATTTGCTTGTTGCTTATGTTTAAAAAGATATACAGGATACTCTTTTTGCTGCTGACGACCAGTGCTGCAGTGGCCCAGCCTCATATAGCCAGGCTGGGTGTGGAGCAGGGTTTGTCGAATGAAACGGTTCGCTCTATCTATCAGGACCGGGATGGCTTTATGTGGTTTGGCACACTGGATGGGCTCAATCGTTTCGACGGGTATGCTTTTAAGATCTATCGCAATAAATTCGGGGATACCACATCATTGCTGAGTGATGTTATCTATGGTATTGCAGAAGACCATCAGGGCAACATCTGGCTTGCCACACGCTTGGGCGTATGCCGGCTGAACCGTTTTAGAGATGATTTTACAACCATTTATTACCGGAAAACGGATCAGGATAAATCCATCCGGCTGGACCGGGACGTTATTAAAACGGTTGTATGCGATGCAAATAACAATGTACTGATCGCTTCCGAGCTGAAGGGGCTCATGATGTGTGAGAAGGCCGGAACAACCGCTATCCAGGTTGCTTTCACCGGCACTTCGGGCGAAAAGACCTGGCAGTATGGAGTGCAGGCCATCTGTTTTGATAAGCATGGAAGAACACTTGTTTTTGTTCAGGGTAAGGGGCTTTGCCTGCTGAACTATAAAAGCCGCACCCTGCAACTGTTAAATAACAGCATTCAGTACGTGAACAGCATGCTGCCGGATGGGGATCGTATCTGGCTGGCCGGTAACGACGGGGTGTATACGTATCATTTAAGCCGCAACCAGGTACAAAAAAGCCTTACCGTTGAAAATGCCCGGTTAAATGCCAACCTGGCCATTGCCCTGGAATCGGATCATAAAAGGAATATCTATGTAGCCACAATGGGAGGTGGTTTGAACGTGTACGATAAGGTAACCGGGCAGGTCCGTTATCTGGTTGCCGGTGATGGCAGGGGCCAGCTTTCAAGCAGCGGCATCTATTCCCTGTTTGTAGACAAAACATCAAGGATCTGGATCGGTACCCGGCGCGGGGGTATTAACATTATCGACCCGGGCCGCGAAAAATTCGTAACGGTCAGTCATGAACCGGGTGATGCGAACAGCCTGTCCGGCAATTTTATTACCTCTGTGTGTGAAGCTCCGGGTGGCGGCCTGCTGGTAGCTACGGAAGATAACGGGCTCAATGTGGTGGACGCAAAAAACAACCGGATCACCTACTATAAGAATAACCCCCGGGATCCTGCATCGTTGTCCGGCAACAATGTCAATAATATCACTATTGATCACCTGGGCAACATCTGGCTGGCGACCTATACCGATGGAATATGCAGGTTCATCCCGGCTGGCCACAGTTTTAAGCGGTATAGGACCGTTAATGAAAAAACCGGTGTTGAAAATAAAGTATTCAATATATTTTATGAAGATGCAGGCAGGACCCTTTGGGCGTCGGCCTTGCGCAGGGGCAATTATTTTGGAGCCCTGTACCGGTACAACCGGCCAAAAGATGTTTTTGAGATCTTTGATGACAGGCTTTCCGACCTGTTTTCGCTGGTGGAAGACAGCCGGGGTGATTTCTGGGGAGGGGGGCTTACGGATCTTGTAAAGATCGACCGGGTCAACCGCCGGCACCAGTATTTTTATATCGGCCAGTTTATACGTACGATCACTGATGACGGAATGGGGCATCTTTGGCTGGGCACGGAAGGTGGAGGGCTGGTATTGTTCGACAGGAAACAGCAGAAGGTCACCGCCCGGTATACGACCTCGGAAGGACTGAGCAACAACAGCATCTTCTCTACCTTGCAGGATGATAAAGGGAACCTCTGGCTGGGGACCTTTAACGGTTTGTCCAGGTTTCGTATTAAGGACCGGACGTTCAGGAATTATTACCGCAGTGATGGCCTGGAAAGTGATCAGTTTCATTTTAATGCAGCAACAAAGCTGCGTTCCGGGGCCTTTGTCTTTGGTGGTATACAGGGGTATAATGTATTTTTTCCGGACAGTATCGGGTTGCCGGCCGGCCATGTTCCGTTACGTTTTACCGGGATCGTGATCGATGGCCGGCCGGTGGAAAGGGTACCGGGGTATATCAGTAAAATGAGCGGAAGCAATATAGCGGCTATTGCGGTGCCCTACAACAATGCCGTTTTTTCATTCAATTTTGCAGCCCTTGAATATGCCGTACCCGACAAGATCTCTTATGCCTATATGATGGATGGTTGGGATAAGGGGTGGAATTATTCGGGCAATGTGCGTACGGCTACCTATACCCATTTACGGGAGGGGAACTATGTTTTCCGGGTAAAATGTACTGATAGCAATGGGATCTGGAAAAACGAAATTACGATCCCGGTAAAGGTTTTTCCTCCCTGGTACAGGAGCTGGTGGGCCTACCTGCTGTACGTGGCAGTGATCATTTCGCTTGTTTATTTATACCTGAGGTACCGCGCAAGACAGGCCCAGTTGCAATACGAGGTGGATCTTCAGAAGCTGAATGTTCAGAAGGAAAAGGCGGAACGGGAAAAAGGACTGGCCGAACTGGCCCTGGAAAAAGCAGAGCATGAAAAATATGCAGCAGAACTGGAAACGGAACGTACACAACGCGCGCTGGAGCAATCCGAAAGAGAAACAGAGAAAGCCATTGCCGATCGGGAACGGGAAGTGAATGAACGCAGGGCCTCGTTCTTTACCAGCATCTCGCATGAATTCCGTACACCGCTTACACTGATCATTAACCCGGTTAAAGACATCCTGGAGAAGCGCGACCTGTTACCGGAAAAGGAAGACCGGGAACTGGAGATCGTATACAGGAATGCGCGGCGCATGTTGAGTTTAACCAACCAGTTACTGTTATTCAGACGCGAGGAAAGCGGGCTGGATACGGTATACCCGGCAAAGCTGGACCTTGTGGCGCTTTGTAAGGATGTATATTTATGCTTTGTACAGCAGGCCCAGGCAAAGAATATTCAATACCATTTTTATTGTGACCCAAAGGTGATCACGATCTATGGGGATAAAGATAAACTGGAGATCATTTTTTACAACTTGCTGTCCAATGCGCTCAAGTATGCGCCCCATAGCGGAGAAGTAGTGCTGGAGCTTCTTGATGAAGAAAATGCGGTATCCATCCGGATATCCGATAACGGGCCGGGTATATCGCCGGAAGCGACGGATAAGATATTTGAAAAATTCTACCAGGCTAAAGAGAGTGGTAAGGAAATAAAGCCGGGCTTTGGCATTGGCCTGTACCTGGCGCGGCAATTTGCGGAAGCGCACCAGGGCCGCATCGGCTACAGCATCAGGAAAGGAGGGGGCGCGCTGTTCCATGTGCACTTATTAAAAGGGAGCGGACATTTTACAAAGGAACAGTTATCGCATAACGTGGTGTCCGGTCAGTCTGTTTTGCATGAAATGGTTCATGGTGCAGAAGAGCAGGCCGGGGAGTTGGTTTCCTCAGTAACAGAACAAACGGGCGCCCTGCTGGCCAGTGATAAACGGTCGATCCTCGTAGTAGATGACGATCCCGCGATCAGGGAGTATTTAAGCCTGGTATTGAATACGGATTACCAGGTTTATGAAGCCCCCGGTGCTGAGGAAGGGATCCGTAAGGCAGAGAACCTGCTACCGGATATTATCATCAGTGACATCATGATGGGGGGATTGAATGGGATCGACCTGTGCAAAGCCATCAAGGAAAACCCGGGTCTGAGCCATATCCCCGTTATTTTATTAACCGGAACCTCCAGTGACGCATTAAAGTTGCAGGGCATCCGGCAGGGGGCGGATGATTATATCATGAAGCCTTTTGATAAAGAACTGCTCTTGGCCAGGGTAAGCACGCTGCTTAAAAACAGGACCAGTCTCCAACAGTACTTTTATAATGCCATCACACTGGATAACCAGGACATAAAGATCCCGGAAAAGTACCGGCAATTCCTCGAAAAATGCATCGAAGTTGTGGAGGAACACCTGGATGATGAGGAGTTCAACAGCAAAAAACTGGCAATGGAGTTGGGAATGAGCTATTCATTGATCACCAAAAGGGTTAAAGCCGTCTCCGGTCAACCGCTCAATAGTTTTATCCGTTTCATCCGTTTGCGGAAGGCGGCGCGCCTGTTTATTGATACCGGCTACAATGTAAATGAAGTGGCCACAACGGTGGGTATTTTTGATGCGCGTTATTTCCGGGAGCAGTTTAGCAAACAGTTTGGAATGAACCCCTCCGCATTTATTAAAAAATACCGGAAGCCCTTTGCCAATAAATATACGGTCAATAAGGATGTATTGGGTAAAGGGGAGGCCTGAGCTCTTGGAACAGGACAACGGCCTGTTGTATCACAATATCTGAGGGAAGAAGATCTCCCGTTCTGTACTGTTATGACCTTGCTACCGGAGACCAACCGATAATTTCAAATACCCGCCGAGCCCGAAAATATCCTGTGTAAGGCTTTTCATTACTTTCTGATTTTTACCACTCCCTGTCCCGCAAGGCGGGATAGATTTATAGCATTTAATGGGGCTTCCCCAGGTTCAACGAGGTCATAAATACAAGTTGAGCAAAGCTATCACCACCCTGAGCATACTAATCAATCTTTGTAAAATGCAATATTCTCCGCAAAATTTTCCGAAACAGGAATCACCGCTTCACCAATCATCACGGTTTTGCTGGTGAATTTGCTTATCTTGTTTTTATTAACAATATAGGCTCTGTGTGCCTGCACAAAAGATTTTCCGGAAAGCTCTTCCGTTATTCTTTTGATGGTTGAACGGGTTTTGTAGATTTTATTATCGGTATGAAACAGCAGGTAATTCCCATCGGATTCGATATAGTTGATTTCATCTATCGGAAGCTCTGTGGTATAATCTCCGTCTTTCACCGGGATTTTGGGGATATGCTTTTTGCCGGATTGCCGGATGGCCACTTCTACCGAAGCAATCATATCCACGTTTTTAAACGGCTTGGTAAGATAAGAATAGGGTGTAGTAGCCACTGCCCGGTTAATCACTTCCGAATTGTCATAAGCCGTTACATAAATAAAAGGAGCCGCATACCTGTCTTTTATTTGCTGCCCCAAGCTGATGCCATCCTGCTCGTCTTCTCCGAGATTGATGTCAAGAATGGCAAGGTTTATCTGTTCTTTTTTCAGGGTTTCGAGGGCTTCTTTCGCATTTTTAGCTTCCAAAACACGATAGCCGTTTTCGATCAGGATTTTTTTTGATAATCGCCTGTTTAAAAAATCGTCTTCTACGAGTAATATTGTTTTCATGTTCGTTTTTGCATATTCAGAAGCTCTAAAGTTCATTTCTCCGAAACTTAGCGTATATTATCTGACAGCACAAAAGTAGAATATCTGTACTTGAATTCAAAAGGCCGCAACGGGTACGGCCTTTTGAATTCAAAGAATGTTTATTAACTTAATCCTTACATTTTCCAGGTAGATGTTGCTGTCCACACAACTTTGCCTGCTGCATTGTAAAGATTTAATTTACCATTGTTTTCAATTACCAGCTTTACCGCTTTTAAATTTTGCGTGTTTGAGTTGAATAATTCTTTTTTCGTTTGGCTGTCAGTTAAAATAAGATTCCCGGCTCCAGTTAATTGTAAACCTGGCTTTCTGGTTGTTCCATTGGTCATAGAGCACCATAATCTATTATTACTTTCATCTAAATGAAATTCCTTCCCGTTTACCATCTGGTAAATGCAAATATTTCCATCATCCCCCACTTTTGCTATGTACTTGCCATTTTGCGAGGTAATTTTACCTCCTACACCAAGTGTTTTTCCGGGTAGTAAAGCATTATTGGCTGCTGGGCCCGAGGTTGGTGCTGGTTTTGGTGCAGGGTTTAATGGTGATTGATGATACTGTTTAACCCCTCTGCTTAGCGTAAGATTATTTAGTGCCGAGGTTCCCATTTGTCCATTTGCAAAATTGAGTGCACTGGGATACGAGGGATTTTTTGTAGGCTCGCTACTCCGGTAATGTTCTTTTTTAAAGTTTCCGATTCCTTTTTTTGCCAGGTTATTGTAGATAGTTATCAACTGTTTGTTATTGGGTAATCTAAAGTCTGCGTACGCCGGGCCAAACTTTTTAGAACTTACAGCATCTGCATAGTTCAATTTAGCTTCTCCAGGCATTACTACCCAGAAATACCCCGTCTTTGGATCCATGTCGAACACAAAACCATTAGGATGGGTGTCTCCAATTTTATATTTATAATTCTGTGCTATAGAAAAAAATGTACCGCATAACAAGACGGATAAGATTGAAAGTTGTCTCCACATTTTCATAATGTATAAAAAATATATTAATGCCTACTCTAATGCATTTTCGGCTTCCTGTTTTATTATGGAACAATGATATAGAGAAGGTTGCCATCCTAAAAATTTCTGGGATAGAATGGCGATTTTAGGGATAGAAATTGCCTAAAACGAAACGGTAAGCTCAAATCCGTTATCACTTTTGGTTTCGGTTACACCGTCTAACTGGTCTATCAGCCCTTTGATAATTTCCTGACCCAGCCCTTTTTCGCTTGGTGCGTTAAAATCAAAACCGCCTCCGTTATCGGAGTAGTATAGTGTATGGCTATTGGAGTCTTTGGTAAGCTCTATGCTGATGATTCCGATATTTTGTTTTTGGAAAGCGTGCTTCATGCTGTTACTGACCAGCTCCACTATTATCAAACCCAAAGGCAGGGCTTTTTCCAAGGAGATTTTTTCTATACTCACATTGACAAACAGGTTCACTTTTTTGTTGTGGCTGTCATAAGAATCTTTGACCAGTTCCGAGAGTTCGGTGACGTACCGTTTCAAATCTACTTCATTCACATTATCGGCAACATTCAGCTTCTTATGGAGCAATGCCATAGAATGGATGCGGTTTTGGTTGCCCCTAATAAGTTCATCAATGTTATTAAAATCAACCGATTCTTTCTGGATTTCGAGAATACTGATGACGTGTTGCAGATTATTTTTTACACGGTGCTGCAATTCGGATAGCAATACCTGTTTCTGATTCAGTGTTTTGGAAAGTTCGGCTAATTGTTTATTGATAACTTTGTTTTTACGGCTGATTTCCCTGTTTTTCCAGAATAATACGACCGAACCGAAAACAATCAAAGCAAGTAACCCGGCGGTTAAAACCATCTGCCGGTTTTTGCTTTTGATAACGGCTTCTTTTTTGTCGTTTTGGTATTGTTCGCTTATTTGCTTTATTTTGGAGTTTTCCATTTTGCTTTGCTCATTGGCATAAACATTATGGAATTTTTCAAAGTAATAATAAGCCGAATCCATTTTGCCTTTTCTCCTGAAAAGGTCGCTTCTTACCTCATAGACTTCGGGATTGATGTACGCATTAGTTCCTCTGAGTACGGAAAATGCAGAGTCGCTGTACTTCATTGCCTCATCTGGCTGATTATGTTTTATTAAAATACGGGAAGCACTTGTCAACTGACTCGCAGCCGAAGCATAGTCCTCTAATTCCAAAAGTTGTTTTGCCGCCATTGACTTGTATTTCACGGCATCTTTGTAGTGGTTTTCAGACAAAAGTCCTCCCAACAGTAGATAAGCATCTCTTATCTCTCTTTTGTTTTGATATTTTTGAGCATATTCCAATCCCCGATAAGCGAAATGCAGGGCAGAATCCCGCTTTTGTACACGAACATAATAGGAAGACATACGAATGCAGTAAACACTGTAAACATTGTCGAGGCTGTATTTTTTGTAGATTTTGTGGGCTTCGTCCAGATATTGTCTGCACAATTTATAATCGCCGCCATTTTCATACATAATCTCTATTATCCAGCAACTGCGGTATATTTTTTCCGGCAATTCGTATTCCTTTGCTTCGTCCAATGCTTTCAGTGCTATTTGGAGGGCTTTATAGTGTTCTCCGTTCAAACTGTAAAGAATGGATTTTTGGAGCATTACATCAATCAGAAAACCTTTGTATTCTTTCGATTTGTATTTTGTTTTCAGTAAATTATACAATTCGTCGGCTTCACGTTCGGCTTGTTCAAAATTGGTATAATATTTATCCATCAAACTGTCTATTCTTTCTATTTTTCTCTTTATATCAGGATTCTGAGCCATTGCAAAATGCCCGAAAAAAAGGAAAAATAAAATTAACAAATAAATACTGTGTTGACTCTTTTTACATAAAGCATAAGGTATTTGATCAATCGGAGGCATATCTGTATGTAAGCAAACGTCTGTAAAACGATAAATTTTTAAGTGATTTATGCAATAGGTAAAATACCATATAGGTTATAAAGAGCATGCAGAACAAACACTAAAAGTAAATTATAAAACAGGTTAAAATTTAAACGCACAAAATATAAATTCATTAGTATCCCAAGCATAAACGCCGTAAAAAAGTGCAAGATATGATACAGATGAGAAAGTGCGAAAAGGATGCTTGAGACTAATATCAGTATCGCCTTATTTTTAATTTTATAACTCACTAAAATATAGTGGGGCATCCAAATTACCGGAGACCAACCGATAATTTCAAATACCCGCCGAGCCCGTTTTGAATAATACGTATTAGTGTTGAAAGACGGATATCACTTGCATTGTTCTCAATTCTTGAAATGTAGGATTTTGTTGTGCCACATTTATGTGCAAGCTGTTCCTGGGTCAGATTCAGTTTCTCCCGCATTTCCTGGATAAGTACGCCCAGTTTAAACGCTTCAAACTCTTGCTCGTAAATCTCTCTTTCTTTGGTACCCTGCTCGCCATATTCTTTATCAAGATGGTCTGCAAAAGAAACGAGGTTATCGTTGTCCTTATTTTTCATTAAAATACTCCCTTTTTATTTTTTAGCCAGGTCAAGTTCACTTTTGGGCGTTTTTTGTGTTTTCTTTTGAAAAGCATTAGCGATCACTATCAATTGTCCTTCGTCAAAAAAAGCAAATGCCCTGTAAATGTTATTTACCATTTCAACGCGTATTTCATACAAACCGTCGGTGCCCGCCATATGCCTGAAATATTTTTTAGGAACCCTATCTATCGTTGCAATGAGCTGAAGCGTCCAGTTAAATTTCTTTTTAACCTCTTCTGTCTGGCAGGCATAAAAATCCAGGAAATAGTCTTTATAATAAAAGATGTTCCGGGTATAGGTTTGCATTATGCCGACAATTACCAGACAAAGTTAGCTAAATAGTGAACATTTTCAAAGATTTCTTTGCCCAATTATTTGTATTGCCTGTGTTCCGGTTATTGCCGGTATCGCATTTTGCCAGCAGCACACTGGCAGGGATAACATAATCGTACTGGCTTCCCGGTTACGGTCAGCGGGGGCATACAGACCGGGAGTATATCATGCTCCGTTTTTTGACCCCGCCTCTATATTTCCCGGGGTTCCTTGTCTCCCAGGCAGTTGTTTTTTAAACAACTTATATTCAATGTATTAATAGATTTTATAGCTCCATATTGAAAATTTACCCACTCTTCAAATGGGTAAAAATGCTGATTTACCCCCCTTTTTTTGACAACCATCCCACCATTTACCCCCCTGCGCAGCATTAGTATTGCACTGTAAATAATTTAATCAATTATTCAATATGAAAGAAATTAAACGATTGCCAAACAGGGCGGGCCTGTTCATGGTCCTTGCCTTCCTTGTTATTTGTCCGCTTATGGGTGGGGCGCAAACCAGGACCGTTACCGGTGTGGTTTTGGATGGCAGCTCCGAAAAGCCGGTTGCCGGTGCATCTGTATTGGTCAAAGGTACAACGACAGGTACCCTTACCAATGCGGAAGGACAGTTCTCGGTCTCGGTGCCCGAAAATGCGTTGCTGCTTATTTCGGCCATCGGTTACCAGGAAACAGAAGTAAGGGCGGATGCGGCTTTAAACCGGCTATTATTGTCTGCAGCTAACAGAGAGCTGGACCAGGTGGTTGTGGTTGGTTATGGAAAGCAAAAAAAGGCAACCCTTACCGGCGCCGTCGAAACCATAAGCGGGAAAGCCTTTGAAAGCCGCGCTGTAACCAATGTAGGCCTCGCATTGCAGGGACAAACCCCCGGATTGCTGGTAACAAGGTCGTCGCCAAGACCGGGAAATGAGGGCATCGCGTTCACCATCAGGGGTGCTACGTCGGTAAATGGCAGCGATCCTTTAATAGTCGTTGACGGGGTACCTATTATGAATTACTATTCTTTCCAGAATATGAACCCCGATGATATTGAAAGTATTTCTATACTCAAAGACGGAGCATCGGCTATCTATGGTTCCCGTGCTTCAAACGGGGTCATATTGGTTACTACCAAACGCGGAAAGGGAAAAGTAAAAGTGGATTATAGTGGAAACTTTCGCTTCACCACCAATGGCATTACCGGTTACTCGCCCTCCATGCAACAATATGCCCGCACATGGATCGAGGCCAACAAAGAGGAAACCACCCCTAACTGGTGGGTTTGGGGCGAAGATAATGTTAAGAAAATGGAACAGGGTGTAGAAGGGCGGTATGACCTGTTTGGCACCGACTTTTACATTTACAATTCAGACAGGATCGCCGAGATGTTTGCCCGCCGTTTTTCCTACCAGCATAATTTAAGCCTGTCGGGCGGTAATGAAAAATCAGGTTACCGGTTATCCCTGGGCTATGCTGATAACCAGGGCAACCTGGCTACTGCTTATGATGGTCAAAAGCAATACAACCTCCGCTTCAATCATGACTATAAGTTATCAGAAAAATTAAAGATCGAAACCGGTATAAGCCTGATCAATGCCGCTACCCGTACGCCATCTGTAGGGCTGGATAATACCTTGTATGCGTTTGATATGCCGTTTTACCCGGCAAAGAACCCGCTGGGGCAGTGGTTTGCCACCTTTAATGGTATCGATGGCGGTGCTATAAGGAACGCAGCGGCTATGACCAGCGATGGCGGGCGTGATAATAAAAATTCCTTAACCGGGCGTATTGATGTAAAAGCCACTTACCAGATCATGAAAGACCTGGCAATAGAAGGGGCCGCTTCTTTGCAAAATGAACGGTTTAATGAGGAAAAATATGTATTGCCTGTGCAGCTTTACAACTGGTACGGTACGCCTACCGGCATCGGCCTGAACACAGGCGGCACCAATAATGTGTACTATGCCTATGCCTGGCAGGGGTATTATCAATATTACTCGGCGCTTTTAAGGTATAATAAAACGTTTAAAGGGCTGCACAACGTAGCGGCTATGGCGGGTATCAATGCCGAGAAGAATACCACCCAGTGGATTTCGGGCAACCGGGTAGGTTTTGACGACCTGGGGATATACGATATCAGTGCAGCCTCTACCACCACACAAACCAATAATGGCTCAAAATCTTTAAATGGCCGTTATTCCTATATTGGAAGGTTTAATTATAACTATGGAGAAAAGTACCTGCTGGAATTAACAGGAAGGAGCGATGGTAACTCACGTTTTGCCAAAGGGTATAAATTTAAAAACTTTGGGTCGGCCCTGCTGGGTTGGGTATTTACAAAAGAGGATTTCTGGCAGGATCTTTCACGGGTCATAAGCTTTGGTAAAATAAGGGCCAGCTATGGTGTGTTGGGTAACGAGGCATCGGGGCTTGGTGCTTTTGATTACTTATCCACCGTAAATATCGGCACCACCATCATTGGTCAGCCAGCTTCACAGCAGCAGTCCACAACCTTAAATAATAGTGGCCTCATCAGCTATACCCGTACCTGGGAGCGGGTAAAAACGCAAAATATAGGTATCGATCTGAATTTTCTCCAAAACCGGTTGACCACCAATTTCGATTATTTTACAAAAGATAATATCGGCATGCTCATAGGGGTAACCTATCCCTCTGTATTGGGTGGTTCGGCGCCTAAAACCAATAGCGGGCGTTTTAATACCAGGGGCTGGGAAGCGGTGATGGCATGGAAAGACCATGTTAAAGATTTCAGCTATAATATATCGGTTAACATGGCGAACACCCGTACACTGGTGACCGGGGTTGAAAATGCAGACGCTTACGGCGCCGGGGTAAACAATATTGTAAACGGCTACCCCTGGAAGCCCTGGTTTGTATATGCAACCGCCGGTTATTTTAAAAACCAGGAAGAAGTAGATGCTTATTACAAGCAGTTTGGGAAAAGCAATGACCTCACCGATAAGCCGCAGTCGAACAAAGCGGTAGCCTTGCGCCCGGGAGATGTTATTAAAGCGGATGTGGCAGGTACCGGCAATATAACATCCAAAGGAAATGAAAAGAGCTCACTGATCTATGTGGGCGATGGAACGCCCCATTACACTTTTGGAGCGAATATAGGAGCATCGTATAAGGGGATCGATTTTAATGCCTTCTTCCAGGGACAATTAAAGCAAAACATCATGCGTAATGGCTATATGGCCTATCCCTTTGCTGCGTTATACACCAATCAAAATCCTAAGTTCCTGGGGAACACCTGGACCGAAGAGCACCAGGATGCGCTTTATCCGCGCTTAACGGTAAATCCCACGCGGGCCGCATGGAACTATGCCAATAATGATTTTATGCTGCAGAATAACCGGTATATCCGTTTAAAAGCGTTGATACTGGGGTATACCCTGCCTCAGCCTTTAACAAGGAAAGTAAAGCTGGACCGGGTAAGACTCTACTTCTCCGGTGAAGATCTGTGGGAAGCTACATCTATAAAGGACGGGTTCGATCCTGAAATGGGCGAAGCCTCTATTAACAGCGGCTATCCCTTTGCCAGGACCTGGTCTTTTGGCCTCAATATCGGATTTTAATTACACCAAAAAAAGCATACAAATGAAACGTTTATATAAATATTTGATCATTGGCAGTATGGGTTTGGGCACCTTGTCCTGCCAGAAACAATTTATAGATCTGGATCCCCCGGCTCAGTTTACCGATGCGGTTTATTTTAAAAAGGCCAGCGATTTTAAGGCGTTTGCCACCGATTTTTATAACCGCCTGCCTGGCTGGAACTTTAATTCAATGGATAATAATACCGACCTGTCGGCAAATAATAAAAGCAATGATTTTGACCTGGGGCATGGAACCATTGCGGCGAGCGGCGTGGGCTGGGATTATGCGGGCATCCGCAGTTTTAATACGCTGCTGGAAAAAGCTGCTGCTTATACTGGTAAGGATATCGGCCAGTATGTGGGGGAAGCGTATTTCTTTCGGGCCTTTGCGTACTTTAATTTGCTGAAAACTTTTGGCGGGGTCCCACTGATAACAACGATGCTTGACATCGATTCGCCTGAATTATACGGCGCCCGGAACAGCCGCTATGAAGTGACGGCGCTGATTTTAGCCGACCTGGACCAGGCCATTTCAAAATTACCTATTGAACAGAATATACCGGCCACCGATAAAGGCAGGGTAAGTCAATGGGCTGCCAAAGCATTTAAAGCGCAGGTGCTGCTTTATGAAGCCACCTGGGAAAAATATGTAGGACAGAAAACTGATGGCGATGGTGTTACCACAGGCGCGGGAACCGCAGGTTATAATGCCTCTAACGTAAATAAATATTTAACAGAGGCCGTTGCTTTAAGCAAAGACGTAATGGATAACGGGGGCTACGAGATCTGGAATAAAAATGCCGATGCGAAGATGGACAGTTTAAGCAGTTTTTATTTATTTAACCTCGAAGATGCGGGCAGCAACCCCGGTGGCTACGATAAATCTACCAATAAGGAATTTATTTTATATAAAACATTCGACTATACCTATAAGCAGGCAAGAATGAACATTTCCTGGACGGCCTGGCAGCTTTACCCCAGCCGGAAGTTTATGGATATGGTGGTTTGTAAAGATGGCCTGCCTCCCGAAAAATCTCCGCTCTTCCAGGGCTATCATACCATTACTTCCGAATTCCAGAACAGGGATCTGCGTATGTTCAATTACCTTTTTGGCGCCAGAACAGCCCCCACAACCGTTACTTTGACCTTCGGGAGCCTGGGTTACAGCGGCTATAACAATAGCAAGTATGCTGTATATGGATATGGCTCGCGAAGAAAAGATAATGAAGAATCTGCCAACTGGCCCATTATCCGGCTGGCAGAAGTGTATTTGACTTACGCCGAAGCGTTGTACGAATTAAACGGAAGCATTACCGATGGGCAGCTAAATGAATCGATCAATAAACTAAGGGCCCGCTCCAACGTAAAACCATTAACCAACGTACTGGCGGGTGCCAATGATTTAAACATGCTTGAGGAAATAAGAAGAGAGCGGGCTGTAGAGCTGTATAGGGAAGGCAAACGATTTGACGACCTGAAACGCTGGGGCATACTGGAGGCTGCTTTAAATCCTTCGCGCCTGGGACGTGTGGTAGGAGGGGGATCTTATGCAACGCCGTTTAAAGATGCTTCGGGCAATGCCACGCCCATCTATGCGCCCAACACCTATGTATACGGGGAAGAAGCTGTGGCTACACCGGCCGGAACTTTAAACTGCGTGGTGGTAGACAGCTATCAGAACCATTCTGTTGCGTTAAAGCATTATTTGTATCCGATAGCTACGGATCAGATCGACCTCAATGAAAAGCTCCTGCAAAACCCCGGCTATTGATTGTAGTACCACTAACTATTACTTAAAAGATAAACTCATGAAACGAAATAAGATTTTAGTACCGGTCATGATCCTGGCCATAGCTATTGGTGCAGCGGTTACCGCCTGTAGTAAACCGGGACTAAGGCATCTTGGTACATGGACGCCCGTTGCGGACAGCAGCGCCCGGCTGGTAATTGATACCCTGGCACCAACGGTTGCACTTAAACATGGTGGCCTTCACACATCCGGGGACTTTGCACGGGTGAAGGCAAAGATCGCTGCCAAAGCCGAGCCCTGGTATTCCGGCTGGAACAGGCTTATCGCCAATTCCCACGCACAGGTGTCTTATGTGGCTAACCCAACGGTAAAACTCATCCGGGGTGGCGGTTCAAGAGAAGAACCGGAAGCAGATAACTATTCGCGTGCCATGAACGATGCCGCTGCGGCCTACCAGCTTGCATTAAGATGGAAAATAAGCGGTGATGATACGTATGCGGCAACGGCTATTGCCATATTAAACGCCTGGGCGGTAACCTGTAAATCTATCAACGGCGATTCCAATTCGGCGCTGGCCGCAGGCTTTTACGGCTACCAGTTTGCCCTCGCAGGTGAGTTGTTGAGAGACTATAACGGGTGGGCTGCTGCCGATTTTACAGCGTATAAAAAATGGATGACAGATGTATTCTACTCATTAAATTATAATTTTTTGAGTACTCATTTTGGCAGCTGCGTTACAAATGCGTATGCCAACTGGGACCTGGCAAACCTCGCTTCCGTCCTGTCCATCGCCATATTAACCGATAACAGGTCTATGTATAACTATGCCGTCAGTTACCTGCAAACAGGCCGGGGCAATGGTAACTGGTATCTTGCCATTAACAATGTTTTTGAGGGTGCAGATGCGGGTCTGGCGCAGCTCCAGGAAAGCGGCCGCGATCAGGGCCACGCCACATTATGTATCTCTTTAATGGGGGTTATAGCCCAGCTGACCTGGAACCAGGGGGATGACTTTTTTGGTCTGGATGATAACCGCTTTTTAAAAGCATGTGAGTACACTGCCAAATATAACGTAGCTTCTTTAAATGTCCCTTATCGCTCCTATACCCGTATATATGGCGCTAACTGCGGTTCTACGGAAGTGCATTCGGTGATCAGCGACAATGGCCGTGGCACCGTGAGGCCCATGTGGTCCCTTCCTTATTTTCATTATGTGAAAATAAAAAAGCTTACGGCAAAGTACAGCGAGATGGGAGTGCAATCGACCTTGCCCGAAGGCGGTGGTGGTGATTATGGCCCTAACAGCGGTGGTTTTGATCAGCTGGGATTTGGAACATTAATGTTCACACTTGACTAAGGATAGATCATTTAATAAAAACGAATAAAGAAGCTATGCAACAATATAATTTAGCACAAAGATATATATGCGGTTTGCTGGCAGTTATGCTGTTGGGTTTTGCCTCATGTGAAAAGGGTCCGGACTTCAGGGAATTTAATTATCCGGCGCCGGTTATAGACGGGCTTTCGCCGGCACAGGGCTACGTGGGCAGCGATGTGACCATCACGGGAGCCGATTTTGGCAATTTAACAAAAGCCGTAAAAGTATATTTCGGAGGAGTACTTGCCGATACCATCCGGAGTGTGGAGGATAATAAGATCGTGGTACAGGCGCCGGAAAACGGTGTTTCGGGTGTAATACGGGTGGAAATATTCGGCAAAGCCGACACCTCGGGGACGGCATTTACGTACCTGCCCTCTGCAAAATTTATTGCGGTGAGCGCCGATAAGGCAATGAAGGGCGATAAGCTGACCATTACCGGTGAAAACTTCGGAACGGACATTGCTAAAGTACAGCTATTTATTGGCGCCAACGAAGCGCAGGTAACATCCGTTACTTCCACCCAAATTGAATTTGTGGTGCCCGATGTACCTTCCGGAACGGTATATATAGTGGTGGATGGTCAGCGCCTCACGGGATCTTACCTTATGGTAGGAATGGAAAAACTGACAGGCACTCTTATAGGTCACACCGGCTCCTGGAGCAACAGTCCTGCCACTACGATTGCAGCTGCAGTTGACGGTGATATTGCAACTTATGTTGATGCGGCTACAGCATCAGGTTTTGTTGGGTATGATATGGGAGTGGGTAAGGCAGCCGTCATTAAATCGGTAAGATTTGTTCCGCGCAATACTTTCGGATCGCGGATGGTTAACGGGGAAATCAGGGGCGCTAATGACCCTGCACTAAGCGACGCGGTAACATTGTATACAGTTACCGCTGCACCTCCTTCGGGCGTATATACGGAAGTGGCTATTACAAATACGGAAAGTTACCGGTATATTTATTATTATGCGCCCGCCGGTAATTGTAATATAGCAGCGATCGAATTCTATGGCAATGTAGTAGAAAAGGCGGACCCTGTTGGTAAATACATCTGGGAGTTTTTGAAAGAGGGTGATAATGAAGGCTGGGTACCCCAGCAATCAGCATCATGGACGGTATCGGGCGGTGCCCTGAATGTAACCTTTCCCCAGACCTCGGGAAATAAAAGGGCCGACCTGGCGCAGAAAACGACCTCGCCGGTTGTAGTACATACCGGAACATTCCCCGTGATTGCCATAAAGATGATTGGCAAGCCGGAAGGCGCCCGCATCACCTTTGATACCAACCTGGGATCCTTTGGCAACGGCTATAATAAATATGCTACGGAATATGCCGGGCAAAACGTATACTATTGGGATATGGCTGCGTTAAGCATCGGTGCCGGCGCACCCAGGCCCAATGAGCAGCTCAGTTTTACCACGTTCCAGTTTAAAATTGCAGATATACCGCAGGCAGATCCGGCTACGGGCTATAAAGTAGAATGGATCCGGACATTTGAGAGCAAAGAAAAACTGGCTGCGTTCCTGGGGCTGTAAGAAGATCATCGCCTGCTAATACTAAGTAATAAAATTGATTGAATGAAGCGTGTATTCCTGTGGAGTCTGGGTTGTCTTTTATTGAATGCCTGTAAAACCAGCGCACCGGATCTTGATGTAGACCGGCAGCTTAATTATTGTCTGGCGCAGGCTGCAAAAACGCTGGACCAGGTAACAGACAGTACGCGGATGCCCCGCAGTATTGACCGTGATCAGAAAAACTGGCGAAGGGTCGGTTACCGGGATTGGACCAGCGGCTTCTGGCCGGGTATCTTATGGTATGCGTATGATTACTCAAACGCCGTAAAATGGAAGGCGGCTGCGGAGCGGTTTTCTGCAGCTTTATTCCCGTTGGTTGATTCGGCTGCGATCGATCATGACATCGGTTTTCAGTTATATTGCAGTGCGGGTAATGCGTACCGGCTAACGAAGAAGAATACCTATAAGCAGGTACTGCTGAGAGGCGCAGACTCGCTGGCGGCCCTGTTCAATCCTAAAGTGGGTACGCTTTTGTCCTGGCCGCGGGTGGTGCCGGGGGTAGACTGGCCGTTGCGGCATAACACCATTATGGATAATATGATCAACCTGGAGCTGTTATTCTGGGCGGCTAAAAACGGTGGTGCAAAATATTTATATGATATGGCGGTCCGTCATGCCCTTACCACCATGAAGAACCAGTTCCGGCCGGACTATACTTCATATCATGTGGTGGTATACGATACGGCAACCGGGCAAAAAGTAAAGGCGATCACCCACCAGGGATACAGCAACAGCAGCATGTGGGCGCGCGGGCAGGCATGGGCTATTTATGGTTATACCATGGTATACCGGGAAACGAAGGACCCGCGCTTTCTCGATTTTGCACAAAAGGTAACGGATGTCTATCTGCAAAAGCTGCCGGGGGATCTTATTCCTTATTGGGATTTTGATGATCCGGCGGTTCCCAATGCACCGCGCGATGCATCGGCGGCAGCGATAGTGGCTTCGGCGCTGCTGGAGCTTTCAACGCTGGTGCCCGGTGAGGAAAAGGCCGCACTGTACCGGGAAAAAGCCGTGGACATGCTGAAGGAACTGTCTGCAGCAACATATCAGAGTGGCCCTGCCAACAACGCATTTTTACGGCACAGTACCGGTCATAAGCCAAATGGCGGGGAAGTAGATGCTTCTATTATTTATGCAGACTATTATTATATTGAAGCATTGTTACGGTTACAACATTTACGAAAAGATCAAAATAAGATAGAACAATGATGCAGATGATCAGGAAACTGTGGATGGTTGCTTTACTATTGTGCGTGTATACGCTGCAGGCCCGGCAACTGGTGGTATACCCGGCACCGCCTAATGCGCCGGAGGGTTTGGAGAATAAAGATTTTACCGTAAAAGTAAGAAAGCCGGGCGGCGCCTGGCAGGAGCTGTATGCGTATAATGTTAAGGTAGATGAAATGCGCGGCACTGCGCATCATGTACAAAATGCATCGCTATGCAGTTTTGATTTCTCCGGCGACGTAGAAGTGTCTGTAACCTATAATAAAGGCCGTATTGAAACGGCGCGTATCCGTCCGCTTTCCTTTAATATTGCATATACGGCAAGGGGAAATACCTTGTATTTTAAACTGGACCGCCCCCGTAATCTGTCCGTGGAGATCAACGGCGATCTCTTTCATAACCTGCATCTTTTTGCCAACCCTGTTGACGATTTTAAAGTGGATAAAAAAGATCCGGACCTGGTCTATTTTGGTCCGGGCGTTCACCAGCTCCCCGGGGGCAGGCTTAATGTGCCATCAGGTAAAACAGTATATGTAGCCGGAGGTGCCGTGCTCATGGGGCAGCTATTGGTCAGTCAGGCGCGGGATGTAACGATCCGGGGCCGGGGCATCATCGATTTTTCGGTAAAGGAAGGCGTTAAGATCGCCTATTCAAAAAATGTTTTGGTTGAAGGATTATGTTTTACACAATGCCCCACGGGAGGGTCCGACAGTGTTACCATCCGCAACGTCAAAAGCATCAGTTCTTATGGCTGGGGCGATGGGCTGAATGTGTTTGCCAGCAACAATGTTTTGTTCGATGGGGTATTTTGCCGTAATTCGGATGACTGCACCACGGTATATGCCACCCGTAAAGATTACACCGGCGGCTGCCGGAATATCACCATGCAAAACTCGACCTTATGGGCCGATGTGGCGCATCCGATCCTGATCGGAACGCATGGGAACAGCACGGTGCCCGATGTGATAGAAGATGTAAAATATATGAATATTGACATACTGGATCATAATGAATTGCAGCTCGATTACCAGGGATGCATGAGCATTAATACCGGCGATAATAACCTGGTAAGAAATGTGCTGTTCCAGGACATACGTGTAGAGAACTTCCGGAGGGGACAGCTGGTAAACCTGCGGGTATTTTATAATAAAAAGTATTGTACAGCACCGGGTCGTAATATAGAAGAAATCACGTTCAGGAACATTACCTATAATGGCAGCGGGGCAGAATTATCGGTTATTGCGGGCTACGACAGTACCCGGCAGATCCGGAACGTTACCTTTGAGAACCTGGTTATTAACGGGGTAAAGATTACGGATCATATGAAAGGGAAGCCCGGCTGGTACAAAACTTCGGACATGGCCCGCTTTTTTGTAGGAGAACATGTAGAAAATATTCAGTTTAAATAGCTATGACACGTTTTTTCAGATTCCTCGTATTTACAATGGCGGCTGTAATGCGCGTAGCGGCCGCACAAGCCGGCCAGCCGGAGGCAGGAACATCCGGCAATGTTTATACCATAACATCGCCGGATGGTTATTATACATTCAGTTGTTATCAGAAGCAAACCCGAGATACGGCTTCCGCCTTGTACTATACCCTAAGCTACAGGAACGTTCCGGTTATTTATGAATCGTTAATGGAATTGCAGCTGGATAACCATCTTTCCGAACAGGCCATGGCGCTAAAAGTAGATCGGCGGCAGCATTGGTTTGATAACCTGCTGATCACGGGAATAGATTCTTCCACCGTTAGCAGCAGCTGGGAACCGGTATACGGCGAGCAACATGAGATCAGGGACCACTACCGGGCGTTAACAGTACACATGGTAAAGGATGATAACCCCATCTACAAAATGGATCTCCAGGTGCGTCTTTACAATGAAGGGGCGGCGTTCCGTTTCTTTTTCCCGGAGAACGAAAAAGGCACTTATTACCGGGTCACCGGCGAGCATACCGAATTTACATGGCCTGCAGGAACCCGGGCCTGGCACCATTCCTGGGCACAGGCACCTTATCAATTAATGCCCCTCGCCGGCTGGCCTGATGAAACGGAGCGGCCACTGACATTGGAGCTTCCAAACGGCTGGTATGCCTGTCTTGCCGAAGCACAGATGGTAGATTATGCCCGTACCAGGTTTAAACTGGGCAGTAAGCCCAATACGATCATTACGGCGATGTACACGCCCGCGGATCTGATCTCCCCGTTTGCCACACCCTGGCGCGTTATAATGATTGCAGAGGAGGCCGGTAAACTTATACAGAATAACGCATTGCTTTTAAACCTGAATAAGCCGTCCGAGATAAAGGATCCGGATTGGATAAAACCCGGCAAGATCATGCGGGTAATGACACAAACAACAAAGGATGCTTTTGAGAATATCGATTTTGCGGCGCAACAGGGATTGCAATACATATTGTTCGACTGGAAATGGTATGGACCGGCGTTTAGTTTTGCTTCTGATGCCACAAGGGTGGCCATCCCGGATTTTGATCTTCCGGCTATTATAAAATACGGGCGGGATAAAGGGATCGGGGTCTGGTTATATGTGAACCAGCAGGCCCTGCTGGCGCAATCGGATTCCCTGTTCAGGGTATATCACAGTTGGGGGATTAAAGGTGTGAAATTTGGATTTGTGCAGGTGGGGTCGCATCGCTGGACCACCTGGATTGAGGAAATGTTCCGGAAGGCTGCCGAAAACAGGATCATGGTTAATGTGCATGACGACTGGCGGCCAACGGGGGAACAACGGACATGGCCCAACCTGATGACGGCAGAGGGCATCCGCGGAAACGAGGAAATGCCGGATGCTACGCATAATACCATATTGCCGTTTACACGGTTTTTGGCAGGCGCGGCGGATTATACGATCTGCTACTATGATCAACGGATCAAAACGACCCATGCGCATCAGCTGGCCCTGGCCGCTATTTATTATAGTCCCATCCAAACCCTGTTCTGGTATGATAAACCGGCAATGAGTACCAACGAGCCGGAGCTGGAGTTCTGGAAAGCGATACCCACTACCTGGGATGAAACAAAAGTGCTGCAGGGAAAACCGGGTGCATTTATAACAACGGCAAGGAGAAGCGGCACCAGCTGGTTTATCGGTACCATTACCAATAATGATGCACGGCAGTTAAAGATCGATTTTTCATTTTTACCCCGGAACCGGAAATACCAGGCTGCCATTTATAGCGATGATGATACCGTGCCCACAAAAACAAAAGTGAGAATCAGGAAAACTGTAATAACTTCAGACACGGTATTGGATGTGCGCCTTAAGCCCTCCGGCGGACAGGCCATATGGTTAACGCAGCAATAATATTCAATAAAAAACTAATACGATGCAGATCAACGACACGCCCGGCCTGGTTGCAAAAAAAGGAATCAATCTTTTTGGCATCTCTTTAATAGCCGCATTAGCCGGTTTTATTTTTGGTTTTGATACGGTAGTGATCTCCGGTGCCAACCAGCCTATTAAGGATCTCTGGCATACCACGGATATCTCACCCTGGTTCCATGGCATATTCATCATGTCGATGGCGCTGTGGGGCACGGTTTTAGGAGCCGTATTGGGTGGCCGGCCAACGGAACGTTATGGACGTAAAAAAGTGCTGTTATGGATCGGTATTTTCTTCAGTGTGTCAGCGATCGGTTCAGCATTGGCGCAGGATCCTTATACATTCTCGGTTTTCCGGTTCATTGGCGGTGTGGGGATCGGGGTGTCTTCAGTGGCGGCACCTACTTATATCTCTGAAATTTCCACGCCGCAGACAAGGGGCCGTTTGGGTGCTATGTACCAGTTCAATATTGTATTTGGCATCCTGATCGCCTACCTGTCCAATTATTTTTTGCAGGGTGTTGGAGGGGTTAACGACTGGCGCTGGATGTTGGGTGTAATGGCGGTGCCTTCGCTGTTATATACGGTTCTGGTATTGGGTATTCCCGAAAGCCCGCGCTGGCTGGTGGCGCGTAAGAAGGATGATGCACAGGCGGCCAACGTACTGGAGCGGTTGGGGGTGGCGGATGCGGCAGCAGCTGTTAAGGATATAAAGGAAAATGCTGCGCTGGAAGCCGCTGCGGGTGGTACCGCCTTTTTCAGCAAAAAATACAGCCGGATCATCTGGCTGGCCTTTTTCGTTGCCTTTTTTAACCAGTGGTCAGGCATCAATTTTATTTTATACTATGCGCCGGAGATCCTCGAACGGGCGGGGCTGGCTTCAAAAGAGTCGTTGCTCAATTCCATAGCCATAGGAGGCACCAATCTTATTTTTACGTTTGTAGGCCTGTACCTTATCGACCGGATCGGGCGTAAAACCCTGCTGATCCTGGGCTCCATAGGATATATCATCAGCTTGGCTATGGTAGCCTATGCGTTCTATGCACATGCCGGTGCCGCCTTTCTTTTATCATCTCTTTTATTGTTTATTGCGGCACATGCCATTGGCCAGGGCGCTGTTATATGGGTCTTTATCTCCGAGATCTTTCCAAACCGCATCCGCGCGTTGGGACAATCTTTTGGTGCCAGCACGCACTGGGTATTTGCGGCCATCATCACCCTGATCGTTCCTGTTTTTTTAGACGCAAAGACCGGGGTATTTAAAGATAATCCATGGCCGATCTTTGCCTTTTTTGCATTTATGATGCTCCTTCAGCTGGTATGGGTGCTGGTCAAAGTACCGGAAACCAAAGGTGTTTCGCTGGAGGATCTTGAAAAGAAACTGGTGGAAGACCGGCTTTAAAAATAGGCTTATTTGATATGGGGCAGGAATTTCAATCGGTATGTAAGGGCAAAGCCGGGTTCCGGGATTTTCACTACCGGGAACTGGCCCCACCTGTCAATTAAGACTTTTGAGGAACAACGAACTTTTTTACGAAATGAGAAGCCTGATATTATATTGTTTTTTCATCCTGCCGTTGCCCATGCGGGCACAGTCGCATTATCCCGGCCAGCATGCAGGTAAATTTGCCTTGCCGGATCAGTTAAAGCCGGCCGTGTACAGTTTTGATCTGAAGGATGTGAGGCTGCTCAACAGCCGGTTTAAAGAAAATATGGTGCGGGAACAGCAATGGCTTTTACAGATCGATCTCAAACGGCTGCTGCATAGTTTTTATGTGAATGCGGGAATGTATGATGCCAGCGAAGGCGGTTATGACGAGATAAAGAAATACGCAGGATGGGAATCGCTGGATTGTGAGTTACGCGGGCATTCAACAGGGCATATCCTATCCGGTCTTGCACTGATGTATGCGGCTACGGGAGATCAGATCTACCGGGCAAAGGGCGATACCATCATCACCGCCCTGGCGGGGATACAGAAAACGCTGAACCAGGATGGGTACGTTAGTGCCTTTCCCCAGGAATATATCAACCGTAACATCCGCGGCGAAAAAGTATGGGCGCCCTGGTATACATTGCACAAGATCCTGGCGGGCGTCATCGACCAGTATTTATACTGCGATAATCTTCAGGCACTGGCAATTGCAAAAGGATTTGCAACCTGGGCCTATAAAAAACTATCCCCGTTAACCCAGCAGCAACGTGCCACAATGCTGCGGAATGAGTTTGGCGGCATTAATGAAGTATTTTATAACCTGTATGCCATAACCGGCAACGCCAACGACCGGTGGCTGGGCGATTTTTTCTATGATAGCCGGATGCTCGACCCGTTAAAGAGCGGTATTGATAATTTGCAGGGGACCCACGCCAATACCTATATTCCCAAACTGCTGGGTGTAACACGCGCCCGCGAAATTGAAAATAAAAACGGGCAAACGGATATGGCAACGTTTTTCTGGAAGACCGTTGTGGACCATCATTCGTTTGTGACCGGCAGTAATAGCGACCGGGAGCACTTTTTTAAACCGGATGCCCTTGCTGCGCACCTGACGGGTTATACCGGTGAGAGCTGCAATGTATACAATATGCTCAAGCTGACGCGGCACCTGTATATCCATAGCGGCGCAATCGACTACATGGAGTATTATGAAAAAGCCCTCTTCAATCATATACTGGGCCAGCAGGATCCCCAAACGGGCATGATCGCTTATTTTTTACCAATGCTGCCGGGTGCACATAAAGTATACAGTACGCCCGATAGCTCTTTTTGGTGTTGTGTAGGTACCGGGTTCGAGAACCAGGCAAAGTATGGCGAAAGCATCTATTATCACACGGAAAATGCCTTGTATATCAATCTTTTTATTCCGTCTGAATTAAACTGGAAGAACAAGCGCCTCCGGCTTACACAGCAAACCCGGTTCCCCGCGGAAGGCCGGATGATCTTTACGGTTGATGAAGCACCCTTGTCGGGTATGGCTATTCATATACGTTACCCTTTGTGGGCAACAGGGGGCGCCCGTGTATTGGTAAACGGCCGGCCGCGAAAAACAGAACAGACTCCCGGCCGCTACATCACTTTAAACCGCGTATGGAAAAAAGGAGACCGGATCGAAGTAGATTATCCCATGCAATTACACCTGGTTCCGGCCAACGACGATCCCTCTGTTGCGGCGGTCGTTTATGGTCCTGTTGTACTGGCCGGTGCAATGGGCTCCGGAAACTTTTCGGCGCGCGCACCTTATTCAGATCCCACCATGCACAATGATTATTATACCTACAATTATCATGTTCCTGCAACAATGGATACAAGCCTGGTATTGGATCCGGCAAGCCCGGACCGGGGCATAAAGAAGATCGCAGGTCAGCCGCTCCTGTTTAAAGCGCCGGTACAGCCCGTTACATTGAGGCCATTGTATGATATCCACGGTGAACGCTATGTGGTGTACTGGCACATTAAATGAGCAGAAGCACTGTGATGCAATTATGGTATTGCTGCCGGCTACAGCGAACAGAAACTAAAATATACGGTAGAACTATAGATGAAAACGAAGATTCAATATGTTGCAGGAAAGATCTGCATTTGTTTTATGGCATGGGTTGGCAGCGCAGGGGTGTTGACTGCCCAGCCATTTATACACCCGGGTATTTTACACAGCAAAGAAGACCTGGCACGGATGAAGACTGCCGTTGCGTTGCAGCAACAGCCGGTTTACTCAGGATACCTGGTTTTTATAAAAGACTCTGCTTCTCAATATACCTATAAGATGCAGGGACCGCTTAAAACAGTAGGCCGTAACCCGGGGGTAAGCGCTGCATACGACAACGACGCCAATGCGGCACATCAGAATGCCGTTATGTGGTGCATTACCGGCGATCACCGGTATGCACAAAAAGCAATCGAGATCGTCAATGCATGGGCAGCAACATTAACGGCGGTGACCGGCCGGGATGCCATACTGATGGCGGGTTTGGGCCCTTTTAAAATGATCAATGCCGCGGAGCTCCTGCGTTATACCGGGGCGGGCTGGAAGGCTGCCGATATCCGGAAAGCGGAATGGCATTTTAAGGAAGTGATCTACCCGGTGCTGAAGGATTATGCGCCATTTGCCAATGGTAACTGGGATGCCGCAGCGCTTAAAACCTGTATGGCCATCGGCGTTTTCTGTAACGACCGGCCTGTTTTTGAGGATGCGCTGCGTTATTATACGCATGGCTGGGGCAATGGCAGTATCGGGAATTATATCATTAATACCAGCGGACAGATCCAGGAAAGCGGACGCGATCAGCCGCACTCGCAACTGGGGATCGGTATGCTGGCGGAGTGCTGCGCCATCGCATGGAACCAGGGATTAGACCTGTATGGTTATGACAACAACCGGTTGTTGAAGGGATTTGAGTATGTGGCAGGATACAACCTGGGAAAGGATGATCTGCCGTTTAGCGAGTGGCTCGACCGGACAGGCAAATACCATCACTACCGTATGTCGGATAAGGGCAGGGGGCAGCTGCGGCCTTTGTATGAGCAGGTATATGCACATTATGTGGGCACAAAAAAATTACCGGCGCCAGGTGTTGCAGCTGTGGTGGAAAAGATACGGCCGGAGGGACCGGGAAGACCCGGTGCTGATCATCCGGGCTATGGTACCTTATATTATGCAGCGGCCGGCGAACCGGCGGATGCAAAGCCGGCCCCGCCTGCCGGGCTATTTGCACAGGGGTTTAATAAGGAAGTACAGCTCTCATGGATCGCACCCGGTACCGGTAGCGGGGATATAACTTATATGGTAAAACGTTCCGGTTTGCCGGCAGGACCGTTTAAGACGATTGCTGAAAATATCAGGATCACCCGTTTTAGTGATAAAACCGTAGTGCCGGGCCACCGGTATTATTATACCGTTGCTGCCGTCGGGAAAAAAGGTCGTAGCAGCGATGCATTTATACAGCCGGCCGTAGCGGGCTTGCCGCGGGGCTGGCTGCAAGAGGATATAGGTCCCGTTGCACCAGGCAATACCTGTTTTGACGGAACCCGGTTCAATATCGAAGCATTTGGTGCCGGCCCGGGAAAAACGGGGGATGGTTTTCATTACACTTTTTTCCCGGTTAAGGGAAACGCAATGCTTGAATGCCGGATCGATCCGCAGCCGGGGTCGCAGTTCTCCATGATCGGTTTGATGCTGCGAAAGGATCTTACAGAAGGAGCGCCCTTTGTTTCGCTTTTTTTATATCCGGGAAAAACGGAGCATATTGAAGAACCCGACTGGCATACCCGGTTTGAAGCCCGGGCAAAGCAGGGCGGGGGAATTACAACATTGGCAAAAGGCGCTGGTTTGACGGCTCCGGCCGTAACCTTTGGCCGGCTGACCGGCAGTTACTGGTTACGGGTACAAAAACACGGTAACAGGATTGCGGCATTCGTTTCTTACGATGGAGCTCAATGGCGGGAAGCAGGGAGCTCCCCGGCCGATCCGGGCGACAGCCGGTTTTTGGGCATTGCCGTTGCCTCCGGAATGACCAATTCAACGAATGTAAGGATCCGTCAGGTACGGGTAAATGGACAGCCTTTAAACGTTCAGCAATAAAACGATCAATGTGACCAAAGGATACTTTGCAGTTTTAGCCGTTGTTATTTATCTGAGCTGCAGACCGCTTTTATCGGAAGCTCAGGAAAAAAAAGATCCGGGGATATGGGTTGCGGACAGGAGCAATGGCACGTATAAAAACCCGGTGCTGTTTGCCGATTATTCCGATCCGGATGTGATCCGGGTTGGTGATGATTATTATATGACCGCTTCCAGTTTTAACTGTGTGCCAGGTTTGCCCATCCTGCATTCAAAAGACCTGGTCAACTGGCAGATCATCAACTACGCGCTGGATGACCTGTACCTGCCGGGAGTACCGCCGGATTTTTTCAACAGACCGCAGCATGGCAAAGGCGTGTGGGCGCCCTGCATCCGTTTTCACAAGGGCGAATACATGATTTACTGGGGCGATCCGGATTTTGGGATTTACCGGGTAACAACAAAAAATATACGCGGCAAATGGGATAAACCTGTCCTGGTGCTGCCGGGAAAGGGGCGTATAGATCCCAGTCCCTTCTTTGATGATAATGGTAAGGTATACCTGGTGCATGCCTGGGCGGGAAGCCGTGCAGGGCTGAACAGTATCATGACGGTTTGTGAGCTAAACAAAGAGGGTACAAAGGTTATCAGTAATCAATCATTGATATTCGATGGTAATGATGGCATCAATCATACCGTGGAAGGGGGAAAGTTTTATAAGAAAGACAGCTACTATTATTTACTGGCTCCTGCGGGTGGGGTGGTAAACGGATGGGAGATCGCGCTGCGTTCCAGGAGTATCTATGGCCCCTATGAAGTAAAAAAGGTTTTGGCGCAGGGCACAACTGCCATCAATGGTCCGCACCAGGGCGGGCTGGTGGATACAAAAACCGGTGAGTGGTGGTTCCTGCATTTCCAGGATAAGGGCCCTTACGGCCGCATCCTTCATCTGCAGCCCGTTCATTGGAAGGACGGCTGGCCGGTAATGGGGATCAATGACCATGACTATTGCGGGGAGCCGGTCATCACTTATAGGAAGCCCGATGTGGGGCATCGGAATTCCATTGAAGTACCCGCAACCAGCGATGAATTTAATAAGCCCGGCCTGGGCCTGCAGTGGAGCTGGCATGCGAACCCGCAGCAGTCCTGGGGCTTCCCTTCCTCAAATGGTTATATAAGGTTGTATGGCCAGTATTACCCGGAGGGATATACCAATTTCTGGGACCTGCCCAACCTGCTCCTTCAAAAATTGCCTGCCCCTGCATTCACTGCTACGATGAAGCTGACCGCTGTATTGCAGAATGAAGGGGATATGGCAGGTTTGATCATGATGGGTTGGGATTATTCCTATATAGCACTGAGGAAAACGGCTGCCGGCTATGCTGTGGTGCAAACGATCTGTAACGATGCGGAACAGCAGCATACAGAAAAAGAAACGGGCAACAGCATACTGAAAAATTTCAAACCTGAAGTACGGTATAATTACCAGACAAAACTGGAGCGGGCCACGATCTTTCTTAAAGTAGCGGTTGAAGAAGGCGCCCGCTGCACCTTTTATTACAGCCTGGATGGTAACCGGTTCGAAAAGGTAGGTACGCCGTTCCAGGCAAAACAGGGCAAATGGATCGGCGCCAAAACAGGTATGTTTACCTTAAATCAGCAACCGGGCAGTCCCCGCTCCTGGATGGATGTGGATTGGTTCAGGATCGGGAAATAACAATAAACGAATAACAATGATAAAAAAGATCCTGCTGGCGATAGGGTTGTTTGCGAGCGCAATGACTACGCGGGCGCAGGTTTGGCAATGGTGCGTTAGTGTAGATCGTATGGTATCCTCAGAAACGGGCGACCATCCGCAGGCCTATTTATGGATCCCCGAAAATTGCAAACAGGTACGGGGCGTGGTCTTTGCCCAGCATAATATGATCGAAGAAGGCATGCTGGAGCACCCGGTCTTCAGGAAAACGATGACGGAGCTTGGTTTTGCAGAGGTATGGGTAACGCCGGGTATCGATATGCCCTTCGACTTTAATAAAGATGCCGGTAAAAATTTTCAGCGGATGATGGACCTGCTGGCAGAAGAGTCAGGTTATGCGGAGTTGAAAACAGCACCGGTCATACCCATCGGCCATTCGGCCTATGCCACCTTTCCCTGGAACTTTGCTGCATGGAATCCGCAACGCACCCTGGCATTGGTATCGGTACATGGAGATGCACCGCAAACACCGCTTACGGGGTATGGCGGCAAAAATGTGGAATGGGGAGGCCGGAATATAGATGGGGTTCCGGCCTTATTTATAATGGGTGAATATGAATGGTGGGAGGACCGCATTACTCCGGGTTTCGATTATGTTAAAAGCCATCCCGCATCGGTGGTTTCTTTTTTTGCAGATGCGGGTCACGGACATTTTGACTACAGCGAGGCGATGATCCGGTATGTGTGCCTGTTCATAAAAAAGGCAGCGGCAGCAAGGATCGGAACGGCAGGCAGGTTGAAGCCCGTAGATCCGCAACAGGGCTGGCTTATGGACCGGTGGCGGAAGGACAGCCTGCCGTTTTTTAAGGCGGCTCCTTATAGCAAATACAGGGGCGACCGTTACACGGCTTCCTGGGTTTTTGACAAAGAGATGGCCGATGTTGCGGAACGATCGTATGCAAAAGCAAGAGGTAAGAAGGAACAGTACATCGGGTTTGTGCAGAAGGGTATTGTTTTACAGCCGCAGAAGAGCCATGCAACGTTCTCCGGAAAATTCAGCCCGCTTGCGGATGGTATCAGTTTTAAGATCAAAGCATTTTTTGCAGATAGTACCAAAGCAAAGACGGGCAGGAACCATGCTGTAACGCCGCTGGTAGTTTCAGGGATATGCGGGCCTGTAAAAAAAATAGATGACAGCACTTTCCGGATCCATTTCGGTAAACTGGGTTTTAATAATAAAAAACGCAGCAATGATATTTGGCTCCTGGCCTACAATGACGGAGACGATGCTTATAAAAGCGCTGTACAACAGCTGGATATGCACATTCCCCTGGTAAATGCAGAAGGCGCTATACAAACGATCCGTTTCCCGGAGCTGGCAGATGTGTCCCGTTCCGTCAGATCCGTACCGCTCCATGCCGTATCTTCTGCAAGTCTGCCGGTGTATTATTATATCAAGCAGGGCCCGGCTTATATAGAGGGAACGCAGCTGATCATCACCAATATTCCGCCAAAGGCAAAGTACCCGGTAAAGATTACAGTGGTTGCCTGGCAATACGGCATTGCCGGAAAAATACAGTCTGCCCCGCCTGTTGTGCAGGCGTTTTATATAAGGTAAACAGTAGGGCAGCAGGTATAATGGGCTTGTTTTAAAACTTACATGCGCATCTGTATTCTCCGTGATGCCCGGTACTTAGCGGAACAGCGCTGCCTTCCATTTCTTGTATGCTTCCGGCAGGCAATGACCGCAGGGACGGTATCCGTGCGCCAGGGCCTCTGCTTCATCTTTAAAGAATACCCGGTTCTCTGCCATCATCCTTTTGCCGGAAGCACATTGCAGCAGACCGTAGATCCGGTATCTTTTATGACCGCCGAGCGTGATGTGGCCTTTACGGATCAATGCCCGGGTATACGGTCTCCGCCCCGCAGGATCGACGCCCAGTTCTATATGATGTATCATATCTGTAACGATGATTTTATGGTGGAGCGAAGGTCCTGCAGCTGCCGGATCCCGGCAATCCGGAACTTGCGCAGTGTACAGGAGTGCTTAAGACAATTGCTTTTACATAACAATCAGTATCTTTCACACCTGGTTGCAATTGCCCTGTAAAGTTGAAACAGGATTAATGATATATAAATAGGACTATGATCGGTTATCGTTTATGGATATTCGCCGGATTGTTGCTGGCAATAAATACAAGCGCACAGAAAAACGGGATGCCATCCGGCCTGAGGGTAGACCTGGCCCGCAATACGGACAGGGTATGGCAGAATGGCTTTGCTGTTAGCCGGAGCCTGGAACAGGCATTACGGGAACCCGGTACTTTCCAGATGACGCGTATTGCCAGTATACATCCCTGGTTTTCCTGGATCATGACCGGCAATGAGCCGGGCGCCGGCCAAACAGCTTACCAGATCCTGCTGGCTTCTTCGGCTCAAAGGTTGCAGTCGGGTACCGGTGATGTATGGAATTCGGGCAAAGTAGCCACTTCGCAGCAATCGGGCGTGGTGTACAATGGGAGCGCATTAAAGCCCAATACGATCTATTACTGGAAGGTAAAGTTATGGGACCGGCAAGGCCGACCAACTGCTTTTTCAGCACCGGCGGCTTTCCTGACGGATAGCGTCCCGGAGCGGTTCCGGGAACCATCCGTGCCCCTGGAAAAAACGGTTCAAAAGCCCGTAACACATACCGTGCTCCCTAATAAAAACCGGTTCTATGATTTTGGGAACGCCGCATTCGGACAGCTTCACCTGATTGCAGAGGCAGCAGGGGAGCGGGATACGCTTTGGATTCACGTAGGAGAAGCGATCGATGAAAAGGGCGCGGTTGAAAAAAAACCGGCAGGAACGATCCGCTACCAGCGGCTGGCAGTTCCTTTAAAAAAAGGGTTGCATTCCTATGTTCCCGTATTTCCCCCCGATAAAAGAAATACCGGGAACAAGGCGATACGGGTGCCGGGTTATATCGGGGAGGTATTCCCTTTTCGCTATGTGGAGTTTGAAAGAGGTTCCCCGGTGGTTATAAAGTTGCTGGAACGCTATGCGGTCCATTATCCATTTGAGGATGCCGCTGCTGAATTTGAAAGTTCAGACACCCTGTTGAACCAGGTATGGGCGCTATCTAAGTATACGATCAAAGCCACCAGTTTTACAGGAGTATATGTGGATGGAGACCGGGAACGCATCCCCTATGAGGCCGATGCGTTGATCAACCAGCTTTCCCATTATGCGGTAGATGCCGAGTTCAATATGGCCCGGCGTTCCTTAGCCTATCTTATTTACAATGCTACCTGGCCAACGGAATGGTCGTTGCAGAACCTGCTGATCGCCTGGAATGACTATTGGTACTCCGGGGATATCCGCACCGTTAAAATGCTTTACAGGGAGTTAAAGCCGAAGATATTGCTGGCACTGGCCCGGCCGGATGGACTGATCAGCACCCGTACCGGCAAGCAGGACAGCGCATTTACTGCGTCGATCCACCTGACCAGCTTTAACGGGAATGTAGTGCTGAAGGACATTGTAGACTGGCCGCAAAAAGGTGGTTTTGGCTTGCCGCCCGATGCTCCCGGCGAGTCGGACAGCTATGTGTTTACAGACTATAATGCCGTGGTCAATGCCTTTCATTACGAAGCATTGATCTGTATGAAAAAGCTGGCATGGGCTCTGGGTGAAAAAGCAGATGCCGCTTTTTATGATGCACAGGCGGTAAAAGTAAAGGAAGCATTCCGGCGCAGTTTCATTGACCCTGTTTCGGGGATTGTAAAAGACGGGGAAGGTACGGAGCATGCTTCGCTGCATGCCAATATGATGGCACTGGCCTTTGACCTGGTTCCGCAACAGAACAGGGCTGCGGTCATTGCTTATATCCGCACAAGAGGAATGGCCTGTAGTGTATATGGTGCCCAGTTCCTGTTAAGCGCGTTGTATGATGCAGACGAAGCCGCTTATGGCCTGGAGCTGTTAACTGCAAAAGGGAAGCGCAGCTGGTATAATATGTTGCGCACCGGGTCCACCATGACTACCGAGGCATGGGGTACGGAGTATAAAAATAACCAGGACTGGAATCATGCCTGGGGCAGCGCACCTGCCAATATCATTGTGAGCAGGTTGATGGGTGTTACACCACTGTCGCCGGCTTTTAGTACCATAGCAATAAAACCCCGTCCCGGTCCGCTTCGTCATGCCCGGCTAAAACTGGCTACGCTGAAGGGAAATGTGCAGGTGGAGTTTGACAAAACCGAAGGATCATTTCAGCTGAAAACCGTTATGCCCGCCAATACCGGCGGCAAGGTTTGCTTACCCAGGAAATCAGATGCGGACCAGGTTTTCAGGAATGGGAAAAAGATCACGGCAATAGCCGAAGGCAACTTTTGGGTTGTGAATAATGTACCATCAGGAACGGCCCGATGGACCGTCCGTTATTTCTGAACGGGTCGGTTTCCACATTCGGGCGAATCAGCTGACTAAAAACTGATTGCTGATAACTGAAGGCCGGTAGCCACAAACCGCGTGGTTAGTCTGTATTCACTTTTCTGAAATAGACCATCAGGTGTTTACGCATTTGGCTTCTGAATGTTTCCAGAGTGCCGTCTTTAAGCGTGTTCACCAGGTCCTGGTGTGTTACGGGGTCTTTTTCTTCGATGGCATTTTTTGAATACGCGTCTGAGGATTCGCTGAGTTTGGCATATACGTGGTCGAATATCGGGAGCAACATTTTTTGAAAACGCATGATGGTCTCATTCCCCGAAAATTGATAAAGCATAGAATGAAACTCAATATCGTATTTTACGATTTCGATTTTTTGAGTGGCTTTCTGTTCTTTTTTAATGATATCATTGAGTTTTTTAAAATCAATGTTATGTCTGCGCAAAAAGAGGAGATCCCCCAATCCCACCTCGATCACCAGGCGCATTTCAAAAATTTCATTTAAAGTATCTTCATCCAACAACTGCGGGGTGAGTATGCGCCCTACAATATTGAAAACATCAGGACGGGCGATCAGCATTCCCCTGTTTTTGCGGGATTCAATAATCCCCAGCGTCCGGAACCGGGAAAGTGCTTCCCGGATGGCTGTACGGCTTACTCCCATGGCTTTGGCCAGCTCCATTTCCTTGGGCAGCGGATCGCCGGGCTGAAAATTTTCTGTGCGCAGGTATTCCTGTAAACTCATTTCAATTTTGTCAACCTGGGTTAATGTTTCTACCGGTCGTAGGTTATATAGTGACATATACGTAGCAGATTTTTAAGCACCAAAGATATAAAAAGCAACTTAATAAGCGAATATGTACTACTTTTTAAATGTATGAGAACGACGGTTGAAAGCCCTATGCCCGAAAGTCCTGTTTCGGAAGCGGATTGCTGGAAAAGGAACAATAGGAGCTGTTTTATGCATAAAATGGCTATAAGAACGCGGCATCAGATAGGTGCAGGGCTCATTCATAATATCAAATATGTACTACTTTTTTTAAAAATATTTGGCAAATAGAAGCGGAGCGTTTATATTCGTGTTAATATGTAATACATATTAACGATAACTGTCCGCCATTTATTAAACAAAATTTTTACAATGAGAAGCTTGTCTGCATTTAGGGTGTTGCGGCGCCGGTTCCAGCGCCCGGGCCGTAAGGCGTTTATCAGGGTCTTTCTGATCCAGACCGTATTTCTCTTGTGTTCTAACTGCTTTTATGGTCAGAATACGGGGGAAATAAAAGGTACGGTCAGGAACAGCGCTCAGGAACCATTGTCCGGTATTTCCATTATAATAAAAGGCACGCAAACGGGTGCAGTTACAGATAATGCAGGCCGGTACGCCATAGTGCCAGGCTCGGCTGATCCTGTATTGCTGGTCTCCGGTGTTGGCTATGCTGCTACGGAGATAGTAGCAGGCGGAAGGTCTGTAATCGATATAACACTGCAGCGAGAATCCCAGGAGCTGGAAGATGTAGTAGTGGTGGGGTATGGCCGGCAGAAAAAGATCAATCTTACAGGAGCAGTAGAACAGGTAGATAGCCGGTATTTTGAGAACCGGCCGGTTCCCAACGCCTCCCGGTCACTCCAGGGTGCGATCCCCAATCTTAACATTGGGTACAAGGATGGACGGCCTACTGCTAATCCCGCCTATAATATCCGCGGGCTTACATCCATTGGGGCAGGAGGAAGCGCCCTGGTATTGATAGACGGGGTTGTAGGCGATCCCCTGTTTTTGAATCCGAACGACATCGCCAGCGTTACCGTGCTGAAGGACGCCGCCTCGGCTGCCATATATGGTTCCAGGGGCGCTTTTGGAGTAGTACTGATCACCACAAAAACAGCAAGTAAGTCCAGGCCGAAGATTCATTATTCCGGCAGCTATTCACATGCGGAGCGGACGATCAAACAAAAAATGGTCACCGAAGGCTACTTATGGGCAAAAATGTTCAAAGAGTCCTATACCTCCTGGACGGATTATACAACCCTGCCTTCAACAATAGGTGGCAGCGGTCTTCTGTTTTCCTCCAGCTACCTGGATTCCCTGCTTTACCGTTCCCAGCATCCGGGGGCTCTGCCCGATGTGAGTACAGATCCGGCAACAGGTAACTATATGTATTATGGAAATACCGACTGGTTTAATGAACTGTATGCATCGTCCATTCCTTCCACCCAGCATGCCGTCAGCGTGTCCGGCGGAACCGATAAAGTGGATTATGCTGTTTCCGGTAATTACTACGGCCAGGGTGGATTATACAGGATCAGGGGCGATCAATATCATAAGTATAATCTGCGGGTAAAAGGAGGTGTTCAGGCAACCGATTGGCTGCGGATCAATACGAATAATGATTTTTCAAATTACCAGTATACAGATCCATTTAATAACGGGAATATCTGGAACACATTGAACGTAGGCGGTTATATTGTTCCTATGGCGATGTTATATAATCCTGACGGATCCCTTACCCGGACTGCTGCCGGTAGCCTGGGGCAAATGATCGGGGGCGCCAAAGCCGAAACCAACAGCTCTTTTGTGCGGAATAATATCTCTTTTATCGCCACACTGATAAAAAATAAATGGTCCATCCGGGGCGATTTCTCCCATCAGCAAACGACTTCGGATGTGATCAATAAGAGTGTAGTGGTTCCCTACAGCGTAAAACCCGGCGAGATCCTTACACTGGGCACTTCTGCAATGTCGAATACGCAGCAAAAGACAACCTATACCGCCTATAATCTTTATACAGATTTTAGTCAGTCCTTTGGAAAGAATGATTTCAAGATCATGGTGGGTACCAACACCGAAATCAGCCAGCTGAAAAACCTTTTTGTGTACCGCGATAACTTACTGGTACCGGACCTGACAGACTTTAACCTTGCTGCCGGCCAGAATATCCAGCTTACGGGCGGAGGAAATGAATGGGCCACATCAGGTGTGTTCTCGCGGATTAATTACAGCTTTGCGGGCAAATACCTGCTGGAGTTGAACGGGCGTTATGACGGATCTTCGAAATTCCCGGCGTCGCAGCAGTTTGGCTTTTTCCCTTCCATATCTGCAGGGTGGAGAGTTACGGAGGAACGCTTCATGAAAGGGTCCAGCGCATGGCTGGATAACCTGAAGTTCAGGGTTTCCTATGGCGCTCTTGGTAATAGCCAGATTGATCCTTACCTGTATGTAGAACAGCTAAAAGCAAGGCTTTCCCCGGTAGTTATTTCGGGATTGTACCCTGCATATATTACCAACCCCGCCGTTCTTGCAGATAATTTTACGTGGGAAAAATCGACCACAACGGATTTTGGAATGGATATCGAAATGCTTAAAAGAAGATTGTCGGGGTCTTTTGACTGGTACCGGCGTATGACTACGGATATGATCACTATTGGCCCTGTATTGCCTGCGGTATTCGGGGCCGGCGCACCCAGGGGAAACTATGCCGATCTGAAGACCACCGGCTTTGAACTGTCTGTTGCCTGGAGCGACCAGATCAGGACGGCCAAACCCGTTAATTATATGATCCGTTTAACGCTGGCCGATAATGTTTCCTATATAACAAAGTATAATAATCCCACAGGACTGCTTGCACCGGATCCCAACACTTTTATTACCAACTATTATGTAGGGCAGCGGGTTGGCGATATCTGGGGATATACAACTGAGGGCCTTTTTGCTTCCGAGGAGGATATTGCAAATCACGCCGATCAGAGCGCTGTAATTGTTTCATCCGGGAATAAAGTATTGCCGGGGGATATTAAATTCAAAGATCTGAATAACGATGGCAAGATCAATAAAGGACTCGGTACGCTGAAGGATCATGGCGACTGGAGCATTATCGGAAATTCCACACCCCGGTATAGTTATGGGATCACAACCAATGTTGACTGGAACCAGTTGTTTTTATCGGCATTCTTCCAGGGCATTGGCAAAAGAGATTGGTACCCCTCCTACGGTGCTACGGAATTCTGGGGGCAGTATTCTGTTTGGTATGGAACCATTCCAGCGGCAACCCTGAAGAATAACTGGACGCTGAACGGAAATGATCCCAATTCGTACTGGCCCCGGTACAGAGGCCCTATGCCCTATGGTGAAAGGGAATTGCAGCCGCAAACCAGATATCTTCAAAATGCCAGCTATATACGTTTGAAAAATTTAACGGTTGGATATTCCCTTCCGAAGGCGCTCCTCCGGAAAGCCCGGCTGGAGAACGTACAGGTTTATTTGTCTGGAGAAAACATCTGGACCTATACACCCATGTCCAGGATCAATGGTAATATCGATCCCGAGCTGATCAGCCCGGTTCAGGCCAGCACAGATGGTAATGCTTATCCGATATTGAAGACCTATACATTCGGAATTAATATCGGCTTGTAATGAACAACTAAAAAGAAATGTATGAGACATTTAACTTTTATTATTGCCTTTTGTTTTTTATTGGGCGCCTGCAAAAAAGTGCTGGATAAAAATCCTGTTGATTCTTTAACACCTTCCCAGGCCTTTTCATCTGAGCAGAATTTACAACTATACGTCAATTCATTTTACCAGATGTTGCCCAATGCGTTAAAAATAACCGGAGCCAATGCCGGCACACTGGAAGATTATTATATCAGTGGCGATATCATGAGCGATGTGACTGCCTGGAGTCAAAACCTGCCGTACCTTACCGGCGGTTACACCAGTAAAGTTGCGCAGGGATGGGATTGGGGCAACCTCAGGAATATCAACTATTTTCTTGAACACTACAGGGCGGCTCCTGTTCCGGATGCGCGGAAGGAGCATTTTGGAGGGATCGCAAGATTTTTCCGCGCCTGGTTTTATTTTGATAAAGTGAAACGGTTCGGAAACGTACCCTGGTACGGGAAAGTACTTACGTCGGGCGATTCCCTTCTCTATAAAAAAGCAGATCCCCGGACTCTGGTAATGGATTCTGTTCTCGCCGATATCAACGGAGCTGTTCAAACGATCAGTGATAAAAAGGACAACAGCGCATCCAACATAACCAAGTGGGTTGCATTGGCCCTGAAGTCCCGGATCTGTTTGTTTGAAGGTACGTTTAGAAAATACCATCCGGAACTGGGACTTGCCGCATCAGCCAATGCCTGGCTTAAAGATGCCGCAGATGCCGCCGCGGAAATCATGAACAGCAATTTATACAGCCTGGTATCTTCCAATAACCCTGCAAAGGATTACCGGAGCCTTTTTATCAGTGAAAATCCTGTAAGCGCGGAGGTAATGCTGGCCGCTGTTTATAACAACAATTTAAAAAAATGGAATAACGTAACAGGGTTCTTCTCGGACTATGGCCAGTATCAGCCCGTGCTGATCAAGCGGTTTATGAATACGTATCTGAATATTGACGGCACACCGTTTACGGATAAACCCGGTTTTGATACGATCCGGTTTTCGGGGGAAGTAAAAGGCAGGGATGCCCGGCTCGCACAAACAATCAGGACTCCCGGGTACAAACGGACAGATGGAAGCGCCGCCGCTCCTTATCTGGGAGCGGCCTATACCGGCTATCAGATCCTCAAGTTTTCAATTGATGATAAGGCATATGATCTTAACGGGCAGGGTTATAATTCAATCCCGATCATCCGGTATGCGGAAGTGTTATTGAACTACGCCGAAGCAAAAGCGGAAGCGGGCGATTTGACCGGGGGCGACTGGAATAAGACTATTGCATTACTAAGACAGCGGGCGGGTATTACCAATACGGCGATGCCGGCTACCGTAGACGGCTACCTGAAAGATAATTTTTATACGGATATCAATTCTGTTCCGGTGATGGAGATCCGGCGAGAACGCGCTATAGAGCTGGTAGCAGAAGGGTTCCGGTACGATGACCTGAAGCGCTGGAAGGCAGCTAAGCTCCTGGAAAAGGAAAAGGATGGTATGTATGTTCCGGAAATGAATAAGCTGTATGATCTCAACGAGGACGGGAAAGCAGACGTGTCGTTTGTTGCGGCCAATCCCGCCAATCCTGTGGCCGGGGTCTATTATTTCGTTATTGATAATAAAACAACGAAGTTGTCATTGGGTGATCATGGCCGCATACTCTGGCAGGCGAATATGGTCCGTCAATTTGATGACTATAAATATTTTGCTCCCATACCCTATAATGAATTACTGATCAATCCCAACCTTCAGCAAAATGCAGGCTGGGACCATCCGTGAAAGTATTTGTAAATTGATTTAGAAATCCTAATAAAAGTGAATAGTAAATGAACAACTTCTTTTTACGAACAACCGTTTATTTTGTTGCGGTCTTTTTTTGTGCAGGACTTGTAACTGAAGGTGCCCGGGCAGGGACCGCTGTACCTGGTGACCCGGTCACAAAAGAGAAGCCCGTCCCTCCTGTAAATATTGGGTCAAGGCTGGAGCTATTTGTGGATGGGTATCTTATTGACAGACTGACCGGTGGAGGGAAGATCGTATTGCATCACCCGCAGCCCAGGGAAATCGTGATGATACATGATCAGCCGTGGGAGGGCAGTGGCAGCGGCTATCACAGTATCTTTAAAGATGGCGATAAGTATAAGATGTATTACAAAGCCTGGCAACATGAGGCAAGCAGCGACCTGACGACCGCGCATCCGTTGTACTGCGCCTATGCAGAAAGTGAAGACGGAATCCACTGGACAAAACCTGATCTTGGGCTGTATGAATTCAAAGGCTCCCGGAATAATAATATTGTTTTTGTAAGTGGCAAAATGGGGAAGTTTAACCTGAATGCCGGGCACCCTGCAGTCTTCAAAGATGATAACCCCGATGCACCGGCCGATGCGAAATATAAGGCATTGCTGATAGACCAGGGATTAATAGCTTTTAAATCTGCCGACGGGATTCACTGGAATTTGATGAGTGATGATTATATTATTAAAGACGGGGCATTTGATTCGCAGAACCTCGCATTCTGGGATGCTGACAAAAAGGAATACCGGGCCTACTGGCGGTTCTTTTCAAAGGGAACACCGGATAAACCTTATATTGGTAAACGGCTGATCCGGACCGCAGTTTCAAAAGACTTTATTCATTGGACAGAGCAGGCGAACATACAATATGAAGACTCGCCGGAAGAAGAGTTGTATACCAATCAGATTAAGCCCTACTACCGGGCACCACATATATTGCTGGGCTTTCCCGCCCGGTATATTGAAAGAGGTTGGTCTCCTTCTATGAAAGCCTTACCTGAGCTTGAAGAGCGGGAAAAACGGGCTGCTAAATCGTTGCGCTATGGCACGGCATTAACGGAGTCGCTGCTGATGGCCAGCCGGGATGGCGTGAACTTTAAAAGGTGGAATGAGGCCTTTTTAAGACCCGGTATAGAGCGGAACGGCACCTGGACCTACGGAGACCAGTATATTGGCTGGCATCTGGTGGAAACAAAAGCGGCAGACCCCGGAGCACCCAATGAATTATCACTTTATGCAACGGAACATTACTGGAAAGACAGGGCGAGTTACCTGAGGCGTTATACGCTTCGGCTTGATGGCTTTGTTTCTGTCAATGCACCCCTTAGCGGCGGGGAACTGGTGACCAGGCCGATCATTTTTAAAGGGAATTCGCTCAGCCTTAACTTTTCTACTTCCGCGGCAGGGGGCATACAGGTGGAGGTGATTGATGCAGCAACCAACCGGCCGGTGAAAGGCTTTACACTGGATGATTGCTACCCGGTATTCGGGGATACGATCAGCCGGAAGGTGGAGTGGAAAAAGGGCAGTGATCTTTCCCCGCTGCAGGGGAAGGCCGTTAAATTACGTTTTGTTCTCAAAGATGCAGATCTCTACGCCTTTCAGTTTCAATGACCGGCGTACCGGCAGGGTCGGGGTTCAGCCAAAGCCGCGGCTGAAGAGCCGGCTGGGTTGGAGATGTGTAATAGTATGCCGATGGGCAGATGTTTTTAAAAATAGTAATCTTCAGTATGAAAGAAATATTTAAAGGTTTATGGTCGGCCATGTTTACACCGGTAGATGGTACGGGTGCGCCGGAAATGGAACAATTGGAAAAATTGGCGCGTCTGCTGGTCACTCAGGGACAGGATGGCTTGTATGTCCTGGGGTCAACAGGCCAGGGGGTTTTGTTCACCGAGGCACAGCGAAAGGCCGTACTGGAAAAAGTAACGGAAGTAGTGGCCGGCCGCGTACCGGTAATGGTTCAGGTAGGTGCGCTTACTACTGCAGAGTCCGTAAGGCTTGCCGTACATGCAGCTGAATGCGGCGCCAACGCTATATCATCGGTGGCTCCCATTTATTTTTCCGGGTCCGTCGCCAACGCTTTACTACATTACAGAAAAATTGCGGAGGTAACGGACCTGCCCTTTTTTCCCTATCAGCTCGGCAATAATACCATGGGGGATATACCGGACTTTATTGAACGGTTGCTGCAGATTCCTAATATAGCCGGTATGAAACTGACCACCGGGCAGCTCATGGAAATAAGTGCGATCCATCTGCAGGCAGGCGACCGGCTGAAGTTGTTCAGCGGCGCAGATGAATTGATGTGTCATGCCAGCCTCTGTGGTGCAGACGGTGCTATCGGGTCCTTTTATAATTTGTGGGGAGTAGCCTGCAAAAAGGTATTAGAGGATTTCAGAGAGGGGGACTTTGAACAGGCCAAAAACTTTATGCTGGAATTTCAAAGGACGATCCTCTATGTATTGCCCAATATCTGGACTTTTTTCAGAAAGGCAATGCGGTTGAAATACGGTATTGATATCGGGCAAACCAAGGCGCCGCTGGGGCTGAATCAGGCGGAATGGACAGACGAGGAAGTCCTTTCTTTGTCGGATAAAATTGAGGCTGCAGCGGGCATAAAAGATGTTGCTAGCCAGATAACTCCGGCAATACAGCAGGTACGAAGCATTAAATAATCGTTATTGAACGAGCCTTATGTGGTATTTTTTATGGAATCGGGTCAACTGTTCGTATTTTCCTTGGAAGGCAGCCGGGGCCCTGCTGGCTGTTGTTTTACTGGGAACTTCCTGCGCTGTCAACCGCAAAATCTCCGGCTCACCCCCACTGAGTCAAGTGGTGCTGAAGCTGGAACCGGGGCAGGATAACCCGCGTAATAGCGAAGGATCGTTTGTGACGTTGAAAGATGGCCGTATCCTGTTTGTCTATTCCAGGTATACCGGTAAAAATGCGGGGGATCATGCTCCGGCATACCTGGCAGGCCGGTATTCTTCCGATGGTGGTAAGACCTGGTCCGGAAGGGATGAAGTGATCGTAACACAGGAAGGCAATATGAATGTGATGTCGGTCTCTTTGCTCCGGTTGCGAAATGGAACGATCGCCCTGTTTTATCTCCGGAAAAACTCCGCCGTGGATTGTATTCCTGTGGTGCGCTTTTCTACAGATGAAGCTAAGACCTGGACGACGCCTGTTGACTGCATCACAGATCAGAAGGGCTACTTTGTGCTGAACAATGACCGGGTGATCCAGCTGAAGGATGGCCGGCTGATGATGGCGGTTGCCCGGCATTCCCGCCCCTCAGATGCAAAGTGGCGGGAAACGGGCGCATTGTTTGCCTATTATTCCGATGATAACGGGAAAACCTGGGTGCCGGGAAAACAGGTGAATACTCCTGCAGGGATCATTACACAGGAGCCCGGCCTGGTGGCATTAAAGAGAGGTCGTATAATGATGTATATCCGGGCAAGCGGGGGTACCCAGTATGTTTCCTATTCCAATGACCGGGGTGCTACCTGGAGCACAGCCACGTCATATAATTTGAAATCGCCCCTTTCCCCCGCCACAATAGAGCGTATACCTTCCTCCGGGGACCTGCTGGCAATCTGGAATAACAATGATGGTAGTATTCCTGCTATTAAAGGCAGGCGAACACCCTTAACGGTGGCCATCTCAAGAAATGAGGGACGGTCATGGGAGAAGATTACCGGTATTGAGACGGATACGGATGGCTGGTATTGCTATACCGCGATCCATTTTTATAAAAAGTCCGTCCTGTTGTCTTATTGCGCAGGTAGTCAGAAGGCGGGTACCCATTTATCAGTTACGGATATTTCCCGGTTTGATCTTAAAGATCTTTATAAAAGATAGGCTATGCAGAACCAGCAACAGTTTTTAATAGAATTAAATGGCAATGACGAAGGGCCGCAGGCACTGATCGTTGCCGGTGTACATGGTGATGAATATGAGCCGATGATCGCAGTTATGGAATTGTTCCAAAAACTGGAGGGCATTTTGGCAAAGGGCAGGGTAAGCCTTATTGCTTGTGCAAACGAAACGGCCTACAACGCTGCAAGTCGCACGGGCGCAGACGGGCTGGACCTGGCAAGGATTTGCCCCGGGGCACCTGCCGGAACCGTTTCGGAAGTTGCGGCCTTTGACCTCTCTGAACGAATCCGCAATTGCAGTCACTTGGTGGACCTGCATACAGGCGGTGCTTTATTTGATCTGTTCCCGTTGTGCGGTTACCTGTTGCACCCGGATCCGCAGGTGCTGGATGCACAGCGGCAGATGGCCGCCGCTTTTAATTTTCCGCTGGTTTGGGGAACGGATGCGGCACCGGACGGAAGAACCTTGTCCGTTGCCAGGGATGCAGGTGTTCCCGCCGTTTACGTGGAATATGGAGGTGGTAATAGCGTGCAGGAAACAATTGTTGATGCCTGCGTGGAGGGTTGTTTGAACGTGCTGGATCATTTGGGTATGCTCACAGCCGGGGCAAGGGAAAAAAAACTTTCGGAGGTGGTATACACTGTTGAGGATGCTACGCCCGGAGGTGGTTTCTTACAGGGGAAAATGGTGTCGGCATCTGACGGGATCTTTTTGCCGAAAGTACAGGTAGGCGCGCTTGTTGAGAAGGGGGAAGAATGGGGTGTTATTTATGATCCGCTCCTCCGGCAGCAACGCAGCGTTACAGCAGACAGCTCGGGCCTGGTGTTATTTTTGCGCAGGCACCCCCGTGTACACCCAGGCGATTCACTGGGCGGCATTTTACCGGTTAATAAATAAAAGAGTATGGAAAATAAAGCGGGTGTTGTTTTGATTACAGGGGCCGCAGGTGGAGTCGGGCGGGCTGTAGTTGAAAAGTTTGCAGGCAGGGGATTTGCCATAGCCATGACGGATATTGATGCCGGTCGGCTGGAGGAAACGGCCATGCTGGCTGCATCGTTTACCGGCGGGTATATCAGCTTGGCTGGAGATCTGCAGGATACCGGGTTTTTGGAAAAACTGGTGGATACCTGTATGGCGCGCTGGGGCCGGATCGATGTGCTGGTCAATAATGCCGTGTGGCGTTCGGTGGAAACATTAAATACGATTTCCATAGAGGACTGGGAAAAAACACTGCGGATCAATCTTACGGCACCTGCGTTTTTATCAAGGATTACGGCTGCCCGGCTGATGGAGCAGGGCCTGGCTTGTGTGATCATCAATATTTCCAGCGTAATGTCGGAACTGGCTGGCGGGTATGCGCCTGCCTATACCGTTTGCAAGGGTGCCCTGGAAAGCCTTACCTATGAACTTGCCGTTTTGTACGGACCCAGGGGATTTAGGGTGATTGCGGTAAGGCCCGGTAATGTGGACACATCACTTGGTAAGGACTATCAAAGTGAGGCGCAGCAAAATATCAGCGCGCATATGACGTCGGAGATCAATGAGAGAACACCGTTAAACAGGTCCGCAGATCCGGGAGAAATAGCGGACGCGATTTTTTGGTTGTCTTCTCCTGAAGCCTCTTTTGTTACCGGAACCTGCATTACGGTCGATGGGGGGCTGTCGCATAATTTCAATGCATACATCACAAAAAAACAACTAAAAGCGAAAGAGTTTTGAACGGGATCTGGAAATATGAAGCCTTGCTTCCTGAGGTTGCTGCCAAACATCGCATCTTCATGGGAGAGGGAGATACGCCGCTGGTGAGGTCAAAAAATATCGGTGCGCTTTTAGGACTGGATGCGCTTTATTTTAAACTGGAAAGTCTAAATCCGACGGGGTCCTATAAAGATCGCTTTGCAGCTATGGTACTGTCAGTATCAGGATCGCAGAAGGCATCCTTTTTGCTGGCTACTTCCAGCGGCAATACAGGCGCAGCTTTGGCTGCTTACAGCGCTGCGGCATCCATTCCCTGTTTTTTGGCGGTTGTGGATGGGGCGCCCGCCGGCAAGCTGGAGCAGATGGGGATCTATGGCGCCCGGATTTTTATGATAAAGGATTTTGGTCTTACGAAAGCCGTTACGGAAACCGTAATGAAAGAGTTGAGGGCATTAGCCATTGCGCACCATACGGATGTTGCGATCAGCGCCTACTGCTATGCTCCCCAGGGAATGGCGGGTGTGGAAACGATAGCCTACGAAATTGCAGAGGGGCTGCCGGGTGTAAATGCAGTATTTGTTCCGGCGGGGGGTGGTGGATTAACGCTTGCCAGTATCAAAGGTTTCCGGAACTGGCAAAGACTGCATAGGACATTTGAAACACCCGCTGTTTTTTGCGTGCAGCCTGAAGGTAACAATACCATTGCCGGTGCGCTTATGGGCCAGCAAAAAACAGTAAGGGCACTGGCCCGGTGCACCAGCGGTATCAGCGGGCTGCAGGTACCCAGTTTGCTGGATGCAACACAGGTAATGGCGGCGGCAAAAGAAGGAAGCGTAAAAGGATCACTCGTTTCAGATGCTGCAGTGTATGAGTGTCAGCAACAGCTGGCCGGAATGGAGGGGATCTATTGCGAACCTGCGGGAGCCGTTGCGCTGGCGGGTTTAAAAGAAGCGATCCGGCTGGGACAGGTCCGCCGAACGGACCAGGTGGTATGCCTGGTTACCGGCCACGGGTTTAAAGATAGCCGGGGGCGTCTTTTTTCCGCGGATCGTTGTACCCGCTTTGAACACACAGCTGAATCTATCGCCTTTATCAAAAAAAATATTTAAGAAATGAGTATCGTAAAAGAACTACTGTCGGGGGATGCGATCCCTAAAAGTCACTTGCCTTTTTCACCTGCGATTAGAAGTGGCGGTTTCCTGTTTATTTCGGGTCAGGCCTCGGTGGATGGAGGAGGAAAAATCGTACCCGGTAATTTTGAGGAGGAATGCCGGCGCTCCTTTGATAATCTGAAAAAGATTGTTGAAGCTGCCGGTTTGACCATGGATCATATTGTGCAGGTGCGGAATTATGTTGCGAACCAGGATGACCTTGTGAAATTTAACGAGATCTACCGCGCGTATTTTTCACCTCCCTTTCCTGCACGAACCACATTGATCGGATGTTTGGGAACAGTTTTGAAGTTTGAAGTGGACGCTATAGCGCGTTATTAATAAGAATGTGCGGAATTCCTGTCCGCCTGATCCGGTTGGGATTCATAAAGAATGTACAGATGAAAAAGCGTATTGCATTGGTCGGTATCTATCATGAGTCGAATACCTTTAACAAAAGGCGAACGGGTTATGATGATTTTGAGAATAGCCATTTGTTGACAGGCGCTGCAATTGTTGAACAATATGAAAAAGCGCATCACGAGATCGGCGGCTTTATTGAAGCGCTGGATAAAAATGCGATAGAACTGGTGCCTGTTTTTTACGCAGAGGCCACACCGGGGGGCATGGTGTGTACGGATGCTTATCAGCGTTTAAAGCAGGAACTGTTGCAATTGCTGGAAGCAGTGCTTCCTGTAGATGCAGTATTGGTAGTGCCACATGGAGCAGGCGTTTGCGAAACCTGCCCGGATATGGATGGTGATTGGCTGCAGGCGGTACGCAAAATGGTGGGGCCCGCGATTCCCGTTGTGGGTACCCTGGACCCTCATGCAAATGTAAGTGTACAAATGATACAGCAAACGACTGCATTGATCGCTTACGCTACCAATCCGCATTTAGATCAGCGGCAAACAGGTATCAGGGCTGCACAGCTATTAAACCGGATATTACTGGAGGGGTTTAGCGTGAAACAGGAACTGTTGCAGTTGCCGCTTTCGATCAGTATTGAGCAGCAGCATACAAATGCCGAGCCCTGCCTGTCGCTGTACCGTGAAGTACAGGAGGCAGCTGGTGCAGCCCGGGCTACACATGTAAGTATTGTTCTGGGATTTCCTTATGCGGATGTGCACGAAATGGGCAGTGCCGTGATAGTGATCGCCGGACAGGGCCTGGATACCACTCAATTGATGACGGAAATAAATGCCTGCTTTATAAAACGTCTTTCACAGTTTCGCGGAGAGAAGCTAAGCCCTCAAAGGGCGATTGACCAGGCCTCGCAAGGGGAGAAACCAGTACTGTTGCTGGATATGGGTGATAATGTAGGAGGAGGATCGGCCGGAACAAGTATGTTCCTGATGGATCTGCTGGAAGCAGCAGGAGCAACGAAAGCCGTTATTTGTATTCATGCTCCTGCTACGGTAGCCGCTCTGGCAGGTCTGGGCAGCGGAACAAGGTCGGTGGTCGCACTGGATGCATTAAATGTTCTGAACCGGGCCCAACCCTACAGGGTAACAGTGCTTGGTCATTATAAAGGGCATTTCCGGGAGCCTGATCCCAGGCATGGCGGACAGGTACAATATAATATGGGGGAGGTGGCGTTGCTGAAAACGGAACTGGGAAACCTGATTGTTGTTACCTCGCTTCGCGTGCCGCCCTTTAGCAGCAGGCAGTTGAGCTGTTTGGGTATTGAGCTGGAAGGGCTGAACTGGATTATTGCAAAGGGGGTTAATGCTCCTGTTGCCGCCTACCGGGATATTTGCCCGGTTATGATACAGGTGAACACACCCGGAGAAACCTGTGCAGATATCACATTGTTTGATTTTAAAAACCGAAGGAGACCGCTTTATCCGTTTGAAACCATTACCGGCAATGAAACAGGGAACTTACCAGGAATTTAAAGGAGCCATGACTGTTTGGCAGTATCCTTTTTATACAGAAGGCCCCGCAGTGGATGCTGCCGGAGAGCTGTTTGTGACCAATTTGCAGGGAGGTCAGATCCTGCGTATTACACAGGAGGGGAATGCAGCAGAATGGGCGCGCTCCTCCTGTCCCAATGGCCAGATGATTGCAGCCAACGGGGAACATTGGATCTGTGATAGCAATGAGGCCTGTGTAAAGCGCTTTGATCCTTCGGGGAAATTTTCGGGTGTTTTGGCAGAAGGGATAGTTGGAGATCAGATGATCCGATGTCCGAATGACCTGGCTGATGATGGCGATGGCGGGTTCTTTTTTACTGATTCGGTACGGCATACCGGTATTGTCGGCCATGTAGACCGTCATGGAAAAAAGAGGCTCATCGCCAAGTATCTTGATTATCCGAACGGGATTGCATTGCATCCTGTAACCCACCACTTGTTTATAGCAGAGAGTTATCAAAACAGGATCCTTGTGGTGGATCTGGACCGGGCATCGCCGGCTCCTGTTGTTCTCTGCGATCTGCCCCGGCATGCGTCGGGGAAGGCAACGGCCAACCTGCCGGATGGACTGGCTTTTGATTGTTTTCATAACTTATGGGTGGCGCATTATGGCATGGCCGGCATCCAGCTGCTGGATGAGCAGGGCACCTATATGGGGAAGCTGGAAACAGGGTTTCTACTCACGTCTAATGTATACCTGCAAGACGGGCTGTTGCTGGTTACAGGGGGATCCGGTGAGCCGGGCCCTGGTTTTGTACAGTTGTTAAAAAAAGAAGAAAGTGAAATATAAAAAGATCGGGATATTTGAAATATCTGCATTGACCCTGGGAACCGTTTCCCTGGGTATACCCTACGGGGTGTTCAGTGGTCAGCAGCAACCGGATACCGGTGTGGCCGGGCAGCTGCTGCGGGCAGCGTCAAAATATGGGATCTCATCTTTTGATACGGCAAGAGAATATGGGATAGCCGAACAGTTGCTGGGCACATTGGTGGCGGACGGGCTATCCGCAGGTACGGCCATTGTCAGTAAGTTTAAGATAACGGCAGATGCTGTTACCAGACCCGCGCTTGCAAAGCAGCAGGCGTTTGATAGTGTAAGGGAGTCGCTGTGCCGTTTAAATCTCGGGCAGTTGCCCTTTTGCCTGTTTCATATGGTGTCCGGTTACGATCCCAACGCTGTTTGTGCCGTGGTACCCGGAATACTGGAGTCGCTGATACAGGAAGGCCTGATCGCTTATGGCGGTATTTCGCTGGATAATTTGACGGAGCTCAAAACATTCGCGGCGCTGCCCGCAATAAAAGTGTTGCAGGTTCCTGTAAATATATGGGACCAGCGTTTAATGGGTGACCCCGTATGGGAAACGCTGGCCGCACAGGAAAAAATAATTTTTGCAAGAAGCGTTTTTCTTAAAGGGCTGTTACTACAGCGTCCGGAAGAACTTTCCGGTGATCTGAAGGCGGCCGCTTATTTTATTGAACAATTGGCGCTCTTTGCAAAAGCCTGCGATATGAGTGTTGCCGGATTTTGTTTCTCTTATGTGCGCGATCTTCCGGGGATCACGAGCATCGTGTTTGGAGCGGAAACCCTGCAGCAATTGGAAGAGAATATCGGATTGCTGAATGGTAAACGAATTCCTGCCGACGTACTGGAAAAAGCAAAAGCCTGTTTTAAAGGAGTTCCCGAAAACGTATTGATTCCCCGATCATGGAAATTATAAAAATATGATACAGTTCTTTAGTCTGGAAGGAAGGGTAGCGGTTGTTACAGGAGGCGCCGGCCTTTACGGAAAACCGATTTCACTGGCATTGGCTCAGGCTGGTGCACAGGTGATCATCGCTTCCCGGAATTTGATGGAATGCAAGGCTTATGCAGCGGAGCTGCGGGAAATGGGCTTGAAGGCTGCCGGCCTGCAGCTGGATCTGAAAGATGAAAGGTCGATCACCGGCTTTGTGGCGACGGTCATCCGGGATTTTGGAAAAATGGATGTTTTGATTAATAATGCGGTTTCCCGGGAAGGGTTTAAAAACCTTGATGCAATGAGCAAGGCCGAATGGGAAGGAGCGCAGGCCGTAAACTCCACCGGGTTAATGTTACTGACGAAAGAAGTACTAAAAGATATGTGCCGGCGCAAAGCCGGTAACATCATTAATATCGGCTCCATACAGGGCTCGGTGGGGCCAAACTTCCCGGTGTATGGAGAAACGGGGATGACGAGCCCCGTAAATTACACCTATGATAAATGGGCAATGGTGGGGTTTACAAAATGGATCGCTAACTACTACGGCAGGTTCAATATCCGCTGTAACTGTCTGAGCCCGGGAGGGTATGGCCCAGGGGTTAGTGAAACCTTTGGGGAGACCGAGTTCAGCGTAAATTATAAGCAGCTGACCCCATTGGGGCGATTCGCCAATGATGAGGATATTAAAGGACCGGTTGTTTTCCTGGCATCCGATGCCTCGGCCTTTGTTACCGGCCATAACCTGTTGGTGGATGGGGGATGGACAAGCTGGTGATCATTATGGAGGTAAAGGCAAAGCCTGATTTTAAAAACTATTTTAATTATTGTGTTGATGGAGATCAGTGCCATGGAGCGGGAAATGTTTTATTATAAAAACCGGATTTACAAATCATAAAAAAGCAGCAATGAGCAGGTATCAGTATTCAAGACAATTATTGGATCGCGCGGCTAAGGTACTCGCCGGAGGCGTATCGTCGGAGTTTAGGAAATACAATCATCCGCATGCATTGTTTTATTCGCATGGTAAGGGAAGCAGGGTTGTGGATGTGGATAATAATGTGTACCTGGATTTTACACTAAGCCAGGGACCTTTGATCCTGGGCCACTCGCACCCGGAAGTGCTGCACGCCATTCAATCTTATTCAGAACAGGGACAACTGTATGCGGGTCAGCATATCCAGGAAATTGAGCTGGCCGAGAAGCTGGCAAGGCTGATCCCTTCTGCCGAGCTGATCCGCTTCTGCCTTGACGGGTCAACAGCCGTTCAAACTGCTTTTCGGGTAGCCAGGGCGAAAACGGGGAAGCAAAAATTTTTGCGTTTTGAAGGACATTATCACGGTTGGCTCGATGATGTGGCCTGGGGAATTTCTACTCCGGGAGTAGAAGCACTGGGCAGCCGGGAAGAGCCGGAGGTGTTTCCCTGGTCGGCAGGGATGGCTGCCAATACGAGAAATGAGTTCATCGTATTGCCCTGGAACGACCTGGACCTGGTGAAGCAAACCCTGGAAAAACAGTACCACGAAATAGCAGCGATCATTACCGAGCCGGTGATGTGTAATAACGGATGTATTGAACCGGAGCCGGGCTTTTTACAGGGGCTCAGGACACTATGCGATCAATACGGTATTGCGCTGATCTTTGATGAGGTGATCACCGGTTTCAGGGTCGGACTGGGCGGCGCACAAAGTTATTTTGGTGTAACACCCGACCTGTCAGTGTTTGCAAAAGCGATGGGAAGTGGTTACCCGGTAAGCGCTGTTGTTGGCCGGCGTGAGTGGATGGAGCTGATCGAACAATCAGTGGTGATCCACGCAGGTACTATGAATTCCAGCTGCCCGATGATTGCAGCCGCATTGTCAACCATACGGGTATTGGAGCGGGATAACCCTTACCCGCGGATGTTTGCACTGGGAAAGCGGCTGATGACGGGGTTAGCGGAAGCGGCCCGTCAGCATAACCAGAATTTATTGCTAAGTGGACCCGGACCTGTGTTCAGCAGCTGCTTCACCGATCTGGAAAAAGTAAGGGACTACCGGGATACGCTAAAAACGGATAAACCCAGGTTAAGCAGGTTTATTGCAGCTATGCACGATCGGAATATCCGGATCATTGGCAGGGGCCTTTGGTATATCAGCGCGGTACATACGGAGGAAGAGATTGATGAAGCGATACAGGTGGCTAACGAAGTACTGGCAGCTTTATAGCAGGATTTTTGAAAACAGCCTTCCGGCAATAAACCGGGAGCATTAAAATGATATACGGTTATGGAACGTTCGGGAAAAACGATGGCGAGAGCCTGGATGGTGGTGGGGCTTCTGTTTATAATAGCCATGCTCAATTATATAGATCGTACCATGATCACTACGATGCGCAGCTCTATTGTGAATGCCATCCCGATGACGGATGCAGAATTTGGGTTGTTGACGGCAGCCTTTCTTTGGGTGTATGGATTATTTAGTCCATTGGCCGGCTTTCTGGCCGACCGGTTTAGCCGCAGCAAAGTGATACTGGTTAGCCTGCTGATCTGGTCGCTGGTTACCTGGATGACTTCCTATGCCACGTCGTTTCAGGGGTTGCTGGTTACAAGAGCCCTGATGGGGTTAAGTGAAGCCTGTTATATTCCGGCGGCACTGGCATTGATCATGGATTATCACAAAGGCAGCACCCGGTCGCTGGCTACGGGCATACATATGGCGGGGATTATGGCGGGTCAGAGTCTTGGCTTCTTAGGTGGATGGATCGCCGAAAACCATCAATGGAATACCGCTTTTTTTTCTTTTGGCATTTTTGGAATGGTGTATGCCGTATTGTTGCTGTTTGTTTTGAAAGACGCTCCGCGTGAGCAGATGGGGGATAAGGAAAAGCGCAACCCGGTCACAGGGTTTCCGGCCACCCTGAAACTGCTTTTCAGGAAAAGGTCCTATATCCTGCTGCTTATTTTCTTTGCACTGGTTAGCCTGATGGCCTGGCTGGTAGTAGGCTGGCTGCCTACCTATTTCCAGGAAAAATTTCTGTTGTCTCAAACCAGGGCGGGGATCTACTCTACGGGCTATGTTTTTACAGCAGCGATTTTTGGCGTGCTTGCGGGGGGTGTATTGGCCGATCAATGGAGTAAGGTCAATAAAAGAGCGCGGATATGGGTGCCTGCAATCGGCTTGTGTGTTGCGGCTCCGGCAATTTTTTTGGCCAGTTATACGTCACTGCTTTTTGTGGCTGTCGGGTGTTTTGTTGTGTATGCATTTACCAAATCCTTTACGGATACGAACACGATGCCCATACTCAGTATGATCGTTGGCACTGAGTATCGTGCCACGGGGTATGGGATTCTTAATTTTTGCGGAACATTGATCGGTGGTATTGCCTTGTATTTTGGCGGAGCCTTAAGAGATGCCCATATATCGCTGAGCGTCATTTACCAGTCGGCCGCCTTTCTGATCGTTTTGGCGGCACTGGCTTTAATGGGTATCCGGACAAAAGCGTAAACGGCTGCATCAGAGGGGGCGCTGCTGTGCTGCCCCGGTCCGGGCAGCAGGCATACAGGATACTATCTGCTTTTGTTCTCTCTGACCAATTAACTTTGTCAAAAACGTTGCGTGCAAATGAATACGATATATCTTAAACTGTATAATAATGAAACAGCCCGGTAACCGGTTCCCGATCAACCGCCGTCAGTTCCTTGCTTCCAATGCGGCGCTTGGTGTTTTTTTGTTTTTGCAGGGAATACCGGCCTGGTCTTTTGCCGGGATGCAGGCCGGCAAAAAGGCGCTCGAATTGAAGCATTTTCCCAATGCCCTTTATGCTTTTGTGTGGCGCAACTGGGGGCTGGTACCCCTGGAGCGGATGGCTGCAGCGGTGAACGCCACCCCGCAGCAATTAGGGCAGATTGCCCGGTTTATGGGACTGCCTCCGGCGCCGCCTGTTACAGATGAACAGTGGCAACGGAGTTATTTAACAGTGATCCGCAGGAACTGGCACCTGCTGCCCGATAGCCAGTTGCAGACCCTGATGGGCTGGGATAAGGCACGCATGGATTTTACATTAAAGGAGGATGATTTTTTTTACATCAAGCTGGGCAGTCTGAAACCCGAATGTGCTCCTGTTGTTTATCAACAGTTAGCGGAAATTCCGGCAGAAGGCAAGCAGCGGTTTTCACGGCTTTTACGGCAGGCCTTCCCAAAAGGGTTGCCCAAAGAGCAGATGCCGTATTTTCATTTTGTGAAGGAATTATCTGCGCCGTTTAAAAAGGAGCAGATGCCTGGACAGGCTCCGTCTCCGGCGGGTTTTAACCCGAGGCTGACCTATCCCTATTTTGCCCTGTTTGGCGATCCGTTGCTGGATACATCGATCGATTCTTATCCCGATGCATACCTGGAGCGGCTTGCTGCATCCGGGGTGGAAAGTATCTGGATGCACATCGTTCTCAGCAGGCTTACACCCTTCCCATGGGACCCCTCGGTCAGTCAGCACTGGGAGCAACGGCTTGCGAATTTGCAGAAGCTTTCCAGCCGTGCCCGGGCGCACGGCATTGGTATTTATCTGTATCTGAACGAGCCCCGGCACCAACCGGAAGCCTTTTATAAAAAAAATCCCGGACTTCGCGGACAGGGAACAGCCCTTTGCACCAGCAACCCCGAAGTACAGCGCTACCTGGAAGATTCCATAGCTCAAATAGTGGAGCGTGCGCCGCTGATCGCCGGTTTTTTTTCTATCACGGCTTCTGAAAATCCCACCAATTGCTGGTCGCACGGGCAGGGGAAAGGATGTTCCCGATGTGGCCCGGCTGGCCCGGGAACCGTAATTGCTGCCTTGAACAATACTTACAGCCAGGGCATCCGCAAGGGCTACGAGGCCGCCAAAGCGGCGGGGAACATGGCCGCAGATACGGTGCCGCCACAACTGATCATATGGGACTGGGGATGGCGTGATGATTGGGCGGCAGCGATCATCCCCCAACTTATAACAAAGGATAGTCTGTTAATGAGTGTAAGCGAGTGGGAGCTGGATATTGAGCGGGGCGGTATTAAAAGTAAAGTAGGAGAATATTCGATCTCAGCTATAGGGCCGGGTCCCCGGGCAAAGCGGCATTGGAAGCTGGCGCAGGAGCATGGACTGAAGACGATGGCTAAGATACAGGCCAATAATTCCTGGGAAATAGGCGCGGTACCATACATACCGGCGCTGTATAATGTGGCGAAGCATATTGAGCGGCTTCGGACCGAAGGCGTGGCAGGGCTTATGCTGGGCTGGACACTTGGAGGCTACCCTTCTCCCAACCTGGAAGTAGTAGCATTAATGGGAAGTGATAAAAGCCTGTCCTCCGCCGATGCAGTGCAGCAGGTGGCGGACAGGCGGTTTGGTGCCGCCGCTCCGGTTATGACCCACGCATGGAGGCAGTTCAGTGAGGCGTTCAGTAAGTTCCCTTATCATATAAGCGTAGTTTATGGAGCGCCGTTGCAGGTTGGACCCGCCAATCTTTTGTGGCAGGCTCCCACCGGTTATAAAGCCACCATGGTAGGACTGCCTTATGATGATATCAATGGCTGGCGTTCTATCTACCCGGCAGATGTTTTTACCCGGTTATTGCGCGAGCTGGGCGATACTTTTGCCGGTATCGTTCAACAACTGAACGAAGCGGCTAAAAAAACAGCATTGTCACAAAATGAGCGGCAGGCAGTATTGCAGGAGCGGAACATCATTGAAGCCATTGCCCTGCATTACCGGAGCATCGCCAACCAGGCCGAATTCATCGTATGCCGGGACAGGCTGGCAGCAGCTGCCACGGACCGCAGGAGCATAAAAGACCGCCTTGCACATTTACTGATGCAGGAAACGGCGCTTGCAGAACGCATGGCCGCCTTACAGATCAGCGATTCAAGGTTGGGCTTTGAAGCCTCCAACCAGTATTTTTATACACCGGCAGACCTGTATGAAAAAATACTGAATTGCAGGGATCTGCTGGAGCACTGGCTTCCGGCTGTACCGGATTGAGATCCACAAGCGTGCTACCCGGTTCTGGAGAAGCAGGCTTTCGGCCTGTTTTGTCCGGGCACCAGCCAGATCCGGCATCGCTCTGGTATTATGGGAAGTCTGCTGTCACCGTTGCTTTGAAAGACGGTTCCCTTTAATCAAACGGCTCTTTTGGAAGTTGCATCAGGTTTTAAGGTATCACTCCCTGGCAAATAGGTTGCCGGGATTGGACATCGCAAACACTTCTGTGGCCAGCAGGATTGGTAAATCTTTTGCAATTACTTCATTTCAAACTCCCAAATTGGTTTCAAGCCGAGCAAGTGCTCCACAAAATAATTCCATTTCTTTTTGGTGAAATAGTCGTTATACTTACCCACATACCCATGATGCTGACTTGGCAGTATCAGCATATCAAAATCCTTGTCTGCTTTTACCAGTGCTTCTGCCAGCTTGAAAGTGGCAGAAGGGTTCACATTCTCATCAATGCCGCCATGTACGATGAGCAGCTTCCCTTTCAGATTGCCCGCCATGGTGATATTGGAGACCTGCTCATAAGTGGAATCCACCGGCCATCCCATATACATTTCAGGCCACCAATCCTTTTCCATTCTGAAATCATGATCGGCAGAACTGGCAACGGCCACTTTATAGAAATCAGGGAACTCCAGCACCGCATGCCCCGCATCATAACCTCCGGCAGAATGACCGAAAATACCTACGCGATCCGTATCCATCCAGCTGTATTTTTTGCCTAATTCCCTTATGGCCAGTACATGATCCGTTAAGTTCTTGCCCATGTTTTTATAGGAAACATTGTGGAAAGCCTTGGAGCGGTTGGCTGTCCCTAATCCGTCTACAGTTATAACAATGAATCCCAGTTCTGCCAGCGCCTGGTTGGAGCGTGATATTGAGCTGACAAAATTCTGAGGGAACATAAAGGTATGTGGTCCGGTGTATGTTTGATCAATGACGGGGTATTTTTTAGCAGGATCAAAATTGGTAGGCTTCCAAAGTGCTCCATAGATCGTTGTAACCCCATCGCGGCCGGTGGCTGTAAACGCTTCGGGGAAATGATAATTCATGGCCAGCAAGGCATCTATATTGGCTTTATTCAGCTCCGCTATGATCCTCCCATTCTTACTATCTCTTAACACAAATACAGGTGCCTGATCGAGCGTGGAAATATTATCGGTAAAATATTTGCCATCTGGTGAAACGGTTATGTCGTGATTGGCGTTTTCAGGTGTGAGCAATGTTAATCCTGTGCCATCCAGTTTTACCCGGTACAAATGCTGATAATATGGATTGCGGCCGGCTTCTTTGCCGGAAGCCGTAAAAAAAAGGACTTGCGCTTTTTCATCGAGGAACAGGAGGTCATTCACATAGAAAGCTCCATTGGTGATGGGTGTTACCGATTTGCTCTTTGGGTTAAGCAGGTACACTTGTTTCCAGCCGCTTTTTTCGGAAGTAAATAAAATTTTAGCAGGGTCTTTCGTTAAATAAGAATTATAATTGTCGATGTTGGTGGCACTGGTTTCTGAATATACGTTGTCCTGGGTCCCGGTAGTAAGATCAAGCCGGAACAGATCAACCTGTTGATAGCCACGTACAAGGTTCTTTATGTAAGCGATGCCGGGCTCCCGGGACCAGTCGCAGGATGCTGCGTTGACATTGCGGAATGCATCTTTGCGGATCATTTCCCCGGTCGCAATATTGAAGAAAACGGGCGTCATATATATCATATTTGTATCACCGGGGGAACCGCGATAATAAGAAAGTAATTTGGGTTTATAAAGCGTATCAATGCTCCAGTCGAGCAGGTACATCTTCTCTGCTTTGCGCAGGTCACAGATATAGGCCTGTATCCATTTTGAATCGGGCGACCAGTTCACAGAAAAGTGCGGGGGGCGTTCTCCATTTTCTCCTTCGATGAGCTCTCCCCAGCCATAGTAGGTGGCATATTCATAGTGCTTAGCCCCGTCTTTGCTCAGTTGCTTCACTTCGCCGGTTGCGGTTGAACGAACAAACAGGTTGTGATCTTTCGTATAAGCAACCCATTTGCCATCGGGTGAAGTGCCTTCCTTCCTCCTGTTTTCCGGCCGGTGTTTGCGGACGATCGTATAAGTATTGAGGTCAAGTATATAGTCTTTTCCTGCTGCATTGATATCGATATGCGTTTTGTCGGCATAGCGCGCTGCAGTCAACGGCAGATCGGTAGCGCTGACTTCTTTTTTCAATGAATCACTCAGCAGTTTTGCCAGGCGTTCATGGTCAAACATCCGCTCGGGTTTCATTTTTTTCCAATCCAGTTTATAAAAGACCTTCCCGCTTTTATCCTGGGTAAGGAAAGACAGTCCGGTGCTGTCGGCAAACCAGTTGTGCGGGGTAGTGGTATTGAATATCTTTTTATTGACAAGATTGCTATAAATAAAAGATACGGCACGGGCATAATCCTGCCTGGTTACCTGCTGGGCTTTTAGTGAGCTTACAATAGTCAAAAGGAGAAAGAGGGTACAGTATTGCTTCATAAACATTGTTTATACACTTAAATTTAACGCAGGTTTTGACTCTTATTGGTTGACCATCAACATGGGTAGATAGACAATTATTTGAAAAAGCAGGCGCGCTTTAAGATCAGGCAAACCATCCATATCCATGTTGATAGATGGGCTTAAAGTTATTGAAATCTTTTGTCAGGCAGATGTTTTTGGCGCGTAATATTTTTCGGATTTTGGAGATCTGATCCGGATCCCCCGGGATAAAACCACCAGGCAGAAAGGGTTGTTGGATCCTGTATCGCCTTTATGGCCTCCGGGGCTTAAGTCAAAGGAAAGGGCTTTAAACAAAGTGTGGAATGAAAATGAAGCGGATGCAATCATGCCATTGCCTGGATTGGTGTCTGCGCGAATGTAATAGATCCGGGTACCGGGATGTTCAAATAGCCCGGTGCTCAATATTTCTGTTAAAAGTTGTTTTATTGACCTCCGATGGCTCCTCTCCTTACAGCATCAAGCGGTTGGGCGCTATGCAGGTTCCCATTTCCCGTTCTGCTTTGCAATGTCTATAGATTTTTGCCCGTGCTCAGTCATAAGCCCCAGGGCTATCATCCGTTCCGCCCGTTCAATATTAGGCTTACTCCATTTGCTTTTTCGGGGATTCCTGGGGGAGAAAGTCAGGTAATAACTTTCTGCATCGCGTTTTTTGCATAGACTGTCTATCCATCCAAAACAAAGCGCTTCTTCGGTTGCTTCAATTAAATGAACGCTTTCTGCGTTGCTTTTTTTGTGATATAAGATTAACCAGACCGATTTTTCCGTCAGGCAGTTTTTTGTTAGCCAATCCCTCCAGTCTGCTCTTGTCCTGGCATAGATGGCCTGCTTCCCGTCTTTTGTTTCCATAATTAGTTAAAGGTGTTTTTGATTTCCAGGTAATGGGGGTTGGTCATAACGCCCAGGATATTTCCGAAGGGGTCAACTACTGATGCTGTTACAAAACCGTTACTGCCTCTTGCCGTAATAGGGGCATGTATCGTTGCACCCATCGAAATTAAGCGGTCCACTGTTGACGGAAGATCGTCAACATGCCAATATACAATGGCTCCGGCCGGTTTGTCAGTAAGGCTCCCGGGGGCATATTTACTGTCGATGATACCCAGTTCGTTTTGGTAGTCGCCAATCCGAAACTCGGAGTAACCGGGAACATTGAAATAAGGCTCCATCTCCAGGAGGTCCGCGTACCATTTAACAGCCTCCTTATGGTTGGCGGCGTAAAAATTAACGGTTGCTACTCCTCGTAAAGTATTTGTCATAATTTATTGATTGTTTTGCTAATGTTCTTTGCACCTGGCTCCTGATGGGCACTGCTGTATATAATGGCTTGCATTTTTGCTTTAGACAGGCTTTTCAGTGTGTGGGCACACTGTTCAAATTTAATGTAAATATTCCGACGGCGAACTTTAATGTTCCCGGGGACTTCTGGTCCGGGCAACGCATGCCGCCGCCGGACCAGTTCCAGACCCAATAATTAGTTTCGCAATGTCTTCATCACTGCGGCAAACTCTTCATTTTCGTAGCCCGCGGCCTTGGCTCTTTTGAGCCAGCTTGCGGCCAGTTCAGGAAATTCGCTGTTGATGCCGCTCAGTCTGGCTGTGGCAAGGATCCTTTCGGTAGCGCCTACAGAAATAGAGAGCGGGCTTTGTGAGATCCTGTAATCACCACTGCTGATCACCGCTCCCTCATGCTTTAAAAATTCACCCATTCCGGGAGCAATTTCTGCAATAATATCGCTGTATTCTTTTACATCAAAATTTTCTGATTCGGCTATTAATGCCCCGTGGAAAAATCCTATTGCAGCTCCATAGATATATGAAAGGGTTGCTGTATCCAGCGCAGCGGCGGCAGCTGTATTTTCGCCAAGATATTTTAAGTTGCCCCCAAGGACTTTCAGCAAGTCTTCGATCTCCAGGTACCTGCCTTTTTGACCCGAGAACAAAATCGTTGTATCCGGCTGTGCCATCTGTTCCGGGGCAACCTGTATAGCGCCGTCTATATAGCCGGCGTTCCGGCTGCTAAACCAGGCTTCACTGGCGCGGGCTTCCTGGGCGGTACCGGTAGTTAACTGGACGATGATCCTTCCAGATAATGTATCTCCGGTTTCCGCGGCAAAGATCTTTTTTGCTACATCGTAATCATGAACAATGACGATACTTACCGGGCTGGCTTCGATAGCTTGTTGTACTGTTGGTACAAATGCGGCCCCTTCTTTTATAAGTGGGTCCGCTTTTGCTGCTGTCCGGTTGAATACCGTGACCTGAAACCCCTTTTGTAAATAGAGCTGTGCTATTTTTACTCCCATAGGTCCGAGACCTATAATACTGATCTTATCTTCTTTTGCTTTCATTTGTTCAATTGTATTTGATTAATATTGCAAATGTAGATGCCGGAGACAGGGCATCCAATAAGGGAAAAATGATTCCCCCAGGGAACAATTATTCCCTATGAAAAGATAAATTCAGTAGATAGAATAAAAATGATCAGCCTATGTATACAAGGAAGATCCCGGAAGATCTTGATTGCGGAATTGTGGTTACCATGAAAGTGCTTGGCGGCAAATGGAAAGCCTGTATCGTGGATAGCATCAGTAAAGGTGTAAAACGGCCGAGCGATCTGCATCGTGCCATCGTTGATGCCAGTCCGCGGGTTCTTAATATGCAGCTTCATGAACTTGAAAATTCCGGTATTGTATCGAAGAAAATTTACCCGGGCCTCCCCCTTAAAGTAGAATACAACCTGACTCCATTGGGGTGCAGCTTATTGCCGGTAATAGAAGCGATTGATAAATGGGGTATTGAAAACAGTCAATTGATCACGCATCTGCGGGCAGATGTCCGGGAAGTATAAAGTTAACGCATCATAGTTCAGCGTCACCCGGTCCCGGATCCTTGCTGTGTATTCATAAGCCGGTGGATCCAAATGTTGTCCCTGTGTTTACCTCAATAAAAAAGGTTTGCCAAACTGATTGGATTTCAATTGTATGGGCCTTTGTGAAGTGACCCGGATTAGATTCGAACCAATGACCTTCCCGCCTTATGGGCGGGATGCGCTATCCGGCTGTTGTATGAGCGCAGTAATCCGTTTTGAACTTTTCCATTTTTTAATTTCCCGTTCCCGGTTTAGGGCGGCTTCTTTGGAAGTAAATGTTTCGGTGTATGCGATCCGCCAATCTTTGGCTTTTGCCGTAAAACCGGAATGATTGGTCAAATGTTTTTGCAGACGCTGCTCCGGTTCATCAGAGGTAAATCCAACGTAGAATTTATTCATAGTTGGTGAATAAAGAATGTAGAGGGTGTAAAACATGGAAAGCGTTTTGTGACCCGGATTGGATTCGAACCAATGACCTACTGCTTAGAAGGCAGTTGCTCTATCCAGCTGAGCTACCGGGCCAATTATTTCTCATCAAAACGATCATTGCTTATTGGCCGAACCAATGATCTTCCCGCCTTTATGGGCGGGATGCTCTATCCAGCTGAGCTACCGGGCCAATTATTTCTCATCAAAACGATCATTGCTTATTGGCCGAACCAATGATCTTCCCGCCTTTATGGGCGGGATGCTCTATCCAGCTGAGCTACCGGGCCAATTATTTCTCATCAAAACGATCATTGCTTATTGGCCGAACCAATGATCTTCCCGCCTTTATGGGCGGGATGCTCTATCCATCCCGATGGAATCGGGATACCGGGCCAATTATTTAAAAAAAACGTTGATCCATAAGGAACAGGATCTTTAACTTTTGATCAAATGAGGTTGTCCGGGATTTCTCCTTTTCCTATTAAAGAACTCAAGAATGGGCGCAAATATAGACTAAAATTACCTGTTTTTGAAAAAACATTAAAAGCAAATCCGAAAAAATTTGCTGGTATTGTTTTTCAAATTTATATTTGCCGCTCATGAATTATTCAAACAACAACAATTGGTGGTGGCACGGAAACTCTTTTGGGGTGCTCTGATGCTATTGTCTTGTTGTAAACAATATTATAAGTGAACCCCGGTAGTACCGGGGTTTTTCTTTGAATGAACTGAAAAATTATGAAAAAAGTAAGGATCCAAACAGAAATGCAATCATTGCTGGCCGATATTTTTACGCCGGTGGGGATCTATCTGCGGCTGCGCGACCGCTTCCGGGACACCATCCTCCTGGAAAGTGCAGATACGAATGCCACCAATAACAGCTGGTCCTTTATCGGGGTGAATGCCATTGCCGGGATCGAAATGATCTCCGGGGACACCATTGATCTTAAATTGCCGGGACAAACGGCAGAGAAGATCCGGCTTTCGGAGCGCCAGAAGATCGAAGATGTGCTCACCGACTTTATGAGCCGGTTTGAGACCGAAGAGAACAGCTGCAAAGAGGCGCGTTATGCACAGGGGCTGTATGGGTATACAACCTACGATGCCATTCAGTATTTTGAAACTATACCGGGCAGCCGGTTTAAGAACAGCGGGGAAGATATTCCGCTGATGCGTTACCGGTTGTATCAATATATCATTGCCATCAATCATTTTAAAGATGAGCTGTTGATCCTTGAAAATAAAATAGAGGGCGTAAAAAGTGAAAAAACAGCGCTGCTTTCGCTGATCAAAGGCAGGGATGTACCGGTATACCCTTTCCGCGCAGTGGGAGCGGAAGAGTCGAACATGACGGATGATGCGCACCGCGATATGGTACGCGCAGGCATTGCCCATTGTCACCGGGGCGATGTATTCCAGATCGTACTCAGCCGCCGTTTTACACAAAAGTTTTCCGGTGATGAATTTAATGTGTACAGAAGTTTGCGCAACATTAACCCTTCGCCTTACCTTTTCTTTTTTGACTATGGCGATTACAAGCTGATGGGCTCTTCGCCGGAATCGCAGCTGATCATCAACAAAGGGAAAGCCACCATCCATCCCATTGCCGGCACTATTAAGCGTACAGGTGACGACCGAACGGATGCAGAGCAGACGAAAATATTGCAGGCCGATCCCAAGGAAAATGCAGAGCATGTGATGCTCGTAGACCTGGCGCGGAATGATCTCAGCAGGGGCTGTGGCGATGTGCATGTGAGTCACTTTAAGGAAGCGCACTATTATTCCCATGTTATTCACCTGGTGAGCGAAGTAAACGGAACCGTATTCCCGGGTACCCATCCTTTTGACCTGTTCGGAAAGACTTTTCCTGCAGGCACTTTAAGCGGTGCTCCCAAAATAAAGGCGATGGAGCTCATCAGCCAGCTGGAGCCTACGGCGCGTAGTTTTTATGGTGGGGCCATTGGCTTTATGGGGTTTGATGGAAGCTGTAACCAGGCTATCATGATCCGGAGCTTTTTAAGCCGCAACAACACGTTAACAAGGCAGGCCGGTGGCGGTATTGTGGCCGCCAGTAACCCGGAGGGCGAACTGCAGGAAGTGATCAATAAATTAGGCGCTTTGAAAAAAGCGATCACGGAGGCTGAAAAGATATTATAAAATTTATTGTTTTTAGTTTATCGTTTCTCGGAATCATAAACATCAAACCATAAATAACAAACGCGAAACTATAGATAATGAAATTACTCGTTTTCGATAATTATGATTCCTTCACCTATAACCTGGTGCATATGGTGGAAAAGATCCTGCATCAGAAGGTGGAGGTGTTCCGGAACGACCAGCTGCCACTGGAGGAGGTAAAGCAATATGATAAGATTATTTTATCGCCCGGTCCGGGTATCCCGGTGGAATCTGGCCTGCTGCTGCCGCTGATAGAGGAATATGCCGCTTCCAAATCCATACTGGGCGTGTGTTTGGGGCAGCAGGCGATCGGTGAGGTGTTTGGCGGTACCCTGTATAATCTTCCCAATGTATATCATGGAGTGGCTACCAACTGCAACATCATCCGGCGCAGCGGAAGCCTGTTCAATGATATGCCGGATCAGTTCGAGATCGGCCGTTATCATTCGTGGGTGGTATCCCGCGAAAATTTCCCGGAAACACTGGAGATAACGGCAGTGGACGACCAGGATATGATCATGGGCCTGCGGCATAAAACCTACGATGTGCAGGGCGTGCAGTTTCACCCGGAAAGTGTGCTTACGCCAATGGGTGAAACGATCATCCGCAACTGGCTGAAAAATTAATCCGGATCTTGAAAAGAAGCTATAGACGACCGGCCGGTGCATTGCCATACAAAGCTGCCGCAGCAGCGTTCCATTGATAACAGATCGGAACGGTGAAGCGTGCGACGCAACGCAGATGCCACAAGTATTACAGCCGGCACAAAAAATAAAATAATGAAAAAAATATTATCCCTGTTATTTGAGCATAAGACCCTGGACCGCACGGCGGCAAAGGAGGTGCTGGTAAACATTGGTAAGGGTGTATACAATGAACATGAGGTGACATCTTTTATGACGGTATACCTGATGCGCAGCATTACCCTGCCGGAGTTGCAGGGCTTCCAGGATGCCCTGCTGGAACTTTGCTTACCCATGGAGTTTGACGGTATGGATACCATTGATATTGTGGGTACCGGGGGCGATGGAAAAAATACGTTTAATATTTCCACCTTGTCCTGCTTTATCGTGGCCGGTACGGGCAATAAAGTGACCAAGCACGGCAACTATGGCGCGTCTACCATCAGCGGGTCATCCAATGTGGTGGAATCGATGGGCTACCGGTTTAAGAATGACAATGCTGCACTGCGAAGGGAACTGGAGGAAGCCAATATCTGCTTCCTGCATGCGCCGTTGTTTCATCCGGCTTTAAAGAATGTAGGGCCGATCCGTAAGAACCTGGGGATCCGAACTTTTTTCAATATGCTGGGACCGCTGGTGAACCCGGCATTCCCGGCCTTTAGCATCATTGGGGTATACAACCTGGAAATGGCCCGGCTGTACAATTACCTGATGCAGCAGCAGTCAAAGAATTTTGCGATCGTGCATGGCCTGGATGGTTATGATGAGATCTCGCTGACCGGCGATTCCAAAGTAATTACGGCAACGGGGGAGCAGGTTTGGTCGGCCACAGAGCTGGGCGGTATGGAAGTGACGCCGGAGTCTATTAGAGGCGGGGATACGATAGAAGCAGCGGCGAATATCTTTTCAGACATCATACAGGCAAAAGGCACCCTGCAGCAGGAGGCTGTGGTGCTGGCCAATGCAGCGGTAGCCCTGCAGGTAACGGGCGTTTATCCCAACTATACCGATGCGTTTGAAGCGGCAAAAGAAAGCCTGCGGTCGGGTAAGGCTTATCAGTGTTTGCAACGGTTAATTGCATTGCAGTGATGAATGGCAATAGTCAGGGGTGAATCGTGAATGGTGATCATGCCAAAAACCAGTTCGGTCACAGGGACTGTAGATAGCGTTCCCTGCAGGAGCATCGGATCGGTAAAAAATATACAATAAATGTATGGTGTACCATAGGTACGCCACGGCGGATTTTAAGGAACGACTATGAATATATTAGATACGATCATTGAACACAAGAGAAAAGAAGTAGCAGCCCGAAAGCAGCAAACGGCATATAAGGCGCTGGAAGCAACAGCCGCTTTTCAGCAGCCGGTACGGTTATTGTCGGCATCGCTGGAGCAACCCGGCAGCACCGGTATTATAGCGGAATTCAAACGGAAGTCGCCCTCCAGGGGGTTTATCAATAAGGACGCCGATGTAACGGCGATCACAGAAGCTTATACAAAGTATGGTGCTGCTGCCTTGTCGGTACTGACCGATGAAAACTTTTTTGGCGGTGCTGCTGCAGATCTGATCACTGCACGGAAAAATGATATTCCCATCCTGCGCAAGGATTTTATTGTTGATGAATACCAGATCGTAGAGGCCAGATCCTTCGGCGCAGATATCATTCTTTTGATAGCCGCCTGTCTTACGCCTGCGGAAGTGGAGCGGCTGGCCCTGTTTGCTGCATCCCTGGGGCTTGAAACGATCCTGGAACTGCATGCCGAAGCAGAGCTGGAGCATGTATGCGATGCTACAAAGATCGTGGGGATCAATAACCGGGATCTGAAGACCTTTTCTGTAGACCTGGAGCGGAGTCTGAAAATGGCGGAGAAGATCCCTGCTGATAAAATAAAGATCGCGGAAAGCGGGATCGATAAAATTGAAGACATCCTGCTGTTTCGCCGCAACGGGTTTAAAGGTTTTTTGATCGGCGAATATTTTATGCGCCAGGAAAACCCGCCCGTTGCATTTGCCGACTTTGTAAGCCGTTTAAAAAAAGAAGCATGAGGCGGCCCCTGGTTAAAGTATGTGGTATGACGCAGTTGCAACAGGTGCAGGCGCTGGCTGCGCTGGGAGTGAACTACGCCGGGTTTATCTTCTATCCGCCTTCACCGCGGTATGTGGGCAATAAGATAGAGCCAGGGGCATTGAAACAACTGGAGGGCATTAAAAAAGCCGGCGTTTTTGTAAATGCCACAATGCAGGAAGTGAAGGATGCGGTTGTTGCCTATGGCCTGGATACGGTTCAGCTGCATGGCGATGAAACACCGGAGTATTGCGGCGCGCTAAAAGGTGCGGCAACCATCGTAAAAGTATTTCGCATAACAGGTAATGAGGACGTGGCGCATATTACAGCGCCGTATACAGCAGTTGCAGATGCTTTTTTGTTTGATACAAAAGCGCAGGAATATGGTGGCACCGGTAAAAAATTCGATTGGTCGGGCTTGCAGCATGCCGGGCTGGAACACCCGTATTTTTTAAGCGGCGGCATTGGCCCCCAGGATATAGACCAGCTGCGGTCGTTTCTGAAGAACAATAATGTGTATGCACTTGATCTGAACAGTAAGTTTGAAACCGCCCCGGGGATCAAGGATATGAAATTGCTTGAGGCGTTTATGGGCAGCCTGGGAGGATAGCCTGTAGTTAGTATACGATACCAGCAGGATAATAAGGGAACCATGGAAAATATATTTCTGCGAAAGGCTGCCTGGTCCGACCTTACGGCAGTACTGCAATTGCAAAAGCGCTGCTATCAATCAGAGGCAGCCATTTATAACGATGATACCATTCAGCCGCTCATACAAACGCTGGAAGAGTTGCATGAAGAGATCAGCCAGGGTATGTGTTGCCTGGTTGCCTGCCAGGGGCAGACAATTGTTGGCTCGGTCCGGGGAATTATAAAAGGAATTACCGGGTACATCAACAAATTGATTGTGGCACCCGAATACCAGAACCGGGGCATCGGCAAACAGCTGATGCAGGAAATGGAAGCGCTGCTGGCGCCGGTTGCTGGCTATGAATTATTTACGGGAAACAAGAGTCTCAAAAACCCGGCGCTATACCAAAAGCTGGGTTACAGCGCCTTCAGGGAACAGCCGGTCAATGACGGGCTGACCCTTGTTTTTCTTCATAAGCGATCGCCGGAGGCGGTAATATAGAGGGGAGACCGGAAGTTTCAAGCAAACTGAACAGAAAGCCAGATCCATCTAAATGGTCCCTTCGGTCGTCGTGTCACCCTAAAACTGTAAAAGAAGTCCCAGAGCAGGCCCTGTAGCTTGTTTTTGCTGCCAGGGGTAACAAAAAAGCACCTTTGCGGATATAGTATAAAATAACAACCATCATTTAAAATTTTATACTATGCAAACGAAAGATGTTTCCCTGGTTTTCCGGTACCGGCCGGTCAGTTTTCAGCAGGTCTTTTATCTTATTTTTATGGCGGCGCTTCTGCTGACCTCCCTGGGCGCTTTTGCCCAAACGAGATCCGCATTACCGGAAGACCGGCTGACGGGCAAAGGTTTCCGGTTGGGTTTGAACGGGGGGTACGACCTGTTCCCCGATTATAAGAACAATACCCCTTATATCCGCTATGAGGGTGGCCTGAGCGCGGGTCTTACTGCCGGTTACTACTGGAAGTGGTTCAGTGTGGGTGCTGATGTAGATTATATCAGGAACCGTCCGCAGAACCAATATCCCACCGATTCTGTTTTTGACCCGGTGAACAACTTTCTGATTAAGGATTTTACATTACAAAAACAGGATATTACCCGCATCTTTTATGGAGTTGGGCCGGGCGTACATTATACGGATCGCCAGGGCCGGTTTGCCGTGGAACTCAACGGCAGAGCGGGCTTTGCCTCCATCAGGGGCGGCAGTCTGGCACTCACTGGCCGAAACGGGGCAACAGAGCAGGTGCTCAATTATCATGGAGGATACAATGTGAGCAATGCCCTCAGTTTTAAAGGATCGCTGCGGGCACAATACTTTTTTAATGATTTTATCGGGATGCATATAGGTGCGTATTACCTGCGCCACCTGGATACAAAAGACGCTGTTGGCCCAGCCGGCTATTCAGCAGCCTACCGGGCTTTTGAACCGAACGGGGACGGACTGCGCTCCTTTACGGAAAAAGATCTGAGAACGATCGGTCAGCCCTGTAACTGTGATATAGCATCCATCGGCGCTTACGCCGGCATCAGCCTCCGGCTGCCCTCCCGCAGAAAGGCAAAGGTACCGGCTCCTGTAGTGCCGGTACCCGCGGCGGCCTGTAATACCTGCCAGGTTTACGCGCTGGCTGTTACAGCAAGGGATCAGTATACAAAAGAAGTGCTGCCGCATACCGATGTGGCCGTAAAGGATGCAGCAGGCAATGTGGTCCGTTCCGGTGTTACCAATGCATTCGGCGTGATCGTGTTTCCCGGTATGACACCTGGAAGTTATGCGATCAATGGTAAGTTGTACGATGTGGACCTGGCCCCGGCACAGGCGGCAAAGGGTGAATTCATTGCCAATGGTACCCTGCAGAAAGAACTTTTGTACACCGACCAGAATTTTATACTTAAAGGAAATGCGGTGGTATGTAATACCGCAACTGCATTACCCGGTGCTACCGTGGTATTAAGGGACCGCGCCAGTGCGGTGGAGAAAAATACCCAAACGGATGGTGAAGGTGCGTTTATTTTCCATCTGAAACAAAAATCAGAAATGACCGTGTTTGGCCGCAAGGAAAAATATTTTTCACAAATGGTCAATATCTCCGCGGCCGACTATAACCGGAATACCACACTGTTTGTAAAACTGGAAATGTGCATGGAGGAAGCTGATTGCGACAAGGCCATCCGGTTGGAGAATATCCACTACGACCTGGATAAATTCTTTATCCGTGAAGATGCCAAACCGGAGCTGAACCGCCTGGTGCAATTTATGAACGACAACCCCGGGGTACGCGTGGAACTGTCCTCTCATACAGATTCCAGGGCCTCCGATGCCTATAATCAGAAACTGTCGCAGAACAGGGCCGATGCAGCCAAAGCCTACCTGGTTTCCAAAGGCATTACCGCTGGCCGGATCGTTGCAAAAGGCTATGGAGAAACCCGGTTGCTCAACCGCTGTGCCGATGGAGTAAACTGTTCGGAAGCAGAGCACCAGTTCAACCGGCGCACAGAAATGAAAGTCATCTGCCCCGGAAAATGATCCCGGGCGCCAGGGCAAGGGATCCGGAAACGGCCCGTTGCTCCTATAATAATATATCACTAATCCCATAAAAATGTCAAGAATGAAAAAGTATATCATAAGATCACTGTCAGTAATTTGTTGCTGCTCACTGGTCCTGATGCTGCCTTTGTCCTGCAGCAAAAAAGAAACCTGCGATTACTCAACACCCGAAAGCGCAGGGCAGGGCTGTAATGCCGGAATGGATGTGGCCTTCCTGGTGGATTATACGGGGAGCATGGGCGCTGCGATCGATTCGGTAAAAAAAGAGGTGAACAATATCGCCAACGCTATTGTAACAGAATCCGGTGGTGATTACCGGCTTTCCCTTTCCATATTTGATGAATATACAAAGCCGGGCACCGAACTTCCGCTGCCACAGTACATCAATGCCCCGGATTATACAGGGCTGCCGGCCAATCAGAAACTGGTGATCAGTACAGGGCCCACCACCAACCAGTACCTGACCATGATGGAGAAATTTGCCACGGCGAACAAAGTATCATTCAGCACCCAGCTGGCTAAGCTGAACAATCCCGCGGCTATGAAGCTGGGCGCGGGGATCGGGGGACCCGAGCCGGGCGACCTGTTACTGAACGAAATACTCAGCAACCAGTTTGCCGGAACCTGGCGCAGCGGCAACATTACCAAACTGGCGGTGATCATTACCGATGCGCCGGCCAGCGGCGATGATGATAATGCTACGGCTGCGGATGATACCTACCTGGATGCGCTTGCCGCTACTGCCAATAGCATGGGCGTTCAATGCATTCTCCTGACCACCTTTAAGGGGAACGCCACCTTTCCGGCAAACTATAAGTTGCAGCTGATTGCTCATAATACCGGGGGGAGGGCTTATGAGTTCAATAATTTTAACAATATTTCGCAGGATCTTATTGCCATTATCCAAAATATCTGCAACCAGGATAAGGAACGGAAATAGTTCAGATAAGAGGTCGTTGCAGCTTTCAAAGAAACCCCAAGGCGGAGCCTTTCCAGGTCTGTCCGGTTGATCCGGGCAGGCCTGGTATTGTTTCGCAGCGGGCGCCGATGCCAACAGGCATCCCGGCCTTCATTCTTCAAAAACAGCGAGGCAGGCAGGTACCACAGATTGCCGGTGTTTTCCGGCATGAAGATAAAAACCGCTATTTTTGGACCATTATAATTACCGGATCATGCGTATTGTAAAAGAGATAGCGGGGAGGATTTGTGCGGCCTGGGCATTGGTTACGTTTATTGTGACCTTTATTCTTGTATTGCCCTTCGCATTTGTTTCTTACCTGTTTCCGGAGCCTGCTTCCACGGCCTACTTTATTAAGGTGTCGAGAATATGGATGCATATATGGTTTTTCCTGATCGGCTGCCCGATACGCGTGCGGGGAACAGCGCATTTTAAAAAGGGCGCGGGATATATTGTGACCTGCAATCATAATTCACTGCTGGATATTCCCCTTTCTTCGGCCTTTATTCCCGGTCCCAATAAGACGATTGCCAAAACCAGTTTTGCCAGGATCCCGGTCTTTGGATGGTATTATACAAAAGGGTCCGTACTGGTTGACCGGAAAAGTGAAACCAGCCGCAAGCGGAGTATTGAGAAGATGAAAGCCGTGCTCCGGCAGGGCATGCATATGTGCATTTATCCCGAGGGTACGCGCAACCGTACAAAAGAACCGCTGAAACCCTTTTATAACGGCGCCTTTAAGCTGGCAGAGGATACCGGGCATTCCATCGTTCCTGCAGTGATCCTGGGTACCAAGCAGGCCGTTCCGCTCAATAAACCCTTTTTCTTTTTGCCCCGAACGCTGGAGATCCATTTTTTAAAACCGGTTGAAGTAAACGGAAGGAATGCAGCCGCGCTGAAAGAAGAAGTGTTCAATATTATGAAAGCGCATTTGGAAGTTTGAGGATCTGGATCCTGATCATTCGGTAGTGAAAATTTGGTAATGTGGAAAATGTGGAAATACATCAGGCATGAAACCCGGCCCAACGTTGAACTCTAAACTTTAAACCTGGAACTTCCTAATACCGCGGTCCTCCGTTAAAGAAGGAACGGTTGCGGTTGATCTTCAGATCCTGGAGCATTCCTGATTTGGGACTGATGGTGAAGTTGTAGTATTTATAGATCCCGACAGGAGAAACACTGGCCGAGAACTGCCAGCAGTGAAGATCGCGCGAAATGGTAAACCCAACCGTCTGGATCTGCTTGGTCTTAAAATCATAGGCACCATTTACATTAAAGTTCCATTTTGGGGTCAGGTTAAAGCTGCCGCTCAGGTTAGTGCTGGAGTTGATGCCATTGCCTGCATAGGCGCCGGAAGTGGTAGTGGGCCTGCTGTAGGTGAGTGAGTACGAAATATTGAAGGACCAGGGAGTATTGAAATCTACAAATTCAGCGGGGTTCTGACGCATATACTCCATCAGGCGCTGCTGATCACCCTGCAGCATGGGGTCATTCATTTGTTTGTTCATAGCCTCATCCCGTTGCTTGGCTTTATTGGCATCCTTCGGCTTGCTTTGGAAACTGGTGCTCATGGTAACGCTGGCATTGGTAAGCGTACCGATATTGAACCGCCGGCCCTGCCAGGCATATTCGTCAAATTTGGGTATCCCGTTGGCATCCAGCTTGTAAGGCATAATGGTACCATTCGCGCTCAGGTTGATCTTTTCAAAAAGGTTGGTCCTGAAATAAATATTGAACGGTGCAAGCCGGGGACTGAGCGAATCTGCAAACAGGTTATAAGAGGAGTTGATACCAAAACCTTCGATCAGGCGTATCTTTTTAAACCCGTTCTCGTCTACCCCGCTGTTGCTGGCCGTTTCGCTGTCGGTACTGTCGGACTCTGCCTTCTTCTTTTTCTTAGCCTTTACTTTCATTTCCAGGTTATTATCGATCCCGAAATTAAAGCCTCCAAACCTGCGGGGTTGATAGGTGGGGACTGGAGAATAAGACAGTCCCGCCAGCTTATCGTAATAAACTGTAGACAAACTATCGTTCACCCTGTTCCTGATGGTCACCGGCTGAAAATTGTTCTTGTTGATATCCGGTGTATAGTTCAGCGATATGTTGGGGCGGATCACGTGCCGGATCCCCTGTATCCGCTTGTTGTGGAACTGGTAGGTACCATAAAGGGCCGTATTCAGGCTGATGCCCATGCTCATCTGTTTCCGCAAACCAACGCCGTGATCCATTCTTGCGATAACGGTGTCATAGACCACTGTCTCTCCGAACTGGTTTGGACCCTCCAGTGTTTTTACCTCGTAGTTCGCGATCCGGCTTACCATAGTCTGCGAGTAAGAGATAGAGGGGGATATCATTAAGGCCCCGCCAAGGACGGGCGGCAGTGAAAGCGATATGGGAATGCTCTGGTTGGCGTTCCACTGCAGCGTGTCCCACATGCGTGCAAATGCATTCTTATATTGGTTCAGACCCCTGAGGGAGTCGCGCACCCGGTCGGCATACTCGTAATAAGACATGGAGTTCTGGAAACCCGTCTGGAAGCCGATCCCCAGTTGCTCATACCATTTTTTTGAGCCGCCTGAATTTTTTTTCTGAAAAGGGTAAACGGTGTTTACCGTAAACGCCATGTTCGGAAAATTAAAGGTGACGAGGCGCTGTGCGTTGTTCTGGTTATGGTTGAAGCTGGCGGTAAAGTTAAACGGTTTGTCCTGCCAGGTTTTGGCATAGGTGATAGACGAGCCGGCCGTATTATTGGCCAGGTTCAGCAGGTTGCTGTTGGGTACGTTTTCGTTATACCGCGTGGAACTCATGTTCACATTAGCGGAAAAGGTAACTCCCGGCCTGGAACGGCTGTCGGAAGAGTGCGACCAGTTAAGCGTGTACGTGCTTACCTTCGAAAAATCCGGGTCGCCCTTGAAATTGCGCCGGGTGCGCTGTAATCCAAAGTTCATGGATCCCTGGTACCGGTATATTTTCCGGTAAGTGGGCTGCACGTTCACCATCCAGCTGCCATAAGAGTAGATATTCCCGTAGGTCTGTACATCCCAGTGGTCGTTGATCACCTGGTAGTATCCCAGGCGGGAGAGCCCCAGCCCCATCTGATCATTGCGCTCAAAGGAGGGCGACATCATCCCAGAGTGGCGCCCCTGCGACAGGGGATAAAAACCGAACGGGAGGTAGATGGGCACCGGAACGGAATCAAACTCGGGTCGTACTGCCCCGGTAACCGCCAGTTTTTTATTGATGATCTTGGCCCGGCGCGCCCGGAAGCCAAAGTGCGGATGATCCAGGTTACAGGTGGTAAAAAAAGTGCCCTGGCCGTACATGGTGCGTGCATCGATCTTTTTTGCAATCTCGGAGTGCACATACATTTCGCCTTGCTGGGTGATGGTACCCTTGGTGATCCCCTGCTGCGTTTTTATATTGTACTCCATGCCCTCGCTTTTATAGGCATCCTGCCCCTGCTTCATTTCCGCATAGCTGGATATTTCGCCGGCACTGTCCCTGCCGGCTTTTGCGGTTACAATATGTTCCATCTGGTCGATCCCGATTTCCGGAGCGGTCAGGGTCATATCAAGATATTCCGCTTTGGCGTCGCCATAAAGATTGATCTTCTTGGAATCGAGAAAACCGACAATGGAATCCTTTCCCGAATAGTTAACCGGCCCGGAAAGGGTATCTTTGGACACTTTCAGCCGGAACCTGCTGGTTTTGGGGATGGCCGAGGTATCGCTCTCCAGTTTGGCAGAATCGGCTATCTTTAGGCTGTCTTTTGCCGGGATCGTGTCTTTTATGGATTTTTGAGGAACGGTGTCTTTCTGAAACAGCAGGTTTTCCGCCCCGGTAAGATCCGGAACGGCAAAAGCGCTTACGCCTTTTTTACCAGCCAGTAATATCATAGCTGTTAGAAAAGGGACAACAAAATAAATTCTTTTAAATTTGCGCATTAGGGTTTAAGCCAAAGTACGGCGCAAATGTATAAATAACATAGTAAAGATTTTGTGAAGCTTGAAACTAAAAGTCAGATATTACTTCGAAGCGTGAAAAAATTATGAAAAAAATTGTAATTCAGTCAGTTCTATTTATACTTTCAGTGAGCAGTTTTTCCGGTATTGCTGCGCAGCAGGGCACATCAGGCGCCAAATCCGGAGTGGTGAAAACGATTATTGTGGATGCCGGGCATGGAGGGAGCGACCCCGGGGCCGACGGCCTTCAGACCACCGAGGCAGCCATTACCCTTCAGGTGGCACGGAAGCTGGCTACTGCCATGCGGGCCCAGCTCAACGGTATTAATATCCTGGAAACCAGGACCACTTCCGCACTGCCGGGAGGCTTGTCCAATGCTGTGGCGGCTAACCGGTTCCGGGCCGATTTTGCCAACCGCAACAACGGCGACCTCTTTATTTCGCTGCATTGCAATGCTGCCGGAAGGCGTCCCGGGGGCTGGTATATAAAAAAAGTAATAGGCCGGGAAGCGCATACAAAGACGGTGACCGTAGGAAAAGGCAAAAAGAAAAAGAAAGTCAAAAAGACCTATTATGTTAATAAGTATGAAGACGTTTGGGTCGAAAATAAGGCAAGAGGTACCGAAACCTACATCTGGGCTGTGGGAAAGAATGAACAGAAGGTTAACTCCATGAAGAATATCGATGATGAGGATAAGGACTATTATAATGAAGAGACCGGCGATGGCTCGGATGCGCCCCCGCTGCCCGATGTCAATGACCCCGCAGAACGGGTTCGTATGCTGATTTATGCACAAAACTATTTCCGGAAGAGTTATTCCCTCGCTGCGCTGGTGGAAAAGAACTTTATTGCCGGGGGACGCCTCAGCAGGGGGGTGCAGCAGCGCAATCACAAGGGGATCTGGGTGCTGCAGGCTACCGGTATGCCGAGTATCCTCGTTGAAATGGGCTTTATCAGCAACAAAGAGGATGAAGCTTACCTGATGAGCTCCGATGGACAGGAAGCGATTGTGAATAGTATTCTTGCCGCAGTTAAGACCTATATTGAAAAATACAGCAATGTTGCACCAGGCTCCCTGGCAGCTGCGGACAGGGCCGAGTAGCCGGTTTTAACCTCAGGGTTGTACAAAGAATTAACGATTCCGAAGGTGAGTTTTTTCCATAAATACGCTGGTTTTTAATTTTTTCGGACGTTATTTGCAATATAATCGGAGTTAATTGGCTTCAGAGAGAATTTAAACCATGTTTCAATGAAAATATCAAATGAACTTAAAGTAGGAGTTTTAGCTGTATTAGCTATTACGGCCCTAATATTCGGGTTCAGATTTTTGAAAGGGAAGGATATTTTTAACCATAACCCCAAGATTTACGCCATTTTTAAGTCGGTAGGCGGGCTGGAAAAGTCCAATTTTGTAAAGATCAACGGACTCACCATCGGAGCGGTTTATAAAATTGAACCCTCGAATGCAAATATTGACTCTGTAAGGGTAACCCTCAGCATTACGGAGGATGTGAACATACCCAGCAACTCGGTGGCTTATATTTCGGGAAGCCTGCTGGGCGCGTCCGAAGTGGTGATCGATAAGGGGAGTTCAACCCAATACCTGGGGGATGAGGACCGGGTCAATACCAAGGTGGAAGAAGGCCTGTTGGGAAATCTCTCTTCAGAAGCCAAACCGCTCATGGGAAAAGTAAAAACCGTGGCTGATTCGCTGACCCTGTTATTGTCAAACGTCAACAATACGCTTGATGTATCCACCCAGCGGAACCTGCAGGAAGCGATCGCCCATCTGAAAAATACGGTGGCCTCCCTCAACCTGTTGCTTACAAGTGTGCAGAAACCCCTGGCAGCCTCGCTGGACAATATGAGCGTATTTACAGAATCGCTGAAGCGTAACAACGGTAAAGTGGACCAGATCCTCGGAAATGTAGATACGCTGACCAAAAACCTGTCCGCACTACAGCTGCAGCAAACGATGGATACCTTAACATCAACGGTAGCGGCATTGCGTAACACGGTTAGCCGTATATCAAGCCCGGAGGGCAGCATCGGTGCGCTGATGAGCGACCGCCAGCTTTATAACCGTCTTAATGAAGTGGCGCTGAGCGCGGAGATCCTGCTGGACGACATCAGGGTACATCCCAAGCGCTATGTGAATATCTCTGTTTTTGGCAAAAAAAATAAAGCAGGAGCGCTTACGGCGCCTGCGATAAAGGACACTGTTCCTCAATAACATGCACAATTCTTTTTTTAAGAGATCCTGCTTTTTCTTCCTGCTGCTGGCATGGGTAGGCGCCCTCAGGGCGCAGCAGCCCGGGCCGGCGGCTGCCGGCGGCTCTGCGCCGGTCGACATTATACACGCCGACAGCCTTTCGCTAAAAAAAGCGGATGACAGCACCAATCTTACCATCCTGGTGGGCAATGTGGTCATGAAGCAGGGCACCACCACGTTCAAATGTGACCGTTGTGTGCGCAACGACCGCACCAAAACCTTTGAGGCCTGGGGCAATGTGCACATCAATGATTCGGACACCACCAATATTTATTCGGGGCATTTGCGCTATCTTACGGATAAGCAGATCGCCTACCTGGATAAGAACGTAAAGCTGACCGATGGCCATGCCACGCTTACCACGCCGGACCTGGAGTATAATATGACCACTAATATCGCTACTTATAAGAACGGGGGAAAAGTGGTGAACCAGCGTACCGTTATCACCAGTAAGGAAGCGTTTTACTATACTGATATTAAAGATGTCTATTTTAAAAAAAATGTACTGGTCAACGATCCGGGCTACCGGATCACGACCGATTCACTGTTGTATAATACAGAGAACCAGGTAGCCCGCTTTATTGCACTTACGCATATAAAGGATAGTACCAATGCATCCATGGATACCCGCGAAGGGTATTATAACCTGAAAAACGGCGATGCCCGTTTCGGTCAGCGTCCGCTGATCAATGATGGTAAAGGAGTAACGATAGAAGCGGACCAGGTGTCCCTGGACCAGGGATTTGCAAAGGCCGAAGGAAATGCGGTGGTGATCGATACGATCCGCAAAACAACCATTATCGGTAACCTTATTTACCAGAACCGGGTTACGGAGGCGGTCCTGGCCACGCTGAAGCCCCTGATGATCATACAGCAGGGAGGCGATTCGATCTTTATTACAGCCGATACGCTGTTCAGTGCCAAGCTGACCGACCTGTATGTGATATCCCCGGCGCTGGGTGGTGACAGTATAAAAGCGAAACCCGATACCCTGAGCCACGGAACGCAGGATTCACTGGTGGCAGGGCCGGCAGCGTCCGCTGCAAATCTGGCTGCAGCTCCGGCGGTGGTACCGTCAGTCCGGGATTCGGCGGCGATAAAAACAGCCATCACGGCTGCCGGGAAAAAGACGCTCCCGCTGCCTTCCTCAACGGATCCGGAGCATAAAGCAGCTGTCAGGGACAGTGTGCCGGGCAAAGCCATTACCGATGTACCCAAAGTACTGGCCAAGACGGTAAAGGATACGGCAGCCCGGGCCGGCGGCAGAGGCATACAGCCGGCAGCCAAAACATCAGCAAAGACCGCATTGTCATCAAAGGGGGCGGCAGCCAACGACAGCACCAACCGGTATTTTGAGGCATTTCATCATGTAAGGATCTACAGCGATTCGGTACAGGCCATTTGCGACAGCCTGTTCTATTCTTTTAAGGATTCTACCTTCAGACTGTACCAGGATCCGGTGGTATGGGGGAATGCCAGCCAGATAACGGGGGATACCATCATGCTGCATACCCAAAACAAACAGATACATCATTTTGAGGCCTACAAAAGAGGCTTCATGATCAACCGTATTGAAGACCAGGCCTATAACCAGGTAAAAGCTACCCGTATGGACGGTTATTTTACGGATGGCAATATGGATTCGGTCAGGGCAAAAGGTTCAGCGGAATGTATTTACTATGCGCAGGACGCAGACAGCGCCTATATTGGGGTGAACCAGACCAAATCAGATATCCTGGACGCCTATTTCTCCAATAAACAGCTGCAAAAAGTTGTATTAAGGACGGATGCCAGTGGCACCCTTTACCCCCTGAAGGACAAATCCCCGGAGGAGATGCGCCTGCCTGACTTTAAATGGCGGGAGGCAGAAAGGCCGAAAACAAAATATGAGTTGATGCAATAACCGGCCGCGCGGTGAGACCTGTTTGGTCTTGATACCGCGATTGCAGACCTGTCGGGCCTGCTTTGGATGGGATGCTGTTTCAGGCTTTTTTATCCGTTACGATGTACCATTCCCTGCCGTTGATAATTTCAATGTGCCAGATCCATTCAGCAATATTAAAAGAGGTTGCTTTGCCCGCTAAATGGACAATGGCATCTGCTGTAAAACTGATATTGTTCAAAAAAGCCGACTGGTGAGCATCCTTTTCAGGCCGCCGGGCCCTGTCATCAAAAATTACTCTCATGGCTTCATTGCGCTGCTGGCAGCGCTGTATAAATATACATTATAAAAAAGGCGGATCAAAATTTTTCTATGCAGGGCCCGCACCCGCACATTCCATGCAGCGGCCGGCAGGGGTACCATTCCCCCTTCGCGATGCTTCCGGGGATCCCCTTATCCCATCCATTTCCTGTATCTTTACGCCTCATTAAAAAAAAGCAACAGGAACATGCAGGCATCATATAAACAACCGGATGAGCAGGGGTATTATGGAGCATTTGGAGGAGCTTACATTCCGGAAATGTTATACCGGAACGTAGAAGAACTGAGGGGAAATTATTTAAAGATCATGGCAGAGCCTTCCTTTCAGCAGGAATACCGGCTTTTGCTTACAGATTATGCCGGGAGGCCGACACCGCTTTATCATGCAGCCCGGCTGAGCAATAAATACCAGACCAACGTATACCTGAAACGGGAAGATCTTTGCCATACCGGGGCACATAAGGTCAATAATACCATTGGCCAGATCCTGGTAGCAGAGCGGCTGGGGAAGAAACGCATTATTGCAGAAACCGGTGCCGGTCAGCATGGGGTGGCAACGGCCACCGTATGTGCGCTGAAAGGGCTGGAATGTATCGTGTATATGGGGGAAAAGGATATTGAACGCCAGGCGCCCAATGTGGCCCGGATGAAGATGCTGGGCGCTACCGTGATCCCCGCTAAAAGCGGCAGTAAAACCCTGAAGGACGCTACGAATGAAGCGATCCGCGACTGGATCAATAACCCGAACGATACTTTTTATATTATAGGTAGTGTGGTAGGACCACATCCCTACCCGGATATGGTAGCTCGTTTTCAAAGTGTGATCAGTAAAGAAATAAGGACTCAGCTGGCGGAAAAGACCGGCTCAGAGCTGCCCAGCGCGGTTATTGCCTGCGTGGGCGGCGGCAGTAACGCTGCAGGCACCTTTTACCATTTTTTGGATGAACCTTCGGTAGGTATTTATGCAGTGGAAGCGGCGGGTTGTGGTATCGATACCGATAAAAGTGCAGCAGCCACTCAACTCGGAAAACCCGGTATCCTGCACGGCAGCAGAAGTTTCCTGATGCAAACAGAAGATGGCCAGGTAGAGGAGCCCTACAGCATTTCTGCGGGGCTGGACTACCCGGGTATCGGCCCGATGCATGCCAACCTGTTTGTGACCGGCAGGGGTAATTTTTTGAATGCTACCGACCAGGAGGCACTGGATGCTGCATTTGAGCTGGCTAAACTGGAGGGGATTATCCCGGCGCTGGAAAGTTCCCACGCACTGGCGGCACTTAAGAAAGTATCCTTTGCAAAAGACGACAATATTGTTATTTGTCTCAGCGGCCGGGGCGACAAGGATATGGAAACCTACATGAAAGCCATGGGGCAATAAAGATGTAACTTTATTGGATAAATTGTAAAACAATGGGGCTGGTGTACGCGGATATAGAATTGATCAATGCAGCGGATCTGGAATTTGCCAAACGGCATGTGATCGGCGAAGAGGAAGTAAGGCGCATGCGTCTGAATATTTTGGTGGATTCCGGTGCCTATATGATGGCCATCAATGAAACCATCCAGTCGCAGCTGGAATTACCTTTTGTTGAAAAACGTAAGGTACAGCTGGCCAGCGGCCAGGTAGTGGAATATGATGTGGTAGGCCCGGTTGACGTACGTTTTGCCAACCGGAAGGCGCTTTGCAGTGCTTTTGTATTGCCGGGTGATCGCGAACCACTCCTGGGCGCTATTCCTATGGGGGAGATGGATGTATTGATCCACCCGAAAAGACAGGAACTTGTGGTAAATCCGGAGCACCCTAACTACGCCGTTTTAAAAATGAAATGACTGAAAAAAGCGAAAAAGAATTTTGATGAGCCGATTAAAAGAACTATTTGAGCGAAAAGAACGGAACGTATTAAACGTATATTGTACCGCGGGTTTTCCAAGCCCGGAAAGTACCCTGCCGGTTATGGAAGCGCTGCAGGAGAGCGGCGCCGATATCATTGAGCTGGGGATGCCCTATAGCGACCCGCTCGCAGATGGGGAAGTGATCCAGAACAGCAGCACCATCGCCCTCAGGGGCGGAATGACCCTTTCCCGGTTATTTGAGCAGCTGAAGGAAATGCGTGCCCGCGTCCGGGTTCCTGTAGTGCTCATGGGGTATATGAACCCGGTGCTGCAATATGGGTTTGAAAAATTCTGTGCAGATGCGGCTGCCGCCGGGGTAGACGGGCTGATCCTTCCGGATCTGCCTCCTTTTGAATTTGAGGCTTCTTATAAAGTCATCATAGACCGGTACGGACTGGATTTTATTTTCCTGGTAACGCCCGAAACTTCAGAAACACGGGTGCGGCAACTGGACGCGCTCAGCAGCGGGTTCCTTTATGCCGTGTCCTCTTCCTCTACCACCGGCAACGAAAAAGACTTTGCGGCAGTGGAGGCCTACCTGGAACGGTTGAAAAGCTACCAGCTTAAGAACCCGGTACTGGTGGGTTTTGGTATAAAGGACCAGGATACATTTTCCAGGGCCTGTAAATATGCAAACGGTGCCATCATCGGCTCGGCCTATATAAAAGCGCTGGAAGGTAAAACAGAAGTTGCAGCCGCTACCCGCGATTTTATCCGGAATGTGCTGGGCTGATCCATCCCCCTGCAACAGGTGGGCCCGGTAAGCTGCATTTATTAATGTTTTGCTAAATTGTTGTTACAGTGCCTGCCATCTGTAGCTATTTACGTCACGTAATCAGTTGGTTGCAGTAATTCCCGGTTTGTTGCCGGGTGTATCTGCCATAAAAAGCGCCAACAAATAAAACAGGATCTTGTTTCACTGGGAGGCATGGTTATTGAAGAATGAAGTGTCCCAAAAATTATTGAGTTAAATGAATAAAATCAGTCTTTTTCTTGCTTTGGTGTTGCCGGTTTGTGCAATGGCTCAAAAGCTTACATTAACAGGAACTGTAACGGGGTTGCCCGACAATACCCCGGTGATATTAATCGATCTTGAAAATGGCTCCTCCAAATTGGGCGAAGCCAGGTCGAAAGCCGGGGGCTTTGTGCTTACCGGTAAACTGGAAGCGCCCACGATTTTGGGGCTGATGGTAGGGGATACAATGAAGACGGCTGTATTCCTGGGAAATGAAAAGGTAAAAGTTTCCGGATCTGTGAAAACAAAAATGGATGACTGGAAATTTACCGGATCCAAAACACAGGATGATTTTACCGAATTCCAGGATCAGTTTATCCCCAGATTTGAAAAGGTCAACCAACTGGGAATGGTATTGCAGTCGGGCATGGGCAGTGATAGCCTGAGTAATGCTATGAAAAGCCAGGTAGATGATATTCAGAAAAATGTAGATCTCTTTATCAGCAAACATCCGTCATCGCCGGTGAGTGCAATGGTGATCTTATCAACCATCGGTTTTACAGAAGATATTGCCGTTCTTGAAAAACGGGCAGGCAGTCTTACCAGAGAAGCCATGGCTACAGCCATGGGCGGCCAACTGAAAAAGGCGCTTATTGATGCCCGCTTTAATGCAGTAGGGAGCGTAGCCATCGACTTTATGCAAAAAGATACCCTGGGTAAGGATGTATCACTGGCCCAGTTCCGTGGTAAATATGTACTGGTCGATTTTTGGGCAAGCTGGTGCGGACCCTGCCGCAGGGAGAATGTGAACCTGGTAAAAACGTTTCAGAAATATAAGGATAAGAATTTTACCGTATTGGGCGTGTCGCTCGATGAAGAAAAGGACCGCTGGCTCGCAGCTATCAAAAAGGATGAGCTGGCCTGGACCCAGGTCAGCGACCTGAAGGGGTGGGAAAATGAAGTGGCCCAGAAATACCGGATCACTGCTATTCCCCGCAACCTGCTGCTGGGGCCGGATGGAAAGATCCTGGCCAAAGATCTCAGGGGTGAGGACCTGGATCATAAACTGGCGGAGCTGCTGGATAAATAGCCGGAGCAGGGGATCTGCTGCATTTTTCAGTAAGAAGCTGTTGAGAAACGGATCAGCATAATCGATACCCATGGCACCATGGGGTTATCGCCTCGTTAAAGCTGCGCTGATGCACGACTTTAACAGGAACAACGCGCCTGTAACGCTTATAAGGATAATCAGAATGCTACTTTAAATAGCTTCTATGAAAAAATAGTCGCTACTTTTAACCAATGAAGTTTTGGATGTTCCTGTTGCTTTGTGCCGGGGGCTTTACCGCCTTTGCACAACGGACAATAGCCGGCCAGGTGGTAGCAGAGGGCACCGGGCTGCCGGTGCCGGGCGCCAGCGTATACATCAATAATACAGCAACCGGGGTGGTTACGGCGGCCGACGGTAGTTTTCAACTGAATGAAGTACCACCCGGCGACCTGGTGGTTTCCTGTATCAATTTCGAAACGCTGATGTATCCGGTAAAACCGGAGGCATTGCCATTAAAGCTGAGGTTTGAGCTGCGGCCCAGGATCAGGGAGCTGGAAAATGTGGTGGTAGGAGGATGGGTTACTGAAACCTGGGAAAAATGGGGAAGTGTATTCCTCGAAACCTTTTTGGGCGCAACCCCGGCGGGCCGGCGATGTGTACTGACCAATAAGGACGTACTCCGGTTCCGTTTTTACAAAAAACAAAACATCCTGGAAGTGGTTGCTGAAGCCCCCCTGCTGATCGACAACCCGAAACTGGGATATATCATCCAGTACGACCTGCTCGATTTTAAGATCAACCTTACAGAACATTCTTCTTATTATGCCGGCTTTGCCTTGTTTTCCGGACGGCAGGGCTCATTGAAGCGATCCGTGCAGAAAAACCGGAAGGCAGTGTATTACGGGTCTCCCATGCATTTCATGCGGGCACTTTATTTTAAAAGAACCGTGGAAGAGGGATTCCAGATGAAGAGGATGACCCGGGTCCGGAACGCCGAAAAAGAACGGGTACGGCAGATAAGAAAGAACGGGGCTGCCCGGATAGCGGATAAACGGCTGGAAGGCACAGCCATGAATGAACCCACGGATTCAGCTGCTTACTATGACACGGTAATGTTCCAGAAAGATTATGAAGAAGTGTATGCTGATCACGATCTGACGCCCGATAGCCTGCTGGTGGGAACGGATCGTGCGAATAAAGTGGTATACTGGAATAATTACCTGGCGGTGCTTTATGTAAAGGAAAAAGAACCCGCGGAGTTCCTCAGATATACCGGGGAACAGCGCCCGGCCTATTATCCCCGTTCCTGGATACAATTAAAAGGTCCCCTGATCATTGATGCACGTGGCAATTGGTCTCCTCCGCAAAATATTGTTACCTCCGGCTATTGGTGGTGGAGCGATAAAGTGGGTAATATGCTGCCATTGGATTATGAACCCTGATCGTATTGCTCCGGTGCCAGCTACGAGGGGATCTTAAAGAAAAAATAAAAGGATCAAAGCCCTGCTTCCTGCCGGATGAATTGCTCATAGTCAGGATCAAAACAAACGAAAAATACTTTTTTAACGGGGGGAGCCCGTATCAGGAACGCCTTTACAGCACTTACGGCAACAGCCGCTGCCTCCTTTTTGGGATAGCCGTAAATACCGGTACTGATGCCGGGGAACGCAATGCTCCGGCAATGATGAACGGCCGCCAGTTCCAGTGAATGGGTGTAGCAGGCACGCAGTTTTTCGGCTTCCTGTTTGTTACCTCCATTCCATACGGGTCCTACAGTGTGGATCACATAGGTCGCAGGGAGCCGGCCGGCGGTTGTGATCACAGCTTCGCCAGTCTTGCATCCGCCCTGCCGGGCAACGATTTTCCTGCATGCTTCAAGAATTGCGGGGCCTCCCGCACGATGGATGGCGCCATCCACACCGCTGCCGCCCATCAATGAGGAATTGGCGGCATTTACGATGGCATCTGCAACAATTTTTGTGATATCTCCTTTTAGAACTTCGATCATCATAAGGGCGGTTATGAGCGATTATCCAACCCGGAGGCCGTTGGGCACCGGCTGCTCCGGAGACAGCAGTGTAATGGTATTTCCGTCGCCAACCGTACCCAGTACCAGGCACTCACTAAAGAAGTTGGAGATCTGTTTGGGCGGAAAATTCAAAACAGCGACGACCTGTTTCCCCGGCAGTGATTCAACACTGTAAAGCTTTGTAATTTGTGCGGATGACCGGTAATGGCCAAATTCTCCAAAGTCGATGGTAAGTTTGTAGGCAGGCTTATGAGCTTCCTTAAAGACTTCGGCATGTATGATGGTACCTACCCGCATTTCGATTTTTGTAAAGTCCGACCAGTTGATCGTTGGTTCTTCCTGCATGTGCTTTGTTATTTATGTATATGCGGAATATACGATAAAAAGACCATGCTGCAGGATTTGGGCGCAGGACAAACACAACTAATGTCAGCATTGATCTGCTCCCGGGGGAGCAGCGTGTTTATAGCAAATGTGTTGTTTTGATCAACAGGGTTCCAAAGGAACCCCGTGTTTGTTTGGCCCCGGCAATTTTACGTGGCTCCGGCGGGAGCCGGGAAACACCTTGCCATAAGCAAGAGGTACAATATCTGAAACGGTTCCGGGCTCCCCTTTTTACCCGATTTAGATAGGTTTGCCCCGGTTTGGGCGCGGTTCCGTGTTTATGGGAAAAATATTTATGATAACCGATGGCCTGCTTATTTTCGCTGCCTGCGGGCTATTGTATTTCTTTTGGAAAACGGTCGCCCACCAGGTTTAGCAGGATGTTATGTTCCAGCAAGGCTTTCAGATTAGCGAGTACAAGCGTAAAACCTTCAGTGGAATCACGTACCTGTGCAATGAGGTGACCGGCATCTCCTTTAAAACCGCTGTTGACGATGCTTACGAAGGTCTTGTCATCGCTCAGTGCTGTAAAGGTCCAGGATACTTCCGTTTTTTCGTCATAGTTGCCCCATTCGATCGTGATATGCTTATTGAGCTCCGCGCTGGTTACGGTTACCGGAACGGTGTGGTTGTACATTTCCCAGGTCCATTCAACGGATTTTCCTTGTTCAAGGGGGCCGGTGCTTTTGGTAAACCAGATCTTCGTGGTTATAGCGGGGTTAATAAATGCGTCAAATACCTCTGAAACGGGCCTGCGGATCAGCATTGCTGCTTTTGCAAAATTCTGGGGTTCCATTGTTTTGTTTTTATAAAAGTACTTAATTATTCAGACAAGCCCGGGCAGGCCTGTTTGGGTGCCGGGCAGCTATCTCTGAAGGATTAAAGCATTTCCGAAACCGGTATGCAGGTCTGCGTAAAGATCAGTACCCCTGGCAGCTGTAACCGCCATCCGGATCAGGGAGGACCTGTTGAACTGTGTTTGCCCTGGTCATGAGCAGTTTCCGGCTTTTGAAAAGGCTGCAGTAGTCGCAGCAGGTTGCCCGGGCCGGTAACCGTATTTAGCTGAAACAGGGTGGCTCCCCGGGGTGAAAGAAGGATCAGCGCAGGGTAGGCCGTCTTCCTTTTCCCGAAAAGAAAACGGATGAACGCATGTTCACCGGTACCAACGCCGGTAGGCTGGTAGCTGAAATGGCGACCCAGGAACCGGATCGGTCTTTTTTCATCTGCATCTGCCCGTATGAAATAGAAGTATTGATTCAAACAGGAGATCAGCTCCTGGTCTTTAAGTGTTGTTTGCTCCATTAACCTGCAATACGGGCACCAGTCGGCCGTAACAAAGAACAGCGCCGGTTTGGGGTGTTGACGTATGAGGCTATCAGCTGTTTCCGGTTGTATAACGCGCAATTGCGCGCCTGCCTGTGCTGACATAAACAGCAACAGGATGCAAACGGGGCTTATAGATCGTTGCCGGTGCATGGTTATTGGTTGCTGGTGCGATGGTCAATACGCCAGCGGACGCCGAGGAAGCCGCGGATGCCCTGGTTGGGCGCATATACATAAGTAGGATCAAAGGTGAGCCCATAAGGATTATCCGGGGTAACCAGGGCCCTGCCGCTGTCATCAAACCGTACCTGCTTGTCAAAGGGATCATTGGCCCGCGCTATTAAAAATGGAACGCTTCTGTCCGGCGTAAAGTTGAGCAGGTTCTTAACGCCGCCATAGACCTCAATCCCCAACCCCATTTTTTTGGAGAGCTGAAGGTTTTGTATGCTCCACCACGGTGAAAAGGATGCACGCGGGTCGGTGGCACTTAACAGGGGTAATCGCATGGGGCCGTACACATTGCCGGTATATTCGATACTGCATCCCCATTTGCGCAGCTGGTAGCCCAGGTTCCACACGCCGGTAAATTTTTCTGTAAACAGCTGGCGTGTTTTGATAGAACCTTCGATGCTATAGACGTCCATATATGTTGCACCGGCCAAAACTTTCAGCCCGGAGAGCAGCGCCAGGTCTATATTCAGCGAAACACCCCGGGAAACTGCATGCCCGTTGAGGTTCTGGTAAAGGATCTGGTTGGGATTGTTGTCATAATCGGCGATGATCTTGTTGATAAAATACGTGTAGAATGCGGTGGCGTCCAGGCCGATGAACCGGCTTCGGGACGTGATGATCCTTTTTACAAAATTGATATTGCCGTTCCAGGATGTTTCCGGTTTCAGTGCTTCTTTAAAAACCACGTCCCGTGCACCGGTGAGTGCGGCATGGTCTTCCGTAAAAACCTGTGCCACGCGGTAACCGTTGCCGATGCCGAGCCGTAAAGTGTTGTTCCTGTTGAGCGAATTCCACTTGTAGTTCAGGCGGGGTGTTATAATACCGCCGTGTATAGAGTGATGGTCATATCGCAGACCTGCCAGCAGTTTGCTTCTTTTCCCAAGCAGTAGTTCGTCCTGGATAAACAGGCCGGGGAGCCAGGTGCCTTCGGGCCGGTTCCGTTCCATGCCGTTTTGATAGCGGGTGGTAGCCGGGGTGTTGTCGTCATAGTAGGTATAACGGAGCGTTGCCCCGGTTGTGAGGTCCTGCCGGTGCAGGGTTTTATTCCAGGTGAGCTGGAGGAAACCAATGTATTGCCGGGCATTAAAGGGAATGTTGCCGTAGGCGCTGTTCTGGTAATGCCCGTTGGCGCTGAACCAGAGCAGTATTTTTTCTGGGAGCGGCAGCTCATAGGTTCCAAAGAGTTCCCAGCGCCGTGTGTCAATGCTTTCGCCATAGATGCTGTCGCCCCCCCGGAAGGTCTTGTTCCAGTTCATTTCCCCGCCCCAACGGTCTTCCTGTACGTAACGGGTGGCCATGGAAAGAAGGCGCTGATGACGGCGGCTGACCTCCCATTTGGAGAAGGCCGAAAACCGGTTTTGCAGCGTTACGTCGGTAAACCCGTCGCGGTTGCGGTCTGCCGGAGTACTGTAGTTAAAGTAGTTAACGCCCGCCATACCGCGCGTGTTCTTACCGGCGCTAAAGCTGGATGCAATATCCGCATTGAGCTCCTGCCAGGAAGTGGCAAAAACATCCGCCGCCAGCGCCGGTGTATTGCCGGGCTTATGGGTGATGATATTGACCAGGCCTCCAACGGCTTCGCTTCCATAAAGTGTGGAGGCCGGACCTTTCACGATCTCCACGCGCTCGATCAGTGACTGCGGGATCCCGCTTAAGCCGTAAACGGTCGAAAGGCCGCTTACAATAGGCATCCCGTCGATGAGGACAAGGGTATAAGGTCCTTCCAGGCCATTGATATGGATGTCGCCGGTATTGCAGATATTACAATTCAGCTGCGGGCGTACGCCATTGATGTTTTGCAGGGCATCAAAGAGCGAAGGCGTGGGGTTGGCCCTGAAATATGCGGAGGTATATACTTCCACCGGAACGGGGCTATCCTGGCGGGAGACGGTTTTTAATGTACCGGATACCACTACTTCCGAAACATCGGCTGCGGCACGTTCGAGGTGAATTATGAATGCTGTATCACTGCGGAGTTCAAAAATGAGGTCCTTTTGCTGAAACCCTGCAGCGGAAATGGTCAGGGTCTGCTTCCCGGAAGGCAGATCTGGTAACCGGAAATACCCGTTGGTGTCTGAAAGAACCAATGCTGCCGGCGTGGATGCCCGGACGGTTGCATGTGCAACAGCATGTCCTTCGTAAAAAACGGTTCCGGTTGCCGTAAACCGCGTCTGCGCCGTCAATACACCCGATAGAAATGTTTGCAGCGCCAGGAAAAAAAATCTCATATTGTACTTACTTTTTATTTTCTGTGCGCTAAATTAATAAAGTTAGGTTAGTCTAACTTTATTTTTTCGGTTTTTTTGGTAAATTTGACGGATGTTGTCTAATACTGAAGAAAACTACCTCAAGGCGCTGCTGTATCTCACCGCAGATGAAACCGGGAAAAAGGAGGCGGGAACGAATGACCTGGCGGTGCATCTGGGATTGAAGCCGGCAACCGTCAATGATATGTTGAAGCGGTTAAAGGAAAAGGCGTATGTCAGCTATAAGAAATACGGGAAGATCAGCCTTACGCGAACGGGCCGGGAGATAGCCGTATTTGTGATGCGTAAGCACCGTTTATGGGAAACGTTTTTATGCGAGGTGCTGGAGTTTAGCTGGGATGAGGTGCATGAAGTAGCGGAGCAGCTGGAGCACATCCAGTCGGATAAGCTTACCGAACGGCTGGACCGGTTTCTGAATTACCCGGACTATGATCCGCATGGCGACCCGATCCCGAAGCCTAATGGCAGGATGCCGCCCCGTGCAACGACACTGCTGTCTTCTGTTGCCCTGTACCAATCATGCACCGTGGCCGCAGTAAAGGATACTTCTCCTGTTTTTTTACAGTACCTGGAGCAGTTGTCAATTGGGATCGGCACAAAGATCAAAGTACTGGAAAAGATCTCTTTTGATAGCTCCATGATCCTTCAGGTAGGGAAGGGCAGGATTACCGTTTCTGAAAAGTTTGCTAATAGCCTGCTGGTGGATGGGCAATAGGCAAGGAACTGTTGCATGGAGCGGAACGTATTTCCTGATCTATGTTTGTTCCGGGTTTTCGCGTTCGTCCATCGGGGCCTGTCAGATCGGTTCCTGTCCAATGCTCAATTGGGATGAGGGGGTGGGGTAGCGCTCAACACTCCGCTGCGTACAACCGGAAACCAAGGGCTCAAATCTCATATCCGGATTCTCAGATCTCAATCCCCTGCAAAGATCTCATCCAGTGCTTCACTGATGGTGGGGTATTGAAATATAAAACCTGCCGCCTGCAGCTTTCGGGGAATCACCCAGCGGCTTTTAAGAACGAGCTCTGTTTCTGTCCCGATCAGGTTTGCTCCCAGTTGCAACAGCCATTCCGGGGCAGGGAAGTAGACAAGGGGCCGGATCCTTTTTCGCAGCACCTGCATGAACTGCTCGTTGAGGACCGGGAATGGAGCGGCTGTATTATAAACACCTTCGAGTGTCGCGTGCTCCATTACAAAGCGGGTAATGCGGAACACATCCTCTATATGGATCCAGCTGAATACCTGCCTGCCGCTGCCCTGCGGACCTCCCAGTCCGAAGCGGACAAGGTTGATGTAGGGCTGCATTACCCCGCCGCCTCTTCCCAGTACGATGGCGGTCCGTAATGCTACTTTGCGCGTGCGGGGCGTTGGCCGCTCAAAGAATGCCTGCTCCCAGGCTTTTGCCACGTTAACGGAGAAGCCGGTGCCGATCTCGCCCCGGTCTTCATCCATGGCCTGGTCCTGCGCATGGCGGTAAATAGTGGCCGTGCTGGAGTTGATCCACAGTTTGGGTGGAATACTGCATTGCTCTATAACCGATTGAAGCCGCCTGGTGGTTTGTATCCGGGATTGAAGGATCTCCTGTTTATTGGCTTCCGTGTAGCGGCAATCGACGGACCTGCCGGCCAGGTTGATGAGCACTTCGGCACCTTCAAGTGCCATGCGTATTTTTTCTTCTTCGGCCCAGGTGATACCGGAGGCGTTCCGGGAGATCACCTGCACTGCATCGCTTTCCTCCCGGAAACGTTTTACAAGGTACTGGCCGATGAACCCCGTGCCGCCGGCTATGATTATTTTTTGTTTCATGGGTGTCTTTTATGAATTGAAAATGATCAATCCTGTCTGTTCTTTGGCTGCTTGCAGTTACCCCCTGGCCTATGCACCGGGTGCGTGAGGCTGCACGTTAAATTGGGCGCTGATCCTTTTCTGGCGGGCAACCTTTTTGCCTTTGAAGAACAGGTAAAGGTTGAAGAAAAGCATGATGCCCAGGTAAATGCTAAACCCTCCGATCTTTACACTCAGGGCCTCAATGGCCGCCTGGGTAGTTGTAAGATGGCGGGTGATCTCCAGGATATAAAGCCCGAAACCGAGGTTGAGTAAATAGAAACCGATCTTAAAAAGGGTATTGGTTGCAACGGCTATTTCATCGCGTCCGTTAAAGATATCTTTCATATAGACCAGGCTGTTGCGAAACAGGCTGTGCGCCACATAAAGAGTAAGCAGGATCACTACGGGCAAATAAACCAGGTAGGCTATTACAATCAGATCTTTCATGATGAAATGTTTTTTATGATGAATAATAATGTATCCGTTTTGAAAGGAAGTAAATAAGCGCCATGTTGAAATAGTGGGTTACCGCCAGGATGCCCACCAGCATTCCCGTTTTGCCGGCTATTGAGGCGATCAGGGCCTGCGCGGAAGTTACGGCTTGCCAGTTGCTGAACTGTATAATGGCATAACCGGTATTGAACAGGTAATAAGCGATGAGGATAATATTGTTGGTAGCGTCTGCCTGCCCCGCCTGGTACCGGAAAAGCCGCAGGATAAATATCCTTCCATTTTTATGAAACGACCGGCCTACCCAGTAAATGATGTAGATGGTAATGACCGCATAGATAGTATAGGCAAGGATATTGTAGGCCATGACTGTGTTTTATTGATTTTCGGATCTTAGTTTTTCAATCTGCAGAATATTATTTTGTATATCTTTCATGATCCACTTAGCCCACCAGCCGGCGTAAAAATTGAAGTTGGTGGTTAGCTGAAAGCGGCTGTAAAGGTGCAGCCTGCAGGTGGTGCTATTTAAACGCTCGAGTTCATACGTTCCGTTAAGCACATCAAAATATTTTCCGCCTATTACAACGTGCTCATCCATAGTAGTGGATGGGATTTCGTAAGGGTAGGCTTTAATGGAGAATACCATTTTCTTTTTATCAGTGTATTCAGATACCGTTTCATGAAACACGAGCCCGTTGGTGAACCGGGCTTCTCTTGAAGCACCAACGCCTTCATAGTTGAGGATTGCTTCTACCGGTCTTGGAAGTCCCAGCAGCTTTGTAAGCCATCCTTTATCCTGCTCCTCTTTTATCTTGTATACACTCGTTACATTGCCCCATATTTTTTCGGCCGGCGCCTGTATATCAATATAGGTGATGGCTTCGTAAGTTGCGGGTGTCACGCTGATCATATTTTCGACAGGTGCCATAAGAAAAGGGAAAAACGTAAGTGCCGGTATATACATTTTATTGGCCTTCTTTTTTAGCTTGAAATAGCCGCCGATCAGGCCGCCAACGGAGGCAGCTAAAAGAAAGAGGGGGAGGATCATCAGCCAGCAGGCCCAGCCTTCCAGCCTGGTTAAAAGGGTTATAAGGAAGAAGGAAAAAATGGGCACCCAGGGCGCAAAGAACCGGTAACGGAATCTTCTTACTTTGTCCTCTCCGGAAAAATATACCGTCAGGATACCGGTTATTGTGGGAAGGCAGAAAAGAAAACTGACAGACATAACGCTGAACAGGTCGCTCCATTCTTTTATCCCGAAGAACATTCTTAAAACAAGCGCGTAAAGCGTGGGGATGCCTACAATGATCAATGTCTTTTTTAGTCTGGCTCTTTTCATAACAAAAAGTTGGGTCAATGTTGCGATCAATGTTTTTTAATGCTGCAGCTGTTGGTTGCCCTTTTTACATAACCAGTTTCAGCAGTTTTAACAGCAGCTCTCCCCTGGTAGAACCGGCTACCCGCTCTACCAGGGTGCTGAGCTGATCTGTAAAGGTTTGTATATCATGAATGGTCTGGTGCAGGGCTTTCCCCTCGGCAGATTTATCTTTTTTGGTTGCCGCTTCCAGTTCCGTCAACACGCTGAGCACGGGATCTATTTCCTTTTGCTTGCGCATCAGGGCTATTTTCAGCGCCCATTTCCAGATGTCCTTTTCTGCTACAAAATATTCCTTGCGGTCACCCGCGATCACCTTCTTATAAATAATGCCATAATCCAGCAGCTGACGAAGGCTCATATTGGCATTGCCGCGGGATATAGTGAGCGTTTCCATAATGGCATCGGTGGAAAGCGGGTTGTCTGAAACGAGCAATAAAGCCTGTACCTGCGCCACAGATTTATTGATGCCCCACTCTGTACCCAGGGCGCCCCAGGTGTCGATGAATTTTTGTTTGGATGCTTGCAGTTCCATATTAGTTGTATTGTGGATACAAAGATAATTAAGCTTATTGAATTTTCAAAAAATATTGAAAATTCAATAAGCTATGATTGAGGAGCTATGTCTTGCTGATGCGAACATTTGTTGAACGATACGGCAGGACGGCAGCAGTGCCTGTTCTCAGAGCAGGCTGCCCATCAGCTCCTGTACCAGCTCCACATCCTTTTCCGTGGTCCTGAAATTTACAAAAGCGGCTCTTATACCGGGTTGCCCTTTGTAATGGGTTGGGCTCATGAATATTTTCCCGGTCTTGTTCAATGCAGCAAGAAATGAGGTTACTTTTTTTGCATCATCGGAAGGAGCAGAGAAGGAAAAGCAAACCGTATTCAATCGTACGGGGGCCAGCAGGCTCAGTTCCGGTCTTGATCGGATAAAAGCGCCAAAGTTTTGTGCCTGCCGGATGTTGTTTTCCACTATGTGCCGGTATCCCCGGCGTCCGTATGCATGTAAGGTAAACCAGACCGGGAGGGCTTTTAAGCGTCTTGAGTTTTCGGGTAGCAGGTTCAGGTAGTTGAAATGCTCCAGCGGATCGCCAAGGTAGGGCGCATTCGAATTTTGAAAAGTGGTTACCTGGAGCATCCGGTGCTGTTCTTTCACAAAAAAGACGGCATTTTCGTAAGGTACATTCAGCCATTTATGACAATCGACGGTGATACTGTCTGCCTGTTCCCAATCCTTCAGCAACTGTTTATGGGTATCTGAAAGAATGGCGAAACCGCCAAAGGCGGCATCAATATGCCACCAGAAATGATACTGCTTTCGCAACGCTGCAATGGCGCTGAAGTCGTCAAAGTCAACGGTGTTGACGGTGCCGGCACTTGAGATAAGGATAAAGGGCGCCCCGTTCAGTTGCCGGATCTGAGCCTCCAGGTCATGAAGGTCGATCGCCTCGCGGTTGCCTTCCATCGTTTTTACCTGCAGGATATTGCTGCTGCCCATACCCAACAGCGCCAGCGATTTTATCGAGGACGAATGCGGGGTTGCCGTGAGGATGTTCATTTTTTGCGTGATGCCCTCTTTTGCAATATCGTTCCCGAGCTGCTGCCCCAGCCATTGTCTTGCTACGGCCAGGCAGGTGAAATTCGACATCGTGGCACCGGTTACAAAGCCTCCCAGGAAAGCATCCGGAAGCTCGAGCAGCTCCCGTAACAGCCCAACCGTTTCCAGTTCAATGGCCGCTGATATATCTCCATCGCCCTTTGCGGATTGTGTATTCTGATCATATATTGTAGTCAGCCAGTCGCCCGCTATGGATGCAGGAGTAGTTCCCCCGGTTACAAAACCCCAGTAGCGCGGACCGGAAGCCGCAACCATAGCCGGCTCCCAGCGGTCGTTGAATTTCCTGAGGGTCTCGATGGTTCCGATGCCCTCATACGGCATATGGGCGGGCGCTGCCGGTTCAATGATGGTTGATGCAGGACGTTCGCCTATGTTCTTCAGGTAATCCGATCCCTGCCTGCTGATCAGCTGAAATATTTTTTCCAGGGAAGAAAGATCTTCCTGTAGTTGCCCGTTCATGTATTTACGGTTAATAGTGGATGGTAAACGAGGTGCATAACATTTTTTGTATTCCTTTTTAACGCAAAGGGCGATGGAAACCTGCAATGCCTGTAGTCAGGAGCTGCTGCGGGCCTGGTGGCGCCCTGGTATTCTCCGTGGTTGAAATTTAACCGCGGGAACAGCTTGTCATAAAAATGCCACACACCCTGTAAATATAAGATAAAACCATTTTATATATTTTGTGGTCCCTTAAATGATCACCTGCAATAAAGAATATCGACCCGCCGATGATTTCAGGCGCCGTACCAGGTATGCTATTTTGACGATTGCTGTTTTTATCCGGGTTATTCCGGGGAGGGGTCTTGCTGTGGCCTGCATTTATCTGGCAATAGAGCCGGGGCGTATTTTTCCTGGCTTATTCCATTATGCCGGGGATCAGGCAAAGCGATAGCCCGGCACTTTAAGCATATGTAGCCCCGGGGCGGTTATCCTGCGGTTTCCGTTGCCCCGTCCTGCTGCTCCTTAAACAGCAGCAGGAAGATCAGCATGCATCCTATAGCCATGGCGGCGGGGGATAGCCAAATATAACGCCAATAGACGGTGCCTTCATATGCTTTAAGTGCATCAGAAACAAATCCCGCAACCCAAAAGCCGATCAGCATGCCGATCCCGTACATGGCCACGGTTACCAGGCCCTGGGCGGAAGACCGGTATTGTTTGCCTGCAATGGTATCCGTATAGATCTGTCCTACCACAAACATAAAATCGTAGCAAACCCCATGCAAAAGGATACCTAAGATCAGCATAAAGGCCAGGTCCTGCCCGTTGCCATAAGCAAACAACAGGTAGCGCAGGGCCCAGGCTCCGATACCGATCAGCATCATTTTTTTATACCCGAGCCGTGCAAAGAGAACGGGGACCAGCAGCAGGCACAGGATCTCTGAGAGCTGTCCCAGTGCCATTTTGGCTGTGGGATTGGGCAACCCGGTTGCTACCAGGAAGGGGTTGGCATGCTGGTAATAAAATGAAATGGGAATACAAATAATGATCGCGGTAATAAAGAATACCAGGAAACTTTTTTGTTTTAACAGCTTCAGGGCCTGTAATCCCAGGGCGTCGCCCCAGTAAAATGGCTGATCCTTCTTTAAGGGAGGGGTGGCAGGGAGCAGGAAGCAGAGGAGACCCAGTGCCAGGGAGCAGGCAGCTCCCAGCAGGAACGTATTTTGCAATGCTCCGGAGGCTACTGCTTCCTTTGTATCCCAGTGGAACACATAACTGATAGAAAAGCCGGCTATCATCCACCCGGCCGTGCCAAACAGCCGTATGAGCGGGTATTGTTTTTTGGGATTGCTGAGATTTCTGAAAGAAACGGAGCTGGTGAGGGCCAGGGTCGACATGTATGCAATAAAATAGAGCAGCACATAGGGGTAGATGGCGGCAACGTTCTCCGCCCGGTACATCATCAGCAGCAAACCGGCTCCTATGAGATGCAGTACACCCATCACCCGCTCGGCGTTAAAGAAACGGTCTGCTATAAAGCCGATAAGGAACGGAGCTGCAACCGCGCCCAGGGATTGGGTGGAAAAAATACTGGAAACTTCCAGCGGGGAGGCTCCCAGGTTGCTCTTTAGGTAGGTTCCGAGGGTAACAAACCAGGAGCCTTTCATAAAAAACTCAAGGAACATCATCAGGGACAATTGGAGGTGCAGCGATCGTTTCATATAATAGTAACCATTCAATGTTTAAAGCCTGAAAATAAGGTTGTTTTTTTAGTTTACAAAGTAAGAAGCAGCTGCAAATACAGGAATGGCAGGCTGCAGCGCTATTTACCGGCCATTTGACCTCGATCAATCCATCAATGGCTGGCGGCACATAACCGGATAAGATCAAATAGGTGGGGTAACAGGCATACGGTTGTATGAAAAGCTGTTTTATCCTTCTGTTTGCCGGGAGATCTGCATCTGCTAATAATTTAGCCCTCGCTGGTTGAAACCTGTATCCCGGCGGGCGGATCGGGAATTAACGAAAAACGCAATGGAGCGTTGCATGAAGAAGATCATTTTGAGCGGGCCTGGCCGGCGAATCCGGAAAAAAGGGTAACTTCAAATGATCTTGTTATAAATCAGAACAACAATGAAAATATGGCTCTTTCTGGTCGCAACTTTACTGATCGGCCGGATGCTGCAGGCGCAATCGAAAATCGCTCCTGAAGATTTGGACAGCTTAAATTATTTTATTGCCTCAGTAGTGGCTGATGCTGAACTGCCTCACTCGTATTTGGGAAATATATACGCAGTGGCTATCGATAGGGAGGGAACGCAGATTGTACCCCGTCTCCTTCAATTCAGTGAAAACAAGATGGATACTCTTGAAATAAAACCGTCAAAATACCTGGATCGGCTAAAATCAATCCTCGCAAATACCAGCACCGGGAAGCAGACAACGCTCATCGCTCCTTTTATCTTTCTGGAGAACCCCAAAAAAGGAGTGAATGACAATATCCTGGTATACGATGTTGTTTTAAACAGGCTGTTTCAGCATTTGTTTAGAATTACCAATGATAAAGGTGGATGCATCCTGTTGCCCGTTCAATTCAGCACCAGTACATGGATAACGGTCTCATAAAAACAATCCCCCGCTGTTGAGGCGGGGGATCGGGGGGTTATTCGTTTCTGCCGTGGCAGTTTTTGAATTTTTTTCCGCTGCCGCAGGGACAGGGATCATTGCGGCCTACTTTGGGGCCTACGCGGATAGGCTCCTGCTTTACCGGTGGCTGCGAGGGATCAAAGTAATCCTTTTCATTAGCCCCGTAGTCGTCTCCTGCCGCATCGATCTCATCTTTGTTCACCCGCATCTTGCTCAGGTCGGTGCGCTCCTCACGGCCTTCCTTATAGCTGGGCGCTTCTTCCTGTGCAGGAAGGTTGGCCTGCGTAAGGAAGGAGATGATATCCTTGTTGAGGCTGGTGGTCATATTGTTGAACAGCTGGAAGGCTTCCACCTTGTAGATCACCAGCGGATCTTTCTGCTCCAGGTAGGCGGTTTGCACGCTTTGTTTCAGATCATCCATTGCCCGGAGATGCTCTTTCCAGGCATCGTCGATCACTGCCAGGGTAATGGATTTTTCCATGCTGGATACCAGTTCGCGGCCATCAGTGGTAATGGTCTTATCCAGTGGGGTCAGCACATTGATGGCTTTGCGGCCATCCATAAAGGGTACCACTACGTTTTCGATATGTGCGCCCTGGGTATCGCGGATGTTCTGGAATACCGGTACTGCCTGCCTTTGGATGGTTTTGGTATGTTCCGTGTAGCGGGCCAGCGCCTCCGCATATAGTTTGTCTGCAAGCTTGTTGGCATCGGTGTTGTGAAATTCCTCCTCGCTGATGGAGGTATCCATCCCGAAGTTTACGATGCTTGCGAGCTTAAAGCCTTCAAAATCTTCCTGCTCTTTAAACGAGGTGCACAGGCTTTCTGCTACGATGGAGAACGCATTGTCGATATCAAGTGACAGCCGTTCGCCGAACAAAGCGTGATTTCTTTTTTCATAAACTGCATTCCGCTGCTTGTTCATTACATCATCGTACTCCAGCAGCCGTTTGCGGATACCAAAGTTGTTTTCTTCTACTTTTTTCTGTGCGCGCTGGATGCTGTTGCTGATCATGCTATGCTGGATCACATCGCCCTCCTTGTAACCCATTTTATCCATCATGCTGGCAATCCGCTCGCTACCAAACATCCGCATGAGGTCATCTTCCAGTGATACATAGAACAGGGAACTTCCGGGGTCGCCCTGGCGGCCGGCACGGCCTCTCAGCTGACGGTCTACCCGGCGGCTTTCGTGGCGTTCGGTACCAATGATGGCTAACCCGCCGGCGTCTTTTACCCCGGGCCCGAGCTTGATATCTGTACCCCGGCCGGCCATGTTGGTTGCAATGGTTACTGCACCCGGCAGACCGGCTTCGGCTACGATCTCTGCTTCACGCGCATGCTGTTTGGCGTTCAGAACATTGTGCGGTATCTTCTTTTGCTGCAGCATACGGCTGAGCAATTCACTGATCTCTACAGAAGTGGTACCCACCAATACGGGGCGGCCCGCTCCGCGCAGCTGCTCGATTTCGTCAATAACCGCTTTATATTTTTCGCGCTTGGTCTTATAAACCATGTCCTGGAGGTCTTTCCGCACAATCGGAACATTGGTGGGGATGGTTACCACATCCAGCTTATAAATGCTCCATAATTCACCTGCTTCAGTTTCTGCAGTACCCGTCATCCCCGCCAGTTTATGATACATCCGGAAGAAGTTCTGCAGGGTAATGGTGGCATAGGTTTGGGTAGCGGCTTCAATTTTTACATTCTCTTTTGCCTCCAGCGCCTGGTGCAGACCATCGGAATACCGGCGGCCTTCCATGATACGCCCGGTTTGCTCATCTACAATTTTAATAGCACCATCTACCACCACGTACTCGTCGTCTTTCTGAAAGAGGGCATAGGCTTTTAACAACTGCTGTACCGAATGGATACGGTCTGCCTTCTGGGAGTAATCATTCAGCAGTACTTCCTTCTGCTTTAATTTATCTTCTGCAGGGGCATCGCTTTTTTCCACATCGGCCAGGGCCACGCCAATATCCGGCAACACAAAGAAGTCCGCATCTTCACCCACTTTGGTGATCATGCCCAGTCCTTTTTCGGTAAGATCAACCGAGTTGGTCTTTTCGTCGATCTTAAAGAGCAGGTCTTCATCCACGATCTTCATATTACGCTCCTGCTCCTGCAGATAATAGTTTTCCGCTTTCTGCATTTTTACTTTTACCCCGGGCTCGCTCAAAAATTTGATGAGCGGGCTGTATTTGGGTAACCCGCGGAAAGCGCGGTACAGGTAAAGTCCCCCGGTTTTGGGATCATCCTCGCCTTTTTCAAAAAGACGTTTGGCCTCATTTAAGCTGTTCCGTACAATACGTTCCTGCTCCTGGTACAGCTGTTGTACCCGGGGCTTGTGAACATGGTATTGCTGTTCGTCTCCCTTATCTACCGGGCCGCTGATGATCAGTGGTGTACGGGCATCATCGATCAATACGCTGTCCACCTCATCCACCATTGCATAGTGGTGTTTGCGTTGTACCATTTCTGATGCATTATGCACCATATTGTCGCGCAGGTAGTCAAAACCAAATTCATTATTGGTACCATAGGTAATATCCGCCAGGTAAGCATTGCGGCGGGCTTCTGAGTTGGGCTGATGTTTGTCAATGCAGTCCACACGCAGTCCCAGCCATTCGAAAACAGGTCCGTTCCATTCCTGGTCACGACGGGCCAGGTAATCATTTACGGTAACCACGTGCACTCCTTCGCCGGCCAGGGCATTCAGGTAGGCAGGCAGGGTAGATACCAGGGTCTTTCCTTCCCCGGTGGCCATTTCGGCAATTTTGCCGGAATGTAATACGGCCCCGCCGATCAGCTGTACATCATAGTGTACCATGTTCCAGGTGATGGTTGCACCCGCTGCGGTCCAGCTGTTTTTATAAATGGCATCGTCGCCGTCAATAGTAATATATTCGGCTGTGCGAGCCAGCTGCCGGTCCAGGTCTGAAGCTTTGGAAACCAGTTCCGTATTTTCCGTAAAACGGCGGGCGGTTTCTTTTACCACGGCAAATGCTTCCGGGAGGATTTCCTCCAGCACTTTTTCAATCTCTTTATCACGATCTTTTTTCAGGTCATCGATCTGCTTGTAAATGGCGTCTTTCTGCAGGAGCTCTTCATGGGGCAGGTCGTTGGCCTGTTCGTTAAGCGCTGTTATCCTGGTGTCGATCTCGCCCAGCCGTTCCTGGATGCGCCGGCGGAATTCATGGGTCTTGTTACGCAGTTCGTCATTGCTAAGTGATTGGTACTGAGCAAAATTTTTGTTGATCTGTTCAATAGCAGGAGCAAGCTTCTTTACATCTTTTTCAGATTTACTGCCACCAAACATTTTAGATAGAAAACCAAACATATGTTCTCGTAATATTTATTTAAAAGTAGTCCCGCCTCAAAAACAATGCTATATCCTTTTTGAGCCATTTTGGCAGCCTTCCCGGATGGCGGGAGGAGCGGGGAGCAAAGATACGGAAGTTTGGGGTTTGCTGTTTAACGTTTGACGTTCAATGTTTAACGTCCGCTGCCGGCGGGCAGGTCAGATTCCGTCTCTGTGGCTGAATGCTGAACGCTGAATGCTGAACGCAGGTTTAAGGTTGAATGTTCCCGGTTAAAATTGGTTTCCTGCCCGATGATCTGCCGACCATTGCCGCCTTTTCATATTTCCTTCACCTCCTCCTATTCCTTCTCCCGATGGCTATCGTCTGTGCGTCAGGTTCACGTTGGCCCGCTGGGGATTGTGGGTAACCGGTACAGGGTGGGTACCGTTTCTATATATAATTGACCGTCAAACCGCTGTTTTCCCCGGGCTGCTGTCATCATAAACCCGTAAGGGGTTTTATTTGATGAATGGTGCCTGAAACGCATGGTGAATGATCCGGATCCTGGTTGAACCACGGCCGGGGTTCCATGCAAATTGATCGCCCATAAACCGACGGCTATCCGGGCATAACCCCATCCGGGGTTTGACCACTTACCTTGATGCACATGCGAAGCTTCGGAATTCACATTTTTCAAATTCATCCCAGGTCAATACTCGTATTATCCCCGATATTCAAACTGCGGGTTTCGCCTTTAACGCTGGAATCGGAACCGATGACGGAGTGCTCCAGTACGATATCAAACAGGTTGGAAAAAGCCCCCACGATGGAGTTGCGGACAATTGACTGGTCCAGGAATGTGTTTTCTCCCAGCGTTACATTGGGGCCGACAATGGAATTACGGATCACACACCCGTTGCCAATGCTTACCGGTGGTACAATCACGGTGTTCTCAAACTGGGAAGGATCGGCGGTTGCTTTATATTTTCTCAGGAGCGTGGCATTGGAGCGCAGCAGGGTTTCTTTATTGCCTGCATCAAACCAGTTGTCTACCTTAAAAGCTTCGAATTGTACACCGTTCCCGATCATGCAATGCAGCGCGTCGGTGATATTGAACTCGCCATGGGTCAGCAGTCCTTTGCGGATGTTGGAAGCCAGGCATTCGAACAGCAGCTCGCTTTCCCGGATCTTGTAGATCCCTACCATGGCCATATTGGATTTGGGAATATGTGGTTTTTCCACCACGGATTCAATAAATCCTTTGTTGTCGATTTCTGCCACACCAAAATCGCGGGGATTATCCACCTTGCGGATGCCGATCATCGAATGGGGACTGTTCAGTACGGCAGCAACGTCATATTCACAGATCGTATCCCCCAGGGAAATAAAGACTTCATCGCCCTCAACAATGTTCCGGGTGAGGTTTACTGCATGGCCGATACCGCGGCGTTCCTGCTGACTGACATAATGTGCCTGGATATCCGGATGGTGCTCTTTAACATAATCGGAAATCTTGTCACCCAGGAACCCTACGATAAAGACGAATTCTTCGATACCCGCATCTTTCAGCTGGTCAATGATAAAACTCAGTACGGTTTTACCCGCCAGCGGGATCAATGCTTTGGGCTGCGTGTAACTCTGTGGTCGTAATTTTGTACCGGCTCCTGCTACAGGAATGATCGCCTTCATGTATAAATCGTCGTTCGTTTAATGATAGTTAAGCTGAAAAAACGGGGCTGCCCTGTTCTTTTTGGTGGGTGAAGTTAAGCAATCATAGGGGTTTTCCGGTATTTTTATATTCCGGGAAACAGATGCTCCGGGGAAAAGGAAATAAATTTTATTATATGGCCAATTATACGATCATACTGGTCTTACTGGGGCTGATGGTGCTGCTGAATGTAGTAGCCGAGAAGATCCGGATCGCTCCGCCCATCGTCCTGATCATTGCAGGGATCGCCATCGGGTTTATCCCCTCTATGCCCGTACCGGAGATGGACCCTGAGGTGATCTTTTTATTATTTCTGCCTCCTTTATTATATGATGCGGCATTCAATATCCATTTTAAAGATTTCAGGGAGAATATGGGCACGATCAGTGCGCTGGCCATCGGTCTGGTTTTTCTGACCACGGCCGGCGTTGCCGTATTATCCTATTACCTGGTACCCGGCATGACCTGGCCGCTGGCCTTTGTGCTGGGGGCTATCCTGGCGGCAACCGATGCGGTGGCAGCCATCAGTATTACCCGGAACCTGGGATTGCCGCGGCATACTGTTACCATACTGGAGGGCGAGAGCCTGATTAATGATGCCTCGGCACTGGTAGCCTACCGTTTTGCCGTTGCTGCCGTGATGGGCTCCGCCTTTGTGTGGTGGAAGGCTTCACTGACGTTCATCCTGCTGATGGCCGGCGGTTTCCTGGTAGGCCTGGTGCTGGGAAAATTACTGGCCGTCGTATTGCGTTATGTGCGCAAAAGCACAATGGCCGTACTGGGCTTTACCCTGCTGGCGCCCTTTACGGCGTACCTGGTAGCGGAGGAAACCGGGGTTTCCGGTGTTATAGCCGTGGTGGTCCTGGGTTTTGGTGTTTCAATGTTAAGTGAACGCCAGTTTTCAGCATCATTGCGCCTGCAATCCAAAACGATCTGGGATGTGGTGGTGTACCTGCTCAACGGGCTGATCTTTATTTTTATTGGCCTGGAGTTCCCGGTAGTGATCCGCGCTATCGACCCCTCCCGGTTCCTGCCTTATATCGGCTATGCATTCCTGATCACGATGGTGACCATTCTTATCCGTATGATGCGGGTTTTTGCCCAGCGGAGACGGCTGGAGAAGGGATTCCGCAACTCCAGGATGCAAAACTCGCGGCGTGCCATCAGGGAATCGGCCCTGTTAAGCTTCCAGGAAAGTGTCATCATCAGCTGGTCCGGTATGCGGGGGATTGTTTCCCTGGCTATTGCCCTGGGGCTGCCCCCGCGCTTAGAGGACGGAAGCCCCTTCCCGATGCGGAATGATATCATTTTTATTGCTACCGTAGTTGTGATCATCACGATCCTTGGCCAGGGGCTGTTGTTGCCGGGGATTGTGAAGCGGGTAACGGGGAAAGACAATGGGCAATAATCAATAGCCCTGCCACTTCTTAACCTTGTGCGGTAACAGTGGAGCAGGTAACGGGGATATTGCCGATTGTCCGCATCAATATGAAAAGAGAACAGAGAAATATCCGACATTACCGGTATTTCCTACCAAACGGTAAAGATCGACCACCGAAACCTGCTCGTAACCGGAATGTGAGAGCATGGCGGAACTGATGTTTTTCTGTAATTGTATGGATCATCGCTTTGTGCTGATACCTGTTTCAGGAAGGGCTATTTTCCATCGCTATAGCACCGTTTCGGAGAAGCATATTCCCTGCTGTCTAAAAAATCGGGCATCGGGTTAAGACGTATCGTTTTATGGAGCGATGCTGTTCTTTGTTTCGGGTATTTACTCCCAGGAAATAAAGAAGCACATTCCTTGAAGATAAAAGACCGTTGCAACAAAATGATGCCTTGCAACTTCATCTTTATGCAGCCACTATAAAGATCCATCACTGTAACCGCCAATGCAGGCATATTGTTGGGCAAATGCTTTACCCTATATTCTTTGATCCTTTCGTTTTACCCACTTGTGGGTATTGTTTAAAATTGGGGTCAGCTTCATCTTTGCATGAGGTGTTTTCACGATTGGCTGCAGGGTGATATCACCGGTTGCGCGAAGCAATAGGCAAGCCATATTTGTTCTCCGTCGGCAAAAAATATTAAAAAAGAACGAATGAAAAAGGATCTTCTCCTACTCGCTCTCCTGTTGTTCCTGGCGACCAATAAAGGTATTGCCCAGTGCGATGGTTTTGTTGGCATTTCGGCTGGCTATAGTCACACATTGGGTATTAAAGCCGATGGTACCCTTTGGGCATGGGGAGTCAATTTTTCCGGACAATTAGGCGATGGTACCAGTACAAATAGGAATACACCGGCGCAAATTGGTTCCGGTACCTGGAAAAGCATTGCTGCCGGTGGTGATCATAGTTTAGGCATTAAGGCTGATGGAACACTATGGGCATGGGGAGCGAATTATTCCAGACAGTTAGGTGATGGATCCAATACGAATAGGAATGCACCGGTGCAGATTGGTTCCGGTACCTGGAGAGCCGTAGCTGCCGGTGTGTCCCATAGTTTAGGTATTAAGGCTGATGGAACCTTGTGGGCCTGGGGAGGTAACGGTAACGGGCAGTTGGGTGATGGGTCGAATACTGACAGAAGCGTGCCGGTGCAAATTGGCTTCGATACCTGGAAAGCCGTCGCTGCCGGTGCTTACCATAGTTTAGGTATTAAAGCGGACGGGGCCCTTTGGACATGGGGCGGTAACGGATGGGGCGAATTAGGTGATGGCTCCTATACTGCAAGGAATACGCCGTTGCGGATTGGCGGCGACAGCTGGAAAGCTATCGACGCCGGGTATCTGTTCAGTATAGCCATTAAGGCCGATGGAACATTGTGGACCTGGGGGGATAATGGCCAGGGAAAATTAGGGGACGGCGGCTCTAATATCAAAAGGAATACACCTGGGCAAATTGGCATCGCCACCTGGGATGCCATTGCTGCCGGGCGTGAGTACAGCATGGGCATCAGATCGGATGGAACACTGTGGGCCTGGGGAGATAATGATTTCGGCGAGTTGGGTAATGGTACCAATACCGACAGGAATACACCTGCGCAAATAGGCTCCGATACCTGGAAGGTTATCACAGCCGGATATCACCACAGTTTAGGAATCAAGGCTGATGGCGCGTTATGGGCATGGGGTGTGAATGGGTTAGGAGAATTAGGAAATGGTACTAATACCACCAGGAATACCCCTGGTTTAGTATATGCCCCGGCATACAATAATGCACTTGCCGTCAATGGCAGCAGCCATACCATTGCCACAGGGTTTCAATACGCCATTTTTAGCAGCAATTGCAACCGTATAGCGGCCCTGCAAATGAGCCAGGGCAATGCTGACCCCGTAACCGCCAAAGTATGGGTGGCAGCCGTTCAGCCGGCGCAATATGTAAAGCGCCATTATGAAATTGCGGTAGCTGAAGATGCCGCAACCGTCAACAGCCGGGTTACCCTTTATTTTACCAACCAGGAATTTAAAGATTTTAACAATCAAGGTCCCGTACTGCTGCTGCCTGATGCGGATGATCCTGCTACCATTGCTGCAAGAAAAGCCCACCTGCTGATTGAAAAAAGAAGTGGCATTAGCCGTGATGGCAGCGGCCTGCCTGCCACTTATACCGGAACAATAGTGACCGTTAATCCCAATGATGCGGATATCGTGTGGAACAGCATGGGTAACTTTTGGGAAGTGAGTTTTAATGCGACCGGCTTTAGCGGTTTTTTTGTAAAAACCCTGTCTTCAGTATTGCCGGTTCATTTCGGAGCTATTTCGGCGGTATTTAAAAATAATCAATTGCAGGTCAGTTGGAGTACGCTTACCGAAACCAATAATAGTTATTTTCAAATAGAAGTATCCAGAGACGGGGAAACGTTTGTTCCAATAGCGATGGTCAACAGCAAGGCTGCAAATGGTAGTTCTGGTAGCCCTATTGATTACCATTTCAATACGGATATGCCCCGGGCGGGTACCGTACTGACCCTATCCGCTTTTGTTTTCGGTATCCTTTTCTGGTCGGTTTTCGGTAATCGTAAAACGATTCCAGGAGCAGCTTTGTTGCTGTGCCTGATAAGTATGATTGGCGTTACAGCTTGCCAAAAAAGCAATGATATGATGGAAACAGGAAGCAATGAATCGGTATTTATCCGTATCAGGCAGGTAAATAAAGACGGAAGTTTTGAATATAGCAAAACAGTAAAGCTTGTAGTAGCGTAAATATGAAATGTGGAGGGAGACGGATGCGTCGTTATAGCGCTCCAGCTCTGCAGCGATGGACCGAACATCTGTTGGGCTCGCTGTGCCGTTGGTGTTTTTCCCTGCACATAAGCTGATTCTTGGAAAGTTAAAGAAAACAACAAACTATGAGAAAATTTAGAATAGCCTTTTTTGCATTGATTTTAATATCCTCTGCTTTATACTGTACCAAAAGCAAAGATGAAGAGAAGCAAACAAAAATGATTGCAGTTAGTGGCGATTTGAGTTTTGGCGTCATTGATGTTAATACAACCGCATCCAGGACTGTTACTATTAAAAATACCGGAACCGGACCGGTCGATATAAGCAGTATTACGCTACCCCAGGGATTTTCTGTAGATTGGCCGGGAGGAACCATCGAAGCCGGAAGTTCAAAAAAGGTGAACGTTCAGTTCGCTCCCAAGCAAGCCCGGTCTTACACGGGAGAAATGATCATAAAATCAGAGGCTAGTACGACTTTCAACAAAATTCAGGTATCGGGTGAGGGAAAAGGGGAAGCTGTACTAAGTATATCTCCGGCTTCATTGAGTTATGGAGATGTAGCGGTGGATAGTTTTGCTACAAGAATACTGATCATATCCAATACCGGAAATTTGCCCCTAACCATTAATAGCATCACCGCTGCCGATATGGCGTTTACAGTTTTGTTTATTCCAACCATCGCAGCTAACAGTTCCCAGGAAATATCTGTGAAATTTTCTCCGTTGGCCGTTCGCCCTTATACAGGCACCCTATCTGTCAGCACGAACGGAGGTGACGCCAGCATTTCGCTTTCGGGAGCTGGGATTCCGGTTCCCGCCCCGGTATTGAAGGTGTCGCCCTCCTCGTTAAGCTTTGGAAATATAGCTGTGGGCAGTTTTAACACAAAAACGTTTACAGTATCTAATACCGGCAATGCGCCATTAATGATTAATAGCATCACCACACCCAACGCAGTGTTTGCTCTTAATTTTGGTACTACAGTTGCGGCCAACAGTTCCCAGGAAATAGTCGTGAAATTTTCGCCGGCAGCCATTCAGTCTTATTCGGGTTCCTTGTCAATCAGCACGAATGGGGGTAACGCCAACATTTCGCTGGAAGGGGCCGGAATTGCTGCCCCCGCCCCGGTATTGAAGGTATCACCCTCCTCGTTAAGCTTCGGAAATATAGCCGTGGGTAGTTTTAACACAAAAACGTTTACAGTATCTAATACCGGCAATGCGCCATTAATGATTAATAGCATCACCACACCCAACGCAGTGTTTGCTCTTAATTTTGGTACTACAGTTGCGGCCAACAGTTCCCAGGAAATAGTCGTGAAATTTTCGCCGACAGCCATTCAGTCTTATTCGGGTTCCTTGTCAATCAGCACGAACGGGGGGAACGCCAACATTTCGCTGGAAGGAGCCGGAATTGCTGCCCCCGTCCCGGTATTAAGTATATCGCCACTTTCATTGAATTTTGGAGCGGTAACGGTGGGGGTATATACTACACTGGAGTTTACCATATCGAACACGGGCAATGCGCCGCTGACCATTACAGGCTTTACTACATCGGATAATAGCCTGTTTTCTATATCGAACTATCCGGTAACAACCCCGGCCGGAGGATCACAGAAGGTTACGGCAATATTTATGCCCAAGGCGGCACAATCCTACTCCGGGTATTATATCATATATACGAATGGAGGTAGCGCTACTATTACATTGTCTGGTACAGGGGTAACAGGCAACAATAAAATTGCTCTTTTAAACAGTGCTGATGATCCCGATAGTCGTCTGGTTGAATATGTGGTGCCGGCATCGCAATACCAGGGACTTATCAATTCCTCGACTTTCCAAATGGAAATTCAACTTATAACGAAACTTATTTATGAAAAGGTCAACGATGATTTTGATTTCATTTTCTATGTACTCGATAAGCCCGAGAGTTCTGGTGTCGTGAACCAATTAGGTTTTTACGGCATAAACATTTCGATAACCAATAATGTACAGGGAATAGGAAAGGGCATTTATTCCAATAGCTCATCCTGGGGCTCTGCGGGAAAACTAAAATCTGTAATGTTCTTCCCGATCTACGATGCCATACATCGTGGACCAGCTTTGCATGAGCTCTGTCATAATTGGGCAGCTTATCTTTGCCCTACTTACGCGCCCGATGGTTCCCGCTACGATGGGCACTGGGGTGTAAGCAATGCCGATGGTCAGCTGGGCGGATTCAAATACGTGCGCACAGTTGAGCAGAATAGCGGTGGCGTTGCCGGCAAAACGAAATATCAGGCGAGTTTTTCTCCTGCAACAAACCCTGATGGCTCGTTCACGAGCGGGTTTGGGGTAAATGCTAATGGTGGAAATTATCCTGTTTATTCGGATATCGAATTATATGCAATGGGTATGAAGTCGGCACAGGACTTACGCAACAGTAATTTCAGGTTGAACATTTATACAGGGTGCAGTTATGATAATACATTTGGAGCGGGATATTTCTGGTCAACAGGGATAACATCTTATACAATCGATGACCTCATAGCGGCAAAAGGCCAAAGAGTTCCCGATGCATCGTCTTCTCAAAAAAATTTTAAGGTATTAACAGTTGTATTGACGGCAGAATCAGAAACGGTGCATCATTACACAGATATTGTAAAGGGCATATCATGGTTGTCGGGTGCAGCGAATGATAATAGTTACCCGGGATGGGCAATCAGCAATTTTAGAAAAGCAACAGGTGGGGTAGGTTCTCTTCTGACAACGGGTGTAAAAAACAGCTGGAAAACACCGACCCAGTCGGTGGTAAAAAAGGTATCACTTCGGTCATCGCCAATCCCCGCAAAGACAATTCAGGTTGACAAAATTGACAAAAAGCTTTTATACAATTTCCGGCATTGATTAAAAAAGTGAACAATCCCACCTCGCGCAGGTCTCCTGACCTGTGCGGAAGTGTTATAATTAACGGGTATCAAAGATGTTTTTATCCATTTCCCGGCCGGGCAGTGAGGGCACTGCCCACGGCGCAGGTCAAGGTTTGTGTATTCACAAACCATTTAAGAGAACAGTCATTTTAATAAAATAGATACCGGTCTATTATTATTTGCTTTCCTGCCCGTCTCCACGTGACAGTGTTACTTGTTTCCCGGTCGGTATCTGCAAGATCCTACATAATGTCAGGCCCTTAATTCGTCCAGGTAAAATTCATCTTCGGTACGTTCATAGACCGGTCAATGACCCGGATCTCCAGTTCCAGGATCGATCTCAGGGCTTTAAAGTCTATTTTGGAAGCATCGTCCCCGGTTTTGTGATAGTCCGGGTGGCCGCCTGTATAAAAAAAAGGATCGGGATCTTCTTTTTGTAGAACGAGGTCTGGTCCGAGCCGCCATTCCCATCTTTGCCTGTATGAAATTTTATACCGGGGGATCCCTTTAAAAATTTCAGGAAAAGAAGGGCTGGTGCCGTACCACAACCGGATGCTCTACAAAATACCTTGAGCCTACGAGCCCTAATCCCTCGGCGCTAAAAGCAATAAAAGAAGCTGGAAGCACTCCTTGGTCCTGGTTTTCCGGAGACGCTAAACAGAGATCATGCCTGCCTGGGCCATTATTGATCTTGCTGCCACGCATTTTTGCGGGTCGGGATCGGCCCTTTCCAACTTTTCAACCTATAAACTTTTCAACATCCTTCCCGCCCCTTAACTTTGCGCCATGCAACAGGATAATACAGTATTTGACCTTATTAATAAGGAATTAGACCGCCAGCGCAATGGCATTGAACTGATCGCTTCAGAAAATTTTGCTTCCCTGCCCGTTATTAAGGCCATGGGAACCGTACTAACCAATAAATATGCAGAGGGCTATCCCGGCAAACGCTATTATGGTGGTTGTGAGATCGTGGATGAAATCGAAACGCTTGCGATCGACCGGCTAAAAAAGGTATTTAACCTGGGCTGGGCCAATGTGCAGCCGCATAGCGGGGCGCAGGCCAATGCCGCTGTATTCTTTGCGGCCCTCAATCCCGGCGATAAGATCATGGGACTGAACCTGAGCATGGGCGGTCACCTGACCCATGGCAGCCCGGTAAACTTCAGCGGAAAACACTACCAGGTGATTTCCTATGGAGTGGTAAAGGAAACCGGACTGGTAGATTATGAAGACCTGGAGGCAAAAGCCCTCGCAGAAAAGCCGAAGATGATCATTTGCGGCGCATCTGCTTACAGCCGCGACTGGGATTATGCCCGCATTCGCGCGGTTGCCGACAAAGTAGGGGCGCTGGTAATGGCCGATATCGCGCATCCGGCGGGCTTGATCGCTGCCGGACTCCTGAACGATCCGTTTGAGCATTGTCATATCGTAACCAGCACCACGCACAAAACCCTGCGCGGTCCCCGTGGCGGGATCATCATGCTGCGGAATGATTTTGAAAATCCCTGGGGACATAAAGACCCTAAAGGAAATACGCGTACCATGAGCCAACTGCTGGACCTGGCCGTTTTCCCGGGTATGCAGGGCGGGCCGCTGGAACATATTATTGCCGCAAAAGCAGTGGCCTTTGGAGAGATCTTATCCGATGACTGGAAGACCTACGGCAAACAGATCATCGCCAATGCCCAGGCAATGGCGAAAGCCTTTGTAGATAAGGGTTATAAGCTGATCAGTGATGGTACGGACAACCACCTGATGCTGATCGATCTGCGCAATAAAAACCTGACCGGTAAAAAAGCACAGGAAACGCTGGACAAAGCGCATATCACCTTAAACAAGAATGCGGTGCCGTTTGATGATAAATCTCCGTTCGTAACTTCCGGTATCCGTGTAGGGGTTCCGGCTGTAACCACGCGGGGAATGAAGGAGGCCGACGTAACGCAGGTAGCAGAACTGATCGACAAGGTGCTGATGAATGCGGACGACGAAAACGTGATCGCATCAGTAAAAGAAGAAGTGAAAGCATTTATGCAACAGTTCCCGCTGTACCCGGAGCTATCTTAATTTATTGTTTGTGGTTGATGGTTTGATGGTAACCTCAAACTTTAACCTCCAAACCTTAAACTGTATAAAATGATCCAAAGAAAACAAACACTATGGTTATTATTGTCCGTGATCTGTGCCGGACTTACGTTTAAATTTCCTTTTTATAACGGTACGGTAAACGGCACCGAAGGTGTCGCCGGTGCGGATATGAATGCGGCAAGCAATATCTGGCTCACCCTGCTGACGGGTGCTGTTGCAGCACTGGGATTGATCACGATTTTCCTGTATAAGAACCGGAAGCAGCAACTGCAGCTGACCTTCCTGGGGCTGATCGCTTCAGTAGGATTGATTGCATTGTATGCCAGCTATATCAGAGAATTTCATACCGGCGGAATAGCCATTACGGCGATCCTGAGCTTACTGGTAGTAGTGGGCTTCTTTTTTGCATTAAAGGGTATCCGCAGGGATCAGAAACTGATCCGGGACCTGAACAGGCTGCGATAAAATACATCCGGTAAAATAAACGGGGCGCCTGGGTAAGGCGCCCTTTTTTATATGCCCTGTTTTCCGGGGTCGTTCACTCCGGTTCTGCCATCCATTTTTCAAAAGCAGAAAGTTTGTTCTTTACCACTTCAATTTTCTGGCTAAAACAATTCAGTCGTACGTAGGGGCATTTATAGGACCGGATATGGTTTTTAATAACGATATGCTCCTTACTGTTGGTAATGAAATAATGGATGCCATGGCTTTGTAACAGCCCGCTGATCTCCTGCCACGAAATTTTTACATAGATGCCGGTGTTGTTCGTAAAATACAGAACCTTATAATAAGAATTTTCAGGATCCTGCTGTACGCAAACCATATCCTCCAGCAGGACATGGTGCCGGTTTTTGAAAATATCTGTCAGCCAGATGGTGGCCTTTTTTTTCGTTAAGCTGCCCGCTTTTGATACGGCTTCCTGCAGGTATTGCGGCAGGTTTAGTCTCAGGTTCTCCCATAAGGGTTTTACCAGGTATTTATCGATCCGGTAGTTGTTAATAATTTCCTGCGGAATTTCGGGGTTTTCGCTCTGGTAGCCGGTGTTGAAAATAATGTAAGGGTCGTACTGCTGCAGGTTGGTAACATGGCAAAGCACTTCGTAGGCGCTTCCCCCTTTTAATGCCCAGTCCAGGAAAATGAGCAGGGGCCGGCGGGCTTCAATCATTTTTTTTGCGTCTTCAACATGGTGGGCAAAACCGCTGCATTCCCAGTTTGTAAAATCATTCATGCGTTCCTTAATACCATAACAAACTTTAAGACTGTCTTCAATAATCAGGTAGGTTAAGGAGGAGGGCGTTGCTTGCATTGCGTTTATTTTTAATGGGTGTCTTAAATCGTAAACGTTAATATTTATACTGGTATTTTAAAGGGATCCTGATCCTTACCGTTGTTCCGCCCACGGCTGCATCCGATTCGTAATGGATCTCTATTTTATCCCGGTTAAACCGGTTGAGTATTTCAAGGATGCTGTTGATATTCCTGGTTCCGCTTCCATGTTTTTTATAACTGCTGATGGCCATGGATCTTTGCATACCGATGCCGTTGTCTGTAATAGTAAAATACAGGTTGTTTGCATCGGCATTTATTTCGAGCAAAAGATTGTATGGTGGCGCTTGTTTATTGCGGAGTCCATGCAGCAGCGCATTTTCAACATTTATTTCAAGGATCCCCAACGGAAGATCAAACGCTTTGTATGTTTCAAGCAACTCTTTGTTGATATAGGTTACCTCCAGGTCGGGCAGGTAAATGATGCGGTGGATCTGGATGACATTCTCAACAAGCGTCCATTCATTTTTGAGCGGGTGGTATACTTTTTTCTGAAGCGTATAGTTAAAGATCAGGTTAATGCTTTCCCCCAGCCGGCTGATCAGGCTTTCGGCCCCGGGTTTGTCCTTAAGGTCGGCGCCAATGGCATTTAAAGCATTTAAAATAAAATGGGGACGGAACTGGCTGCTTAACGATACCACGTTGAGGTGGCTGATCTCTTTTGCCTGTAATGCCTTTTTGCGCAATGCGTTGAGCCAGAGAAGAAATGGCGCCAGGAATAAAAAGGAGATGATTACCCAAAACCAGGATTGCTGCCAGATGTATTGGTGGATGGAAAAACGGTACCGGTAAGTGCTGGTACTGCCGTCCTGTTCAAAAACCTCCGCATAAAATGTATAAGTGCCGCTGTTTAAATTCTGATAAGAGAACCGGCTTTGCATTCCAGGCTCACTGTAAACAGGGCGGTCGCCCTGCCGCACCATTGCTGTGCGCGTATAACGCGGCAAACCATCCGGGCTCAGGTATTCAAAGAGCAGGTCAAAACTACTCAATCCGGCATTCAGTTGCAAGGCCTTTGAGGGATTGAGTGCTATGCGGGTACTGTCGTGCGCTAAAAAACCTGAAAGGCTTACCTTATATTGAGGCAGCTGCAGCCAGGTGCTGATGTCCCACTGGTACAGCATATCGCTGGTGCTGAACCATAAGGATCCATCTGTTTTGGAGACCAGCATCGTATTTTGTTCGGTAAAGCTGGTAAAAGCCGTTTCCTGCGGGTTAAGGTACCGGAGCACCGTTTTCTTTTTTTGATAAAAACTGTCCAGGTTCAGCAGGCAGATCCTGTTATAGCAACCCAGCACCAGCCAGTTTTTATAAATGGCCATTGCGGTAATGCGTTTTACCGTATTCAGCAGGGGGTGGCTTACCTGGTGAATGTTTTGCGGGGTGGCGGGTTTGTTATAATCATTGTAATACCAAAGCCCGTGATCATCGCTGCCCATCCATACAGTTCCCTTTTTATCGGTGAGGCTGCTGACAAAGCCGATGGGTGTTTCGTCATTGCTGGTATGGTAGGTGGCGCCCTTTTGTACCGCCGGATCGTAAACGGCAAATCCTTTATACGGGTGGCCCATCCACAGGCGCCCCAGTGTATCTTCCGTAATGGATCTTATTCCAAGCGGAGGATTGATCCCGACGGTGGAGTCCAGCCGTTTCCAGTGAATGAACGCTTTTTGCAGTTCCCCGGCAGCACAATAGAAAACCGGGTAGCCCGGGGCGGCAGACGCAAAGTACAGGTTCCCGTTCCTGGGGGCAAGATAGAGGTAGTATCCCGTAGTAGAAAGAGCGGGGTGCAGCTTGCGCATATTGCCCTGCTGGTCGTATTGTAAAAGACCTCCATTTATATATTCACCAACAAAGTACATTTTCCCGTTGTGGTTCAGGGATGCATTCATAAAAGGGTAGGGCTGCTTTTTTAATGCTACCACGGGCTGTTCCGGTTTTGCCGGATTAATGATGCTGAGTTGGCTTTGATAATTACCGGCCCATATACGCCCGGCATCGTCCTGCCCCAGGGCAAAAATATTCCTGGCGTTATCATGATCATAGATATGCGGGTATTTTTTTATATAGGGAAACACCCGCAGGGGTTTATTGGCGGTTAGTACGGTCAGGTATGGATAGGCAGGATTTACCTTTGTGGCATTCAGCTTGTCTTTTGCTTCAAATACTATTGTGGCGGGGAGTATATGACTGCTGTCAACGACTAAATGTTCATAAAGCCCCCTCCCATATGAAAATATATACTGGGTGTTGAAATCTGTATTGGTAAAATAGTTGCGAAAATATTCCGGTGTGAGGGGGCGCCGCCTGCCGGTACGAGCGGCAATAAAATCTGAAAAAGACTTTTTCAATGCCCGGTTCTCCCTTAGGCTTCCATTGTACAAAAGCGGGAAACCCAAGGAATATTCAGGGAGTGAAAGTGTGCCAAGATCGTGCAACTGGTGCTGCACGAAATCCATTCCATAAAATTTGCGGCTGCCGCCCGGCTGGGAAAAAGAGATAACCAGGTGGTCGTTTTTAAAAAAAACTACGTTCGGGTCTGTGAGTGGAATAGCGGGGGTAATGGCGTATCACCAATGGCCAGCCATTGATACTCTTTAAATTCATATAATACCAGTGATGTTTCTGTGGTTTTCAGGGCAAAAAGCCGGTCACTGCGGGGGTAATCGTATACGGGAATCAGTTTGTCTTTATGTTCAACTACTTTCCAGAGCGTATCATTTTTTATGATGAAGATCTTCATCGGATCTTCATAGATCCATAATTCATTGCCCGGCCGTATTTGTAACACGGTTTCGTTCGTAATATTGGTAAAGCCGGGTAATGATTTTATAAAGTTATTACCGGTAATATGCAGGTTGCCAAAAAAATCTGTGGCATATATTTTACCGGAAGCCTGGTATTCAAAAGTGTGTGTATAGTTAAAGCCAGGGAAGCCATCCGCTTCGGTAAGGGTGTAGGTGTTGGCAACAACGGCCGGTAACTGCTTTTGCCCGTAGGCATGGTATAAAAATACCAGCAGCAGTATCGTTAGTCCCGGTCTCATTATTCAAAAATACAAAGCTTTTGATAAGCAATTTTCCGTTTGGTGCGTGTTTTTTTCCGCTTGGTGAAAACAAATAAGGATCGGTGCGCTGTGTTTATTATTTTGAAGGCACAAAGACCAACTGTGTTTTATGAGCGGGTAGATTCCGGGTTATTACAAAAGCCTGCCACAACCGGTTGGCTGGCCCTGTGCGATTTTTTGAGCGTGTATACCAGCCACAGCGGCAATCTTTGCAACGGTCCCGGAAGCGTATTTTAAAACAATCGGGGAAGCCGAAAATCGAAGAGAGTAGGCGAAACATGAATTGAATATGAGAAAGAAAATCATTGCCGCCTTATGGGTGCTTACCGGTTGCTTTTTGCTGCAAAGCTGTAAAAAAGATAAAGCTGAAGATAAACCAGCAACGCCGCCACCTGCTACATCAAAATGGCAGGTAAACAGTTCTGGTTATACGGCCACATCCACTATATGGGTAAGTAAGGATGTAAGTATGGGTGTCCCGGGGTTAATGGCAAAGGATGCCGCCTCAAAGGCACAAATTGTAGTAGGGTTTAAAACAAAGCCCACCACTTCAGGCCAATACCCGGTATTTGTAGGCAATTATGCCAACGATTTGCAAAGCACACAGGCGGGTATAGAAATTTTTGATGGCGTCGGTACCTGGTACCATGCCAACAAGGGCACGGTATCCGTAACCGTAACAAACGGCAAACTGAAAATCGATTTGTCGAATGTATCCGATTACCAAAATACAAAACTAACAGGAAGTTTGGTGGAGCAGTAACGGGCACCCTGTTTTATGTAATGCAGGGCTTCATGATTAACAAAATATAACCGCTTCTCAAAATATGAAAAACATTGTAATGTGACTTCAAATTAATTTTTTTTTAGAGCAGTAATAAGAATAATTATGGAAAAGAAGATTTCAATCAAAACATCAGGTAGCAGCTATTGGAATACCTACAGAATTTGGGAATCATCAGGCAAATTTATATGCGAGGAATATGAGGATGGTTTTTTTGGTGGTCGGTATAATAAAATTGGTGAAACCCGAAGCTTTGAAGATGCCATTACTTACTGCCGGGCCTATGCTTCCAAGTATGGGGCCATTCAAAAAGTAGAGTTTAGATAACAATAGTTCTTACCTGAAGGTCATATTGTAAAGTTGTTCTAAAATGATACAAGCATGAATATTTTAAAATATGTGGGTTGTGTTTTTTTCATGGCCGTTTGGGGCTGTGCTAAAGAAAACAAAGAGTTGCCTACGCAATTGCAATTGAAAGTTGCCGATAAAAATGGAGACCTGGTATCCGGTGCCAGGGTATATTTATATAATACGGAGTCGGATTGGGTAAATGGAACGAACTATGCATATAGTTTTTACACAGACTCAAAAGGAGAGGCGCTGCTGGTAAATCTTGATGCAAAACGCTACTACATTTATGTGGTTTATAATTGTCTTCAAAATAAAGTAGTAACCAATACGGATTATACGATAGCGGTTTCTCCCAATACCACTACACTAAAGAATATCCAGTTGTATGGTGCCGGAGGTATGTCATTCAGGAATAATTACACCACAGTCACCATACAATATAGTGTGTCTAAAAATAATTCTTTGATAGCTTCTTATAACGTAGCACCATTGGGACAAACTCCCGTATTTATTTTTGAGGATGGATTTTATGATGTGTCTGTCAAGAATTTAGCAAATGGGGTTGTTACAAATTTTATAAAGACATATCTCAACTGCGGAGGAAGCATTCCCTTTAGCTTCCCATAGTGAACTGCAGGAGTTATCCGGAAGCATTAATCGTAACCTTATATGCATAAATATACTTTTTGTTTTCTTTTGCTATCGATGCTCCTTTTCGATTGTAAAAAAGAAGCGGCCTCTAATACCAAGGAACTGCCTTCAAACCCGATCAAGCCATCAGTACCATCCACACCCTCTATACTAACAGTAACTCCCTTGCAGGGGAAACTGGGGGATACCATTGTGATTAACGGTAGTAACTTTAGTGATACAATGACTAGAAATAAACTAACCATGCGCGGAATAGAAGCCAGCATTATAGAGGCAACTGTTAGTACATTAAAAGCCATAGTTCCGGATATGGTTTCTAATGGCCCTGTTAAAGTTTCTGTTAATGGAAAAGAAGCGGTTGGCCCTGACTTTACTTTTTTAGTTTTACCCAAAATTGAAAGCCTTCTACCTGCTACAGGACAACAGGGAGATACGATAACGATAATGGGCGCCTATTTTGGTGCGGACACATCCGCAAATAAGGTGACAATGAATGGCGTTGATGCAAAAGTAGTAAGCGGCAATGCCAATACGTTGAGGGTATTGGTTCCCGATATGCGAACACCCGGAGCGGTACAGGTAAAAACTGCTGTTGGTCTTTCAAATAACGCTTCTTTTAGCTTTTTTGTTCCTCCGGCACCTGTTATTAACAGTATAGCTCCGTTAACCATTACGCAGGGCGACACGATAACTATTAGCGGAGCAAATTTTAATCCCACTGCAGCGGGTAATACGCTTACTATTAACGGCAGTAGCATGAAAATAGTAAAAGCAGCCCCAACGTTTTTGCAATATGTGTTTGAGTACCCAGCCCTGCATGGGAATGTTTCTTTCAATTTTCAATTAGCTACAAATGGGGGAACGGTTGCCCGGAATGATAATTTTAAAGTGTATGATGTTTATGTTATGGGAAATGATTTAAATCGATTTGATATATGGAATGCTAAATATTGGAAAAATGGCCAACAGATTATGCTTTCTGATGAAAAAAAGGGTAGTTGGGCGAAGAGTATTGCGGTTCTTAATAGTGATGTTTACGTAGGAGGAGCGTATACTCCGCAGGCCCCACTACTACCTCCCGGTTTTACCAGAGATATCGCACAATATTGGAAAAATGGAATAGCATATGCGTTGATAACAGATACGACTTCGTATATCAATAATGTATCGAACCAGGGCCAAGTTGGATTTCATGGCATGTTTGCCGAAAACAATAATCTTCACATACTCTATATGGAGGTATTTCAAAATGGTCAATATTCTTATCATGTCAACTATTGGAAAAATGGTATAGTTAAAGTATTGCAAGGCTCAGGCTGCGATGGTATTTATGTTTCCGGTAATGATATTTATAGGCTTGACCGGGATGGGTACTGGAAAAATGAGATTTATTATCCTGTCGGAGATGGAGCAGAAGCTCTTTCGGCAATGTGTGTTTCGGGTAATGATATATATATAAGTGCTGTAAAAACGATAGCTTCTTTTCATCAAATTGTTAGATACTACAAAAATGGGGTATTAGAAAGAACGCTGACAGATGGGACATCAAGTGCAAACGCAAGATGTATTTATGTTTCGGGGAATGACGTATATGTTGGTGGTTGGGATGGTGACCCGGCTGTATACTGGAAAAACGGGATAAAATATATACTCAATACCTGGGGCTCTGTAAATGATATAAAAATGATAGATGGTAACCTGTATATGTGTGGAAGCGAAGGTGGATCAGCCAAGTACTGGAAAAACGGCGTTGGAAAAACCTTACCCGCAATAGCAGGCGCAAGTCAATCACTCGCCGGGGAAATTTTTCTTTATTAATAGTGGTGCCTGCTTGTCTCACTTTATCAGAACTGCCAAAAATGTATTATGCTATGAGAAAATTTGTAATTGCAACTATCGGTATTCTTTATAGCATTTCCTGTTATGCACAGGGTGTTGAGCGCATTAATATGCGGCGCAGTGCGCAATGGCCAAAGGATTATGTAACCGGAAAAACTATGATTGAAGTAACTTTTGAAAACCCTGATGGTTATGAGTATGAAATTGGACTAATAAGAAATGCAATAAACGAAACCTGGGCTAAATATGCCAATATTGAGTTTACAAATTGGGAGAGGGCCTCTTATAGACAAAAAGGCATTCGTATCAGAGTTATAAACAGAGCAGATATGTCTGACGAAGCATGGCCGCATACTAATGGGTTAGGTACGCAGTTGGACGGACTTGAAAACGGGATGATTTTAAATTTTATATGGCCGGGTTATCCATCGAATATTTCCCGGAACGACGCCATACGTTTTACAGCAGTACACGAGTTTGGTCACGCCCTTGGGTTGGCTCATGAGCAAAACAGGCCTGATTATAAAAGAAATTGTAATTGCAATGTAGCAATTGAAGAAACTAAATTCAAAGGTGATGGCGGTGACGGCGATTATTATGTTACTCCTTGTGATGAGAATTCCGTAATGAATTACTGTAATCGCAATTGGAACAACTGGGGGCGTTTAAGTTATTATGATGTTTTGGGAATTCAAACTATTTATGGCAAAAATCCTGCTTTGACGCCATCCGCTGACCAGCAACAAAATGTAACAATAGTGGATGACTTAGGAACGGGACAAACCTGGGAAAATATGTATGTTGTATTGGGTAGCGATCAGCGCACTTTGCATGTGGATAGTAATAATTCAAGGGATGCCATTCAGTTTTTTAATAAAAAAAGAAGTGTATATTACAAAGTCTGGTGCAGCACCTATTACGGCAGCAGGCTGATGCAGGGTTATGGAGATGGGTTTATTACAGTTCCGGAAAACCGGAGTTCTGCATTTGAAGTTTTATTAGTTGGCGAACCTGTAAACGGCAAAGCAACTTTAGTATTACAACAAATTAATTAAGACTTTTTAATGAATAGAGGTAAAATATTTTTTGTAATGCTATTGTCTAATGTGCATACGCTCTATAGTCAGGGCTGCATTTCTTATTCAAGAAAAGTGAATGATGTTTCAAATCCAAAACCATTACTAACGACCTCGGGAAATCGTACTATTAACAACGTCTGCTATACAGAACTTACAAATATCAATTGGATGCTGCGGATAAAGCCCAGGCTCTATTTTGCAAATGATGGTGATAATGGGCCACATTATAATCCTGATAATGGAAATATTGTACTTGATACCAACTTCTTGAATGATATCATACGGGTTTATGGATTGGCACCCGAAAAAGCTGGTTTTATATATGGGAGCGTAATACCATTTTTGATAGCTCACGAAGCGGCTCATGCAAAAACTCATTCAATGGGCTGGAATTTTAACAGGGATCGTGCCGTAAAAGCGAATGAGCTGTTTGCTGATTTTTGTGCAGGAATGTATGCTTGTTTACAACGAATGCTGGTCAATGTTCAATCGGATACAAGATATTACGGGGCTAACGATATTTCTTCAATAATAGATCTCTTTCAATCATTGGGCGATGATAGTTTTACTGATCCTCAGCATCACGCAACTGCAAACGAAAGAAAAACGGCTGTAACAGCCGGGTACAATTATTTGTCAGATTATATTTTCCGGTACCAATGTTATTACAGAACTAATGCAATACCGCCGGTTGACAATGCCGATGTTTATTCTAATGCAAACAAAATGCTTGATGGTCTATTTTAAATAAAAAAATTTGCTATGAGTTTTAAAACCGAAACATGCGCCCAATGTGGCAATTTATTTTCTTATGATGATTCTCTTTTTGGACGGAAACCGGAATGGGGAGGGGGAATGTTGGGCGGATATCTTTGCTCCAATTGCGCTAATCAGCGCAAGCAGGAGCAGCAACTGAAAGCGTTTAGGGAAGATGACAGGAAAAGGCAGGAAATGGATAATATCATTAGAGAAAATGAGGAAGACGACCGCTATCAGCGAGAGCAAAGAGAACAAAGAAGAAACCAGGAGCTGCAAAGGCAGGCAGAATATGAATCTGCTAATCCGGGGGAATATGAATGTCCTAACTGTTTGTACATTACGTTGAAGAGGAATGCATCGCGGTGTCCCAAGTGTCATGGTACTGTGAGCAGCAGTTATTGGTACACTATAAATAAACGGGAAGCTGAGGCGCAGGAGCAAGCAAGGCTGGAAGCCGATGAATGGGAAAGAGCAAGGCCTCAAAGGGAAGCGGCAGAAAGGGCGTTAAAGAAAACTAAAGCCAAAAGGAAAGCTACTATTATCATTTGCTCAATTATTGGCCCCTTCCTTATTGCAGGGATTATAGCTGTTTTTTCGGGATATTCTTTTTCACGGGGAATTGAAAAATTAGTCGAAATAATTACTATGATTATTTTCCTACCTATTGCTATTGGGTTTCTGTTTCTGATTTATAAAATTTGGGCTTTTTTTGCGGGTGATTAGATCGTTAAATTTTTTATTCGATATCGGTCTGTTGTGATAGTTGAGAAAAATAAATAAGCAGCAACAAACCACCGTAAAACAACTGTTTATATGAGAAAGCCTTTCACTATTTTAAAATTATTACCAGCTTTCATCCTGCTGCTGGCCAGCGGATGTCATAAAAATGATACCGGGGCAGGGGACACACCAACAACCGCCAAACCCGTTATCAATTCCTTTACGGTATCAGCTGTAACCATGAGTTCTGCTACATTCAACTTCTCCGCCTCTGGATATACTTCTCTAAGTATTAGCATTGACGGCGGAGCTGCTGTGAATGTTTCAGGGACATCAGAATAATTGTGAAGGGGCTTTTAATGATAACTGTTCCATATCTCATGGGTTAATTAATCTTGGCATTAATGGCTATGATTTTACTAATAAGACTATTACGCTTCAGGTTCAAAAATGTGATGGAACAGCTTTTACATCTTCCGGAACGCTATATATTACCCACGGTTACAGTTCCTGTTCAAATATACCAACCATGGGGAGTGTTTCATTTTCAGCTGGCCAAAAAATTGCAAATATTACGATTCCGGAGCCAGGTATGTATGGAAATAAATATTATTATGGTTTGATCCAGCAAGCCGCAGGGTATTCCATAACGCCACCTGTTACTATATCCTTTTGACTTCGGAATCTTTTTCCAATGACAGGCGGAACGGGATCATTGCATGCTTCGATAATGATGGCAGAGGGAACCGGTAATACCAGGTTTTATTTTTTGCCTACCAATCCCCGTCATTTAAAATATTGTCCAGGTAGTCGTTATCCGGTTTCGTATAAATACCGGTAAGTATCTCGTAGGCTTCAATAAAATCATTGAGCAATGGGTTTTCCCGGTTGATGAGCATCGCATTCAAAATGGTTGTTTCCCCGGCGCGGATCATTCCTTTAAGATGTACAACTGAGCCGTCATTAAAGCGCCTGAACCAATTGGTAAACGTATAAAAACGCGCTTTTTCCCTGTTGTCGCTATAGTCACAGATATAGATTACCGCATTCTCGTTTTTACTTAAAAATGTTTTGAGGATGTTGGTCACTGTTACAGCAATACCCGGATCAGGGGGTACCCTGGTTAGGCCTTCAGGCTTAAACACCAGGTCGAGATTAAAGCCGAAAACCTTAGGGGCTAATTCGGGATATTCAGAAAAAGCAGCAGAAAAATCATAAAAATAACAATGGTATTCGTATTTGTAAGCAGTAACAAATGTGTAGTAGTCTGGTTTGTACGTTATATAATTATACGGTTGCAAATCTAAAACCTGCTTCTCTGAGTTCATCAAATGATAAACCATGTTCTCTTGCTGCGGTAATATATTTGCTCATTTCGAGGGCAACAAGTAATTTCTCTTTACCTTTTGCTTCCTGGGATTTTTTGGTAAAGTATTCAATTGTACGCTGCTGAAATGGTGCTTTTTCTAAAGATGTTTGCATTGTTTCAAATTTGATATAGCAAGTTACAACATTAAAATAAGTTCAGCAATAAATTCTTAAATAAGGATATAACCTGTTGTTATTCAGTTTCTGTCTACCCCCGCCACAACAAACTCCCATCCCCATAACTCAAAAAACGGAAATCGTTCGCCAGCGCATAGTCATAAACCTTCCGCCAGTCATCTCCAATAAAGGCTGCCACCAGCAGCAGCAGGGTAGAAGAGGGCTGGTGAAAATTGGTCACCAATGCATCGGCAATTTTAAAGGGATAACCCGGTGCAATAATGATCTGTGTTTTGGCAACGAGGGTACCGGAATGTTTTTCAGAAAGGTGTGCGGCCAGCGCCTCTAAGGCGTCCGTAACAGTATATTGTTGCAGGCTTTCCTCGTAAGGGTCCCACTGATCAACATGAGGCAGTTCACTGCTAAAGCAATCCGGATCCTGCAGCAGCTTTGCCCCCAGCCAGTACAGGGATTCCAGGGTGCGCAGAGAAGTAGTGCCAACGGCTATAAGCGGATGCCCCTGGTGGCCGGCGATCTTCCGGATCAGCCCGGGAGTTACAACAATGAACTCGGCATGCATTTCATGATCGTTCATTATGGCTGCTTTTACCGGTTTAAAGGTGCCTGCACCTACATGCAGGGTCACAAAATCAGTTTGAATATTTTTTGCATGTAATTTTTTCAGAACGTCTTCTGTGAAATGCAGGCCGGCGGTGGGCGCTGCTACAGACCCGTCATGCGCGGCATACACTGTCTGGTATCGCTCCTCATCCGCTTTATCTGCAATCCTCTTTATATAGGGCGGTAGCGGGATCTGCCCCGTGGCATGCAGGATCTCCGCAAAACTCAGGAATGCCGGTGTCCAGCTTAGTTCGATCAGGAAACTGTCACTGCGTTTTTCTATAAACCGTGCCTCAAGAACAGTTTCCCCTTTAGGACCGGCAATAGAGCGGGTAAGCACCTGTCCGCTTTTCCATTTTGAGGCCCCGCCAATGAGGCAGCACCACAACACTTTGCCCTGTTGTGCCATGGCGGTGGTAATATCCGCATAGCTTTCATGGGGCTCCAGGCAAAAGACCTCGATCTGGCCGCCGGTTGGTTTTTTAAACAGGATCCGGGCTTCTACTACCTTCGTGTTGTTAAAAACAGCCAGTGAATGCTCCGGGATGTATTGATCGATGTGCCGGTACGTACCGGTAGTTATAGTGCCTGCCTGGTAAACAAGCAGCCGGGAAGCGTCTCTCTGTGTTAACGGGAAGAATGCGATCTTTGCTTCGGGGAGCTCGTACGTAAAATCAGCAATATTCAGGTCCTTCGGATGCAAAATGAAACGGGTTTTAAAAATAAAGTGCAAGTTAGCTTATTTTTTGGGCCAGACCTGCCGCGTTGCTAAAACCTCCCGGGGCTGCACACCGCTAAAACTCTTTTTCGCCCATCTCGCTTTGAGGCAGATTGAGCTTCCTGTTGCGGCGGGAGAGATTGAAACCTACGGATAGCTGGAACTGGTCGGGCTCATAAATATAGTTGGTGGTGGTATAAAAATCTGTTCCATATGTGGTAATGCGCTGGCGGTTCGACTCCTTCATGCCGGCGTCGATATTCAGCCATTGCAGCTGGAAGTACCATCGTTTATCCTTTGTTGTTTTTTTAGCGGTAAAATGAGGCGTCAGAAAACGGCTGTCTTCACCCTGGGCGGTTATGCGTTCCGAGAGGTAATTGATGCTTAATTGCAGCAGCCAGTTGGCCGGAAGCGTGAACTGCTGACTGGTATTGATCGTGTATACCCAGCTGCTGTTGGAAACCGGTATCGTTCCGTTAAAAATTTCACCCGCAATTTTATATTTGTAAACGTTGCCTCCCAATACACATTGCCACCAGGGAGCCAGGTGCACACTGAGGTTGGTTTCCATACCTGTTTGAAAAGCCTTGCCCGCATTGGTAAATACCCGGTTGAGGATCGAATCGTTGTATACCTTATTGACCCGCTGTATGGGATTTTGGATCCGCTGATGATAGAGGGTCAGGAAGAACGAACCGCCTCCGAGCTTTTGCTCCCATCCCATTTCATAGGTACCCGTGAGCTCCGGCAACAGGCGTGGATCGCCCTGCTCCAGGGTTTCCGAGTGCTCCCGCTCCGGAAAAGGATTGAGCTCGTAATTATTGGTACGCTTGATCCTGCGGTTGTAGCCGGCCTTAAGCACGGAAAAATCCGTAAGCGCATAACGGAACTGTGCAGACGGAAAGAAATTATTGAGGGTAAGCTGCTGTTGTGCCTGGTCTTTTGAAAAACTCAGATCCCGTTCAGAATATTCCAGTCGTGCCCCCAGGTTATAGTTCAGTTTGCGGGCCAGTCCATTTAGTTGCAGGTATCCTGCGTGGATGCGGTTGCGGGTCTTTACACGGCTGGTAAACTCAGGATCGATCGTATAGTCCGGAGTCCCCTGGACCTTTGTGTAATAGGTAAAGTTCCCGTCCTGCAGATCATAACGGAACTGGTAACCGCCCAGCAAGGTAAGCTGTGTGCCCAGTTTTTGGGTGTAGTCTGCTTTTACGCGAAAGGCATTCAGCGGATTGCTGTTGGGGTTGTGCGTAAATTGTATGGTATCCGTAGTATTGGGGTAGTACAGGTTCCGGTTATAGGTATTGCCCGAAAGGCCGGCATGTTCATAAAGGGCACCCAGGGCAACGGAGGATGTTTTGCTGAACTTATGGGTATAGTCCAGGTTTGCCAGGCTGAACAACCCTTCTTTTTCCTGGGTGTTGGCGTTGTAATAGGTGAAAGGGGCCAATACTTCTCCGGTCCGGGTATCCTGCCGGTAATTATTGTACAGGAGGTCGGCTTCTCTTGACTGGAATTTTTTGCCCAGGTAGAACCCGGCACTGATGAGGTTGCGGGTATCCGCCTGGTAGCTGGCCGCCAGTCTTCCCCCGTAGTTGTAGCGTTTAAAACTACGCTCACCGTTGGAAGGGAATGCAGTTTTGATGCCATCCCGGATCGTATAAACGTCGCCCTCGCGATATCCTGCAATGTCATTCCGCAGGTAGTTCAGTCCACCGCTGATATCCCATTTGTTTTTGCGGTACCCGGCGCTGATATCGGCTCCGAACCGTTGTGGATGATGGGCGTTGTCAAAATCATTCACAGGCGGCATTCCGTACATTACGCCCGATTGCAGCATCCATCCATCCTCAACTCCGGTTTTGGTAATGATATTGATGGTGCCGGCCTTTCCATCGGCATCGTAAGCAGCCGAAGGGCTGGTAATGATCTCAATATTCTCAATGGCAGCAGCCGGTAACTGGCTTAGCACCGTGGCCGGGTCTCCCTGTGTAGGTTTGCCGTTAAGGAGTACCAGGAAGCTGGAAGAACCTCTGAAACTGATGGTACCCAATGCATTTACGGAAACCGAGGGCAGGTTCCGGACCAGGTCCGCTCCCGTTCCGGAGGAGGCGTTACCGAACTGTGCGGCATTATAAACCTGCCGGTCTACCTTAAAAGATACCGGGGGCTTTCTGCCCTGCACCACGATCGCTTCCAGAGACGTGGCAACGGGTTGCAGATAGATCGTATCCATATTGCGGACCGGCGAAGCAGGCAGCTCCAGTTTTCTCGTTTGGTAGCCCTTGTGGGATACCTGCAAGAAGGAGGGTGCTCCGGACGGTATCCGGATGGTGAAGCGACCATCCTTTTGAGAAGCAATGGCGGCGCCCGCCTGGTTGTTTTGATAAGAAATAACAGAAGCCGCCTCCAGTGGTGCATGCGTAGCGCTGTCTGCCACGATACCGGAAAGAGGATGCTGTTGCGCGGTTGCCTGAATATAAAAGCCAAGTGCCAGCAGCAGCCCGGAATATTTTTTCATTTTAAGAGAACGTATTTAGTGGTACGGGTCGGTAAGAGCGGTAAATATAATAAAAAGCCGGTACTGAAGCGGGATGAGCAATGCATAAAAAAGACGAAGCGTGCAGCTGGCATAGACCTGCATCGGGAAAGCTGCATAGAGCAGCGGAACCATTCTCGGACCGTTTCCTGCGGGCCGTCCCGCTGATCGGTTTCTGCAAATCCGCTGGGTGATCAGGGCATCGGCGGCAATTAAATGATACCGCAGGGCAAACGCATCCAAATTGGGTGAAAAGAGCACACCAGGAGCATTTTCAGGTACTGTAAGTGCCGCGTGTTTATAGCAAGGTATTAAAGAAAAAAGCCGGCTCCTGTAGGAGCCGTGTAAAATTTCGGGCCCAACAAACACGCGGCTCCTACAGGAGCCGGGTTGATAAAACAGCAGATTACTATAAACACGCTGCTCCTCCGGAGCTGAACAATGCTGAAATCAGATGCGTTTGCCCTGCATGTACCGCAGGCTTGAAAAAAGTTTTGTATATTCAACATACGGGTATCGGAACCGGCGTATGCTTGAGATAATGCCGCTGGCATCATCGGGACAACGTACAGCGGTGTTTCGGTATTCCGGGTTAGAACCGCCCGTAAGTAATGCATTGCCGGTAGCAGGCCGGCGCTGCAGGGCTAAAGTCCGCAAGGGCGATATAAATCATAGAAGATACAATGATCACAAAGAATGCATTTACAGCTCTTGCCCTTTCTTTTCCGGGAACCGAGGCCCGGCCACATTTTGAACGAATGGGGTTTAAAGTTACCGGCAGGCGTATGTTTGCAACCTACCTTGATAAAGATCATACCGCTAATATCTTTTTAAGCCCCGGGGAGCAGGCCGTTTTTTGCAGGATGGATCCCACCAATATTTATCCCGTTCCCAATAAATGGGGCGAAAAAGGCGCCACCACCTTTGCGCTCAGTTCCGTTGCGGTACAACTGGTTACAGAAGCCCTGCTGTCTGCCTATAATGAAATTGTGAAAAAGAAAAAATAGAGTGCCGGCGTAAGGCGGGGATTTCATTAAAAATCAGACGGATATAAAAAAGGCCTGCCCTGAAAAGAGCTGGCCGTTGCTAACCTATGAAAAACACTGGGGTAAAGGTACGAAAATTTTCATATATAAATAATATTTTTATTAAGAAATAAAATAATTTTTTTGCCCTTTACTGTTCCGGCCGCCCGACCCTGTTTTTATTATTCCCGGGGGATTTCCGATCTTTATATATGGTTCATTGCAACAATTAAAAGATGAGGCTCTGGTCGCTACATCCGAAGTACCTGGATGCCAGGGGGCTTGTTGCCCTCTGGCGGGAGACCCTGCTTGCCAAACATGTTCTGGAAGGCAGAACGGCCGGGTATAGGAATCATCCGCAGCTTAACCGGTTTAAAGGTCTGCAAAGACCAGTAGCGGCGATCAATGCCTATCTGACCACAGTATATGAAGAAGCATTGCGCAGAGGATACCGGTTTGACCAGACGAAGATCGGGAGGGCATCTTCAGCAATCCGGATAAAGGTACAGGAGGGGCAGCTGAACTATGAATTTCAGCACCTGCTGAAAAAACTAATGACCCGTGACCCGGAAAAATTCACGCAGCTTCAAAGTACTGCAGATATTGAAGCAAACCGGTTATTTGACGTTATTGCTGGTGGTATTGAAGCCTGGGAGGTCGTTTAGCGGCCCGGGATGTTGCAGGTAACCTGCTGTAGTGGCAGGGACAACTGTTGCTTATAAATAATACCGGTAACCAGAACGGCACGCGCCCGGTATACCGGCATTGCAATAAATCATCTTTATTATGCCATATATCAATTTACAGGTAACCCGGGGTATTACCCGGGATCAAAAGGAACAGATCGTACAACAGTTTACCGGAACACTGGTGAATGTCCTTGGCAAAAAGCCGGAGCATATTCATATTGTGATCCAGGAGATCGACGCGGAGAACTGGGGATTTTCAGGAATGTTGACGGATGACTACCGGAAAAAGACGGATAGTTCCGGATAGCCCGCAGGGACTACCGGGTATGGAAAAACGGAAATGTAATTCAACCGAATCACCCGGATGCTTTCAGCCGGATCGTTTTCCCGATATGGATCTGTTCCAGGAAATAAGGGTCATGTGATACCACGATCAGCGTACCCTTGTATTCATTAACGGCGGCTGTGAGGATCCCGATGTTCTGCAGGTCCAGGTTATTGGTCGGCTCGTCTAAAATGATGATATCCGGTGCATGGTTGCCAATGGTGAGGCAACAGAGCATCAGGCGCATGCGCTCCCCTCCGCTCAAGGTACCGCAGGGCTTGTTCCAGTATTCCGGTGTAAACAGGAACCGGTTCAGCCGGATCTTTACTTCGTGTTCCTGCAGGGCAGTTGTATTGAATTGTAGGGCCTGTTCGTAAACGCTCAGCGTATTATTGATAAGGGAGTAATCCTGGTCGATATAAACCGCTTGACTTTCGGCCCGGTAAAGGGTGCCGGTTCGGGGAGCGCGTGTCCCTGTTATGAGCTGGAGCAGGGTGCTTTTACCGGAACCGTTCAGTCCCTGAAGGGCGATCCGTTCTCCGCTGAGGATCTGGAACGAAAGGGGCTTGCTCCACAGGGGCTGTGTGCTGTATCCATAGTTGATCGCCGCGGCGGTAACCAGCACTTTGCCTTTGTGCAAGGAAGAATGTTCCCATCCCATTTTCATTTTATCTGCGTCCGGTAACGCGGAGCGCAGCTCCCGGAGTTCCTGTGAGATACTTCCTGTTTTTTCGGCATGTGCGTTGCTGATTCTGGCGGTACTGCGTTCTGCGTTGTTTCGGAGCGTATTCATCATAATGCGGGCAACACCGGCTTTCTCCTGTTTGGCTTTTCCGCGTGCATCCAGCTTTTGCTGGCGTTCCAGTGTCTCCCGCTCTTTTTCGCGGGCTTTCCGGAGCGCTTTTTCCCTGTTTTGGATGTCCTGGTTCAGAGATTCCTGTGCCATTTTTTTTTGCGCTGTATAAAAATCGTAATTACCACCGTAAACCGTGATGCCCCGTTTGTCCAGCTCAAAAACCGTGTTTAACAGATTCAGCAATACCCGGTCGTGGCTTACAACGATGAGGGTTGCCTGTGTGGATTGTATAAAACGATATAACAATTGCCGGCCCCCTGCATCCAGGTGGTTGCTGGGCTCATCTAAAAGAATGAACCCGGGCTGGTGAATGCTCATCCCGGCCAGGAATACTTTTGTCTTCTGACCACCGCTCAGGGTTTGCATGGGTTGCGACAGGTCGAGATCCTCCAGTTCCCAGTATTGCAGCGCCTCGGTACACCGCTCTTCAATGGTCCAGTCATCATCAAGTGCTGTGAAGTTTTCTTCTGATGTATGACCGCTGAGTATGGCTTTCAGCGCATTCCTTTTGCTTTCAACACCCAGTGCCCGGGCAATAGTAAAATGGTTGTATTGCCCAAATGCCTGGGGTACATAGTAGGGGTGTGGATCTGGATCAATATGCCCGGCCGAAGGCCGCAGCTGGCCTGCGATCACCCGGAGCAGGGTTGATTTTCCGGCTCCATTGTTGCCGATCAGCGCTGCTTTATCATGGCGGTTGACCGTAAGATGAAGATTACTGAAGAGGGGCTCTTTATCGGGATGGGTATAAGACAGGTTCTGAAGTGTCAGCATGTTTCTTTCTTTAAGGATTGGATAAAATAACAGCCTGGTCGGGCCTTGTTCCTGTTGTCTTAAAAGAAAGAGTTGATTACATGTGCTTATGAAATAAGATTGCGTTGAGGTGCAAAGGTACGGATTTTACCTGGTTGTAGCAAACAGGCTCTGTCTCAGGGGGGCGCATTCCAAATTGTAATGTCATGCTGCTTCGATAGCGATCGGATGTTCGTCGGATTAATTTTTGCCGGTAGGGGATTGCCGGTAACCATGGCATAGGATTGGTACTGCTTCTGTTAATGTCGTTTCCTTAAGCATCCGGGATCCAGAGGTCCTGTTTTATGAAAGGGACATTCGATGAACCCTGCGTGAAATGCGTGGTTCATGATCAAGATCCCTGGTTGAACCCCAACGGGGTTCAATGCAAACCGATCGTAAACGAGCCGGCGGTAACACCGCCGCCAATACAGCCATAACCCCATTCGGGGTTAGCTGTTTAGCTTGACGCACATGCGATAGCTAACGGGGTTATTGTATGTGCATCCTGAAGATGTCATCCCGGACCATGTATTCCTGAATTTATTTCAGGGTCTGTTCCTGTCTCATCTTGTATGCCTATCGTCGTTCAATAGACCCGGAAACAAGTGATGTGTTACATCGCGTTTATAGGAATGCGACCATTTGGACAGCATCCCGGCAAAGGGCCCCTGCAGATAGTGCGTGATTTTACCTATATTTATAAGTACAGATCGCATTATGGCAAAGTTTTCAGGCAAACAATTGTGGCGCAGCTATTCCGGTATCATTTTGCTGCTGGCGGGGATGGTTGCAGGGGGGATAACCGGTGTTTTCTTTCCCAAAATAGTTCCTGTTTTGAAGCCGGTGGGTGATATCTTCCTGAACCTGCTTTTTGTTACGGTGGTGCCCCTGGTTTTTTTTGCCATTGCCGTATCTGTTGCGGCCATTGAGCAAAAGAACCGGCTGGGGCGGATATTGGCGGCAATGGCCATAACGTTCCTGGCCTTTGTGCTCCTGGCAGCAGTTTTTACCATCTTGATGGCCTGGCTGTTTCCCCCGGCGATACCGATGGCAGACCAGGGGGCCGCAGCTATGGTTCCGGAGGGCGATCACCGGAACTGGGGAGAGCGCCTGGTGGCATTTTTTACGGTAGGAGAATTTTACCAGTTGCTGTCGCGGCAGAATATGCTGGCATTGCTGGTATTTGCCTTGCTGCTCGGGACAGCGGTGCGCCGGTCGGGGCCAAAAGCAAAACCCTTTCTCGATTGGTTGGTGGCCGGCAATGAGGTAATGAAGAACCTGCTGCTGCTGATCATGAAAGGAGCGCCGGTAGGACTGGGTGCATATATTGCTTACCAGGCTGCCGACCTGGGACCACAGTTGTTTGGGTTTTATGCAAAGCCGATGGCATTATATTATGGAACCGGCATCCTGTACTTTTTTATCTTTTTTACATTATATGCTTTTGTTGCCAATGGCCGTAAAGGGATACGCCTGTTCTGGAAAAATAATATGGTGCCGTCTCTTACGGCTGTAAGCACCTGCAGCAGCCTCGCTACCATGCCGGCAAACCTGGTTGCTGCTGACCGTATCGGTATCCCCGCGTCCGTTGCCAATGTTGTGATCCCGCTGGGCACCACGTTACATAAAAACGGATCGTCCATTTCAGCGATTGTCAAGATCTACGTGGTATTCCAGATGCTGGGGTGGAATTTTTTTGATCCGCAGCATCTTATCCTCGCCCTGGGGATCACGGTGCTGTGCAGTATGGTAGAAGGCGGGATCCCGAACGGGGGATACATCGGTGAGTTGTTGATGATTGCTGCCTATCGTCTGCCTGCGGAGACTGTGCCCGCGGTAATGATCATCGGCACCCTGGTAGATCCGCTGGCCACCGTTCTGAATGCAACCGGTAATACCGTTGCTGCAATGGTAGTGACCCGGCTCACAGGCGCAAAATTTCAGGTTAAGGCTGGATTAGAGGTTTGATATGGGAACCTTTTACTTTTGACAGATCAGTTGCGGGGCGAGACGTGAAATGTTGTTGGTTGGGTGATGGATTGATGCAGGCTTCGTTTTGCTTCTTACAGGGTGCCATGCGGGGCTCATGTTACATTTCAATGAATTCGGGTATTTGGAATTTAGTGCTTATAATATAGATTCCCGATCCTATCTTAGCAGCTATGAATCGGAAAACCTTTGTGCAATCTTCATTAACGCTGCTGGCGGCGGCGGGTATGCCGGCGGCCATGGTCAACGCCGGCGTTACGGGAACCGATAATAAGGGCATCATCCCTCCCTATCTGAAACCCGGCGATATGATCGGCATTACGGCCCCCGCAGGATTTATCATGCGGGAGGGGATCCTGCCCGCAGCTACACTGATGCAGCAATGGGGCTTTAAGGTACGGCTGGGCTATACCATCGGTAAGCGGGATTTTACATTTGGGGGCACCGATGCAGAACGCAGGGAGGACCTGCAGAAGATGCTCGACGACCCGGAGATAAAAGCCATTATGTGTGCCCGCGGGGGCTACGGGTCCGTAAGGATCGTGGATGAGCTGAACTGGGACCGGTTTAAAGCCCGTCCGAAATGGATCATCGGGTTCAGCGATATTACGGTACTGCATGCCCATATTAACCGGAATTTCGGGATTGCTTCTATTCATTCCAAAATGTGCAACAGCTTCCCGGATATCTGGGAAACGGCAGATCCGTTGCAGAAAGATACGATCGAATCGATCCGGAGGGCGCTGACGGGTGAAAAAATGAGCTATACAGCGGAAGCGTTTAATAAATTAAACAGACCGGGAACGGCCATGGCTCCGCTGGTGGGCGGTAATCTTAAAACGATCGAGACCCTTGCCGGATCTGCGTCGGATATCAATACTTATGGCCGGATCCTGTTTGTGGAAGATACGGGCGAATACCTGTACAGTATTGACCGTATGTTCTGGAACCTGAAGCGTACGGGCAAGTTATCAGGATTGGCAGGGCTGATCGTTGGCGGAATGAAGATCAAACAGGATCCGCTGGATGAGCAGTTCGGCAAAAATATCTATGATATCGTGCTGGAGAAAGTAAAAGCGTATAACTACCCTGTTTGTTTCGATTTTCCGGTGGGGCACCAGATCAATAATTATGCATTGCGCTGTGGCGTTGAGCACCGGTTATCGGTCACTGCAGACGGAGCCACCTTAACCAGTATATAAAGTATCATATGAAGCGTATAATATTACCTCCTTCTTTGAAAAAAGGCGACACGATCGGGATCGTGTGTCCTGCAGGCTATATGGATGCGGCTAAAGCGGCAACATGTATACGTGTGCTGCAACAGTGGGGGTTTGTCGTAAAGACAGGGCAAACACTGGGTGGACCCTCTGCCAGCTATTTTTCGGGAACGGATGAGGAACGACTGCTGGACCTGCAGCAGATGCTGGACGACGATGGTGTGCAGGCCGTGCTTTGCGGCCGCGGCGGCTATGGTATGGGACGGATCATTGATGGGATCAATTTCAGGAAATTCCGGAAAAGGCCCAAATGGGTGATCGGATACAGCGATATCACTATTTTTCACAATCATATTGTTCGCAATTTCGGTATTGCAGGGCTGCATGCTCCCATGGCCGCAGCATTTAACGACAATGGCTACCGGAACCGGTATGTACAGTCGTTGCGCCAGGCGCTTAGCGGCATGAAGGCCTGCTACAGAGTACCCGGTTCGGGGTACAACCGGGCCGGTACGGCAACCGGGCAGCTTGCAGGAGGAAATCTTTCGCTGCTGGTCAATGCCATCGGCACCCGGTCAGATATGTCAACCAAAGGAAAGATCCTGTTTATTGAAGATATCGGCGAACAGAAATACAGTATCGACCGCATGCTGTACCAGATGAAACGCAGTGGAAAGCTAAGCCAGCTGGCGGGCCTTATCTTCGGCCGCTTTACCGATCTGCAGGACACCACACGCCCTTTTGGAGAGGATCTCAAAGACCTGCTTTGGGATAAAGTGAAGGAATATGGTTACCCCGTTTGCTTTGATTTTCCGGTTAGCCATGATAAGGAAAATTACGCGTTGAAAGTAGGAGGAAGTTACCGCCTTGCTATTGATAAAAGGGTAGTGCTGGAAGAGATCTGATCCCTTATTGGTATCACCGGAACACAAAGGGGGATCTTTGCAGGGGCATTTTCAGTGAACGGCCAAGGCGGGGCCGGCGTTTCCGTACTTTTGTCGTATATAGTTAGAATCAATCATTTGTTTATCTTTATAGATAAAACAGATAATTATGACCTTGCAGCAGTTGGAATACATCATTGCCGTGGATGTGCACCGGAACTTTATAAAAGCTGCGGATTCCTGTTATATTACCCAGCCCACATTGAGTATGCAGATACAGAAGCTGGAGGAAGAGCTGGGGGTGAAGATCTTTGACCGAAGCAAACTGCCGGTGGTGCCCACGTCTACAGGGCAGGGCATACTGGAGCATGCACGGCGCGTGCTGCACGCGCGTAATGAGCTGAACCGGTTTATTGAAGACCAGAAGGGAAAGATCTCCGGTCAGTTGCGCATCGGGATCATTCCTACGCTGGCGCCCTACCTGCTTCCCATCTTTGTTCCTGCTTTTATAAAAAAATACCCGGATATTAAGCTGATCATTCATGAGCTGATGACCGAGCTGATCGTTTCTTATCTGAAAGATGAAAAAATTGATGCCGGGATCCTGGTAACCCCGCTGAGCGAGCCCGGCATTACGGAACACGTATTGTTTTACGAAGAACTGATGGTATTTACCTCTAAGAAGAACCGGGCGTATGAAAAACAGTATATCCTGCCCCGGGATATCGATACCAGCAAACTCTGGCTGCTGGAGGAGGGCCATTGTTTCCGCTCGCAGATCCTTTCCATCTGCGAATTGCAGCAGCAGAGTAAAGAACATTCCGGTCTGGAATATGAAGCCGGCAGCCTGGAAACCCTGAAGCGTATGGTGGAGATCAGCGATGGTGTAACGATCGTGCCGGAGCTGGTGACCCTGCAGATGCCCAAAAGCCAGCAACAGCTGATCCGGCATTTTAAAAAGCCCGTTCCCGTAAGGGAAGTAAGCCTGGCCGTGCACCGCGATTTTCTGAAGGAAAAGCTGGTAAAAGCACTGCGTGATGAGATCCTCCTGGCCGTGCCGGAGCAGCTGAAGAAAAAGCCTTCGCCTAATGTGATCCCGATCGGATGAGGCAGGAGTAATTTGAAAATTTGGAAATGAGAGAATGAGTCAATGGGCAATAATGCACAGATCTTCGGGTATGAAAAATCTGACCTGGAACCTGAAGCCGGCAACAGCTTTGATCCTTCAGTTTTCAGCGATCAGCCTTCAGTCGATTGCGCCGGGATAGGAGCGTTGCCCGCTTGCATCAAGTATAAAACGGCACCTAACACGGAACCTGAAACATGCCGTTAACGTTCAGCATCCTGAAAATCGTTTTGTATGTCGGAAAAAAATCCTGGTTCCCCGGTCTCCCTGTCCTCCCAGTTGAAGTGAATGGTGAATAGGCAACGGCAATAGATTATCGAGTGCAAAACGGAATCTAACCTGGAACTTTGAACATTAAGAGCCTGTTTAAAATTTATTCAATGGCTTTATTATGGCTGTTTTGGGCTGCAACTACGTTAAATTTTTCGCCATAGTGGCCTACTATGCCTGCAAAATTTTCCTTGTTTCGCTCCAAAATAGCTTCATAATAAGTTCCATCAATAAAATTTAAACAGGCTCTAAACCTGGAACAAAAAAATTGTTACTCCGGATCCTGGATCCTGTTCAGCTTAACGCTCGTAAGGGGCGCTACAATCAGCGGGAACTTTTCCACCGTTACATTGGAAAGATCCAGCCCGAATCCTTTTTCCTCGGAAAGACTGATCTGCTTGATCAGGAAATGCAGCTTCATGATGATCTTTTCCATAAAGGGCAGATCATTATCCGGGCTGAGGTATTTTTCCATTACCATAAACTGGAAATCGCCTACCGTATTACTGCTGGCCAAACTTTCATAGCGGCTGATAATGTTCACCTCATTATTCACGACCAGGTCTTCCACCACCTTTTTGAACATGATATTGATACGGGGCTGTATGCGGAATCCCAGCCGGAAATCGATGCGGATGATATCATTGGGGATAATGTGCTCCACTTTGTATTCAGCGGTATAAGGGTCATCCAGGGTGTCTACGTGTACAAACCAGTAAATATCGGCCCGTTTGGGTTTTTTATTCAGGATTGAGTAGATGATCTTATGCTCGATCTCTTTTGGATTGTCGGCACTGGTCAGATAGATCAGGTGCGTGGCATATTTGGCGATGGAGCGGTCGGCGCTGAGCTCCTGCATTTTGGGGATGTAGTGTTCCATACGCACGAACTCCACATAACGGTTCTTGATCTTCCTGGCGCGGTACCAGACATACATCACCATAAACATCAGGCCGCCGATCATCACCGTAATATAACCGCCATGCACAAATTTGGCAAGCAGGGCTATAAGATAGGCGATCTCGATGATGAGGTAGCCTGCAATGAAGATATACACCCAAAGCGGTTTAATCCTTTTCAGTACCAGGTAATTGGCAAAAAGAATGGTAGTGGTGAGCATGGTAACAATAATGGCCAGACCATAAGCCGCTTCCATGCGGGACGATTGCTGGAAGTAAAGCACTACCCCTACACAGCCCACAAACATCAGTGAGTTAATAGCGGGGATAAACAGCTGCCCCTTGGCCTCAGACGGGTAGCGGATCTTGACCTTGGGCCACAGGTTTAAGCGCATGGCTTCGCTGATAAGCGTATAGGCTCCGGAGATCATAGCCTGGCTGGCAATGATGGCTGCCGTGGTGGCAATGATAACACCGGGCACAATAAACCATTCCGGCATCAGGTTAAAAAAGGCGTTAATCCCCAGTGTTTTTTTAACAGATTCTGTGATCGTAAGCCCGCTGTGGTGCGACAACAGGTACGCTCCCTGTCCAAAATAGTTGAGCAGCAGGCAGCATTTTACATATATCCAGGACACCCGGATGTTTTCGCGGCCGCAATGCCCCAGGTCGCTGTAAAGCGCCTCCGCACCCGTGGTACAGAGAAAAACCGCTCCCAGCAGCCAGAACCCGTGCGGGTACCGGATCAGGAAATCAATGGCATAATGCGGGCTCAGGGCACGGAATATAGAAACATCATCAAAAAGATGGATGACGCCAAAAATGGCCAGCATCGTGAACCAGAGGAACATCACCGGCCCAAAGATCTTACCGATGGAAGCCGTGCCAAATTGCTGCAAGAAAAAGAAAGCGCAAAGGATACAAAGAACAATAATGACAACAGTGTTGGTAGACATATGCCGGAGCGAGGGCAGGATGGATAAACCTTCAACGGCAGAGGTGATGGTCATAGGTGGGGTAATAATCCCGTCGGCGATCATGGCCGCACCACCGATCATGGCGGGGATGACCAGCCATTTTCGTCGCCGCCGCACCAGGGCAAACAGGGCAAAAGTACCGCCCTCCCCCCGGTTGTCGGCTCTTAAAATAAGCACTACGTATTTTATCGTGGTCTGCAGCGTAAGGGTCCAGATGATGCAGGAGAGGGACCCTATAACCAGCAGCTCGTTCACCTCCCGGTTCCCGATAATGGCGTTAAACACATACAATGGAGACGTGCCTATATCCCCGTAAATAATCCCTAAGGCAACCAGCAGGCCGGCGGCCGTCATTTTGTTTGTAGAAGCTTTCACTTGCTATGAGTCCTTTTTATTCTGCGATAAAGCAGCAAAGTTTAGATAAAGATTAATAAACAAAAAACTTATTTTATTACCGCCTTTCACTATATTTTTCCCCCTGTAACAGGCTTTGTTAAAAGCCCGCAGGGTATGAAAAGAAAGCTGTAACTTTATAATTGAATATTAAAAAGATTTATGAAAAAGTTGATTTTTAGTCTGTTACTGCTCTGTTTCAGCCTTATAAACGTTGCAAATGCACAAACTATTGTGTATGCCGAAGCAAATAAGGCAGATGTGCAACGGATGAATTTTGAAATCCTGGGAAAACTGGCCAACAACTATCTCATCTATAAAGAAGTTAAAGGAAAGCATCAGATCAATGTTTTTAACGAAAGTATGCAGTTACTGGAATCTGTTCCGGTTACCATGCTCCCCAAAAAGGGTGACCTGCTGGATCTGACCTTTTACCCCTTCCATAATTATGCCTACCTGCTTTACCAGTTTCAGCAGGGGAGTACGGTTTACTGTAATGCTGTAAGGATTGAAGCCAACGGAAAGATCCTGGGGGAGCCGGTTACGCTGGATACTACGATCATTGCTTATAAGGCAGACCGGAAGATCAATAGCTCTGTAAAAAGCAGCGACGGCAGCAAGATCCTGTTATTTAAGATCAATAAAAAGGACCCGGCACATCATGTTTTCAAAACCCGGCTTTTTGACGGCGAGCTGAACCTGGTCAAAGAAAGCCGTTATACCCTTCCGATGGTAAAGGGCGGCGATTTCCTGAATGGCTACAGCCTGGCAGATAACGGGGATTTTGCCTTTATTAAGTATAACCGGCTTAGTAGCGGCAACATACAGGATGCCGCGCTGATTGTGAAACCGGAGAACAGCGATATTTATAAAGAATACCCGCTCTCAATCAACGATCTTTTCCTCGACGATATCAAACTGAAGGTGGATGAAGGCAATAACCGCTATTTAATGACCTCTTTTTATGCCACGCAAAAAAGAGGAAATATTGCCGGTATTTATAACTATGCCCTGAGCCTTGATCAGCGCGGGAAATTATTTGAGACGGTTACGCCCTTCAATGATGAGCTGAAGAAAAAGATGGGCGGGAAAGGCGGAAGTAAAACCGCCTTTAATGACCTGTTCATAAACAGCATTGTCATACACCGGAATGGTGGTTTTTCTGTTGGGGCAGAAGCGCTTTATACAACCAATGCCGGCGGTATGTGGGACCGGTGGAACTACTGGGGCGGTCCTTATGGATTTTATGGCTCCTATGGTTTTTACGGAGGCTGGGGCGGCTGGGGCCCGTGGGGCGGAGGATACTGGTCGCCGTATTACTATTATTCCCCCTTCTTCTACAGGAGCTACTGGTGGGGGCCCGGTTACGGCTATGGCGGGTACGCACGGTATCACGCCGGTAATATCGGGGTATTCTCTTTTGACAGGGAAGGCAACCGGACAACGGAAAATATCATTTTCAAGAACCAATCGGAAATGGAAACGGATGGTACCATTTCGTACCAGGTATTGCTGAAAGGGGACCAGATGCATTTTGTGCTGAACCGTGCCGGGAAAATTTCAGACCTGGATGATGTAATCATTACAGAAGACGGGCAGATGACCGAAGCAGAGCCGGTAGAAGCAAAGGATAAATATGTAGATTTTATGCCGCGGTATGGGAAACAGGTGGGACCCAACAGCATGATCATTCCCTACTTATATAAAAAGAGCATTTCTTTTGCAAAAGTAGCGTTCTAAGCCCTCGTAAAGCGGTAGTATTTCACGGATTATGACTGACTGTTATTGTGATTGGAGTTTTTAAACAAAAGAACCCGGGAAATCTTATTATGATTTTCATTCTGGGGCTGGTGCTCAAACTGCCCTGGCTGCTGCTGCCCGCTGCGGAAAACGGGGCTGTAGTGATCCGCCCGCAGGACGGGTTTCTCTATGACCGGCTGCTTCTGTTCCTGAAGCCTGTTGTGGCTGTTTTCCCGTCTTTTTATACCGTTTTGGCTTTTTTGCTGCTGTTCTGGCAGGCTTACCTGCTTACGAATTTTATCAATAACCAGCGGTTGGTGAATAAGGCTAATTACCTGCCGGGGATGGCGCTAATGCTGGTATCTTCATTTATACCGGAATTTAATTACTTATCGGCTCCGCTTATTGTATCCTTCCTGTTCCTCCTGTCTTTTATCTTTATTTTCAGGGCACATAGTCATCCCAATGCTAAAGGACTGATCTTTAATTGTGGCCTGGTACTGGGAGCCACCACCATGTTCTTTCAGCCGGCCGCGTTTTTTATTATCTGGGGATTGCTGGCCCTGGGCCTGTTACGACCTTTCCGTATCAATGAATGGCTGCTGTTGCTGGTCGGTTTTTTTACCCCCTATTATTTTTATTTGATCTACCTGTTTTTGTCGGATCAGTGGGCCACCGTGTATACCATGCTTGAGCCGTTTTCGGTAGGTATTAACCTGGGCAAACAGCCGCTCTGGTTTGCCGGGGCATTGTTCCTGACCATCCTGCCGCTGCTGGCAGGTGTTTATTCCATTCATGCACTTTCGTCAAAAATGCTGATACAGGTACGAAAGGGCTGGATGCTGTTTCTGATCTATTTTGTGGTGGCCGTTGGTATTGCCTTTGTGAACCCGGGCGCGGGGTTCACCAACTGGGTGCTGGTGCTGGTGCCCTGTGCGGCGGTACATGGTTTTGGATACCTGAACAGTGAAGTGCGGCTATACCCGGTGATTTCATTTTGGCTGACGGTAGGTTATATAATAGCTATTGAGATTGCAGGTTATGGCGGACGACCGGTGTTCCAGGTTTAAGGCGGGATGCTCACCCGAAACTTCGCATATGCGTCAGGGTAAGCGGCAAAATCCTGAATGGGGTTATGCCCGGATAGCCGGCGGTGTAACCGCCGGTTTATGGGCGATTTATTTGCATTGAGCCCCGGCCGGGGTTCAACCAGGCTCCGGATCATGAACCCTGCGTTTCACGCGTGGTTCATTACATACAACCCCTTAAGGGTTTATCATGGCAGCAGCCGGGAGAAACAGCGGTTTGGCGGTCAATTATAGGTAGAAAGGGTACCAATCTTTTGCCATGGTTATCCGCAATCTCATGTTCATGCTGGCCAAAATTAACCTGACGCAGATGCGAAACTTCGGGGCCCGGTTCTGGATGCTCGATTTTGACCAGGACAAACGCATCTGATTTCAGCATTGCTCAGCTCCGGAGGAGCATTGTATTTATAGCAAATGTGTTGTTTTAATTGGTCTGGCTCCAAAGGAGCCTCGTGTTTGTCGAGCCCTGACAATGTTACGCGGCTCCTGTAGGAGCCGGGGTTTGCTCTTTAACCCCTTGCTATAAACCAGGGACGCTTACAGTGCCTGATTGTGTTCCCGTTCCCGCTCTTTTCACCCAATTCAGATGCATTTGCCCTGCGATTCTGATCACCGGAAGCTGAAATAACCGTAGCTTTGGCTATCTTTGCAGTCTGGTTGAACCATAAAACGATATTTACATGAAGTTTGGAGTAGTTATATTCCCCGGTTCCAATTGCGACCGGGATATGTTGGATGCTTTACAGTATGATCTGAACCAGGAAGTAGTGCCGCTTTGGCATAAAAGCGAGGACATCAGCTCGTTTACCACGGAGGATTGCATCGTATTACCGGGCGGTTTTTCTTATGGCGACTACCTGCGGTGCGGGGCCATTGCCCGTTTTAGCCCGGTGATGAAACAGGTGATCGCATTTGCAAATGACGGGGGAAAAGTATATGGGGTCTGCAATGGATTCCAGATCCTGTGCGAGTCGGGCCTGCTGCCCGGTGCTTTATTGCGTAACGAACGGCAACAGTATATCTGCAAGAATATCTACATTAAACCCGGGGGATTTTATAGAGAGCAGCTGTTGGAAGATGCCGGGCGCTTCCAGGAGGTATATAAAATACCTATTGCACATGGAGAAGGCCGGTACTATGCCGATCCGGAAACCCTGGCGCAGCTGAAGGCCAACGGGCAGATCATCTTCCGCTACTGTGATGAAGCAGGCAATGAAACACCGGAAAGCAATCCCAATGGCGCTACCGACCATATTGCGGGGATCAGCAATGCGCAGCGGAACGTATTCGGGATGATGCCGCATCCCGAGCGGGCCTGCAGTGCTGTTCTGGGCAACGAAGATGGCAAAAAGATCCTGACTTCTTTATTGATGGCCGGGCAACTGGTTTCCTGAATAGCGCGTCCTTTATAAGAGGGTATTTTAGGTTTTTGTAAAGAAACCGGATGGTATCTTTGCATTTATAAGATCAAAAACAAAAGAAATGAAACGGATTCTATTGGGAGTATTGGCAATATGGGCTTTTGGAACTGCAATGGCACAAACAGACCCCGCCAGCTGGAAGTTTTCAGCAAAAAAAATAAGTGAAAAAGTATACGAGGTGCAGATGGTAGCAACTCTGAAGGGCGGTTGGCATCTTTATTCCCAAACACAGCCCAAAGATGCTATTGCCTATCCAACAAAGGTGGACTTTACCAATAATCCGCTGATTGTGCGCACCGGCGGCGTAAAGGAAGTGGGGAAAATGGAAAAATTTCATGATGCCAGCACCAAATCCACTACGCATCAGTATTCCAATACCGTAACTTTTGTACAGCGGGTAACCCTGAAGGCTGCGGCCAAAACATCCGTTTCCGGAACCGTGGAATACCAGACCTGTGATGATAAAAAATGCCTGCCTCCCAAGACCCTGCCTTTTAATATTCCATTGGGATAAACAGGAGCAACAACTATTTGAAAGGCCATCTTCAACAGATGGCTTTTATATTTTAGAGGGATTGCTGTACCATCACGAAGTCGCCTTTATCTGTCATGAAAGCCTGGAGCCTCTGGGCTTTTCTGATTAAAGCAACTGAAGCACAGGGCAGGGGCGCAGGACAAACGCATCTGATTTCAGCATTGCTCAGCTCCGGAGGAGCAGTGTGTTTATAGCAAATGTGTCGTTTTAATCAATCCGGCTCCTGCAGGAGCCGGGGTTTCCTCTTTAATACCTTGCTATAAACACGAGGCACTTACAGTGCCGGAAAATGCTTCTGGAGCGCTCTTTTCACCCAATTTATAATGAACCGGGATCAATTTTATTAAAATGCGTAATTACTAGTGGTTTGTGAGGACACCAATGCTATTAAAATAAGGCGTATAATCACCTTATGGGGAAAAACGCCTTATT
>NZ_FMZO01000001.1:506599-804635 GCF_900101395.1 Niabella drilacis | reverse complement strand
GTTAATGATCGTTGGCTTGGTGAGCCGTTACCTCACCAACTACCTAATCATACGCACACCCGTCTTCTAGCGCATCGCTGCTATAATAACAATGAGATGCCTCATCGTCATCTTACGGGGTATTAATCCAAGTTTCCCTGGGCTATCCCCCTCTAAAAGGAAGGTTGTGTACGTGTTCCGCACCCGTTTGCCGGTCTCAAGAAGTGCAAGCACCTCTCTACCCCACGACTTGCATGTATTAAGCCTGCCGCTAGCGTTCATCCTGAGCCAGGATCAAACTCTCCGTTGTAAATGAGTTTGACTTACTGACATCTAAAAATTCTCAAGAGAAAAATTAACGTGTCAAAAATCTAATGTTATTTGCTTTTTGACTTACCTTTTCGTTGTCACAACCTAATGTGACTGAATTGTGCTATTGTTTCCATACTTTCAAAGATCTTTTCGCCTTCTTCACCCATAAAGGCAAATCCAACAAATTTGTCAATACCGCCGGACTCGAACCAGCTTCGCGCCTTAAACACCGTATCATCTGTCTAATTCTGAAGAACTTGTGATCTCATTTTCTCATCCCTCGATCACCGTTTGGGGTTGCAAAGCTAAAAACTTATTTTCAAACCGCCAAATTTATTTTTTCTTTTTCTTCAAACTTCTTTTAAGAACTATCCCGTTTTTCAATCGGGTTGCAAAGATACAATTTCTTTTCAATCTGCCAAAAAAAATTGAAAATTTATTTTTAACTTTTTTCGATCTAACTAATTGTATTCTAAGAACTTATCGGCAATTTTACCGTGCCGTTTGATTTGGGAGTGCAAAGATAGGGAGGATTTTGAAACAGGCAAATTTATTTTAGTTTTTTTTCAAATCTTTTTCTCATTGCCCATGGTAACACGGGGCAGCATCCCCTATCCTGCTCATCATCCATACTGCCCTGCAGAAATTTACGCTATACATTATGCAGGATCCCGGAAAAAGGAACCTCAATGCCCGTATCACGCACAGCCTACACGCATCTCCACGGAAAGGCTTAGCTAACAGGCCCCGGCCAGGATCCTACCTGTTTAAACCAATGCATCCGCTGCTTCGCTTTCAGCCACCTGCTTTATTTTTAACACCGTCGTATTCCAGTAAAAAGCCAGGTGCCGGTAAATGGTATCCGCAGGAAACCCTTTAATGGTAAGCGATAGCCGGGTTTGTGTACCATCCGGAGTTAACAAAAATTCAAATACTGAATAATTGCTGTCTTCTTCCTCAAGCCGCGACAGCGAACTCAGCTGGCTGTATTGAAGCCGGCGGCCGGGATCAGCCGCCAGAACAATACCCCTGTTCTCAAACAGAAGATGGTGTACGCCTCTGATCACCAGCGGCAGCCCAACCTTCCATTGCGTAACCACCTCCAGCTTCATTTCCGGTTCTCCCATCCATTGCAGCATGAGCGCCGGCACAGTAAGCACTTTCCAGACCCGGTCCGGGCCGGCGTTGATGCCTATGCTTTTTTCGATGACCGCTTCTTCCATTTCTGATAACAGGCCCAACATCATCCGCACAACCGCAGGTTATGCTGCGGCTGCTTCCGTTCCGGATGATGGACCTATTTTTTTAGAATGCCCTTTTCAAGATTTTGCTTCAGCATGTCTTCGGCAAACGCCCATAGCTGTTCAGAGCCCCGGGCGATCACACTCTTTTTTGCCACTACCTGCTCATAGCGTACATCAAACTCCTTCCAGGTTCCGCCATCGTTGGACGTATTCTGAAGCAGGGGTTCCAGCCGGTCCAGCGCCCTTGCAAATTTTGCCTCGGCGGTCTGCCCGGCTTCAAATTCCTCCCATATCTCAACCAGCGCTTCCGCCTGCGCTGGCGGCAGCATCCCAAAGATCCTGCGGGCCGCTTTTAACTCTTCCCCGGTGTTGGTGTGATTTTGCTTTGTATCGTATATGAATACATCCCCCGAATCAATTTCCACGATATCATGGATCAGCACCATTTTCAATACCTTCAGCAGGTCTACGCGTTCATTGGCGTGCTCAGCAAGTATAATGGCCATCATTGCCAGGTGCCAGCTATGTTCCGCATCATTTTCCCTACGATCACTATGGAGCAGGCAGGTGCGGCGCAGCACATATTTCAGCTTGTCGATCTCTTTAATAAATTCTATTTGTTTTATGAGTTGTTCCATCATACCTCAAAGGTACAATTCCCTGGCCGGCGTCACATCGGTCCAAACGGTTTTTCTATACCCGGTGATGCCGCGCATACATTCCGGTATTTTTCACTTTTTGCCCGGCTTAGGTACTACGATCATCTTCCTTGCGTCGCACACTTCAGCGCCGGTGCTGTCATCAGCATTTTATACCGATAAGGATCAATACAGCATCAACTCATACGCTGTTTCTTCAATGTATCGCGGCTATTTTACAAAGGGAATCACCGCACTGGTATAAGGAGAGCGCAGCTGCCACCCCAATGTTTCGTAGAGCACCCGGCCTTCCTCCGTGGCAACCAACACCCCTTTTGTAATGCCACGGGAGCAGGCAATTTCGGTTAACCGCTTCATGACCGCAGTGGCCAATCCTTTACGCCGGTGCGCGGCCGCGGTAGCGATCCGGTCGTAGATCGCAAAATCATCTGCCAGAGCTATCCGGCCGCTGGCGGCTATTTCACCGCCATCTGTAAGTATATGTACCACCGGTACCGGAAGCTGCAGTTCGGCTTTCAGATGATACCCGGCGGCAAGAGGAGCTTCATCCTGAAGAACAAGACCGGTGTTCATCATCATATATCCCGGAGATTGAATCGCCCACCGTGCCGGAAGTACCGCCCTTACACGATCCGGAGGGGCACAAACCTTTAGAAAAATCCAGGGTGCTGTAATGGTATTGGCCAGGTCCGTAAAAACCGATGTAATCCCGGGAAAAACATAGCGCTCCTGTTGTTCCGGCCATCCTACCTGAACCCGGTATCCGCCTGGTATGGCAACCGGCGCCGTAACCCCGCGGGCCAGCGCCCAGCCCCTGATCCATGTTGCTACGACCGACCGGTTTCCAGACATGATAAAAATTTATTGGGCTTCCACAAATTTGATAAACGCTTTTACAAATTGTCCGAACGCCTTTTCCGTTGCACTATCCGTAATTTGTCCTTCCCCGCTTATCTTTCCCTTTACCCCCTGGATCAGCAGCGTGGTATCTTCGGTGAACGAGGCGCCAACCGTTTGCAGGATCATCTTTAATTCCGCATGCCCTTTTACGCCGCTTGCAGAAGCGGTGATCAGTCCCACCGGCTTCTCCGAAAAAACGGTTGTAGCTACGCACCATTCGATCGCATTTTTCAACCCGCTGGGAATACTGAAAACATATTCCGGTGTACAGATCAATATGCCATCGGCCTGTGCTATTTCCTTACGCAAGGCCATAACCGCTTCCGGCGGGTCGGCCACAGAAAGGTCCGGATCAAAATGCGGCAATGTTTTTAATACCTGGTACATCGTGATTGTAAAAACAGCTTCCGTCTGCCGGGCAAAATCCAATGCCAGTTTTTCACTGCTGGAACCGGCACTGGCACTACCAATAATTACTAAAATATTTTTCCGTTGCTCCATACTGTTTTTTTACCGGGCGACCCAAACCGCTCTGGATCCGCCCCTTGATTCTCAATCGAATTTAATAAACATCCGGCAAAATGATCCCGAAGACCATAAACACTCGATTTTAGATGTTAGACACCTAAGCCCTGGGAGTCAAAAAAAGACCAGATCCTTTGATAGCAAACTGGCGCAGCGCGCCGCAAATGATGGTAACATCTCCACATTTTCAAATGGTACCAAAAGCTGATGGCTCCCGAATGACGGATTAAAAAATATTCAATAGCTTAGCATCTTAAATCCGGATCTGAAATGTTAGCATTCATAAAACAACCCTGGCCCTGGTATGTGGCCGGGCCGCTTATCGGGTTGATCGTACCCACGCTGTTGCTGCTTGGCAATAAGCCCTTCGGGATCAGCTCCTCACTACGGCATATTTGTGCAGCCTGTATCCCTTCCGGTATTCCTTTTTTCCGGTATAACTGGAAAAAGGAACGCTGGAACCTGCTTTTTGTGCTGGGTATTTTCTTAGGAGGAATGATTGCCGCGTATTTTCTAGCGGATCCGGAGCCGGTAAAAATGGCACCGCAACTGGCAGCGGACCTGGCAAAACGAGGCATTACCGACTATCACAACCTGGTGCCTGCTGATCTTTTCAACTGGCATTCCCTGCTAACAGCCCGCGGAGCGATCCTGATGGTTGCAGGTGGGTTTCTTGTGGGTTTTGGAACGCGGTATGCCGGCGGCTGCACCAGTGGCCACGCTATTATGGGTTTATCCAACCTCCAGTGGCCTTCCCTGGTTGCCACTATTTGCTTTATGATCGGCGGCTTTTTTGCAGCCAATTTATTACTTCCCTGGATCTTATCCCTCTAACAAAAAAACAACCATGATCAAAGAAGATAATAGGTACCGCTCTCAAAAACCTTCCGAGGATGAATTTACCGCGGATCCGGCTACGGATACGGAAAAGCGGGGATCGCTGCTCCGCTTCCTTATTGCAGGCATCGTTTTTGGAATTGTTTTTACCAAGGCTGAAGTGATCAGCTGGTTCCGCATACAGGAAATGTTCCGCTTACAATCCTTCCATATGTATGGGGTTATCGGCAGCGCTGTCGCAGTGGGCATGATCTCTATCTGGCTGATCAAAAAATTCAGGGTTAAAACCATTACAGGAGAAAAAATCGAAATCCAGCCCAGGAAATTTAACAAGGGACAGATCTTTGGCGGGTTGATCTTTGGTATCGGCTGGGCGCTTACCGGCGCCTGCCCCGGCCCGTTGTTTGCGCAGATCGGCACCGGGGCCACCGTTGTGGTCATCACGCTTTTAAGTGCCATTGCAGGCACCTGGGTATATGGCCGCTTCCGGGAAAAACTGCCCCATTAGAAAAGACTTCTTTACCGGGAGGCCTTACTTTTTAATCACTCAAATTATAACCCCATGTCTAAAACCCGGATCATTATCATTGATGCACAGAAAGACTTTACAGAACCGGGCTTCGCTTATGGGAAAAAGCAGCATGCGCTGAATCATATCGGGGCGGTGGTTCAAAAGCTTGATGGGCTGCTGGAGCAAACGCAGCCCGGCCAGGTCATCCTGGTTTACTCCAGTTATATCCCCAACCAGTTTGAAGCGGGATTTTCAGCCTGTATTCCCGGTACTGAGGGTCATAAACTCAGTCTGAAGAATATTCAGCATTGTCAGCAATTTGAAAAAAAAGGGCATAGTTGCTTTTCTTCAAACAGGTTTTGCGATCATTTGCGGCAACAGCAGGCAGACCATCTTATCCTCTGCGGTTTTCTTACTGAATATTGTGTAAAGGCAACGGCGCTGGATGCAATTTCCGAAGGGTTCCGGGTTACACTTTATCCGGACCTCATCGGCTCTGCTGATGAGAAACAGGCCATAAAGGAACAGGAGCTCCAACTCCTGGCGCAGAAGGGAGCAGATATTCATTGGGCCGGTCATTCAGCCCTATAGCGCTTTACTTCCAGGAGCTGCCCTGTTCGCTCCCGGGTATTCCAGGCATCATGAATAGCCATTGCCGCCCCCACTGCTGTTGCCTGCGATACAGAAGCCGCATACACGGCCAGCTCCGGGAAGGCCCGGGCAATGAGATTCATAAATACTTCGTTACGGGCGAAACCTCCGTCTACATAAAGCTGCTTTACATCCGTATCTTTCAGCACCAGCTCCGTAGAATATTTCTGTTTTCTGACGAGGTGCTGTACGAGGTTGTGATAGGCTTTTTCTATGGTATCCCCGCCGGAAAAGGAGTACGCGGCCGGAGTGTCCGTACTGCTCAGCGGCTCCACCAGTTCCGGAGCAAAACGAATACTGTGGAAATATGCCGTATTTACATGATAAAAGGCCGCAAGCTTTTTTACTTCCTCTTCGTGCTCGTTGCCGGCAAACAGGCGGGAAGCTTTTAGCGGCATCCCTTTATAGGTCAGGTAAGATAAACAATCCTGCTGTAACTCCTTTGTTGTTAGCGGCGCTTTATTGAAGGGATTCATCGAAATGCTCCAGGTTCCTGTAGACAGCAATACAAAGGGCTCCTGTATCAGGTTCATATACGGGATAAACGCCGCAGAGCTATCATGCAGGCCCACTCCGCATTTCAGGGTTCCGTTTTCCGCTATTGTTTCAATGGCTGCACCGGAAGCGAACAAGGGCGCCAGCTTACCGAGGATCCCCTCCTCCGTTACCCAGCGATGATAGCCGTTGTTCCCGAAATTCCACAAAGCTGTATGACAACCAATGCTGGTAATGTCTGAAAACGCGTTTCCATGTACCAGAAACCCAAAGTACTGCGGTAAATGCAGGGAGGTTCTTATTTCGCTAAACAGATGGGGCAATTGTTCTTTAATGCGGTACAACTGTAACCCGGAATTCAGGTTTCCCAAAACAGGAGATGCCGTTTCCGTTGCAAACTGTTCCCTTCCGCCGTAACGGTAATAAAACAGATCTCCCAGGTCTTCCGGAAATGGTTTCAGGTAATTGTATAGAGGGGCAACCGGTCTGCCTTCCGCATTCACATGAACAAAACTCGCTCCATAAGTAGAGAAATTAACCGCCTTTACCTGTATCCGCGGATCTTTCAGCTTCCCGGCCAGCTTTTCCTTTACCCATTTGCCGATGAGGGCGATGTCATCACAGGGAAACCCGTCCTCATCTTTTGTTTCATAAAAATGCTGTACTTCTTCTTCCACAATTTCATAATCCTCATTAAAAAAGAAGTATTTCTTATTCGTTTTCCCAATATCAAAAACCGCTATTCCCGGAATCGCACTCATTTATATGTTCAATATTTGAGGTTCAATGTTTGAGGTTTAAGGGATCAAACTTAACAATGAAAAACACCCCTATCCGCCATTCGCTAAAGCCCTGTTGCTACTGTATTTGCCCCCCGCTCTTTTACCAGCTGATCCCTTACTTTCAGCTGACGGAATAGCCCGATCGGATCCAATGCAGCGCCGGCCCTCAGCCGCGCTTCGGCCAGGATGGGCCTCACATCGGTACGATAGGCCGCCTGCAGGATCTCCTGTGCGAGCGCCACATCGTTTGCCTCCTGTGCCGCATCCAGTTTTGCCGGGTCAACCAACAAGGCCTGTGCATAGGCGATCCTGATCGCTTCCACGCTCTGCAGCAGATCTTCAAGCGGGTCTTTTACATTGTGGCTGGCGTCGATCATCCATCCAAGATCCCTGGTATGATCCATACCCCGCGCATCCATGCCTTCTACCAGTTCTTTAAAGATCAAAAACAGCTGGTAGGGTTTGATGCTACCTACGGTAAGATCATCATCGCCATATTTACTGTCGTTAAAATGGAACCCTCCCAGTTTTTTCTCATTCAGCAGCAGGGCTACGATCTGCTCAATATTGGCATTGGGCAGGTGGTGCCCAAGATCTACCAGGGTATAGGCCTTTTCACCCAGCTTGCTGGCAAACAGGAACGATTGTCCCCAATCACCTACCGTAGTTGAATAAAAGTTGGGCTCAAATGCCTTATATTCCACAAACACTTTCCAGCTTTCGGGTAATGCATCATAAATTTCACCCAGGCTCTCCAATGTATTGTTAAAGGCCTTGCGGAAGTTCAGCTGCCCCGGAAAACAGGAGCCGTCTGCCAGCCAGATGGTTAAAGATTCCGAGCCCAGCTCTTCGCCATATTTGATCACTTCTATATTGTGATCGATTGCCTGTTTGCGTACCGCTTTATCCACATGCTGCAATGAGCCGTATTTATAGCTATGCGCCTGCCCGGGCTGATCCTGGAAGGTATTGGAGTTCATGGCATCAAACTTCAGGTCCAGCTGAGCCGCCAGCTGTTTCAGTGCCGCAGCATCCTTAGGAATATCCCAGGGGATATGCAATGAAATGGCGCCGCTTGACCGGTTGAACTGGTGCAGTAAGCCCACATCCTCCAGCTTCTGTTCCAGGGTTGCAGGCTCGCCCCTTCCCCCAAACCTTCCAAAACGTGTTCCACCGTTCCCGAGTGCCCATGAGGGGATGGCCACCTGGAAATCCGTGAGCTTCTTTAATATCGCATCAATCCCGGCGACATTGCCGGAGATGAATTCAAAATTCCGTTGATGTTGTGTCAGCAAGGCATCATTATGCTGCTCTATCTGGGTCTTTGTTAATAGCATAAAAAATACTTTAGATCTTAAAAAAACGAGTTGACCGATTAGAAAATCATCAACTCTTGTATTGCTTGTTATATGAAGACGTTTTTACCGTACAAATGCTGCGGCTACCCCACCATCCACGTTCAACACATTTCCGGTGGACTTATTAAGCAGGCCGCTTACAAATACAAAGCAGGCATTGGCGATATCTTCCGGGAGGATCACTTCATTCATCAGGGTTCGCCTGGCATAATAAGCCGGCAATTCTTCCACCGTAATACCATAAGCCCTGGCACGACCTTCGGCCCAGCCCCCTGCCCATATATTGGAATTGGCAATTACAGCATCAGGATTTACTGCATTTACACGTATCTTATCCCCACCCAACTCCGCTGCCAGCAGTCTTGAAAGGTGCGCCTGCGCCGCCTTGGCTGAACCATAGCCCGCGTTGTTGGGACCCGAAACTACCGAATTTTTAGAAACGATATTGATAATGTCCCCACCTATATCCTGCTTGCGCATGACAGCCACTCCGTGTTTGGAAACCATAAACTGTCCCTTCACAAGGATATCATATAAACGGTCCCACTCTTCAATGGTATGATCCGTTATGGATTTGGAGATGCTGATGCCCGCATTGTTTACGATTATATCCAGGCCGCCAAACGCCAGTACGGCCGCATCAATCGCGGCTTTTATTGAATCGTTGGCCGTAACATCCAGGATTACCGATGCCGCAGCATCTTTACCAAAGCTTTTTTGAAATTCTAAAGTTGTTTCATTGACCCGCTCTTCATTGATATCATTGATCACCACACAGGCTCCTTCTTCTGCAAACCTGCGGGCAATGGCCTTGCCAATACCGCCACCGCTGCCGGTGATCAGCGCAATACGGCCGCTGAGTGGTTTGGGTTTAGGCATGCGCTGTAATTTGGCTTCCTCCAGTAACCAGTATTCAATATTGAAAGCCTCCTGCCGGGGCAGCGATGTATATTCAGAAATAGCTTCAGCCCCGCGCATCACATTGATGGCATTCGTGTAAAACTCTGCAGCCACCCTTGCCGTTTGTTTATCCTTTGAAAAGGTGAACATTCCTACCCCCGGATAAATGATCACTACGGGGTTCGGGTCCCGCATTGCAGGGCTGTTGGGATGTTTGCAGGTTTCATAATAATCCGCATACATCTTACGGTAAGCATCAAACAGCGGCGCTATCTTTTCCTTTACAGATGCTACATTGTCCAGGTCTTCATCCGGGGCCAGGTTCAATACCAGCGGACTGATCTTGGTACGCAGGAAATGATCGGGACAGGAAGTACCCAGCGGTGCCAGCCGGTCCAGGTCGTTGGAATTGATGAACTGCAGCACCCGCTCATCATCGGTAAAATGGCCCACCATTTTTGTATGGGAAGAACAGCATCCTCTTAATACGGGTGCCAGCGCCGCCGCTTTCTTTAGCCGGTCAGCAGCAGGCAGCGCCACTATCTTTTCGCCACCGAAAACAGGCTTTGCCCCGGTTTGCTGTTCGATATAGTCCGCGCACTTTTCGATCACTTCCAGGGTATTCACATAGCTTTCATAAGCCGTATCGCCCCAGGTAAACAAGCCATGGGACCCCAGCATGATACCGCGGATCCCCGGGTTTTCGTCCAGGCATTGTTTTAACTGCAGTCCCAGGTCAAACCCAGGTTTCTGCCAGGGTACCCAACCGATAGTACCGCCAAACAATTCCTCAGTGATCTTCTTACCATCCCTGGCCGCCGCAATAGCGATAGCAGCATCCGGGTGCAGATGATCGATATGTTTGAAGGGCAGGAAACCGTGCAGCGGGGTATCGATCGAGGGCGCTTTGGACGCCAGGTCATAGATACAATGATTGAACAGCTCTACCATTTCATCTTCATGTTCGATACCCCTGTAAATAGCTTTCAGACTCCGCAGGCGATCTACATACAAAGCCGCCAGCCCGCTCTTTTTCAGCGTACCCAGGTCACCCCCGCTACCCTTTACATACATGATCTCCTTATCCTCATTGGTAAGCGGATCCTTTGCGGTTACCTTGCAGGAAGTGTTTCCACCGCCGTAGTTGGTTAAGCGAAGATCTGCCCCCAATAAATTGGAGCGGTAGATCAGCAGGGCTACTTCATCGCCTTGCATTGCAGCCGCTGTGGCTTCATCCCATAAATAACTTACGTGTTTGAACGTTTTCGTTTCTGCACTCATATACTGAATTCTTTATTAAATACTATTTTAACGAGTTTCCATATCCGACCAGCAGCACGGATACCAGGATAATGATGATCCCCAGCACCACTGTGGTCAGTGTTTTTTTGCTTACACCTTTCCATTCCTTCAGGATCAGCCCCCATACATTTGCGATCAGAATAATAAAAGCCATGTGCAGGATCCAGGAGCTGGGGCCATTGCCCAGTTTGCTTTCTCCCATACCATAGAAGAAGAACTGAAGGAACCAGGTAGTACCTGCCAGCGCGCAAAAGATGATATTGGATAAGAGCGGGGTTTTTGTATTGGTGTAATCGCCAAAGGTCTTATTACGCGCATTCAGGATCAGGCACCAGATCAGGTTGGTGGTAAGTCCTCCCCATAAGATCACCACGTAGGATACATTGTTCTGGTAAAGGAACTCTCCCTGTCCCGGGTGCGCAGCCTTCCACAATTCATTGGCAACATCCGCCATCGGTTTGCCGGCCTCGATTCCGAAATTAAAACAGGCGCTCAGCACACCGGAAACGATAGCCACCACCAATCCCAGGCCAAATTTATATTCATCCTTTCCGGATAGGTGATCGTGCTCCTGCCCTGCAAGCTCCTTTTCCTTGCGCATACCCGCTTTGCCGGAAACCATGATCCCAATGATACACACCAGCAAACCCAGCATCACCACTTTCCCCCAGCTTGAGTCAAATAACAAGCCGATGGTATCCTTGCCTTCAGCGGGATTCAGCTGATAATAGATCGCAGGGATCAGGGCTCCGAAGACCATACAAAGCCCCAGGATGATGCTGCTTCCCAGTGATACGCCCAGGTAGCGCACCCCCAGCCCATAGGTAAGCCCGCCAATTCCCCAAAGCAATCCGAAAAGATAAGCATACCCGATGGTGGCCCCCCCTGCCGTGCGGATAATTTCCGAAAAGTTGGGGATCGTCAGCCAGGCCGCCAGCGGCGGTACAATGAGCCACGAAAAGACGCCACCCACCAGCCAGTACGACTCCCAGGACCACCCTTTTACTTTTTTATACGGGATGTAAAAACTACCGGAAGCAAACCCTCCGATAAAATGAAAAATAACTCCTAATAACGCGTTCATGAATTTCTTTTAAGCAATCATTAAAACTCAAAAATATCCGGTTTAAAACAAATTACTGTCATGCACTGTCATGCTTTATCTGTCGTTTTAACAAAATCTTTAAACCGGCGCCGGCGGCACAAAAAAACCGCCCCCTTAGGGAGCGGTCACGCTTATACATGCTGATCCGTCTCTTTAAAATTTATAGCCTATTGAAAGACCAAAGCTGTTGTTCTTTAACACTTCTTCCGGCTTGCGGCCGTCGGTTTTGGGCTCCAGGTTCGTCAGTCCCAGCTGCCCGTTCAACTGAACCGAAAAGCGACTGGCGAACTCGTACCCGAATAACAGGTTGGCCCCTACATCTGCACGTTTGCCAAAGGTCATTTTACCGGCATCGCTGCTGAAATCATTATAATCATTTGCAAATTCCAGCTTCCCCGTTTCGGTACCGAATGCATCCGTTACTCTTTTAAAGTTCCCGCCCAGGGCATAGGAAAAATACGGACCAGCCCCTATCAGCAGGTTACCGTTTCCTGCAGCAGGCTTAAAAATAAAGTTTACAGGTACTTCCAGGTTATAGGTATTCAAGCGGGTATAGTCTCCCGAAGCTGCCGGCGAAAAGTCGTCTGAATTAAAATATTCATGTGCATTTTTCTCCAGCTTTGCCCCCTTCATGCTGAACAGGGCCCCGGGCTGTATATAAAATTCATCAGCAACCGGGATGTCGAATGTAAGCCCCGCATTGAACCCCGGGGTCAGTTTAGCGCCGTCAACGGTTTTTCCATCTGCATCTTTTATGGTAAGATTGGAAAGGTTAACGCCTGCGCGCACCCCCACCGCTACCTGTGCCATAACGGTACCGGTTACCATAACTGCTACGGCTACCAGGAAGGATTTCAAAACAAGTTTACTTTGTTTCATAACTTAAGAATTTTGTTGATGAAGACATTCATTCTTAAGCAATAGCTGCGCCAACCTGGCGAATTAGCCGCTTTTTAAGTATTCATTTGCACTTGCAGGCGGGTGAAGCAAATATTTTCTTAAAATTATGATCCCCTTGTCGAACACAACGGCACAAAGGAACGGAGACACAGCAACCTGCAGGGCATTGCCGGTACTGTTATTCGGAGCTCATCTTCACCTCTCTCATAGAGCCAGGCAGCTCCCGGTCTTTCACAGTTTTACCCACAACAAGCGAACGCCCGTCCACCAGCAAATTCTTTACGTGCCTGCCGTTGAATATCATATGTCCCCCGGAATCTATGACCAGTCCCGGAATCTCCTTCGACCGCTTTGCTGAAGGTTCGCTGCCGACTCCGGAATAAAGCGTGTCGCCCGCTCTGTCTTTTATTTCCTTCATAATCATTTGGGTTCTGGCCTGGGAGCGGACCGATGCAGATGGCGGTGGCGGTGGTGGTGGCGGCGGGAAGTTGGAGACAGACTTCAATTGCATTGCATCCATCTTACGGAGCAGTTCCCGTACCCGGGTCTGTTCTTTTGCATCTTTTGCAAGATATACTTTCCGGCCGTTCCGGATACGTTCATTCTTTTTCATCAGGCCTATATATTCCTGCATCTCTGCCGTCGTTGCCCCGGGGCCATAGTCTCGTAAAGGCTGAGTACCCGTTGCAGCCACCGGCGGCGGTGACGGTTCCAATGGCCTTACGCTTTTCTTTTGTTCCCCGGTCATTTTCCCATGAATAGCAAGAACCTGCCGCATCAACTTCTTATATTCCGCGGTTCCGGCCTGCATCCTTCCCAACCTCTTCATCAATGCCTCGTAGGTTTTTATTTCACTGTCGGTGGCGCCGGCCCCCTGCCGGATATACGCTTTTTGGGAAGCCGCAGGTTGTGGCATACCGTCAGGAATTGCCGTTCCATACTTATTTAGAAAAGCCGCCCGCTTCTCCGCACCCGAAACATCCTCCACAACCGATCTGAAATGCTCATATACCACAACGGCCTCCACTATTTTATGGTCACGGGCTTTCAGCACCAGGTTCTTTGCACCCGGCGGCAATGAAATCGTTTTCATTTGAGTGGTATAAGTTTTACGCCCATCCCAGTATTCGAGGATGACCGGCCATTCGGAAAATTTAAACTGCGCTTCTCTTGAAAAAGGTGGCGGGGGCGGGGGCATCTGCCGCGCCGGAACCGTGTCATTTATCCCCGGACTTGTTGCCACACCGGGCTTTGCTATTTGGGCATATACCCTTTCGCCAATAGTAAAAATTAATATAGCTGCCAGGGGAACCACAGCTAAGCCCAGCAACAGGGCCCTCTTTTTGTTAAATGTTTTGCTTAACATGATCAGTCGTTTTTTAATGGTATAAAAAGTAAAAGTACTCACCAATCCCTGCGTTTGCCGGGTAGCAACGCGCTGCAATAATACCAGCTGATAACTGCGCACATTATCCAGCTTTTTTACTACCGCCGCATCGGCCAGCAACTCGTGATTGATTTTTATAGATCGCTTGTATAAATAGATGACAGGGTTGAACCAGGTAATGATCTGCACAAATTCAACAAACAAAATATCCCAGCTGTGCTTCTGGCGAACATGTGCCAGTTCATGTTCCAGCACTTCCGGCTCAATAGCCCCATTATCATATTCGGCTTTGCTGATAAAAACATTTCTCAAAAAACTGTGCGGCATGATAGAGTCATGAACCAGCACAATGCGCGCCCCCCTTTCGTAAAAATGCCTGTTGGTCCTAACGACCTTTGTCAGCCGGGTATAATTTTTTATAAATCGCAGCAATAACAGACCGCTTACCAAAACAAAAACAAGCGCCGCTGCAAAACCCAGGTAATCTTTATCCGGATATGGATCCCCTTGTGTTATTATTGTTACCGGCGCAGCAGCTACCGCACCGGTATACACTGTTTCCGGGATAACCGGCGGTGCCACGGTAATCCTGATGAGCGGTACCCAAAAAGACAATGCCAGCCCTGCCAGCAAATAGATACGGTTGAACACCAGCATTTTTTCTCTCTGAAAAAGCAGGGCATACAATGCGTAAAAAGCACTGCTACATACAATCATTTTCAAAAGATAAACTGTCATGTTTAAGCTATTTCAATTGAATTTACCAGGGAGCCTCTTTTATGCTGCGCCTTATTTTTTACCGGTATATATCATCGAAAATCCTGCAACAGGCTTTCCATTGTACACATAGGTCCTGGAGGTATAGTTGGGAGCGCCTTTCTTTCCAAGATGCAATCCCAACCCTTCCAAAAATCGCTGCCGTTCTTCATCAGAGGTAATGGTAGCTGTTACATTCTTTCCATCCGGATAAACCACGATAATCCGCCGGTCCTCATTCTTATATTTTTCATTTACCTGTACCAGCCGGTCTTTTTTTGCAGCAAGAAAAACTTCCGGTAATTGTTCGTTCACCCTGTCACGCTGTTCATCTGTCATACCAAAATACAGATCAAGTGCCGGCCGTAACATTTGCCCGTACCAGAAAATCTTTTTTCCCTTATCCTCCATTACATATTTTTCAGCAAACTTGCCGAACTCCACCATCTTTTCTTCAGAGAGCCCCTTATGAACAGGATAAGACCGGTAGGGGATTTCCGCAGAGTCCTTATGTACCTGAAGGTTTGCGGCAACGGGCTGTATCAACTGAGGTACCACATCTTCTTCATCCCGGCGGCTGCCTTCAACCACGGGTGCTGCACCTTCTTCAACAACCTCCTCATCGGGTTCGGGCGCCTGGTCTTTTGTTGCAGTTTTCATTACCGCCTCAGCCCGCCGGTCAGCCGGAACAGCCGGTAGCCGGCTCTTGGGGGGAGCTGCCGTTATCATGTCCGCTATACGTTCAAAGGTATTACGTGCTGTTGATTTCAGGCCGCTTCCTTTTGCTCCACTGGCAAAAACAAACAGCAACGGAATAAAAATAAAAAGCGCGATCATCCCCTTTGTGTATTGCACCTTTATGGTAGTTTCTTTGTAAAGCATAATCAAACGTTTTTTTGTTACTAAATAGAAGTTACTGGATAAGGGTATTGCAGCATTCAGCGATACCATCTTCAACATCAGCTCCTGGTAGCGGGCTCTGTCGCCGGTATCCTGAACAACACCGGTATCGGCCAGGAACTCATGGTTCAGCCTGATACATTTTTTAAAAAGGAAGAGGAAAGGGTTCCACCAAAAAAAGATCATGAGCAGCTCGATCAACAGGATATCCCAGGAATGCCGTTGTTTTATGTGAATTTCTTCATGCAGCAGGATCGCATTATCAACCAGGCCTCTTTCATATTCCAGGCGATTCAGGAAAATGTTGCGCATAAAGGAATGAGGCGTCACCTCCGCATCCAGCAACACAATAAAAAAGCAGCCTCTTTTAACGTTGGTGCCGTATCGCTGCAACCGCCGGTAATACATCAGGTTCCGCACAAACCGGACCAGCAGCAATAACGATACACCAATAAATACTATGATCCCGGCACTTACCCCGCCCTGTTCTGCCTCTATAGCAATAGCCGGACCAGGCAAAACAGGCGCAGGTACCGGTTTTTCAGATACTCCGGCCACAGTATACGCTTCTTCAAATGGCAGCGTTGCCAATTCCAGGTAGTCCGGGATTTTGGTTTCAGACTTTACCAGGGGCAGTATAAGCGGAACAAACAGGCAGGCCAGCAGGAAAAACCGGTTAAAGACCAGCATTTTTTCTTTTTGCAGAAAGAAAAAATAAAAACCATAAAGCAGTCCGCTGCAGGCGATCACTTTTAAAAAATAGAGGATCATTTTTTCTTTTTTTGACCGGGCAATGATTGTATCTGCTGATCTACTATTCTCTTCAACTCCTCCAGCTGCTCCTTGGTCAATTGGGCTTCTTTGGTAAAAAAGGAGGCAAACTGCAGCACAGAATCATCAAAATAATTTTTGATCATGCTGTTTACATGCTTCGAAAAGTAGTCCGCTTTCCTGATCAACGGGTAGTATTCCCTTGAATTGCCGTACTGGGTGTAACCGACCACACCTTTATCGGCCATCCGCTTCAAAAGCGTGGCCACTGTTGTACTGGCGGGCCTGGGATCCGGAAAGGCATCGATCAGGTCTTTCATAAATGCCTTCTCCGCTTTCCAGATATATTCCATCAGCTGTTCTTCCGATTTTGATAACTTTATCATTCTACAAATATAGACTTGTTTCTACAAATGTAGAAGTAATATTCAAACGAACAAATTTTATTTTATGCAACAGAAACCCTGAAGCTCAAAGTGTTTCTGTAGTAGCCACAGCGTTGAAACGAAACCGGATCTGACAAGCGTTAATGGGCAAGAGGCAATATGACACACGGCTAGCTAACGTTGAACATTGAACTTTAATCCCAAACAAGTCCACCAGGCATGAAAACGGCATTAATGTGAAACCAGGAACCTCAAACAAATATAAAGCCCCCGCGCTGCGGAGGCTTATAGGATTATTCTTTTTCTTACGGTATCATTCAGGCATTTTCTGCTATTTCCACTCCTTCAGGCACCGGTTCTTTCCAGTTCAGCTGCAACAGTTCACAGGTCTCGGCCCTTACCTGGTAACGCAGTGCTGCATTATCCTCCAGGTCCTGCCCCAAAGACGGGATCATGGTCTTCAGCTTCTCATTCCATTTATCCCTGAACCGGTCAGGAAAACAACGCTCCAGCAGGGTTAGCATAATAGATACGGAAGTGGAAGCACCCGGCGAAGCACCCAGCAATGCACCAATGGTGCCGTCCTCACTGGTAACGATTTCCGTTCCAAATTGGAGGGAAGCGCCTTTTTCTGCGTCCTTATAAATGATCTGTACCCGCTGCCCCGCTTCTTCGAGCTTCCAGTCCTCCGTTTTCGCCCCGGGGTAAAATACCCGCAGCGCTTCAATACGATCCTCAAAGGAAAGACTTAACTGCTGAACGAGGTATTTTTCCAGCTCATAGTTCCGGAGCCCTACCCGCATCAGTGAAACAATATTCCAGTATTTGATGGACTCAAAAAGATCCCAGTAAGAACCTTCTTTCAAAAACTTCGTAGAGAATGTGGCAAAGGGCCCAAACAGGATCGAGGTTTCCTCTCCCATTACCCGGGTATCCAGGTGCGGCACGCTCATGGGAGGTGCGCCAACGGATGCCTGCCCGTATACTTTTGCATTGTGTTTTCGTACCACTTCCGGGTTGCTGCATACCAGCCATTGCCCGCCCACCGGAAACCCTCCGTAGAGCTTGCTTTCCGGGATGTCGCTGTCCTGCAGCAGATGCAGGGAACCACCCCCGGCCCCGATAAAAACAAAGCGGGAATGGTAAATTGATTTTTCACCGGTAGACAGGTCCTTTACCTTTACTTTCCACCGGCCATCATCCTCGCGGATCAGGTCATAAACCTCATGCAGCAGGTGCAATTCGGTATTTCCTTTTTGCACCATATTATCAATAAAGATCTTGGTCAGTGCACCATAGTCTACATCAGTGCCCAGTTCCGTATAAGTAGTAGCGATCTTTTCCGAAGCATCGCGCCCTTCCACCACCAGCGGTATCCAGTTCCTGATCACTTCCGGGTCTTCTGAATATTCCATGCCCTTAAACAGGTTGAACTGCTGCAGGGCCGTATACCGTTTCCGGAGATAGTTCACATCATTTTCTCCCCGTACAAAACTCATATGCGGTACGGTACGGATAAAGTCTTTCGGATCCCCGATCTGGCCGTCCTTTACCAGGTAGGACCAAAACTGCTTGGATTGTTCAAACTGTTCGATAATGTCCAGCGCTTTTTTAGTATCGATGGATCCGTCTTCCTTTTCAGGGGTATAATTCAGCTCACATAAAGCCGCATGCCCGGTGCCTGCATTGTTCCAGGCATCGGAGCTCTCACCGGCTACTTTTCCCAGGCGTTCAAAAATATGCATCGAATGCCCGGGTTCCAGCTCATTAATAAAAGCGCCTAAAGTCGCGCTCATGATCCCTGCGCCGATCAATACCACGTCGGTTTCTATTTCTTTTCTTTTAGCCACGTTCAGCGATTTTATTCATTAAAATGTGTGCAAAATTAAAAAGAACCGGAGAAACTATGGCTTACGAAAACGTTATACTTTTTTATTTTATTCCGGGAAAAAGCCCGTTTACCCGCAATCACAAACAATCATTTGTAATTTTTCTGCCAGGCAGAACAGCAAATAAAGGAATTGGAAAAGCAACACAAAGAAAAAGGTCCGACCCTCGTGCCTTAGAGCCTTGTGGCAAAACCCTGAAACCCTCGCATGGTTGCGTGAAATAAGAATTCTTTATATTTAATAAAAAAGCAATGATCTGGAGAAAACCTGTTGACCTGCATGTATTGAATCATACCCCGGAATATATGGGCAGCTACCTGGATATCCGGTTTACAGAAATAACAGAGAACACGCTCACCGCCACGATGCCGGTTACGCCAAAAGTGCACCAGCCCTATGGCATCCTTCATGGCGGGGCATCGGTAGTACTGGCGGAAACCGTAGGATCCTATGCCAGCAGCCTGGTGGCCGATACCGATCTGTTTATGGTGGTTGGTATGGAAGTAAATGCCAATCATCTGAAACCGGTGGCCTCCGGTATGGTACGTGCGGTTTGCAGCCCCCTCCATTTAGGCAATAAAACCCATGTGTGGGATATCCGTATTTATAATGATACCGGTCAGCTTACCTGTGTGAGCCGGTTAACCGTAGCGGTTATAGAAAAACGGCCATTCTGATCCCTGCATAAAAGTGCGCCCGGATCCCGGATCAGTTCCGCTTAAATTTATAGGTAACCGTATTAAAATTATTGCTAACCTCCGCCTTAAACCGGTCGGTTCCCGTAAAATTGAGATCATCAAAATTCTCTGCAAGCACCTGCTGATCTTCAATATTCGTTGCAGAAAGCAACAGGCTGTGTTTTTGTTCGGAGCTTTGCTGACCCTCACTATTGGTTACCGTAACCGTATACTTTTTAAGCCTCCAGGTACCCGCGTATTGCGCACCCGAGCGCCGGGTATAAAAAAAGGAACCATCTGAAGAAAACTGAAAACTACCCTCCGAATACACAATCCTTGAACTCCCCAAACCTATTTTGTTGGTATCATATAATTCCCACCGGCCAATGATACGCTCACTATATGGCTTAAAAAAATCCTTGCTGCAGCCGGCTGTTATACATAAGAAGAGGAAGGGTATCATTCCCTGGGGCAACGAAAACCGATGTTTTACAATAGACATGGTGAACAATTTTGGTTGCTTAAAATTAAATCACCTTGCATTTATAAAAAGCTGACGCTGGTTCTTTTAACAAAGATTTCGGCATAAAAAAACCTCCGCTCCTGCGAAGGTTTATAACCTGCATGTATGCCCTGCCACCAACATCACCCGATTTCTTAACCAATTTATGATTCCGAGCAGCTGTCTTTAATAATGATACCATAACATCCGGCACACAGGATATCCGCATTCATGAACAACCCCGGGATCGTTTCGTTGCAATAACCGCGTTATTCCTGACTTTTTGCGGCAAATTTTTGCAACAGCCCCGGCAATGCCGCAGAAATGGCGCCGGTTACAGACGGAGGCAATCCAAACCGGGAGGTAAGTGAGCCGATAAGGCCCCCTTCTATAGCATTGGTAACCGTACCCCCGGAACTGACGGCCTGCTCCAGGCTACTTAAAATGCCCCCGCCAGATGAAGAAGCAGCCGTTGCATGGGTTATATGCTGAGCAATTTCATCATGAATAGCGGCTTCCTGTTCAGGAGTTACATTGCCTGCAATATCAGGATGCCCTCCTAATTCATTTTTTACAGCGTTCAGAATCTCTTCAAACATGGTAATAGATTTTATTTACCGAATTTAAATCACCGGCCTGTCCTTTCTCAATTGTTTTTTACGAAAGAGGAAAAACGATCGTTTAATCAGGAGGATGAGACTTTGAAAGGATTCGGGTTTATTCCATAAAAAAAGACCTCCGCTTCCGCGAAGGTCTTCCAAGATCATTTATATTTTTTTTAATTGTTCTCCGGTGCTGGTCCCTCTTTCCGTTCCGGGCGGGGAATTAACGCCTTGCGGGACAATTTGAATTTACCTGATTTAGGATCCGTACCAATCAGTTTCACCTTCATAGAATCGCCTTCTTTTACCACTCCTTCCAGGGTTTCCAGGCGCTTCCAGCTGATTTCGCTGATATGCACCAGCCCTTGTTTACCAGGCAGGAACTCAACAAAGGCTCCAAATTCCTTGATACCTTTTACCACTGCATCGTAGGTTTCGCCTACCACCGGAACGGCCACAATACCTTTGATCCAGTTCTCGGCTTTTTCAACCGCAGCCTTCTCAACACCAAAGATGCTGATCTCGCCACGATTGTTCACTTCTTCGATATTGATCGTAGTACCGGTTTCACGTTGCATTTCCTGGATCACTTTACCACCTGGTCCGATCACAGCTCCGATAAATTCTTTATCGATAAACATTTTCACCACGCGTGGTGCATGAGATTTCACTTCTTCACGTGCTTCCGGAATGGCCGTATACATGGCTTCCAGGATGTGCAGGCGACCAGCCTTGGCTTGTTCCAGGGCCTGTTTCATTACTTCCATCGGTAAGCCGTCTACCTTAATGTCCATCTGCACACCGCAGATACCATCGCGGGTACCGGTTACTTTGAAGTCCATATCGCCCAGGTGATCTTCATCACCCAGGATATCACTTAAGATAGCAAATTTATCTTCCTTGGTAATCAAACCCATAGCAATACCAGAAACGTGTTTTGGCAGCGGCACACCAGCGTCCATCAGCGCCAGTGAACCGGCACAAACCGTAGCCATGGAACTGGATCCGTTCGACTCAAGAATATCGCTTACCACACGTACGGTATAGCCAAAATCTTCACCATCCTTAGGCATCATTTGCTTCAGGGAGCGCATCGCCAGGTTCCCGTGTCCTACTTCACGACGGCCGGGGCCACGCATCATTTTTACCTCCCCGGTTGAGAACGGAGGAAAATTATAATGCAGGATAAATTTGGAATATACCGATTTAGCCGCGGACTCGATCAGTAATTCATCTAAAGCTGTACCCAATGTAACAGTTGTAATAGATTGAGTTTCACCACGTGTAAACAATGCCGATCCGTGCGGAGAAGGCAATACATCTACTTCCATATCCAGGGGGCGGATCTCTGTAAGTGCACGGCCATCCAGCCGCACGCGCTCATCCAGGATCATGTCCCGAACCACATCATACTGCAGGTCATGATAATATCCCTTGGCCATTTTCTTTTGATCTGCTGTAAAGGGCGCTTCTTCAGTACCGGCCTCTTCAAGGCTTTTCAGCAATTCTTCTTCAATAGCTGCAAACTGGTCGGTGCGCTCATGCTTGCTCAGTTTTCCTTTTGATACTGCATATACTTTATCTTTTGCAAAATTGTATACTTTATCACGAAGTGCTTCATCCTGAGCAGGTTTGGTATAATCACGCTTGCCGGCTACTCCTTTCAGATCACGCAGTGCTTCCTGGGCTTTGATCTGGATTCGGATGGCATCATGTGCCACTCCCAAAGCAGCTACCAGGTCGTCCTCGCTGCACTCCTCAGACTCTCCTTCCACCATCATCAGGTTCTTTTCCGTTGCAGCAATGATGAAGTCCATATCCGACTGCTCCATTTCAGAACGGGTCGGGTTGATCTTAAACTGGCCATTTACGCGGCCTACCCGTACTTCACTGATGATCTCCTTAATGGGAACATCAGAAACAGCCAGCGCAGCAGAGGCTGCTAAACAGGCCAATGCATCCGGCATGATCTCGGGGTCGCTGCTCACCAGGGTAACCAATACCTGCACATCGCAGAGATAGTCATCAGGGAACAGGGGGCGCAATGCCCGGTCGATCAGGCGCGATACCAGTACTTCGTAATCACTTAACCGGCCTTCTCTTTTGAAGAACGAACCGGGGATACGCCCGGCTGAAGCAAATTTTTCCTGGTAATCTACTGTTAACGGGAAAAAGCTCTGGCCCTCTTTAGGCTCTTTGTTTGCTACCACAGTAGCTAAAATGATACATTTTCCCATGGTAACCGTTACGGATCCATCGGCCTGGCGGGCAAGGCGACCTGTTTCAATGGTCACTTCCCTTCCATCTCCTATATCAAATACCTTTCTTATAGGTTGTTGTAACATAAAATAAATTTGAAATTATTATTAATAATACCCCGCAGCAGTAGCCTCTGTCATCTTTCCTGCTTCCGGGAGTCCGCGAAACGCGCTCACTCTTGGTTCCGGTACAAAACCCGCCATCTCTGCGGGCCCGTTCCTGGTGTTCCTGCAGGACGGTTATGGATTTGTTTCTGGCAAATGCCGTTCGTTGTAAAAACGGTCCGGGGATAAAAAGTTATTCCCAATATCCGGCGGATATCGGGAATAGATATTATAATAGCATTGATTGCAACAATCAAAAACCGGATAAAACATTCACCAATACCCTTCGGGGGCAGTGAATTTTATTTTCTCAGACCCAGTTTTTCGATCAGTGCACGGTAACCTTCGAGGTTGTGCTTCTGCAAATAAGACAGTAAACGCTTCCGCTTACCAACCAGCTGCATCAATCCGCGGTGAGTGGAGAAGTCTTTTTTATTTTCTTTTAAATGAGCACTTATCTGTGCAATACGCTCAGTTACCTGAGCAACCTGTCCTTCAATAGAACCGGTGTTAGTGGCATTACCGCCAAATTCGGCAAAAATTGCTGCGTTTCTTTCTTTTGTTATTGGCATCTTTAAACTTTTAAAGGATCATCCGATTTTTTTCTATTCAATATTTCGGCTGCAAAGGTAACGCATAAAAGGGAAATCACCAATTAAATATTAACCATCGTTCGGGAGGCCTTTATTGTCTTTAAATAATTAACTATCAATATATTACAAAACATCAGTTATCCAAATGGGAACCTGTATGCCATTCCCGCGCCCATGTTTACAGCATCCTGCTCATTGCGCAACCGCTCTGCCGGGTGCCGCGTAAATACAGGCCCTGGATTCAACTACGAAACGCGGCCATGCATCATACATCCCTCCCGGGCAGCAATAGTTGAAAGATGTCCGGCAGCCGGCGGCCGGCGCTATAAATACCGACGGCCGTTCTTAACCTGGTGCATATGGGGATCGCCATCGGGATACCATTACAAAAGAATGCTATTTGTCTCAGTTTTAAAACAGGGCAGGCTCATCAACCAATTCCGCGGGCTGGCGGACGGGAAGACCATTCCCCGCTACAGACGAATATCTGAACTGAAGCAGCAACTGTACAACACGTCCTAAATGCTGCTGTCATACAGTTGTCAGCGCCCGGTTTTATCTTTACGGAAAATAAAAACATATGAATCTGCATACCACCAATTATTTTAACGCCTTTATCCTGGTAGCGGAAGACAGCCCCGCAAATTCCGGAGAAGTTCCACCGGTAAAAGACGGCCAGCTTACAGCCGCAAACATCCAGTTTGAGATGGTCCGGAAAAACCCATACCGGTATACATCGGATGACGTCCTCTTTGAAGTGTATGCCCAGAAGAATGACCTTACAAAAACGGAGTACAAAGCGGCCCGTGAAAAATTCTTTTCAAAAGGGCAAGCCTGCTTCAGAGCCTCTCCCCTTACCAAACGGTATGGCTGGGGGGTGCATAGCAATGCCGAAGGTAAAATTGCCCTTTACGGTGCGGAGACCAAAGAGTACGCACAGTTTTTGAAAAACAGATCGCTCACAATTGTCAAGGCCATGCGCTCTTCACGATCATAAATGATGCGTAAGAACAACCTTCCTGCAACCGGCGGGCCGGTTTAGACCCGTGAAACGGGGTGGCTGCCGCCGCAGGCTACCATATATTAACCAGGCAGCCGATACAAAATCGGATTTATTGCATTTCCCTCATGACCACCGGGTTCCTTTTGGGGCCTGCAAAGGATGCGAAGCCCCCCCTTTCATCCCCACATAATAATTGGATGCCGAATACTTTTATTACCGGGAAGGGCGTGAAGCCCCCCAAGCTGTGCAACCACAGCTAACCAACCTGGTTCCCGCCTCACGTTCCGGTTATCCGGAACAGATCAATGTGACGTACATAATAATTTAACCCACTTTATATTTTTTTATTCCGATCGTTTTAAATATTTTTAACAAATATTGTGTACTCGGTACATAATAAAAATATACATGAGAGTCCTTTTAGAAATCTAAATCAAATTAACGAATCAACAGGAATGCGTATGAAAATCAAATCGCTTGTACAAAGCCTTATGATCTTTGTCTTTTTGCTTGTAACCGCTGCCGCAGTGGCCCAGACAAACATCATACAGGGCAAAGTAACGGACGACAAAAATCAACCCGTGGCAGGCGCCACTATTGAGATCAAAGGCAGCCAAACCGCCACACTATCGAAAGACGATGGTTCCTTTATCCTGAATGTACCAGCCAATGCAAAAACATTGCAGGTTTCTTTTGTCGGGTATGCTACACAGGATGTGGCCATTACCGGTGATGACCTTTCCATCAGCCTCAAACCTTCTCAGCAGGCCCTGGAAGAGGTAGTGGTCATTGGTTATGGTACGGCCCGGAAAAAAGACCTTACCGGTGCCATGGTAACCATCAATGAAAAAAACTTTAATAAAGGGATCATGACCAATCCCGATCAGCTGATCCAGGGTAAAACACCCGGTGTGATGGTGATCAACAATACCGGTCAGCCGGGAGGTACCGTAACGGTACGGATACGGGGCAACTCATCCATCCGGGCCAGTAATAATCCCTTGTTTGTGTTGGATGGGATCCCCATGTCGGGCAACTCACCCCTGCCTGCGGGAAGGGGCGATTTTTCTTCGGACCGGGGCAATCCTCTTACCTATCTGAATCCCGGAGACATCGCAAGCATGGATATCCTGAAAGACGCATCCGCAACAGCCATTTATGGTTCAAGGGGAGCTAATGGTGTGGTGCTGATCACCACAAAAAAAGGAAAGGCAGGCCAGCCGATTATTTCTGCGGGCGCCTCTGTAGGAACATCCCGGATCCGGGAGTATCCGCAGATACTGGATGCTGCCCGGTTCCGCGAAGCGGTAAAATTTTATACACCTAACGATGCTGCTACCGCCGACTTTGGAAGCAATGTAGACGCATTTGAAGCCATTACCCGGAGCGCCATCACTCAAAATTATTATGCGGATGTAGCCGGCGGTACTGAACATGGCAAATACAGGCTGTCCGGAGGATATATGAATCAGAATGGAATCATCATCGGATCGCAGTTAAAAAAATACACGGCCAACTTTACCGGCAATTTCCGTTTCCTGGAGAACCGGAGGCTGGGATTGGATTTTGCGCTATTTGTAACACAGCTGAACAACAAATACGCTCCCATCAGCGCAATGGTAGGCTCCCAGGGTAACGTCATCTCACAGGCATTGCAATGGAACCCCACGCGCCCTCTGAGAGACGAGAAAGGAAACCCCACTTTTGTAAGCACAACCACAAGAAATCCTCTAGCCAGTATTGATGCGTTTAAAGACCAGGCGGTAACCAACACTATTGTGGCAAACATTGCCCCCTATTATAAGATAACCGACGAACTGGAATACAAATTCATGTATAGTGCTATGCGCCAGACCGGCAGCAGGAGAGGTATGTATCGCGCCGGGCTCATCAACCCGAGCAGCGCCAACAACGAAGAAGCGTTCATCTCTAATAATGCAGAAACCAACCAGCAGATGACCCATACGCTTTCTTATAATAAACAGATCAATCCCGACCTGAGCATTAATGCAGTTGCCGGTTATGAATACCTGGACTATGATTTTGATAACAATTCCAGCTATGGAAGAGGCTTCAATTACCTGGGGCTGGATTATTGGAACTATTTACAATACACCACGGTTTCCACCCGCGAAATCGCCTCCTACAGAAGTCCGACCAATCAGTTGCAGTCTGAGTTTTTGAGAGGTGCATTCAATTATCTGGACCGGTATCTTTTAACCGCAACGGTAAGAAGAGATGGTTCTACCAAATTTGGTAAAAACTACAAATACGCGGTATTCCCCTCGCTGGCCTTTGCGTGGAATGTTGCCGAAGAAGGTTTCTTAAAAGGCAACAGCAATATCAACCAGTTAAAATTCAGGGTGGGATGGGGTAAGACCGGCAATCAGGAGTTCCTTTCCGGAGCCTCTCTTAACCGGTTTGTTTTCGGCACCGGTGTGTATAACCAAACCAATATTAAAAACGACAATCTGAAATGGGAAACCTCCACAACTTTAAACGTTGGTATCGACTTTGCCGTATTGCATAACCGGATCTCCGGGTCCATTGATTATTTCAACAAAACCACAACCGATGCCTTATTTGAACAAACCCTTGCACCTCCCGGCCCGGCCGGCCGCATTTGGGTGAACCTGGAGGGAGAAATCATTAACAAAGGGGTGGAAATCGCTTTAACCGGTAATATCATCCGGAAAAACGGATGGAACTGGGACCTCTCGGCCAATGCCACTTTTCTTAAAAACAGTGTAAGCGGTTTGCTGGGCTACTACGAAACGGCGGCCCTCCGCGGTCAGGGATTTTCCGGTGTAACGGGTCAGCGGATGGTGAACGATCAGCCACTGAATGTATGGTACCTGGCTAAGTTTGAGGGCATCGATCCGGAAACCGGCATGAGCATGTACCGGGGCCTGGATGGCAGCGTGAGCACCAAAAATGATCCGGCTACCAATAAGTTCTATTTGAACAGTCCGAATCCCAAAACCCTGTTAGGCGTTTCCACAAACCTGAGCTATAAGAAATTCAGTTTTGCTGCCAACATAAATGGGGCTTTGGGTCACTATCTGTTCAACAATACGGCGGCCACTACATTAGGGGTGAGCAACCTTTCTGCAAGAAATATCGGGTCTGCATTCTTTAATACCGCTGTTAAAGAATCCACCTCCAATTCTGCAGCGCCTTCTGACCGCTACCTTGAAAAAGGGAATTATATGAAGATGGCAAATATGACCTTCAGCTATAAAGTGGGAGACATCGGCAGCACACTCCGAAACTTCAACATTTCATTAACCGGTCAGAACCTGTTCGTCATTACCAAATACACCGGATTTGATCCGGAAGTAAATACCGACGGTTCCAGTGGTGGCATTGCATCCCTGGGTATTGAATACCTGCCCTACCCTCCGGCAAGAACCATTTTACTGGGAATCAATTTTTCGCTCTAAATACGTAATCAATATGAAATCAAGATCTATTATTTATACCACCATCCTGGGCGCCCTGGTACTTTCTGCCTCCTGCACCAAGCTCAATGAAGAGTTCCGGGGAGAACTGGAGGAAGGCAGCGGTGGTGTTGTTGACCCTGCAGCCCTGCTTACCTCTGCCTACAGCGCCTTCAACACGCCGTACCAGCAGGAGCAGCGTTGGGTATTGCAGGAAATATCCACAGACGCTGCAATGGCCCCAACCCGCGGCGGCGACTGGGACGATAACGGTATGCACCGGTCCATACACCTCCATACCTGGAACGCGGACAACGGGTACATGAATAATACGTTTGTAAGTCTGGGCACGCTTGTGTTCAATGCCACAAACGTGCTGCGGTTTAACCCGAGTGAGCAACAAAAAGCAGAAGCCCGATTCATCCGCGCCCTGGCCATCTTTGATTTTGTTGACCTGTTTGGAGTAGCTCCCATCCGGGAAGGCACTTCACTGGACGATTACAAGATCCCGCCCAGGGTAATGCAGCCTGCAGAGGCTATGGACTACATCATTAAAGAACTTACCGAAGCCCTGCCCGGCCTGCCGGCAGGAGAACCAACTTCAGCATATGTAGCCAACAAAAATGCAGCTAAAACATTGCTGATGAAAGTATATCTGAACAAAGGCACCTTCCAGAACCGCCAGGCGCCCACCTTTGATGCGGCCGATATGAACCGGGTGGTAGCTCTGGCCAAAGAAATTACCGCTACGGCAAAATACAGCGTTTCGCCCAGCGGCAGGTACTTCGATAACTTTGCGCCCGACAACGATTCCAAGTCAACGGAAAACATTTTTACCCTTTATAATCAGAATGGTGTACGGGGTGGAAACGTTGACCGTACCTGGAATACGATTGCGCATTACAACATGAACCCCGGCGGATGGAATGGCTGGTGCACCCTGTCTGACTACTACGATAAATTTGGTGCCACGGATGAAAGAAGAGGTATTTACTACAATTACCCGGCAGATACCACTTCCAACAAATCAAAAGCATTTCACCGGCAGAATGTAGGATTCTTTGCAGGACAGCAATACAACTGGACCACCAATCAACCGTTAATGGCCCGGAATCCTTCCAACGCTCCGCTCGTATTTACGCGCGAGGTTACGATCCGGACCTCTGGCGCCACCCTGGAAACCGCCGGCATCCGGCCGCTTAAGTATGCGTTTGATTATGCCAGTAACGGGCAGCGCAATAACGACTGGGTGGTATTCCGGTACTCCGATGTATTGCTGATGCAGGCCGAAGCCGTTTTAAGAGGAGGCACCGGCAGTACCCCAGCAGAAGTGCTGGTTTTGGTCAATAAGATCCGTGACAACCGCGGTATCAATGCCGTTGGCGGCCTAACCCTCGACCTTTTACTGGACGAGCGTGCAAGGGAGCTGTACTGGGAAGGGTGGCGCCGGCAAGACCTGATCCGTTTTGGAAAATTCCTTCAGGCCTGGCAGGAAAAAGCGGCTGACCCCGATCCAAAAACGCTTGTCTACCCCATCCCAAGCCAGCAGATTCCTGTAAATCCCAACCTGAAACAAAATCCCGGATACTGACCGGTCCTCTCCCATCTTATTTTCAAAGTTCCCGGCCGGGAACTTTTTTTATGAGAGCCACCCGGAAAATCCGTTTACATCCAATTGCCGTTCTGCCAGAACTGCCGGGCATTCAGCGTCTGCTTCATGCATTTGCAACAATACAGGGGAGCTATACACGGATAGCTTTATGCCTGCTGTCGGACATTATTGTGCTACAGATCCATACGTTTGCGGATCTGCTTGGATGCAAAAACAAATTTTACATTCCTCATAAAGTGATAGCACCTGCCCCACAGATTTGTATTTGGGTAAAGGCGGCCTACTATATACATCAGGTTCTTCGCCGTACGCGGACCGTTAAGGATCCATTGTATAGCGCCCTCTTTGCTGATCGTTTTATAAGCCAGCCGCCGCGGCACCTTTACGGCACCCGGATCCGGGGCCGGCACCCCCAATTGCAATAGTACTTTACAGGCATAATCAAACAGGTCCTCCTTTTTTTCATCAAGCGCCAGCTGCCGTGCTTCCTGCCATACCACTTCATCCAGCCGGGTATTTAACAATGCCATATCAAGGATCCAGTTCAGGTTGTCCCTGTTACCCATATTTCCCGCATGGATCAGGATCATAAATACTTCGTATGCCAATGCCGGCTTTTGGGCTCCCGGCACCCCCGGGCACGGCACCAGATGATCCCATAACCGGGCCGTAAACTGTTTTGTACAACCCGATCCGATTTTCCAGTGCAGATCCATGAAGGTATCACTGCTGTGACTGGTACAGGATACCGCATGTACAAAGTCAGAGAGGAGGCGGGGCATTTTTTCAAGGCATATCATTTCCAGTTTATCCGGAACAAAATGTAGTCGCTGAAGGACCTCAAAGGCTTGCTGAAGTTCCTGTTCCCGGACCAGCAGATCAAAATCAGCCATCGGTCTTAATTCAGCCCGCTCATAATACTGTCTCAGGGATCCTCCTTTGATCACCACCACATTGATGCCGGCAGCCAGGAAGGCTTCATGTGTCTGTTGAAGCTGGTTGCTGATATGCTGTGTACGCAGCCACCAGTATTTATAAATCACCTTAAGCCGCTTGTCGTGCCGGCAGCTGATCCCATCCTCCTGGTTTTTATGCAGCAGGTACGGCACCAGGCGCATGGAGCTAAAATCCAGCTCCATGATCTGTACTTCCTCCTCCCATGCACGTACATAGCCTTCACGTTCGGCTTTATCCCCGGCCAGGCATGCACGCACCAGCAGTGTTTGAGCCACACTCAGGTTATCAACGGGATCAGAAAGAACGGATTTCATCGGCAATGGATTCAAAACCTGGTTGGTGACTAATGATAATAATGATCATATCTTTCTTTAAATGAACGACCTCCTCCTTCAGTACCTGGATGGTATACGCATCCAGATGATTGAGCGGCTCATCAAGGATCAGCACTTCTTGTGAACGCAGCAGCTCGCGGATCAGTGCAATGCGCTTTACCTCTCCGCCAGACAACCCTTCACCCCGCTCGCCCACAAGGCGGCTGCCGGGATTGCCACCCGAAGGCAACAGGCCAGACAGCCAGGAACTGCCCAGGCCGGCCCAGGCACGCTCCGGTTCTTCATGGCCAAAGAGCGCATTCTCTTTGAGACTGCCCATAAATACCGGGGCATCCTGATCTAAAAAGCCGAACCGGGGGCGCAATGTCTTCAACAGATCCCAGCTGGCCGGTTCTCCGTTCAAAAACAGGTAGCCTTCCTGGGGCTTCAGCAACCCCATGAGCATATGCGCTGCTGTGGATTTACCACTGCCATTCCGCCCCTGCCAAAGGTAGATCTTACCCCGTACCAGGTCCAGATCCAGCGCCTGTATTCCCGCGCCCCCCTTGTACAGATAGCCCGCTCCCTTAAAGGACAGCTGTTCGATCGGGTTCATACCGGATGGCTCAACCACTTTAATCTGCTCTTCTTCAAGGTCGAAAAATTCAGTCAGGGTAAGTGCTGCATCCTGGCCTTCCATGAGCGCGCTCACCGCGCCGGGCACCTGCATCAGGTTACTTTGTACAACACTTACAAGCAGCAACACGATCAGCAGTTCGCTAAACTGTACATAGCCCTGTTGCAACCAAAAGACGCCTACCAGGAAGATGAGCACCCGTACCAGGTTGCCGGCGGCCTGGTTCACGATACGCCACCGCGATTGCTGCCGGAGCTTTTCCGAATTAGCCTCCAGAAAACTATTCGTCTCTGCCCGGTTCTGACTTGCGGACCGGTTATAGCCCCTGCCCATTTTAATCAGATCAAACTGGTCCACACTTTTGGCAACCCAATGGTGCTGTGTGCGCCAGGCGGCGTGAAACCGCTGAATGCTGGGCCGCTGCTGTCGCATAGCATAGATATGAAGGACTCCCAGAACCGCCAGTGCGCCCAGGCACAATAAAAATAAGGGGAAGCTGATCAGCGCTATGACAATAATAAGCGCTACAGCAATGATACCGTTAACAGCCAGCACCTCAAGCACCGCTCCCATGGCGCCACGCAGGCGCCAGGCTTCCACCATCATCATATCAAAATAATACACCCTGCTTTTGCGGTGAAAATGCAGCCATTCCAAAGCATGCATCTTTTTCCAGATGCGCTCCGTAAGCTCCAGTGAAAAAGTCTTGAGCAACCCGATGTTAATGGCCGATTGCCGGTAGGATGCCACTCCGCTGCCTATCAACAACAATAAAACGCCCAGCACTCCGGGTATCAGTTCGGTAACATGCGGCAATGTATTTCCCTTGAGATAGCGATACAGGAAATACGGCCAAATCGTTGCAGCCACTATGCGGAATATCCCGTAGGCAAGCGTTGAAAGCAATTGCTTTTTGGGGATCATCCGGAGAAAGCCAGACCATTGCAAATATTTACTGATCCGATCCCTGGGCATGAACATCCGGTTTTCTTTTTTTGTCTAAATGCGCTTTTATCAATCCCAGGAAAGCTGTTTTATCCACACCAAGGGTTGTGTTATGATCGTGTATCCGTCGGTAAGCCAGTACCTCGCTCAGCAGGATCTCCTTTCCCCCCGCCCTTATAACCCGGCTGAACCACTCAACAAAATCGCCGATCGAAACCTGCTCATCAAAACCGCCATAAGTCTCAAAGAGCACCCGCTTCCCAAGGAAGGCCGTTTTCGAATATCCCTTTAAAGGCTCCGGCCGGGCCTGCTGTATAGCCGCTCCTTTACCGGCCAGGGTCTCAAATTCACGGATCATACAAAAACATATATCGGCCGTATCCTCAAGCAGGGCCTCCATCTGCTTTTCTAACTTTTCATTGTTCCATAAATCATCCGCGTCCAAAAAAGCGATAAAGGGTGCCGAGCCCTGCGCAATAGCCGCATTGAGTGTAGCGGATACCCCCCGGTGCGGATATTTTAATAACTCGATACGCTGATCAGCTGCCATCAGGGATTCAACGATAGTCGCCGTCTGATCTTCAGAACCATCATCCGCAACAAGGATCCGCAACGCTTTGCAGGTTTGAGCCTGCACCGATGCAATAGCCTCACCGATAAATTTCTGACCATTATACACGGCTATAATAACATCTATCAGGGGTGCGTTCATTGATTCCTGATTTGTCGATGAAGCAAGCCCAGTATTTCCTTGCGCAATGCGGCTTTGTTGAGGCTGGCATTTGCTCCATGGTACCATTTCCGCAGGAGCAGCTGCTCAACATTCTTTTCCCCGAGACCCGCTTTCCGGAGCCGGCGGATCAGCTCAAAATCGCTGCTCACATCCAGCGACTCATCAAAATTATGCACCTGCAGCAATGCCTGTTTACGGATCAGCAGTGCGCTGGGCACCAGCCCCCGGTGCTCTTCCAGGAGCTTTTCACTAAAGTTGGCCGGCAGCACAACATCTTGCTCGCAAACAAAATACTGGTTACAGGTAACAAATGCACAATACGGATCCTGTTTAAGCACCTCCCACTGCAGGCGTAGCTTATCCGGCATCCATTCATCATCCTGGTCGAGAAAAGCGATGACCTCCCCGCGGGCGTTCTCTATGCCTTTATTCCTGGCTGCAGCCACACCCGCATTGGCCTGCCGGATGATCCGGGCCTGCGGATAGCGACTGCTGATGAAGCCGGCGCCCCCATCGGTTGAACCGTCGTCAACCACCAACAGTTCCCAGTTGAGATAGCTTTGATCAAGCACACTCCCGATCGACTTTATTACCAGGTCTTTTCCATTGTAAAGAGGAAGGATGATGCTGATCAATGGATCTTCCTTCTGCACCCGGTAGTCCTTCAGCTGAGGTATGTGATTCATTTGTATACTATTTTTTCTGCGCTGCGCGGCTTTATGCAATACTTTTAAAAGTTGTAATTCCTTTATACTTTTGTGCACCGACATATTACTGCCATGTACATGATATAACAGCGTGGTTGCCTCCAGAAGCACAATTTTAACCTGCTGCTCCTTTAAACGGAGCCACCAGTCTATATCCTCGCTGTAGTTCAGGCTTTCGTCAAAAAAAAACGCCTGTTGAAAGATACGTCCCCGTACCAGCAGGGCTCCCAGGTGCACGTGGCTCAGCCTGTTTTCATCATCCTCATATCTCATGTGCAATTCCGGAGTGCCTTCCTGCAACAGGTATTTTATTTTTCCACCTGCCACATCCACCTCCGGATCCTCCAGCAGGGGCAGCAACAGGCTGAGTTTATTCAACGGCCATTCATCATCCGCATCCAGGAAACTAATCAGCTCACCCCGGGCCGCCCTGATACCCGTATTCCGCGCGGCAGCCGGACCCTTCTGCGTATCATGAGCAATAAGCCGCACCTGCGGGTACCGTTCCATAAGCTGTTGTAAAAACGGCTGGGCAGCGGCCCCGGACGCATCATTGACAACAATGATATCCAGTTCGCACCGGCCATTGCAGACCAGGTCCTGCCCAACGATGCTCTGTAAAGCATTAAAAAGCTCCGGGCCGTTATTGTGCGTGGGTATGATAACACTGATCCTGGGATAATGCATCTGAATATAATTGGTCAAATGATTGTTCAAACTGTTTAGGATCCGTTCCCAGATTCCACCGGAAACCAGGCAGGACCGCGCTGAGCTGCATCATTTTCTGATAGGCCGCCTCACGGTGATGCGGCAAATGATGCAAGGTGGTGGGCGCCATAGCCAACAACGCCTGGGTGGGTCTTATACGCTCAAAAACGGAGTGCTCCTGATGCATGACCCTGGGTAATAAAATGGCACTTAGATCCGCAACAGTAATAAACGAATCCTGCCATAATTCCCTGATATAAAAAATGGCTTTTTGCTGCCCCAGTAATTCTTTATTAACAACATGCCGCATCCAATCAGGAAAGCGCTTCCTCAGGTTTTCCGGCTCCACCTTGGCCGTTTGATAAAGCGTATATACTTTCAGACCTTCTCCTAACTCTACCCATACATAATCGTCACCCAGGTACTGGTAACCGCAGCGCAACAGGGTAAGACAGGATGTAGACTTCCCCGATCCGCTGGGGCCCGTGATCAATACCCCTTTGCCCCCTTTGGCAATAGCGCCGGCATGCACCAGCTGTGCGGGCAGATCCCGCGTCCAGAAATGAAAAATGACCCGGAAAGGGAAACTGGCTTCCCACCAGGGCAGGTCTTCCGGCGTCTGCACCCAGTAAATACCCGTACGTTTTTGTCTTGAATACAGGAAGACCTGTCGTTGCCAGGGTTGAAAGAAGATCTGCACTCCCTCCTGATCCAATGTTGTATTGAACCCCTGCGCATTAAATCCGGACCAGGGCGGCGCCGTTACCTTACCAGGCAGGTCTGCATCTACCGCATACCAGATGGTCAGCGCTGCGGCAGTGTCCCCGGAATCAACCAGGAGATGTGACAGCGCAGGGATCAGCCTGCTATGTAAGACTTCTGAAGGGGTATTCAGGCACACACTTCTGCCGGCCAGCAATAAACTGTCAGTACGATAAGCGGGCAATGCGGTAAACAAAGAAAGCAGGCGGGAAAAATAATCATTAAGATTCAAAACAACTGTATTTTTAGGATTCCTTCTGTACCACCCAACCTTCCTCATCAACATCATGGATCGGGTCTAACATCAGCAGATCCTGCATATCGGCATATTTATTAAATTTCGGGGGTTGATATGCCACGGGAGCATCCGGCCGGGCCCTGGCTGTGATGCCCGCACCTTCAACGCTGCGGACAATATCTTCATCCAGTAACTGACGAAAAACAGGTATGAGCTCGGCTTCAATAACAGCAGCATGCTGTGGCAGACTTTCACAAAAAGAACGGACAAGATCGGCTTCATCCTCAAAAGGCAGCGCATTGAGCAGCGAAACGGCGAGCCCCTGCACGCTGTAATACAACCCTGTATCCAGATTAGCAATAATATACTCTCCTTCAAATATATCAGCAGCAAGACGTGGATTCAAAATAAACATAAGCAACGTTGTATTTTTCGTCTAAAGTAAAAAAAAATAGGGAATAAAATACACAAATCCGCTCACAATCCGGAGATACTCACCTTTTTCAGGTAGTTCCCCAATCCCCTGGTTTGAAACGGGCGCCCCCCTGATTAGATGCACTATATAAAATACCGGCGCTGCAGTTATCACAGGATCATTGCTGCATGTAAACAAAGAGCCGGTATGCCGGCATAAACGCTTTGAAACAATGCACACCAACCCGGGTATAATTTCATTAATTTCGCTGCATATGGAACTTTCACAGGACACAAAGAACATCTTAGGCTTACAGCTGCCCACGGATCCGCGCTGGGTAAACCTCGCAGAGATCTCGTTGGAAGCAATTTTAACCGATCACGCCTATTGCGAACAGAAGGCAGCAACCAGCTGCATTTCCCTTATTCAGCGTTACAGCGATAAAGCGCAACTGGTAAAATCACTTGCCCCGATCGTTACAGAAGAATGGGGCCATTTCCGGCTCGTATTGCAAGAACTTGAAAAAAGAGGCTTAAAACTGGGACGCCAGCGAAAAGATGAATATGTAAATGCCCTATTGCTGTTCCAGGCTAAAGGCGGAAGTCCCGACGAATTCTTTCTCGACAAGCTATTAACGATGGCCATGATCGAGGCCCGGAGCTGTGAACGGTTTAAACGGCTGAGCGAAGGATTGAACGATGCCTATATGAGCAAATTTTACCGGCGCTTTATGGAAAGCGAGGCCGGCCACTATACCCTCTTTATTGAGTTGGCAGAAACCTATCTCCAAAAAGAACAGGTACGGAAACGCTGGGCCGAATGGCTGGCACATGAAGCGGTGATCATGCAGGAAATGGAGCTGCGTGGGGACCGGATTCACTAATCAATTTCCGAAGGTCATCGGTTCATAGCGTGATCCGCATCGGATGGTGCGGTACGCCCACTTCCACAAAAGGTTCACCATAAATTTCAAAACCATTTTTTACATAAAAGGGAATGGCGGTGTCCTGTGCATGACACACAATCGCCGCCAGCTGCTGTTTTTTTGCAAACCTAAGTAAAGCTGTTATTAACAATCGCCCGATCCCTTTGGATTGAAACATTGTTTCAACCGCCATCTGCTTTAATTGGGATTGTCCTTCTTCAAGCGGCACCAGGATCACGCATCCGATAACCTGTTCGTTCTCCACTGCTACAAAATGCCAGGCCTTATGATCGTCCATCTCCCAACCATGATCCGGCAACCCAATGGGGCGTAACAAAATACGGTTCCGCAGATCCTGCTCCTGTTTGTAGAGTGGACCCTGCATGTTGATTTGTTTTATTGTTATCATGGGTGGTTCTGTTTTGCTTCAAAAATAAATCAATCCCGGTAGCGCGCCAGCTGAAGGTACATATACTTCCATTTACCGCAGATATCATTGTGCAGACTCCCATCAGGCAGGGGCCATATCATCGACGCGATACATGACTCCGGCAGAAGAAAAGAGAGAAAAAAAAAGAACACGAAGATCGTTGCCAATCGAAGATCATATATTACAACAGTCCAGAACACAACATCCATTCTTTAACTTTCTTAAAAAAATATCAGAAAAAATTTTGCTATATAAAAAAGGATTTACAACTTTGCATACGCAAATAAAAAAAAATTAAAATGCAACGCAAGAATTTACATATTGAAACAAAAGCGTGGTTCAGCCCGATAGGACTGAATACGCGTTGCGGGGCATTTGCTGTAGAAAGTTAGAAATAATTTTTTAATAAAATTCAGGCCCCGCAAGCAATTGCGGGGTTTTTATTTATATGGAATCAATGAATCGAACAACCCCATTCCCTCGATTTACAATGATGATACCCGTCTCCAGCCAGACTAATGGCGGAGCTATGCATCTGCGTATTCGTAAATCGAAAAAACGGGAACCGGAGTTTTTTACAAAGCTTCATGTATAAAAAAACATGACGATGTAGCAAACCCGGTCCTGGAAGGCCGGGTTTTTTATTACACAAAAGGAGGTGTACCATGAACATCATTTTTATCATCATACTGCTGGTATTTATTGCAGAAAAAATTGCCGGCGGCAAAAAAACAACCGGCACTACAGCGGATCCGGTTGCACCCAAGATCGATGATCCGGCTTCCGTAAGGTTGCGATAACTGATTAGTTGCAGAAAAGGAGAAAACACGCCCGCGGATGCAGCGGGGTGTTTATGTTGGCCCTGGTTTAACAGGTAAAACACCACATTGTGACTGTGGAGAACAGGGTTCGAGTCCCGGGGTCAACCAATACGGCTTGGTGTAAGGGTAACATGATCATTCCCCTTTCTTTCTGAAAGGTAAGTAGCGCATGATCGTTTTCAGTTCAAATCTGAAAGCCGTACCATTTCAGATGCTGGTTTATAGTTCAAGGGAACAGAACGCCTCATTACGAATGAGGAAATGCGGGTTCGAATCCTGCTAAACCAACAAGAAACTGCGCAGTTGCGTCATACGCAACAGGTTGCTGCTTCAAATCCGGCGATGCCGTCAAAAAGTGCTTTGGCAGCACTGGTCGATGCATCCCGATGAAGACGGGACGAGGAAGGTACTCCCGATAGCTATCGCATGCGCGTCAGGTTAATTTTGGGAATAGTGGTCAAAGGCCAAAGCTGCAGCGCAGCGTTGCCTTTATTAGCAACGAACAGGAGATGGAACAGAGGTGCAGTGCACCGGTAATATAAGTCTCCCCCGAAAAGATTCCCGCCGCGCTGCGGCTACGGGCAAGTCCCTGGGAGTTCTGGTTACCATTATTTGCGGCGCGCTGCGCCTGCTATCAAAAGATCAGGCCCTTTTCGGCCTCCAAAGGCTTATTCATACTACATTTTATGACAATAGACCTGTTTTTTATCTTGACGCGCATGCGATAGCTATCAGAACCAGGGCACCGCAAACATATGGGTTTGGTATAATGGCATTATGATGATCTCCAAAATCATCGACACCGGTTCGATTCCGGTAACCCGTGCTAAAAATTAAAAAAATGAAAAAGGAATACCTGTTCATAATGACAGATAAAATGCGCCACGCGGCGCGATGGTTAAACATGCAAGTACATTCATTATGGACACAAAACTTATTAAACAATTTGGGGCTAAAATTGGCTCATACAGGATCCGTACCGAACGACAAAAGAAGCGGCTCCGGTATAAAGATTTCGACAAACAGTTACTGGAACTGGATTTCAGGCTGAATATACTTTATAAAAAAAGGTGGAACCTGGGATGGGAACCGTTAACGCCTCCCTTTCAAAGGGGCTGGAAGCGCTTCTTTGTATTGAAAGAAGATGTCGCCACGGGCAAACAGGCTGTTTTTTTTGAGCAGTTACTAAAAAAGATCAACACAACGGATTACAGCTGGAGGAAGGATTTTACCATCAAGAAAAGAAAACGGGGCCGAAAGGTCTACCTGGCAAAAGAACAGCACCTGCAGGCTCCCGGCGAACGGAACTTTAAGAAGCACTTTTCACCGCAGGAACAACTGTTCTTTTATGAACAATGGCGGACCCAATATGGCTACCGGTCCAAACATTTCGTATTTTCAGAGCCCTGGCGTTTCACCTTAACGGTGCAGCCCCATATGATCAGCAAAAAAAGGATCATTGACCCAGAGCTGAGCTCGTTGATAAAACAGACAGAGCAGTACCTCGAAAAAAATTGTTACAACCGGAGACTTGCAAAATTAAGAGCCGGGCGCCTCGGATATAAGCATTACCGCTGCGATCCGAAGTCAAAAGAACTTATTTTCTCCAAGAAGAAAAACGTCCCCCAATGGCTGGACGAAATAAAAAGCGAACAGTTTGAAGATTAAAAATGAACCCGATGAAACAAGAGCAATGGCGGCGGTTCGGCGGAACATTCCTGACCGGATCCGTGGCTGAAGAAGTAAACAAAGCGTTAATAGCCGAACGGAAAGCCGGCCATACCCTACAGGTATGCCTGGGCACGGACAGCCAGGTAAAAGGCGCCGTTATTGAGTTTGCGACTGTGATCGTTTTTGTACGAAAAGGAAGGGGCGCTTTTCTTTTCCTCCGGAAAGAAATACTGCGCCAAAAGATGAGCATCCGGGAGCGGATGTTATTGGAAGTCGATAAAACGGTGCAGCTGACATTGCAACTGAGCGCTGTTTTTAATACCCACGGCATTGCCCCGGAGCTACATGTGGATATCAACACGGATGCCGCGTATAAAAGCAACGCCGCACTCAGCGAAGCCATGGGCTATGTTTCCGGGATGGGCTGGATTTGTAAAGCCAAACCATATGCCTTTGCAAGTTCCAGCTGCGCCAATAAAATTGTACAATAAGGCCGTTGCCAAAAACACTCAAATCAAACACTTTATGGCCTCCGGTTCTGTGAGGTCATAAAGTTTAACTCAACAAAAATGGAACAGGAACCTATACAAAGAGTCATTAATACGAACGAGCTATTCGGCAATTCTTTCATCAATGCGAAAGTGCTGTACCTGCATGAGTTTGGAAAGCTGCCCAGTACGCTGTTCATCGGCCAGCTGGACGGCAGCAAAGCATTTGCACCCCTAAAGCAATTGTTAGCCGATCATACCCGGCATATCTTTCAACACCAGTGGTTCAAGCGGAAGCATAAAAAATTCCAGTACGAAACGGCCATCTTTCTTTTACAGAATGGCTGTATTATAGAACTGGATGAAGGCTGGTGCGAGATCCTGCACGATGGTCATCAGGCTTCGTTGACGGAAGCCATTGTAACCCTGCTGCAACAATTCCAGGAAAAGAAGAAAAAGGAGCCGTTGGAGATCAACCTGATCGTACGCGATGGAAGCCGGTTGCTGTTACGGTCCATGGAAATAAAAAGGAACAAACTCAACCTGGATCTTTTTTATGAAGCAGATTTCAAGGCCGTGGATGCCTGCATCCGGCAGCGGCTGAACCGGAAAAAGGATAAAGGTATTGTACTGCTGCACGGACTGCCCGGTACCGGAAAAACTTCGTATCTCCGCTACCTGGTCGGAAAGATCCGGAAGCGGGTGCTCTTCCTCTCCCCTTCCATTGCCGGCAATTTAACCAGTCCTGATTTTATCCAGCTGCTGATCAACAACCCGGATACGGTACTGATCATTGAGGATGCGGAAAACATCATTATGGATCGCCGTTATAGTGCCGATTCATCTGTATCGAACCTGTTAAATATCTCTGATGGATTACTGGCCGACTTTTTAAACATCCAGCTGATCTGCACGTTTAACAGTGCATTGACGCTTATTGACGAGGCATTATTGCGGGAGGGCCGGCTGATTGCCAAATACGAATTTGGAAAACTGGGTGTGGAGAAGGCAAGGGCTCTCGCAAGGCACCTGGGATATACACAGGCCATCACCGAGCCCTGCACCCTGGCGGAGATCTGTAATTTTGAACCGGTAGCCAGCAAACGAACAGGAGCGTCGCCGATCGGTTTTCAGCTGACAGCGGCAGAAAGCACGGCCTGACCGTTATTGGGGAACCTTGTTGCAAAAGCAACACTGTGCTTTGATGTTACGCACCAATTCAAGGAAGCAATCATGCTCTTTTAGCGGTCATCATTGACAGGTGTATACAATTCCTGCATTTTCCGCACACGCCGCTTTAAGATCCGTACCAAAGATGCCGGAGCCGTCACACGCAGCCCTTCGCCAAAGCCGAGCAGTTCCCGTTCCAGTTCAAAATTCGGGATCACTTCAATGGTAAAAGTAGTCCATCCGTTTGCGGTGGAAACCAATCGTTGTGAGCCATGGATGGGCTTGGTCCGGATATAAGGTGCATGTTTTGCATTGGCCATAAAGGTGATTTGCGTTGGCTGATCAGCCACATTCCTCGTTACGCCGATAATATCATTAAAATAGGTAGCGGCGTTAAAGCCTTTATGCACCAGGTAAGTTTCATCCGGCAGTTCTGTAACACCTGCTATGCGATCAAGTGCAAGCGTCAGCAGTGTCTTCCCCTTGCGATGCATGCACAAAAGGAACCAGCGGTTACGGAATTCTTTGAGCAGATACGGATATACGACAAGGTCTGCCGGCTGGCGCGCGGAAAAGCTCTGGTAGGTAACCTGCAAAGTCCGCTTTTTGATGATCGCTTTATGCAGGGCATCCAGCCAGTGAATGCCGGCAAGCAGATCGTTCTTTTCGAAATCGATCACCGGGGTTTGCTGTTCCCGCTCCGTATAGATCTTATCTTCCAGGCGCTGCAGGAGTTCATCCAGATCGTTAAAATGACTGAATCCTTTGAACTGCTGTAAGAGAAACGATACATCCTGCAGCACGTCCAGGTCCTGGTGTGATAACGGGATCTTTGAAATGCTGTACCCCGGGTCTTCATAGGTATAGTATTTCTTATCAGTTACGATGATCGGAGCATTGTATCCCAGTTTATCACTGCGCATGGCATTCAGATCCATGCGTATGGTACGCAGGCTCACGCCTTTCTCAATGTCTTCATACTCATAAAGCGCGTCGTTACAGGCATCGATCAGGTTTTCAATGGTCCATTTACGGCGGCGGTTTTGCAGGCATTTGTCAATAGTGCGGTAGCGGATCAGTGCGTTGCGATTAACAGGCATAAAAAAATTTGAGGAAAAATAAAATATTTTTCCAACTATGCAAAAAGATTGCACAGTTGCATTTCAGCTTTGTATCATAAATGGAGCAAGTTCTTTGATCAAACATATTGCCGTAAGGCAAAACGCGCTGTTGACCGTTTCTTAAAAGCCAGGCAGGTGTATTTCAGGCACCGCAGTGCAGTCGTTGTAACGTACTGTATGCTCTTGTTAAGAAACCGGCATAGCACCAGGATCTGTAGGTCGGGGGTTCGAATCCCTCTCCCGTTGTAAAACGGGGTAGCGCAGCAGGTAGCGCAACAGGCAATTTGCGGGTTCGAATCCCGCCACGCATCATACGTGATCGTTCAATGGCAGAACACTACACTGTTAATGTAGGCAAAAGAAGCGCATCCCTTCTATAAAAGGATGCTCACTGAAAAATGACGGCCGGCGCCAGCTGTTCAGGTCCAATGCCCCGGCATTGCAACAGAGCGGCAACCCCGAAGCACCTGCGGGCAGGTGTAAACAACCGGCACCGGATCCCGCTTTGCTGCGGATTACCGCACCCGCTGCAGTACTCCAAAAGCAAACCGGTTTTCACTACCGGGCTGAAGCCTGCCCCCGTAGCAGACGGGTGGTTGCCGGCCAACATTTTTCCTTCTCAAGAGGATGAACATTTTAAAACGAAACTATTTAAACCATAAGATCATGAAGAAAGTAACCGTAAATGCACAACAGCTGGCATTGATTTTTAAAAGAGGAGCCTATCAGAAGATGCTCCGGGAAGGGGCCTACTGGCTGTGGCGGAAAAATGCCGTCGTTTATAACATCAGTCAACCGTTCCAGCCTCCGGTAGAGCTGAACCTGTTGCTGCGGGACACCGAACTTGCAAACGCGCTCGAAGTCATTGAAGTAGCCGATCATGAAATTGCCCTGCAATTCCAGAACGGCCTGTTTCAACAAGTGCTTACTGCCGGACGGTACGCTTTCTGGAAATCGGCGATCCGGTACGATTTTGTAAAAGCAGATCTTACCAAAATAAAAATCACGGAAAACATTCACCGGGACTTGCTGGAGCACAAACTGGTGGCTTCTTATGTAAGAACCTATAAAGTGGAAAGCTATGAAAAGGCTTTGTTGTTTGTAGATGGCAAGTCGCAGGGTGAACTGAAGCCGGGTACACACTACTGGTGGAAGAATGCGATCACCATTCATGTAGCTAAAGCAGACACCCGGCAGCAGCAACTTGAGATCAATGGGCAGGAAATCCTTACGAAGGATAAGGCGAACCTGCGGATCAATGCATGGGCACAATACCGGGTTGTAGACGCAGCAACAGCGTTACTCGACAATGCAGGTTACGACCGGCAGTTGTATGTAGCCATTCAGCAGAGCCTCCGGGAATATGTAGCCGGTTTCGCCTTTGATGAACTGCTGGAAAAGAGGGAAAGCATCGCTCCTCTTGTATTGCAACAGGCAGCAACAGCTGCTGCTGCACTGGGGGTACAGGTTACTGGCCTGGGCATCCGGGACATTATCCTGCCCGGCGATATCCGGGAGATCATGAACCAGGTACTGGTTGCTGAAAAGAAGGCCCAGGCCAATACCATTATGCGGAGGGAAGAAACAGCCAGCACCCGGAGCCTGCTGAACACCGCAAAGATGATGGAAGAAAATGCCATGCTCTGGAAACTGAAAGAGATGGAATACGTGGAAAAGATCGCCGACAAGATCAGCAATATCAGCGTTAGCGGAAACGGCGTACTGATCGACCAGCTAAAGCAGCTTTTTGTTCCGGGCAAATAAAGTACGGACCTGCAAGGCAGAAAGCGCCTTACAGGTCCTTTTATATCAACCATGAAATAGCTGCTTCAAACGGCATATTCAGGATATCTTTTATTTTTCCTGGTATATTTTTCATCTATGCAAAAAGACTGCACAGTAGCAGCATACTTTTGAATTAAAATAATCCACCGTGCATCAACACATATTACATACACTAAAAGAACTGGCAGCTGAGAAGGACGTCACCTTACTTTATGCCTGTGAAACCGGCAGCAGGGCCTGGGGTTTTCCCTCCCCGGACAGTGACTACGATATCCGCTTTATCTACAGGCATCACCGGAACTGGTATCTTTCCTTAGCCACCCAAAAGGACGCACTCAGTTTGATAAAAAATGATCTGGACATCACCGGTTGGGACCTGAAAAAATCCTTGTTGCTGCTAAAAAAATCGAATATACCCTTAATAGAACGGTTCCAATCGCCCATTGTTTACTATGCCGCTCCGGGATTCAAACAGGAGTTCCGCCAACTGATACGGGCGTATTATTCACCGATCGCAGTGTTTTTTCATCATCATTCACTGGTATTGAAATTCAGGGAAACATGCCGGCCCGGAATACCGTTTAAATTAAAAGGCTTCTTTTATATGTTGCGCTCCCTCCTCTCCTGTAACTGGATCCTGCATGATGATACAGTGCCCCCTATGGAACTGGAAAAACTGTTGAAATATACCAGTCCCCGGATCAGCAAAACCATCCTTCGCCTTGTAGCCTTAAAAGCTACAAAACCGGAAAGCTATGACCATAAAGGCGCCACATCGCTTTTTAACCGGCTCGATGGGTTATTTGAGCAATTGGAGGCTTCCAGGAGCGCATTGAAGGTCAACAACAGCAATATGGACCTATTGAATCATTATTTTATAAACAAACTCAATGACCCAACTTACGATTGATACGATAAAGGAGAACGGCTGGCTGATATTTGAATGTATCTCCGGCAGCAAGGCTTACGGGTTAGACACTCCGGCTTCGGATACAGATATCAAAGGCGTTTTTATACTGCCCCGTAACTGGTATTACTCGATGGAGTATATACCCCAGGTATCCAATGAAACCAATGATATCGTATATTATGAGTTAAAGCGTTTCATTGAGCTGTTGGCAAAAAACAATCCCAATATACTGGAACTCCTGGCCACTCCTGATGACTGTATCTTATTGTGTGATCCTTTAATGAACCTCGTTAAACAGGAATATTTTTTGTCACGCTTATGCGAACAGAGTTTTGCCAACTATGCCTATAGTCAGATCAGGAAAGCCCGGGGACTGGAAAAGAAGATCGCCAATCCTGTAAATAGAGAACGGAAAAGCCCGGCTGATTTTTGTTATGTATATATCGAAAAGAAAGCCATGCCATTAAATAGCTACTTGCGGGAACGATCTTTTTCCCAGGAGTCGATGGGTTTAACCAGTCTTGCCCATTTCAGGGACTGCTACCAGTTGTATCATTCCGCAGGAAGCCTCTATTCAGGAATATTCAGAAAGGAAGATTCTAATGATGTTTGTACCAGTGCAGTTCCCCGGGATGCGGAGCCGCTGGGTCTTCTCTACTTTAACAGGGACGGTTATTCTGTATATTGTAAAGAATACAGGGAATATTGGGATTGGGTGGCAAAGAGGAACGAGACACGTTATCAGGGCTCGGTCCGGCACGGGAAGAACTACGATTCCAAGAACATGATGCATGTGTTCCGTTTACTCAGGATGGCCCTGGAAATTGCGGAGGATCATAAAATATATGTGAGGAGGACCGACCGTGCATTGCTGTTACAAATTAAAGAAGGCAAATATGATTATGACGAACTGGTGCATAAAGCCGAAACAATGATGCGCCGGTTAAAAACCCTTTACCGGGAAAGCCGTTTACCCGCCACCCCGGATCAGCATGCCGCCAACAATCTCCTGGTATGCCTTCGGTCAGCGTATTACGACCGGCAATAAGCTCATTTTATAATGGACCTACCGCTTCTTTTCCTCTTCCCCTGCATGAATCGCATCCAGCGACCAGGGACCGTTACTGGCTACTAAAAAGTAGATCAGCAGCAGCAATACCACTATTGCCAGCAACAGGTTGGAAAAAGGGTGTAACACATTACCAGACATTCCGGCAAAGAACACGGCGCCCAGCAGGATGGGGATCTGCATCAGGCAGGCCGCCCTGGTCAGCAATCCTAATGTAATAAGGACTCCACCCAGGATATGGGCCCCTACAATATAATGCCCTATAAGAATGGTCATAAACGAACTGAACGACATCCAGTCCGGCATCAGGTCCATCAGGGTATTGTAATTGTTAATGAACTGAACGCCTTTAAAGATCAGGAATATTCCCAACCCTATGCGTACGATATCCATCCAGGCAGGATGATGCTTTTCTCCCCAAAACTCAATACGTTGAATCAGTGTCATATTGCTGTATTTTAAGGTGAACCGATAAACCAAAGAACCACTGCAAAGTTACAAATTCTGCATAGGGAAAAACAAAATTTAATTTGCACCAAAGCACGCCATTGCGCCTGCTTTTTCAGTATCCTGTCTTTCTCCGCTGACAGGTCTGCCTGATACACTCCCGTACCGGAGGGGGAGCCGGTCCTGGAGTCTATAACAGTCATAATTCCCCAAGCACAGCAGCAGTTTCAATGCCCCTTCTGCCGTCAGTCGGCTATATTGTATACTGACGATACCGGGTAGTGATCAGATGTTTTGCCGGACCTGTAGTCCGGAACCACGGCCACCACGTCCGTCCTGATCTTTGCCGAGCCGCTCCTGTACCAGTACGCCATCCTCCCGGAAATGAGCTGCTGGTCAATTACCGAATTCGGGAAGGTGATCGTTGACTGGTACCCGGGAGCATTCAGGGGCAGTGTTACCGGCCGATAGCGGGCCGCATCATTGATAAAATTCTGATAAGGAGAAGCTGAACCCGGTATAATGCTGCCATTAAGATGGTCATTAAAATCGCCGAAAACCATGCAGTTCTGACCCGGGAGATAGGTATCGATACTATCCTTGAGCTCCCGGGAGCCATCACTCCGCTGCTCATAGGCATCCCTGCCGCTGCCGGCTTTTGCATGAAGCAGGATAAAGTGCACCGTATTTCTTTGACCGTTTACGACTGCCTCTGCGGTAAACAGGAACGGGAAACGCCCGGAAGCAAAGTACACGGCAGCTGTCGCGCTCGTACTCATAAATGGCCGTGCGCGTACATTTCTGAAAATATTTTTATTATAGACGATGGCCAGTTTCTGATCGATCCTTGGATAGGGGCTGATCACATACCGGAATTCGCCGCCCATATAGCGCCGGATCATGCTTCCAAACCGGGCTGTATCTACCACTTCGCAGATCCCGTACAGATCGGCATCCAGATAACGCAGGATCCTGCCGGCATTGGATTCCTGGACACCCGGATCCCCCGCAAACCGTGAGGAACCAAACCATTCAATATTCCAGTTAACTATGGTTAGATCCTTGGTGTAATTTTTTAACTGTGTGGTATCGCCAGTGCCTCCCTGGTTGGAAGTACGGTCTTTTGAGCAGGACCAACAGGTGGCCAGCAGTATTAGTGCAGGTAACAGGTGTTTCATAAGTTATTATTTCCTGACCCAAATTTAAACCTTTTTTATGCTTTTCTGTTTTGGAAAAAAATTTTTTTACAAATCATCTATCCGGTATGATTGCCAGAGTTTCTATTTTCCTGTTCTTTTTCATAATACCTGCAGCGGCAGTTTGTCAAACACGCTCTGAGCAAACCGGCTGGGCTGCCTGGTTTCATAATACCCGGCTGGATCGGAAATGGGGATTGTATTCCGACATCCAGGTACGTACCCGCGACAACTGGAACGGTGTGCGGAATATACTGGTACGGCCGGGCATCAGCTATTATATCAGGCCCAACCAGACCGCTACCCTGGGATACCTGTATGCCCCCACCTTCCCGGCACCGGATATCACCAATGGGCGCACCTTAACGGAACACCGCATCTGGGAGCAATACACCGTCATTCATCCGTTGCTTTCCGGGGCTCTCAGCCACCGATTCCGGCTGGAACAACGATTCATCGAAAGACCGGGTAGCGACATTTTTTCGCAACGGCTGCGGTATTTTTTCCGGGGCATACAGCCTCTCATACGGAACGAGAATGGATTCAAAAAAGGGCCATTTGCGGCATTACAAAACGAACTGTTTTTCAACCTTCAGAACAAAGACAAACTCAACGGATCCTTCTTTGATCAGAACCGGGCCTATATTGCCCTGGGATACCGCGCCTCACCAAAATTTGATATAGAGGCGGGTTACCTGAACCAGGCGGTGAAGGGACCAACCGTCAACACTATGAACAACGCAATACAGCTGGCAGCATATACACGGTTTTAATTTGTAATGCCTGCAGCTGATCAGAAAAGCTCCAGGTGGCTTTCGCTGCCTTCCGGGAAAATACACAGTGCATTAAAGATCACTGCAGAAAGATGCACCATCAGGCCATCGATCTCCACCCCTTCTTTGTGGCATGGCCATTTCAAACGCAGGCGCCGAGCACTGACCGGTACAAATCCTTTTGAGGACAGCCGCCCCGTTTCAATAGAGGACCTATTTTCCCTGCCGGTAAAAACCAGGTCACAAAAAACAGCCTTTTTTCCCGGCTTATACAGGAAGCGGAAATATAAATTCTTACGAAGCACCCACTTAAATCCGGAAATGGCCCCCGCAGTAAGCTCCCGGAACGTTTCCCGAAGGATATAACTTTTATCCGGACAATCTGAAGGCAGCATCTCCAACACGCTCAGCAGCGCTTTTTCCTCTTCCAGGAAACGGAGTGCATAGGAAGACCTTCCCTCCCGGACAGCCTCCCTGAAACGCCTGATGCAATGGCGGTGCCATTCCTTCTTCCGGTAATACCGGTCCTCCAATGTACGCAAGACTCCCAGGGCATGGTTGGTTCCGTCCAATCCCTTTTCATATTGGAGCGCCGTCAGATAATCCGGTCCTTCCGGGCTGTTCAACAGGGCTTCTCTTATAAATCTTTCCAGGTTAAACTTTTCTTCTTCAAAAGCATGGATCAGTTGCTCCATCATATCCATCATAAGCTATTTAAAAACACTGATGTGAAGTTACGCTTAATTTAATTTCCAGCCGCAAATACGCCAAAGGCCTCTTTTTTGTCCCCGGCCCGACGTTTGGGGCTGATAGGTTCTGGCGCCTGATGTTCCAGGGTTCTCTTCCGGCGTTCCGGAACCCACTGAGGGCTGATCGCTGAAAGCGGGCTGGTCATCCCCTTGCGCCAAACAACAGGCTTCCCACCCGGATCATCGTGCTTCCGCATTCCAGCGCCAGCTCATAATCACCGCTCATACCCATGGATAATGTTTGAAGTTTCAGGTCTGAAGTTTCAGGTTTGAAGCTCTTTTCAAAAAGTGCTTTCATTGCGGTGAACTCCTGCTTCAGCTGATCGGCATCCTCTGTAAAACTGGCCATGGCCATCAGGCCTTTTACACGCACATTTGGCAGCACCAGTACGCCCGACCCGATCCGGCCGAGCAATGCCGTAACCTCCCCGCCGTCGAAACCAAATTTTGTTTCCTCCTGCGCTACATGCACCTGTAACAGACAATCGATGATACGGCCGTTTTTCCGTGCCTGTTTATCAATTTCAACCAGCAGCCTCTCACTATCCACTCCCTGGATCAGGTGCACAAACGACGCAATATATTTAACCTTGTTGGATTGCAGATGCCCGATAAAATGCCAGCGGATATCGTCCGGCAACTGCGGTTGTTTTTCTGCGAGCTCCTGTACATAATTTTCCCCAAAATCCCGCTGCCCCAGGTCATACAAAGCCTTTATATCGCTTACCGGTTTTAGCTTGGAAACAGCTACCAGAGTAGCTCCGGCTGTTTCTGTCTTTGCAAGAATGGCTTTATAATTCTGTTCATTTACCGACATGGGGTAAAAGTACGGATTATGCCAGAGATTTCAGCCGCAGCATTGAGACATGGAACAGAAGACCTGGCATTTAAGATATGGGATCAGAGTGCTGGTCTGGAGGTGACAGGCAATATCCAATATCCCGGTTGTAGCTCCTGGTCTGCCGGCTCATCGAACTCAGATCTTACGCATAAAATCTCAATTCGCCTGTCTCAATTCTAACGTCTCATTTATACTGGAATACATTATACGGAAGGGCGGTTCCTTTTATCCGCAATACCACTACACCATGTGCCGGTACCTCAAATGATTGTTCCCTATTGGTAGAACGGGTATACGTTTTTTTACTCCAAACGTCCAGCATCGTATATCCCTTTCCCGCATCAATACTTAGAGAATCGGGCTGAAACCGGATCACCGCTTTTTCTTTTGCCCGGTTAAAAAGCGCTACCGCTATTTCGCCGCTCATGGTATGTTTCAACGGCCGGGCCCATACCTCCTGGTCACCGTCATCCCGCAACCTGCGTGCCTGGTATACCAGCGGATCCTGATTGATGGCGATCATATCTTTATTGGTAAGAATCTGAAGCGTTTGCTCCGACATTTTTGTAAGATCATTGCCGGCCAGCAGGGGCGAGTTCAGCATACACCACATCGAAAAATGCGCTTTATCTTCTTCATAACTCATCCCCCGGCCTACCTGCAGCATGTCCATATCATTCACATGCCCCGGCCCGCAATAAGGCCACAGGTCCGCATTCAGATCGATGATCTTTGCAATGGCATCGAACTGCTCCCGTATATCTCCGGATACCCTCCAGGAATTAGCAACATTCACCACCCATTTCCCGGGAAATTTCCAGCGGCAAACATTATATAAGACACCCGGCTTTATCGCGTTGATCAGCCGGCCGATCTCCGTATACCTTGTTTGCTCATCCAGTCCCAGCCATTCCCCCCCGCACCAATCTACCTTAATAAAGTCAAAGCCCCATTTATTCAGCATCAGCTCCAGGTCCTGCCGTTCATGCCCGTAAAGCCCCATCCCGATACCAATGGAATCTTTATCCCAATAGGAGCCGCAGGTGTTGATGCCTGCATCGCTGTAGGTGCCTGCCCCTAAGCCTTTGGAGTGGATATAGGCTACCAGGGCACCCATACCATGAGGGAACCGTACCGGGTGACTTTTTATAGCGCCGTTGCCATCCCGGCCTCCGTAAAACCCATCATCGATATTGATGAAGCTATAGCCGGCCGCCTTCATACCGCTGGTTAATAGTGCATCCGTTTGAGCCCGGATGATCTGCTCATTGATATGGACCTTGAAATTATTCCAGCTGGCCCAGCCCATCATCGGGGTATGATGCCCCTGGGCCGGCTTTGCCGGTTGCCCGTAAATACCCGATACCATCATCAGCGATACAACCCAAAGAATGATCTGCTTTTTCATCAGCAATATTTTTTAAAGGATCTAAACGTCTATCATTCATCCGACACTCATGTTACCGTTATCCGGTTCTGTTCCCGATGCCCGATCCGGAATGCCGGATGTAATATCGTTGCTTTGACAGACCGATGCCTGGCAGATCGCTCACAGGTTCCACGGGTATCCACAGAACGCTGCGGGGCGCTTTAAAGATCCGAGAGCTGCCGACCCGGTGATATTGTTTAAGGAGCGAAGCTTTTACCGGAAGCCTTTTTTAACCCTGAAAGGATTCAGACCAACCATAGCCCCCCGTAAGGAAACGACATTGATTCCCGGATCTCCAATCTCAACGCTGACAGCGGATCGCTACTTAGTCTTCAAGTGTCGTCAGATCTACTTTGGGTTGGGGCAGGTTCATGGCAGCGATCTCCTTCTTACAGGCGTCCGCCATCTCCTGCGTCATTTCATAATTGTAGTTGCCATAATCGCCAAACTCAAATTTACCTACATAGAAGAACCCATATTTTTCAAAGAAGCCGGTAAGGTCCGTTTTCCCGACCTTACAAACTGTTTTTACAAAATTCAGCTGATAAACCGCAGGGTTCCGGCCCCGGTTGCCCCATCCCCCGGAACGGTGTTCCTTACCGCTTTCAGCCGCTCCCTGCTGACGAAAAGCTTCAAAAAGATCCGGGTAAAAATCAGCATATCCGCCGGCACCTGTAAAATAAAGCTGCAGCTGCCAGAAAGGGATCAGCCGGTTAAAAACATCATTATCCTGCAGGTAGCAGATCTTACGGGCAATGATGCTGTCACGTGCCTTCTGATAATTCTTTTGTTCCGAGATGCGGCTTTTGTTTCCAAAAGAGGTGGTCCCGTAAAGCGAGAAAATATTATTGCTTACTTCTCCCAATCCCCCCCAGTTCAGGTAGGGTCTTAACTGATGCACATGGCCGACCTCATGACTAAAGCCCCAGCAGGGATCACCTTTGATCACACGGGCCGGATCCACCACCAGCGGCATGGCATTGCCGGGCTTCGTACCCATATAGGCAACGCCATCCCCGTCACGGAACATGTAATAGTTGTAATTTACCCGTGCCAGGATATGATTCTTTGGAACTTTATTGTATTTGATCAGCCCCAGGAGCCGGTGCTGGCGGTATACCAGCGAATCATAATTACTGATCAGTTCCACGCCCTTTCCGTATGCATATTTTTTACAGTCCTCCGCCGGGTAGGCGATCTGGATATGACGTCCCCTTGCATCGATCACGGGGTACACCGCATGATCGATCAACCGGTTCCAGTCTGCATCACTGTTCTTTGTAATATCAAAATAACCATTCACTTTTCCGTCTACAAAATGCACCCGGACGGGCTGCTCTTTTTCCGGTTCATCGGAGTAATAATCAATATAGGCCAGCCCGTCGTATTTTTGCAGGTCAATGATATTGACCCCGTTCCTGAGCGGAAATTCCTGCCGTTTAATACCCCAGCCGGCAGGATCCTTTGTTGGCTCAATACCCTCCGGCGCGCGCCGGTTCCAGTTAGGTACCAGTAACCGCAGTTCCTTTCCCGGGGCAATGCCTTCTACCAAAATAACCTGCCGGCCTATGGGAAGATAGATCCCGGTGATCCCCTCATATTTACTGTATCCATCCCCGATCATCAATTCCCGTCCAAGCGTGGTAGGTTTCAGCCATGCCGCATAATCGGCTACCCGGTAAGCGGTCTCATATTTTTTACCAGCCATCAGGAGGGCTGCCGCTTTTAACTGGGGATCACTGATGTTTTCAATATCTTTTTTCTTTACCCGTTTTTTTAGTTCCAGCGCCATCGGCGTCTTAAAAACCTTCAGATCTTTTTCGATCTGTGCAATGTCCGGAGTTTGTGCTCCCGCAATCAACCAGCCCAATAAGCAAGCCGTAAGCAGCCCGATTCTCATATTTATAGAATTTGATGATGCGGTAAAATACAGATTATGTATGGCTAAAAAATGCGCAAACGATTGTTCATGGGGAATAAGCCACAGAGACGCTGAGACACAGATTTTGACACCCTTAGTAAATGCTTTTAGTGACTGACGGATCCGGAAATCCATGCTTTCAGTGTTTTGGTGCTTCAGTGCCCAACATGGTAGGCGCTAAAACTCCGTTTTTTTTTGGCGGCTGCCATAGAAGCGCAGGTATGGGCAACTTGCGGAACGTGGAGAACGCCCCCATTGATCCAAAGGACATGGGATCCTTTCGTGGCCCCTACTTCAAAACGCCCCGGCTGATCACGATCCGCTGCACTTCGCTGGTGCCTTCATAGATCTGGGTGATCTTCGCATCGCGCATCAGCCGCTCTACATGGTATTCTTTTACAAAGCCATAACCACCATGTACCTGCACAGCTTCCACGGCGGCCCACATAGCTGTTTCGGAGGCAAAGAGTTTCGCCATAGAAGAACTGATATCATAATTCAGATGCTGATCCTTTTCCCAGGCGGCCTTTAAACAGAGCAAACGCGCGGCCTCAATTTTCAGTGCCATATCCGCCAGCTTAAAAGCAATGGCCTGGTGGTTCATAATTTCCGTTCCGAAAGCCTTTCTTGTTTTCGCATAATCCCTTGCCCGCTCAAAGGCCCCGCCCGCAATGCCCAGCGCCTGGGAGGCAATCCCGATACGCCCCCCCGCCAGGGTTTTCATAGCAAACTTAAACCCGAAACCATCCTCCCCGATCCGGTTCTCCTTCGGCACTTTCACATCCGAAAAAAGGATCGTATGCGTATCACTTCCCCGGATGCCCATTTTATTTTCTTTAGCGGCCACCGTTACACCGGGCCAGCTCTTTTCTACAATAAACGCGTTAATACCCTTCGATCCTTTTGACCGGTCGGTTTGCGCAATCACCAGGTACACCGAGGCACTGCTGCCATTGGTGATCCAGTTCTTGGTCCCGTTCAGGAGATAGTGATCCCCTTTGTCCTCCGCGGTCGTCTGCTGGGAAGTGGCGTCGCTGCCGGCTTCCGGCTCACTCAGCAAAAACGCGCCAATATATAGCTGTCCTTCTTTTTTACCCTGCGCCAGGGGTACCAGGTACTGCTGTTTCTGGGCTTCCGTACCAAACTCCTGTAATCCATAACAGACCAGGCTGTTGTTCACGCTCATACATACACTCACACTGGCATCTACTTTTGAGATCTCTTCCATCGCCAGTACGTAGCTGATCGTATCGAGCCCGGCACCGCCATATTCAGGCTTCACCATCATACCCATGAACCCAAGGTCCGCCAGTTTTTCGATCTGCTCTCTTGGAAATTTTTGCTGCTCATCGCGTTCAATCACCCCCGGAAGGCATTCCTGGTTTGCAAAATCGCGGGCCGCCTGCCGGATCATTTGCTGTTCTTCTGACAATTGAAAATCCATGCGTGCATCGTTTTATTTCCACAAATATAAAAGACTGTGCCGTTAAACGAACAAGTGTTCATATATTTACGGCCCTGAAATTGATGCAAAACAATCTTCAGGCGGATCCGATTTATCATTATGGGCCCGACTGTGGAACAAAGGTCATCGGTGTTGCAGCCTGTTCCGCCAAAAACGGGAGCGCACACTTGGGCGGCTGTATAGCTGATCGCTTATCGCTTTTAGCCATCAGCTGTGAACGTATGTTAAAAAGAAAAAATGGAAGAAAAAGAGATCTATACAGACAGTGACATACCGGTACATACCCTGTACACGGCCGCCGACCTCCCGCAACAGGAACCGGAACGGCCCGGAAAATTTCCCTTTACCCGCGGCATACAACCCGATATGTACCGTGGCCGCTTATGGACCATGCGGCAATATGCCGGCTTCAGCACTGCGGCAGAAAGCAACAAACGCTATCACTATTTATTGTCGCAGGGTGTGATGGGACTGAGCGTGGCCTTTGACCTGCCCACACAGATCGGCTACGACAGCGATCATCCCCTGGCGGAAGGCGAAGTAGGCAAGGTGGGCGTGGCCATCGATAGTATAGAAGATATGGCGGAACTGTTCAACGGCATCCGGCTGGAAGAAGTGTCGACCAGCATGACCATTAATGCCACGGCCTTTATCTTACTGGCCTTGTATGTAGCCCAGGCCAAAACCCAGGGAGCCGATCTGTCCAAAATATCCGGCACCATCCAGAACGATATTTTAAAAGAATATGCGGCCAGAGGTACCTACCGCTATCCTCCCAAGCCTTCCATGCGCATCATCACCGATATTTTTGAATGGTGCTCCAAGGAACTGCCTAAATGGAATACGATCTCCATTAGTGGTTATCATATCCGGGAAGCCGGCAGTACCGCTGCCCAGGAGATCGCGTTTACCTTAAGCAATGGCAAAGCCTATGTGAAAGCCGCACTGGACAAGGGCCTCGACATTAATATATTGGGCAAACGCCTCTCTTTCTTTTTTAATGCGCACAATAACCTGTTTGAGGAGGTGGCCAAGTTCCGCGCGGCGCGCAGAATGTGGGCGCAGATCATGAAAGACCTGGGCGCCACCGATCCCAGGGCACAGATGCTGCGTTTTCATACACAGACCGGTGGCAGTACCTTAACCGCCCAGCAGCCGCAGAATAATATTTCAAGAGTGACTATTCAAACGCTGGCCGCCGTGCTGGGAGGCACCCAGTCGCTGCACACCAACGGCTTTGATGAAGCGCTGAGCCTGCCTACAGAAGAAGCCGCAAGGATCGCATTGCGGACACAGCAGATCGTTGCTTTTGAGAGCGGCGTTACCGACACCGTAGATCCCCTGGCCGGGTCTTACTTTGTGGAAACAATGACCACCGGCATGGAACAAAAAGCACAGGAGCTCATTGATCAGATCGATGCCATGGGGGGCAGCATCTCTGCCATTGAAGAGGGCTTTATGCAGGAAGCCATCGCCCGCAGTGCTTACGAATACCAGCAAAAGATCGAAGCCCACGAAAAGATCATCGTGGGGGTGAACCGCTTTCAAACAGCAGAAGCCAATACTACTCCTATCTTTAAAGTAGACGACAGTATCGGCGCCCTGCAAAAACAAAAACTGGAACAATTGCGTAATAACCGAGACCAGGCAGCCTGTGACCGGATCCTTTCCGGCCTTCGCTCAAAAGCATCGGGAACAGAAAACATCATGCCTTCGGTTATTGAAGCCGTGGAAGCCCGGTGTACCCTGGGAGAAATTGCAGGCACATTAGTAGGGGTATTTGGGGAATATCAATGACAGCCGGGGAATTCGAAACTGTGGGAATGTCGGTCCAGGACCAGGAAGCGGCATCAAATCTCTGTCTCAAGCCTCAATTCTCAGTTCTCAAATACCCGATATCTTTCAGGTTTCCCTATTTTTGACAGATGCGAAAGATCATAGTACTGCTAAGTGTCGTTTTATTGAACACCGTTTGCTTTGCCCAACTGACCATTAGAGGAACCATTCATGACGAAGCCGCCCAACCGGTAGCGGGTGCTACCATTGAATTTTACAGCAGCGGCCAGGCCGCCAAATCATTCGGGGCCGATGCTTCCGGGAACTTTAAGATCGATGCCCTCAGAGGCGGGGAAAAATACCTGCTGCAGATCTCCGCCGTGAGTTATGAAGACAAGATACTATCGCTTCAATTGCAAAATGACACCCTGCTGCAGATCGTCCTGGTGCAGAAAAGTACGGTATTAAAGGATGTGGTCGTAACCGGAAAAGCCCGGCTGATCGAAGTGAAGCCCGACAAAACAGTAGTGAATCTTGCGGAGAATCCGGCGGTTGTCGGCAACAGTATTGCGGAAACCCTGGGAAAGATCCCCGGCCTGCAAATGAACGGAGACCGCGTATCTATTCCGGGTAAAGGAGAAGTACAACTGATGCAGGACGGGCGCCTGCTGCAGCTCTCGCAGAAAGACCTGCTCAACTACCTGCGATCCATTCCCGCAGGCAATGTATCAAAGGTGGAGATCATTACCAACCCCTCGGCTGCTTATGATGCATCCGGCAATGCCGGCCTGATCAATATCGTTACCAAGCGCAATAAACAGCAGGGATACAGCGGCAGTATCCAGGCCGGATTTAAACAATGGCAGCAGTACCCGGGAATGGATATGACGGGCAATGTCAATTACAATTCAGGAAAATGGAACCTGTACGCCAATGCCAATATATACCGCACCCGTCATAAATACGGATTCCGCTGGGAAGAATATTACCCGGACCGTTCCTGGATCATGAGTGATACCGGTGATTATAAATGGCAGAACATTATCGTCAACGCCGGAGCGGATTACCAGTTATCAAAACGTTCCGTGCTTGGGTTTAACGCGGGCTTCTCCAGGTACTTTGAAGGAGGAGCAGATTATGTACGCAATCATTTTTACAATGGCCGGGGACAGGCCGACTCGGTACTGACCACCTACGCCACCTATGTACCATTAGCCAAAACACAGTCCTATAACCTGTATTACAAGACCAGGCTGGATACCACCGGAAAGACCCTCTCCCTTGACGGCAGCTTCCTTACTTTTTACCGAACCGATGAATCGGACGTTACAGCCAAAACCTTCACACCGGAAGGCGGACTGATCGCTCCCTCTACGGCCCGCTTTTACAACAATACCCTGCAGAACATCAATATCTATGCGTTAAAAGCGGATATGGAGTTTCCCACAAGCGTGGCAAAACTGCAATGGGGCGGCAAAGTGAACTTTATAGAAACCTACAACAATATGCGGTATTACCGCCTGGCAGGATCGGATAAAAACTATGACGGGCAACTGAGCAATGAATATAAATACACGGAAAATACCCAGGCGCTCTACCTAAATGGCAGCCGCGAAGCGGGGAACTGGTCCTTCCTGGCCGGTCTGCGGGGAGAGATCACCCAAACCAACGGGTACTCCTATACCCGGCAGCAGGGCAATAAAAACAATTATGTAAAACTCTTTCCCAACGCGTTGATCAGCTTAAAAAAAGACGATGACAACAGCTTTGCCCTTAGCTATAACAAGCGGGTACGCCGCCCCACATTCTGGAACCTGAACCCGTATATTTCCATACTTACAGCGTATAGTTACTATGAAGGCAACCCCTTCCTGCAGCCGGAATACAACAGCAATTTCCAGCTGCAGCACAATTATAAAAACAAATTCACCAGCGCCTTCTTCGTAGCCCTTACCAATAATGGATTTGATGACATAACCATTGCACATGTGGATACCAATTTTGTAATGCGTACACCCAAGAACTTTGTTAACAGCACCCGCTTTGGCGTTTCAGAAACATATAACTTTTCCGCGATCCCCTGGTGGGAAAGCAATAACCTGTTGAATATTTATTATACCAACGGACAATCGAAGCTGGATTATGTGGAAGGACGGAAAGGCTGGGGAGCCTATGTTTCCAGCAATAATAATTTTTATTTAAACAGCGGCAAAACGCTCTCTGCCGCCTTGAATTTCTGGTACCAGTTCCGGGAAGTAACACTGGTAAACCAATCCGACGCCTATTATAATGTTGACCTTGGATTAAATGCACAGTTACTAAAAGACAAATTATCGCTTAATGCCAATCTACAGGACGTTTTCGCCTCCAGCGGTGCTTCCTACACCACCGTAGTAAATGGCATCCGGCAGAAATATGCCGTACTCCAGCTGAACCGGATCTTTTCGGTAACGCTGATCTTTAAATTCGGAAAAAAAGACGTTCCGGCAACAGAACGCACCAATAGTAACCAGGAAGAGCGGGAACGAATGTAAAGACAATGCCACAGAGACTCAGATACACAGAACACGTTGGGTTTCTGAATCAGAACTTCTGAGGTACCCGGCCGATGAGGGCTTTTGCCGGGGGAGATCAAAAAAACTCCGCGTCTCTATACCTCGTTGGCAACACAAACTCCAGGATCTAAAAAATCTTCGTGTACCTTCGTGCCTTAGCAGCCTATGTAGCTGCACAATCACTACAAACATGAATCTACCGGGTTTAAAAACAATGGGGCTTTCATGCATGCTGCTTGGTGCCGTTTCCGCAACAGCGCAAAGGGCAGCAAGGATCCATGATAAAGCCATCCTCATTGACGGGCACAATGATGTAACATCTGCATCTGTCGTTCAGGGGAGAGACATTACAGCGCCACAGCCGGACCGGCATACGGACCTGCCACGGTGGAAGAAAGGCGGCCTGGATGTACAGTTCTTTTCCGTTTTTACGGGGCCTGTTGCCCATAATCCCAAAGGCGTATATGCCGATGCCAATGACCAGATCGATTCGCTGGAAGCATTGATCCGCCGCCATCCGGAACAGCTTATGCTGGCTAAAAGCTCAAAAGAGATCCGCCAGGGCCTAAAACAAAAAAAACTGGTAGCCCTCATCGGTGTGGAAGGCGGCCACATGATCGAGAACGACCTCCGCAAACTGGAAGCCCTTCAGAAAAGAGGGATGCGTTACCTGACCCTTACCTGGAACAACAGCAATTCCTGGGCTACCAGCGCCCTGGACGAAACCCAGCACCCCGACACCTTAAAACACAAAGGACTTACAGCCTTTGGCAAATCGGTAGTAAGAAGGCTCAATGAGCTGGGCGTATTGGTTGACCTGTCCCATACCGGTGAACAAACCTTTTATGATGCCATTGCCACCAGTACCAAACCTATTATTCTGTCCCATAGCTCCGTTTACCAGCTTTGCCCTGTATTCCGCAATGTAAAGGACGATCAGATCAGGGCCGTAGCAAAAAATGGCGGGGTCATCTGTATCAACTTTTACTCCGGCTTTATCAGCAGGAAATTTGATGAAAAGCTCACTTCGCTTTCAGAACCGGTAAAAAAACAATTTGTGGATTCTGTTTTCCGGAAGACGGGTGACACGATACTGGCACTTAAACACTGGGACAGCTATTTTAAAAAAGAAATGGAAACCGTGCGGCCAACGCTTTCGGACCTTGTGGATCATATCGATTATATTGTAAAACTGGTCGGCGACGACTATGTAGGCATCGGATCAGATTATGACGGCATTGGCTCCGTGCCTGCCGGGCTTGAAGATGTCAGCGCTTACCCCAACATCACAGCCGAGCTGCTGAAGCGCGGCTATACCAAAAAATCGATCCGGAAAATACTGGGCGGTAATGTATTGCGGGTGATCGGGGCCAGCTTTTAATGACCGCAGCATTTTAATATCCATATGAAAAAACAATCAATTTTGCTCCTGCTGCTGCTTGCTACTCATGGGGCAGTTGCTCAAAAAACAATCGTCCACACCTGGATACATTACCAGGGCACCATTGGCAGCTACCCGGTGGAAATAAAAATAAGGCATACTCAAAATACTGATTCCATCCAGGGTGAATATTATTATACCCGTAAGGGAAGCTCCTCAACGATCTATCTTGAGGGAACAACGGCTCCCAACGGGGCCCATATCAGTGAAAGCGCTTATAACCGGCAATTACAGAAACATGAAAAAACCGGCACATTTACCCTCAATGCCATTGGCAGCAAGGACCTGAGCGGAACCTGGACAGGAACTCACCAGAACACCCTGCCGGTACAACTGAAACGGGTCGAAAACGAATCCGTAAATGATCTTCAGCAATGGGAGATCCGGCTCCGGCTCTATAAGGGTAAAGAGGAAAATGCCGGAGGTTCCCTGCAAGATTATACAAAGGCAAATAAACTCTTCATTCATGACCCGGTAAAAAAAATCACAAAGGAACTGGATGGTTTCGACGAGGTGCTGTACAATGATTACGGGGAAGCGGAACTGGAAGACCTGGATTTCGACGGTTATCCCGACCTGAAAATCCCCATTTATTTTCCGCAGGCAACAAAAAATGATGGTTCCTTCCTTTATTTTATTTACAACCCGAAAACGCGGCAATTTGCTTCCAACAAAGCACTGAACGAACTGGGTTTCCTCGACTTTAATGCCTTAACAAAGGAGTTCCGGAAATCGGATGCAGACGGGCGTGGCAACGAAGGTGACGCCTATTATAAATGGGTCGGCGGCAAATTCTATCTCATCCGGGAAGTACGGGTTTATGAAGACCGTCCGCAGGTTTTTTATACAGAATATACGATCAGGAACGGGCAATCCGTCAAAACAAGAACCTATAAAAAGTAATAGGCCTCTTTTAAGCAACAAGATCCTGCATAACCATTTTAGCTGCTGCTGCTTTTATGGTTAAAATTCAACCTCAGGGAGCAAGAGAAAACATGCAATGATGTTGAGCAGGACGGTTGTATTGCATGCAGTCCGGATTTGCCGCGCACTTTGCACCAGAGCAATATGCGGCTTCCGTATCACAGATTCAGACCGAAACAACCGGACAGGTGGTTATCTTTGCACCACTGAATAGCATTATGATGAAAATGAACGTTTTTTTATTGGTTGCCCTATTAACAGGAGTATCCATGCCAGGGAATGCACAGGTAGCTTTTACCGATAACCCGGTCTACAAGATCACCTACGGTACCAGTTTTAACGGGAAAACACCGGAACGGCAAAATAAGATCTGGGTTTTTGCAGGACCTCAGCAAACCCTGCTTACCACGGAAAAAGATTTTACCGGTAAAGCCACCTACCCTTTTGAACTTTCGATGATCAACCGGCCAGCCAACCGCCAGGAGCTCTTTGCGTTCCTCAATGAGCAGGAAGCCATGGCAGCTTCCGACACCGCATTGCGTACCCAACACTTCGAATTACTGAATGAGACCAAAGAGATACTGGGTTATCGCTGCAAAAAAGCAAAAACAGTGGTCAACTCCAATACGATCGAACTATGGTATACGGACCAGCTCCCGGTAAAAGGGGCCCCTACCCCATTAGGCCAGAACCTGGGCCTGGTGCTGGAGCAGATCCGGAACGGGAATAACAGCATCCGGGCTGAAAAAATAGAAAAACAAAAACCGGTGCTTCCTGCCTTCCTGGCCCGGAAAACACTGCAGACCGACCTGCTGAGTTACCGGGATGCCATCTGGAACAGCCGCTTCACCACCATCCCCCTGTTTACCAACCAGGTCATTAATTTTTCGGATACCAGCCGGTCAACCGGAGATGTGATGCGGTTTGCCAACGGCACGGTCGTAGTAAAAAAAATAAAGATACCGGTGCTCGACAGCGGCTGCAATATTTTCCTGGATCTCCTGGAACAATCCAATGGAGACGCGTACGACCGGACGGGAACCGTATTCCTTATACCCACCGGCAAAAAACAATCCTTCCTGGACGGGTTAAAGAACGGCGCCAAAACCCTTCCGGTTTATACAAATGGCAACGGTAAAAATTACCAGGGCGTTGCAGCTACAACAGACTATGCGCCCCCGCTGGAACTGATGCGTTTCTTCACACCTTTCGGTATCAAACAATTCAACCACATCCAGCTTAAAGGGAAGCAATGGCAGGAAGCTGTTCCCTACCGGCAGGACATCACCGACTTTGCGGCTGCGCTCAATAACAGGGAAGTATATATCGGCGTATTCATTGGCAACTATGATAAAGGCGGACATAAAATAACAGCCCGTCTTACCATACACAAAGGGGGGCCAGATAAGCAGCAACAGCAGATCCTGCCCCTGTTCAATACCCTGAACATTATGGAAATGGCCGGGCAGGAATATGCTACCATGTTTGATAATGAAAAAGGATTGACGGTCAATTTCCGGATCAATGCTCCGTTAAAAAATGCCCACCTGCTTTATACCACCACAGGACACGGAGGCTGGGGCAACGGTGATGAGTTTGTTCCCAAAAAAAACACGATCCTGCTCAACGGCAAGATCATCTTTGACCTGGTGCCCTGGCGACAGGACTGCGGCACTTACCGCCTGTTCAATCCCGCATCGGGTAATTTCAGCAACGGCCTTTCATCTTCCGACCTGAGCCGCTCCAACTGGTGCCCGGGAACGGTGACCAATCCCTTCCGGATCAGCCTGGGTGACCTTGAGGCAGGAGAATATACCCTGCAGGTAACCATTCCGCAGGGAAAACCGGAAGGCTCCAGTTTTAGTGCCTGGAATGTTTCGGGAGTATTAGTAGCAGATTAACGGTTTCCCCCGGGGCCTCGGAACATATCCGGTGGGCTCCTGTATACAGAAAGGTGCATAGTGAGAAGTTCTATTACCCGGTGCCCGGCCTGACGATTCACCGTTTAAAGGAGTGCTTTCCAAATGCTCCCCGTTTAAAGTTCAGTACTAACCGGGTTCTTCGTACTTTAGCAAGTTCTTCAGAAATTAGAAAAACCGCATCTTTACGCAAGATTTTCGCTCCAAAAGAGTCTTATAGACTTGGTGCCTATTATTTAATTATTTAACTAAATAACATTCGTTTGAACCGGATTCCAACGCCCTTACTCCTGCTGTTGCTGATACTGAGCATCCAGGCTTGCAATGAAAAGAAAAAAGCGGCTCCCTCCGGTCAGAAAAGGGGCACAGCCAAGGTGGACGCATTTATTATAAAAACGGAGTCATTTGCTGAAAACATAGAGACCCCGGGAACCATTGTTGCCAATGAAGTAACGGAGATCCACCCGGAGGTATCCGGCCGGGTAGTGCAGCTCAATGTGAGAGAAGGGCAACTGGTAAGCAAAGGAACAGTACTGGCCCGGGTATATGACGGCGACCTGCAGGCACAGCTGAAAAAGCTGGAAGCGCAACTGGCCATTGCAAAAGTTAATGAGGACCGGGCCCGGCAACTGGTAGGCATACAGGGGATCAGCAAGCAGGACTATGACAACAGCCTGCTGACCATGCAGAACATCCAGGCCGACATCGCCCTGGTCCGCACCGAAATTTCCCGCACTGTGGTACGGGCGCCCTTTAGCGGGAAAATGGGCCTGAAGGCGATCAGTCCCGGCGCCTATGTAACACCCGCTACGGTCATTGCGACCATTAACCAGACCAGTACGCTCAAGATCGATTTTGTGGTCCCCGAAAAATACACTTCCAAAATTGCCCCGGGACAGTTCGTTAATTTTACGGTGGAGGGAAATAATACCAGCTATGCAGCCAAAGTAATGGCTACAGAATCCAATGTATCGGTAACCAATCGCAGCCTGACCGTAAGAGCCGTGGTAACCGGTCCTGCGCAGGGACTGATCCCCGGCGCCTTTGCCAAAGTAAAGATAGGCTTCGCCCCTAAAAGTAATGCTATTTTCATTCCCACACAGGCCATCCTGCCCACCGCGCGCGGTAAACAGGTGATCCTTGTAGACAAGGGCCAAGCCCTCTTTTCTGATGTGGAAACCGGTAGCAGGGATTCAGCACGGGTTGAGATCACAAAGGGGCTGAAGACGGGAGATACCATCCTGGTAACCGGGGTAATGGCTACCAAACCCAATACAAAAGTGAGCATAAATAAGATCGTTAACTGAAAAAGATGATGCTACATCATCCAATACATTATTGATGAATATTTCTGAGCTAAGTTTGAGGAGACCGGTATTGGCCATCGTGATGAACCTGGTCATTATTGTGTTTGGGTTTATTGGGTTCAAGTTCCTGGGTGTACGCGACTACCCTGCCATTGATCCCCCCAATGTAAGTGTGCGCACTTCTTATGCGGGTGCCAATGCAGACATCATCGAAAGCCAGATCACCGAGCCCCTGGAAGATGCCATCAACGGCATTGCCGGTATCCGGAACATTACTTCCAGCAGCAGCAACGGAAGCAGCAACATCAACGTGGAGTTTGAGGTAGGTGCTAACCTGGAGGCAGCAGCCAATGACGTGCGGGACAAAGTATCCGCAGCCCAGCGCCAGCTTCCCCCCGACCTGGAGGTACCCTCCGCCGTTACAAAGGCAGATGCCAGCGCCGAGCCCATTCTTTCAATGACGGTGCAGAGCAATACCAAGAATCCCCTGGAGCTTACGGAATATGCCACCAACAGCCTTATAGACCGGCTGCAGACCATCCCCGGGGTTAGCAGTATCGATACCTGGGGCGAAAAACGCTTTGCCATGCGGCTCTGGCTGGATCCCAATAAAATGGCCGCCTTTAACATTACGGCAGCGGATATCCAATCGGCGCTGCAACGGGAAAATATTGAACTGCCTTCCGGTAAATTAACCGGCGAAAATACAGAGCTGACCATCCGCACCTTCGGGCGGCTTGATACGGAAGAAGAGTTTGAAAACATCATCATAAAAAACGAGGGCGGCGCCGACATCCGCGTTAAAGACGTTGCCAACGTGGTGCTGGGCCCGGAAAATGAAGAATCCGCCCTGAAAGAAAGCGCCGTTCCTATGATTGCCCTGGCCATTATTCCACAGCCGGGCGCCAATTACGTTTCCATCTCCGATGAATTTTACAAACGGATGGAGGCGATCAAAAAAGAAGTTCCGGACGATATCAAGCTGAACATTGCCCTGGACCAGACCCAGTATATTAAAAAATCCATCACAGAAGTAGAAGAAACGCTCTTCATCGCCATCGGGCTGGTGGTGATCATTATCTATTTATTCTTCCGCGACTGGATCCTTTCCATACGCCCGCTGATCGACATCCCGGTTTCGCTGATCGGGGCCTTTTTTATCATGTATGTTATGGGATATACCATCAACGTGCTTTCGTTGCTGGCGATCGTGCTGGCAACCGGGCTGGTGGTAGACGATGGTATCGTAGTAACCGAAAACATCTTCAAAAAGCTGGAACAGGGACTGAGCAAAAGAAAGGCAGCGCTGGAAGGCTCCAAAGAGATCTATTTTGCAGTTATTGCCACCTCTATTACCCTTGCGGTCGTTTTCCTGCCCATCATCTTCCTGCAGGGCTTTGTAGGCAGCCTGTTCCGCGAATTCGGGATCGTGGTAGCCGGCGCCGTACTCATTTCCGCCTTCGTATCACTGACCCTTACCCCTGTTCTCAACGTTTTTCTTTCCAAAAAGAACGTGCACAAACATTCCTGGTTCTATAACAAAACAGAGCCATTCTTCCGGGGGATGGAACAATACTATGAGCGGTCGTTAAAGGCATTTATGAAAGTGCGCTGGGTATCCTGGCTCATCGTGATCGCCTGTTTTTGCATCATCGTGGTCATTGGCCGCAATATACAGTCTGAGCTTGCACCCATGGAAGACAAGAGCCAGTTCCGGTTAAGCCTTACGGCGCCGGAGGGTACGTCTTTCTATGCCATGGATAAGTACGTAGACAAAGTATCGCAGTTCCTGATCGACTCCGTTCCGGAAAAAGAGATCGTGCTCTCGATCACAGGGTCGCGCATGAGCGGGAGTGCCAATACAGGGATGGTACGGGTACGCCTGGTGCCACCCAATGAACGGAACCGTTCCCAGAAAGAGATCGTGGATTATGTAAACCGGCATGTATCCAAATATACAGAGGCCCGCGCCTTTGCCATACAGGACCAAACCATCCAGGTGAACCGCCGCGGCGGACAGGATGTACAGTTTGTACTTCAAAACAACGATTTTGAAAAGCTTTCCGGGATACTGCCGAAATTCCTGGAAGAATGTAACAAAAGCGACATCCTGCAACAGGTGGACGCCGACCTCAAATTTAATAAACCGGAGCTGCGGGTACATGTAGACCGTTTAAAAGCGGCGCAGCTGGGTGTAACGGTAAGCGATGTATCGCAGGCACTGCAAACCGCATACAGCAACCAGCGGCTGGGGTATTTTACCCGGAGCGGCAAGCAATACCAGGTGATGGCGCAGGTAGACCGCATCAACCGAGACGACCCCAATGATCTGAAAAAAATATTTGTACGCAATAACCAGGGACAGTTGATCAGCCTGGATAATATCACCAACGCGGTTGAATCCACCACACCGCCCACGATCTATCACTTTAACCGGTACAAATCGGCCACTGTATCGGCCGGCCTTACCGAGGGACATACGGTTGGTGATGGCGTAAAAGAGATGAACCGGATCGCTCAAAAGGTGCTGGATGAATCGTTCACCACTTCCCTGAGCGGATCGGCGAGGGATTTTGCAGAAAGCAGCAGCAATACCAGCTTTGCCTTTTTGCTGGCGCTCGGTCTTATTTTCCTGATCCTGGCAGCGCAGTTCGAAAGCTTTATTGATCCCCTCATCATTATGATCACAGTGCCGCTGGCCCTGGCGGGCGCCCTGCTCTCGCTCTGGATCTTCGGCCATACCCTTAATATCTTTTCTGAAATCGGCATGATCATGCTCATTGGGTTAGTAACCAAGAACGGGATCCTGATCGTAGAGTTTGCCAACCAGAGCCGCAAGAAGAATATGGGCAAGACGGAGGCGGTAATTTTTGCAGCCGGTCAGCGTTTACGGCCCATCCTTATGACAAGTATGACCATGGCCCTGGGAGCCCTGCCTATTGCCCTGTCGCTGGGAGCGGCAGCCACCAGCCGTATCCCGCTGGGGATCGTGATCGTAGGCGGTATCATCTTTTCCCTCATCCTTACCCTGTATGTAATTCCCGCTATTTACAGCTATCTTTCTTCCAATAAGAAGAACAAAGAATTTGATGAGATGCTCCGGCTGGAAGGCGACAGTTATGCAAAGCCCGACGCTTCGCATAACGATAAAATGCATTAATACATGAACAACGATTTTTATAGAACACGGCAACTATCCCTCCTTCTCCTGATACTGATATGCTCCGTACAGGTTCGCGCGCAGCGCCTTTTAACCTTAGAAGAAGCGATCGCCACTGCGCTGCTCAACAACTACCAGATACAGCTGTCAAAAAACGATTCAACCGTAGCCTCCATCGACTACAGCTATCGCAACATGGCGTTCCTGCCTGTTGTAAATGGCAACGCCGGCCTTACCAATACCAATAACAACCAGAAACAGACGCTGGCAGATGGAACCCAGAGAAAATCCAGCAATATCCGGAGCAACAATGTACAGGCCAATGTAACCCTTAACTGGGTCCTGTTTGACGGGCTGAAGATGTTTGCGACACGCGACAAGGCCGCAGCGCTGCTGGAAGCCGGTGAATATACCATCAAAGAGCAGATCGTTAATACGATCGCCTCCGTTATCAACAACTACTACGCCATTGCAAGAGGCAAACAACAGATCGAAGCCACCGATGTACAGATCAAGCTGAACGAAGAGCGTGCCAAGCTGGCGCAGAACAAACTCGATATCGGAACCGGCGCCAAACCCGATGTGCTGCAAAGCAAGGTAGACCTGAATAGCCAGCGATCATTACGGATGCAGCAGGAAGTTCAGGTAGCACAGCTTAAAGAACAACTGGCACAGGCCATGAACAGCCAGATCGATGGCGCTGCATTTGATATACCCGATACCATACCGCTCAACTATGATCTTTCACTGGGCAGTATCCTCGACGGGATCGAGCTGGACAATCCATCCCTCCAACTGGCAAAAACAAGGATCCAGGTAGCACAATACACATTAAAGGAAAGCAAGGCTGGTCTTTACCCTACCCTCTCCTTTAACTCCATGTATAATTTTACCCGCACGGAAAATAAGAAGGTCATTAACCCCTTCTCCACCCTGTTCAATCAAAGCCATGGATACAACTATGGTTTAACTGCCAGTATTCCCATTTTTAACCAGCTGTCTGCCAGAAGGGATATCAAACAAAGCCGGTGGAGTTTGAAAATGGAAGAACTGAACTACGATAACCAGCATTCCCTCATCAGGCTGAGTGCCCTCAACTCCTATAAAAATTATGATCAGCAAAAGCGGGCACTGAAACTCGAGGAAGAAAATATTGAACTGGCGAAGGAAAATGTGGATATTGTTTTTCAAACCTACAAGTTGGGCATGGCCACCCTTGTGCAACTGCGGGAAGCACAGCTTAGCCTGGCGCAGGCTTACGACCGGCTGATCGAAGCCCGGTATAATACTAAATTGTCTGAAACCGAGCTGATGCGATTGAAGGGCGATATTATAAAATAGCGGTCAGATTTCAGCCATCAGTATTATGCCTGCATTAAAAATTTGATGATCGAAGCAGCTAAGTCTGCGTCCGCACACATTGCCTTCAGGTTAACGGAAAAGCGAAACTGGCAGCATTCCGGAATTGGAGGAAGGTCCGGCTGATGGCCTTCTGTATTACATTCCAGGGGCAAACGGCAGCGCCCGGCCAATCAACTGCGGACTTAGTTGGCGATACAGAAGGCGAACCAGGAGCAGAGCGCCACAGGCTCAGATTATAAGCTAACAGCCAGGGTGCAGGCACAACCCACCGAAGCGAAAATATCTTTCATTTAAATCCCGAAAGCTTAAAGAAACGGGGATGGAACCCGGGATCGGCAGAAAACAATCAGCCTTCAATTTTCAACCCGGGATCGGCTGAAAACTGAAGGCTGGTAGCTGAAGGCCGACATTTCAATTCCGGCCCCTCAAATCTCAAATCTCAAAATCCCACCACTTCTTATCCGATTGCGCAGAAGCAACAACATTATCGATAAAGGCCATCCCTCTTACACCATCGTCCACCGAGGGAAAATCAAGGCTCTCTTTTGACGGGGTTTCATTGTGCAATTTGGCCTGCAACGCCTGTGCAAAATTCCGGTAGTGATTAGCGAACGCTTCCAGGTAGCCTTCCGGATGCCCTGCCGGAGTGCGGCAATTGTGCTTTGCATAATCATTCAGGTAGCCACTGCCTGCCCGGTACACCTGGGTGGGAGCATCCAGCCATTTAACCAGCAGGGTGTTCGGTTCCTGCTGATGCCATTCCAGCCCTCCTTTTTCGCCATACACCTTAATCTTTAATGCGTTTTCTTCACCCGCAGCCACCTGGCTGGCGATCAGCACACCCGATGCGCCCTGGTCAAACTTCAGCAATACAGCACCGTCATCATCCAGGTTACGTCCTTCCACAATGGTATTCAGGTCTGCACAAAGTTTCGAGATATGCTGGCCGGTAATATACTCAGCAAGGTTTGCAGCATGGGTGCCGATATCTCCCATACAGCCGCTTTTCCCGCTCTTTTTAGGATCTGTACGCCAGGCTGCCTGCGCATTTCCTTCACGCTCAGACAACCGGCTCAGCCACCCCTGCGGATATTCCACATAAACCTTCCTTATTTTTCCGAGGGCCCCTTCTGCCACCATCTGCCGGGCCTGTTTTACCATCGGGTAGCCGGTATAGGTATGTGTAAGGCAAAGCATCAGCCCCGTTTCCTTAACTTTCTGTTGTAATTGCCGGGCCTCATCCAGGCTGAACACCATCGGCTTTTCGATCACAACATTAAAACCATGCTCCAATGCCATCATAGCCGGTGCGAAATGCACAAAATTGGGCGTTACGATCGATACAAAATGCATGCGTTTATCCTCCGGAAGCTGACTTTCTTTCCGGATCATCTCCTCATAATTCAGATAGATACGGTCTTCCGGGAGGAACAGCATTTCGCCGGATTCTTTAGCAACCTCCGGGTGAATGCTCAATGCCCCGCAACACAATTCTACCTGCCCGTCCATATTAAACGCCAGGCGATGCACCGCTCCGATAAAAGCGTCCTTGCCTCCGCCGATCATACCAACGCGCAATTTTTCTCTTTTCATATAGTAATTTTTATTTAACGTGAATGGTTACGAATATACATCTTTCTGTCTGAAAACAGGTGCACATGGCCAGGACAAACACATCCGGATTAACCACTTAAGAAGGTTCAGCAGCGGGTGCGCACCCCGGCCCCCACTGATCTCCGCAGGCTTTCCCCGCGAAAAGCGGCAAAATACATCGGTGTGCCGGTACGCCACCGGCGCCTGCGGGCAAAAACAATACGCCGGGGTACAACAACCTCTATATAATGGAAGTGGCTCACCGGAATTGGTGATGAAGAATTAAACCGGCTGCATCTCATCTCAACCTTTTTTTACCGATATTGCAACGCAATTCTTATTTAAAATGAACCGCTATTTCCTAACTGCTGCAGTTGCCTGTATCCTGTTTACCGCATGCAGACAGATCGAAAAAAAAGTAAACACCGCTGTTCCTCTGTCAAAAGACACAACCCGGGCAGCACCGCTACAGCCGGAGCCGCCCCGCCTGAGTTACCGGTTTATTAAACAAAAAGTGTGGCAATCCTTAAAAGACAGCTTTGACGGAGCCCGGCATCTCGACCTCCTGATCGCCATCAACCGGACCGACTCCAATCATATCCGGCGCCTGGACAGTATCCTGGTACCCAGTGATTTTTCGTTGCCACGCACGGCGTACCTTCCATTTCCGGAAGAAGTAAGCTTCTTAAAGGACATTCATAAGATCCTGCTCTTTTCCCTGCACGCCCAGGCATTTGCCGCATATGAAAACGGCAGGCTGGTCTTAACCGGCCAAACCAACACGGGCCGCAAAAGCAAGCCAACACCGGCACGCCTGTATTTTGCCAACTGGAAGGCCCGTAAAACCACCAGTACTGTTAATGATGAATGGATCCTCAAATGGAATTTCAATGTGCACAATACCTGGGGAGTCGGTTTCCATGAATATGCGCTCCCCGGCTACCCGGCATCCCACAGCTGTATGCGCCTGCAGGAATCTGATGCCCGGTTCCTCTATAGCTGGGCCGAGCAATGGGTCTTAAAAAACAACCAGCAGGCAGCAGCGGGTACACCTGTTGTGGTTTTTGGCCAGTACCCTTTTGGGCAACCCCGCCCCTGGTTTAAACTCGCTGAAGACCCTGCCGCACTCACCATTCCGCCCGATAGCCTGAAAAACTACCTGGCTTCCGCGCTTCCGGAAATCATCAAAAAACAGCAGCAGAGAGATTCGATCCTACGGGAATTTAAAATGTGAGGGGTTCAAAATCAAAAGCAGTTAGCCTGGGTCGCTTAGCATTTTAGAAAATAGTCAATGTTTCTCTTTGGCAGACAATGAAGTTAATTCTTAAAAAAAAGTTAATAGCAGAAATTCGATCAACCCCCGGCATTCAGCGGTGAGGCCATGATTTTCGTCGTTGGATACTGCCCGATCCGGCCCCTGGCATCCCGTTATCCGCCCTTATTCAAAAACAATAGCGGCATCGCCCCCGACCGGGTAACCCTGGCAGGTAAGTACACGGCCTTTAGCAATTTCATCATCCGTCAGCACTTCATTATATGCCATCCAGATCTTCCCCGAAGTGCAGGTAGCCACACAACTGCCGCACTGCCCCGATTCACAACTATAGGGCAACGTTATGCCCGCCTTTTTACCGGAGGCCGTAATCGTATTGGGATATTGCACCACCAGCTCGTGCCTGGTATGACCAATCCGTATGGTGACCTTATGCGCCTCCAGATCCGGTGGTTTGGGTTTCAGCAACCGTGGCAGGGGATAAAAATCTTCTTTTATGATTTGTTTTCCGCTCACCCCATTACTTTTTAAGGAGATGCCCGCCATAAGCATATAGTCATAAGGGCCGCAAATATAAAACAACGTGTGTTTCCTCACCGGCGCCGGCAGGTGCTGTTCTACAAAATGCGTCAGTACCCAATGGCTGAGCCGCTTTTGTAATACGTCCGGATGATTGCTAAACATAAAATAGATCAGCAGCCGCCCTGCGTATTGCTCTTTTAACTGCAGCAAAGCCTCATGGAAAATAGTGTCGGCCTCCGAGCGGTTACTGTATAACAGGATCATATTTGCCTCCGTGGTCTTCAGGAGCGTTTTTATCAACGAAAAGCAGGGTGTAATGCCACTCCCGGCAGCAAGGAAGCAGAATTGCTTACCAGAGGTATCTTCCGGAAGCACAAAAAAACCGCTGATGCCGGATGTATCCAGCACATCGCCCGCCTTTGCTTTGTAAATAAGGTGCCGGCTAAATTCACCGTTATCTAATTTTTTCACTGTAAAGGCAAGCGGTTCTCCTACCACATGACTTGAAGAAATGGAAAACGAACGCCGCTGTTCCCCCAGGTGATTCTGAAAGACAAGCGTCAGGAACTGCCCCGACCTGTAAACGGGCTTCCAGTCGCCCAACGGCTCCACTACAAACGTTTTTGCATCTGCCGTTTCCTGTATAATCCTAATAATCCTGAGTTTTTTGATCACTGCATCATTCATCCCGCTAAATGTACTATATCTGTTGAAATATGGCAACTTTTACCGGGAGCGCTTTCCGGCAGGCCCCGTACGATCTCCTCCGCTGCGGAAGCGGAACGGCTTTTAAAGTAAAAAGGCGCCCGGAATCAACCGGAGCGCCCTCTTTGCCTCTAAGTGTTTGCCTATTATTTTATATACTCTTTATGCCCGTTCTTATTTACATAGTACCTGCCTCCCCGTTTTCCCCTGTAAATCGTTCTTCCTTTTGCATCAGTGCCTATGACGGGATCTGCGGCGGCCACTGCCGGTTGGGTGCTCTGCACAACCGCCGGGCGGGGCACAGGAGCCGGTACAGGCGTCGCTTGGGGCTTAGCAACAACCGGCCTCGGCTGCGGCGCCGGGACGGGAGGAACGGGTTGCAGCGCCTGTGCTTTGGCAGCATCCCGGTTGGCTTTCAAACGCATATCCGGCTTTCCTGACTTTGTGACGCCGGTAGCTTTCCTGTGTTCTTTTGCTGCAGCCGGAACTGCCGGCGCCGCCTGCTGGGCAACTAAAGCACCGCAAAGACCAGTGCTCATTAACAATGTAAATAAAAGACGCTTCATTTTCTTACGGATTAATAAGTCAGGCACCCCGGATAACAACATGAAGATAATCCGGGCCAGGCCGTTTTGTTTTTAATAATGGTCCAAAAGGCAATAACTGTCGGTCAAACCCTCTCTTCTGTTGTTCATTAAAGCCGGTGAGTGCTGCATACCTGCGGGAAAACGTTACCTCCGGGAACAGGGGCTTCCCGTAGGGCAAACGCATCTAAATTGGGGGAGAAGAGCACACCGGGAGCATTTTCGGGCGCTGTAAGTGCCGCGTGTTTATAGCAAGGTATTAAAGAGAAAAGCCGGCTCCTGTAGGAGCCGCGTAAAATTTCGGGCCAAACAGACACGCGGCTCCTACAGGAGCCGGGGGGATAAAACAGCAGATTACTATAAACACGCCGCTCCTCCGGAGCTGCACAATGCTGAAACCAGATGCGTTTGCCCTGAGACTTCCCGCAGCATGCCCGCTTTTAAGTATATTTATCTCCATAATTAATCATTTTCATCCCAAAGCAGACAATGAAATCAATACTGCTCTTTGCTTTTTTTACCTGCAGTGCCTGCGTGCTGTCCGCACAGACGCCTTCTTTTATCGGTGACAGCCTGGACAATTATATCAAAAGAGGAATGCAGGAATGGCAGATCCCCGGGCTGGCCATTGCCATTGTAAAAGACGGGCAGGTACTCCTTCAAAAAGGCTATGGTGTGCGGGACATCAACCAACCCGGGCAGGTTGACGAAAACACGCTTTTTATGATAGCCTCCAATTCCAAGCTGTTTACCGGAACCGCTATAGCAAAACTGGAGCACGAAAAGAAATTGTCATTCAACGATCCCATTACCCGGTACCTGCCCTGGTTCCGGATGTGGGACAGTACTACTACCCGGCTGATCTCGATCCGGGATGTATTGTGCCACCGCCTGGGCACCAAAACCTTCCAGGGCGATTTTACCTTTTGGGACTCCAGCCTTCCCAAAGACTCCATTCTCTGGAAACTGCGGTACCTGAAACCCTCCGGCACCTTCCGGCAGGACTACGGTTATTGCAATGCCGGCTTTTTAGCGGCGGGCCAGGTACTGCAGCAGGTTACAGGACAAACCTGGGAGCATTATGTACAGGAAAACATCCTTACTCCCCTGGGCATGGAGCGTACATTTATGAGTACTGCGGATATGCAGCAGCGCGCCAACGCAGCTTCCCCCCACAGCAATATGTTCAGCCCGCTTACGGTCTTACCATTTGATCGTATCGACAACCTGGGCCCAGCCGCCAGCATGGTCAGCAATGTAAGAGATCTTACACGATGGCTGCGCCTGCAGCTGGATAGCGGCCGTTTTGAAAGCAGGCAGTTCCTGCCCTGGGAGGTGCTGCAAAAAACACGCGATGCCAACATAACGGTGAACAGCCGCAGGAACAGCAACTACCCCATTCATTTTGTAACCTATGGGCTTGGGCTGTATTCCGCCGATTATAACGGCCGGCAGATATACTGGCATACAGGCGGAGCATTCGGGTTTGTAAGCAGCCTGTGCTTTGTACCGGAAGAAAAGCTGGGGATCGTAATCCTGACCAATAATGACAACCAAAGCTTTTTTGAAGCACTCCGGTACCAGATACTGGATGCCTACCTGGGTGTTCCCTACAAAGACCGGAGCAGGTTCCTGCAAGGCTATGCGGCCAAGACCCGGAAAGAGACCGCAACCGAACTGACGCGGATGCAGCAGCGGGTGGATGCCCGCAACAGCACTCCGGTACCGCTGGATGCCTATACCGGTGACTATTATAATACGGTTTATGGAAGGATCCGGATCTCCAGGAAAGGAACCAGGCAGCTGAGCTGTTCCTTTCAGCATCACCCGGACCTGACGGCTACCCTGGAATATATGGACAATAACACTTTCCGGCTCACCTATTCCAATATTGGTTTTGGTGTGTTCCCGGCCGTTTTTACCTTAAAGGACGGAAAGCCAGAGACCGTGCAGATCAAAGCAACGGACTTTATTGAATACGATGCCTACCTGTTTGCCCGGGATCCACAGGGGCTGATGGTTAAATGACCGGGGGCCTGGTATTTTGTAGTTGGATTTTGGTATTTAGACTTTGATATTGGAATGCTGATGGCTGACCCGGCTGGATAATCCTCCGCCTGCATAATGTATATTTAAAGCCCGATCGTATCAACATGAAATCACTTATGCTCTTCCTCTCTTGCTTTGCTACGGTAATGCTTTATGGTCAGCAGGACACAGCTTACCGGAACAGGGTGGAACATTTCATTGCACAGATTGAAAGAAGCCCGGCACTCATTAAACATACGGTCAAACAGAAGGACGGCACCTGTCATTACTGGTTATACAAAAGCCGTTTATTCAAAATTGAAAAACACGGGTCGGAAAAAACGCCCGAAAACCATATTATTGAAAAGGATTACCAGTATTATCTTGACCGGGGAAAACTGATCCGGGCTTATGAACGCGAACTATTACTGGTGAACGGGAACCGGGAAGATGTGAATGTATGGAGCGCCACTACTTATTTTAAGAGCAACCGGCTCCGATACATTACCTCATTAGGACACGGCAAAACAGAAGATGAGGAGTATGATATGGAAAAAGAAACGCTCAAATATTTTCAGGAATTGAAAACGCTTCTGCAGCTGCAATAGCTGTAACCGGCAGGACTACCGGTTTATGCCCTGTCAAAATATTCCAGTATATACCTGGTGATACTCCCCGGCTTTTGCGATTTGCAGGTGAGGTAGTAAGGATAAGGGATCACTTTCTTTAGAAGGCGAAGCTGGTAGGAAGCCCCATTTGCTGTAACCCGGAACCGGAAGCCTTCCTCCTCTTCCTCCTGGGCATCAATGGTAAAATCAAAGCCTGTTGAAAAGTCCTGCAACCGCTCCCGCAGATAACATTCTACGGATTGATACAGGAACGACCGTGTGCAAAGCCCCCGGTAGTTGGGATAATGGATCTGCTGCTGCTCGGTTGCATCCAGGATCGCATCCACATCTTCAACCATTACACGGCCATAATAGATGCCCTGCGGCAGACATACCGCATTGGCCGCAAAACGGTCGCCCCCCACGTGAGTGCTTTCAAAAACGGGGACGGCCTTATCATGATTCTCAATGAACTTAAAAACAGGAAAGCCGAATTTAGCACAGCATTTATCCTTTTTACCATTGGTGCATACCACAAAGAAAGGGTCCGTTTCCCAGATGGTATCCGGGTTATTGATGTAAAATTCCAGCCGGATGGCTGCCACATCTGCCAGTGTGGAAAGCAGGGTCAGGTAGCGATGCCGGATGCAGTCCACATAGATCAGCCGGCAGGTCTTAAAATCCGTTTTACGGTTACGGATCAGCAGGAGCTTCGCTTTTTTTTGTTTTGCCAGCTCCTGGAGACCGGCAATAAAGTTAGGATCAAAATGGGCCTGGCTGATCTTTTCCGGGAAAGGATCACTATGCTCCAGCAATATAAACCCGTTATAATTTGCCGCAGATCCATGAATATCCTCTTTAAAATACCGCGATGCTGCGCTGCAAAAAAAAACGTGCCGGGTGCCTGTCTTGCTCAATGATTGTATTTATATTGTGTTTGAATTGCTGATGAATACCACTCCCTCCCGGACCAGCTGCGTCACCGCCTCCATCATAACGGTCTCGGGCTGTTCGCCGGGCAGCGCTGCCACCGTGAAATTTTCGGAATCAAATATATGATCAATCGCCGGTTTTAGGGAGCCGGGGAATGAAATTGTTTTTCCAAAGCACTTTAAAAAGCACTGGTCTCCCAGGTTTTCCCGTTCGTAAAACACATTGCGGTTAACCTCCAGCACGGTATCCGCACCAAGGTCGTTTAATTGCAGCAGGCTATTAAAATACCCCTGTACCAGTTGCGGCTGCATTTTCTGGTACTGATCATCCAGCTTCCGCAACGCATCGGCACGGGCTAAACGGCTGATCGTTTCTTTCAAAAGTTCCGTCTTTTCCCCGATAGCAGCATCCAGATCCTTACTCCAGAAAGGGACGGCCTCCCGGAACGCTTTCTCATTTTCCAACTGCATCAGCAGCTCAGAAAAATACCGGATCCAGGTAAATGATAATATCCCGATCGTGATATGCGCAGAAATGCCATCATCCGCTACCGCATCATGCACATAGCCCCTGGGCACATACAAAAAATCACCGGGCTGCAATTGCAGGGTCTGCTCCGGCGCCTTATTATAGCCCTTGCTCACAAATCCCTGGTTTTTTGTGGGCAGCTCTTTTTCAAAGCCATATAAATGCCAGGTTTTTGTTCCGGAAATCTGCAGTACAAATACATCATGTGTATCCCAGTGCGGGTTAAAACCCTGGGACCGGTTGGGGGTTATATATAAATTTGCCTGAACCGGCGCATTAAATTTCCGGGAGAGCGCCATACAACAGGCCGATAAATGATCAAAATACCGTTGCCCTGCCTGGATCACCAGCGTGGCGCCTTCGTTAAACAAGGCAAAAGCCTTCTCCGTATGAATGATGCCATCCCGTTTATGATGCCCGATCGGCACTCCCTTCAGGGTGTACGCTGCAGCAGGCACTTCATTTCCGTTCTTTACAATACGCAACGAGGGATAAAACACATCCTGCCGGTCGAGAAACGCGGATATTTCGGCCGCCGTCAGCACCGTATTATAATAAGCCGGATCATTCCGCCGGATATGCAGGACCTGCTTTTCATGATAGGTATTAAAAAAGGCCTCAACAGAACAGGGAGCAATGATCTTGTCAAAAAAGGCGGTCATATATTCAGTCCATTTTTAGATCTCACAAAATAATAAAAAAGCCGCAGCATACCAGATGCTGCAGCTTTTCATACAATTCATTTTTATCAGGCATTGTCCGATCCGTCTGCATCACTTCCGTCGCCATCGGCGCCCCCATCACCATCCGCCCCTCCATCTCCGTCGGAAGCATCGGATCCGTCGCCATCGCTGCCATCACCATCTGCCCCGTCGCCATCCATTTCTGAATATTCGTTTTCCGTGGTGCGCGTTACCTGCAACGCTTCTTCATTTAACAAAAGTTCATTTAATTCCATAATCAACGTTTAAGGAGTTTAGAAATAGTTTACTAAAGTAAGTTAGGACTTTTTTTTAAAAGCGCCAGCCCCTTCGGCAAATTTAATAGTTCATTAATAGAGCAGGCGTTGCCACCTGAGTATTTGAAAACGTGGAAATAAGACCCTGTATCAGGCATAAAACGGGTGCAATCATTGAACCGGTCGCAATCAGGAAGACCCGGAACCTGCCGGTGGCCCGTGAAACCGGACTCTAACCCGGAACCATAAACGAATAGGCAGGGATATTGCCGGTACTTAATTTTTTTATAAAATGACAACACAGCAAAGCGAGTCCTGCCCCGGCGCCCTTTTTTTAACTACCTTAACAGTCTATATCGGTAAACACAATGAAACAGGATCAGCAAAAATCGCCCCATATTCTCAATGCCGCTTCCAACCTTACCGGCATCTGCTTTATCCTTATTACCTCCCTGCGGATCTTTGGCAACAAAGGCGAACGTACTGTGATAGACGAAGCAGCCGCTATTGCTATCCTGTTCTTTATGACCAGCTGCATCCTGTCCTTTCTTTCCATGCGAACCTCCGGCCGCAAAAGCCAGCAGCTGGAAACCTTTGCTGATTACCTCTTCCTTTCGGGATTGGGACTGTTATTTATTACCACGCTGCTGTTTGTATTCAACATCATCCATTGACAGCGGTCAGCTATCAGCCTTCAGCAGTCATCATTTGAAGATTTGAAAATAAGGGCATGTGTTAACAGGCAATAGGACGCCACACGGATTTAACCGAAAATGCAAACCTCAAACCTGGAACAGCTCACAGCTATTTCCCGGCTTTAGCCCAACTGTCTTTTAAAGTAACCGTACGGTTAAATATCATTTGTTCCGGTGTGCTGCCCGGGTCCAGTGTAAAATATCCTTTTCTCAAAAACTGGAAGCGCTCTTCAGGTCCCGCCGTTTTCAATGCCGGCTCCGCAAATGCCTGTCCAATGATCTTGAGCGAATCTTTGTTGATATAGTCGGTAAAATCACCTTCTGCATTTGCGGGATCTTCAACGGTGAAGAGCCGGTCATATTCATTTACCCGGATCGGGAAACAATCGTTTGCATTCACCCAGTGAAGTGTTCCCTTTACATGGATGCCGGAGGTATCTTCGCCGCTTTTGCTGTTCGCAAAATAGGAGCAGTTCAATTGAATAATATTTCCCGACGCATCTTTAACCACTTCATCACATTGAATGATATAGGCACTCTTTAAGCGGACCTGCTTGCCCGGCGCCAGGCGGAAGTACTTTTTGGGTGCCTCTTCCATAAAATCATCCCGCTCAATATACAGTTCGTTGCTAAAGGACAACGCCCGTGTACCCCCATCCGGGTCTTCCGGGTTATTTTCGGAATGCAGATGCTCGCCTGTTCCTTCGTAGTTGGTGAGTACTACCTTGAGGGGATCAAATACCACCATACGGCGTAACGCGATCTTATTCAAATGCTCCCGTGCACAAAACTCCAGCACCCCGGCATCCACCATATTATCCCGCTTGCCCACGCCAATGCGCTCACAATAGTCCCGGATACTTTCGGGGGTATACCCTCTCCGCCGTAAACCGGCAATAGTGGGCATGCGGGGATCATCCCAGCCCGACACATATTTTTCGTTGACCAGCTGCAACAGTTTGCGCTTGCTGGTCAATGTGTGGCTCAGGTTCCGGCGGGCAAACTCATACTGGTGCGAAGGATAGATCTCCAGTTTCCCGATCAGCCAGTCATAGACCTCCCGGTGCGGCACAAACTCCATTGTACATATCGAATGGGTAATATGCTCTATAGAATCGCTTTGTCCATGTGCAAAATCATACATCGGGTAAATAGCCCACCGGTCACCCGTGCGGTGATGATGCGCATGCTTGATGCGGTATAAAATCGGGTCCCGCATGATCATATTGGGCGCGCTCATATTTATTTTTGCGCGCAACACTTTTTCCCCGTCCCTGTATTTTCCCTGCCGCATTTCCTCAAACAGGCGCAGGTTCTCCTCTACCGTCCGTTCCGCATAATGATTTCGCCTGCCGGGCTGTGTTGGGGTTCCTTTTTGTTCGGCTATTTCCTCGCTGGTGCTATCATCTACATACGCCAGTTCTTTTTTTATGAGCGTTACCGCGTATTCGTACAGTTGCTCAAAATAATCAGATGCATAGAGCTCATTGGCCCACTCAAAGCCCAGCCATTGAATATCCTTTTTGATTCCATCCACATATTCTGTTTCCTCTGTTACCGGGTTGGTATCATCGAACCGGAGATTGGTGCCGCCCCCATACTTCAGGCTCAAACCAAAATTCAGGCAAATGCTGCTGGCGTGACCTATATGCAGGTATCCGTTAGGCTCCGGGGGAAACCGGGTCATGATGGATTGATACTTTCCCGCAGCCAGATCCGCCTCCACGATCTCTTCCAGGAAATTCAGGCTCTTTTTTTCTTCCGCTTTTATTTCTTCTGTCATAAAATAACATCAATTCAGTGTGCAAATGTAGCTAATTGTCCGTAAAAGAGTTAGCCCGGCAAAAGCCCCTTTTAAAACAGGAGCCCGCGTTATGACCGGGTTGGAGCTTTTTAATTTTTTTTTTAAGTTTCAAAAACTATTATTTATATTCGGTTTAATAAAGAACCCAGTATTATACATGAAAGAAAGCCCCTCCCAGGTATATTACCTCCCTCCAGACATTTGTGCCCTGCAGGTGCTGAAAAAAAACTAAAAAAAAAGCCCGTTTTTCACAGCCCACTGGCACGAAATTTTATTGTTCACCAATGCAAAAGATCATCATACATGAGAAGAAAACGATCCGTTGCACTTTGTTTGCTGCCCGGCGTATAAGCCCGTATATGCCGTAACAACAGCACCCTGACTCGCAGGGGGCCGTAATCCACCGGGTTACGGTGCGGGAAGTGTTTTTTATGCATCAGCAAAAAAGGACCACGATATGTGGACGGGGAAAATATTGCCTGTTCCCGTCCGGATCAAATCCGGTACAGGAGCCCCCTTCTTTTTAATAAGGATTTTATTATTCACTAAAGCAAAACTACCAACAAAAATGAAAGCAAAACAATTCATTGCCTTCTGCCTGTTCCTGCTTTGCGCTTTTGCAGCGCGGGCCCAGGACAAAGGCGTACACGGACGTGTTACCGGAGCAAACGGAGCGCCACTTTCCGGTGTAACTGTTATCTCCAGGAAATCGAACAAGGCCGTCGTCACCGACGCCAATGGGAATTACAGCATCTCCGCTGCTCCCGGCGAAGTGCTGGTCTTCTCTTATGTGGGCTATGCCTCCAGGCAGGCTTCCGGAAAAAGCGGGGAAGCACTGGACATTACCCTGCAGGCTTCCGATACAGAGCTTACCACGGTAGTGGTAACAGCACTGGGCATTAAGCGTGCCGAACGGTCGCTCACCTATTCCACGCAAACGATCAGCGGATCGGATCTCGTAAAAGCCAAGGATGTAAACCCCATGAACAACCTGACCGGTAAAATTGCCGGATTGCAGATCAACCGGAGCTCATCCGGTATCGGGGGGTCCGTAAATATTGTTTTGCGTGGATTAAAATCCAACCGGAACAACCAGCCCCTGTATGTGATTGATGGGCTACCTGTTGTAAATACGGCCGGGAGCGGTTCCACCGGCCCTTTCGGAGGCAACACCGACCGGGGGGATATCCTCAGCAGCATTAACCCGGATGATATTCAAAGTATCAATGTACTGAAAGGAGCCTCTGCATCGGCATTATACGGAAGCCAGGGCGCCAACGGAGCGATCATGATCACCACAAAAAAAGGAGCCGCCGGTACCACCCGCGTCGATTTCTCCAGCACGGCGAATATTGACCAGGCATTTTACCTGCCCAAACTACAATACCGTTACGGGCAATCGGCATCGGCCAAGGGCGATGCCGAAGACAGCTGGGGAAAGCCGGGTTCTTACAACGATCATGTAAAAGACTTCTTCAACCTCGGCACCACCTTTATCAACAGCATCGCCATAAGCGGCGGTACGGACAAATCGCGCAACTATTTTTCCTATGCCAATACTGCCAACAAAGGGGTTATGCCCACCAACACTTTTAAGCAGCATACCCTGAGTTTCCGCAATTCGGCTAAGCTTTTCAACGACAAACTCAGCTTTGACGGAAGCCTGATGTATGCCTTCCAGGATGTGCACAACCGGCCGGCCTCCGGTCTCTATTTCAACCCGCTCAGCGGTTTGTATATGTTCCCGCGCGGACTGGACTTTGACAATTTCAAAAACAATTACGAGTATCTCTCTCCCACCCGCAACCTGTTGCTGCAAAACTGGTTCAACATCAACGCAGATGCGGATTTGGGCGGCACCCACCACTCCCAGAACCCCTATTGGATCTTAAACAAGATCCCAACGGATCAGACCCGGCATAGCCTCATCGGAGCCGTAAGCCTTAAATATGACCTGAACGACTGGCTCAGCATCAGCACCCGCGGTACACTGAACCGCGTATGGAATAAATTTGAGCGGAAGGTGGCTGCCGGAACACAGGGAGTGCTCTCCGGGCAAACGACCGGTGGTACCCCTGTGGATAATGGCCGGTATATCCGCGAAGAGATCGCCTCTACCAATAAGTACGGCGACCTGTTGCTGATCGGCAACAGGGACCTGAACGACGACCTGGCATTCAATTTCACCGTGGGTACGGCCATTGCTGATCTGAACAGTTATGGGTGGAACCTGGATGCCCGGCAGCTGAAAGCAGCCAATGGCTTCTCCCTGGCCAACCTCTCCCGCAAAGACCCTGTGAACGCGCTCACCGAGGTGTACCAGCGGAACCAGACCCAATCGCTGTTCGCCTCTGCCAACCTCGGGTTTAAAAAATACCTGTTCCTGGATCTCACAGGCCGGAACGACTGGTCCTCAACCCTGGCCAGCACGCCCAATGAGAAGAGCGGATTCTTCTATTATTCTGCGGGTATCGCTACCGTGTTGTCCGATATACTGCAGCTGCGGAACAACTACAGTAAACTGCGGCTGTCCTATGCCCAGGTTGGTAACGGTGTGGGTGTATTTGTGTCGCAGATACCCGAAGCCACTATGGCAAGCGGCAATATTGTGGCCAACAGCGCGGGCGTCTACAACGATATTCCGCTGAAGCCCGAGATCAGCAACAGCTGGGAACTGGGTTATGAAGGCCGGTTCATCAACAACCGGCTGACCGTTGACCTTGCCCTGTATAAGACCAATACCAAGAACCAGTTCTTCACCTTCCAGGGGCCGCTGGGCTTACTGAACACCACCGTTTACCTGAATGCCGGGAACGTGGAGAACAAAGGGGTTGAACTATCGCTGAACTACAACGTAATCAAGCAAACGGATTTCAGCTGGAGCACAGGTGTCAACTACACTGCCAACCGGAACAGGGTACTGGAGCTGCATCCCCGGTTAACCAATGCTTACCCCATCGCTAACTTCAATGTACTGCGGGTAGGCGGATCCTTTGGCGATTTCTGGGGAAAGACCTTCCTGAGAGATGCGAACGGAAAGATCGTCGTGGACAACAACGGCACCCCGCTTGCATCAGCAGACGGTTATATCGGCAGCTCCAATCCCAAAGCGCTGGTAGGCTGGAACAACAGCTTTAACCTGGGCAAATTGTCGTTAGATTTTACGGTTGACGGCCGGTTTGGCGGGCAGGTGATCAGTATTACCCAGGGATACCTGAACTCATTTGGGGTAAGTAAAATAAGCGCCGATCAACGGGAGACCGGTGTAACGGTAGACGCGGTAGACCAGGACGGGAAAGCCGTAACCAATGTTCCTGCCCAGAAATACTACCAGGGTGTTGGGAACCGCGATGGGATCATTGAAGGCGAGGTTTATGATGCTACCAATATCCGGCTCCGGCAGCTTTCCCTGGCCTACCATATCCCTGTAAAATCAAATTTTATCAAAAATGCCAGCGTGAGTCTTGTGGGCCGCAACCTGTTCTTTTTTAAAAACAATGCGCCCTTTGATCCGGAGCTGAGTTCCACCACGGCCACCGGAACCGATGGCGGGCAGGGGCTCGACAGTTTTGGGCCACCCACCACCCGCAGCTATGGTCTTAACCTGAACCTCAGTTTTTAAGAAGCACAATAATGCGCTTCCATTCAAATAATTAATGCAGAAAAAATGAAGACAATGAAATCATTAAAATATTTTATCAGCAGGTTTTGCTCATCTGCCGCGGCAGTGCTGCTGCTAACGGGGTGTACCAAAAATTTCAAAGACCTCAACACCAACCCCATCGGGCTTACAAAAGAACAGGCTGATGCCGATTATACTTTACTATCGGCATTCCTGCAACAGGCGCAACGGTTTATTATCCCGGAAGATGTTGGCACCTACCAGTTATCGGAGAACCTGACCAGCGATTCGTACTCCGGTTATATGGCAGCGGAAGCCCCGTTTGTATCCAATGCCAACAATCTTACCTACAGCCTCCAGGATGGGTGGAACGCTACGATATGGACATCGCGCTATATTAATGTTATGAACCCGACCTACAAGGTGATCGCTGCGGCAAAGGCGAACCCCGAACTTAAGGACCTGGAAGCCCTGGCAAGGATCGTAAGGGTTTCGGCCATGTCGCGCGTAAGTGATAAAATAGGCCCCGTCATTTACAGCCATTATAATATACCCAATGAGGACGGAACGATCAGCTATGATGCCCAAAAGGACGTATACCCCCTGTTCTTTAAAGACCTGGATACTGCGATCGGCATATTAAAAGAGCTGCCGGAAACCATTTCGCCCCAGATGAAGAATGCAGACCTGGCTTATACCGCAAATAATTATGTAAACTGGCTCAAGTATGCCAATACCTTAAAACTGCGGCTGGCGCTGCGTGTAGCTATCATTGATGGTGCTATGGCCAAAACACAGGGCGAGTCCGCACTGGATCCGGCAAACGGAGGATTGCTGAGCGAGAACAGTCAGAATTGTTCCGTAGGCCTGAGTGTATCACACCCGCTCAACGTGATCGTAAACGACTGGAGCGACACGCGTATGGGAGCGCCAATGGAGTCGATCATGGGCGGATATAATGATCCGCGCATATCAAAATACTTTCAGAAAGCCACGGACCCGGTTGTAGCCGGGCAATATAAAGGGATCCGGTGCGGTATTAATATTGATGAAAAATCAAGATACGATTCCTATTCCAAGCTGGTGTTCTTCCCTGTTAACAATATGCAGCTGATGGTGGCAGCGGAATCCTGGTTCCTGAAAGCGGAGGCCGCATTAAGGGGCTGGGCCAATGCAGGAAATGCCAAAACCAATTATGAAACCGGTATTGACCGTTCTTTTGCCATGTATGGACTTGCTGCAGAAGCCAGCGCCTATAAAAGCGATGCCACCAGCAAACCCAAACCCTATATAGATCCGAAGGCCAGGACCGCAGGAGAGAATGATGTGCCGGCCGGATCTCCGAACCTCAGCACCATTACCATCAAATGGAGCGATGCCGACAATAATAACCGCAAGCTGGAACGGATCATTACCCAAAAATGGATTGCCCTGTTCCCCGATGGCGAAGAGGCATGGGCTGAATACCGGAGGACGGGATACCCCATCCTGTTCCCTGTAGTAGTTAATAAAAGCGCCGGTGCCATCCCAACGGTGCCCGGCATCCGCAGCATTCCCATTCCCCAGGTAGAATTCACCACCAATAAGGCCGCAGCCACAGCAGCAGTTGCTACCGTTGGCGGTTCCAATAACGGCGCCACCCGGCTTTGGTGGGATGTGGCCAATAAATCGTTCTGACAAAATCACACACAAGGGGCCGGCTCATTCTATAAGCCGGCCCCTTTATTATTTGATAAAACACCATTCAACCCTACTCCCCTTCCTGCTTCAGATCGGCCTTCATTAAAAAGACATTATAATCTTTCCAAACCGACATCAGGAAATAAAGTTCCGTCCCGTTTTGCGAAGGGTAAATAAAAGACCCGTACAGGCCCGGGTAATCGGCAGCGTTTACCAGCGTTTTGGGAGCGCTCCACCCCCGCTGCAACTGTTCCGAATCGCGCAGCACCAGCGCCTTGCGGCTTACGTCCAGGTATACAACGATCCACCGCCGAAAGGTTTCATTATAGATCACCGACATTTCACCGGCCGGAGCTTCGATCACCGGTGTTGCCATTGCTTCATCACCCTTTACCCAGCCCCGGGCTTCATTCCAATACGCAAACTGTTGCCGGAAAGCAAGCCCTTTTTCAGTCGCCCGCAACAGATAGACGGGGCCATGCCGGCCGGCAGGTGTTCCCAGCATATAGACCCAGCCATCCTTTTTTGTAAAAGCGGCCTGGGCAAATTTACTCGCTGCCGGAAATCGTACTCCTTTACAGGAATGCCATGTTTTTCCATTGTCAGTGGAGCGGAACAATCCAGCGTAATTGATGTTCCATTTACCCGGCGTACCCCAGCAATGAATGTTCATACAATGCACATAATCCGCTCCACCTGCATGAATGGCCGCCGTGGGGATCATCGTATGTTCCCCGTTGCAATCCGGGTCATGCCTGCTGGCGATCACTTCTTTCGCTGCCGTCATACCCCCAGCGGTAAGCATTCCATTTAACGTAAGCCCATCAGACAGGTTGTTATCTGATGAAAAGGCCAGTATATTGGAGCGCCAGTTCCCCGCTTCACCCGGACCGCCCGCACCGGGTTTAAAATCACGGCCATAGGTATCACCAAAGAAGAGCCCCACTGTTCCGTTTCCCATGCGCCACGCAATGCCCAGGTCCGTGCCGCCTACGTCATACCTTATATCAGTCTGGTTAGGATTGGGAAACCGCTCCCCTGCACGGGTTGCCCCGGTCACCCGCGCTATCCTTTTTACATGGGCAACAATAACATTTCCCGGAAGCACGGCAGGCTCCGGTTTCAGAAATACCGGCACTTTTACAAGCACCGGCATCCACAACAAAAGCTTTAACCGTTGCCAGTGAACAGGCCTCCTCATACTGCGTACCGGATCTCTTTTATAACAATACTGCCATGGGCGATTTTCAACTGTGCCATTTTATTTTTATACGATACCGTCCCAAACCCGGTAGCCGTTGAAAGAAAACAGGTAAAGTCACCGATCTTTGAATCCACATACAAGATTTTATCAACCGCATCATATCTCAGGCCGGTAAGCCCCTGCAACATACCATAGCTCGACATAGCCCTTGCATACCAGTGCCCGCATTCATATTCGTTAAACGGGTTGCGCACCCTGCCATTATACCGGTCGCGACAGGCCCTCACGATCTCCAGTCCTTCCTTTACCTTCCCCATCATCATTAAATGAGCGGCTACCTGGTACTCGATCCCCGTCCACACTTCGTTGCTATACACAAAAGGCAATGATAATTTTCCACCCTTTGGCCATGTACATAACAGCAAACCACCTTCATTGCCCAATGCATAGGCCGGTCGCTGCGGGTTCACATGCCCTTTAAGGCTCTTCTTTAAATTATACCGGTGCACGGAAAGCAGGTGACTACTGATCTTCTGAGGATCAACGGGATCCTTTAGCCCGCAAACCGCGGCGATCCAGCTTCCCAGGACGCCGTCCGACAAACAGCCGCTGCCGTACTGATACTTGGGCCCTTCCTTTTTCAGGATCTCCACCGCTTCTTTGGAATAAGCGCCTCCAAAGGACTGTGCTTCGGCAGGATTCTGCGCCTTTAATCCTTCCCACTGGATCTTTTGAAAAAAGAATTCACCATTATACAGCTGATTTTCCAGGAAGGCCTTCCCATTTTCCAGCAACGAGCCGTAAACAGTCACATCCTCCTTTAAAAAGCGCCCCATTGTAATAATGGATTGCAGGGCTCCCAGGTAAAAAGTGGTGCACATGGCATCGGGTCCCCAAAATTCGATATCATAGGTATTATGATGCGGTTCCTCCAGCACACCTTTATGCTTCGGATCCCAGGTATCGATGCAATAGTCAAGACTGCGCTTTGCAAGCGGGTATATTTTTTTCATCCAGGTATGATTTCCGCTGATGCGCCATTCCCGGTAAGCCTTCATGATCCCACCCAGCTGACCGTCTGCCGCTGCATGAAAATCGTGCTTCACCGGGCTGATGGGCATGTTGGCCCGAAAGGTCTGATGTCCTGCCGCACTCTGGTCCTCGCAAAACTCAGTATTCCGCAGCCCGATCTCCAGCCGGGGAAACAGATGACAAATGGCCTGCGCATAGTTCCATACATGCGTGCAGGTTCCATGACAGCATCCCGATTCATCGCTGCATCCCTCCCATGCCCACATACGCCCGTCATACTGGCGCAGCACTGTTGGCGACTTTAATATGGTAAGATTGGCCGCTACCGCCTCCATGACCTCGGCGGGGAGGGTGCTGCTGTAAAATGCGTCCTTAAATAAGATCGATTTTTTTTTCAATGCATCATATTGCTGCAGCCAGTACCCGGTTACGGCCTGTATATCCTTAAACCGGGAGGCATACCAGGGCTGGTATTTTTCGCCGGTAAACTGCACATAGGATTCCAGTCCCGATTCCAGCGGTGTGATGCAGCAGCTATCATTATTGCATGAAGCTTTGCCATCGGGGCCTTTATCCTGTATACGCAGATCGGCTTCGGGAACATACCAGGCCATCATGATGCGGATCGTTCGCTGAGCACCGGGCGCTAAAGTAAACGGGATAAATAAAGAAGCCCCCGGCGCATCCCAGTCTACCGGCGGATTGTCTTTTGTATCTCCGGCTTCAATGGTATTCCAGATCATCGTTACGGGGTCAAACCATCCTCCCCGGAACCAGCAATAGTCCGTAACCGGGTGTTGATCTGCTGTTGTATAGATCGCAAAATCTGTTTTTGTGAAGGGCTTATCCCTGCCCGGCTCCTGTGAAAGTACAAACCCGTTGTCCATTTTCCGGATGCGCGCCCGCTCACCCCGTGCCACGAAGTTTTTAGCATTATAGGAGAAAACCGCTTCCAGTGTTTTTCCTGAGCGGTTCACAAACCGGTACTCCAGTGCGCCCGCGGGCAAACCGGAATCATCTTCCGATCCCGGGATAAAAGGGCTCCATCCCGTAAGCGTTACATCCAGGGGTACTGCTTTATCTTTTAATTCAACGATGCCAAAAGGAAATCTTGCCTGGAATGATGCCTCTTCAAAACGCGGTAATCCATAGCTGGTACCCCCGGCTCCATTCCCAGTTCCCCGCTGGCCAAAGATCTTCCACTCCGGCACTGGTCCCTCCAGTACCCTTGCCACAGGCTGAACGCCCTTTACGCAAACCGCGGCAAATACATTGGGCTCAAAAAAAACCTCCGGCCGGTTATTGATCGACATATGCGAAATAGCACCGGTACCTTCCAGGCAAAACATGCCGGCTCCCAGTCCCCCAATGGGGAAAGCGACCCGGTTCAGGTATTCGCCTTTGTAAGCGCCATTGTATGCCCTCGACGCTGCAGGCAATTTATGTTCCCGAACGTTGCCGGGTAAACCGTTCTTATCCTCCAACGTCCCTGCGCCCGTGGTTCCGGAAGCGATAGCAGCCAGGCTTCCCAAGCCTACCTTTTTAATAAATGACCTTCGGCCTTTTGTACTGTTCATGAAATCCGTTTTTATTTTAAAGGAACTGTTTCCATCAGACCACCACATAATCGTACTTATACCGGGGGCGGGGGTATCCGGGGCTCAGCGACCGGCACCGGCGAACCTCATAAAACATTCCCTCGCTGACCGTTTCTGCCAATGCTTCAAATACCTGTTGCTCCAGCAGGCGCGGGTCTGCCTCCACCCTCGCATTGATGGTCATTGCTGCGATATTGCTGACACCCGCGGTTCCCCTGAACTGTAACGTATCCAACGTGCCCGTCTGATTACCCACCCGGTATTGATTGCCCATACATTCGATCATCACTTTTATATGCCCCACCGGCGCCTGCACTCCAAGCAGGTCATTCAGCCGGTAGAAATACGCTTCCAGGAAAACGTCCCAATCCACTGTGGTTCCCTGCAACAGGACAACAGCATTGAGCCAGCCCAGGACCGCCTCGCCTTCGGCATAAACCGCATAGTCTACGGCTGTTATCCGGCTCCCGGAAACCGTGCCGGTCATTACATCGTTCAGCCAGCCGGTCACCCCCGCCCCGCTACGGGCGCTGATGCACCGCACATCCCGCCCGGGAAATACGAGTTCCGTTTTTCCCGTTAAGACCTGTAGCCGTTCCGGGCTGATCCTGTCTGCCTTTGTAAGCCCTATCAGATCACTTTCTTCCAGCTGCTTCCGGTAAATATATGCCGCAGACGGATGCATGCCGGCATCATCGCCCTCAAGGATGCGTTCCAGTTTTTCCGGGTCAGCCAGTACGGTAAACGGGGCCAGTTCCAATACAGCCCGCATCTGTTCTTTCAGGGGCTGCAGGATCGTTGCTGAAATATCCGTGCAGCTCCCCACCGGCTCTGCAATGATCACATCAATTTTCTCCCGGTGCCGCATCAGCGCTTCGACGGCTTCTGTAAACCCGTTGTAATTGCAGCAAAAGCAACTACCGCTTATTTCCTTTACAACACCGTTTGTTTTTGTTAAAAGACGGGTATCTACCAGGCCTTCTGCCTGATCGTTGGTGATCAGGCCAACGGATCTTCCACCGGCAGCGAGAAGCCCGGAAACAGACTGCAACAGTGTTGTTTTACCGGCCCCCAGAAATCCCCCCACGAAGATCAGTTTTACCTTACTCATATTACATTTTTATTATTGCTGCACCAGGGAACTGTTTTTACTAACAACGGGCTGTATCAAAGTTATTATTAAAACGGGTTAAAAGGCAGCAATGCCGTCTGTATTAATTACAGCTGTACCCCGGCTGGCCATGCCAGTGCATCAGGGCATACCCATCAGAACGGCTTCCTGAACAGGTCCGCGCCATAGTGGTCGCAGATCCTGTTATAAGCCTCTGCTGCCGCACCGTTGCCCCAGTCATAGATGGTAAATTCCCCGATACCCAGGCCTTGTGCGTCTGTTGCACCGTCATGCCCGTAGTTCTCCATCATAAACCCATAATCCCTGTCATTAAAAAAGGGCCACCGGGCCTGCCATTGCTGCATGGAAGCGGGATTCAGCGGCGTATACATCATTACAAAGGATGCCTTCAGAGCAGCGATCGCCCGCTGACAGTAATCCGGCCGGTGCAATAATTTTCCATACTGAAAAATCAGCTCGGCAAAAAGGCTTTGTCTTGAATCATTCCATTCCGCATCGGCATTCATTACGCCAAAACCTCCCAGGGTACGGACTGCCATATACGGCGGCTGCCAAACAGCCTGAAACATTAGCAGCTCATCCAGCGTACGCTGGCCCCATTGAAGATATTCCTTATTTTGGGTAAGCCTGTAGCATTCAAGAAGTGCCTGCGCTGTCCAGAAAATAGAAAAGTTATTTTGCTTGAACATATTATTACGGGCAATTTTTTTACCCACCCAATCATTACTTCCTACCCGGCTGCAGGACCAGTAAGTTTCAAAATCCTCCCATTGTCCAGTGGGGATGATCTTTTCCATAACTGCCTGCATTGCTTTTGTGGCGCTGGCCCTGTAACGCCGGTCTTTTGTCAGCTCATATAATTTCAGCAGGAAGGTTACAGAAATGCTGGTTTCGGGCGACTGGTTCAAATGATCCATAGGTTTCAGATCCTCCAGCTTCAGCCAGGCCGGAAAAAAGCCGGAGGCATCCTGCAACCGGATCAGTGCATCAGCATAACGCCGGGCATATTCCAATAATCTTTTATCCTTTTCCAGCTCATCATACCAAACCAGCATCCAGTAAGCGGTAAAGCTCATGTCCGCAATATGGTATGGAGCTGCCCGTGCATCCCAGGTATAGGGGTTACGGTTGGAGTTGCCAAAATACTTTGTTCCCCATCCTTTCGACCGCTGGTACTTTTTGCCATCAGCTCCTGTTACCTCTTCCATTTCAGTAGCTATTACCGAAGGGAAAATACCATTACGCTGTGGGAAGGAAAGCGCCAGCTCTTTTGTTTTTAATGCCAGTTCCTTCAGCTCATTACGATGCGTCCGCCGTGCAAAACGGTATAGTCCCTGCGCAGACCGAAGCGAGTTAAACCAGGCCTGGTTCCAGATGGAAGTAAATTCCCGCTGGTTCTCAGCCCCCGGGTAACCGGGGCTTTGAGTTACGTTTACAATAAACACCGGTGCACCTACCTGCTTTCCATTCCATTCAAACTCCTGCCAAACCGGTTTCCGCCAGCTGGTAAATGCCCATTGATAGGTTTGACGTATATAGGGCTCCATATCGTTATGATGCAGCGGCTCTCCCTGGCGGTATAAAGGAGCGCCCCATCTGCGCCACATAAAGTCTACCGTCCTTTGCCAGGGATTGCGAAGGTCTTTGGGACTATCTGAAAAAATACAATAAAATGCCAGCTGAACTGCTCCTGCCGGGAAAAAGGCCCCCGGTGCTTTTTCAAAGAGCACGTGTTCTTTCACTTTTGTATTTCCCATTCCAACAACCAAAAGATTCTGTGCTGCGTTCATATCCATATACCATGGCACGGGGCTACCCTTTTGCATCAGGTCCAGATCGGGTATAATGGTGAGCATCTGCGAAGCATCCGTAACAATCAACGCAGGCGCCCGGAATACATGTTGGGCGATCACATGGTTGCTATCCGGAGTCAGGTGCGGAGCCCAGTGAAAACGGGGTTGGAATGCCGGCCGGACGGATAATTGCCAGCTACCTGTTTGTACTCCTTCTTTCAGATGAAGTGATACCTGAACTTTATATATATTTTTTTCAACTTTGCTGTAAACAATGTCCATCGCTGTTGTGTCTAACCCCAAAGAGCTGATATTGTTAATATACCGCTTTAACTCAGCCGGCATATTGCCTTGTGCAAGGGCTGAACTACAATGATTCATCAGAAGAAAGAGTGCCCATATCCCATATTTCATACCCGCTCTTTTTAACATACGTCAACTATTTATTTAAAAATAAAGATATTACCGGTTAAAGACCGCTAACTCCCGGATCGTCGCAAGCAAACTGCTCTTACCGGGTTTGCCAACAATCCTGATACCATCTCCCGAAATCCTTTTGAAAGTTATAATATATTTATTCCGGGAGGATGAATGCTCATTTTGGTAAGAAATGCGTTTGATCTTTGTCTTTACATTTTTCCACCTGAAATTTTTCCGGACCTGTACCCGCACACCATCTGTGGTTGCTTTAACAGCTGTGTCCGCAGTTCCGGAATAGTACACCAGCTCATTCATACAATAGGGCCTGCTGAAGCTATACCCCCAATAATATTCCTGTCCCTTTTCCGGGAGCAACCTGTTCAGCCCTGCCTCCTGCTCCAGGCCGGCATCATTTAAAAAAGATAAGTGACCCCTCCGGAGACTTCCGCCCAAAAGCGGTGTAACAATATCGGGGGGGCGATTCGCTGCAATATTACTGTCAGAGCGGTCGGCACGGGTCTTTAGATTCTTTACGTAGGGAACCAGCCATAATTTCCTGTAAGCAAAATTATAATGCTTTACACCGCCCGAAAAGGTACTGCTGACCAGTCCCATCATCTGCCCATCTTCACTGATGAATTTGGAAGGAGCTACAACTGCATAGCCGCCATATTGTTTTTCTGTCCAGGGATACGGACCAAAATCATAAGAAAAAAACAATTTCCATGGACCCCAGGGGCTTGGTGCTTCATAAAATTCAAAAGTAAATTCTGTCCATGAAGTATAAATATACCGCTGCAGCGGTTTGTTATACACAACCGATCCCTGGGAGATCACACTGAAATCCTTACTCAACCCTGGTTGCCCGCTATTGGCCGGATAGCGCCTGCGCAGATCTTCCAATACCGGTTTTTTATCGGAAATATCCGGAGACCATTGCACATACCTGCCCCGGGTGCCTGAAAAAAATTCCCAGGCAGAGCGGTCCAGTATCTTATCCGCGGGAACGCGGGCCAGGTAAAGCCGTTGCGGATCCGGTACAATATCATTATAAGAATCCCGCCAGTTACTGTCTAACCCATATGCATATACATAGTGATCGAAAACATTGTCCCGGTTATCTTTCCCATAATCCAGGAACATGATCGTGGTAAATACATAATCGATAAACATAGGCTGGTCAGGGCCCTTCCAGGTACGTCCCTTATCAGCCGAAGCATAGATGCTGGCAACCGGAACTTCATTAAATGTGCGTTTCCCTTTTTTATTTAAGTGCTGCACGGCCAGGTACAGAATGCCCTTTACAGAGATCATCCCGGTAGGCTTCCGGTTATATTGAGCCGTGTCCAGAAACAGGTCCGCCACCTGGTTGCCCGAAGCCAGCCGGACGCCGGACAGGCTGTTATCCGCAATCATCCCCGAAACCCTGTTTACCACGATATCGTCCCATTCCCCGTTCAGGTCAAATCCCTTTCCATCTCCATTGGCAGCATACAGCTGGTCATCATCGGACCAGGCAGCCGGCCACAAATCGCCGTCACTCTGTGTATCTGTTCCAACCGGCTCTACAGCCGCCGCTGCAAAGAAACGCTGCTGCTCCCTTACAGGGATACACGAATAAAGACATATAAAAATAAAAATCCAGAACAACCGCATTCTTTCAACTGCTTATTTCGTTTTTTAGCATCTGTTTCCTCCAGGGTCGCCTTACTCCATAAAGGCCAGTTCTGCCTTCATAAAAAAAACATTATAAGGGACCCACTGCGACATATTAAAATAGATTTCCTTTCCCCCGCTCAGGGGGTGCACAAATGCTCCATATAAGGCCGGATACAGCGAGGTATTGACCAGTATATTGGGTCCGGACCAGGGACCGCTGACATCATGAGCATAACGGATCTCCAGGTCGCGGTCTCCCAGGTAGGTTAACATCCATACATGATAATATTGGTTAAATGAAAGCGACGCCTCTCCCATAGCGCCATTGAAAAGCGGAGTTGCAGCCGTTTCATCATTCACGATCCATTGTGTTCCGTTCCAATATTCGTGGGCTGGCTGGTTCAGCAGATCCTGCTCCCGGCACCGGGCCAGATATGGAACTGTACCCCTCAATACTTTGGTGCCTACGATATAAACATAGCCATCTTTTTTTGCATAGGCCGAACAGGTAAATTTACTGCCCGCTGGATAGTACACGGAGGTACACCGGGTCCAGTTCTTACCATGATCTGCTGATTGGTACAATGAAGCAAAATTGGTTACAAACCCATCCCATGATCTTAAGTCCCAGTAATGCACGTAGTCTATGCCCTTCACATGAATTGCCCCTGATGGAATCGCGGTGTATCCATTGGGCGATTTGGGAATAATCTGCCGGGCAAAGTTATCATTACCGGGATCGGCAGCCATGTGATCAATCGACAAACCATCGTCCAGGTGTGCATCGCCTGAAAAACCTAATGTATTGTACCGCCATTGACCGGCAGCCCCGGGGCCACCACCCACCGGCTTAAAATCGTTGCCATAGGTATCCCCAAAGAAAATACCGGTCTGGCCGTTCTCCATATCCCACATAATTCCCAGGTCCGTTCCACCGATGTTCCATCGTGCTGTTGGTGCAGGGTTGATTATTTTTTCGCCCGCCAGGGGAGCACCGGTTAAGCGGGAGATCCGGGTCAACTTAACCGGAACCAGGCCGGTTTGCGTATTTACATAAAGTCTTTTGGTATCAACGGGCTTTCCCCCCTGGTCAATCACCACAATTAAAAAAGCATAGATATCCTGTTTGTTCCCGGGAATGTCAAACCTGAAATCGTACTGACCCGATAATTGTGCAGCCGGCACCCGAACATATTCCGAAAATTTACCCGGAGCCGTTTCCTGCTGGATTTTCAGTTCTTTAATAAGGTGGGCATTTTGCAGCTGAATAACCGCAGACACGGCGGTTTTCTTACCCGCATACAGCGTATCTTCCGCAATCGTTATGGATGGCTGTCCGCCAGCCTCCGTTTTACGGCATGCGTGCAGCGGTAAAAATATCCCTGCCAGGATACCGGCTGCATATTTCATGAACGGTAGCTGTTTCATTATTCTTTTTCTTTTGAGGGCGCTTCCCATTCCTCAGGCCGCCGCCATAAACAGGATGCATCATCGCCCGCCGGGGCCGCACCGGGTTTTATCTTATTCCCCGGCATATTGATATGCGCCGCTACTTCTCTGTTTTCAAAAAAGTAAAACTTTGCGTATCCATCACTAATTGATCCGCGCCACCCGGGCTGGCAATAAATTTTGCTTTTACCATTGCCGTACGGCGGGGCGATACTTTGTCCATGGCATTATGGGTATGGCATACATAGTACATAGATCCATCCGTATCCGTAAATAGATCACCGTGCCCGATGCCCGGTTTGCCCGTATTACCCATGCTCAATATCGGGTTTTCGGCGGCTTTTGTCCAGGGGCCCATAGGGCCGGAAGCCGTGGCATAGCCTACTGCATATTGCTGGCTCTCAAAATGATTGGCAGCATATACCAGGTAGTAGATCCCTTTGTGCTTTAATACGGTAGGCCCTTCCGTAACCCTTGCCTGTATTATTTCCCACGGCGCTGTAGCTGTTATACATAAGGTACGCGTGCTTTTATCAATAGCGGTAAAATCATCATTAATGGCCGCTACATAAATTTTATTGCCGTTGGTAATGTCTACATGATAAAGATACTTTTTGCCGTCATCATCAATAAAAACATAAGGATCTATGTTTTTCTGATCAAAGGCAATAGGCGCCGTTGCAACAAACGGGCCTTCCGGGCTGTCCGATGCAGCAATAGCGATCTGCTCATTGGCTACATAGGCCATATAAAATTTATTATGCTGATGCCATACCTGCGGCGCCCAAAAGCCTTTGGTGCCAAAGGACTCCCCCACTGTCAGCACAAATCCTCCTCCCGGTCGCGCCGAAGGTTGCCATTGTTTTTTATCGGAAGACACGTACGCCCTGATTCCTTTATCCGGTGTACTTCCATCCGTACCATAGAGGTAATATTTTCCCTGGTAAAGAAAAATAGTGGGATCAGCCTGGTAAAGAGGCTGACCCGTTGCAGCAGGCGGATCCGGCACGGGATCTTTCTGAGCGGACCCCTTACTGCAGGCGCAGAAAAGGATCCCTAATATACAATAGCCCGATAAAACGGATATTCTGAATTGTTGCATCATATCTTAGAAAAAATAAGTTTTATCCGGATCAAAAGCAATAGCGTATAAACCATTTGTTTGACCAAGCGCCAGTATTTCATTTCCTCTCACGATAATTTTCCTGAAGACATTCCAGCCGGTCCCCACTTTCTTTCCGGCTCCCGGCACGCCTCCGGTCACAGGATAATACCATAAATCGCCGGCTGCATTCACACAAATCAATGCATTGGGATTGGTGGAAGGATACGCCACTATTTGTGTATAATCGAACGCAGTGGCCACCTGGGTCCTGTTCACATTTATTTTTGAAAACATAGGTTGCCTCCACAAAGTGCCGCCATTATCCCTGGTAAAAAGGTAATCACCAAAGGGAGTAATCAGGTATTTATCCCAGAAATCTCCCTGCCAAAACGTATTCCAGTCCGCAATTGACCTGATAATATTTTCGGCCGGTTTGGGATTATTTTGTGTGATATTTTCGGGAAACATATCAAACCGGAATAGCCCGGCCCAGTAAGGCGCATTTCTTACCATCATTGCTTTTTCGTTCACATAGTAGAAGGATTCTGATGCATCCCAGTTAATGCCGATATGCAGCGGGGCCTGTTTATAAAAGCCTTTATCATCCGGCAGGTACATCAATATATCCTTTGATACCTTCTCATTGGAAATAACCGTATTTTTTGGCCCGATGCTAAGGATCCCTCCCCAGTTGCTTCCCAGGTTCAGTATTTCCGGCTGTCCCACTTTTACCAGGTAATAAGTAGTGGCATATTTGGGCAGGATCTTGCCGCCGCCCTCCACGGATTGTATGCTTATGGGCAATATATAGGTTTTAAATAACGCGAGTGATTCATTGGACTTAACGGTCAGCGTTAATTTATCCGTACTGCGGTCCCCCGCACGTATAACAGCAGCAGCAGCGCTTAGCGAGTAATTAGCAGCAGGTAATAACGGGTAATTTGTTCCATACCGGTCATTAAAAGCCGTTACTCCGGCTTCATCCACTTTAAAAGATACATTGATATCGCCCGCTGCATTTTCAAGCCCCCCCAGGCTGGCGCTATAGCCTAACTCAAAGGAAGCCTCATCCCTCGTTACGGCTACCACGGTAGAATCATCAGCAGCACGCGGCATATACACGTTCTTGTATAGGTCAGGATCTTCAATGCCGCTGTTATATTTATCGCAGGAAGCAAGGACCATTGAGATACAGGCTATGATAAAAATTATTTTACTTTTCATTTTTATAGTTTTATTGTGATGGAGGTATTCAGCCGGTGTATTTTATTACCAGTACATACTCTGCTGTAAATTGTGGTCTTTGTCCAGCTCTGACTGTGGCACCGGCCAGAAATAATCCCGGGGCGCCAGGAAAACCCTTTTTTCCACAACCGTTCTCTTATAAAACGACGCATCGGTTGCCGAGGTACCTGCGGTTATATTTAACCCGTACAGGTTGCCGCTATTGGTAGCTGCCGCAATCTTCCATCTTCTTGTATCAAAATAACGATGCCCTTCAAAAGCCAGCTCTATCCGGCGCTCCTGCCAGATCTGGGCACGCATATCCTCCTTAGAGAGCCCATCCTGCAGATTGGGAAGCCCCGAGCGGTTACGGATGGCATTTACATATTTGTATACATCTGCCACCGGTCCCTGGCTTTCGTTCAACGCTTCAGCATAATTCAGGTACTGTTCGCCCAGGCGGAAATAAATAAACGTTTTGAGATCCCACCCGGTATTGGTTACAATATTGATCAGCGGGTTGGAGAACTTCCGCAATACATACCCGGTTTTAGAAAAGTCGGAAGCGTTTTTAGAAGCGCCGTCTTTGCCGGAATACCACATCTGGATCGCGGTATTTTTCCACATCTGCCCCGAAAAGTGAACACTCGCATAAAAACGGGGTTCCCTGTTCACATACATATTACTTACTCCTGCAGGCCAGTATTTTCCCGCAGCAGCCGTAAATCCGTTTTCTGTATATCCCGTTGCGCTATTGATAACGGGCGTGCCATCTGCATTATACCCCGTGATCACGTTACGGCCCAGGGTATCCCTGTAGGCATCTACCAGTTGCTGGGATACGGACATGATCGAATACCCCCCATAGCTTAAGGGATTGGAACAACGTTCCAAATGCTGAAAAGCCTGGTAATTGGTGGCCCACAGCACTTCCTTATTATGGTTTTGCAGGAATATATTTGTATAATTCTGCAGGGGTTCATTACCGGCAGCCGTATAAAGACCATAGCCTCCCGCCTCGCAGGCATCAATACATGCTTTTGCCGCATCGGCCGCAACCTTCCATTTATTGGCGTCATAGCTTTGCGGGAACAGGTTGACGCCGTCCGGGTCTTTAAAGCTTTTGAAGTCATTATTGCCGTTGAATAAAGGGCTGGCGGCATAAAGCAGCACCCGCGCCTTTAATGCCAGCGCAGCGGCCCTGGTAGCCCGGCCCAGCTTGTCGCTGGATACGGCAATAGGCAATAAGTCGATGGCCTTATCACAGTCCTTAACAATAAAATCCACACAGGCTTCTACCGGCGACCTTTTAATGGTTGTAAAATCCTCTGAAGTATTCCAGGCCCTGTCCATTATGGGAAAAGCGCCATAAAGCCTGAACAGCATAAAATGATCATAGGCCCTGAGGAAATAAGTTTCCCCCAGCCAGGAGTTCTTGTTTTCCTGCGTATAGCCATCCTGGAAAGGCAGCTGGTCTATATTTTCCAGGAACAGGTTGGCCTTGCGGATGGTTTGATAAGCAAACTGCCAGTTGTCCAGAATATTCTGGGAGTTCCATCCGCCATTGTTCAGATAATGCACATAACTGCCCGGGAAAGTGATTTCCATTTCATCGGAAGAACCCGTCCATGGGGCCCTGTTCCCGGGATCTACAGGGTTAATGTCCCACTCCTGGCCGGCATACATGGAAGTCAGGAATGCCTCGGTATGCAGCCTGCTGGCAAAAACATCTTTGAGCGTAAGATCTTCATCAGGGGTCTTATCCAGGTACTTTGAACATGAGCTTAAGAGGAGGAGGAGCAGCCCCGATACAAATAGTTTCGTTTTCATCAGTATATTTTTTAAATACATTAATTAAAAGTTGACCTGCAACCCAAAGTTCACAGACCGTTGCAGGGGGTAGCGCCCCAGGTTATCCGCGTCCAGCCCGTTATTGGTGCCGTTATTTGACTCGGGATCGAGGAACTTCAACTTGTCGAACGTTAACAGGTTGGTGCCGTTTATAAAGAACCGGAGGCTTTTCAACTTGTACCTTTTCATCATCAGCTCCGGCAGGCTGTAACCAATTTCAGCATTTTTCAACCGCAGGTAAGCGGCGTTCCTGAGATAAAGTGAAGAGTACTGAAAATTGTTCGAATTGTTTTCAGGGGTGGCTGCGGGATAGCGGGCATCCGTATGTTCCGGCGTCCACCGGTTATCATAATATTCCTTCAGTATATTATAGCTGCCCGGGCCTCTTAAAAACGGAAAGACAGAGGGGCCTACGGTAAATATGCTTGTCCTGGCTGCTCCGTTAAAAAACACGCTCAGGTCCACACCTTTCCAGGCAACGGTACCGCCAAAACCATAAACGATTTCGGGATCGCGCGGGTGGCCATCCAGGAATATATAGTCATCGGCATTAATAATGCCGTCGCCGTTCACATCTGCATACCTGATATCCCCCGGCCGCACCTGGCCAAACCTTTGCACCGGGCTCTGGTCTATCTCCTCCTGGTCCTTAAACAATCCGATTGCCTGAAGGCCATACGGGGCCCCGATAGAATGCCCCCGGGCAGATTGATACGGTACCCCTTCTCTCAGCGGCTGGTCATTTTCAATAATCTTGTTGTGCGCATAGGTAAAATTCCCCATGAATGAGAAATACACCTGATTGGGAGCAGGCTTGTTCTGGAACTTTAAGCTGGCGTCAATACCATGGTTCTTCGATTCCCCCAGGTTACCGAAAGGAACAATCCAGGAAAAATATCCTGCTACGTAAGGAATGGTTCCTCTACGGATCAACATCCCCTTTCTTCTTTCACTGAACGCATCTACCTGCAAAGTGAGCATATTGAAAAGCTCTGCATCAAAGCCTATATTTTTTTTGAAGGAAGACTCCCAGGTAACGTCTGTAACCCCTATCTGGCCTTCGTCATAGCCTTTATATCCCTGCTGGCTGCTGCCAAACCAGGCCGTATTGGCATCTTTGGTTATTGTGGTGAGGTATAGAAACCGGATATCATTATTCGGCGTTATCCTGTCATTACCCACCTTGCCATAAGAACCTCTTATTTTCAGCTGGTTCATCCAGTCTATATTCCAGAATTTTTCGTTGGAAACGATCCAGCCGGCAGAGACAGAGGGAAAAAAGCCATAACGTTTATCCGGCGGGAACTGCTCGGAACCGTTGATCCCCGCGTTAAATTCTGCCATATACCGGTTGTCATAAGCATAGGTGGCCCGCCCGGCATAGCCCCGGCTCCTGTAAGGTAAAGCCAGAATAGATGTAGGTGCTGCCAGGTAGGTATCTTCTTTCTGGTTAAACAATAATAAACCGCCCACGTCATGTTTACTGCTAAAAGTACGCTGGTAGTTCAGGGAGCCTTCTATGTATGAGCCCCTGTCATTACTGCTGACAAATTTTGCATACCCAAGGTTACCGCCTTCCCGTACCACCGTATATTTGTCTTCCTCCGAAACAGGATCCTTGCCCATGTACTGTTTAATTTCGTAAGCCCTGATCCGGTCAATCCCGCTGAAATTATAATAATCATACGCAAAGCGGCCGTTAACAGACAGGCCTTTGGTAACCAGGCGGGACAGATCCCATTTGGCGGCCAGCGTGCTTTGCAGGGTATGCCGGGCCTGATCGGAATAGCCACTCTGCGTAACCAGTGCATAAGGATTACGGCCCAGGTAAGAAGCACCGCCGGCTACGGAGCCATCCGGGTTCTTTACCGGGTACTGGATCGGGGAAATAACCCCCAGGGCACTAAAGATATTCGGCATGGGGGTGCCGGGGTAATGACCGTTCTGGATGATCGCCCCCAGACCAACCGTAAGGCTGAACGTTTGGGAAAGCTTTACGTCAATATTCGACCGGAAATTATACCGCTTCAGGTTGGAGTTGGTGTTAAACTTATTCAACCCATCCTCTTTATACAGCCCCGATTGCATTAAAAAGCCCACATTGGTATAATAACGCACCATTTCCGAACCACCGGAGATGTTGAGGTTATGAATGGTCTGGTAAGTATGTTTTTTAAGGATCACATCTGTCCAGTTCACATTCGGGTGTAAATAAGGATCAGTGCCATCGGCATATTTCTGCAGGTCTTCATCGGAATAGGACACATTCTCCATCCCGGCATGGCGCTGGGCTTCATTCAGCAGGCTGGCATATTCATAGCCGTCAATGTACTCCGGCATCCTCAATGCGGTCAGCTGGGCGGCTTCTGACCGCAGGCTGACAAGAGGTTTGCCAATCTTGCCTCTCTTGGTGTTGATCAGGATTACGCCGTTTGCACCGCTTACACCATACACGGCAGTGGCAGAGGCGTCTTTTAAGATGGTAAAGCTTTCTATTTCCTCCGCCGTAATATTATTCATATCCCGGCCTCTTACCCCGTCAATCAGTACCAATGGCCCGTTACCACCCGAAAACGAAGCCTGGCCCCTGATGAATACCTGGGCCTGATCGTAGCCCGGTTCCCCGCTGCTCTGCCGCGTTATGATCCCAGGCAGCCGGCCACCAATGGCATTGGACAAAGAAGGCGCCGCCGCACGCTGCATATCGCTCGCCGACACCGATGAAACAGCGCCGGTAACCGTAATTTTCTTCTGCGTTCCATAGCCCACCACTACTACTTCGTTCATTTTCTGTGCTACCTCATCAATGTAAAGGGTGATGGCTACATTCCGTTGCCCACCCGGCAACATCCGTTGGGTAATATACCCAACGTTAGAAATTTCAATACTGTCGGCAACGTTGTTCATTTCGAGCATGAACCGGCCGCTTAGGTCTGTTGAAGTGCCCTTATTGGCAACACCTGTTATTTTAACGGACGCGCCCGGTATAGGCTTGCTGTTCTCATCGGTAACAATCCCGTGCAGCACCCAGCTACTCGACGGAACGGTGTCCTTCAGGCAGTTTGTTTTGTGGCTCATGGCGGAAGGAGTACCGCTTGCCTGCCGGTAAAACATTAACAGGCAAACGCTCCATAAAGCCATTAAGCAGCTCCGCCGTAATGAGCGGTCAAATGGAAGGTTTCGTTTTTGGTTCATAACTATAGAAGATTAAAAGATGACGGGACTTGCCCCGCTATAAATAAAATGTTCAAAAAATGCTTAATCGTTTAAACTAAAAATCCTAATGGTAACACCCGGACGCACACATCCAAACAGTTTTTTAAATCCGGCTTTTGCCTGCTGCACTATTCAAGACAATCGTAAAAGCTTAATCGTTTAAGTAAAGATAAAGTTTTTTTATAAACACCACAAAAAAAATATATGATTTCCGGAGCAAGAAACAGCGGGGAACGGTGTGTTATCAGTTATCAGCGGTCATTAAACAATATTCAACCACATTCAGCAATGTTCCACCCCGTTAAACCAGGACCCCACCTGTGATCTTTGAGGGGTAAAACACCGGATCTAACCTGAAACTTTGAACCTCAAACTTTAAACAACCATAGGGGTTATCAGTGTCAGCCCCTGAACCATGAACAATAAACTATGAACAACACAAAAAAAGGCGCAGGATCCTACCCGCGCCTTTATTATTTTTAAAGAGTTTCCGTTTATGCTTTCACCTTATAACCGTTGGTTGCATAATACAGGATGAACAGGAACAGCGGGATCGGTACAAAGAAACCTACAGCCATTCCGTAGGTATCAGAAATAGCGCCCATCAGCAGGGGAAATATGGCTCCGCCCGCAACTGACATAACGAGAAAAGCCGCCCCCCGCTTTGTTTGCGGGCCGAGGCCTTTAATGGCTAATGCAAAAATGGTGGGAAACATGATTGACATAAAAAAGAACACCCCATAAAGGGCGATCACGGACGGCCACCCAATTTCTGCCCCCACTACTGGCAATAAAAGACACACTGCGAGGGAATAAAATGCCAACAATTTGGCGGGTTTAAAATATTTCATCAGCGCGCTGCCGGATATCCTTCCTATCATAAACAGTGCAAAACCTATGGATAAAAAATAAGGGCCGTCCGCTACCTTAAAGCGCGGCTCCATGTGCATATCCTTATCATCAGTAAGAAAATTAATAAGATAGCTGAATACACCTGTTTGTGCTCCAACATAGCAGGCCTGTGCAATGACCCCTAATTTAAAATGCCGATTCTGCCACAAAGGTTTCTTGGTAATGTATCTTGAATCTGAAGGGTCTGATACATCCATTGCTTCCCCCGTAGCCGTAGTTGCTGAATCATTATGAATACCGTGGGCTGCATTCTCATCTTCTTCGGTAATTTCAGGAAGTTTCAGGCGCTTAAAAATAAGGGCCACAACCAGCACCGCCAGGCCAATAAGCGCAAAAGGCAACACGATAGACATCATTTTTTCGCCTTCAACATGGCTTCGGTTGCCATAAATATATATAGCGATCAATGGACCAACCGTCCAGGCCAGACCGTTGAAGGACTGGGAAAAATTGATCCGGCGCTCAGCCGTTTCCGGCGGACCCAGTTTCGTGGTATAGGGATTGGCCGCCGTTTCAAGCGTAGCGAGGCCACAGCCGATGATGAGCAGGCAAAATAAAAATAATACAAAAGATTGTACCGGGGCAGTAACTGCTGCAAGCAGCGCACCTGTGGCAAAGAGGATCAGCCCGAAAATCACTCCTTTCTTATACCCGTATTTTTTCATGAATAAGCCCGCCGGTATTGCCATAGCAGCATAGGCGCCATATAAATGAAACTGGATTAAACTGGATTGCCATTTTTTCAGATGGAGCATTTCCTGGAAATTCTTATCCAGTGCATCAAGCAAACCATGTGCCACCCCCCAAAGAAAAAACAATGCGCTGATCGCTGCAAATGGTACAGCATAGTTAACCCCGTCGCGGATAAAAAGTGATTTCTTGTTGCTCATATCAATTGTGTAAATTGGAAAAAATTATTCTTAATTGTTATTTACTTATCGTTATTGGTACAGAACGGCAGCGCAATCAGGTTCGGGGTTTAAAGTTCCAGGTTTTACGTTCTCCGCTGCTGCGGGTTCCCAAATACGAAGCGCTCCTCCGGAAAGCTTTCGTTAAACATAGCAACCATTGACTATTGACCATTCGCTTATTCACCAGCCCTTTCCATACGAAGCGGTAAAATACATATTTTTTGCAAGATCCTGTCTGCCGGGGTTAATATAAGATATAAAAATGTGAATTTTGTTTACAGAAGACGCTTTCAGCGGTCAGTTGTCAGCTATCAGCGCCCTTTTAACAATATTAAAACATTCAACCACGTTAAACCCGGAACAATTTATCCTGATGGCTATCGGGATTTACCATCTGAAGATTTGAAAATGGGATCTGAACATCGAGTGTAAAAAGCGGTTCTAACTTGAACATTGAACTTTAAACGTTGAACTAAAGAATGCTCGTTAAGCATAAAACAGCCCCAACCTCAAACCTGCCGCCCAAACGCTTTACCCGTACAACGGACCGTAAACAGCGCAGGCCCGGTAATCAGAACCTTCGGGGTCCATACCAAAAGCGCCCCATGCAGACGGGCGGAAGATCTTTTCATCCGGAACGTTGTGCATCGCCACAGGTATGCGCAGCATGGAAGCCAATGTGATCAGCTGGTCCCCGATGTGCCCGTAGCTAATGGCTCCATGATTAGCCCCCCAGTTTGCCATTACAGCATACACATCTTTAAAAAAGCCTGTACCGGTAAGGTTGGGCACAAACCAGGTAGTGGGCCAGATCCTGTCGGTACGCTCATTTAAGACCGCATGTACCCGTTCCGGCAGATCAATGGTATATCCTTCCGCGATCTGCAATACAGGCCCCTGCCCTCTTACCAGGTTTAACCGGCACATGGTTACCGGCATCCCCCCCTTCGTAAGAAAGGTAGAGGAATATCCGCCGCCGCGCATATAATCCCTGTTGGAAGGGCTCCAGGTGGTAGCATCCATACACGCTGCGGCTTCCTTCTCTTTGATCTCCCAAAAGGGCTTCATGGCAGGCTTTCCATTCCGCGATTGCTGCCCTGTTCCATCCAGCGTAGCAGACCCTGAATTGATCAAATGAATAAATCCATTCGCTGCGGCTCCTTCCGGCTTCCAGCCCGATACCCGCTCCGTTGCCTCGGGGCTCCAGTAGGTGCGCACATCGGCAAAGATCTGCGCCGTATTGGTCAGCAGGTAATTGAACAACATAGAAACTCCGTTGTAGCAGTCATTTTCCGTGGCTACCATATACGGGTTACGGATACCGTTCCAATCGAAGGAAGAATTCAGGATCGCTTCCGAAAAATCACCATCCGGTAAGAAGTCGGTCCATTGCCGCTGCCCCTGGAAGCCCGATACCAGCGCATGATGCCCATGGGCTTCCTCTGCATATCCCATTGCTTTCAGCCTGGGGTTGCCGACCATAAGGTCGCGTATGATCATGGTCATTTTGGTCACAAATTCCCAGTCCCGGTCTTTCTCCCTTCTCGACTTTATTTTTTCTTTACGGTTATAGTCCTTCCCCTCTTTACAATACTTCTTTACCCAAGCCAGTGCCTTTGTAAATTCGGCGGGATCAAAAATGTTCAGCTGGATGCGCCGGAGGATCTCAGAAGAATCTACATACTCATTGCGCATACCCAGGTATTCCTGGAAGAACTGCGGATCCACGATGGAACCGGCAATGCCCATAGATACGGAACCTATCGCCAGGTACGATTGCCCTTTCATGATGGCCACGGCCATACCGGCTCTTGCAAAATTCAGCAGCTTTTCCCGCACATCCCCCGGTATTGTTGCATCTCCCATATCCTGTACATCCCGGCCGTAGATCCCAAAGCAGGGCAATCCCTTCTGGTTATGCGCCGCCAGGGTTGCAGCCAGGTACACAGCCCCCGGGCGCTCGGTACCATTAAAGCCCCAGATGGCCTTCGGAATGGACGGATCCATATCCATGGTTTCCGAACCATAGCACCAGCAGGGGGTTACCGACAAAGAAAGCCCCACATTGCTGACGGCAAATTTCGCCGCACAATCTGCCGCTTCCTTAACACCCCCGATACAGCTGTCGGCGATAACGCATTCGACCGGTGTTCCGTCCGGGTAGCGCAGATGTTTTGAATACAATGCAGCCACTGCTGCTGCCATCCCCATTGTTGTTACTTCCAGGGACTCCCTGATTCCGCCCAGCCGGCCATCAATAATGGGGCGGATCCCGATCCTGGGATATTTATTTTTTTGTACATTCCGTTTTACTGCCATCTGTTAGACTTTAGATTTTAGACGTTAGATATTGGACAGACCATTCCGGACCGGTCCCCTGCCCCATGCCATCAGCTATGAATCATTGACCATTACCTGTTCACCATTCACTCCCCGCTTATGGTCACTTACCAAAAACCTTTTCTATTGCTTCCACGGATACCCCCAGTGTCTTTTCTGATATAGCGCTCAATGCCGCTTTATCTCCCGTAAAATGAAATACACTATGCTGATGGGTCAATGTAGCTCCAGGTTTCAGAAAAGCTGCGGGCGACACGCTTTCAATTTCATAGAACGGTCCCATCTGTTTTCCGTCGGCCAGCGGCCCGTCGTTATAGGCATTCATGGCATCCCCGCTGAACGGAGCCCGGTCTGTACGCCACTCCTGGTTCAAGTACTTCCCGGAAGGATCAATATCATATTTTACGATGGTCAGCACATTGCCGATGGCATCATAACTGCCGGCCATGTCTTTTACCCGGGCGGGCGGGATCCCCAGCTTGCCCCGCGACTTGCCATCTGCCTTAAAAAACAACAGGCCGCCGCTGTAACGGATCCGGTCTTTGGCGATCTCCCCGAAATAATCGGTGGTGGCTACTTTCCCGGCCGCCTCATTCTTATACGGGATCACAATGGTGCAGCCCTCAGAAGGCATAAACATATCCAGGTTCCACATACAGGGCGCCCCGGTTTTTTCATCCCAAGCCTGCGTGCCGCTATTGGTGATGCTGTTGACCGTTTTAAACGCAACGGATTTAATACCCGGGTTTAAAGTAACACCCAGCTCCGAAGCAATGGCATCCGCACCGATCAAAGAAACCTGCCTTGCCGCTTTTAACTGCAGCTGTGTGCCGGCATAATTTTGCAGGTTCATGTCTTTGCTCATGGAAACGGAAGCCGCATCAGAAGCATCCAGACGCCAGGGTTCTGTGTCAATGGGCGCAGGCGTTTTCCAGTGTTCAAATTCCATTTTTGCTCCCGGTTTAAAGTACAGGGAAAACACCCCGCCCTCAGGTCCGAGCCATAGCCGGTCCTCACCGCCATAAGCATTCATGTGTGCATCTTCCGGGCCATCGAAGGCTTTATAATTAACCCATCCAAAACTTTTACCCGTGGGGCCCTCTGCTGAAGAGGTAAATACCTTTGCCTGGTAACGCGGCGATATTATGACCTGGCTGGCCCCGTCACTGCTTTTCAGCACAATGAGACCACTGTCCTTCTGCTGCAGAAAGTTCATATCATATCCAAAACTTCCGGGTGCATGGTTTTCCATAACGGTATTTGTTTTTGTTGTATCGGATGCGGCGGCTGGCGTTTTAGTCCCCCCGTTACAGGACATTAAAACGGCAATGGCCGCCATCACAGTAAGCGTATTTTTTATTTGCATATGTTCGTTTTTTATTGTGCAAGAGGTCAGATCCCAGCTATCAGCCCCCGAAACTTCGGGGCAGTTATCAGCCAACAGCCTGCCTTCAACCACTTAAACCCCCACCGTGAAACTAAAGGAAGCGCTGCAAGCATGAAACCGGCTCAAACTTCAAACTTTAATTCACCTCCAACACATCTGCTTCAGGAAGTTTCGGGAACTTCTTGTGGGGCTCCGTCTGGTACCAGTAAGCCACAGTAATGATATCCGAGTGCTGCGGAAGATAACGGCCACCTGATTTCCAGCCCAGGTCCTGTATGGTTACTTTCAGATCCTTGTCAAACCGGATGGGGTCCATAATATGCCAGCGGTACATGCCAAAACGCATTTGCGATCCGTATAAGCCATCCGGCCGGAGCACCTGGTGGAGGCCGGCGTAAGCCGTTGAAAATTCCTGGTACTGACGGGTCCGTTTATTTTCAAAATTATAAGAGCCACAGAAATAGTCCTCGGTACCGGTGCCTACGATCGTTGCATAGTCGTTATCCCCATCCATGAAAAATTTTATCTCACCTTCGCCCCACCAGCCGTTATTGGTGACGCCCACGCCCATATAGGTGCCCACATACTGTCCTTTACCCTTTACTCCATCGAGGATGGTATGCAATGAGCCCATATTGGGTTTGCTGCGGCGGTACTGGGCGTGAAAGTAGGCCTCATCAGAACCCACATCTGTCAGGGTATAATCCACCTGGTAATACAACCGCATGGGCTGTGTGTCCATGTTCTGCATAGTGATCTTACAGTTCTTACGGAACGGCATTTTCCAGTAGCTGTTAAAGGCACTGCCCGGGTTCACCGTCATCGCCAGCGAATTCAATGGAGAAAATTCGTTCCATCCAATACCAAAGAAAGGCCCTACCGGACTCTCTACGGAGGGATCTGATTCTCCGTCATAATAGATCCTGAAGATCGAAAAATTAAAGTTCCCTGTTGGTGTCATCCAGATATGCTGGACGGCGCCTGGCCCTGCTATATCTGCCATGGTAAAGGTTTCCCCCGGCTCTATAATGATAAAGGGGTTCACCTTCCAGCCTTTTCCCAGGTCACGTGCCTCATTGGCGGCATTGGCTACATTGCGTTTGCCCTTATCCCGGGCAGGGTCGGCCATGGCCCCCTTCCCCTTCTCCCCCGTAAAATTTTCAGGACTGATGGAGCGGGTCTTTGCATCCGAAAGACGCGATAAATTGCCAAGGCTCATATCCAGCCCATTAAACTTTTCCTGCGAAAAGCCAAAACAAAAGGAGAGTAAAGCAAGGAACAGCAATCCATTTTTTTTCATAATGACATTTTTTGTAGTAAACAATCGGGAGCCTAAAGCTTATACGTTTAAGCAAATGTAAACGCTTTCTTTTTAATTACCAACTTTTATTCTATAAATAAACCCGGGGAAAAGAACGGGTTATACAAACCGGCAGTATTATCCCCCCCCGGAAGTCTTGCTCCGGTTACTGCTTTTGCCCTTTATAATGATGGAGGGCACAGTTACTTTTGTATACTTCTTGCTGCGGGCATCAATAGACTGCATCAGCAACTGTACTGCATTTTCGCTGATGGCCTGCAGGTTCTGCTTAATATAGGTAATGGGGGCATAGAAAAAATCAAAGACATCACTCTCATCAAAACTGATCACTCCCAGGTCCTGCGGCACTTTTATTCCCCGGGCATGGATCACTTTCAATGACTGTACGGAGATGCTGTTGGTAGCAAATACCAGTGAATCTACCACACTGCCTTTTACATCCAGGAACCGGTCCAGGGCCGCCGTAACATCTTCCTTATAATTTCCGTAGGGCACTTTTACCAGCCACTTTGCATTAAACCGGATCCCGCTATCCTTCAGCGCGTCTTTATAGCCCGCAATCCGGTCTGTCATATGCGTTAGCGTGGTATCATAGGCGATAATACCCGGCTTCTTATACCCGTTCCGGATCAATAACTGAACGGCATTATACATGGCATCGTGATTATCCGTTACTACCATATTGGTTTCCGTTTCGCTAAAGCCACGGTCCATCAACACAAAAGGAACGCCTTTATCCTGCAGCACTTCGATCTGCGACTGCGATCCGGCCACGGGGGTAATGATCAGCCCGTCTACCTGCCGGTTCAGAAAGGTATTGATCAGGTTCTGTGATTTTTCCAGCTGCTCATCACTGCTGCCAAACAGCACTGTATACCCGCGTTTTTGTGCCTCCAGTTCAATGATCCGGGCCAGCATGGCAAAAAAGGGGTTGGAGATATCCGCCACAATCAGACCGATGGTATGCGTTTTTCCAAATTTGAGTCCCCGGGCAATCAGGTTGGGCTGGTAATTCATTTCTGCCGCTACCTTCTTTATTTTCTTCGCCGCAGCTTCGCCCACCCGCGCCTCTTTTTCTTTGCCATTCAGCACATACGATACCAGCGCAGTAGATACGCCTACTTTCTCAGCAATATCCTTAAGCGATACGCGTTTTTGCATATAAATCTTCTAAGATTTCACTTTTATAAATAACCCATTCCTTTTTACCGAAGCTGCCTTCCGGCATCCTGCGCTCAAAAACTCAAAGCTTTGCAGACCACTAGTATCCCGGCATTTGCACTAAATTAGGATTAATATCCATTTGAGCCTGCGGTACGGGCCATAAATATTGTTTTTTATAAAAAGAGCGCTGCACACTCATGGTCCTTTTGTAATACGCCTCCGGGTCGCTGACGTTGTCACTTTTCTTTGTTCCAAGAAAATTCATCCCATACATTTTATTTCCCAAATATTTATCGGCCTGTTTCCAGCGGCGAAGATCGTGGATCCTGATTCCTTCGCAATTAAACTCTACCCTCCGCTCCCGGACAATGGCTTCCCTCATATCTACCTGCGACATCGCGGTTAAAGGGGGGATCCCCGCACGCTCCCGGACCTTATTGATATAGATCAGTATATCCTGGTTACCGGGATCGGATTCGTTCAGCGCTTCTGCATAATCAAGGTAAAATTCTGCCAGCCGGTGCAGGATCCCCGGTTGGTAGGGGTGCACATTGCCGCGTGGATTTACATCCAGACTGATCCTTTTTCTTACATTGTACCCGTTTTGCGGTGCATCAAAGGATGGCCCGCCATCCTTTCCTCTTAAAAAGAAGTCGGCCCTTCTGTTTGCTACGCCCAGCCATGCCTCATTATAAATAACCGATACATAAAAGCGGGGCTCGCGGTTACAGTACATATTGAAGGTGCCCTCCTGGGTTACCTGCCCTACTTTCCGGTCGGGTCCTTCGGCGCCTCTCCATTTTGTTTTTCTCAGTTCCGGTGTAGCGGAGAATCCCTGCTCAGAATACCCGGATGCAGGATCAGAAACGGGCAGCCCGTTTTTCATAAAGAATGCATCCACCAGCTCCTGTGTAACACCCATACCGCCGTTGCCACCGATTCCTATGGGCAGATGGTGGTTTTGCCAGTTCCCAAAGTCGGGGTTATCGGGCCTGCCAAAAATAATTTCCTTATTCCCTTCGTTCCATTTCTTCAAAGACATATTGTAGTACGACATAAAAGGATCAATAGTGCCGTCATCATTGTACTCGTAATACAACTTGTATCCCGCTGCATGCGCCTTATCAATTACCAGCCTGCAGGCGTCTGCGGCCCGCTTCCATTTATTGGCATCGTAGGTTGTGGGAAACAGGTGCACCCCGTCTTTGCGGGTCACATTGGCATAATCCGGATTCCCGTTAAGCAAGGGACTTGCATAATGCATCAGCATCCTGGCGCGCATGGCCAGCGCCATGATGGATGTGGCACGTCCCCAGGCACTCTGATCATCCTGCTGCCTTTTTAAACCCAGGTATTTGGGATCCCAGACCGGTGGCAATATTTCCGCCACTTCTAAAAATTCCTTATCCAGGTAGTTCACAATAGAATCAACCGGGCTTTGGGGTATATTCAGCTCCGCCTGTGAGGTTTCCGTAGACCAGATAGTACCCGGGCGGAACGGTACAGGGCCATAAACCTCTACCATCAGCCAGTAATAATAGGCCATCAGAAAGCGGGCTTCGCCTTTCATCAGATCTACATACGCCTGCTCCATATCCTTATCCGGAAGTGTTTTAACGTTTTCAATAAAAATAAGTGCCTCCCGGATCCGGCGCGGCAACTGCACCCAGTAATTAGCACCCCAGGCCGATGGCGCCGACCAGTTACCCATCGTATAAGCATAGGATTCGCGCCACCCGAACTGCTGCCAGGGCGCCGGTATCGTAAGATCATCACCCATTATGGCATACCCGTTCCGCAGCGGATCATCGGCCTTATACATACCCCACATGGGCTGCGGTACACCGGAGTACACACCTGAGAGCCAGTCCTCCGTTCGGATCCGGTCGTTAAAGATCATTTCCATGGTCAATTTATCATCCGGCCGGTAATCCAGGAATTTTTTACAACTGATATTTGCAGAAGCGATCACCAAGAGCAGGATCCCGACATATATATACTTCTTCATAATTTTCATTTTAGCAATTTTTCAATTATTTCAGGTTGAGGCTGAAGCCGGCAGTAAGAGACTTCATTAAAGGATATTTAAGGCCATCTGTTGTGCCTAATTCCGGATCCCATAGCTTAAAGCGGGAGAATGTAAGCAGGTTACTGCCCCTGACGAAGAACTGCACCTTTTGCATGCCGATGTTCCCCGTTAGCTTTTTAGGCAGCTCGTAGGACAGCTCTATATTACGAAGCTTTAAAAAGCTCATATCCCTTAGCCACCAGGTGGAAGGCTGGGTATTGATTTCGTTCAGTGCTTTGGAGAGTCTCGGCCAGAAAGCATCCTGGCGCGGATCTTCCTCCGTCCACCGGTCGTCAATATTCGTTAAAATATTTCCTGCCGCACCACCCGAGGACCCGGGGATCCAGTTTTGCCCGCCGAGGATCTGCCATACTTTTCCGTTCCCCTGGAAGAAGAATCCGAAACCGATGGAACGATAGCGGACATTCAGCCCAAATCCATACTGGACCTGCGGCCGGAATGAACCACCGATGGCCGTTTTATCATTATCTGAGATCGCCCCGTCACCATCAAGATCAATATATTTAATATCTCCCGGTTTGGGTCTTCCGCTCCCGTAAGAGGGTTTGGGAAGCCCCGGGTTTAAGTTACCACTGGCATCAAAATCATCAAAGGTGTAAAGGCCATCTGCAATAAGCCCAAACTGCTGCCCAACCATATGTCCTGTCCGGGCTCTTGTAGTTCCAATAATGGAAAGGGGTTCATCTCTTTCTATAACTTTATTATTGTTATAGGTAAAGCTCCCCAACACAGAAAGAAACCATTCCTTTGTCAATTGCCTTCCGCCATTGGCCTGCACTTCGAAGCCGCGGTTGTTCACCTTTCCATAGTTGGCCCATGGTGCGCGGATAAAGCCCGCAGATCCGGGTAAATTTTCCCTTATAATAAAAATGTCTTTCCGTTTTTCTTCAAATACATCAAACATCAGCTCAAATGCCCCCCACAGGCTTACATCCAGGCCAAGGTTCTTTTTAACACCGGTTTCCCATGTAAGATTGTCCACCGCAATTTCACCTTCTCCCCTGCCCAGCCTGCCGGTGGCGTTATCAACACCCCAGCGGTACCAGCCGCCAAAATCTTCAATAGTGGGCAAATACGCAAACCTTCTGCCTCCAATATTTGCATTGCCTACTTTGCCATAGGAGGCCCGCAGTTTTAACCGGGATAATACAGACTTCAATGGTTGCATAAAGCGCTCTTCAGAGATCACCCAGCCAACAGCTGCAGAAGGGAAAAACCCGTAGCGCTTTCCCGGGGCAAAGTTCTCCGATCCGTTATATCCGAAATTTGCTTCTGCCAGGTATTTCTTATCGTAACCGTAAGTTACTCTTCCCGCCAGTCCCTGGGTTCTGTAAGGCAGGGTTTCTCCCAGGTCACGGTGATCCTGGTTATAAAGGACCATGGCTCCAAGGTCATGTATATTATTAATAACCTTGTCATAATTCACCGCCGCTTCTGCATATATTTTTTGCACTCCAAACTCCGAGTTACGGCTCCAGCCCAGCCACTGCTCTCCGTCGGACTCTATTTCCATCACCAGGTTGCCATTGGCATCCCTGGATGTAGCCCTCTTATAATAATCCGGGTTCTTATGACGGTCTACCCAAACCTGGCTCCACTTATCAAAGGCCACCATCGCTCTTGCCTTAAGCCCGGGTGTAATATATTTCAGATCTTCTTCCAAACTTAAAGTAGTTTGTAACCCCAGCATGGAGCTGCGGGTAAATCCCCTTTGGGTTAACAGTGCCCAGGGATTATTGCGGTAGGGGATCTTGGCAAACTTGCCGTTGGAATACATGGGCGGAATAAGATAGGGAGGCGACATTGCCGCTTCATAAAACGGATCAAAATCCATTGCCGACATCGGGGGACGCCTTCTCCATTGAAAAAAGCCCCCTACATCAAACCGCATCAGGGTTGTTTTACTGAGATTAACGTCTACATTTGACCGCATTGTAAACCTTCTTACCTTGTAGCCGGAATTCCACTGTTGTGTTTCATCCCTTTCCAGCAAACCGTTCTCTTCAAAGTATCCGCTGGTAAGTGCATACCGCAAAAAATCGGTTCCCCCGTTCACCGAAGTGCTCAAATGGATATTGTCGCTGTGATCTTTACTGATCACATCCCACCAGTTCACATCAGGATACAGATCGGGATCTACCTTGTTCCTATATTTATCAATATCTTCCTGCGACATAAAGGGCTGCGATTCCCCGGATAGTTTATAGGCATCGTTCATCACCTCGAGGTATTTTACCGCTCCTACATACTCCGGTACCCCCGTAGGCCTGAGGTATGATTTTTCTATACGGAAATTAACCTTTGGCTTACCGGCCTTTCCTCTCTTGGTGGTAACCATTAATACACCATTGGCTCCGCGCACACCGTAAACCGCGCTTGCCGATGCATCTTTAAGCACCGAGAAGCTTTCGATCTCTTCCACATCGATGTCATTAATATTCCGCTCCACACCATCTACCAGCACCAGGGCCGCGCTGTTACCCAGTGTGCTTACTCCCCTTACCCAAAATTCCGAGTTGCTTGCGTATGGATCACCGGTACGCGTAACAGCCACCAGGCCACCCACCAGACCGGCGAGGTTATTGGTAAGCGAACGGCTCGGCGTCATATAGAGGTCCTGGGGCCGGATCGTACTGATGGCCCCTACTACAGAGGCTTTTTTTTGCTGACCATACCCCACTACCACTACCTCGTTCATATCAGAAATGATCTCTTCCATGGTAACGTCTGCCAGCAACTTTTCCCCCACCTTTATTTCCTGGGGTTTATATCCTGTGTAGGAGAATTGCAGGACGGCCTCCTTCCCCGTAACAAATATCTGGTAGCTACCGGTTACATCAGTGCGCACCGCGTTATCGGTACCTGCTTCGGTGATGGTAGCACCGGCAAGTTTATCACCGTTCTGACCTGATACCCGGCCCGATATCTTCAGGCCCGAGGTCCGCTGATGATACCTGTTTTGAGCTGTGGTGTCTTCCTGGGCCATCAGCCCCGTCGGAAGCAAAGCAGCCAGTACGAATACGGGCAATAGTTTTATTTTAAAGGATTTCAAATGATACAGCATAATATGTGTTTTTAAAAGCAATCTTTTTTAACCCTATGGCTATTTAGAGGGTTCAATCATTATAGCGTTGAGATAAAAGTATTTGAGCCCATTATTATTATTGGGGCCGGCCTTAACAGCGATAACCACATCGCCCGAGGTGGTTGGACGAACGTTTTTTACCGTTGATATTACAGAGCCGTTTCCCGATGCATTTTGAGCTACAGTGGCCGAAGCATACCTTCCGGTTACCGTGTACTGTGTTTCCCGGTTATCGGCCACATCACGCCTGGAACCATAAAAACTCAGGTCGTAGTAACGGTTGCGGTTAAGATTGGATAGTTTTATAACAGCTGCAGGATTATTATTGCTGCCCCAAAATGCGGTACCGGAAACGCTGGAAGGCAATCCCAGCGTGTTGGAGAGCATTCCGGACCCGTTCTCACCTTCAAAGTCATCGATAATATCCAGGTTGATACCCGTTGATACGCCCTTACTGTCGGCCAGGTTGGCCAGCCTGCCGGTTTGCGGAGCGCTGACCGAGTTAAACGGTGCTCCCGGAGGCGTAACCCCGAAATTGATATACACAGGATCCGTTAAAAGAAACGACTTTGATACGAGTATCGTCTTTTCCGCCTTTAATCGCTGATCGGAACTAACAACAGCAACGGTAGTGGCTCCGGAATCCAATCCCACCAGCGATATAGCTACCCCGGCTTTCGCTTCCAGGCGGGCGATGGCAGGATCTTTAACCGTCCAGGAAAAATCTTTATAAAGGGCTTCGGTGGCACGACTGTTAAAAATAAGATCCAGGGCAACCGTATCGCCTTCCATCAATTCAAGCGGGGCCGTTCCCAGGGACACAGCCCGCACATCCTTCGAGCCAAATGTTACGTCCTCACTTTTTTTGCAGGAGGCAAAAAGCAATAATAGCAGCAGAAAGCGCCATCCGGAACTCCGGACTTTTGCGTAAAAGAAATGTTCACAATGCATAAGTATCAATTTTTGGTTAGAATAATTTCCTGAGCCGTTGCAGCCTGAAAGCTTAATCGTTTAAACTATTTTTCATATGCGTTCCTTTAATTCCTCCGGGGGCTGAAACGCTGTCATGAACGAAGCAGGTCCTTTCATTACATCCGCCATCCCGGCCTTAAACAACTTTTTAAGAAGATCGCAATCGCAAGCTTTCAAAATACCGCAAGCTTATTCGTTTAAGCAAACGAAGCCCTTTTCTGTAGTTCCGCCAAAAAATGGTCGCACTATTTTATTTTTGAAAAGCTTACCCGGTCAAAGCTTAGTGATGGCGGTTGTTCCGTTGTCCGGAAAAGGACATTCACCGGTACCAGTCCGCCGGCCACTTCCACTTCGCCAATGAACAGGTCTGCCATCCGGCCGCCGCCGGGGACCTGTACAAGCTTCCAGTCCTGCGCCCCTGCGGCATCTGCAATACGTACTTCGAGATGGCCGGCAACTGCTTTTAACGGGTGCAGAAAGACGCGGTACTTTCCCCGGGGCACTTCCGCTATATGGATGTTCAGACTGGCATTGTCATTACCGGTAAGTACTGCTGCACCCTCTTTCAATTGCAGGCTGCCGTTGTAGGTCAGGTGCTGCATCAGCCGGGTATAGAATGTTATAGTATCCGGGATATACACCCGGGTATTGGCAGGATCCGGCGCCATGGAACGGGCGATGGGTTCCGCCGCATAATAAAGTGCAACAGAGGTATACTGCACCTGCCGGTTGTTGTTCACCGGTCCGTGTTCCATGGTGTGTAAAATGCTTTTCCCAAACGGCATTTTGTCCGTTAAAAAGAAACGGTATCCCCCGGTTCTTCCCAGGGGCAGCGAATAATCCAGGCAACCACTCAATGGTGCGCCCAAACGCTCTACCCATCCCCCGGGCTGCGCATACCATCCCCCGTTAAAATAATCTTCAGAGCCGGTACCATGAGCGGTCATTTCCCCATCGATAGCCGTATAATCATCCCCTTCGAAAAACTCGGTAAAATGGATAAAATCGGTAGCCTGCCCCTGCAGCAGGGTTCCGATATAATGTCCCTTTCCGGCACCTTCCAGAAAAACATAAGGCTTGCCCAGCAGCGGTTTCTCCTGCTTCCAGTACGCATAAAACCGGCCTTCCTTCTGCGGATCGCGCTTTTGACGGGAATAATAAACGGCAACAGCCAGATCCAGGGGTTGCTGGCCGGCCTTTCCACCGCGGTATACCAGCTCTATTTTTGCCTCCCGGTCAAAAGGCATGGGGATATAGCAATAAGCTTTTGCAGGCGTGGCTCCCATCAGCAGGCTCTCCATCGACCGCGATCCAAACGCAAAGCCGAAGAAATCGGCGACCGGAACCAGCACCGCAGGCCGGGCTTCATCGTCCCAGGTGATCTTCAGATCCAGCTGCTTCAGGATACCATCAAATGCCGCTGCAGGTTTTAATTCCAGTCCCAGCACCCGCCCGCCCTGGTGCAATGCCGCAATAGTACCGGAGGTGCCTGGCTGCAGTAATAGCTGCTTTGTAATAACTGCCGGGGGGGCCGCATAAAAATTCCGGATATCCGGGTCGGTATTGTTCCATAGCGCAACGGCCTTCTTCAGATGCCCGTACGCAGCAGGCACTTCCTCTTTTTGAAAAGTGTGCACCTGGTAACGGGCGTCGTAACGGCGGTACTGGATCTGGTGGAACAGGATCCTTGCACCGCGAAAAACAATTTTGCAGCCTTTATGATACGGGATGGGGATATAAGAATAGAAGCCTCCGACCTTATGATCGGCCAGCGGCTTCAGGAAAGGCGCACTGGTATTATTAAACAGATCCCTGAACCGGACCGATAACCCCGGCAGGGTATTGCCGTCAAAGTAAAAATCAAGCGTATCATCTGTAGGTGTCGGTGTCCAGATACGTTCGATCACCCCCTGCCCCTGCTGGTCAAAAATAACCAGGCCACCGGGTTCTTTCCGCAGGTAGGAATACCGGCCCCCAAAACCGTCGTCATTGCCTCCTGTGGTATCATAGGACGACACCTGCTTAACCAATGTGCCCTCCCTGTATTGCGGCAGGGCCTTTAAACTGTAAAGGCGTTCCAGCTCGGTTGCAAAGGTAACAGGTACCTGGGCCAGACCTTTTACGCCGGCAAACAGGAACAGGAGAAGAGAACAACAGGCTGCAAAACGTTTCATATTTTTTGTTTAATCGTTAAAGCAAACATAGAAACAATAATCGGATCCACCAAACGCACCGGATCGCCGGTTTGCGGGTCCTTGCCCGGCCCGGCGCAGCATATCATGACCGGAAGGCACGGGATTATGAAATCATTGCAGCGAACTTCTTACGCCTTTACATGGTAGCCGGGCAAAAACCGGCACCCGATAGTATAGCATTGGCGTTGCTGCTACCGGGTGCCGGCCTCTCCGTTATCCGGAATTAAAAATAAAAAGCCCCATTCCCTCAAAAGCCCCCGCTAACAAGGCCCCTTCTTTTCCGTAACACCACCTGTTTGCAAACGTATTGGTCACAGATGGGCAATATGAAATGGCTGCTATTGCTCAAAGTATTCAATCACCCGCCACTCGGAAAGCTGAAAGGAAGTATTGGTTCCCGATTTTTCGTTGATCACGATCCTGTAATATTTATACGTTTGCTGATTATCCGTTTCGAACCGTTTAGTTTGCTTAAAATCTGAAAAAACGATATTGGTCTGCACATCCAGGTTTGTCCAGTCCGAAGCATTGTCCGACCCCTGGAAGACCCAGCTTTTAGGATCACGCACGTGCTCATCATTACCAGAAGTAAGAGTATAGGCGCCGATACTGATCTCTTTTTGAAAGGCCAGTTGCATCCAAAGACCAGGAGCGAAACTTCCCGTATAGAATTTAGTATCGATATTATTATCCACCACTTTCTTTGACCCCTCGTTTGCATCGGCACCCCCACTATTATCAATATTCACGCTCAATGTTGCCTGTGAAGTTACATCCCGCTCCGGCCGAACAATTTCATCAATCCGGAACCAGGCCGTTGTTGATGCGGAATCCACGTTGTCCCAACCCACCGACTTTAACGTAATAGGGAACATATACTTTTCCTTTACATCCAGCTTCTTGCTTTCGATGGTGATCGTCAGCGGCTCCGATGTGGTTTGCCCTTTTTTTATAACGGAGCTCAGCCCGGAGATACTATAGCTTCCTTGCGGCAACGGGATATACTGGGTATTATTTTTCTGGTTATACTGCGCAATCCAGTCTTCTTTTAATTCAAACTCAACGGGAATATCTTTGGGAGCAGCCTTCGCCGACATCCCAAATGATGCACCAAACCCTAACAGGGCCGGCTTACTGGACATCGTAAGCGGGATAATATTTCTTCCTTCAGACGCCTGTGCCATCAATACCTTACCGTCGAACCCGGGATAATCCTTGTCAAAGACACTTTTCCCGCAGGCCCCCAGCAGCAGGATGAGGGAACAGGTTACGCTGGCGAAAAAGATTTTATTAATTGTTTTCATTTTAATTGATTTAAGCGATGAAATACGACAGCGATCACCATCCGGGGTTTTGTTTAAGATTGGGATTCCGGAACGTTTCGTCCAGGGTTACAGGGATCACCAGCATTGCATTGCGCCACGGGCGCTTTTCTACCAGGAATCGCTCGTACTTGAAACCGGAACCTTCTTTAATCGCCCTCATGCCCCATATATTCTGCTCGGTCTGAGCCGCTATCTTCCACCTGCGTACATCCCAGAACCGGTGGTTTTCTGCAAACAGCTCCACGCGCCGTTCATTACGGATGCGGCCTCTCATTTGCACCTGGTTAAGCCCATCGGGCAGAGAAGGCATACCCGCTCTCTGGCGGATCGCATTTACGTACTGCGCTATATCTGCATTGCCCGGATCATATTCGTTTAAAGCTTCGGCATAATTCAGGTACAATTCAGTCAGGCGAAATACGATCCCATCGGTGGTACGGGATGTTTGTCCTACTGTTTGCCCTTCATCCACAAGCTTTCTCTGGTAATAGCCCGTCCTTGAGTGATCCGTATTGGTGCTGGCTTCATCCCTGCCGCCCGCAAAGGTTTCCACGGCCCGGCCTTTAAACTGCGCTCCATTATAAAGGATATCGGTATAAAACCGCGGATCCCGGTCTACATAGGGAGTAGCCTCTTTGTAAAGCGAAGAAGTCTCTATCGGGTTTCCATCCTTCATCTCATAGTCGTCCACTACATTTTGGGTAGGCGCCGCGGCAGACCATCCGCTATAGCCGAAGGGGAAATAATGCCTTTCAAATTCGGAGCCACCTTCTTCATTCATCCGGACCCATAATACCTCGGAGCTGTTCCAGGGTTGGATGTACATATTTTTCCGTGAGGTAAGGTTGGGCTCCAGCTTATACCCGGCTGTTGTACAATAGTCAATAGCGGCCTTGGCTGCATCAGCTGCTATTTTCCATTTGGCAGGGTCTGAGGCAAAGGTATTTTCTGAAACGTCCGGGAATGGGGTATTTTTGCCCGCTTCGGCCCATAGGGGACTGGCGGAGTAAAGAAGGATCCGTGCCTTGAGTGCCAGGCAGGCAGCCTTGGTCACGCGACCAAAATCCTGCGGCTGATAGGTAGCCGTCTGCACCCTCGAATAGGCGGTTTCGCAATCTGCAACAATTTGGGCCACACAGGAGTCGTAGGTATTCCGCGGCCGTTTTAAAGCGGCATCGTCATTCGGATCCTGGATCACATTATTCACAATAATAACACCCCCAAATTGCCTTACCAGCTCAAACAGCGCCCAGGCTCTCAGGAAATAAACTTCACCGATCCGGTTTTTTAAATCGCCGGCCCTGTTGGGGTTATCGGGCGTGTTATATTTTTCGATCCCCTCCAAAATGGAATTGGCCTGCCGGATCATTACATAATAGTCCCTCCAGGTATTACCGATAGGATTATCTGTTGGCGATAATGAACCGGAATTGAACCGCATAGAGGCCATCCAGTTAGAAGCGTCCTTCGATTCGTCGGTAGCAGAGCCCATTTGATAGCCCTGCAGGTACCCGTATACTTCCGGCAGCTTGCTGTAAAGATTATTAATGACCATATCCGTTTGGCTGAACAAGGTAAAGATATCCTTGTCCTGCTGCTGCGTGGTAGCTGCCCGGTCGAGAAACCCTTTATTACAGGCAGCAAATAAAGTTCCGGATACTATTAAAAGAGCCGCCCAATATTTTGTTGTTTTCATAACAGTAATAATTAAAAGTTAATATCTATTCCAAACGCCCAGATCTTTTGAATCGGATACATAGCACCATATCCGTCATCAATTTCAGGATCCACAAAATAGTCATCCAGCGCATTTTTGAACGTAAATACGTTCATGCCGTTCACAAAGAACCGGGTAGATTTCAGCTTCAGTGTCTGAGTCCACCGGGCAGGCAGTGTATACCCAATTTCCACGTTCTTGATCCTTAAGTAATCCGCACTCCGGATCCAGAAAGATGATCCCCTGTGGTTATTGGCGTTGGTACTGTTGTGCAGGAGCGGGTAGGTTGCAGTAGCCGCCGTTTCCGGTGTCCACCGGTTTAAATGAAAAGGCTTTACTTTACCTTCCTGGAAAAATTCGTACACCGCTTCATTATTCAGCATTGCGCTGGCATGAGCAGCTCCCTGGAACAGGATACTGAAATCAAGACCCTTATAACCTCCGCCCGCAGAAAAACCATACATGATCTCCGGGGTACGGGAATAACCGATCGGCTGTTCATCATAACCGGCCAATACCTTTCCATCGCCATCCAGGTCCAGGTATTTCAGATCACCCGGTCGTACTGTTCCAAACTGCTGGGCGCTGGCATCCACTTCGGCCTGGCTTTGGAAGAAACCGGTATACACCAGCCCATATTTCGTACCGATGGGCAATCCTGTCCGGTACATCCAGGGATTGGTCCTTGCCACTTCATCCTGGAATACAACTTTGTTTTTTGCATAAGTAAAATTCCCTTTCACAAAATAGAAGAATTCACCAATAGTCATTTTATGCCCCAGGTCTATATCGATGCCTTTATTGTCTACAATTCCCAGGTTCTGTGGTTTAATATTCTGACCAAATACGTCTGTAAGTGTTCCTCTTGATATCAGGATATTGGATCTCCGTTCTTTAAACGCTTCAACAGTAAAGCTTAAAGCGTCGTTCCATAAAGAGCCTTCTATCGCCAGGTTTAATTTGCGGCCCCGCTCCCAGGTTACTCCGGGGTTGCCAATGGCGCCCTGCGCCCACCCGTTTGCCTGTGTCGGATTATTTCCGGTGCCAAACCAATATTGACCCGCTCCGGCCCAGGATGTAAACCAGAGGAACCGCTCGCTTCCCACCTGGTCATTACCCACTTCACCATAAGAGGCCCTGAGTTTTAAAAGATTGATAAAGCTTAGAGCACTATTGTTATCAATAAATTTCTCCTGGGAAATCACCCATCCCCCGGATATGGATGGGAAGAGCCCATACCTGCTTTCCGGTGGAAAGTTTTCCGATCCCATATAGGACCCGTTCAGCTCCAGCATGTACCGGGAATCATAGTTATATTGACCTCTGAACAGGTAGGTCTGAAATGCATAAGGGATCGCAGATCCTGATCTCCTTAGCCTCCGGTTCCAGTTTCCCATTGCGGTAATATTGTGTTTCCCATACTGCCGGAACCAGTTAACCGCACCTTCTACAAAGCTGATACGCTCCAGTCCGCCACCCGAGAAGCTTCCATTGGGATCGATCCTGGAATCGCTGCCAACCTGCACATACCGGTCTATCGTACCGTCCTCCTTGTATACAGGATAGAATACGGCATACCCTTTACCATAACTTACACTCGGGGTAGCTGTATTGTCGTAGGAATAAGACAATTTAACACTGAGGTTCTTTGTCAGAACATCCAGTTTCTGTACGGCAGACAAAGTACCCTGGATGGTATTGTTGAGATAGATCCGGTACCCCCTCCTGGACACTTCCCCCAATAAGTTGGAAGTATAGGTACCGTTCCCAAACAACGAGCTATCCGGGTTTGTGATCGGGTAAATGGGAGGCATTCGGTTCATAATATTCATGATCGTTGCGGCGGAGGTATTGGGATCGGACCGGTTTGTCTGAATACCGGCCAGGTTCAGGCTTACCAGCAGGTCCTTGGTAACATCCACATCCACATTGGCCCGCAGGTTAAACCGTTTCATCACATTATTGGAATTATATCCCTGATCATTTTCCCTGGTATGCTTATAGTTCCCTTCCTGTATATTTAAACCTGCAGACAAAAAATATCGTGCAATATTATTTCCGCCGGAGATGTTTAAGTTGGCATTTCCCACCTGCGACGGTTGTATCAGGAATTTGTAATAATCCGTATTATACCCGGTGCCGTTTTTATAGGATTCCAGTTGTGCATCCGTAAATGCCGGCTGATTACCATCATTCATGAGCGCTTCATTTTTCAGCCGCGCATAATCATAAGAGCCCAGGAATTCAGGGATCTTTGTAGGTTCCTGTTTCCCATAAGTAGTCCTGAAACTCATCTGGGGAGCGCTCCTTTTTCCCCGTTTGGTTGTTACCATTACCACCCCGTTGGCGCCGCGCATACCAAATACAGCAGTGGAAGCCGCATCTTTTAATATGCTAAATGATTCGATATCATTCGGGTCAATATAATCCATGCTCCGTTCTACCCCATCCACAACCACTATCGGGCGGGCATTACCTAAAGTAGCGATCCCCCGGATATAAAGCGCGGAGGCATCAACCCCCGGTTCCCCGCTTCGTTGTGTGGTTATGAGACCCGGAAGCCGGCCCGCCAGCGCATTGGTCAGGTTCGATACCGGGCTTTGCAACAGGTCCTTCGTGGTGATCGTAGATACCGATCCGGTCATGGTAACCCTTTTTTGCTTACCATAACCCACCACTACAATTTCGTTGATCGTACCTTGCTGGCCGATCATTACCACATCCAGTTTTTCATTAACCCCCGGTTTGATTTTCTGTAATTCATACCCTACGTGTGAAAATTGAAGCGTATCGCCTATCGGCACAGCAATGGCATACTGGCCCTGTTCATCGGCGATCACCATGGTAGTGCCGTTGCTGCTGCTCACGGTTACCCCGGGCAGTGGCTGCCGGTTTTCATCCATAATGGTACCGGAAACGTGCATGGTTTCCTGCGTGGCAACCTGTCCGAATACGCTTTGCGATAGAAGCGCGCACAGCAGTAGCAATGCAGCTCCCACACCGTGCAGTCGTTTAGCATTTTGTTCTTTCATACTTTAGTTTAAAATTATTAAGCAACCGATTTCCCTAAGATCCTTTCATTTGCAATCCCAGCAGTCAATGGCCTCATAAGCCATGGGGCTACCCCAACCTGCTTCACTGCAAAAACGTTTTAGTTTCCCCGCCCACCGAGGCCCTCACGTCCCGCGTTTTTCCTGTATCAACTGTATTTCCAATTAAAAAATCCAAGCAATTTAACAAGCTTCCGTTCCCCGCAGCGTTTCATGTACAATACATCCCATCACCAGGTACTATCCAGCCTTAACGGAACCGGGTTATTCCCCCGGTTTGGACCCGGCATCAAAATCAGCATACCAATCACTCAGGTTTTGACTGTTACATCATCTGCTGCAATCATTAAAACGAAGTTATGCTTAATCGTTTAATTTTACAAATTAAATTCATTTGCACTATATTTTATACTCCTTCTCAAAATGAAAACAACCCGGAGCCCTGTTCCCCTATGAGGGTAAAAGCATTCGTGATCCACATCCTGATTTTACCTGGTGGGGCAATCCGTGCGCTGTAACGATTTGTGCATACCGGAAGTAACAGCAATACTCTTTTATGATCAAAGCAACCCGTCCACAAACACCGAAAGCTTATAACAGCCGCTCATCCGAAGGGCCCTCCTACCGGCTCTTTTCCCCCACAACCGGGCCGCACCGCTAAATCGTTTTTGCAATTTAAAATTAGGGCGTTCAAATTAATTAACAAAATTTTTTTAAACGGAACTCCGCAAAATAAGTTCAGGGGCTATCAAAGCGCCTTCTTCCGGCGTTTTTTTTGTTTGCCCGCCCATCTGGTCCAGTAATAACCGCATGGCCTGGGCCGCGATCTCCTGCACCGGCTGGCTGATCACAGAAATGGAAGGAGATGAAAACCGGAACAGGTCCGTATCATCAAAGCTGAATACCGCCACCTGCTCCGGTATGGATATATCAAGGTCCTTTAACGCCTTAATACCGAACATACCCAAATAGTTGGTCGCAAAAATGATGGCATCGATCTCCGGATGTTTCTGCAGGAAGTTCCGGATCCTCGGTTCATACTGGGCTTTGTCCTGGTAATAAGGAAGCCGCAGGAGCCATTTTTTCTGAAAAAGCCCTCGGTCGCGCATCACTTCCACAAAAGCCCGTTCCCGCTCTTTCATCTGTATCTGGTCCATCGCTACATTGACGAAGGCGATGTTTTTCCTGTGTTTTCCAATAAGACACTCTGTAGCCTTACTGACACCACCGTAGTTATCGACAAGCGCAAACGGAATTTCCTCACCCGGAAAATAACGATCGATCAGCACCAGTGGCTTGCGGCTCTTCCTTAAAGCCTGCACGCCGGTTTTCATACCAATAGACGGAGTGATCAAAAATCCGTCGACCTGCTTCACCAGCAGCTGGATCAGGTCGTTCCCCCTGCTGTCATTGTTTTCCGTACTGCCATACACTACCCGGTAGCCTACTTTGGCGGCAACTTTTTCTACCGATTTGGCCATCGACGCGAAAAACGAGTTGGCAATATCCTCCACGATCAAACCGATCACATGCGTTTTTCCCGTTCGGAGGCTTGCCGCTGCACGGTTGGGTATATAGCCTGTTTTTTTGATGATGGCCCGGATGTGCTTCACCATTTCATCGCTGATGCGCATTTCCTGGTGTTTACCGTTTACCACAAAGGAAACAGTAGACGGCGCAACACCGGCAAGCCGTGCAATATCTTTAATCGATAAATGTTTCACTACAGATGATCAAAAAGTTTGATGTTGGGAAATACCCCGTCAACCCGATTTATGATCGATAAAATTAGTTGTTTTTATCGGTTGCTTTTATACCGTTTAAAATTTTTTGTCCGGCTGCTTCCTGAATCACAATTCAGACCGCCTATTCAACACTTCATACAGCAATGTCTGCCAGGCAATAATAATTGGTGTAACCTTTACACATAAAAAAATATATTATGACAAAACTGCTTTTACCCGTAATGGCGGCGGGGCTGCTGCTGAGCTCCTGCGCAAAAGACGCCGGGAAATTAAACGACCAGGCTTCCGGTATTTCTTCCAGGATGGCGGCAGATCTTCTGGCGGGTTCCGCCACCGGAAATTCAAAAGACAAGATCTACAGCGGGCCCGAAGTTTCTTTTAAGAAAGGAAAGATTACCACCCTGTACCAGGTAGACAACATGGAGCGCCCGGTACGCCTTGCTATCAGCATTAATAATGCTGCATGGAACAGCCTCGATATGGCCGCTCCCGGAAACAGCGGGCATGATCCGATGAACAGCGTTATCCTGAAATTTCATCCCAAGGTTGATGCTAAAATTTTCAACCACGCTGAAGTTGACTGGAACCCCCATGGTCATGAGCCGGAACAAATTTATGGGCTGCCACATTTTGATTTCCACTTTTACAATATGAGTGTGGCCGATGTAGAAGCAATCCCCCCGTTTGATGTGGATCCCTCAAAATTCCTCAATGTTCCTGCCCCTGCATACCTCCCTCTTTTCTATTTTAATCCCGGCGGTGGCGTACCGCAAATGGGCTGCCACTGGTTAGACGGAACATCCCCGGAGCTGAACGGCGGTATTTTTGGCCAGACATTTATTTACGGGACTTATAACGGCAGAGTCACGTTCCTGGAGCCCATGATCACCAGGGCATTCCTGGAAGCCAATCCCGCATTCACAAGACCCATTCCCCAGCCGGCAAAAGTGGCCATTACCGGGTACTACCCCACTACCCTGCGGCTGCAGAAAACAGATGATGCGTACCTAATAATACTCGAAGACTTCCAGTACCGGGAAGCGAGTTAGCGGAACCCCGAAGTGGCCGTTTCAAAAGCCTTTATTTTGTCCTGCCATCCCGGGCTATCGCATGCCCGTCAAGAGAAAAAGCGGGTCTATTGCCATAAAATGTAGTATGAATAAGCCTTTGGAAGCTAAAAAGACCTGATCTTTTAATAGCAGGCGCAGCGCGCCGCAAATAATGGTAACAAGAACTCCCGGGGACTTACCCGTAGCCGCAGTGCGGCGGGAATCTTTTCGGGGGAGGCTTATATTACCGGTGCGCTGCACCGCTGCTCCGTCTCCTGTTCGGTACTAATAAGCGCAACGCTGCGCTGCAGCTTTGGCCTTTAACCACTATTCCTAAAATTAACCTGACGCACATGCGGACGATCGGGACTCAAAACCGAATGCTAAAGCTGATCGGCAAAGGGGGTGTTTCTGGTCTACTGTTTAAAGTTTGATGTCAGATCTGTTTTACGCTTGGTGTAATGTCCCGCCCCGGTAACTATCGCATACGCGTCAGGATAAAAAACAGGGCTATCGTCATAAAATGTAGTATGAATAAGCCTTTGGAGGCCGAAAGGGACCTGATCTTTTGATAGCAGGCGCAGCGCGCCGCAAATAATGGTAACAAGCACTTCCAGGGACTTACCCGTAGCCGCAGCGCGGCGGGAATCTTTTCGGGGGAGACTTATAGTACCGGTGCGCTGCACCTCTGGTCCATCTCCTGTTCGTTGCTAATAAGCGCAACGCTGCGCTGCAGCTTTGGCCTTTAACTACTATTCCTAAAATTAACCTGACGCACATGCGATGGTTATCGGGAGCGCTTCAAGATAAAAAACAGGTTTATTGCCATAAAATGTAGTATGAATAAGCCTTTGGAGGCCGAAAAATTTTGGCCGGGATTCCTAAAATTAACCTGACGCGCATGCGATGGCTATCGGGAGCGCGCAAGATAAAAAACAGGTCTATGCCATAAAATGTAGTATGAATAAGCCTTGGGAGGCCGAAAGAGACCTGATCTTTTGGTAGCAGGCGCAGCGCGCCGCAAATAATGGTAACCAGAACTCCCGGGGACTTACCCGTAGCCGCAGCGCGGCGGGAATCTTTTCGGGGGAGACTTATATTACCGGTGCGCTGCACCGCTGGTCCATCTCCTGTCCGTTGCTAATAAGCGCAACGCTGCGCTGCAGCTTTGGCCTTAGTGCACTTGGACTTACCCGTAGCCGCAGCGCGGCGGGAATCTTTTCGGGGGAGGCTTATAGTACCGGTGCGCTGCACCTCCATTCCATCTCCTGTTCGTTGCTAATAAAAGCAACGCTGCGCTGCAGCTTTGGCCTTTAACCACTATTCCTAAAATTAACCTGACGCGCATGCGGACGATCGGGATGGTTTGGGCATCTAAAGTTAGTGATCTGTCAATAAATGCTGATCTCCTGCAGCGGACAGAACGACAATGCGCTATAAGCCACTTTTGAAACAGCCCCTTTTTCTACTCCTTCTATAAGGACCAGCGCTCACTGACCGATCCATCTCTTGAATGCTTTTACTTTTTCCCTGCTTACGAGCAGGTCCTTATTAAAGGCAGGCATCAACTGCAGGCTGAGCCGGCTGCCGGGGAACGGCTCCATTTCCCGTACGGCCCCCGCTGCAACCAGCCAGGCACGGTTGATCCTGAAAAAAGAAGCAGGATCCAGCATAGCGCCAATTTCTTCCAATGTATAATCAACAATGAACTTTTTATTTTCAAAGGTCTTTAAAAAAGTAGCCCGCCTGTCCACGTAAAAATAGGCGATATCCGTAGTTTCGATAGTCGTCCTCCGCGTTCCGGACTTTACCAGGAAGCGCCTGCGGCCCGTATTGCCTCCTGCCTGGTCCTGCATGCCGGCCATCTGGCGGAAAACATTGACTGAGGTAAGGGCCAGGTTTTCAGAAAACGTATTTGCCGTTTCGGGTTTCGCCAGGACCGGCGTCACAGGCATATGAGGTACTTCAAAAGCGCAAAGAATATGTTCATGGTAGGAAGTGGTAAAAACCACAGGGCTTTTAAACGCCTCAAGGCACTGGCCCTTCGCCAGCTTTATATCCATAAATATAAGGTCGGGCGCCGGGTGCCCCCTCAGCCATTCCACGCTTTCCGGAATACTTTTCAGGACCGCCATAATTTCAATGCTGCGGTCCACCGAAAGCAGCCTGGACAATCTTTTAATAGCAAAATTTTCGTCTTCTATTATAACCGTTGTCATTCCCGGCGGGTTTTACAAATGGGATCACCCCGGACATACACCTGCTGCCGCAGGCCCTGTACCTTTCCAATACTTACACCTTTACAGTAAACAGCCGCTGGATAGATTGCTACAGTTAATTTCCGGCCTGCCTGATCGTTGAACCCGGTTTGCAGCGGCCCGTAAAGTTCAAGTCAACATAGTAAGGGATTACCTTACAAAGCTAGTAAAATCTCCGGCGCCAACCAACAGACGCAATATTGAACCGCGGGGGAAGCAGCGCTCTGTAAGCATTTTTCTATACGCCCTGCAACCGCTTACCTGCTCAGCAACAAAAAGCTCCGTGATGAAAACCATCACGGAGCTATAATTCGGTACCAGTCGTTATAATTAATTCAGGTGGGATTCAATTTTCTTTACAAAATTGCCCTTGGGCTGTGCGCCAACCAGCTTATCTACCACCTGGCCGTTTTTAATGAACAGGATGGCAGGAATGGAGGTAATTCCATAGTTCATGGATACCTGGGGATTCACATCCACATTCACCTTCCCGATATTCACTTTCCCTTCGTATTCTTTGGACAATTCTTCAATTACCGGTCCGATCGCACGGCAGGGACCGCACCACTCTGCCCAGAAATCCACCACGGTTAATTTATCAGAGTCCAGCACCTCTGTTTGAAAGTTGGAATCATTAAATTCTTTTGCCATTTCAAATATTTTAGTTGATTAATTGTTTAAAACGAATAACAAATTTAGTTCCCATTTAAATAACAGGCAATATTGACAAAAAGTTGTGCAGAAAATGTCAATACAGGCAACCATCCTGACAAATAACCACTAACAGCCGTTCATTTAGTGTGCAACAAGGCGTTCTGCCGCCGCTGGATTATGCTTGTGTTTGAACAATACCGCAAACAAAACTGCTACAACCAGTGAGTAGGCCGCAAAGCTCAGCCAAATGGAATGCCAGTCCATAGCTCCGCCGGGAGCCGTAAAAAATTTCTGGATCACAATACCGCTGATCACACTTCCCAAAACAGCCCCGATCCCGTTTGTCATCATCATGAAAATACCCTGCGCACTTGCCCTGATGGAAGGACTGCTCTGCGTTTCCACGAACAATGAGCCCGAGATATTGAAAAAGTCAAAGGCCATTCCATAGATAATGCAGGAGAGAATGATCATCCAAAGTCCACCGGCCGGATCGCCATAGGCAAACAGTCCAAACCGCAATACCCAGGCGATCATACTGATGAGCATCACCTGTTTGATCCCGAACTTTTTCAGAAAAAAAGGAATGGCAAGGATAAACAGGGTTTCCGAGATCTGGGATATCGACATAATAATGGCCGGGTATTTTACCGCAATGGTATCCTTATACTTATCGATTTTGGCAAAATCGTGCAGAAAGGTATCGCCGTAGGCATTGGTCAGCTGCAGCGCCGCGCCCAACAACATGGAAAAAATAAAAAACAATGCCATCTTCCGGTTGCGGAACAGGGAAAACATATCCTTCCCCATCCGGGCACCGGCCTCTCTGTTGGACTGGCCTTTTAGCGGCGGCGGACATTTGGGCAATGTAAAAGAATACACTGCCAGTAAAAAAGAGGCGCCCGCAGCTACATAAAACTGGCCTGCTGTTTTCTCCAGGTGCAGGAGGCTGACCGTCCACATTGCTGCAATAAACCCGATCGTTCCCCATACCCGGATGGGCGGAAAATCTTTTACCACATCCCGGCCTGTATTCTTTAACGAGGTATAAGAAACAGTGTTGGCCAGGGAAATGGTAGGCATGTAAAAAAGCATATTGATCAGCATTACCGGGAACATGGTTACCGGGCTGTCGACCAGGGGCACCAGCATCAGCACCAATCCCCCCATCAGGTGGCATAGCCCCAGTAATTTTTCAGCGTTGATCACCCTGTCTGCAAGCATTCCCATTACCGTTGGCATAAAAAGCGCAGAAATACCCATGGTGGAAAAGATGGCGCCAAACTCACCACCCGACCATTTCTTGGTCTGGAACCAGTACGCACCGATCGTGATGAGCCAGGCCCCCCATATAAAAAATTGCAGGAAGCTCAGGACCGTCAATCTGAATTTTAAACTCATAGTAAACTTTAGTTTATTCCCTTGTAATACAGCAATTGAAGATAACTATTAAACCCGAAGTTTTATCAAAATCTGCTTTACAAGTTTCCCCTGTGCCGAATGTCCGGGGCACCGGAACACAGAAGATACAACCAGCACCTCCGCGGCCGTTTCTGCGCCCTTTGCACATCCCCGCTATACAGGGGCAAACCTGTTTCTGTGCTTCTGTAGCAACAAAGCGCTAAATTTGCAAAAAATAAGCAGTATGGCAGCAGTGTTAGAGACATCTATTTTACCTGGAGACCCCGATCTGAAAAACATCGCTCAAAAAGTTTACAACGACCAGCGCATTACCGACGAAGAAGCCCTTCTCCTGTTTGAAAAAGGCAGCCTGGGCTTTGTTGGTTCCCTGGCCAATTTTGTACGTGAAAAATTACATGGTGACATCACCTATTTTAACCGGAATTTTCATATTGAGCCGACCAATGCCTGCATCTATACCTGCAATTTCTGCAGCTACAGCCGGTTATACGCACACCGGGATGAAGCCTGGGAGCTGGGCCTGGAGCAAATGATGGATATTGTAAAAAAATATGATGGAGAACCCGTAACGGAAGTACATATCGTAGGCGGGGTACATCCTAAAATGAACCTCGAATTTTTTGCAGAACTGCTCCGGAAGATCAAAGCGCATCGCCCGGATCTTCATATAAAAGGCTTTACCGCGGTTGAACTGGATTATATGTTCCGGAAGGCAAAAAAAACAGCAGAGGAAGGATTGTTCTATCTTAAAGAAGCCGGACTCGAAAGCCTGCCTGGCGGCGGCGCCGAGATCTTTGCAGAGGACATCCGGAAACAGATATGCCCCGACAAAGTAGACTCAGACGGCTGGCTGCATATACACGGAACGGCACACAGGCTGGGCATGCATACCAATGCCACGATGCTCTACGGCCATATCGAAAGCTTTGCCGACCGGGTAGACCATATGCGCCGTTTAAGGGAACTGCAGGACCAAACGAAGGGCTTCAACACCTTCATCCCGCTCAAGTTCCGCAACAAGGATAACGACATGAGCCATGTACCGGAATCAACCCTGGTGGAAGACATGCGCCTGTATGCCATTGCCCGTATCTATATGGACAATTTTCCGCATCTGAAAGCCTACTGGCCCATGCTGGGCCGGCAAAATGCCCAGATGTCCCTGTCCTTTGGCGTAAACGACCTGGATGGGACCATCGACGATACCACGAAGATCTACTCTATGGCCGGTGCCGAAGAGCAGACCCCTTCCATGTCTACACAGGACCTCGTGGTGCTCATCAAACAAGCCCGGCGCCAACCGGTGGAAAGAGGTACTTTGTACAATGTGATCAAGGATTATGGTGCGGAGGAGCTGGTTTGAGGATCGAGAATTGACGGCGCAGATCCGGCGTTGCTGTGACCAGCTTTTGTGCCAGGAGCTGTCCGGCCTCCCTTCTTATATACTAAAACCCCTCAGCTAACCTCCTATTCAGGGGCAACCGCATCTGATTGCTGCGCTGATCAGCTCCGGAGAAGCGCTGTGTTTATTGCAAATATGCCGTTTTGATCAGCCAGCCTCATTTGAAATTCCGTGTTTGTCGGGTCCTGGCAATTTTTACGCGGCTCCTGCAGGAGCCGGTCTTTTTTCTGTTTAATACCTTGCAGCAAAGGCAGTGTACTTGCAGTGCCTGATAAGGATCCCGGTTCCGCCCTTTGCATTCAATGGGGAGGCTGTTACCCTGACCTCCGATTAGGTTTTCTGCATTATTTTCAATATATTGCTGATCTAAATCATTGCTATTATGGCTAAGGTTTCCAATATTCTTGCCCGTAAGGGGCACGACACAATCAGCATTGCTCCCACTACCTCTGTTTACCAGGCGCTGGAATTAATGGCCGATAAAAATATTGGGGCCCTGGTTGTGAAAAAGGGAGAAAACTACCTGGGGATCATTACCGAGCGCGACTATTCCCGCAAAGTGATCCTGAAAGGGAAACATTCTTCCGATACCACAGTGGAAGAGATCATGTCTACCGACCTGCCCCATATTTCCCCCGAAGATTCGGTAGAGCATTGCATGGAACTGATGAGCGACAAGAACATCCGGTATCTTCCGGTATTCATCAACCTGCAGCTGGCAGGTATTATCTCTATCAGCGATGTGGTAAAAGAAACCATCCTGCAACAAAAAGAAACGATCAGCCATCTACAGGATTATATACACAGCAACGGCTGACAGCCGGTAGCAATCGGCTGCCAGTATTGTTGCGGCTAAAGACTAAGGGCAGATAACCGGATGCCAGCCTTACTTCGCATAGACAAAATACCCGTATGGCTGCACGTCAAAACCTTTTGCAGCAGAAAAGTCGCGGGAAGCTCCGGAAAAAACATCGTTGAACGAACCGGTTAAATGAGCATCCGTGATATCAACATGCAGGTTTGATGCATCAGAAAAATTCAGCACCACCAGCACTTCCTTCGCGCCATTTTTACGCAGATAAGCGAATACTTTATCATCGGCCGTGGTGGTGAGCTTATACGTGGTTACAGCAGGATCGCCTCCCCGCAATGCGGGGTTTGCCGCATGCAGCTGCAGCAATACTTTATAAAAATCGTGCATTTGCAGGCCGTTTATCTGCCGCACATCCTTTGCAGGCCAGGGAATAGGATCACGGTCAAAAAACTTCAGCCGTTTCTCCTTCAAAGGGATCTCCTGGCCACTATATACCAGCGGAACGCCGTTCCAGGTACAGCTAAACACGGCCAGCGCGGGCGCCAGGGCTCCATATTTTTCGTATTCGGTACCATTCCAGCTGTTTTCATCATGATTGGAGGTAAACCAGGCACGCATACTGGAGTCACCGATAACATTGTATTGCTGCAGCAGTTCGTATAAATCGGACAGCGGTTGTTTCTTTTTAAAAAATTCTTCTGTTTTATGCATCCATTTCCAGGAGTAGCTGGCATCAAAGACGGAGCCATAGTCCGGGTTCTCCAACTCATCAAACTCGCCCAGCCAGAACAAAGGTTTCACCGCATCCAGCTGTGGCCGTGCCTCTTTCCAGAAATCCAGCTCTACCCAGGAAGCCAGGTCACAGCGGAACCCATCAATATCCGCCTTTGTGATCCAGAACTTCATTGCATCGATCATTGCCCGGCGCAGTTCCGGGTTGCTATAATCCAGTTCAATGATATCATCCATACCACTGGCAATCTTAAAAGTACCCGTAGCACTATCCTTCAGGTAGTAATCCGGGTGCGTCTTCGTCCATACATGGTCCCATCCGGTGTGGTTGGCAACCCAGTCGATGATCACTTTAAAGCCCATTTCATGGGCCTGCTTTACCAGTTGCTGAAAGTCCTGCAGGGTGCCAAACTCCGGGTTGATAGCCGTGTAATCGGAACAGGCATAATAGCTGCCCAGCGTTCCTTTCATCTTTTCTTTTGCGATAGGCGTAATGGGCATGAACCACAGTGTAGCCACCCCCATGTCCTTCAAACGGGGCAGGGCTGCCGCAAAGGCGTTAAATGTTCCTTCCGGCGTGTATTGCCGCAGGTTTACTTCATAAATATTTGTCGTATGTTTCCAATCTGTAGTGGTCATTGCCGTTGTTTTTGATTTTTCTTCCGATCCTTTCTTATTTTCTGCCGCCCGGGGCATCAGTTTACAGGCCCCGCCTATCAAGAGCAACGTTGCGAATAGGTACCATCGGCTCATGTTACTTCTTTTGATTGAAGATAACTGATTTTTTGAGATTTGGATCCTGTTCCCCGTTGCAGGGCCTAACATTTTTATCGCCGGGTGCGCAACCGTTTGAATCCGATCCTCCCGCTTTTGAAAATTTGCAATAAAACACTTGCTTTAATAAATGAAAAAAAACAAATAAGATCAATAGTTAAACAGCCCATAAAAAAAGGATGCTTTGCAGGCAAGCTACCCATCCGGCCCGCTCCGGGTCCGCAACCGCAATCCATTTTTTTTCACAAAATGCGTGTACCTTTGCACACCTCAATTATACTTAATACCTCAGAAGTTATATGAATATTTTAGACGTTCAATCTACAGAATTTTTAGGCCGCCATATTGGCCCCAATGGGAAAGAAACGGAAAAAATGCTTGCTCAAACAGGCCTTGCCAGTATGGATGCTCTCACGGCGCAAACCGTTCCTTCCGGCATCCGGATGCAGCAGCGTCTGAACATTCCCAAACCTATGAGTGAAAATGAGTACCTGCGCCATATTAAAAATGTGTCGTTGAAAAACAAGATCTTTCACAACTATATCGGCCAGGGGTATTATGGAACGATTACACCATCCGTTATCCTGCGCAATATTTTTGAGAACCCGGGATGGTATACCCAATATACCCCTTACCAGGCAGAGATCTCCCAGGGGCGGCTGGAAAGTCTGTTAAACTTTCAGACGGTTGTCAGCGACCTGACGGCCCTTCCGCTGGCCAATGCCTCCCTGCTGGATGAAGCAACAGCTGCGGCTGAAGCCATGGGCATGTTCTTTCACCTGAAAAACCGTTCTGAGAATATCGGAAAGCCTAGGTTCTTTATTGATACGGAGCTCTTTCCCCAAACCAAGGATGTGCTGTACACCCGTGCGAAACCCTTTGGTATTGAGATCGTAGAGGGCGACTATAAGACTACCCCTATAACGGAGGCGTTTTTTGGAGCACTGGTACAGTATCCTAATAATAAGGGTAGCATCGAAGACTACCGGGCCTTTATTGAAACGGTGCATACAGCCGGCGGCTACGTGGCCATGGCTACGGACCTCCTGGCATTAACCCTGTTAACCCCTCCCGGAGAACTGGGCGCAGATGTGGCGGTTGGCGCAGCGCAGCGTTTTGGTGTTCCGCTGGGGTATGGCGGTCCGCATGCTGCCTTTATGACCGCTGCAGATGAATTCAAACGCACCATCCCGGGGCGTATCATCGGCATCAGCGAAGACGCAAACGGCAACAGGGCCCTGCGCATGGCACTGCAGACAAGGGAGCAACATATCAAACGCGAAAAAGCGACCTCCAATATTTGTACTGCCCAGGCACTGCTGGCCAATATGGCGGCTATGTACGCCGTATATCATGGTCCGCAGGGACTTAAAACCATTGCAGAACGGATAGCCATCTACACCCAGATCGTGGGGGAAGCCATCGAAGCGCGGGGTTTTAAGCTGGTAAGCGATCAATACTTTGATACCATTGTGGTACAGGTACCCCATACGGCATCCATCATCGAAAAAGCAGAGCAGCAAAAAATAAACCTCCGGCAGATCGATCATCAGCATATCGGTATTTCCCTTGATGAAACCGTTATCATCGAGGATCTTTACGACCTGATCAATTGTTTTGAGAACGATTCTGATCCCGTTTCCTTCTCGTTAAGCGCAGGGGAAACCCTACGCCATATACCCGAATCCCTTTCCAGGAGCTCGGCGTATCTGACGCACCCGGTGTTTAACACCTATCACAGCGAAAGCAAGATGATGCGTTATATCAAATACCTGGAGAACAAAGATCTTTCGCTGAACACTTCAATGATCTCTTTGGGAAGCTGCACGATGAAGCTGAATGCCGCTACCGAAATGATCCCGCTGAGCTGGGCACACTGGGCCAATATTCACCCCTTTGCACCCGCCGGTCAGGCAGGAGGGTATAAACAGATCGTTGATGAGCTGAGCCAGTACCTGTGTCAGATCACTGCTTTTGATGCCTGCAGCCTGCAGCCCAACAGTGGTGCGCAGGGCGAATATGCGGGCCTGTTAACCATAAAAGCCTATCACGAGGCCCAGGGGAACCCGCAGCGGGATGTGATGCTGATCCCTATTTCGGCGCACGGTACCAACCCTGCCTCGGCAGTAATGGCCGGCATGAAAGTAGTAGTGGTAAAGGCATTAGAGAACGGTTATATTGATGTGGAGGATCTTAAGGCAAAAGCGCAGCAATACCAGGATACACTGGCCGGGATCATGATCACTTACCCAAGCACTTACGGGGTTTATGAGGAAACCGTAAAAGAGATCACGCAGATCATACACGAGAACGGCGGCCAGGTTTATATGGATGGAGCTAATATGAATGCCCAGGTAGGGCTTACTGCTCCGGGCCTGATCGGCGCCGATGTCTGCCACCTTAACCTGCACAAGACCTTTGCGATACCGCATGGCGGCGGTGGCCCCGGCATGGGGCCCATTTGTGTAAAGGAGCACCTGACCCGGCACCTGCCCGGCCATGTATCCCTGCATAAGGCCAAGACCATTGCGCTGAACGGCAACGGGCAAAACCATCAGCCGGAACACGCCGTGATCCACGAAGGCGCTGTATCGGCCGCACCCTACGGCTCTGCGTCCATCCTGCTGATCTCCTACGCCTATATCCGGATGCTGGGAGCCGAAGGATTAAAAGCGGCAACCGAGTATGCAATTCTTAATGCCAATTATATGCGGGCACGCCTGGCAGAGGATTTCGATATTTTATATACCAACGATAATGACCTGTGTGCCCACGAATTTATTGTAGACCTGCGGCCCTTTAAAAAAACAGCCCAGGTAGAAGCCGAGGACATAGCAAAAAGACTGATGGACTACGGGTTTCATGCACCTACGATGAGTTTCCCTGTTCCGGGAACGATCATGATTGAGCCCACCGAAAGCGAAGACAAGGCCGAGCTGGACCGCTTTTGCGATGCACTGCAGCAGATCCGCAGGGAAATACAAAAAATAGAATCAGGAGTATGGGATGTTAAGGACAACCCGCTAAAGAACGCTCCGCATACCCAGCAGGCTGTTATCACCAGCAACTGGTCTCATAGCTACTCCAGGGAAGAAGCCGCATTTCCCCTGCCGTACGTAGGACATAATAAATTCTGGCCTTCCGTTGCCCGCGTCAACAATACGCTGGGCGACCGGAACCTTATTTGCACCTGCGAACCTGTGGAGGCATATATGGAGGCTTAGGCTTTCAACATCCGAAAATAATACAAGGCTGTTTCAGGATCCATCCGGAACAGCCCTTTTTTTGCTGATCAAGCACGTTCAATAAATTTTATGCAATAGCCTCGCCTATATCCATCCGGATGCTGGGAGCCGAAGGACCAGGGAAGTTATGCGTGTAGCAATCAGCGCAGGCAACCCTGAATTTGGGAAAACAGCTCCTGTCAGGACAAAAAAAATCGCAAAAGCCCCATTGCAGGAACGGGGCTCTTACGATAAAAACAATTAAAAAATCCTTATTTCTTTTTTGCCGGTTTGGGGGCGATCATCGCCAACATACGGCGCCCTTCCAGTTTGGGCAAATTTTCGAGGGTTCCGAAATCGGCCAGCCGTTCTGCAAACTTCAGCAACAGCAGCTGTCCGCGGTCCTGGAACTGGATCGCCCTTCCTTTGAACTGTACATAGGCTTTCACCTTATTGCCATCCTTCAGAAAGCCTTCCGCGTGCTTGGCCTTAAAATCAAAATCGTGCTCATCCGTATTGGGCGTAAAACGGATCTCTTTGATCTCAGTAGCCTTGCTTTTGGCTTTCAGCTCTTTTTCCTTTTTCTTTTTATCGTATAAAAACTTGTTATAATCGATGATACGGCAAACGGGCGGGTCCACTTTCGGTGAGATCTCCACCAGGTCCAGTTCCATATCCTGGGCCATTTTCAGTGCTTCCTGGGTAGGGTAAATGCCCTGCTCTACATTGTCGCCAACGAGCCTTACCTGGGGAACGCGAATGAATTGATTGATGCGGTGTTCTGCTTCCTTTTGCGGTTGAAACCGCCCTTTGAAGAAGCCTTTAGGTCTGTTACTATTGCCGCCTCCCGGCCGGAATCCTGTGCCAGGCGGTCTGTAGGCGGGTTTTTGTGGTACTGCCATTTAACTTTTTAAATTCTCCCCGCTGCTCCACCCGTGAAGCAACGCAAATTTTGTTTTTCGAATGAGCCTTACGGGCAAGGCGAAAAAATATTTAATAACAAATATGATAAAATATTGTCAGTCCTGCAATTTTATTTTTTGGGGATTCTTTAACCTTTAGGCAGATCAGGAGCCGTATCCGTATTCTTTCAGGTACAGTTCATTGTCGCGCCATTTGGGTTTCACCTTTATAAATAACTCCAGAAACACTTTTTGGTTTAAAAACGCCTCAATATCTTTACGGGCAGCCATTCCGATCTTTTTGATCATACTCCCTTTTTCTCCGATCAGGATCGCCTTCTGGGTTTCCCGGTGCACAATGATATCGGCAACGATCTTGATCAGGGTCTGCTTTTCCTTAAATTCCCGGATGAGGACGGCGGTATGATATGGGATCTCATCCTGCGCCAGCTCGTAGATCTTCTCCCGGATCAGCTCTCCCACGAAAAACTTTGTCGGGAGATCGCTGATATCATCCGAATCGTAAAAAGGCGCTCCCTCCGGCAATAATTCTACCACCGGCTGAATAAACTGATCGATCCCCGCCCCCTTCAGGGCTGAAATGGTTGCTATCCTTTTGCAATAGGGCCGGTCCTTAAAATAAGCCACACATGCGGCTACTTTTTCGGCCGGAGCCTTATCGATCTTATTAATGACCAGCACACAGGGCACCCGGAGCCGCAGCCCCGAGAAAAGCTGGTCATTTTCCTCCCAGCTATCATTCACATCTACGATCAGCAGCCCTACGTCCGCATCCTCCAGGGCACTTTTGACCGATTGCATCATTTTCTCATGCAGTTTATATTTCGGTTCTATGATGCCGGGCGTATCGGAAAAGATGATCTGGTAACCCGGTTCTGACAGGATCGCTTTAATACGATGCCGGGTGGTTTGTACCTTGGACGAAACGATGGCCAGCTTCTCTCCCATCAGCGCGTTGAGTAAGGTACTTTTGCCCGCATTGGGCTTTCCAAATATGTTGACAAATCCGGATTTCATGACTGCAAAAATAATCGAAAGCAGCCACCAATGGCGCCGGGATGCCGGGTTTTATGCCGTTCTCAGAAGAAAATATCCTATACCGGCCGGAAAACGCCCCCCGGCAACCGGGAAGCAGCCAAAACACCGGCCTTCCACCCAAAATATATTAGTTTTCAATACCGGATAGTTGTATATTTATTTGAATATTTAACCTCTGAATGATTGGCACTGCCATTTACCACCCCAGGCAGGTGCTTCCCCTTGCTATACAGCGGTTAAAACAGCATCTCAGATAATGGATTACGTGACCGCCAAAAACTTGTTTGCTAATGCCTACTACAATAAAAGAGAGCGAAAACACCGAATTGAAAAGCAGCTTTGGCGACGCCGCTATTGAAACAATTGCCGCCTTTGCTAATACCAGGGGAGGAAAAGTATACATCGGGCTCAATGATACAGGCAGGCCCGTACAGGGTTTTACCATTGGAACGGAGACCCTGCAAAAATGGATCAATGAAGTAAAACAGAAAACGCAACCCAGTATTCTACCAGACGCTGAAACAATAATGGTTGAAGGTACTGCTGTTGGCGTATTGTCCATTAACGAATTTCCGGTAAAGCCGGTTAGTTTCAGAGGCCGCTTCTATCGGAGAAACAATAATGCCAATCATCAGCTATCCACTTCTGAAATCAGCGCGCTGTACCTGGAATCGCTTCAGCTTTCATGGGATTCCTACCCCTGGCCCAATGCAGCATATAAGGACATCAACGAAAGAAAAGTCCTGCGCTTTCTTAAAAAAGTAAATACCAGTGGACGGTTCAGTTTGCCGGCCACCCCGCAAAAGGCCCTGGCAATGCTGAAATTTACCCAGAACGGGAGCCCCTGCAACGCGGCCATGATCCTCTTTTCCAAAGAAAATCTATTTTTCAATGTGCATGTAGGCCGGTTCCGGACCCCGTCGCTTATTATAGATGAAAAAATGATCCGCGGCAGTCTTTTTGAAGTACTTAAGGAAGTGATGCAGTTTATTACTGCTCATTTGAAAGTAGCATTCGAGATCACCGGTATCACCACCCAGCGTACCGAGATCTTTGAATATCCCCGGGAAGCGATACGGGAGCTGGTCCTGAACGCACTGATCCACCGGGACTATACATCCTCCTCGGATGTGCAGATAAAGATCTTTGACCAATCCATAGTATTTTATAACCCGGGCAAATTGTATGGCAATATTTCTGTTGAAGACCTAAAGAAGAACAATTACACTTCACAGCTCAGGAACAAATTGATTGCAGAAGCTTTTTATCTTACCAGGGATATTGAAAAATACGGCACCGGGTTCTCCCGTATACAGGAGGCCATCAGGGATTATCCCACCATGCGTTTTACCTATAGAGAGCAAGGCAATGGCTTCGTTACCCGGCTATACTATTCCAAACAGAAAACCTATATGAAGCAAAAAACTGTGGGAGAAACTGTGGGAGAAACTGTGGGAGAAACTGTGGGAGAAATAGCCCTAAAAATCATTGGTCATATGAAGAAAAACCCTGGCATTACCAGGGAGCAGCTGGCCGGACGTTTGAAGTTGTCGGTACGGGGTGTTGAATATCATCTTAAAAAACTCAGGGACGCACATTTCATCGTACGGATCGGCTCAACCAAAGGCGGGTACTGGAACGTAAACGCACCGGCAAAGAAAGGTTCAAAAAAATAAAAACCGGCAGGGGCTACCCTTAATGTTTCCCCCGTTATGCCTGCTTTCTTATTGAGATCTTCATTTCGTCCGAACCACCGTCTGGTGGTCATAATATATCCGGTCAACTATGCCAGGAGCAGGTCCATCATAATTTACCCCGGCAGTCTCCCTATATGTACTTCCGACGATGGGTCAATAGCAGAAATGTTCACATAAGCCCTGGTTGAAAGGGATCAGGTGAAAAAGTTGGGATCTGCCTGAAATCAGGGGGGGAGCAACTATTGCAGTATTGTTTCTGTGAAAGTCTACGCCACATTATAGATTTTGATATTGGATTTTATAATAACGCTAAAATCGTTACTACCGTTATTGTCAACAATGAACAACGGCGAAAAGAAATGATGGTTTTAGTAAGGCTCCTGATTAGCAACCTTTGCTGCTGAAGGCAATCCCTGGCGCCCAGAGAATTTTCCGGGCCGCCCTGTCCTTCCTTCAAATGTGGCTCAGGCGCATACTTTGTCGAATCACTTTCTTCGGAAGCGGTTATCATCCATCCATCAAAATTCCATGTACGCCCATAGTCTACCGATGTCATTAAACCAATATGACGCAAATTGGTTTCCCTTCAAATTTTTCATTAATGGCATAGCCCGTACCTCCCGTTTTATTATGTATGTAACAGTAAAATTCACCATCGGTATCTATATATAAACCGGGGGGCCATATCTGCCCCCAGTTTAAAATTTAGCGCCGCGCCATATCGGTAATACATCTGAGCCACCGAAGCATCTTTCCATACTTTCAATTCTCCCATGGCAGTGTGCCCAAAAATGCCCCATAACTTACCATTCCGGTCCCTGCACAATGCTAAGCGCCCATCCTGATGAATGCCGTTTGCATTGGTAAAACCTGACCATTTGGAAACAACACAAAAAAAACACCATTGCGATCATCCCCATGACTACTTCCATCTGTTTATTTTTACAAGTGATTCGTAAGGGCACAAGCCTGGACGGAATATTCATTTTATTTGGATGCGCACAGCTCCCATTTTCCCGGTGTAACCAGTACGCTGATATGCCCCGGCGTATCACCCATCATTTGAATGCGATCATTTTTCTTATACCGGCCATTTTCCCAGATCACTTCCTTACCCAGCATGATCCTGCGGTACCCTTTATCCGGGATCCCCACAACAGCCCGGGTACCATCCGGAACTACCGCCGTTAACACAAAGGTTTTATCCGACTGCTTAAATGAGCTGGTGATTTGCCCTGCTACCGATGCCACCGACGCCCTTGCCCGGGTTACCGAGCCTGGCTGCGGCAGAATCTGAAACAATTTATATCCTGGCTGCAAAGGTGCAATACCGCAAAGGAACTGTGACAACACCGTTAACCCACCACCTGTCCACGCATGATTGACCGTTCCACCTCCAAAACCTTCTGCGCCGATGCCCCAGCCTTCAAACAAGGTTGTAAACCCCGGATGATTCACCATGTATGAAAGACGTTTTTTATGCCGCGCGATTGCTTCATCTTCATAACCCATCCTAAACATGGCTTCAAATACATACTTCTCCATATAAGGACTGGCATGTTCTTCTTTCTTAAACAGCTTCAGCAACGCCGGGTATTTATCCTTTCCTGCAACTCCGGAAACCACTGCCAGCGCCTGTACCCGATCATCGGTTGCACCTTTGTAGCCCGGAGAACGATACGCTGTTCCTGTCCAGAACTGCCGGTTGAATGCCTCCCGGAAGGTTTCCAGAAACTGTGCATAGGATCGGGCATCTTCGGTCTTCCCCAATTCATTTGCCGCCAGCTGCATGCCTTTTACACCGAGGCTATACAGCAGGTTATATACCAGCACCGTATCAATCTGGTCACCCCAATCGCCCCAGGTCCAGTCGCCCCGGCGCAGTTTCATGGTTCCCCTGCCATCTTTTTCCCAAAGATCCAGATACTGTTTGGCCCCATCGTAAAGATCAGTCAGCACCTGGCGATCGCCTGAATGGAGATAGAAATTCCAGAGCCCATAGTACCCGATACTGGTTACCGACTGGCAGGGCAACTCACTGACCCAGTTGCCCGCAGGCACCGGTGCGTAAATTGTCCCGTCTTTTTTGCGCCAGTTCACCAGTTCGTAGAGCCATTTCTTACCCAACGAATGGGAAGCCGGAGACAGGGCATAAAAAGCCTGTCCCGATTCGTTCACCGCATCGCCCGTCCAGGCAGCCCGTTCGCGTTCCGGGCAATCCATATAGGTATCGCGCATGGTCACATACAGGGTACGCCGGGCCTTCTCCCAAAGTTTATTCAGAAACGGATCAGAGCTGCTGAAACTACCGTCGAAACGAGTCTGAAAACCAGTCTCACGATAACCCAGATCCAGCACCTTCACTCCTGCCGGGATGAAATAATACATTTTATGTCCGTTCATCCAGCCAGGATTTTCGTATTCCTGTACTCCTTTTTTGGTGATGTATTCCGCCCTGATATTGGTTTCAGGTCCGTAGAACAGGTAGTTATCGGTAGCCATCATTATTTTCTGACCTGCTTCAGCTTCTACCCTGAACCAGGGGGTCAACTGGGCATTATAAGGAAGTGTACATATAATGGTATCGCCGGTACTCACAAAAGGAAAGTTCCTGCTGTCCGGATAAGCACCCCTACCATAATCTTTCCACAGAGGTATGGGCCGGCGCACCAGGTTGTTCCAGGGGCCATCGCCCGCCTGCCCTATTTCCTGCGCCATGGGCATCCATTGGTCATCGTAACCGGTACCCTGCCAGACTCCCGGATCTTTCCGGGCATCATACAAAAGACTGGATTCTGACAAGCGAAAATTCGGATAAGGCTCCCCTGCCGTCTGAAACGCTTTTGCGAGTGCAGCCTTCCAGGTTTTATCACTCAGGACCTCCAGTTCTTCTGCCTGGCAATCGAACAGGAGACCTGCCCGGCCGCTGCTTTTGTGCGAAAACCCATCTTTGCCAAAATACCAGAGCAATACAGCAATGGTATTTGAGCCCGCCCGTAAATAAGGCGCAATATTTACTTCATCGTAGTAAGTATCCGTTGGATTAGGGCCACGTTTCAGCCCTCCTTCAAATACCACCTGCTGACCGTTGATCCATAACCAGTATTTACTGTCTACCGCAATCCTTGTAAAAGCAGTGGCAGGCCTTGCCGTTATCTTTATGGTCTTCCTGTACATCAGCCAGGTATTGGTAGTACTTTGGCTTTCCATTGTGGAAATCCATTTTGCCTTCCATGGCTGCGCGTTCAGCTGCAGGGAAGAAGTCAGTATAACCAGGGCAAATACAATCGATTTTAACATGCTATTTAAGTTCGTTCGTTTTTGAATGAATTGTAAACAAAACCTGGCGGGAATATACGCCAGATTCACGTACTTCCGGAGACAATAAATGATACACCGGCGTCAGCACCATGCCGGTACTGTTTACCATCCAGCTTTCCCGGCCGGTTCTTGTAAATACCGGTACCTGGTCGAGTTTTTTTTCATGCAGGGTGGTGAAGCCCAGTTGCAGCGGTCCATACTGAAAGGAATAGCAGCCTCCCGGATCTTCCTTCTTTGTACCTGCTTGTAATAACGTCGTTTTTACTTCCATGTCAAACGTATAAAGAATAATCATTCCTTCCTGAAGCCGGGTCCGGATATAAGCAAACTGCTGCTTGCGGGTAAATGATACGGGCTTGCCATCTACCCATATCTTTGGGTTGACTGCTCCCTGAGGGATAAACAATGCAAGCGCTACCGCCTGCCTGGCAGAAGACTGTTTCACTTCCAGTTCTACAGTTCCTTCAAACGGGTAACAGGTCCGCTGCTCCAGTACCAAATCGCCACCACCCACCCTGAAGCGGGCTGTATTATTACTGAAAAAGGGAATATTAACCGACCCATCGCCCGTAAAATAGTTGTAACTTATGGCACTTGCCAGGCCCTCGCCTCCCCGCATCGTGCAACACCAATAGGCCTCATAGGTTTTAACCTGCAGCAGGTGCGTAGTATCGCTGGGACAATTGTCGAGGCCAAACCCGCCATTGGCGCGCTGTGTATGTCCTATTGCGTTAAAATAAATATGATGTGCATCTTCCATAAACAGGGGAGTGCGGGTATACATCCACAACTGGTTAGCCACCATATACGCATCAATGATGGCGCAGGGTTCTGTCCACTCCGGCCTTCCGAACCAGTTGTAGTTTTCATAGTTTGCCGTCATTGCCATGTTTCTATACAACAGGTAGCGCGCCTGTGCCTGTTTCAACAGGTTGGCATTGCCGGTTAGTTCATAATACCGGAGCAAGGCGCGGATACCGGTAAGCGTGGCGTGGGTTTGAGCGCTGATGCCCTTCAGGTCCACTTCCAGGAACCGGTTTATCATTTCATCAATGAGTTGTTTTAATTCCGGAGAAGGCACTATACTGTAAGCCTGTACAACCCCATCCATAAAAATAAAATCGCATCCAATGTCTGAAGAAAGGACCCAACGTCCAATGAAAGCCTGTGAAGTGCCCACAGCGCCTCCGGTCGTTCTATTGCGTTGCGAGGGGTCGATGGGATACATTTTATGATACCCCCGGGTGGGCAGCGCCAGGTTTTGAATAATCTGCTCAATATGCTTTTTTACTGCCGGATCTTTTTTCCAGTTGTAGTACTCGCACAATGCACGAAGAAACCATCCATGTCCGGAGAGCTGCTGCTCCCGTATGGAATCTGTCATAACGGGTCCCAAATAGCCCTTCACATTCACTTTCTGCGGTATCAGCCGGATCAATTCTTCGAGATAGCGGGGTGTACGGTGCGTTGCCCTTGCCTGCAGGGTCAGCCCCAGGATGATCCGCCCTTCATAGTCGCCCGGCCAGTCGATAGAGGTTATTTCGTGCTGAACCGGGAACACCTTTTCCGGTGTGTAGATAGCTGATTCGAGCCGGTCGAAATTCTTAAGTGCCCGGGTTCTCATTTCCCCACCCGGCATAATATCTTCGTAGCTTACCGGATGGATGACCTGTCCCTGCGAAGCAATCACCACCAACAGGAACAAGCCGATAACTGTATACCTCATTTCTTTGTAGTATTGTGACTATTTTTTTCTTAAAGATTTTTTCCTCACCGTGCTGCTTTACGGCTTCTCACTGCCTCAACCGGACGGGCACCCCTGACCTTCCCGATCACTTTGAGACTGTCGCTGATCACATTGCCGCTGAAGTTGCGGATAAAGTTTTTGGGAACCAGCAATACCGGCGCCCTGCGTGGCAGGATGGTTCCGGTTCTCTCAATACGATTCCTTTTGACCTGGTAAATATCATTGCTCTGATCCTCCTGAAGATAGCTGTTAATGAACAGCTCCCGGTACATAAACAACCGGTTGTACTGTTGGGTCATTACCCAGTAAAAATCATCCATACGATCACCATAGTAGTCCGTCCAAACCGACAGGATACCGGAACTGGCTGCTGCTACTTCCGGGTTGAGGTATGCAGGAGCCACCCCTGTATGCTCCCAGGTTTCGTTATAACTATTTACCCAAACACTGGCCGGGTTATGTTGCAATACCCGAAGCCAGTGCCGGCGATAAAGTTCTCCGTTTTCCCGGTTGGCAGACAGATTGCCGTTCCAGAAGCCGGGGCTCACATTCATTACCTCATCCCCCACCGGATTGCCCTGTTTCTCTAATATCGGCCACCCGTAGGCGTTCACATTGTCCGGCTGATCTTTAATTTCATTGAACATCCAGCGTTCAGTGAATTGCTGAAAAAAAGGCATCTGCCCGGCGTACTGCAGAATATCATCTTTGTTTGTAGGGAACTCCACAAAGTGCACCAGGAGCGGTTTTCCTTTAAGCACATAATAAGCTTCTTTGTATGGAATATAGAATTCATCCCAGGTACGTTTGGACTCGAGCTCCACCTGGTCAGCAGCCTGTTTGCCCACCATCCGCCGGCTGCCGCCCATGGAAATACAGAAATACATTTTATGCTGATTCCCTTTTAAATGATGGTTCCAGTAAATGATCCGTTCGATCATCCGCCTGGCACGATCATCGACCCAGGAGTTGGCGCCGTTAGTAATATCCAGCATCAGGTAGGTAAACCCGGCATCATGGATCATCCGGAGCTGCAGATCGTTTATCACCGGATCTGCAGCATCATAAGTAGCAGCATGCCCCGGAAATTGCGGCGTGTAAGGGTTGCCGCCGGCATCCCAGGTATCCACCGCATAGGCCTCCACCGGTTTCCGCTTCTGCCCGTTATCGAGCACTAACCAGTCGCCGGCGGAAATGGCACAGGCGCCCGCCACCGTTCCGGAAACACTACCGATCAGCCTGCCTTCCGGCGCTGGCCGGTTACTTCTCGAAACCATCGTTGCCGGCCGGTTCCCCACAACCCATCGCTGGCTCTCATCCGGATCAAAAGCTGACCCAGTGGAATAACAGACCCACCAATCGCCTTCTTTATAATAAGCGATATCCGCCTTATCATCTTTATCCACGTCATAAGCAAGCACATTTTCACATCCCTGCCCGAAGCCCGATCTCCACAAGCCTGCATCCGCCAGCTTCGTGCGGTCAGACAGAGCCACCCTCCAGGTACCATTGATTTTTTCCATTACTACAGCATCTGCTGCGCCATCACCGTTCACATCAGCCATCAGTTGTTCATCAGCAGTATATCCGAAGCGGCATATCCAGCGCGTAAACCTGCCGAAGCCGCCCTTACCGTCCGATAGCCCCACGTACCAACAGCCCTCGCGATCCCTGTTTAAAAAAAACACTGCATCATCTTTACCATCTCCGTTTACATCCGCCAGGAACTGTTTCGCTGAACCTGCGCCATTGCCCGCCGACCATTGCACAGGCGCTGCAAATACCCATCCGTTGGAAACAGCCACCAACCAGTTTCCGGTACCCGGATCAAAAAAAACGGCATCCGCCTTTTTATCACCGTTCACGTCTCCCATCAGGGGCAGGAGTTGATCCGTCAGCGTTACAGCAGCCTTATATATCAGCATATCCCTGGGATTTGTAAAATATACTCCATCTGAAATGGCGGCCTGCCATTTTCCGCCAACATAATAAACCACCGCATCATCTTTGCCATCGCCATTTACATCTTTTAAAAAATAATTGCGGGCATTGGCGCCCCAGCCACTGATTCTTTTATAGGGCGCCGTTTTGGCAAAAATGCTTGAGTAAAATATTCCCGCATTGCGTTGCTGCGCCTCTCCGGTCAGTGGAAATGCGAACCAGGGCAGGACACATAATAAAAAGCGACAGACAACCAGGTGAGGATCGTTAATTTGTTGATTCATTTTTGATTTATATGAGCTGATCAATGAGGGAACCTCCTGAGCAGTGGGGACACTGACCAGGGCGCAGGATTTGCCCCCAAGTACGCTACCACCCAGGGTTTTGCCAGTTTACACCTGAAAGGCCAAGAATTTTATCCACCTCTCCCTTTTCAATGGGGTACATTAGATACTTATCAGTGGCAGCGCCACGGTTCGGGAGTTTGAAACGGGTATACGAAAGAACCCCATTGGTATTGGCAATGCGCATTCCCGTAACGAATGGATCCGTTTGATCCAATACCTTCCAGCGGCGCACGTCAAAAAAGCGATGCTCTTCAAATGCAAGCTCCACGCGGCGTTCATTCCTGTATTTCTTTTCAAAGGCTTCCTTGCTCATCCCTGCCGGAAAATTGGGCATGCCCGCCCTTTTTCTTACAGCATTGATCACATCACGGGCACTCCCGGAAAGACCATTTGCGGCTACAGGAACATCGGGACCAACAGATTGATTGGCTGATTCTGCAAAGTTGAGATAAATTTCGGCCAGGCGGAATAGACGGATGGCCCCATCAGCTTCATTACCTTCGCCCGATTGGGAGTTATTGAATTTACGCGTGTAGTAACCCGTACGCGTGTAACGATTGTTATTGTCCGATATACCATCCGTCCCCCCCACATAAGTCTGCACTTTATACCCCCCGGGATCGTTTAACCGGCGCACCGCACCATTGTAGTAAATGGAAGCGTAAAACCGGGGATCACGGCCATCGTAAGGGTTTACCGGGTCATAACCCGATGCAGGATTTACAATGGGGTTCAAATGCGCCGCATCGCTGTAACCTGTAATGGGGGCTTCGCCATTGGCCATTTCATAAGCGTCTACCAGGTCCTGTGTGGGACAGGGACCGGCCTTGCTCATTTTAGGAGTGGAGGGCATACCGGCATATTTCCATAGCTGCATCTGCCCGCCTACCTGCAGAATGGTTTCCTTATCCACCGCCCGCTGATCATTGGAGCTGGTGATAAAATAGAGTGCGTAAGGGTTTTGCGCCGTTCCGGGCTCCGGAGTCTTATTAAAAAGCTTATAATCATTCAGCAGGCATTGAGTTAAAGCATCTACATTTATGGCCGTAGCATCGGCCCAGGTAAAAGTACCATCATTCCATAAAGGGCTGGCAGCATAAGTAACCGCTTCTGATTTTATGGCATACGGAACCGCGCGGGTCATGATACCAAACTGCTGTTCTTTTAAGGTCCAGGGAAAACCATCGCCCGTATTGGGCGCCGCCAGGGCCGAATCGCAATCAGCAAGAATGAACTTCACAACGTCGCTGAATTTAGCGCGGGCGTCTTTAGAAAAATCATGGTTAAGCCCCAGCGGTTCTCTGAAAACAGGTACCCCGCCGTACCGTTTAGCCAACTGCCAGTAGTACAAAGCCCGCAGCGTATGCGCCTGGGCCACCCATCCCGCCTTTATTTCATCCGACACAATCGCTGTAGCTGTTTTTATTTGTGTTAAAAAGGTATTGCATTTATTGATTCCCTGGAACAGCTGTGCCCAGGGTTGACCGTCCTTGGAATAGCTGCCATATATGGCCGCAGTGATAGCGCCCTTATACCAGATCGAATATTTGGATCCGGAAGTAATATCATCCGCATCCTGCGCCTCATCTGTATAAGAGGCGCGCTCCATCGAAGGCGCAGGACAGTATCCATAACAGGAGTTCAGATACCCCATCGCCCTGTTTTTGTCGGAAAATACCTGTTCGAGGGAAGTGAGCCTGCCATCCGGAGGCAGCTCCAATTGTTTGTTACATCCGCCGGCCAAAACCAGCAAAGCGAGACTGCAGGATATCAGCCAATATTGCTGTATCCTTTTGAATATTGTGTTTGCATTCATATCAAAAAAATTTCATTTCTTTTTAAAATTGTGCTTATGGTCAGAAGGTCACTTTCACGCCCATATTGTACACGCGGTACGCCGGAAACCCGGTATAGCCACTGCCTTCGGGCCCAAAATCTTTTGATTTCATATGGTCCCAGGTAACCAGGTTCTGCCCGCTCAGCAGGAACCGGATATTTTCCGCACCAATTAGTTTTGCTGCTGCCGCCGGAAATGTATAGGCCAGTTCCACATTTTTAAGGCGCAGGTATGACCGGTCGTAAGCTACATAATCCGTAGGCTGCATACTGCTGCTGGAGCCAAGGGTAAGCGCCGGTGCCGTAATTGATAATCCCTGCTCATAGCGCTCCCGGGTCCAGGCATTGCGATGCAGGGAACCAAATATACCGTCGTAGCCGGATTCCCAAACCCCTGCGCCACCTTCGAGCGTGGTATATTGCCCAATGCCCTGGAACTGTACATTCAACTCCACTGCCTTATACTGCAGCCCTCCAGAGAAGGCATATACCTTACGGGGGATCATCCCTGTACCAACAGGCACCGCATCCCCGTCATCTATTTTACCATTTTTGTTCAGATCTGTATATTTAAAATCGCCCAGGCGGGGAGCACCAACCCTGGTATAGTCAATGGTATTGTTGTTCAACTCCTCCTGGGTATTAAAGTACCCGTTGCCATTGCTGCGGTCTATCCGGAAGACCCAGGCTTGCCCCAGTGGAAGGCCTTCTACCCGGTGCCGGTATACATACTCATCCGGCAAAACGGGCTCATTTACATGCACTACCGTATTTTTATTGTAGCTGTACATACCGCCAATATTGAATTTAAGGTCCGGACCAATAGCATGGTGGTAATCCACTGAAATTTCGTAGCCTTTATTCTCAAACCGCCCCGTATTGAACATGGGATAGTCATTTAACGGAACCCCCTGGTATGCCGGTATCAACCCTGTGGCACTTACGACCATATTGTCCATCCGCTCGTGAAAGATGTCCGCAGTAATAGAAAACTTATGAAACAGCCCCAGGTCAATACCCAGGTTTTTAGTAGCCAGGAGTTCCGCACCAATATTGGGATTGGCCCGGGTCCGTTCATCAATGTTATATTGCAGGTACTGCACAGGACCGCCATTGCCAAAGCGGATTTCATTGAGGTAGGCGTAACGATTCAGGCCGCTTTCGTCATTCCCTGCCTTTCCATAAGAAGCTCGCAGCTTTAAGAGGCTTAGCCATTGCTGGCTTTTGAGAAAGGTTTCGTTAGACAGCACCCAGGCCACGGATCCTGCAGGCGTAGCAGCATAACGGTGGGCAGCTCCGTATTGCTCCGATCCGGAATATCCCAGGTCAACCTTGGCATAATAACGGTTATCATAGCCATAAGTAATTTCGCCCCCCGTATGAAAGCGATTATAGGGCAGCAACCAGGGCGCGTCTGTATTTGCTTTTGTAAGATTCTGAAAGAACATATAACCCATTCCGGTAACAGCATGCTTCCCAAATACACGCGCATAATTGAGCATGCCTTTATAGCTCAGGTGATAATAATATTGATTCAACTTACCATAGACAAGCGGTGTATTCTCTCCCCTCAGCAGGATGAGGGTGTCTTTATCAAGCGGACGCAGCCAGCGTTCAAAACCCTGGAATGTATTAAGTCCCCCGGCAGAGTTTGTCTGGTAGGCAAATATGCCGCTTGCCTTTAACCCTTTGGTAAGAAATCCCAGGTCTGCATCCACCCCAAACTGTGAGGTGGTATTGGTGGTAGTGGTCCGCCAGTACCCCGACCTGTTCAGCAAGCCGTAAGTGGGATCCGCGTTCTGTGTAGCCAGTACTTTACCAGGATCCGTTACCTTACCGGTGCTGTCTGTGATTTTAGGCGTAACAGGGCCAAAGGCTACCGGCGGCATATTAAACAGGCTGCTATATACTGCTGCATTGCTTACCCCGGGCGTCCGCTCCCGTTTAACATTACCGGCCAGGCGTACAAATGTTTTAATGTACTTATTGATGACCATATCTACATTCGTACGATAATTCACCCATACATTATTAGTGTTGGGGTTGTATTTTTCCTGATCGGTTTTAAAATACCCTCCCTGATGCATCACATTCACGTTGGAGTAAAATTGCACCCGGTCGTTACCACCTGTAAGGTTTACACTACCCCGCTGCATGAGCGCAAAATCCTTCATGAACATGTTGTACCAGTTGTTATTGGGGAAGGCCGGATCATTACCAGCCTTGTATTTTTCAATCTGTTGCTGTGTAAACGGAAGCGGTCGGCTGTCGTTCATTGCGGCCTGGTTGCGCAGTTCCGCGTATTCGGCCGAACTGATAAAGACGGGCCTGGTTGTAGCCTCCTGCATCGACTGATCAAAGGTAACTTTTGCGATTAAAGGGGTTTTAATTCCTCTTTTTGTGGTAATCACCAATACCCCGTTAGCCCCCCGTATACCGTAGATAGCCTGCGTTGAAGCATCTTTTAATAGGCTTACCGATTCTATTTCATTTGCCGAAATATAATTCAGACTTTCTGAAGATTTGTAGGCCACAGGGATACCATCAATAACCACCAACGGACCATTGGCCTGGGTGCTATGAACACCCCGGCTGTAAAGATCGGTGCTTGCTTTCGACAATTCGGATTTTACTTCTATTGTGGTAAGCCCGGCCAGGCGCCCGGCCAGGGTTTGCGTAAAATTGGCCACCGGAGCACGTTCCAGCACCGCCCCTTTTACGGTGGATACAGCCCCGGATACTTCTTTGCGCAATTGCTGGGTGTAACCCAGGTCCACCTCTTCGTCCTGGTGATGCGGATCGGGTTGTAATATTACATTCATCCGCTCATCCGGGTTTATTTTTACCGTTTGCCGTTGGTACCCGTCTGCACTTATCGTAATTGTGGCACTCTTATCATTCACCTGTAAAATATATTCCCCCGTCTTATCCGCTACCGTGCCGTTCTTACCGTTAGCCGAATTGATGGACGCTCCCGGAATCGGTATGCCGGAGGGGCTGACAACCGTACCTTTTACCAATACCGGGTCCTGCGCATACAGCGCCATACCGCTGCAAACCAGCATGAGCACTGATAACAAGGTTATTTTTATCGTTGCTATTAATTTCTTCATTTTGCTTTGTCGTTATAAGTCAATTAAATCAGTTTATCACCAGCCTGGGTTTTGCCAGTTTTGCCCGGTACTTCCCAACAAACGGCTGGCCTCATTAAGGGGGATGGGCACCCAAAGGAATTTATTGGTATAGCAGGCACGCGGAGTAGACCGTACGGTACGACGGCCATACGTATAAGATCCATTGGGGTTACGCGTAATGGCTGCCGCTGTGATCCACTTGTCGGTTTTAGACAGATCCCCCCCGGGAGTAGTCCAACGTCTTACATCAAAATACCGGTTTTCCTCCAGGGCAAGCTCTACCCGGCGTTCGTTTTGAACACGAACAATCAGTTCGGCCTGCGACAACCCGGTCGGCAAACCGGGCATGCCCACCCTACTGCGGATCTCGTTCACTGCCGCATAAGCATCCTCCGTTTGACCTGCATTGGCCGCAGCCTCTGCAAAATTGAGCAGCACCTCTCCCAACCGGAACAGCTTTGCCGGTGCAGGCTCAATATTGAAATTTTCACCGGAGTTGGGGTGCAGAAACTTACGCTCATAATAACCGGTACGGGTTTTGCTTCTTACTGTGGCGTCGAGACCTGTTTGCGGCTCCCCCATCCAGGTGGCAATAATACGGGTACGTTGCCCTGCTGCGCCGGGAAAGTTCTCTGCAGATTCTGCCACTTCGTTAAACCCCCACCAGCAATTCCGCTTTGACCCATTATAGTAGATCGTTGCATAAAAACGGGGATCCCGGTTGCTATATGGGTCTTGCGGGTTATACAATGTATTGGCCGTATTATAATTAGGCAGCAGGTGCTGCTCGTCTAAATAGGGGTTGCTTAAATTCAAAATAGGCTGACCATCTTTGGTTTCATAGGCATCTACCAGTTCCTGCGAGGGGCAGGTTCCGGATTTATACCCTGCCTGAGCGCCAATACCATCTGTTATCCAGGCAGGACCACCTCCGCCAAGCTGATAAATCGTTTCCTTGTCTACCGGCTGATCCGTATAATCCATAGCCTGGTTAAAATACTCATTGTACAGCGCTGCATGAGGATCCTTATCCGGCCCAATAAACGCTACATCAGACAGGTAGGTCTGTGGAAAGTTCACCTGGGTGTAGAGCGCATATCCATGGTCCCGCAGGTTTTGGAGCGCTATTTTATTGATCTGATAGGCCTCCTGCCAGTAGTTTTGGCCGCCATTGTTGAGCGGGCTGGCGGCAAAGAGGATCATCTTCGATTTAATGGCCTCAGCCATCGCTTTAGTCACACGCTCGCCCTGTGCACCGGTGGTGATCCGCCAGGGAAGCTCTGCTGTAGCCAACGCCGCATCACAATCCTCAATGATAAATTTCACCACTTCGTAATAAGAAGCCTTTTTCAATTTTGAAAAGTCCGTGGTAAATGAAAAGGGCTCCCGCTCTATTGGCAATACGGCGCCAAACCATTTCAGCAGCTCAGAATAATAATACGCCCTGAGCAGGTGCGCTTCCGCCGCCCAGCGCTTCCGGTCGACCTCGGTACGCACGGTTGCTTTATCAATCCGGCTTAGAAAATAGCTGCACATATAAATAGAATTCCAGTAGCGGTCCCAGTAAGCGCCGTTGCGGGCATCGTCAAACTCCAGTATGGGATGGCTTGCAGCAGATGCTACCCCATTATACATGCGCCCCGACTTGATCCAGGACTCAGCCTCCGCATCGGTATCCCAGGCGTCGTCGCACCACTCTACAGGCCCCCGGCTCCAGAAAAAATAATGAAGGCCCTTGAGTGGGATATTCCCATAACAGTTATTCAGATAAGCCCCCGTTTTATCGTGATCGGCAAAGACCTCATCCAGCGAGATCTTTCCATCCGGCGCGGTATCCAGCGCCTTTTTACAGGATCCCAGCGCCAGCAGGAAAAGAACAGCAATAAACAACAGGCCGGGTTTTATGTTAAATTTTATATATCTCAATTTCATCAGCATATACATATTTTTTAATAGTTCGATGTAACGCGCTCCGTATAGATGCTCTTATTCGTAAAAAGCGATACACAGGCGTTTCATCTTTATTGTTTATTCTGAATTTAGAAAGTAATGTTGGCGCCAAAATTTAGCGACTTGGTAATGGGGTACCCCAAAGCAGAAGTACCTTCCGGATCCAGGTGGTTCATGCGCAAACGGTCCCAGGTAAAGTAATTATACGCGCTTACATATACCCGGAAGCCTTGTACGGCGAAGCGTTTCAGCGCGCCAGCAGGCAGTGTATAGGCCAGCTCAATATTCTTTAGCCGGATAAAGGAACGGTCCATTACAAAGAAATCGTTGGCCACATGATTCGTATTCTGATGCGTGCTCAACGCCGGGTACGTAATTTTTTCTCCGTTTGCATAGCGTTCTGCCGTCCAGGCCGTACGTTGATATCCGAAATAAGTGCCGCGGAAGTTGTACTCGTAAGCCCCCTGGTACTGAAAAGGTGCATAATACTGTGTTACTCCCTGAAAGAAAGGAGTCAGCTCCATTCCTTTATAACGCACGGAGAACATAAAACCAAAATTGACGCGGGGAATAGCCGGATACCCGATCGGCGCCAGGTCTTTATCGTTAACCTCCCCATCTCCATTAAGATCCAGGTATTTGAAATCCCCAACCCGTGGTGAGCCAAAGCCATACGTTGTTTTAGCCAGGTAAGCATCCAGTTCTTCCTTTGAGTTAAAATAACCATTACCATTGCCGTAGTCGATCTTGTACCCCCATAGCTGTCCCAGGGAGTATCCCGTTTGCTGGAATTGATACGCGTAAGAACTATCCCGGATGGGCTCGTCAATAAACCTGACGGTATTATGGTTGTAACTGTAATTCCCTTTCACCAAGAGGGAAAAGTCTTTGGAGAACGTTTTATTATAGGTAAGCTCCAGTTCATAACCCTTGTTATCCACAATACCCATATTTACCTTGGGAATATTGCCCAGTGGTACGCCCTGCAATATGGGAACTGATTGCCGGCTAATAAGGATATCACTGCGGTGTTCTGTAAAATAATCAAAGCTTGCCGTCAGGTCCCCGAACAGGCCAATGTCCACGCCAAGGTTTTTCTTTACCGCAGTTTCCCAGGTTATACTGGAATTTCCCAATAGACCCAGGTTTACGCCCCGCCCTAACCCAAGGCTGGGCAAAGGACCGCCGCCCATGGTGATGTTATCTGTATAAAGAAAACGCCTGCCCCCGATCTGGTCATTCCCCACTTTGCCATAAGAGGCCCGGAATTTAAGATTGGTAATCACATCGCGCAAAGGCTTAAAGAACTTTTCATTGCTGACCACCCAACCCAATGAGGCCGCCGGGAAAAAACCAAAACGCTTTTTAGGGGCAAATTGCTCGGAGCCGTTATACCCCATATTCACCTCCGTCAAATACCGGTTGTCAAATCCATAGGTAAACCGGCTGGCAAAACCCACTACATTGTAGGGGATTAACTGTTCTGACGATCCCTGCGGAACTTCCCAGTTGTCCCGCTGCACCAGTACCATACCCGTTACAGCATGTTTTTCAAAGCTGCGGTTATAATTTACAGAACCCTGCAGGTTAATATTATACCGGGAGTCTGCTGCTTTTCCAAGACTTAGCAGCGATTCCGAAGAACGTGCCTCAGCATAACTCAGCCCGTTGGTAGTTGTATTAACAAGAGACCGGTAGAGTCGCTCCAGTTTCTGTCCTTCCGAACCGGTGGTCGCTTTGGCATCATAAGAAATCATTCCTTTCATGCTCAGTCCTTTTGTAACAGCATTACTAAGATCCCATTCGGCGCCCAATGTTGAGTTCAGGTTAGAGCGCAGCTCACTGCGATAGCCCATCCTGTTTATAATCTCAAATGCAGACCGGTCCATATAACGATCTCCATTCAACGTGGGATCCACGATCTGTCCGGGTGCCACACCAAAACCTGCAATAGTCGTAGGTCCTGGCGTAATGGGCAAAATTGACTGCGTCATGTTTATGATATCATTCATCATCCAGTTCGTATTGTACCCATATACCTGTCCGGACTGGGGCATATTCACGCGCTCAATATAGCTACCGATATTCAGAAAACTCTTTAATGAAGCAGTAATCTTATAGTCCAGGTTAGCCCTAAAGCTATAGCGGTCCATCCAGGAAGACGGATCATAGCCCAATACCAACTGGGGTTCAGTTTTCAGGTTTCCTCCCTGGTGCAGATATAATCCATTTACGAAATAGTTGATCTTACTGGTACCGCCGGTTGCGCTGAGGTTTACACGCGTTTGCGGCGAATAGCGAGCGACATATTCCCGGTAATAATCATGATCGGGATACATATATTGCCGCAACTTCACCTGCCCGGCATAATTGGGGTCATTCGGATCCAGGCCTGCCAGGGGATTGGTATAGCGATCTATATCGGCCTGACTAAAAGGTGCCGGATTCCCGTCATTCTCCGCCGCCTCATTTCTCAATTTCATATAATCTACAGAATGCAGACGCTCCGGTTCACGGGTAAATGAAGTGTAGCTCTGATCAATGCTGGCATTGAACGCTATTTTCCCCTCACTGCCCCGCCGGGTGGTTATGAGCATTACACCGTTGGCCCCCCGCACGCCAAACACCGCTGTAGCAGACGCATCTTTCAATACCGTAACCGTGGCTACTTCATTAGGGTCCAGTGTCCGGATATTATCACGGGGCACTCCGTCAATCAGGATTAACATATCCGTGCTATTGGTGGTAGCCGCACCACGTAAATACATAACGGCATCATCCCGTCCCGGCTGTCCTCCACCAGATTGCAGGGAGGTTAAGCCGGTCAGGCGTCCGGCAAGCGCATTGGCCAAACTGGCTGAAGAACTTTGCTTCAACTGCTCCGTAGAAACGGATGATACGGCGCCCGTTACCGTAAGCTTTTTCTGCGTGCCGTAGCCTACCACCACCGTCTCATCCAGGTTGGTAACGGCCATTTTTAAACGGATGACAATACCGGTGGTATTTGCATCTGTTTTATATTGAACTTTTTCGTACCCGATGGATGAAAACTCTATCGGGTCGCCTATATGGGCCTCTATGCGAAAATTTCCGGCTTCATCGGTTTGCGTTGCTATACCGGTACGGATGTTTGTTACCGTTACCCCGCGTAAGGGCCGGTTCTGATCATCCACTACTTTCCCGGAAACAAGCATAGCTGCGGGAGCAACAATTTCTAAAACCTCCTGCTTTTTGACAGGCAGGTCTTTTTCTGTTATTACCACTACTTTATCAACGATTGAATAGGCCAACCGTAGCTCCCTGAAACATTGATCCAGCACCTGCTCCAGCGTTCCGTTTACCACATAAACATTGGTTTTAGACGCTTGCCTGAACAGTTTTTCTTTATAAAAAAACTGGTAGCCCGTTTGCCGCTCAATTTCTTTAAACAGCTTTTTAATGGGGATGTTGTTCCGGGAAATAGTGATCCTCTGTGCAAAACTGCCTGCACTAACCTGCATAAATGTAACAAGCAGGAAAAAAGCAATCATTTTCATGACAAGTAACGTTTTGGCGAGGCCCTGCCTTTTAAAAAAAGGCCTCCCCTGCGATTCTAAATACATACCTTTGTACTGGTTTTGGGTTAAAAATTAGCGTCAACAGCTTTATAATAAGCCTGAGCCTTCCGGCCGGCAGTGTTCCCTCACTACCGGCTTTTTTTCTCAGTTCAGTATTTATACCTTTGTTCTATGATTTTATGATCATTCTTTTGCCATTCTCCTCGATCCGGACATCATTGAGCTTTAGAATATATAATAGTTTTGAAAGCGGCAAGCCTTTAGAAATTTTTCCGGAAAAACCATCCGTTGTAACTTTTCCTTCAAAAACAATGTCCACGTCATACCATCTTGCAACCTCGCGCATCAATGTTTTTATATCCGTGTTGTCAAACCAGAAAAAGCCATCTTTCCAGGCTACTACCTGATCCACATCAACGTCGTTGTATAACTGCATTTCGTTTGCGTCCACCCCTACCTGTTGTCCCGGAGAAAGACGCCTGACCGTTCCCTTGCTCTTTATTTTAACGGCCCCTTCGAGTAACGTTGTTTTTGAAACAGATTCATCGGGGTACGCATTCACATTAAAGTGCGTGCCCAACACTTCTATTTCACATGCCCCCACGGAAGCGGTATTCAATTTTACCCGGAACGGAAGCGCCTGGTTTTTGGCTACTTCAAAATAAGTTTCACCGGTTACTTCAACCGTTCTGCTATCCCCCATAAATGAAGATGGAAATTTGACAGAAGATTCCGAATTCAGCCAAACCCTGCTGCCATCCGGCAATGTAAGCTTATATTGCCCTCCCCTGGGGGTGGAAACCGTATTGTACAAAACCGTTGATGGAGCTGCCGCCCCTTGCGCAGCATAAGTCAGCTCCCCTGTTTTTAATTTCGTTACGTTTGAACCGCCCTGCACCGCCAATACACCGTTTGCCGCACTATCTAACACAATGGTGCTGCCGTCTCCAAGTGTAAGGGTTGCCCTTTCTCCCCCAGGCATAACATCTTTAACAGGTAGTTGTGTCCGGGCAATGGGCGCCAGTTTCTCTATCCGGTTACCAAAATACAACCAGGACAAAACAGACAGCGCCAATAAAACACCCGCCGCAGCCCACCAAACACGAACGGCTCTCATTCGTTTTACCCTGGCTCCAGCCGGCATCCTTTCTAAAAATTTAAGCCAGGCAGCCTGCACATCAGGTTGCTCAAAATCTTTCACCCCCTCCACAAACACTTGCTTGTCAGATAAATGCAAAAGAAAACGCTTATTGCCTTCGTCCTGCCGGAGCCATGCATCAAACTCCTGTTGCTCTGCTACAGTCAACTCCCCTTTAAGGTACTTACCAAGCAAGCGTCCGTATTTTATTGATTCCTCAAACTTGTTCATAGTTACGATTCGTACAATAAAACACATAACCAAGCCCCCTGGGGTGAAAGGATTGGAGATTTTTTGAAAAAAAATCAATTAGAAGAATAGCCCATTACAAGCAAGCTCAGCAAAGCAAAGAATTCCGGGCTTATTTTCAGGCGCAGCAATTGCAATGCCCTGGCCTTTTGTGTTTTGACGGTATTGATGCTAATGGAAAGGTGATTAGCGATTTCCAGGTTACTCAGCCCATCGAGGTACCCCAATCTAAAAACTTTCCGGCATCCCTCCGGCAGTTCATTAATGGCCTTATGCACCTCGCTGAGTGCTTCGGATTGAATGATGGCTTGCAGCACGAAAGAGTCCTGGGCTTCTTTGACTTCATTTGCAGCCAGTATTCTTTTATGGTTTTGCTGTTGCCTCAAATAGTTCAATGAAGCATTTCGTACCGCTATATACAGAAAGGACCGGGCCGCAATTTCCTTATCAAAGTCAGCCTCCCGCCCAAGAAATTTGATAAAAGTATCCTGCACCACATCCTCGGCGGCCTCCGTATCTTTTATAAATTTACGGGCAAAATAAACGAGCGGACGATAATGCTCCATGAAGAAAATTTCAAATGGAGACGATCGCTTATTCATTAACCCCTCAGGTTTCTTTTCCGGATCACGCATCGCGGCCAAATTACTCCATTTTATCCACCGGTCAAAATTTCAGATATAAGAGATGGCCCCGCCCATCAAAATTCAGATTATTAGTTCTTTTACATTGCGTCATCACTACGCTTGATACAAAGAATATACCGACGGTTCTTTTTTAAAAAGTCACCACCTACCAATACCGCGCCATAATCCCTTGCCAGCCGCCTCATTTTTGCTCCTGTTACAACAACAGGACGAAAAATGATCAGGCAATTAAAAAACCTCGATATGACTTTCAAACATGTCCGGCTTTTTACGGCTGTTCTTATTCCGGCCTGTATGATGTTTGCCGGCTTCTGCATTTATTATTGCTTAAAGAAAGTCTATGTACTTGCAAACGGCAAAGCTATCTTGGCAACGGTATCCAGTCACAGAGAAAATATTCCTGTGGAAGCAAGCGATCATATCCGGGCATTTCACGAGAGTTTTTTTATTTGCCCCCAATGACTCCTTCCACAAATCCCCTGCTTTCTTTAAAGCAGGCGACAGATCTATTTGGTAAGGATAGTACTAAATTGAACCCTGTTCAATCCCCTTTAAGCGCACGCTCACGAGAGATTCTACCTTACCCGGATCAAGAAAATATTTTTTTGAATCAGAACCTCGTTGAACGTTCAGCATAGCGATATATGTAGCCGTGCCGCTAAAATATTTGATGGACAGATTGTATGATGGCGACCAGCCCATAAGTTTCGCGAACGCTTCTTTAAAAGGAATTCCGTATGTTGGTTTAAATAGCAACTCTCAGACTTACTCCATATGTTGCAGGCTGCATTCCTCTTTGAACGATGTAGCATTTCCGTTTCCATTTTTCCTACCGGGAATCAAAAATAACAAACCAGGCCCTGCCGGGCTACGAGATTATGAGGAAGGTCATTAGGTTTATAATACATGTGTAAACTATAACATTTTCAAATACTATTGCCCGTTTAAACGGATCAGGTTGAATAAATGGGAAATATTGAGCATTAAGCATAAATGTTAGCGCATCTAAACAGGAAAAAGAGAGCGCTCTTACACCTCTTGCAGCGGCCCTGAAAGCCTTGATTTTTGCATTAAAAGATCCCGTGCGGCATTGGTCCTTCGGTTGTCAAAATAATTAAGGATACTTTTATGGTGGGTCTCAACGGATCGGGCCACGGTACAAAATACTTTCTAAAGATAAAAGAAAAGGATGCGCCTTTGTTGGTCACCCCATTGTAATTTAAGACATTCCAATCTTTTTTGCTGCAGGGGTTTTGAGTTAGGTTGGGCGCATAAGATACCTCTTCTGACCGGGGAGAAATCTGTTCTGCTGATGGGCCGGTTCTGCAAAAAAACGGCATAAAAAATGCCCGCCCGAGCAAAAAAAAGAGGAGTGTTGTTGAGGGCGGCAAACAGCTTCGTTGCCATTAAGGGCACTGAGCAATAATTGCTGCAAAGCAGCCATCGCCGGGCTTCTTCATTCCTTATCCTGAATAATGCATTAACTGAACAAGCGCAGCAGCAAGCGGCTTCCGGTTCCAGTGATGATGCAGCGCAAGCGCTGCTCCCAGTGCCGTGCCCTGAACCATCGTAGCAGCACATACCTTCATTTGAGGGAATGCAGCCGACAATAATTGCATATATAGTTCATTTTTGCAGAAACCTCCGTCAACAAATAATTGCCGGGGACCACCATCGCCCAGCACCATTGCTGAAGACGTTTTTTGTTGCGTAACGATATCCGCAACCAGCTGGTGATACGCCTCCGATGCATTCCGGTATTGCTGCAGGTCCCTGGAACGGAAGCGGGCAGGTGTTGTGGCACTTGTAATAGCCGCCACCTCTTCGCTTATACCAGCAGCAGGCAGACCTGATAAAAGCCCCTCAAAGAGCTCCCGGTCCGGCATAACCGATTGATAGAACCCGGGCGAGCTGTTAAAATACGCCGCGATCCGTTTTACCTGCAGATCATGATCATTACCGGCAAACAACATCGATGCCTTTACGGGCAGGCCGGTATCGCTCAGATAACTCAGAGAGCCCTTTGACAACTCTGTTGCATTGGGCAATGTTTGATTAAAAGGGTTGAGGCTAATCGACCAGGTTCCGGTTGACAGGATCATGAAGGGATCCGGAAAACGCTGCAGGTAAGGTATTACAGCCGCGGAGCTGTCGTGCAAACCGGCTCCTATGGCGATCAGTTCGCCGGTACCTTCATTTTTTACGTTCACTGCATGGCTGCCCGGTGTTATAGGCGCTAACATTTCTATCAGTCCTTCCTCAGCCAGCCAGGTATGATACCGGTTCTTCCTGAAATCCCACATCCCGGAATGGCATCCCAGATGGGTCATTTCCGTCATCATTTTTCCCGTAAGCAGGTAGCTCAGGTACTGCGGAAAATGGAGCACGTGCGCTACTTTTTGCAACAGGTCCTGCTTTTTCTTTTTCATCCAGTACAACTGCATGCCGGCATTCAGATGTCCCATCAGCGGTGTGCAGGTTGCCACGGAAAAGGCCGCTGCATCTCCGCGTTCCTGTTCAAAAGCATTCTGCAGTTCCGCGGGATAGGGCTTCAGGTAATTATACAGATATCCTACCGGTAGCCCGTCTTTATCCAGGTACACCACCGAGGCCCCGTATGTTGAAAAGTTTACGGCTTTTAATTGCAATCCCGGATCTTTTTTTAACAGACCGAACTGTTCCTGTACCCACCGGCCAAGTGCCTCCAGGTCTTCACAGGGGAATCCTTCATCATCCTCAATTTCATCAAAGCGAATGACCTGCTCCCTAACCACATTGTAGTATTCATCAAAAACCAGCAATTTCTTATTGGTCTTCCCTATGTCAAAAACAGCCGTAACCGGCATTCCTGTTCGCATACCTAGTCCGTTTGAATATTATAAACATGGAGCACAGCCGCAATCCGTTACCAGGCCCGCTCCTGCAATACCGGGAACCATTTCCGCAGCCATTGTTCTTAACGGAAGAGCTTCCGTAAGAACCGGGAAGTTTTAACAGCATCATTTTCTTTTATGAGCAGCCCGATCTCATCGTAGTATTCATCTACGATCTGCTCATATTTCTTTACCCACCAGATGCTTTCAGAAATGGCATCCACAGCATCTTCCCGGTAGGGGTACTGGTCCATCGAGATCCACCCTTCGTAGTCCGTTTTCCGCAACCAGAACAACAATTCCACATAAGTGGTAAAATGCACACTGCTTACGATCATGTCATCATCCCAGCTGCCGTGGTTATCATTAAAATGCATGTGATATAACAGGTTGCCCGCACGTTTGGCCAGTACAACCGCCTCTGCCACGTTTTCACCGGCATAAAAGCTATGGCCGGTATCAATGGTGACACCCACGTTTGAGCAGCCGGTTTCCTTTGCCGCCAGGATCGTATCGGCCATCCGTGCATGATAAGAGAAATTGCGGGGTTCCTTTGGTTTGTATTCCAGGGCATACCGGAGTGCCGGAAATTCTGTAGCAACGGATCTGGTACCTTCTGTAAGCCAGTTACGTTCCTGGTCATAATCCGTAGCCAGCAAATAATCGTAGCCGTCCTGGCCCAGCCATAAATTTACGATCCCGCAATCCATCGCCAATGCCACTTCACTCATCTGGCGTAAATAATCCAGGGCAGCCTGCCGCACTTTTGCATCTGTACTGGTAAGGCTGCCTTTTCCAAAAAGCGGGTTCCCGAAAGTATCCGGGATAATGCTGGCACAGGCCACCCCGGCATCATCCAGCCTTTTTTTCATATCCGCCACATTATCCGGCCGGATATCCCAGGTGCCTACCAGCTCAATGCCCCCGATCTGCGGCATCCGCTCCAATGCCTGTTTTAACATTACTTCTGAACTGGGGTTCTGCTTGTACCCCTGGCAAAAACGATCCCGTGTATTTCCTAAGTTTCCCAGTATAATGGCATACCTGTTCTTCATAACAATCTTATTCTATATGGTGATTGAATGCATTGTTGCTGTGTGTTATATTTTCCATTCGTAGTTCTTCCACCGGCTCATGACTTTACCCAGGGCCTCGATCTCGCGGTCCTCTATCGGGATCATTGTTCCCAGTGAAGCAGACAATATTAATGATTTTGCGCTGAATTCCGCCACCTCAAGATAATCAAATGCCTGTAGCAACTTATTGCCCGTAACCACCACGCATTCATTTTTAATGATCATTACCGGCGATTCCGCTGATACAACCGGCAGCAACGCTCCGTCTTCAGAAAACTGGCATCCCTGCTCAATCATCTGCACATCCTGGAGATAGATCCAGGTTTCCGGGATGGTGCGTACATTAAAATTTTCGCCGGTTATGGCAAAGGCCGTCAGGTAAACAGGCTGCGTAATAATGACGGCATTAATGTCTTTATGCTGCTTATAAATTGCCTGGTGCAGCTGTACTGTTTTATCCGGTATCTTCCCCTTTTCCCGTTCGCCGTTCCGGATCTGCACCATATCGCCCGGGGTGAGGTCCCATTTGGAAATATGATCGGGCGTAATGATAAAATCGTTCTCCTCCCATCGCACAGACACAGATCCATACGCACCTAACATGAGCCCCTGCCTGCAGGCCCGGGTAATGATCTTATGCAGTGCAGTTCGCTTTTCCCGGTTGATGACCGAATACGGTTGTGAGGTATCTTCTTCCGGCAGTGCGTTGCAGAACTGCTTTAAATGCTTTTCGATCGCTGTTTCTGCCAGGATCTGCGCCGTCCCGATCCGGCTGCCATGGAGCAGGGATTTTGCGGTGCACTCCATTAACTCAAACTTCTGGTAGGCCTCCGAAATATCCGTTCCGCCGATGACGGTACCATGATTTTCCATAACAACCACCGAAGCGCCTTCCCCAAATTCAGCTGCTATATTTTTGCCCAGTGCTTCTGATCCTGGTAACGCATAAGGCGCATAGCCTATGGCCCCGCAAAGCGCATGCACCTGCGGAAGCACCCGGGTATCGGGTACTTTACGCACAATGCTGAAGGCAACAATACCCGGGGGATGTGCATGGATCACCGCTTTTATATCAGGACGTTTTTTATAAATGGCCTGGTGGAACGGGTACTCTGATGATGGTTTATGTTCACCGATGACGGAGCCATCCCTTTTCACACAAACGATATCAGCGGGCTTCAGCAATCCCTTATCCATACCGGCCGGGGTGATCCAGATATTGCCGTCCTCATCACAAATGGATAAATTTCCTCCGGATGTTGTGGTGAGTACCCGGTCGTAGATCCGCTTCATCACCAAAGTGATCTGGTCCCGGGGATGCATCGTTATCGTATTCAGCAAGGTCGCCATAATTTTCTTTAAATCGTTTAAGTATGAACAAACTTAAAAAAGCTTTTATTGATTACTGTCCTGTATTGACCTGAATAAGCTTTAAGCATTTCCGTTTCCATATACTCAGCAATGATGCTCACACTTATTCAAACACAAATCAAGAACCGAAAGTCGCATGTATCCACTTTACCCAGCTCTTTCACAACTGTAGTAAAACTTTGTTTATATAAGATCATATGATAGACACATAAATGGCGCCCGAGCACCTTGAAAAATACCGGACAATCAGGCTTATCTTTCCGGACAACAGCTGTTACCCCAAAGAAATCAAAATGGGTTGCATCCGCTTTTGCCGGGCAACGCTTTTTCCTACAGGATCATAAACAATATTGGAAACGAACCAATAAAACCGGGTGATGCATATGCCAATATAATTGAAGAATACCAGGTTACGCTGATTGAAAAAACCCAGTCTACATTTTTAAAAACAGGAACGCAGGCCGGTATCATCTCCTATAATGAAATGCCATTTAAAAGAGTAATCTTAAACGGGATCGCGACCATTTCTTTCAACTTTCATGAAATGGGTGTATTGACTGCACAAACAATCATTCCAGGGTCTGCCGAAAAACAAAAAGTATCCTTTCTCCCTGACCTTGCGCCCATCCTTATCATAAAATCATTCCTTAGACAATGCGGTGCCGACTGATTCCAGTCCAAAAAGGTTTACAGTGCTGACCGATAGTTTTCCGCCGTCATTTACAGGATAATGAATCACCTGTCTCATTTCGGGCAACTCAAGGGGATAAGCATTATCCCCATTGGTATCAAATTGCTGATAGGCCTTTGTGGCAGGAAACCGAGCGATCAGCCGGTCATTCCTATAAATATTAAAATGACTAATACCTGATTCTATATCAGCAGCCGCTTTCCAACTTAATACTATAGAATCGCCATGCACCTGCATTCCTTTCAGGTGATAGGGAGCGGGTGGCGGCGTACGGTCAATAACAGTGCCTGTGATCACATATTCCCTCCAGCAGGCAGCTGTTGCAGCATCCGGGAACCATGCCGCGCTCCGCCTATCACCGGGAAAGACTTGTTCCGGATAAATATTGTAATGCAGCGTGTCGCCCAGCCATGCCTTAGAACGGTCTACAGGGTTCATCGCAGCGTATCCTGCTCCAGGCCTGGATGGAAGCCGTTGCCGCAGCACCGCTTCATAAAACGGGATCGCCATATACCGGACGTAACTAAAGTTATGACTCTGGTAGGGCGTACAGGCAATGCCGGCATATCCGTTTGCTGAGCGTAACTTATGAAACTCATTAATTGATGCCCGCCAGCAACAGGCATCTCCTGCCGGACCTGCATGGCGAAGCAGCACCGGTACTTTGAGTGCCGCCGCGGGGTATGTACCCGGCTGAACAGACGGCGAGTATCCAAATACCGCCAGGATTCTTTCAGGATACTGTTTGAGCATAGACAGGGCCCAATAGCCGCCGCCGGAGTGCCCCCAAAGCAGCCAGGGCAGGTTGGCCAGTTCTTTGTAACCGGAGATCCTGCCCATTTCTGCTAAGGTTTTGATCAGGGCTGCACCCGATCCCGACTCCGCATCTCTCCAGTTGCGGCAATTTCCCTTTGCAGCGTACAGATCGGGGCCAACAAGCGCTAAGTTCCATTTTTTTGCAAAGGCCTGGTACTGGAGATCAAAAGCTGTAGCAGCGCCTGTTCCTTCCATAGTGCAGCCATGCTGATGTATAAAAACGCCATTCAGAAAAGGCATACTATCGGGAATAAATATCGTGTACCGGGCTGAATCAAAAGCGTAACCGGGATCCGTTTGTGTACTTACGTAAATCTTACCGCCAGGTACCTGGTACACCGGCACCATTTTCTTTTGAGCCGGAGCTATGAAAGCGATCATCAGCCAGCCCGATAAGATCAACCATTTTAGCTTACTCATAAATTTCAGGAATATCTGTCAGTGTTTGCAGGTACATCAGCCGGGAACCCTTCACATTAGGGTGATGATAGATCTGTCCAAAGTCGTAATCTTCATGCCACATAGTGATTTTGTCCACCACAGCGCCATCAAAATGTAACGAAGTAGCTTTATCAAACCGCGCTCCTTTTATTTTGTATTTTTGACGCACTTTTTCAATGACCGCATTAACCGGCACCTGGCTCCCACTTTCATTGGCCGGAATATTGTTGAGGATGGGTATGGCTCCCTGTGAGCGTATATATTCCACCAGGGTGCTGAGGTTCTGCTCTGTATTTCCCCCGTTGGTGCCGATGGTTATCATTACATATTTTGCCTTTACAAAGGGGAGTTCATTTTTGATCCGTTCCAGTACTTCTTTAATGGTACAACCGCCTCTTCCGCTGGTTACCACTTTTCCGCGTATCTGCTGCCGGACAAGCTGTGTCCAGGAAGCCGGAAAATCAGCAGTAGGGAAATAGCCCTCCGGTTCTGTAATTGAATCGCCATATATAAGTAGGAGCAGGTTACATGCTTTCGAAAGCACGGTCATCTGTTTTACACAGATCCCCGCCCCTTCCAGCAAACCGAAGCTGTAATAGTCGTGCTGAAGTCCTACAGAAAACCCTGGTCCTACCGCACCGGCTCTTTCTCCCCCCGTACCATCCATCGTTACAGTAATACTATCTGATGCACCGGTATGCAAATCGATGAGTTTGAACATTGCTGCCTGGTAATCTCTGTGCACTTCCACGAGGTAATCATGACCCGGATTTAGAAAAGACACCTGTTTCCTTGTCTCCGGCTTTGTCTGGATGCTAATGCTTTTATGCACCATATCCACATAGGCTTTAAAATCTCCCTGGTCGCTTTGAAAAACGGCCCTGGCATCTGCCGAAAAACACACATGATAGCGCACCAGGCGTGCAGCAAGGGAATAATACTTATTCAGCCGGACCAGCTGCCCTCTGCCTGTCAGTTGTAATCCGCCTTTCGCAAAATGGATGCCGGACGCCGGTAAAATGATCTCCGGATTTTTCCCCTTTTCATTAAATACATTATCGTATAAAACAACCGTACCCCCTGCTCCAGTTTTGCCACCGGACCCCGCTTGCGCAGGGCCGGCTGCAAACAAAAAAAACAAGCAATACAAGAACAGGCGCCTACACTTTTTCATACTATTATTTCCCTTTTTGATGTAACACATACCCGTTATCAGTCCATATCTTCTTTACAAGAGCAAGTTTTTTCCTGAAAGCCCCATACGATTTTTTTGTTTTGTGCCGCGTCCGGCCTGCTCCGGCAAGGGCCACAATACCTGGAAAGACCTGATAATACATGCGCTCATCGGCAGGCATAAACGCCCCCACATCCAGGCTCCTAATTTTTCTGCAACCGTACCCTGAAATGATAGGTACCCGAACCCATTTCCACCAACAGCCGGTTTTGCTCCATTCCCCTAATCACCAGCTCTTTCCTGTCCCGGACAGGCTTTCCCCCTTCATCAATCACTCCCGCATCCTGTACCGGAAAATACAGCGCCGCTGTGCTATTGGGCGGAATGGTCACCTGCCATATCAGTTCCTTTTTATCCTTTTTCCAGTGGCTCTTTATAAGGCCATACCTGGATTGGTAGCTGGCATTTACATCATCCAGGCCTTCAGGAAACAGCGGGTTCATGATCACTTTTTTAAATGCCGTTTCCGCATCATCCGATTTTATTCCTGCAAGATACTCGTAATACCACACCAGCAGATCGCCCAATAACATCTGGTGGTTCCAGGAGTTCATCAGCGGATCGGCCGTATTGCCGTTCCAGAGTTCCCAGATTGTAGTAGCACCATGTGCGACCATATAGCCCCAGCTGGGATAACTGCGATTGGTAGCAATGGTATAGGCCAGATCCGGCCGGCCATAATCGCTCAGGCCCCGCATCAACCACATCATGCCCATAATGCCGGAGTTGACGTGATTGTTGTTTGTTTTGATCCCCTTTACAATTTCATCAAAAACGCCGGGTCGCTTTTCTTCCGGCACCAATCCAAAAGTAAGCGGCAGGAGGTTTGCGGTTATCGTATTATTAGCATAGTATCCCTTTTGCGGGTTAAAGAACTTTTGATTAAAAGCCCTCTTCATTTTTTCACGCAGTCCGGCGAACCAGACCACATCCTCCGATAAACTTTGAAGTGCAGCAAACTTTTCCATCAGCGTTGCACAGTAATAATAATAGGCCGCTCCTACCAGGCCCCCATCCGTGGTCCGCTTCGGATCATTGGTCCAGATGGCATCCGACCCTTCGTCCGGGGCCACACACCAATCACCATAAGTGTCTTTTAATACCAGGTCATCCTTTTGGTAGGTGTTCCACATATACAGCATCCATTTCTTCATGTAAGGATAATACTCCCGGAAGGTTTTATCGCCAAACTGTTTGCGCAGCATTTCCGGGATAATGATGAAAGCACTGGGATATGTAACATTGTCCGTATGCTGCAGCCAGTAGCCCGGTACAATGTCCGGAAGGCTTCCATTTTCTGACTGGGCCGCTTTTGCATCGGTCATCCATTTATGATAGAAACGGGCATTATCGAACAGGAAACTTTCGCCATAGGAGCTCATCAGCCGGTCGCCCAGCCAGGCCACCCGCTCGTCCCGCTGCGGACAATCCGTAGGGATACCCCTGTAATTGCCCCGGATGGTCCACCAGGCATTGTGATAAATCTGGTTAATGGTGGAATCGGAAGTTTCAAAATGCCCGATCGACGGTACATGGTCATATACCACTTTACCGGTAAAATCATCAAGCGAGGGTTTCGATGACAGTCCGGATATTTCTACATAACGGAACCCATGATAGGTAAACCGGGGTTCCCAGGATTCCACATCGCCTCCCTTTAAAACGTAGGTATCAGTTACCTGTGCATCGCGCAGGTTGGCAAGGTATAGGGTATCTTTATTTTTAAGCCGCTCCGCAAATACCAGGCGCACCGTATCGTTCTGCCGGCCTTTTACTTTTAGCTGCAGCCACCCCACCATATTCTGCCCCATATCCAGGATATAAGAACCTTTAGATGTACGATGAACCGATCTGGGTTTCACGGTGTCATTGATCCGGATATTCTCATTCCCCTGTGCAAAAAGAGCTCCACCCGGGGCATCCATTGGGTCCGCCTGCCGCCATCCGGCATCATCAAATCCCGCCTGATCCCATCCGGAAAGTTCCATACGGGCATCATAGGTTTCTCCATCGTATTCATTGTTGGCACGGATGGGCCCCTGATCCGTTACTTTCCAGGAAGGATCGGAAACAATATCTGTTGTTGTTCCATCGGCAAACGTAACGCGGATCTGTAACAGCAGGCGGGGAAAACCATAATTCACCTGTTTAATACCCGTAATGGGACTGGGTTTACCCCCAAAATCGCGCAGGTTAAAATAACGTCCGTTTCCTAATATAACCCCGATGGCATTTCTTCCCGTTTTCCACTGGCCGGTAATATCATAACTTGTATAAGGAACCCGTTTGCTATAATCCGTTAACGTAGGGCTCAATACATCCTGACTTATTTTATTACCGTTAATATACAGTTCACCTAAGCCCAGTCCACTGATGTAGGCCGTAACCCGCTTTACCGGTTTCGTGGTTGTCGTTTCTTTTCTCAGATACCGTGCCGCCAAACGGGTTCTTGTTTGCGAAGGTGCATCTGTTACGGAAAATGTATCCAGCCCGATCCACTTTGCCTTCCACTCCAGTGTATCCAGCAAGGCCATGCGCCAGTGCTCCACATCGCTCACTGCAGCATCTCCCCGATTGGTCCATACGGTTACCTGCCAGTAATAGTCTTCATCACTCTTAAGGCCTGCCCCTTTAAAAACAACATCCAGGCTTTGCGCCGATGGCACTCTGCCACTATGCCAGATATTACCGTTGCCCTGCTTCAGCAGTTCCGGGGAACTGGCAACTTTTATCTCGTAGGCAACCTGTTTCACTCCTTTTTCTTTACCTGCCTGCAGCTGCCAGCTCAACCTTGGCTCCGGCGTTTGCACGCCGACAAAGGCGCTCCGGCCTTCAACCTTAAGCTGCTGTACTTTTAGCTGTTGTTTTGTTGTACCGCAAGAGAGCAGAATCAGCAGTAACAAGCAGCAACAATTCCTGTATCGATGCATAATCATTTACAATTAATTTAAAGAATACAAATAGGCCAGTCTCCCGATAGGGGCACTATCGCCGGTTATATAATAGTCCATAATATCGGCATTGCGCGTTACATTGTCCGCTACTTTTATTCCAACCGTTCCGTGATGATTCAATTTAAGCATGCGCAGCGGGATGGATACCTGCATATGGTTCCCCCATATATGCATACGGGCTTTCCCGGTATCCGACCACCGGCCGCTGCCGACAGAACGTTCAACAGAGGTGGTTCCGCCCGTGCCAGGCCTGCGATTGACAATATAGCTGAAGCCCCCGAAATCCTGCTCATGATGACCTGTACTGAGCAATATATTCATCCAGTTCCGGTCGGTTACGTTATAAGCCGTAACCGGCAAGGCCGTTTCTACAAGAATATAGAGGTTTTTTTTATCGTTGGTTACTTTAATGCTGACAATATCATTCCGGGCACTGCTGTCCCAATAGTGAACAGAAGGTGCAAAACCGGCGAAATTTCTTGGAATTGCGTCTCCCCGGAAATCCTGAAACCATGCAGCTGCTTTATTCCATTGGTGCAGCGTCGTATCAAGGATCCGGATCCTGGTCTTATTACCGCCTCCCCCCCGCTCTTTATAGTTGTACTTAAACTTACGGATATTGGCAATAGTCTGCAGATAGAAATCATCTCCGTATCCATCCTTCATCATTTCAATATCCCTGGAGAATGCTTCATTAAAGGCATCTACAAAAAAGATTCCTTTTTCGTTCTTCATTTTTATAGCGACCCATTCATTCCACCCAGTAATAAACACATTGTTGACCCGTTTTTCGTTCTTAAAAACCGTTTCCCATTGGCTTTGGTAATTTTTACCGGACCGGACGCCCGCAGTGGTATTCTTTTCTGCCAGCACATCATAGCCTCTGCCCTTGGTATGCAGCGTATCGGAGAACACGATGGTTGCCGGGCCATGCTGTGCCACGGAAACAGAAATAACACCTCCTTTATGGATCCGCTGCGGATAATCCCAGCTGATCCAGGGAAAAGCGGCTTTATTATAGATCCCCGTCGGCCATTGCGCCTCCCGCACATCGAAATATTGCTCCAGGTCCTTTGATACCACATCCTTAAAGTTGCCCGACAGCGTTTGATCCGAAGCCTTCCGGTTATGCTCCGTGATGCCAATGATCAGGGGCTTTCCGCCGGGGCTATACCAGCAAGACTCGTGCTTTCCGGACGCGTAAAACCGTTTATAAATATGGGACACTGTGGTTCCGGAAGCAGAGTTGGTATAAAAAGCAATTTTGGGTACCGGCCATCCCTGGCTCCGGAAAAAAGAAAGCCGGTCCAGCAGCGTTGTTACTACTTCGGGATAATAAAAACTATTGGTGGCATCCAGCATCAGATAATCGATACCCGCCATCGTCAGCAACTCAATATGCCGGGTAATGACCCAGGGATCGGCGCTATTGTAATAACCGTATAACGGTTCGCCCCAAAAATGATATTGGCCCAGGGGGCTATGCCTGCTGTCATCGGCCCGGTACAGAGCTTCCGGGTTTGTTTGCAGCAGTTGAGAAATATTATAGATTCCCTTTTGCCCACCCGGATGCTGCCCCAGCCAGGTAAAGTAAAACAGCCCTACGTCATGGGTGCCTTCTTTTTTCTCAGGCATCCCGGCTACAGGTTGTGCAGATGCAGTTGTGTGTGCCACCGTATATGCACCGCCCTCCGGTGTTTTATCCGCGCTGTCCTTATCCGGAGCCGGTGTCCCCCATACACTCATCAATATAAACAAACTGATCATACTACACAAAATGCATCAACTATTTATCCTCCATAATCCGCATCGCGTTTATATAATAAAACCCGAAAGCATTGTTATTATTTTCTCCGGCGGTTATGGTAAGCAGGATATCCCCGCCTGCATCCGGCTGCACGCCCCCGGCACAAACAATATTATTTACATTACCGGATGCATTGAGCCTTGCTACGGCCTGGTTACTGCCGGTAATGGTGTATTGGGTCTCCCTGTTATCACCCACGCCCATCCTCGACGCGTAAAAACAATACCGATATTTTTTAGTTTTGTCCATCCCGCTGAACCGGATAACGCTTTCAGTAGCCACAACCCCCGAAAATTCTGCTTTTGCATTGCCATAATAGCCATCGAAGGAAACTTCATCGGGCATTTTCAACTCCGTATCGGTATTGGTAGCGCCGCTTGCCCCCCGCAGGTTGAAACGCTTTTCTACTTTCAGGGCGATGCCGGTATTACGGCCTGTTTGTGTATGCAGATCGGGTATAAACCCGTCAATACGCATATTGTCTTTTACACTGTTCCATTCCGCACCTGCGGCCCCATCGCCGAAATTGATCAATATAGAGGGCGGGGGTTCTACAACAATCGTGCAAACCTGCTCCAGCCCCCCTCCATACTTTGCACTAAGCCGCACTTTTGTACTGCCTATTTTACGCCCGGTGACCGTTACGGTAAAGTCTTTGTTCATATAAACCGAAGCAATAGCCGGGTCATCGGAGGTCCAGCTGTATTTCCCCGCAGGGATCGTCACTTCCCCATCATCAAAGATGGGTTTGATCGTTGTGGTTGTTCCCTGCTCCATAATTGCCTCCGACCGGTCCAGCGCCAGCTTTTTTTCCTGCGGGCCATTCTGCGCCGGCTTATCTTTTTTACAGGAACCTGCTACTGTTAAAAGAACAGCCAGCACTCCCAACAGGTAACCTGTCTTAAAAATTGTATTCATAAAACTCCGTTCATTTGTTTTTAATTATTGAACCGAAATAAATGCATAGCTCCCGGAGGTCACTTCAAAAACGGCTCGGCCTTCTTCCCTGCGCAGAAACCGCAGGTGCGTATTCTCACTATAAGGCCTTCCATTGACCATGATCTGCCCGGATTTTCCTGATGGCACATATACTTCTGCGACGCTGTTTGCAGGAATGCTCAGGTTTAACAGGATGCGTCCTTTTTCCTGCTTCCATCCGCTGCGGATCACTCCTTTTACCGAATGAAACGATCCATTGCAGCTTTCCAGATCTTTGGGAAAACGGGGCCTGATGATAAAGCGTTCAAAGCCTGGGGAATTTTCGTTGGGAAGGATGCCCAGCAGGTACTTGTAAAACCAGGATCCCACCGACCCCATCATCGGATGGTTGTGAGAGTTCATTGAACTCCCGGTCTGGTATTCCCAACGCTCCCAGAGCGTGGTGGCGCCCTTTTCCAGCATGTACCCCCAGCTGGGATAAGTAGTTTGTGTGGCGATGCTATATGCCACATCCATCTGACCACGTTCACTTAGTACTTCCAGCAGATATTTGGTACAAATATTTCCCGTGGTGAGATGATAACCCTGTGCTTTTACATCCTTTACCAGGTTTTGGAGGGTACGTTCCTGTTGCTCACTATTACCCATTTTCAGGAATAATGCAAAAGCATTACAAGCCTGGTTATTGGAGCCATACCCCCCTGTGGAAGCATTCCAGAAGCGGTCATGAAAGGCGATCGCAGTAGCTTTCGCCAGCGATGAATAACTCCAGGCATCTCCGGTACGACCGGTAATGGTTGCCATTCGTTCCATCAGCTTTGCGTAATAATACAGGAAACCGGTAGACATCAGCGCGCCGGGTGTATTTTTTGAGACCGCACCATAGCCCACCCCGGAAACGCCCAGCTCAGCCGGCGGCGACCAATCTCCATAATAACTATATTCAAGAATACCGTCTTTTGTTTGTGATTGCAAAAAGTTTACCCAGGCTTTAAACCCCGCATAATGTTTTTCGATAATGGTCCTGTTCCCGTAATATTCATAACATTTCAATGCCAGCAATAAATAACTGATAGAAACCGGATCAGCCGGTCGTCCCCCAACTTTATAGGGAGCGGTATCCCCTATACGTCCCTCTTCATCCTGCCCATCACTGATATCATCTAAATATTTTGGATAAAAGCGCGACATATCAAAATTGTAGATCGCCTGATCTATCCGAACAGTCATATCATTGAGCCAGCCCATGCGTTCATCCCGCTGCGGGCAATCCGTAGGAATGCTGTGCAGGTTGCTGGCTTCTGTACGCTTCACCATTTGATGAATTGCATTGAGCAATTTACTGGAACTGGTAAAGCTCCCCGTTTCCGCCACATCGGAGCGCACGCGTTTTATGCTGAAATCAGTGCGTTTGGGAGTATAGGGCAATCCCTCTATCTGTATATACCGGAATCCGTGATAGGTAAAGGAGGGTTCCCACATTTCTTCTTTACCGGCACCTTTTGCAATGTATACATCCGTTGCCCGCGCTGTGCGGAGGTTTTCCTGGTTTACGCTTCCGTCCGGGTTGAGGGTCTCAGCAAATTTCATTACAATTCCGGTACCTGCTTTTGCCCGTGTTCTCAGCTCCAGCCAACCGGCCAGGTTTTGCCCCGCATCCAGGACCTGCACGCCCGGTCTTACTTCCTTCACTGAAACCGGATGAAACGCTTCTACCACCCGGATAGGCTCCTGGTGCTGGGCTACCATTTTTCCACCGGGCGGCTCTACAGTTAACGCATATCCCCATTCCTGATTGGGTAAACCTTTGATAATCGTATCAGAAGGAATATCCCACTGCTCAAATTTTTCAAGGCGTGCATCGTATTGCTCACCATCCAGCACCCCCGCGCTTACCACGGGCCCTAATGTAACCCTCCGAATCTCTGTGGAAGAGAACTGCTGAACGCTGCCATCGGTATAACGGATATCCGCTTGCAACCTCAACTTTGGCATACCATACCAGCCGGGGGCCACTGCAATCAACAGCACATTCTGTTTATGTAACTGCGCCGTTATATCATAGGTGCTGTAATATACACGCTTTGCATAATCACTGTTGGCAGGGTCCAGCACCTGGTTGCCTACTTTATGCCCGTTGAGCCGGACCGTGTTATAACCGATACCAGCCAGATAAATGCGCGCCTGCGCCACCGGCTTTGCGCAGTCAAATACATGCCGGAAATAAAGCACTTTTCCCGGCCAGCCAAAGGAATATCCTACCCAATCGCCGGTCCACGCTTTAGGGTCCAGCAGTCCTGTTTCAAAAAAAGATATGGGGCTCCACCGGCTGGCCGGAGCCCCCCCCATCCGTACCTGCACTTTCCAAAAATAACGGGTGCGGCTTTTCAGCGCACGGCCACTATATAAAATGCCTGTGGACTGCGCAGAGAGAATTTGCTTGCTGTCCCACATATTGGCATCGTCATTACTCAGTCTTATACTATCATCTGAAACGAGCACCCGGTAGGACTCCTGCCGGGCTCCCGGCTGCACAGATGTAATCATCCAGCTGAACTGCGGTCGGGCAATATCCATCCCCACCGGCCGGTCTGCATATTCGGTTTTCAGTCCTGTTATCGCCGGGCTGCCCTGAGCCCGGGCATTTCTTGTGAAAAAACAGCACAGCAGCAGGCAACTTATAAGACAACCGCGCAAAAATCCGTTATACCCCATCTGTTGATCCATTTTTACTCTGTTTTACCATCCGGGATTTTGCCAGTTATCACCAGTAATCTTTTGCAACTTGGTGACTTCATTTGCCGGAAGGGGGAAGATAAGATATTTGTCTGCAAACGCCGCCCGGTCATTTTTAACCAGGAACCGCTGGTACGTGAACCCACCACTCCCATTGGCAACCGGACGCATACCGGTAACCACTTTACCATTATCGTTCAGGATTTTCCAGCGCCTAAGGTCATAAAAACGGTGTTCCTCCCAGGCTAATTCTATCCTGCGCTCATTCCGTATCCGCAAACGCATGGCTTCTTTTGAAAGGGCCTGAGGAAGAGCTGGCATCCCGGCACGTATCCGAACGGCGTTAACAGCATCTATAGCCTCCTGCGGAGCGCTGCCGGAAGCTGCTTCATTGGCTGCCTCCGCAAAATTCAGGTATAACTCTGCCAAACGGTACAGCTTGAAGAAACCATCGTTGTTGGAATTCCGGTCGGAAGTAAAGTTGGAAAATTTGCGCAGGTAATATCCTGTACGTGTATTGCGGATATCGGTAGCCGATATAGGCGCATTCCCGTTCGCATCCATCGTTACCTTGCTACCGGCACTACCCAGGTTAAATGCAGCCCCATGATAGTAAATGCTAGCCCGGAGCCTCGGATCCCGTTTGGCAAAGGGGTCTGCAGGATTATAAAGTGTATTGGCTGAATTGTAATTGGGTTGCAGGTGATCATTATCCAAATAGGGTCGCGCCGGATCCAATACGGGCTGCCCATCGATAGTTTCAAATGCATCTACCAGCTCCTGGGAAGGATTATCCCCCGAAGAAACGATGCCGGCGGTAAAGGGCAGGCCGTTGTAGTTGTATACCTGCAGGCGCTGGTTCAACTCAAATATGGTTTCTTTATCCCGCACCCGGTTTACATCCGAACGGGTGCGGAAGTAAATATCAAAAGCATCATACCCGTTCGTAACCGGCGGTGTTACATCATAGAGTTTAAAACCATTTTGAAGGCAGATCGTTAATGCCTCCCTCGTGTAGCCCGCCGCCATCTCCCAGGTTACCGAACCATCATTCCATAAAGGACTCGCCGCATAAAGCGCAGCCTGCGATTTCAAAACAGCAGCAACGGCCTTATAAAACATACCCCGCTGAAATTCCGTTTCTCCCTGTATCCAGCCCATGGCAGCATCCGGAACGTTTTTTAACACATCATCACACTCCTCAATGATGAACAACGCTACTTCTGAAAAGGAAGGTCGCTTTTCGCCCGAATAATCATAATTAACCGGAAGTGGCTTTGTATAAACAGGAACTCCCCCATAGCGCTTTATTAACTGCAGGTAATAAAAGGCACGCAACAACCGGGCCTGGGCTTTATATCCGGCACGTATGGTCTGACTGGCAACAGCAGCAGAATCAATATTTTCCAGGAAAACATTACAGTAGCGGATCCCTTCAAAATTACCGGTCCACCAGTTGGTGTTATTGGAATTCCCGCTCTCAACAGGGTTGAAAAACGGAGTTAATAACCCACGGTGCCATTGCTGTTCCATGCTATTATTAATCTCCGAAGCCTGGTAGGCTTCATCGCTGTAACCGGCCAGAAAGCCGCCCCCCGCATAGGAACTGCCATAGGGCTGAATTTTTGTATAACAAAGATTCAGGTATCCCGCCGTTTTTTTATAACTATCAAACACTTCTTCATAAGATACCCTTCCATCTGCATACTCCGGCATCTTGGTACAGGAGGCCAATAAATAAACCGCAAGCAGGGCGTGAAAGTATTTCATATACGTTCTATTCATGATTGTCTGCATTAAAATTGAATATTTAATCCCAAATTATAGGTCCTGTAAACCGGGTAGGAAGCGAAGGCGTTTCCCTCAGGGTCCAGTCCGTCAAATTTGGATTTGTGGAAGGTGAGCAGGTTCTGTCCGCTCCCAAAGAGGCGCAGGTTCGTTGCGCTTGATTTGCCGAAAATATGAGTAAAAGTGTACCCGATCTCCACGGTCTTTAACCGCATATAATCAAGCCGGTTTACAAAAAAATCATTGACGCGGGTACTTGATGAAGACTGGGTAGAAAGAGCGGGATACCCGATCTCCTCGTTGTTCGCGTAGCGCTCCGGGGTCCAGGCCGTCCGGTGTATGGGAAAATAGGTTCCACGCCCGTTATTATCCATCACTCCAATGCCCTGCAGGTAAGCACTGGTGCGGCCAGCGCCTTGAAGCAGTAGATAAAAATCCAATTTTTTATAGTTGAAACCCGCTGACACTCCATATGACAGTTCGGGAATGGAGGTAAAGCCCATTGGTGCCATATCTTTTTCATCTACAGTACCATCCCCGTTCAGATCCTGGTAGATAAAATCTCCCGGGCGGGGCTGCGCCCCGGAATACACGGGCTTCCGGTCGGTAATTTCCTGTGGACTATTGAAGTAACCGTTCCCATTACTGTAGTCGATCCGGTAACCAAAAGGTTGCCCGATCGGATAGCCCGTTGACCTGTACGGATAATTGTAACCACTACCCGACAGATCCAGCTCTCCCAGATCAACCACTTTACTTTTATTATACAGGATATTTCCTGAAAGAAACAGTTTCCAGTCCTTATTCAATACTTTATCGAATCGAACGTCGGCTTCCAACCCTTTATTCACAATTAAACCGGTATTGATATAAGGAAAAGCAGCTGGAGGAACGCCCTGCATAGAAGGCACCATATTACTCTGGACGGAAATATTTTTCTGCGCCTGCCGGAAGGCATCCAGCCGAAGTGTGAACATTTTCAGCAATTCCACATCGAGCCCTAAATTCAGCTGCTGCTGTTTTTCCCAGGTAGCAAAGGGGTTGGCGATATTATTCTCCTGGATCAGGCTACCAATATACAGGCCCGCAATGGGCCCTCCCGAAGTGGCTGTTATATTATCCATATAAGAAAAACGGGGATTGGGCAGCTGGTCATTACCGGTTAAACCAAAGGAGCCGCGTAGCTTTAGAAAGCCGATCCACTGCGCCGCCGGCTTCATAAAGTGTTCCTCTGAAGCGATCCATGCTGCAGAAACTGCAGGGAAGAGCCCCGCCCTTCTCCCGGGAGCAAACTGGTCTGAACCTGTATACCCGGCTACAAACTGCGCGATATAACGCGCTTTATACATATACCGCACCTTTCCAGACAGAGACAACCGGTCATACGGAATGACTGTTTGAATCGACATCCCGCTTGTGTATACAGGCACATAGTTCTGTGCAAAATAATTTACAAACCCTTCCACTGTATGATCGGTATTGAAGACGCGCTGGTAATTCAGCATCCCATTAAAATTAAGGAAATAGCCGAACAGGGAATTCCGCCCCATCCCCAGTGGCGTTTCCGTATTTTCCCCGTAAGGCTTGTAGATAATGCTGTCTCTGCCATCTGCCGTTTGCGCAACACCATCCCGGATAAACCGGGGATAATCCTTTGTGCCGGAGCGCGTGCCATAGTACTTGGTTTCAAATGCCATATAACCGGATGCGCTTAAGCCCTGTGTAATAAACTTCAGATCCAGGTTTACCCCCAGCGTTCCATGGTAATCAGTAATCATTTCTCTCAGGTACCCGCTTTTATTAATGGCTCCATAAGGAGGGTTATTATTGTAAAGTGTGGCGATCACGTCCCCTTCGGGTGCTAACGGGCCGTTTTCTGTAGGCGGCATTGTGAGTATATTCTGTAAGATGCTGCTCATACTTGTAGTTGGCCGGTTTCTCCGGTCAATATTTACAGACTGGTACAAAAACGCGCTTAAATTTTCCAGTATTTTCATTTCCACATTTGCCCTTACGGTAAACCGCTGCAATGCATACTCGGGATTATACCGCTCCTGCTTTACGGTACGCAACAGTGATCCCTGGCGCAGGTAACCCGCATTTAAAAAATAATTAACTCTTTGGCCGGCGCTACCCACCGAAACATTGTACCGGTCTAACACCGCCTGGTCTTTCATAAAAAGCCCGTACCAGTTATTATCCGGATAGACCTCCCTGTTAGCCGCAGGATCCTTAAATTTTTCAATATCCGCTTTTGTGAAAGGCAGCGCATTAAAGAGGCCATCATTCATATAAGCCTGGTTGCGGAGTGTGGCATATTCCCAGGAAGGGAGTATGGTGGGACCCGAAACCGCCTGCTGCACCCCATGGTTCACGGATGCCGTAATTAAATTATCGCTAAGGCCCCGTCCCTTCTTTGTGGTGATCAGCAATACACCATTAGAAGCCTGGTATCCGTAAATCGCCGTCTCCGCTGCATCCTTTAAAACGGTAACGGATGCTATTTCCTGCGGGTTGATCACACTGATATCCAGCAATGGTGAAGGCACCCCATCTAAAACGATAAGCGGATTGCTTCCATTGACGGTGCTGCGCCCTCTTATATAGAGGGAAACGCCATCTGCATAAGGTTGCTGAGTACCTTGTTTTACAATAACCCCGGGCAGTCTTCCTGCCAGGGCAGATGCCAGGCCCGGCGCCGGTGTTTTGACGATTTCATCGCCCTGTACACCGGCAACAGCGCCCGTTATATATTTTTCCGGGCTGAACTTTAATACAGGCAACGGCAGTATTTCCCCGGAAGTATCTGTATTGCTTAATTCCACTACCGGTATCGTATCCTGCATGGTGCGGGGCAAATTACCGGCAGCAGCGCTGGCTGTGCCTGCCTGTAGAAGTGTGCCGGTAAATAGTGCAATAAAACCTGTACGTATCTTATGTGTTGTCATTTCCATTTTTATCTTATTATCATTTGCAAATGAGCTGCATCAACAGATTACCAGCCTTTATTTTGCCATACTTCTCCCGTTGCTGCTTCCAGCTTGATCACTTCCTTCTGGGGAATGGGATAGAAATGCCATTTCTTCTGGTAGTTGGATTTACTGGGCGCTCCGTTTCCGGGTCCCAGTACAAAGCGCTCGTATTTAAAGGAACCGTCCGTATTTTTGGTAATCCGCATACCGGTAACAAACTTTTCTTCTTTCATATCCTGGTCCCGGGGTGTCCAGCGGCGTACGTCGAAATAGCGTGCCTCTTCGTAGGCCAGTTCTACTCTTCGTTCACTTCTTACGATACGGCGGGCTTCTTCTGCAGAAGCGGCTACTTTATCCACCGCGGGCGCAAAGCCGGCACGACGGCGGATCTTATTTACGTAATCCATAGCTTCCTGCACCCTACCCGTTTCCGCCGCGCATTCCGCCAGATCGAGGAAAGAGCGTCCCAGCCGGAAGAAGCGGGGTTTACCATCTGCAAAACGAAACACAGCCGGCCAGTAAAGTGTGAAGTATGATTTACGTGAATAATAGCCCGTATGGGTATGCTTGGCATTGTTTAAATTCAACCCACAGTTCCCCCCCACAAAGGTTTCAATAGGAGCAATATTGTCAGAACCATAACCCGCAACAATATAGGTACTGCCATTATAAAAAGTAGACGCATAAAAACGGGGATCTCTTCCCTCGTAAGGCTTTTGGGGATCATATCCCGATCCGGGCAGATAGTTGGGCTGTAAGTGCTGCTCATCCAGATAGGGTTTTACCGGATCCAGTACAGGCTTGCCGGTAGCCGCCATGTCATAAGCGTCAATCAGCTCCTGTGTAGGCACATTACCGGCAAAGGAGCCTCCTAAAATAGGTAATGTTTGTATGTCAAAAAAGTCCATCGACGCCCTGAAGTTTTCCATGATGGTCTCTTTATCATTAGGCGTAGCCGAATAATCGGGATTCTGCGCAAAATACTCCTGGTATGCACTGGAATAATTGCCCCCTACCTGGTAGTCGGTATAAAGCTGATAGCCATTTTGCTCCAGCAACGCTACGCTTTCTTTATTGACCTGGTAGGCCCATTCCCATAAATTTTCTCCGTTGTTATTGGCCGGACTGGCCGCATAAAGGGCTGCCTGGCCGCGCAAAGCAGCGGCGATCCCCTTCGTCATCCGTTTCTGCTGATTGCCATCGATCAGGCGCCAGGGCAGGTTCTGAGAAGCAAGGGCAACATCACAATCCGCTACAATCTGGCGGCAAATATCGGCATAGGAGGCCTTTTTAATTTTTGAATAGTCGTCTCCCACCTGCATTACAGATGTGGTTAGTGGAACAGGGCCATACCATTTGATCAGCTCCATATAAAAAAAGGCCCGCAGCAAATGGGCTTCTGCCGTCCACCATTCCCTTTCCTTCTCTGACTCCACTTTTGCCTGGCCTATATTCTGTAAGAAAAGATTGATCCTTCTTATCTGCTTAAAATAGGAAGCCCAATAATCGCCATCCCAGGGAAACCCCAGCACTCCAGTCATTTCAAGGCTGTTATTGGCCGCAGTGACGCTGCCGTTATAAGCATCTGCCAGGGGACCATCGGTTCTTGTATACCACGATTCATCAGAAAGCCCCACAGGGTTATTCGCAAAAAAGAAATAATTGAGCCCCTTCAACGGCAGGTTATCAAAACAGGTATTGAACATGGCTTTCACTTTTTCTTTGTCCTGAAATACATCGTCGTAAGATATTCTCCCATCAGGCGTGGCATCTAAAGCTTTCTTACAGGAAATAAGGCAGCAAAGACTCATTACAATAAATACAGCGCGCATCATTTGTTCAGTATTTAAACGAATTAGTTAAAATTGATATTAACACCCAGGTTATAATTTTTCATCAGTGGGTACACAAATCCATTGGCCTGCTCAGGATCAAAGCTGTCCATTTTCAAACGATCCCATGTAAGCAGGTTGGTGGCATTTACATACACGCGTACGCTCCTGGCAAAACGCTTTGTAAAGGGCTGTGGGAGAGTATAGCCCAGCACCACATTGCGCAGGCGCAAATAGGAAGTATTCATAATATAGTAATCGTTAGCGATATGGCTGGAGGAAGCGGTAGTGGCCAGACGGGGATGGTTAATGACCGCATGCTGCTGGTATCGCTCCGCCGACCACCGGTTTAGTTGCCAGGGATAGAAACTGGCAGAGCCCATTTCCTCAAAAACCCCGGGGCCTTCATAATATTTTGAGGACCGGCTCACCCCCTGCATCAACAGGGAACAATCAAAGTTCTTATACTGAATATCCACCTGCATTCCATAGGATATATTGGGCAGGTTGGCCTGACCGATGGGTACCATATCTTTTTCATCGATAATGCCATCTCCATTCTGATCCGTATAAATAAAATCACCGGGCTTTGGTGTACCCACTAAATAGTTCAGGCCTGACTTGGTGATATCTTCCTGGCTGTTAAAAAATCCCGAGCCATCTTTCCCTTTGGCCGGATCAACGGAGCGGTCTATACGATAGCCCCACTGCTGACCCAACGAAAACCCTTCAATACGTTTGCGGTACACATAATCTTCACCTCTCAATGGTTCATCATAAAAGAGCACCTTATTTTTATTATAACTAAAATTGACACTGGTATTCAATGAAAAATCTTTGGTAACGGGCTTCTTATATCCTAATAAAAATTCCATCCCCCTGTTATCAATTTCCCCCAGATTCAATACCGGCAATACGTCCTGAGGCAGGCCCAGTACATCGGGCACGGTCTGAGGCCTTAACAGGATTCCTGTTCTGTTTTCCTGGTAAAAGTCTGCGGTGAATGACAACCCGTTTACAAAAGACAGGTCCATGCCCGCATTCTGCTTCTTTGCACGCTCCCAGGTTATATCCGGGTTACCGATCATAACTTCATTAATCTTATTACCGGCACCGCCAAGCGTTGGCACGTCAGCTCCGTAAAGACCGGTGCCTCCTATTACGACGTTATCCAGGTAAAGGAACCTTGAAGCACCCAACAAATCATTACCCACAAAACCATAAGAGTAACGAAACTTCAAGTTGCTGATCGCGCGTACCTGTTTTAAAAAAGCCTCATTAGAAACCACCCAACCTCCTGATAAGGCAGGGAAGAAACCAAATCGCTTCTTTGGAGAAAATTGTTCAGAGCCATTATACCCGACATTGAACTCCAACAGATAACGGTTGTCATATCCGTAGGTTGCCCTGCCTGACAGACCTATGATATTAAAAGGCAGATACGGGGCTTCATAACCTGATCCTTCACCAGCTTCCCAATAATCCCGCTGGAACAGAACCAGGCCGCCTACTGCATGTTTTCCAAAATTCCTTGAATAATTAAACTGCCCCTGCAGGTTCACCCGTATAGAGCTTGCAGATGACTTGCTTAGCGACAGGGGATTATCTTCTGTTTCATTTCCACGGTTGACGACATACACCCTTCGGGGTTCGTTGTTCAGTGTAATATCCTGGTAATTGAATACCACATAATTTTTAGAAGCCGTCATCCGGGTAGAGCCGAGGGATGTAAGTGCAGCCGAAGCGCCAAATTTGAGCCCCGGGGTGATGGCATCCAGATTATAATCCAGCCCGAATTTTCCATCAAAACCGGAGCGGGTACCTAACGTGTATCCGCTTCGGTTCAGATCACCATAAGAAGAACCGGTGCCGTATTTATCTGCCACAATCCGGCCGGCAGACAGTGGCTGCAACTCGCTGTTCATATACACCGGAACGCCTTCTTTGGATAGCGGCCCTACATCGGTTGGCCTGCTTGTTAAGGCATTTACAAATAAGGTTGCAAAGCCAAATTGTCCGTTCAGCAGATTAGAATTGTTTACGCGTTCTATATCGCCCGAAAGGTTGGCATATAATTTTATGGCTTTTGTTACATCAAAATCAACGTTTGCCCTGAAGTTGTAGCGATTTACTTTGGTTTGCGCATCATATTTCAGATAAGATTCCGGTTCCACGTTGAATAAACCCGACTGCGTAAGATAGCCTACGCTGGCAAAGTACCGCAACCGTTCTGTACCTCCACTCAGATTCACATTGGTCCGGGACAACGGCGCGTATTTTCTAAACAAAATGGCTACCCAGTTATTATCCGGATACCAGTAAGAATCTGCTGGCTTCCCGGTCTTCCAGCTTTCATATTGGGCAATATCTGCGGCGCTGTACTCTGCAGGCATTCCATCATTAGCCAATGCTTCATTGCGCAAATGCACATACTCGTAAGAAGGCAGCCGGTCAGGCAGGTAAGCCATCTGTTGGAGGCTTTGTTCGGTAGAAGCGCTGACGGTCACTTTTCCGGCTTCTCCTCTTTTTGTAGTAATGATAATAACGCCGTTGGCACCGCGCACCCCAAAAACGGCTGTTGCCGATGCATCCTTAAGCACGCTTACGCTTGCAACAGAAAAGGGATCCAGCTGGCGTAGCCGGCTCATCTCCGCAAACACACCGTCAATCAATATCAGCGGGTTTACCCCGTTAGTCGTAGCCACACCCCTGAGATATAATGCCGCATCATCGTCACCGGGCATCCCGGTCCCCTGCACCACCGTAAGACCCGGAAGTAATCCCTTTAAAGACGCCCCGAAATCAGGTGATAATTGTTTTGTCAGCTCTGATCCGCTAATCGATGACACAGCACCTGTCAGCGTCATTTTTCTCTGTTTGCCATACCCGACAACAACAACTTCTTCAAGCCCCCTCCGATCTTCAGACATGACCACTTCGATCTCCCCTATGTCATTTAACAACAGCTCTTTATTTTTATACCCGGTATGAGAGAAGAGAAGGGTTTGCCCCGGCTTTGCCTCCAGCCGAAAGACCCCGTCTTTGTCGGTAAAGGTGCCCATGCTGCTGTTGTCTCTGATAGATACAGAGACGCCCTCAAGAGGCCCGTTAATATCCTTTACTGTTCCTTTGAGCCCCTGCCCCAATACAGCTCCGGGCGCTACAAACATTGTCAGAAATACAACGAAAAATATAACTATCTTTTTTTTCATATTACTACATTACTTTTGGAAGACTTCTTAATAAAGCATACCTGTTCAAGGACGCAGCGTCAGATACACGTGTATCCGCAGTGCTGCGCAGCAACCTTTTATTTTCATATTCGATTTAACGATGTATTCTTCCGCAATCGTTATTCACCATTTCAAAAATTAGTCCTGTTGATATCTGATGTGAATTTAGGGCGTTATTTTTTCTCCACTGACCTGCCTTATCCTGATCGCCTGCTTTTTTTTATGGCCTTGCTTCTAAAAGTTATGATTACGTTTATGGAACATTTCCCGAATGCGGCAATAATTTATTGAGTAAGCAGAAAATCAGCTTCCTCCCGGCTGAGCAGGCTATTGAAAGTAAAAGTCATATTCATACCTCCCGAGCATAGCATAACAACCGGCCTGAAGTGCTATCTAAAGTTGACGATATCACTCATAATGACGGCCTGATTTATGGCAACTGGAATCAAATTGTTTATCACTGCCCGAAATTTAAAAGAAGAGCCACTTAGAAGTACAACCTTGCTCTTATAAAGAGATATATAATCAGGGAGCTCCTCTGCATGAGCAATAGCATAGTATAGCATAAATACCTCACTTCGTAGTATAGCCCTAATACCAACAGGACAACGGATCTATTCCAGTAAGTGGCAACGGATCTGTTGTCTGCGTTCCGCATATGCCCTGCAACATATACATCGCCATTGCTCATGGTGACTGCCGTAGCAACCGCTTCTTTAGTCCCATTCGTTAGTCTTACAGCGGTGTCATTTTTCCAGTACACAGCCGCTGCTATAGCGCCTACGCTTTCGAACCCGGCAGCGTAACCATCTTTACCATTGACAACTAAGGAATAGACAGCAGCATCGGCAGTTCCGTTGGAGAGTAGCGTTTCTTCGTCGTTTTTCCAGTATTTGGCAATGAGCTTGCTGTTGCTGCCCAGCTCCCACCCGGCAGTGTACACTACGGTTTTTAATTCAATTGGAGGCTTACCCGCTCCACGGTCTTTGGAGCATGACATGAAGGCCCCAATCATTAACAGCGATGTGCCGGATAAAATATTACCGCAAATTGTTCTCATCTGATCGTTTTATTTACATTGATATTCGAGGGTATAAACCTTGATACCATTTACCGATACGGTGGTGATCTTTCCATCGCTGTCGAAGTTGTAATCGATCAGCGCGCTTCCATCGCCCTTAAACAGGTTTTTGTTCCGGATTATACTGCTGACGGGGAGTCCCGTATTGATTGTCCATGCCACGTTAAAATAATCGCCCTCCTGAAAAGGTTTGTCAAGATGATACTCCCTAAAAGAAACACCTGTTTCGCCCGACACCGAAACGAGGTTTCCATCGCTCCAGGCAATAGTTGACGCTATAGGCGTGGGATGGGTCGACGCCGGAAAGACGACAGTCTCTTTGGACAACTGTATTCCGTTATACTCATACACCGTGTTGTCCCAGCTGGAAGGGGCGCTCCTTCCCGGCGGATCGTAATACTCCCGTCTCATCCCATACACAAGCCCCTGGCTGTTACGCGCAAAAGTTGTTTTTCGAATTAATTTATCACCTGTATTGGTAGTAGTGGCAATAACAGAGCCACTGGTATAGTCAAAGCTGGTAGTAGTGTTCGTTATCCCATCCTTTATGATCCTGTAGCTTCCGTCTCCATTATAGGTAATGAGCACTTCTTTGCCACTTTCATTTATAATTTTACTAATGCGGCAACCGGCATCCGTTTTTTTTGTACCATTTTCTTTTTTACAGGCAATAAAACCAAGCGATAACACAACTATTGCCCAAACTGTATTTTTCATTTTCATTTCTTTTATTCACTTAGTTGTGTATACATTTCCTGTGAAAAATAGATCCGGAAAAGCGTTACCCAGTTCCGGTCTTTAAAGAGGGCCAGAAAAGGTATCTGAGAATCATAAAAAGGCTTTAGTATTACTACCTGGTTCAGTTGCCGCAAGAAAGTCTGCTCCAGTTCTCTCTTTAAAAGATCGGTATTTTCCGCATAGCCGTCTTTTTTTGTCAACATAAAATAGCAGGTAAGAATATCCGGAAAAAACCACGCTACTTCATTTAAACGAATATCCTCTGTAAGTGTTACGGGGCACTGTCCCGCAATAAAAGCAACAGCCTTCTTTACTTTCACTGTCATACACGCCGGTCAATTATTATTTTTAATCCGCCGGCACTAAGGTAGGCGCCATTTCAGCCTTAAAAAAGGATGAACCCGTATGCGGCAGCTTAATCCGGTGAGCGGTTTGCTTCAGTTTGTATCCGGTAATTTCCCATCCTTGTTGGTATTATGTTGTGGTCTGAGGCTGAGAGACGTATCAACAAACGGATGAGACGCTTCAGATATTAGCAGGATTTGCCGGTGTGCCATATTGGTTTTATCTACCTGTATTCATGCACTCTACATCAACAACAGTTTCGAAAAAAAATATTAAATCCGGGGCACTCCCCCAGGAGAAGCCCCAGCCAAACCCGTCGCTGTTAAAAGCAATTTTCTGCTGAGCATCGCTTAATGTTTTTCGCTAAACTATTAACAACAGAAGATGAAATGAACATCTCCTACGAAAAGCAGTATTGGTCATTGGCCTGAAAAACGATGGATTAAAAGGCAAAACTGCAGTTACTTCACTACAGACCTCCCCTTTAAGGCGCTGACCAATGCTTCCCCGCCCTGTGCGGTTAACGGGTTTTGCCATACGTTCAGCGTTCTTAAACCTGCCATTTTTTTAAACACTTCCAAACCTGCATCGGTAAGGTTGTTTTGCCCTATGTTTAACAACTCCAGTTGCTGCAATTCTGCCAATGGTTGTACCATCTCGCTGGTCAGGTTGCATTTCTGCAGTTCCAGCCGGTGCAGCCGGTTAAACCCGGAAATGATCTTTATTCCTTCGCCATTCAGCTGGCAGCCCGCCATATTTAACCGGTACACCTGTGGCGCCAGTGCAGAAAGCTGCTGCAGCAGCCGGGTAATTTCAGAAGCATCGGAATGCTGTTTCATAATAAAGGAAACTTCAAGCAAATTGCTATTTAACGCAACCGGGCTAATGAGCAGTCCGGATCCTGAAAGCGCCTGTGCGGCAGCCGCGTTGGCCACGGGCGCCGCCGGCAAAACAATTTCTTTATCGTTTTGTATGGCAATGCCCAGATAAGCTGCTATCAAATAGCGCTTTTTTTCGTCGGCTTTTTCCTGTGCTATATTCTTTTTTTCGTCGGCGCCGGAAAGGATCCATTGTTGTATCAGGCCGATCTCGACAGGCTTTAAGGGAGCGTTATCGAGCGGCATCATTTTTTTGCTGGCAGCAGGTAATGTTATACGGGCAAACAGTTCGCTTTTTTGGGGATCGCCTGCCACAACCGCCTTACCGCTTTTACCTCCTTCTGCAAGCCCCCTGGCCGAGCTAAGGTCCAGGTTCCCGCTCCGTTTATCCGGATTATGACAACCAATACATTTCTCCTTTAAAAGCGGCTGAATAATATCCCGGTAAACCACCACTGAATCTAAGGGCGGCGGAGGCTTTTCTTTTAGCATGGACGTTTCTGCCCCCAACAGCGACTGCAACGACCCGGGCATATAGCGGGTTAAATACCCGTTGCCGTGGGTAAGTATGCCGCCAAAATGCCCGCCAATGGTAATGAGGATAATACAAATGCCCAGCAACCAGCCGCTGAGCCGCAGTTTCCAGATATACCTGTCGGCTTTTTTGCCCCGCAGCCACCAGGCTGTAAAAAGGATAACGGTCATCGCGATGCCCGTCCATTTATGCACAGCAATTGTACGAGCGCTATAGCTGCCGTTTTGCGAAAGCAAATACCCCGATACTGCTGCCAGTACAGCGCTGATACCGCCCGCCAGCATCGCTACAGAAACGGCGCTGTTGAGTACGGTATTTTTTTTGTACGCCGATAAAATACTGAGCAATGCTGCAAACAATATAATACCGATGGGAAGGTGAATAAATAACGGATGAAACCGCCCTAAAAAATGAGCCCAGTCTGTAAGCATAAAACTATTTTTTTATACGCGTTCTAATTTTACAGGGTATGTTTTATCAGCATTCCATTGACATACATACAGATTTCCTTCATCGTCAATGCAAACATCGTGTCCATGATAAAAAATATTTCCTTCTGCAAATAAAGGCTGTAATTCGCCATTTTTATATTCGGGTATATTCCCCCCGGGGTTGGAGATACAACGGTTATTTTTATTTTTCATTTACTTTTTTTTAATCCTACCCCATCTATGCGATGATGCCCTGCACTACTTTGCCCGCTACATCTGTCAGGCGAAACGGTCTTCCTTCCGACTCATAAATCAGTTTTTCATGATCAATGCCCAGCAGGTACAAAAGCGTTGCCTGAAAATCGTGCACATGCACCGGGTCTTTTACAATATTATAGCCAAATTCATCGGTTTCGCCGTAACTCAGACCGGGCTGTATGCCTCCGCCTGCCATCCACATACTAAAGCTGGCCGGATGATGATCGCGGCCATAGTCATTCTTTGTTAGTTTTCCCTGCGAATAGTTGGTTCTGCCAAATTCTCCACCCCAAACTACCAGCGTGTCATCCAGCAGGCCCCTTTGTTTTAAGTCGGTTACGAGAGCTGCCGATGCCTGGTCCGTAGCCTTACATTGATTGGGTATGATCGCCGGTAAGCTGCCATGATTATCCCAGCCCTGATGGTATAACTGTACAAACTTTACATCTTTTTCCAACAGCCTCCTGGCCAGCAGGCAATTGGCGGCATAAGTCCCCGGTATGCGGGCATCTTCGCCATACAAATCGAACACCCAATCCGGTTCGTCCGACATATCAGTCAGCTCAGGCACAGAGGCCTGCATCCGGAAAGCCATTTCGTACTGGGCCAGGCGGTTATTGATTTCCGGATCGCCAAAGATCTTTAACTGCTCCTGGTTCAAATCCGTCAGAGCATCCAGCATCTGGCGGCGGTCGGCTGCTTTATACCCTTCGGGGTCTGTAAGGTACAGCACCGGGTCAGCGCCGGAGCGAAACTGTACGCCCTGATATTTGGAAGGCAGAAACCCATTTCCCCATAATCTTGCGTACAGGGGCTGATCTTTAGGAGCATTGTTAGATACCAAAACGATAAAGGCCGGCAGGTTTTCATTATCGGACCCCAGACCATAGCTGAGCCAGGAGCCGATACTCGGGCGGCCCGGCAGCTGGTTGCCGGTTTGCATAAAGGTAAGCGCCGGGTCGTGATTGATTTGTTCGGTGAACATAGACCTGATGATGCAGATATCATCGACGACACCGCCTATATGAGGCAGCAGCTCGCTGACCCAGGCTCCGCTTTGTCCTTTTTGTTCAAATTTAAAATGAGAGCCAGCCAGCGGCAATGAGGATTGATGGGCGCTCATGCCGGTAAGGCGCTGACCCTTTCGTACTGAATCGGGTAGCTCCTGTCCGTGCATTTTTTCTAACAGCGGTTTATAGTCAAATGTTTCAAACTGCGAAGGGCCACCGCTTTGACAGAGGTACACTACCCGGCGGGCCCGGGCGGCAAAATGCGGCCCACCCAAACTACCATTTCCGCTGATAACCGGCTTTATTATTTTTTTTGCCGTTTCGCCCTGGCCCCACATTAAGGAGCCCAAGGCTACGGCACCAAGCCCCATACCGGCTTTTTGTAAAAAAGACTTCCGGCTGATGTTATTAGCTATCAGTTGATGTAGTTCTTTGTTCATTGCTTATCGTTTTGTTATATACGCATCCGAATTCATGATCGTAGTTGCCATAACGGCCCCTGCGGCGATCTGCCGGGGATCTGTTTTTTCTTTAATCCTGTACTCCCCCATCGTAAGCCAGCCTTTCGCCTTATCAGGATGGGTTTTAAATTTTTCAAATTCGCTGTTATACAGGTTTTCTAAAATGTTTATTTCCTTAGCCGACGGGCTCCGGCCGGTTAAAGCCCGGTAGCAGTACAGCACTTGTTCCGCCAGGGTATTATATTTTTGTAATGCAGTATAAAATAAAACCCTTGCTGCTTCAATATACTGGGGATCATTGAGCAGCACCAATGCCTGCAGCGGCGTATTGGTTTGTTGCCGCTGCACCACGCAACTGCTCCTGAGTGGTGCATCAAATGTGTTCATAGAAGGCGGCGGATTGGTGCGCCGCCAAAAAGTGTAGAGGCTTCTTCTATATAAATTAATGCCGCTATCCCGTACATATTCAACGCTGTTGATGGCCCATACACCCTCAGGCTGATACGGTTTTACGGGCGGGCCGCCAATGGAGTCGGACAGGAGACCGCTGGCTCTTAGCACGCCGTCGCGCATCATTTCGGCGGTAAGCCTGGATGCCGGGCCACGGCCCAGCAGGTTATTATCCTTATCTTTTTCCAGCTGCCCGGCAGTAGCATAAGACGACTGGCGATAAGTAGCCGACATTACAATAAGCTTTTGCATAGCTTTTACATCCCAACCCGATTCCCGGAAGGTGACAGCCAGCCAATCGAGCAAATCCAGGTGCGTGGGTATGCTTCCCTGGTTGCCAAAATTATCGGCTGTTTTCTGAATACCTTTTCCAAAATAGGTTTGCCAGTAGCGGTTTACGATTACCCGGGCGGTCAGCGGGTTTTTAGGATCCAGCAGCCAGCGGGCCAGCCCCAGCCGGTCTTTACGTAAGCCATCGGGATAAGGCAGTATGGCATTGGGCACATCAGCGCTAACGGCTTTGCCGGGATTATCGTACACCCCGCGTTCCAAAATATGTGTTTGGCGCTTTTGTTTCATTTCTTCCATCACCATCAATTCGGGAACAGCCGCTGTGGTCTTATTTCGCTCCTGCCTTAGCGCCTGCAACGCCTGTTGTGTTTGCTGCCATGCTGCAGAAATGTTTGAAAAATAATATTGCTGCAGGTAAACATCGGGAACAGCAGCAGCGCTGTATTGCGCAGCCTGTTTGTTTTGAGCCCTCATCTGCACCTCAAAAGGGTTGAGCTCCCGGGTATATACAAAAAGTTCATCCACCAGTCCACCTTTGAAACCCGTGCCCCGCCAGTCGGCGCCCACCTGCAAACCGGGTTCATTTGTCCTTCCAAAAAGTATATCTTTATATAAATGATCCTTTACGGTAACCAGGGACAGGAGCCTGCCATCCAAATATAAATTAGCACCGGCGGCCTTGCCCGATCCATTGTAAGTAAGAGCTATATTGATCCATTTTTCTTTTGGCAATGGCTGTTCGCTCCTTTTTAAAAATTCGTTACCGGGCCATACATGCGCCATCAAAAATTCGGCCTTACCGTCTTTCAGGTTCAGGTAATATCCCCTAAAGCCATAGGTAATATCTCCATCACCCTTATGAAAAATCACCGCTTTGTCCACTCCTTTGGGAATGTAGATCCAAAGGCTTATGGAAAAAGGATCGTAACGGCCAAAAATGCCGGCCTTCCCCAGTTTTAGTATATCATCCCCGTTGGATTTAAATGCTTCGCCTGATTTGCCCGGCACCAATACGGCATCTGCCACAACACCTTTGTTTGCCGGGTTTACCTGGTCTGTAAACGCGCCGTTCTCCAGCTTATCGAAAGAAAAATGCGCCTGAAGTCCCTGCTGCAAATCAAAGGGGACAGTGTTGCCAATGGTTTGTTTCCATGTTTGATAGTTGCTTTTTTCCTGTGCCTCTATGCGTTGTTTTTCCGCAATGGTTTGGTTTTCCTTTTGGGCTAAATAGGCCAAAACAGCATCCTGCGCTTTGGTGGTGAGCATAATGGAAGGGCCGGGTGTGGCATCATTGAAAGATATTTGCCCGGCTTCATCTACATTATTAAAAAAGCTATACAGGCTGTAAAAGTCTTTTATCGAAATGGGATCAAACTTATGATCGTGGCAGCGGGCGCAGCCAACAGTCATTCCCAAAAATGCCGTGCCTACCGTACTGGTCCTGTCTACCACGTATTCATTTCTAAACTCTTCATTGATGATGCCGCCTTCCATATTTTGCGCATGGTTCCGGTTAAAGGTAGTCGCAATCATTTGCTCACGGGTGGGGTTCGGCAACAGGTCGCCAGCCAGTTGCCAGGTGGTAAATGTATTAAAAGGCATATTTTCGTTAAACGCTTTTATCACCCAGTCTTTCCAGGGCCAGGTATCCCTGTAACGGTCAACCGTATAGCCATGTGTATCGGCATAGCGGGCCACATCTAACCAGTCCACCGCCATTTTTTCCCCATATTGTTTTGATTGCAGCAGGCGGTTTACTACTTTTTCGTAGGCATCCGGAGCTGTATCGGCAAGAAAAGCATTCATCTCCTCTACAGAAGGGGGCAGTCCTGTCAGATCGAGGCTGACCCGGCGCAGCAGGGTTTCTTTATCGGCCTGCGGCGAAGGCTTGAGGCCGTTTTCTTCCAACTTATTCAGTACAAAATAGTCAATGGGATTTACGGGCCATTCTTTGTTTTTTACTTCGGGCAAGGGCTTTTTTACCGGGGGCGTAAAGGCCCAATGCGGTTTATATTCCGCCCCCTGCTCGATCCATTTTACAAGGATCGCTTTTTCGTAACTGGTAAGCGTGCGGTTCGATTCTTTTGCGGGCATTACCAGGCTTTCTTCAGTGGTAGTAATGCGATGATACAACTCGCTGCGGGAAAGGCGGTGTGGTACAATGGCCCGGTGGCCGCTTTCTAATTTGGCCGTAGCGGTTTCGGCAGTAGAAAGATCAAGCCCGGCTTTTTGCCCTTGCCCCTTGTCTGGTCCATGACAGACAAAGCATTTATCAGAAAGAATGGGTTTTACATGAATATTGTAATCAATGATGGCCGGCAGCGAGTCCTGGAGGCGGGCGATGTCCTCAGGAATTTTTACAGAACCGGGAGTGGCCGCTACAATAGCAATAACGCCACCTACAATTGAAAGAATAATCCAGGACTTATTATTTCCAAAAAATTTTCGCATGGCGGCATTTATATTAAACAGTGTTTAGGGGTTAAGAAGCGGTCTCCACTACTTCCCTGGCTTTTATACTCCCAGGGCGAAAAACGGCCTTCCTGCAAGTTTACACTTTTTTTTACATCAATATGCCAAAAGCCCATCACAACAAACAGGACCCATTTTATATCATTACCAGGCAAGGTAAAAAAAGCAGTCCGCGGCACCATGGATTATAGTGCTATTCTTTTGTACAATTTTATTACAGGACATCATCGTTACCCCCGTTTGGATGCTGCGATCTCCGTTATTTCAAACTGCAGATCAATTACGTGTTGAAACCGCATTTCGCTTATGTAGTCCCGGGGGATCAACATACTGGTCCCTGCCAAAAACTCCCTTTTTTCCAGACCGCTGCAGGAGTCATTTATTTTCCGGCGGGGTTTGATTGATGGTCTCAAAAGCTCAATGCCTTTCAGTTTCCTTTTCCTGAATATTGTTAGATTTTTTTTACCACGAGAAGCGCTCTCTGGTCTTTTACCGGCCCTTTGTGTAACCGCAAAACGCTGATAGGTACTACTTTTAGATCTTATAAAAAAGCAACGGAAGCAATCCACCCAGTAATATGTCCAAAGCAAAATAACCGATGTTGTCAAATACAACTTAGTAATACCGGAAAGTATCCAAAAAAAAATAAGAGGGGGTACGATGATCTGAAAAGATCCGGTAGCCCACTCTTAAGCCCTCTAAACCGGCATAAAAGTAGGAGGCTTAACGTTCAGTTTTAAATCTATTCGGTGAAAGGCCCGGTTTTGAAGCCAGGATCATTAAAAAAAGGGATGAAGAAAAAAGACGGGGCATTATCCCGCACAATGCCCCCCGAAAACGTTATAGCAAAATACCCGTGTTTTATGCACCATTATTCGGCTTTGTTAGTTAAATTTAAGCCTGCAGTGATCCAGTAATCATTTTTGATCCGCATTAAAACAAAGCCATATGTCCGATTCAAGAAGAAATTTTATCAAGAAAGCCGCGCTGGCTTCAACCGGCACCTACCTGGCCTCCATGGGTTTTTCAGCAAAAAGCTACGGGAATATCCTGGGCGCCAACGACCGGGTACGCGTAGGAATCGTAGGATTTTCCGACAGGTTTCGTGGTTCCCTCTTTCCCTCCTTTATGAACCACTATAAAAAACTGAACTTTGATATTACCGGTGTATCTGACCTGTGGAATTACCGGCGCGACCAAGGCACTTCGTTCTTATCAGAAAAGCTGGGGCACCCCGTAAAAGGTTTCCGTAATAACGAGGAGCTCTATGCTGCCAAAGACGTAGACGCCGTAATCATCAGTACCGCAGATTTTCAACATGCGCTGTGCGCTATCGAGGCCGTAAGTGCTCAATGTGACGCTTACGTAGAAAAACCGTTTGCCGAGACCATGGAGGACAACCGGGCCGCGCTAAAAGCCATTAAAGCTTCCAAGCAGATCATCCAGATCGGCTCTCAGCGCCGCAGCGGGGCCAACTACATGGCGGCCGAGGAATTTATTAAATCCGGCAAGTTTGGCGATATCAATATGGTAGAACTTACCTGGAATGTAAACCAGCCGGGGCGCTGGCGCCGGCCGGAGCTTGTTGCCAGATTAAAAAAAGAAGATACCGACTGGAAGCGGTTCCTGATGAACCGCCCTTATGAAGACTGGGATCCGCGCAAATACCTGGAGTATCGCCTCTTCTGGCCTTACTCATCCGGAGCTTTTGGTCAGTGGATGAGCCACCAGATTGATACCGTGCATTGGTTCAGCGGACTAAAACATCCCCGTAGCGTAACCGCAAACGGAGGTATTTACCAGTGGAAAGATGGTCGCAGGAACTGGGATACGACCACCGCAGTCTTTGACTATGGCCCGGAAAATGATGCATCAAAAGGTTTCCAGGTGGTGTTTATGAGCCGCATGACCAACGGAGATGAGCGGCCGGCAGAAGTGTACTACTCCAATGGCGGCGAGCTGAACCTTATTACCAATAAGGTCTCACCCAGGGGTGGGCTGGAAGAAAAGTTTGCCAAACCCATGGGGATGAAAGCGAACCTGCTGCCTGAATTTTCCCTGACCGAAAAGGCGGAAAAAGTGGAAGCATCTGCCAATACCGGTGCAGATCCGCTTACCAGCAGCCACATGCTCAACTGGATGGAATGTGTGCGCAGCCGCAAACAGACCCATGCACCTGCTGAGGCCGGATACATGCATTCCATTGCCAATATTATGGCCACCGCGGCTGCCCGCACTGGTATGAAGGCTACTTTTGATGAAAGAACCCAGGAAGTTATGGCCGGGGGCAAAATATTCAAATATTAAGAGCCCGTTTAAAATTCATTCAATGGCTTTATTATGGCTGTTTTGGGCTGCAACTGCGTTAAATTTTTCGCCATAGTGGCCTACTATGCCTGCAAAATTTTCCTTGTTTCGCTCCAAAATAGCTTCATAATAAATTCCATCAATAAAATTTAAACAGGCTCTAAGTTACGGGAATCTCATTTCTAAAAGAAAAGCGGGCACCGACAGGGCAGCCCGCTTTTTAGTATGTTGTTGTGTACTAAAAAAACGGTACTTTTTCTCCAGCCATGGAGAATGGCGTGTTTTGCAGGAACAGATCAGTTGTAGACATCCGGGTTGTAGATATTTAAAATTTCTACAACGACGTTGTCTGCGGCCGGCCCGGCCTGCACTGCGGGTCCAAAGTTCAGGATTTCATATAGAGGTGATGGTACTCAAACCCAGGAGCCAACCATGCTACCCGGTTGTCAATACCACCCGTTAAAGGCTACAGCTCAAAACTTTCGATCCGGTGCTCCTTAACAAGATATTCTTCCAGCTGTGCCAGTTTTTTGGTCGGGATCATAAGGTTGAGGGATACGATCATTTTCTCCGGGAAGGATTCCAGTTTAACTTGCTCAAACCGGCTGATATAAGGCTGAAGGTTCCGGATAATTTCGTCTTTTACACTGGTATTATTATGCAGCAATACGATCTTTAATACCCGGCTGGTCTTGCCGGAAAAAAGCGCCAGGTTCAGGTACCGTCCCGTATAAATGATCAGCAGGCAGGCGGCTAAAAAGATAGCGGCCACGTAAATCTTCCCAAATCCGATAGACATCCCAACAGCCGCAGCCATCCAGATGACGCTGGCGGTTGTGAGTCCGGACACACCGGCGCCATCCTTAAAGATCACGCCGGCACCCAGGAAGCCGATACCACTGACCACATAAGAGGCGATCCTTGCGCCATCGGCATCAGGCCCCATGATCTTTATGGATAACACCGAAAACAAAGCGGAACCCAGGCAGATGACGGAAATGGTCTTCAGCCCCGCAGCTTTATCCTTAAGCTCCCGTTCCAGCCCAAGAATGACCCCTGCGAGCAAGGCTAACAGGGCTTTGTACAGATCTGTTATTTCAAAAATATCGGTCATTGTTTTAATCGTCTTAGGCGATAGAATAATCGAACGACACTTTAAATGCTATACGAAACTTTAAGCTTCATATAGTGCTTAAAACAATTCCTGCTGGTTGGTTGGCTTCTCATTTTCGACCCACTCCATCACTACCGATTTATTATAATCGGTCAGTTTTGCACCTACAGCCTTCCACCCCATTACATCTGTGATCTTAGCCAGTTTAAATTTCGCGCTGCGGATCTGGCTCCCTTTGCCACTCTGCACCATCAGCACCGGTTCTTCCATCGTGGTGGCACATTCCAGGTAGTTACCCTCGCCTTCTTTTATAAACAGGAATTTATTCTTCAATGTGGAGGTTTCGATCTTAAACCGTTTTACGTTAAACTGCAGCATCTTCTGATCCACATACACGGCAGTGATGATCTTTTCCGGATCAAACCGTTCAATCAGCAGTACTTTATCAGCATCAAACTTCTGGGTCATTTCCTGGTCGGTAATTTCATAATGACCATCCGTATACAGCACCAGTATCCGGTCGTCCGGTTCAAACATCCCCAGGTACTGTCCTTTTTCCTCAGCACTCAGCCTTCCGAATTTATCGTCAAACCAAAGCTTTCTTCCACTCAGTGTGGCCCGGCCGGCTTCTTTGAACTTAACGGACCGGATGGGGTATTTGGTTACCTGGTTGCCCATACTGCTGCGCCCTTTAATGGCCAGCTCCTCAAAATAAAAATCAAGATCCTTGATCCGGGCCGATGAGCTCGGGCTCAGGGTGATCTTTACTATTTCGGCCTCGCCGTTGGGGTTTACCGTAAAATAATGCACTTTGCTTTTATCATCGCCCCTGGTAAGATCGTAGACTTTATCCCTGGTGATGCCGGTAACATTAAAACGCTTCGCGTAGCTGACCCCTGTTTTTCCATCCACATAGATCATATTATAGGTGGTACGCTCGTCATTTTTTAAGAACACGGCCGCGTGCAGGATATCCTTGCCAACAAAAGTTTTATCCGAGACCTTGATCACCTTCATGATCCCCCGCTTGGTAAACACGATGACATCATCCAGGTCTGAACAATCGAAGAGGAACTCTTCTTTCTTCAGCCCTGTGCCGATAAACCCGCCGGAGCGGTCCATATACAGCTTGGTGTTTGCGATAACCACATTCCGGGCTTCGATCACCTCAAACTGCCTGATCTCGGTTTTACGCTCGCGGCCTTTGGCAAATTTCTTCAACAGGTTTTCGAAATAAGCTACGGCATAATCTACCAGGTGGTCCAGGTCATATTTTACCTGCTTGATCTCCGCTTCCAGTCCTTTGATCTGGGCATTCAGCTCATCAATATCCAAACGGTAGATACGGCGTACCGGCTTTTCGGTCAGCTTCAGTATATCTTCACGGGTAATATCCCGCTTCAGTTGTTTTTTAAACGGTACAAAGGCTTTATCGATCGCATCGATCACCTTATCCCAGGTTTCATGCTTTTTCTCCAGCTCCTTGTAGATCTTTTCTTCAAAGAAGATCTTTTCAAGCGAGGTATAATGCCACTTTTCATTCAGTTCGGCCAGCTTTATTTCCAGCTCCTTCTGCAGCAGGTCCTTGGTATTGTCTGCCGAGATCCGCAACAGCTCCGGAACCGACAGGAACCGGGGCTTCTTGTCTACGATCACACAGGCATTGGGAGAAATAGAGATTTCACAGGAAGTAAATTTATACAGGGCATCGATCGTAATATCCGGAGAAATACCCGGCGCCAGGTCCACCTGGATCTCAACATTTGCCGCGGTATTATCTGTAACCTTTTTGATCTTGATCTTTCCCTGGTCGTTGGCTTTTACGATCGACTCGATCAGCTGGTCGGTGGTTACCGCATAAGGAACGCTTTTGATCAGCAGCGTCTTTTTATCCAGCTCCTCGATATGCGCCCGCACTTTTACCTTACCCCCTCTTTTTCCCTGGTTATAATCTGCCACGTCGATCATCCCCCCGGTCTGAAAATCGGGATACAGCTCAAATTTCTTACCCCGCAGGTATTTGATCGATGCTTCTACCAGTTCTATAAAATTGTGAGGCAGGATCTTCGTTGATAGCCCTACAGCAATCCCCTCTGCCCCGTGTGCCAGCAGCAACGGGAACTTCATGGGCAGGGTAATGGGCTCATTGTTCCGCCCGTCGTAACTCAGCTGCCAGTTGGTGGTCTTGGCATTAAATGCCACTTCCAGCGCAAACTTGCTCAGGCGCGCTTCAATATACCGGGAGGCGGCTGCATCATCCCCCGTCTCAATATTCCCCCAGTTACCCTGTGTATCGATCAGCAGGTTCTTTTGCCCCATGTTTACCAGGGCATCCCGGATACTCATATCCCCGTGCGGGTGATAGGACATCGTTTGTCCCACAATATTGGCCACTTTATGCAAACGGCCGTCATCCATCTGCTTCATCGAATGCAGGATCCGGCGCTGCACCGGTTTTAATCCGTCTTCAATGGCAGGCACTGCCCGTTCCAGTATTACGTAGGAAGCATAGTCCAGGAACCAGGTTTTAAATTGTCCCTGGAGTCCGGTGATCTCATTGTCTTCAAATGTTCCTTCTGCTGTTGTGCTATCGTCTTTCATGTTCTTTCTTTCCAATAAGTCCTAAATGCGTATAATTAAATCCTTGTTTTAACTTCAGTCCGTACCCCAGGATCCGGTCCAGCGATGCGTGGCCAAAGAGAATGATCCCCGAAAAAATCAATACCTGGTTGGTCAGCGCAACGCCGGCAAGATAAAGCAAAATGGCCACTGTTTTGTGATGAAAAAGATTATACAGAACAGCGCCTGCCCGGTTGTTGATCAGGTACCCCGTCATACTGATATCGGGTCCGAAAAGCAGTAGCATATAGATCCACCAGGGCGCCTGGTAATGATACAACCCAACGACGGCCAGCAAGGCCATCCCGATCTCTTCAAGAGTAAGGAGCGTTTTCATTGTTTTTTCCGGTTTAGGACCCGGCATCCGCGGCCAGCTCCGCTGCTGTTTCCTTTTTACCGGCCAGCCGCACGTCAAAGCTTTTCCAGTCTTTATCGATATCGCCTTCCGCCTGTATTTTTCCTGCGGCTACCAGCTCCTTAAGCCGCCACATAATAAAGATATCCCCGGTTTTGATCTTCATCCGGTTTAGTGTATTTGATAAAACCCGTGTGGCTTTTTGCCATTCACCGGTAAGGTTCTTTAAAATTTCGTCATCATAAAAGGTCACCTCCTTGCCGGCAATTTTCTTTCCGCCTTCCAGCAGGCGCACCAGGCTGTTTTCCTGTACCAGTTTATTCCATTCATCCGGATCAATTTCAAATTCGCTCAGCGTTACCGGCCGGGCCAGTCTTTTAGCTTTGAGAAATTCAGCAGGCCGGATCTCCCATAGCCAGGAAGGATAAAAGATCAATCCCTTTTCATTAATAAACGGCAGGTTATTGAGATAAAGCACCATTACCCGGCCCTGGAATTCCTTCAACTGCGGAATGAGCCAGTAGTATCCGGTTACATCATGCTGGTTTTGTCCCATCCAGATCCAGATCTGCTCCCCCGGCTCAGCAGTGAGCTGCGCCTTCAGGGCCGCCACGGTCTTCCGGTCATCAAAGCTGCCCACCTGGTCCTCGGGGTAGGGTGCGCCTTTCGAAAGTCCGCGCCACCAGTCCAGCCGGGTCTGCCATCCCTCCTCCGTATCCAAACCAGATAAGGGCCCCACAGCAAAATCATCCCGGATCTGCACCACAGGCCCCTGCAGGGTTTCATCCAGCGCCATTACCTGTTGCATCAGGTCCACCTCTACCTGGTTAAATACAATATGGATCATTTTTTGTGTTTTATAGTGGCGCAAATCTAAAACAAAACAGCCTCAAACCCAAGACGGTCTGAAGCTGTCGTAAAAATTTCCGGTCCGGCATCCCGCTACCGCCCCGGTATATCATTAGCTGAACAGGTCTCTTATTTTATCAAAAAAGCCTTTCTCTGCCTTTTCAGGCTGAGGCTTCAGGTTGGGAGCATCGGACAGCTTTTCAAGCAATTCTTTTTCTTCTTCGCTTAATTGCTGTGGGGTCCACACATTTACCTGGATCAGCTGATCACCTTTTTCGTAATGGGAATGTACATTCGGAAAGCCCTTCCCTTTCAGCCGGAAGATCTTCCCGCCCTGCGTTCCGGGAGGAATTTTGATCTTTGCCCTCCCGTCGATGGTAGGCACTTCCAGGCTGGTGCCAAAAACGGCATCCGTAAAGGAAATATACAGGTCGTAAGCCACATTAAGCCCCTCGCGGTGCAGCTCCTTATGTGCCTCCTCCTCTATCAAAACGATCAGATCACCGGCCGTGCCGCCCCGTTCCCCGGCATTTCCCTTGCCACTTACGCTCAGCTGCATACCGGCCTGCACACCGGCCGGCACATCAATGGTAATGGTTTCCTCGGCATAAACCCGTCCTTCCCCTTTACAGCTGCCGCATTTTGCTGTTATGGTAGTGCCTTCTCCGTTACAGGTAGGACAGGTAGTAACAGTCTGCATCTGCCCCAGGAAAGTATTTTGCACACGCCTTACCTGGCCCGATCCCTGGCAGGTGCCGCAGGTTTGTACGCTTCCCTTATCCTTTGCCCCGCTGCCCCCGCAGGTAGTACAACTTACATATTTTTTAACCTTAATATTCTTGGTAACACCCTTTGCAATTTCTTCATAGCTCAGCTTCAGCTTCACCCGCAGGTTACTGCCTCTTACACCCCGGGCACGTTGCCCCTGCCGGTTGCTGCGGCCACCGCCAAAAAAGCTCCCGAATAAATCCTCGCCAAACACATCTCCAAACTGGCTGAAGATGTCGTCCATATTCATGCCTCCGCCGCCAAACCCACGGCCATTACCACTTACACCGGCATGACCAAAGCGGTCATACTGCGCCCGCTTATCCGTATCGCTCAGGATCTCATAGGCCTCAGCGGCCTCCTTAAACTTGTCCTCTGCCGCTTTATCCCCGGGGTTACGATCCGGGTGAAACTGCATGGCTACTTTACGATAGGCTTTTTTTATTTCCTCTGCAGAAGCAGATTTTGAAACCCCCAGGACCTCGTAATAATCTCTTTTTGACATGTTATTTTCCTACTACAACTTTTGCGTGACGGATAATTTTATCATTCAGATAGTAGCCTTTCGTTACTTCATCCACCACTTTACCCTTCAGGTCACCGGTAGGTGCAGGAATTTCGGTAATGGCCTCAAAAAGGTCCGGATCAAAATCTTTCCCAATGGCATTCATCGGCTTTAACCCTTTTGACTGCAAAATATTCCTGAGTTTATTAAAAACCAGCTTTATACCGTCTTTCAGAGCGGCGTTATCATTCGATTTTTCGAGTTCTGCCTGTGCCCGGTCTGCGTCGTCCAGTACATCCAGCAGGTCGGTGATCACATCCCTTCCGGCCGTTTGGAACAGTTCCACCCGCTCCTTCGCCGTTCTTTTCCTGAAATTATCAAACTCAGCCGCCAGCCGGATATATTTATCCCTGCTTTCCCGTAACTCGGTCTCCAATGCCTCCTGGTCAGATTCCACCAATGGGTCTGTCAAATGTTCCGTTCCGCTAACATTTTCATCAGCATTGATATTCAAACCATTATTCTCTTCCTCCGGAAGTTGCGTTTTTTCATTCATATTTTTTACCTATTTAGTTGGCAAAGCTATGTTGTCAATAATACTGCCAATACTGTTATAAAGACAAAATGGCGGTTTCATTGCTTCTTTTCCTGTTCAAAAAGGGGTTTTTGAAAAAAACGCCCTCGCTTTTAAGCTTTTATACTGTTTGTAAGTCAAAAAATCAGTAGTTTCAATTCCCAAAAATAACACGAATCTCAATGATACTGAAAAAGCTGATCATTTTGACCATCGCCCTGGGCGGCCTGTTTACTGCAAATGCGCAAACACCGGAACAAACACTTGATAGCTGGGCGCAAAAAAACACTATTCAAAAGTTATACCTTCATCTTGACCGGGAGACCTATATCGCCGGCCAGCCGATCTGGCTCAAGGGGTACCTGATGAATGATTATATCCCCAGCTTAAAAAACTCAACGATCTACGTAGAACTGCTCGACAACAGGTCCACCGTGCTTGTCCGCAAGATCTTCCCCGCTTACCAGGGTGTTTCACTGGGGCAGCTGGAAATACCGGAAACTTTTTCCACCGGATCTTACCAGCTGAGAGCTTATGCCCCGTTAATGCTGAACCAGCCGGGGTTTGTGTACAGCAAACGGATCCTGATCTTTGGCGCAGCACCCAAAAATGCCAAAGCAAAAGAGACCGGCAATAGTATCGATCTGCAGTTTTTTCCGGAAGGAGGCAACATGGTCAATTCGCTGCTCGGCAATGTGGCCTTTAAAGCCGTGGACGACAAAGGGTATCCCGTTTACGTTTCCGGCCAGCTGAAAAACAATAAAGGGGAAACGATCTCAGCCATCACGGCCCTGCATGACGGCATGGGCACCTTCACCCTGGTGCCGCGGGCAGATGAAACCTATTACGTAACGCTGGACCAGGTTCCGGCCAAACAATTCCCGCTCCCCGCAGCCACCGGCAAGGGCATCAGCTTTAACGTAACCGGCACTTCCAAAGGCAAGCAGTTCAGGATAGAACACCCTGCGGGGCTCCCGGCCGAATTCCATGCAGCCTACCTGATCGGACAAATGGGCAACCAGGTGCTCTTTAAACAGCCGCTGCAACAGGGCAAAGACCTCATCGGCGGAGTTATCCAGAGTGGCGGCCTGCTATCCGGCATCCTCCACCTTACTGTATTTAACAAGGACAATATGCCCCTGGCGGAGCGGCTCACCTTTGTCAACAACAGGGAGTACATCCTCCCCGGTGAGCTGGTGGCTGACACCGTTAATACGACTGCCCACCAGCGGAATCATTTCAGCATTCATTTAAAGGACACTATCATCGGCAATTTCAGTGTGGCTGTTACCGATGCAGATTACGAAACGGAGCCCTACCGCCCGCTCAATATTTACTCCTACTTCCTGCTCAACAGTGATCTGAGGGGATACGTTAATAACCCCGCTTACTATTTCCGTTCGGACGCCGACTCTGTAAGCAATGCGCTGGACCTGGTCATGATGACCAATGGCTGGACCCGCTTTAAATGGAGTGAAGTGGCCGGCAACACGCTTTCCCCCGTCCTTTACAAAGACCAGGGATACATTCACCTGGCAGGTAACGTAGGCATCGAAGGTACCCGGAAGGCATTTGCCAATAAAGACCTCATGCTGATGATGCGCCCCGTAGATACGCTCCAGGGAAAGGTAGGCCCTACAAAGATCATTCAAACAGACTCCACCGGCAGCTTCCGGATGGATTCGATGATCTTTTATGAAAAAATGCGGGTGCTGTTCTCCGATATCAAGGGTTCCAAAAGCAAATATATCAAAGTAAAAATGGATGCAGACTCCCTGAACCGGGATTACAAAATACCCGTCCTCAAGATCCCTTTCGCCGATACCGCATCTGCGCAGGCAGAAGAAAAAATGTCAGCCGCCTACAACGATTACCTGAAAGCAGAAGGACTTACGCTTAAGAGTGTAACCGTAAAAGGCCGGCAGAAATCAGACCGGGAAAAACTGGAGGATGAATATACCAGCGGAATGTTCTCGGGCGGTATCAATTCCAAGATACTGGATCTGCGGAATGAGCCCGGGGGCGGTACGAATATTTTCGAATACATACAGGGCCGGATAGCGGGCGTTACCGTTTCCAGGAACCAGGATGGCCAGTACGTGGTCAAATACCGGGATGCCGGCCTGGGGGGCAGTACGATGGCGCTCTACCTCGATGAAATGCAGACCGATGCCGCTTTTATTGAATCCATCCCCGTAAACCAGATCGCCTTTATAAAAGTAATGGGTAGCTTTATCGGTACCCCCGGCAACGGCAGCGCACTGGCCATTTATATGAAAAAGGGAGCAGATCTGAATGCGGTGACCGAATCGGCTACCGACATTATTGTATACAAGGGCTATTCCATTATCAGGCAATTCTACGCGCCCGATTATGATCTTAAAAATGTAGACCCTTCCAAGCCCGACGACCGGCTTACACTGGCATGGCTCCCGGATATCTACCTGGCAAATATCAGCCCCAAAGTGCCTCTTGTTTTTTATAATAACGACCGCACCAAGCGTTTCAAAGTGGTTGTTGAAGGACTTACTAACGATGGCCGGATGCTGATGATCGAGAAAATCATCGGGGGAGAATAATAATCTGCAGCACCGGTTGTGTAATAGATGAAGAAAATACATCGTTAATAATAGCTGCAGATACAGAACCATTTGCAGATTCATTTGTAATTTTCTTATAAAACATCTGGTAATGACGCGCTTTTTAAAACCCGCTGCAGCGTTGTTGATAATACTGGGCGCTGCCCCGGCATCCGGCCAGGATCTTACTACCCGGCTGGAGACCTGGAACGAAAAAAATCCCATTGAAAAGGCCTATCTCCACCTGGACCGGGAAACTTATTTTTCGGGGCAAACGATCTGGTTCAAAGCCTACTTTATGTCCGGGTTCCTGCCTTCCGCAGCCAATTCCACCCTGTTTGTTGAATTGCTGAACAACCAGTCAGCCCTGGTCATTAAAAAGATCGTTCCGGTATTCGGTGCACTTTCCTATGGCCAGTTCGATCTGCCCGATTCGCTCCCCACCGGCTCTTACCAGCTGAGGGCCTATACCCCCCTGATGCTGAATTTTGATAAGGCCTACCTGTTTTCGCAACGGGTAATGGTCTATGGGCGTAATAAACTGCGTGCAACGCCCCCCTCGGTAGCAGCAGTCGCCAGTCTTCGTTTTTTTCCTGAAGGAGGCAATCTTGTTTCTGGCCTCCCGAACAATATCGCCTTCAGGGCCACTGACCCAAACGGGCTGCCCGTCAGCGTTTCGGGAGAGATCCGGGACGAAACGGATAAGGTCATCACCACTTTTACCAGCAGTCATGATGGCATGGGACAGTTGATACTAACTCCTTCCGCAGGAAGGCAATACCATGCTTCAGTAAAAGAGCGATCTTTTGAGCTGCCGCAAAGCAGTACGGAGGGACTGGTACTCCGGCTAACCAATAACAATAATGCCAAAGCCTTTACCCTCGATTACAGAGGCTCCCGGCATATCCCCGCCTATATGGTGGGGCAAATGCAGCACCATATCGTATTGAAGCAAGCCCTTACACCGTCAGCCGGTAACCGGGTAAGTGGCATCATCCAAACCACAGACCTTCCTTCAGGCGTGTTACAGGTAACCTTTTTCAATAAAGACGGTATGCCCCTTGCAGAGCGGCTCACTTTTATCAATAATAAAGAGTATATCCTTCCCGCAACGTTTAAAGCGGATACGTTGAATAACGGAGCACGCAAAAAGAATCATTTCAGCATCGGGCTCCCGGACAGTATTACGGGTAATTTTTCCGTTTCCGTTACTGATGCGGATTATGAAGCGGTGCCCTACCGCCCGCAAAACATTTACAGTACCTTCCTGCTTACCAGCGATATTCCCGGCTACGTGCATGAACCACGCTATTATTTCAGCAATACCCCCACTGCTGCAGCAGCTGTTGAGCTGGTAATGCTTACCAACGGATGGCGCCGGTTTAAATGGACCGATGTAGCCGCCAATACCCTGCCGCCGCCCCTGCACAGGGACCCGGGCTTTATCAGTCTTTCCGGCAAAGCCACCATTACCGGGTCGGGCAGATCCTTTGCCGACCGCGACCTGCTCGTATGGGTAGCTACCGATTCCGGGCGCAGTCTGCAAATGGTAAAAACCGATCCGGAAGGCCGTTTCAAAATGGACTCCATGATCTTCTTTAACAAGGCAAAAGTCCTGTTCAGTGATGTGATGGGAAAGAAAAACAAATTTCTCACCATTAAACTGAATACCGATTCCCTTACCCGCTCTTACGCCCTGCCGCCGCTGCAGCTGCCGCTGAACCCCAAGGCAGGTACCTCCGGTACTCTTCCTGCAAAAATGAGCACCGCTTATTTTGATTACGCCCGCGGTGAGGGCCTGATGCTGGACAGTGTAGTGGTGCAGGGCACCAAAACACGGCTGCAAAAACTGGAAGAACGCTATATGAGCGGACTGTTCGCCGGCGGCATCAATGCCCGCACACTCGACCTTACACGGGAGTTTATCCCCAATATGAACATCTTTGATTACCTGCAGGGCCGTATTCCCAGCCTGACCATTGAACGCGGTGGCCGGTTTGGAAATTACCGGTTATTTTACCGGCAGTCCGGCGCCCGGCAACCCATGCAGCTATACCTGGACGAGGTTCCGGCTGATGCAGATATGATCGCCTCCATTCCCTCCACAGATATTGCACTGGTAAAGGTATTTCCCAATTTTATAGGTGCCGCCGGGGGCGGGGCCAACGGCGTACTGGCAGTATACACCAAAAGGGGCGATGAGCTCAATAATGCCATGGAATCTTCCGCCACCATCGTAGACTATGAAGGTTACAGCATCATGAAGGAATTTTATGCTCCTGACTACTCCACACCTGCAGCAAATCCATATAATGACTACCGGCTTACCCTCGACTGGAAACCAGAAATATTTGTTTCAGGAAATGCCCAACGCATCCCTATCATTTTCTACAATAACGACCGCACCAAACGGTTTAAGGTGGTGGCCGAAGGCATTACCAGTACGGGAAAATTACTGATGCTGGAGCAATATGTAGAGCGGGGAAATTAAGCAAGGCACCCTCAAAATATATTACCGGTGCGCTGCACCTCCGGGTCGGCTTCGACGCTCATTGCTATCATTATCAGCACCGCTAACGCGGCTAACATCGTTTTTATTTATCGCACCAATTTCCCAACAGTTGCAGAGGTGCAGAGCACCGATAACCGCTGTAACAAAAACCCACAATCTCAGTATCAAAGCCGCAGCGCGGCGGTAATATTCAAATTTCATATACCCGGTAAATTCAGTACTTTTATTGAAACATAATTCCTATGGCGAACACCTACACCCAATGCTACGTGCATCTCGTCTTTGCCCCTAAAAACAGGGAAGCATTAATCAAACGGCAATGGCACAATGAACTGGAAAAGTACATTACAGGCATCATTCAAAACCATAAGCACAAATTACTCGCTATCGGCTCAATGCCCGACCACATTCATATTTTCATTGGATATCATCTAAATCAACTGATCCCGGACCTGGTAGAGACCATAAAAACCTCTACCACCGCATGGATCAAATATAATGGGCTTTTACACTCTAAATTCGAATGGCAACGTGGCTACGGAGCCTTTACACATTCCCATTCCCAGGTGAAAACAGTTATCAACTATGTTCTCAACCAGGAAACACACCATAAAAAGAAAACCTTTAAAGACGAATATTATGAGCTGCTCAAAGAGTTCGAAATCACATTCCGGGAAGAATACTTATTTGACTTCTTTGATTGAGCCTCGGTTATTCCGCACCGCTGGGAAACCCCATAAAACGATTGACGGTCTACCTCAACAGCCCCCCTGCGTTTGTATAAGAAAACGATCAACGCTTTATCACAATCGATAAATTACTGACGCCGAAGCAATATGTGGAGCCCGAAAATCAAGCAAGGCACCCTCAAAATATATTACCGGTGCGCTGCACCTCCGGGTCGGCTTCGATACTCATTGCTATCATTATCAGCACCGCTAACGCGGCTAACATCGTTTTTATTTATCGCACCAATTTCCCAACAGTTGCAGAGGTGCGGAGCACCGATAACCGCTGTAACAAAAGCCCACAATCGCTGTATCAAAGCCGCAGCGCGGCGGCAATATCTGTAACATCCTGTGGACTCAATGGTCACCTTTGTTAACCCAGCTAAGACAGCTCTTCCGCAGAGCCCTCAACGCTACCAAGGTGCAGAGCACCAATAACCGCTGTAACAAAAGCCCACAATCGCTCTATCAAAGCCGCAGCGCGGCGGTAATATCTGTAACATCCTGTGGACTCAATAGTCTCCTTTGTTAACCTAGCTAAGACAGCTCTTCCGCAGAGCCCTCAACGCTACCAAGGTGCAGAGCACCGATAACCGCTGTAACAAAAGCTCACTATCGCTGTATCAAAGCCGCAGCGCGGCGGCAATATTACTTATCTTTATCGCCAAACATTCTGATATGACCATCCGTTCAGTTATAGACATCCTCGAAGCCATTGCGCCCCCCACCCTGCAGGAAGGCTACGATAATGCGGGACTGCTTACCGGTCAGCAAAACTGGCACTGCACCGGCGTCCTCTGCTGCCTGGATGCTGTTGAAACCGTGGTGGACGAGGCCATCGAAAAAAACTGCAACCTCGTAATAGCCCACCACCCCATCGTTTTTGCAGGACTGAAAAAGATCAACGGTAATAATTATGTGGAGCGCACCATCATCAAGGCCATTAAACACGATATTGCCCTCTATGCCATTCATACCAACCTGGATAATGTGCTGCAGGGCGTAAACGGGATGATTGCCCAACAGCTGGGATTGACCCGTCTTCGCATACTGGCGCCAAAAGAACGGCAGCTGGAAAAGCTCTATTTCTTTGTGCCCCCGGATCATGCAGAAAAAGTAATGTCCGCCATCTTTGCCGCCGGTGGTGGCCAGATCGGCCATTACCGGGAATGCAGTTTCAGTGCCGGCGGCAAAGGCACTTTCCTGCCCGGCAACGATGCCCGGCCCTTTACCGGGGAAATTGGCAAACGTCATGAAGCAGAAGAACAGAAAATAGAGATCCTTTACCCCTTTTATCTTAGAAATAAAATATTGAAGACGCTGCGCGAAAATCACCCCTACGAAGAAGTTGCATATGAAACCATTACATTAAACAACCTTCACCAGGAAGTAGGCGCGGGTATCACAGGCGAGTTTCCGGAAGCCCTGGAGGAGACCGTTTTCCTGCAAAAGCTCAAATCGGTATTCCATCTTCCCCTTATCCGGCATACCGCGCTCCTGGGCAAAAAGATCCGGACCCTAAGTATCTGCGGCGGGGCCGGAAGTTTTTTGACAAAAGCCGCAATCAATTCAGGATCAGACGCCTATGTAACCTCCGACATCAAATACCACGAATTCTTTGATGCAGACGGAAAGATCCTGCTGGCAGACATCGGCCATTACGAAAGTGAGCAGTTCACCATAGATTTGCTGCATCGCATTTTACAGGAAAAAATCCTTAACTTTGCCGTCCTTAAAACAGCGGTAAATACCAATCCCGTATACTATCAGTAATGTGGATTTTATAAGCTGCTTTTAACTAATAGTCAAACAGTAAGAAATATATGCCACAAATTAAAGAGTTTTCAATTGAAGAAAAACTGGGCTCCCTGATCAATCTGCAAAAGATCGACAGCAAGCTGGATGAGATCAAAATTTTAAAAGGAGAGCTGCCAATGGAGGTAGCCGACCTGGAAGATGAGATCCACGGACTGCGTTCCCGGCAAACCCGGATCGAAGAAGAGATCAACGGTGTTACAGAATTCATTGAAGAACGCAAAGGGGCAATCAAAGATGCTGAAGAGCTGATAAAAAAATACGAAAAAGACAGCGAGAACGTAAAAAACAACCGCGAGTTTGAGGCCATCAATAAAGAGATCGAAATGCAGCAGCTGGAGATCAAACTGGCCGAAAAACACATCAAGGATGCCAACGAAGAGATCGCTGATAAAGTGATCCTGCTCGAAAAAGCCAAGAAGAACCTTGGGGCAAAAGAAGGGGTATTGGAACTGAAGAAAGCAGAACTGGAAAAGATCATTTCTGCCAACGAAAAGGAGGAGAAAGAATACCAGAAACTTTCGCAATCAGCGAAGGAAGGGGTTGAACCCCGTCTGCTTGCCAGTTATGAAAAGATCCGTGGTAACTTCCGCAATGGTCTGGCGGTGGTACCGGTAGTGCGTGATGCCTGTGGCGGATGTTTTTATGCCATTCCTCCGCAAAAGCAGAGCGAGATCAAACAACATAAAAAAATCATCGCTTGTGAGAACTGCGGCCGCATCCTGGTAGATGAAGAGCTGCACAACAACATTGAAGTAAAATAAATTCTTTTTTCCTGTCTGCCTGCAGACAGGCTTTTTTTATTTTCCCCCATTTGCAAGAATGGGGGTTTTTCTTTTCAGCCTTTTTCTTAATTTGCCTTCCGATGCTGAAACAATTACATATCAGGAACTACGTGATCATCGATGCACTGGAGATCCATTTCTCCAACGGGATGAATATTGTGACCGGTGAAACCGGTGCGGGAAAATCGATCATACTGGGTGCCTTATCGCTTATACTGGGCGAGCGGGCCGATACCGCCGCCCTGGTAGACAAAGAAAAGAAATGCATTATTGAAGGATTGTTTACCCCCGGAACAGTAAGTGAGATCACCCGGTTCCTGGAAACCAACGACCTTGACCCATCTCCTGAAATCACCATCCGGCGGGAGATCGGCGTCAATGGCAAAAGCCGTGCATTTATTAATGATACCCCGGTGAACCTGGCACAGCTACAGCAACTCAGCTCATTGCTGGTAGACCTGCATCAGCAATTTGACACCCTGCAGCTGGGTGATACCGATTTTCAGGTGCATGTACTGGATGCACTGGCCAGTAATACAAAGCTCATCAATGACTACCGGCTGAAATTTGCCGAATGGCAGCAACATAAAAAAAGACTGGAACGCTTAAAAGAACAGCAGGCCCGGATGGACCAGGAAAGCGATTACAATCAATTCCAATACGATGAACTGGCTGAAGCCAACTTACAGGAAAATGAGCTGGAAGAGATCGATGAAACATTGAAACTATTGTCTAACTCCGAAGGCATCAAAGGGGCACTGGGCAAGGCCTACAACGAACTGGAAGAGGGCGAGCAGCCATTGGTGCAGCAACTAAAAACTATTGCGCAGCTGCTGGGCAATTACAGCAGCTTTCATAAGGACCTCCCCGACCTGGTGAGCCGGCTCAACAGTGCACAGGTAGAGTTGCAGGATATTGCTGTGGAACTGGAACATATCAGCAATGGTATTCACTATGACCCGGAAAAAATAGAAACCCTCAGCGACCGGTTATCCATAGGATACCGGCTGCAGAAAAAACACGGCGTACAATCAACCAATGAGCTGCGGGCTCTGCAGCAGCAACTGGAAGAAAAGCTACAGGGGGTAGCCCATATCCAGGACGACATTGCCGCACTGGAAGCCACCACGGAACAGCACTTCCGGCTGGCCGAAGCGCTCGCCCAAAAAATTTCAGAAGCCCGCAAAAAACAGATAGCCCCGTTTGAGAAAAAAGTAGAAACACTACTTACCCAGGTAGGCATGCCCAATGCCGCGCTCCGCGTTTCTTTTGAAAAAAGGCCCCTGGGTGCACAGGGCGCTGATGCGGTTGACTTCTTATTTGATGCGAATAAAAGCGGACAATTCAAACCGGTTAACAAAGTAGCCAGTGGCGGCGAGTTAAGCCGTCTTATGCTTTGTATTAAAAGCCTGGTAGCCCAGCGCATGAACCTTCCCACCCTCATCTTTGATGAAATTGATACGGGCATCTCAGGAGAAGCGGCAAAACAGGTGGGCATTATCATGAAAGACCTGGCCGCCAGCCGGCAGGTGATCTGCATTACCCATCAGCCGCAGATCGCCGGACGTGCCGATGCACACTATTTTGTATATAAAGAAGTATCCGGGAAACAGGTACGCACCGGTATGCGGCAACTGGATACCGAAGAACGGATCACTGCCATTGCGAAAATGCTGAGCGGAGAAAAACCGACAGCGGCGGCGTTGGAGAATGCAAGAGAAATGGTGCAGAACTAATTTTTTTGTTCCAGGTCCAACGTTTAATGTTTCACGTCAGATCCATTTGAGGCTTGTGGAGCATTACTGATACCGGATACCATTCGCTTAGGTTTTTGTTCCGGATTTCAGGTTTAATTTCATTTGATACTTGCGTTTTAGAACTTCAAACAAAGTCCCCTCCTGGCTTGAAGCTGAATTTCTGATTTCCATCGGTATCAACTGAAAATTGATAGCTGCCAACTGATGGCTTAGGAGGACAAAGAGACTGGGAGGAGACAGAAGTTGAGTCTATTGCCAATGCTCAGTCGCAGATCCAATACACCTACACTGAAAATTTAAAGTTCCAGGTCAGATCTCTTGTATCCCTATGGTACGCCTCAATTCCCACATTCACAAATTTTCAAATTACTCCGACACCACATAACTCAGGCAAAGCCCCGAAAGCTGCTGCAGCTGCACTTTCAGCCGGCTGTCAGTCAGTGTAAAATGACAATCAAAGGCATCCCGGGCCTCATTATAACCGGTAAACCGGATATGCTCCCGGAAATCCACTTTGCCTAAACCATACCATTTATACACCGCTTCTTTGGCGGACCATACCTGTGTATACTCCTCCATGGAAAGCGGGTTCAGTAATTCCATTTCTGAGGAGCTCATGAACTTATGCCGGATGGTCACTACTTTTTCCACCGGGATTTCAATATCAATACCCGCCCGCCGCTCCCGGCTTACAATGGCCGCCGCATAATCGCCGCAATGGGAAATGGAAAAATGAAAAGCCTCGTCCGGAAGGAAAGGCTTCCGTGTTTCTGCAATCTGTATCAGGTGGTACGGAAAACCAGGGAACAGGTATTGCAGCAAAAACCGGCCGGCAAGATGCTGTAACATCTTATGCGGATGTGTCACCGCCCGGTGTACCGGCACCTTTTCTCTAAAGAATCCAGGTTCCTCCTCAATCTTCCAGATCCCCAGCCTTGTAGAATTGTTAATTTCTTCTTGAAAAATAACGGGCATAAATAATCGGATTCGCTTAATTTGTGCAAGTTAAGGATTTCATAAGGGGGATCCCGTTTGCAGCGATGATTTATAAAAGAACAAAAGGATGCCTTGGTACCGATCTGCCGGTTGGCGGGCAACTCAGCCGCAATATTTTAAAATACCCCTGTTTTCAAAGCACGAATCATGATCTTATCAGACCTTCGCATACTGGAAGAAATAGAAAAAGGGACCATTCTTATTAACCCTTACGACCGGGCCTGCCTGGGCAGCAATTCCTACGATGTGCACCTGGGCGCCTGGCTGGCTACTTATAAAAATCACCAGCTGGATGCAAAGCAGCACAATGAGATCGCTTATTTTGAGATCCCGGATGAAGGTTTTGTACTCTATCCTCACATCTTTTACCTGGGTGTTACCCAGGAATATACCGAGTCTCATGCACACGTGCCGTTCCTGGAAGGTAAATCCTCCACCGGCCGCCTGGGTATCGACATCCATGCCACTGCAGGTAAAGGCGACGTGGGCTTTTGCGGGCACTGGACCCTGGAGATCTCGGTGAAACAACCCGTCAAGATCTATAAGGGCATGCCTATAGGCCAGCTGATCTACTTCCCTGTTGAAGGAGAGATTGAAGTAAAATATAACCAGAAGAAAAACGCCAAATACAGCAGTCAGCCCGACCGGCCCATCGAAAGTATGATGTGGAAGAACAAGTTTTAACCCCTTCACTTCAGGCCACTTACAGATGCTAACAAACGAAAGTTAGGATCTAAATCACTATTTTTGCGCCGGCTGGCTATTTTAAACTACATTTATTTAATAAATACAATTGTTCTATGGCTTTAGAGGATCTGGTGATGCCCAAGTTAGGAGAAAGCATTATGGAGGCAACTATTTTAAAATGGTTGAAGCAGGTGGGCGATGCCGTGGAAATGGACGAAACTGTTCTGGAGATCGCTACGGATAAGGTAGACAGCGAAGTGCCCAGTACGGCCAGCGGGGTTATCGAAGCCATTCTTTTTAGCGAAAATGACGTGGTGCCCATTGGTACCGTTATTGCCCGCATCCGCACGGAGGGCCTGGCAGAAGAGACGATTACCCCCGAGCCTGCTGTTACCCCTCAACCAGTGCCGTCTGTTCCGGAACAGGAACAGGAAGCTGAAGTTATTTCCTCCACCATCAAACCGGAAACCTCCGGATCGGCTCCCTCCAGATTTTATTCTCCTCTTGTACTGAATATTGCCGCCAGCGAAGGTATTTCCATGAGTGAGCTGGAAAAGATACCCGGCACCGGCAAAGAAGGCCGGGTAACCAAGAATGATATACTGGATTATGTGGCCAGCCGCTCCCGCCGGCAGGCGCCGGCAGCCTCCGTTACACCGCCCGCCGTTACCTTGGCACCGGCAAAGGAAGCGCAGCAGGCCGGCCCCCTCGATATCAGCCGCCACGGTGGCAATGTGGAGATCATTGAAATGGACCGCATGCGTAAGCTTATTGCAGAGCATATGGTACGCAGCAAACAGACCAGTCCGCACGTGACCAGCTTCTCCGAAGCGGATGTAACCAATATGGTCATGTGGCGGGAGAAAGTAAAAAAAGATTTTGAAAAACGGGAAGGCACGAAGATCACTTTTATGCCCCTGTTTATCGAAGCCATTGCAAAATGTATCAAACGCTTCCCCCTGATCAACAGTTCGGTGGAGGGCGATAAGATCATCATCAAAAAAGACATCAACATCGGGATGGCAACAGCCCTTCCCAATGGGAACCTGATTGTACCCGTTATTAAAAATGCCGACCAGCTTAACCTGACCGGTCTGGCCAAACGGGTAAACGGCCTGGCCGATGCCGCGCGTAACAATAAGTTAAAGGCTGAAGATACACAGGGTGGCAGTTTTACCATTACCAACGTGGGTACTTTTGGCAGTCTTGCCGGTACCCCAATTATCAACCAGCCCCAGGTAGCCATCCTGGCAGTAGGTGCTATTAAAAAACGCCCCGTTGTAGTGGAAACACCGCAAGGCGACAGCATTGCCATCCGGCACATGATGGTGCTCAGCATGAGCTACGATCACCGTGTGGTAGACGGCGCCCTGGGAGCAACCTTCCTCAGTGCTGTTGCGAAAGAGCTGGAGAGTTTTGTTCCGGTGGAGGTTTAGCAGGTTCCGGGTTTAACATTTAAAGTTTCAGGTTAGATCCGTTTCATACCTGGTATCAAATCAGTTTTCAGCCATTAGCCATCAGTCTTCAGTTATTGGCATTGTACATCAAGCATAGAATCTAACTGAAATATCAAACCTTAAACGTTAAACGGCCCCGCGCCTGCGCATCCGTTTGCACATCCGGGCCATTTCTCCCTCCGAGTGGTTATCTTGCGGGTATTATCAATCACCTGCTCATGCCATTGACAACAATAAAACAGATCGTTTTCCTCCCCCTTGTGCTCCTGCTGCTGGCCACAGCATGCAGCAGGCCCTTTACACGCTCCGCCGGGTATGTATATCTCCAGAAGGACGGGCGGACCGAAAAAAAATGGAAACTGGTGTGGAAGGACGATTTTAATGCGCCCATCCTGGATACCAGCAAATGGACCCGGATTCCACCCGGCAAATCGGACTGGAACAGGCATATGAGCACCCACGACGACTGTTTCCGGCTCGACAGCGGGTATATTTACCTCCGTGGCATCCGTAACCCGGACACTACCGCTGATCCGCGTCCCTTTATCACGGGTGGCATTTACACAAAAGGAAAATTTGCTTTTCAGTATGGGAAAATTGAAATAAGGGCAAAGCTGGAATGTGCTACGGGCGCCTGGCCGGCCATGTGGATGCTGGCAGAACAAAATAAATATGGTGCTTATCCCAAAAACGGGGAGATCGACATCATGGAGCATCTGAATTTCGAGCACAAGGTTTACCAAACCACTCACTCCTATTACACGCTCGATCTCAAACAGACCCAAAAGCCGCCGCACTCCGGAACAGCTCCTTTTAACAGAGACGGATTTAATACATTTGGCATCAAATGGACCCCGCATAAGATCGTCTTTACCGTAAACGGCAAAGAAACCTTTACCTACCCGCGCATAACCGGCGTGGATGCCAGTCAGTGGCCCTACGATCAGCCATTTTACCTGCTGATAGACCAGCAGCTGGGTGGCAGCTGGGTTGGCAAGGTAGATCCGCAGCAGTTGCCGGTGCAAATGATCGTTGACTGGGTAAAGCTCTATCAATAAAGTTCTTTAATGTGTGCAGGCCGCTTCGGGCTTGCCGGAAAACCTCTGTGCAAATCATTACTATTAAAAATCAGCATGCATATCAAAACACTTTTCCTCCTGTTGTCCATCCCTGTAACCATACAGGCATTTTCGCAAAATGTTACACCGGCCAACACTATTCCAATCCTGCCGGGCGATTCAAAAGAAACCATCATCAGCAAAGCAGCACAGGTAGTGCCCACGGCCAACCAGTATGCAGCTCTTCGCAATGAGTTCATCGCCTTTGTGCACCTGGGGCCCAATACCTTTACCCAAAAAGAATGGGGTAACGGGATGGAAGATCCCAAAATATTTGATCTCAAAACACTGGATACCGATCAGTGGTGCGCCGCCATGAAGGCCGCTGGAATGAAGATGGTGATCATTACCGTAAAACACCACGACGGGTTTGTGCTCTGGCAAAGCCGCTACACTACGCATGGCATCATGTCTACGGGCTTCCGCAATGGAAAAGGCGACATTCTAAAAGACCTCAGCGCTTCCTGCAAAAAGTACGGACTAAAGTTGGGTATCTATCTTTCTCCTGCCGACCTGTTCCAGATCGAAAGTCCGGACGGACTTTACGGCAACCTGAGCCAATACACCATGCGTACCATTCCCCGCCCGGTGGCCGGTCGCCCTTTTAAAAACAAGACCCGTTTTCAGTTCGAAGTTGACGACTACAATGAGTATTTTATGAACCAGCTGTTTGAACTGCTTACTGAGTACGGTCCGGTAGATGAAGTATGGTTTGATGGTGCACATCCTAAAACCAAAGGTGGCCAGCAATACAATTACGCTGCATGGAAAAAGCTCATCCAGACCCTGGCCCCCAAAGCCGTTATCTTTGGTAAACAGGATATCCGCTGGTGTGGTAACGAGTCCGGCAAAACCCGGAATACGGAATGGAATGTGATTCCTTTTAACGATGATCCCGATCGGATGAACAGCTACCCGGATCTTACCGTCAATGACCTGGGCAGCCGGGAACAGCTCTACAAAGCGCGGTACCTCCATTACCAGCAGGCAGAGACCAATACCTCCATACGAGAAGGCTGGTTCTACCGTAATGAAACTACGCAAAAGGTACGAAGCGCGGATGATGTATTTGATATTTATGAGCGTTCCGTCGGCGGCAATTCCACCTTCCTGCTCAATATCCCCCCCAATCGCGAAGGTCGTTTGTCAAACGAGGATGTATCCGTATTAAAAGAAACCGGCGCCCGGATCCGTGAAACCTACGGAATCAACCTTTTTAAAAATGCAACCGGGCCCAAAGCTGTCCTGGATGTAAGCCCACAAAGCTTTCTGCTGCTCAGGGAGCCCCGGCCGGAAATCATTATCCACACTCCGCAGCCCGTTACCATCAACCGCCTGGTTTTACAGGAGGCTATCAGCACCCATGGCGAGCGGGTAGAGCAGCATGCGGTGGACGCCTGGATCGGGGGCCGGTGGAAAGAAATTGCGGCGGCCACCAATATTGGCTACAAGCGTATCCTGCGTTTTCCCGAAACCACCTCCAACCAATTTCGGATCCGCATCCTCGGTTCCCGGGCCGCACCAGCCATCAGCAATATTACCGCGCACTATTATAAAATGCGGCCACCGCAATTGGAATTATCACAAAGTGTAAATGGCATGGTTACCATCGCCCCCTACCAGCCGGAATTTAACTGGAAACCCCATGGAGAAAATACGCTGCAAAACCTGGGCTCCGGTACAGAGATCCACTACACAACCGATGGCAGCACACCTACCCTGTCATCGCCCGTTTATACGGCACCCTTCCCCGCAGTTCATGGCCTGGTAAAAGCCGTGGCTTTCAGTAAAAACAGCACCGGCCCCGTGGCCAGTCGGATATTTGGTATATTAAAACAAAACTGGAAATTGCTGGCTGCAAGCGGCGATACAAAACAGCACGGCGCGGCACTGGCTTTTGATGCCGATAAAAAAACATGGTGGCAGTCAAAACCAGCCTCCGGCAACGGATTTATAGTCCTGGACCTGGGCAAGGTCTATACCCTCAAAAGTTTTTCCTATACGCCACATACGCAAAACAAGGAGGGGCTCATGAGCAAAGGAAAGATCCAGATCAGCGGGGATGGCAGCAACTGGACTGATGCCGGTAGCTTTGAATTTGGCAACCTTATCAATGATCCGGTTACCCGCCTGCATCCCTTCCCGCGGTCCTTAACAACGCGGTACATCCGTATAGAAGCTACGGAAACTGCCGCGCAGGATAAAGGACTATCCATCGCAGAGCTGGATTTTTTCGAGTGATCTTTCTGATCGAACAGAACCAACAAAGGCATTTATACGAAACAGATATTTATTCTGGACCAAAATATTCCCGTATAGTGCCGATGTGATCAGCCCTTAGGCCAATAAAATGGGTCTATTACGGATGTCCAATCGGCATTAAATCTTATATAAGCGTCTTTTAATACTCCGGTTGGATCCGAAACGGTCCGGTCACTTTGGGGTATGCTCCTGAAAGGATGAACGTTATAAGGACTGCCCGCCAGACGCTTCGATCCGCTGCCCCGTGATCCAGCGGGCGTCGTCCGTACACAGAAAGGCCACTACCCCGCCGATATCATCCGGAAGGCCCACCCGTCCAAGTGCGGTCACACCGGCTATCTGCGCATTAATCTCCTTGTTATCGCGGGTACGGCCACCGCCAAAATCGGTTTCAATAGCACCCGGCGCCACTACGTTCACACGGATCTTCCGGCCACCCAGTTCCTTTGCCAGGTAGCGGGTCAGCACTTCCACAGCGGCCTTCATAGAGGCATACACGGAAGAGCCGGGAATGGTAAACCGCGCCAATCCCGAAGAGATATTGATAATACCGCCGCCATCATTAATAAACGGCAACAGCTTTTGGGTAAGAAAAAAGGCACCTTTGTAATGAATGTTCATCATCGCATCCAGCTGCGGCTCTGTTGTATCTGCTGCAAGAGCATATAAGCCCGTGCCCGCGTTATTGATCAGGAAATCAATATTGGAGCTGCCGGTCTGCTCCTGTAAATAGTCCGTTACCTGTTTGACGAAATCATCAAATAACGCCACATTGCTGGTGTCCAGCTGAAAGGCAACCGCCTGCTGTCTCAGTGCCTGAATTGCTGCAACGGTTGCGTCTGCTGCTTCCCTGTTGCTGTTATAGGTGAGCACTACATCTATGCCTTTTTTTGCAAGGCTGATGGCCATATTCCGGCCCAGGCCACGGCTGCCACCGGTTACCAGGGCGATCTTGTTTTTCTCTTTCATATTTCGGATCATTTTTATCTTACAAAATTGCAGCAACTTACCATCCGGGTTGTTGCAATCATCAATCCATTCTTTGCAAAAATCAAATAAGTCAGTCAGGAACGAAAAGCCACCGGTGTAACGGCAGTTTGCTTTTTAAAGAAGTTTGAGAAATGGGCTACTTCTTCAAAACCAAGGCTGTAGGCGATCTCCGAGATCGTCCAGTCGGTTTGTTTCAATAAGATCTTCGCCTCCTGCAATACCCGGCTGCTGATCAGGGCCGTGGTGGTCTTACCGGTGTTTTCTTTTAGTACTTTATTAAGATGGTTTACATGCACCGCCAGGCGGTTGGCATAGTCCTTGGCGGTACGCAGCAGGAGTTGTTGCCGGGGTGATTCAACCGGGAATTGCCGCTCCAGCAGCTCAATAAACAGTGCTGTGACACGGGCTGCCGCATTGGAACTGGCTGCCAGGGCGGTGGACGGTTGCAGCTTTTGCCCGTAATGGATCAGCTCCAGCACATAGGTGCGCAGCAGGTCGTATTTAAAGGCATAATCGGATGCGATCTCCTTTTTCATTTTTGCAAACACCTGCCCTATTTCTGCCGCCTGCTCATCCGTAATTTCGAAAACCGGGTATCCGCCCGGCTGAAAGATCGGCAGCTCTTCCAATACCACACCGCTTTTATTCTTGACCAGGAAAGCATCTGTAAATACACAGAACTGTCCGCGCTGGTCGGGGTCCTGCGGTATCCAGTGATAAGGTACTTTAGGGGTGGCAAATAACAGGGCATTATTGGTGATCTCAATCACCTTATCCGCATATTCCGCCCGGTTCTTCCCCCGTATAAGGCTGATCTTATAATAGGCCCTCCGGTTGTACGGCATAGCCTTTTTCCGCCTTACGGCTTCTATCGTGGCAGCAATATCAAAAACATTAAAATGCCCCACATCCTTACTAATACCGGAAGGCAACAGCGCATCCACCTCCATCCCGCTCCACGCAGCAGCCTCTTCATAAAACGCTTCCAGCGAAGTGGGTTTCATAACATTCATACAAGATCCCTGTTTGCAAAATTCAATCAGCAAGTTACATAAAAAAGAAATTGATTGCTGAATACACAGGCAGATACCTGCGGCCTACAGCCGCTGCTGCAGCTGCCAGTAATGTCCAAAAGGATCTTTGACTGTGCCCTGGCGGTAGCCATAGTCATAATCCTGCGCCGGGCTTATTTCGGTGGCACCGGCAGCAATAGCGCTTTTCATCATGTGATCCACATCCGCCACAAAAAGGCCGATGCAAACAGTAGTGCCGTGATGTGCATCGGGTGAAAAATAATACGGCTTTGCCGTAACCTCATGCAGGTGCAACATAGCACCATCAATGCTTAGTTCAGATACATGGATGCTGCCGTCCTCATTGGAAAAGCGCCGGAGCTCCACCGCCCCGAACGCTTTTTCATAAAAGGAAATATCGTGGATACCGTTGGGGATAAAGAGTTCGGGAGCGAAGAAAATGCTGCTGTTCATAGGCATAAATTTAGCAAAAAACTGCGCTTATAACAACAAAAGGATCCGCGCTACTCAGGAGCAGATCCTTCCCTGTCATCAATAGGGCGCAGAACCGGCTTTACCTTCGCCTATTCTTTTGGGAACTTGCTCATATCCATAAAAAACAGCTCCCAGGTATGGCCGTCATAATCTTCAATATTCCTTGTTTGCATAAAACCATAATCCTTTGCCGGTACGGGTTCTGTGCCCCCCGCTTTCAGCCCGTTCTCTGCCATTTCATTTACCTGGTCCATACTGTCAAGGCTTAGTGCAAATAACCCGGCAACATTCGTTTTGGTATCCGCAATGGGCTTGTTCACAAAACTGCTAAACTTCTCGTGGCTCAGGATCATCAGGAAAATATGTTCGCTCCATACCATGCATTTTCCGGAATCATCAGAAAACTGCGGATTATTGGTAAATCCAAATTTTGCGTAAAACTCCATCGACCGGTTTACATCCTTTACGGCCAGATTGATAAACACTTGTTTCATTTGTTGATTTTTTGTTTCCTGCTAAATTAGTAAATCTCCAAAAAGGTATTGTTTGTTAATCCGACAATATATATGGGTTGTTGCGACAACTACCCGAACATTTTCTATTTTGGAAATAGTTGGGGGCGAAAACTATATTTTCCCGTATTATGCCTGACTGGCAGTACGCCTTTTGTACAAAGTGTTGCATTGCCGTTGCATATGGTTATTTTATATTGCTTACAGCGATCATCAGTCTTTTAACTTGTGCAGTTTCTGCACAAGCTGTTTCCTGGGAACATGCTAATTAAATAAACAGACCTGATAAACCTGGATTTCCGAACGTTCCAAAATAGAACGCACAGAACCTGTTTTATTTTTTAAAGCTTATGCATTTTTTACATTACCCTACCCTTCTTATCAACAACAACCCTCTTCACTAATCCGGAGACCTTCATTATTTCTGATACCCGATAAACTTCTGCTCCGCTTTTACAATTTTTTCAAAAAAAGACCGCAAACCATCATAATCTTCCGCCGCATAAAATTGCTGCCGGTTATTGGTAAATTTACGGGTAACCTGCAATTTGGCGGGTGAAATCAATTGAAACTGCAGGCTGTATTCCAGGTCTTTAAATGTTAAGGAAACCGATGCTGGAGATGCAGAAAATTTCATACCTGCTGGTGCAAAAACGGTTACTCTTGTTTCATACGCATCCGTATTCTCGTAATTCCAGTACTCAACCGGCTGTGTTCTTTTTTCCGCAGGAAACTTATCCATCGTGGCCACCACATCATGATAATTGATCTTAAAGGCACTCATGGGGCCCACTTCCGAAACCTGGTCATTTACCAGGTAGGAGAACTGGTAGGTTACGGAATCCGTCAGGTCTTCCAGGCCGGAGAACTTCAGGTCCTTTAACTTCAATCCCGTGGAATAGCCGCCTGCCAAAGACTCCTCCATATCCTTTAATCGCTTTTCCTCATCACTGTGCCGGAAATCGGCACGTATAGCTGATGCCAGGTGTCCTGTTCTGACCACTTTATTGGAATACGCGAGGTCCGATCCGCTGGGGCGGATCTCTATATACCGGAAGGTTTTATCCCTGGACCGGTTGGGTGTATGCAGGAAGGTAACGCCGGAAGCGGATAAAGCCGGGGTTCGCGGAATATCCAGCATCAGGGCGCCGTTAAGGCTATTGGGCAATGCTGCAAAAGGGAGATTATTATCGGTAAGCTCAATAAAATATTCCTTATTATCCAGCACGGCTTTGGCAATGCAATGGTTAAAATCCATCGCAGGCAGCAGCATGCTCTTTGTACCGTTGTTACGCGTGTCAATCAGCACCATATTGGCGGCGATCTCCGCCTTATGACACAATGCTACAAAGAGCCGTGACAGATCCTTACAATCGCCCAGTTGTGTGTTGAGCGTAACAGAAGGTTTTTGCGGCACGTAGCCGCTCTGCCGGAAGGCAACGGAGCTATAATGAATGTTATTTTCAATATAATTATAAATACGCCGTGCTTTTTCAAACTGGCTTTCCGGTTTTGAGCCGGCGGGGAATAGCGTATTGTATACATCCGTCACCTCCTGCTCAACATCGTTGTAATTGACCACATCCGCATACCAGGAAACGATGTTGTTCCAACCGGCAATGGTAGAAACATGTAATACATTGGCCACGTCTGCAAGACCCGGCATTAATGGCTCATCCTTTTCGGGTAAAGAATGCAATACCTCCCAGGAATATTTTTTAAAATCCTCTGCCCTGCTTATTTGCGGGGGGATACTATCCTTACTAAACCGGAAACCGATCTTTGCATCTGGTGGGGCCAGCAGGGTATACCGGGAGGCATAGCAATAAACATTCCCTGAGAAAAAATACCGGTCTGTAATGTCTTTTGCAAAATGTCCATCAGCAAAGGTCCGCAGCCGGTACCGGATAAATACCACATCCCCCGGTTCCAGGTTCGTAAATACAATATCGCCGTCTTTTTTGTCGCCCTGCACCCGTTTGTCTTTTTTGATCACTTCGGCTTTTTCTATAAGCAGGGACTGGTTATTATCATAACTCAGCGATACCTCTTTATACCGTTCAATGCCTTTTTCATTTACAATCCTGATCATGGAGGTAATGTATTGTTCGTTACCTCCGTCTGGGTATAAGATCATATCCCGCTGATCCAGTAAAAAATAATAGCCGTCTTTTTGCTTGTCTGCTCCCTTATAATCATCGCTGCTGATGATCTTATCTTCTTCAACAGCAGGTAACAGTTTATACGCCTCGCTCCGGCCTTCCAGTTTCCGCACCGTATTGATCAGTTCATATTGGTTGGCATTGTACTTCAGCGCCGTATGATAAGCTTCCAGTGCACCGGCTGTTTCATTCTTTTGCTTCCGGATATCGCCCAGCAATTTCCAGTAAGCATCGGCATAAGGCGCTATTGCAAGAGCCTCCTTTACATATTTTTCAGCGCTGTCATACTGTTTTTCCAACAGAAAAAATTCAGACAGCGCAATAGAATACTGGGGCACATATGGAAATTTTCTTATCAACTCTTCCAGTAACGACCGGTATTCCTTTTTGTTACCGTTATCCTGCAGCGCAGCAAGGTATTGGGAAGCTACCCTGTGGTGATAATTATTTTTAAAAAACTGCCGGTACACCTCAAGAGCGCTATCCGCACTTTTCCCCGTAGATTTTCGTAACTTATATATGCCCGCTTGCAGATCGGGATTATCCGGATAGCGCCGGTACATGTTCTCTGCGATAGTGATGATCTCCTCCAGTTTTTCATCCTTTGCCTTTAGCAAAATATACTGACCATCGGTCACCTCGTTTTCCCCATATAGCTGTATATACTCGTTCCGCTTATGTTCCAGTTCGGTATATTTTTGATTTTTGTTCAGCTGCTGCATGGACAGGACCATGGCTTTTTCACTGCTGCTATCGAACCGCATCAGGCGTTCATTCTCCGTTTCCACAAGCGCGCTATTTCCTTCGGCGGTAAGGACATTGATGTATATACTCCTCAATAAAGAGTTATCAGGCGCTTTCACCAATGCCCGGTTAATGATCTGCCGGGCCCGTTCCGTCTTATTACTGCGCAAATAACAGTTGGTCAGCAGTACATAGTTGAGCAGGTTGGCAGAATCCGCTGCCAGCCGGGTTTCGAAATACTGTTCCGCAAAATGCGGCAACAGGTCCGGCAGGCGCGCCGCTGCCTCCCGTTTTGGATACGCCTTATACCCGGCAGTGCTGTTTAAATCGATGGCTTTACCATCCTCATCCAGGACCCGAAGGGTAAAGTTGGGATATTTTTCATGGGTATACCCAAGCTGTATCAGAATGCGGTTGGTTCCCTTTTTTAATACCCCTTTTACACAATAAGCATCAAAATCGGTAACCCGCTCCCTGGGTTCGGAGATCATCAGCTCATCGTTCAGCCAAAGCTTCAGATTCCCGGCAAACCCCATGCCCAGTATTACGCTTTTTTCTTCCGGCACATCCACAAAAGTCTGAGCGTAAATAATGGCGCTGGTTTCTGTTATTGAAAAACCGGTCTGGAGCCACCCATCGTTGTTTTCAAAAGCCGGTGTAAACCATTTTATATTGTTACCCGATGCATTTTTAAAAACAGCATCCGGCCCGGGATATTTCAGCGGGTCATATTCCGTATAAAAACCGCTCCCCGAAAGGTTCTCAAAAGCCCCGGCTAATTGCCAGTTGCGTACCGAGTGAATCGTTTGTATATAAGGCGCGCTGGCTGCAAAGCGACCAGACAGTACCTCGTTTCCTGCCAGCACGTAGTTGGCTGATGTTCTTAATAAAACGGGGGCCTTACGGTCTGCACTAAGTTTTTGCAACATTGCTACCTGGTGCGGCTTTTTTTTAACCCCAAGCGCACCGGCAACGGCCTTATTAAACCACAGGGCATAGATATAGGGATAGGGATCTTCCATTTGTGTATAAACAGAATCCGCAAAATGAAGCATGCCCGCTTCATTGCGGTTAAACGACCGCAACAGCAGGTTGGTAATAAATGCCTGCCCCCGGGTGGCGGCGTCTTTTTCTGCTTCCTTTAAAAAACGCGTAGCGGATATTCTGTCGTTGCGGTTCAGCGCCGTCCATGCTTTTTGATAATTGTTTTGGCAAAAGGCGGTTACACAGGTGATCATGCACACTATAAGCAGTAGCTGTTTTCTCATTATTTAGTCTTTTCAGTAAAGTGGTATTATGTTTTACAGGTTATCCTTAAAAACCGCAACAATATAGGAAATTATTTGATCGCTCGCCGCATAAATATTTTGCAGGAACCGTTGGATCTGACGGGATATCGCTCCGGGAGTGCACCAATCCAATAATCTGTTAGTGACCAGGAAATTACATATAAACGATCCATCTCATCCACCCAGCATCAGTTCCGGCAGACTGCGTTTGTCCGGATACCCTTAATATAACAACCATCCGGAAGGATGCACACCCGGTGCGGCGCTGATCAGTTTCGCGGCAACCTGCGGGCAGCTATTTTACCTATCTTTATAAAATGCCGGTGGTTGTTTTAATAATGTGTCTTACCGGGTCTTCATGTTGTGTAACCCAATTACATCCAGATAAATCAACAGGTCATTTTTATACAGGGCGGCGGCAACGGCGGCTACAAAGCCGATATACCAATGGTGGGCTCCCTGCAGGCCGCACTGGGTACCGGTTACCAGGTGCATTACCCGCAAATGGTCGCCGATGAAACCACGCCGGACTTTGCGCCGCAATGGCTGCACCAGATCGGCAAACAGATTGCTGCCGCTAAGGATGGATTCATATTGGCGGGTCACTCCCTGGGTGCTTCCCTGCTGCTGAAATACCTTTCAGAAAACACCGTTAAAACAAGCATTGCCGGCGTATTCCTGGTGGCCCCACCTTTTTGGAATGGCGATGCAGACTGGGTACAACCATTAAAATTGCAGAAAGGTTTTGCAGCGCAATTGCCCGGGAACATCCCCCTGTTTTTCTATCAGTGCCGGGATGATGAAGTGGTACCGTTTGATCATTTCACCCGCTACCGGCAGCAACTGCCGCGGGCCGTTTTCCGGGAGCTGGCAAGCGGTGGGCATCAGTTGAATGATGATTTGTCGGTGGTAGCAGCGGATATAAAACAACGCACGATGTACAAAAACGGATAAAACTGTTTTCTTTAGTCAGGCGCCTTCCCGTAATATACAACGGTTGCTTAAACGACTTTGATTACCATAGATTCGCTTTACTATTTCAGGATTTAAGGACTAAATTGTGCAGAAATCTTTACAATTATTCTATGCACCAGATCAAACAAAACATACTTGAAACGCTCCTTCAGTTAAAGGGCAGCGGAAAGTTCGCCAGTATCGGTACAGCTGATTTTGTCTTTCCCGGATTAACAATAGAAGGTATGGAAGAAATTGCCTTTCCCATAAACAGCATCCAGGCACTGGCCCTGATCGGGACGGCACAAAAAGCCCCTTTTGGCCAGGGCCGGAGCACCATTTATGACGACAACGTAAGAAGTGCCCGGGAGATAGATGCTGCTAAAATTACTTTCAAAAATCCTGCATGGGAAAAGCTGATCAAAAAGGTGCTCACAAATGTAAAAGCAGATCTTGGCCTGGAAGACTACAGCATTGCCGCAAATCTCTATAAACTGCTCATTTATAAAGAGGGCGATTTTTTCCTGCCGCATAAGGATACCGAGAAAGAAAAGGGCATGTTTGGCTCCCTGGTCATCGGGCTTCCCTCCTCCCATACCGGCGGGGAGTTGGTCATCCATTTTGAAGGCGTGAAAGAAACAGCAGACTTTGCCCGCAGCGCGGATCCTTATGCCATCAATTATGCTGCTTTTTATGCCGATTGTGATCATGAAGTAAAGCCCCTTGGTGCCGGCTGCCGGGTTTGTTTGGTGTATAACCTCGTACAGGAAAAGGCAGGCAAAAAAATAGCCTTGCAATCCGTACAAACACATGCTGCCCGGTTGGCAGAACTGCTTTCCCAACACCAGGCACAGGAAGACCCGCGGCCGGCGATCGTTTTACTGGGGCACCAGTATACGCCCGAAAACTTTTCTTATGACGCCCTCAAGCTGAATGACCGTGCCAAGGCGGAAGCCTTGCTGCAGGCCGCACAAAAAGCGGGCTATTATGCCCGGGCCTGCCTGGTAACCTCCTACCTTTCCGGAGCCCCTGCTTATGACGGTTATTATGACGATGAGGAGGACGATAGTGATGCGGAGATGGAGGAAGTATACGACGATTCACTTTCTATTGAACATTGGACAAAAAGCGAATTACCCACCCCGGATAATGTACCATTTGAAGAAAATGAGCTGATCACTTCTTTTGCATTGGATGAGGGCGAACCCATCATAAAAGAATCAACCGGCTATATGGGCAACTACGGTCCGGACCTGATGCATTGGTATCATTATGGCGCAGTAATGATCTGGTCTCCGGACGTCAATGCCCGCCTGCTGCTGACGCAAGGTGCAGCGAGCCAGCTGAGCTGGATCAGCTATTTCAATCGTACAAAACAAATAACAGCTGCAGAAGCCACCTCTATAGAATTTATCGTATCAACCGGATTCAATAGCGATCACCGGACTGAAAAAGAAGTCAATTACAATGCTCTTGCAGACTGGCTGGTAAACAGGAACGATAAAGCCTTCCTGCTACAATTGAATACCGGGCTGTTGCAATCCTATTTTATAAAGATCGATCCGGCCAAATGGGTCACCATTTTTAACAATATCCCCGCGGACGTAACAGCCGGAACTTTTGAAAAACTTACAGAGACCATCACACTTCCCGTGCTGAAGCAGCTGGTAGCTGTGCTGCAGGAAATGGCTGGCGATAAGAAGCTGCACTCCATTGCAGCGGCACAAACTGGTGATTTGCCCGGTTATTTTAAAAGTGTGTATAGCCGAGATCCTGGCCGTGTAGATGCCGGAACACTTCATCACCTACTTTGGATGGCGAAAAAGGCGTCACCTGTCGCTGCATGGATACAGGAAATCTTACCAATTCTTACAAAGGACCTTCAGCGATCGTATGTACACAAAGTTTTAGCCCCCTTGCTGCTGCAGGTAAAAGACGGCTCAAAGCTTACAGACGGGCTGCGGCAATCCTGCAGGGATTATTTACAGCAAAGGGCAGATCAACAACCACAGCCACCACCGGATTGGAGTCGTCCGTTGCCCGATACTAAACAGTACTCCAAAGAGTGGCAGCTATTAAAAACCTTTTTAGAATCTCCAACCGAGCAGGTCTTCAATTTCCGGAAGAACCAGGCCGAAAGAACGGCTTTGGAGCATGCCATCAAAAATGCAACCATCGATTTAAAAACAGAAACCATAAAAACGGGATCACCGCATACCCTTCGGATCACGAAAACCCAGGCAACCTACCAGCGCCAGATGAAGGATTGGAAGGAAGATGTGGTTTTATTGGAAAAGTTGAAAAAATAAAAGGCCCTACCATTTTTCATTGGCTATATCGCCTTTTACCAGGTACTCCTTAAGAATCTTATTGGCCAGGGTGCCCGAAGCGAATACTATTTTCTGTTTCGCCTTTACGTAACCTGATATTTGGCTGCCTACAGGGCAACCCTATCTAAATTAGAAGCAATAGTAGAATGAGGCATCGCCTCGAAAAAATGTTTCAAATACGGGTCTTAACCCGTTTGAAGAGCACCCAAACTGGGTAGAGAACCGTAGGTTCGGCACATGATGTTCCGTGCTGATGGCACTCCACTCAGCGCTTTGTGCACGAAGCCGCGCTGAAGCACGGCTTTGAAATAACAAAACGAGCCGATGGCTCTAAAAAAGTCAGATGTGTTGCCCTGCGCCTGTTGTTGAAAAATAACTATAAAAGAAAATTTACATTAATTTTGGGCAGATGCGCAGATAAGACCAGACATGATCTATGACCATCAAATCCTGAAAATGGGGGAAAGTAAAACGGATTTAACGGCGTTAAATGAAAAACAGCATCAGGCTGTAATCAGCGAAGAGAAGCGCATTCTTGTGCTGGCAGGCGCCGGTTCCGGAAAAACCAAAACCCTGCTCCAGAAGCTTATTTATCTGATAGAAGAAAAAGGAGTCAATCCTTTCAATATCCTGGCTATCACCTTCACAAAAAACGCAGCCAATGAAATGCTGGACCGGTTAATCATATCCGCAGACGATACGGAAGAATATGCCGAGATCCTGGCCGATAAGAACAGAACGCCGAAAGAAAAAAATACCGAACGTTATTTCTTTACAAAAAAACATAAATGGATCGATCATCTGACATTGAAAACATTTCATGGGCTGTGTTATGGCATTCTCCGGAACTTTGGTGTAAACGAGTTCGATAACAAATTCAAAATCATTGGCGATTCCAAAGGAGCGAAAGGTGAGTTCAGTAATGCAGCCAGCGAAACTATTTTTGAAGTGGTTCATAAGGTTTTGCTGGAAAATTGTCAGTCGAGTGAATATCTGCTCCATTTAAAAAGACACATCCTGGACTATCAGGTTGACAAAATTCACCTGCAAAACGAGAAAGGAACCGCACCTACAAACTATGCCAAACCTTACACCACACTGAATGGTATTAAAGTACGTTCAAAATCTGAACAGTATATTGCAAACTGGCTTTTCCGGCATAATATTCAATTTGAGTATGAGCTTGAAGTAAATTTCAGCGACTTTAACTTCAAGCCAGATTTTTATATTCCTGAAGCCAATGTTTACCTGGAGCATGTTAGTGAGAAGAGTTATCCGCTTAAAAACAAGGAGCAGCAATTTAAAGTTGCCAATAAAGTTTTAGCCAGAACCTATGAGCACCAGGCTCAGGACACCGCCGTTTTCAACCGGGAACTCGAAAAGATCATCAAAGACCGGCTCCCGGCAAACTACAATTTCAACGTAGCCTTATCTTTTGAAGAAGAGTTTGATTCCTATCATAAAGAAATAAAAGATTTTCTCCGCCAGATAATCCGAGTAATTGATATAATAAAGGCGGAAAATATTGCAGCCAGCGAGGTACTGGCCGGTGCACAGCAGGATCAGCACCAGCGGGTAAGGGACTTTTATACCTTGGCAATCCCTGTAATTGAGCAATATCAGTCCTATTGTATCAATAAGTCGTATCTCGACTTTAACGATATGATCACCACGACCATCTCGCTTTTTAAAAACCATAATGAAATAGCAAATAAATACCGGGATCAATTCAAATACATATTGGTGGACGAGTTTCAGGATGTAAACAATCTGCAGGTTGAATTGATCAAATTATTTTTAACCAATGAAAACCAGCTATTCTGTGTTGGCGATGATTGGCAGAGTATCTACGGCTTCAGAGGCTCCAATGTGGATTATATTATCAACTTCGCCAGACATTTCAAAAATGCCGAGACCATAAAGTTGAATATAAATTATAGGAGCACTGAGAATATCGTAAATGCCAGTAATGAGGTGATCCGCCACAATAAATTTAAAGTAGATAAAGAAGTTTTATCCAACAAAAAATCAAATAGGAAAATCCATATACATGCAGGAAAAAATGAAGCTGAAAACATTCAATACGTGCTTGGACAGATCCAGAAGCTAAAAGAAAAAGGATATACTAAGGAGGATATTCTATTCCTCTATCGCAGAAGCAAAATGTATGCTCCTTATAAGGAGCGGTTTGAGCAGGCCGGGGTTTCTGTATCAGGCAATACCATTCATGCCTCAAAAGGGCTTGAAGCGAGGGCCGTCTTTATCATCGGGCTAACCGAAGGATCTGGCGGTTTCCCGGATATTTGGATGGGAGACCGGATCTACCAGGTGATACGTGAATCTAACCATGATCTATTGCTCGAAGAGGAGCGGCGCCTCTTTTATGTTGCCATAACGCGGGCAAAAGACGACTTATTCCTGATTACAGAAAAAGGAAATGAGTCGAGCTTTTTAAAAGAAATACCAGATGATTTTACTTTCAAAATAAGCCTCCCCTTTAAGTCAGTAATAGATACGATAAAATTATGCCAGGGATGTAATGCCCGCCTGGATGAAGCATTTACATACTGCCCACATTGCGGCAGAAAGCTGGAATCCGACTAAAACAGAAAGAGGGCGATGCCTTTGTTCCTCTAATCGCTTCTCATTGATGGCATAGCCTTTTACCAGGCACTCCTTAAGGATCCTGTTGGCCCAGATGCGGAACTGCGTTGCATTTTTTGAGTTAACACGGTAGCCTACTGATAATATGACATCCAGGTTATAAAATTTTGTTTTGTATTTTTTCCCGTCCAGGGTAGTATGTTCCAAAATGGAACTAACTGAATCTGTACTGAGTTCACCAGAGTTAAAGATATTTGACAGATGTTTTGTAATTGCAGGACGTTGAGTATTAAATAGTTCCGCTATTTGTTTCTGCGTCAGCCAAATGGTTTCCTGTTCCAGCTTTACATCAATAGATGTTTGCCCGTCTGCGGTTTGGTAAATAACGATTGCCCCTGTTTCCATCTTTTCAAGTTACGGTGTTTTTCCGGATTGGGAGACCATTAGTCCATAACATTCAGCCCACCACGTCGCCCCGAAGTGCCTGCCCGACCGTGGCGGAAAGACGTCTCTGCGAAATGTTGCTCTGTTAGGCAGATCTTTTAATCCTCCTTTACGACAATGCCCTCGTAGAGCTTCCCCCGCTGCGGTCGGAACGACGGAGGAAAATTATCGTCACGTCGACCAAAGTGGAGACGTCTAACCGCAGGTCAGAAAAAAGGGCCCGGGCCTTTCTATAAAAAACTTAAATTTGAACCTACGCACAATAAGGGTGCCGGAGATACCCGGGTAAGGCAGAAAGAAACCATTACGGCGCCTGAATATCTGGAATAAAAATAATCGCTTAAAAAAATATCAATTATGGCAGTGATCAATCCGCACATTAACTTCAACGGAAATGCAGAAGAAGCATTCAACTTTTACAAATCAGTATTTGGCGGTGCATTCGCAAAAGTTATCCGTTTCAAAGACCTGTCAAGCGCCGGATTTCCTGTGGCGGAACATGAAGCGAATAAGATCATGCATATTGCTTTGCCCATTGGCCAAAATATGTTGATGGCGAATGATGTGCCCGAAGTTTTAGGCCGGACTAACGAAAATGAAAACAGGAGTAAAATTTCAATCAATGCAGCAAGCAAGGAAGAAGCCGACCGGTTATTCAACGGACTTTCAGCCGGCGGACAAATTGAAATGCCTATTGCCGACAGTCCCTGGGGTTCCTACTTTGGCATGTTCAGGGACAAATATGGTATTGAATGGATGGTAGAATATGCCCCGGATGATAAAGGCCAGCTATAGCAAAACCACAACAACGAAGGCTTGAGGGTCGCTGCTCTGGCATATCCTATCAAAAATGTCTGGGGGTAGACTGTTATCATGGTTATTTTTTATTTGGGCGTGCCCCCTGTCCTGCCAGCGCTGCAATGGGCAGACGCACGGCAGCGGTCGGGCAACGGCGAAGCCCTCATGGGCGCCATTAAAAAACAACAAAAAAGATGCGAATAATCGCTGCTACTCCGCCATCCCGATAGCTATCGCATACGCGTCAAGCTAAAAACAGGTTATTGCTATAGAATGTAGCACGAATAAACCTTTGGGGCCCCAAAGCCCCGTTTTTTGATAGCAAACAGGCGCAGCGCGCCGTAAATCATGGTAACAAGAACTTCCAGGGACTTGCCCATAGCCGCAGCGCGGCGGGAATCTTTTGGGGAAGACTTATATTACCGGTGCGCTGCACCTCTATTCCATCTAGTGTCCGTTACTAATAAAGGTAACGCTGCGCTGCAGCTTTTGTCTTTGACCACTAAATTTGTAATATTAACTTGACGCGTATGCTATAGCTATCGGGACCCACTGCACAAAGCCTTCAGCGAGGTATCCGCTGCAACGGCGAAGCCCTCAGCGAGACCATTAAAAATATAAAAACAAAGCGAGCTAATCCCTCACGCGGGGGAAAGAAAGAATGAGCTTCCATAAGTTCATTAAAAACTTAAACCAATAGCTATCCTGAGCCAATATTTTGGCACCTCAAGTATAAATTAAAGAAGGAACAGCAGACGAAGATCTGGCCGAAATATAGGGTTTAAGAAAAAAAGCCTTTAATCAAATTTCCCAATGGATCAGCAACGGTTTCTTTTATTCTATTGGCTTTGGACGCCAGCCGTTCTCCGGGTCCAGCGTTAACCTAATTTCTACCGGCCCGGTGGCTTTTTTCAACTGCTGTGTTGAAATAACGGGCTGCAATTTTTCCTGCAAATAATCAGGCATTTCAGGATCGTTTACATAAAATTGTTCCGCCTGTTGACGGTATTCTTTGCCAACAGATGCGGACAATAATTGCGTGGCAGCATTTTTTTCAAACAACAAAATCCCACTCCTCCGGACCTAGTTAAAAAACAGGTTACCTGCATTTAATTGCTGCAATACAAAATTGAGCGGGTGTATGATCATATTCACCCTGCCTAAGTGGCTGGTCATTTCCTGTACTTCGGTTTTTAGCGCGTGGTCAATTATACATTCGTCCGGTATAATCAACAGCAGATCGCAGGTAAATTGACGCGTTTCGTTGACCCGTTTAGTCATAAAGCAATTGCGACGGGTATGTACTAATGTTTCGCAGCCATAGCAATAAATGATCAATGGCTGCATGCGGGCCGCTACCAGCTTTTTTATACAATAAAATGCGTTTTGTTCCCGGCCGTTTAACTGGCTGATGTAATCCTGTGTTTTCATGTGGTTATTTTTTACTGTTTTTAATGGTCACATGGAATTCCGCATAAAAATTTTCATCGCTGTCTGGTGTAAATTAGCTCGAAATTTTTATGCTATATTTCATGGTTATTCAATTTCTGGTGTTATTAAAACAGGTTTGATCATTGGTCTGCAAAGCGGTTTTTAAGGCGCCGGCCAATATGCGTTACTTCCCGCACATCTATCAGGTATGCCGCCTCCACCAGCTTTACCAGTCGCATGTAAAATTGCAAGGAACCCAGGTCGGTATCACAGCTATGACGGCTAAGCGCGCATTCTGTCATTGCCTCCCAATCCTGTACCCATTTGCTGAGCGATTGTTTTTTGAAGAACTTTTTCAGTACCCGGTACGGGTTGCAAAATTCGTCCCGGGATAAACAACGCGGAAAATCGCTCCATAGGCCGGATTTGCTGTGCGGGCTGCAGTAATAGCTTTTATCAAAAATGTCGTTGGCGGATACAGCCACCGGGCTGATTTTTTCATCCTTCAGCGCATGGGCAGCTTTTAATACAGACCGTACCATTTTCATATCCAGCAGCACATCGCAGGGCGAGTGGTCTTTATATAATTTATCGACCTGCGCATAGCTTACGATCTGTTTAATTTCCGTGCGCAGTGTTTCTATATCCGAGCAATTAAAAACTTCCGCCAGTATCTGCCGGGGATCGGTGATGCCTCCCCTGCTCCAGCAGGCCGTATCAAAAGGGTCTTTGGGTAATTTAGTTTTCATGGTTGCTATTTTAGGTGAACATTTTGGTACACCACAAAGTAACCCATCCCCGAAGGGGATATTCAAGTGGCGCACCGGATATTTTATGCCATTTGCCGGATATTTTAGCTATCTTTATACAGGTGGCTTATTGAGCGTAAAAGCCTAAATTTGAACCATTGATAAATACAACGATTATGGAGAAAAAGATACACGAAGGCCGCAATGTAAAGCGTTTCCGCGAAATGCTGGGCATCAAGCAGGATGCCCTGGCTTATGAGCTGGGCGATGACTGGAACCAGAAAAAAATATCCATACTGGAAACCAAAGAAACCATTGATGTGCCCCTGCTGCAACAGATCTCCGCTGCATTAAAAATACCCGTGGAAGCGTTTCAGAATTTCGATGAGGAACAGGCCATGAATATAATAGCAAATACATTTGGTGATTATGCTTTTAATTGTGGCACAATGAATGTGCATCCAATTGATAAAATTCTCCAACTGCACGAAGAAAAGATTGCGCTGTATGAAAGAATGATGAAAGAGAAAGACGAGATGATGGCCGAATTAAAAAAACTAATACCAGCAAAGTAATTTTTTAGGGCGTGCCCCCTGCCCTGCCAACACACAAGGGCCAGATGCATGGCAGCGGTCGGGCAACGGCGAAGCCTTCATGAGCGCCATTAAAAAATGATAAAAAAGATGGCGAATAATCGCTCCTACTCCGCCACAACGCCCACCACACAATACCTTCAGCGGGGTATCCGCTGCTATCCCTCACGCGAACCAATGGAACTTATGAGATAGTAGATAGGCGCCCTCTATAGCCCTAATTTGATTTGATTACAAGAAAGCCCTGACAATTCCTTTGATAACAGCTTCTAAATCTTTCTCAATTTCACATTCCCAGCAAACTAACACTTCCCAGCCAAGTTGCGCCAATGTTTCTTGGTGTTTTTGATCCCTGCTAATATTCTTTAATAGTTTTTCTTTCCAGAATGTCGAATTGGTATTTGGTATTCTGCCTTCTCGGCAATCGGCATGATAATGCCAAAAACAACCATGTACGAAGATGGCTGTTTTGTATTTGGGCAATACAATATCCGGTTTTCCAGGCAGTTTGTTATTATGAATGCGGTAGCGGTAGCCTAATGCAAAAAGAGCTTTGCGGAGCATAATTTCAGGTTTAGTATCCTTCGACCTGATTTTGCTCATTACTTCACTCCGCTTCTCCTTTGACCATATATCTGCCATCCGAAATCTTATTTTAAAGCTAGCTTTTTCATAAAATCCCATACTGATTTTCCTAATGCTTCAGCCATAGGCACAGGAACTCCATTTCCTATCATTTTAAACTTTTTTGATAAATAGCCTGGAGTAGTAATTACATACGAATCGTCAACTCCTTGAATCCTCAATGTTTCTCTAACAGATAGTCTACGGTGTTGATAGGGGTGCAGGTGCACTTCATTATTACCATAGCAAGCTGTAGGACTGTATTTGAATCTATGCAGGCGTTTAAAAGATGGCCGGTTCGTCTCCCCTTCCTTAATTGATCTAAGGTGGCGTTTATCTCCGTGCAATTTAAAATATTCATTTGCATTTGCAATCACTCCTTCCTTATCCTCGCTGACCAAACAAGATTCAACACACAACCCCACCGGAATACCAGAAGGCTGTACAGGTGTAATACCAAAGGTATTAGCTTCTGGCCATTTGTAGCCCGTTTGGGCACCAGCATGGCCCGCATATTTTTCAAAAGGAAACCAATCGCTTGTATGCTCAAATTCACTTACGTTGAATTTACTTTTATTTATACCTACAACAAAAATCCGTTCGCGCGATTGAGGTACACCAAATTCCAGGCTATTTAATACTTTCCAGTCTATCAAAAAATCATCCTTCATCACGTCAAGAAGCTCAAAAAAATGTTTGGCATTCTTTTTAACCTTTATTAACCCGGTTACATTTTCCATAATAAAAAAGGACGGTTGCAGTTCCAGGATTTTATAAAGGTATGCATCTGTCAGCGAGCCTCTATCACCTTGAAAACCGTTCAAATTACCATTAATACTAAAATCCTGGCATGGCGGCCCTCCAATTATTCCAAAATGGTGCGGTTTTTCTTTGAAAGCTTCTTCAAGGATAGTATTATTTTGAATGTCTTTTATTGAATTTTGATTACTTATTGCACATTCCTCTTCCCTTTTCAAAAGGCCTCTTTTTTGCTTCCAAGCAGTTATGCCTTCACGGTAAAAAACAGAAAATTGCTTATCAATTTCATTCGTCCACAGAATATTAAACCCAGCAGCAGTAAATCCCATATCCAGGAAGCCACCACCAGAAAAAAATGAAAGAACCGGCAGATTATGTAACTGTAACTTATTTGGCATGCTTTACTGATTCTATATTTTTTCTATTTAAAACCTCAATAGGCAGTATTGTAAATACTGCTTTATAATTTTGAAAGCGTATACCTCCTCTTGTTTTCCAAACTGCTACTAAATCTTCCATCTCATTCAATCCATCATAACCAGGAGCTAATACACCTTGGAATACCCGGTCAAACCCTTCATTACCCTTGGAAAACAGCAAAATAAGTGGATATTCTCCTTTTAAATAAAAATTGTTAAATATGGATCTTAATGCCTGGTTACCGGGCAAATCGTGTATTTCTTTCCCGGGAGACTTATTATCTCCAAAATAAATTAGTTTATTATCTATTACCTCATCAGGCCAGTCTTTGTCTTTCAATGTGGTATAAAGTACTACCAATTCGGGGGTAGCAGCAGTGCCCGAAAAGCGAATGCCAGCTTGATTCCCTACTGGTAAGAGCTTGGATATGGGCTCACTTGATAAATTAGGAGCTGCGCCACCTTTATAAGTTGCTCCTTTTATCAAATCTGCATTTTTTAATAATTCAAATGGTATTATCTTGTTCATAAATCACTGTTGTACTGGTAGCTGCGTATACAAAATCTATTGCCTCTTTTCGTAAATTGTAAATACTGATTCTTTTATTTTTGACATTATTAAGTGCGTCAAATTTTTCACCAGAGAAATTTTTTATGGTCAAACGCTGTTCCCCATTTTGTAAAAACACACTTACGTTTCCATTCTGAAATTTTCTGACATCATTAATTTTGCCTGCGACATCATTATAAGTAAAATCTGTTTCGAGTTTTTCCTGAAAGAAAGAACAAGCTGGTCTGTACAAGCAATACCTGCAATTTTCTTCTTCAGGAATTGCTGAAAATGATTTTGTATTTACGCAATCATTCGTTGTTTTTAATAGATTTTTTGCCTCGTCAAAAATTGCTTTACATTCTTCTTCTGAAAACTCAACAGAAAACTTTTGCTTTGCTAAGTCGACCAAACTTAAACTTGTTGGAAATTTTTTTGTGTTCTCAAAATATAAGTAAGCGTAAAGCTTGAGTTGTTCCTTGTATTCATTTTTAACATCAGAAAGAATTGCGCCTTCATCATCTAAACAATCTTGTGCAATTGCTCCGGTTTTAAAGTCAATAATTTCAATATTGTTTCCATTTTCAATTATCAAATCAACTTTTCCGCCAATCAATTTATCTTGTGATTCAAACCATTTTTCAGAATCAAATCTTACATCGCTTGAAATTATCGGTTTTTCAGGTTTGCTTCGTAAATGTTTTTTTAATTGAATTTTCTTTAATCCAAAATTCTTCAACTTTATTTTTAGTGGAACGAAAAAGCCAAAACCTTTATTTTGCAAATCATCTTCAAGTGTTTTTATTTGTTTTTCAAATTCAGCATTAAAATCATCTTCGCTTTCTACAATTCCTTTTACCATCAGTTCAAGCATGTTGTGCAGTACTGTTCCAAAATAGGCGCTTGCCGAAAGAGGAAGTAGCGGCTTTTTGTCAAACGCTTCTGCCAACAACGATTTGTAAGCACAATTTTTCATTGAATAAAATTGGCCTGGCGAAATCCGTTTGATTTCCTTGAAATTTATATCTCCAATTTTATTTATCATCTTGTTATTAATCTTTCGTAACACCAACCCGGCCTGCGATGCAAGTTGAATGTGTCTATTATGCTAATTTTTCCTCCATTACTTTCAGTATGTTCTTTGATTTCATTATAGATTTCAGCCAACCAATTTGCCTCCGTGAAATTTCTCATATTCCAAAAAGGGTGAACAATCATTATTACATTTCGTTGATTTCTTCCCCACTTGATAATTGGCAAACCATTTATTTCTGCTGCATTTGAGAACCCAAAACTTTGAGAAAAGCCATTTCTCAATTCTGTTGCAAAATCAAGCCAATTTTGCACTTCAACAAAGTTGAAATTTCCGTCAGCGCCACAAACAAAAGTTGAATCACTCATTACGCGAAGCATTGATAAGCCCAAACGCCAATCAAGCAAGCTGTGATAATTCATATTCCGGAACACCTTCAGGCAATCGTAACACGCATCATCACATTTTTCTTGGTGAGTTTGCGAATGAATTTTCCCTAAATAGCTATTTGCGGTACTTGGATTTATTGCTTCTGAAAGCAGGTTTGTGAAATTGTCGTACAAAAATCTCACAAAACCAGAACCATTTGGCAATTCATCAGTCAAAATAATTTCCGCAATCCTCCTATTAGTTCCGTCTTCAAGTATTTTCATTGAAATATCAGCAATTTCAATCTCCGTTGGGTCAACGTCAAGTTTGTCAGCTAAAATCCGTTGCAGTAAAAACGCTGCTGAATAATATCCCGAACGTACTCCGTTACTTTGTGCTTTAACGTGTGGTAAATCGGTTTCACTAAAAAACATATTCAAGTCAAGTTCCAAAGGAACAGTTGACGGTGCAATTCTGAATATCTCGGTGTTTTTATTGCTTGCTAATGCAATTTGCTCTTCTGTACTTGTTGCGTTTTGTTGAACAAACATTGAATGTCCGTTGCTGTCATTTGTATTGCCTGAAAAATCATTCAACAACCATTGATTATTAAACCAAAATCCGTTTTGATTGAAAGGGAATTTGTTGTTTGTATTGTAAAGTTTTCCTGTAAAAAATCTATCAGAATTTGTGTTTACACGCCAAGTAACATCATTATCAGAGATAGAAATTGAAGCATTGATTTTTATTTCTGTATTTGCTGTACCGGTTTTTTCCGCGAAAATTGGCGGACGAGAAAGTAAAAATTCTGAATCATCTTTTGTATCGCTACCCGCCGAAAGGTTTGTTCTGTATGCTCTTGGTGATTTTAGCATAAAAGGTCGCTGATACTTGTCAGGATTATCTTCGCCACAATTCGGGCAAGTGTCAAATTCGTTTCGGGTTTCCTTGTCTGTTTTTTCTGTTTCCGAATACGTTTCAAAAAATCCGCAAGCCCTGCAACGCACAAACCAACGGTTTAATGAAAACGGAAGTTGATTACCGGTTTCAACATTGGTTACAATTTGAACTCCATTTCTGCGTGTATTGATGAAATCACTTGTAAAACCAATTACTTGATGAATTGCCTTGTCTTTTGTCTTCTGCGCTCCCGGTGCAAATTCATAAATTGCCATTGCTTGCGCTCTGTCTATTGAAAGCGGTTCAAGTTTTCTGTTAATCCCATGATACAAGTTTTTAACTGTGGTTGGCATCCCGAACATTGGCAAAATACCGCCTTCGGCAAATTTTTCAGAAATATCATTTGTCGCAATTTCTTCGTTGTTAATAATGCTTTGTGCTTTTTCAATCAAACCATTTGCAGTTGTGATGTCTGCAACCCAATTGATAAATTCATCTCTTTTGTTTTTTAGTTGTTCTGTCAGCAAGGCATCAACTGCTTGTCCAATAGCAGTTCTGTTATTGTTTATCCAATCTGAAATTTCTATTTTATAAGAATTCCAACTATCAATAGAACCAAATTCTCCGTGAACACTTGACTTTTCGTCAGAAGTGACATCAATACGTTTTTCAACGTATGCTCTGCGTAAAATTTCTTTTGCAAGCAAGCGTTTAAAAATACGTTCTTGTCCCATTGTCAAAAATGGTGTAGGTGGTGCATCGCCTGTGATTTTTTGAGGATTTGCGAAGTAAAATTCATCGTGGCTTCTACCTCTGCAAAAAGTCAAAATCACAGAATAGGCTTGTCCTCTACGACCTGCACGACCAACTCTTTGTTGATAATTGAAACGCTGTGGTGGCATATTTCCTAGCATCACGGCTTGCAATGCCCCAATATCAACTCCGACTTCAAGCGTTGTTGTTACACTTAACAAGTCAATCGTTTTTACTTGTTTGTTGCCTTCATCGGGCAAAATGATATTTCTGAAATGTCTTTGCCTTTCAAATTGGTCGTCTGTTTGCCCTGTAAGTTCTTCGCAATGCAAACGGATTGGCGGACGTTGTTGTTTAATGGCATTGTACGAAAGATAATTTTCTTTCCAAATATCATCGCATATTTTGCTGTGCGGTGTTTGTAATGCTGTAACAGAATGTGTGCAAATGCCGCCACTAAAATGCAAATGCGGCCTGCTTCCTCTTTGGCTTGTCCAAACTTTATCAGTTGCTTGCGCAACTTTGATAAAAAGATTTTCAATTTGTATTCCTTTGTCACCGGTTATTAAACGGCTATCGGAAAGTGTTTTAAAAACTGCTTCACCAATTTGGGCTTCCTGCTTTGAAAATCTGTCGGCAACCGCTTTGATATATTTTTTTACTTGTTCGGGAAGATTACTATACTGAATAAAATTAAATGGATCGGCATCTTCAATTTTGTTGTGTTTATACTTGTCGCCTAAAATCCGGATTGAAGAATTTACGATTTGTAGAAAATCATCTTTCGCTAAGGCAACTGCTCTTGCTTGGTCTGTGATAACTTGTATTTCAGGATTTATACAAACATATCCCAATGCAGAAGATTCAAATGAATAAAACAACGAACCGAAAAACATTATAGCAAGTTCACTAAAAGTACCTTCTTTTAAATCGTTGATATATGTTTGGTCTGCTCCGTTTGCCCATTGGAAGTTTGTAAAATCAATAAGGTCATACCAAGGAACAAAGTTGCTGTTCAATAATCTTGTTTGTAAAGAAATATCGTTACCACCCGGATTTATCCCTAATTCAACAAAGTGCTTAACAAGTGGTGCAAGATTTACAGAATTTGTAATATCAACTAAACTTCTTATGTTGAGCGTAAGCAAACGGATCTCGTTTAGTTTTGAAATTGCTTCTTGTTTCTCTCTTACACGATTTGCGTTTGTTCCTGTATAACCTGAATTTTCAACCAAGAATTCAATTTCATCAAAAATTGTTTGCGATTGTTGTTTTAATTCTTGTTGTCTTGCGGTATTTCCATCGTCAAAAGCACTCACAATTTGAAAACGGAACATTAAGTTTGAATGTAATTCATTCACTAAAATTTCACGCATTAAATCAGAAAAATGATTGCGTTCAATTCCGTTTGCTATTTGTGCCGCATCTTCCCGGCTATCAGAAAATACAACTAATTTTCTTTCCGCTTCATTGCTCGGAAGTTGATACATCAATTCCTTTGCAAACATTTGGGTTGTTTTAGCGAAACCGGTTCTGAAACCACGAATAGAAGAGGTTTTGCTTTTATCCCAGCGTTGTTGTCTTTTTTGATGATTTATTCCACAACTTGGACAAACACTTGGTAATGCTTTGTGTGTTTCTATTGTGGAAATGTTTCCACTCGCATCTGGTAAAGCAATATCACGATTAGAATTGTTAGTTATTATGAAATAATATCCTTTTATCCAATGTGCTGATGTTTCTGCATCGGTTGCTTTATTGTGAGAATTATCAATATCTCCCGAAATGCAGTTGAGTGATGCAGGAATCCAATTTGCTTCAAAGTCGCCTTGGTTAAAACCATTTACAGTAGGTTGTCGCCAATAGTTTTGAGAAATTCCTGCACCCGCATCGTGTGGTGTAAATGGTTGGTTGCCACAAACCCAAAATACAGCGTATTCTTGATAGCTTCTTTTTTCAACCAATTTTGCAGGTGTTTTTTCAGGAATACCTTCAATGTTTGGACTAATTGGAAGCATTTCAAAAGAATTATTCCCTGATTCATTTCTTGTTACTAACCGGCTGCCGCCAAACAATGTTGTTCCACAATTATCACAATAAAGTAATTCTAATACACGGTTCCCTTTTTCTGAATTTATCCGTGTAGTTGAATAAAGTTTTCCGGTTGTCCGTTCATTATCGCTGTAATTCGTGTCAACATCATCGGCTTTTACAGAAGCCCAAACACCCTCAATGTTTCTGAAAAAATAATGGAATCTAAAGCGTGGCAATTTTCTATCGTCAGGAATTTTGTCTGCAACAGATTTGAATTGCGGCCCATCTAACATTGCTCTAGCAATCAACAAACCTCGCAAAGCGTTTTCTAAATCTTCTTTACTGTCGGTTGTTTCAAAAATTGTTTCAGCAAAATATTTTCCGTTTATATCATCTCCATTTGCCTGAATTGAACAAACAGCTTTGTAATCTTGACAAGGTGAAAATAACCGTTCTTTCAGTTGGAAATTTGGATCAGTAATTACTGAAAATAATTTTGAGATTCCATTTTCGGTTTGTTCAATGCTAAAAGCCGCAGCAAGTTCTGTTGCTGCATTTTCACAAGTTGAAATGAAACTCGTGTCTTCAATATTTCCTTTTACTTCTGAAAATTTTTCTGCAATTTCCTTGAAAGCTTTGATTGGAAGTTTTGTTCCGCTTTCAGGAAATGCGGTAATCGGATTATTTTTCCCTTCAATGATTTTGAATTTTTGGTTAAAGTGGTCGTGGCTTACTCCAAAAAAATCACACACAAAATTTTTGCTTGCTTCGTCCCCTGCTTCTAATGAAGCACTTGAAGCAAGAATGCGTAATTGTGGGTGATGTGGGTGTAATCCTAAACGGTTAAGCACCAATTTGAGCAAATACGCAACCTCTGTTCCTTGTGTTCCTCTGTACAAGTGTAATTCGTCAATGATTAAGTGAAAAATATTATTTTCGTTTTCTTCTAACCATTGCTTTGTTTCATTAAAAATTCCCGTGTCAATATCCCGCATTAGCATTATGCTCAACATTGAATAATTGGTAATCATAATGTCGGGTGGTGCAACTTGCATATCAAACCGGCTTCTCATTTCTGCACCATCTAAGCGTTGAAAAAATGATTTCAAATCTTTCGCGTCACTTCCTGATTTCCCTGTTTGTTGAATGTATTGTTCAACACGCGTTGAGTCGGTTTCAATTTGTTGTAATTGCTCTTTAAGCTGATTTACCTTTCTTGTGTTGATTGCTAATATGCCGTCATCTTTTATTTTTTTCAGTTCCCCGGCAACAGGCGAACTGCCGTTATACCGTCCAAAATAAATTGCATTACCGTTTGCGTTTTCACTTAACCAATCTCTTGTATCGTCAGAATCTAACGCTTTGCGTAAACGGCTCATTTGGTCTTCCACCAAAGCGTTCATCGGATAAAGAATTAAGGCTCTAACTCCGGCTTTTCTTGTTTCGTGGTTGCGTTGTCTTACCGCATCGCTCAATGTATAATTTGAACTATTGACAATTTCTCTTGCTGAAAGCCCACCGTCTTCTTGCCACCAAGTATTTATGTTTGCTGATTTTTGATTTGGCTTTTGCCAATTAGTAAGTTCTTTTGAAAGTTGAGCAAACAATGGAAGTAAAAACGATTCTGTTTTTCCCGAACCAGTGCCGGAAGTAATGATACAGTTATTGCCGAGTAAGGCTTGTTTCAACATTTCGGATTGATGCGAATGCAATGGAAAATCCCCAACAAGTCCTGTGTTTACAAGTCCTTTAAAAGTGCTTGCTTCTGCTTCGCTTAAAGCATTTCCTAAATCTTCTGCCGTTATATCGCTTATTTTTTTGCCACTTGAAACATAATCTGGTAAAGGCTCAATCCACGGTTTGCGATAAAGAACCTTGTCGTAATTTAATAAATCATAGCGTTCTTTTTCAACGCCTTCAAACTTTGTTCCGAACGCTGTTTTTACATAGCGGATAAAATTTTCTTTTATGCTTTCAAATGAACCGATTGGGTCTTTCATAATATCGTATTTATTGCTGTTTGACCTAACTTTAATCTGAATAAATTTTGAGTAAAAATGCCAATTACATTTTCGTAAACTCTATATTTTTTGCCATTTATTTCTTTAAAATCTGGTGCTAATCCGCTCAACAACATAATGGATTCTGACAATAACCTTGGCAAGGGCATTGCAACAGGAATAGCGACTTTTTGGCTTGTATTATCAAACAAAATTTCATTCTTATTGAAATGCTTTAACGCTACAAATCTTCCCCAATTCATATCAACTTGGTAGCATTTATTATCTTTCCAAAGTTTGTGCTGATAAGTGTATTCGTTCAGTTTGTATTCAAGTAATGAAAATGATTTATCAAAGTTTGCAGTTTCGCTTTTCTCGAATTTCAAAGTATCAGGATTAAAAACATACCTTGCCCATCCATAATCGTTTTCATTAGTTTCTTGCAATGTACTTTCATAGTCTGCAATGTTTGCTGAAAAATCTTGAAGTGCTAATTGAGGAAAGTAATCATTTGAAAATTTTATCTGCAATTCGTCTGCCAACGCCTTTAAGTTTCTTTCTCCGTAATTTTCGCTTGAAGTTCCAAATGCTTTTATGGTTATTACATCAGGCAAAAGCAATCTTTCATTGGAAGAAAATTGTTTCGTAATTTCAACTTGCAAATTATGACTTGGCGCTTTTTCAATGATTATTTGTATCAATGCCGTATCTCTTGCACCAATCAGCAAAACTTTTCTTCCTTGTGTTGTTGGTATAAAAATAAATTGAGGCGGATTTAAAACAATGTTCTTTGTTTCATAGTCGTAGTCAAGTATTCCGATGAAATCATAAAAGTTTAATGATGCTCGTTTTAGTTTGGTAAGATTTATATTCTCTGTAATTGAAAACTCTTTTGAAAAGTAAAATTCAAAAGCCTTAAAAAATTCTTCGGTTGTAAGCATGCCTTTCAAGGAAAGAAAATTACAAAGGTTATTTCCGCCATGGTTATTAAATACAGCGGTTGAAACCGTTGTTGTGGTTTCTTGATTTGTTGAAGCAAAAATCCAACTTAAAGGGCAAAAAACTCTTTTACTTGGTTTCGTAGGATTAACAATGTTGCTGCCTAAACAATATTGCTCTGCATCAGTTATAATATTTCTTCCAAAGGAATTTCGTTTAGGCAATTTAGAACCGTCAACTTTTAACGCTGTGTTATCAGATGAAGCAAGATTGTATGCAAGTTCATTTCCCGCAAAATTTTCATTCTCAGCTTTTATATAAAAATCGGCATCTATTGCCGTTTTTCCGGGCAATAACCAACGGTTGTTGAGTGATGATTTTTTAGAAAGAAATATCTTTTCGTCAGTTCCTTTGTATTGCAAATAAACTTTTTCGTTTCCGTCTGAATTTACAATTTCAACTTCCGGCAAAAAGTCATTTGTGTAAGTTCTGAAACTCACTTTTAGTCCGCCAACTAATTCAATTCGTTTTTCGGTATAGAGTGTAAGAATCGAAATTTCTGAAAGGCCTTGTGTGGGATTTCGAAACCAAAACAAAGAATAATTTTCAGGCAAACCTTCAAAATCTTCCTTTTTAAAATTTCCACTACTGAATGTTTTTCCCCAATCTTCTATTGCTTTTTGTTTTCCATTTTTGCATAACAGAAACATTCGGTCTGTTTTGGAAAGAACATCTGTTTCAATCCAAAAATCATTACTTAACTGCTGTGTTCCTGCACTTACAAATAGTCTTACATCACGGTCAGGAAATTTTGCAATCCATTTATTGAAGTTGTCTTTGAGTTCAAGTCCTTCTTTAAAATTAAGCGGAAGCGTCTTTGACCAACCGTTTATTTCGTACAAATTTCCGTAGTCATCGAATTTCAAATCTTCCGGATAATCGTTAGAAGAATACATTCTGTACGAAAACTTAATTTCTTCGTCATTGGTATTTACTTTGAATTGAAGGAACAAAGGGGCGACGATGTAATTCCGTTTCTTTCGTAGCGTTGTTCCTTCTTCAATTTCTTCGTGTGTTTCGCCTGTCCATTTCCTATATTGGCGTTGTATGGTTTGAATGATAGAATTAGACAACTCATCATCTTTTTTCAAAAAGTCTAATGTGCTTTTAGGAATTAAATCCGTTCTGCTGTTTTTTATTTTTTCTTGTAAAAAACGGTCTTCGTAAAAAGTATCGGGAACTAAGCCGATGTATTCAAATAATTCTGGTAGGCGGTTTAAAAATTTTGGAGGTAGTACGCATTGCGAGAAAACTTTTCCAACATAAATCCAATTGGTATTTGTAAATGGCACAACTTTAAATAATCCTAAATCTCCGTTGTTTTTGAAATTAGCCCAATTTCCTAAATCACTCCATAGATAATTTATTTGGTTATTGCGGAAATCGTTAGTACCTATGATTTCATTTATTTGATTATTTCTGAGAAATCTGTTCAATCTGTCATAGTAATTATTCGTTCCGTATGTATTCTCAACACCTTCAATTAATGGAAGAACAATAAAAACAAGATAAGCAATATAGGGAGGATACTTAATTTCTATAGAATCAATTTTTACGAGATTTCTTTTGTCGTAGGCATACTTTGCTTTTGCAATTATGTTTCCGGTTGATCCTGGAATTCCACGTTTTATAGAAGTGATGAAATCCGTCCAAATTTTTTCTTCTGTTCCATCTGTAAAATATCGTCTTGCAATGTTGACAATATCATTCTTAGTTAAGTACAAATGAATGTATTTCCCTACGTTTGCAGAATTGAAAAAATATTCAGAAATTACATTATTCCATTGTAAATAGTTCATTTTCAAACCACTCCCTAATATATTTTAAGCTTTCCAAGCAGTTATCCAGCACAACATAAGTATTTGTTTTCCAAATGGCTGCTTGCTAAACAGTTGCGAAGCTAATTTACATGCTTTTCGTTTACTTTTCATTAAAAATTGCCGTTTTGTCAAATGTAAAATCTATAAAAGACTATTTCTACGGAAAACCGTAAAACTTCAGATATTCGTTGAACAACGGTTCATTATGTTCATACTTCACATTCGCGTAAGTGACGTCAGAAGGGTTTATTATTGCCTTTTGTTAAACCGTAAAGATTTCTCCGCTTGCTTCACTACGTTACGCTCGGTCGAAATGACATAGGGAGGATATTGGGCATTCTTCTTTAAACGCAAACCGGGTTTATAGCACGGATGCCCGCGTGAGGGATAGCAGCGGATACCCCGCTGAAGCCTTTGTGTGGTGGGTATTGTGGCGGAGTAGCAGCGAATAGCCCGACCCCGGCCGTGTGTGGGTCTGGTGTGCCGGCGGGCTGGGGGCACGCCCAAAAAAAAGGGCCCGCTACTGTGATGCCGATAGCGCTACTCCCGGCCCTGTACCACCTTCATGAACTGCGCCAGGGTGGCGGTAAAGGGAACCGCGGAGGCTCTGCCGGATGTATAGTTGGGCAGGTTTTTAAAGTGCCATTGCAGGTGGTGCAACTCCGGCTCCGGCACGGGCGCCAGGCGGATGACGAGGTAATGCGATTGCGTGGGGGAAGGATAGTTTTTGTCCAGCAGCTCCTGCCGGGAAAAGATCTGCGGGCCCTTGCTTACAATTTTCCACAGCTCGCCGGAGTGTTGCTGCCCCGCGGTATGCAATAATAAATACCGGGCGCTTACGGTGGGCGCATCCAGCACCAGGCCTCCTGCCCCGCTGCCGGTCCTGAAATTGTACAGGTGGTGCTGCCGGATCCAGGCCAGCTGTTCGGCCGATTTATAATAGCCGATGAGCACAAAACTATCGTCCGGCAACAGATCCCGGTTGGCACCATAGGGCTCCGGCAAGGGCTCGTTGAGTATATGGTCTTCCCCCGGCTTTTGCTTAAATACATCAAAGGTATGGTAGGCCCATTTTTCCCGCTGGGAACTGCGGTTGATAAAATGATCGATAATGGCGAGGATAAAGGCTTTTAAGGCGCCGGTGCCATCCTCCGTTTTGGAAGGCCGAACGGGAAAGGCGCCCAGGCCGGGCAGTATTTCATGAAAACCCTTACGGGTAAGGTCCTTATGCCCCGGGTACAGCACATAGGCCCCGCCCGTGCGCCGGATGGCATCCTTATAGGCATGCATTTTAAGCAGGTCCGCATTTTTATAAATGCCCTTGCTGTTGTCCTTTTTTTCCTGCGCCAGCGCGGCGTTGGAGGAAGGCTCTAAAAATTTATTGAGGTGATCAATTTTATACTTGGCATCAAAATGTATGTGCACGATGAGCTCCTGCAGCTCGGCCTCCGCCTCGGTAATGCCCGCGGGCCAAAAGGAAAGCGTATAGTCCGGCCGCATGTGCATAGTCCAGCTGCCGGCATCCGGGTAGGGTTTGCTGCCGCTAAAAGAACGGTTATAACTAAAGCGGATGGACAGCTTACGGCTGCCCGCATCGTACACCCCTTTTACGGGATAATGCCGGCCCTGTTTGAGCCGCAGGTTAAGCCCGTCTTCCGTTTTTTCGATAAGCTGACTGATATCCTCCGCGTTTAATTGGAACAGGGATTGAAAGAGCGACAGCAGCTTAAAGAACAGCCAGTACTCATACAGCGTGGCCACATCTTTTTTACCACCCTGGTACACATCATCGCCGCCCGTCCATACCAGTCGCGCTGCTGCATCAAACAACAGCCAGGTGCGCAGCACCTCCCGGTAGCCCTCCTTGCGCTGCAATACGGGGCTGTTGAGCCGGAGCGTGGTGGGTGCGGCAATTTTTGCAAAGAGGCTGTGGTGCAAAAAACCTTCCAGCGTGCGGATGAGCAAGAGTGATTCCTTATACAGCTTGCTTTGCGGGGCGGCGGCATTGTGCACTTCCGTACAAAATTGTAAGAACACTTCCAGCGCATGTTTTACAAAACGGTTCTCCGGTGTATCCACCGCGTCTGTTTTGCGCGTGGCCGCAATGCGCCGGGGCAGGCTGTGGAACCCGGCTTTTTTTAATGCCTCCGGGAGGATGGCCGGACTACCGCCTTTTAATAATTCCTTTACATGCGCATTGGAGAGACGGCGCAGCTGGCGCACATCCCGCGGTTCCGGCGCGTCTGCCCATTGGGTAACGGGTGCCGTAACAATGCGGTGAATGGCCTCGGCAAACTCGTCCGTACCGATCACCGATTTGATGAAGGCAAATTTTTGATAAAGGGTCTGACTGTTTTTTGTATAATCAATATCGAAATAATGCGCGGCCGGCGCGTTGGACTGCAACAGCAGGTCGGTACATTTTTCGGTGATCAGCTCCAGCATATCCCGGTAATCGTTGCGGTAGCTGGTTTTGGTGGATTGTACTTCCAGCTCGATGCTTGTAACCGGCTCCGGCTGGTGATTGTATAATATAGGAATGGTGAGCGTGCCGGTAAAAATATTGGGCGCCAGCGTACCCGTGTGCGTATTTCTTTTATGCGGGATGATGATGTTCTCCCCCACATCGCCCAACTGGTAATTGGGATGGTTGAACGCATAATCATAAAAAAAACCCTCCATCAGCTGGTACCGCGCTTCGTTATGTTCGGCCGCGTCCTCCTCCCCGTCAAACAGGGTATCGGGTTTGCGGGCATCGATGTACAGGCGCAGACCGGGAGCTACCTGATCCAAATGGAGTTCTATGGAGGACAGGGTTTTCATATCAGGCTTCGGCAAAGCTTGCAAACCCGTTGTCAATGGCGCCTTTGTACATCCGGGTTATTTTTTCCAGCGACAGGGGAAAGAGCACCTGTTCGGTTTCATAATCAAAATCATCGGTTTCAAACACCTCCTTTTCCACATTGCTGCCCTTAAAACAAAGTGCACCTAAAGTACTCAGCACGGGCGTTAGCTTGCGGCGCGATCCGTGCAGCTTGGGCAGGAGCTTTTGCATAATGGCCATATCCAGCTTTTGATTTAAGGAAAGGTTGTGATCGATCACCTCCAGTTGGTGCAGCAGCTGCAGGATTTCCGTAGCCGTACGGTAGCCAAATTCCGCACCGGTTTTTTTAAGCTCTTTAAAAAAGCTGATCAAGGTTTGATTGATATACGCGCGGTCTGCCCCCTGTGCCTGCCCTTCCTTTGCGCCGGCCAATGCCAGAAAGCTTTCCGCCCCGGAAGCCCCGGCAGCGTTGAGCGCCTGTTTGTTGAGCGGATGCGCAGTGTTTAAAAAAGCCATCATCTCCGGCGCCGTTACCCGGAACTCGATGGTATTGGCGCGGTCCAGCACTTTGGGACTGAACATATTGGTGGTTTCATCAATATTCACCGTGCCAATGATAAATAAATTTGCCGGCCATTTGATGGCAGCCGGAACACCCGATTTTTTTTGTGCACCACCTGCATGTAAGGAAATGGCTTCCTGCGATTCCATGATGCTGAGGAAATCCGCAAAGTAGCGCTCCACATGGCTCAGGTTCATTTCATCCAGGATGAGGAAACAGGGTTTAGTGGCATGCGCGTTCGCATACAGGAGCAGCTCCAGCGCGCCATTGTCTGGTTTTATATACTCCTGCTGATCCAACGCATTGGGATAGCCCAACAGCGGTTCCCGGTTCGTCCAGTCGGCCCCCACCGGCACGATGCAATACTGTTTTGCATCCTCACAGATCCATTGTACAAAAGCCTGTGCCAGCCGGGTTTTACCCGAACCCGAAAGCCCGGTAAGGATCACAAAAGGCTTGGCCAGCAACGCACCCACAAACCGGGTGACCAGCGCCGGGTTAAAGCTGAGACCGGTTGTATTCAGCGCTTCTAAAAAAGCGGAGAGTTGAAACTCCTGTTGCCCGGTGGTGGTGTGGGTGGTTGGCATATCGGTATCCTCCTGCATTTCGTTGTACAGATCAATAATATCCAGCAAGTCTTCCTCTATTTCATCCCGGTTTAAGGGATTGTTGGTGTTGTAGACTTTATATACATAGGAGCTGCCATAATTGGTCGGCTTGCCCAAATGATGTTCGGCAAAATATTTTGTGATAGTAGTAGGATTCCGCAGCTTCCAGTTGTTTTGCGGCTTGCCGGTATCCGGTTCGCCATAGGCGAGTATTAACAACCCGAGATCCTTATAGAAAAAATAGGCCGGGTAAATGCGCTCCTGCACACTGTTGGCTTCATTTAAAAATGCAATGCGGGGCACTTTTGCCTTATTGGCCCGCCCGAAGCCTACACTTACGTTGAGGTTGATAAAGCTTTTCTGATAGCTGCTGTATTTGAGGTCGTCGGTTTTTGTCTGCTCCAGGAAGCGGTTGAGCTCGCCAAAGTAGCTGGGCACTTCTTCCCTTTTTTCCACCTGGAAACCCATTTTGCTAAAGTAGGCCACCGCCTGCTGCGTGGTGAACGCATCCAGGCCCAGTTCCTGTCCGTTGGCGTATTTATTGGCCCCGGAGAGGATGTATTTGGGCGGGTATTTTTTGCCCTCCACCACCAGGTAGTACTTGGTGTAGAATCTCCGGGGCGGTATAGTGGATAGCTCCGTTTCCTGAACGGCTTTGAGGATGTCGGCGTTGGTGATATTTAAGGGGATGGGGGTTGTCACTGTGCTGTTTTAAAAGGCTAAATTTATGGTTTTCCGGTGATTGCTATAAATATACTAAATGTTTTTAATTTGACATACTTTCAGGGGACGGGAGGGACTGGGAGACGTTGGTGCTTACCCTTGCGCCTCATTTGTTGCTCAGTTCCCTGAGGTGTCATTACTCCGGTGGTTGCCTGTTCCTGTTTTGCAACCGGGCGCGGGTCATGCGCTCGCGGAGGCCGCCTTCGTTGAGAAAGGCTTTTTCCAGGGCGATTACCTGCTGTCCCAGCAGGTAGACCGTTACTTTTACCAGGCAACGGAGCACATTGGCGCTGATCTCAGGATCTTCATGTTCGATGGCTTTTTTAAAGGTATCGTAGCTCGCATTGGATGTCTGGTTGAGTTCATCAAAGCGCAGAGAAAGGCGATGGCTGCGAGGCCATTGCATTCGTTTACGGGTACGCAGAAAATCTTCATAATCCAGCAATAACTCTTCTAAGCTGGCGCGGGCTACATTGGTCAGCTTTATTTCCATTTCTTTTGAGGTGCCGGAAGCCATACTGGCTTCTGCAATGTTTTGCTTACCCGACCGGGCTGCCTGCACCATCTGATCAACAGTGCGGTCGTATTTATTGAAATACTTTCCGGTAAAAAATACGGTACCGTCGTAAATGATCCCGGCTTTTTGAAAAGTGATCAGGTGGCGGTAGCCGCCATGTAGGGGAATAAAGTCATGAAGGTGCTTTTGGTGTGTCATAGGTTGTGTTTGGTTTAAAATTACGAAGATATTTGGGGAAAGCGCTTTTTGAGATGGCTTTTAGTATTGAAACAGCATTTTCTGAGGGAGCATGCTGTGGCTTGGGCGACGGGGAGATTGGAGGGACAGAGCGGCTAATATGCTATACTTATCGTCGCAAAAGATTCATCTTTAACATCAGTGTTCGTTTTATTTATGCTCACCATTACCCGGCCTCGTAGATCAGCTGTACCACACCGGAACGGAAGGTATTGGTTTTCACCAGGTGCAGGGCCAGCCGCTCTTTCAGGTCTTCAAACAGGGGCTTGCCGCTGCCTAATGCGATGGGGTGTACGGATATGCGGTAAGTGTCAATCAGTCTTTCCCGGATAAAGGTTTTTATAAGGCCGGCGCCACCATACAGCCAGATATCGCCCCCACCCTGTTTTTTTATTTTAGTTACCCGGTTCACGATGTCATCACTAATAAAGGTGGCATAATCATCCTGCCGGGGCTGGGTGGAGAACACCACTTTCTTTTTTGAATGCACCGCCTTCCACAATGCCTGCTCTCCTGCAGGGGCACCGGCTTCGGGTTGATAGTTGCCCCATTGGTCATAGCTGACGCGGCCGTAAAATATGGTGTCAATCCCGGAGAGGAATCCATCAAAATCCATATCATCATCCATGATGCACCAATCTATTTCCCCGTTGGGGCCTTCTATAAATCCATCAAGGGTGGTGGCCAGGTCCAGGATCAGTTTTTTCATTCGATTTTTTCGGATAAAAATAAGTAATATCGGGTTACGGTTCTATACCCCACTGCTTATTAGGCTTACTGCCCATCTCCAGCTCCAGCGTGCCGCCTTTCAGCAATTCGCCGGCAGGGAAACGGAAGCTGTTGAGCACACGCCCGTTCAGCCGGGCGCGCTGTATGTATTTATTTTCATGCGAGGCGGCTGGTGCACTGATCACAAACTGCTTACCGCGCCCATAACGCCCACCCAGGTCAATGACTACTTTTTTATACAGCGGGCTGGCAATTTCATATTGCGGCACTACACTGCAACCCCCATCTGTCTGAAACAGGCCCAGGGCCGCCATCACAAACCAGCTGCTCATTTGCCCCTGGTCCTCATCGCCCAGGTAGGCATCCGCTACGCCATAACCATAATACCGGTCCAGGATGGAGCGGCTCCACCGCTGTGTTTGCCAGGGCTGCCCGGCCCAGTTAAAAAGGAAGGCAAAGTGCATGGATTGCTGGTTGCCCTGCACCACCGGAAAATCCCAGTACTGGTCACCGGGGGCATTATAGCGCCAGGGCTCGCTGGCTTCAAACCCTTTGGTAAGGCGACCGGTAAAGCGCTCTTTGCCAATGGCCCGGATCAAGCCCGGCACATCCTGCGGCACAAAATAGGTCAGCTGCCAGGCATTACCCTCCACATAATGATGGTTGGCGCCTGTTTTATACGGATCAAAATTTTGTTCCCAGGCACCGCTGCTGTACCGCAGGCGGGCATAGCCCGTGGCCGTATCAATAGCATGCTGCCACCAGTTGCCGCGGTCTTTAAAAAGGGCGGCTTCCGGCTTTTGCAGGGCCGTGGCCAGTTGCCCCACCGTCCAGTTATCATAGGCATACTCCAGGGTATTGGAAAACCGGCCTTTGTCGGCCGGCACGTATTTGTATTTTAAAAAGGCCTCAATATCCCGGTTACCGGCCAGGCCATTGCCCACCCGCTCCGGTTTTGAAGTAGCTGTTTTTACCACGGCCTTAAACAATTTTTCCGCATCATAGTCGCGAATGCCCATCTGGTAGGCGCTTACGAGCAAGGGTATTTCATGTTCGCCTACCATTACCGGTATATACTCCATCCCCGCCGGGCCCTTGGCCAGCCAGCCATTGGCATCAAACATGGCCAGCTGCGAGCGTACCCACCTGGCAGACCATTCCGGCGCCGCCAGGTTCCACAACTGGTTCAGGTTCCAGAAGGTGTTCCAGAACGCATCACAACCCAGCGCCGCATCGTCCGGCTTTTTTAAGTGTTGGATCTTTTCAGCAGCATCTACCCAGCGGCCATCCACATCGCTAAAGGTGTTCCGGCAAAAGCTGCGGTAGAGGTTGGTATAAAAACGCATCTTTTCCCGGCTGTCGTCACTGGTAATGGTAATGCGCCCCAGCAGCGCATTCCAGGTTTGGATATTGTGCTTCCGCACGGCATCAAAACTCCATCCAAAGGGGGTGCTGATCTCCTGCTGAAGGTTTTTTCGGGCACCAGCCGCATCCACATAGGAAATGCCCGTGCGTACCTGTACCGCGGCATTCCGGCGGGTATCAAACTCCGCATAGCAACCCATCCGGTCCGGGTGCTCCGCCTCCAGGTGGTTTTGACCGCTTATGGCATCATTGATCCAGCCGCCCATTTTTTTAATGGGCTGGTCAAACTCGATCCGGAAATACAGGGTATAATCCTGGTCCGCATCGGTAGACCATACCTGCTTCGATTGCTGCACACTATAGCCCTCAATGGTATGGTCATCTACCTGCGTAAGCGAGGCCTTCAGGATCTTATAATCATACTCGGCCGGTACCTTAAGATCGATCATCACCCTTCCATCCTGCTGTTGCGGATAGGTATACCGCTGAAAACTGCAGCGGGTGGTGGACGTCAGTTCCGCTTTGATGTTATAGCTGGTAAGGTCGGCTTTATAATAACCCAGCGGCGCTTCCTCCGTGGCTTTATTGATCAGCGACCGGTAACCCGTGGTATCGTTTTTCAACGCCGGCGCCTCTCCCATTTTTATTTTAAGCGTGCCATTCACCGGCAGCATGCCCAGCCCGGCCATGGTCCATTCATGCACATGGCTAAAGGTGCCAATGCTTTCAAATATGGGATCATACCCCGCCTGCCAGCCGGCATCCTGGTTATCCGGACTCAGCTTTACCATGCTAAAAGGCATCCAGGGCCCCGGGGCGATCATCCACCGCGAGTGCGCCGTACCCAGGAAGGTATTTACATAATCCGATGGCTGCACCAGCGGCTGCGGTCCACGCATAACAGCACCGGAAGCAACGGGTTTGCCATCTGCAAAAACCGTGTAGGCACTGTTAACCGCTTTTGTTACAGCCGGCATCGGGGCTTCTATGATCGCAGGCCCCTGTGCTGCTTTTTTATTAAGAATGGTTTTACCATCCAGCTTTACAACCAGCACCGGTCGGTCATCCGTATGCGCCACATCGATCAAAAGCGGCTGTACCCCTGCATTCAATTGCCAGGGAGCAGCTTTTACATCACGGATCAGTGCAGCGGTGTGCACCGGGTTCAGTTGCGTAGTGCCACCGCCCTCCATACGCAGGTCATCAAATACCAGCCAGGACCCTTCCAGGCTGGTTAACCGCAGTTCATTTACGCCCGCTTTCAGATCTGCTGCGGTCAGTGGAATGCTAATGGTATGATTCAGCGCATCCCGGTTATCGCCGCTCAATGCCGCTTCATTGCTTCCCTTTGGCAGGCGGAAGGTGAAGGAGCGCTGGTTCACGGTTACTTTAAAATAGGGCGGCAGTTTAAAATGGGTATGCAATACATCCACAATGAGCGTGCTGCCATGTGTTGCATCTACCGTTTTCAGATCAAACAATACGTTGAGCACCTGTGTGCGGATGCCGGCCGTTGGGCTGGTGCCGCCCCAGGCATCGGCGGGACCGGGCAATACATAGGGCCAGTCCTTACGCGGGTCGGATCGGCCAACGATGTACTGCCGGTTCTCCCATCCAAAATCTTCTTTTAAAAAATCCTGGTACCGCCCGGGTGCCAGGGCAAACTCCGCGGCGCTGTTGTCTTTTTTGCCAATGCTCCAGACCACCCGCTCCTGGCTGTTGCAGAGCAATGTTACCGTTGTAAAATAAATGGACAACCATGTTTTCAGCAATATATGTATATGCATGATGATAGATATTAGACTGCGTATTATTGCGCCGGCTCTGTACTGCTATCGGCTTTGCTTGCGTCGCACTTTTCAGCTTCAGTAACACGATCGGCAACCGGAATGCTTTGTGATTGAATTTTACTGCAAGGTCCATCGCGGTTACATCACATCTTCGTGATCCATTTTACCGCAAAGGGCGCGAGGGTCACGCAAGGCGCGCCAGGGTATCTGCCATAACGATTCTCATTGCGACCGTTGCGGATACGTTGCGTCCATTGCGGTTAATGGATCATCGACTACTCCCTATTTCACCGCCCTTGCCCAGCTTCTCAGCAATTCTATAGCATCATACAATACCCCCGCCTCACCCCGGAAATCACCCGAACCGGATGCTTTTCCGTTGCGCACATTATACCACTCATAAAATCCCTTGTTCTGCAATACCCGGTCGATCATCGGGCTCATTTCTGCATAGGCCTCCAATACCATACCATTTGCTGCCAGCGCCTGGATCATCCTTCCGCCAAACCAGGTCCAGTCGCCCGCATTCTGGTAGTTATAGGCCGCCATATTGGGAAATTCTTCCACCGGGTATGGCGGGTACACCGTCATGCCGATGGTGGCAAATTTTTCTTTTTCCGCCGCCCGTAAAAACTGGTCGTTGATCTTCCGGATCTCCGCTTTGCTGTGCAGTCCTGCAAGAACAGCGCAGGCCGTTCCGCCGGTATAGAGGATGCTGCGTTCATCAAAGTCTTTTGAAAAAGGGCTTCCGTTCAAATACAGGTGCGGTATGTATTTTGCCCGGCCCGCATCCCAAAGATGTTTGCGGATGTTCTTTTTAAGCGCAGCAACGGTAGTCTGCCATTTTTTATGCAGGGCACCGGAAGCCGGTATCATCGTCATAAAATCATTAACGGCCATTACAAACATGGCATTATCATAAATATCGATGGCCCATTTTGTTTTATCATTCAAAGCCACACCCCAGCCCTTCTCCGGCTGCACATCGCCCCAGTCGATGGTGGTGGCCCCTTTTACCAGGCCATACTCCTTCGACCAGCGATCCGTCATCACATAGTTCAGCGCTGCTTCCAGCCGCTGCAATACGGTTTTACCGCCGATCGTTTCCTGCAGGATCTCCTTATCACCAGTAACATCGATGTATTTTTTTACGGCCTGCACCAGGGAAGATTCCTGGTCAGTCTCCACCGTATTCTTATGTGCCGCCCAATCCGGCGCCAGCTCAGAATACCGGTACTGATACCCCACATTGGCCTGTTTTTTATGAATGGCCCCATCGGGGATATTGCCATCTGTACCCTGTATCTTAAAGAAGAGGAGCAGCGCATCCTTTACATCTCTCTGCTCCCGCGCCTTCAGTGAGCCCTTTATAAACGTATTAAAGTCGCGGATCCAGATCTCCCCGTAACCGGTACCCGCATTAAAACCGGTTAAGATGCGCAATGCGCGGGCCTGCACGGTGTCCAGCCGGGCATCGCTCCGTAGCTGCGCAGCCAGCTCCTGGTTGCTGATACCCGATGCGGCGATCCTCCCTGCGTAAGATGAAAGATTCAGTTTCCCGGTTTGCGCCTGTGCTCCAACCAGTAAAAAAACAAGATTCAGTAAGAATAATCGTTTCATAAATATTAATTAATGCTCCCGTATAAACCTCCGGACACTGCCCAGCCCAGGAACCTAAGGCATACGGGATTACTACAACAATAAGCCTTTTTATTTTAGCTGGCAGGCAAGGTTCCCCGCTGTTATAATGGGAATAGTCAATCTTATTTGTACATACATAGATACATAATGTTTTCCGGAGGAAAAAATTTTTTTTGCTTTGGGTTTTTAAATAAGGGGCGAAAGACGCATGGCAGCGAACATCCAAAGTGCCGATACTAAACCGATGATGGCCAACAAGCGCTCCCATACTACAACAGCAGGCCCCGGAGGAACCTGCTGCTGACGGTTTTCTATACGGGATATTTTGTTATTGTTGCTTTACGCGCACTACCGTGAACGAATAAGGCTCCAGGGTCATTTTTTCTGCTTCCTTCAGGGAAACCGTGGCCTCCACCGGAACCAGTGCCCGGTCGGCAGGGTTGCCCTGTAATACGGTCTTCTGTACCCGTTGCGCCAGCCGGAACCCAGCCAGGTCTGTTGTAACGGAAACGCTTACGGGCAACAGGTTCACCAGCTTCAGGACCAGGTCCCCGCTTTTTGTATCCTGCACCAGCGACCAGGCTACCCGATTGCGTACTTTTTCATTATTATCAGAATACAGTGCCGTTGCAGGGATGTATACATCCCCGGCATGCCTGCCAAACAGCTGCTGTACATAATAACCGGTAGTGGGCTTCACCGTGCTGTTGTTAAAATAGATCAGGTCCGGGCTCCACTGTGTATGCCCTTCCTTTGCCAGCAGGGGGGCATAGGAAGCCATCTGCACCACATCGCCATTCCGTTCCAGCGTGGTCAGATGAATAGCCTCAGCCAGTGCCGTTTCCAGGTTATTGGGCCTGCCCGGCAGATGTGCTGCATACTCACCCAGGTATACTTTTGATTTGCTGCGATCATATTTATCGTAAAAGTCCTGGTTATAAATAAACCAGCCCGGCGCTACATAATAGTGTTCATCCACCACCGGCACCCGGAGCTCTGTGGCCAGCTTCCAGCCCTGCTCATAATCGGTACCCTCAAAAAAAGGTCCTACCGTACCAATAACGGTGATCTCCGGATACTTTTTCTTTACCGCGTTATAGATCATCGTAAACCGCTCTGCAAACACATCGGAGATCAGGTCTTCATTGCCGATGCCGATGTATTTTAAATGGAACGGCTCCGGATGACCCGCCGCAGCACGCGCCTTTCCCCATTTTGTATGCACATCCCCGTTAGCCCACTCTACCAGGTCCAGCACATCCTGTATATAGCTGTCCATATCTTTTAAAGGAATGCCGCACTGCTGTCCACCCAGCGGATGTCCGTGCAGCCCCGAGTTCTGACAGGGAACACCGGCGGCCACCACGGGTACCGGCTGCGCGCCGATGTCTTCACAAAACCGGAAGTACTCAAAATACCCAAGTCCCATACTCTGGTGGTATCCCCACAGGTTCCGTTGCGGCTTCCGCGCTTCCAGGGGGCCGATGGTATTTTTCCAGTTATAGATATTTTCAATGCCATCTCCATGTGCCACACAACCACCCGGGAAGCGGATAAACCGCGGATGCAGGTCTGCAATGCTTTGCGCCAGATCTTCCCGGAGCCCGTTCTTCCGCCCCTTAAAGGTTTTCCGCGGAAACAGCGATATCATATCCAGGGCCACCGTTGCACCGGGTGGCAATGCCAGCTCCAGCCGGGCATCGGCAACCGTTTTTGCTGCTGTCAGTACTGCTGTTTGCTTTCTCCAGGCAGTGGCGGGTCCGCTTACAACGGCTGATGCAATCACGGCTCCGTCTTTGTCCATAAGCCTTGCCGTTAGTTTAACACCCCTTCCGGTAAGCGACCGCACAAACAGGGAAAGATCATACCGCTCCCCTGCTTTTACAGCAATACCATCAAAGCCTTCATTGCTCAGTGCCCCGCCGGAACCGCCGGTACGCAGCACGGCATAATGATTATTATTCGGATGAATGGGCGCCGTGGAATCGATGGTCAGCACGGTTCCGGCACCGGATGCCGTCCAGGCTTTTTGATGATTCCAGCTTTGATCCCGGTACTCTCTATCCGATGGATGATATTCAAAATCCCGGTTCTGGATCAGCTCGGCATATAAACCGCCATCTGCTGCATAATTAATATCCTCAAAAAAAGCGCCTACCAGCAGATCGCCGATCTTCTTTGAACGGGAGCGGTCGGGCCGGATGGATACACTTACCGGCTTCAGCGATGCAAAACGCAGGGCGTCCTCCCGGGTGGTCTCGCCCCACAGCTGGTTCCGGTACCGCGTAAGCTGCTCTTTCTTTATAAGTCCGTCTACAAGGGACCAGGGTACTTTTACCCGGCTGCCCGTTTCCGGCACACCCAGTACCACAGCCTCCTGCCGTTGGCTCCTTGCGGCCGCCACCTGCTGTGCCAGCGCGGGTTTCAGCTCCTGTTCATTCAGGTAATAAGATTGCGTGATCCAGTGAACCAGGTCCGGAGAACCAGTATAAGCCACGGGGCTGTTCTTGCCCCCCAGGTTCCATACACATTGCCAGGCGCCATCTGCCCCCGCAAACAACACCGGCGCGATCATCCGTTTTTCGCTGCCCCAACGCCCGTAATCCGATTTCACAAACCCAAACTCCGGACCAATAGCATGCCAGCCCTGCCCATCATTGCTCCATGCGAAATGCAGTCCGCCCCGGCCTTCATTTTGAACCTTTGTATAGGCAAAAAGCCAGGCAGAATCCAGATCCTGGCACCAGGCCCTGCAACAAAAAACAACCACGCACAAAAACAACCCTGTTATTTTTTTTACCATCATTTACTATCCGTTTTACATGATTGTGTAATGATCATCCTCCAAAAAAAGTTTAAGCCCCGGCGATCCGGTTAACCGCTATTTCAGGCTTACCGGCCCGATGCCCTTATGTGTGGGTATTACTTTTTTAATACGGCCGGCCGCATCAAACTCCATTTTATCGATACATACCTCGCGGTTATAGCCCGCTGCCTCCCCCATCGTAATGCCACGGGGATATGTAAACCGGTGGTATACGATATACCATTTGTCAGTGCCGGGTACCTGTACCACGGAATTATGCCCGGTGCCATAAATACCGGCTGCCGCATCCTTTTCAAGAACAATATTATCATCCGGTATCGTAATGGGACCCAACGGGCCGGCCGCAGTTCCATAGCGCACCCGGTAATTGGGACTGCGGGTATCATCCTCGCTCCACATAAAATAATAGATCCCTTTCCTGTAAAATGCATAGGTACCTTCCCGGAAGGTTTTTCCCGGCTTCAGAAGCGTTACCGTTCCGGGTTTAACGGAGATCATATCTTCATTCAGCTCGGCGCCGGCCATATATCCATTGCCCCAATACAAATAACTTTTACCGGTTTTCGGATCTGTAAAAACATCCGGATCGATCTCCTGTCCGCCCCGTACGCCCTCCGGTTTTTGCGCGATCAATGGTTTGCCGGAATCCACAAAGGGCCCGGCAGGATCATCGGCCACGGCCACACCAATTTTTTGTGCCGCGGTGTAGTAGTAAAAATATTTATACTGCCCGTTCACCTTCTTTTCAATGATGCAGGGTGCCCAGGCATTGCGGTTGGCCCAGCTTACCTGCGTTGGAAGATCGAGGATCACGCCTTCATCCTTCCAGTTTACGAGGTCCGGCGATGAAAATGTTTTAAAGTAGTTGCCGCTCCAGCCGGTAAAGCCATCGCTGGTGGGATAGATATAAAACTGCTTTGTTTTTTGGGCGTACAGGATCTCCGGGTCTGCATAATAACCATTCAACACCGGGTTATGATCCTGCAATAAGTGCACCGCCACGCTTTGCGGCTTTTGCCCCTGTATGGTAACCGTATAACGTACGGCCCCCTTTGAAAAATCAACCGGCCCGGAAGGCGTTATGTGTACACCCGGGAGCTTCATAAATTGCGGATCAAACCGTTTCAGTGAAGTGCCGGGCAACACCGGCAGGTACAGCTTTTTACCTGTAGTGTCCAACACGATATTATTTTTTTTCAGTGTTTCCGCCTGTGCCGCAGTGAGCACATCTGCCGGTCGCAGCCATTTGCCTGACAAGCGTGCCATTTCTTCTTTTGTAATGGGCAGCACCGTTCCATGCCGGGGATGAAAGTTCATCGATATGGCTTCATCCACTACGTTAAAATGCTCAAAGTCGGTTGTTTTTGTAAACTGGTAGCGTCCCCTGGTATATACATCATACATTAAAATATACCCGCTGCCATCATTCAGTTTAAATACCCCGGCGCCTTCCACCGGGTCTTTGGTTTGCTGTACATAGGTATCACGCAGCACATAGCCCTCCGTCAGTTTATCTGAAACCGCTATCTTAATGCCATTACCGCTACCCTCTGTTTTAAAAAACAGGTAATATTTTCCATCTTTCCATACAATATCACCATCAATACACGCCGTACCATGCGGGTTATAAAATAATTGCCGGGGCTCCGTTTCCAGTGCCGTAAAATCGTTGTTTGCATACGCATAATAGATCACATCCGGCTCATCACCGGCACGCATGGACCAGTAGACCATATACTTTTTCCTTTGCGGATCATAGATGGTTTGCGGCGCCCATACCCGGTTTACCTGCTCAAACTTTTTAAACGCCTGGGGAATATTGACAACGGAAGAGGTCCAGTTCAACAAGTCGTTCGACCGCAGCAACACCATGGCCCGGTTCGAGTTCCAGCCGTTGGCTGACACCATATCCGTGGCTACCATGTAAAACGACCGCTGGTCGGCACCCCGCAGGATATGCGGATCACGTACCCCGCCGGTTGTGCTGATCTTATCTGAGGCAATGACTGGCTGATCGCCATTAAGGGCTTTAAAATGATAGCCATCCGTGCTGATCGCAAACCGGATGGCTTCCTCAGCCTTGCTGTTACCGGTAAAATAAGTGAAGAGATACCCCGCATAGGCCTGCGGCCGTTGCGCGGATCTTTTTTTGCCTGTCTGTGCAAAACTTGTATAACAGCCCAAAAAGCAGATCCATAAAAAGAACCATTTCCTCATTTCATAAATTTTAATCCTCAAAAAATTTTCAAACCCCAATGTGCCGCTAAACGCCCGGCCTCTTTTTGGGTAAGATGGATGACCGAACCATGTTTGGGCGATACAAAATTGGTGGCCTTCATCACCCCCTCATTAAAATGTCCCAGGTTGGTGAAATGTACAAAATCAGCCGTTTCGCTAAACCCGAAGTTGTGTGGGTTGATGCCATAAATATCATACATCAGCACCCATTTATTTTCCCCGATCCGTTTCCAGGCATTGGGCGCCTCGCAGGCCCCGGGCTCGGGATCGCAGTAGGCCTCTTCATAGCGGTATCCCCCGTTCAGGCGATCCGATACCGCTTGTTTAATGCCGGGGACCCCATCATGGGGTACATAAAATAAATGGTACCGGCCATTTGCCTTTACAATATCACCATCGATAAAATTGCGGTTGTACTTTGGATACTGGAATAACTGCTGTGGTTCGGTTTCCAGTCCTGTAAACGTTTTATTAAGCCAGGTATAGTACAGCTTATTGAGTCCATTGCCAAAGCGCATGGTAAAATAAAGCATGATCTTTTCCTCCTTATCGTCATAGATCAGCTCCGGCGCCCAGGCGCAACCCATATGTTCCCAGCCGGGGAATGCCTTATCTACCCGCAACACACTATGCGACCAGTGCAGCAGGTCCTTCGACCGCATGAGTACAAGTCCCCGGTTATTTCCCCAGCCAAACTCCTTTCCGTCCCGCTCCCACTCAGTATTCCGCAAACCGGCTTTCTGCGCAAAAATATGCAGGTCCGTCATGGCCATATAAAAATAGCCGTCGTTGCCCCGCATGATGTACGGATCCCGGATGCCTTTTTGCTCAGCGATCGAATCGCCGCTGATCACCGGCCGGCCGTTGTTTACATCCGTAAAAGAATACCCATCCTTACTCAACGCAAAATACAGACCATGGGTATCATCTTTAAAATACACCATAAGATAGGCCGCCATATCTTTTTCAGCCGGTACCTGTGCAAGGGAGGGCGCTATGCAGCAGATCCATATGCAGCATGGAGCCATCCCTTTTTTTATTATCTGGTAAAGGACGGCGCCTATATTTCGCCACACTGCAATGGTATCCTTATTGCTCATTGTCTTTATTTTTTGATCACAAAACCACCACCAGGCTGCAGCACCAGTTGTACCATACCGCTGATCCGAAGGTCTGTCATCACCGGGGAACGGTCTTTGCGATCCGCGATCAGTTGTGCCGTATTTTTTTTGTTACCCAACACAGACAGATCCACCGTTAGTGTTACTTCCTGCTTTTGGGCATTGATACCGGCCACGTACCAGGTATCGCCATGGCGGCGCGCCAGCACCACATATTTTCCGGGATAACCATCGATATAGCGGGTTTCATCCCAGGTAGTGGGTACCTGTTTCATAAAATCGAGGCTCAGCGGTTCCGCATCGGTAAGATTATTGGGCGCCAACGCAAAAAACTGCACAGGGTTTTGAAACAATACCGAAACCGCCAGCTGAAACGCATCCGTGGTACGCCGTACTGATCCGCCGTCATTGTTCCGGTTGAGCCGCTTGTTTAAAAATGAGCCGCCAAACTCCATTGCCGCCACCGTATTGCGGATAAACGGGTGCAAACAGGCATTGAATGCCTCCTGGTCGCAGGCGGCCTGGGTGAACACCATATTTTCAGAAGCCAGTACCGCTTCACTTCCGGCAAAATTGGGATACATCCGCTCCCAGCCCCGGGGCAGGGTAGCACCGTGGAAGATCACCATCAGCCCATGATCATCCGCATCGCTCAATATGGATTCATACAGGCGCATCGTTTCCTGTTTATCGCCTCCAAAAAAGTCAACCTTGATGCCCTTTACCCCCTGCTCCTGCAGCCATTTCATTTCGCGTTTGCGTATTATGGGGTTATCCATCCGGTTTACAGGCCCCTGCTCAATATCATTCCAATACCCGCTGGAGCTGTACCAGAGAAAAACATCCACCTTTTTGCTTTGGGCATACCGGATCAGGGTCTCCATTCGTTTGTGACCGATATTCTTATCCCACCAGTTGTCGATGAGCACATACCGGTATCCCATGGCTGCTGCAAAATCAATATACCGGACCTGGTCTTCGTAGCGGATGCTGTTATCCTGCCAGAGGATCCAGCTCCAGACACCCTTTCCAAACGTATAGTTATGGCTTGTTTCGTACAGCGGTTTTACCACATCCCATGCAACCGTGGTTTCTGCGATCGGTTTTAAGGTTTCACCAACAGTGATGGTGCGCCAGGGTGTATGGCCCGGCAATGCAAAGGCCGGTGCTACCGTGCCGTTTCCATCATTTTCTTCCGGCATCGGAAAGGCGATCTGGTACAATCCACCGGAGCGGTATTCGCTAAGCCGCGCCGCACAGTACCGGCTGTCTACGCCCGTTTCGCTCACCAGCACCCAGCCTGCATTCCCCACCCTGAACAAACAGGGAAAGGTATATCCCTTGCCATATTGCGAAGGAGTACCCATGGGCACATCCGCCTTATAGGGCTCCTCATAACTGGGCTTGGTTCGTTTCCATCCGGTCATAGCATCACTCTGCGGCGTTAAAAAAGTAGTGGTCTGTAACGGGAAGCGGAACCCTGTAGCCTCCTGCGAAACCGCCACACCCGCCCTGCCGCTTTGCTTTGGAAGAGCATAACAAAATGCGATGTCATGATCGCTTACACGGAATATCACATCTACCAGCTGTTTCTTTGCATTGACAAAAGTGGCTACCAGCTCGTTAGCTGTATAATGCACCTGTGACCGTTTAGACCGGTTGAGCGTGTAATCTTCCGTGATCTTTGTAATGCGGTGCGCCGATAGTTCCAGGTCATGGGTAAAATCCCCTATCGTGGTTTGCAACCCCAGCGGTGAGGGCTCCAGGAAAACAGTGCCGTTGTAGGTCACTTTATAAACCGGGCTCCCGTTGGCAACAGATAGCATCACCTGCAAACGTCCGTCCGGACCCGTTACCTTCAGTTCCTGGCCGCCCGAAACAAGGGCTGCCACCCCACAAAAAATCACTAACAATAATCGCTTCATATACCAGACATGTCGCCAAAAATGGGCAATCCCACTCAATTTACAAAAAAATGTCAACATTACAATTATTATCCAAAGCCAGCCCCGACCGAACGGTGCTTTTTCAGGTCCTGCACTTCATTACTTTTTAACCAGTGTGATGTTCCGCACCACAAAATAGCTTCCGGGGTTTCCGTTGCCAACAATATTACCCAGGAACCCGATCGACATCAGTTTGGGCTCTGTCAGTATAAAATCAATGCTCCTGGTTTCTTCCATGCTGGGAGCCGTAGCGCCTGCCGGTACTCCATTGTACAGCGCTGCAGATCCCAGGGCAGTTGAAAGGCCCGGCAATGACGGGATACCGCCTCCGCCTTCTGCAACAATACAATGCACGGTCGAATTGGATTGGATCTCTGAATAATACTGAAAACTTAAGGTATAAGTTCCCGCAGGCAGGGGCGCCGATGTAACCTGGTAGATCTTTCCATCGACAACGGGTGTACTCCCCCAGGTTTCCCAACAGATCTGACCGGAATAGCCCCACCGGGAATCGGAAGTATAACCACCATTGACACCGCCTTTGTTTTTTGCTGCAGCATTGGTGATCCAGGGGGGGGCTAATGTCCCCCATCTTCCGTCAAACGTGTTCCGCGCAAAGCCGGGACCAGTATTTGACAAATACAGGCCCGTTACGTCTGCAATCACGTTGTGAGGTTGCAGCGCCGTCGCAAAGGTATCAATACAGGTAGCATCCGGCCGGAAGATGGTGCGGTAATAAAGCGGTGGCACGAGTTTTACTCCAGGCAGCAACGTTGACCCATCCGTAATGGGAACTGTCACCGTCTTTGTGCTCCCGTTATCGTTATACTGCACTTCGGTATATTTAGGACCTGTACTCAGATCCATCACGTCCCAGTTGACCGTAGTTCCGGCATCACTGTAAGTTAATGAGGTTACGGGACGGTCCGCCATTCTTTTGCGGAAACCATCTCCATAGGAAGTGCCGATGGCAAAAACATCTACCGATTTATTGCCTGCTCCGTCATAGGTAATGACCTTAAAACTCTTTACGCCCTCACTTACGGGAATGATTCGTATAAAGGTGTCGATGCCGGCGTACTGTTTGACATAATCATATGCCGCCGAGTCGGCTCCATTATCCCAGGAGATAACAATTTTACTCAGCTTCGGGTCTGACTTTAGCAGGCCGTAAAGTTGTATCCGCTCCTTGCCGGAATGAATTTTTACCGAGTCCATTTTCCCGGTATAAAGTATTTCCCCGTCCTGGATATATTTTTTAAACCCATCCCATTTCGAACAGGAGCAGATGATGCCGGTTGAAAGCAGCAGGACGATTATTAATTGAACATTTTTCATCCGTATATTTTTTATTTTTCAGAATGTCTTATCGGTTATCTCCAAATACACTCAATTCATTAATACTTTGGGCTGTGCCTCCGGCAAAATTCTCAAGGCACCGGATCCGTATGTACCGGACTTTGGGAGCGTTTAAATCAATGTCCCAGTTGAACCCTGCCGCTGCGGTTTCCTGGTCCAGGGGGCTGTCCGTGCCATAGGCGGTGCCTGATGGTTTCACAACCTCATAAGAGCCCAGTAAAGTCCAGGTATTATCGAAAGCTCCTGTAAGGCTTGGGTTGGCGGAGCCCCATATCTCAAAACGTTTCATGGTGGAAAGGAAATAGTACCGGGTGCCTTCCGGGAACGGTCTTATCCAGATACGGCTTAATTTGGCAGTAACGCCAATATCAAAGCTGATGGTATGCGGGCCGGAGCCCCCCGTTGTTTGCAGGGTAAAACTGGTATTGGGCCAGCCCAGCTTATTATCCCAGGCATATTCCAGCCGCGCGCCGTTGGTTACCTGCGGTGCATCACCAGGCAGTACTAAGGCCCTGAAAAGACTTTTGGGAAACTCGGCTTCAAACATGGGTTTCACTTTTTTGAAAACAGTATCGGTTGTATTGCCCCAGCGATCCCGTACCACAATTGGAAAGACATGTTCTGTAGTATCCAGCGCCCGGACTTTTGATAAAACAGAATCGATATTGGTATAAATGCTCTTATTGTTGTCAATGGCCCATTCTTTAAATTCATTTTGCCGGAGCACCAATATAGAAATGTCTGATTTTGTGGGATTGACAGCCGTAAGGTTGTACCCGCCAAATGCATTGACCACGTTAATACTTTCCAGTACCTGCCATATGGGCGCTTCCAACGGGGTCACCGTAACAGATACGGGGTCCGATTTTATTCCACCCCTGCTAACCGTATAAAGCGCCACGTTGTAGTCCCTGGTATCCGCAAACCCCACAACCGTAAGGGTATTGGAATAGTAGGCCGATTTTACTTCTGCAGGCTGTCCATTCGTCATCGTATACTTTGCAGCCACATACAACACATTGGGATCCCGGGGCAGCGTATAGGATATTTCCACCTTGCCATTCAGGTTTTTTACCCGTACATCTGAAAGCGGCTGCGGCTTATCAGTACTTTCCCCAACGGGCTGCCGCCAGCCCAGGTCCTGTTTGCAGGAGGCCAGGCTGATCATTGCCAATCCCCAAAAAAATATATTAAATACAGTTTTCATCCGTTTGCTTTTATTGCTCCCGCTTTGCGGGACGATTTTTTAATATTGCGGTAAAAGATTCTTCAACATACCCGGCCTTACCAGCCTGGGTTTTCTACCAGCTGCGGATTTCTCCGGGTATCGTAATCACCAATGGGCCAGAAATAATCCCGGGGGGTGATGAAGGTCTGATCAAAAACAAAGCGCTCCTGGTAAAAAGATGCCGCTGTTTTTCCAAAAATATTCCAGCCGGTAATGTCTTCATTGAGCACTTCAGCCGCCAGTTTCCAACGCTTCAGATCCCAAAGACGCTCACCTTCAAAAAGCATTTCAATGGAACGCTCCCGTTGAATAATTTGTCTTAACCCTTCTTTTGTAGTGAATTTTGCCGGGCTATTAGAGTAGCTGGTCCAGGATTCCACCACGCCTTTTAAGCCTGCCCGGCGTCTTACCTTATCAACATATTCAATAGCCGTGGCAGAACCGCCTTCGGTCTCATTCAATGCCTCGGCATAAAGCAGGTACAGGTCAGCCAGGCGTATCATGGGCCAGGGATAACCCAGCCAGGTAGGATTGGTTTGCCCGCGGGTGGTACTTCTCCAGTTCGCCAGCTTCTTTACGAAATACCCGGTTTCACTGTAGTTCTGAAAATGTCCGTAGCCAGCATTCTCCACGTTCTTTGCCTTCAGGTAGTAGGTATTTTCATCGCTTCCACTGGGACTGTCCTGCATATAAAAGATGCCGCCGTCAAAGCCGATATCCGCGTAAAAACGGGGTTCCCGGTCAAAATGCAGCCGGGCGGTCACAAAATTCGGTTCGATATAATATTTGTCGGTGGCAGTGGCAGTCCGGAGCTCCGTATAGTTAGTAAAATTGAGCGACTTATCTTCCTCCATTGGTACCCCGTTACTGGTATAAAACAATTTTACAATTTTCATCGGGGGAGCCCAAAGCCCTCTTAAACTAAACCGGTCAAAATTGGTTCCCCTTTCGAGCGGGGGCACGCACATAAATTCATTATTAAAATAACTGTTGGAGTTTCCCCAAATGATCTCCGGGTTCCACCAGGTAGTAATGGCATTACGGATGTTCATCTGGATCTTCATCGTATCGCTAAGACTGTACACATCGTTCCTGTACGTGTACAATTCATGCCCGTTCATTGCTGCCAGGTCAATAGCAGCCTTGCAGGCATCCCTCGCCCTTACCCATTTTTGCGGGTCATATACAGCATTAAAAAGATGGGTGCCTTCTTTATCAGTAAACGAGGCAAAATCGGGATTCCCGTTAAATAAAGGGCTGGCAGCCATTACCAGCAGCTTGGCTTTTACTGCCAATGCGATAGTCTGTGTGATGCGGCCCATTTCATTATTTTCATCGGTAATCTTCATGGGGAGTTTCTCATAGGCGCTATCCAGCAATGCCGAAATATAATCCACACAGGCATCTACCGGTTGTCGTTTTGTAAAAATATTTTCGACATCGAGGTCAATACTTTTATCCATGATGGGTATGGGCCCGTACATCCGCAGCATATAGTAATGATAATAGGCTTTCAGGAACTCGGCCTCCCCGATCCACCGCTCCCGCTCAAAGGGATCAATATCCCGCACTTTTCCCAGGTCCTTTACATTCTCCAAAAAAATATTACACTGGTTAATTCCCCGCCATATTTTAAGCGGAATTGCCCGTGTATCTCCGGAGCCTCCTTTTCGCTCCCCTGCCCATTCATCAAAATAGGGAGTGCTCTTATTTTGCTGGCCCTGCGCAATGCGGAAGGCGGCATGCCAGGTAGACTGGTCGTTTTGCGGATACCAGATCTCATCGGCGGCAGTTAGTGCTGCATTAAACCACCCATCGCCGTTCCTGGGCAGGTAGGAATAACAGGTAAACAAATATTTTTCGGCTTCTTTGCGGAGCTTAAAAGCGCTCTCCACCGTAGCCACGTTATCCGGAACAATGTCCAGGAATTTCTTACAGGAAATGCTCCCTGCCACTAACAGTACCAGGAGAAAACTGGCTGCGGCAGTCTTTGTTTTTTTATATGATTGCATTCTTTTCATCATTCACATTTTTGTAATAAATAGCTTGATTGCGCTGCCTGTTAAAAGTTAACCTGTACTCCAAAGCTGTATACCGATTGAATGGGATATCCCAGCCCATTGCCGCCCATTTCCACATCCCACATTTTAAAATTGCTCCAAAGCGCCAGGTTGGTGGCTGCAAAATAAATACGGGCGCTGTTTACCCTTATCCGATTCAGATTATTGAAGGTATAACCCGCATCAACGCTCTTTAACCGCAGGAAATTCCCCTGGCGCATCCACCAGGTGGAGCTTTTGTTGTTGGACTCCACGTTCCAGGTGCTCAGCCTTGGCCAGAAGGCATACAGGTCAGGATTATCTTCCGACCAGTGGCTTTCTGCAATGGCACTCAATAACCCGTTCTCATAACCGCCGTTCCTGAAAAAAGGCTGTATATTCTGTGGATTGATAAAAAAGGAGGACCTGGCGGATCCCTGGAAGTAAAACCCTAAATCAATACTTTTATACCGGAGTGTGGATCCAAAGCCATAAATAATTTCCGGTACAGTGGGATATCCTATGGGCACCATATCATCATCGTTGATGACACCATCATTGTTGACATCCCGGTATTTAATGTCTCCCGCCAGCAAACCCGCGTCGCCATATTGCAGTGGTGCATTGGCCACTTCATTCTTATCTACAAAAAGGCGCTCTGCTATCAGTCCCCAGCGCTGTGCCAATGGCTGCCCTACCAGGGATTTATAGGCCATGCTCTGGTCGTAATGAAGTTCATCTACAACCGTTCTTTTCCCGGTGGCATAGGTAAAAGTTCCCCGAGTGTTAATGTTGAGATTCCTGTTAACGTTTTTGCGGAACGAGAGCGCTATATCCATGCCCTGGCTTTCTGCTTTCCCGTAGTTGGATATGGGAATTGCCATAAAACCTGCAGCATTTTCCACATAGGTACGCGGCATTAAAATATTGGCCCGATACTGTTTAAATACATCTACCGTTAAATCCAGCGCATCAAACATCGTCAGATCCATCCCCAGGTTTATTTGTTTGGAGCGTTCCCAGCTTATTTTATTATTGGCATAACGGGCAATAGATACGCCCGGCCTGGAATAAACACCCCCACCCTCATTCCGGCCAAAGCTGGCCCCAAAAACAGGATCATTCAAACTCAGGTTGGAGAGATAGAAGAAGCGATCATTTGTATTGCCGATCTGATCATTCCCCACAAGGCCGTAAGTAAACCGGAATTTCAGGGTGTTGATCGTATTCAGCAACGGCTGAAAGAATTTTTCATTCGAGATACGATAGGCCACCCCACCTGAGGGGAAGAATCCCCAGCGGCTGCTGGCGGCAAAACGTTCCGATGCATTGTAGCCAAAATTGAACTCTGCCATATACCGATCGTCATAACCATAGGTAAACCGGCCGGAAATCCCCGTGTTGCGCTGTGGCAACGAGGCGGTAACATTTCCGCCGTTACCGGTTTCATAGCTGGACAAATAGCTGATGAGCATACCGCCTATGTCATGCCTGGCAAACCGGCGGGTATAGTCGAGCGCACCCTGTGCCCAGATCATCGAATTCACATCTTTCCCGGATTCGGCATAGCCCAGGGTTTCAGAGCCTACGGTTCCCACCGATCCGGTAGTACCATCGTTCAACACCTTTAACTGGTAGGTTTGGTCCAGCGGATTCACTACCGGCTCATAATAAAAGGGATTATAACTCCGGTTTACAATAAAGGAAGAAGTGCGCCGTACATAGGCCATGCCCCGGAAACTTAACCCCGGCGTAACAAATTTTAAATTTTGTTTTAGCTCCAGCTGCGGCATCAGGTTGGAGGTTTTGGTAACCGAATAGCCTTTTACCATTTCCGCATACGGGTTCACGTAGAGCGTATTGGTAAGGTTCCCGTCTGATGAATAAGTTCTTGCAGAACCAAAAAGCGGGTGCTCAATATACGGGAGCATGCTTGCAGGATACACCGCCGGAAACATTACCGGGTTGCTCCAGATGGCATTATTATAGGTTGCAGCACCACCTCCGATCGGCCCTTTATAATCATCAAACTGTCCGTATAAACGTACGATCAGTTCGGTTGTACTTGTCAGGTTCAGATTAATATTCGACCGCAGGGAATAGCTTTGCAACTTAATGTTATTGTTGAAGTCATTTACCGGATCTACTTTCAGGTTCCCGTTATTGACCTGGTACCAGCCGGCTACATAATACCGGGCCTTGGGGGTACCGCCCGACAGTCCCAGGTTATAACTCTGGTTGATCGTGTGCTTTTTGATCAGCATATCGATCCAGTTATTATCCGGGTACAGATAGGGATCATCGCCGGCTATTGTATGATTGATCTTGTTAACAGAATAGGGTGTCACCGCATTGGGCGACCGCGTTACAGTAGCCTCATTGGCAAGGTTCATATAGGTGATATTATCGGCAAAATTGAAGTTCTTCGTATTGGAGGAAATGCGCGTTTCTGACCGGAGATCAAATTTTGTTACCCCGGATTTGCCGGACCGGGTATTGATCAGCACCACCCCGTTGGCGCCACGCGCTCCATAAACCGCCGAAGCTGCTGCATCTTTTAACACCGAAAAATCAGAGATATCATCCGGCTGTATCCGGGCCATGTCGGTGGGTGTTGATTCCACTCCGTCAATCAGGATCAGCGGATCCTGCTTTCCGGTACCAAAAGTGGAAAGTCCCCGGATAAAGAATTGCGAGTTATCCGTTCCCAGACCGGGCTCTCCGCTGGTCTGAAAAGAGATCATACCGGCTACGCGGCCGGCCAGCGCATTGGTAATATTGCCGGTGGGCACCCGCAATTCTTCCACATTTACAGAAGTAACGGAGCTTACCATGCTTTTTTTGCGCTGGGTACCAAAACCCACCACCACCACCTCATCCATTGCCGCATTCTCCCGCGGCAAAACCGCCCGCAGCCGCACCACGCCCCCGGTATCCGTCGGGTAATCTGCCACGCGCAGCTGGGTGATCTTAAATCCCACGGATGTCAACTCCAGTATTTCTTTACCCGGAACCGATAATTGAAAATGGCCGGCGCTATCGGCATTTACCTGCTGCCCCGTTCCGACGGCCCTTACCGTTACATTGGCCAGTCCTAGTCCCAGGCTGTCCGTAACCGTTCCTTTTACCACAACCCCTGTTTGGGCAAACGAACAGGCTGCTGCGAAAAATGCGAGCATTGTAAGGACCATTTTGGACCCTGTTTTAAAAAATTGTTTTCTCATAATCTATGGCAATTACTATTTGTGATTTGAATCTGTGATCATTTCCGCCGATAACCGATTATTATTTGTCATTTATACAATTATAATATCCGGCATGCATCTTCCATCCCCGGATCTGCTCCGAAGTATAGCGCACATAGCCCCTGCCCGCCTTAATGCATTACAAAAAATCCGGCACCACTCCGTGACTGGCCCCTTTTCAGGCCATCACCCAGGATCAACCCGGGCCTTTGCATCTCCATATGCCGGGTGCAGCAGTTACAGCAATTTGACCGGGCGCTTCAAAAACCGTGCGGTCTTCTTCCTGCTTTTTTTCCCTGTCCCGTACCATTGTTAATAAATTGATTTTACCAAACAATCCTTATTTGCAGTTACCCCCTATTTCACATAGCAGCGTTGTACCGGGTACTGCTTTTTGCAAACGTTTGCACGAATATAAAAAAAATAAATTAATTGTCAAAATAACATTTATTTTTCAAAATATTTCTTTCACCGGTCTTTCCTTTCTCACTCCGAAGATGCATCCAGGCAGGGCCACCCTGCCGCGTCCCAGCGGATCTTTCTTATCAGCAATTTTGGTTTCCCGTTATCATAGCCATCGTACCCATGCGCAACAAAATATTCGGTTCCGTCGGTATCTGTAAAAACAGCATTATGCCCTATGCCCATCCATTCCCGGCCATCGCCCCGGACAAATACCGACCCGCCATTCTGCGCCATCGGGTGGCCCTCTTTATCCAGGTATGGGCCGGCGATCTGCCGGCTGCGTCCGGTTACTACTTTGTAGTTACTGTCCCAGCCTTTACAGCAATAATCCCAGGACGCAAATAAGTAGTAGAACGCCCCTTTCCGGAAAATAAAGGGTGCTTCGATGGCGCCACCGGCATCCGGGATGCCGGCGGTCTTTACGCGGCTGGCAATGGTTTGTGGTGTTGTTCCCTCTACCGGTTTTTTATAGCTGCGCTCTAATTGCAGGATCTGGATCCCGTTCCAGAAGGAACCAAAGCTCAGCCAGGGCAATCCTTTTTCATCAATGATCAGATTCGGATCGATCGCATTCCACGGATCATAACCGGGAACCGACCGAAGCACCATCCCCTGGTCTTCCCAGCGGAATTCCGGATCCTGAGGACCCAGGGTCTTATTGGTCAGCAGCCCGATACAGGAACGGTTCTTTCCAAACAGGGAAACCGAATAATACAGGTAGTAGCGCCCGTTATGAAAACTGATATCCGGTGCCCAGGTATGCCCGTTATATCCCGGCACCGCCTTTACCGCCCAAGCCGGGGGTGTTTTAAAAACCGGCTCTTCCTGCCTCCAGGTTTTCAGATCAGCGGAAGAAAAAACACGGATCCCCCTGCCTGTACAAAACAGGTAATAGCGGTCTTTTGCCCGGATCAATGTCGGATCATGTACCTGCAGTTGTCTTGTTGGTAGGGAGGTATCGCTCCGGGTCCCTGCCGGTTGTGCAGCAACCACTAAACACATCAACAGGGAGCCTATGATTGCCCGGCATTTCATGAATACCGGATCCGGAGCACAGTAAAGGAATACGGAGCCAATGTAACACGGGGCCGTTTCCCGGACAGGCGGATCTCTGTTTCCTGCGGGGCGATGGCTTGCGGAGCTTCGATCGAATTGATCCCGTTCAGATCATCCGATTGCAGGCGGATCTGCTTTGCGCTTCCTGCCGGTTTCTTCTTTCCGTCCAGCTGCAACCGGACGGATTGCTCCTGCGCAAGTGCATTTACCATCTTAATGATGATCTCACCCGCAGGCTCATCCAGTACCGCCGACGCATATAAACTGTCCTGTCCTGCTACTACCTCATTATTCATGGTAAGGGGCACTACTTTTGTGCCTTTATTGCGCGCATATAATTTTTGTACATAATAATCCGGGGTACCGAAAATTTTCAGGTTGTTGACCCAGATCAGATCCGGGGTCCACTGCCAGCCTTCTGTATGGGCAAACAGCGGTGCGTAGGACGCCATTTCCACAACAGCTGCATTACGCTCCACTCCTGTGAGGAAGGCTGCCACCGACAAAGCCGCCAGCCAGTTGTTCTTTTTCTCCGGCGCCACACCTGCGGGGTGTGATGCATATTCCCCGGCAAACACTTTGGTACCCGTGCGGGGATAAGGATCGTAACGCTTTGTATTACCAAAGAACCATTGCGGGGGCCGGTAGTAATGTTCGTCAATAAAATCGGTATTCAGTGCACGAAGCCCGTTATTCAGTAGCTCAAAACGCGGGCCATCCGGATCCGTTCCTGAGCTGGCAATGATCTTAAAACCGGGATACTTTGCCCTGATCGCCTTCTGGAACAATTGCAGCCGTTCCAGGTATTGCGGGCCCCAGTTCTCATTACCTACGCCCATCATCTTTAGATGAAACGGCTCCGGGTGTCCCATTCCCGCCCGCAGTTTTCCCCAGGTGGACGTAACAGGGCCATTTGCAAATTCGATCAGGTCCAGGGCATCCTGTATATAGGGATCCAGCTGATCCAGCGGTACCAGCTCTGCGGAATTGAACTGGCAGGCCATGCCACAGTTAAGGATCGGCAGGGGTTCTGCGCCGATGTCTTCCGCCAACTGGAAATATTCAAAGAAACCCAGCCCGAATGTTTGAAAATAATCCGGGGCAGGCCGGTGGGCAAACTCAAAATTCCACCGGTTGATCAACAGCTGCCGCTCTTCGATGGGGCCGATCGTTTTTTTCCACTGATAGCGCTGCGAAAGATCGAAGCCCTCCACGATACAGCCACCCGGGAAGCGGATGAATCCCGGCTTCATATCGGCCAGCATCTGCACCATATCTGCACGCATGCCGCCTTTTCGCCCCTTCCAGGTATCCCCCGGGAACAGGGAGATCATATCCAGGTCGATCCCCCCGCTGCCTTCAAAGGAAATTTGCAGCTGTGCTTTCTCCTCGGTCTCTGTTGCAGTAAACCGTATTTCCTGTTTTTTCCAGGCACCGTTCGTCGCCTGCGGGGTAACTGTTGCCGAGCCAATGATCTGCCCCTTCGGATCGCGCAACGCGACCCTGAGCCTTATACCGGGGGCGCGGCTTGCATACATAAAAGAAAAATCATAATGCAGATCCTTTTTGATCCCCATTCCCCTGAATCCTTCATTAGTAAGCGAGAGACTGCCCGGTTTGCCAGCCGGAAGCGTTACCCGGATGAAGCGCGGGTTAGCCGTATTTTGCTCCCGGCGATTCAACACCAGCACCGCACCTTCCCTGTAAGGCTCCTGCGCCACCTTCCAGCCCATAAGCGGTTTAAAAAACTCAAATGACCGGTTCTTTACGAGTTCCGCATAAATACCGCCATCGGCCCCCATATTGATGTCTTCAAAAAAAACACCATACATCGTCTTTGATACCGTAGCCACCGGCTCACCGGTACGGATCATAAAGGTTTTATCCTGCGCCATCCCCTGGTGCGCTAAAAACAGAAAAATGAGGATCTGCAGTTTTTGTTTCATATGCAGAATATTACAAGCAATGCACGCTCCCCTGTCTACACCTGTTTCGACCCGCTTTGTCAGAGCGTATTTTACAATTGTTAAAGTTACAATTAATAATTGAATTTACCGCATCTTTTAACCCCTCCGGATAAAGAGCTATTCAGCCGGTAACCCGGGGGCCTACTGTTCTGAGATCTGAACTCCGAAACTCCGTATATGCGTTAAGTTCGGTTTACGACTAAAAAGCTACTGCGCAATGTTGATCCTTTGAGTACACGCATCTGACAGATGATGAAGGTGCAGCGCACCGGTCATAGCGCATTCATGATACCGCCGGTGTATAAGATGACCGCCGCGCTGCGGCTGGGGCGGCCGGGGAGCGCTCCTGGTTACAAAGATCTGCGGCGCGCTGCGCCTTTTACCTATTGGTCCACATTTGGCGTTTCGGCTGGTGCGCACTTCCCAAAACTGCCCGGTTCAGCCATTCAGGCGGGGATGGGCGCTGCGGGGATCGCAGACAGGTAAACGCTGCCCTGCTCTGCGTTATATTTTAACACAGGATCAGGAGGTCTACTTTAAGTCTATCGCATGGTCCCCGTGAAAATCGGCGCCGTTCCAGATGGCTTTTGATGACCAGGGCCGGGGGGCATCCTTCCAGAAAGGGGTGTCCGGCGCCAGCCCCAGCGGCAACAGGGCTTCGGTGCACAGATACAGGCTTCCCTGGTTATTGTATGTATCGGCCAGGCCGGGTTGCTTTCCATTCAGCCCAATCACCATCCAGCCATTTTTATCATAGGTTGCCGGGGAAACAAGGGTTTTCTGCAGTACAGCAAACAAAGCCTCGCGCACCTGAGATGGTGCCAGGGATGCCGGCAACTGTGCTTTATAAGCCATATTGGCAAGATGATGAAAGGCTCCGGACCGGTATACGATCGACCGCCCGTAGGCCGGGAAGCTGCCATCGGCATTAATCGTGCGCTCCTGTATCTCGGAATACCGGTCGTTAATCTTCAAAAGCTGTTCCCGCTCCTGCCTGTAGCGGCCGGTCTTTTGCCATACGATATCCAGGATCTCCCGCAAATAGGGCTGGATCACGTAGCTGTTGTAATAATCATTATGAAAATGTTCCCCATCACTGAACAACCCATCGCCGGTATACCACTGGTACATGAACGTACGCACTCCATATTCGATGGTCATCGGGTTATAATCATACCCGTATTTTAGGAAGAACGCTTCGATCATTCCTGAGAACAGGATCCAGTTATTATACCCGGGAACTGTACGGCGTGTTTGATTAAGGCAATAGACAACGTCCTGCTGTGTTTTACTGCCGAGATGCTCCCAGATCCAGGGGGCCCGTACCAGACCCAGCGCAAAGAAAGAAGCGTCAACCAGCGGCTGCGCGCCCTTCCATAATACATAGTCGTTTTTGGTACTGTCGGTCGCATTCCGGATGGAGGCAATCACCAGTGCGCGGTACTGATCCCGCAGCTTCTTTTCTGCCGCCGGGCCGCCTTCCCCGTTCAGCCAGGGAGCAATGCCGCTGAATGCACGCCCGAGTGCTTCCAGGTACTGGGCTTTGATCCTAACCTCCGGGTTATCGCTTACCGGCGAGATCTCTTTCGGCATGTTCTTCCGCAGTTGATCTGCCGCCATATTTGTAAAAACCGGCCGCACTACTTTATCCAGCAACTGCACCCATTGCATCCGCCGGCTGTCCACATCTTTTGCCTCCTGGCTAAAGGCACTACCTGCAGCAAAACAAAACATTGCCAGTACCGTAAACTTTCTGATCTTCATTCAACTGTTTTTATATCGGAGTCCGAAGCAGCAAATGTAGTCCCTTTTTTATTTTTCGCCCGGGGTCTCAGCTTTTAACTATCAGATTCAGAGGATCGGGAATTGAGCGTTGTGGATCCGGAATTGCACCAGTTTATTTTTGATATACGCGTACATAATCGACCAGGTACCGGTTTGGAAAAACAGTAAGCGAAGGATCTCCGCCATTATCGCCGCCAATGGCCAGATCGAGCAGGATATAATGCGGCTGCTTAAAGGGATTAAAGCCGTCCGGGTTGACCAGCTGATCCAGCGATACCCGGTTCATGAGCAGGTCGTCTACATATAACCGGATTTCCTTTTCATCCCAATCCATCCGCCAGATATGGAATTTTTCACTCCAGTTTTTGTCACCAAAGGAAGCCACCGGCTTTTTTACGGTAAACCACTTTGCTTTATTGCGCTCGGCTGTTCCGCCGGCGATATTGGCCAGCAGATCGCCCCGGTAGTATTCCATAATATCTATTTCGCCGTTGGAAGGCCATGGTTTCCTCGCCCCAAGCGTCCAGAATGCAGGCCAGAGTCCATTTTCCGTCCGGATCTTTGCCCGCATCACAAAACGGCCATATTGCCAGCTCTTTGTGCCCCTTGTATTAATGCTGGAGGATGTGTATTCAATATGCTGCCGCTGGTCTCTCCACTCATTGCTTCCCGCCCTGTACCGTGGGTTGGGCTTTACCTCCTTCCGCGCTTCGATCACCAGCAGGCCGTTCTCGCACCAGGCATTTTCCTCCTGGTACCATTGCAGCTCATGATTCCTTTCAAATCCCTTCTCAAAACGCCAAACCGAAGTATCCACCCTGCCCGGTTTGTTGAATTCATCCGCCCAAACCAGCCGGTACCCCTCCTTTTCCAGGTGCTTCGGGCTGCTGCAGGCACCCATTAAAAAGAAACTGCAGCCCCACAGGACCTGCCGGTAATTACGAATCTGTTTCATTAATACTTTTATTAAAATATGCCGGCTGAATTGCATTAGGTGCACACAGTAATGACTCGGGGTCTTATTCCCATCTCCCTGCGACCAACAAGCGCAACCGTTAATTGTCGAATATACAATTACATCAGGTCCGGACCAAAACAATCTGTACTATCTTTTTAGAGGCACCCTGCTTACCGGTATCCTTTAGGGCTATTTTTATTATTTCTGCCACGACCGCCTGTGGATTATATAACTTCGTAACGGGTCTGGGGCTGCTTAAAGCACTCAAACCGGCATACTTTCTGGTCCTTAATAGAAACTTTTACTTCCACATAAAAATCGAAAAGGGCATAAAGCGAATAAGTAAATTCTGAATCCGTTCTCTCTGAAATAAAGATCGTTCGCCAAAAGGCATTCATTTGCTCCGTTTTATCTGCTGCCAGAAATTGGTTCAATGTCATAAGTCTGTTTTTATGGTTATCATTGCATCAGGAACAGGAGGCAGCACCGCAGGGCACCGGACCGGTCTTTACTGTACAAGATGGCTTACGAAAGGGCTTACACGGTAAAGTTACGATTTTCTTAAATTATCTTTTGAGAATACCGGTAAATAAAAAACAGCACACATCGGCATTCCCGTTCCATGACGGACCTGACCCTATGTGCAGCCCTCTTCCAGCCCCATATATGAAATTTCGCCGGAAGCGCCTCCGGTACTATGCACCCATAACAATGGTTAAAGATTCCCCCGGCTGAAGCCGTAACGGTCCTGTGAACAGGATCCGAAGTTCCGCCCCTTTTGCCACTGTTTTTACGGCGATCTGTCGCTCCCCGACAGCGGCGGAAACCTTTCCCTTCCTGAGGCCTGCGGTCTTCTCCAGGCTCAACTGGTTCAGCTGCAGTACCCCGTATTTTATATCCACCGTTATGGTTTGCGTTCCTTTTTCCGTTTTCTGGGTATAAGTGCCCCAGCCCTCGGCAGCAGTAAAAGGCCCTTTAAAATTTTCTTTATCCCATTTGGGGGCAAAGCGGATATACCCCCGGGGACCGTGGTATTCAAAACCACAGGCAGTGATAAAAGTACCATAGCTGGCCATAGCCCTCCCGTAATGGTCGCTGCATTCAATTTCATTAAAGGGATTGCGTTTTGCGGCGTGATACCGGTCGTGGATGGCCCTTGTAAGCATGAGGGCCTCATCCGTCATACCCTCCGCCATCATATGACTGGCCACCTGGTGTTCAAAACCCGACATACATTCATGAAAGTATCCCATCTGCCAGGCTGCATTTTCTCCATAGGGTTGGGGCTCATTTTTCGGATTCGTATTCATTACCATACCGGACTCTCCCGATAATGCGTAAGGTCTCCCTCCTTTATGCGTTTCGGCATACCGGCCCATGTCCTTTACAAAATTATATTTCCATAATGACCGGAGCGCCGACCGGCTCTGCTGCGGATCTGTTACACGTCCCAACCCTACCTGGAAGGCCCAGCTTTGGCCGAATACCTGATCAATATGACAGGTATTGTAAGAGCCCACATTTTTTCTGCCTTTTACAGGGTCCGGGCGGTGGATAAAGTATTCCCCGTTGAAGAGATGATCCTGCATGTTCCGGGTTCCCTTGCGGACATATTCACGGCAAACAGCAGCAAAGGCAGCGTCCCCGGCTTCTTCCGCCATCTGCTCACCGGCCTTCACCGCGGCAATACACAGCCCGACGATCCAGGCAATTTCACCATCCCATATGGCGTCCAGGGTGTTCTCAAGCGGCGTATCCACCATACCGTCCTTATTTTTATCCTGGTCCATGATGAATTGTGTGGCCCTTTTTATTTTATTCCAGTTCCGCTGCAGGAATCCCTGGTCTGCGCTCATCTGGTGCTCCCGGTAGCAGCCCAGCACACGGCCCGCCTGCCCATCAATGGCCGGGCGTTTGTCATATTCCCCGCGGAACCAGATCCCTCCGTTTTCCTGTAATGATACCCCAAGGTCGACCCGCTCCCGGTTATCCCGTTCCATCGCCGGAAAGATCCTCCCGGTGCCCTGCGCGTATTGCCACACGTGTGTGCAGTTGCCCTGGCAGGCCCCCACCCCTTCCCATGCCCAGTAACGCCCTGATTTAAAGCGATGCGAGGTGGTGGAAGCCAAAGCGGATACATTGATGAACGTACGCTCCAGGAACCAGTAGGGCAAAGAGGAATCATACCAGGTGGTTTTCCAGAGCATCGTAAGGTCTGACAATTCTTTAAAATTGGCTGCTACATAACCGGCCACTTCCCGGGCATTTTTAAACCGGTTATCATAGTAACGGCCCCGATCAGCTTCCGGCAGCACTTTTCCGTCATCGATCACCAGGTTGGGGCTATGCCAGCTGATCACATAAGGCACCGCTGCAGATTGACCAGCTCCCACTTCTACAGGAGAAAGCACTGCACCAATCAATTTTTGCTGAGCCGCTTTCAATATTTCCTGCTCCGCGCCGGCAGCAAACAATGCCGCCCCGTAGGGTTCTTCCACATCCACATTAGTGACCGCGTTCTCATTGATGGCGGCCACACAGAGCGTACCAAAATCAAAACTTTTATCTGCCTGCTGGTTACCAAAGGCCGATTTTTCAAGCGTATAATCGATCCCAATAAGCTGCTGCTCATGAAACGCTGTGCTCTTTCGCTCCAGCCGGTTCACAGGCCCGGTATAAGGAGCCGCCTTGTTTTCGAGCCATCCGGTAATAGTTGCTTTAACCGGCCGGACGCCGGTATTCCTGATCTCAATATTGAAAACAGACGCTGGTATACCCGAGCGGTCCACATCCAGCGGTATAAAGGGGCTGTAGGCCTGCATCACTACCTGCACCGGTAATGCCTTGTCCGTATAAGTGATCGTTGCAACGGGGTAGGTTGATTCAAAACTTATTTCGTCCCAGTCTCTTTCATCCAGGAAACGGGTCACCGTCTTTTCTCCCAGTTCCAGCTTTACGGCAAAGCCCTGCTCCAGCAGGCGCACTTCATTAGCCCTGGGAGGGGCCACATAACTTCCGCCATCGCGCGAACGTATTTTTTTCCCGGCATGTACCGCATCCTTCCAGGGCACATCCACCGGGTTAATGCCCTCCTGGTTCAGGTTAAATATGTCCCAGAGCCAAAGCCGTCCATCACCACCCAGGTATAAACCACCTGCGTTGATACCACCTACCGGCATGCCGATGTACTTTAGTTCATTTTTCGATTTGAGATAGGTGGTTACCGTTCCTCTTTCATACAGGGCCTGCATCTGCTTCGTATGGCTGTCATTTACGGGAAGGGGGGGGCCGGGTTGCCGGAACCCGGCCCATGCCGGCACCTGTGCCGACAACAGCAAGCCGGTTCCGGCCAGCCCTCCCTGGTTTATAAATTTGCGACGTGATATCTTATGATGATGCTGAGCCATATTTTTTTTATTTAAGGCCGTTCTTTCCCCACAATGTGTTAAAGCCCGGGCGCGCTGCCATTATTGATTACAACAGGTTTCCAAATATAAAAGAAACTTCCAATTCCCCATGATACACTCCACCTTTCTCCGGGACAAACGCATTTAATTTCAGCATTGCCCAGTTCCGGAGGAGCCCCGTGTTTGCTTGACCTGAAATTTTACACGGCTCCTTTAAGAGCCGGGGTTTCCTCTTTAGCACTTACAGTGCCTGAAAATGCTCCAGGTGCGCTCTTTTCCACCCATTCAGATCCGTTTGTCCTGCACCTTTCCCCGGGAAGCGCCCCCTTCAAAAAACAGTCCTGCCGTTTTTGTTAGCAGCTGGTACATCAGCCCCCGGAAGCACTTGCTGCGCTGCTCATGCATCTATTTTCTGCTCCTGTTTTACCAGATTATTTTTCAGCGCGGCATAGTCTACCTGCTGTACGCTTGTTTTATTATCGATGGCCATTACTGCGGCTGTAGCAGCCGATTCTGCGAGGATCATAAACACCGGCTCCATCCGGATAGAACCATAGGCTACATGCGAGCTGGATAAACAAACCGGCACCAGCAAATTCTGGCATTCGGAAGCTTTGGGTACGATAGATCGGTAAGAGATCGGGTACGGCTCAGAAACATGTACACCAAAATCGCCCTCATTCTGAACAAACCCTTCGCTGGTCACATAGCGCTGAACATTGTGCGAGTCCAGTGTATAAGAGCCCATTCCAACAGGGTCCGGAACAGCCCGCGCCCCGAGAATTTCATGACCGGTCATCACAAAATCGCTTACCATCCGCCGGGCCTCCCTTACATAAAGCTGAAAAGGCCAGTTTTCATTATCTGCAAACTCATCTTTGGCCAGTCCCCACTTATTAAATTCCTGCTGTACCTCGCCGGGTATACGCGGGTCGGTGGCCATAAAATAAAACAATCCCTGCTGGTAGCGCCGGTGGGCATCTGTAATTTGTTTGCGCAGCGCATAGGACGCTTCAGGATACCGGTAATTCATACCAATATAATCGGTGCTGAACGGTCCATGATTATTGGTATCCGTTTTAAAATTCGGGACCGGATCAAATTTCTGGAACAACTCGCGCCACCCGCTGTTAAAGACGCGTACCAGGAGCTCATACTGCTCCGGGTCATAGCCCCGCGGCTGAGAAAATGCTACTTTATTTTCCGGGTGCGACGAGAAACACATCCGGTAACAATAGGCCTGCACCTTTTTATCTCCTGCACCATATACGCCGGGCGCCGTCCCCGAAATGCCCGCCAGAAGGCCGCTGGACGGCTTACCGGGGATCTTATAGGGGTCAACCCGGGATTTGAAATGATGCCCGTGATGGAACACACCGGTAAGCACACCCGCCCATTTTTCGCCATAGGTTGCAGCAGATTCTCTTCCGGTTGTAAAGCTGACGCCGGCTGCTGCCATCAGGTCCCCTTCGTAAGTAGCATCGATAAACATCTTACCGGTATACAGGGTCCCCTTCAGCGTACTGATGGAAGCGATCCGTTCATTCCTGAGCCGGACACCGGAGGACCGGTCCAGCCACTCATTCCTGAATACGGTTATATTATGCTCTTTAATAAGTTTCTCAAACACCTGCTCCGCCGCGTGGGGCTCAAAGATCCACATGGTCCTGTTAGCACCATCAATAGCCGGCGTGCCCTGTCCCTTGTTTCCGTAAGCTTCCTTTTTTTGCCATTGCCAGGACCGGGGGTCTTCATAATGCAGATAGATCCGGTGATAAAACTCCCTTGCCAAGCCGCCGATCACTGCTTTATTCCCGGTGTCTGTAAACCCCAGCCCGCTGGATGTTATGCCGCCTAAATGCAGTTCCGGGCAAACGATCATTACAGATCGCCCCAGTTGTTTTGCTTTTACAGCTGCCATAACTGCCGCAGACGTGCCTCCATAAATGATGATATCAGCAGTCCGCATAGCCCCTGCCGGGCCCGGTGGTTTCAGTCCTGAAATCCCCCCGCATACAACGGCGCCCCCACTTATGGCCATTGATCTGATAAAATTTCTTCTTTTCATGAATGTCGTTTTATAAAGAAAGACATTAAACCTTAGATTTCAAATAGGATCAGTCCCCCTTTGCTGTCAGTTACACGCCGAGCTGTCCCCGTTATTCCAGGCCCTCCGGGGGCTCATCTTCTGCCCTTTTCCAAATAAGGATCATCCCGGAGCCAGCGCCTAAGCCCCTGCACATCGATCTTCTGAACGGGTAGGTTCTGCTTTATGGCCATAGAAGCAGCCATTGCCGCAAGCCACTCTGCGCATCTCCGGGTATCCTGTAAGGGCTGATCCCATCCGGGAACTGATGATACCCCGATCGATTGTGGTACTCCGGCAATTGGAACCCATTCAACGTTTCACTATACACAGCATTATCTTCGCGGCCCATAAAATAAGAAACCCCGGCCTTTGCCATCAGGTCGCCTTCATAGGTGCAATCCAGGAATTGTTTGGCCCGTACTATGATCTGCGGTTTCGTTCCCCGCCCTGGCAGGGAAAAGCGGGCCTCCGTTATTACAGTTCCTTTCCTGGTCAATGCCGCAACCTGCATTTGCATCAACACCTTAATTTTGCCCTCCCTTATAAAATCATTCATTACGTCTGATGCAACCCGCGGTTCAAATGTCCATTGCACGCCCTCCTTTTGATATTTCTGAGCTACCCTCTGGTAAAATTGCCGGGAAAAGCCGGTGATCGCCTCCTTTATACCAGCATCCGTCTGACCGAGGCCGCCCGTGGTTAAGCCACCGATCCAATTTCCCGGCTCCAATAGCAACACCGTATTGCCACACCGGGCAGCGGTATATGCGGCGATAACACCCGCAGCGGTACCACCATAGACACATATATCAGCAGTATACACTTGCGGGCGGAAGATGCTCCCGGCCTCAGTGTTTGCCACCCCTAAAAAGTTCAGCAATAAGATCAGCAATGCAATCGATCTGTACTTCATGGTTCATGAATTTTCATCAGCAAAATTGGCGACTGCAGCCACCGGCAGGTCTTTTCCCGCCCGCGGGAAGGTACCATTCCTTTACTGCGCCGGCAATTTACGGGGTATTTTTATTAAAATAAACTCCGGGGCCAACAACATGCAGCTTTTATCAGCGGCAGGCTCCCGGCTTTAAATTTTTACAGAAGACCAGCCGGTCCTTTGTATGCCCCCGCTCTTTTGCAAGGGCGCTCTGCCCGCCGGCTAACACAGGGCAAACCCATTTAATTTCAGCATTGACCAGCTCCGGAGGAGCAGCGCGTTTATAGCAATGTGCGGTCCTGATCACCCCGGCTCCTGCAGGAGCCGGGGTTTTCTCTTTAATCCCTTGCATAAACACGGGGCTCTTGCAATGCCTGAAAATGCTCCCGGTGCGCCCTTTTCCCCCAATTCAGATGCGTGTACCCTGGCAAGCCAAAAGACAACTTATAAAAATAATTGTTATCTTTAAACTGCATATATTAGCATCGTGAGTGAGTCAATACCAACAATAAAGGAAATCGCCAGGAGGCTAAACGTTTCTGTGTCCACTGTATCAAGAGCATTGAGCGATCATCCACGGATCAGCACAAAGACGAAAGAAGCGGTAAAGGAACTGGCCAGGGCGCTGAACTATGAACCCAATTCCAAAGCCATTTTTTTCAAACAGAAGAGAAGCTATGTCATTGGCGTGATCGTTCCACATATTTATGAGGATTTTTTTTCAAAGGGGATCAGCGGCATTGAAGACGTGGCGCTGGAAAATGGATATACGATCCTGTTCGGCCAGAGTCATGACCGGATCGATAAGGAACGCCAGGTTGTAGAAGCTATGAGAAACCAGCGGGTGGACGGGCTGATCATTTCCCTGTCGAAAGAAACCAATAAAAGCGATCACCTGAAGACACTGGATGCTTATAATATTCCCGTAGTCTATTTTGACCGGGTTCCTTCACAGGCAAATGTGAATAAGGTTTACTGCAATTTATTTGAGGGAACCGTGGATATGATCGAATGGCTGTTTAAACAGGACCGGAAACGGATTGCTTTTATTAATGGTCCCGGAGCTATTATTGCTTCTAAAGAACGGCTGGACGGGTATATAGAAGGGATCTCCAGGAGAAAACTGAAGGTAGATATGCAAATGGTAGAGCAGACCGATTTTTCCGAAGAGGGAACCCATAAAGCCATAGCCCGCTTACTGGGGCTCAAAAAGCCGCCGGACGCGATCATCAGCTTTAATGATTATGTGCATATGGATGCCGTAAAATATGCATTAAAAGCGCATGTCAGGATCAATGAGGACATCCTTTTTGCCAGTTATGCAAATATTTCAGTAAATAAGCATACCGCTTATCCCCCGGTTGTATCTGTGGACCAGTTCCCTTACAGCCAGGGTGAAGCAGCCATGAAAATGCTGATGGAGATTTTACAGAACAAAACCGATGATGCTGCTGCTGCAAAGGCCTTTGTGCACAAAGAAATCCCTGTTGCACTGGTCTATAACTCATAAAGTCTGTTGATGGGCAATCGTTTGCACCGGCTTTTGAAAAAAAACTTACGCATTATTTTATACATTTATCCCTTTAAACCGAATTATGGATAAAGTACTTGCCGGTTATGGATTACGGGAAGATCAGTGTTCAATAGCATCTTTTGGCAGTGGGCTGATTAATCATACATGGGTGCTCTGCAATGGGGATGAGCAATTTATTTTACAAAAGGTAAACCAGAACGTGTTCCGCCAGCCGGAAGCAATCGCCTGGAACATCGCTTTAATAGATACCTACCTGAAGAACCGGGGCAACGGATATTTTTTTGTATCACCGGTGAAAACAGTGTCCGGCGATGCAATGTTGCATATCGAAGGCGATGGTTACTACCGGATGTTCCCCTTTGTAAAGGGAAGCCACTCTATTGATGTAGTTGAAGAGCCCCAGCAGGCTTATGAAGCGGCAAAACAGTTTGGAAGGTTCACCAGGACCTTATCAGGGATCAGTGTAGATTCATTAAAGATCACGTTGCCATCGTTCCATGATCTTTCACTTCGCTATGAGCAATTCCTGGAAGCGCTGGAGCAGGGCAATCCGCAGCGCATAGCAGAAACGGCATCAGTGATCCATGCATTGAAAACCCATTCAACCATTGTTGACCAGTTCCGGGAAATCCGGAAGGATCCGGATTTTAAACAACGGGTTACCCATCACGACACCAAGATCAGTAATGTTCTTTTTGATAAGCAGAATAAAGGATTGTGTGTAATAGACCTGGACACGGTAATGCCGGGTTATTTCATCAGCGATGTAGGAGATATGATGCGCACCTATTTGTGTCCGGTAAGCGAAGAAGAGCGCGATTTCAGCAGGATCCTTGTCCGCGAAGACTACTACAATGCCATCATGAGGGGGTATCTGGAAGAGATGCAGGGTGAGCTGACGGTTACTGAGAAAAAACATTTTTTCTATGCCGGGCTATTCATGATCTATATGCAGGCGCTGCGGTTTATGACAGACCACTTAAACGATGACCAGTACTATGGTGCTAAATACGAGGGGCACAACTTTGTGCGGGCACAAAACCAACTGACCTTGCTGGAAAGACTGCTGGAAAAAAGAACAATACTGGAGGGCTGACATCTTTGTTTTTATAAATATTTTTACTTTTTTGCAAATATTCCCTTACATTTGCAGCCGCTTTGGGTATCCGCACGGGAAGTAGCGCAGGCCGGTAGCGCACCTGGTTTGGGACCAGGGGGTCGCAGGTTCGAATCCTGTCTTCCCGACAAAAAAGTTCAGCAGAGATGCTGAGCTTTTTTT
>NZ_FMZO01000001.1:460891-505899 GCF_900101395.1 Niabella drilacis | reverse complement strand
GCAAATAAACTCAGCAGAGATACCGGGCTTTTTTTATAAGCCAATAGCTATTTTTACACCTGTATTTTATGGGGCCACACGCTTAAGAAATGCTATAGCGGCAGCACCGGGGTAGGCCTACAGAATTGATTACCGCAACGCTCAAACCTGTTATCCTTTCTAAAAACAACCCTCCAATTATTCCGTTACTTTTGCTTCAAGTTTTTTACAATGAAGCACAGCGTACTGATCATTGATGATGAAGAAAAATTAAGACAGCTACTTTCCCGCATCATCACACTCGAAGGATTTGAGGTGTTTCAGGCGGGCGATGGCCGCTCCGGACTGAAATTACTGGAAAAAACCGGCGCGGATGTGGTCCTCTGCGATGTAAAGCTTCCGGACGATAATGGTGTGGAACTGGTAAAGAAAATAAAAGCCCAGGCCCCGCAAACAGAAGTGATCCTGCTCACCGCCTATGGCAATATCCCCGATGGCGTGCAGGCCATTAAAAATGGGGCTTTTGACTATATTACAAAGGGAGATGACAATAACCGGATCATTCCGCTGCTGAACCGGGCCTTGGAAAAGGCCGCCCTTCATAAAAGAGTACAGCAACTGGAGCAACAGCTTGGTAACAAATATTCGTTCGACAGTGTTATCGGTCATTCTGAAGCCATACAACAAGCCGTTCTTTTTGGCAGAAAAGTGGCCCCTACCGATGCCACCGTTTTATTTACCGGGGAAACCGGCACGGGCAAAGAAGTGTTTGCAAGAGCCATACACGAGGCCAGTAACCGTAAAAATAAAAGCTTTGTGGCCATCAACTGTGCAGCGTTTAGCCGCGAACTGCTGGAAGGAGAACTCTTTGGACACCGGGCGGGGTCCTTTACCGGCGCGGTAAAAGACCAGGCGGGTCTGCTGGAGGAAGCCCATAACGGCACCCTGTTCCTGGATGAGATCGGCGAAATGGCCACCGACCTGCAGGCAAAACTGCTGCGGGTACTGGAATCCGGCGAATTTATTAAAATTGGTGAAACCAGGCCCACAAAGATCAACCTGCGGCTGCTGGCCGCTACCAACCGCAATTTGCTGAAGGAAATTGAAAGCGGGCAATTCCGGGAAGATCTTTATTACCGGATTTCTACCTTTAAGATCAATCTTCCGGCACTGCGGGAGCGAAAAAAAGACATCAAAGAACTAGCGGTTTTCTACCTCCGTTTCTTTGCCGAAAAAACCAACCGGAAATTGCTCCACATTTCACCGGAAGCATTCCGCGCCCTGGAAAACTACAACTGGCCGGGCAATATACGGGAATTGAAGAACAGCATTGAACGCAGCGTGATCCTGATGCAGGATGATGAACTGCATGTAGACGACCTTCCGCTCGAAATTCAACAATACCAGCATCCGGGGGCCGACGCGGGAGAAAATCCTTCGTCGCTGGCCTCTATGGAGAAAAACCATATCCGCCGTATCCTGCAATTTACCAAAGGCAATAAAGCAGAAGCCGCCCGCATCCTCGAAATCGGCGTAGCCACCCTGTACCGGAAAATTGATGAGTACCGGTTATAATCCCCGGTATTTCCAGCCACTGTTTATTACCGTGCTGCATTCGACTGCGCTTTAAAAGCCTCACGGCCGCTGTATCTCCCGGCTGTTCAGATCTTAGTGTATTTCTCATTTTGAGAATGCCGCCTATCAAAATGATAGGCTTTTTTTATGTGCCAGCCCGGACTCTCAAACACAACCACCTGATAAACAGCCCTCTGCACAAAATATTAAAATCCGGACCTGTATTTGAAACAGGAATGGCAACAGTAAACATTTAAATCACTGGTATATGGTAACAGGTATTTTGATTCTCGCAGGCATTGGCTGTTTCATACTCTTTTTCAGATCCATTTCTCTTTTTGAAAAGATCTAAAGCAGCTTTTAAACAATTAAATCTAAAAAAAATGACAGGACTATTCATCATCGCCATTCTTGTATTTATTTATATGTGTTACGTACTGCTGAAGCCCGAAAAGTTTTAGGACCAGCTCCACGTTTCACTATAAACCTCTCACCATAAACTTCCCCCCTTAACATTACTTCTCACTAAAACATTATTAACCCTTCATTTCTCACTAAAAACTTCCTCCAAACAATGAACACAGAAATATCAGGCATCATCGTCATGTTTATTCTTACACTGTTGCTTTCCCTGCCCTTAGGAAGGTATATTGCAAAAGTGTACGGCAATGAGCGCACATTCCTTGATCCGGTTTTTAATCCCATTGAACGGTTTCTTTTTAAATGCAGCGGGATCGATCCCCAAAAGGAACAAAACTGGAAACAACAGCTTGTGGCATTGCTGGTCATTAACCTGGTTTGGTTTCTCCTGGGTATGTTCATCCTGCTGAATCAGTCCTGGCTGCCGCTTAACCCCGATCATAATCCCAACCAAACGCCGGACCAGGCCTTTAATACTTCCATTTCCTTCCTGGTAAACTGTAACCTGCAGCACTATTCCGGAGAAACCGGAGTCAGCTACTTCAGCCAGCTCTACCTGATGTTTTTGCAGTTTGTAACCGCTGCCACCGGTATGGCCGCCGCCGCCGCGGTGTTCTATGCGTTCCGGAAAGGAACACATCAAACCCTGGGCAATTTTTACAACGCCTTTGTAAAATCCATTACCCGGATCCTGTTGCCCATTTCCATCATCATTGGAATAATCCTGATCCTTAATCATACCCCCATGACCTTTGAAGGCAAACAGCAGATGATTACCCTGCAGGGCGATACTACGTATGTGTCTACCGGTCCGGTGGCTGCATTTGTTCCTATCAAACACCTGGGCACCAATGGTGGTGGTTTTTTTGGCGCCAACTCCGCGCACCCACTGGAAAATGTGAATTACATCACCAATATGACGCAGATGATTGCACAAATGCTAATCCCCTTTGCGATGGTATTTGCTTTTGGACAGTTCATCAACCGCAGGAAACTGGGATGGGCAATCTGGTGCGTCATGACCCTTGGATTCCTGATCCTTTGTATACCCAATATTATTATGGAGATGCACGGCAACCCCAACATCACGGCCATGGGCGTTAGCCCTGCACTGGGGGCCATGGAGGGAAAAGAAGTACGCTTCGGTACCCCGGCCTCCGCCTATTGGAGCATTGCCACCACGGTGATCTCCACCGGCTCCATTAACTCCATGCACTCCAGCTATATGCCACTGAGTGGTATGAATATGCTGCTGGCGATGATGACCAATTGTTTTTATGGCGGCTGCGGTGTGGGTATCCTGAACTATTTTGTATTCATCATTCTTGCCGTTTTTGTAAGCGGATTGATGGTTGGACGCACCCCGGAATTCCTGGGCAAGAAAATAGAAGCCCGCGAAATGAAGATTGCCATGATCGTAGCTTTGCTGCATCCGCTGCTGATACTGGCCGGCACCGCACTGGCTGCGGCATTGCCTTCACAAACGGCTTCTACCCTCGCCAATCCCGGCTTTCATGGCTTTAGCGAGATGCTCTACGAATATACTTCCAGTGCAGCCAACAACGGAAGTGGGTTTGAAGGCCTGGGTGACAATACCCCCTGGTGGAATATCAGCACGGGTTTTGTACTGATCCTCTCCCGCTATCTTCCCATCATCGGCCCAGTGGCCATCGCCGGCATTCTTGGTGCAAAAAAATACATCCCTGAAAGCGCCGGCACCCTGAAAACAGATACCGCCACTTTCGGATTTATGGTTTTTGCCGTAATCGTTATCGTAGCTGCACTTTCCTTCTTCCCGGCATTAACATTGGGGCCTATTGCAGAATATTTTGGGATGGGTTAGGTTATGAAAAGTAGCCGGTAAGAAGTTGTTTGTAAAAGTAGGATACAGCATAGTTGGGTTAGTCCTTTCCATCCCACTTCTTACCAATAACATCTCACTTCTTACTAACAACTTTTTACAAACAACTTCTCACTTTTTACAAACAACTTCTCACTAAAAACATTTCACCAACATCACTTCTCCAAACTTTTAATCAACCCATAAATCATCTTCCCAATGATATCCATTTTTTCAACCAACCGGGTACATTCCTGCGGGGGAATAAATTCCAGGGCACCGCAGAGCAATATAAGCGTATCCAGTTCCGTCAGCGAGCCCAGCGAAACATACAGGAACCAGGCAAACTGCTTCGGGCTTTTCCGGGCGGCCCCTTCAGCAATGTTTACAGGAACAGAAACGGCGGCCCTTCGTATTTGCGAAACAAGGCCAAATTTTTCTTCGGGAGGAAGTGCTTTTGTTACAGCATATAATTCTTTAACAAGTTCAAAACTGTCTGCCCATGCGTTTAATTTTTGGTGTGGTTTCATAAGTTAAATATTTCATCGAATATAATTAATTATAATATAAAAAACAAATACATTTTATCCAACAATATGCTCCCTTTTACAAAAGAGCTCACGAATAACCGCTCACAAACAACTTCTTACTAAAAACTTCTCACTAATAACCTCTCACTAAAAACTTCTCACTAAGAACCTCTTACTAAGAACATCTCACTATCACCTCTCACAAACATCTCACAATGAAAAATCAACATACATCATTATTTCAAAAAGACCAGTTCATTGAAGCGCTGAAGGACTCTTTTTTAAAACTCAGTCCCTCAAAAATGTTCCGTAACCCTGTCATGTTCCTGGTATGGACCGGCACCCTGGTGATGCTGGGCGTATGCGTTCAGATCGCTGTTAACGGAAGCAACGGAGCACAGAGAACACTTGCCTATAATATTATCATCACCGCTGTACTATTTGTTACCCTGCTCTTTGCCAATTTTGCAGAAGCCATTGCCGAAGCACGTGGTAAGGCACAGGCCAACAGCCTTCGGAAAACGAGAGAAGAAACCCCGGCAAAAAAAATAGATCTGGTAGGCGAAATGACGCTGAATGAAATCCGCATCGTGCCCTCTTCTACCCTTCAGCTCAATGATATTTTTGTATGCGAACCAGGCGATATCATCCCCACCGACGGGGAGATTATCGAAGGACTTGCCACGATTGATGAAAGCGCCATCACCGGCGAAAGTGCACCGGTGATCCGCGAAGCCGGGGGCGATAAAAGCTCCGTTACGGGCGGTACCAAAGTATTGTCGGATAAAATAAAAGTAAAAGTAACCACCAAACCCGGCGAAAGTTTCCTCGACAAAATGATTGCCCTGGTGGAAGGTGCCTCCCGGCAGAAAACGCCCAACGAAATTGCCCTTACCATCCTGCTGGCCGGTTTTTCACTGGTATTTATTATCGTTTGTACCACCCTGAAACCCTTTGGCGATTTTGCCCATTCGCCCATTCCCATCGCCGCCCTGATTGCGCTCTTTGTTTGTCTGATACCCACCACCATTGGTGGTTTGCTGTCTGCGATCGGTATTGCGGGTATGGACCGGGCACTAAGAGCAAACGTGATTACCAAAAGCGGTAAAGCCGTTGAAACCGCCGGCGATATTGACGTGCTGTTACTGGATAAAACAGGAACCATCACCATCGGAAACCGGAAGGCCACCCACTTTTGGCCGGCTCATAATACCGGCGAACAGGATTTTATGGAAGCGGCCGTATTGGGTTCTCTTGCAGATGAAACGCCTGAGGGAAAATCCATTGTGGAACTGGCATCCGGCCTGTTTAAAGATAAAAACTATATCCCCTATGCACAGCAACAATTTTCCTCCGAGCACAGCAGTTATAAGCCCATTCCGTTTACCGCCGAGACCCGCTGCTCCGGTGTAAACTTCAGTGGTGTCCATATCCGTAAAGGCGCTATGGATGCCATTACCCGGCTGGTTCAAAAAGCCGGCAACTACATCCCGGCCGAAACCCTGGCAAAAACAAAGGAGATCGCCAGCAATGGTGGCACGCCCCTGGTTGTAGCCCAAAACGATGTGGTGCTGGGAGTAATCGAATTGCAGGACATTATTAAACCCGGTATACAGGAACGCTTTGAACGGCTGCGCCGGATGGGTATTAAAACGGTGATGGTAACCGGAGACAACCCGCTTACCGCAAAATTCATTGCTGAAAAGGCCGGTGTGGATGATTTTATTGCGGAGGCGAAACCCGAAGATAAAATGAACTATATCCGCAAGGAGCAGGCAGAAGGCCGTTTGGTGGCGATGATGGGCGACGGCACCAATGATGCACCTGCACTGGCCCAGGCGGATGTTGGTGTAGCCATGAACAGCGGAACACAGGCGGCTAAAGAGGCCGGCAATATGGTGGATCTAGACAACGATCCTACCAAACTTATTGAAGTAGTGGAGATCGGCAAACAATTGCTGATGACCCGTGGTACGCTTACCACCTTCAGCATTGCCAATGATGTAGCCAAATATTTCGCCATCATTCCTGCCTTATTCATTGCGGCCATTCCGTCCCTGCAAGGACTGAATATTATGCGGCTGCACAGTCCGGAAAGCGCCATTCTTTCGGCAGTGATCTTTAATGCCATCATCATTCCTTTACTAATACCATTGGCGTTGAAGGGCGTTGCCTACAAACCCATTGGTGCCAGCGCACTGCTGCGAAGAAACCTGTTTATTTACGGCCTCGGTGGTATCATCGTACCCTTTATCGGTATCAAGCTGATTGATCTGATGACCGGACTGCTGTTTTAAAAAGCGGCGCCCTTCATCAACATTTTACTACAAACATCTCACTAAAACATTTCACTAAAACATTTCACTAAAAACATCTCACTGTAAACATCTCACTAATTCCCCCACTCCCCAAAAAAACAAAACAATGAAACAACAGATCCTTCCCGCTCTACGCCTTACCCTTGTGCTGATGATCCTTTGTGCAGGCGTTTATACACTTCTGCTCTCCGGCTTTGCAGGGCTCACCCCCGAAAAAGGAAAGGGCGAAAAGATTGCCGATCGCAACGGGAAAAGTTATTATGCCAATATCGGACAGCGTTTCGATAGTGTTATCTACTTCAACTCCCGCCCTTCCGCAGTAGCCTATAATGCTGCCGGAAGCGGGGGCAGCAACAAGGGGCCCAATAACCCCGGCTACCTGAAAGAAGTACAGCAACGGGTGGAAGCCTTCCGGCAAAACAATCCCGGAGCCGTAATCCCCGCCGATATCGTAACCGCAAGCGGCAGCGGACTGGATCCCGACATTTCTGTTGCTGCGGCAAATGCACAGGTGGCCCGTATTGCAACGGCCCGCAAGTTATCGCAACAGGCCGTACAGGAGCTGGTAAACCAACACACAAACCGGCCGCTGCTGGGACCTCAGAAAATAAACGTACTGAAGTTAAATATCGACCTTGACAAATTGAACCATTGATTCCTTATAACCCGATGACCGGCACCTGCGCTCCCGGTACTCCTCTTTTTAAAAGGGGAGGCCGCCGGGAACCGCAAGGCGTACCGGTCCTTCGCAAAACAACTCAAAGAAACCAACACGTATGAACAGCAGAACAATCCGCAACAGCATTATCTGGCTGGCGCTCACCGCTCCGTTTACCGCGCTTCAAAAAGCAACCGCGCAAACGGATACCACCGAAAAATCGTTAACAGTCAGCGGTTATGGCGAAACATTTTACAGCTATGATTTCGGGAAACCCGGCCATCATATCCGCCAGCCTTTTTTGTACAGCTACAATCGTCATCATACGATAGCGATCAATCTTGCAATGGTCAAGGCCAGTTATGCCGCAGAACGCGTAAGAGGAAATATCGCCCTCATGGCCGGTACCTATAGCAATGATAATATGGCTGCCGAAAAAGATGGGTTAAAAAATATTTACGAAGCCAACGCCGGTGTTAAACTCTCAAAAAAAAGCAACCTCTGGGTAGACGCCGGTATCCTGCCCTCCCATATTGGCTGGGAAAGTGCTATTGGAAAAGACTGCCCGACATTGACCCGCAGCATCGCGGCAGAAAATTCGCCCTATTTTGAAACGGGTGTCCGCCTTTCCTATACCTCCGGCAATGGCAAATGGTATCTGAGCGGCTTGGTCCTGAATGGCTGGCAACGCATTGAACGGGCACACGGGAACAATACCCTGGCCTTTGGCCACCAGCTTACCTTTAAGCCTTCGGACAACATAACGCTTAACAGCAGCTCATTCATCGGTAATGATAAGCCGGACAGTACCCGGCAGATGCGGTATTTTCACAATCTGTATGGGCAGTTACTCCTGTCGCCCCATTTTTCATTAACCCTGGGATTTGATATCGGTGTGGAGCAGCGGAAAGCCGAACACCATGGCTACAATACCTGGTATACGCCGGTGGTAATTGCCAGCTGGTTTAATGACAGGTGGAACACCGGGCTGCGCGGTGAATATTTTAATGACCCGGCCGGAGTGATCATTGCTACCAATACGGCACAGGGGTTTAAAACCTGGGGCTATTCCCTCAATATCGACCGCAGGATCAGCCGTCAGTTTGTATGGCGTATTGAAGGCCGGGGGTTTAACAGCAGCGACCCGGTCTTTTTAAGGGGGAATCTTTCATCAAATAATAACTTTGCGATCACTAGCGCACTTGCGTTTTCTTTTTAAATAAACCACACTATGGACTCAGCAGCCGATTTCTTACAACTCATTCAGAAAAACAAACGGGGCCGGTTTAAAATATACATCGGCATGAGTGCCGGCGTGGGAAAAACATACCGGATGCTGCAGGAAGCCCATGTGCTGCTGCGCAACGGGATTGATGTACGCATCGGTTATATTGAAACCCACCACCGCGAAGAAACCCATGCCCTGCTGGAAGGATTGCCCGAAATTCCGCGCAGGCGGCTCTTCTACAAGGGTAAGGAACTGGAAGAAATGGATACCGATGCCATCATCAACCTGCGGCCAGAGGTAGTACTGGTAGATGAACTGGCCCATACCAATATAGAAGGAAGCCGCAATAACAAACGCTGGCAGGATGTACGGGATATCCTCGATGCGGGTATCAATGTGATCTCAGCCGTGAACATTCAGCACATTGAAAGCCTGCATGAGGATATACTGATGATCACCGGCGTGAATGTAAAGGAACGGATACCAGACAGCATCATTAAGGATGCCGATGAAGTCGTGAACATCGATCTGCCATCCGATGAGCTGATCACCCGTCTGAAAGAAGGAAAGATCTATAAAAGTGACAAGATACAATCCGCTCTTAATCATTTTTTCAAACACGACCATATCCTGCAACTGCGCGAACTGGCGCTAAAAGAAGTGGCTTCCGCCGTGGAACGGAAAGTGGAAGCCGAAGTGGTAAAGCTTCCGCTGCAACAGGAACGTTTTATGGCCTGTATCAGCAGCAACGAACAAACCTCCAAGACCGTGATCCGGAAAACCGCCCGCCTGGCAAATTATTATCACAGCAAATGGTACGTGCTGTATGTGGAAACACCTGCAGAAAGTGCCGATAAGATCCGGCTGGATAAACAGCGGTACCTCATCAATAATTTTCAGCTGGCTACGGAGCTGGGCGCAGAGATCATTAAGATAAAAGCCGACCGCATTGCTGCAGCGATCGTGGAACAGGCCGGGGAGCGCAAAATCACCACCATTTGTATCGGCAAGCCCCATTTGAATTTAATGCAGGTCATTGCCGCCACCAATATTTTCAGCAATCTTTTAAAGAAACTCAGCGATAGCCAGATCGACCTGGTGATCCTGAGCTAAGGTTATTACTTTTGTTGATGTATAAACATTAAGAAATGCGTATTCAAACAAAACTGGTATTGGCATTGGGTGCGCTCTTTGCATTGGTTGCCTTCCTGGCCATCCTCTCCGGCATTTATATCAACCGGCTTTCGGCAGACACCAAGAACATCCTGGTGGCCAATTACAACTCCGTGTCCTATTCCCGGGAAATGTTGCTGGCACTGGATGAAGGCATTCAATCGCCCCAGGTACAGCAAAAATTTGAAGTCCAGCTAAAACGTCAGAAAGAGAACATCACCGAGCCCGATGAACTCGAAGCTACGGAACGGGTCAATGCCGATTTTGAACAGATCAAAAACGCCCCCCCGGATTCTTTCCTGACCCGCCAGATCCGCAAAGATCTTGCAGATATCATGCTGCTGAACATGCAGGCGATTCAGCGAAAAAGCGCGATCGCAGGTAAAACGGCAGATAAGGCCATTGTGTGGATCGCCGTAAGCGGTACCCTTTGTTTTATTATTGCCTTTACCCTGTTGCTGAACCTGCCGGCAGCCATCTCCAATCCCATTAAAGCCCTTACATCCAGTATCCGCAGCATTACCTCCAAAAACTATTCCCAGCGGATCTATTATAACAAACCGGATGAATTTGGCGATATGGCGAAGGCCTTCAATACCATGGCGCAAAAACTGGAAGAATATAATAACAGCAACCTGGCACGCCTCATGAACGAAAAGCAGCGGATCGAAACGCTGATCAATAATATACACGAACCGGTGATTGGCCTCGATGAAAATAAAAAAGTCATTTTTATCAACGAAGAAGCGGCCCGTATCACCAATATTCAACCGGCAGATGTGCTGGGGAAACCGGTACAGGACCTGGCTGTAAGCAACGACCTGATCCGGATGCTGATCCGGGATTTTTTTGAACCGGTTGCAGCGCAGGTGCCGCTAAAAATATATGCAGATAATAAAGAAAGCTATTTTGACAAGGCCATCATTCCGATCAGCATTGTACCAACCGGCGAAACCGAAGCCCGGCACCTGGGTGATGTAATCTTCCTCAAAAATATTACGCCGTTCAAAGAGCTGGATTATGCAAAGACCAATTTTATCGCCACGGTCTCGCATGAACTCAAAACCCCCATATCTTCCATAAAAATGAGCGCCCAGTTGCTCGAGAACCACCGCATCGGAAATTTAAACGCCGAACAAAAGGAACTGGTGGAGAGCATACAGGATGATGCCGCCCGCCTGCTGAAAATAACCAGTGAACTGCTGAATGTAACCCAGCTGGAAAGCGGCAAACTACAGTTACAACCGGTATTGTGCCGGCCGGAGGAGCTGATCCAAAAGGCGCTACAGATCAACGAAACGGCAGCGGCTTCCCGGAATATTCATATCCAGGTACAACTCCCCCCAGACCTGCCTTTTTTAAATGTGGATGCCGATAAAACCGCCTGGATCTTCAGCAACCTGATTTCCAACGCCATCCGTTACAGTCATGAAAACAGCCCGGTTACGGTAACCGTTGCTGCCAGTAAAGAAGAAATCCGTTTCTCCGTTAAAGATCATGGCCAGGGAATTGCGCCTTTTTATCTCGACAAAATATTCGACCGTTATTTCCGGATCCCCGGGTCTAAAAAAGAAGGTACGGGGCTGGGGCTTTCCATCAGCAAAGAGCTGATCGAAGCCCAGGGGGGATCCATTGGAGTACACAGCGAATTTGGTGCAGGAACCGAATTTACGGTAACCCTGCCCGTTGCAAACAACAATTAGCCGGCACAACATTCCTACTTCAGTACGCTGGTATTTTCCGCTGATGTTCGCCGATACCTTCATCCTCCTGCGTTTCATCTGCGGGATCAGCGGAAACGAATCCCCGCTGATATTCGCTGATCACCGATGGATCCCTGCGAATGCCGTACCTTTAATACATGATCACACCCGAATTTTACGACAACCTTACCCCCTCTGAAGCCGTCGCCCTGCAAAAAGAACTACGTGAAAAAATCAACCTCACACCGCTCAGCACACCGGTCCGGTATATTGGCGGCGCAGACATCTCCTTCAATAAATTTGAGACCACCGTTTATGCAGGCATCGTGGTGCTGAAGTACCCCGAAATGGTGGTACAGGCACATGCATCCGTTACCTGCACGGTTCAATTCCCCTATATATCGGGCTTGCTGGCATTCCGGGAAGTGCCGGCATTGCTGAAAGCGTGGGAAGCGCTGACCTTAAAGCCCGATTTATTAGTGCTGGATGGGCATGGTATAGCACATCCCCGCCGCCTGGGCATTGCCACACATTTTGGTATTGTAAAGAACCTGCCCACCATCGGCTGCGCTAAAACCCGGCTAACCGGCGTATACCAGGAGCCCGGCAACAACCGTTTTGACCACACGCCCCTGTTTCATAAAGAAGAACAGATCGGCACCGTGTTGCGTACCAAACCCAATTGTAACCCGGTGTTTGTATCACCCGGACACAAGGTGGGAATGGAGCAAAGCCTGCAGATCATTACCCAATGCTGCGGTAAATACCGTATTCCCGAACCTACGCGGCTGGCGCATATGCTGGTGAACCAGGAGCGGGTGAAAGGGAGTCAATAGACCTCAGCTACCAGCAGTCAGATTTGAAAAATGCGAAAATGGACCGGAGGAACTGGGAATAAAACCGAAACCAATCTCAAATCAGGGAAGGAGCCCGGGCTGATAGCTGAAAACTGATGACTGATACCTGAAAACGGATACTTATATTTGTTCCTTATGAGGTGGATGCATCACAAAAAAACGGTTCTTGTGCTTTCGTCGATCCTGCTCTTCTTTTTGGGCAGCCTGATCATCGTACGTTGCTCTCAGCCGGATAAAAAAAGCGGGGAAAAGCGAACAGCCAATGACTACGTGGGGGATGCCGCCTGTATCAGTTGCCATAAAAGCGAACATGATCAATGGCAGCTTTCGGATCATTTTAAAGCCATGCAGCCCGCCAATGACTCCACGGTATTGGGCAACTTTAACAACGCCTCCTTTTCCGCCGATGGCGTTACCTCCCGTTTTTTTAAGAAAGATGGTAAATTTTTTATCAATACGGAAGGCCCGGACGGAAAGCAGCACGACTATGAGATCAAATACACATTTGGATACTATCCCCTGCAACAATACCTGGTGGAATTTGACAGGGGCCGCATGCAGGCGACCCGGCAATCCTGGAACAGCAAGGACAAAAACTGGTTTCATCAGTATGCCGGCCAGAAAATTGCCGCCAATGACTGGCTCCACTGGACGGGCAACGGACAGAACTGGAATACCATGTGTGCCGAATGCCACAGTACTAATTTAAAAAAGAACTACAACACCGAAACAGACAGTTACAATACCACGTACAGCGTACTTACGGTAAGCTGCGAGGCTTGTCATGGGCCGGCCAAACAGCATATTGACTATATCAACGGCGGTGATTATAAACAAGGAACCAGGCAGGCCGGCTCCTACCTGCGGGCGCCCAAGAACAGCAGCCAGCTTGCGCAGATCCAGACCTGCTTTCCCTGTCATGCCCGCAAAGGCAACATCAGCAGCAACCTGAAGAACAGCAATGAGATCATGGATGACTATATTCCCGAGATCCCTTCCACTGAGTTTTTTCATGCAGACGGACAGGCCGATGATGAAGATTACACCTATACGTCTTTCCTGCAAAGCAAGATGTACAAGCATGGGGTAAAATGCAGCAACTGTCATAACCCGCATACCGGCAAATTACTGATCGCCGGCAACGGGGCCTGCCTGCAATGCCACGATAAAAAATATGATGCACCTACCCATACTTTTCATGCTGTAAATACGGCTGGTGCCGAATGTAAGAACTGCCACATGCCAGGCAAGTTTTATATGGGCAACGACTGGCGGCATGATCACACATTCCGGGTACCGCGTCCGGATCTTTCCGTTAAATACGGTACTCCCAATGCCTGCAACAACTGCCATGCCAATCAATCTGCAGCCTGGGCAGAAACCGCAGTCAACAAATGGTATGGCCCCACGCGTGCCTATCATTTTGCTGAAGACCTGATCCCCGGAAGCAAAATGGATGCCGGCAGCCAGGCCCACCTGATCAAACTCATACAGGATACCGCCACCCCACCCATCATCCAGGCTACGGCGGTACACTATTTATCCGGTGTGCAGGGCGGCGAAAACCCGGTTGCCGGCGTGTTGCGGGAGCTGCACAACAAGGATGCCCAGGTACGTTACCGGGCAGTCACGGGGTTAAATAATTTTGCCCCGGCGCTGTGGCGGGATGCGATCCAGGACATGCTTACCGATAAAGTTCGGGCCGTACGTATCGCTGCGGCGAACCTGGTGCTGGGTGCCAATGATGCCGACCTCATCGCTGGTTTGGGAGCAGCTTACACCAACGCACTGGCCGAACTCAACGACCATGTACTTTACCAGACAGATTTCGCCTCCGGCAATATCATGGCCGCTGATTATTACTTAAAGCTGAAAAACTATGATAAAGCGGAATCCTTTTACCTGAAAGGATTGCAGAAAGACAACCAGATGAACTATGCGCGCCTGAATCTTTCAACCGTTTACAATATAAAAGGCAATAACGAAGCGGCATTGAAAACACTGGAAGAAGCCGCCCGTGTTGATCCTAAAAACGACCGCATTTACTTCAATCTTGCCTTGTTGTACAATGAGCTGAATCAGCCCGGCAACGTTGAGAAAAGCCTGAAGAAGGCCATTGAACTCAAAACCTCAAATCCAAGGGTATATTATAACTATGCCATTCTGCTACAACAACGGCAGCAATATAAAGAGGCGGAACAGCAATACCTGAAGGCGTTACAGCTGGCACCTTCGGATGCAGATATCAATTATGCCCTTTGTGTGCTACACCTGCAACAGCAGAACCCGGCTGCGGCCAGGCCTTATGCAGAAACCCTTAAACGTTATTACCCGGGCGATCAGCGCTTTCTCCAGCTCTGGCAGCAATTGGGAATGTTGTAATATGAGATGAATACTTTATGCCCCCCGTTTTATCATTGCCCGTATACGTTTTGCTGACGGCCTTGCAGCCCCGGCAGCCTTTTACATATTGAGCAGATCTTTGGGCGGAACGGGCTGCCACCGGAACGATTTCAGATCTGTACAGTTGGAATCAGTGCACCAACTTTCCGCATCGGTTTTTAATGGGCATTACCTTATCTTTTAACAAATAAGCCGCATTATCGTACAATGAATGGTACGATGATGCGGCTTACACTATTTTGCTTACCGTCCTTTCCGGGGGCCGTTCTCAGTTGATCAGGCCGCTTTCCGTTCGGGGCGCTCCAGCAACAAGCTCCAAACAATGGCCGCCAGGATGGCACCGGCAATGGGCGCTACAATAAACAACCATACCTGGCTTAAGGCTTCCCCGCCTTTGAGCAGGGCTGGCCCGATGCTACGTGCAGGATTCACTGAAACACCGGTAATAGGTATACCCACAATATGGATCAATACCAGGCTAAGCCCGATGCTGAGGCCTGCAAAGCCACCGTTGATATTTTTTGTTGAAGTAGATCCGAGGATCACCATCAGGAAAATGAATGTAAAAATGATCTCGGCCACCAGCCCGCTTTGCAACGAGTATTTTTGCGGCGAAAACTCTCCATAGCCGTTTTGTCCCAGTCCGCCCATATAATCGATCTTACCGCTGGCGATCAGCGAAAGCAATGCCGCGCCGATAATGGCACCGATGATCTGGGCTAAAATATAGTAGGCCGCTTCACCGGCCTTCATGCGTCCTGCTGCCACCATGGCAATAGAGATCGCCGGATTAATATGACAACCGGATATATGCCCGATCGCATAGGCCATTGCCACCACGCTTAATCCAAAGGCGAAGGCAATACCCAGCAGACCAACGCCGGTTGTGCCATCTGCCCCGGCAATTACAGCGCTTCCGCATCCCATAAGCACCAATACCATGGTTCCGATCAGTTCTGCAAAGAACTTTGATACAGCAGTTACTTTCATATGATTTATGTTTTAAGGATGAATAAACAACGTCAAAAAAACACCGTCGCTACATAACCTTCTTCTACAGCAATCATCAAATACTTCCTGAAGATACCAAAACTCCGGAATTGTTCCAATAAATGCCTTTTTATTTCAAAATTAAATACCCGGGAATAACCACAGGGTTCGCCCGGTGGCTTTAAGCAATCTCAACTGCAGGTTCAAGCGGATCTTTTCCCACCGATCTGCCGGTGACCTTTTTCAATGTTTCTCTGCAGGAAAATGACCGGTACGGTCATTACGGAAAGCGTTTAAACCAGGTGTACCGCAGCAACACTTCGATCAGCAAAAGTCCCAGTGCCGCAAGCACCAACGGCAGGAACATTTCCTCCGTTTGTTTATACCGGATCACTTCAACCTTTGTCTTTTCCAGCTTATTGATCTGGTTATAGATCGCCTGCAGCGACGTCTTGTCTACCGCATGGTAATACTGGCCGCCGGTCTCACTGGCAATCCGTTTCAGCAGGTCCTCATCCAGGAAGTTGCGGACCCCCGAGGCCACCTGTTCCTCTGTAAACTCACTTACGCCCAACCCTACACAATAAACTCTTACACGGTTGGCTTTGGCGATCTCCAGTGCCATTCCCGGATCAATAATGCGGGTGGGCGGCGCATCTTCCTTGCCATCGGTCAGCAATATGATCACCTTTGTTTTACTGCTGCCTTTGCTAATGCGGTTTACGGCTGTTGCCAGCCCCTCCCCAATCAGCGTGCCCGGCTCCAGGTAGCCATCGTCCATGACCTTCAACTGGCTGAGCTGATCCAGCAGGGTAGCTTTATCCGGCGTTAACGGCACTTTTGTAAAAGCCTCCCCGGAAAAAATAACCAGCCCGATCCGGTCGGTAGGCCGGTTCTTCACAAAATCAATGGCTACTTCTTTTGCAACAGTGAAACGCCTTGGCTTTATATCCTGGGTAAGCATACTGCCGCTCACATCCATCACCAGCATAATATCAATACCTTCTCCTTCACTGCGCGACATATCCTTTTGATGCTGCGGCCGCGCCAGCGCTGTTACCAGGCAGGTTATACCGATCAGGCGGAGCACAAAAGGCAAATGCCGGAACCGGGTCTTAAACGTACCAGGGATCTTCGACTGGATACCTGAGGTCAGGATCGCGCTTTTCCCCTGCTTGCCATTCTTAACATACTGGGCAATCAGGAAAGGGATCAGCGCCAGGAAGATAAAATTCTCCGGCCAGATAAACTTTATATTTTGCAACCAGTCGTAAATCATTTTTTATGGATCATTTCAGTGCGCCGGTCTTCGTCTTTTTTCAATTTTGCCGCGTTCCGGATCCCTTCCTCAATATGGTCAACCCCTTTATCGATCACCTCATAAGCCGATCGTGCCTCTGCGTCTTCAGGGTCGTATTTGGCAAACTTTACCAGGTCGCACAATGACAGTACCTGCGCCAGGCTCTGGTACAACTGCCCGTCATTAAAAAGTGGTTTGATCTTTTCAACAAGATCCCCGGACGTCTGCTGTAATGAATTCACCCTTGCCCGCTCCGACAAGAAAGCTCTTAATATCTCCACCAGGCGGGCATAAAAACGACTCTCCGGAACCTGTGCTTTCTTTAATTCGGCCAGCTGTTGTTTGGCCCTGGTATATGCGCTCTTATATGCTTTCGTTTCTGCCCGGGGCTTCTTTTCCCCGGTCATTACATAAACGACCAGCGTCATCATAATGAGTAACAGGGCGATCATATACCACCATTTTTCAAACTGTTTTCCCAATTTGAACGGGATCGAGCGGATATCCTGGATATCATGGTAGGGTTGGCTGGGATCGAATGGCTCCGTAAACACCACATCCATCAGAACAGATGCCGTCTTAGCCTCAGCATTCAAAACGATCGGGGGAATGGCCCAACGGCCGGAGTCAAAACTTGTAATCCGGAAGTACTGACGTAAAATCAGCTGTCCTTCTGCACTGTCCTTTACGATACTGTCTTTTGAAAGAAATTCAAAATGTGGCAGGGTATCGATCTTTACAGGTTGTATTTTACTACCCGGCGGTGCCTTTATCTCGAGCGTTAGCAGAACCGGTTCGCCAAGCAGGATCTTGTTTTTATCTACCGAAGCACTAACCGTTGGCGCCTGGGCCAGCAGCGATGCATTGAAGCCCGCTGTCAGCAGGTACAACAAAACTATGATCCATGCCCGTTTTATAAACATTCCTTGCTTGCTCTTTATTTAATACTTCCTTTAACCCTGCTCTTGAAAAAACGACGCAACACCTGGATGTAATCATCCCCGGTTTTCAGGTGCAACAGGTCGCTGTTGGCCTTTTTAAAAACTGCGGCACAATAGGCGGTGATCCGGAAAAATTCTTCCTCATACTTCCGCCGCACATAGGCGTTCCCCGAATCGACCCACTGAAGCGCCCCGGTTTCTGCATCCATCAGCTGGATCAGCCCCGCATCCGGCAGCTCTTTATCCATCCGGTCGTACAGCTTAACCCCGATCAGATCGTGCTTTTTTCCAGCCACACGCAACGCATCTTCATAGTTCGTATCGATGAAATCACTGAGTACAAATGCGATACACCCCTGCTTCATAGCATTGGTCAAAAAACGGATCGCGGTTGCGGTATTGGTTCCTTTACCGGAAGGCTCCAGCCCCAGCATCTCCCTTACAATAAATAATGCATGCTGCCTTCCTTTTTTGGGCGGGATATACATTTCGATCTTGTCGCTGTAAAAAACGGCGCCTACCTTATCGGCGTTGGCTACTGCTGAAAAGGAAAGCACAGCCGCGATCTCTGCAGCCACATCCCGTTTACGCCCGTAAGAAGTGCCAAACAAACCACTCCGGCTGATATCGATCAGCAGCATTACCGTTAACTCGCGTTCTTCCTCGAAGATCTTGGAATAGGGATGCCCGATCCGTGCCGATACGTTCCAATCGATAAAACGGATATCATCACCCGGAGTATATTCCCGCACCTCTTTAAAGGACATTCCCTTGCCCTTGAAGGCACTATGATACTCCCCGGAGAACAATTCTGTTGCCAGTTTCTTGCTTTTGATCTCCAGCTCCCGTACCTTTTTTAATATTTCTTCACGTGTCCGCAATGATTTTTCTTTTGGGCGATCAGACTTCTGGTATCAGCTATCAGCCTTGAGTTTTTAGTCGTCAGCAACCAGGCCATTCACTATTTACTTTTCACTATTCATTTCTCACTATTCACTTCTCACTATTCACCATTCACTTCTTCCTACGGCACATTCACCGCCTTCAGTACCTCATCAATAATATTCTCTGCCGCGATATTTTCTGCTTCCGCCTCGTAGGTAAGCCCGATCCGGTGCCGCAGTACATCATACACCACACTACGGATATCCTCAGGGATCACAAATCCGCGCTTGTTCAAAAAAGCCTGTGCTTTACCAGCCAATGCAAGGTTAATGCTTCCGCGCGGAGACGCTCCATAAGAGATCAGGGGAGCCAGCTTTTCCAGCTGATACCGGCCCGGGTACCGGGTGGCAAATACGATATCCAGTATATACCGCTCTACTTTCTCGTCAAGATAGATCTCACGCACCAGGCTTTTTGCATCCAGTATTTCCTGCACATTGACCACCGGCCGGATCGGAGGCAGCTTTTCGCCCTGTACATTGTGCCTCAGGATCAGCTGCTCCTCCTGCATTTCCGGGTAACGCACGATCACTTTCATAATGAAACGGTCTACCTGGGCCTCGGGCAACGGATAGGTGCCTTCCTGCTCCAGCGGGTTCTGTGTGGCCAGTACCAAAAAAGGGTCATCCAGCTTATAGGTATGATCACCAATAGTCACCTGCCGCTCCTGCATGGCCTCCAGTAAGGCCGACTGCACTTTTGCAGGCGCCCGGTTGATCTCATCCGCAAGGATGAAATTTGCAAAAATGGGACCCTTGCGCACCACAAATTCATTCTGCTGCTGGTTATAGATCAGTGTGCCGATCACATCAGCCGGCAACAGGTCCGGTGTAAACTGGATCCGGTTAAAGTTGGCCTGTATGGCCGTGGCAAGGGACTTGATCGTAAGCGTTTTTGCAAGCCCCGGCACGCCCTCCAGCAGCACATGCCCGTTGCTGAGCAGCCCTATCAATAAGCGATCCAGCATGTGATGCTGTCCTACAATGACCTGGCCGATCTCCTGACGTAACGCGTCCACGAAATAGCCGGCCCCAACTATTTTTTCATTTAACTGACGTATTTCTTCTCCCGTTTTTGCCATAATTATTTTTGAGATTACAGATATCAGTATTCAGATCTCCGCTATCAGCATTTAGCTTCGCCAACAGCGCTCCTGTTCATCATTGTCTATTCACCACTCCCTATCCACTATTGCCTTTCCCTGCTCACTCCCCCTCCCTTCTGCAAATAACCTGCCGGAATATTCTTTTCACCGGCCCTTATTCAATTCCAGCCAGCCACCCGCTATGAAAGATACTTGCCTACTACCGGCATCCTCCGGCCTGGTCCAAATGCTTTATAGCTTACCCGGATGATGGGACAGAACTGTTTCCGTTTATATTCATTCCGGTTTACCATTTTCAGGATCCGGTCTACCAGTTCCGCATCATATCCCATGGCCTCTATTTCCCGCGGGCCCTTACGTCCTTCAATATATTCTACCAGGATCGTGTCCAGGTCCGCGTAATCCGGTAAACTGTCGCTGTCCTTCTGTCCCGGGCGTAATTCTGCAGAAGGCGGTTTGATGATGATGTTGTCCGGTATAATCGTTCCGTTCCGGTTAATATACCGGGCCAGCGCATATACCTGCGTTTTATATACATCCCCCAATACACCGATCCCTCCTGCCATGTCGCCATACAATGTACCATAGCCGGTTGCCAGTTCGCTCTTATTGGAAGTGTTCAATAAAATATTCCCGAATTTATTCGACAGGGCCATCAGCAGGTTGCCGCGACTCCGGCTCTGGATATTCTCCTCGGCTACGCTAAAGGGAAGATCTTTAAAAACAGGCGCCAGCTCTTTAAGAAAAGCGTCATAAATGTTTTTTATGGGAAGAACGTTATACGGATTCCCCAGGTTCCGGCTGAGTTGCTCAGCATCTGCTACGGAATGCCCGGTAGAGTATTGCGAAGGCATCAATATAGCCCAAACGTTCTCTTTTCCCAGCGCATCCACGGCCAATACCTGCACCAGGGCACTGTCAATCCCCCCGGATGCACCAAGGATCGCTTTGGTAAAGCCCATCTTGGTAAAATAGTCCTTTATGCCCAATACCAGCGCCTGGTAGATCTCTTCGATATTTTTTTCGTCAGACAGGTAGTCCAGCGTATGCTTACCCAATCCTACTTCCGATGCTGAAAAGTAGATCGGCGTTTCTGCTACTGTATGCGCGGAACCTGCAAAAAGCGCATCCAGCTCCACTACATAAAAATCTTCCTCAAAATACCGGCATTCCTTTACCTTATTACCTGCGTTGTCGTAAACCAGGCTTCCCCCGTCAAACACCACTTCCGTTTGCGAGCCAACCGTGTTGCAATAAAGCATGGGCAACCCGTACTTTAGGGTATGCGCTTTTACAATACTGTTGCGCACTACATCCTGGGCATAATTATAGGGAGATGCGGAAAGGTTGATCATAAGATCCGGCTGATCTTTGATCAGTTCATCCATCGGTGTTATACGGTACAGCGGGTTCTCACCCATGTTCCAGATATCCTCACAAATCGTAACGGCCAGCTTTTTACCCCGGAACTCCAGGACCCGCCAGTGATCTGCCGGTTCAAAATAACGATACTCATCAAAAATATCATAATTGGGCAGCAGGGTTTTGTGTACCACTCCTTTAACAGCTCCATCCTCCAGCAGAAAAGCAGCATTGTACAGATCTTTCCCATCGGCGTTCTCATTACGGCAGGGGGTACCGATCAATACACCGATGCCCTGCGTATGCGCGGCGATCCTGTTCACGGCCGTCTCACAGGCATGGATAAAATCATCAAATTCCAGGAAATCCTGTGGTGGGTATCCACAAACGCACAACTCGGTAAATACCACAAGATCAGCCCCTGCTTCCTTTGCCTGCTGAATCCCGGAAATGATCTTTCCCACGTTGATCTCAAAATTCCCGATATGATAATTTTGTTGCGCTAAAGCAATTTTCATCAAGTACTCAATTAATAGTTACAAATGTAATCTTATGAGAACAAAGTTTAAAGCCAAATATACTTTAACATTCTCTATAGATAATTAACTCCGCCCACCTTAAAAAGATTGCCTATATTGCCACGCTGCTATATATGTAAATTGAAAATCTGTTATGAAGACCTTATCCGCATTAACTGATCCTGTGTATCAGCCTAAAAAATCGTTGAGTTCCTATGACCGTTTCTGGTTGCGGATCATGAACGATAAGCGGGACCTTCCTTTTATTTACCTGCTCACGCTCATCCATCTTACCGTATTACCGCTGGCCATTTTGCTGTTTACGCCCCTCCTGCACGGATGGCTCTGGTGGGCCGTGGCGATCCCCTACTTTTACCTGGCGCAGTTTTATTTTAAGGGCCGGTTCGGGCTGATGTTCCATTGTCTTTGTCACCGGAAGATGTTTAAACCAAAATACCAGCAGGCAGCGCATAATTACATTACCTGGATCCTCTGTCCGTTATTCGGGCATGCCCCCGAAGGCTATTTCAGCCATCATATGGGCATGCATCATGTAGAGAACAATAACGAACACGATGACAGCAGTACGATGTGCTATCAGCGAGACAGCCTGCAAAGTTTTTTTGCTTATTTCTTTAACTTCATATTTACCGGGGTTAAAGACACCTTTCAGTACCTCACCAAACGCAACCGCAAAAAGCTCGCAAGACGTCTCTCCGTTGGAGAGATCACCTATCTGATCTTTTGTGTTCTCATGTGCTTTGTGAACCTGAAGGCTACGCTGGTCGTATTTATTATTCCCCTTTTATTTGCCCGTTTTGTGATGATGCTGGGCAACTGGACGCAGCACTCCTTTATTGACCATACCGATCCGGAAAACCTGTATACCAACTCTATTAACTGCATTAACACGGAATATAACCGGATTTGCTGGAACGATGGTTATCACATCATTCACCACCTGAGACCCGGTTTGCACTACACCGAAATGCCCGGGGAATTTTTAAAACGGAAAGATGAGTTTGCAGCCCGGAAGGCTATTGTGTTTGACGGGATCCATTACCTGCATATCTTTATTTACCTCATGACGAAACAATACAATAAACTTGCGGATAACCTGGTAAATATCAACAACATGTTTGAGACCCGGGAACAGGCGATCCGGCTGATGAAGGAACGTACCCGGCGGATCGTTTAGGGTTTAAGCGCCCTTTAGCCGAGGTCCCGCATAGATCCAAAAAGTATCATTGATGGCAGGACCCTTCATACCATATGCATCAAGTTTCACGTTCAACGTTTACTGAGCTAACGTGAAGCGTTGAACCTCAAACCTGGAACAACAGGCCTACTGCACTACTTTATTGGCGCAGCAGGAGCTCGCAAAAGCCTCAGGTTTAGCTTTAAATACAAAGCCCATCCCGGTAATATAGCCGATAGCTTCCTTTAAGGCGTCATGGCTCTTGTACATCGGGTCGGTATTAATATCTACGTGCACTTCCATATCCACCTGGTGTGTATTCAATACGCTGCTCAGGGCGTAAGCAACTTCGATGCTGCGGGCCACTTCGGTCATCATCCGCTGGCGGATACTCATTTTCTCCTGTGTTATTTCATTATTCAGGTACATAAATCCGCCACGTCCTTTGCGGATGAATACGATCGCTGTTGCAAATTCGGTATCAGCACCCTTTACCTGGCTATCGGTGCCGATGCACACTTTGAGCTGGCTGCCCATCCGGCGTTCGCGTTGAATAACGCCGCGCAGTTCGTCTTCGATATAGGCTGTAATTTTTTCACCGGTCAGTTTTCGCCATTGCTTTGTTTTATTCTGCATATGTATCTGGTTTTACTTGTTTTAAACCGCAACACCATCCTCATAAAATCTGCTCAACAGGAAATTTCCCGGTAAATTATTAAATCTGTTCTTTTCGTAATAAAAAATATTTTCCACCTATCCCGGAAAATGTGGAAAACTATACCGGCCCCGTTAATACCGGGTTAACGGATTTTTTATAATGAACGGCAGCCCCGGGAAGCCCTCCCCACAGCGCCCCGATCCCTGTCAGACATCAAAACCGGCAGGGCCGCAAACAGGAATTAACATTTCTCCCACTGCCATACTGTCATACAACCAACAGATTTACTTATCTTTGCCGTTTCATAAGAACAACATACAGTATGTTAGATTTAACAGCAACAAAGGTGCACGATGAGGCACGCCAGGGAGAGCGGTTTGCACCCTTTAAAGACGACCCTAACAGCTATGGAAAACAGTTTTATATTGAAAGTTACGGCTGCCAGATGAATTTTGCAGACAGCGAGGTTGTGGCCGCTATTTTGAATAAGGAAGGATTTGGAGCCACGCGCAATGTAGAAGATGCGGACCTTATTTTTATCAACACCTGTTCAATCCGCGAAAAAGCAGAACAAACGGTGCGAAAACGCCTGACCGATTTTAAAAAACTCAAGACCGGCAAACCCGGTACGCTCATCGGGGTACTGGGCTGTATGGCAGAACGTCTTAAGTCCAAATTCCTGGAGGAAGAGAAACTGGTTGATATTGTAGTAGGCCCGGACGCATACCGCAGCCTCCCCCGGCTGGTAAGCGAGGCGAATGAAGGTCAGAAAAGCGTGAATGTGCTTTTGAGCCGTGAAGAGACCTATGCCGATATTGCCCCCGTGCGCCTGAACAGCAATGGCGTCAGCGCTTTTGTGAGCATCATGCGGGGCTGTAATAATATGTGCTCATTTTGTGTAGTGCCCTTTACAAGGGGTCGCGAGCGCAGCCGGGATGCCGGAAGCATTATTAACGAATGCCGGGATCTTTTTGACCAGGGATACAAAGAAGTGACCCTGCTGGGACAGAATGTGGATTCCTATCATTATATTCCCGGTAATGGGACCGAAGCCAATGCCGTAAGCTTTGCAAACCTGCTGGAGCAGGTGGCGCTGATCTCCCCCGAATTAAGGGTACGGTTCTCCACCTCGCATCCCAAGGATATTACCGATGATGTACTGCATACTATGGCTGCTTACGAAAACATCTGCAAATGCATTCACCTGCCCGTGCAAAGCGGGTCAACCCGCATCCTGCAGCTGATGAACCGGACCTATACCCGCGAATGGTATATGAAAAAAGTGGACCGTATCCGCGAGCTGTTGCCGGGCTGCAGCATCACTTCCGATATCATTGCAGGCTTTTGTACGGAGACCGACCAGGACCATCAGGACACACTATCCATTATGGATTACAGCAACTACGTATATGGGTATATGTTCTATTACAGCGAACGCCCGGGCACACTGGCCCAGCGCCGTTACCAGGACGATGTTCCACTGGAGGTAAAAAAACAACGGCTGCAGGAGATCATCGAAAAACAAAATCAGTTGTCGCTGGCAGACTATAAAAAAGATATCGGGCAAACCTGTAAAGTGCTGATCGACGGCGACAGCAAACGCAGCAGCGAACAATGGGTGGGCCGTAACTCACAGAATAAGGTAGTGATCTTTCCCAAACTGGAAAACGGCCGGCATAAAAAAGGCGACTATGTACAGGTACAGATCAACGATTGTACCCAGGCAACCCTGTTTGGAGCAATCATATAAACATTGATAAAACATGGCACCGGAAATAATAAATAAATGGATCTACAATCGATAAAAAACCGTTTTAATATCATCGGGAATTCGCCCGAACTGAACTATGCATTACAGGTAGCTGTGCAGGTAGCCAACACAGACCTTACCGTACTGATCATCGGGGACAGCGGCGTGGGTAAAGAAGCTTTCTCCTCGATCATCCATTCGCTATCCTCCCGGAAGCACAATCCCTTTATTGCGGTCAACTGCGGTGCCATTCCGGAAGGCACGATCGACTCTGAACTGTTCGGACATGAAAAGGGTTCGTTTACCGGGGCCGTGGATGCGCGTAAAGGTTATTTCGAAACAGTGAACGGTGGTACCATTTTCCTGGATGAGATCGGCGAAATGCCGCTGGGCACCCAGGCCCGGCTGCTGCGGGTACTTGAAGCGGGTGAATATATCCGTGTAGGCTCCAGCAAGGTGCAGAAAACAGATGTACGGGTTATCGCTGCTACGAACAAAGACCTGCTCAAACTGGTAGAGCAAAACAAGTTCCGGGAAGACCTTTACTACCGTTTGAGTACCGTACCCATCCGGGTACCTTCGCTCTCGAGCCGGAAAGAAGACATTGTACTGCTCTTTAGAAAGTTTGCAGCAGACTTTGCCGACAAGTATAAAACGCCTTCGGTTCAGCTGGATGAGGAAGCTAAAAGTTTATTGCTGGAATATCCCTGGCCCGGAAATATCCGGGAGCTGAAGAATATAGCAGAGCAGATCTCCGTCCTGTCGGAGAACAAGCAGATCTCGGCCAAAGCGCTCAGCCGCTATCTTCAGCCCTATTCCAGCAACCGCCTGCCTGCGATCTCACAGGCCCAGCCCCAAAATGAATTTCAAAACGAACGGGAAATTCTTTATAAGCTTTTTTTTGACATGAAAAAGGATGTAAACGAGCTCAAACGAATGTTCCTCGAAGTATTGCAAAACCCGTCGGTTGCTGCACAGAACCCATCGCTGATCAATGAGCTTAAGGACCTGAACAATGGACATGAATCCGGCTACCTGCCGGCCCCTGCCACCACTTACCAGCCCGTACAGCTGAGTATGCCGCAGCCGGCAGCACCGGTAATTATGGATAATACCATTGATGAACACGAAGAGGTAGACGAAAGCCTGAATATCATGGAAAAGGAAAAGGAACTGATCATCAAAGCCCTTAAAAAGCATAAAGGCAAACGTAAAGACGCCTCGCTGGATCTTGGCATCAGCGAACGCACCCTTTACAGAAAACTAAAAGAATATGACATTGAAGAGCTATAAAACCTTTTTTGCAGCGCTGACCATATCTGCCGTGCTGGTGCTCGCATTTGCCCAGGCAGGCTGCGGCATTTACAAGTTCAAGGATGTAAGTATACCGGACAGCATCAGGATTGTCCGCGTCGGCATTATCCAGAACAAGGCGTCCTATGTAAACCCGCAGCTGGCGCCTGAACTAACGGAAAGCCTGAAGCGAAAGATCACCAGCCAGACCCGTCTTAAGCAAACAAACGGAGACGATGCCGACTGGGATATCAATTGTACCATTACCTCCTACTCCTTCTCCACCTCCGGTATCTCCAACCAGCGGGCCAATACCAACCGGTTAAATGTAGGCGTACACGTGGACGTCCGCGACAATCATTCTCAGAAAGTAAGTAAATACGACGTCACCCGCAGCTTTGACTATAACGGAACACTGGCCCTGCAGCAGGCTGAGCAGGAACTGAAAACGGAAATGCTAAGAAGCCTCTCCGACGATGTTTTTAACCGGATATTCTCCAACTGGTAATTATGAAATGCAGCACAAGAAAATATTCATTTTCATACGCAGCAGCATGAATATTTTCTTATGCAAAATTCCATCTGACCAAAATCAATAAAAAACAAGCAGATGAATCATTTTATCAATACGATCGCATGGGCCACATTCCCCCACCAGCAGCAGCCCATGCCGGTGGCCGCCCTGGAACAGCTGGCCCGGCAATATCCTTATGCCCCGGCCCTGCAGCTCCTGCTGGCCGCGCGTCTTAAGGAAACACAGGATCCGGGGTTTGCCGGTCAATGGCAAAAGACCCTGCTTTACTTTAAAGATCCCTTACTGCTCCAATACCAGTTTTTTGCAGAACAGCAACGACCCGCCTCCGGAATTCCCCCGGCATCGGCCCATGACACAGAAGTTCAGCAGGCAGACGCCGAAGCAGGCCCCGATACCTCCGAAGCACCCATTCCCATCCCGGGCCTGAAACTGGAGCCGCTGGATACGGCAAAGGCCAACCTGCTGTTTACACCCTATTATACAGTTGACTATTTCGCCTCCCAGGGAATCCAGTTAAGCGATGACAACAATACAGGCGACCGTTTCGGGAGCCAGCTGAAGAGCTTTACCTCCTGGCTGAAGGAAATGCGCCGGCTTCCGGAAGCAACCTCAGGGATCCGGTTTAGCATTAAAAATGAAGCCGTTATCGAAAAAATGGCTGAAAAATCCCTCAATGGACAAAACGAAGAGACTGCTGCCATGGCGGAAGTTTGGGCCAAACAGGGCAATAAAGCAAAAGCCATTGAGATTTATCAAAAATTAAGTTTGCTAAATCCCTCTAAAAGAGCTTATTTTGCAGCGAAAATTGAACATTTAAAGAAATAATTCATGTTAACAACATTATTTGTAATACTGATCATACTGGTTTGTGTTATTTTAAGTTTTATCATCCTCATCCAGAACCCCAAAGGTGGCGGCCTGGCCGGAACCTTTGGCGGCGTAAGCAGCCAGTTTATGGGAGTAAAACAAACCAATGACGTACTGGAAAAAGGTACCTGGATCTTTGCAGCGGTGATCGGCGTACTGTGCCTGTTCTCTACCTTTTTTGTATCCGGTACAAAGACCGGTGGTGCAACTAACGGACGTCTGCAGGATATCAGTACACAACCTGTACAGCAGGCGCAACCCCAGGCAGCCCCCGCCGTTCCGTTCAGCAACGGCGTTCAGCAACAACCTGCCCAAACAGCCCCCAAAGCAGACTCTGGTAAATAAGGGCGCTTTTATCAAAAATATTCAGATCCCGGCAGTGGCTGCCGGGATTTTTTGTGTATATGGTCAATCAATGGGAAAACATCGCGCAAGGCCCCTGCTGATCCCCGGGTTACCGGGCTCCCGGCAGGATACGGACCATCGTTCCTCAGCCTGGTACAGATCCTTCTGACGGAACAGGGACCCTTTAAAACCGGCGCTGCGCCCTGGGTATCCAGTCATCTTCATACCCGTTTATTTTATGATCCAAAAAGGCCCCACATCCATCAGCTTAAACGGGAAATAAAGCCTGCGGCTGATCCCGGTTACCATCGGAACAGCCCCCGGAAAGGCACCGCGCCTGGCATATGCATCAAGGTAAGCGGTAAAACCGTGGATGGGTTTATGCCCGGATAGCCGTCGGTTTATGGGCGATTCATTTGCAGGGAACCCCGGCCGGGGTTCAACCAGGATCCGGATCATGAGCCCCGCGTTCCACCCGCGGTTCATCAAATACAACCGCTTACGGGTTTATCAGGGCAACAGCGGGGGGAAAACAGCGGTTTGGCGGTCATTTATATATAGGGCCTGCTGTTTACGTCGAAATTCAACAAATTTCATCGTAAAACGGATTCATTTGAGATCAGATAAAAAGAAGATTAGGCAAGAAATCCTGCAGGAACTGCCCCTTTAAAGAACAATGCCAGGTGTATCAGTCAAAAGACGGAATACTCAGAGACCCGATCGATAAGATCTATTATTCCCGAATGCATGAGCGGATGCAAACCGGTAAGGCCAGGAGATTGATGAAATTGAGACAAGGCACAGTAGAACCAGTCATCGGCAGGTTGATAAATTATCTGGGAATGAAAAAAGTAAATACAAAAGGGATAGCACAGGCCAATAAATGTATGACGATGGCAGCCACTGCATACAATTTAAAGAAACTGCTCAGGTATGCGGGAGGACCTAAAGTTGTAGCGAAGGCACAAGCGCTGATAACAAAGCTTGAGCATTATTATTCCAATCTTTTAAAAAATATTTTCCATACAACGGATCATTGTATTGTGTATTATCATAATATTAAATAGGCCCGGCAAATTTTTACTACGAAATTGACAGGCGCTGACCGTTCTGCTAATCTGCCGGCATTTTTAAAGTCATGTTGTGCAACAGCCACTCAATGACAAAAGCGGAAAAGACCAAACCGATTGCGGGACTTAATCAGCTGACCATATATAGAACCGGTACCCATCCTATCAGGGCAAACGCATCTAATTTCAGCATTGTTCAGCTCCGGAGGAGCAGCGTGTTTATAGTAATCTGCTGTTTTATCAACCCCGGCTCCTTTGGAGCCGCGTGTTTGTTGGGCCCGAAATTTTACGCGGCTCCTACAGGAGCCGGGGTTTCCCCTTTAGAGCCTGTTTAAATTTTATTGATGGAATTTATTATGAAGCTATTTTGGAGCGAAACAAGGAAAATTTTGCAGGCATAGTAGGCCACTATGGCGAAAAATTTAACGCAGTTGCAGCCCAAAACAGCCATAATAAAGCCATTGAATGAATTTTAAACAGGCTCTTAATATCCTGCTATAAACACGAGGCACTTACAATGCCTGAAAATGCTCCTGGTGTGCTCTTTTCACCCAATTTAGATGCGTTTGCCCTGTCCATCCTATGCCCTGGTTACCCACAATCCCCTGCAGACCAACATGAACCTGACGCACATGCGCCTGCGGCACCCGGCATTCGGTTTGCTTGCGCTATTTTCCGGAGCAGGGAGAAAGGCAGACCGGAGGAAATCCCGGGGGCCTTCAACCATCCGCTGCGGGCTTCCGTTCGCGGTACCGGAGGATCCAGGGCGCCGTAGTAGGCACTGGCCATAAATTGATGGCTATGGTACACACCAGGAGCCCTCACCGTGCAACTTGTGAAGCGCTCCATACAAGCGTAGACCCGGTAGCGCCGGGTCCCCTACCGGAAAAGAATAAATGCAATGATCAGTGTAATGATCACATTAAATGATTGTGCGATCAGAAAGGCCCAAAGCGGCTTCCTGCTGTTATTTTTAAACAGGTCGGCAAATCTTGTTTCCAGCCCAATACTGGTAAATGCCAGTCCGAACCATAATCCCTGGATGCTTTTAAGCCCGCTTTTCACTGATGCGTTTACTTCGGGGGTCACAAAGAAAGAGAACAGCAGGGAGGCCCCGATAAAGCCCAGTATGAATTTGGGGAACCGTTGCCAGATAACCCCCAGCGTGGGTTTTTCCTGGCGGCCTGCTGCGCTGCTTTTGGTATAGGTCCAGTAAATAGAGATCGCAAAGGCTGCAATACCGAGCAGCACATTTTGCGAAAACTTTACGATCGTGCTGATCTTAAGCGCCTCTTCCCCTACCAGCGACCCGGAGGCCACTACCGCCCCGGAGGTATCAATGCTTCCGCCAAGCCAGGCTCCTGTTACCTGTTCCGGGAAATTAAAATAATTGGCAATAACAGGCATAAAGATCATCATTGGCACGGCGGTAACCAGCACCATCGAGATCACATAGGATAATTTTTTAGAATCTCCCTTGATGGCCCCGGAAGTTGCAATAGCCGCCGATACGCCACAAATGGAAACCGCGCTGGAGATCATCATCGTCAAATCGTCATCCACCTTTAGTTTGCGGCACAACCAGAATGCAAAATACCATACAGACAGTACCACTACCAGCGCCTGCACCAGGCCCAGCCCTCCTGCTTTCATCACATCCGAAAAAATAACCGAACAGCCCAGCAATACCAGGCCGATCTTCACATACAGTTCAGCATTCAGCACCTCACGGATCCATCCCGGTAACCGGAAGCAGTTGCCGATGATCAAACCCAGTGCCAGGCTGAATATTACAGCCTCAAGGTTAAGATCGCGCATAGCACTGTTGCCGGCCAGTATAAGGGCAGCCTGCGTAATAATAAAGATCAGGCCAAATACCGGGATCGTCGTTTTCACCGGCTTCCCCGTTAACAATGCAGCGAGTACCGCCACCGGCAAAACGATCAGCAGCTGCTGCCCGATACCTGCCAGGTTAGATGAAGAAAAGACCGTGCCTGTAAGATCTGCCCCGGTCTTCCAGGAATATGCAGGTACAGGAATTACCAGCCCCGAAAGGGCCAGGACAATAATAAGGCCTCCTAATAATACAACGGCCCAATCCTCGTGCATCAGTGGTCGCTTTGTTTGCTCCATTACTCGTTTTTAGTTTTAAATTGATATAAGCGGGGCGCTCTTTTCCCCGCCCGGCCAATAATATGACCGAACAGCTGCAGGCTTCCCCGAAATCACCTGCAAAAAGAACAAAATATTTGCGGCTTACTCCTTAAATTTCATTCCCAGGTTGTACATGGTAAAGGCCCAGATGTCGGCAGCCTCTTCAATCACTTTACCGGTTGGCTTTCCGGCTCCGTGCCCGGCATTGGTTTCAATACGGATCAATACCGGGTTGGGCCCTTTATGATATTCCTGTAACCGCGCGGCAAATTTAAAGGAATGCGCCGGCACTACCCTGTCATCATGATCCCCGGTTGTTATCAAGGTAGCCGGGTAACTGGTTCCTTTTTTCAGGTTATGATAGGGCGAGTACCGGTACAGGTAGGGGAAATATTGCGCAGAATCGGAGCTGCCATACTCCACCGTCCAGCCCCAGCCTACCGTAAACTTCTGAAAACGCAGCATATCCAGTACCCCCACCTGGGGTATAGCCACCTTAAACAGATCCGGGCGCTGGGTCATAGCAGCCCCTACCAGCAATCCGCCGTTGCTGCCTCCCCTTATAGCCGTTTTATTCCTGTTGGTATATTTATGCGCGATCAGGTATTCCGCTGCGCCGATAAAATCATTAAATACATTCTGTTTATTCAACAGCATTCCGGCCTTATGCCATGCTTCTCCATACTCACTCCCCCCTCTCAGGTTCACTACGGCATAAATACCACCCTGTTCTACAAAAAATGCATTGCTGACGCTAAACCCCGGGGTCATCGGGATGTTGAACCCGCCATAACCATACAGGAGCACGGGATTGTTCCCATCTTTTTTCAATCCCTTTTTATAGGTCAGGAACATCGGTACGCGCGCGCCGTCCTTGCTTGTAAAAAATACCTGCTCCGTTACAAGATCGTCTGTGTTTAAGCTAAGGGCTGTTTTCCGATACAGCGTGGATTTCCCGGAGGCGATATCGTATTGATAAATTGCCGGCGGAGTTGCAAAAGAACTATAGGAATAATAAAAACTCCGGTCCTCCTGCTCAGCTCCAAAGCCCCCCGCGGTACCAATCCCCGGCAGCGCAATATCCCGGATCCGCTTACCCTCAAAATCGTATTGCACGATCTTTGACGATGCATCTTTCAGGTAGCTTGCAAACAGGTAGCCGCCACCTGTGCCTACCCCCTGCAACGCTTCTTTTTGCTCGGGGATCACCGTTTTCCAATGCGTCCTCTCCGGCTTTTTAGGATCGATCAGCACCACCCGGTAATTCGGAGCTTCATAATTCGTGTTTACCAGGAGCAGTGCCCCTTTATTTTCGATCACGGACGACTCCGTATCAAATCCCTTTACCAGCAGGGCAAATTCCTGTTGTGCAGGATCATTAAGATCGCGGTACCAGAGCTCACTGCCACTGGTCCCTTCGGTAACGCTCAGGATCAGGAACCGCTGGTCTTCTGTCAGGCCTACTCCAAAATAGCGCAGGGGGTGCTCCCTGTCCTGGTAAATAATAATATCGTCTTTCTGCGAAGTACCCAGCCGGTGGTAGAACACTTTCTGGAACTCGTTCTTTTTGCTCAGCTTTGATTTTTCATCCGGTTCGTCATAAGCGCTGTAATAAAAGCCTTCATCCCCCTTCCAGGCAACGCCTCCGAATTTGGTCCAGTTGATCTTATCCGCCAGCAATGCCTTTGTATCTGTATTCATCACGAAGATCTCACTCCAGTCGCTCCCGGCCTTCGATACGGAATAGGTGCACAGTTTTCCATCTTTGGTAAAGGACAGACCGCTCAACGCCGCAATGCCTTCACTGCTCAAGGTATTGGGATCTATAAAAACTTCCGGAGTACCATTAAGGTCCTTTAGCCGGTATAGCACGGCCTGGTTCTGCAGCCCGTCATTTTTATAAAAATAGTAATACGCCCCTTTCTTAAACGGAGCGCCGAACTTAGGATAGTTCCACAACGCTTCCAGCCTGCTTTTGATGGCCGACCGGTAGGGTATCTTAGACAAATAGTCATTCGTTACGTTGTTTTGCGCTGCCACCCATGCTTTTGTAGCCGCTGCATTATCGTCCTCCAGCCAGCGATAAGGATCCTCCACCTTCGTGCCGAAATAATCATCCGTAACCTCCTCTTTATGCGTTGCCGGGTACTGGATCTGCGCCATGGTCTTCATAGTCAGTAATAAAAATGGGAAATAAAAAATTCTCTTCATATAAAAGCATTTGAATAAAGATAATGCTCATTTCTGATTTCTCATTCCCGGGGCTACCGGGGTTGATTTTTCATAGACAGGTTTATCTTTTGCCACCCAAAACTCCACAAGGGTCCCTTCGCCGCAGGCGGTTACGATCTTAATATCAGCATTGATCTTCCCTGCCCTGGATTTTATATTCTTTATACCGTTCCGGTCTGTCAGTTTATCCGGGTCAAACCCGATTCCATTATCCTTTATAGCAAAGGAGATCTGTGCATCTTCGTTCCGCGCTATAATTGAGGCTTCCGTGCACCGGGAGTATTTGACGAGGTTGTTCACGGTCTCTTTTACTATAAGAAAAATATTCCGCCGGGTATCCATGGGCAGGGGCATTTCTGAAACGGAGTCAGGGAAGTCGATAACAAACCGGATCCCTTTTGACTGGAACATGGGTATGGCATACTCCCGGATATGCTGGCAAAGGTTGCTGAACTTATCATTAGAGGGTTTTACCAGCCAGATAATATCATCCAGCGCATCCAGTGTATCTTTTGCATTGGCCTCGATCTTTGTCAGCAGCTCTTCTTTATTGGTACCGGATTTCCGCAGCAGCTCACTAAAAATATGGATGCTGCTAAGCGTGGAGCCCATGTCGTCATGCAGGTCGGAAGCGATCTGCGAGCGGATCTCCAGCTCCTGGCTCAGCCGTTTATTACGTTCCAGCAACCGGTACCGCAAATAATAAAGGATACCGGAAGTCAGGATCAGCAGGAACAGGATCAATGCTCCAAACAGGAAAATGCGGTCATTCTTTCTTAAAACGCTGTCCTTTTCCCGGTTGGCTTCCAGAAATGCAATACGGGCCTTCTCTTTTTCTGTATCATAGATCGCTTCCATCTGCCGCACATGACGGTTGTTGCTTTCTGCTACAATACTGTCGCTGTATTGTTTGAACAGTTTGCTATAAAGCAATGCAGAGTCCAGGTGGCTGGTTCGTTCGTTCAGCTTCATCAGGCCTTCATAGGCACTTTTGATCTCCGTCATTGTACCGATATCCCGGGCTATCAGCAAGGCATCAAAGAACATTGCTTTGGCCTTATCGTACTGCTTTTGCAGCAGGTAAGCATTGCCCAGGTTATTGTAGTTATTGGCCCGGTACAGCCCGTCGCCAAGGGTATCGGTGATCCGCTTCGCTTTTTCGAATAACGCTATCGCCTCGCTGATCCGGGTCTGTTTTTTTAACACATTCCCTATCGAGTTGTAGCTGATGGCAATCCCCTTATGGTTATTGATCTTTTCATTATAATAAAGCGATTCCTTGTAGTATTTATCTGCAGAATCCAGTTTGCCCATGTATTCATAGGCTTCGCCGATATTATTATAGTTCATAGCCATACCCAGCATATTATTGGCCTTTTGGGCAATGGGCAGGCTTTTACGGAAATACAGGATCGCATCTTTATAGTTTCCCAAAACGATATGGATATTGCCGATGCTGTTTAATGAAACGCTGGCGCTGTAGTCGTCCCCCACTTTTTCGGCAAGCCGCAGCGCTTCCATATGATAAGTAAGCGCTTTGCCGTTTTCATCCAGCCGCCGGTATACTACCCCAATATTATTGGTAGCATGGATCTCTGTTGTAATATCCCCGAGCTTATGTGCCTGCGCCCGGCTATCTTTGTGATTGGCCAATGCCAATGCATATTTGGAAAAATCACGGTTATATACACCGTAGGCATCCAGCAACCGGGGCTCCGCTGCCTGGTAGTCGAGTTTTTTTACCAGTTCAAATCCCGCCGTAAACAAGGTATCCATAAGATTGTTCTTACGGTTACGCATGGTAAAAGCAATAATCGAATCCACTTTGGCTTTACTTTCCGGCTGGTTCAGTAATGCCATTGCTTCCATATGTACCGCTCCGTTTGTCTGCGACCATATTTTACCGGCCGGGGCAAACAGCAGCAGCCCGGCTAATAAAAGCAAACCATAGGGAAGAAAGATTTTCATATTTAGTTGTGAGAATGCAGACTAACTTTTCGCAGATCCGGCACTTAAAGTTACTAAAATCTCCTGTATGTCAGCGTTCTATTCAGCTGCATTTATAACCGGGTGTCAGACGCCGGATGGCCGATCCCGGAAGCACCGGACCCAATGGTTACAGAAAGAGGAAGCATGCTCTCGTCTCTATTGAGCTGCTTGGCAATCAGCATTGCGCCGGAACAAACCCTCCCACCGCACTTTGCTTCCTCCCGAAAAATGAAGGACACCCGTTTCCAGGCGTCCTTTCAATAGCGTTCTGTTTTTTTTATTTATTTCAGCAGGGCCAATACTTTTTTGATACGGGCCCAGCCTTCTTCTATTTTCTCCAGGCTGTTGGCAAATGAGAAGCGCACACAGTTTGGCTCTCCAAATGCAGCGCCCATCACGGATGATACATGCGCTTTATTAAGGATATACATACAAAGATCCGCAGAATCCTTGATGGTGATTTCCCCGTCGGACTTTCCATAATAAGCGCTCATATCCGGGAAGATATAAAAAGCGCCATCCGGCTCGGTACAGGTGATGCCCGGGATATCGCTGATCAGGTCCATTACCCGTTGTTTGCGGCGGGTAAACTCCCTGGTCATTTCCATTGAAGGAGCCAGGTCCGCTGTCAGTGCCGTTACCGTTGCTTTTTGTGCAATGGTATTGGTGCCGCTGGTCATTTGTCCCTGTAGTTTTTCCATTCCCTTAGCCACTTCTACAGTAGAGGCGGTATACCCAATCCGCCAGCCGGTCATGGCAAATCCCTTTGCCAGGCCGTTCACCACGATCACGCGGTCTTTAATTTCGTCAAATTGTGCAATGCTTTCATGCTGACCTACATAATTGATATATTCATAGATCTCATCGGAAATGATATAGATCTGCGGATGTTTTTTAAATACTTCCATCAGGCTGGCCAGCTCTTCCTTGCTGTAAACGGCACCGGAAGGATTACAGGGAGAAGAGAACAGGAAGGCTTTGGTATTGGGCGTAATCGCCTTTTCCAGGTCTGCCGCAGTGATCTTCAGTTTCTGCGCTACGGTGGTCCTGATTTCCACTACTTTTCCCCGGGCGATTTTTACCAGCTCGGAATAGGTTACCCAGTACGGGGTAGGAATGATCACTTCCTCGCCATCATCTACCAACGCAAGGATTACATTTGCCAGGCTTTGCTTGGCTCCGGTAGAAATGACGATCTGCTCCGGCCTGTAATCCAGGTTATTGTCTCTTTTCAGTTTGGTACAAACCGCTTCCCGGGCATCTAAAAAACCAGCAACAGGAGAATAATGGCTCCAGTTGTCATTAATGGCTTTAATAGCAGCCTCCTTAATGTGCTCGGGCGTATCAAAATCGGGTTCACCCAGGCTCAGATCGATCACATCGATCCCCTGTGCCCTCAGTTCGCGGCCTAATTTGGCCATTTTCAACGTTTCCGGTTCACTAAAACGCTGTAAAAGAGAAGATAATGACATTTTAAACGTTTATGGATTAATTTTAAACAAATTCACGCAAATTTAGGGGTTACAAAGACAGCTTCGAACCTAAAATCCTAAAAAATCGAAATATTCTATAAAATCCACGCTTAAACAAAAATTTATACAGCAGAAAAACCGTTTATAAAACCAAATCCACTATATGTCTATAAACCTTATCTTTGCCCCCTTTAAATTTAAAGAGGAACCAAAGATTAAATAACAAATACGTATGCAACTTAAAGGACTGGTTAGATTTTTTACAATCTTACTTATTATCTACTCACTCTACCAGCTGTCATTTACATGGTTTGTTCGCAACCACGAAAAGAAATTGGAGAAAATTGCGCACAATTATGTAAATGCCAATTACCAGACTGCTGCCCAAAAATTCCCCTCCAACAAGGACTCCCAGGATGTGTACCAGGAAGAGCTCAGCCAGCATTACAACGATCGCCTGAGCCGTTTAAAAGACAGCACTAAAGATGAAACCATTACCTATGGAATTACCGGTGCCATCAGCTACCAGAAAGCAAAAGAAGAAGAGCTGAACCTGGGTCTTGACCTCCAGGGTGGTATGAACGTGACCATGGAAGTGGAGATGAACGGATTGCTGCAAACACTGGCCAACAATTCAAAAGACCCTAACTTTTTAAAGGCTTTACAAAATGCCGATAACCGCAAAGGGAACAGTGATGCCAACTTTATTACCCTCTTCGTTGAAGAATTTAAGAAACTAAGCCCCAACACCCCACTGGCTTCGCTGTTTGCAACGGCCAACCGCGAGAGCCTGAAAGTGACCGATAATGATGCCAAGGTAACCCGGTTTCTGCAGGAGCAGGCCAAGGCCGCTTTTGACAATACGGCCCGCCTGATCACCACCCGTATCGACAAATTCGGCGTGGCGCAGCCCAGCATTAACCCGGACCCCAGCAAACAGATCATTACAGTAGAACTGCCCGGTGTTCAGGACAAGGAGCGGGTACGCAAAAACCTGCAGGCCTCTGCCAACCTCCAGTTCTGGGAAGTATATAATATTTCCGAACTATGGGGTAACCTTCAAAAGGCGGACGAGATCTACTTTGCACAAAACGCAGGGAAGTCAGCAAAAGACAGCTCCGCTAAAACAGACACAGCGGGAGTTGCCGCCGGTGCTGCCACCACGCCTGATTCTTCAAAAACAGCCGGAACAGATACCGCTAAAAAAATACAGGACCAGTTATCACAACTGGCCAACGCCGATAAAAATGCAGCCAAAACAGGAGATGCTGCTGCCAACCAGCAGCAGGAACTGCAGAAGCATATTTGGGGCCTGCTTATTCCTCCCGTGGATGAAAAAGGCGGTTTAGCCGATATGGGCATTGTAGGGCAAGTAAATATTAAAGATACTGCTGCCGTAAGAGCCATGCTTACCGCTCCGTCTATCCGCTCCCAGTTCCCTTCCGAAATTGCCTGGATGTACGGCATGCCCGATAAGATCGGCAACAAGAAAAGCAATATGGTGGCCCTTTATGCCATCAAAACAGGCGGCCGCGATAAAGCCAAACTGGAAGGAGAGCATGTGACCAATGCCGGCGCCGACTATGATCAGTCCGGCAAAACCAATGTATCCCTCGAAATGGATGCGATCGGAAGCCGTGTATGGGCCGATATGACCCGTGCTAACAAGGGCAAGCATATTGCCATTGTAGTAGATAACCAGGTGTATTCCGCTCCCGTGGTAAATGAAGCCATCGAAGGCGGCCGTTCCAGTATCTCCGGCAATTTCTCTGCAGAAGAAGCAAAAGACCTGGCCAATATCCTGAAGATCGGTAAACTGCCTGCACCGGCTAAGATCGTTTCGGATGAAACCGTTGGACCCACCCTGGGTGAAGCAGCGATCAAAGGAGGTTTGATGTCCTTTACCATCTCCTTTATCGTAATATTCATATTAATGCTTATCTATTACAATACCAGTGGATGGGTAGCCAACATCGCGTTGATCTTAAACCTGCTCTTTACCGTAGGTGTGCTTGCGGGGCTGGGCGCCACACTGACCGCGCCGGGTATCGCCGGCCTGGTACTGACCATTGGTATGGCGGTGGATAGTAACGTAATCATTTATGAACGGATCAAAGAAGAACTGACCAAGGGCAAGAGCTATATATCGGCCATCAATGACGGTTATAACCGATCCCTGGCGCCGGTACTGGATGGCCACGTAACCACGCTGATCACCGCCTTTATCCTTTATTACTTCGGATTGGGACCGGTTAAAGGTTTTGCAACCACGCAGATCCTGGGGCTGTTGCTGTCCCTGTTCTGTGGTATCCTGGTAAGCCGTTGGGTAACCGACTGGTTCACCAACAAGAACCATCACCTCAAGTACTTTACCAGTCTGAGCCGCAGCATCTTCAAGCACAGCGCGTTTAAATTTATCGAGTTCCGGAAAATAGCCTATATCATTTCAGTAGTGATCCTGCTGTTATCGATCGGTACGATATTCCATGGTTTTGATTATGGCGTTGAGTTCAACGGAGGACGCTCCTACCGGATCGACTTTGGTAAAAAAGTAGACGTAGAAAAGTTAAAGGTAGATCTGAAAGCTACGTTTGACAATGAGAATCCTTTTGTTAAAACAGTGGGGGATGCAAGTGAGCTTGACATTACAACCTCTTATCTGATCACCGATCCCAATACAACAAAAGCAGACTCTATCGTATCACATAAGTTATTCGAAGGATTAAAATCCTACCTGCCGCAAGGCGCTACCTATGAGCAGTTTGATACAAAGTATAAGATAAAAACGAACAAGGTGCTGCCCACCATTTCTGATGATCTGAAAAGAGGCGCCGTAACCGCCACTGTGCTGGCAATCCTGGCCATCTTTGTGTACATCTTCCTGCGTTTCCGCGACTGGAGATATTCACTGGGTACCATCTTCTCCCTGCTGCACGATGCGCTGGTCACATTGATCGTGTTCTCTTATGCGCGGGACTGGGTGCCCTTCCCGCTGGAGATCGATCAGCATTTTATTGCGGCCATCCTTACGGTGATCGGCTTCTCGATGAACGATACCGTGGTGGTATTTGACCGGATCCGGGAAGACGGGAAACTGTACCCGAACCTGGATCAGAAAACGCTGGTGAATAAGGCCATCAACGATACGCTAAGCCGTACCATCATGACGTCCTTCACCGTGTTTATCACCGTGTTGATCCTGTTCATCTTTGGAGGGGAAGCCGTTAGAGGTTTTGCCTTTGCTATGCTGATCGGTGTCGTTACCGGTGTTTACTCTTCTATCTTTGTAGCGGCCCCGGTACTGGTAGACCTTAAGGGCGGTTTGAAAAAAAACAAAGCCAGCACCCCGGTCAAAGTGCAGCCCGAGCATTAAGCAACGTAGATAACAACTTATCAATAAAAACCGTATCAGTTCCTGGTACGGTTTTTTTTTGCCCGCAACCGCCGCTTCCCAAAGCCGCCACTTAAGCCCCGGAGGTCATAAAAGCATTCCGTTTTTTTCCGGATCCCGTAACCTTTTTTTCTGATCCCGTAAATGATTCGCTGCCGGGCAAAATAGATTTGCGCCGTTTAAAACAAGTTTATAATGAAGCAGCATTACTCCTTACTCCTCTTTTTTGCCCTTTTTACCTCTGCCCACCTTGCCGCCCAACCAGGGAAAATAAAGGGCGCTATTACCACGGCTGATGGTAAGCCGGCCCGGTATATCACCGTCTCCATCGATGGCACTTGGCAGCAATCTTCAAGTGATGAAGAAGGCGCCTATGAAATAAAGAACATACGTCCCGGCACCCGTACCCTGGTTATAACGGCAGCAGAAACAGCGGCCCAGCGCAGAACGATAACCGTTGGCGCAAACGAAACACGCATCGAAAATTTCATCATTAAAGAGACCTCCCGGCAGCTGGATGCCGTATTTGTTAACGCACACAAGGGCACCGAGCATGCCTCGGTAAGCCTGCGTCTGAAAACGCCGCTGCTGGAAACGCCTCAAAACATACAGGTAGTGGATCAGGCCGCCCTGGTTCAGCAGCAGGTGATCAGCATGAGCGACGGGCTGGTGCGGAATGTAAGCGGGGCCACGCGGGTGGAGCACTGGGGCGATCTTTATGCCAACATCACGGCCCGTGGTTCCCAGATACAGGCGTTCAGGAACGGGTTTAACGTGGTAGCCTCTTACTGGGGACCGCTTACGGAAGATATGAGCTTTGTAGACCGGGTCGAATTTGTAAAAGGCCCTGCCGGGTTTATGCTGGCCAACGGTGATCCAAGCGGCCTGTATAATATTGTTACAAAAAAACCAACCGGCATTACAAAAGGAGCAGTCAACCTTACCCTCGGAAGTTTTGACCTTTACCGGGGTAGCCTGGACCTTGACGGATCCCTGAGCAAGGATAAAAAATTATTATACCGCCTCAATATCGCGGCACAGCATAAAGGCTCCCACCGCGATTTTGAATACAATAACCGGTACGTCATTGCCCCGGTGCTCTCCTACCAGGTAGATGATAAGACCAAACTAACCCTGGAGTATAACGGGCAGTTTGCAAAAATGACGGAAGTGGGCTCCTACTATGTATTTTCAAAATTCGGGTATGGAACCTATCCCGTCAACTTCACCCTTACCAACCCGGGCCTGCCGCCTACAAAGATCAACGACCAGAGTGCTTATCTTACCTTCGAACATGCGTTTAATACCAACTGGAAGCTCACGGCACAGGGTGCTTATTTCAACTACAACCAGGCGGGTATGAGCTCCTGGCCCTCTATGATGGATTCCACCAACGGTCACCTGGTCCGCAATATCGGCCTCTGGGATGCCAAGAGCAATATGGTGCTCGGCCAGGTATTCCTGAACGGCGAATTCCGTACCGGTTCCGTCCGCCACCGGATCCTGGCAGGTGTGGATGCCGCCGATAAAAAATATTATGCAGACTGGGGGCAATCGCACGACCTGGATTCCGTAGGTGCCCTGTTTGACCCCCGGAATCCGGACTATGGCGTTCCGGCAAACGGCTACCCCGTCTTTGACCGCAGCAGGCCCATCGAAGAACGGGCGATCGCCGCCGGGGGGATCCAGACACAGCGCTATTCCAGCGTTTATGTGCAGGATGAACTGGCTTTTTTCAGGGACCGCTTAAGGCTCACGCTTGCCGGCCGTTATACGGATGTAAGCCAGATCTATGGCACCGGAACCGACTTTTCAACGGCCAAACATCTCACTCCCCGTACCGGGCTGAGCTATTCGATCGGTAAAACCCTCTCTGTATATGGTTTGTACGACCAGGCCTTTATCCCGCAAACCGGAACCCTTACCGGCGGCGGAAAAATAAAACCGGTTACCGGTAATAACATGGAACTCGGTATCAAGAAAAACTGGTTCCATAACCGCTGGCTGACCACGCTGTCCGTATACCGCATCCTCAAACAAAACGAGCTCACTGCAGATCCGGATGCGCCCAACCCTAACCAGCCTACCAGTATCGTACTTGGAGAGAAAGTGGCCCGGGGCGTTGAGCTTGATGTAAGAGGCACCATCCTTCCCGGCTTTACAGCCACGGCCAACTACGCCTTTACAGAAGGCCTGATCACGAAGGTAGCGCCCGGCGCCGCCGGCATTTATGCGGTAGGCGAAATTGTGCCCGGTTATGCAAAGCACACTTCCAACGCCTGGCTTTCCTATGAACTGCAGAAAGGGGCATTACAGGGCCTGGGTATCTCAGGCGGGTTCACTTCCCTTATCGGCCGGCACACCGGTTGGTCTACCCGGGGACAACAGCTTCCGGACTACTTCAAACTGGATGGCGGGTTATTTTATACGCAGGACCGGTACCGTTTTACGCTCAACGTATTTAATATGCTCAACAGCTATCTCTACACCGGTTCTTATTATGACCTGCCTTCTGTTTACGGCGACTGGAGCTCGGTAAAACCTGCTTACTATTACCAGACGGAGCCGCCACGCAATATACGGTTCAGTGTAAGCTACCGGTTCTGATCCGGGCCGGTTCCGGTGAACTGTTGTCTGCCTGTCGGCAGACAACAGTTTTTCTTTTTGAGGCTGTTGCCCGGCCTTTCTTATCTTTGATCCTCTTAACGATCCTTCAAATTAAACGATATGAAAAGGAATCTTCTTGCCCTGTTTGCATTGTTATCCCTGGCCGCCGGAGCTCAATCTGCAAAAAAAGGTTTTGCGCTCATTGCCCGCCCCGGCCAGGACCAGGTAGATGTCCGCTACAACGGCCGGCTGCTCACGGCCTTCTGCTATACCGATAGTATTGCCAAACCGTTTCTTTACCCGGTCAACACATTGAGCGGCGTTACGATTACCCGCGGGTTCCCGGTAAAACCCATCCCCGGTGAAAGTACAGACCACCCGCATCACGTGGGTATCTGGATGAATTACGAATCGGTGAACGGTGTCGATTTCTGGAATAACTCTTCTGCCATCCCTGCTGCAAAAAAAGAGCACTACGGAACCATCCTGCATCAAAAGATCCTGAAACAGACCGCATCAAAAAACCAGGCCCGGCTGCAGACCACCGCTACCTGGGTGAACCATGCAGGGGAACCCTTCCTTAACGAAGCCACCACTTATTTTTTTGAAGTAAAGGGTGACCGGTTTTATATCACCCGCTCCTCTACCCTTACGGCCCTGAACAGGCCGGTGGTATTTGCAGATGTTAAGGATGGCTTCTTTGCCATCAGGGTGGCCAAAGAACTGGAAATGCCGTCAACAGGAACCCAGTCGTTTGCAGACAACCAGGGCAATGTAACCAATGTAGCAGCCTCCGGTACCAATATACCCACCGGTATGTATTATGCCTCCAACGGGCTAAAGGGGGATGCGGTATGGAGCAGCCAGGGAACCTGGGCCCTGCTCAAAGGGAAAAAAGACGGGGCACCCATATCCATTGGCATGTTTGACCATCCTTCCAACACCGGTTACCCCACCTACTGGCATGCGCGCGGCTACGGACTCTTTGCCCTCAATCCGCTTGGCAGGTCGGTATTCAGCAAGGGAAAAGATTCACTGAACCTTACGCTGCAGCCCGGCCAATCCAAAAAATTCACCTATCGTATCGTAATTGCACAGCAGGATCTCCCGCTTCCCGAAATGGGGAAAATGGAAGCGGAGTTTCACAAAACCCGTTATTAAGGGTATAAGACCCTGATCTTTTTCGAATTACGGCGCCGGTTTTGCAACATAGATTCAACAAAAAACCGGTATTGTAGCTGTGTGCATGCTATTTTTTGTCCCGGATGTTTTCGCATACGCGTCCGGTTAATTTTAGGAATTTAGCGGTTAAAGGCCAAAGCTGCAGCGCAGCGTTGCGCTTATTAGCAACGAATACGAGCTGGAACAGAGGTGCAGCGCACCGGTAATATAAGCCTCCCCCGAAAAGATTCCCGCCGCGCTGCGGCTACGGGTAAGTCCCTGGAAGTGCTTGTTACCATTATTTGCGGCGCGCTGCGCCTGCTATCAAAAGATCAGGTCCTTTTCGGCCTCCAAAGGCTTATTCACACTACATTTTATGGCAATAGACCCGCTTTTTATCTTGACCCGCATGCGATAGTCTTCGGGATTCTCATTTTTGCC
>NZ_FMZO01000001.1:0-459996 GCF_900101395.1 Niabella drilacis | reverse complement strand
TAGTAATCTGCTGTTTTATCAACCCGGCTCCTGTAGGAGCCGCGTGTTTGTTGGGCCCGAAATTTTACGCGGCTCCTACAGGAGCCGGGGTTTCCTCCTTCATACCTTGCTATAAACACGAGGCACTTACAGTGCCTGAAAATGCTCCAGGTGTGCTCTTTTCACCCAATTTGGGTGCGTTTGCCCTGCCCACTGCAACACTCCTGTGCCCCGTTGAATAAAATATAATTATCTTCGATGCCGGAAAATTGTCTATTTGAACAGTAACTGTTTTAGTATGCTAATCCATTTCCATTTTTAAAAAATACGCAAATGAAAAAAAGGTTGATTACGGCCTGTGTGGCGGCGGGGCTATTGGTTTCCTCCGGTACAACTATGGCACAAAAAGTGGCATTCACCGAATACAAGCTGGACAACGGGCTTCATGTTATTCTGCACCAGGATAAGTCTGCCCCGGTAGTAGCCGTTTCGGTCATGTATCATGTAGGATCAAAAAACGAGGTTAAGGGCCGTACCGGGTTCGCACACTTTTTTGAGCACCTGCTCTTTGAAGGCTCACCCAATATCAAGCGGGGCGAGTTCATGAAATACGTTTCAGCCAATGGCGGTCAGAACAATGCCAACACTTCGTTTGACCGGACATTTTATTATGAAGTATTTCCATCTAATCAACTGGAGCTGGGGCTCTGGCTGGAGAGCGAACGCATGTTGCATCCCATCATTGCTGATTCAGGCGTCAACATACAGCGCGAAGTCGTAAAAGAAGAACGGCGGATGCGTTATGACAATACCCCTTACGGAGGGTTGCTTGCGGAAGTAGCGAAGCGCTTATTCCGCAATACGGTTTATGAGTGGATGCCGATCGGCTCTATGGAAGACCTCAACCAGGCTAAACTGGATGAGTTCATCGCCTTCTTTAAAAAACATTATGTGCCCAATAATGCGGCCCTGGTCATTTCGGGCGACATTGACATCCCCAAAACAAAAGCATTGGTGCAGTCTTACTTCAGCGAAGTGCCTAAAGGAGCACCGGTTGTACAGCCCGAAGATAAGCTGCAACCATTAACAACAGCAATCGTAGATACGGCCTATGATGCCAATATCCAGATTCCCGCGCTGGTAGTGGGCTTTCGCTCCGCCCCCGTGAAGTCAAAGGAAGCCAAAACATTTGGCCTGATCTCTACCATCCTGTCCGGTGGCGGCAGCTCCCGGCTCCGGAAGAAAATGGTGGATGAAAAAAAAGAAGCGCTCGCCATCCAGGCCTTCGACCTGTCGCTTGAGAACGGTGGCGGCTATATAGTTTTTGCATTGCCCAATGGCGCCACTCCGCTCAATACATTGTTACAGGATATTGACTCCGAGATCAAAGACCTGCAGACCAACCTGATCAGCGAACAGGAATACCAGAAACTGATCAACCAGGCAGAAAATGACTTCGTAGGGCAGAATACCACGAACCTGGGCATCGTAAATAACCTGGCCGATGCCTATACCTTCCAGGGTAATACCAATGCGGTAAACACAGAACTGGATGAAATAAAATCGATCACCCGCGAAGACATTCGGGCCGTTGCCCGGAAGTACCTGGGAGAAAACCAGCGACTGATCCTTTATTATCTGCCTAAAAAGTAAGAGGGGGCCCACCAACATGAGCCTTTCGCACCTTCTTACAGAATGCTCACATCGCACTATTGACGCTTCATATCTCACAACTGATCTCTCACAATCTATAGCAAATGAAAAAATATATACTGATAGCAGCCTCTGCAATTTTGATGCAACCTGTTATCGCACAGAAAATAGACCGTACCCATGCCCCCAAAGCAGGGCCGGCACCGGTTATTAAAATAAATGATCCGGCAACATTTACCCTGCCCAACGGCATTACCGTACTGGTGGTCGAAAACAAAAAAGTACCCAAAATTTCCGCTACCTATTCTATTGATGCGGGCCCTATTACCGAAGGCAGCAAAGCGGGCGTAACGGAGCTGATGGGCGCCATGCTGAACGAGGGCACACAAAAACATACCAAGGCACAGTTTGATGAAGCCGTGGACCAAATGGGCGCTGATGTTTCATTAAACTCCGGCGGGGGCCGCGTTGCGGCGCTGGACCGGTACTTCGAAAAAGCATTTGATCTGTTTGCCGAAGCCCTGCTCCAACCGGCTTTTCAGCAGGAATCCTTCGACAAATTAAAATCCCAAACGATTACAGGCCTGAAAACACAGGAAAAGGATGCGAAAGCCATTGCAGGAAGAGTAACGGACGCCCTGCTGTACGGGAAAGACCATCCCAAAGGCGAATTTGAAACAGAAACGAGCGTGAACGGGCTGACGCTCGGAGATATAAAAGAAGCCTATCAAAAGTACATTACTCCCTCCCGCGGGTACCTTGTGTTTGTAGGCGATATCACTCCTGCCAGGGCTAAAACGCTTGCCCAAAAGGCTTTTGGAAGCTGGAAAGGCAGTCTGCTTACCTGGCCCGGCCTTGCACAGGTCAAAAATCCTTCCAAAACAGAGATCAACCTGGTCGATGTCCCCAATGCCGTACAGTCGATCATTACCGTCGCAAACCTGGTCTCACTTCCCCTCAGCGATCCCGATTATTTTCCGGTTACCCTGGCCAACAATATCCTTGGCGGCGGTAGTGAAGCCCGTTTGTTTAAAAATCTCCGGGAAAAACATGGTTTCACCTATGGGGCCTATTCCCGTATCGGCAGTGGCCGCACCCAGGCTGCTTTTTCAGCCAGCGCTTCGGTACGCAATGCAGTAACCGACAGCGCCATAACCGAGTTCCTGAACGAGATCAAGCACATGCGCACCGACAAAGTATCTGATGAGGAACTAAAGAATGCCAAGGCCCTGTACAATGGCCAGTTTGCCCTGGGTACCGAAAGCCCGTCAACCGTTGCCACCTACGCCCTAAACATCCTCACCAATAAGTTACAAAAAGACTTTTACCGCACTTATCTTCAAAAAATAAATGCAGTAACCGCTGATGATATCCTGCGTGTGGCAAAAAAATATTTCAGCTACGATAACGCGCGTATCATTGTAACCGGAAAAGCAGGCGAAATAAAAGACGGCCTCCAAAAGCTGGGGTATCCCGTAAAAGAATACGACAAATTTGCGGAGCCAGTAACTGCCGCAATAGGCACACCTACTGCGGGAACTGCAGGAATAAAGGCCGAAGATATCATTGCAAAATTTATCAGCGTAACCGGAGGCCTGGAGGAATGGAAAAAGGTTACTTCCATCCAAGCAACAGGCACCATGAGCATGCAGGGGATGAATCTGAATGTATCTATGAAGGCGATGCCTCCTAACCGCTCACTTATGCAGATAAGTATGGGGGAAAATACCATAATGAAACGCGTACTCAACGGCAAAGCAGGCTACAATATGCAAATGGGCCAGAAAAAAGAGATGACGCCGGATGAAATTGCTAATACGGATGAAAACGGCATTCTTCCCCAGGCTGATTACCAAAACGGAAAATACAAACTGGAACTGCAGGGCGTAGAAAAAATAGACGGCAAAGACGCCTATAAAATAAAGGTAACAAAACCCTCGGGAAAGGCGGGTATTGAATTTTATGACGCAGCATCCTATTTACTCGTACGGCAGGACAATTCCCTTACAGCACAGGGACAGGAGATTTCGCAATCCGTTGGTTTGTCAAACTATAAAAAAATCGGCAATATCCTTTATCCCCTCAGCATGGCTACTTCTGTTCAAACCCCGATGGGTAATCAGGAATTCACCATGGAGTTTAAAGAAGTAAAACTAAATGAGGGCGTAAGCGCAGAAGATTTTAAATAAAGCAAACCTGGTATCTTAAATCTCCAATGCAGAAGTGAGGACCCCTTTTCAGGAATGAAAATGCCTGAACGGGAGCATCCTCACTTTTTCATTTTTTATTCTTTATTGGGCGTTTCATATTCCCCGAAGGGGCTCTCCGCGGATATTCGCCGTTAAAGGAACACTGCAGTGCCCCCAGCCGGGAACCGCAGCCCTCTACTTCTTCAAGAGATACGCTGTTTTTGTCAAAAATAAAGCGCAGCACACAGGGATCCCCCCCCTGCCGGTACTCGGCCACCGTTGGGGAACTAAAGATCACATCACCCTTCAGCTCACCCACGCATTCCTTATTATTTTTTTCGAGGTGAATAAAGAAGCGCATCCGGCCCTCCCGTTGTCCGTCGCGAAAGGATACCAGGTTCATTTTTCCATCACCATAATCACCCGCATATTTCTGGCGGCGGGCCAGCGTGTCGATCGGGTTGATCAATTCAGTGAACCCATCTCCCAGGCTATCCGTCATGATGAGCGAAAAATTCTTTGCCGCCTTATTCAATACAAAAACATCATGCCCGCTTATTTCAATGCCATTAGGCAATTTTTGCGAAAGATCCTTATTGATATTCAGCCGCTGATCGATCGTAACGGTGATAGACACATTGGTGTTGCGCGTTAGCTTTATTGCGGGTAACCCCGCAATAAATTGCTTTTTACTATCATGCGCAGTAATCAGCAATACCTTCCGCTCCCGGTCTACCCCTCTCGTCAGCAGGTAAAATTCCCCATGCCCCGCCGCCACGGTCCCCACAGGATAATAGTTAGGGTGAGAAGCCGCACCAAAGACCTTTAGGGTAACAGAGTCCGGTATAAACTGGTGTAATATCTCCGGTGCAATGCGCAGGGAATCATTTTCCCTTGCAGGGAACGAGGTATCACCATAGGTAAATGGAAGTGCTAATGCCGGGTAAGCCTCCATAAATTCTTCAATATTCACCGTATCATCGCCGGTCATCTTCTTTTTCTTTTTACCACCACACGCCACCAAAAAAACAACTGATACGATCAGGAACCAATACAAAGGTTTGCACATACATCAATATTATACAACAAAATAAACAAAATCCGGTGCATCTGCGCAAAAAATAATTTTAGCCGGTTATAATATATTTTTTAGATTTGTCTAAATTTTTATTTAGATGCTATTAAATCTTTCGCATACGGAAGAAAACTATATAAAAGCCATTTACCACCTGGAGCAGGACGGGAAACCGGTAAGCACCAATGACCTGTCGGAATTGCTGAAAACGGCAGCAGCTTCTGTAACGGATATGCTCAAAAAGCTTAAGCAGAAAAAAATGGTTCATTATAAAGCCTATTACGGCTGCAACCTCACGGAAGCCGGCCGGAAAGGCGCCCTGATGATCATCCGCCGGCACCGGCTCTGGGAGTATTTCCTGTCGAAGAAACTGGGATTCAGCTGGGATGAGGTCCATGATATTGCGGAAGAGCTGGAACATGTAGGCAGCACCAGTCTTATCGACAAACTGGATGCTTTTCTGGGATACCCCCGCTTTGATCCGCATGGGGACCCGATACCGGACGAAAAAGGGCATATCGTTCAGCAGCAGAATAAGCTTTTATCGGAGATCCCCCTCCACCTGCCGGTGGAAGTGGTACAGATCGGTGACCAGTCGGCCCATATCCTGGAACTGCTGAGTGACAAGAACATCCGGATCGGTACGCTGCTGGAAGTCCGCAAACGCTTCACCTACGACCAGTCGCTTGAAATAAAAACGGGCAGTAAGAGTATTACCCAGATCTCAAAAGAGTTATCGCAAAATATTTTAGTAAAGGATCATGAATAGGCATCATTCCGATATATCACTGAGCGAAGTACATCAGTCTGTAGACACCACCCAGGTCAATAAACCCAAATGGCGGCGCATCCTTTCCTTTTTTGGACCGGCCTACCTGGTCAGCGTGGGCTATATGGATCCGGGGAACTGGGCCACGGACCTGGCCGGTGGCAGCCAGTTTGGTTATAGTTTGCTATGGGTGCTGCTGATGAGCAACCTGATGGCCCTTTTGCTCCAGAGCCTTTCGGCGCGGCTGGGAATTGTGCGGCATAAAGACCTGGCCCAGGCCAACCGGGAGGCGTACCCCAGGGGGGTTAATTTTATTCTTTACCTGCTGGCAGAAATAGCCATTGCAGCCACAGATCTTGCCGAAGTACTGGGAATGGCCATTGGCCTGCAACTGCTTACCGGCATGCCATTGATCTATGGCGTGCTCATTACCGTGCTGGATACCTTTCTGCTGATGCTGCTGCAACGGTTTGGGATGCGCAAACTGGAAGCATTTGTTATCGGGCTGATCTTTATCATCGGCATGTCGTTCCTCGTACAGATCCTGATTGCCGCTCCCGATCCCCGGGAAATGGCCACTGGTTTTGTGCCCCGGCTGCAGAATGACGCAGCTTTGTACATCGCCATTGGCATCATCGGCGCCACTGTAATGCCGCATAATCTTTACCTCCACTCGGCCCTGGTGCAGACCCGGAAATTTAAGAACACCGAAGAAGGGATCCGGAAAGCGCTAAAATACAATTTCTGGGACAGTGCCATAGCGCTGAATATGGCCTTCCTCGTTAATGCCGCCATCCTGGTGCTGGCCGCCACTATTTTCTTTAAAACCGGGAGAACGGATGTTGCCGAGATCCGGCAGGCCTACGAACTGTTGCCCAGCCATCTCGGCAGTGACTTTGCATCCAAGCTGTTTGCCATTGCATTGATAGCAGCCGGCCAAAGCAGCACCGTAACCGGCACCCTTGCCGGCCAGATCATCATGGAAGGATACTTAAAACTCCGGATCAACCCGCTTATGCGGCGGTTGCTGACAAGACTGATCGCCATTGTTCCGGCGGTACTGGTTATCGGTTTGTACGGCGAAAACGAAGTAGATCAACTATTGATCTTCAGCCAGGTTGTATTGAGCATGCAACTGGGATTTGCCATTATACCCCTTATTCATTTTGTAAGTGACCGGAGCAGCATGGGCATTTTTGCGATCAAACCACTCACCAAATTATTTGCCTGGATCATTACTGCAGTACTCATTTATTTAAATGGCCGCATGGTGGCTGATGCGGTTACCGGTTATTTTGCCACCACCGCATCCTGGAGCTGGAAGGTACTGATCATCCTCGCAGGCGTAGGAGTCCTTGTGCTTTTAGGTTATACGATCCTCTATCCATTCAGCAAAAAACGTTTAAAGACCAGCTTTTCTCCCGTTCATCCGGAACCGGCACCGCTGGATCTTCCGGAAGGCATTAATAACTACCCAACCATTGCGATCGCCGTAGACTTTGGCAAAAGCGACAGTGCCCTCATTACCCAGGCATTGCAACAGGGAAATAACCAGACAAAATTTGTATTGATACACGTAGTGGAAAGCGTGGCCGCACGTTTTATCAACAGGGAGATCAAGGATGAGGAATCCAAAACGGATAAGGCCTACCTGGATGGGTATGCCAAACAGATCCGGCAAAAAGGGCACAAAGTGGTATGGGAACTGGGCTATGGCATTCCCTCCCGGGAGATCCCCAAAATCGTGATCAGCCACCAGGCCGGTCTGCTGGTGATGGGCGCCCATGGTCATAAGGGACTGAAGGACTTTATATACGGGAGTACCATCAACAATGTACGTCACCGTCTAAAGATCCCGATACTCATTGTCAGCAGTGAAATTTCCGGTGCCGGCAAGAGGCAATAATGAATGGTCAATAGACAATGGTACATAAACGACAACCGGAATCTCCCTGAAATGTTGAACGTAAACATGGAACCTGTAATAATCCTCTGCAGGGATTCGATACAGGGAACCGGGTACCGGGTCTAAAAAAAATCACCCCCTGATATGGCGGATAAAATTTTCAAAAACGTTGAACTCCCCTTTCAGGCTTACAAATACGATAATAAAAACGATCCCAAAAACAGCCCCCCATAAATGAGCGCCGTGATTAATGCGTCCGCCGCCCTGGCGGTCCAAATACGCCGATATCAAAAGATAGAGCCCCCCAAAGATCCAGCCCGGAATATCAATCGGAAGGAATATAAAACGGATGGGAAGCGCCGGATACAACAGGATCCCCGCAAAAATAACCGAGGATATGGCGCCGGAAGCGCCAAGGCTCCTGAAGGCATAATCATCCCTGTGTTTAAAATAGTCCGGCACACTCGCAATGATCAGTCCCCCGATATATAAACCCGCAAAATAAAGCCGGGCATCGGCCCCGAAAACAGCCGGGTTGCCAAACAAGGCCGGAGATTCCAGGAACGCTCCAAAGGTATACAGGGCGATCATATTAAACGCCAGGTGCATGAGGTCCGCATGGATCAGCCCATGTGTCAGAAACCGGTAGTATTGACGGTTCCGGGAAATGGCAGGCCCAAAAAAGATGAGATTGTCAATCACTTTCGGATTGCTGAATCCCCACAGCGAAACAGCCACAGTAATAATGGTGATAATAAGTGTAACGGATATTTCCATCGGCTAAAAATAGCGACAATTTTCTCATTTCTCAAATATCACCGCCGGTTTCTGATTTATGAATGATGATATTTTTCATTTTTCATAATGGTACAGGCCCGGTATACCTGCTCCGCAAGGATCAGGCGCACCAGCTGATGCGGGAAAACCAGTTGTGACAGGCTCCATAAAGTATTGGCCCGCCGCAACACCGTTTCATCCAATCCATAAGCGCCCCCGATCAGAAAAATAATCCGCCGTGTGCCGGCATTGGCGCGGCTTTGCAGGAAGGTGGCCAATCCCTCCGAGGTCAGCTGGCGCCCGCGCTCTTCCAGGGCTACGAGATAATCCTCCTTCGCAATTTTGGGCAGGATGCTCTCCGCCTCCTTCTTCTTCAGCTCCCTCGGTGCAAGATGTGCTGCATCCCTGGGTGCCGGGATCAGCTCCCACTCCAGCCGGAAATAATTCCCGATACGGCCGGAAAATGCTTCCACTCCTTCCTTTACATACCCTTCATGATGCTTTCCCAGCGCCCAAAAAGCAATTTTCATGCACTATTTTTTAAAAAAAAGATTATAAGATCAAAAAACTGTAACAAGATTGTCAAGGATCATACCAAAAAAGAAACATATATATATGCCTGCATCTTTGCGCGTCCCATACAACGGGGCAAAAGTATCAAAACATTTTTTTCAAAATCCAAAGAATGCATTCCGAATTGTTGCAGGCAAAATATGCCTTTTGCGATGCGCGATGAAAGGAGCGCCAGACACCTCCTATACTATCCGTATATTTTTTTGCTGCAATTGGGCGTGCGCCTATCGAAAATCAGTCTTCCATCCTGGAAATCCGGGTACAATTGGGGCGTTCATTTGCACACCTGAAACGGACTCAACCCTGTTATAATACGGCTATAAGACCATTTGAAAAAAGAGATAAAAAACTTAACTTAGTAATTGAATCGCCGGCTTTAAATAAATGACGGTAAACAAAGCTATGCTGCAATCAAGCGACTATATACCACTGCTGACAACAGGCTTCAATGTATGCTTTGCTGTTTATTGCCTGTTTAGTTTTTCACAGAAAAAAAGAGGGCGATACTATTTATACCTAGCGCTGGTGTCGCTTTGTTTTAGCGCCCACCTGGTATTGATACAGCCTTATATTAAACAGCAGCTGAACCCCGCGTTCTTTTCGCTTACCAACAGCCTGGTGCAAAAAGGGGTTGTGTTGTTTTTTTATTTATTCGAGTTAAGCTTTTTAAACCCTCCCCCCCGCAGCTATTTGCGATATGCATTGTACACCGGGATTGTATACATGTGCGGCGGGGTATTGGCGCGGCTGGTTGCCAGCGGCCCCCTATCATTCCTTCATGAATGGTACAGGGGCGGGTTCATGTACCTGGATATTGCCATTTTGCTTTTGCTGATATTTTACCTTTGGCGAAAAACAAATTATTATGAAAGGCTGGTCCTCTACGGGCTGCTATTCATAAGTCTATTGGCATTGGCCACTTATTGCGGCGAAAATTTTTACCCTTTAGCCGATATCGGACTTACAGAAACAATGATCCGGCAAATTGAAATATCCGGGGGCTTCTGCTTCTTTTTCCTTGCCATCCTGAACCGGGAACAGGAAGTTGAAAAGGAGAAACTGAAGCTCCAGACCAAGCTGTTGCAAAAAGAAGTTCAATTGCAAAAGGACATTATCGCGGAGCGTGAACGCATTTCCCGCGATATGCACGATGGTATAGGTGCGGGGATATCCGCATTAAAATTGCAGGCAGAACTGTTAAAAAGCAAAATAGGGAAAAATGGTCCGATCCACAATGACATCGATGAGCTGCTACACACATCTGAGGACATGAGCATTTCCATGCGGCAAATGATGTCGGAATTAACAAGCGGGAGGGAAAGCATCGATAGTTTTGCAAACCAGGCCCTGATCCAGGCAAAAACATTCCTGCACAAGACCCCCATACAGCTGCAGTACCAGCTGGATCTTGAAAACAAGGATACAGTGATCAGCAGGCATGCCCTCCGGGAATTGGTTTTTTGTATAAAAGAAGCGATAAATAATATTTATAAACATAGCCATGCATCTCATGTTTTTATTGCTGTGATTCAAAAGGAGAAGCTGCTTTGGATCGAAATAAAAGATGATGGCATTGGCCTGGATGCAATGAGGCAAACCGGAAGCGGGCTGCATAATATGCGGCAGCGGATGATCAATCTGGGAGGGTCGTTTGAATTGCTCCCCGCCTCAGCAGGAACACATTTGCGTTATACGCTTCCGGTTTAAGGATTCAAAATCACCCTTTTGGGTAATTCCCCGCACCACTACAAAAAAATAACTTTGGCAAAATGTTAATTTCAGTAATCATTATCGAAGACGATGTGCACTACAACAATGCACTAAAGAAGATTATAGATCATGATCCGGAGTTATTTTGTATTGCACAATGTTTTAACGGAGCAGAAGCCATTGAACAACTTACGGTGCTGAACGCAGACGTGGCTATTGTGGATATCAGGCTGGCGGACATTACCGGAACGCAGGTACTGCAAAGCCTTTCAGGAAAGAAACTGCATACCCAGTTTATCATGTGCACCAGTTTCGAAAACGACGAGCATATTTACGAAGCATTAAAAGCCGGAGCCACGGGTTACCTGCTTAAAGGAGAGAGTATGGAAAAAATCATAGCCGCTGTTAAAGAAGTACACCTGGGTGGAGTCCCTATGACGGCCACCGTTTCAAGAAAAATACTGCAATATTTCAGCGCAAACAGGGACACCAGGAATACTGTTGCAGAGCTGCTTACTGAAACGGAAACGGAAGTGCTGCACCTGCTTGCCAAAGGTCTTTTGTACAAGGAAATTGCCAGCGAAAAATTTGTAAGCATCGATACCATAAAAAAACATATAAGCAATATATACCGTAAGCTCCAGGTGAATAATAAGGTGGAAGCCATTAATAAACTATTGTCGTCTAATTAACATCATATTTCCGGACGCTATGAGGAACTGTGACCTTCATCATTTTTTGCCGCTCAGGGGTATCGTAAGGTTCATTGCGCTCCTCTGTTTCCTCTTTCACGCTCCTTCCCTTAGAGCCGCTCATCAATCGCCCTGGGATACCACATTTATCCCTATACAAAAATTCAGCCCCTCAAAAGCTCATTATAAAATCAGTAAGCACAAAAATCTTTTACCCGAAGACCTGGAACATGCCGGCACACTGACATATAGTCAAATCGCTTCCCTGAAAAACATCGCAAAAGGCACCCGCTCTGTTTTTATATTCTTTTCCCTGCACAACACCAGTGCTGCGGACAGCGTATTCTACGTTAGTCTGCAGGATGAGTTTGTACCCGAAGTATACCTTTACGAAATGACCAGTGCCCCCAGGTATGCCGGTGGAACGGGGTTCGCGCATATGCAAAGTAAGCTGTCCGTCCCCAATACAGACCGGCATATCGTTTTCAGGCTCCCTCCCCACAAAGAACGTCGCTATATATTGCAGGTCAGGGATTTTGAGGGAGGCATATTTGTTCCCGGCTTTTCAATTTTAAATGAACAGGCCTTTTTAAAAGCAAAACCCTCATTTGAGAACAGGTATGAGGACCCCTATAATGCCCTCACCCTACTGATCGTTGGCGTGCATTTTTGTCTTGCCGTTATCGGCGTTTTCTGGTCTAAAAACAATCGGTTTAAACGGCCGCTTGTCATTTTCACAATAATAAACTTTATGTATATATTTTATTACTTAAATATATACGGGTTTATCAATTTTGAAAACAATATGCTGCCGGGAGTGAAGAACATCGTTTACCGGCAGTTCTGGGGGTGCCTGGAACCGGTCCTTTATTATTGGTTTTTTTACAGCTACCTTACCTTTAATAAAAGCTATCGCCTGGCTGGCGTTCTTTTAAAATACGCAGGCCTGTACTGGCTTATTTATTTTATACTGCGTATTGGCGATTATAATGCTCCTTTTCTCATTTCCGCCACACATGTAATAAGAGAGTTTGCCACTGTTTTCGATTTTGCTATTACGTTTTTGGTTTTTCTCTACCTGTTGAAATTCAAATCTCCCTTTTACAAATATGCCCGGCTCGGGGTAAGTATATTACTTGTTAGCGCTGTTCAGATGTCAGCACCATTCATTGCAGGCATTCTGGGTATTGGTCATTTACCCATAAAAATCGGAAACTTCTCGTATGCCATTATGCAGGTGGCCATTATTGCAGATTTCCTGCTGTTTTTGTATGGAGTATCTGTTGATACCCTGAAGGCGGAGAATGAAAAGAAAAAGCTGGAGAATAAATTGCTGGAGACAGAGATACAACGGCAGCGGGACATCATTACAGAGCGGGAACGCATTTCACATGACATGCACGATGATCTCGGAGCGGGTATTTCTGCTATAAAGTTACAGGCAGAGCTTTTAAAGCAGAAGCTCCGGGAACAGCCGGCAATGCAGGAAGATGTAGAGGACCTGCTGCAAACATCTTTTGAGATGAACCGCTCCATGCGTGAAATGTTATGGAGCTTAGATAGTCACAATGATCGTCCGGAACAGTTTGTTCAGTATGCTGCATCATATGCAGAACTTTTCCTGAAGAAAGCCCATATCAACTGTGTTATCGATACAGAGGGGCAGCAATCGGAACTGTTAATGTCCGTAACCACCCGCCGAAATTTATTCTTATGCCTGAAGGAGGCGCTCAATAATATTCACAAGCACAGCAGGGCCGTTACCGTACACATTTTATTTGAATGGGAAGACAGCCGTTTTCTTATGCAGATAGCGGATAATGGCGTTGGATTTTCATCACCGGCAGCCCGTGGAAACGGGTTGCAAAACATGCAGCAGCGCATGAAAAACTCCGGGGGCGGCTTCGAGGTCACAAATATCCAGCCCGGCATTCGTTTACGCTTTTCCGTTCCGCTGCAAGCCTCCTAAAAATCACCCTTTTGTGTAATAGGCGAACGTTTCACAAGCACATAATTTTGATATAGAAAGCTAACTGCTTTTATTTCCTCAAAGGGGACATCTCTGCAAACACCGTTAAAAAACGGGGTATATCCTGGTTTTTCAACGGTTGACAACCGGGATAAAAAGGCAGTTCTTTACAGCATCGTTTTATAAGAAAAAACAGTAACCAGGGTATAAGAATCGGCAGGGTCATCTTCAACCAAAGTCCAAACGCCGCCGGATCCAACCCAAAAAAGCCGGGCGGAAACCCGTACGAACAGGCATGCAAAAAGTGTTTATGAGCAGGTCCTTTTGGAAGAGAGAGGGAAAATAATTCCGTATACAATCAAACAAATAAAACTAAAATATGAGAACGTTATTCCTTTTCATATGCTGCATCATCCATATTACAGCAACTATTGGCCAGGGCAGCACCTCCCCCTTTAGAAAAGGCTATATCCGCCTGGGGATACAGCTGCCCGGGAAGTCATTAGATCATATGCTTAGCCCGAAAGAAAATATGGTCCGGGGTAATTTTGGCAACGATATCGGATTTAATATTGAAAAGGGGCATATTTTTTATTTTATTCCCGCCGGCAGGGCAAAAACGATTAACGCAGGACTCGACTGGACAGTAATTTCGGTCAGCGGTACCCCTACAGCCAAAAGCTGGAAAAACTATACCCGGGCCAATACGTCATATGTGAACGAAGATTTTACCAGCAAACTTTTTTTATCTCTTGCCACCAAAGCCGGCCCGGTAGTGTCCATCAACCCTGTGCAGGATCTGGTAATAGATGTACGGGTGCAGGCCAGCCTGGGCGTATATGGTCTGGGCCCTGTGTACGAGCACTATGCTGATGACCGTTACGATCCTGAAACGCTCAATGCTTTTTATCCCTACCCTTATGATGAAGAAGCCACCGGGATAAAACCCTTTACACAGGCCTTTCACGCAGCCATCAGGCCCAATATAGGGGCATCCGTAAAATGGCGCAGCATTGGGCTGGCGGCCGATTACAGTCCCGGAAATATCAACATGAAATACAGGGAAGTAACAAACGGTGCCGGAAGCACCGGAGAGCAAAAAATAACAATGAACACCTTCCAGGTAAAGCTGAGTTTGCAGGGGAAGAAATAACCGTGCAGACCTATTGCCGATCCGCCACAACGCCCAGAAACTTACCGGTATTTAACAACAAACTTTAAAATAAACGCAATATGAAAACGATCCCACATTTTTTATTACTGTTAGGCTTTGTATGCCTTGCAGGCTGCTCCAAGGACGATCCAAAAAAAGAAGACAACAGCCCGGCAAAGTATGACAAAAGCAGCCTGGGTAGCTATAGCGGTGTGCTGATAGGCTCTACCGGCTATATTACTATTGAGCTGAAACCTGCCGGCGCCAGCGCCACTATTGTTTTTGATGATGTCACTTACCTGTTAACCGCTACGGCCCCTATTCAACCCGGCACAAAAGTCACCGGCTATACCCTGCAAAAAGACGGGGTGAAAATAGTAATGGACGTAAATGCAGACGGTTCCGTACCGCAGGTAGCGGTAACCATTCCGGGGCATGAGGTAACGGCTGTTGTATTTAAAGTAACCAGCACCAACCTGGTGGAAAAGTATACGGGCAGTTTTAGCAATACCAATAGTGGCACGCCTCAGTATAACAATAGCGGCACGCTGAATTTTGTCATCAGCGGCAATAGCGTAACCCTACTATCCAAATGCATTACCGGTGATTGCGACGACCATACAGTGGCTACAATGACGGGTAAAATAATTCGCAATGGTGATGCCTTTACTATAAATTTCGACAACTGTAATAATGCAGAAACGATCTGCTCTTTGCCCTTTACCAAAACGGCCGCCGGTTATAGAGCCGTGGTAGTCATTGCAGCCGGCGTGCAGTTAGCGGTGGAGGTGAAGAAGGTGCTGTAAAACATAGCGTCGAAAAAACCGGATAAAGGAGTGGCAATGAAAAATAAAGATCATGCCATTCGTATTAATAAAAATAGAAAGCCAAGGTAAAGCTGTTGAAAACTGGCAGGCATTTTTAAGGGGGCAAAATCGCTATTTTAAAAAAACAGACGGCTATTTTGGCGAGTTTACATTGGAAGCCGCAAAAGAATTTCAATTTAAAAATGGCCTACAACCCGATGGGATTGCAGGTATTAAAACTCATATCCAAATCAAAAAGTGTTATCTACAAATAGTGAAGGTTCTGTGGCTAATCAAATGGTTGTAAAAGATGTTATTGTGTACGTCATAAAGCCTCTAAATATTCCGGTATATGAAATCTGGTTTAACAAAGGAATTACATAAGAACGGATTGTCCTAACAACAATCTAAAAACATATAATGCTAAAGTGTTGGTTTGCAGAGATTTTTTTTTGATGGGCAGCGCATAATAGCATAAATTAGCGTGTTACCTGTCACTTTATGACGACCGACCACTACGACATAAAAACTAACATAAAAATCGGACAACAGATTCTTGAAAACATACCTAACGACATTAGACCAGGTTGGGCAGGACTTATTTTATCTCGTTTTGACAACTATATAGAAAACAAGCCTACTTCAATAACTCAACTCTATCCAATAATTGACAACAAAGAGCGTTGGAAAGAAGCTCACGAGCAGTTTAACAAAATCAGACGCTTTCTGCTTGACAACAAAAATTATCAGCCAGAAGCATATTTGCTATTAGCAGAACTTATTGCCAAAATAACTTATAATGCTTCGGAACAACCAGCACCGTTTGACAATGATAGTGGACATTTCATTGCAAGTTTAGCTATTCAAGCAACAGAATATTTTGACGACAATAGACTTGAAGAAGAAGTCAAATCAGCAATTTTATTATTTAGTCGAAACAAAAATTTCAAGGACAACTTGACAGCAGCTAAAGACTTTTTGCTTTACAAAAAAATTGACGACATACTTTGGTTTGATTGGGACCCAATTGGTGTTAACGACATTGCACCAAGAGACGAATACCAAAGTTATGTGCCTGAAATTTTCGGACTTGTAAAAGCAAAAACAGACAGACAAGAAATTGCTAACAGGTTACATAAATTTGAAACTGAAAATATGGGAATGAGCGGGACAATTGAAAACTGTTTGACAATTGCAGATAAAATATTGAAAGCGCAATGACCGAAAGAAAAGCGGCAGGTAACATTGGGTTTTATGCAAGTTGGGCAGACGAATATATCATCAGCTAATTGCAAATCCCAGCTTCAATTCCAACTTAACGAGCATCTATCGGCATTAGTTCTTAACTTCAACAAAAATTATTAATCAGCAGCGGTTATGGGCAGACGGAATACTAATTCCCAACCTGCATAAAGCCCTGCCCGTTAGCGGTAATGCTTTCCCAAAGCCATCTACAAAGTAAACAACTTAATAATGACAACAACATTTTACAAGCAAGACGGTGCAATCTATACGCTGAAAATGAATAAAATTTTTTCGATTCTCTGCGTTTTACTCTTTACGATAGTCGAAATTTATTATTTATCTTTTGCACCCGAAACAAAAGATAGTACGATATATAAAATTGTACCGCTGTTTCCGTTGCTCATCAGTTTATACGAATTGGGAAAAAAAACGCGGCTCTATGTAGATAACAAAATTGTAGAGACTTCTATTTTTGGATTGAACAAAACACAAGTTCCATTTGAAGAAATCAAACGATTCATAAGAACGCAGCACAGCACAAATTTTATCAAAAGTGGTGCATCATTATCTGTGGAATATTTACAAAACGGGAAAATGCAAACGATGCAAATCGCAAAATTGAATAAATTATCGAGCATAGAAAAGTTATTAAACGAAACAAAAAAAATAATTCACCTTTAAAAAAAAGATTTTTGTACGAGATCCGATTGGGAATAAAAAGCCAAAAGAGAACAACCGAGCAAGCGAAAACCTGCACTGACATACTTTCTATATATCAAAGTGAAAATGAATTAATAGAAACAATAAAAAAGAATAAAATAGCACTACCGCTAACAAACGGTTTGGCGGCAGTCGGGGGGACAAGAATATGGCCTCAACTTTTGCACTACTATCAGCTTCAGTCCGGGCTTGATGAATAAAAATCGGCCTCGGTTTTTATCATCAGCTTTTGTATCTTCGGTTAGGCCAACGTTTGGGTTGACGGATTTCAATTACCAGTCCGACCGCCAAGCCGAAACCGTTGTAGGCAATTAATAACACGAACCCAGTAATATGAATAGTAAAAAATTATTTATTTTGATTTTCTTGACAGGATTTAATTTGACAGTGTTTTCTCAAATCACATCCTACAATTTTGATCCTAATAAAGTAAATAAAGAGTTAGCTCACAAAATGGACTCTTTGTATCAGGAAGACCAAAAATACAGGTCGGACTGGATAAGATTAAGACAGGAAGGAGCATCTAAAGAACAGTTGGACAGTATTAAGAGTATAGTCAGAATGAAAGATAGCTCAAATGTTATTTTTGCTACGCAGTTACTCGACAAATATGGTTGGCTTGGTCCTCAAAATGTGGGCCTTCAAGGTACTCAAGCTCTATTTTTAATTATACAACATGCAAACTTAGAAACACAGAAAAAATATTATCCAATAATACTGCAAGCGGAAAAAGAAGGGAATATCTTATCCAGTAATGTTGCCATAATGGAAGATAGAATAGCTGTTCGAGAAGGAAGAGAGCAGACTTATGGAAGCCAAGGCTATTATGATTCGGAAAAGAAGAAAACCTTTATTTATCCATTATTGGACTTTGAAAACTTAGATAAATTAAGAAAATCAAGAGGGCTTGAACCAATGAAAGAATATATAAAGGACTGGGACGTGAGTGATTATATATCATACTTGCCTTATGCGAAAGAGCTCTTGAAAAAATTAAAAGAGGCTAACTAAATTTAACTGCCTACAACATTCGGTTTGCCAATATGGCGGCTGGACGAATATATGCTCAACTTTTTGTTCGCTGTTCGGCTTTAGCCCCAGCTGACGAATAACGCCGGGCAATAGGATAAACAATGAACATTTAGTTATAAATTTGGCTTCGGTACCGGGCAGACGAATCACGGAATATCGCCACATCGCCAAGCCGTACCGTTAGTGGCACTTAAAACAGACATTCCCTTTATGTTATGACTCTTCAAAAAGAAACTACCTCATTGCGACACATTATTTGAGAAATATTTCAGCCCGTGGTATGACCAAGAAGACAGACCAACAATGACACGACCCGATATGTATGTCATCAGTGGCTTTGATGGCCGACCCCTTAACTTAGACAAAATTCAATATTTGCCAGACGATTTGTTAGAGTATAACAAAAAACAATTGCAAACTATGGCAGACGCTGCATTACAAGACTACCAACACATAATCAAATCTGACAAATTAGACCTAAATGTTCTTGCCGCAGTTGACAAATACTATGACCGAAAGCGAATTGCAGAAATTATAAGCAAGAGCGACCCGACAGATTTTTCCAATGATTATGTAATTGAAGTTTGTGAATTTGGCGCAACATTGGGGCACTTGTTTAATCAGGTTGACGGCTATGGTTGGCTTTATTCTCATCCCTATTTTCACTCAATTATTGTTCATAAAGACACAGGATTTGGAATAACCGTTTTTGATTGGGCAATAAAGAAATTTAGTGAGTATGGTGTTGACGATGGTTTTGCTGCGAAATTCAAAATGGCTCTTGAAAGTGTAAAGCAAGCGAGGTAACAAAAGCGAACGCACGACATTGGGTTTTATGCAGGTTGGGCAGACGAATATATCATCAGCTAATTGCAAATCCCAGTTTCAGTTCCAACTTGACGAGCATCTATCGGCATTAGTTCTTAACTTCAACAAAAATTATTAATCAGCAGCGGTTATGGGCAGACGAAATACTAATTCCCAACCTGCATAAAGCCCTGCCCGTTAGCACCATTTTAGGACAACCCTACGCAAGACAAAGTGACGACAGAAAAACGATACGAAATATTAAGTTCATTGCCGACATACGGACCAATGTATATTCCCGTGACAGACAACGGAGAGCCTTTTTATTCCGAAGGATTTCCTGTTCGCTTTTACAAGACAGACGGAACTGAATGGATTGCCAACTTTCAACCAGGTTGGACAGACTTAAAACAAATAATAGAGTTTGAAAAAAACCAAAACTTGTTGGTTATAGCTTGTGGGACTTGTTATATAATGAACCCAAAAGACGCAAAACCAATTCAAGTTTTTGGAGTTGGTTTTTCAGATATTTTTAAAGCAAATAAAGACAGACTTGTTTTGCAAGACCAAACAGACTTGACAATTATTGAGCCTGACGGAACACATTGGAACACGGAAAGAATTTCGTGGGACGGATTAGCTGAAATTAAAGTTGAAAATAATTTAATATATGGACTTGCATTTAATCCTATGCACGATGCGGACGAATGGGTTGAGTTTAAGTATGACCTTGACACAAAAACTTTGACGGGTGGAAGTTACTATACATTTGAGAACAAAAAACCTTGGTGGAAAGTATGGTAACAGAAAAATTTGCTTGCCCTTGTTGTGGCTACAAGACATTCGCTGAACAGCCAAACGGGCATTACGATATATGTGAAGTTTGTTTTTGGGAAGACGACCCAATTCAATTTGACGAACCGAATTATGAAGGTGGAGCAAACCACGTTTCACTTAGACAAGGACAAAAGAATTTCATTGAGTTTGGTGCTTGTGAACGAGAGATGATTAGAAATGTAAGACAACCAACAAAGGACGAACAACGAGACGAAAATTGGAAACCATTAGAATAACAATAAAAAACGGTGCATAACATCGTATTGGCAATAGGCGGACTGAACGCCTTCGTATCAACCGAAGTGCAAAATTCAACTTTTGTTCTTCGATTGAACATCAGTGCTAAAAATCCGGCCCATCGCCAATACGCAGCCCTTATATGCAAGCAAAAAACAAAACCCGTATGAAAGGAACATTTATTTTACTGACTTCAATTTTAGTTTTATCCTGTAATCAAAACACTAAAACTAATCAAGACGAAAATTCAGAAACTGAATCTAACACAAAAATCAAAACAGAAATAACTGAAAATTTGGATTGGCTAACTGGTAATTGGAAAAGACGGAATGAAGAAGCCGGGAAAGAAACTTTTGAAAATTGGGAGAAAATCAGTCCAAATGAATATTCTGGAATTGGGTTTTCAATGCAAAAAGGCGACACAATAAGCCAAGAGAAAATGGACATAATCCAAACTAATGGAAAATGGACTTTGTTTGTTAAAATGCCAAACGAAAAACAAGCAACAACATTTGAAATGACTGAACTAAAAAACAATGAATTCACTTGCAGTAATGATTCTATTGACTTTCCAAAAAAAATTAGATATTGGATTGAAGGAGACAAAATGAAAGCCAAAATTTCTAATGATGAAATGGAAATTCCTTTTGAATTCGAAAAAGTTAAGTAACAAAAAACTGCCTGCATATAATAACAAGGGTTTTGCAAAATGGCGGGATTTCGTCTAAGTTGAAACTTTCGGCTTCCACAATAACAGTTTATCTACCTTGAAAAAATCTGCCTGTTGAGAAATGTTGAGGTTCAAAAATATCTAAACGCATAAACTAAAGGTTTTTCCTCAGTCATTACGCACATACGCGCGGACCCCGGAAAGCACCAAAAGAGGGGAATAATGTAATTTTGCAAAAATGGAAGAATTAACCACAGACATGCACGAAGAGTTTATCGGCGGCGAAATCAACGGCCTTGATATAAAGGTTATGGGCGTTTACGGCGCCGTAGCCCGCGGCGTGGACTTCCAGGAAGCCCTTAAACAATACGACATTTCCGAAGCCATTTACAACCGAAACATTGACCGGGTGCTATCGTAGCCTTGAAGATTTTATCGGAGTCACAACGCGCATACATGAGCAGGAAATGGCCCTTATTTTGAAGATGTGTTATAAATGTGCTATAATCTACAAACAAAAAAGCACCTACATTGCTGTAAGTGCCTGATCTTTAAGTGACCGCGTCAGGATTCAAACCTGAAACCTTCTGATCCGTAGTCAGATGCTCTATTCAATTGAGCTACGCAGCCATTTTACGGGAGGGCAAAGATAGGTGTTTTTTTGGTTCCGGCAAAAAACTTTTAAGCTTTTCTTCATCTCTCCATTTCTTACCGCGATGGTTAAAACACTGATCCGTTGTTCTATTGCCTCCATTTCAGACTGATTTCATGGATACAAAGATCGATCAAAATTATTAACGGCGCTCTTTGCCTCTTGTGCCCGGCAGCAAAGAGCGGCCGGCGATCAGGGCGTTTTCCTTTGAGGGACGATCTCCATAATACTGCCTGCAATATGACGCGGCCCGTTCTGGGTATTATAGTAGTATACGACCAGGACTCGTTTTTTATCGAGCTGCACGGACCACGGATATCCCAGGTCCGTACTGCCACCGTCCGTTCTCAAAACGATCTCCGGTGCCGTTTTGTAATCAGAACAATCGGCATTCAGTATCCGCGCCCTTACGCCATAAGGTTTGTGCCGGTAACCATAGGTAATCAATACCCGGTTGTCGGGAAGCCTCAGGGCATGAAAGGGATGGCCTTTAAACCCCATTTTTTCCCATCGGAATGTTTTCCCGCCATCGGATGACCGGGCAATGCAAGCCTCGTCGTCCAGCCCGGCCGTGCGCAAAAAGGCTACGATCTCTCCCCGCGGCGTTTCATATACCGAGGTCTCATTAAAGGAAATGCTTTCATCTTTTGCAACAACGCCCTGTAACCGCCACGAGCGGCCCTTGTCGTCTGATATATACAGATAATTTGAGGTCTTCTTATTATTGGGCAGCCGATCCGAGGCCGTCACTACCCAAAAGATCCGGCCGCCTTTCCCTTCATACATTGCCCCCCTGTTGTAGGCAGGGATCCTGTTCCCATAAGGGCTGTAATTCAGCTCGTCCGGAACCGGCGGAGGATAAACAGGTGCCTGCCAGCTTTTTCCGCCATCCGCAGAGCGCAGCACATACCCGCCAAGAAATGTTGCACTGGCGGCGTTAAAGACCGGTTTTTTTAATTTCATCTTGGCCTCTTCTTTTAAGAACGCCCATCCATAACTGGCGCACAGCAACGTACCATCTGCCAGCTGCAGCAAGCAGGGGTCCTGCGATCCGCCAAGAGGATTGGCATAAATAAGCGCGGGCTCCCTGCTCCAGGAAACGCCGTTCTTTGAAGTAAGGGCAACGAGATAACTATTGGGATCTACATGGTTCGTATACGCCTCACCCAATACCCTGCGCTCCGGGGCCCGCCTGAATGCCAGGAACAATGTTCCGTCTTTCTTTTTTACGACCGATGGGAACGACGAAAAAAACAGGCTATCTTCATAAATAACAATATCCCTGATCTTCCGTACTCCGGCTACACTGCTTTGTTGCCCGCAGACGATAGAGGATAGCAGCAGTGCGGCCAACACCGGCAGCAGCCGGGTCGCTGCTCCGTGCGGCACCCCGTTATACCGGTATTGAGGATTATTACGATTACCAGGACGGCCTAAAGCCTCCGTTCTGCTACCGGGAAAATCATATTGAAACATATGGCTCAATCATTTTATCAAAGATCTATTGCAAAACATATTTCCCCTGCTACTATTCAGCGCAATTATGATATCATTTTTCATCCGCTGTCTGCTACTGCTTTGCAGACGCCACCTTGCCCCTTCCACTGCTCCCGGAAGTAAGTCATCTTAAAACAATACTACAGCTATCAATAAGAATGTCCGGGAAAATATTTTTTCGTTTTCTAAAGTAAAAACAATCCATCGCCGTCTTCAATAGAAACAACCGTTTTTTAAATTATAAAACTGAAAAAAAATGAAACACAAATTCTTCTTCTTTCTTCCCCGTCTGGCTGGGCTTACGTTGTTAGTCGGACTGGCGTCGCTGGTACTCTTTCTCTTGTTCAAGCTGCTCCTGCTGGCAATAGTAACAGGGGTTATAATAGCCGTTGCAGCAAAGATCCTTTCGGGGGTGCGCAAAAAATGGATGACCGGGTATCAGCTGGAACATGGTCCACATCAGCATTTCAGCGGTCTGAGCCACAACAGTACGATCAACCCGGTTATGCAGGCATCATCCCAGGGCATTCCGGCTATAATCCCTATTAATTAATTTTTCTTAATCACAAAAAATAAAAATCATGTTTACAAATCAATCCATAGGCGGGCACGCGCAACCCGGTTTTTCAGCTCCCCGTTTCAAACAACAAGGATGTTTCTTTGGAAAAAAATTTGGCGGAGGGCATCCCTGGATGCATAGGCTGCACCAGTTCATGGGAGACTCCAGGCCCGCCAATATTGAAGAGACCGCATCCGCATTTGTCATTTCGCTCTATGCGGCAGGGCTTCAAAAAGAACACTTCAAGATTTCTGTAAAGGAAGAAATGCTGACCATCGGGTATACAGTCCCCGAACAGGGAGCGCCCGGGCCATTTATTTACCAGGAATATCAGCCGGATTCTTTTGAACGGTCCTTCCAGTTAAGTAATAAGGTACTGACCAATGATATCAGTGCCTCCTATACAGACGGTGTATTAAAAATCACGCTCCAAAAAAATCCGGAGACGAATAAACCCGGCCAGGAGATAACAATAGCATAGCGCTTATGCGGTAGCAAGGAACTTCATATGAAGCCCGGGCTTTATCATCACTTATATCCAGCGCCAATTTTCGGATTGGCGCATTTTTCGTTTCATATCGGCGTCAGCGAACCGTCTTGAACAGATAAATGGCGATCCCCGCAATGATCAATGCGATCACAAAATACAGGCCGATATTGGAACCGCCCTTAGCACCCTTATCATAGGCGAACTCATCCTTTTTCGGATGCTTCTGCTCAGCCGCTGCTGCTCCCGGTGCCGGCTCCACGTGGGACTTTACCGCTTGCTTGGCCGGATTATTCCCCGCTACAGAGTAGCTACCGGTGGTGTGTTTGATAGTTCCCTTATTGAAGCCTTCGGGAAAAAAGGCGTCCAGCATCTTTGTAAGAGCATCACCACTATCGATATCCTTATCATGAAGCCTATTGAAGAATCCGGTCACCTGCTCCCATTCCGGGTCACCGGGCTTCACTTCTTTTCCGTTAACTGTTGTTTTATCATAGGTCGCTTTAAACAGGGGGTTGCCTTGCCCGGCTGCTGCCTGCGGCGGGCTTTCTTTGTTCAACCCGCCGGCAATCATTCCCTGCGCCAGCTGTTCCACAAAATCATGCGCCGCCTTTAACCGCAACCCGAAGCGGTCACAAAGGGCCTTTATCGCTTCCAGCTTACGGCCGCTGCCCAGCAATTCCTTTATGGTCTCCAGATCAATATCGCCTTTTTTCTTTTGTTCTGATTCATAAAAAACAGCTCCGGAACCGGCAAGGCTAATTCCTTCACCGATCTTATCTACGTAATCTTTTGACGCTTTTAATCCCCAACCCGTGGCATCATGTACTTTTTTAACAGCCTCTATCTTTCTGCCGTTTTTTACCAGGTTGTGCACTTCGGTAATGTCAAATCCAAAAGAATTATTATTGGTATCCATTGCTGTGTTGTCCATGATTTGCCTATTGATTCGTTTTATCTAAGATAAAAAAATGCCCACAGATCACGAAAAATTTCAATGGCGTATTTATAAATCGCTCCGCGCTCCTATATACTTTTCTGGAGGAGGCAGATCTTTCACATTCATCTCCCCTGTTCCCGGGGTTCAGGAGATCAACAAAACTCATTTGCGCTGAAACCGCATAACCGCTATATCACCCATGATCAGGTGCAACGTGTTGCCGACAACATCGTATTTCGTCACGGTTTTCAATGTATTAAAGAACGTAGCTTCCCCGGTACCTTCACAAGCCATCTTGGTGCTTGCAGGATCTTTAAACCGGATAGAATTGCCATCCATCATAAACGCGACCCGGTAATTATTGCAGCTGCTGTTTCCGGCGGCGGCCGTTTGTGGCAGGTTGAACGTGATCGTAGGGCGTTTCCCCCTGTACAGCCCTTCAAAAGCGATCCCCGGTCCGGAAATATAATCCAGTTCCCAGGTACCGTTCAATATGGTATCCCCCGCCGCAACAAAGCGAAAGTGTGCCAGGGGAGCCATCCTTGCTTTGTTGAGTGAAAGTTCATTTCCTTTAAGGGTGTAGCTATCTGCCGATTCAAGCGCTTTCCTCAACCCCTGCTCAATTTCCATATTTTCACAGGCCATCATCGTGGACGGGCCTGGCCTAAAGCTGATCCGGCCGTTACCCTTTAATTCAAAGCTTCCGCCCAGGCCATTGCAACCGCCCGATGCAGAAAACCGATGATCACTTTCCTGCAACAGTACGAACGGCTCTTTATCATTGACCTTATCAGATACAGGCTTTCCTGCCAGTTCGATCAGCTTCCATTTTTTGCCAGTAATACTGCCGGTGTTAGCGGGAGTAGTGGTTTCACTCACAGACCGGGATTGCTTGTACGTTTTGCAGGCTCCGAAAATGATCATACCGAACAGTGCAGCGCAGAACATTTTTTTTTCATGATCGTTGGTTTAAATGTGAAGAATGAGTCCATCAGGCAATTCAAAGATAAATCAATCCGGGAACAGGCTAAGCAACGGGCTCTATCAGGGCAAACACGTTCAAATGAACGGAAAAGAGAGACCCGGGAATAATTTTCAGGCCCTAAGCACACCGTGTTTATAGCAGGGTGTTAAAAAGGGAATCCCGGCCCCTGTGGGAGCCGCGTAAAATTTCCCGGGCCAAACAAACAAGGGGCTCCTCCGGAGTCCGGCTGATCAAAACGACACATTTGCTCTCAACAAGCTACTCCCCCGGAGCTGCCCCATTCCGAAATCAGATGCGTTTGCCCGCAGCCTCTACAAAAGCGGCGCCCGCGGCACCCGTACAGATCCCAAAAAGGGCTGCCGGTAAAGAGGGCAACCCTGATGATTAGCAACGGCGTTTTTCCGGTGAAGGTTATTCTATAACACTCCGGTGCCCACCGGAGAGCATGAGCAGTTCCTGCACCTGGATTTCTGTAACGTACTTTTTCTGGCCATTTTTATCCTCGTACTGGCGGTTGACCAGCTTGCCTTCCACCACTACCTCCCGGCCCTTTTCCAGGTACTTTCCGGCAACATCTGCCAGCTTTCCCCAGGCGACCAGGGTGTGCCATTGGGTTTCGGTAACCTTTTCCCCCTTTGTGTTTTTGTAACTCTCATTGGTGGCTACGCTAAAGCGGGCCATTTTTTTTCCGCTTGTAGTCGCTTTTACTTCGGGTGCATTTCCTAAATGACCGATCAGTTGGACTTTGTTTTTCATTGTGTACATACTCTTGGTTTTTGGGCCTTGCGGCGATGATCATTGTTATTTACCGTTGAGCCAACAGCGCTATCGGATCAACAGTCCAAAGTTGCACTCTTTTATAACCGATACCCGGTTTATAAACGTTTACTTACGTAAATAAACGTTTATAAGCGTTTATAAACACTTATATTAGAATAATTTTGTATATTGTATTTAGAAAACAATGAGATATGCCAAACACCAATGCTCCAGAGAAACTGTGTCTTTCTTGCCAAAAGCCGGTAAAAGGCAGGGCGGATAAAAAATTTTGTGATGATTTTTGCAGGAATCATTACAACAATTCGATGAAAAGCGGGCCTGAGAAACTGATCCGGGATGTCAATACCGCACTCCGGAGAAACCGGAAAATCCTTCAGGACCGGGTTAAACCGACAGAACGGACCGCAACCGTCCATCGCAATAAGTTGCTGGCGCTCGGGTTCCAGTTCAATTATATGACCCACCAGTATCGCACAAAAAAAGCACAGACGTATATATTTTGTTATGATTACGGATACCTGCCACTGGCCAATAACTGGCTGCTGATCGTGCGGAAAAAGTGAGTAGTTTAAACCCCGGGAATAGTTAAAAAAGGGAACCCGCTGAAAGAACCTGCCAACCGGGATGCTCATCCGGCTATATGGCGTACCGGGTCTGATCTACAGCCCTATCTTCGCAGCTGCCCGGCGGTTAAAACTTCTTTACTCCTTTTACCCGCATCTGCAGGGTGTAAATACTGGTTCCGGCAGTCATAAAAAGCAGGTCCCGGTTCTTTCCGCCAAAGCAAACATTGGCTGTCCATTTTTCAGGAACAGGAATATGCGCGATCTCCCTGCCCTTCGGATCAAACACCGTGATCCCGTTTCCGCTGAGATAAAGATTTCCTCTTTCATCCAGTGTAATACCATCTGCCCCACGGGGCACAAACAGGGTTTTCCCGGACAGCGAGCCATCCTTATTAATGAAGAAGCGATAGGTTTTGTTGTCTTTTATATCGGCTACATACAGGAGCCGGCCGTTTCCCGAGCCTACAATCCCGTTGGGCTTTGCCAGCTCATCAGTAACCACTATGGGCTGGCGGGCGCCCCGTGGAAGGTAGTATACCTTTTGTCCGCTGATCTCCTGGGTCGTGCGCGTCCAATAGTTCCGCTGGTAATACGGATCTGTAAAATAAATCCCGCCCTTTTTATCCATCCAGAGGTCATTGGGCCCGTTAAGCTTTTTACCTCCAACATCTGTTAGGAGAACGGTTACGGCACCTGACGGGGCGATGGACCAGATCTCATTGTGCTCATCTGCGCAGGCAACAATATTTCCGCGGGCGTCTATATCGAGCCCGTTAGCACGACCTGAAGCCGCCATAAATTCGGTCAATGTTCCGTCCGGGTTAAAGCGCCATATCTTATTATTGGGTTGGTCTGTAAAGTAAACAGCCCCCGATTTGTCAGCCACCGGCCCCTCCGTAAAGGAGAACTGAGCACTCACTTTTACCAGCGCTGCATCTTTTGCAACGATACCCACAGAATCAAACAAAGGGGCTTCCGTTTGCTGGGCATTTAACGCTGTAAATCCCAAAAGCATCCCCGCGAGAATAACATTCCGCATACTGTTGTCAATTATAAAGATATTATATTCCAGGCCATACGCCATCATTATTCCGCCCCTAAAAGCCCTCTTTCACTACCCGGGCCGGATCTATCTGAAGATCCGTCAATACCTGTTCTACGGCATCCATCATGGGAGGTGGACCACATAAATATACATAGTCGCCCCTATCAGAAATCAATGCTTTCAAGACCGTTTCCGAAATATACCCCTGCTCATACCCCGGAACCATTTCACCGGAAAGTATATTCACAAAACGGGCGCCGAGCAACCGGCGTAATTCCTCTTCATGAATGATATCTTCTCTCCGCTTATTAGCGAACAACAGCCGGTTATTACCAAGACGGCCTTCCTGGCTCAGCTGCCGGAGGATAGCGATAAAGGGTGTAATGCCCGCTCCTCCTGCAATAAACAGCCCTTCCCCTTTATAGGCAATCTCACCAAAAATATCATTCAGCAGCAATGTATCGCCCTCCTTCAGCTGACGCAATTGTGCTGTTACGCCTTTGCGCTCCGGGTACGTCTTTATAGTGAACTCCAGGTACGCATCATCGGGCAGCGAGGTAAAGGTAAACGGGCGCCCTTCCTCTTTCCACCCTTCCTTGTCAATAAACACTTCTGTTGCCTGCCCGGGCGTATAAGCCCACCCTTCCGGCTTGTCAACTCTTATGCCCAGCACATCATGAGTTACGTGTACGATCGATCGTATCTTTACAGGATATTTCATAATACCGGAGTTTAATACTTGTATGAGACAGCGAAACTGTCCCTTCTAAGGTACAACAATTTGCCCAACCGTCTTTGGTGTATTCCCTTCGTCCGGGTTCCGGCAGTTTCATTAAAGGAGATGCTGCACGTTCATCCAGTCTTTAAGCGCGGTCATCCATTTAAGATCCGAAGTCTTATTGTTCATGCCAAATCCATGTCCCCCCTTCTCATAATAAAAAACCCGGGCTGGTACCTTATGAGCCCGCAGGGCTTCATAATAATGCTGACTGTTCTGCCAGGGAACGGCCTTATCGTCCTTCGCATGTACCAAAAATGCGGGTGGTGTTTTTTTATTTACCAGAAGTTCATTGGAATACCGTTGGATAAGCGCAGCAGAAGGAGCAGCGCCGAGCAGCCGGTCACGGCTACCCCGGTGCGTCAGGCTATCGGTGAAACTGATCACAGGGTACACCAGCACAGAAAAGTCGGGCCTTAATGAAATCTTTTCAGGATTGTCTACCAGGCGCTCTTCATAATGCGTGGAAAGTGTAGCAGCAAGATGCCCCCCTGCAGAAAAGCCCATGATACCGACTTTGCGGGGGTCTACCTGGTACTCTTTTGCGTGTTCGCGCACCCATTGTACAGCCCGTTCCGCATCCTGTAAAGGGCCGATCGATTTGTCCTCCATGATGCGGTCGTCGGGCAGGCGGTATTTCAGCACAAACGCTGTTACCCCCCACTCATTTAACGCCGCTGCAACATCTGCGCCCTCATGGCTTGCAGCAAGGATCGTATACCCGCCCCCGGGACAAATAATAACGGCAGGACTATTGCGCTTTGCATTTACCGGCCGGTACACTGTTATTGTGGGAACCGATACATTGCTGATCCGGGTGATACCGTCGGTCCCGGTCACCGCTTTTTCCAGGTTTTCGGCGGGCTTGCTATTGGGCACCTTAGTGTAAAGGGGTATTTCCTGCTGGGCGTTAACCATCATGTGTAAAATAAAGGAGGCCAGCAAGCCGATCGTTATTCTTTTCATTTGCTTCCGTTTATAAAATCCGGTTGAAAACCGCAGTGATGCCCAATACCGCTGAAGCCGTTTATCCCGCTTTACAAGAGCCGGCCACTGTTATTTCAATCCTCAAAATACGCTTTCGCTATTGACCAGAATGCATCCAATGCGATCAGATGCTGCTTAAAAAACGATATGATCACCGGCCAGTCGTTCCTATTAAAAATATTGACCGGCTCCTTCCGGATCAGGATCTTTGATACCGGGCGTCCCTCTTCGTCGTAAACCGCTCTTTGCCACAGCCAGTCCCCGCCCGCCATTTCCGAAAAAACAGCTTTTAGCGATACCAGCTTGTCAAACGCAGCTGTCCGTTTTTCTTCGCCCGGGTGCGTCAGTTCCACCGCAACACTTGCCTCTCTTTTTGTAACATCTGTTCTGAAGTAGATCCCCTTGATACCTGTTTTATAATTGACCCAGTTTACTTTTTGCCCATTGGCACTGAGTACCGGCTTCAGGTAGGTGCCCAATGAGGTCCAGAATTCTTTTTTTATCAGAGCGGCCTCATTTTTACTATACATAAAAGCTATAACATTAATACTTTCAACTATTTGAAACCCTGTTCCGGTAATTTTTAAACAGGCTTTGCCACCGCAGGTTCAGGACTCCTAAAATACCTTCCTTAAGAATGCCTTTACTCATTTTCGACTGTCCCTCGGTACGGTCCTGGAAAATGATCGGCACTTCCTTTATCTTAAATCCCAGTTTCCAGGCAGCATATTTCATTTCGATCTGGAAAGCATACCCTACGAAGCTGATATTATCAAAATTAATGGCCCGGAGCACTTTTGCGGTATAGCACATAAACCCTGCCGTAGGATCTTTTACCGGCATCCAGGTAATGATCCGCGTATACAACGATCCACCTTTTGAAATAAACACCCGGTCGGCAGGCCAGTTCACAATACCGCCTCCCTTCACATAGCGGCTCCCGATAGCCAGATCGGCCCCCTCCACGCATGCCTGGTGCAGCCGGATCAGATCATTGGGGTTATGTGAGAAATCAGCATCCATCTCAAATACAAATTGATATCCCTTATTCAGGCTCCATCTAAATCCATGTATGTATGCAGTCCCCAATCCAAGCTTTCCTTTTCGTTCCTCAAGAAACAACCGGCCGTTGTATTGTTCCTGTAACATCCTCACAATATCCGCGGTCCCGTCCGGAGATCCATCATCTACAATCAGTACATGAAAATCACCTTCCAGGTCCATAACGGCCTTTATGATCCTGGCAACATTCTCCTTTTCATTATAGGTGGGTATGATGACAACTTTATCCACTGTATGCACGCATTCTACTCGGGGTGATATTCAGACGATAACCGTCTGCGCTTAATTTTTTCTAAGTTTGGTCCGCGTAAAAATCTCGGTCAGCTTTTGCTTGGTATGCTGCGGAAAATCGCCCTTCATCATCCAGTCGTAATATTGCGGCTCCGCTTTTAATATATCCGCAACCGATTTACCCTTGTATTTTCCGAAATTAAACACTTCCACACCATTGTCCATAACAAACCGGCGGGCAAAATCCACGATGGGTTCTTCCCCGATCGCTTTATTGATTGATTCTACCGTTGTGCCCAGCTCGGGGTAACGGGTGATCTGGGCCAGCAGCACTTCATGGGTCGCAGAGGCATCTGCTTCCGCTGAGTGTGCATCTTCCAGGACTTTCTCGCAATAAAACCGGTAGGCAGCGGACAGTGTCCGCTGTTCCATTTTGTGAAAGATGTTTTGTACATCCACTAATTTGCGTCCCCGCATGTCAAAATCAACGCCCACCCTCAAAAATTCCTCAACCAGCAGCGGAACATCGAACCTGTTAGAGTTATAGCCGGCAAGATCGCAGCCATCCAGCACCTGTTTCAGTTCCTGGGCCACCTGGGCAAAAGTAGGCGCATCCTTCACCATGTCGTCGGTGATGCCGTGTATCTCTGAATTCGCTTTAGGAATGGGCATTTCCGGGTTGATCAGCTTCCGTTTTACATTACGGGTACCATCCGGAAGGATCTTCACAATGGCAATTTCAACAATGCGGTCGGAACCCAGGTTCACTCCCGTGGTCTCCAGGTCAATAAAAGCAAGGGGCTTGGTAAGTTGTAACATGTATCCTTTTTAAAAATTTAAAGATAGGGCATTTTCTGCTGCAGCTGAATTTCTCCCCTCAAATTTTTCTACTAAAAAAGTGGGAAATCATAAATTTCGTATATATTTGCACCGCAATGAAAATATTAGTACATACCCATCATCATGTAACAGACTTACCCGTGTAGGCCCGGTGGTGATATGTATCCAAATTATAGAAAAAGGCTTACAAATTTTGTAAGCCTTTTTTATTTAAAAAATAAAGCTATGCAGGAAAAATTAAGAATCGCGGTTCAAAAGTCCGGAAGACTGAGCGAAGACTCATTAAAACTACTTAAAGAGTGCGGCATCGGCGTACCCAATGGTAACAACCAGTTAAAGATCAATGCGGAGAATTTTGACGCGGAGATTCTCTTTCTGAGAGATGACGATATTCCTGAATATGTGCAGGATGGAGTGGCCGACATCGGTTTTGTGGGGGAGAATGTAGTCCTTGAAAAAAACAAGGCGGCAGAAATCGTAGAGCGCCTGGGATATGGCAAATGCCGGCTTTCCATTGCCCTGCCAAAGACCCGGAAAAAATTAACCGTAAAAGACTTGGACGGTATGAAGATCGCCACCAGCTACCCTTTTATACTCAACAAATGGCTTAAACAAAACAAAATAAAGGCCGATATCCATGTGATCAGCGGATCGGTGGAGATCGCACCCCGTATCGGGCTGGCCGACGCGATCTGCGACCTGGTGAGCTCCGGCAGTACCCTGTTCAGCAATGAGCTGTCCGAATTTGAAACTATCCTGAAATCGGAAGCCGTACTTATTTCCGGCAAAAAACTCAGTCCTGCCCGCAAAAAGCTGCTGGAAAAGCTGCTGTTCCGTATCCGCTCGGTAAGAAAAGCAAAATATAACAAATACGTTATGCTGAATGCTCCCAATAAGAGCATTGAAAAGATCTGCGCTTATCTCCCGGGCATCAGCAGTCCTACCATCGTACCCCTGGCTAAAAAAGACTGGAGCTCTGTACACTCGGTGATCAGCGAGGCCGATTTCTGGAATGTGATCGAGAACCTCAAAGCCGCCGGCGCCGAAGGGATCCTGATCATCCCTATTGAAAAGATGATCGAATAGTTTTACTTGTTCAAGGTTCAGCGTTTAAAGTCTGAACCTTAAACCTTAAACATTAAGCAAATTGAAATTCTACAAATATCCTTCTTCAGAACTTTGGCCGGAGATCTGTGCCCGTCCGCTCCAGAACAACCAGCAACTCATCCCTGCGGTAACGGAGATCCTGTCTTCAGTTCAAACGAACGGAGATATGGCACTGCGGGATCTTAGTAAAAAGTTTGACGGTGTGGAACTCAGCTCCATCGCGGTAACCGCAACCGAAATAAAAGAGGCCTCCGGACAGGTTCCTCCGCCACTGAAAGCCGCTTTAAAGCAAGCAAAAAAGAACATAGAAGCCTTTCACCGCTCTCAAAAAGAAGCGGCAAAAAAGATCGCCCCGATGAGCGGTATTACCTGCTGGCGCGAGAGCCGCCCCATTGAAAAAGTAGGTCTGTACATTCCCGGAGGATCCGCACCACTGTTTTCCACGGTGTTGATGCTGGGCCTGCCCGCCCGCCTTGCAGGATGTAAGGAAGTAATATTGTGCACCCCCTGCAACAAAGAGCAGCAGGTGCATCCCGCCGTTTTATATGCAGCCTCATTATGCGGCATTCAAAAAATATTTAAAACCGGGGGCGCACAGGCGATTGCAGCAATGGCTTATGGCACACAGAGCATCCCGGCAGTTTTTAAGATCTTTGGGCCCGGCAATCAATATGTGACCATGGCCAAACAGCTGGTGCAGAACCGGGTGGCCATTGATATGCCCGCCGGACCATCCGAAGTGCTGGTGATTGCCGATGGAACTGCAGATCCCCGTTTTGTGGCAGCCGACCTGCTGGCCCAGGCAGAGCATGGCCCCGACTCGCAGGTGATCTGTATTACCACACAAACAGGCATGGTAACAAAAATCGAAAAGGCTGTTACGACGCAGCTCAAAACCCTGCCCCGGAAGGATATTGCCGCAAAAGCCCTGGAACATTCGCGTATCGTAGTGGTAAAAAGCCTTAAAGAAGCCGTTGAATTATCCAACTTTTATGCTCCCGAGCACCTGATACTGGCCTGCAAAACAGGAAGCGGGTTGTTAAAAAACATAACGGCAGCAGGGTCGGTGTTTATCGGCAACCATTCGCCGGAAAGCGCCGGTGACTATGCCAGTGGCACCAACCACACCTTGCCTACCAATGGGTATGCCGCAGCCTACAGCGGTGTTTCACTTGACAGTTTCTATAAAAAAATCACTTTCCAGCAGCTCACGGCAAGGGGGCTAAAAAACATTGCAGCCACCGTAACCACTATGGCCGAGGCCGAAGGTTTACAGGCGCACAGCAATGCCGTTAAAGTAAGATTGAGCAACCTGTAACAAAAAGATAATATGGAGTTTAATTTAGAATACCTGGTCCGGGAAAACATTAAGAACCTTGCGCCCTACTCCACTGCCCGGCATGAGTTCAGCGGCGATGCCAGCGTGATGTTAGATGCCAACGAAAATGCCATTGGGTCACCGGTAGCCCTTACTATCAATGAACTGCAGGAGCAGCTCAACCGTTACCCGGACCCCGTACAAACAAAGCTCAAACAACGCATCAGCGCCATCAAAGGGCTTCCGGTAGAAAACATTTTTACCGGGAACGGCAGCGACGAAGCCATCGATGTACTGATCCGTATTTTTTGTGAGCCGGGTTTTGATAATATCATTACCCTGCCCCCCACCTATGGTATGTACGGCGTGGCCGCCGCTATTAATAATATAAAGGTAAAAGAAGTACCGCTGAATGCCGGTTTCCAGATGGATATACAGGCCATTGCCGACGCCGTTGATGAGTATACAAAAATCATTTTCATCTGTTCGCCCAACAACCCCAGCGGTAACAGCATCAACCGCCAGGATATTGAAGTAATCCTGAATAATTTTGATGGCATTGTAGTAGTAGACGAGGCTTATATCAATTATGCCAGGCAAAAAACCTTGTCGCTCCAGCTGGCAGATCATCCCAACCTGGTAGTCTTACAAACCCTTTCAAAAGCATGGGGCCTGGCAGCATTACGCCTCGGGCTGGCATTTGCGGGAAAAGAGATCATCCAGCTGATGAACAATGTAAAATACCCCTACAATATTAATATCGCCACACAGGAACTTGCCTTACAGGGATTGCAAAATATTGAACAGGTAAACGCCTGGATCCGGGACTGCATTGAACAACGCAACTGGCTGGAAAATGAATTAAACCAGCTACCTTACACGCAAAAAGTGTATCCGTCGGACGCCAACTTCCTGCTGGTAAAAATGACAGACGCCAACAACATCTTTAAGTACCTGCAGCAAAAGGGGATCATTGTCCGGAACCGCAGCAGTGTACCCGGATGTGAAGATTGTTTGCGCATTACCGTTGGTACAGAAAACGAAAACCGTATTTTAATTGATACTCTAAAAGCATACACTGCCTGAAAAAATGAAAAAAGTATTGTTTATCGACAGGGATGGAACATTGATTTACGAAGCGCCTCCCACCTATCAGCTGGACTCCATTGATAAAGTGACCTTTTATCCCGGTATGTTCACCTGGCTGGGAAAGATCGCAAAGGAAATGGGCTACGAGCTGGTAATGGTAACCAACCAGGACGGGCTGGGTACCGAAACGTTTCCTGAAGAAACCTTTTGGCCTACCCAGAATCTTGTCATGCGCAATCTTGAAGCCGACGGCATTCATTTCAGTGAAGTTTTTATTGACAAAACCTACCCGGAGGAAAACGCGCCCACCCGTAAGCCGGGCACCGGGATGCTTACAAAATACATCAACAACCCGGAATACGATCTTGTCGGATCTTATGTCATCGGTGACCGGATCACCGATATCCAGCTGGCCAGGAACCTGGGCTGTAAAGGCATCTGGCTGGTGCAGGATGAAACGCTGGGTGCCGCGGAGATCTCCGATTCTGCAAAAGAGCTTGAATCCACCATTGCTTTAAAGACCACCAACTGGCAGGACATTTATGCATTGTTACAGCTGCAATCAAGAGTTGTGGAGCACGAGCGCAATACGAATGAAACAAAAATAAAGATCAATATCAATCTCGATGGAACAGGTCAATGTTCCATTGATACCGGGCTTGGCTTTTTTGATCATATGCTGCACCAGCTGGGCCGTCACAGCGGCATGAACCTGGGTATTGTTACCAAAGGAGACCTGCATATTGACGAGCACCATACCATTGAGGACACGGCCATTGCCCTGGGAGAAGCACTATACCTGGCATTGGGCAACAAGGCCGGTATCGAACGCTATGGATTCTGTTTGCCCATGGATGATGCGCTGGTGCAGGTAGCACTGGACTTCGGCGGCCGCCCCTGGCTGGTATGGGATGCGTCCTTTAAACGGGAGAAGATCGGTGAAATGCCCACAGAGATGTTCTATCATTTCTTTAAATCGCTCAGCGATGCGTCAAAGATGAACCTGAACATTAAGGCCGAAGGCGAAAACGAACATCATAAGATAGAAGCCATTTTCAAGGCCCTGGCAAAGGCCATCAAAATGGCCATTAAAAGGACACCCGGCAATGATCAGCTGCCCAGTACGAAGGGGTTGTTATAATACTGTTTCCTGTGTGAGGTTTAATGGTTGACGTTGGACCTCAAACTTTAAACCTTAGACAAAAAATGAATACCGTAATCATAAAATACAACGCCGGCAATATTCAATCGGTGCTTTTTGCCCTTGAACGGATCGGGGTAAAGGCGATCGTTACGGATGAACCGGAGGCCATCCGCTCGGCAGACAAGCTCATCTTCCCCGGTGTGGGTGAAGCCAGTACAGCAATGGGTTATCTGAAAGAACGGAAGCTGGACCAGTTGATCCGGGAAGCAAAGCAACCTCTTTTGGGCATTTGCCTTGGGATGCAATTGCTGTGTGCCCATAGCGAAGAGAACGACACGCCCTGTTTGGGCATTTTTGATGTGGCCGTTAAAAAATTTATCAGCCCCGATCTGAAGATCCCGCAAATGGGCTGGAACCGCATTCATACAAAAGAAAGCCCGCTATTTAAAAATGTACCCGCAGATGCGTGGTGTTATTTTGTGCATAGTTACTATGCGGAGCTGAACCCCGCTACGATTGCCACAACAAACTATGCAACCGAATTCAGCAGCGCCATACACCGGGATAATTTTTATGGAGTGCAATTCCACCCCGAAAAGAGCGCGGAAGCCGGAGAACAGATATTGAAGAATTTTTTAGAACTTTGAGTGATTGAAGAACACTAAAAAATAAATGATGGCAACCAGGCAGATAAAAGAAACCATTCATGCCCAGGGGTATGAAATTTCAATTTATACAGAAGACTTTAAAAATGAGTATATATCGCTTACTGACATTGCCCGGTATAAAAGCGATGAGCCCTTTATTGTGATCAATAATTGGATGCGGGGAAAAGATACAATTCAGTTCATCGGATTATGGGAACAGCTGCACAACGAAAATTTTAAACCTATCGAATTCGATAGGTTTAAAAAAGAAGCTGGCTATAATGCGTTCACCCTCTCTCCTCAAAAGTGGATTGAGGCAACGGGCGCAATCGGTATTATCTCTAAATCGGGGCGTTATGGTGGTACTTTTGCCCATACGGATATTGCCTTTGAATTTGCCTCCTGGGTTTCTCCTGAATTTAAACTTTACCTGATCAAAGATTATAAACGGCTAAAAAACGAAGAGAACAGCCGGCTGTCGTTAAATTGGGACCTGAGCAGAACTCTTTCAAAACTCAATTACCGCATTCATACCGATGCCATTAAAGAAAATATCATCCCGAAAAGTATTACAAAAGAGCAGGCGGCCATTATCTATGCCCATGAAGCCGATGTGTTAAATGTGGCATTATTCGGCATTACGGCCAAACAATGGAGAGAACAAAACAGAACATTAAAAGGAAACATAAGAGATCAGGCAACGATCGAACAACTCCTGGTCTTAGCCAACCTGGAAAGTCTGAACGCGGCATTCATTAAAATGGGGTTGCCGCAGCATGAACGGCTGTTAAAACTGAATCAAACAGCCATCAGCCAGCTCACTTCACTATTAAAAAACAACACGATCAAACAAATCAAACAGATAAAGTAGTAATGGAAATTATCCCTGCAATAGATATTATAGAAGGAAAAGCCGTACGATTAAGCAAAGGCGACTACACACAGAAAAAAGTATACAATGAGCATCCGCTGGAGGTAGCCCGGCAGTTTGAAGATGCAGGCTTAAAACGCCTGCACCTGGTAGACCTGGATGGAGCGAAGGCCGGCCGTGTTGCCAACTGGAAAGTATTGGAAGTGATCGCAGGAAAAACCAGTCTTGTCATCGACTTCAGCGGCGGCATCAGCAGCGAAAAAGACGTTCAGATCACTTTTGACTCAGGAGCAGCTTATGCAGCCGTGGGCAGTATGGCCGTTAAGAAGCCCGTGGTATTCCAGGATTGGCTGACCGCCTTTGGCGTTGAAAAATTCATCCTGGGTGCGGATGTGCTGGACGAAAAAATAATGATCAAAGGATGGACCGAGGCCACGGAAATCAATATTTTTAATTTTCTGAAACATTACCGCACCAAAGGCATCCGGCAGTTCTTTTGCACCGATATCAGCAAAGACGGCCTCTTACAGGGCAGCTCCGATGAGCTGTATAAAAAAATAGTCGATGAAGTAACCGACCTGAAGCTGATCGCCAGCGGCGGTGTCAGCAGCCTTCAGGACCTGGAAAACCTGCAGGCCATTGGCTGTTATGGCGCCATTGTAGGAAAAGCGATATATGAAGGACGAATAAGTCTGAAAGAATTAACAATATTCAACAATTCATAGATCCTCTTAACAAAGAAATACTATTGTTTCACGTTTGAGGTTTAATGTTTGAAGTTATGGCAACCAATACCCGTTTTGAGGACCTGGAAATAGGGCAAATAGCAAGAATGCGCTCCTTAAGGGTCTTTGAATTAACGCAAAAAGAGCCTTTTTTCAAAGTTTTCAAATTTCGCGATCAGATCCGGGCTGCCGCACGATCTGCGATGGATAATATTGCCGAGGGGTTTGAACGTTCCTCTAAACTTGAGTTTATTAACTTCCTGAGCATCGCCAGGGGGTCTTCCGGAGCAATCAGATCTCAGCTCTATTCAGCGTCAGATCAAAAATATATCGAAGAACCGGTGCATCAGGAGTTGAATGAACGATATACAACTTTATCGTCAAAAATTGCACCCTTCATTGCCTATTTGAACAAATCCGAAGTAAAGGGGCAAAAAATTGCTGGTCGGTCTAAATAACCTCAAACAAAAAACTTCAAACCTCAAACAGAATCATGCTCGCAAAAAGAATCATTCCCTGCCTGGACATTAAAGACGGGCGTACAGTAAAAGGCACCAATTTTGTACAGTTACGGGATGCCGGGGACCCGGTAGAACTGGCCATGCGCTATTGTACTGAAGGTGCCGATGAACTGGTATTCCTGGATATTACGGCAACAGTGGATAAACGCAGGACCCTGGCGGAACTGGTACGCAATATTGCCACACATATCAATATCCCGTTTACCGTTGGGGGCGGTATCAATACGATAGATGATGTTTCGGTATTAATGGACCATGGTGCCGATAAGATCTCTGTAAACACTTCAGCTGTAAGAAACCCGCAACTGGTAAGCGATCTGGCAAAGAACTTTGGCAGTCAATGTGTGGTTGTAGCGATCGATATAAAGCGCTTCGATGGAGTATGGAAAGTGGTTACTCACGGAGGAAGAAATGCCACCGGCCTTATTGCAACCGAATGGGCTAAAACGGTAGCAGACCTGGGTGCCGGGGAGATCCTGCTGACCTCCATGGAAAATGATGGCACTAAAAACGGGTTTGCCATTGATATTACCAGGCAGATCAGCGAGAGCCTGTCTATACCCGTAATAGCCTCCGGCGGCGCGGGAACCATGCCTCATTTCAAAGAAGTATTTGAAGCAGGCGCCGCAGATGCCGCCCTGGCCGCCAGCATTTTCCATTTCGGGGAAATAGGGATCGGCGCGCTGAAGCATTACTTAAAAGAAAACAATATCCCCGTTCGGCTGTAATGGGTTCCATGTTTGACGTTGATGTTCGAAGTTGTTATATTGCAGATTTGAACATCAGACTTCAAACTTCAAACATTAAAAGATGATCAATTTTTCAAAATATGCTGACGGCCTTGCGCCGGTAATCATCCAGGACGCCGCTACCCAGCAGGTGTTGATGCTCGGATTTATGAATGCAGAAGCACTGGCCAAAACAAAGGCCGAAGGCCGGGTCACGTTCTATTCCCGCAGTAAACAGCGCCTGTGGACCAAGGGTGAAACATCCAACAACTTCCTCCTCGTAAAAGAGATCCTGGAGGATTGTGATGCCGATACCCTGCTGATCAGGGCCGCCCCCCAGGGGCCTACCTGCCATACCGGAACCGCCAGCTGTTTTGGCACCGCCAATGATACTTTTTCACTGCAGGCTTTGGAGCAGGTTATCCGCGACCGGAAAAACAATCCTACAGAAAAATCCTATACGGCCTCCCTTTTTGCCAAGGGCATCAATAAGATCGCCCAGAAAGTTGGCGAAGAAGCGGTTGAAATTGTGATCGAGGCAAAGGACGATAATAAAGAATTGTTCCTGGGAGAAGCCGCTGACCTGATGTTTCACTATCTGGTATTGTTACAGGCCAAAGGATTCCAGCTCGGGGACGTACTGGAAGTACTGGAGGCCCGGCATAAGAAATAAGACCCGGGCGTGCCGCCTGTGGTTTAAGGCTGAAAGCTGGCTGCCCCAAAATAATATGCACAGCCTCTGTATATTGCTGTTCAAAGGTTCATGAACGCCTACCAATCCCTGTTCTTTACGGTATGGTCCGTCATTACAGCCAGATTGAGCAGTGGCCGCTTCTTTATAACAGACCAGCGTTCCCCTGGATGGTCCTTTTCGGGAAAAAACTCGTTCCCGCCGGAAATTTCCTGCTTTTTGCCGGTCATGAAATTGTAACTGGTGGCTGACATTTCACCACTTGCCCTGTGCAATGAAGATACATCCAGCCCGATCAATTCAAACCTGCCCTGCTGAAAGCGGAACGTATAATCCCAGTCCGTAACCTCATAGCTGCCACAGCTCAGCCAATAATGAAATCCCATTTTTAATAGGCCCCGCTCAATACCGATGCTCCCTTCAGCAAAGGGATCAGCCAGGCAGGGATTGACAGCACTGTTTACGGAAGGCAGAAACTGATCAGTGCTTAAAATCTTCCGATAACCGCGTCCCTCCCTGAAATAGATCAATAAACGGCGCGGATTCAGATCCAGTGTATCCTGCCCCAATCCATCGTGGAGCTTAAAGTTACCGGCGCTGGTGTTTCGTATTACCAGCACGGCATCCGGCTGCTGATCTTTGTTCAGATCACCAGTGATCAGCGCATCGCACACCCACCCCCTGGGTACCTCCGTTTTAAAATAGTCAGGCAGTTTTTGCGGCTGTGCAGCAGAAAAATGAAAGCAGGCGATGGCCATAAAAAGAGAAAAGGTTTTCATAGGTTTTATATAGAACTTACCAGGATTTATTTAACTTACGCATTAAATTTAAAGACCATTTCCCAAAAATAAACGGGCTGCAGGTTCTGAAAAAATCAAACCCAAAAAAATTAAATTAATATTAACACCCAAAACCGGCCCCATCTACGGTTACTTTGCGAAGTTCAGCGTACCAATATTAAATTTGTGTATTGAATAAACAATATCGATACCTGGCAATACTGGCCATGTCCCTGTTAACGCTATTTGCTTTTGAGACTACTGCACTTGCGCAAACAACGGACACGGTGCGTGTGCCTCCTATGCCTACGCTGCAGGAGATCATGAAGGATTGGGGCCCGAGAGACTCCACAAAAGTAGCAGCCATCTGGTATGGCCCCGACTATAATTCTTTCAAAATGATGCCCTATTCCGAAGAGCCGAATATCTGGATATCCAAACTTCCCCCGGCACAGCTGGAAAAAGCCAAAAAAGAATGGAACCGCCTGCGCAATGCCGTATATGTGTGCTATCCCTACGCCCGTATTGCCGGTTCCACCATTAACCAGATCAGCCGCCAGCTACAGGGGGTTTCTGATAACAAGGCCCGGAAAGCCATCATCAAATCCAAAGAAAAAGAGCTCAAAAAACAGTTCTCCGACCCGCTTTCCAATCTCTCGGTGTACCAGGGTAAGGTATTAATGAAACTGATTTACCGGCAAACCGGGGCCGACTGTTATGAAATCATCAGAGAATACAAAGGGGGCCTGAATGCCCGGGTGTATCAGACGGTGGCCTTCTTCTACGGAAGCAGTCTGAAACAGGACTATGACATCCGTAAGGATCCCTTTGATCGCCAGATCGAGGATTTTGTACAGGAGATCAACACCACCTGGTATGGCAATCCGTACCGGCAGGGCTCCGCCACGTCCTTTTAGTACTATGTTTCCCTTCCGCGATGTACGGTAAACAGCCGCACCCGAAACCGGCGATCGGGCAGTGTTAAGGCCTGATTTCCCCATCGATACCGGCCCACAAAAGCAATGGTTTCAGCCATCTTTACCCGGGTTATAAAATATCTGTAATACTGACTGACATTCAACCAAAATGATTGGTTTATCCCTATTTTTGTCATCATTGAAAAAAAGACGCGTTTTAACATGAACTTCAAAAAAGTAAACAACCTGACCGGTTGGGTGGTTTTTGCCATTGCCACCCTCACTTATTCACTAACCCGGGAAGCCCGCGGCTCTCTTTGGGATTGTGGTGAATTTGTTGCTACTGCTTACAAATTACAGATGGCTCACCCTCCCGGTGCGCCTATGTTCAGTTTGCTGGGCCGGTTATTTATCCTGTTCTTTGGAGATAATCCGCAAACAGCGGCCAACGCCGTTAACTTTATGAGCGCCCTGGTAAGCGCAGCCACGATCCTGTTTCTTTTCTGGACCATCACGCACTTTGCAAGAAAAATGTTTGTACGTTCCGGTGAAGTGCTCAGCGGTCAGCAGATCTTTACTGTAATGGCTGCAGGAACCGTTGGTGCCCTGGCTTATACATTTTCCGACTCTTTCTGGTTCAGCGCTGTGGAAGGTGAGGTATATGCACTTTCATCCTTCTTTACCGGCCTGGTATTTTGGGCCATGCTGAAATGGGAACATGCGGATGAACTGGCGGGCGCCGATGAAACCGCAAGACTGCGCAGCGACCGCTGGATCGTATTCCTGTTCTTTATGATGGGGCTGTCCATAGGCGTACACCTGTTGAACCTGCTGACCATACCGGCTATTGTAATGATCTATTACTACCGGCGGTATACACCCAGCGTTAAAGGCTCCATCGGTGCATTCCTTATCGGCTGTGTCATCACAGGCATCATACAGGTAGCCATTATCCAGTACAGCATGAAAGCGGCCGGTCTTTTCGATATCCTGTTCGTTAACAGTTTTGGAATGCCCTTCTTCTCCGGGTTTACGGTATACTTCATTTTAATAGCACTGCTTGTTGCCATTGGCGTACGGTTCAGGTCCAATGTATCAAAAAGCGCAATCATCCTGTGGACAGCCGCCTTCTTCCTGCTGGCATTTTTACCTTTTGCCTTTGGAGGTACCATGGCGGCGGTAAAGATCATCCTGTTACTGATTGTGGGTGCAGCGCTGGGCTATTTTATCCGTCCAACGGCCCTTAAGATCATGAAACTGTTCCTCTGGTGTTTTGCTTTTATGATGCTGGGCTATTTCATGTATTTTACCAACATCATCCGAAGCAATGCCAATCCGGCCATTGACATGAACAATGTAGACAACCCTATCAACCTGGTTTACTACCTCAGCCGTGAGCAATACGGAACACAGCCCCTCCTTTATGGTGCGCATTATACAGCGGAAATAGACTATGACGAAAACGGCAGCCCCTTCGACATGGGCGAAATGAAATACGTTAAGGGAGACGATAAATACATCCCCATTGGCAGGGACCGTACCGTGCGTTATAAAAGCTCGGATAAGCAATTGTTTGTGCGGGTATGGGATTCCAGTAACGAGCAGGGGCACCAGGATTTCTATGCCGACTGGCTAGGTCTCTCCAAACCGGACCCCAACACGGGCCAGGGGGCTTACGGAGCTCCCAGCTATGCCGATAATATCAACTGGTTCATGAGCTATCAGACCAGCTTTATGTACATGCGTTATTTTATGTGGAATTTTGCCGGCAAGCAAAACGACCTGCAGGGATATGGCAACAAACGCGATGGAAACTGGATCTCCGGCATTTCATTAATGGACAATGCGCGGCTGGGCGATCAAGGCCAGATGCCCGACAGCATCAAACACAATAAAGCCCACAATGCCTTTTATATGCTGCCCTTTATTTTGGGTATCATCGGTTTTGTGTACCAGTTCCTCAAGAACCGGAAAGACTGGGTGGTTACCTTCCTCCTGTTCTTCTTTACCGGTATGGCCATTGTGCTGTACCTGAACCAGCCGGGTAACCAGCCCCGCGAACGGGACTATGCCTATGTAGGGTCCTTCTATGCATTTGCGGTTTGGATCGGTTTGGCCGTAGTAGCCCTGCTCCGCTCGGCCCTGGAAAAAGAAGACAAGGAAGCATTCCAGAAACTGCTGGTATACGGAGCATCCGGAACCTTCCTCATCACCGCGCTCAGCAGTATGTCCAGCACCTTCAGCGCTATTATTATTGCCAGCCTGGTGGCCGCTATCCTTTATGCCGCCGTACTGTATATCGTAACCTTTATAGGAAAAGCTGTTTCATCGGGAGGCGCCAATATCAGGCCCGCCAATATACTTGTGGCCTTGCTTTGCCTGGCAGTACCGGGTCTCATGGCGCAGCAGGAATGGAATGATCATGACCGGAGTCAAAAAACAATGGCGCCGGACCTGGCCAAAGACTACCTCGAAAGCTGTGCCCCCAATGCCATCGTATTTACAGTTGGGGATAATGATACCTACCCCTTATGGTATGCCCAGGAAGTAGAGAATGTGCGGCCCGATGTCCGTGTGATCAACACCAGCCTGCTGGGTATTGACTGGTATATTAACCAGCTGCGTTATAAGATCAATGATGCAGACAGCGTAGATGTAATCCTGACTCCCGAACAGATAGAAGGGCATAACCGCGAGTACCTGCGTTTTGCAGCGCCACAGCCGGGTCAGAATATTGATCCCAACGCATTCTTTCCTTTGGACCGCGTGATCCGGGAAGTAGTAGGAGCAAAAGTTCCAGACCCGGAAACAGGGCGCGATGTAGGCGCCAATTCCCTGCCGTTGCGCAAATTCTTTGTGCCTGTAGACAAGGCCCTGGTACATAAGAACGGAACCGCCAATCCAACAGACAGTGTCACGGATCAGTGGGCTTTCGAGATTCCTCCCTCAAAGGGCACCATCGGACGTAACGACCTGATGGTACTGGCCATCATCGCATCCAACCAATGGAAGCGTCCCATTTATTTTACATGGGCTTACGGAGATCTGGGTTTTGGACAAAACCTGAGAAAAGATGGTCTTACCTATCGCCTGGTACCCTTCCAGGTAAAAGCCCCCCAGGCTAACTGGGTGGTAGACCAGGCTTACCGCCAGATGCGGGCCGGTGGCACTTCCATACGGGATAACAACCAGGATGTAATGGCCAAAAACCTGCTGACCAAATTTGAGTTTGGCGGAGCCAATAAAAAAGGCGTTTATTTTGATGAAGTGAACCGGCAATACCTGCTTAATATCCGGAGTATCTTCGCTGAAGCAGCAGGAAATCTTGCCGATGCAGGAAAAAAGGATGAAGCGATCAAACTCCTGAACAAAGTAGAAGCCGGTATCCTTCCTGAAAATTTGCCCTATGCCATGACGAGCAGGTTTAACCAGCATAACCAGACGGGTTTAATGTATGCAGAAGCCTATTATAAGGCCGGCAAACTGGACATGGCCCGCAAAGTGATCACTGCGGTTAAGAAAGATGTAGCAGAGCAGCGGAAATACTATAACTATCTGAAGGCAGAAAAGCCCGAATACTATCAGGGATTTGCCGGTCTTGAAGAACCGCTTAACGATATTACGGATGCCGTTGCCGAAGCGATCGAAACACATTATGATCCCTTGAAGAAGGGTGAAAAAGCGCCGGTTCAGGAACTTTTGCCTACAGGTAATACGCCTGCAAAGGCAGCAGACAGTACTGCACCCGACAGTGCAAAAAAATAACGCTTTGCTATAAGAGCTGCAAATCCCTTCCACACCCGGAGGGGATTTTTTTATGCAACCATTTAGCCCCGTTTGCTGTTATAAACCAGCAGGAGTCAGGATACTGGAACGAATAATGCCCCGGTCACCGCGCCATCCGGGAAGCAGTCTCCAGGGCAAACGCATCTAAATTGGGTGAAAAGAGCGCACCTGGAGCATTTGCAGGTACAGTAAGTGCCTCGTGTTTATAGCAGGGTATTAAAGAGGAAACCCCGGCTCCTGTAGGAGCCGCGTAAAATTTCAGGCCAAACAAACACGCAGCTCCCCGGAGCAGAACAATGCTGAAATTAGACGCGTTTGCCCTGAAGCAGTCTCCTGTTTTTAGAAAAATAGTTTTACATTTAGTATATGAGAGGTATTCAATTCTCCGGCCTGGATCCGAATCGCCAGGACAAGTCTCCCTTCGAAAGAATGCTGGACGTTTTTATGCAGCTGCTCACCTACACCAGTGGCGATGCCGCCGAAGCCCTTCAGTGGCTGAACGAGCTCGACAAAGAATACCAGCTGGGCAGCGATGATTACGGAATGGGCGATTTCATAGAGGATCTTAAACAAAAGGGTTACATTACCGAAGATCATCAGAAAAGTGAAATAAAAATAACGCCCAAAACGGAACAGGGCATCCGGAAAAAAAGTCTCGAAGAGATTTTCGGAAAGCTTAAAAAGGCAGGAAAAGGCGATCACAAAACGTTTAAACCCGGGCAGGGCGATGAGCTCAATCCGGAAACCCGCCCCTTCCGGTTTGGAGATATGCTGGAGCAGATCGATTTTACAGAATCCATCCGCAATGCGCAGATCAACCACGGGATCGAAGCCTTCCGGATACAGGAAGAGGATCTGAGCATCCGGGAAACGGATTTCAAGACCCAGACCTCCACCGTGCTCATGATCGATATTTCGCATTCCATGATCCTCTACGGGGAAGACCGGATTACCCCCGCTAAGAAAGTAGCGATGGCCCTCAGTGAGCTGATCACAACCCGTTATCCCAAAGATACCCTGGATATCGTGGTCTTCGGCAATGACGCCTGGCCGGTTGAAATAAAAGACCTTCCCTACCTGCAGGTAGGACCTTATCATACCAACACGGTGGCCGGTCTGGAGCTGGCGATGGACCTGCTGCGGCGGAGAAAAAATCCCAACAAACAGATTTTTATGATCACCGACGGGAAACCGACCTGCTTAAAAATAGGAAAACGGTACTATAAAAATAGTTTCGGGCTCGACCGGAAAGTAGTAAACCGGTGTATGAACCTGGCTGCATCCTGTAAGAAGTTAAAGATCCCGATCACTACTTTTATGATCGCTACCGACCCCTACCTCCAGCGTTTTGTCCAGGAATTTACGGAGATGAATCATGGTAAGGCCTATTTTGCTTCGCTGGATAACCTGGGATCGTTTATCTTTAAAGACTTTGAAAGCGGCCGGTCCAAAACGGTGTTCTGATAGGGCCCGTAAAACCGCTCCTGCCTCATTTCAAACATTTCACTAAAAACTTCTCACTTTAAACATTTCACTAAAAACTTCTCACTAAAAACATCTCACTCGTGATAAAAACATTAGGCGCATTAAAAGCATCCGGATATCATCCAAAGTCCATCAAAGAAGAGATCCGGCAAAACCTTATTCAACAATTAAAAGCCGGTAATACTTCCTTTCCCGGTATTGTAGGCTATGAAGACTCTGTTATACCCGAAACCGAACGCGCCCTGCTGAGCAAGCACAATATCCTGTTCCTGGGGCTGCGCGGGCAGGCCAAAACCCGGATGGCCCGCCAGATGATCTCCCTGCTGGATGAATATATACCCGTGGTTGAAGGAAGCGACCTGAACGATGATCCGCTGAACCCTGTTTCCAAATATGCGCGGGACCTCATTGCCGAAAAAGGTGATGCCACTCCTATCACCTGGTTGTCAAGAGACCAGCGCTATGGCGAAAAGCTGGCCACGCCCGATGTGAGCGTAGCAGACCTGATCGGCGATATCGACCCCATAAAAGCAGCCAATCTGAAACTGAGTTTTGATGATGAGCGTGTGCTGCACTATGGCATCATACCCAGAAGCAACCGCTGCATTTTCGTGATCAACGAGCTGCCGGACCTCCAGGCGCGTATACAGGTATCCCTGTTCAATATCCTGGAGGAGGGTGATATCCAGATCAGGGGATTTAAATTGCGGCTGCCCCTCGATATCCTGTTTGTATTTACCGCCAACCCCGAAGACTACACCAACCGGGGCTCCATCGTAACACCGCTCAAAGACCGGATCCAGAGCCAGATACTGACCCACTATCCCAAAACCCTGGAGCATGCACTGGAGATCACCGGGCAGGAAGCAGGCATCCATGAGGAACAAAAAGAAACGGTAGCAGTCAGCGACCTGGTAAAACGACTTATTGAACAGGTAGCGTTTGAAGCCCGGAGCAGTGAGCTGGTAGACAAAAAAAGCGGTGTCAGCGCCCGTCTGACCATTTCTGCTTTTGAAAATGCCGTTAGTACGGCAGAACGCAGGGCGCTGGTCAATAAAGAAGCCACTACCCAGGTCTGGATCTCCGACCTCTCCGGGATCATTCCTTCTATAACAGGGAAAGTAGAACTGGTCTATGAAGGAGAACAGGAAGGCCCCTTCCAGGTAGCCATGAACCTTGTAGACAAAGCCATCCGCTCACAGTTCATCCAGTATTTTCCAAACCCCGAACAACTCAACAAAAAAAGAAATACCGGCAAGCCTTCTGCACAAAGCAAAGCCGACGAGAACCCTTACAAGCCGATCGTGAACTGGTTTGACAAAGGGAACACCCTCAACATCGACTATAACACCACGGATTCCGGGAAAGTGCAACAGCTTTACCAGGTAGACGGCCTTTTTCCATTGGTAAAAAAATATTTCCCAGGCACCAATGAGTTGCAGGCTGCTCTTTTAATGGAGTTTGTGCTATTTGGGCTCTCCTCCTACTCACTCATCAGCAAAAGACTTTTTGAAACAAAGGTTGAATTCAAGGACCTCTTCGGAAGTATGCTGGGCGCAGCTTCGGCAGAAGCATATGATAACCTTGAATTCGACGAGGACGAATGATCTCCGCAGGACGGTTCTACAGGATTCCGGGGCACCAGTTATAATTGGCACAAGGACTGGCAGGGTTCTCATATTTTTTTGCCCGCAACACAGGGTAGCTTTGCAGCAAATAAAACAATTAGTAATGAAAATTTCAGTTTTAGTTGCAGCAGCTGCTTTATTCCTCAGCTTTTTTGCTGCTTGTTCAAAAGACAATGACCCGGTTACACCTGTGCAAACACCCAGCCAGCTGTTATCCTCCACGGCATGGGAAACCACCAGTGCCAGAAACGCCCAGGGAGCCAGCGTGGCCCTTACCGATGACAATGTAAAGAACTATGTTGGATTTGCGTACTTCAAAACCAATACGCAATTCACTATGTACAATTTAGATAACAGCCCCAAGATGCACGGAGACTGGTGGCTGTCCTTGGATGGCAAATCAAGGTTTATCATCGCAAGAGATGCCAACGGTGCCCAGATATTCAAGCGCGAAGTACCAATCACCGTGCTGACCAACAAGGAATTCACTTACCGGACTTATCCGGATCCAGGTAATACATCGGTGTATATAGACATTGTACACACACCTACCACCCATCAGGAACCAACAAATTAATTAAGAAATGTACCGTTACAAAGGTCTGCCACCGGCAGGCCTTTTTTTGTTGCAGCGATTCCCTATATTTATGGGATATTCCAAAAGATATGCCTGCCAAGATCCCTGTTTTGAACCTGGATAATTTTGCCTTTAATGCGGTGAACGGCATCACTATACTCAATCATGTACTCAAAGGAAGCAACCGGATCACGAAGCCACATAAGCACAATTTCTACCTGTTCTTTCTCATTCACGAAAGCAGCGGCAGCCACACCATCGATTTTATAGAACATCCGGTAAACAACCACCAGATCCATGTGCTCTTGCCCGGCCAGGTACATCACTGGCACCTGGATGCGGCAACCACAGGTTTTCAGCTGATGATCAGCGAAGCGATCTTTCAAACCATGATCAATTATCTCAGCTTCAGCCCCCTGTTTTACTTCCGGCATCCCGTATTATCCCTCGATGATTACCGCTTCGGTATCTTTCATCATGAATTTCAGCAGCTGGATGAAGAGCTCCGGAACACCCGGCCCAATCTCGACATCATCCACACCCGGTGCAAATTAATTGTTCAGCTGTTAGGAAAGGAACAGGAAAACCAGTCGGAGATCATTCAAAAAATGAAATCCAATCCCCTGGTCATCCGGTATACTACTATGGTCAACGAGCAGTTTCGGGAGCACCGGTCCGTTGCCTATTATGCCCGGCAATTAAATATCACACCCAATTATCTCAATATCCTTTGCAAACGATCACTGTACGCATCTGCCAATGAACTGATCCAAAAAAGATTGGTTCTTGAGTCGAAACGCCTGCTGGAGGTCTCCGGCAAAAGCATCAAGGAAATCGCTTATGAACTTGGGTTTTATGACACCTCCAATTTTTCCAACTTTTTTAAATCCCAAACAGGCACAGCGCCCAAAGTGTTCAGGGCACATAAAAATGAGCCCTGATAAAACGGGACCATCATCGCGCTGCACGTTTGCCCGTTGATCTTATTGGATGCCGGGTAACAAAAAGCAGCGGTCATCAGGTTTTTCATTCCCCGGGAGCCTTTCTCTGCCCGACACGTATGCGGCAGCCAGCAGGATACACCATACCGGCAGGCGGATCTGCGAAATCCTGTCAGCAAAACGCCATTTCAAACCGCTTCTAAGAAGGTTCGAGCCATTTAAAACTCCCGGCCAGCGGCATAGCCCCATAAGCAGCCGCAACTTCCGCCGGTGGCACCGTAAGTTTCCGCTTCATCGTATCGATCCAGGCCCCTTCAAGGGAGATCACCGCAGCCAGTGTATCGCCATTCTTATAGATCCTGTGCTGCATAGCCCAGCGACTGAAATCCCTCCGTGACTGGGTCAGTTCCAGGTCAATGATCACCGTATCTTCCAGCCGGACCTCTTTTTTAAATACACACTCCTCCCGGAAAATGACCGGTCCCACCTGCAGCTCCATCATACGCAAAGTAGTTAATCCCTGTTCCGAAAGGAACCGGATCCGGCAGTAAGCTCCCCAGTCGTAATAAACACTGTGCCGTAAATGCCCGTTCAGGTCCAGGTCGGCCCAGCGGATCTGCAGTTGTTGCGTAAACTGTTCCATAATTGGCGGTTCATACCGATTTTTCTGTATAATTAACAAACTTACAAATGTCAACAATTAAAATTATGAAAAAGGGTCGCTATATTTACCGTTTCGATCCCGAGGATCAAATTTGAACAGTGTGTAAAACAAAAAAACAATGAAGTATCTTTTTACAATCGGGCTGCTGGCCACAGGCAGTCTATCACTTTTAGCCCAATCAAAGGCAAAACCCAAACCAACAACTGTGAAAAAGCCCGCAGTGGCCCCAGCCCCCGCAGCAGCATCTTCTTTAAAAACGCTGACAGACTCAGCCAGCTATGCCATAGGTGTCAACATTGCCCAATCGATGAAAAAGGACCTGGGCGACATCAATACCAATATTATGATGGGCGCTATGAAAGCAACGTTTGAGGGTAAAAAGCCCCTGCTGGACGATGACATTTTAATGAATGTGATCATGGCTTATTCAGAAAAGGCCAAGGAGGCTGAGGCAAAAATAACCATCGATGCCGGCCGGGCATTTCTCGCCAGGAACAAAACACAGCCAGGTGTTACCACCACCGCCAGCGGATTGCAATACATCGTATTGAAAGAAGGAACCGGTGAAAAACCAGGACCCACAGACACCGCAATCTGTAACTACAGGGGCTCCTTATTAGACAGCACCGAATTTGACAACTCCTACGACCGGGGTGAGCCGCTTACCATACCGGTATCCGGTGTTATTAAAGGATGGACGGAAGGATTGCAATTAATGAGCAAGGGCGCCAAATACAAATTCTTTATCCCCTATGAGCTGGGTTATGGCCTCAGAGGAGCGCCTCCCACTATTCCCGGCGGAAGCGTACTTGTTTTTGAATTGGAATTAGTAGACGTAAAGAAATAAGGCCTGATATTAGCCCGGGCATTGTAATAGGATGTGCGGGCTAATATCAGAAAATGAAACGTTTCCTTGCCCTCTTTTTTTTAGGCGTTTCGCTTATTTCGAATGTGATATTCTGTTTCCTGTAGGCTTTCTCATAGGTTCCTTTTTTAATAGCAGGCAACCACCTTACTGATCTTTTAATCACGCGGACCAGTTCCTCTTCCATACCATAACCATGTCTGGTAAGCGGTTTTATCTGATCGATCAACCCTTCCGGCGTAATAACAAATTGGACACATACGGTATAGCTGCCTGGTTTAGCTCCTGCTTTTATGGGTATATCACCGTTCACTTCTGCCTCCATAAAGCGCTTCCAGGCATCATCTCCCCCGGGATATTCGGCATCCCGGTCCGGGTTTCCCAAAACCGCTTCGGGAAGTGTATCGCGTAACGCCTGATTACAGGCAGTTTGCCTTTGACAGGAAATAGCAAATCCTCTTACTGAAACAGTTACAAGCAGCAGGACAAGGATTAAGCGTATGGGGGGCTTCATCCGCCAAATATAAATAACAAATTGTTAAAAACCCGAAGCCGTTCAAAGCCGGTTGCTATGAGGCGATGCTGTCTCTTACTTCCTGCGCATCAGAAAATAATTTTGTGTGTATCCTTGATCACCCCCATTACAAACACGCTTTGCACATGCCCCAGGTTTTCGACCTGGCTCAGCCGGTTTACATGAAAATCATAAAAGCCTGCCATATCCTTTGCACGCACTTTTAGCATAAAATCAAACTCGCCGGAAATACTGTAACATTCCACCACTTCATTCAGCCCGTTGATAGCCTGGATGAATTTCAGACCTGCCTTTTTATCATGCTGTTTCAGTGAAACATAGCAGATCACCATCAGCCCCTGGTCCAGCTTCTGAGCGTCCAGCAAGGTTGCGTACTGCCGGATAACCCCCGACTCCTCCAGGCGACGGATCCGCTCATGAACCGGTGTAGGGCTTAAATGAACCCGGGCTGCAATTTCTGTTACCGATATACGGGCATGCTCCTGCAGGTGCCTCAGGATTTCCCGGTCCTTGGCATCCAGCTCAGGGGCTGTTGCGGGTGCAGCCGATTCTTCTGTTTTCGTACTTCTCTTCATCCTGTAATAGTATTTATCCCTATAAATTTACAAAACAACAGGGAATACTACTTATTAAAAAGAATTCATGTAGTGTTTTCTTCTAAGGCGTACCTTTGACGTCTAAAAAAAATCATAGTATATATGTCCACTGTAACAAAATCCCAGATAGACTTTGACCTGAAGTACAAAGTTGCCGATATCAGCCTGGCAGACTGGGGACGTAAAGAAATAAGACTGGCCGAAGCAGAGATGCCCGGCTTAATGAGCATCCGCAAGGAGTACGCCGGAGCCCAGCCACTGAAGGGAGCCCGTATTGCCGGATGTTTGCACATGACCATCCAGACCGCCGTGCTGATCGAAACCCTGGTGGCGCTCGGAGCGGAAGTAAAATGGAGCTCCTGCAATATCTTTTCTACACAGGACCATGCCGCCGCGGCTATTGCAGCAGCAGGCGTTGGCGTATTTGCCTGGAAAGGGCAAACACAGCAGGAGGCCGACTGGTGCATTGAGCAAACCCTGTTCTTTGGCGGGGCAGACCGTCCGTTGAACATGATCCTCGACGATGGCGGCGACCTTACCAATATGGTACTGGATACTTACCCCGAGCTGGTTCAGCATGTAAAAGGCATCAGCGAAGAAACCACTACCGGTGTTCACCGCTTATATGAAAGGGTGGCCAAAGGTACCCTGCCCATGCCTGCTATCAACGTGAACGATTCTGTTACCAAATCCAAATTTGACAATAAATACGGATGTAAAGAATCCCTGGTGGATGCCATCCGTCGTGCAACCGATGTAATGCTGGCCGGCAAGGTAGCGGTTGTAGGTGGTTATGGTGATGTAGGCAAAGGATCTGCCGCTTCCCTGAGCGGTGCCGGATGCCGGGTGATTGTTACGGAGATCGATCCTATCTGCGCGCTTCAGGCAGCAATGGATGGCTACGAAGTAAAGAAAATGATCGATGCGGTTAAGGAAGCCGATATCGTGGTAACCGCCAGCGGATGCCGTGACCTGATCACCGCCGAGCATTTCAAAGCCATGAAAGATAAAGCCATTGTATGCAATATCGGCCACTTCGATATTGAGATCGACGTGGCCTGGCTGAACCAGAATTATGGTCATACCAAAGATACCGTTAAGCCACAGGTGGATATTTACAATATCGATGGCAACGACATCATCCTGCTGGCCGAAGGCCGCCTGGTGAACCTGGGCTGTGCCACCGGGCATCCCAGCTTTGTAATGAGCAACTCGTTCTCTAACCAGACCCTGGCCCAGATCGAGCTCTGGACCAATAACGATCAATATGAGAACAAGGTATATGTGCTGCCCAAACACCTCGATGAAAAAGTAGCCCGGCTGCACCTTGCTAAGATCGGAGTAGAACTGGATACCCTCACTCCCGCCCAGGCCGCTTATCTCGGTATTCCGGCAGAAGGACCGTTCAAACCGGAATTATACAGGTATTAATAACATCCTTTTATAAAAAAACGCACTCTTAACCGGGTGCGTTTTTTTATGCAACAATTAACATTTGTTTATCGCAATACCGGATCCCTTCACTACAGCCCATTATAAATATTCATTATCTTCCACACCGGAAAAGGTTGCTATAATACCGACGGTGCGCGTATAAGATCAAACGCAATATTCCGTTCTTCCTTACTGCGGTTTTGAGATCATACAGTGGCCGGTTCCATTGAACGCTAAAACAACCCGATTATGAAAAAATGGTACCTGCCCGTTTTGCTTATTACGCTGCTTGCATTCACCGGCTGCAGCAAAGACCTTCTTAAACGATATGAAAAAAGGATCGTTGGCGATTGGGATGTGGAAGTCATAAACCTTTCCGGTTCGGGCGGCCTGCCTGTAACCTTTGGCGAAGGCAGCTATCATTTTTCCGAAGACCGATCCTTTACCTTTACAAGCCTCCGGGGAATACAGTATAACGGGAATTGGAAAATACAAAAGTACGGATCAGACGACAATTGCAGCGGTTGCAGTTCCAACAATATACACTCCTTGCTGGTAAGCGCTGCGGATGGGTCCGGGGAGTTGAAATCAGATTATTTTAACACGATCCGGTTCTCCGATACCGACAACCAGTTCAGCGCCACCATGGTGAACGGAACACGAAGCGCTGTTTTTAAATTCAGCAGAAAATAGTGTTGACCAGGTGTCAGACAGGACAAACACGGGACTCTTTTGGAGCCCGGTTGATCAAAATGACACAACTGCTATAAACCCAACACTGCTCCGGAGCTGGTCATGCTGAAACCAGATGCGTGTATCCGGGCGTTTAGAGAACCCTGCTGCCCCCTGTTATCAGCAGCTGCAGCACCGGTAGCCCCGATGGTCCTTTTCGAAATTTATATGCCCGTCATAATGGTTATTTCACTATTTTAGCCCCTGTATTAAAGAAATACAAAACCGGTTCATTCATTTCCTGCCATTGATTTCGTTTTTTATGAAGTTATTTTCTACTCAGTACCTGGTCCTGGTCCCTGCTTTTATATTGCTGGGAGCCAATGTTTCCCGTCAGTCATCTCATCAGCCAGACACTTTTGTTGCAGCAAGAACTAAAAAAAGCATTAACCTGCTGGACAAAAACCATGCGGACAAATGGAGGGGATATAACGGGAAAACACTGCCCCCTGGCTGGACCATCAGCAACGGCATGTTATGGATGAATAACGAGGCCAAAGCAACCACTGCTTATAAAGGCGGGCGGGATGTTATCTTTACCGGCCAGGAATTTGAATATTTTGAACTGACGGTAGACTGGAAAATAGCTGCGGGTGGCAATAGCGGTATCTTTTATCATGTGAAAGAAGGGTATGATGGCCCCTCGAGCATCAGCCCGGAGTACCAGCTGATCGATGATGAAAACTTTGCAAGCATGCACCCGGATCTGAAGGACTACAATTCGCAGTTTGGCGCGGCACACCCGGAACAATTACAGGACTGGCAAAAAACCGGTGCCGATTATGCGATGCATCCGGCAGACGAGGCGAGGAAGCTGCTTCACCCTGTTGGCCAATGGAATACCACTAAAATAGTAGTGGCCCCTGGCCGTACAGAGCACTGGCTGAACGGTGTAAAGCTCCTGAGTTTTGAACCCTGGTCGGCCGACTGGTATGCCCGTAAAAAAGCCGGTAAATGGGCAAAAAGTGCGCTCTATGGCACTTTCAAAACGGGCTATATCGCATTTCAATACCACGGAAGTTCCCTGTGGTTTAAGAACGTCATAGTAAAGCCGCTTCAATAAACCCGGCCCGGATGAATGATTTATTTTAAAAACAATATACACATATGAAAAGAAGAAGTTTTATAAAAGCTACGGCAGCCGGATCGCTCGCCTTCGTGCTTCCGCTTTCGTCGTCAGCCTTTGCTCCCGGGAAAAAATTAAGGGTTGCCCAGGTCGGGTTAGGATCCATGGGCACCGGTGATCTGGCCGCAATTGCCTCACACCCCCTGGTAGAGATCGTTGCGCTCTGTGATGTGGACAGCAATAGCCTGAATGCCGCAAAAGCTCGATATGCCGGTGCAAAGACTTTTACTGACTATAAGGAGCTGTTTAAAACCATGGGCAATGAAATTGATGCGGTAGTGGTCTCTACCACCGATCATGCGCATGCACCTGTTTCGCTGGCCGCAATGGAAATGAACAAACACGTGTATTGTCAAAAGCCACTGACCCACTATATTGCTGAATCGCGGAAAATGGATGCTGTAGCCGCTCAAAAAAAGCTGGTGACCCAAATGGGTATACAGGTGCATTCCTTCTACGATTACAAACTGGCCACCATTCTTATTCAAAAAGGAATTATAGGAAAGGTAAAAAAAGTAATAGCATGGTCCCCCAAAGTATGGGGATATGATGGTGAAGCACCGGAGGGAAGCGATCCTATACCAGAAGGGCTGAACTGGGATCTGTGGCTGGGTACTGCTAAAAAGCGGCCCTATAAGAAAGGGTTCTACCACCCGGGCAACTGGAGAAAATGTATCGACTATGGCTGCGGTACCCTGGGCGACATGGGCGTTCATATTTTTGATACCCCTTACAATGCGTTAAAGCTAAGCGTGCCCCTAACAGTTAAGAACGAGTGCAGAGCCCCCAATGATTTTGGCCATGCTGAAAAAAATCATGTCACTTATGTTTTCCCCGGAACCCCCTATACCGCAAAAACGCTGGAATGGGTATGGTACGATGGTAAGGGTGCCCCGGAGGCGCAGGCAGCGCTGGAACTTCCGGGTGGTGAGGCATTGCCGGACCAGGGTGCCATGTTTATTGGCGAAAACGGGCAACGCCTGTTGTTACCGCACTTTATGCAATTGCCCAAACTGATCGTAAATAATAAATTTGAGCCGATCGACATCAAAAAATACGATCCCAAGGGAGCAGCGGGCAAACCAACTACCAGCTACGACGCAGAAACGCCCAAGCACTACCACGAGTTTGTAGATGCCTGCCTTGGTAAAGCAAAGTGCAGTGCGCCATTCTCCTACTCTGCCAAACTTACGGAAGTGATCCTGCTGGGCGTTATTGCAGCACGGTTCCCCAATGAAACATTACATTGGGATGGCAAGCAGGCGCGGTTTAAAGAAGATAAAGCAAACCACTTTATAGCAGGCGGAAGTATTTCCTGACGCTGCGGTCAGCGCCTTTCCTGTTGACAGAACAGCCCTATCATATCAATGCACAACTGTTGATATGATAGGGCTTATTCTATGACAACCGGAAACATCATCGCTTTCCCCCTGAATAACCACGCAGCCAGCCGTCTTAAAAGCCGGAACCCGTTACTGCCGCGCATATCTTCTGTCCAGGCATTGAAAGGACCTCTTTCCGCTCCATCCAAGGGGTGTTCAACCCTCCTGAGCTTTGCAGCAATCAACGGGAATCCCGCTACATTGGTGTTCGCCGGTCTTCTTTCCAAAACAGATAAAGAAGGCGCCATCTTTATCTCAAGAATACGGAACCGGGTGATCCGGGCCCAAAGAAGCACATGTAGCAGTCAGGTTTCGGCAAATCTTGCTGACGCCTGAACCAAGTACAATAATCCGTAGTGTTTCCACAATCCGTCTATGGAGAAATAAATGGGGGAAGTCTGTAAAAAATTCCAAAACTTATTATATATTGCGGCCCCTTCTGTTTTCGGGATGTAGCGCAGCCCGGTAGCGCGCTTCGTTCGGGACGAAGAGGCCGCTGGTTCGAATCCAGTCATCCCGACACAAAAGCTTGATTATCAATAAAATATTCAAGCTTTTTTTATACCCGGACCGATAGAGATTCACATAAGTGTGCCCGGTTGCGAAACAGTATTGAGACAGCCAGCTATCGGATGACGACACCAGTAAACGGGTATTTCACCGGGGGATCAACACTCCTGAAATGCATCAGTGATGAAACAGATATACTGGCTCCTGTTCATCCCGGTGATCCGTGGAAACACAACAGGAACAGATCCAATGCAAAGGCTTGCTCCGCAGAGCATCCTGCCGGTGGTGCAGAAAACATACAGAACACACAATCCATCAGTGCTCCACGCAGTATCTGCAAAGCACTGCCCCGTATCTTTCTACCATAAAATAAAATGCTCATTCATTTAACAGCAGCGCGAACCTGTATCATATGATCTCTTTCCCAGTTTCCCGCCCGGCCTTTCTTAACGGGTACAAAGGCAAAGCTCCAGTTCTGTTCCTTATAGGCACGGGGTACCCGCACTACTATTTTATTCCAGCCCTTTTGCAGCGGTATAGCGGCGGGTGGCCGGCTCCAATAAAATTCTTCGTCGGTAAACGGGATCTCATTGGCCGGCGTTTCCCAGGTAGCTTTCAGATACCGGTTTGCCCCCGGAGCATTCCATGTGGGCCCTGCCAGTTCCTCCCCATTGATGAAGACAGCGCCGCCGTTCGCGTCCCATTTTCCATCCTGCGGAATTCCGCCACTGCGCCGGTTACTGCGGGCCGCCGTTTCAAAACCTGTTATGGCATGCATGATCCTTCCTGTTTTTACATATACATACCCCGTCAGGTAAACGGTTTCATCCACCCCGGAGCTTAGTACCTTAGCCCCCAGCATATCGTTAAAGCGAAAGACGCCCCCGGCAACAACGGTGGTAGCAACACGGTCTCTTTGATTTGTTTTCAACTCTGGTGTAAAAGCCCTGTTTACAGCATCTTCCCTGCTCCTGTGAAAAGGGCCGCTCATAGTCCATTCCAGATCAGCCAGGGCATGATAAGGAAATGGATCGTTGTTAAAAAAAAGCAGCTGATGCCGGTACATACGGCTTTCAAACTCCCGGAAGTATCCATTGGCCGGTGTGCCCGGAAGCGGAAGCCGATTCATATAAATACTGTTATAACCTGACCGGCCGCACCAGGCGGCCTCACTGTAGGCAATAGCGCCGGGCCATACAGGGTTGTGTAACAGGATCCTGCTTTTATCATCTACCCGCACATCCGGCCAGCAACATACGATCCCTCCCCACGCCAGGCTATCGCCCCGGGGCCGGTTGCAGATCTGCTGAAAAAAGTAACGTTGTATGAGGCTATAGGCATCAAAATAATTCAGATAACCGGAATAAGAATCCACAACGGGATTATTGCTGTTGCGGATACCTGCGCTGCCGTCATCCCGCCAATGCTGTTCGATCGTACCAGGCTCCGGCGGCAACCCGGGGTTCCAGACCATTACCCGGCGTCCATTGCGTTTTACCCGATCGGTCATCCGCCTGATAAACGCTGCCGGGTTAGCGATCCCCACTTCATCCGAACCGATATGGATCACCGGGCAATCTTCCGCCGGGATCTGCGCACAAAACTCGTCGATCAGTTTTTCCAGTACCGCCATACCCTGCTCACTTTCCATCTTAAATCCAAAAGCAGGTTCAAAATACCGGCTATGCCCCGGCATATCCAGCTCTGGTATGATCCGGATCGATCGCTTCCGGGCAAAAGCGATGAGGTCTCTTATGGCATCAAACGAATACGTGCTGTCCGGATCCCGGCCTGCTTTTCTTTTTGCCGGGTCATTCAGCTGCGGGTATATCCTGCTTTCCGGTCGCCAGGCCGGGTTATCCGTCAAATGCCAGTGAAAGGTATTGAACTTATACCAGGAAAGCTTTTCCAACTGAGCTTTTAGCAGGGCCACAGGCTGAAAATTGCGGCCGTTATCATGCATAAAGCCCCGCAATCCAAATGCCGGCCAATCAGTAATGGTACATCCATATATCGTGTTCTCAGCGGTCTTCTGCGCCAGCAACTGCCGCAGCGTTTGCACTCCATAGTAAAACCCCGCAGCATCACTGGCCCGGATCGTAATAACGGCAGGCATTACCTGCAACTGGTATCCTTCCTTTACCGGTTGTCTTTTTTTCTCAAACAGGATCCGCGGAACCGTATTCTTCCCGTTTGCGCTCGCCTGTATCCCGCACTGTTGCAGCAGTTCCCTCAAGGAGCGAACGGCATCACCTGCCAGGCCGTTCATTGCACCCTGTATCCGGATGCTCATGTTCCGTTGCAATTTCATGGGTTGCCCCGTCCACACCACTTCCTGCGGAAAAGGGATCAGCGCTACCGGCGCGGCGCCTAATGCCTCCATGGTATGCGGCGATTGCCATTGCCCGTTTGTATGCTGCTGGCCTGCAACCGGCCGTACCACCAGCAGCAGCAGGAGCAGCCATCCATTTCTAAATTTCATAGAGATCCGATTCTTTGTTCCTGTGATCAAATTTTATATTATCGGGCAGCCGGCACCACCGCACCGCTGACCCGGAGCACATCCTTCGCCGATGCGATCAGACAAGAGCGTTACCACTCCGGTTTTGCGCCTGTAATGCCACCCCGATCCTTAGACCGGTGCGGACAAGGTTAACACGCGTTTGCCGGATAGCTTCTTCAAGCGCTACCGGCTGTTCATTAATCGGCCAGAGCGTTTGAAAATAGCGCTGTAATTCCGGGTCCGGGATCTCCGGCACTTTCCCCGCAACGCCAACGACGGGAATCCCCCTTTGCTTTGCCATGACCGCCACTCCGAAGGGCGCTTTCCCCTCCAGGGTCTGGTGATCGATCGACCCTTCGCCGGTGATGACCCAACCGGCGCCTTCCAGTTCCTGTTCAAAATTTATTCTCTCCAAAAAATACCCGATCCCATCCACGATCGCCACATTGCAAAAAGCCGATAAACCGGCCGCTATCCCCCCCGCGGCCCCGCTCGATTCCGGCTTATTGATATCTATGCCGGTAGTCAGTAATACAACCTGGCGCCACCGCTGCAATGCCGCCTCCAGTAACGCCACATCGCGGGCACCGGCGCCTTTCTGCGGCCCAAAAACGGCGGCAGCCCCCTTTGCTCCCAGCAAATGATTTTTTACATCACACAGGATCCTGATCTTCAACCTGCGCAGCCGCTGATCCAGCCCCGCCACACCGATTGATCCGAGGTTAACAAGGTCTGCCGGAAGCCGTTGCAGTGTTGCGCCATTTGAGGCGAGGAGCTGCAGTCCCAGCGCCCTTAATGCACCGGTGCCGCCATCTACGGTAGCACTCCCCCCGATACAAAGCAACAGCTCCCCCGCCCCGTGATCCAGTGCTGCCTTTATCAGCTGACCGCACCCTGTTGTATCGGCCTCCAGCGGCTTGTATTCCCCGGTATTAAGCAGGCGCAGACCGGAGGCATCCGCCATTTCAATGATCGCGGTCCCTGTTTCCTTTATCCATCCAAAGGGAGCCTTAACAGGTCTGCCGAGCGGATCTGCGACCTCCGCAACCACAGGTTCTGCACCCAGGTACTGCTGCAGCAGGCTACCCGTTCCGTCTCCCCCATCTCCAACAGGGCAGCAAACCATGGCGCCGGTATAACCACTGCTCCTGATACCCTCCGCCAATGCGGCCGCTACTGCAGCAGCCGGCAGACTATTCTTAAATGCATTCGGCGCTATGACGATCTTCATTTACAAAATGATTAAGGACAACAAATACACCATGGTGATGCCGGTGATGGCCATCCATACTGTAGCCGCGCTGTATACCTGCAATACCGGTGCGGCGGATCATTGATTGGTTCTGCCCGTTTAGCACTACGCACCGGAGTTACAAAAGATCGGAAGCCCCACAATAAACCCGGTAAGGCTCATGGCAAAGGCAGATCGTTTGCTGCCTGTCCGTTTTTACAATTGCATTGGCCATTGCTGTTGTTGCCCGGTTGGCGTGTAACACAAAACCCAATGCTGTACCAAGGACTATAATAAAGCCCGGCGAGCCCATCATTTTCCCAAAGCCTTCTATCATCAGGGAAAGAAGGGAAGCCGTACCCAAGCCGCCCAGGCTGCCGGTTACAAAGCAAGCAGGGGATAATGAGAAGAAAGGGTGCACCCGGTAACAGGCACTTGAAAGAATAATGAGACCGATACCGGCCGGCAGGACCAGCACAATAAAGAAAACAGGAGAAGCAGGCATGCCGCAATTTATTATTTAATTCCGAATATCCCGGCGCTGGCCCTTCCTTCACGTCCTTGCATACGCATCCCCGGCCCTTCTTATTCCCGCGTAAGTGCAGCTCCTTTGTGTGCGGCAATATGATCCGATTTGCTGCTCCGGATCTCGTATTGCGGATCTTCTGCAGTGGCGTGATGCGTGTACCCTTTGTACGAAAAGTCCTTTGTATGCACTTTAATGATAGTACCCGAAACCCTTCCCGCCTCTGAATTCCAGCTTACTTCATCACCTACTTTAAATTTTGTTGCCATAACCGTTTTTATTTCGCGTCAAATAAATTTTCATCAGCATAAAAAACACGCCCGTCATAAATACGTGCCGGTGCCGTATACGGATGCTCCTCTGCTTTGCCTACTCCCATAATATGCAGCACCGTCCAGCCCTTTGCCTTCAGGTAATCCGATACCAGGGCCCGGTGACAACGCCACCACACAGCTTCTGCACACATATATACAGTAGGTTGTTCCAGGGCCCGTACTTCCAATGCATCCATAGCAATCTTAAATGCATCCGTTTCCATATAGTCTGCATATCCCCGGAATGCCTCGTTACGCCACCGGCTGTTTTCCGACCCGGGCCTGGCTTTTCTGCGACCGCCCAGGTCTTCGATATGCACATAGCGGATGCCGGCCTGCTGCAGCGCCGCTGCCAGCGGCTCCCTATTAAACTGCGGGTACTTCCGGGAACCCGGGAACCGCCGTATATCTGCCAGCAACCCAATGTTAAAAGACTCCAGCATTTTTATAAATACTCCCAGCGGGTGTGTGGAGTGGCCAATAGTATAGATCGTATGTTGCATTGAAGGCTTCATGTCTGTTACCGCCTGTTAAAATTAAGAAATAAAAAATAAGCAGGCAGCCGCTGCTGCCCAGGACCCTATCATAGTCTCTTCAGCACCTTCTTAAAGATAATGGAACAACAGGTTACGAAGATCGGCTATGCGAAATGGGTCCTTTATCAACAATATATCATAAATTAGAGCATAAAAGAGCATACATTGAAAACGGTTGCAGAGAAGATCATCGCTTTTAACAAAAAGCTTCAATATAAAGGTGCCTTGCCCCCCGGATTCCGCGTGCTTAATCCTTTCCGCGAAAATCCTGAGACCTTCCCCGTGATGGAACAATTCTATTCCAGGTTCTACAATGACCATCACCAGCGCAGGCTTATTATCGGTATCAACCCCAGCCGCCATGGAGCGGGGCTTACAGGCGTTCCGTTCACAGATACCAAACGACTCGACAAAGTATGCGGCATCCGCATGCACTCCGTTAGCTCCCACGAGGTTTCATCAGTATTTATGTATGAAATGATCGAACAGTATGGAGGCGTTAATTTATTTTACCGTCATTTCTATATCAACTCACCCTTCCCGCTCGCCATTGTGAGGCAGGCCTCTCCGGGCAAATGGCTGAATGCAAATTATTACGATGATCCTGCACTATTTGAAGCCGTAAAGCCATTCATGATCCGGAGCCTCCGGCAACATATTTCCATAGGGATGGATACTAAAAAAGCATTTGTGCTGGGTAAAAAAAATGAAACGTTTATCCGTAAACTCAACCAGGCAACGCCCATGTTTGATGAGCTGATCACCCTGGAGCATCCGCGTTTTATACAACAATACCGGTCGAGATATAAACAGGAATATATTGATAAATACCTGCAGCTGTTAAGTGCTTAGGTCTTTTCAATCACCGGAAAAAGCCTTCAACATATCCAGTGTGGGTGCAAAGAACAGAGTTCCTGTTTTTGCCGTACTGAAATCCAGCAGGCGGTCATAGTTTCCTTCGGGGTCCCCGATGAACATCCGGTCCAGCATTTTTTTTACGGTACTAAACGTACTGGCATACGCGATGAAATAAGTGCCCATTTCATTGGCGGCCATATTGCCAAAGGGCATATTGCCCCGGATGATCTTAAGGTCATCCCCTACATTTGCCAGGGCCGAATGAGAATTCTTTGGTTTAACATCATCCGGCATTTCCACATCACTATCCTTATACCGCCCGATGATACGCTCCTGTTCACTCACCGGCAAAGCTTTAAAGGCAACCAGGTCGTGCAGGTATTTCTGAACAAAGAGATAACTGCCTCCCCTGTATGCCGGGTCTTCATCTCCTACCAGCCCAAAGTAAGCCCGTTCGTCAGCACCGTGCGGGTTCTCCGTCCCATCAACAAAACCGATGATCGCACGTCCGTCCCAATACCGGAAACCATGCACTTCTTCCACACAAAGCGCTGCCGGTTGCAGCAGTTCCGACAGGTCGGCAGCCATATCATAACAGATACTGCTGGTATTACCCCGCAGATGAAAATGCAGATCGCCCCGGGTGGCTACTGCTGTATGCTTTTGCCCGGAAACAGGAACAAAAGATTCCAGCTCACGGGGAAGCGGATCCGGAAGTGCAAGCCGGTTCCAGGCATCAAACCCGATCCCCATTACACAGCTCACCCCTTCATCCGGGAAACGGGTATATGCAGAATGGTTGAGGTTAATGACCAGCGCACAGATCCGCTGGAAGACTTCTTTAACAGCTACATCTTCTTTAAAGTTCCATACCATGAATATGGTATTAACGCTATGGTAGTCCAATACATTTTGCGGTTTGGGATTCATGTTCATGATTTATGCAACTAATTTAGTGGTTTTCCGGCTGAATACAGCAATCTGTATATCACCGGATCTGTACAACATTCTTTTCATCACTGAACCATCCGTTCTCCAGGTCACCTTCGCATTGCTCAAGCAGTTCCTGTTGCATGCGCTTTAATTTCCCGGGGTATTGTGCAGAAAGATCCTTTTGCTCCCCCGGATCATCCGGCAGGTGGTATAGCTGAAAAAGTTTTCGCGGTGCATAATAACGCAATTTCCATCCATCGCTGGTAACCAGGGCTGGTCCCATAAACGAAGCAAAGGCAATAGCAGTGTGACCCCCGCCACTGCGGGCCGGGCGCCCCTGTAAAACAGATAAGTATGAGCGCCCGTCCTTCGGGTCCTTCAGGGGAACATGCAGCAGATCGGCCATTGTAGAAAGAAAATCGTAGTTGGTCACGAGCCGCCCTGTTACCCTTCCCTTTCCAAACCGGGATGGCCAATATACGAACAGCGGTACTTTTACCCCTCCCTCCCAGTTACTGCGCTTTAAACCTGCCATTCCATGATTGCCGTCAAAAACATCGCCCCCGGCAGCACTGTAAAATTTGTTGGTTACATTGTTGTAGAATGCCCCGGTGCGCATATCCCGGTAGGGTTTTTCCACACGTCCTTTATAAGCATAATAAAGTTCATGACCATTATCGGAAGAAAAAACGATCATGGTTTTTTCCGCAATCCCCAGTCGCTGCAGTTCATCCATAATCACAGCAACGTCGTCATCCAGTCGTTTGACCATGGAGGCATAGGCTTTTTCAATATTGGTAAGCGAATCTGCAAACGCCAGTTCGGGGTGCAGGGCCGGTATGGCCACCGGGCCATGCGGCAGCTGGGTAGGATGGTACAGGAAAAACGGACGGTCTTTATTTTTTCTTATAAATGCCAGCATTTTTTGCAGGAACAGGTCCTGCGAGTACACTTCCTTTCCGTTCATATTCCACCGGTCCTGCTCCTGTATGCTATCAGAGCCCCATTCTCCTGTTTTTGCCGCATCGGGATGCGTATTGCCGGGAATGGTAATGCGTCTCCCATTCTCATGCAGGAACACAGGATAATAGCCATGGCACTGAATGTGATCATAATAGCCGTAATAATAATCCCATCCATGATTTTTTAATTGCCGGTCTGTAGTGGCAAATCCCCAATCCAGTTTTCCTACCTGTCCCGTTATATAACCCGCTTTTTTAAATACCTGGGGGAGGAAGAGCACATCCGGTTCCTGTCCGATAGCTGCATTCACCTTCGCCTGGGCCTGGGCATCTGTCAGTTGCCCCGTTGCTGTCTTTGTATAAATACCACCCCCGGTAAGCACATATTTCCCGGTTCTGCAATCACTGTACCCCGTAAGAAAAGTAGCCCTTGACGGCGCACAATAAGCGCTGGAATAAGCGTTCTCAAATACAATGCCACCACGGGCGAGGCGATCAATATGAGGCGTAGAAAAAAAGCGTTGTCCATAATAAGACAGCATGCCGGCACCCATATCGTCCGCCATTATATAGATCACATTGGGCTTATCTGCAACCAGCGGTTTCCTTTGCGCCTGCATAAAGAATGCCACAAAGATACCGGCCGCTAAAAAGACCGGCTTTAAAAGATCCTTTTTCATTACCATCCGGGGTTTTGTTGAAACAACAGGTAGTTACCAACACTATGGTAAATATAGAACAAATCAAAGAAAACAAGAACCCAGCATCAACAGGCAGGGAGCGGGTCATACATCATCCACCCGGGCGGATGCGTCCTTCTCCCATTTCATAAAATAAAGCGGGTACCCGAGGTTCAGCTCATTGTACACCCGGAAGCCATGTTTCTCATACCAGGGAATATTTTTTATGGTTGAAGTTTCCAGGCATACGACCCTTCCCAGTTCATCAGCCCGCTGTTTCAGTTCATTCAGCAGCCGGCTTCCCGTACCTCTTCCCTGTACCTCCCTGTGCACCCCGATAAACCAGAGGTAATACAAAGGCGCAACAACCTGCGTCTTTTTCAAAGCGGCTTCCCGTTTCAACACCTTAAAAACATTGGAACCAATGGCCCGGAGCACCAGCTTCAGATCCAGCAATACAGAGCGCATGGTGCTTTTCTTCAGGTCCGGGAACAGTACCAGGGCACACCCCCGGCCCTCCTCTGTAATAAACACCTCGCCGGACAACATGCAACGGTCAAAAGCATAAGCCATCAGGGCTTTTATCCTTTGCCTGCGCCCGGCATCCTGCCGGACAATATAATTAACGCTCCTGTTATCATCAAATGCGTTGGCCAGTATATCAACAACAGCAGCACGATCCCTTTTGCCCGCCTTTATCATTACGCAAAGATATCCGCATTTTCACTGCTGTAGCCATCGTTCTATTTCCGAACGGATCCTTTCTTAGTATTTCCCGCATATGCTGCAGGAGGCTCATTTATGTTCATAAAAAATCCCCGGGTGCACTCATCATAACCTTCAGCATTCCTTTTACCGTAACCGGTATACTTCGCTCCCAGCCAGCAAAAAGCATCCAAGCCCATAATCTTCAAAATCCGGAACGCTGCTATAGCCAACCGGCTGTCCGTCCTTTGGCTCCTTACCGGTTCCCTGCACATAGCCCAGGAATCCATTCTTATGTACGGCGTCGCTGACCATAGCGTTCCAGGCCCTTAAAAGGGCCGGCAGATACCGGCGCCGGTCCAGGATCCCTTTTCGTACCCCCCACGCGAACCCGTAGGTAAATAAAGAACTGCCGGAGATCTCCTTTCCGCCATAATGACCCGGATCATGCAGGCTCACAGTCCATAAACCCCCGGGCTGCTGTACTTTTATTAACGCATCCGCCATATCTGTAAAATCCTGCAGGTATTCTTTATAATGCGGATCAGATTCCGGTAAAATATCCAATACCCGCACCAATGCCGCAAATACCCAACCGTTTCCCCGGCTCCAGTAACAATCGTTACCATTAGGCTCTTTATAGGGAGGTACAAAATCTTTATCGCGCCACCAAAGGTGCTCTCCGCGGTTATACAATCCCCTGCCGCCATGATTGTTCTTTGTAAATGCATACAGGGCGTACATCTTATCAAAATACTTTTGCTCCCTGTACACAACGCCCAGTCTGGCAAATACGGGCATCGCCATCTGTATGGCGTCGATCCAGCTCCAGGCTTCATTGCCTTCTTTTTCTATTACCCGGTCCATACAAGCCTTTATATCCCGGATACGGTCTTCTTTTTTATCGACCTGGTAAAGGTCAATATAGGTTTGCCCGCAACACTGGTTGTCTGCACTCTTTGTAGCCGTGCCGCCCCACAATCCCCACCGGTGTTTTTCGCCCCAGTCTACAGCATAATCGTAATACTCTTTTTGCGGATCGATGGCGTACAGCGCCATCAGTCCTTCATAATAAACAGCGCGCGTCCACAGGTTGCTGGGGCGCTCTTTATTGGTAACCACCACCTTCCCCGGATCAGGCCATTTGTTCATAAAATACCGGTTGGTCCGCCGCAGCACACGTAACAGCTCTTTCTTTGCCGGGAGCCGTTGCGCCTCCGCGACGCCCGCGCCAAAAACAAAAGTCATTAGTACAATTAAAGATACAGATCGCATCATAGCAAGGAATTGAAGAGTGAAAGATCCACTCAAAGATAACGACACATTCAGGAACAGGCACGGATGAATATTCCCTGGCCCCGCCCCGGCGGAGTGTTCGGAAAATATACCAGGAGCAGGCCGGGGGAGCCTATAGAGCCCATGCGCTTTGTTACGATAGTTCTGCAAACACAGGGTATCCCGGGGAAGCATAGCGATGCGGCCTGGATCCAACATTATCCGATTAAGATGAATTTGTCATATCTCCGCGCATCATTAACCCGATAAAAATTCATAAATTGTACCCATCGAATGAAAAAGATATTCTTCGCCGGCCTGCTTCTGGGAGGCATAGCAGGCCACACACAACCGGTTCTGAAAACCGGTCCCGACATGCCCCGCGAGTGGATCGACGCCGACACGCATCACAAAGTGATCCGGCTCACCAACAACGACCGGAGCAACCTCAGCTTCTATTTCCACAACGACCCGTTTGCCGGCAGCAAAATGGTATATTACAGCACGGAAAAGATCCCTACGGCTGCCGCAAAACAGGAGACCTATAACAGCAATACCCGCGACCGGCAATTGTACCTGCTGGATCTGAACACCCTGCAATCCGAACGGCTTACCAACCACACTTCACCCATGCAGGGAGAAATCGTTTGTCCCCGGTTAAACAAAGCATTCTTCCAGGTTAAAGACAGCGTGTTTGCTGTGGACCTTTCCACAAAAAAGGAAAGCTTGATCTATATCTTCCCGGCAGACTTTAAAGCGACAGTTACCACAATTAACGCGGATGGAACCCTGCTGGCGGGCGCCCGGTATTCCGATGCCGAGAAAGAGCTGTTCCGGAAATATCCCGGCAAAGGCAGTTATTTCACGATCATTTATGAAGCCAAACTTCCCCGGACACTTTTTACCATCGATATCCGCTCGGGCCGGCTCAACAAAATATTTACCGATAGCGCCTGGCTGAACCATATCCAGTTCTCCCCCGCAGACCCCCGGCTGCTGATGTTTTGCCATGAAGGTCCCTGGCATAAAGTAGACCGGATCTGGACCATTAATGTTATTACAAAAACCGTAAAGCTGGTACATAAAAGGACCATGCCGATGGAAATAGCCGGGCACGAATGGTTCTCAAAAGACGGGAAGACCATCTGGTTTGACTTACAACAACCGAGAGGCGTCACTTTTTTTGTAGGCGGGACCGATCTGGCAACCGGAACAACAACAAAATACCGGCTGCAAAGAAATGAGTGGTCTGTTCATTATACCACGTCGCCCGACGGAAAGCTTTTTGCAGGTGATGGCGGCGCCCCCGGTGCAGTAGCCAAAGCCCCCGACGGTCAATGGATCTACCTGTTTACCCCGGAGAACGGGATCTTCAAAGCAGAAAAACTGGTCAATATGCAGCAGCATCGCTACCAGCTGGAGCCCAATATTCATTTTACCCCCGATCAGCGATATATTCTTTTCCGTGCCAATTTTGAGGGGAAAGAAAATATTTATGCCGTAGCAATAAAACCAACCCGGTCATGAAATTAAAATACTCCCTGTTGCTGTTACTGCTTGTAGTGTCCGGCACTGCGGGTCATACCCAGCTGCCTCCGCTTCCCTGGGCATCAAAAACAGGTGCTCAAAAATCCCCGTCGGGTACCCACATCTATTATGCAAACGATTACGGAGCCCAAAGCGATACGGCAACCCGGAGCACGGCTGCCATACAAAAGGCGATAGATCTTTGTGCAAAGAACGGCGGCGGCATCGTCGCATTCAGGCCCGGCACTTATGTTAGCGGTTCGCTGTTTCTCAAATCCAATGTGCATCTCAAAATAGACGCAGGCGTGCTGATTTTAGGTTCGCAGGATTTTGCCGATTACCCGGAGATTGACACCCGTGTAGCTGGTATTGAAATGAAATGGCCGGCCGCCCTCATCAATGTGATCAATGCGTCCAACGTAGCAGTAAGCGGAAAGGGTATCATCGATGCGCGCGGTAAATTTTGCTGGGACAAATACTGGAAGATGCGTAAGGAAGAATACGAGCCCAAAGGGCTGCGCTGGATCGTAGACTACGATGCCAAACGCGTTCGCACGTTCCTGGCACAAAACGCTTCAGACCTTACACTGAAAGGACTTACCTTTAAAAATGCCGGGTTCTGGACCGTACAACTGCTCTATTCCACAAGGCTGACCGTAGATGGTATTATTATCCGCAATAACGAGGACGGCAAGGGTCCCAGCACCGACGGCATCGACATCGATTCCTCCTCCTGGGTACTGGTCGAAAACTGCGATATCGATTGCAATGATGATGACTTTTGCTTAAAATCGGGCCGCGACTGGGACGGCCTGCGTGTAAACCGCCCCACAGAATATGTAGTGATCCGCAAATGTATCGCCCGCCGCGGCGGAGGCTTATTAACCCTGGGCAGTGAAACTTCCGGGGGCATCCGCCATGTACTGGCGACCGACCTGGTGGCTCATCAAACAGGCAATGGGTTCCACATAAAATCGGCGGTTACCAGGGGGGGCATTGTTGAGGACATCTATTTCCACAATATCAAAATGGACAGTGTGAAAAATGCGTTCCACTACACCATGAACTGGAACCCCAGCTATAGCTATTCCCAATTGCCCAAAGGATATGATGAAGATTCCATTCCCCCGCACTGGAAGGTAATGCTGCGCAAAGTTGAGCCGGCCTCCAAAGGAACCCCGGTATTCCGCAATATATATGTGTCTGATATCACCGCCAGGGGAATTACCAATGATATCATTACCGCTACGGGGTTGCCCGGGTCCGCCCTCAAGAATTTTGTATTCACCAACGTTCATATTTCCGGCGCCCATGCCGGCAGTATTACTCACGGTGACAACTGGGCATTCAACAACGTGGTCTTTACAGCAGCAGATCAGAAGCCATTATCTGTTGCTCAATCCAGCCGCATACAGGTGCCGGCATCTGCATCCGGGCCTTAACAGCTAATTGTACAAAAACCGCTCCTCCTTAAAGAGTAGCAGGAGTACCTGCCCCATTACCGCAATTTATTTTGCTTCTGTGAAAAAAAAAGTCGAACTCATATTAACTTCGGGCAAAATACAGGAAGTTCAAAATCCGCAATCTTCAAAAAATGCTGAATGCAATGAAATTAAAAACAGGAATCGGGATATTGTTGCTGGCCGGGCTTTCTCCTGGCGCAATGGCCCAGCAAAAGCGGCCCAACATTGTATATATCATGAGTGATGACCACGGCTACCAGGCGGTAAGTGCCTACGGGTACGGGTTAAATCACACACCCAATATCGACCGGCTGGCCAAAGAGGGCGCCCTGTTTACGCAGGCTACAGTCACCAATTCACTCTGTGCGCCCAGCCGGGCCGTGCTGCTTACCGGCAAGCATAGCTTTATCAACGGCAAGGTTGATAACATGGCGCGCTTTAACTGGGACCAGGATAATTTTGCCAAACAGCTTCAGCAACACGGCTATCAAACGGCCCTTATTGGCAAGATCCATATGGACGGACTGCCACAAGGTTTCGATTATTCCGCCGTGCTGATCGACCAGGGAGAATATTATAACCCGAACTTTATCATCAATGGTCAGCGACAACAGGTAAAGGGGTATGTTACGGACCTTACTACGGATATGACCCTGGACTGGATCGCCAAAAGAGATACCAGCAGGCCCTTCTGTGTGCTTTATCATCAGAAAGCACCTCACCGGGAATGGCTTCCGGCCCTCCGTCATATAAAGGAATATACACAGCAAACATTCAAAGAGCCCCCAACTTTATTTGACAACTATGCAGGAAGGGGCACTGCCGCCCATACAGCGGAAATGAATATCCTGAAACATATGAACTGGGCCGGAGACAACAAAATACCTCCCGCCCTGATGGATGAGCTGGGCATCCAACAATACCTTAGCTGGGACAAAGCCGCCTACAATAACAACCTGGGGCGTATGACCCCTGAGGAGCGCAGCACCTGGGATTCTGTTTATAACCCCATCATGGAAGATTTCAAAAAACGCTATCCCAAAATGACGCAGACCGAATTGATGCGCTGGCGCTATCAGCGCTATATGCAGGATTACCTGGGCACGGTGGCCGCTGTAGACGATGGAGTTGGCCGCCTGCTGGATTTTCTGAAACAAAACGGGCTGGATGAAAATACGATCGTTATCTATACCTCCGACCAGGGATTTTACCTGGGCGAGCACGGATGGTTTGATAAACGGTTTATGTATGAAGAGTCCCTGCGCACGCCCCTGCTGATCCGCTACCCGGCAGAGATCCCATCCGGCAGGCGCTCTGCTGCCCTGGTACAAAATCTCGATTTTGCCCCAACCCTGCTGGACTATGCAGGTATTCAGCCGCCGCAGGACATGCAGGGCCGCTCTTTCCGCAGGCTGCTGAACGGGAAAGATACCTCCTGGCGTGATGCAGCATACTATACTTACTACGAATACCCGGGCATTCATGCGGTAAAACGGCATTACGGGATCCGTACCGATCGCTACAAACTCATCCATTTTTACTACGACGTGAATGAGTGGGAGCTCTATGATCTGCAAAAGGATCCGCATGAACTAAAGAGTGTATACAATGACCCGGCATATGCAGGGACCCGTAAGACGATGCATAAAAAACTGGAGCAGCTAAGAAAGCAATATGGCGATTCTGACCAGAACGACCAGCGGTTCCTAAACCAGGCGCTGAAGAAAAAAGCTCCATAAAATATTATTCAAAACCTTACAGTTCTTCCCCAACATTGACGGCATTGGAGCGCTGAAATCAGCAGGGCCCATACCCCTGCGTTAATTCCCATCAGGTTTGGTCGCATCCCTGCCCGGGCTTTCGGGCCAGTAAAAGTCTGTATAGGCATCCGGCACTGAAGGATCGAAGAGCGGCTCACCCGGTTTGATCAGGCCGGCCAGTTTCAATGGCGCATTTCTTACACCGGTTATCATCAATCGCGCCACCTCATATGCACCAAACGGGCGGAAATGCGTATTATCCGCAATAGCTTCTTTTTTATTGGCAAACACACCGGCGGAAAAATGTGCAAAAGCCAGCAGGGACCCTTCCGGTCCCATTCTCTCAAAGAGGGTCTTGCTCATAGCATTGAGATCGATCAGTGCTACATGGCGCTCCCGGGCCGTTTGTCTTACGGCGGCCGGGTAATCTCCCAGGGTTTCCACGATCCTGCCGGCGCTGTCAAACTGTCTCCGCTGCACCGAAGTAACCAATACAGGAATACCGCCTTTTTTTCTAACCATATCGATAAAAAACTCCAGGTCCTTTTTATAAGTCGTAAAAGCGCCCACACCCGCCCCTTTTTGTTTCTGATCATTATGGCCAAATTCAACAAAAGCATAATCACCCGGCTTCATCAGGCTCAGCATTTTTGCAAACCGGCGGGCCGCTATGAATCCGCTTAATGTTTCGCCCGACTCTGCAAGGTTCACCACAGCAACCTTCCCCGGCTGAAAAAAAAAGGGGAACATCTGCCCCCAGGCCGAATAGGGTTCGCTGGCTCCGTCTACCACGGTCGAGTTCCCCGCCAGGAAAACAGACACAGCCGTTTTACTGGGTGTAATTTCGATAGCATTTACTTTGGGTTGGTTGCTGTTGAATTCAAGGGTAAGCTTATTATCCCAGTGCAGATATCCATATTCCCTCGCTTTGAGACGCACTTTCCGGTTCGTACCGGCAATGAGACTATCACGGATATTTACTGTAAATTCAATGAGGCGGTGCTTTCCCTTCTCCGTTTGAAGCCGGTTCACAAACATCCGCCTGTTTTCTGCCCGAACGGCAATATCTGCAGTACCCCGGTCGTCACCTGTCCAGATCTTTACATTATAATTCCCCTCGGGAAGTTTTACAGAAAAATAAAAGGGCTGGTCGCTGGTCAGGTAGCCATCCGTTAATGCGGCTTTCCCTGTATAAGTATTACTTACCACATGGGTACCCAAATCAATCCCGTATCCCCTTTGCTGATCAAATCCAGTGCCCGGCAATACTTTAACATATCCCTTCTCCACCCGACCCTGTCCAAAATCGAATTGAAAGCTTTGACCATACAACCCGGAATTCAAGACCAACACCAGCAAAACAAGCATACCTGCCCGGCCAACGATCTGTTTCATCCTATCTTGTTCTTTCGTTTTTCTGCTCCCGTTCTTCATTGCTATTCTGATACATTTGTCCGGATCCAGATCCGGCTCAACGGTTCTCGTGTTTCCTCAGCCGGCTCTGCCGTTGCCGGTACCCGGTTCATACGGCTATAATTGGGAACCGCCAAAAGGGGTGCCCCATCTGCCCAGGTTCCGCTGATCACCATAACACCATGTAGCAGGTCCGGGCGCCACTGCAGCCTCAGCGACCCGTTACTGATCCTCCTGGTAATATCCTGGTCGGCCGCTTCAACATTATAAACAAGCGGGCCATAACGAAGGGCGATCATCCCTTTATCCGCTGCTATGCGTTCATCGGCTTTTACACGCTGTATCTCCATGGGCAATTCTACGTCAATATGATCCCCCTTTCTCCATACTCTTGTAACAGCTGCATAACCCTGGTGCATTTTCCAGGCAACCGGCTTCCCGTTTACAGAAAGAGACCGGAGTCCCTGCACCTGTGGCACTGCCGTGTACAGCCGGCTGGTAGTACGGTTGGGCACGCGCACATACACAGTAAAGGCCTTACTTTGAGCGGGGTTTACGTTTATGGTAACCTTACCGCTCCAGGGATAATCGGTTTTCTGCACCATTTCCACATCCGTACCGGCAATATTGTCAACCTTTATAGTGCTCCCCACAAACAGATTCACATAGAGTCCCCGGTTTCCCCGGACATACATCCAGGTAGGTAACATTAATAGGGTGCGGGGTATATTTCCCACACAGCAGGGGCAGACATGCCAGGCATATCTTGGCTGACCGGTAGACAGGGCATTCGTGTAGGTAAAATAATTGCCATCGAGAGATAAGGAACCCAGCAAGGCATTGTACATGGTTTCTTCATACAGATCCGCATAGCGGGCATCATGATAAGCCAGGTTCATCTTATACTGGAAAAAGATCAGCCCGCAGCTGGAGCAGGATTCGCAGTAAGCATTGTTGCCTAATGAAAAATCAGGGCCAAAACCTTCGGAGGTTTCTCCGCTTCCTATGCCCCCGGTGATATAATACTTCCGGTTCACCATATTATCCCAAAGAGACATTACGGCGCTCTGATAATCCACATCACCTGTTTCCGCGGCAACATCTGCCATACCCGAGTAGTTATAAGTAGCGCGCACCGCATGCCCTACGGCCTCATATTGCTGCTGTACCGGTACATGACTCTGATCATAGGAGCTGCCGCCATTACGGTTATCCAGCAGGAACCGGGCCAGCCTGATATAGCTGTCGCCATGACTTTGATGTCCCTCCATATCGTTCACGAAACGGCCGAACCGTACCAGCGCCTGTTCCATTTCCTGGTGACCGTCATACCAGGCATTTTTTCCCGGGCCGATATGGGCAACCCAACAATCGGCCAGTTTTTTTGCGGCGTTGTACAACCGTTTATCCTTACCTTCTGTGAGCGTGTAATGATTAATTGCCGATTCAATAAAATACCCGGCAACATATCCTTCATGGTTACCCCTTCCTTCCGGTGACCAGCGTTTGTGCCACACACTGGTATCCCGCAATGTAAAGGCAGTTTGTAAATAGCCATCGGCTTCCTGTGCCGCCAGGATTATAGGAATCCACCTATCCAGCGTTTGCTGCATTTTCTGTTGGGCCGCGATCATTTCCGGGTCTCCCTGCGGGTCCACCATCAGGGCCTCACACATGGCCTCTACCGTCTGGTGTACCCAGGCGTTTGAAAAAACATACCCCTTATGCCGGCCATGCGGCGCACCACGCAGCGCTTTGGCAGCCTCGATGAAATTATCAAGCCCGCCGTTGCCAACCGTCAGGTCAGTACGCTCGCACTGATCAATACAAAAGGGGATCCAGTTCACGATCATCGCCCTGACCCGGTCGCTCCATAATTTATTATCGACCTTGTAACGGCGCGTATACACTACATCCAGGCGCCGGGCGGGTGGCGGCATTACTACTTTTACCTTCAGGGCTGATGTTGCCTGCTGGTTGCCGGACCCGGCCGTAAGTGAAAGCACGTAATCGCCGGGAGCGGAGAAAACAGCAGTACCCGCTTTATCACCGGCGTTGCTGAACGTTACGGTGCCCGGGCCGGATGTTTTTGTCCAGGCTATCCTTTGTACGGGTGTTGATGACCGGATGGCGCCGGCAAGATAGGTTTTCCCATTCAGCATCACATCCCTGTCTATACCCGCCTCAACAACCGGAGGATAAGCCGTTCCTTCTGTTTGATATACGATCCACTCCTGAAGGGGGGCTACCTGCCAGTATGCGGCATCTATTTCCAGCCGCAAACGGGTGGTCTTTATTTCGTCAAAACTGCTATGATTCAGTTCATCATTGTGCAGCGCAGATCCTGCAACGTTTGTTACCGGTACAAAAGCGTTCCCGTTCCAGTACTGAATATGATAGGCCGCCGGTAACGGCTCGCTGCCGTTAAAGTCATGCCAGTACAGCGCAATCTCTTTTACAGCTACCGGTTGCTTCCATTCATATTGCACCCATTGTGGCCCGGGCCGGGAGGACCTGTTGCGTTTGACAGGTGCCGCACCTGCCTTATTTTCCGGCAATACGCCGTCATAGAGATGCAAAAATTCATTCCCCGACCCGGTGACCCTGGCGATCATTGCCAGGTTGCGCCTTCCCTTTCCTTCCGGCTGGGCAAAACACACGGATACCAGAATCATGAGCAGGCCCAATAAACAGATACTCTTTTTCATAACTTTCAAGCTTATATAAATAACGGACAATCTCCTTAAAAACCATTTAACCAACTTCATCTCAAGAAGCCCCGGAGCGTACAGTTTTTTAACGCCTTCACACCCGAAACAACCATTTCCGCATTGAGTGTGGAACCTTCAAGATTGGGATGCGTATGATCCTTTGGAAAGAACTTATCGACCGCATCCTGCCCCATCCGGTCATATTGATCTGCAATGCGCTGATTCAGGTCGATAAAAAAAGCACCCGTCTGCTCAGCAACCTGTTTTGCCCAAAGACCGTAGTCCTGGCTCCCCCGCTGCACCTTTCCTGCTTTAAAATTATTGCGGGGCACCGGTGAACAAATGATGGGGACCGCACCTTTTGCCTTTGCATCATTTACAAATTTGCGCATATAATAGCCATAGGTATATACCGTTTCATTCATCTTACGAATGGGATTATAGATCTCCGCGGATTCATCGCCGATCCCCCTGATGGTTCCACGCGCCCTTGCCGTATCATCGAGCGGGCTGCCGTCATTGTGGCCGAACTGCATCAACACATAATCTCCCTTCCTGAGTTTTTTTAAAATAATCTCCCATCGCCCGTCTGTAATAAAAGTACGGCTGCTCCGGCCACCGATGGCATGGTTCTGCACTTCTATTTTTGCCGTATCAAAATAATGACCGATAAGGCTTCCCCAGCCCCAAAGCGCATCCGCTCCTTTTCCGCTTCCGTTCTTTACCGTAGAATCACCAATAATATACAGCACGGGCCGGGGTTTGAGATAAGAAAAAGATAACAGGATGATAGCGGCGGCTGCCGGGAGATGTTTTAGATATTTCATATTGGGAGATTTGGGCATCAGGGACTGAGATTTGAGCATTGAGATTCGAGGCCCGGTATCAGGACAAGATCCGGGGCCGGCAAATGACCGTTACTTAAAAAAAGTTTCAAATTCTTTTTCTGTGATGGTAAAAACCGTACCATGTTTCAGGCCTGGTGGCATAATGATCCGGGCGGAGATATCCTCCCAGTTTTTCAGATCAACAGACTGAACCGCTCCATAGCGTTGATCGCGGTATTTGTCGAAATAAACGATCCAGGTTTTACCCTTCTGTAAAACGGAAGGGCCCTCCGCCCAGTAGTTGCCCGTGATCGGCATCGATGGAGCGCTGTAATCTTTATAGATATACCGGCTGGTAGCCATCCTGATATTCTTTTGCGGCGCCGGCAATTTCGTTTCATCTTTCAGGAACATGATATATTGGCCATTATTTTCCCTGATGGTGGCATCAATAACGGTAAATCCCTTATTGTACAATAGTGCCGGCTTTGAAAAAGCTTTGAAGTCTTTGGTGAAAGCATAATACATCCGGTGATTGTACCGGCCATCGCCCGATACATCCGTGCCTGGAAACCGCCCCGGGATGGTGGTAGCCCAGTAGATCATGTAGCGCTTACTCTTTGCATCATAGTTAATTTCCGGTGCCCAGCAGTTCAGGGCATTTTCATGTTCCATCAGCGGTATATAGCGCTGCGGGCTCCAATGCACCAGGTCTTTTGAAGAAGCATACCCGATCCCTTTTTCGTTCCAGCTCACGGTCCACACCATGTGAAACAAGCCATCCGGCCCTTTAATGATACAGGGATCTCTCATCAGCTTGTCTTTACCTGCTGTGGGTTTTAAAAAGGACTGACCATTCCGGAGCGCCGTCCACTGATACCCATCCCTGCTATAAGCCAGGTGCAGACCATCCTGGCCATTATCTATAAAGTAGCTGAACAGGTACACTTCGCCGTCCTGCGCCGAAAGCCGGGCTACAATAAAACAAAGGATCACAAAATACTTTTTCATTTTTTATTCATTTAGTGTGTATCGGGCTGTATTACGCTCCTGATCTTTTTCACCATCTTCTTTTTTAATTACGAAAAACACAACAGCGCTTCTGAAGCCAATCAATGATTCAGGGTTTTAAACGGATCCGCACCGGTTCATCCCGGTCGCAGGTAAGGGTCCCCTTGCTATATTTTAGTTCCGCTACCTGGATGACGCTCCTTTTATCATCAAAAGAATTTTTAGCCGCCGGCTGATCCGTTCTTCGCCCCGGGTGGGTAAAATAAAACACATAGGCTTTTGCACCATTTACCACCACATCGCAATGCCCGCCGATAGCCTGATCATCCTGCCCTTTACCCGGGTTTTCAAGAATCCGGTGTTCCTGCTTTTTCCAGGTCAGCAGGTCATTGCCCGAAAACACTTCCATGCCCTTCCAGGCATCCACAGTCATAAAATATTTTCCTTTCCAGTAAAAGACTTTGGGGCCTTCACCCCGGGTGGCAATGGCTTCCCCCTTGTCCTGCCAGTGATACAGATCATTGCTTTCTGCATAATAAATACGCTTACCGTCCTTCTCGTTATTGTACCACATACGCCATAGTCCTTCTTTAACTTTATATACCGAAGCATCGATCACTTTTTCATTTACCAGGGGTAATGTTGACTGATAGTTCCAGTGGATGAGGTCGCTGCTGGTAAGATGTACGATCTGCCGTGGATGGCCCCAATCGCTGAAAGTACCGGGCACATAGGTAAGATACATATGATATACCCCCCTGTGTTCCGTTATATCCGGGGCCCAAAAGGTATACCCGGCATCCGGACGGTAACGGATATCCGCCGTATCTACATAGGTCCATTTACGGCCATCCGTACTTTCGGCAATACCGATACGGGTACCATGTACCCATTGTACCGTTGCATCCGGTATGGAAGCCCGGCGATTGGTATAGAACATCCACCACTTCTTTTTTTGTTGATTGTAAACGATCACCGGGTCTGCAGCACCATGATAAACAGGGTCATCATACAAAGGCCTGGGTGCGGCCGGCTGTGCACAGACCGCACACAAAGCACAGATCCAGATCATACAAACCGTCATCAGCTTCTTCATCTTTTTATTTTAAAGGGGTGAGCGTAACAGGTCCCATAAGGCCCGAAGGCTGCGGCTTCCAGTGTGCTGCATTCAACAATCCATCCTTTACATTTTCCTTTAGCCTTGCCGGCATATTGGTATTATAAAATATTTTCCAGGGCAGCTGATTCCGGTCCATATAAGCGATCCGGTTGGCCATCAGGTTGGCCACTACGATCTCCAGTTTATTTTTATCCTGCAATGCATCTGCGGGGATAACCGTAGTAAACGAGGGGCCGATCAGTGTAGCCAGACGTTTCCCATTAAGGATCACTTCTGCCGTTTCATGCACCCGGCCCAGGTTTAACAGGTACCGGGCCGCACTACCGGGCTTGTTAAATGCAATCGTATACCTGGCCGTGCCCGAAAAATCCTTCACGGCCTGCCCCCCGGTATCTGTCCAGGAGCCCAGGGTATGGATGATTTGCTGCGCCGGCAGCGCCGGGCCTCCTTCCAGGAAACGAAGGGTCCAGCTGCCTTCCACAGCAATTGCTTCGCCCGCTTTCTCCTTATAAGGGAACAGGGCCCCTTTCCGCTCCGCATCAAAGGTCTGGATCAACAGCGACCCATGGGGCGGCATCTGAACCCGCACTTCAACAACGCCCTCTTTTTGACGCCAGGCGGCCAGGCCTTTTTCACCGCTCATGGCATCAAATAAAGCCACGGATGCCGCATGCCCGCTCAATGTTACCCACTCTTCCACCTGCCGCCCGGAACGGTTGTTGACGAAATAGACATGGCCATCCGCATTCCGCCGCCGCAACATATAGATATCCTTATCCTCCGGCTTCTCGTTTCGCACAGCACCCGCCTGCATCAGGGCTTCCAGGTTTGCACTTATCCAGACCGTTCCTTTGCCAATGACCGCTTTCTGCATGGAGCCCTGGTTCGTGAACCGGAGCTGTCGGATCAGGTCCGAAAGCCGTTTACGGCGGACATCCAGCCGGTAAAGCCCGGGTACATCTTCAGGAAGTGCTTTATATACCAGTATTGTTGCTCCTGCTTTGGCCAGTGACAGTATTTTTTCAAAACTTTCTTCTGTAATAAAATGATTGGCCGGCAGCAAAAGAGACCGGTAAGGATTGCCGCCACTGTTAAGCATACCGGATGCAAACCCGATCTTTTGCAACTGCCGGTCCGAAAAGAAATCAAATCCATATCCCTTCCCGATCATCTCCTTCGACACCTGCTCAAAGGCTGTATTGACAAAATTTTTCTCCATCCCGTCAAAATGTTGCAGCAACGCATTTCCGGGTTCCGAATAACGATCAACAATGGGATAATATAGCAGCAGGTCATTATCCGGCCGGCCTTTTTGTAAAAAGCTTTGCACCCGTGTAATATAGGTATTCAGCGCATGAAAGTCCTTCCACTGAGGGTTAACCGGCTGAAAATGTACCGCCGCATAAAACAGCCAGCCCGGCCAGGCCGCTTCCCTTGGTGAATAAGCGGTTCCATGATAAAAAATATGATTTACTCCACCGAGAAAATACAGGTCGATCGCTTTTTTTACATCCCCCCAGGATGAAAGAAAATGTTCATTGAGCCAGGTAGCGGATTCGGATGAAACCAGCTGTTTACCGGTAACATTGGCAGCAGAGCTTGCAAATTTAAACCGCAGGATATCATTCCCCTCTGTTTCCGGTATATCCACCACACTATAAAGATCGAGCGTATTGGCAGGTGAACCATGGCTCTGGTTACGCAACATCTTCCCTTTGCCGTTGCTCCATTTTTGCCATTCCATGGTAAAATGCTCCAGCAATAATTCATCGATCACCGAGCGGTAATCATAGATCACGCGACTGTTCTTATCCGGATTATCTTTACCAAAGAGCGCCGGCAGCTCGCTGCGCAGATCATACCCTCTTCTCTTTTTAAATTCGGCAAGGAGCCCCGGTGTCCAGTTGGCCTGACCACGTGCATCATCCACTTCATAGGAGTCATTAAAGAACGAACGAAGGTAGCCCATATCATATCCCCTGAAGGCCTCATCAAAACGTTTAAAGTAGTGCACCGCAGCCTGTTTTGAAAAATGATCAATGGCATATCCCTCGCCACCCGGTGCCGCCCGTTCCACCATCTTGCCATGCAGTCCTTCAAACAATGCATAAAGGGTCCAGCTTTTTGTACCGGCAGGGGCCGTCCAGTTCAGTTTTCCGGACGCATCCACCTTTGCAGTAAGATCGGTCATAAGCCCCGCTGCGGGATAGGCTACCAGGGCTTTCAACGGCAGTTTCCCGGGAAACTGCACCTGGTCCAATGCCAATTCCTGCAGATCCTTATTATCCGAAAGCGGATTCCTGACCGTACCCGGCGATGCGGACCTATTATTAGCAGCACGCACAAACCCTTCCTGCGGGTACGCTACCGGCTCTTTTAGCTGCTGTCCCCCGTTTAACGAATAAATTTTAAGATAGACCGACTTACTGGCATCCGCCTCTTTTACCCAGGGCCCGCCAAAAGGCCACCCCGTACCATTGGCCAGGTCTACTCCCAACCCCAGTCGTTTACTTTCTTTAAGGGCAAACGAAAACAGTTCCATCCACCGGGGCGACAGGAAATCAACAAAATTTTTCTCCTGGCCATGAATACCATAGATAGGTGTAATTTCCGTACCGCCAATACCCGCCTGCTGGTATTGTTCAAGATTCCAGGTAAGTCCCTGCTCATTCACCGCGCTACCCTCCCACCACCATCTTGTCCAGGGTTTGTTGATTGAAGTCACCTGCGGCCAGCTGATCTGTGCCCGCAGGGAGGCTATACTAAAACAAGTGATGCATAAGAATATTGCTCTTCTCATAATCATTTTTCATCTGCATTTTTTAACGGCAGCTTTTTTATTCCCGGGAATGGTTCCTTCCAAAGCAATCGACCCTTTTTTATGCCGGGGAAGGCTATTCCATGTAAAATACTTCCTCCAACGGAACCGACACCGGCGACTGGTCAGCATTCGTTTCCATGATGTCACACATAAAGGCCCACCACTTTTGCATTAGCGGGTGATCCGGAAGGTTGTCCATCGTACAGCCCGCTTCCAGCTTCAATATCCCCAGCAGGTCGTTGGTTTGCTTATCCCAAAAAATACTGTAATCGCTGATACCGGTCTGTTTTAGCAAACGCTGTAACTCCGGCCATAAGGAACTATGCCTTTTTTTGTACTCAGTTTCATATCCTTTAAATAATTTCATTTTAAAAGCAATCCGTCGCATAACCCAGGAATTTCAATGATGATCCAATAAGACACCAGCCGGCAAACAGCAGTAACTAAAATAGGCCGGTTTGCCTTATCTTCCATCCTGCGCTATCCTGAGCTCCGTAATTAATTGTAAATTTAACAAATATTACAACACACCGTGCTGTAAACAGACGCCAATATTTCCAGCCCCTCTTTCCCCGGGCAAAAACGAAACCTTATTTATTTATGAGCATTATAATTTCGATCAGCAATGCTATAATTGCCAGGATCATGGCAATGGTGGCTCTGTGGCCCGCAGATTTCCCGGCGCTGACAGCAGCAAGATCCGGCTGCGCCGGCCCGCCGTTCTCCTGCTGTTGCTGCAGGGCCCGGGCCCATTGCCGGGCCTGTGTTTCCTGTTGCACCCGGATCAGCTCCGCGTTATAGGTATGCAGAAAGCCTCCCTTGTCCATATATGTTTCCAGGTGCTCCGTTGCAGGAAGCCCCACATTATCACTTAAAGGATCATACTCCACAACGGCGGGGTCGATCGCCAGGATCACATTCCGGTAACCGGCATACTGAGCGGGAGGGATAAACCGGAGCGCGTCCGGCGCCTGATCTTTATGAATAACCCCGTTCTCCCGGATATACTGGAGAATGGTCTGGATATTTTCGGCATCTGCTTTTGTAAGATCAGTGATGGACATCGTTTTTCAGCTAAAAATACGACACTATTTTGAGGTATCTGCGATCAGTTTTTCCAGCACATAATACGTAATGGGGCAAAACTCGCTGTTTTTCAGGGTCAGCGCCGGACGCTTGATCAGTACGTCCTCATCCGTATAAGGGAACCGGGCACAATCCGACGGGCGCATTTCATAAATAGCACAGGCATGATCCGGCCCCAGGAAAGGACATGGGGATTGTTTTACTACAAAATCGCCTTCTTCGTCCACCCGCAGGTAGGTATCGATAAAAACACTTTCCTTCATTCCTAAACCACGCGCGATCCTTTTTACATCCGGGGTCTTAAACCGGGGAGAATAATTTTTACAGCAATTGGCACAGGTCAGACAATCCACCGCCTCAAATGCTGCTTCATGCAGGGCGGGCAATTGCTTCAGCACTTTATTTTTATCAGCCCGCTTCAAAAATTGCTGGTACGCTTTTCTGTGCTCTTTTGCTTTTTTTTCCCAGTTCTGTAATTTGTCTGTAGCCATGATCCGGATTCTTTCCGTTTAGTGCCTGCAAAATTAACCGTTTATCAGCGAACCGGCTGCAGATCCCCAGCCAGGAATGCAAAACATTCTTGCACCCTGTATGAAGGTCATTGCCGGTTTTGCTCAAAAGTAATGGCTAAAAAGATTTAACTTTATACTCATGGAGTGAAAGCCCCGGATAGCTACCCCGGGGTATTTCCCAAAAGAATGAAAATTACGGGAGCCTAACCTCCGATCATGAAAAACACAAAAGCAACCATTATACCGCCTATTGGCCGGTATTTAGATCCACTGACCGATTTTGGGTTCAAAAAGATATTTGGCTCAGAGTCCAATAAGGACCTGCTGATCGCATTCCTGAACGAGCTCTTCATGGGCCATAAAATAATACGCGACCTCGTTTACAACCCGCAGGAGAACAGTGCACCGGCAAAACATTACCGAAAAACCATCTTTGACCTCACCTGTACCGGGGCCGGTGGCGAAACTTTTATTATTGAAGTGCAGCGGGCGGGTCAAAAATTCTTTACCGACAGGGCACTCTTTTATACCGCCAGTAAATTATACGAGCAGGGCCCAAAAGGCAAAAAAGACTGGAACTTTGAGTTGAAAGAAGTGTACCTGGTTGCGATAATGGACTTTAACTTTGACGATACCATACCCGGCAAATACCTGCACCGGGTAAGACTGACAGAGGAGGAAACAGGGCATACATTTAATAATAAACTGGAATTCATATTTTTAGAACTGCCCAATTTCAGCCTAAAAAAGGAAGATATTAAAACCGGTCTGGAGCACTGGCTGTATATACTGCGCAATATGGGGAAATTAGAAAATATTCCGGTAAATTTGTCAGAGAAAGTATTTTATAAGTTATTCGAGGAATCTGAAATAGCTAATCTAAAAAAGGAGGATTTCATGTTGTATCAAAAAGATGTTCTGGATAGATGGACCGAGTATTCCGTATTAAAAACCGCGGAGGACAGGGGCATTGAAAAAGCCAAAAGGGAATATATACGTAACCTGATCATGAAGCTGGGCCTTACGGATGAACAGATCGCAGATGTAACCGAGGTATCTGTCGGCTTTGTAGAAAAGATCCGGGCTTCATTAAAGGACACGCAATAAAGAGGTTAAGATCATTACACTCAAAAGACTGTTCCGCATAGTGAAACAGTCTTTTTTTTATTCATGTTCCAACCCGGCTTTTCAGAATAAATATTGTGTTCCGACGACCAGTACCGGCGCAGAGCGGGTCAGCGATCCAGGATCTGCACCCTCCGCAATTCCAGCAAATTCAGCGCATTGGGCTGGTATCCTTTGATATTGGGTTGCACCAGTTGTATCACTTTATCATACCAAAGCGGTACCACCGGGGCATCATTGATAGCCAGCTGATCGGCCTGCCGGTATAAGATATAACGTAGTGAATCGTTGGTCTCCTTGATCGCCGCCTCAAAAATCGCATCAAACCGGGCATTTTTGTAACGGGTATAGTTGGGCGGGGCCGGGTTTTTAGAATAGAACACCGATAAATAATTTTCAGCATCCGGATAATCCGCTATCCAGCCGCCCCGGAAAAAGGCTGCTCTTGAGTTTGCCGTCATCTCAAACAGCAGGGCCTTCTGCACTACCTCCACCTGTATGCGCATCCCTACGGCTTCCAGTTGCTTTGCGATAAAATTGGCAAAATCGGCATACATAGAAATCGTGAGCAACCTGATCACCGGCAGTCCTTTACCCCCCGGGAAACCGGCCTCCTTTAAGAGCGCAATAGCCTTTGCCGGGTCATAATGATATCCCTTCACAAGCGAATCGTTAAAAGAGGGCAGGCCCTTAGGCACAAAACCGGATTCTGCGGGGGTTCCCAGCGAATTCCTCAAATAAAGGATCATTTTCCTCCGGTCAAACCCATAGTTGATTGCCTGTCGTACTTTTTTAAACCGGAGCGGCGAACTGCGCACGATCTCATTAGCTGAATCCACCAGGATCCCCAGGTACTCAATATTAAGATAGGGTTGTGTTTTTAGAACCAGTTTTCCCTCCCATGCCTTTTTAAGCACTCCTTTTTTTGTAAGCACCTCGTCCTTAAAACTGGGATCCAGTTCATTTATAAAATCAAGATTTCCCTGGCGTAATAACAGGAATTCCGTAGCGCGGCTTTCTTTAAAGCTTATTTTAATACCGTCAATATAGGGCAGCCGGTTACCTGCACTGTCCCGTTCAAAATAATTAGGGTTCTTTTTAAACACCAGGCCCTGCCCCTCTTCCCAGGCTACAAACTGGAATGGCCCGGTGCCTACAGGATGGCTGCGAAAATCCACTCCAAATTGCTGCACGGCCTCGCGGGCTACCACGGAACAATACTGCATGGATAAGATCCCGAGGATCGGCTGATAGGGTTGCAACAGCTTCAACCGGAAAACCGTGTCGTTCACCGCCGTAAATGGTTCCCGCGGATCTACCTTCCCGTTAAAGATCCAGGCACCCGGACTGGCTACACCGGGATCAATGATCCGGTTCAGGCTAAAAACCACATCTGCGGCTGTCATGTTGCGTCCCTTCGATCCCGGAAAAACCGGGTTATCATGAAAAAGGACATCGCTTCTCAGGTAAAAGGTGTAGGTCCGTTTATCTTCAGATACCTCCCAGCGGGTAGCCAGGGACGGCTTAATATTTAAACTGTCATCAATCTCTACCAGGGTGTTGAACAACTGGTGTGCGGGCCACATCGTAGACTGGTTTTTGGCAAATGCCGGGTCCAGCGACGCAATACCCGTATATTCATTATACCGGAACACTTTCCGCTCTTTTTCCGCATGATCCGTGCATCCTGCAAATGGTATCACCAACAGCAAAAGAGCGACAACCCTATCGTACGGCCATTTAAAAACCTTATGCATCCAATATAGTAGCCTTGTTTTCATCTTGAACGTTTAAATTTACAATCCAAACCATTTCGGTAATGATTTTTTTGAAAAATATTCTTAAGGTACTCTGTTTGATACTGTTCTCCGCCGGTGGACTCCGGGCACAATTACTGCATCAACAGGAAACACTTACCCGCCAGGACAGTTTAAGGGGCGGTTACGGCGCAGGCAGGAGCTGGTGGAATGTGCTCAAATATGATATCCGCCTCTCTGTCAACATTGGGGAAAAAGCCATCAGTGGATACAATGATATTACTTATGCCATCCTACAGGATTCAAAAGGTCCCATGCAGATCGATCTCCGGGAGCCCATGGAGATCGAAAAGGTGGAAGATCTTGGTACCCGTAAACCGGTTACCTTTCGCCGGGAAGGAAATGTATACTGGCTGCATACATCCGGCATGACCACCCATAAAAAAAGCAGAACCATCCGCATTTATTTCAGGGGAAACCCCGTGGTTGCCAAAACGCCACCCTGGGATGGAGGGTGGATCTTTACAAAGGACGAAAAAGGGCGTAACTGGGTCAGCACGGCCACCCAGGGCATCGGCGCCAGTTCCTGGCTCCCGTGCAAGGACCACCAGGCCGATGAGCCGGACAACGGTATGACCATTAACATTAATGTGCCGGATACCCTGGCTGCAGTAAGCAACGGGCGGCTGACCGCCAAAACCCGTAACGGGAATGGTACTACCGACTGGAAGTGGACCGTAACTCAACCCATCAATACGTACCTGATCACCCCTTATATTGGTCATTATGTTCATTTCAGCGATACCCTTCAGGGAGAAAAAGGGAAGCTGGATATTGGGTACTGGGTACTGGACTATAACCTGGACAAGGCAAAAGAACATTTTAAGATCGTAAAGCCCATGCTCCGTTGCTTTGAGCACTGGATGGGGCCCTACCCTTTTTATGAAGATAGTTATAAACTGATAGACGCCCCCCATCTTGGTATGGAGCACCAGAGTGGCGTAGCATATGGCAATAAATACCTGAATGGTTACCTGGGCAAAGACCGGTCCGGAACCGGCTGGGGCGATGACTGGGACTTTATTATTGTACATGAAAGCGGGCATGAATGGTTTGCCAATAATATCACAACCCGGGATATTGCCGACATGTGGGTGCATGAAGGCTTTACCACGTATTCTGAAACCCTGTTTGTGCAATGCCGGCATGGTTTGAAGGCCGCCAACGAGTACCTGATCGGGCAACGGAAGATCATCCGGAATGACAAACCCATTATCGGGATCTATGGGGTGAACAAGGAAGGCAGCAGCGATATGTATGATAAAGGGGCCAGCATGATCCATACCATCCGCCAGATCATCAATGACGATGAAAAATTCCGCAGCCTGTTAAGGGGCCTGAACAGGGATTTCTATCACCAGACGGTAACCGGCAGGCAAATAGAAGCATACATCATCCGGAAGACCGGCAAGCCGCTGCAAAAAGTGTTTGACCAGTACCTGCGTACCACCGGTATCCCGGTGCTTGCCTATACCATCAGCGGCAATAAAGTGCGGTATAAATGGACCAACTGTGTACCAGGATTTGATATGCCGGTACAGCTGGCCAGCGGGCAATGGCTCAATCCTAAAGAGCAGTACCAGGAGGCGCCATTGAGTATTTTAGACAACAATGTGCTTAATGTCAATCCCAATTTTTATATCAGGACAGAAAAAGCTTCTTAACCCGGTTCTATGAGTGCAGAGATCAGGAAACACAGTATTATTTCATCTGCCGTTATTTATATCGGCTTTGCTGTAGGCGCATTAAACACTTATTTATTCGGCAGGGAAGGCTTTTTTACCGAAGAACAATATGGGCTTACGCAATTGTTCAATTCAACAACCCTGGTCATCGTTTCCTTTGCATCCCTGGGGATGCCTTCTTTTATTTACAAGTTCTATCATTACTACAATGACAACCTGGAGCCCCGGAAAAATGACATGATCGCCTGGTCGCTGTTAACCGGGCTTGCCGGCTTCGTCATTGTCTTTGTGCTGGGGGTTGTATTTGAACAGTTCTTTGCAAGGAAATTCAGCAACGGCTCCGCCTTAGCCGTTTATTATTATTACTGGATGTACCCGATGTCGCTGGGATTAACCATTTTCGGAATCCTGGAAGCATATGGATGGAGTTTAAAGAAATCGGTCCTTACCAACTTTTTAAAAGAAGTACAATGGCGGCTGCTGACCACTGTGCTGATCATTTTGTTTATACTCAAGGTCATTCCCGATTTTGGCCTGTTCATTAAGCTGTATTCCTTTATCTATCCCCTGATAGCTTTGATGTTGTTATTTTACCTGGTGGCCACTAAAAAGATCCACCTTACCTTCCGCATCAGCAAAGTAACCCGCCGCTTTTTTAAGAAACTCCTCCGCTTTATATTTTTTGTATACTCCGGGTTGCTGGTATTCACCATCTCCCAGCAGTTCGACTCCCTGGTACTGGCGTCTGTTACGGATAAAGGTCTGAAAAATCTTTCCATCTTTACATTGGCCCAGTTCTTAACCAGCCTCATACAGGCCCCGCAACGCAGCATTATTGCCGCTTCCATCCCCTATATATCAAAGGCCTGGAAAGAAAAAAAAATAAACCAGATCCAAAATATCTATCAACGGTCCTCCATCAACCAGCTGATCTTTGCCAGCCTGCTGTTTACATTGATCGCCCTGAACTATACGGATGCCATTGTTACACTAAAGCTCAGGCAAAGCTTCCTGCTTGGGTTTGTTCCCTTTATTCTTCTGGGGCTAACCCGGGTCATTGATATGGGTACCGGCGTTAATTCCCAGATCATCGGAACATCTACTTACTGGAAATTTGATCTGGTAAGCGGTATTATCCTGCTGCTGTTTATGCTGCCCCTCACCTATATTTTCACCAAAAAGTATGGCCTGATGGGGCCTCCTGTGGCAAACCTCATTTCCACTACCATTTATAATATCGTCCGCATCATATTCCTTTGGAAAAAGTTCCGGCTCTTCCCTTTTACCAGGCAAACACTCTATACGCTGATCCTTGGTGCAGTCGTGTACCTGGCGGCCTGGCTGCTGTTCCGCAACCTGCATGGGTTTCCGGGTTTGTTTGCCCGCAGTATTTTTATCCTGGTACTGTTTACCGGAGGTATATATTTTATGAACCTTACCCCAGACCTGAAGCCCGTACTGGCATCATTGACAAAGCGGCTGAAGAAAGACCGGAACTGAATTTAACATTTGAAGATGTGCTGGTTTGAAGACGCGTTCATGTTTGGCATTGACAGCTGCTTCATATCTTCACAGGTTCATCAGAAATCTTCAGCGCTTCAGTGTCATTGAATAAAAAAAAGCGCTCCTATAAAAGAAGCGCTTTCATTCCTAATAAAAAAATCATTAATTACTGACCCCGGAAGCGCCGTCGTTATTATTGTGCGCAAGATACTCTTCTGATGAGGCTTCTACGCGGCCTGCACCAATAAAGCGAGAGATATAGTATGCCTCGTACAGGTCGCTGATCGTAACGCCCTTACTGGTTGAAGCATGTACAAATTTATTGTTTCCAAGATACATCCCCACATGGGATACCCCGCCTGTGGTATTAAAAAAAACGAGATCTCCCTCTTTTAATTCAGTACTGGAGATCTTCCGCACACGGCCATACTGCTCGCGGGCCGTCCTGGGCAGTTCAATACCATAAGCTCCGCGGTACATTTCGCGGGTAAAAGCACTGCAGTCGATACCATATTTGGTGGTACCGCCATACTGGTAGCGGGTTCCATACCAGTCGTCCATCGTTTCCAGCAAATCGTTATTGCGGATAGAATTGGGCAGCACATTTAAAATAGCAGCATACTTCTTTTGAAGCTCCGTTGCCGGGGCAGTCCTGGGAACCAGGATAGCAGCTGCCTGTACCGCTTTTACGTCCCGTACCTCGCTGGATGCAATGTTCTTTTCGATACGTTGCATCCGGGTATCGGATTTCGAGTTACCGGAAGAAATAGTTACCTGCTCCATATAAACATTGGAAGCAGGACTGGGCTTTTGAGTGGGTTGCAGCTCAGTATTTGTATCTTTTTTATTTGATGAGGCAAAAAATTTAGAGGCGGTCGAGCAGCTAGCCATCAGCACCATCACGCTAAGTCCCGTCAATATATGTCTCAAAATAATTTCTTTTAATATTTTTTCAAAATATCAGCAGCCAAACAAGCGTGCTAAAATTCCATTTTCCAATTTTAACTAAACGCAGATCGTAAAGTTTTATTGCCCGATATTTATATATTTTTAAATTATATTTATAACAACAACAATACAAGTAGTATAACGCCATCAAGTTTTCCTTATCGAAAAAAAGCACACAACCATTCGTAAGCATAAACTTTACAACGGGTTTTATTGTTTTTTTCCTGCGGGTGTGCATAAAATCTCCCGGCATTTTACGGTTTTTATCCCATTTTAGCAGCATGAAATTTTCACATTTACACGTTCATACCCAATATTCTTTACTTGACGGTGCCGCACCGATCGGCTCACTATACAAAAAAGCCATTGCCGATGGCATGCCCGCCCTGGCCATCAGCGACCACGGAAATATGTATGGGGCTTTCCAGTTTGTGGCAGAGGCCTATAAGCACCTCGATGAAAACGGGAAACCAAAGGTAAAACCTGTAGTAGGCTGCGAATTTTACCTGGTGGAAAACCGGCACGAAAAAACCTTTACCAAAGAAAAGAAGGACAAACGCTACCACCAGATACTGCTGGCCAAAAATGAACAGGGGTACCGGAACCTTACCAAGCTGACCTCCCTGGGCTTCATCGAGGGCCTGTATGGGAAGTATCCGCGTATTGATAAAGAACTGATCCTGCAATACCACGAGGGGCTGATTGCCACCACCTGCTGCCTGGGCGCCTCGGTTCCCCAGGCCATTTTGCGGAAGGGGGAAGCAGAGGCCGAAACTGAATTCAAATGGTGGCTGGACCTCTTTGGCGATGATTTTTATGTGGAGCTGCAACGGCACGGCATTGGCGACCAGGAGAAGGTGAACGAAGTGCTGATCCGCTTTGCCGCAAAATATAAAGTGCCCATCATAGCCAGCAATGACTCTCACTACGTAGAGCAGGACGATTTTAACGCGCACGATATCCTGCTTTGCATCAATACCGGCGAAAAGCAGTCGACCCCCGCCTTCCGGGGTGATTTTGCGGATGATGATGTAAACATGAAAAACATGCGTTTTGCTTTTGCCAACGACCAGTTCTACTTTAAGAACACGGAAGAAATGAGCAAGCTGTTCCATGATATTCCGGAAGCGATTGATAATACCAACGCAATCGTTGATAAAATTGAACTGCTGGATCTGAAACGAAGCATCCTGCTGCCCAACTTTCCTATACCGGAAGATTTTAAGCGGCATAAGGAGGACGAAAAAACAGACAAGGGAGTGGTTACAGCAGATTCGCTTAACCAGTGGGAATACCTCCGGCACCTGACTTATGAAGGGGCGCAGCAACGTTATGGCGTGATGCCGGACAGCACCAAAGAGCGCATCGACTTTGAATTGTTTACCATCAAAACCATGGGTTTTGCCGGGTACTTCCTCATTGTAAGTGATTTTATCAAGGCCGGTCGCGACAGCGGCGTATTTATCGGGCCGGGCCGGGGTTCGGCTGCAGGTTCGGTGGTGGCCTATTGCATCGGCATTACCAATATCGATCCTATTAAGTACAATCTCCTGTTTGAGCGTTTCCTGAACCCCGACCGTAAATCGATGCCGGATATCGATACGGATTTTGACGATGAAGGCCGCCAGCGGGTGATCGACTACGTGGTACAGAAATATGGAAAGAACCAGGTAGCACAGATCATTACCTATGGTACCATGGCCGCAAAAATGAGTATCAAGGACGTAGCCCGCGTAATGGACCTTCCCCTGGCAGACTCCAACGCCCTGGCAAAACTGGTTCCGGAAAAACCGGGGATCTCCTTAAAGCGCGTTCTACATGCCCCGCTTTCCCCAAAAGCCGGTGAAAAATCGCTGACCGAAAAAGAAGGGCTGGGTGCAGATGATCTTGAAAACGTAAAACGGATCCGCGATGTATACAACGGAAACGACCTTCAGGCCAGGGTGCTGCATGAGGCCGAGATCCTGGAAGGTTCTGTGCGAAATACGGGTATCCACGCTGCGGGGATCATTATTGCGCCTAAGGACCTTACCGAACTGATCCCGGTAAGTACTGCCAAAGACTCCGACCTCTGGGTTACCCAGATAGAAGGAAGTGTGATCGAAGAAGCCGGTGTTATTAAAATGGACTTCCTGGGGTTAAAGACCCTTACCATCATCAAGGATGCGCTAAAGCTGATCAAGCAGAACTACGACCTGGATATTATCATCGACGATATTCCATTGAATGATGAAAAGACCTATGAACTCTACCAGAAAGGCGAAACCAATGCCACGTTCCAGTTTGAAAGTGCGGGGATGCAAAAATACCTGCGGGAACTGAAGCCCGACCGTTTCGATGACCTTATCGCCATGAACGCCCTGTACCGCCCGGGGCCCCTGGCCTACATCCCGGACTATATCGAACGGAAGCACGGCCGCCAGGAAGTGGTCTTTGACCTTCAGGAAATGGAAGACGATCTGAAGGACACGTATGGGATTACCGTATACCAGGAGCAGGTGATGCTGCTGAGCCAGAAACTGGCCGGCTTTAGTAAGGGGGATGCCGATGTACTACGGAAGGCGATGGGTAAAAAACAAAAGTCGGTACTGGACAAAATGAAAAAGCAGTTTGTGGAAGGTGCCTCGCAAAAAGGGCACCCTGCAGATAAGCTGGATAAGATCTGGACGGACTGGGAGGCATTTGCACAATATGCGTTCAACAAATCGCACGCTACCTGCTATGCTTTTGTAGCCTATCAAACCGCTTACCTCAAGGCCCACTACCCCAGCGAATATATGGCCGGGGTATTGAACAACGCCGGATCCCTGGAAAAGATCACCTTCTTTATGGAAGAATGTAAACGCATGGGATTGCCGGTATTGGGCCCGGATATCAATGAATCGCAAAAAGGATTTGCCGTAAACAAAAAAGGCGAGATCCGGTTTGGACTGGGGGGGTTAAAAGGCGTGGGTGAAGCTGCAGTAGAAAGCCTGATCCAGGAACGCGATGAGAACGGAGCCTATACTTCTATCTTCGATATGATCAAAAGGGTCAACCAACGTACCGTAAACAAAAAAACGCTGGAAAGCCTGGCTTATGCCGGCGCCTTTGATTGCTTTGCCGACCTGCATCGTGCCCAGTACTTTCATATACCACAGGGCGATACCACCAATGGCCTGGAGAAGATCGTAAAATATGGCCAGATCTGCCAGGCACAGGCGCAAACCACAACCAATACCCTGTTTGGCGATCTCGCTGAAGTGATGGAAGTACAGGTACCCAAGATCCCTGAATGCGCACCATGGCCGCTGGTAGTACAACTCGACCATGAAAAACTGGTAACGGGTATCTTTATCAGCGGGCACCCGCTGGATGATTACCGTTTTGAGATGGAACACTATGGTATTAGCAAAATCTCCTACATCAACGAATACAAAAACCAGGAAAAGGAAAAAGTGAGTTCCGCGGCCTCTTTTAAAATTATGGGGCTGGTATCGGATGCGCAACACCGCCTCTCCAGGACCGGCAACAAGTTTGGAAGCTTCATTATTGAGGACTATAGCGGAAAGCTGGATATGGTCCTCTTCTCCGAAGACTACATGAAATACAGCCCCATGCTGCAGCTGGGTGCTACCGTGTACCTTACCGGTTATTTCAAACAGCGGTTCAATGGCGATTTTGACTTTAAGATCACCTCCATCTGTCTTGCAGAAAGCGTGATAAAGAACCAGACCAAAAATCTGAAAATAGAATTACCGGTAGAAGAGGTTACGAAGGAAGCCGTGGAGTTTATTCATTCCAACCTGAAAGCGCATAAAGGCCCCAGTACGCTGAAGCTCTCTATAAAAGACAGCGAGGAAGACATAACCGTAGACCTGTTAACACGGGGAAAAGGATTTGAGATGAACAATGAGCTGATCGAATACCTCTCAAAGCAAGCCAACTGGAACGTGGCGGTGGAACTGAATTAGGGTAATCCGGTTCCCGAACCTAGTCCTCCGTCATTTCGAGCTCAACCAACTGTCGTTTCGAGCTTGCCCCATTGTCGCTTCGAGCCTGCCGAGAAACCCTTACGGAAACATGCTTCCTCTGTCAATACAAAAGGCTATAGACTTCATCATAAACCTCCTCATTTAAAAGTCTCCATTCAGGGTTCTTCACTTTTATCAATGCAACTTTCTTTGTTCTCGACCATCGTTTTAATTGCTTTTCCCTTTCGATAGCCGTAACAATAACATCAAACCACTCGTAATAAACAAGACCTGTCACGTTGTACTGATCTGTAAAACTATTTTCATTCTCATGGTGAGCATGCTCCCATATTCTCCGCCGGAGATTGGACGTTACACCGATATACAAAACCGTTTTTAGCTTATTGGTCAAAATGTAAATAAACCCGCCTTTTTTCATAGGGCAATCTTTGATGTTTAAAATAGGTTTATTTAAAGGCAAGAAAAATCCCCGGTCGTTTCGAGCTAACCCCATTGTCGTTTCGAGCTTGCCGAGAAACCTCTACGTGATCATGCTACTATACAGGTTCTGAAATATCCTCTTGCTCGATGATCACCGGGAGGTCTCTCCGCTCCGGTCGAGACGACCATTCTTTTTTATTCGTTGGGGCGAGCGTGTTTTTCGGTCGTTTCGAGCTTGCCCAGCCCCCACGGAAACATGCTCCCTCCTCATCACAACTCCCCTTTCAGATACTGTCCTGTATAGCTTTCTTTACACTTTACCAGTGCTTCCGGTGTTCCTTCAAACAGGATGCGCCCGCCGCCATCGCCGCCTTCCGGCCCCAGGTCAATGATATGATCGGCCACTTTGATCACATCCATATTGTGCTCAATCACCAGTACTGTATTGCCTTTATCCACCAGCTTGTTCAATACCTGCAGCAAGTGTTTGATATCTTCAAAATGCAAACCGGTCGTTGGCTCGTCCAAAATATAAAAAGTTTTACCCGTATCTTTTTTAGAAAGCTCCGTGCTCAGCTTTACCCGCTGGGCCTCCCCCCCGCTTAGCGTTACAGCACTTTGCCCAAGGGTTATATAGCCCAGCCCTACATCCTGCAGGGTTTTTATCTTCCGGTAAATAGAAGGCACTGCCTGGAAAAACTCCACAGCATCATCAACCGTCATATCCAGCACATCCGAAACAGATTTACCTTTATAGCGGATCTCCAGTGTTTCGCGGTTGTAACGTTTGCCATTGCATTTTTCACAGGGCACATATACGTCCGGCAGGAAATTCATTTCAATCACCCGCATGCCTCCCCCTTCACACACATCACAGCGGCCTGTTTTTACATTGAATGAAAAACGCCCGGCATTATACCCACGGATCTTTGCCTCCGGCACCGCCGCAAACAGGGTGCGGATATCGGTGAAAAATCCGCAATAAGTAGCGGGGTTGCTTCTTGGAGTACGGCCGATAGGCGACTGGTCGATCTCCACTACCTTATCAATATGCTCCAGCCCTTTTACCGATTTATACTCCATGGGCGCCTTTTTGGAATGATAGGCGTGCTGCGATAAAATGGGATACAGGGTTTCATTAATGAGCGTTGATTTACCGCTGCCGCTGACCCCGGTTACCACAATCAGTTTCCCCAGCGGAAATTGCACACTTACATTCTTTAGATTATTACCGGTGGCACCTTTCAGTTCCAGTGTCTTCCCGTTGCCCGGTCTTCGCTCCGGGGGCGTTGCTATTTTCAGATGGCCATTCAGATACCCCGCGGTGATGGTATCCAGTTTCAGGATCTCTTTGGGTGATCCCTTGGCCACCACGCGCCCGCCATGGTAACCGGCCTTGGGGCCAATATCGATAAGATAGTCCGCAGCCAGCATAATGTCTTTATCATGCTCCACCACCAGCACGCTGTTACCGATATCCCGCAGGTTTTGCAGCGATGTGATCAAACGGTGATTATCCCGCTGGTGCAGCCCGATGGAGGGCTCATCCAGGATATACGTGATCCCCTGCAACTGTGATCCGATCTGTGTAGCCAGCCGGATCCGCTGCGATTCGCCGCCACTCAGGGTCCGGGACGGCCGGTACAGTGTCAGGTAGGTCAGTCCCACATCCAGCAGGAACTGCAGCCGCTCCCGGATCTCCTTTAAGATATCCTTGGCAATCGCATTCTGTTTTTTTGACAAACGGGATTCGATCCCCTTCAGCCAATCGCCCAGTTTATCCAGGTTTAAATTGCTGAGTTCTGCAATGTTTCGCTTATCTACACGAAACCACAGGCTTTCTTTTTTAAGGCGTGCGCCGTTACAGGAGGGACAGGGTTTTAATACCATGAACTGCTCCACCCACTCCCGCAGCCATTCGGAGGTTTGGGTAGAAAAGAACCAGCGCTTTAACATAGGTATAATGCCTTCATAACTGCCGGTATAGATATCCGGAATCGACTCATCTCCTCCATCCAGGTCAAGCCCCTGGTCAGCCCCTCCATCCCCGTACAACAGCAATTCCAGCTGGCCGGCCGGCAGGTCGTCTACCGGTTTATTCATGTTGATCTTATGCTTTTTGGCAAACGCCACCACCTGCTGAAACACGCTGGCGCTGCGTTCTTCTCCCAGGGGCGCAATACCACCTTCGCTGATGCTCATTTTAGGGTTGGGCAATACCGATTCCATATCGATCGCATAAGCCGTGCCAATCCCCTTACAGTAAGGGCAGGCTCCATAGGGCGAGTTGAAGGAAAACGAATTAGGCGAAGGCTCTTCATAGCTGATACCGGTATCTTCGCACATCAGCTGCTTGCTGTATTGTACCGGTTGTGCGGCCTGCTCTACCAGTAAAAACATCAGCTCTTTTCCCAGTTTCAGGGCAGCCTGCACGCTCTGGCTCAGCCGGGCCCTGGATGCGGCGTTTATTTCCAGCCGGTCAACCACAATCTCAATATCATGGATCTTATACCGGTCCACCTGCATTTTGGGAACCAGGTCCCTGATCTCCCCATCAACCCGTACCTTTAAAAATCCTTTTTTCCTTACATCTTCAAACAGCTCCCGGTAATGTCCCTTGCGGCCACGCACTACAGGGGCCAGCAGGTTGATCTTCTGGTTCAGGAAGCGCTCATAAATATTGTCAACAATTTCTTCCTCGCTCCACTTCACCATCTTCTTACCGGTATTGTAGGAATACGCTTCTCCAACACGCGCAAACAACAAGCGGAAAAAATCATAAACTTCGGTGATCGTTCCAACCGTTGACCGCGGGTTTTTATTGGTGGTCTTTTGCTCGATCGAAATCACGGGCGACAGGCCGGTGATCTTATCCACGTCTGGCCGCTCCATATCACCGATAAACTGGCGGGCATAAGCCCCGAACGTTTCCATATAACGGCGTTGCCCTTCAGAATAAATAGTGTCAAAAGCCAGGGAAGACTTCCCGCTGCCACTGATCCCGGTGATCACCACCAGCGCATTTTTAGGAATGGAAATATCGATGTTCTTCAGATTATGCACCCGGGCGCCCGACACCTCAATTAGTTCATTGTCCGCTTTCAATTGTATAACAAATTTGGAATGATCAAAAAAAAACAGGCACAAACCTACACTTTTTTTCCTTCCAAATCTGCCCGCCTGCCAGAAATCAGCCAGGCATCAGCGCTGTGCGGTCTTTCCCCAGGTTTCCTGAAATATTGAAATTCAATCCTTCCCGGCGCCCTTCGCCATGATCCCGGATCCCGGCCGGGAAATCCCGAAGCGTCATAAGCAAAAATTAAAATATATATTTTTCCGGTTAAACACCTTGTTTGGCATAATAATTTCAGTAGGTTGGGTAATTTGAATCATTCTTAAATAAAACGTATTTATGAAAAAAAGATCTTTTCTTACATTCATTATAGCAATAGCCGTAACAATGGCAACCTTTGCTCAGACAAGTACACCCGAAGTTCCCCGAAACTATAAGCCCCAACCCAAGGAATTGCTCCCGATGCCGGATTCAATGACCGAAAACGAGATATTTCCGGTACTGGGAACATTTGACCTGACCGATACAAAAGGGACCGCTTCCCATGTAACCATTACCAGGGATGGCGAAAACAAAGGTATTGTATGGGTGAGCGGACTGCCACAGGGTAAGTTCAAAGCGTTAATAAAAGATGCTCCCGCCACCTACAAAATCCCGGCACAAAAGGCCCTGGCCAATGACGATGCGATGGAAGCCGCTGAAGATGATGCAACAGCAACAAAAACAAAAAGCAAAGTGGTAAGTGGCCGCTCCATCCAGGAAGGCACCCTGATCTTTGACAAAGATGCCAATACATTGTATGTAAATATTGGCAACAAATATAATGAAGAGCAACCCACTGCCGCATTTCCTGAAATGAATGCAACAGAAGAGAATACGGCTCCCGAAGTGGAAATGACCGACGATACCGCTAAAAAGGCTAAAAAGACCAGCACTAAAAAACCGGTTATTAAAGGTATTACCTATACCGGGGCAAAAACGGATGTGCCGGCTGCGGCTCCGGAAGCCAGCCCGGAGGCGGCCCCTTCTCAAAATTAATCCGGATCAATTAAAATTGTTAAAATCAAAGGGTTGCCCAATTTGAGGCAACCCTTTTTTATGGATACAGGTCTTTAGTCCAAACTGTCAAATTTTCAAATTACGTTTTGGCATATTATTTGGCAAAACATGAATATCAAAAGAAAAAACATGAAACAACTGAGAAATTTATCGTTGGGAATCGCATTGACCGGGTTAACCCTTGCAGGTTGCGATTCGATGAACCGGACACAAAAAGGGGCAATCATCGGAACCGGTGGTGGCGCTGCTATGGGAGCTGTAATTGGGAAAGCGGCCGGTAATGCCGGGTTAGGTGCTATTATTGGTGCCACTGTAGGGGGCGTAACCGGTGCCATTATTGGCAAAAAAATGGACAAACAGGCAGAGGAGATCAAGCAACAGGTTCCGGGTGCAAAAGTAGAGCGCGTGGGTGAAGGGATCACTGTAGAGTTTAACAGTGCTGTACTGTTTGGCTTTGACCAGTCTTCACTTTCCGGCGCTGCTCAAAACACGCTGAACGACCTGATCACGATCCTGAACAAATACCCGGATACGGACCTCGAGATCCAGGGACATACCGATAACACCGGTACCGCCAAATATAACCAGGCCCTGTCTGAAAGAAGAGCATCCAGCGTGGCCAACTACCTGGGTTCACACGGCATCGCCCTGGAACGGATGAGCACCAAAGGCTATGGCTTCAGTGTTCCCAAGTATTCCAACGATACGCCTGACGGCCGGGCACAAAACCGCCGCGTGGAATTTGTGATCTCTGCAAACGACAAGATGAAAGCAGATGCCGAAACAGAAGCCAAGAAAGGATAATCAACACTCAAAAAAAATTGATCATTAAACCTAAATTTTATGAAAAAGAAAAATCAGTTATTAAAAGCATTTATGGTTGCCGCAGCGGTCAGCATCTCCGGTGCCGCAATGGCACAGGTAGAGATCGGCATCCGGGCAGGAGCAAACTTTTCCAACGCCACCATCAAAGATGCCAATGACAAAAAAGCGGATACCAAGCTGAACCCGGGTTTTCATGCAGGAGTAACTTTTGACATTCCTGTTGCCGATGAGTTTTATGTACAACCGGGTGCCTTGTTCAGCACAAAAGGATATCAGGTTAAAGACGCAGGCAGCTTTTGGGGCAACACCTACGAAGGTAATTTAAAAGTATCTCCCTCCTATATAGAGGTTCCGGTAAACTTTCTTTACAAACCGGAACTGGGAGCAGGTAAACTGTTATTAGGAGCAGGCCCTTATGTGGCCTACGGCCTGGGCGGTAAATGGAAAGCAGACGGCCGGGTGGGCAACGTGAGCGGCGGCACCGATGGCAAGCTGGAATTCAAAAACGACTACAAAGATGGGTCTGATGATAAGAGTATCTATGGTAAACCTTTTGATGCCGGTGCCAACCTGCTGTTTGGTTATGAATTTGCCAACAAATTATCGTTCCAGCTGAACGGTCAACTGGGCCTTTTGAACATCGTGCCCAATAATGATGGCAAAAAACCGGATGCAAAAACGAAAAACTCCGGGTTTGGAATCTCTGTCGGATACAAGTTCTAAAACAGTTAGTCCCCAACTCTTGAAACACAAAGCCGCCCCCCGGGGCGGTTTTTTAATTTTAACCAAACTTTGCATCGTTTTTTTACAGACACCTTTAAAAACGCATTACCTTGATCCCGCAAATAAAACTGTTAACAAAACCGGGGACCTGCTTATGAAATATCCTGCTTTTATGCTCCACGCGCTGCTGACCTGTTTATACTATTTGCCCGTTACCGGCACAAAAGCACAAACAAAGCTTAGTTTTAATGCGGGTGCCAACGTATCCAAAGTATCCTGGAAGGAATCATCAAACGGCGTCGCCATCAAAAACAGGTGGAACCCCGGGTACCAGCTGGGCCTGCTTACCACCATACCGGTAACGCTTCAGCAACATTCCCTGCACCTGCAAACCGGGCTCACCTTTAGTACAAAGGGATACCGCCAGGATTATGAAGACGATATCCACAAAGGGATCTTAAGCGTTAACCCCTGGTATGCAGAAATACCGCTGAATATCCTTTACCGGGTACCCGGCGAAGTGGAACGCTTTTTTTTGGGAGCAGGGGGCTATATTGCTTATGGGCTTGGTGGCAGGTGGACCCTGGACTACGAGCCCCGGGGCTGGGATAACGGCTCCGTCGAATATACCGACATCAGTGACCAGGACCCGTATGATCAAAAATTCAATTATGGCCGGAGGTCGGATCTGGGTATTAGCCTGCTGCTGGGCCTGCTCATTTCCGAACGTTTTACACTTCAGTTAAATGGTCAGCTCGGGCTAAAAAATATCGCTCCGCCCGAAAACAAAAAAATGACCAAAGAGGAATTCAGGAACCGGACCCTCAGCCTTTCTTTAGCCTACGATCTCTAATACGGGGAATTCTGGTTAGGTTCGTGTGCGTTTCACTTCTCACTGATCACTTTTCGGTTTGAAGTTTAAGGTTTCACGTCACATCCTTGTGGGTCCCCCTCAAAGTTCACGGACAGTTTTCTTGTTTAGTATGGCGGAACATTGTTGAATGTGTTTGAATATTGTTTAAAGGGTGCTGAAAGCTGACAACAGAAGACTGACCGCTGCCCCGTGCCACAATCCCGTCCCTCCCCTATCTTTGCCCATGATGCAACAGGAAGATACCTACATAAGAAAAGCCACCGCTGAGGATGCAGCCGCCATTCACCAGCTGGCGCTGGATATCTGGCCAAAAGCCTTTGAGCAACTTCTCAGCCAGGAGCAAACCAGCTACATGATGCAGATGATGTATGCCCCTTCCGTCCTGGAGCAGGAAATGGAGCGGGGCGTGGAATATTATATCCTTAATCATAAAGGGGTTGATATGGGCTATACCGCTATTGAACAAAAAGCGCCCGGATCCTGGAAACTACACAAGATATACCTCTCGCAGCAACTGCATGGGAAAGGACTGGGCAAATACCAGCTCAAAAGCATGGAAGCCGTTGCAAAAGGGTACGGGGCCCGGCAGCTTTTACTGAATGTAAACCGCCGGAATAAGGCTGTTGACTTTTATAAAAGCCAGGGATACGAGATCGTAAAAACAGAAGACATCGACATCGGCAACGGCTATTTCATGAACGACTACGTAATGCAGAAAGAACTCGGTTAATAGAGACATGCTCCTGTTTTTCCACAGAAGCACAGGGTTACCGCATTGAAATTGAGTGAAAAGAGCGGAACCAGGCACGGTAAGTACCGTAGCAAGGTGTTAAAGAGGAAAACGCAGCTCCTGTAGGAGCCCGGTTGATCAAAACGACACATTTGCCATAAACACAATGCTCCCCCGGAGCGGATCAAAGCAATGTTTGCCGGCACAGAAGTACCTGATGCCCCGCGGGATCAGCACTACCTTTGAAAAGCGCCATTTTCTGCAGCGGGTCCCTTATAAAGCAAGGTGGCCAAACCCCTCCCGCGCCCGCGTTTACAGCTTAACCGGTCCAATTAATTTTTTGTTCCGATACGCTATCCAAACGGGCACCCGGAATGGCGACGTGCAGTTGCTGATCCTGAAGCAATGCAAAAAAACAACCATAAGAAACTAATAATCAGCATATAAAGACAATTACAACTTTCCAATCTCCCAATTTTCAGATTTTCAGATTCAAAAAGATTTTACACTTTCCAAAAATTCAAACAAGCAGGCCGTTCCCTAAATAGGCGCTTTATATTGTACTATTCCATTAAAAATTTGTCTAATTTTACAGGCATTCAATTGGATATATTTAAATAACAATTCAAGTTTTATAATGAGCAACGCTACTACTTTGTTTGATAAGGTGTGGGACGCCCACGTGGTACGCCCTATTGCAGATGGACCGGATGTACTGTTTATTGACCGTCATTTTATCCACGAGGTAACCAGCCCCGTGGCCTTCCTGGGTCTTGAAAAAAGAGGCATTCCTGTAATGTACCCTCAACGTACATTTGCCACAGCAGATCACAATACCCCAACCCTGAACCAGGATCAGCCGGTTAAAGATCCTTTATCAGCCAACCAGCTGGCAGCGCTCTCCAGTAATGCCGCTAAATGGGGCATTTCATTATGGGCATTGGGAAGTCCAAAGAACGGGATCGTGCACGTGGTAGGGCCAGAGAACGGGATCACACAACCGGGAATGACCATTGTTTGCGGAGATTCGCACACCTCCACCCACGGAGCCTTCGGAAGCATTGCATTCGGTATCGGTACTTCCGAAGTGGAAATGGTACTGTCGTCCCAGTGTATCATGCAGCCCAAGCCGAAAAAGATGCGTATCACCATCAACGGCAAACTGGGCAAAGGAGTACTGCCCAAAGATGTAGCGCTGTACATGATCTCCCAGATCACGGCCAGCGGTGCTACCGGTTACTTTGCAGAATATGCCGGTGAGGTTTTTGAAAACATGAGCATGGAAGGCCGTATGACGGTGTGCAATATGAGTATTGAAATGGGTGCGCGCGGCGGTATGATTGCCCCTGACCAAACCACGTTCGACTACATCAATGGAAAGGACAAAGCGCCTAAAGGAGCCGATTGGGATACGGCCCTTGCGTACTGGAAGACCCTGAAAACCGATGAGGGGGCTGTATTTGATAAAGAACTGCACTTTGATGCAGCCGATATTGAGCCCCAGATCACCTACGGTACCAACCCGGGCCTCGGAACAGGCATCACCAATCATATTCCCAAAGCATCCGAAGTAAAAGATGGCGAAGCCTCCTATAAAAAATCGCTGGCCTATATGGACTTTTCAGAAGGAGATGCGATACTGGGTAAAAAGATCGACTATGTATTCCTGGGCAGCTGCACCAATGGCCGCATTGAAGATTTCCGCGCCTTTGCCTCCATTGTAAAAGGCAAAAAGAAAGCAGATACTATTACGGCCTGGCTGGTTCCCGGTTCCCATATTGTAGAAGCACAGATCAAAGAGGAAGGTATCCTGGATATTTTAAACGCTGCCGGTTTTGAACTGCGTCAACCGGGCTGCTCCGCCTGCCTGGCCATGAACGAAGACAAGATCCCCGCCGGGAAATATGCAGTAAGCACCAGCAACCGGAATTTTGAAGGCCGCCAGGGACCTGGTGCCCGCACGCTGCTGGCAAGCCCCTATGTAGCGGCAGCGGTAGCAGTAACCGGTGTGGTAACCGACCCTCGCGAGCTGATGGAGGAAGTTCCGGCATAATTTTTTTGCCCAGGCTGCAGTATCCATGGCAGCTGCGTTGCGTCGCACACTTGTACTATCGTAAATAAATCCTCTTTTCGGTGCTTTGTGGTAAGGAATACACCTATAAATATGGACATAGCTCGTTTCTTATTATTATTTCTTATTTTTCTCACGGTGTCTTGTGACACGATGTACAGCGTCACCGCAAGAAACGATTCCTCAGAGGATAAACAAATGGATGTTTTAATTGCAGATAATAACAAGCTACGGTACCATCCGGATTCGGTAAGGACCCTGCCCAATACGGGTCCGAAGATCGCTATAAAAAAGAACTATCAGGATCTTTCTTACTCGTTTTTAATTCCTGCAAAACAACAGGTAATCGTAGACGGGGGAATTAACGGACCATCAAAGCAATTTGCAATTATTGTCAATAAGACCGACAGCATTTACCTGAAGAAAAAAGACAAACGGGTAAAAATAAAAAGAATTGGTATGGGTATAGATTGGACAGTAACAATCTAATAAAGATGCTCAACATTTGAAAGTATAATCTTTAATGTATAATTTAAAAAATGGCATACGATAAATTTACAGTATTAACATCCACAGCGGTTCCTTTACCCATTGAGAACGTGGATACCGATCAGATCATTCCTGCCCGCTTCCTGAAAGCCACGGAGCGTAAGGGTTTTGGCGATAACCTCTTCCGCGACTGGCGGTATAACAACGACGATACACCCAAACAGGACTTTGTACTCAACAACCCCATCTACTCCGGAAAGATCCTGGTAGGCGGTAAGAACTTCGGAAGCGGCAGCAGCCGCGAGCATGCGGCCTGGGCCATTTATGATTATGGGTTCCGCTGCGTGATCTCCAGCTTTTTTGCCGATATCTTTAAGGGAAATTCGCTCAACATCGGTTTACTGCCGGTAACGGTAAGTGAAGCCTTCGCCGATAAAATATTCAGGGCCATCGAAGCCGATCCCAATGCACAGATCGAAGTAAATCTTGCGGAACAGACCGTTACCATCCTGGCAACCGGCGAAAAAGAAAGCTTCGATATCAATGGCTATAAAAAGCACAACATGATGAACGGCTTTGACGATATCGACTATCTGCAATCCATGAAGCAGGAGATCAATACCTTTGCAGATAAAAGCCTGTATTAGATTTTAAAGTCCCACAGGTTTGAAGATCTGTGGGGCTTCTTTCGAGCTCCGCTTCAGGAACATTTCGATCTTTGTAAAATCCGTAATTTTGAAACTATGGAGATCAAGGTGCAAATACCATTTCAGCAATTGCTGACATTAGTAAAATCGCTGACGCCATCGCAAAAAGCTAAATTAAAAAAGGAGCTTGACGACGAAGCTGTAAAGCCGCAGCAGGATAGTTTTATCGATTTCCTGTTGAACGGACCTGTATATTCCCGGGAAGATATTAACATTATTGAGGAGAATAGAAAAAGTATTGCAGCATGGCGCACAAAAAGCTAATGATCGATACAAGCATTCTGATTGATTATTTCCGAAAAACAGATAAAACCAATTCAAGGCTTGTAGCACATTTCCGGCAGTACGACCAGATCTATATTTCGACAATTACAGAGTTCGAAATTTTTAATGGTGCCACGCAAGTCCATAAAGATTTTTGGGAAGGCTTGCTTTCCCGGCTGATTGTTTTAAGTTTCGACAGGCCTGCAGCCAGGAAATCGGCAGAAATCGTTTCGCTGCTAAAAACAAAGCGAAAAACGATCGACAAACCGGATCTATTCATTGCAGCTACCGCCATCACAAATGATTTAATGTTAGACACCCTTAATATAAAGCACTTTATCAGCATTGATGTTTTAGAACTATTTACACAAAAAAACAGTTGATGAAGAACCACAAAAATCTATTTTATATCAATGACAACTCCCAATAAAGCGTATCCTCCCATAAAACAACGACCCATCGAAATAATGGATACCACGCTGCGGGATGGTGAACAGACCAGTGGCGTATCTTTTTCAGCAACAGAAAAATTAACCATCGCGCAATTACTTCTGACGGAGGTCAAAGTGGATCGCATTGAGATCGCCTCCGCCCGCGTTTCCGAAGGCGAGTTCCAGGCCGTAAAACGCATTACCGACTGGGCTAAAGAAAACGGGCATCTGCATAAAATAGAAGTGCTGACCTTTGTAGACGGCGACACGTCCATCAACTGGGTGCAAAAAGCAGGCGCCAAAGTGATGAATATCCTCACAAAAGGATCGCTGAATCACCTCACCCACCAACTCAAAAAAACACCGGAGGAGCATTTTAAAGACATTGCCGCCGTTATAAAAAAAGCTCAGAAAAAAGGGATCGATTCCAATGTATACCTGGAAGACTGGAGCAACGGCATGCGCAATTCAAAAGAATACGTTTTCCGGTATCTCGACTTTATTGCAAAGCAGCCCATTAAAAGGGTACTGCTGCCAGACACGCTGGGCATCCTGATCCCTTCTGAAACCTATAGTTATATTGCTGAGATCACGGAGCGGTATCCCCAGTTACATTTCGATTTTCATGGGCATAACGACTATGACCTTGGTGTGGCCAATGCACTGGAAGCCGTAAAAGCCGGCGCCAAAGGGCTCCACCTTACCATTAACGGCATGGGGGAAAGAGCCGGAAATACGCCACTGGCCAGTATTGTAGCCGTTTTGAATGATTTTCAGAAAGACGTTAAGACCGGTGTCAATGAAAAAGCATTATATAAGATCAGTAAGCTGGTGGAGGCCTTCTCAGGCTTCAGGGTGTCGCCTAACAAACCGGTGATCGGTGAAAACGTATTTACCCAAACAGCCGGCATTCACGCCGATGGCGACAAGAAAAAGAACCTGTATTACAACGACCTGATGCCCGAGCGCTTCGGACGCAAACGCAAGTATGCATTGGGCAAAACTTCAGGCAAGGCCAATATTGAGAACAACCTGCAGCAACTGGGCATACAATTGTCAGATGAAGATCTGAAAAAAGTAACCCAGCGCATTATTGAGCTGGGCGACAAAAAAGAAACCGTAACCCAGGACGATCTGCCCTTTATTATTTCCGATGTATTGGACAGCAATACGGCCATGGAAAAAGTGTACGTGGAGAACTATGTACTGACCCATTCCAAAAATATGCGTCCCTCTACTACAATACGCATCAGATTTGAGGACAGCGTTGTAGAAGAGAATGCGCAGGGCGATGGCCAGTACGACGCGTTTATGAATGCGCTCCGTAAGATCTATACACAAAAGAAACTACCCCTGGCAAAGCTGACCGACTATATTGTACGGATCCCGCCCGGTGGAAAATCAGATGCACTCTGCGAAACCATTATTACCTGGAACCTCAACGGAAGAGAGTTTACCACTACCGGGCTGGACAGTGATCAGACAGTGGCTGCGATCAAGGCCACGCAAAAGATGTTGAACCTGGTATAAGCCGGCTGTATTGCAGGTACTGCAACGGCAGCCGGAGCGCCTCCCCTGCCGTTATGCATTTCGGGCAGTATCTGCATCTCATAGAAAATGAAATCATGAAAAAAACTTTACTGCTTCTATGGACCTGCACTGCGCTCTGCAGTGCCGCAACGGCACAACAGATAACCACCCAGGCAGATGATTCAAAATCTGAAGACATTATAAAAACCCGTCGCATCCTGCTGGATCGTTTTATTGCCAACAATAAAATTGGCATTACATTGGTAAAAGAACAACTGGTAGCATTAGACGACACCAATTATATTGCCATATATCCTGCAGAATTCTGGTTACTGTCTTACTGGACCGGCGATTATATCCCGATATTAAATACCATAAAGGGGATGGACAGCCTCAAAGAAGGGAAAATTCGCATTCCCCCGCCCCCGGATTACCTTGCTGTAAAACTGGCAGAGAAAGTAACAGAACAGGAAGCCCGTCTTTTAAAAGATATTGCCACAGCCAACCTCCCCGAGGAACAGAAAGCCTTTTTAACGATGCACCTGAAATACCTGCTGGCAGGCGGAGAAACCCGGCAGCAAGAACTCAACAACCTGGCCGATCAGTTCATTTCCGCGTATCCTAACAGCAGCTACAGATCCTTTACCCAATCTTTCATAAGATTGAAATATACGCTTACGGCCAGTGGCAGCGCCGTATCCTTTCATAGCGGGCAATTTCGACTGGGTGGCGCATTAACCAACTATTACAATCACCTTACCGCTTTCGGACTCTCTCTTGACCTGGTACACAATAATTGGCTGGGACAGGTGGACCTGGCTTTTGGAATGGGCCACACTCAAACAGACATGCCACTAAACAACGGAGCTACCTGGCCTAAAAATGCAAAGGTCACCGGCGGCTACCTGGCGGTAACAATTGGAAGATATATAGCAAACAGCAATATTATCAGCATTGCCCCCATTGCGGGTATCGGTGTTTTTGGAGTTGACCCCAACGAGAATGTAAAGGAGCACCCCAAGCTTAAAGATGCCGGTATAAAAACCAGTGTTGCCGGTAGCCTGGGCTTTATAAGCGACATCAGGCTAAAAAAAATAAATCTTACAAAACAGGTCTATTACCAGGAAAGTACACAGGCGCCCTTTATAAGGATCGGCTACGAGTATATAGCATCGCCGCTAAAAAACAAGTTCATCCGGTATAGCGGAAGTGTGCATAAACTTACCCTGGGCATAGGTATCCTGAGCAGGCGTGTAAAGCGAGTGCACTAACCGGGAAAAGCGGGCGGAATAACTACGTACAATTACTGTTACTCCCTGGAATTATAAAAGAACCGCTCCGCTGAAGGTTTACAGGCAAAAAATCATCTTCTTTTTTTGAAGAAAATAGCCGGCTATCCAGTACCTTAGGGGCCCATCCGCCGGGCTTTTTGAAAATTTTCCAACAAACCCGGCCCCTGATTATAAAACAAACAAAAAAATGAAAAAAAATATTCTCATTGTGCCCGGAGACGGGATCGGACAGGAAGTAACCGCTGTAGGTAAAAAAGTGCTGGATAAAATTGCGGCAAAATACGGCCATGAGTTCACATACGATGAAGCCCTGATCGGCCATGCCGCCATTGAAGCCACCGGCAACCCGCTTCCCGATGAGAGCCTGGAGAAAATGAAAAAATCGGATGCGGTGCTGTTTGGCGCCGTAGGACACCCGAAATACGATAATGATCCGTCTGCTAAAGTGCGTCCGGAACAGGGCTTGCTGAAAATGCGGAAAGAGCTGGGATTATATGCCAACCTGCGCCCGATCAAACTCTTTGATGAGCTTCTGGGTGCCTCCAGCATTAAGCCCGAGATCTTAAAAGGTGCCGATATCCTGTTTTTCCGCGAGCTCACCGGTGATATCTATTTCGGTGAAAAAGGCCGTAAAGACAATGGGGATACGGCTTTCGATATTGCACAGTACAGCCGCTACGAAGTAGAACGCATCGCGCGCAAAGCCTTTGAGGCGGCAATGACCCGCGGCAAAAAATTATGCTCCGTTGATAAAGCCAATGTGATCGAAACCAGCCGCCTGTGGCGCGAAGTGGTACAACAGGTTGCTAAAGAATATCCTGAAGTAGAGGTAGAGCATCAGTTTGTAGATGCAACTGCCATGTTACTCATTAAAGACCCCAAACGCTTTGACGTGGTGGTTACGGCCAACCTGTTTGGAGATATCCTCACCGATGAAGCATCCCAGATCGCGGGCTCCATGGGCATGCTGGCCTCCGCCTCCATCGGGGATGGTACCGGGGTTTATGAGCCCATCCACGGCTCTGCGCATGATATTACCGGCAAAGGAATTGCAAATCCTATGGCTTCCGTACTATCCGCAGCGTTATTACTGGATATTTCTTTTGGCATGAAACAGGAAAGCGAAGACGTGATCAATGCAGTTGACCAGGTACTAAAGGCAGGATTCCGTACCGGTGATATCGCAGATGCCACAACACCAAAGGAAAAAATACTGGGTACAGATGCTATTGGTGAAGAATTGCTGAGCAGGATCTGACCATACTTCCTGTTCAGAGCGGCAATGTTAAAAAATGCTCTATATACAAAAGTTAAGAACAAAAGCGGGCCCCGGTCCGCTTTTACTTTTGGTGCTTATCCCCGCACCGGGAATGTATCATACCGGTGCCGCTCAACATTCCATTAGCTTGCCAGGCCCCGAGTCGCAGGAGCGATCAGGATAGCCTTCTGCATTACGTCCCGGGCTGGACCTATGCCCCGGTCAACCAGCAACTGCGAACCTCAGTTTCCTGCACAGGAAGGTAATATAGAGCAGAATGCGTTGGGCCCGGGCCGCTAACTTTAGTTTCCTGTAAGCAGCTTATAAAACCGGTACTTTATGAAAGGTGATCGCCACCCGGTTCAGCATATTCATATGTGCAATAGCCAGGCTCAGATCGGTAAGATCCTTATCATCAAAATGCAGGCGGGCAGCGTCAAAAACGGAAGCGCTTACTTCCTGTGCCGGCAACAGGGTCATTTCCTCAGCAAACGCCAGTGCCGCCTTTTCCGCCGCCGAAAAAAAAGGCATATGTTTCCAGTTAGAAACCCCGTTTAGCTTACGGGGCTCCGTTCCTGCTGCAATGGCATCCTTCCAATGAAGGTCTACACAATAAGGACAGCCATTGATCTGCGATACACGCAACCAGATCATATGTAAAAGAGCCGGTGCAAGATCCGTTTTTTTTAAATAGCCGTACATGGCCAGCAGGGCTTTATACCCTTCGGGGGCCGTTGCTGCATAGTCGATACGCATAAAATGATTTTTGCGCTAAAATAATGATATTTGGAATCGGGAGCCGAGGTTGGGAATGGAGAATAGAGCGGGCCGCCATCAGCTTATAGCTTTAGCGGGATCCGGAACCATGCCGCTTTGGGCTAAATGCCGAAAGCTGATAGCCGATACCCCAAATCTCATATCTTTGCGCCATGCAAAAAGTAGGGATCCTTGGCGGTGGCCAATTGGGAAGAATGTTGCTGCAGGCGGCAGCCAATTATCCGGTAGAAACATATATACTGGAGAACGATGATCAATGCCCGGCGGCTCATTTATGTCATCATTTTTTCAAAGGTGATATCCGGGATTATGATGCAGTATATGCATTCGGGAAGGGCCTGGATGCGCTTACCATTGAGATCGAGAACGTGAATGTAGATGCCCTGGAAACCCTCGAAAAGGAAGGGGTAACCGTTATCCCCCATCCATCCGTACTGCGCACCATCCGCAACAAAGCCGCCCAGAAAAAATATTATACAGATCACCAGATCCCTACAGCGGAATACATCCTTACACATAATATCCAGGAGCTGTCGGAACAGGCACATTTCTTTCCTGCTGTGCATAAAATTGCAGAAGGCGGCTACGACGGACGCGGGGTTCAGATCATCGAAAACGAACAGGATGTGGCCAAAGGTTTTGACGCCATGTCTGTACTGGAAAAAAAGGTTGACGTAGCCCGGGAAATAGCCATGATGATCGCCATTGACCGGTCCGGCGCAATTGCCATCTATCCCGCAGTTCAGATGGTGTTTGATAAAACACTGAACCTGCTCGACTTCCAGTTATGCCCTGCGGATATTGAAGAAAAAACATACTGGAAAGCAGAAGCCATTGCACTGTCTGCTGTAAAAAACTTCAACTCCCCCGGTATCTTTGCCGTGGAGCTGTTTGTGACACCCGGCGGCGAGGTGCTGGTCAATGAAACAGCTCCCCGTGTGCACAACAGCGGGCACCATACCATTGAAGCCCACTACAGCTCCCAGTTTGATATGGTGTGGCGTATCCTGCTGAACTACCCGCTTGGCAGCACGGATGCGATCCTTCCTTCTGTGATGCTGAATATCATTGGCAAAGAAGGATATTCCGGTGAGGCCGTTTATGAGGGGCTGGATGAAATGCTGAAAATAGAAAATGCTTTTTTTCACCTGTATGGGAAAAGACAGACCAAGGCAGGACGTAAAATGGGGCATGTAACCATCATCAGCAATGAAAAAGCCGACCTGCTGCATAAGGCCAACAAGATCAAACACGGGCTTTCGGTAATTGCAAAAGAGTAATGCCTAAACCGTCTTATTATGTAAAAAGCCGGCAGGCCGCATCCTAAAAAAAATCCATTACAGGCCAAAACATTTACGCGTATGAAAAAACGATGCTTCGCGTTTCTGACCGGATTGCTGATAGGCATTACCCGCTTATTGGCACAAACTGCTGCCGACCTCCCGGCGGAGCCTGCACTCCTTATAGTGGATTCAACAGTCACCGATAACCTGGGTTACCTGCCCCCTGAAGATATCGAATCGATTACCGTATTAAAAGGAAAGGAAGCCATTGCCCGCGCGGCATTGTTCGGCAAAAGCGGAACAGGCGGTGTACTCCTTATTAAAACAAAGGATCCCCGGCAAACGCTCCCCGCCGAAGCGTATCTTTCCCTGTACAAGATAAAGCTAACTCCTTATAGCGTGCTGATGTTGGATGACCGGCTGATCGCGGATCCATGGCGTTTAAGGATCGACACCTCGCAAATTGTGCAGGTAACCCGGTCAGTATTCGACGGTCTTTCCTATCTTGATTCCGCCAGCAGGAACCTGCAACTGATAAAGATCTATACAAAAAGATTTGACGCTAAAAGGCCGGCGGAGGTCCCGGTAAAAAAAACACCTACACCATATGAACGCTACCAGGGTTTTAAAAACCTGCAGACCATCCGGTCTGCAGGATCACGACTGATCTATATGCAGCGCTATTGGTCATCAAACGGGAAAAAGTCTTTATAATGGAGGCGCAGCACAGGAACATTGCCGGCCTTATTCACCTCTTATTGGATTCCGGGGATCCTCAAAAAGAGATCGTCCTGAAGCGGAATGAGATCCTGCGTTCAAAAAAGACAGCGGATTCTAATATCTATTTTGTAGCCGCCGGCAGCATCCGGGTCTTTATCGAAGACGGGGACGCAGAGCAAAATATCCGGTTCGGCTATCAAAACGACCTGGTCGTATACATGGATGCGTTTTTATCCGGGAAGCCCTCTTCCTATTTTATACAGGCCTTAAAAAAAACCACCCTGAAGGTGGTCCCTAAAGAAACATTAAACCGGTTGCTGGGGCAACATCCGGAGCAGCTTAAGGTCTGGCTGGCGCTCCTTGAAGAGCTGGTACTACAGTTACTGGAACGCGAAAAAGATATTCTCACCTCTTCCCCTGCAGAGCGGTATCACCGGTTATTGCAGCGAAGTCCGCGGCTGTTCCAGGAGATCTCCAACCGCCATATTGCCAATTACCTGCGCATGAGCCCGGAAACACTTTCCCGGCTTAAAAAACATTGACATCCATCAACGTTTTTTTCTTTTCCCGGGTTGAATTTTGCAAATAAAATGAGCATGCGATCACAACCTTTATTAGACGCGCTGGTACTGCTGTCTGAAGAGCATACCCGGTTTGCCGAAGTGTTGCAAACCCTGCCCGGGGCATCCCTTACCCAAAGACCGCCTTGCGGAGGCTGGAATGTGCTGGAATGCATGGAGCACCTGAACCGGTACAGCATTTTTTATCTGCGGGAGATCGACGCGGTTATACAGAAAGCCGCTTCCCGCCCCGCAGGCAATTTCAAGCCGGGTGTACTGGGCAATTATTTCTGTAAGATCATCCACCCGGATTCTTCCCAAAAAGCGATGAAGACCTCGCAACCAATGAACACGCAAAATGCAAGGCTTACCCCAGCAGTATTAACCGATTTTATCAGCCATCAGCAACAGTTCCTACAGCTTCTTGAGAAAGCAAGGGGGATCAATATCGGCAAAGAAAAAACAGGCACCAGCCTTTCCCGCATGATCCGCCTAAAACTCGGAGATACGCTGCGCTTTGTAGCCTATCATAACGAACGGCATGTTCGACAGGCCAGAAATGTGATCGCTATCTCGGGATAAGACTCACGGGGAGGATTACTTCATAAAACCAGCGCCTGCCGGGTGCTGCAGGATCGGGGGTTAAAAGCCGGCCGGCTCTGAAGCCAAAGGTCAGCGGGTGCTGGTTCCACCACTGCGTATCCAGGTAAACTTCGCCCCCGGTACTCTGGAGTCTCGTATAAGAGCCCGGTTGCCGGCCGTTAACGGCCGTATAGTCATAAAAGGCTGCGCCCCTTACACGCCGCAGGTAAAAGATGTTACCAAAGCCCCAGTCGGGGTACCACAACGGTACATGATAACTGGCGGTTGCCGTTGCAACACGGGCAGAATCGATACCGTTAAAGCCTCTCGCAAAATTGATCCGGCTGCCAAAAAGCCGGTCTTTGGAAAACGCCTCCTGGTAACCCGCACCCAGTACCAGGCTGTGAGTGGCAAAAAGCCCGGGCAGGTATACCGCCCCTGTTGCAATAAACTGCCGGGCGCTCCATTTATTAATGGCATAGCGGTATTGCGTATTTACACTAAATCCCCAGCGCGGGTAAATATCCTGTACGGCCTGCTGCACCTGTGCGGCAAAACCCAGGTTATGCGCAATATATCCAAAGGCTACCGCAGGAAAGAGCGCTTTGTTCGCCCCTTTGGTAATATCCTGCCGGTAACCAACGCTGGTACCTGCATTTAAAAAACGGAACTGTTGCCCATGGTTCCAGCTCAGCGGTACGGTAAGCGACAGGAAATGATCCCACTGATCCCACTCCTTCAATTTTTTCTTCACCTCCTGGTGGCGGTTCATCCGGTATTGTGAGCTGATACCGATATAAGGGAACCATCCTGCATAAGTAATATTACCGCCAACAGCATGGGTACGATCGTTTTCATTATACAAATAATACAGCTCCGTTTGTGTGGTGTTCAGCGTATTATTACCATAGATGGTAAAGCTATACTCAGGATCATTATAATTAGGCCGCCAGCTGTGAAAATGAATGGGCCTCGTCAGCGAAGCATATTTTTTGGAGGGCAACACCGGAGTTTCCTCATCCAGCGGACCATGGCCGGCCGCTACCGTATCGCTGATGATGCCGGTAGTACCTGCTGCGAACACATCCGCAGCTACCGGCTCCCACACGGCAGCTGCAGCCGGTAGCTGCCGGAGCTGGTAGCCATCAGCCGTAAACTGGCTCCAGGTAAGCTTGCCGGAAGCCGCATTAACAAAATAGCTGTTATTTTCCCGGCTCTTTAACTGCTTTAATACACCTGAGTGCATATTCACCGAAAAGACCCGGTCCCTTAAACCATCAGCTCCTGTAAAATAAACAGTGTCTCCGGAAACGCTGATCTGGCCCACTGTTTTAAATGAAACGGGGGTAAGGGCCCGGACCTGTTGCCCCTCCAGGTCCACGATACCGATATACGAAGTGCCCTTTGTTTCCCTGATAGCGGCCACAATCCTGTTGGCATCTACGATCCTGGGACTGGCAAAATAATCAACACCGGCCGCAGAGAACTCCCGGAGTACGGCACCGGTTCCCGCATCCAGCTCCACAAGGGAGGAATGCTCCCGCAGGTCCACTTTATTAGCAACGATCCGGCTTCCGTCTGCCGAAATATCCGGGGAAAAATAGCGGGTCTTAGAAGCAAGCTTTTGCTGTTTCCCGGACTGCAGGTCCAGTACCCGCAACACGCTGTATGTTTTCCATGCCCAGCGCGGATCGGTCTCAATTGCAGCATACACGATCTTTCCGTTGGCATAGCCAAACTGGCGCTCACTGCTGATATCCCTGAAACGCAGGCGATGTTCCCCGTTCCTGTCCCGGATATAAAAAGCAGCCCGTTGTTTATTGGATACTTTTAAATAAAGCAGGGAATCGGCGCCTACCTGGCAGGGATAATAATAACTGGTGAGGGTTTTGTGATCTGCGGGCAGTAAAGCCAATGTACTATCTGTATATACCCCTGCTGCCTGTAAGCCGTAGCGCTCTTTATAAAAATCAAAGGCGGCTGTTGTAAACTTCCTGTACGAAAGTCCTGTATGCCGCCTGATGGCCGTTTGCAGGGGATAAAACAGCCCTTTATAAGCGGCAGCCCCGGAAGTAATCTTTCCCCAAAAATCAGGTCCGTATTGCGCGTACCCATAATTTGCCAGCAGGTATCCAAGGTCGTAATGATTGGGCACATAGTCTTTGAACGACCCATTCCTCAGCTTCATCCAGCGGTACTGTTTTCCATCATTCCACAGGGAAGGAAAGGCTTTCAGAAAAGAAGGCATGCGCCCCCGGCCCTGTGCCGACAGGCTGGTTTCCTGGTAAACGGCATCTCCTTCAAAAAACCAGTTAGGTATCGCAGCGCTGACAGCCAGCGCATATCCTTCCTGGCCAAAAAGCGTTTTCATTAAATGGCTAAGGCCCCTGTTAAAATTATTATACTGTTCCACATGCCGGTATTCATGCAGGGCCAGCTGATCGGCCCAATGAAGGGTCCCCTGGTCAAAATTATCAGCCGGGGGCGTTAGGTAAAATTCGCTCCGGAAAGGCCCCAGGCTCACATAACCATTGGAATTGACCGGCTGGTTCTGCAATACAATATCGATCTTCTTCAGCCGGTCACCCAGCGGGTGATAGGTCCCGGCGGCAAGGCGGTGAACGATTGCCGTTACGCGACTTGCCGTGGAATCCAGTCCCCGGGGATAAATGACCCGCACTGTATCCGTATTTACCTGCCGCCAGCGTACAGAGGGAGGGTTACCCCCAAACTGCTGCGCCCCTGTATCCACTACTACCCCCAAAAGCAGGATCACATACAATAATTTACGCATACCCGATTTTTAAATATAGTTTCCGAAAGGGATGTTCCGCCATTCACGAAACAGCTCCGGATCATTGTAACTAAAATTATAAAATTAAAGAGAGATCACCTGCAAATTTGCCTGTACTCCCCGAATAAAGTACTTTTACAAATATTTTAATCGTGTAATTTACTGAAGAAACTAAAAAAGATATTACTCATTGTTGCAGGGACGCTTGCAGGCCTTGTTATTATCCTGTGGCTGGTCCTGCAGACGCCGGGAGTTCAGAACTGGCTGATCAGTAAAGTAACAAAACGCCTGTCAAAAGATCTTCAAACCCGGATCGATATCCGGCATGTAGACTTTTCCTTTTTTAATAAAATGCACCTGCGGGGCGTGCTGGTTGAAGACCGGCAACGGGATACCATCCTGAGCGCAGGTGCCGTCACCGTCAATATAACCGACTGGTTCTTTCTTAAAAAGAATATCGAATTAAAATACATCGGTTTAACCGATGCCTATATTCAGCTGCAGCGGACCGATTCCGTTTGGCGCCACCAGTTCCTGCTGGACTATTTCAGCACCCCCGCAAGCAAGACGTCCAAAAAAGAAGGGGCGGTCAATATCGCTTTTAAAGAAGTAGACCTGAAGAATATCCTTCTGAAAAAACGAGACGGATGGACCGGTGAGGACCTGACATTCTCCCTTGTCTCACTCCATGTAGATCCCAAACACGTCGACTTTGATAAAAAGCTCATCGACATCAACGCCCTGGTCATTAATCAGCCTTATGTAGCCCTGCGTTCCTACAGGGGCCATAAACCTGAAATACCTGATGCAGACAAACCGGTTGCCAAACCCAAACCGCCCCAAAACAAAGCTCCCGGCGAGTTGGAATGGAATAGCGGGAAATGGGAGGTTAAGGCGGGGAATGTTACCATCAACAACGGTACTTTTAAAACAGACAACGACTCCATCTCCCCGGATGCCGGCGCTTTTGACGGCCAGCATATCGAATTCTCAAAGATCGATATTGATCTTAAAAAAGTACGCTGGTGGATGGATACCATTACCACCCATATTGCTCTTACCACCCGGGAGAGAAGCGGGCTCGAAGTAAAAACGCTGGACGCCAATGCTAAAGTAACGCCCAGGGAGATCACCTTTAACGACCTCGACCTCCAAACCAATGACAGCCGGCTGACGGACTACTTCAGTATGAAGTTTGCCAGCTTTTCCAGCATGAACCATTTTATTTCGGATGTTCAGATGGAGGGGCGCTTTAAAAAGGCCAATGTAAACAGCGATGATATTGCTTTTTTTGCACCGGCCATGCGCACCTGGAAAAAGAAGATCATTTTAAGCGGGGTCATTAAAGGGCCTGTGGCCTCACTGACAGGTCATAAGCTTGAGATCCAGGCAGGGAACCAGACTTATTTTGCCGGAGATGCCTCTATGAGCGGGCTCCCCGACATCGACGAAACATTTATCGATATTAAAGCCACCGACTTTCGTACCACTTATGCCGACGCGCTGGCTTTTGCCCCTGCGCTAAAAAAGATAACGATCCCCGATCTCTCCCGGTTGCAATACCTGAATTTTGTGGGAAGTTATACGGGCTTTATCCGCGATTTTGTTACCTATGGCACCTTGCGCACCAGCCTGGGAACCGTAAAAACGGATGTAAACATGAAGATCCCCAGGGGTGGCAATCCTATTTACTCAGGAAGTGTATCAACCGACAACTTCAACCTGGGGCCTTTGTTAAAGAACGGCGAGTTGGGTTTTGTCAGCTTCAATGCCAAACTGAAAGGAGCCGGCTTTGACCCAACCAGCGGGCGGGTTGCGCTGACGGCCAATGTCAACTATGTTGATTTCAATAAATACCGCTATAAAAATATAACCGCCGATGGAGAGATCAATAACAAGGTCTTTGACGGCAAACTGAAGATCAATGATCCCAGTATTGACCTGGATCTGAATGGCCTTGTGGACTTCAGCAAACCAGCTCCTGCATTCAACTTCATTTCGGATATCCGCACGATCAACTTTAAAGCGCTGAACCTGCTGCAGGAACAGATTGTCCTCTCCGGTAAAATCAACGCCCAGTTCACCGGCAAATCCATCGACGACTTCCTGGGCCACGCTACCATTACGAACGCCGTATTGGTACGCAATGATGCTCCGCTGTCCTTTGATTCACTGGCGATTCATTCTTCACTCGAAGATGATAAAAAACGGCTTCATATTGCTTCTAACGAATTTTCCGTAAACCTCTTCGGGACCTATAATATCCGCGACCTGCCCAATTCGGTGATCGGGTTCTTAAACCGCTACTACCCTGCCTATATCAAGCCCCCTTCACGCGCTGTTAAAGAGCAGGCCTTTTCGTTCGAGATCAAAACACAGAACTTCGACAGCTTTGCCCCCATTATCGACAGCAGCCTGGGCGGGTTTAACAACACCTCCATTACCGGCAGTATCAACACATTTACCAATAGCCTGATGCTGGATGCAGAGGTCCCTTTCTTCAGCTACGACCGGCTCAAATTCAATGATGTTTCCATAACCGGCAGGGGCAACTATGACAGTCTTTCCCTCACGGGCAGGACCACCAATATCCTAATCGGCGACAGCTTAAACGTACCGCTGGCCCTCTTCAACATCTCGGCCAGGAACGATGTTTCGCGGGTAATGCTGTACTCGGGCGGCACAGCAGGTCTTGACCAGGCCCGGCTCAACACCCTGGTACGCACGTATAATAACGGGGTTAAAATTGAATTCTCGCCCTCCTCCTTTGTCCTGAACGGCAAAACCTGGAACATTGAGAACCAGGGAGAGCTGGAGTTTCGCCAGAATGTACCGGCACACGGGCAGCTGGTATTGCGTGAAAGCACCCAGGAGATCCGCATCCGCACATTACCATCGGATGTAGGCAGCTGGAACGATATCGCTGTTACCTTAAAAGACCTGAACCTCGGCGATCTTTCCAAGTATATTGTACCCGACAACCGGCTGGAAGGAATGATATCGGGAGATTTCCTGCTGGAGAACCCCGGGAAAAACATGCGGGTCATTTCCAATAATTTTACGGGGAATGCCATCCGGTTCGACAATGATTCCATTGGAAATGTTACGGCCCGCATGGTGTTTGACCTGGCCACTATGGAGCTGGTGGCAAACGGGCAAACAAGACATCCGCAGCAAAAAGACCTGGCGTTTAACATCAACCTCTTTTTAAAAGACCAGCAGAGCCAGGCCAATAACATCATTTCCCTGAGCGCCTCCAGCTTTGACATCAAGTACATCAACCGGTTCCTCGGCTTCCTTTTTTCCGATATGCAGGGAGAGATCACCGGGAAATTTGATCTGAAAGGCCCCTTTAACAACCTGAATATTATAGGCAAGGGGCGCTTGCATAAAGCCGGGCTCCGGGTAAACTTTACCCAGTGCTACTACGCACTTGAAGATAATGAAATAGAGCTTAAGGAAAACGAGATCAACCTGGATGGGATCGTGCTGCGGGACACCATTACCAATAATCCTGTTTACCTGCAGGGCAATATCACCCACAATTCCTTTAAGGATATGTTCTTTGATGTGAACGTATCTACCCGGAAGCCCGGTACCCGTGGCGCCGCCAATAACCGTCCTGTACAGGTCCTGAACACCACTTACAATGATAATAAGACCTTCTACGGGAAAGTAAGGGCCACCGGGTCCTTTTCATTGGTAGGTCCTGAAGACAATGCCTATATGAAGATCGATGCCATCGCCTCCTCAAGAGACGAAAGCAGTTTTACCATTGCCTCCTCTGACTCCAAGGCAGGACAGATGCCGGACTGGCTGGTAGAACGTAAATATGGCGAGGCCATGGACGACAGTCTTTACCGGGATAAAACCAGCAAGATCACTTATGACCTGGACGTAACGGCGAATCCAAAAGTGGAAATGAAATTTGTAATGGATGATCTTACCGGTGATGAGATCAAAGGAAGAGGGTCCGGCACCCTGAATATTCATTCCGGAACCACCGACCCTTTAAGTATCCATGGACGGTTCGACATTACAGAGGGAAGCTATAATTATACCTTCCAGTCCTTCTTTAAAAAGCCTTTTGAAATAAAAAAAGGCGGGGAGAACTATATCTCCTGGACGGGAGACCCTATAAGAGCCAACCTGAACCTGGAAGCCCAGTATAAAGCCGAGCGGGTCAGTTTTTCGCCGCTCGCCAAGATCAATATCGACCAGGCCTATGCCAATACCCGGGAGAATGTATATGTAACAGCCCTGCTTACCGGGTTGCTGTCGAAGCCCGACTTTAAGTTCCGGCTGGAGCTGGACCCAAACAGCAAGTACAGGAACGACTTTAACGTAACCAATGCATTGCAGCAGATCGAAAGCAATGAAAATGAAGTAACCCGCCAGGTAACCTACCTGATCGTCTTCAACAGCTTTGCACCGCCGGAAACAGGATCCAATTTCGGTAATACGGTAAACGAATTCACTTACAACACCATTTCCAGCTTGTCCGGCCTCTTCTTTAACGAGATCAATAAAAAGCTGAACAATGAGCTTACAAAGATCCTGGGAGCCGATGTGAGCGTGGTCTTTAATGGCTCGGTGTATAACCGGAACATCCTGGCCGCGCCCAGCAGCAATTTTGATATTAACCAGGCCAATGTGAACGGTGCCATACTGGTACCCTTATTTAAAGACCGGTTCGTGATCTCACTGGGAAGCTCAATGGAAGTACCGCTGCAGTCCTCCATCCAGCAGACCGTGCAGTTCTTACCTGATGTTACTGCTGCCTGGATGCTGAACCAGAGCGGGAGCATCCGGCTGAATTTCTTCTACAGGGAAAACCTGGATTACCTGACCACCAATAGTACCGGCGCTGCAAAGCTGAAACGGACAGGAGGCGGAATTTCGTTCCGGAAGGAATTTGATACGTTGGGCGAGATCTTCCGGAATGTACGCAAACAAACACAGCGGGAAATGCTGTTGCAAAGCCCCGTGCGGCCGGATACCTCCAAACCTGCTGTGCCGGATTCTTCCCTGCAAAAACGGGTTGAGCCAGCGTTAATGGAAAAGAAGAAAGAACCGCTTTCCGCCTCTCCGAAGGAGAAAGTGGATTGACCCGCCAGCTACCCGTAACCAGCTATCAGTGCTGTCAATCCACAAGGGCGCGCTGCCACCCCAAATTACAGGACTGCGGCTTAAAAAAATCCAACCGGAAACTTAAATGTTGAACGTAGCAGTCGTTACCACTACTTTTTCCTTTACCATTTCGCGTACGGCAGCCGCAATACCTTCGGCATCAAATCCGCACTCCCGGTACAGTTCTCTTGGTGTTCCATGTTCCACAATACGGTCCGGGATACCCAGGATCCGCACTTCGTTCTTATACCCATGTGCGGCCATAAATTCCAGCACCGCAGACCCGATACCCCCCGTTACCGTACCATCTTCCACGGTAACCAGTTTGGGATATTTCCGGCAGGCTTCGTGCAGGAGCTCCTCATCGAGCGGCTTGGCAAAACGCAGGTCGTAATGCCCCGGCATGATTCCGTCCTGGTGTAATGTGCGGATAGCTGCCGCCGCAAAATTCCCGGGGTGACCAAAACTCAGGATGGCAATGTCTTTTCCCTCCTTTAACCGGCGGCCTTTACCAATGGTAATTTCTTCCATGGGTGTGCGCCATTCGGGCATGACCCCCTCTCCGCGCGGATAACGGATCACAAACGGGTGATCCGTTTTTTCGAGTTGTGCCGTATACATCAGGTTCCGCAGCTCCGATTCATTCATCGGCGCACTAACGATCATATTGGGGATACAGCGGAAGTAGGCGATATCGTAACAACCATGATGCGTAGGGCCATCATCCCCTACCAACCCCGCGCGGTCCAGGCAAAAGATCACCGGCAGTTGCTGAATGGCTACATCATGCACAGCCTGGTCATAGGCCCGCTGCATAAATGAAGAGTATACATTGCAGAAAACGCGCAACCCCTGGGTGGCCATACCTGCACTAAGCGTAACGGCATGCTGCTCGCAGATCCCCACATCCAGTGCACGGTGGGGCATTTGTTCCATCATGTATTTTAAAGAACTACCCGATGGCATTGCCGGCGTAATTCCAAAGATCTTATCATTCTTTTCTGCCAGCTCAATAATGGTCTTGCCAAATACATCCTGGTACTTGGGTGGCTGCGGCGTTTCAAAGGTCTTCTTAATAATTTCCCCCGTTACCTTATCAAATAAGCCGGGTGCATGCCACTTGGTCTGGTCTTTTTCTGCCAGCGCATATCCCTTTCCTTTTGTTGTGATCACATGCAGGATCTTGGGACCGCCGATCTGTTTGAGGTCCTTCAGGGTATCGACCAGTTTGGTGATATTATGCCCGTCGATAGGGCCGAAATACCGTAGCTTCAGCGATTCGAAAAGGTTGGAATTGCTGTTGAGCATTCCTTTTAACCCTTCTGCCATTTTATGTGCAATACTTTTGGAAATGCTTTTGCCTACCGGCAGTTTATTCAATGCATTCCAGACATCATCCTTGAACTTATTGTATTTGGGGGAAGTAGTAATATCAGTAAGATACTCCTTCAATGCGCCTACATTGGGATCAATGCCAATACCATTATCATTGAGGATGATCAGCATATCCGTATTCGATACACCGGCATGATTCATCGCTTCAAAGGCCATGCCGGCCGTCATGGAACCATCACCAATAACCGCCACTACTTTCCGTTCATTTTCCCCTTTATATTTGGCAGCAATAGCCATACCAAGGGCTGCCGAAATGGAGGTAGAGGAATGTCCCACACCAAATGTGTCGTATGCGCTCTCTGATATTTTCGGGAACCCGCTCAGTCCATTATATTTCCGGTTGGTTTCAAAACGGTCCCTGCGACCGGTAATGATCTTATGACCATAGGCCTGGTGCCCCACATCCCAAACCAGCAGGTCCTCGGGGGTATTGTACACGTAATGCAATGCGGTGGTCAGTTCTACCACTCCCAGGCTGGCCGCAAAATGCCCGCCATGCACACTTACCACGTCAATGATGTACTGCCTGAGTTCGTCGCAAAATTCGTGAAGTTTGTCTTCCGGTATCTTTTTCAGATCCGCAGGTGTATTCACTTGCTGCAAAAGAGGTCCTGGAGTTATTGCCATTCGCATCCGATTATGCTGCAAAAGTACATAAATATTCCCTTTATAGGGGAGTTTTCCTTGTCCGGAAGGGATGCCACAGAAGCGCTGAAACACAGAAGTTTAAATGCATGACATAATGGGCCGGAGACATACGGCCGCAATAGAGGCCTCCGTTCCGGGCATTCAGGATCTTTTCGTAACCCGGGGTGGATTCGCGGCCCTGTTTTACCCAACGACGCAGGGGGGCAAAGACGCAAAGTAACTGTAAATACCCCGAATATTTTCGTTGCCGGTTAAAGGGAGTGCCGGGCTTTGATCCATTTCGGTTCAGTCCCCAATCAAAATAAAAAAATTCAGCGCGTCAGTGTTTCGGTGCTTCTGTGGCCATCATCCCCGCGTCAGGAAAGATCCAGGGTTTCATAGGAGGCCAGTGCATCGTCAAACACCGAAAAAACGGCCGGGTAGCCCGTTTTTACCAACCCCAGGCGGTCGTCCATCCGGATGGCCCGGGCAGGCCGGATGGTTGCCATTGCCACCGCTTCCTGTAGGGGAACGCCTATAAAATCCACCGCATTTTTCATGGCCTCCGGCATCGAGATCGCGGCTCCCGCCAGGCTTCCGGCCTTATCGCGGTAATACCCCCCGATCATTTCAATATCCAGCCCCTGCCAGCCAAAACGGGGCATTTGCCGGCCGAGGAAAGAAGCATCGCTAATGAGGAACAATTGATCTCTTTTTTGCCGGTACGCGATCCGGGCTGCCGCATAGTGACAATGCCCCCCATCCAGTATTATGGGGGCATATACCGCATCATTGTCAAAAGTTGCCCCTACCAGGCCACATTCCCGGTGCCCCAGTTGGGTCATAGCATTAAAAAGATGCGTAACCAGGTTAATTCCCATAGAAAAATAACGCTGCGCCTGTTCATAGCTCATCATCGAATGGCCGGCAGACAACACGATGCCCGTACCGAGCAGGCGTTCCAGCTGCGCATCAGTAAAACATTCGGGGGCAATGGTCATCACCTGTATCACACCCCTGCCCAGTTCTATGATCTCATCCAGTTCCCGGTCTGTAGGTTTGCGGATGATCCGTTCATCATGCGCTCCTTTCTTTGCAGGATTCATAAAAGGTCCCTCTAGGTGCATGCCCAGCGTTCCGGGCTGTGCTTCGCTGAAACGGCTGATGGCATCCATTGCCGTACGTATGGTTTCCTGCGGGGATGAGATCAGCGTGGTAAGGAAAAAAGGCGTGGCATAGGCCCTGCTGGCCCGGTACATGTCCAGCAGGGTTTCCCGGTCCGGATCTTTTGAAAAATAGCGCTCCGTTCCCCCGTTCAGCTGGATATCGATAAAGCCTGCGGAAATATTTTTTCCATTAAGGTCTACCGGCATCGCGGCCTCCGGAATTTCCCGCTGTACAGAAAGGATCCGGCCTTTATCCACCAGGATACAATGGTCTGTTAGTACTTCGTTGCCCGTATAAATAATGCCGTTATGGATAGCTTTCATTGCAATGGGGTTTATGCAAATATAACACCTGGCTAAACGCAGAACGCAGGATGCCTGTTTCAGGTTTAATGTTTAAAGTTCCAGGTTGGATCCCGTTTCCATACTTGATGTCAAATCTCCAATTCCGGTAATAGCCGGCTGAAAGCTGAAGGCTGAAAGCTGAAGGCTGAACGCTGAACGCTGAACGCTGAACGCTGAAGGCTGAAGGCTGAAAACTGAAGGCTGAACGCTGAAAGCTGAACGCTGAAAGCTGAAAGCTGAACGCTGACGGCCTATTCCCATATCTTCAATTTTTCAAATTCCCCGGAGTCCCGCATCTCCTGTATATTTACAGTAATTGAAGCAAAATGTCAAAGAGAACCGATTACATTTCCTGGGATGAATATTTTATGGGAGTGGCGCTGCTATCCGGCAAGCGGAGCAAGGATCCCTCCACCCAGGTAGGCGCCTGTATTGTGAACCAACAGAACAAGATCGTTGGTGTGGGATATAACGGGTTACCCATCGGCATCAGCGATGACCAGTTCCCCTGGCAAAATGAAGGTAATTTCCTGGAGACCAAGTATCCCTATGTTTGTCACGCAGAACTCAATGCCATCCTGAACAATATCGGCATAAACCTCAGCGGCTGCAAGATCTACACTGCTTTATTTCCCTGCAATGAGTGCAGCAAGGCCATTATACAATCCGGGATTAGCGAGGTCATTTACCTGTCGGATAAATATGCCGGCAAAGAAAATTTCATCGCGGCCAAACGGATGTTGCAAACAGCCGGTATCCGGCTCCGGAAGATGACGCCCGGTGTAAATGAGGTAACGCTTTCTTTTGATGAAAAAGGCGTATGATCTGCAGGGTTCCCTTCTAAAGATTTCGTAAAAGCAGCGTTACAATTCAAACAGGAGGAACGGCTCAGCAACCGGTACCTGCAGCCAGCTGTATCAACAGTTGTTTAACTGGTATAATCTTTCTGATCCGCCGTGACAAATCAGAAAGACAAACAGAAAACTTTCGATACAGCCAGATCATGAAAGCGTTCTATACCGCAATTGCAGCACATCATTGTCCAGGCGCTCCTGTGCTACCAATTCAAGTCTGATATTCAGTCCCTCGCCGGAGCCCAGTATCCCTCCCACTGTAATCACTGGAATCATATTGAACACCACATCGGTGATCCGGTCTTTTTCCAGGAAGGCATTGTAAGTTGCTGTACCGCCCCCGATCAGCATTTCATCGAAACCCCTTGCCTCCAGGTATTTTACGGCTTCTTCAGGGCTATTGGCTACCTGGTATGCATCAGTTGTCTGCCAGGTGGAAGAAAGTATAACAAAGATCACCTCCGGAAGCAGTTCCCTTACCTTATCGACCCCACCGAGAGCTGTTACAAAATTTTCGAATGTTTTCCTGCCCATTACAAGATTCCCCACACGATTTATATACTGGATGGACAAACCGATTATTTCCGGCGGCACTTCATGACCGGCATTTTCTGACAGGAGTAATTTTCCATTTGCGGAAACATTTGCGTATACTGTTATTTTCATAAAAAGCGTTTGTTTCAACAAAAATACCAGCGGATTATTTTACTTTCATTATGCGTTAACAATGGGTAACTACTTACTTGGAGGTAACTATGCATATAAAAAGACCAGAAAAAACAAGCCCGGAATGTATTCCTAACCTGCTGGCCCTAAGGGACAGTCTGGAGCTTTTGGGGGGCAAGTGGAAACTTTTAATTGTGCTGCATATCAGTTGCCGCCCAAAAGAGCTACAGCACTTCAAAAAGCTGGAAAAAGAAATTACCGGTATATCGGCTAAGATGCTTGCCAAGGAATTGAAAACACTGGAAGAAAATAAAATCGTAACCCGTACCATTCAAAATACCCGGCCGGTTACGGTAACCTACGCCCTTACAGCCTATGGTGAATCCCTGATTCCCATTGCAAGAGATTTGCAGCAATGGGGATTGAATCACCGGAAAATAATAAAAGAAAAATAAAGCAACCGGGATATGAACCAGGAGACACTGTGCAGGCGACTAGTTAAATATCCCGTTCATTTCGGTTAGTATAATGGGCCTGCCCCCTGTTACCACGATGGTATGTTCGTGCTGGGCCATATACCCGCCGTTGTTTCCCACCAGGGTCCACCCGTCATTCAGTTCTGTTGCATAGGTGGATGCGGTAGCAATAAATGTTTCAATAGCTACAACGGAATTCTTCTTAAACCGGCGCTGGTCAAACCGCTTTTTGTAATTGAGCAACTCCTCCGGCTGTTCGTGCAGTCCCCTGCCGATGCCATGCCCTCCAAGGTTTTTAATCACCAGGAACCCTTTTTTCTTCGCCGTTGTTTCCATCAGGTGCCCGATATCGGCAATTTTCACTCCACCTTTAATATGTTCCAGGGCCTGTTTCAGTACAGCCTTAGATGCATCCACTAACTGCTGATGGTGATGGAGATCCGTTCCAAGAACAAAGGAGGCCCCGTTATCTGCCCAAAAACCATTCAATTCAGCAGATACATCAATATTGACCAGGTCGCCCTCCTTTAAGATCCGCTTGCGGGAGGGTATGCCGTGGCAAAATTCATGGTTCACACTGATGCAGGCACATCCCGGGAATCCATAGGTCAGCCGGGGCGCCGGTCTTGCACCAAAATCAGCCAGTATTTTAGCGCCATAATCATCCAGCTCTTTTGTGCTCATCCCGGGCCGGGCATAGTCCGTCATTTGTTTAAGGGTATAGGCAACGGCTTTACCGGCCTGCTGCATACCGGTGAGCTCAGATTCTTTTGTTATGGACATGGTTCCTGTATTTAGATTGTAGCCTGTATTTTTATTTGCGAATTTATCATTATTCCTGTTCATTACAGGAAATGAAAAACAGTGCAGGTATCAACACCGGGGGTCAGTGGAACAAATCCCCAGCCACAATAGATGGTACGCGTTACTCAACTATTTTATCGATCTGCGTTGAAGGATCGGCAAAAAATTCTTTAACGCTGCACAGCTCTTTAAATTCCTGGTGCTCATAATCTGCAAAGGCAAAGCATTTCTTTTTGGGATACCACACCAAAAAACCGTCGCTGCTGTAATTATCCACAGCACTCAGCAGGTCCAAAAATTTATGTTTCATCCAGTTTACTTCCTTAACATCCAAAAGTGCATTAAATTCAATAAACCGTACATTTTCATTGCCGGGCAGCTCAATGCGCCGGTCGGCACTGCGCAGTATTTTCAGTAGTGCATCCGGCAACTTATAACTTTTTAGCGCTTCCAGCCGTTGTTCCTCATTATGCCATTGCTCCGGCTCCAGCGCTTTCAGAAAGGCCTTCATTTCCTCATTCTGGTTGGCCGCGGCACAATTATACGGCCGCTCTCCATAATGGTCCTTTATCGTAACATCCGCTCCATGCGCCACCAGGAGCTTTACGGTTTCCACATCGTTCCGTTTAGCTGCAATGTGCACGGGTGTGGAGTTGTAAGGATATACCATATCCGGTTTGCAAAAGTTTACATCCACCCCCTGATCCAGCAACAATGCAATGGCCTTATACTGGCGGTTGGAGACGGCCTGTCGCAGGGAACTGCCGTCCTTTTTAAGATCATAACCGGCTTCGATCAATACGGAAATCAGGTGATAGTGATTGCCATACAGCGCAGCGCCCATGGCAGACTTACCTGTTTTATGCCGGGCATTTACAGCAGCGCCCTCTTCGATGAGGCGTTTTACGGTTTTGATATCGCCCGAGGAGCAACCTCCTAAAATGGCAGGATTTTCGGCATCGTTCAATTCCACCTTTTTTGAAAGCAGCCAGTCCAGTACCTTTTTCCTTTTTTCGCTAAGCGCAAGGGTAAGCGGTGTTTCAGCAACCCACCTGGTGATCTGGATCTTCTGGCTGATGTTCCATCCACTGGTTGCTTTATTTTCCAGAGCGGCAATATCTTCGGCCATGATCTGTTGGGCGATTTCGGTCAGTTCGGCGTTAGGTCCAAATAATTTCATCCTGTTGTTGTTTGATATAATGGTGACATTCCTTCACATGCAGCAGGCACAAGATATCACTTTTTACAACATATACATGTGAGCATCCTTTATCCCCGGGGCAAGCGCATCTAAATCCGGGTAAAAGGAGCGGAAGCAGGAACATTATCGGGCACCGTAAGAGCCCTGTGTTTGTAGCAAGGTGTTCAAACCGGTACATTTGCGATAAACATAACGCTCCTCCGGAACTGATCAATGCTGCAATCAGATGTGCTTGCCCTGCAATATCCCTGGAACATCCCCGGATTTAAAAGATCCCGATACAGAGCATCATCCCACAGGCCAGTATGGAAAACAGTGTGCGGATATGGTTGTACCGGTTCCAGGAGGTTTCAAAACGGGAGCGGACGGATTTCGCTGCTTCCGCATCCAGTTTGCCAATATCCTGCTGCTCCAGGTAATTGTTCAACGGAACGTTGCATAACATGGTAACCACAAATACGCCGCCTATATAAACCAGCGCGGTCACCAGCATCCATATAAACAAAACGGGATCCTCAAAAAAACGGATGAGGGCCGTTCCTGCAAGAAAAAGCGGCGCACCGATAAAACAGAACAGGAACACGGGGTTCAGGATCTCCTTATTGATCTTTTGCATTGCCTGTAAATAGCTTTTATCATCCGGTTTTTTTAAGCCCCGCGTTACCGCGATACTAAACGAAAAGAACAGGCCGGCCATCAGCGCCACCAGCAAAAGCGCCATAAAAAAGCATATTTTATCCAGTATCATATCTGATAATTTACAAGTTTGCGCTGCCCCCCGCCCGTTCTTTGTACACACGTAATCAACCGGTAAGAAGGCTCATAGATCCGGTCCGGTTATTCTGCGGTACAATTAACAATCATTTTTGCAATAAAAGTAGTAACTTTCAATATAATCATTGCTATGCTTAAAAAGCGTTTATTACAAACTGCAACCCTTTTATTATTCGTTTGCGGCATTGTATTGTTCCTTGCCTACCGCAGTGGTAATTTTACGGATCTTTTATCATGGGAGCGCACTTCTTTGCAGAGCAGTCCGAACGGAGGATCATTAAACACTTCAAAACCGAATGGAAAAGATTCCATCCGTATAAAGAAAACAACGATGTCTTCTTCTAAATCTGTCGTCCTTGTAAACTATAAAAGTTCCGGGAAGGACAGCGCACATCAATACTACAAACCAACAAAATCAATGCTTAGCAGTTCGAAATCCGCTATTATATTTAAGCCTGCAGACTCAGCAAAAAAAATACGCTAATGGAGGATTTCCTCAAGTTGGTTATTGCAACGGGCGCCAGTTTCCTTTTCCTGTCGCTGGTCTTTATGCCTATGGAGCGCGTTTTCCCCGCAAAGAAGAAACAAAAGATATTACGGAGCAACTGGGTGCTGGATCTGTGTTATTTTCTGGGGCAATATCTTTTATGGAATGGCCTTGTATTAATGCTTTTAAACATACTGGGTAACTGGCTTGACGGGGTTATGCCCAGGGACTTCCGGCTCCTGGTGGGTAACCAGCCATTGTGGCTGCAGGCAACGGAAGTAATTTTACTGAGCGATCTGTTCATTTACTGGGGACACCGGATACAACACAAAGTAGACTTTTTATGGAGGTTTCATAAAGTACATCACAGCACAGAGCATCTTGATTGGCTGGCCGCTCACCGCGAGCATCCGCTGGACACGATCTATACCGTGGGGCTGATCAATTTACCCGCATTGCTGCTGGGGTTCGATCTGGAAGCCCTCTCCATCCTTGTTGCGTTCAGAGGCATCTGGGCCATTTACATTCATTCCAATGTGCGGCTGCCGATCGGTCCGCTGAAATACATTATCGGATCGCCGGAGTTACACCACTGGCATCATGATATTGAACGGGATGCGGGCAATTATGCCAATGTTTCCCCCTTAATGGATCTCGTTTTTGGCACTTATAGCTGCCCGCCTTCCGAACCTGAAAAGGTGGGCATTAAAGAAGCTTTCCCTAAAAGCTATCTTGGGCAGCTGGCCAAACCGGTATTACCGGAGTCCATCTGGAAACTATTGATCCGTAAAAGAAAAACCGACCCTGCCCGGGTAGCAAATGGTTGTCCGGATGAAATAAAATAACCGGGACGGTTTTGCCCCCGCTGCACTATGTATTTTATGAGTGCCTCCGGCAGCCTTGATTCAACAAGTTCCTGCAGGGAATATTTATTTCAGCCATGTGGCAGGACGTTTTATTGTTTTCATGGTCGCAAAGAGCTTGCGTTCTTACCGCACACAAAGCAGGGCTGCTGCTACCACACCTGCGGTTTCGGTACGCAGCCTTGTAGCCCCAAGGGTTACGGGCTGATAACCGTTTGCCAGGGCCGCGCCGATCTCCTCCGTTGTAAAATCACCCTCCGGTCCTATGAGGATGATGCAATCGGCATCTACCTGCCGGTCCTTCAGCGAATACTTTTCCTCTTCCAGGCAGTGGGCAATAAATTTCCGGGGAATAGCCTGAAAACCGCGGTCCTTTATAAAATCAGTATACTTTACCGGTTCCGGCATCTGTGGCAGCCAGACCTGCCGGCTTTGCAATAAGGCGCTGATAAGTATCTGCTGCAACCGCTCTGTTTTAGCGCGGTCCTTTTCCGTGCGTTCACTAACCAGGGGAACGATGGATGCCACACCGATCTCGGTTGCTTTTTCGAGGAACCATTCAAAACGGTTCGCATTTTTTAATAAGGAAATGGCAATGGTGATCCGCGGGTAGCATGGCTCCAGGAAAGCGGTGTTGGTTATGGAAACCCCGCAGTGCTTTTTATGCGGATCAGCGATCTCCGCCGTAAGCAGGTGTCCCTTTCCATCTGTAAGGTGCAACGCTTCCCCGGTTTGCATCCGCAGTACCTGTACTACATGGCGGGAATTGTTTTCATCCAGTATGATGTTCTTTTCACCGGGTATGTATTCGCTGATATAAAAAAAAGGGAGTTGCAAAACGGGCATCTGATTTGAGGTTTGAAGTCAAAGTTCAAGGTACTGCGTTAAACCTGCCGCGGCTGCCGGAACAACCTGGAACGAATTAAAACGGCGCATCTTCCAGATCATCAAACTCATCATCCTTCATCTTATTCATCTTACTCTCTACCTGGAACAACTTGGCGCCACTGTCCCCCCCTTCTTCTTCATCGATCCGCTTCCAGCTGCTGCCGGGTGCAGCCATAATATTATAAGGATCCTCTTCCCAGCTGATGAACTTTTGAATATGCAGTAATGCTTTCAGTTTAATGGTTTCAAGCGAACCGTTCCGGTGCTTGGCTATTTTCACCTCGGTAAGTCCACGCTGGTCTTCCCCCTCGGCATTCGTGTTCATATCATAGTAATCCGGGCGGTACAGGAACATAACCATATCGGCATCCTGTTCAATGGCACCCGATTCCCGCAGATCGCTCAGCTGTGGTACCCGGTTGCCATCCTTGGAGCCCCGCTGTTCCACGGCACGGCTTAACTGGGACAGTGCAATAATAGGCACGCTCAGTTCCTTAGCCAATCCTTTCAGGTTCCGGCTAATGGAGCTGATCTCCTGCTCCCGGTTGCCTTTGGAATCACCGCTACCGCTCATCAGCTGCAGGTAGTCGATAATGATCATGCCGATGTTGTGTTTATTTTTGAGTTTGCGGCATTTGGCCCGCAGCTCAAAAATGTTCAGCGCCGGTGTGTCATCAATAAACAAAGGCGCCTGTGACAAACGCTGGATCCCTTTGGTATAAAGCTGTTTCATCTCATGATCTTCCATCTTGCCCCGGGCGATCTTTTCCAGCATGATCTCACTTTCTGCAGACAATACCCGCTGCACCAGCTGTGCAGCGCTCATCTCCAAAGAAAAGAAAGCCACCGGTGTCGGATGTTCTTTCATCTTGTTCATGACCGCATTCCGCGCCAGGTTTAGCGCAAACGCGGTTTTTCCCACGGCAGGACGTGCCGCAAGGATAATAAGATCCGTATTCTGCCAGCCATAGGTAACCTTATCCAGCATTTTAAACCCGCTGGGCACCCCCGTAATATCTTCGTTCCGGTGCCGCAGGTCTTCGATCCGCTGGATGGTTTGCACCAGCACCGAATCAATAGGCTGGATCGTACTGCGCAGGTGTGAGTTGGTTATTTCAAATAATTTGGATTCAGCATCGTCCAGCAGTTCAAATACATCCGTGCTGTCCTCGAATGCATCATTAATGATCTCCCCGCTGATCCGGATCAACTCCCGCTGGATAAATTTCTGCAACACGATGCGCGCGTGCGACTCAATATTGGCCGCAGAAACCACGGCATTGGTCAGCCGGGTAACATAATAAGCGCCTCCTACCATTTCCAGCTCTTCCCGGCTTCTTAATTCTTCTACAACGGTGAGGATATCGATCGGCTGGCTTTTATTGGCCAGCGACTGCATGGCGCGGAAGATCCGCTGGTTAGCATCTACATAAAAACAGTCCGGTTTTAATACTTCGATAACAGCGTCAAAAGCATTCTTCTCCAGCATAATGGCGCCTAAGATCGCTTCCTCCAGCTCCCTGGCCTGGGGAGGAACTTTTCCGTAAACCATTGTTCCCAGGTCAACTGCCGTTCTTCGTTTTTGTTTCCGGTCCTTATTTACATTCGATAATTCCATTATATTAAAACAACTGTTTTTCTGCCATTTATAGCAAAAGCCCCTTATCTCATCGGCGAAACGCCCATGATCTTCGGGAACATTTTTCCAACCTTAAATTTATTGATTTTAGAGGAGACGCCGTTTCGATCCCTTGAAATCAGGAAGCGAATTTAGACCCTTAAAAGGGTAGAAAAAAATCTTTATTTCTGGACCAATTATTAACAGGGTTATGCACAGGCGATTTTTTTTGTTCCAGGTTTTACATTCAAAGTTTCGTGGTTCTGGCCAGATCCGTTGCACACTTGACACCGGATCTCTGAGATGGTATTGAATCAGCTGAAAACGGATAACAAGCGGGCGGAATGCTGAACGCTGCCAGCCTGTTTTTACATTTCCTCACTTTCAAATTTTCAAAAATCGCTTTCTTTGCAGTATGGATATCCTGCTGAAATACTTTGATGATTTTACTGCCGTGCAACTGGAACAGCTAAAAGCCCTGGAAGGATTGTACCAGGAATGGAATGAAAAAATAAACGTGATCAGCCGAAAGGATATTGGCAGTCTTTATGAAAAACATGTACTGCACTCACTAAGCATTGCCACGATGTTCCGTTTCCGGCCGGGCACACAGATCGCCGACCTGGGCAGCGGCGGCGGATTTCCCGGCGTACCCCTGGCCATTTTTTTCCCCGAAGCCGAGTTCCTCCTGGTAGACAGCATCGGCAAAAAGCTCAAAGTAGTGGATGGTATCGCCGAAGCCATTGGTTTAAAAAACATCCGTACCCGGCATTGCCGTATTGAAGAGGTGAAAGATAAAAAATTCGATTTCGTGGTATCAAGGGCGGTGGCCCCGTTGAAAGACCTGTGGCAATGGAGCAGGCCCCTGATCCGCAAGGATAACACCACGCATACCATCCGGCTGATTGAAAAAGGGGAACATGCCCCCGGACTGATCTGCTTAAAAGGCGGCGACCTGGCCCGGGAGATCTCTGAGAGCGGTACGCGGCCGCATATCATTGCCATCAGCGACCTGTTTACCGAACCCTACTTTGAGGAAAAGTACCTGGTTTACGTGCCAAAGTAGCTGCGTAGCCTAGGGTTCCGGGGGGGCGGGCCATGCTTCCTGATCCTGGGGTTCCTCCACACTTATTGCAACATCCATTATCTGTATCCGCTCACCATTCCATATGGTTTCAGAGATACATGTTCTTTTTTCCTTATGCGCCGGAATTTTATTGGATGTGGAGTGGAGCTCCCTGTCAAAGATCACCATCTGAGCCGTCAGATCCACAATAATCATCCGGATCTTTTTCTGATTCACCCCGGGACTATCCAGTTCCTTTTGCAGGTAATAAAATTTCCAGTTCAGCTGTCCCGAATCCGCAGCGTATTTAAGTTCCAGGTTAAAAAAAACCGGTTTATATTTTTTTGCCGCAACATATGCCCGGGCCAGTTCCTGTGCACGGTCATAATGATACAGTGTTTGTTCAAGGTGAAAAAGGTAACGGGGAAAATCAAATTTCAGTACCTGCCCCAGCTTATCGAAGCTTACTTCAAAACAATATTCCTTTACCCGCATTTCGGGAAAAGAAAAAACAAACCAAAGCTGGTATCGGGGCACCAGGTGATAGTTGGACTGTGCCCGGACCTCATCCTTAAAAAACCGTTCCGGCTGGTATATACGGGCGCTGTGAAAGGTAACCTTATCTGCCCACTGCTGAAGGCTATCTTCCAATACCTGCGTTGCGATGGTCCGGATCTTTTCCGGCAGCCGGTCAAACCGTTTGATCTCCCTGGGCTGGTACGCCCATTCATCCTTGCCGTAATCCTTCAAACCGGACCGGATGCGATGAAAAGAGCTATAATTAACATATGGTTGGTATACTACAGGATTTTCGGGATCAAAAGGCTCCTCGCGATAAGGACCATTCATAAGCTTATTTTTTCCAAAGTTATAAAAAGTAGGCTACTCCTATCCTCACAGAAGTACTGTTCAGAACATTTGGAATTGCGCCCCTGGTGCATAGGCCACAAAGACGGAAAGGATTAAGAGCCTGTTTAAAATTCATTCAATGGCTTTATTATGGCTGTTTTGGGCTGCAACTGCGTTAAATTTTTCGCCATAGTGGCCTACTATGCCTGCAAAATTTTCCTTGTTTCGCTCCAAAATAGCTTCATAATAAATTCCATCAATAAAATTTAAACAGGCTCTAAAGAAGTATAAAGAAATGGTACAAAGTCCTCTGTATTCTGAACATCCGGATCAGTGTAGCTATACCTCTGTGGCTGGATTCATTTTACACTGTCCGCTCCGCAGCATAGGCCATAAAGAAATAGTTGTATCCCTTTTCAAACTGGCCAATGAATTCATGCCGGTTAAAGCCCGGGTAACCTTTGAGAAAATATTGCTGCAGGGTAAGGGTATAGCCCAGCCCATCAAAAAAATCAAACATCAGCTCCGGTGTGGCACCGTACAGGTCGCTCCCGCCTTTTCCAAACTCAAACAACACCACCGGCTTATGCTGTTGCAGGATCCGCCGGGCGCCTTTTAATACCTCCAGTTCGGCACCCTCCACATCAATCTTGACCAGGTGAACGGGTTGGTTGGCAGGAACCAGGTCTTCCAGGCGTTCCAGCTTTACTTGTATCTTTTCGGTATCGTAATTTGCATCCTCAAAACTCCGCTCTTTTAACCCGCTCACCGCAGGACGGTCTTTAAACACCGTAAACTCCGCTTCGCCGGCTTCGCTGGAAAGGGCGGTATTGAACAATTGTACACGGCTGCCGTATTTTTTCTGCAGCTGGCTAAACAAATACGGAATGGGCTCAAACCCCATATGCCGCCCCGCCGGTGCCGCTTTTAGTATAGCCTCCAGTATTTCCCCCTTGTGTGCGCCAATGTCAATACAGTTACTATCCTTCCGCAGCACCCGCTTTAGCACATCAAAGGTTTCAAAATCGTACCGGTCAAACGGAGGCTGCAACACTTTTTCTGTAAAACGATAAAAACGGTAGGCCATTTTTTTGGCTACCGTTGTCACCACCTGTGGAACATATTTGCGTTTCATGAGCTGTAAAAATAGGGCATTTAACTGCACAGGACTCAGGGGCGCACAAAGAAACTTCATAAGAACAGGCTGTTAATGGCGCTCCGGGCTGTGATCAGCAACCAGTTGTCTGCAATCAGATTCTTTCAGCGATCCACTCCACCCTGATTGCTGAAGGCTCAGGGCAGACCACTGAAAGCTGACCGCGGCTTATACAATTTGCGCCTTTATCTGGTTAAACCAGCTTTTGTTGGCGTTACCGAAAAAATGATAGTCTATGAAAAAATACATTACCTGCCCGCTGCTGGTGGCAATGCGCAATGGCTGTCCACCCAGGCCGAAATTATGCACCAGGTTTTTTGTATAATATTCATCAAACCCGATATACAGCTGGGTGATCCGGTCCAGCGGGATCGAGTAATATTCGGTACCCGATAGTTCTAAAGCGCTCCCTGTAAGGGCAATACCTGTTGCGTGCTGGTGAAAAGGCGGTGCGCCGCTTACGCGAAGGCCCATATCGCGGCCTTTATTACGCGTTAATACCTCATGTTTAAAACACCACAAGGCAGTACCGGTCATCAGTAATGTTTCCATGCCTTAATAATGTCTGCTAAAGATACACCCTTTTTATTTTTTAGCCGAAAGGGGCTATATTGGCAACAATCCAAACCGTTTTAGTATCATGAGACAAGCTTCAACTTTTTTCTGCTTCCTGTTTTTCTGCTGTACCGGGGGCTTTGCCCAATCTGCGCCGCAGGACCGGGGGAGCCTTTTGCCGGTCGTTCAAAAGATCGTTGACGAAGTGCAGCATCATTCCCAACTGGAAAAGCTGGCAACGGAACTGCTTGATGGCATCGGCCCGCGGCTGGTAGGCACGCCCGAAATGCAAAAGGCCGGCGACTGGGCCATTGCAACACTGGAAAGCTGGGGCGTACAGGGCAGCCAGCAGCAATTTGGCGAATGGCGGGGCTGGCAGCGGGGCAGCTCACAGGTTGACATGATCGCTCCCCGCATCAAAAGCCTGGAAGCAACGCAGCTGGCCTGGAGCCCGGCTACCAAAACACCCGTGCAGGGAGAAGTGGTCGTACTTCCCTCTGTAAAAAGCCCCGGGGAGTTTGCAGCGTGGCTAAAGACGATCCGGGGAAAAGTGGTGCTGATATCTCAATACCAGCGGTCTGGCCGGCCCGATTACCAGATCAAAGAGTTTGCCACACCCGACCTTTATGACAAAATGATGAAGGAGCGCACCGCAGATGCAGCCGCCTTTCGCAGGCTGATGGCCAATACAGGATATACGGGCAGCACACTCCCGGAAGCATTGGAGAAGGCCGGTGCTGCAGCCATTGCCCTTTCCAACTGGACAGGGATCATGGGCGCTAACAGGATCTTTGGGGCCCGCACCAAAAAAATACCTACTATTGATATTGCGGTGGAAGATTATGGCATGTTGTATCGCATGGCCGTAAACGGCCTGTCGCCCCGTATCCGGATCCATGTGCAATCAAAGGAGCTGGGTATGGTCAAAACATTTAACACCATTGGCCGCATAGAAGGAAAAGAAAAGCCGGAGGAATACGTTCTCCTCTCGGCACACTTCGACTCCTGGGATGGCGGCCAGGGAGCCACAGACAATGGCACCGGAACCATTACCATGATGGAAGCCATCCGGGTCCTGAAGAAGCTGTACCCCAATAACAAGCGCACCATACTGATTTGTCTTTGGGGAAGTGAGGAACAGGGGCTCAACGGTTCCCGGGCCTTTGTGAAGGATAACCCGGGGGTCGTGAAAAATATCCAGGCCGTTTTTAACCAGGACAATGGCACGGGGCGCATCGCCAATATCAGCGGCCAGGGTTTTGTAAACGCTTATGACTACCTGGGAAGGTGGCTTTCCGCTGTGCCCCGGGATATCACAGCGGGGATCGAAACCAGCTTTCCCGGGATGCCGGGCAGCGGCGGATCTGATCATGCTTCGTTTGTTGCAGCTGGGGTTCCCAGCTTCATGCTGGGCTCGCTGAGCTGGGGATATGGTGGCTATACCTGGCATACCAACCGGGATACGTACGACAAGATCGTTTTTGATGAGGTGCGGAAGAATGTGATCCTTACCGCGGTGCTGGCCTATATGGCATCGGAGGATCCGCAGCCGGCCAGTCGCGATAAGCGGATCCTGCCGGTAACAGACGGCAAACAAACTACCTGGCCCGAAGTTAAAGAACCCGAACGCAGAGGCGGGGCCGATAAATAACGGGGAACAACTCCTGTTCATCAGCAGGACCAGTTCCGAACAGGAATCCCCGACCCGGGGCCCCGGAACTGCCAGCGATCCGTTTCGACAGATCGCAGGTGTGCCCGGTTAATTCCTGCCGGCAGAAGATCCCAGGTAACAAAGGCGCAGGAAGAATAGTGCGGTTGCTATACAGGCACTACCGCCGGACCGTCGCTGTTGCCCCATGATAACCGTGCATGTTTCATCCGATTAACCGCGCTTGAAACGCCGGGTTAATGACCGCAAACCCGGTTGAGCCCGGCCGGGCTTCCCTGCATCCCTGTTACAAACGAACTCAATATTTCAATACTATGCGGTTGTTCCTCCGGTTTACATCAGCCATCCGTTGTGAGGGATCGATCTCAGCCGTAATAATATCCGTTAAGCGGTGATCTGTTTCCACAGTATAATATTTTCGGGTCCAGGGCCAGGGGCTATCTACCTTCCATTTTATTGCCGCATTCTCCGGAGGCTTCGCATTGTACATAAGATCGAGCGGGATGTTATGCATTTCCCCGGAGCTATCCCTGAATGTAATCAGGAAATCGACCGGCATCGGCATCAGGCCATCATTGCGTAGCCGGATCCGTGTTTTTCCCCCGTCCTCCCATAAACTGTCGATGGCGTAGTCGATGGTCCGGGTAGTGTAGATCCAGTAGTCCCTGTACCAATCCAGCTCTGTGCCGCTTGTTTTTTCGGCGGTCCGGATAAGATCATCGGGCCCGGGATGCCGGAACTTCCACTGCTGGTAATAGTTCAGCAATACCTGGTCCCGTACCTCTTCACCCAGGATATAACCCAGCTGTACCAGGAACAAAGCGCCCTTTATGTAACTGCTGCGTGTATAGGCAAAATTGGTATTAAAATGATCCCCCGGCGTGCTCATCGCCTCTTCCTTACCGCTCTTTACCAGGTCAAGATAATAGATGAACGTAGAATCGGGGCGGCTGTAACCGGCCACGCCCTGCTGATTCAGCCATGCAGAAACGCGGGTATCTGCATAATCGGCCCCGCCCTCGTCCATCCAGGGGTACCGTGTTTCATTGGTAGCCAGCCTGCCATAAAACCATTCATGCATCCATTCATGCAGCCAGGCTCCGGGGGAAGCCAGCAATGTAGCCATGGGATATTCCATCCCCCCATCGCCCCCGGTAATGAAAGAATATTGCTTGTAGGGGTACGGCCCAAAGGTCTTTTCGATATAAGGCAGGGCCCGTTCGGCATCGGAAAGGACTTTTTCCCATTTTTCGGGTGTGGCTTTTGCAACCTTGTACAGCAGATGGAGGGTAAGATCGTTCCGGATCTTTTTTGACCGGTGTATAAACTCCGGGTCAGCAGCCCACATAAAATCATGCACTTCCGGGGCAACAAATTTCCAGGTAAGCCGTGTACCGGCCGGCCGGGTCACCCTGGTCCCTTCTTCTTCATAGCCATACCCAACCTGGTTTGCATTGGTTAAATACCCTGTGCCTCCAAGTATATAATTCTTATCGATCGTAATATTCACCTCAAAGTCTCCGAAATTCCCAAAGAACTCCCGGCCTACATAGGGGTCTGGATGCCAGCCTTCTTTGTCATAAACGCTGATCTTGGGATACCACTGGCTCATCGAATACCGCACTTTGGTATCGGGGTTGTCTCTTCCGCTTCTGCGGATCTGCAACGGAACCTGGGCTTCAAAGCTCATATCAAACGTAACTTTTTGCCCGGGGAGTATTGGCCGGGTAAGTGTTACAACCAGGATGGTGCCGCGTGTTTCATATTTTTGAGGAGCCCCGTTCATCGTAAGCGTATTAACTTTCTGGTACCCGATCTCATCCGGTTTCAGATTGCTGATCCGGTCTTTAACCCGGGAATCCCAGTCCGGCTTTTCCCCTACCAGGATGGTTCCCTGCCTTCTGCTCCGTTCATCCATCATACTGCCCGGCTGAAAGGCGTTCCAGAACAGATGATAATATACCCGGCGCAGCGTATCCGGCGATTGGTTCCAGTATTCCAGTTTTTGTTTGCCTGTAAACCGGTTGGTTTGCACATCCATATCAATATTCATCACATATTTCACCCGCTGCTGCCAGTAACCGTTTTGTGCATTCGCAGAGAAGGGACCTGTTAACAACAACAAAACAAACAAATTCCCTTTTAAAGTACGCATGATCATTTTTTTTAGTTCCCGCGGAAAATAGTCAAAAAAAAAGAAAGAACGGATATTAAAAACGATGAGCGTCCGGTCAGTTTTGAGAGGCAGGTGTGTGGAGCAGTTTGCCGGACTCACTGAAATAATGATACTTTTTAGCAGACAGCGTATCCTGCAGCTGGAACCGGTAGGTTTCATAACCACTCGGAACATAGACCACATCAACATCCGCAACAACAGCAGTGCCCAGGCGCGACCGCCTGAAGCCGGCTTTTATTTTTTCGGGAAGCCGGTCAAAGCTAAAATCCATGATGGTATATTTCCATTCACTTTTTTTATAAACGGCTTCATACTTTTCGTTCTTCATCAGGAAATCGATAGTGGTCCGCCCTTCCTTTACCAGGCATTTTAGATCCGTGGCATAGGGATACTGGATGTAAAACAGCTCGGCAATATCGCCGGGTATACCGGTGGCCTGTGCCGCCGCATGAGCCCCGGATACCATCCAACAGAACAGTATGCAGGATACCCTTTCGATTGCCCGGCGCCCGAACACGCGCCACTGCTGGTAAAAAGCGTGCTTCAATACATCGTTTGTTAATAAATAAAGAAAAAGGGCATTACTGTTATAAGTTCCCCGTGGTGCCGGATCATGTCCCCAGCGCATTGCGGAGCGTACGGACCTCCGTTTGTAACACCTGCACCTTATTCAGCAAATGTGCAATAGCCTCCAGCCCCTCCATATTGATATCAAGATCGTAGTGCATATGCATGTACTTCTCAAGACTGGCCAGTTGTTCAAACCCGATAAAGTAATGCGTATCCTGCTGTATCAGTTCTATCAGCCCGTGTTCGCTCAGGGACTGAACGAATGTCACTTCTATGCTATAATAAGAACAGCATTGTTCTACGGATATACGATTGGTATGCTCTGTCATGATCTGTTTTCAGCCTCCTTTGCCAGTTCTTTGAACAATTCTTTTTCTGTTTCGGACAAGTGCTTCGGCAGCTGCACCCGGTACGTGATGTAAAGATCGCCAAAGCTTTCTTCTTTCTTATACACCGGGAACCCTTTTCCTTTCAGGCGTACGGTTGTTTCATTTTGTGTCTCTGGCCCAACCGTCAGTTTTACCTTTCCCGCCATGGTATCAATCATTACCTCGCCTCCCAGTACCGCTTTATAAAGATCCAGGGCCACATGCGTGTACAGGTCGTTGCCCTTGCGGATAAAGGAAGTATCATTCTGAATAGTAAACGTGATATACAGATCCCCGTTAGGCCCCCCATTTGCGCCGGGTGCGCCATGGCCGGCGATCCGGATCTCCTGCCCGTCTTCGATCCCCGCAGGCACGGTTATACGTATATTTTTACCATTTACGGTAAAGGTTTGCTGGTGGGTCTGGTAGGCATCCGACAGCTTCAGCTGTACAGCGGCACGGTAATCCTGCCCCTTGAACCGGGCGCCGGAACGCCCGCTCCTGCCCCCGCTGTTACCAAACAGGGAAGAAAAGAAATCTGAAAAATCGCCTTCTTCACCCGGGCCATAGCTATAAGATTCCCCGCCCCCGAAAGGCTGTCCCTGCGAACCGGCAGACTGCTGCCTGCGGGCCTGTTCAAACTGATCCGCATGTTTCCAGTCGGCTCCATACTGATCATATTTTTTTCTTTTTTCCGGGTCACTCAGTACTTCATGCGCTTCATTGATCTGCTGAAATAATTTTACAGCTTCGTTATCATCGGGGTTCAGATCCGGATGGTGCTTGCGGGCCAGTTTCCGGTATGCTTTCTTTATATCATCGGCCGACGCGTCTTTTGAAATCCCGAGGATCTTATAATAATCGATATAATCCATTTATCAGAAATATATACCAAGTTAAAACATAAATGGAAAAAATCCAATAAACATTCCCCGGTAAATTTCAGACATACAGGACACAGGCTACCGCGATGGCCAACAGGGATATCAGCCAAAGGCTTACGAGTGACACTTTCAGGATAGTAACGTACTTTTCTTTAAAGAGCCGGTCTTTTAAAAAAATATACATCGTGATGGAATAAATGCTGTTAGCAACGATCCAAACTACCGGAAATAAAACGTATGGGCTCATTTGACGTGGTTTAGCGGGCAATAAAAGTAGCCAAAATCATCCGCGCCCGCAGGGGTAAAATGTTAAATTATCGATTTCTTAATAACGGGATAATATTCCATATATTTAGAAAGCTACAAACCAGGCAGATACTGCATTTCAATAAATATTTGCGTTTCTGGGCATAGTTCCTATTTTTACTCAAATTACAGATCATGGAAGTAGCAATTGAAGATTCCTGGAAGAAAGAATTAGAGGAGGAATTTCAAAAACCTTATTTTGAATCATTGGTACAGCATCTGAAAACGGAAAAGCAGGCAGGAAAAATCATATACCCTGCGGGCAAAAATATTTTTAATGCTTTTAACACAACCCCCTTTGATCATGTAAAGGTATTGTTACTCGGGCAGGACCCCTATCATGGGCCCGGTCAGGCACATGGGCTCTGCTTCTCCGTGCAAAAGGGAGTACCGCCCCCCCCTTCGCTGGTCAACATTTATAAAGAGCTGAAAGCGGACCTGGGTGTTCCCATCCCTGCAAGCGGAGACCTCACGCATTGGGCACAGCAAGGTGTATTTATGCTCAATGCCTCGCTGACCGTACGGGCCGGGGAACCGATGAGCCACTCAAAAATCGGGTGGGCTACATTCACCGATGCCGTCATCCGCAAGGTATCGGAGCACAAAACACATGTGGTATTCATTTTGTGGGGAAAGTTTGCGCAGGAAAAAGCTTCGCTGATCGATGCCTCAAAACACCTGATCCTCCGGTCGGCGCATCCCTCACCCCTCTCCGCTCATAACGGTTTTTTGGGCAGCCGGCCCTTTTCAAAGACCAACGAATACCTGGCAGCCCATGGCATTGATCCCATCGACTGGAAGGTTGATGCGGTTTAAAACACCTGGCCCATCTGCTGTTATGCCAGACGGACTTTCTTTGGCTCGCCCCGTGGCTATCGGGAACCTCTCAAATCTCATTTCTGATAACGGATGGCTAACCGTTGAATGCTGATTGCTGAAATCTCAATTCTGGTTTATATTTGCAACCTATGTACCGTCTTTTACGCAAGTTCTATTTTACTTTTCCCCCGGAACGGGCTCATTATATGGCCATGCATCAATTGCAGCTGTTTACCCGGAACAGGCTGGGCAAATCGATCATACAGTCGTTTACCAACGCTCCCTTGCGGGAAACCCGTTTCCTGAACCTGAAGCTGAAGAACCCGGTTGGCCTGGGCGCCGGCTTCGACAAGAATGCTGTTTTCCTCAACGAGCTGGAAGCATTGGGCTTTGGGTTTGTTGAGATCGGCACGGTGACCCCCCTGCCGCAGGACGGCAATGAACAGCCCCGCCTCTTCCGTTTGCCGGCAGATAAAGCGCTGATCAACCGTATGGGATTTAACAATGACGGCGTTGACCAGGTTGCCCGGCGGCTGGAAGCCTGGAGGTCGAAAAAAGCCGGGAGCCAGGAAAAATATCCTTTGATCATCGGCGGGAATATTGGCAAAAACAAGATCACCCCCAATGAGAACGCCTGGCAGGACTATGCCGCCTGCTTTACCAAACTGCATCCCTTTGTGGATTATTTTGTGGTGAATGTAAGCAGTCCCAATACACCGGGCCTCCGCGAGCTGCAGGACAAGGAAGCGCTCCGGAAAATCTTGCTGAACCTGGCAATGATCAATAATGGCAAGGCGTTTGCCAAACCCATATTGCTGAAAATCGCACCGGATCTTACCCGGGAGCAGATCGATGATGTGATTGCACTGGCGCTGGAAATTCAACTGGATGGCCTGGTAGCCACCAATACAACCATCGACCGGAGCAACCTGAACACACCGGCAACCGAAGTTGAGGCCATTGGCGCCGGTGGGCTGAGCGGCAAACCCGTACAACAAAAAAGCACCGCTATTGTACAATACATTACCGAGCAAACCAACGGAGCCATTCCCATCATAGCATCCGGCGGTATTTTTACCGCTTCTGATGCAAAGGAAAAACTGGCAGCAGGCGCATCCCTGGTACAGATCTGGACCGGCTTTATTTATGAAGGCCCGGCTATCGTTAAAAATATCTGCACACATTTATAAACCAAAAACCTTTTATGGAGCTTTTATTTATTTCAACCGCTGAAATATTCACCGTTGATTCCCTGATCAGTTTCCTGATCCTGTCTGTCCTGGAGATCGTGCTGGGCATTGACAATGTTATTTTCGTAAGCATTATCCTGAACCGGCTCCATAAAGATTCGCGGAAAAAGGCCCGGCGCGTATGGATGGTTACGGGCATTCTGTCCCGCTGCCTGCTGCTGATGGCGCTAAGCTGGTTACTGGCACAAAAGGGCAAACACATTATTCCGGAATCCTGGTTTGGCAAAGGGTTTGACCTGGCAAGCATCGTAATGCTGGCCGGGGGGCTCTTTCTTATTTATAAATCCGTAAAAGAGATCCATCATAAACTGGAAGGAGAAGATCCTTCAGCGGCCACGCAAAATCAAAAGCAGCTCGGCTTCGGGCAGGCCATCGGCCAGATACTGATCATTGACGCCGTTTTTTCATTCGACAGTGTGATCACCGCAGGCGGAACAGCCAAACATATTGAGATCATGATCGCAGCGGTGATCGTTGCCATGTTTGTTATGTTCACCTTCAGTGCTAGGATCTCCGATTTCATACAAAACCACCCTACCATAAAAATGCTGGCGCTCTCCTTCCTGGTGATGATCGGCGTGAGCCTGATCGTGGAAGGCTGGAACTCAGAAATGGCGCATGAGCTCCACCTGAAAAATTACATTTATTTCGCGATGGCGTTCTCCTTCATCGTAGAACTGCTGAACCTGTTCATGCGTAAAAGACAGCAGCAGCACATTGTTCATTTAAACGGGCCGGTATTACCCAAAAGCGAGGACCCGGAAAAAGAATAAGCCTGTACCTGTATCAACCGTCTTTATTTTGTCTTGCCGAACAATGTCAAACAGGACCTGCTTTCGCTTCTATTCGGCATCTAAAGATGGTTATCCGTCAATAGACGCTGAAACAACCCCGATCGCTATCGCATATGCGTCAAGGTGAGCGGTAAAACCCTGAATGGGGTTATACCCGGATAGCCGGCGGTGCAACCGTCGGTTTATGGGCGATTCATTTGCATGGAACCCCGGCCGGGGTTCCACCAGGATCCGGATCATGAACCCCGCGTTCCACGCGCGTTTCATCAAAGAAAACCCCTTACGGGTTTATCAGGGCAGCAGCCGGGGAATAACAGTGGTTGGGCGGTCATTTATATATAGAAGCGGTCCCCCTCCTATGCCCTGGTTACCCATAATCCCCTACGGACCAACATGGACCTGACGCACATACGATCGCTATCGGGGCAGAACGCCAATGCGCCATTTTTGTTACCGGAAAATTGTGTAAATTACCTTCAGATCGCATCATGAATAAAATCGTTTTTATGAAAACAATACATCATTCATTGCTGATCCTGTTATCGGCAATGGTCATTTATTCCTCCTGCACATCTCAAAAGCAGGCTGCCAATACATCTGCAGCCGTATCGGAGGCCCTTACTGCCCAACAGTATACATTTGTTGCCCGTAGCGTTTTTCCAACAGAAGACAGCCGGTTCAATCCAAGGGTACTGCTCCCCAATGCCAGTAACCTTTACCAGCTGACCTCCCGTTATGATGTACGGGTAACGCCGGATTCGGTGATCGCCTATCTGCCTTTCTTTGGCCGTTCCTACACAGCGCCCACAGATCCCTCAAAAGGCGGTATCAAATTCACATCCACCAAATTTGATTACAGGAAAACACAGCGGAAGAGCAATTACGAAATAGAGATCATACCAAAGGATAATAACGAGGTACGGTCGCTTTACCTCACCATAACACCGGCAGGATTTGCATCGCTGCGGGTGCTGAGTTTAAACAAGACCCCCATCTCATTTAATGGTGAAATAGAGGAAAATAAATAGTACCATAAATTTTAACATTATCAAACAGGAAACCGACCTGTATTATTGTACTTTTATTAAAAGTCCAATATGAAAATACTGCCTGCTTTCCTGGTATTGTTTGCTGCTTCATGTGCCAGTCCTAAATCCATACAACCGGATACGCTCCTTTCCGGTCGGTGGAAGATCATCAACAGTGATATGATCTCAGAAACAGCGCCCCTGCTTTCAACCGGAAGCACGCTCAGCTTTGGTAAAGACCATGTTTTGACCTATACGCCGAAAAACGGGCAAAGAGCCACCGGCAAGTGGTATACAAAATCGGAAACTGACGCTTATTCCCCTTTCCAGGATCAATTCAGCCCGTTTTACCGCTATACCATGGGCGACTATGATTACCAGCGGCAGGTTTATTTTGACAGTGGCAAAGAATATAAAAAGCACCGGTTATACATGCAGCTGCCCTCCGGCGATCCGGATAAATCCGACAAGATATTTTTTGTACTGGTTCCGCAAGGCAGGAACCGGGTAAAAATAAACCTGGATCCTCTTGATCAGGCGGTATTATCCCTGAATACTGATTTTTACAAGCTAAAACGCATCCGCAAAAATACCTCCCGCACACCGGGCGCTGAATAAATTAATTTCAAATTCACTATTTTCGGGACCATGACGACCGTGACCCGGAAAATAAAAACCACAAAATACTTTGTTTTCATTGCACTCCTGATCTTCTCCGTACGGCAGGTCAGCGCCGCCTTGCCGGAGGATATTACCCCTACAAGCTCTCCTGAACAGGCACTGCAATACCTCAGCAGCATTAAAGAACTGCGCCAGAGCAGATGGTGGCCCAATGTTGCGCCGGACCTGCTGCTGCAGAACCTGAAGACCTTTACCATAAAGCCATTGGCCTTTTTTGAGGGAAAAACCACCAATTTTTGTTCCTACTCTGCGCTTACGTATATTCCGTTAACCTACGATCCGCTGGGCTTTGCGCGTTTTATGGTGGACCTTTACCGGAACGGCCAGGCCAATATCGGGAAGATCCAGCTGAAGCCCAGTAAACCGGTGCGCCTGGAGGCCGGTCTGCTGCGTTATAAAGGCTCCCTGGACATCAATCCCGCCGGCCAGATGTGGTTCCTGGCCCTTGCGGACCATTTTAAAGGCTATCTCAACTTTTTTAACCGGCGCTTTCAAAAGGGTGATGAAAATACCTTCTGGGCCTCAACAAACTTTGCAAAGTTTAACCGGATGCTCCGGCGCCTTTTTAACGGGAACGTAAAAGCCAGGGGCGCAGATCTTTTCCGGCCTTCTGTCAAAGACCTTCCGGGGTACCTGGAGGCACAAATGCAAAAAGGCCTGGTATTCCTTTACCTGAATAATAAAAAACTCTACCGGAAATCGCATAAGCAATCGCTGATCAGCACGCCCACCCATTATGTATTGCTGACCGATATCCGGCAGCTTCCGGATGGCAATATCCAGTTTGAATACTGGGACTATGGCGCAAGAGCGGTACAGCAGCTGTCGCCGGATTTTTTAAAGAACATCATCTATGGGGTCAGCCTGTGGATCCCAAAGGCTTCAAAATGAAAAAGAGTATATTCATATTAACCCTGATCTCCGGGCTCATGGGCGTCCTCGGAGGCTGTTCCTATCCCAGGAATTTCACCTCGGATTTCTATGCAAAAAATGAGCAGCGGCTGGAAACCATAAAAGATGATTTTAACCGGTTATATAACCAGCATCCTTTCTCCATCCTGTTTGAAGAAAAAACGTTTACAAATATCTCCTTCGAATTCAACGAGGACAGCATTAAATATATTTATCATTTCAATATTCATGCACCGGCTTTTACAGACAGTCTGAAAGCCCATCACTATCAGGCACAGGAAGTTCAAAAACTTGTGGAAAATATGCGCGCCATCCAATGCACCTGGATAGCGAATGTAGACTACTATGAAGGGCTGAAGGCCCGCCGGTTAACACAGATGTCTGTAAGAAATAAGGCGCTCAACAGCACGCTGAAGGGCGAAAGCTACTGCACCCTTGTGTTCTTTGAAACACCGCAGCCTTTTAATAATAAAGGGATCTTCCTGGACCGGTCTGACCGTAAAAGACGCCGGCAGATCAACGGCAATGTGCTGAAAAGAGTGAACGATAAAGTAGGTTATACGATCACCAAAAAATACCGGTAAGTGTTAAAAATACACACTTGTTAGTAATTCTTGAGCCGGATTAACTACCATTAGGGCTTCAATCGCTATTTTTGCAGGATGTTGATGGAAAAAGAATGTGTTCGTTTTGCAATACTGGACTTGAATGACGGGCAACCCAACCAGGGGATGCGTTGCATTAAAGAGATCGTACACCGGTGGGCAAACGAAAAACAGGTTGACCTGACCTACGATGTATTTGATGTGCGGGTGAAAAATGAATTGCCGGATATGTCGTACGACATTTACATCTCAAGTGGCGGCCCCGGGGATCCGCTGAGTACCCGTTTTGATGACTGGGATATTAACTGGAATAAATGGCTGAATGAAGTGCTCCGGTGGAATGAAAATCCGGGCAATGAACAAAAAAAATATGTGTTCTTCATCTGTCATTCCTTTCAGCTGGCCAGCCGGTATTTTAATGCAGGGCTGATCTGCAAACGGAGATCAACCTCCTTTGGTGTATTCCCGGTACATATGCTTCCGGAAGGCAAGACGAACCCGGTTTTTGAAAACTTAAGCGATCCCTTTTATGCGGTTGACAGCAGGGATTTTCAGCTGATCCAGCCCAATCTTTCCCTGCTGGGCGATATGGGTGCCTATATTACCTGTATTGAAAAAGAGCGGCCGCATGTACCCTACGAAAGGGCCGTGATGGGGATCTCATTTAATCCCTATATGTTTGGGACACAGTTCCATCCTGAAGCCGATGCAGACGGGATGCTGAAACATTTCCAGTCGGAAGACAAGCGAAAGACCGTGATTGAAAATCATGGAGAAGCAAAGCTGACCAGCATGATCGACCAGCTAAAGGATCCGGATAAGATCCTATGGACCAACAAACATTTAATTCCGAATTTCCTAAACGAGGCATACAGTCACATTGTGGCGGTAAGTCTTGTGGTATCTTAGCCTTTTTACGGTATCCCTGCAGTTAAGGTTTCAATGCAATGTGCACGGAGCCTCCGCAAGGTAATGCTATAGCAAACGGAAAGATCATTACAGAAATGCTTCCTGGTTCCGTGGTAAAAAATCAACCGCGGAGAAGATATTTTACAGCCTTGCAGCATCCCTGCAACGGGGGAACAGAGCAATGCTGCATTAGGGTGTTCGCTTCATAATAAGTCGGCATCAAAATTATTTCTTTTCTCGGTCAGTGAGGACACTGACCGTGGCGTGGGCCGTGGTTTGTGTCCTCACAAACCACTAGTAATTACGCATTTTAATAAAATTGATTCCGGTTCATTATCAGGTATCAAAAAAAAGAGACTGCCCCATTTCTGAGACAATCTCTTTATATGCAATTCAGTGATCGTTCTTAGAACTTCAGATCCGGCCACCCCTCACGGTAGGTACGTTTTACATACTGATTGGCCGGTTCAAAATTGGTCACCTTCATATTGTCTCCATCCCATTGCAGGGTGATGCCTCTTCCCGGGAACTTGCCCTGGGCATCTTTAAAGTTAAAGCTGCGGATGGCCAGGTTCCCCATCAGGATACTTTCGGTCAGCGGCACTGCATAACCAATAAAGGGAGAATCCACCATTTTGCTGCCCTTTTCATAACCAGCGATACAGGCGTCTACCCATTGTTTGTAATGCCCATCAGCGCCGCCGGGGATACGGGGATATTTTTTTGCTACCTTCAGCCCGTTCATTTTTGAAAGCGGCAGCAATGTGGGATCCTGTCCGTATACCCCGCACATCATTTTGCCTTTGGTTCCTACAAAAAGGGCGCCATTACCTACATCGCCTTTGCCTCCCATGATATCATTGGGGCCCAGTTCATCCGGGCGCTCCGGCTGAATACCTCCGTCCATCCAGTGCAGCTTGATGTTCTTACCGTTCTTTCCCTTGTATTTAAAATGAACAGAAGAAGAAACCGGGGGACTATCCGGGAAGAAGCCCTGTTTAAAGTTACCGGTATAGATCGTACTGTTACTACAGGTTACTTCTGTGGGGAAACCCAGTCCCAGCACTTTGAACACCGGCCCTACAATATGACAGGCCATGTCTCCAAGCGCACCGGTACCATAATCCCACCAGCCACGCCAGTTAAAGGGCACTACGTTATCTGCATAATCCCGGTAGGGCGCAGTACCCAGCCACAGATCCCAGTCGAGCCCTTCCGGTACAGCCGGCTTTTCTGTGGGCCATGCGATCCCCTGGGGCCACACCGGGCGGTTCGTCCAGCAATGAATGGATTCGATATCACCGATCAGACCGGCTTCATACCACTCTTTCAGATCGCGGACCCCGTCGTTGGAAGAGCCCTGGTCGCCCATCTGGGTTACCACTTTATAACGTTTTGCAGCATCGCCCAGCATGCGCGATTCCCAGATATCATGTGTCAGCGGCTTTTGCACATATACGTGCTTTTTGAGCTGCATGGCATGAAAGGCCACAATAGCATGGGTATGATCCGGCGTGCTTACACTTACCGCATCAAAATGTTTGCTTTCCTTATCCAGCAGCTCCCGCCAGTCCTTGTAATACTTCGCATTCGGAAACCGTTTGCGGCTGCCGGCTGCCTGACGATCGTCCACATCACAAAGGAACGCGATCTCTGCGTTGCCGCTCTTGTGAAACATACTGATATCACCCGAACCTTTTCCGCCAACGCCCACACCGGCTATTATCAGCTTATCGCTGGGAGCTACATAGCCCCTTCCCAGTACGTGCCTCGGCACGATAAAAAAGGCTCCGCCGGCCAGCGCGGAATTCCGGATAAACTTCCTTCTTGAGTTTCGATTCTTTTGGTCCATAATTACTTCAGGAATTAATTGAACATAATAAAAATAAAATAGCAATGAGATCCCTTAGAGGTTCAGGCTTCCCCAGCCATCCCTGTAGGTTCTTTTTACAAACCGGTTCGCCTCTTCAAAGTTGGTGATCTTCATATTCTTTGCATCCCACAACAATTTTTTACGGCCTGTAAATTTGCTCTTGCCCCAGCCACTCACGGAGGGATCCATATATAATGCACTCCGGATAGCCAGGTTGCCCATCAGGATGCTTTCGGTAAACGGACCTGCATATTCAAAAGGCGAGCTCGTAACCCCTTTTCCATACCCTGCGATGCAGGCATTAACCCACTGCAGGTAGTGCCCGCCTTCTCCTCCGGGTACACGGGCAATGGTTTGCTTAACAGCTTTGGCACTTTCATTTTTGGAAAGCGGCAACAGTCTTGGATTACCCCCGTAACAGTCAGCCAGCAGTTTGCCCTTGGTACCGATAAATAATACACCTCCATCCCAGTTACCAAAGGACTCTTCCGGCTGCAGCTCATCCGGGCGTTTGGGAAGTAGTCCCCCGTCATACCAGGATACTTTCAGGGTTGCTTTTTTATCTTTCCGCGGGTACTCCAGGTGAATGATCGAAGCAACCGGGCAACTATCTGTATTATTCGCCTCCTGGTTCATACCTGTCCACTGGTTGGCGATACTGCACTCTGCCGATGTCGGATAATCAATAGGCAGGATCCGGTAAATAGGGTCCATAATATGGCAGGCCATATCGCCCAGCGCCCCGGTTCCGTAAGCCCAGAATCCCCTCCAGTTAAAGGGCACATATGCGGGATTGTACTCCTCTTTAGGTGCGGTACCCAGCCAGAGGTCCCAGTTCAGTTCACTGGGAACGGCATGGCTTCCGGAGGGCTTGGGTACACCCTGCGGCCAGATGGGACGGTTGGTCCAGGCCTGCGCTTCCACGATATCACCGATCAGTCCTGCATCATAGAGTTCCTTCATCCTGCGTACACCATCACCGGAACCGCCCTGGTTCCCCATTTGGGTTACCACGCGGTATTTCTTTGCAGCCTGTGCCAGGATACGTGCTTCATAAATATCATGTGTCAGCGGTTTTTGCGTATACACATGTTTTCCCAGCTGCATGGCTGCCAGTGTAGCCACCGCGTGGGTATGATCGGGCGTACTGATGCTGCAGGCATCGATATTCTTTGCTTCTTTTTGCAGCATCTCCCGGAAATCTTTGTAATAATTGGCTTTCGGAAAATTCTTCCGCGAATTAACCGCCTGGCGGTCATCCACGTCACAGAGCGCTACAATATTAACATTGGGGCTCTTGGCAAAGTTTGCCAGATCACTTTCGCCTTTTCCGCCGGCGCCAATGCCCGCAATATTCAATTTATCGCTGGGCGCCACGTGTCCCCTGCCGAGCACATGCCTTGGTACTATAAAAAAGGCGCTGCCTGCAAGAGCCGAGTTCCGGATAAACTTCCTTCTGGAATATTGATTTTTTGGTTTCATAATGGCGAAAAATTTTAAATTTAGTTTTAAAAAGCAATCAAAGTAATAAATTTCGTTTAAACAGCATATTAACAGTCGGTAGTTTTTCGCTTTTTTTAAAAATTATTTAATTTAAGGGGCTGTTTACCTTACTTTTTATCTCATCTTTAAATACTACGTTAACCTTAAACTGCATGGGGGCGTAATACTGTTCCAGCACTTTCCGGATCTTTTCCTTTGCCTGCTCCACATAGACCGGCTGGCCATCCAGTTGTTTGCGCGACGCTGTATATAGTTTTTTTTCTACCGTACTGTAAGCCGCTTCGTTAAAACTGGTAAGCAATCCCTTCCGGGTACTGGCATCGGCGCGATCCAGCCGCAGCTCATAGCTCAGCAGCTGCGGCGCTGGTATTACAATATATACCTGCCGGTTCTTTTCTTCTATGGTCAGCTGCTGCTGCTGCAGGTTAACCCCGTACTTGGCAATATAAGGTACAGAGATGTTCAGGGTCTGTTCTGCAAACAGTTTTCTGAGCTCGTCGGTAATGCTGCCATCATTGGCCACATTGGTGGTTCTGATACTGGCGGTCCCCTGCACTTCCAGCGACGACAATTCAGCAACCTCCTGCACAAATGCGGCATTCAGCGCAATATGATCGATCGTCTTTGTCCCGTTCCGTTTTCCCAGGAGATAGGCCAGTATCCCCACTGCGATCACACAGACCAGGATCACCAGCGGTAAACAGCTTTTTTGCATAAGTAACCCATTTGTAACAATTCAAATTCCCGTTAAAATTAGCCGAAAATCATTTAAAACCGCCTTTCTCCGCAGAACTTAAAAAATAGGTTTAAAATTTTTAAACATTTCATTGTATCTTGGGTCACCATTTTAAAAATTTAAAACAGGCCATCTGAAATGAAAGAATTGCAAATCAAGAAACAGGGCAAAAAGTATGATGTGGTGATCGTTGGTTCCGGTGCGGGCGGCGGTATGGCTGCGTACACGCTGTCGAAAGCCGGGCTTAGCGTATGTATGCTGGAAGCGGGTCCTATGTATGACCCTCAAAAGGAGATCTTCCAGCTGAAAAGACCCTGGGAGTCAAAGCGCAGGGGCCGGGCTACCAAGTACCGTCCTTTTGGAGACTTTGATGCCTGCTATGGCGGATGGGAACTTGAAGGAGAACCTTATACAAAAGAAAGCGGTACTGAATGGGAATGGTTCCGGGCGCGGATGCTTGGTGGCAGAACCAACCACTGGGGACGGATATCGCTCCGCTTCGGACCCAAAGATTTTAAGGGCTACAGTCATGACGGCGTTGGCGCCGACTGGCCCATCAGTTACGATGACATCAAACCCTACTATGATAAGGTAGATCAGTTGATCGGCATTTTCGGAAGCGTGGAAAACCTCCCCAACGAGCCGGATGGGATCTTCCTGCCTCCGCCCAAACCCCGTCTTCATGAACTCTTTATAAAGAAAGGGGCTCAAAAATCCAATGTACCGATCATCCCCTCCCGTTTATCGATCCTTACCAAAAAAATAAATGATGACCGGGGAGCCTGCTTCTTTTGCGCGCAATGCGGCAGGAACTGCAGTATGGCCAAGGCCGACTTCTCCTCTTCAAATGTGCTGATTTACCCGGCGCTGAAGACCGGCAAGCTGGAAGTGATCGCCAATGCCATGGCACGCGAAGTGCTGACCAATTCTGAAGGAGTGGCAACAGGCGTGTCTTATGTTAATAAGGATGATATGCTGGAATACCAGGTGGAAGGCCGCGTGGTGATCCTGGCAGCCAGTGCCTGTGAAACGGCCAGGTTATTACTCAATTCAAAATCACAGCGCCATCCCAACGGCCTGGCCAACAGCAGCAACGTCGTAGGCAAGTACCTGCAGGACAGTACCGGCGCCGCCATGGGAGGCTATATACCCGAACTCTTTGGCCGGAAGCGATATAACGAAGACGGCGTGGGTGGTATGCACGTATACTCTCCCTGGTGGGGCGATGATAAAAAACTTGATTTTCCAAGGGGATACCATATTGAGTACTGGGGAGGCTTTGGTCAGCCCGCCTATGGATTTGGTATGGGCATGGAATCCTTTAATGGCAAATATCCCGTAAACGGCCAGAAGAAAGAAGCCGGCGGTTATGGTAAATCCTTAAAAGAAGATCAGCGTTATTTCTACGGGGCCAGCGTTGGTATGGCCGGGCGCGGTGAAGCCATTGCCTATGAACATAACCGCTGTGAGATTGATCCCACGGTTGTCGATAAATACGGTATCCCGGTTTTAAAATTCAATGTGAAGCTCAGCGATTACGAGGTCAAACAGGCCAAACACATGAAAGAAACCTTTAAAGAGATCATGCATAATATGGGAGCCGTGATCACCTGGGGCGACGATGGTCCGGAAAATAATTATGGCATTGATAAACCGGGATGGATCATACACGAGGCCGGAACCGCACGTATGGGTGACGATGCGAAGACCTCTGCCCTCAACAAATGGAGCCAGGCGCATGACTGTAAGAACCTGTTTTGCGTGGATGGAAGCCAGTTTACTTCCCAGGCCAATAAGAATATTACCTGGACCATCCTTGCGCTGAGCATGCGTGCCAGCGAATACATCATTGATGAAATGAAAAAACAAAATTTATAGCTATCAGACGCCAGATGCCGGACGCTGAATTCAGCCCATAGTCTAACATCTGGCAAACATTAAATATACCAGTATGAAAAGAAGAGATTCCTTAAAATATATCGCTGCCGGGGCGCTGGCAACGGGCTCTTTAGCCATTGGTTGTAACCCTGTCGAAAAGAAAGGCGAAACCACTGCGGCCCCTACTGATAAAAAGACCGGGCTTCACCGGTATGAAGATGAAAAAAAGCATGAGGATGACGTGGAAAAAACACCGGACTTTTTTGATGCGCATGAAATGGCTACCATTACCGTCCTTGCAGATATCATTATTCCCAGGGATGAAGTCAGCGGCAGCGCCAGTGATGCAAAGGTTCCGGATTTTATACAGTTTACCGTAAAAGATCAGCCGGCCCTTCAAACACCCTTAAGGGGCGGATTGCGCTGGCTGGACATGCAATGCCTGAAAAAATACGGCAAAGCATTTAAAGACTGTGCCGGGCAGCAGCAGATTGAAATGGTAGATCTTATTGCCTATCCCGAAAGGGCCAAGGGCAAACCGGAACTGGCCCAGGGCGTTGCCTTTTTTAGCCGGATGCGGGACCTTACCGCAACAGGATTTTATACGTCGGAGATCGGCGTAAAAGACATCGGGTATGCCGGCAACCAGCCCAACCAGTGGAATGGCGTACCGGATGATGTGCTCAAACAATACGGACTGGCCTATACAGAAAAGGAATTAAAGGAGTGCCTGAGCTTTTAGCGCGGCTGACGGATATAAGAGACACAAGCGGCTGTTTGAATGATTATTTTCAAACAGCCGCTTGTTTTTAGCAACTAACTATTGGGCTGTTTTCGTTACCGGTGAAGTTGAAAGGCTGTTGGCCAGTTTGATCAGTTCTTTATGCTTGAAGGCCAGTGTTTTTTGATCGATCTCCAACAGTTGCTGTATTGCAGGGCAGCAGCTCTTCATGCTGCTGACAGTGCGTTTTGTCAATTGTTCAACAGCTGCTGCTATTGGATCTTTCGTTTCAACCGCTGCCCTCGTTACCTGAAGAAATTCCAGCCTTTGTTGCAGGACCTGATACCTTACCCGAAGGGCCTCCAGTTTATCTTCCAGGCGTTCCAGCTCTTTTTTAATTTTTTTAGCAGTTGTCTGGTTTTTTTTTGCTAATGCCTGCCCTTTTTCCTTCAATTCTTCAGGCAATGACCCTATCTTCCTGCTCTTATCCTTTTGCAATGCCTTCCAGGTTTTCTCCAGCATTTCCAGCTTTTTCTCCGCAACACCGGGCAAAAACCGGAGGCCCTTTTCATCCATCGCAATCAGGGTGTGCGAAACGCCGAGTAATAAGGCCAGGTCGCGAAGCGTTAGTTGTGTTTCCTCCCGAAAAATTCTCATCATAGTGCATTTTAGGTTGTTTACAAGGAATTTGTTTACAAAAAAAATGTAAACAAATTCCTTGTAAACATTTTTTGCCGACAGCAGCTGCTCTTTCAAAAATTGCAAACAAAAAAGGGCCATCCATTATCAGCCGGCTCTCTATAAAGATACTTTATTTTGCTCATTACAGCGCCAGATTGCCGTGGTCATGATCTTTATAACGCCCTTTAGCCAACTGGCATCGGAACCGCATGATAAAACACCCCACAGCTGCGGAGTTCTTTCTCTACCCCCGCCGCAGGGCAAATGCATCTAATTTCAGCATTGCCCTGCGCCAAAGGAGGGTTATGGTTATTGCAAATGTGTCGTTTTAATCAACAGGCGCCTTTGGAGTCCCGTGTTTGTTTGGCCGTTGACAATTTTGCGCGGCTCCTATAGGAGTCGGGGTTTTCCTTTTAACACCACGCTACAAACTCGGGTACTTACCTCCCTGATAGTGTTCCTGCTTTTGCTCTTTTCACCCGATTTAGATGCATTTGCCCTGGCCCCGCTTTAACCGCTGCTATCCATTTTTTGTATTAAATTTGACAGGCCAACTCCCGCTGCCTGCACGCCATCGTATACCTGACCAGGAAGCCGGGACCGTTTTAAAAAGCAATGCAACAATCAATGATGAACCATTCCATACCCCGGGTTCCACCCCCGGTCTACTTCCTGCTCGCCATCATCCTGATGGTCCTGCTTGACCGATACGTTCCCGTTATGCGCTGGCTGGAGTATCCCTACCGGTACACAGGGATCCTGTTGATCGTAGCCGGGTTTCTTCTCAGCGCCGCCGGCAGCATGCTTTTTCGTAAACTGGGTACCCGTCTCCGGCCGGGAGCAAAGGCTACAACGCTGGTTACAGGGGGGCCATTCCGCTTTACAAGAAACCCGATGTATCTCGGGCTGGTGACCATGCTCACCGGAACAGGTATCGTCCTGGGTACCCTCACACCCCTGGTCATGATCCCCCTGGTTATCCTGCTGCTGCACTTTCAGTTCATCCTGCGCGAGGAGCAATGGATGGAGACATGGTTTGGAGCAGCTTACCTGAACTATAAGGAAAAAGTTCGCAGATGGCTGTAATGACAGCGATCTTTTTACACTGTTAACAACAAAATTAATGACACAACGTATCTACCAGGTTGACGCCTTTGCCACTGAAGTATTTTCCGGGAACCCGGCGGCCGTCTGCCCGCTTCAGCACTGGCTGCCGGATACCCGGCTGCAGCAAATAGCGATGGAGAACAACCTGGCTGAAACCGCCTTTTATGTACCCCATGCAGCGCACTACGAGATCCGCTGGTTTACCCCGGCCGTTGAAGTTGACCTTTGCGGCCATGCCACACTTGCTGCAGCATTTGTATTATTTCACCGGGAGGGACATACATCCCACAGGATCCGGTTCCATTCGCCCCGGAGCGGAACCTTAACCGTGGTCCGTAACGCTGATCTGCTGACCCTCAACTTCCCGGCGGACCGCCTGCACCCTGTTGCCCTGTCTGATGAACTGAACGCTTGTTTCGGCATCACACCCCTCCAGGCATTTAAAGGCAAAACCGACTACCTGCTGGTGTTCGATAAGGAAGAGGTGATCAAAAACCTGGCACCCCGGTTGCATGCCATTGCGTCATTGAACGCACGCGGGGTCATTGTTACAGCGCCCGGCAGCAGCGCGGATTTTGTATCCCGCTTTTTTGCACCACAATCCGGGGTTAATGAAGACCCGGTAACCGGTTCTGCCCATACCAGCCTTACTCCCTACTGGGCGGAGCGGCTGGGGAAAACCGAACTTTCAGCCGTACAACTTTCTGAGCGTAAAGGATTTTTGCAATGCCGCCATTTGGGCGACCGGGTTGAGATCAGCGGCCAGGGAAAGCTATACCTGGAGGGACAGATCTACCTGGAATAGCCCGGTGCCACAGGAGGGAATATTTCATTCTTTTTTACACTGTTTAATGTAATTTCGGCCCGTGATTTCTCAGAATACCATACAGGAGATTTTGTCCCGGATCGATATCCTGGATGTAGTAGGCGAATTTGTAAAGCTAAAAAAAAGAGGAGCCAACTACCTTGGCGTTTGCCCCTTCCATAACGAAAAAACCCCCTCCTTTACCGTTTCCCCTTCCAAGGAAATTTATAAATGTTTTGGATGTGGCAAGAGCGGCAATACCATCAGCTTCATTATGGAGCATGAAAAGTACAGCTATGTGGAAACCCTGAAATGGCTGGCAAACAGATACGGTATTGAGGTGGAAGAGACCTTTGCCAGTGCTGAGCAGCGGGAACAATACCAGACCGCAGACAGCCTCTTCATCATCAATAATTTTGCCGAGCAATATTTTTCCCAGACATTGATGGAATCTGAAGAAGGCCGTGCCATTGGTCTCAGTTATTTTAAAGAGCGGGGATTCCGGGAAGCGATCATTAAAAAGTTCCGGCTGGGCTACGCCCCCGCAGACCGGAGCGCTTTTGCCCGGGAGGCCCTGGCCAAACAATACAACAAGGAGCTCCTGCTCAAAACGGGGCTCGTTATAGAGCGCAACGGCACCCTGCTCGACAATTACAGGGGAAGAGTGATCTTCCCGGTTCACAACCACAGCGGGAAAGTAATGGGCTTTGGCGCCCGTATCTTAAAAACAACTGAAAAAGCGCCCAAATACATCAACACACCGGAAAACGAGATCTATGTAAAAAGCAAGATCCTTTACGGTTCCTATTTTGCAAGAACCGCCATTGAGAAGGCCGATGAATGCCTGCTGGTGGAAGGCTATACGGATGTGGTTTCCCTGCACCAGGCGGGGATCGAGAACGTGGTAGCCTCCGGGGGTACCTCCCTTACCGTAGATCAGCTGCGGCTGATCAAAAAGTACACCAATAACCTTACGATCATTTACGACGGGGATGCCGCAGGCATTAAAGCAGCCCTGCGCGGTCTGGACCTGGCCCTGGAGGAAAGTCTGAATGTAAAGCTGGTGCTTATCCCGGACAAAGAAGATCCGGACAGCTATGTCAATAAAGTAGGGGCGGGCGCATTTACCGAATTCATCAAAAAAAACAAAAAGGACTTCATCCTGTTCCAGCTGGAGTCCTCCCTCAATGATATTGGCGACGACCCGGTAAAAAAATCGGAGCTGGTCAACAAGATCGCTGAATCCATCAGCCGGATCAACAAGGCCGAAGATTTTACCAAACAACAGGATTATATAAAAGAATCTGCCGCTATTTTGCAGATCGATGAAGCCGGTTTACACGCCCTCGTGAACAAGTACATCCGTGATAAGGTAACCGCCATGGAGCGAAAGGCCGCGGGGAATGCCCAGAAAGAGCAACAGCTCCCCGAGGCAGCCCTCAGCAATTACGACGACGCCACTTTTGACCTGCTGTTTAAAGACCAGCTGCAGGAAAAAGAACTGGCGCGGATCTTACTGGAATACGGGAACCGGAAATGGGATGAGAACTCACTGATAGCACAGCATGTATTCGACGAAATTGATGAGCTGGAACTTGAGGACCCCGAGGTAAATACGCTCGTCGCTTCCATCAAACAACTGCTGCGCAATCATCCTGAGCAGCTGAACGATAAATATTTTATCTACAACGAAGATAAAAAGCTCAGCGCCTTCGCGGTATCGCTGCTCAATCATCCTTATGAAGAAAGTGAACGCTGGGCGGCTGATTTCAGCCCCAATACCGGCTACCAGAGAGACCTGTTTAAGCAAAGCTTTGAAGCATTTGCAAGGGTGATCAGCAAAGGCAATGAAACCGACCTGAACAAATACAAGCTGATCTCAGAAGACCGGACCAATCAAAAAGTGGAATCTGCGATTCAATACCTCAAACTCAAAAAGATCCGCCGGATGCTGCTCCAGAACCAGAATGATATGTCGGGCACCCTCAGTGAGCATAAATTCAAGGAGCTTCATTTTATTCATAAATCACTAAAAGATATGGAACGGGAGATCACCAATCTCCTGGGAACAGTGATCCTGCATTAGATCCTGCCGGATATTCCGGAGCACCTGTTTACCCGTTCACCAGCTGTTTTTTAACCACCTTGGGGGTTGACCTGGTCCAGAGTTTGAAAGCACGTCTGAATGCAGGAAGATCATTATAGCCCAGTACTTCAGCAACCTCTGTAATAGTGCCGGTGCGGTTCTTCATTAAGTGCAGTGCCAGTTCTTTTTTTACTTCGGCAGCAATTTCCCTGAAGCTGGTTTGCTCGGCGGTCAGTTTTCGCTGGAGGGTGCGCACGGTCATCTCCAGGCCGGACGCTGCATCTTCAATGGTTGGTATCTGTCCTTTGTGCTGCATCAGCAGCAGGTGCTTTACCGCATCCCTGCAGCTGGACTGTATCGCCAGTGATTTCTTTTGGCCCAGGATGTTGCTGAACAGTTCAAATAATGATGCATCACTCGAGGTAACAGGAGTGTGCATATCCTCCGCCAGGAACAACATGCGGTGCAAAGGAGCATTGAACAATACCTGGCAATGCAAAACCTCCTGATACATTTTAACGGCATCTTTTGCATACTCCACTTCCACAGCCTGCGGGTAAATACTCCGGCCACAGAGCCCTCTTATGAAATGGAGGGTCGAAGACAGTACAAAATCGATCGCGATCCTTGCGTTACGGGGGTATGTCGATTTCCAAAGCGCATTCTGATGCAGCTCTACAACCGCAAATTTCCCTTCTCTCCTATAGGTATATGTAATCATAGGGCATACCATCTGCCCGTATCTGCAATAAACACCGATAGCATCTTCCAGGTTTTTACTGGCCTGCATTAAAAAACCCACCATGCCTGTAATAGCCATGGAAACATCGCCCCCCATCACTAACCCGATCTGTTCGTTATGGGTTATATCCGCTAAAAGATCATATAGCTTTGCAGCTTTTTGCCACTCCACCATCTGCCCCGAATCGCTTATTTCCTCCTGCGTAAAACCGGCCATTTCCCGTAAGGTATCGTAAGCCTCCCCGTAGGTAGCGGCGGCATAGAGCATGTCCCTGATAGCAGTTGCTTGTAATCCCATGGCGTAAAATGACCTTTTTAAGGCACAAATTACACTTTTTCCGCCATTCATATCGCCGTTGCTTTGCGCTCTAAACAATAACAGAAGATGTATACAAAAACAGCGAACACAGCCAGCACGGTTGCGCCTTTAGGCGGTCCGTTTAAAAAAAGAATATTATTTGCCAACATCCCGGCAGACGGACATTTTAATCCATTAACGGGATTAGCGGTTCAGTTAAAGAACGCCGGGCACGATGTCCGGTGGTATACCGGCCCCAGCTATGCCCCCAGGATCCGGCAGCTGGATATTCCCTTTTATCTTTTTAATAAGGCAAAGGAAGTAACGGTTCATAATATTGATGAAGTATTCCCTGAAAGGAAGCAGATCAGAAATCATGTCAAAAAAGTAATCTTCGATATCTGCACCTATTTTATAGAGCGGGGGACCGAATTTTATGAAGACATAAAAGACATCAATAAGCGCTTCGACTTTGACGTCCTGATCTGCGACAGTGCCTTCACCGGTATGTCGTTCGTAAAAGAAAAGCTTTGTAAGCACGCAGTAGCTATCGGCATTCTGCCGCTATGTGAATCGTCAAAACAGCTGCCCCCGCCCATTATGGGACTTACCCCGGCCAAAACCCGGGCAGGTAAAGTCTTTCATTCATTCCTGCGCCTGCTCACCAACAAAGTGCTGCTTAAAAAACCACACGCGCTGATTGATGCGCAATACCGCCGGGTGGGCATGTCGACCAATGGCAGGAACCTGTTTGATGTGCAGATCGACAAAGCCACGCTGTTTTTGCAAAGCGGCACACCCGGGTTTGAATATAAACGGACACATATGAGCCGGCATATCCACTTTATAGGGCCCCTGCTGCCGTATAACAACAGCGCGGTGCAACCACTGGGCTTCGAAAATAAATTTCATCAATATGAAAAAATCCTGCTGGTCACTCAGGGCACTTTTGAAGGTGACGTCAACAAACTGATCGTCCCGGCAATAGAAGCTTTCAAAAACAGCAACTACCTGGTTATAGTAACCACGGCCGGCTGGCAAACCCGTATGCTGCGCGGACGATACAAAGCCTTTGACAATATTGTTATTGAAGATTTTATCCCCTTCAGCCAGGTGATGCCTTTTGCTGACGTATTCATTTCAAACGGCGGATATGGCGGGGTAATGCAGAGCATCTGCAACAAACTGCCCCTGGTGGTGGCGGGCATACATGAAGGCAAAAACGAAATATGCGCCCGCGTGGGCTATTTCGGGATAGGCATCAACCTGCGCACCGAACACCCCCGGCCCGAAAAGATAAAAAATGCCGTAAACAAAATTCTGGGCACACCGGTTTACCAGGAAAACATTGAAACATTGTCTGCTGAATTTGCCCGGTATAACCCGTTATCCCTGTGCGAAAAGTTTATTGACCAGTTGCCGGTTCCTTACCGGCAGTAGAAGACCTGGTTATTGGAACGCCCGGCACGGTTGCTCCGCCCGGATACCGTCCGATAGCCGGACAGCACTTCCCTGCGGGGAATACTGGTAGCAGTTAAAGGCATTCATTTACCCGTTTTGCGTTGTAAACGATCCATTGGCCGTATCCCGTTACCGGGACCGGGCAGCAACCTGCGCAAAATTTCAAATCAAATATATTTTTTAAACACACGTTAAAGCACCTGTTCCAAAATAAGTTATATATGAAAAAAATAAACGTATGGCTCTGCGTCATCCTCCTCGCTTCTGCCTGTACCAAGCCTGACCTTTCTTCCCCGGTTTCCATACCCGGCCCGCTGATCACCGTACCGGGCATTCCACAGGGAAGTGCCATTACCAAAACCATTGGCGTTTCCGGGGGATCTCTCACAAGTGCCGATGGAGATTTCAGCGTCATCATTCCTGCCGGGGCCCTGGCCGGCAACCAGGAGATCTCCGTACAACCCGTCATGAACCAGCTGCCTGCAGGTTATGGCAGGGCCTACCGCTTAACGCCACACACGATTTCCTTTCAGAAGCCCGTGACCATCCGCTTCCGCTACGAGGAAAACAGCATCCGGAACACGGCGCCTGAACTGCTTGGCATTGCCTACCAGGACCAGGAAGGCAAATGGTTCCATGCCGCAGCGCCTATGCTGGATAAAGAGAACAGGACGCTGACCGTAAGCTCCACACATTTCAGCGACTGGGGCTTTTTCCCCTATTTCTACATCGACCCTGCCCGGGTACTTACAGACCCGGGCGCACAACTCGACCTCCGTGTAATGGCGACAGTTCCCGATAATTCCGGCTATATTCCCCTTCCCGGCGAAAGCCCGGTGCTGCAACCTTACCAGCCAGACAACAGTTATTTTGGCGCATGGAATTACTCAGGCAACGGTTCTCTTGAGGGAAAAGGCAACACCGCACATTACCGGGCGCCCGATGCGGCGCCAAAAGTTAACCCCGAATCCGTAAGCGTGGCGGTTAAGATGCAGCGAAAAGGACAGTTTCTCCTGGTCTCCAACATAACGATCCGCACTGCATTTCATATCGATTATATGCAGGTAGACGAAACGGAACTTTATACGGGGGGCTTTAACTATCCCAGCCGGCTCTGGATCTATGGCAGCTTTGGGGAAGATCCCGGTAAAGGAAAACGTTCGGTAAAGATCAATAACACGGATGTTACGGTAGCAACCTGGATGCCCGGCATGATTGCCTGCGACATTCCGACCTCCGGGCCCTATGCCTCCGGCATAGTGAAAGTGGAAGCCGGAGCCGCCGCTGCCAGTAAACTGCTCAACGAATGGGTGCTGGATATGTACTATGATAAGGTGGAAAGCCCCGGTGGGGCGCTTACCAAAAAGGTAAACCTCGTTCTGCGTTTCCGTGGCGACGCCGAAGGTTTTTTTCAACAGGGGCAGGTTGCCATGGTTAAGGAAACCAATCTCCATGAAAGCAGCAAGGGCATCATCAATATGCCGGCCGGCAGCTACACCAATCATGTTACCATGGATGCCTGCGGCGATTACACGGTAAAATGGGATGCCATCCGCGACCTCGTCGTATCCCGTAAGAAATATACCGAAGCTGACGGGCTGAGCGGAAGCGTGGTGAACAAGCCCAACGGCTTTGATCTGAAGATAAGACTGATGGCAGAAAACGTGCTCATGACCCACCGGAAATTTGTTGATTGTCACAGCGGCAGTACCAACGATGACGTGCCCGATGCCATCCAGATCCAGGGGTTCCACGAGGCCATCATCCCGCTCCGGTTCTCCGGCAATGCCTCCATTATGGCAGGAGCCATGCCTTTGAAGACCGGTACCGGCGTAGCAGCGGGTCTCTATTTTGATGCGCCCGATTATGTACCCGCTCTTTTCACCACCCGCCTCCATTGGGATGAAGCTCTTCCTAAATATAAGTAGATGCGTTGCTATTTCATTACTCTTAAATCTTAAAAAATGAACCAGCTGATTTTGTGCAGGTCCTGCTATGCAATGCCTGCATAAAATCAGATACTACAGCGGATACCGGTCCCGTTATAAACGCTTTCGCCAATAGCAACGGCACCCCGGTACCGGCAGCAAGAAGACTTGCAGACAACACCATTTTTTGCAACACCCGGACCGCCGGCATCACAGGCGTCAACAGCAGTTACATGATCCCATGTTGGGAGCGGCCGTCAAAAAAGCCGGGGGTGCACCCGGGTAAGGACATGTCTTTGCTGCGACGGGGAGCGCAACAGTTCATTTTTAAGGGGGCCTGGAGCTCTGCGTTACCCCTTCATCCACATTGGTTTTTTCTTAAGGATCTTTTTATAGACCGGACAATCTTCTGCATGACACCCCGGCAGGTAGCCGGTGCTCATCAAAAATTCGTTCACGATTTCGCCACCGGTGAATTTAAAATGCTTTTTAAACAATTTGACCCACTCCTCTTTCGTTTTTGGATGATGATGATCAAGCCAGTTCTTAAAAGAGCCAAATTCCTTTTGAAGCGTAATGATAATTTTGGCGTTCTCGATCGCCGCATTAATCTTAAGCCTGTTGCGGATGATGCCTGCATCGGCCATCAATGCGTCAAATTTCTTTTGCGTGTAGCGGCTTACCTTACGGATGTCAAACTGGTCAAAAGCCTTATAAAAGGCATCCTTCTTTTTCAGGATCGTTTCCCAGCTCAACCCTGCCTGGTTGATCTCCAGTACCAGCCGGGCAAACAACTCGTTATCCGATTCCAGCGGGAAGCCATATTCAGTATTATGATAGCTTTCATGAACGGTCCCCTTCCCTTTTTCCTTGACAAACGTACAGTAAAATGACATGCTGCAAAATGCAATAAATTTTTTTGAAAAATATTTTGAATATAAAAAAACTTCCCCTTATCTTTGCAATCCCTTTACGGAACAACACACTGTAAAACAGGGACAAAGAAGCATTGACATATCGGGAGTTTAGCTCAGTTGGTTCAGAGCATCTGCCTTACAAGCAGAGGGTCGGCGGTTCGAGCCCGTCAACTCCCACCAATACCATAAAGGGTTTCAGATAATGAAACCCTTTTTTATTGACCTGTGTTGCACGTCTATATTTTATACGTCCCCGGAGGAAAAGATTTTATACCGGCCTTGCCGCCGGTCGGCTGGGAGAATGCCTGAGAACGCACTATTCAAATAATAAGGGGCTCTATTGTAAAATGTACAAAATGAGAAAGAACACCATAGCTGAATTCGTGGGGCATATTGGGTTTATCTCCTTTGCCGCTGCGCTCCTCTTTTTACTCAACCCCTATCAATATGCGCTCTATGCATTCGCATTCAGCATTCCGGTTCAATTCATCTTCCTGCGCCGCTACAATAATGGTATTAAAAACACGCTGAAACGGCTGCTTATTATAAGCGCCCTGGCATATGTACTACTGGCAGCGATATGTTCTTTCCTTCCATGGCTGCAGATGAAAGACTTTTCTCTATGGCACCGGAACTGGAAACAAACCACCGGTATCATTACCAAATATGAAGCAGACTGGAAAGGAGGCCGCGGCGGCAAATATGCCTATTCCGATATCCACTACCAATACCGGGTAAACGGCACCCTCTATCAAACCACACAGGAAAAGGCCATAAAAGTTTATTCGTTGCTTTGGATAACTGAGGCCGGGAAAAAGGCCCTTAAACAGGAAGCGGAAACGCTGATAAAAAAAGCAATCGCCCAAAATAACTATGTGATCTTTTACCAACCCGGCAAACCCGGCAAAAGTCGTTTATTTGCCGACATGTCGTTTGTCCGGCTGAATGGCTCAGCACTCTACGATCTTTTTCTTGTTTTTGGCGTTCTTATTACCGTCATACTACTGGTGGCACTTATGCCGGCAATGGCTACAGGAAAACGAATTCCCCGCATCAGGCCGGAAGTTCCTCCTGAAGTATTCAGGGCAAATGAAATAACGGGCATCCGCAAACTACGATTTGTGATCATGGGATTTTTTATAACACTGGATTGTGCGATCATCCTCTTTTTCGCCATCCAGTTTTTCATAGTCCATAACAGCCGCCGTACACCCGATGACGCATTCCTCTCGACCTCGGCTTCCATTTTAATGACGCTGCAACTGTTGCTGGCTCTTTTCCTGGCGCCTGTAATGATCATTATACACAAAAGGCTTACACGCTTTATCGGTATACTGCGCCGGCTCGATACGGACAGCCTGCATTTGTACCGGAATTATATACGGTTAACACCAAGAATGTTCGCGGTGGCGCCCCCTTTTGTTTTTGAAAAAGAAGTCATTTCTTTATTGCCCAGCTTTTCGTTTTCCGCCATTTCCTATAATGAAATAGTCTCCGTCAGGATCAGGCAGCACCGGCCTTTTCGCGGACCTGTTACTTATACATTAAAAGTTGTTACGCATTCCGGCGAAACCCGCAAAACAAATGTGGGCTCCTATGCCCAAATACAATTTGCAATAGAACAGCTTTTCGAAAAAAGACCCGATATACAGGTGGTCCGGGAAAATTTCTAAATCACTTTTTACCATTACAGAATCCTCCTCCGCTAAACATAAGATAGTCAACGGGGCCGGATAATAACAGGCTTCCATTGCTGCTTATGCCACTGGCCCAACGCTTCCATTGTAAAATGCGTATTAGTTTTAATTGGTCATTGCCATACCGATTTGCCATTTTGCCGGGCGTAGCGCATTAAACCTTCCTGAGCTACCGGTCCTTTCCTGTCAGTTCTTCCGGACATTACCGAATCAGTTGCAAATATGGAAAGCATTAGCCAATGCCTACCGACCATTGCCCCGGCCGGATCCGGTCTTATCCCTAACCCTGAATTCATATGTCCACATTTTTCAAACCCCATCACTTCTTATATCCCAGCAAGCGTAAGGCATTAAATACAACCACCAAGGTAGAGCCTTCGTGTCCGATAACGGCAGGTCCTATATCTGCAATCCCCAGGATGGTAAGCGGTATCAGCACTGCTACCATTCCAAGGCTGAGGACCAGGTTTTGCCGGATGATCCGGCCTGCTTTTCTGCTGAGCCCGATGGCAAAGGGTAGATTACTTAATTGATCGGCCATTAATGCAATGTCCGCTGTTTCCAAAGCCACGTCGCTGCCTGCTGCACCCATTGCAATGCCCACCGTGCTTTTGGCCATTGCCGGCGCATCATTGACGCCGTCACCAACCATTGCTACCCGGGTTTCACTGGCACGTAATTTTTCAATAGCAGCTACCTTTTGCTCGGGCAGCAGGTTACCCCAGGCATCAGTAATACCGATTTCCCCGGCAATTGCTTCCGCCACCTTCTGATTATCACCTGTAAGCATGATCATTTTGCGGATACCGATACCCGTTAGCTGTGTAAGGGTCTCTTTTGCATCTTCCCGGGCAACATCCATAAGCGTAATGATGCCTGCGTACAAATCGTTCTGCTGAACAAGCATGGTGGTATTTCCCTGGCGCTCCAGCTCCTCTACCTTTGCCTTCAGATCATCAGGAAGCCCGGTGTTCTTTCCGGCGAACAACTCCTTATTACCTACATGAACCGTAGTGCCATTATACTGCGCTTTGATGCCTCTTCCCTGGATTGCCGATACATTCTCAGCTGCGGCAACCGCTCTTTTTAACCGCTCTGTGCCATCTTTTACAATGGCCGCTGCCAGGGGATGATCGCTTAGCTTTTCTACAGCAATGACAATTTCCAGCAACTGCTCTTCCGATATCCCGTTAAGCGGGTACACACCGGTGAGCCTGGGCTTTCCTTCGGTAAGTGTTCCGGTTTTATCAAAAGCAATCGCAGAAAGAGCCCCCAGCTCTTCCAGCGGCTTTCCTCCCTTTATTAAAACGCCGCCTCTTGCGGCTCTTGCTACCCCGCTTAAGACCGCACTGGGGGTGGATATAGCTAATGCGCAGGGGCTTGCAGCAACCAATACGGCCATAGCCCGGTAAAAACTTGCGCTAAACGGTTCGTCTACCACCAGGAAGGCCAGCAACAGGATGCCAACCAAAATGAGCACAGACGGAACATAATAGCGCTCCAGTTTATCTGTAAAATTCTGCGTGGGTGATTTTTGTGTCTGGGCTTCATTAACCAGTTTTACCAGTCTCGCAATGGTGCTGTCTGCCGCAACTTTTGTTACTTTAACTTCCAGGTTTGCTCCTCCGTTGATAGAGCCCGCAAACACTTTATACCGGGCATCCAATTTGCCGGAACTTTGCAGGTCCATATCAACATCGTCAACCGCCATTTTATCCACAGGTACACTTTCTCCCGTAATGGGGGCCTGGTTAACGCTGCTACTTCCCTTTACCACAATACCATCCGCTGCAATTTTCGAGTTGGGTTTTACCACGATAATATCCCCTTGTTTTAATGCTTCGATCTGTACTTCTTCAATGGCACCGCCCGCTTTAAGCAATGCGGTCTTCGGCGCCAGGGCGGCCAGGCCGGCAATTGATCTTTTTGCTCTTTCCATGGCATAGTGCTCCAGCGAGTGCCCGAGACTGAACAGGAAAAGCAACAATGCCCCTTCAGCCCATTGACCTAATACGGCGGCACCCACCGCCGCAACAAGCATAAGAAAATCGATCTCAAAAGTCCCTTTGCGGATACCTTCGACAGCCTCTTTGGTAGTGAAAAAACCACCAAAGAAGTAGGCGGCAATATAAAACCATATGGAAATAGCAGGGGGCAGTCCATTGACAAAAGAGAGTCCAAAGCCAAGCCCTAACAATAAGCCGCAAATGATGGCAAAGATCAGTTCCGTTCTTTCTCCGAAGATCCCGCCGTGAGCATGTTCATGTGCCCCGGCCTCATGATCATGCTCATGGTCCTCATGTGCTTCTTCGCGGGGCTTTTGCCCCCGGGCATGAAAATCTTCAACACCGCTAACGGCTAATCCCGTTTTTTCAACTCGTTCAAGAATGGCTTTCCCCGTTGTTTCTCCTTTATTATATTCCACTCGTATAAAGCCTGTGCCGGATACAGAAGCATTCAGCAGGCCCTTATGCTTCCTGAGGGTAGCTTCGATCATTCGTGCATGACGCAGATGGCGCACGCCCCTAACCTCAATCAATAAATGTCCATAATGCGCCGTAATTGCAGCACCGGCCCTCCCGGCAATTTGTTCCACCTCGTCAAGCAGGATCTCAGACGGATCATAATGAAAACAAAGCTGTGCCTTTTGATCGGCCTCCCCGGAAATAACATGTACTTTATCAATGCCTCTTCTGTACTGAAGCAGGCCGATCAGCCGGGCCACACATTCATCCCTTTCATCGGGGATCCCCGGCAAAACGATCTCCAGGTTTATTCTTGTTTTTTCCATGGTAACTGATTTAATGAGCAGCGTCTGGGTGCGCCTGAAACGTCTTTCTGCTTCCTGTAAATTTACTAATGTTCATGCGCTCCGCTATTGGTCATTTTCGCCAAAATAAAGAAAGCGCCTTTTATCACGATCTTTGCATCAGCCGGTATCTCCTTTAGCAGGGTTACTTCACTATACCCCACATCAGTTGTGCCTTTTGCAACCGGTATCCGCTCAAAGATCAGGCCTCCGGCCTCATTCTCATGTGTATCCTCTTGTTTGACCGGCGTTGTCTTTGTACCCCTTGCTCCCCCGGAGTTTTCGCCCCCCCCTTCCGGGTATGCCCCTGTAACCACGAAAATAAAATCCTTCCCCTGGTAGCTCACAATTGCATCTGAAGGCACCGCCGGCACTGTCGATTTATCCAGGCTCACCAGGGCCGTCACATTCATTCCATCAATCAGACCGGCTTTATCGCCAATCACCTTTGCATGTACGGGAATGGTTTTACTTCCCGCTTCAAATGCGGCGCCGATCGAAAATATTTCAGCATCATACTCCTTACCCGCATTGTTGGTAATGGTAAAGTGAATGGTCTGATTGGACCTCAGCCTGGGGAGGTCCTTCTCATACACATATAAATCCAGGTGCAACTGCGAGTTGTTCACGATCTCTGCGATAGGCGTACTTACATCAACATTGCTCCCCAGCTGCGCCGAGACCTTACTCACCGTTCCGCCTATGGGAGCCCGCACCACTATCGCTGATGAAAAACTACGGGTGGCCCCCACAGCCGACAACTGCTTTTGCCAGCCATTCCGCTGGCTCCTGAGTGTTGCCAGCTCTGTTTGCGCCTGTTGCAGCCTTTTCAGAGGAGCAGCATTGCCTTCTACCAGTTCCTGCTGTCTTTTGACTTCCATTTCCGATAAAGCAATTTGAGCTTCTACCTGCTGCAACTGCTGCTGCATCTGTATCAGGTCGGGGTTTACAATGGTGGCAATTGCCTGTCCCTGTTTTACAAAACTCCCGGGCTGTACATGAAGCGTTTTAATAACCCCGCTGTACAGGGGCACCACAAAGGCCTTGTTTTGATTAGGCACGGTAAGGATGCCATTTGCCTTAATTGAATTGGTCAGTTCTTTCCTTTCAACGCCGCCCAGCTGCACACCAATGGCCTCCATCTGCGCTGCTGTAAGCGTGGTCGTATTTTCATTGGAATGCTCCCCGGCTTCCTCCCCATGTTCTTCCTTTTCTACCGTTTCAGCACCCGGTTTATTTCCGCAGGAGATGATCCCGGATAAACAAAAAAGCATCAATGCTATAGTCAATATTCGCGTCATTACCGTTATTTTTAATGATTGTTATAGTAGTAAAATTGAATAACAGACTGATTGTATTGATTCAATACATCCAGGTAGTTCTTTTGGGTATCAATAGCCTGCGTCAGGAACTGGCTGAGCTCGGCAAAACTTATTTCACCTGCTTTATAACTCAACGTTGCTGCTTTTATGATCTCGTCCGCCTGCTTCAGACCCGTCGTTTCATAAAACTGAAGCATTGCCAGGTTTTTTTCAATTTCAGTCAGCGCCGTTTGCCGCTGTGTATTCACCTGCAGCGTTTGATAGCTCAATTGTTTTTGTTGTATTTCCATTTCGGCTCTGGCAACTTTTATCCGGCTCTTATAAGCACTGTTGCCAAATAAGGGGAATGCAGCTGTAACAGAAAAGCCGGTATAGGGGTCTTTAGCCCCCCAGAGCCGTTGTGTAAAAACCCGGCCGGAAAACTCGGGCTTATTACCATTTTTCTGGACCGCAATATTCGATGCGGCAACATCAACATTTTGCTGCTGCAAGGCCAACGAAGGATGCAGGCTATCTGTTGTGCCAATTAAAAGACCCAGTTTTTCCAAAGGCCTTTGGACCGGCAACAGCCATTCATTTTTATTCAGCAACAGCATCAGCTGTTGTTGCTGTACCACCATATCCTTACCGTTCTGCTCCAGCAGTGCCTGCAGTTCTTTCAGTTTTGCATTTGCTGCGATCTTATCCAACCCTGCAGCTTCCCCCGTCTTAAACCGCAGTTCAGCGGCCTTGTACAGTGAAGTATAAATACTGTCTAATCGCTTAAACAATTGAAATTTATCCTCCAGATACCAAAGTTCATAATAAACACTACGGACCTCTTTTCTTAGTACTGCACTCAAAGCAGGTGTATTCAACCGGTAATATTTCAGCTGCTGATCCAGATACGCCTTTCTTGCTTTATACAATCCCGGCCAGGCCATACTTTGCGAAATACCGATCTTTAATACCCCTTTATTGTCGGATGGGCGCAGATCCTCATTTTCGGCAAACACACCCGTTTTAGGAATTTCTTGCGCAGTTTTTACTGCATAGCCTGCCCTGCTGATCTCGGACCGGTTGATGTCGAGCTGCAGGTTATTCCTCAATGCCGTATCAATTGCTTCGCTGACGCTGATGCGATGTTGCGCCTGCGTTGCAGCGGCACAGAAAAAAAACAACATGCAAAAGGCCGTGCGCAAAAGACAGGAAGCAAAGGACCCAGTATTTTGCATTGCATCCCCTGCCACTTGCCATTTGTCGCCTGTACCCCATACCCGGCAGTTTGTAAACTCCATTATTTCAATTTTATCATTCCATTTCATTATCAATATTTTTCAGGATTATCAATCATGTAATCAATCAGTTTCCCGATTTCTTAGCTTGCTTTTTCATAGCTGTACGATATATTTACCTTCAGGCAAAAAACCAGGCCCAACAAGCGTTCCAGGGTTTTCCGCGTCACGACCGGCTTGTTTTGAAACAAAATGTGCCGGATCATTTTTTTCCCGATACGCTTCTGCAAATTTTGTACAAACGCTCCTGCTGCTCCTTATCTGATCTGCAAGAGAGCAGGTTGCTTCTTTAGGAAAGTCTTTGCTTAATTCAACTATTTCCATGGCCAGTAAAAAGTTTTCTTATATAAAGCTGTTCCGGTAAAATATGAGCCGCCCTATTTCGTCATTTTAATCAGGCGACCGCCTTCCAGAGCATTGCTACCCCTTGCCTGCTGCCCTTTGCCTGTTGCTGCCCCTCCTTCGCTCAACAGAGAAAATAATATATAAACAAGGCAATACCACCAGCGTTAAAAAAGTTGCTGTTATCAATCCGCCGATGACAACGGTAGCCAGTGGCTTTTGCACTTCAGCCCCTGCCCCGGCGCTCATCGCCATCGGTAAGAATCCCAGGGAGGCAACGGTTGCCGTCATCAGCACGGGGCGTAAGCGCATCCGGGTCCCATCCAGTACCCGTTGTATCACGTCGGCAACACCTTCTTTCTGCAACTGGTTAAAAGTGCTGATCAGTACAATCCCGTTTAACACAGCCACACCAAACAGGGCAATAAAGCCAACCCCTGCTGAAATGCTGAAGGGCATTCCCCGCAGCAGCAATGCAAATACGCCGCCGATAGCACTCATGGGAATGGCCGTATAGATCAGCGTGGCCTGTTTTACAGAGTTGAATGTAAAATAAAGTAACCCAAAGATCAGCAGCAATGCAACCGGCACGGCCAGCCGCAATCTCCCGGACGCTTCCTGCAGGTTCTCAAATGTGCCGCCGTAGGTAAGGTAATAGCCGGTTGGCAGCTTATTTTGCGGCTGCGCCAATTTATCCTGTATCTCCTTTACCACGCTTTCCACATCCCTTCCTTTCACGTTAAACCCAACCACGATCCTGCGTTTTCCATCCTCACGGCTTATCTGCGCGGGGCCTTCCTTTATGGATACCGTTGCTACCTGTGACAGCGGGATCTGGTTCCCTGTTTCGGTAGCTATATATAAATTGCCCACGTCCTCGATCGAAGCACGGCTCGCGCTATCGAGGCGCACAACCAGGTCAAACTTCCGTTCATTTTCGAAGATCACACTGGCGGCTTCGCCCGCAAAGGCAGTGCTGATGGTCTTATTCACATCATCAACATTCAGTTTGTAATTGGCCATTCTGGCCCTGTCGTACTGGATGGTTATTTGCGGCAGGCCCGTGGTACGTTCGATCTGCGGAGCCGTGGCTCCCTTTACAGATTGCACCACCTTTGAGATCCTTGGCGCCCATGCAGCAAGAGAATCAATATCCTCCCCAAAGATCTTTATTGCCACATCCTGCCGTACACCTGTCATGAGTTCATTAAACCGCATCTGGATCGGCTGCGTGGCTTCAAAGAAAACTCCGGGTATCACTTCCAGCTTTTCCATCATCTTTGCCGCCAGTACATTATAGTTCTTTGTAGTGGTCCATTCCTTCAGGGGTTTTAATGTTATGATCAGATCCGTTGCTTCAGGTGGCATGGGATCGGTGGGAATTTCTGCGCTGCCCGTTTTACCCACCACGGTTTTTACCTCGGGGAATGATTTAATGATCCGCTCCGCCTGCATAGACGTTTCAACACTTTGCGACAGCGAAGTGCCCTGTGGCAATATGCAGTGAAAAGCGTAATCGCCCTCCTGTAACTGCGGCAGAAACTCGCCTCCCATTCTTGAAAAAATAAAGCCCGCCAGCACCAGCAACAACAATGCGCCGGTAACTACCCCATACTTCATCCGGATGGCCCAATGAATAACAGGATCATAGATGCGCTGGAAACGATGCATCATCCTGTCGGCAAATGTCTTTTTATGCGCGATCTTTCTTGAAAGAAAAACAGCGCTCATCATCGGGATATAGGTCAAAGACAATATCAGCGCACCGATGATCGCAAAACTTACCGTCTGCGCCATTGGCTTAAACATCTTGCCTTCGATACCACTCAGCGAAAGAATGGGCAGGTAAACGATCAGGATGATCACCTGTCCGAACGCTGCAGAGCTCATCATTTTTTTTGCGCTTTCCTCAACAGCTTCATCCATCTGCTGCCTGGTAAGCGCGGTTGTAAATTTTTTGGCTACGAGTAAGTGCAGGGTGGCTTCCACAATAATTACAGCCCCGTCCACGATCAATCCGAAATCGATGGCCCCCAGGCTCATCAGGTTGGCACTTACGCCAAAAAGCCGCATCATACCCAGGGCAAACAGCATCGACAACGGGATCGCCGAAGCTACGATCAGGCCTGCCCGTATATTACCCAGGAAAAGGATCAGGACGAATATTACGATCAGGGCGCCTTCTACCAGGTTGGTTTCAACGGTACTGATCGCCCGGTCTACCAGCCCTGTACGATCAACAAATGGTTCGATCTCTATATCCTCCGGCAAAGATTTCCTGATCGTTTCCATTTTAGCCTTTACCCTCGAAACCACTTCTGCGCTATTGGCACCTTTGAGCATCATTACGATACCACCTACGGCCTCTTTTTCCCCGTTATAGGTTAACGCTCCATATCTTACCGCATAGCCCAGTTTCACTACTGCCACATCTTTAACCAGAACAGGGATGCGCGCGCTGCTGGTCTTTACCGATATGTTTTTGATATCCTCCAGTGAGGTCACCAATCCAATACCCCTGATAAAATAGGCATTCGGCTTCTTGTCGATATAGGCGCCGCCGGTATTCTGGTTGTTTTTTTCCAGCGCAGTGAATATTTCCGGGATGGTCACATTCATAGCCTTTAACCGGTCCGGGTTTACAGCTACTTCGTATTGCTTTAACTGGCCTCCGAAGCTGTTCACCTCCGCAACGCCCGGCGTACCATATAATTGCCGTGCAACGATCCAGTCCTGCATGGTGCGCAAGTCCATCGCGTTGTACTTATTTTCTGCGCCTTTTTTGGGATGGATGATGTACTGGTATATTTCACCCAGGCCGGTACTTACCGGTGCCAGTTCCGGCTTACCCATTCCCTTCGGGATCTTTTCTTCGGCTTCCTTCAGTTTTTCATTGATCAGCTGGCGGGCAAAATAGATATCAATATCATCGTGAAACACCACAGTGATAACCGACAGACCAAACCTTGAAATAGAACGCATTTCCTCCAGGTCTGGAAGGTTCGCCAGACTTTGTTCAACCGGATAGGTTACAAACTGTTCTACCTCCTGTGAAGCCAGTGTAGGCGATATCGTGATGATCTGAACCTGGTTGTTCGTAATATCGGGAACGGCATCAACAGGCAATTTTGCAGCACTCCAGATACCCCAGATAATAAGCGCTATTGTACCAGCAGCAATTACCAGTTTATTTTTTATACTGAAACGTATGATTTTATTAAGCATATCTTTTGTTATTTTGATAGATACCCCTGCCACCGGATCCGGCGGCTGTAGTCTACAGCCTATAATAACCGTTATTGTGCCGGGAGCCCATGCGGCGGGTTATAGGGCAGGGCAGTTCCCTTACCGGGCCTGTTTGATGCACCGTCAGCAGGGTTAATACCTTAAGGTACTAAGCCGGAACCCGCGATCAATAAGAAAAGTAAGTCAGGATATCTTAGGCGGTTGCCAGATATTTCCATAATAGTTAGAAATGAAGAAAAAATCCCTTGGCAGGAATTTCCGGGCTTTTACATCAGGCGCTTTTGTTGCATCTGCTTTAAGAAGCTGAAAAGCAAAGTTTGCAGTGGCACCACAGCAGCTGCAAATGCAGAAGGGACCGCAAATATCCCTGTGGCTGGCCGGGTGATCATGGCTCCTGGTCATTTCAGTACCGGAACCGGAAGTATTGCACCTGCTGTAGCCATCGCTGCACGGCATTACAGATACCGCCAGGAGATATACAACAAACAGGAGTGCGAAAAACTTCATTGCTGCAAAGGTAGCCAACTACCGGATCGGATCCATAAAAATTAATGAAACAGCAGTGCAAAACAAGGCATGCCCGCCTTTGTCCGGGTGTCCGGACCTGCCGGTATATGCCATTCCAAAATGTCCAAATCAGGCCTGAATGCGGGGGGTAAACTGCGCCAGGTCGTAGATGCCCAGTTGTTGTTCTATGCCTGCTACTTTATCTACAAACAGCTCAAATCCCCCTTCTCCAAAAAGCTGGTGCTCCCTTTTCTCAAAGTCCTCACCCAAGCTGTCAAACTCCTGTTTGCTGATGATCTTCCGCAATGCCGGGAATAGTACCGTATCCTCCCTTGCTTCATGTGGCCGGTACATGTGTATAAAAGCGGCTATCAGGCTGCTTAATCTTTGTTTATCCCCATCTGCTGATACCTGTGGCTGTTTGCCCAGCTGCAATAGCTGGCCGGTGATCAGCCTTCCCTGCTGATGTTGCGCCCTTAATACCTGAACAAGATCTGTCAGCTGATGTGCCTTTTCAAAACGGGGGAATAAAAAATCCTCTTCCTGTTTCTCATGATATTCCTCAATAAAAGTGCGGATAATCCCTGCAGAAGCGGTAATAAGCTGGGGGGCAACCGGCTCGTTGGCTGCCAGCATCCTCAAAAAATGATCATAAATCAATAAAACCCGGTTCAAGATACCATGTTCACGCATCAGGTCCTCCGGCGGACCTATTTCATCTTCTTCGGCACCTTTACATCCCGCGAGGTACGCCGTACCGGTAACCGCCGTAACAAGGGCTATATTCAGGCCTTTTGTAAGAAAAGAACGCCGGCTGCGGCCTTCGTTATTGTCATTCCCCTCCTGTATATCCTGATCTTTCATAACAGTATTTTTAAGAAGCAATGTGCCTATTGAAGCTACCTGGATATGCAGCAAATCGCATACCAGTCCCGTGTATTTGCCGGATATTAACCAGCCGGCAACTCAGGATACCCGCTCCTACTCAGCCATTACCTTTTCCAGCAGTGCTTTTAATGCCTGCACCCGCTGCGGATACTTTCCGGCAAGGTTGGTCCGCTCCCCAGGGTCCTTGTTAAGATCATACAACTGATCGGCTGTACTATAGCCGGTTTCGATATTTACGGCGCCCATCAGTGCGGGCCCTTTTGAGGGCGACAGGTATTTCCAGCCATCTTTTATAATACATAAGGCACTATTGGCAGGCTGCTCAATAACAAAGTCGCGGTGCTTCCTACTGCGACCGGTCAGGGTTGAAAAATAATTCCTGCTATCGGTAAACTCTCCTGCCGGCAATTTTACATTCAGCATTGCTGCAAAAGACGCCATGAGATCCACCTGGCTCACCAGTGCATCCGATTTCTTTCCCCCGGCGATCTTTGCAGGCCATTGCACAATAAAGGGCACCCGGGTCCCGGCCTCAAAGGCGCTGTATTTTCCGCCCCGGTAAATGCCGCCCGGCCTGTGATCCAGCGCTGCCGCTGTTTCTGCCGACTGATCCATGTACCCATCGTTCAATACAGGTCCGTTGTCGCTGCTAAAGATCACTATAGTGTTCCGGAGCAATCCCCGCTCTTTCAGTCCGTTCATGATCACCCCCACACTATGATCCATTTCGAGGGTTACATCACCCCGGTACCCCAGCTTGCTTTTCCCTTTAAATTCGGTGCCGGGCATACGGGGCACATGAATATTATGAATGGCATAATAAAGAAAGAAAGGTTTTTGCTTCTTCAGGCTTTCATCAATAAAGGACAGCGCTTTATTATTGAACACATAGCCCAGCTCTTCGTCTGTCCATTCGCTGCGCTTGCCTCCCTGCATAAAACCGATACGACCGATACCGTTTACGATATGCCCGTCATGTCCCTGCCGGGGATCATTGGGCTGCTTCAGCAGTTCCGGGTGTGCTTTCCCTGTCAGTTCCCCGGGGAAGGCTTTATGATAGTCCACAGCTATCGGGTCCTTCGCTTCCAAACCCAGCGTCTGTTGGTTTTCCATAAAAACGGTAGGCACCCTGTCGGCGGTTGCCGGAAAAATGAATGAATAGTCGAATCCTACTTCCCTTGGGCCGGGCGTTACTTCTTTATTCCAGTTCACCGGGGATTGGCTGCCCAGGCCCAAATGCCATTTGCCCACGGCCCCCGTTACATATCCTGCCTGCTGAAATACTTTTGGCAGGGTGGTAATATCGGTAGGGATCACCAGGTTGGCATCACCGGGCAGGATATTGGTTCCTTTTTTGCGCCAGGCATACCGTCCTGAAAGCAACGAATACCGGGAGGGAGTACAGGTAGAGGCCGTTGCATGCGCGTTGGAAAAGTTGATCCCGTTCTGTGCCAGCCGGTCTATATTGGGAGTAGCGATCACCTTTGCCCCATTGCAACTCAGATCCCCGTACCCCACATCATCCGTGTAAATGATCAATACATTGGGACGGTTCTGTACCTGGGCATATGCCGCATGTATCCCAAACAATAACATCATACTAAAAACGATCCGTTTCATTTTTAAAAACAGTTTATGCAGATCTCATAGCCGGCTCCTGTTACCCGGCAGGAATCCACTTCTTAAAAAATAACTGATGCAGCACTTATCCGTACGCCCTGCAGACAGGCCAATTCTATCAAACGGCTGCCCCTGGCGAAGATAAATTTTAAACAACGTATGAAGGGCGATCCGCTTTGCTTTTTGTGCATTCGATTGCACAGGAGCCGTACCATTCCCCCGCGTTACAGGAAAGCGGAAACCGGGATTTTATCTGTACGTTTGCCACACGGCGCCGGGCAATTTCAATACTTCCGTGCAGCGTGCACTACCGGCAAAACCCATCCGGGGCCGTTCTAAAGAAAAGGTCATTATGAAAAAAATACTCCTCCTCACAGCTGGTCTCATCATCTTCTTTCATACGATTGATGCACAATCGCGGCCCAACGTTATCTACATTTATGCAGATGATATGGGGTATGGAGAACTGGGCTGTTATGGACAGCAAAAGATCAAAACCCCCAACCTGGACCGGATGGCGGCAGAGGGCATGCGGTTTACACAGCACTATTCCGGCACCCCGGTTTGCGCCCCGGCACGCTGCATGCTGCTTACCGGAAAGAACGGAGGCCATTCCTATATAAGAGGCAACTATGAGCTGGGTGGATTCCCGGACAGTCTTGAAGGCGGACAGATGCCGCTGCCGGAAGGCAGTTTTACACTCGGACACCTTTTCAGGAACGCCGGATATGCAACAGCCGCCATTGGCAAATGGGGACTCGGCTCCGTAAACACTACCGGTCACCCGCTATTGCAGGGCTTCGATTATTTTTACGGCTACCTCGATCAGAAGCAGGCGCACAATTACTACCCAACCCATCTTTGGGAAAACCAAACATGGGACACCCTCAATAACCCCTACATCTGGGTACACCGGCAGCTCAACCCGCAAACTGCCACCGACCGGGATTTCGACTATTTCAAAGGCAATGTATACTCGATTGACAGGATGACTGAAAAGGCGCTCCGGTTTATCCGTACGCACCGGGAGCAACCTTTTTTTCTTTACCTGCCTTATACCATTCCCCATGTATCCCTTCAGGTTCCCGAAAAATACATCAATATGTATAAAGGACAGTTTGACGAAAAACCCTATTACGGGCAACAGGGTTATGCTGCCGCACGGTACCCCTTATCTGCTTACGCCGGCATGATCACCTGCCTGGACGACCAGGTAGGCCTGATCATGAAGGAGATCAAAAAACTGGGGCTGGATCAAAATACGATCATCCTCTTCTCCAGCGATAACGGGGCCACTTTTAACGGTGGTGTGGATGCAGCGTTCTTCAACAGTGTACAGGGATTGCGGGGATTAAAAATGGACATCTACGAGGGCGGCTTCCGGGAGCCTTTTATTGCCCGCTGGCCGGGGAAGATCCCTGCCGGGAAAACCAGCGCGTTGCTGTCTGTGCAATATGATATGATGCCTACGTTTGCGGAACTGACCGGGCAGCCACTGGCCCATGCAGTAAGCGGTATCTCGCTGCTGCCCGAACTGCTGGGCAAAGGCAACCAGCAACAGCATGCCTATCTTTATTTTGAGTATCCCGAAAAGGGGGGACAGGTGGCGGTACGGATCGGTCCGTGGAAAGGGATCCGCACCGGTGTTCAAAAAGACAGGAATGCGCCGTGGCAGCTGTACAACCTGGAGACCGATCTCCGCGAGGTGCAGGATGTTGCGGCCCAACATCCTGACGTCATCCGGCAGATGCAGGCGGTTGCTGTAAAGGAGCATCAGCATCCGCATATTAAAGACTGGGAATTTATAGACCCTAAATTTGAAAAAGCCTCAGAGGCGCTGAAACACTGATCTTCTATGCTCCCCGCAATCCGGCATTTTAACCGCCGCATCCGCAAAAAATGTAAGGAGCGCAGGGACCGATCCGCGTTGTCAAATATCCTTGCGTACTTCGCGTCCGCCCCTGCGTCCTGCGATTCATTGCTACCGGGAATGAACAATTACATTGCTTGCTTCCATAACATCCCGGCAATTGCCTGCATCAATCATCCATCTTTAGAAAAGCGCCCTTCGAACTAAAATCCAGGTCTGCGCCATTGGATAACCCGACTTCGTACCGGGTATTTGACCGTTCAATTTTCACGATCTTCTGACCGGGAAAATTCCCCGAAATGTACCGGGCTATAGACGGCAGTATAAAACCGGTGGGAATTTCGTTATGCTTACCATCCACTTCCTTCCACTTTCCGTTCCTGTCAAACTCTACCTTTACCGAATTTCCAAGATACACCTCGTACTCTGTTTTCATTAATTCCTTGTCCCTGGTTACACGACTGAGCGCCTGGCCCGGGAAATACTGATTTAAAAACGCCTGAGCCCCTTTTGGAAGCTGCGCTTTTGTAATTGGTGTTTCCTGAGCTAATAACTTTGATCCAAACAAGGTTGCAACTACGATAACGGTAGCTGCCAGGGCTAACTTTACTTTCATACCTTAAATTTTTAGTGTTCCTGCAAAGCTCAAAAACAATTCTGGAAAGAATTGGGAACAGGCTCCTTTCGTTACGAAACCGCTACTTCAAAACAATGTCCTTCTTTAAAAAAATAACGGAAGCGCATGTTACCGTATAAATTGCAGATTGATTGACAAATGGACAGTCCCAGCCCGGTAGAATGGGCATTTTGCTTCCCTTTGCTGAACCGCTCAAAAATAAAGCCTTCATCCAGCGGCAGGGTTCCTTCATTTTGAATCCGGAATGATCCGGACGTAATGGTGATCTCGACCCATTTGTCTTTCTCACTGTGCACAATGGCATTTTTAAGCAGGTTGCTCACCAGGACGATCGCAAGCTCCCGGTTCATTTCAAATTCAAAGACCCCGTTTTCCTGTATTTGTACCTGAATGGCCTTAAATTGGATCAGGCTATCATATTCGTCGGCCAGCTCGTTGAAGATCTTATTAAAATTCACTTTTTCCGCGGCTCTAAACTGGTTATTCTCTATTTTGGAAAGCATTAAAAGAGATCTATTCATCCGCTTTAAGCGATTCAACGTGTTACTTACTTCTTCAATTTTTAATAACTGGCGCTCCGTCAGACTGCCCTCGTCCATAAAAAGCTCCAGCTTGCCGGATGCGATTGCCAGGGGCGTCTGAAGTTCATGAGCCGCATTTTCTATAAACTGTTTCTGCTGCGTGTAAATAGACTCATTTCTTTGAATCATGGCAGCAAGATCCTTTTCCAGGTCATCAAATTCCCGGATCTTCTGATCAGCGCACTCAAACTTCCCGGCAGCGCCCAATTTATATGGCCGGAGCTTTTCCAGGATCCTATAAAACGGCTTCCATGCCTTTTTTAATAAAATATGGTTAAGCAACAGGATACTTAAGACCAGCGCGATATATAGCATCACCAAAGCGGTCAGTATATTCTCTATCAGGTCATCCTCTTCAACGGTAGAAGCATATACCTCCAACCGGTAAAACTGATCATCCTTTTTAAAAACAGTGCGCAACATGCGGACAGACGCTTCGTCGTCCTCCTGTGGAATATACAATTTTGAGTTGTATATCTGATTGCCGGTTTCATGCCATCCGCCCGGCAATTTGGTTATCTTAAATTGCGCGATACCGAATGCATTCGTATTTAATATCCCCGGGTCGGATGCGGCCTCTTTTATAATATGGTCCTTACTATCCTTTAAACCATCATCAATATTATCATAGACCTCTTCAATGATGACCACGTAAAAGACACCTGCCCAGATCCCTATAACACCAAGGATCGCCAGTACCAGGTACCGCAATGTAAAATTCTTTAATGAACGTTTTCGCATTTTATGAAATCTTATAGCCAACGCCATATACAGACAATATATCTGCATCAGCTCCGGCTGTTGAAAGTTTCTTCCTGAGGTTTTTTATCTGGGAATAGACAAAATCAAGACTTGATGCCTGATCGGTATAATCGCCCCACACATACTCCGCTATCGAGGTCTTATTAATAAGCCTGTTAGGATTGGTCACAAAATAATACAGCAAATCAAATTCCTTCCGGTTAAGCAACAAGTCCGCATTATTTACCACCACGGTCCTGTTATCCGGGTCAAGCGTAATGTTACGCCACTGCACTTTATGATCGCCGTTCTGGTTTTTCCTGCGAATGGCCGATTTTACCCGTGCATTTAATTCAGCGAGATGAAACGGTTTTGCAAGATAATCGTCAGCGCCCAGATCCAGGCCGTTGACCTTATCTTCTACGGAATCCTTTGCTGAGATGATGATAACAGCTTCCTTCTTTTTATTCTTTTTTATTTCTGAAAGCAGCTCCAGGCCACTCCCCCCGGGCAACATAATATCCAATAGAATACAGTCATATTCATAAGTGCTTATTTTATCGAGCGCCTGGTCAAAATCTGCCGCTATTTCAGTGATATACCCCTCCCTGCCAAGCGCATCCCGGATAACAGACAGGAGCGCTGCCTCATCCTCAATAATAAGAATTTTCATGCTGTTGATTTAAGGAGTGTAAAAATCGCATTAAATTCTGGAAAGAATTGGGATTCATTACGGGCGCCCGGTAGTGGCCGACCGATGCCCCAAAAAAAGCCACCTGTTACGGTGGCCCTTCATAAAACAAACAAGAAACAATATTTCAGCTCACAGGTCCGGCGGCGCTGATCTCCGTTGCAACCAGGTTCTGGTAGTTCCTAAAATTTTCGGCAAACCTGCCAGCCAGGTCCCTTGCCTGCCGGTCATAGGCTTCCGGCTCTGCCCAGGTATTGCGGGGATTGAGTATCCCCGGATCCACACCGGGACAATGACCCGGGATCATCAATCCAAAAACGGGGTCTTTGTGATATTCCACTTTATCCAGGCTGCCATTCAGCGCTGCCCGGATCATGGCCCTGGATTCGCCCAGCTTTATCCGGCTTCCGGTTCCGTATGCGCCACCTGTCCAGCCGGTATTCACCATCCATACTTTTACCCCATGCAAGGCTATCCGGCTGCCCAGCATGGATGCATAACGGCCCGGATGCAGCGGTATAAAGGGTGCTCCAAAACAGGCACTGAACGTAGCCCTGGGCTCGGTAATGCCGGTTTCTGTTCCGGCAACCTTTGCGGTGTAGCCACTGATAAAATAGTACAACGCCTGCTCCTGCGTAAGCCGGGCAACAGGTGGCAGCACACCGTAGGCGTCGCAGGTCAGGAAGAAGATATTCCCGGGCACACGTCCCGTTTCCTCCGGAACGATATTTTCTAAAAAGTGGATGGGGTAACTCACCCGGGTATTTTCGGTAACAGAAGCATCGTCAAAATTGATCTGGTCCGTTCCGGGCAGGAACGTAACATTTTCAACAAGCGCACCATCTTTCACGGCATGATAAATCTCCGGCTCTTTTTCTTCGGAAAGATGAATGCACTTGGCATAACAGCCTCCTTCAAAATTAAAGACCTGGTGATCATCCCAGCCATGTTCATCATCGCCGATCAGCCGGCGGCCGGGGTCCGTGCTCAGCGTCGTTTTACCCGTTCCGCTCAATCCAAAAAATAAAGCGGTATCCCCGGCGGCACCGATATTGGCAGAACAGTGCATGCTGAGCACATCCCGGTTCTGCGGCAGGAGATAATTCAGAACCGAAAAGATCCCCTTTTTGATTTCACCGGTGTAGCTGCTGCCCGCGATCAGGATCGTCTTATGTTTAAAGCTGATCACGGTAGCATTACCCTGCCGGGTACCACAGCGCACCGGGTCCAGCTCCAGCCCCGGTGCAGAAAGAATATGCCACTCCGGCTCAAAGCATTCCAGCGCAGCTTCTGACGGGCGTAAAAAAAGATGATGGGCAAACAGGTTCATCCAGGGTAGCTCGTTTACAATGCGGATATTCAAACGGTATTCCCGGGCGGCGCACGCATAAGCATCCCTTACCCACAACTCTTTTCTTTCATTCAAATAAGCACGGACATCTTCGAGGATCCGGTCAAAATATTTTTCTTCAAGGGGATTATTAAAGTTGCCCCAGTCGATCGTTGCCGCCGTTAGCTCGTCTTTTACTATAAATTTATCCCGGGGCGAGCGGCCGGTGAACTTTCCGGTTTGGATCACCAATGCGCCGGTATCATTAAGCCGGCCCTGATGATTCATAAGCGTATCTGTAACCAGCTCATCAGGTGTCAGCTGGTAATGGATGGGGTTGGTCTGATGCAGCCCCGCAGCCTTTAGCTGTTTCCGGGGAATCTCGAATGGCTTTGTAAGCATATTACGTTTTATACTTTTGTTGAGGCCACAAAAGTATTATTTGACAAATTCTAAAAAAAATATATTTAAAGCATCTGATATTATAAAATATCAAACAAAAAACGATAAAACAGTAGAAATATTCTAAATAAACACCAACAAACTAACAATTGTTTGTCAATAATATCAATCTGCATGCAATTAGGATAATGATAACAGGAGCACTTTTTTCTTTCCCCATAGTTTCCTACCTTTGCGCCGTTCGGTTTTGGACAGCAACAGTTCTTTTTTATTTTTCCCGCCCACAGCGGGAAACCTTATCAAGAAAGGCAGAGGGTTTGGCCCTGTGAAGCCTTGGCAACCTGTTATGAGGATAACAAGGTGCCAATTCCAGCTCCCGCAAAGCGGGAGGAAGATAAGTCGGATCAGTAGTATATTAAACTTATTAATAGAACAGCTCATCTGGTTTATCCGGTGGGCTTTTTTTATGCGCCGGCGTTTTGCTGCCTCTTAATTTTTTTTGAATATGAAACAAAACTCTACTAAATTCGTAGTCTGCATGAATGAAAGCGCGACATATAAGATCTCTTGCATTACCCCTGTAATGTGTTGCTGCATTTGCTGTATGCCTTAGCAGGCATCTTCTACTTTAATTACACCCAAAGGGTCTGTACCAGGCCTTAATTTCATACTCCAACATCTTTTTTCACTTCATTAAATTCATGATTTATTATGAGCAACCAATTACATTTTGACACATTACAGGTACATGCCGGCCAGCAGGCAGATCCCACAACCGGAAGCCGCGCCGTACCTATTTACCAGACCACGTCCTATGTTTTTAAAAATGCCGATCATGCCGCAAACCTTTTCGGCTTAAAAGAATTTGGCAATATTTACACGCGGATCATGAACCCGACCACGGATGTGTTTGAGCAACGTGTAGCAGCGCTGGAAGGCGGTGTTGCGGCCCTTGCCACCGCATCCGGACAGGCAGCGCAGTTCCTGGCCATCACCAACCTGCTGCAGGCCGGTGAAAACTTTGTAACCTCTCCCTTCCTTTACGGTGGTACCTTTAACCAGTTTAAAGTATCTTTTAAAAGGCTGGGTATTGATGTGCGTTTTGCGGCAGACGACAATGTTGACAGTTTCCGTCCCCTGATCGATGAAAAAACAAAAGCGATCTATATAGAAACACTGGGCAACCCGCGGTTGAATGTTCCCGACTTTGAAAAATTTGCCGCACTGGCAAAAGAATTTGACCTGCCTTTGATCGTGGATAACACATTCGGAGCCGGGGGCTATTTGTTCCAGCCGATCAAGCACGGCGCCAACATCGTGGTAGAAGCCGCTACCAAGTGGATCGGTGGCCATGGTAACAGCATTGGCGGGGTCATTGTTGATGGAGGGAACTATAACTGGGGCAACGGAAAATTCCCCCAGTTCTCTGAACCTTCGGAAGGTTATCACGGGCTGAATTTCTGGAAGATATTCGGCGAAGGAAACCCATTGGGCCTGCCCAATATCGCCTTTGCCATCCGCGCGCGTGTAGAAGGACTACGGGATTTTGGACCGGCATTAAGCCCCTTCAATTCCTTCCTGCTGCTCCAGGGCCTGGAAACACTTTCCCTGCGGGTACAACGCACAGTTGACAATACCCTTGCCCTGGCACAGTGGCTTGAACAACATGATAAAGTAGAGTTCGTATGGTATCCCGGGCTGGAAAGCAGCCCCTATCATGAACTGGCAAAAAAATACCTCACCAATGGTTTTGGAGGCGTATTGCAGTTTGGTATCAAGGGCGGTCTGGAAAACGGACGGGAGTTCATCAACAACCTGAAACTGGTAAGTCACCTGGCCAATGTTGGGGATGCCAAAACCCTGGCCATTCATCCCGCCTCCACTACCCATGAGCAGCTCAGCGAAGCCGAAAGGGCCAGTGCCGGTGTATTGGACAACCTTATCCGCATCAGCCTTGGTATTGAACATATCAACGACATCAAAGCAGATTTTGAACAGGCTTTTGCCGCTGTTTTTAACAAGTAAAAAACAAGACCTGTTAGGTTTTATAAAACTTAACAGGTCTTGCTTAGCTTATGCAACAAGAAGTATTTATACATCCGGAGCCCTTTGTGTTGGAAAGCGGCACCGTTTTCCGGAACCTGCGGCTGGCCTATACTACTTATGGTACCATAAACGCAGCGCAGGACAATATCGTCTGGATCTTTCATGCGCTGACGGCCAACAGCAATCCGCATGAATGGTGGCCCGAAATGATCGGGGCCGGAAAAGTGTTTGATCCGGCAAAAGATTTTATCATCTGTGTAAACATGCCCGGGAGCTGCTATGGCAGCAGCAGCCCGCTGGATGAAGATCCGGCAACCGGTGAACCCTACTATCACGACTTCCCCTTCTTTACGATCCGGGATATGGCCGGGGCTTACCAGCTGCTGCAAAAAGAACTGGGCATCCGGAAAATAAGGATCGGTATCGGCGGCAGCACCGGCGGCCAGCAATTACTGGAATGGGCGGTGCAGGATCCCGGACTCTTTGAATATATCATTCCCCTGGCTACCAATGCGGTTCACTCCCCCTGGGGAAAGGCCTTTAATGCATCGCAGCGCTTTGCTATCGAAGCTGATCAGACCTGGCAAACCAAAAGCCCGGGTGCCGGGCTTAAAGGGATGGAGGTAGCACGGGGTATTGCACTGCTTTCCTATCGGAATGCTACGGCGTATAACAAAACGCAGTCGGAAGCTTCTGATGACCGGCTGGAGGCCTTCCGGAGCGAGAGCTACCAGCGTTACCAGGGCACAAAATTATCGGCGCGCTTCAATGCCTTCAGCTACTATGCATTAAGCAAAAGTATGGACAGCCACAATCTCGGCCGCGGCCGGGGCGGGGTTATCAAAGCCCTGGAACAGATCCGGGCCCAAACCCTGGCGCTGGCACTGGAAGGCGATGTGCTGTTTCCCCCGGAAGAACAGGAATTTTTGGCCGAACATATTCCCGGGGCCATAGAAAAACTGATCCGCTCGGATTATGGGCATGACGGCTTTCTGCTGGAATTTGAACAGATATCGGAAGCTATAAAAAAATTCACAACCCGCCATGCGGAAAGCGTGGCGCTAAAATAAAAACAATGGGCGAACATAAAGAATTAGTGATCGGATTATTTGGATTTGGTGTGGTAGGCGAAGGCCTTTATAAAGTATTGCAGCAAACCCCCTCCCTGAAGGCCTCCATAAAAAAAGTATGTATCAAGCATCCCGGCAAAACAAGAAATGCGCCGGAAGCGCTGTTCACCACCGACCGTAATGAATTGCTGAACGATTCCGCCATCAACCTGATCGTGGAAGTGATTGACGATGCCGTGGCCGGTTTTGAGATCGTAAGCACGGCTTTAAAGAATGGCAAGGATGTGGTAAGCTCGTCCAAAAAAATGATCGCGGAAAACCTGCCGGCGCTCCTGGAGCTGCAGCAGGCAACCGGCAGATCACTCCTGTATGAATCCTCTGCCTGCGCTTCCATCCCCGTGATCCGCAACCTGGAGGAATATTACGACAATGACCTGCTCCACAGCATCCGGGCTATTGTAAACGGAAGTACCAATTTTATACTCACCAAGATCTTTGAAGAGAACCTGTCCTTTAAAGATGCCCTGCTCCTGGCCCAGCAACTGGGCTTTGCAGAAAGCGACCCCACGCTGGATGTGGAAGGGTTTGATGCCCTCAACAAGTGGACCATCCTGCTGCTGCATGCCTATGGTATCGTAGCGCACCCGGATCATATACTGTTTAACGGTATCCAGAACATTGCCAAATCAGATGCCCTGGTGGCCAAGGCGCGCGGGCAACAGATCAAACTGGTGGCACAGGCCAAAAAGCTGATCAATGGCGGCGTGGGCGCTTATGTACTGCCGCAGTTTGTAAATACAGACAGTCCCCTGTCCTTTGTAAAGAACGAATACAATGGCGTAGTGATCGAGAGCGGGTTTGCAGACCAGCAATTCTTCTACGGGAAGGGAGCGGGCAGCTTCCCAACTGCATCCGCAGTACTGAGCGATATTTCTGCTTTACGGTATGAATACCGGTATGAATATAAAAAGTTATACCATCATAAACCGCATCAGCTCAATGATGCCATTTACCTGAAAGTATTTGTAAGCTTTACCGACCTGGCCAATATTCCCAAAGAAGATTTTGAATGGATCGAGGAATGGCATGCACAGGAAAGCCGTAAATATTTATCCGGGGTGATCGCTTTACAAAAACTAAAGCAAAACACGTGGTGGAAAGAAAACGGCACGTCCCTTATTGTGGAAGCCGATGGGATCATTGAAGATATTGAAGAACGGAAATTAAAAAAGAAAAGCCTGGAGCTCGCCGGCCTCTTATAAGCTTAAGTCGGGTTCTGTCTGATACCCGATGCCGATCCGGGTTCCTGACATTTGGAATTCGGATCTTGGCGCTTAGTACCGGGTATCGGGATGCCCGGGCTCGGAGCCGATCGCTGAATACGCAGATCCTAATTCTCAAATCCCCACTCTGATAACAGGAAACTGCTAAAAGCCCCTTGCCATTGACGGTATGGAAAGATCTGCAAAATCACGCTCAAGGTATTTGTAATAGCCGGTGATGGCGATCATTCCCGCATTATCGGTGCAATACTGAAAATCGGGGATAAACGTATTCCATCCCTGCTGTTCGCCCATCTCCCTGAATGCCTTGCGAAGGCCACTGTTGGCGGACACCCCGCCTGCTATACAAAGGTCCTTTATACCCAGGTCCTTTGCAGCCCTGCCCAGCTTATTGAGTAAAATAGAAATGATCCGCTGCTGAACAGAGGCGCAGATATCCTGCAGGTTTTCGTCAATAAAACGCTTCCGTTCCGCCTCGGTAGCAGCAAACTCCTCTTTGTATACCTGGGCAGTACCTGCATTCCTTAAAAAATAAAGGATAGCGGTTTTTAGTCCGCTGAAGCTGAAATTATACCCCGGTATCCTGGGCTCCGGAAACTGGAACCGGTTGGGGTTTCCCTCTTTGGCATACCGGTCAACCAGCGGTCCGCCCGGGTAAGGCAGCCCCAGCATCTTAGCCGCCTTATCAAAAGCTTCCCCCGCCGCGTCATCGATCGTTTCACCAATGATCTCCAGCTTTGTGGGCGCAGTGCACTTCACGATCTGGGTATGCCCCCCGCTTACGGTTAAGCACAGGAAGGGAAAAGAAGGTTTATGTTCGGGTATCAGGTTGGCCAGCACATGCGCCTGCATATGATTAACGGCGATCAGCGGTTTGTTCAGCGCCAGTGATAAAGATTTGGCGAACTGGCCGCCGACCAGCAAACTCCCGATAAGGCCGGGCGCCTGTGTAAACGCGATGGCGTCCATATCTCCCAGCTGCATCCCGCTTTCCTTTAATGCCACATCCACCACCGGTACGATATTCTGCATATGGGCCCTGGAGGCCAGCTCGGGTACCACACCTCCGTGAGCCGCATGTACCGCCTGTGTTGCGATCCTGTTCGACAAAATGGCTCCCGAGCTGCAAACAGCAGCCGAAGTTTCATCACAGCTGGATTCTATAGCTAATATGTTAATCTTCCTCATTCTTAATTATTCATCTTCTGATGCCGGGTCCCGGATACCACGGCACTGATTGCTGATGGCTGAAAACTGATAACTGACCGCCAAAATCACACATCACCCATCCTGCATCAGCTCCGTATGGCCACCACCGGGTCCATTTTTGCGGCCTGTACAGCCGGTATAATGCCGGCGATCACACCCACAAACACACAGATCAAAAAGGTCCAGATCATGTTCCCTATCGAAATAAATACGGGGAAATCCAGCGCCTTGCTCAGGATCTGTGCCAGTACATATACCAGGAACAAACCGATCAATCCGCCCAGCATACAAAGAAAAGCGGACTCCAGCAGGAATTCGGTAAGGATGATCTGCCGTTTGGCGCCCAGCGCTTTCTTTAACCCGATCTGCGAAGTACGCTCTTTCACCGTTACAAACATAATATTTGCCACCCCGAACAGTCCAACGATAAGGCTGATGCCACCGATAACAGCGCCCCCGATATTCAGCCCCGCAAACGCCTCGGATACCTGGTCGCCGATATCATTGATATCATTCAGGGCAAAATTATCGGCCTGCCGGGGGCTCAGCTTATGCAAACTCCGCATGGTTACCATCAGCTCATCCTTAAGCCCTTTGCTGGTAACCTGCGCCCTTCCCTGCACCATGATGACCGGGTCCGTCTTCTCCTCGTTATAGATCGTGCGTCCGAACTGGAAGGGAAGGATCACACTCTGATCAAACCCCCAGCCTCCGATCATCTGCTTGCCCTGTTTTTCGATCACCCCTGCAACCAGTATTTTCTTACCGCCTATGGAGATCATTTTATTAACAGCCAGCTCCGGCTCGTTAAATAACTTTTCGGCGATCTCGTTGCCGATGACCGCCACACCGGAACCATAATTAAATTCAGCATCAGATAAATACCGGCCAAAACTCATCGTAAGGGGCTGGATCCTGATATACTCTTCACTTACGCTGTATACATTCACTCCATTCAGCAGGTAGCCCGAAAACTCTACATTCCCCCTTCCCTGCAGTGTAAATGCCACATATTTGGCATTGGGAGTACGCTCCCGGATCTGCCTTACCTCTTCGTACCGGGGCACCGGGCGATTGACGTATTTCCACCAGGGATAATCCGGACCGCCCCCGTATTCCCATTTATCGACATAGATCGTATTAGAGCCCAGTGTTTTTATTTCATTTTGTATATTCTGCTGCAGGCTGTTTACCGTAGCCAGCACGCCGATGATACAAAAGATGCCGATCGTAACCCCAAAGAGCGAAAGAAAAGTGCGCAACTTGTTTTTCCACAGCTCTTGCATGGCCATGCGAAAACTACTGCCAACGATTTCCAGGGTGCGCCTCAACATAGCTACAAATATAGCCACGTTTTTATTGTTTTGAGCCGCAGGCATCCCCGGGGCACCCCCTGTCGGCAAAACAAGGCAAAGCCTGCAGCCGGGAAATAAATGTATTCAGATACGTAGTTAACTACGTATATTTGCATCAAAAGACCCTATGTTTACGATAAAGGAACTCGACAACAGCTATTGTAACGCTATTACAGAGCTGATCCTGCCCATTCAGCAGGTAGAATTCAATGTGCCGGTAACACTGGAAAGCCAGCCGGACCTGCTCGATATTGAGACCACATATATACGCCCCGGCGGAAATTTCTGGGGAGCTTTTTCGGAGAACGTCCTGGTAGGCACAATCGCTCTTATGCATGCAGGACCGATCGGGGCGATCCGGAAAATGTTTGTAAGAAAAGAGCACCGGGGCGCCCGCCCCGGTATTGCCGGGGAACTGCTGGACACCCTCATCAGGTACAGCAGGCAGCAACAGCTGCAGGCCCTGTACCTGGGTACCGTAGAACAGCTGAAAGCGGCACAACGGTTTTATGAGAAGAATGGCTTCACCCGGATCGCAGAAGCAGCGCTCCCGGCTGTTTTTCCGAAAATGCCTGTAGATAACATCTTTTATTACCGCACCCTTAAGAACTGAGCTTATTATGAATACGATCGACGAAGCCGGCATCCTCGCACTGGCAACCCGGCTGCAGCGGCTTAGTGAAAGCATCCGGAAACAGGGGCTGGAAGTTTACCGCGCCTGTGGCATCAGCTTTGATCCCAAATGGTTTCCCGTGATCTATGCGCTGCATAAGAACCATGTGCTGAGCGTGGTTGCCCTGGCCCGGGAGATCGGCTATAGCCATCCTTCCACCATCAGCCTGTTAAAAGAACTGCAAAAGGAGAAACTGGTCCGTTCCAGAAAACACCCCCAGGATGACCGCAAACGGCTATTGCAACTTTCCCCCAAAGGACAGTCCCTGGTGCTGGAGATGCAGCCCGTCTGGGAACTGCTTACACAGGCCATCCTGCAAATAACAGCCACTAAGAACAACCTGTTCAAAGCCATCACAGAAACAGAAGGGCGCCTGGCAGATACAGCACTTACCGATGCTGCACTGGCTTTGCATGCGCGTGAAAAGAACAATGTATAATTTGAGACGCCGCGGGCTTATACCGGCGCTGCTTCAACGTTGCTGCTCAGCAGCCTCACGATAGCACCAGTCAATGATCTGCCGGATCGAGCCCAGCAGCTGCTCCTTCCCTTTTCTGGTAGTGCTGTGAATACCGCAGATGGTATTGGTGTTGTAACGGGAATGCAGGACAATATAATAGATCGCCGATACAAGCAGGGCATTGATCGCCCGGAAGTTCACCGACGTATTTTTGAAATAGGGGTCCGACAGCTTCAGCAGCTGCTCACCAAATTGCTCCCGCTCTTCCAGTATCGCCTGCAGCAGCGGGTTCATTTCGCATAACTCCCAAAGGATAATGTTCTGCATTTCCACTGAATGCTCAAGAAATTCAAACTGCCCTTTCAGGATCGACATTATCGTGTCCGCATCCAGGTCTGTAAGCGGTTCCTTTTCTGTTGCAAGGAACTCTGTTCTTTTCCAGAAATCATTCTTCTTCAGATAGGCATCGATCAGCCCACCCAGGCTTCCAAAATAATTATAGATCAGCTTTTTGTCGAGCTTTGCATGCGCGGCAATATTACTGGCCTTTAGTGCCTTGTACCCGTCTTTTTGAAGGATCGCCCCTACAGAATGCAGCAGTTTCTGCATCGACTTCTGCTTATCACGCTTTGGTTCCTGTGTAGCTCTTTGTCTCATGTTGATAGTAAACAGCCTCTAAAGGTCCTTATTTTTATCAATTTCCCAAAAAATACCTTTCATTTGAAATATTAAAAATCTTTCCGGGGAACCTTAAATAATTCAAAACTTTTATACATCTGCTTTAAATTCCATATCAGGCAAGGGCGGCTGAGGTATATTTTTTTTACTTCCGGCAACCGCTTAATCGTTATAAGTCAACGATCGTTGACTTATAACGATTAATATTGTACCTTTGTGGCCTCCAAAATTGCAGATGCTGTCAGGCAATTTGCCTGCACTATTGCTTTTTTGATCTTAAGTGTGCCGTTGCTAGTTAAAACAGGCCAACTAAGTGCTTCTGCGATGACGGGTTGACAATGGATATGCTCTGGCTCTCTGCAGTATGTCCATTTTTTTTTGCCCGGCCAGGTGTTCCCCCAACCGCCCGGGATCAGGTATCCAGCCAAAAAGCATCCGGATAGTCGTCCTGTCCGGTCTTCTTATGCGACGCTTCCAGAGCGGTTCCGATCACCGCCATTTTTTCCGCGGAAAGGGTCTGCTCCAGGTGCGGAAACAATATTCGCTCTTCAAACCGGATATGCCGGTCCAGCAGATCGGCAAAAGCTTCTACATCCCCTGTTACCGCGTTTGCCGCAATGGTCTCCTGCAATGCCTGCAGCCTGCGGTGCTCTGCTATCGCCTGCGCGCACTGTGCATCCCCGGCAACAAACAGCCACTGCTCTTCCTCATCAAAATGGTCCTTTAAATGGATATCCCAAAAGTACCGGATATAAGCGCCGATCCTTGTCACCGCAACCTTTTTTTTGATCCCCTGTCGTATCTTCCAGCAACATAGTAACCCATGGTGATGATCCCGGGATAGTGGTACAATGCTTTCGTGCCGTTTCATGATCTCTTTTTTATCTGCGACCGGTGAACCATCGGGGCCCAGCGCATCGCATGTTATTTTCCGGTGTATATAATACAGGAAAGATACTGATATAGAATTTATCTGCTTATGACCAAGGTCATAAAACGGGCAGCAAAACCCGGCCTACTTTTGATCCCGAATCAAATCAATCACAATATGAAGAAAAAAATCCTTACCGTACTGGGCCTGGCATTGATCATTTGCCTTGGTGCCTGCGGCGGGTCTGAGACCTCCGCACCGGCTGCTGAATCAGCAGCAGCACCTGCAAGCGCAACGAAAGCACCTGCAGACTATGATCCCAAACGAGGCGAAGGCAAGTTTGACGAAACCAATATCAAAATTGGACCGCTGGATGCTGCCATGGCAGACAAAGGTAAATCTATTGCAGCAACCAAATGCTTCTCCTGCCACAAAACAACCGATGAAAAGCTGGTGGGGCCGGGCTGGAAAGGCGTAACGACCCGGAAGACTCCGCACTGGATTATGAACTTCATTACCAACCCCGATCCGATGATCGACAAGGACCCCGAAGTGCAGGCCCAGCTTGAGCTTTGCCTGGTGCGCATGCCCAACCAAAATCTTTCTGAAGACGAAGCCAGAAGCATCCTGGAGTTTATGCGCCAGAATGACGGCGCTCACTAAAGCCCGCCCGTAATTTCCAAACTCAAAAGTCATACGCTCTATGTATATTAAAAATTTCATAACCCCTGTACTTTTCCTGGCTGCGGCCACGGTATCCGTTACTTCCTGTAAACCTAAAAGCGCAGGCACTGCTGTTAGCGGCAACGCCGCATCAAAAGTTTATGTACCTCCCGGCAAATACGATGAGTTTTACAATTTTGTATCCGGGGGGTTCAGCGGGCAGCTTAGTGTTTACGGCCTGCCCAGCGGGCGCCTGCTGCGCGTGATCCCCGTTTTTTCTGTCGATCCTGAAAAAGGCTGGGGCTATAGTGAAGAAACCAAACCCATGCTCAACACATCGCACGGCTTCGTTCCCTGGGACGACCTTCATCACGTGGAAATGTCGATGACCGATGGCCAGGCCGATGGCAGATGGGTATTCGTAAACGGCAATAACACACCCAGGCTTGCGCGGGTGGACCTGAAGACCTTCCGCACTGCGGAGATCCTTGAACTGCCCAATAGTGCCGGGAACCACAGCTCCCCCTTCAGCACCGAAAACTCGGAGTATATCGTAGCAGGTACCCGTTTTAGCGTACCACCCGATGATGTCAATGGCGATATCCCGATCAATTCCTATAAAGAAAACTTCAAAGGACATATCAGCTTTGTAAGTGTAGATAAAACAAACGGGGAGATGAAGATAGCGTTTCAGTTAAAAACGCCTGGTGTAAACTTTGATCTTTCCCATGCGGGTAAGGGAAAGTCTCACGACTGGTTTTTCTTCAGCACTTATAATACCGAGCAGGCCAATACGCTGCTGGAAGTAAACGCATCACGGAGAGATAAAGACTTTATCATGGCCGTGAACTGGAAAAAAGCCGAGGAATACGTAAAAGCCGGAAAAGGCAAAAAACATTCTGTAAAATATGCCCATAACACCTATGATGAAGCAACCCATACTGCAAAATCAGCAATGGAAAATGAAGTAACCGTGCTGGATGTCGCAGACTTCCCGGATATTGTTTACTTTATTCCCTGCCCCAAATCGCCACACGGATGCGATGTGGATCCCACGGGTGAGTATATTGTAGGCAGCGGCAAGCTGGCTGCACTGCTGCCGGTATTCAGCTATGACAAGATCCAGAAGGCTATTGCCGCGAAAGATTTTGAGCAGGAAACATATGCCGGCCTGCCCGTTATCAAATATGAGGCCGCCCTGTACGGCGAAGTACAGAAACCCGGCCTGGGCCCCCTGCATACAGAGTTCGACGGGAAGGGAAACGCATACACCTCATTCTTTGTATCCTCAGAAGTTGTAAAATGGAATATCAAAGACCTGAAAGTACTTGACCGGCAACCTACCTATTACTCTGTAGGACACCTGATGATACCGGGCGGCGATAGCAAAAAGCCTTTTGGAAAGTACCTGGTGGCGTATAACAAGATCACCAAGGACCGCTACCTGCCTACAGGACCGGAACTTTCGCAAAGCGCGCAACTATATGATATCAGCGGCGACAAGATGGAGCTGATCCTCGACTATCCCACTATTGGCGAGCCACACTACGCGCAGGCGGTACCGGCGGAGCTGATCAGGGACAAGCAGCTGAAGATCTTTGACATCAATGCCAATAAGCATCCCTTTGTCACAAAAGGCGAGGCGGAAGCAAAAGTAGTGCGCCAGGGTAACCAGGTTCACGTATACATCACTGCCGTTCGCTCACATTTTGCACCGGATAATATCGAAGGGGTGCAGCTTGGCGATGAAGTGCTTTTCCATGTTACCAACTTGGAGCAGGACTGGGATGTGCCCCACGGATTTGGCGTAAAAGGCGCCGCCAACGGTGAGCTGCTCGTAATGCCCGGGGAAACACTCACCCTGAAATGGATCCCCGATCGCACCGGCATATTCCCCATCTATTGTACCGATTTTTGTTCCGCATTGCACCAGGAAATGTCGGGGTATGTAAGGGTTTCGCCAAAAGGCAGCACGGTTCCCCTGCGGTTTAGCCTGGGAGACAAGAACGAGAAGCCAGAACCCACTGTCCAATAAACGAACACCAGCCATGTTCGATCAAAAGGGCAGCGCGCAAAACACGCTCGCCCTTTTTTTTCAGCATTTTTTTTACCGGCTAACAAAAGACAACACTCTCTTTCATAAATAAAAATACCGCTCCAATGAAACAGAAGATCTCATCCCGCTCCAAACTGTTACTGGTAGTTGCTGCGCTCTTGCTGGCAGTATCGCTGTTCGTACCCATCTGGGCTATTTACCTGGATGCCCCCCAATACCCGGAGGGCCTGCAATTGCAGATATGGGCCAGCAGGATAGCCGGGGACATCGACATCATCAACGGCCTGAACCACTATATCGGGATGAGAACCCTGCGCAGCAATGACTTCGTCGAATTCACTGTTCTTCCCTATCTCATTGCGGTTTATGCCATCTTATTTATGATCACCGCATTCGCCGGCCGGAAAAAATGGCTCTACTTCCTGTTAGGTGCTTTTTTACTATTCGGCATCGTAGCTATGGTTGATTTCTGGAAATGGGAGTATGACTATGGTCACAACCTCGACCCAAATGCCGCCATCAGGGTGCCCGGGATGGCCTACCAGCCGCCGCTTATCGGAGCCAAACAGCTACTCAACTTCCATGCATATTCCATTCCTGACATCGGGGGATGGCTGTTCATTAGCGCCGGGGTATTGCTGGCAGCCGCAGCAATACTGGAAAGCCGCCTGCCCGGCAGGGCACATAAAAATAAGGTACCAACCGCTGTTGCTGCGCTTACCATCCTTATGCTGAACTCCTGCGGCAGCAGTGGTCCCGAGCCGATCCATTTGCACCACGATGCCTGCGACTTCTGCAAAATGTCGATATCCGACGGGCGTTTTGCCGCAGAGCTCATCACTACAAAGGGGCGCGTTTACAAATTCGACGATCTGGGCTGTATGATCCGGTATGCGGCAGCTACTCCCTCCCAGTTAGTACAACATTACTACGTCAGTGATTTTACAAACGACCATCAGTTAACCGACGCCACTACCGCCTGGTATGTGCAGAACGAAGCCCTGCGCAGCCCGATGGCAGGGAACACGGCGGCTTTTGCCGGCCGGGATGCGGCAACCGCCTATGGCGCCCAAAACCAGGCAACAGTCATAAGCTGGGAGGTGCTGTATAAAACTATCCAACAAAAAATGGCGTCCGGTCATGAGGCAGCCCATTAAGATATTCCTTCGCCTGCTTTCAGCGTGCCTGCTATGGGTGGGGGCGCCTCTTCATACCCCTGCAGCCACCCTGCACGTGGGAAACGGCGGGCCGTTTACGAAGATCAGGCCTGCGCTGGCGGCCAGTCATCCGGGAGACAGCATCATTATCGGCAGGGGCATTTATAAAGAAGGGAACCTCATCATCGATAAGCCTCTGTTTATCCTGGGCGAGGGAATGCCCGTACTGGACGGGGAGTTCCGGTATGAGATCCTGTCCGTAAAAAGTGACAGGGTCACCATAAAGGGGTTAACCCTCCGGAACTCCGGGCATTCGGTATTAAACGATCCGGGCGCCATTAAAGTTTATGATGCTTCTTATGTAACCATTACAGACAATATCCTGCTTAATAATTATTTTGGTATATACCTCCAGTATGCCGCCCACTGCATCGTCCGCAACAATACGATAACTGCCTCCCAAAAGGAGGAGCACCTGTCCGGCAATGGCATTCATTGCTGGAAAAGTGACAGCCTCCAGATCACCGGCAACCGCATTACCGGGCACCGCGATGGTATCTATTTCGAATTTGTGACCCATTCCGTTATCTGGCGCAACATTGCCCGTAACAATCTCCGGTATGGGCTGCATTTTATGTTTTCCCATAACAATGCTTATATCACCAATTATTTCAAAAACAACGGCGCCGGCGTGGCCGTCATGTTCACAAAACATGTAATTATGCTGAACAATACTTTTGAAGAGAACTGGGGGGATGCAGCCTATGGCATCTTATTCAAAGAACTGTCCGACTGTTGTCTCTCCGGTAACCGGTTCATAAAAAACACGACCGGTATACTCTTTGACGGCAGCAACCGGATCGTGGTAACACGCAACGTATTCCGCGAAAATGGCTGGGGCATACGCATACAGGCCAATTGCATGGACAACAGCATCCGCCAAAATAATTTCATGGGCAATACCTTTGACCTGGCCACCAATGGTACGCTAATGCTCAACCAGTTTACTGACAACTACTGGGACAAATACGAAGGTTACGATCTTAACCGCGACCGTACCGGCGATGTCCCCTACCGCCCGCTCAGTATGTATTCCATGATCGTAGAACGGAATCCGCCGGCCATGCTCCTTTACCGGAGCTTTATCATCCGCCTTCTTGATCAGTCTGAAAAAATAATCCCGACTCTTACACCGGAGCAGTTGATCGACAACCGGCCCCGTATGATCCCTTATAATTTATGATAGTAATAAAAAATATCAGTAAACGTTTTGGAAAACTGCAGGCGCTCGATCACCTGAGCCTGCAACTCAGCAGGGGAGCCTGTGTTGCCCTTATCGGTCCTAACGGATGCGGCAAAACAACGCTGATAAAATCGCTGCTGGGCATGGTTTTGCCTGATGAAGGCTCCCTCATTTTCAACGGCCAGGATATAAGGCACAACAACGAATACCGGCGGCAGATCGGATATATGCCGCAGATAGGCCGGTATCCGGAGAATATGACCATTGGCCAGGTAATTGGTATGATCAAAGGTATCCGCAACAGCAATGAAACGCCCGACTATGAATTATATGAACAGTTCGGAATTGACAGGATGCTGCATAAAAAAATGCGCACCCTCAGCGGGGGCACCACCCAAAAAGTAAGCGCCACACTGGCATTCCTGTTCCACCCCCCGGTGCTGATCCTTGATGAGCCCACGGCTGGGTTGGATCCTGTTGCGGCCGAAATACTCAAAGCTAAAATAGCGGATGCAAAAAACAAAGGCCGTCTTATCCTGATCACGTCCCACCTTCTCAGCGAACTGGAAGGCATGGTAAACCAGGTCGTTTTCATGCAGGAAGGAAAACTGCTGCTGCACAAAGACACAACGGAGCTAAAGGCGGTTACGGGACAAAAGACCATCAAAGAAGCAATTGTTCACCTTCTAAAAACCGGAGCAAAATGATCCGAATCCTCAAATATGTAACCCTTGATATATTAAAAAACAGAATCGTCATCATCTATGCAGTGGTACTGGCACTCTTTTCATGGAGCGCCTTCGGTCTGGAAGACAATACCTCCAAGGGACTGCTAACGGTGCTCAACCTCCTGCTGCTTACGGTACCCCTGGTATCCGTTTTATTCTCCACGATCTATGTATACAATAACAACGAATTCATTGAGCTGCTGGTCAGCCATCCCGTCCGGCGCAGTATGATCTGGAAAGCCTTGTTTGCGGGCCTATCCCTGAGCATGACCGCCGCTTTTATCCTGGGTGCGGGCCTCCCTTTGCTGCTCTTTGCAGATCCGGCAACAGCCCTTATCATGATCGCCGCAGGAGTGCTCCTATCTGTTATATTTATTGCCATTGCCTTCCTGAGCAGTATCGTTACCCGCGATAAAGCCAAAGGCATTGGTATCGCCATCATGCTATGGCTGTATTTCGCCCTGTTATTCGATGGACTGGTGCTGTTCCTGTACTTCCAGTTTGCTGATTACCCGATAGAAAAACCGGTAGTACTGCTCAGTGCATTAAGTCCGGTAGATCTGTGCCGCATTCTTATTCTCCTACGGCTCGATGTATCTGCCATGATGGGCTATACGGGGGCCATTTTCAAAAACTTCTTTGGGAATGGCTGGGGGCTTATCCTTTCGTTCAGCCTGCTGCTCCTGTGGATATGGGTGCCGTTCCGGGTTTCATTGCAAAAATTCAAAAAGAAGGATCTGTAGGTGCGCTTGCGGCCTATCAAAAAACCTGCTCAAAACGAAGCCTGTAAAAATATTCAGACCATGAATCCAGATATAGCCACCCGAAAAGATATTGAAAAAGTAGTGGATCTCTTCTACCAAAAGGTTAGCTCCGATGCGGTCATCGGCTTCTTCTTTACAGAAGTAACCCCGGTCAACTGGGAGCAGCACCTGCCGGTGATGTATACCTTCTGGGAGAACGTACTGTTTTACACGGGGGAATACGAGGGCAATCCCATTGCAACACACCGCCGCATACATGAACAGTATGCTACGCGCCCGGAGCACTTTCAGCGATGGATCGCCTTGCTGGACGATAGCGTTAATCAATACTTTGCCGGTCCCAACGCCGAAAAAATGAAGCAGCACGCCCGTGCCATTGCTATGGTGATGATGCAAAAGATCGCATTCTGAGCACATGGTCCGTCCTGGTTTTTTTTTGACCACGAAGCATCCTCCCCATTCATCATACCTCTTATTACCGTGGTATACCCGCCTGACAGCGACCGGTATTAATACCCGCCAGCCTTCTGTTTTCTGTACTGCGATATATACAATCCTGCCGCCCCGCCCAGCAGCAACACCGCGGCGCCCAGCAGCAGCTCATTCACAAAAGGAACCGGTATATAGGCCAGGGCGGCAAAGCCCTGTACGGCAAGGAACAATTCGTTGCATATAACTCCGATCAATAATAAAAGGGCTGCCGCCTTTGCCACCGGGGTAATACGGATCATTTGCCGGGCAACATAATAACCGATCAGGAACAGGCTGTACACACCCAGTAATACCAGGTGCAGGTACGCGATAACAATTGGCCGGAAGCCAAACACCAACCGGCTCAGCCAGGGAATGGCAGACAGTGCCTGGAGTACAAATTTGATCGTAAGGGCAAAGGCTGCCGCATAAAAAAACAGGTGCTTCCTGTAGGAAGGCCTGGCCGGCCTGTTTTGGTGATACCATGCTTTTGCCCGGACCAGCAACACGATCCATGCACCCAGTTGCAACAATGCCGCCATAATGGTTGCCAGGTATAACCACCAGGGGATCCCGGCCCAGTGTACCGACAGGAAAAAAGACGGTATAGCGGCAATAATGAAAATACGGAAATACCCCTTTAGTGAAAAGAACGCTGGTGGTAAAAGTGCCGCAGCCAGTGCCATGCTGCCTAAAAAGAACCAGCCATTATACTGAAAATGCAAATAAAAATAAATGGACCCCAGGTAAAGGCTGGAATCAACATTTCCGGTAGCCATCATATAAGCCAGGGAAAAAGGGCCTGCGGACGAAACCACGTTCAGCAGCAACCCGCCAGCCGCCCAGGGAACGGAGGGATGTGAGGCGGGCCAGCACCGCCGGTCCCTAATAAATATACCTGCAAATACCACAGCAACCAGGATCGACAAGGTAGAAAAAGCGATCGACACCGCCTTGTATCCCTCGATGGTAAATGCCACCAGCATACCAAAGGAACCCAAAAGGTTGAGGAAGACAAGGGCCTGATATTGTTTCCGTCTTCCTGCAGTGACGAACGGCGTCACCAGCAGGGTCAGCCCCGTATACAATAAATGGCTGACCCAGCCACCGAAGGCAAAATGAGAATGCGCATGCAGTAAGTTCTTCTGTTCAAAAAAAGGAAAATTGTATGCGATCTTATAACGCATCAAGGTTCCATACAGCGCTACGATAGCCAGGTTCAGTAACCCCCAGCGCACCCATTTGTTTGACAAACCCACATCCATTAAAAACTAATAATAAAGTTTATGCCCCAGGATCTTTACTTTTCCGGCACTGCTCATCCTGATAAGCGTACGGATCACCGTTTCTACGCGCAGCCCTGTAAAATCTGCGATCTGCTGCCGGGTATAAGGTACCCGCCAGGACTTTGACAGGTGCTCATTTCCCTTCTTCCTGTCCAGGAAATGGGCAATCTTTTCTTCCGGCGTCTGGCGTACCCATATCTGGGCTGCCGTTGCTTTACTGTAAATACGCTCCGCAAATGTAAAAAGCAGCGCTCTCGCAATTTCCGGGTAATCGCGCAGGATACCATAAAATTTTTCCTTCCTGATCTTAACCAGTACAGCCGGGGTAGCAGCTTCTGCAGTGCTCGGGTAGGCCTTATCCAGCAACAATGGCGGCTCCCCAAAACTCTGCCCCTTTTCAAAATATCCCTGCGTCAGCTCCTTTCCTTCCATATTCGTAGAATACATCCGCACCGAGCCTTCTTCCAGCTGGTAAAAAAAGTAAGGCAGATTCCCTTCGTGAAAGATGATCGCACCTTTTTCGACCTTGCAGGCAACGCCTCCATAGGCAATCAGTATATTATAATCGATCGGCATATCCCGGTTATACTTAACTCCTTATCACCGGCGCTCAACTGCTCCTTTCCTGCTCCATCCGGATGGCTCTGGGAAACAGGATATTATTCTCGAGGTGTACATGCAGGTGCAGATCCTCTTCAAATTCCTTCAGCAAAGAAAACGTAACCCTGTAAGTGTTGCAGGCGTCCGCAGGGGGTGTGTAGTTGCCGGTGAGCGCTGCAATTTTTTCAAAACGCTCCCCTTCAATATGGTGTTCATGCATCATCACGCTGATCGGGTTCTCCACGGTACCAAATGCCGCATGAACGGTCCCGTTCGCCACCATGCTCCGGATATAGGGAAACAGCACGGCCTCCTCTTTTTTCATATGCGCTGAGAGATCAACAGCAGAATCCCTGAACAACGCCGCTACTTCTTTCAGCTCCGGATGCCGGTCGCCATGAACCCTTGTAACCTTTTCCAGGAACGGCGTGATCTCCGCGATCTTTGCCGTCACATAACGATGATGCTTTTTCTCAATATAGTCAGCCAGGAGGTCAGCAGGCCAGTTGTTGTACGCAGCTGTTGCCGTATTGACCTGACCATGGGCCTCTTCCAGCGCCCGGAGCACCCGGCCAGGCTCCAGTTCTTTTTTCCTGCAGGCCTCGCCAATGGTACGATTGCCATTACAGCAAAAATCAATTCCATATGACTTAAAAACAGAGGCGGTACGGTAATCTTCGGCTACCAGCGCTCCGATAACGGTTTGTTCATGAATATCCATGCTATTATTGATTTGAATGTTAAATACCTTTTATTGAAGCAGTTCTTTGCGCGCGCTCAATACCGCATATAAATACCTTTTTATCCTTTATATAGCCCGGTCCCTTCTCCTGCACGCTGCTCCCCACCCGAACTGCAGCTGAAACACCCCACAAAGATAGGAAGAAAAAACAATAAAAGACCTTTTTATCTTTTATTAAACAAAAGCACCACGTTGTCCCCCATACGCCCGGAAACAATGGACAATTACCCTACCAACAGAGGCGTTAAGAAGAGAAGAAGCAATACTGAAATAATTACGTCTAAAAGAAGGATTTTTTTGAGCAAATGCATACGCAAATAATGAAGCTTAAGATGTGGCTTACAAACGACCCTGATTTGCAGCATTTGGTGAAAAAAGAGTAATTAAAGTTTTTATTTGTTAGGACTCCTAACTATATTTGTTCCGGCAATTGTGCCATCTAACAATTTAATACCAAATAAACATGGAAAAAGCAGTTTTCTATCATGCAGGTTGTCCTGTTTGTGTAAGCGCAGAACACGACATCATTGAACTAATTGGTGCTGACAATGTAGAAATCGTTCACATTGGTGAAATGCGGGCCAAAATTGACGAAGCGGAAAAAGCGGGCGTAAAATCAGTACCAGCTTTGGTTACATCAAATGGAAATGTATTACACATTAACTTTGGTGCATCTATTGCCGATGTAAAAGGCTAAAGAATTTGTTCCAATAGGTTAGCATGCCAGCCTATTGGAATTTTTTATCTACTATTTGAGTAAACTATAAAATATAAAGAATGCAGGTAACAGTTTGGGACACGTATGTAACAAGGATGGATGGTCTAATAATGCACTTTGATATCCTTGTGCCGGTAGCAATAAATGATGCAGCTGTAATTTACGGCTATGGAAAGGAGTACCTTAAAACGAAGGGACAGGAAGCACAATCATTAACTTCAAAAGAATGCCAGTTTTGCCATATTGAAGAGGCTTCCCCGGAGATAAAAAAATCGGTTAAAGCAAAGGGCTATCACATTATAGAAATGCAGGGATGCAATTAATTCAAGTATATTACACAAACTTAAAATTATATGAGCACGTCTGATTTCGACCTGAAACAGCAGAACAATAGCATAGAAAGCAAGATTGTTGCTTCTTTGGAGAGAATATCTCAGGCTTTCCGTGTTTTGTTATGGCAGGAAAGCAAGAAATTTTCTTTAAGCCCTATTCAGGTGCAGGTTATGATTTTCTTACTTCATCACAGTGAGGAGAAAAGAAAAGTGAGCTATTTGGCTGATGAATTTAATATGACCAAAGCTACTATTAGTGACACGATTAAAACATTGGAGCAAAAAAATCTCATCAAAAAAGATTACTTGCTGAACGACACAAGAAGCTATATTATAAATCTGACAAAAAAGGGGGAAGCGATTACAGATAAAGTATCACTTTTCACAAAAGAAATCAGAACCCCAATTAATAACCTACACCAGGAGGATAAGGAAAACCTGCTTTTAAGTTTACTTAATATTATACGGCACTTAAATAAATCGGAAGTGATTACTGTCCAAAGGATGTGTATGTCGTGCGCTTATTATCAATCATCCGATAAAGGGCAAAAGCATTTTTGCAAACTGCTTAATCAAGAGCTACAGGTTACAGACCTAAGAATTGATTGCCCTGAACACGAAATGAAAAAACAGAACTTAAACGTAAATCCATACACATTTTAGTACCCCTGACAATTGCATTGTAGCAGTCTATTATATGTATCAGAGAAACTATGAACGTATTTAACCTTATTATAAACGACAAAGAACAGGTATCTCTAAAGGATATATTCCTTGATGAAGTCAACCGAAAAAGTATTGAACAGCTTATAAAAGAACACACCTATTTTGATGAATTAAATCAATATGGACTGCCGGTAAACAATAAACTATTGCTTCACGGCAGCTCGGGTTGTGGCAAAACAATGACCGCCAAAGCCATTGCGCAGGCATTGGGAAAGAACATCCTGATACTCGATTTAAGCAATGTAGTATGTTCACGCATTGGCGAGACCTCACAGAATATCAAACAGATTTTTGATAAGGCTGGCAGGGAAAAAGCCATTCTGTTTTTAGATGAATTTGACCAGATAGGGAAAGCAAGAGGAAATGACGATAAAGACGTAGGCGAAATGCGAAGATTGGTAAACACCATTATCCAGTTAATAGATTATTTTCCCAATAATGCCTTATTAATATGTGCCACCAATCATCCCGAAATTATTGATACGGCATTATTAAGACGTTTTCAGTTGCGAATAAGTTTTCAAATGCCTGCCAAAGAGGTTTTAGATGAATATTACAACAATCTTTTATTACGTTTTCCAAAGGAATTACAAGACATAGAACGAAAGTACGGTATATCATTTGCCGAAGCTAAAGACCACACTTTCACAGTCGTGAAATCGGAATTGATTAAGAATTTGGAAGAAAAACAAAAAAACGTGGAAGTATGGGCGAAGAAATTTTAGAAAATATAGCCGTCATAAAGGAGCGGATAAATAACGCCTGTAAGCATAGCAACAGAAATCCCGATGAAGTAAAACTATTATTGGCAACCAAAACCGTATCTGCCGATCGTATTAAAATTGCTTTACAGGCAGGGCATACATTGATAGCAGAAAACAAGATACAGGAAATCAAAGAAAAGTATGAGGCTTTGCAGGAAGTTCCGCACACCAATCATTTCATAGGGCATTTGCAAACTAATAAAATAAAAGACCTGTTGAAGTACAATGTATCCTGCATCCAGTCGCTTGACCGTTTGGATTTAGCGGAGAAATTGCATCAACGATTGTTATTTGAAAGCAAAACTATTGAGGTTTTGATACAGGTAAATACCTCAAACGAAGAAAGCAAATTTGGTGTACATCCCAATAATGTCATTGAGCTGGTAAAAGAAGTTGCAAAGTTTGAAACGCTTAAGATAAAAGGTCTAATGACCATAGGTCTGTTCAGTGCTGAAACCGAGAAAGTGCGTGAATGTTTTCGTTTGCTTAGAAAAATTCAACAAGAAATAATATCCTTAAATATTCCAAACGTGGAAATGCAGGAACTATCAATGGGAATGAGTGGCGATATGGAAACTGCCATAGCAGAAGGAGCAACGATTGTAAGGGTAGGTACGGCAATTTTTGGGCAGAGAATTTATCCCGATAGCTACTATTGGAATGAAAATAAAAACTGAACGTACAATGAAAGTACATTTTATACAACACGAAATCTTTGAAGCTCCGGGAGCATACTATGGATGGGCAAAGGAAAGAAACCATACTATTACTTTTTCAAAAGTGTATGAGAACCAACCATTACCTAACACAGCCGGGAATATTGATATGTTGGTAGTCATGGGTGGCCCGCAGAGCCCCCAAACCACCAACGAAGAATGTCCCCATTTTAACGCAAAAGCCGAGATTGCTTTAATACAAAAAACAATTACCGCGGGAAAAGCAGTTGTAGGTGTTTGTTTAGGTTCGCAACTTATTGGCGAAGCGTTGGGAGCAAAAACAGAAAATAGCCCTGAAAAAGAAATTGGCGTATTCCCGATACAACTTACAAAAGACGGCTTGAAAGACGAAAAAGTAAATCACTTCGGCTCAATATTACCTGTCGGACATTGGCACAGCGATATGCCGGGGCTTACACCGGAAAGCAAAATATTAGCAACAAGTATAGGCTGCCCAAGACAGATAATAGCATACAGTAATCTTGTTTATGGCTTTCAATGCCACATGGAACTTACACCGGAAGTAATAGAATTGCTCATCGCAGAAGATGAAGATTTTTTAACTAATAGCACTACGCACAAATTTGTCCAAAAACCCGATGAAATCCGCAGTTTTGATTATACAGTGATGAACGGAAAGCTATTTCGGTTTCTTGATAAACTTGCAATTTCGAAATGATGCTTTTCTTTATAGAGCAGCGAACGGCAATTTTTCAAAATAGCTTATGGAAAAGTTTTACAACAATACACTACATAACCCGGTTCGATGAAGTATTACCTAAATACGCTCTATTACGCACACATACGGGCAGTAGGACCTTTAGTATGTAACGCGCTAATGCTGGGTATTGCACTGCAAGTTGTAATGAAGCGGACCGGGCACAGCAATTATAAATCCATGAAGCCATATATCGACGTATCGGATCAGGCGAAAGCTGAAGCAATAAAGCTATTTGATAGGCAAGTGTCCCTGTTTTGGTCCCCCGAACTTATAGTTATCTGACTTTCAGAGTTAAAAGCGGAGAGCGAGGGATTCGAACCCCCGGACCTGTTACAGTCAACGGTTTTCAAGACCGCCGCATTCGACCACTCTGCCAGCTCTCCGCGGCAAAAGTAAGGGTTGGCTATCTGATGACAAAAAAATGTTATTGATTTTTTTCAGCGGCGCCGGCAATTTCGGCTGTTCATCCTATCCGTGCTGGATTTGGGGGATATTGCACCAGTGAAGCTCTGCATACCGGTGGCAGTAATAAGCAGGAAACGGGCGGTTTAATTCCAAGGCCAGTCTTTAGCGGGCAAAAGGCCCGGCGCCAGAGAAATACGGGTTTGCCGGAAATAACCGGGCTTGTATTGAAAAAGCGATCTGCCTTTATTTTTCTTGTCATCTAATTTCCAGGACCGGTCGCGATTAACCCGTTCCGTTAACCGGGCTTTACAGACTTGCGATGCATCTTCCGCCCGGTTTACAATCGCCTGGGCGGACAGCTGTCCCTGGCTGCCGGCACCAGTACCGGCAGGTTATGCTTCTCTACAAATAACAGCGACGGATATAGTTCTGAAAACCCGTTCTGCTATCGGTATCGCCTTCTAACAACCGAAAAAATACTGATAACACAATATCAACCTTTGCCCCATGGTTCTCCAAAAGCCCACCGGCTTCTCTTTTCTTTTTTTCATCCTTTGATGGCCTGTAAGTGACCACGGCGAAGCTTTCCTTTGGTGCCCTAACGCTGCCGAAAAGCATAAAAAGAAATGCCCTGCTAAATGAATGACTTATCACAGGTTGTTACGGATTGTTTTAACAACCCATGATGCCCTATAGTCCGAACGATGAAACGAGCGTGGCAAGACAGCTGCCACAGGCACCGCAGCCGGGCCAATAAACCCACCAACTTTTCAGCAGCTGCTGATCAACAGCCCATGCTTAAAATGTGCCGCAGTTCTTGCAATTTTTCCAGATGGTTGCTGCACGTATACCGTTGAAGTCTTTATAGCCGGGAACGTACAGGGTATTGCCATGCAATGCCATGGAAAAGGCTACCGACCGGCTGGTACCGTCTGTAAGCGCTATCGGGGTGCCATCTTTCCAGTAAACGGCTTTGGGAAACCTGCCGGGGTGGTTGAAATCTACATTGCCGGCAACATAAACCCTGTTACCCTGTACGGCAATGCCGGTGCTGATAGAAGCGGATGTACCATCCGTAAGGACCACAGCAGTGCCATTTTTCCAGTAAGTGGCCACATTATAAGCATCGCTGCCCTGGTAGCCACATACATAAACGTCGCCGTCCACTACGGCTATTTTATGGGCATAAGAATTATGCACGCCATCCGACAGCGAGGTAGCAACCCCGTTTTTCCAGTATTTGGCGGTGGCCTGGTCAAGCTGCGGGCCGGTTACTTCTGTTGTGGCCACATATACATCAGTGTCAACAACGGCGATGGATATTGCCTCAGCAATTTTGAAATAGGTACTATCGCCAATCGCAACAGGGATGCCATTTTTCCAATATTTAGCCACCCCGACAAGGCCAGTCCGCGCACCCCCGGCAATATACACATCACCATTTGACACCGCTACATCATAAGCCACTGACATGGTATTGGACAGGTTGGTCTTTACACCATTTTTCCAATAGGTAGCCACATCAGTATTGCCAATGCGTTCCGTACCCACTACATATACATCATGGCCTGAAACCGTGATGCCACGGCCTTCTGATTGATGCGTTCCATCAGAAAGATGAACGGCCGTTCCGTTTTTCCAATAGGTGGCCACAGCGTTGCCGCCAACATTGTCCCAGCCGGCAGTATATACATCATTACCGGAGATGACTGTGGCCGAGGCGCCGGAATTTATATTCCCGTTATCAAGCATCATGGTTTCACCGCCGGCGGCCTTCCGGGCAGCATTACCGGCATTGGCCGAAGCCGTTGTGATCGCCGTTGAAACAGCTTCTTCTTTTTTACACCCCAATGCGAAGAGCATTGTTGCGCAACAGGTAAGGATGACCCAGTGGATCTTTTTCATTTTATGTGATTTTTGGTTGTTAACTTTTATATTGTAAAAGTAGGTGCGCGAAGGGCTGCCGGCAATCATTAAAAAACATGATTTCTCCGGTAAACGCTCCTTTGGCACAGATCAGTTATCATCTCTCCCTGTAAATAAATCCGGATATAAATGTAAATCCTACACCGACGTTCAACCATTGCAGAAACAGCTCCACGGATGGCTGCTGCAATTATTAAGAAGAAGGAGAAAAACAACCGAAGTTGCGTGCCATCAATGATACCCGGGCGCCGGTCGATTGCCCGCCGGGAAAAAGATCCTGCAATGAACGGCCGAAAGCTGCTTTTTACGTTTCCACTGGTAAATACCTGCCGGAGCCTTTTAGAGCAATTTACCGCAGAAAACGCGGCCATTCTTATCAGCAAAGCTTCTATGAAATGGCGGGTATTGGTGTTCCGGGTTTTCCCGGTTACCATCAGACGGGCGCCAGGCTAAGCGCTGCAGGCTCACAGCAAACCGGTCAAAACGGGAAGGGCCTTATTATAAAATCAGGAATGATTCAAAAGCCCCTTATGAAACGGAAGGGGTAACACCGGCGCAGGCGCCGCGGCTGTTGCGTGTTTAAAATATAGTGCTCACTGAAATACCGGCGCAACCGGGTGCTGCATAGCTACAGCGCTTCCTGCGATGCCTGAACCATAGGCCGGTGGCGCCATCCGGGGCCTTAATGATGAAAATGCGCAGGCATGCACCTGCTGCCATCATTAGTTCCGGTTGCCGTTCTTAACAGGTATTATCTTAAAATCCGGATCCCTTTTGGGGCCTGTACCGTGGTGACCACTTTCCCTTTTTTATCTTTTACATGCTTTACCCGTATGACGCCCAGCTTTGTGGGAAAAGTGCCCTCTGCAAAAGCAAGATCTCCCAAATGTGGTTTTAAGCGGAACACTTTTCCCCCCGGTGCTACCGCCTTTAACCCCAGGACATGTTCCGATAACCATACCGTAGGACCGGATGCCCATCCATGGCAGAAACTATGACGATGGCCTACATAACAATAGTCCCCGTAGGCGGCATGAACATCTACTTTCCCGGCCGGCACCAGCTCATCTATACGGGCCGCATTTTTCATCCAGTCAATGTTAAAGTCTTCCCAGAAAGTAGTAGCGCCCAGGTCGAGCATGCCGCCCCAATACTGCATCATAATATCCATTGCCTCCTTGTATTTTCCGGCTTTGGCCATTGCCTCCAACATATAATACCCATAGAACGTGGAAAAGTTCTTTGCCCCGCCAACCGACAACACATCTGAATAAGCCTTACCCGCATCCATCATCCCTACCAGGGAAAGCAACGCGGCCGCCTGCTTGCTGTTGTTGTGCGGCGGCACTATTTTCCGCATTTCCGCTGCCGTCTCGCGGCATTGCTTTGCTGTGGCGGCGTCTCCCAGGATGGCACTTAGCTTCGCACCGCATTCGAGGCTCCATATGGTCATTGCCTGTAAACCTGCATGAATAGCTACGGTATCCTTGCTGGAAGGCCAATCGAGGAAGCGGTTCCCATCCATTTTTTCCACACCGTTCACTACTTTGCCGGTAATCTGCTTCAGTAATCCCTGTAAGTATTCTTTTTGCTCTTTCAGATATGAGAGGTTTCCATGATGCATATACCACTCATGCTGGATAATGATCCACCACATGGAGTAGGTACTGATACCACTCATCCACCCCGGCAGCGGTGTCGTATTGCGGGCCAGGTCAAGACTCTTAGGCACTACTTCGTTATACCCAAAAACGGAGTTCACCGTAGACACTTCCGGGTGAAGATCCCCTACCCATACCAGGCGATCGCGTTTGATCCCATCCCACAAATAATCCTGCATATTCAGGTGAACGGTATAGGCCCCAACGTTCCAGATCTTATTCAACCGCTCATTACTGCATTTAAACGATCCCAGGTAGGGGATATCCCTGTAGGTGGAAATCACCCGCACTTCTTTCAAATGAACTTCGGCATTAACATCCAGCAGATCGATCCTTGCAAAACGGAAACCGGACTCACCGCTTTGCACTTTCCCCAGCCAGGGCACCATCAGGTTAAAGTCCCGGATAGCGTGATCGTTGGTAGATCCATGCGCACCCAGTTCGGCCATTGCTTCGCTCACCGATTCTCCAAAGCGGATACGTACCTTCCTGGGGTTATTGGGCGCGGGCCACATGCCCGTTATAATCTCAAGCGCGCCATTCATTTCTCTTCCAAAATCCAGCAAAATGCTGGCAGGGGCCTTCCCCGTCGTTTTTAATACCACCACGTCGGAATTGTTCAAACTGGCCTGTCCGATACCTTCCTTCAGCAACTGCTCTGCGCCCTTAACCTGGCCTTGCTGCCAAACAATTCTTGCCGGATACACGTATTCCCTCGTAAGCGGACTTTTCAGCTTCCGTTCTGCCGGCCTTGCCTGAGCTGTGGCAATACCCGGCAGCAAACACAATCCACATAGCCCCAGCACGAGGAACAATACTCTTCTTTTCATCTGTTTATTTTTTAAACGCTGTCAGCAGTCTTCGTCAAATTTCAGTGTATTCTTTAATTAATAGATCTCAAGTGTTACCGGCCCCGTTAATCCCGCTTTGTGCAACGGGCTTTTACTGTTGTAAGGATTAACGATCGTCCATGTGCTCCGTTTCTCTGCAGGCAGACGCTGGTCCCCGATCAGCCGGTTCACCCAGGTATTGACAACTCTAACCTCCAATATGTTGTCCTCTTTGGTCAGATAATCCGAGATATCCAGCTTATAAGGAGCGGTCCATACATTGCCTACCTCTTTGCCATTTACCGAAACGGTTCCGATAGCTACCAGTTCACCCAAATCCAGGAGCACTTTCTGGCCCTTGGCTACGGTTAACCTGGGTAACGAAATTTTATAGGTTGCCGCGCCGGAAAAATACTTGATTGCCGAGTCCCGGTGTCTGGACCAATCTGTCAGCTCATCCATCTTAACACTGAAACTACCTGTAACCGGGCTTTGAAAAGCCACATCCCAGGTACCGGAAACCGGTATTACTTTTTCCGGGGCCGGAAAATTACGTTTCCCATTTTGCTCCGTTGACTTGGATTTGCGAAAAAGGATAAAGGCGCTTTCAAATTTATCCAGCTCCAGCGGCACGGTAATCTGCCTGCCGTTATCCGTAAACTCCGGCAGCTCCCTCATGGTGCCTTTTACCGCATCCCACAATTCCGGCACCCTTCCGGAAGTCCGGAACGCTGGTGTTGCGCTGATCTTTTTATCGGACTGATTGGCTATAAAGTACAGCTCGCCATCCTTCAGTGTACGGTGCAGGTAAACAACCGGGTCGTTCTTTTTAAGCGCTACATCCGGAACCATAGCAAGGTGCTCCATTGCCGCATCGAGTGTTAGCCCGTTCAGCACCAATCCTTTCCCATATTTATTTTCCGTCCTGGTTTTTCCATCAACACCGTTCCACAGCGCCGCCCCAAGTTGCTGCACTTCCCGGTCGGCCTCCGCATAGTTTGCCAAACTTGGTGAGCGCTTCGGCCGGGGGCCTAATATTACGCCTCCTGCTTTAACCAATGCTTCAACTTTACGCAACACTTCGGGCCGGATGGTTTCCAGCTTTGGCAGTACCAATACTTTGTAGGAAAGTCCGTCAGGAAGGGTAAAGCGGCCATTCTTCATGGTTACCCTTTTCAGCAGCACTTCTGCATTCATATAATCGAAGGCATACCCTTTGGGCATTGCAGGATCCTGTACTCCTGTCATTTTGGGGGCATCCTCTCCTATAAAGTAGGCCACATCTGCTACATAACGTCCCTGCTGCAGCAGGTAATTGCTCCTTTTTATATAATGCATAAAACCGCCCATATCATAAAACCAGGTGTTGAAGCGATTGAACTCGTTCCCAAACCAGGCATTTACGCCAGGTAATTTGCCTTCATAAGGCTGATGAATGTATACATGCAGCAACGTATTATTGATCCCCTCTGCAAAAAAGCGGTCACCCCGCTCCTTAAACATAGCCGGGTACCGGCCAAAAGTATTGCCCGCCGCTGTAAACGATTCTGCCGACACTTTTGTTTTCCCGTAAATATGTGCGGCAGATGATGCAGCCCGGTTCTCTATATTCCCCAATTCCCCCTCACTCCAGAACTCACCTCCGATTTCATCTGATTGCCCGCCATATTGCAGGAACTCCCCGGGAAATCCCCAGTGCCCGTAATTTTCCAGCCAGATGGTCAACCCATGTTTATGGCTTATATCACGCAAACCACCTACATATTCATAGGCCACCATATCAGCAATGAGCCGGCGTACGTCCCATAAAAAACGATCCGACTGTTCCTGGCTGCCTACTACAAACCCGTGAAATACCGGCGAAAAAGGTACCGGGTCATAGCCGTATACCTTTTTGAACCTGGCCGCAAACGCATCGGTCCAGTTCTGGCCTCCGGTTTCATAGCTGTCCTGCACAGCAACTTTAAATGCGCTGCGATCCTGTTCAGGTATCCTCCGCAAAATTTCACCAATGAAAGCATTAAAATGCGCCAGCACATGTTCCTGGTTCATTTTATCAATCTCAAGTCCTACTCCTTCGGGACTTGCCGGACCGTTGGTTACTCCTGTAGGCACCATTCCTGAATTCAGAATGATCCAATGTCCTTCTGGAACCTCCCAGTTAAGTACACCGCTTTTATCAACATTACCTGTAAGATTCAGCACATCCCCGGGTTTTACCACATAAGCGGGGTCCTGTACGGCAGCCTGCGGCTCCCACTGATAGTCGTGCCAGTACGGAAGCGGTGTAGGATGCATGCGTACCAACGTTTTCTCTTTAAAACGTTCCACCCGCGGAGCCGCGGCAATTTCCACTTCAGCTATTCCTCCATCGCCCTGCACATTCTTGACCAGGATTTTATATTCCCTTGCCTCCACTGCATCAAAAGAAACCGTTACCGGGGCAAACGGTTCAAATCCCACATTCAGATTATTGTTGCTCCGGTCCAGCCGGAATGCTCTAACCGGTACAAAATCATTTCCTTTCCTGGCTTCCAGCACTACATCGAAGGCCATATTACGCCGGCCGGGGTACACGGTAAAACTTCTTGCAGTAAACGCCTTATCTGTCGTTATTGTAATTTCATTTGTCTGCCCTTTTTCCAAAGCAACTTCTGTATTTACATCTTTGTCAAAAATGTTTTGCAGTGCCGGGCTTTTCAGGTTTGATTGAAATTTGGAACCTGCCGCTGTTATTGTTAGACCATAATCCTTAGGCGCGCGAAAAGCCAGCACCTGTACCGGCTGAAAGTCTTTATCCGGAACCCGCAATTGAGCCTGGAAACGGCGGCCACCGGTTACCAGGGTATCCGTTGTTGCCAGATACCGCATGGCCTGGCCGGGTTTTACCCAGGGCCCGCCCGACTGGCTCCATCCCGGGCTATTGAAAATGCCGATATCGATTTTCAGTTCGGTGGCAGTCTTTAATGCGGTATGCAAAATATCCCACCATTCATCTGTAAAAATTTTTACTTTACCGTAAGCATTGCCCGGCAGATCACTTAACCCTATATTACCGATGAATGCCCGGTTAATACCAACAGCCTTCATTGCCTGCAGGTCCTTAACAACCCCTTCTTTTGAGAGGTTATCGGATATCCAGTACCAGTACACACTGGTCTGAATGGAATCGGGCACTGTTGTAAATACACGCTCCACAGTATTCCAGTCGCTGCCGTTCTTTTTGGCAGTGCTACACGCTCCCAACAACAAAAAACACAATCCTGTCAGGTATAAATGGCAAACTCTCATAACTAATATTCCTCCGGTTCTTACAAATAAATCAAATTTAAGGCAGACAACCGTCCTGCCCCACCCTGTATAAAGTAAACACGGCTACTTAAAGTGCAGCAGCAGATTCATCCGGCCACCCGGCGCAGCGTCCCCATTGGTATACCAATCCAATGGATCTGCTTTCTGCATGTTGTCCGACCATTTAAGCTCTAAAAAGCCATCCTTCCCGGGCACACCTATAAAAGCATAAGGTATTGCGATCATCAGCTGGTTTCCCTGCATTGTGAATGCTACCGTTGCAATCGTTTGCCAGGTTTCATCAATAAACCGCTGCAATTGATTACCGGCAACGACCCGGTAATCATACCCGTACCAGCCGGAAGTGTAGGACTGGTCTGTATTGAGCCAGAGCGTCATCCAGTTGTCTCCCGAGGCAGCCGTTAAGGTATCCACAGTGCTTGCATAAAAATACAGCTGTTCCTTCCCGGTAACAACCTTAACAGTTTTTAAATCATTCCTGCCGGTGGTATTTGTATAAACAACAGCAGGATCAGTCTGCGCACCCGGGTGTGAGCGGTGTATGACATCACCCGTGTAATCTTCATAAGCTGCCGGTACCGTCTTCCAGTCGTTCCAGTTGCGGATCGCATCTTTTCGAAATATGGGCGAGGTTGCAGACGTTCCTTTATACCGGCGGATATTTCCGATCAGCTGCATATAATAGTGATCCCGCAGCCCGGCTGTTAATGAGGGCTCAATATCCCTGCTGTACTCAGGGCTGGCCTGGTCCACAAACAATGCCTGATTCTTATCTCCCGATTGCCGGCGCCATTTACCGGCGATCCACTCATTCCATCCTGTAACAAATACAAACGGAACATCCTGTCCGATGGCAAAATCCCACTGTTCCTGGATATTATACCCATAGAACAGGTCTTTTGCGGGGTTGCCCGGAGAGCCTTTCCGGAAGCTACGGCCCCAGTTCCCGGAGCGGCCATAAAATGCAGACCCGCCCATTGAAGCATCCAGGTTGGGATGTTGCGCAGTGGAAACGTTGATGATCTCCTTCTCTCCTTTTTTATTATAGTATACGGGTTGCGGACGTTGAAATTCGATCCAGGGCCAGCCGTTTTCCTTTTTTGCTTCATTAGGCCATTGCGACTCCCGGAAAGTAAAAAACTGCTCATAATTCTTTCCTTTTGCTTCGGCCGACAAGCCTATTATCAAGGGTTTCCCGTTAAGATAAAACCAACAGTCCGGATAGCGATGCGGCGCTCCTTCTCTATAATAAGTATCGAAGATATCCTGCATTGCTGCGCCGGAAGCGGTGTTAGTGTAATACACTACCTTGGGAGGATTTTTGCCCTGTATCCGAACGGCTTCTATTGCTTTAAAGAGCGCGTCTGACTGGGTTGGGTAAATCAATTTATTCGTAGCATCGATCACTAAAAAATCCACGCCGGCATCTGTCAGCAATTGTATATTTTTCAGGTGCACCCAATAGTCGTCGCCTCTGTAGTACCCGTAAACAGGTTCGCCCCAGAAATAATACCTTCCTGCCACACCGGCGCCACCGCCCCACCCGGGATGATTAAAATCGTGAAAAACATCGGGGGTTTTAAGATAGATTTCGCTCAGGTCCCAAACGCGCTCAGCCGTTTTTGAATGCACATCTCCCTGCCACAAAAAATAAAACAGGCCCACCTGTTTTCCTGTCTTTACGCTGCCAACAGCGTTATGCAGCGGCAACACCCTGCCCAGGTCATCAATACCACTAAGAGCCTGGCCCCTGCAATAAAGCCCCAGGCCACATAAAAAAGCAAAGCAAATAAACGATCGTTTCACCTGTTATTCTTTTTTCATTATACATCCGGGCAAAACCGCTTCCTACTCAAATAAGCAATTGATTAATGAACGTCCGAAGAATACTTCGCAGTTGTGAACTCGGTCAAAGTAATTGATTGCTGTATATAAAAGGGTCCTGCCTCCCGCAGTAATGGCAAACTCCGTTTTGATCCTGCGGGGGCACGAATAAATAAAACTTGCACCATATAACCGTCCTGTACCTACCTGAAAACAACCTGTTTCCCAATAAAAAAGCGGTCTTTCAAATGAAGTAAGACCGCTTTTATTGTATGGAGTGCAACCCCTCAGCCGATCGCTCAGGGTGTGGTAAATCCGTATTTTTTATAAATGGCTTTTGCAGAGGCGCTTTTTAAGAAGCGCATAAAATCCTTCGCAGCCTGCGGATGCGGTGCCGCTTTCAGCCGGCCTGCCATATAGGTTGCCTGGATGTTTTCATGATCCGGTATCGGTACCAGTTCTACCGGATGACCGATCATTGCCTGGTAATATGCCTCCGAATACCAGACAGGCCCTGCATCGCTTTTCCCATACAATACCCACATCGGCGTTTGGCGGTGATGGATCTGGGTAAGCAGCGTTGTGCTGTCTTTTACTTTTGTATCCATGATCCTGTTTTTAAGCGGCTCTCCCCCGGCTTTAACATAGGCCGCTTCTATTCTTTTGCCGATACCTTCAAATTGAGGATTAGGCATGGCTACCAATACCTCTTTTCTTCCGAGGTCTTTTAATCCTCCGATCCCTCTGGGATTACCTTTTTGCACCATTATGGCCAGCTTATTGTAGGCATAAGCCGCGGTATCTGTAAACAGGCGGGCCATTGCATCTATCCGGGTTTTACCGGCAGTGTACACATCCGGCCTCAGGGTAATACGCAGGTTACCCATGGTCAAAGATCCGCCCTCTATTTGCTTTGCCAGGATCCCCGGTGGCAAGGTTTCTGCAAATATGCGCGTGTAACGCGGATAGGCTTTTTTAAATGCTCCCAGCAGTTCATCGATACACATAAACTGGTTTCCTGCAAAAAAAACCACCAGCTGAGGGTCATTAATATCACCATACAGGTCGGGCGTGTTATTAACACCCGGCACGGTAAACATTACTGCGCTTTGTGGGGGTGTGTTCCAGGGAGGGTCAAAACGGTGCTCCTGTGCCGCTGCAAAACCGGCACATACCTGGCAAAGGGCCAGGATCATGAATTTCCTTTTCATTGCTGATTCTTTTTTTACTTCATATCAGTACGGCTCTTTACAATACAGGCCGGGCGCTCATATGCTTCCCGGTAGTTGTTCTTCAGAGCTGATTGTTCCGGGCATATCAGGGTTTGATCACCGACCATCCCTCTGCCTGGCGCAGGATCAGCTCTCCATTGCCGCTTGGTACCAGGCCAATAAAGTCATAGATCTGCTCCCGGTCGATCTTCCGCTCTTTCAGGGTATTGGCGCATTGTGCCACGATCACACCTTTGTCTACAAGCTGTTTTAATGCGTCCTTATACTTACTTTCCTTTAAGAAGGCATCTGTACCGCCACTGAATGCAACCAGCTCGGCCTGCAATTTCCCCTTCAGTCTTGGATCATTTAATGCATTATTGAGGTTGCGCAGTACTTTTTCGATGATCCTGGGATCCCCGCTATCCATTTGATAGATCACCCGGTATTGCTGTTGCCGGGCCACTGCACCTGCAAAACTCCTGTTCTTTTCTTCTTTCTTTGTCAGTTGCTGGGCAGATGCGGCCCAGCTCAGCATCAAACACCCAACAACCAGTACCATCTGTTTCATTGTCTTTTTTTTTAGTGAAAACAAAAATGCCCGTCTAAAATACTCATTTTAATGCAGCCTGTGCCAGCTCGATCGGGCCGTAAGGGCCATATTTATGCTGCCGCTCAGAAAAACTGTCAATATACGGCCCATAGGGCGCATCCAGTGGCTTTTTCGCCAGCAGCGCCCAATCTTCATGCTGGTCAAATGCCGGGCGCGGCTGGCTGTCGATATAAGCTGCCACATCCCAGCACTCTTCATCCGTAAGCTGGGGATTGCGGTAGGTAGTGCCCAGCGGCATATTATTTTTTATAAAGCCGGCCATACTGCGTAAACGGAATAGTCCTGCCCCGTCATTGAAACTGCCGGCACCCCATAAAGGCGGATACAAATGACCGGTTCCTTCAGCATCCGGCTGACCGGCGCCATCCTCTCCGTGGCAGGTTATGCAGCGGGCCTGGTACACGCTCCTTCCTTTGGTAGGGTCCGCCGCCCTGTCCAGAAACTTCAGTTTCATAATGGAGGTTCCGGGTAATGCTTTGCCCCTGGGCACACCATCACCCAGCCACCGGAGATAGGCATAGATAGCCTGCATCTCTTTAGATGCGGTATCCAGTTTTTGCCCGTTAAGGCTTCGCTGGAAGCAATCGTTGATCCGGGCGTAGATATCCTGGATCCCGTTATTGCGTGCCCGGTATTGGGGATAGGTGGCAAACACCTTTCCAAAGTTATTTCCAAAAGGAACGGTCCCCCCTTTAAGGTGACAGTTCTGGCAGTTCATGCCATTGCTGAGCGCAGCCACGGTCCCCTTCGGCCCCAGGTAGTGTGCCGTGTTAGCGATCAGTTCGTACCCGTACCGGACCTGTTTTCCCTCTGCTGTATAATCGGGGATCTGGTAATGGTTCCAGCCCGTCCAGGCAGGCGCCACGGCTTCCGCACCGGCAGTTCCTTTTTGCAAAGGCTGATCATGCGCCTCCTCCTCCGTGCATCCGTTTTCCGCAAGCACTATAACGATCATTATTAAAAATATAAGGGCCGGTATCAAAAAAGCTTTCATACTGCTGTATCTTTTATACAACAAAACTAAGTCTGTCTGCAGAAATGCAGTAATGAATAAAGCCAATAGCCCATAACTTAAAGTTATAGCAAATTTAGTCTACTATTCAAATAGGATATAAGCCGCCTGTAGTTCTTTATTCCTGCTCCAGCTGCTGTTTATATTGCCGGATATGCTCTTTTATAGCTTTTTCAGGTTTGGGATACGCAATATCCTTATAGGTTGTCAATTGCTCAAGGAGGATGGAAGCAACCAGGTAGCGGCAGATATCTTTATCATCCGCCGGGATCACATACCAGGGGGCCCTGGGGGGGCTTGTATGCCGGATGGCTTCTTCATAACAATCCATGTAACGGGTCCATAACTGCCTTTCCGCCAGGTCGCCGGGAGAAAATTTCCACTGGTGTTTTTCTTTCTCCAATCTTCGCAGCAAGCGGAACTTTTGCTCTTTCTTGCTAAGATTGAGGAAAAATTTAAACAGGAGGGTTCCGTTCTCCACCAGCTGTTCTTCGAAATGATTGATCTGTCCAAAACGTTTTTCCCAGAAATCTTTGGGCAGGTCCTTTACATTTTCAATTCCAGGGATCTTTTCGTTCAGCAGGTATTCCGGATGAACCCGGGTCACCAATACATTTTCATAATGGGTCCGGTTAAATACGCCAAACTTGCCTTTTTCCGGTAATGCAATGGCATGACGCCAGAGATAGTCATGCTGCAGTTCAAGCGCAGAGGGCGTTTTAAAGCTGCTGACCACTACGCCTCTTACGTTAAACGCTTCAAACACTTCGCGGATAAGGCTATCCTTACCGGCCGTATCCATTCCCTGCAGGCAAACCAGAACACTGTACCGGTTATGTGCATACAATTTTTCCTGGAAAGCAGCCAGCTCCTTCCGTACCTCTTTCAAGCGCTCCTTTGCATCGGTTGCTTTTATGCGGGATGAAATATCGGAAGGATAATTTTTTAACTTAAAATTTTTGTCGGTCTTAAACTGCGCTGCTAAAACAGGTTTCATGTGCGGATTCATTAGTTGATCACTGAAGATACTAAATTCTTGTTCAACTGTGCGCTGCCTTTGAATTGAGCATTTGAAAACGTGTAAATGTCTCTACCTTTCACTCTCCACTTCTCACTTTCTACTTCTCACTCTACCCCCCAAATCCCTAAGCCGCCTTCCGGTTGTTCCGTTTTAAGATCACCGCATGCAGGATAAGCGTAAGGCTGATAATAGTAAACCCGAGGTAAAATCCGTTATTCAGCGATTTGTTCTCCTTAAGAATAATAAATGCCATCAGGATGCCGTACAACGGTTCCAGGTTGTACGACAGGCTTACGGTAAAGGCCGAAAGCTTTTTCAGCGCGCTCATTGAGAACTGGAATGCCACTACCGAACAGAGCCAGGCCAATACCAGCAGCCACAGGAAATCGCTCAGGGACGGCAGCAAGGTTGCAACAGGAAACATCCGGAGATAGAAAGGCATTACCAGCGACAGGGTAATAAATCCCCCGGTCATCTGCCAGGTAAGCACGGTTTGCATATTGACCCGTTTCATCGAGAACTTCAGCAGGATCGGGAACAAAGCGGCAAAAAAGGAAGAGATAAAACCCAGTATGATCCCCAGTTTATATTGCGCATCAAAATGAAAGATGAGGTAAATCCCGAATACGGAGCAAAGGCCCAGGATCAGCTCTGTTTTTTTTATGGGTACCCGGTTGAGCAGGGGCTCCAGGATCGCCGAAAAAAAGCCTACGGCTGAAAGACAGACCAACCCGATCGACACATTTCCATACTTGATGGAGGCATAAAAAAACACCCAATGCAATGCCGACAAAAAGCCTATGCCCGATATTTTAAGCGCTTCTTTAAAAGACAACTTCTGCAGTTTTCCGGTAATACGCATCCATACCCAAAGCGTCACCGCTGCGATCATCAGCCGGTACCAGACCAATAGCCCTTCATTCAGCGTAATCAACTCTCCTAAAATGCCCGTAAACCCAGCCAGTAACACCGCTATATGTAATTGTAAGAACGCTTTTTTCATCCGTATATTTGTTTGCCTGCAGCCCTGCTGCGATTTTTGGACCACCCGGGAAACGGCGGAAACGACATTGATGCATTCTCCTGCCCGGAAAATGCGTCCTCCCCGTTTCATTGCGGATGCAAGCTAATTAAATTACAGAACTTTGACGGCAAACATTCATTCCCTTATTTTTGTTTATACCAGGCATTCGCCTTTAATGGACTCTATATGCAAATAAACGTAACCTCGGAAATCGGCTTGTTAAGAAAGCTGTTGGTGCACAGCCCCGATAGCGGTATCGGGAAGGTCATTCCCTCAAAAGCGCAGGACTGGCTTTTTGAGGATATTGTACACCTGGATACCATTCGCCGGAAGGAATACGATTATTACACAAAACTGCTCTTATACTTCCTGGACCCGGCAGTGATCAAAGGGCGCCTGGAGGCTGTTGACCACCCCAGCAACAACTACCAGTTCTATAAGCCCGGAAGGGCGGGTTTTCATCATTCAAAGAACGTGATCGAAATACAGGTGCTGCTGGCGGATATTCTCCGCAGTGCTGCCATTAAACAAAAGCTGGTGGCCTCTGTTTGCGCCATCGAGAACTGTTCTTACCTAACCCAGGAACTGCTGCTGACCCAGAAACCGGAGGAGCTGGCCAAGATCTTTATCAGCGGAACCGGTAATGATCTCGAAATGCTGTTTCCCCCCGTTCCCAACTTTATTTTTACCCGGGACATCGGCATTGTTATCAGGGATCATATCCTTTTAAATAAACCCGCCAAAAAAGCACGGCTGCGGGAGGCATTGCTAATGAAATATATATTTTTCAATCACCCGCTGTTTAAGGACTACCGGAACAACATCATTGAGCTTTCCGACAGCCCTTATCACTTCCTGTTGCCGGTAGATGCGGATGAATATAATGTTACCCTTGAGGGAGGGGATGTAATGGTTGTAAGCAGCAACCATGTGGTGATCGGGATCAGCGAACGGACCAGCAGGGCGGCAGCCCACCAGGTGGCCACAACTCTTTTTAAAAAGAACATCGTTGAAAAAGTGACCCTCGTACAGATCCCCCAGAAACGGGAATACATGCACATCGACACGATCTTTACCCAGGTAAAAAAAGACACCTGGGTTATGCTCGGCGCCTTTTCGAAAAAAAGGGTAAAAAAAGAAATGAGCGATGTGATCCTGAGAGCCATTGAAGACCATAAACCGGAGATGGCCGTTTCCATTATCCAGTTCCGGAAGAAGGACCCGTCCCGGCCGGTCCGCTTTGCCAGCCTGGAAGACCTGCTGACCGACATCAGTAAAAAGGATCTGAACGTAAAAGGAGCTGTAACCATCATTCATTCCGGCAATGATGAGTTCCCTTTTGACCTCCGGGAGCAGTGGACCGACAGCTGTAACCTGCTGGCGCTGAAAGACGGTGTGGTTGTAGGCTATGACCGGAACGATAAAACCCTGGAGGCTTTTCGCAAGGCCGGGTTCCGGATCATCGACATTAAAGAGCTGCTGCCGCAGCTGGAAAGCGGCGCAACAGATCCTCAAAAAATGCGCAATACTTTTATTACCATACCGTCGGCAGAACTTTCGAGGGCCAGGGGCGGCTTTCATTGTATGAGCATGCCCCTGTTGCGCGATAGTATTTAAGAGCCCTGCCATCTGCCGGCATGTATTATGATAAGACCGCCCCGCGGCGGCATCAAATTTTTTCGATATGCAAACAACCTCTCATCTACTGATGATCCGGCCCATTGCCTTTGGCTTCAATCCTGAAACAGCCGTGAACAATGCGTTTCAAAAAAAGGATAACGACTGGAATGTAAACGAAAAAGCCCAGCAGGAATTTGACGGGCTGGTGGCCCTGCTGAAACAGCATCAAATCGATGTTTGCGTGATACAGGATCAGCCACAGCCGTATACACCCGACTCCGTTTTCCCCAATAACTGGATCTCCATGCACGATGACGGGCAGATCGTACTTTACCCGATGTTTGCCCCCAACCGGAGAGCAGAGCGGTCCAAAGGCGTTACCGACCAGCTGAAGGAGCAGTTCATCATCTACTCCAAGGTAGACCTGACCGGCTACGAAAAAGAGCAGTTGTTCCTGGAAGGCACCGGCAGCATGGTGCTGGACCGGGTACACCAGAAAGCTTATGCCTGCCTTTCGCCCCGTACCGACGAACGGGTGTTGCTTGATTTTTGTGAAGTGCTCGATTTTACCCCGGTGCTTTTTCATGCAGCCGATAAGAACGGCACTCCGGTATACCATACCAATGTTATGATGAGCGTGGCCGAAGACTATGCCCTCATTGCCCCGGATAGTATCACCGATCCGGCGGAGCGGGACCGTGTGCTGCAATCCCTTGCCAGCACCGGGAAGACCGTCATCCCCATCACTCTCAGTCAAATGGAACACTTTGCAGGAAATGCCCTGCAGGTAAGGAATGCCGGCGGGCAACGGTTCCTGGTCATGTCTTCTGCAGCGTTTGGATCGCTGACAGCCCTGCAGCGACAGCAACTGGAAACCTATAATCCCATTTTACATACCCCGCTCAGCACTATTGAACAGAATGGCGGGGGCAGTGCCCGTTGCATGATCGCAGAGGTCTTTCTACCCTTGCAACAGCCCCACCATCCCCGTTAAAAAAATCAATATGAAACGAATTTTATTTTGCACTTTTATCGTACTGTCTGCCGCTCTGGCAAGCGCCCAGGATATCTACAAAGACAGCATCGACCATTTTATAGCGGCATACGTAAAGAACCACCAGGTGGTGACAGGAGATCATAAAAAACAATTTCGCTTTTTCCCGGTTAACAAGAGCTACCGGGTAACCGCTCACTTCAAAAAAGTAACCGATAGTCCGTGGATCTCCATACCAACCTCCAACGGCAAGTCCAAACAATACCGCATCTACGGATGGCTGAAATTCACGCTGAACGGGCGTAAACAAAAACTGGCGGTATACCAATCCCAGTTCCTGTTACAACATAACGAATACTTTGATTACCTGTTCCTGCCTTTCAAAGATGCCACAAATGGAAAGGACAGCTATGAAACGGGAAGATACCTGGATCTGAAGATCTCGGATATCCGGAACGGGCGTATCATCTTAGACTTTAACAAGGCTTACAATCCCTATTGCGCTTATGTGACCGGGAAATACAGCTGCCCGCTGCCTCCCAAAGAAAACCACCTCAGGATCACAGTTGCGGCCGGTGAAAAGCAATTTGCCAAAGAGTAGCCGACATCAACCACCCAGCGTTTTCTCCAGTCCCTCGCGGAAAGACACCGGTGCATATCCCAGTACCTGTTTTGCCCTGGAGATATCCAGCCCGCTTTTTAGCGGACGCCGGGCCAGTGCATTTAATGAAGCCGTGGTTACCGGTTCCAGCAACGGCGCGTCCAGTCCCAGGTACGCTGCTACCCTGGTGGCCATACCATAGGGCGACAGCTGATCTTCACCGCAAAGATGAAAAATCCCCGTTGCTTTTTTTTCAATGATCGCCGCAATACCTTTTGCCAGGTCACCGGCATAAGTAGGTGTCCGCTCCTGGTCGTTCACCACGCGGTAGGCCTCCCGGTTCCGGATCTTTTTGGAGATCATTGTAACAAAGCAATCGCGGCCATACAGGGGTTTCCCATATACAAATACCGTCCGTACAATAGCCCAGGGATATTCGTACTCCCGTACAGCTTCTTCCGCTTCCAGCTTGGTACGGCCATAATAACTGAGCGGGCCTGCCGGGTCATTCTCTGTATGCATTCCTCCCTGCCCGTTAAAAATAAAATCGGTAGATAAAAAGACAAAAAAGCTCCTGTGCGCTGCAGCGTTCAGCAGCAGCTGTACGGTTCCAACGGTATTGATCTTATAGGCTTCGGCCTGGTCCTTTTCACAATCATCCGGTTTGCTCATAGCGCCGCCATGCACCACTACTTCGGGCTGAATGGCTTCAAATGCGGCATCCAGCGCATACGGATCGGTAAAGTCCATCTGAACGAACCGGTAACCGGGCCGCCCGTCAAATGCCGACAGATCCGGCATTCGCGAAGATGCGAATACCGTATGACCGGCATCCAGTAACTGTTGTACCACATAACTTCCGACCAGCCCGTTTGAGCCTGTTACCAAGATTTTCATAATACAATAATAACGAGATAAAATTTAAAAATGTGGAAATGTGAAAATGGAAGTCAATGGTTCATGGGCGACGGTCAATAGTTCATAGTTAATAGATTTATAGGTACGAAGTGAAATCGAACGTGAAACCTGGGGCAATTTGAAAATTTGAAAAGTGGATCCCGATAGCTATCGCATGCGCGTCAGGTTAATTTTAGGAATAGTGGTTAAAGGCCAAAGCTGCAGCGCAGCGTTGCGCTTATTAGCACCGAACAGGAGACGGAACAGAGGTGCAGCGCACCGGTACTATAAGAGCCTGTTTAAATTTTATTGATGGAATTTATTATGAAGCTATTTTGGAGCGAAACAAGGAAAATTTTGCAGGCATAGTAGGCCACTATGGCGAAAAATTTAACGCAGTTGCAGCCCAAAACAGCCATAATAAAGCCATTGAATGAATTTTAAACAGGCTCTAAGTCTCCTCCGAAACGATTCCCGCCGCGCTGCGGCTACGGGCATGTCCCTGGAAGTTCTTGTTACCATTATTTGCGGCGCGCTGCGCCTGCTATGAAAAGATCAGGTCTTTTTAGCTTCCAAAGGCTTATTCATACTACATTTTATTGCAATAGACCTGCTTTTTATCTTGACGCACATGCGATGACTATCCAGAGTAGAAATTCAACATCAAGCATGTACACAGGACCTGACATCAAACCCCAAACCAGGAACCTATCCGGGGTTACTTCCCCAGGATCGCAGACAGGCGGTCCTGCAGGGCTTCCCCGCTCAGGTTCTTTGCAATAATGATCCCGTTGGGATCTATTAAAAAAATCCTCAACATTCCATACAGGTATTAAAACAAAACAGCCCCGGAACTTTCCGGAGCTGTCAAATACTATATGGTCTTAAAACGCTTAACCCAGGTAGGACTTCAACGCACTGCTGTAGCGTGCTTTTTGTAAGCGCTTGATCGCGCGTTCCTTGATCTGGCGGATCCGTTCTTTGGTAAGGTCGTATTTCTGCCCGATCTGCTCAATGGTAACCCCGTTTTCTCCATCCAGGCCAAAATACGCATTTACGATTTCAGCCTCCCTCGGGGAAAGCGACTTGAGTACACGGCGGATCTCGTTGCGCAGGGAATCCTTCATCACATCATCATCCGTATCCGAGCCACCTTCCAGCAGATCCCCCATGGCCACATCCTCCGCTTCATGAACAGGTGCATCCAGCGAGGTATGACGGGTATTGCTCTGGAAGATATTGTTGATCTCTGTTTCGCTCATTTCCAGCAATTCTGACAATTCTTCTGTAGAAGGTTCCCGCTCGTGTTCCTGCTCAAAGGCCATGTAGGCCTTGTTAGCCTTATTATAGGTACCAATTTTATTTTGCGGCAAACGCACCAACCTTCCCTGCTCGGCCAGGGCCTGCAAGATAGACTGACGGATCCACCAAACCGCGTACGAGATAAATTTAAAGCCCTTTGTTTCATCAAAACGCTGCGCAGCCTTGATCAGGCCGAGGTTCCCCTCATTGATCAGATCGCTTAATGAAAGTCCCTGGTGTTGGTATTGTTTGGCCACAGAAACCACAAAACGGAGGTTAGCCTGAACCAGTTTATCCAGTGCACGCTGATCACCCATTTTTATCTTCTGAGCCAGTGTTGTTTCTTCTTCGGGCGTGATCATAGAGATCTTTGAGATCTCCTGCAGATATTTTTCGACCGCCTGAGAGTCACGGTTAGTAATTTGTGTAGCAATTTTTAGCTGGCGCATAATAGAATTTAATTATAATAGCCGTCCGAAAAGGGTTCGGATTTCCTATAGAACAATATTAACAGTTTTTTTAAAAACATTCAAAGATACAACAGATTTTGCGAAAAACCATCCGGCCGCAGGAACTTATCTGTAATATAACAGTTTTTTTAAAAGATAGTTACTATCAGGTTATGACGTTTTTAAAAAGGAATCCTTTCCCTTGTAGCCGCGCTTTAGCAGGACCATCATCACAATACCGCCAATGATCATAAGGAAGGAGATCAGCTCTGCCTGGGTGATCTGCATTCCCAGGAAATCCATCTTCACATTTACCCGGATCTTTTCAATAAAAAACCGCTCTAAACCGTTCAATATCAGGTAAACGCCAAAAAGCATCCCTGGTATTTTAAAGCGTTTCCGGATGGCCCACAGCAATCCGAACAGAAGCAGGCCCATAATAATTTCGTAAAGCGAGGTAGGGAATACCGGCACCGGCAGGTGATTACAATATTTTCCCACACAGTTACTGAGCGGAACTCCGGTTTCGTTTACATTATGCGGAAAATCATAGGCAAAAAACCAATCCGGCAAAAAGCTCAGGAAGCCGGGCTTGGGGAAAAAAGCATGGTGTGTGGAATTATGTGCAAAGAAGCCGGTTTGCTGCGTTACCGTGGTCTGAAAATCATTGATCGTAGCCGGGGCAATACCCCCTGCGCCCGATGTTTTGAAAGCTGCGTTATAAATTCCCCAGTCGCCGTCGCCGGAAACCTGGCAGCCAATACGCCCCAGGCCGTAAGCCAGCATCATTACCGGCGCCATTACATCAAGAAAATGCGGGAACGGTATCTGGTGTTTGCGGGTATACCACCAAAGCGCAATACCGGCGCAGATAAGCCCCCCATAGAAAGTGAGCCCCGACATAGAAAAAATAGAAGCCGGATCCTTGATAAATGAATCCCAGTTCTCAAAAGTATCAAAAAGCTTGGCGCCCAGCAATCCAAAGATGATTGCGATCATCGTAATCTCCCCCACCCGGTCATGCGGCCATACCCTGATGGTGCGCGTTTCGGGCTTGGCAAGTTTCTGTTTATTCTTTTCGCGCCATTTTACAAATGCAAATACCAGTCCCAGCGCAATCCCGGCCAGCCAGTTTCCCTGGGAGGAAAAAATATATTCCTGGGGATTAATAGCACTCCCGTTTGCCAGGAATAAGCCAATGATTTTATATCCAAGCACAAATCCGAGGACAAAGTTAACGGCCAGTTCCCCCGCGGTAGCAGGTTTTCCCACTTCCACTTTTTCCTCTACCGGGCCCAATACCCCTTCCTTTCCTTTCCTGCGAAGTTCCCGGGCCAGTACAATAGAACAGATAATAAACGCCAGCGCTACAAAAAAACCAAAGGAATTCACAAAATGCAGAAAGTTCCACTCAATCCCGAAAAAATCTTTAAATACGTAATATAGGTTTGGATACATGCGTTAAAGTTGAGCACAATATTACAAATATAATACTGGTTTAAGGTTTAAACACTTAAAAGTTTTCCCTTTCCGGCAGGATGGGGCCATCCTCTTTGATGAGGGCAAAGAAAAAGGTCCTCCATGCTTCCATGCAGGACCTTCTGTTCATTAACCCGGCGGGAAATTAATTGCAATATTCGTCGAAAGCAGCAACCAGGTTCTGGGCGATCATTTGTGCAGAACGTCCTTCGATCTGATGGCGCTCAATAAAATGCACTAACTCCCCATCTTTAAATAACGCAATGGAAGGAGAAGATGGCGGATATGGCAGCAGGTGCTCACGCACTTTGCTTACCGCATCCAGGTCAAACCCGGCAAAGCTGGTGGTAAGATGGTCCGGCTTTTTATCGGTATTGGCTACAGCCAGCAAAACACCGGGGCGGGCGGTTCCGGCGGAACATCCGCATACTGAATTGATCACCAGAAGATTGGTGCCTTTTTTTGCCAAAGAAGCTTCTACCGCTTCCGGAGTAGACAGGTTTTCGAAACCATTATCAGTCAATTCCTCCATCATTGGGATCACTATTTCCTGTGGATACATATTTTATATAGATTTTAAAACGATAACGCAAAAATAGACAAAAAGTTGGAGCAAAGTTTCCGGGGAACGGGCACGCGAAGCTGATTTTTTGCCACAGAGGCGCCGGAGCACCGAAGCCCCTCGATTTCTGCCCCTGGTTCCCCGGTTGTCATGAATACGCAAAAACAGGAGGAAGCAATCCCTGTTTCTGAGCTTCAGCCCTCCTTTTTACTGACAAGACTAAGTATAAATACCTACATTAAAGACATTTTGTCATTAGAAACAAGGAGAATAGCGCCATTTTTTCCGATTTATTCAATTGGATCCTGATTTGATCCCTGCTATACAAATCAAGATTTTTAAAAAAATAAAACGAATAGCAATGACAAACGTAAAATTTAACGGAACTCCTTTTGAAAGAACCTTAACCAGCCTGGTGGATGATTTTATAACCGAAATACCCACCCTTTTTAAACCTGAGGTTAAAAATCCGGCTCACAAGGGTTTTGTGCCGGTGAACATTACTGAGAAAGAAAACGAATACCAGATCGAAGTAGTGGCCCCCGGGTTTGATAAAAGCGATTTTAAGATCAACCTGGACCAGCAGGTGCTTACGATCTCCGGTGATCAAAATGAAACAACAGCGGCTACAACGGATAAAACCATTCGTAAAGAATTCCGGACCCGTTCCTTTAAAAGAACTTTCACTGTTGATGACAAAGTAGATACAGATAAGATCGAAGCCAAATATGTTAATGGTATCTTAATAGTAACGATCCAGAAAAAGGAAACTACTAAAACAGCGTCAAAAGATATAGAAGTTCTTTAATGAAAATAAAAGCATAGAAATTTTTCTCATAAGCAGTTAGTTTTGGTTTAGAGCCCGTTGTTTCTACAATGGGCTTTTTTATTTCATGTAAACCTTATTCCGTCGGAGTTCGTCATAAACCAGTAAATTCGCAAATCATTTTAACCGCCCATTATGATCATGCTCAAAAAAATTGTAATTTTTACAGCCTTTGTGCTATCCGTTTGCGGCGCCCTCCATGCCCAGGTTACAAATGACTCCGTAAACCTTCCCACAGTTTCCAATATTGTCCGCCACGCTGATACCGCGCTGCGGATCATTAACCTGTATCCTTATTTTTCCCTGCACGTGGATTCCAACCTGTCCTACAGGCTGCAGATCAATAAGCCTCAAAAAAATTATTACTGGTTCCTGAAAGACGCCCCATCCGGCCTGCGGATCGACAAGGATGAGGGCACCCTTTCCTTCAAGTCCAATAAATCGCTTTTTATGTCCGGCAGGCTGAAATATGACACCAAATATCCCGTGCAGATCGGCGTACAAAGCCTGTCGGATCCTCATGACCGGGTAGACACTTCTTTTACGATCTCGTTCTACAGTACCGATATCATTTTTCCCCGCATCAAGCCGTCTGTGGTTAGCCCGGTATACGTAGAGGAAGGCAGCAAGCTGTCTTTTAATGTTCTCTGCGACAATGGAAATTTTGCCATCGAACGGATCCTCGTTACCAGCAATATTTCCATAGGCGGTTTTAAACTGCCCAAATCCTGCGACGATACATTTGAGTGGACCCCCGGCTATGATTTCGTGGGCGAAAAAGACTCGGGCCAGGTAAAGATTGTAAACCTGGTGTTTATTGGCACCACCCAGTTCAATTTTACGGACACGGCCCGCGTAAAGGTAATAGTACGGAATGCGCTCAACTTTGATATCGCCACCCGGGAGTATAATGACGCCCTGGAAAATATGAACCGCTGGCTGCTGCGGTATAAGTATACCTTTTTGCAGCTGGATAAAAAACTGAAATCCACCAAAACATGGAGATCTGGCTTTGATATTACCACAGCCACCACCACTACTACCGGAACCGTGATATCCACAACCGTCAACAACAACAAAGTAGCGACTCCAAAGGTGCTGGCCGGAGCCGGTGCCCTGGCCATACCCATACGGGAGGCCGCAGTTCCTTCAAAAACGGTAGAGCAAAACCAGGCCGGGCAGCTCCGGGCAAATATCAAGCGCCTCGAATACGTGGTTTTTGACTGTAAACTATCGGGCGACCGCGATCCGAACATCGCTTCCAAAACGGAAACCCTGAAAAAGGAGCTTCGTCAAAGCCAGGCTCAACTGGGGGAAGTACCTACAGAAATGGCGGAAAATATGTCGGAGGAACAGATCAACAAATATTTTAACAGCTCAAGAGTACAACGGAAATACCGGTTAAAATAACATCTTTAACCTCCTGCGGCGCCGTGCTGATTCTTGCCTCAGGGGGATGATAGCGAAGTGAGGATCGCTGTGCCTGTGACACTGGCAGAGCTGACCAAAGGCTGATTGCGGAAAGCTGGTAGCCGATGACGGTTCCCCCCTCGTGGGTGCAACGGTTTTTAAAACTCAAATAGTTTATTTTCACTGATCACATAACAGGTGTGGCCGGCCGACGCCCCGGTATACAGACCGGTGAACTGGCTGAAGGCCGGCAATATCAGGTGATGGCGGCCCCTGATAAAACAAGGCAGGCATAAGGATTGCTTTGCTTTTCCGGAGATCCGATACCCCGGATGCAGGTGTCCTGAAATAGTAAACCGGCCTGCTTGCTCCGCTTGCATTTCATGTACAAAATGTATTTCCCCAAGCCCGTAGGTCTCCGGCGTAACGGTTACCTGAATACCGGCATAATCGATATCCATATGCCGGTCGTGGTTACCGGGCACCAACAGGAAAGAGAGCTCTTTATAAGACTGCCGCCAGTCTTGAAACAAATGTACATCGTTATTGAACCGGTGGTGGAACATATCACCGGCAACAAGCACCTGCTCCGGTTTAAATTCATGGATAAGATGTCCTAAACGCCGGAGGTCATCCGTCAGCACAGCAGAGGAAACAGGGATACCATGAGCCCGGAAATAGCCCGTTTTTCCCAGGTGCAGGTCCGACAGGATCAGCATTTTCTTTTCCGGCCAGTAGACGGCCCGCCCGGCTGAGAGCACCAGGGGCATTGCATCGTAAAAAATGGTTATTTTATCGGTTCCCGGCATTTTTTCCTTTCGATTTATACCCGGCTTCTTCCTGCATCCGCCGGATCTGGGTATCCAGCTCTTCACTGCTCAAATTCTGACGAAGGCTATCCACTTTTATAGGAAAGCTCAGTGGCGTAAACGCCGCAGCCCTGATGATCACTATTTTACTCCTTAATATGCGCTGTAAAGCTGCCATCAGCCGCGGCTCCTCCAACTGCTGATAAAACACTTCGTCGAAAGCCTGTCTTAATAAAAGATTTTCCGGGTCATATTGCTCAAAGATCCGGAAGATCAGCCCCGAAGACGACTGAAGGTTTTTATTGTTTTTTAGCTGTCCGGCGTAATTACGCATCACCAGGCCGGCAATGACCGAAATGTCCCGGAATTTACGGCCTGCCATCTCCGCAGCGTTGATGCTTTTGCTGATATCGGCGGTCAGGTTTTCGGTTGAAAAAACGGTGTCCAGTTGTTCCCTGGTAAATTTCAACGGCTGATCGCTGAGCAGCTCAAAGCCATAATCATTCATCGCCATGGAAAAGGTAATAGGCTGGATCCTGCTGAAACGATAAGCCACCAATGCGGCCATCACTTCATGCACCAGCCGCCCTTCAAACGGGTACATATAAATATGATGCCCGTCTTTTGTTTCGATCAGTTCGATCAGGAACTCATCTTCCCGCGGAACATGGGATACCTGCTGCTGCTGTACAAATAAAGGGTACAATGCTTTCAGCTCCCTGTCGCGGGTGCCGGGGTTCAACGCATCTGTGTACTTATGCCGTAATAAAGCACTCAGGTTGGAGGAAAGCGGCAGCCTGCCCCCCATCCAGCTTGGGGTGATGGCCCGCTTAGCCTTACTGTGCCGCACCAGCACCGTCATATCTTTGATCATCACAAACTCCACCACTTTTCCTGCCAGGCCAAAAGTATCACCGGGCAGCAAACGGGCAACAAAGTATTCCTCTACCATACCGATATAGCCCCCCGACAAATATTTCACCTTTAACATAGGATCACTAACGATCACTCCCAGGTTCATCCGGTGCATCATGGCGATCTTCCGGCTCTTTACCCGGTAAACACCTTCCTCCACGACCACTTTCTGAAACTCATCATACGCATGCAGCACTTCGCCTCCCCTGGTTACAAATCGCAGTAACCATTGCCATTCCTCCGGCGCCAGCTCCCTGAAACAGTAGGTTTGTTTTACTTCCTCAAACAACTCCTTTTCCCTGAAACCTTCTCCTACGGCCAGCGTTACCAGGTATTGCACCAATACATCAAACGTAAACACCAGTGGCACCCGGTCCTCTATGATCTTTTCCCTGGCAGCCTCCTTCAGCGCTGCAGCTTCCACCAGCTCCAGTGAGTGGGTGGGCAAAAAATAGATCCTGGAGGTTTCAAACGGGGAATGGCCGCTGCGGCCTGCCCGTTGCAAAAAACGCGCAACCCCCTTGGGCGACCCGATCTGTATAACGGTATCCACCGGTTTAAAATCGACGCCCAGATCCAGCGAAGAAGTACAGATCACCACTTTCAGCTGGCCGGTGTGCAGCCGGTCTTCGATCCACGCACGCAGTTCCGCATCCACCGATCCATGATGCAGGGCCAGCTGCCCCGCCAGATCGGGCGCAGCGCTTAACAGTACCTGGTACCACAGTTCGGACTGCCCGCGGGTATTGGTAAAGATCAGGGTCGTATTGCTCTTTTCGATCACCGGCAACAGCCGTGCCGCCAGCCGGGTACCTAAATGCCCCGCCCAGGGCAACTCCCCGATATGATCCGGTATAATGGACAGAATGGAGGTCTTCTTTTGCTCCTTTGCCTGTATCTTTACCCGCGAGCCTGATGTACCAGGCAGCAGCGCTTCCAGAGCTTCGTCCACATTCCCGATCGTTGCGGAAATGCCCCAAACCCTAAGCCCGGGGGCCACTCCCTTTAAACGGGCTATGGCCAGTTCGGTAAGCACGCCCCGTTTACTCCCCAGCAACTCATGCCATTCATCTACCGCAATACATTGCAGCGATGTAAAAAGAGCAGTATTATTTTTTTGAGCAAAAAGCAGGTGCAGGCTTTCCGGGGTGATGATCATCACTTCGGGCATTTTCTTTTTCTGACGCTGGCGTTCCGCTGCCGGCGTATCCCCGTTACGCACTCCTACCTCCCAATCCAGCCCTATTTCTTCCAGCGCCGTCTTCATGGCCCTTCCCAGGTCTTTAGCCAGTGACCGCAATGGAGTTACCCACAATAACTTCAGCCCCGGACCATAGGCCCCGGGGTGGTTCAAATAATGGATCACTAAAGCCAGGAATACGGAGAACGTTTTTCCAAAACCTGTTGGAGCAATGACCAGGCCTGAGCGCCCGTTCTCAAACTGCTTCCAGGTTTCCTTTTGAAAATGGAAGGGGCGCCTGGATACACGCTGCATCCACTCATCAATAATCCGGTACCCTGCAGACCCTTCAAAACGCGCCACGTTACGATCTTTTTTTAGCAAAACGCCCCAGGTATTTTCAATTTTTAAACTGAGGACGAAACAGGTAAAATTAACTATAAAAATGCGGTTCCGCATAGTTGGCAGCACAAACGCATCCAAATTCTGTAAACCAATATTTTCGTTATAGCAATGTATATCCCCCGTGTTCGGGACATCCGGAAGATTTGCCACAGTTTCGAACACCTCCGGAATACCATCATCTGCCCGCAGTATGTATTTGCATAGTACGAATAACAAAGCCGCCTGCTTCAATGAGCAGGCGGCTTCTTTTATAGTTTTACTGTTTGCGGGCGCAGTTATCAGAAAGGCACGGTGTTACGCCCCATACTCTCATAGTAAAAGCCCTGTTCTTTCATCTTCTCCAATGCATATACATTGCGACCGTCAAAAACAACCGGCGTTTTTAGCTGCATTTTCATTTTCTCAAAATCAGGATTGCGAAACTCGCTCCACTCGGTCAGTATCAGTAATGCATCTGCATCCTGCAGCGCCTCGTACTGGTTGGCCGAATAGCCAAGCTGATCTCCGAACTTCCGGTGTATATTATCCATTGCAACGGGGTCATATACTTTTACCGTAGCGCCCTCCGCCAACAATGCCTCAATAATATCGATCGAAGGAGCATCCCGGATATCATCGGTTTCCGGCTTAAAAGCCAGTCCCCATACGGCCAGCAGCTTTCCGTTAAGCTCATTGCGGAAATAAGCCCGGAGCTTTTCAATGATCCGCCCCTTCTGCAGCCTGTTCACCTCCAGCACCGACTGCAACAGCTTAAAATCATAGGCATGCTCCTTTGCCGTAAGGTTCAGTGCCAGCACATCTTTTGGAAAACAGCTGCCTCCATAACCGATACCGGGAAAAAGGAAACGCTTCCCGATCCGTTGATCGCTCCCGATCCCGATACGCACCCAGTCTACATTGGCACCTGTGCGTTCGCAAAGGTTGGCGATCTCATTCATAAAGGAGATCTTCATAGCAAGGAACGAATTAGCTGCATACTTGGTCATTTCGGCGCTGCGGGTATCCATAAAGTAAACAGGATTTCCCTGGCGCACAAACGGGTTATACAGCTCCTCCATGATCTTGGCAGCCCGTTCGGACCCGGCGCCCACAACTACTCTTTCAGGTTTCAGGAAATCGTCAACCGCCACCCCTTCTCTCAGAAATTCGGGGTTAGAAACCACATCAAACAACTCTGCAGGCAGTTTCTCCGACAAAATTGCAGCAACCTTTTCTGCTGTGCCCACGGGCACGGTACTTTTATTAACCACCACTCTGTAGGAAGTGATCAGGTCTCCAAGCTGTGCAGCAACCTGTAATACATATTTCAGATCTGCCGAGCCATCCTCACCGGAAGGTGTGGGAAGCGCCAGGAAGATCACCAATGCATCCTGCACAGCTGCTTCAAGGTCATTGGTAAAACTGATCCGCTCCTCCCGTATATTCCGGGTAAGCAACACCTCCAGGCCTGGCTCATAAATGGGCGTTATCCCTTTTTTTAAAGCCTCGATCTTCTCTTCATTTACATCCACACAAATTACCTGGTTACCGGTTTCTGCAAAACAGGTACCCGTTACCAACCCCACATAGCCGGTTCCAATAACTGCAATTTTCATATTCTATTATTAACGTTTTTATGACGGAAATGCGTTATCCCGGAACTCAGGATTTCAGCGTACAGACAAACAGTTCCGGGTTCTGCCTTTCGGCCTCTTCTATCGTTGCGTAATTTGAAAGCACATCGGCTTTTCCCGGCCGGATACATACATCATGCTCAAAGTGAACGGAAGGACTGCCGTCCCTGGTACGCACGGTCCAGCCATCGCTTTCTGTAAACACGTCCTTTGTGCCCAGGTTGATCATCGGCTCAATGGCCAGCACCATCCCGCTCTGGAGCTTCATCCCCGTACCTCTTTTTCCATAATTAGGCACCTGCGGATCTTCGTGCATTTTTTGCCCCAGCCCATGTCCTACCAGCTCCCGTACCACACCATAGCCATGTTCCTTTTCTGTATAATACTGGATGGCGAAACCAATATCCCCGATCCGGTGCCCGGTAGTAGCCTTTTCAATCCCTTTGTACAGCGACTCCTTGGTAACAGCAATCAGCTGCTGGGCTTCAGGGGCAGGTTCTCCTATAGCGAAGGTATATGCATGATCACCATGCCATTTGTCCAGGATCACTCCTACATCGATCGACACAATATCCCCCGGTTTCAGCTCGGTTTTATTGGGGAAGCCATGTACCACTACATCGTTTACCGATATACAGGAATTGAACGGGTACCCGTTATAATTGAGAAAAGATGGAATAGCGTTATGATCGCCAATAAACTCTCCGATGGTCTTATCCAGGCTTATGGTTGTGATGCCCGGTTTCAGGATCTTTGCAATCTCTGTGAGTGTTTTACTTACTAATAATGCGCTCCTGCGCATCAGTTCCACCTGGTCTTCCGATTTGATTTTTACCATATTGTTCATTAAAAAAGTCCCGCAACTACCGTTGCGGGACTGCAAAGTTATCGATTTTCTTATAACGAATTAAATCTGGATGGCTGAAGAACTCTGGCGTCCCTGGATACGGCCGCTTTTCATCAAACCGTCGTACTGGCGCATCATCAGCTGGGTCTCAATCTGCTGTAATGTATCCAGTACCACCCCTACCATAATCAGCAGCGAGGTTCCGCCAAAGAACATGGAGAAGCCCATGGTCATGCCGAAAAGCTTCTGGATCAAACCAGGTAAGATCCCTACAAAAGCCAGCAATACCGCACCTGGAAAAGTGATCCGGTCCATAATGGTACCGATATAATCTGTTGTAGGCTGCCCCGGTTTAACACCTGGTACAAAACCATTGTTCTGCTTGAGGTTATCCGAGATCTGCTTGGGATTAAAGATCAGCGCCGTGTAAAGGAACGTAAACCCGATCACAACCACTGCATAAATCAGCATATACCAGCCATTGGTATGATCCGTAAACATCCTCCCCAGGTCAGCGTTCTTACTTCCCATCGTAAACAGGGTGGGTACAAACATAATTGCCTGCGCAAAGATGATCGGCATTACCCCGGCGGCATTCACCTTAAGGGGCAGGAACTGCCGTGCTCCGCCAAACTGCCGGTTGCCCACGATCTGCTTGGCGTAGTTCACCGGAACTTTTCTTACCCCCTGAACCAGCATAATGGATCCCAGGATGATCGCTACAAAAAGAGCAATCTCAATAATAAAGATCAGGATATCCCCGGTCCTGGTTGAACGGAACGTAAGTTCCTGAGCCAGCGACTGCGGAAGACGGCCAAGGATCCCCACCATGATGATCAGGGATACCCCGTTGCCCAGCCCTTTATCAGTGATCTTTTCACCCAGCCACATTACAAACAGTGTACCGGTGGTCAACAGGATAACGGTGGTCAGGGAAAAATAAAAGCTTCCATATCCGGCCATGATAGCAGGTCCGGAGGTTTGCTGCAAATACGCCAGGTAAGCGAAGGCCTGTACAAAAGTTACCACAACAGTCAGGTACCGTGTGATCTGGTTAATCTTCTTACGTCCGCTTTCACCCTCTTTCTGCATTTTCTGGAAGGAGGGCACCAATACGGTCATCAGCTGCATGAAGATGGATGCCGTGATATAAGGCATAACCCCCAGCGCAAAAATAGAGGCCTGCTCAAAGGCGCCTCCTGCAAAAGTATTGATCAGATCCAGGATCCCGTTCTGCGCATTATTTTTCTGCAGCGCTTCCAGGGTAACCGGGTTAATGCCGGGAAGCGGAATATACTTTCCGATCCGGTAAATAAAGATCAGCAATAAAGTGAAAAGAATTTTACTCCTTAGCTCTTCGATGCTCCATATATTCTTAAGTGTAGTAATTAGTTTTTTCACCTGATTCTTCTTAAATTGTCAATTCTCCAAAATTAAAAGACGCACTACGTGCGTCCAAATCTATTTTTGAGAAATTAGTTCAATATCTCAACAGATCCACCGGCAGCTTCGATGGCAGCTTTCGCTTTTTCGCTGATGGCGTGAACCTTAAATGCAAATTTGCCTTTAATTTCCCCGTTACCCAAAACCTTTACTTTGTCGGTCTTACCAATAAAGCCCATGTTGTAAAGATTCTCAGCAGAAAAATCAGAAATGTTATGTGTTTCAGCCCACTGATCTACCTGGCCAATGTTAATGATCTTATAAACAATTTTGTCCGGGTTCTTAAAGCCTCTTTTAGGTGTACGGCGCTGGATCGGCATCTGGCCGCCTTCATGTCCTATTTTCCGCTTGTAACCGGCACGGCTCTGCCCCCCTTTATTACCTTTTGTGGAGGTTCCGCCGAAACCGCTTCCTTCACCACGACCAATTCTTTTTTCTTTGTGTACTGCACCTTTTGCAGGCCTTAATTCATGTAATTTCATTGCTTTACTTTTTTACTTACGCTCCAAAAGCGGGAGCTCGCTTGTTAAATGATATCCTGCCAGGCAGGAAGACGTGCAAATATAGCGCACGGATCCGGATTTACAATTCTTCAACTTTTAACATATGCTCCACTTTGCGGATCATACCCAGGATCTGTGGAGTAGCTTCTACTTCCTTGCTACTGTTGGTTTTATTCAATCCCAATGCTTTTAATGTAAGCTTTTGCCGTTCCGGGCGGTCGATCGGGCTTTTTACTAACGTAACTTTTATCTTTTTCATATCAATATGTTTAAGGTTTAAAGTTCAACATTTAAAGTCTGCTCAGCACATTGCCCTTTAAACATCAAACCTTAAACTTTTCTTATCCGTTAAATACTTTCTTTAAGCCTAATGAGCGGGTTTTTGCAACATGTACCGGCTCACGCATCATTGCCAATGCTTTAAAGGTAGCTTTTACCACGTTATGCGGGTTAGCAGAACCCAGGTTCTTTGCCAGCACATCCGTAAGACCTGCTGCTTCCAATACGGCACGCATAGAGCCTCCGGCAATTACACCGGTACCGGCAGATGCGGGTTTCACCATTACCTTTGCAGCACCTTCTTTCGCCCACTGATCGTGAGGAATAGTACCTTTCATGATCGGAACCTTAATGAGGTTTTTCTTGGCATCCTCTATTCCTTTTGTGATTGCTTCCTGAACTTCTTTTGCCTTTCCCAGGCCATGTCCTACAACTCCGTTACCATCCCCTACAACAACCAATGCAGAAAAGCTGAATGCACGACCGCCCTTGGTTGTTTTTACTACACGATTAATAGCTACCACCTTGTCTTTTAATTCAAGATCGCCCGCCTTAACATTGTTGAAATTAACTGTTGACATTATTTCGTTTTAGATTGAATAACTTTTTAAAATTGCAAACCACCTTCTCTTGCACCTTCAGCCACAGCCTTAACACGCCCGTGGTACAGGTAGCCGCCTCTGTCAAAAACTACCGCTTTTACATTCAGGTCTGCTGCTTTACGGGCGATGGCCGCGCCAACCAGCTTGCCTTTTTCAGATTTGGTACCCGGCTGCGCCTTGATATCCTTGTCTTTCGTAGAGGCCGCAGCAATGGTTACTCCCTTGTTATCGTCGATCAACTGGGCATAAATATCCGTATTGCTACGAAATACTGCCAGTCTCGGTTTTTCTGAAGTACCGCTGATTTTCTGACGAATAGAGCGGCGGATGCTGGTTCTTCTTTTAACTTTTACGTTTGACATTGTCTTTTATTTGTTTCCCTGATGCTGCCAGGGATTTTTATGTTTCAAGTTCAAGGTTTAAGGTTTGAAGTTTAGTGTTCAACTTTAAACCTCAAACCTTAAACACTATTTATTTACCTGCAGACTTACCTGCTTTCTTACGTACAATTTCTCCTACAAAGCGTACCCCTTTTCCTTTGTAAGGCTCGGGCTTGCGAAGGCTGCGGATCTTGGCACATACAGCACCCACCAGTTGTTTATCGCTGCCGCTGATCGTGATGGTCGGGTTTTGTCCTTTTACCGTTTCTGTAGCAACGGTCAGTTCTTTAGGAATATCAAAAATGATGTTATGAGAATATCCTAAAGAAAGATCCAGCTGGTTGCCCTGGTTGGTGGCTTTATAACCTACACCCACCAGTTCCATTTTCTTTTCAAAGCCGTTGGTAACCCCTTCAACCAGGTTCGCTACCAGCGCACGGGTCAGGCCATGCAGCGCCCGGTGATGGATCTGATCCGAAGGACGGGTGATCGCAACCTGACCGTCTTTTACTTCTACTTTGATATCTGCATTCACCGCCTCTTTCAGCTCCCCTTTTTTACCTTTAACAGTAACCACATTCTCATTGTTTACTGTAACTGTTACTCCTTCAGGGATGGCGATCAGTTGTTTACCTATACGAGACATAATCTTGATTTGAAAATTTGAAAATTTGAATAATTCTGAAAATGTAGATCTGAATGCTTTCAGTTATCGTATAAAAAACTTAAGATTTCCATTCATCCCCTTGTGATTATAACCTGAAAACCATTTTCAAATTTTCAAATTATCTCATGCGCACATTTTAGTAAATGTGGCAAAGAACCTCACCGCCCACATTCTGGGAGCGCGCATCTTTGTCGGTCATCACCCCCTTGGAGGTAGACAGGATAGCGATACCCAGTCCGTTCTTCACCCGGCGGATCTCCGCAGGCTTGGCATACTGGCGCAAACCCGGGCGGCTTACCCTTTCCAGGCTGTGAATCGCCGGCTGCTTGGTAGTAGCATCGTATTTCAATGCGATCTTAATTACGCCTTGCTTATTATCTTCTTCAAACTTATACTTCAGGATATATCCCTGGTTGTATAAGATCTCCGTCATGCGTTTTTTCAGGTTAGATGCAGGAATATCCACAATACGGTGACCCGCCATTTGAGCATTACGTATTCTTGTTAAAAAATCTGCAATTGGATCTGTTACCATTTTATATGAGTTATATCAGTTCAAAATTTAGTGGGTGGTTTATTTTAAAAGCCCATACCCTGTCTTACGGCTTTGTGCAGCTGAAATTACCAGCTCGCTTTTTTCAATCCTGGAATTTTACCATTCAATGCCATATCCCGCAGGGCAACCCTGGAAATACCAAAATAACGTACATATCCTTTAGGACGGCCCGTTAACTGGCAACGGTTTTTCAAACGCACTTTGGAAGAGTTCTTCGGAAGTTTATCCAAAGCGGCATAGTCGCCGGCTTTTTTAAGCTCTTCTCTTTTAGCGGCGTATTGCTCCACCATTTTTTCTCTTTTTACCTGACGGGCTTTAATTGAAGTTTTTGCCATGTTTGATTCAATTCTAAAATCCGGATCCCCGGGTGATGATGCCCCGGAACCTGTGATTTGTTATTTTATAATATTACTTTTTAGCGTTTTTGAAAGGCATTCCCAGTTCCTTCAACAGTTCGTACGCCTCTTCATCGGTGTCGGCGGTAGTCACAAATGTGATGTCCATACCGGTGATCTTGTTCACCTTATCGATGTCGATCTCGGGGAAAATGATCTGCTCTGTAACACCCATGGTATAGTTTCCGCGGCCATCAAAGGATTTTTCATTGATCCCTTTAAAGTCACGTACACGGGGTAATGCTACAGCGATCAGGCGATCCAGGAATTCATACATTTTCTCGCCGCGCAGGGTTACGCGGGCGCCGATCGGCATACTCTTGCGCAACTTGAAGTTGGAGATATCTTTTTTAGAATTGGTCACCACTGCTTTTTGTCCGGTGATCGTTGTCAGCTCATCAACCGCAACATCAACCAGTTTTTTATCAGTTACGGCACCATTTACACCACGGTTGATGCAGATCTTTTCCAGTTTAGGAGCCTGCATTACCGATTTGTAAGCAAACTTCTTCACTAATGCCGGGGCTACTTCATTCTTATATTTTGTAGCCAGCCTGGGGATATATGTTTTAGTACTCATGGTCTATTACTTTATTTGCGATACACAAAAGATTAGATTTTCTCTCCTGATTTTTTAAAGATGCGCAATGTCTTACCAGCCTCACGCTCACGCTTTACCTTAGAAGGTGCTTTAGCCTTTGCATCCCATAACATCACATTGCTGATATGAATCGGAGCTTCTACTTTTACAATACCGCCCTTTGTATTCTGGGCAGAGGGTTTGGTATGTTTGGTTTTAATGTTTACCCCTTCCACCAGCACTTTTCCTTCGTCTACAAGGACTTCTTTCACCAACCGGGGTTTATATTCAAACTTACCATTATCATCTTTGCGGGGTTTTGCGGCTCCGCTGATAACAATAACCAGATCACCTTTTTTAATATTGTACTTGGGTTTAAATCTTTTGCTCATTTTTTTATGCTTTCTTTATGCTTAATGCGAAAGGCTCAAGGCTTAACGCTATTTTTTATGGATGGATGCCTTCAGCATTTGCATTAGGCATTGGGCTCATTTATAACACCTCGGGAGCTAATGACACAATCCTCATGTATCCTTTATCCCGAAGTTCCCGGGCTACCGGCCCGAAAATACGGGTACCTCTTGGCTCATCAGCTGCGTTCAGGATCACAACGGCATTATCATCAAAACGGATGTAAGAGCCATCTTTACGACGCAGTTTGTTGGTTGTACGTACGATCACCGCTTTAGCTACGGTCCCTTTCTTTATACCCCCTGCCGGAGTAGCGTCTTTAACCGTTACAACGATCTTATCGCCAATTTTTGCATAGCGCTGACCGCTGTTGCCCAGTACACGAATGCAAAGTACCTCTTTTGCACCGCTATTATCAGCCACGTTCAACCGGCTTTCTTGCTGAATCATCTTATTAAAGATTTGAGATTTTGAGCCCCGAGGCTTCGGGGGAGTGTTGAGATCCTCATTCCCCAAAATCTATTTTAAAAAATATTATCTGTTTTCTAATCCTGAATACGGATCCCGATAGCCATCGGTCCAATACCCAATCCTTATTTTACTTTTTCAATCACCTCAACCAATCTCCAACGCTTCAGTTTGCTCAGCGGGCGGGTTTCCATGATCTTCACCGTATCACCAATGCTGCATTCATTCTTCTCGTCATGCGCATGAAACCGGGTAGTTTTCTTCAGGAACTTCCCGTAAATAGGGTGCTTTACTTTTCTTTCCACAGCAACGGTGATGGTCTTCGTCATCTTATTGCTGGTAACCACTCCTATCCTTGTTTTTCTTAAATTTCTTTCAGACATTTTATTTACCTTTTGGCTTGTACAAAATTGCTGTTACGCTTTTGCAGCTTCGCTGTTTTTATTTTGTTTTAAAAACGTTTCAATGCGGGCGATATCTTTGCGTAGCGCACGGATCGACATCGGATTCTCGAGCGGAGAGATCGCGTGTGCGAATTCCAGCTTTTTCAGGCGTTGCTTGGACTGCTCCAACTGCACCTTTAAATCTTCAGTGCCTAACCCTTTTACGCTGTCGATAAATTCTTTTTTCTTTGACATCTTTACTTAATTTGAAAATTTGTGAATTTGAAAATTTGAAAATTGTATTCTCAATGAGCCATTATTTCCAAATCAGCTCATTTCCAAATTTTCAAATTAGTGCGTTACCAAATCCCTCCGCATGGTAAACTTGGTCTTGATCGGCAATTTGCCAGACGCCAGCTCCAACGCTCTGCGTGCCACTTCCTCGCTTACACCGTCTACCTCAAAAATGATGCGGCCGGGTTGTACAACAGCTGCCCAATATTCAAGATTACCTTTACCTTTACCCATACGAACCTCTGCAGGTTTTTTAGTGATGGGCTTGTCGGGGAAAATGCGGATCCATACGTTCCCTTCCCTTTTCATGCTACGGGTAAGCGCCTGGCGGGCAGCCTCGATCTGACGATCCGTAATCCAGTGAGAATCCTGGGCCTTTAAAGCATAAGAACCAAACGAAATGGTAGTACCTCTTTTCGCGTCGCCTTTCATGCGACCTTTTTGCATTTTCCTGTGCTTTGTTCTCTTCGGTTGTAACATTCTATTGAGATTTGAGATTTGAGATTTGAGATTTACTGGATCTCAGATTTCAAACTGTTTTATATATTATTAATTCCTTTTGTCTCTTCCACCGCCACGGCGATCGCCTCTGCGGTCATCCCTGCGATGTTCCCTTCTTTCACCACCACCTACATTCTTATCATTTCCTGAAATAAAGTTGGGGTTCAGATCACGCTTCGCCAGCACTTCACCTTTACAGATCCAAACTTTGATCCCGATTTTACCATAAACGGTCTGAGCAAATACATTGGCATAATCGATATCCATCCGGAAGGTATGCAATGGCACACGTCCCTGTTTGAATTCTTCGCTACGGGCAATTTCAGCACCACCCAAACGACCGCTTAATTTCACCTTAATCCCTTCGGCGCCCATGCGCAATGCAGAAGCAATCGCCATCTTGGTTGCGCGCTTAAAGTTGATCCGGTTCTCGATCTGGCGTGCGATGGTATCGCCAACGATCATAGCATCTGTTTCGGGGCGACGGATCTCCAGGATATTGATCTGCACATCGTCATTCTGAGTCAGCTTCTTCAATTCTTCCTTGATGCGATCTACCTCGCCACCGCCTTTACCAATAATGATCCCGGGTTTAGACGTATGAATGGTGATGATTAATTTACCTAAGGTTCTTTCGATAACAATTTTAGAAATACCTCCCTTGTTGATACGGGCATTCAGGTATGTTCTGATCTTGTTGTCTTCGATTAACTTAGAAGCAAAATCTTTTTTGCTTCCATACCAGTTAGATTCCCATCCACGGATGATGCCTAACCTGTTACCAATTGGATTTGCTTTTTGACCCATATTTATTGGTTATGCTTTTTTAGATTCTTTAGTTGACTTTTTTGCAGCAGCCTTTTTCTTGGCAGGAGCTTTTACACTTGCTGCTTCTGCTACTTCAGCAGGTGCAGCTTTCGCAGCGGCTTTTGCTTTCTTCGCAGCTTTCTTATCTTCACCAGCTACATCTACCACCAGGGTAACATGATTGCTACGCTTGCGAACCCGGTAGCCACGGCCTTGCGGAGCAGGGCGCATACGCTTTAAGGTACGGCCACCATCCACGTAAATGGTCTTCACCACTAAGCCGGATTCATCTTCTCCTTCATTGGCCTGTTTCCAGTTTACAATGGCACTCAATACCAGCTTCCGCAAAGGTACTGCAGGATGTTTGGGATTGTGCTCCAGTTCGGCCAACACCAGATCCACTCTTTGGCCGCGAATCAAATCAGCCAACAACCTCATTTTACGAGGTGAAGTTGGATAATTTCTAAGTTTTGCTACTGCTTCCATTATTTAAGTTTGAGGTTTGAAGTTTACAACTGATCTGCTTGCACATCCCGGGTAAACAATCAAACGATCTTTTATATATTAATGCTTTTATTGAATGTTACTTCTTGTCGCCCGCATGTCCCTTAAAGTTGCGGGTGGGTGCAAATTCACCCAATTTGTGTCCTACCATAAACTCTGTAACATATACCGGAATAAATTTATTTCCGTTATGCACTGCAAAAGTGTGGCCTACAAAATCAGGTGTAATTGTAGAGCGGCGGCTCCAGGTTTTAATTACAGCCTTTTTTCCTTTTCCATCATTAATAGCCAGCACCTTTTTTTCGAGGTGAGTTGCTACATAAGGACCTTTTTTTATCGAACGAGCCATATTTTTTTATTTCTGATTTCTAATTACTGATTTCTGATTACTATTTAGCCAGTTTGCTACCGTTTTTACGCTGAATGATGAGTTTATCACTTGATTTACCCACCGTTCTTGTTTTTTCACCTTTTGCGTATTTACCGGTGCGGCTGCGCGGGTGACCTCCGGAAGCACGGCCTTCACCACCACCCATCGGGTGATCTACAGGGTTCATGGCCACACCCCGGTTTCTCGGGCGGATACCTTTCCAACGGTTCCTACCGGCCTTACCCATGCTTTGCAGGCTATGGTCGCTATTGCTCACCACCCCTACTGTAGCAAAACAGTTGATCAGCACTTTTCTCAGTTCACCGGAAGGCATTTTCAATACTGCATATTTCTCTTCCTTGTTGGTCAGCTGGGCAGATGCACCGGCACTGCGGGAGATCTTTCCACCCTGACCCGGATTCAGTTCAATATTATGCACATTGGTACCCAGCGGCATGTTTTTCAGCTGCAGCGCATTACCGATCTCAGGAGCAACAGCGTTACCACTGATCACCTCAGCACCTACAACCAGCCCCTGGGGAGCGATGATATATCGTTTTTCACCATCAGTATATTCCAGCAACGCGATGAATGCCGTACGGTTCGGATCGTATTCGATGCTTGCTACTTTAGCTGCCACATCGTGCTTATCTCTCTTAAAATCAACAATACGATATTTCTTTTTATGACCACCACCTCTGTAACGCATGGTCAAATGCCCTGAAGAGTTCCGTCCAGCTGTGCTCTTCTTGGATTCTAACAGGCTTTTTTCAGGCTTGTTGGTAGTCACCTCGGAATAGGAATTCCCGATTCTCCAACGCGTACCGGCTGTTACCGGCTTAAACTTTCTTACTGACATTTTATTTGTTTCAGGTTTCAAGTTTCAGGTTTCAGGTTTATTCCCGTTACCGAAACATTTATTTTGATTCAACACTTCGCGGCGGCTGATTGCCCTTCTGTTCAGAAATTAGATATTTGCGTACAGGTCGATCTCCTCGCCTTCTGCAACCGTTACATATGCTTTTTTGTAACCGGATTTACGTCCCTGGATAAATCCTGCCTTTGTATAGCGGGTTTTATTCTTTGCAGGGGCAACAACTGTATTTACGCTGGTAACGGTAACACCATAAAAAGTTTCAATTGCCTTTTTAATTTCCAGCTTGTTTGATTTTTTTGCTACCTTAAAAGCATACCGGCGCAGTTTTTCCTGCTGGGCATTTGCTTTTTCGGTTAAAATCGGTTTGATTAATATTTCAGATGGTTTCATGACCAAATCTTTTTTTCGGGGTTAAACTCTTAAGCTTCTACAGCCTCTTCTAAATCTTCAGAAAATATTTTTGCAGCACCTTCAGAAAGTACCAGTACCTCTGAGTTTACAATATCATATGTGTTGATATCGCTCAGCGGCAAAGCCAGCACAGAAGGTACGTTGCGCAACGACAATTCAATATTTTCATTGGGCTCCGCTAAAACGAACATTGATTTTTTATCGCCTACATTCCATTTGCCTAAAGCAGTGGTCAATGTTTTTGTCTTAGGCGCTTCCAGGCTGATATCTTCTACCACCAGGATCGCGTTGGCTTTTGCTTTATAGGAAAGTGCAGAGATCTTTGCCAGATCTTTTACTTTCTTGTTCAGCTTAAAGCTGTAGTCGCGGGGTTTGGGTCCAAAAATGGTACCACCACCTTTGTATAAAGGGTTCCGGATATTACCTTTACGGCTGCCACCGGTTCCTTTTTGTTTGTGCAGCTTCCGGCTGGCGCCCTGTACTTCCGCACGGGTTTTTACTTTGTGGGTTCCCTGACGCTGTGCAGCTAAAAACTGTTTTACAGCCAGATAAATTACATGGTCATTAGGCTCCGCTCCAAAAATATCATCAGGCAGTTCAACAGAACGACCGGTGCTTTTACCTTCTATATTTAAAACTTCAATTTGCATTTTCAAAAAATTTTATATGTTACAGGATACCGGGTCTTATTTTTGGATGAAAACAATGGAACCGATATGGCCCGGTACAGAACCGCTCACCAGGATGTAATTTTTTTCAGCGAAGATCTTTACCACTTTCAAACCTTTCAGCTTTACGCGGTCGCCACCCATGCGGCCTGCCATGCGCATACCTTTCATTACACGGCTGGCATCGGAAGAGTTACCCAGAGAACCGGGAGCGCGCTGACGATCGTGCTGACCGTGTGACTGCTCACCTACCCCGTGGAAGCCATGACGCTTTACAACGCCCTGGAAACCTTTACCCTTTGTTGTACCTACAACATCAACTTTTTCACCTTCTTCGAAGATGTCTACAGTAATGGTATCACCAAGATTTTTTTCTAAGGAATAATCTCTGAACTCTTTGGAGAATTTTTTTGCAGAAGTGTTAGCTTTAGCGAAGTGGTTTTTCTCTGGTTGTGTAGTGCGGCTTTCTTTTTTATCGCCGAAAGAAATCTGTAAGGCGTTATAACCGTCTGAATCTGTTGTTTTTACCTGCGTTACAACACAAGGACCGGCCTCAATGATCGTGCAGGCAGTTTGCTTACCTGAGGGATCGTAGATGCTGGTCATTCCCAATTTTTTCCCAATAATACCTTTCATTGTTATGTAGTTTTACGCCCTGCAGGATTATTGGGACTTTCACGCAATTGGCGTGATATCGATCCCCGTTTGCTACCGACCTTTTCCGTTGTTTTCCGCTTATTGCGGAATTAGGAAGTACCGGTAGTAAACAAACCCTGAATGGCTTGTTTTTATGTTTTACTTCGTTTGATACTTATGAAGTTGGATTTCAGAGCTCTTTTCTCCCGCTATTGGCAGGATTGAGAGATAAAAATATTTTAAAAAGAACTGATGCCACAGGCATTTACGCCGGCCGGGACTTAGGCTTTGATCTCAACTTCCACACCGCTCGGCAGATCCAGCTTCGACAGCGCATCTACAGTACGGGAAGAAGAGGTGTAGATATCCAATAATCTTTTGTGAGTCGCTAACTGGAACTGCTCACGGCTCTTTTTATTTACGTGTGGAGAGCGCAACACAGTAAAAATTTTACGGTGAGTGGGCAAAGGAATAGGCCCTGTAACAACTGCACCAGTGCTGCGCACTGTTTTTACGATTTTTTCAGCTGATTTATCAACCAGGTTGTGATCGTAAGACTGTAATTTAATTCTGATTCTCTGTGACATTGGATAAACCCAATTTTATTTGGGAGTGCAAATGTAGCTTGGATTTTTGAAATAAACTAATTTTTAACCAGATATTTCATTTTTAACGGTAAAAAACTTAACCGGAACCCGGTACCGTTCTTCTGTTTTAAAAAAAAAGTATATCCGGAACAGTCCGATACCACGAAACCGTTGTGCATAAAAAGACCTGAAAATGATCCCAACGCAGCACTATCATTTCAAAATCAATTGAATACATTTTTCCCCGAACTGATAAAAACGATATCCGCCGGGCAGGGCCCTGGTTACGGCCGGAATTTTGTTGCTACCTTTATTATATATGACCATTAACGTTAAAATCTTCCTTGCAGCGGGGTTGTTTCTTACCGCATGTCAACATCCGGGCAACACGTCCAAAACACCCGAAGCTGATAGCCCGGTCCATAAAACGGTCCGTGGGGAAGTTCCTTATAAGGTTCTGGAACATTATTTCCTCAAAAACACCGCAACAGGCCAGGCTGTTCCGGCCAAGATCACATCAAAAGAAGTCTTTGAGAAACTATTTGGTGCGGCAGCAACCATGAAAGGCCGGCCCACCCCTGTTCATTTTGAACAGGAATACGTTGTTGCGGTTGTAAAGCAGGAAACGGATACCGCAACCCTCCTTATTCCGGTGAGCCTTCAGCGCAGCTCCTCCGGCGATATGACCTTTTCCTACATCAACAGAAGGTCCGACCGGCAGTCCTTTTCCATACGCCCCATCCTGCTGATTGCAGTAGACAGGACCGAACAGGGCAACATCCGGTTAAAAGAGCATTAAAACCGGTTCGCTTCCAGATATTGGCTCAATTCCGCAATTTTATCCGTATTAATATAGTCTACGCCCAACCGTTGAAAGGTCTTCCAGGCATTTTCAGTATCCGGGGCGCCCCAAAAGCGGATGGGTTTCCCCAGTTTATGGGCATACCGGATCTGTTGCTGCAGGGCGGCCTCCGAGGCTGCATCCGGTGTTCCGGCCCCATTCCACTGTGCGTAGTTCCGGAAATTGGCGGAAAAAAGGGCTACCCGGGCCAGGTTCCTGCCGGTATATTTGTTGGTCAGCTCACCATCGAACCAAATGAATGCCGGGTACATGAACAGGGAATCCTTGTGGGGCCTGTTGCCGGTGATCACCACCCGGATCCTTTTATTGCCGGTTATCTCCGGATATTGTTTTAAAACATCAATGATCGCCGCCAGGGTGGCGCGCCCTTCTGTTTTACAATCAATTAAAAGATTGAGTCTTTTGTGCCGGTCTGCATAAACCGACCCTTTATTTTTTTGGATACAGGCCTTTAAGGGCTCCAGGTACCTGCTTTTCAGGTCATTGCCCGGCCGGATGTCCCCGGCATTATGCGCTACAGGCAGGTTGCCGTTTACCAGGAACACATCCGCTTCAACAGAACCAAAACCGGCCTCATAAGCCGCCCAAAAAGGCCGGTCCTGCTCGTAATCATTGTGCGAATGCGCATTTCCGACGGTATAGCTGCGGGGCTGGGCATTACCACCCAATGCGATAAGAAGCAAAAAGAGGAACATATTGATGCGCATAACCCGGAATTAAGAAAACAGGAAACAATGTTTTATTGAAACGACATCTTGTAATCCACACGGATCTTCCCGCTGGATATATCATTGAGTTTGCCCTTGATGAGCTTTTTTCTTAAAGGAGGCAGGTAGTCGATAAACAATTTACCCTCAATATGATCATATTCATGCAAAATGACCCGGGCGGTAATTCCGCTGAAAGTGCGGGTATGCTGTTCAAAGTTTTCATCCTGGTAGGTAAGGGTCACCGTTTCGTTGCGTTTTACATCTTCGCGCACTTTCGGAATGCTTAAACATCCTTCATTGTAGCTCCAAAGCGCTCCTTCCAGTGTTTTGATATGTGCATTGATAAAAGCCTGCTGAATACCTTCGTCACCGGGATACAGATCCTTTTCATCTTCTTCCAGATTTTCAATGATCTGTCTACTATCTACCACAAACAGCCGGATCGCCTTATTGATCTGCGGCGCAGCCAGCCCCACCCCGTTACTGGCATACATGGTTTCCCACATAGAATCGATCAATGCTTCCAGCCCCGGGTACTGCGGATCTATTTCTTCCGCTACTTTTCTTAAAACAGGATTGCCATAGGCAACGATTGGTAATATCATTTGGCAAAGTTACCGAAAATAAGGTTGAGAACCTGTTCCGGCGCGGATCTGATACTGAAAGCGCCTGTGTTCGTTTAAAGTTTAAGGTTCAAAGTTTAACGCCCGATCCGTTCCATGCCGAAGATCAACTGATAACCGGCGCTGATAGCTGGCTGCCAGGGAAGCGTTCCGGGTTTAGAACTTCAGGTTTCAGGTCCGATCCGTTTTATACCCCATGTTGAATCCGGATTTTCAAATACTGACAACGAATCGCTGAAAACTGGAACTGCCTTCTTATTCTTAACAAATTTTCTGTAGGTTTGGATCCACTAAATGATCACTATGGCAAAATCAAATACGAAAGAAAAAGGGAAAAAAGCAAAAGCTTCCAAACCGGCATTAACAGGCCCGGCACTTGATTTTTTGAAAAACTATATTAATAATGCCTCTCCTGTTGGCTTTGAATCCTGGGGGCAGCAATTGTGGCTCAATTACCTGGCGCCCTATATTGACGAGCAGTTTGTAGACCCCTATGGCACTGCGGTGGGGATCATTAACCCAGGCCAGCCCTTTAAAGTGGTGATCGAGGCGCACGCCGATGAGATCGGCTGGTTTGTCAATTATATTACCGACAAAGGCCTGATTTATGTAAAAAGGAATGGGGGCGCCGACCACCAGATAGCACCGGCACAGCGCGTTTTTATCCACGGCAAAAAAGGGCCTGTGAAAGCCGTTTTCGGCTGGCCGGCCATCCATACCCGTATCGGTAAAGAAAACGAAACACAGCCCAAAACAGAAAACATATGGCTGGATTGCGGTGCCCGCAGCAAAAAAGAGATAGAAGCCCTGGGCATTCATGTAGGCGCTGTGGTGACCTACCAGGATGGGTTTGATGAGCTGGCCGGCGACCATTTTGTAGGACGCGCTTTTGATAACCGGATCGGCGGCTTTATGATTGCCGAAGTAGCCCGATTGCTGAAGGAGAATAAAAAGGTCCTGCCCTATAGTTTATACGTGGTCAATGCCGTTCAGGAGGAGATCGGGCTACGGGGCGCGGAAATGATCGCCCGCCGGATCAAACCGGATATTGCTATTGTAACGGATGTCACCCACGATACCAATACGCCGATGATCAACAAAAATATCGAAGGCGATGTGCTATGCGGCAATGGTCCTTCGCTGGCCTACGCCCCTGCCGTGCACAACAAATTGCTGGGCTTTGTTGAAAACATTGCTGAAAAAAACAAGATCCCCGTACAATGGAGGGCATTGAGCCGCAGCACCGGAACCGATACGGATTCCTTTGCCTATGCCAATGATGGCTGTCCTTCGGTATTGATATCCATGCCACTGCGCTACATGCATACCACGGTTGAAATGATCCATAAAAAGGACGTTGAAAATACCATCCGGCTGATGTATGAAACCCTGCTGGCATTAACGCCAAAGACGGACCTGAGTTATTTGTGATCTTTTATTCAAATAGTATAAAGGCCGTTTCAATGAAACGGCCTTTATACTTAAGAAACGGAACAGCCTGTATTAATAGCCATTGGGTTTTATAAAATCAGGGTTGGCATCGATCGCTTTCTGAGGAATAGGAAATACCGTTTTATCCTTTGCATCCGCAGCCTTATCCCACCATGCATTGCCAAAGCGGTTCCACCGTATCAGATCCGGTCTCCTGTGCCGTTCGCCGATAAATTCGCGCCCCAGCTCATCTATAAATTCATCATCGGTCAGTTTACCGGGGTTGGCTACATAACTTTGCGCGGGCCAGTTGGCTGTTGAAAAATTACGTTTTTTAACCGCATCAATCAATACGGCAGCCCCGGCTTTATCGCCCGCCCGGTACTTACATTCAGCAAGGGAATAGTATATTTCTGCCAGGCGAATTTCGGGAGCTGAATTGGACATAAAAAGCCCCTTGGATTTTTGCAGCCAGGGGAATTTCAATAACCGTACCCCAGAGTTTTCCTCCCCTGTAGCAACATGCGATCCCTCTGCCCAGCGGCCGCCCGGCTTTTCTGAAAAGCGTCCCACCTGGTCTACAAACCGCAAAGGTTGCCCGTTGTATTCTTCTGATCCGTTCACCTTTTTTGTGCTGTCATATCCAAAACCCTTTGCGGCGTTATACTCATAAACCTGCCCGACCATGAAAAAGCCTTCATAATCTCCGGTTGCCGATGTAGTCCGGAACGCTTGTTTCCGCTTATCGGTTGCCGCGTATTTTTCATAGGGCTTTCCCAATTTAAAACCGGCATAAATATTCCCGTCCAGGTCTCTTGAAGGGGTAAGATGCACCCCGTTCCAGCTGCCCCAGTCATTATCGAGGGCATACCGCATAGCATAGTGCTGCATAGCGTTATACATCCAGCCAAAATTATAGATATCCAGTTTGTGCGGAAACTCGAAGATGTTCTCCGGGGAACGGTATCCGCCCACACCGGACCTGAACGGCCCCCGGTAATCGGTGTCCAGTGAATAGGTACCATATTTACCATTAATGATATCCTGGGCCCACTGCGCGCATTCGGTATATTTGGGCTTGCCGATCCATTTTTCAGCATTCAGATAGAGCCTTACCAATAGAGCAGCTGCCCCTCCCTGGTCCCAGCGCCCGGGCACGGTACTGTTCTTAGGAAGATCGGGCAATGCATCTTTTAATTCTTTTTCAATATAAGCAAAGACCTGCTCCGGCTCTGATTGCGGCTGGGACTCTCCTACGTTTTGTATAATGGGCACCTTCCTGAAAAAATCTAATAGAAAAATATAAAACCAGGCTTTCAATGTCTTTAGCTCTGCCAGGTGCCGTTTTTTATCCTCCGGGGTCAACCCCATGGTTGCATAATCAAGTTTTTCAATATCGCCACCGATCGTGATGCACTGCATAATACCCTGATAGGGTCCGGTCCATCCGCCATAGATCTGTCCCTGCCGTACATCCCAGTTATGGCCGTGCATCCGGATCCACTGGCCATCATCATAGCCATGTTTTCCTTTCTGCGTCCATACAAACTGGTCGGCCGATAACTCCTGCAGTATCCAGCGGTCTCCATCCCATCCGCACCATTGGCCGTGCTCGTAGGGACGCACTACAGCGGCCTCCACGGCATTCTTATCCGTATAATAACCTGCTGCAGGCAAATCACTGAATAGTTCCTCATCTAACTTTACACATCCGCATAATAATGATGCAGCAAGTATTGTTATATATAAAAGCGATTGATACTTTTTCATTTTCATTCGTTGTTAATACTTAAAAATTCAATTGCAGTCCCAGGGTGTAAGAGCGGGTTGTAGGATAAAGATCCAGGCTGCCAATACCCGGCTCCAGCCCCGTTACATTTACAGCCGCAGGATCAATACCCGAATATTTGGTTATGGTGAATACGTTACGAACCGTTGCATAAACCCTGAAGTTGCCCAACCTTGCCTTATTCTCCTTCATTTTTTTGGTCCAGCCGAGTGTCAGGTTATCCAGTCGTACATAATTCCCGTTTTCCAGGAAATAGTCTGTAATCACCTTCCCCGATTTTATCTGTCCGTTCCGGGTATAGGCGTCTTTAAGCAGGTTCACTCCGGGCTCCGCCTGCAATCCATAGTACATCTGGTAAAGGTTCAGAATGTCATAGTCGAATTTTCCGCGGAAGAACAATGTCAGGTCCAGGTCCTTGTACCCCAGTGTATGTCCCCATGCCGCTTCATATTTGGGCATACCATTACCGATAATCGCTTTATCACTTTCCTGCCCCTGGTTGGTCGCATCAATTTTTTCACCGCCCACTTTGGCATCTTTCCAGATCAGGATATTGCCTTTGTCATCTACACCGGCATACCGGTAGCCCCAGAAGTTTCCTACATCAAACCCTTCTCTCAGCATAAATGCAGGACCGGGGTTCCCGGGCGAAGGGAGGTCGTACAAAGTGCGCTCATCTGCTTTAAACTTATCGCTTGAAAACTGATCCATCTTTGTACGGTTATAGGACGCGGTAAAATTGGTGTTATAAGAAAAATCTCCGCTTCTTACAACATCCCAGTTCAACACCAGCTCCACCCCTTTATTACTTTGTGTACCCACATTCACAAACATCCGGTCGTGCAAATAAGGGGGCACCGGCACCAGGTAGTCATTGATCAGGTCCCTGCCTTTGCGGTAATAAAAATCAAGGCTACCGGACAACTTGCTGCTCCACAAGGCAAAGTCCACACCAAGATTGTAGGCGATCTGCTTTTCCCATCTGAGATCAGGATTCTCGTTATTTCCCGGACCAAACACGCGGACCCATTGCCCAGCATCATTCAGGTATTGTCCGTAAGGGCTGTACTTTGCCAGGGCTATATACCGGTCGAATCCGTTTCTGCCGGTTCCTCCATAGGAAAACCGCAGTTTAAGATCATTGATGGTTGCATTGTCCTTGAGGAAATTCTCATTCACCAGCTTCCAGCCAACGGAAACTCCCGGGAAGAATCCCCATTTGTTTCCGGGACCAAACTTTGTATTGCCTTCATACCTACCGGAAAGCGTTAGAAAGTATGTTTGCCGGTAATTATACATTGCCCTTGCCAGAAATGAAATATCCTGTTCCTTACTTTTCCAGGAGCTCATTACATCCCCCATGTTGATGGGCTGCCCATTGCCCCAATTCCCCTGACCGATATTGTTATATTCAAAATAATCGCTTGGAAACCTGCGGTTCTGTAACCAGGATCCATAATTATTAAACTCCTGGTAGTTGTATCCCGCCACGGCCTGGATATCATGATCATTAATTTTTTTGGAATAATTAGCCAGCCACTCCAGGTTATAGTCTACCCATTTTTCATTCTGAATGCGCGCTCTTCCGATATATCCGTTTACAACTGATTCGGATGATTTTGCGTTCCAGTATTCCTGTTTCAGCATCGTGTGTCCCTGCCGGGTAAAATTCAGCACGGTATTCAGATCCTTCGTCAGGTGCAGTTTTACATTAAGATCAATAACTGCATATTCCTGCTCTGCGCCCGAAATACGCGTAAGCAGGTCCTGTACCGGGTTATATGTGTCGTATCCCTGCAAGGTGTTATACATAATGGGATTATTGGGATCCATTACCGGGATTGTCGGGTTCAGCCGCACCGCCTGCTTAAATGCACCGTAGTTGGTATAGGCTTCATTAGCCGTACGGTAAGAAAAATTTCCACCAATCTCCAGGATGCCGTCCAATGCCTTTTGAAGGAAATTGGCGCGTAATCCATATTCCTTGCGATCTGTAGCAATATCAATCCCCTCTTTGGTTCTGTAGTTACCGGATATCCTGAATTGCGTATTTTCATTTCCACCGCTTGCTGAAAGATAATGGTTCTGCCCCATATTGTTTTTGCGGACCAATGCATCATACCAGTTCGTAACCGACCCAAAGTCTTTATCCCGCTTATGCTCCAGGAACTCCTGCGCCGACAGGATCTCCGGTTTCTTTGCCACTACATCATGGTCTATATACCCATCATAGTTCAGGGACACTCTGCCGGCACGGCCTCTTTTTGTTTGAACCAGGATCACACCACCTGCTCCCCTTGCTCCATAAATGGCGGCAGAACCGGCGTCTTTTAACACGGTAATGGAAGCAATATCCTGTTGCGACAGGTTCCGGAGATCGCCACCGGGCATCCCGTCAATAACCACCAGCGGGCCATTGCCCGATTTAAACGAACCTGCGCCACGCACCTGCAGGTTTACACCCGCGTTAGGATCTCCAACAGCCGTCTGAGATACCGTTACCCCTGCAACCTTCCCGTCAACGAGCTGCATCGGGTTATTGACCGCCCCCGGGATAAAATCTTTGCTGTTTACACTAACAACGGCTGTGGTAAGGTCCTGCTTCCTGGCCGTACCGTAACCGATCACCACCACTTCATCCAAAGCAGTTGCCTTGGAGGGCTGCAGTGCGATGGTTCCCAGGTCGGTTTTACCACCGACCCGCTCCTCATGATTGGCATACCCAATGGCACTGAATACCAGGGTTGCATTGCCATTGTCCAGGTTTATGGAAAAGGCCCCGGCCTCATCTGTTACCACAGCAGTCTGTGTTCCTTTTACCTGTACTGTTACACCCGGTAATGCACCTCCTTTGTCGTCTGTAACCTTTCCGGTTACCGTTATCTTTGTTTGCTGAAACAGGACGGCCGGAGTAGTGTTCCCCTTTACCGCCGGCAATGCCCCCAGTAAAACGGTTGCAATAAAATACCCCCGCACCCTGGTACGAGCACCTGAGATAAACCCAGGCAAGCGTTTACGATTTCTCATATATAATCAAAAAATAGTTTAAAGGATCCTGATGTTCCGCAATAACGGGCAATAGCCTGTTCCGGGTGCCCGGCACAACTCCACGAGGACAAAAATGGCCTTGCACCAAATCAAACACGGTTATACCGGTACATTACTCATATAAACGGATGCGATCCAATGAAAAAGAATCTGAAACAATCGATTCATGGCCTGCAAGAGGTTATACATCATGCTTCAACAGGGTTCGCTAAAACGTTATTGCAAAATCATATAATGATACAGCAATCTGTATGCCAATACTGCTCATCTCCAGTAAATCCGGGACCATTTTTCAAATTGATGCGGGCATTAACCGGTTGTGCATTACAATCATTGCTCAAAAACGGGTACCGTTCTTTGAGGACTCATGCATAATATATACAAGTAATAAGAAGGCTTTCCTTGCCTGATCGACATTACTTAAACGTTCAGACCTGCCAATTAGTATACCCGCCGGAAAATAAATTATCCCTGCTGTTTTAAGAGCCGGTGAAAATAAATGCAGATCTGCTGTAGTCCGCATTCCCTGCATTTTGGATTTCTTGCAAGGCAGGTATACCGGCCATGCAGGATGAGCCAGTGATGCGCTTTATGAATAAGCTCCGCCGGTATATTTTTGATCAGCTCTTTTTCCACCGCAAGCGGAGTGTTCAGCTTTTGGGGCACCAGCCCCAGTCTTTTGCTTACACGGAAAACATGGGTATCCACTGCCATGTTCGGTTGCTGCTCCACTACCGAAGTGATCACATTGGCCGTTTTTCTTCCAACTCCCGGAAGCGTGATCAGCTCATTTACGGTCATAGGAATAGCACCATTATAGTCCTGCATTACCTTTTGTGCCATCCCGATCAGGTGCCTGGTTTTGTTATTGGGATAGGAGATACTTTTGATCAACGGGAACAGCTCATCAAATGTTGCATGGCTCAGACTGAACAGATCGGGATATTTTTCAAAAATAAACGGAGTGGTCATATTCACCCGCTTATCCGTACACTGTGCCGAAAGAATAACGGCCACCAGAAGCTGGTACGGATTATCGTATACCAGCTCTGTTTCAGGATTGGGCATATGCTCCTGGAAATAGTCAATCACGAATTGATACCGTTCTTTCTTTGTCATAAAACAAACGTACAAAAAATACGGGGATATTGCCACTGAAGCACTGAAACACAGAAGGCTTTGAACTTTTGAATTAAAACGGAGGAAATGCTCAGACCGTGAGGGCCTTGTTGGAAGGAGCATAAAAATTCCGTGTTTCAGTGCCTCTGTGGCCTCATCCCGAAAATTTGACTTAACTTTCCTGCATGGGCATTATTGAATATGATAACCAGGCCATATTGATCCTGTCGCATATTGTTACGTATGGGAATGCGGCCGGCAGTAACCTTACTGAACAGATCAGGGAGGAGATCGAGACCATGTGGAATGAACCCGGAGGCTATGTGTGGCTGAAGGGGGCCGCCTACCCTGTCCGGTTCCGGATCAGCGCCGTTTACCAGCCGGAGATCGCCCCGGAAGAAATACTCGGGAACGATGATCCGAGGAATAACTATTTCAGGATTGAAGAATATGCGGAGGGCAATATTTCGTTTGTGGATGGGTTGGGCTGCAATACCGGGTATTTTAAACTGGAGAACCTGTACCAGGGCTCAACTACTGCTGCACATGAATATGGCCATACCTTAGGATTGGAGCATCCCCGGGACCTGGACTACCGCGGCAAGGGCGTTCCGGGTATTATGTATCCCCGGGGAACACTTGTAGATGCAGCTTACCAGTACGATCCCGGTCAGCCGGCCGGTGCCAAGGGCGGCACATTGAACCCTGTTTACCGGAAAGTACGGGAGGAAGATATCCTCCTTTTGAACATTGACCAGCTTTCATTTAAAAACAACCAGGCTGTTATCGGAGACTTCAGCAGCATCTGGCACCCCGATCATCAGGCGCTAACTTAATTTTTCATCAATACATAATGCCCGGCCAATGCGCCGGTTATTTCTTTCCCATTCATATCGAGCTGGGTCAATGAATTGGGGCGTACCGCATACATAACGGGGCGCTCGACCCCGGCCCCATCCATTTTCAGATAGAGCGTATTGCTCTTCACTTCATATTTTCCTTTGTTCACAAACGTATCCGGCTGCTCATCTTTATAAACCTCTTTCATTAAAAAGGAATGATCGTCATATAAGGTCAATGTGGTTTCAATGCCCTCACAGCTGGCACAGGGCAAAAGGCCGGAATAGGTACCTTCGAACTTTGTGGTATCCGTTACCGGTATTTTTTCGGAATCATGTATGGGAGATGGGACATATGTATAGGCAAGAGTATCGCCTTCCGTCTTTTCGGAATTTCCGTTCCCTGTACAACCGGCGATGCAGCATGCCCATAAAAAATATGCAATCTTTTTCATTTTGGTCAAACGATTTATTGTAAACAAATACCCGCTAAAAACAGCCTGTGCTTCAGCACAGCACCTGTACCACACGCAGCACCGGCTATTTCCGGCCGGCATCCATATCCAGCGGAAACTCCAGTGTAAAAGTACTTCCACGGCCCAGCGAACTTTCCAGTTTGATAGATCCGTTGTGTGACTGCGTTACCGACTTCACGTAGTTAAGTCCCAGTCCAAACCCTTTTACATTATGGAGGTTGCCGGTATGTGCCCGGTAAAATTTTTCAAAAACTCTTTTTTGCGTTTCCCGGGCCATCCCGATCCCGTTGTCCTCAAATTTCAGGATGAGCTTATCCCCGGAATTGGAAGAGCTGATCTTCAGATGAATCGGCACATTTTCCTTTGAATACTTTACTGCGTTATCAATAAGATTATTTACCAGGTTGGTGAAATGTACTTCATCCCCTTTGATAAGATCGTTTGAAGCCGCCAGGGCCAGCTCTGCCCGGCCGCTTTTTTCCTGCAGCTGCAGGAGAAATTTATCGGCCACCAGCTTGATAATCTCATGCACATGTACCGGTCCCTTATCGAGCTCCACCTCCTGTTTTTCGAACTGGGAAGCTTTGAGGATGGCCTCCACCTGCTTGTTCATCCGCTGGTTTTCTTCCTTGATAATGCCGCTGAAATAGGCCATCCGCTCCCTGTTCGACATCACTTTTTCGTTTTTCAGGGCATCCACAGCCAGCGATATCGTAGCAATCGGCGTCTTGAACTCATGGGTCATATTGTTGATAAAATCATTTTTTATATCCCCGAGCTTTTTCTGTCGCAGCATCGTATACACCGTTACAAAAAAGGCCGCTATGATCACCAGTGTAAATAATATTGCCAGCAGGATGTTACCGGTAAGTGCGCGCAATACCAGCTTTTTATAATTGAGTGCCACCACAAACAGCGCTTCATCCGGGTTTTCAAAGGCAGAACCGCTCGCCACTACGATCCCCACGCCCTTTGCCGCATAATTATTGATCGTGTCGGCGTAAGCCTGAACATAATTCGGGGTCTGCTTCTCAACCGGGTCAAAGGGCTGGTCACTTCTCAGCATCAGCATGAACTCAAATCCCAGGTCTCCCAAACCAGCATGATTGAAGGCTTTGCGGATCCGGTTGTACAGCTGCTGATAACTCATCTTGGCATGAATGGTATTGCGCTTAAAAAAGTCGTGGGCAGACCGGGGAAACAGGGGGATATCGTTATTGTAGGGCGTACTGTATTGTGTTTTGAACTGGATCAGCTCCAGCCCCACTTCATTTACGGCATTATCGATCTTTTGCCGTACCTGGTCCTCCTGCAAAATGGCTGCGTTCTTCAACCAGGAAACCTGGAAAAGGATGATCCCCAGGAGCGAAAGTGAGATCAGAACTATTATGAGTACAAATAATTTTTTCACGAACGTTAAAAATGGATAAAAGCAAATATAATCATCGATCTGCATCTGTGAAAACCATAAATCTGTTTACCTTTATACTTTAACTTGCTTTTATAGAAGCATTCAATGAAATCGTTATATAACTGTAACACGCAATGGAACCGGGAAACGGCACTTTTTTGATAGCGAATCCACATCTGAACGACCCTAATTTTATACGTACCGTGGTATTTCTTTGTGAGCATGATGCCACGGGAAGCGTGGGTTTTGTTATGAACCGAAAGACGATACACAGGCTTGGCGACCTGGTGCCAGACCTGAAGGAAGTTGATTTTCCAGTTTATGAGGGGGGGCCGGTTGGTTTGGACAGCCTGCATTTCCTGCATCAGTACCCTGCAGAGATCCCCGGGGGTAAAGAGGTGCTCCGCGGGGTATACTGGGGCGGAGATTTCGAAATACTGGCAACCCTTCTCTCCAAAGGTCATATTGCGCCCGAAAAAGTACGTTTTTTCATGGGTTACAGCGGCTGGGGCGAGGGACAGCTGGATTTTGAAATGGCGGAAAAAACCTGGATCGTAACCAGGGCTACCCCCGAATTCCTGTTCAGCAATGACGAAAAGGCGCTCTGGAAGAATATCCTCAATCATTTGGGGGGCGATTATAAACTGATCGTCAATGCCCCGATTGACCCACGGATGAATTGAGGTTTGAAGTAAATGAGCAATGGTTAATGGTTGATCTTTGATCTTTAGCAGGAATGGGAGCAGGAAGTTGGTTTTGCGTTCAGAACCTCCGGAAGAAGTCTGAGGTTTGAGTGAGAGGTGGATAGCCGCTTAGTGAGAAGTTTTACTGCTTCATGGATTTGTTGACCATTGACGATTGGTTATTCGCCGTTTGAGGTTTAAAGTTCGGTACTAACCAGGTTCTTCGTACCTTAGTAAGTTCATCAGACATCAGACATCAGACATCAGACATCAGACATCAGACATCAGACATCAGACATCAGACATCAGACATCAGACATCAGACATCAGACATCAGACATCAGACATCAAATCCATATCCATGAAACGTTTATTATGTTCGCTCGCATTGGGTGCTTCCGTACTGTTCTCCGGTTGCGACACCCTGCAATCTGTTGCCGGAGGGCTTTCTCAGCTTGAAATGGCCAACGGACTCCGTGCAGCCCTTACCCAGGGTCTGTTCAGCGGTTTTGAAGCTTTTGCAAACCCGAACCAGGGAAACCCGCTGGTACGCTTCGCCTTTCCCGGTGACGCAGCCAAGATCGAAAAAACCTTGCGCGACCTGGGGCTAAGCTCCCTGGTTAACCAGATGACCTCAAAATTCACCAATGCCATGGGGCAGGCTGTTACTGAAGCAAAGCCCGTTTTTGTGAATGCGGTCAGGAACATGAGCATTACCGACGCCGCCTCTATCTTACTAACCAACAACCGGCATGCAGCCACGGAGTTCTTTAAAGGCCAGATGTCGCCCGAACTGATGACCAAGTTCCGGCCCATCGTGGATAATACCGTGCGCACCAGCGGTGCCGACAAGGACTACCAGAGCATTGCAAAAGCATACAACGCCATCCCATTCCTGGGCGGCAAAAAACTGGAGACCAGTCTGAATGATTTTATCGCCGCTCGCGCCATTGATGGCATGTTCCTTTATGTGGGCAACGAGGAAGAAAAGATACGGACCAACCTGGCATCCAGGAAAACGGACCTGCTGAAACGGGTATTCGGTTATGCCGATCAGCAAATGCGGTTGCGGGGCGGTCAGTGATCCACCACCCGACCTCAGCCAGCGGTCAGTTTCAAAATCAGGGTAAAGACTCCTATGTTTGTTCCGGGACTGCCGGAGGCCGTTCAGGAATGAGGGGAGCGCAACTGCCCCGGCCACTCTTTGCATGACGGGGTGCAGGAATGCCCGCCGTTAACGCATCCAAAGGGAATGCCCTGATGACTTACCATAACTGGTTGTTCTTCTGTAACGAATAGGAGAACCCCAGCGCCAGCGAGTAATATTTATTGGGATTATTGCGTCCTTCAGGGTTATGGTTATCCAGGTTCTTTGTCAGGAACCGGACATTGCCTTCGAGGAAAACACGTGCCCGGCTGCTCACCTGGTATTTTACCCCCCCGCCAACCGGAAGAATGAAAGCCAGTTTATCCGAACGGTCCTTAAACCCGTTACTGGAGCTATAATTAAATAACCCGTAGGCGCCTGCCCCGGCAAGGATATAGGGCGACCACCGGGTTACCGCGTCATTCAGTATATCGTATTGCGCTTTTACTGTAGCTTCCAGCACATTTGTCTTAAACATCCCGTAAGGCGCACGGGCATTTTCAGCGTCGCGGTTATCACCCCTCAATTCTCCAAACAGCAACTCCCCTCTTACAAAGAGCTGGGAGGGTAATATCATACTGTGGTCATAAAATGCAGAAATCCCGTAAGAAGTATGCGTTCCCAGCGGCGTTTTTACCGCATAGCGCCCGGAATACCCCAGGGCACCGGCCGTGATACCGATATTGCTTTTATGCGCCACATAATCCTTCCGCCCCCCGTTATCCTGGGCAGCCGAAAGCAGGGTACAGCCAACAAACCCGGTCAAAAGAATCCAATTTTTTACATGCATCCGTATATTTTTTTGTTTGCAGCTTTGCTGCGGTTTTTCCTGGTTTCCGAAAGTCTCCGGAAGAACTCCTGCCGCTGTGCGGGAAAGCCCTGTCTTGCTCCGTTTCATAGCTTATTTTATTTACTCCACATACGACGGCTCAGGTTATTGAGCTGCTGCTGAATATCCACTGCATGAGCCTCTGTAAGCGGGTTTTCATTAAATCCGTTTTCTGCGTCCAGTGAGGACTTGATCACCTTACTGTCAAACAGCCGGTTCTCAAATACCTCCTCCCAGGTGATCCGGCCTCCCATATCCAGCGGATTTACAATACTGCTTCGCACCAGCGTTTTACGCAGGTCGGGGTAGTAAAGCCAAAACAGCGCATGCTCGCTGTTGGCAACGGTATACCCGTCGGACGTAGTGTAAGACGATAATGGCGCAATACCCAGTATCCGGATATAGGTTTTGCCGTCGCGCTTATTAAACACCCATTCCTCCTTGATCCGGAATTTGTACACAGAATCGCCTGATACCATCCGGCTCCGTACCTGGTAGCCCACGATATTACCTTCCATATCGTATTTGGCAGCGGTGTCCTTTCCTCCACCAAAAGTACTTACCACCTCGTCGTAGCTGATGGGCGTGGTGAACCGGTCGTCGATATTACTGAATGCCTGTACGCCACCGTCTTTTACCGCTTTCAGCATAATATTGATCAGCCGCGAATTGTCCTCCCCTTCGATGGCTTTATTAAAAAAATACCGGGCATTTTTTTGAGTGCGTGCATCAATAGTGCGCCATACCCGTACCCGGTACAGCGCATCGGAAGCATACAGTGCCGTATAGGGCAAGGGAGTAGCAGTGCTGTCGGACATATCATCCTCGAGTATATTATCCTTGCGGAGCGATTTTGCAGACCCGCCAAAGAGACCACCGGTCTGCGCGCCCTCCACCACCTCTATGGGAAGATTGGGCTGGAGGCTATCTGTCACCGGGGATTTATCCGGATCCGGCTGACTGGCTTTGGCGGGCATATCCGTTTTGGGTGCAGCGGTCTTTTTACCGGATGAGACGGGCGTATCATATGCGCTTCGCTGCGAAAAGCTTTGCGCTGAAACCAAAAGCAGTCCTGTTGTCAGACACGCGGCTATAAAAATGTTCAATTTCATCAGTATATATTTTACAATGGGCAAATGCCCTGATCAAAACCGTTAATATAAGTTAAAGGCTATGGGCGCCAGGGTCCGTGATCCGCCCGGGCCCGTGGCCCTGATTTCGTCAATGGTGATGGTGCTGCCGGGCTGCGCTCTTTCGATCAGCGAGCGGGCGGCATTAAAAGAGTTGCCACTAACGGCCTTATGCATAAACTCGGGATAACCGGCACCTGCAAACGTGATGGTATAGCCGGATACCGTAAATTTAACCCCCTCGAACACAAAATTCTCCAGCTCGGCCCTTACCCCTGCCTGTGCTTTAAAATCATTCACCCGCATCCGGCCGCCTTTGCTGGCTCCAACCATGGCGGTGGGCGATGGAACGGATTTAACGCGGAACTCAAAATTGCTGGTATGCTTGCCATCATTTACGGTAACCGTAGCGCTGCCGGGTGTGGTTACCCGGGCAGTATATTTCCCACGCGAACCGGAAATATTACCCTGGCTGATGGAAACCCGCAGCTGATCTGCGCTGCTGCCACTACCCCCACCCACAGAGATCGGGTTCTCCAGCCCCACATACAATACTTTCACCGCATCGGCACTAACCGTCAGCCCGGTAGGCGATGCGACTGTATAGGTAATATCCCTGGTGATCACCGAAGTGGTGCCATCCGGTTTTACAAACGAAATATTGACCTTTTTCGTATAAGTACCGGGGCCACCGGCCACCGTTTTATATTCTGCAAGTCCGTTTGCGTTCAGCGGCACAGCCGCGCCATCGATGGTTACCGTTGGACGGGCATTTTTACTAAAGGCCCCCACACCTGCCGTAATGTTGAATTCCTGACCGGGAAGGAGATATTGCGCATTGGCCGTTGCCAGCGCCTGGAACTCGTCATACACCACTTTTACAGCCCCGATCTTGTTATGACAAAATTCGATCAGCTGTGATTCGGCATTCTTAACATCATTCTGAAATTTGGAGAGGATGGTGATGGCAGCCACAGAAGGGGTGCTCCTGAAATAGGCGGCCGCCCAGGTTTTATTGTTGCTATTCTTTACTTCGGGCATAGACAGGTCTAACGGCAGCGTGTGCTGAAATTCATTGTTGATCTCCGGATCAATTGCCAGCACTGCTGTTTTGTAACCAGACAATTTTTTCAGCAGGTCCTCCCCCTGTTTCTTATCGACCATGATCCGCGTGGGCACATCCAGGTTGCTCTCCTTGTAAGCGCCTGTTTTTGCGTTGAGCCCCGATGCGGTTTTGATCTGGGTCTTTAGCGATTCGATATAGCTGACCAGCTCGTCCGAAAGCTGCCGGGCTTTTTCAGCCCTGGGCACCCATACCTGCGCCAGCTCCTGGGTTTTGGGATCATTTGCCTTTTCTTCGAGCGAAACAAAAATGGTCTTGTTTTTTTTATCGATGGTCTCGTTTGCGTTGGTCAGGCTCTTGTCGATCGTTTTAAACGCATTCAGGACCTCTGATGATACATTAAGTGCCAGCAATGCCGTAAGCACCAGGTACATCAGGTTGATCATTTTCTGTCTCGGCTCTCTTGGTAAAGCCATAATTCAATTCCTTTTCTTAAATTGATAATTTTTTCTGCCAGGGCTGCCCTCCCGTTATGAACAGGTATTGTAAAAAACGATCATTCCGGCATTGCCGGCAATGGACCGCATCATCCGTTCTTCATCTGCATGGCGGCAATCATTCCGCTATACATCTGGTTCAATTTTGCCAGGTTCTTTGAGAGATCAGCAATTTCTTTTTGCGTATTCTTTGCATCTTCTGCACTGTTTACCAGAGCATCAGAAGTTTCAGCCAACTTTCTGTAGTACGTATTCATCTGGCTGATAGAAGCACTGGCCTGTTTGATCTGCCGGGCGTATTCCTCTGTATCCACGATGCTTTCTGAAGCATGGCTGATCCGGGTGATATTGGCCTCCAGGCTTTTAAAGCCGGTGCTCAGCCGTCCCAGGTTTTCCGGAGTGATATCGGCGGCTTTCAGCATCTCGTCAACAGAGACCAGTGCACTGTCTTTAGCCATTACCTTTTTTACTGCCACAGCATCATCTGCCCCGGCGGGATTGCCCATTTCATCCACTTTCTGAGGAGGGTTGAACAGGTACATCAATCCAAAACTCAGAAACACCAGCACTTCGGTATACAACCCAATCTGAAGCCAGATATTCGGATCTCCGAACGGGGAAGTTCCTGTCAGTTTAAACAACACTCCCAGTAACACAGGAACTGCACCCAGGGAATAGAAGATCTCCAGGTACCGGTCTATCGGGCGAACTTTTTCAACAGCCATACACGCTAAATTTTATAGATAAATATTTGATGATTTAAGAATCAGGAATGGATCATTCCGGCATGTTTACCACTATACGGAACCCGAGATAGGAATGCGAAGCATCCAGGTCTTCAAATGAACGGTTCTCCGGGGTCATGAAAGTAGGCGTATCTTTCCAGCTTCCGCCCCTGATCACCTTCCTTCTTTGCGCCCTGGATTCCGATTCCGGTGTGCCCCATTGAATATCGGGGTTAAAGCGGTTCTGGAAATTCTCACCACCTTCGTAATAGGAGGTGGTAGTCCATTCAGACACGTTATCTGCCAGGTTATACAACCCGAAATCTCCTTTTTTTGCCCCCCTTACATAAACGGGAAAGATCTTTCCCTCTCCCGGAACGGCAGCCTTTGTATTGCTGGCAATGGCATCACTATCCTGTTTTGAACGGTGTTCTTCCTTTGCAGCATCTTTTGCATTCAGGCTGGCTGCATATTCCCATTCGGCTTCTGTTGGCAGGCGGGCCTTCCCTCCTCCGTTGCCCCTGTTTCTCGATTGCCGCGCCAGTATCTTATGTTTTGTCATCCAATCGCAATAGGCGCTGGCCTGTTTCCAGCTTACCCCCACAACGGGGTAATTCTGATATTTCTGGCTGCTGAAATAGTTAACCGCCATCTGTTCGTTATTGGAATACCCGAAGTCGCGCATCCAGGACAGTGTATCCGGATACACCTGAACAGTATACCGGTATACAAAATCCTTTGCATCCCGCCCCTTATTTTCCTTTTTTGCGGCTTCCTGGTAATTGAACCCTTCCAGTGCATAGATCAGTTTATCGGGATCGATCATCCGTTTCTGGCTGATGGTCTTCGACGGATCCAGCACGAGGTCGCCCAGCTGTGCAAGAATGGCCGGATCCGAATAATTGATCTTTGAGGTAGCCTTCCAGTTGATCATGGTATCATTGCCTGCCACCGTAATATATTGCCCTCCGAGCCGTTTTGCCACGATGGAGTCCCGCACCCAGTTCACAAACTCGTGGTATTGGGCATTGGTGACCTCGGTAGCCGACATATAAAAACCACTGATCAGTACCGGGCGTTGCTGGTCCTGGCTGGTGGGCGAAGTAGAGTCGCCATGATTACCCATGAAAAAAGTGCCTGCCGGTATTTCCACCACAGACATCGGCAGGGTGGCGCCAATTTCAGATTTTTTACTTACAACTTTTCTTAAACTGATACTTTTTTGAGAATACAAATGACCACACAAAAAAAATGCGATCATAAAAAGAAGAAGGTTCTTCATTGAAAAATTTAGGTTTAAAAAACTTATAATTCACAAAATGTCTGCCAGAATCCGAGCAAATTAACCCTCTTTTCGAAAAAAAGAGAACTTTTTCCTACTGATTCCTGAAGAACGGCCAATTATACCCCAATTAGGGTATCTCTGGCCTCCCGCATACCAAAAAGCAGGCACGGGTAGCAGATCCTCACGCAAAGATCCTGGTTGTCAGGCGCATAAAAAACCCCGCCAAAGCGGGGCCATAATAAAAAAATCAATACGCTTACAGTGGAAGCGCCCCTTCGATCAGCACGGTTACTTTCTCATTCAGCACCTCCACAAACCCACTCTGGATCTGAAAAAAGCTGGCTTCACCGTTTAACCGGTCCTTCAGAACCTTCAGCTTGCCTTCCTGCAGTGCGGCGATCATCGGTGCGTGTTTTTCCAGTACCTCAAAAGAACCCGAGATACCGGGCATCTGTACACCATATACATCGCCACTGTAGATCTTTTTTTCCGGAGTTAATATTTCTAATTGCATAAATTCTACTGTATTCGGTATTTAGATCCTTAGTATTTATTTGGACTTGGATAACCAGCTCATCTATTTCACTGCTTCCATTTCAAAGCCTCAACCGGTTGTAACTCAATCATCCTTCAAACCGTTGTAAAATACCAGGATCATTTTATAAATCAATAAGCCTTCTTCTATCAATGCTGCACATTCAATACTTCTGAGGTATTTCAATCGAACCGCTAATTCCAGCTGTGTTTGCGCTTCATTTACCGATCCCATTGAAAATTGCGCATTCCCATAGTTCTTAGATATTAGTGTTTAATAAACCGGCGTTCTGATTTTGAAATACAATATTAATATAGTTCTTAATATATTCCCAAAATCTTTTACCGAATACTAAATACCAATCATCTAAATACGGCTAGGAAGCTGCCAGTAATTTCTTCCCTTTCTCGATGGCATCATCAATGTTACCAACAAGGTTAAAGGCTGCTTCCGGATATTCATCCACCTCACCGTCCATGATCATGTTAAATCCGCGGATGGTTTCGTCGATGGGCACCAGTACTCCTTTCAGGCCGGTAAAGGCTTCTGCCACATGGAAGGGCTGTGAAAGGAAACGCTGTACCTTACGGGCACGGGCAACGGTCATTTTATCTTCATCACTCAGCTCATCCATACCCAGGATGGCGATGATATCCTGTAATTCTTTATAACGTTGTAAGATCCGTTTTACCTTGTTTGCACATTCGTAATGCGCATCTCCCACCACCTGCGGCATCAGGATACGGGAAGTAGAATCCAGTGGATCCACAGCCGGGTAAATACCTAAATCGGCAATCTTACGGCTTAATACGGTTGTAGCATCCAGGTGGGCAAAGGTTGTTGCCGGCGCCGGATCCGTAAGGTCATCTGCGGGTACGTAAACCGCCTGCACAGAAGTAATGGAACCGCTTTTTGTAGAGGTGATCCGCTCCTGCATCAATCCCATTTCTGTGGCCAGGGTCGGCTGGTATCCCACCGCTGAAGGCATACGACCCAGCAGCGCCGAAACCTCGGAGCCGGCCTGTGTGAAACGGAAGATATTATCAACGAAGAAAAGGATGTCCTTTCCTTTGCCTTCGCCATCTCCATCCCGGAAATATTCAGCAATGGTCAAACCGCTCAGGGCCACACGCGCACGCGCACCGGGAGGTTCGTTCATCTGTCCGAATACGAAGGTCGCTTTAGACTCTGCCAGTTCTTCCTGGTTCACCTTGCTCAGGTCCCAGCCGCCTTCTTCCATGCTGTGTTTAAATGCCTCACCGTATTTCATAATGCCGGCTTCGATCATCTCACGCATCAGGTCATTACCTTCACGGGTACGCTCTCCCACTCCTGCAAACACGGATAAACCACCGTGTCCTTTTGCGATATTGTTGATCAATTCCTGGATCAATACGGTCTTACCTACACCGGCACCTCCAAATAAACCAATTTTACCACCTTTTGCATAAGGCTCGATCAGGTCGATTACCTTGATACCGGTAAACAATACTTCTGTTGCCGTGCTCAGGTTTTCGAAAGCCGGCGGCATAGCGTGGATCGGACGGCCATTGGCCTTGGAAACCGCAGGCAGGCCATCAATGGCATCGCCGGTTACATTGAACAGACGTCCTTTAATGCCCTCACCCGTAGGCATGGTAATAGCTTTACCGGTATCGCGTACTTCGGTACCCCTAACGAGGCCCTCTGTACCGTCCATCGCAATGGTACGCACGCTGTCTTCTCCCAGATGCTGCTGCACCTCTAACACCAGGGTATCACCATTTTCTTTCGTGAGTTCCAATGCGTTATAAATTTCCGGGAGCGTGCCATCAAACTGAACGTCGATCACCGCGCCGATCACCTGTTTTACTTTACCTACGTTTGCCATATTCAATATTGAAATATAAGGTTTTATTTGAGGCTGCAAAAGTAAGGTTTATCGCTATAATAAATAACGCAGGGCTGAAGAATTATTAATAACCTGTGGAAAAAATGCATTTATCGGGACTTTGCCTGTATTTTTGCCCGTATAAATGCTTAAAACTTATTGAGAATGACGAAAAACATCACCCAGAGAAAGGAGCCGGCCAAAGGCTATAGTGCTCATAATTTCGCTGGTTCTACCAGGCAAGTATTCAATAAGTTCCGTAATTTCCTATCCAATTTTAATTGAATATATCCGATGCGTATTCAAAAACTTATGCTTCCGCTGGCACTGCTGATCGTTGCCGGCATTATTTCCTGTAAAAATGCCGAAAAAAAGGAACGGCAAAAGGTGATCCGCGTGGAAAAGCCGGTAACCAAAGTGGATATAACGATCGACACCAGCAACGCCTTTAACCAGCTGTTTATCGACAGCAGCCTCGTAAACGGCTTCCTGGCTGCCGACAGCCTGAGCGACACCCTGGTAAACCGGATCAAAAGCTTTTACAACAGCCGTAACTACCAGTATGCCTGGTTCTCTCCCGAGGGTATCCCGGAACATACCATTTCTTTCTGGAACCTGCTGAAAAATTACCTGAACTACTCAAAAGACTCATCCGTGTACAGCAAACCGCTAAGCTCCCGGATGGAGGCCCTGATCACTTCCCGCGAGTCCGTAAAAATAAAAAACGATTCCGCATTCCAGAACCTGGAACTATCGCTCACAAAATTCTTTTACCTGTATGCCGATCATGCATATGCCTACGATGCGGGCTTTGATATGAAAACCCTGGAGTGGTATATTCCCAAGAAGAAGCTGACGCTGGAAGCGATGCTCGATTCGGTGATCGCCGCCAAAGGGCAGTTTTCCGAGGCCTATGCCCCCCGTAACCCCCAGTATACGGCGCTGCGTAGCAAGCTGCAGCAATACAAGACCATCAAAGATGCCGGCGGATGGCCCCGCGTTAACAGTAAGGTGGAAGAAATGAAAACAGGCTATAAAGATGCTGCTGTGCTGGTGTTGAAGAAGCGGCTTAAAGCAGAGGGTTTCCTTGAAGGGGAAGACAGCAGTTTTACAAATATATACGACACGGCCCTTGCCGGAGCGGTAAATGCGGTAAAGGAAGTATATGGGTACAAACCAGACGGCAAGGCGGGCAAAACATTCCTGAAAGACCTGAACGTATCGATTGATGAGCGCATTCAGCAGATCCTGATCAATATGGAGCGGATGCGCTGGATCCCGATTGAAACAAGGGACTCCGGGCGGGCTATTATGGTAAATATCCCGGAATATAAGATGCACGTGTACGAAAACGGGCGCCCGGCCTGGGATATGAACGTAGTGGTAGGCAAAGAAAGCAACAATACCACCGTATTTACCGGTATGCTGAAGACCGTCGTGTTCAGCCCCTACTGGAACGTGCCTACCAGCATTGTAAAAAAAGAAATGGGCGGCCGCCCCAGCGCTGCCTATCTTGAGCGCAACCATATGGAGATCGTAAACGGGCAGGTACGCCAGAAGCCAGGCCCCTGGAACTCCCTGGGCCTGGTAAAATTCCTGTTTCCCAACAGCTATGATATTTATTTTCACGACTCCCCTGCCAAAAGCTTATTTAACCGGGACAAGCGCAGCTTTAGCCACGGATGCATCCGACTGAAAGAGCCCGCAAAATTTGCCCGGTATGTACTGGCTGATACCGCCAAATGGAACGCGCAGAAAATTGATTCGGCCATGAACAGCGGCAAGGAAAAATTTGTACGGGTAAAACGGCCCATACCGGTACTCATCACCTACTTTACCTCCTGGGTAGATGACGATGAGCGGCTGAACTTTAGGGAAGATATTTACGGACACGATGCCATTATCGCCAAAAAAATGTTCCTGAACAGCGTAGGCACTACCTGGAGCCGCCAGAAGGCCATCCGTGACAGTTTACAGCACATCAAAGACTCTGTACGGCAAAAAGAGCTGGAGCGGAAGGCGCAACGGAAACTGGATAGTTTGAAGAGGGTTGGGGAAAAGTGACGTGAATGGTGAGAAGTCAAGAATGAAGAAGTCAATGGTGAGAAGTGGGTTTGGCTAAACGTAGCATCTCAATCCCGAACTTTAAGTCATTGGTGTCCGGGGAAAATAAGGTGTATCAATAAAAAGTGCCTCTTTATCGGGCGGCCGGTTTTCCCCAGCTTTTACACCCCGCAAACGCATCTGATTGCAGCATTGCTCAGCAAGATCGAAGATCAAAGAAAGGTATTTCAATACCGCTTGTTGGCTCCAGCACAGGGGGCCTGGAAATTATTTTAAACCTGCTACCCTCGTCTACACAGGCTTTGATGGATATTTTTGATTAAACTGCTTTTTTACCGGACACCGGTAACTTTGAACCTGAAACGATAATTTTGCCGGATGAAACTGGAAGAGGTTATTACAACAGCACAGATAAAAGCATTCCTGGCGGTAAACGTGCGCATTCACCAGGGTGATCCGAATTACATACGACCACTGGATAAAGATGTTGAAGACGTTTTTGATCCTGCTAAAAATAAAGCATTCCGTTTTGGGGAAACCATCCGCTGGATATTGAAGGATGACCAGGGTGCCCTTATCGGCCGTATTGCCGCCTTTGTTAATAAAAAATATAAGACCAAGGGTGATGACGGCCCTGTGGGCGGTGTAGGTTTTTTTGACTGCATCAACGACCAGGAGGCGGCCAACCTGCTGCTGGATACCGCTAGGAAATGGCTGGAGCAGAGAGGCATGACCGCCATGGATGGCCCTATCAATTTTGGAGAACGGGATAAGTGGTGGGGGTTGCTGACAGAAGGCTTTGAGCCACCACTCTATTGCATGAATTACAACCCGTCCTATTACAAAACGCTGTTTGAGACCTATGGCTTTAAACCCTTTTTTTACCAGGCCTGCTTTGCGTTAAATGTAGGAGAACGGATCCAGGAAAAGTTTTATGAACGTCATGCAGCATTGTCCCGAGATCCCAATTATACTTCCGAAAATATCAAAAAGAACGACCTGGATAAATATGCCCGCGATTTTACCATTGTTTACAATAAAGCCTGGGCCGGGCACGGCGGGCTTAAACAAATGGAAGAAAAAGTAGCCCGCAAAATGTTTCAAAGTATGAAGGCTGTGCTGGATGAACGCATTTGCTGGCTGATCTATTATAAAAAAGAACCGATCGGTATATGGCTCAACCTCCCCGATCTGAACCAATGGTTCAAGCATCTGGATGGCAGGTTCGGACTGCTGGATAAATTAAAATTCCTGTGGTACAAACGCACCAAACCCTGTAATAAATTTGTAGGGCTGGTATTTGGTATCGTACCCGAGTTCCAGGGCAAGGGCGCGGATGCCTATATGATCATTGAAGGTTGTAAGCTGATCCAGAACCTCACTATTAAAAACGGGGAATACATCATTGGCACCCCCATTTACGACCGGTATGAAATGCAATGGATCGGGGAATTTAATCCCAAAATGATCAACGTGGCCGAATCGCTGGGCACCTATAAAAGCCGGAGGCTAACCACCTACCGCTACAATTTTGACCGGGAAAAAGAATTTAAGATGCACCCGGTGTTATAAAAGTACAGAGGCTACCTTTGCAAAGGTAGCCTCTGTTTACCGGTGCGCTGTCCGGGTTTAACGTTTACAATCGGCACCCCAATTGTTACCTTCTTTTATAAGCCCAATTTTCAGGTTCTTTGCATCGATACTTATAGAACCGGTGTACCCGTCTGGTGTTATTGAAACCTGGCTATTGGTTCCTTTGGGGATATTCACATTTGTAATGCTGGGGATCCCGTCAGAGAACTTAAAATCGTACCGGTCCCCGGTTTTAACGACCGTTACCGAACCATTAGGATTGGAAACTGTTTTATCCCCGGTGTACGTTACGCTTCCCCTATAGGTTCCCACAAAGAGGTTATTGTCTGCAGGATCGTCATCTTTACTACAAGATGCAAAAACAACTGTTGTGGCAATCAGCAGCAGGCTCAAAAATTTGAACATTGATTTCATAGAATCTGGTTTTTGTTTAGATTAAAAATTATTACTACCTGTTGTATACAGGGCAAGCACAATGCCAAATTCCCGGCGGGCACTGCTGTTTTAACATTTTCAATTTCATGCCCCACAGGTCTGTGAGCTGCCCCGGTTCTGCAGTGCAGTCCATTGCGTTGAGTTTCACCCTGTTTTGCTTCGCGGGCAGATATGGTTAGCTTTGCAAAAAAGCATTATGATGAACTTTACTTTTTATGGCCAATCCTGTTTCCTGATCGAGATCAATCATAAAAAATTCCTGTTTGACCCCTTTATCACCGGCAACGAACTGGCTAAAAATATTGACATCAATTCCATCGAAGCCGATTATATCCTCGTTAGCCATGGACATGGTGATCATACGGCAGACCTCATCCCTATTGCCCAACGGACAGGAGCGTTGGTGATCAGCAATTTTGAGATCATCACCTGGCTGCAGCAACAGGGGATCACGAATGTGCACCCTATGAATTTCGGAAGCTATACTTTTGAGTTCGGAACTCTTACCTATATGCAGGCACTGCACTCCAGCAGTTTTCCTGACGGTAGCTATGCCGGAGCCGCCGGTGGCTTTATCCTTGCATCGCCACATCACAACTTTTATTACAGCGGCGATACCAGCCTGATGCTGGATATGCAACTGGTGCCACACTATGCAAGGATCGATACCGCTATCTTACCGATCGGCGGTAACTTCACTATGAACCCGCGCGATGCAGTAAAAGCAAGCGATTTCATCCAGTGTAACAATATTATCGGTGTGCACTTTGATACCTTCGGATATATAAAGATCGACCATGCGGCAGCAGCTGATCTTTTTAAAGAGGTGGGGAAAACATTACTGATACCGGAGATCGGCCATTCTTATAACCTGTAAGCCAGCCAGCAAAAGCAGCAACAAAGTCGGTTTAAAGTTCCGGCTTTCATGTTATTGATCCGGACACCTGTTGACCATTGACCAACTTTTACCCAAGTACTCAGCTATTTTAACCGGTACCCTTATGATGTTCTTTTTTTTATGAATTTTATCCTTCACTAAAACATGTTTCATATGCAGGTGCGCGTCGCTTCTTTCTGTTTACTGGTCCTTTGTATCTCCGCCTTTTCTTTTAAGACGGTCCAGAACTGGCCGTCTTCCCTTGCGGTGCTGAACAGCAACGGTACGCTTACCTATAAGGCGGATGAAAAAGGGAATACCCTGCCGGATTTCAGCAAAGTAGGCTACCGGACCGGGAATGTGCCCATTCCTGATGTACCGGTCGCAGCCATCGTAGGCCCCGGATCCGGTGCGGAGAGCGCCATTCAACAGGCTATTGATGCCCTTTCAAAAAAGGCTATGGATAAAAATGGATTTCGCGGAGCCATCCTGTTAAGGAAAGGCACTTATTCCATAGCAAACAGTATCAGGATCAATGCGAGCGGAATTGTATTGAGGGGCGAAGGCAACCAAACCCTGCTGGTTGCGGAGGGCTCCGGAAAACGTGCGCTGATCAACGTATCCGGAACCGGTGATCCCAAAGAAGTAAAAGGAACCCGTACGTCTGTTGCAGCTGATTATGTGCCCACAGGCAGCATGGCCATCCCCGTAAAATCGGCCCGTGCTTTTAAACCGGGAGATCCTGTTATCATCCACTGGACGGCTAAGGACCAATGGATCGAAGATCTGAAAATGAACCAGATCGAAGAGCGCCCGGGCACCAAACAGTGGCAGGCTAAGGAGTATGACTTCAAATTTCAGCGTACTGTCACCCGTATTGAAGGCAATACCCTCTTTATCGACAACCCGGTAGTGATGGCGATAGAAGGCAGGTATAATACTGCAGAAGTTTACACATACGAGTTCCCGGGCAGGATCGCCAATGTTGGAATAGAAAATCTTGCCTGTGCTTCGGCATATACCTCAGATACAGCAGAAAACCATTCCTGGGATGCAGTGGCACTGAACCGGATCGAAAATGGGTGGGTCAGCAATGTAAGTGCCCGGTATTTTGCTTATTCCTGTGTAAACCTGGGGGCATTGTCCAGGAATATCTCTGTGCTCAATTGTGTATGTTCCGATCATAAATCCATCATTACCGGCGGACGCCGCTATTCTTTTAATAACAACGGGCAAATGAACCTGTTTATGAATTGTACTGCCCGGGACGGCCGCCATGATTATGTAACCGGCGCCCGGGTATGTGGTCCCAATGTTTTTTACAATTGCACCGCATCCCGTACACATGCCGATATAGGGCCGCACCACCGGTGGGCCATGGGCACCCTGTACGACAATATCATCACCGATGGGGAAATCAATATACAGGACCGGGGCAACTGGGGAAGCGGTCATGGCTGGGCCGGTGTAAACCAGGTCCTCTGGAACTGTACTGCCCAAAAAGCCACCGTGCAAAGCCCCTGGGTATCCGGCAAAAATTATTGCATCGGGCTACGGGGACAAAAAGCAAAAGGCCGGTTGGCAGCGCGGCCCGATGGTGAATGGGAGGGCCAGAATAAACCGGGTCTTGAACCGGCCTCCCTTTATTTAGCGCAGCTCAAAGCCCGCGGGCAGTGAACCTGCCAGGTCTTAAGACCTAACAGGTGCGCCGCTTTACCGCAATAAAGCTGTTGCGCACCAGAGCAGCGGTGCCTGGCCGTGCAGATCGCCGGTGATCCGTTTGCGATCCAGGTAATACTGGTGATCATTTTTCTTGTTGGTTCCTTCGCATACGCCGGAAATATCTCCGTCGGCATTGATGTACCGGATCAGCGACAACCAGGCTTTGCGGGCCGCTGGTCCGTACACCTTCTCATCCAGCCACCCTTCTTTTACGCCCGTGATAAATGCACAGGTAAACATACCGGTACAGGAGGTTTCTTTCCAGGATGCAGGATCATCGATCAACTGCCGCCACATACCATCTTCCGCCTGGTACTTCAGCAGGGTGGCCATCATTTTTTTATATCCCTGCATGATCCGGGGCCTGTTGGGGTTGTCCTTCGGAAGGGAACGCAGCAGTTCACTCATTCCAACGGCCATCCACCCGTCTCCTCTTCCCCAGAAATAAGGTACATCCGGCGCATGATAAAACAGCCCGTTGGACTGTTGCAGCGAATCCAGGTAAAAGACCATTTCATCAGCAGCCTTGTCAATATATGTGCGGTCACCGGTAGCACGATAGGCCTGCGACTGTACCGCCGTGATCATAAACATATCATCGATCCACAACCGCGTTTGCCAGGTAAGACCTTTGTTATAAAAACGGTGCGATTCCGCAGTGACCCTTTTTCCCTCCGGCGGGCCCCATTGCTTGTCGGCAAAATGCTTTCCCAGTTTCAGGTAACGAGCATCTTTTGTTTGCATATACAATTCAAACGGTACGGATCCGAACACGGTGTAATCCACATGGTCCGGTATGGGGACCAGGGTATCGCGACTGCCCAGCAGCGGCTCAAAACGGGCAACCAGTTGTTGTGTAAACTTTTTGTTGCCCGTTGCCTTTGCAAAAGTGAGCGCTCCATACCAGGTGCAGGTTTCGGGATAAGTGATTACCCTGGGCGGTCCCGGCCGGTTAAAATTGGTATGCGGTGTGGCAATAAACCGGCTGGCGATCCTGTTCCCGATCTGTTTTGGAGCGCTGCCGGCGGGCCAGTTTTTAAAGGCGGACACAGTTTTTGCAGATTGAGCGTTCGTAGTGCCGCTTATCACCAACACCAGGGCAGTAAATAATGCAAGGTTCCGTTTCATGAATATCGTTTTTTGGGGTGAGACTTTAAATTCGAGATGTGTCCGCTAAAACAGGATCAGTTCTTATTAAAGGTTGCTCCGGGCCAGTCGTCCGTACGAAAGGGCGATGCGGGCAATCCTGCTTTATTATACAACACGGCATGGGGAACCCTGCTCCAGCCAAACCGGACGGCAACGGGTTTGGCGACAGCATCGCTTTTTACCACAACGGTGTTTCCTTCTATTACGGCTGTTGCGGGAACAAACTGCCGGTCAGTGCCCGCAATGGTAAACCCGGTCAGTAAGCCATCTTTTGCAACCAGTCCGCCATCAGCAAACGAAAACCGGACCCGCATTTTATTTCCCTCCTGCCGGGCCGATTCATAAAGCGGACCGGAATAAACCAGGTTCTTTTTCCCATAGTTTTTTGCCAGGGCCCACAAGGCAAGCCGGTGCCCCACTACTGCTTTATTCCGCGGATGGATATTTAACGAATCACCGGCATCAGTGATCACGGCCATACCCGTACCCGCTACTGTTTTATAGGTTAGTAACTGGGCTTCCCGGATCTCGGGGTTTTGCTGGTAATGTGGTGCGATCTGCACAAAATAAAAGGGGAAGTCCGCTTTCCATTCCTTTCTCCAGCTACGGATCATGGCCGGGAACAACTGGCGGTACTGGTAGGCCCTGCCGGCATTGGATTCGCCCTGGTACCAGATCACCCCTTTCAGGGTAAACGGGATGAGGGGATGGATCATAGCGTTGTACAATTTCGTAGGCGATTTGGAATTTTGCTCGGGCTCCAGCGGACGCGCGGGCTTTTTACGGAGCCTTTCCGGGTGTGTTGCCGAATCTTTCAGCCATTGATCCCGTTCCTGCCCGTACTTCGCCAGTTCTTCCGGGTATGTTTTTACGGCTGTTTCGTAACGATCAAGTATCCGGCGAAACTCCCTGCCGGTATCCAGTACTTCTTTTCGTGTCCAGGACTCTGCGGGTGTTCCGCCCCAGGACGAGTGGATCAATCCCACGGGCACCCCGGTTGCTTCCCTGATCTCTTTGCCAAAATAATAAGCAACCGCAGAAAACGTGGCTGCAGTTTCCGGTGTGGTGGGCGCCCAGCTGCCCTGCAGATCCGGCCGCGGTGTTCCGGCCACTTCCTGTTGTACGGTAAAGAGCCGCAGGCGGGGATCTGAAGCTTTTGCCACTTCTTCTTCGTAGCCGGTTACCCCGGTGCGCCAGGCCTTTTGCTTGGCCAGCGGGAATTCCATATTCGACTGCCCGGAGCAAAGCCACACTTCGCCCAGTAATACATCATTAATTTCAATGACGTTTGTTCCGTTAAAACGGATCGTGTACGGGCCACCGGCCGCGATGGTCTTTACATGCGCTATCCAGCGCCCGTCCATACCGGCCATTACGGTTACCGGTTGCCGGTTCCAGCTGCATTGGATCCTAATACGCTCCCCCGGGGTTGCCCAGCCCCATAATGCTACCGTCGTCCTTTGCTGTAGTACCATGTGATCGGCAATCACCGCAGGCAATTTTACTGCAGCATTTATGCTACCGCTGACAAGTAAGAATGACAGGCAACAAATACATTTCCATTTCATTTATTATCTCATTTAATGGTTCGGCCCTATGGGTCCCGGTTCCTGTTAATACCGGGTGCTATCAGATATTGCGTTCCTGCAGCGCTTATGATAAGCGTTCATATATCTTATCCCGCATTATTATTGCGCTTTCAATATTTTCTTCCTGCGGTACTTTTCAACAGCATTCCTCCGCTACAAACGCTCCTGTGTACAATCATTAAGGAAGCTCATGCTATTTCAGCGGCTCTGCAATAATGCCCTTTAGTTTAAACAACTCCTTTCCCTGCCGGCAGGGGCTGATGGTGATGGTATATACGCCGGCCTTCTGTACTGTGAAAATTGTGACCGGGTGTTTGATAAACAACAGCGGGGCCGATTTATCAAATTCAGAAGTCCTCAATGTACGGAACATATAGGTTTTGCCATCCACCTCCAGGCGTCCTTCCTGTTTGGCGCTTTCCTGCGGACAGGCATACTCCAGGACCAGCTTATAATCTCCCGGCTCTGTAACCCGCACTGTAAATGAAACGGCATCCTCAGGGGCCCTCATACCGGTAATACAGGTCGTGTGCTTCCAGTCGCCAAAGTAATGACTATAGGTCAGCGACTCCACACGGGCCTGTCCTTTTACGGCTGCAAAAACTGCATTCACCGGGTTAACGGCGTATTGGGCAGAAACTGTAACGGGAGCCGTTGCATTATAAGCCGGAGTTGTACCGCTGTATTCCACTACCACAACCTTGTCGGGTGTATGCTCACTCCGCAGGGCTGTGGTATTCACAACCAGGTCGCTGCCGTTCTGGTTATAAGAAAGCACTTTTTTATCCGTTAAGGCGTATACCCGGGTTACCCTGTTGGCAAAGCCCGGCACCAGTAACTGCCCGTTCCCCGGCTGTTCCCAAATATGGAGAAAAAGTCTGCCTGGTTTTGCAGTGGTTACCCCCCAGGGTTGCGCCGGTATCCAGCCGGCAGTGGAGGCATAAATACTTTCCCCGTTTTTCTGAAGCCATGCACCGGTCTCCTTCAGGTACTTTATAGAATAATAGGGAATATTCCCTTTGCCGTCCGGGCCCACATTCAGCATCAGGTTGCCGCCTTTGGAAGCCACGTTAGACAGGAGCCGGATGATCTCATGCGATGATTTAAAATTCATATCATGCGCGATATACCCCCAGGAATCATTATGTGTGTAGATCGATTCCCAGGCACCTTCAATGGGTACCGGCGGCACTTCCGAATCACCAAAATCCTTGTAGTCCCCCAGCCCCTGCCCTACCCGGCTGCTAAACAGGCTTTGCGGCTGCAATACCCGCAGTTCATCAATAAAGGCCTGCGTTTGTTCCCTGGTCATACCTCCGGGCGTATCGAACCAAACGATCCCGAGCGGGCCATAATTGGTCAGCAGTTCCTTCAGTTGCGGTATGGCTTTTTGACGATAGTATTGCTGGTAGTCTTTTTTCGACTCATCAAAATCCCAGGTATTCCTTCCGCCGTTGGGCTCATACCAATCCTGGAACTGGGAATAGTAGAATCCGAATTGTATCCCTCTTTTTCTTGTTGCTGCGGCCAGGGCTTTCATGGGATCCTTTTTGTAGGGCGTTGCATCCACAATATCGAAGTCCGTTACTTTCGAGTCAAACATAGAAAAGCCTTCATGATGCTTGGCTGTGATCACCATGTATTTGATACCCGCATCCTTTGCCAGTTGCGCCCATTCATCGGCATTAAAATTTACCGGGTTGAAGCTTTCGGCCACTTTGCGATAGCGGCTCACCGGTATCTTTGCCTGGTTCATAATCCATTCCCCGCTGCCATAGTAGTTTTTCCCGTCCCAGGTGCCGGCCAGCCGGGAATACAATCCCCAATGAATAAACAGCCCGAACTTTGCCTCTCTGAACCACCGGATATTGGAATGTTGCTTCGCGGATGACGACTGATCCCACATCTCTTCCATGCCCTGCTGCGCCACACAGCAAAGGGACATACACCAAACCAATGCAACTAAAATAAACTTCATCTCTCTTTTTATTAAATCCATTTGCTGTTTTATCCCCGTAGCGCCGGTCTCCGTATTCCGATAGGCCCCGGCAAGAGTGCAGACTTATTGCTCATTTACCAAAAAATATACGATCCTGGCCGCATTGCCCCGCGACCGCTGATTATGCTGATCCGCAATCGAGATCTTCAGTTGGTGCTTTCCTTCTTTCAGCCCGTCGCCAAGCAACAGGTACCAGGGTAAATGTAGCCCACTGCTCCATTGCGTATACAGATCGAGCGACTGCTCCGGCCCGTTATCAACGGAATAGCGGATCACACCGGCATCCGGACCGGAAACGACCGCAATACCCACGGCCGTGCCCCGGAACGAAAGCGTTACAGCCGCCCCGGGAGTTACCCCCTCAAGCACCGGGACCTTCACAAAGCCCGGTCTTGTGCCTGCATTGTCGGCCGGCGTCCAGGAAGCAGACCATACAAACCCTTTTTCAATAGCAGCATTTTTCACCGGGATGTATCGCCCACCGGCATAGTTAAGCGGGTCTAAAGGCCGGGGTATTTTTTTTGTCCTCAGCGCCCGCGGCGCCCTGCCTTTCAGCTGCATTTGCAACAGGGTCTTTATGGTATTAAAATACAGTTCCTGCCCAAAAAGTGAAGGATGCAGGTCCTTAAAATCGCCTGCCCAGGTAAATTCTTTGTGCGCTATCCGCTGATATACTTCCTCTGCCAGGTTAATGAACGGCAAACCGTAATAGCGGGCCAGTGTATCGTGCAATTTAATTTCAGCAGGAACCTTCCCTGCTGCATAATCAGCAAGCTTAAACTCATCGGCAAAACCCATCAGCACGATATTCATACCCGGGTTACCCGTCAGCGCATGACGAATAATCCCCTCTAAGGCGCGGCGCTGTTGTATTGCAGGAGTCCCGTTCACATAGTCATTCACCGCCGACTCGATAAACAGCAGATCCACCGGCCCCTGGTCCAACACATCTTTCTGAAACCGGAAGGCATGAGGCAGGCTGCCCAGCGACGGAATACCGGCATTCAGAAAGCGGAAATGCACCTGGGGATACTGCTCCGCCAGATAGCGCTCTACCTTATTGCGCCAGCCCGTCATATTGGTGATGGATCCCCCCAGGAAAGCAACGGTTACTTCTTTTTTATTACTGACCCGGAACCATAGATTATCCAGCGTTCCATAAGCATGGATAAACGATTCTGCCGGCAACGGCTGCAACGCGTTCAGCGTATTTCTTTGAACATAACTTTGCTTAGGTTCCGTGATACCCCGGGCGGCCGCGAACAGCCCTGTACTCAGTGCTAAAAACAGCACCCCTGAAACCACGCATCTCCTGATCGTTGCTCTCATGTTTTTGTATTTTAACAAACTTCCTGCTAAAATACAAATTCCACCGCACCGGCTATCCTCAGATTTAGCTAACTATTCAGCTATATATTCCCGATCCGTTCCCGGAACGCCGTTTATTGTATCACCAGGGGTCTTTTATGCGCAGTAGAAAAGGTATCTACCACATACTGGCTGGTACTGTCGCCTATCAGATTGATCACCGCGCGTCGCGTACCCGGCGTGCTGTTATTCAGCAGCCGGATATAGATCGTATCCTTGGTCTGTTTTGCCTGGGGGAACAGGATCGAGAATCTACCGTCTACAGGCTGCAGCACGTTTCCCTGCCGGTCCACCACATTAAAATCCTGCCCCAGCACCGCAGGATTGGCGATCCCGGAGGTTTCCACGCGATAGTACGTTTTTGCATCATAGCTCCGGGTAAAGCCGGAATAAAACTGTATGGGCAGTTTAAGTAATGCGGTCTGCGACCGGTTTACCCTTACCGTATCATTCGTATTGGGATAATAGACCACATAGTAATGGTGTTCTAATTCCGCCAGCCCTTTGGGATAATCCTTTTTTTCACAGGAGGCACCTGCAAACAACAGCAGGAATGCCAGGTATATATATTTTACTGATTTCATGGCTTATTTCCAATTAGGATTTTGTTTTACATTATTCTTGCTCAGCGCAATTTCGTTCAGCGGTACGGGATACAGGTAATCACGATCCGGCCGGAAGGCTCTTGATGAAGCCGGCTCCACTACCAGGATCTTATCCGCATTCAGATTAAGCGTATTGGGATTGGTGCCGATCCATTCCGCCGCAAAGAATTTACCGCCCAGCAGTTCTTTGGGGAGCACGGTTTCTGCAGTTTTCCAGCGGATGAGGTCATCGTACCGGAATCCTTCGAGGGCCAGCTCCACTGCCCGCTCCCTGCGGATCTCTTCCCGCATGTCCAGGTGGTTGGCCGTAACAAAGGCATTCGTAAGCTTTACCGGCATACCAACCCTTGCTCTTAAAAGATTGATCGTGTTGTTAAGATCCTCATCACTGATAGCCTCCGCCAGTTCATATTTTGCTTCGGCATAGATCAGCAGCACTTCTGCGTAGCGGATAAGCAGGCGGTCTACCGTGGCCCTTTGCGAAAGATCGTCGGCATTGGTGTACCCTTTCTTGGAACCATACGAGGTTCTGCCCCCGATGCTGATGGAGGGGATCCAGGGCCGGCCATAGGAATTTTCGCCCATTGCAAATACCGTCGCCGCCAGGCGGGGATCCCTGTTCTGCAAAACTGTATTGTAAGATGTTTCATTGGCCTCGGGCACAAAATAAGCAGACCGGCTGGCCGCAGGTGTGTTATCCGTATTGAAGGCCGGAAGCCCATCTGTATACAGGTACATGCGGATCATATTCCGCGTAATGGCATTGGCGCCGTTGGCCAGTGCCCTTGAATTGCTGTGTGTCAAAATGGGATTGGCGGCACTTTCGCCATAAACTTTTACAAAAATATTCTCCTTATTCGCAGGTCCGTCCGAAACCTCTTTAAACAGGTTCTCGTAGCTGGCATACAGCCCGTGGCCCTGCCCCATTACGTTAGCTGCCGCCTCTGTAGCTGCCTGCAGATGCTCCTGCCAGCCCCCCTGGCCGTGAAACTTCAGCCGGGTTCCCTCATACAATGCGGCCCTTGCCTTTAACGCCCACGCCGCGCTCTTGGTTACCCGTCCATACTCTGCCGCCGGAAGGGCCGCTACAGCCGGTAACCAGGCGGCAGCAAAATCCAGGTCGTCGTATATTTGTTTTATCACTTCCGTGCGCGGTGTACGCGGCATCAATAATTCAGGAGAATTATAGTCAAGAGTTTTCAGCAACAAAGGCACATCTCCATATTTCTGTAAAAGATTCAGGTATGCATAGGCCCTGAAAAACCGGGCTTCTCCAAAATAGCGGTTACGGATCGTTTCCGATACATTTGCCCGCTGTCCTTTTTCAAGAATGTTGTTGGCCGTAAATATTTCTTTATACCGGTCGCTCCAGTCCCCGCTCGTTGCCGGTACTTCCCGCGTTCCGTTGCTGATCGTATTAATGGCGATTGCCACGCTCTCGTCCGAGCGGGTATCATTCCAGTTCGGCGCCAGTTGCTGGTAAAGCCTGTTTGCCGCATACATCAGGTCGCTTTGTGTATTCCAAAAATCCCCATCGGAAAAGATGGCCTCCGGCTTTCTGTCTATGGAGCACCCTGCCAGTGTAAGCGCTGCCAGGAACCAGAGGAGCATCCTGTTTATATTCTTTTTCATCTGTATATTTTTTATTTGTCCCGCCGGGCGAGACGATTTTATTGTCCCCCGCGCCGCCCCGAATGTTTCGGGGGTCCTGTGGGCCGGGATTCTCATGGAGTTTCGCATAAAAAAACCGTCATCCTTCCGGGTAGGAAAACGAATATTTTTCATGCTTCATTTCATATTATTTCTCAGTCAAAATTTTTATAAAGATAGATTCACCCCAAAGGCAACGGTCCGGTAAAAAGGATACGTAACCGCACCAACCCCATTGCCCACTTCCGGATCAAATACGCTCAGCACTTTGGTTGTTTCCCAAAGGTCCTGTCCGGATACATAAACCCTGAGGTCCTGGAAGACGCGCTTCTTTACCGGGATATTATACCCGATCTGCAAATTCTTCAGCCGCAGGTAATTCCCGTTCTGTGCCCATTTATCGGATGGCAGGTAATTGAAGGATGCAGACTGGTACATCCGGGGGAAATAAGCATCCCGGTTATCGGGCGTCCAGTGATCCATATGGATGGTCCAGGGCATATTGGACGTAGCCACGAACGGCGCCATCGTGTTGACATCTATTAAGAATTTGCGCTGAAGCACCCCCTGGAAGAACACCGAAAAATCGATCCTTTTCCAGTTCAGTCCCAGGTTAAACCCGTAACTATAGCGGGCATTGGCTGTTCCCAGGTATACAAGATCTCCATGATTTTCGGGGGTAGCATCTCCTACATTTATCTGGTTATCGCCATTCAGATCCAGGTATTTTACATCCCCGGGGCCCGATTTAACAGGAAACCCGCCGGGGTGCTGGATCTTGGCGCGGTAAGCATCTGCTTCCTCCTGCGACTGGAAGTACCCGTCTGTCCGGTAGCCCCAAACCGTATTGAGCGGATACCCCTCCAGCAAGGGAGTGATGCCTCCCTGTGACGAAGCATTGGTATTGATCACGTTTCTTCCGTCATATTTCAGGAGCTTGTTCTGGTTGTCCGAAAAATTGGCACCCACTGTATAACCCAGGTTGCCCACGCGGTCCCTCCATTTCAACTCCAGCTCATACCCCCAGCTTTTAAGCTCGCCCACGTTAAAAGAAGGAAGATCGATGCCGATGATGCTGGGCAGGTTTAACGAGGCTAGCATATTTTTATTCTTTTTTACATAGTAATCACCCGAAACAGAAAGTCTGTTCCGCAACAAACCGATATCTACCCCGATATTGGATTGCTGTACGGTTTCCCAGGTAACCTGCGGGGATGCCAGTACCGACTGGTAAAAGTATTGGGTACGGGTATTGTTAAACACCAGGTTATTATTCGTACTTAAACCGCTTGTGAGTAAAGGGATATAAGGATAGAGGCCCAATGGCGAACCATTACCCAGTTGCCCCCAGGAAGCCCGCAGCTTCAGTTCATTCAAACCGGGCAGGGCATTTCTGACAAAGTCCTCCTGGCTGATTCTCCAGGCTGCGGAAAAGGAGGGGAACAATTGCCACCGGTTGCCCGGGGCCAGGCGCGAGCTGCCATCGTACCTGTAGGATGCTTCCAATAAGTATTTATCCCTGAACCCGTAGTTCAGTCTTCCAAATGCAGAAGCCATCGCCCAGGTCTCTATTACCTGGCTCGACTTTACGCTCAGCGGATCTCCATAATTGATGCTGAAGGCATCGTTATTGATCATATTCTGGGCGGAGGCATTCAGGCGATCGTTCCGGAACTCTTCATAAGAAGCGCCCTGCATGATCTTGAACTGGTGATCACCGTTCAGGTTGAAGGCATAGGTAAGATAACTTTGCAGGTTGTTTTGAAAGCCCCTTGCTTTGTTCACCTCTATGGAGTTGGGCACATTTAAACTAAAGCGCACCGTATTCCGGGATCTGCCGTACCAGTACAGGCTCCTGTTATGCGCCTCCCTGGTATAGGAGCTCTGGTTCCTCCAGCCAATTACATCCAGGGTAAGCCCTTTTACTACATTCTTTATCTGAACATTGAGCCTGCCTGTTAAGTTTTCCAGGTTGCTTCTCTGGATCCCCGCGTTTTTTTCGATGTCGACCGGGTTCACCTGCAGGTCGCCGTTATAGGGCTGGCCGGTTGTATCTTCCTGAGGGGTGTACAATCCCTGCCGGGTCCGGCTCCTGTAAATACGGTCAATGATATTATCCGTGCCATTGGAGTTCTCGTCTACAATATTGCTTACATATCCCAGGTTCACCTTCAGGCTTACGTATTTGTTAAGCTCCGCGTTAATATTGGCTTTCAGGTTATACCGGTAGTTATTATCCGGGCCATAGCGGAGCACGCCATCTCTTGTATAAAAGCTTCCCATAAGGATGTAGCTCAATTTATCCGTTCCGCCGCTTACAGAAAGGGCATGGTTTTGCATATGGTTTACTTTATCCATGCCTTCCCTGATCCAATCGGTATTTCCAAAATACTCCCACCGGTCGGTAGTCGGGTTGGGCCGGTACCAAAAGTTAGGATTACGCAGCCACTCCCTTTGTTCGTCGTTAAATTCCGCAGAACCGGTGGCATTGAGCCGCGATTCGTCGATCAGCGTTTGCTCGTCCCAGGAATTCAAACGCTGCGGCATCCGGGCACTTATATTTAAGCCATAATAGCTGTTTAATGATACTTTCGTTTTTCCGGCAGCGGCCCTTTTTGTGGTGATCAGCACTACCCCGGCTGCCGCCCGGGCACCATAAATTGCAGAAGCGGAAGCGTCTTTTAATACCGATATGGTCTCCACTTCGTTGGGGTCTACAAGGTTAATATCCTGTTCTACCCCATCTACCAGCACCAACGCATCAGCACTGTTGGCAGAGGAAAAGCCCCGGATGCGGATGCCCAGTCCTTCGGCGCCCGGTTTACCGCTTGAACGTAAAACCGTTAAGCCCGGAACCACTCCCTGTAAGGCGCCGGTAACGTTGGGCGCCGGGCGGTTGATCAGGTCTTTACCGCCTACCTGGGCCACAGCCCCGCTTAAATTGATCTTTTTCTGCGTGCCATACCCTACTACTACCACTTCGGTAAGCTTTGATTCGTTTTTTTCCAGTGCAATGGTCTCCGGCAGGTTACTTACCGGCAGCTCCCTGGTGGTATACCCCACAATGGAGAGCACCAAAACAGACTGGGCATCTTTTACCTTAATGGAGAAGCTGCCATCCCCACGGGTAACCGTACCATTGGTGGTTCCTTTTTCCACAATATTCACGCCCATCAACGGAGCACCGTTTTCATCAGTTATCGTTCCTCTTACCTGCAGATCTGCCGGTCCGGATTCGTTACCGATGATCACGATGAGTCCCTGGTTCATCCGTTTATAGGCAAAGGAAGTATGCCGCAACAGTTGCTGCATCAGGTCGTCAATAGTGGCATTCCGGGCCCAAACATCAACCCGCTGACTGCTGAGTGCCACACTATCGCTGTAAACAAAGCGGTAATCGTATTTCTGTTCGATCCCCTTTAAGACAGCAGTAATAGCAATATTGGTCTGCTTTAAATTGATCCTCCCCTGGGAAAAAGTATTGATAGCAATCGCCTGGCTGGAAGTCAGCAGGACGATAAAGACGACAAGCTTCATTATCAACAGGTATTTGATAATTAATTGCACCCGATCGCACATGACAGGGCAATCTTTAATTTTCATATTTTTGTAATGATTAAAGTGATGGAATATTGCTGTCCAGGCAATGATTACTGTCCTTATCCGGCGGGAAATGTTGCAAGCATTTTCCGCCTTCTTTTTTTGATATCAGGTTTCTTTTCTCATATGGGATCGTTTTGAAAGGTTATTTATAAAGCAATACATTATTCTTATCAATTTCATACTGTATACCTGCCGCAAGCCGGAAGGATTCCAGTACTTCAGAAAGACTTTCATCCTGGAAAGTACCACTAAGCCGGCGGTTCAGAAGCACCGTATCCTTTACCCGTATGGTACACCCGTAGTACCGGTCCAGTGATTTTACAATTGTTTCCAGCCGCTCCTGGTTAAAAACCAACCGGTTCTTCAGCCACCGGGTTTCGGGGGCCGCTGCCTCCAGCGAATCGTAGTTCACTTTGATCACGGCAATTTCCGGGAGGTCTTTTTCTCCCGCAGAGGCAGGCATCGTGCTGCGGACAACGACTTTCTCCATGGGTTTCAGCAGGATCTTCCCCGTTCCTTTCCGTTTGAAAGCCACCTCAACCGCCCCCTCCATCAATGTTGCCTGCGCGTTCGTTTCGTCCTTATAAGAGCGTACATTGAAAGCGGTACCCACCGCCTTTATATCCATTAGCTGCGTATGTACAATAAACGGGTGCACTTTGTCTTTTGCTACTTCAAAATACGCTTCCCCCGATAAGTAAACCGACCTGGTTTTGGCGCCAAATTCATGATCATAGGTCAGCCGGGTATCGGCATTGACCCAAACCTTACTGCCGTCGGGCAATATAAGGTTGGTACGGGACCCTTTGCTGGTGGCAATCACATTTGCCGCTTTCCGCGATTGCCGCGGAGGGTTCATTAAAACATAGAACAATGCACCCGTTATGAGTATAAAAAACACAGCTGCAGCCGCCATCCACCGCCCTGGTATCATCCGGCTGCGCTTTTCCGACTGACGGATCTTTTTCTTTAAACGGTCCAAACCCGCCGCTTCCCCGCCCATCTCCCTGTTAAACAGCGGATCCGCACCGGAAAACAGTTTTAGCGACTGCAGGATACCGGCATACGATCCGTTCTCCGCCAGGGCCTCATTGAGCTCCTTTTGCTCCAACAGCGTTATTTCGCCGCTTTCCTTTTTCCGTATTAGTTCAACAAACCGGGTCCGTTCCATAAAACTGCACTTATGGGTAAAGAGTACCCGGAGGGGAAAAACCCTTAGTCGTCTTAAAAAAAAATCAGAAAATTTTATCGGGGGTATATTCTATGAGGTCTTCGAGAATCCCAAAGGTTTATCCATCAGTTCCAGGCATTCCACGATCCGGCCGTAAGCCAGCCGCATATGGGCTTCCACCGTCTTTACCGAAATCTCCAGCAGGCTTGCTACGTCTTTATACCGGAGACCCTCTTCTTTGATCAGCCGGAAAACCAGGCGACATTTATAAGGGAGTCCGTTGATCGCCGTTTCCAGCAGCTGCCGGGCTTCTTTGGCTATAATGCCGGTTTCAGGCCCTTCATGGGCCAATGTTATATATTCCCCCTCTTCGGACGAAAGCGGCGCTATACGCTTCCGGGATTTCAAATAATGAACAGCATTGTTTTTCAAAGCACGGTAAAGATAATTAGCCGGATGTCCGATTCCGGCGAGGTTTTTCCGGTTCGCCCAGATGCTTGCAAAAAGGTCCTGTACCAGGTCCAGCGCCACATCCTTATCCCCCACCAGGGCTGCGGCATAGGCACGCATCCCGGGTAAAAAATGAAGATATAATTGTTCAAAAGATCCGTAATGATCCTGTTCCGCAACTTCCGCAAGCCATCCTTTTATCTTCTCATGCATCCCGGCTGACATTTACAACAAAGGTCTATTTAATATTTTACCTGGACAAGAGCAAATTGCCCGTCTTCATATCCTATATTTTTGAGCGCCTTTTGCCCCATCCGTTCCTGCAGCTGCCCCAGGTATAAACTCCCGGGGGCAACTGCAATGCCCTGTGCATCAAACACACCTTCGCGGAGCAGTGGTTCTTTATTAAAGGGCATCGCCCGCTGTTGCCTTTCTCCTGTTGATCCGATCACCCAGTTATATGCGCCCGGCGGCTGCTGGTTCAGATAAGATTTTGCCCGGCAGTTCCATGCTACGGCCCAGCCGATGGCCCAGCCATGCCCGGATCCCATTTCACCGCGGTTCATAAAATCAATGCCGCCATCCGGCACTTCACAGGCATCCACCAGCAGGCCGGTAGCCCAACGCTGGTGTGGCTGAACCCAGCCATTGCCGGTAAACCGGCAATGCAACAGCACGATGGGGCCGCTCACTTTGGCCCCTGTTGCCAGGAAGAAGACATTATCGCCCCGGATGGTACAGCGGTTGAATAACAGCTGGGCCCCGTCGGCAGACAGGTCCGCCGGTTTGGCCGATCCTTTGGTAGGTACCGTATGCCGGATATCAAGGTCTGTAACCGTGATCTGCTTCCCGCCAACGCCTACACTGTTCACCGTATTCCGGATCTGTACGCAGCGGATCCAGCCATTGGTTAAACCGCGCGTCCGAATGGCCGAATGATGCGCCTGGCTGATGGTCACCGGTTGTTCCGGCGCATCGATCTCCAGGTACTCTATACCCGCGTTTTGAACCCCACCTGTTTTTACGATCTTTTGTATCGTAGCGCCGGGTTTTATAAGCGCCGCATCGTAATTGTCCGTAAGGGGCACATCAACAATGATGCGGTTTCCCTTTATGGTTTTGATGGTCCGTTCAACCGATAGTTCGCCGGTGATCCAGGTTTGTTTTTTCCCGTCGCGTACCAGGGTATCCATTCCCATAAACCGTACCCATTCCGGGGTGATCGGTTTTGTGATCAGCACCAGGTCACCCGCTGTAAATGCGGTGGCATCAGCCACGGTGAACCGGTCCGTACCCGATGGGATATAGGCATCCGTGATCCGCACTTTGCCACCGGCTGTCTTCGTTTGAACCGGGGCTTCCAGGCGGATAGCCACATGTGGCGCCCCCGTCATCTGTATTTTGGTTGCAGTTCCGCTGCCCCGTAATACAATGCCGCTGCTGTGAATGGTAATGGGCTGCGCACACGAGAATTCCCCTGGAGCCAGCACTACGGCTCCCCTGAAACCATCTGTCTGCGGCAGTTTCGCCACCGAATCAATTGCGTTCTGAATGTTGGGGGTATTGTCTCCGGCAACCGGTTTCACCCTCACTACCTCTTTTACCTCCGGCAGTTTTATCCCTCCGCCTTTATAACCTGCATAAGAAAAATCCATGATCCGGTCGCCCCTTGAAGTGGTTGCATACTCCAGTTGCCCCCCGGCATTTACATGTACCCAACGGCTTTCATTGTTGTTGCGGCCGGCCGGCCCCGTTTTTTGTGCTGCTGCAGTACCTGTCAACAGCATCAGCGCCAGCAATGTGCCGGCGCCCTTTTGACGAATATCATTTTGCATTGCAATAGTTCACTGTTTTTATACCGGGCGTTTATTTTATCGGTTGGCGTATGATCCCTTCCTGGCAGCTGCAATAAAACCGCAGGACCACTCCGCATCGCGGTGTGAAATTAACCGCAAAGAACACACAAAGACTTACAAAGCCATTGTTCATGATCACGATACTTCACTGCTCCACCCCACCGTCACGTAAAACGCAACCCCTTCTCCGCCTGAAATTAATCCAGCTCGCCCGTCTTCATCTTCTTACCGCCCTTCGTATTTACATTGACAACCCGGCCTTTTACCTGCAGCCGGATCACCGAAGCAATAGCATCCGGGGCCGCTGCCGGCAGGTCGATCACCACCGTTCCTTTTTGATTACGGGCTTTTACCATTTTGTTACCGGCCAGCTGTACCGCGCTGATCACTTTATTGGAAAGGCCCGGCACCACCAGCTTTCCATCCTTCGGCCAGTCAAATACAAACAGGTTCAGTACGGTATTGCCGCCGGCCGGCTTCATGGTGCATCTCCCCCAGGACAAATCCTGCAACGGGCTGGCATGTGTAGCGTACACGGCGCTGCTGTTCACTTTCATCCATTTGCCGATCTGGGCCAGGCGCTCAATGCTTTCCTCGGGTACCGATCCATCATCCTTTGGGCCGATGTTCAGCAGGTAGTTGCCGCCCTTGGAAGCAATGTCTACCAGGTTGCGGATCAGGGTCTCCGTTGGTTTCCAGTTATGGTCCCAGCTCTTATACCCCCAGCTGCCGTTCATGGTCATACAGGTTTCCCAGTCCTGCCCGTCCAGCTCCGCCTGTGTGGGGATCTTTTGTTCCGGTGTTTTAGTATCCCCCGGAAAGTTCGGACGCTTTAACCGGTCGTTGGTAATGATATTGGGCTGCAATTTCAATGCATCCTGCAGTTGCTGTGCCGCCTCATCGGTCATATTGGTGGGTGTATCCCACCACAATACAGCGATATCGCCATAGTTGGATAAAATCTCTTTTACCTGCGGCACCGATACATCCTTAATATACTGGTCAAAGGTTTTTGTTTCCTGCGCCGGATCCCAATGGCCTTTATGTGCCAGGGTATAGGCATCGATCTTTGCAGAGTCCGGGTTGGCCCAGCCCTCCCGCATTTCCTTACGCGCAGCCGATCCGCCCGGGTTATTCCAGTCCTGTGCCTGGGAATAATAAAAGCCCAGCTTTATCCCGTATTTGCGACAGGCCTCTGCCAGTGGTTTTAAAAGGTCCTTACCATAAACCGTGGCATCCGCCACATTCCATTTACTGGCATTGGATTTAAACAACGCAAACCCATCGTGATGCTTGGATGTAATGATGATATATTTCATCCCTGCATCCTTCGCCATTTTTACCCAGGCATCCGGATCATACTTTACCGGGTTAAAAGATTTGGCACGTTCCTGGTACTCGGCTACCGGTATCTTACTGCGATTCATGATCCACTCCGCACCACCTCTTGCCTGCTGATGGCCGTGATATACACCGCCCCATTGCGCATACACGCCCCAGTGAATGAACATTCCAAAACGGGCTTCCCGCCACCATTTCATGCGGGTATCCTTGTCTGCCTGCTGGCCATTTGCCATGCCTGTAAGCAGGCATATAAATAGTACAATTCCGATTCTTTTCATATCTGTTTTATATATGGTTCTTTTTTTATGTTACCGGCTTCAGGGCTACCATCAGCACCGGTTGTGTCACTCCCTTCATCCTCCGGTAATGCTATTCAGCTACCGCTTCCGACGGAGCGCTGTTTGTTACAGTATCGTTATACACGGCGTTCCGCAGCGCGTTGTTTATTTTGCCAGCGCCCCTACCTCATCCGCCTTTAATGCGTGTGCCGTTGCGGTTGCCGTGCTGTACTGATCGGCACCGGTATCCCATTTCCCGTTACGGGGCTGGCCGTCCATGTCTACTGCCTGAACGGGATACCCTTCCCCGCCTGCTCCGATCGCCGGGCTGCCTTTATCCAATCTCCAGATACCATTTGTTCCTTTTACCAGTTTGGGATCTAATACGCGGCAGCCTGATTCCGGCATATCCCCCGCCCCTTTCGTATCAAAAATAATATTTCCCTTCCACTGTGGTGACGTATAAGGTCCGGCAATGGATGCAGCTACATCCCCACCCCGGATGATATTACAGACAATGGCAATGGCCGTGGCGCCCAATCCGTTCTTCCTTCCCGGTTGTTCAATATTCTTCTTATTGTTCACCATTGTATTAAACGCGATCAGCACCCGGTCGGGCCGGTCATGCTCGGTAAGGGCGGCCCCATCCGCTACCTCTCCTCCGCCGTTCCCTACAGTAATGGCCGGGTTACAGTTTTCAAAATAATTACTGAAGATCTGGTGATCATCTCCAAAAATGCGGATCCCCGGTGTATTGAAAAAATAATTACCATACACCGTGCACTTATTTCCATGCCGTAAGGTGAACTGCGCCGGGCAATCGCGGATGGTATTGTAGCGCAGTGTTACACCCGATGCCTTTACGGAGATCAGTTCATTTTCGCCATGACATTTTTCAAACAGGTTATACTCCACGATGCTGTTGCTGGTAGACAAACTAAATCCGCTTAAACCAAACTGGAAGGTTTCGGCACCGTTGGCACCACCCTGGTCCGGAAAATTGTAAAAATAATTGTGATGGATGTGCAGGCGTTCTGCAATCTGTTTGCCTTCTCCGCGTATGGCCAGGATCCGTCCCATTTCGGTTTTATTCTGGAACGTATTGTAGTCTATTTCATGATCACTTCCTGCAATGGTCAGGTATTCTCCTTTGCCCGGCGTTTCAAAAACATTGTGTGTCCAGCGGCAAAAGCGGGTACCGGCTCCGGAGCGCGCTTTTGACGCCGCATGGGTAAATTTAAACCCTTCAATGACGATCCAGGTGGCAGGTCGTTGGATGCTGATACCGCCAGCGCCGCTTATTTCCGCACCACCGGTACTTTCTGCGCGGATGGTTATCGGCTTTTGCTTTGTTCCCTGTTGTACAATCTTAATATCCTGGGCCGCTTTATAAACGCCGTTTTTCAGAACGATCACATCGCCGGGAACTGCATTATCAATCGCTTTCTGCAGCTCATCAACGGAGGCAACAGTGATCGTTCCGGCCATCGCCTTCATCAAGAACTGCAGGAATAAAACCGCAAGTATATATTTTTTCATCTGTATCTTTTTAAACCGATTTGTTCATTCCATACTACATGCAAAAACAAACAACAGCAGCCCCATAATGATGTTGCCCGTTTTCTTTAAATTTTTCATATGCCCATACATTAAAGTTGACCAGATCGCCGGAAGCCGTTCCGGCTATATATTTCATAACAAATAACCTATTTTATTGCACAAAAAGAGTGCGATAAATTTGCTTTCTGCTCAACGATTTTAACCTGTTCTTCAGATGATCCTTTTCCGGATACCAGATCGCACAATCTTATGGCTGCGGAGGATACCGGGGGGCTATCAGAACAACCCCTTTCCCATGCGAAGCTTTTTTGCCCGTTGCAACGCCTCCAGGTAATAATAGTCGGCATAACTCAGCGGTTCATCTACTTCGGTATTGGTGAGTTTTGTGCCCGTACTGTGCAACAGTAAAAAACCGCTTGCAGTGCCAAGGGGAGCCCGGTAACTTTTTGTAAGACTGCCCACAATCCTGTCTGCCGCTGTCCGGTACTTTTTGGCATTTTTACTATACGTGCTCAGCTCATACAGGGCCGATGCAATCACCGCAGCAGCCGAAGCATCCCTGGGTTCATCGGGAATGCCGGGTGCATTAAAATCCCAATAAGGAACACCGTCTTTGGGCAGGTTGGGATGATTGAGAATAAAGCCGGCAATATGCTCCGCCATCTGAAGGTATTTTATATCCTTTGTTTCCCTGTAACACAGCGTATAGCCATACAATCCCCAGGATTGCCCGCGCGACCACGCTGATTCATTGGCATAGCCCTGGTGTGTTGTTTTTTTATTGATCTTACCGGTAAGGGTATCATAATCCACCACGTGGTAAGAGCTGTAGTCCGGGCGAAAATGATTTTTCATCGTTTGGTCTGCATGACTTACTGCAACCTGGTACAGCGACCGGTCGCCGGAAAGCTTGTACGCTTCAAATAACAATTCCAGGTTCATCATATTGTCGATGATCACCGGAAAATCCCATTTATTCTTGCTATGATCCCATGAACGCAGCACACCGGCAACCGGGTTGAACCGTTTACTCAGGGTTTTTGCTGCCTGGATGATCACCTCTTTATAATGCGGGTCTTTTGTAAGGCGGTACCCGTTTCCAAAACTGCAATATACTTTAAACCCCATATCGTGCGTGGTGCCATTGGTTTTCTCCTGTTCTATATCCGCTGTAAAACTGCGCGCTGTTGTTTCCCATTTCTTATTTCCCGATAGCTCATACAGGTACCAGAGCTCGCCGGGAAAGAAACCACTGGTCCAGTCGCGGGAAGCCACCAGTTTCAGTTTCCCGTCTTCCAGCGTTCTTGGCGACACGCCCTTCTTGTCCGTTTGCTTTGCTGTGGCAATCTCCCGCAGCATCACAGCTGTTTGCTGCTCCGCATCTTTTACCACACCGGCTATATTTGTATTTTGCGCAAAGCCTTTTAATGCGCCGGCAATAAAGGCAATGAGGATTACTGTCTTCTTCATGTTTACAAATGAATGGCTCATAAAGAGCTTTTTTAATGTTTTTGTAATGCTATCTATGTTGCCCCGGCAAGACCAACTGCACTTCGAGCAACTTCATCAGTTCCGTACCGGAAATCGCTTCCGGGCTTAACACAAGCGTATTCACGCCCCGCTTCAGCTCCAGCTTACCAATTTTTTCGGTAACAACTCCGCCCTTTGCCTGCTGCACTTTTCCTTCAATTGAAGCGGTATTATTCAGCAATAATTTATAATTACCGTCACATTCCTTCCCGGTTACATATTTAATCACCACATCATATTGCCGGGCTTCCATCGTACGTATATTCCATACCAGTTGCTGTGCTGCCGACTTCCAGCCTTCTACATAATAACGGCCGGCCTTTCCATCTCCAAAGCCAAATCCTTTTCCCTCTAACTGCGCATCAAAAGCCAGCAGGCGTGTTACCGGAATATTGGGCGCCACAAAGAATACGCGATCCGTGCCGGGTTGGTCCTTTAATTCCAGTACTATTACCGTGTTGGCCACATCTGCCGTAACACCCGATAAGTCGATCTGCAGGTCATCCCGCCCGATGCGCTTTGTTTTTACTATCTTTTTGCCGGATAATGTATAAGCTTTGCTGATGGCAGATTGTAACCCGCCTACATATAGTTTCCGGTCGGCGGGAAAATCAAATATATGCAGGTATATTTTATTGCCCCGCAGGGTGCTTACCCCCCAGTTCTGCAAAGGCAGCGGGCTTTCTGCAACATTGTAAATACTTTCACTATTTTGTTTTACCCAGTTGCCGATGCCTTTCAAAATAGCAAGATCTTTTGTATCGATCGTCCCATCGCCCTTCGGGCCAATATTCATCAGCAGGTTGCCGCCGCGCGCTGCCGCCTTTGCCAGCAATTGTATAAAAAAGGGAACGGATTTATGACTGTTATCATACCGGGAATAGCCATAGCTTTCGTTTGTTGTAGGGATCGCCTCCCAGTCGCCCGTGGCCGGTGGAAACTCAGCAGGGCGGTCAGCTGTATTCAAATAGTCACCGTAATTACGTTCTGTGTTCCGTGCCAGCCTGCCGTTCACCACTACATCAGGATCGGTTTCCCGTATCGTCTTTAAAATGCGCAGGTTCTCGGAGAAGGGCAGTTTATGCGGGGTATCGAACCAGAGAATATCCGGATGGTATCTGGTCAGCAGTTCTTTTATCTGTGGTATGGCTTTTTCATTTACGTATTGCACTGCTTTTGGCAGGAGTTCCGGATGATGATCAAACCAGTCGCGACCCCCAAACAGGTTCTTATCGCCACCAGGGTTCTTGTATTCCCAGTCATTACCCGGAGCATCCGGATGTTCCCAGTCAAATGCATGCGAATAATAAAACCCGAATTTGATACCATATTTTTTGCAGGCGGCCGACAATTCCGCCAGGGGGTCCCGCTTAAACGGGGTTTGATCATGGATGTTAAAATCCGATACCGAAGAAGGATACATGGCAAAGCCATCATGATGCTTGGCGGTAATGATCATATAGCGCATACCGGCATCGCGGGCCGCCCGGGCCCATTCATCGGCATTAAACAGAACCGGGTTAAACCCGTGCGCCAGCTCCAGGTACTCGCTGCGGGGGATCTTTTTCACACGCATCAGGTGCTCTGCATAGCCCCCTACTTTTTGTCCTTTCCACTCGCCGCCGGGCAGGGAATAAACACCCCAGTGGATGAACATCCCGAATTTCGCCTGCCGCCACCACGCAATGCGCTCTTCATGCGTTTTCATGGACTGCTTCCACCAGCCAGTCACCGCTTCTTGAACGGCCTGCTGATCCCGCTCCTGCCCTTTATTGTACATATCCCTGTCTTCATCTCCCGCTACCTGTGCGGTGGCCGTAACAACACCGGCACCCAGCAATAAACCTAAAAACAAACGTTTCATACTATAAGGATCTTGCCCCATCGGGGTTGCTTTATTTTCTTTATTCAATATATACCGTTCACAACAAATATGTTTACCGGCCCATCCAGATCAGCGGGTTTCTTACCGGCAGGTTCCGGATCACTTCTTCCGTTTCCGGCGCATGATCCAGCTTTTTCCAGGTATCAAACCAATCCTTCTTTTTAAAAAAGGCAGCGCCAAACACCAGGGCCGGCTGGGCAACGGGCCAATTGTTCCAGTACATTACATCCTGTTTATACGGCCACTTATTTTTATCGGCGATAAAGGGGTAAAGAAAGGCAATCCCCTTCTTTATAGAGCGACCGTCCGGAGTCTGATAGTTCCAGAGATCATCCGATTTTGTTGACAGTACCTGGCAGATCGTGGTCATGGCATCCAGGTTAAATAAGGAGTAGCCATAGGGTTTGGTACGGGCCAGCTCTTTGGGGAAACTTCCGTCCGGCGCCATCTGGTTGGGCAGCAGCACAGTTTTATACCGGTTACTGCAAAATTGCATCAGTTCCCTGTTCCCCGTAAACTTTGCAAAAACCGCCACCTGCATTACCCAGCAGGTACCATGATTATTGGCCGCGTTCATTTCATCCCTGCCATAAGGATGGGTGGTCAACCATTGCAAGAAAGCAGCAAACCATTTTTTTGTTGCGGTCAATACTTCCGGGTCTATTGCAGCATCTCTTTCCATTACCGACAGCCCCTGTACGACTTCCATTAACTGAATGGCATCGATGATGCCGATACCACGGCCCGTGGCCCGGCCTTTTATGGCCTGGGCATACAGCAGGTTCGGGTTCATCAACGTGGCAGTATCTGCAAACCAGGCCTTGCAATGTACCAGCAGCTGCTTTACATACTTTTGCTGCGGACTGATGCGGTAAGCCGAGGCCAGGGCGCCTGCGATCCGGCTGAAGCGGATCATCGCATGCCGGTGCGCCACAAAATTATCCGGATTTGTTTGCCCGTCTTTTTGAATATACGGACTATCTACATTAGCCGGATTGGGCCACCAGTAATCGCCCTCACTGTAAAAATCATGTATTCCGCCGGCACTGCGGGATGCCCGGTGTGCCGTTACCGTCTCCGGACGTTGCTGCATGGCCCAGGCCGCTTTTTCCAGCACCTGCTTTTTTAAAACGGCTTTTACCTGTGCCAGATCCTGGGCATAAAGCTGCTGCACAGTTGCTGCTGCAAACGATATGGTAAAATATAAGAATATGGTTTTCATTTCCAAAAATTTATCCCGGGAAACGTGGGATACCCCAATGCTTCTCCCCTTTTACAGACGTACCTTTACACCTTCCTGCCTTTGCGGTCCATAACTGCTACTTTTCCGTCATAAACCTCCACGTGATCTTACCGTATGATTGGACCTCTTTTTTATGCGGGGGTTCAATACTTCCTTTTAATTTTCCTTTGGTATCTTTTTCGATGCGGATGGTTCTCCAGTCGTAGTTCCCTTTTTCATAACCGAAGGTTTCCCCGTCATCATCATACAACCGGTAGCTGCCGGGCTTTTCGCCATATACCCGGATCTCCAGGTCTGTTTTTTCACCTGCTTTTGGGGCATGCAGCAGTGGTGGCATCATAGGGATGATACCGCCATCCTTTACATATACCGGGATCTTATCCAGCCCGGGTGTAACGGTAATCACTTCCCCATCGCCGGCATAGGCCCCGGTATAAAAATCGTACCAGCGCCCTTGGGGCAATATGATCTTTCTTGAGGTTTGCCCGGTAAACAGCGGTGCCACCAGCAGGTATTCACCAGCCATATACTGGTCCTTTACCTCTTTGCTTACGGCTTCCAGGTAAGGATTATCTTCCAGGTTGTTCTTTACAGAGCTGCCGGCGTTCACCTGGTTCACCTGGTAGCCCGGTTCGAGGCTCATTCCCCTGAACACCGGTGTACCTTCGAAATGATATTTGGCAAATTCCGAATACCAGTAAGGCATCATCCGCATACGCAGCAAAGCCAGCTCTTTGATCTGCGCAGCTACCTCGGGATAGGACCAGGGTTTGGTGCCGCTGGACCAGGCGTTGATCATGGCCATGGGCGAAAAGATCACCGTCTGGAAACGGCGCAGCCATTCTTCCGCCGTTTTTGAAGCACGTACTTCAGGGGTCCATAAAACGCCGATATACCCGCTGTTGATCAGGGCCGTGATGAAGTCTTCGTGGTTGTAATAATCATTGTACAACACATACGGGTAACTATTGGCGCCGGCATTGGACGCCCGCACCAGACCGTAGGTACGCTGGTTTTTATTTTTAAACAGATCGATACTGTTTTTCATGGCCAGTACGCCATAGGTCTGACGCATCTGCTCTCCCGAAAGTCCGGACGGGAACCTGGCTACGTCCGGCCACAGGTAATAATCATATCCGTCTACTTCATCGATCTTATACCCGCTTACGCCGATATCCACCTGGTCTTTTTTTAATTGTCCAAAGAAAATATCGCGTGCTTTGGGAATGGTAAAATCCGGCACTTCGCCCACCCAAACGGTATGCGATCCGGTATAGGGCGTGATGTCTTTATAAAAAGAAGCCGATTTGGATACATAGGGATTGATCCAAAGGTTCAGACGGATCCGCCTCTCCAGCATTTCTTTTACAAAAGCCGGGGGATCCGGGTACCGTGTTTTATCCCATTCGAAGGTGCCGGGATAAGAACGGCTTTGCCAGCCGGGTTCCAGCCCGATAAAATCGAGCGGATAGCCTTTTACAGAAAAAGAGTCCGCTTCCTGTTTGACTTCATCTGCCGTGAACAGCGATCGCACCCGTTGTGTAAAACCCAGTCCCCATCGCGGCGGCAGCGTGCCGCCTCCGTTAAACAGGTTGTAGCGACGTACTGCATCGAGCGCCGTTGGGCCTGCAAAAACATAAACTTCCGTACCCGGCGCCGGTACCAGCAATTCTACCGCATCCGAATACGGCCTGGAGCTCCAGCTTTTGTCGGTATTCCGGTCCTTCTCCACCGGCGGATGCTTACTGTCTTTGCGCACGCCCGATCCGGCATATACGCTGATATACCGCGCCGCATTTACAAACACACCATAACCTCTCGATGAAACATAAAAAGGTACCGGTGCATGCGTACGCCCGTTATCCTTTCCGCCGTAGTGATCCACATGCAGCTGCAATATTTTACCGCGCTGATGCACCGTCTGAAAATTCAGGCCGAAGCCAAACAATTGCTCTTCCTTTTCAAGAGGGAACCGCAGGTAGGTCTTCCCATCAGAAACCGTTCCGGAAATATCAGCCTTTGAAAAAGGGAAATCCTGCTCGCTCATTTTCTTCAGCCCCGGGGCCGGTGTGGCGCCGGCGGCCTTTAAAAGATCATAGGCCTCCGGCCTGCCTACAACGCCTTTCCACACACCCGGGGCTACCGGCTGCCATATGACTTGCTGGGCGCCTGCCTTGCTTAGCACAAGGAGTAGAAAAAACGTCAGAATATTTTTATAGACCATTGTTAAATTTCAATCAATACTATAATACTTATGCCTTCGGATGAATCGTCAATAATGAATACTCCGAGGCTATTGCCTATTCACCTTTATAATGGAACAATCGTATATCGTTTTCCTTTTACTGTTTTAAAATCAATGGTATACCCTTTTTTAACAAACAGGTCCACCAGTTTTGCCTCCTTATTTTTCTCATAGGGTGGTCTTCCATAAGCTGTAAGTAACGGATTCAGGTTCACACCCGTGGCCGCTGCTGCGCTCACCTCCGCTATCCTTACCGGTATAGAAGTATGTACCCGGCAATTACCGCCGGAACCCGATAGCACCGTAGCGTTGGTCAGGCGGCCGTTATCCCATTCTATATTCCATTGAAAATTGCCGCGGGCCCGGATGCCTTTTACCGATCCCTTGCTCCATGCAGACGGCAATGCGGGCAATAATACGATATGCCCATCATGACTTTGTAACAGCATTTCCGTGATGCCCGCCGTAGCTCCAAAATTACCATCGATCTGGAAGGGTGGATGTGCATCAAACAGGTTGGGATAGGTACCGCCCCCACCCATGGTTTCCCTTGTCTGTTTGGGATCGATATAGGTAAACGCATCGCTCAGTATCTTATAGGCATGATCGCCATCCTGCAGCCGTGCCCACCAGTTGATCTTCCAGGCCATGCTCCATCCCGTGCTTACATCTCCGCGGAAGAGCAATGATTGTTTTGCCGCAGCGGCCAGCTCCGGTGTTTCATTTATATTGATCTGGCTGCCGGGATATAGCCCGAACAGATGCGATAGATGCCGGTGCTTATCCTTCGGATCATCCCAGTCTTTAAACCACTCCTGCAGCTGGCCATACTGACCAATATGATAGGGGTAAAGTTGTTCCCTTACCGTTTCCAGCTTTTTTGCAAACGCCGCATCCGTTCCCAGGATCTTTGCCGATTTAATAACGGCCGTAAACAATTCACGTATAATGGACATATCCATGGTACTGGCCATCGTTAACTGGTATTCTTTTCCTTTTATTTTTATAGTGTTTTCCGGTGATGTAGATGGATTGGTGACCCAATAGCCCGAAGCCGGGTCTTTTACCAGCCAGTGCAGCATAAATTGTGCTGCGCCCTTCATCAGCGGATAAGCTTCTTTTTGCAGGAAATCTTTATCCCCCGTAAAAAGATAGTGCTCCCACAGATGCGTGGAAAACCAGCCGCCTGCCATGGGCCAGCAGCTCCAGCGCGGCATTCCCCGCGGGTCATCCCATCCCTGTCCGCCGGGCGGCGAGGTTTTAGCCCAGAGATCGGAATTATGATGTGTTACCCAGCCTTCTTTGATGCCATAATTCGTTGCTGCAGTAACCGCGCCATTCACTGCCAGCTCTTTCATAAAATCAAATAAGGGCTGGTGACATTCGGAGAGGTTGGTATTCTCCGCCAGCCAGTAGTTCATTTCGGTATTGATATTGGTGGTATAGTTACTACCCCAGGGCGGCTGCACATGATCGTTCCAGATACCCTGCAGGTTGGTAGGGCGCGCACCGGGCCGGGAGGCAGCGATCATGAGATAACGCCCAAACTGGTAGTACAGGCTTTGTAAAGCGAAATCATCCGGTGCCTTTGCAAAACGCTTCAGCCGTTCATCTGTAGGCAGCTTCAGGCGGGTAGCATCTGCACCCAGGTCGATCGTTACGCGGTTGAAAAGGGACTGGTAATCGGTTATATGCGCAGACCGGATCTGTCCGTATTTTTTTTGCAATGCTTTATCCAATACAGCCCGGGCTTCAACAGCAGGATCCTTTCCCTCTTTACCCGGCGATTTATCAAAGCCATTAAAACTGGTGGCCTCAGAAAGATAAATAGTTACCGCATTGGCCCCCGATACTACCAGGGTTGTATCCCTGCGGCTTACCGATCCGCCTTCAGCAACGATCTTTGCATGCACTTCAAAATTCAGTCCCTCACCATTCCAATCGTCATACACCACCTGTTGCGGCTCATACTCGCGGTTGGCCACAAATTTCGGCGCCTTTCCTTTCAGCACCAGCAGGTCCCGGTCTTTATTTTCCGTACGGTATTTCAGCTTACTCGTCAGCCCGGCAACAAAACGGATGGCATTCTTTTTATCGGCCGTAATGCGGATGATCATGATCTTATCCGGATGACTGATAAAAGTTTCTCTTGTATACTGTACGCCCCCGGCTTTATAACGCACGGTGGCCGTGGCATTGGCCAGGTCCAGATCCCGGTAATAATCCGTTACCTGCGTATCCTTTAATGAAAAATCCAGCCAGAGATCTGCCAGCGGCAGGTAACGGGCCGAATAAGGACCATGCATTTTCTTCCAGACCACGGCTGCACTGTCGTAGTTACCGGCAAAGATCAGCGCCCTTACTTTTTCCAGTATCGCGGGGCCCTCCGGCTGATTACCCGGATTGGGAGCACCCGACCAGAGCGTGTTGTCATTTAACTGGTAGCGCTCCTTTACAACACCGCCAAACACCATGGCCCCGGTCTTCGCATTTCCCAGCGGCAGGGCTTCTTCCCAGATGGCAGCAGGCTGCGCATACCAGAGTCTGAGTGCATTACCCACATTCCCGGTTTGTGCGTTCAGGGTCCACACCGGCATCGCCATTGTCAAAATGATCAAAAATCTTTTCATTATCTATACCGCCCTATGGGGCTTTGTTTTATGTTAAACACCTGTTCCGCCTATGAGTTGTTCCTACAGGGAGGCCATCAGCGCGTAACCCTACTTCATGAACCATTAAGGAACTGCCCCCTTAACGGCTGATACCTTCCCGGTCCTTTTACAGGTCCACAAAAGCTATGGGCAATTTACCGGATCGGGCACTTGCCACCACCCGGTCTTTTCCTTTCTGCACGCGGATGAGCGCCCGGCCGTTATAGCATTGCAGATACCTGGATCCGGAAGAAGTTCCCAGGTCATCCAGTAAGCGGCCATCTCCCGTTAATCCAAAACGGATCCAGTCCGTTGCATCCAGGCAGGGCACGCCTTTATCATCCAATAGCTGTGCCTGAAGGGTAACGACACCATCTTCCTCTTTTATTTTTTTCAACTCCAACCGCGCGGGTTTTGTCCATTTTTCGGTCTGGTATTCAAACCGGATCTCATCGGTAACGGTTTCTTTTCCCTTTTTCGCCACTACGGTAACCACATACTCGCCTTTTTTCAGCGGCACATTCCAACGCAGGCCGGCAGCAGGAAAATCCTGGCTGTTCCTTTTTTTAGTTCCAAAGGATTTGCCATTTACAAACAATTCCGCAACGTCACAATTGGAATACACTTTGATCATTTTTTCCTCATCTTCATTGCCCCAGCGCACCGGCCAGGTATGCCCGTAAATATGCGCCATGGGTTTGCTGGTCCAGTAGGACTGGAACACATAATAGGCTTCTTTCCTGGTAAGATCCCGTTCTACCACTCCTTTCTGATTCATATACGGAATGGGATTATCCGGACGTACCGGTGTAGAAAAATCTTTAAAGGGCCACTGCGCTGTACCCGTGAGCCAGGGCATGGTTTCCTGTTCTTTTAAATGCCAGTCTACCAGGTTGCAGATATAGGTCTCGCTCCAGTCACCATCCTTTGAAGCCCGGGCGGCCCCGCCATATAAAGAGGCATCCCCGGCGCGCTCATCAGCGGCACCGGAGGCCTTGATATTCTGTAAGGATCTATCCGGGTTTTCAGAATGCCGCCCCGCATGGCTGTCGCCGCCCCATTCCACATGTAAAAAATGATCCACCTTATCAAACTCCGCTTTGGTAACCTCCTTATACTCCGTATAAATACCACGATACCAGCCAGCCCAGATGGAGGGTGAATACACATCCACAATATCACTGCAAAAGTCGCAACGGCGGATAGCGGTTTTGCGGGAAGGATCCAGGCGGTGCGAAAGGTCATTCAATTCCTTCATGAACTGCCGGATCTTTTCTTTGTCAAATGTGGGGAAATCACCGGGCCAGTCGTTCTCATTTCCCAGGCCCCAGATGATCACCGAAGGGTGATTATAGTGCTGTTCGATCATATGGGTGAGCATGCGCCGGGCCTGCTCCTTATATACATCACCGCCCAAACCGCCCCGGCACCAGGGTATTTCTTCCCATACCAGGATGCCCAGGCTGTCGCATAAATTTAAAATGATGCGCGATTGCTGGTAATGCCCCAGCCGGATAAAGTTAACGCCCATCTCCTTCATGGAGATCATTTCAGCCCGCATCATATCTTCCGTCATGGCGGCGGCTACACCGGCATGATCTTCGTGCCGGTGTGTGCCTCTCAATAAAAGCCGTTGGCCATTGAGCAGGAAGGGGCCGTGTTTTACAAACTCAAAATTCCGGAAGCCTATTTTTGTCCGCGCTTCAGATATCCCATCTGCTGTACGGACCGTGGTCACCAGGGTATAAAGGGCCGGTGTTCCGGGCGACCACAGCTGCGGCCGGTTCACTTTCAGCTCATCAAAGCGGTACTCACCGGCTACACTGCTTTTTTTACGGGTCGTCTGCAACACTTTTCCGTTGGGATCCAGCAGCTGCAGGGTCATCTCCGCCTCACCGGTAACCGCCGCGGGATTATACAACCGGGTGCGTACATTCACCGTACCTGATTTGCCATCTTTACCCGTTACGGCATCTGCAAACACCTTGTCCAGGGAAACAGCGGGTACATATACCAGGTTAAGATACCGGTACAGACCACCATAAAGGTTAAAATCCGAAAGATCCGAAGGGATCATTTCCAGGTCGCGTGAGTTATCGCAGCGAATGGACACCGGTACCCTGCCTTTGAATTGTTTTACCAGGCTGTCCTGTTTCAGGAATGCGTTTACAGCATCTGTAATGTCGGCCGTCCATTCATCATACCCTCCCACATGCGAGGCCACTTTCGTGGTATATACGTATACTTCTGTTTTTTGCCCGGCCCCTTCAAAATGCAGGAGGGTTCGCCCGTTTGCATAGGGATTTTTAACAGCCAGCTGCGTACGGTACCAGGCCGGTCCCTGATAATAATTTTCATCGGGGTCTACGGCATCGCGTGCGTTCACGCAATGCGGCAATGTAACATTGGTCCACAACGGAACGCTTTCCGGGTTACCTGCCTTCACCGGCCGTACGGCTTCCCATATGCCGCCCAGATCCTGTTTCAGGAATTGCCAGTTATGGGTCAGGCGGGTGGCCTGTTGCGCAGCAGCGCCCATACTCAGCAGCAGTGCTGCTAAAATACCGGCCGAAAGAAGCGCCGGCTTGTACAGCAACCGTTTTTGTTTTGAAATACGTGTGAAAATATCTTTCCCGGGTGATCCAAAAAACATCATGTCAAAAATTTATTTCGAAGGGTACAGCGCTGCACCATACACATGCACAACACCATTGGTAGCTACAAACCCGATGGACCGGCTGCTGGTGCGGTCATTAAATACAATAGGGGCAATATCGGCATTATTCTGTATACGCAACGTAAATTTCCCCTGGGGGTCAAATCCTTTTCCGCCTGCCCCGTTGAACCCGGGCAGGGAGGGATCCCAGTAGCCCAGCAGGGATTCCTTTGTAGCTGTGCTATTAGGAGGCAGCAGCGATTGTACGGATCGGTTCTCTGCATTCAGATCATAATAATTGTGTATGCCCTCCCCAATAAGATACAGGAAAAAATTCTTTACCGTTTCCTTTGAGTAATCTTCCCATTTGGTAGCAGGATGTGTTTGTGGCAGACCGGTGAGAGGGTTCATGATGGGGTTGCCGTTCTGATCCAGGTTCACAATGGGAAAGGTAAAGAACAATCCTTTGTCCATTACGCCCGAAGCGTTAAAGCCCCGCACGGCATCATTGTGCAGGAATATAAATGTTCTTCCCGCCTTTTCATACTCGGAAAGATCCAACCCGCAATAATCCAGTCCCTTCTTCATCCACCTGAATACGGTATCATTGGGCGCCTCGGGTGTACCATCGGCCCTCTTCAGCAAAAACTCCCTGGCTGTCATGTGAATATTGGGGTCCAGCGTTTCCTTTTTATAATCATAGTTCTCCTGCCGGCTTAGCCCCAGCAGTTTTTTACATCCCGGCAAAAAAGTTGCAACTACGGCAAGCACCAGGATGCTGTTCATAATGCCTCTGAATATTTTCATCTGTTGATATTTTAATATTTTCAATGCCCCGGCAGGATACACATTGCCGGGCCCTGTCTGTTTTTTTATCCGCCGTAGCCGGGATTTTGCACCAGTTTCTTGTTCGCATTCAGCACACTCCGGTTTATCGGCCACAAAATCCTCCGCGGATCGCTAAACCCAATGGCTTCCCCTGCAGGAGTTCCGGCGGAGATCTGCCTTCTTCTCAATATGGGGTCCATGATCTTTATCACATTACCGGTACGAACAAGATCAAACCATCTTTTACCTTCCCCTACCAGTTCCATCTGGCGTTCCTTCAGGATGGCATCGGCCATTGAAGGCTGGTCGGCAACCGGCGGCGTGTCTGCTATATATGCCGGCAATCCTGCCCGCACCCGTACAAAATTGAGGTATTTCAGCGCTTCTGACAGCTCACCCGTTGCATTTAATGCCTCTGCATATAACAGGTAAATATCGGCTAACCGGTACATCGACAGGTATACCGGCGCTTCCTTAAAATAATAGGTTGCCAGCTCTGCTGCCGTGGAAGCCTTGGTTGGATTAACAGGGGAAGCATACCACTTGATAAACCGGTCGCGGTTTGATTTGGTTGGGTCGTTACCTGCAGAATAAGGATCAATCGTTTGTTTGGAGCGAATATCCACAGGAACCGGGGCCGCAACTGTTTGTGGCATCACCCAGTTGTTATACAGGTCAATATCCATGGAAATGGGTTTGTTATTGGCCGTCCAGGATGTGGTCATGCAGGCACAATCATTTTTCAGGAAATCCCAGTGAATGCTCCAGATCGACTCGATGCTCGTATTGGGCACCGTGAACAGATTTTTCCAGGTTGCCTGCGGCTGAAGATTGGCCCCGCTTGCACCGGCGTACAATGCCCCCGTAGGACCTTTTGCCTTAAACAGGTTCTTCATCCATATAATCGCATTGGCATAGTCATGCTTCCACATATATACATCTGCCAGGATGGCGCAGATAGCGCCTTCACCGATCGTCCATACCGAAGCCGTCTGGTTTTTTGTAACCAGAGCATAAGCATCGGTGAGGTCCGGTATGATGCGTTCATCGATCACCTTCGCAGCCGCCGTGCGTGGTTTTTCAAGCGAATCCGACAGGCTCTCCATAGGGGTGGTCCAAACAGGCGCATCGCCCCACACCCTTACAATGTAAAAGTAACAGATGGCACGCATGGCATAGCTTTCGGCCAGCGCCTTATTCATCACGGCTTCGGTAACCCGGCTATCCGTTACGGCGGCACCCGGGATGTATTTGATATTGGCATTCGCTCTTCCGATCACGGTGTATAAGCCAGACCAGTCGGAAAAAGCATTATCCGTTGTCAATGCATTCATTGTTACCTCGGTGGTAGTAACCGTGGTATAGCTCAGGAAGCGGTCAAAATTATCAGAGCGGTAATCGCCCCAGAACAGTGCTTTTTCCTTGTAATTCCCGTCGCTGCCAACCATTTGCTGCTGGAACCCGGAATACATACCCGCAACAGCCGCATTAACATCGTATAATGTTTTGTAAAATTTATTCTGGGCCACCTGTGCCTGTGGCGAAAGATCAAGGAACTTTTTGCAGCCTCCGCATATAGTAATAGCGCAAACGATAATGATATAACTCAGCTTTTTCATTTTGTCATTTTAAAAGTTAACATTGATGCCAAACCCATACTCCCGTCTTTTGGGGTACTTCCCGTTATCATAACCCGGCTGCAGTATATTGGAGGTACTGAATTCAGGATCATACCCCCTGTAGTTAGTCCAGGTAAGCAGGTTGGTACCATACACATAAACCGTTGCTCCTTTCAGGAGGATCTTCCGGGTTATGCCGGGCAGGAACGTATATGAAAGGCGCAAACTGGAGAGCCTGATAAAAGAAGCGTCCTCAATGAAGATACTGTTTGCATCCTTTTTCTCATTCCCCCTGTTTTTAAAATCGGGGTAATAAGGATATTTAGCTATATCACCCTGCTGTCTCCATACATTGTAAACCATTTCCGGGCTCCCGGCTCCTGTATTGGATGGATAACTTTGCGCGGCCAGCAATGCATTGTACACATGTGCGCCAAAAGATGCGTTGACCAGGAAAGACAGTGAGAATTGCCGGTAATTGAGGTTATTAAGGATCCCCAGGTAAAACTTGGGTTGTGCGTTGGCCAGGATCTGCCGGTCGCGGTCATCGATCAGGCTGTCTTTGTTTTTATTCTCCCAGATCACATCTCCCCCACGCAGTTTACCACCGGGATCATACATCTGGTGCACGGCCCCGGTATAAGGCTGCCCGTTAAACGTGTATACGGGCTTCCCATTCTCATACAACGGTTTTCCATCCGCCCCCAGCACTACTGTAAGCCGGTCCCAGTTATCGTTATATGCGTTGGATTCATTCCACGCGTATACCCCAAGGTTTTTCCAGCCAAAGAAATTACCGATCCTTCCGCCTTCTTCAATATACCATTTGTCAGCTACGATAAACGGCATCCCGTCACCCAGTTTTTTAATGATGTTCCTTTCAAATGAAATATTTCCACCGATCTCCCAGGTCAGGCCCCTGCTGTCCTTTGCAAGAACAGGGGTACCTTTGGCTGAGAACTCCAGCCCGCGATTCTCCAATGTTCCTATATTCACCTTCACGTTATCAAAACCGGTTTCGCCCGGAAGTGCTTTCTCATACAGGAGGTCTTTTGTTGTTTTGATATAGTAGTCCGCCGTAAAGGTCAGCCGCCCGCGGAAGAAGGTCAGATCCAGGCCGGCATTCTGCTGCTGGGTGGTTTCCCAATGCACGCGTTCATTTCCGAACGTAGCGGTAGTATAAGCGCCGCCCACTCCTGCATAGCTCCCGTTGAACGTGATCTTGTTCAGATAATCGTTGGAACCGATACGGTCGTTACCTACCTGGCCAAAGCCGATCCGGAACCGGCCGTCCGTTAACACATCTTTTGCCCAGTACATGAACTTTTCATCAGAGAACCGCCATCCTGCAGATGCAGAATAAAAGTTACCATACCGGGATTCGCTGCCAAAACGGGAAGAACCATCACGACGGAATATACCGGCCAGCGTGTACCGGCCCTTATAGCTGTAGTTGGCCCTGGCAAATAAATTGGCCCCCGCGGTAACGTCGGCATCCGAATAGGTTTTGGAAGCTGTCAGGTAAGCCGGCTGCGTAATAAATATTTCCTCACTCACTACATTGGCATATTCGGAATGCTCCCTGTCGTACCGCCGCTTATCTGCACTCACACCCAATGTGGCCTGCAGGTTATGATTGCCGTTAAACGTTTTGTTATAGTTAAAGAACGACTGGTATTCCCAGGAAAATACTTTTTGCATGTCATTAGCGCCATTGTTCTGATCCTTATTGGCCGAAACATACCTGGGCGAGAACTGCAAATTCTGGCGGTTATCCAGCATGGCGTTAAACGTGGTGGTAAACAGCAGGTCTTTCGTGATCCGGTATTGCAGCGAATTGGCAAACTGGATGGAGAACACATCGGTTTTATTGGTTTCGTATATAGCGTTGGCCACCGGGTTGCGTTTGGACCCGACATAGCTGGTGAGCGAGCCATCCGGATAATAGATCAGCGAATAGGCAGGCCGGTCAAATGCCACCGCAACCGTTCGCGCAATCGGCACTTCATTACCGGTTTGCCACAACATAGAAATATTGCTCACATACTTGAATTTGGGTGAAGCCTGGTATTCAACATTGGTTCTTACCTGTACCCGTTTTAAATAACTGTTTAAAATGATCGACTTGTCGTTAAGATAGTTCACACCGGTATAATAACTCAATCCTTTTTGTCCGCCGCTGATCCCCAGGTTTACCTGCTGCCGGTCTCCAAGATTACCCAGCAGGATCTGCTGCAGGTCATTATCCGAGTTAAAGCCGGGGTTCAATGAATCCGTATTGCCGGGGTTCCGTTCCTGGATCCTTCTGAACTCGCGTACTTCGGCGGAATTATTTTGCGGCAGCTTGTGCGCCAGCCTTCCAAAAATGCGGGAATAATTCAGGTCGATCCTCGGCCGGCCTTCTTTTCCTTTTTTGGTGGTAATGATGATCACACCATTGGCCGCCCTTGCACCATAAATAGCAGCTGAAGCAGCATCCTTCAGTACTTCGATCCGCTCAATATCCATTGGATTGATACGGGCTCCATCCGGGTTGATCACACCGTCAACCAGGTATAGCGGGCCATTGCCCCCGTTAAGCGTGGAAGCTCCCCGGATCTGGATGGAACCTTCAGCCCCCGGAGCGCCGCCGCCATCGTTCACCACCAGCACCCCCGCAGCCTGTCCCTGCAGTGCATCAAACAAATTGACGGGCTGCCGCTCTTCAATTTGTTTCGAGCTGATCGAGGAAATTGCACCGGTCACATCCCGCTTACGCTGGGTTCCGTAACCGACCACCACGATCTCATCCAGGTCGCTCAACTCCTGTTTTAAGACCACATTTACAGGTCCCTCCTGGTTTAACACCTGTTCAAAACCGGTGAAACCAACAGCGGTAAAAATGAGGGATCCCTTTCCATCAGGGACCTGGATAGAAAACCGCCCGGAAGAATCTGTCATTGTTCCGCGATCCGAGCCTTTCAGCGAAACCGATACCTGTGAAACAGGGTTGCCCTTTTCATCCACCACTGTTCCCTTTACCGGAACGTTCTTTTGCGCCTGCAAAAAAACCGGAAGAGAAAACAAGAGCGGGATCAGGACCAGCAGTTGCATAAGCCTGCGCTTTTTTTTCATAAAGCAATACGTCATACAGTTTAATTTAAGAGGTTTGTTCAATCGTTTGCACAGACTGCAAGTACGTATGTTTTGGGGGCAAAAGAAGTATCAACATTATCCAACTAGTAAGCTATTTTGGCATCAGCAAATACCCAAACCTGATTCCGGCGTATATTTCATTTACCTTCTCGGGGTCAACCGACATTTGTATGAAACCACATGTATTAAAAATGATGGCAACGCCGGGCGCTTCTTTTGCGGTCAGAAGAGACCAGGCTCCCGTTAATAGCCGCTGGCATTGTCATAAGGAAGCTGAGTTGATCTATATTGCCCGGGGAACGGGAACCCTGTTGATCGGCGACCATACCCGTTATTTTTCGGCAGGGACCCTGTGTCTGATAGGATCCCGTCTACCCCATTACTGGAAATTTGACGAGTGCTATTTTGAAAAAAACGCCCCTATCGATGTTATTGCCATTCATTTCCACGAGACCTTCTGGGGAAAAGCCTTCCTGGATCTCCCCGAAAACGAGGGCATCCGGTTGCTGCTCCAAAAAGCCCGCAGGGGGCTCCTGATCCACGGAAACATTCAGCCCATGGTTCCTTCCTTTCATTACCTGGTCCATGCGGAAGGGCCCTACCGGATCATCTCCCTGGCAACATTGCTTTCCAAGATCGCGGACTGGGGCCCCGTTACCAGTCTTTCTTCAGAAAACAGCTGCCTCAGTGCAGGAAATTTTGAGGGAAAAAGGATCCATGAAGTTTATGAATATACGGTGAAACACTTCAGGAGGAAGATCCCGCTCCCGGAAATTGCCCGGGTGGCCCATGTAAGCCCCCACGCATTCAGCCGCTATTTCAGGCAACGCGCCCGGAAAACCTATTCGCAATTTATTGCCGAACTGCGGGTGGGCTATGTATGCCGGCAACTGGTGACAACCGATCACCCCATCAAACGCCTGTGTTATGAAAGCGGGTTTCAGAATACGGCTTCTTTTCACAAATGTTTTAAACAGATTACCGGCATGAGCCCGCTTTCTTACCAGCAGGTATACAAATAAGCTACAGCCCCAACAAAAAGCTTTATTTTTTGAATGCCCGGGCCATCTTCTCCTGTAGCATTCCCAGTTTTCCACATTTGCCGACGCCGCAACAAAACCACCCCCAATTATGTTACATTTGTCAGACAATATCAGGAGTTTTTAATGGATAAATTTATTGTTTCAGCACGGAAATACAGGCCACAGACTTTCGACACCGTTGTAGGCCAGGCGCATATCACCACCACGTTAAAAAATGCCATCAAACAGAATCAGCTGGCACATGCTTTTTTGTTTTGTGGCCCCCGTGGCGTGGGAAAGACCACCTGTGCCAGGATCCTGGCAAAAACCATCAACTGTGAGCAATCGACAGCAGATGGGGAGGCCTGTAATACCTGCAACTCCTGTGTTTCTTTTAACCAGGGCACTTCGCTGAATATCCATGAGCTGGATGCGGCGAGCAATAACTCGGTGGATGATATCCGCACCCTGGTAGACCAGGTGCGTTTTGCCCCGCAAGCAGGCCGCTATAAAGTGTATATTATCGATGAGGTGCATATGCTGAGCTCTTCGGCTTTCAATGCCTTCCTGAAAACACTGGAGGAGCCGCCCCCCTATGCCATTTTTATCCTGGCCACCACCGAAAAACATAAGATCCTTCCTACCATCCTCAGCCGCTGCCAGATCTTTGACTTTAAGCGGATCACCACCAATGACACGGTGGAACACCTGGAAGCCATCTGTGAAAAAGAAGGGGTAAAAGCGGAGCCGGCGGCTTTACAGACCATTGCACAAAAAAGCGAAGGCTGTATGCGGGATGCACTAAGTATCATGGATAAGATCGTCAGCTTTACCAACGGCGAGCTGAACTATGCCAACACCCTGGAGCACCTGAACATCCTGGATGAAGATTACTATTTCAAATTGCTTGACAATATGTTGCAGCAGGACCTTTCCGGGGCGATGCTGCTGTATGACGATATCAACCGGAAAGGATTTGAAGGCGACCTGGTACTAAACGGGTTTGCCGCCTTTATCCGGAACCTGCTGGTGAGCAAGGACGAAAAAGTAGTGGCCCTGCTGGACACCGTAGAAAGTTTTAAACAGCGCTATCTCGAAACAGCCCAAAACACGTCATCGTCATTCCTCATCAGCGCGCTGAATATCCTGAACGAATCGGAGATCAACTACCGCGCCGCCCGCAACAAACGGCTGCATGTGGAGCTAACGCTGATCAAACTTTGTTACCTGCAGCAAGCCATCGAATTAACAGCCGGCGATACCGGGCTGAATAAAAAAAAAATAGCTGAAAAAGCTGTATCAGTCCCCTTCAGGAGCCTGCAACCTGTTTTACTGAAACTGGCACCCGCGGCAAAAGTGGGGGAACCCGTTGCCCGGCCGGCCACTACAGGCAGCCGGCTGATCATTGAGGAACCGGCTCCAAGGCCTGTACCTCCACCGCCAGCTAAAGAATCGGTGACGGCTAAAAAGATCAGCAGCCTTGAGAAATTAAGACAACAATTTAAGGACACGCACGTTGAGCCGGTCGATCACCCCCTTACACAGGAGGCCCTGGAAGAGGCCTGGAAGGAATTTATCGTATTGCTGAAAGAGAACAAAAATTCAGCAGCACAAAGCTTTGACCTTGCCCAGCTAAAAGTACTGGACACTAACTCCTTTTATGTGTATACTGCCAACGCCATCGAATACCGGTTTATAGAAACCTGTAAAACGCAGACCTCGGAGTTCCTGCAAAAAAAGCTGTCGAACTCCCAGCTGCAGTTCTACATTATTAAAAGAGAGAACAGGGAAGTACAGGAAAATACAGAGCCCAAGCCGATGACCGCGGTACAGCAGTATCAGAAAATGATCGAAAAATATCCGCTGGTAAAGGAGCTGAAGGAAAAACTGAAAATGGAACTGGACCGGTAAGTACAGGTTAATGAAAAGCTCAAGGTTCGGTCGGGTTTTCATACTTGCCTCTGCTGAAAGCAGATAACTTGCAGCTTTGTTTAACGTGGAAAAAGAGCGCCCGATATCTGTCAAAAGCTGGAGTGAGAAACCGGATGTTCTTTCAGGCAGGAATTGAGACCTGAAAACCGGGTAGCCTGGTTTCAAAGTCCGTTCAGCAAACCTGGAAACCGTCCCTCACTTTATTTTTTCTTTGAGCGACAAGCTTGTTCTCTATTCGTAACCAGGCTTATTGCGTAATAAAAAACGGACGCTTTATGAAAGATCGATTGCCGGCTTTTGCCCGGTTTGCTGCTGTTTTACTGGTACTTTTTTGTTGGAAAGCTTATGCCCAGGAAGGAACAGACCGGGTACGGTTGCTGACCCAGGTGCAAAAGCTGCCGCTACCTGATTCTGTATTTGCCGCTGCTACTTATCCGCTCAGCTTCACCCCCGAAGTCATTGCTACGGCGAACCTTGGTAACGACGTTGCGCGGATTTTTGTTCCAGCGATCATCAGCAGCCGTATCGGGAAGGGTAAACTGCTGATCATTGGGTCCGGAGCTTACTTAAACAGTTCACTGCTGAATAGCACTGGTGTTCAACAGTTCCTGCTGAACGTTTTATCCTGGGCTGGGCAAAACAGGAATACAAACGTGGGACTAATAGGCTCTCTGCAGGCGTTTCAAAACTGGTTAACTTCAAAAAATTACTCTTCCTCGTTACTCGCAAACGGGGCTATTCCCTCCGGAACTTCGCTCCTTTTTTGCAATACAGACATAACGCACAAAGAACAGCTGCAAAAAATCCGGGCCTTTGTTGAAGCGGGGGGATGTTTTGTGCTGGCCTCTCCCTTATTTGGCCGGTCCCAGGCAGATGGCGGCTCAAAGCATACACTCCACCTGCAAACCCTGTTATATGCCGCAGACCTTTTTCACGTAACCAATTTTCCTGATCCGGCCGCCAATAACAATCAACTGACACTGGATACAGTACCCCGGTATCTAAACATCCGGCACATTATTGAAGACATCCGCAACAACAACTATGCAAACTATATAATAGAAAGAAGCGATATCGTCGCAGCTACGATTCTTAGTCTTGCTGTTAATACCAGGGATTCCGTTTCTTCCTCTGCCGTCTATGACACAATCATGCACCTGTTTAACCTGCAGGACACCGCCAACCTGATCCTTCCCGGTGCCATGACCCCTCTTTTTAAAAGCGACTGGAAAAAATACCTGGGCTACCAGATGCAATCTGCCTACCGGGCAACGCTCGCCGAAAAGGATCCGGGTTATATCAATCCCGAAGCAAAGAATTTTCCAGGCCCCGTAGCGCCCCTGGCCCAAAAGGTCACAAAAGAAATAATCATTACACCCTACAGCAATAATAGTAGTCTTGCAGAACCGGCTCCTTCTTTTAAGCGCTGGTACAGTACCGGCCTTTATGCGCCTGCCGGTGCCAGGGTAACCATAAAGATCGCCCGCAAGGATATTCCGCGTCGGCTGGCGGTACAAATTGGAGCGCATAGCGATCAGTTGTTTGAGCTAGATATGGTTAGCCGCTGTCCCTATGATCTGACGGCCAGCACCGACCTGGAAAAAGACACTACTACTGTACACTCTTCGTTTGGCGGGTTGATCTATATAAAAATTCCCGACACGGATGGAGGCGCCCCCCTTTGCATAACAATCTCTGGCGCGGTAAATGCGCCTTATTTTCAGCTGGGAAAAACAACACGGGCCAGCTGGCAACAAACGATCCGGAATTATCCAGCTCCCTGGGCCGAGATCGCCAGCGATAAGCTTATTCTAACGGTTCCTTCATCCCGGATCAGGAACCTCGAAGATCCCCGGAAACTGATGCTACTCTGGGATAGCATCATGGATGCAGATGCAGACCTTGCTGCAATCCCCAGGAAAAGAAAGCACCCTGAACGAATCGTTGTGGACCGCAACGTGGCGTATGCCTATATGTATACGACCCTGGAAAGGATCACGGTTCCCGACGACGAAAGCTGCAAACTGATGCTGGATGCAGACCTGCTGCGCAAAAAAGGATCCTGGGGACATTTTCACGAGCTGGGGCACCGGCACCAGTTCTGGGGGATCGATCATAGCGAACTAAGTGAGGTAACCGTAAACCTCTACACCATGTATGTATTTGATAAAGTATTAGGCAAAGGGTTGTATAACCATAAAAACATTTCAAGCAGGGCCGCCGTGCGCGAAATGATCCGCTGGTATTTACAATCCGGCAAAACCTATGAGGAAATGAGCCGGGATCCTTTCCTCTACCTGAGCGTATTTATCCCCATTATAGATGAAATGGGCTGGCAGCCCATATTGAACCTGCATAAAAATTTCCGGGCTATACTAAATGCAACGCCTGACCGCAGTAAACTGGAGGCAGACAACAACACACGCCGCAATTCCTTTTACAAGGCATTATGTACAGCTACACATAAAGATCTCACCCGCTATTTTGCACTATTCAGGATCCCGGTTTCAGAAGAGGTAAAAAAAGAAGCCGCTCTATATCCCGCATGGCTTCCCCATTATTTTGTAGACCCTGCGGAGCCCTGACATCTGAAAACAGGAACGCGCTCTCAACTGTCAGCCAGCTACAGGCAAAAGCGGGTAACGAACAGCCCCCCGAATCAAAGGAATAGAATATTGTCAATGATCAATAGAATATCAAACGGATCTAATGTGAAGCATGAAACCAGCCTCGCTTAGTCAACTCATTGACCATTGACTATTAACTATTGGCTGTCCATCACTGACTATTTCTTCTTCCGCTGATCCTGCATCTGCTTTTGCTGCTCCTGCATCTGCTCCAGCCGTTCCTGCCATTTGGATTTGGTCTTGGGCTTTTTGCGGTTTTCCTGGATCCTCGCCAGGATCTTGTCATGGTCAATAATATAGGTCTGGATCACAAATTGCAATGCTAATGTGATCAGGTTAGACACCGTATAATACCAGGTAAGGGCCGATGGCAGCCTGTTGAAAATAAACAACAGGAATACCGGGAAGATATAGGGCATGTACTTCATCATCGGGTTGCTCTGGTCCGGCGACATGCTCATACTGTAAATAGAGATCAGCAAACTGGTAATTGTGGCCGTGATGGTAAACAGGCTCAGGTGACTTCCCAGCAATGGGATATGGATCCCGAACTTGATCGGATCATCAAAAGCAGAAAGATCGCTTGCCCAAAGGAAGTCGGCCCCGCGGAGATCCACACTCGCATTAAAGAAACTATACAAGGCAAAGAAGATCGGGATCTGGAACAGGGCGGGTATACAGCCTCCCAACGGGTTTACACCGGCCTCCCGGAACAGCTTCATCTGCTCCATGCTCATGGCCTGCTGATCGGCACCAAATTTTTCCTTTAGTGTTGCGATCTCGGGCCGCAGTGCTTTCATCTTTGCACCGCTTAAATAACTTTTGTAAGTAAGCGGAGAGATCAGCAAACGGATCACCAGGGTCAGCAGGGCAATCACCAACCCAAAATTGCTTACAATGCTTTTGAAAAAATCAAATACCGGCACAATCACATACTGGTTCAGCGGGCGCACAAATGCATACATGCCCTGGCCCAGGTTCACCAGCTTGCTGAAGCCGTTGTCGTATTTCTTCAAAATATTATAATCGGCCGGCCCATAAAAAATGCTCATTGGTATGGTGGCCGTGTTGCCGGCAGGCACTTTCAGCTGCATATTGGCCGTGCTCTTTACCACTTCTTTGCTGGCATCGGGGGGAACGGTCCAGGAGATCTTGCCCCCGGTAAAATTATCCTTTGCAACCAGGAAGGTATTGAAGAACCGCTGGCGGATACCGATCCAATTCACACTTTTTTCAAAGTTGATATGATCCTTCCGGCCAATAGTATGATAGTCGAAATTACCGTTTTCCATGAAGCCGATCTGCGTATTCTGTTTTTCAAATTCGATATCGGATTCCTGCTGGGCAGCATCATATTGCCAAACCATATTCATGGTACCCTGCGACAACAAACTGCCGGGCTGCGACAGGTTGATGTTAAAATCGATCTTATAGTCGTTCGGATGAATAATGAACTGATGGGTGATATAGTTTACCGAGGCAGCGCTATCGCCCCCCTTTAATTCGAAAGTAACCAGCTGTGCGCCGTCAGGCCCCGATTCTACCCGGCCATTACCAAAATAAAGGTCCCCGGTCTGCGCACTTTGATTGGCTGCCGTATTGATGGCATAGCTGATCTTGTTAAAATCCGTAGCAGCCAGCCGTACGTGCTGGCTATCCAACGCATTTTTAAACTTTTTAAGCTCTACATATTTCGGCTGCCCTCCTTTATTGGTAAAAACGATTTTGAACACCTCGTTTTCAACCGTCACCAGCTGCTCGGCGCCCTGTGCCGCGCTTAAAAACATACCGGCGCTGGTTGCATGCCGCTGAGAGTCGGCCCGGAGCGAGTCCCTGCGCAATGTTGCGCTGTCCAGTTTTGGCTTTAATGCATTGGCTATAGAATCCTGCCGTGCCAACTGTTTCTGGTGCTCTCCCTGCTGCAGGTTATTGTAGTAGAAATAAAAGAAAAAAAGTACGGCTAAAAGTCCGAACCCGATGATCGTATTCCGGTCAAAATTCATTACTTACGTATATTTTTGAGCCGGCAAAGATAAGACAAAGCGGGGGATTTGCCTTTTTGGATTTCATCTGTTTATTTTTTATTGTTTTTGATGGTCTCCGGCCCCGACAATGACGGTTCCGGATATGCAGGCACCCTCCAGCCTTGTTTATAAAAAAAAGCCGCCCGGGAACGGGCGACAATTATTTAGCAATTTATAATATATAGTACCCCTATAAATCAGCATTTACGGCATCTCCTTTTTTGAGGGAACTATTATTTGCGGCATGTTCCACTGCGGCTTCCACAAATTTAACAAAAACAGGGTGCGGGGTTTCTACGGTACTTTTCAGCTCCGGATGGAACTGCACCCCCACGAAAAACGGATGCGAAGGCAATTCGATCACTTCTACCAGGCCGCTTTCCGGGTTTTTACCACTGGCAACCATACCTGTCTGCTCAAAAGCCTCCAGGTAACGGTTATTGAATTCCCAGCGGTGGCGGTGCCGCTCGGTGATCTGTTGTGTTCCGTATATAGCAGCAGCCAGGCTCCCTTCTTTCAGTTCACAGGCATAAGAGCCCAGGCGCATGGTGCCTCCTTTTTCAGTAACCGTTTTCTGGCTCTCCATCAGGTCGATCACGGGGTCAGCCGCATTTTCATCCATCTCAGTGGAATTGGCGCCTTTCAGCCCGATCACATTCCTTGCAAACTCAATGGCAGCCATCTGCATACCCAGGCAAATACCAAAGAACGGCAACCCATTCTCCCGGGCATATTGCACCGCTGTTATTTTTCCTTCCACCCCTCTTAATCCAAATCCCGGCGCCACCAGCAGCCCTTCCAGACCACCCAGTTTTTCCGCCACGTTCTCCGGCGTAATATACTCACTGTGCACATTTACGATCTGCACCTGGCACTCATTTACCGCACCTGCATGCACAAAGGCTTCCAGTATGGATTTATAGGCATCCTGCAGCTCCAGGTACTTGCCAATAAGGCCGATCCGAACCACCGATTTTGGATACTTCAATTTATCCAGAAAGGCGCGCCACCTGAGCAGCTCCGGCTCTTTATAATCGGCGATGCCCATTATTTTTAAAACCGTAACATCCAGCTTTTCGCGCAGCATGGCCATGGGCACTTCATAGATCGTTGACTGGTCTGCAGATTCAATAACGGCCTCCTGGCGCACATTACAGAACTGGGCTATTTTCCGACGCAGTTCCGGTGTAAGAGGCTTTTCAGTTCTACATACAATAATATCAGGACGTACCCCCTCCTGGCTCAGCATCCGCACGCTGTGCTGGGTGGGTTTGGTCTTTAATTCTTTTGCGGCTTTCAGGTAGGGAACCAGGGTAAGATGGATGACCACAGTATCTTCATCCGGCAGTTCCCACTGCAGCTGGCGTATGGCTTCTACAAAGGGCAGGCTTTCAATATCACCAATGGTCCCCCCGATCTCGGTGATCACAATATCATACTCACCCGTGGTGCCCAGCTCCATCATCCGGCGCTTGATCTCGTTGGTGATATGCGGCACGACCTGTACCGTTTTTCCCAGGTAGGCGCCCTCCCGTTCTTTATTGATCACTGTCTGGTAAATACGACCGGTGGTCACATTATTAGCCTGTGAAGTAAAAATGTTCAGGAAACGCTCGTAATGCCCCAGGTCCAAATCGGTTTCTGCTCCATCCTCGGTTACATAGCATTCTCCATGTTCATAGGGGTTCAGCGTACCGGGATCGATATTGATATAGGGGTCAAACTTTTGTATTGTAACCCTCAGCCCCCTCGCCTGCAGCAGTTTTGCCAGCGATGCGGCAATAATTCCTTTTCCCAATGAGGAGGATACCCCTCCGGTCACAAATACATACTTAGCCATAATGGTATATTAAAATCAATAAATTATTCCTTAACAAGAATCATTTCACGAAAAAAATCAACCTGTTTCAACAATATCCAGCCTGCTTGATCTGCTGAAAAGAACAAAATCAGCCGCTATGACCCATAAAATCCGATGGAAAATTTGAAAGGTCGTGCAAAGATAAATAATCTTGCCGGAATTAAAATTTTTGGGTCCATAAAACTTTGAGGGTGGCCTACAATTCCATTCTTTTCCAAGGTTCCGGAAAAACAACCGTTCGGCTACTGAATGCGGCGCATTCCCCAATGTCCCCTGCGGGAGCCATTGCAGGGAAATAACCGCTCCGGCTATATTTTATTGAAGGCTCATAATTATCCCGTTTGCTGCTTGGCATGGCAGGATTTTCGGCAGTTTCGGGAAATACAGACAACCCTTAGGGAATAATGGGAGTTGTTTGCAGTGACCGTCCGTTATACTTTTAATTCCTGTTATTCACACAAAATAGAAAGTTTATGAAACCAGAAAAAAAATTGAACATGGCAGGGCTCCTGATCCTGTTAATGGCGTTTGCTGCCGGCGCCGGTTCCTGCAGCAGGGGTAATAGCGGTATGCAGGAGATCCACAATATCACTATCGAGAACGTGCTTGAAAGCAAGCCCCTCGTGCAGTCGGGAACCTTTAAAGGAGCCGGGGACCCTCCTGTTCTGTTTCCCGGTCAATCAGTAAGCATTACATTTTCAGCCACTAAAGGGCAGGCCTTTTCGTTTGCAACCATGTATGGGTGGTCCAATGACCTGTTTTTTGCGCCGGAAAATCCCGGTATCCGGCTATACAACGATGACGGCACACCTGCAGAGGGCGATGTTTCCTCTCAGATCAAACTCTGGGATAACGGCACCCGTATCAATCAAAAGCCGGGCGCTGCCGTAACGCATCCCGGTATTGCGGAAGCAATTCCCCAAAACCTGATGGCGATCAACGGAACGGATGCCCAGGGCAATACCTACCTGCCCGCTTCACAGCTTGTCAGCGCCCGGCTTAGCTACCAGGGTAATTCGATGTTTACCCTCACACTCAAAAACACTTCGGGCGGTACCATGAACGAAACACCCTTGAGCCCGGGCGTTTGGGCCATCTCCTATATTGCGAACGGCAACCCGCTGAGCCCGGCGCCCATTTACGCAAAAGACAAACCCACGGCCAACGGGTTGACCAATATTGCGGAAGCCGGCGATATCCAGCCCATGAGCAGCTACCTTGCGGAAATGACCGGGATTTTTACGCCGCTATCGCCCGTGCTGCTGGTTGTATACACGGGATCAAAAAATCCTATTTACAGAACAGGAGAAAAGGATCGCGGGGAAGGATTAAAAGACCTGGCTCAAAAAGGAGACGCCGCCATACTGGCCGCAGCACTGCAAAAGAAACCCGGCGTTAAAGCCGTATATATCCTTAAAGAACCTGCGGCAGGCGTGCTGCTTCCCAGAACGGCAACTGCAGCAGGTGGCAAGGTAACACAGCAATTGCTCCTGGGCAACGGCGACCGGATCGCCATCGCTACCATGTACGGATTCTCGAACGACTGGTTTTTTGCAACAAAGGACGATCTCAGTACCGATGTGCTGAGAAACGGGGATATTTCCGCATCCACGGGCCTGTATGATGATGGCACCGCGATAGACCAGTTTCCGGGAGCCGGCGTCAACCAGGCTGCCTTTGGCGGCACACCCGTTGCTGAAAGCAGTCCCATCCATGCGGTACCTTCTGTCACCCCTTTTACCAGGTTGCCGGACGTGACCAAAATAATAAAAATAACGTTGGATTAAATCCAGCGCAAAAAAAGAGGTTGTATCAAAGCCGTTCTATGACAGGTGCCGTTCTGAAATACCGCCCGGCGATCTGCCGGGAGTTCAGCAGGACATTGCAGGCTTTTGATACAACTTCTTTGTACTTTTGATAAGACGTTTGTCCATGATCTTCCGTTTCAGTGATAAAAAGACCAATGGCGTTTTCACCATCAGCAGGGAAAATGACGACCTTAAGGGCAATGGATTGCTCAAAGCCAGCACCATCAATACCATCATTTTTAATAAGCAAAGAAACCAGGTAGTCACTATTGACGAAGTCCCCTATGCACTTCCACCAAACACCGTACTGCCCCTGGTGGCCAACCAGCATTTTGTTTTTGAGCGTCCGCAGGATGTTGTGGCCTGGCAATTCAACAGGGATTTTTATTGCATTGCTGATCACGATGCCGAAGTAGGCTGTGTGGGATTCTTATTTTACGGCATCAAACATCCGTTGTTCTTAGGGCTTTCTGCGGCCGATATAAAGGCCATCAATCTTATCGAAAAGCTGTGTTTGGAAGACATGGTGGTACAGGACCGGATGCAGGGCGAAATGCTGCGCACGCTTTTAAAGCGGCTCATCATCAACCTCACCCGCATCGCGCGCAGACAAACAGAAAATGCACAAAAATTAACCGATGATAAATTAGACACGGTGCGGATGTTCAACCTGTTGCTGGAAGGTCATTTTAAAACAGAGCACGAAGTACAGTTTTACGCCAATGCCCTAAACAAATCGCCCAAAACACTGGTCAATCTTTTTGCATTGCTGAACTACCCCCCTCCTTCAAAGCTCATACAGGAGCGCATCATCCTGGAAGCCAAGCGGCATCTTTATTATACCACCAAATCCGCAAAGGAGATCGCTTATATCCTCGGCTTTATAAGCCCTGCACATTTCAGCCGCTTTTTTAAACAGCATACGGGCAGCAGCATTTCCCTGTTCCGGGAAAACCGGGTAGTATAAAGGGCTGGAAGGAACCGGGAAAAGCCCGCGCCACCGGGAGGTCGGCAGGATGAAGCAATGTACCCCTCAGCCTTCCGGTCCGGGATTTAAAATCCACGGCCCCATCCCGGGATTTTCACTATTTTTAAGCACCTGATTATTTACACTCAAAAAATGAACCTGTTACTCATCAGAACAATTGCTCTTGCCGGGCTATTTCTATCCGCTTTGTTTGTACATGGGCAAAACCGTTTACAACCCGATCGTTCTTACCAGGCGGGGAAAACAGCGCTGGATCAAAAAAATTATGATGCTGCTATTACGAACTTTACGGAGGCTATAAAACGGACGCCTCCGGATAGCCCTTTTGCATTTTTAAGCAAGGCTTATCTTAACCGAGGCAGAGCCTACCTGGGAAAAAAGGAAATGAAACGGGCCAATGATGATTTTTCACGGGTTATTGAGCTGGATCCCCGAAACTACGAAGCCTATAACCTCCGGGCCATGAGCAATATTAACGTTCTGGAAATAGCAGCTATCGACCTGGGAAAAGCCATTGAGCTGAACGACCGGTATGCAGAGGGCTATCGCAACCGGGGCAACATCTATATCGCCACCCAAAACTACGATAAAGCTCTTGAAGATCTGACAAAAGCCATTACCATTGACACCGGGTACGCTGAGGCCTACCGCTCACGCGGCAATGCCTATTACCTGAAACAAGATTACAAGGCTTCCATCCATGATCTCACCCGGGCCATTGTCCTGGGCGCCAAAGAGAGCGATTCCTATAAAGTACGCGGATCGAGTTATCTGAATTTAAATAAAATCGGGGAAGCTATTGATGATTTTACAAAACACCTTGCCCAAAATGCAAAAGATGCAGAAGCCTATGGTTTGCGCGGCTGGTGTTACCTGCAAAATAATGACTACAACCGTGCATCTGATGATTTTACAAAGCTCATAGAGCTGGATCCTAAAAACAAGAGTGCATATTATAACCGGGGCAACATCTATATCTTTAAAAAAGATTACCAGCGGGCGATTGACGATTTTACAGGCTGCATCGCACTGGATACCGCCTATGCGGAGGCTTACAGGCAGCGGGCAAGACTATACTATAACCAAAAGGACTATGCCGGCACGCTAAAGGACCTGGACAAATGGACTGCACTGGACCCTCAGAATAAAGATGCCTATCTTGTGCGCGGATCCTTATACCAGGAAATGAACAACACACAAAAAGCAGCTGAAGATTTTACAAAACTCATTGCCCTCGATCCTAAAAATACCGAAGCTTACCGCCTGCGCGGATGGCTGTATTTTACCAAACAGGAATATGAGCAATCATTTAAAGATTTTAATACCATCCTTACACTGGACCCCAAAAACGCAAATGCTTATTATAACCGGGGTACTATTTACTTTTTAAAAAAGGATTACCGGCACGCCATCGATGATTTTACGAACCTGATTGCCCTGGATACCACCTATGCCGATGCCTACAAGGAACGGGCAAGGGTTTATTACACCCAAAAAGACTATACGCATACACTCAAAGACCTGGACAAATGGATTGAGCTGGCCCCTCAAAACAATGAGGCTTATTTTATACGGGGGTCTGTTTACAAGGAGCTCGGCAGGCACGAGCAAGCCGATGCCGACTTAAAAAAAGCGGAAGCCCTAAAAGCGAAAATTAATCCTTAGCTATTTTTTTATAACTGGCAATTACGCCGCGGATGAGTGAAGAGCTGAATCCCCGGTGCTCCATTTCATTGAGTCCGACTATGGTGCAGCCTTTGGGGGTGGTTACCTTATCAATTTCCTGCTCGGGGTGGCTGCCATTTTTCAGCAGCAGTTCCGCAGCGCCCTTTGCTGTTTGTGCGGCGATCAGGTTGGCCGTTCTGGCATCAAACCCTATTTCAATTCCGGCCTGGATATTGGCACGGATATAACGCAATGCAAAAGCGGTTCCGCAGGCTCCCAGCACCGTGGCGGCATCCATCAGCTTTTCGTCGATCAGCGCTACCTTACCCAGGGTATTAAACATATCCACTACATAGGCGGCCTCTTTTTCGGTCGCATTGGCATAGCTGATGCAGGTAATACTTTCCTGGATGGCTATAGCCGTATTGGGCATGGCCCTGAAAACAGGAAGCTGCTTTTTGATCATTTCCTGCAGATCGGCCAGCGAAACACCGGTGATCACCGAAACCAGTGTATGTTTTACGGTCAGCTGCTTTTTAAATCCTTCGATCACCGCAGCCACCTGGAAGGGTTTAACCGCCAGGATCACCAGCTCACTCTGCTTTACGGCAGCTGCGTTATCCGCGCTTGTCTTAACACCTTTTTTTTCCAGTTCTTTCAGGGTAGCCGGATTTCTTTTGGTAATAGTTATAGCTTCGGGTTTGCAGAACTTACTTTTGATCAGCCCTTCTGCTATTGCAGTGCCCAGGTTGCCTCCACCGATGATCGCAATATTCATTTTGTTTGAGATTTGAGGTTTGAGGTTTGAGGTTAACATGAACCCTGGAACCTCAAACCTGAAACTAAATTACAGTCCTCCCATCGCTTCCCCGGCAGTTTCCTTTGCCAGGTAACCTTCGATGGCCGTGTCATATTTTTCCTTCCATTCGCTGATAGCACCCCAGTCTTCCCCGTTAACGATCACAGCGCCGGAACTTACGGTTCCTATTTTTTCAAAAGACACACCACATTCCTGCTCCAGCACTGCCGCCTTATCCGCTGCAACACTTACCACCACCCGGCTTTGCGCTTCGCCAAACAAAGCTGCGTCCTTACGAAGATCAGCATTCGTTTGAACGCTGAAGCCCAATCCCCGGTTAAAACCGCTTTCCAGTAAAGTAATGAACAGTCCGCCCTCGCTGATATCATGCGCAGCAGATATTGTTTTATTATGGATCAGTTTCGCCACAGCCTGCTGCAGGGCAAATTCCTCTTCCAGCTCAAAATAAGGGGCCGGTGAGTGGGTAATGCCATGAACATGATACAGGTATTCCGAGCTTCCAAGGTCTTCCGGCTGCTTACCCAGCAGGTAGATCACATCCCCTTCATTTTTGAAGTCGAGGGTCATTTTATTGCCGATATCTTCCAGCAGTCCTACCATGCCAATAGTTGGCGTAGGATTTACAGGCCCATCCGGGTTCTGGTTGTAAAAGCTTACATTACCACCCGTAACCGGTGTATCAAATTTGCGGCAGGCATCGCCCATGCCTTTGATTGCATTTACGAACTGGTAATATACTTCAGGATCATATGGATTCCCAAAATTCAGACAATTGGTTACTCCCAGCGGTAATGCGCCGCTGCAAACCAGGTTGCGCGCAGCTTCGCTTACCGCGATCATGGCACCTTTATAAGGATCTGCATATACATAACGGCTGTTACAATCGGTAGTAACCCCCAGTCCTTTTTTTGTTCCCTTGATCGTTACCACGGCTGCGTCCGAAGGCGCATTGGTGGAGGTATTTACGGTACCCACCATACTATCATACTGGTTATAGATCCAGCGTTTTGATGCGATCGAAGGCAGGGCCACGATCTGTTCGGCCACGGCTTTCAGATCAGCAGGCTGCTTAACAGCGGAATGGTCAAATGTCTTCAGTGTTTGCAGGTAAGCCGGCTCTTTATATTCCCGGTCGTACTGCGGTGCACCGCCACCCAGCACCAGTTCCTCTGCGGGTACAGATGCTTCCAGCTGCCCATGCATATAAAAATTCAGCAACCCATCATCGGTCACCTCCCCGATCACAGCAGCCGGCAGATCCCACTTTTCAAATACGGCTTTTACTTCCTCCTCTCTTCCTTTTTGGGCCACCAGCAACATCCGTTCCTGGCTTTCGCTCAGCAGCAGCTCCCAGGCTTTCATATCTTTTTGGCGGGTAGGCACTTTATCCAGGTCTATGCGCATGCCCACGCCACCTTTGGCACTCATTTCGGCAGTAGAGCAAATGATCCCCGCAGCACCCATATCCTGCATCCCCACTACAGCGCCGGTCTGGATCACTTCCAGGCAGGCTTCCAGTAATTTCTTTTCCTGGAAAGGGTCTCCCACCTGCACTGCGGGCAGTTCCTGCACACTTTCCGAGGTGATATCTGCCGATGCAAAAGAGGCGCCGCCAATGCCATCCTTGCCAGTGGCACTGCCTACAAATATTACCGGGTTACCGGTGCCCTCTGCGGTGGCAGACACGGTTTCGCCCACCTTTACAATACCCACGCTCATGGCATTCACCAGGGGGTTGGTATGGTAGCAGGGGTCAAAATAGATTTCCCCTCCCACAGTGGGTACTCCAAAACAGTTGCCATAATGGCCAATACCATGTACTACCCCTGCAAGCAGGTGCTGGGTCTTGGCCTCGTTCAGCTTTCCAAACCGCAGCGAGTTCAGCGCTGCGATGGGGCGGGCCCCCATGGTAAAAATATCGCGGTGAATACCCCCTACCCCGGTAGCGGCCCCCTGGAAGGGTTCCAGCGCCGAGGGGTGATTGTGTGATTCGATCTTAAATACAACGCCCAGCCCGCCGCCGATATCCATCAGCCCCGCATTTTCTTCTCCTGCAGCCACCAGCATGCGGCCTCCATCGCGCGGGAGCGTTTTCAGCCATTTAATGGAGTTCTTGTAACTGCAGTGCTCGCTCCACATGGCAGAAAAGGCACACAGCTCATTAAAATTAGGCGTACGCCCCAGTTTTTCCCTGATCAGTTCAAACTCTTCTTTTGTCAAACGCAGCTGTTCTGCGGTTTTTACAGTAATTTCCATTATATATTATAGCTGATTTTATGTAGTATTAAAAAATCGCAGCGAATTTACAAAACTACGGTCATTTAGCAATCCACCGCAAACACAGCAACTAAAAAAAGCCACTGAGATTCAGAAACACCAATTTATAATGCATCTTCCGGCAAAAGCACTACTGCCAGAGCAATTCAATAGCGTTAATTCAAAAAAACAAAGCTTACAGCGCCTCTATCACCATCTTTGCAATTATTGAATTATCATTGTACCAGTTAAAATACCCTGTCGTGGAAGTTTTTCTTTTTATCAGTTATCTTTTACTATTTTCCTGGTGCATTCTGCATACCCGCTTTTTCAGGAACAGCGGGCTCTCCCGGTTCCAGCTGGTAGCCCTCTTCCTCTTAAAAGTGGGTATCGGCGTAGCCTACGGCTGGATCAACTGGTATTCCGGCCCCGGCCCGGGAAAAACCGATACCTGGGTGCTTTACGCCCAAAGCCTTAAAGAAACCCAAACCCTGCTTACCAGCCCTGTCCGGTACATCAGCAGCTTTTTTTACAATCCCTATACCAACAGCTTCGGAAGCCTGTTTGCCTCCAGCTCCTCCTACTGGAACAACCTGAAAGATAATACCTTCATCCGGATCGAATCAGTCTTCAATTGCTTCAGCTTTGGCAGCTATTTTGTCAATATCATTTTTTATAATTTTCTCGTTTATTTCGGGGTCATAGCCCTTTACCGGGTAATGCGGGAACACCTGGGAGGGAACCGCCTGCTCCTCATCGTTACCTGCCTCCTGGTACCTTCTTTTTTATACTGGACCAGCGGGCTTCATAAAGACGGGCTTACTTTTTTGACCCTCAGCACAGTCATTTATATCATCTACTTCCGGAAAACCCGCAGCCGGCCCTTAAAAAGCTACCTGCTGCTCCTGGCCGCGCTGCTGCTGTTGTTTGCCCTCAGAAATCATGTGCTCCTGGTATTTTTGCCGGCCCTCGCGGCCTGGATGCTGGCACAGCGCTTCCCCTTGCAGCGGGTGTGGCTTTTTGCAGGCATTTACAGCCTGGGCTTTCTTTTTTTCTTTACGGCCAAATACCTGCATCCTTCGCTGGATTTTCCTGCAATCGTCGCCGGCAAACAGGACGCTTTCCTGCGTCATATTGGCGGCACGTCCACCGTTCAGGTACAGCGGCTGCGCCCTGACATAACCGGTTTTGTACAACAACTGCCACAGGCCGCAGGTATTGTTCTTTTTCGTCCCTTTGTATTGGATATAAAAAAAGCCATTGTAGTTCCCGCGTTCCTTGAGGTCATGCTTATCTGGACCGGTGTATTGCTCCTGCTCTTTTTTCCAAAACGAAAACCCATGTACCGGCCGTTCAGCCTGTTCCTGGTGGCCTTTACCGTCAGCATGGTACTGATGATCGGCTATTCGGTCAACAACCTGGGTGCCATTGTACGTTACCGGTCGATCCTCTTTCCCCTGATCGTTCCGCCTGTTATTATGGGTATTTGCTGGGGACGGGTGCTCCGGAAAATAAATATTAAAATAAATTAATGTGTTGTTTTTATATTAAAAACAACAATTTCACAGCATTCGGATCAATAAAAGATAAAAATTTACTCAAAAAACAGAAAAAAATATTACATAGAATATAATTTCATACTATTTTTGCAGAAATTATTTTTCAATGTCATTAAGATTCAACGCAATTTCCGAACTGCATACCTACAATACGGATGTAGGCAAGATCACTCCGAAGATCACAGAGGTTTTTGGATCTCACGTGTTTAACTTAGCCACTGCAAGAAAGTTTTTGAGCGACGAGGCTTTTAAGAGTCTTAAAGCGTCTATCAATGCAGGTCAGAAAATTGACCGCAATGTAGCCAACCAGATCGCTACAGGTATGAGAGCCTGGGCCGAGACCAAAGGTGTTACCCATTATACACACTGGTTTCAACCCCTTACCGGAACTACTGCAGAAAAGCACGACTCGTTCTTTACACTGAAAGGCGATGGTACTCCTATTGAAGAATTTGACAGCGGCGCCCTCATACAACAGGAGCCGGATGCCTCCTCTTTCCCCAATGGCGGACTGAGGGCTACTTTTGAGGCAAGAGGTTATACTGCCTGGGATCCCTCCTCTCCTCCGTTTATCGTGGAGATCGGCTATGGCAGAACCCTTTGCATCCCTACTATATTTATTGCCTATACCGGCGAATCGCTGGATTATAAAGCACCGCTGCTGAAATCGATCGATGTGCTGAATAAAGCTGCGGTAGACGTATGTAACTACTTCGACCGTAATGTACAAAAAGTAACGGCTACCCTCGGATGGGAACAGGAATACTTTGTGGTGGATGAAGGACTGTTCAACGCCCGCCCCGACCTGGTAATGACCGGCCGTACCGTTTATGGCCATAACTCTGCCAAGAACCAGCAACTGGAAGACCATTATTTTGGCGCCATTCCGGAACGCGTATATGCATTTATGCGCGACTTTGAAAACGAATGTTATAAGCTGGGGATCCCCCTGCGTACCCGTCATAACGAGGTAGCGCCTGCCCAGTTCGAGTGTGCACCGATATACGAAGAGATCAACCTGGCGGTAGACCACAACACTTTGTTGATGGATACCATGAGCCGGATCGCCCCCCGCCATGGCCTGAAAGTGCTGTTCCACGAAAAGCCGTTCGCCGGCATCAACGGTAGCGGTAAGCACAACAACTGGAGCCTTGCCACCGATACCGGCATAAACCTGCTGGCACCGGGCAAAACCCCCAAGACCAACTTAATGTTCCTTACTTTCTTTGTAAATACCATTAAGGCGGTACACGATTATGCAGATATTTTAAGAGCTTCTATTGCTTCGGCCCCCAACGACCACCGTTTGGGCGCCAACGAAGCACCTCCGGCCATCATTTCCGTTTTTATCGGGAAATACCTGTCGCAGGTGCTGGAAGAGGTAAAAGAGCGTGTTTCCAAAAAAATGGATGAGCAGGATGAAAGCATGCTGAAGCTTGATATCCATAAAACCATCCCGGAATTGTTTATGGACAATACCGACCGGAACCGGACCTCTCCTTTTGCTTTTACAGGAAATAAATTTGAGTTCCGCGCCGTAGGTTCTACTGCCAACTGCGCCAACCCCATGACCGTATTAAATACCATCATGGCGCAAACCCTCAAACAGTTCAAAAAAGAAGTAGACGCCCTGATCGAGAAAGGGGAGAAAAAAGAGATCGCCATCATGCAGGTGATCCGCGAATATATCGTTGCCAGCGAAAAAGTACACTTTGAAGGCGACGGCTACAGCGAAGCCTGGGAAAAAGAAGCGGAAAAAAGAGGGTTACCCAACCTGAAAACAACACCGCTGGCCCTGGATGCCATGGTTACCGATAAAAACAAAAAACTGTTTATTGATAACGGCATCTACTCCCTGTCTGAACTGGAAGCAAGACACGAGATCGAGCTGGAAAAATACATCAAGAAAGTACAGATCGAAGGCCGCATTATGGGTGAGATGGCTACCAGCCTCATCCTTCCCCCTGCGATCCGCTACCAGACCCTCCTGAGCCAGAACATCCGGGGACTGAAAGAGGCCGGTGTTTCTGAAGAAGCTTATGCCAATCAAAAACAGATCCTCGATAAGATCTCCGAGCATATCAATAAGGCCAGCGACCTGGTAGAACAAATGATCGAAGCCCGCAAAATATGCAATGCGATCGAAGATACCCGTACCAAGGCCATTGCATATGAAAGCCAGGTAAAAGCACAATTCTTCGACCAGATCCGTTATCATGTAGATAAACTGGAATTACTGGTAGATGACAGGGAATGGTACCTGCCCAAATACAGGGAGCTGCTGTTCATGCGTTAATATAATAATTCTTACAGCAATAAAAGGCCGGCGATCGCCGGCCTTTTTACATTAATTTAATGACGCCACCCGGTAAACCCCATCCGATAGTTCCGGGAAATGGTGCGAGCGATCGAGCTCCCCATCACAGGGGCCCGATACTCAATCAAAGAATACCGCTCCCGCAAACCACCTGATCAAATACAGGGATCCGTTATTCTCCTGGAGGGCTCCTGCCTGTTCCCGCCCAATATAGCATAAGAATGTTTGCAAAACGCTCCGCCAGGCAATCGCTTTCACAGTCCGGGATCAGATCCCGCACAGCAGCATTACGACAGGTATAAAGCCGACGGTATCCTTAGGATACCCGGGTTTTGGTATTGTATTTACAAAGTATATATACGGAAGATTTTCGGTAACAGCCAGCCATTTAAGCAGCCGGCCAAACAATGCGCCCCTTTTTCCTGCCCCCAGAACGGAGGCTCCCTGGCGATGTTTTGAGGATACAAAGTTAACAGAACTAATTACTTTCAAAAAATACCCTAAAATGGGTATTTTTTGAGTAATCATTCACCTGTTTATATCTTCGATTGGGACAAATGAGCTTTTTGCTTTCCCTTCTTGATAAAACAGCATTAAAAAACCTCAACAACTTCTCTATGGCTTCTTGCTGTTTCATACAATTAACTAAAAAATGGAATTATTGCCACTTCTCCCCCTCCCAGCAGATGCTTGCGGCTCTATCATATTCCTTTTGGCCGAGTGCATGCCCCTACCGGTTCAGCTTCTTATCCAAATCCTTTCAGCAAACGCAATCGTCTAAACGGCTCTGCTTCTTCTAAATACTGTATCGTTGCAGCATATTTTGATGTGTATCAAAAACTATTTTATTCATCGTTGAATCAAAAATAAAATACTCAAAAAAAAACTGTTCGGAAATGATTGTAACCACCTCCTCCTTTTTACACTTTAAAACGGGCCAGGGGTAATACGCCTCGTTAGTCAAAACCAAAAACACCTCACTTTGAAAGTCTGAAATAAACGCCAACAACTGGCCCTCCCATATATCAGTACTCCCATCATACGCCATTAATACGCCCTGTGCCTTAGAGGTTTCCCATACAAATAACCTATTAAGCTTTAAATCAAAGATCGTTGCGATCTGTTGAATTAGTCTTTCTGCGTCATTTGCTTCAACGAATAAAGCATTTATTCCACGACTATTGATAGTTGTCATTATGTCCTGCCTGAGCTCTTCCATAAAGTTATTTTCTATTCCCCCGACATTAATACGCGCAGGGCTCGTCACTCTTACATGGGTATAAAACAAAGGAAAAGTTGACATTGATCGCCACGGGCCTTAAACTGAATCTCACCATAAGGGGGGCACCAAACGGCATGTATTCGGTTAATGAGTCTTTGCAATTGCTATCGCTCTTCAGACACTCTCATCCGCAAGCCAAGAAAGGGCCATTCTATTTGTACTAAGAATAAAAAACAAAACAGCACCGGTCAGCTATTACATGTATCAGTAACAGGCTCCCGCCAGCAAGCAATAACAAATTTAAAATCCATCATTAATAATACTTTTTATTGTAATGAAATATACAATCACTGTCGCAATAAAATAGATAGCTGTCAAATACTTCTTTTGTACTAATAAAATAAGCCCTGCTATTATCGCCACTATGGCAAGGAGAAAGTTGCCGTAAAACAACAGTGAAAAAAAATTCTAACTATCGAAAACAAAGACGACGAATCATATTTACTATCAAATAGATTCAATGCAAAAAAATAGCTTAAAAGAAAATAAACCATGCCTGTTATCAGACATATAGAACAAATATGTCCAACCTTGTTAATAAATCTATCCATAAAATTCAATTATATCTTATGATATAATTTGTAAATCCTGTTCAGAACCTTGCTCAACAGCTCTGTTTCCAGTGCCTTCAGCGCGCGTTAACCTACTGTCCAATACAAATCCGCATTTCAATGATAATTGGAGGAAGAACGCCGTCGTTCAACATCCTTACATTATCCTTAATAAACCTCGCATGTTATTTTTGGCGATGCCCTTATCAATTTGCAATGCCCGCTGCTTACCTGCTACACTTCAGTATATTGCACGCCTCATTTTAACCGGTAAACAAAAACCTCCTTTTTTGTAGCCGATAAATCTTTATGAAAGGTTATGACGCCGGCAGCATTAATTGAATCCAGCGTAAAGTTGGAATAGCCTACCCCAATTGGAGTACCAGGATTTGCAGGATCCCAAACAGGGAATGCAAAAGATGCATCCTTGTTATTGATCCTTGTTATTGTTTCTTGTGGATATGGTGGGTAGGTGTCTCCCCCAACATGCGTACACCCGCCCTCTCCTTTTCTGACTTCGACGTCAATTAAAAGCAGGTCCGGATTAAAAACCGGTACACTAAAATTCCGCGCCCGCAAATAGTATTCAGCAGTCAAGAAGCAAGGCATCTGTGAGCCCATATTATCCGTTATATTTTCATTTTCGATAAAGTACCGCTTATCAATGAGATAAGGTTTATTCAGGAGCTTATCCGCAGCGGTCTTTGCAATCCCCGTTTTATATTGTAACGGGTCCCTTACCTGATCATCAGGATCAAAAGCAATAAAATCGTAGACAATTGCATCGGTTACGGTAGGATCAATGCCAGGGAACCCACTATAATCAGCAATCAGGCCACCTTTCGGATCATAAACTTTTACAATTCCGGAACCGGTTTTAGAAACAGAGAACCTGACATATTCCCCAACGGCCGCCTTTACAGGTATTTTTACGTCAGTTTTGCCTGCAGGCACCGTTACCGTTTTTTCCGTTTCCAGACTTGTTCTAAACTTTACAACCATTGCCTTATCCGGGCTAAATGAGTTATCTACCTCTATAATATATGCATTAGACAAGTCCGGCTCTTCCCGATTATTCGATTTAGAACAGGCCAGCATTAAAAGTGGCGTTACCACAATGAAAATCGCTTTCATTTTTTTCATAACGGTATTAAAGTTGTTTGTATCCAATGTATTAGCAGTAATTTCTTATTAATCAGTACTCCTCACTCAGTTAGTTCAAAAATAATTGTTTTTTCTAAATAATCAAAGTCCAGGCAGAGCGCCCTTTATGCAGGAGAACAGGGCTACCCGTTACAACCATATGGAAGGCTGAGGAATAGGGCTTTAGGCTGCGGTATTTACGCCCCCTTCACAGGCACGCAACAAACCGTTGCACCCGCTAACATTCGTTTCATTTACAGACGATTTCCTATATTTGAATAGACATTAAAAACGCACCTAAAGCTATGAACAACCCAATTACCCGTATAAAAGAAAAACTAACGATCCTGAAGGACTCGGACCCGCAAAGGACCATTTTCGGTTCCTCAAAGCATCAATATAAGCTGAACACATGCTTGCCCATAGAGCAAGTTCGCCAATTTGAGGCGACACATAACATTCAACTACCGGAAGAATTTATTACATTCTATACAACCATCGGGAATAGCGGTGCCGGTCCGTTTTACGGTCTGGAACCCTTTGAAAACATGCTTTTTAGTGACCTGGATTATAAAAGAGAGGACAACCTGTTGAACCCGTCAGCGCCGTTTTTACACACGCAACCGTGGAACATGGAATTTGTTTCAACCGTCAGCCAGAGGGAAAACGAGGTGCTGTATGAAAAGGGACGCGAGGCTTTTTACGATAAATACTACGCAAATGAGCAGAAGCATTGGTCGGAAAAAGAAGCCGCAGCATTTGTGAATTGGGTTTCTGCAATCTTGGCCACTATTCAAAGACACCCGGAGATGTGCAGGCCATCCCACAAAGGATAAAATGTACACATTGGGATTTTAGATAAGCACACTCAAAAGGGTATCACTGTTTGCCCCGAAAAAAGCAAATAGAAGTTCTTTTGTTTTGGGGAATGAAACAGGATCCGGGAAAATTCAAATACTAAACGCAGCAAGAGCGATTATATATATAAGAAAATTTTCGACCAAAAGACCAACTAACGGCTCTCCCATTTACACCGGAATTCCTTACCCAACTTAGGGCTGGGCCCGAACTTCATTAGAAAATTAAACTTAATTTTTTAGAAGGTTACAGAGGTAGTAGTTATACCACGCGCGATTTATGTACCTTCGCCGGCCTTTGAAATAAAACAAGACGTTGATAAACTTGATGATTTTTTCCCAGATGTTGCATTTAATAAAAAACATCCGTCTTAAATAAGCAAAGATAAAATAGTAACTATGAAATCCTTTATTGCTAAAGCCACACTGTTATTTTGCGTTGTTACCGGATTGCCCGGCCTGTTTATTGCTTGTAAAAAAGATGCCGATAAAGGCGAACTAATTGGAGGCAGCACAACATATCAATATTTCAAGCTAAAATCCCTTACTGCCAAAAACGGAGATAAAAGTAATACCACGGGCGAAGCCAAAACGAGTATAAAAAAAGAAGACTATATCATTCGTATCACTAACGAGGTTGAGATGACATCCAAACCTTCTGCAACCACTGCTGTTGCTTCATTTTTTATCAATGCGGCGCACGCCGAGAATCTGGTTCTTGTCAATATAGATACAGTTAAAGCAGTAAAAATTGTGACCCTTAAAAATTTTGACCAAAACCTTTCTGCGGGTAGTGATGTCACAAATAAATTCGGGATTGGTGGAAAAACATTGCAGGATTGGGAAATATTGCGCATACTTAGTGTTAAGCCCCACTCCTTTCTATCAGTTATACCTATCACCCTAATAGGCGTCCCGGAAACTGAAATAAAAGGGGCACAATTCAAAGTTATTTACACGCTTGCCAGCGGCCGCCAACTTGAAGCGACCACTCCTGAAGTGGATTTGCTGTAAAGGTCCTATATCAAAATAGATAGCCCGGCAGGAAATAGTATATACCCCCTAATAAAAAGCAATTATGTAACAGAGGCGCCTGGGGGGCAACTAATTTGAACTGTAAAACAATAAGGAAGGTTGTTCCAAACTCAGGCGATAACCTTTTTACCTTTTGGGACAGGTTTAACCTAATGTCACTAAAATTCGTGACAGGTAAATAATTTAAAAAAAATGGAATACATATTTTTTTTGTTCCCTTTCAAAAGCATTGTAAACCTACTTTAGCTTCCCCGGAGATCGTTACTACCAGTACTGGGGATGCTATCTTTTTAAAGAAAACAAGCCTGCGAAGGTGCTGCATTTGTAAGATAATGATATATACGGGCAGATTTAATTTGCGAGGTCGAATGGCCGTTCTTAGGATCAGCTATTATTTTTAATCGCACGATTGTAGTTAAGGCTTCCACCACTTTTTAAAAACCTGTGTACTGTCCTTTAGTAAAACAGGCTCACCTATCATCGGTGTGATTAAGTTAAAACCATACTTCCCCGACGCATCTGAAATGTTTTCCAGGGGCTCGTACCAAGCATGCCTCCCTAGCGCATATTTGGAATTGTGGACGGTCATTACTTTTTTGGGTTGGAGGTCTTCAACGGCTTTTACCAGGTCATCGGGCATAATATGGATGTATTTCCAGTCCTCATTATACTGTCCATTTTCCAGAATTGCGAAATCAATGGTTCCAAATTTCTTTTTTATGGCAAGGAAATGCTCATCATATCCTGTATCTCCGGATATAAAGATATTACCCAATGAACATTGAAGCATATATGCCGTCCAGAGTGATTGATTCGCCTTTAGTCCGCGACCAGAAAAATGTCTTGCAGGTAACGATGTCAGTTTGATATCGCCATCGAGGTCCAGACTATCACTCCAGTCAACCTCAGTAATCTTTTGAGAATTAAAACCCCAATGTTCAAAATGAGCGCCAACACCTAAAGGGCAAATAACCATTCTGATCCGATCCCTGATCTGTATCATTGTTCCATAATCCAGATGGTCCCAATGATCATGCGTAATCAGTAAATAATCTACCTCAGGTATATTTTCAGGTGTGTATCCGTCTGAGCCTTTGAACGCTTTGTTATAAAAGGAGAAGGGTGAAGCCGAAACAAGTACGGGATCCACCAGTATGCGCTTGCCGTTGGTCTGTAAATAAAGCGATGAATGCCCCATCCATACCAATACATCTTCATCCTTAGCAAATTTTGTAAGGTCGGTCTTTATACTTGGAAGATTGCCTATCGGTCGAAGATCTTTATCTTTCTCAGCAAAAACGGAACCCAACCACGCCTGAAGGATCGATTTATCTCCCACCAACAAAGGAGTATGATTAAGATTCTGAAATTTACCATCTTTGTAATTGGGCGATTTTTTGATCCTTTTAAGACGCTCGCCCGACGGCAGTTTCCCAAAACTCGGCTGGTTTACAACAATAACTCCAATAACACCCATCACCAAAAGTATTACTACAATGCTCCAGAGCATACCCTTCAATATTTTCTTTGTCCTTATTTTCATTTATATATCTCCATTCAATTATTTTCTGCTACCAAGCAAAAGAATATCCCTGGTTTCGAGGATGTTCTTCCCGTAACCCGATTTCGTAACCCAGATCATCGCTTTGCCCACTTCTTCCAAGGTAAGAAAAAAGGATTTGCTGAATAAACGCAGAAAAGGGTATAAAGAATTGATTATTTTATAAAACCCTTTTACATTTTTAGCACCTTTAGTTGGTTTCATAAATGCGGGCCGGAAATTGTAAACAGCTTTGAATGGAAGTTTCATCAGATCATTTTCGGTCATTCCTTTTACTCTTGCCCACATGGTACGTCCTTCCTCCGTGCTGTCTGTTCCTCCTCCTGAAACGTAGCAGAATGTCATTTGGGGATTTATCGACGCCAAAGATGATGCAAAATTCAGCGTGAGGGTGTAGGTGAATTTGGCATATTGCTCTTCACTTAGACCTACGGAAGAAACACCTGCACAAAAACAACAGGCATCATAACCTCTTAATTTTTCAGCTATTTGTGAAATGTCATTAAAGTCGCTATGCAGCAGTTCTTCAACTTTGGGGCCCGAGTATCCACTGGGCTTACGGTTGACAAGCAAGATATTTGTCACCATTGGATTGGCAATACATTCCTGCAAAACCCCTTCACCCACCATTCCGGTGGCTCCTGTAATTATAATTTTCAAATGCTATATTTTAAATTGAGATAAATTTCCTCATGGCTTGCTGAACTGCAACAGGCTATGCTATTTGATTACTTTTGTTGCCAATTGATCCACATACCCCTGGCGTCCCAGTTCTTCGTATTGAGCAAAATGCCGGTTCACATCTTCACCGGCAACATAGCGAAGCTGCTTCTTGCCATCCGTAGCGGCTTCATATACAATATCAGCAATCATTTCAGGGGTGGAAAAATAGCTCCTGAAATCAAATGACGCCATTGATCTGTCAAATGCCTCTTTATATTCTTCCCCGACCGCCCATATTGCATTTTCTCCGAAATGTGATTTGATGATGCCGGGCGCAACTGTTTTTATTCCAATATTGAACAGTCCCAGCTCATAGAACATCCCTTCTGTCCACCCTTCGATGGCAAATTTTGAAGCATTATATATTGTATTGAAGGGAACCGCCATTAGCCCCGCCATTGAGGTCGCGGCAATAAACAGGCCCTGTCTTCTTTCCTTAAAGTGAGGGACAAATGCTTTGGTAACACGTATGGTACCGAGCATATTGGTATCGAACAGCTGCACGATTTCGCTATCTGTCAGGTTTTCAAGTGGGCCACCCAGGCCATATCCGGCGTTATTGAACACTACATCTACCGCTCCCAGCGTCAATGCTTTGGCAGCCGTTTCCCCGATCTGTGCCGGATCGGTTACATCAAGTGAGAGTACGGTAATATTCTCCAGCTTCGCCAGGTCCGATCCTTTGGTCACATCACGCATGGTAGCGATAACTTTCCATCCTTTGGAATGAAATAATAGGGCGGTCGCCTTTCCCAATCCGGTAGATGCTCCTGTAATAAATATTGTCTTCATTTTTCTTATTTCTACTGCTTTAAATAATATTGGCCAGGAAGGCCCTGTAATTTTCAAGATCCTTTTTTGGTGTGCCGTTCTTCACGACATCAAAGCTGTTAAATCCGGGAAGTATGCCTGCGCCACAGAATGCATAGTTGCTGGTAATGTTCAATAGCAGATCGGCAGTTGTCTTTCCTTTCATCAGATTTTGATCACTGTTTCCAAATGCTTCCCCCGGAGCGTTCCAGGTAGCCGATACCATAAATCTTTTGCCATGCAGTTTGCCACCGGAACCATATTGCCTTGTCGGGTCCTGCCGGCTGCGTCCATCGCCTTCCAGAAATTCACGTTTGGCATGACCCGCCTCAAAAAGTTCATCCGCATATTTCTTATAGATCCAGGGAGCGCCGAACCAATTGATCGGTGTCTGGAGTATAATGATGTCCGCTTGCAAATGCTTCCGGACTTCCTCTACCGGATCATAGCCATCCTCCACTTTTGTTTCAAGCACCAGGTACCCATCGGATTTAAAGTAGTCTCTTGCTACTTCCTGCAGAGATGCATTCAGCTTACCTTCAGATCTGTTCGGATACTTTAAATGGGCATTGATCAGCAGTACTGTTTTTTTTCCGTTCCGTTGATTATTTAACTTTATCATTTCTGTGATTTACACAATGGTGTCGTCAAAACAAATAAACCCAGATGACGACTTCCGCCCACCCTATCTGTTTGATACATGTACATGATCTGCGGATTGATCCATCTAAATAATTTTATGTCTGCGCCAACTATTGCCCGGTTTCTTGTTAAACCATTTCCGTTCAGACTTAGATACATTTCGTCATGGACAAACAAGCTTGCCTGCTTTTTGAAAAGGGAGATATAGTGAGCTATTCCCAATCTGTTCCTGTAAAATGACAGGTCCGGGGCATTTTGCCGGAACCTGTGATAGAACATATTACGGTCAGTAATTACCCATTTTTTTCCGAACGGGTAATTTATAGTTACAAAGCTGGTGATCTGATGCTCATTAACGGAATTTCCACTTTCGGGATGGGTATTCACAAATGTATATCCGGGAGTAAGTGACAGGAACCTGTTCATGGTAAAGGTCGATAGTACGATCAGTGCCTTAATATCATCTGTAGGGCTGTATCCGCCATAAACCGTTGTCTTGTTATAGCGATTAATGTCCGCAGAAGCACCTGCAAGAAAGAAACTGGTTTTACCATCAACATCCTGAGCCTTTAGGCCCAAATCTGCAATCAACAGTAAGATTAAAGAAAATAGTATGCGCATAGGTTACTTATTGCTGTATGCACCCATATTTACTAGATCTCCTTTGAAACACCATTGAATACAAATCCTCCCTTTTCATCTTTTGAAACCAGTCCAAAGGAAGGGGATCTGAAATGTGACCCGCCAAACAATATTGGCGTACCCGATAATTCTGAAAGCACTTTTCTTCTGGTTGCTTCCGATTGTTTTTGGTCAGAATCCAGCGCCAATGCCCATTCCGGATGAGCAAACTGACAGGGATGGTGCGCCATATCCCCGCCAATAATAAAGATTTCCTCCCCGGCCTCTATGCGCACACTGATGTGCGAATAGGTATGCCCGGGTGTTGGAAATACCGATATGCCATCACCAAGGTCAGCATCCATATCAATATAATTTACCAGTTCGGCATCAACTACGGGAGTGATGCTTTCCTCGTAAGCAATGGCCATCGCCTTTCCAAAAGCAGTATCCTGGGTGCCGTATTCTTTCCAGTAATCATATTCTTTCCTGGCAAAATGATACCTGGCGTTCGGGAATGTCGGGAACCATCTGCCATCTTTCTTATAAGTATTCCAGCCGATATGGTCAACATGAAGATGGGTACAAAGCACGTCCGTAACGGCATTCCTGTCAAAACCAATACTATCCAGGGTTTCCAAAAATTCAAGCTGAAAAAATTGCCACTGTGGTGCTTCTACCAGGTTTTTGTCATTTCCTATACAGGTATCTACAACCAGGATGCGACTATTGATCTTAACAATGAAGCATTGCGAGCTGGCTGCAAGGCTATAATCGTCATTGCGATAGGGCGCTTTTAACCATCCGATTGATTTTACGTTTTCCGGGGTGGCATCCGGAAGGAGATCCCTGAAGGAGGCGCCGATTTCACATTCTACTACCTGTAGAATTTCAGCTGTTCCAATTTTAGATTTAATGACTTCCAATGGCATAACAAATAGATTAATAGTTAATAAGGTTTAATAAAAAGCCGGCTTATCTCCATAAACTCCGGGCTTATTTACGCCCACGCTTGCTTTTATGTCCTTCTCTGTATGCAGAATGACATCAGCAATATAGGCAGCTACAGCCTTTCTTGCTACTTCGGTTCCCCGGAACGGTTCTCCTTTTTGGGTGGTCTCATAGTCTGTTTCATCCCTATCGGTCAACCACGAGGGACGAACAATGGTATAATCCAACCCCGACTTCTCTACAATGCGCGTTGCTTTGCTGTAGCGTGTCAGATCCGACCCAATCATACGGTTGTTCCATTCGCCAAACTTACCTTCAACCTCATCATAAACGCCGAGGCAGGTCACGAAGATCAGCCGTTTAACCCCATGCTTCTCCATCGTTGCTGAGATCAGCGTTGCCATTTTATCGACATCACCCGCAAGATTGGCATAAACAATATCCTGCCCTTTGATAGCACGGTCCAGATCATTTTGGTTCAATACGTCTCCCTCGAAAATAAGGCTGGATCCGGTATCATTTGTTAGCTGCGATGCATTTCTTGCAAATAGCGTTAGTTCGATATCTTTATTTTTCTCCAGGAAGCCAACAACATGGCGCGCAATGGCGCCACCGGCGCCTAGTATCAAAACTTTTGTTTTCATCTGTATATCTTATTGTAGTGATTAACGATTGTATTGATCCTTTGATACGGGTTCCATCCAATCAGCGACTCCTCTGTCCGTACCTATCAGGATGTTGGTGTGCACCATGCCGGTATTTCTTTTTCTGTGCACATTTTTAATTGAAACTGAACAAACCAATGACTTTACCAATCGATAAAGTCATTGGCGTTATTCATCGTTTTTGATGGTTAAAGATTTTCCTGGTAGAAGGGGATTAATTTACCCAATGCTATCTTCACTGGTTCCGGCTTATCATAAAGATCATAATGTGACCAGCCTTCTACTACCACCAGTTCCTTTTTTATAGATGCAGCGCGACGAACGATCTCAAATCCATCTCTATATGCTCCAAAAGCGCCCGGTTTGCTGCCCACAATTACCAACAATGGTTGCGTTAATAATTTTTCGGCCAGGTTGTAGGCATCCCAGGTCAATGCCGCTGCATTGTGTGAAAACAAGGTTTTGTTTACTCCGTTCGCACTTTCACCGCGCGATGTACGGTAGTATTCGGTTGCTTCCAAAAGGTCAATATCGGCACCTGCTTCTTTTGCCATTTCATAAGTTGGATAGAGCCCCTGGTCAACTCTTAAGGCGGCACCTCTTGCTTCGGCAGTTCTTTGTTCTGCGATGGCTTCAAGGTTTGCGATGGGGTCACCGAACTCACGCATTACGCGACCATAGTTTGCTCCTGTAATTGTGGCTACTGCCTTGATGCGGCGTTCTTTCATGGTAGCATTGATAACATACCCGCCGGCACCACAGATACCTAAAGCACCAATACGATTTTCGTCAACAAAAGGAAGTGTTACCAGATAATCACAGGCATAGCTGTAATCTTCTACACGAAATGAAGGATCTTCCAAAGACCTTGGTTCACCTCCGCTGTTGCCCTGGAAAGAAGCATCCGGAACCAGTACCACAAACCCTGCATCGGCAAATGCCTGCCCATAAACATTGCCTGAAGTCTGCTCTTTGCAACTTCCGATAGGGTGTGTACTGATGATGGCTGGATATTTTTTGTTTTCGTCAAAGTCGGGCGGCAGCAACAGGTCTGCTGCGATATCCCAATAAAGCGCTTTGAATTTTACTGATTTTTTCATTGTTCTAAATTTTTTTCATTTTAATTTGATAAAACAAAGCTACAAAGGCCGAAAGCCGATGCTTGAAAACAAATCACTTTAAAAACGAAACTTTTCACTGATTTCGATACGATTTTGGTGAATCCCTGTCTTTGAACGGAAAAAACGTGTAAAATAGGTAGGATATTCAAAGCCCAGGCTGTAGACTATTTCACCTGGCTGAAATTTGGGCAGGCAAAAACAGCGGCTCACAAAAGAAGAGTACCCACTCCTGAATGTTTCATGACCGTTGAGAATATACGGTGATTTACGTATATGGTATACCGACAGTTCGTTTCTGTTGATTAATACACTACGAACAATTCGTATCTTTATTAAAATATCGTTTGTGAAAAAGTTGTTTTTGGTGTTGGGTTTGCTCTGTTCGTCAATGACGTATTCCCAAATTATTATACACGCTACCGTGAATGGATATGGAAATAAGATGGTTATCGGGTACTGGAAAGACTTCACCTATGTCAGTGATACCCTTCAGCTAAACAGGAATAAAGCTCATTATAAATTCGACTCTTCAGAACCTGTATATTTTAAACTTCAAACAACAGATCCTGACACCTATACCCCGTTTCTGATTGCTTTCCCGGGCGATACCATTTCTATTGAAAAAGATACGAAGCACCTTGTGATAAAAGGCGGAGCCGAAAGTTATAATACCTTTTTGACCCGGCTTGGAGCAGAAATGAGGGCGAAATTTGCCGGAATGCCTCCCGACTACAATGCATCAACACAATATTTGCTGGACCGTTCAGAAGATTTCTTTTCAACGTTTAAACATCCCCAAAAGCAGCTGATTAAGAATATCCATACCCAGTTCATAGTAACAAACTATAAGCTATCCCCAATAATGGTAAAATACAGTAGCGAAGCAACTATAATGAACGGCATCTCTACCATAATAAAAAGTCAGGGTGTGCCCGGGGCAAATGGAGATGCCAATTTGAAGTACCTGGATAGAGTGAATTTCAGTAATCCCAACATTGGCTTCGCAAACTTACCTGATATCATAACGATGAATAATTTAATCAGGATATTGCGCACGCATGCTATAGAAAAGGATACTGCCTTAAAAGATACTGATGAATATGTTATAGAAAACAAAATCATAAAAGAGCTTTTCAAAGAAAGCCGGTATCGTTCAAGACTGCTTGCGTACAATTTGTATTACAGAATCAATCAGTATACGCAATACCCCATGCAACTGGCGGGGGTAGAAGATTTTGTTGCAGGCTTCCGAAAGGAAAATTTCAGCACAGATCTTCTTCCTGCCATTGAAAAATCATATTTAAGTCAGGTGGCTTCAATAGGTGCTCTTTCAAAGGGTGCTGTTGCGCCTGCTTTTAAGTTGCCTGATACGAAAGGGAAATCGGATCTTCAGGTTATGCGCCAGGGCATTAAAATCAATTCCCTGTAGTCTTCTCTTCCGGCCATTAAGTGCTAACGCAAGTTCATCTTTATCATCGGGCATAGCTAATTTTGTGCACAGCAGGTCATATGCAGGTGACAGGATCGTTGCATTGCCAGCTGTGGTAAGAAGCGCAAAATTCTTTGAACTGAAAAGCGCAGCAAAAATAGCGCTGATGATGGATGGAAACTACTTGTTATTTGATCGTCAAAAACAGCGGTAGAAAGCGTAAAAAGTGTTAAAATCTGACAAGCACAAAATAAAATAGCTTTGCAAATCAATGACTTACAAAGCTATTTAGTGCCCAGAACAGGAATCGAACCTGCACTCCGTTGCCGAAACCAGATTTTGAGTCTAGCGCGTCTACCAATTCCGCCATCTGGGCTTATTTTAGTTCCAGGTTTGAAAGTGTAATGTTCAGCATTGAACGCTAACTTTCAATCCGTTCAAACGGGCTGCAATATTACAAAGTTTCGATGGAAAACTGCATTTCCGGAAGATATTTTTTACAATCCCTCCACAGCTATTTGCAACAGCTTTTCTTCGGCAGCAGGATGCTCTTTAAGATGGATACTATTTTATTCAGTACTTTCATTGTCCTATCTGTAAAATTACAATTAAATCCCCTTATTGTTTCATCAAAAAACAGGTGGCCATGAAACAGGTTAAGATCGGGCTCATACGGGAAGGAAAAATTCCCCACGACAGCCGGGTAGCGCTTACCCCGGCACAATGTAAATGGCTGCAGGCCCACCGGCCCGGCCTCTCGCTTGTTGTGCAGCCCTCGCCAGGGCGTTGCTATAAAGATGAAGAATATGAACGGGCCGGGATTCTCCTTACAGAAGATCTGACGGATTGCGACATCCTGCTGGGCATTAAAGAGGTTCCTGTAACCGATCTGATCGGACAGAAAACCTATCTTTTTTTTTCCCATACCAAAAAAAAACAACCGCATAATCAGAAATTGTTGCAAGCGATACTCCAAAAAAAGATCACGCTGATCGACTACGAATGCCTGGAACATGAGGATGGAAAGCGGATCATTGGTTTTGGCTTTTTTGCAGGCATTGTAGGCGCCCATAACGGGCTGATGGCCTATGGCAACCGGACGGGGCTGTTTCACCTGGAGCGGGTATATAAACAAAAAAATTTTAAGGAACTGATCCATACCTATTTTGGACTGCGGCTTCCTAATCTGAAAATTGCCGTTACCGGCAGCGGCAGGGTAGCGCATGGCCTGCTGGAGATCATGAACCTGATGGGTGTGCATGAAGTGGAACCGGATGAATACCTCGAACGGCGGTTCAATTATCCTGTATACACGCAATTGAAAGGCCCGGATCTTTACAGGCACCCGGCAACCGGCACATACAACCGGCTAGATTTTCATGAACATCCGCAACAATATGTAAGCAAATTCCACCCCTATACCCGGCAAACGGATATTTTGCTTAATGGCGTTTATTGGTATGAAGGCGTACCACGCCTGTTTGAAACCGGGGATATCAGGCTGGATGATTTTATTATTGAGACCATTGCCGATGTGTCTGATGATGAAAACGGCTCCGTCCCCATCAACAAACAAACACAAACCATTGATGCCCCCGTTTATGGGATCGACAGGGAAACAGGGGCCGTTACAGCCCCCTATCTGAAAAGCTCCATCGATATTATGGCGGTGGGCAACCTCCCCAATGAACTGCCCAGGGATGCCAGTCGTTATTTTGGCGAACAGCTGATCAAGTTTGTACTGGACGACCTGCTGCATGATGGAAGCACACTCCTGGCAAGAGCTACCATTGCCGGTAACGGAACCCTGGGAGCCTACTATACCTATCTCCAGGACTATGCGGATGGTACAATACAGGAACATCTGTAAGCCGCACCCCGGAAAGGAGCATAAAAAGCGGCTCCTTTTCATTAAATTTGACAGGGCTTCCCCGGCATTAATATGGAAACTTACGGAAAGATATTGTTGATCGCCATTCCCGCATTCCTGCTGCTGGTATTGCTGGAAATGGCCTATGCTTACCACAGGGAACGGAAGGCGATGCGCACCAATGACGTGATCAGCAGCCTGCTCAGCGGGGTCACCAATATTACGAAAGATGTGCTGGGCCTTAGTGTGGTTATCTATTCCTATTCCTGGATGGTGCACCATTGGGCACTGACACATATTCAGCCTGCCGGGATCACCTATGTGGCGGCCTTTTTGGTTCTGGATTTTTCCGGCTACTGCGTTCACCGGATCCAGCATGAATACAACTTCTTCTGGAACGGCCACCTCATTCATCACAGCAGCGAGGAGTTTAACCTCGCCTGCGCGCTCCGGCAGAGCATTTCCGGCTTTGCAAATATCTTCGTTATTTTTCTGCTGCCTGCAGCCCTGCTGGGCGTGCCGGAGCAGGTCATCGCTGTTGTTGCTCCTCTGCACCTCTTTGCACAGTTCTGGTATCATACCACTTTTATAAAAAAAATGGGGATCTTCGAAAAGATCATCGTTACTCCCTCCCTGCACCGCGTGCATCATGCCATTAACCCCGAATACCTTGATAAGAACTATTCCCAGATCTTCATTTTCTGGGACCGGCTATTCGGAACCTACCAGAAGGAACTGGCAGGCACACCCCCTGTGTACGGGATCACAAGACCGGTACAGACCTGGAATCCTGTAAAAATCAATTTCCTGCATATAGGACTCCTGCTGAAAGATGCCTGGCGCACGCGTAGCTGGAGGGACAAATGCCGCATCTGGCTGATGCCCACCGGCTGGCGGCCGGCTGATGTTCGCGAAAGATATCCTGTTTATAAGATAGCAGATGTTTACCAGTTTGAAAAATATGATCCGCCGTTAACCACCAATACCAAAACCTGGCTTTGGGTGCAGCTCGCCGTGCTCCTATTTTTTATTTGCTTCCTGTTCGGGAACATAGCCGCCATCCGTTCCCCCGGCATTTTTTACTATGGGCTTTTCATCTTTCTTTTTGTATACGCGCTGGCCGAACTGATGGACGGGAACCGGCACGCCTGGATATGGGAAATGCTGAAAGCGCTTTGCGGCGCGGGACTGCTTTATGCTTATCAGGACTGGTTTATACTGAAAAGCTATTTCCCTGGCGGATGGCTTTTTGTAGCAGGCTATCTTTTATTTTCCTTTTTAATAACATGTTACCTTTCCAAAAAACATTAAGTTTTTTTGGTAAACTTTTTGTTACCTGACAGGTGTACGATCCGGCCGCGGCCTGTTATAAACGTACATTATTTTAATATTCTTACTCGGCACTTCAATAACCACCTGGTATATGAAAAATACATCTGTCCTTATATGGCTCCTGATCTTGGTCTGCTCCTGCTCAAAAACAACGGATAATCCCACTGCCGCGCGCGAAGCGGCGGTATACAGGGATGTATCTTACGGCGTGGATCCACAGCAGAAAGCCGATATTTATCTGCCGGCCAACCGGACATCCGTTACCACCAGGGTCCTTGTACTGGTCCATGGCGGCGCCTGGGCTGGTGGTGACAAGACAGAATTTGACCCGTTCATCAATAATTACCTGCTTAAGGAGCTTCCGGACTATGCCATCATCAACGTTAACTACCGGTTATATAAAGAAGGCGCCAATCAGTTTCCCACCCAGGAAAAGGATGTAAAAGCCGCCTGTGATTTTTTAAACTCAAAAAGAAAGGAGTATGCGGTCTCTGAAAAAACCGCCCTCCTGGGCACCAGTGCCGGTGGCCATCTTGCCCTGCTCACTGCTTATAAAAACAATCAATCCGGTACTATCCGTGCGGTCATCTCCATTGCCGGCCCAACGGATCTTACCGCTTTGTACGACAGCAATACTGTTGTAGCCAATACCTTATTGGTCCCCGTCATAGGAGGAACACCCGCGCAGGTACCGGATCTTTACATACAAAACAGCCCGATCAGCTTTGCAGGGACGGGCGCAGCCCCCACCCTGTTGTTCCAGGGCGGTAAAGATCCCCTGGTGCCCCAGTCCCAGGCTGAATTGTTGATAAACCGGCTGCAGCAGCTCAATGTCCCGTTCCAGAAAGTGATCTATCCGGATGCCGGCCATGGCTGGGGCGAACCGGAGCTGACAGACACTTTTAATAAATGCCGCGATTTCCTGAAGCAGCACCTGCAATAAGTCGTTCTCCCTGCTAAATAAATTAGTATTATCTTTGAAGGCTAATTCCATTTATTATGACCCCACTGGCAGAGCGGCTAAGACCCCATCGTTTGGAAGACCTCGTCGGACAGGAACATCTTACCGGTAACGGCAGCATCCTTCAGAAGTCGATCGCCACCGGCAATATTCCCAGTATGATCCTATGGGGACCTCCCGGCGTTGGCAAAACGACCATTGCTACCATTATTGCCCATACGGTTAACCGCCCCTTTTTATCATTAAGTGCCATTGCAGCCGGTGTAAAGGATATCCGTGATGCCATTGCCACAGCGCATGCCGCACATGGAGCCATCCTGTTCATAGATGAGATCCACCGTTTTAATAAAAGCCAGCAGGACGCGCTGCTGGGCGCTGTCGAAAAAGGGATTATTACCCTGATCGGTGCCACCACGGAGAATCCTTCTTTTGAGGTCAACAGTGCTTTACTCAGCCGCTGCCAGGTTTATGTGCTGAAAGCACTGGAGGAAAAAGACCTTGTAAAATTATTGCATCTTGCGATGGAGCAGGACGAGCAGATCCGCAATAAAAAAGTGCAGCTGAAAGAAACAGGTGCTTTAATCAATATTTCGGGAGGCGATGCCCGCAAACTTTTAAATCTTTTTGAAATTGTTTGCGAAGCGCTGGAGCCCCCGGCGATTGTTACGGATGAAACAGTGATGCGCATTGCTCAAAAAAAAGTGGCTTTATATGATAAATCCGGCGAGCAGCATTACGATATTATTTCGGCTTTTATAAAGTCCATCCGGGGTAGCGACCCCAATGGCGCCGTATACTGGCTGGCGCGTATGATTGAGGGTGGTGAAGATATAAAATTCATCGCCCGCCGCATGGTCATCTCGGCCAGCGAAGATATCGGCATGGCCAATGCCAATGCTTTATTGCTGGCTAATGCCACATTTGAAGCCGTTAATAAAATAGGGAACCCGGAAGCCCGGATTATTTTATCACAATGCGCCATCTACCTGGCTTCTTCTCCCAAAAGCAACAGCGCATACCTGGCCATTGACAGTGCCCTGGCGGCTGTACGGCAAACAGGCGACCTGCCGGTTCCCCTGCATATCCGCAATGCTCCCACAAAACTGATGAAGAACCTCAATTATGGTAAAGGCTATCAATATTCCCATAGCTATGAAAACAATTTCAGCGAACAGGAATACCTGCCGGAAAGCATTACGGGCACAGCCTTTTATGACCCCGGAAACAACGCCCGGGAACAGGAGCTGCGTCATCATTTAAAAAAATTGTGGAAAGACAAATACAGCTATTAATGCAGCAACAACCGGATATCGGATGGGTATGCAGGTCTTTTGACCAGTTAACGCTTACTGAATTATACGCGATCCTACAGCTGCGCGCAGCGGTATTTGTGGTGGAGCAAGCCTGCATGTACCAGGATGTGGACGGAAAGGATCCCAATGCTTTTCATTTAACCGGCAATTATAACGGAGCCGTTGTAGCTTATACCCGCTTGCTGCCCCCCGGGATCTCCTACAGCGAGCCCTCTATCGGGCGGGTGGTGGTGGCTTCATCGCACCGGGCTTTGGGGATCGGGAAGATGCTGATGCAGCGCAGTATAGAAGAATGCCACCGGCTGTTTGGTGAAAAACCCATTCGTATCAGCGCCCAGTTATACCTGAAAACGTTTTACCGGTCCTTTGGATTTGAGCCTGCAGGTGACATATACGATGAGGATGGCATCCCACATATCGAAATGGTAAAAGGCAGTTAACAGCTCTTCTGCATAGCTGTTGATACTGCACACCGCTATTTATATGGGCAAAGGCCCAAAAACTATTGGCCAACGGGTATGTTTACTATCACAGAACCCGCACGCAAACCTGGCATCAGACCTGCTTAAAAGATCTTATCCGTATCAAGTTTATCATAAATCCTGATCGTATCCCGGACAACAGTTGCCGTCTTTTTTGAGGAAATGGCAGCACCATCTTCCCGCGCCCGGAAAACGATCCGGAACTCGTCTGCTTTTTTCGCAGCCGGGGTAGCCTCAACAGTATAGTTAACAGCAGATCTGAAGGTAACAGCCTTACCGGTAGTCTGCGCCGGTTCTGCCAAACGCACGGTGGTAGCTGCAGCCCCTGCTTTTTCATTTTCCTTATATCCGACCACGGTTACCGCCTGCATTGAGGTTGTTCCCGCAGGCGCAGGCTTCTTGCCCTTTATGCCATAGCCCACTACAACCACCTCGTTCAGTGACTTTACCGGCCTGGAAGCAGGCCTGTCATCATTATTTTTTTTCGTGCGTACCTCAATCACCCCGTTCTTTGCTTTTTCTCCATATTCAGCTTCCTTAACTTTATCTCCTTTAAACACATTAATGGACTGAATATGATCCCCCGGAAGCGCCTCCAGGGATTTTGCCTCCTGCACGTTCCCGTCTACCACATACACTCCTTCAAATTTTCCGGCAGGAGAAACCGCAGCGGCTTCCGAACGTATCACACCGGTTCCGCCGGGCCTATGCTCGCCGCTTGCACTACTCTTTGCTGCGATACGCACGCCGCTGACCCTGCCTTGCAGCGGAAGCCCCCTTAAATGCGATGAGTCGCTGGTATAACGCAGTTCCAACCGGTACCGGGAAGTATCGCTGGTAACGAATGTTCCTTTTTTTGTGGTGATGATTATTACCCCGTTCTTTGCATCTGTTCCATACAAAGACGTTGCAGAAGCGTCTTTTAAAACCGAAATGCTTTCAATTGCTTCGGGCTTCACCCTGCTTATATCAAAATCCTTTGACTGTGTTACCCCATCTAGGACGATCAACGGGTCTATATCCTGCTTTGCCATGATATTTTGCAAACTGCTCTTTGCGCGCGGAATCTGAGAAGCCGGAAGAGTATCCTCCATCGGTTTGTTCTTGGTGGGGAATTTTCCTGTACCGGATAGCAGCAATAAATTTTCTTTAACTCCCAGTGTCTCGTAGGCATAGCGCTTAGGCATAGCGCCTACTCCCTTCAATGTAAACCGGTTGACCTTTTTGTTTGCCTCATCCATCCCTATAATCTTACCATCAAACCATACCTTAAAATCCCCGGGACCTGCAATATCGCTCTTATCAAAATACGCCATAGAACCGTTGCTTATGGCAACTGGTATGCCCTCTACCATCCAGATGGGTTTGGGCGAGTCCCCCGCCAGCTCAAGGGCCTTCGATGCAAGATCATCATCGGCCGGTCGATTTTTTGGCTGATCGTTCGCAGACAGGGTCATTTCCTTTTCCGTACCGATCACTTCCTTCCGGAATGCCAGTAATAGTACCGCTACAACCGGCAGCAGGAATAAAAATTTAGTCAGATGGATCCTTGCCGATTTAATGGTATTCATCATAGCGATCCTGTTTTTTAACGAAGAGAAATTAAAATGATTGGCAAACGCAAATTGTTTGTTGCCCATAACTTTTAGTAATAAATACTGGTACTCCTTTTTATCCATACCGTTCTGAAGCACCTGCTTGTCCGCAAGGAATTCAAGGTTCTGCTTCAGGCTTTTGCGCAGCAGCCATACAAAGGGATTAAACCACAGCAGGATGCATAACAACTCGCTCCAGACAATATCAATGGTATGTTTTTGCCGTACATGCACAAACTCATGACGAATGATCTCTTCCAGTTCTTCCCCGCTGTGCAGTTCGGTGTTGATAAAGATGGCATTCCCAAAGGAAAAAGGACGCATATCTTCATCCAGCTGGTAAATACGGGTGTGGGCATCAGAGATTAGCTGCGCCCTCTTTTTAACCCGTAAAAAGGAAAGGAACATCACAAAAAAGCGCAGCAACAGCACCAATGATCCCAGCGCTGCGGCAATCATGACCCAATCCCAGGCGGATAAGGATTCCAGCAGCGAAGGATCCCCTGCAGCGGATGTAAACCCAAAGGCAGGGATCATTTGTACCCATGCATTGCGGTCCAGTTCCTTCCGCTGTAGTTCCGGCATAATATCAATGAGCGGAATCAGGAAACTCAGCACTCCGTACCCCAACAGGTACCAGCGGTTCCAGTTATAAAAGGTAAGCCGTCTTAAAAACAGCTGGTAAAACAGGTATACAACGGCCAAACAAATACTTAGCTTGAGGATATAATCAATAATGACAGGCATAGTATAGGAGTTGAGATTCGAAAATTGAGATTTGAGATTCCAGATTCCAATAGCTTTTAGCCATCAGCTCACAGCCGAACGTCCAGGGCTCAAAGCTGCTGGCTGACAACTGATAGCTATTTCTTCTTACCGCTTTCAATCATCTTTACAATATCTTTCAGTTCCTGGGCCGACAATTTTTTCTGATCTACAAAAAAACTTACCAGCTCTTTATACGAATTGCTGAAATAGTCTTTTACGACGGAGCCCATGAATTTTTTCTTATACTCCTCCTCCGAAAGGGCCGGCTTGTATACATATACGTTCCCAAATAGCCGCCCGGAAACATACCCCTTTTTTTCCAGGTTCTTAATAGTGGAGGCTACCGTTGTATAAGGAGGCTGCTCCGGCAACTGCTCCATAAACGCTTTTACATTTCCCTCTCCCACCTGCCAAACGGCAATCATTAATTGCTCTTCCTGCGCGGTTAACTTCTTCATCTTTGATACGATTTTGAAGTAAATTTACGAAACATTCGTAATAAACAAAATTTTTTTAGCCTTTTTAAGGCAACCCTCTCAACCGAATCTGCATCCTATTGTTATCTTTGGTAGCATTTATTTTCATAAAATCAACAAGATGAAGTATTTATTATTATTACTGATCACCATTATGAGTTTTGGCACCGCCCGCAGCCAGTCCCTTCCCCCTTATAAACAATACAAGACCATTCCATCCGTACGGTTGCTTTCTGCGGATAGTACCGGCTGGGAGTTAAAAGCCAAACTGCAAAAGAACAAACCCGTAATGATGATTATATTCAGCCCGGAGTGCGACCATTGCAAACACGAAACTGAAGAACTGATCAAGAATATCGATAAGTTCAAAGACATACAGATCGTTATGGCTACCCCCCTTCCTTTAAAAGAAATGGCAAAATTTGCAGCACACTATAAATTGCATCAATATCCGAACATCCTGGTGGGTAAAGATTATGCTTTTGCCCTGCCCACCTATTACGACATCCGGAACCTCCCTTTTCATGCCTTCTATGGCAGCAACAAACAGCTGATCAGTGGCTTTGAGGGATCGATGTCCGTATCAAGTATTTTAAAAGTTTTCGGCAAATAGTTTTTTTAATTGTTTTTTGAAACGAGGGCCTGGTAGAAGAGCGGAAATTCTTTTCTCCAGGCTTCTTCATTATGCCGCCCGCCACTGCGGATAACCGCCGTAAGCCGCGATCCTGGGGCTTTTTGCAGCTCCTGCACCGCTTTTAACAGGTCCTCCGGCATGGTGTCTCCTTCCTGCATCCCTACATAAAAATAAAGCGCGGCCCTTAAGAAGGCGCCATTTTTGCGGATATCCTCATAGATCTTTTTTTCCGTTACCCAAAAGGAAGGAGAAAATACGCCAATACCACCGAATACCCCGGGATATTTTAATGCTGTGTACAGGGAAATAAGTCCGCCCATAGAACTTCCGGCAATAGACGTATGCCGCTTTTCCTTCATCGTCCGGTAATGGCCGTCGATATAGGGCTTTAGCGTCTTTACCAGAAATGCGGCATACCGGTCGCCTTCGGCCCGGGGGATCCGCTTCACAGGGTACGGCTCATACTCATTCAGCCGCAGCCCGCCTCCGTTGTCAATGGCCACTACAATACAGGAAGGCAGCTTTGTATGATCCAGGTACTCATCCACGGCCCACTCCCCTGCATAAGCAGTGTACGCGTCAAAGACATTCTGCCCATCCTGCAGATACAAAACGGGATAGCGCTTTTGCGGCGTGCTGTTATACCCCTCCGGCAAATAAATGCGCAGGTTCCTGCTCCGGCCCAGCTGAGGCATATAAAAATTTTCAACCACCCGAACATTCGGACTTGCCGTATGTCGTTTCTCCGGCAACAGAAAATGATCCTGCCAGCCGGCAACAGTTATCCGTATGACAGAATCGGACACCAATTCGATTTTCCGGTTCGTCATTGCCGCTCCCGCAGCAGTGGTCTCCACTTTCGACCAATCGCCTCTTGTAATTTTAAACTCAAGGGGCCCTGCTAAGCCCGCAATGGTTAACTCATATGCCTGGGCCTTGGTTTTATGAAACCGGTATCCGCCGGCGCCGGGCTGCCAGCCATTGAAATTTCCGGCGACAAAAAACACAGTATCTGCAGCAGCATGCGGGGTAACCGGATCCAGCCGGATGGTGAACCGGTACCCCTGTGCAGCAACAGATCCCGTAAGACAGGCGGCTATGATCAAAAGCAAAAATCGCTGTTCCATATTTTGAAATTATCGAAATTCTGTCAGATGCCACCATTTGTTCAGCCACCCACTGCCCGCAGGCATCTATTGTTCAACTAAACTTTACATAAATGCTATGTTTTATCCCCCCTGTTTCACTATTTTTGGACAAATTGATTATCACGATGAAAAAGATTCACCTTTTACTGATTGCGCTCATTGTTGCCATCGCCGGGTTTGCACAAAACGCGATAAAACGCCCGAAACTGGTTGTCGGCATCGTAGTGGACCAGATGCGCTGGGATTACCTTTACCGCTACGCAGAACGTTACGGCACCGGGGGGTTCAACCGGATGTTAAAGGAAGGATATACCTGTGAAAATACATTCATCAGTCATCTGCCTTCGTTTACTGCCGTAGGGCATACCACTGTGTTTACCGGGTCTGTTCCGGCCATACACGGGATTACCGGTAACGACTGGGTAGACCAGTTAACGGGAAGATCCGTTTACTGTACGGACGACTCTACTGTGCAGGCAGTAGGCAGTAACTCAAAAGCAGGAAAAATGTCTCCCCGCAATAACCTGGCCACCACCATCACGGACGAATTGCGCCTGGCAACCAATTTCCGCTCAAAAGTAGTAGGGGTTTCACTTAAGGACCGGGCATCTATCCTGCCTGCAGGGCATAACCCCACCGGCGCTTTCTGGTTTGATGATGAAAGCCGCCAGTTCATCACCAGTACCTGGTACATGAAAGAGCTCCCCCGCTGGGCAGCACAATTTAATGCCAGGAAAGAGCCCGAGGCGCTTACCTCAAAACCCTGGACCACATTATACCCGGTTAACACCTATACACAAAGTACGGCTGACGATGTAAAATGGGAGGGAAAATTCAAAGGTGAAAAAACCACCGGTTTCCCGCACGACCTCAGTGAAATATTCAAACAGGACCCGGACGTGATCCGCAGTTCTCCCTACGGGAATACCTTAACCCTCAATTTTGCAAAAGCTGCTGTAGAGGGGTACCAGCTGGGAGCGGGATCCTTTACCGATTTCTTGACCATCAACTGTGCATCTACCGACTATGTCGGACATAAATATGGTCCCAATTCTATAGAAGTGGAAGACGTTTACCTGCGGCTCGACAAAGACCTTGACGCCTTTTTTAAATACCTCGATCAAAAAGTAGGAAAAGGGAACTACCTCGTATTCCTGACGGCAGATCATGGCGCAGCGCATGCCATCGGGTTTATGCAGGAGCATCAGATGCCCGCCGACTTCTTCCAGAATGGCAAAGTGATCCGGGAGCTGAACGACCGGCTGAAAGCTGAGTTTGGGGAGGAAAAACTCGTTCGCTCAGGCGCCAACTACCAGGTTCATTTCGATAATGACCGGATCGAAAAAAAGAAGCTTGATTTTGCCGCTATCAAAAAAGCTACCGTTGCATTCCTGCAAAAACAGGATGGCGTGCAGTTTGTGGCAGATGTTGAGAACATTGGCAACGCATCCATACCCGAACCCATAAAAACAATGATCATTAACGGTTATAACCCCAAACGTTCCGGCCCTGTTCAGATTGTGCTGGATCCTGCCTGGTTTAGCGGCAGCCCTGGAGGTACGGGTACTACACATGGCACCTGGAATCCTCACGATACCCATATCCCCCTGCTTTGGTTCGGATGGGGTATTAAACCCGGCAAGCTGACCCGCGAAGTGCATATGACCGATATTGCTCCTACCCTTGCCGCCCTGTTACATATTCAGCGGCCCAACGGATGTATCGGAAGCGTGATCCCTGAAGTAGGACAATAATCATATGAGGAATCAGTTCTGGTCATTGCTGCTTGCCGGCCTCTTGCTTGGCAGCAATGTAACGGCACAAACGGACAGTTCACAGGCCAATGCAATGGGAGTTTCCCCTGCTGACACCCTGGTTAAAGAGGCGGACCATACGGCGTTGGCGGTAAAAGATGAACAGGTTTATCACCTGAGGAAGGGGATCACCCTGATCTACCCCAAACCTAAGAATTTCGGCTTTATAACAGACCTGCCGGGAGATGGCTGGCAATATGTCAAGAACAGTTTTTCACGGGAAAGCATCAAGCCCTGGATCATGATCGCAGGGGCAACCGGTGCGCTGCTGGCATTGGACCAGCCCATTGCGGATGAGCTGCACCGTTTTTCTGACAGGATCCATTTTCACCGTGATAACTCTTATAAAACAGTTTGGGAGGTAAAGATCGGCGGTTCAAAAACCAGCCTGCTGCGGATCCCCAATAACCTGAACAGTGCCTTTTACCAGATGGGACAGGGTTATATAAGCCTGCTGGTGGGCGCCGGTTTATTCACTTATGGGAAAATAGCCAACGACTACCGGTCAAGGAGTACCGCCAGTCAACTGCTGGAATCTTTTTTCCTGATGGGCGCCAGTACCCAATTGGTAAAGCGGATCTCCGGACGGCAATCGCCCTTTATGGCCAGCAACCCGGGCGGCAACTGGCATCCCTTCCCTTCCATAAAAGAATACCAGAAAAATACGCCTAACTACGATGCCTTCCCTTCCGGCCACCTGGCCACTTTAATGAGCAGCGTAACCATACTGGCGGAGAATTATCCCGAAAGCCGTTTTATCAAACCGATAGGCTATAGCATGGTAGCGCTCCTGGGACTTTCCATGATCAACAATGATGTGCACTGGGCCAGCGATTACCCCCTGGCACTGGGCATGGGCTACCTGAGCGCCAAAACCATAGCCAACCGGAGCCGGAAGCTGTTAAAATCGGTGGGCATGAATAAGAATGACCGATCCTCCCTCTCCTTCACATTTGTACGCTTAAACAACCAGCTGATCCCTGGCTTTATCTATTCTTTCTAAGGCGGGTAGATCAACCCCTTCTCGATACCGCGCCGGCTTATTACCGGTGCTTCTTGACGCCAGACAAGAAATTGCCGCCATTGCGCAGCATCACACTACAAACTGTATTTTTAATACCAATAAATCTGCAAAGTATGGAACTCAATCAGCAATTTGAAGCGGCGGTGGCAGCCAGCAAAACCCTGGCCGAAAAACCCTCCAATGATGTGTTACTGCAATTGTACTCCCTGTACAAACAGGCCACCGAGGGTGATGTGCATACAGAAGCGCCTTCCAACCCGTTCGACTTTGTGGCCAAAGCCAAATACAATGCCTGGGAAGAACAAAAAGGAAAGTCAAAAGAAACGGCAATGCAGGAGTATATTGACCTGGTTGGCAAATTGAAGGGGTGATCATCCGAACAGATCCTGCATGGTTACTTCCGATACAATACGCCCGGTGTAGTATCTATTCTGCATAGTACCATAGGTTGTGATCATGGTAGGAAAGATCGTTTTCTTCGTTTTTGTCCGTTCCTTAAAGACACTTACTTTATTGTCAAGCTCGGCTGCATACTTTTTATCAATAACAAACGCTTTGTCCGAAAATTTCATTTCACAGATATTGATACAATGATCCTGTCGATCCAGCAGCAGATCAATTTGAGCGCCGGCTCCCCCCTGTTTCGAGATATATCGCCAACCCGACGCTTCGGTGTATACGCTTCTGATACCCAGGGCTTCCTTTATTTGCGGTACATGTTTTTGACAAATGGCTTCAAAAGCATAACCGCTCCAGCTATTATAAGATTGCCCTGCTGCCATCTTGTGCCAGGTGCCAGAGCCCATAGCACGGGCGCGGTCTACAAATTTCAGGTAAAACAGGGAATATTCATCAGACAGCTTATAGACAGCATCCCTTGAAGTTTTTTCAAATGGTATATATTGAGCAATAAACCCCGATTGTTCCAGTTCCTCAAACAACCGGGTCGTTGTTCCTCCCGTCGTAAATCCGCAAGCTGTTATGACTTCCGTCCGGCTCATTCCACCCGGCTTTTTAGCAAGCTGGCGTACGATCGACTCATGATAACTGGCATTGTTAAACAGCGACCGGTAAAGTACACTAAACTCCGTTTTAAGCATCCCATTCCTTTCAAAGAAGAGCTTATCGATAACCTGGGTTGCACTTTCCCCTTTGTCAACCTGTTTCAGATATTGAGGGATCCCGCCAATTGCCATATAGAGCTGTAATACCTGGTAGCGGTCTAACCGTATGCCACGACTTGCCAGATAAGCTTCGGATTCCCTCAAACTAAAAGGCAGGAGCCGGATTATACGGCTGACCCGGTTATGAAGACCGCCCCGATTATGAAGTACGTTTTCAACCATCCAGGATGCTGCGGAACCGCAGATAACGACTTTTAGTTGCGGCTGACGCGATGCCCAGGTGTTCCACCAATGTCCAAATGCCATTAAAAACCCGGATTTAGGCGTGTGCATCCATGGAAATTCATCAAACAATACAACCACCGGTTGCGCTTTAATTTTTGTTTGTAGGAAATCGCTGAGAAAGGTGAATGCCTGCATCCAGCTATCCGGGGTCGCCGGTGGAATCGCAGACTGCATGGCCTGTTGAAGGGCCTTGCTAAAATTCAATAATTGTTCCGCCAGGCCAGCCTCATGAAGTCCCGTACACTCAAATACAAGCTGTTGCTGATAATACCCCCGCACAAGAAACGTTTTTCCTACCCGGCGGCGGCCCAGGATGGCAATCAGCTCCGCCTCCTTCGAGCCCAGCATGTCTTTCAGTATTTTCTTTTCGGCATCCCGGCCAATGATTGCTTCTCCCATATAGTTACGGACAAATATATTTTTTTATTTTCGTCCATAAATATACTCTCAAATACAGTTATGGACAAATATGCTTTTTTATTTTCGTCCACATCCTAAAAAACCTCATCCTTCTATGATTTCTGAAACCAGCTCCGTCACCCGTTCTGAAGCACTTTTACGGTTACTAACAGCTGGCCAGTATGCCGCATCGTGTGCTCTGCGGCATGAAAACAAAGTCCGATCACTGTTGAAGGAAGTCCGGCTCTTCCTACCGGCCGGGGCTCCGTCAGCAACGGGGAACCAAACTGTTTATAGCGATCGATGGTTGCTGAAATAGCCCGACTGACCTGTTCCAATAAGGCGTCCGTTGTCATTTCATCCGCTACCGGTTCATTTTTCAGGTAGGCCAGTTGCTCCGGCGACAGCATTTTTCCTTCGGCATAGCTGAGCAGCCGGTCCAGTACCCCCGCTATATGTTTTAAGTGAAAGCCAACGGCAGCCACACCAGCCGGCCGCTCCCATAACCATGCATCCGGAAAATCCTTTAACAGGGCCTCCAACTCTTCGCCGGCCTGCAACAATGCATTCGCTGCCGGCTGCAGTTCTGCTGCCACGGAGGGGTCGTTCTCCCCGCGTAACCAAACTTCTTTTTTTGCTTCCAAGATATCCTCCTTTGTTTGAACCACTACAGATCGGCACCCAACCCGGGCCGTTTATAAATGTACGGTATTTACTACAACAAGCAAAAGCCCGCTCCTTTCGGAACGGGCCTCTGCTTAAAGCATCTTTTATAATAGAAGATTATACTCTGAAGTGTGCAAATGCCTTGTTGGCCTCTGCCATACGGTGAGTGTCTTCTTTCTTTTTGAAAGCAGCACCTTCACCTTTACTGGCCGCAACGATCTCGTTGGCCAGTTTATCTGCCATGCTACGACCGTTCCGGTCGCGGCTATAGCGGATCAGCCATTTAATGCTCAATGAAATCTTACGATCAGGACGCACCTCCGCAGGGATCTGGAAGGTAGCACCACCAATACGACGGCTGCGTACTTCAACCGCTGGGGTTACGTTGGCCAAAGCCTTTTTCCAGATTTCGTACCCATCTTCATTGGTTTGCTTTGCAACTTTATCCAGGGCATCATAAAAAATAGTGAATGCTCCACTTTTTTTACCCTCCCACATAAGGTTGTTTACAAAACGGGTAACCAATTTATCGTTGAACTTGGGATCCGGTGCTAACGGAAGTTTCTTGGCTTGTGCTTTACGCATCTTTTATAATTTATATCTAATGTCTAAAATCTAATGTCTAACGTCTAAAAATTACTTTTTAGCTTTTTTAGTTCCATACTTGGAGCGGCTCTGCTTACGGTCTTTTACGCCGGCAGTATCCAGGCTTCCGCGTACAATATGGTAACGTACACCCGGCAGATCCTTCACACGACCACCCCTGATCAGCACGATTGAGTGCTCCTGCAGGTTATGTCCTTCACCCGGAATGTAAGCGATCACCTCTACCTTATTGGTCAAACGTACCTTAGCTACCTTACGCAGCGCAGAGTTTGGCTTTTTAGGGGTTGTAGTATAAACACGGGTACAAACACCACGACGCTGCGGACACTGATCCAAAGCCCTGGATTTGCTTTTTGCCCTTATAATTTCTCTTCCTTTACGAACTAACTGATTAATAGTAGGCATTCTTTAATGCTTTAAATTTAGGACGGCAAAGGTAGCATTTGTTGATGAACTTACAAAAATAATTCTCATTTTTTCTGCCCTGCCCTTATTTTTTAACCGGCAGCAGTAATCCTGCTCGTCTTCGTTGTGTCACTCCCTTGTACTGCAGAATTCCTAATCATCTGTTTCTCAAAAAATTACAGACTATCAGTTTGCAAAGTTAATACATTCCTGCCCCTGGATAGCGTGCCGGCCCGGTTGTATCCCGGAACACCCGCAGCAAATTGGCCTTCCCTTAAAAGCGGCATTTCAACACCACATTGCGTTCCTGCCGGTGTTTTTGAAATAACCGCTCCCGGTTCCGGAACAAACCGGTCTTTAAAAGGAATTGCGCCTCCCTGTTATAAGACGGGTTGCCCTCAAGCCCCCGGCCAGGTTTACGCCCCGGGAAGGATGTTTAATAAAATCCAAAGGGCATATTATATAATTAACAAAAAACGGGGCCGGAATTGAGTTCCCGGCCCCGCCCCATGATCAAAAAGGATCATTTATACGCTTTCCAGCCAGCCATAAGGATCACCATGTTTGTGCTCCTTATAATCCAGCAGGTATTTTTTCATCTCCGCGGAAATAGTCATGCTGTCCACATCAAATTCCATCACAAAGTCCTTATACTTCAGCTCTTTTACATGAGAAATAGTGGCTGCGGTCCCGCATCCGAATACCTCTTTTAAATGGCCGGCTTTATAGGCTTCGATCAGCTCATCGATCGATACTTTACGTTCTTCCACTTTAAAGCCCTGGTCGCGGAACCGCTCCAGCAGGCTCAGGCGGGTAATACCGCTCAAAATAGTTCCGTCTGTAAGATCCGGGGTCACCAATGTATCTCCGATGATGAACATGATATTCATCGCGCCCACTTCCTGCACATATTTATGCTCCAGCGCATCCATCCACAATACCTGGTCGTAGCCCTGCTTTTTTGCTTCTGCTGACGACAGCAGGGATGCCGCGTAATTACCGCCGGTTTTGGCAAAGCCCGTTCCGCCGGGAGCCGCCCTTGTGTACTTTTCTTCTACATAAATACGGGCCGGCGCCGAAAAATAAGAACCGGCTGGGCCCGTAATGATCAGGAATTTATAGGAAGAGGATTCTTTTACCCCCAGTGTTTCTTCCGTGGCAAAAAGAAAAGGACGAATGTATAGCGACTCATCATAACCGGAAGGAATAAACGCCTTGTCCAGTTCCACCAGTTGTTTCATTCCATCTATAAAAATCTCCTCGGGAACAGCGGGCATGGCCAGGCGCTCTGCCGAGCGGTTCATCCGCTTCCAGTTCTCATGCGGCCGGAAGATATGAATGTTCCCGTTCTCGTCTTTATGGGCCTTTTGTCCTTCAAATATCGTTTGGGAATAATGTAGCACCGATAGGGCTGGTAGGAAGCCGAGCGACTCATAAGGGCGGATATTGACATTTGTCCACTGACCATCCACATAATCCGCTTCCAGCATATGGTCAGAAAAATACTTACCAAAACCCAGGTGGTTAAAATCCACCTGCTCCAGCTTGCTTTTACCGGTTTTCGTTACCGGTATACTCATTGCTTCCACCATAAAATATTATTTTTGATCCCGATACCGCTCGGGAGTATAGCGAAGGTACGAACAGCGCTGTTAGGAAAAAAGTAAAACGTATGAGTCTGAACAAAATTGATCTGTCGCCCCGGTTGATCGCGCGATTGTATCCAAGGTCCCTTTCTATAGATCTCACAACCCAGGCCCCGCCTGCTTCACAGCCCGGGCCGCCTGCTACGGTTCCCGGTGCAGAGCCCCCGGTGGTAGCAGCCATGACCGACTGGAAATCGCTGGGCGGCAATAAGAAGCACATCCTGGTAGTGGTGGACTACCCGGACGACCTGCATCTTCCGGACACCTCGTTCCAGTTCCTCTCGCAGCTGCTCAACGCCTGCCGGCTGACGCCCAACGACGTGGCGATCGTTAACCGCAGTAACTACCTGCAGGTCGATCACCGGGAGTTTATCGGTCATTTTGAGAGCACCACCTTATTGCTGTTCGGGACCACAACAGCGGCATTCGGATTACCTTTTGAGATCCCCCCCTACCAGGTGCAAACTCATGCGGAGCTGACCGTGGTTCATGCCCCGGCACTGCATGAGCTTAAAGAGGACAAACCTGCAAAGACCCAGCTATGGGCCAGCCTTAAAAAAATTTTCAATATATGATCGAATTGATCTTTGCCACTAATAACGAAAACAAGGTGCGCGAAATCCGGCAGGCCCTGCCTGGAGGATTTGCTATTATCAGTCTTAAAGAAGCCGGTATCCTGAAAGAAATACCGGAACCCCATCCTACCCTGGAGGCCAATGCTACGGAAAAATCGACAGTGATCTACCAGCTGACCGGCAAGAATTGCTTTAGCGAGGACAGTGGCCTGGAAACAGAAGCGCTCAACGGCGCCCCGGGTGTCCTGAGTGCCCGCTTTGCCGGTGGTGAACCGGAGTACGCTTCCAATACAGAAAAACTCCTGGCCCTGTTAAAGGACCAGGAAAACAGAAAAGCCCGGTTTAAAACAGTTATCTCAGTCATAATCAACGGAAAAGAAGAGCTTTTTGAGGGACTTTGCAGCGGCACCATTGCCCCTGAACCAAGGGGGAACAATGGCTTTGGATATGACCCCGTTTTTATTCCCGAAGGGAGCAGCAAAACATTTGGCCAAATGACCCTGGAGGAAAAACAGGAATTTAGCCACCGAAAGAAAGCAGTTAAAAAACTGGTGGTATATTTGACGAGTCTTGTGGATAGCTGACCGGTTCAAAAGTGTACAGGTTTGCAGGAGAAATACAGCCTGCTACTGGTAAATGCATCAGCCGGTTAACCCAGATACAAGCCACTTTTTAAAAAATTTAAAAATTTGAATACAGAAAGCAACCATATCATACCCGACAGCGACTTAATAAAAGGATGTATTGACGGAGATCGAAGGATGCAGGAAGAGTTGTACCGCCGCTTTGCTCCGAAAATGTACGCTGTTTGCCTGCGTTATGCTTCCAATGCTGAAGAAGCACAGGATATATTGCAGGACGCGTTCATTAAGGTATATAAAAAGCTGGACAGTTTCAGGGGCGACGGGTCATTTGAGGGGTGGGTGCGCCGTATTTTTGTGAACACGGCCATTGAACATTTCCGCAGAAAGAAGTACCTGCAACCGGTAACAGAAAAGGAAGAGAATACTATTGAAGGGAAATACGTTTCCGTACTGGACGAACTAGCTGAAAAGGATATTTTACAACTGATCACGCAATTATCTCCCGGCTACCGGACGGTGTTCAACATGTATGTAGTGGAAGGCTACTCGCATAAAGAGATCGGCGATATGTTGGGCATCAGCGAGGGGACCAGTAAATCGCAGCTTTCGCGTGCAAAAGCGATCCTGCAGGACCTGGTAAGAAAATACATTGAGAATAAAGATAAAATGGACACGGTAAGCAATGAACAGCCAACATAAATTATATGATTACCAGGTAACGCCACCGGCTGAGGCATGGACCAACATCGCCGCAGAATTAGAGGAGTTACAGGCGTTAAGACCATTGGGGCAAAAATTGCAGGTACTCGAAACCGTACCACCTGTTGCCTCCTGGGATCATATCTTCCAACATCTCGAGGAAGAAGATTCATTCAGCCATCTTTCCGAGCGGCTGCAGGCGCTTGAAGTAGCGCCACCTGCTATAGCCTGGGATAAAATAGATGCGGAACTGGGTACGGCCAGGCCAGCATCAAAACTGGCCCCGGTAAAAAAAGGCAGCTTCAACTGGTCGAAGTACGCTGTGGCCGCCTGTATTGTGGGGCTGCTGGGATTCTCTGTCTTCCATCTTGTTGAAAAATCCAACAGGGATTCCAAGAATATTATCGCCGACCTGTTTGAAAAAAAGGACGATTCCAGCAAATCCCCTGTGGCCCTGCAGGCTCCTAAAACAAAGCCCACTATCAAACCCCATACAGAAACAGGTACAGACCTGGCCCTTAATGAGCCTGTTAAACCGATACAGATCAAAACAGCCTCCGGCAATACCTATAAAACAACGGTAGAAAAAAACAAAGCCATCCAGGGCCGCTATATCATGCTGATGACCGAAGACGGGAATGTAGTACGGATGTCTAAAAAACTGGGGAATATGGCAGATTGTGTTGCCGGTGAAAATACCAGCAGCGACTGCAATTACCAGATTGAGCAATGGCAGAAAGAGATGGCCAAGGCGCCCGTAGCTGCTACCCCGGATAATTTCCTTGATATACTGGAAATGGCCCGGTCGGAAAATTCGGGTCTCTAAGAATAGGAAAATCAGCATCCCGCACCTGCACAGGAATCATAAACGGCAGGTTTAAACATGCGATATGCCCAGGATCAGGATTACGTTACCCCAAGCATTTCATTTTTCCTGTACCATACCGGTACGGGTTACCGACATTAATTATGGCGGCCATGTTGGCAATGACAGCCTGCTGGGCATGATCCATGAAGCCAGGGTTCAATTCCTGCACCGGCTTGGATATACCGAGCTTTTGATGGAAGGAGTTGGCCTCATTATGGCCGATGCCGCCATTGAATTTAAGAGTGAGGCTTTTATGGGCGAATCGCTGATTGTGTCCGTAACAGCCGGGGATATCCACCGCGCCGGGTTCGACCTCTATTATTTACTGGAGAAGGAGGTTGCAGGCAAAAAAGTGCGGGTTGCGGTTGCAAAAACAGGAATGATCTGTTTTGACTATGCGCTCCGGAAGATAGTCCCCCTGCCCGATGCTGCCTTGCAAAAACTGGAAACGGTTGCTTTGCCCTGACTTCATAGCAGCAGCCAAAAACAGGCTTTTCCCTTCGCAGAGAAGCGCAGATCTAAAATATGTTATCCTGCAGTTATCCCCGCAGCCATCGCATACACATGCCAGGGTCAGGTTTTGACCGGCGCCTTAATCAATGCGAAAGTGACAAGGAGCTGCACTGAAGGGTCAAATTTTCCATTGGCGGAACGGCAGCCGGGATTTACAGCACCAAGATCCTAAATTCCAATTCTTACTGCTCCGTATGGATCAATGCGTTTATAGCGGTGTTTTATGATAGGTCTAACCTTTGTCTACCCGGCACCAGACACCTGCAGCGCAGGAAATGTCTTACACCGGTTTTAGCATTTGATTTTTAAACCGGCCGCTATTTGAATCTTTGTCCATCTCAATGCTTTTACGATTGGGGCATTATATCAACAACCCACAATGAGGTCATTCCCCGGCCGGCTCTATATTAAGCAGCCGCTTCCTCCTCTGCCTGGTCTATCTCCACTACCAGGTTATCAATAATAAACTCCTGGCGATCCATGGTATTCTTACCCATATAGTACTCCAGCAATTGCTGAATATGATCGCCCTGCTCCAGCCGCATCAGCTGTTTCCGCATATCACCGGCAATAAACTGGGCAAATTCTTCCGGACTGATCTCCCCCAGCCCTTTAAAACGGGTCACTTCCGGTTTGCCGGTCAGCTTTTTCATCGCCGCTTTTTTCTCCGTTTCGCTGTAGCAATAGATCGTTTCTTTTTTATCACGCACCCGGAACAAGGGCGTTTCCAGTACATATACTTTTTCCTGTTTTACCAGTTCCGGAAAAAATTGCAGGAAAAAAGTCATGATCAGCAGCCTGATATGCATGCCGTCCACATCCGCATCTGTGGCAATAACAATATTATTGAAGCGCAGGCCTTCCATTCCCTCTTCAATGTTCAACGCATGCTGTAACAGGTTAAACTCTTCGTTTTCATATACCACTTTCTTGGTAAGCCCAAAGCTGTTCAAAGGCTTTCCCCGCAAGCTGAAAACCGCCTGGGTCTCCACATTCCGGGCCTTGGTTATGGAGCCGCTGGCACTGTCGCCCTCGGTAATAAAAATCGTGGTCTCATTTTGCTTTGCGATAAATTCTTCCTTTCCTTTGGAAGGAGCGTCGTCATTCAGATGATAACGGCAATCGCGCAGCTTTTTATTATGCAGGTTGGCTTTTTTAGCCCTTTCATTGGCCAACTTTTTAATACCTGCAAGATCTTTGCGCTCCCGCTCGCTCTGCTCTATCCGCTTTTTAAGCGCCTCTGCAGTTGAAGAGTTCTTATGCAGATAGTTATCCAGCTCCCTGGAAAGAAAATCACCTATAAACTGCTTCATACTGGGGCCGTTAATGTCTACGTTCTGCGAACCCAGTTTTGTTTTGGTCTGGCTTTCAAACACCGGTTCCACTACCCTTACCGCTATGGCGCCAACAATAGCGCCCCGGATATCTGAAGCATCATAATCTTTTTTATAAAACTCGCGAATGGTCTTTACAAACGCCTCCCTGAATGCCTGCTGATGGGTACCTCCCTGTGTGGTATGCTGGCCGTTCACAAAGCTGTACAGTTCCTCTCCGTAATCGTTTCCGTGGGTAACCGCCAGTTCAATATCCTCTCCCTTTAAATGAATGATCGGATACCGGATCTCATCCTCATTGGTCTTGCGTTGCAACAGATCCAGCAAACCATTGCGGCTAATATAGGTTTTACCATTGAAAATGATCTTTAGACCCGCATTCAGGAAACAATAGTTCCAGATCAGATTTTCGAGGAACTCGGGATGAAATTTAAAATTTTTGAAGATGGTATCATCCGGAATAAATGTCACCAGGGTACCATTGTCTTCACCCGTTTTGGCCTCTTTGCTCTCTTTTACCAGCACTCCGCGCTCAAACTCAGCACATTTATCTTTTCCATCACGCACCGCGACCACTTTAAAATAATTGCTCAGCGCGTTCACTGCCTTGGTACCTACCCCGTTCAACCCCACTGATTTCTGAAAAGCACGACTGTCATATTTGGCCCCGGTATTGATCTTGCTTACCACATCCACCACTTTACCAAGGGGTATCCCCCGCCCATAATCCCTTACCGTTACGGTATTGTCTTTAATGGTCAGTTCAATGGCCTTACCATAACCCATCATGTATTCGTCAATACAGTTATCCATCACCTCCTTCACCAATACATAAATCCCGTCATCCGGGCTGCTGCCATCTCCCAGTTTTCCGATATACATTCCCGGGCGAAGCCGGATGTGTTCTTTCCAGTCCAGACTTTTAATACTGTCTTCATCATACGTTACGCCTGCCTTAGGTGCTGCAATGTCTTTTGCCATGAATCAAATCCTTTTTTAAAATGCTTCGCCGGTACTAAACGAAGCGTTCAAACTTACATAAAATTTTCCATTCAGATAATTCAGGGCACTATCACATTGGCATTTTTCCAAGCCCCGCTTTCAGGGATTTTATCAAAAAAACGACAAAATGAAAAAAAACAAAACAAAATGTCGTATATTTGGAGAAATGGGTCAAAATGAAAAAAGAATCAAAAATAAAACCTTACCCAAAAGGTGATGATGATCCTATTTCTGTTGTTAACGAGCCCGCACCGGCACTTCAGGATTCTGCCAATAATTTGCGCGTCATACTTGGCGGAAGCAAGGCCGTAAAGCAGCCGCTTTCCGGAGATCTTGATCTGATTGCGCTTACGCGAACAGGTATCAAAAAGGCTACTTTAAAATCCCTGGCTACCTATATGGGTATTAATATGGAGCAATTGAGCAGCCTGTTGCATTCCTCTCACCGCAATATTCAACGCAAGCAGGATGATGAGCTTTTGGATACCCTTAAAACCGAAAAGGTATTGGAACTGGCAGCATTTGCACAGCGGGGTATAGACGTGATCGGCTCTAAAGAGTATTTTGCGGAGTGGCTGCAAAGTCCTTTGCCAGCCCTTGACAACAAAAAACCGATCGACTTTCTGGATACCACTTTCGGTATTCAAATGCTTAATAAAATACTAGGCCGTTTAGAATACGGGGTGTATTCATAGCCTTTTTAACTTTTGCAATTTGCACATTTACAGGATAGCCCAGGAATCTTTTGCCATGGACCTCTCAGGAAAGGGTGCATGGATGAACGGCGGGCGCTGGAACAGCGAGGGCCGCTTTTCGCTATATGCATCTGCAAGCCGTGCACTGGCGCTCCTGGAAATACTGGCGCACGCTCCTGCAAAGATGCTGACTGTTAAACCCTATATATTATTAACGCTTGAAGTTGCAGATACGGTGCAGACGGAACAGATATTTCCGGAAATGCTACCCGCAGACTGGGAGGTATCCGAAAGCGCGCAAACAACGGCACAATTGGGGGATCGGTTCTTAAAAAGAGGCGAAGCGCTTTTGCTGATGGTGCCCAGCGTCATAATGCCCGAAGAACGGAACTATGTATTAAACCCGCTACACGCCGACATGAAAAAAGTGAAGATCGTTCACCAGCGAAGAGTAGTTTTTGATAAACGGCTGTTTTAATTTCCCAAAACTCCCATACCGGAATGAATACCCAATCGATACTTTAAGAAGTGATCTTATTTTTTTCGGCGTAAGAATCAATGACCGCTCCGATTGATTTTACTTCCTCATCACTCAGATCGCCCCAGATCTGTTTCCAAAAGCCCTCATCATTACGGATCTGCGTAATTTCACCGGATCCCACGCTGCATTTGTAAAATGTAACTCCGTCTGTTGTTTCTGCAGGTGTTACCTGTATCTGGGTTCGCTTACCATCGATGGTCGCTTCAATCGAAAACTGTTTATTTCCCGTTTCCATAACATCCTTTTTAATGATGAAAAAGCCGGGCAGTGCCGACAGGTATCCCTGAAAAACTACCAAGATCAGGCCAAAGAGCTTCTTTGATTGTGCTGTCCTCTGCCCAAACGGTCAGTTTTTGAATAATCGGATGCTATCATAAAATACTTCCGCCTTTTTATTATGGAACTGATATCTGAAAGTGTGGTATCCCTTCCCTTTGAACAACAACCCTTTCTGCAATACCCGGCGGTTTGCCCAAACCCTGAAATATCCCTGCGGGTCGGTTTTGCCGGTAAGCTTTCCTGATGGTTCGCAGATCCGGACACCGGGAAGTCCACGCCCCAGCGAATCGCTGACAAGCCCATAAAAAACGATCTTACCTGCTAGGGAATCACAGACCGGTTCCGACCAGGAAACGGGGTAATCTTTAAGCGCCTCTTTTAATGGGCTCAACCCTACCGCTTTCCTGCGCACATCCAGATGCAGCATGTCTTTCACCGGCCATAATATCGGATTTCCCGCATAATCGCCCCCCAGCTGGGTTCCATAAAACTGAAACCGCTCCCGGAACATCTGCACCCGGTCATACAGATATGCCGCATATACTTTGGAGGCCTTTCCTTCAGAAGCCGCCTACTCCAGCACGGGCAGGTATTGCTCACGGGTAAGGGAGTCCGCATGCTGAATAACAAGCCATAATGCTTTTGAGGCTTCCGGCGAAATCAGCCGCTGATCGGGCCAGCCATATTGTTCAATGATCCGGGAAACCCTTCTGGTATTGAATGAATCCGTCTTATTGAGGTATGCCCAGTAACGGGTTACCGTATCGGCATTGGCGCCGTATTTTGCGGCTAATGCATTTAAGGTGTCCCGGGGCCCTTGATCTTTTACCAGTACCTCCGCTAATTCCCGGGAAATGCGATCATATGGGATTGCTTCCTGGCCCGGCATTTCCCCGTGGAAAAAAAAGAATAAAAAGCACCAAAACAATCGTGTACTGTACCGCCGCATATCAGCTGGAACAACCAGGTCACTTAAAAGTTCAGATACCGGCTAAAAAACGCAGCCGGTGCCCAATGCTTTTCATGATTGCCGTCTACCAGGTTTCACAAAACAACTGTCCTACAACAGGATTACTTTTGAGCCCAAAGTGATACTTCCGGGGATTCCTGTTGCGTCTTGCCGGCACGCCCCGTCTTAAATAAGAAACTGTTTTGTATGAGTAAGATATATTTCCTGATTGCTTTGGGTATAATCATTTTACCAGGCTGTAAAAAAGACAAACCGGAGCCTGATCGCTGCAAAAACTGCAGGATCGCTTACAAGCCGAATGTGTACCTCTATCCATTAAAAGAAACGGATCTGCAGGTGGAATTGAGCTTCCCCCTGGGTGGCTCGGTCATTGCATCCATCCCCGCCTACCATACCGGCTGGAAGGTAAGGGTGGCGCCGTCTGGCAAAATCGACGGGCAATACGATTATCTTTTTTATGAAAGCCAGCAGCCCGACAACTGGCAAAAGAATGCGGGCCATGTAGTATCGCGTGACAGCCTGCAACAATTTTTTGAAACGGATATGGCGGCCTGTCAGTTTAAACCTAAAGAGATCAGCGATTTTATCAATTACTGGATCCCGAGGCTAAAAGAGGCTCCTTATTATGCGGTTTATCCACAGGAAAAATCAATAATTGACAAGTTGATCCGATTGCATTTTTCTGAGCAGCCGGATGCCGTTTTAAGACTATTCTACCTCGTAAAGGCACTTGACAGGCCTATAAAGCTATCTCCCTATAATAAAAGAGAAACGGTCCTACGGCACGGTTTTCATGTGGCAGAATGGGGCGTCATACTTGAACCATAAGATAACTTTGTATTGATCAAAATAAAGCTGGAATCATCATGAAAAAATGGGCGCTGCTTATAGGAATAATAATGCTCCTCATGGGCTGCAAAAAAGAGGGGTTCGATATCAATAATCCTAATGCCGAAACGTTTGTGCAACAACTGAAAAACGGAACCTATAACGAATATGAACACGATGAAAAAGGGGAGCGCCTCTGGCTCCAGATGCCCCGGTTCCGGCAGGAACATATTGGGGCGCTCATTGCTTTATCTAAAGATACCACGCATATACAAAAATTCCCCACCAATCCCCTTTCTTCACACAGCCCGCTCCCTGAAGGCAGAAACTATTTTATTTTAGGGGAATGCCTGTTATGGATCGTGGATGGCATCAGGGGCGCTTCCCCGCTTGATGCGTATCTGATAGATATTTCTAAAGAGGTGAACGAAAGACGTAGTGGTATTACGACTGCTGAAATATTGATGATCAGCGACAGATACCGGTAGTGGTGGAACGAAAATAAAAATGGCAATTGGAAAACAGTTAATCCTTTAGCCGGCACATCGTACCGGTGGAGGTAAAGCAGCCGGCAGATGGATTGGCAGTTGTTGCATCCTGAGGGCAGAACAGGTTACCTGGATTTTATTTTGTTATATCGCTAAAAGAACGGGTATAAAAGCGCCCGGTTTATACCGGGTAACTGCCCTGGTCCCTTAAGGATTATTTATCCGACGCCCGTGTTTCCCGCGCCGGCCGTTTGGTTTCTTTTGATACACCGATCCCTCCATTTACCTCCATACCAGGCAGTACCCGGGTCCGAACCCGGCAGGTAAAGAATATTTCCGTCCCTGTTTATCCCTCCGTCATGGTCACATGATCCTTATCGCTGTTTTCTGTCCAGCGTACCAGTACCTTCTGCGTTTCAAAAGAGTCGATGTACTTACCCACATAGTCGGCCTGTATCGGAAACTCCCGGGTAAACCGGCGATCGATCAGCACACAGAGTTCTACTTTCTTTGGCCGGCCATAGTCCAGCAGGGCATCGAAGGCCGCGCGCGTAGTGCGGCCGGTGTACAGGACGTCATCGATCAGGATCACATCTTTCCCTTCGATCGAAAACGGGATATCCGTTTCATTGGCCGCATGCAGCTCGTTACGAACATCATCCCGGTAAAAAGTGATATCCAGCTTCCCGTAATCAATCGGCTGCCCTTTTGATATTTTCTGTATTTCGGTATAGATGCGGTTCGATAAAAAAATACCTCTCGGCTGCAGGCCGATAATGGCGATCTTCGAAAAATCATCATGATTCTCCACGATCTGGTGTGCCAGCCGCCGGATAGTGATCGCGATCTCTTCGGGTTTTAGAATCAGTTTCAAGATTAAACGGTTTCAGGTTTAACGTTTCAAGTTCCAAACTTTAAACAACTATTATTCCTCTGCCATAAACGGGTACCGGTAATCTACCGGTGGGTTAAAGGTCTCTTTAACCGTGCGTACGCTCAGCCAGCGATAGAGGTTCAGGATCGATCCGGCCTTATCATTGGTCCCTGAAGCACGGGCGCCTCCAAATGGCTGCTGCCCTACTACTGCCCCTGTGGGTTTATCATTGATATAGAAATTACCTGCAGCATTGGAAAGGCGTTTTGTAGCCGTTTCTATCGCTGCACGGTCGGTAGCTATGATGGAACCGGTTAACGCGTAAGGCGAAGTGCTGTCCACCAGGTCCAATGTCTTTTCAAAACTTCCGGCAGGATATACGTACACAGTTAATACCGGGCCAAAAATCTCCTCGCGCATCGTAATAAATTGCGGGTCCCTGGCTTCGATCACCGTGGGCTGAATAAAGTATCCTTCACTTTTATCGCAGTTACCGCCCGCTACAATACGGGCCTTCGGATCTTTCCTGGCTTTATCGATATAGCCTTTGATCTTATCAAAACTTTTTTCGTCAATTACCGCGTTGATGAAATTACTGAAGTCTTCAACCGACCCCATTTTAAAGGAATTCACCCCTTCAACCAGCAGCGCCTTTACCTCCTTCCAAAGGTTTGACGGGATGTATGCACGGGATGCAGCGGAGCATTTTTGTCCCTGAAATTCAAAAGCGCCTCTCAGCAGCGCCGTTGCAACCACGTCCGGGCGGGCACTTTTATGCACCACCACAAAATCCTTACCGCCGGTTTCGCCTACAATACGCGGGTAGCTTTTGTATCTGGGGATATTTTTCCCGATGGTTTCCCACATGTGATTAAAGACCCCTGTTGAACCTGTGAAATGTACACCGGCAAAATCCCTGTGACTAAAACACACATCCCCCACAACCGGACCGTCCACATAGATCAGGTTGATGACTCCATCCGGAAGCCCGGCTTCCTTCAAAATGCGCATAAAGAGTTGTGCCGAGTAGATCTGGGTATGAGCAGGTTTCCAAACCACCACATTGCCGCACATGGCCGCAGAGGTAGGCAGGTTACCGCCGATCGCCGTAAAATTAAAAGGGGTAATTGCCAGTACAAAACCTTCAAGTGGCCGGTATTCCAGGCGATTGTGCATGCCGGGGCCACTTACCGGTTGCTGTTTATAGATCTCACTCAGAAAATGAACATTGAAGCGTAAAAAGTCGATCAATTCGCAGGCGCTGTCGATCTCCGCCTGGTAGGCATTTTTACTTTGTCCCAGCATGGTGGCTGCATTCATCTGTCCGCGGTATTTGGTTGCGATCAGATCCGCCGCTTTGAGAAAAATGCCGGCGCGGCTTTCCCAGGTCATGGCCTCCCAGCCTTTCTTTGCAGTCAATGCCGCGTTTACCGCCTGTTGTACATGTTTTTTTTCACCGATGGAAAACTTTCCCAATACAAACTGATGCGCATGGGGCGGGCGCAGGGGCTCTTTTTTTGATGTGCGTATTTCATCGGCACCGATATACATGGGCACATCGAGTTTCTGACTCTTCAGCAACGCAATCGCTGCTTTGAGGCTTTCCCGTTCTTTACTTCCGGGGGCGTAGTTCAGTACCGGTTCGTTGGCCGGTAAAGGATAGGAAAATGATCCCTGGTGCATATTATCTTAATTTGAAGATTTGAAAAATTTTAATCTGAAAATACAGTTCCCGGTATTTCCAATCATTGTTTATTTCTTTTCGGATCCCCGGTTCGTTCCCAGGGCCGATGGAATGCCGGTCGCCGCAAAAGGATCAGACCGTTTCTTTCCGCTGCATCAGGTAGGCCTTGATAAAGCCGTCCAATTCCCCGTCCATCACCGGCTGCACGTTCCCCACTTCGTATTCGGTACGGTGATCCTTGATCATTTTATAGGGGTGAAACACGTAGCTGCGGATCTGGCTGCCCCATTCAATTTTTTTCTTGTTGGCGTTTGCTGCATTTTTCAGCTCCTCGCGTTTGCGCAGCTCTTCCTCATATAACCGGCTTTTCAGCATCTGCATGGCCTTTTCCCGGTTCCCCATCTGGGTCCGTTCGGTTTGACAAACCACTACGATACCCGTGGGAATATGGGTCAGGAACACTTTCGTTTCTACCTTGTTCACATTTTGTCCGCCGGCACCACCACTGCGTGCTGTTTCCATTTTTACTTCGGAATCCTTGATCTCAATATCAATGGTATCATCCACGAGCGGGTACACAAATACCGATGCAAAAGAAGTATGCCTCCGGGCATTGCTGTCGAACGGAGAAATGCGCACCAGCCGGTGCACGCCGCTCTCAGCTTTTAAAAAGCCATAAGCAAAGGGTCCTTCAAACTGCAGGGTGGCCGTTTTAATACCGGCGCCATCCCCCCATTGCCAGTCCAGCTCGGTTATTTTCCAGCCCTGCTTTTCGCCGTACATCCGGTACATCCGGGCGATCATTTCTGCCCAGTCCTGGCTTTCGGTACCACCCGCACCTGAGTTGATCTGGATCACCGCCGGTAATTCATCCTCGGCTTCGTTCAGCGTGCTTTTAAATTCAGCATCCTCCAGTACGCCCAGCGCATGGTCATAGGCTTCCTGGGTTTCGGCTTCGGTGGCATCGCCCGCCTTCCAGAAATCGAACAAAACCGCAAAATCCTCTACTGCTGTTTCGGCTTCGCGAAACAGGTTCATCCAGTATTCATTGGTCTTTAAGTTCTTTAAAATCTCCGTGGCACGCTGATTATCGTCCCAGAAGCCGGGACTTAGCGAAAGCTGTTTATCTTCATTTATTTTCTGTTGACGGTTCTCGACGTCAAAGAAACCTCCTTATCCCGAGAACGCGGGACCGCATATCCTGTAATTTTTCCTGTGTCATAGGCAGCAAAGATACGTTCTATTTCGGATTTGTAACCGGTTGCACAAACGATTGTTCAATAAGGCAGCGAAGCCGTTTGCAGGTTGCTTATAAAAGGGAACCTATTTTATCTTAATTTACTGGCCGGGCACCGGTACTGCTATCGGGCCTTGCTTGCGTCGCACTGTTCAGCGGCAGTGCTGCTATCTTCCCTGGGGACATGGGCAACTGGTGGGACGTGGAAGTACGTTTATGGTCTTCCCTATGGGAAAAACCGGGTACTACTTATTAATAACAAAGACCTCGTTGAAGCTCCGGGGCGTAGTTACAGCCTTACCATTTATCCAGAATTGCTTCAGCGTATATTCGGTTTTACAGACATTAGACCGGTCGGCCCTGGCCATTATTTTTAACGTATCGATATCCGAAGCGTCATATTTGATATAAAAATCCCTGGATTGGCTAAAAACCGGATGATCAATATCCAGATCAACAGCTACTGTATCCCTGGGCATGTTCGGAAGCCCTCCCATATGATACAGGGTGTCATACTTTCCGGGAGCGCTCTCGTAAAAAAGGCGTACGTCCTCCTGCTTATAAACACCTTTTGTAATAAGGTTCTCGGATGTATGTTTATCCCTAATTACAAATTGCAGGGTACGGAGATAGCCAAGAGCCGTGCAATTGAACAGTCCGGACCGGGGAGGATCGCAACTATATATGCTCAAAATAAACGGGAAGCAGCAGGTAAACAGGATACTATACTTTTTCATATGCTGTATGGTTTTATCCGGTTAAACGGGGTTACTCTTTAAAATGCAACAACCGCGGTCTTCTTTCATTTTAGCATTTCAACAAAATTGCTCGCCGGCATAGGACATTGGGAAACTACGGGTGCTGGTGGTACATCCGTTGCTTTTATTCAATTGGTTTCATCACATGGTTAAACTATCTTTGCCAATGCCGTTGACCTACGGTTCATTTTTTAAACCAATCCATATATTATGGATGACTTTATTGCAGCGCGGTCGCAGATGGCGCTCTCACTGGGCTTTCACATTATCTTCTCCTGCATCGGTATGATCATGCCGTTCTTTATGGCGGTTTCGCATTTTAAATGGCTCAAAACAGGAAATATTGTTTACCGCAATGTAACCCGGGCCTGGAGCCGTGGTGTGGCCATTTTTTTTGCCACCGGCGCCGTTTCCGGCACCGTATTATCTTTTGAACTGGGATTACTCTGGCCGGAATTTATGAAGCACGCCGGTCCTATTTTTGGCATGCCGTTTTCCCTGGAAGGAACCGCTTTTTTTATCGAAGCCATTGCACTTGGGTTTTACCTGTACGGATGGAACAAATTCAATAAATGGTTCCACTGGTTTACCGGCGTCATCGTTGGCGTTAGCGGGCTGGCCTCCGGCATCCTGGTGGTGGCGGCCAACGCATGGATGAACAGTCCGGCAGGATTTGATTATGTGAACGGGCAATACCTGAATATTGATCCCATTGCGGCCATGTTTAATGATGCCTGGTTTTCGCAGGCCCTGCATATGATCCTTGCCGCGCTTACAGCCACGGGATTTGCAGTGGCCGGCGTGCATGCGCTCATGATCCTGAAACGCAAGAACGTCCTGTTTCATACAAAAGCCTTCCGCATTGCCGCGGTGTTTGCCTGCGCGGGTGCTATCCTGCAGCCTCTCAGCGGTGATATCTCTGCCAAAGATGTAGCAAAGCGCCAGCCGGTAAAACTGGCAGCAATGGAAGCTCATTTTAAAACAGAAGAAAAGGCGGCGCTCATCCTGGGTGGCATCCCCGACGAGCAGAACGATACGGTGCATTATGCACTGAAGATTCCTGGTGCGTTGAGCTTCCTGGCTCACGGTAATTTTAAAACGCCGGTTACCGGACTGGAAGCATTTCCGAAAGATGTTCGTCCTCCTGTTGCCATTACGCACTATGCGTTCCAGCTAATGGTGGGCCTGGGGATGCTGATGCTGCTGATTGCCGTTTTTTATTTTTTTACTTTATGGAGAAAAAAGAAATGGCTGGAAAAACGATGGCTCCTGAAACTTTTTGCCGCCGCGATCCCCGTTGGCTTTATTGCCGTAGAGGCCGGCTGGACGGTAACAGAAGTGGGCCGGCAACCCTGGATCATCTATGGCATTATGCGCACACGTGATGCCGTTACGCCCATGCCGGGTATTGTCTATTCCTTTTATATTTTTACGGCCGTTTATGTTTCGCTGAGCGTTGTTGTAGTGGCGCTGTTGTACCGGCAGGTAAGGATGGTAGGTAAATTGTATGATGTATCATAAAAATTTGATGTCTGCGGTTTATCGTTTGACGCCTGAGGTTAACGACAAACCAGAACAATAAATAATAAAACATGCTTTATGTAGTTATGGCATATTTGTGGGCATCGATCCTTCTTTATGTATTAATGGGAGGGGCCGATTTTGGCGCAGGTATCCTTGAGTTTCTTTCTACAAAGAAAAGTAAGGAGCAGACCCGGAAAGCCATGTACCGCGCCATTGGCCCTATATGGGAGGCCAATCATATGTGGCTGATCATTGCGATTGTGATCCTTTTTGTTGGCTTCCCCGTCATCTATTCCACGGTATCCATCTACCTCCATATTCCATTGGTTATTATGCTGCTGGGCATTGTGGCAAGAGGCACCGCCTTCAGCTTCCGGAACTATGATGCGGTACAGGATAAGATGCAGACCGTTTATTCCAAAACATTTATGTACTCCAGCATCATCACCCCCCTGTTCCTGGGCATCATTGCCGGCAGCGCCGTTTCGGGGAGGATCGATCCCCTGGCTACCCATTTCGCGGATGCTTATATTTTCAGCTGGCTGGGGTTGTTTCCAGTAACGGTGGGCATCTTCACCGTCACTATCTGCGGCTTCCTGGCAGCCATTTTTATCATTGGGGAAACCAAAACAGAAGCAGAGCGGCAGCGCTTTATCCAAAAGGCCAAACATATGAGCCTGGCGGCGATAGCCGCTGCCTTGCTGGTGCTCATCGCGGCACAACGGGACGGGGTTCCCCTCGCAAGCTGGCTCTTCGGAAACCCCATAAGCATAACCTGCGTGGTATTGGCAGCGCTTTCATTAATATGGATGTGGGTTTCACTCTTCCGCCAGTCTACAAAATGGCTGCGGATCATTGCAGGGGCGCAGATCTCATTGCTGCTGGTAGCGATTACGTATGAGCACTATCCAGTGCTGATCAACCTGAAAAACTCAGACGGCTTATCCCTGCTGATACACAAGGGTACCGACAAAACGATCCATGCACTGGCGGTTGCGCTTCTGGCAGGAAGTGTGTTTATTTTGCCGGCGCTTTTTTACCTGCTTTACAGCTTTAACAAACAGGAAGAAGCCTAAGAACCCTGCTACAGTGGCCGGGCTTTTCTCCATACTTTATCTTCCCATGGGATAAAAGCCCCCAATGTTCCGCGAAAACGCCGAAAAACCCCTTCCCGATCCAGTATTGAACGGAAAGGCTGTACATAGGCGGGGGCCGGATCAATAACCACTTCCACCGGGTTGCGCTTCCTGAGCGTATCTACCATAAAGGGAATATGGATGATCCGGGTGCCGAACTTACGCCTGGTGAAACCCTTCATCATCGATGACTGGAAGGGATCCGTTACCAGTGCAATGGATTTAAATCCCTGTTGACGCGCAATCTGATAGGAATAAAAAACGTTTTCAGTACTATGCTCCGCCTTTGTTTCATAAAAAATATGCGCTGCCGGTATCCCCAGTTGCTGCGCATAAAGGCCCATAATCCTCGCTTCAGCATAGGGTGTATAAACAGCGCCTCCTGAAAATATAATATTTCGGATAATGCCCTGTTCATATAAGCAGATGGCCCAAAGGACCCTTCCCTTCATTATCGAATCCCATTTTCCATCTTTAAACGGATAACCGGGAACAATGCCTGCGTCAAAGGTCATTTTTTTTGAAAGTACGTCTTCATACAGACGTGTCGGGCGCTTCCTGTACGAAACAATACATCCGCTTATAGCAACGATCATTAACAAGAGTCCCAGCGCAGCGATTATTTTTTGCAACATCGGGATTAAAAATACGGCAAAGTTTCTGATTGGGGGAGATGAGATTTGCGATTCGAAACAGGAGCATTGAGTGTTGGGATTCGGAAGATGAGGCATATCAGCGCCCAGTCATCAGCCCTGTTCCCGGGCACAACCTCAAACCGGGAACATGAAACCTGAAATTCGCCCCGTCAATGCATCATCTCTCCCATATCCATTTTTTCCTGTTTTCCCTTTCTCTTTTTAATAAACAGGATAAAGGGGATGCAGATCAGGAACATCAGTCCCAGGTAGAGGAACACATCCATATAAGAAAGGACCGTGGCCTGCCTGGTCACCGTAAAATCCAGGATCTTATGTGCCGACTCCAGGGCCGCATCCGGGGGCATGCCTTTTGCCGTAAAACTATGTTGCAACGCATTCACCCGCTGCTGCACGTTCAGATCGTTTACATCCAGCTTCGATACCAGGTCGTTGCGGTAAAGCATATTCCGGTTAGCGATAAATGTTGTAATAGCTGCTACACCAAAAGAGCCGCCTAACTGGCGCATCATACCGGTAAATGCAGCCCCCTGGCCAATTTCCTGTCCCTTAAGGGTAGAGAGTGCCAGTGTGGTAATGGGAATAAACAGCAATCCCAACCCCACCCCACGTACAATGAGCATCCAGAAAAATGCATCCTTTCCCGTATCAGGGGTGATGATCTTGTATCCCCAGAAGCTATAAATAAAGAAAAGGAACAGTCCCGTGGCCACCATATACTGCTGGGGCACGCCTTTGGCGATCATCCGCCCGATAAAGGGCATCATAAAGGCTGTTGCCAGCGTGGCAGGTATCATCAGCATGCCCGCCTGCAGGGCCGTCCAACCCAAAATACTTTGAGTATAAAGCGGTACAATAAAGGTTGAACCATAGAGCCCGAAGCCCAGGATAAAGGACATCACGGTACCAATACGCAGGTTCCCGTTCCGGAGCACCCTCAATTCTACAATAGGGTTTTTATAGGTAAGCTCCCGCCAGATAAAGAAGAACAATCCTAAAACAGCCGTGATCGTCAGCACAACGATCGCTTTGCTGGAAAACCAGTCGTCCTCATGCCCCCGTTCCAGGATGTACTGAAGAGACCCTACCGTGGCGCTCAGCAGAAATATACCCAGCCAGTCAATTTCATGTGCGGCCTTCTTCTCGGCAAACTTAGGACTGCGTACAAACTGCAAGGTCAGCAGTGTTGCAATGATACCCAGCGGTATATTAATGTAAAATATATACGGCCAGCTGAAATTATCTACGATATAACCTCCGAGGGGTGGTCCCAGCGTAGGGCCCGCAATCACACCCAAACCATAAATAGCCTGTGCCATTCCTCTCTTCTCAATCGGGTACGACTCTGTGATGATCGTTTGGGAGGTTACCAGCAAAGCGCCGCCACCCACACCCTGCAGGAAACGGAATGCCACCAGCTCCCATATATTGGTAGCGTTACCACAAAGGAAGGAACAGATCGTAAACAATACGATCGAAACCGCAAAGTAGTTCCTTCGCCCAAACTGTTGCGAGAGCCAGCTGGTCATGGGCACAACGATCACATTCCCGATAGCATAGGCAGTAATCACCCATCCCACTTCCGACAGGGTTGCACCCAGGTTCCCCTTCATGTCGTTCAGCGCCACGTTTACAATGGTACTGTCTACAATTTCAAGCAGCGCACAAATGATCGCCGTAACCGTAACGATCACGCGCCGGGCACCATATTCTACAAGAGAATCCTGTTGCATAAACTGATATCTTTTTATTGAGGAAAGTGAAATTTAATTAGTGAGAAGTGAAAAGTTGGATAGTGAAACAATCTGCTTCCCCTTTTATCCTTCCACATTTCACTATCCAACTTCTCACTAACTAACTTCTCACTATCCAACTTCTCACTAATTAAGATGAACATCTACCAGCACATTCATGCCGGCGCGTAATTTTTGTATCAGGGAATCGTTCTTATTCACAAATTCAATTCTTACCGGAACCCGCTGTACCACTTTTACAAAATTGCCACTGGCATTATCGGCGGGGAGCAGCGCGGACACAGAGCCTGTTGCCGGTGAAAAGGAGCTTACCACTCCCTCAAAATCATGTTTGGGAAATGCATCTACACTGATGGCCACTTTCTGACCGGTCACCATCCGCGACAATTGTGTTTCCTTAAAGTTGGCCACCACCCATTTATCATTGTCGAGGATAATACTGAACAGCTGTGCCCCGGCCTGGATAAACTGTCCCGTCTGTACCGGAACTTTGGAAACCACACCATCTTCGTGCGCCACAATAACGGCATAGCTCAGGTTCAGTTTGGCATTCTCCACATCTACCTCGCGCTGGTGCACCATGGCAGATGTAACACCGATCTGCTCGGATGTAGCTTTCGATTGTGAGCTCACCGCACCGGTTTGTGCAGCTGCCTGGCTCCGCTGCTCTTTCAGGATCGCCAGTTGCCGGTCTGCCGTTTGTTTGGCCGCCAGCGCCTGCTCATATTGCTGCTGGGTTATGGAGTGATCTTTTATCAGGTTCTCATAGCGCTTGAGATCTTCCGTCGTACGCCATACATTTACCCGGGCTGCCTCTATCTGCGCATCGGCGGTAGCCACCGCTGCATTTGCGGTACTGATACTTTTGTGGGCTGCTTCAGTTCCTGCGCGGGCCGCCGCAACATTGCTCTGCGCCGTTCCCAGCGCGGCTTCTGCCTGCTCCAGCGCCATCCTCAGATCCCTTGTGTCCAGCACCACGAGGGTATCTCCCTTATGCACAAACTGATTGTCTTTTACTTTTACTTCTGCGATGTAGCCGGAGATCTTGGATATAACCGGGTTTACATTGGCGGCAACCTGGGCGTCGTCCGTATCTTCATGATGCTTGCCGTAGATATAGGATTTAATCCCAAAATAACCGCCGCCCACTATCAGCGCCGCCAGTATGATAAAGAATACGGGGCTTCTTTTTTTCTTTTGATTGGTTTCGTTTGGTTGAACCTGAACTTGTTCCTTTGCCATTGTGTAACGATTTAAATAAGCTTTTTACAAATTATTGAAACAACATACCCGAGCTTTCCAGCAATTTCTGATAGGCCAGGGCCGCGTCGGCTTTTGCATTTAACACATTTATCTTAGATGACAATAATGCTACATTGGCATCCAGCAGATCTGTAATGGTAACCAGGCTATTGTCATATTTATTTTTGGTGATGCGGTAATTCTCCTCTGCCTGTATGAGCGACTTATCATGCACTTCAATTTTTTTCTTTGCCAGTAATGCATTCTGATAGTCCCTGTTGATCTGAAGACGAATATTATCGGACAGCATTTCCCTCGAAGCGGATAGCTGCAGCGCCTGTGCCTTTGCCTTTTTGACCGCAGCCCCCGTCTTCCAAAGGCTGGAAAGGCTGTATTGAACGCCCAGCCCGGCATTTACCGCATTGGTCACCGACAAAAAACCAGGTATATTCAACGCTACATACCCCCCTGTAAGCGCCAGTGAGGGAAGATAACCCGCTTTTGCCGCCCTGATACCCAGGTCGGCCGCTTTCTGCTGATAGCCCAGCGCCTTCATATCCTGCCGGCCTTCCACCGCCTTCTCTTCATAATACGTATAGGGCTGCTCCTGTGGTACCTCATTGATAAAAGCCGGATCCACCGCTATCACCGTATTTTGCGGCAATCCCAGCAGCAGGTCCATATTTACATTGGCTATATTATAATTACTCTGCGCTTCCAGCAGCTGCAATTCAATACCGGAAGTCTGCAGCTGTGCTTTTAGCCGGTCGTTGCGGGCCATCAGCCCGTTATTTTCCAGGCGGATAAAATTGGAATCCCTGCTTTCGGAGGCCGCCAGGTTTTCTTTGATCACATCAATGACCTGCGCCGCCTTAAACAGGTTTGTATAGGCGGCTATAAGATTATAGACAATTCCGTTCTGATCATTACCGGCATTAAGTTTTTCGGCCTCCAGCAGGTACCTGGCAGACTGGATGCCATACCGGATCTTTCCCCCGGCATATAACGGGAGCGACAGGTTGGCCATACCATACATTGCCTGGGAGATTTTGGGAACCCCGCCACCGGAGCCGCTTCCGGAAGACGCGTCCTGGCTCTGCGCGGTTTTCATATCGATCTTTGCCGTTGTCAAACGCATATAAGACCCGCTGATCTTAAAGTCCGGCAGCTGGCGGTCTTTTGCCTCTTCCAAAGCGGCATCAGCCTCCAGCACTTTGGCCTGATCAATCTTTAAATGTTTGCTGCTTTGCAAACCCAGCGCTACTGCTTCCTTTACCGAAAGCTTTCTTACTTCCTGTGCAGAAAGACGATTGCCCGCCACCACCAGCATTGAAAACAGCGCTGCAATGGCTGTTATTTTTTTATTCATATACAAAATCAGCTTTTACGAAACTTTCAATTTATTTATCCGACTCTTTCACCAGCAGGTAACTTCTGACAACTTCTTTCAGGTGTGTTTTCAGCCGCGGGATGATCACTTTTAAAAACTCTGCCTCGTTTTCCGGGTTGATGCGGTATTGCTCGCAAAGGAACCGCTGGGTGTTAAAGGCCTGGTTAATGGTCCCGAACACAGTCAGCCCCAGAATAGTGATATCGACGTTCTTTTTAAAAATGCCCGCCTTGGCACCTGCCTTTATCGCGCCTTTTATCAACGAAGTATTTTTTAGTTTCAGGCTCTTTACACCATCATACATAATCTTATTTTTCATCACCCCCTGCTCTCTTACCATCAGCAAATGAAAATGCCGGTTAGCGGCAATTGTGTCAATATAGGATTCAAGGATCCGGTCAATCTTTTCGGCGGGGGTCACATTGCTGGCAAAAACAATTTCCTCCAGCTTTGCCCGCATGGTGGTTATATACTTGATGAAGATGGCTTCCAGCAGCTTTTCCTTTGAACCAAAATAATAGGAGATCATGGCCACATTGACCCCGGCAGCTTTTGCAACATCGCGTACCGATGTATTGTCGAACCCTTTGCCGGCAAAAAGCCGCACTGCGGCCTCCATAATTTCTAATTGCTTTTGTGTAAACGCTGCTGACACTTTTTTTAAAATTTTCCTTCACAAAGATATTAAACAAGTGTTTAATTAATCAAACACTTGTTTAATTTTCATTAAAAAGCAGGAAAATCTTAACCCATGTCAAGCCGTGAGGCTCAGACACTTATATCAATTCCAACTTGGTCATAAAAGCAAAATCCTTCCTATTTGATTGAAATACAAAATTCAGCACGCCGCACACAGGGGTTGGGGATCATAGTTTTGACAACCGATGATCCAATAAAGAAATTGCCGGCAGGCATAAACGTTAGCCGGCAAACGCAAGGTTCAATAAGCCGGCTCACCTAAAGGCGGAAGCTTATTCCATTGATGAAAACGGGGATTGGTATAACCCGGTGGTTACTGCAGCTGGTAACGGTGCCGGTAACGGTCGTACAATTGCTTGTGCTTATTATTAAGGTCGATCTTCCGGCCCTGGATATAGGCTTCGGTCACTGCGCTTTCTTTCATATCCAGGAGATCACCGGCGGCTATAACAATATTGGCATCCTTGCCGGCCTCAAGCGATCCCGTGCGGTCGTCGATCCCCAGGATACGGGCGGCATTTAAGGTAATGGCCTGCAGGGCTTCCTCCTTTGAAAGCCCGTAGGCAGCAGCCGTACCGGCAAAAAAAGAAAGGTTGCGATAGCGGGACGAGCTCTCATCGTCGTTGAGCGCAAAAAGCACTCCTGCTTTCTGCAATAATGCAGGGGTCTTAAACGGCTGGTCCACATCGTCATCCTCCAGGGTAGGCAGCGCATGTATGGCATTCAGGATTACCGGAATATTGTTCTGCCTGAGCAGGTTGGCAAGCAGGTAGCTATCACTTCCGCCAACGATCACCACCCGGATGTCGAACGTTTTTGCAATATCGATCGCCATCAGGATCTGCCGGGAGATATTGGCATTGACGAACAATTTCTGTTTTTTTGCAAATAAGGGCCGTAATGCTTCAAATTTCAGGTTAACTTCTTTTTGCGCTGTGGACCCGGCGTAGGCTTTTGCTTCCTGTAAAAACGCTTTCAATGCCTCGATCCGTTTTATCCCTTCTTTTACAGGGTCGGAGGCCCCGGAACGCGGTGACTTCAGCAACATCGGTAAGTTCAGGAACATTCCGTTGTCTGCCTTGTAGAGGGCGTCTTCCCAGGTCCAGGCATCCAGTTGTACCACAGATGAGGATCCCGTCAGCAGACTGCCGGAAGGAACGATATTTGCCAGCAGGATCCCGTTTGAACGCAGCGTATTGATGATCCGTGAATCCGTGTTGTAAGCGACAATGGAACGAACATCCGGATTGTAATCACCCAGCTCATAAAAATCATTGCTGCCTCTTACGCCACTCATGATCTCCCGCAATCCCAGGTCTGTGCTGGCCAGGATCAAACCCGGGTAAATATGTTTACCGGCAGCATCTACCACCGTAGCTCCCGGAATCGTTGCAGCTGGTGCACCCACACTCTGGATCTTCCCGTCTTTAATAACAATAACACCCTGCGGGATCACCTGCCCGGTGCCGGTATGAATAATGCCGTTGCGGATCACCAGGACACCCTCCTGCTTTTTTGCGGGGTACACATCATCCTGCGCCATTGCCGGCAGCGCGAGGAACCATAAAATAACGTATGCTAAGCTCTTCATCGAGTTTGGTTTTAAGAATTAGAATTCAAATGCATCCGCCGCAAGCACGCCATCGGCCTGCTCGTGGTCTTCGCAATGTAATACCACCTGGGCTGTTGGTTTTGCCGGCACTACAGGCGCCCCGCCTTTTGCTGCCGAAAGCATTTTCTGTATCAGGCGGTTCCGTTCTGCAGCCCTGTGCTCCTGATTCCCGCTGTCCTTTTGCCGGTCAAAATAAACGGCACCATCTACCAATGTATACAATGCCCGGGCATAAATGCTCAGCGGGTTATCGCTCCATAATACCAGGTCCGCATCTTTTCCTGCCTTAATACTTCCTACACGATTATCAATATGTAATGCCTTTGCCGGGTTCAGTGTTACCATTTTAAAGGCATCCTCTTCCGATACCCCGCCATACCGGATCGTTTTTGCAGCCTCCTGGTTCAGCCGGCGGGCCATCTCTGCATCATCACTGTTAATACAAACATTCAGCCCCAGCTGATGCATGAGCGCCGCATTGTAGGGTATGGCATCTTTTACTTCGTTCTTATAGGCCCACCAGTCGGAAAAAGTAGACACGTTAGCTCCATGCTGTTTTATCCGGTCTGCTACTTTATAGCCCTCCAGTATATGCGTGAACGTATTCACTTTAAAACCATATTTTTCGGCCACGTTGATCAGTCCCAGTATTTCACTTTGCACATAACTATGGCAGGTAATAAATCTTTTGCGATCCAGGATCTCTACAAGCGCATCCAGCTCCAGATCCCGCCGCACCGTTTTATCGCCTGATCGTTTGGCTTTTTCATATTCGCGGGCGCGCTGAAATGCATCATTCAATACTTCATAAACCCCCATGCGTGTGTCCGGATAGCGGTTGTTGCCCAGCGTGGAAGCGGTCCGTTTTACATTTTCGCCCAACGCAAATTTGATAAAGGGATCTGCTCCTTTAAATTTAAGTCCTTCTGCATCTGCCCCCCAGCGTAATTTGATCAGCTGGCTTTGCCCGCCGATCGTATTCGCCGATCCGTGCAATATCTGCGAGGTGGTTACGCCGCCACTTAGCTGCCGGTAAATATTGATATCATCCGGGTTCAGATTATCGCCGATCCTTACTTCTGAGGTTACCGACTGTGCCCCTTCATTGATGGAAAAGGTTGCAATATGTGAGTGCTCATCTATGATGCCGGGCGTAAGATGTTTGCCGGTTCCGTCGATCACCCGGGCCCCTGCAGCGGAAAGAGACTTTCCGACCTGCGCTATCTTCCCGGCTTTTACCAGTACATCGGTCTGTTCCTGTCTTCCGCCCGCCTCGTTGGTCCATACAGTGGCATTTTTTATCAGGATGGTTTCCTGCTGCGGCAGCCCGGCCGTTCCATAAATGCTGAAGGGATAAACCATTTGGGCTTCCGGTTTCACAAAAGTTTGTCTGGATGAATCTTTTGTTACTGCTGCTGCGGTGGTCAGGGTGGCGACCCAGCTTACCGGGGCACCTCTTTCATTGGCCCCCACTCCCTGCCAGGAGCTTCCGTAGTTTACCCCGCTAAGCCGGACCAGTTCCCCCGCCTGCCGGTTTTCAAAAACGGAATCCTTTTGTCCTGTACCAATCACTTTGGTTGTAGGTTTTAACGAAAAGCTGATCGAGACCAGGCTTCCATCCACGCTGAACTTTGTGGTAAGCGCTTCTTTGGTCTTAACAGTGGCCAGCGTATTGCTCTTTACTTCCAGCTGGTATTGCGTAACCGTATTTCCTTCGGTAATGGCCAGGGCATATTGCCCCTTCAGTTCAGTACTGTTCTTTGCGTTGATATCATACCGTTCGCCCTGGATCCAGTTTTCGAGTATGCTCGTTTTTTCCGCAAACAGGTTGCCGGTGGTAACCAGGAAGTTGGCCAGGTATCCCGGTTCCAGGCTTCCTACTTTATCTGCTATATTCAAAAGGCTGGCCGGCGTTTTTGTCAATGCTTCCAGTGCCGCTCTTTCCGATAGCCCGTTCTGAATGGCTTTACGAAGATTGGGCCAAAAGGCTTTGGTATCTTTAAGATCTGCCGCTGTGAGCGCAAACGGGATCTTTGCTTTTTCAAATGCGGCAGGGTTGGTAGGCGCAAGCTCCCAATGTGCCAGGTCGCTCCACGCAATAAACCGGGCGTCGGCCGGGTCCTCCACTTTTTGCGCATCCGGAAAATTCAGTGAAACGATATAGGGTGCTTTGGTGGCTGCAACCTCTCTGATCCGCTGGTACTCATCTCCGCCGCCTTTTATGATGTACTGCACACCAAACTCGTCACCGATCCCGTCTGCCCTCAAACCACTCCATTTGTCGGTTGTTTCGAAGATCTGGGGCAAGGATTGCAGGGCATTCCAGGCTTCCAGTGTTTTATTAACCCCTTCTTTTGGGGGGCGGGTCTTATACCACTGCGCATCCAGGTAATTCTGCCGCAACAATGCTACAGCGCCCATCATGCTGGTAGGATAACTTTGCTTCGATGATCCTTTTTTAAAAGAATAAAAGGCAGCTGCCCTTTCTTTTATAATCGCCAGGTTCTCTTTCTTTGCAGATAAGGTCGCTACCAAACCCGTCCCCCTTGCAATCCCGTCCTTTTCATGCACCAATACAGTTCCAAAACCCATTTCACGCAGTGGCTGTGCCTTTGCGTCGTCTGTACTGAAAAGATCGGCAGCATTCACCTCACTTTTAATGGCCTGGTTCCAATTATAAGCGCCTTTTGTTGCACTGTTAAACTGCTGCGGCCTCCCGTAATCAAATGCCAGGTCCACTGTGCGTTGTGCAATGCCATAGTCGCTGTAGATGTCGATCAGCGACGGATAAATATATTTACCCTTGCAATCGATCACCACGGCATCGGGGGGTATATTGCCACTACCCACGCTGACGATCTTTCCTTCCCTGATCACCAGTGTGGCATTCTGAATGGTGGTGGAGGGATCTTTTACGATGGTGGCATTGGTCAGGGCAAAACTCCCGGAGCGGGGATCTGCAACCCCATTTACCGGGAAGGTGGTTTGAGCTACAGCTATCAGTCCCGGGAGCAGCCCCAGGAGCAACAACAATTTTTTCATCCGCAAATAATTTTTCAGGAAAATAGGGAAAATAATCGGTATCCCTGCTATGAAATTGCATTGTCCTGAAATAGTTGTAGGAGACCCTGTGGCCTCCTACGGTACTCCTGCATCCTTGCAGCAGTATTATTAAAAGGGTGTTTATAAACTTTCCCCGTGTTGCGACCGGTCCAGCCCCTCCAGTTCTTCATCCTCGCTGGCCCGCAGCGGCGTGATCAGGTCGGTCACTTTCAAAAGTATAAAGGACATCACCAATACAAAAACAATCACTCCCAGCAATACCAGCACATGGGTGGTAAACAATTTGGTTTCGCCAAAGAAGAGCCCGTTGCCGGTGGCGTTGGCGGTATTGATCGCCTTGTTGGCAAAAACACCCGTAAGCAACATTCCAACCATTCCTCCTACACCATGGCAGGGAAATACATCCAGCGTATCATCAATACCGGTTTTTGTTCTCCATTCTACCATCATGTTGCTGATAATAGCGGCTACCACACCAATTACCAATGCATGCGGAAGACTTACAAAGCCCGCCGCCGGGGTAATGGCCACCAGGCCCACCACAGCACCAATGCTGGTGCCCATTGCAGATGGCTTTTTCCCTCTTAATGCATCAAAAATAATCCATGCGAAAGCTGCTGCTCCGGAAGCCACGGCTGTTGTAGCCAGGGCCGATGCCGCCAGGGCATTGGCAGCCATTGCAGAACCACCGTTGAAACCAAACCAGCCAAACCAAAGCAAGCCGGTACCTAATAATACATAGGTAATACGGGCCGGTTTATTTTCGCTGGTATCCGTACGTTTCTTCAGATAGATAGCCCCGGCCAGGGCAGCCAGGCCAGCGCTCATATGAACCACGGTTCCACCGGCAAAATCGAGTACCCCCAATTTGGCCAGCATCCCATCCGGGTGCCAGGTGGCATGCGCCAGCGGGCAATAGATGAAGACAATAAACAGGCATATAAAGAAAATATACGAAGTAAACCGGATGCGTTCAGAAAATGCCCCCGTTACCAGGGCCGGGGTAATGATGGCAAACTTTAACTGAAAAAAGGCAAAAACCACCAATGGTACCGTGGGAGCCAGGGGCCAGGGCTTGCTCTCCAGCACTCCATTCATCAGGAAAAAGGTTCCGGGATTCCCAATTACACCACCGATGGAATCCCCAAAGGCCAGGCTAAACCCGAAAACCACCCAGATGATCGAAACAATTGCCATACAGATAAAACTTTGCAGCATGGTAGATATCACATTTTTCTTTTTTACCATACCACCATAAAAGAAGGCCAGTCCCGGTGTCATGATCAGAACCAGGGCCGCTGAGGTCAGCATCCAGGCCGTATCACCGGAATTGATCTCCGCGAACTGCTTTATTTCTGTAGGATTATGACCAAACAAAAGACTTAAGATTACAATAAGAATTAATAAGGCAAAAGGAATGATAGCTAGTTTTCGAGTCATTGACATATTGTATATATTTTATATTTTAAATTATAGATAAAAAAACAATAATGTAAAATTGATTTAGCTAAATCTCATACCAAAAATAGTGTTTAAAGAGATAAAAAGTCAAGACTCCATAAAAAATAATATATATATTATTTTTTATAATATATAAAATTAGATCTTTTTGATCCATTATCAGCGATTTACACGCTTTTAATAAATATTACTATTATATATAATGTTAATTTTATAGGAGCTCTTTTGACAAAATCGCAGGATCGGACATAAAAAAAGGAGCTCTGATTACAGCGCCCCTTTTATATATTTTTTTTTATGGTCCTGTTTATCGCCTTCCCGGGTATACTTTCAGCGCCTGTTCCAGACAGTCCATCGCCGCATTTATGGCATCCGTATTTAACACATAAGCTAACCGTACCTCATTGACCCCCAATCCTGGTGTTGCATAAAAGCCCGTTGCGGGGGCCAGCATCAGGGTTTGATTATTGTGTGTAAACGATTCCAGGAGCCATTGGCAAAACCGGTCGCAATCGTCTATAGGCAACCTTGCAATGGCATAAAAGGCGCCCCCCGGGTTAGGGCAAAATACACCCTCCATTGCGTTTAACCGCTGTACCAGGAGATTACGCCGCCTGCGATATTCTTCACGCGTGCCATCAAAATAATTTTCAGGAAGATCCACCGCGGCCTCTCCCAATACCTGGGCCAGTCCCGGAGGGCTCAGCCGCGCCTGGCCAAATTTCAGTGCGGTCTGGTAAACCTCTTTATTACGGGTGACCAGGGCGCCTATCCGTGCACCGCAGGCACTATACCGTTTGCTGATCGTGTCCATCACCACCACATGCTCCTCCAGCCCCGGCAGCTGCAACGGGCTCAGGTAATCACTGTCGTCCTCATACCGGAACTCCCGGTAGGCCTCATCTGAAAACAGGAACAGTTCATGTTTCCTGCAAATATTGCCCAGCGCCTCCACTTCGGCAGTGCTATACAGGTAGCCGGTAGGATTATTCGGGTTGCAGATCAGGATGGCCCTGGTCCTGGCAGTGATCGCCCGTTCAAAGTCCTCAACCGGCGGCAGGGCAAACCCGGTATCGATACCGGAGGGAATAGGAATTACCCTGATGCCGGCCGTGCAGGCAAAACCATTATAGTTGGCATAAAATGGCTCCGGAATGATCACCTCATCCCCGGGATTCAAACAGGCAAAAAAGGCAAACAGGATCGCTTCGCTGCCACCGGTCGTAATCAGGATCTCTTCATGCGTTACCGCAATCCCGATCCGCTTATAATATTCCACCAGCTTACGGCGGTAACTTTCATTTCCGGCGCTGTGGCTGTATTCCAGCACCCGCATATGCACATCTCTTACGGCCTGCATAATAGCAGGCGGTGTTTCAATATCCGGCTGTCCGATATTCAGATGGTACACCATCACCCCCCTTTGCTTGGCAGCCTCGGCATAAGGGACCAGCTTCCGGATGGGTGAAGCCGGCATTTCCACTCCTCTTTGAGAAATTCTAATCATACAGAAAAATAAGAGGGCAAAAATAAAAAAATTCCACCTTTGCAGATGGAATAAGTTGAAACTGTTCAATAAAACTAAAAAAAACTAAACTCTTAGATAATCTCCCCGGTAAAATATACCGTTTTAGGCTGGGCGCCTTTTATCTTAATGGTCACATCTTTTTTAAACGTACTGCCTGCAGCAGCTGTAGCATCATAGCCTACTTTTATCTTGCCCACTTTGCCCGGCATAACAGGAGCAGATGGTTTTTCTGCAACGGTGCAGCCGCATCCCACCAATACACTTTCCACGATCACCGGTTTTTTGCTAATATTGGTAAACTCCATAAAAAAGGAAGTCCCTTTTTTAAATTTCAATTTACCCACGTTGTATTCTTCTTTTGCCATTTTGATCACCTTGTCTGCCGGTACTGCTTCCTGTGCATTTGCAGTAACAGCAAGACCCATAAAAAACAAAACTGCTAAAAGGTAAAATTGCTTCATAATCCTATTTTTTATTGACAACAAATATAAAAACAACAAAATTACGGTATAGATGTTCAACAGTTTTCAAAAGTTGCATGCTTCTTTGAAAAATTATTCAGTAATGAGTATATTGTGATATCCCTATTTTTGCCAATATGGAGAATCAAACTTCCAACCTTACTACCCCTGGTGAAATGCTTTCTTTTGATAAGTTCAAAGACGGCATCCTGCACGACTACTATATTGCCTGCCTGAGTCGTGAAACCAGCTTACTGGGCCGGAGGGAGGTATTGACCGGCAAAGCAAAATTTGGCATCTTTGGAGACGGGAAGGAAGTGGCGCAGGTTGCGATGGCCAAATTTTTTAAACCCGGCGACTGGCGCAGCGGGTACTACCGCGACCAGACCTTTATGTTTGCCATAGGAGTAGGTACTCCCCAACAATATTTTGCGCAGCTGTATGCAGACCCCAACCCGGATCATGAACCATTTAGCGTGGGGCGGCAAATGAACAGTCATTATACCAGCAGGAATGTAGATGCAGAAGGCAACTGGCTGAACCTGGCAGAGATCAAAAACACGGCCACGGATATGGCCCCCACAGCCGCCCAGATGCCCCGCTCCTTTGGACTGGCCTATGCATCCAAAAGCTTCCGGGAAGTGCCGGAACTTCGGCAATTCACAAACCTGTCCCACAACGGGAACGAAGTCTGCTTCTGCACTATCGGCGATGCATCCACGAGCGAAGGGCATTTCTGGGAAACCGTTAATGCTGCGGGAGTGGCGCAGGTACCACTGGTTATCTTTGTCTGGGACGACGGGTACGGGATCTCCGTTCCCCGGGAAATGCAGACCACAAAAGGCTCCATCTCTGCCGCGTTAAAAGGCTTTGAGAAAGAAGAAGGGACCAACGGTTTTTATATTTCCAAGGTAAAGGGCTGGGACTATATGGGCATGATCGAAGCTTTTGAAGAAGGTATCAGCCTGGCACGGGAGACACATACCCCTGTTCTTTTTCATGTAGACGAGCTGACGCAGCCCCAGGGCCACAGCACTTCCGGCAGTCATGAGCGGTACAAATCTACCGAACGCCTGGAATGGGAGCGGGAACGGGACTGCCTGAAAAAAATGAAAGAGTGGATCCTGAAGAACGGGCTAACTGATGAATCGACGCTTGAGAAGATTGAAACAGATGCCCGCAGCAATGTAAAGGAAGGCCGGGATAATGCCTGGAAGGCCTACCTGACGCCAATAAAGGAACAGGTAGAAGCTACCAGGAACCTGCTGAACCAGCTGGTCCTTGATGTGCCGGAAAAAAGCGCGGAACTGAAAAAGCTGATCCCGGACCTGGTCACCAACCGGGAACCCCTAAGAAAAAACGTTTTGCAGACCTTGTATAAGGCCATCCTTATATGCGGCGACAAAGCCGGACAGGTAGCTGCTTATTATGATGAGCTCTGCAAGGAAAATGCAGCTATCTATAATTCAAATTTGTTAAATGAAGGAGCTAAAAGCGCTTTAAAAGTGCCCCCGGTGGCACCCGTTATAACCGGTGAATCCCCGCTGATCAACGGCTACGAGATCCTGAACCACTACTTTGACCGGCTTTTTGCCAGTAACCCCAAGGTACTGGCATTCGGAGAAGATCTCGGGCAGATCGGGGATGTAAACCAGGGGTTTGCAGGCCTGCAGAAGAAACATGGTGCAGAACGGATCTCCGATACCGGCATTCATGAACTCAGTATCATGGGGCGTGGTATCGGACTGGCATTAAGGGGGCTAAGACCTATTGCTGAAATTCAATACCTCGATTACCTGGTTTACGGGTTGCAGCCGCTTACAGATGATGTGGCCTCCCTTCAATACCGTACCGGCGGCCAGCAGTTCTGCCCGCTTATTATCAGGAGCCGGGGACACCGGCTGGAGGGTATCTGGCATAGCGGATCTCCTATGGGAATGATCATCAACTCCCTGAGAGGGATTCATATTTGTGTGCCCAGGAATATGGTACAGGCGGCAGGCATGTACAATACCTTATTGCAGAGTAATGATCCGGGGCTGATAGTGGAAAGTTTGAACGGCTACCGGCTGAAAGAGCGGCTGCCGGAAAACCTGGAAACGATGACGGTTCCCCTGGGCGTGCCTGAACTGCTGCAGGAGGGCTCCGACATTACCATCGTAAGCTATGGCTCTACCCTGCGCATCATCCAGGACGCGTTAAACAAGATCGCCCCGCTGGGCATCAGCTGCGACCTGATCGACGTGCAGACCCTGTTACCTTTTGACATCCACCATCGTATCCTGGACTCACTCAAAAAGACCAACCGTATTGTTTTTATAGATGAAGATGTACCAGGAGGCGCTGCTGCGTTTATGTTTAACAAGGTAATGGAAGAGCAGGGCGGTTACCGGTACCTGGATGTAGCACCGCGCACCGTTACAGCAAAGGAGCACCGGCCCGGCTACGGCAGCGACGGGGACTACTTCAGCAAACCCAATGCAGAAGAGATCGCTGCTGTGCTGATCGATATGATGCGGGAATAATTTTTTGTTCCAGGTTTGAAGTTGCACATCAGATCCGGTTCATGCCCGATGAGCTGTCCGCCGTTTTAAGCCGGGAGTGAAGCGTGCATAGTCCATAGTGAGAAATTTTACAATTCACCGTTTAACGTTCCGAACCTTCGGAAGAAGTTTAAAGTTCAGCACTAACCGGGTCCTTCGTATATTAGCAGGTTAATCAGAAATCAGAAATGGAACCATTAAAAAGATATTGTCTCGCGCTGGATTTAAAAAACGACCCGGCGCTTATTGCAGAATACGAAGCCTATCACCGGGCCGTATGGCCGGAGATCCTGCAGAGTATTCTTGATTCCGGTATCCGGCACATGGAAATTTTTCGCGTGGAAAACCGCCTGTTTATGATCATGGAAACCGCCCCGGGCTTCTCCTTTGAGAAAAAGCAGGCTGCTGATGCACAAAATCCCAAAGTGCAGGAATGGGAAGCGCTGATGTGGAAGTACCAGCAGGGGTTGCCGGCTGCAAAGCCGGGCGAAAAATGGATATTGATGGAATCGATCTTCAAAATCTGATTGATCCTCATTAAGTAATAGCTGAACCTGCTGCTTTGCGCCTGTTTTTAACACCCGGCATCGAACCTTTCTTTGCAACAAGCCGTCTATCCTCAAAATTTGGCATTTCAATTGCATAAAGCATAAAAACATTGATTATGAAAAGAATTTCACAAATCGCTCTGCTTCTGATGACCGTTTCTGTTATAGGCGTTGCCTGCTCCAATAGTAAAAAAAGCGCATCTTCCACTGTTCCTCGGCAGGATTTTAAAGGTACCTGGGTTGTAACCGGCGTCAGCATTGAAGGAACCAATACCAAGAACCTTAAGGTGGAAGCTTTTGATGATGTGGCCCTTTCATGTTTTGAAGGCAGTGTCTGGGTTTTTCCCAATAACGGTTATGGAAGCTATACGATTAACGGACAGGATTGTTCGGCAGGAGCCCGTGAGATCTTATGGTCGACCCGGAACTATAACGGCGTTACGCATCTTAATTTCAAACGGGTAGACGGGTTAAAAAAGAACCAGTCTAAAAATGTGGCCGAAGGATATTCGCTGGAAGTAACTTCTGCAGGAGACAATCAGTTCATAGCGCAATCGCCCATATCTTTTGAGGGAAAAACTATTTATATCGTTTACAATTTTGAAAAGAAATAACCATTAACCATCCAAATAACAAAAGGCCGTTCCTTTCCCGGAACGGCTTTTTTATATATGTTTTAACCTTCCGTTTCCTGCCATACAGCGTTTGTTGCCGGTTTTTCAAAAAGTATTGGTATAAATCCATTGCAGGAGGGTTACTGGCATGTGACTTGTAAGGATAATAGCATGCCCAAAAAAATCAAACCACAAGAATGGGTCCCCTGGGAGCTAAGAAGGATCAATCCTGATATTTTTTATTTTAAAGAAGACCCGCAAATTCCCAGCAGCCCGCTTCCGTTGCTGGTTTACAGGGGATTTTTCGACAAGGAATATGATGCCTGCGAGGATTGGCTGATAAAAAAATTCCGTTCCAATAAATGGTTCCCCTCCCCTGCACTCGGGGCGTTCAACTTTACCCATTACTATATTAACACGCATATTGTCCTGGGGGTTTGCGCGGGGGAGGCTCAATGGCAGCTGGGCGGCACACTGGGTATTATCACCGTTCTTGAAAAAGGGGACGTGATGGTGATCCCTGCGGGAGTGGCGCTCCGGCATCTTGGCTCAGGCACTGATCTGAACCTGGCAGGGGCCTGTTCTGTAAACGTGAGCCCGGAGCTCCAGAGAAGGCAAAGCGGCAACCGTGTTCACGCCAACCGCAGCATTGCCAACATTCCCACTCCCGATAACGACCCGATCCTCGGTCCGGGAGCCGGGCTGCTTACGATCTGGCAGCCGGTAGATTCCTGTTCCCGGTAAATATACCGCAAGCGCTTTCCCCTTCCTGCTGACCTGAAGCAAATATTGCTGCGTACTGATAGCCCCCCGACCCGCAGGCAGGCTGAAGGGGCATTCTCATTGCTGTTTATAGGGAATTTATTTCAAAACAATCTCCAAAAATCATTTAGCGCTGCATAAGGTTCATGCCCCTTCTGCCATCGACCTATCCATTAAACCGTTGCAGATATGCTGCCATTTCGGCCTGGTACTGACCGGCCACCGCAGCCGCGGCATCTGCAAAATCCTCTTTGCCTGAAGCATAAATAACCGCCCTGCTGGCATTTACCAGCAATCCGCAGTCTTTATTCATGGCCTTTTCAGAAACCTGTTCCAGACTGCCACCCTGTGCCCCCACCCCGGGCACCAACAGAAAATGGCCCGGAACCAACTCGCGGATGCGGATAAATGCATCCGCCTGTGTGGCCCCCACCACAAACATGAGGTTTTGATCAGTGCCCCACCCGGATACGGTTTTTAATACCCGCTCATATAAAAGTCCTTCCCCACTGGCCTGCAACTCAAAATCCTGCGCCCCCTTATTGGAGGTGAGCCCCAGCACGATCGCCCATTTCCCTTCATACTCCAGGAAAGGTCTTACACTGTCTTCCCCCATATAAGGCGCTACGGTGACCGCATCAAAGGGTAGTGCTTCAAAAAAAGCGCGGGCGTACTGGGTACTGGTATTACCAATGTCGCCACGCTTGGCATCAGCGATCTTAAAATGATCCGCCCCTATGTAGTGAACGGTTTTCTCCATCACCTCCCAGCCTTTTGTTCCCAATGCCTCGTAAAACGCAGTATTGATCTTGTAGGAAACACAGGCAGCACGGGTAGCGTCAATAATGGCTTTATTAAAACGGAACACGGCGTCTGCATCCCCGGATAAATGCGCCGGCAGCTTCGCAGGGTCAGTGTCCAATCCCACACATAAATAAGATCCTTTCTCGCGGATCAGTGCAACCAATTTTTCCCGGGTCATCTTTATACTAATTTATTAAATCTAAAAAATCTATAACGGAACAGTAGCACGGAACAAGAGCGAAGGAGCGCCGGCCAGTACTTTTACAGCCGCACCCGGAAAAGCTGCGGCAGCAATGCTACCGGCCTTTAATACTACCCGGATATCCCCGGAGGTAAGCTCCACCTCCCCTTCTGTAAGCAAAAACAACTCGGCCGTTACCGGCTGCAATACGGTTTCATCACCCGTTTTCAGCTCATAGGAATGCAGTTCAAAATCCGGAACGGGCGCCGGGTATACCTTTGCTTTTTTGTTGCCTCCTGCGGGAATGATCTGCGGATGCGTGGCTTCGCATTTCGTATGTTTCAGCAACTCCGCCGTGTCAATATGTTTGGAGGTAAGCCCGCCACGCAGCACATTATCAGAGCTGGCCATGATCTCTACATTATATCCCTCCAGGTAAGCATGGGGCACACCTGCGTCCTGGAAAATGGCTTCTCCCGTTTTCAGATGAACAATATTAAAAAAATAGATCGAAAAAATTCCGCGATCGATGGAGCCGGGCCGGATAAAGGTTTGCGCGGCCCGGGCTGCCCAGAAATCCTCCGCGGAGGGGTCCAGCTTTTCCTGCAGGTATAGCGGAATGATCCGGTTGATCAGAGGCTGCAACAGCGCATTCACTTCTTCCTGGGCCATTTCCATTGCCATCTTATACAGGCTTTTATAGCCTCCCTGCTTAAATACCGGTATAAAAACATGCAGCTCCGGCACGGCTTCCAGCGTTTGTAACAGCTGCGCTTCCGGTTTAAAGCCATGCAACAGATAAAACCCGCTGAGTGCTACCATCAGTTCGGGCTTATGGTTAGCGTCCCTGTAGTTGCGGTGGGGTGCATCCAACGGAACCCCTTTGCGGTTCTCTGCTTCAAAATCCAATGCAGCCTGGGATTTAGAGGGGTGCACCTGGATGGAAAGCATATCCTTTACATCCAGCACTTTTAACAAATAAGGCATCTGGCCGAATGCAGCATTTACGGAAGCGCCCAGTAACGCCCCGGGGGATGTGCTGATATACTCCCGGAGCAGTATCTCCCTCCCGTCGTCCATCGTCAATACACAGTTCGCCCCCGGGTGCACACCCATCCAATATTCAGCAAAGGGCTTCATTTGCGGATTTTCCACCTGAAGCAGGGAGGGTATGAACGACACGCCACCCCAGTCATAATGCTTGATAGCACCTTTTACTAATGCCAGTTTCTGCATAAAAAAAATAGATTAACTTGGGGGTAAAGATAACTGAATGGGAACACATAATCAATTGGGAAAACAGGGAGAGCAGCTTGCCGCAGCCTACCTGGCGCAGGAACATTATACCATCCTGTTCCGGAACTGGCGCTACTCGCATTATGAAATTGACATTATTGCCACCAAAAGCAACAAATTGCATTTTGTAGAAGTAAAAACCCGCAGCAGTAACCGGTCAGGCTATCCGGAGGAAAGCGTTACCAAAAGGAAATTCCGGTATTTACAGCAGGCTGCCGATGAGTTCCTTTGCCAGTACCCGGGGCACTATCGCATCCAGTATGATATTTTATCCATTACCATTGAAGCAGGCCGGCCGCCTGAATATTTTCTGATCGAAGATGTGTTTTTGTAGTATTGAGTATTGAGAACATGAGAACCGTGAATGGAGCGATGAGCCTCCAGAGAAAGGAGTCGAGTATTGAGATGATTCTGTCTGAAATCTCAATTCTCAACGCCGAATAGCTGATAACTCATCGTTAATCTGTAAATTAGCGATCTGCATTTATTTTATAACGATCTTAAACAACTAGAATGAAACTAAACTCACTTTCACTAAGTGCTATCACACTGGCGGTACTGCTTGCCTCCTGTGGCGGTTCTGAGGGAACAACCGAAACGGCCTCCTCCTCTTTTTGTACCGACTCTGCCTGTATTACAGAGCCCCTGCGTTTGGGCAGCCCTACACCGGACAAGCCTTCTGTTACCGTAAGTTTTAAAGATTGCCAGATTGATTCCATCCTCTTCGACAACGGGAAAACAGGTAATGCAAAGATCGGGTTTGCCGATTTTTTCCAGGGCCGCAATGTTAAACCCGGCAAATCGCTTTTTGGCTACGAATTCGGAGACGGGCAGGCCGCCTGGCTCAAATTCAATGATTGCGCCACCGGGCGGGGATATCTTATAAAAGTACCCGTAGGCAAGGGGATCAGTCCTATGAAATATTTCAGCGCCGTAAACAGCTTTGATCCCAAGTTCAAAGTGGAAGACGGGCTTGTTTCTTACTACGACAATACTTTTATTTATGTAGAAGATGTACATACCGGCAAAGTGGCAAAAACGCTGCTGACCGATACCGGTGTGAAGGGTGTTGACCATGACAATGTACACTCCTTCCTGGATTCTGTAAACATCCGGAAAGATCATCTTTATGCCAAGATCCGATATGAAGAAAAAGACATTGTTCATGATGTTCCCCTTACCTTCAAATAATTAACAAAAATCAAAAAAGCCTGTTATCTTTCCGACAGGCTTTTATTTTTATGTGGGACGCTTACAAGAAAAGTTTCCAGGCTTATTTAAAACTGGAAAAATCGCTTTCCGGAAATTCAACGGAGGCCTATCTGCGGGATGTAGATAAGCTTACGGATTACCTGCAGCTCCAGCCACAGTCACTGGCGCCTCCTGATATCACCCTGGAACACCTGCAATCCTTTGTTGGCTGGATAGCGGAGCTGGGAATGCAGCCGGCTTCCCAGGCCAGGGTCATCTCCGGCATCCGCGCTTTTTACCGTTTTTGCCTCCTGGAAAATATTGTGCAGCAGGATCCCGCACTGCTGCTGGAAGCGCCTAAAACCCGGCGCACCCTCCCGGATGTACTAAGTTTTGAAGAAGTGGAAAAAATCCTGCTGGCAATAGACCTCAGCAAACCCGAAGGCGGCCGCAATAAAGCCATTATTGAAACGATGTACAGCTGCGGGCTGCGGGTAACAGAGGTAGTACAATTGCGGATTTCACAACTCTACCTGGATGTGGGTTATATCCGGGTGATCGGAAAAGGAAATAAAGAGCGGCTGGTACCCATCGGTGATTCCGCCGCCAAATATATAAAACTCTACCTCCGGGAGATCCGCTGTCATTTAACCGTAAAACCCGGCAGTGAAGACATTGTTTTCTTAAACAAACGGGGCGCACAGCTGACCCGTGTAATGATCTTCCTGATCATTAAGGACCTGGCAGCAAAGGCCCGGATCACCAAGACCATATCGCCGCATACCTTCCGCCATTCTTTTGCCACCCACCTGATCGAAGGCGGCGCTAACCTGCGCGCCGTGCAGGAAATGCTGGGACATGAAAGTATCACCACCACTGAGATCTATACACACCTGGACAGGGAGTTCCTCCGTAAAACCTTACATCAATTCCATCCTCTTTTCAACAAAAACAGCTGAAAGTTGTTAGGCTGCTGGAGCAACTTATAATATTACGCTATTTTCGTAACTAACAAAAACAAGTAACAATGAAACGTATCTTATTTTCCTTTCTTCTTGCAGGCGTACTTTCAGCCAGCCAGGCTCAGGTAAAAATACCGGCCGCAAGTCCGGCCCAGACTATCAAACAGGATTTCGGGCTTGGCACACTGGAGTGGTCTTATAGCCGCCCCAGCCTCAAAGGCCGCCGGCTATACGCTGATCTTGCTCCTGCCGGGAAACTCTGGCGCACGGGGGCCAACGGCGCCACCACACTCACCGTAAGCGATGAGATCATCGTTGGCGGAAAAACGATCCCTGCAGGTAAATACGGGCTGCTCACCATTCCCGGGCAAAAGTCCTGGACCGTGATCCTTACCCAACAGACCGATGTAACCAGTGATCCTACCGCCTATAAAGAAGCGGACGATGTAGTAAGGATACAAGTAACCCCGGTAACTACAAAAACAAATACGGAAACCTTCACCATTCAGCTGGCGAATGTTACACCTACCACCGCTGATCTGCAGCTCTCCTGGGGTAATATATTGGTTCCCGTTCCGATAAAAACAGAACTTGATGCGCGGATCATGGCATCGATCGATGCTTCTATGCAGTCTGACAAACCGGCATATTTCCAGGCAGCAACCTACTACCTGGAAAACAACAAAGACCTGAATAAGGCGATCGGGTGGTTTGCCAAGGCAGCAGAAGCCCAGCCAAAGGCTTATTGGATCCAGTATCAATATGCAAAGGCGCTGGCAAAGACCGGGCGGAAAAAAGAAGCCCGGGCTGCAGCAGAAGCATCCATGCAGCTGGCCAAAGAAAATCACAACGATGATTATGTCCGGAACAATCAAAAGCTGATCGCCACGCTGTAATCGCCCATATTTAAAACACGATCATGAAAAAAACCATCCTGGCATTGTTCTGTATGGCCGCATCAGCGGCTTCCATGCTGCATGCCCAAACGGTTACGCTGAAATTCAATCCTGCAAACGGCAGCCGGTATGATGTAATCAATAATAATACCATCAGTATCCAGCAAACGCTCATGGGACAACCCGTGAACATGAAGTTCGGCAGTACTGTAAACATGCATTATGATATTGCAGATGCAGGTGCGGATAAGGACCTGACCCTGACCTACGGCCCTTCAAAAATGAACATTGACTTCATGGGCCAGGAGCTGGTTATGGATAGTGAAAGCCCCGATACAACCAATGCCGCCAACAGCATGTTCCGGTCTATCCGCGGGAAAAAAATAAAGATCCTCATAGCCGCTGACGGCACGGTAAAAAAAACAGAAGGATTTGAGGATCTGGCCGGCAGCATTAACACATCAGACAGTGAGGCCAAAAAGATGGCAGAAGAGCTTTTTTCCGAAGCTACTATAAAAAGCTTGCTGGAGCAGAGCTTTAAAATGTACCCCAAAGATCCGGTATCGCCCGGAAGTACCTGGACTGCCAATATCCGGATCGAAAAACCGTACACCCTGACCCTGCAGAACAACTATACACTAAAAAAAATAGAGAACGGGAAAAGCCTGGTCACCGTAGCCGGAAAAATAGGCACTGATGGCCTTACAAAAATGATGCAGCAGGGCATGGAAATGGAAATAAACCTGGATGGAACAGTGGCTGGTACTATAACGATGGACAATGCCACCGGCGTAACCGAGGTGCTGAATCTGGTACAGCAATTAAAAGGGATCGTAAAAGTTCAGGGAATGGAAGTTCCGATGGAGGCAACGGTAGACACAAAGATCGGTATGCAGCAACGTTAAGGAACAGCACGGTTTTATCCAAGACCTGTATAAAAAACGGTCCGTGCAAATGCGGACCGTTTTTTATTTTCTCCTTACGGTATATTGATCTTATAGTCTTTAGGAGGCCGGGCACCTAACAGGTATTCTACGAAATAATCCCATCTCCGGCGCATCATATAATAAGAGTCCGCTCCATATCCATGGCGCGCGTTCGGTACTACCACCAGGTCGAAGGACTTATTGGCTTTAATGAGCGCGTCGGCAACCAGGTAGGTGTTATAGGGAGGTACATTATCATCCATTCCACCGGTTACCAGCATTAATTTTCCCTGAAGGTTTTTTGCATAGCCCTGGTTGGCCTGTTTTTCGTAATTATCGCCTTCCAGCAGGCCGATATACCGCTCGCCCCAGTCATCTTCATAATTGCGGTTATCATGATTACCTGATTCCGCGATGCCTACTTTGAAAAACTCCGGATATCTGAACATAGCGGCGGCTGTTGCAAAACCACCACCGGAATGCCCCCAGATACCCACGCGGTCCAGGTCCATAAAGCTGTTCTTTGCTGCCAGTTGCCGGAGTCCCGCGATCTGATCCGGCAATGTATTTTCTCCCATATGACCATAGCAGGCATCGTGGAACGCTTTGGAACGGTTGGGGTTACAGCTACCTTCCAGCCGTACTACAATAAACCCAAGCTCTGCCAGTGCCTGAAAGTCACCGGCGGCAATATTAAAAGACCAGTTGCCCACGCTGCCGCCCTGTGGTCCCGGGTAGATATACACCACTACGGGGTATTTCTTTGACGGATCCAGGTTTTGAGGTTTATATAATAATCCATAGAGATCAAACTGCTGATTGGCCGATTTCACGCTGAACATTTCCGGGGCCTGCCAGCCGGCATCTTTTAGCCCGGAAAGATCAGTAGCGCCCAGCTCACGGATGGTTTTCCCCGAAAGGTCCTTCAGCTTTATAACCGGGGGTACAACGGGAGTTGAATACCGGTCCACAAAATACCGCCCTCCCGGAGAAAGGGTCATTGAATGATTTCCTGGTTCCGGCGTGAGCGCCACCATACGCTTTCCACCAAAATCAGTGGTATAAAAATGGCTGAAATAAGGGTTTTCTCCCGGCTCTCTTCCTTTTGCTTCAAAAAGGATCTGCCGTTTCTTTGCATCTACCTGCAACATTTTTGTTACTACAAAATCACCCCGGGTGATCTGTTGCTTTACGTTGCCCGTTAACAGGTCATACAGGTACAGGTGTCCCCACCCGCTCCGTTCCGAGTACCAGATCACTTCGTTGGTCTCCGGCAAAAATTTCCAGTTGGCCATTCCCTGACCGGATTCGTATTGTGTGGGTACTTTTTCCTCAAACACGGTACGGATATCCCCGGTTCCTGTATTAGCCACCCGGAACTGCGCTGTTTTGTGATCCCTGCTTACGGATACAAAAGCCAGCTGTTTTCCATCAGCACTCCAGTCATTATCGCCAAAACTGCCATCGCATGCAATATCGTCACAAAGCGTGCCCCTCCGGTCATCCGGTTTCATCTTAAAACGGATCATCGCCGTTGTTTCCACATCCAGTACCAGCCGGTGTATCTTAATAATGGCGCTATCGCCGGGAAGCGGGTATTTCCATTGCTCCAGTTCCGGTGCCCCCACTTTTGTACGAACCAGGTACATGTCCTTTATATGGCGCTGATCCTGCTGGAAAGTGGCAATTTTTTTACTATCCGGCGACCACAATACAATGGGGCGGTCCGAATGTGTCCAACCCGCATTATCAGTGGCATAGCCAAAATCCTTCACCCCGTCCGTCGTCAGCGGGCGTTCCTTTCCTGTTGCAATCTCCTTTACCCAAAGATTCCAGTCCCTGATATAAACAACCTTTGTTCCATCAGGCGATACCACACCCGGCCCTCCCGAAACCTTAACAGGAGCCGGCCTGGCAGGAGCCGGTGATTGCTCCGCTACTGTTTGTCCTCCTTTTTTTACAGAAGGGTCTATAATCAGGTACTGCCCTGTTGCCGGCAACCGGTACCACAATTTGTCGCCGGGCAGCCACTGCGGGTTAATGGATTGACTGCTATAGGCTTTAGCTGCTTTACCGCCACTCATTACACTTACAGCCCGGTCGTAGTCGGCAGGGGTAAATACGCTTTTTTGCTGCGCAGCCAGTCCAAGCACCATCTGGGCAAGGCCCGCCAGCAGGAAGTATTTCTTCATAAACAAAACAATTAAACCTGTCTCAAAAATTTCCGGCCAAATTAGTTCAAATTTTCGGAAATTTGTATCCGGACGGTCGGTTATCGGGTTCCAGGCTGCCGGGTTCTGTTTCTATATTATGATAAGAAGTTACCTGTTTCATTTCGAAAAACCAATGCGTCTACTGTTAAACGAAGTAAATGAGTGGTTCCAGGTATATAAAGCTGTTGGTGCTTCTGAGCATTGCCGGGCTAGTAGCCGGTTGCCAGAAGAACGGGGACTCTGCGCCCGGCCAGTACACCCTGACCACTATTTTTGAGAACCCCCTGCCGGAGTCCGTATCCATACAATATTTCAATGCCCGCGTCAATCCCAACGGGGATACCACCATCCTTTTCTCGGGAGAAAAGATCCTTGTAGACGCCAACTCGAGTACCCAGGTTGTTGAGGTCATCTGTTTAAAAGATTGTGCTCCCAGCCGCATACCACCGGTTTTTAATATGGCCCATATTACGATCGGTGACAAACAAAGAACAGACATCAACTGTAACCTTGTTTCTTCCGGCACTGCAATACCTGATTGCGGGAAAGACCCTTCCAACATTTTTAATGAGGCCTCATGGTCGGTCACAAAAAAGAATTCAGGCGACCTTCTTAAGACCTATACGCTGGGCCTCTTTGAACCCGGTATGACCCGATAATACCCCGGGCTTCAGGGGGCTATTTAACAAAACATTGGATGTACCGCAAATGCCGGAAGAGAAAGCCTGCTTAATTTTAATAACATCTTTCATTCTATATGCAACGAAGCATTTCCATATTGATCCTGGGTTTTGTGCTGCTGCCGGCAATAACATCGGGCCAAACCTACCTGCGGGGGAACATTTTTATGTATACGAACGATACTCCGGTCCCCGGGGCATCCGTCACCAATCTTACCAGTGGTAAAACAACACTGGCTACACCTTCGGGGTCCTATACTATTGAAGCGAAGAACAAAGACATCGTTGTCTTTTCTTTTACCGGCCTCACCAGTGATACCGTAAAGGTAGAGTCACAACTGTTAAAGACCGGCTATGATGTCGGCCTGACAGAAGATCCTCATACGCTCCGGAATGTGACCGTAACCAGTAACTACCAGCTGGACTCTTTAAGACGGAGGGAGGAATATGGCCGTTATTTTGAAAAAGGACCGGGCATCACCGGGGGAAACCGGCCTTCCGATGGATTCGGGATCTCCGTGAGCCCCATCAGTCATTTTTCCAAAAAGTCCCGCGAACAACGAAAGTTCAGGAAACAGCTGCTCAAAAACGAGGAAGAGGCCTATATCGACTATGTTTTTTCCCCCGCCTGGGTAACCAAGCTCACCGGTTTAAAAAACGACTCGCTGCGCCAGTTCATGTATCTTTACCGCCCTTCCTATAAACAGGCCAGGGATCTTGACCGCTCCAATATGACGGCCTATATCAACGACCGGTACAAAGAGTTTATACGTCCCAAAAATAAGTAGTGGTCAGTTGTCAGCCGTCAGTTTTCAGTGTCAACCTTAAACAATATTAAACCACATTCAACAATGTTCGATCATATGAGACCAGGAACCCTCCTGTGATCTTTGAGGGATAAAAACGGATCTAACGTGAAACCTGAAACTTTAAACAAACATAAGAGCTGTCAGACTTCATTAAACAATAATAAACCACGTTAAACCTGAAACAGGCGTAGGATATTAAAGGGCGCCCCCCGGCTGTTTACCGGCAGCTTCTCCGGACTTACCGATCTTCATTGGCCGGCAGGTTTGCAAAGCGCCATCTTTGTATTCTTAAATGAAGCAAACATGATGAAAATAATCTGCGTTTTATTCGCCCTTATTGCAAGCATACTGGCTGTTGTTGCGTTCATTCCTTTATTGGGCTGGCTGTACTGGCTGGTGATCCCCATTGGCATCCTCTCTCTTATCGTTTCGGTTGTAGGAGGTTCTTCTACCGGTAAAACACTTAGTATCATTGTTATCCTGGTGGGCATTTTCCGGCTGATGATCGGTGGCGGTGTTCTATAAAGCGGATGCGGTCACATTCGGTGCTACATTATTATTATGAAAGATAACCGGATTCTTCTCATAACAACCAGTTGCTGTCAATTTTATTGAAATATTTTCAAAAGGCATCTGCGGGCTCGAACTTCTACCGGGCCTGGTCAGGGTCTGCACTATCCATAAGGCAAGTGGCAAAAGGGCAATGCTGATGCCGGTTTATCATAAAAAAACTCCGGAACGGATCCCGGAGTTCAGCTTATGAACTCATTATAGTATTCCGCCGGTACATTGCATCGTCTCACCGCGGTCAAAGAGTTCTTCCAAAAAATGAAACTTACTGTATCAGTGCTCCCGGAAAATCGTGAATGGTCTCGCAGCAAAGCTGCTCCATTACCTGCTTCAGCTGTGCCTTCAGCATGGCAATGGTATGATTACCGCCTGCCTTCCCCAGGGCGCCTACTCCATACATAAAAGGTCTTCCCATAAATGTAAAATCAGCGCCGCAGGCCAGTGACCGGCCGATATCCGGCCCCGAGCGGAGGCCGCTATCGATCATTACTTTGTATTTATCGCCGTATTTTTCCGCCAGTCCTTTTAACGGCCGGATGGTGGATTCACCCGCATCGATCTGCCGGCCGCCATGGTTGGAAACAATGATCCCATCCACCCCGATCTTCGCACAAAGATCCGCATCCTGCTCACTCACCACACCCTTTACCACGAGTTTTCCTTTCCACTTATCCCTTATAGCCGCCACTTTATCCGCATCTACCCTTCCGGTAAACGTGGCATTCATGAACTTGCCCAATTGCTTCATGTCCATTCCCTTTTTCATATAAGGCTTTAATGTAGCAAAGGAGGGAATACCAACCCGCAGGGTTTCCAATCCCCATACCGGGTGCATTGCAGCCTGTACAAAGTTGCTGATGGTGTTCTTTGGCGGCATGGAAAGCCCCGCTTTTATTTCACGATACCGCAATCCAAAAGAAGGCACATCGATCAGCACCACCAGAACAGGACAATTTACGGCTTCCAGCCTCCGCAGGATATCATCCCGCAATTCATTTTCGGTGGGATGGTATAACTGGAACCAGAATTTACTTTCTGAAAGTTCGGCGATCCGCTCGATGCTGCTGGTAGAAACCGTGCTCAGGATATAGGGAATATTGTGTTGTAATGCTGCCCTGGCCAGGATCTCCGGGGCGTTGGGCCACATAAGCCCCTGCAGCCCAACCGGGGCAATGCCAAAGGGGGCATCATAAGTATGGCCGAATAGTTCTGTCCGCATATCTACCCCCTTATGTTTTTTCAGATACTGGGGCATCAGGAAAATATGCTTAAAGTCCTCCTCGTTCCTCCATACATTCAGTTCATCATTACACCCGCCCTCCAGGTAGTCGAAAGCAAATTTCGGGATCCGTTTCTTAGCCTTCCTTTTCAGGTCTGCTACAGAAGGATATTGCGGATTATACTGCAGTAAATTTGTGCTCATAACTCTTTTTGCAAAGAAAACCGTTTATAGAATGCAGCAAGATTAACAAATAAAATCCAGATCTCTGTCCTGCGCCATCCGGTAGCAGCCCTTCCTGAATAAATTGTTTTATAATTGGTAAAAATGGTTTACCAATAAAATAAACGTTCCTTATTTTTTTATTGCCGAAAAACTGTAACGGCCCGATCCCGTTTTTACGGGTGCCCGATCATATCCTGGCGGAAAGTAAATGGTAGCCCTGGTATTAGCCGGGATCTCCACATTTACGGTAAGCCGGCTGCCTTCTTTTTTCCAGTCAACTTTTATCATACCCCGTACAGAATGATAGCTTGCCTTTGCATTATTGATGGTGCCTGCGGGGTGCGGCCTGATCTCGATGTCCCTGAACCCGACGGAGCCTTCGGCCTGCCGGATGCCGCAAAGCCCGGAGTAGAACCACTCCATCAGGTGCCCCAGCATAAAATGGTTATTGGATACGGAAGGCAGCGCCGCCCATGATTCTGTAAGGGCGGTAGCCCCATGTGCCAGCTGGTAACCATATCCCGGAACATCACTGCGGTTATTCATATCATAGATCACGTCACTATACCCGGCATCTTCCAATGCACGCAATACGTAGCGGTAACCCACATCCCCGCCCGTGAGCGCGTTGTTACGGCCACGGATATCCTTTACCAGGTTTTGTACTACTGCATTGCGGTATTCCGGTTCTACCAGGTTCATGTATAAGGCCATTGCGTTGGCGGCCTGGCTACCGGTAGCATACTGCCTGGTTTGCGGGTTAAAGAATTTTTTATTGAATGCTGTCTTTACTTCTTTAGCCCAGTTTTGAAATAAAGGCAAATCTGCTTTTATACCCAGTAATGCCGCCACTTTTGAAAGAATGGTCAGATTGTAATAATAAGTGGCTGTAGCCGTAACTCCCATCGGCGTCAGCTGCGAAACACCGGGGTGTTGCGGACCAATATCATACCAGTCGCTCAGACCAAACTCAAGGATATGGTTCTTTGACCGGGCTTTCAGGTACGATACGTATTTCTTCATCATCGGGTAGGCCTCCTTCAGCAGGGCTGTATCGCCATACCATTGAAATGCATACCAGGTAAAGATCACGCCGGCGCTTCCCCATTCCGGCGAATCGCGGAAGCCACCGTCAAAATGTACATACTCCGGTGCAATATCCGGGATCAGCCCTTCTGCCGTTTGAGCATTGATCATATCTCTTACCACTTTTTTGCAAAGCGCAGCGATGTCATAATTGTATTGCACCGAGCTACCCATCAGGTGTGTTTCCTCCAGCCAGCCCAGTTTTTCGCGGTGCGGACAATCCGTAAATACACTTACCATATTGCTGCGGATGGCCCAGCGGATGAGATCGTTGGTTTTGTTGAACAATTCGTTTGAGCTGCTGAATGAACCGATCTCCGGCGCGCTGTTGCGGATATGCAGCCCTTTCAGCTCCCGGATCACCGGCAGGCCGGAGGCGTTGCCTTCCGGTGCCGCGCCCTCTACCTGCACATACCGGAAACCGTAATAAGTAAAGCGCGGCTGCCATTCTTCCACCCCGTTGCCTTTGAGCACATACGTATAAATATGTGGAGATCCTGTGGCTCCCTGGTTGGCTGCCCCTTCTTTGGTGATCAGTTCCGCAGGACGGAGCCGGATGGTATCTCCCTTTTTGCCGGAAACCTTTATTGCCGGAATGCCTGAAAAGTTCTGGCCCAGGTCATACAGCCAGGTACCCCTGCTCAATTCTTTTTTTGAAACCGGCTGAAAGGTTTGCAGCACCCGTACCGGCTCTGCCGGTTGCGCCTGCAATTGCGGCGGGCCATCAGTTACCACTGCAGCGGTCCAGCCTGCATCATTGTAACGCGGCCCGTCCCAGCCTGCTTTTTCACGGTTGGCATCATAATCTTCACCACCGTAAATACTGGAAAACCAGATGGGCGACTCCGCAGTTTTCCAGCTGTTGTCGGATACCACCGTTTCTGAAGAACCATCCTTATACTCGATCAGCAGCTTTGCGATCATCTTCGGAAACCCGTAGGCACCGGTCAGTTTCCGGTAGCGTTCTCCCGGTATATAATAAAACCCATTGCCCAGCATCACCCCCAGTACATTTTCACCCTTTTTCAGCTGATCCGTTATATCAAAAGTTACATATTGTGCATGTTTGGCATACTGCGTCCACCCCGGATCCAGGAAATGATCTCCTGTTTTTTCCCCGTTCACATGCATCTCAAAATGCCCGAGCCCGCTGATAAAAGCAGTTGCCTGCTTTACCGGTTTTGCGATCTCAAAGTGCTTACGCAGCAGCGGCAATACATCCGGCCGCCGGCCCCATTCATCCTGCCCGCCACCATGTGCAAAGGGAACGATCACACCGGCCTGAGGCAGCACCTCCCTTGCGATCCACTGCGCACCAGACCAATCAGCCTTATCCAGCAGCCCCATCTGCCACAATGCCGGCTCACTGAAGGAAGAGGGCCTGCCACCGGCATCCCAGGTCATCACTTTCCAGTAATATCTTTTACCGGAAGCCAGTTGTTTACCGGAGTAGCGGATCTGGATAGATGCATCGGAGGACACTTTACGCGAATCCCATACATTACCCGTTCCCTTTCCCAGCAGTTCCGGATCATCGGCCACCAGGATACGATAGGCCGACTGCCGCATATTTTTCTGGCTGCTGGTAAGCTCCCAGCTCAGCCTCGGATGGGGGTCCTCTACTCCAAGAGGGTTTTGCAGGTACTCACAGCGCAGGTACCGGGCTTTTAGCTGGGCATTGCTCCACAGACCGGTCATAAACAGCAGACCGAAAAAAAACCATTTTTTCATATGCAAACCATGTTTATTGAATGTTCTATTTTGCAGAACCGGGTAAATGTAAGAGGAATCTGTTGTTCAACCGTCCTGCGGTCTCCTGTACCGCCAGGCGCCGGCACAACGGTTGTGACCCCGGGCTGTTGCAAGCGCTTCCTTAAGAGATCTTAAGGCCCGGAGGGGATATTCCCGAAGAGATGTCAATACTTTTGTCCTGATGGGGTACGGGCTATTCGCAATGCCGGTTATCATCCTTTTTTTAATGCCTTATGATTTTACCAGCATCATTCAGCAGGATCTTTTCGTTTTTATATACGGTCAGCAATACTTCAGGTGTTTCACTGCTTCCCAGGCGGTTAACGGCCACTACATACCGGTATACATCGTTTGTAAAGCTGATGGTATGATTTCCTCCGCTTCCCTGTGCTTCATAAACCCCGTTATACAGCACAAGGTCCGGTTCTTTCTTCCCGCGCTGGAGCCCCCAGGACGCATAACGCAGCTGATCGCCTGCGCTTTCATCGATCCGGATCCGGTAGTGGTTCGTAATAATACTATAAAGGGGTTTATCAAACGAGCGCAAAGAGGGCGGCAGTTGCTGCCGGTCTTCCCGGATGGCATTTTCCAGCAATCGTTTTTCTTTTTCCGATTGATGGTTCACCGCTGTTATGTTGCCTGCATCATCCATCCAGAGCACGCCATTGCCCAGCATCGCGCCTCTCCAGCCCATAGCTGTCCAATCTCCTGCACCTGACCGGGCAAGCGGCTTCAGCAGTTTCCCGTCAAATACCACATCAAAACGGTCCAGCATAGCTGCTTTATTTTTTATATCACCGAGGGGATAGATTCTTTTTAAGGGATACGCCACCCGGGAGGCGATCTGCTGTTTATTACCGGTTTTTGCCGCATGCACCAGCTGGAGAACAGCGCTTTGCTGAGCGAGGGTTAATCCGTTTGTTTGGGCATACAACGCCTGCGGCATAATTGTAAGCAGTAATAGAAGAATGGCTCCCGGTTTCATCTGCCTAAGTTACAAAATAACGTACAACGGCAAACATAAAAAACCGGGTAAATGCTATGCACCGGGCTACCGGGAATACAAAAAAATCAGCTAAATTTGAGGAACGCGCCACCCCGGGATATGTCCCTCTTTCAATTAGTAAAACAGCAAACATGAATCCCATCAAAAAAGAAGATATCCGCCAGGAAGTATTTGATCTTTATGATGACTATGCACACAACCGCATCGACCGCAGGAATTTTGTTCAAAAACTTTCGGCCTATGCCATTGGCGGACTTACGGTTCCGGCACTGATGAGTTTTTTAATGCCCGATTATGCAACCACCGCACAGGTGGTACCGGGTGATGCAAGGGTGCAGACAAAATACATTCACTATAATTCACCCAAAGGCGGAGGCTCCATTAAGGCTTTACTGGCATGGCCGGAGGGCCTGAAAAAGAAGACCGGGGGCATTGTGGTGGTACATGAAAACCGTGGGCTCAACCCCTATATAGAAGACGTAGCGCGAAGGGCTGCACTGGAAGGATTTATAGCCCTTGCCCCGGATGCTTTATCCCCGCTTGGCGGCTACCCCGGCAACGATGATGAAGGGCGCGCACTCCAGGCAAAACGGAACAAAGACGAAATGCTTGAAGATTTTATTGCTGCAGCCGGCTATCTCAGGACCCAGCCGGATTGCAATGGAAAGGTTGGCGTTGTGGGCTTTTGCTTTGGCGGATGGATCGCCAATATGATGGCAGTCCGGATGCCGGACCTGTCGGCAGCAGTACCGTTTTATGGCACACAACCCGCAGATGCGGAGGTTCCCAAAATACAGGCCCCGCTCCAGCTACACTATGCCGCCCTGGACACGCGGGTTAATGAAGGCTGGCCTGCTTATGAAGCAGCGCTGAAGCGCCATCACAAAAAGTATACAGCCTATACTTATGCCAATGCCAACCATGGGTTTCATAATAACACCACACCCCGCTACGATAAAGAAGCCGCCGACCTCGCATGGAAACGGACTATCGTCTTTTTTAAGACACAATTGCTTTAGGGTGTTTTTATTCTAACTCCAGTCCGGCTAACCAGTCTGTCATTAACTGTATATAGCCGGGGGCAAAAACAGCCGCAGGGCTTTTGCTATACTGTTCCCTGCGTTTAATGGTTTCGGCCCGTTTACCCGTGCGGTTAAATGTAAGTGTATGGTCAGCATCAGGGATAATCCGGACCAGGACATTGCTGTTACCTGCCCGTTTCAATGCTTTCCGGTATACGCGGGCACTTTTCCGAGGAGGCACCGCCAGGTCGTTCGCACCCCAAATGGCCAGTACCGGGCAGCGAAGGCGGTCAATATCCGGCGGATGGTCTTCCTTAAATACGACACTTAAATAATCATATACCATCTCATCCCCCCGGATAACATAGCCCGACCATTTTTCATGACCCGTTTTGTTCTGCAGTTCCGAAAACTGTTGATATGCCCGCCCGGTCTTTATCATCTTCCGGAGCTTCCTGTTATAAGCAGCTGCCTGGCGCTGCTCCTTCCGGGCAAGGCCATCCGCCCTCATTTCTGCCCTTACCCGGTAACCTTCCTGCCGGAATGCCGTTGTTACCGGTGAGGAAACGGTGATAACAAATGCAGGCGCCATTATTCCGGCAACTTCCGGGATCACCCACCCGGCCTGACTGATCCCCCAAAGCCCCAGCCTTAAAGAATCAACCTCCTTCATTTTCTTAACCCGGCGTATGGCTTCAACCACTTCCCTGGCGCGGTCCGCAACGGACATCTGAAACCATTTCCCTCCGGAAGGTGCTACACCCGGCCGGTTCCAGGAATAACAGGCAAAACCCATTTTTGTAAACACTTCCCACAGGTACCGGTAATTTCCTGAAGAGCTGTAATCCTCCGGACCGGACCCATGAACAAAAACAATAACAGGTAATTTACCCTTAAATACCCCGGGAGTGATGAGCTTACCAAAAAGGGTGTCCCCATTATATGTAAAATGTACTTCCTGCTCCCTGTAGTGGGTAATATGGTCCTGGGCATTCAAAGCGCTTCCGCCCGGAAAGTTGCAGGTCAATAAAAATAACAGCAAACAAAACCTGCCAAAAAATAAAAAATCATTCTTTAATAGCATGTATCCCCGGTTTTATTCCTCAAACGGCGTGCCGGGCTACTCCGGTGACAATACATAATTGGTTAATAAGTACACCGCTGTTACTTATACCCGCAATATTCCCCGGAACCCCCTGGCGGCATAATAAGATTCTGCGCCGTTATGATACGTGAATACATGATCGTAACGCCGGTCGCAAAAGAGGGCACCGCCCAGTTTTCTAACAGCAGCAGGCGTTTGTATCCAGCTCGATGTTTTAAGATCAAAGGGCTCCAGTAGCTGCAGTTCCCGGTACTGTTCTTCATTCAGCAGTTCAATGCCCATGGCTTTTGCCATCTCCATGGCACTGTCTGCAGGTTTATGTTCTTTTCTTGAAGCCAGTGCATCACCGTCAAAGCAAAGACTCCTGCGGCCTTTCGGACTTTCGGGAGCGCAGTCAGCAAAAATATATGCTGCTGTTTTTTTATCATAACCTATTACATCCGGTTCTCCCCCGGTGCGCTCCATCTCATCCAGCGACCAGAGTTTTTCCGGGTTGGCATCCAGTTTGGCCTGCACATCCTTCCATTCTATGCCTTTATGCCGCGCCCTGTTCTTCTCAAAGCGTTTTTTCAATACGTCCAATAAAGTATCCTGTTGCGAAGCCGGCAATTGTCGTTTACTTGTTGTCATACTATTTGTTTATGGGTCCTGCAATTTTTGTTCCAGGTAATGTTCCAGTTTTTCAACATTCTGCTGCAGGCCCTCATCTGCTTTAAAAACCTTTACCACTGTTTCAAACAGCTCCGGCGTTTCAAATACCATGGTCCAATCCAGCAACGTGCCGCCTTCCCGGGCTTTAAAAAGAACAGTTGCTGTATAACCGGGGTTAAAATGCTGAAACACGATTTTCTGCAATGGCACTACTTCCAGGTACCGGCTTTTATTGGGATAATGTTTTCCATCGGGGCCCTGCATCGTCAACCTCCATTCCCCACCCTCTGTCACTTCCATTTGATGGATGGTACTGGTGAACCCCGAGGGGCCCCACCAATATGCGATCTCTTCCGGCCGGGTCCAAACCTGCCAGACGCGGTCTATGGGGGCATTGAATCTTTTTTCAACATGTATGGATCCACGTGCCGTATCAGATGTAACCCGGTTCATTCGTAATCATTTTAACAAGGTATGCTTCATTGAGTTCAGCTTTCCCTCAAATACCTATTAATCCTCCAACCCTTTTCCTTCCAGGATCTTCGGTATATATTTCTCTACCCGGGCCTCCCTCGTTTTAGATTGTTTGGCCTGGGTAAAATAAAACAGGTACCCTCTTTGCCGGCCCGGGGTCAGCGCTTCAAAGGCCTTTTTCAAAGCGGGGCTCTTACTGAGCCGCTTTTGAAACTCTTCGGGCACGGCATAATCCTTTGTCTTCTTCAACGGCACTTTTAACCCGGCACGCTCTACCTCTATCGCCTCATAAATATAGGATTTAATGACCGCTGCCCGGCTTTTGATTTCCTTTATACCTGTAAAACGGAGCTGTCGTGCCGATTGCACGTTTGCGGTCTGCTGAATAAGTATCCCCGCGGGGTCCTGCAACAGGGCGCCCTTAAAAAGCAGCAGGGCACAGTAATCCCTGAATACATGTATCAGCACGATGTTCCGGCCCTCAAAGATATAACAGGGGCACCCCCATTTCAGTTCCTCGGCCAAACCGCATTTGAGCACGATATCCCGCAGCAATGTAATTGCTTCCTGCCATTTTCCTTTATCAAAATAAAAGTCAACCTTTGGATTCATAACGTTCAATCATTGATAGCTTACCCTAAAGTTAGGAAGGCTTATTGAATAACCGGGCGGATTCTCCGGTCTGCTGGCCGGAAATACCAGGATACAACGGTAAGAACGATAAGCAAGGATGGCCCAAAAAGCCCCTGCCCCCCGTCGCCGCTGGCCAGGTGGGAAAAAACAGCCCCCGTCATCGCAAAGAAAAAGCCGGCATAGGCCCATTCTTTCAGCAAGGGACGGCGGGGGACCAGTATGGCTATGACGCCCAGTATCTTCCAGGCACCCAGCCATGTAAGCAGGTAAACGGGATAGCCCAAATGTTCCATCATTTCCGTTTCCTCCTTCATTTTGATCAGCTGTACAATACCGGTAGAGAGCATCCCCAGGGCCAGCCATGCGGTAGCGATCCAGTAAATAATATTGTTTCTCTTTTTCATAACCATGGTTTACTATTTATCTTAATTTACTTACAACCTGCTCCAGCCGGTCGTGTGCCATATTGATCCCGTACGAAAATGGCAGCTTTAACTGCTCCTCCCTGGCTGCGGCTGAGCGGTATACGATCTGCATAATGAGCCGGCTGGTATCTTCCGACAGCGGCTCAAATTCCAGGAACTCCAGCTGGATACCAAAGGGCGCGTTCTCCATTTCAAACGTGCGGGTGATCCTTTTTTCCGGAACAAATTCATGAATGGCCCCGTTGGCACTGAATACCACATTTCCTTTGCCATCGCGGGTTTCGAACCGGTAGCCGCCATGCTGTTTATTCTCCAGCTTCAGTACGTTGGTCCCCATCCATTGCTCCACAATTTCAGGCTCAGCATATGCCCTGAACAGGAGGTCCAGCGGTAAATCAAACTCCCGGGTAATCACCAGGTCCTGTCTGCCTTCTTCGGCATGGATCTTTGTTTTCCGTTCCATAATTTTTATTTTTTTGTTTTGTATTTTTTCATAACTGCTTCCAGCTTGTTAAACCGGTCATCCCACATCTTGCGGAAGGGCTCAATAAAGTCGGCTACCTCTTTCATTTTTTTTGCATTAAAATGGTAATAAATTTCCCGGCCATGCTGTTCCTGCTGCAACAATTCGCATTCGGTAAGGATCTGCAGGTGTTTCGACACCGTTGGCCTTGCGGTATCAAAATTTGCGGCGATGGCACCTGCCGTCATGGATTGCGCCGCCACCAATAGCAGGATGGCCCTTCTTGTAGGATCCGCTATCGCCTGAAAAACATCGCGTCTCAAATTCATTGTGTAGCCATTTGACTACAAATATACATGTAGTTATTTAACTACACAATAGTTTTTTGCTTTTTTTCTATGCCGGCCCCTATAAAATTGCGCCAGGTCTGTACGCCACAGGTTTACAGGGACACACTTCCGGGCAAACGCATCTAAACCGGGTGAAAGAACGGAAGCAGGAACGCTATCCGGCACTGTAAGCGCCCAGGGGGTTCCCGCACGGCGTTAAAGAGCATCAACCCGGCTCCTGCAGGAACCGCGTAAAATTGTCGGCGCCAGACAAACACGAGGTCCCTTTAGAGCCTGGCTGATTAAACCGACACCGTTGCTATAAACATTACGCTCCTCCAAGACTGACCAACGCTTAAATCCGATGCGTTTGTCCAGCAACACACCTGCACGTTCTTCCCTGTTTTTTTATATCTTGCCCCGGTTATCAGCATCATGCATCCGCTCATCCAACACATCCGGAAGATCACAGCACACTCCAATATTCCAGAAGAGGAGCTGCTTTCATTTTTTGAGACCCGCTCGTTCCGGAAAAAAGAGCTCTTACAGGAAGAAGACAAGCGTTGCCTTTCTTATTTCTTTGTAATAAAAGGATGCATACGGTTGTTCTTTACAGACCACAACGGGGCGGAACAAACCCTTCAGTTTGCGCTGGAGAACTGGTGGCTCACAGACCTCGATGCCTTTCGCTCGGGTAAAAACTCGGCGTACTCCATCCAGGCACTGGAGACAACCGAGGTATTGACCCTTACTGCAAAAAACCACACTTTGCTCCTGGAGCAAATGCCACTGTTGGAAAAATACTTCCGCCGCATATATGAGCGTGCCTATGCCGCCACGCTCCTTCGGGTGCAGATGATCTCGCGCATGCCTAAAAACGAGTTTTATGAATTATTTGCATCCAAATACCCGGATTTTATCCAGCGGGTGCCCCAAAAGATCCTGGCCTCCTTCCTGGGCTTTACGCCGGAGTACCTGAGCGAACTGCGTAAAAAGAAGATTAAAAAGAAATGACCGAACAATTATCAGCACATATCCGAGGGCTACTTCCGGGTTTGAGCATACCACAGGAAACAATGGCCCCCTTCTTCCGTTCGTATGCTGTAAAAAAGGGGGAACTGCTTTTAGAAGAAGCGGCGCCCTGCAACCATATCTACTTCGTAAATAAAGGATGCCTGTATCTGTTCTATACCCGCAATAGCCGGGAAGAGGTGATCCACTTTGCACTCGAGAACTGGTGGCTGACGGACTACAAAACATTTTGTGACGGCACTCCTGCCGTTTATGCCATAGCGGCTTTGGAAGACTCAGAGATCTCCTGTATCAGCCGCAAAGATTATGAAACACTGCTGTTACAGGTACCTTCAATGGCCCTGTATTTTAACAAGATCCATGAACGGGCCTATGGCGCTGCTCTATTTAAACAAAAAACCTATGCCACGTTATCCAAAGAAGATTTTTACCGATACTTCCGGACAACGTATCCTTCCGTAGTCCGGCGCATACCTGATCCTGTTTTCGCTTCATACATGGGAGTTTCACCGGAAGAGCTGAGCGCCCTGAAGCAGGCGTTCATTTCTTAAACCAGCTTAAGTTTTCCGGTTCCGCTGTGTTTCATCTTTGCGGTATAAATAGTACAAGATGAAAATAGTTGTTATCGGCGGTACCGGCCTTATAGGTAGCCAGGTAGTTCACCAGTTGCAGCAGGCAGGACATGAAGCGATTGCTGCATCACCCAATACCGGTGTAAATACGCTCACCGGCGAGGGATTGAAAGAAGTTTTACAGGGTGCGCAGGCAGTGGTGGATGTATCCAATTCACCCTCTTTTGCAGATGAGCCCGTGATGCATTTTTTCAAAACCTCAAATGAGAACCTGCTGCCGGCAGCAAAAGCAGCAGGCGTACTGCATCATATTGCCCTTTCGGTGGTAGGCACCCAAAAACTACAGGCCAGCGGCTACTTCCGTGCCAAGCAGGTACAGGAAGATATGATCAAAGCATCGGGTATCCCCTACACCATTGTACATGCCACACAATTCTTTGAATTTGCCGGTGGCATTACACAGATGAGCCTTGAGGGCGATACCGTTGTATTGCCCGATGCCAATATACAGCCCATTGCCAGCAGGGACGTGGCCGCTTTTGTAGCAGCAACCGCGCTGGCGGCACCTGCCAATAAGATCCTGGAAATAGGCGGGCCGGAAAAATTCAATATGACGGCATGGATCCGTCAGTATATGCAGGCAACCCATAAAACTTATGAAGCCGTTTCCGATGCAGGGGCACTTTATTCCGGCGCACCACTGGAAACCGATACGCTGGCACCCGAGGCTGCGGTATATCTTGGTCCTACGAAGTATGCAGACTGGATTTCCCTTCCTGAAAATCAGCGTTAGAAGCACAGCCCCAAGAGCACATCATAACAAGGCAGGCAAATAGCATAACTGCCTTGTTCATTGGCCAGACCTACGAAAAAGAGATGGGTCTTTTTATTAAAGACCAGGATGGCAAACCGCGTATCAAGATCTTTATCGACAAAAACAAACAGCCCCGGATACAGCTGCTAAACGCCGACGGTACTGTTGTGCGGTAACAATCTGCCTGGTCAACAGGCCCTATCCCAGCAACGCCGGCCGTTCCTTAAAGGTTTTCCAGAGCAGCTCTCCAAACAGGGTATTGGACCATGCAAACCACTTGCGGGTAAACTTCTCCGGAGCATCCTTGTGAAAAGATTCGTGCATAAAACCGGTACCTCCATGTGTTTTCTGCAGCGTATCGATGCACCACCGTATTTCCTGATCATCACCGGAGGTAAGGGCCTTCATAGTAATACTCATAGGCCAGATCATGTCTTTGCCGATATGCGGCCCGCCGATCCCCTCAGCCGCTGCCCCTTTAAAGAAAAACGGGTTCTCCGGAGACCATACATAACTGCGGGTAGCTTTATACAGGGGATCCCCCGCTGCCACCGCACCCAGGTAAGGCAGGCCCAGCAGGCTGGGAACATTGGCATCATCCATCAATACATGGCTGCCATAGCCATTAACCTCATAGGCATACATTTTGCCATATTGCGGGTGCGTGATCACTGCATATTTTTTTACGGCGGTCTCCACTTCGCCTGCCAGCTGCATCAGTTCATTGGCCAGTCCTGCATCGCCGGAGATCTTATCCACCATGTCCGAAGCCTGCCGCAGGCTTACCACGGCAAACAGGTTGGAGGGCACCAGGTAGGCAAAAATGGTGGCATCATCGCTGGGCCGGAACATAGAGCAGATCAACCCCACAGGCTTTACCGGGTAGCCATAACCGCCCATCGGAATACCATCGGTAGCCCAGGAAGTCTTCCGTTCAAATTTATACGGCCCCGGGCTATCCTTGCGCTGCTGCTCTTTGAAGGTTTTCAGCGTGCGCGCGATCCCCTCTTTCCAGGTTGCATCAAAGGGAGCCGTATCGCCGGTTTCCTTCCAGAAACGGTATGCCAGCCGGATAGGATAACAGAGCGAATCGATCTCCCATTTCCGTTCATGGATCCCCGGCTTCATATCCGTGTTATCGGTCTCCTTCCATTCGCTTACCTTGCTATCATCATTGTAAAAAGCATTGGCATAAGGATCCTTTAAAATGAAATGGGTTTGTTTGCGTATCACCCCCGCTATCAGCCGGTGCAGCGCCTGATCCCTCCTGGTGAACTGCAGATAAGGATATACCTGTGCCGAGCTGTCGCGCAGCCACATGGCATCAATATCTCCTGTAATGACATAGGTATCCGGCTTCCCTTCTCTTTCGGTATAATAAACCGTTGTGTCCAGCGTATTGGGAAAACAGTTATTGAACAGCCATCCCAACTCCTTGTTCTTCACTTTTGACTGGAACGCTCTTATCGCCTCTTCAATGACGGCGCTTTTAAAATGCCGTTCGCCCGCCGGGACCCGCACCACAGGAAAATCGTTTTTGCTTTGGGCAAAAGAAAAAGGGCTCATGGCCAGCCCGGTACCCAGCACACCGGTATGTTGCAGAAATGTTTTACGATTCATGGTTATAGACTTATGGGTAAAGCAAAAAATTATTACATGATTGTAAAGCTACTCGATTTTTTAAAAACATCCTCTTTTTTAATACCGGTACGCGGGGCGGGATGCTTTCCCCGGTCATTTAAAACATCCCCGAATGTTTTCCCATAAAACAAACGCCGTTTAAAAATTCCGAAAAGTTCACCACGTTTAATGCAACAGAAATGATCATCTTTGAGCCATCAGGATTGGATGATTTTAAAACCATGCTATACCCAGGCAGGAAGAACCGTATAAAGAGCCCTGCCTGTTTACAGGTTCTTTTAACCGTGTATGCCCTGCAAACAAGTCTGATGAAAATATATTTCCTCTTTTTATTTTTGCTATTTTCAATAACCGTTTTCGGGCAAACAAAAAACAGTAAAACCAAAAATAAAATGGATTTATCAAAAATTGAGAACGAAACCGTAAGAACCGCCATAAACGCTTTACAGGCAAACAACAGGGATACCTGGTACGCCTGCTTTACGGATGACGCTTCGTTTACGGATGATGGAAGGCCCCTGGATCTCAGGTCCTTTTTCGACAATGCATTCGATAAAAAAGAAAAATTTCTGGATATTGATGCCATAGAGAACAATGGAAAAGATATTTATGGAAATTTTTATGCAGGACAATGGGGAACCTTCCGGGTATTTTTTAAATTTCACCAGCATACCAATGGTAAGCTGGACCGGTTAGACATCGGACAAGCGCATCAATAATGACAAAGGAAACTAACACCTATAATAAGATTGCCGGGCAGGATACCGGCCGCATTCTGGCTATAAGCGACGGCGTTTTTGGCGTTGCACTGACGTTACTGGTACTGGAGATCCGGGTACCTTTTATGGACTCCATCCGTTCCGAACAGGATCTGATACAGGCTTTTTTGGGATTGAAATCTAAATTCCTGGTCTATTTTCTTGCATTTATGACCACCGGGATCTTTTGGGTAGGTCACTCGTCCCAATACAAATATATTGAAGGGAGCGACAGGAATTTAAACTGGATCAACCTGCTTTTTCTCCTGTCCGTAAGCATGCTTCCTTTTACCACTGCATTCCTGGGAGATTATACGCACTTTAAATTTCCAATTGCCGTGTATTGGTGCAACCTGCTTTTAATGGGTGCCATGCTGTACATTAACTGGGCTTATGCCTGCCGGCGTCATTTTGTTGATGAAAACATAAAGGCGTTGGTTGATCTTCCGCTGCGCAGGAGAATTATCATTGCGCAATCGCTCTACCTTATCGGGGCACTGTTATGTTTCATAAGTCCCTTTTTAAGCATCGCATTTATTATTCTGGTACAAATGAACTATGCATTTGCATTCCTGTCACAAAGAAAAAAAAGTTCCCGCCGGGCCATTCACGATAATATGGAATAACGGGTACGGGGCCCCTTCTTATTATAATGACACCCGAAAGACGTCCGACCCGGTTAAGGGGTGATCCGTTTTAATGACTAACGGCTGGCCAGGCAAAGTCCGGCACATCATTGGCAACGGATACACGACATTTTTCCGTTTTGAACGAACGCATAGGCGTAAGGTTATTTCCGCGATCAAAAAGCTGCAGGGCAATGTTGATCCTTTTAGCAAATACCTCCAACAGCTGATGAAGGTGTAGCGCACCGGTCATAGCGCATAATCTATACAGGCCGGGGTATAAGACAACCGCCGCACTGCTGCTGGGGTGATCAGGAAGCGCTCCTGGCTACAAAGATCTGCGGAAAAAAAGCGTCTAAACAAAAGCAGATCCAAGGTAAAACAGGAAGCATCGGCTCTTAGCATATTTTACCCCGCCATCCCATCTTTATACTGATACATATCCGAAACTCCGGCACAGGGGTTAAAGCCTTCCGTGCAAACCCGTGTAATGGGTGAGATAAACTAATTTCGGGTTCCACGTTATCAATAACAGGCCTAAAATTTATGCCTCCCCAGCAGGCCAACCCGCCACGGGTATCCGTTATTTGTTGTAACTTTAAAAGAAATTTTTCTTATGACCGATCATACCCAGGATGCCATTATTGTTGTAAGAACGTATAATGATATTGCAGCGGCTGTTTCTGCTAAAGAAAAACTGGAAGAGGCCGGTATTACGGCTACTATTGACGATATGGACGTGGTGGGCATCACCCCCCTGGCCGGCATCGAAGTAAAGATCTTCTCCAAAGATCTTGAAAAAGCCAACCAGGCCCTGGCAAGCTGAATTGCCGCCCGTTAAAACATCCTGGTTGCCGGTGCTGCCCACCGGGATGCTGCAGGTATGATCTGCAGGCTGCATTTATTTTTTTACCTGTACTGAACTTTTCCGATACTTCTTTGTTCTAAAATGCACAGCGGCGGCTGGCGTGCGGTAACAATAATGCGCTATAAATTCCAATAGTATTTGTTGTATTTTATTTGATTATTTCTTTACTTCGCGCCTTCAGCAACGCTTTTGCAAAACTCTAAATGATTACGGTTCCCGGGGAGATGAGAAAATTTGCCCACATACTGGCTTTATTGATTTTACTGATCGGCAGCAGCTTCGACACGCTGGAACTCCTGGTTCCTGCCCAGAAAACCGGTGCTTCCGCAGAAAAGAATCAACAGGGTAAAAGCAGCCAGCGGGAACTGGTAAATGATGAGCTGATCATTAGCAGAAGCGCACATCAATTGTCTGTAACAGCAGCCAGGCAATCATTAAAACAGCATCCGCTGTATCTTCCTCCGGGCGCGTTGTTACGGCAACTGCCTCCTCCCGTAACGTCAATGGCCAAACAACAGCCAGGCTATGGCACCCTCTTCCGTTATTATCTCTTCTGATACCACACTGCCTTTTTCTTCACAGAACGTATCTGTTCTGCACTTCTATATTTTAAAAACCGGCAACATGCCTTGCCGGTATCCTGTCCGTATTGCCGGCAACCGGCAATCCTGCCTTTTCAATCTATTTACTTATGACAAAAAGAACTATTGTTCAATTTATATTTATTGTTATTTTCATTGCTGCCTGCAAGGGAAACAGCCAGCAGCACAACCCCGCAACAACCAGGGGTAAAGAATATCCCGTACTCAGCGTAACGCCCAGGGACACACTGCTCAGCATTCCCTATGTAGCCCATTTACAGGCAGGCCGCAACATCGAGATCCATTCCCGTACAGAGGGATTGCTGGACAAGATCTATATCAAAGAAGGGCAGCAGGTGCGCAAAGGACAGCTGTTGTTCAAGATGAACGACAGTGAGCTGAGGATCGAGCTCAACAAAGCTGCGGCAGCTTACAAAAGCGCCGTGGCAGATGCAAAAGTAGCCCAGGTAGAAACAGAACGGGTTCAGGTACTGGTAGACAAAAAGGTTATTACCAAAACAGAGCTGGACCTGGTTACCGCAAAATACAGAGCGTTGCTGGCGAAAGCAGACGTAGCCCTGGCAGATAAAAATGCGGTACAGCAAAGGATCTCCTATACCAACATTACGGCGCCATTTGACGGTATTGTAGACCGGATCCCTTTAAAGGAAGGCAGCCTCATCACCACCGCATCGCTGCTTACCACCATATCTGATATCAGCACGGTATTTGCCTATTTCAACATCTCGGAAAACGAATATTTCCAAACCCTCCTCAACGGCAACAATGCACAACAGATCACGTCTATAAGCCTGGTATTACCGGATGGAACCAGCTATCCGCATAACGGTGTGCTGGAAAGCGCGGAAAGCGAAATTGATGAGCGCACCGGGAACATAGCCTATAAAGCCAGGTTCGGCAATCCTGAAAAAATGCTCCGCCACGGTGCTTCCGGCAAACTGCTGATCACAAGACCACTGCAGAATGTGATCCTGCTTCCGCAAAAGACCGTTTTTGAAATACAGGACAAAAATTACGTCTTTGTTGTGGACCAGGGTAATATTGCGCGGATGAAGCATATCCGGGTCGATCAGCGCCTGGCTGATTATTACGTGGTTTCCGGAGGGCTCAGCGCCAATGACCGCATTGTATACGAAGGCATACAAACCATTCGCGAAGGCGACAGGATCAGTCCCAAGGGTTAAACAAACATTTCCTTACTATTTACAGCCGGGCCGAGGCCCCGGCTGCTGAAATGCTATTATACAGCAGTATAACTAAACAATATGGTTGAAACATTTATAAGAAGGCCCGTCCTTTCTTTGGTACTCTCTATTTTTATCACGCTCATTGGTGTGCTGGCCTTATTCAGTTTGCCCATCACCCAATTTCCCGATATCGTTCCCCCCTCTGTTTCCGTAACAGCGCGCTATACCGGCGCCAATGCCGAAGTGTCTGTAGATGCCGTTGCCGTTCCGCTGGAACGCGCTATCAACGGGGTGCCGGGCATGACTTATATGTCTACCGTATCCGGTAACGATGGAGTTACGATGATCACGGTCTACTTTAAAGTAGGCACCGATCCGGATGTAGCTGCAGTAAATGTACAGAACCGCGTCACCACGGTGCTGGATGAATTGCCCGAAGAAGTAATCAAGGCAGGGGTAACCACCGAAAAAGAGGTCAACAGCATGCTGATGTACCTCAATATCACCAGCACAGACGAAGCCGCCGATGAGGATTTTATTTACAATTTTACGGATATCAACATTCTTAAAGAACTGAAACGGATCGACGGTGTGGGCCGCGCGGAGATCATGGGCTATAAAGATTATGCCATGCGCGTGTGGCTGAATCCCCAAAAGCTATTTGCCTACAGCGTTTCAACCGATGAGGTGATCACTGCCCTGCGCAGCCAGAACGTTTCTGCTGCACCGGGAAAAACGGGTGAAAGTTCAGGTAAAACAAAAAATGCACTGCAATATGTATTGCGTTATACCGGAAAATTTTCTGAACCCAGGCAGTACGAAAATATTGCAATCCGCTCCAACAGTGATGGTTCGATCCTCAAGTTAAAAGATGTTGCTGATGTGGAATTTGGTGCCATGAGCTACAGCATGGTTTCCAAAAGCGATGGCAAACCGGCAGCCTCCATTATGATCAAACAACGCCCCGGCTCCAATGCCAGCGACGTGATCGACAATATCAAGCTGAAAATGGAGGAATTAAAAAACACCACTTTCCCTCCCGGCATGAACTATAGCATGGCTTATGACGTATCGCGGTTCCTCGATGCGTCAATCAGTGCCGTGCTCACCACACTGGTGGAAGCATTTGTTCTGGTAGCCCTGGTAGTATTTATTTTCCTACAGGACTGGAGGTCTACACTCATACCGGTGCTGGCTGTTCCGGTGGCGCTCGTGGGTACCCTCGCCTTTATGCTGCTGCTGGGTTTTTCCATCAACCTGCTTACTTTATTTGCCCTGGTACTGGCCATTGGTATTGTGGTAGACAATGCCATTGTTGTTGTGGAGGCCGTCCACGTAAAAATGGCGGAAGAGCACCTGCCTCCGCTGGAAGCCACTATTGCGGCCATGAAAGAAATTACCGGCGCCATCATTGCTATTACCCTGGTGATGTCGGCGGTATTTATACCCGTTGCTTTTTTAAGCGGCCCGGTGGGTGTGTTTTACCGCCAGTTCTCATTAACACTGGCATTTTCTATCGTGATCTCAGGCATCAATGCATTAACGCTCACGCCCGCGCTTTGCGCCCTGATGCTGAAACACACGGCGCCCCGGAAAAAGGGATGGCTGGGCAAATGCTTTATTACGTTTAACAACGGGTTTGATAAAACGACCAACCGATACCGACACATACTTGGCCGTATTGCAGGACGGCGTATCATTACCCTGGGAATGCTGTTTTTTTTCTTCCTCGCTACCTGGGGCGCCGGCAGGATCCTGCCCGGAGGATTTATCCCAACTGAGGACCAGGGCATGATCTATGTGAATGTAACTACCCCCCAGGGCGCCACGGTAGAACGCACTGAAAAAGTGCTGGACGAACTGAATACAGTGACCCGGGATATCGAAGGTGTAGAAAGTGTAACCACCCTGGCGGGTTATAGTCTGACAAACGAAATCGCAGGGGCCTCTTACGGCATGGGCATGATCAACCTGAAGTCCTGGAAGGAGCGAAAGAGAAATGTGGAAGCGATCATTGATGAGATCGAAATGAGGACCGGAAAACTCACCGATGCAAAGATTGAAGTGTTTGCACCGCCTACTGTTCCGGGCTTTGGGAACACCAGTGGATTTGAGCTGCGATTACTCAACAGAAGCGGTGATGACATCACTGAAACATCGGAGATCACAAAAGCCTTTGTAGCCGCCATTGACAGCACAAAAGAAGTAACAAATGTATTCACCAGCTTTGACGCCTCCTTTCCGCAATACCTCATCCATGTGGACTATGATATGGCAGCCAAAAAGAATGTAACGGTAGACAACGCCATGAACACCCTGCAAACCCTGCTGGGCAGCTACTACGCTACCAATTTCATCCGCTTTAACCAGATGTATAAGGTAATGGTACAGGCTGCACCCGGGTTCCGGGCTGAACCGGCGGATGTACTCAGCCAGTATGTAAAAAACGCTAATGGGGAAATGGTTCCTTTTTCTTCCTTCATACGCATGGAGCGGGTATATGGACCGGAACAATTAACCCGCTATAACATGTATACTTCTGCCATGATCAATGGTGAGGCCGCACCCGGCTACAGCAGCAGTGATGCGATCAAAGCGGTAGAAAAAGCGGCTGCCGAAAAACTGCCCCGCGGCTATACCTTTGACTGGAGCGGTATGACACGGGAAGAGATCCTTTCCGGCAACCAGGCTATATATATTTTTGCACTTTGCCTGTTGTTTGTATACCTGTTGCTCGCCGCGCAATATGAAAGCTTTTTATTACCGCTTCCCGTTATACTTGGCTTACCCGCGGGCATATTCGGATCCTTCTTTTTTCTGAAGCTGGCCGGGTTAGACAACAATATCTATGCGCAGGTCGCATTGGTCATGCTGATCGGGTTGCTTGGTAAGAATGCCATCCTGATCATCGAATTTGCCATTCAGCGGCGAAAAGAAGGCTATACGGTATTGCAGGCAGCCATTGAGGGCGCCACCCAACGGCTGCGTCCCATCCTGATGACTTCCTTTGCTTTTATTGCGGGGCTTATCCCCCTGTGTTTGGCTACCGGTGCGGGGGCGGTAGGCAACCGCTCCATTGGTGTGGCGGCTGCAGGTGGTATGCTCACCGGAACCGTGTTTGGCCTGCTGATCATACCCGGTCTGTATGTGCTCTTTGCCTCATTGTCTGAAGGCAAAAAAAAGAAGCCTACGGAAACACCCCTGCAGATTTCTGAAATAAAAATCATTGAGAATGAAAATTAATATCGACCATCCATTCCTGGCAGTATTCACCGCATCCCTGTTATCCATTGGCTGTGCTGCTCCAAAAACAACTGCCATTAAACAGGCGGCACTACTTCCGGAACAATATACCGCTGTTGCCGGGGACAGTCTGTCCGTTGCCCGGCTGCAATTCAGGGACTTCTTCAGCGACAAACCCCTCGTAACGCTTATCGGCAAGGTCCTGGACAATAACATCGACGGACAAATCGCTGCGGCGCAGATAAAGATAGCAGAAGCCTACCTGGAGGCGCGTAAGACAGCCTTGCTTCCATCCGTCACCGCAGGATTACGCGCCTCCGGCACGCATTACGGGAAGCATACAATGGAAGGAGTAGGTAATTTTGATACCAACCTATCCCCCAATATTGACCGCAGTCAGCGCATTCCTACTGTTATTACGCCCGATTACTGGCTGGGATTAAGTGCTTCCTGGGAAATTGATCTTTGGGGAAAACTCGGCAACCTGCAGCACGCAGCCCGGGAACGGTTCCTGGCCACCCGGCAGGGAAGAGACCTGTTAACAGCAGCCCTCATTACGCATACCGCTACCCTTTATTATGAGCTGATCATGCTCGACAAAGAAGTAGGTACCCTGAACGAGAATATAGCATTACAGGACCGGGCACTTGAGATCGTAAAGATCCATAAAGAAGTGGGAAGGGCCACAGAACTGGCCGTTCAGCAATTTGACGCCCAGCTGGCCAATACCAGGGCTGCCCTTTATGGAGTACAGCAGGAAATTACGGCCACAGAGAACCAGTTACTGGAACTGAGCGGCAACTATACCGGAACTATTGAGCGCAGCGCTTCTATTGATATATCAGCGCTCCGTTACCTGGCCGAACACGGCCAGCCGCAGCAGCTGTTACAATACCGCCCCGATATCCGGGCCGCCTACCATGAGCTTCAGGCCAGCCATGCAGATGCAAAGGCCGCACGTGCAGCCTTTTTCCCTGCCGTTAACCTGGCTGTATCCGCAGGACCACAGGCTTTTAACGCGGCAAAGCTTTTCAATCCCACATCACTGGCTGCCCAGCTGCTGGGTGGCATTACAGCACCCGTATTCCAGAAAAAACAATTAAACGCTCATTTCAATATTGCCACAGCCGAACAGGAGATCGCCTTTCTGAATTATCAGAAAATCATCAACAAGGCCTTCCAGGAAGTAAAGACCTTATTGAGCTATATCGATCAGAATGAAAAAATACGGGCTGAGAAAAACAGGGAGGTAGCAGCGCTCGACAAAGGCATCGAAGTTTCCAACGACCTTTACGTAACGGCCTATGCCACGTACCTGGAGATCATCGCAGCACAGAAAAGCAAGATCACCGCAGACCTTGATCTTATCAAAGCAGAAAGGAACCAGGCACATGTACTGATCCAATTATATAAAGCCCTGGGCGGCGGGGCCGGGTAGACATATCAGGAAAAGCAATAAGCATTACCAGCTCCGGCAACGCAGATGGCAACACCAGGCCCTTTTTTAAAAAGGATAACAGGCGCTTGATCTGTACTGATCGGGGAACAGCCCCGCATTCCCCGATCAGGCAGCCGGGCCAGAGCCGGATCACTTCAATGCAGATATCACGGATACCTGGTTCCAATTGACCCGTATCTTTTATCCGCTACGGGAGTACAGCGATGCCCTGGCAGCACAACGATCATTTCACCTCTTCAAACGGCTCCGCATCCTGCCCCGTCCAGTGATACAACCGGAGGTCGCCGTATTGTTTCTTATCTTTGGTAACCCCGTTCCGGGCAATATAAAAATAGCCGTTGCCCAATGCATGTATGCCGGTAGCGCCCCATGGATAATACCATCCATGCACCCCGCTCTTTTGATCATACATGCCCGTGGCGGCCAGTTGCAACACATTTCCTTTTTCATGGCTATCAAACCCTTTTAACACCTCTTGTGCCGGGCTTTTAGCCCCGTCTATTGCGAACAGGCTATAATTGGGAAACTGCTTTTTTTTGCCTGCATAAACCGCCGCCAGCCAATACCCGGTATGCGCATCGTATTCCAGATTCTGAATGCCATAAGTGCTATTGCCGGTATACAGGAAATATTTATTCAAAGGTTTGACCGGCCCTGTTTTATTAAACCCGTTTTGCGACAATGGCCGTTCGTACCGGCGCAGGTCTTTTGCATCATATTGCAGGATCACCTGGTAATCGTTGTCTGTACGGGAGGTATCGCCATATATGCCATAAGCCAGGTTGAGGAAATTCTTTCCCCCTTTTTGCCCGAACTGCGGACCAAAAGCAATACCATCAATACCACTGCATCCATAACGGTGCTCCACTTGTTTTCCCCTGTTCATCACCGTTGCCTTATAATCATCGGCCACTTCTTTCAGGTAAACCGTATGAATGATATGATCTTTTTCAGCGCTCATACCAGGCCGGGTAATCTTTTCCCCATCAAAAATGGCAATATAGAAAGAGCTTTCCGCATCCGGATCCTTCGTTTCCTTTCCAAGTCCTTTTAAAATCCCTTTGCCGATGTTATCATTTTTATATTCCAGCGAAGCATAGATGCGGCCATCCTCCGGGTTTACATCCAGGCAACCCAGGTGCCCGATGAGCCCATCCACGCTCCCGATGAGTTCGCCTTTCAAATTGGTTTTTACCAGCTTTGTTGTAAATGAAAAATAAGCATACCCGCGTTGCACATCCACTACCACGCCCTGCACATGAAAATTGCCCTCTTCCCGGTAAATAGTGCGCGGAAGGCCGTTTGGAGAAAGCGATGCTTTTTCATTACCGGGGGAACCGCCCAGCCGGGCGGTTTTACAGCTCCATAAAACAAAAAGGACCGTAAACAAGACCAGGAAATTCCGAATACTCATGGGTGGAAACGCTTATGGTTGTAAACTATTATAATGCGGTTGCGTTCAGTTTTTTAAGGACCAGCACATTTTCATCATCCAGCTCAAAATACGACACGGCGGAGTTTTCCATATCAAAGCGGCGGTAGTTCGATAATGGCATACCCAGTTTCGATGCCAGGTACAACCGGTTGATGCCGTTATGCGCTACCACCATTACCCGCTGCCCGCTATGTTTGCGGTGCAGCTCTTCAAAAAAATCACTCACCCGCCTTACAATTTCCCCGCCCGTTTCTCCCGTACCTCCTGCCCTTGCTATCTCGGGGTCCTTCATCCATGCGGCCCAAAGCGTTGGATCCTCCGCATTGAATTCTTCTTTTGTTTTTCCTTCCCACAATCCGAAATCCGCTTCTATCAGCCGTTCATCCGTTATAACAGCCTGGTTGCCGGAAGCGATCGCTGCCGTTTCACGGGCACGCTGCAAGGGCGATGCATAAACGGCATCAACCTTTACGCCTTTCAGCGCTTCCAATACCTTACCGGCCTGTGCGGTTCCCTTCTCTGTAAGTCCTATATCCGTTCTGCCGCAATACCGGTTGCCATCAGCATTATACGCTGTTTCACCATGCCTCAATAAAATTACTTTTAGCATTTTTTCTTATTATTTATCCAAAGTTCGTTTTTTCTTTGCCCGGAATCCAAAATCAAATTATTCACATCAAAAGAAACACCCAGCAGTTTCGAAGGCCTCCCTAATCTTCATTGCTTAGTGGTTGGGCCCAGGCAGGTACGGCATATTTCCCGGAGCGAAACAGCAATTACCGCAGCGTCGGGGCAAAATGCCTACACTCATTCCACAAACCATTGTACCCCTGCCGGTCCTTATTCATTTATAAAGCCCCGCGCCTTCATCGTTTTCAGGAATAAACCATATTGATCCTCGTACTGCTGTTTCAGGTTCTCCCCCGGAGTCACCCATTTTTCTGCCTGAGTGAGCGCAGCAGTTGCTTCACTGATATCATTGAAACAGGTCGTCGACGCTGCAACGATAGCCGCCCCCACTGCACCTGATACGTATTTCATTTTACATACCGGCTTCTGCAATATATCACTGCGGATCTGCAGCCAGGTATCGCTGTTACTGGCTCCTCCTGCGGTATAAATGGCTTCCACATTTTCTCCCGACAAAGACCGGATCATTTCATAAGCGTAGCGTTCTGCAAACGCCACCCCTTCCATATTGGCCGTGTACAATACTTCCCCCGATACTCCATCCGGGGCAAAGCCCTCCGCCTCCGGTGCCACAAACGGGAACCGTTCACCTTTCTGAATCAGCGGGTAGGCGATCTTACCCGTAGGTGTTAAAGCAGCCGCAGCAGTATTGTAATGTTCCAGTGCGTCCCTGAAACCCGCCGCAACCCAGTCGGCACCAATATTTCCTGCACCACCCGGCATCCAGTAGCCGGCCGGGTGCCGGTGATTATATAAGCGGTTTAAAGGATCGTTTATTTCTTTTACAGACACGCCCTTTATAACGAGGGTAGTGCCTATGGTCGTATTCCACTGGCCTGGCTTCATAGCGCCCGATGCTACCTGCGAAGCACAACCATCGGTGATGCCGGTCGTAACCGCCACATGATCCGGAAGCTCCAGGTCACGCACCAGGTCTGCTTTCAACGTTCCGATAACCGTTCCGGACGGCTGTACCTCCTGCAGCCATTCTTTTCTTACCCCCAGGACATCATGAATATAATCCGGCCAGTTCAGTAAGGTCAGGTCGTAGCCGGATTTGAGCACATTGGTATAGTCCGTAACATTCCATACACCACACAGTTTACCGGTAATAAAATCGGCTGCATGGATCCATTGAAAGATCTGTGCTGCTTTTTCAGGAAAGGTTTCCGCGAACCATACCATTTTGGCCAACCCGGTAGAAGTACTGAAACCGGTAAACCCCTGGGGATGGTATTGCTGTGCCGCTGCCGTGCACTTTTTAGCCTGGATACCGGAGCGCTGATCGCTGTACATGATAGCGGGATGCAGCGGGCGGTATGTTTTGTCCATGGGGATCACCGTACCGGAGGTGGAATCAACGGCTATCGCAAGTACCCGGGCGCGTTGTTCCGCAGACAACCGGCCAATGGCTTTATCCAGGCAATGCCGGCAGATCCTCCACCATTCGTCCGGATCCTGCTCCATGCGCATCCCGGGCGATAATGGGAAACCCTGTTCCGCACCAGCCACAATGGAGCCCCTTACATCCAGCACTACCACACGCAATCCCTGGGTACCCAGGTCTATCCCTATAAAATATGCATCATTCATCTAAAAGATCTTCTTTAACAATTCACGGTGCTCCTTCCAGCTGTTATAAAAAAGGGACGGTTGTGTACCTGCTTCCGGTTGTACCGCCTCATACAGTTCCTTTTGCCCGGCAGTAATGCCCAATGCTGTATTGCAGATCATCATGCCTCCGATAACCGAAGCGTGCCGGTAATTGTCACGGATCCGGATCTCTTTGCCGGTAAGGTCGGCAATAAACTGCCGGAGCATCCTGCTTTCCATGCCACCACCGCAGGTCCAGATATAGGAATGCGCATTGGGCGTTACGGAAACCAGGGTTTTATAGTTTTCAAAGATACTGCAGGCGATATCCCACAATGTGGCCCAGACCATCCCGGCCCTGGACAGTTCGTGATTCACCGGCGTATTAAAGATAAACCCTCCTTTGATCAGTGGCTTTTTCTCATCGGCCACCAGCGATCCCAGGGATGCCACACATTGAAAGTCGGTAACAGACCGCAACTCTTCTTCAATGACCTCGTATCCTTCATTGGGATAAAATATTTTTTTCAGCCGCTGATAATTCAAACCGGTCACACCGGCATTGGCTTCCACCATATAGCTATTCGCATCGATGTACCTACCCGTCCAGGTCCGCTGCTGCTCATCCAGATCATAGGATGCGGAAAGCTTTATGATCGGTGTAGTGGTACCGGACACGATCACCACATCCCCTGCATGTGCGCGGGTGCTCAATACAGCCAGCTGTGTATCCGCCCCGCCTACGATCACTTTTGCATCCGCGTCGATGGACAGCGCTTCTGCAAGCGGCGGCCGGATCTTTCCCAGTACCGTACCGGAGCGGGTGAGCGGCGGCAATAACGACAACGGGAAAGAAAATAATGCACACAATGTTTCCGACCAGGTTTGCTGTGCCACATCATACAGCAAGGTTTCCGATGCCTGCGAATGTTCATAATGTTCCACTCCGCAAAACATATATTCGATCCAGTCGCTGATGCTGAGAAAGGTATCCAGCTGATTCCACCATTCCTTTCTTCCTTCCCTCAAACCGACCAGCTTGAATGCCGAAAACAAGGAGCCGGGATAACGCCCTGCCAAACGGTATACCTGCTCTTTATCGCTGATGACAGGTTCCCGGTTCCTTCCGCGATGATCAATATTGGGCATGCCCACCACCGGGGTACCTGCGGGGTCCAATACCACGATCCCTTCCCGCTGACTGGTAGCGGTAATGGCCAGGATGCGTACAGAACCGGCTTGCTTTAATGCGATCGCCGTCAGCTCCAGGATCCGGCCCCATAATACCTGCGGGTCAAAATAAATGGAGTCTTCATATTGCGTATCCCGTATATAAGGGATATCTTCACGGGCTACTCCCAGGACGGCACCATTAACAGAGATAACCGCTGCACGCAGGTTACCGGTGCCAAAGTCGATGATTAGATGTGCGTTTGTTAAAGCCATGACTACAGATTGGATAAATGTAGGGAATTAGACGGCTGGCCCTTTGCCCAGTTCAATAATTTTTCATTAAGAATGGAAACATGATGATCTTCCACTTCGTCAGTTGCGCCGGCAGTATGTGGTGTAGCCAACACGTTCGGATGATCGATCAGCCGGTAATCGGTAGCATCCGGCGGCTCATGATCAAACACATCCAGTATGGCACCACGGATGCTGTTATTTTCGATAGCCTGCAATAATGCAAGGCGGTCGACCACACTGGCTCTTGCGGTATTGACAAAGATCGCCCCCGGCTTCATTCTGTTGATAAGCTTTTCATCGATCATCCCAATAGTGGAGGGGTTCACCGGCAGGTGTATGGAAACAATATCGCAGGTTTCAAATATCGCTTCAAGGCTTATTTGTTCATAGGCCGGTCCGGGCGCGTCCTGATAAGGATCATAAAACTTTACAACGCAGGGAAAGGCCTGCACCAGGGCTGCGATCCGCTGCCCTACGGCACCAAACCCCACCATCCCGATGGTTTTGCCCGCCAGTTCATTTCCTTTAAACTGCAGGTAGGAAGCATGCGCTCCTTTTTGCCAGTTCCGTTGTTTCAGCCATTCCATAGCCGGCAGGGTCTTCCGCAAAAATGTGATCACGTTGGCTACAAACAGCTCTGCTACGGCCTGTGCATTTCTTGCAGGAGTGTGAAACACTTCGATACCCAGTTCTGCAGCTGTTTCTACAGCAACATTAGACGGCGTTCCCCGGCATACACCAATAAATTTCAGCTGCGGATGGTTCCGGATCACCGTTTCTGTAATTTCATCGTGCTCCGTAATCAATGCATCGGCCCGGGTTTCATCCAGCAACCGGTCCAGCTCTGCTGCATTAAAAGCACGCCCGTTTTCCTTCCAAACCCTGTAGATCACATTTCCAAAACGGGATTCCAGTTCCCGGCGTCCTGCTTCATGATACGGTGCTGTAATTAAAATAGTCATATATCAATTGAATTCTTATTAAATAGTTGATGGGCTCGCCTCCGCCTCTGCAACCGTTTCAGGTAACGTAATAAAACGGGTAAGCAGGGCACTGATAAAATACAGGATCGCCAGGATCCAGATCACACCAGCATTGCCGGCCGGCCCGATAAAAAGCCGCACGATCAGCGGCCCCACAAACACCGACAGGCCGGCGCCCAGGTTCAGAAATGCCATAGCAGCTCCTTTTCCTTTGGGAACCAGGGAAGGAACAAGCGCCGACAACGGCACATATCCCGCCAGCAACGCTCCCCATAGTATACCACTCAGCAGTACCATAAAAAAACTGCCGTCAAACAATTGCGGCGAATAATAAAACAGCAGGGTAGTGAGACCACAGCCGATCCCCCCGAAAAGCGAAATGGTCCTGCGCCACCCGAACCGGTCGCCCACAAACCCGAATATGAGGTTAAAAATGATATTGGCGGTAAAAATGGTTCCCCAGATCTTCAGCCAATCAGCGGTGGTAAATCCATACTTTTCAAAATAAATAGGCATAAATACCGGGAACGCGAACTGGGCCGTTGTATTAATGGTACGTACAATGCCTCCCAAAAATACCTTTGGCTCATTTACTGCTATTCTAATGCCATCCGCCAGCTCCCGGAGCTTATCCTGCGCGCCCGTTCTCTGGATCCGGTCGCGATTGATCAGCAACGCCAACAAGGCCCCCAGGGCTACCCAGAAAAGCGAGGTCCATAAGGTATTGATATGTCCCAGCCGGTTAATAGCCCAGCTGGAATAATACGCACCAAAAACATTGAGGCCACCGGTAAATACAAACCAGAACCATCCTACTGCAGTACCCAGTTTGTTCTGTGGTGTGCGGTAGGTGATCCACACCAGGAAGGTATATGCAAATAAGGGGTAACCAAACCCACGGATGGCATATGTCAGCAACATCATGCTAAAATCCAGGTCTTTAAGTCCCAGTCCCACAAATCCGAAGGTACCCGCCACAAAAAGTAAAAAGCCCGCCCACATGGCCTTGCGCACCCCCATCCCTTCCGCCAGTATCCCCGAGAGAAAGGAGGAAATGGCCACGGTAAGCCCATATACGCTAAAAAGTGTGGCCGACTGTTCAATTGTCAGCCCACGGTCATGGATAAGATAGGGGCTCAGCCAACCCTGCTCCACACCATCCCCCATCATAAAGATCAGGATACCCAGGTACCCCCATACCAGGTTGGGAGGAAGACCCATTTTCCCGATGAAACCCTTTTCATCATTTAATTGATTCATATGGCAATAATTTAAAACAAAAGTAAATGTAATAAAACATAATTAAACTAAATTAAATCAAAAAAAGTTAAAAAATTAAATAAACACTAACGAAAACGTTTTATATACACTTCTTTTTCATTTCTTTGTAGCATTGAATACTTGGGAATGAAAAATATTACGGAACGGCACGAGTTTATATTAGGCAAACTGAAAAAAGAGGGCAAGGTGGCTATTTTGGACCTTGCGGAAGAGATCAATATATCCAGCGTAACCATCCGGAAGGACCTGAAAATGCTGGAAGAGAAAAACCTGCTGTTTCGAACCAAGGGAGGCGGGTCGCTTACCAATCCTTATGCGGTTGATAAACCCATAAACGAAAAAGAGCTGATCAATTCTGATGAAAAAAGGAGAATTGCCAGGGTGGCGCTGTCTGTGATCGGCCAGACCGATTCGATCATGATCGGTTCGGGAAGTACGGTCTTTGAACTGGCCCGCATACTTTACCCCGATCATAAAATGACGGCCATTACCCCGGCCCTTAAAGTGGGACTTGAGTTAAATAACCGGCCGAATATTGAGGTATTGCAGCTGGGGGGACTGATCCGCCCTAATTCTTCATCCGTGGCCGGCACCCAGGCCCTGCAGGTGCTGGACGAGATCTCCTGCGACCTGTTATTTTTAGGTGTAGACGGCATCGATCTGGAGCATGGCGTATCCATTTCCAATATTGCCGAAGCAGCACTGAACCGGAAAATGATCGAAGTATCTCAAAAGCTGATCCTGCTGGCCGACAGCTCTAAATTTAATAAGCGGGGATTGGGTAAGATCTGCAACCTCGACCAGGTTGAATATATTGTAACGGATAAGCGCATATCAGAAAAAACCGTATTTGCGCTGCAGGAAAAAGGGATAAAAGTGATCCTGGCCTGAGGTATACCTGCCATATGGTTCTTCACCCGCCAGGGATCGCCTTTGCCAATATCTTTCCAGAACGGTTACAGCAACTACAGTACGATACGGCATCCCTGTTATCAGCGTTGATCTATAAAAAACGGGACCGTCTTAAAAGCCCGCACATCGTTTCAATAATGACTGGTGAAATGACGGGCTTTTATGACAGTCCCCGAAAGGGAAAGGATGCGGCAAATTAAAGCCGTCCTTCTTTGATCTCATCAACGATTGCAGGATCCAGCAGTGTAGTGGTATCACCCAGGTTTGCCAGCTCCCCTTCTGCCACTTTTCGCAGGATCCGCCGCATGATCTTCCCGCTTCTTGTTTTCGGAAGACCGCTTACAAACTGGATCTTATCCGGTTTTGCAATGGGGCCAATGATACGGCTTACAGTAGCCAGTATATCTTTCCGGGTAAGATCATCCTCATCCTTATGCCGTTTTTCATCCAGCACCACGTAAGCGTAAACGCCCTGCCCCTTTACCTCGTGCGGGTACCCCACCACGGCACTTTCAATTACGCTTGCATGCATATTGATCGCGTTTTCCACTTCTGCTGTTCCCAGCCTGTGCCCACTCACATTCAACACATCATCTACACGTCCCGTAATCTTATAGTTCCCATTTTCATCTTTCCAGGCCCCGTCGCCGGTAAAATAAAGATCCTTATAGGCGCTGAAATAGGTTTGGCGGCAACGCTCATGATCGCCATAGGTTGTTCTGAGAATGCCCGGCCAGGGTGCGCGCATACAAAGATTCCCGCTCATCACTTCATCGGTAAACTCTGTAATCTCCGCTCCTTTTTCATCTACCAGCAAAGGCTGTACCCCCGGAAGCGGCAGTGTGGCCCAGCTTGGGCGCGACGGTGTAACACCGGCGAGATTGGAGATGAGGATACCGCCGGTTTCGGTCTGCCACCAGGTATCCACGATGGGGCATCTCTTTTTTCCGATATTTTCATTATACCAATGCCATGCTTCTTCATTGATGGGTTCCCCCACGGTGCCCAGCACCCGCAGGGACGACAGGTCCTTATCCTTCACCGGATCCAATCCATAGCTCATCAGCGAACGGATGGCCGTTGGCGCCGTATACAATATATTTACCTTATGCTTGTCCACAATTTCCCAGAATCTTCCCGCATCCGGCCAGGTAGGTACCCCTTCAAACATCAGGCAGGTAGCGCCCGCCGAAAGGGGGCCGTATACAATATAGCTATGACCGGTGATCCAGCCGATATCGGCCGTGCAAAAGAAAACCTCCTTTGGCTGATACTGGAACACATTCACAAAGGTATACGTTGTCCAAAGCATATAACCGGCACAGGTATGCACCACACCCTTGGGCTTACCCGTGCTGCCGGAAGTATACAGGATAAATAGCGGATCTTCAGCATCCATTTCTTCTGCAGGAATATTCAGCACATCATCATGCATTGTTTCGATCACATCCTCTACTTCATCGCGCCACCAAACATCGCGTCCTTTGATCATACTCACCGGAGTACGGGTGCGTGTATGCACAATAACGCGCTTTACCACGGTATTGCCGATCAGCGCATCATCAATGATCGATTTTAACGGGATATCCTTTGCCCCCCTGTATGCGCCATCGCAGGTAATAATAAACTCCGATCCGGCATCAGCCAGGCGGTCGGCGATACTTTGCGCCGAAAAACCTCCGAATATAACGGAGTGAATGGCTCCGATACGGGCGCAGGCCAGCACCGCAATCACCAGCTCGGGGATCATTCCCATATATATACAAACACGGTCCCCTTTTTTTACGCCATTATTGCGCAATACCTGGGCAAACTCGCACACTTTGCGGTGCAGTACTTTATAGGTGAGCGTTCTAACTTTTTCATTAGGATCGTTCGGCTCCCAAACGATGGCCGGTGTGTCTCCGGAGGTTTTCAAATGACGGTCAAGACAATTTTCAGTAATATTCAGCTTCGCGCCTTCAAACCATTTCACTTTCGGCTCTACAAAATTCCAGTCAAGCACCCGGCTGCTGAAAGGCTGTTTCTTTCTCCACTCAAATGTATCAGCCACTTCCGACCAAAAACCCTCGGGGTCCTCCACACTTTTTTTGTACGCTTCCTGATATTCTTCAATCGTCTTTACCTGAAATGAATATGACATAACTAAAACGTTTTTTTTTGCGGCCTTAAAAATAGGCAATAAAAATTATTCAAATTTATTAATATTTTATTGAAAGAAATATTATCTTGACTGCTGTTAACAAGAACGTTAGCGAACGATTGTATTTATTTTATTGCACAAAACAAAATTACATGAAACAAGTGAGTGAAGCCGGTGTGCTTCGGAAAGTCATCGGGGCTTCGTCACTGGGCACCATGATTGAGTGGTACGATTTTTACATTTTCGGGATGCTGGCCAAAACCATCTCCACTGAGTTTTTCCCGGAAGGTAACAGTACCGCTGCCTTGTTAAGTACGCTGGCTATATTTGCTGCCGGTTTTATTGTGCGTCCTTTTGGCGCTTTGTTCTTTGGACGGCTGGGCGATCTGCTGGGGAGAAAATCCACTTTTTTACTGACACTTATTTTAATGGGAGGATCAACGTTCCTGATCGGGCTCGTACCCGGATATCATACGATCGGAATAGCGGCCCCGCTTATCGTGCTGCTCCTGCGCCTGCTGCAGGGCCTTGCCCTGGGCGGCGAATATGGTGGTGCAGCCACCTATGTAGCCGAACATGCGCCACCCGGGAAAAGAGGTTATTATACCAGCTGGATACAGACCACCGCAACCCTGGGGCTATTCCTTGCATTGGGTGTTATTATGCTGGTGAAAATGAATATGAGCGACCAGCAGTTTAATACCGAATGGGGCGGTTGGCGTTATCCTTTCTGGTTTTCGATCGTGCTGGTGGTCGTATCAGTTTATATACGGCTGAAGATGGAGGAATCCCCTTTATTCGCGCGTTTAAAGAGTGAAGGCAAAGTAGCCAAAAATCCGCTGAAGGAAAGCTTCCGGAAAAAAGCTAATTTTAAAATGGTGCTGCTGGCCTTATTTGGTGCCGTGATGGGCCAGGGTGTTATCTGGTATACCGGCCAGTTTTACGCGCAGAGTTTTCTCGAAACAAAGGCATTGCTCAATTTTGAACAAAGCCGTACCATCATGCTCTGGGCTATTTTATTTGCCACCCCCTTCTTTATCGTCTTTGGCTGGCTGAGCGACAAAGTGGGCAGGAAATGGATCATGCTGGCCGGTATGCTGCTGGGGGTCATTTTTTACAGACCGATTTTTAATGAATTCCTGAAAACCACAGATATCAAAAGCTGGATCGCCGATGGCGTACCGGCAGCGCAGGAAAAAGCGAAGATAGAAACCAAAAAATACAACGACCAGCTGATTGTAATACAAAAAAACAAATTGCATATTAATGGCATCACGGTCACTGAAAGCAGGTATGACACCCTGGCCCCGGGTGTAAAAGAGTCTACATTATATCCCCCATTAAGCGCACTGGATGGCGATGCAGGCATAACCGCAGCACTGGCCAGGGCCAGGCCGGTTTACTCAGATGTTACCCTGCCGGCATCATTGTATTACAAATTCATTTTCCTGGTTTGGACGATGATCATTTTTGTAACCATGGTATATGGCCCGGTAGCCGCCTTCCTCGTGGAAATGTTCCCGGTTCATATCCGGTACACATCCATGTCGCTGCCCTATCATATCGGTAACGGAGTATTCGGAGGACTGGTTCCGTTCATTGGAGTATTGTTGCAAACCACTTTTACGGAAGATCCGCTGGTGGGGCTCTGGTACCCGATCGGCATTGCGGCACTGAGCTTTTTGATCGGAATGGTATACCTCTCTAATAAAAGATCTGCCGCATTGGAATAATCAGCCGCTTCATTCAATGGCACACCATGAATATCCGCATCATCATATCCGTGTTATTCTTTACAGCGATCCTGCCCGCTGATGGCCTGCTGTGTGCTCAGAGCGCCCCAACAGACTCCCTGTTTGTAAAACCCGGCGATCTTTCCAACCTCATCTTCCAATTAAAAACGATCATAGAAAAAAACTATTTTGATAAAGAAAAAGCGGCCTCACTAAATAAAATCCTCACAGAGAAATTTGCCAATGGCGATTTTAAAAACCTCAGCCCGGAGCATACTACAGAAAAGATAACGCAGTTATTGAGAAAAGAAACCAACGACATACATTTCAAGGTAACACACTTCAGCACAAAGGCAGCCAATAATCAGCAGCAAAACCAGGCGGCCGATAATGGCGGGATTGCAGAAATACGGAAACTTAAAAATAATATCGGTTATTTAAAATGGACCGAGTTTAGGGCAGGCCCCGATGCATTTAAAAAAACAGTACAGGCATTAGAACGGTTAAAGGGAAGCCGCGCGCTCATTATCGATATCAGCAATAATGCCGGCGGCAATGGCGAAGCAGGAGGTTTTATGAATGACCATCTTTATCAATCGAAAGATTATCAGCAATTGCTTGTAAAAAAATGCAATGGCGAAACGAGGTGGCATCAAAGTGAAGTTCCCTACAACAATACGGAAGGCCCCCGGTTTTATAAAACGCCGGTATATATCATCACTTCTAAAAACACGTTCTCGGCTGCGGAGTATTTTGCTTTTATTGCCCAGGAAACGGGGAGGGCTGTTATCCTCGGCGATACAACTGCCGGAGCCGGGAACCCCGGGCAGGGTGTCGCTTTTATGCGGGGAGGTTCCGATATCGGGTTCTTTATTTTTGTTCCCACCTGCCAGATACAAACAAAGGCGGGAAAGTCTATTGAAGCCATTGGCGTGATCCCGGATATTCTCTTAACATCCGGCGACTGGCTTGAGGAAACCATCAACATTATCGGGTCAACCAGTGCAAAAGGACCAGGTACAAAGCAGTCAACACCCTAAAATCATAACACAATCACCGACCTCATTAATAAAAAAATATGGACCAAATAAAAAAACTCCTGGGCATACTGTGGTTACTGTTAGGGCCCGTTATCATTTACTTCCTGGTAACCGGTGCTATACACAATATTGATCCCGGGGGCAAAAAGGATATTAATAACCCGGTGATCTGGATCATCATTATTACCATCTTCCTGCCTATTGCCATAGGTCTCATGATCTTTGGGTGGTATGCTTTGAAGGGTGAGTATTCCAGAAAGATATCCGATCAGTAAACCGGTAAGACCGGTCTTCCGGCAATAACGTTTCCGGGGGTACTGCAATGCCTGGAAACGCTTTCCTGTATTTTCCCTTTCGGGGGCTGCTTCGTTAAAGAATTGTAATATTCTCCCGTTTTTTTGTCTGAAAAAAAACAATCTGCTATTTTCGCACTACGTGGTATCCGGTTTATTATACAACAGAACAATATACAGGGCCCTTGCTGTAATGCTGGGAGTTGCTTTATTGTGGCTTACCGTAAGCCTCCCTTTTGTATATGAAGCTAAAATCCGGCTGGCCGAACGAACCGAGACCAGGAGCAAAGACCGCTCTAATCCCCTGGCCGGAGCAACCGAAGAAAAAGTACCCTCCAATCCGACCATCACCATTACAGAAGAATATCTTCATCATGGTATGTACGATTTTTCGCTGACCAGGCTTCAAAAAGACAATGCTTACCTGCATGCACATGAAGGCACTTATATTGCTTTTCATGCAGAGCTACACGCCCCTCCCCCCAACACAATGCTGTAACCACCGTATACTCCGGCGCCTCCCGCTGCGGGTAATTTTTGCTGCAGTCACTTGCTGACTACAGTTACTCCCATGCATTTTTTATTTCTGATATCTGCTATACTCATAGCATGTATGATCATTTCCTTAATGATATTTTTATGAATACAAATTCAAAAACAAAAAATATATTTTCCAACCTGGCCGCGGATATCCCCTCCTCCGTAGTGGTATTCCTGGTAGCATTGCCCTTATGTTTGGGTGTGGCATTAGCCTCCAATGCACCCTTGTTCAGCGGCATCATTGCCGGCGTCTGCGGAGGGATCATTGTCGGTATCATGAGTGGGTCCCAGCTTAGCGTAAGCGGGCCCGCAGCGGGGCTTACAGCCATAGTTGCCTCAGCGATCATTACCCTGCAGTCTTTTGAGGCGTTCCTGGTAGTGGTAGTACTGGCAGGTATCATGCAGGTGATCCTGGGCTTTGTTAAAGCCGGCGTTATCGGGGATTATATTCCTAACAGCGTAATCAAGGGTATGCTTGCCGCCATTGGCCTGATCCTGATCATTAACCAGGTGCCGCAATTGCTCGGGGATAAATCGGCATTGCCCGCCAATGATGAAGAATCCATCGCTGCCACAGGCAATATTTTTGTCAATTTCTTTAAAGCCTTCGGGCATATTACTCCCGCTGCACTGCTGATCGGTATCCTCTGCCTGGTCATTCACTTTGTTTGGGAAAAGCTGGTGGCCGGCAAAAAAGGGTTTATTAAGCTGATTCCGGCACCATTGCTGATCGTTTTTATCGGTGTGGGGTTAAATGCATTATTTGCCGGCACCGGGCTGATGCCGGCTTTAACAGGCAGTTACCTGGTCAGCATTCCCATGGCCGGTTCTGCCGGGGAGTTTGCATCGTTCTTTACAAGCCCCGACTGGAGCGCCATCGGAAACTCCCAGGTTTGGGTGCTGGCGCTCACCATTGCACTGGTAGCCAGCCTGGAAAGCCTGTTAAGCCTTGAAGCAATTGACGACATGGATCCTTATCAGCGCGCCAGCCCTACCAACCGCGAGCTGAAGGCCCAGGGTATTGGCAATATCGTTTCCGGGCTCATCGGCGGTATCCCTGTAACCAGTGTTATTGTACGCTCCTCGGCCAATGTGAATGCCGGGGCCAAAACAAAAATGTCGGCTATCCTGCACGGGCTGCTGCTGCTGGGCTCGGTTGCCTTCATTCCTTTCCTGCTGAACATGATCCCCAAAACGGCTCTGGCTGCCATCCTGATCTTTACCGGTTACAAGCTGGCCAAGCCGGCGCTCTTCAAACTTTACTACCGTAAAGGCTGGGATCAGTTCCTGCCCTTCGTGATCACAATCATAGCGATCCTGGCAACCGACCTGCTGAAGGGGGTGATCGTAGGGATCGGTGTGGGCCTGTTCTTCGCCTTCCGCTCCAATTTCCGGAAGGCCGTGTTCGTGGTAAAGGACGATTCCAAATACCTGTTCCGCCTCCGTAAGGATGTTTCCTTTCTGAATAAAGCGATCATTAAGCAGAACCTGGAGAAAGTACCCGACGGTGCCAGGGTGATCATCGATGCTATGCGCGCAGACTATATTGACAAAGACATTGTTGAAGTGATTGAAGACTTCATCATCCACGCACCGTTAAAAGACATTGATGTACAGCTGGAGACCAGCGGGTTCATAGATCACGGTTTCTCTCATAAAATACTGGCAAATGACAACAGGGATGGACATTTAAGAAGGACATATACAAAGGTAATCACAAGCATCAAACAAACGTCAGTACCGGATGTTACGCCGGAATTGTCTAACTTAGCATCACATTCCCAATAAATTTAATTTCAAATAATACATTCAACAGATATTAATATTATGCAATCATACGAAAAGTTATTACAGAACAATAAAGAGTGGGCTTCACAAAAATTAAATGCAGATCCTCATTTTTTTGACCAGCTGGCTGAAACACAAAAACCCGAATTCTTATGGATCGGCTGCAGCGACAGCCGTGTACCGGCCAACGAAGTAACCGGAACCACTTCCGGTGAGATCTTTGTGCACCGGAACATCGCCAACCTGGTAGTGCATACGGATATCAACCTCATCAGCGTGCTGGAATATGCAGTAGCACACCTGAAGGTAAAACATGTAATTGTGTGCGGGCACTATGGCTGCGGTGGTGTAAAGGCAGCCATGAGCAATGGCGATTTTCACCAGGTGCTGAATATGTGGCTGCGGGTCATCAAAGATGTATATTACAAGCACAAAGAGGAGTTGAGCGGGATCGCAGATGAAACGGACCGGGCAAACCGCCTGGTTGAGCTCAATGTAAAAGAGCAGGTGGAAAAACTGGCCAAGACCTCCATTATCCAAAAAGCCTGGCAGGAGCGCCAGGCGCCCATACTTCATGGCTGGGTGTATGGACTGGAAGACGGGCTGCTTCACTCCCTGCAGACCATCACACCGGCCGCCAGCCCGGTAGATCCCATCTACGTGTACGAGAACCTTCAATAAAGGAATGTCTGTCCCTGTTATAGCCCCCGCTCCAACCGGGGGCTTTTTTATGAGCTGCTGTTGCCGGCGGGTAAGGCTATTTTATAAAAACAAAGGCCCATAGGCACAGCTACAACCCCGATCCTGCTTAGTGCTCCTGCAATCCCTAATGCCGGTTTAACCTGCAGGGTATGCTTCCGGCAAACCGATTCAAAGACAGTTTCATAATGAACCGGAATCAATTTTATTAAAATGCGTAATTACTAGTGGTTTGTGTCCTCACCAATGCTATTAAAATAAGAAAAGTCTGTATCCAGGATCGTCCTTCCAGGGAGACAGGCATCTGCGATGGTTGCTACTATTGTAGGTAATGGGCATAGTACAACCATGAGCCTGATCCTTAAGGTTTCTGGCTTTTCTGGCAAAGCGGATCCTGTTTTCAGCAGCTGATTGTGCTTTATTTGTACATGGGACTAAAGCGATTTTTTCGTTTAAACTTGTGGTTTCTGGCAAAAGACCTGT
>NZ_FMZO01000010.1 GCF_900101395.1 Niabella drilacis | reverse complement strand
GTTGGAAGGGAAGGTTCAGCAGGTTTTGGATGAGGTAACCAGATTGCCAAAAAAAACACAAGAGGCGCAGAAGCTGATCGATTATTATGAATCCAATAAAACGAGAATGAATTATCCGTTATACAAAACGATAGGTGCAGGGCTTATTGGTTCCGGCGCTATCGAATCGGCACACCGAACGGTTGTCCAAAAGAGGCTGAAGCAATCCGGCCAAAGATGGAGCCGAAATGGCGCCCAAAATATGTTGTATCTCAGAGTAACGAAGAAGAATCAACAATGGTCAAAGATTGTAGAACTAACCAAAAGGGAGTTTGTTAAGAATGCTGCATAGCGAAAATTTGAAATGCACCCCTTCCTGTATCATTTCAACGCTTCTTTTGTAAATTAGATACAACAATAACTAGCATTGAGCTAAGCAACCTAAAACAAAAAACAATGAAAATGACACCAAAAGAAAATACGCTTTTCGAACAGATTAAGCACAAAGATGCGGCCAAAATGCGGGAGTGATTGAGCCGGTGGATTACGCCATTTTCCAGAACCCTGGCTATATGGGCCTATATGGTGGGTTAAATACCAAAGGCATATACCAGTATTAAAAAGCTGAAGAAAGGGTACCGCTACAATTCAGAGGAAAGGGAGTGAATGAACAAAATTTATGGAAGCAAGCCAATGACATTGCTGAGACCAGGAGCGCCTTGTTGTAATCAAAAATTTTGTAATCGGATGGTTTGATTACAACTAACCTGATTACAAATTTGTAATCAACTCAGCCAAATTTTTCAACCTGATTACAAAATGCTAACTTGAAGCAGCTAAATAACTGTTTTATGAACGCCCTTAGAAAAGAACTGCAATTAACCCAACGCCAGCTCTCCATGCTCATCGGCGTATCCCAACCCCTGTTGGCACTTTATGAAAGAGAATTGCGTCAGCTGCCCGCCGAAGCCTCCCATAAATTGTCGGAACTGCAATTACTATTGCAGCAGGCATCCCTGCATAAAAAGGAGCTTCGTATTCCACCGCAAAAGGCCGTCCGGGACAAAGTGGATACACTACTAAAAAAGCACCAGCGGCGGGCCAATCATACAGCCCTGCGCCTGGGCCGGGAGCTGGAGCAGCTGCAGGATCGGTACAACAAGCTGTTGCAACGGCTAACGGTGATCCAAACCCTGATGCAAAAAACGGAGCGGGCTACCCACCCGGAAGGTCTGCTGGAAAATATGGAAATGGAAGCACTCAACGAAATGGCCCATTGTTGCCCGGAAAAGCAGGCCCTGATCCAATACCGGATCTCCCTTTCCAATGCCTGGCAGCAGCTGGCAAGGGAGGCGCATACGGTTTTCCGTAAAAGTGATCTTTAGCAACGTAATACATTTGGAGGAAAGAATAAAAGCATATAAACTACCTCCAACGTTTTAGTTATGAATTGGAAATACCGACCAGACTTTCAGGCCTTCCCCGGTGTAAAACTTTCCTACGGAAGGCAAGGAATTAAAACAGACATCGTTCCTACTGTCAACACTGACAATGAAGACGCCGCTGTAAGTAAGGAAAAACTCATGAACCGGCTTTATAAGCCCTACGATCCGCAACATGAAATAAAAAGTGGCGCAACCCATTCGCTCACATCTGATCATCTGAAAGAGTTTAAAAGCCTGCTGCTGAATGCTTCAGATGTACGCGAAGAAACGGCTGCGCTGTTGAAGGAAAAGGAACAGCAGTACGGTGCAGTAACCGGCAAACTAAATAGGCTCAGAAAAAGTCTTTTTAAATCGTTTTATAAAAAGAAAATTGCCCGCTTTGAAGAGGAGTCCGGCACACTAAATGAGCAAAAAGAGGAGTTGACGGAACAGCTCCGTTTATCCGTTATTAACCTGGAGATTGACACAGAAGATATTTATTTTGAATTGTACCATAACATAAAGGATGCTTTTCAGCTTCTGAAACGTTCTAAAAAGAAATGGGATTTTACAAGCTCACGGGCCACTAACCGGGTGGCGGAACGGACTTCTGCGGCCAATACTATTACAAGGTCGGAAATAGAATTAACGGAACGGAAATTACCCATATTGAATACGGATGCAGCGGCTTTTTGTATTCACAATATAAATGGTGGAGATATCTATTTTTTTCCTGCGTTTATGATCGTTTATGAATCCAAAGAAAATTTTGCATTGATCGATTATACGGATGCCGCTATTGAATTTTCCGTAACCCGATTTATTGAAGACGAGCAGGTACCGGATGATTCTGAAATTGTGGGTCGTACCTGGTTTAAAGTAAATAAGGATGGCTCACCGGACCGGCGATTTGCCAATAACTATCAGATACCAATTGTAGAGTATGGCCAATTGCGTATTCAATCAGCCACGGGTGTTAATGAGCTTTATTGCTTCAGCAACAAAGAGTATACTTCTTTGTTTTATAAATCGGTTTATGATTATATGGACAGTTTAAAGACTGCCAAGAAGTTATTAGAGAATTTTTGATTTAAGGCTTTCTGATAAAAGGGATATCTGGACTGATGATTTTTTTTCTGAGGAGTAGAAGCCAATGTTTGATGAGTGACTCGTGCAAACACGAACCAGGGCAGCGGACCCCCTGCCTGAATGTGCCGTGCCTACAGCACTCCGTCACTTATTAGTGGGTTGTATCTCCGGAACAAATTCCGGGGTTGAAAGCAGGATCAGGCCAATAGCCTTCTGTATTATATTCGAAAGGCAAGAGGCATCGCCTCGACCGAACCAGCAACTGCGGGCTTTAGCTCACGTTACAGGCGGATAACACGGAATAGAGAGCCGGAGGCTCGGGTCATAAGCTATAGTGCAAACACGAACCAGGGCGAAAGAACCGCTCCATTATTTCTGGTCATTCAGCCTTTTTATGGTCTTATTTTCAATCAACGATCTCATCTGTGTTATAGCCACCTGGTTCAGCTGAAGCAGTCTTTGGCCTTGTGTCAATCCTGGCTTTATCAATAAAGCATTAATGCTTTCCATATTGCTTAAAACAACTAACTGCTCTAAAGCCGCATGATCCCTGATGTTCCCGGTTTTGCCGGGATTTCTGTCCCGCCGTTCTTTGGCTGTAGTGCCAAAAAGAGCAACGTTCAGTAAATCGGCTTCGTTAGCATATACAAAACCTGCTTGTTGTCTGGTAATTTCTTTTGGAATTAAATTTTCCTTTATCGCATCTGTATGAATATGGTAATTGATCTTGGAAATGGTACGCTGTACGCTCCATTCTAAATTTAAGCGATTGTTTTCATCGTCTTTCAGGCGTTGGAATGCATTGATCAAATAAATCTGAAATTCGGGGCTTAACCACATTGCAAAATGGAAGGCAATATCTTTATGTGCAAAAGTGCCTCCGTAGCGACCTGCTTTTACGAGCATCCCAATAGCCTTTGTACGATCAATCCATTGTCCGGCAGACATGATGAACCTATTCGTACCAGCCTCTTGTCCAATTACCCCGAATTCAGGGTAATTAAAATCGGGATTCTTGATTTTCTCCCAAACGCCTAGATATTCCAATGCATTCCCTTTCCACTTTTTCTTGGCAAAAAGTGGAGCAAAAGCCAAGGTCAAACGATTGCTCCGCCGTTTGACCGCCCGCGCACTATAGACCCTAATCGAAAAGAAGCTTCAACTCCTTCTCGAAAAAATAGGTTGAAGCGCTAGCTGCCTGCTTGTTGCAGAACCATTACTACGCTGCTTTTTTACGGCCATGATCGCCTTTTGAAAACATATCCATCACGTAAAAAAGAGGCGCTGCGAAATTTCCCGATTGCTGTAGTTGCTATTCCGTTGCGAAGTAATTAGAGAAATACCCCATTAATGCTCAAACCCCGTGATCTTGGCCTCCTCCAGGTCCAGCTGCATCTCCTGGCTACGGATCACGGCGTCCTCAAACTGCTGTTCATGCCGCAGGCGCAGCAGCTGGTGCCGTTGTACCTGTATCAGCTCGCGCGCAATGTCTTTATTGACCGTGGCCACTTCCGCGTGGTGTGCAGAGGTAGCAATGCATTGCAGTTTATTCGATAACAACTCCAGGTCGGTCTCCAGTTTTCTTTTCTGATGGTTCACCAGGGAGTTTTGTGCTACCTGCTGCTGGTAATTACTGTTAATGGCCGTGAGCGCAGCATGTTTTAAGCTGGCCTGTATCAGCACTTCCTGTTTTTCCCTCGGCAGCACTTCATCAATTTCTTTAATATTCAGCCATTTGATAAACAGGGGGAGGAGCAGGCCTTGTCCAACCAGCGTGAGTACAATGATCACGAAGGTTACAAACAGCAGGATATCCCGGTGCGGGAAGGCCTCGCCGGAAGGGAGCAGCAGGGGAATGGCCAGTGCCGATGCCAGCGATACCACACCCCGCATGGCCGCAAAGCTCATGAGCAGGGGGGCACGCCAGCCCGGATTGGGTTCCGTTCTGCGGATCTTTTTTGAGAACCAGCGGGGGGCGAAGGCGATGAGGTAACACCAGGCAATGCGGGTGGCTACAATGATGCCGCCCAGGATTACGGCGTATTTAATGCCATCGGCAATAGAGTAATTCTTCATGCCCTGCACCACAACCGGCATTTCCAGACCGATCAGGATAAAGATAAACGCATTGATCAGGAAGATCAGGGTACTCCAGACATTGACCGCCTGTATGCGCGTGGTATGACTCAGGAAGCAATGGGAGTGGTACGACATCATCAGTCCGCCGGCCACCACGGCCAGTACGCCCGAAAAATGAAGGCGTTCCGCTACAATGTACATAACATAGGGAACCACAAGGGTAAGCACGGTATCAATATTGGAGTTGGACCGGATCCGGTTGAGGAGTCCTGCAAAAAGAAAACCAACGGCCAGCCCTACCAGGATGCCCCCGGACGCCATAATCAGCAGGTCCTTGAGCGCATGATACCATACAAACTGGCCGGTCATTACGGCGGCTAAAGCAAATTTAAAAACGATCAAACTGGAAGCATCATTCACCAGGCTTTCACCTTCCAAAATAGTGATATCGCGTTTAGGGATCTTCATATGCTTTAAAACCGATGTAGCGGCAACGGCATCGGGAGGTGAGTTGATGCCGCCCAGCAGGAATCCGAGCGCCAGGGTGATCCCGGGGATGAGAGCAGATGAAGCCAGGGCTACCACCAACGCGGTAAGGAATACCAATCCGAAGGCCAGCAGGAAAATGGGACGGCGCCATTTCCAGAAATCCTTCCAGGATGTGAACCAGGCCGCTTCAAAAAGAATGGGCGGCAGGAAGATGAGGAATACGATATCCGGGTTGATCTGCAACACCGGCATACCGGGGGTCAGACTGATGAGCAGCCCGGCAATGACCAGGAAGATGGGATAGGCTACTTTCAACCGCTGGCCCAGGATGACCAGCAGCATTACGGCTATTACAACTCCGATCGAAATGAGTAGGTAGTCATGTATCATATATTCTGTTTGATTGGCGGTTCGTGTTTTTAAATACCTGAGATTTTAATAACCACGGGCGGTATCTTTTTGTTCACTACAAATGTAGGGAACACCAGGCATCAAAAAGAGCCCGGGGTTTTTGTCATTGAACTGTCTGTAAATGCCAGGTAAAAATACGCTGCTACCTGTCTGCCCGCCCGGGGTCCAGGGCGCTGTTGATAATGGAGATATGGTAAAGGATATTATAATCTGAAGCGGGACTCATAAAGGAGCGGGTTTTGATAAAGGCTGTATCCTGTGTTTTTGGGTTGATATATGTATAGTAATCGTAATGAGATTCCTTGGGTTGCATGCCCGCAGGGAAAACGGAAGCGACTTTTCCGAATTGTTGGGCCAGCAGGGCATGTGAAATCTGCAGACTGTCCCGGGGATCTTCAAATACCGGCTGCTTGCCGGCCTCCGTATGGTACCGGCTTTCCATATTGAACGAGATCTCGTAGTAAAGATGTCCGTTCCTTCGCCAGGTATTCATGGTCCTTTTTATTACGGGTGTGCCGTCCGGGTTAAAAATGGCGGTAAGTACCGTATACACACTATCCGGGTAAAACCCACTATAACGGGTATCCGGCATGGCGGTACCTTTCCATAAAAAACCGGCATCGATGGTGGTAAATGCAAGGATGACCCTGTTTTTATCGGCGGGCTCACTAGTGATGAGCCGGCACAGTTCCTTTAGCCGGCCGGCAACATCTCCCCCGGCGGGTGGCTGTTTTGGCTGGTGGGTGCATGCCGCTGCAAAAAAGAACAGGATCAAAAAACGGATTGCTATTGGTAATCGCATAGATGGCTGTTTGTGATTTATCAAAATTACAGGGATATTTTACTCGGGAAACAGGATCATGTGATGGCCTTGGTCGTTTTCTGCGTACTGCGCACGGCATCAATCGAAAAGGGTACCCCAAAAAGAGGTTGTATCAAAATCTTATCATGCTGAAACAAATAGCAGGTATATGAAGCAGACATTTGATGTCGCCATGTTGAGCGGATCCCGAGATAGCGGGAGTAGCCGAAACTGCTCATCAAATTAAGAAATCCCTCTGCTGCACTTCGTTACGCTGCCAATGACAGATTACATTATGCATTGAAAGCCAATTATACTTACGTCATGCCGGGCGCAACAAAGTGGAGCCGAGGCTTCTCTGTGATGTCAGACTACCCGGGCATTAAGAGACCCTTCCGCTCCGCTGCGGTCAGGATGATGGAAGGACGATTGTTCGTTACATCTTTGAGCAGGCTTTTATGAAAACGTCAGCATAAAAAACCATGCTTCTGATACAGTCTCTTGCCATTATTGTTTATGTCAGATCACCAAAAACTACTGAGGATTTGTATGAAAGCTGATCATCCAGTTGATGGCAAACCGGTCGGTACACATGCCAAAATAATCGCCCCAGAAAGTGTCGGCCATGGGCATGGTGGCATTACCACCTTCTGAAAGTGCTCCAAATACCCGGTCTGCTTCTTCTTTGGAATCCGGGTTCAAAGAAATGGTGATATTGTTACCCACTGTATGTCCCGAAGCCCATTCACCACCGGTATCGCTGCCCATTAAGGCGGTATAGCCAATGGGAAGAGAGATGTGCATGATCTTATTGGCATCTGCCTCAGGCATGGTGTATCCCTCCTGTGGCGGCATGTCTTTAAAACGGCCCACGAAACCGAACTCACCGCCAAAAATGGATTTATAGAAGTTAAATGCTTCTTCACAGTTCCCGTTGAACGTGATGTAAGGGTTGATATGTGCCATAAATTTTTTTTTAATGATGTGAAATTAAATTGTTCCGGCTGAGGGCTTTTTTATAATATACGGTAGCTGTATTATTGCTCCGCCGCTTTTTTCAATCGCTGCAGCCCCAGTGTAAAATCCGGGTCCATCATTTTTTCCATATTCATAAACAGCTTCATGATCCGGAACGGGTAAGGCATTTCGCTGTTAAACCCCCAGGTGGCCCTGGTGCCGCTGCCGGCTGCTTCCAGCTTTACAAAGGCCTGCGCCTCGCTTTCATAAGGGGTATAAAATTTAAGATCGGTTTCAATCAGGGATGGCGCGCTCAGGGAGCGGATGGTTTGACAACCTTTGCCTACATCCTTTTTCTGGCTTTCCCAGCAGAACCGGGCGCCGGGTGTGCCATCCGTGCCTTCACTTGTTTTTTTCATGTCGGGGTCTTTGTCTACCCAGGGGCTCCAGGTGTTCATCGCGGCCAGGCTGTTGACATGGGTCCATACCTTATCAATGGGGGCATTGATGGCTACTGATTTTTCAAATTTGATTTTGCCGTCTACAAAGGCGGCCACCAGCAGCACCAGCAAAACGAGGGCCACGATTGCCAGCAGGATCTTTTTAAGAATACGCATGTTTTGATTTTTTATCGTTAGAAAATAAGATGGTTCTTACTATATGAAAACTGCCGCGTACATACCGCCTCCGTGATATATGGAAGGCCGGTTTCCGATCTGATGAAAGTTCTTAAAGCCGCACAAGGCCGCCAGCTCTTTTGCTTTCTTCAAAGGTACAGGAAAAGGCACCCATCTGTTTGGTGCATTGGTATCGTACTCCACCAATACCAGGGCGCCCCCTGGCTCCAGGTGTTGCCGGAGCCTTGTGATCAATGCCTGCGGATCTGATATATAGTGTAATGAGTTGGCCATAAGGATGCCGGAAAGCGGCGGCACCGGTAGCTCCTGTGTTTCAAAATCGAGTTGCACAAAACGGATGCCCGGCTCATGGAATGTTTGCCTGTTTGTATCGAATGCGTATACGGTACTTGCCGGGGGAAGCAGGCGATACAAGGCATGGGTAAACGTACCGGAACCACAGCCAAGATCTGCCCATCGGAGCGGGGCCTCCGGAGACAGCGGCAGGCCCGCGATCAGTTCCTTTGCTTCTCCGATATTCATGCTATTTAATGGTTGGTTTTTTCGATCTGTTTGTGAACGGGCAGGTACATCGGCAACGCTGCTGATCCATACCAACCGTAGATCTCCGCTTTTAAAAGACCCGATTTTACAGCCGGATCGGATGCCAGCAGGGCTTCAGTTGCTTCTTTTGTTTTCGTAGTAAAAATGAACAATCCACGGTATTGCTGTGGATTCTTTGCGAACGGACCGGCTACGATCAGTTTATTTGCAGCTACGAGTTTGCTGATGTTTTCCATATGACCCTTAAAAATGGCGGCCACTTTATCCTTGTCGGTGATCGCGCTGTCGCCTGTTTTTAGTATGACAAACTGGTACAGCCGCATGCCGTACTGGTCGGCGCCCAGGCTGTCTGCCAGGGATTGGTTATAGTTGTCGCCGGGCAATTTTGTTTGAGCATTGCCGGCAAAGGGGACCAGCACCAGGAGAAGTAATAGTCGCAGCATTTGTAAAGGATTTAATACGAATCGTTCGCTGCTACTAATTTACGTTTATTTCTGCAGGACTTGAATGGCTTTTTCCAGTTGTTCGTCTTTGCCCTTTATGATACCTTCTATGGAGGGGTATACCGGGATATCAATTTTGACGCCTGTTCCCTGGGTCTCGGAACCGTCCGGGTAATAGATCCCAATCCCCGAGATATACGTTTCAATAGCCCCGGGTAACGGCACGCGCGATACATCACCATCTGCCCCGGCTGTTGGGGAACCAAGAACCCGGGCGCCTGGTATGGAACTGAAGCTCATTGCGGTGTATTCGCTCCGGCTAATGGTGAAGTTATTTACAAGTATGATTATTTTGCCATTGTATTTTAATGTGTCTGGTATGTTCCGTCCGTTTGCTACACCGGGTTGGCCTCCGGTATAGTTATATACAAAATTGAATCTGCCCGGTTCCTGCAAATCCCAAATACTGTGTCTGGCAAAAGCGGTTTTTGCTGATTTCAACCATCCCCCATACAGGCTATACATATAAGGCGGCGGATATCCTCTCAGGTCGATAATGAGTCCCCTGGTTGGATTCAATTTACTCCGCATTGCAGCAAAATCACTATCCTGTAACTGTTGTGCATCAAGATAGCCGATACTGTCAAACAGGACACGGTATTTTGGTTTTATGATCTTCCTGCTTAAGGCTTTTTGCAGGGATGAATCATTCCGGATCGTTTGGACGGTCTGCCGGATCACCCGGTCGTTCCGTAACAAGGTCAACGTGCTGAATGGCTGATGAGTCCTTATCAACGGACTCAGTCCCCTTGGGTACAGCAAATACGACATCTGTATCGCATAGCTGGCGCCCGGCGTTCGGTCCAGTAAACGGTTGATGGCAGTGTCGATCGGTGTGTCGTTGATCCGGGTAATAATATCGCCTTTCAAAATGGTGTTCCGGATCTTCTTACCAGCAGTGATGTAGTCGTAAACGACTACTTTCCCTTCGATGTATGCGCATTTTATGGGCAGCAAATAGTTCCCTGCCAGGCTGTCCAGTGTTTGGTTAACATAGATACCGGCATGCGCATCGCCCAGGGTTGTGACAAGCCGGAGGACGGCAAGCGTATAGTCTGCCTGGTTTTTAGCCGCGATAAACCGGGGCAGGAATAGAGCCGGAACGGCATCCCAGTTCTTTGCCCTATAGCGGTAGGGATAGTAATACCGGATGATGTTCCAATATCGGAATAATGCCAGTATCCGCACCGAAACAGCCGGAAATCCATCACCATGATCCGGCTCGTTAACGAATTCCGGACTGCCAGCGTTACCGCGTCGTACATAGTGTGGTGTGGCGATCCCATCCTTGCACAGTTGTTTTAGCTTGCCGGCCAGGGACGCAGGGAGGTAACCGGGGTTGAACAGTTTTCCATAGTCCGGTTTTAGTTTTATAAGGGAATCGGAGATCGTGGATGTACAGTTTTTGCAAGGTGCAGCAGGGCCCAGACCATCAACCCAGGCTTCCAGTATTCGGTCGGCCGCAGTTGGCCGGTCGGCTTGCAGTATCTGGGGTAACATGCCGAAAAACTGGTTGTCCCAATCGTATTTCCCTTCCTGTAATACCGGGTGATGGTATTTTAAAAACCCCCAAATGATCCCAAGTTTCTCAAGGTTGCTGACCTGGGTTGTTGTTGGCCCGCCTTGCCGGGAAAGTAGTTGTTCGGTTTCCAGGAATGCACGGGTGGTATCATAAGGCGTAAGAACCGCGCGGGTGTTTGCCTGCTTTTTGTTTGAGGTACAGGATACGGCAACGATGAAGACCAGGGGCAGCCAGGCTCCGGCTATTCTTTTCATAATGGCAGTTTATGTTAGGACAATAAACGGTCATTATTCCATAAATCCTGTCGCGATCAAGCCCCAAACTGCCTTAAATGGTGGTCCAGGTGCTTGGAGAACATGTTGTTCCATTCTGCTTGCGTGAGCGGACCGAAAGAATGAGATTCCTTACCATCAAAATGGGCACCGCCCAGTTCCTGGGTCTGGCGGATATAACCGATGAGCCGTTCTTTTTCTTTTTCAAAGTCGCGGTGATTGGTGATTTTGAAGAAGGGGGCTGTTTTTATGTTTTGTTTATACGGAGCATCGCCTACAACGGTCTTTTTAATAAAGGTTTTCATTACCCATTTTACAAAGCCTTTAGGTTTGGGGTGTTTATCGGTATAGACCAGTTCATACATCACGGAAAGATGCGCCAGCATCTGATCTACGCTCATTTTACCCCATAGCGGTTGGCTTTCGGGGGTTAATTGTTCAATGCGGCTGATGATGGACTGTGCACCTTCGGCAGAAAAAATATCGGTCATAAGCGAATGGATTTAGGATGTAAAAATAGGTGTTCTTTGAATAGGTTGGATTGTTATTTGAGTGATCCTGATATGGCCACTGAAACGCAGAAACACAGACTCTTTTAATGCTGCAGCGATAGCCTTGCTTTTAATTTAGAAAAGCCCCAGGTCCTCCGTGTTTCAGCGCTTCTGTGACAAGGATTTTTTTCTTAAACAATGCGTATTCTTTTTATTTAGTAGTTTTAAGATACAAACACCCCCTTCTTATGAACGCTTTATCAAAACTCATCCTTGTTGGTTCCCTGGTGGGACTGAGCGCCTGTTTATCCGGCACTTCACAACCACAGCGTGCGGGAGAAAAAAAGTGTACGATCTATCTGACTTTTGACGACGGGCCCCTGAACGGCAGCGAAAACATCGATAGTGTGATCCTTGCCGAAAAGATCAAGATCAGCGTTTTCCTGGTGGGTGCGCATGTGGAGGCCAACCGCCGGATGGATACCTATTTTAAATACTATGAAGAAAATCCATACATCGACGAATACAATCACAGTTATTCCCATGCCAACAATCACTACGAAAAGTTTTACAACGATCCGCAGACCGCCATTGCGGATGTGCTGAAAAACCAGCAGCTGCTGAAACTGCATTATAAAATTGTGCGCCTGCCGGGCCGGAATATGTGGCGGCTGAACGGGAAGAAACGCGATGATGGGATCAGCGGTGCTTCAACCGCAGATGGACTGGCTGCCCAGGGTTATAAGGTGATTGGGTGGGACCTGGAATGGCAGCATCATCCCGATGGCCGGCCGGTACAAACAGTGGATGCGGTGTTTGATGAAATCGCACAACGCTGTAAAACGGGAAACTCCTTTACAAAGGGGAATATCGTATTGCTGATCCATGATGAAATGTTCCAGACCAAATGGGAGGAAAGTGCACTGAAGCAACTGGTTGACCGGCTGAAGGTAAGCGGGGCGTATGACTTTGAGCAGATCCGGTTTTATCCGCAATAGGCCACAAAGACGCTAAGGCAGAAAGAAACAAAACGACCCATTGTGTCGTTGCTCCTTTGCGTGAAATAAAGGCCACTGAGGCACAGAATCACTGAATACATCTATGGTACGAAAACTCAGTGTTTCTTTAGCTCTGTGGCCATAAAAAAAGACTTCTGTGTTTCAGCGCCTCTGTGGCAAAAAACGTTGCATGCAGCTATTCTTCATCTTCAATTGCTTCCAGCTCCGAATACAGCTGGTTGTCCTTTACAAAATTGCACCAGTGGCAATCTCCTTTTCCGCAGCCTTTGTAGAACTCATGGTTCTGAATATGCTGCCAGGTTTCCCGCACCTGCCGGCGTACGATCTCCAGGTGCTCGGGCAGGATCACCACCTTTTGTTTGACGAAGTTTTTCTTTTCATCCGGCTCAATAAAATCAAACTCGGTGCTGGCTACCGTCCAGTTCTTGGCCTCGTAGTGATCGACCAGTAATTTATAAAAAACCGCCTGGCGCCAGTAATCGCCGCCATTGGGGTCTTTGTCGGAAGGTGGCAGTAATTTGGGTTTGGCATATTTAACATTACCGGTTTTATAGTCCACCACGTTCACATCCTTGCCGTTAAATTCCAGTTTGTCCAGTTTTCCTTTTAGAGGAACACCATCCACCACTACGTTCTTGATGTTTAACTCCACTACCACCACTTTGTTCCAGGCATTGATATAGTTATTGTAATATTCCGGTAGGATAATGCCACCCTGTTCCATCCGGCGTTTGAAAGATTCGCGGGTAAAGTTCTGCCGGTGGCGTTGCATATACCATTTAAAATCTTCATAGAGCGATTGTACCGGCGGAAAAGTATTGCCGGCGTTTTCCCGCATCTTCCGGAAAAAACGTTCCAGTGCAAAATGGATCGCACTTCCAAACTCCGTATTCTCATTTTTCCCGGAGGGGATACGGATCAGGTTCTGGTAGTAGAACCGCAGCGGACAGTTGAGATAGTTGTTCAGCGCGGTTACATTCATTACAAATTTATCCACCAGCGGTGTAATAAAATCGTCTTCGCGTTGCTCAATGGTGGGTGCCTGTGCGGTGAATTGCAGCAGGCGGAAACGGGTCATTTCTTCTTCGGGTATAGAGCGGAATTGTGTTTGAAGCGCATGCTGTTCCTGTATTTCGGCGATAAACATGGAAGGTTCCAGTTCCTTACCGCCGTTGTTGCGTTTTGACCAGGAAATATGCAGATGCTGCTCGGCCCGCGTAAGCGCCACATAAAAAACCCGTCGTAATTCTTCGGTGGAATCGCCCTCCGGTTGTGAGCTGAAAATGGTATCGGGGAGCTTAAAGATCGTAGGAAAATTTTTCTTTTTTTCCCAGAAGGAGGCATTGGTACCTGCAAGGAACACATATTCAAATTCCAGTCCTTTACTTCCATGTGCTGTTAACAGGTTTACGCCTCTATCGTTCCCGATGGTGCGCGTCATCGAAAGCGGCACGCCTTCTTTTTCCATCAGGTCAATGATGCTGATCAGTCCGTCGAGACTAAAGGCGGGGTTGCGGCTGTTCTCTTCTTTTACAAAATCAAAAAAGGCGGAGAGGAACTGCATCAGTTCTATCTTTTCGACATGTTGCATGACATAAGCCAGTACGCCGGCGTTCCGGATCACGCTTTCTACCAGCTGTTGCAGGGTAAGGTTAGATACATCGCTGATCAGTTGTTCATACGTAATACTGAACTGTTTCAGTTGCGGATGAATACCGGTGTCAAAAAGGTCTTTTGGCGGCCGGTTGGCTTTTTCGGCCAGCATCTGACGAAGGGAAGTGGTTTCTCCTTTAAACTGCCGGTTATTCACTTCTACATTGAGCTTTGCAATTTCAATAGGCGGGATCTTATAAAAATCGTAATGCAATAGTTCAAACAATAACTCATCGCCTCCATAGGGGATATCATGTTCGGCATTCAGGTACCGGAGGATGGTGATCGTTTTCTTGATGAAGGGGTCCTGCAACAGGTTGATGGGACGCTTGCTAAACACCGGCACCTGCATCAGGCGGAAGTAGTTGGAAAGTTCTTCGCCGTATTTATTTTCCTTATAGATAACGGCAATGCGACCCGGTGCCGTTCCATTCCGGATCAGTTGCGCTACTTCCATACAAATGCCGGCCATCTCTTCTTTTTCACTATTGTATTCGGCCAGTTCCGGAGGAGTGGTGAGGTGGTTGATGGCTGCATTGGCGGCCGCAAGCTCTTTGCTCAGCCCCGGAAGCTGGGTTACCAGTCGCTCATTATTTTTGGTGATCACGGATTTGGAAACATCCAGTATGGGCTGGATGCTCCGGTAGTTATTGGTCAGTACGATCGTCTTTAAGGCCTCCTGGTATTGCTGGGCAAAGTCCAGCATATTCTGCACATTGGCGCCCTGGAAGCGGTAAATACTCTGGTCATCATCGCCTACTACAAATACATTGGGCTGTTCCCAGTAGTTGATCAGCAACTGTACGATCCGGTTCTGGGTACCGCTGGTATCCTGGAACTCATCCACTAATATATATTGAAAGCGCTCCTGGTAGTTGCGCAGCAGCGATTCATTTTCTTCAAAGGCGCGGATCACCCAGTTGATCATATCATCAAAATCATAACGGCGCTTTTCATTCAGCAATTGCTGAAAGGCATCGAACTCATTTACGGCTGCACGTACCTTTTCTATTTTTTCTGTGGCTTCCGCAATTTTATCCGTGCGCAGATCGCCTTTCTTAAAATCTTTGGTGGCCCGCTTGGTAATGTATTCTTCCCGGTTGGGAAGATCCCGGATATAGGCATCAATTTTTTCATTGATAAAGGCGGCGGTCCAGCCCTCGCGCTTCATTGCCGAAAATAGCTGCTGCAAGTGGGGTGCATCAAAATACACATCGCCCCGGTAGCGTTTCAGCGGATGATTTTTTGGAAACGCATCAATGAGCTTTTTGAAGTATTCGATCCGTTCCAGCTCGGAAATGGGATCCAGTGAATTTTTTTCAAAGAGCGAAAGGTTGTCCTGGATCACATCATTACAAAAAGCATGGAACGTATAAATATTTACTTTATATGCATCGGCACCAATGAACTGTTGCAGGCGCTTGCGCATGGCTACCACACCGGCATCGGTATAGGTCAGACAAAGGATGTTCTCGGGAAGCGTATCCGGTTCCAGCAGGATCTTCCCGATCCGCGCGGCCAGGATCTGGGTTTTACCGGTGCCCGGGCCCGCAATTACCATTACGGGTCCTTCCAGGGTATCCACGGCAACGCGCTGCTGTTCATTGAGCTGCTGATATACATCCTTAAATTTTTCTTCCAGTTTCTGTTTGGGAAATGCCATCTGTGTTTTTATTTATCGTCCGCAGCCGGTGCTTTCCGCTTACAGGACCTTCATTCTACATTTAAAAATACAAGGTAGGAAAAAATCAACGCTTTGGAGTATGGATTCCCCCGATTCTCGTTTGTAATTTCTAATTTTATCGCTTCAAAGCAGATCAATGACAGATGAATATTTTATGCAGCAGGCGCTGAAGGAGGCACAGCGGGCGTTTGAGGAAGATGAGATCCCCATCGGGGCCGTGGTGGTGCAGGATAACCGCATCATTGCCCGGGGATATAATATGACCGAAAAATTAAATGATCCTACCGCACATGCGGAAATGATCGCATTAACATCGGCTTTCAGTTTCCTGAACGCCAAATACCTGCCCGATGCCACGTTGTACGTTACGGTAGAGCCCTGCGTAATGTGTGCCGGGGCCCTTTACTGGAGCAAGCTCCGCCGCGTGGTTTGGGGGGCATCAGATGCAAAGAATGGTTTTAGCCGGGTACAGCCGGTTACTTCGCCGTTTCATCCCAAAACGGAGATTGTTACCGGCTTGCTGGAAGACGAATGTGCCGCTTTGATGAAGGCCTTTTTTAAGGCGAAGCGGTAGGGGCCCCGCTATTTGCGGAGACAGGCCAACGGGTGGGGTAAGGAATAGCCGGCAATACCCCCAAGACATCACAATAGCCATGTCCCCTGGTCGCACTTGTTCACCAATGAGGTTATTTATACCAGCCATTGCCAGGCTTCCTCGCTCCGCACTAAGGTTTATCCCACCACACTCTTGCATTTAATCCATCGGAGCCCCCATAGGGGAATGCGGTAACGGCTGCATCATAGTTTGTTTTATTGATCTGGGCTTCAACAGCAGGGTATCCTTCCCGGCGGGGGATCTTTCCGTCGTTAGCCCCGGCGGGGGCCGTTAACGTAGGAAAGCCGGTCCGGCGCCATTCTGCCCAGGCTTCGTATCCATTTAAAAACAGGTGTACCCAGCGCTGATAGGCGATCTGCCGGAGGGCGGTTGCCGGGTTATAAATAACAGAAGGCTGCAATATAAAGGCTGCGTACCCTGCGTCCGATCCTGTCCACATAAGTATGGATTGCCGGATCGCCTCATCATAATTTGTTTTTGCCTCTGCTTCCCCTCCGGGGATCCAGCCAAGCTTGGTGGCCTCTGCTTTCGCAAACAGGGCCTGTGCATAAGTGGTCAGGTATACCGGGGAATTTTGCTGGCGTAAACCGGAGCTCAGCAAGGAAATGCCGGGAATATCATTGGCGTTGGGAACCGCCTTTCCGTATTCGAGACCCACATAATTGCCGTCTTTATTTTTATTGCCAAACACCGGGAGCCGGGGATCATTCAAGGGCTGCATATAATCCACCAACGGCTTGCTTAGTGCATACCATTCCCGGCCTAACCTGGTAAAGGAATTATACCAATAGTTTTCCATTGATTGATCTGCCAGATGTGGAAAGAATAAATTATCAGTGTTTGCGGTCATAATTCCACCGGAAAGGGCTTTCACAAATTCAATTTTGCCCTTTTCAGGATCAACCTTCGAGAGGCGGAGCGCCATCAGCATGTGGATGGTATTTCCAAACCGTTTCCATTTGCCCATATCCCCGTTATAGACAATATCATTCTTTATAGCTCCGTTGGTCAGAGTAAAGGCATCGTTGGCGGTTGTCAGCAGGTTAAACATCGAGTCATAAATGGCCTGTTGCCTATCATATTTCGGCGCTATTTTGTTGAGTCGCTGAAAGGCATCACTATAAGGCAGATCGCCCCAGCGATCGGTAAGGAACCACATAAAATACGCCTTCAGTACCCTGGCAACTGCTACCTGGTTTTCAACCGGCCCTTCATTTGCGTCCAATGGATTGGTCAGTGCTGTTTGAAGGTCCATCATGGGGCCGGTATACCAGTCCGCAAAATTGAAATTGGTGGTCATATACCGGCTGTTGTCCGTAAAGGTGGTCAGGGAAAGATATTGCGGATACAATGGCCCGTAGGCATTGGAGCTCATACTTGGTAAAAACAACTGGGCATTGGCGATGAGCTGGGTTCCGGATGCTTTTGAGGGATTATTAGGATCCACATAATACTTGTCGTCAAATTTTGTACACCCGGCAGCAGTCAGGAGTACCAATATTGTTGAAAGTTGTATAAACTTTATCATAATGATCAGATTATATCCTTAGAAAGTAATATTTAAATTAATGCCATAAGAGCGTACGGTCTGCAGTTCTCCTTTTTCGATCCAGCTAATAGATGCACTGCCTGATGAAAGTTCGGAAGGGTCCAGGCCTTTGGGTGCTTTTTGCCAGATCGTTAATGGATTACGTGCAATTAAAGCCAGGCGCAATGCTTTTACCGGTGTTTTTTCCAGTATTTTTTGGCTGAAGTTGTAGCCTAAACTTACTTCTCTTAACTTTATATAGGATGCATCATAGAGCCATTCATCGTATATCCGTGTGCCGATGTTATTTCTGAAATAAGTTCTTGCGTCTACATATGCAGTTACAGCCTCCCCTGTTTTTTGCGATATTCCTTCTATTTTGTATCCACCTCCATCGGCCAATGGGTCCCTTACGTTTTTCCCTTTATCATTCATTGCGGCGGTAATAGCAGCCTGTCCCGATTTTACTGCAAGCATTTGCGACCAGCTGAAGAATTTTCCGCCAGACTGGAAGTCGATCATTCCGTTCAGATCAAATTGTTTGAACTGGAAGCTGTTCAAAAAGCCACCGGTAAAATCAGGCACCACGGAACCAAAGTTTTTGTTTAACTCCTGTACCGGCATATTGTTGTCATCCAGTAATATTTTGCCGGTGGCTGCGTCTTTTTTATAGCCGGGCCCGGTTAAAGTTCCGAAAGGCTGTTTAACATTGGAATACAGAAAAATAGTTTGACTGGAATAGGTGTTGGCATCCAGTTGATAGGCGTTTACGCCCGGGTAGAGTTCATCAACGCTCCCTTTGTTTTTGGCAAAATTGAGGGTGGCGTTCCACTGGAAGTTTTTAGATTGGACCGGCGTGCCTCTTACAGTAACTTCAACGCCTTTATTGGAAATACGTCCGGCATTGATGATCGCGTTTGTAAAGCCGGTAGCAGCGGAAATTTGCAAGGGGAGGATCTGGTTCTTGTTCACCTGTTCATAATAGGTTACATCCAGCCCGATCCGGTTCCTTAAAAACCGGAGTTCTGTACCGAGTTCGAAAGAATTGGCATAGGCCGGCTTGATATCCGCATTTCTAAGTGTGAACGGGAGCCGCATCGTATTGATCGTTGTTGAAGGGGTGGCATAGATAGAGCCTGCGGTATAGATGTCGAGGATCTGGTAAGGATCTAAGTCAGAGCCGGCACTGGCGTAGCTCGCCCTCAGTTTTCCAAAAGACAGGATGTTGGACTTTAATAACTCGCTGAATACAAAGCTGCCGGATAATGATGGATAGATGTAGGAATTATTGTTTTTGGGAAGTGCGGATGAAATGTCGTTCCTCAGTGTTCCATCTATAAATAAAAGGTCTTTATAGCCGGCAGAAACCATTCCATACACGCTGCGTACACTCTTTTCTCTTAAACGCTGGGTTATCGATGGTCTGTTTACCGATGCTTCCAGGCTGTACCAGCCGGGACTTGATAGACCCCCCACCGTATAGCCGGACAGGTAGGAATATTGAGCATTGAACAGGTTGCCTCCCAGGTTTACGTTTAACGAAAAGTCTTCCCATTTCTTGCTGTACTCCGCCAGTAATTCATAGTTGATCTCTTTGTTCTGGTATTTGCCCTCACTATAGCCGGGATCCAGCCGGCCGCCCACCGCAGTACGCTGTGAGAGCTTTTGCGCAAAAATATCACCCCTTACAAAGCCGCTTAACCGCAGTTCCGGCGTGATCTGGTATTTTACATTCACATCTCCAAACAAGCGGTCTCTTGAGTCTGAATTCAGATTTTCGTAGGCATCAAAATAAGGATTATTCCAGTCGCTTGGACGATTGTTGGTGATGACTTCCGAAGTTGTATTGGGATTCACGTTCCAGTTCAAAATAGTTCCGTCGGCATACTTATAGTTTTGAAGACGATGGATATCGATGTTTCGCTGAAACCATTGCGTTGCCCCGGTAAATGATCCCTGGTAACCCTGAACCGGCCGCCGCGCCAGGTTGTTGGCATAGTTGACGTTTGTACCAACAGTTAGTTTGTCGGTAACATTCAATGCGGCGTTCAAACTAAGGTTGTTGCGTTTTAAGAACGTATTTGGGTAGGTGCCTTTTACATAATTGTTGTTATAACTCAGCTTATAAGTACTCCGGTCGCCACCACCTGAAACCGATATGGTATTATTGATATTATGTCCCGTTACAAAAAAATCTTTAATATTATCGGGCTGTGGCAGAAAAGGTGTCGCTTTTCCATATTCCGGGTCCTGCTTATAAAAACTATAGTACATTCTTACAGGGGTGCCATCCATTTTTGGCCCCCAGCTTTCATCATTGCCATTTACATAAAGCTCTCCGCCGGGCAGTTTTAGAAATGTTTGATTGTTGCCAACACCGTAAATGTTTTGCAGTGGCAAAAAGTTGCCTACTTTATCAACGGTATAAGCGGAGTTTAGACTAACCGTTGCCTTTTTAGAGCGGCCTCCTTTTTTTGTAGTGATCATAATAACCCCGTATTGGCCGCGAAGACCATAAAGCGCAGAAGCTGCGGGACCTTTTAATACACTTACGTTCTCTACGTCTTCAGAATTAATGTCCTGGCCAATGTTACCGAGATCAATGCCGTTTGAGTTATCCGAGCTGAAGTTTATATTTGAAATAGGCGTTCCGTCCACCACCAGTAAAGGGGATCCGGTACCATTTAATGAATTAACGCCACGTAGCTTGATTTTTTGGGTACCACCCAGGTTAGCTGCGGAAGAACCAACGATCTGCGCGCCGGCAATTTTTCCTGCCAGCGAAGCGATCAGGTTCGATTCTTTCGCCATTGTAAGATTTTTGCCTTCCAGCTGTTGTGTAGAATACCCCAGCGACCGCTGTGCACGGGTAACCCCTAATGCCGTAACCACCACTTCGTCCATGGTGGCCTTGCCATCCGGGAGGAGTGTGATGGTTATGACCGTATTATTGCCAATGGCTATTGTTTGCGGGGCATAAGTGACCGCGGAAATCTCCAGTTCAGCGTTGCTACCGGTTACCTGCAGGGAAAAGCTCCCATCATCATTTGATGCGGTGGCGTTCCGGGTGCCTGTTTGAAGAATGGTGGCCCCGGCAACCGGCTCGCCGGATTCATTTTTAACCGAGCCCCGGATCTGCCGCTGCTGCGCCCATAACAGGAGCGGGCACAGCAATAACAATAAGGCCGCCATACGCAATGCGATCATTCTCTTCATGCAAATTGGTTTTAATTTAAAAACTAAAAGTTTGTTAAATATACGTTATTTTATATCGGGTAATGCAAAAAACGGATATAACTCGCAGAAAGCTGCAAAAATGAAACAGCAAATTCCTTTTCGGAATTAGCCGGATTTCAAGGTTCGGATTTTATATAGTAAATTTACTAATTTGATTTTTTATGCTTATTTTTTGTAAATTTGGTATGATTTTTATCGATTATTATATATTATAATTTATTTATACTGATTAATAAACATCCATTATGAATCCTCCTTCCTTGCTGAAAAAGATCTACGATCATTATCCTAAGGGACTGTCACCGCTGGTGGATCAGCAGGAGTATGAACGGGTTTACGCCCGGCGTAAACGATCAGTACGGATGCTGAAACAAGTATTGGAGGAACAATGGAACGGATTTGTACGCACACTTGGCGAAACGTTGACCCGTTATGAACTAAAGGATAGAACGGATCTGTTTCATAATAAGTTTTGTTATTACCTGGATTGTCCTTCAAAAGAAGGCCGGGGGCTGTTTAAAATACATGTGCTGTTAAGTGTGCTGATGCCCTGGCACAGCATAGTGGTAACGGACTTCCTGGGACTTAACGGCACAGCGATGATGGATCATGACCAGTTTTGCCTGAACGATGAGCGGCGGCATCAGCAATACGAGGAAGATATCCGTACCATTGACCGGTTGCTCCGGGCTGCATTTCAAACCGAAACGGTCCTTTTCCGTGAACTGAATAAAGTACAGGTGCCGGGTGCTTATCTGCAAACCAAAAAGGCAAATGTGAATATGTTTGACCTTGTGTTTACCAACTATTTTACCAATTTTTAGGCGCTAAATAAGTTGCTCACTGGTTTTCTCAGATTCGCCCGGAATGCTGCACATAGTGCCTGTGATCATCCGTGTAATCTGTGAATGTAAACAGCCCTGGTCTGCTCAATGAAGCCTACAGGACCTTGTATTTGTTGGTGTCTTTCAGTCTTTGTGGCCTCTTGCTACCAATGCTTTAGTTTGCTCACTGGTTTTCTCAGACTCGCCCGGAATGCTGTACATAGTGTCTGTGATCATCCGTGTAATCTGTGAGTATAAATAGCCCTGTTCTGCTCAATGAAGCCTACAGGACCTTGTATTTGTTGATGCCTTTCAGTCTTTGCAGCCTCCCGGACGCTGCTTTTCTGATGGAACTTTGCAGCCCGGCGATAATGGTTTAACTTTGGATGATTAATTATTATTTACTCAATAAAAAAATAAAGAATCATGGCATTTACACTACCAGCCCTTCCTTATGCGCCCGACGCGCTGGAACCGCACATTGACAAGCAAACAATGGAAATTCACCATGGCAAGCACCATCAGGCATATGTGGATAACCTGAATAAAGCAATTGATGGTACTGAAAACGCAGATAAATCGCTGGAAGAACTGGTGAAAAACGCAGGCGCTATTTCTGCTGCTGTTCGTAATAACGGCGGTGGTCACTGGAACCACTCTTTCTTCTGGGAGATCCTGAGTGCCGATGGCGGTACGCCCTCCGGGAAGCTGGCCGATGCGATCAACGAAACATTTGGTTCGCTGGATGGATTGAAAGAAAAAATGAATACCGCAGGTGCTACACGCTTCGGAAGTGGCTGGGCCTGGCTGATTGTTAAAGACGGAAAACTGGAAGTAACTTCCACTCCTAACCAGGACAACCCCCTGATGGATGTCGCCGAAGTAAAAGGTACGCCTATTCTCGGTGTGGATGTTTGGGAACACGCTTACTACCTGAAATATCAGAACAAACGTCCGGATTATTTAAAGGCTTTCTGGAACGTAGTGAACTGGACAAAAGTAGAAGAGCATTATAATAATGCACTCTAAAAAGCAATAATGAAACCGGATGTTTTCCGGGTTTAGATTTTTGCAATGTATGTAAAGGCGGTTTGAAATGAAGCAGACCGCCTTTATTATGCCCGCTCACTTCGTTATTTTAAAAGCGCGATGGTGTATACTTTCAGCAGGTTTTGCTCCATGCTTTTCCCGTCGGGATCCGGTTGGATCTTAAGTCCGTTGAAGGCCCCTTTATAATGCCCGATATGGGCAAGGGGAATAACGTATTGTCTTCTGCCAGGCTGGACGTCCACATCCAGGTGATCTTCAAATGTGGAGACACCAAACCGGCTGAGGTAAATGCGGGCTTTTTTAACAGAAGCCGGCCACTGTGCATCAATGAGTAACCGCGAAGCATCAGTTGCCTTCCAGAAAATTACAGGACTGAGCAGTGCCGCGTTGGGGTTTAATGTTATTTCAAGACAGCCGCGGATAGGCCAGCCCCGGTCTTTGGTATTTTCGTAATACCATTGCAGCCGGCTGTTGCGGAAATGAAAAGAGGGAAGGGCCTGTGGCATTTGTTGATAAGCGTAGTTCCGGATGGCATCAAGTGCACCTACAATCAGCACATAGTTATAACCGTAACTGATATTATGGTCCAGTATGTCGATACTACCGGGTGAAATATAGCCGGTGGAAACATCGTGGCTACCACCTTTAAACGAAGAGTCGCCGTAATATCCGCCGGAGAAACGTTGCACGCCCTCCTTCCAGATGCCGAGACCGTATCCGTCTTCATTTACACAAGCTGCCCAGTTTTCGGTGGCCTGCCAGGCTGCCCATTGGATGGAAGGGGTTTGCGGCAGGTTATGGTTTTTAATAAAACTGACGGAGTCATAGGTATAGGGTTGAGTGCCTGCATAGGTAACCAGCCGGTGATAAGGGGCATTGGTGTATACGGCAGGGAGCTCTTGTCCGCGGGCAGGATATTGTGTAGTATCCGGCCGGTAATTGATCATACGGCTCCGGACCTTTACGGCATTCCCTTCCAGCTGTATCCAACATTCATAGGTGCAGGTACCCGGTACATTATCCAGGGGCCAATGCATAGGAATACACCGGACATAGAGGCTGTTCCCCGTTTGTTTAAAACCTGTTACCCTGGAACGGTTCCCCACTACATCACCCGACTGGATGGGGTTCCAGCCAATAAAGGTCCAGCCCTTGTGTGGCTTTTTGCCATCGGGTTCATAAGGCACAGGCCCGCTGTAAAAAGACATCTGGATCTGCCGTCCCCAGTCCCAGTTATTGATCATGTTCGGTTTCCCTTTTTCGCTCAGGTAAGTAATGGCGCCGCCCAGGTTCAGGTCGATGCCCAGTTTTATAGCCCCATTGTCGATATAACGCATGCTGTTGGCACTGTTTTTTTGAGCGTTGGCGTGGCTGATACAGTATAAAAAGAATAGCAGCATGAGCAGGGAACGGCTGCTGCGGTGCAACTCTTTTGGGGGAAATGGCGGCGGCAAACTTTTTCTCATTTTGGGGCTGATAAAAAACAGAAAGTGCATAAATGTATTAATAATATTTATTGCCCGGGGAATGGCGGATGTAATTTTTTGAAAATAGCTTTTATGAAAGAAGAGGAATTACAGCTGTTCTACTTCTACTGTCAGAATAAAACAGCCGAACCGTAACGGGCTGCTTAACCTGAGCTGCAGAATGCTTAACTTAGTTTGTATAGCGGCTTATGCCGGCAGGGTGCCGGTATTTTAAACCAAAATAATTGAATGATGTATAAGGTGATCTTTTGTGTGCTGTTGCCGGGAATGCTGCTCTTTTCTATGGCGGTAAAGGGAAGTATCCGGGATGCAATCGTACGGCTGCCCGTTTCGGATACGCTGTTGCTGTTAGGTGACAGCGCATTCGAAAAAGGGCTGGTGCTGAAGGGAACGAATACGAACGCTGTTTGCAGGGATCGGTTTATTTTTCCTTTTGGCGAAAACAATGGCCGGGCGCAATGGGAACTTGCGGAATGGGGCAGCCGGTTTCAATTAGCAGGGATAAAAAGACGGATTCATAGGAAAAGAATTATTTATGCAACCAGGGGGAAAAAGATCGCGTTTGAAAAACCAGCTGGCAATTGCCGGGTAGCGATGAATGTAACGGCTTCGGATGAATACCCTGTACCGCGGAAGGCGGGGGAAGATTGGGCGCATTTATTGGTGGAGCAAACATTTACGAAAAAGCCTTACCTGAAAGACCTGGAGGCATTGATCTTTAAATTTTCCGGGAGATTGACAAAGGCGGTGCTTCGAATGAAAAAAAAGGACTTTGATCCGGGACTACATACGGCCCAGTTCCAGTTATTCATCACTGTGCAGGATCTGAACCCGGCGTCGCCGAATCATGGTGATTTCTTGTGGTTTGGTATTCCGTTTTATGACTACCGTTATAAAGATATCCGGATGTATGCGGCGCAGGACCTGGGTAAGAGCGATGCAACGGGTAAGTTTATTTATAGTATGGGAAGTGCTGATTTTATGAAAGGATCGTTTCATTCAGGGGCATGGATCACTATTTACAAAGATATACTGCCCATGATGAAAGATGCGGTGAAGCTGGCAAAACAACGGGGATACCTGAAAGGATCGGCGATTGAAGATCTCGGTGTGTCTTCCATGAACCTGGGCTGGGAAGTGCCCGGCACGTTGGATGTGGGATTTGAGTTTAAGGGGCTGGATTTATTAGGAGTGCTCCGCCCGTGACGATATGGTATTGATCTTTTCGGAAAGCGATAACCCCCATTGGAGCGTTTCTTGCAGTGGTCGCGGGAACTCTATTTCGTGCAAATAAAAAAGCCGGGCGATGTAAAAAACGCCCGGCTTTAAATTGTTATGAAAGTGATTTAAAAATATTTCGTCTTTCCCGGGGTCGCTATCGGGTAGAAACCATCAGCATCCGGAACCACAGGTGGTGTGGCATTAAAGCTGTACTCCTTGGGCATGATATCGATACCGGAATTTAATGCTTTATCCCATTCGATCACCTGGCCACTATAGGTAGCCATACGGCCAATGATTGAAGTAAGGGTACTCTTAGCACCGTATTCAGCATTGTTGAACTTATGTTCACCTTTGGCAATAGCGGCAAAAAGTTCGTCGTGCTCGGTCTGATAAGGATTCCGCTCATTCTTTTTGTCAAAAGCATACAGTACTTTGCCGGAGCGATCTTTGATCACCGCCTGGTCGCAATAAATAGACCCCTTTGTGCCTACCAGCAATTCATCCACTTTGCTCATGGTTCCGGGAATATGACGGCACTGGCTGTTCAGGATCGACCCATCTGCATAATGAAATTCTACATAGTGGTGATCATAGATCTCCCCGTATTGTTTGCCGGTACGTACCTGGCGGCCGCCCATACCCTGCGCTTTAACGGGGTAGGCGTTCTTAAACCAGTTCATCACATCTATATTATGAATATGCTGTTCTGTAATATGATCTCCGCAGAGCCAGTTGAAGTAATACCAGTTCCGCATCTGATATTCCATTTCTGTTTGTTGCGGCTCCCGCTGCTTAACCCACACACCGGAGTTGTTCCACCAAACCTGTCCGGAAAGGATATCTCCGATCATGTCTTTCCGCTCAAACAGGGCCCGGTAAGAATCCTGGTAGCGGCGCTGAAGCCCTACCACTACGTTCAGTTTTTTTTGTTTGGCGATCTCTGCTGCGTCCAGTACTTTTTTGATACCGGCAGGGTCGGTCGCCATTGGTTTTTCTGTAAAGATGTGTTTGTTTTGTTTTACTGCTTCTTCAAAATGAATAGGGCGAAAGCCGGGAGGGGTGGTAAGGATCACCACATCGGCCAGAGCAATAGCTTTTTTATAGGCATCAAAACCGGTGAACTTATTGCTTTCAGGCACATCAATCTTACCTTTCAGCGAGGCCATGTCTTCGGAAGTAATTGTTTTATAGCATCCATCCAGGCGATCCTTAAAGGCATCTGCCATGGCCACCAGTTTTACATTCTGTTTGGTAGACAGGGCCTGTGTTACGGCACCGGTACCCCGGCCTCCGCAGCCGATCAGGGCTATTTTGATCTCTCCTTTAGCACCGGAGAAAAAATTCACATTACCCATTACCGGAGCTGCGAGCAGTCCCCCGGCTATGAGAGAACCGTTTTTTACAAAATCTCTTCTTGTTGTTTTGTGATTCATGATATGGTATTTAATCGCTAGAAATTATAAAATATATGTTGAGAAAAACTTTTCAATTTCTTCCGCACTGGGCTGTTTAGCTGGCCGTACCAGCCTGAAACCAACAAAAGGGGCATCCGCATTCCACCATTTGCTTTTGGGTATCTGCGGGTCGCGGCGGTTCCATATGGGATCGGATTCGGTCCGGTTGGAACTGCGCAGGGACGCAGCGTCATCTTTATAGTTGCCACCTCTTACAATACGTGGATTCCGGGATTGGGGTAACCGGGCTGGGTTGGCCGCTCCTTTGCCCAGTGTTTTATAATAATCTGCCTGGTATTGATCCAGCACCCATTCGGCCACATTTCCATAAATGTCATAGAGCCCCCAGGGGTTAGGCTTTTTCAGACCGATCTTATGATATTTATCCTCACTGTTCTTTGCGTACCAGGCATAATCATCCAGCTGTTTGGGGTCCGTACCAAAGAAATAAGGTGTTGCAGAGCCTGCGCGGGCAGCATATTCCCATTCGGCTTCGGTAGGCAGTCGGTAAAATACCCCCGTTTTTGTATAGAGCCACTTGCAGTACATAACAGCGGCCCGTTGCTGCATACTGTTGGCCGGGAACCCGCCTTCTTTCCCCATGCCCAGTGTAAGATCAATATAAGGAGGAGTGGGTCTTGTAACGGCATCTGCATCTACATTCTGTCCCAGGCTTTCGTCGTTTTGAAAAAGGGCGTACTCGTCAAAACTTACCTCGTGGGCGCCCATATAAAATGCATCGAGCTTTACGGTAACCGGCGGTTTTTCATCGGCATCTCCCGAGCTGTTTCCCATTTTGAAGGACCCGGCAGGAATGGGCACCATTGTAAATTTTACAGAGGAGCCCGGTATGTCCTGTTCATATTTTTGAAAACCTGCATCTTTTTTTTCCTGGGCTACCACAATTCCAGCCCCTGAGCAAAGCAAAACTGCTACAATCAATTTTTTCATCGTTCCGAAGTTAAGTAAAATTTCAATTTGACAATTATTCCGGAACAAAATATCATAAAATGAAAATAATTGCCAAATCTTTTTTATAAATACTAAAGTTTCCTATTTTTAGTTCGAAAAAAAATTGCCACAATGAATCGAAGAAATTTCGTAAAGAACAATGTACTAACGATGAGCGCGCTTGGCCTGGGTACGGGCTTATGGGGACAACCCGTAAAAGAGCTGAAGGCCGACAAGACCTTTAATATGGACTATGCTCCGCATGATGGCATGTTTGCCAACAGCGCGGGAAAGGATTTTATCGATCAGATAAAATATATGTATGATAAGGGTTTCCGTTCCATTGAAGACAATGGCATGCCTGGGAGAACCCCGGAAATGCAATCAAAGATCGGGGAAACGCTGGCTAAGCTGAATATGCGGATGGGCGTTTTTGTAGTGCCCAAAGGTGGTAACGGTGCCAATACCCTGGCGTTAAATAAACAGGAACATCTTGATATTTTTCTGGATGGCTGCAGGAAGTCGGTAGAGATTGCCAAGCGGTGTAATGCCAAATGGGTGACCGTTGTTCCGGGCGATTTTGCACGTCACCTTCCGGTTGAGGTGCAAACAGGGAATGTGATTGACGCCTTGCGGAGAGGAGCAGAGATCTTTGAGCCGCACGGGATCGTGATGGTGCTGGAGCCGCTCAGTGATTCGCCGGATCTGTTCCTGCGCACTTCGGCCCAGACTTATGAGATCTGCAGAGGCGTAAACAGCCCTTCCTGTAAGATCCTGTATGATATTTATCATATGCAGAAGAATGAAGGCAATCTTATTAAAAATATGGAACTGACCTGGAGTGAGATCGCTTATATCCAGATCGGCGACAACCCCGGCAGGCAGGAGCCAACAACAGGAGAGATCAACTACAAGAATGTGTTTAAATGGCTGAATAAAAAGGGCTATAAAGGTGTTTTGGGAATGGAGCATGGCATCTCGCAACCGGGCAAAGCAGGCGAGGACCGGCTGATTGCAGCGTACAGGGAATCGGATGCGTTTATGTAGCAAAGGACGGACCACTTCCTTTTTTTTATATACACCTTCTCAAAAAATCAATAAAAATGAGAAAGGCTATTTCCCTGCTGCTATTGCTTTGGAGCGCCGGTTTTTTAAATGCGGCTACTGTTGACACGGTAAGTATCTATAGCAAAGCGATGAAAAGGAGTTCGAATTGCGTGGTCATACTGCCACAGTATTACCAGGAGGGGAAGCACTTTCCAGTGGTTTATCTGCTGCATGGTTATGATGGCTGGTATGCGAACTGGATCATTCGTGTGCCGGAACTGAAGGCGCATGCCGATCGTTACCAGTTGCTGATTGTTTGTCCGGACGGCAGTAAGAACAGCTGGTACTTTAACAGCCGCATGAACCCGGCCATGCAGTATGAAACCTATATCGGCACGGAAGTACCCGGTTATATAGATGCGCATTATAAAACACAAAAAAGCCGCTTTGGCAGGGCCATTACGGGTTTAAGTATGGGCGGCCATGGCGGCTTGTTTCTGGGGCTTCGGCATGCCGCTACCTTCGGGGCCTGCGGCAGCATGAGCGGCGGTGTGGACATAAAGCCGTTTGCAGAAAAATGGGGCATTAAAACATGGATCGGCGATCCGGATGCCGCCGGTTTCGACTGGAAGGAGATCACCGTGGCGGACGCGATTGAAAAATATCCGCGCGATTCAGTAGCCATTATCTTTGATTGCGGGGTGGATGATTTCTTTTACGAAACGAACAACGCACTTCACGAAAAAATGGTGCGGTTGAAAATTCCGCACAGCTATATGACCTCTCCCGGCGGGCATGACTGGGCCTATTGGCAGAATGCCATCCAATACCAGCTGCTGTTCTTCAGCGATTTTTTCAATAAAAAGAATATACCCGGCAATTGAGAACGGTTATTGCACCGGTTCTCTGAGGATCGTTTTCAGATTTTCCGGTGCTGTTTTATTAAAATCAGATAGATAGATCTCATGGTGCACCCCATTCCGGGTGAGATTCTGCACATTCATAAATGCAGTGATCTTTTCCAGCGATTCCGGTTCTGTGGCAAAAGGCCCCCGGTGCAGCAATTGCACACAAAGACCTTCTTCCATATGGAATAATTCGAGGAACTGAACATCGATGAGTTGCTTCTTTAAAAGTACCGCAGCCTGGCTTTCCTGCACGTCTTTTTTAGTGATGAAACCGGGTAGCCGTATCAGCAGGCGGTATTCCCATTCGCTCCGGGGTACTTTCTGCGAAGCCTCAGCAGCTGTTTGCACGTTGAACCGGCTTTCGTCAAACCACCAGAGCCCTTCCAGTTTGGAAACCACGAAGTCCTTGTTGCGGGCCTTACAGGCGAACTTAAGCCTATATGCAGTGCTGTACAAGGCTTCAATATGTTTTTTAAAGGATGCGCCGGAGGGATCGCCCTTGCCGGTAATGGAAAGGAATTGGGCGGCTTCGATCGTTACCAGTGCCGGTTCCGGCTTCGCCGTAAAATAGTGCCGGTACTGTCTTGCAAGATCCAGTTTTTCCATGATTCATATTTTGATCATACAAAGAAAATACACAGCGCTGACAGCTATATGTCAGCAGAAATCAAACCTAAAAAAAAATCACTCCCATTTAAAACAGGAGTGACTTCTGGTGTTGTAAAATAAAATGAAGATTACGCGTTCAATAAATCGTTGCTTCATTGCAACCTTGCATCGTTGCGTAAAATGAACCTCGTATTATTCCTTGTTCCTGGAAAGACCTACACGGTATAATACAAAGGCCATAGTGGCAAAGGCCAGTGTGCCCAATACATAATAGCCACCTTCTCCCAGTGCGGCACTGAGGCCATGTTCAGCATTTACTGCTTTTAAGGCGGCGGCAGGGCCATCAAAACCGGAAAGAATGGCAATCACCACACCAGCTACTGCACCACCGGCCACCAGACCGGTAGCAAAAAGATTGCCCCTGCCCAATTCTTCTTCTTCAGGGTTTGCAGCCTTCCCGGCTTTTTTATCCACGGCACCGCGGATCAACCCGCCGATGAAGATGGGCAATGTGGTAGACAGCGGCAGGTAGGCACCCACCGCAAAGCTCAGGGATTTTACGCCGCAAAGCTCCAGTACAATAGCAATAAATACGCCGACCAGTACAAACTGCCAGTCGAGGTTGAAGGAAAGGATCCCTCTTGCCAGGGTAGCCATCAAAGTGCCCTGTGGTGCAGGATAATATTCTGAACCAATCGCGTGTTGTGTTACGCCTTTCGCTACCATATCTGCCGTGGGTTTATCCAGGAAATTTACTGTAAGACCGATCACAATAGAGGAAACGATCACCCCTACAAACAAGGCCAGCTGCTGGTACTTGGGCGTAGCACCCACGATGTAGCCGGTTTTAAGATCCTGTGAAGTAGCACCGGCATTAGCGGCGGCAATACAGATCAGCCCGCCCACTACCAGGGCCATGGGCTCATAGGCTTTTCCGCTCCAGCCTACGGCAATAAAGATCAGGCAGGTACCCATCAGTGTAGCAATGGTCATACCGCTGATCGGGTTATTCGAAGACCCGATCAGGCCAACAATGCGGGAAGAAACGGTTACGAAGAAGGCGCCAAAGATCACCACCAGGATGCCGATCAGTAATTTTTGCAGAATGGTATGTCCCGGTATCTGTGGCAACAGGGCGATCAGGATCACCAGACCCAGGCTCCCCAGTACCACTACTTTCATGCTCAGGTCCCGCTCGGTCCGTTTAACCGAAGTTGCTGCTGCGGCGCCGCCTTTGATGGAACCCAGGCTGCCTTTAAAGGAGGAAACAATGGTGGGGATCGTTTTGATCAGCGTGATAAAACCACCAGCTGCTACAGCACCCGCCCCGATCTGGCGGATATAAGCATAATAAACGGCAGCGGAAAAGTCATCAAATGTTTTGGCTACGGGATCCCAGCCACCCTTGCCGCCTGCAGTACCGATATCGGCCAGGTAGCCCAGCTTTACCAGCTGGCTGGCGATCAGGTCCGGCGCTACTACGGATGACAAAAGTGGGATCAGCACCAGCCAGGCCAGTACACCGCCGGCTACCAGTACACCCGCGATCTTTGGCCCGATGATATAGCCCACCCCCAGGTACTCCGGGGTGATCTCCCCGCTTACTTTGGCAGAAGGAAAGAACTTATTGGTTTGTTTGGTTATAAACGCAGGGGTTTCTGCAATTACATGTATGATTTTTTGCAATACCGCATATACGAAAGCAAAGCCGAGCCCCCAGAAAGCGGTTTTGGCAAAATTTCCACCCTTTTCCCCCGCTTTCAGTACATCGGCACAGGCCGTTCCTTCCGGGTAGGGCAGGGTTTTGTGTTCGTTTACGATCAGCGACTTCCGGAGCGGGATCATCATCAGGGTTCCCAATATACCCCCGATAATGGCCAGGGTAAGGATGGTCATATAATTAAAAAAATGTTCGCCGCTGCCATCGCTTAAGAATAAAAAACCCGGCAGGGTAAATACCACGCCTGCTGCAATACTCTCCCCTGCGGAACCGGTGGTTTGTATGATGTTGTTTTCAAGAATGGTGGTCTTTAAAAACTTTCGGCCGAGGGTGATGGCAATCACCGCAATGGGAATGGAGGCCGATACGGTAAGCCCGGCCTTTAATGCCAGGTAAACGGTAGCTGCACCAAAAATGATCCCAAAGGCAGCACCGGTAAGTACTGACTTTAATGTAAACTCCGCCATGCGCGCGTCGTCCGGCACAAAGGGCTTAAATGAAGATTTTGTTTCCTGCATAGATATACTTAAAAAATGATTGCGGATTTGTTATCAGTTGCTGCTGCTGCTCCTGCGTTCGTTTTATACCACCCCCTTCTCCTTCATTACCCTGTTCAGCCATTTTAAAATGGCAAAAAGGAACAATGCCGCACCAAAAAGCAATACGAAATTCAACCAAAAATAGCTTTCTTTATTGGTATACTCATCCCATTTGCTGGAAAGGATACCGCTGAGCTTGTTGCCGATGGAGATGGCGAGGAACCAGCCGCCCATCATAAGGGAGGTAATACGCACCGGGCTTAATTTGGATACCAGCGACAATCCCATGGGGCTCAAAAAAAGTTCCCCGATGGTAATAATACCATAACTGCCCACCAGCCACCAGATGCTTACTTTTTCGGCGCCGTTGTTTCCGGCTTTCACCGCAAAGATCATCACGAGTACCGACATTGCTGAGACCAACAGGCCCAGGGCTATTTTGGACGGCGTGGAGGGCTCTTTTCCTTTCCGGCGAAGCCAGGTAAAAAAGGCCACCAGCAGGGGGGTGAGTACGATCACCCAGAATGGGTTGATGGACTGCGACAGGGATGGAGCCCAGGCCTTCACCTGGTCTCCCTCTTTCAGCGGGGTTTCCGCGAGGTTCATGTTTTTGAAATAAGAGGGGTAGTCCAGTCCTTTTACCTCTGTTCCGTTCTCTTTTATTTTCCGGAACTGGTTATCAAGCAGGGTAACTGAATCTTTTTTATACGGGATGGTTTCTGTGAGTTTCAGCGCATTCAGGACCGTTCCCGTGGTACCGTCTACATGCCGCTCTGTGTACCGGCTGGCCCAGGTGTTAAGGGCGGAGCCGTTCTGTTTGAAGATGGCCCAGAATAAGATCACTACCGCGAAGATCGAAAGCAGTGCCGCCATGGGGCGCCGCTCTTCTTTCGGGCTCCGGAGCAGGAGGGCAATAAAGAATACGGCAACCGGGACGCAGGCAAAGATGAATGCATCTGTGCTGCTGCTGTCGAAAATAGCCCCGTCTGCACCCTTTATCAGGTAGCCGACCGCTCCAAAGACCAGGGCAGGCAATACGACCAGCCCGAATATTTTGCTCATGGACATATCACCCTGTTTCAGTGGTTTCCGGGTATCGAATGATTTGTAGTGCCGCATACCGATAACGAAGATGATCACACCCAGGAACATGCCTACACCGGCGGCAATAAAGGCGGCGCCCCAGCCAATGGTGGTATAAAGGGCCGCCCCGAAGAAATTACAAATGAAGGCACCGAGATTGATCCCCATATAAAAGATATTATACCCTTCATCTTTTTTATCCTGGTATTCGGGAGTGGAATATACATTGCCCAGCAGGGTGGAGATATTGGGTTTGAAGAACCCGTTGCCGATAATGATCAGGGTCATGGCCAGGTACAGCATGGGTACGGAGCGTACACTCATCAGGCAGTAACCCACCCCCATCAGCAGCCCGCCGATGATAATGGCATTGCAATAGCCCATTTTACGGTCGGCCAGTAATCCGCCGAGGAAGGGGGTAAAATAGATCAGCGCGATAAAGGTGCCATAAAGGGAGGCGGACTCTTTTTCGTCCATGCCAAAGCCGCCGGTGGCATCTTTCAGGTAAAACGTAAAAATGCCCAGTAACAGATAGAAGCCAAAGCGCTCCCACATCTCACTAAAAAATAAAAAAGGCAGCGCCCGGGGATGTCTTTTCCACATGACCAATTTGTTTCAGGGTCGAAAGATAACAAATGATCGTTTATAAAATAAAAAAAACACGCAGTAAGGGACGGCGTGTTTTTAAGACAGTTATTTGCCAAGCGGCGGATCAGGCCGAGCCCGTCCGTTCTTTTACGATCGCATTTAATGATTTGATCCGGGCGAAGATCCAGATGCCCCCGATAAAGGCAGCAATCGCGATGATCAGGAAGAAGATCTTCTTATCGGCAAAATGATCCCACTGGCTGGCCATTACACCGGCCACTTTTCCGCCCAGCGAGGTGGAGAGGAACCAGCCGCCCATCATCAGCGCGGTAAGCCGGGGAGGGGAGAGCTTGGATACGAACGACAGGCCGATCGGGCTCAGTAAGATCTCACTGATCGTAAATACAAAATAGGTGATAAACAGCCAGTAGGCCGCCGTTTTATTGGTGTAAACCGAAGGCACAGACATTACAGCAAATACCATCGCGAGGGCCGAAAGCCCGGAAATGAACAGGGCCAGGCCAAATTTTGCCGAAGTGGTGGGCTCACTGCGCCTTTTCCGGAGCCATACCAGCAGTCCCACCAGTATGGGGGTCAGTACGACTATAAAGAACGGATTGATCGACTGGAACAGTTCGGTATTGGCCAGCCGTTCAGTTTTTCCCTGCGGCCATTCGGATGGGGGTACATTATTATAATAAGGATCCGGTCCCTGTACCTGAACGATCCTTGTGGCGGAGTCTGCCAGGTTGCCGTTGGCCAGCAGCAGGTCCTTGCCTTTTACGGCCTGTATAGCCGAGCTGGTATCGGTTACAGGAACCAACCGGGCATCCACCTTATCTGTCTGGCGCAGGCTATCTGTTACTTTTTCAAGAAAACCCAGTTTTCCCGCAACCTGTTCGGTAGTGCCACTTACCTTACGGTCCGTATAGGTCTGCGCCCAGATGGTGAGACCGGTAGAGTTCTGGTTATAGATCGTCCAGAAAATAATGGAGATGGCAAAGATGAACAGTAAGGCCCCGATCGACCGTTTATCGGATCCAGCTGCTTTGCGCCAAATGTTGACATAAAAGATGATCACGGGCACACAGGCAAACATAAAGGCGTCGTTGGTATCAGAACCAAACAGGTTCCCGGGAATGATCCAGCCAATGACCGCTGCTACGATTGCGGGTAAAAATACGTACAGCATGATCTTGGACATCGGCATGTCTTCTTTTTCCAGGGGCTTTTTAATATCGCCTTCTTTTACATGCTTCAATTGTGTGGCCAGCCAGATCAGGCCAAGGATCAACCCTACGCCTGCGGCTGCAAAGGCATAGCCCCAGCCATAGGTATTGCGCAGGTAAGCTGCCGCAAAATTGCAGAAAAGGGCGCCGATGTTTACACCCATATAGAAAATATTGTAAGCATTATCTTTTAATGGCTTCAGCTCTTCCCTGTTATAAATATTGCCAAGAATGGTGGAAATATTGGGTTTGAAGAAGCCATTGCCGATACAGATCAGCCCCAGTGAAACGAACATGGCTGTATCGCCGGGTATCGCCAGCCCGATATAGCCGGCTGCCAGCAGGATACCGCCTAAAAAAATAGACCGGATATAACCGAGATACCGGTCGGCCAGCAGTCCCCCGATAAAGGGCGTTAAATACACTAATGCAATAAAGGTGCCCACAATGTCGGCACCCGTTTTATTATCAAATCCTTTTCCACCCGTTTTATTATCGGTAAGATAGAGGAACAAAATTCCAACCATCAAATAGTATCCGAAACGCTCCCACATTTCGGTAATAAATAACACAAACAGCGAGCGGTGATGTTTCGCTTTGGCGGGTACTTGAGTCATATATTCTATTTAAAAATTACCGGCCAAAGTACAGAAAAATCCGGAATCACCTTTTTTTTTCATTTTATAGCTATCTTTCCGCTCTTAATATTGATCAAAAGCGAAAAAATGAAAATACTGGTCTTAGGAAGCGGGGGAAGGGAACATGCTTTAGCCTGGAATATGCAGCAGCGGGGCAATCATGAATTGTTTATTGCCCCCGGAAACCCTGGAACGGCGGCGCTGGGAACCAATGTGAATCTGGGAGTGAATGATTTTGCAGGGATTGGCTCGTTTTGCCGGGAAAACGGTATCGAAATGGTGGTGGTAGGGCCGGAAGAACCCCTGGTGAAAGGGATCCGGGATTTTTTCCTGGAGGATGAGATGTTGAAAACCATATCGTTGATCGGGCCCTCGCAGTATGGGGCACAGCTGGAAGGCAGTAAGGCTTTTGCAAAGGCGTTTATGGAACGGCACCAGATTCCTACGGCTGCTTACAGAGAGTTTACCGAAGCAAATTTTGAAGAAGGGGTCCGGTACCTGGAGGCACATGCGTTACCGGTGGTTTTAAAGGCCGATGGGTTGGCGGCGGGTAAAGGCGTGGTGATCTGCCAGACCAACGAACAGGCAGTGGCGGAGTTTGAAGCCATGATCCAGGAGGCAAAATTTGGCGAGGCCAGCCGTAAAGTAGTGGTAGAGGAATTTTTATCGGGGATTGAAATGAGTGTGTTCCTGGTTACTGATGGAAAGGAATATGTGGTGCTGCCGCAGGCAAAAGATTATAAACGTATCGGGGAGAAGGATTCCGGTCTCAATACCGGGGGGATGGGCGCGGTGAGCCCGGTACCGTTTGCGGATGCTGCGTTTATGCAAAAAGTGACCGATCGCATTATTAAACCTACGGTTGATGGGTTAGCAAAGGAAAAGATCGATTATACCGGTTTTGTGTTTATTGGCCTTATTAAAGTGGGAGATGATCCGTTTGTGATCGAATACAACTGCCGCATGGGGGATCCCGAAACAGAAGTGGTGATGCCCCGGTTGAAAAATGATATTGCTGCCGTATGTAAAGCGGCTGCAGAACACCGGCTTGCTGAAATTACGATCGAGGAAGATCCGCGCACTGCGGTAACTGTAATGGCGGTGAGCGGGGGCTACCCGGGCGATTACGACAAGGGATTTAAAATAACCGGGCTGGATCAATCCCTAAATGATGCGATCCTGTTTCAGGCGGGTACAAAGGCGGTAGATGGGCAGGTGGTAACCAGTGGCGGGCGGGTACTTTGTGCCACGGCATTTGGTGCTACGGTTGCGGAAGCGGTGGACCACTCGAAGGCCATCCTGGAACAGATCCGTTTTGACGGTATGTATTATCGCCGGGATATCGGGTATGAGTTTGTATAACGCAGTAATGAAGCGGTATTCAGAGGATTCAGCTTTAATTTTAAAAATATAGTAACCATGAAAATTTAAAATCCGATTTTAAATTTTCATGGTTATATTTTAGGTAATTCCTGTTCCAGAAAATGCTTTAAACCACAATGAATACTGGCCTGCCTGCCAGGGTATGCTTCTCCATAAGGAGCAATAACAAAACGTTTTGCAGGGTTTAATGTATCAATACTTTCATAAAAACCGCGCGAAGGTTGCGCGCTGGCGCTTACTTTAATTTCAATGGCTACATAGGGTTTATTCTTTTTTACGAGCAGCAGATCCAGTTCCGCCCCGTTATGTGTACGGTAGAAGAACGGCGAGAGGGCAGGAGGAAGCACCTGTATGATCTGTTCAATAGCATATCCTTCCCAGGAAGCACCAATCAACACATTTCCTCTTAGCTCATCCATAGTATGGATCTGTGCCAGCCGGTGCAGGAGCCCACTGTCACGAATATATACTTTCGGAGATTTTACCAGCCGTTTGTTCACGTTTGCAAACCAGGGTTGTAATTTTCTTACAAGATAGGCGCCCTCCAGGTAATCCAGGTAGCGATTTACCGTAGGGTTGGTTACGCCCAATGCCCGGGCAAAGTTTTCCGCGTTGAGCACGCCGCTGTTATTGTATGCCAGCATCTGCCAGAAATTACGCACCAGGGTTGTACTCAGGTTTACATGAAAAAATTGATTCAGGTCCCGCTCTATATAGCTTTTGATAAAATGATCCAGCCAATTGCGGGATTGTACCTCTGTTTTAGCCGTTAAAGCACCGGGAAAGCCACCCCGGAACCAATGCCGTTGCAATGAGATGCTGGCGGGCAGTTCAGAAAAACCGATAGGGGGCAGTTCGGTATAGGCAATGCGGCCGGCCAGTGATTCTGATACTCCCTTAATTAAGGCTGGTGAAGCGGACCCGGTAAGCAGGTAACGACCGGCTTTTCGTTTTTCATCAATAAGAGGGCGCAGGGTGCTAAAGAGAGCGGGCAGGTATTGCACTTCATCCAGCACCACCAGTTTATTGCTATGGAACCGGAGATAAGTTTCGGCATCGCTCAGTTTCAACTGGTCGGAGGGCTTTTCAATATCCAGGTAGATACATGCTTTACCGGTATGCCTGGCAAGGCGTTTTGCAAGAGTGGTTTTTCCTACCTGCCGGGGCCCTAAGATGGCTACAGCCGGGAACTGTTTGAGCAGCTTTAGGATTTCTGCCTCCAGGTTTCTTTGTATCATACTACAAATATAACCATGAAATTTGTAAATTTTATTTTAAGATTTCATGGTTATGTTTTTGTGTATATTTTGACGCTAATGATGGTTTAACAAAAAAATGATATTGCTGCCGGTGTGCCGGTTTGCGGTTAAACACCGGTATTCTGAAATCCTGTTTCGGGTGGGTACAAAGGAGGCTAATGGGGCAAGTTGCAGCTGGTGGCTGACAGGCGCTTGGTGCGGCGGTATTGGATGCGATGGTTTTGAAGCGTATGGAAATTTCAATTCCCCTTTTTTTAAATCCAGGCAGGGGGCAGGTCTTCTGGTATCCGGGAAGTACACTTTTTTAATGCTCCGTCTGTAGCTGGATTGACAGGGAACTTCCCTGTTTTACAAAAGAAGCAAGGTTGGTCTTTGTTTGCCCCGAAAACCGGCTAACCATCACTTCTGTTTTTTCAGGCCCTTTCCCTTACGGTTGCTGTCATTCCCATACGTATAGTCCAGGCTGTCATTGGGGGGCTATATATTTTTTGAACACTTGCTTGAATGTATCCCATCCGGATTTTTTTGAAGCCGGATGAAGGGGATCCAACCTGGCAAGGATTTCTGTTCATAGTTTTGCTTCCCTGGAAAAATAAATCTGCCATGATCATGTTGTAATAGGCAGTTGCCATGCATTGGCGGGGGTTATCGCGATTATGACTCGCTGGGAAAGACCTCCAATAAGGAGTGGGTACAGGCGATCAGGAATCATCCGGCTTCATGGGCTGGATTTTGCGGCGCTTACAGAAGTCAGCGTTAATCTCTATCCGCGCTACGCTTTTCAGAAAGTGTTGAAAAAAGACATTTACCAGGCCCGTATGGGATATACCCGGGAAGACATAACGAAACTGATAAAGATGTATATAAACGAACCCGATTACGCTACATGGGCACGTGATCCACGTTTGCCGCTTTATACATTTTACTACCCGATGATTGACGCGTTTGGAGGAAAGGTAATAAAGAAACTCAATGCCGCTTTACGGAAGATATACAACAGCATTATAGAGAAGCGTAGCAGAACTGGGTTTACAGAAGGAATGATGACGAGCGAAGAAATCAGTACTTTGTTTTATTATCCAGGACTGCCGGTAAAAACCAGGGGAGCTATTTTAATAAATTGAAGATACCGGTTTCTGATGATGCGAAAAAACAGGTTGCCGGCCTTCCTGTATGGATGCCGGACCTGCTTAAATAATTTTACGTTTTAGTGCTACATATCCATAAAGAACTGAACCCAGGGAGACGTGAGGCCAAAGCCTTTGAGCAGTTTGGAAGAGGTGGTATTAAATTCTTTGTTATTAACGACCGTACTTTTTCCGGGTTCAGGAAGTTTCCATTTATCAAAAGCCGTATCAAAACCCGTAACGCTGGTGGCAAAAATGGAAATATGCTGATGGGGAACAGCGATGCCCAGGATCATGCCCGGTAACCCGTTATATGCTTCCGGGCCGCCTTTGGTAAGGATTTCATCGGTATAAAAAGCGACTACGTAAATGGAATCAAAAAACAACGCATTGGCCCGGTGACACTGGTACCCGGCTATTTCCCGGGTTTCGTCGGTCAGCTTCCATCTGATTTTTTTTACAGAGTCTTTGATGAAGAAATTTTTATCAAAAATGATCTTTTCCGAAACAGACTGGCCCGATTGAAAATTGCTGTATACCTTATTTTTATAGGCTGCAGGGATCTGAAACGTCTGGGAAAAGCCGATGTCCTTATTCACCGGTTCATACAGGCTATGCCCTCTGTCAAAGAACAATTGAAAACTATCCGTCCAGAATTGCGGAGCGCTCTGCCGGTATTTTTGCATAAAGCCGGGTATCTGGTCTTCCGGTACCTGTTTGGTTTCCTCCAGAAAAATTTTCATTGCAGCAAACGTGTTTACCTTACGCTCAAACGTGATTTTACCACTTTCCATAAACGCAGCATGCTGTGCATGAATGGTTACAGTGTAACATACTATTGTAACCAGCAGGAATATTTTTTTCATCTTTTATTGCTTAAGGTTATTGAATTTGGTGAAGCTCCAGGTAGCACCGATCATAAAGAAACGGCGTATGGTAGTATACCTGTTTTCTGTAAACAGGGTGTTGTTTGCTGTTCTGGAGTATCCGTTGTTTTGATTTAAAATGTCGTTACAGGAAACTTTAATGGTGAGCTGATCATTTTTCAGCAGGTTGTACCCAAGCCAGGCGTTCCAGATAAACCGGTCAAAGTTTTGGCCAAAGGTCTGGGTCTTTTGTTGCCAGAAATAGTTCCCGTCTGTATGCAGCTCCAGTTTTTTGAGAAAATAAACGGCAGCTGAAGGATACAGGTTGTAAGAGAAGTAGTTGTTCCTGATCTCAGGCTGAAGAGATGACTTGTTGAGGGTGTAACCGCCGGTTACGTATAGACCTACTCCGTATTTTTTTGTCTTTTCTTTCCCTGTGTACAGGGAAAGCGAATAGGTGGAATAGTTGAGCCTGTTTAAGGCACTGTTCATTTTGCTGTACATGGCGCCTCCGTTGGTAGCGAGCCCCCAGTTAAGGTACCATCCCTTGATCTGCCGGCCATAATAGACATTTACAGAATAATCGCTGTTGTTATTGCCGGTTAAATTTTCATATCGGTAGGTGTAAGCACCCGATGAAGGATCGAGTACGGATGCAATAATGATGGGATGGCTGGTAATGCTGGCACTTACATTGGCACCCATATAAGTTTGTCCCATGTTTTTTACCTGGTTATAATTGGATTTAACAGAATGGGTAAAACTGCTGTTAAGATCCGTATTGGATAAATACGTCACCAGCTGGCTGTTGTTGTAGCGGTAAGGCAGCAGTTGTGTTTTATCCGGGTTGGTATTGCTTCCGGAATATTCAAAATAGTAGTTTTTTAACTGAGTGGGACTGTAGCGCAGGCTGGCGGTGGGGGTCCAGTTTACAAAATTCCGCTTTAGTGCCACCGGCTGATAGAAATTGTCGATATCCAAATGGATGAACCGGACGTTGTTATTGGCCCTGATGATGAGTTTACGATATGTATAGTTAATACCCGCACCTCCCTGGTTGCTCCATTCAGTGGAATTAAGTTTTGTACTGAATAATGAGTCTACCTTTGTTTGCCCGGTACCGGTTGCCAGGTTGTAAGACCTTCGGTCTTCGTCGCTCTCATTGTTTCCCAGTTTATAATTTAGCAGAAGCGACAGTTTTTGAGACAAAGGTTCTGTGTAATTGACGGTTAAATTGTTGCCGCGCCAGGTGTTGTTCATCTGGCGGTGCAGGTTCAGCCCCCCGCTGCTATCCTGAACGTCGCTGGTATTGTAAAACCGGGTTTCAGAGCGGCTTAAGCCATCTGCCTGATCATCGGTAAAGCTATTGTTGAAGTAAAAGGAGAGGGTTCTTCCGTATTTTTTTAACTTCTTTTCCCAGGATAGGTTAATATTGGATGTTTTTATTTTATAATCGCTATTTGATGAGCTTTCCGTGGTATTGATCCTGCTATCGTCGGCCCTTCTGCTTTCTGATAACGCGGATGACGCATTTTTTGAGTCGCCTGTATAACCGTCTGCATAAACGGTAACGGTGGAGGTGGTATCAAATTTGTGAATATATTTGGCATTAGCCCGGTGGTTTTCATTGCGGCTCTGGAAATGGCTGCTGGATTCACTCCGGATAAAGCCGGAGGGAAGGTTGTTTTGTGAGATGGTGGACTCATCGCCTTCCACATTCATAAAATTGTATTTATAATTCCCGTTGACAGACTCTTTATCCTGGTTCCATTTTTTATCATAGTGTGCTCCCCCTGATAAGGCCCTGGGAAGACCCTTGCCATCATAATTGCTGCTGCTTCTGTCATCGTCGCCGAGTTTTTGCTTGTCGGCAGAGCCCAGGCCAACGCGGCCAATATCACTGGTGGTTCCGTAAACGGACATCTTTCTTTTGCCTTTGAAGGCGTTGACCATTCCCTGCACGTTATAGTGCTGGTCAGTGCCTCCTCCGGCCTCTATCTTGCCGAAAACGCCATGGTTCTTATCTTCTTTTATTTTCAGGTTAATGGTTTTGTCCTTTATACCGTCGTCAATACCCGTAAATGCGGCGGCGTCTGATTTTTTATCGTATACCTGCACCTTGTCGATCATATCGGCCCTCAGGTTCCGGGTAACCAGGGTAGGGTCGTCTCCAAAAAACTCTTCACCATCCACCAGTACTTTCTTTACTTTCTGGCCCTGTGCGGTGATATTGCCGTATTGGTCTACCTGAAGCCCCGGCAATTGTTTTAAAAGGTCTTCCACCGTGGCATTGGGCTGCACTTTAAAGCTGTCTGCCGTATATTCGGTGGTATCCCCCTTTATTTTGATAGCGCTGGCCCTGGATTTAACCAGTACTTCCCGGAGCAGTTTTTCCTTGAGGATCATGTTTACCCTGTTCAAATTGAACAGATTGTTCTTTGCCTCCTGCATGGAAACCCGGTGTGCATAATCCGTATATTTCGGGTAACTGAAGAATAATACGTAACGGGCCGTATCGTTCATGTTCTGAAAGCTGAAGCGGCCCTCCTTATCGGCCCTGGTATCGGCCACAATAAAAGAGTCTTTGGCCTGTAGCAACACAACAGAAGCGTTACTAAGCCGTACATTGGCACTACTGTCCATTACAATGCCCGTTATGGTGGTCTTTTGGCCATAGGCGCAGTTCATAAGGAAAAGGGTCAGCAGTACAGATCCCAGGTATTTTTTAAGCATTTGACAGTCAATTTAATTTAAGCTATCTTATAGGTCGTATAAGTTTTAAAAAAGTTACAGTGATTTTCAGTTTTTTTTCAGATTTCTTCTTTTGCATATTCAAGGAGGTCTCCCGGCTGGCAATCCAATGCCCTGCAGATGGCCTCCAGCGTTTCTATGCGGATCGCTTTTGCCTTCCCGTTTTTTAATATGGAGAGGTTGGATAAGGTAATACCCACTTTTTCGCTCAGCTCGTTGAGCGACATTTTCCGGCGGGCCATCATGACGTCTAAATTGATAATGATGGGCATTCTTATGTGATTATATTGTTGATGATAAAAATGGGAGTATCAATGTTAAATAGTCAATTGCTGTTCTTCCTGGAGTTGTACGCCACGGGCATATATAAAGGTAATGACAAAAATGATCAGGCCGGTGATGAGATCTTCGCCAAAATTTATTTCGGGACGGAAATGCATGGCCGGAAATTCCTGATGGAGGAATGCACGCATTACAAAGTAATCAATAAGGCCAAGCAGATCACTGGCCATATACATGAATGCAAGAAGCCGGATGTATCGGGTTATTTTTGTATGGAAAAACGCGGTATTGCTGATCGTATCCAGGGTGCGCAGCAACAGCCAGAGTATGGAAAGACTGATTAAATAATACAAGGCCCTGATGAAAACCAGATAGTAGCCGGCAGGAGTATTGAAATTGGGCCGGAAAAAATAGGTGCTGATCTGCTGATAGCTGCCTGTATGCTGTTGATTGAAGGTTCCCCTACCCGTTACCTCTGAATCGAGCGAACGCACCTTTACAGCGTTTGAAATATTGAGCCCTTCATTAATATTGCCCCCGGATAGTCTCAGAACAGATACTGCAATAAAAAGGATAATGAACAGTAATAGCAGGTAAAAGCCAATGCGAACAATGATCTTTAAAATCTTAATAGCTGTTTGTAACTTCATTTTTTAGCAATTTTAGTTTGTAGATATTATACAGTGAGATCATTTTCCTGCTGTAGTCTAAAGCCTTTTTCAAATGCTTTGTACAACGAAAAGCAAATGATAGCGATTCCAAAGTTCCTGGCCTGGTCGTAGAATAACTCAGTCTTAAATTCTATATATTCATTAAAATAGGCATGAAAAATGAATCTGTAAGAATAATTAATGACGAGGATAAGCAGGGGCACGATGAGCGACACGAGCGCGATTCCCTTTAATCTGCGGATGTTTTTTCGTGTAAAGACTGCTCCTTTCGCTACTGATAAGAGAAACCCGGCAATGCCACCCACCATTACAAATAAGTAGGGCAGGAGGATTATAAAAATGTCAACGATAATGATCAGGACCCTGATCATTTTATATTGTGACCTGCTGACAGGGATCAGGATCTCCTTTTTGCCCGGGTCATATTTGAAGGAGACCGGCTTGTTTTTCCGGGTTCCCCATTTGCTTTGCGTATAATCAAAGACATTGATATGGGCCTGTTTGTTTTCGACAGAATAGATCACTGTGCCTCGTTTCCTATCTGCACTGGCCAGGTCCCAATACGGAAGTGCAAAAAAGTAATCAGGCTCTTTATCCGGATATTCATATCCCTTATACCTGCGGATCTCCGTATCGGTGTAAAAAGAACCCCGCACCAATTGGCCAAAAGGAGCGCCAATATCCCTCTGGAACTTTCCGTTTTTCAACTCTTCCACTCTTTTAAGACTGTCTTCCTGCTCCCGGCAGACCTGGCAGTTTGTTTTTGCCGGTGCAACAGGGGCTATGATTGCGCTCATATATGCTGAATCCGAAATCTGAATAGTTGGGCCCTTCCCACTCCTGAAAAGACCTTTAGGGATTAATAAATATAATCCTGCGGAACTAATAACAGCCAATAGCAGGATATTGATTATTTTATCGCTTGTTAGTCTCTTCATCTGCAAAAGTTTCTGCAATAGTAAGTCGCATTTATCATATTTCAAAATAAATTTATTGTAAATCAATAAATTTATTTTGAAAATCGATTTGTTTCAACGGCAGTATAAGACCGGCTGCGCTTTTGGATGCAGCCATCAATAACGGTTCGGGAGTGGGAACGGCAGTCTGGTCCGGGGCCACGGTATATTTTGACCCCGTCCCGTAATCATATAACGGTGGAATGTCATCTTCCGGAGATCGGGTGGCAATGCGCATCACAGGGGCTGCGATGAACAAAGAGGATTGTAACGAAAATGTTGGGAAGGGAGCGAGCCTTATATTACTGATCGATCACCCCCAGTTTTTTCATAAGGTAGGATGCGCTGAGTTTGGTACAAACGCCGTCTTTTAGCTTGTAATCAAAGATCAGTTCATCGTTGATGATCTCCGATTCAAAGGCCTTATTGGAAATATACTCCGGGTAATCCTGTATCAGGTCGGCCACCACTACATCGTGCGTGGCAATGATGCCGAAGGTGTTAAAGCCGGCCAGTTTCCGTATCAGGCCGATGGTGCCGTTCCGTTTGTCGTTGCTGTTAGTGCCGCGCAGGATCTCATCGAGGATCACAAACGTGTTGTTCCCTTTTCCGAGATGTTGTACAATGGTTTGCAGCCGCTTTAATTCCGCATAAAAGAAGGACTCGCTTTCCTGCAGCGAATCGGTAATGCGCATGCTTACGTATACGTCAAAAGGATAAAATACAAAGCGGGATGCGGTTACGGGTGCACCGCAGCGAGCCAGTACAAGGTTCATACCTACTGTACGTAAAAAGGTGCTCTTGCCGCTCATGTTGGAACCAGTCAGGATAATAAATTTCTGCTGTTGGAAGCTTACATCATTGCTGATCCTTTTTTCGGAGCGGATGAGAGGGTGCCCGAGATCCGTAGCCGACAGGGTGGGCTGTGCGTTTATTTCCGGAAAACAGTTGCCGGGATTGTTGAACGAAAAATTGCCCAGGCTGCTCAGGGCTTCAAAACGCGCCAACACTTCAAGCCAGTCGTGGATATGGGAGCCGTGTCGCTTTTTCCAGGTTCCCAGCCGGTACAGGATATGGATATGAAAAAGAAAAAGGCCGTTCAGTAAGATACTTACCAGCAGGTTGACGATGGACTCCAGGTATTCAAAAAGCGTAGCCAGCTTTTGTAGCTGCCTGGAGGCCCCCGGTGCATCTTTGGTTAATTGTTGCTGGTCGCTTTGCAGTAAGGATGATTGAAAAGATTGTGCTTCGATCAGCTGCAACTGATCCTTATAGGCAACAAGGATCTTGTTTACCGAAGAGGAAACGGTTAACTGGGCTGCGATCTTTTTTCCAAAAGAAAAGGCGATGACCAGGTTTAGGACGAATGAGCTGTATACGATCCGGAATACCTCGTTGCTGTCGGATACAAAGAAATAGTATAACAGGCTGCTAATGGTGATCAGCGGAAGCAGCATCAGGAGGCCATACAAAGGTTTGCTGATGCCGGTTTTCGCAGAGCGTACCCATTCCATCAACTGCTTCAGCTCTTTGTCCCTGTTTTTCTGCAAGCTTCCCTTTGCATACAACTGCTGTCGGAAATCGTTCATGGCAGCCAGCTCTTTCACTGCTTCCTGGCGCTGAACAATGGTTGCGGTATCCGGGTTCAGCAGCAGGCGGGCCAGTTCTTCCTGTCCAAAGGAAGTGCTGCAACGGTTCAGGTGCGCGTAAAGTCCGCCTTCGCCGAACAGGTCCAGGTCGTAGGAATAAGGGTGATGCGGCGCTTCGTATGCCTTGCCGTTGGGATAAGGAGATTGATTGGTCTCCAGGAACGCTATTTCATCGGTATTATATTGTGCCAGCGCTTTATAGTAGACTGTCTTTTGCAGCAGGCGATCGTACCATTTTACTACGATGATAAAGGCTGCAAAAAAGAACACAGCAGCTGCAATGGTGCCAGCAGCCCCCGTTTGGGTAGCGCGGTAAAGCAGGTAAATAAAAACGGCAAAAAGCACGAGCCGGGAGAAACTGAGCCATCCCAGCTTTTGCTGTAAAAGGCCCGCGTTTTTGGAAAACTGCTTTGCCCGTTCTTTATAAATTGTAGTATCCATAGAACGGTAAAAGTAAAGAAGATGCGCCAATGATGCGCAGTAACATTATGCAAACATATCTGATTTCAGCAATGACCGGTTCCGGAGGAACATTGCGTGTCTAGCAAATATGCTATATTGATGAACGAGGCTGTCTCAAAAGTCCGAGACAGCCTCTTTTTATTCGGTAAGGTGATGGAGCGTGAAGTCAAATACGCGATTTTCAGCGTCTTCAAAAACCTTTTGATACACCTTCGTGTTTGTTTGGTGCTGGCAATTTTAAACCGCTTCTACAGGAACCGGAATTCCCTGACGAACGCGTTTTAGCAGTCTCGTAACTGCTTATAGTGCCTGAGGATCTTGATCTGTGCTTTTTATTTTCCTTAATCCGGACGCGTTTGTCACGTGCCGTAACAGCACCCGGGTTTATTTTATTCAAAAATATCGCTCACGTTGAATTTCAGATCCGGGAACAACGCAGAACTGATCTCATCGCTTTCGATAAAGGGTTTTATACCCAGGAACTTTCCATCTTTTAGCAGATACACAAGAACCACTTTATCCTGTGGCTCCACGAGCCAGTATTCTTTTGCCGCTTTTTTGAGTCGGGCAAACGCACATCAAGAGGTGCTGTGAAAACTTTGCAGGGCTTTCCTTCAAAGTAGTTCCCGATTTTAAGTGTAAGCTTTAAGGAGGTGGATTGATGCTTCACTCCGGGCACCGGGCTCATTTTATGAATCCATCCTCTCAGAAGTTCTACTCTTTCCTGGAATTTCCACCGGAAATAATCGGCATAGGAATAACGCCGGGATAAGTCAAGCTGATCTAAGGAGGTGATGATTCCATAAGGAACAAAGGGTTCTTCTACTTTGTTTTCAGGGTCCATTACATGGCTTTCTCCTGTAAAGATATCTCTTTTAATTTATGGGGCATTTTTCGTGGTAGTTGATCAGTTCGATGGGCGCGGCTTCCATTTCAATACCCGAATATTTTTCAATGATCTCATCCAGCACTTCCCGGATGGCGGATTCTTCTGTAAGCCGCACCAGTTTGCTGCGGTATTCTTTGATATTGGGTAATCCTTTCAGGTAGTTGGCATAATGCCGGCGCATTTCATTGATACCAACAATGGGGCCCTTCCATTCCACGCTTTTTTGCAGGTGCTTGCGCACTACATTTACCCGCTCTTCCACCGTGGGGGGGGGCAGCAAAGCACCGGTCTGAACAAAATGCTTTATTTCCCGGAAGATCCAGGGGTAGCCAATGGCAGCCCGTCCGATCATGATGCCGTCCACACCATAGCGGTTCTGGTATTCCAACGCTTTTTGAGGGCTGTCGATGTCGCCGTTGCCGAAAACAGGAATATGAATACGGGGATTGTTCTTTACTTTCCCGATCAGGGTCCAGTCGGCCTCACCTTTATACATCTGGCAGCGGGTACGGCCGTGGATGGCCAGTGCTTTGATGCCAACATCCTGCAGCCGTTCGGCCACTTCTTCGATGTTCAGCATACTATCGTCCCAGCCCAGGCGGGTTTTTACAGTTACCGGCAGGGAGGTAGACCTTACTACGGCATCGGTAAGCCGCACCATCAGGTCGATATCTTTCAAGACACCGGCTCCGGCACCTTTTAATGCCACTTTTTTTACAGGGCAACCAAAATTAATATCCAGGAGATCCGGTTGGGTGACATCCACAATTTTAGCAGCCATTGCCAGGCTTTCCTCATCGCCTCCGAAGATCTGGATGCCGATGGGGCGTTCATAGTCAAAAATATCCAGTTTCCTGCGGCTTTTGATGGCATCACGGATCAGGCCTTCACTGCTGATGAACTCGGTATACATGAGATCGGCACCGTTGTCTTTACATACGGCACGAAAAGGTGGATCGCTTACATCCTCCATGGGAGCGAGTAAAAGCGGGAAATCCGGCAGTGCTATGTTTCCTATGTTTACCATTTTTTAAGTTATCAGCCTTAAGCCATCAGCTATTAGCTGCCAGCTTTAGGCGTTCCGCTTGCAGAAATCAACTATTTTTGAGCCCGCAAAGGTACGATTTATTTTTTTGATGTTATGACGACTGATCTTTATAAGAAAGATATATCCTATACGGCCGGTTTTTTTATGTTGATCGCTTTTGGGGTAGGCGGTATGTTCCTGGCAGGCGCTATTGGCGGTGTCGCCTGGAACCTGATGACCGGAAAGGGGCTTGAAGAACTGGCCCAGGCTGTCGGAAACCCGGCCTATCTGAAGGAAATGCAATTGCTGCAGACCATCCAGGCCTTGCTTGGTTTTTTACTGCCTACTATTGTAACCGCCTCGTTCTTAAGCCATAAACCATTAAAACTGGTCGGTTTTAGTCAAAAAACAACAAACTGGCAGTTGTTCTATGCCATTGTGATCATCCTTTGCGGCCTGGGTGTAAGTGCCGGCCTGGGATACCTGAGTTACCAGTTGCCACTGCCGGCATCTTTGCGGCTGCGGTTCGATCAATGGGAGAACGTTTATGCTTCACAGGCTGCCGGACTGGTCAGCTTTAAAAGTATACCGGACCTGTTGATGTCGATAGTGGTGCTGGCCCTGATACCGGCTGTTTGCGAAGAAGCTTTTTTCCGGGGTGGCCTGCAGAATTTTATGTACCGGGGTAACCGGAACCTGTGGCTGTCGGTTATTGTGGTAAGCCTGATCTTTAGCGTGATCCATATGTCCGGATATGGATTTCTTTCCCGGCTGGCCCTCGGCATTATCCTGGGATTGATCTACCAGTTATCCGGCAATATCTGGCTGAGCATCCTGGCTCATTTTATCAACAATGCCCTGGCGGTTATTGTGATGTACACACAGGTGCAGTCCGGGAAGCCGATCGCGGAGGCGATGGCTGATAAGAGCGGCAGTTACCTGGGACTTGTTGCGGTTCCCCTGGTGGTTCTTCTTTTTGTGCGGATGAATAAGAAAATACAACAAACAAAAGCGGCTGATGGCATTTAACTGGAAAACATTCTGGACAAGAGCTTTTACGGCCCTCATCTTTGTGGCGGTAATGATGGCCGGGCTGCTTTATAATGAGTGGAGCTTTTTGCTGCTGATCAGCTGTATTCATTTTGGTTGCTGGTGGGAGTACCTGAAACTGAATGAAAAGATCTTTGGCACTGTTTTTCATCCCTATTTGAAACTGGGTTTCTGTTTAGCCGGGTTTCATTTGCTGCTGCTTTGCTGCGGGGCACTGCAATTGTTCGGGTATAGCCTGGCGTCCAGCTTTTCCCTGCCTTTTCTGCTGGCCGGGGTTGTGTTGCTGATAACCGGTATTTTTCAGCAACGTATCCATTTAAAGGCCCTTGGGGCCGCAGCATTGGGCCTGATCTATATCTCCCTGAGCTGGGCGTTGCTGCTCCGGCTGCGCTATACGGCTGATATCAATATTATGGAGGACGGGGCCCGGGAGGCTGCCTCCGGCTTTTTTATCCCCGTTTTGCTGATCGTGGCCATCTGGATCAATGATACCTGCGCTTATCTTGTGGGATCCATGATCGGGAAAACCCCTTTTTCCAAAATATCACCCAAGAAAACAATGGAGGGCACCATTGGAGGGATGCTGCTTTGTGTGGCGGCCATTACTTTCATATTGCAATACTGGTTTCATTGGCAGGTGCTGCTGGGTATTTCATTAATAGCGGCTATTGCCGGTACGGCCGGCGATCTGCTGGAGTCCAAGCTCAAACGCATGGCAGGGGTAAAGGACAGCGGCAGTATCATGCCCGGGCATGGCGGTTTTATGGACCGGTTTGATTCCCTGTTAGTGGCTATTCCGTTCGTGTGGCTGTTCCTTCAGTTTTTCAGATAACTGTTTTGGATGGCCAGCAATTATTGTTATGGATCGTTTGCTACATTATTTCCGGTCGTTGGTTCCGTTTTCGGATGAGAGCTGGCACCGTTTGCAGCCGGCGCTTTCAAAAGCGCATTTTGAAAAAGGGGCACCATTGCTAAAAGAAGGCCAGGCCTGCCGCGCACTCTACTTTATTGAAAAAGGCTATTGCAGAACTTATTATCAGGCAGATGGCCTGGAGAAAAATACCGGGTTTTTCTTCGAAAACGACATGGTAACCAATATCAGCAGTTTCGGAAGCGGGCAGCCTTCTGCCTATTTTATTGCAGCCGGGGAACCGCTGGATGTTATTGTTTTTGACCGATCGCTCCTGCAGGTGGCCAGTAAAACATCGCCGGAGATCGAAGCGCTGGGCCGGTCCTGCATCCGCCTGTTTGCGGCACGGCAGGAGGACTTTGCCAGTATCTTCCAGCTGTATACCGCAAAAAACCGGCTGGAATACCTGGAGCGTCATTACCCTTTTATGCTGCAACGTATCCCGCTCAGCCAACTGTCTTCTTTCCTGGGTGTGGCCCGCGAAACCCTGAGCCGCATACGAAGCCGGCGGCGGGCGGGTGATGCCGGTATTTTGTGATAATTGTCACATCTGCTTTTGCTGTAGTATTCTAGTTTCGTGGTATTAAAATTTATCGATTATGGATCACAAAGCAAAAGCGCTGGTATTACGGTTTATTGATCAGCTTAATAACGAACATTTTTCGGGTGCACAGGATTGCCTGCACGATGGATTTGTATTTGAGGGTGTACTCGGAAGAAGAGAAGGGGCTGCGGTTTATATAAGGGAAATGGAACAAATGAAGTTGAAATACCAGGTTCTGCAATCTTTTGAAGCCGGTACGGATATAAGTCTCTGGTATATGATCAATATGGGTGGCAAAAGGATACCGGCATCCGGCTGGTATCATACCGATGCCGGAAAGATCCGTTCACTGAAAGTTGTATTTGATCCGCGGCCGCTACTGGATTCCGGTAAAGAATAAGTCCGCCACATGATTGCCGGGTTTATTGAAACGATGGTCATTGATGTGGACCAGACGTTCCATCCCGTTTTTGTTCTTTCGATAATATATTCAAGGCTGCTTGTCAGGTAGCTGATACATAACAGGAATCTGTTTTCATGATCGTCACAGGGGAACAGTGGTGAAAGTTCGTATCTGATAAAGTGAGCCGGGAACCTTGTTTTATAGGCTTCGTACTCTTTTGTTGACATAATGATGACTGTTCTGTTTTGGAGATTGATATGTTGCAACTCCTGATCGTCAGAAACGATCAACAGAAATTCCTTCCCCTTATACATAGCATCAATTGAATCTGTGAAGGGCTCCGGCGGAAATGCAAGAGGCTTTGACAAGTCGATGCTCATAAAATGCCCAGTGATAAATTCCGGTTTCTCGATCAACGACTGATATAGGATCGCTTTTGCTGAGGCAGTGCTTTTATATCTCGGGTTGGTATCTATCTTGTCATTGATGCCGTCGCCATCCGTATCTGGATTTAACGGGTTCAGGAGCATTTTGGATTCTTCAATATCGGTGAGCCCGTCGTTATCAGAGTCTTTGGTCAATCCTTTAATATCCATCTGTACAATAACTGCAGTATCCAGTTCCTCAAATACAGGTGGCATGGGAAGAATAAGCCGGGATGATTGGCGCACAAGGCGGGCTTCTATCTGCAGGGTGTCTTTATTTTTCAAAATGGGAACAGAAGAGCGCTCTTTGAATGCATAAAAGAAGCCGCTGGTTAAGCCCGTGTAATAATAATTCCAATGGTTGCCATTATCATTTGAAAGTGCGATCCAGTATCCGGTTCCTCCATGTACAAAATCGTCGTACAGGTCTGAACAATAAATGGCTGCTATCTGTGTTCCGGATCTTTCTGTTCTGATAATGGCGGAAGGCTCAACCGGGGGCAGGGGTGCTGTTGTTTGATAAGAATTTCTTGCAGTATCGGGTTGATCCGGTATGGAAGGATTCAGTATGCTGATGTACTCAAATGGGATGTTTTTAACAACACCGATCGTAGCCGGTGTGAATTTTACTGGGTTTATCTTAAACAGGCTGTCGTTATGTTTTTTCTGCCAACTACTTTCGCAATCCATTTCAAAGGGCGAAAAGACGAATGTAGGGTTCGGCGACAGGTCGGCGGGAGGTACATCCCGTTCTGTAAGGCTTTTACAGGAGGTAATAAAAACAGCCAGGATCCAGCAACGGTATATTATGGAATGGATGAATAACCTGTACATCATTGAACGTTATCATTGGTCCATTTATAGGATGCGTGTTTTTACCTGATTCCATAAATAACCAGGAAAATGCCCGGTGTTACCTGCTAATTGTATCCGTAAAGCTGTTTCAGATCCTTGCCCGGTTCTTCAGTTCCAGGTACTTGTTGATGGTATTAACAGTCAATTGCTGGGGCGTACTGAGAATGCCCAGGATCCCGTTCTGCTGTAGTTCCCTGATCATCTGTCTTTTTTCAAAGGCAAATTTTTCAGCAATGGTCTTGACATATACTTCTTCGAGATTTGTAGCGGAGGACCCGGTCAGTTCTGTGATCGCTGTATTTTCAAACAGTACTACCAGCAGCAAGTGATAGTGCGCCATTTTTTTTAATGCGGGCAATTCCCGCTGCAGGCTTTCCATCGATTCAAAATTGGTAAAGAGCACCAGCAGGCTGCGGCTGTTGATCTTGTTCCGGACCATGGTATACAGCTTTTCGTAATCGGCTTCCAAAAAGCGGGTTTCCTGTTTATAAAGTGTCTCCAGGATGCGGCTCATCTGGCCCGGGCGTTTATCTGCGGTAATAAAGCTGTCCTGGTTCTCCGCAAAGGTGATCAGGCCGGCTTTATCCTGTTTTACGAGGGAGATGTTTGACAACACCAGGGATGCGTTGATGGCGTAGTCCAGCAGGGTCATCCCCTCAAAGGGCATTTTCATTACACGTCCTTTGTTGATGATGCAATATACCTGCTGGCTTCTTTCGTCGGTGTAGTTATTGACCATAAGGCCACCCTTGCGCCCGGTAGCTTTCCAGTTGATGGTACGATAGTCATCGCCTCTTACATATTCTTTGATGTGCTCAAATTCCATGCTATGGCCCAGCCTTGGCGAGCGTTTCACACCTGCATCCTGCAGCCGGTTGCTGATGGCCAGCAACTGAAAGCGACGCATTTGTATATAGGAAGGATATACCCGGGTGGTTTTTTGTGCAGTAATGGTGAATTTTCTTGTTACCAGTCTTAGCGGAGCTGTAACAAATATATGAATATCATAAAAAATGTATTCGCCCCGGGTAAGGGGTTTTACTGTATAATGGATATCCGTTCCCTGGTTGCCTGCCAGTGAAGCCTTCCGGATCCAGTTCCGTTCCTGGAATTGTGCCGGCAGCTCATCAATCACGGAAAAATTTACCGGGTAGGCGTAGTTGTTAAACAGGTGCAGTGAGATCCTGTTGTCATCGCCGATGCTCAGGCGGTCGGGCAGTGTTCGTGTGGCAATGATCCCTGTTTTTTTCAGGAAAACCAGCAGGGTGTCGGCAAGTATCGTTATTGATAAAAGCGCAAGGAACAAAGCTGCCATCATATAAAGCGCCGGATAGAAGTAGCTGCTAATAAACAACAGGGCAATTGCGCCGCCGATATAATAAACGATCTTATTTAAGTAGAAGGATTGCAAAGATCAGAGTTGAAATTTGAGACTTAAGGTTCGGGATTTTGAGCGTTACCTGGGTATTTCCAGCCCGTTGATGATCTGTTTGATCACTTCGTTTTCTGTAACACCTTCCATTTCTTTTTCGGGGGACAGGATGATCCGGTGCCTCAATACCGGCGCTGCTACCGCCAGCACATCATCCGGGGTTACAAAGTCTCTTCCCGATATTGCGGCCATGGCTTTTGCGGCATTCATGATGGAAAGGGAGGCCCGGGGAGATGCGCCCAGGTATATAGCTTTATTGTTCCGGGTCTGGTGAATGAGCTTTGCAATAAAGCCTAAAAGCTTTTCTTCGATGAGGATCTCTTTTACCTGCTTCCGGAGCTGGTTGATCTGTGCCGCCGTCAGTGCCTGCCGGATCTGATCGAGCACCGGCTGGTTCCCGAGTTGATGGAACCGGCTAAGGATCTGCAATTCTTCTTCTTCCGTTGGGTAGGGAACTTCGATTTTAAAAAGAAAGCGGTCCAGTTGGGCTTCCGGCAACCGGTAGGTTCCTTCCTGTTCAATAGGGTTCTGCGTGGCAATTACCATAAAAGGAGCCTCCAGCGAATAGGTTTTGCCGTCTACGGAAACCTGCCGTTCTTCCATTACCTCCAACAGTGCCGCCTGTGTCTTGGCCGGGGCACGGTTGATCTCATCCACCAGGATAAGATTGCCGAAGACCGGCCCCTTTTTAAACTCAAAGCGGGCATCGGCGGGATTGAATACCGGCGTACCGATCACATCGGAGGGCATGAGGTCGGGCGTGAACTGGATGCGTGAAAAAACTGCATTTACAGAGCGCGCTACCAGTTTTGCCGTAAGTGTTTTGGCTACGCCCGGTACGCCCTGTATGAGTACATGGCCATCTGCAAGCAGCGCCGTAATGATAAGGCGCACCATTTCCTCCTGGCCGATAATGATCTTTTTTATTTCGCCGGTGATCTTTATTACCGCTTCGTTCAGCTCGCCGAGGTTGACGCGGTTCTCAAAAATAGGTTCTTCCATATATCCTGTTTTTAGATGCTGTTATAAAATTTTTCAATATTTGTCTGCAGGTGGATAAGGTCCGTATCTGCAATGACGCCCTCGTTATAAACCTGTTTTATCTGGTAAACGATCGTGGATACGAGGGTCGCGTCTGCCCCGCTTTTATCACTGACCTCTTTGATAAAAGCAGCATCCAGTTCTTTTGAAAAGATATGATATTTACTTCGCAGATGTTCCAGAAAATAAGCACTCATTTTGTGCGCCAGGTTTGTATTGTCTTTCTTTTCATAGTAGAGGAGCCCCATTGTTTTTACAAAGTCAAGGGTGTCGTTTTTTGGGGGCTCTATATGGGGAATAAAACGCTGGCGCCGTCTCATTTCGAGAAGGGTAAAAATGAGCAATAGCAGCAGTGCCAGCAGGATGCCGCTGCGGAAGGCTTTTTGTTTCATAATAGCTCCGAACCAGCCTTTATTATCGTCATTGCCGGATCTTCTTTTGCGGTAGTATTCGTCCCAGATAACGGTACGGGTGCCGGCTGGTATTAGTGAGAATACCTGGTTGAAATACTCCATATTGTTCCCGTAAAGCAAAAAGTAATTACTGAAGCTTAATGGAGAAAGGTGGATCAACAGCGAGCCTTTCCCTTTCTTCAGCTGGATAAAGTTTGCCCGGCCCTCGTAACCCCGGCCCAGGATGCGGGTGGTGCTCCGGCCGGTTCTTACAAAATAGCCTTCGAGTGCCACACCTGGATAGCTGGCAGCATAGGCTTTGGGCAGGGGAATGGAATCCAGCTCCAGGTGCATCGTGTCTGGTCCGTAGTCTGCAAAGGGGTAAGACCGCAGGGAGCGCGTACTGGTCCGCGCGTCAATAAAGCGCTCAAACTCCTTGCCCAGCTGAAAACAACTGATGAAGACATTGTTACCCTTGTCGATGAACTCCATCAGCTCATCCAGTTCGTACTCGTAGAATGTTGATTGTGGCACAAAGCTGATAAAGAGCTGATTGCCGGCTTCCTGTGATAAGGTAGTATCGTCCGTTATGCCCCGGGTACCTGTCAGAAAGCGGGCATTGGGGAAAAACCGCTTTAGCCCGTTGTAAGCTACATAAGTGCCATAGGGATTCTTATCTTCTTTTCTCAGGGATACAAAAGTGCTTATCTCCTTTTTGCCGGCGGTTTCATTATTTTTCAGAACAATGAAAATAAGCAGGATGATCAGGAACAGCCCCAGGATATATGGAAGGTATTTTTTCAAAGCGACCGGTAATTGCTATAGTTTTTGTTTGAGTTGCTGGAAGGTACTGTTGATTTTCTGGTACATGTTTTCGGAAATCTCAAATAGCCCGTACCAGCTGTATTCATAATTTCGTGTTGCGGCAAAAAAATCGTCATAGTAACGGGTGGCACGCATCTGCAAAAGATATTCAATATTTGTTTTGTCCGGTACAAAATGGATCAGGTCTTTATCGGACAATATCTTTAGCAGCTCGAGGTATTGCAGGCGGATGGCCAGCCGGTAATTTTTTTGCTGCAAAGCCTGCCGGATGGATACGGTATAGTCTATAGAGAAAATGTCCTGGCGTTCTTCCAAAACAGTGGGCGCCGCTATTGACTTGCTTTTGGTTCTGAACAGGATAAAGTTGTTGGCTGCCAGGTACCATACCAGCAGCACAACGAATAGTCCAATGGCGATATAGGGAAGTACGGTCAGGAAGCCGGCCAATATGCGGAAGAACCCGCTTTTGCTGCCGGCAGATGTCGCCGCGGCTCCTGATGGCGGCCTGAGGCCGTTTTTTACATAGTCGAAATCGCCGTCTTTCCGGAGACCGTTGGTGAAACTATCCGGTAGCGCACGAACTGCGGTACGCTCCTGCTCAAAGCTCTCAACGGAGTTGAATGAATGAGCCCCTGCTTCCCGCGTTTCCACGACGCTGTCATAAACGATTGCTGTATCTGATACGGGTGCTGCAACTGAATCTTCAACCTGTGCAAAACCGGCAATGGCAATCAGCAGCAGGCAAATGCTGCAGTGCAGGCGTAGTATGGAACCTGAACGGCTATGCATGACCCTTTACGCCCTCCTTTATAATGAGACGGTCCTTCCGGGCCAGTTGAATGGGATAAATGATAAAGTACCAGATCACAAAGAGCACAGAGGCCGTGGTCAGGAACGTGGTAAACCAGGATACATTGTTGTACAGCCTCGTAAAAAGCCCTTCAAAAAAAGCAGCAATAATAAAGGCCGGTAAAATACCGATCATGATCTTTACACCATCCCGGGCTCCATCCCGGAATGCTTCCATCCGTTTCCTCGTGCCGGGGAACAGGAAACTTTTTCCTAAAATAAAACCGGCTGCTCCTGCCAGGATGATGGCGGTTATTTCGAGTGTGCCGTGTACAAAAACGACCATCCAGAACTGAAGACCAAAGCCTTTTGAAGCAAACAGCTGATCAAAAACACCTACCATGGCACCGGTTTCTGCCAGTTTATACATCGTAGGTATTCCGCAAAAGATGCCCGAAATAAAGAACAGGAAGGCCACTCTTATATTATTGATCATGATCCCCAGCCAGCTTAGCACCGGGTTGCCGGTTTCATAAATGCCAAAAGGATTTCCGTCTGCAATATTTTCCATCGTCTTCTGTACATAGTTGTCGCCAAAGAAACTATTGGCGATCTCATGATCCCGTGCTGCAATAAAAAAAGCGAGTAAAAAGAATGTGACAAATACGATAAGGGCAAACAGGATGGTTTTATGATGCTTCCTGATGACGAGCGGCAGTTCATATTTCCAGAAATAGCTGAGCCGGCCCGATTCTTCCTTCCGGTTCTGGTAAATACTAAGATACATGTCCGAAGCCTGCTTATTGAGGTAGCCGGTTGTTTTACTGGTAGGGTAAAAGGTTTTGGCATAAGCCAGGTCATCCACCAACTGTGTAAAGGAACGGGCCAGGTCATCCGGGGATCCCGGGGGCTCCTGTTGGTTTTTCAGCCAGCGGTCTTTGTTTTTCTTGATGAACAGTGCTTCTCTCAAGCAAATTGATTTTTTGCCAAAGTACAATTTTTATTTAAGAACGTCAATTCTGCCGGTTAAATAATTGCGATTTTAAACGTATTTTGCCCTGTAAAACACATGCCTGATGCCGGTAATCAGTATACCTACTTCTTTTAATATTGATGTGGCTTTTGAAGTGCCCAGCTTCGGAAGGCGCATGGCTTCGCTGCTGATCGATGTGGCAGTGGAGATCTGCTACCTGATCAGTGTCAGCTGGCTGGCCAGCCGGTTGTTTGGGGATGCGTTTACCTGGGATGAGGATGGGCGTCATAATTTGTGGGCGGTCCAGCTACTGATGATTGCTCCTGTTTTTCTGTACCATATCATTATGGAAGTTACTACCAACGGGCAGAGCGTTGGAAAAAAGATTATGAGCCTGCGGGTGGTGAATCGCAATGGAGGCAAGGCCAGCATCAGCCAGTTCCTGATCCGGTGGCTGCTGCGCGTTTCTGATCTCTGGATCGTGATCCTTCTGCTCCTGTTGCTGAGCATGGGTGGTGGTACGACTGCGCAAACCCTTTTTATGTTTATCCTGGGCTTTGGGTTCCTGGTTACTGATATTGTGCTGGTAGCGTCTTCCAAAAGGGGGCAGCGTATCGGTGATCTGCTGGCGCATACGATCCTGATCCGGACCAACCGGCATGAGGATCTGTCGGATACGATCTTCCGGGAAGTGAGGGAAGATTATATGCCGGTTTTTCCACAGGTGATGCAGATCTCCGACAGGGATCTGAACATTATTAAGAACCTGCTGGATAATGCGGGCAAAACCCACCGCTATGAAGGGTTAAGAACGGCCGCCGAGCGGGTAAAGACCTACCTGAAAATAGAAACCGATATGGAGCCGTACCAGTTCCTGGATAAACTTCTGGAAGATTATAACTATCTTTCTACCAGTCAGCATACACTGACCCATAAAACCTCAGAGGGAAGTTGAAATATTGAATGAGCAATAACAAATGTAAAAGCGGGGAGCCGCTTACAATTCCGCGATCTTCCTGCCGGTCGTCAACGATCCATATAGGAGGAAGCCGGATCTGACATTGAACTTTAAATGTGCAACACGCAGGCAGTTACCAGGGTGCTGCGGGGTTTTATGATCAGTGCAAACCTGTTGTTGTAAAAAGGTGCCCATCGCCAGGCGTTACAATAAAAACGGGCAGCATCAGGCCGCCCGTTTCTTCTGTCATCCGTTTATTTGCCGGCTTATTTCCAACCGCCTCCCAGTGCTTTATACAACTGGATAATGGCGCTGAGCTTGCCGTATTTGGCATCTACATAATTTAATTCCGCCTGCAATTTGTTGGTCATTGCTGTGATCACATCCAGGTAGTTGCCCATACCATTGTTCACCAGCTCCTGGGAGTATTGTGTAGCGGAATCATATTCCTGGAACTCCTGCTTTTTGAAGCTGATCAATTTTAGCTGGGCGTCATAGCTGAACAGCGCGTCGGAAACCTCTTTTGCGGCGTTTAAAATGGTTTTCTTATAGCTGTTGTAGGCGATCTGTTGGTTGGCCTGGGATACTTCATATTGCGTGCGGATCTGGCGTTTGTTCAACACCGGCTGCAGCAATGACCCTGTTGCAGTGGCAAAAAGAGAGCTGACACTGAACAACCGTTCAAAGTCCACGCTCTGTAATCCGCCGCTGGCACTAAGGGTCAGCGAAGGATAAAAGCCGGCCTTTGCTGCATTGGTAAGGTGAAAGGCGTTCATGTATCCGAACTCTGCTGCTTTTACATCGGGCCGGTTGGCCAGGAGCTGAACCGGAACTCCAACTGCAAGGGCGGTATTGATCTGCTGCTGATCCAGGGTATTGCGCTCTATAGGCTGTGGCGGAATGCTGAGCAGCATACAAAAATAATTTTCCATCAGTTTGATGCTGTTATCCAGGCTTACCAGGATGCTTCTTGAATTTAACAGCAGGGCCTCGCTTTGTTTTACCGCTACCTGTGTCAGCTTTCCGGAATTTTTAAGTGCCTTTGTCGTTTCCAGGTTCTGTTCGCGGTAAAGGATGGTTTCCCCGGTGATCTTCTTCTGCTCATCAAGCGACATCAGCTGATAGTAGGTGTCTGCAATGGCGGCGATGAGATCCGATTTTACCGCCTGGTGTGCGGCCTGCGATTTTAAAAAATTAGCAACGGCGGCTTCTTTATTACTCTTTATTTTTCCCCACACATCGGCTTCCCAGGACAGGTTGCCACTGATGCCATACTGAACAAGATGGAGACGGCTTCCGCCGGAAAGCTGTCCCAGTTGTGTGTTCAGTGAATTGGTCTGGTACATAACCGACGGACCCGCTGAAAGTGCCGGGAAAAAATTGGCCTTGCCCTGTTTCATATACGCTTCCGCAGCAGCAATTTGCTGGATGGCCGTTCGGATGTCGAGGTTTTGCTCCAGTGCTTTATTGATGTACCCGGTAAGCTTGTCGTCCGTGAACAGTTCTTTCCAGGAGACATCAGCCAGGGTAGTACTATCGGCCGGAAGCTGGTCCGTACGGTAGTAACGGTCATCCACCAGGTCTTTTGGCCGCTGATAGGGCTTTGCCACAAAGCATCCTGTCAGCAGGATCATTGCCAGCAGGGAACCGGGTAAGACGCTGTATATTGTTTTATTGATTGTTGATTTCATATCTGTTTTTAGACGGTTATTCTGATAGTTTTTCTGCCTTATTGATCTTTACCGGGCGTATTTTTTCCTGCAGCCACTGGAAGACCACGAACAATACAGGGATCACCAGCAATCCCAGGATGGTACCGATCAGCAGCCCCGACGCGGCGCCCGTGGCAATGGAGCGGTTCCCGATAGCCCCGATACCCGTTGCATACACCAGGGGCATCATGCCTGCTATAAAGGCAAAGGAGGTCATCAGGATCGGTCGCAAACGGGCTTTGGCAGCATTGATGGCGGCCATGGGTATGCTTTCGCCTTTATGGCGGCGTTGTACTGCAAATTCCACAATAAGGATCGCATTTTTGGCGAGGAGCCCTACCAGCATGATCAGCGCGATCTGGAAGTAAATATTGTTTTCCAGTCCAAACAGCCATTGCCCCAGGTAAGCGCCCATTACCCCCATGGGCAAGGAAATAACCACGGAAAGGGGAATGATATAACTTTCGTACTGTGCGCTAAGAATAAAGTAAACGAATATCAGGCTCAATGCAAAGATGACCAGCGTTTGCGAACCGGCATTGATCTCCTCCCTTGTTAAACCGGAGTAATCGATACCATAGCTGGTGGATAGTGTTGTTTGCGCTACTTCCTGTACTGCTTTAATGGCATCACCTGTACTGTAGCCTGGATTGGTGGCGCCGGTAAGATCGGCGGAGGAAAACAGGTTGAAACGGGTAACGGACTGGGGCCCATAAACCCGCTCCAGGGTCACAAACTGCGAAACAGGAGCCATCTGGCCGCTTCCGGTCTTTATAAAGAAAGCGTTCAGGCTGTTGGCATCTGTTCTTGCTTCGGGCAGGGCCTGTACCATTACACGGTATTGCTTGCCATACTTGGTAAAGTCGGCTGCATAGACACCGCCAATATATCCCTGCATAGTAGAAAGCAGACTGCTTACGGACACGCCGGCTTCGCTGGCCTTGGGCACATTGATTACCATTTCATACTGCGGGTATTTGGTGTTAAACGAAGTTTGCGCAAACTGGATCTCCGGCCGTTTCATCAGCTCCCCGATAAAACGCTGAGCGGTACCATCAAGTTCGGCGATGGACTGGCCGCCTTTATTGAGCAGCGAAAGCTGGAAGCCGGCGCTGTTACCAAAGCCCGGTACACTGGGCGGGCTAAAGAAGATCATCCTTGAGTCCGGTATGGTAGCGCCTACACCAAATAATTTTTTGGTGATGTCATCCACACTCTGTCCATTGGTGGAGTTCCGGTCTTTGAACGGCGCCAGTTTGATAAAAGCCAGGCCATAGTTGCTTCCCGATCCGGAGATCAGGCTGCGCCCGGTACTGAATGTAACGCCCATAATGCCGGGTATTTTGGAAGCTTTGGCCGTTAACTCTTTCATGGCCTGGTAGGTACGGTCCATAGTGGCGCTGGGTGGCAGCTCCACATTGGCAAATATGATACCCCGGTCTTCGGAAGGTACAAACCCGGTGGGCGTTTTTTTGCTGATGAAAAAAATCAGTCCCATGGATGCCACCAGGATAATGAGCGTAACCCATTTATGCCGGATCAGGAAGATAAATGCTTTGCCGTAACGGGTGGTCATGGCTGTAAAGGCGGCATTGAAGCCGGAAAAGAAGCGTTGAAGGAAATTTTGCTTCTTATGCTCATGGCCTTCCGGATGGGCGCGCAGGATGAGGGCGCAGAGCGCTGGGCTGAGCGAAAGCGCGTTTACTGCGGAGATGAGGATGGCTACGATCAGCGTAATACCAAACTGTTTGTAGAACACACCGGTGGGCCCACTGATAAAGGTAACCGGGATGAACACTGCCGCCATTACCAGCGTAATGGAAATGATGGCGCCAGTGATCTCATGCATCGCGTCGAGGGTGGCTTTTTTGGGATCCCGCTCCCCATGGTCCATTTTGGCGTGAACGGCTTCCACCACCACGATGGCATCATCCACCACGATCCCGATCGCCAGCACGAGGGCAAACAGGGTAAGGAGGTTTAAGGAAAAACCCATAAGGTTGAGGAAGAAAAAAGTACCCACAATCGATACCGGTACGGCAATGGCCGGAATAAGGGTAGAGCGGAAATCCTGGAGGAAGATATACACCACGATAAATACCAGGATAAAGGCTTCTACCAGGGTGTGGATCACCTTGTCGATGGACGCTTCCAGGAATTCGTTGGTGTCATAGTTGATCACATAGCTGATTCCCTGCGGCAATGTCTTTGCGGTTTCCGCCAGGTATTTTTTGATGTCGACAATGATCTGCTGGGCATTGGATCCGGGGGTCTGGAAGATCCCCATGCTGATACCCGGATTGCCGGAGCTTTCGCCCACACCGGCATAGGACAAGGCATCCAGTTTTACGGTTGCCACATCTTTCAGGCGTAAAAATGCACCTTGCCCCAGCGATTTGATAATGATGTCATCGTATTGTTCTTTTTCATTGAACTTCCCTTTGTATTTGATCACATACTCAAAAGCACTACCACTGTTCTGTCCAACAGATCCGGCGGCAGCCTCCAGGCTCTGGCTGTTGATGGCAGCGGTTACATCACTGGGTTGTACCCCATAGGCTGCCAGCTTTTGCGGATCCAGCCAGATGCGCATGGAATAGGACTTTCCACCAAATACGGTGGCATCACCCACCCCGTAGATCCGTTTGATGCCTGGGATCACATTAATATCGAGATAGTTCTGCAGGAATACGTCGTTGAGCTCCTTATTGGTTGTATAAAAAGTCAGGAACATCAGGGCGCTGGTCTGCTGCTTTTGTGTTACCACCCCGGCGCGGGTTACTTCGGACGGCAGCAACGGTGTAGCGCGGGCCACCCGGTTCTGCACGTTTACCGCCGCAATATCCGGATCAATACCCTGTTTAAAGAATACGTTAATAGTGGCACTTCCGTCATTGCCCGCGGTAGAAGTGATGTAATCCATCCCTTCCACACCATTTACCTGCTCTTCAATGGGGATGATCACACTTTTTTGTACGGTTTCCGCGTTGGCACCGGTATAGGTAGCCCTTACGTTCACCGTAGGTGGGGCAATATCTGGATACTGTGTTACGGGCAGGGAAATTACTCCCAGGATTCCGAGTAATACGAGTATTACGGAAATAACCGTGGACAGGATCGGTCGGTTGATAAATGTTTTAATCATGTGTTAAAAAACAGGTTTAATGGCTTTAGTAATACTGTCAAAATCTGCGGTGCGCGGAATTACGGCAGCGCCGTTCCGCAATCCGCCCACACCGGCGGCAATAATGGTATCTCCCTTGGTAACGCCTCCACCCAGCAGGGCCATATTGCCGATGCGGTCCAGAACGCCCACTGTTACAGAGCTTACGGTGTCCTTTGCCACTTTATATACATAAATGATCCCCTGCTGTTCAAAAGTTGCAGCTTCCGGAACGGCCAGTACATCCGTATATGTTTTAGGAATTTTAATAGTACCGCTGTTCCCGTTTGCCAGCAATCTTCCCTGGTTGGGGAAGGATACGCGGAACAGGATGGTTCCGGTGCCGGGATCGATCTGGCCGGTAACGGCTTTTACCTTTCCTTTTTGTCCGTATTCGGAGCCGTTGGCCAGTTCCAGTGAAACAGGCGGAATATTGTTTAGTTTTTCAGCAACGGTAAGACCCGGTGTCTGTTCCAGGAAGTTGAGGTATTCCTTTTCATTCATGGAAAAATAAGCATAGATCTCACTTACATCCGAAACGGTGGTAAGCGGGGTCGGGTCTGTAGGACCAACCAGGCTACCCACCCGGAGGGGCAGTTTTCCCACAATACCATCGATGGGGCTGCGGATAATGGAGTAATCCACATTGGCTACAGCGCTCCGGTAATTGGCCTGGGCCTGGCCCCGGTTGGCCCTGGCCTGCTGCAGCTGGCTCTCCGCAGAACGGAGACTGGCCTTTGCCGTTTCCAGCTGCACATTGCTGATGATATTCTTCTCCACCAGCGGGGTCAGTTTATTCACTTCTACCTGGGCTGCATTTACATTGGCCTCTGCAGCACTGATACCGGCTTCCGCGGCACCTACACCACTCCGGGCTGCGTCTGCAGTTTGCGAAAGTGTATTGGTCTCCAAACGAAACAGCACCTGCCCTCTGCGGACCACCTGTCCTTCATCTACCAGTACTTCTTTGATATATCCTGATATTTTTGCCCGCACATCGTTGTTATTGCGCCCCTGGATGCTTGCAGGGTGGGCGCTGTAGCCGGTTACCGTCTTTACCGGCACGGTGATTACCGGGTAAGGCCTTGCGGCATTGGGGTTGGGGGCTTGTTGTTTTCCTCCGCAGGCAGCCAAAAGCACTAAGAGGATGCTGCCTGTTACCATACTGATCTTTGTATTCATATATGTCCTGATTTCGGGTTATTGGTGTAAACTTTTTACGGTATTTTCTACTGTTTTTATATGCTTGTCTAAAATGCCGATGTATTGATGGATTCCTTTGATCACCTGTTCGTTTGGCGCTTTTACCTGTTTGTTGCACTGGACCATCCGCTGCATAAGCTCTTTTTCCCGTACCAGTTTGTCGAGGATATTCCCAAACCGGATGCCCATAAACTTCGGGTTGATACGATAATACCGTTTGCGTGAATCTATTGGTGTAATATATTCCACGTACTTGTTCTGCACCAGCATTTGCAGGCTGTTGGACAATGAGCTCTTGCTGACATTGAATTTTTCCAGCAGCTCGTCAAACGTATACCCGTCTGTTTTCAGATCGATCATCATATATACGTAGATTTTGGCATTCAGCGGGGGCAGCCCGTAAAGGTTCCCGTAAAATGCTACCATGTCCTGATATAATTCTTTTTTTGTTGCTACCATGATTTTAAAAATCGGACTGCAAACTTACGGTTAGTTCGGTAAAATACGAACAAACAGGTATTAAAAATTTTTTAAATCTCATTTTTCCGTGAAAGGGGTTTTAACAATAAGCCCACATAAAAGTTTGAAAATGAGATGCTATTTTTCTATTCCTTCCAGCCGGGATTTTATAAACGGTAAAATAGTTGGGTAAGCGGTGGCTTCAAACCAATGGAACCCCGGTTGTTTTTTAAACCAGGTGAGTTGTCTTTTTGCATAGTGCCGGGTGTTTTGCTGAATGAGGGCTATGGCTGCTTCCCGGGTAAGGTCGCCATCGAAATACCGGAATAATTCCTGGTACCCGACCGTTTGCAAGGCGTTCAGATGGCGCAGGGGCAGCAGGTTTCTTACCTCAGTTTCCAGCCCGGCGTCCATCATCGCTTCTACCCGCTGATCAATACGTTCATAAAGCAGGGGGCGGGGTAACTCCAGCCCGATGCAGAGGGTATCGAAGGATCGCCGGGTCTTGTTGTTTGACTGAAATTCCAAAATAGACTTCCCGGTGGCGGTGATCACTTCCAGGGCCCGCATCATCCGCTGCGGATTGCGCATTTCGCCCCGGGCAGCAAAAAGAGGGTCCCTCCGGTTCAGTTCTTCCTGCAGCCAGCCGATGCCCCGGCTGTTATAGGTTTCGATGATCTCCCGGCGGACGGTATCCGGAACCGGGGGAACGGGGTCCAGCCCGTTCAGGAGCGCCTTTATATAAAGACCTGTTCCACCGGTAAGCACCACCACCGGGTACTGCCGGAACAGGTCCTCTAATAATTGCAGTGCATAGGCTTCATAAATGGCAGCGCTCATTTCTTCCCGAACGCTATGGGAGGCAATAAAGTAATGGGGAACAGCGGCCAGTTCTGCCGGCGAGGGACGGGCTACGCCGATGGATAACTCTTTGAAGCACTGACGGCTGTCGGCGGAGAGGATCACTGTATGCAGCTGCTGCGCTACCTCAACAGCCACCGCAGTTTTGCCAACGGCCGTAGGGCCCGCAATAACAATGAGTAGGTTTTTATAAAGCGGCATTTGCGAATGGACCGTGAATAGGGAATAGTGAATAAGGTTCCTTCCGGGGATTACCAGGCATCGGTTATCAAGGCGGGTTTTTTCGCGGAGCTGCTAATCTTCCAGTCCGTCGTTATAGTCTTCCCCACCTTCACCTTCGTCGATACCCACATCTTCGCCGTCTGCACCTTTTTCGCCAAATCCTTCTGCCGAGCGGGTAAGGTCATATTTTTCTTCAATATCGGCAAATTTTTCGCCCAACAGCCCTTTGGTGCCGTATTGCTTGGGACTGATCCCCTCCGTACGGGTAACCCTGGGATATTCTGTAAGGGCATTTCCCTCTTTTGACACGTTGATCAGTTCGATCAGGAAGTCCCAGTGTTTTTGAAAATCATAACTATAAGTGAAGCGCTGGTTGGTGTTCTTTATTTCCGAACCGATCGTTGTTGTCCGCATCAGTAAGGGTGCTACTTTATAGCTCCTGTCCGGGTACTGGTCCAGCGTTATTTCCCGTCCCCTTTGCCACTGGTCGTTGCTCCGGAAAAAAGTTGCCTGATGTTTATTATCAAAATCGAATGCTTTGAGGATCGTTCCGTGCAGGTCAAAAAAAGTTTGGGTATGCAGCACCGCAATATCCCGGTAGATACTGTCATCTTCTTCAAAGTATACCCTGAATTTTAAAATAGCCATAATTCGAAGGTACAAAGAATCTGGTAATAGTGGTGAGTGATCTGTTGGTGACGGCCTGCTGCTGAGGCGCTGAGGCACCGGGCTTGCGCGTTTGTGTATTTCCTGGCCTGCAGGTTGAAGAAACGCTGAATACCAGCGTTCCATAACGGCGCCGGAGCGTTCCGGGTGTCAGCGTTTATGTAGCTGTTTTGCCGGGCCTGGCATTATTTTTTTACCTTAATGGCGGCAAATATCCCGATGCTGTACAGGAACAGGAATGCCCCGAATATGGTTAACAGATTGATCATAATTTATAGTTTGTAGGATAACATTTTCAAGAACCGGGCCAAAGCAAAACAGGAGTATTGATCCTGGTCAAGCTTCGCCCAACGGCCCCCCGGAAGCTGTGAACAAAGGGAAATGATAGCCGGAATGGGCTGCAGGAGGAAAGAACCCGGCAATAAAAAGGCGGCCGGAAATCCCGTTTTGTTGAGATCTGCTGTTAAAAACGGCCGTTCCCCGGGGAATGGAGCGTCAGGAGCGAAAACGTTGTATTAAAAATATCGGCCGACTTTTACCCGGGCAGTTAAACATTTAATACTTTTAGGGTGTCTTTTCCAATGTATTAAACATAAGTTGAACTTGAATATGAAACGAATCTGTTTGCTCTTACTGCTGGTAGTTGAGTTAAGTGTAGTAACAATGGCCCAGGGAGGCCCGAAACGTCCCGATCCGCAGCCGCCTGCCGATACGCATGAAAAATTTAAGCTGGGCATGGCCGGTTATACCTTTGCCCGGTTTGGCCTGGATACGGCCCTGCAAACCCTGCAGCGGGCTGATGTACATTATCTCTGTATCAAGGATTTTCACCTCCCGTTGAACAGTACCGACGAGCAGATTACAGCTTTTCATCAAAAACTGAAAGCTAAGGGCGTAACCGGTTATGGCGTGGGGCCTATTTATATGAAAAGTGAGGCTGAAATTGACCGTGCTTTTGAATATGCCAAAAGGGTAGGTGTAAAACTGATTGTGGGCGTTCCCAATTATGACCTGCTGCCCTACGTTGATAAAAAGGTAAAGGAGTATGATATGAAATATGCTATTCACCTGCACGGACCCGACATGCCCCTTTACCCGGATGCCGAGGATGTTTGGAACCATGTTAAGAACCTGGATCCCCGCATCGGGATGTGCCTGGATATCGGGCACGATACCCGTAACGGAAAAGATGCGGTGGCCGATCTGAAAAAATATCATACAAGAGTGTTCGATATCCACCTGAAGGATGTTACAGGACCCACCAAACTGGGTTATTCCGTAGAAGTGGGCCGGGGGATCATCGACTTTCCTGCTTTTGTAAAAATGCTGCGTAAAGTGGGTTATAGCGGAGTGGTAAGCCTGGAACATGAACGCAATATGGATAATCCGTTTATGGGGATTGCGGAATCTGTTGGATATTTCCGGGCAATGATCGTTGCCACGAGGAAGAAGTAGCTATCAGCCGTTAACTACCGGTTATCAGCATCACTATCACTGACCGCCGGCGCTGATTGCTGAAGCCTGACCCCCTCCCGGCGGCTTCAGAATTTCTTCAAAACTCCTGCCTAATTTTGCAGGGGATGAAAATTTTAATTGTCGAAGATAATAGTGCTTTGTCGGCCAGCGTAAGGGATTACCTGGAGGCAGAGCATTTTATTTGTACATGCGCCTTTGGCGTAGATGACGCAAGGGAAAAATTATCCCTGTTTACTTACGACTTTGTTTTACTGGATATGATGCTTCCGGATGGGGATGGCCTGGAGCTCCTCCGGTTTATCAAAACAGAAAAGATCATCGCCAATATATTGATCATCTCTGCCCGTGATGCGCTGGATGATAAAATAAAAGGGCTTGAAGGTGGTGCGGATGATTATATTACCAAACCCTTTCACCTGCCGGAATTGCATGCCCGGCTGCGTGCTATGTACCGCAGGAACAGTTTGCAGGGCAGCCATATTATTACGGCCAATGAAATTGAGCTAAATACCAATACCATTGAGGCCAGGGTGCATGCCGTATTACTGGACATTACTCCCAAGGAGTTTGACCTCCTTTTATATTTTATCGTTAACAAGGACCGGGTGCTGTCCCGCCAGGCTATTGCCACTCATTTATGGGGCGATTATACGGATAACCTTGCCAATTTTGATTTTATTTACCAGCATATAAAAAATCTCCGCAAAAAGATCGCGGCAGCCGGCGGCAATGATTATATCGAAACAGTGTACGGTTTGGGCTACCGGTTTAAACTCTGACAGATGAAACTGATCAATAAGATATCGCTTTGGTTCCTCTGCATCATCCTGGTCATTACCCCTGTTACCATGGCCATCTCACATGCCGGCATCAAACGTAAGATGATCGAGTTTGAAGTAAGGCGCCTGCTATCGGTAAACGACCGCGTTGCGAGCCTGTTACAGGAAGGTCGCCCGGTAGATGATTTTATCAGGGACCGGGAAATAGAGATCGCTACCGTTCGGGGACCGGTTCCGGCCACCAACCCGCAGGTGATCAAACGCCCGGGCAAAGTAGAGGGAATGCGTGAGCAGGAGCTGGCGCTCTTTGTAGCCAGCTATTACCCGTTAAACGGGATCGTTTATAAAGTTACTTCCCATAATTATTTTATCAACCCCAACGAGTTTTTCAGCAGCATGTTCATTACCCTGCTCTGGAAGATGCTGCTGGTGAGCATTGCCGTTCTCATATCTGCAAGGATCCTCTCCCGGATCCTCTTCAGGCCCTTTAAAAACACGATGGAAGCGATCCGGCATTTTAATATCCGGCAGAAACAAACGCTACAGCTGAAGCGGTCTTCTACCAGGGAGTTCAATGAGCTGAACTGTTTTATTGAGACGATGACCAATAAGGCGATGGAAGAATATGCAACAGCCCGGGAGTTTAGCGAAAATGCATCGCATGAACTGCAGACCCCGCTGGCGGTGCTCCGGACCAAAACGGAATTGCTGACCCAAACTTCCCTGGACAGCCAGCAGGCGGGCCTGATAGAGCATATGCAGACGGAGATCAGCAAGCTGTCCAATATTACAAAGTCGCTGGTATTGCTGGCGCGGCTGGAGAACCAGGAGTTCAATACCCGGGAAAAAATAAAATTCTGCCGCATTGCCAAAAATGTGATAGAGACCTATGCCTACTGGGCTGATCTTAAAAATATAACCGTTACCCATAATACCGGCAGCCAGATCTTCATATCCATACACCCTGTACTGGCTGATATCCTGGTGGCCAACCTGATGCGCAATGCGATCCGCTACAACGAAGAGAACGGGCTGATCCATGTAGAGCTGACTGCCGATTATTTCCGGATCAGTAACACCGGCGCGCCTGTAACCATTCCACATAAAGACCTGTTCCGGCGGTTTAAAAAAGGCAGTCAGAAAAATGAAGGCGTAGGGCTGGGGCTGGCTATTGTAAAACAGATCTGTGAAGTATGCAACTTCAGGGTTTCGTATGCGTATGTGGAGCACCGGCATATTTTCTGCGTGTATTTTAATGAAAGTTATTTATCGGAGTTGGATATGATCCCCTCCAATTCCAGCTTTCAGCGGGTTGTTTTTGCAGAGGCCTGACGGGTGTTTGATACGCTGTTGCCTTTTTGTTTTTTGCTTCAAAATTGCTTCAGAAAGATTCGGTTGATTTGCGTATTGTACTTTCCAAATCGTAATAGAACAATGTATAGAAAATTCCTTCTGGTGCAGGTTGTTGTCATTTTCTCAGTAACAGCAGCTGCCCAGTCGCAGCTTTCATTGAAAGAGGCGATCCGTATGGCAACAGCGAACTATCCGGTGCTAAAGGCCAAGGCCGCATATGCAAAGGCATCGGAGCAGCGGGTAGCTGCTGCGCAAAAAGAGCAGCTGCCCAATATCAACCTGGGGGTGCAGCAGGACTATGGCACCATCAATGGCACCAATGGCCCCCTTTACGGCTTTGGTGGCCTGGCTGCGGCTTCTTCCGGGCCGGCGCTTGCCGGGCAGAACTGGAACGCTGCTTTTGGCGCCTTGTATCTGACCAATGTAAACTGGGAGTTCTTTGCGTTTGGAAAATACAGGGAGAAGGTAAAGGCTGCAACGCAGGTGTGGCAGCGCGATCTAAAGGACCTGGCCCAGGAACTTTTTGAGCAGAAAATAAAAGTGGCTGCCGCTTATCTTACCCTGGTAGCCAGCCACCAGATTACCCGGTCCTACGAGAAGAACCGGGGCCGGGCAGACTCTATCCGTCGTTTTGTAATAGCCCGCGTAAAGAACGGCCTGGTAGCGGGTGTGGATTCTTCGCTGGCCAATGCAGAGTACTCCAGCGCGCAGATCCTGCTTACCAATGCGTTGGATAAAGAGCAGGAACAGAAAAATATCCTGGCACAACTGATCGGATCGGAAGACGCTGCTTTTACAGTAGATACGGTATTTGTTGCACAGGTGCCCGGCAGTTACCTGGATACCGCTGTCCGGGGCGGGGCGCACCCGGTACTGGAATATTATAAAAGCCGTATTGCCGTCAGCGATCAGCAGGCACATTATCTCAAAACGCAATACTACCCGGCATTTTCACTGGTGGGTGTGTGGCAATCCAGGGCCTCGGGGTTTGAGAATGACTATGTCGCCGATCAAACCCACTATTCATCGGACTTCTGGAAAGGGATTAACCCGAACCGTTCGAACTACCTGGTAGGAGTGGGCGTTACCTGGAACATTATACAACCGGTGCGTTTGTCCAGGCAGGTAAGCGCCCAGCGGATGATCAGCCAGGCCTTACAGGAAGAATATAATGCCGCAGCGTTGCAGCTAAGAACGCAACTGCGTACTGCAGACAATAAAATGAGCAATGCGCTGTCTAATTATAAAGAAGCGCCGGTGCAGGTGAAGGCGGCCGGCGATGCCTATCTCCAGAAATCGGTGCTGTACAAAAACGGACTCACCAATATGGTGGATGTGATACAGGCGGGCTATACGCTTACTCGGGCGGAGACTGACCGGGATATTGCCGGTAATAACCTGTGGCAGGCGCTTTTACTGAAAGCCGCGGCCATGGGCGATTTTGAATTATTTGAAGAGCAGTTACAGTAGTATATGAGAAGTGGAAAAAGGGGATGTGAAAAGAATAACAGGAGGATCAGCGCATCTGCCATTTCAGGTTTGACAACATCCGGATCAGGAACCATTGTTTAAAAATAAGAGCGAACAAATGAATTTGATACGTTTTGCGTTAAGAAAGCCCATTACCATCCTGGTAATGGTAGCGGCACTTTTCTTTTTTGGCATTAAGGCGGTGAATACTATAAAGGTGGATATTTTCCCCAAACTGGACCTGCCCGTGATCTACCTGTCGCATCCCTTTGGGGGCTATACGGCACAGCAGATGGAGGCCTATTTCGGAAAACAGTACATCAACATCCTGCTTTATGTGAATGGGGTAAAGAGTATTGAAACGAAAAATATCCAGAGCCTTACCCTCATCAAGATCAATTTTTACCCCGGTACCAATATGGCGCAGGCTGCGGCAGAGGTGAGTGCTTTCTCCAACCGGATCCAGGCCATTTTTCCGCAGGGGTCCAACCCTCCGTTTATCATCCGTTTTGATGTATCCACATTACCTGTAGGGCAGCTGGTACTGAGCAGTGATAAGCGCAGCAATAATGAATTGCTGGATCTTGCCAATGTGTATGTACGTTCTTCCTTTACATCCATCCCCGGGTTGGTAGGGTCCACTCCTTTTGGAGGCAACGTACGTACGGTGGTGATCAAGGCTAACCCGGAACTGCTGCGGGTGCATAATATGACGGCTGATCAGCTGGTGGCGGCCCTCCGGGTCAATAACCTTTCTGCGCCGGCGGGGAATGTACGCATTCATGATAAAAACTATGTAACGCCTGCCAATACTACATTAAAGCAGGTTAGTGATTTTGAGAATATCCCGCTGTTCACCAACGGTACGGGTGCGGCTAACCTGTATTTGAGGGATGTGGCCACCGTGGAAGATGGTGCAGACGTTAGTACCAGTTATGCGCTGATCAATGGAAAGCGCTCCGTATATGTCGATATTGCCAAAGCTGCGGATGCTTCTACCTGGGAGGTGGTTCAGAATCTGAAAAAAGCACTGCCGCGGATCCAGTCGCAATTGCCGGAGGATGTAAAACTGAGCTACGAGTTTGACCAGTCTACCTATGTCATGAACTCGGTTAAGAGTTTGCTGAGTGAAGGAGTGATCGGAGCGGTATTGACCGGCCTGATGGTGATGCTGTTCCTCGGTGATCTGAGGGGGGCGCTTATTGTGATCCTGACCATACCTGTTTCTATTATAACAGGAGTGCTTTTTTTAAGCCTGTTCGGGCAGACCATCAATATTATGACGCTGAGCGGGCTGGCCCTGGCCATCGGCATCCTGGTAGATGAAAGCACGGTGACGATCGAGAACATTCACCAGCACCTGGATATGGGCAAGCCCAAGGCCCTCGCCATCTGGGATGCGTGTAAGGAAATAGCTTTCCCCAAACTGCTGATCCTGTTCTGTATCCTTGCGGTGTTTGCCCCTGCTTTTACGATGGGAGGGATCCCCGGTTCCCTCTTCCTGCCCCTGGCCCTGGCCATCGGCTTTAGCATGATCGCGTCCTATTTCCTGGCGCAGACCTTTGTTCCGGTAATGGCCAACTGGATCATGAAGATCAAGCACAAAAAAGACAGGGACGGGAAAGAACTGAGTGAGCAGGAGGTCTACGAAAGTGCCGCTATTGCAGACGCGGAAGAGGACACCTGGTCGCAAAAAGAGATCCTGCTGAAAAATGCAGACAGCAACCGGGATGGAAAAATAACCCGGTTCGAAAAGTTCCGGATGCGCTATATGCGGTTCATTGACCGGATGATGCCCTACCGGAAATGGATCGTATCACTTTATGTACTTGTTATCGGGCTGATGGCTTTATTATTCCTGAAGCAGATCGGAAGGGATGTTTTACCCAAGGTCAATGGCAAACAGTTCCAGGTACGCCTGCGGGAACCGGACGGTACCCGGATCGAGCGCACGGAGCTTAAAACCCTGGACCTGATCAATGCTGTGAACGAGATCGTTGGGAAAAAGAATATCTCCATTACTTCTTCGTTCGTGGGCGTGCATCCGCAGTTGTTTTCAACGGCGCCCATCTTTCTTTGGATGGCCGGTCCGCATGAAGCCGTATTGCAGGTGGCATTGAAAGAAGATTACAAGGTAAACCTGGATGAGTTGAAAGATAAGATCCGCAGGCGTGCCCTTGAGATCGCTCCCGAAATGAAGTTGTCGTTTGAACCCATTGAGCTAACCGATAAGATCCTGAGCCAGGGATCGCCTACGCCCGTGGAAGTGCGTTTTTCCGGGAGGGATAAAAAACTGAATGAAAAGTATGCATTGATGATGGTGGAGCGGCTGAAGAAGCTATCCTATTTAAGAGATGTGCAGCTGGGGCAATCGATCCGCTATCCGTCGCTGAACATTAATATCGACCGGCTGCGGGCTGCGCAGCTGGGTACGGATATGAGCTCCATCTCCCGCTCACTGATTGCTTCCACTTCCTCTTCCCGTTTAACGGAAAAGAATATGTGGGTAGATCCCAAATCAAACCTGCCCTACAGTGTGCAGGTACAGATCCCGGAAAATGAAATGACCAGTCTGAATGCTATTGGTGAAATACCGCTGACGGCCAACAATGCCCGGCCCCTATTGAGCGATGTAGCAACCATAGAGCCGGGTATTACTTATGGCGAGGCGGATAACCTGGGCTCGGTACCCATGCTGACGGTAACGGCCAACCTGAGCAACAAGGACCTGGGTGCCGCAGCCAAAGACGTACAACAAGCCATAGACGGGCTGGGTAAGCTTCCGCGGGGTCTGAATGTAAACCTGATCGGGCTGAGCGAAACCCTTACCGATACACTGGATAGTTTACAGGGGGGACTGATCGTTGCCATTGTAGTGATCTTCCTGATGCTGGCGGCTAATTTCCAGTCGTTCAAAGTTTCGCTGATTGTACTGGCCACTGTACCGGCAGTGTTGTTCGGCTCCATGGCTTTGCTGATGCTTTGCGGTTCCACGCTCAACCTGCAGTCGTATATGGGAATGATCATGTCGGTAGGCGTATCTATTTCCAATGCGGTACTTTTAATCACCAATGCGGAACAGATCCGGAAGCATAACGGGGATGCGGTGAAGTCGGCGAGAGAAGCGGCGGCGCTCCGGTTACGTCCTATCCTGATGACCGCTTTGGCAATGGTAGTGGGCATGATCCCCATGGCATCGGGATTGGGAGAGGCCGGTGATCAGTCGTCCCCACTGGGCCGGGCTGTTATCGGCGGACTGATCGCTTCTACTTTTGCCGCCCTCTTTATCCTTCCGCTGGCGTTTGCCTGGGGAAGGGGCAAGGCAACAACAGAGAGCGTATCCCTGGATCCGGAAGACGCAGAAAGCGTTCATTACATTCCGAATTTGCATCACCATTAAAACGCATTTTATTTTATATTAATGATACTGAATTATGATAAAGACTACTAAAAGAATAGGGGCAGGTTTAGCCGTAGCTGCAATGGTTGCAGGCTGGCAGGGTTGTAACCCCACCAGTGCGGAAGGTGAAAAAACGCCCGAGCAACCGCCCGTGGTCAGTGCTTTCCTGCTTACAGAAGGAACGCTTCCCGATACTTTATCCATTCCCGGGGAGCTGGTGGCTTTTCAGTATGTAGACCTTTATGCCAAGGTGAGCAGTTTTGTAAAACGGTTGTATGCAGATGTGGGAAGCGAAGTGCGTACAGGCCAGCTGCTGGCGGTAATGGAGGCGCCGGAGTTAAATGCACAGAGCGAGGGGGCACAGTCGCGGGTGCAATCGCAGGAAGCGGTTTACCTGGCCAGTAAAGCCACCTACGACCGGTTGCTGGAAACCAGCAAAACGCCGGGTACCATTTCCCAGAACGACCTGGATGTGGCCCGGGCGCGCCAGCAATCCGACTATGCCCAGTACCAGGCGGCAAAAGCAGCATTGAAAGAGGTACACGATAACCGCAGTTACCTGGAGATACGGGCACCTTTTCCCGGGGTCATTACAGCGCGTAATGTAAGTGCCGGCGCCTATGTAGGGCCGGGTGCGGGAGCTGTGCCGATGTTTACCCTGCAGGAGCAAAAGAAACTGCGCCTGGTGGTGAAGCTCCCGGAAAGTAATGCCGGCGTGCTGGATCAGAATGGTATGGTACGGTTTACGGTGAAATCATTGCCGGGGCAGCAATTTACGGCCAAAACCTCCCGGGTGTCGGGAGCGCTGGATAACCGGTTGCGGGCACAACATGTGGAAATGGATGTATTGAATGCTGATAAGCAATTATTGCCGGGAATGATACCGGAGGTACAGATACCGCTGCAGGCTGGTAAGGAGGCTTCTTTTGTAATACCGGGCAGCGCCTTACTGAATTCGAGCCAGGGGATCTATGTGATCAAACTAGTCAACGGGAAAACCGTTTGGGTTCCGGTGCAGACCGGTGTGCAAACGGCCGGTAAGGTTGCCGTATACGGGGATCTGAAGGCCGGTGATACACTGATCACAACTGTTACCGAGGAAGTGCGGAACGGCGCGCCGGCGGGTGGCAAAATTAACCTGCAATAAGTGCGCTACTGTACCGACAGGATCAGGTAATCGGCTTCACCCAAATGAACTTCATCGCCCTTTTTCTTGCCTTCCAGGTTGGCATAGGCCGGGGCGTCTGTGGTAATGCCCGCTACCTTTTTGCCATTGATCTCCAGGGGCGGAAGCACTACTCCAACCAGGAAAAAATGTTCGGTGGTTTCTACCAGCGCCCCCGGGCCTACATCATTGCGTAACAGGTCCCGGTATTTTTTTACGATGGCTACTGTATTGGCTGCCGTTTCTTTTGGTTGTTGCAGGAGGTTGTAGATATCTGTTGCCTGGTCCCGCTGCGAAATGGCATCGAGGTCCGTGGTGGCTTCTGTATCAATACCGGCATTGGTATCCTGTGTGCTGATCTCCTGCTCTACCCCGGTAGCGTCTTTTTCAAGTGTCTTAAGAATGACGTCAAGGATCTCTTTTTTCATTTTTCACCTGTTTCCTTAAAGTTACGCATATTTATACGGTTCCCGGAGGCGCAACGGAAAATCAACCTAACCGCTCAATTCCTTACCTTCGCAGGACAAAATATTATACTATGTCTGAAGTATGGAAAAAATACCAGGAGGAAAATAAGGAGCGCTTTCTCAATGAGATGATGGACCTTTTACGGATCCCCTCCATCAGCGCCAAAAGCGAGAACAAAGCGGATATGAAGCAATGCGCGGAAGCGGTAAAAGCGGCCCTGCTGGCATCCGGCTGTGACAAGGCAGCGGTGATGGAAACAGGCGGGCACCCGGCAGTATATGGCGAAAAGATCATTGATCCATCAAAACCCACGGTGCTGGTATATGGACACTATGATGTACAGCCAGTGGAACCACTGGAGCTGTGGAATACACCTCCGTTTGAGCCTACGATCAGGGATGGTAAAGTTTTTGCGCGTGGCAGTGCCGACGACAAAGGGCAGTTTTACATGCACGTAAAGGCGCTGGAAACAATGGTGCATACCAATACGATGGCCACCAATATCAAGTTTATTATTGAGGGTGAGGAAGAAGTTGGATCTCCCAACCTGGGTGCCTTTGTAGCAGCGCATAAAGAACTGCTGAAAGCTGATGTGATCCTGATCAGCGACAGCTCGCTGCTGAGCATGGAAAATCCTTCACTGGATACGGGTGTGCGCGGGCTGAGTTATATTGAGGTGGAAGTAACGGCCGCTGCCAGGGATCTGCACAGTGGTACTTACGGTGGTGCGGTGGCCAACCCGATCGTGATCCTGTCGAAAATGATCGCCAGTTGTCATGATGCGGACAATCATATTACCATCCCCGGTTTTTATGAGGATGTGCTGGAAATATCGGCCGATGAGCGGGAGCTGATCAATAAAGCCCCTTTTAATGAGCAGGAATATAAAGATGAGATCGGTATTAAAGAGCTGTATGGAGAAAAGGGATTCTCTACCTATGAGCGTACCGGTATCCGCCCAACCCTGGAGCTAAACGGGATCTGGGGCGGCTACACCGGGGAAGGGGCCAAAACGGTATTGCCGGCAAAAGCCACGGCAAAGATCTCTGCAAGACTGGTGCCGAACCAGTCCAGTGAAAAGATCACGAAACTGTTGCTGGAACATTTCCGTAAGATCGCGCCCCCCTGTGTGGATATAACCGCCTTTGAACATCATGGCGGGGAGCCCTATGGCACCCCTATCGACAGTAAGGGCTACCAGGCAGCTTCCAAAGCGCTGGAAACCACCTTTGGTAAAACGCCCATCCCCGTAAAAGGAGGGGGCAGCATTCCCATTTGCTCCGTACTGGAAAACGAGCTGGGCATCAAGATCATCTTCATGGGCTTTGGGCTGGACAATGATGGCTTACACAGTCCCAACGAAAAATATAATATCGAAAACTACTATAAGGGTATTGAAACCATCCCTTATTTTCATAAGTATTTTGGGGAATAAACAAAAGCCACGAATGCACGGATGTAATTTATGCGCGCATTCGTGGCTTTAAATAGATTAATGCTAACCACTATGGAGATTGTTTATAAAGAAGAAAGCTACCGGACTCATTGATGAACACACCGCGCAATGTATTAACTACCTTAAAGTTTCGAGGAATCGTCTTGCATTGCTGGTGCATTTTGGAGAACCCCGGTTGAATTATAAGAGAATCGTGTTATAAAAAGATCAATTTCAAAAATTCAGATAAGAGATCATTGTGCACTCTCTAAGAGGGTTGATAATAAAAAATTATTCGTGCATTCGTGGCATTAAAGAATGGAAAAGGAAAAATTACGTTTAGATAAATACCTCTGGTCGATCCGGCTTTTTAAAACAAGAAGACTGGCCACCGATGCCTGTAACGATAATAAGGTAAAATACCAGGAAGAGCCGGCCAAGCCCGGTAAGAACGTGCATGTAGGGGACGTATATGATGTACGGACCGAAGGCCGTAAATGGGTAATAAAAGTTACCGGCCTGCTGCACACCCGGGTTAAGTATGAAGAGGCCATCAGGCATTATACCGATCTTACCCCCCCTGAGGAGCTTGAAAAAGCGAAGGTGCAGGCGGCTTCGTTTTTCAGCGGCAAGCGCCTGAGCAAGATCGGACGTCCTACCAAAAAGGAGCGGAGAGACCTGGATGATTTTATGGAAGGCGAAGAGGGATAGTGTACCCGCACGGTGCCGCCGGCTGTCCGCATCTGGGCGCCTGCATTTTTGTTAAAGGGGCTATTAAAGAAAATCGGAAAAAGCTGTAACGAATTGCTCGCTTTGCTTACCTACTGTATAAAATTGGTTAGTAATGAAAAGAACAAGCCTTTTAGCAGTAGCCGTTATTTTATGTGTGAGTGGAATGGCCCAATCAAAAAAAACAGCAAATAAAACTCCGAAGGCCACGAGCCTGTTATGGGAGATCTCCGGCAACGGGTTAACAAAGTCCTCCTACGTACTGGGTACCATGCATGCCCTGTGCAAAAAGGATTTTGAACTGAAACCCAAAGTGGCAAAGGCCCTGGATGCCGCCACCCGCCTGTACCTGGAAGTGGATTTTACGGATCCTGAGGAAATGGATGCCATGGGTAAAATGATGCAGAGTGCGAAAACCATCAGCGAACAGCTGAACCCGCAACAAACCGAAGCCATGCGGTCCGCATTGAAGTTGTATAATCTTACGCTGGAGCAGGCGGACCATTACACCATCGCCGGCCTGTATTCCCTGTTTGCATTAAAGGCGATCGACTGTCCGCAGGAAGAAATAAAGATGATGGAACTTGAGCTGATCGACCGGGCTGTAAAAGACAAGAAAACGGTTGGGGGCCTGGAAAAGATCCGTGAGCAAAGCAACTACCTGGAACAGATCTATAGCTGGGACGACTGCATCGACCTGCTAAAGAAAGGCAGCCGGTATAAAGCCGCAAGCGGAGCTATGGTAGCCGCCTACAAAAATGAAGACCTGCCGGCCCTGGACCACGCGTTAAAAAATCCTGATTTTATGTCGGAGAAAGCCGAGGCATTACTGCTGACCCGGCGCAACAATAACTGGGCCGGGCAGATGCCGGGGATCATGCAAAAGGAGTGTACTGTATTTGCGGTTGGTGCGGGCCATCTTTGGGGAACGGCGGGCTTGCTGGCATTGCTTCGCAGGCAGGGGTACCAGGTAAAACCGGTATTGGATCAGGGCCGGTGAACCGTTTATGACCGCTTTAAAAATAATTTTTCAAAACGGTGTAACGAATGACCTTCGGGGATGACTAACATTGTAAATCATTTCAGTATTTTACCATTTATAAACCAGAACAAAAACGTGCCGCAATCAGAAGCTTTTTTCCTGGCCAGCATTCAGCAACACGCAGGCATACTGCACAAGGTGGCCCGTATGTATATGGACCAGCCGGAGGACCGTGAAGACCTGCACCAGGAGATGATTATACAGCTTTGGAAATCGTATCCGGGTTTTAAAGGGGACAGCCGGTTCTCTACCTGGATGTACCGGGTGGCGATCAATACAGCGATCACTTTTTTGAGGAAAGAGCAGACCTATAAAAAACAGGTGACCTATACCGGAATTCCCGATGCTGCCGATGAGGGGCCTCCCTCGCACAAGGAAACACAGCTGAATGCCTTCTACAAGGCGGCGCAGGAGCTGAACCCGGTAGAAAAAGCGGTCATCTTCTACTTTATGGAAGGCTTATCCCACAAAGAGATCGGACAGCAGCTGGGGATCAGCGAAGGAAATGCCAGGGTACGGTTAAACCGGACAAAAGAAAAATTACAAACCATTATAAAAAAACAGGGGTATGAATTTTGACGAACTAAAAACGCAGTGGAACGAGGAAGGCGCAGATGACGTACAGGTTCCTGCATCGGTTGAACAATTGAAGGCTGCACAGCACCCGCTGGACCAGTTGAAAAAGAATATGAAGAAGGAATTAGTGGTGCAGCTTATTGCGATTGCGCTGATCGGGATTTTTCCATTTCAAATGAAGCTGCTGCCTTCGCTGTTCCCCATCTACTATATGGCCTATGCCCTGCTGGTAATGGCCAGTGCCTACTACCTGTATCATTTTTATCAATTCTACAGCCAAGTACAGCAATATGGCGCCAGCACCAAGGATAGTCTTTTGGAATTGTATTATAACCTGAGGCTGAATATGGAGCGGTACAAATCCTTTTCATTCCTGATCATGCCCTTTGCCTATTTTACCGGCGGATTGCTGCTCTATTCGGAACTGAAGACCCACAATGCTCATCTGGTTGTATTTGAAAACCCTTACCTCGCGCTGTTACTGGTGGTGGTAGTGACTGTTCTGATCGTTACGTTTACCGTTATCTGGATCGACCGGTTTTATGGCCGCTACGTAAAGCAGCTGAAGCTGGTGCTGGATGCGTTGAAAGAAGAATAAGGTTTTTTGGATTTTTAATCGGTAATTTGTGCCTGCTGATAGGTCTTTTGTTTGAGGTTAGAGGTTTAAAGTTCAACGTTCAAGGTTTGGCCGTTTTCACTTCCGGGACCCCCATTCCTCAAATTTCAAACTACCAATTAAAAGCCAGCAGCTCAAATTTCAAATATCTTCCATGCATATTGATATCATTTCTGTTTTACCGGAATTATTGGCCAGCCCTTTTGAACACAGTATTATGAAACGTGCACAGGATAAGGGATTACTTACTGTTGCGGTGCATCATTTACGCAAATGGGCGGTAAATGAATATGGACAGGTGGATGATTATCAATATGGGGGAGGAGCAGGTATGGTAATGATGTGCGAGCCGCTGGTAAGCGCTATCACCGAGCTTTCTGCCAACCGGCAATTTGATGCGATCATCTATGTGACGCCGGATGGAAAAACGCTGAACCAGCGCATGGCCAATACCCTTTCCCTAAAAGAAAACCTGCTGATCATCTGCGGTCATTATAAAGGTATTGACGAACGTATCCGGCAGAAATATGTGACCCTTGAAATTTCTATTGGTGATTACGTATTGAGTGGCGGAGAGCTGGCCGCCGCTGTTCTGGTAGACTCCATCGGCCGCCTGCTGCCGGGAGTGCTCAATGATGAAACATCGGCTTTAACTGATTCCTTCCAGGACAACCTGCTGGCGCCGCCGGTATACACCCGCCCCGTGGATTTTGAGGGGATGAAGGTCCCAGAAGTGCTTATGAGCGGCAATCATGCTAAAATTGAAGAATGGCGTTATGAACAGGCGCTGCAACGCACAAAGGATCGCCGCCCCGATCTGCTGACAGACTGAGGCCGCCGGGTTCAGGATTTTTTTTCCATAGCTTTCCTGCCTAATATTTCCATAGCCAGCTGCAAAGCATTTGCTTTGTCATGCAAAGCCTTGATCGTTTGCTCCTGGGAAGTAATGAGCCTGTCCCGCCATTGACAATCTTTACAGGGGGCGGGGTCCTCCATCACATTGTCAATGCCCTGCACAGGTTTTTCCCTTTTGTTGGCGATAAGCCAGTTCAGGTCAACATTTTCAAACTTGTTTTTAATGTCTTCAATGATCTCAAGGGAAGGCCTTCGCGTACCGTCTCTCAACCGGTTTAGCTTTTGCGATGACTTGTATTTCAATCCATTAATGGCAAAATCATTGATCGAATTAAATCCTTCATTCCTGCTGAATATTTCCAGTCGATCAAAAAAAGTTGAAATTTTACTCATTTATATTTGTTTTTCATAAAGATGTTTGTATCTTTAGGGTGCTAACAATAAAACAACCAACTTATGAACAACAAAAATAACGAGATTTCATTTATGGTCTGCGAGCCCGACCCAACCTATGACCCCGGCTCTGAAAGCTACCTGAGAGGAACAGCTGATTTTGACGAAAATGATTTTAAACCCAGTTATCATTTTATGCACCTGGTCAAATCAGACCCCTTCTATTGCCTGATGCTTGTACTGGATAGTTCTGCACTGGAAGATCTGCAAACCGGCTGGGGCGAATGGGTACACTGTACCGTTTGTTCGGAGTACAGCGCCTTTAGCGAGGAAGCGGACCGGCGGTACCTGCTGCGGTTTGCGGCGCACCTTCACTTACTGATGGATGCCCTTCATTGTGTGCTGGACCAGTGGAGCAAAATGAAAAAGAAAAGGACGGCTGCATTTGCCAGGAACGTTATTTATAGGTACCTGGCAGAAAAAAAAGAAGCCATCCCGTACCTTATTGAGTTTACCTCAAAATACCCGGAGCAGAAGGCCCGTATTTACCTGTGGTCTGTTCTGGACTGTGTGCTTGGTCATGGGGATTCTTTTAATATCCCCCGCAAAAATATCCTTTTTGACTATGAATCGCTGCTGTGCATGCTGCGGGCGCCTTACGCTATGATAAGATTGTATCCCGCCCTGTTTGGAATAGAAACCACCGATGCCAATTAACCGTCACCCGGAGGTAGCCATTAAGGGCTATTGCTCTTTTAAAACTACGTTGCCCGTACGTTTCAGGTTTCCCCAACCCTGGCCTTCTCCTTTTATGGCCCGGCGAAGCGACCGGAACAGCACTATATACATGATCTGCCGGTAAGCAAAGCGCTGTGGAATGAGCCACAAAAGCTGCCAGTAATTTTTTTTCTTTTCAATACTGAAAGCAAAAACGGCCACCAACACATCCACGATAAGGAATATACCATAGTAAAGCAGGATACGGTTAAGGTCGGCCCAGCTGGTATGCTGCTCCGTTGGCCGGTTGTAATAGATGGAGAAGAAAAAAAGCAGGTCGGCGATCGGTGCAATTATGGGGAGTATGATCTGGAACAAAAGTATGTTGGGGAGGGAAACCATACCCAACCCTTTATAGCGGGCTTTAAAGCAGGCGTCCCTGTTTTTCCAGAAGCTTTGCATAACCCCGTAGCTCCAGCGGAACCGTTGTTTTAAGAATTGCCGGATGGTTTCAGGGGCTTCTGTAATAGCAACGGCATCGTTACAGTTACGGATGATATAGCCTTTGCGAAGGATGCGAATTGTAAGATCGCAGTCTTCTGCCAGCGAATCGGTTGTAAAGCCCCCGGCATCCACGATGGTTTTTTTGCGGAAGGCCCCGATAGCCCCGGGAACTACCGTAATACCGTTGATATAATCAAAGGCCCGACGGTCAAAGTTCTGCGCGGTGATGTATTCGATCGATTGCCAGCGGGTAAGCACATTGTTGATATTGCCTACCTGTACATTACCTGCTACTGCACCTACTGATTCATCGATGAAGTAACGCATAAGCTGGCTTACAGCATCTTTTTTTAGTTGTGTGTCTGCATCAATACATACAAGATAGTCCGCATCGGATTGGGCAATGCCAAAGTTCAACGCAGAGGCCTTGCCCCCGTTGGGCTTGGTAAGTACCCTTACTTTTGGATGGCCGGCAAAGGCTTCACTGATGTTTTTAAAGGTATTGTCTTTTGATCCATCGTCTACAAAAATGATCTCGAGGTGCGGATAGTCCTGCTTGAGAAGGCTCTCCACAGTGCGGACACAATTGATCTCTTCATTGTATGCAGGTACAATGATGCTTACCTTTTCTTTAAACGATGCAGCGGAAGGAAGCTGTTCTTTTTTCCGGCGCTTATAATTGAGAATGGCCAGTATGCCCATGAGGGTCACGCGGCCCAGCCCCAGGAAAATGGCCAGCCAGAATGCGGTAGCGAGGAATTGTGACACCCAGAAGATCAGTTTGGTGGCAAAGCTGTCGGCCCGGAGGATCTGGTTTTTTACCGGCGGCATTACCTGGTCCCTGGTAAGATGCAGCAATTGAGCTACCGTAATAAACTGGATGTTGCGGTCCTTAAAGTATTTAATAATACGAGGCAGGGCGTCTACGGTGCCCTGGCGGTTTCCACCCGCATCGTGCAGTAAAATAATACCCCGGTCCTTATACGGCATGGCCTCGTACTGGCGTACAATGCGGTTATAGATACTGTCGGCATTTACGTGCGAACTGTCAACATCCCAATCCTCCGGGTCAATGCTTTCGCCCACGGCATAGTATTTTAGTTGTTTGCTCAGGGCCACGGGCTGTAGTTCTACCTGCAGGGTGGGCTCGGCATCGGCATTAAAGGGAGGGCGGAACATAATGGTGCTGCGGCCGGTAACGGCTTCGATCAGCAAACGGGTTGCATCAATTTCCGTTTGTGCCCGCCGGTTGCTGACGCTGGCAATATTGGGATGGGTAAACGTATGATTGCCGATCTCAAATCCTTCTTTATACACCTGCTCAAATGCGGGCAGGTGGTTTTGAATGTTGATACCTACTACAAAAAAGGCAGCGGGTACCTGTTCCCGTTTCAGTATTTTTAAGATCTGGGGTGTGTATTCTGGGTCCGGACCATCATCAAAGGTAAGCAGCACCTGTTTGCCCGGAACCACCTGCCCGAACCTGCGGATCACGTACTTGGTGGGCAGTTCTATATATTTCTCCTCCTGTATGAGAAAATCGCTGATGGTATCCGCCGTAATTTTCATACGGCCATTCTGGGGCTCAGAGATCACATCCAGCACCTCGCCTTCACCTACATAGTCCGGCTTTTCAAAAGATACCGGGATGTTCTCAAGCCGCTGAAACAGTCGTGCCTGGGCTCTCATGGCATCGGTGGTCAGGTTCCGTTTATAAAAGGTCCACAGCCGCTGGTCTTCTGCGCCCAGCCGCCAGATAGCTACACCGGATACCCCGTAATCATCTGCAAACCGCATGGTGTTAAAATTGCTGGCTGCATCATTGAACCATACCTGGTGTTTTACCTTATTGTAGTCCGTATAGGTAAAATGGCAATTGTAGGTGTTGTTGTCAAAAAGGATCTCCGCGTTGTACTCCTTGGCCAGGGAGATGGCCTGGGCATAGGTAACCGTTTGGGCGGCCCGGTTCTCCGGCCAGTCGTACCCGTAAGTTGCCATACACAGGATGATCTTTTCAGATGGAATACCTTTAGCGGCATCGTCCAGCACTTTTTCGATCCACCGCTGCTCGCTGATGGGCCCGGGTATACTGGTATTGTAATACTGATCATAGGCCATGAGGAAGATATAGTCGTTGAGCCGGGCAACCTCGGCAATGTTGTAGTTGTCGTCATTGGGAAGGATATCCTGTGTAACCAGCAATCCCCTGCTGTGGAGGTTCTGATACAGGGCTTCCTGGAACTGCCGCATATAAGGAAGGGTGGCTTCTTTCAGTTCTTCAAAATCAAGGTTAACGCCGTTTAAGTTATATTTTTCGATAGCCCGGAGCACATCTTGCAACAGCCGGTTCCTTTTTTGGGGATTGCTGAGCACCCGGTGCAGCAGGTTGCCGTCAAATTCTCCACCCTGCACGTTGCTCAGCATTGGTATAATGGAAACCTTTGCCTTCCGCATCACCTGTAACGCCTCGTTGTCAATATTGAGCTGCAGGGTGTCTGCCTGCGGGTCGATGAGGAACCATTCAGGCAGTACCATGTTCAGTTTATCGATATTGGATTTGAGCGAGGAAAGCGATTGGGGATCCCAGTCTACAAAGAAAGCGGCCCTTATATTGGCATTGGCAGGCCGTTTTTTTTCTAGTGCAATAAATGCGTTGTTCTGCGCGCGGGCATTGATGAAGGCCTGCATCCCCTTGTACTTTTTTTGCTCTCTTTTACTCAGGCTTTTAGGAATGACAGGATGGATCGTCCGGTTGGTATCGGCAGGGGCCAGTCCCGGCAATAAAAGATTATCTACCCGGCTGATGGAAAAAATGCCCAAGGGGATAATGGCAATGGCCAGGAAGATCAGCAACCGGCTCAGCCATTTGAACGTTGTCCATCTTGCCTTACTTTCTGTCTGGAAGATCTGCCCGTCCGCTGCCATATGAAAATAATTTAATACAAAATTAGTTGTGAAGCTGGTCTCATAAGATGTCCGGAAGCATTATTTTATTCTGGAACAATTTTTTACATTTACTTAAACATTTAGAACAGGATGGAACCGATAAAAGGAAATCTGGTAATGATCGCGCAGCGAAGGATCTGTTTTGCGATGCTGGAGCTGGATGAAGGACGGATCAAAAAGATAGTGATCCTGGAGGATCAGGAAGTAGCTGGTGAGCCCTATATCATACCGGGTTTTGTAGATAGTCATGTACATATCGAAAGCAGTATGCTGGTGCCCGCCGAGTTTGCAAGGCTGGCGGTAGTGCATGGCACGGTGGCTACGGTAAGCGATCCGCATGAGATTGCTAATGTCTGCGGCATGGAGGGGGTGCAGTATATGATCGACAACGGGAAGACCGTTCCGTTCAAATTTAATTTCGGCGCGCCCAGCTGTGTGCCGGCCACCAGTTTTGAAACGGCAGGCGCGCGGCTGGGGGTTGAGGAAGTGGAAGCATTGCTGCAAAACCCCGAGATCCGGTACCTGAGTGAGATGATGAATTTTCCGGGTGTGCTGGCGGGAGATCCGGAGGTGATGGAGAAGATAAAAGCGGCCCACCGGGCGGGCAAGCCTGTTGACGGGCATGCGCCTGGTTTAAGGGGTGCGGCGGCACGGCAGTATGCAGATGCCATAGCGGACGCGGCGGCCGGCCTTCCCGGTACCGATCATGAATGTTTTACAGAAGAAGAGGCACTAGACAAGCTAAATGCAGGAATGAAGATCCTCATCCGTGAAGGAAGTGCCGCCCGGAATTTTGAAGCATTGATCGGTCTTTTAAAAAATTATCCGGATGCGATCATGTTCTGCAGTGATGATAAACATCCGGATAGCCTGGAGGCAGGGCATATCAATGAGCTCTGCGCCCGGGCGGTGGCAAGGGGGATCGACCTGTTTCACGTGCTGCAGGCCGCCTGCATCAACCCGGTATTGCATTATAAACTGGATGTGGGATTGCTGAAAGAGGGGGATCCTGCGGACCTGGTACTGGTGGAAGACCTGCAGCATTTCAGACCGGTGAAGACCTATATTAACGGAATGCTGGTGGCACTTAACGGCGAAACTTTTATTGATACTTCCCCGGCACCGGTTATCAATCATTTTGAATGCCCGCCGGTCCTGTCATCGGATTTTAGGGTGCAGGCAGCCGGAAGCAGAGAGGTGCCCGTTATTGAGGCCCTGGATGGCCAGCTGATCACCAGCCGTTTGCTGATGGCTCCGCTTTTGGAGGAAGGCTGTTACGTGAGCGACCCGGCCCAGGACCTCCTCAAAATAACAGTGGTGAACCGGTACCGGAAAGCGGCGCCGGCGGTGTCGTTTGTCAAAAATTTTGGATTAAAACGGGGTGCTATGGCCTCATCGGTTGCGCACGACAGTCATAATATTATTGCAGTGGGGGTAGATGATGAAAGCCTGTGCCGGGCCGTTAACCTTGTGATTGCGGAGAAAGGCGGGGTGGTGGCTGTTGATCGCGCGCAGGAAGCTATTGTGCCGCTTCCCGTGGCCGGCTTAATGAGCAATGCCGACGGATACGAGGTGGCAGCGGCCTACACGGCTGTTGACCAGATGGTAAAGGGGATGGGGGCCACGCTGAATGCTCCTTTTATGACTCTTTCTTTTATGGCGCTGCTGGTGATCCCTGCCCTGAAACTGAGCGATAAAGGGCTGTTTGACGGACAAAAATTTGAGTTTGTTGTTCCTGGCAAGTGATTTTGACCGGTAAACCGGGTATCCGGAAGAAAATGGGTTTGTCATTCGCCGTACCAATCCGTCCATTTACCGATTCCTGGCGTTTACATGCGAAAAATCTGTTGTAAGGCCTATCTTAGGGGGGTATTTTTACAAAAAATAGTGAACGATGAGTGAAAATAATCCGTACAATACCGAATACTATAATAAATCAGAAAAAACCGGACCTGCTGAGCAAAAGGCATCCGGGCCCCAGCAGCCCTACTTTAAGGAACGGAATGCGCAGGGGCATATATGGGTGGGACTGTTCTTAGTGCTTATAGGGGTGGTGTACCTGCTGAAGCGCATGGGTTTTGTTTTTCCTGATTTCATGCTTTCCTGGCAAATGTTGCTGATTGTGCTGGGTGTATTTATCGGTTTTCGTAAAAACTTCCAGGGGCCAGGCTGGCTGATCCTGATCCTTGTTGGCGGGCTGTTCCTGGTAAATGAGTTCTTCCTGTTCAATTCGTTGCGCAAATTCATTTTTCCTATAGCCCTGATCGGGGCAGGCCTGTTTTTTATCCTGCGCCCGAAAAAGTCCTATGAATTCATTACCCAGGACCCCAACACCGGGGAGCCTACAGGAAAGAAAACCTACCGCGGCAGCATCAGCAGCGAGGATGTGATCGATGCCACTTCCATTTTCGGGGGCACCAAGAAAAAAGTACTGTCAAAGAATTTCAGGGGGGGAGATATGGTGAACGTGTTCGGGGGCAGTGAGATCGACCTGCTGCAGGCGGATATCAGCGGAACCGCTGTTTTAGAGGTGACGGCCATTTTTGGAGGGGCTACCCTGTTGATTCCTTCACACTGGAACGTGATCTCCGAAGCCGTGGCGATCCTGGGAGAGGTAAAGGATAAGCGGGTGTCTATGGGAAATGTGGATACTTCAAAAACGCTGGTATTAAAAGGTACCGTAATTTTAGGCGGAATTGATATCAAGAGTTTTTAGGCGGCAATAGTGAATAGGCAATAGTGAAAAGTGAAGTGATCGTGGTGAATAGGCAATGGTGAAAAGTGAAGTGATCGTAGCGAGAAGGCAATAGTGAAATGATAATTGTGAGAAGAATAATAGTGAAAAATGGTGCTGGTGGCTGTTGTTGCCAAATGTTCCGGTCTCATCTGAAGTTTTCAATCTCGAACCTGACCCCGGTAGCTATCGGAACTGAAATCTTAACTTCCCAATCTCAAACCTGAAATCCCGAATAACCCAAGTGTCTGCATCTCCGTTAACAGCAAAAAGATTCCTGATCTCCCTCATCATTGGCTGGGTAGTGCTGGTGAATGTGCAGGCCTTTTTTTTGCGGAATTATTTTGAACTGCCGCTTTATATTGTGATCACCGACAGCCTGGTGAGCAACTTCCTGTTGCTGCTGGCGGGGCTGTTAATGCTTAATGTTACAAAATACTACCTTCCTTCCAGCTACCAGTACAGCAGCGTTATTGCTTCCTGTTTGATCATGACCGGTTTGTGGCTGTTTATTTCAAATACCTTTCTTAAAATATTCCTGGATGATTCCGAAGCCTATCTTTCGTTCCTGAACCGGTCATTGGTGATCCGGGCCGTGGTCGCCTTCCTCGTACTCACCATTTTAACGATCGCCGCTATTTTGTGGTACAACTGGGTAGAGCGGCAGAAGGTAGAGCAGCGGCGTACAGATGCAGACCGCCTGTCCCGCGAAGCGGAGCTGTTTAAACTGCGCCAGCAGCTGCAACCTCATTTTTTGTTTAACAGCCTCAATTCCATTAACGCCCTCATCGGGTTAAATCCCCAGCAGGCACGTAAAATGGTGCAGCAGTTATCCGATTTTCTCCGGGGGACATTAAAAAAAGAAGAATCGCAAATGATCTCCCTTACGGAGGAGATCAATTATTTGAACTTATATTTGGAAATTGAAAAAGTACGTTTTGGGAACCGGCTGATGACTTCCATTGTGATTCCCGAAGAAACGAAAGACCTGCTGCTGCCTACGTTATTGCTTCAGCCGGTGGTGGAGAATGCGATCAAGTTCGGACTGTATGATACCATTGGGGAAACGCTGATCACCATTGAGAGTACCCGGGAGCAGAATGAATTGTGCATTGTGGTCACCAACCCTTTTGATCCGGAAACCTCCCTGCCAAAAACGGGTACAGGTTTCGGACTGAGTTCCATTAAAAGAAGGTTATATCTTTTGTATGGAAGGAATGACCTGTTATCAACAAAAACACAGGATAATATTTATTACACAATCGTTAAAATACCGCAACAGGCATGAGCAAAGTAATTATCATTGACGACGAGTTTCTGGCAAGAAGTATGGTAAAGGAATATCTTCAAAAGTTCCCGCAACTGGAATTAGTGGCGGAGTGCGGCGACGGGTTTGAGGGAATGAAGGCCATCCAGGAGCATAAGCCGGACCTGATCTTCCTGGATATCCAGATGCCCAAGATCAGCGGTTTTGAAATGCTGGAGCTGATTGAAGAACCTCCGGCAGTTGTTTTTGCCACGGCATTTGACGAATACGCCATAAAGGCATTTGAAGCGCATGCCGTAGACTATTTGCTAAAACCGTTTGACCAGGAGCGTTTTGATAAGGCCGTGAATAAATTCTTATCCCAGCATAAAGCGAATGTAGCCAATACACAGGAGTTGCTGAATGATGTGCAGCTGCCCAATTCCAATAACCGGATCGTGGTAAAGAACGGGAGTAAGATCAAGATCATCCCGGTGCAGGAAGTGCTGTACCTGGAAGCGGCCGACGACTTTGTAAAGATCTTTACCAAAGACGGCTATTTCCTGAAAAACAAGACCATGAGCTTTTTTGAGAACTTTTTACCGCAGGACCTGTTTGTGCGGAGCCACCGGTCCTATATCGTGAATATACAGGAGATCACCCGTATTGATCCTTATGAAAAGGATGGGCATGTGGCAATCCTGAAAAACGGAACCAAGATCAATGTAAGCCGGAACGGTTACGGCAAACTAAAAGCGGTGTTGGGGTTGTAGCCTTAAATTCCCTATCTTTAAAAGAAAATCAACTATGGGAAAATTTGTAGTTTCCAAAAGGACCAACGGCGAATTCCAATTTAACCTGAAGGCTGGCAACGGACAGGTGATCCTTACCAGTGAAGGGTACACCACAAGAGCCGCCTGTGACAACGGCATTGAGTCTGTAAAGAAAAATGCTGCTGATGACGCGCATTACGACCGGAAAACATCTTCTAATGGTAAGCCCTTTTTTAGCCTGAAGGCCGGCAATGGTCAGATCATCGGCAAAAGTGAGCTTTACGAATCGGAGGCGGCCCGCGAAAACGGCATCGAGTCTGTGAAGAAGAATGCCCCGGACGCGGAAGTTGTTGAGCCGGAAAGTTAGATCTTTAAAACCTGACAGGTTTATATGACCTTTTTTAACGTCTTTAATTTACCCTTTAGCGTAGGGTAGGCCAGGGGAATATCGGGCCAGGTTTGGGCTTTTAAAATGCCTTTGATATGGCTGAAGGTTTCAAAGGAAAACCGGCCATGATACCGGCCGATACCACTGTTCCCCCTTCCGCCGAAGGGCAGATTTTTATTCAGGTAATGCATGGCTGCGGTATTTACGCAACCTCCGCCGAAAGGTACCTGCTGCAGCCAGTGATCGGCCTCTTTTTTATCGCTGGTAAAAACATACAGGGCCAGCGGGTTCTCGTTTTGCCGGATCCGGGCCAGGGCTTCTTCATCACTTCCATAACCGATCACCGGGAGCAGCGGCCCAAATATCTCCTCCTTCATTACAGGAGCTTCCATGGAAGGTGCATCCAGCAATGTAGGTGCAATAAACAGCTGTTCTTCGTTGTGCTCGCCCCCGTGAAGGATCGTTTGCCCTTCCATTAAATTGCGCAGGCGGTTAAAGTGCTTCTTGTTGACAATGCGCCCGTAATCATAACTGGTAATCGGGTGCTCCCCGTAAAATTTCAGTATAGTGGCTTTCAGCTGCCGGATCAGCGCCTCCTTAACGGAGTGGTGCACCAGCAGGTAATCCGGGGTAATGCACATTTGCCCTGCATTGGAAAACTTAATATTGACGATCCGTTTGGCGGCAACCTTCAGCGATGCGTTCCGGGTTATGATGCAGGGGCTTTTGCCTCCCAGCTCAAGCGTAGCCGGGGTTAATTGTGCTGCTGCTTTTTGATAAATGATCCTTCCTACAGCGGTACTGCCCGTGTAAAAGACATGATCGTACCGGAAAGCGTCCATCAGCTCCGGGATCAATACAGCGCCTTCTCCTGGTGCATATAATATATAATTGGGGGCAAAAGTTTCCGCAATGATCTGCCCCATTATTTTTTCGGTAGCCGGTGTTAGTTCACTGGGTTTGAGGACCACACAATTGCCGGCAGCAATGGCACCGATCAGCGGCATAAACAACAGTTGAAACGGGTAATTCCAGGGAGCAATGATCAGCACCACTCCCAATGGCTCCGGTAACAGGTAACTTTTGCCGGGTATATTTACAAAATTGGTAGGAACCGGCTGGGGGGCCATCCACTCGTCCAGCGATTTGATGCAGGCGTTGATCTCGGAAAGGACCATACCGGTTTCGGTGATCCACACTTCTTCTTTGCTTTTATGCAGATCGCTGAATAATGCGTTGCTCAGCGCTTCTTCATATTTCAGAATGCTTTCCTTCAGCCGCAGTAATTGCTGTTTCCTGAAATCGGAGGGGCGGGTGCCCCCGGTATTGAAAAAGCTGCGTATCGCGTTCAGATGATTGATCAGTCCTGCCATTGTTTCTTTTGTTTAAGATGCCTTACTGCAGCGCCCCCGGGTGTTATATCACAGTATAGTTGCGGGGCATCTGCAAACGCAGGGTATTATTCCTGCCTGGCAAATTTCGATAAGATTTTCAAGACGGCCAACTGTTCCGGCGGATATCAGGGCCGCCCGGGCGGCCATCCCGGGGTCAGCTTTGCAATAGTGCTAAGGCCGGCAGCAGCAATATGGCGCGACTGGCTGCTCTTTACCTGCACTACCGGTTATTTGAAAGCTGCAAAAGAAGCGAAACAAAGGTTCTTATGCAGCAGTTCCACGGTTTTAAAGCCCACTTTACGTAGCAGGCTGGTTTGGTAGAGAACGCTCCTGGGGCTATCCTCTTTTTCGATGTACGCAAATACATGGTCCCTGTAAGTCTCATCTTTCAGGCTGCTGAGGTAATGCCCGTAGTGTTTTGTAAAAAGTAACTGCTGCATTGCCGGGTGGTCCTGGGCCACGAGGTCAAAGATCCAGAAGCTGCCGCCTGGTTGTAACAGTTTAAAGCATTTTGTAAAAGCCGTTTCCCAGTCGGCATCCTCCCGCAGGTGATGGAGCACCGCTGTAGCGATAATGGCATCGTAGCTGTTCTCTTTGAGCGGTGCGGTACGGAAGTCGCCCTGGTGGGTAGTAATGGCCCCGGTTGTGAGCGGCTGTATCCGCTCCACCGCTTTATCCAGCATGGGCCGGCTCAGATCTACCAGGGTTATATCCGGGTTGGATGTTATTTTTGATAAGAGCTTAACAGGGTAGTTGCCCGCCCCGCAGCCGATGTCCAGTATTTTTTTGGGATGGGGCATAGCGGCGGCAATGCCGTCAGTGATCAGCTCCATGTTAAAGGCGGCATCCAGCGTGGTCTGCTGCCCCGTTTCCAGGTTAGAGAAGCGCTCCACATCTTTATCGAAGCGTTCTTCAATTTCTTTTAAGGTTGATTTTTGTTCCATAGTTCCTTTTGTGCTCCAAAAGTAAAATACCAATCCATACCCTGAAAATACTATTTTTATCATTAATCAATACTTTATAGGTATCATGGAAATCCGGCATCTTATTTATTTCAGCACCCTGGCGCAGGAATTGCATTTTGGAAGAGCTGCGGAAAAACTATTTATTTCGCAGCCCCCGCTGAGCCGGCAGATCAGGGAGCTGGAAACAGAGCTGGGCGTATTGCTTTTTGAACGGAATAATAAGAGGGTCTGTCTTACGGAGGCGGGGCGCTATTTCCTGCGGGAGAGTTCGGCACTATTGCAGCAACTGGAAAAAGCTAAAATAAAAACAAAGCAGATCCATGAGTCGGTGGCAGGTACTTTCCGGCTGGGGTATATCAGTGCTACACCCCGCAGCGTGCTTGCTGCAGTGTTAAAAACAGTGAAGGAACGTTACCCCTTTTTGCGGGTGAACCTTTATGAAACGGCTACCCAACGGCAACTGGCGGCATTGGAAAACGGAACGCTTGACCTGGGTATTGTGCGGGCGCCGGTCTTATCTTCGCTACTGGAGCAGCGGTTGCTGTTTTCAGAAGCTTTTTGTTTGGCAAAACCTGCAAATGAAAAGATCCCGCTTACCCGGTTGGCTGGTCAGCCATTTGTTTCTTTTAATAAGGAGTATGCCCCGGATTATCATCAGCAATTTATTCATTGTTGTCATCAGCTGGGATTTGAGCCCCAGGTGATCCATGAATGTAACAATATGCCCTCGATCCTGGAGCTGGTGGCCAGCGGCATCGGGGTGGCCCTGGTTCCGCAGTCGGCCCGCCTGCTGTCCCGTTCTCCCGGACTTGATTTTGTAACCCTGCCACAGTTGTCTGTAACCACGGAAACCGTGCTGGCCTTTGATCCGGGCAACCGGCAACCGGCATTGCCGGTGTTTATGGAATTGCTTGAAACGGCCTGCCGGAAATTTGCCGGTAAGAGAAAAGAACGGCGGCGGAGCTGACCTTCCCGAAATGTTGTAACTTTCTGGCGTGAGTGTGAAAGACCCTTTCCCCATCTTCGGCATCAGCGCATTTAACGACAGGCAACAGTCGGAAGACAGTTTGCTGTATCACGAGCTGCATGGTGAGCGGTCTATTGAGAAACCGCATAAACATGATTTCTTTTTGTTTCTTTTATTTGAAAAAGGAAACGGAACGCATTCCATCGATTTTGTTGACTATAAGGTTGGGAACCACCAGCTGCACCTGTTGTTCCCGGACCAGGTACATAGCTGGAAGCTGGGGAAGGCCACGGCGGGTTATCAATTGATGATCAGCAGGCCGGTATTTGAAACCTTTGCAGATTCTCTGCGCTTTTCATTTGTCCTGTACCAGCACCATCCTGTTATTGAGCTGCCGGGGACGGTGTTTCAAAAGCTGCTGTATGAGTTCCGCTCCGTGGAAGAAGAGCTGAACCAGAATCCCGTTCACTGGGAAACGGTTCACCTCCGTGCCCGGCTGATAGCCCAGCTGGCTGGCAGGGAGGCCGAGGGGAAGTTTGCGGACCTGGAAGTATACCGCACCAAACCGGTTCTGTTCCGATACCATGCATTGATAGATCTGCATTTTAAGGAACAGAAGTCGGTAGCTTTTTATGCGGATCAGCTGCATATAACTCCCAATTACCTGAACATCCTTTGTAAACGGCATTTTCATGTGCCGGCCACCTTCCTCATCCAAAGCCGGGTTATACTGGAAGCAAAACGGCTGATGCAGGTTTCTGAGAAGTCTGTTAAGGAAATTGCCTTTGAACTGGGGTTTAGCGACCTTGCCTATTTTTCGAATTTTTTTAAGGATAAAACAGGGCTTTCTCCAAGGGAATTCAGGGGGCAGTTATAAATTTTACAAGTTATGGCATAAATCCTCCATCGGTTGGCCCCGGGGGGATGCTACCTTTGTAAAAAATTAAGATATATGCTTCCCAGATCTATTTCCCGGAAAGATTTCATCAAAAATTCCTCGGTGCTTTTAGCAGCAGGCAGCGGATTGTTGGCTACAGCGGGTCCGGCAGCTGCGGCAGATAACCGTACCGCGCCGTTGGCGGGCAAAACATTAACCTTAAAGAATGTACGGCTGGAAACCGGTTTTGAGTACGACAATGAGGGGGATGTTGTGGCAACTAAAACGGAGTTATTTACCATTGAGATCCGCGATGGAAAGATCGGGGCCGTACTGCCGAACAATCCTTCCGCAAAGGGAGTGGATGCCAAAGGGCTGCTGGCATTACCGGCATTTAAGGAAATGCATATCCACCTGGATAAAACGTATTACGGTGATAAGTGGAAGGCAACCGGCAAACGGCAGGGTGGTGTAAAAGGCATGATTGCCCTGGAGCAGCAGATCATTCCTGAGCTGCTCAAAAACTCAACCTATAAGGCTGAAAAGCTGATCGAGTTGCTTCAATCGAACGGCAGCAACATCGCAAGAAGTCATGTAAATATTGAGCCCACTTCAAAACTGGATTCTTTAAAACACCTGCAAAAAGCGCTGGAAAATAAAAAGGACTCTTTTGAAGCCGAGCTGGTGGCTTTTCCGCAGCATGGTCTTTACTATACGGATTCCACGGGGCTGATGAAAGATGCAGCCCAGATGGGGGTGGACTATATCGGCGGCCTTGATCCGGCTTCTATTGACGGCAGCATTGAAAAGAGTATGGACTTTGTAGTGCAGCTGGCGCTGGATTATAATAAGGGGATCGATATACACCTGCATGAAAGCGGTGAGTCCGGTGTAAAAACGATCGAATACCTGATCAATAAGGTAAATGAGAACCCGGCATTAAAAGGGAAAACGTTTATCAGCCATTGTTTTGCGCTGGCTCATATCGACCGGAAAAAGCTGGAGGAAGTTGCAGAAAAGATGGGCAATGCCAAAATGGGAGTGATGTCTACCATCCCGTTTGGCGGAACTATTATGCCCATTCCAACCCTGTATAAATATGGGGTAGATGTGCGTGCGGGCAATGATTGTATTATTGACCACTGGAACACATTTGGGTCCGGAAGCGTTTTACAAAAGACCAATCTTGCCGCACAGTTGTATGGATACCGCACAGAGTTTGATCTGTCAAGGATCCTGAAACTGGCTACGCACAATGTACTGCCGCTGGATGACAAGGGCAACCGGCAGTGGCCCCGGACAGGCGATAAAGCGGACCTGGTGCTGATGGATGCCAGCTGTTCTGCTGAAGCAGTATCGCGTATTTCCCCGGTACGATCACTGATCCACAGGGGAACTATTGTATTTTCTAAATCCTGAATCTTATGAATTATGTACTCCTGGTATGCGCTGTTTTTTTCCTGAGCTCCTGCCAGGCAAAAACAAACAGTCCTGATATGAATGCCCCGTCCGTTACTATTATAGAAGCTGTAGAAAAGAACCAATTGTCTGTTGTGCGTGAAGCGCTGAAGAATGGGGCCGATGTCAATACCACTGATAAAAGCAAGCGGTCGCTGCTGCTGATTGCGACACAGGCCAATAACCAGGAAATGGCAAAGTTACTGGTAGCCAATGGTGCGGATGTAAACCAGCAGGACCAGATAAAAGATAGCCCTTTTTTATATGCCGGCGCCGCAGGGTTTGCGGCACTGGTATCCTTGTTCCTGGAGCATGGAGCCCGGTTTGATGTGTTTAACCGGTATAACGGAAGTGCCCTGATACCTGCTTGTGAGCGGGGGCACCTGGCGGTAGTAAAGATCCTCGCCAACACCAAAGGGTTCCCTATCGACCATGTGAACCGGCTTGGCTGGACCGCCCTGATGGAGGCCGTGGTACTGGGCAACGGCAGCAAAAAATATGTGGAGGTAGTACAAACACTGGTAAACGCCGGATGTAATATTGCCATACCCGATAATGATGGTGTTACCGCACTGCAACATGCCCGGTCAAGAGGTTATACAGAAATTGCCGCTGTACTGGAAAACGCAGCAGTGCAGAATGGTACAAAAAAGTAAACGGCAGCCCCTTAACTATGTGTTTATACACTGTTCAATAAAGGATGAAGCCCTCCGGGGCTTCTCCTTATATAGATGGTATATGCCGGGCTCCCGGCCATAATTTTCAATAAGCGCATGCGGACGCAATGCAACAAACATGCTCCTGCGCTGCGCATTCACAACCTGGTAAAGAAGTATATGACCGATTCAGAAACGATGACGACGCCCATAAAAGCGCCGGTAATAAAAAAGGTACAACAGGAACCGCATACGCCCCCGGCGCGGCCTCCGCTAAGCCGCGGAACGCTTTGGCTGATGACCATTGCCACGGGAGTGGTGGTGGGCAATAATTATTACAACCAGCCTTTGCTGGGGCTGATGGCCCGGGACTTTGGGGTGAGCGAGGGCCGGATCAGTAATATTGCCATGCTGACCCAGGTGGGTTTTGCACTGGGGTTATTGCTGATAGTGCCCCTGGGGGATATGGTAAGACGCAAGCGGCTGATCCTGGTAGATTTTGGACTGATCATTCTTTCGCTTGTGGGCACAACAGTGGCCCCTACAGTTGGATGGCTGTTCCTGGCCAGCTTTATGGTGGGCTTTACTTCCGTACTTCCCCAGTTATTTGTACCGATGGCGGCTGAGCTGGCTACAAAGGAAAAGCAGAGTGCCGCTATCGGGATGGTGATGAGCGGACTATTGCTGGGCATCTTATTGTCGCGGGTTGTGAGTGGTTTTGTAGGTGATATCTGGGGCTGGAAGGTAATGTATTATATCGCTACCGGATGTATGGTGTTATTGGCGGGATTGATCGCCTGGAAATTGCCGGAAGTGCATCCCTCCTTTAAGGGAAGCTATGGATCGCTGATGAAATCCCTGCTGCATCTTACCAAAACCCAGCCCGTGCTGCGTTTGGCTGCATTCAGGGGGGCGATGGGTTTTGCAGGGTTTAGCGCATTCTGGACCACCCTGGTCTTTCACCTGGAGGATGCGCCCTTTCATGCCGGTGCGGCCGTTGCGGGTTCCTTTGGTATTATCGGGGCAGTAGGTGCATTGGCCGCGGCCCTGGTGGGGCGTGTGGCTAAAAAGATCGCCCCCTTCAATATTATTTTATCAGCCATTATCATGCTGGGCCTGAGCTGGTGCCTGTTTTACTTTGGCGGCGCTACTTACGCCGGGCTGATCATCGGGGTGATCCTGCTGGACCTGGGATTGCAGTCAATGCACATTATGAATCAGTCTTCATTTTTTGCACTGAACCTCGGCGCCAATAACCGGCTGAATACGGTTTATATGTTCAGCTACTTTATAGGAGGTTCTGCCGGCACCTGGCTGGCTGCACAGGCCTGGAGGCAGGCTCAATGGAACGGTGTGGTAGCGGTGGGGTTTGTCTTTACCCTGCTGGCGCTGGCAGCACACCTGCTCTATGGCCGGAGCACAAAAACTGCTTAGCATTTTAATATTGAATTGTGTCCATCTTTTTTTAAGAAACTGTATCTGTGCTCATTTTGGTTTTTTATGTTCCTTTGTAAAAAATCATTGAAATGAACGCATTTGTTATCCGTACCGGAAGCCTGCAGATGGATATTCCGGTGATCCATCATTTTTTGAGTAATGCCTCTTATTGGGCCCGTGGGATCAGTTTCGAGCTGGTTGAAAACTCTGTAAAGCATTCGTTTTGCATCGGCGCGTTCATAGATGATGAGCAGGTGGCTTTCGGAAGGGTGATCACAGATTATACCACTTTTGGCTGGCTGGCCGATTTTTTTGTACTGCCTCCCTATCGCGGCAAGGGCATTTCAAAGGCAATGCTATCGGTATTAATGGAGCAACCCTGGGCCCGGCGCCTGCGGCGGCTGATGCTGAATACCCTGGATGCGCATGGTCTTTACCGGCAATATGGATTTGAGCAACCCGCCAATACGGCAACACTGATGGAAGTATACCGGCCACAGGCGCACCTGGGATAAAACGGGGTCTGACAAGTGTCAATAGTAGTCTGTGGACAGTCAATATGGTTTCCCTAAGAGGGGTTCCCGGTTTAAGGTCCAAAGTTCCAGGTTAGGTCCGTGTGCTACTCCGTGTTTCAATCGGCTATTGAACAGGCAATAGATTGTCGGGTATGAGATCGAACCTGGCGTTAAACTTTGTTCCGGCCCCGAACCATCGCATATACGTCTGGTTAACCCCGGCATGATTCAGCGGGAACTTGTTGTAAATGAATTTCGATAGTCATCTGAACCGCCTTCCCCGAAGGGGAACAGCACTCTGTTAAGAAAGAGGAAAGAACCGGTTTGAAAGTAGAATGGTGAAACCAGGATAGGGTAACCCTGGCGCCGTAGGCACCCCGTGTTTATAGCAGCGTTTTATTGTTTAGACCAGGCTCCGGATGGAGCCCCGTGTTGACGAGGTATCCTGCGAGGCGGCACCGGCGGGTGCTATTAATCTTTGAAGGAGGTTATGTATCCGTGCTTCTGCGGCATTGAAATAAATACAAAAATCTTTGTATCTTTAATACAAAGATGACCTCATGGAACACCCGCTCCTATACCGCATTGCGCTGACACTGGTACCGAATATAGGCCCCGTTGTAGCGCGGCTGCTGTTACAACATTTATCGCCTGAAGAAATTTTTACAGAAAAGAAAGCGCTCCTGGAACGCATTGAAGGGGTGGGTAAACTGCGTGTTGACAGCATCCGGCGGTTTAAAGACTTTGCACGGGTAGAGGCTGAGATCGCATTTATAGAAAAGCACCGGGTGACACCGCTTTTTCTTACAGATACCGGTTATCCCCAGCGCCTGCTGAATTGTTATGATGCACCGGTGCTCCTGTATTATAAAGGTAATGCCGATCTGAACCAGCCGAGGATCATTGCGGTTGTTGGATCCCGGTCGCACACAGAGTACGGAAAGCTGGTTTGCGAAAGACTGGTCGATGACCTGCGGGACAGTGGTGCGCTGGTGATCAGCGGGCTGGCTTATGGGATCGATTCATTGGTGCACCGGCATTCATTAAAAGCAAAGCTGCAGACCGTGGGTGTGCTGGCGCATGGACTGGATAAAATTTATCCAGCAGATCATTTTGCCATGGCAAGGGAAATGACCGGGCAGGGCGGGCTGCTGACAGAGTTTGTGACCGGCACGCAGCCGGACCGGCATCATTTTCCCAGCCGTAACCGGATCGTGGCGGGTATAAGCGATGCTACAGTAGTGGTAGAAACGGAGGTTAAGGGTGGCAGTATGATCACGGCTGAGCTGGCCAACGGGTATCACAAAGATGTATTTGCATTCCCGGGAAGAACACTGGATAAAAAAAGCAGCGGCTGCAATTGCCTTATCCGGACCAACCGGGCACAGCTTTTAACGGATGGGAAACAGCTGCTGGAAACCATGGGCTGGGAACCCTCTAAAAAGCCGGTGAAGAAACAGGCGCGGGAACTGTTTATTGAGCTGTCTGCGGAGGAGCAGGCCATTGTAACGCTTTTACAGGAGCGGCAGCAGGCCGATATTGATGAACTGCACCTGCGTTCCGGGCTCAGCAGCAGCCGGGTAGCTGTAGCGGTGCTCAACCTTGAAATGCAGCAGGTGATCCAGGCCCTGCCGGGGAAAGTATACCAGTTGCTGTAGTGGGCTGATGGGGTTCCTCCGGAAGGGGATGGGCAAATGACCTGATAGCCCTCTTATCTTTCAAACTGGAATGCACTCCCCAGCAATCCGCCCAGCCCCACCCGCACCCCATAAGTTGTTTTCAGTAAGGGCTGGTAACCGGCGATCACATCCACCCGGAACAGTTTGAAGATGTTTTCGATACCTGCAAAGGCTTCTGCATAGTATTGACTGTTGTTTACATAAAAAGCATTGCTGCCTGCAACGAGGTTCCATTTGAGCTTGTTGAACAATGGGATCTTATTGGTCAGCAACCCATTAAAATGGTGCTCAATATTTCCTTCGGCATAAAAGCGGGCGATGTTGCTGTAGGCATAATAAGGAGCCAGCTGAAAGCTATTCAGGTATTTGATATTGTAAAAAGTCTGGTTACCGTTGAAATGCTTCATATCCGGGATGGAATATTCTCTGGCGCTGATAAAGCCGCCGGCGCCTAAGCGGTACTTAAACAAACCGGCAAGCCGGAAGTTTTTATCATGTGTCATCTCCGCTGCCCATTTGTGATAGTTGACATCACTGCCCAGGAGTTTTGGAATGCCGGCGGTATAATTAAGAGAAAATACCGGTTTATCGGAACCAATAGACGCTTTATAGTTGGGATGCTGGATATATTTTTGCCCCGGCTGCCAGGTAAGGGTAAGACTTCCAATAAGCGCCTGGTGCGGGTTAAACGGAATCTGCGCCAATGCTTCCGGGTGATTGGGGGTGAAGGATTTGTTCCGGTTGAAAAAGGAGTACCCGGCAGTGTTTTGGAGTGGAATGCGGTCTTCATATAATACGTTTGCATTAATGGCAAAGCCATTTTCAAAGCGGTTGTTATAATGGATGCTGCCAAACCGGTTCTCATACAATTTCATAAAATTGCTTTTGAAGAACAGCGTATAAAAGGTATTGGTAAGGGCATCAATGGGCTTATCGGGGTTAAACTGTGATGCCCTTTTGCCGCCCGAAAAACTTATATAGCGTTTGCGGTAAGGGAGCGCCCTGGGTCGTATGGTAAAGGTACCATAACTGTTAAAATGATGATTTTCGAAACCATAACGCATGTTCCATAACAGGTCGTACAGATATGGGCCTTTTACCGGTGTATAGTTAAATGTATGGTTTGCCTTCAGTGCCACGCCCTCTACAGTATTGTACTCCAATCCTTTTAGCAGACCTCTGAGGCTATAGGTGAGCGTATGGCTTTTTGAATACCAGCGGTACTGCTGGTTGCTCCATAAAATGTTAACGAGTTTGATTTGCTGATGACGTCTTAATGAATCATAGTAGGATGGGGGACGGTTCCTGTTGAGCGCATTGATACTGTCGCGGAATGCGTAGTATTTTTTTTCGTCATCTTCCAGTGTCACCGGCCGGGTCTCCTTCCAGAAATTGGAATCCTTTTTATAATAACCGGTATCATACTTCATAACGATATTGTTGAAATAGCCGGCAGTATAGCCCGGGTGCAGGTTATAGTTACTGTATACATTTACAAAGCTGCCGATGCCCCGGAAGCCAAACTGGTTAAATGAAACGGACGTGATCTGGTTCTTGGTCTTCCATACACCGGCAGCAACCGGTCCGTGCAGCTGTTTAATACGGAGGGTATCGATCAGCTCCAGCTGGTAGTCCCGGGTGAGCATGAGGTCCAGGCTATAAATGCGCCAGGAAGAATCGGCTATTTCAATGGTGCCGGAGAACAGGGGCTCCTGCTTTCTTTTGGGTGTAACGCGGATGGTCTTTACAGTAATACCATCCCTTGTATAACTGTTCAGCAGCCGGTAACGGTAAAAATTCAGCGCTCCGTCTGCAATGGGGGAAATATACCCGCGGGAGTTGCTGCCAACGTCAAAGACCGCTACGTTATTGGTATAAAAAGAGGTGACCTTTGAAAAATTCAATCCCATATTACTGCCCCGTTCATAGCTGGACAGTACGGTTATTTTTGATTGCCGGGGTTTTACTTCATCCAGCTGTACCGTTGATTCCGAAAGCATCAGCACCCCCTTGCCGGCCGTATCCAGCCCGTCATTGGCATCGCGGTCTACTTTTTTCCCCAGCACTTTTTTGGGAATATTCAGGGTACGAATGATCCCTTTGAGGTAAATGGTCACCGACAGGGAATCATTCTGGTGTTCATAATAGGATTTTCTTTTAATGGCCTCGCGGATGATCCTGTATGCGGGATCCTCTCCCTTGCTCTGGATCACTACTTCTTTCATAAGGTGGTCGTTCGTATAGAGCGTGACGTCCAGCTCCTGGTCTTTACCGGTAACGGTAACCGTTTTTTCAAGCGCCATATACCCTACATATTCAAATAGAAAGTTGTAAGTGCCTGGCGCTATATCTAAGGTATAGATGCCTTTACTATTGGCAGTGGTCCCGTTTGAGGAGCCCTTAATGGTGATAGTGGCATAGGGAAGCGGCGCTCCGTTTTCATCGGTAATAAGGCCCTTTACCCGGGCTGCAAAGGCAGGGGCCAGTACCAATGAAACCAGGGCAGTCAGTATCAATGTTTTCATTATTGTATTTCGTAATTGTCAGGTTCTTTGTTACATGATTCCGGTATTATTACAAACCTGCAACGAATCTTTGAAAAGGAAAAGTTAAATGCTGTGGTGTGCAGGTCAGCGGGTGCCCCGGGGTATTATGCAACAGGCCCCGGGAGCTGCTCCGGGGCCTGTTTATGCTGTTTATAGGATTGTATTATCCTTCTTTTCTTTTGGGAGGAAGCGTGATCCAGTTCCTACCTTCACGGGCGATCAGTGCTTCTGCATCTTCCGGCCCCCAGGTGCCGGGTGCATAGTTGGGGAAATCGACCGGCGGACGGTTTTCCCAGGTTTCGAGAATGGGCTCAATGACTTCCCAGGCGATCTCCACCTGGTCGCCCCGCATAAACTGGGTAGGGTTACCCATCATGGCATCCAGCAAGAGGGTTTCGTAAGCCTCCGGCTGGGGCGCGTCATAATTATCGCTGTAACTGAATACCATGTTTACGGGGTTGAGCGACATGGTTTGCCCCGGGCGCTTGGCCTGAAACCGCAGCCGGATGTCCATTTCGGGCTGAATGCTGATGGTGAGCCGGTTGGAGCGCCAGGTTTCGGAAGCCTCCGGCGGAAAGGCGTATTTGGGGGCTTCCTTGAACTGTACGGTGATGAGCGTGGTCTTCTCTTTCAGGAATTTTCCGGTACGCACATAAAAGGGAACATCCTGCCAGCGCCAGTTGTCGATATAGAATTTTACGGCGGCAAAGGTTTCTACAGAAGAGTTGGGGGCAACGCCTTTTTCCTCGCGGTAGGCTTTTTCCTGCTGTCCCTGCACCCATCCCTGGGAATATTGTCCCCTTACGGCGTATTGCTGTACTTCTTCTTTTTTGATCTTCCGGATGGCATTTAATACATCCGATTTTTTATTGCGGATCTCATCTGCTTCAAACGATACCGGCGCTTCCATGGCCACCATGCAGATCAGCTGCAGGATGTGGTTCTGCACCATATCGCGCAGGGCGCCGGAACGCTCATAGTAGCCGCCACGATCTTCCACACCCACGGTTTCGGCCGCGGTGATCTGCACATGGTCGATATAGTTCCGGTTCCAGATGGGCTCAAACAGGGCATTGGCAAAGCGCAGCGCCAGGATGTTCTGTACCGTTTCTTTTCCCAGGTAGTGATCGATCCGGTAGATCTGGCTTTCATCGAACATTTCGGTCAGCAGGCGGTTCAGCTCTTCTGCACTCTTCAGGTCATGACCAAAGGGCTTCTCAATAACGATGCGCGCCTTATTTTTATCTTTTGATTTTTCCAGCTTATTTAAGTTGGTGGTGATCTCCGGTACCAGCTGCGGAGCTACGGCAAGGTAAAAGAGCACATGGGCTTCCACACCCCATTCGGCTTCGCAATCGCTGATGATCTTTGCCATAGCAACGTAGTCTTTTGGCTGGTCCACATCCATCCGCAGATAGGATACCTGTTGCGAAAATTTTTCCCAGCTTCCGTTGCCATCACTCTTCCTCCGCGAAAACTCGTTGATCCCCTCCAGCAAATGGTCCCTGAATTTTTCATTGGAATAATCGGTACGGCCGGTGCCGATGATGGAAAATTTTTCGGGCATCAGGCCATCCATCCAAAGATTATACAGGGCAGGAGTCAGTTTACGTTGATTCAGATCCCCGCTGCCGCCAAAGATAAACAGGACCGTAGGCGCGGGCTTTTTTGTATGATTGATTTTAAGCATGATTCCGTAATCGGTTAAAATTTGTTTGCAAAAGTAGGGCTAAAAAGAGGAATGGGGGTATTGTTTGTGTGTTCCGTTGGTTTTCAATGCGGCGTAATTACGCAAACGATTGCGCACGCAGGCAATCATTCCGGTAATGATGGCCGCAGAAAAAATTATTGCGCAGGCATCCGGATTGACAAAAAATATATTTATATATGGTGGAAACCCGCTGTCACAGTGGATCGTAACGTCATGAAATTGCAAGATCCATATGATCAGGTGGTGAAACCATGGATCGTATTTCCATTTTCCCTTACCTTTGCACATGGCAACAAGAAAATCTTCTGCAGCTTCTGCAAATAATCCCAAGATCGCCTTTGAAGGCTTAACATTTGACGACGTATTACTGGTACCGGCATTCAGCCAGGTATTACCACGGGAGGTGGACATCCGTACCAAACTCACCAAAGATATTTCTTTAAACATTCCCATCTTATCCGCCGCTATGGATACGGTTACGGAAGCAGCGCTGGCTACGGCTATTGCCCGCGAGGGCGGCCTGGGCATCCTGCACAAGAACATGAGCATCGAAAAGCAGGCGGAACAGGTGCGCAAGGTAAAACGGAGTGAGAGCGGCCTGATCCTGGATCCCATCACCCTGCTGGAAGATGCTACCATCGGAGACGCCCTGCAGCTGATGGCGGAGAATAAGATCGGCGGCATCCCGGTGATCGATAAAAACAAAAAACTGAAAGGGATCCTGACAAACCGGGATCTGCGTTTTGAAGATAACCCCAGCCGTAAGGTGAGCGAGGTAATGACCAGTACCAACCTGATCACAGCCCCGGAAGGAACAGACCTTAAAAAAGCAAAAACCATTCTGCGCCAGTATAAAGTGGAAAAACTGCCTGTAGTAGACAAACAGGGCAAGTTGATCGGCCTGATCACCTACCGTGATATTTTACAGGTGACTTCATTTCCCAATGCTATTAAAGATTCCTTTGGTCGCCTGCTGGTGGGTGCCGGCGTGGGCATCACCGGTGATGTGACAGAGCGGATCGATGCGCTGCAGCAGGTAGGTGTGGATGTGGTGGTACTGGACAGTGCACACGGACATACGAAAGGGGTGCTAAGTGCATTGAAAAACGTTAAGAAGAATTTTAAGAAGCTGAATATTATCGTGGGTAATGTAGGTACTGCCGCGGGGGCCCTGGCAATGGCAGAAGCAGGAGCCGATGCGGTGAAAGTGGGTATTGGTCCCGGCTCCATCTGTACCACGCGTATCGTGGCCGGTGCGGGCATGCCGCAGCTGACGGCGATCATGGAAGCCGCGTCCGGGTTGAAAAGGAAAGGAGTACCCATTATCGCAGATGGCGGTATCCGGTATACCGGCGATCTTGTAAAGGCGCTGGCAGCCGGTGCAGACTGTGCCATGATGGGAAGCATTTTTGCCGGTACGGAAGAAAGTCCGGGTGAAACCATCATTTTTGAGGGACGTAAATTTAAAGCATACCGCGGCATGGGTTCGCTGGGGGCTATGGCCAAGGGCAGCAGCGATCGCTATTTCCAGGACCCGGAAGATGATGTGAAGAAGTTTGTACCGGAAGGTATCGAAGGCCGGGTGGCTTATAAAGGCACTTTAAAGGAAGTGATCTATCAATATACCGGCGGATTGCGTGCCGGGATGGGGTATTGTGGTGCAAAGAGCATCAAAGACCTCCAGAACGCACAATTTGTAAAGATCACCAATGCAGGTATGAATGAAAGTCACCCGCATGATGTGGATGTGACCAAGGAAGCGCCGAATTACAGCCGGAAATAGTTCTTATTCATAGTTAATGGGTCATGGGTCATGGTAAATGGATCATGACCCATTGTTATGCCGGCCTGATGCAACAGATAAATAATAAATAAGCAACCATAAGCTATGAAGTATATCGCACTATTGCTTACGCTGATCTCCGGAATTGCAGCGGCGGATGCACAGGTAACTGTGATCACCCGCGCCACGGAAGCATACGGCAATTTTAAATTCCGGGGCGTCCGTTTGCTTAATGTAAATGAAGTCCGGGTGGCTGAGAAAGAGGAGAACGTATTTGTTTTTTCAAAAGCGGCAAAAGGAATTCAGCCGGATACCATGTACCTGCAGCGTTATTCCAAAGAAAAAGGGGTGTGGGTAGTTAAGGCCGACACGATGCTGACCCATACCGGGATCATCATGAACTGGGATGCCCGCAAGGGCTTTTTCGACGGGGACGGTGATGGAAGTGTAGACGCATATTTTATTTACAGCCTAACAGATGCCGGCCAGCAGCAGCAGTCGGTGCACCTGTTATTTTCAAAAGGCGCTGCATTTTATACGATCAGCGCGGCTGCTTCGGATGGATACCGGCAAAGCAGGTATTCTGAAAATTTTGACAGGCTTCCTCCGGCGATAAAAAAGACGCTTACAGAGGTATGGGAGCGGCTGGATAAGGAGTAAGTGTGCAGGTCCCAGGTTTGAAGTTTCACGTTTCAGGATCTGACTGAAACATGGAACCTGAAATCTGAAACCGGTTTTTAATCCGCCTTACCTACGCTGCCCGCGCCATTGGCTGAAGAGTTTACTTTAGGGTTGCCCATGTATTTGATGCTGGAAGCGCCACTGGCATTGGCTGTAAGCTGAACGCTGGCAAAAACATTGGCGGTACTGGCGCCGCTGGCTTCAATACTGGTGGTCTCCGCCTTCAGGTCAAACCCGCGGATGGTGCTGGCGCCGCTCGCTTCGCCCCGGATATCGCGGGTCTCCCCCGAAATATTCAGGGTAGATGCGCCGCTCACATCCATTTGTACGGTGGGGGCTTTTACCTGGAGCGTACCGTTGGAGGCGCCGCTGATATCCAGGGCAAGCGGTTCGTCCTGTGTGATCCTGTTATCGCCTTTTAACGTGGACGCCCCGGAAATGGCCGCTTTTTTAACTACCGGCATGGAAATATAGATCTTTATGTCGCTGCTGGGGCTCAGGTCATAATCGTTTTTTTCATCAATATCCAGTTCTCCTTCTTCAACCGCTGCAATAATATACTGGAAGAGATTTTCATCGGTTTCGATCTTTACGCTGAAGACGGAGTCCTGTTTCAGGAAAATAACCGAAGCATTACCAATATCAATACTGCTAAAGTCCTTCAGCTCATAAGTCTTGCTCACGATCTTGCCGTTTCCTTTAATGCGCTGCTGATCAACGATATTGCAGGAACCTGCGAGCAAAACTACAGCCACAGCCATAAAAAATAATTTTTTCATCTTCTCTTTTTTAAGTTTTCTGATCGTTTTTCGTCCGGGATACGGCGGGTACCGGGTACCCGTAATGCTCCTCGTTATAAAAATAGTTTTTTAAACAGACAAACCCGCAATTTAACCAAAGGTTATCCGGATTCTCCGCTTTTGTGATTTGCAATTTTATTACCTTCGCGCATCATGACCGAAAAAATATTAATACTTGATTTTGGTTCCCAGTACACCCAGCTGATCGCGCGCAGCGTACGGGAGGCCAATGTTTATTGCGAAATCATTCCCTATTCCAAATCATTTGAATTCGAAGGCAATTTAAAAGGAATTATCCTTTCCGGATCGCCCTTTTCGGTAAATGATGAAAATGCACCGGTTATTGGTGTAAAAGATCTCCTGGACCAGGTACCTGTTTTGGGTATTTGCTACGGGGCCCAGCTTTCGACCAGGCTTTTTGGCGGCAGGGTGGAGAAAAGCAGCAAACGGGAATACGGAAGGGCGCAGATGCAGGCCCGGGAGGCCGGAGACCCGCTGTTAAAAACCGTTGAGCCCAAAAGCCAGGTATGGATGAGCCACGGTGATAGCATCCTGGAGCTGCCGGCGGGGTTTGAGGTGCTTGCCACTACGGAAAGCATCCCGGTAGCGGCCTTTAAATACAATGGAGCCGCACACCCGTTGTACGGGCTCCAGTTTCACCCGGAGGTTTACCACAGCATAGAAGGCAAAAAAATATTAAAGAATTTTCTTACCGATATCTGCGGCTGCAGCCAGGATTGGACGCCTGCTCACTTTGTAACAGATACCGTTAATGCCCTGCGGGAGCAGATCGGCGATCGTAAAGTGATCATGGCGCTGAGCGGCGGGGTCGACAGCACCGTGGCGGCCACCCTCATCCATAAGGCGATCGGTGACCGGTTGTATGGCATTTTTGTAGATAACGGCGTGCTGCGGAAAGATGAGTTTGAGCAGGTGCTGGAAACCTATAAACAACTGGGCCTGAATATAAAAGGAGTAGATGCAAAGGCCCTTTTTTATAAAGAATTAAAAGATAATCCAGATCCCGAAACAAAACGGAAGATCATTGGCCGCCTTTTTATTGAGGTATTCCAGGATGAGGCCAACCAGCTGACGGGTATCGATTTCCTGGGACAGGGCACCATTTACCCGGATGTGATCGAAAGTGTTTCCGTGCATGGTCCTTCGGTAACCATCAAATCGCACCATAATGTAGGCGGGCTCCCGGAAAAAATGCATCTGTCGCTGGTAGAACCACTGCGTTTTCTTTTTAAAGATGAAGTGCGGAAAGTGGGCAGGGAACTGGGGATTTCATCAGAACTCATAGACCGGCACCCGTTCCCGGGACCGGGACTGGCGATCCGGATACTGGGTGAAGTAACCGAAGAAAAAGTAAAATTGCTGCAGGAGGCGGATGCCATTTACATCAATGCACTGAAAGAAAATGGGCTCTATGCAACGGTTTGGCAGGCAGGAACAATCTTATTACCGGTAAAAAGCGTTGGTGTAATGGGCGATGAACGTACTTACGAGTACACCGTGGCCCTGCGCGCAGTAACCAGTGTGGATGGGATGACGGCCGATTGGGCACATCTTCCTTACGATTTCCTGGCAAATGTTTCCAACGAGATCTGCAATAATGTAAGGGGCATCAACCGCGTAGTTTATGATATCAGCAGCAAGCCACCGGCTACCATAGAATGGGAATAATATTTGCTAAGGATATACCGGTTCTTCAGATCCGGGCTTCTTTATAGAAAACGATCCGGGACTACTGATTAAATATTCTTGTAACTATGAAGAAATTATCATTATTTGTATTCCTGGCAATTTGCAGTACAGCAGCAGCACAGGTAACAACCGGTCAGCGCCATAAAATGGCTATTTTTACACCATTATACCTGGATAATGCTTTTGGTGCAGATGGTAGTTATACTTATAGCGGCAAATCCTTTCCCAAAGCTTCCATCCCCGGCCTGGAGTTTTACCATGGCGCCTCCATGGCCATTGATTCCCTTGTTAAGCTGAACATCCCGCTGGATGTTTATATTTATGATTCAAAGTCAGCAAAACAAAGCCTGGAGAGCCAGGTCAACAAAGCTGCGGCCGATGGTGTGGAATGGATCATTGCCAATTGTGCCATCAATGAGCTGGACCGCTTGTCGAAACTGGCAGCTTCCAAAAAAATGGTGCTCATTAATGCCATGGTACCCAACGACGGCAACGTACGGAATAACCCGTATTTTGTGGTCATCAATTCCACACTGCCCACGCAGGGCGAGCAGATTTATGCTTACCTGAAAAAGAATTATCCCGGCCAGCAGGTCATTTATCTTACCCGCAAGGGAAGTTCAGAAACCTACCTCCGGTCTGTTTTTGAAACATTGAACAAGGTGGACAGGAGCACGGCCATGCATATTAAATTTACGGAGGTAAAAGATTCGCTGTCTGCAGCCCAGATAGCGGCCAATCTGTTCAAAGACCGGTCTTCACTGTTTGTGATCGGGTCGCTGGATAATGGTTTTGCCGATAAATTGCTCGACCAGCTTTCCCGGCTCAGTAAAACCTACCCGCAGATCACGGTAATGGGGATGCCCACCTGGGATAACCTGAATTTTTCGAAGTATAAGGGGCTGGACCTGGTTTACAGTACACCGTTTTACAGCTCCCAACTGGATATAACCAGCCGGAATATTATCAGTTATTACAATTCAAAGATGTATGCCCGGCCCTCGGACCTGGTTTTCCGTGCCTACGATCTTACCTATCATTTTGGCCGCCTGTTAAACCAATATGGCAATGATATTGCCGCGGCCCTGGCCAGCAAGGAGTACCGGGTGTTTTATGATTATGACATTCAGCCGGTAAGCAAAACAACGAAGATCGATTACTACGAAAACAAAAAGCTGTATTTCCTGGAGTATTCCAACGGGGTGTTTAAAAGGGTACGCTAACCGGTCAGTTTGCTTTCAGGTCTTCGAGGATGCTTTTCTGGGACGCAATGATCCGGGATTGTTTCCGCTGCTCTTCCAGGTTCTGCTGCATTTTCTGGTCGAGCGCCTCATAGTTTTCTTTTAAAGTTTTCAGCTTCTTTTCTTCCGTAACAAGAAGATCTTCCTGTTTTTTTATTTCAAAGATGGTATTGCTTCTTTTTACTTCAGGTGTAAGGCTTTCCAGGAAGGATTTCCCGTTGGCCGCAAGCACCACAGCGTCACCGGCAATATTATTTCCGCCCTCCATGATCATGTAAAGAATGGTTTTTTCTTTCCCCGTTTTACCGGATGGCATTGTTTTGAAGGTATAGTCCAGGACAGAGGGGGTGATAGTGGAGATCACGCTGTTATTATAGGAAATAAAGCCCTTGCTGGCACTGTATTTCAGACGAAGATCCGCCATTTTGGCTTTTAACGCATTTTCCACAACATTCACAGGGTAGTTGTATTCCACTGCAAGTGCGGGCTGATCGATCTTTTTATACCGGATCTTTCCCTCGTAAGCCTTTTGTGCAAAAGAAACGGCGCCGGTCAGGGTAAGCAAAGCCAAAATCAACGAAAACTTTTTCATGTTAATTTGTATTTTTATAGAATGATGTGCTGCGAAGGTAAAAAGATGTCATTCCAACCCCAAATTTTACCCGGTAATGGGGATATATGATTTTTTGGGGGGAACGGGGCGCGTATGCCGGCAACATCGTTGAGCAGCAGAACAGCACATTGATTAACGAATACAAAGATCCATTGAGCGGTATTAAACAACTGGCAGGACAAACGTTATGGTATGGGGTACCAACTATAGTAAAAAGGTTTTTGGGCTACCTCATGAATCTTGCGCTCCCGTTAATTTTTGCCCAGCCGGCTTCCACTGCGGACCTGACCCAGATCTACGCCATCATTCCTTTTTTAAATGTGTTGTTTACTTATGGGCTGGAGACGGCTTATTTCCGGTTTTCGCAGACGGTGGATCGAAAGAAGCTGTACAATACCCTCTCCATTTCGCTGCTGGCCTCCACGGTTTTATTTACGGGGCTCTTATTTTTATTTAAGCATAAAATAGTGGTGTGGGCCAGCCTGGAGGAGAGCCCCTGGTTTGTCAACTACATGGCGGCCATTATTTTCTTTGATGCCATTGCTACGCTTGCTTTTGCGAAACTGCGACAGGAAAACAGGCCCAGACGTTATGCATTTGCCTGTATTTCAGGAGTGTTTACCATGATGGTGATCGTCATTCTTTTCCTGGCAGTCATTCCAAAGTACCTCCATAGTCATCCACACAGCTTGCTGCATGCAGTCTATAATGAAAAGATTGGCATTGGATATTACCTTATCGGGAACCTGGCGGGCAGTATTGTTACCTTTCTGGTGCTGCAAAAAGAGTTGCTCCAGATCCGCTTTCATTTTGATAAAAAGTTGTGGCGGGAGGTCATGAAGTATGCATTGCCGCTGATCATTGTGGGAATGGGGGGCATGGTCAATGATATGATGAGCCGGCTCATTTACCAGCACGTGGTAAATCTGCCGCCGGCGCAGGCGAAGCATGAACTGGGTATTTTTGGCAATATCTTCCGGCTGGCGGTCATGATCACTATTATGATCCAGGCATTCCGCATGGCCGCAGAGCCTTTTTTCTTTAACCAGTCAAAAGGTGAAAATGCGCAAAGGACCTATGCCCGGATCATGAAATTTTTTGTGATCGCCTGCTGCTTTATGTTTTTGACGATCAGTCTTTATATTGATGTGGTAAGCTGGTTCTTTAAGGCTATTCATCGCGAAAGCTGGGCACAGGGGCTGAATGTAGTGCCCATACTGGCGTTAGGAAATATCTTCCTCGGGATTTATTATAACCTCAGTATCTGGTACAAACTGACCAACAGGAATATGACGGGAGCGGGCATTACTATTATCGGGGCCGTTATAACCATTGTTCTCAATGTATGGCTCATTCCAAAATATCATTACCTGGGTGCCGCCATTGCAACATTCGCCTGTTATTTGTCTATGATGATCATTAGTTATATGCTGGGACAAAAATATTACCCGGTGCCGTATGCACGCAAAAAACTACTGGCATACCTTGTCATTGTGATCGTGTTATATGCAGTACACAGGGGCATGGTTAGCCTGTGGGATAATCACTGGTTTAACCTGGGTACAGCAACCGTATTGTTAATCCTGTTTACAGCGTTTATCCTGAAAGTAGAGCGGAAAGAATTCCGGAGGCTGCCCGTTATCGGAAAATACCTTCATTAGGAAATAACCACCCACAGCATCCTGAAAAAAACGACAGGTACTGCCATTTAGCAGAAGAACAGTACATTTGTTAACTAATACGAAGATCCATTGAGCGGCATTAAACAACTGGCAGGACAAACACTTTGGTACGGAGGTAGTTCTATAGTAGCGAAGTTGATCAATTACTTGCTCACTCCATTGCTTACCGGTTTGCTAACTATAGCAGACTATGGGGAAATGAGTATGGTGTACTCCTTCATCCCGTTTATGAATATCATATTCACCTACGGTATGGAGACCGCTTTCTTCCGTTTTGCACAGCAGGATAACCGGAATGACGTTTACAACACATCCAGTCTGTCACTCATTTTTACTTCGGTCTTTTTCTCAGTGGCACTCATTCTCTTTCGACACCCGATTGCATCGCTTCTTAAGGTAGCGCAGCATCCGGAGTATATTACCATTTCGGCACTGATCATCGGTTTCGACGCTTTGAGCACGATCCCTTTTTCTAAGTTAAGATTAGATGGCCGGCCTAAAAAGTTTGCTGCTATTAAGGTATTGGGCATCCTGGTAAACTTTATTTCAGTGTATGTATTGCTGGGTGTGGTGCCGGGTATTCTGGAAAAAGACCCGCACCACTGGCTCAGGACATTCTATAATAAAGATTGGGCGGTTGGTTATGTTTTTGTGGCCAATCTTTTACAAAGTATGATTACCTTATTGCTGCTCTCAAAAGAATTTCTGGGGTTTAAACTTCATATCAATAAGGAATTGTGGAGGAAAATGCTGCTTTATGGAATGCCGCTGATCCTGGCCGGGTTTGCCGGTATGGTCAATGAAACTTTTGACCGTATTATGCTGGGTTGGTGGGCACCGGCAGCCACCGAGCAGGCGGCCAAGGCCCAGGTGGGAATTTATTCGGCCTGCTATAAATTATCAATCCTGATCACATTGGCAGTACAGGGATTCAGAATGGGAGCGGAACCTTTTTTCTTTAAACAGTCTTCATCTGAAAATGCTACCCGGATCTATGCAAGGGTTATGAAATTTTTTGTGATCACGCTTTGCCTCATGTTTCTGGCAGTGATGCTTTATCTTGATATCTGGAAACATTTTATCCGTAATCCTAAAATGTGGGTAGGATTAAAAGTAGTGCCCATCCTGCTACTGGCCAATATGTTCGTGGGTATTTATTATAACCTTAGTATCTGGTACAAACTGGGAAACAAAACCATTGCGGGGGCTTATATTACGCTTATCGGGGCCCTGGTTACACTATTGATCAATTACATATTTATTCCGCGTTACAGTTATATGGCTTGTGCCTGGGCCACCTTCCTTGCCTATGGTGCTATGATGGTGGTCTCTTATATATGGGGACAGAAAGAATACCGGGTACCCTATGCATGGAAAAAACTATGTGCATATATCATTATTGCAGTGGTCTTATCTTTTATACACCGGGGGATAGTGGGTAAAATTTCCGGGTCCTGGTTTAACTATGGATCGGCTACCGTATTGCTGCTCCTGTATACCCTGTTTATACTCAGGGTTGAAAGAAAAGAATTTCAGCGACTGCCTTTGATCGGGAAATTCCTCCGGTGATAAAGCACCCGTGCCGGTGTTGCAGGAACCTGATTTATTTTGAAGGGCGTATGTGCTTTTTTACAAAGGCCTCGGCAAACCCGGCAATTCAGCGATAGAAAATTTCCCTGTAGCCAGCTGGTTCTTCACCTGTTCTTTGCCTTTTTCGATGCCTTCTTGCCTCCCTTTTTCAATATAAATATCCAAGGTGTTCATAATTGTTTTTCTTATCGGATAAGGAAACGGATTTAATATTTTTCTTCTTTTAAGACCGCCCTGCTGTATAAATAATAAATCCTTTCAGGTGCCTGCTGATAAAAGGCGGAAGATGGCTTTTAAAATATTCCGTAGCAATGCTCTTATTGGATAGGATGCTGCGAATAAGGCTATCGTGTGGATAAGCTGTGTTTTTCATAGGATGACGATCAGTCATTATTTCCCTTGTTGGGGAAAAAGGAGCAATCCTCTTTTTGGTACAGACAGATCTCATTGGTAATGCTGTGCGGTTTTTTTACGGTTAGCAAAAGCACCTTATTTTTGTCAAAAGCAGTTGTATTTCCGGAAGTCATAACATATTATCCAACCCTATCGGCTATCTTAAAGGCGTGGGGCCCCAGCGGGCAGAGATCCTGCAAAAGGAGCTGGGTATTTTTACATTTGATGACCTGCTGCATCATTACCCCTTCCGGCATGTAGATAAAACCAGGGTGACGCCCATTGGTGCCATTGCCCCCGGGGAAGAATATATACAGGTAGCGGGCATCCTTTCATCCTTTGAACTGATCGGGGAACGGCGGGGGCGGCGACTTACGGCGCAGGTAAGAGATAAAACAGGGGTTTTAGAGCTGGTATGGTTTCAAAGCATCAGCCTCATCCAAAAAGTGATCCAGCCCGGCCAGCCTTACCTGGTTTATGGGAAGGTTTCCTTTTTTATGGGAAAACCGCAGATGGTACATCCGGAAATGGAGGCCTGGGACCCGGAAAAACTAAAGGGGAAAGATTACCTGGAACCCGTATATCCCTCCACCGAAAAACTTAAGGCAAAGAACCTGGGCGGCCGGCAGATCGGGAAACTGACCGCCGCGCTCATCGTTCATCTTACGGAGCGCGACCTGCCGGAAAACCTGCCGCTGAAAATGCGGGAAAACCTCCGGCTGATGCCCCGTTTTGAAGCCTTTCGGAACATCCATTTCCCCCAGACCACAGCCCGTTTTGAAGCAGCAGTGCGCCGGCTGAAGTTTGAGGAGATCTTCTTTGCCCAGCTGCGGATGAATTTGCTGCGATGGGAGCGACACCGGTTCTCAAAGGGGGTGGTATTTGAAAAAGTGGGGGAGCTCTTTAACCGCTTTTATAAAGACTGTCTGCCTTTTGAGCTGACGAATGCACAAAAGCGGGTGTTGAAGGAGATCCGCATCGATACCGGCCGCGGTAAACAAATGAACCGCCTGCTGCAGGGAGATGTGGGCAGCGGTAAAACCATCGTGGCCTTACTCAATATGTTGCTGGCAGTAGACAATGGATACCAGGCAGTGCTGATGGCCCCAACGGAGATCCTGGCTCGTCAGCATTTCCAGGGGATCAGAGAGTTACTGGAACCCCTGCCGGTTGAAGTAGCCATTTTAACCGGCACTACAAAAGGCAAAGAACGCCGGGCCCTGCTCGAGCGGCTGGTGGCCGGCGGAATCCAGATCCTTATTGGTACGCACGCCGTGATTGAGGACCCGGTTCGATTTCAAAACCTGGGCCTGGTGATCATCGATGAGCAGCACCGCTTTGGTGTGGCGCAGCGGGCGAGGCTTTGGGATAAAGCACCCATTCCGCCACATGTACTGGTGATGACGGCTACCCCCATTCCCCGGACCCTGGCGATGACCGCTTATGGCGACCTTGATTACAGCGTGATTGACGAATTGCCCCCGGGAAGGAAACCGATCCAAACGGTGCACCGGTATGAGAATGACCGCAGTCTTGTGATGGATTTCCTGAAGGCCGAGATCGCCCTGGGCCGGCAGGTGTACGTCATCTTTCCCCTGATAGAGGAAAGTGAAAAGCTCGACTATGAGAACCTGATGCAGGGCTATGAGGCGATCAAAACCTATTTTCCCGAGCCACAGTACTGGATCAGCATGGTGCATGGAAAAATGCCGGCCCATCAAAAGGATGAAAATATGCGGCGATTTGTAACGCACGATACCCAGATCATGGTGTCAACCACCGTGATCGAGGTAGGTGTAAATGTGCCCAATGCATCGGTAATGCTGATCGAAAGTTCTGAAAAATTCGGGTTGTCGCAGCTGCACCAGCTGCGGGGCCGGGTGGGCAGAGGCGCTGAAAAAAGCTACTGTATCCTGCTTACCGGTAAAAAACTGGGAAATGAGGCCCGGGAACGGATGAAGATCATGACGGCAACCAGCAACGGCTTTGTAATTGCCGAAAAGGACCTGGAGCTGCGGGGGCCGGGAGAAATAGAGGGTACCCGCCAAAGCGGTGCGCTGAGCTTTAAGCTGGTGGATATCGTCAACGACCGGGCAATGGTAGAAGCCGCAAAACAGCAATGTGAGCAGCTCTTAAAGGAAGACCCGGACCTTTCACTGCCCGAAAACGGGGTTTTAAAAGAGTTCCTGCGTTCCCAGAAGGGGAAAACGGCATGGAGCAAGATTTCCTGAGTCTTCAGCCTTTAGCGTCCTTTAAACAATATTAAACTACATTCAACAATGTTCCACCACGTTAAACCAGGAACCCTCCTGTGATCTTTGAGGAGTGAAACACGGATCTAACGTGAACCCTTAAACTTTAAACAAACATAGGAGCTTTCAGTGCGCTGTGTTTTGGGCTGTCCTTAACACAAGAGCGTTTTCAATAAACCGTATCCCCGGTCCCTTTGTTTCCCGGAAGTTGTCATGCTCCAGGTATTACGTTGGCAAAGATACCGGGAGTAAATCCATGGGGGAATGCTGATAGCTGAAGGCTGAAAGCTGATTTTTTCCTTTCCCAAATTTCCCCGAATTTTACGCCTCCTAAATTTATAGACTGTTTGTAAAAAAGAATAATGGCAGACAAAAAGATCACGGCGGAGCATATTGAGGCGTTTAAGCAGATTGTTGGAGCCGCCCACGTACTTGTAGACACCGAATCACTGGAATTTTATGCGCATGATGAAACCGAAACCCTTCATTTTGTGCCGGAAGTGGTAGTAAAGCCCGGAAGCACAGCAGAAGTTTCGGAATTGTTCAGGATCTGTAACCGGGACCTGATCCCTGTAACCCCGCGGGGTGGCGGTACGGGCCTGAGTGGAGGAGCCCTGGCACATCTGGGTGGTTTGGTGTTGTCTACCGAACGTTTGAACCGGATCCTGGACATTGATGAACGGAATCTGCAGGTAACCACGGAGCCCGGAGTGATCACAGAAGTGCTGCAAAATGCAGTAAAGGAAAAAGGATTGTTTTATCCCCCGGATCCCAGCAGCCGGGGTACCTGTTTTATCGGCGGGAATATTGCCGAGAACAGCGGCGGCCCCAAGGCCGTGAAATACGGGGTGGTAAAAGATTATGTGCTGAACCTGGAAGCCGTGTTGCCCACCGGTGAAATTATTTGGACCGGGGCCAATGTATTGAAAAATGTGACCGGTTATAACCTTACGCAGCTGCTCGTAGGCAGCGAGGGAACGTTGGCCGTGGTTACAAAAATTGTGTTGAAACTGATCCCGCTGCCTAAATACGACCTGTTGATGCTGGCGCCTTTTGCCTCTCTTGAAAAAGCAAGTGAGGCCGTAAGTGCTATTTTCAGGGCAGGATTTAATCCAAGTGCACTGGAGCTGGTGGAAATAGATGCCCTGAAGATTGTAAGCCAGATGGTAGACAGCTATGCCGTACCGGTGAATGATGATATTGCGGCACACCTGGTCGTAGAGGTGGATGGCAATAACCTGGATGTTTTGATGCAGGAAATGGAACAGATCGCCATGCTGCTGGAGCAATATGAAGCCGGCGAGCTTTTCTTTGCAGATGATGCCCAGCAAAAAGAAGAGTTGTGGAAACTGCGCCGGAGGACTGCCGAAGCCGTTAAATCGGCCGGGTATACCATCGAGGAAGATACGGTAGTACCGCGGGCAGAGCTGCCAAAATTGATCAAAGGAGTAAAAGAACTGGGGCAAAAGCATAATTTTCATGCGGTTTGTTATGGGCACGCAGGGGATGGGAACCTGCATGTACGCATAAAGAAAGAAGGCAATAAAAACAGCCTGAACGATCCCGAAATGAATGCGGTACTCCGTGAATTGTTTAAACTGGTAAAAAGCCTGGGAGGCACCATCAGTGGCGAGCATGGTATCGGGCTCATCCAGAAAACCTATATGGATATTGTGTTTGAAGAACGCCAGATCCAGCTGATGCGCGAGATTAAGAAAGCATTTGACCCCAATAATATCTTAAACGCGGGAAAGATCTTTGATGCCGTGGCATAAACCGGCTTGCTGTTCATAACAGAAGCGTAGAACGGGAAATAAGTCATGACCATTACCGGGTAAATTTTACTCAAAAAGATGATTATTTTTATAGAGCGTTTCCACACCTCAAGGGCAGGACGCAAAAAATGATAAAAAGTAAACATATGAAAAAAGTATTTTGTATCGCCTGTATGCTGGGCTCAGCACTCCTGCTGGCCATTGCATCCCGGGCACAGGATGCGCCTGTTAAAGTGCGGAATGCCAACGAGGATCAGCCGTTCGAAGAAAAGGGATTTAAGAAAGAGCATCTCTTTACCGGGGGTGGTGTAACGGCTTCCTTTTATTCGGGTGGGAGCGTGCTGGGGGTAAGCCCCGTGCTGGGATACAAGATCAACGATTATTTGGATGGGGGCGTTGTACTGAATTATGTATTTAACGGGGCCCGCGATGTATGGGGTACTAACGACCGGTTAAAACAGCACGTATGGGGCCCGGGTGCCTTTGTAAGAGCCTATCCCATCAGTTTTTTATTTGTTCAGGCACAGTTTGAACAAAATTTTACCAACGAGCGGTATACGACCTCGTCAAGCAGCCCCGTGCCTGCCTATAAGATCAATGCAAGCGCGCCCTCCTTATTGCTTGGAGGCGGATACTCAACCGGCCGGATAAAGGGGGGCACCACGTTCTTCTACATTTCAGTGCTGGCCGATGTATTAAAGCAATGGAATAGCCCTTACGTAGATAAGCGGTATGATGATTATGGCAACCAAAAGCCGGTGATCATACCTGTCATACGGGCAGGTGTTAATGTAGGCCTGTTCCAGGGCCGGTATGGGCGCTATTAAACGCGGGAATAAAAGCCCCTGCAGCTTAAAAGAAACGCTCCCTGTATGGCTATGCTTTGGATAAAGAACCCGGCCCCGTTGCCGTGTCAGTAAATAAAGGTTGGATCGTAAGCGGTCTGTTAGGGTTGTTTATCATCGATCGTGATCTCTTTTTCTTCCCGGAGGATATCTCCGTTTTCAGCAAGCCCCTCTGCAATGATCTTATACCTGCCCGGCAGATCACTGCTGTAAAATTCCAGTGTGATCTTACCCGACACCTGCAAAAGCGGAGCCCAGTAGAGGGTGGATAAATAATGCGGTACTTCTTTATTTTGCAGCCTGTTTTCATTCATCCCGGTAAATGAGCGGGGCGTATTAATTCTTGCGGGCGTATTTTCCGTGCAGCCCTGGTAGATAATATTGTTTCCCCCCGCCCTGGTCAGATAATACTTTCCTTTAACCGGGAGGGTATTATTGACGTCGTCTAAATGAGCCGGGCAGTTCAGAATGTTGTTGAGACAAACGTAATCGCCGCAATTGTTTCTGCGCGTGTCATCAGCGGTCAGGCTGAAAAATTTGCTTTGCACGGTAACCATTTGCATCATTTTGACCTCATAAGGGTCATTTAAGATCTGTTTACTGCTGGTTTGATTGGCCGGGTCTTTATGGAATAACGGAAGTTCCGGTTGCTCCAGGTATGTCATGGATCTTTGCATGGGATTGGTAATCGCTACTGCGTAGGGGATGTCGAATGTAACTTTTCCTCTTTTTGTGATATTGCCTGCTTTTACGAAAAACGGACTGCCTTCCGGTACTGTCAGGTCGGCGGCGGAGGGATAAAACCTCCCGCTGTTATCGGTAGCGGTAAATCTGCCGGTGGTATCACTCCGGATATATACCGCCAGTTTTTTTTTGATCTGTTTCCCGTTCCTTGCAAAAACAATGCTGGTTGCCATCTGTGGCCTGTAGAGCCCATCTGTGGAGAAAGGCCGGTGATCCGTATTTACCGGCTGCTGCAGCATTTGGCTTAACAGGCGGCTGTTGGTATAGATCGCTTCCGTTTTATAGGGCTCATCCAGGAGCTGTGTATAATAATACGCAGGGAATAATAACCGGTCGTTCTTTTCCAGGCGATTCGTATTAACGCAGGTTACGGTGAGCAGCGCCCTCGCGGGTTTTCCCTGCAGGTTTTTCAGACTGATGGTCAGGGTTATTTTTTCCCGGGTACCAAATTGATTCCTGCCGGTCTGCACCGACAACTGATGACGATCGCTGTAATGAGCAAAGAACTGTTTTTGATCCAGCACTATTCCGTGTTCATTTAACAGCAACAGGGTATGAATGCCCCTTGTAAGATCCTTCAGCGGCAATGCTATTTTTTTTGATGCCGGGATCAATACCGGTGCGGATCTTTCTGCTGTGGCGCTATACAGGTTTTGGCTGGCCAGGAGCAGCTTTTGCGGATGGCTGGTTGTGATCGTTGCTTCAAGTGTATCTCCGCACAGGGGATTGGGAAGGGTTATTGTTGCGGATTTATCCCGGGGGATATCCTTTTTTGCGGGAAGCAATTCCTTATTGGTAAAAGACCTTTGTACCGGCAACCAGACCGTAAAGGACCTCGATTGTCCGTTGACGGTAGTTGTGGTGTAAAGGACGGGTAAAGTGGTGTCTGCCCCATCTGTTGGAATCACCAGCCGGGCCCTCCCTGTAAGATCCAGTTTTTGCGTTTTAGGCTTTTCCCCGGGCCGGTGGTAGCTGATGGCGGCATTTCGGGGATCGATCAATACGCCTTCGGATTTCAGTGCCTGCATAGCAATCTGTATGGTGTTGGTTGCTGCTAAACTGTCTTCAATCCGGAAGGTAAGCAGGAAGGGTGGTTGCTCAACGGTCTTTACCGAGATGCGCTTCCGGAAGCTGAACCGGGGCCTGCCGGAGGAATCCAGCAGGTTGAGGGCCGCCACCAGTTCATAATTACCTGGTTGCAGCGCTGCGGGCAGGGTAAGACTGCCGGGGCAAAAGTGCTTCCGCATGAAATAGTTTTGGTTGATCGTGTACCCTGTCGTATCCTGCCGGATGAGGGCTACCGCCATCACGTTGGGGTTGAGGCTATCTGCAAGACCCTCCTGCGGCAAAAAATAACCGCTGAACCAGATCACTTCCCCGGGTGTGTAGATGGTTTTATCGGTGATAACGTACAAGGCGGAATTTTGAGCCGGAAACGCACGCTGGGCGTTTAGCGTTGTACCCCATAAAAACAGGACAAAAAGGAAAACAGATCGTTTCAGCAATGGCATCTATTAATACCATAAATATACAAAGAATAATAAGAGGGCTTGGGTGAATGCCCCTGGTTAAATAGAACAGGTTTTGAATTTTTGCAGCAAATAAGCCGGTAAGCAATGCACTGCCGGTAACCTGCATCCCAGGTTATAAAAGATCAAAATCAGCCGTGTTTCAGGACCTGTTTATGACCCCGGTCTTTCTTCTTTCCGGTGCTCATCTTCCCCCATGTAAATATTTTCCAGCCGGTGCTCCTCGGCAGATTTGGCCACCACCGGGTCCTGCTGCAGGTTTTGGATGGAGTCTTTGTTTTCCACTTCTACATGTTCTACCCAAACGGCATACTGACTGGGATAGATATTCATGCCATTATGAATGGCGTATACCCGGGTAAATACTGCGCCAATATACAGGATGATGGCAGAGTAATAAACCCAGAGCAAAATGATAATGACAGAGCCGGCTGCACCGTACGCAGATGTCATTTTGTTATGTCCCAGGTAATAGCTGATCAGGAACTTGCCTCCCATAAAGAGCAGTGTGGTTACAAAGGCACCGGCTCTTACCGCGCGCCATTTTATTTTTGCGTCTGGTAATACTTTAAAGATCATACCGAATAAAACGGACGTAATTAAGAAGGTAATGGCCAGGTTAGAGATGTAAGCGATCACACGCTGCGAATCCGGAATGATGCGCGTCAGCTGGCTGGTCAACAACTCCATCAACCCGTTGATCATCAGGGAAACCAGCAGCAGGAAGCCCAGGGTAACCACAACAGAAAAGGACATTAAGCGGTCTAACAATAATTTCAGCCATCCTTTTCCTTTCTTGGGGCGGGCTTTTAAACGCCAGATCATATTGATGGAATCCTGTATTTCTGCAAAAACTCCTGTGGCTCCGAAAACCAGGGTAAGGATCCCGATCACTTTTGCAAAAGCCTTGTTGGGAAAGCGTGCTGCATTGTCAATGGTCTGCCAGATCTCGTCTGCATAGGGTTTGCCTATAAATCCTTCAATCTGCACATGCAGGCTGTTCTTTACGTCGGCATGAGCGCTATGGTTCAAAAGTGCATCTGCAAAAAAGCTGTCACCGATCCAAATGATCACGATCAGTAAACCCGGGAGGGAAAAAATGGTATAATAGGCCAGCGCCGCGCTCAATTTAAAGACGCGGTTGGTAAAGGTTTCTTCAAGGGTTTGTTTAATGATCGTCCAGGTCCGTTTTAACGCCATTCACTACAATTTTTTGTTGTTCAAATGTCTGTCGGCATCTCTGATATTCTTTTTTTCAAAATTTTTTTCCAGTGCTTTTGTCAGGTTGGTGCCGGTCTGGTTGGCCAGGCAGATCAGTACCCATAATACATCGGCCATTTCATCGGCCATCAGGTCGCGGGCATTTTTTTCATCTTCTGCTTTCCGGTACGACTGGTCGCCGTAAATGCGGGCCATATGGCGCGATAGTTCGCCGATCTCTTCGGTAAGAATGGCCATATTGGTGAGCTCACTAAAATAGCGGACGCCTACGGTATTGATCCAGTGATCTATGGTGCGTTGTGCTTCATCTATTGTCATATCCGTTTTATTCTTTATTTTTTGAATCAATGATAATGGTAACCGGCCCGTCGTTGATGAGCTGCACCTTCATGTCGGCCCCAAACACACCGGTCCTTATTTCCCTGCCCAGGTCGCTTTCCAGTTGCCGGATCATTTTTTCGTACAGAGGAATGGCGATATCCGGCTTGCTGGCCCTTATATAGGAAGGCCGGTTGCCCTTTTTTGTAGAGGCATGCAGGGTAAACTGGCTTACCAGTAATAGTGCGCCATCTATATCTTTTACCGACCGGTTCATGATCCCTTCATCATCATCAAAGATCCGCAGCTGGGTGATTTTCTGGCTTAGCCAGGCGATATCCTCCGCCGTATCGGCATCCTCAATGCCCAGCAATACCAGCAGTCCCTTTTCAATGGCTGAAAAAATAGTGCCATCAATAACAACACGGGCTTCCGATACACGTTGAATAACTGTTTTCATATTACCATTTACTTCTTCAAAAATAGGGATACAAAGAGGATTCCCGGAAAATTTGCGGAAAGGGCGGTAAATTTTATGGAACCGGCCCGCAGGCGTTTAAGCTAATAATAACCCAATTATTAAAGATGGCGGTGCCACGCCGGCTATGGATATACAGGCAGGAATGGGACCGGCTGGAATTGATCCTGTTCCCGATTGTTGCTGTAAGGCTTTGCTGCCAGTAAAACGGGAGATTTGTTTACAGCCTTTTTGTTTACATAATATTTGTAAACAAATTTCTTGTAAACAACGTTTCATTGCTTTTACAAGGCTGGTTGCTATCCGGGCAGTATTTATTCAATGCTGCGAAAATTTGAATGGCCTACCGGCCAGGCTGATTCAGAATTATGAAGTAGCTTTATGCATAATTATGAACCTGGAGATGGATGTTTCAAAAGAATTAGTGTTTCAAACAACCCGCAGCGGTGGAAAAGGCGGGCAAAACGTAAATAAAGTGGAAACAGCAGTGATTGCTTCCTTCCATGTCCGGAATTCTGCACTTCTTTCCGAAGCCCAGAAAAACATTGTAGCGGAGCGGCTGGCTAACCGGATCCAGTCAGAGGGTTATCTGCAGGTGAAATCGCAGCAATACCGCACACAACTGGAAAATAAAGAAGACGCTATTCAAAAGATCAATTTCCTGGTTACGGCGGCGCTTCATAAAAAGAAAGCCCGGATTGCCACAAAAATCTCAAAGGCTGCCGTAGCCCGGCGGATCAATAACAAAAAACGGAAAGGTGAAATCAAATCAAGCCGTCAGAAGGTACGGCGGGATGAACATTAGTTTGGGGTTGCCACAGAAGTGCAGCAGCACAGGAACGTTGGGGGGGCGGGTATCCTTCCGGGGGCGGAACGCTGAAGCACAAAGCGTTTGGGTTTCTGTATTAAACCTGCTGAGTTGCCCCGGGGCGTTTGCTGGAGGGAAGGCCAGAAAAACCGGCGTTTCCGATCTTCAGTTGCTTTGAATACCGGGAAATGGGAATCAGGAACTCAGCGGCATCAGTTCATCTTCTTTTTCATGCCGGCAACTTCCTGCTGCAGGTCGGCAACAATATTGACCAGCTGGCCTACATTCCAGCTTTGCATCGTATTGGTTTTAGAGATGATAAACTGGGCCTCCCACATTTCCAGTACGTCTTCCGAGCTTATGGAATAGGGCTGGAAGGTTGGATTATCGCTTAACAGCATGAGTTTGTTCCTGGTTTTCCCGTTCCGCTGGATACGTTTATAAACAATACCGTCGTTCTTGGATACTACTATACAGGCAGTGTTGTTCTTTACATGGTCCAGCGCCTCCACTTTTTCACCTACGATGATAGAGCCGCTCGGTGTGGGCAGCATCGAATCCCCGGCGATCTCAAAAGCCCGGTAATTACCGCCGGATACCATCGGGAGGGTAAAAGTATTCAGTTCATCTATAAATTCATGGTCTGCATAGCCATTCAGGTAGCCTGCTGCAGCTTTTACGGGAACAAACGGGATCCGGGCTGAAGTGTCGGACAATTTAAGGGCGCGCCGCCTGGCCAGGTAATTGTCAGTATTCTGGCTCAGGTCCTTTCGTAAAATTTCATCCAGCGTTAACTTAAAAAGATCACAGACGGCTTCCAGTACTTCCAGCCTGGGCTCCGCCCGCCCTTCTTCATAGGCTCCCAGCAGGGATCGCTTGATGTTGAGCTTGCCGGCAAACTCATCCTGTGTCAATCCTCTGAGCTTTCTCAAGTACTTCAGATTTTTGTTGGCAACTGACATGGCTAATTATTTTAGTGCAAAATACTAAATATTTTGACAAAACAAAAAATTTTTTTTTCCCTCATTGCCATTATCTTTGGATCAACACAAATGTTAATCTGTAATCATCATCCGGACGCCCTATGCTCCTTCTGCCTATTATCCTGATCGCCCTTGCCACAGGAACACTTGTTTTTCTTTTGCTGAACCGGCCGCATAAGGCGGAAGATCAAAAGGTTGCCGCAGAACAGGCCCGTGTCAACCTGGCGCAGACCCGGGCTACATATGAGGGGCTGGAGCACCGCCTTTTTGATATCATCGAAAAACAGATCGGTAAAAAATATATCCGGGAGATCCGGGAGGGAGAAATAACGGTGGGCATGCCTTCTGAACTGTTATTAATGGCCTGGGGACATCCCGCGGCAATAAAAGAACAGCCGGAGGAAGGCGGACCGGAGGCTACCTGGATCTATCCGCAGGAAGACAGCGGAACGGGCAGGAGTAATACAGAAGTACAGATTTTTGATAAAAAGGTTCAGGGCTGGAAAGATAACTGATATGGCAGGAACATTAAAGAATTTTTACGAAACGCTGGGTGTGCCGCGCTCCGCAACAGATGAGCAGATAAAAACAGCATACCGGAAACTGATCCTGAAATTTCATCCTGACAAAAATGTGGGGGATGTGTATTTTGAGGATTGGTCAAAAAAGATTATCGAGGCTTTTGAGGTATTGAGCGACCCCCGGCTGCGTGCGGAATACGACCAGGTTTATGATGAGCACCGGCAGGCGGCAAAAAGAAGTTACCAGGAACCAGCCCCGGCTCCGGAACCGGCTGCAGCCGGAACTGCTGCTGAAGAACCCGGGGAGTTTGCAACACAGGAGACGGCTTCCGGCACCGGCCCTGATCCGGAAGACCCGGAAGAAGACAGCCAGGCTCCTGCCCTGGCCCTGATCCGGGAAGAGCTGCCTGCCTATATTGCGGCAAAACAGGATTACCTTAAGGCGGATAAGGCGCACAGGCTGATGCAGCAGCAGGCTCCTGTAAAAAAAAGTTACCGGGTTCCGCTGATGATCCTCTGCCTGCTGGTGATCGCCGCCTCCGTTCTCTGGATCGTTGCCGGTCCTGCAAAGGAAAAAGTAGCAGCAGAGCCGGAAGGTACCGTCAACGATATGGCCGGGAAATTTATCGTAGCTGCGGACAGGGCCTACTTTTACAAAGATCCGCAGAACCAGGTACGGACCAGTGAATACCTGACAAAGGGAAATAAGATCCTGGTCTCAAAAAAGTACAGGAATTTTTATTACGCTGTGTTTCAAAGCATTGCCAACCCTGATTATAAGCTTACGGGTTGGATAAAAGAAGAAGACCTTCAGCCGTATTATGAATAGCCCTTATTTGTTACGGGTTGCCGGGAGGCATTGCCGGAACCGGTGATTTTTAAAAACCTTTGGCAAAACTGGGAAAATATGGAAAAAAAAATCATATTTGCTTCAGGAGAGGAAGCTCTGCCGCGTGTTTACCTATCAAGAAAATATCTTTTGAGCCTGGCAAATCGCAATATCTAAATCACAAGTTACTACGATCCATCTGATGTCGGGCATGTTACACCAGTATTATCAATTACCCCTGGAACTGGGGAAGATAGTGGGCAAAAATGAAATGAAAAAATGCTCATTGAAGGAGTCTATTGCGCATCATTTACACCTGATGCTGACGACCGCCTTTGGTGAGCTGCTGAGTGATGAGCAGTTTGGGAACAGGTTGTGGGAGGAGGATTTTGACAATGTATCGTACCGGAACAAGCAAAAGGAAAAGATATTGCTTTCGCTGGGCACCACCATTGCCCGGTTTGAAAAGAGGATCGAGAAGGTCCGGGTTGAGATGCAGGTGCAGCAGGAAGAAGCGCCTTTCGGTGTCAGGGATCCGGGTATGAAACGAAAATTAGCGTTTACCATTACCGCGGTCATTACGGCAACCAATGAACCAATAACCTACCGGGACGGGTTCTTTATCAGCCCGCTGGCATATAATTAAACCGAACCAATGAACGAAAGCAGGGAACATATCCGGAACAGGATGCTGCAGAATGCAGCGAAGATCTGGGGCTATCCGGAAACGGAGGAAGCATCAAATTTTGATCCGCTGGTAGGGTTGCTCTTATCGGTGAACGCCGCGGAACTGGAGCGGCTTTCCAACGAGATCTATCACTCCCGTAACCGGGTTATGGACCGGATCGTACAGCTGCTGGCGCCAGACGTGCTAACAGGACCAAGACTGGCCTCCGCCATTCTGAACGCCAACAGTCTTGAAGAAGCGGCCACCCTTTCTGTAAAAGAACAGTTCTTTATTACCCAGAATATCAGGAACAGCAGTGAAGAGGCCCCCAAAAGCACCGATATCTTTTTTACACCTACGGATCATTTCAGGATCAATAAATCGCGGGTGCGGTATGCTGCTACCGGAAACAAGATCTACCGCTATCCCGGAGGGGTCACCAAGGAGCTGATCGGGCTTGCGGAAGAGCAGCAATGGCTGCCGGCCTCAACGCTCTGGATCGCCCTGGATCATCAGCAACTGGATCTGAACCATACGCAGTTTTACTTCCAGTACCGCAGCGAGATTAATAAGGCCGTGTTTTATAACCAGCTGAAAAGTGCCGGCTGGAAAGTGAGCGGGCAACATCCCATCCACACACAGCGGGGCTATAATGTTGCCTCCAATACGCATCCGGACTGGTATGCTGCGCAGCTGATCCAGCAGGAGGCCAGCGCCACATCCCGCTATATCAAGCTGGTGAACGAATTATATGAGGAAGCGTTTGTCAGCATTAAGGACCCTGCTATGCTGCGCTATACTGCCACGGAAAAGGAGATCCCTGCCGAATTAAAAGACGTGTTTGGCAACAAAACACTTCAGGCGGTGAACGAGCCGCTCTGCTGGATCCGGATCACTTTTCCCGAAAATATCACCAGTTCCATGCTGGAGGATGTAAGCGTATTTGCCAACTGTTTTCCGGTGGTGAACCGGAGGTTGCATGAAATCACCTATCGCATCCAGGAAATGATCAACGTGATCCCCCTGCTTACAGACGCCGATCAGTTTTACGATCTGGCGGAGATCACAGATGAAACCGGCCGCTTTTTGCACATCCGCCAGAACACAGAAGAGGAACACCAGAAGATCAATATCCTTTTACGCAACGGAGGCGCCGGCCGTTTTGATGAGCGCGATGCAACTGTTGTGGTGGAAAACCTGGTACAGCTGCTAAGGGATGAAAGTGCCGCTTTTTCAAAACTGGGCAAGGATCTCATCTCGCAGGAGATCAAGAGCCTGCAGCAATCTATCGCAAAGATCGAACAGCTGGTGGGCGAAACAACCTCTAACCAGTCTGCATATACCCCGTACCTGATGGTGCGTAACCCTAAGCAGACAAGCTCCAAATTTTTATACATCCAGTACTGGAGTACCAACGGGTATGCCGCCAACGGCCTGCGGCCCGGTACCCGCCTGCAGCCATACAAGACCGGTTCTGTAAACCACTCTTCTGTGTTTTTGCTCACCAATACGCAGGGCGGCAGGAACCGGTTAAGCCAGGCGGATGCCGTGGTAGCCTATAAATATGCACTCCTGTCCAAGGACCGCATAATGAGCCGTAATGATATTACCCTGTATTGCCGGTTATTCCTGGGCTCAGCTGTAGAGGCCGTAAACGTGCAGAAGGGGTTCATGATTTCTGCAGAAACGACCAAGGGTTTTATGAAAACGATCGACGTTACCGTTACGGTAAAGCGGAAAGCATTCATTGAGGCCCGGGAAAAAGGAGAAGTGATGCAGTGGGAAAAAGAACTGGCGCTGCAACTGACAGAACGGTCCATGGCCTTTATTCCTTACCGGGTATTCATAAAGGAAGCATCTGATAAATGAAAAAGGAAGAAAAAATATACTATTTATCCAGGTGGATGGAGGGACGCGATGCCGATGTAAAGGCAGAAGTGCTGCTGAATCATGCACTGGAGAACGGTTTTCCTGCACAGGGCTATGTAACGCATAACAACGGGTATTTTTACAGGGATTTTGTAAAGGATGTTTATCATACGGATGTAATAGAAGATAACTGGTACCGGACCTTTGTGGAGATCGGATTGTCGCGTGCCGGCTTTTATGATATGCTTCCGGAAGCGCTGTTTCACCAGCCGGAGACCAGCGAATTCCGCGAGCGTGCCGGTGTGGCCGAGATGATCGACCGGTACAAGAAAAATCTTGCAAAGGAAAAGGAGAGCCGTAAATTCTTTCAGCCTTTCGAGAACGAGTTCTTTTATCAGCAGCTGATGCTGGAAAAGGAAGAGGTCAATTTGCTGGATGTTTTGAAGAGCAAGATACTGACCAGATATTTCCTGGATTTCTGGAACCTGCCTTCCTCATTGAAGCAGCATGAAGCGGCTTCATTTTTGCTATTGTTGCCCTATGCGCACCAGATCAGCGGTAACCTGCCGGTGATGGAATCCTGTCTGAAGGCGCTTTTGAATGAGCCGGTACAGATCGTCCGGAAAGAAGCGGGGGTGATCCGGGTAGATGATGCCGCCGGGCTGGGCAGCGGGGCGGGCCTTGGAACACAGCCCCTGGGCGATTATATGGTTTGCGGATCGGAATTTATGGAAGATTATCCTGTGCTGCAGTATAAGATCGGTCCGCTGCAGAACGGCAACGTGGGTGATTTTATCAATAATAAGGACAAGGACATCCTGATCCGGACCTTCAATGATTATTTTGCACCGGTAGAAGCGGATATAGAGATAGAGCTCCTTGTTGAGCATAAAACAGAGGGGATGTCTTTTGATGCCGACAGCGAAGTGATCCTGGGGTATTCATCGATTATGTAAACGGTTTTTTAATTAAGGAACAACAGAAATAAATGGAAAACTGGTTTTCGCCATCTTTAAAATCAGCGCTGCCCTACCTGGGGATCAGCTTTATCAGCATGTCTGTGATCATGGGGCTGATCGTTTCAAAAATAAGAGGGAGTTTTAAGCCCTTCACGAAACCTACCGTGTATTATATTTTACTGTATGCCGCGGGGTTTGCCATCATTGGCTTATTTTCCTGGTTCCGGTTCCTTGAAAGCAATACACAGCAATTCCTCCTTTTCCAGTTCTTTTTCCTGTGGCTGGGGATCCTGCATGTGTATACGCTTACCACAAGGTTGAAATGGGTGAATGAAAAGACCTACTGGGCAGAAGTTTTTCTTACACTTGCCATCCTGTTTATAGGAGGGCTCTGCTTTATGATGACCTACCGGCTGTTCCGCAAAGACGATATGGATGTAACTATGGTGACTTCCGGTGTGATCTTCTTCATCCCGCTGATCGTTTATTATACCTACCGGCAGGCCGTTGCCATCCCGTTCAAGATCCTTAAACAATGGCACTATCCAGCCCACATGGAGATTGCGGAGGTGGATGAGAAGAAACTGCGCAACCTGCTGGTGATCAGTTTTGAGTTCTATAAAAAAGGAACGGATAAGCATTTTACCAATTTCAGGGCCAAGGCGCCGGTCGATATGGAGTTTGGGGAGCTGTTCTATTATTTTATCAATGATTATAATGAACGCCACCCCGGATCCAGTATCGCCTATATCAATGACAAAGGAGCATCTTCCGGTTGGATCTTTTTTAAAAAGCCCAGGTGGTATACCTTATTTACAAAATATATAGACCCGGAGCGGACCATATTTATTAATAAAGTAAAAGAGAATGATATTATTATTTGTTCCAGGGTCTCCTGATAAAATACAAGGAATATGAATCGCACACAAGAATACAAACCCGTTAATTGGGTAAACGGGATGAAGATCAACAAGAATCATTTTATTGCCCAGCACTATGCCACCGTTTTTCAGCAGGCACTCAGCAATACCGTTTTTCTAAATGATCATAATTATGGCCTGCTGCCCATGAGCACTGCTATTGAACCGCCAAGGATATGGGTAAGTGTTGACAATATGCAGCATGTAAACGTGCGCATTATGTCCTGTACTGCTGTAACGAGGGGCGGTTATGTGATCAGGTTAAGCGCTGATTCTGCTGACAGCACCAACCAGCTCAGTGCAAAGATCCCCGGGCTGAGCGTACCGTTTAAGGACCTGCAGGGAAAATCGGAGGCATTCTATGTGATCCTCTCGCTGGACCCTTATAACCCGGTACCCTATGGTGCAGCGAACCCGGAAGAGCAGCCCATCCGGTTGCCCTTTACAGATCCGGCTTACACCGTATCGCTGCTTCCGGTAGCAGACACTTCACTGAATACCCTGGGCGAATTTCAGCTGCCTGTAGGTAAAGTGCTTGTTCAGGACCAGTCCGTATCACTGGAGGAGGATTATCTGCCTCCCTGCACGGCGGTGAACAGTCATGAAAGCCTGGTGCAGCACCACGCGGAAACAGAACAGTTCTTTGGCCGTATGGAGCTGAATGCATTGCAGATCCTGCAAAAGATCCTTCAGAAGAATCAGCAGAATGACCTGATAGACCCCGTGCGTAAACTAAGCGAAGAAGTACTGTTTTATGTTTCCCGGATTTACGGAACATACAGGCATGATGTGCTGTACGGTCCGCCGGTGAACCTGGTGGCTTCGGTTTCGGGGCTGGCGCGGACCATCAAGAATGCCATTGATATTTATACCGGATCCGCCAAAGAAGAAATGATCAATTATTTTACAGAATGGTGCAACGTGAACCAGGGCGAGCTGGAAGATGAAATTACCAGTATCACCAACTATCGCTATGATCATCTGAACATCCGGCAGGGGATCGACAAAAATGTAAAGTTCTGCGCGCTGATCCTCCAGCTGTTCACCAATCTTGCAGGATTGGATTATATCGGCAAGAAAAAGGAAACCGGGATTTTTGTAAAGGAAAAACTGGTGGTACCCGAAGAAGAGGTGCAGGCAAGAAAACGCGGTTTCTTCCTGGCGGATTAGTCCTTCATCATTAACTGGAATATAAAAACAGAAGAAAAATGTCGCAAATAGTTATCAATGCAAAAGAGCGCCAGCAGGCTTTCTGGAAGTTTTTGTTATTGTTCATACTGGCCGTGGGGCTGGTGTTGCTCGCCTTTTATTTCGATACCACGGTGCCTACAAAAGATAACCGGATGATGCGGCAGCAGCTGAATAACTTTAAGCTGCAGGAAGCGGCACAGGACCGTTTTGTGCAAACGATGGATGAAACAAAGAACCTGATCGATTCATTAAGAAAGCCGGGTGCGCAGAAGGCCTACCTGAACTCCCTTATCATGGAGAAGATCCGTACTTTGAACAACCTGCAGTACAAGGACAGCAGTATGTACTCCCGGTTAAATACCAATGTGATCGATGTGTTTCAGCGGTACCTGGAGGCGACGAATAAAATAACGGATATTGGTGATATGCCGGCAGAAGTGGAAAAGCTGAAGGCGGATAACGCGCAGCTCAGCCGGGATCTTACGGACTGCCGGACCCAGATGAATAATTTATTGACCACACCCCGTTAAACGCGGGAAGCTCTTTGACTTAATTTTTTGCTACTTTCCTGGATTTGTTAACGATCAGCCGGCCGGACGCCACATAGCGCGCAGCCCAGTAAGATTTCCGGAGGCTTTCGATCGTAACACCCCTTGATGCCGAATTGACAAACCGGCCGTTGCCCAGGTACAGGCCCACATGGGTAATGGGGTTGCCGGGTATGGTCTTAAAAAAGATCAGGTCGCCTTCTGCCAGTGATTCCCAGCGGGCAAAGCGTTCTACATTGTCGGTAAAGTATTGCTGGTAGGAGGTCCGGGGTATATAAATATCGTATACCTCGGCCAGCAGGCGTTGCATCAGCGCTGAGCAATCGATGCCCCGTTTTGTGGTTCCGCCCCACTGGTAAGGTGTATTCAGCCATTCATCAATGAAACGGTAGAGACGCAGGTTGGTGATGCTGTCTGCCGGCACCTGCAGGTATTGGGCGTATTTGTCCTTCAGCAGCGAGTCGGACCTCGACAGGGCTGGCTTTCCGGTATTGCTGACCTGCATTGCGGGTGTAGTTCCGGAACTATCGCGGCCCGGGCGGCTGTTGTTGATGTATAATGAGGTACTGTAGTCCGGGGCAACCGGCTTTTTGAAAAGTGTACAGCTGCACAGGATCAGGGTGATTAACAAGGTGCCGAATATTTTTCGTGGTAACATGTAGCAAAATTAAGTGCTTAAACTAAAAATCTTTTGTAAACAATAGAAAATCGCAAAACCATTTTATGCAGAAAAAACAATTTATGGTTTTTCGTTTGGATGACAATGTGATCATCACGCTTTTGGCAGTGTGCATCCTGGCCTCCCTGGCCTTTGTGGTGCGGTTCAGGAACTATAAACCCTGCGCTGATTTTATGGTGAAGACCGTAGGCACGGACCTGCGTGTAGGTACCATTGTGCGGTTTGAGACGGATGCCCGTGATTTTAAGCGCCTGCACTGGGATTTTGGCGATAACCAGCGGAGCGTTACCGAAGTAGCCTCTGTGATGCATTCATTTGATGCTCCCGGAGAGTATACCATTACCCTGATCGCCGACGGAAAATGCACGGAATACAAGACCATTACCATTTACGACGCCCCCGAAATCGTTGATTCTACATTAATTGCAAAAGTGGTGATGCCTGCCACCGCAGAAGTGGATGTGCCGGTACTGTTCAAGGATACTTCTTCAAGGGCCAGCAGCTGGGAGTGGCGGTTTGGAGAAACCGCAAATGTGGACGGTAACCTCCGGAACCAGTATTACACCTATAAAACACCCGGTTGGAAGACCATTTCCGTGGTGATCAACGGGAATCTGAGAACGCCCCTGGTGCGAAAGATATTTGTAACGCCCAAGGCCCCGGTGGAGCAGCCGCGGGCAACCGCCGGCAATCCCGGGCCCGTGATCCGCCCCCGGGTAAATGATGACCCGCAAACGGCGCCCCTGCCACAGCAGCTGAACCCGGCTACCCCCGCCCAGCCAGCCCAGGCGCAGGCCCCGGAACCGGTAGTAATGTATCCCGATGTGGCCGCGGCAGACTTTAACCAGATGCTCCGGAATTCTGCCGGAGGAAAACGGCCGATTTCCACCTTTAGTAAATACTTTTGTGAAGGGAACATGAATACGACCGTTATCCTGAACGGGAAGGCCACAACCTTCCAGCAGTTCTTCGAAAAAGTAGCGGCTGTGAAAAAAGGCGATAAATTGTCATTGACCACCACCCTGTATAAAAATAAACAGACCAATTGCGTAAATAAAATAGATGTGATCGGGAAAGTGAAGACGGGAATGCTGGGTATGTCATGGAGGGATCTTTAAAATATTTTTTAAAAATTAACCAACCAAAATGCAGTTCTCAACAACGCTTGAAAAAGCAACGCAGATCGCCAAAGCTATTGCTAAAGAAAACATGCACAATCGTTATTCAGCTGCACATCTGCTGAAGGCGCTGCTGCATAAGGATGTGGAGCTGGACCCGGTGCTGGTGCAGGCAGATGTGGATGTGTATTACCTGGCCGATTGGGCAGATGTCCGCATAGAAGCCTGTCCGAAATCAGCCAGTTTAAAAGATGATATCCCGGCCGCGGATGATATTGCCGCCCTGCTGGATGATGCGGATCATATCCGGCTGCAGACCGGCGATGATATCATTGAGCCGATCCATGTGCTGGCCTCAGTGAGCACACCAGGGATCGCGTTTTCCTTTGATCAGCTGAAAACGTTCCCGGTACAGCGGCAGCAACTGATCGACCTGGCCTCCGTTTCCGCCGGGGGAACGCAGCTGCTCAATGAACTGCAGCAGGCGATACAGGGCACAACGGATGAAGGCTCCGGGGGAAAGAAGCAGGCGCTGCAAAAATATACCATCGATAAGACCCTGATGGCGGCCGAAGGAAAACTGGACCCCATTATCGGCCGGGAGCAGGAAGTACGGATGATGGCAGAGATCCTGAGCCGGCGTACCAAGCCCAATGTGCTGCTGATAGGGGAGCCGGGCGTTGGTAAGACCGCGCTGGTCGATGGTTTCGCCATTGCCATCCGGCAGGGCCAGGTGCCCGCCTTTTTGAAGAACGCCCGGGTTTTTGAGCTGAATAACGGGGCAATGGCTGCCGGTGCATCCTATAAAGGAGAAACAGAAGAGCGCCTGAAATCGGTCCTCAGCGAAATAAAACAGTTTGAGAAAGGGATTTTGTTTATAGATGAGATCCATGTATTGCTGGATAAGAATGGCCCCTTTTCCGGGGCTGCCAACCTGCTGAAGCCCGAGCTGGCCAAGGGAGCCATTACCATCATTGGTGCCACTACCATTGACGAATACCGGAAAAATTTTGAACGGGATGAAGCCTTTGCAAGAAGGTTTGAAACGCTTACAGTTGAAGAGCCGGGTACTGTTGCTGCCTTCCGGATGATGAAAGTGGTAATACCCCTGTATGAAGCTCATCATAAGATCAGTGCCCCGGATGAAACATTGCAGGAATCGATCCGGCTGGCCAAACGTTATATCAAGGACCGGCGTTTGCCGGATGCAGCCATTGACCTGGCAGACCGCTCCATGGCGGCCCTGCGCCTGGTAAAAGATACCGGTGTGCCTCTGCTGGAACACCGCAAATCGGAATACGAAGCGCTGAAGGCGGATGCAGAAACACCGGTAGCGTTAGCGGAGTTTCAGTGGCATTACCAGCAGCTGAAGCATGGGATGAGCCCGGTGATCTGGAGCGCAGTGCCTGCTTCAGACGATCCCATGGCCATGAAAACCACGGATGCGATCATAACATACCTCGATCTTGTTTACGAAACACTGAAACCGCTGGTGGAGCAGGACCGTACGGAACTGGATAAAAATGATGTGATCTCCATTGTAGCCGATAAAACAGGCATTCCCCTGGGAAAGATCCAGGCGCAGGAAAAAGAACGGCTTCTGAATATTGAAGAGATCCTGCAGCAACGGGTTGTAGGGCAGGACCATGCGATAAAGATCATCAGCGAATCCATTTTGGAATCGCGGTCGGGCCTGGGAAAGCCCGGGCAGCCTATCGGGTGTTTTTTCTTTTTAGGACCTACAGGAACCGGGAAAACAGAGCTGGCCAAATCGCTGGCGGATTTCCTCTTCCAGGATGAGACCAATATCATCCGGTTTGATATGTCTGAATTTAAAGAAGAACATTCTGCCGCATTGTTGTATGGCGCCCCTCCGGGATATGTGGGATACGAAGAAGGAGGCCTGCTCGTCAACAAGATCCGGCAACAACCTTACTCTGTGGTCCTGTTTGATGAGATCGAAAAAGCACATCAGTCTGTTTTTGATATTTTTCTCCAGCTGATGGATGAGGGCAAGATTCATGATAAACTGGGCAAGGAAGGCGATTTTTCCAACTCCCTGGTCATTTTTACTTCCAATATCGGCAGCAAACATGTGGTAGACTCTTTTAACAGCACCCAGGCCCCGCCAGACCCCGTAAGCCTGCTGAATATCATGAGCAATCATTTCCGGCCGGAGTTCCTGGGCCGTCTTACGGAGATCGTGCCATTTGCGCCCATGAAGGAGCAAATGGTGGAGCGGATCCTTGATATCCATCTCAGATCGCTGTATGCAGCACTGGAAAAACAGCAGATCCGTATCGAGATCACGCCGGAGGCCAGAAAAAAACTGGCCATAATGGGCTTTACCCCCGAATATGGCGCCCGCCCGCTTCATGGAGTGATCCGGTCCCAGATCCGGCGCCCCCTGTCCAAAAAGATCATTTCAGGAGAGCTGCCACCGGGCTCGGGGGCAAAATTGACGTTGGTTAACGGGGAGCTGGTATGGGAAAACATGCCGGATTAAGCCGGAAGCCGTGTCTGGGCGCGCATCCTGGATCCCTGGTGCATCGCTATTTCCGGGTATATTTAATAATTATTTATTACCGGATTGTATTTATTTTTTAGATTTGTTTTGAAATTTATCATTATTTTTGAAAGAAGCTGACTCAGAAAAATACGTCGAACGGGGTCTTGTAACCGGCTGAGGAAATTTTGAGCGGTGCCTTATAAAAGAAAATAAGATTTTTAGACCTGTAAAATTAATAGCTATGCCTTTAGAACCTTATGGTATTGGTGGTACAGAAGTAAAAACGGATGCATTTGAAGCTTTTGCAGACATACCTCAGAACCGTGTTTTACTCGCCGAAAAGTTAACCGATCTTCCTCCCGTTAAACCCGAAATTGTACAGGGACTGACCAATATTGATGCGGTGTTCAATCATTTTGCGCCGGCCGTTTCAATGGATTTTGAAACCGAAGAAGGAGCTACCCGCAAGGAAGATCTGCATTTTAAAGGCCTGAGTGATTTTGGAGCCGGTGGTATTACCCACCAAAGCGGTTACCTAAGCGAGCTGGATATGAAACGCCAGCAGTACCAGAAGATTGTAAAGCAGTTAAAAACCAATAAATTGTTGAAACAGGCGCTGGCCGATAAGGAAACAAAGGAAAACCTGCTGGCTGCATTAAAAGTGTTGATACAGGAACTGGATGGCTCGAAATAAATGATTTCTATTGACCTATTTTTTGATTAATTCATATGGCAACTGCTCAAAATAATTTGACCCCGGAAGAACAAAGTGTTCAAAAAGAATATAAACAGCCAGAGGTACGGGAACTGGGGTCGCTGGATTCTCATTTACAGGCCCTGGCACGGCTGGGTGGTTTTGACCTGCTGGAATCGGCGATCGATAATGTACAGAACCTGAACCCCGAGCGCAAAGCCCGGAAAAAGATCTTCCTGGAAGAATCTTCAAAAAAAGCCGACCGGGCCGAACTGAAAAAAACACTGGAGTGGTGGATCGATGTGCTGGGTAAAACCGATGACCTCAGTGAAATGGTGAACGACTGCGAGCATAAGGCAGAAACCGCTGAAAACACCCTGAAATCCAATCTGAAAAAAGCGCTGGAACGCACCCAGGAGCTGGAACGGTCTTACCGTTCAGTAGCTCTTTTCTACAAGAATACTGAAAGCCAGAAGGTTAAGAATATTTCTATTATGAATGCGGAGCTGGATCAGCTAAAGGATCTGGATAATACCCGCTTTGTCGATTATGTACAGGCCGAGCTGGTCAACAATTATGACCGGCTTGATCTGCGTAATAACTATGGTATCCTGGTGCTGCCGGGTTACCTGGGCTCTAACAAGGTCGTGGAAAAATGGGCCAAGATCGCGCATGATAATAAAGTGATGCTGGTAACGGATTTTGAAAACCTGGATACGCCCGATGATGTGATGGAGCTGTTTGAAGCAGCCAATCTTACCGGTGGCGACCCATACCGTTCCAATGTGATCATGGCCTGTAACTGGCTGGTAGGCCGGGGAAAAGTGGATGCTGTAGGGGAAGAGGATCATCTGTATGTACCACCTTCCAGTTCACTGGCGGGTAAAATTTACTATACACTGATGTCGCAGGTAACCGCAGGGAAGAAATATGGAAGTATGAACGAGGTGGATGGCGTAAAGTTTGATCTCAAAAAAAGTGAGATCGCATCGCTGGAAAAACTGGGGCTGATCCCCATGGCAAAAGAGTATGGAAAGGTGATGGCCTTTTCTGCAAAAACCCTTTTTAATGGGGATAATATCGGCTTGCAGACCTATTCGGTTGTCCGGGTATTTGACTATGTGGCTAAGGTGATGATGGACTTCCTGAACCGCCGGGCTTTCGAAAATTTTAATGCCAACACCCGTAAAGAACTGAACTCCCAGATCGTCAAGTTCCTGGATGGTATTACAGGGCCCAGTAAGCTGATCGAGAACTTTACAATCAAAAGATTTGAACAGGACCCGGTTCAGAAAGACCGGATCCATTTGGATATACATTTAAAACCCTATTTTCCGGCTAAAACGTTCCTTATTAAGCTGGAGGGCCAGAAGGGAGAAGACCCGGATGGTGTAGAATGGATGTCGAAATACGAGCAGGAGGGGAAATAAGCATTGCAAAAGATTTTGAGGAGCTACCAGAAGGAACAAAACCCGGCATACAACACAAAGTGCAGAGGAGAGGAAGTGTTGTTGTATGCCCCGACCCCGTTTTTTTATTTATAGTTTTTATACTTTTTTTTTTTTAACCTAAAATGTACAGTTATGTCATTTAAAGCACAATTAGATGTGGCTGGTAAAAAGGTAAACGTTCTTGACATGAACTACGCCCTGAACCAGGAAACAGACGCGACAGGCCGTCCGTCGTCCATCACCCGTGGGGGAAAAATCACGCTAACCGTTGAATCAACCGGAGAAACCAATTTCTTCGAGTGGATGTGCAACAATTTCGAAAGAAAAGATGGTAAGATCGTTTTTACAAAAAGAGACTCGGATGCGACCATGAAGGAGTTGAACTTCAAGGAAGGATACCTGGTACAGTATCGTGAAAACTTTAATTCCACCAGCGATAATCCCATTACAGAAACGTTTACGATTTCTGCAAAAGAAATTTCAATGGGTAATGCTTCTCATGTAAACCAATGGGCGGTTTAATGCCGGCCAGAATTCCTCAAGCTGATTCAGCGTTTACCTCAATTTGAATCATAACCCGGTCCGGTATCCGGATCGGGTTATTTAAACTGTTATCTATGTCATTTCTAGCAAAATTTACGGCCGATGGCGAGGAGTTAACGGTGCTTAGCTGCCGTTTCCGGTTTTCCCAGGAAACAGACCGTACCAACCGCCCTACCTCCATCCCGATGGGAGGAGTTATTGATATTACCATTGAAAGTAATGGCAACACCAACCTGTTTGACTGGATGATCAGCTCTACACAGACGAAAAGCGGAGAAGTGGTCTTTTACAGGCGGGACAGTATGAGCAAACTAAAGACATTGAAATTCAGTGATGCTCATTGTATCGATTACCAGGAAGCGTATAATCATGATGGCGACTACCCGATGCAAATATCCATGCAATTGAGCGCAAAGGAAATAAGACTGAACGACTCGACCTACAAAAATAACTGGCCGGACGAAGCCTGACCGGTGTTGGCACCTTGTTGAATAGAAGTACTATACCGGAACGTTTCCAGGGAGTACTTTTATTTTTTTGCCGGTATCAACCTGCCCGGTAAAACCGTTTTTCCAAACCTTCCGGTGATCATGAAAAACATCGCTTTACCTGTTTGTTTCAGTTGGCTTTCTTTGCATATAGTGCCAGGGCGCGGGTCGGGTAATTCCCCCGAAGCCCGCCGGGCCGCGGTACGATCCATGCCGGATATTACAGGTGTGTGGATGACGCGGGATATTCCGGGGCCGGTACCCCTGCTCGAGTTCCGTGAAAAAGACACCGCCATTTACTACTCCCGGGGAGATACCGTCCTGTATTTTTTATACAGGGCAGAACCGGACAAAATAGTGCTCCGGACGCCTGATGGGCAAAGATCCTATAACGACCCCATCCTGGTGCTCAGCGATACGGTGCTTGTAACCGGAAGTGTGGCCGGCATCAAAGGTAGACATGCCTTTTTCAAAAGCAGCCCTTAACACCGGCAAAGCAGTGCAACCTGCGTCAGCAAAGAGGATCGCTTATCAGGTGCCGGCGGCAAAGAAGAGCTCCCTGGCCAGTATAAAAAGCCCCATCATAAAAATAAACCAGCCAAACAGGGGTTTTAGTTTTTCGCCATCGATCTTCCGGGAAAAATAGAGCCCGGCAAACATGCCGGCGATAGCTGTGGCCGCAACCGTTATGAGGATCCTTTGATCAAAAGCCACTTTGTTGATAAGATCGCCGGTGAACCCGCTTAGTGAATTGATGGTAATGATCAGCAGCGATGTAGCAATGGCATTCCGCATGCTCATTCCGGCATAAAAGATAAGGACCGGGACGATCAGAAAGCCACCGCCGGCGCCCAGGAAGCCGGTAACGATCCCGATCAGCGCGCCCAGAAGGAAAAGCCGGCTGACTGATACTTTGCCCGATACCGGTGAAAAACGGAGGATCATGGAAAACGATGCAGCGATCATAAGCAGGGAAAACAGCAGCATCATCAGCAAATGCTTGGTAATGAGCATCCCCCTGTCAGCAATAACTTCGGGAACGGAGGGTAACAGGTACTTCCGGGAAAGGATCAGGCTGATAATGGAAGGAATGGCGAAGTAAAGCGCTTCCTTTATTTTAAGATTGCCCACCCGGTAGTGATTCCTTACAGCAATGGCCGATGTAATACCCACAATAAATAGGGAATGGGTAGTGGCCTGCTCCGGCGTTTGTTTAAAGAAATAAACAAGTATGGGTATAGCCAGTATAGAACCCCCACTGCCAATAAGACCCAGGGAAACACCGATCAGTAATGAGCATATGTAACCAATAACTTCCAATTAAAAAGAGGAATTTTCGCAATATCGGAAGAATCTCCCGTTTGAAAAAGCAATCTACCGGGGTGGTAGAATGGTTTCTGGCTCTGTTTCACAGGTCGCTCCCGTCGCCAAAACGAAGATCTGTTACCAGCCCTTTTTCCGTTTTCAATTAATAGGAGGATGTACTTCCGGCTTTTCATTTTCTTGATCGGGCGCTCTTGTTTAATAGAATGAGGCCTGGAAGTATAAAAAAAGGCTACCCTTTGAGGCAGCCTCTTTGCGGAGACGGCGAGATTCGAACTCGCGATACAGTTTCCCGTATACACACTTTCCAGGCGTGCTCCTTCAACCACTCGGACACGTCTCCGTTTATATAACTTTCCCCTCTTTCAGCCGCAGATCCCGTTCAATTTCGGGGCCTGGCCATCAGGAGGGCTGCAAAAATACGGGATCTGTTGCTATAAAGCGAATAATTTTTTTGCATTGGCAGTGGTGACCGCGGCAATTTCATCAGGATCCGTTCCGGTTACCTCTGCCAGCTTTTGTGCTATCTGTGGCAGCCAGGCCGGCTCATTTCTTTTGCCCCGGAACGGAACCGGGGCCAGGTAAGGCGCGTCCGTTTCCAGAACCACATGATCCAGGGGGAGCTGCTTCATTACCTGGTCCAAACCTGACTTTTTAAAGGTCAGTACACCACCAATGCCCAGGTAAAATCCTTCCTCAATGATGGCCATTGCCTGGGAAATACTACCCCCAAAACAATGAAATACCCCGCGCAACCCGTGGGGCGTGTATTTTTTTATGATTGCAATGCAGTCGTCGGTCGATTCTCTGCTGTGAATGACGACCGGAAGCCGGTATTCGAGCGCCCACCCGATCTGGCGCTCAAATGCTTCAATCTGTTGTTCTTTAAAGCTCAGATCCCAGTAGAAATCGAGGCCTGTTTCGCCGATCGCAACAAACGGGCGCTGTTTGAGAAGCACTTCGATCCGGTTAAGCTCTTCCTGGAGATCTTCTTTCACAGAGCAGGGATGCAGTCCGATCATACTGATACACCGGCCGGGATGATCAGCTTCCAGCTCCAGCATAAGCGGATGGGTTGCACTGTCAATGGCTGGCATCAGGATGGTGGAAACAGAGGCCTCAAAAGCGCGACGGAGCATTTCGGGCCGGTCATTATCAAATTCCTTACTGTATATATGCGAATGGGTATCAATAAACATTACTCAGGCCGGGTTTGTTAAAGTGGCAATATTAACCAATATTTTTTTGACAAAGTGTTGAAAACAATCTACCTTCACCCCTAAGTTTTCATAGGGTACGGATTAAAAATCGGGCTTGGGTATTCACCCGGGCCCTGTTTATTATTGTTGAGATCCGTCTGGTAATGCTTCAAATGTAAATCCCCTTTCAGAAAAATATTGCAATACCCCCGGAAGCGCAAAGGACATGTTTTTAAACGCTTTTTCACTATCATGAAAAACGATCACCGATCCGCTCCGGGTATTTTTCAATACATATTGCAGGCATCGTTCTGGTGACAGGCTGCGATCGAAATCGCCGCTGAGCACGTCCCACATAACGATGCGGAATATTCTCCCCAATGCTCCCCGTGTTAAAAGCCGGCCCTGTTCTTTACGGATGCGGCCATAAGGCGGGCGAAAAAGACCGGAGTCGATATGACCGGCGGCCTGCTGCACATTCTCCAGGTAAAGCCGTGTGTCTGTTTTCCAGCCGTTTAGGTGGTTATGTGTATGATTTCCAATAGCATGCCCCTCTTTTTGAAGTGTTTCATAAAGCTCCTTTTCGGCTACAACGTTTTTTCCAACGCAAAAAAAACTGGCTTTGGCTCCCCATGACCGCAGCTGTTCCAGCACAAACGGAGTAGCTACCGGGTGCGGTCCATCGTCAAATGTTAAGAAAATCTTTTTTTTGGATGCCGGCAGGTCCCATATATAGTGCGGGTAGATCTTTTTTAACAGCCAGGGAGTTTTTACAAAATACATACAATCAATAAATATAACATTAAATTCAAAGAGTGCCGGTTTTTAACAGGAGCTTAATTCTTTAAAGGGCCGCCGTATTATGGAATTTTAAAATTTTGTATCTAATTAGAAAAATCAATAAATTGCCGCTCCTCATCAACGATATGACTGTAAAATCAAACGAAGATTATGAAAGGCGAAGGAATAAACAGGTTGCGGGCATGCGATCCGTGCTGGATTATGCGATGGGTACAGTGATCATCTTTGTGGGCATATTTTTATTGGTGCGGCACCGGTTTGACCTGGCCTTGAATAAACGGTTTCCGCCAGACACAATAGATTTGTTGTTAGGAGCGTTGTTTGTTGTTTATGGCAGCTGGCGGATTTACAGGGGATACAGGAAAAATTATTTTAAATAGAGAAATGAGCAGGTTACGCTTCGTAATATTAGGTTCTGTGCTGGTGATGATGGTGGTGGTCTTCTCCTGCTCATCGGGTAGCGGCGGGGCCCGGCAGTTTACCGACACGCCTAAAAAGGGAAGGATCACCATCAGTGCCGATGAATCCTTCCGGCCTATTGTAGATGCATTGGTTCAGGTATACGAGTCCAATAACGACAGTACAAAGATCAATGTTCAGTACAAGCCGGAGTCCGAATGTGTGGCCGACCTGTTTAATGACAGTATCCGCATGGTGATTTCTACGGTAAAGCTGTCGGATGAACAGCTTCAGTCAGTTGTAGATTCCCTGCACCTGGTGGTAAAACAATTGCCTGTTGCGCGGGATGCAGTTGCTGTTATTGTAAATCCTTCTTCCAGGGACACCTTACTGTCGATGGAGGAGATAAAAATGATCCTTACCGGAACATATACGAAGCCGCTGAAACCTGTTTTGGATGGATTGTCCGCCACCAGCACGGTCCGCTTCCTGCTGGATAGTGTATTAAAGGGACAGAAGATGACGTCTGATGCGATGGGGGCCAATACCAGCGATTCGGTGATCCAGTTTGTTGCCGGCAACCCCAATGCCATCGGTTTTATTGGGGTAAGCTGGATCGGGAATAAGGATGATGCCGAACAGTTAAGCTTTTTAAAAAAAGTTAAGATTGTGCAGCTGGAAAGCAGCGATAAACCCGGCAGGTATGTCTTACCGGTACAGGCAAATATCTATACCAAGCGCTACCCGATGACAAGAGACCTGGTGTATATATTGAAAGAGGGACATAGAGGATTGGGCACAGGGTTTGCAGAATTTGTGGCAGGGGAGATCGGGCAGCTGATCTTTAAACGGGCGTATTTAATGCCGGGACGGCGGAGTTTTCTCATCCGGCCGGCGCAAACAAAAGAATAGAATTTAAAAAAGGTTATATTTACAAATCTATTATTTACTGGTAAAATAAAATTAGAAAAATGATCAACAAAAAACTCCGCCTTTTAGCACTTACAGCAGTCCTGGGGGTAGCAGTAAATGCGCAGTCCATACAGGATGGTGTAAAAGCATTGTACTCGGGAAAAGTGCTGGGGGCAAAAGCAATTTTTGAAAAGCAGGGCGATAAACCAGAAGCAACCTACTGGCTGGTTCGTGCAGATATTGAGAACCAGGATAAAGCGGGCGCACAGCAGGCGCTGGATAAGGCCCTGGCTGCAAAGCCCAATGATGCGTGGCTGCTGGCGGCAAAAGGCCAGTTGCAGCTGATAGCAGGAAAAGCAGATGAGGCCAAGCAAAGCTTTGATGCAGCGTTAGCCGCCAGTAAAGGCCGTAAGGGGAACGATCCGGAGATCCTGAATGCGGTGGGTGCTGCTATTGCCAAGGAATATAATAATATTGATAAGATCGGCGATATCAACTATGCCGTTCAGAAACTGGAAGAGGCAAAAGCGGAAACCGAAAAAACAAAGAATAACTGGCTGAGGGCGGATATCCTTACCAACCTGGGTGATGCTTACCGCAAAGCAAAGCCAGGTGATGGTACCGCTGCGTTCAGCGCCTACAGTGATGCTGTGGCTGCAGAGCCTTCGTTTGCAAAAGCATACCTGAAAAACGGGCTGATCTTTAAATCGCAGCGGAACTATGATCTTTATTTGCAGAATATTGATAAAGCTATTGCTGCTAATCCCGGTTATACGCCCGCCTATGATGCGTTGTATGAACATAAAATAGGTACCGGAGATTATGCAGGTGCCAATGCCGTTGCAGACAAGATCATTGCCAACTCTGATCCCAGCCCCTGGAACGACTATTATAAGGCACAAACCTTTTACCTGGAGAAAAAATACGACCAGGCGATCACCTCCGGTACCGGCATTCTGCAAAAAATGGGAGATCTTGTTAAGCCGAAATTGTACAAACTGTTAGCATGGAGTTATGTGGACAAAGGAGATGCTAAATCGGCCCTTCCCTATATGGAGAAATTCTTCGAAAAGGCAGATAAGGATGACCTGGATCCGCTGGACTACAACCTGAAGGCAACCGTTTATGCGGCCACTCCCGGTAAAGAAAACGAAGTGATGCAGGCTTATGAAGAAGGGCTGAAGGCAGATACCACGGTTGCCGGCAGGGTAAAAATGCTGCAGGAAGCTGCCAAGTTCTTTGCAGATAAGAAACAGTATGGCTTGCAAGGCGATATGCTGAGCAAGATCCTTGAGATCAAGCCTAATCCCACTATTAACGACTTTTTTGATGCAGGTTACCGCGCATACTTTCAGGGAAAGGAATATGAAAAGTCCTGGAAAGTATTCGATGCTATGCGCACCAAATTCCCGGATGTAAACTATGGCTATCTATGGGCGTTTAAAAATAGCCGTTTCTTCGATTCTGCGAATGCAAAGAATATCCTGATCCCGGATGCAGAAAAACTGGTAGCATTCTCTCAAAAGGACACTGCAAGGGATGCTAAGATCAACGCCTTTACTGCAGCCTCAGTGCTATCCACCTACTATGTAAATGAAAAAAGCGATAAGGAGACCGGGTTGAAGTATTTGAATGTGGCACTGGAAAATGCGCCGAGCGACGATATGAAGCAACAGGTACAAGGGTACATTGACCAGGTAAGTAAAATGAACTCCAAACCGGCGGCAGGTAATGGCCAGGCGGCGGGAACCAAGGATACTACGAGCGCTACTCCACCCAAAAAGGATACTACCGGCGGTCAGAAATAACGAAACCTATTTTTATCTTAAAGAACAGCTCCGGATTTTTTCGGGGCTGTTTCTATAATTGGTAAGTTCGAATTATTGCTAATGTGGAATAGGATTTGTCAATGCAGGGAAGGTTATGGGGTGGGGCCTTCAATAAAGAGCGCCCGTCAATCGAGAGACGAGCGCAAATTGTAAGTGTTAAAGTGATAAAATATCAATCTGACTATACGCTGCAAAAGCAGGGTCCTCCGGGAACACTGTTTCCATCCGGATCGATCATCTCAGATTTACAGGTTCCTACAAATGTTTCTGTATGTCCAAGGACAGTAACAGTATGGGAACAGGAGGCGCCACAAGGGCAATCTCTACCACTGCCGCCACTACCGCCACTGCCATTTCCCCCCAAAATCTTTTTCAGCTGTTCTCTTGTTAGAATCTCCAAGGTCCCCGATTCCGTCAGCCTTAATTTTAGTTTTTTCATGATTGTAACATTTAGAATAAAAAAATTTAATTGACAACACGAAAATTGAATACTTCCGTCCAATATAAGTAGATGGGGGGTGTTTAACGAATGTTTAACATTTTTCAAAGATGTTTTTATCGGAAAAACAAAGATTATTTGCCTCTTGACCGATATTACTCAATTCGGCGCGGCTTAAGAGTTGTATTTTTGAGAACGAGATTTCAGGGATCTTTTCATCATCATCATAGTAATAAGTTTGAAAATTCCTGCTATACTTGATAGGGTAACCTAAGTCTTTCATGTCTTTTATAATATTCATTAAATGACTGCGACTTAATCTGTTTTTTTCGGCGAACTTTTCAGGAGTACCTGTAGCTTTTTTACGTATCAGGCAATCGACAAATATTAATCTTTTCAACTGGCTTAAAAGGGACATAAGCAATGATTTTGGTATTGTTTTCCATTAACAGATTATTAAGGTACAAAAGTTTTTGAACAGCTCCGGATTTTTTTCGGGGCTGTTTGCTTTTTAACCCTTAAAAAAAGGATTTGTTAAATGGTTACCTTATTTTTGCTTATTGCGTAATTGAGATGGTTAACTTAGCGATACAGACGAATTTAGACACTTCAGGCTCTTACCTGCCCATAGGATTACAGATCTTATTTGCGGCAGGAATGATTGTTACCCTGATGGGGGTTACCCACCTGCTGGGCCCTAAAAGAAGGACTGCGGATAAACTGCAAAATTTTGCCAGCGGTATTGAATCGCATGGAGAGGCCCGGCAGCCCATCGCGATCAAATATTTCCTTACGGCCATTCTTTTTGTGTTGTTTGATGTGGAAGTGATCTTTTTTTATCCCTATGCGGTAAATTTCAGAGAGCTTGGCTGGGAGGGGTTTTATGCGGTACTGCTATTTGTGGCGTTTTTCCTGTGCGGATTTATTTACATTATCAAGCGCGGAGCCCTGAAGTGGGAAGATTAAAGAGGGTAATTTGAAAATACGCTGGTATCTCAATTGCCATTTTCGAAGCTCTAATTTTTCCGAAGGTTCATAGAACCGCTCCGGTAGTCCATCAGACAAATTTTCAAATTGATTTATGAGACCTGTGTCATTTAATATTAAGAAAAAACCGCTTGAGGCCGATATCAGCATGGTGAACATGCCGGAGGGGCACCAGGGACAGGGTTTTTTTGCAACAACGCTGGACAGTGTTATAGGACTGGCGCGTAAGAACTCTCTTTGGCCGCTTCCCTTTGCCACGTCCTGCTGTGGTATTGAATTTATGGCTACCATGGGGGCCAATTATGACATTGCCCGTTTTGGCAGTGAGCGGGTAGGCTTTTCTCCCCGCCAGTGCGATCTGCTGATGGTAATGGGTACCATTGCAAAAAAAATGGGGCCGGTGGTTAAACAGGTATACCTGCAAATGGCCGAGCCCCGCTGGGTCATTGCCGTAGGTGCCTGCGCCAGCAGTGGCGGCATCTTTGATACTTACAGCGTGTTGCAGGGTATCGACCAGGTGGTACCGGTGGATGTATATGTTCCCGGTTGCCCCCCGAGGCCGGAAGCTATTTTAGATGGCCTGATGCGCATCCAGGACCTGGTAGGAAGGGAAAGCCTGCGCAGAAGAAATAGTGAACAGTATAAGGCGTTATTGGAAAGTTACGGGATACAATAGTATGAGATTTTTAGTATGGGGTATTTCAGACACAGGGTGTCCGTCTGAATACCGGGTACTGAATACCTAAAGTCTTTTTATAATGGCATTGACCAACGAATATATAAAGGAAAAACTGGTTGAGAAGTTTGGTGACCAGGTTACGGATTTTGAAGAGCCGTATGGGCTCCTGACCTTCCGGTCCGACAAGGATTTAAACCTTAAAGTACTAAATTTCCTGGTGGAAGAAGATACGCTGCAGTTCCGTTTTCTTACGGATATCTGCGGAGTGCATTACCCGGATCATAAAGGACAGGAAATTGCAGTGGTGTACCACCTGCACAACCTGAAAGAGAATGTGAGGGTCCGCTATAAAGTATTTGCCAGTGTTGCGCAGCCGGATGTGTATACGGCAACCGGCCTGTTTGCCGGGGCCAACTGGATGGAGCGGGAAACCTACGACTTTTATGGCGTAAACTTCGTTGGTCATCCCAACCTGAAGCGGATCCTGAATGTAGAGGAAATGGATTACTTTCCCATGCGGAAAGAATACCCGCTGGAGGATCAGAGCCGGATTGATAAGGATGATGAGATGTTTGGAAGGGCTGGTTTTTAAAAACGAAGTAAATGATCAGGATATTTGGCTGGATACAATCGAACCGGTTTTTGCTCGCCCTGATGGGATGCGCAGGTTCCCTGTTGCTGATCCTGCTAAGCAAATCAGCAGCGGTAGCCGGTTTTGCAGAAGGATTTGGCGCAGCCGCCCTGGTTTATCTGGTGGGGTTAAGTATTTCAAAGGCCCGGCGGTCAAAATAACAAAGAACTGAAGAGATAACGCCCCGGCGGGCGGCAAAAATAGAAAGAAGGCAGGTTAATTTTTGAATATCGATTATGAGCGACAACGTATTACTACCAAGTGGTAGTATAGAGAAACAAACAACTACACTGAACCTGGGTCCCACGCATCCGGCTACCCATGGGGTCTTCCAGAACATTATTGAACTGGATGGTGAAAAAATTGTTGCTGCTGATTCTACCGTAGGGTACATCCACCGGGCTTTTGAAAAGATCGCAGAACGCCGCCCCCTGTACCAGATCACACCGCTTACAGACCGTCTGAATTATTGCTCGGCCCCTATTAATAATATGGGCTGGCATCTTACCTGCGAAAAATTATTGAACGTTCAGGTGCCCCGGCGGGTAGATTACCTGCGGGTGATCATCATGGAGCTGGCGCGTATTACAGACCACCTCATCTGCAATTCCATTATGGGAGTGGATAGCGGCGCCTATACCGGTTTCCTGTACGTAATGCAATACCGTGAGCTGGTTTACGAGATCTATGAAGAGATCTGCGGCTCCCGGCTTACCACCAATATTGGCCGTATCGGCGGCTTTGAAAGAGATTTTACCAATACAGCCTTCGAAAAGATCGAACGCTTTTTGAAGGAGTACCCGGCTGTACTAAAAGAATTTGAGAACCTGTTTACCCGCAACCGGATCTTTATGGAACGGGCAATAGGCGCCGGCCCCATCAGTGCGGAGCGGGCCCTGAACTACGGATTTACCGGGCCCAACCTCCGGGCCGCGGGCGTGGATTATGATGTGCGTGTGGTGGCCCCATACAGCCGTTACGAGGAGTTTGATTTTGAGGTGCCGGTAGGTTCCACTGGGGATTCGTATGACCGCTTCCTGGTGCGTAACGGGGAAATGTGGCAGAGCCTGAGTATCATTGAGCAGGCCATGCAAAAGCTGAATGATCTCAAGGGAGAGGAAGCAACGGTATACCATGCGGATGTACCGGAGTACTACCTGCCGCCCAAGAAAGATGTTTATACGAAGATGGAGGCCCTGATCTGGCATTTTAAGATCATCATGGGAGAAATTAATATGCCGGCGGGCGAAGTGTACCACTCGGTGGAAGGTGCAAACGGAGAGTTAGGTTTCTATTTTATCAGCGACGGGGGACGTACACCTTACCGCGTACATTTCAGAAGACCCTGTTTTATTTACTACCAGGCCTATGCCGAAATGGTAAAGGGCGCCATGCTGAGCGATGCGATCGTTGTAATGTCGTCCATGAACCTGATTGCAGGTGAAATGGATGCCTAATGGATTTAATAATGGAGCAAAAGATAATGATACAGTTTTCTCAGGAACAATTGGAAAAAGTGAACCAGATCATAGCCCGGTACCCGGAGGGTAAGCAAAAAAGCGCCCTGCTTCCGGTATTGCACCTGGCGCAGGAAGTGTTTGGCTGGCTGAGCACGGAAACCATGGACTATGTGGCTGCACTTTTACAAATTGAACCCATAGAAGTTTATGAGGTGGCAACGTTTTACACGATGTACAACCTGAAGCCTGTAGGGAAGTATGTATTTGAAGTGTGTCAGACCGGCCCCTGTATGATCCAGGGTAGCGATGATATCATAGCGTATATTGGCGAGCGGCTGAATATAAAACCCGGTGAAACCACGGAAGACGGTCTGTTTACCTTAAAAGTGGCCGAGTGCCTGGGTGCCTGCGGGTATGCACCCATGATGCAGGTGGGGAAGTTTTATAAAGAGCACCTCACAAAAGAAAAAGTAGATGCCATTATTGCTGAATGCAGGAATAATGTATCCGTTAATAATTAAAAGAAACGGCGATGCAGGCGATCACTCCTTATCTGAACTTTAACGGCGATGCAGCGGAAGCGCTGGATTTTTATGCGGCAGCCTTTGGTGGACAGATCGTGCATTGCCAGACATTTGGTGAGGCCCGGGCCGATTTCCCAAGCCCGGATTCGCATAAGGATAAGATCATGCATGCCCTGTTCAGCGCAGGCGAACTGAACTTCATGGTAAGCGATTGTGCACCGGGTACAGCGCCTGTAACCGCCGGATCAAATATAAGCCTGGCACTGAATTTTACCGACGAAGCATCGGTTACCGGGGCATTTGAGGCGCTGGCAGCCGGTGGAACCATCACCATGCCGCTCCAGGATACGTTCTGGGGAGCAAAATTCGGTATGGTAACGGACCGGTTCGGTATCAGCTGGATGTTCAACTACGATAAGCCTAAGCGTTAGTTGTTTTGCAACTGGCCCTGGGAAAAGGATAAAAACAATGAGCAGTCAAAAATTACTTTTAGAGAACGCACATATTGAAGGCATCCGTTATTATGATGTGTATCGTAAGAACGGGGGCTATCGCAGTGTGGAAAAGGCCCTGAAAATGGCGCCGGATGAAGTGGTAGAGGAAGTAAAGAAAAGCGGTCTCCGGGGCCGGGGCGGAGCGGGGTTCCCTACCGGTATGAAATGGAGTTTTATCGCCAAGCCGGAGGGCGTTCCCCGTCACCTGGTTTGTAATGCGGATGAAAGCGAACCCGGTACTTTTAAAGACCGCTACCTGATGGAGTTTCTGCCGCACCTGCTTATTGAAGGATTGATCGTGTCCAGCTATGCGCTGGGCTCCAATGTTACGTATATCTATATCCGGGGAGAATATGCCTGGATCCCGGATATCCTGGAGCAGGCCATTGCCGAAGCAAAGGCCAATGGCTTCCTGGGTAAGAATATCCTTAACTCGGGGTTTGATTGTGAGATCTACGTACAGCGCGGTGCCGGAGCCTATATCTGTGGTGAGGAAACCGCCCTGATCGAATCGCTGGAAGGAAAACGGGGCAACCCGCGTATTAAACCGCCATTCCCGGCGGTTAAAGGAGCCTGGGACCGTCCTACGGTGGTGAACAATGTAGAAACTCTGGCTGCCGTAGTACCCATCATCAATATCGGCGGTGAAGAATATGCTAAGATCGGTGTAGGCCGGTCAACCGGAACAAAGCTGATCTCTGCCTGCGGCAATATCAACAAACCCGGGGTTTATGAAATAGACATGACCATTTCCGTTGAGGAATTTATTTATAGTGATGAATGGTGCGGGGGTATTAAAAGCGGCAAACGGCTGAAAGCCTGTATTCCGGGCGGGTCATCGGTACCCATCCTGCCGGCTAACCTGTTGCTGAAAACAGCAAAAGGGGAGTCGCGGATCATGAACTACGAAAGCCTTTCCGACGGCGGCTTTGCCACAGGTACCATGATGGGGAGCGGCGGATTCATCGTGCTGGATGAGGACCAGTGTGTGGTAAAACATACCTACACCCTGGCGCGCTTCTATCGTCATGAAAGCTGCGGGCAGTGTTCGCCCTGCCGTGAAGGTACGGGGTGGATGGAAAAATTATTGCTGCGTCTGGATCAGGGGCAGGGTAAGCTCAGCGATATTGACCTGTTGTGGGATATCCAGAGCAAGATCGAAGGAAATACGATCTGCCCGCTGGGTGATGCGGCTGCATGGCCGGTGGCGGCAGCAATCCGTCATTTCCGGGATGAGTTTGAGTGGCATATTACCAATGCTGCAGAAGCACAGACACGGAACTACGGACTGGCACATTACGCAGATCCGTTGCCGGTATCGGAGCCTGTGGCGGTGTAAGGTCGTTTCTCGCAAAGCCGCAACGTCAACGCAAAGAATAAAAGGTATGACGGAAAATGAATTAGCGAAGATTGCGGTTGATTGCTGTTTCAAAATTCACAGTCAATATGGACCGGGATTATTTGAAAGCGTTTACGAGGAGATCTTTTGCTATGAGTGGCAAAAAACGGGGATAGGGTTTAAAAGGCAGCAGGGAGTGCGATTGATACACGAGGGAATAGATATGGGAATTGGTTTTATCCCTGATGTAGTAATTGGAAATAAAGTAATTCTGGAATTTAAATCGATCGAGGCATTGGCAGATGTACATTATAAGCAGGTGCTAACATATCTAAAGTTAACAGATTTGAAGCTGGGGCTGCTAATCAACTTTAATGTACCGCTGATTAAAAATGGTATGCATCGTATTGTAAATAATTTATAAAATATTGGCGTCTTGGCGAGGTCCTGGCGTCTTTGCGAGAAATAAATATGGCAGACGAAATAAAACAAGAACCACCTGCAAACTTTAAGGTAACCATCGATAATGTTACCCTGGACGTGCCGCCCGGTACTACCATTTTGCAGGCTGCAAGATTAATAGGAGGAGATGTTACCCCTCCGGCCATGTGCTTTTATACACCCCTGAAAGGAAGCGGTGGTAAATGCCGTACCTGCCTGGTTGAGGTAAGCAAGGGATCGGAAAAGGATCCGCGTCCTATGCCCAAGCTGGTAGCCAGTTGCCGCACCACCGTTATGGACGGCATGGAGGTAAAAAGCATCACCAGCGAACGGGTCATCAATGCGCGGAACAGTGTGGTGGAGTTTTTACTGATCAACCACCCCCTGGATTGCCCGGTTTGCGACCAGGCCGGGGAATGCCATTTGCAGGACCTGAGTTATGAGCATGGTAAGGCCGGAACCCGTTATGAATTTAAAAGACGCACATTCAAAAAGCATAACCTGGGTAAATACATCCAGCTGCACATGACGCGTTGCATCCTGTGCTACCGTTGTGTATTTACCGCCGATCAGCTGACGAATAAACGGCAGCACGGGGTGCTTGACCGGGGCGATCATGCAGAGATTGCCACCTATATCGAAAAATCGCTGGATAATCAATTTATCGGTAATGTGATCGACGTTTGCCCGGTAGGTGCATTAACCGATAAGACCTTCCGCTTTAAGAACCGGGTATGGTTTACCAAACCGGTAGATGCGCACCGCGATTGTCCCAATTGCTGTGGCAAGGTAACACTGTGGGAGCGGGGAAACGAGGTATTGCGGGTAACGGCGCGGAAAGACCAGTGGGGAGAGATACTGCCTGCGGAAGATGGCAAGACCGGCTGGATCTGCAATGAATGCCGCTTTGAAAAGAAAGATATCAATGACTGGGTAATAGAAGGACCCATGAAGGTAGCCCGGCATTCCGTTATCGGTGCCAACCACTACGAAGTGCTGGACCGTCCAAAAGAAACGATCAGTGCGGTAATGGGAGGAAGAGCACCCAAACTGCTCATGGATATCCACAGCATCAGCGAGGTGAATGATCCCGGGGTAGATCTTAGCAAGATACCGGGGCCGGCAACCGGGGCCGTGTTCAACCGGGAAAAAGTAATAGAAGAAAAGAAAGATTAACAAGCTATATTATTATAACATGTACTTACTGGCTATTGATTGGATTTTTATTATTGAGAAACTGGTGCTGATCGCGGCCATTGTTACCCTTTCAATGGTTGTGGCCATGTATGCTACGTATGGGGAACGGAAGGTAGCCGCTTTTATCCAGGACCGTATCGGTCCCAACAGGGCGGGGCCTTTCGGATTGCTGCAGCCATTGGCTGATGGAGGTAAGCTCTTTTTTAAAGAAGAGATCATTCCCCTGGCCTCATCCAAGTTCCTGTTTATCCTGGGCCCCTTACTGGCCATGGTAACGGCATTGCTCACCAGTGCCGTAATACCCTGGGGCAGTTCAATGAACATTGGTAGCCGCGTAGTGCCCTTACAGGTAGCGGATGTAAACATCGGCATCCTGTATGTATTTGGCGTGGTAAGTTTGGGTGTATATGGTATCATGCTGGGCGGATGGGCTTCCAACAACAAGTTTTCATTGCTGGCGGCCATCCGGGGTGCTTCACAGATGGTGTCGTACGAGCTGGCCATGGGGCTTTCGCTGATCGCTGTACTGATGCTGACCGGCTCCCTGCAGATGAGCGTTATCGTAGGCGAGCAGTACAATGCGGTATGGAATATTGTTTACCAGCCCATCGGGTTTATTATCTTTTTTATCTGCGCCCTGGCAGAAACAAACCGTACGCCGTTTGATTTACCCGAGGCGGAAAATGAACTGAACTTTGGATATCACCAGGAGTATTCCAGCATGAAACTGGGATTTTACCTGTTTGCGGAATATATCAATATGTTTATAAGCGGCGTCATCATGGCAACCCTTTATTTTGGCGGCTATGACATTCCGTTTGTAAACGAAGCCAATTTAGCACAGCATATCGGGGAGAACTGGGTAGCATTGCTTACGTTCCTTACGCTGATGGCAAAGGCCCTGTTCTTTGTGTTCGTATTTATGTGGATCCGGTGGACGATCCCGCGTTTCCGGTTTGATCAGCTGATGCATCTTGGATGGAAACGGCTGATACCGCTGGCGTTACTTAATATGGTAATAACAGCCCTGGTGATCCTGTGGCTGAAGAAATGATGAAGAAAGCAGAGAGCAGATAATCGTAAGATGTGGATAGGAAATGATGGGTAGGAAATAGATGATGCCAGAAGTGCTGGCGTACAGGAGTGCGACGCAAGAATGCCGGGAGGTGTACGGCAGCCGGCACAAAAAAAATTAAAAGTAAAGCGCTTTATAAAGAAACATGAGTGTACAAATAACAAACAGGAGTAAACCCGTTGATCGAAGACCGATGAACTGGGTGGAACGTTTATACCTGGTAAATATTTTTAAGGGAATGGCCATTACATTAAAGCATTTCTTTAAAAAGAAAGTGACCATCAAATACCCGGAGGAAACGCGGCCGTTCAGCAAAGTGTTCCGGGGGCTGCACATCCTGAACCGGGATGAGGAGGGACGTGAAAAATGCACCGCCTGCGGGCTTTGCGCTGTGGCCTGTCCTGCTGAGGCCATCACCATGGAGGCTGCAGAACGCCAGGAAGGGGAAGAGCATCTGTATCGTGAGGAAAAATACGCTGCAAAATATGAGATCAATATGCTGCGTTGCATCTTTTGCGGTTATTGTGAGGAAGCCTGTCCCAAAGATGCGATCTATCTTTCGCAAACCTTTACACCGGCTAACTACCAGCGGAAAGGGTTTATCTATAAAAAGGATGATCTGCTGATCCCCAACCCGGTTACCGACCCGGAAGGCTACAAAAAAGCATTGGGTACCATCAGCAGGGAAAAAGAAGGTGTTTAAGGGTTAATTAAGAAACGAAATGAATATTACGCAATTATTATTCTGGGTATTAACGGTGATCGCCATAGGGAGCGCACTGATGATTGTGACCAGTAAAAATCCCGTATACAGTGTGCTGGGGCTGATCGTAACCTTTTTTGCTATTTCCGGTCACTATATTTTAATGAATGCGCAGTTCCTGGCTATTGTGAACATTATTGTTTATGCCGGCGCCATTATGGTATTGTTCCTTTTTGTGATCATGTTGATGAACCTGAGCAAGGCCACCGAAACCCTTAAGAACAAATGGCTGCAGATCGTAGGCGCCATTGCCGGCAGCTGCCTGTTCCTGGTATTGATCGCCGCTTTGAAAAATACGGAGGTGAAGCAAAACCTGGTGGAAATGGGAACCGGCGACATCGGGCTGGTGAAAAGCCTGGGGCGCGAGCTGTTCACCACTTTTGTGATCCCGTTCGAAATCAGCAGCGTGCTCTTCTTAAGCGCCATGATCGGCTCTGTGGTGATCGGTAAAAAAGAGTAATCCTGCTCATCCTCAAAAGAAGAAGGAGCATTGTACGGGAACCTGAAACTTAAAACTTGAAACTTTTTACATGCCAATAAATTACTACATCACCCTTGCGCTTTGCTTATTTGCCATTGGCGTGGTAGGGGTGTTAACACGGAGGAACGCCATTATTGTTTTTATGTGCGTTGAGTTAATGCTGAATTCTGTGAACCTGCTGCTGGTCGCTTTTTCAAAAATGCACCATATTGCCAAGGGGGCGGCCGCCACAGCGGGAACAGACGGGCAGTTGTTTGTATTCTTTATTATGGTGGTTGCCGCTGCAGAAGTGAGCGTGGGGCTGGCCATTATTGTGATGATGTACCGGAACGTACACTCCATAAATATTAATTTTTTAAACAGGCTGAAACATTAATTGCGCCGGCATTCTTTTTATTATGAATAATGTGTTAGATATCGTTTATTGGATCCCGCTGCTGCCATTGCTGGGTTGTATCATAAACGGGCTGGGAAGAAAAAGCTTATCAAAAGGGGCTATCGGGGTTATCGGAAGCGGCGTGATCCTGGCTTCTTTCGTACTGAGCCTGTGGGCCTTTTTCCAGGTTCGCGCGGGGAATGTGCACACTGCGGAGTACTTTCCATTTATCAATGTAGGAAACCTGAAGATCCCCTTTGCCTTCCAGATCGACCAGTTATCGGCTATCTGGCTGCTGGTTATTACCGGTGTGGGCTTCCTGATCCATGTGTATTCCACCTCTTATATGCACGATGAAAAGCCGGAGCATTTCGGAAGGTATTTTGCCTACCTGAATCTTTTTGTTTTTTCCATGCTGCTGCTGGTAATGGGCGCCAATTTTGTAATTATGTTCATTGGCTGGGAAGGGGTTGGTTTGTGCTCTTATCTGCTGATCGGTTTCTGGTTTAAGAAAAAGGAATACAGCAAAGCGGCTAACAAAGCCTTTATTATGAACCGGATCGGAGATCTGGCATTTTTGATCGCCTTGTTTATGCTTATCAACAAACTGGGCACCACAACGTTTAGTGAAATCTTTACAAGCGCTTCGCTGGCCAAATTATCCGGCCGGGAAATCACAGTAATTACATTGTTGCTGTTTGTGGGGGCTACGGGTAAAAGCGCCCAGATCCCGTTGTATACCTGGTTACCCGATGCGATGGCCGGTCCAACTCCGGTATCGGCCCTTATACACGCCGCTACCATGGTTACGGCAGGTATTTACATGATCGCAAGAGCCAACCTGCTGTTCTCTATGGCGCCTGCAACATTGAACGTAATTGCCATTATCGGCATTGCCACTGCCCTGCTGGCCGCTACGATAGCGCTGAAGCAGAATGATATTAAAAAGGTGCTGGCCTACTCTACGGTAAGCCAGCTGGGCTATATGTTCCTGGCCCTGGGGAGCGGCGCTTATGTGGCGGCCGTTTTCCATGTGATGACCCATGCCTTCTTTAAAGCCCTGCTCTTCCTGGGCAGCGGCAGCGTGATCCATGCCATGGGAGGAGAGCAGGATATGCGCAGGATGGGCGGATTGTCCAAATACATGAAAGTGACCAATATAACCTTCCTGCTGGGCTGTCTGGCCATTGCCGGCATTCCGGGCTTCTCCGGGTTTTTCTCAAAGGATGAGATCCTGGCAGGAGCCTTTGCCAAATCGCCGGTGCTGTATGCGCTGGGGCTGCTGGGAGCGTTGTTGACCGCCTTTTATATGTTCCGTTTGTATGCCACCACCTTTAAGGGCAACTTCCGGGGCACACAGGAGCAGGAGCATCACCTGCATGAAAGTCCTGCAGCAATTACGGTACCGCTCATCGTTCTGGCGATCCTTTCGGTTGTGGGGGGATTTGTGGGAGTGCCGGGGTTCATCGCACAGGGGGCGCACGCCTTATCGGATTTCCTTAAGCCCGTCTTCAAAGACTCCTATGCCCTGCTCCCTGCTCACGAAGTGTCGCACAGCATGGAATGGACCCTTGCCGGAGTTTCTTCCCTGCTGGTGATCGTTGTGGTGGTTATAGCCTGGAGCCGGTTCGCAAAAAAACCGGACCTGCAGCCTGCAACCGGTTTGGGAAAAGTGCTCGAGAACAAATGGTATGTCGATGAACTGTATGATACGATAATCGTAAGACCACTCAATGCCCTGGGCTCATTTTTAAGTAATGTGGTGGACCGGAAAGTAGTGGATGGAGTGGTGAACGGTGTGGGGCGACTGGTAAGTTATGGCGGCCGTCAGCTGCGCTGGCTGCAAAGCGGGCAAACCGGCTCTTATATTTTGATGATGGTGTTGGGGATGGTATTGATCTTTATTGTGCAGTTCTTTTTAAGAAAATAATAATTACCGGATTGCAAAAGAAAATTGAGGTCCGGAATCTGAATACTGAAAATCTGAATACTGAAATATGATCGCATTGTTGTTGATACTGGTGCCTTTAGTGAGTGGGTTGGCTACCTTTTTGATAAAAAAGGAGGAGCAGGTGAGAACCTGGTCGTTACTGGCAGCCATCATCACATTTATTATTGCCATCCTCGGTGTAGCGGTCTACACTGCTCCCGGTGGCTGGACATTCCGGGCCGAATGGATGGGATTGCTGAACAGCAGTTTTTCCTTAAAAGGGGATGGGATGGGCATCATGCTGTGTATGCTGACAGCCCTGGCTTACCCCGTTATTTTCCTCTCCACCTGGACCACGGCTTACCGGAAGGTACATAATTTTTTTGGGCTGATGCTGTTGACCCAGGCTGGTCTTATGGGGGTGTTCCTGGCAATGGATGCCCTGCTTTTTTATTTTTTCTGGGAGCTGGCGCTCATTCCCATTTATTTTATCTGCTCGCAGTGGGGTGGGGAAAGGCGGATTGCCGTTACGTTTAAATTCTTTATCTATACTTTTATCGGCTCCTTATTGATGCTGGTGGGTATTCTTTATATATATTCCCGTACTCCCGGGCACTCCTTTGATATCTCGGCTTTTTACCAGGCAGGTCTTTCTGCTAAAGAACAGTCCTGGCTGTTCTGGCTGTTTTTTGTGGCGTTTGCGGTAAAAATGCCCGTATTCCCATTTCATACCTGGCAGCCGGATGCTTATCAGCAATCACCAACGGCAGCCACAATGGTGCTAAGCGCGCTGATGGTAAAAATGGGGGTATTGGGACTGCTGCGCTGGCTGCTGCCTGTGTTCCCGATTGCGGCTTATATGAATGGGGATACGATTTCCCTGCTGGCCGTTACGGGCATTATCTATGCCTCCCTGATCGCCATGCGGCAGGATGATATGAAGCGGCTGGTAGCCTATTCCTCTATAGCACATATAGGGTTGATGTGTGCCGCCGTTTTTGCGGAAGACAAAAGTGCCATGGAGGGCACTATGATACAGATGTTCTCCCACGGGATCAATATCCTTGGCATGTGGATCGTGGTAGAGATCATTGAACGTAAATTCGGAACAGTAAAGATCTCTGCGCTGGGGGGAATTGCACAAAAAGCACCGGCGCTCACCTTCTTTTTTGTGATCATTGCCTTTGCCAATATTGCACTGCCACTCACCAATGCCTTTATCGGGGAATTCCTGATGTTCAAAGGTATTCTGGGCTCAAAGGTTTCGCAGAACGGGGTACTGATCATGGCTACAGCAGGACTCGGAATTATCCTGGGGGCTGTATATACCCTGCGTATGGGACGTAAAGTGTTTTTTGGCGAAACCAATGCACTCACCGAAAAGGGTACTGACATTGTTTTTCATGAGAAAGCGATACTGGCAATTATTGTGGGGGCCATCTTAATTGTAGGAATCTATCCCCAGCCGTTCTTAAATACATTCGATCAGATCAGTCAATCCATTTTAAAAAATTCAGATGTGCTTCCGATGTTGATGAAGCAGAAGCATTAAGAGAAACAATATGAACGCAGTATTATTATCAGGTTTGTTAGGTGTGGTGATGATGTTCGCCAGCTTTTTGTTCAGGACAAAGGCCCCGGTGCGGATACTGGCTATTTTAGGTACGGTAGTGTTGCTGGTTGCCAATATCATGGAAACAAAAGGCGTCCATTTTTTTCATATGGATACAGCCGCTTTTCTTTCCTTTAGCAACTATGCACTATTCTTTAATACGATCGCCATTGCCGGCACGCTGGTCTTTTTTCTGGTGTCCTCAAAAGACATGCAGCGGGTGGGCAATCATTATGCAGAGTATTTTGCCCTGATCTTTTTTATCCTTACCGGTATATTCCTGGTAACGGCGTTTACGAACCTGCTGATCCTGTTTATTGGTATTGAGATCATTTCTATTCCCCTGTACATCCTCACCGGTTCTGCAAAAAAAGACCTGAAAAGCAATGAAGCAGCGCTCAAATACTTTTTGATGGGTGCTTTTTCAACCGGCATCATGCTGATGGGAATTGCGTTGATCTATGGGGCAACGGGCACGTTCGAGATCGGTAAAATGAACATGACCGCATTAATGAAGTCGAACCTGCTAACGGGTGGAATGCTGATGTTGTTGTTCTCCATGTGCTTTAAAGTGTCTGTAGCGCCCTTTCATTTCTGGACGCCCGATGTATATGATGGCGCACCTAACGTATTTACCTCCTTTATGGCCACCATTGTTAAGGTGGGTATTTTTGTCGGGTTCCTTCATTTGTTTTACAGCGCCTTTGAGCCGCTGTCCCTCCAATGGAAATTGTGGATGGCCATCTTAGCGGCTCTAACCCTGCTGGTAGGGAATATTACGGCGGTATTTCAGCAAAGTGTAAAGCGGATGCTGGCTTATTCCAGCATTTCCCAGGCCGGCTTTATGATGTTTGCCCTGGTGGCCATGAATGAAACGGCTCATGAGGGTTTGCTGCTGTATTCGATCGCTTATTCCCTGGCAACCATCGGTATATTCGGGGTTATCAGCAAAATGTCAGACTATTCTTTCGACGGCTTCAACGGCCTTGCCAACCATCAGCCGCTGGTAGCATTATGTGTCACCATCTTTATGTTGTCCCTGGCCGGTATACCGCTTTCTGCGGGTTTCCTGGCCAAATTTTACATGTTAAAGGCGGTGATCCAGGGAGGAGGATATATGTGGCTGGTCATACTGGGGGTGCTCATGGCTGCAGTAAGCGCCTACTACTACTTCAGGGTGATCCAGGCCATGTACTTTAAAGAGGGGCCCAGTCATTTTTCGGGTATCAGCACCTTTGAAAAATATGTGTTGGTGGGCATCTGCGTACTGATCGTTTTTACCGGGCTGTTTCCCAATGTGATCTTTAGCTGGCTGTATTTTTAGGGTAAGTTGAAAATATGGGAACGAGCTCTCAGGTCGGGTGAACAAATTGATCCACGGATGCGTGAGGACAAGCACCGTGGCAGAAGAGATACGGTTCCTGTTCAATGATCTTATCAGTTAGGAATGTCAGGAAACGGGATAGAAACGCCAACATCAAGCATCAAACGCGATCCAACCTGGAACGTTAAACCTAAAACCTGAAACATCCCTTATTCCTGTAACTTAGCAGTGTGAAATTTACAGATACGTTGCTGCTGTCGTTCCGGACCGTCAAAAGTAACAAGCTCCGGACCGGGCTTACCGTTACCATTATTGCCTTTGGTATTATGGCATTGGTGGGTATCATCACGGCAATAAAGGCCATGAACCAGAAGTTTTCCGAGAGCTTTTCCTCCATGGGCGCCAACGGTTTTACCATCCGGTTTAAGGAGCGGAATATCAATTTTGGAGGGGGAAGGGGGGATGATCTTGCGGTTTCCAAAAAAGGGAAAAAGGAAAAACAATCCAACCTGAACAAGCCCATTACCCGGGAGCAGGCCGAGTATTTCATCAGCCATTTCCGGTTTCCCGGTGCCGTATCGGGCATCTCTGTGTTTGGCGGCAGAAGCAATATCCTTTCTTTTAATGATAAGAAAACGAGTCCCAATGTAGTGCTCCTGGCCGGTGATGAAAATTACCTGGATCTGAACGCCTATAAATTATTATATGGCCGCAATTTTACTGCAGGGGAGGTAAGCGGGGCGCAAAACCTCTGTATCCTGGGGTTTGATGTTGCCAAAAGTTTTTTTGGAGAGGCGATGGACCGGGGTATCAATACCACGGTGCGCATCAATAACCTGCCCTACCGGGTATTGGGCATCCTGGAAGGCAAGGGATCTACCTTTGGCTTTAGCCGGGATAATATGGTGGTAACGGGGTACCAGAACTGGGCGCGTAATTTTGGAAACCCGGCCACTTCCTATGTAATTGCCGTAAAAGTTGCGGCGCTCAAACAGCTGGATGCCGCTGTCGGCGAAGCCGAGAGCTTTTTCCGGTCGGTACGGAAGAACAGTATTACCGAGGCCAGCAACTTTGCAATAGATAAGAGCGACAGCGCCGTGCAAACGGCTATGAATGTATTGCGTTATATCCGGTGGGCCGCGATTGTGATCGGCGTTATTACGTTGTTGGGGGCGGCCATCGGGCTGATGAACATCATGCTGGTTTCAGTATCGGAACGGACAAAAGAAGTAGGTCTGGTAAAGGCATTAGGAGGAAAGAAGCGATCCGTAAAGACCCAGTTCCTGCTGGAAGCTATTATTATCAGTGTCCTGGGCGCCCTGCTGGGGATCCTGCTGGGAATTGTTATCGGGAACCTGTTTTCACTGGTGCTGCATACCGGGTTTGTGGTTCCCTGGGACTGGGTTGTATATGGAATTGTCATTTGCACAATTGTCGGACTGGCCGCGGGGATTTATCCGGCTGTAAAAGCGGGAAGATTGAATCCCATAGAGGCGTTGCGCTATGAATAAAAAAAACAATCATGAGGCTATTTTATTGAATGTCGTAAAAGCAATGACGGCTTTAAATAAAATTGTGTCAACATTTTTTTGTTTTTTTTGATGAATTGTGAAAAAAGATTAACTTCAAACGATTAAAAAAAAATAATGACGAAAAACCTTGTTGTTTGATTTTTTTTGTTAGAATTGTACACTCAAATAAACTTGTTCAATATTTAAAAAACTAAAAAACTAAGATCATGGCTGAGACAAATCAAGCGAAGCCCGTAACGGCTACTACTTCTGTTCAACCTAAAAAAAGCAGTAATTTGATTTCGTGGGTAGCGCCCATTTTGTGTATTGTTGCCGGGTATTGCATATGGCGTTTTGTAATTGGTGCTGACAGTGGGTTTGCACAGCCAGACAGTGCAGGTGGATTTTGGCCTAACCACAAGGGCCCCAAAGGAGCGTTCCACCGTATTTATGAAGGTGGTATCATCGTACCGTTGCTGATCGGTATGTTGTTAATGGTAATCGTGTTTGCAATTGAAAGGTTCCTGACCATTGCCAAAGCGCTGGGTAAAGGAAACAACAGCAATTTCATCCGTAAAGTACAGTATCACCTGGCCAATAAAAATGTAGATGCAGCATTGGCAGAGTGCGACAAACAAAAAGGTTCTGTAGGTAATGTAATGAAAGCAGGTCTGCGTCGTTACAAAGAAATGGTTAGTGAAACCGGTTTGGAAACCGAGCAAAAGATCGCTGCTATTCAAAAAGAGGTGGAAGAAGCAACAGCGCTGGAACTTCCGATGCTTCAGAAGAACCTGGTGTTCTTATCAACCATTGTATCTACCGGTACGCTGATCGCGTTATTAGGTACGGTAATGGGGATGATCAAATCCTTCTCTAACCTGGGTGAAGGCGGCGGCGGTAACGCATCCGAACTGGCGATTGGTATCTCTGAGGCCCTGTATAACACAGCACTGGGTATCGGTACATCGGCCCTGGCCCTCATTATCTATAACATGCTTACTACCCGTATTGACAGCATTACGCATGGTATCGACGAATCTGGTTTTACCCTGACTCAATCCTTTGCCTCCCTGTATAAATAATTGATACAGGAGCAAAGATTTTTATGGAATAAAGCAGATTTTTCGTCTTATATCAAAATAGCGTCAATAATGGCAAAAGCAAAAATACAAAAGAAGTCAACAGATACGGATATGACACCCTTCGTGGATGTGGCATTCCTGATCCTGTCCTTCTTTATCATGGCTACAAAATTCAAACCGTCTGAGCCGGTTCCCATCGATACGCCGAACTCTGTAGCATCCCAGGTAATGCCTGATAACAATGCTGTTATGATGAGTATTGATAAGGATAACAAGGTGTATTTTTCGGTGATGTCCAAGTCTGATCTTCAAAAAGGCAAGGATATCATAAAAGAAGCCGCAAAAAGGTCGGGGATCGAGCTTACCGATGCGGATCTGAAAAGTTACCAGGATGGGGAAATGATCGGGATGCCTTTTACTAAAATAAAAGGGTTCCTGGCACTTCCCCCGGCAGAGCGGGCAAAAATTCCACAGGATGGTATCCCCGTTAAAGATTCAGCTACCAGCGAGCTGGTAAACTGGATCGGGGCTGCGAAATACGTTTTCTCCGGAGAATCGCTGAAATATTTGGTAAAGGGAGATAATACTTCCAAATACCCGACTTTCGGCGCTATTATCGATGCGATGAAGCGTAATGATGAGCAGAAATACAACCTGGTGACTATGCCGCAGGATGCGCCTCCCGGAACAGACCTGTATCAGGATCGGTTGAGGGGCAGCAAATAAATTCTATAACCAGTAAAAAGAAAAAAATATGGCAAGTTTAGATACTGGCGGCGATGAAGGGAAGAAAGGCCCGGGGGTCAAGAAGGCCAAGAAACTGAACACCCGGGTAGATATGACGCCAATGGTGGACCTTGGATTCCTGCTGATTACCTTCTTTATTTTTACGGCTACAATGAGTAATCCTACAACAATGGATCTGAACATGCCGAAGGATACGGATAAGAAGGAAGAGGAAACCAAGATCAAACAATCGGGTTCTTTGTCGGTGATCCTGGCCAAGGACAATAAGGTTTTTTATTATGAAGGTGATCTGGATCCTACCGGTTCAAATTTTAAAAGTGCAACTTACAAGGATATCCGGAATGAGATCATCCGTAAAAAAAGAGAAGTAGTTTCCCGTTATACACCGGATCCCGCTTGCGAAAACGAGGCCCGGGCAAAGGGAAAATCTATTGACGATTGTAAGCAAAAGGACTTTTTTGTGGTGATTAAACCCACGGATGACGCTACATACAAAAATGTGGTAGATATGCTGGATGAAATGACCATCAATAAAGTTTCCCGTTATGCATTGGTAAAACCTTTCGATTCGGAGTTGGACGCAGTTCGTTTGTCTGGCGGAGCTGGCGGTCCGGCTGCCCCGGCAGCAACGCCTCCGGCCAAATAAAAGTTCCTTATGGAAATTTTGGAAAAATGCATCATATTAAAAAAGTAATTTAAATAATGGAAGCCAATAAAATTTTATCCTCCGATTTTCTGGATATCGTGTTTGAAGGGCGGAACAAAGAATACGGGGCATATGAGCTTCGCCGCACCTACAATAAACGTGTCTGGAAAGCCCTGGGTATAACAGTTATAGCCGCTGTGGTTATTGCTGGTCTGGTGGTTCTGAAAAGCCAGATGAAATCCACGGTTAAGGAAAAAGTAAAAATGGAGGAAGTAACCATCCAGGAAATTAAGCAAGAGGAAAAGAAGGATGAGCCGCCACCGCCGCCGCCGCCGCCGCCTCCCAAGCAGGAGCCACCTCCCAAAATTGAAACCAAGGCATTTACCCCTCCCAAGATCGTAAAAGATGAGGAAGTAAAAGAACCACCTCCCGTACAGGAAGAATTAAAGGAAACCAAGATCGGAACAATTAACCAGGAGGGGGTAAAAGACATCGGTATCGTTGTACCCCCGGCAGGAGTTGACGGTGGTAAAGGGATCGTGGAGACCAAGCCGGTAGAAAAAGAACCCGAGATCTTCACCAAGGTAGAAAAGGACGCAGAATACAATGGTAACTGGCCAAGATACCTGGAAACCAACCTCCGGGGTGAGGTTCCGGTTGAAAATGGCGCATCATCCGGCAGCTACCAGGTAATTGTACAGTTCGTTGTGGATGTACAGGGTAACGTGAGTGATGTAAAGGTAATTAAGGACCCCGGATTTGGAATGGGGGCAGAAGCTGTCCGTGTAATAAAAAGATCTGGTAAATGGAAACCCGCTATCCAGAACGGTCGCGAGGTAAAAGCTTACCGGAAGCAGCCGATCACTTTCATGGTATCGGATAACTAAGAAAATCGGTACAGATTATATGTGATTTTAAAGTGGCTGTCTCAAAAGGGCAGCCATTTTTGCTGTTATGCACATATGTCGATAAAAAAAGAGATGCCAGGGCATCCCTTTCCACCTATAATGTACGTTATAGGTGTACATGTGTACATCAAAGATAGTCTTTAAGACGTATAATCAGCGCCAGGCGATGTTACTTCCGCCGGATTTAGAAGAGCTGATCGATAAAAATCATCCTGTAAGGGTGATCAATGCGGTACTGGACCACCTGGATATTGATGCCATCAGTGCAAAGTATAAAGGAGGTGGCACGTCCAGCTATCATCCACGCTTGTTGCTCAAAGTGTTGGTATATGCCTATATCTGCAATGAGTACAGCAGTCGCAGGATCGAGCAACTTCTAAAAAGGGATATTCAGTTTATGTGGCTGGCAGGGATGGCCACTCCAGATCACAATACCATAAATCGCTTCCGTTCCGAGAAGCTCAAAGATGTTCTCAAGGATGTGTTTACCCAGGTGGTAAAACTGTTGGTTGACAGTGGCCATATAGGCTTAAAGGATATCAATGTAGATGGTACCAAGGTAGAAGCTAACGCCAATCGCTATACATTTGTGTGGGGTGGTGCGATCAAAACCAATAAAGAAAAGATGGCCGGGCAACTGGAGCAACTCTGGGATTATGCGGAGTCTATTGCTGCCGAAGAGCTGAAAGATAAACGTCCGCAGGCCTTTAGCCCCACGGATCCCCAGGCCGTGCAGCAGACCATTGATCAGCTCAACGAGGTCCTTAAAGACAAAGCTGTTGACAAGAAAGTAAAACAAAAGCTGAACTACGCCCGCAAAAACTGGCCGGCTAATACCGCTAAATATAATGAGCAAGAAAAAATACTGGCTGGTCGCAACAGTTATAGCAAAACAGATCCGGATGCTACCTTTATGCGGATGAAGGAAGATCATATGAAAAACGGTCAGCTCAAGCCCGGCTACAATGTACAGATATCCAGTGAAAATCAATTTGTTCTCAATTACACACTACACCCCAACCCAACCGACACTCTTACGCTGCCGGCGCACATTGAAGACTTTGAGCAGCAGCTGGAGCACACACCCGATACCCTTACTGCAGATGCCGGTTACGGTTCGCAGCAGAACTATGAACTCCTGGAGGCCGCAGGCATCGAGGCGTATGTGAAATACAACTATTTTGACAAGGAACAGCAAGGTCGTCGCAGTCCTTTTGCAGCCGATCAATTACATTATAATGAAGCTGAAGATTATATCGTGTGCCCAATGGGGCAGCATATGCAAAATGCCGGTAGCTTCAAAAGCAAGACCAGTGCCGGTTATGAACAAACGATCACCAACTATCAGGCGTCCAACTGTAACGGCTGCCCTTTACGGGGAATGTGTCATAAACAAAAGGGCAATCGCATCATCGAAGTCAATCACCGCTTAAGAAAACTCAAACAGCAAGCAGCGGAAAGACTCCGTAGTGAAGCAGGGATCCAAAAGCGCAAGAAACGATGTGCGGATGTAGAGCCTGTTTTTGCTAACATTAAACACAACAAAGGCTTCCGCCGGTTTATGTTGCGTAGTAAAGCTAAAGTCACGATTGAAATCGGGTTAATCGCAATGGCTCACAACCTTCAGAAGTTCACAAAAGCCTCCCAAACAAAGAAAAATATCAGCATTGCAGCATAAAGCAGAGCAATCTCGTTTTTATATATAAAAATATAATTATATAAAATACTCCTACTTCCTGCTTCCCTCCAAAAATGAAAAAACCGTCCCAATTACTTTTGAGACGGCCTCTTTTTTTTTTAGTGGTATAATTGTTGAGGTGATTTTTAATATTTTTTCTACAGTTCTTTATTGTTCATTATAAAAGCAAAACAGGATGGCAAAGAAAAAAAAAGCGGAGGCAAAAAAGAAAGCTTCCTCCCGCGTTGTTAAAAAAGAAGCCGGCAAGAAAATGAACGTAAAAAAAGCGGAGGCAAAAAAGAAAAAGTCCGCTTCAGAGAAGGAAGACCGGAAGCTGCAGAAAGAAGCGGTCCGTCAACTGAAACAACAAACCAAAGCACAGAAAAAAGCCCTTAAAAAAGAAAAAAAAGAAGCCTCCAAAGTAGTAAAACAGGCCTCTTCCCGCAAACCTGTGCAGGAGGCTCCTGTACTTAAGAGCATTTCCGGAAAGAATACGGCAAAGACAGGGGTTACAACAGCAGCAAAAAAGGCTGCCATAAAGAAACCTGCACCCAAAAAGACGGCTGCATCCAAGAAAGCAGCAGTAAAGAAGACGCCTGCCAAAAAGAATGCCCCAAGAAAAGCTGCTGCGCCAAAGACGGCTGTTAAAAAGGCTCCGGCTAAACGGGCCGCGGAAAAAGCAGGCCTCACCAGGGTGAAGCCATCAAAAAAAGCGCCGGTTAAACGATCTCCCAAACTACCCGTTAAACCGGGGGGAAAGAAACCGCTGCGGGATACTCCTGAAATAAAGATGCCCACATTGGATGAACCGATCATAGCGGCACCGGTAATGGAGCCCTCCGAATTAAGCGAAGTGGCAAATATTGACCAGCCAAAGGATAGGGCACCGGAACATAAAAGTCTGGTTATTGATCCCCCCGGTGAATATACAACCAGCAGCCCGGTTCCGGATCTGTTTAAGGATAAACCGCATGATCCGTTTCATGGTCCCACAGACCCGGTTTCGGCAAAAGGAACCAATACTCCCTTGCCCAGGAAACCATTAGGTGGCGCAAGAAAAAAATAGATCAGGTTTTCAGATCGGTGCGTTTATAATACCGGATGATCCCGTACAACATTAATAGGGCGTAGATGACAGCGGTGGCCAGGAGGCTCCAATCGGAAACAGTGCGGGTTTCCACCATGCCCGGTTTAAAGGGGTTGGGCACCAGGGAATCACTGCTTTCCAGTGGGAGAAAATAGCCCGCCTGGCCTTTTCGGAACGTAAGTGCCAGCCATAACAGGTTATCAATAACAAATACATATCCAAAATAAAGAACGATCGCCAGCCCGGTGCGTTTAACAAGTACGGCCACCAGGAGGGCTACCACCAGGTACAGGGTTGCCATAACAGCATAGTAACCCACATAGTAAACGTTCTCAAAAAAGGAGACAGAGGAAAGGTTGGGTGTGAACAGTAACCCGCAAACCAAACCGCACAGGAATACCATAAGGGTGGTAGTGACCACAAAAAAGATCAGCAGGGTTATTTTGGCCCTGATATAATCCATCCGGCTCCAGCCATCAATAATGTTCTGCCGGTGTGTTCTGTATTGCACTTCGTTTGTGATCAGCAGGATATAAAGCATACCAATAATGATAAAGAACATGCCGCCAAACCATGCTGCACCATGCCAGGTATTGGGAAACACGAAGGGGGAGCTGAACATCCGCTTTAGCATAGCGGCTTCAATACTTTTATCAGCCATCTGGTCAAACTGGCGCATGAACTGCTGCGCTGTCAGCAGGAACATTGACGGAAGAAAAATAAAAAAGGAGCCAAACAGGATCCAGAAAGTGCGGTAGTTCTTTATTTTCAGCCATTCTGTTTTAAAAAGTTGTAGCATATGAAGGAGTTATATGAATAAGGGGGGCAGGGTTTGATATAAAGCGGGGCATTTACTGGTCGCTGCTGGAACCGGTGATCTCCAGGAAGCGCGTCTCCAGGCTTTTCTTTTTTAGTGCCAGGTAGCTAAGTGTGATGCCTTTTTCAAAGCAATACCGGTTTACCAGCTGCGGGGTCATGTCTGCTGCACCGATAAGCTGAAGCATTGCCGGCCTGCTGATCACTTCTTTTACCTGCTGCAATCCGGTGATCGCGTCCCGCAACAGCTGGAGGTCTTCTGCAACGATTTCAATAACCCGCTCCTGCGCCGGCCCGTCATTATGCAGTACGTCGTTAACCGTACCGCTTGCTTTTACATTCCCTTTCTGGATGATAGTTACATGGGTACATACTTTTTCCACTTCGTCCAGTATATGACTGGCCATAATGATGGTTTTACCGGATGCGTGCAGTTGCCGGATCAGTTGCCGGATCTCTGCAATCCCGGCGGGATCCAGCCCGTTAGTTGGCTCATCCAGTACCAGTACCTGCGGATCGCCCAGCAGGGCAGATGCAATGGCAAGGCGCTGTTTCATCCCCAGGGAATAGGTACTGAAAGCAGATTGCCGGCGTTCAAACAGGTTTACAATCCTTAATACCCGGGAAATATCGGCAGTACTATGGCCCTTGATAGAGGCGGCTATTTCCAGGTTCCGTTCCGCGCTCAGGTAGGGATAAAAGTTGGGCGTTTCCAGCAGGGTGCCGATCCGTTTCCGCTGGTCTTCATTGCCACTTTGCCCGTTCCATAGATAGCTGCCGGAACTGGCTTCCAGTACATTCATGACAATACCCAGCAACGTGGTTTTCCCGCTGCCATTGGGCCCCAGGATACCATATACAGCCCCCGGGGGTACTGCAATGTTCACCTGGTTCAATGCCTGTACAGTGCCGTAATTTTTTGAAAGGTTGTTGGTAGATAATACATGCATCCTCGTTGGGTTTAACAGGTTCAAATGTATCACTAATTGATCCTGCACAAGAAATAAAATCGGCAAACTAACATCCGGTGGAGGTAAAAGCCGGGTGCAGCCTTCCGGAAGCGCCGGAGCAAACTGCTGAAACCGGGTACTGCCGGCCGTTGTATCCGCAGGGATAAAAAATAACCGGTATTATGAGGGCGCACAGGAGCCGCTTCTTCCGGGCTTTTTGTTTTTGAATGTTGCTTTTTTTCTCCTTACCTTCACAGTAGATAGTTGTTTATCTAACTAATTGTTGTTTGTATTGTATCTCAATGAAAAAAGTTGTTTGGTTTTGGAAAGCGAAGCCGGTCTTGTTTGAAATGACGATCACCCGGATCGCTGTTGCAGGCCATTGCAGCTCATAAATATCATAAATATGAAAAGGATCGTAAAGAAAGTTGCTGTTTTGGGAAGCGGGGTAATGGGATCGCGTATTGCCTGTCATTTTGCTGGGGCAGGCATCCCGGTTCTGTTGCTGGACATGGCCGCTGACGGACCCGACAGGAACAGGATCGTAAACGATGCCCTGGCTTCAGCCGTTAAAAGCAGCCCGTCGCCGGTATATACAAAAGACGTTGTGAAGAGGATCGCTACGGGCAACTTTGAGGACGACCTTAAAGAGGTGGCAACCTGCGACTGGGTGATAGAAGTGGTGGTGGAGCGGTTGGACATCAAACAACAGCTGTTTGAAAAGGTGGAACAATACCGGACTCCCGGAACACTTATCACCTCCAATACCTCGGGAATACCCATCCACCTGATGTGCCAGGGACGGAGTGAAGATTTCATAAAACATTTCTGTGGGACGCATTTTTTCAACCCCCCCCGTTACCTGCGGCTGCTGGAGATCATTCCAACACCGGGCACGGACCCGGCAGTTATTGATTTCCTGGTGGAGTTTGGCGATCATATCCTGGGAAAAACAACCGTGCTTTGCAAGGATACGCCGGCTTTTATTGCCAACCGGGTGGGCGTGTTCAGCATCATGGCGATCTTTTCACTGATGGACGAGCTGGGGTTGAGCATTGATGAGGTTGAGGCGCTGACGGGCCCTATGATCGGGAGGCCTAAATCTGCTACCTTCCGTACCGCAGATGTGGTGGGGATCGACACCCTGGCCAAAGTAGCAAAAGGTGTGTTTGAGAATTGCCCGGAGGATGAGGCGAAACAGCTGTTTGTGATCCCCGCATGGCTGGAGCGGATGGTTGCAAACAAATGGCTGGGTGATAAGACCGGCCAGGGCTTTTTTAAGAAGATAAAGAATGACAGGGGCGCGTCCGAGATCCTGGTGCTTGATCTGAAGACCTTTGAATATGGCCCCCGGATAAAGCCAAAGTTCGCAAGTCTTGAAGCGGCAAAGCTGATCGAAACATTACCTGCAAAACTGAAGATGCTGATGAGCGGTCAGGACAAGGCCGGGGAATTTTACCGTCAGTTTCATTACAACCTGTTTGCATATGTGAGCCACCGGATACCGGAGATCAGTGATGAACTATACCGTATTGATGATGCGATGAAGGCCGGCTTTGGCTGGGAGATCGGCCCCTTTGAAAGCTGGGATGCTGCAGGTGTAGCCAAAACCGTGGAAGCTATGAAGGCGGCGGGTTTCAGAGTAGCCGCCTGGGTGGAGGAAATGCTGGCTGCGGGTCATCATGCGTTCTATACTATCGAAAACGGGAAGCGCAAAGCCTATGACCCGGTTAGCAAGGCCTGCAAATTATTGCCCGGAAGCGATGCGTTCATTATTTTAAATAATTACGGGGATAAGACTGTATGGAAGAACAGCAGTTGCCGGTTGTATGATATTGGCAATGATGTGCTGGCCCTGCAATGGAATACAAAGATGGGGACCATCGGAGGAGATGTGCTCAGCGGTATCCAGACTTCTGTTGAAAAGGCCGAGAGCGGCTTCAAAGGCCTGGTGATTGCCAATGAGGGGGCTAATTTTTCGGCCGGGGCCAATGTGGGGCTGATCTTTATGCTGGCAGTAGAACAGGAGTACGATGAGCTGGATATGGCAGTGCGTCTCTTCCAGAATACATCTATGCGTGTACGTTATTCTTCCGTGCCTGTGGTCCTGGCCCCGCACGGCCTGGCTTTGGGCGGAGGGTGCGAGCTGAGCCTGCATGCCGATAAAGTATGCGCAGCAGCGGAAACCTATACCGGCCTGGTAGAAATGGGGGTGGGCCTTATTCCGGGCGGCGGCGGAACCAAGGAGTTTACATTACGGGCTGCGGATGAGGTGCAGCATGGGGAACCGGAAAATATCCCGCTGCAGAACAGATTCCTTACCATTGCCACCGCAAAAGTGAGCACTTCGGCCACCGAGGCGTTTGAATTGGGTATCTACCGTACAGGCCATGATGCAATGATCATTAACCAGGATCGCCGTATTGCGGAAGCAAAACGCAGTGTGATTGAATTATACGACAGTGGTTATGTGGCGCCGGTGCCCAGAACGGACATCAAGGTACTGGGCCGCAGTGCACTGGGGGCCCTGCTGGCCGGTATTAACGGGATGCAGAAAGGAAACTACGCCACAGACCATGATGCACTGGTAGCAAAAAAACTGGCCTATGTAATGTGTGGCGGGGATCTGAGCGCACCAACCCTGGTGTCTGAACAATACCTGCTGGACCTGGAACGGCAAAACTTCCTGTCGCTCTGCGGAGAGCGTAAAACACTGGAGCGGTTACAAAGTGTGATCAAGACCGGTAAGCCGGTGAGGAATTAAACCGGCAGATGGCATTTATTACAGGGCCGGCAGAGCGGCTTCTATCGGCCTCGTTGCCACGCTCGTTTCTGCTGCAGTATAATATAGCAGCAATACAAAAGGTCCTGTTATGAAAAATTAACTCAACCCCGAAAAAATCGTTGCGGGATACATTTATGAAGCGCATCTTTCTGCTGATATCTTTTGTGGCAACAGCGCACTGTATAAGTGCCCAGCGACTGGCCGTTAATCTTTCGGATCAAAACAACATCAACCCGCTTTATAAAAAAGACCTGCTGATCCGGACCCTGGATTCCTTTTTTACCTATGGCGGGGACGGGCAAAAATCCGGTAAATATTGGGACAAAAAAGATCTGAACTTTTTTGGTTATCCTTTTGATCTTACAACGTATGGCTACAACGGAAAGGGCGAAAGCTTTTTAAGGCCCGTGTTCCTGGGCGCGATCGATTTTATACCACGGCGGCAATACCTCGTTAAAATTGCTTTTTTACCTTTTGCCGATTCTTTAAAAGGAAATATGGGCCGCGTGGTGAATCTTATTGCAAACTATGACAAGGCAACGGATGGGTTTACTTTTGAGCGCTATACCAACTATTTTACAAGGGATTGGTACCAGCTGCAGGTGGGGAACATCCTTTTTTATAAAGAACTAAAGGCAACGTTTAGTATACAGCAGGCAAAAGCCTGTAACAGGTATAACGATAGCATCGCTGCTGTTTTTAAGGTGCCTCCCAAAAAGATTATTTACTATTCCTGCAAAGATCCTGTACAAATGTTTAACCTGATGGGCTATGATTTCCGGTATGAAATGTTTTTATCCCGCACAGGTGGCCGCGCAGAATGGGGCGGAGTAAAACCTCCCCTGAATCATTTTATCTATTCCGGTAATAACAAAGAATACTATCCGCATGAGATCGCGCATTTTTATATCGGAGAACTGTATACAACCAACGAGCCCTGCCGTATTGCCTATGAAGGTATTGCAACCTATATAGGCGGAACCGAACAAAAGCCCCTGAGAACCGTTGGCAGATCGCTTTATCAATACCTTCAGAAATACAGGAATGTGTCCGTCAGTCAATTATTATTTGAAGATGTTCGTACTGATGACGATGTGTCCCGGCTGTATGCTGCCGGCGGCATCCTGGCGGGGCTGATCTATGAAAAAAAGGGACTGGAAGGGTGGCGGCAATTCCTGGCCCTGCCCTGCAGCAAGATGGAGGAAGCATTGCCGTTGCTGCTGGGAACCCGTAAAACACTAAAGCAGGCAATTATTGATGAGGCAAAAAAAATAAGTGAAGGCAGGCGATAACAACAGGGGCCGGGGATCTGCAAAACAGGCGTTGCATCCCATTTCCTCCTAATTTTGTAGCAGCAGTTTACAAGCCGCTGCTGTAACGGTCATGCTTTCCAAACGTATCCTGTACTTCCGGCTGAAGATGTTGCTGATCCTTTGTGTGATCTGGATCCTGTTTGGGTTTCTTTTTTTGTTCAATATCCTGGAAATAGAAAAGCAGTTGCTGAGTGACCGGTCTCCGGCTATTTTCTGTTTTACATTTGCGGTCATGGGGCTGGTGATTGCCTCGGCGCTGACCTTCTATTTAAAGGCGGCCTTCCGGCAGTACCCGTTATGGCTGGCATTCCTGCTGAAACTGGCCCTGGCTTTTGGATTGTTTGTAGTGGTGGCTTTTTCCATGCTGGCCGCATACTTTGTTTTCAGTTATCATGGGAGCCTGTCGCAGTTTACCAACCGGTTTTTCGGGGATGTTTTTTTCACAAAAGGATTTTTGATCCTGATGGCGGATCTCGGGCTGCTGACCCTCCTTTCGCTGGTATTGCTGGAAGTGACGGATAAATACGGCCCCGGCGGATTCTGGAGTATGATGCGGGGCGAATACCACCGGCCCAGGAAGGAGCGCCGGATCTTTATTTTCCTGGATATTAATAATGCCACCACCATAGCAGAGAAGATCGGGCATGAGCAGTATTTTTTATTGCTGAGAGATTTTTTTTCGGATATTACCAATCCCGTGCTGGCCAATGGCGGGGAAATTTACCAGTATGTGGGCGATGAAGTGGTGCTTTCATGGAAGGAGTCGCCGGAAAACAAGATCTATGCATTGCGGTTTATCCGGCAGACCTTCTACATTCTAAAACGGAGGGAGCGATATTACACCCGGCAATATACCGTGGCCCCCACATTTAAAGCAGGGATCCACAGCGGGGAGGTAACATCAGGGTTGGTCGGCATTGTAAAAAAGGACCTTGTGTACAGCGGCGATACGCTCAATACTGCTGCGCGGCTTCGGGGAAAATGTCATGAGCTGCAGCAATCCTTTATCTTATCGGGGGGCTTTATGAATGATTTTCATCAACCCTTTTCCTATAAAATAACAGGGATCGGTGAAATGGAACTGAAGGGCAGGACAGAGAAGGAACAGCTTTTTTCACTGGAATTTGAGTGATCGTTCACAGCCTGTATTCCCCTATTTTTGTAGGAAACAAGTTTAGCCTGTACCCTGTTAGATATTTTTTATACTGCTGGCTTTTTGTAGCGTTATCTCATTTATGCGGAGCACAAACACCATTGAATACACCCCGTAAGGATACTGCAATCGCTATAGGGCCCAGGGCCGCTTGGGATAACAGGTGTGCTGACTCTCTTAGAGAAAAAGGCTGCCCGGATGAAGCGGGGGATACCGATAGTCTGGTCCAATACAAGCTGAATGGCGCTTTTTTTAAAAGCATTTTTTCGGATGCGGAATATGTGGTGACCCGGCCGGCGCACTGGCAGGGGCGCGATTTCCGGAACCTGGGTATTGTGATGGGAACAACCGGGGCGCTGCTGCTGGCCGATCGTGAGATCAAACGGATCGTTCAACGGAATCAGCATCCGGTTATAAACAGCGTAGCCAATATCGTAGAACCCTTCGGCAACCGCTACTCTCCCTACATTATGGCGGGGATGTATGTGGCCGGGGCCGCCATAAAGGACCCGGGGTTAAAAAATGCGGCGCTGCTTACTTTTAAATCCTATGCGATTTCCACCTCTTTATACCTGCTCACAAAATCAATGATCCGGCGGAACCGGCCGGCTTACACTAATAACAGTCTGGATTTTCACCCGCCGTTTTCCAGCGACCGCTATCATACCTCTTTCCCCTCCGGGCATACCTTAACGGTAATGACATTGGCCACAGCAGTTTCTGAGGCCTATGGCCAACAGCACCGGTGGATCCCCTGGGTGGCCTATAGTATTGCCGGGCTTACCGGTGTTTCCCGCATTTATCACAACCGGCACTGGTCCAGCGATGTTTGGATCGGCGCCAGCCTGGGTTATTTTGTTACCCGGTCCGTATTTAAAAATAACCGGGTGAAGAAACGCACGGGATTGCAGGTTGTGTGGCGATGATTTTTTAGCTGTCGGCCGTCAGCGGTCATTTTTCAGCTTCGATCATCGGGAAAGAAACAGGATTTAATTTGTGTCAACGTTCATTGTGAATGGGGAATAAAACAACAGGGATGAGGTGGATCAGACCTTGGACCTTGGCCTTTAAACCGGTCTCTTCTTCAGGCTATGGAGCAAATGATGTCGCCAGGTCAACGTCGGCGTGTTGCCAGGCTTTAGAAAATCGTTGGCTTACAAGCTGTGCCTCCTGTGCTTTTCCCTGTTTTTGAAGTGCCTGCTCCAATCCCGCCAGTGCCCATCCGTTTTCTCTCCAGATCGCTAAATCTTCCCGGTATGTTTTTTCCGCCTGACTGAATTTTCCGGACTGCAGCAATGTGGCTCCGAGGTGATGCCGCACAGAAAAGAACCAATCCGGCGGCTCATTATAATTCAGGTTGTCTTCAATGGCAATAGCTTTATTGAAAGCGGCAACAGCGTTGCCATACTCCTTTTTGTTCCGCGAAATTTCCGCGGTGAGTACCTGCACAGCAATCTGTACGATATCGTTCATGCTGTTGATATCCCAGATGGTCAGCTCTTTCAGTATGGTATCTGTGGCCAGGTCATTCAACTGTGCCAGTTCTCTCTGTGCGCCGGTCATATCCTTTTTCCCCAGGAGGGCCATACCCTTTGCGTAATGTTGTATGGCGCGGGGATAAATAAGGTCTTTGCGCTCGGGCTTCATAGCGAGGATGCTATCCCATAAGGCAAATTTTACAGCTACAAAATAGGGAATGGCATAATAGTGCTGCAGCGTGCCCCAGCCCGGCTCTGTCATCACGTCTTTGGCCGTTTTTTCCTGCACCTGCCTGGCCGCCATCCACGCAAGTTTTGAGTTGCCTTCAAAAGTGGCCGTGGCCGCCAGGTAATGGTAGTTATGCAGGTAGTAGGCAAGGGGGTAGGCGCCCTGGGCGTGACATGCGGTTACATAGATACTGTCTGCTTTGATGGCATTCAGATTGGCAAGCGAACCCAGGTGATAGTCCCCGGTCCAGATATAGATATGGGAGGGCATGTGCAACAAGTGCCCGGAGCCGGGCACCAGCTGCATCAGCAGCTGAGCACTGGCCAATCCTTTTTCAGGTGTTTTGGATGCTTCCACAGCGTGGATGTAAAAATGGGGAGCACCGGGATGTTTGGGGTATTGCCGGATCAGCTTTTCGAGTATGGTTACAATTTCAGGCGTCCAGGGTTTGGGTGCTTTTGTTTTTTTATCATACAGATCCCAGGGGTGCAGGTCCATCAATGCTTCTGCATACAGAGCGCTCACATCCGGGTCGGTGGGATACGCGTCATATACCCTTTTCATGGCCCGGGCAAAGGCACTGTCGAGGTGCCCGCGGCTTTTGGGCGCCTGCTCCGTATACCGGTGCTCCAGGGCCCGGATCAGGGCTTTTTCTTTTGGTGTACAGCCGGCGGACAACGCAAGCGCTTTTTGAGCCGCCTGCCATGCCCGCTGGTAATTGTCGTCTTCCATGCCCGCATTATAATTAGGCCCCAATACATAGGCAAAGCCCCAATAAGCCATGGCACAATTGGAATCGAGCCTTGTGGCTTCAAAAAACGAACGGGCCGCTTCTGCATGGTTGAACCCGTAAGCCAGCATCATGCCCTGGTTGAAATAATCCTGGGCTTCTTTGCTGGAGGTAGAGATCTTAAACTGGATGCCATCCAGTCCTTTAAACAAGGGCGCTTTGGTGCCTGCCGTATACCATGCCTTATCCGTGGTGGCCGGTGCACATCCAATCCGTTCTTTCTCCGGGGTAACGGTGGTTGTATCCACTTTTTGCCGGGGTTCTTTGCAGCCAATGGCTATGAGTAAAGTGGCTATGAATAAGGCTGAATTTCTCATGCTGATAATTTTGGAGGCTTAAAAAATGAAGGCAGGGCGCTGGTACACCTGCAAGCCGGCAAACACAGGGCCTGCAAGTAAAGTTACAAAACAGGGGAAGATTGCGGGTAGCCAAAAATGGTGAGGGGGGGGTGTTGGGACGGTGGAGACCTGGGTGACGGGCAGGCGCAGGTATGATGGAAGCATTTGTAATCCTGTTCTTCAAAAACTATATGTCGCCCCGGTCCCGGCTGTCACCCAAGTAGCTTACCCGTATAAAAAAACACCCGAAGCGCTGGCTCCGGGTGTTTGTATAAGGGCTGAAAATTATTCAGCCTGTTTTAATTTGGTTTGATCTTCTGTAAGAAAAATATCCTCGTTATTCCGCTTCATCAGGTATTTTTCCCTGGCCAGCTTTTCGATGGTGGCCGGATCGGTTTCGAGATCGGTCCGGATCTTATGCAGCTCAATCAGTTCTTTGTTGTAGTGGTCCTTGCTTAGCTCCAGGTCATTGAGCTCCTTACGGCGCTCTACGATGGAGAACAGGTCGTTCTTATCCAGGAACAACATGATGACTAAAAAGCCTATGGTAGCCAGGAAAAACTTATTGGTAAGGAACCGCGAAATTTTACTGAGCGCCTTGCGCGGCTTCTGCGGGTCCGTTTCCTGCACGGGCTCTTTTTCGGGGACAAAATCAACAAATGTTTCCATGCCTGATATACCGATTTGCTAATGAGCTATTGATGCTTTTGCCAATGTCTGTACCGGAGTACAAGGGAGTGACACAACGAAGCTGATAGCAGCACGAACGATGATCGAATAATTATTTCTTACCAAATTTAATGGTTCCTTTCGGATAAACCGCGCTTTCGCCCAATTGTTCTTCGATACGGATCAGCTGGTTGTATTTTGCGATCCGGTCGGTACGGCTTGCAGAACCGGTCTTGATCTGTCCGCAATTCAGCGCCACGGCCAGGTCGGCGATGGTCGTATCTTCAGTTTCACCGCTTCTGTGGCTCATGATGGTATTGTAGCCATTATGCTGCGCCAGGGTTACCGCATTGATGGTTTCGGTGATGGTACCGATCTGGTTTACTTTTACCAGCAATCCGTTGGCAATGCTTTTGTCGATACCCTGCTGCAGGCGGGTTACGTTGGTTACAAACAGGTCATCACCTACCAGCTGGCATTTGTCGCCTACAGCCTGGGTCAGTGCCGCCCATCCTTTCCAGTCGTCCTCAGCCATACCATCTTCAATGCTGGCAATGGGGTATTGTTTTACCCAGCTTTCCCAGAATTTTACCAGCTCATCGCTGCTTACGGCTTTGCCGCTGCTTTTATGGAATACGTATTTTTTCTTTTTGGCATCCCACAGCTCGCTGTTGGCAGCGTCCATGGCGATTACGATCTGAGAACCGGCTTTGTAGCCAGCTGCATCGATCGCGGCCAGTACGGTTTCGATGGCTTCTTCGTTGCTCTGGATATTGGGAGCGAAACCACCTTCATCACCCACGTTGGTGCTGAAGCCTTTTTTCTTCAGAACGGATTTCAGGGCATGGAAGATTTCAACACCCCAGCGCAGTCCTTCGCTGAAGGTAGAAGCGCCGATGGGCATTACCATAAACTCCTGGAAGTCGATCTTATTATCGGCATGTGCACCACCATTGAGAATGTTCATCATGGGGATGGGCAGGGTTTTGGCGTTGGTGCCACCTACATAACGGTATAAAGGTAAACCCGCTTCTTCAGCTGCTGCTTTTGCAGCAGCCATACTTACCGCCAGCAATGCATTAGCACCTAATTTTCCTTTATTGGGGGTGCCATCCAGTTCGATCATCAGCTGGTCGATACCGGTTTGGTCCGCCACATCATAACCCAGCAATGCAGGGGCTATAGTGTTATTTACGTTCTTAACAGCTTTTAATGTTCCTTTTCCCAGGTATTTTTTCTTGTCGCCGTCACGCAGCTCCACGGCTTCGTGGATCCCGGTGCTGGCTCCGCTCGGAACGGCCGCGCGACCCAGGGCGCCCTCGTCTGTTAGTACATCCACCTCGATAGTAGGATTACCGCGGCTGTCCAAAATTTGTCTGGCAAATACCTCTGAAATGTAACTCATTGGAAAAAATTGAAAAATTTTTTAAAATTTGATTTGTGGCCGCAAGTTAACGAATCGTTTGCGTACGGGAAACACTATGAAAAAAAAATTAAGATTCGTTAACGAACGGTCGAAAGTATTTTATTTAAGAGCCTGTTTAAATTTTATTGATGGAATTTATTATGAAGCTATTTTGGAGCGAAACAAGGAAAATTTTGCAGGCATAGTAGGCCACTATGGCGAAAAATTTAACGCAGTTGCAGCCCAAAACAGCCATAATAAAGCCATTGAATGAATTTTAAACAGGCTCTAAGATCTGACGGCCTGAAGCATTGCCAAACGGTCATTAAAGGTTGAGCCTGGAGCAAATAATGTTCGCAACCCGTTCCCCGTCCATTGCGGCGCTTACAATGCCCCCCGCATACCCGGCTCCCTCGCCGCAGGGATAAAGGTTTTGAAGCTGCGGATGCTCAAGGGTATCTTTGTCACGGGGGATCCGTACCGGCGAGGAAGTGCGGGATTCCGTGGCTACAATGACGGCATCGTTGGAGTAATAGCCTTTTATCTTATTGCCGAAGTGTTGAAAACCCTGCTGCAGGGCGGTGGTTACAAAAGGCGGCAGCACCTCCCATAAGGGAGCGGAATGAATCCCCGGCAAATAGGAACAATCCGGGAGCGAAGGTGAATGCCTGCCCTCACAAAAATCAACCATACGCTGGGCGGGCGCCACCAGCCGGCCACCACCGGCCTGAAACGCGAGCTGCTCTACCCATTGCTGAAAGTAGAGCAGGAAAAGCGGACTGTTGGCGGCTGCACCATAGGCCTTTTTAAATGCGGGGACTGCATGTACATCCTTCTCGGCCACCTGTACCACAATGCCGGAGTTGGCATAGGGATTATTGCGTTTGGAGGGCGACCAGCCATTGACCACGATCTCGCCCTGGCCGGTGGCGGCAGGGGCGATGATGCCGCCGGGGCACATGCAGAAGGAGAACACGCCCCGGTCACCTACCTGCTGTACCAGGCTGTAGGAAGCTGGGGGAAGCCATTCACCGCGGGCAGGGCATTTGTATTGGGCCTGGTCGATCAGTGTTTGCGGATGCTCTGCCCTTACGCCCAGGGCAAAGGGCTTGGCTTCGATCTGCAATCCTTCATTGTGCAGCAGGTGAAAAATATCACGGGCCGAGTGTCCTGTTGCCAGTATCACAGCGGCTGCGGTAAAGGTATCGCCATCGGCGGTGGTTACCCCTTTGAGACTGTTTTTGCCGGTGATGAAGCCGGTTACCTTTTTATTAAAATGAACGGCACCTCCGCAGCGGAGGATCTGCTCCCGCATGGCGGTAATGATCTGGGGCAGCTTATTGGTGCCGATATGCGGATGCGCCTGGTACAATATTTTTTCTTCGGCACCAAAGCGCACAAAAGTATTGAGTATCTTGTTGATATCGCCCCGTTTGTTGCTGCGCGTATACAGCTTGCCATCACTATAGGTACCGGCTCCGCCTTCTCCGAAACAATAATTGCTTTCGGGGTTCATGATGCCCTGTTTATTGATGGCTGCCAGGTCACGCCTGCGGGTGCGCACATCCTTGCCGCGTTCCAGCACGATGGGCTGAATGCCTTTTTCGATGAGCTGGAGAGCGGCAAAAAGACCGGCCGGACCGGCTCCTATGACCACTACTTTTTGGGGAGCGGAATGAACGTCTTTATAAACTGGCCGGACCAACTCCCGTTCGGTTGCCGGCTCATCCACGTAAACCAGCAGTGAAAGCTGGATCATCGGCTGGCGTCCGCGGGCATCAATGGAACTTTTTAAAATGGTATAACCGGTGACAGTGCCGGGCTTTATACCCAGGGCCCCGGCAATGTGCGGATGAAGCCGCTGTGTGTCCCCGGCTTCTTCAGGCTGAACGCGAAGGGTAATGGTTTGCTGCATATGTCCGATTTTTATCCGGAAAATTTTTGCAAAGAAATGAAAATTTTACGGCAGATGCCGGAACTTTATGCATATGAAAAAGCAAGCGCTCCTTTCTTTAACCGCGCGGCTGCTGAAGTTTGCCGAAAACGGGGATAAAACCGGCTGGACCTATATTGAAGTTCCGGCCGGTCTTGCCGGGGAATTGTTGCCGGGTAACAAGAAGGCCTTCCAGGTAAAAGGGTTTATCGACAGCCATAAGATAGCGGGCGTTTCGCTGCTGCCCATGGGAGGCGGTAACTTTATCCTGCCGGTAAATGCGGCTATGCGGAAGGGGATCCGGAAAAAAGAAGGAGCCCTGGTGGAAGTGCAGTTACAATTGGAAACAAAAAAATATGAGCTCAACCGGGAGCTGCTGGATTGCCTGGCGGAAGAACCGGAGGCTCTTGAATATTTCAGGTCCCTGGTGCCCTCCCACCAGCACTATTTCAGCAAATGGGTAGATGCCGCAAAAACAGATGCCACAAAAGTTACCAGGATCACCCGGTGCATCCATGGCTTGCAACGCAAATGGGATTACGGACAGATGATGCGGTATTTTAAGGAGCAATGATCTTGCTGGCTTTTATTCCCTGCAGATTCGCCGGAAAATTTCAATAGCAAGGAACGCTAAGGTTCTGCCAGGTCTGCAGAGCCACTCATGCCAGCATCCACCGGATCAAAATATTACTGTTTCATTTTTCTTGATCCAATACAAAGATCCCCTTCCGGAATTCCATCTGTCCATCCGCTCAAAAATTTGATCCGTTCATTTGCGGCATCTGCCAGTATATGGTATTTACATGCAGTTGCTGCACTTCCATATGCTATCCGTTCCTGGCTGATGAAAATGGTATTTAAATCAGCCATTCGCATTTCGAGCCATAAACGCTGCGACTTTGTTATTGCTGCACAAAATTTGAATCCAGGTTATGTTCTTTGACGATCTGTGTAAATAGCGCTTCCACCATACTATCGGCCTTTTGATAATCCAGACAGGGCTTTTCGCTATAAATGTTCATTTTAGTTCTGGTGTTCACCGCATCGGGTTTTGTTCCAAAAAGTAGAAAACTGCAAATGATCAAAAGTACGACACTCATAACTGGCATTGGTTTTGGATTTCTTTTCATAATGTAAAGTTTTTTTGATTTGTCATAAAGTTAAAAGAATAAGGAGATCATTGGACCGGGGATGCAACAATTCTCTTTTGTCAGAACTCTTGCTTTACCGACATTTGCAGCAACTAAGCCAGACAACATGAATATTGATTTGCAAAAAATCAGGAGCCCTTTTTTTATTGGTATTGCCGGCGCCGGCATGAGTGCGATTGCACAGTACTTGCAGGGTACGGGAAAGCAGGTTTCCGGGAGTGATCGTTTTTTCAACGAGGGGAAGGCCGGTGATATCAAAGAGAAGCTGGAAGCCGGGGGGATCCGGTGTTTTTTGCAGAACGGTGCGGGCATTACCCCGGATACCGACCTGGTGGTAGCATCGACGGCCATCGAAGATACCGTGGAGGAAATCCGGAAGGCCCGGGCACTGAATATTCCGGTAATGCATCGCTCTGAACTGCTGGCTCTTATTGCAGCCAGCAAAAAGACGATCGCCATTGGCGGTACCAGCGGCAAAAGCACTACCACGGGGATGCTGTTTGACATTTTGCAGCAGGCGGGGATGCACCCTTCCGTGATCAGCGGGGCCGGCCTGGTGAGTCTTATTAAAAAAGGAAAGATCGGCAATGCCTTTGTTGGATCCGGAGAATGGCTGGTGATTGAAGCAGACGAAAGCGACGGGTCGATCGTGCAATACCGGCCCGAAATAGGCGTGCTGCTGAATATTGAAAAAGATCACAAGGAACTGGAGGAGCTTATGCGGGTTTTTGAGACCTTCCGGAACAACAGCCGGTTGTTTTGTGTGAACCGGTCCAATATGCATTCGGCTGCATTATCTGCCAACCCGGCTCATGATTTTTGCGTGGACGAAACCTGCACCGGTGTGGGGTTCCAGGCTACGGAATTTGTGCAGGATGGATTCCACATTGCATTTAAAGTAAATGGTGAGCCCTTTGGCATACGGATCCTGGGGCAACATAATATGGAGAATGCGGTGGCCGCTACAGCCGCCGCCGTAATTGCCGGTGCTTCGCTGAAAGATGCGGCCGCTGCTTTAGCGGGCTACGAAGGCATTTACCGGAGAAGCCAGGTGCTGGGTGAAAAGAATGGGATATGGGTGGTGGATGACTTTGCACATAACCCCGTTAAATGCGCGGCAGCCATCCGCTCCTGTCAGCCGGTTTCTGATAAAGTGGTGGCATGGTTTCAGCCGCATGGGTATACACCCACCAAGTTTTTACGCAAAGAATTTGTGGAAGAGATCGGCAATGCCTTAAGACCCCAGGATGAGATCTGGATGAGCGAGATCTTTTATGCAGGGGGAACCACTACAAAAGATATTTCTGCCAGTGACCTGATCAGTGACCTGAAAACCCGGGGTAAGAATGCTTATTTTGTGGAAGACAGGGAACAGTTGCTTGCCGCAATGGATGGGCATCTGCAGCCAGGCTCCACCCTGCTGCTGATGGGTGCCCGCGATCCTTCGCTGGAGCAATTTGCCAGGGAGATTTACCACGGGCTTTAAATGGCCGCCCTTGCAGTAAGGGCCTGGGTGTAATTTTTTGGCTGAAAAAGATAGAAGCACATTACCATCAGCAGGCTATAGTTGGTAGCATCGCTGGGGTTTTCGCCTTCCACGGAACAAACAGCTACGGGCTTTTGACCTGCTTCATCAATGATCTCAATAACATTATTATTGTCATTTTTGAAATTCAGGTAAAAGCGCTTGTCATCCACCTCGATGTATTTCTGGCGTCCTTCACGGGAGATTTTCCCCAATTCAGCCCCATACTCATTCTCCAGCACCCGCTTATTTTTAAAAAGGCCTTTCTTTTTATAGTGAAACAGTCTCTTTTCCCCGTCTTTTGATTCCAGGTAAACCGAATCGGATTTCGGTTTGTATGCGAGGGTTAGCATTTTTTGACCATTGTACCACAATCCAAATCCGGTGTTACCAAGGCTGGATGTAATAGTCTTCCATTGCATAACAAAAAATTTATGATGCAAAGGTACAAGGTAAATGGGGCGATCCCGTACCGTTCAAAAGAATTAATGTAAACTTAATATAAACTTAATGTTGGGGTTATTTTGTGCACAATTGATGCACAGGAAGGGGTACATATGCGATAACGGGTTATTTTAATTACCCATCCTGCCGTGGAGGAGCAAATATACCAGTACGAGGAGAAGGAGCAGGATGAGGACGGAAGCATAGAGCCACCATTGCGGCTGTAAATGACGTTTGCTGCGTTCTTTTCTTTTCTTTTCCGTACGTTTTTTCAGATCCCGGTTCAGGGCTTCAGCGATCAGCATCAGGCGGTCCGGGTGCTCCATTTCCTGCAGGCCTTCCAGTGCATCATTATAAAAAGGATCCTCCAGCAATTGCCGTTCTACTTCATGTGCGGCTTCTTTATCCAGCTGTTGCCGCAGGTATTGAAGCAGGGTTTCCTGGCTTACATCTTTATTTAAATGGGATAATATGTCTTTTAAATCTTCAGCCATTCTCGTTTTTTGCTTTTTTAAGCATTTTTTGGATCAGCAACTTCAGGTTCCTTTTTCCGTTCTGGATATAGCTCTTTACCTGCAGCAGGCTATAGCCTTCGGAGGCACTGATCTCCTGGTAGCTCTTTTTTTCCAGGTAAAACAAAATTACTGATTGCCGCTGCTCCACGCTCAATGCATCCAGGGCATCTTTTAAAAGTTCCGGGCTGATAGCTTCCTGTTCCGGTACCTCTTCGTCCCGCGCTGCAACAGGATTGTCCGCAGTCAATTCCACGGGTACCATCCGTTTTTTATCGCGCAGCATCGTAAGACAATGGTTCTTTGCTACAGTGTACAGCCAGGATTTAAAGTAGTCGATCCGGTACTTATGCACTTCCTGGATCACCTTCAGGAAAACCTGCTGAACGGCATCCTGTGCCTGTGTTTCATCCTTCAGGTATTTCATACATACCCCAAAGAGCAGGAGCGTATAGCGTTCCAGGAGGATCCCCAGCCAGGAACTATCATGTTCCTGCAGGTAACGCCGGAGTAGTTCCTGGTCATCAATATGGTCATAACGGCCGTTATTCACGCAAATAAAGATATTTAAAACTACAGATCCGTTTGAACTTTCTCAAAAAAGTTTAAGCGGCTTTTATAGCTAAGATGCAAAATCACTCAGATTCCATAGTCCCCGGGGAGAATGGGAAATTTAGTGTTCTGCATTTCATATTTTACATTCCCCGCAGGGGTCCCTATCTTTATTCTTTTAAAAGCAGAGTTATGAAACAGGGAATGGTAGTGGTGCCCGCAGCACCGGTCCGGAAAAAACCGCATCATAAATATGAAATGGTTAACCAGCTGTTGTTCGGGGAAAAAGTGGCCATACTGTCGGCTAAACGAAAGGGCTGGGTTAAGATAAAAAGCCTGTACGATGGTTACAAGGGCTGGGTTACCCAGCATATGATCCGGGAAACCGGCAGGGATGCCTCAAAAAATGGGGCCCCGATGCTGGCAGGGGCATTATTAAATACCATACTGGTAGACGGGCTGCCTATGCATATTCCCATGGGGGCTTTTATATGGTTATCCGGGGAAGGCCGGATGGTTGCGGGGAACCGGGAATACCGCTACGGGGGCGCCCTGGCCGCACCTGTTACAGACCCCGCCGGTATCCGGGCTGCTATTGAGCAATATGCCCGGCAATGGCTCAATGCCCCATACCTGTGGGGCGGTAAAACAATACTGGGTGTTGATTGCAGTGGTTTTGCGCAAACCATTTTCAAAATGGCGGGGATCGTACTGCAGCGGGATGCCTGGCAGCAGGCCCAGGAGGGGCTGGTTGTAAAAAAATTGCAGGATGCACGGCCCGGGGATCTCGCCTTTTTTGACGATCAACAGGAGATCGTACATGTAGGGATCCTGCTTGGGCCTGATCAGATCATCCATGCTTCCGGCCAGGTACGTATTGATACCATTGATAAAAAGGGGATCATTAATGTTGAAACAGGAAAGCGCACACACCGGCTCAAGCTCATTAAGCGAATGCCGCAGCTCACCTGAACATCGGGAGAATGTTGCGGTAGAAGTAAAGATTGTCTGCCAGGAAACCGCTTGGGACTGCCCGGTTATTAATGTATTTCATACGAAGGGCAACCAGCAGGCCCAGCTGCCCGTCGTCTTTCACAAACCATATCACGGATATGGGGGGCGCCAGGTTTGAATTTTTTGCGTGATTGGTAATGGCGCCTTCGCGGATGCCTCTGATATTGGTTAGCGGGGCTTCACTCTGAGCGGCAAGGTCCCTTTTTATTTTATTATTGATGCGCTTGTATTCTTTTTTCAGGGCTTTTACCGTTTGTGCCGTGCTATCGAAAAAACCGGTTATTTCATAGAGCATGATGGTGTCTGCTATCGGCCGCCTGCCCTGGAGCACCCGCTGTTTTTCGCCCAGCGTCATTTCCACTTTATTGGCCCGGATGGAGAAGGGGTTGAAAGATTGATAATCACCTTCTATGGAAAAAAGACTGGTGTCGGTTTTATTAACAGTTCTTGTAATGGTTAACCCGGGGTCTGTTTTAACGGCATTAACAAAGGCCGAGAACTGACCGGTAAACGGGTTTACCCGGAAGTAGTCTTTTACAACCGTATAGAAAAACTGGTCCTGGGCAGCAATGGGGCTTCCCAACGCAAAGGAACATATGAGGATCAACAGGTATCTCATACGGCTTAAGGATCTCAGGACATTTCTTTGAACTTCTTTTTATAATAATCGATGGCTTCGGATATAATGGATAATGCCGTTTCCTTATCCTGGAAGGTATCGATCTCTACTTTTTTGCTTTCAAGCACTTTATATTGCTCAAAGAAATTGCGCATTTCCAGGAGGAAGTGATGGGGAAGCTCATCAATGTTTTCGTAGTGATTCACGGACGGATCATCAATGGCTACGGCAATGATCTTATCATCGCGCTCACCGCTGTCGATCATCTGCATATTACCGATCACCTTGGCCCTTACCAGGCATAGGGAACGGATGGGCTGGGAGCAAAGCACCAGTATATCCAATGGGTCGTGATCCTGCCCCAGTGTTTTGGGAATAAACCCGTAATTAACGGGATAGTGAAAGGATGAATAGATGACCCTATCCAGTTTTAACAACCCGGTTTCTTTGTCGATCTCATATTTGGCACGCGAACCTTCCGGTATTTCAATGATCGTATTTACAATTTCAGGTGCTCCCGCTCCATAACTAACGCCGTGCCATGGGTGTGTGATTGTTGCCATCGTATTCATTAATTTTTAGTCAAAAAAGAACCATGCTGCCCGGCTCTTTCTATTAAATCAAAAATAACAAGTTTTTCAATCGGAATGTTGATCGGCAGCGATTTATTGTAAAGGCATTTTATTTATGGGCGTCAAACAGGTATTTGAAATCCACCAGCCAGGCTCCGTCTTTTTTTACGACCCTGAGGGTGTCCCTGTTGTTCTTGTAATAAGAGTTGGAATACACGATGATGCTTACAGAATCATTCAGCAACTTGCGTTCATGGATATTAATGGTGGCATCCCAAAGGCCCTGTTTTTCATCGGCGCTGCGCGGCATACGGGCTACTGCATCCAGGCGTTCGTCATTGGCAGAGTCATGGAGCATATAGTTCGCTGCACTTTTAAAGTTGCCCCTGAGGGCGGCCTGTATAAAATCCCTTGCCGCATCAATATCCGAATCGCCCGGCTCATCTTTATCTGCTTTATCGGGCAAACAGGCCGGCAATAAAAAAAGCAGGAATAAAAAGTAAAAACCAATTCTTTTCATTCCTGCAAGATAAACAACTTATCGCTTACTTTGATTTTTCGAGGCTTTTTCGCAGCTCCTCCACTTTTTTGGGGTCTATATGTTTCAGGAGGCTATCAGCAGTTTTCTGTGCCTGCTCCGTCTGCATCAGTTCCTGTAGCTCCTTCATTTTTTGCGGGTCTGCATTTTTTAACACACTGTCCGCCATTTGCTGTGCCTGCTCTATTTGCTCCGGCGATACATTCGGGTGTTCCATCCCTTCTATGCCTCCGCTTCCTTTCATTTTATCCGTTCCCATTTTCATCAGGGCCGCCATTGAAAAGTCTACCTTCCATTTGCCTTCTTCCTTAACAAGAGAGATCTCTGAAGGCTCCTGTTTTTTGGTCTTGCTGGTTACTTTAATATAAGCCGTATCTCCGGAGATACGGGGCTCGCCAAATTCAACATCCCTGAATTCCTTAGTAGGGTCTTCTTTGACGGCGGAGGTATCCATTTTCTGGGCCATATCCATTCCTTTTTTGATCATGTCGAGCGTGGATTTACTGTCCTTGGTGGCCAGCTGGGCGGCGCCATCGAGATCTTTCTTTGCCAGCTTTTCAAAAAAGCTAACAAGCACTGCTTTGGGATCATTGCTGCCGGATTGGCAACTTAAGAGGCCTGCCGCCAGCAGGAGGGCAACGGGTAGCAACTGAATTACTTTTTTCATAATGTAAAATGGTTTTAGAATGCAAATGTAGGTACAATAAACGATGGTATCACGGGCTCGCCAATATCGGGTATTCTATCTTTTTTATAAGCGTGGCATAGGGGTTCAGGAACAGGTCATCAATAGAAATATAGACGGGGGGCTGCTGCTGCGCAATGGGTAAAAGACGGCCATCCATGCTTTTATTGATACTTTTGAATACAAACTCGGAACAATACATCCGGTCGTCGGTCTCAAAATTGAAAAAGAGATCAAAGGGAAGCCGGTTCTTATAATATTGCCGCACAATGTTGATGAGCCGCTGCTGCTCTTCTTTGCTTAGCGGGTACCGGTAAACTGCTATCCGGTCGTTATCGGCAGGATCTGAAAAGCTATCGAGGAGCTCTTTTTTTAACTGCTGCGAGGGGTTATAGCTGCCGCCAATGGCATGGTAGACCCATACCCTGCCTTCTTCCACGGCAATAATACCGCAATGCGAAAAGGAAGTGTCCTTGCGGTTAAACCTCCGGGTGGCCTGGCTGGTGGCATCCGTTCCGTTGCGGAGCACCAGGTCGCCCGATCGCAACAACGGTTTCAGGCTGTCCAGTTCCCGGGACAGGTTGTGACCCGGGCCGTCGCCGGGTTGCGCCTCCTGGCATCCGGCGATAAGCAACAAAAGAAAAAGGCGGCCCCACGGCCACCCTTTAAAGGTAAAATGGAAAATTCTACCCCTATGATTTCTGATGATGCTCTCTGGGGAAGCGTTGCTCCTGCTCTTCATGTTCTTTATGATACGCTTTAATGATCGCTTTTACCAGGCGGTGCCGTACCACATCTTCTTCATCCAGCTCAATATGACTGATGCCGGGGATGTTCTGCAGGATCCTGACAGCGGTCTGCAAACCGCTTTTTTGGTTACGGGGCAGATCCACCTGTGTCATATCACCGGTGATGATGGCTTTGGCATTGGCGCCGATCCGGGTTAAGAACATTTTTAGCTGCAGGTCGGTAGCGTTCTGCGCCTCATCCAGGATGATAAAGGCATTGTCCAGTGTGCGTCCGCGCATATAGGCCAGCGGAGCGATCTCGATCGTCCGCGTGGTCATGTAATAGCCCAGCTTATCGGCGGGGATCATGTCATCCAGCGCATCGTAGAGCGGCCGCAGATAGGGGTCGATCTTTTCTTTGAGATCGCCCGGCAAAAAGCCCAGACTTTCGCCAGCCTCTACTGCTGGCCTGGTGAGGATGATCTTTTTTACCTGTTTGTTCTTAAGGGCCCTTACGGCCAGGGCAACAGCGGTATAGGTTTTACCGGTACCCGCCGGCCCGATGGCAAAAAGAATATCATTTTTTTCTGCTTCCTGCACCAGCTTTTTCTGATTGGCGGTACGTGCGCGCACCGATTTGCCGTTAGGGCCAAATACCAGGACCTCATTGGGATTGCGTTCCTGGAAATGATCGATGGTTTCCATATCATCGCCGCCCAGGATCTGGTCAAAATAGTTTTCGCTCAGGTGCCCGTTACGCTCAATATAGGAAACGATCAGGTTGATCTTCTCTTTGGCTTCGGCTATTTGCTCGGGAGCGCCGCTGAGTTTGATCTGCGTGCCGCGGGAAAGTATTTTAAGGAGCGGGAATTTCTTTTTCAGGATGTCCAGTTTGCCGTTGTTAACCCCAAAAAAATCAATGGGGTTTACTGTCTCCAGGTTAATGATTGCTTCTGTCAATGTTTTCCTTGTTTTAGTTAAAAATCCTTCTTCTCAAATTTATATAACACTCCGTAAAGTAATGAATTTATTTTATGCACAGGGTGTGTATTTTGTTAAAAGAGCCGGGATGGGAGCATTGAGACAGGAGATGGGTTTGCATGTTGTCTCAATTCCCGGTTCTCAAATCTCAATCCGGATAAATAATGTTATTTTGCCAAAAATTTTTTATATGGCAATTGTAGCTCCTTCTTTATTGGCTGCGGATTTTCTTCATTTGCAACATGAGGTGGAGATGGTGAATCAAAGTGAGGCAGACTGGCTGCACCTGGATGTGATGGACGGTCAGTTTGTGCCCAATATCAGCTTTGGTCCCATGGTGATTGAATTTGTAAAAAAAGTAACGACGAAGACCTGCGATGTGCACCTGATGATCGAGGAACCTTCCCGGTATTTTGAACAATTTAAAAAGGCAGGTGCAGATCATATCAATATTCATATCGAAACCTGCCCGCGATTGCACCAGGATATTCAGCAGATAAAAGCAATGGGATTAAAGGCGGGGGTTGCCATTAACCCGCATAATCCTGCCAGCCTCCTGAGTGATATCATTGCAGATGTGGACATCGTTTTGGTGATGAGCGTGAACCCGGGTTTTGGCGGGCAGCAATTTATTCCGAATACCCTCAATAAGATCAGGGAAATTAAAAAACTTATCCGGGAGAAAGGGTCCTCTGCGCTCATCAATATCGACGGCGGCGTTACGCTTGGCAACGCCGCAGAGATCGTTGCAGCAGGCGCCGATGTGCTGGTGGCCGGAAGTACAGTATTTGGATCAAAGGACCCGCTGGGGGCAATACGTGAATTAAAGAAGTTATAGGCGGGGCCTGTTCCCGGAGGGGGCCGGCGAAATGATATGAGGCGGTCTTAAAAGTCGCTTTCGGGCGTATTGTCCTCCGGAACTTGTTTCAGCATCCGTTGATGGGTAGCCGTTTTAAATGCCGGACAGAAGCTGAAACGAGTTCAGCCTGGCATTGCCCGGCATCAAAAAATAAAACCATTGAATGAATTTTAAACAGGCTCTAAATGCCGGTTGCAATTTTCAATACGTCCTCCATCCTGCTTACATAGTGGAATTTGAGTCCTTTTATAAAGCCGGTTTCTACTTCTTCAACGTCTTTCTGGTTTTGTAAACAAAGAATGATCTCTTTAAGCCCGGCACGTTTGGCGGCCAGGATCTTTTCCTTGATCCCGCCAACAGGCAATACCTGTCCGCGTAATGTAATTTCCCCGGTCATCGCCAGGTAAGGCTTTACCTTTTTGCCGGTCAGCACGGAGGCAATGGAGGTCATCATGGTAATACCCGCGCTGGGACCGTCTTTGGGGGTAGCCCCTTCCGGCACATGTATATGTATGTTCTTTTTCTGGAAAAGAGTGCTGTCGATGTTGTATTGCTCCGCATTTGATTTCAGGTAGGTCAATGCTGTAGTAGCGCTTTCCTTCATTACATTGCCGAGGTTCCCCGTCAGGTGTAATTCGCCCTTCCCGTCGCTGAGACTGGATTCTATAAAAAGGATATCGCCCCCTACATAGGTCCAGGCCAGGCCCACGGCTACACCGGGGAGGTTCACGGTCTTATACAGATCGTTGCTGTAGCGGGGTTTGCCCAGTATCTCCTGCACGATATCTGTTGTGAGTGGTGATTTTATTGCTTCGCCCATTGCCACTTTTTTTGCCTGGTTGCGCATAATGCTGGCCAGTACCCGGTCCAGTTCCCGAACGCCGCTTTCGCGGGTGTAATCGGCGATCAGCTGGGCCAGCACTTTGTCCGAAAACCGGATATTGCTTTTGGCCAATCCATGCAGCTCTTTTTGTTTGGGGAGCAAATGGCGTTTGGCGATCTCGATTTTTTCTTCAATGGCATACCCACTAAGATCGATGATCTCCAGGCGGTCACGCAACGCGGGCTGGATGGTCTGGATATTGTTGGCGGTTGCTATGAACAGCACCTTGCTGAGATCGTATTCCAGCTCCAGGTAATTGTCGTAAAAATTGTTGTTCTGCTCGGGGTCCAGCACTTCCAGCAGCGCACTGCTGGGATCGCCCCGGAAATCGTTCCCCACTTTATCAATTTCGTCCAGCACAATAACGGGGTTACTGCTTTTTACTTTTCTCAATGATTGGAGAATACGCCCCGGCATGGCCCCGATGTAGGTTTTGCGGTGCCCGCGGATCTCGCTTTCGTCGTGCAGGCCTCCCAGGCTTAACCGTACATACTTGCGGCCCAGTGCACTGGCAATGCTCTTTCCGAGCGAGGTTTTCCCAATGCCCGGAGGGCCCAGGAAACAGAGGATGGGACTTTTCATATCCCCTTTTAATTTCAGGACCGCAAGGTATTCCAGGATCCGCTCTTTGATCTTGGCCATGCCATAATGATCATGATCCAGTGTTTTTTTGGCGTTCTCAAGATCGTACCGGTCTGCCGTGTACTCCTCCCATGGCAGGTCCAGCATGAGGTCTACATGGTTGTACACAACCGAATAATCGGGGGTGCTGGGGTGCATCCGCTCCAGTTTTTCGATGCCTTTTTTAAAGGCCTCCTTTGCAGCTTCCGGCCATTTCTTGCTCTCGGCCTTTTTCTGCATTTCTTTTATCTCCTGGCTGTTTGTATCGCCCCCCAGTTCTTCTTTAATGCTTTTGAGCTGCTGTTGTAAAAAGTATTCCCGTTGCTGTTTATCCAGCTCCGTACGGGTCTTATTGGTTACTTTGTTTTTCAGCTCAACAAACTGCAGCTCTTTTTGCAACAGCTGCATCAGGCTGCCGGCCCGCTCCCGGATGTCATCCATTTCCAGCAGCTGCTGTTTTTCCTCTACAGAGGTATTCAGATTACTGCTTACAAAATGAATGAGGAAGGAAGGCTTTTCAATATTCTTCAGAATAATTGAGGCTTCTGAAGGAATATTGGGCGATTGCTGAATGATATTGGTGGCCAGGTCTTTGATATTGGCGATATGTGCTTCAAAATCGGCGTCTACAGGAGTTTCCGTATCCGGGATCCTTTTGATGACCGCTTTGAAATAGGGGTCGATGCTGCTTATCTGCCCGATGGAAAATTTATTCCTGCCCTGGATGATAACGGTTGTACCTCCGTCGGGCATCTTGATCAGTTTAATGATCTTGGCAATGGTTCCGATCTGCTCCAGGTCCCCGGCCTCAGGGTTTTCCTGGTTGCTGTCCTTTTGGGCTACCACACCTATGAATTTATTACCCTTGTAGGCTTCGTTTACGGCAAGGATACTTTTATCCCTGCCCACCGTAATGGGTAGCACCACCCCCGGGAACAGCACCGTATTCCTCAGTGGAAGGATCGCAATTTCGTCGGGTATCTCGTCCAGATTTTCGTCACCTTCACTCTCGTTGAGTGGAATAATTGGCAGAAAATCCATCTCATCTTCCGGTCTAAATTTTATATCAAACTTCATTAGTCTTTTTTAACAGGACAAACTGGCATAGCCTTTTGGATACGCCTGTTTCTTAAATAGAACTTTTAGCAGGTCAATTGTAGTGCCACAAGCAAAAATGCGGAAAGATTGACGGATTTTTAATGTAAAATATTTTATTACCGGGAAAAATGACGGGTTACATGCCTGTGCCGTTTCAAAAATTGTCTGCTCCGCTGCGTTGCCCGGCCCCAAACGGGCCAGCGGTATCCATGACTGGTTATCATTTATTTAAATAATAAGAACGGGCAACGGAGTGCTACAGGGCAATCCCCACGGCTACCTGTATTGCCTGGTTCTTCCACTTTTCCTGGCTGGGCAGGTCACTTACATTGCTCAGGCCGATCACGTACCTTCCGGATACGCGGAAGGCACTCAACTGGAGCTGTACGCCGCCCAGCATTGAAAAATCTCCTTTCTTAAACGCGTCTTTCCCGTTATTCAGCAGGTCCTTGTCGGAACTGGTAAGAATACTGAATTGCGGTCCGGCCTCAATATGCAGGGGACCTGCCAGTTTCAGGTTCAGCAGGACCGGTATGGAAAGGTAATTCAGTTTTGCCTTTGTCTGCTCCTTGTTAAAATCGGGCAGTACGTTCTTAAAGCTGGTATCGCGGGTGCCGGATGCCTGGGAATAGATCAGTTCCGGGTTTATGCTCAGCTTCTGGCTTATGCCGATTTCTGCAAAAGCACCCAGCAGGTAATTGTAATTGAATGCTTCTTTAAAGCTCTTGCCATCGATCTTGGTGGCATTAACACCCGCTTTGGCGCCGATATGAAACTGTGCCTTTAACGTAACGGTTAAAAAAAAGCAGAGGACCAAAAGGGCAGTAGTCTTTATTGTTTGCATAATGAAATCAGCTATTTAAGTACTAAAATTAGACAAAAAATACCAATGGATGATGCATTGGGTGCATGAAATATTATTGAAATTCAAAAATGGTGATCTCCGGCAGGATGCCGACCCTGCCCGGATAGCCGATAAAGCCAAATCCCCGGTTTACATAAAGTTTCTGGTGCCCTTTTTCATAAAGGCCGGCCCATTGCTTATAAACGTACTGAACAGGGCTCCACCGGAACCAGGGAAGCTCCACGCCAAACTGCATGCCATGGGTATGCCCGCTCAGCATCAGGTCAATGTCGGGATACCGGGTATTGACCTCCGCGTCCCAGTGCGAGGGATCATGGCTCAGCAGTATCTTAAAGGGGTATCGGGCGGCTCCTTCGGCAGCTTTTGCCATATTGCCATAGCTGTGAAACCGGGCCTTGCCGCTGATGTTCTGTACGCCGATCAGCCCGATCTGTGAGCCGTTCCGTTCCAGCGGCAGGTGCTCATCCAGCAGGAGCCGCCAGCCCATCTGGCCGTGGATCTGCTTCAGCCGCTCCAGGTTAGCTGTTTTTTCAGCCCCGTCTTTCCAGTGGTGATAGTCTCCGTAATCGTGGTTCCCCAGCGTGGAAAATACGCCCATGGGTGCTTTTAACCGGGAAAATACATCGATATAGTGTTCCATTTCGGAAGCAATATTATTTACAAGGTCCCCGGTAAATACGATCAGGTCCGGTTTTTCACCCAGGATCATATCTATTCCCCGGTTTACCGCGGCTTTATTGCTGAAGCTGCCGCTATGGATATCCGAGATCTGCAGCATCCGGAACCCCCTGAAACCTTCGGGCAGGTTGGGATAGGTGAGCCGTATTTTCCGGATCTTGTAATTATATTTATTGGTCATTCCGAATATGAAGCTGGAAAAAATGGTACCCCCTGCTGCAACACCCAGCCAGGTGAGGAAATTGGACCGGGTGATCGTTTCCGCATCTGCGCCCGAAACTTCGCCTACTTCATTATTGACGGAGGAAAAGAGTTTTCCGCCTACCCATTGGGCCAGCCGCCGGATATCGTCTATCAGGAAAAACAGGGCGGCAAGGATCTTGGCGAGGAACAATGCAAAAATGATGGTAAAGATCACGCTTCTACGCAGCCGGCCGGCATCGTGGTCCGGCAGGTAAGGGATGAGCAGCAGGGTTCCCAGCGCAAGAAAGGTAACGCTCCAGTAAATGAGGGCAAACAGGCCCCGGTTCTTTTGAGAGGAGTAGGCGAACAGCGAGGACCGGATGGCTATAAAAATATAGAGATCAATAAGCAGCATTATCAACAGCATCACCCACCAAAAAGAGGCATTCCGCATAAAAGGAAGATTTAATCCGCCAAAACTATATAAAATCCGGCGGTCAGTGTCCATTTTCAGGTAAATTGAAAATGTGAAAATAGGAATCCCGCTGGCTGCCGGGGGTGGAAATGCGGATCCTGCCAGGCTTTTAGCGGTCAGCTCCGGCAGGCCGATAGCCAGTAGGCAATCGTGCACCGGGTATGAAACGCAGCAGGCTTCTTCCGAAGCTTCGGAGCTGAAACTAACGGAAGGATGGCAAGCAACGAAGTTGAAGGCGATCTGCAGAAAGCTGACTGCTGGCTATTGCCCGCTGCCTCCGGCCTGCTTTTCGCTTTTTATCGGTTTTTAGAATATCAAATACTTTACATTTGCTTAATTGAAAATTTTTAGTGTTTTTTTGCACCCGTTCAGACAGAATTAAGAATTATGGCAAAAATTATAGGAGTAGCAAACCAGAAAGGGGGAGTTGGCAAAACCACAACGGCCATTAACCTGGCGGCAAGTTTTGCTGTTCTGGAATATAAAACCCTGCTGGTAGATGCAGATCCGCAGGCGAACAGTACAACGGGAGTAGGGTTTGACCTGCACAATGTTACGCATAGTCTGTACGATTGTATGGCCAACCAGGCACCGGCAAGGGAAGTGATCCTCAAAAGTGATATTCCGAACCTGGATCTGATCCCTTCTCATATTGACCTTGTTGGGGCTGAAATTGAAATGATCAATTACCCGAACCGGGAAATGGTGCTGAAAAATATCCTGGAGGCGGTGCAGAACGAGTACGATTTTATCGTGATCGATTGTTCCCCGTCGCTGGGGCTGATCACCGTGAATGCTTTAACGGCAGCAGCGTCTGTTGTGGTGCCGGTTCAGTGTGAATTCTTTGCACTGGAAGGGCTGGGCAAGCTGCTGAACACTATTAAGATCGTTCAGAGCCGGTTAAATACCGAACTGGTCATCGAAGGTATCCTGATGACGATGTACGACTCGAGGTTGCGGCTCTGCAACCAGGTTGTAAGTGAAGTACGGCGTCATTTTGAAGACAAGGTGTTTGATACTATTATTCATCGTAATTCAAAGCTCAGCGAGGCTCCCAGTTTTGGGAAACCTGCCATTTTGTATGATGCTATGAGTAAAGGGGCCCTCAATTATCTGAACCTTGCAAAGGAGATCCTGCAAAAGAACGATATGACAAAGATCGCTAACGAACATAAAATTATTGAATAGAGCCCTGTTCATAGTTTAAGAAACTTCAAACGGAAAATGTCAACAACAAAGCAAAATAAAGATGCGCTGGGTAAGGGGATCCGGTCCCTGCTGGGAAGTATCGACGCCGAGCTGAAAGGCAGTGGCGGCGAACAGCTGAAAAAAACAGTGGTGGAAAACGCTGTCAATATCCTCAGGATCCCGGTAGCGGACATTGAGGTAAACCCCAAGCAGCCCCGGCATGATTTTGATGAGCAGGCATTGAAAGAGCTGTCCGATTCTATAAAGATCCACGACATTATACAGCCGCTTACCGTTTCAAAAACCGCTACCGGCAAATACCGGCTGATTGCGGGGGAACGCCGTTTACGGGCTTCCAGGATGGCCGGACTGATTGATGTACCGGCTTATATACGGCAGGCCAATGACGCACAGCTGCTGGAACTGGCCCTGCTGGAGAACCTGCAGCGCGAAGACCTGAATGCTGTGGAAGTGGCATTGAGTTATAAGCGGATGATGGATGAACTGGACTACTCGCAGGAGCAGGTTGCCGAAAGAATGGGCAAGGACCGCAGTACCATTGCCAATTTTATCCGCCTGCTCAAACTGCCGCCGGATATACAACTGGCCGTGCGCAGCGGTGAGCTTTCTATGGGGCATGCCCGGGCCATTATTAATGTGGACACGGTAGAAAAACAACTGTTTATCTTTAAGGAGATAAAGGATAAAGGCCTTTCTGTACGCCAAACGGAAGTGCTGGTGCGTAACCTTTACAAACAGGCCGGCACAGCTAAAAAGCCGGTAAGCAGGGGCGGGCTTTCCACCTCTTTTCAGCGGATTGAGGACAAGCTGGCCTCCCAGTTTGATACCCGTGTAAAATTGAAGCACAGCAACAACGGCAGCGGACAGATCACGTTCGATTATTACTCGGTGGAGGAATTGAACAAGCTGCTGCACAACTTTAACGTATCGGTAGATTAATTAGTGCTTTATTTGCATGATGCAATTCCTGAACAAAATAATACTGCTGCTTTTCTTTGTTGCAGGGACCGGAGGATCACTTTGCGCGCAGAACACGGATTCTATCGCTGTGCGCGATACGCTTCCTGCGAAGACAGATACTGCCGCCGAGGCAAAAGCAGCGCTGAAGCATGCGGCTAAAACAAGGGAAAAATACATTGATACCATTGCCAGAAAAGATCCGCGTTACCGTAGCCCGGGAAAGGCTGCGTTACGGTCGGCCGTGCTTCCCGGATGGGGCCAGGTATATAACCGGAAGGTATGGAAGGTGCCGATCGTTTATGCGGCATTGGGCGCTACCGGCGGACTTTTTGTGAATAACCTGGTCTGGTACAAACGGTTAAGAGCTGGTTTTATTGTAGCTACAGATTTTTCAAAACCCCTGAAAGAAGGTGAGGTAAGGGATAGTACCGGTTATTTTAAGCTGGACAAATACGTGCAGAAGATATTTTTTGGCCAGAACAGTGATCGGTATGAAGTACTCCGGAGCACAAGGGATGAATACCGGAAAAGTGTGGATTATTCTTTCGTATTCTTCCTGATAGCCTGGGGGCTGAACGTAATGGATGCCTCGGTAGATGCGCATCTGAGCACTTTTGATGTATCGCCCAAGCTAAGCCTGCGGGTACAGCCGGGCTTCAGTGAAATGGCTAATACCAACGGGCTGAGTCTGGTCATGCGGATCAAATAGGAATCTCAAATCTCATCCCGGTAGTTATCGGGACTCAAATCTTAAAATAACATGAATATTGCGCTTATCGGATACGGAAAAATGGGAAAAGCAATTGAAGCGGTTGCCCTTGAAAGAGGACATGAAGTGGTGCTGAAAATAGATGTGAGCAATGCGCAGGAGCTGAACGCGGAAAATATCGGTAAAGCAGATGTTGCTATCGAGTTTACCGGACCGCATACGGCATTTGAAAACCTGGTAAAACTGATCGGTTTGGGCATCCCGGTGGTTAGTGGCTCTACCGGTTGGCTGGAAAAGATGCCCGAGCTGCTGGATGTTATTAACAGGAACGAGGGCACATTTTTGTATGCCAGTAATTTCAGTATCGGTGTAAATTTATTTTTTGAGCTCAATAAGAAGCTGGCCGCGCTTATGCATAAGCATGGATCCTATTCCGTAAGCCTGGAGGAGATCCATCATACCGAAAAAAAGGACGCTCCCAGCGGAACGGCCATTACACTTGCCGAGCAGGTAATGGAAGTATATACCGAAAAAGCAAAATGGGTTAATGATGTAGTGCCGAGGCCTGAGGAACTGCTCATCACCAGCAAACGTATTGATCCCGCACCCGGTACTCATACGATCACGTACAGCTCTGAGATCGACGACATCGCTATTACCCATACCGCCCACAACCGTAAAGGATTTGCCCTGGGGGCTGTACTGGCAGCCGAATTTATAAAAGACAGGAAGGGCGTGTTTTCCATGAAGGATGTACTGGATCTTTAAGGCTACCGGGGCGGGAGTCTTCGTGCCCGGCAGGGAATCCTTACTCCTTTAAATCTGCTTTGCCGCCACTGAATCCACTGAATTGCCGGTTTTGCGTTCGCCTGCCAGAAAAGCAGGGGTTTTTAATAACGCCGCTTAAGTATTCTCTGCTTATCGGGGCGGGATCCTGTTTTTAGCTATTTTTATTTTCCTGTATAGTGCTGCCATTGAGCAGGAGCATAAACTGAATGCACTTCTGATAGAAAGATATGCAGCAGATGCAGGAATTGATGAATTTTCCTGCGGAAGGCCCGCAAAAAGCAACAGATCCGCAGTGAAAACAGGAACGCTCTATGATTATAGCCAGGGCGTATATTTGCCGGATGAAACAGATAAATCGTAATAAGTGACTGTCATTAGCAAAATAGCGTATGGTCTGGTTATCTTTTTGTTTTGCCTCAGTGCCTGTTTTGACCGGCCATCTGATGCGGAAATTGATGCGTATACCGATCGATGCAATGCTTCTAACCTATGCAGGGAGGGCCTTGCATTCACGCTGACCGGTTTTCAGGAAAATGAAATGCAGGAGGTAAAAACAATTATCAAAGATGCAAACGGAACGATTGTAAAGGATACCGTTCAAAAACTGGACACATTGAATGTCAGTGCGTCTGTAAAGCCGGGAACGATTTTTGAATACACGTTAGACTCCTTTTATTTGAATAGTATCATTATGATTGAAATGGCGGGGAAAAAACTGGTCCTTTCTGACTTTCATCTCAGCGCTAAAACGGGTAACAATGCTGCGGGAGGCGCCATGATCTATGATTGTGGCCTGGATAGTGCAATGATAAATGGAATAAGACGTAATTTTTATTATGGCATAGTGCTAGACAAAAAAGATTTTTAATGGTGAACAGTAGCAGAGCCTTTTATAAGTTAACGGCTTTTGAAGAAGTGATGCTCCCCAATGGCAACGGGACATTTTAAGAAGGGGCCGGAATTGAATTTTTATCTGTGATCCAATAAGCAAGGGCTGAACGCCGGTTGCCTGAAGTCCGCTTATTTAAAAGGCAAATTAATAAAGAACAGTTTACTGCGATCCATACCTGGTTGGCAGAAAGCAATGTTTATAACATAAAGAAAGACACAAAAGACAAACCCGTGAAGCAAATATTATTATTGATGATTTTGGGAACCACGCTTGCCCCCCGCGCTCAAAATAGTAACGGAACGGAACATCCGGTAAGGGATATCTACAAACAGGTCCGGTTTAGGGATCAGGCCATTGAGTATCGCGCCAATATACAGATAGGGGCTTCCTGCTTTGAGTTTTATGTAAATGATTTACTGGTAGCGTACTATTTTGGTAATGCTAATGGTACCTTCTATACCAGCACACCGGTAAACAATGCAATCCTGAAATCAGGAACGCAAAAGTGGAAGCTTATTTTGTATCCCGCGTTTCTGAACGGTAAACAGGAAAATACGCTTTCAGGAAATCTTCTCGCATCTGTCAGTATAGAAGGATTAACAGGTACACGCGCCGGAAACAGGGCAGGAGCAACGGCCCGGCTTATTGCCATTTCACAGCAGGAACCGGGCAGTATATCTGCCACTGCCGGAAAGCCGCTGGCTGTATATGAGGGCGAATTTAGCGCTGCAGTTCCTTATACGCTTCCGGGCTGGAACAATAGTGAGGACCTGACAAAAGAGGATGAAAAGAAATTATTGCAGGAGGTAATCGAGGTCAATCAGCGTTACCTGGATCTGTTTAAAAATAAAGATATTAACGGCCTCCAGGCAATGGTGTACAAAAAAGAACAGGAAACCCAGCAGGCAGATTTCGATGACCAGGCAGGAAGCAGCGAGAATTATACGGCTTATACCGGAGTTTTTGACCTGCCCGATGCTGAGTTTTTACCTATAGAAAATTATAAGCTGAAAATTTTTGGTAATGGCCGGCTGGTGACCCTTGTCAGGAAGGATTTTCCAAATATTGATGAACCTGTTGTGCGGATACGCTATTCAAAAAACGGAAGAAGGAGGATAAAAGCGATGCAGGGCGTATTTCATAAGCCGGCAGGTTCCGGTCATCTGGAGTTGATCCGCTGAATACACCAGCGCCGTTTTCAAAAACAGTCTCCTGGCCCGCTGCTCAGGGGGAAGTTTCCCGGCAGTAGAAACGACCCCTTCATGTAGTGTATCTCCGCCCGCAGGCGCCTGCATTTCAGATTCCCCGGTGCGCGCGTTGTAAAGAGACCGGCCCCCGAAGCCTGAAAGCAAGGCCTGCATATAACGACAGTTTTAAAGAGTTCCGGCAAAACGATGTTTCACATTGATATATACGGGGAGCAACTGGGAGAAAACCGGGGTGGGAAGGGTACAGGGCTCCGGCCGGAACGGAAATTAAGGAGCACTACCGGTGTGGATTTTGCAAAAAAAGCCCCCTCCGGCGGAAGCACGACTATTTATACAAACCCGGAAACTAATTTTGTGTTGAATTTTCCCGAAAATCCTTATTTTTAACCCATAATAGACCTCGAAAAGTTATTATCTAATTCGGCTAAATTTGTGAAGACCTGAAAATCATTATGTCGTCGCTTAGCTGAAGCGATGTTTGTGAGGTTTATATTATATATATTATTTCGTCACAGACAAAACCTTATGTATGGCGCAATTGACCGAACCTATGTTTAGCATAAACGGGAGCCCGTTAATGCAGTTTACCTCTTTTTCCCTTATCCAGAACATTTTTGCTCATCACCAGTTTACGTTGGTTTGTCCTGCGGAGTCGATCGACGGCAGGTCGGGTATGTTCACGGCCTCCAAAGAGATGATCGGCGGCAGTTTTGGCGCGCGTATCAGCGGGGTGGGTCTTTCAGGCACGGTGTTGTTCAACGGGATCATTACGGGAGTGGAGACGGCTCGTTTTACGGGTCATCACGGGGATGTGATCATAACGGGCTACAGCCCTACGATCGTTCTGGACAGTGGTCCTCATTGCAAGAGCTGGGAGAAGAAAGCGCTGAAGAATATAGCGCAGGATGTGCTGAAGTTTTTTCCGCAGAACCTTTTGGAGCCCCAGGTACAACCGTTGTATGGGGAGACGCTGGCCTATACGGTACAGTATAAGGAAACGGCCTGGGAGTTTTTGCACCGGCTGACGGGTACGTATGGGGAGTGGCTGTTCTGGGATGGCCGGAGCCTGGTAGTGGGTCCTCCGCGGGATCAGAAGAAAACGGAGCTGGTGTATGGGCGTCATCTGAGCCGTTTTAATGTGGCGCTGGAGGCGCGTGCGACGGAGCAGCAGCTGCTGGCCTGGGATTACCTGAACAGCCAGGTGTACAGCAGTG
>NZ_FMZO01000024.1 GCF_900101395.1 Niabella drilacis | reverse complement strand
CGGCTGCACCTATGAAAAACGACTTAATTGTACCCATTTGCACCGGGTAGGTGCCGGACATTTGTGCAAACATGGGTGCAGCACCATCCCCGGCAAAACGATGCACTAATATCTGAATCCCATACGGAGGCGGTAAAATGCCATCCGCTGCGGCATTCTCATCAAATTCATATAACGCGTTATTAACCGTGGCCGCCACATAGTATTTTGCATCATTATCCTGGTCATCTGTATTCCGTTCATAAGAAATATTCGCATTATTCATGCTATACGATATATTTCCATAAATATGCTTTAAAGGCAGGTTGTATTGCCCCAGGTTGGCAAGATCATTATAGCCCCTTATTTCCTTGCGATCACTTTCAAAAATAACATTCATAATAACCGGCAGCCGTGGCCCGACCGGGGGCCGGAAGCCTATAATGGCACTGGTAGCTTTAAAGCATCCATACCGGTCGGTTTGCGCCACTACCCGCTGGCCCATGGGCCCCAGGATCTCTACCCTTACATCGGCCACCCCCTCATAGGCTATCCCACCATTTCCCCATTGTGTTTCTTCAACCGTTATCCGCCCACTCGGGTAATTTTCATCCGTATTCATACTGCAACCATTGTAGGTAACCGTAAACGGAGCCAGCCGGTTATCCGCAGGCAATAGCGGCGCCGGGTGATGGGGCGGTGGCGGCGGATCAATTGGCGGATCCGGTACAACAGGACAATACTCCCAGGGATCACAAGGATCATCCGGTCCCCCTTCACCCCCACCCGAATTGACGGAGAACGGGAACGCTTTTCCCGCTGCCTGGTAGGCAAGCGCTGCAGCGGGTGACTCCGGGTTAAGCAGGCAAACACTGTCTAATAATGTATAGGGACAGTTGGGCAGATCCCCTGCATTTTTGATGGGAAGGAATGTGTATAAGGTGGAATAATCCGGATCGCTTACATCCAATGAATCCGTTGCCAAAGGGAAGGGGTAAACAGGAATATGCTTATCCTCTATGGCCTGGTAATGCGCCGCCGTTACCGGTTTAAAAACCATATACAGGTGCGTTGGCTGGATAATAGGATCAGCCGTAAGCGAACGCGGACTTGTAATTTTACGCAGGTTGGTCATACTAAACACAAAATCGCCTTTTTTGTAGCTGGCGCCTTTTACGTTTTTCTTTTTTTCACTTAACGTATCGGCACCGTCCTTTTCATGAATGACTTTATTACATCCAACGTAAATAAAAAGAAAAAGCAACAGGAGGCCGGAAAAAGCAGTTAATTTTTTTTTTCATAAACAGCGGTTGGTTATTGGAGAACAGGTTATATAATAAAAATTCAAATCTAAGGTAGCCATAAAACCGGCACTTCCAAATTTTCCCCTGTTACGAATTTTAGGGACAAAAACCAAATAAACAGATTATAGTGGGAAGGTGCATTTCTGGTTTTCGCTATACTGCGACCTTGACAAATTCTGTTTTGGATAGTTCTACAATCTTTGATCATTGTTGATTCTTCTTTGTTTTCTCCAATTACAAAGGGATCTCCACTGTGTATTAAAACCGGGGGTCGATAAGAAGCAGCCGGTGTACAAAATTCTGGAGAAATTGTCCGGTCAAGGAAAGCTCAGACCCGGCAATGAATTATCCAAATGAGGGGATTATATAAAAAAAGAAAAGAAAGGATAGTTAGTGTATTCAGACAAATCAGCCGTGTATTAAATCCGGTAGATCAGTAAAATGGTTACCGGATTTTTTCATAAATATCCAATGCATTCAGGTTAAAGGAAGTTAGGTAAAAAGGCAAAAAATGAGTATTTCTAATACAAATAAAAAACATTATTTAACCAGTTCTTTGCAATGCTGCTTCAAACTCCTCCCTACTTAGCTTTATGATATCTTTTGCCGGATCAGCAATATTAACGGGTATTAAAAGAGAAAGAAAAATTCAAAAACAAGTAAAATTTATGCGTCCACCCTGGGCTTAAACTGAACTGCGGGCAATCATTAGTTTTTTTTAATATTAATTTACAACCCTTACCATTTTAGAATAAGTTTTACCACCATCTTTATCTACCTGTGCAATACGGATAAAATATTTGTCGCCCGTATTTTCGGCTAAACTATCTGTTCGTTTTGAGCAGGAAATAAACGTCATAAACAAAACAACCGAAACCATCAACAACTGTTTTTTATAACGATGCGCTACAGGCAACAGTAGAATAAGTAGAACAATGCCCAGCCCGGAAAAAGCAACTAACGCGCCCGAATCCGCTTCCCAGCTATATTGTAAGGTTGTACTGCTATTGCCGTCTTGGGCTTTGCTGGTAACCGTGGCTATGGTGGTAAAGTTTACGCCATCCTGCGAGGCTTCTATTTCAAAATGATCGTTATTGATTTCGGAAAGGGTTTGCCAGTTGACGGTAAGTTTATTGTTTTGGATAGAAGCTGATAGGGCGCCGAAGGATACGGGAAGGGAGATTAATTGTGTTTTTACAAAAAATCCACTAAAACCCCTAACATCAAAAGTTACTTCCCACCGTGCACTATTGGCATTCCAGATAATATTTGCATCAACAGGATTTATAGTTTCTATTGTGCCCGTGTAAGTGCCTGGTAAACCACTGCCATTAGTGCTTACACCACTTCTTTTCTCTATCAGTAAATTTGCTTTGCCGGCAGCATCAATTGCACTTGTTGGAAGTTTAACAGTATTTACCGCATTAAAATCTGTGAATTCCTGTTGTGTAAAATAAAGCGTAACTGTGCCACCATAGTCGTTTGGTTGATCGGCGGGTGTAATTTCATAATGGCGTTTTACAAACTGCGGATTTTGGGTATTATCAATCCATACTTTTGCAGTAACTGTATTCCTAACAGGGTTGGAACCATTTTGCATAATAGTACACACATTATGCAAACAATCGGAAAAATAATTCGTAATTGGTTGTTGAATTTTGGTAACGCTTATTGCAACATCGGAGAGCGCTGTAGAATTGGCACTTGTGCTACTTTCATACGCACCCATATCGTAGGTCTCCACACGGGCGTTACCTAATATATCCGTAGGCAGGGCGGGTGTGGGCGTAGTACCCATGTTGATGACGGGTGAGGAGCACGGAAAAAGTGCAAGGCCATCGTCGGCAGTCATCCAAATACCGTCAGAACCGGCAGGTGTGGTGGCGTTGACAAACAGAGGGTCGGTATCCAGATTACCCGTACCCGCATAACCACCCTGAATATCGGAATAGTTTATGATAGGTGTTGCGCCGCCAGAATTAGAAATACTGGCAATTAACCGCGCAGTATTACCATAAATAATAGAATTGGTAATAGTAGGGTAGGAGTAATTATAATTATACATAGCCCCGCCATTATCAGCCGCGGTATTGCCCGTAAATACACAATTGGTGATGGTTGGGCTAGCAGGCCTTGGGGAATAGCTTGAAGTGTTGTGTATGGCCCCTGCATGAGCGGCCGAGCTGTTGCCTGTAAATACACTATTGCTGATATTGGGACTGGAATTAGAATTATACATAGCCCCGCCTGAATTATACAAGGATTGATTGCCTGCAAATACGCAATTGCTGATAGTTGGATTGGAATTGCTATTATACATTCCCCCGCCATAAACTGCCTTATTATTGGCAAAAACACAATTTCTAATTGTTACCTGAGATGTGTAATTAGACATACCTCCACCATCGGCTGCAAAACCTCCATAACCATTGCTAATGGTGCAGCCGTCTAAAACCGCCGTGGCATCAAGGCTGGAGTTGCTAAATACGAGCTTATTACCTTGGCCATTGATTATGGTGGGGTTGGTTGCAAAATTGCGCTCACTAAGCTGCACTTCAGTACCTGCGAAGCCACCATAGATGGCTACCCCATTTTTCATTCCTAAGGTGGCGGCTGGTGTATAAGTACCTTTTTTAATCCATACCTCATCGCCGGGGGCCGATGCTGAAATCATAGCTGCAATATCGCCGCTGGCGTTTAACCAACTACTACCATTACCGGAGCCCGAAGGCGCCACATATCTTATAGTGGCATATCCCTGGCTGATGCACAGACAGCAAAACGCCAACAGGCATATTTTTCGTAGTAAAGCATTCTCCTGATTTTGAATAGTCATTTTGGCGTAATTTTTTTTCATCTTTTACTGATCTTTATTAAGGATTTTTGATAAAAATGTGCGGGTTATACATTTAAAAACAGTTTTTTAAGCTTTGTACGCCTTAATGTTCCCAAAGCTATTATGCAAAGCTACCTTAGTGCTTTGCCCTATTCAATCGTGAATTATAATGAGAAATGAGCCTTTTTATGATGTTATTGAGCGTGCTTATCATGAATATTCATGATATCAGTGCAGATAACCATTTACTTGCTACATTAGCATATACTTAGCAGTATGGTCAATACCATAAAATTTTTTATACTCATTTGCTTGCTTGCAGGTCACTATAATTACTTGCAAGCGCAAAACTATTTGCAACCAAATGCTGTGCAGGGAGAACCTCTTGGTGTAAAACAAGGTTTATCGCAGGGCATGATAAATTGCATATACCAGGATAAAGATGGCTTTATGTGGATATGTACTAAAGACGGCCTTAACCGCTACGATGGATACAACATTATTACATATAGAAACATTGCCAACGATGCATATAGCTTGCCTGATAACTACTGCAATGCAATAGCCGAAGATGAAAACGGTAATTTGTGGGTGGGTACCAATACCAAAGGCTTGTTTGTTTTTAATAAACAAACTGAAAGCTTTTATCCGGTACAGGTTATCAACAATAAAAAGGGAAATCTATGTATCAGGGAAATAAAATATGCTAACGGGAAACTTTTTCTAAAAACATGGACAGATGCGTTGATTTTAGATGTAAGTACTGTAAGACTTAAAAATAATGCCAGGGCAAGTGCTACAATACTGTTTAGCTATAACCAATGGCAACCCAATAAAAAATACAGGATAGATAATAATGTATATGCCCTCTATGGCTTGAGTGTTATGTCAAATCACTCCATTTGGGTGAGCTTTACAGATAGTATTTTTCATTTAACGCCTACCGCCGATTTTTCAAAATGGTCCGTCACTATATTTACTCCGGCGTTATTGGGTATTAAAGAAAATGGGAGGGGAGTGGTTTCTTTTTTTTCGCTACCAGGCGAGCCTGCCAATACGGTAATTGTTTATAAAAACCAAATCATCCATTTTAATGAAAACACCGGTAAGGTTTTATCTAAAAAAGCCATACCGGTTGCTAATCCTGCCAGTTTTAATAAATATTTCTTGCTAAATGACAGTAGTATCTGCAGTTTTAGCGATTCGCTGGTCTATATCTACCAGCCCCAATCTGGTAGTATAGTCGTTTCTGAAAGAAATAAAAGTTTACCAAAAGGAGCCATCATCTCATTTTTTACCGATGCCAGTGGCATACAGTGGTATGGAAGTTCGGGTTTTGGTATTGTTAAGATTGACCCTCATAAAAAACGATTTAAAAGTTTTAAACAGACGCATAGGGCAAATAATTTTTGGGCCCTGCCGCCTGTTTATACGCCCGGCATTGCACAGCAATTAAGAGACCATTACGGATTTAATTGGGTAGCTTTAGATAAGCAGGGAGTATATTGGGCTTATTTAAGAACCAGCATCAATAAACCGAATAGTTCTTTATTATCAAACAATACACATACCGGAACTATTACTACGCATCCGGGTTTACCAGACAATTACGTAGGGCAAAGCAATATATACAACGACCAGCAAGACAGGCTTTGGATATACTACCAAGATCGGGCTAATAAAAACTTTATAGCTCGGATGAATAAAACCACCGGAGCCGTGAGTGCCAGTTACAGCATACCTGATGATGTTGAATCGCCAGAACCTTTTGTATCACAATTTTACTTAGACCAGCAAGGTATTATTTGGCTCACTACCATTAATGGTTTGTATGCCTTTAATGAAATCCGAAATGAATGGAAGCATTGGAAAAATATTCCGGGTAATAGCAGCAGCCTGAGTGCCGACGGATTGTTGAGTATATGCGCAGACCCGAATGCACCCGAGAAATTTCTTTGGATTGGTACTGAAGGCGCAGGGTTGAATCGTTTCAACAAACAAGATGGCACCTGCTTACGCTTTGATGAAAAAGATGGACTGCCTAATAATGTGGCCTATTGCATACTTGCGGACAGCCTGAATAATTTATGGATTAGTACCAATAGAGGATTAAGCTGCTTTAACCCCGCACAAAAAATATTTAGGAATTTTACAGAAGAAGATGGTTTGCCTGGCAATGAATTTAACCGCTACTCAGCTATGAGGCTACAAAATGGGGAACTAATGTTTGGCGGTGTGGACGGGTTTGTTATTTTCAATCCAAAAGAAGTATTGCAAAAGCAGCCTGCATCTCCAATAACCTTTACCAACATTTCTATTTTTAATAAACCCATCCATTGGAAAACAGACAGCGCCAATTTAAATGCACCGGTTGGCTACGCAAATTCACTAACACTAAAACCAGGGCAAAATATTTTCAGCATCGGCTTTGCTACATTGGAGTATCGTAACAATGCAAAAAAAATGTATAAGTATAAATTAGATGGATTTGATAAAGACTGGACTAGCCCCAGCAGCAGAAATGAAGTAACTTATACCAATCTCTCGCCAGGAACTTATACATTTTATGTAATGGGCGCAAATACCGATGGGGTATGGAACGAAAAGCCTATCAATATGAAAATAGTTGTGTTGCCCCGATGGTACCAAACATTTTTGTTTAAGGTTACACTACTATTGCTGTTTGCAGCAGCATTATATGCCTTTTACCGTTATCGTTTAAAGCAAGGGTTGAAATTAGAAAAGCTCCGTAACCGCATTGCCCGTGATTTGCATGATGAGATTGGCAGCAATCTTAGCAGTATCTCTCTCTATGCAGCATCTGCACAAAAAATTACGACGGGTAATAAGAAGGCCGAAACCATTCTCTCAAAAATAAGTATTGGTACCAGTGAAATGATGGAAGCTATAAGTGATATAGTGTGGGCAGTAAACACCGGCAGCGACCATTTTGATGAGCTTGCTAACCGGATTCGTAGTTTTGCAGTACAGGTTACGGAGGCAAAGAATATTGAACTACGGTTTACTGATAACAAAGATATACCAGATATAACGCTCAATATGGAGCAGCGAAAAAATATTTACCTTATTTGCAAAGAAGCCATTAACAATGCCGTAAAATATTCCGGCTGTACGTTATTGGAAGTGCTGATCAGTAAAGAAAATCACCAACTGTGCATTAATATCCATGACAACGGAAAGGGTTTTGAATTGAGCAGTCTTGAATCACCTACTAACGCTCATTCATTTGGGGGCAATGGCATTAAGAACATGAAAAACAGGGCGGCAGAAATAAATTCTGTATTAGAGTTACATACATACCCAGATGCAGGCACAGGTGTTAAATTGATAACACCGGTATGAAAATCATGAGAATTAACGAGGGTATCTTAATATTCAGCGCTGTAATTTTGTAAAATGGACAAACGGATTGCAATTTTTGACGACAATAGTAAAAGAAGGGAAAGCCTTGAAATGCTGATTGAACTTACTGACGGCATGGCTTTTGCGGGCTCATTTCCTGATTGCAGTAATGTGATAAATGATATTGACATAAGCAATCCCGACCTGGTGCTGATGGATATTGATATGCCTAATGTGAATGGAATAGACGGTGTGATAATTATCCGAAAAAAATATCCGGATATTAAAATATTAATGCAAACGGTTTTTGAAGATGATGAAAAATTATTTGCCTGCATACGTGCAGGAGCTGATGGGTACATACTGAAAAAAGCACAGCCGCAGGAACTACTGAATGCAATTGAAGACGCACTAAAAGGCGGAGCCCCGATGACACCCAGTATTGCCCGGCAGGTGCTTCGTTTTGTTGGAAGTATCGAAAACAAAAAGCAAACCGAAGATTTTAACCTAACAGCCAGAGAAACTGAAATACTGTCTATGCTGGTACAGGGGCTTAGTTATAAAATGATAGCCAACCGCTGTTTTATATCTCTGCCAACCGTAAATTCCCATATTCAAAATATTTACGAAAAACTACAGGTGCATTCTGCCGTGGAGGCGGTAACTAAGGCTATTGGAAATAAAATAGTTTAAGGAGATTGGATTGCTATCAAAAACCTTTGCGCTTTATTCTATACTCTCGAGTTTATCCCTCCTGTGAGAATTTTAGAAAGCACATACCACGCCCTGGGATTATATGGAGTGAATTTTAAAGTCAGTGTGTCAGGGCACTTCCGACACTCGCGAGCTAATATTGTATTTGCAGGTATTATTATTGTAACTACCAAAGCATAGTTTAAATAGCATATGTTTTAAATATGCAATTCGTTGTTGTGCCCTACATGGGCCGGAATTAGATATGGTCAAAATATGGACGATTTGTACTGCTAAAATTCAACCAAATGTGCCGAATATCAGATGAACTCATATTATGTACCTGTACAGATGAAAATCAATCCACAGAAAGTCCATATACATGGAAATTGTATCGCCAACAGGAGTATATCGAACTGTTAGGGCGTTTTTTCCCATCTGCCCAATTACGGGCAGATATTATCCGGGATAATTATTCAACGCTGCTTTACAGATTAAATAGCGGTAATTGTTTTGATAAGGAAATACCCCTGGAAGACGGAGATGAGCTTAACTTGTTTTTAAATGTGCCGCTGAATAAAAAGAATAAACGTTACATCAATCGTAATGTTCAAGTCTTTAACCCCTACAGCCTTCTCCTGGAATATCGTTTTCGATTTGAATCGGGGAAATGGGAGCAAATGCCAAATCGATCCATGCAACTTGGAGCGCAGTATTGCAGCGGTGTTATCAAAGACCCATTTAAGGATAAAGGCCGTTCATCAGCGTTCCATTTTGGGAGGTAAGTCTCCACAGATCTCACCCGTAACAGGAAAATATGTATCTTTCAACTATCAATAAATAAGGTATAATCAAATGTTGTCCCTATGTTTACCCCAATAAAAAAAGACTCATACAACTGATTGATTTTCAATTATATGAGCCTTAATGTGGTGGTCCCACCTGGGCTCGAACCAGGGACCCTCTGATTATGAGTCAGATGCTCTAACCGACTGAGCTATAGGACCTTACGCATACGATTGCGCAATAATATTTTTTATTTTAAAGAACTCTTTTTCGGTCCACCTGATTATGAGTCAGATGCTCTGACCGGCTGCCCAATAGTTGCCGACTATTGTTGACAAAAAATACTTTAAGAGCAGCCGGGAACCACAGGGGTGGCCCGGGGGAGGGCGAAATTAAAGAAAATAGTTATTCCACAAACAGAAATACCCGATTTCCTACGGAAAAATTTATCGTTTTTCAAATAACCCCCGGTTATTAACCTAATTTTAACCCAAAGACAAATATATTTGCGCCAACTTAAAATATTTATGAAGAAAATAGTTCTATTCCTGGTTGCCTGCTTTTTGTTGGGTGGGGCGCTATATGCTCAGGTTGATACAACCGCTGCCGCAGCTGCGATGGCGGTGAACCCTCCGAAACCCAAAAAGAAAAAATATGATCTTACAAAACGGGCAAATGATCATTTTTTATTACAGTTGGGATATACGAATTGGACCAACCTGCCCGACAGTATCAAAACGGGTAACCTGCCCAGGAGCATTAATGCCTATTTTATGCTGGACTTTCCCTTCAAAAGCAATCAAAAGCTGAGTGCTGCTCTGGGGCTGGGCATAGGGTCAGATCATATGATGCTGGATAAAAACCTGAATTTTGTAAATGTAAGAGCAACAGGCGCAAGGATGCCGTTTAATGATACCACCCGCTTTGACGCAAAGAAAACAAAGCTTTCAACAGCCTACCTGGAAGCCCCGGTAGAACTGCGTTTTGTTTCAGATCCCGAGCATAGCGACAAGAGCTTTAAAGTGGCCCTGGGGTTCAAGTTCGGTACCATGATCAAGGCTTCAACCAGAACAAAAGTGATCCAGTCCAGCGGCGATTACCTGCTTAAGGAATCCAGCAAAAGATATTTTAATACAACAAGGATCGTTGGAACGGCCCGGGTAGGACTTGGACATTTTACCCTGTTTGGAACCTACCAGTTCACCAAGTTGCTGAAGGATGGTGTGGGACCGGAGATAAAACCGTACACGATCGGTCTTAGCTTTGGCGGGCTGTAGTTGTTTTTGAAACTTTTTGAGAAGCGGATCCGGACGGGTCCGCTTTTTTATTGTTGCACCCCGCTATTTCACTATCTTTCATAAAGTAATAGCATTTGTCAAAATATGTATATGAAAGAATGGATACGACTGCTTCCGAAAAAGCTGACAGGCTTAATAGTGCTGCTGCTGCCGCTGGCTTCCTTTGGATATGTAAAAAGAGACCTGCTTCAGAAACAGGGCAGTGTTCAGCAGTTAAAAAGCCTGTTACTGCCCCGGGAACAGTGGATCCCTTATCCCGCTTATAAAGACCGGACCGGCTGGGACCGGCTGATGGGGCACTATAAAAACGCATTTATTGAGCGGGGGAACACCGCGCTTTCCTATCAATGGAAAGTGATTAAAGCAACCGACTACCTGGAGTACGCGCGGAGCGGCTCCAGGGTTGTAATGGAAACCCCCTTTAATGATAACCTAACAGCGATCGTGAACCTGTTTGTTGCAGAACTGGCAGAGGGAAAAGGGCGGTACATGGACCAGCTGGCCAACGGTGTTTTTGCAACCTGCGAAATGACCTCCTGGTCGCTCTCGGCCCACCTGAGCCTGCAATCGAGCAAAATACTTTTCCCGGACCACCGGGAGCAGATCATCGATCTGGTAGCGGGCGACACCGGCTCGCTGTTTGCATGGATCTATTACTACTTTCATGACGGGTTCAAAAAGATTAACCCGCTGCTTGAACTGCGGCTGAAAAAGGAACTGGAAAGCCGCATCATCGAGCCGTATATGAAACGGGATGATTTTTGGTGGATGGCCCTCCGGTATAAGTCCGGAGACCTGGTAAATAACTGGAACCCCTGGTGCAACTCGAATGTGCTGCAAACCTATGCGCTTATTGAAGATGACCCGGAAAAGCTAGCCAGTGCCGTATACCGTACCATGACCTCGGTAGACCAGTTTATCAATTATACAAATGAGGATGGAGCCTGTGAGGAAGGCCCGTCCTACTGGGGGCATGCCGCCGGAAAATTGTATGATTATCTTCAGCTGCTTTATGATATGACCGGGGGAAAGATCTCCCTGTTTGGAGAGCCGATCATTAAAAATATGGGAACTTATATATCCCGCGCTTATGTAGGCAACGGCTGGGTGGTGAATTTTGCCGATGCTTCAGCTAAACTGAGCCCCGATGCCCCGCTGATTTACCGGTATGGCAGGGCGGTAAACAGTACTGAGATGATGCAGCTGGCTGCATTGCTTCAGAGCAGCAGCAAAGAACGGAATGCGCCCTCAGAGGGAAGGGATCTATACCGGTTGCTGCAATCGCTGCGTTTTGATGCTGCAATTGCCCGGAGCGAACCGGCGCATAACGTGCCGGCATATACCTGGTATCCGCAAACAGAAGTTTGTTATATGCGCGAAGGCGGAATGTTTTTTGCAGCCAAGGGCGGACATAACAATGAGAGTCATAATCACAATGATGTGGGATCATTCAACCTTTATATTGACAACACCCCGGTGCTGATAGATGCAGGTGTAGGTACCTACACCCGGCAAACGTTTGGCCCTGAACGCTACTCTATCTGGACAATGCAGAGCACTTATCACAATGTGCCGGAGAGCAACGGCTACGCACAAAAGAACGGGGCGGCCTATAAAGCCCGGGGTGCCCGTTTTGACCCGGCCGCAAAAACTTTTTCACTGGACCTGGCTGGTGCCTACCCGGAAGCGGCCGGTATAAAAACATGGAAACGTTCTTACCGGTTAAAAGCAGGCGGGCTGGAGATCCGCGACCAGTTCGTGATGACAAGGGCCGCAGAAAAGAACCGGCTTCATTTTCTCTGCCAGGGAACGGTAACAACGCCGGCTCCGGGGAAAATCGTCATCAGCCAGGGAAACCTCCGTTCACAACTACAGTATGAAGAACAGCTTTTTGATAGGACGGTGGACACTGTGAACCTGGACGACCGGCGTTTGTCGAACGTTTGGGGAAACCGGATTTACCGGATCACGCTCACCGCAAAGAAAGCTGCAGTTTCCGGCCGGTATATGTATACGATAAAAAGGCTCTGAGACGCAGTTTAAAACACAGCCTGTTATCTTTTTCACAGCTTACCGCAAGACCGGCGGCCGGCAGGTTTTTGCCGCCTCCGTCAATGGACCCCATTTTGCGTTTAACCAGCTCGCCGGCGGGAAAATTAAAAAGATGCATTCAGATCCAAACGGCTTCTGGTAGGATCAGGTACTTGTTGCATACTACCCGCATTAGCTTATAGCCGGGACAGGAACGCTGAGAAGGATGTGGGCTTTTGCAGAAGAGAGCAGCATCACACGGACACCCTATCCGGGATCAGAAACCGTGTTCCTCAAAATAAAGCAGTACATGGTCCTTCAGGAAATTTTCCTGCTCTATCGGGTTCATAACCGGCATTTGTTTTAACTGTTTAAAATGTGGCCAGCCATCTTTATCTTTTCCCTCAAAAGTATAATAACCGCTGGGCGTCAGCAAGCTGCAAACAGCCACGTGCATCAGCTCCTGCTTTTGTTCTTTCGAAAATTTTGGCTTTATCTGTCCGAATTCCTGGATGCCGATCAGGAATAAAAGGGTTTCCATATCCGGTTTTTTCCCGAAACGCTCTACCAGTTTTGCTTCCAGGCTCCACCAGCGCACCTGCAGATCATCACTCATTGTCATACTGCAAAAATACAGGGTTATTAAATACCTGTGTCCGGCCTTTTTACGGTGAAGAGCAACCCTTATCTTTGCAGCCCCAAAGGAGGGGTGTGCACACAATAGCGCCGGCTCCTTGGGAAAATAAAAACAAATCAGCATGAAAGCGTATAACTTTTTAATAAAGTACCGGTTACCCATCAGTATTATCTTATTAGTTGCGGGTGTATATGTGAATTATTCCGGCAGTTTTTGGCCGGCCTTTCCCCTGTACCTGGTCGGGGTTGTTCTTTTGTTCAGTCACTTCTTCTTTGGTCCCCTCCGGTTGATACAGGACTATATGGAAAATGGCGACCTGGACGGTGCTGAAAAAGTGCTGAATTCCGTTAAGTTCCCTAACCTGTTATATAAGCCTATCCGCTCTGTATATTATACACTGAAGGGGAATATTGCCATGAGCAAACAGGATTTTGACGGTGCTGAAACCATGATGAAAAAAGGACTGGACCTGGGAATGCCAATGAAAGAAGCAGAAGGCGCCAGCTTATTGCAAATGGGGATGCTGGCTATGCAAAAAGGCAATACCCGCCAGGGAGAGAGCTATATCCGCCAGGCGATCCGCAAAGGCCTGCCCGATAAAGAAAACGAAGCAGCCGCTTACCTGCAGATGTGCAGTATTATGATGAACAAAAGAGAGTTCAGGGCGGCCAAGGATTTTTTCCGTAAGGCCAAAGCCTGTAAGCCCACCACTCCACAGATCGTAAGCCAGATCAAGGAGATCGAAAAGTACATTTCCCGGATGCCGGGATAGGTGCGGTCAGTCACCCACGGTCGGTCTTCGGTCTTCAGTGGTCAGCCAACGGTTCTCAGTAATCGGCGACCAATCCCCGCTTTCCTGAGACAGTTTAACGCCAATCATTCAGCTATTGTGCCTTCAGGCAGTGCATAATCTGGAAATGTAAAAATGGAATATCCGGTATAAAAACGGATCAGAGGCGTGTCAGCAGTCAATACAGGATAGCACCCCAAACCTCAAACCTGGTTAAGCGGACAGCCGTTCTCAAAACTGAAAACTCCTATATTCGTTTTAAAGTTTCAGGTTCAGGGTTCAACGCTAAATCTGTTTAATGCGGTTGAACATTGTTTAAGGGGTGCTGATAACTGACAGTTAACTATTTTGGCGGCGGTTTCAGATTGATTTCCGGTTCCAGCGTCCAGTTGGCTTTGAAAGTAAGCTTCCGGTCCAGCGGCACGATGATCTCCGGCTGAATATGCTTGTCGAAATTTCCGGGATCCCATTTCCCGTTCCCGTTCCGGTCAAAAAGTATTTGCAACTCGTATTCACCGGGAGCATACAGGTCAATATCAAGGATATTGGTTCTGAGTGGAAATGCGTTTCTTAAGGATCCTCCCTGCGACATCAGCAGTACGGGGTGTACCGAAGTATCAAGGTTGTTAAAAGTGATCTGTGCCTGCCCGTATTCCTTACGTTCCATAGTGGCAAATTGCAAGGTATCAGGCTTAAGCAGCCCCCGGTCCAGGCTGTCAGAAGCAAAATCCTTTGGCAGGATCAGGTTATAGCGCGTGCCTTCCTTCCACTCAATGTTCATGGTAATGATCCTGCGGGTGCTGTCCAGTGTAAATTTATACCCGGTGGCGGGCGTATAGGTACTGTCTGTAGTGAGCACCATTTTTTCGGGGAAAAAATTCTTTAATGCACTTGGGAAGGTGAGCCGGACAGGCGCCAGCAGATCCTGTTTCCCCGACTGCAGGTTGCTCTGGAATTTCAGGCGTTTTTCCTTTTTATCCAGTTCCGGTTCCTCCTCTGTCCCGGAACCCTGTGCTTTCTCTTCTTCTGCATAAGCATAGAGCCGGACCGGCGGCGGCGGAGTGGGAGTTATTTCAATAGCGGAGTCCGCAAAAGCAAATACCTGTTGTTTGCTGGTATATATATAAGCGCCGCCCTCACTTTTGATGGCATAAAGCCGGTATGTGCCGGGGCGCAGGTAACGGAACAGGAAATTACCGCTGCTGTCGAGCCGGGCAATATAATCGGGATTCTGCTTATAAACCGCGCTGTCGTCCAGGTTGGAGTGCAGCATTACGGTTAAGGTAGAATCCGGCTTCACCGTTTGGGCCATCTTTACGTTACCGCTAAGCTGAAGGGAGTCAAAATAGTCACCCGTGGTTACCACGTAAAGCATATCCTTGGCCTTGTTACCCTCGGTTATATCTTTGATCACATTTGTGAAATTGAGCACATAGGTCGTGTTGGCCTTCAGCGTGTCTTTCAGCTTTACAGTAACCGTTTTTAACTTACGGTCTACCTGTGGTACCATTTTCGGCAGGGGCGACACCACGAGGTTCTGGTACACATCATTCAGTTCCACGTACTCATTAAAGTAAAAGACGATCTTTTTCTGATCAAAGTGTTTGCTCTCGTTGGGAGGATCTGCCCGAACGATCTGGGGGGGCAGGGAATCCCTGGGACCACCGCTGGGGGCAACGATATTGGCACATCCGCTGCCCGTGTAGATAAGCAGGAGTGCAGTTACGGCTGTGAAACATAAACCAATGAGGCGCTTTATTTGCATATGAATTGCAAACATAATTGCTTTTGCGGAAAATGGAACGACTGGCATGCTTAGTGATTGTTAATATGTACCAATTCTGAGCTTTCAGATGGGAGAATTGGGATATCCGGTATGAAAAGCCGGCGATCCGCCATCAGAAATCAGCTCTCAGCCGGCAAACTGACGGCTACCTGCCGGAGGCTGGAAATTGTTGCAGGTTTCTGTTTGTGGTCTGCCTTATATCTCAATTCTCAGGTCTCGGTGCTAAAACCAAGTTGTGTATCTTTGCAGGATGCAGTTTTCTTCCGGTTTATTGGAATCAGCGGTAAATGAGTTCGCAAAGCTCCCGGGTATTGGTAAAAAAACAGCGTTGAGACTGGTTTTGCACCTGTTACGACAGGAGCCCGGCACCGTTAGCCGGTTTAGTGAAACCATCGACCGCATGCGGAAGGAGATCTGCTTTTGCAAACGCTGTTTCAATGTGGCCGACGGTGATTTTTGTGCAGTTTGCGCTAATTCACACCGGCAGCAGCATACGATCTGCGTAGTAGAAACCATCCGGGACGTGATTGCGATCGAAAGTACCCAGCAGTACAATGGCACTTATCATGTGCTGGGTGGGGTCATTTCGCCGTTGGATGGTGTTGGCCCCGATCAGCTGAACATCGGATCCCTGCTGCACCGGGTAGAGCATGAAAGAACAGAGGAGCTTATTTTTGCCCTTAACCCCACGATCCAGGGCGATACAACCATTTATTATATTCAAAAGAAACTGCAGGACAGGCCGGTACGCATTACTACGATTGCCAGGGGCATAGCTTTTGGAGGTGAACTGGAATATGCAGATGAGTTAACGCTGGGCCGCAGCCTGCAAAACCGCCTGCCGGTGGAAAAATATATGAGCCGGTAAACGCATCCACCAGGTCCCGGATCACAACGTTCAGCAGTCCGTATCAGTTAAACGTTGCGATTGGCGGGGCGATGACCTTTAACACGGGATAGCTTTTGGGATTCTTTCGTAAATACCCCCCTCAGTCTCCCCGTTGTTCAAAAGCAGCTTCCGGCAGACCTGAGCAAATATAGGAGCTGTAAGCCGGGCTTTCTGCACTGAAAGCGGGTTGCTGATAACTGAAAGCTAAAAAACCGTACCTTTGCACCCGCAGGCGGATTTGTTTATTGTTCAGCCTGTTTAAAAATCTGAACTAATAAACGTTAGAATTCCCGCCAAAGATTTCCCACGTTTTTTTAGTTACAGATCCTTGTAATTCACAATTACATGCATTAAAATTTTGTACCATGAACAAAATAAAGGAACTGTTGCAGCAACGGATACTGGTACTGGATGGCGCCATGGGCACCATGATCCAGCGCTACCGGCTAACAGAAGCCGACTATCGCGGCGAGCGTTTTAAAGACTGGCATTCGGACGTAAAAGGCAATAATGACCTGCTCAGCATTACACGTCCGGATGTGATCAAAGCTATTCATAATGAGTACCTGGAGGCAGGTGCGGATATTGTTGAAACCAACACCTTCAGCTCCACTTCTATTGCCCAGGCGGATTATGATATGCAATCCCTGGCTTACGAATTAAATGTAGCTTCTGTAAAATGTGCGCGCGAAGCCATTGATGCATTTGCGGCGGCCCATCCCGGAGCCGGCCCCAGGTTTATTGCCGGTGCTGTTGGCCCGCTGAATAAGACGCTCTCTTTATCGCCTGATGTAAATAACCCCGGCTACAGGGCCGTCACCTTCGATGACGTGGTGGCGGCTTATATGGAGCAGATCCGCGGGTTGGTAGATGGCGGAGTGGATGTTTTACTGATCGAGACCATTTTTGATACGCTCAATGCCAAGGCGGCGATCTTCGCTGCAAAAAAGTTTTTCAGGGAGTACCCGGAAGCCGCAGTGCGGTTTGAGAACGGGAACGAAGGAGCGCCCATTATGATCAGTGGCACTATTACCGACGCATCCGGAAGAACGCTGAGCGGGCAAACCCTGGAGGCTTTTTATATTTCAGTGGCGCATGCCCGCCCTCTGAGCGTGGGATTGAATTGTGCACTGGGAGCAAAGGAAATGCGCCCGCATGTAAGCGAGCTGGCGCACCTGGCCGGTTGCTATGTGTCGGCCTATCCCAACGCAGGCCTGCCCAATGCAATGGGTGAATATGATGAACTGCCCGAGCAAACAGCAGCATTCCTCGAAGATTGGGCAAAGGAAGGCTATGTAAATATTGTAGGCGGATGCTGTGGCACCACCCCGGCACATATCGCAGCAATAGCCAAAGCCGTAAAAGGCGTGGAGCCGAGAGTGCTGCCGGTAGTGGAATATAGTTAAAAGAAAGGGGCTGAAAAGTCTTTCAGGGACCGATGGCCGTTCTGAACCCGGGACAAAAACGGCTTTTTAAATACTCCCGGATGATATTATAAAACCTTAGCGCCACTTTGTGCCTTGTGCCTTTGTGGTTCAAATGTATATTCATGTCAGGAATTACAAAAATACATACTTATTTAAGCCTTTCCGGGCTCGAACCGCTGGTGGTACGGCCGGAGTCGAACTTTATCAATGTTGGGGAGCGTACCAATGTGACCGGCTCCAAGAAATTTGCACGGCTGATCCGCGAGAACAAATATGAGGAAGCGCTGAGCGTGGCCCGGCAGCAGGTGGAGAACGGGGCGCAGGTTATCGATATCAATATGGACGATGCCCTGCTGGATGGCGTACAGGCAATGACCACTTTTATCAACCTCGTGCAAAGTGAACCGGACATCGCCAAAGTACCGGTGATGATCGACTCGTCAAAATTCGAGATCATACAGGCCGGGCTTAAATGTGTACAGGGAAAATGTATTGTGAACTCGATCTCTATGAAGGAGGGAGAAGAAAAGTTCATCGAGCAGGCAATCATTTGTAAAAGTTTTGGCGCGGCGGTGGTGGTAATGGCCTTTGATGAGCAGGGACAGGCAGATACCCGGGAGCGTAAAGTGGAGATCTGCCATCGTGCCTATAAGATCCTTACAGAAAGGGTGGGGATCCTGCCACAGGATATCATTTTTGATCCGAATATTTTTGCCATTGCTACCGGGTTGGAAGAGCACAATAACTACGGGGTCGATTTTATTGAGGCCGTAAAAGAGATCAAACAGCGGATGCCGGCAGTGAGCATCAGCGGCGGGGTAAGTAACCTCTCCTTTTCGTTCCGGGGGAATGAGCCCGTGCGGGAGGCCATGCATGCCGTATTTTTATATTATGCCATAAAGGCGGGTATGAATATGGGCATTGTGAATGCGGGGCAGCTGGCAGTATATGATGAGATAGAGCCGCAGTTGCGTCAGCTGTGTGAGGATGTGATCCTGAACCGGAACAATGAAAACAATGAAGCCACAGAAAAGCTGCTGGCTTTTGCAGAAACGGTAAGGGCATCCGGCAAAACCGAAAAAAAGGACCTGGCCTGGAGGGGTACAGACGTGGAAGAACGGCTGAAACATGCACTGGTGAACGGTATTACGGATTATATAGATGCAGATACCGAAGAAGCACGCTTAAAATATCCGCGACCGCTTGACGTGATCGAGGGCCCCCTGATGGCGGGCATGGATGTGGTGGGCGATCTGTTCGGTGCCGGCAAAATGTTCCTGCCCCAGGTGGTGAAAAGCGCCCGGGTGATGAAGAAAAGCGTAGCATGGCTTACACCCTTTATTGAGGAAGAAAAACTGGCCAACCCCGATATTGATGGCGATGCAGCTCCAACGATCCTGCTGGCCACGGTAAAGGGGGATGTACATGATATCGGTAAAAATATTGTAGGCGTGGTATTGGCCTGCAATGGCTATAAGATCATCGACCTGGGTGTAATGGTACCCACTGATAAAATACTGGATACGGCTGAGCGGGAGAAAGTGGATATCATTGGTGTGAGCGGATTGATAACCCCCTCTCTTGATGAAATGGTAAATGTGGCGCATGAAATGCAGCGCCGCAATATGCAGCAGCCGCTGCTGATCGGTGGTGCCACCACTTCCCGCATGCACACCGCTGTAAAAATTGCACCACAGTTTGATAAAGGAGTGGTGCATGTGCTGGATGCTTCCCGCAGTGTAACCGTGGCCGGCTCCCTGTTAAACCCTGAGCAGAAACCCCAGTTCCTGCAAGGCATCCGGGCCGAATACACCAAACTGGCAGCGGATTTTGCCAGTAAAAAAAAGGTAAAGGAATTCCTGCCGTTTGAAGCGGCACAACAGAATAAGGCCGGCATTGACTGGACCGGTTTTCAACCCGTGCCGCCGTCTTTTACAGGCGTGCGTACGTTTGAGGATTATGATCTTTCCGAAATACGGAAGTATATCGACTGGCAGCCCTTCTTTATTTCATGGGAGCTGCATGGCAAATTTCCGCAGATCCTGGAGGACCCCATAGTGGGAAAAGAAGCATCGAAATTGTATGCAGATGCCAATAAAATGCTGGACCAGATCGTTGCCGAAAAGTGGCTGAGGGCCCAGGGAACCGCCGGATTCTGGCCGGTGCATAAAACTTCGGATGATACGGTGCTGGTGCATAAAAGTGAAGAAGAAACCCTGCCGCTTCAATTCCTCCGCCAGCAGATAAAAAAAGCAGCCGGGCAGCCCAATCTGAGCCTGGCAGACTTTATTAGCCCGTCCCCGGGAGGAGATTTTATAGGGGCATTCTCCGTAACTATACATGGTATAGAGCCGCACCTGGAGCGCTTTATTGCCCAGAACGACGATTACAGCAAGATCAACCTGCAGGCACTTTCTGACCGGTTTGCAGAAGCTTTTGCAGAGCTGTTGCACGAAAAAGTGCGGAAGGAATTATGGGGATATATCCGGGATGAGCAGCTTTCAAATGAGGAACTGATCCAGGAAAAATACCTGGGCATCCGCCCGGCGCCCGGCTATCCTGCCTGCCCGGACCATACCGAAAAACGGAAGCTGTTCCGGCTGTTGGGTGGCGAGGAAAACACGGGAATCCATCTTACCGACGCTTTAGCTATGTACCCGGCTTCTTCGGTTTGTGGCTGGTATTTCAGCCATCCGGAAAGCAAATACTTTGGTGTAGGTAAGATCCAGGAAGACCAGTTCATGGATTATGTACAGCGGAAGGAAATGCCGGAAGAGGATCTGCGGCGCTGGTTACGGCCGGTACTGGAATAACCGTTAGGCTTCCAGTTCCTTCAGCAGGGAATCAAAATAGTGATCGAGGGAAGCGGTGGCATATCCCAGGAGGCGCCCGTTTTTTCCCAGTTCTGAAGAGACGATGGATGCTTTTTCGCGGATCTGCGTCATACAATAGGTATTGATGGCCTGCTGCATGGGCAGCGTAATGTATTGCCGGGCCTCGGCAATTTTGCCGCCCAATACGATCAGTTCAGGGTTGAAAAGCTGGATGAGGGTCGAAATGCCCTTACCCATGTTGGTGCCGATATTGGACAGCAGTTTGATCGCATACTGATCGCCCCGGTTGGCTGCCTTGATCACAACCTCCGCTTCAATGTTGTCGATCTCCTTCTCTGATAGTTCTGCGAGTATGGAGTTCTTGCCCGAGAGAATGCCTTCCTTTGCCATTTTTGCCAGTGCCAGACCGGATGCAACGGTTTCCAGGCAACCGTGTTTGCCGCAATAGCACAGGTCCCCGTTATCAATAAAAGGGATATGTCCCATTTCCCCCGAAAAACCGGACGCGCCCTGCCGTACTTTTCCGTCCATGATAATACCCAGGCCAACACCCCAGTCCATCAGCAGTACCAGCGCGTTTTTTTTACCAAGCGCCTGTCCGTGCCGCAGTTCCGCAACGGCAGTACCTTTAACATCGTTCTGAAGCACTACCGGGAGACCGAATTTTTCCTCAAAAGAATGTTGCAGCGTTTTTCCAGGCACATCGCCTGTAAAATAGCTATAATTTTCCCCTTTGAAGGAATCTACCAAACCCGGCATGCCGATGCTGACGCCAATAAGCCGTTTTTTATCGATACCCGACTGATCCAGCAGTGCAACGGCCATTTGGTGGATCTGGTCTATTTCGTGCCGGTCTTTCGACAAGGTATGCAGGGTGGTCACAATGGGTGTACTTTCAACATGGGCATTGTCCATGATGACCATCTTTACACTAAACAGTTCAATATCGATGCAAAGGGTGTACAGCGACCCGGGCTTCAGTCCAAAAAGGTCTGGTTTCCGGCCTCCCATCGACTTTCCAAAACCCCGCTTTTCAATCCATTGCTCTTTGTTCAGCTCTCCCAGCAATTTAAGCGTGGTTGGTGTGCTTATGGAAAGCGCTTTACAGATCTCTCCAACCGATGCTGCATTGACCTCATACAGGTACTTTAGTAACCGTACCTTAAAGAGATACTGTTTCCTGCTCTCAGAAAAAAGGAGGGGCTGTTCCTGCGCAACAATCGTTTTTGATTTCATGATCAGTCTGTTTCGTTATGCTGCCGAAAATAGCTAAACTTATTTTAAAAGTTTAATTAAGAAAAGAAAATCAGGAAAAAAATGGATTAAAAATAATGATTTGATTATTTTTTGTCTGAATTGAAGGTTTTTTAAATGAATAAATCGTTATAGCTCCGGAGTTTGCTAATTGTCTGGGGCCGGTGCGCTTTCAGAAGCCTGGAATTTCACAAAAGCTTTGCCCGGGCTCGTAAAATACTTCCGGTATTTGGAAAATTGGAGCAGATTAACAGATATGCGCTATTTTTACCAATCAGCAGGAAGCATGAAAACAGAAAATAATTGGATGATAATCAAATAGATGCTGGGAGGTTACCCAAACCTCAGGCATAGGATCCGGCTGCTCTTAGCCCTCTAAACCCAGGTCGCCGGTTTTGCAAGACCGGCGGCTACTTTTTTTTGTAGGTGATGGTCACCGGTACAACCCCGTCTTTTAGCATTCCGATCTTTTTAGCCGACTTTTTGCTCAGGTCAATGATCCTTCCCTGAACAAACGGCCCCCGGTCGTTGATATGTACCTTTACTTTCCGGCCATTATTCAGGTTGGTTACCTTCACTTTTGTACCAAAGGGCAGCGAGGGGTGTGCCGCCGTTCTTTTATACTGCCGGAAAACAGCGCCGCTTGCCGTTTTTCGCCCGATGAATGTATCTGCATAGTAAGAGGCCCTGCCGGTTTCGCTAACCCTGTGGCTGCAGGCCAGGAGCGTAAACAGGCATAGGGGCAATATGAAGGATCCACGCATCAGGACGACTGTTTGTTGGCGTAGGCAAACTTAAGATAGATCATCGTCAGCGACAGGCAAAGGATGACAGCATTGGTAAGAATGATGACCCAATCGTTCCGGAACGCGCCGTAGATGATCCATAGGATTTCATTGACCGCAGCAATGATAAACATCATCAGCGAAATATCTTTTACCGATTTTTCACGAACTGTTTTGAGTACCTGGGGCAAAAACGTAAGAGTGGTAATGGCGCCCGCAATATACCCTAAGATGTCAACTCCTGATACGACCAATGCCATGGGAAAATTGAATTATTTTTTGCGTTGTCTTTTTTTAGCGGCTGCAGCCTGTTGCTTGTTATAATAGGGACTGAGGTCAATGATCTCCACCTTCCTGAACTCTATGGGATGGCCCTCGCTTTGAAGGGATATATAGCCGGATTTTAAAAGCTCCCCGTCTTTTTTCACCGTGGGATCAAAATGGGACACGTTGCCGCCTCCGATCTGTGGTTTCTGGTAAACCAGTACCGTATCCCCGTTGGCTATGTGCTTGATCACCGAATCGCCCAGCACAAGTATCTCAGCCCGTACCCATTCCTCATTGCGGAAGGTTTTTGAGGTAGAGTTAATGCAATGCTGTGTTACCAGCTTGCCATCCATTTCTACATTGGTACCCGGTGTGCACAGGTTGCAGGTGCTCCGCTCTCCCGTGGCATCGCCACCCAGCAATTGTACCTCAATGGAGATCGGGAAATCCTGATCTTTGCCCATGGTGGCTGGCGGCTGGCAATGGATCATAACCCCGCTGTTCTTATACGCCCAGCCCGGAGCACCGGTGTTCTGTTTGCCCACAAAGCGGTATTCAACCGCAAACAGGTAATAAGAGTAAGGGGTTTTATAAAACAGGTGTCCAAAGCGGTCATCGAAGGTCTTATAGTGGTCATAGTTGACGGTTAGTTTTTTGTCGACTACCCGGAAAGTATTGCCAAAATTATCACCATAGGCATAGCCGGTGATCTTGGGTGTCCACCCTGTAAGATCTTTCCCGTTGAACAGCTGCACCCATTTTCGCGGAAATTTTTCCTGTGCATTGGAGAAAAATGAAATCACTGATAACAGAACAACGAAAAAGATCCGCATAAAAAATAAATTTGTTTAAAATAAAGATACCGAACTTTTAAAGGTACTATTTTAATCGGAGTTCCATAAGTTTCTTTGTATAGCCGGGCAAACCTACACCATCATTCTCTTCCTGTGCTGCGTGATCGGGAAGGACCACAGCTTTACCAATTTGTTAAGTTTCCGGAATTCATATAAAAGCAATATTAGCAGGATAGATTTGGGGCAAATATTCAGCACATGCAGCAATTCCGGGGTTTTATCAGTCAGCACAGGATGTTTGCCGGCTTCCTGTCGTTGTTTATTACCGGGGTGGCCTTCCCCAGCATACTGATACCCAGGGAACATAGTTTTTTCTGGCTGAATTTTTTCCATTGTAAAACGCTGGATGCTTTTTTTATTGCCTGTACCTTCATTGGAGATGGAGTGTTCTCGCTCTTTCTGGCATTGTTCCTGTTTTTTCTTAACAACCGGCTGCTGGCATTCCGCATATTGCTGGCTTTCCTGGTCTCCGGTATGATTGCACAGGTATTGAAAAAGATGGTGCATTTGCCAAGACCTATGGCGGCATTGGGATCGGCCGCCTATCCTTATTTTATCGAGGGGGTTACGCATTCGGGGTACAACAGCTTCCCTTCGGGGCATACCACTTCTGCATTTGCCCTGGCGCTGCTATGCTGTTTGCATACCAGGAAGCGGGGTGTGCAGGCCCTGTTTTTTTCCCTGGCCTGTATGACAGGGTACTCCAGGATCTACCTTGGGCAGCATTTTTTACCGGATGTTTTTGCCGGGATGCTGATCGGGAGCAGCACGGCTGTTGTTGTGTACGCACTGGCACAAAGCCCTTTCTGGCTTAAAAAAAAGGACCGGTTACCGGATGGGGAACATATGCCGGCTTAACTACCGTTTTTCAAAAAGCCAGGGAATGGGCCATCTTTTTTTGATCTTGTAGTTGGTGGTAATGTACTGGCGGATATGGTGCATGGCCTCGTCAATATCATCCGTCAGCAGTACCAGGTCCAGGTCCTCTTTTGAAATGGTCCCTTTGGCCGCCATACTTTCGATCGCCAGCATCAGCTCTTTATAGAATTCCTTTCCAAACAGCACAATGGGGAACTGTGTAATGGTCTTGGTCTGGATCAGCGTTACGGTTTCAAAGAACTCGTCCATGGTACCAAACCCGCCGGGCATAATAACAAAAGCGTAACTGTATTTTACCAGCAGTACCTTGCGGACGAAGAAATGCTCAAATGTTACAGAAGCAGTGAGGTACTTGTTATAATGCTGTTCAAAGGGCAGCTTGATATTACAGCCAACGGATTCGCCGCCGTTTTCAAAAGCACCCCTGTTGGCCGCCTCCATAATACCCGGTCCGCCACCGGTCATTGTGGTAAAGCCCAGTTCTGCTATTCTTTTCCCAAATTCCTCTGCCTTCTGATAGTAGATATGATCCTCCTTAAAACGGGCAGATCCGAAAACGGTGATACAGGGACCTACAAAGTGAAGGGTCCTGAACCCTTTCAGGAATTGCCATAACACATGAAAAGCAAATCCCAGTTCATAGGTCCTGCTTTTGGGCCCGTCTAAATATACATGTTCTTTTGCAGGAATGATCCGGTCGGCCTCTCTGCTCTTTTCTTTTAGGTCCATACGCTGTAATATCAGGGATACGAATATAATCCATATATAATTTTTAAATAACGAAATCCTTTTATTTTTGTTTTGTTTAATCAACCGTACGCTATGCGAATTATAAGTTATAATGTTAATGGTATTCGGGCTGCCATTAAAAAAGGTTTTATGGATTGGCTGAGGACCGACCCGGCCGATGTGATCTGTATCCAGGAAACAAAAGCGCTCCGGGAGGATGTGGATACCCGGGTACTGCAGGAGCTTGGATATGAAGACTACTGGTTCTCGGCCCAGAAAAAGGGATACAGCGGTGTAGCTGTGTTTACAAAGATCAAGCCGGATCAGGTTATTTGTGGAACGGGTCATCATACCAGCGATGAGGAAGGAAGAGTGCTGCAAATGGATTTTGGAACCATAAGGCTGATCAACGCCTATTTTCCAAGCGGTACCAGCGGCGATCTGCGGCAGGCCTTCAAATATATGTGGCTCGATGAACTTTATACCTACCTGGATGATCTGCGCAATACCCGCCCCGAGCTGGTACTTTGCGGCGACTACAATATTGCCCATGAGGCGATCGATATTCACGACCCGAAAGGGAACAAAAAATCTTCAGGATTTCTTCCGGAAGAACGGGAATGGATGACCAAATTCCTGAAGAACGGGTTCAATGATACATTCCGGATGGTACATCCCGATGTACCCCACCGCTACAGCTGGTGGAGCCAGCGGTTCCCTTCCGTGCGGCTGAACAATAAAGGATGGCGGATCGATTATATAACTGTTAGCGACGCGTTAAAAGGAAAAGTAACGGATGCTGAAATTTATCCGGATGTAAAGCATAGCGATCATTGTCCTGTTTACCTAAAATTGAAAAGCTGATGAAACCGGTTTATATATGGAATGTGACCACTAAAGTAACCAGAGGGGTTCACGATAAATGGCTGAACTGGTTGAAGGAAGTGTATATACCTGCCTTTATGGCTACGGGATGCTTTTATGATGCCATGATCTTAAAACTGATGAACCGCGATGAGGACGGAGACCCCACCTATGCCGTTCAGTTCTATGCCGGATCTGCAGCAGATTATGAGCAGTTTACGGCCTCGCATTATGCGGCGTTGAATGCGCAGATGCGAACAACCTGGGGCACGGATTGCTATAGCTTTGAATCGGCTTTGCAGGTTGTGAATTGAATGTGCATAACATTTTCGGGGGCAGGCAGAATGTCTGAAATAATTTGTATATTACCTGAAACCCTTGTTCCGCGTGGATTTCAGACGATAGTCCTCTGAAACCCTTTACAGCAAAGGGTTTCAGGAGGGATCTTTGTTTGGGCCGTGTTGTTCCTTAAATGCTTTTTCTGCTGGAAGTCTTATCAGGCGCGGGTTTCCCGGTAACGGAAGGAGCGCTATCGCTTAAAAGTTTTTTGCTACTGTCATTAAAAACCCTCTAATTTTGTCTTGTTATAAAAAACACTCATTAAATATTTTATTATGAACAAAGCAGAATTGATCGACAAGATATCCGCGGACGCCGGTATCACAAAAACACAGGCAAACACGGTTTTGGATTCTTTTGTTGAAGCAGTAACAAAAACGTTGAAGAAAGGAGATAAAGTGACCCTTGTAGGTTTTGGAACGTTTTCTGTGACCAAGAGGGCTGCGCGTAACGGGCGTAATCCCCAAACCGGTGCTGTGATCAAAATCAAGGCGAAAAAAGTTGCCCGCTTCAAAGCCGGTAAAGAGCTTGCTTCTAAGATCTGATCGCTTACTGAAAAAAATAGATGCCCCGTGATCTGCATTACGGGGCATTTTTATTACATAAAATGGCATTGTAGCTGCGGTGTATTATCCGGCCAGTATATCCGTACCGAATTTCATAGCGGTATTTGGAGGTAGAAAGGCAAGAAACCGTACATTTGCAAAAATTTAAAACTATGGGAAGAGGAGATAAAAAAACAGCAAAAGGAAAGCGCTTTAAGGGCTCATTTGGAAAAAGCCGTCCGGCCAACCCAAAAACAACAAAGGCTCCTGCCAAGAAAAAAGAGGAGGCGTAGCCGGGTTGATGGTTTATAGGTCATGGATCATAGAGGTGCTATGAACTGTGATCTATAGGCTGTGAACAAATAATGTATGCTCAAGCGATTCGTTTGGGCTTTTTCTTTTTCCGCCTTCTGCCGTACCATACAAGAAAACCTGTTACAGGAAGCGATGCACATACCAGGCTTGTTATAAAGGCAAGAATTTTCGTTGGCAGGCCCAGGATAGCGCCAACATGCACGTCGTAGTTAGCCCCGATAGCCTTTTCCCCGGGATTTTTTTCCCTGTGATTATAATTCTTTAGAAGTGCACCGGAGTTTTCATCAAAGATCAGCTGGTGCATAATATGGTAGGAATAGCCCAGTTGCTTCACATAAACGGAAAAGTTCGGATGCTCATGGCTATCCAGGTGCTCATTTCCCAAATCAACCGAATAACTGAACGCGGTAGGATACAGGGCTTCAACCTGCCGGCCGATCTTATCAAGGGTTTGTTCGTTGCGCAGGCTGTCCGGCGCCCGGGTTACAATATCAGAAAAATCCGGTATGGTGGTTTTGCCGCCTGAAAAGCTGAAATAAATGGCATTTTGTACAAATGTAAAGGCATAAAACAGGCCGGTTACAGCAATGATCAAAGCAGTAAAGGAAGCATAAAACCCAAGGATACTGTGCAGGTCATAGTTCCTGCGGCGCCAGGCGCGCACGTTTTTCCACCGGAACCAGATGCGCTGTTTCCGGGCCTTCCTGTTTTTGGGCCACCAGAGAATGATACCCGTGATGAGCATAACAAGAAAGATCAGCACCGGTATACCCACTACATATTTTCCCCAGCCGCTGTTTAACAGGAAACTCCAGTGAATGATCTTAACAATATTGAAAAAGCCGTTCTTTTCGTCGTATACAGCCAGCACTTTTCCCGTGAAAGGGTTTACATAAGCGGTTTTATAAATAATGTATTCATCAAAATAATTCCAGGCGTCCGGATCGGTTTCATAAAAATAGAACTGGTAAGATCGTTTTTTATCCATCGGGATATCTGCCCAGTGCACGTTGTACTTTTCATGACATTGTTCCTGGACCTTTGCTTCCAGCACCCGTAGGGGAAGAATGGTCTTGTTTTCAATGGAGGGCTCCCCGTGAAAAATGACCTCCCTTCGCAGCTGATCTTCGATCTCGTCTTTAAATACATACAGGCAACCGGTAATGGAAATGATGAATACAAGGATGCCAACGGTCATTCCCAGCCATAAATGCAGCCGGGAAGCCCATATTTTAAAAAGTCCCGGGATTTTTTTTCTCCCTGATGGGGGAGCAGAAGCATTGCCTGTATCCATAGTAGCAACAAAAATCGGCAAGGCCGCCTGCAGTATCTTTTCGCGATCCGGAGTTTTATTTACGCGATCGGGAATTTTTCCGGTGGATCGGAAAACAGCTGTTAGCTTTCGGCGATCAGTCGCCCAGTTTTACCGTTGCCTGAATTTTACGGCGCCAGCCGCTCAATTTTCCAAAGCAGGCCTTCCTGCCGTGTATACCGCAAACGGTCGTGCAACCGGCTGGGCCTTCCCTGCCAGAACTCTACGGAAACGGGGGTGACCTGGTAGCCGCCCCAGTGGGCGGGCCTTATGATATCCTGGCCGGAGGCGATGCGCTCGGTGATGGCCTGGGTCTGCTGGTCGAGGAAAGCGCGGCCGGGGATTACGGCGCTTTGGGGAGAAGCAATAGCGCCAATCTGGCTGCTGGCGGGCCGGGAATAAAAATAGGCATCGCTCTCGGCTTCTGACACCCTGGTAACGGTTCCGGTGATCCGTACCTGGCGTTCGAGTTCCTTCCAGAAAAAGACCAGGCAGGCATTCGGATTTTCGTGGAGCTCTTTGCCTTTCCGGCTTTCATAGTTCGTAAAAAAAACAAAGCCTTTCTCGGACACATCCTTCAATAAAACGATCCTCGCATCGGGGATGCCGTTGGCATCGGCCGTAGCCAGTGTCATGGCATTGACCTCCGAGATCTGGCTCTCCATCGCCTCCTGCCACCAGTGGTTAAACTGGCTGATAGGGTCTGCTGCCACTTCGGTTTCTGAAAGACTTTTTTTTGAATAATTGATCCGGATACCGGCAATTTCCTGGTTCATGGTATAGGAAGCTGTTTAGACTTTTATTAAATAATGAAACGCGGATTAATATCCCGCCGGCCGGCGCAGATTTTAACAGGTTGCATCCTTTACATAGACCTGGGGAAAAATAAAGGATAATGCATTCCCGGCGGCTAAAAAAAAATTGCGTCTTTTTTTAATGGATCAGCGTTCCGATTTTTTCCCCTTCTACCAGTTTCTTAAGATTCCCTGTCTGGTTCATATCAAATACAATGATCGGCAGGTTATTTTCCATACAAAGGGTGAAGGCGGTCATATCCATGATCCGCAGGTTCTTTGTGAGGCATTCCTGGTAAGTAACTTCATCATATTTGGTAGCAGTCGGATCTTTTTCCGGATCAGCGGTATAAACTCCATCCACACGGGTACCTTTCAGGATCACATCAGCGTTGATCTCGATCGCTCTCAGGGAACCGGCCGTGTCTGTGGTAAAATAAGGATTTCCGGTGCCGGCACCAAAGATCACCACACGTCCTTTTTCCAGGTGGCGGATCGCACGGCGGCGGATATAGGGCTCTGCGATCTGCTCCATCTTGATGGCGCTTTGCAGCCGGGTAAACAGACCCGTTTTTTCCAGGCCGGCCTGTAGTGCCATCCCATTGATCACAGTGGCCAGCATACCCATGTAGTCGCCATGTGCCCGCTCAATACCGGTCTCTGCCTCGTTCATTCCCCTGTAAATATTTCCCCCGCCGATCACTAAAGCTACTTCCACGCCCAGGTCCGTTACGGATTTTATTTCACGGGCATACTGCGAAATGACAGCGGAGTCCATCCCAAAATTTTTATCTCCCATTAATGATTCTCCGGAGAGCTTCAACAAAATCCTCTTATACTTTGGCATGAATGTTCTTTTTGAATGAAGGTGAATGTTTAACGCAACGAAGATACTGTTTCAGACAGTAAAATCAATATCTACGTAAAGTTGTATACTCAATGGTGTTTAAGATATCCGTATTTTTCTGTGAAAGTCCGTGGAATCTGTGAGCGACACATTGAGCATCTATGTACTAAGGAAATATTATTGAATCCGGGGTGTTTAAGATATCTGCAACTTTCTGTGAAAATCCGTGGAATCTGTGAGCGACATTATTGAGCGTTTACATGCTAAAGAAACGACATAGATGCTCGCTGCCGGATATTCTTCGTATGGCTCAACGCCCAATTCTCAATTCTTCACCCTCCATCCCCGGTCCTGTGTATGTTTTCTAAGCAATATCACCCTGGCGGCTGCTCTTCGGTGTTTAAGATACCCGCAGCTTTCTGTGAAGATCCGCGGCATCTGTGAGCGACACATTGAGCACCTATGTACTAAGGAAATGTTATTGAATTCGGGGTGTTGAAGATACCTGCAACTTTCTGTGAAAATCCGTGGAATCTGTGAGCGATACATTGAGCATCTATGTACTAAGGAAATATTACAGAATCCAGAGTTGTAATGCTCCATCCCCGGTCCTGTGTATGTTTTCTAAGCAATACCACCCTTGCGGCTGCTCTTCGGTGTTTAAGATACCCGTATTTTTCTGTGAAAATCCGTGGAATCTGTGAGCGACACATTGAGCACCTATGTACTAAGGAAATATTACAGAATCCGGAGTTGTAATGCTCCATCCCCGGTCCTGTGTATGTTTTCTAAGCAATACCACCCTTGCGGCTGCTCACCGGTGTTTAAGATACCCGCAGCTTTCTGTGAAGATCCGCGAAATCTGTGAGCGTTATCACCTGCGCTGCATATTATGGTAAAAAAAGTGGTGAAAAAGCAAAAAAAGGATGGATCCTTACTGTTCTTTAGCCGGAATTTGTCTGAGAATGATTGTACCTTCACCCGGCCGGTCTACCGGTCATTTGATAACAGGATTAAAAAAGAACTATGCAAAATAGAATCGGTACTACAGATGTTTCGGTAACACCCATTACCCTTGGCGCCTGGGCCATTGGCGGTGCCATGTGGGGCGGTAATGAAGAGGCAGATTCCATTGCGGCAATCAAGGCTTCTATCGATAATGGTATTACCTCCATCGATACGGCTCCCGTTTATGGAATGGGGTACAGCGAAGAACTGGTGGGAAAAGCGATCCGGGGATACGACCGGAGCAAGCTCCAGATCCTTACAAAATTTGGGATGGTATGGGACCAGGAAAAGGGCGACTATGCTTTTGAACGGAAAGATAATGCCGGTGTTTCAAGAAAGATTTATAAGTACGGAGGCTATGAGAATGCCATTAAAGAAGTAGAGATCAGTTTAAAACGGCTGCAGACCGATTACATCGACCTGATCCAGCTGCATTGGCCCGATAGCACCACGCCTGTCAGCGAAACCATGGAAGCCATGCAAAAAATGCTGGATGAAGGAAAAGTGCGGGCTATTGGTGTATGCAATTATAATGGTGCACAGCTGGCAGAAGCGGAGCAAACCGTAAAACTGGCTTCGGACCAGGTGCCTTACAGCATGCTGAAACGGAATATCGAAAAAGATGTAGTGCCTTATGCACTGGCAAATGAGCTTTCTGTGATCGCTTACAGTCCCATGGAGCGGGGATTGCTCACGGGCAAATACAATGCCGCATCGCAGTTTGCAGCAGATGATCACCGGAGCAATTATTTCAAGCAGTTCGATATGGATAAGGTAGCGGAGCTTACGGCCCGTTTAGCAGAAATGGCTGCAGGATACCAGGTTGCTGTTGCGCAGCTGGTACTGGCATGGACGGCGCATCAGCCTGCTGTTGCTGCTGCACTGGCAGGTGCCCGCAATGCAAAACAGGCGGCCGAAAATGCAGGAGCCATGCACCTGGAACTGGCAGAGGCCGACCTGGCACAGATCGAAGAATGGCTGGCCGGATCTTTTCTTTCATAAACCAAATGTATATTGCTGTTATGTGGAAACAAATAAAAAAAACGGCCGGACTGGCCGGAGCATGCTGTTTATTGCTTACTGCCAACGGGCAGGAGCAGGGCATACACCAACAATCCTCCCTGTATGAATGGCCGGCTGACCCGCTGGTAAAACAAAAGCTGGACCAGTGGCAGGATCAGAAATTTGGGATGATCATCCACTGGGGATTATATGCAGTACCCGGGATCGTGGAATCCTGGTCTATTTGCTCGGAGGACTGGATCGGCCGGGATAGCACCATTCCTTACGACACTTATAAACAATGGTACTGGGGATTGAAAAAGGATTTCAACCCGGTGCGTTTTGATCCGGATCAGTGGGCCGGCGCTGCAAAAGCCGCCGGGATGCGGTACCTGGTGTTTACAACCAAGCATCACGACGGGTTCAATATGTTTGATACCAAACAATCGGATTTTAAGATCTCAAACGGCCCCTTCGGAAATAACCCCAGGGCAGATGTGGCCAAATATGTATTTGATGCATTCCGGAAACAGGGCTTTATGATCGGGGCATACTTCTCCAAGCCCGACTGGCATAATGAGAATTATTGGTGGCCCATGTATGCAACACCGGACCGGAATGTAAATTATGATATTAAAAAGTTCCCCTGGCGCTGGCAGAAGTATAAGGACTTTACCTACAACCAGATCAGCGAGCTGATGCACAATTACGGTAATATGGATATTCTTTGGCTGGACGGGGGCTGGGTCCGTCCTATAGAAACGATTACCGATGAAGTGCGGGCCTGGGGCGCCCGGATCCCCGAATCGGGGCAGGACATTGATATGCCGAAGATCGCCGCCATGGCCCGGGAGGCACAGCCGGGCATCCTGATGGTAGACCGGACGGTACACGGCCCGTACGAGAATTACCAGACACCGGAGCAGCGCGTACCGGATCATAAGATCGATAACCCCTGGGAAAGCTGCATGACCCTGGGCGGCGCCTGGGGATATGTACGGGGCGACCGGCTGAAACCGGCATCACAGGTGATCCATACGCTGGTAGAGATCGTTGCCAAAGGCGGCAGCCTGCTGCTGGGCGTGGGACCGCAGCCAGATGGTACTTTAACAGCGGAAGCCGTATCCCGCCTCAACGAGATCGGGAAATGGCTGAAGGTGAATGGAGCGGCCATATACAACACCCGCACAACCGAACTTTATAACAGCGGCAATACCTGGTTTACCCGCTCAAAAGATGGTAAAACAAATTATGCGATCGCGCTGATCAAAGATGACCAAACACCCGCAGTTGTTGCGTGGGAAGGTAACCTGCCGCGTAAAGGATCTGTGATCCGGTCGGTTGCTACCGGCGAAAAAATAAAATGGGAAGCAAAAGGCAGCAAGGTAATCCTGCAGCTGCCTGCTAAACTAAAAACAATGAAGGATGCAACAGCATTCGCTTTCTCTTTTGTAAAAGATTAAAAATAGTATATGAAGAAGATTGTAGTCAGCTCTTTCCTGTGTATCGGGCTTTCGTTATGCGGCATAGCCCAAAAAACAGCACCTCCGGCCCCGGTATACCCGGTACCTTCTGCCCGGCAGCTGGCCTGGCACCAGTTGGAAACCTATGCCTTTATCCATTTTACAACCAACACGTTTACGGATAAGGAATGGGGCTTTGGCGACGAAGATCCTAAAATATTTAACCCTTTAAAAGTAGATGCCGATCAGTGGGCTGCAGTGCTGAAGCAGACAGGATTTAAGGCCATGATCCTTACCACGAAACACCATGATGGGTTTACACTCTGGCCCAGTAAATATACAGACCATTCTGTAAAGAATAGTCCCTGGAAGAACGGGAAGGGCGATGTGGTGAAAGAGGCCAGCGATGCGGCACGGAAAGCAGGGCTGAAGTTTGGGGTGTACCTGTCGCCCTGGGACCGCAACCGTGCGGATTACGGCAGCCCATCCTATATAACCTATTACCGCAACCAGCTGAAAGAGCTATTTACCACTTATGGTCCCATCTTTGAAATGTGGTTTGATGGTGCAAATGGAGGCGACGGCTATTACGGGGGAACAAATGAGAAAAGAAAAATAAATGGCGCTGCTTATTATGACTGGCCCGCTACTTTAAAGCTGGTGCGCAGCATGCAGCCCAATGTGCTGTTTTTTAGCGATGCCGGTCCCGATATACGCTGGGTGGGTAACGAAAGCGGTGTGGCTGGCGCCACCAACTGGAACAGCATTACACCCGATACGTTGTATGCAGGCAAAGCAGGGATCACCGGGTTACTGAATACCGGGTCTGCCGATGGTACAAAATGGATCCCGGCAGAAGTAGATGTCTCCATCCGCCCGGGCTGGTTTTATCATGCTTCAGAAGATAGTAAGGTAAAAACGCCGGAACAACTGTTTAACATTTACCTGACTTCTGTAGGGCGTGGCTCAAACCTGCTGCTGAATATTCCTCCCGATCGTAACGGGGTTTTTCACCCGACCGATGTGGCGGCATTAGAAGGATTTAAGAAACTGCTGGATGAACGGTTGACCCATAATCTTGCAAAACAGGCCCGCGTAAAAGCCAGCAATGTTAGGGGCCATTCGGCCGTTTATAACGGTGCAAAGATCACCGATGGAGACAGGAATACATATTGGGCAACGGATGATGGAGTAACCAAGGCCGATGTTGAAGTACAGTTGCCGGCGGCTAAAAAGATCAGTTATGTACTGCTGCAGGAATATATTGCATTGGGACAGCGTATAAGTGGCTTCGTGGTAGAAGCGCAGGAAGGCGGCAGCTGGAAAGAGATCGCCACCGGTACTACCATCGGGTATAAACGTATTTTAAAGATCGACCCGGTTGTTACCTCCAGGATCAGGCTGCGCATTACAGGTTCCAAAGCCGCACCGCTGATCTCTAACCTGGCCCTGTATTAAGGGCCGGTACCGGATGATATGAACTTTGCGTGTTTTAACAGAAACAATGATTTTTTATGACAGGGCAATTCCATACAGCTATTTGTTTTGGTGAAATCCTCTGGGATGTACTGCCCGACGGGGCACAGCCGGGCGGAGCACCCATGAATGTGGCGTATCACCTGAACCAGTCGGGGATTGCAGCCGGGGTGCTGTCAAAAAAAGGAAACGATGCCGATGGAGAACGGCTGATCCGTTTCCTGGACGGGCATCATGTAAACACGGCACTGGTGCAAACCGATCCGGTTTATCCCACGGGAAAGGTTCTGGCCACACCCGGGGAGAACTATGAAATGCAATATGACATTGTTTTTCCGGTGGCCTGGGATTTTATTGATGACAGGGACATGGCTGCGGAAAAGGTGGCTGCGGCAGAACTGTTCATCTTCGGGAGCCTTGCCGCCCGTAACGAACACTCGCGTAAAACCCTGTTTAACCTGTTGTCCGGTGCAAACAAAAAAATAATGGATATTAATCTGCGGCCACCGCATTTTACACAGGAATTGATCGAAGCACTACTGAATGAGGCCACAGTGCTGAAGCTGAATGAGAATGAGCTGGAGCTGCTCAGCGGCTGGTATACATTTACCGGTTCGGTGCGGGAGCAGGCGGAGGCGCTCGGGAAACGGTTCTCGATCCGGGATATCATCATCACAAGGGGTGCCGGGGGCGCGGCTTATTATACGGATGGCGCATTTTACGAACATCCGGGTATCCGCGTAAACGTGGTGGATACCGTAGGCAGCGGAGATGCCTTCCTGGCGGGGTTTCTATCGCAACTGCAAAAGGGCGGCAGCCCCGAAGCTGCACTGGACTTCGCCTGCCGGCTTGGGGCGTTTATCGCAACCCAAAAAGGAGCCTGTCCTGAATATGATCCTGCTAAAATATAGGCGTCAGCAGCCGGCTTTTCTTGTTTTCGGCATAATCGTTTCCCCGGTCTCCGCCAGCCCCAATGCCATTGGTTACCGGGATCTTGCCAGGGCTATTGGATGAACCGGGAACAAGCCCGGGCAAAACGCTTCTTTATCTTTTGTAGCAACCTCTTATTAGAAACAGCTTCTTAGAAAAAGCGGGTCTTGTAAAGCTTTATATCCGGGATCGTAATGGTCCTGTCCGGGTTGCGCATATAAATATGATAGGTCCACCAGCTTTCTTCAGCCTGTGTGAACAGGAGCTGTTTCTTGTGCGGATCATAGTTAGCCGATTTAATGTTCTGCCTTTCCTTTAATGGCTCAAAAACCTTAAAGCGCGCTTCCGGGATCGCAAAGGTGAAAACATTATGATGAGTGGTAACGATCAGGGTCTCCGGATCCATTGCTGAAAGATCGTGCCCGCCTTCAGATGGAAGTCTCCATTTTTGCTCAAGCCGCAAACGCGGTGCAGCGCTGTTCCAGTCTTGTAAGGCATAGGCCCTGAGTTCGCCAAACCCCAGAGCAAACAGCCGCTGGTACTTCGGGCTCCATACCACACCATGCCCGGAGTATAAGGAATCTCTGAACAACCGCTGCTCCGGTTTATCAAGATCATACAGTTCAATGCTGTTTCCCTGGGGATGGGTGGAAAGCGCTACTACCACCCGGTTGCCGGGCAGGATCTCGGCGGAATGAGCCATGGGTACGCGGGCATAAAAAACAGGTTTTTGGGTTTTAATATCCAGCAGTACCACGCCGCCTCCGGATGAGGTCAGCAGGAGCCTGGAGCGGTTCATCACCGGCTTGCAATCATCCAGGGGAACCATCCATTTCTGGTAGGCAGGGGGGAGACCCTGTGCATCGCTTACTTTCCAGCGCCAGCTGACGGCAGGCGCTGTGGCAGATTTCCGGCTGTTGAGCAGCAACACTTTATCATCGCCACATACTACAATATCTGCACTTCCCGCGTTGATCGTTGTTTTGGAGGTACAGGAACTCAGCAGCAATACACACAGGAAGCTGAAGCGGAATACAGGTCGTATCATTTCTTTTAATGGATTTTGATTTGTTATGCCCGGTAAAGGATTAAAGTTAAGGCGTCTCCGGTAAATAATAGCTATCAGCCGTCAGTTATCAGCTCCCCCAATTTCGGGCAGTCTTCGGCTATCGGTTTTCAGTCATCAGTGTCATTAAGGTATACACGCGGATCTGACGTTGAACCTTAAACTTTAAACTGAAATATACAAGGGAACAATCAGCGGTCAGCTAAACAAAATGTGCTTTTTTGTGATGCGCCCATTGTTCAACGCTCCGGAAACGGGTATTTTTGATGACACAAAATCAAAGAAGATGTTGTATAAGGAATTTAAAGAATCACTGGCCGCAACTGAGCAGCCTGCCGGTATGGGAGCCTTGCAATCGGGGCTCTGGCATGCCGCAAAAGGAAATTGGGAAGCAGCGCACCAGGTTGCGCAGGATCATGAAGGAGAACGGGATTTTGACCGGCTGCATGCCTACCTGCACCGGGTAGAAGGCGATTCGTGGAATGCGGATTACTGGTACCGCCGTGCAGGTACTACGATGCCCGCCCAATCCCCGGAAGAAGAGCTGGAATCGCTGATACAGCTTTGGAGCTGACAGCGGCATCAGGGTTTGGTATTTGAATCGATTTAATCTATAGAATTATAAATTTAATTGATTTTGTTTATGCGATAAATGTCGATAAGTTTGTTTATCTTTTACAGGAAAACGATCCTGGCAAAAGGAATCTGTCAATCATTATAAAAACTTATAAAAATGGGGAAAGATCCAAACGACATCAGCAAATGCCCGTTTCACAATGGCGCCATTAAACAAAGTGTAGGCGGCGGTGGAACCAAAAACCGCGACTGGTGGCCCAACCAGCTCAAGTTGAATATCCTGCGGCAATATTCTGCTTTATCCAACCCGATGGACAAAGGATTTAACTATGCCGAAGCATTTAAAGGCCTTGACCTGGGAGCCGTAAAGGAGGACCTGCATACCCTGATGACCGATTCGCAGGACTGGTGGCCTGCAGACTTTGGTCATTATGGAGGATTGTTCATCCGTATGGCCTGGCACAGTGCCGGTACCTACCGCGTAGGCGATGGCAGGGGGGGAGCCGGCTCGGGCCAGCAGCGTTTTGCACCGTTGAATAGCTGGCCGGATAATGTGAGCCTTGACAAAGCCCGGCGTTTACTTTGGCCCATCAAACAGAAATATGGAAAAAAACTATCCTGGGCCGATCTGCTGATCCTTGCAGGTAATGTGGCACTGGAGTCGATGGGCTTCAAAACCCTGGGTTTTGCAGGTGGCCGCGAAGACGCATGGGAAGCGGCCGAAGATGTATATTGGGGATCCGAAACTACCTGGCTGGGTGGCGATATACGGTATGCACATGGCCCCGAAGGAGTGGAAAAGAATGGCGGCGTTCTCGTAACGGACGATGATGCCGATGAGCAGACGCACTCCCGCAACCTTGAAAAACCGCTTGCTGCCGTACAGATGGGACTTATTTATGTAAACCCGGAAGGGCCCGACGGGAACCCTGATCCTCTTGCTGCGGCAAAGGACATCCGGGACACTTTTGGCCGCATGGCTATGAACGATGAGGAAACCGTGGCCCTGATCGCGGGTGGTCATACGTTTGGTAAAACGCATGGCGCCGCTCCTGCCACACATGTGGGTAAGGAGCCGGAGGCTACCGGCATAGAAGCGCAGGGACTGGGCTGGAGCAACAGCTTTGGCACAGGCGTTGGCGCAGACACCATCACAAGCGGACTGGAAGTGACCTGGACGCAGACACCAACAAAATGGGATAATAACTTTTTTGAAACCCTTTTCGGTTTTGAATGGGAGCTTACCAAAAGCCCGGCCGGTGCGCATCAATGGGTAGCAAAAGATGCGGAAGCCATTACACCCGATGCCTTTGATCCGGCTAAAAAACACAAGCCCACCATGCTGACCACTGATCTTTCGTTGCGGTTTGATCCTGCGTATGAGAAAATATCCAGGCATTTTTTGGAAAACCCGGATGCCTTTGCCGATGCTTTCGCCAAAGCCTGGTTTAAATTAACACACCGGGATATGGGACCGCGCAGCCGCTATTTGGGACCCGAAATTCCACAGGAAGAATTTATTTGGGAGGATCCCATCCCCGCAGTGGATCATGTGTTGATCGATGAAACCGATATCGCTGCCCTGAAGACAAAATTGCAGCAGTCCGGCCTGAGCATTGGGGAGCTGGTATCCACTGCCTGGGCTTCTGCAGCCACCTTCCGTGGAGGGGATAAGCGTGGGGGAGCCAATGGTGCCCGCATCCGGCTGGCCCCGCAAAAATACTGGCAGGTTAATAACCCCGTACAATTACAGAAAGTGCTGAATGTGCTTGAAGGCATTCAACAGGAATTTAACATGGCGCAAACAGGAGGAAAAAAAGTATCGCTGGCCGACCTGATCGTGCTGGCTGGTGCCGCCGGCATAGAAAAAGCAGCCAGGGATGCCGGGCATCCCGTGATCGTTCCCGTAACACCGGGTCGTATGGATGCCTCGCAGGAGCAAACGGATGTGGATTCCATCGCCTTCCTGGAACCCCTGGCAGATGGCTTCCGGAACTATCGCAAAACAAAAATACCCGTGTCTACGGAGGCATTACTGATCGATAAAGCACAGTTGCTCACACTTACAGCGCCGGAACTGACCGTGCTGCTGGGGGGAATGCGGGTGCTGCAAACCAACTTTGATGGCTCCGTATATGGCGTGCTCACAGAACGTCCCGGGCTGCTGACCAACGATTTTTTTGTAAACCTGCTGGATATGCGCACGGCATGGAAAGCAGCTTCCGGAGACCAGGAACTGTTTGAAGGGTACGACCGGGGCACCGGAGCTGCTAAATGGACAGCAACCCGTGCTGACCTGGTGCTGGGCTCCAATGCCGAGTTGAGAGCCATTGCTGAAGTATACGGGAGCGCCGATGGCCAGGAAAAATTTGTGAAGGACTTTGTGGCTGCATGGAATAAAGTGATGAACCTGGACCGGTTTGATCTGGGATAACGGATCATACAATTGGGATCTTATGAGACAGGCGGCCTGGGAACGGGCCGCCTTTTTGATCCGCTGTATGAGCATCGGGGCGTTGGCGATTCAATGTTTCTGCTGCGGTACACCGGCTTTTAAATTCCTGTTTTGATACCGGCATATGACCGTGCAATATGTAATCCAATCTTTTAGAGCCTGTTTAAATTTTATTGGTGGAATTTATTATGAAGCTATTTTGGAGCGAAACAAGGAAAATTTTGCAGGCATAGTAGGCCACTATGGCGAAAAATTTAACGCAGTTGCAGCCCAAAACGGCCATAATAAAGCCATTGAATGAATTTTAAACAGGCTCTTATTAATGAATCGTTAATTTTTTTATTAAATGAATGTTCAATTAATTTAATCAATAGCTTCCCGGCTGATCTACTGCGGTAATAACCTTCCTGTGCAGGCAGGTTAATGGAGTTGAGGAACAAATGAATTGCGAGTGAGATGTCTCCTGATTGCTGCTACTATAGTTGCCCTGCCGGCAGGTGTTAACAGGGCTCTGCGCCGGAAGCGGGGCAAAGTATATAAATTAAATTTAAATAGCATACAGCCCGGATCGATGAAACGGAGAGGGCGCCTGAACAGTAAATTATGAAGCAGTTTTTTTTGGCTATCGGAATTATTTTCCTGTGCTCGTGCAAACAGGGAACGCAACGGAAACAAACACGTGATCACCTTTCATTAATGCCGGAAGCTCCTGCCTGGGGTGCTTTGTGGCAGCAGCGTGCTGCAGAATACCGGGCCTTGTCGTACCAGGCTTATAACAGCGCAAGACTGAGCCTTGACAGGATCCTGGAACAACCTTCCGGGCGGCAAAGGGCCATCGTTACGGATGTAGATGAAACGGTGCTGGACAACAGTCCTTATTATATTCACCTGGCAATGAAACATGCGGGATATGCGGATTCATCCTGGATCAGCTGGACAAAGCAGGTCGCCTGTGATTCGGTACCGGGCGCACCCTCGTTTTTTCAATATGCCGCTTCAAGAGGGCTTACCGTATTTTATATCACCAACCGTATTGGAGGCGATCAGCAGCAAACGGTGGAGAACCTGAAAAAATATAACTTTCCCAATGCAGATACAAGCCACCTGATGCTGATGAGCACCACGTCCGACAAGGAAGCCCGCCGCCAGGTGGTGCTGAAGGATTATGATATCGTGATGTTGCTGGGCGACAATCTCGGGGACTTCTCGTCACTATTTGATAACAAAGAAATGAACAGCCGGCTTGAGTGGACCGAAAAGAACAAAGAATCTTTTGGTAAAGAATTTATCGTGCTGCCCAACCATATGTATGGCAACTGGGAGGAGGCTTATTACAGGGATCAGCAACTTAAAACCGCTGGAGACAGCAATGCTTTTTTGCAAACGCTTTTAAACTCCTATCCATAGGATGGCTACAGGAATCAGCTTCCAATTTCCGCGATCCCATTTTGGATCCGGGCATTGAGATCCGAGATTCGGAATCATGCATCGGAGATCAACCTTTTAAACGTTACCCCGGCTACGGTGACATCCCGGAATCATAAGTGTGCTTCCCGGTTACCCGGAACCTAAACCTATGGGGTCAATGAAAAATAAAATACACCGCTCTCAACCAGGGCGAAGCAGGCAGGTATAGCGTCAGCCTTACCCTGAAACGGACATAACAGACTACACTTCTTTTATCCCGCTTGCTGATCTTTGGCGGACCGGTCATCCCTTTTTACATAAAATTTTAAAGTTAAAACAACAAATACCAGTAAATTTGGGTAGATTAGATTAAACGAAAATCCTATGTTTGAAAAGTTGATTCCCAAAGAGGCAATAGCGCAATATCATATTATCCAGGCAGAGGAAGACCGCAGTATTCATTGGAAAGAGCATCTGAGTTATGCAGTGCGGCTGGGTAATGAATTTAAGAGTAAAACAACCGTTACATTTAATACCACCGAGGGGCCCCAGTCTGTAGAAACAACCGTATGGTCGCTCACGGAAAATCATATTTCATTAAAAGGAGGCGTCCTGATTCCGTTGAACAGTATCATCGATGTTCATTTTTAGTGCTGAAAAATTCAGTTTCCCTTCAGTATTATGATCCAACTTTGCAGGGATGAATATCCTGATTGTTGAAGATGAGCCAGCATTGAGCAAAAGTATCGTTACCTACCTGAAGCAGGAAGGGTATACCTGTGCAGTAGCCGCAACGGCGGCAGATGCCCTGGCTAAAACCGAGGTGTTTGATTATGATTGTATCCTGCTGGATATTATGTTACCGGACGGTAACGGACTCGACCTGCTCCGGACCCTGAAGCGGGATAAACGTACAGACGGCGTGATTGTGATCTCTGCCAAGGATGCACTGGATGATAAAATAACCGGACTGCAACTGGGGGCAGATGATTACCTGGCCAAACCCTTTTATCTGCCCGAGTTGAGTGCCCGTATTGCTTCTGTGATCCGTCGCCGGAAATTTGAGGGCAGCAATGAGCTGGAGCTGAACGAAATAAAAATAGATACGGCTTCCCGCATGGTAAGGGTACATCGCCATGTTGTGGATCTTACAAAAAAAGAATTTGATCTGCTCATCTATTTTATCGTCAACAAAAACCGTGTGTTATCCAAAACCGCCATCGCTGAACATCTTTCCGGTTCGGATGCCGATCTGTTTGAAAATTTTGACTTTATTTATGCGCATATCAAAAACCTGAAAAAGAAACTGGCGGCGGCAGGTGCAGATGACTACCTGAAGTCGGTGTACGGCATGGGCTATAAATTTGAAGTGGCTTGAGACTGATTCGTTATATATCCACCCGGTACAGCCTGTACACCATCATACTGGCGATTTTGTCAGTCCCTTTATTTTATTTCCTGGTGCAGCGTATCATGATGCACAACCTGGATGAGTCGATGGGGTATCAGAAAAACTGGATCCGGAAGAAACTGGAAACCGGCCCCCCGGAAGATTTTACATCCTATAATAATAGCGTGATCATTGCTCCTACGAAAGATACTGTGGTCCGGGACAGCTTTTACAACAAAGATATTTTTATACCGGATGATGATGAGATGGTAAAGCACCGGGTGTTGGAATCGGTGATCGGTGTAAATGGCGTGTACTATTCCCTCCGGATTCAAAAATCCATGTTAGAGGATATGGATCTTGTACAAAGTATCTCTGTATTGCAATTTGTTTTTATTCTTTTCCTGCTGGCGGGCCTCTTTCTTATTAACCGGAACCTTTCCCGCAATATTTTGAAGCCCTTCCAGGATACCTTGCGCAAGCTGGCGGGTTACCGGGTAGACAAACATCAAACCCCTCAGTTTGAACGGACGGCTATACAGGAGTTTGGCGAACTGAACCGGTCGCTGGATGCACTGTTATTGCGGAATGCCAGTCTGTACAAGGCGCAAAAAGAATTTACAGAAAATGCGGCCCATGAAACACAAACGCCATTGGCTATTATCCAAAGCAAGCTGGATCTGTTGCTGCAAACACCCGTAAATGGAGAGCAGGCCGGTCTTGTTGAAGAATTGAACCTAAGCGTGCGGAAGCTTCAGAAGCTGAACCGTACGCTATTGCTGCTAACAAAAATAGAGAACAACCAGTTCCCCGAAACGGAATCCATTGATATTAAAACAGTGGTCATGCACACGGCCGATCAATTTGCAGACATGGTCACAGAGAAGCAGATCCAACTCGAAACCGGTCCGATGGAAACCTGCCGGGTAGAAGCCAATGGACCGCTGATCGATATCCTGGCCAGTAATCTTTTTTCAAACGCGTTCCGGCATACGGCATCAGGGGGGACAATCAGGATGTCGTTGACGCAACATACTTTTACGGTAAGCAATACGACCTCGGGGTCTGCGTTGAACGCGGAACAGATCTTTCGGCGGTTTCAAAAGCAGTCAACTGATTCGAGAAGTACGGGATTGGGACTGGAGATCTGTAAACAGATCTGCGAATTATATGGGTACCGGCTGCAATACCGGTTCCTGGACCAGCGACACTATTTTTCAGTTTCATTTTCGTGACAGGCGCTTAATTTTTTGTTAAGGACGGAAACACATATGTAAAATTCCATTTTTCTACAGAATCATCGCTCAATTTTATACTGTCCGATTTTTATCCTGCTCTAAAAAATGTTGAAATGAAAACGAAGATCTTACTGGCCGGCCTGTTTGCCGGCATCAGCCTGGCTGGCTTCGCCCAGTCGAAAAGCTCACTTCCTGTTCCGGCGGCTGTGAAAGCGGCCTTTGAACACCAGTATCCCGGAACTAAGGCCAAATGGGAGAAAGAGGATGGCAATTATGAAGCTGCATTTACCAGCAAAGGCGTAAAAACAAGTGCCGTATACGACAAAAGTGGAAAGCTGATCGAAACTGAAACTGCAATATCCGGGGATGCATTTCCAAAAGCTGCAAAGGACTATATTGCCCAAAAAAAGCTGGGCCCTGTAACCGAAACCGCTAAAATAATAAAAGCGGATGGTACCGTAAGTTATGAGGCCGAAATAAAGAAGACAGATTATTTATTTGATGCAAAGGGAGCCTTTTTACGTGCACAAAAAGATTAGCTGACAGGCGCACAATAAAAAACGAATGTATACGATGTACCGGATTTTTGTTTTGTTGATGGGCTGTTGTTTTAGTTTGAATATTCATGCGCAGTTGAAAGTGCAGTTTCAGTGTCAAAACGCTGTCTCGGGTAAAGCGGTTCCGGGTGTTACAGTTACTGAGGATGGAAAAGCAACGGCTATGGCCGATACGAGCGGTGTTGCCGTCTTGTTGGTTCCCGCAGGAACGCATCATTTTTCTTTTTCCGCGGTAGGATATGAAAAAGCACAATTGACGATCCATATCACGCATGACACAACGCTGGTCATAAAAATGGGTGCTCTTGCTAAGGAAATGGACGAAGTGGTGATAGTGGCTACCACCCGGAACAACCAATCCATTGAGAATGCGCCTATAAAGGTGGAAGTATTGGGAAAAGAAGAAATGAACGAGGAAAACGGCATCCGGCCGGCCAATATCGCCAGTATATTGGGTGATGTAAGTGGTGTGCAGATCCAGCAAACAAGTGCCACATCCGGTAATTCCAATGTGCGCATCCAGGGATTGGATGGGCGCTACACCCAGATCCTGCGCGATGGGATGCCCTTGTATGATGGTTTTAGTGGCGGCTTTGGCATCCTTACTATTCCGCCGCTGGACCTGCAACAGATCGAACTGGTGAAGGGATCGGCCTCTACCTTATACGGTGGTGGCGCTATTGGTGGATTGGTCAATATTATTTCAAAACGACCAACGGCAGCGCAGGAAGGAAGCATTACGCTGAACCAGACCACCCTGAAGGAAACAGATGCCAATGTCTATTTGTCGAAACGGTATAAAGGATTTGGGTATACGCTTTTTGGAGGGTATATACACCAGAACCCGGTGGATGTAAACAAGGATGGTTTTTCGGATGTGCCGAAGCTGAATAGTTATAATCTACATCCGCGCTTGTTTTTCTATCCAAAAAACACCACCATTATTCTTGGTTACAACGGCAACATGAATCATACGAAGGGCGGAGATATGCAGGTGCTAAAGGGAAGCTCCGACGCGGTGCACCAGTATTTTGAGCAAAACAATACAACCCGTCATTCCGGTGAACTCGTGGTGGAGCACCATTTTGACAGCGGTAAAAGTCTGTATTTTAAAAATACGGTCAGTGATTATACTAATGATTTTGCAGATGCCCAACTGAACTATAAAGGCAACCAGCTGAGTTACTACAGTGAATTATCTACGTTGATCCCTTACGGGAATAAGAACAGTTTTGTAGGCGGGGTAAACGTAACCGGCGACCAGTTTAAGGCAACACATCAGAATCAGTTGATCCCCATCGCTTCACTGAACAATAATACGATCGGGGCCTTTGTGCAAAATACCTGGACGATAAAGGATCAGGCTACATTGGAACTGGGGCTGAGGGATGACTATCATCAGAAATATGGAAACTTCTTTTTACCAAGGCTGGCCTTTTTCAACCGGTTTAATGCGCATTGGGCTACCCGCCTGGGAGTAGGCTGGGGCTATAAAGTGCCCAATCCGTTTACGCCCTGGTATATGGATTATACGCCGGATAAAATTGCCGCCTTACCGGCCAGTATCACCCCTGAAAAATCGGTAGGATATAATGCAGAAATAAATTACAAGCTGGACTGGGAGGGCGGAAACAGCCTGTTTATTAACCAGGCCTTCTTCCTTACGCAGATCAAAGATCCGATTTACGGAACCATTAATCCGGATGGGACGTTGTTCTACCAGAACGGGAATAAGAATGTGCTCAGCCGCGGTTTTGATACCTATGTGAAGGCAAAGTTGGAGGAATGGGAGCTGTATGCCGGGTATACTTATACCGTAGTGACCCGGAACTATCTGCCACAGCAGCAATTTATGCCGCTGACACCCCGGAACCGGATGTCGTTTGTACTGGCCCGTGATTTTGAAAAGGCGGGCTTAATGACCGGACTGGAAGGCTCTTATAATGGGAGCCAAAAACGGCTGGATGGATCCAACACCCCGGGTTATATGTTTATGGCAGCGGTAATTCAAAAACACCTGGGCGATCATGTAACTGTAGTATTGAATTGTGAAAACCTGCTGAACTATAAGCAAAGCAATGTGGAAGCCCTGTATACCGGGTCTGTAACCGATCCTCAATTCAAACCGTTATGGGCACCCATCGACGGAAGGGTGGTGAACCTGTCGCTTCGTCTTAAACTGTAAGCAAGAAACCGACATGACTAAAATTTTCATTTTTTATCACAAGGGAATAAGAGTTTTAGTTATCAAAGGTTACATTCGACTATGAAAACCATAAAAATTTACGGATGAAAAAAATCATATTCCTGTGTCTATGTGTTGGTTCGTCCTTTTCCCTGTTGGCCCAGCAGGATTCTATGGTGGTGGCCGCAGATTCCGCTTACGTGCGGCTCCGGGAATTGCCGGCCTCCGGCAGCCCGGTCCGGTTAAAGCAATTTATTACGCCTGCTGCGCTGATAGCATTAGGTGGTCTGGCAGATGGAACCAATCTGTTCAAAGGATTGAATCAAACCACCCGGAATGAAATTGTAGAAGACCATCCGGATTTCGGAACGCATATCGATAATGTACTGGAATATACGCCCGGACTTGCAGTGTTTGCATTGCGGGGACTGGGGATAAAAGGGAAAAATACATTCGGGCATGAAGCCATTCTATATGCCATGTCCCTGGGTATAAATGCGGCCCTGGTAACGCCGTTAAAGCATATTGCCAATGTAGAACGCCCGGACAGCAGCAACCGGTTGTCCTTTCCTTCGGGGCATACGTCTACGGCATTCGCCTCGGCAGAGTTTCTCCGGAGAGAATATAAAGATGTTTCACCCTGGTACGGCATCAGCGGTTATTTGGTGGCAACGGCAACCGGTGTGCTCCGGATGTATAACAACCGGCACTGGCTGGGTGATGTGGTAGCGGGTGCAGGGTTTGGTATCGTTTCCACTAACCTGGCTTATCTCTGTTACAATAAATTGCATATCGGACAGAAAAAAGACCGGCAGAACAGGACTACTTATTTTTATCCCGCTGTTTCCGGCAGGTCGTATGGGATCGGACTGGTAAAAAGTTTTTAGTAAACTGATTTTTATGTGGTGGTTTTATGCATTGCTGTCGGCATTCTTTGCGGCACTCACTGCCATTTTTTCAAAACCCGGGGTGTCCTCTGTAAATGCCAATCTGGCCACGGCCATACGCACCATTGTGATATTGCTGGTGGCCTGGGGCATTGTTTTTGTAAAGCGGGAGCAACAAGGGCTGACTGCTATTTCCCGGCATTCCCTGTTTTTTCTGATTATTTCCGGTGTGGCTACCGGGCTCTCCTGGCTTTGTTATTTTAGAGCGCTGCAAATGGGGAAGGCCTCGCAGGTGGCGGCGGTGGATAAATTGAGTGTACCGTTTGTTTTTGTGCTTTCCCTTCTGTTTTTAAACGAATCACTCAACTGGTGGGCGTGCTATTCATTGCTTCTGGTTCTATTCTAATGATCCGGGCATAAAGGGTCTGGATGCAAACGAGCGTCATCTGCGGGAAAGTTATCCGTGATCTGTATTCGGATTTATTTCAATAATTTCACCCTATGGCAATCGGAAGAAAACGGGCACGGGGCACAACGGTCGACAATACCGGGCTGAATACGGCTGTAACGGCAAAATATGCCCGCTTTATCAATAAGGACGGAACAGCGAATGTGATCAACCGGTCGGGTTCCATGTTTGATAAATACAGCATTTATAATTTTCTGATCAACCTCAAAAGCTGGAAATTCGGCCTGCTCATTATCGGGTTTTACACAACTATTAACCTCCTTTTTGCCGTTATTTATTACCTGTTTTGCATCCCGCACCTGCAGGGACTGGTAAGGGGAACGCCGCTTGAGACCTTTGAAGAGGCGTATTTCTTTTCTTCGCAAACATTGACCACGGTGGGGTACGGGCGTATCAGCCCCATCGGGTTTATTACCAATACCATTGCTTCTATTGAAGCGCTGGTGGGTATTCTTACGCTGGCCATCATTACCGGCTTGCTGTATGGCCGGTTTGTAAAACCCAGGGCGTATATCCGGTTTAGCAAACACGCGGTCATTGCTCCCTTCAGAGGAGGGAAGGCGATCATGTTCCGGCTGGCGCCGATAAAAAATGCCATGCTCAGCGAGGTGTCGATGCAGGTTACGGTAAGTATGCTTGTAAATGAGAACGGTAAGGACAGCTACCGGTATTTTTCCCTGCCTCTCCAGTTTAATACCATTAATTCCCTGCATATATCCTGGACGGTAGTGCACCCCATTAACGAGGAAAGCCCGGTGTACAACATGACCATGGCGGAACTGGAACAGGCCGATTTTGAAATGATGGTCTATCTGAAGGCCTTTGATGAAGACTTTTCCAATACGGTAATTGCACGTACCAGCTATACGTATAGTGAGCTGGCGAATGGTGCAAAATTTGTTCCGGTATACCATGAATCTCCGGAAGGAAGGGGTACCATCGTGGAATTATCAAAATTGCACGACTACCGGCAGCATCCCGAAGCTGCGATCTGAGCGCATTTCTTTAAATTTGCGTGGTTTGAAAATAGGATATCATATCATTTTATATAGTTTGCTGGCAGCGGGCATCCTCTTGTTCAGTATGCCCATGCTCAGACCGGCATGCAAACGGATGCTACACCAGGTGAGCGCGGCATCCGGTAAACACAGTGTTCCTGCCGGTGATATGGAAACTCCGGTCTTTTGTGTTGTTGCGGGTATTGCGATTGAACCGGTTGTGGTGAACTATCTACCGGTGCTGACCGCATTGTTCCTCAAGAAAAACTACCCGCAGGCCAAAACCCGCTTTCCTGCAGATCCTTTCCCCGAATGCATTGATGCGCCTCCGCGCTGTTGCCCTGTTGCAATATGAAGTAGCAAACCCGTTGTTAAAGAACGGGCAGGGGCATAAATGGATCTTTATTTAACAAACAAAAAATAATTAATGAAACTGAATACAATTATACTGATGATGGGGTTGGGTATAGGCACCCTTACCGCCTGTAAAAATGAAGCAAAGCAAGATGCAGCGGATGGCACAGCACCTGCTGCAACGGATACGATAGCAGTGACTCCTGATGTGGAAACGAATACCGTGCCGGCAACACCCGCAGTATCGATGATGCCGGCATTTAAAATGTCCGACGAGAAAGGACAGCCGGTAAAGCTGGAATCCCTGAAAGGGAAAAAAGTGGTGGTAAATATCTGGGCTTCCTGGTGCCCGCCCTGCCGCGCGGAAATGCCTTCGATCCAGAACCTGTATAAAAAAACGGATAAAGAAAAAGTGGCCTTTGTATTACTATCGGTCGATGATCAGATGGAAGATGCCGCTGCATTTAAGAAAAAACAGAATCTGAATATGCCGATCTTTTTCCCAGGAGAGCAATTACCGCTTTTATTCAATGTACAGGCCATTCCTTCTACCTTTATATTTAATGAAAAGGGGGAGCTGATCAAGAAAATGGAAGGCATGGATGATTATGATACCCAGGAATATGTAGATCTGCTGAAGGGGTAAAATAGCAACTGAATGAGCGAGCGGGTTAAGAAGGAAATTAACGGAAAACGTTGTTTCCGCCTTAGCCCGTTTGCTTTTGTAAATATTCTGGTAGCAAAGGCCTTTGCCCAATCTCCTCCCGGTCTCCCCGTCCCCCAGTCAAATACTAGCAATTAATTATTTCACCATCTCATTATAAAGCTCATTAATAACATCATATAACAACGCCACCATTGATTTCTTATACTGCGGAATACAACCATTGGTGATGACTACAAACCCAAACTTCTTTTCCGGTTGAAAGAACATGCTGCTGTACAGGCCGTAGGCGCTTCCGGTATGGCCTACCATTTTTTCGCCATTAATTAGGTTTTCCGTAGACCAGAGCGCCAGCCCGTAATTTTCTTTGTCGGATCGTTTGGTCTGCATGGTTTTACTGCTTGCCTCACTGATGATCTGTACGCCATTACTGCTGCCATAGTTCATATGCATCATCATATATCTGGCAAGGTCCAGCGCCGAAATTTTCATGCCACCCGTAGGGGAAAACACCGGCGTGCTGTATCCCCTGGTATAGCCGGCCAGTTTTGCTTTGGGCGATGCATAGGCTGCCGGCGCCGCTTCAAATGCTTTTGTAGAATCATTGTACTCGTAAAGCGGAACCAGGCGGTCGTGCCCCAGCGAATCCACTACATAACCTCCGTATAAATGTAAGGGCTGCAGGATATGGTTTTTTACGTACTGATCAAACCGCTCGCCCGAAATCCGTTCCAGGATAGCCCCTGCCATATTAAAGTTCAGGTTACAGTACTGGTACCCTTCCCCGGGTTTGTAATCATTATAGCACCGGGCCCAGTCCGGGTTTTTTTCGGGATTGATAGCATCCAGTGTAAAATAGCCATTCTTGTCATTAATACTCGAGGTGTGGGACAGGATCATCTCCAGCGTAATGGGCACATCGGGGTACTTTGGATTGTTTACCTTGAAGCCCACCAGCCTGGTCACCTCATCTGTCAGACTGATACGGCCCTGCTCCACCAGCTGCATCAGTGAGGTGGCCGTGAAGGATTTTGAAATAGAGGCAATACGGAAGATATCCGTATTCCGGACAATGGTTTTATCGTCCGGGTTTTTATAGCCGAAGGATTTATTATAAATGATCTTATTGTCTTTCACAACGGCCACGGACAGGCCAATGGCCTGGTATTGCTGCATCAGCTTTAACAGGTTATTTTCAATAGAATCCTGTGCATAGGCATTCCCCCGCAGCAGTCCGGCAAGGATCATTATCAAAAGACAATATTTCATCATGGATGGGTAGTTTGCAAAGAAAGATACAATTAATGGCAAAAATGGTCAAACTTATTGTATAACTTTGGTAGGAGTTGCAAACGATCGGTGGCCTTTGAATAGCGGAATGAATCCATCTTTTAACGGTTAAACCTGAATACCATGACTACCACATTATTGGAAGAGCGCCTGAAAAACTGGTGGCTCTTACTTGTTTCCGGGATCCTGTTTGTATTGCTGGCCTTGTATATTTTTGGCCAGCCTTTGGCGTCCTATGTGGCGCTGTCCGTTTTATTTGCGTCTACCTTTCTGGTGGCCGGTATTTTTGAAATTGCCTATGCGATCAGCAGCCGCCGGCATGACCAGGGATGGGGCTGGTCGCTGCTGGGTGGGATTGTAGACCTGCTGTTTGGGATCTTCCTGCTTTCTTCGCCGATGCTTACGATGGCGGCCCTGCCAATGTATATTGGCATCGTGATCCTGTTCCGGGCTTTGCTGGGCGTATTTTATGCATTCAATTTAAAGAAAGCCGGAGTAACCGGCTGGGGCGGTGTATTGTTTATGGCCATTATCGGGACCCTCTTTGCCTTGCTGATGATCGGCAATCCTGTATTCGGGAGCTTGACCATTGTTGTGTATACTGCCGTATCTTTTCTAATGCTGGGGATCGTTCAGATCGCGCTTTCGCTGCTGTTGCGCAAGCTAAAAAAGCGGTTGGAATCCTGAATCGCTATGAATCCTGTTGCGAAGTCATTAGCCGCAACGATTTATTTGAACCGGTATTGTCCATTCCCGACCCGGATATGGCTATTGCTTAGAAGGCAGTCTGCAAAGAAGCGAGGGTGTTTCGAAGCATCGAATAAGTGCAGGTTTATAAAGATCCTGTTCGAATAAAATATGTTGACAAACGGTGCGTGCTTTTACGCGGTGTCAAATATGTAAAGGCGCAGCGCGCCGGTACCTTTGCAGCTCGGAGTAAAAAAAGAATGTTCCAGCCGCAGCGCGGCGGTAATCTCTATAACAGCGGCGACAACAACCGGCAGGTTTTTTCAAACAGCTGAATGTACAATGGCCGGTTCAACCATTTTTCGGCATCGATCCGTTCTGCCTCCTGCAAATCGGTTTCAAATGCCTGTGCCAGCTGCCCGGCAATAGAGGTGTCGTATACGAGGGCATTTACTTCAAAGTTCAGATCAAAACTGCGGTGATCCATATTCGCCGTGCCCACCATTGCGAGGTTGCGGTCCGATACCAATGTCTTTGCATGCACAAAACCCTTCTTATAGCGATAGATCTCCACACCTGCCTCCAGCAGTGTGGCATAATAGGAATTGGCGGCCGTGTTCACGAGCAAGGAATCAGAAATCCCTGGCACCAGGATCCGGATCCGGATACCGCTGTAAGCCGCTACGATCAGGGCTTCCATAATGCTTTCGCCCGGGATAAAATATGGGGTAGTAATCAGCAGTTCCTTTTTTGCCAGGCTGATGGCGCGAAGCATGGCATAAAGAATGGTTGGCTGATCGGAGTCGGGACCACTGGCCGCTGTTTGTACAAGAACGTTCCCTGGCTGGTATAGGGTATGTGGAGAGGGAAAGAACTGTTCATTGATCGAGAGCCGGTCGCCGGCGCAGAAATTCCAGTCGGCCAGGAACAGGTACTGCAGGTAATAAACACCAGGTCCGCGGATCATCAGGTGCGTATCGCGCCAGTACAGTTTGTTGTTGAATTCCGGCTTGTTCCAGTATTTGTTGCTGATATTGATGCCGCCTACAAATGCCGTATGACCGTCAATGATGATGATCTTCCGGTGATTGCGGTAGTTCAGCCGGTTGGCAAAGGCAATAAAAATGATCTTGTGAAACGGAAAGGCTTTTGCACCTGCTTGGCGCAGACGTTTAACCATTTTTCTCCGGATGGAGTGACTGCCAAAATCATCATAGATAAAGCGGACTTCCACGCCCTGTTGTACTTTTTCAATGAGCAGATCAGCAATGGCATTCCCGGTTTCGTCGTTCTCGTAAATATAATATTCGATGTGGATATGGTGCCTGGCGGCACGCAGTTGCTCCAGCACCCGGGGAAATTTTTCTTCGCCGTTGAGCAGGAGCGCTACCTGGTTTCCACCTGTAAGCGGACTACCTTCTTTTAGCAGGTAATGAAACAGGCGGTCGTTATTGGCCACCGATACCTTGCCCTGGTCATATGCTTCCAGGGAAGTGGTCTGTATCCGGTTGTTCAGTGATCGCTCCATGGTTTCGTTCATCTGCAGTTTTTTACTGTAGAGCTTTCGTCTCCGGTAGTTGATGCCAAATGAAAAGTAGGTAAACATGCCGATCACCGGCAGGAAGATGATCAGCAGCAGGTAGGCCAGTGTTTTGGTAGCGCTGCGCGTGTCATAGATCACCCGCATGCAAACCAGGATCACCAGGATCACATACAATACTTCCGCCACAAGAAGCCAACTCCAGTTCATAACTGTAAGTTAGCTCAAGGAACTCACAATAACCAATGTAAAATTTTGAATGTGAAAGGAACAGAAATCTCAATAGTACTTAGTGAACCCTCTTTTTGAAAAACAATCATACTTCAACATTCCAGTGTTTCCCAAGTTTCCCCGTCCCCTTTTCTAAGAAAATCACTCCTCATTAAAAATATCCCTCAACAACGAATAAGACCGGAGTTTCTTTTTCTGGTCAAACACCTGGGAAATCACCATCAGCTCCTGTATGCCGGTTTGCTCAATAAAATCGGTCAGCTCCTCTTTTACCTGTTCTTTACTTCCAAAAAAGGCATTGGACAGCATATGCATCACCCCGTATTTCTGTTCCGGGGTCCAGAGTTTTTCCAGCTCCCCATGCGTAATAGGAGGTTGCAACGGTGAACGGCTATTGGTAAAAATGCCCAGGAACATCCGGTAAAGCGAGGTGGAGAGTGCGGCTGCTTCGGCAGTGCTGTCGGCTACGATCACATTTACACAAGCCATGGCATAGGGCTTGCTGAGTACTGCGGATGGTTTAAAGCGACTTTGATAGATCTCCATGGCCTGCATCAGTTGTGCGGGGGCAAAGTGCGCGGCAAAGGCATAGGGCAGACCCATTTCCGCGGCCAGGTAGGCACTGTCGGTACTGGATCCCAACACCCATAAAGGAATATCCACACCCTCGCCGGGGAGTGCTCTTACCTTCGAATGACTGTTGTCTTTACTGAAATATTGTTGCAACGCTTCAATGTTGCTTTTAAAATCGTAGGGAATATTGACCGGCGCCTGACGGATGGTCATGGCCGTGAGCGCATCGGTACCCGGCGCCCGTCCCAGTCCCAGATCGATCCGGTTAGGATATAAAATACCGAGGGTGCCAAATTGTTCGGCGATGATCAGTGGGGAGTGATTGGGTAGCATAATACCGCCCGATCCTACACGGATGCTTTGCGTGCCGCCGGCTACATAGCCAATGAGGATCGAAGTAGCAGCACTGGCCACGCTTTCCATATTGTGGTGCTCGGAGAACCAATACCGGGTATAGCCCAGCTGTTCGGCATGGCGGGCACTTTCCAGGCTGCGTTCAAAGCTTTGTTGTAAGGTATCGTCCTGGCAAACGGTAGCCAGGTCCAGGATGGAATACTTGATGTTTTGTAAACGGCTCATATCTCCGGTTTTACTGTTTGTACCGGGTGTTTCCGGGAAACAGGCAAGTAAAAGAACAGTTGGGGAAGGAAAAAGTTTGATGGCCACTGAGGCACAGAAGCACAGAAGTACTGGATTATATCCCGGAGCCTCCTGGCAAAGCACTGTGCCCTGTTCCGCCAGTTTCCCCGTCCCCTAGGCAGCATTGGCAATAACAGTATGTTTATCATTCTATAGATGATTTTCTCAATTGCCAATTACTTAACCGGTTGTAAATGAACAACTCATGAGTAGTCTCTAATAGCCTACCAAGCTTGGGTATCTCAAAACGAGCGTTGGGTATCATACTACCGGCAGTATTTTGTATCCATAAAGCCGGTTATTGAGGGTATCTTGCAGAGGACGATTTTAGTGGACGGATTGTAATGTGTATTAAATACACATTTTGTTAAAAGACGATTTTTATTAAAATGATGAATAAAAAATTATTCCCCCTGGCCCTCGGTGGTCTGGGTATCGGAACAACAGAATTTGTGATTATGGGGCTGCTGCCGGATGTGGCGCAGTCGCTGGGTGTTGAGATCCCCGTTGCAGGCTATCTTATTTCCGCCTATGCGCTGGGTGTGGTCATCGGTGCGCCCTTGCTGGTGGCCCTGTCTGCCAAATACCCGCCCAAGCGGATCCTGATCGGACTCATGGTCCTGTTTACCCTGTTTAACGGACTTTCGGCGTTGATGCCCGGTTTTTACAGCTTATTCTTTGCCCGGTTCTTTTCCGGCTTACCACATGGCGCGTTCTTTGGGGTGGGGGCTATAGTAGCTTCGCGACTGGCGCAGGAAGGCAAGCAGGCCCGGGCCATTGCTATGATGTTTACCGGTCTTACCGTAGCCAACCTGGCCATGGTGCCCCTGGTTACCTTTATCGGGCACCAGTTTAACTGGCGACTGGCCTTTGGAATGGTATCTTTTATCGGTGCGCTCACCATCCTGTTCCTGCACCTGTGGCTGCCCGCAATGCCGAGTATGAAAACCACCGGCCTGCGGGAAGAACTGCAATTTTTTAAAACAAAAAAATCCTGGCTCATTATTGGCATTACGGGTATCGGTTTTGGCGGATTATTTGCCTGGTTCAGTTATATAGCCCCGCTCATGACCCGTGTATCCGGCTTTAGCGAAAGTTCCATTTCCTATATCATGGTGCTGGCTGGTGGAGGCATGGTGGTGGGTAACCTGGTAGGTGGTTATATGGCCGACCAGATGAAACCCATTAAGGCGGCGGCGATCCTGTTTTCGTTGATGGTGGCCGCGCTCATCGCCGTATTCTTTTTCTCGGGTAACCAGCCGGTATCCCTGGCGCTCACCTTTATCTGTGGGGCCCTGTCCATGGCCGTGGGTACCCCGGTAAATGTGCTTATGCTGCGTTCGGCTAAAAAATCAGAGATGATGGCGGCAGCCATTATGCAGGCGGCATTTAATGTGGCCAATTCATTGGGGGCCTACTTTGGAGGTATCCCGCTAAAGCATGGGTTCGGATACCAGTATCCTTCACTGGTGGGTGCGGTAATGGCCTTTGCCGGCCTGGGGCTTTGTTTTATTTTTATCCGGCGCTACCAGCAGGAGCGGGCCATTAGCAAGGTTCCGGCCGCCGTAGCTGCCACCACCCGCATCATTGCTCCAGAAAGCCGCGAAGCGACCTGCCCATAATTTCCTTCCAGCCCTGTTCATAATTTTCTTTTGCAAAGGCCGCACCGCCATCTGCCAGTTGCTCAATGCCCGAATGGGTAAGCAATACGCGGGTTTGATCACCTTCCGGGAACAGCTCCCAGGTAAGCAGGGAAACGCCCTTGCTTTGCTCCGGGTGCGTCCAGGTATGCTGAAACTTTTGCAGGGGAACGATCTCCGTAATGGTGCAGCGATGCAAAAATTCTTGCTTTTCACTTTCATAAAACTCAAAGTTGCTGCCCACTTCATGCCGGAAATCGGGGATGTTAAAGTACCAGCTTTTCATCTGGTTCTTATCTGTAAGCGCCAGCCACACTTTTTCTACCGGCGCGTTATAGGTTTCTTCATGTGTTATGGTTTGCGGTTCCATTTTTTTTATAAAGTTAACACGAATCCGGAAAATGCTCCGGCGCAGGCGGAGGCGTTGTTCAGTCAGGGGATTATTTGGGCGTGTCCCCGGCTTTCCGGCGCGTCCCGATAAATCGGGCCCAACACACGGCCGGGGCCGGGCTATACGCTGCTACTCCGCCGCAGCCCCACCGCACAGGGCTTCAGCGGGGTATCCGCTTCCATCCCTCACGCGGGCTTCCCGTTTCTTAACCCGGCTTATGGGTGGGAAAACGGCCAGCGAAATGGAGTTCAAGCGTAAAATAATTTGGGCTGTAGTAAAAGTTTATCCGCTGAGCGCCAAAGCAAGGGACAGGGTTACCAGGGATTCGTCATTTTCAACCCTTCAATATTTTTAAAATCAGCAGTATTGCGTGTAACAAGCGTGTAATTATTAACTAATGCAGTAGCAGCTATAATCGCATCCGGCAATTTTATTGAGTGTAATTTTCTGATCTCAATACTTTTTAAAATGACCGGCTCCTCAAGATTATATAAGATGGTGTTTTTAATAAATGCTTCTAACATTGCGAGTTCTTCTACGCTGGCGTTGCGCCAGGCCAGCAGTTCCATGCGGGTTATTACCGAAATGCTTAAAGTCTCTTTATCCAGTTCATTGGCTATTGCAGCCGGGAGCTGGTTATTAAGGTAATAAATTGCAATGTTGGTATCTATTAAATATTTTCCGGCCACTCTTTACGTATTTCCTGTGCGTGTCTTTGAAAATCTTCAAACTTTTCTTTTGAAAGTTTAAGTGCACCTCTGAAACCAGCCGTGTCGCTTGTTGCTATTTCAGGTGTCTTTATAGTTTTGCTCTTTTTTAAAACCTTGATAATATTTAAATCTTCAAGGTCTTTTAAAAGTTTATAAGCCTTATTGTTTGTTATTTCAATGATATAAGTATCCATGATAAACCGGTTTAAATCACTTTTCGGTTCCCCGGAAAATACCGGGTAGGCGGCCCCTTTCAATTAACATTTTACCGCTTATCAAAAAATGTGTTGTACAAATTTACTGAATTTTTGGTAAGTGATTTATTACTAAGAACAGGCAATACATTGCTCATTATCACATTGTTAAGGTTGTCAGGCTCTCTGGCCGCTATTAGTAAAGCCCGCCACATGCCAGGCTGAGCCTGTCGAAGCGTGAGCTTGCTACCAAAACCTCCGTAATCAAAGATGGCTGAAAAAGAATTGCGACTTCCTGTAGGGTGCATTTCAAATTTTCGCATAGTTATTTTGGGATAATGGGTAAATTTAAGAAACAAACCCATAAGTCATGACCAAACAACAATACCTTGATGCAGCAGAAAAACGATATGATGAGCTCCAGCGATTGAACCTGCTTACTGATTTTTATGATTATGAAAGCGAGTTTGTAAGAATTTGGCAGGACTTGGGTCGGGAGGTCCTGGAAAAGAACATTAGCACTCCGGGCAACGATAAGCGTAAAAAAAAACCTCACGACGCTCGGATACGTAACAATAAATAACAAGCATCCTTTTAGTGATGGTAAAAATGGGTTTCAAATT
>NZ_FMZO01000028.1 GCF_900101395.1 Niabella drilacis | reverse complement strand
CGGCATCAAAATTATTTCTTTTCTCGGTCAGTGAGGACACTGACCGTGGCGTGGGCCGTGGTTTGTGTCCTCACAAACCACTAGTAATTACGCATTTTAATAAAATTGATTCCGGTTCATTATCAGCCGGTTTTGAAGAGGCTTAGCAGGCGCTCGGTTTTAAAATTTATTGCTGCGGTTTCCAACAGCTGGTAAAGGGCTTCTGTTTCCTCCGGACTAAGGATGATGCCATAGCCTTCCATGGGTGTGGGAATATAGATGCTCTTCCGGTGCGTGCCCGGGGTGGGCGGGTTGTACTCCCGGCTCTCTTTTACCAGGGTATGAAATACGAGCAGGTCCCGGGCCGTCATGGTTAGTAAGGTTGTTTTAAAAGCCAGCTGAAAAAGCCGGCAATCATTACAAACGATAAGGTATCCGTCGGCTGTATAATAAAGTGTTTTAAAGTTGCACATGGCCTTTTCTTTCAAAAATAACCGCTACATATGAGGGCTGCTTTTCAAAAGCCGGAAAAGAAATTACGCGATCCGGAAAAAGAAAACGCCCCCTGCTACAGCGGGGGGCGCACTTACTAACCTGTCTATATTCAAAAAATCATCCCTGCATTTCTTTGATCTTTTCACGGATCTGTGTTTCCACTTCGGCAGCCATTTCGGGGTTATCCAGCAACAGCGCTTTTACTGCATCGCGTCCCTGCCCCAGTTTGTCGTTGTTATAGCTGTACCAGGAGCCACTTTTCTGTAAGATACCCAGTTCCACACCCATATCGATGATCTCGCCGGTTTTGGAGATCCCTTCGCCGAAGATGATATCAAACTCGGCCGCGCGGAAGGGCGGCGCCACCTTATTTTTCACCACTTTTACTTTTACCCGGTTCCCTATTGCTGCATCGCCATCCTTGATCTGGGCAGAGCGGCGGATATCCAGTCTTACAGAAGCATAGAATTTTAAGGCATTACCTCCGGTAGTGGTTTCCGGGTTGCCAAACATTACCCCGATCTTTTCACGCAGCTGGTTGATGAAAATACAAATGGTATTTGTTTTGGAAATGGTTGCGGTAAGCTTCCGCAGTGCCTGGCTCATGAGGCGGGCATGTAATCCCATTTTGCTATCGCCCATTTCACCTTCCAGCTCACTTTTGGGTACCAGCGCAGCTACAGAATCGATCACCACCACATCCAGCGCGCCGGAAAGGATCAGCCGGTCGGCTATCTCCAGGGCCTGTTCCCCGTAATCAGGCTGCGAGATCAGGAGATTGTCTACGTTCACTCCCAGTTTTTTTGCATAGCTGCTGTCAAAAGCATGCTCGGCATCAATAATGGCGCACATGCCGCCTTTTTTCTGGGCTTCGGCAATTACATGGGTGGCTATGGTTGTTTTACCGGAAGATTCCGGTCCGTAAATTTCAATGATGCGGCCACGGGGTAATCCGCCGATCCCAAGGGCTGTATCCAACCCGATAGAGCCGGTGGAGACCACTTCCTGTGTCACTTCGGCTTTTTCATTCATCAGCATCACACTGCCCTTTCCATAGTCCTTATCAATTTTATCCATGGTAAGACGCAGTGCTTTCAGCTTTTCGCTGTTCATGTCTATTTCTGTTGTTTTATCTGTTTTTGCCATAACCAAAATTACAATTTACCGTTGTCCGTTCGGATGAATTTATCAACAACACAAAGCTAATAAATTTAGTAATACACAACTAATGTTTTTGGATTTATTTTTGAAGTAAGCCGCTGAGGCGCAGAAGCACGGATTTTTTGATGCGCAGCAAAAGCCTTTAAGGGGCTTTGGGCTTCATCGGCTTTTAGTCCGGAACACTCACAGCGTCCGGGCGTTTCAGTGGCTGTTAACCCGCCACCATATTGGCAATCAGCAGCCCCGCCAGTCCGGCCGCCAGTCCGAAATAGACCTCCCTGGCCGTGTGGTCCGAAAGCAGGAGCCGCGCCGTACAAACCAGCCCGGCAATGAGAAGAGCAATGATGATATAGATCCCCATGCCCTGGCCGTATTCGAAACCCAGCAGGCATAGAAAAGACACGGCTGTGCCCAGGGCGATGCTATGCATGCTTACTTTCATATATATATTAAGCAGCAGGCCAATGGAGGACGCCATAAAGACGCCCATGGCAAAAATGACCATTTCCCGGGGCATCCCTTCCAGGCCACGCCACACATACCAGATCCAGAAATACCAGATATTGCAGATGATGAACGGTATGATCCGGTCCTTCCGGTCTTTCAGTTTTATAGAGGAGATGAATTTTAAACCCCTTAAAAGGAGTACGGATACCAGGGGGAAAAAGGTATAGTTGACGATACCCTGCAGCAGCACCATCAGCCGCCCGTCTTCCGTAGTGCCATAAAACAGGAAGGGTTCTGTGTACAACAGGAAATAAATAACGTATATCGGAACAAAAATGGGGTGAAATATATAAGAAAGAAGGGTTGCTATGATCCGTTGCGCTTTTGGCTGCCGGTCGATCGTTTCCCGCAATTCATTGTCGCTGTCTAAAACCATTCTGGAATCCATAGTGCAAAGTAACACATTCTGCAGGCGAAAACCGTTTCTTTTCGCATCTTTATGGCCTGATATGAAAATAGTAAAAAAAGTGCTGCGGGGATTCGCCTGGGCAATAGGACTCCTGCTGGTGTTTGTGGGCGGGTATGTATTGGCGGAACGGGTGCTTTCCCGCAGTTCTGTTGCAGAAAAGCAGGATGGCCTGCCCAAAACCGTTACCGCGTTTGTGCTGTCCAATGGTGTGCATACTGATATCGTATTGCCGGTTGCCTCAGTTGAGAAAAACTGGAGCCGGACCTTTCCCTATCAATATACGCTTAGCAGGGATACTGTTTATCAGTGGATGGCTGTTGGCTGGGGCGATAAAGGATTTTACCTGAATACGCCTGAGTGGAAAGATCTTACTTTTAAAACAGCTTTCAGGGCAACCACGGGGCTGGGAGAAACAGCGTTACATGTTACGTATTATAAAGATATTCAGGAAAACGAGCGGTGCCGGAAACTGATCCTTTCCGAGGGACAATACAGGAAACTGGTCCGGTATATAGAGGCATCGCTGGACCGTGATTCACTGGGGAATGCTGTTTATATTGCCACCCATGCACAATACAACAGGGATGACGCCTTTTATGAAGCAAAGGGCGCCTATAGTTTGTTTCACACCTGTAACAGCTGGACAAATGACGGACTGAAGGCAGCAGGATTAAAAGCCTGCAGATGGGCGGCTTTTGACCGGGGGATCCTGCATCAGTACCGGTAAGAGGGCCATATGATGCGGCAGGCGAATAAAAAGTCAAATATTACTCAAATCCATTTGGGAATAAGTTATTAAGCAGTATTAAAAAATGCTCCGTATTAATGATATTTACCTTAGGAAATTCAAGCGTTTTTACGGTTTTAAAATGCCCATCGTTTGTAACAAGGTAGTCTGCATTGCCGGCAACAGCTGTATCAAAAAATTTATCATCATCCGGATCCAGGGGAATGGCCTTCCAGTTATATGAAATGCGCTGGTAAATAACATCCGGAGATTCTTCTAACAGGTTCATTACCAAGTTCGCAACTCCCGGTGCGCTGTAACCCTGAAGAATTTCTTCATATTCGTTTATGATTTCTTCCGAAATGATTAGTTGGTAGGCTCCATTCACAAACGCATCCCAAATGGGCCGGTATCTGCTGCGCTTACCTAGTGCAACCAAAAGAACATTGGAATCCAGCACTATTTTCATCAGGTTTATTTGCGGGGCTTTGAGCGGAAATGTTCCACTCTTAGTTTTTCATAGGTTGCTTCTGTAACATTGTTTTCCTGTTCCCATTCTTCTATAGTGCTGTCAATTTGTTTTGCCAGCAACTTTACAACAAACCGGCGTACCTGGGCAAAATCGGCCTCAGGAAGTGGGTTGGTAAGCAAGCGAAGCATTAATACCTGCTGCTCATTTAAATTTGGATTTTCTAAAGTAACAGACATTCTAATTTAATTTACCGTGTTTTCTGCACTGTTGTTGATTTCAAAGTTAGATAAAATTGAGCGATACCTTTCGTTAAGATTTATTACCGGGGGATTTATTTCCAACGGCTTTGAAGGAACGCTGTTATATTTGTAGCATAAATTTTGTTTACTATTTAAATAAAGCAGTGAAATGATGCAGTTGACTGGCACTTTGGTTCAGGTATTGCCCTTGCAAAGAGGGACGGGAAAGAATGGCGAATGGAAAAAACAGGATATCATCGTGGAAACACAGGCCCAGTATCCTAAAAAAGTTTGTATATCCATTTGGGGGGATAAGATCAACGAGGGCCTTTTGCAGGTTGGAAAAGCGCTGACCATTTCGTTTGATGTGGAAAGCCGGGAGTATAACGGTCGTTGGTACACCGATGTAAAGGCCTGGAAAGTAGAACCGGCGGGTGGTTCCGGAAATGGCAGTGGCAGCCAGTTCACTGATAACAATCCTTCAGATACCTATACTGATCTGAATGACGGGGCCGACGATCTCCCCTTTTAACGGATCACGTATTACGGGCGCAGAACAGATCTTAAGATTCAAAAACGGACAGAAGATATGAAGAAACAATTGCTTTGGTTGGCCGGTGTCGGGTTGGTTTTGGGTAGTATCATCGCCGGATGTAATGGTTGCAAAGGAAAGAGCGGAAAACCCGGATCGGGGGATGAGGACACTACCGGGATAGATATTTCCGAAAGACACGATTCCATGCAGCTGGTAGGCACTGATACCGTTACTTCGTTTCAGGTAACGGAGGCCAATAAGGATAGTGTGCTTACTGCAACCACAAAGGAGATACTGACCCTGTTTAAGAATAAAGAGTATACAAAGCTGGATTCCTTTATTCATCCGGAAGAAGGCATCCGTTTTTCTCCTTATGCCACCGTTGAGCTGGGCACCGACAAGAAATTCACCCGCGAGGCGTTCCGTGAACTGATCACCACAAACAGGAATAAGAAAGTAAACTGGGGTGCGTATGACGGCAGCGGAAATCCCATTGTTCTTTCTCCCGCGGAGTATTTTGGAAAATTTGTATATGACGGCAATTTTCTCAATGCTAAACAGGCCGGGGTAAATACGATATATGGAAAAGGGAATTCCATCAACAATCTAAAGACCGCTTATCCGGGCGCTGAATTTACGGAGAATCACCTGGATGGTACGAAGAAATACGGCGGTATGGACTGGAAATCGGTACGCCTGGTGTATAAACTGGAAAACGGCCGGTATTACCTGATTGCTATCGTACATGATCAGTGGACGATTTAACCCTTCCTGATTAAACATAGTAGTAGAGAAAAGCGCTTTACGGATGAAACAGTTTGATCCTTTTATGGATAGTGTGCATTCTCTACAGTTTGATGTTATCGTTATCGGCTCCGGGGTTGGGGGCCTGACTGCTGCTGCTCTTTTGAGCAGAACGGGGATTCGTGTGGCAGTGCTGGAGAAAGAACCCCGTGTTGGAGGATACCTTGCAGGCTTTAAGCGCAAAGGGTTCCGCTTTGATACGGCCATTCACTGGCTCAATCAGTGTTCTGCAACGGGAAGCGTTTCCAAAGTATTTGATTTTATCGGGAAGGATCCGCCCTCGTTTAAATGCCTGGAAAAAATCCAGCGCTACAAAAGCGAATCAATCGACTTTCTGCTTACCAACAATCCGGATGAATTTAAAAACCTGCTGATCAAAACCTACCCGGACGATAAGCAAGGCATTATCCGGTTTTTTCAGAAAGCAAAAAAGATTGGCGCTTCGTTCAATAATTTTAAGACGGTATTGCTGGCAGCGGAAACAATGAACCTGTTATCCAGGATCAAAAATATCCTGGGCCTGCTCCGGTTTGGCCTGCCGTTCATCCCGTTTATCCCCTACAGTGGGAAAAGAATGGAAAAAGGACTGAATAAGTTTTTTTCCAATAAAAAGATCCATGATGTCTTTTCTTCAGAAACAGATCTCTTGTCCTGTCTTGTTCCCATCGGCTGGGCCTATTACAACGATTATCAAACACCACCGCCCGGGGGCGGGCAGGTAATCCCGCAATGGCTGGCAAGCGTCATCAAACAACATGGGAATCCGCTTTTTTTAAATACCATAGTAAAAAGGATCGTTATTGAAAACGGGATCGTGAAAGGCGTGGAGGCCAGTTGTAAAGGAAAAGAGCTGTTGTTTAAGGCAAAATATGTAATTGCCGCCTGCGACCTTGACACTGTTTACAGCAAATTGTTACCGGAAGGCGTTATCAGCAAAAAAATGATCAACCGGTTAAATACCGCAGAGATTTACGCGTCTTCGTTTACACTAAGCATCGCGTTGAATTGTAGTGCCGCATCCCTGGGTTTTGGAGAGGAGATGGTTCATCTGTTTAAGGATGGCATTAGCAAGGATCTGCACAATAGCGGCGATCCTGATTTTTCTGCGCTCAGCATCCTGGCCCCTTCCCATAAGGACCATTCGCTGGCTCCGGAGGGAAAAGGGACCCTGGTGGTGTTTATGCCGGCCTACATGCATCAATATGATCAATGGCACACCGGGGCCGGTATAAAACGCGGCGAGGAATACGTGGAGCTTAAGAACCGGATCGCTGAAAAACTGATCGAACGCCTTGAATTGGTTTACCCGGGATTGGCAGCACAAATACTTTTTTATGAGGCGGCAACACCGGTTACCCACTGGCGCTATACCGGCAATAAAAACGGAACCATGATGGGCACCAAACCCAACAAGAGCAATATGCGGTCAGGGGTGGCCCGTTATAAAACACCGGTAAAAAACCTGCTGATCGGCGGCCACTGGGCCGAACTGGGCGGAGGGGTTCCTATTGCGGTAAAAGCAGGAACCAATGCCGCGTTGATCGTTCTTAAAGAGCAATTGCCGGTTGCCTGCCAAAAAATTATCGGGTATTTTAACGCAAAACTTACACTTGATGAAATGAACCGGGCCCCGGAGTTTAAAGGCCCCGGGCAGGATCTTAAAGTTGATACATCAGGGTAACTATGTTCCGGGGCTTTTTGAGGGTACGATTATTTACAGTAAACCCAACCCGGAAATAGTCTGCCTCATCCTATAGTCAGGTGAGGCGGAATATCTTTTTGACAGGGCAAAAGATATATTATTGTTTGTAAACCGCTCCGCCGGAAGGTTTTATGCGGGCCGTTTTTGTGTTGCCGGCAAATGTGCCATATTATACCAGCTCCTTTCTCAGTCTGGCCACCGGAATATTCAGTTGCTCGCGGTATTTGGCTACTGTGCGGCGGGCAATATTGTATCCTTTTTCCTGTAACAGCTCAGTAAGCTTTTCATCGCTGTAGGGGTGCTTTTTGCTTTCGTTCTCAATAAGGTCGGTGAGTATCTTTTTCACTTCACGGGTAGAAACTTCCTCCCCGCTGTCGGTACTCAGCGATTCGCTGAAGAAGAATTTTAACCGGTAGGTGCCAAACTCTGTTTGAACAAATTTGCTGTTGGCCACACGGCTGACGGTCGAAATATCCAGGTTGGTCTTTTCTGCAATGTCTTTGAGGATCATCGGGCGCAATGTGGTTTCATCACCGGTCAGGAAAAATTCTTCCTGGTGGTCCATGATGGCAGACATCGTATCCAGCAGTGTATGCTGGCGCTGGCGGATAGCGTCGATGAACCATTTGGCCGCATCGATCTTTTGCTTAATGAACAGCACGGCTTCCTTTTGCTGTTTGTCTTTTTTAGAACCACGATCGTACTCTTTCATCATGTCGCGGTAACCTTCGCTGATGCGCAGTTCCGGTGCGTTGCGGCTGTTGAGGGTCAGCTCCAGTTTCCCGTTATTGTTCAGTATGAAAAAGTCGGGAACCACATAGCTTTCTGCCTTGTTTACAGCACCAATATTGCCGCCCGGCTTGGGATTCAGCTTTACGATCTGTTGCATTACGTCCTTCAGCTCCTCCTCCGTCAAACCCAAACCACGCTGTATCTTTTCGTAATGTTTTTTTGTAAACTCGTCAAAGTATTTTTCAATGGCCAGGATCGCTTTATCGACATCCTTGCCTTCCAGTTTCTGGCGCCTTAGCTGCAGCAGCAGGCATTCGGTCAGGTCCCGGGCGCCTACTCCCGGAGGGTCAAATTGCTGGATCTTCTGGATAATGCTCTCAACTTCCTCCACCGTGGTTTCTATATTCTGACGAAAAGCGAGATCGTCTACCAGCGCAGGGGTATCCCGCCGCAGGTACCCGTCCTCATCGATACTGCCAATGATATGCTGCGCTATCTGGTGTTCTTTATCAGAAAGGGAAAGCAGTCCCAGCTGGTTTTCGAGGGTATCGTAAAAGCTGGTCTCTGTTTTTATGGGCAATTGCCGGTTCTCGTCGTCGCCGTAATGATCTTCCCGGGTTTTATAATCGGCTATGTCATCATCTCCTTCGTGTACATAATCGCTTACGTCAATCGTGTCGTAGTCCTCCTGTCCATGCTCGCTGTCGTCCAGTGAGTCCGATCCATCTGTAAATTCATCCTTTAGCTCCCCGTCATCACTGTGCTTGCCTTCATCCAGCTCAAGGGCCGGGTTTTCTTCCATTTCCTCCTTGATCCGCTCTTCCAGGTTGGCTGTAGGTACCTGTAACAATTTCATCAATTGAATCTGTTGGGGAGATAGCTTTTGTAAAAGCTTTTGTTGTAATGATTGTCCTAAAGCCATGTCTAAAAAAATCTGGGTGCGTCTCAAAAATCGAGCCGTAAATTACAAATATATCGTTTTGAATAGCAATAAAACGGTCCTTTGCTGTGATTTCACCCAAAATTAACGAATAAATATTTGATTTATAAGGGTGTGTACTGAATAATATTTACGGAACATAAAAAAAAATGGCATATGTATCAACTAATTTAAAAACGACACCTCATTTTTAGAAATTATTTAAAAACGATCCGGCTCCTGATTTTTCTAACGATTGTTAGGAAATGGCTACATTTGTAATTCCAATTTTTAAAAACAATTAACAGTCCGGATCATATTGAAGCCGAATGGCCACAACTGCAGGAGCGGATCGCCGGGGGCGATGAAGTGGCATTTACCCGTTTATACAGCCTGTTTTATAAACGGTTATACCATTTTTCGCTGTCCCTGGTAAGGCTTCCTGATACTGCCCAGGAAGTGGTGGAAGATGTTTTTACAAAACTCTGGGTGAACCGTTCCCGGCTGGCAACCATTGTAAACCCATCCGTGTATTTATATGTAGCTGTAAAGAATCAGTCACTTAACCGCCTGTCGGCTAAGGCACAGGAGTGGATGGTTTCCGGGCTGGATGAAACCACCACCTCGGTTGCTGCTATTGGCAGTGACCCGCACTCCCGGCTGGTAACGGCAGAAATGCTTAACCGGGTCAACCAGGCAATAGAGCAGCTGCCGTCCCGCTGCAAAATGATCTTTAGGCTGGTACGGGAAGATGGGCTTCGTTATAAAGAAGTGGCCGAAATTCTAAATATCTCGGTCAATACGATTGACGTGCAGATGGCCATTGCAGTACGGCGCATCAGTGAATCGTTGGGTATCTCCAAAAATATCCACCAAAAGACCTTTGTGAAAAAAAAATAAAAAATCCGGATTTTCTTTAGTAGATCGTTAAGGGGTTCCTGTCCTTATAAGTATATGGGCAATGAGTTGCCGGTTATACATGAGAAATGATGATTTCATATGGAATCTGATGGCGCGTGCGGTCTACGGAGAAGCATCTGCGTCCGAAAGACAGGCGTTGCAGGAGTACCTCGCAAAAAGTCCGGATTTACAACAACAATATGAGTTGTTGTATCAGCTGCTGAAGCGAACTGAGAGCAGCAGTCCTGCCTTGCAGGATGATTATACGGAACAGGTACAGCTACTTCTGACAAAAACGGAATCCCCCATTTTGCCTCAGGCTGTAAAGAAGGTCCGCCGGCGGTTGTTCTATTACGGAGCCGCTGCTGCTGCAGTGTTCGCTGTGGCGTACTGGGGCTTTACACAATTGTATGCTCCTGCCGGCAGGCTGCCGCTGGAGGGCATTTACAGGCTGGCACTGGATGCTCCTAAAGGAGCCCGGAAGCAATTACTGTTGCCGGATGGCAGCAAGGTCTGGCTGAATGGGGGATCCCGCCTGTTTTACGTAACGGATTTTAAAGGACGCTCCCGGGAAGTAAAGCTGGAAGGTGAAGCCTTTTTTGATGTAGCGCACGCAACTGCGGAAGGAGGGGGCCTGCGTCCGTTTATAGTTCACGCGGGTAATATCGACATAAAGGTGCTGGGAACGGCATTCAATGTAAAAGCATATGCCAATGACCCCGCAACTACTGCCGTACTATACCGTGGTCTGATCAGCGTTACCAAGCACGATGGGGAGAAGAACTTTCAGCCCGTGTTGCTTTATCCAAACCAGAAACTGGTGATCCCGAACATCCTCGTTGCTGCATCTTCAGCAGTTGGTGGTCTTCGCGAAGCTATTAAAATCGAAGCTATCGATAGCACAAAAGCCATTGCGGCACGTGTGGAAACGGCCTGGATGTATAACCGGTTGGAGTTCCGGGGGGATGATTTTGTAACACTGGCCCATAAAATGGAAACCTGGTACAACATAAATATTCATTTTACGGATGAACGGGTAAAGGAGCTGAGTTTTAACGGTTCTTTTGAAAAGGAAACCCTGGTACAGGCCCTGGAAGCGCTGAAGCTTGCTAATTCCTTTGAATACAGGGTCGAACATAATGAAGTATTGATCAGTTCATCCCGGTAACATGGCGGCACCGGCTTAAAGAAACGGTGCGGCCGGGCCATATAAAGATGCGTTAACTTTACATGAAGCTATATAACGAATGCTTTATGTGATATTGTTTAAATATGCAATATTTATCACATGAGATGCTTAACTAAGGGGACCTTGTCTCCACAAACAAAAAAAGTACTACTTGCTATGAAATTGACGATGCTGTTTTTGCTGTTCTTTACGTTTCATATTCATGCCAGCGGTTTCGGGCAGCAGCGCATCAATTTAAGAGTGAAGAAAACGGAGCTGGCAGAAGTGCTTCGGTCTATTGAGGAGAAGACCTCCTACCGGTTCCTGTATAACAATGAACTGCCCGCCCTCAGGTCTAAAGTAACCCTCAATGCAAAAGCGGCAACAATTGAAGAAGTGCTGCCTGTGCTGCTTTTTTATACGGACATGACGTTTCATGAAATGGCGAATAACCTTATCGTTATCAAACCTGATCCACTGGTCAAAAAAGACATCTCGGTTACCGGTACGGTTACAGATAGCTCAGGAGCTCCTTTATCAGGCGTGTCGGTACAGGTAAAAGGATCCACTATTGGCACAGCCACCAACGCAGAGGGGAACTTTACTCTTGCTGTACCGGAGGCTAATAGCATACTTGTATTTTCTGCGGTAGGGTATGAAGAACAGGAGTACCCGCTGAACGGCAGCACGCATATAACCCTTTCATTAAAAGCGTCACAGCAGGTGATGGACCAGGTAGTGGTGATCGGGTATGGAACGGCCAGTAAGAGGGATCTTACAGGGTCTATAGCCCGGGTTGATGCCAAAGAAATTGCAGACAGGCCATCAGCCAATCCTTTGAACCTGCTGCAGGGAAAGGTATCCGGTGTATCAGTAGTGACGTCCGGCAGACCAGGATCGGAACCCGATATCAGGATCCGGGGAACAAACAGTATTAATGGTGTTAAGCCCGTTTATATAGTGGACGGAATTTTAAATGATAATATCAATTTTTTAAACCCGGCGGATATTGAATCCATAGAGGTTTTAAAAGACGGATCTTCCTTGGCCATCTTCGGGGTAAGAGGGGCAAATGGTGCCATTGCCATTACCACTAAAAAAGCTAAAGCAGGGCAGTTACTGGTAAACTTTAATACCTCTTTTGGTATAAAAGATGTTCAGCGGAGAATTAAAGTTACCGATGGACCTACCTTTCTTACACTATACCAGGAGCAAATGGCTAATATGGGAACATCCTATAGCAATCCCGCTTATACAGCAAATACGGACTGGCAGGACGTTATCTTTCAAAAAGCCAAAATAAACTATGATAACATCAGCATTACCAGCGGCACTGAAAAAAATAAGTTTTACCTGGGCCTGGGTTATATGACGGAAGAAGGAGTGATAAAAAATGAAGCGTATAAAAAGTATACTATTAATTTCAGCGATGAACTGAAAGTTTCAAAGAACCTGAAGTTTGGGGCCAATTTCAGTGGCTACTATGCAGAACCGACGTTTGGGCGTGATGTTGCTTCGGCCGTGATTGCAGCCCCCATTGCCCCGGTATATGCGCCTGATGGTTCGGGCCTTTTGCATAGTCTTCCGTCCTTTCAGCGGGCGCAGGTCAATAACCCCCTTGTGTCAATCGATCTGCTCAATGGAACAAGGATCAATAAAGAGTACCGCGTGGTAGGTAGTGTATTTGGAGAACTGAACTTTTTGAAGAATTTTACTTTCAGAACACAATTGTTTGCCGACTATGGCTTTAACAGCGGCAGGGGCTATAGCCCGATCATTACCGTTTACAATCCTGATATAGCAGGTGCCAGTAAAATTGATTCACTTGTAAGAAAGACTTCGGTTAATCAGAGTCAAAACCGGTACCCTAAAACGCAAATGGATTATTTGCTGACCTATAAGAAAAAAATAGATAAACATGACCTGACGGTGTTGGGGGGTATTACCACCTATTATTCAGGTTACGAAGGTGTTTCTTCGTCTCTACAACAGGGTACGGCGAGTATTATTCCAAACGATCCCCGGTTTTGGTATGTAGATGCGGTGGGGGACCAGGCAACCAAACAGGGCTCGGGCAGCGCCTGGGAAGATGCCTCGATATCCTACCTGGGCAGGGTGCTCTACAATTTTGACAGGAAGTATCTTGTTAATGCATCGTTCCGTCGGGACGGTAGCAGTCAGTTCTATAAAATCGGGAACCAATGGAAAAATTTTGGTGCCGTGGGTCTGGCATGGGTTGCCAGTAACGAAGACTTCTTGAAGGGGGTTAGTGATATCAGCAATCTTAAGATCAAAGGGTCCTGGGCCGTGCTGGGTAGTAAAAATATCCCGGAGGCCTACCGCTATCCCGCATACCCGGTTTTAACAAATGCAGAAGCCGGTGTTTTCGGCGAAAATGTTGTGAATGCGCTGCAGCCTTCATATATGACTTCCAACGATCTGAACTGGGAAACAGTAAGGACCACGGAGGCCGGTTTTGAATTAGGCCTGTTCCGGAACAAGCTGAATTTCGAGGTGGTTTATTACAGCAAAAAAACAGAAGATGTCATTACATTAGTGAACCAGGGAGCCGGTTTACTTCCACTGCTGGCCAATTTAGGAACGATACAGAATTCGGGTTTCGAGTTCTCTTCCTCCTGGAACAAGCAAATTGGCGAAGATATTACCCTTTCTCTGAATGCTAATTTTACCACGGTCAAAAACAAAGTATTAAAGCTGAACCTGGAAGGATTCGATATTATTAACGGACCTGCCCGGACCACAGCAGGTTATCCCATCGGATATTTTTATGGTTATCAGCATGACGGTATTTATCAATCCTTTGCTGATATACTTGCCAGCCCCAACAGTACCATTGGTGCGGTGCAGCCCGGGGATATTAAGTATAAAGATGTGGATGGCGATGGAGCCATTACTACCAAGGACCGGACCATCATCGGCAACCCGACCCCTGATTTTACCTATGGCGGTGGTGCTAATCTTTCTTATAAAGGATTGGATTTTGGTGTTGATTTCCAGGGCGTATATGGCAACGAAATTTACCGGACCTGGAACCAGGGCACTTTTGCTGACTTTAACTACCAGGTAAACCGGGTTGACCGGTGGAGAGGTGCAGGCACTTCCAACTGGGAGCCGATCCTGCATTCCGGCAGGGCCAATAATTATCAGAACTCAAGTTACTGGATCGAGGATGGCAGTTTCTTCCGAATAAGAAATGTGCAACTAGGCTATCGGTTTCATACAGACCTGCTCAGCCGGATCAGGGTCAAATCGCTGCGTGTTTACCTGAACGCCCAGAACCTCGCCACTTTTGCGAATAATACCGGGTATACCCCGGAGATCGGCGGTTCGGCAACCAGCTTTGGTGTAGACAATGGGACCTACCCGGTTCCGGCGATATATACCATCGGTCTTAATCTTAACTTCTAAATATTATTTTTTATGAGCAATAAACTGGTTTATAAAACTTATTACATACTGCTCTTTGTACTGGCAGCAGGAGCCTTTGTCTCCTGCCAGAAAAACTTTTTGGACCGGAAGCCGTTGGGCAGATATACAGAAGAGGATGTGTCCATTGGGGCGCTTGACAGTAAAGTTTTTGGCATGTATGCGCTATTAAGACGGGCCGGGTTTAATCAAAATACCTATCTCGCTATACAGAGCTTCAGGGCGGATGAAGCACAGAAGGGCAGCGCTGCCAGCGATGGGGCTGCCTATGCTTTAATGTACGACGATTTTCAATATGTGGCGAATAACGGGGCCCTGCAAACGTATTGGACAGACCACTATGCCGCAATTTTAGCGGCCAATAAGATCATCGAAGATGTAGATTCTGTGGGCGCTGCTGCGGATCCTGCTACGTTGATCAACCGGGCAGAGGCACAATTTATCCGCGCATTTTGTTATTTTGATCTTGTCCGGACCTTTGGCCGGGTGCCAAAAATAGACTTTACCGGTACGGCTGCCGAGCTGAATATCCCTAAAGTTGCAAATGCAGATGAGCTGTTTACGCTGATAGATGCAGACCTGAATAATGCAGTAAATATATTGCCGGTAGATTGGGAGCCCAAATACATTGGGAGGCTTACAAAAGGAGCTGCGCTTGGTTTGCAAACCCGGACCCTGATGTGGCGTAGTAACTGGGCGGCAGCGCTTGCCAGCGCCAAGGCATTAATGGGACTGAATAAATATCAACTTGTTTTAAATACTCCGGCAACCAATAATAATGGTTACCGGTACCAGTTTACCAAGGAGGGAGAGAATGGTTCTGAATCCCTGTTTGAGATCCAGGCTTATTATGTACCTACCAATGACCAGGGTATAGAATATGCTTTGCCACAGGGTGTAAGGGGCGCGGGCAGCTGGAACCTGGGCTGGGGATGGAATACGCCAACCAGTGTATTGGAGAATGAATTCGAGGCCGGTGATCCGAGAAAAGCTGCCACACTTTTATACTCCGGCCAGGCAGATCCGTACTATGGAGCAGTGCTGCCGCCTTATCCCGGCACCATAGCGCAGCCTTACTGGAATATGAAGGTGTATACCAATCCTGCGGACAGGATCACATTGAACAATACTTTTGGTAAGTGGATGAACCATCGTATCATCAGGTACGCTGATATTTTGCTGCTTGCTGCCGAGGCTGCAAACGAACTGGGTGGCGCTCAGAATACAACAGATGCCTTAACGTATCTCGAAATGGTGAGGGCCCGGGCCAGGGGCAGCAATGCGGCTATTTTGCCAAAGGTTATAACCACAGACCAGGCCCAGCTTCGCGATGCCATAAGACATGAGCGTATGGTAGAGCTGGGCATGGAAGAGCAGCGCTTTTATGATATTGTAAGATGGAAAATCGATGTCATTGTTTTGCCGGCTGCCGGCAAAAGTAATTACCAGGTAAAGCACCGGCTATTGCCATTACCCCAGGGGGAAATAGATAAGTCTGGTGGCGTGTTGATCCAAAACCCTGATTACTAATTCCAAAATTGTTTAAAATGAAGAAAATACTCTATAATTTATCAGGCTTTCTGATGTTTTCAATTGCTTTTACTGCCTGTCAAAAAATGGATCGTCCGGCTTTGGGTAATTATCCAAAAGATGCCAATGAGCCGGGAGGTCCGTTGAAATTTTATGCAGCTTTTGACGGAACCTCTAACAACCCTCAAAGGAATGCAGTGGATAGTGTCAGGGCCAATTTCCCTTCGGATAACCCGTTAGCGCCGGCAGATGGGATAAGCGGGAAAGCAGTTCAGGGGCAAAAGTATAAATACATCAAATATTCAACTGCCAATGACTTTGCGGCTACAGCGGGAAGTTTTACCGTAGCTTTCTGGCAAAAGAGAGGATTGATGAAAACGGAGCATATTTTTAGCATGCCTTCAACGGGCAATGGGAGTATGTTTTTGTTGGAGGAGGGGTCTGTAGCCACACCTGTAGCCAAGCTGTATGTAAAAGATGCAACAGCTGAAAAATGGTTCGAATGGTCGGGCGCGAACGCTGTAACGGGGCTCTATGATGATCAATGGCATCACCTGGCATTTGTGTATGACGGGAGCAGCTCTAAAATGACGCTGTATAAAGATGGTGTTGCGCACTCCTTTGTGTCTGAATGGACCGGGCACGGCAATGTAAAGCTGGAGGCTTCCAAAATAACGGCTTTAAAAGTTGGCGCAGGGCCACTGGAATTTACACAGGCTCAAATCGACGCCGGTGCCGATGACTGGCTTAGAAATTCATGGACAGGGGGAATTGATCAGTTTCGATTATATAATACAGCATTGGGTGCGGGAGAAATCAAAGCATTGTTCACCGGTAAGAAATAACTTTTAACGCCTAGCTTTAACAGGGCAGTGGATGAGGCGGCCCTTTTTATCAATAATAATGTCAGGTAAATTAAACCCGGGGCTTGTATTTACGGTGCTATTGGTACTTTGTTTTTCCTGTGGCAGTAAAAAGGATATTGTTCCTCCGGCAATTGATATAAAAAAGAACCCGTCATTAAACAATATGATGCTTAACGGGGCTATTTTTAATACATCAGTTGTTAACGTATCTGCTATTCCGCAATTCAGACTTGTGTTTTCTCAACCTATTAAAGCCGCTTCTTTAACTGCCATTTCGCTGAGCGATGATCGCGATACGAAGATCCCGGTAGCAACGCTGTTATCCGATAATGACTCCGTAGTTTTGGTGCAACCGGCGCAGCGCCTGTCGTATCTTACAAAATATACGTTTTCAGTAAGTACGGCACTGCAATCAGCTTCAGGAGGAAGCCTTCAAAGCCCCATTAATGGCAGCTTTGTTACCACCCTTGATTCTTCACGCAAGTTCCCGGTTATTGCAAACAACGCTTTATTGGATACTATTCAGAAAAGGACGTTCAACTATTTCTGGGATTTTGCCCACCCCGTTTCGGGTATGATCCGTGAAGGTTCGAAACATCCTTCAAATATTGTAACAACAGGCGGTACCGGCTTTGGGATCATGGCATTGCTGGTTGGTATCGAACGGGGGTTTATAACACGGACTGAGGGGCTGCAACGGATAGAAAAAATAACAGACTTTTTAGAAAACAAAGTGCAAACTTTTCACGGGGCCTTTCCCCACTGGCTCGATGGCACATCCGGCAACGTAATACCGTTTAGCCAAAACGACAACGGTGCCGATCTTGTGGAAACCGCATTCCTGGTTCAGGGACTTATTAGTGCCCGGCAGTACTTTTCAGGGGGAGGGGAAGAAGTGCTGTTAAGAACAGCGATCAACGCAATCGCTGACAGCGTGGAGTGGAACTGGTTCCGGCAAAACAACCAGCAGGTATTGTACTGGCATTGGAGTGCAGATAAAGGCTGGGCTATGAATTTAAAGATACGGGGATGGAACGAAAGCCTGGTGACCTATGTGCTTGCTGCGGGCTCAAAAGAGCATGCCATTACCCGGCAGGTTTACGATGAGGGCTGGGCCGGGAGCGGCACCATGAAAAACGGTCAATCCTTTTATAATATCCGCTTACCACTGGGACCGGATTACGGCGGTCCGCTGTTCTTTGAGCATTACTCATTTATGGGGATCAACCCCAATGGCTTAAGCGATGCATATGCCAGTTATGAAGAACAAGCAAAGAACCACAGTTTGATCAACTATCATTATTGCAGCACCAATCCCAAAAATTATTTTGGTTACAGTGATTCTGTGTGGGGGCTGACTGCCAGCAATATAAAAAATGGGTATGCAGCGGCTTCACCCACGAATGACCAGGGGTTTATTGCCCCCACTGCCGCCATCGCCTCCCTGCCCTACACACCGGCAGAGTCTATGGCAGCACTTCAATTTTATTATTACGTGCTGGGTGATAAGCTGTGGAAAGAGTATGGATTTGTAGATGCTTTTTCGCTGGATGTGCTGAAGAATAATGGCGCCTGGTTCGATGATGCGTTCCTGGCCATAGATCAGGGGCCCATTATTGTAATGATCGAGAATTACCGTACAAAGCTGTTGTGGAACCTGTTTATGAGCGCTCCGGAAGTGCAGAATGGGTTAACAAAGCTGGGATTTGCGGGTTTCTGATCTCCCGTGCCATCCCCGGGCTTGAGCCTGCCGAAGGAAGCTCTTTGAAAGATCTATTTCCTGTAATGAAAGCGACATTGAAGAATGTGCAGGCGCTTATCTTTAACTGCATACAGAAGACGGTGTTCCTGATCAATTCTTCTGCTCCAAAAGCCGGTATAATCACCTTTAAGCATTTCCGGTTTTCCGATTCCCGAAAAGGGCGTTCTCGTTGCATCTTTTATCAGAGCGTTGATACGCTTTATTATTTGTCTATCTGTCTCTAACCAATAGAGATAATCCTCCCATGCTTCAGGTTCAAAAACAATGGGCATCATGGTTCAATCAGCCTTTGCTCTTTGCCGCTGTTATTTTTAAAGCTTTTTATAGCGGAATCCAGGCGATCTTTGTTTGCTTTGGTACTGGTCAGGTATTCCGTTTCATCATAACTGTTAAAATCGTCCAGCGAGATCATTACCACGGTTTTGCCACTGCCCGTTACGATCAGCGTATCATTATTATCATATACATTGTCGATATAGGATTTGAGATTTTTCCTGAACTCAGAAATATTTGTTACTAACATGGTACAATAATTTGTACAAAATTATGTACTTTTTTTGTTAAAAACAACGTGAAAAAAGGATTAGCCGTTATGGTTGCATCTTGCTGGCGCTTATGGGGTTTAGACGAAAAAGTGACTTTTTGCAGCCGGGATGGTAAAAAATATAGATTGTTTTGTAAGTTGGGGATGGTGATGGTCCGGAAGTATAATTTTTTAAAGAATAGTTGAAACTATGCATACAACAAGTTTGCGAACGCTGTTTTTTGCAGCCCTCTTATGTGCCGGCGGCACGGTAACAGCCCAGAAGCCGGCGTCCGTATCAAAATCCGGCATTCCTTACACCTTAAAGATTGATAAGGATATCTCCGATTCTGCGCTGGTGGATCTTGTTCAGAGACAGACCCTGCGTTATTTCTGGGATTTTGCGCACCCGGTAAGCGGTATGGCCCGGGAGCGGAGTAACCGTTCGTTCGATTATGGACAGGAAGTGGTCACCACCGGGGGCACGGGATTTGGAGTGATGGCGATCGTGGCCGGTGTAAACCGGGGATGGATCGAACGGGATACCGCCGCCCGGTTCCTGCTGAAGATGGTGAAATGGCTGTTGAAGGCAGATGCTTATCATGGTGTATTCCCACACTGGTATAACGGGGCTACCGGTAAAACCATCCCCTTCAGCAGGAAGGATGACGGGGCCGATCTTGTGGAGTCTTCCTTTTTGCTGCAGGGACTCCTCTGCGTACGGCAGTATTTTAACAAAGATCTTCCTGTAGAAAGAGAATTGCGCGGCCGGATCAACGGGCTGTGGAATGATGTGGAATGGGATTGGTTCACCCGGGGAGGACAGGAAGTATTATACTGGCACTGGAGCCCGAACAACGGTTGGGCCATGAATTTTCCTTTACGAGGGTTTAATGAATGCCTGATCACCTATGTGCTGGCTGCTTCCGCAGAGCGCTACCCGGTAAGCCGCAAAGTATATGACCGTGGCTGGGCGCAAAGCAACTTCTTCAGGAACGGAAAACAGTTCTACAATTATATCCTCCCGTTAGGGTTTGACTATGGCGGCCCGCTGTTCTTTTCGCATTATTCCTTCCTCGGATTGAGCCCCAAAGGATTAAAAGATCAATATGCAGATTACTGGACGCAGAATCAGCACCACACACTTATTAATTACGCGTATTGTGTAGACAACCCCAGGGCATTTAAAAATTATGGCGAGAACTGCTGGGGCCTCACTGCCAGCGACGACCCCGGGGGATATGATGCCCATCAGCCCACAAATGATAATGGAACCATTACACCCACTGCCGCGCTGTCGGCATTTCCGTATACGCCACAGCAATCGATGAAGGCTCTGCGGTATTTTTACGGAACGCTGGGGGATAAAATATGGACGGAATACGGGTTTACGGATGCCTTTAATGAAACAAAGAACTGGTATGCAAAAAGTCACCTGGCCATTGACCAGGGGCCCATCGTGGTGATGATCGAAAATTACCGTACCGGTTTGCTCTGGAATCTTTTTATGAGTTGCCCGGAAGTACAAAACGGGTTAAAGAAACTGGGTTTTACAAGTACCTACCTGCCATAAGCATGACAAAACAAGCGGCCCTTTCGTACATGGAGAATGATGCATTGCTGGAACTGGTGCAGCGGCAGACCTTTTCCTATTTCTGGGACTTTGCCCATCCCGCTTGCGGCCTGCCTAAAGAAAGGGATCATGAGCACTATAAAGAGGTAATAACGACAGGTGGTTCCGGGTTTGGAGTAATGACGCTCATTGTAGCGGTGGAGCGGAAGTGGATCAACAGGGCGCAGGCGGTAATGCGCCTTTCGAAGATCGTTGCTTTTTTAGCTAAGGCAGAGAAACATCATGGTGCTTTTGCGCACTGGCTCAACGGGCGTACCGGCAAAACCATCCCGTTTGCAAAAAAAGATGATGGTGCAGACCTGGTGGAAACAGCCTTTTTGTTCCAGGGATTGCTGACGGTGCGGCAATATTTTAACCGCAGGAATAAGGAAGAGCAAAGCATACGGAACACCATTACTAAACTCTGGCAGGAGGTGGAGTGGAGCTGGTTTACAAGGGGCCGGGATGCGCTGTACTGGCATTGGAGCCCCAGGCATCGCTGGGCGATGAATTTACGGATAGAAGGCTACAATGAAGCCCTGATTACCTATGTGCTGGCAGCCGCAGCTCCCGAACATTCCATTTCGAAGCAGCTATATGAAACCGGTTGGGCGCGGAGCGGTGCCATGAAGAACGGGAAGCGTTTTTATAATACGGTTCTGCCGCTGGGGCCGGACCTGGGCGGGCCGTTGTTCTTTGCTCATTATAGTTTTACAGGGCTGGACCCCCGGGGGTTAAAAGATGCTTTTGCCAATTATGAAAGGCAGAACAAGGCCCACGCAACCATCAACTACCGGTATTGTGTGCACAATCCTAAAAAGTTTAAAAATTATGGACGCCATTCCTGGGGACTGTCGGCCTGCGATTACAAAAGAAGGTACCGGGAGCACTCTCCCATAAAGGATAACGGAACTATCTGTTGTGCAGCGGCCCTTTCGAGTATCGCTTATACACCCAAAGAATCGATGGCAGCCCTGCGCTATTTTTATGAGCAACTGGGAAACAGGATCTGGGGGAAGTGCGGATTTTCGGAAAGCTATAATGAAACAAGGAAATGGTATGCCACCTCCCACCTGGCGATTAACCAGGGTGCTACGATCCTGATGATCGAGAACTACCGCACCGGCTTGTTGTGGAAATGGTTTATGAAGGATAAGGATGTACAGCGCGGGTTAAAAAAACTGGGTTTTAAAAGCCCCTGGTTAAAGTAAGATATGTGTAAATGAGGGGCTGTAAGAGGAAGGCGGGCTACTCAGGCCCGTGGTAAGGAAATGAGTTGAGGCATGGATGTTGCACTGGCAAGGTAGTTTATCAGGTCTGCAGCAGTTTAGTAAATTTGGGAAAAAATAATAGAACATGAAAAGGATTTGTTTGTTTTTTGTAGGATTATCGTTGTGTGTAACGGGCGTGCTGGCGCAAACACCGCCGTTTTATAAGGACATACAGCAGTTTAAGGAGCTGGACCGGCAGCAGCCCCCGCCTAAGAAGGCAATACTGTTTATCGGGAGCTCATCGTTTACCAAATGGAAAGATGTAAGCGATTATTTTCCGGGGTATACGATCATCAATCGTGGTTTTGGCGGTTCCACCCTGAAGGACCTGATCTATTATTTTAACGACCTGGTGCCCGTTTACCATCCAAGGCAGATCGTGATCTATTGCGGAGAGAATGACCTGGCCAATGATGCCACGCCGGCAGACAGCGCCATAAGCCGCTTTAAACAGTTGTATAGCCTTATCCGGGGATACAATAAAAAAGTACCGGTTGCCTTTATATCCATAAAACCGAGCCCGGTTCGTGCCAGGTACCTTCCGAAGGTCAGGGATGCCAATGCCGCCATAAAAACATTTATAGCAAGGCAGAAAAATACGCGTTACATTGATGTGTTTCCTGCCATGCTGGGCGAAAACGGGCGACCCATATCCGGTATTTTTCTTGGTGACAGTCTGCATATGAACGCGGGTGGGTACCAGATCTGGCAAAAGATCATGCGGCCCTACCTTAAGAAATAAAAAATCTGGAATCATGATAACAAGAAATGAAACCAACAGGAAAAGATACCGGCAGGTTACACTGCTGTTCCTGCTTCTTACCGTTGCTTTTTCCGGGGCATATGCACAGGTGCGTGGTGTAAAGCCCGGTAACGGGATGGATGCGTTTATCACCACGCTGATGAGCAAGATGACTCTTGAAGAAAAGATCGGCCAGCTGAATTTGCCCAGTGCAGGTGAATTTACAACCGGTACGGCCACCAACTCGGACATCGGTAAAAATGTGAAGGAAGGCCGTGTGGGCGGGCTGTTCAACATCAAAGGGGTAGAGAAAATAAAAGCTATCCAGAAAGTGGCGGTGGAGGAAAGCCGCATGAAGATCCCGATGCTGTTTGGTATGGACGTGATCCATGGCTATGAGACCACTTTCCCGGTCCCCCTGGGGCTTTCCTGTACCTGGGATATGAAAGCCATTGAGCAGTCGGCCCGGATCGCAGCCACGGAAGCCAGCGCAGATGGCATTTCCTGGACCTTTAGCCCCATGGTAGATATAGCCCGAGATCCCCGCTGGGGCAGGGTATCGGAGGGAAACGGCGAAGATCCCTACCTGGGTTCGCAGATCGCCCGGGCTATGGTAAAAGGCTACCAGGGCGATTTTTCGCAAAACTCCAATATCATGGCCTGTGTAAAACACTATGCCCTCTACGGTGCGGGGGAAGGGGGCCGGGATTATAATACGGTAGACATGAGCCATCTCCGGATGTACAATGAATATTTTCCTCCTTATAAAGCAGCCGTGGATGCCGGTGTGGGCAGTGTAATGGCCTCCTTTAACGTGGTGGATGGCATCCCGGCAACCGGCAACCGCTGGCTGCTGACCGATGTGTTGCGGAAACAATGGGGCTTCAATGGTTTTGTGGTAACGGATTATACCGGCATCAATGAAATGATCGACCATGGTATGGGCGACCTGCAGGCGGTGTCGGCCCTGGCGTTAAAAGCGGGTGTTGATATGGACATGGTGGGAGAAGGATTCTTAAAAACGTTGAAGCAATCGCTGGAAGAAAAAAAGATCACATTGGCGGAGATCAATGCCGCCTGCCGCAATGTGCTGGCAGCAAAGTATAAATTAGGCCTGTTTACGGATCCGTACAGGTATTGTAATGCGGAACGTGCAAAAACGGAGATCTATACACCGGAGCATCGTAAAACCGCCCGGCGGATTGCCGCGGAGAGTTTTGTGCTTTTAAAAAATGACAAGGGGGCACTGCCGTTAAAAAAATCGGGCAGGATCGCATTGGTGGGCCCGTTGGCCGATGCTGCCAATAATATGGCCGGAACCTGGAGCGTGGCTACTGTGCAGGACCGCTCTGTTTCCGTATTAAAGGGTTTAAGAGACGTATTGGGCAACAACGCGGTAGTGTCATATGCGAAGGGGTGCAACCTTACCGGTGATGCGGCGCTGGAAGAGCGGGCCACCCTATTTGGAAAAACGCTGAATCGAGAAAGAGATATGCGTACGCCCGAGGCAATGAAAGAAGAAGCGCTGAAGATCGCAAATGCGTCGGATGTGATCGTTGCGGCCATGGGAGAGTCTGCCGAGTTCAGCGGGGAAAGCGCCAGCCGTACCGACCTGGATATCCCGAAGGTACAGCAGGATCTTTTAAAGGCATTACTGAAAACCGGTAAACCGGTAGTGCTGGTATTGTTTACCGGCCGGCCGCTCACATTGAACTGGGAGCAGCAGAAGCTCCCTGCTATTTTAAATGTATGGTTTGGTGGTTCGGAGGCGGGTGCCGCCATTGCGGATGTGTTGTTCGGGGATGTAAACCCTTCCGGAAAGCTGACCATGTCGTTCCCGCAAAACGTAGGACAGGTTCCCCTGTACTATGCACACCTGAACACCGGCCGTCCGCTGCCGGATGGTAAATGGTTCCAGAAATTCCGTTCCAATTACCTGGATGTATCCAACGACCCCCTTTACCCGTTTGGCTACGGGCTCAGCTATACAACTTTTACCTATGGTGACGTAACATTAAGCAGTAAGTCTCCAAGGGGTAACCAGACCTTAAAGGCCTCCATCTCCCTTACCAATAGTGGCAAATACGATGGTGCGGAGGTAGTACAGCTCTACATCCGCGACCTCGTGGGCTCGGTAAGCCGGCCGGTAAAAGAGCTCAAAGGCTTTCAGAAGGTATGGCTGAAAGCCGGGGAATCAAAGACCATCAGTTTTGATATTACCACGGAGGACCTGAAATTTTACAACAGCCGGCTGAAATATGACTGGGAGCCGGGTGCATTCGAGATCATGATCGGCGCTAATTCCAGGGATGTAAAAAAAGAACTGGTGAACTGGGAGCGATGAAATAGTTGCCTACGGTCAGCCATCAGTTTTCAGCTATCAGCAGCGTAGGCATCGGGTATCCGGATGCCTCAATAAATGATAGCAGAAGTTCAAAATGCCGGGTGATGTGAAAAGTGGTGCGGAGCAGGAAAATGAATTGCTGCTTCTTAGCCATGAACAATTTTAGAGATAATAAAAACCAGCGCGATCAATACGGGGATACCAATAAGCAATGCTAAAATAACACGCATGGCTTTGGTGGCAGCCACTACGCCCACCTGGTTTAAGGCCGTTGCCGGCTGCAAATGGAGCAGGCTGGCCTCCGGACATTTTCTTTTCAGCTCGGTTAGCAACCTGTCAAAAGCTGCATCACTGCTGTTTACAAATACCCTTTTGGTTTTTACTTTTCTGCCTTCGTGGTAGGAAAAAATAAATTCTGAATTATACGATTGATCACCGGCTGAACGGAATGTTTGAAGTTGCTGAACTCCGGTAACGGGCACCAGGCAAAAGTTTTTTATTGCTGAAAGAGGAAGGCGAATGATCTGCAGCTTATCCAGAGCGCCTTTCCCTTTTGTTTCAACAATCAACCGGTCCTCGCTTAAAACAAAGCTTACCGTAGCGGTGGTATGCTCCAGGGAGTAAATTACAGGGGTCATTTTAAAAATATTGTCTGGTTATGGAGTCAGCAGGCTGCGGTTGTAAATGCCCGGAGTGACCGGGTCGTCTTCAAGCCGGTACAGGTTCCATTTCTTATTGTTGGCTGCAGTGATCGCTGCGGATGAAGGCAGCGTATTGCTATCTGCTGGTTGCAAAATGCTGTTTATGCGAAGCTCTGCTTCTCCTGCCGTAGCTGCTGCAGCGCGGTTAACCAGGCTATTGACAAGGGCATCCATATAGGTTCCTGCAATCTTGTTGCTGTAACAGTACAGGTTCTTCAGAAATATGTTTTTAGATAGGTCCAGGGCTGTAAGCTGATTGGAACGGCAGTCCAGGAGTTCCAGGGCCGTATTCTCCGCTACATCCAGTATTGTGAGTTTCGAAGCGCCACAGTTTAAATGCGTAAGCGCTGTATTTTGAGATATATCCAGTGCATTAAGAGCAGTAACGCTGCAATCTAAGAATGTTAAAGCTGCATTATTCCGCGTATTCAGTATTGTAAGCGGATTATAGCTGCACTCTAATATGGTTAGCAGTGTGTTTTTTGAGAGATCGAGCGCTGTGAGTTTGTTTTCCCGGCATCTTAACTCATGCAATGCCGTATTCTTCGATAGATCCAGTGTTGCAAGCTTGTTGACCCGGCATTTCAGGTCCTGCAATGCTGTATTTTTCGATAGATCGAGCTCTGTAAGCTGGTTTCCGCTGCAATCAAGTGTTATTAGCCCGGCTGCATTTGAAACATCCAGCCCGGTAAGCTGACCGGAGGCAATGGTCAGCGTCCGGATCGTACCATAAATGGTCATTGTCTGGGATATGCCAATGGTGTAGGAAACGGCACTTCCGAAACTGTTTATTTTTTCACCGGCTTCGGGTACTTCATTGTTGTTTAGATCGATCCATACTTTGGAGCGCTCGGCAAGGGCGGCATCTACGGTTATTGATAATGTTTGTCCCGGTATTTTACCTGTAGCAAATACAACCCGTTGAGGTGTGGTATTATGGTATTCCGCTTTAGAAAGGGTATAAGTAACGCCCATGTAGGTAATAATAACGGAAGTACCGGTTTCGGTAATAGCAAAACCGGGAGTTCCGGCCGGCCCCTGTTGCCCTTCTGGCCCCGGCACCCCGGGTATGCCGGGTGCGCCCTGGGGGCCTGTAGCGGGTACCAGGTTGCCATTTTTATCAGTTACGGCAGTCCAGGTACTGCCATTGTCATAACTGATCATCCAGTAGTTGGAAGGGCTGTTTACCTGCAACAGGGGCGTAATGCCATTGGCCCCGTTTGTTCCGTTGACGCCGTCCTTGCCTGTGGCTTTGAGTTTTTGCCCGTCCTGCAGTAAAAAATCGCCAGCCAGTGTCCAGTAGTATTGGCCATCGGTGTCCTGCTTTACTCCTATGCGGGGCGCGTCAGCGCCATCTTTTCCCTTGGTGCCGTCCTTCCCGTTAGCGCCGTTGGCGCCATGCCGCAGCTCAATGGTGCTGCCATCGCTCATAGAAAGGAGATAGCCGGTGGAGATGGCGGTATAAGATTTAATGCTGATGTTTTTTTGTAATGCGGCTGCCAGTTCCTTCAGGCTTTTTATGTCGCTGTTCATACCGCTTACGGAGGATTCCAGTTTGTCGATCCGGGTTCTTTGATCGTTCAGTTCATTGCGCAGCTGGTTAAGATCCTTTTTGCTGCAGGCCGTGATGGCCAGGATCAGCAACAGGGGAAATAACAGAGATCGTTTCATAGTAGTTTAAGAATTAAATGTGCTAATCTTTTGGTATCAGTTGCATTGATATTCGTACGTATAGGTAGATAGATCACTGCTGTTTTCGCTGCTTGCCGTCATGGCTGTAATCGTTCCATTGCCGTCAAAGATATATGTATAGCTACCGGCATCTTTTTCCACTGCTGGGGTACCCGGAGGTGCGCTTGGGTCGGGATTCCTGTAGTCTGAAAAAATGCTGCTATATCTTTTTAAAAGATTTTTATTACGGATGGTTTCCACCCCGTTTTCCCAAAGATCCCAGGATTGTACATCACCGGGGCTGTAAGGCTTGCCGGTGTAATATTCATAGGTAATATCCTGGGTGTACAGGTTGCCCTCGGTGTGTTCCAGTACCATATTGCCATTGCTCCAGGTAAAGGTTCGTATGAAATTTCCGGAATGAGATTTCGCCGTCATTTTTTTTAACTGCATTCCATTGTATTCATAAGCCCTGGTTTCCCATTGTGTGCCACTGCTGTTATATTCCCGCCTCTCAAAAGCAACCAATCCATTACGGTTTAATGCATATACCGATTTCCATACCCCTTGTTTTATAATGGAATCCCCGATATAAGTGAAACTGGTAATACTGCCGTTGTGGTTTACAGATTGTAACCGGCCCTGTGCATCGTAGCTGAACATGGTGGTAATGTTCCTCGGCTCATCTATTTTTTTAATACGGCAGGCAGGCCTGGTTCCGGCCTCGTCTTTTTTACAGCCGGCAAAACCGAAAACAAATAGTAAGGCAAGAAGAATGATGCTGTATTTCATGTGAGGTAGATTTACGGGTTGTTAAATGAGTTACTGCCGGATGTTTCCGCATCGTCATAAAGTTTGTTCTTCCATAAAAAGAAGCCTGCTGCAAGTTGGGCCATGGCAAAAAATTTCACCGGCCAGTTGTACTCCCGGCCGCTTAACGGTGCTATAACAAAAAACAAAGCAGCGCAAAAGGGAATGGTAATGACGAGGATACAGCCGGCCATGCGTTTTTTTTCCTGTGGAATCGTATTTTCTGTCAGCCCGAAACAAAATACCGCTGCAAACACTCCAGCCACAGCAAAGCAGGCGATGGTAAGTGCATGTGAAGAAAAACGTAACAGCACTGCAGATAAGAGGATATCAGCAAACGCCGCGGCCAAAAGCGTCAGCAGGTTGATGCCCAGGTATCGGCCTAATGTCGATATGGTTCTCTTAAAATTCATTGATGGTGATGCCGGAACTGTACTTCTTTGTCGAGGCAGGGTTTTATCAGGTTGAAAATAGAGTCTCTTCTTTCGGAATTGTTCTTATAGCTGTCTTCCATATTCTTTTCAAATATTGTTTTGGCGGCAACAATGTTGTTCAATTCGGTATCCGTTCCGTTTTTTGCAGCCGCAATAGACTGGTCTGTCAGTGTACAATAAGTCTTTGCGGTGGTGGCAGCGTCGCTGTATGCAAGCGGTAGCATCGCAGGAAAATCATTATCGGAAGCCGCTGTAGTGGTCTGTGTGCCGGTGGAAAAAGCCTCATCGCATTTTTTCATTCCCTCCATTATGCGTTGGTAGGTTTTGTTATCCTTAAAATATTTTTCATCTACTTCTTTTTCATAGGCTTTCTTTTCCACAGCTGCGGCTGCTTTTTCAGGGGCAGTGGGCGCATTTTGCTCCTTTGCATTTAATGCACAATATTTATCAATTACGGTCTGCATATCTGCATTACTGTTACAGGATGCCATTAATATTATTGCGGTAACCGGCAAAAGAAGGAGTTTCTTTTTCATTGTGTGTGTTTTAGTTATTTGATGGCGCTGCATTCGATAAATTCATCGTTCCACAACCCTTTCAGATAAGGAGAACCGTAGGTGCCTCCGCCGGCATAGCTTTCATCAAGGGTAACCGAAGCAATATGGCAGGTGCCGTCTGTATCTTTATATAAGAGGTATATTTCGGCATTCGACCTGCGTGATACCGGGAAGCCCGTCTGGCTGTCTTTAAAAAGAGTCCACCCGGTACTGCTATTGGGGTATATTTTGTGCGAAATATAGGTAAGCCCCCACTGGCTGATATATGATTTGATCATGGGCGTAAGTTTTGCAGCGCTAAGCATGGCATCACCGGAACTGAAGGGTTTGTGCCACCAGTCGGGCAGCTTCGACAATTTCGTTTTCATCTTTTCTTTCATCTCAAGTGCTTCATATCTCTTTTTTGTATTGGCGGTAAGGGCTGCGGCGTCCTTTGTGCTGAACTGGTAGTCAAAAGTTCCCATACTTACGATATTCTTTTCATACTCCAGGGGGTTTCCCCAATCGTCAAAAGAAGGGCTCCAAAGGAGCAGTTGTATGGTATAAAGGCCGTTGGCCGGGAAATATTGACGGATGTTATTGTCCGCAGTATAAAAGTTGAGCCCCGTGGAAAAATTAAAATTGCTGATTTTTTCAGGTGTCGGGTAAACGGTTTCAAGTGTTGTGATCCTGGAGGGTTCGGCAAGCACATCAAAATTCAGCCAGGTATTTTTTTCTTCACCCTCTTTTATCAAAATGGGCCGGCTCCGGTTATAAATGGCGTACTGGACGGTCTGATCAGTTCTGAGGGCCTCTTCACTTTGGCCTTTCGGCGTTATCACCATGCCATACTTCAGGTAGTGAAATCCTTTAACAGGCTGTGCATCCATTTTAAATACTTCGGCAAGGGTTTTGCCGCCGAGTTCCAACCGCCCGTAAATAAATTCCTGGGAAGTGAAGCTTGTTTTTGCCCCGGCGTTGCTGCCGGTGAACGGCTGGTCAGAAAAATAGAATTTTGCGGCCGGCACCACCGTAAAAGGATATTTCGTATCCGCATCTTTTAAAGCGGGCGATGACGGGGGGCCTCCGGCTTCTGTACTACCGGCTGAGGGGAGTTGAACGTCTGAAGCCGCTGTGGTATTAATGGCAGCGGTTGCTTTTTGCCGCAGCTTGTTAAGTACCTGGGTATTGCCATTTATTGAAACAACAAAACTGAAAACGAGAAAAAGAGCAATGGTTTTCATATCAGATTTTTTAAGGGATGAAAATGCGCGGCTCAACTGTTCTGAATGGCGGCCACTAATTTGTCGATGTTCATCACACCATAATTGAATGTGTGTACCGAATTGTCCGACATGGTAACAAGTACTTTTTTTGAAAGAAAACTTTTTTGCGGGGCTACATTTTTGATATCGGATTTGTCCAGTTCAAGCAACCCTTTCCTGTTGTAAACAGACAGGGATAAAGAGTCGGCCCCATGTTGGGGCAGAAATAACAGGCGCTGGTTGGTTACGGTAAGCTTACCGGTGGCCGCTTTGCCGTTGGGGCCAATATAGTTGATGGCCCAGGTGTCGATGGCCGTTTCTGCGGGTTGTAGTTCTAATGACATTATTGCATTGTTTAGGAAGTAAAAAGGGGATATTGTTTTAGCTATGAGCAAATGTTTTTGGATGATCTGCAGTAAAGCTACGCCGCTGCGTTGCCGCTTTCAGATGGCATTGAGCCAACGGTGGCGGTTAATTTGTAAATGGCGAATGGGGCTCCTTTTTTTTTGCTGTGATCGGTTGAGTTTCCGGTAGTGTTTTTGGGGTAAAAGGCGATTATGCGCCCACTACCGGTGGTAACTGCCGGCACCGGGCTGCGGGTGCAAAAAGTTATTGAATTGTAGCCGTAACTTTACGGGGAAATCGAAAAACAGACCGGAAAAACTGTACTTGTCTGAAACGCTGTACCACCATACCCCTTGTCCTGCGTTATTGTGCCGCGCTGCTCAGTGCATTCATGCTGCTCTGTTCTGTTGGTGCCGGGTATGTCCGGGCCCAACCCAATCTGCTCAGTTTTGAGAACTATACCTCAGAACAGGGATTGTCGCAGAACAGTTGTTTCAGCATTGCCCAGGACGATCTGGGGTTTATGTGGTTCGGCACACAGGATGGGCTTAACCGCTATGACGGAAGATCCTTTTCCGTACTGCTTCCGCAGTCTGCCCGGGGCCGCAAATTACCTTCCAATTATATATCCTCACTGTTCTTTGATCCGTATAAGAAGCAGTTATGGGTAGGCACTATCCGCGGTGCCTGTATTTACCAATCCGCCGGCGACTCTTTAATACGCATCAGCGAACGCTATCCCTTTGCGGCTGCGCTGGAAACGATCGCCATCAAAAAAATTGTTTCGTTCAGGGAAGACGAATACTGGATCGTAACCTATAACAGGGGATTGATCTGTCTGGATACAAAAAAGGGTTCCGTTCAGTCGTTCTTTGATAATGAGCAGGACCGTAATCATGTCAATGATATTGTAGGGCATAAAGGGAAGATCATTGTTGCGCTTTTGGATGCACTGGTGGTGATGCATCCGGTAAACGCCACTTACCATGGGGCTCTTTTATATAAAGACTACCGGTTCCCGGAAATAAAATCCCTGTTTTCCTATGGCGATATGCTTTGGGTGGGTTCGCTCACGGAGGGATGCTATACGATCCGGGAGCCCCTTGAATCGGTTGCCGGTATTTCCCGCTTAAACATCAATGCGCTGGGCATCGGGTGTTTTGCCGGCGACGCGACCGGTAATGTCTGGATCGGCACGCGGGGTCGTGGTATTATCTGTTATGATCCGCATACGGGAACCCTCCGGTCCGCCATGCATAATAAATATGATGCCCGTTCGCTGGGAAAGGATTTTGTACTATCATTGTTTTGCGGCCGGCAGGGTATTGTCTGGTGTGGAGTAAGCGGAAATGGTGTGGCCAAATACGACCCGCTGCGGTACCAGTTTGGCGCTGTCAGTAATGAACCTGCCGGAAGTACCTCGTTGCCGGATAACATGATCTTTGACATTTACCGCACTACCGGTGGTACCTGTTATATCGGCACGCAGAACAGCGGGCTGCTGGAGTGGGACCGGCAGGCGCATCGTTTTTACCCCCGGGCCGGTACCGAAAAATACGGCCTGTCAAATAATACGATCTATGATATGACAGAGGATGAACGGGGTAACCTCTGGATCGCCAGCTGGGGTGGGTTGATGGAGCTGGATCCGAAAACGAAAAAGATCACGTATAAACAGGGAACGCTGCCGGTGTCAAAAAGATTGTATGCGCTTATAAAATTAAAAAATGCAGACAGCCTGTTTATCGCTTCAGAAAACGGACCGGGTTTCTTTTCCATAAAGGAAGCGGCGTGGCGTCCTTTCCCCGATACCATTTTGCGGCGGGCTTCCCTCGGTACCGGCAGCCTGCTTACGGGCCGGTATATTTACGAAGGTGCAGATAATGAACTGTGGATCTGTACCGGGGGCGCGGGGCTTGTAAGGTACAATTATAAAACGCAGGTCTTTGAAGTGATCGACCCCATAAAGAAGATCTCCATATATGCCCGTCACCTTTTTCCGGATGGGGATTACTTATGGGTAGCTACGGATAATGGGATCGCGGTCTATGACCGCAGGAAAAAACAGGTGATAAAGCACATCGTTCCGGGTCCGGCAGATGCCTCCAGGGTATGCTACGCCATTCAGAAGGATAAAGAAGGTTTTTTCTGGGTCAGCACCAATATCGGTTTGTACAGGATCCATCCCCGTACCTTCGAGGTACAGAAATATTATAACCTGGGCAATGGGCTGAGCTTCCTCGAATATAATACGGCCTGTGCGCTCACCGACCCGGATGGCACGCTCCTGTTTGGAGGAGTAGGCGGCATCACATTCTTTAATCCCTTGCAGTTGCGGCAGAACCAATTCAGCCCGGGGCCGCTGATCACCTCCGTTAAAGTAAATGACAGGGACTGGCAACCGCCCGGCAACCCCGCATTGATGCGTGCACTGGCCTTTAATCACAATCAAAATTTCCTTACCTTTTATTTTGCGGTCAATAATTTTTCCAATGAGCAGAACAACCGGTTCAGCTACCGGCTTAAGGGGCTCAATGATCATTGGAGCACTCCCGGTCCTGCAAATATTGCCAGCTTTACCAGCCTGCCGCCCGGCCAGTATGTGTTTGAACTAAAAGCCGCCAATAGTGATGGAAAGTGGAGCAACGAGGTACAAACCCTGGGGATCACCATCCGGGCACCATGGTGGCAGAGGGGATGGTTCAAAACGGCTGCCGTATTCTTGCTGGCAGGCCTGGTGTTCTTTTTTATCCGTAAAAGGGAAAGAGCCATCAAGAAAGAAGCAACATTGAAACAACAGATCGCCGAAGCGGAAATGACGGCCCTGCGGGCGCAGATGAGCCCCCATTTTGTGTTTAACAGCCTCAACAGTATCCGGGAAATGATCCTGTGCAATGACAATAAAGAAGCATCCCATTTCCTGGGAAAATTTGCGGGCCTGATCCGGACCACCCTCGACCAGTCGGGTAAGCCCTTTGTTCCGCTTCGCCAGACCATGGATCATCTTACCCGTTATATCGAAATGGAGCAGATCCGCAACGGGGAATTTACCAGCCGCATCCTGGCAGATGATGACCTGGATCCTGATGAAGTGATGATCCCCTCCATGCTGATACAGCCCTTTGTGGAAAATGCGCTTTGGCATGGGACTTCCGCTACACGGAAGAATATCAACATCCGTATTGATTTTAAAAAGGAGGGAGAACAGCTGCTTTGCATTGTGGAAGATGATGGTGTCGGCATCAGGCAGTCCCTTAAGAATAAAGTGAACGGAAGCAAAACGCATCACTCCGTTGGTATTGAAAATATTGCCAACCGCATCCGGCTGCTGAACGAAAAGTATGCGCTCAGCTGCAGCGTGCATATCCACGACAAAGCCGATCTTGATGCTTATGCCGGAACCGGAACAGTTGTGGAATTGTTACTCCCCATTAAATAAAACAGCTCATGAACCCCGTTACCGCCCTGCTTGTAGATGATGAACCCCGAGGCCTTTCCTCACTGCAGAAATTGCTGCAGCTGAATTGCCCGGAAGTAAACATCCTGGCCTGCTGCCAGGATATTGAGGACGCTGCTGAAAAAATAGAACATTTACGGCCTCAGCTGGTATTCCTGGATATTGCCATGCCCGGGAGAAACGGGTTTGACCTGCTCCGCAGCCTGGACCGGATATCGTTTGAGATCATTTTTGTAACCGCGCACAACAGCTATATGATGCAGGCCTTCCGGTTCAGCGCTGTTGATTACCTTTTGAAGCCGGTAGAGGATGAGCTCCTTGCTGAAGCGGTACAGCGGGCAGCAAAAAGGATCGCCGATAAAAGCGAAGGCATGCAGCTGAACACGTTTTTGCATAACCTGCAGCAAAATGGGGCGGTAAAAAAAATGAAGCTCTGCGTACCTTCATTAAGAGGGGTTAAAGTGATCGAGATCCCCGATATTATTTATTGTGAGGCCAGCAGCAACTACACCAACTTTTACCTGGCCAATGGCAGCACACTGTGTGCCAGCAAACCCATTTTTGAATATGAAATGCTGCTGGAAGACAGCTCTTTTGTAAGGGTGCACAAGTCATTTCTTGTCAATCTTGAGCATATTAAAGAATATATCCGGGGCGAGGGAGGAAGCGTTATCATGACCAATAATCATGAAGTAGAGATCTCCCGCAGGAAAAAGGAGCTGTTTATAAAAAGAATGCGGGAGTACTACAAATACTGACCCGCCTTTGCAGGCAAAACAGGCTATCGGGTAAAAAAGTATTAGTTTAGGATAGAATCGTTGCAGTTTTACCTGTCTTTCGTTAAAAGCGATGAATTTTCTTTAGCAGAACCTCAAACTTTAGTAAGTTTGAAAGAGGGAAGGGGCACCCTTATTTTTCCCTGTCCCGTTTCTTTAATGATTGCGAAAGACGATGGCTCATTTTTATTACAACAGGAAGATGCTGCTGGTGTTGGCCCTTTTGGCGATCACAGGCATGGTTGCATGCCTGAGCAGCCGTTCCAAAAAAGTAGATTTCAGTACGGATGTAAAGCCGATTCTGAATAAGAAATGTATCACCTGCCATGGAGGGGTTAAGGCAAAGGGCGGCTTCAGTGTATTGTTCAGGGAAGAAGCCCTGGCAAAAACAGAGTCCGGGACACCGGCCATCATACCGGGTGATCCGGACAACAGCGAAATGATCCGCCGGCTTACGCTAAAGGATCCCGAAGAGCGGATGCCTTATAAACATGAGCCGCTGAGTGAAGATGAAATTGACATCTTGCGCAGGTGGGTCAAACAGGGGGCACAGTGGGGCGATCACTGGGCTTACCTTCCCGTAAAACAAACGCCGGCGCCCGATGAGGACGACTCATGGATCCGGAATGACGTGGACCGGTTCATCTATGAAAAACTGGATGCGCAGGACCTGAAGCCCGCACCGCAGGCCGATCCGCAAACGCTCCTGCGGAGGGTAAGCCTGGATCTTATTGGGATGTATCCTTCCCCGGCAATTGCTGATCAATACCTGAAGAATCCAGACGATAAAGGGTATGAGCGGCTGGTGGATTCATTACTGGCCTCTCCGCATTTTGGCGAGAAATGGACCTCGCTCTGGCTGGATCTGTCGCGGTATGCAGATACAAAAGGGTACGAATCCGACGGCGGACGCAGCATCTGGCGGTACCGCGACTGGCTGATCGATGCGTTTAATAAAGATAAGCCCTATGATGCTTTTTTAACGGAGCAGATAGCGGGAGACCTGCTGCCCGGCGCAACCGATGCCCAGTATATTGCCACGGCCTTCAGCCGGAACAGCATGACCAATGACGAAGGCGGAACGGATAATGAGGAATTTCGTGTGGCTGCGGTGATGGACCGGGTTAATACGACCTGGGAATCAATAATGGGCACCACTTTCTCCTGTGTACAGTGCCATAGCCATCCCTATGACCCCTTCCACCATGACGAGTACTATAAGTTCATGGCGTACTTTAACAATACAAGGGATAATGATATCCCCGGCGAATATCCGGTACTGCGGGAATACAATGATTCTTTGAAGAATGAACTGGCGCAGCTGATCGGATGGATCAAAGACAATGGTACCGCAGAGCAGTCGGAGCGTGTCCGCCATTTTTTGAAAACGCTGCAGCCGGCTTTTTATGCCACCACGGCCGATAGCTTAAAGAATGCGCTCCCTACCAATAAAAATGGTCCGCTAAATATGCGTAACCAATCCTATGCCCGGCTGAAGCATATCCAGCTGGATGGTATAGGGCAGATCGTTTTTATGTTCTACTCCAACAAACCCGGGGGTAAGATCATTTTCAGAAAAGATCACCCGCAGGGAGAAGTATTGGGCACTTATGTAGTTCAGCCGGAGGGCCGGTGGCGTTATGGTATCATGGGTACCACTCCCGCAACCGGAGTGCATGATATATATGTTACTTACCAGAACCCGGGCGAGAAAGGGGAGGATATTATGGCCACTTTTGACTGGTTCGGTTTTCTCCCGGAGTTACCGGCAAAGGGTACTCCCGGGTATGATGCACATGAAAAAACGTATAGAGACCTGCTGAATGCCCCGGCCACTACCACGCCGGTGATGGTAGAAAATCCTGTTTGGATGCAGCGGGAGACACATGTATTTGAAAGAGGGAACCGGCTCACATTAGGAAAAGCAGTACAGCCCGCAGTGCCACAATCGCTGGCGTTTGCCATGCCCGCCAATGCACCCGGGAACCGGATGGGGCTTGCAATGTGGCTTACCGACAAGCGCAACCCGCTGGTGTCCCGGACCATGGTGAACCGGTTATGGGAGCAACTGTTTGGTACGGGGATCGTGGAAACACTGGAAGACATGGGCACACAGGGCATGCTGCCCACACACAGGGAATTGCTGGATCACCTTTCCTGGAAGTTTATGAACGACTATAAATGGGGCATAAAAAAACTGCTGAAAGAAATGGTGATGAGCGCTACCTACCGGCAGGACTCGAAGCTGACGGACGAACTGAAGGAAAAAGACCCGGCTAATAAGTTTTATGCCCGTGGACCGCGTGTGCGCCTGAGCGCCGAACAGTTGCGGGATCAGAACCTTTGTATCAGTGGCCTGATGAGCGGTAAAATGTACGGGCCGGGTGTAATGCCCTGGCAACCGGATGGCATCTGGCTTTCGCCTTATAATGGCGCCCGCTGGAACAACAGTACCGGGGAAGATCAATACCGGCGGGCGGTGTATACCTACTGGAAACGCACGGCTCCTTACCCCTCTATGATCTCCTTCGACGGGGTGCAGCGCGTACTGTGTACCGCGCGGCGCATCAAGACCAATACCCCGCTGCAGGCTTTAACCACGCTTAATGATTCCGCCTATATTGATATGGCGCGGCATCTGGCTTACCGGATGCAGAAAGAAGGCGGTAGTGAGGTAACTGCCCAGATCAGAAAAGGGTATCAGCTGATGCTGTACAAATCAATAAAAGAAGATAAGCTGAAAGTGTTTGAGGAGTTATATACGGAGGCCTTAAAGGAATTTAAATCGGATTCTGGAAAGACCACTGCAATGGTCGGCGGCCAGACGGAAAAAGCGGTTCCTGGTACGGCGGCCCTGGTAGTGGTGGCCAATGCGATGCTGAACCTTGATGAAGTAGTAGTGAAGAATTAAACACTGCTCAAAAACGGATTACAATGACAAAAAAAGACCTTATTGATCAGCGATTGGTAAAGGAAGCCGAGCAGATGGTGATGCACACGCATACGCGGCGCCATTTTTTAAAGGAAAGCGCCATGGGGCTGGGGGCGCTGGCTATGGGATCCCTGCTGGGCAGTTGCGGGGGGAAAAGGAAGGCCGCCCATTCCATCGCATTTGATCCGGCACACCCCTTATTGCCCAAGGCCCCGCCCTTTGTTGGCAAGGCCAAAAGCGTTATTTTTTTACATATGGCGGGGGCGCCTTCCCAGTTTGAGTTATTCGATTATAAGCCGGAGCTGGCAAAGATGGACGGGCAGGATTGTCCGCCCTCCTTCCTCGAAGGGAAGCAGTTTGCGTTTATCACCGGTGTGCCAAAAATGCTGGGGCCGCAGGCGGCCTTTGCCCGGCATGGCCAATCGGGCGCCTGGGTAAGCGAGCATCTTCCGCATTTTTCAACGGTGGTGGATGAGGTTGCGTTTTTAAAAGCGGTGACCACGGATCAGTTCAACCATGCGCCTGCGCAGTTGCTGGTGCATACCGGCGGCCCCCGGCTGGGGCGGCCCAGTATCGGCAGCTGGGTTACTTATGGACTGGGTACAGAAAACCAGAACCTGCCAGGCTTTGTGGTGCTCACCAGTGGCGGCAGCTTTCCGGATGCCGGTAAAAGCGTATGGGGAAGCGGGTTCCTGCCCTCGGTGTACCAGGGCGTTCAATGCCGGAGCGAAGGGGATCCGGTACTGTTCATCAAGGACCCGGATGGTATGAGCCGGGATCTGCGCAAAGCGTCCATTGAGGCGGTGAACAAAGCCAATATGCAGGAGTACAAAGAATATAATGACCCGGAGATCCTCTCCCGCATCTCACAATATGAAATGGCTTACCGGATGCAGATCACGGCACCGGAGGTAATGAATATTAATGATGAGCCGCAATACATACACGAAATGTATGGAACAAAACCCGGCAGGGCCTGTTTTGCAAACAATGTATTGCTGGCAAGAAAACTGGTGGAAAAAGGCGTACGTTTTGTACAGTTGTTCGACTGGGGCTGGGATGCACATGGCGATAATGCCAGCAATGCGCTTAACATTGGTATCATTAATAAATACCGGAGCGTAGATAAACCGGTAACGGCACTGTTGCTGGACCTTAAGCAAAGAGGCCTGCTGGATGAAACCCTGGTTGTGTGGGCAGGTGAGTTTGGGCGCACCCCCATGATGGAAAACCGGAATGGCGTGCAGAACCCTTTTAAAGGACGGGATCATCATACCGAGGCCTTTACCATCTGGATGGCCGGCGGCGGTATAAAGAAAGGTGCTACGCATGGCGAAACAGATGAAATCGGCTACAGCGCCGTAAGCGGAAAAGTGGATGCGTTTGATATACAGGCTACCATCTTAAACCAGCTGGGGTTTGATCATGAGCAGTTTACCTATCCCTACCAGGGGCGGCCGTTCCGATTAACCGATGTGGGTGGTAAGGTGATACAGGAAATTATTGCATAAAGGTTAAGAACGATTGTAACACATATGAATCAAAACAGGAGAAGTTTTTTAAAAACATCATCTGCCGCAGCGATGGCAGGAGTGTTTTTTCCGGCTGCCGCCACAACTGCGGGGGTGTTTTCATCGCCTGCAAAGGCCGGGTTCCGGCTGGTGATAATGGCAACCAACTGGGGTTTTAACGGGTCTGTTGACGCTTTTTGTGCAGCGGCTAAAAAGGAAGGGTATGATGGTATCGAAGTCTGGTGGCCGGCAGAAGCTGCACAGCAAAAAGAACTGTTCAGTGCATTAAAAAAGCACGATCTGCAGGTAGGGTTTCTCTGCGGCGGTTATCAACCTGATTTTAAGGAGCATTTTGAGACCTTTAAACGTGCCATAAATGCTGCAGCAACCAATAGCCTGCAGCAGCCGGTTTACATCAACTGTCATTCCGGAAGGGATCATTTCAGTTATGAGGAAAATAAAGCATTTATCGATGCTACCACCGCGCTCTCCGCGCAGACGGGGATCACTATCTGTCATGAAACGCATCGCTCCCGGATGTTGTTTGCCGCACATGTGGCGCGGCAGTTCATTGAAAAGAACCCGTCTTTAAAACTGACCCTGGACATTTCGCACTGGTGCAATGTGCATGAAAGTATGCTGGGCGATCAGAAGGAGACGGTGGCCCGGGCCCTGGAACGCACAGCGCATATCCATGCGCGTATCGGTCATCCGGAAGGGCCGCAGGTAAATGATCCGCGGGCACCGGAATGGGAGGCGGTGGTTAAACAACATTTTGACTGGTGGGATGTGGTTGCAGAACGGAAACGGAAGCAGGGAGAAATAATGACAGTGCTCACTGAATTTGGCCCGCCTGCATATATGCCGGTATTGCCGTATACCCAGCAGCCCGTGGCCGACCAGTGGGCCATCAATGTACATATGATGAAAATACTTAGAAACCGGTATCAATAGTTTATGATGATACTTGCATTTGTGGATTTTATAGGAAGATTTCACCCGGTACTGGTACACCTGCCTATTGGTGTGTTGCTGGCTGCCTGTTTGTTGCAGCTGTTTGCAAAGCGTTTTCCTTTGCTGAAGCCCTCCATTCCGGTATTGCTGTTCTGGGGTGCCATGGCCGCGATAGTCTCCTGTATTACGGGATACCTGCTTTCCCTCAGCGGCGATTATGACGGCGACCTGGTAACACAGCACCAGTGGCTGGGAATTGCCACTGCGGTTGTTTCCCTGATCTTTTACCTGTTGAACCGGTTGTCGCTGGCTTCAGGATATGCCGGCTTTTCGGCTGTGACCATTATTGCACTCATTACGGTTACCGGCCACCTGGGAGGCTCTTTAACGCATGGTGCCGGTTACCTGACCGAGGGCATAGAAGGAGATCCTGCAGCAGAAGCCGCTAAACCGATCCCCAATATACAGGAGGCGGTCTTATACGCCGATGTGGTACAACCGCTCCTGAAACGGAAATGCTACAGCTGTCATGGCAGCAGCAAGCAAAAAGGGAAACTGCGCCTGGATGAGGAAAACTATATCCTTAAGGGCGGAAAAGACGGAAAAGCGATTATAAGCGGTAAACCGGATGAAAGCGAACTGATCAAACGGTTACTGCTGCCGCTGAATGATGATGACCATATGCCGCCTAAAGAAAAACCCCAGCTTACACCCAACGAAGTGGCGATCCTGAGCTGGTGGGTAAGCACGGGCAACAGTTTTACAAAAAAAGTAAAGGAATTGCCGCAAACCGATAAGATCAAACCCGTACTGGCAGCACTGCAGTCGGGCAGCGGCGGTAGCGGCGCGGCGAAAAACACGGATGTGCCGGATGCGGAGATAAGCGCTGCGGGCGGAGACGCTGTAAAAAAGCTGACAGATGCCGGTATAATGGTCGTACCCGTTTCAAATGAAAAGAATTATTTGTCGGTGAGCTTTGTTACCGCCGGCAGCCAGGCGCGCGAGCTGGTAAAATTGCTGGACCCCCTGGAAAAACAGCTGGTATGGCTCAAGCTGGATGGCAGCAATATCGATGACGCTGGTCTGGCCGCAATTGCAAAACTGGAGGGGCTTACAAGACTTTACCTCAGCGGTACGGCAATAACCGATGCCGGTTTACAGCACCTGAAATCGTTGAAGCACTTGCAGGTGCTGAACCTGGTAGGAACAAAGGTTACGGAAAAAGGACTTGTGCAGTTGAAAACATTACCGGCATTACGGGCCGTTTATCTTTATAAAACGGATGTGAACAAAAACGCCTGGGCACAATTGAAGCAGGCCTTTCCAAAAACCATATTGGACTCCGGTGGTTACACCGTTCCAACCCTTGTTACGGATACGACCCTGGTAACTGCAGATCAGCAGAAAAAATAAAAAGCAGCCCGGTTGCCCGCTTCTTATTTGAATACCCACTATTTATTTTTGCACCGGGTACAGATGCAGGCATGCTGATGCCTGGATTTTTTCCGTTAACCTGATATACCCCCTTTTACCCTGTACTTTTATTGCCTGCCGGTTGGGGTTTCCTTATATTTTTGTAGCTTAGAAGCCAAAATTTACGAATGAAACGGATTCGCTTGTTACTGATCAGCATGCTCCTGCAGTTGACTGCGGTGGCTCAATTGAGCCCTTTTGTTCCGGGAAAAGCGGAAGCAAACGGGTTTTCAGAGGAGCGCCTGCAACGGATCGACAATGTTATACAGGGCTATGTTCAAAAAAACTGGATCAAAGGTGCAACCGCGCTGATCGCGCATAAGGGTACCATCGTTTATAATAAAGCCTTTGGGTTTGGTAATACCCGGGACCACATCCCCTTAAAGACCGATGACATTTTCCGGATCGCTTCCCAAACCAAGGCCATCACCAGCGTTGCGGTAATGATGCTGTTTGAAGAAGGAAGATTTTTGCTGGATGATCCTATTGCAAAATTCATCCCCTCTTTTGCAAATCCAAAAGTGCTGGATCAGTTTAACGCTGCAGATTCCTCCTATACCACGGTTCCCGCAAAAAGAGGGATCACCATCCGGGACCTGCTCACACATACCTCGGGGCTGGATTATGCGCAGATCGGCTCGCCTAACATGAAGGCGATCTATGCTAAAGCCGGTATCCCCGCAGGGTTTGTGATCCATCCCCGGAAGCTGGCGGATGCGATAGACAGGCTGGGAACATTGCCGCTCGTGCACCAGCCGGGTGAACGGTTCACATACGGGCTCAATACCGATGTACTGGGCCGCCTGGTAGAGGTGGTTTCCGGTATGAGCCTGGACGCATTTTTCCGCAAGCGGATCTTTGAACCGCTGAATATGAAGGATACTTATTTTCATTTACCGGATGCAAAACGCGCCCGCCTGGTAGGCGTGTACACAGAGGACCGGGTAACAAAAGCCCCCGTACCCTGGGCCGATACGACATTCCCGGGAATAACGGTTGATTACCCTGTAAATAACAATGGGTATTTTTCCGGAGGGGCCGGGCTGGTTTCGACTACTGCGGACTATGCCGCTTTTTTGCAGATGATCGTTAACAGGGGAGTGTTTAACGGAAAACGGCTGTTGTCCAGGCATACGGTTGAGATTATGACCCAAAACCAGATCGGCGACATTCCTTTTGGCAACAATAAATTTGGGCTGGGTTTTGAGATCACAACCGAAAAAGGATTCCTGAAACTGGGCCAGTCTGCCGGCAGCTTTGCCTGGGGCGGGTTCTTTGGCACTTCTTACTGGGGCGACCCGAAAGAAGAGATCGTAGCGCTGCTGTTTGTACAGCAGTGGCCGTTTTCACATGGCGAAATTGCCGATAAATTTAAAGCCCTGGTATACCAGGCACTAAAATAAATGAATACATACCTTTTACTAAATATGAAGCAATTTTTATTCCCGGCAGCATTGGCAGCCTTTGTTTTAAGTGGCTGCAGCGGATCGGCAAAAACACAGCAGACAGAAAAAAAAGTAACATTTGCCGCCAGCCCAATCGTGGCGCACAGGGGCGCTTTTAAGAAAAATCAGCTCCCCGAAAATTCCATCGCTTCCCTGAAACATGCAATAGCGCTAAAGTGTACCGGCTCAGAATTTGATGTACAGATGACCGCAGATGATTCGCTGATCATCAATCATGACCCGCATTATAATAAACTGTCTATTGAAGAAACCCGTTATGCGGACCTGGTCAAAACACCTCTTTCAAACGGGGAGCAATTGCCCACATTAAGGGAGTATCTCCTGGCTGGATTGAAGAACAACCAGTCGACCCGCCTGGTACTGGAAATAAAACCATCGGTCATCAGCAAGAAGCGGGGACAGCTGATCGCCCAGCGGGTAGTGGACCTGGTGCACAAACTGGGTGCAGCACCTATGACGGTTTATATCAGCTTTGACTATGATATATGTAAAAAAGTAAAAGAGCTGGATCCCCGGGCGCATGTGCAGTACCTGAATGGTGAAAAATCGCCGGCAGAAGTAAAGGCTGATGGCCTGGATGGGATCGATTATCATTATTCAGTATTTCAAAAGCATCCGGAATGGATCGGGGAGGCCCGGCAACACCAGGTGGTGCTGAATGCCTGGACGGTAAATACGGCAGCTGAAATGGATTGGCTTTTGGCCAACGATTTTGAATTTATTACCACCAACGAGCCGGAGCTTCTGGCAGAACGGATCAAAGCCGCCCCTGCCTCGAGGGGATGGAAGCTGGTGTGGAGTGATGAGTTTCATAAGAATGGATTGCCGGATGCAGACAAATGGGGGTATGATGTAGGCGGCAACGGCTGGGGCAACAGGGAGCTGCAGTATTATACAAAGGCTGATAGTAACAATGCTGTGGTTAAAGACGGTAAGCTCATGATCACGGCCCGCAAAGAAAAACGGGAACAGAATACCTATACCTCCGCCCGCCTGGTTACCAAGGGAAAAGGAGATTGGGTATATGGCAGGGTGGAAGTAAGCGCTAAACTACCGGTTGGCAGGGGCGTATGGCCTGCCATATGGATGCTCCCCACCGAATGGAAATATGGTGGCTGGCCGGCAAGTGGTGAAATTGATATCATGGAAAATGTAGGGTATAACCCGGATACGGTGTTCAGCAGTGTACATACCAAATCGTTTAACCATGTAATAGGCACTCAAAAAACAAAGGGTTTCTTTTTAAAGGATGCAGGAACCGCATTTCATCTGTATGCTGTTGAATGGAATAAGGACCAGGTCGATTTCTTTGTAGACGACCAGTTATTCTTTTCATTTAAGAATACCGGGAAGGGATTTGAAGAATGGCCCTTTGATCAAAAATTTCACTTACTGCTGAATATTGCTATGGGTGGAAACTGGGGTGGTGCTAAAGGGGTGGACGAGCAGCTCAGTAAAGCTATTATGGAAGTAGACTATGTACGCGTGTTTCAAAAATGATCAGGATGAAAAAGATATTCCTTATGCTTGTTGCAGTAGTTCTTACCGGGATGACCCAGGCCCAGGATTACTCCCTGTTTCAGAAATTTAAATTGATACAGAATGGTGATACCCTGCCCTATCGTTTATTATTGCCGGAGAACTACAACCCCAAGAAGCAATATCCCCTGGTACTATTCCTGCATGGGCGGGGAGAAAGCGGCAATGATAACGAAGCGCAATTATTGCACGGAGCCTCCTTGTTTTTAAAAGCAGAGAACCGTAAAAATTACCCGGCCATTGTTGTGTTTCCGCAGAATGCAGTAAGATACTACTGGAGCAATGTTCAAACGGTTGCAGATTCCAATGGCAGGCGAAGCTTTTATTTTGTAACAGGCGGGGAACCCTCTCCCAGCATGCGCCTCGTGATGGCGCTTGTAGACAACCTGAACCGGCAGTACCAGATAAAGCAAGACCAGGTATATGTGATGGGACTGAGCATGGGAGGAATGGGCACTTTTGAAATAGTGAACCGTATGCCGGGTACCTTTGCTGCAGCCGTTCCTATCTGTGGTGGTGCAGACCCCGGCATTGCCGGAAACCTGCAAAACACCGCCTGGTGGGTATTTCATGGTGGTAAAGATGACGTGGTATTGCCCGAGTATTCCCGCAGGATGGTGGAGGCCATGAAGGCAAAAGCAGTTCCCGTCCGGTTCACCGTTTATCCGGAAGCGGGGCATAACAGCTGGGATGCAGCATTTGCCGAACCCGGACTGTTAAAATGGCTTTTTTCGCATAAAAAGAAATGATAATTTTAATAAAAAGCCCAACAATTAATTTCCACCAGTGTTAATTTATCATGAATTAGCAATTGGTTAATGGCCCGTTGTGCTGTTCATAGATAGATTTGCAGGAGGATAAATGGGAAGGCGGTGCTAACACTCATTCGTTTTCAGAGGGTAAAAAAGCAAGCAACTTTTGCCATTTATTTCATATCTTACGGTTATGAATAAATAGTTTAGAGTGATGAAGAATACATATCGTTTAATAGGATTTGTGATTTTAGGAATCGCTGCGTCTGCGGTTACAGGTGCAGTATGTGAAGCGCGCAGAAGAAATGCGATGAAACGATTGCTGGATACCGCAAATGAGGGCTATGAAACTGCACATGACATTATTTACCCCGAAAAAGGGCATCGTCGTGCCAAAAAACTCCGTTACGGCCCTGTTTACCCGGGCATGTAATCCGGAACCAGCCAGCCCGTAAGATTTGAGAAGCCTTATCGGATTGACGAATCCCCAATATATAATTTTGAGACCATGCGTCGGTTGCTCCGGTTTCTTTTATTAAGACCTGTTTTATGGGCTGCCAGAAAATTTGATTCCAGTCCTGATAAGGCCCGGATCTATGATGCACTGACCCGGCTGTTCAATCATATTTTAAATAATCCCGGAAAGCTGGGGCCTGTAATTGATTTCGACAGCCAGTCCGGTAAGCTCATTATATTTTCTGACCAGCACAAAGGCGCCCGTAACGGCGCTGATGATTTTGCGGTGGCAGCTCCGGCTTACCTGGAGGCGCTGAAATATTATAATAAAGCCGGCTTCCTTTTTATTAACCTCGGCGATTGCGAAGAGCTTTGGGAAAATACGCTTTCCAGGGTCAAGAAATACAATGAAGCAGCTTTTGCAGCAGAAAAAGCATTTGTACAAAGAAACGCTTTTGTAAAAGTGATCGGCAATCATGATCTGTATTGGGCAAATGACCCCCTGGCAGGACTGGAACTGGAAGCGGTGTATGGACGGAAAATAAAGGCCAGTGAGGGCGTGATCCTCAATACCGGGATCAATGGAGAAGGATTAAGGATCTTTTGCACGCACGGTCACCAGGGTGATGCCAACAGTGACGGTAACTGGTTCACAAAATTCTTTATTTCCCGGATCTGGGGACCACTCCAGTCGTACCTGCGGATCAACCCCAATGAGCCCTCTAACAATGCCTATAAAAAAACGGTTCATAATGAGATCATGTACGAATGGTCGGCAGAGCAGGATCATATCCTTTTGATAACCGGTCATACGCATCAGCCGGTGTTTGAATCGCTGACGCATATTGAACGGCTATACCGACAGATGGATATTGCAAAAAGCGATAACGACAACGAAACGATCAAAAAGATCCAGGAGGAAACCAACCTCTACCAGGACCGGTTCAATAGCCTGGTATTTGACTATAAGAGAATGCTGCCTACCTATTTTAATACAGGGTGCTGTTGTTTTTCAGATGGGGATATTACCGGTATTGAGATTGAGAGTGGGGTGATCCGGCTGGTAAAATGGAAAGCCGCCGACCAGGGGGCGGGCAGGACCGTGCTGGAAGAAATGTCCCTTGCTGCAATTACAGCCGCTATAAGGAGATAGGTACTCGCCAGATTCAGGTATATGCACCTGTTGCCGGTGAAGCTATCTTCACGGCTTAAATTTATTTTCATGGATCGCCGCCGTTTTATTCGTCAGAGCGCATTGTCTGCCGGAGCCCTGGTTGTTTCGGGCCATCCTCGGTTCAATCCTTATCCTTTAAAAAAGCCGGAAGTTATTGTAATTGGAGCTGGGTTCGCCGGCCTGGCAGCAGCATACCGGCTAAAAAAGAAGGGCTGTGCAGTTGTGGTGATCGAAAGCCGGAACAGGATCGGGGGGCGTGTTTTTTCGCACCGGATCAGCAATGACCTTGTGGTTGAGCTGGGTGGCGAATGGGTGGGCAACTCGCACACCCGCATGCGGGAGCTTTGTACTGCGTTTGGCCTGGCACTGGAAAACAACCAGATGGATACCCACCTTGTTTACAAAGGAGAATACCATAGAGCCGGGGCCTGGGATTACAGCGATGCATGGAATGAGAAATTTAAAAAGATCCTGGAGGCCTACCCGCATTTAAAGGAAACGGATAAACAAAAACTGGATCAATATGATTGGTGGCGCTTCCTGGTGAACAATGGTTGTACCGGCCGCGATCTTGATATCCGGGAATTGCTGGACAGTACGGATTTTGGGGAAAGCATCCGCCATGTCTCAGCCTTTGCGGCTCTTGCAGAGTATGTGGAAAGCAGCGAAAAGAACGAGATGGATCTCAAAATAAAAGGGGGTAATGCTATACTGGCCGATAAATTAAGGGAGCAGATCGGCGCAGAGCATATCTATTGCGATCATCATGTTTCCCATATTGTTCAAAATAACCGGGTAGAAGTGGTTTGTACCAATGGAAAGAAATTTACCGGTGATCAGCTGATCTGTGCCATACCAACCGCCTCGGTTCAGAAGATCAGCTGGAGCCCCGGCCTGCCGCCTTCCTTATCGGCTGCATTAAACGAACTGCAATATGCAAGGATCAATAAACATGCCCTGCATTTTACAAAGCGGTTCTGGAAGGAGGAAGCGTTTGACCTGGTATCGGACCAGTCGCCCCATTATTTTTATCATGCTACCAAAAATCAGCCCTCAGCAGAAGGGGTGCTGATCGCTTACAGCATCGGGGATAAAGCGGCATCCAATGCCAACCAGTCTGATGCGTTTTTAGCAGGCGATGTGTTTCGTTGCCTGGAACCTCATTTTGGTGATCTGCGGCCGCTGCTGAAAAGCCAGGCAAATTATTACTGGGGTAATGATGCCTATTCGTATGGAGCATATGCGCTTTACGGCGTTGGTCAGTGGTTTAAACTAATGCCGGAACTAAAACGGAAATTCCTGCATACGCATTTTGCAGGAGAGCACCTGGCCGACTGGCAGGGGTTTATGGAAGGCGCTATCAACACCGGCGAAGCCGCTGCGGATGCGGTATTGGGATAAAGCTGTATCAAAAACTTAGCCCCGCTACCTGGCCTGGATGCAACACCGGCAAATGGAAAACATTGTCTTCTGTATTGAAGTGATATTTTTACGCGCAATACAGGACGGAGACTAAGAGCCTGCTTAAAATTCATTCAATGGCTTTATTATGGCTGTTTTGGGCTGCAACTGCGTTAAATTTTTCGCCATAGTGGCCTGCTATGCCTGCAAAATTTTCCTTGTTTCGCTCCAAAATAGCTTCATAATAAATTCCATCAATAAAATTTAAACAGGCTCTAACAAATGAGAAAAATTTTATTGACTATGGGAGGTGGCTTTTTATTGGCAACGGCTGGTGCGCAACAGCCTGCAACACGGAGCCAGGCAAAGATAGAGGCGGGCCCCGGTGGTACCGGCTTTGGATACGAAGCTAAATTAGCATCCCGGTTTACCATCGATGTAAATACAGGCATAGGCGGGAAT
>NZ_FMZO01000002.1:663490-667195 GCF_900101395.1 Niabella drilacis | reverse complement strand
CAGGTCTTTTGCCAGAAACCACAAGTTTAAACGAAAAAATCGCTTTAGTCCCATGTACAAATAAAGCACAATCAGCTGCTGAAAACAGGATCCGCTTTGCCAGAAAAGCCAGAAACCTTAAGGATCAGGCTCATGGTTGTACTATGCCCATTACCTACAATAGTAGCAACCATCGCAGATGCCTGTCTCCCTGGAAGGACGATCCTGGATACAGACTTTTCTTATTTTAATAGCATTGGTGAGGACACAAACCACTAGTAATTACGCATTTTAATAAAATTGATTCCGGTTCATTATGAGAATGGAGAAATGAAATTCTAGAACAAAGGCGGGGAGTTGAGAATCCGGGATCTGGCATCAAACGCTGAAACCACAGGCGCCGTCTACAGGCGTAACCGATTAAGATGACGCACAAGCGGCGGCAATCGGGATGACCTGAAGCGCCCTATACGACCTGTTTGGTGTCGAAGGTCAAAAACGGGTGCCGATATAATGCGGCAGCATCTCCCTCCAGGTTGGCCAGTCGTGCTTATAGCTTTCGCCCCAGTTATCAAATTCATAATAAATGCCTTTATCGTAAAGGATCCTGGCAAACGCTCCACCAGCTTTGGGGTCTTCATAGGCGCCGGCACCGGTCAGGATATGGATATGCGGACTTTTCCGGATCTGTTCAAGTACTCCATGATCGGCCAGGTTCGGCATATAATGCCAGGGGCTGTTAAAGTACACGGTATCGTTCATAAAACCATCCGTATAATAGGTCAGATCGTAAACACCGCTCATGGCAATGACGCCACCCAGCAGGTCGGGGCGCTTCAAAAACAGGTTCATACTATGGAGTGCTCCAAAGGAAGCGCCGCTCACAAATACCGGCGTCTCCTCACCCGACTCATTTTTAATAAAAGGAAGTACTTCATTGTATACATATGTATTCCACTGCTCATGCCGTTGCGCTTTGTCCCAATGATCCATATGCTTATTGAGCCAGCTTTCGTTATTAACGCTGTCGATTGAGTATACTTTCAGCTTTCCTGCATCAATAAAAGGGGCCAGGCTGTCGATCAGCTGAAAGCGTTCATACTCCAGGTAGTCGGCGCCGGCAGTTGGTACCAGCAGTAATACGGTCCCGTAGGAACCATAGCTGACAATGGGCATTTCTTTTTGCAGGGACGGACTGAACCAGGAGCTTATATGCTTATTCATAAACCGGATTTTAAATCTCTATACAAAATAAGCATTTAAAATCATATTATGAAAAATGAGCGGGCAGTTTTCAGCTATCAGTTTTCAGATTCAGTGTTCAGTTATCAACGTCCATTAAACCACATTCAACGGATTTAACGTTGAACCTGGAACTTTAAACAAAAGAACGATCAGTGAGAAGAGAAACACGGATCTAACATTAAACTTTGAGCCTGAAACAAAAGAAAGTTCAATGAGTATAAAACCGGATCTAAAACTCAAACCCCATAAGTATTATTTTGCCGCTTTTGTAACACCATCCCATTGGTCGGTACGGAAGGGTGAAGCGGGTAACCCTGCTCCGTTTACGAGGTTCACCTCCGGGTTATCGGCCCAGCCATAACGCACTGCCACCGGCTGTTTCACCTCCGGAGCTTTTACCGTGATCGTACTCCCCGAGATCTCGGCATCCGCCCAATAGAAGCGTTGATCTGCTCCTGCGATGGCAAAACCCGTCAGCTTCCCTTCCAAAGCCTTCATCCCTTCGGCATGATCAAAACCAAGTATGATCCGGTCACCGTTTATTTTCTGGGTTCTGTACCGCGGTCCCGAGTATTCGTTCTTCTTTTTATAGTCTTTGTTGAGTGCGATCAATGCCAGCCGGCGGCCTACCTCCTGTTTATTTTTAGGATGGATATCCCCGGCATCTCCTATATCAATAATGGTAGCCATGCCTGTATTGGAAAGCTGTGTTGTCATCAGCTGCGCCTCGCGGAGTTCCGCCCACGCTGAAGGGCCCGGCTGATCTGCCCGCTTCATAAAGTTGGCTAACTGCACAAAATAGAACGGGAAGTTCCCGGATGAAAATTTTGAGCGCCAGTCTCTGATCATTGCCGGAAATAATTCCCGGTATTGATAGGCCCTTCCGGCATTGGACTCGCCCTGGTACCAGATAGCACCTTTTATGGTGTAGCTGATAAGCGGGTTGATCATCGCATTATAAAGGACCGTGGGCCGGTTGGGATTACTGGGATTTACCGGTACCGGGGGCAGGTCTTTTAAAGCATAAGGCACTTTATACAGCCAGTTTCCGCGAAGCTCTATCTTTTGTCCCTCCCGGTTCCTGATAAAAAGCTGTGCGGGTGTACCATAGATCCCTCCGGAGCCGCTGTTATCCGTTACCCGTACGGTAAGATCATTGTTCCCTTTTTTGATCAACCGCGCGGGAATGGTATACACCCGTTCCTGATCCCATCCGCTGGTAGCGCCGATCTGCTCCCCGTTAAACCAGGTAATATCTTCATCATCAATCGGGCCCAGGCTCAGGGTCAGGTCCCCCTCCTTCCAGTGCTCCGGTATGGATAAACTCCGTTTGAACCAGACCGCCCCGTCAAAACCGGGCAGGCCGTTATCTTCTATATGACCCGGCACCGGCATGGTTTTCCAGTCTGCCGTATTCAGATCTGCCGCCGCCCAGATCGCTTTGCCGTTTACGATCCCTTTGTCCGCAGCCTGCCGTTTTTGGTTCCACTCCGAAATCAGCTGTTCAAATGCCTTCCTGTCAACTCCTGGCGTTTCTTTTATCTTCTGAGCAGCAGCGGCAAAATCGGGTAACCGTTGCAGGGTCTCATAACTGGTCCATGCCTCCGCAATGGTGCCACCCCAGGAACTGTGAATAAGCCCGATGGGGATCTTTGTTTTTTCATAGATCTCCCGGGCAAAGGCATAAGCCACAGCAGAAAAATCGGCTACTGTTTTGGGCGTGCAAATATCCCACCCGCTGTTCCTTACCTCCAGGTCATTAACAGGCTGATTGGAAGTAACATGAATAGCCTGCAACAACCGGATGTTGGGATAGTTGGCGTTGGCGATCTCCTGTTCATAGTTGAGGATCTTTCCCCAACCCGCCAGGGGCATTTCCATATTCGACTGGCCGGAGCACAGCCATACGTCACCAATAAGCACCTGCTCCAGGGTAATGGTATTTTCTTCAGCGATACGGATCGTATAAGGGCCGCCAAAGGATGGAGTGACTACATGAATTTTCCAGTTGCCCGACGCATCTGCCTTCACATGGTAGGTCCTTTTATTCCAGGAGGTCTGCACTGTAACTGTTTTCCCCTCACCGGCAGTACCCCAAAGGGCCGGCGTTGCTTTTTGCTGCAATACCATGTTACTGCTGATAACAGCCGGCAGTGTTACCTCCGCCGGCAGGCGGTTGAGGAAAAAGATACCAAGCGCGAACAATGCCAACGTCCGTAAACGGCAAGATCTCATCTGTTTATTTTTTTATTTTTGAATGATGGCCCGGTTCCCATACGCCCCAAACAACCTTCGCTCCGGGCAGCAGGCTGCTTATCGCTCATTTTATACAATCGTTTTTGAGAGTACTAAAATAAGCATATTTCGTTGACGGAACAAGAGGTCTTTTATTTCACGCAACGACGCTAAGGGGCAAAGAACGCGGCGGGGCAATACCGCTCTTCGCAGATCACCCGGACTTGCAGAGCCTGGTGCCGCTTG
>NZ_FMZO01000002.1:199839-663200 GCF_900101395.1 Niabella drilacis | reverse complement strand
TTGAAACAGGGCCACAAAGCAACGACCAGGAGCTCCTATATTTATTTCACGCAACGACGCTAAGGGGCAAAGAACGCGGCGGATCCGCCAGGGTTGCAAACGGTAGCTGGCGACTAAAAGTTAATAGCCTGCGCTCACTACCTTCTGCGTTGCTTGTAATAGGCATCTGCTTTTTGCTGCCGCCCGGCAATGATGGCTGCAAGTTTCTGATACAGTTCCCGCATACGTGCTTCCTTATGCCCCGACAATTTCATGATACCATTGCCGCCTTCATAATAGGCCATCGCAGCTTCATCGAGCACGCCTTTCTTCTGAAAGCCGCCGATGTACGTAATTAGCCGTTTTTCAAAGGCAGGCTGTTCCACCCGCATATCAAATTCCAGCTCCATCCCCATCTCGTGTTGCTTTGCAAAATCACAGGCTTCATCAATACGGCTATCGGGTATATGCTCATCAAAGAAATGGTTGGGCTGCTGATACGCGGCATCAAAACCGGCCGCCTTCCAGCTACCATGTCCTTCCGCCTTCCAATAAGGAATCCAGTAAAATTTCATTTTTTTTGAACGGATGTATTCCGCAATACGGGGTATTAAGGTTTTTCCACCGGTGCTCTGCTCCGCCACCCAGTAAAACCCAGAAAGCTCCACCTGATCCAGGCCGGCCTTGCTCCAGCGATCCAGCGCATCATCAATATACCACTTACAAGCCAGGAAGCGGCTTTCTTCATTATCAAAGCTTAGCATTTTCCCGTCCAGCATGCCCCAGTCTTTCTGATCATAGATCGGCTCCGGAAGGGTTAGCACCACTTTGCGTTTCCGGAGTGGTTTGATTCGCTTTTTTGCCAATCCGGACAGTACATCATTTAACGCATGAATGGCCTTCCCTTGTTCAAAGTTCCGATCCAGCAGCCAGGACCATTCCTCCTTTCCTGCGTGTTCTTTTTCATAACCGATGGAATAATCCTTTCCCTTTCCATTCTTAAACTCAATAAACAGAAAACCGTCAAATAAAAAATCGGTCTTCTTCCCCTGCTGCCGGTACACATAAGGCGTCAGCTGTTCAGCCGTCCAGTCCGGGCGATGTGCCCCGCCCTGGTAGATCAGGGCCAGGTCCGTTATATAATCCGCCTGCGGAGAAGCCAGGGGCAGGTATTGCTGGGCATGGGCGCTCAGGAATTGCAATAATACGCCCATACCTATAAGAGCCGCTTTGATTTTCCTAATGCCCATCTATTTCATTTTATCTCTTATCATTCAATGAAGTGCTATCGGTATTCCCGATCTAAAACCGAAGAGCGAGATCATACACGGGCGTAATAATTACACCTGAAATACCGGTATTCAACGTACATCTTCCCCGATCAAGATCCTGTATGAACCGGCAGTAAACAGGTAATCACCATCCTTATTTATCAAACTGCTTTTTATTTCCTTTTTACTTCCCACGTCAATAACCGATCGGATATTATTTAAACGGACCCGGCCCTGACTGTTTGCAGGAATAGCGAGATCGAGTACGATCTGGCCGTTAAGCCGTTTCCACGAAGATATTATTTTCCCGCTTGCAGAATGATAAGTTGCCGAAAAACGATCTAATCCTTTTACAAAAGCCGGTTTTATAATGACCGAATGAAATCCCGGTTTTGTTTCATCGCTATTGATCCCCCCAAGGCTTTTGTAAAACCACGCGCTGATCGCTCCAAACATTATATGATTTCGCGAAAGGGTGGCCGTTTCTATCTTCCAGGTCTCAAACAAAGTGGTGGCACCATTTGCGATCCACCACCCCCAGGAGGGATAAGTCTGCTGTGTCGCAACTTCAAAAGCCAGGTCGGCATAGCCATTATCGCTCAAAGCCCCCAGTAACGTTTTAGCCCCCAGTAAACCAACGTCCAGGTGATGGTTATCTGCCCGTACCCGCAGGGCCAGGTTATCAGCTACTCTTTGCCTTAAAGGCTCCGGGACAATTCCAAAATAAAGCGGGCCGCTCAGCTCGGCCTGTGCACCTGTGGCATAGATGGCCTTCTCTGTATCCAGGAATCTGTCATTGATTGCTTTCTTAATTCTAAGCGCCAGCTGCCGGTAATGTACAGCATCCGTAGCCCTGCCCATAACGCCTGCAGCTTTTGATAATAACAGCGCATCCTGATAATAGTACAGGGAGATCAGCAATTCTTTGTTTGCAATTGTCTTATAAGGCACCCAATCACCCAGCCCCCAATCCGTAAGATCATTTTTACTTACAGATGTAATATAATCGACAAAGCGTTTCATGTTAGGATAATTATCAGACAGCACTCTGGTATCCCCGTAATACTGATAGAGTGTCCAGGGCACGATCAGCATGGTGCTCGTCCAATCCGGCCCGTTGCCCCAGTGATAGCCCCAGGTGGCCGTTGGAATAATTGCCGGCAGCATGCCATTTTCCTGCTGGGCGTCCCGGTGGTCCGCCAGCCATTTTTCATACACCGTAATGCCGTCATAGTTTAACAGGCCTGTCTCCAGTGCAATATGGGCATCACCCGTCCAGCCGTTCTTTTCCCGTTGCGGGCAATCCGTAGGATAACCATGTAAATTTGAAAGGTAAGAACGATTGGTAGCTGCCCATATCTTATTCACCAGCGTATTGGACGATTCAATTTTCCCTACTTGCCGTACATCGCTGTTTACGCGGTAAGCCGACAGGCTGCCCGCATTCAGCCGAACAGGGCGGTCTGCAATCACCTCAACATATTGAAAACCCTTGTAATTGAACCGGGGCATAAACTCCTCAATACCCGCTCCTTTCAGAATATAGATATCCGTCTGAAAAGGATCGGCCCCATGCCGCTGATCTGCATAGATATCGATGGTAGACTGATCTACCCGTTCATCTTTATTAAGTGTTTCACCATGTTTCAGCCGGATAACCGTTCCTCTTGCTCCCTGAATGCTCAGTTTTGATATGCCGGCAATATTTTCCGGGAACCGGAACACATATACAGAATCGTTTATTTTCCGGACCCCGGGGTTATGAAATTCTTTCACGATCCTGACCGGAACCATGGCTTGTGTAACAACCTGCGTTGAAGGTGCCTGCCGCTGTACCACTTTGTTCCAGCCGGCATCATCATAACCGGGCACACTCCATCTGCCTAAATCCATCCGGGCATCATAATGCTCTCCGGTATAAATGCTGTTGAAAATAAGTGGCCCTGTTTTCGTTTTCCAGGTAGGATCTGAATAAACTGTTGCAGTAGTTCCATCTGTATATCTGACCTGCATTTCCAGGCAAAATGCCGGACGATTGCGCCACATCGCGCCATTGAAATTCCATTCAGACCATGACTGATGATTATACCACCCATTGCCCAATACAACACCAATCGCATTGTTCCCTTTTCTCAGCTCTTTTGTTACATCAAAGCTTAAATACAGATTGCGTTTATCAAACCGCGTAAACATGGGATTCAGCAATTCATTACCCATTTTCGCGCCGTTCAGATAAAGCTCAAATAATCCCGCGGCCACTATATACACCCGTGCCTGGGAGACCTGCTTCTGCAGCTGCACTTCTTTACGGAAATAAGGTGCGGGATAAACCAGGGTATCTTCCCCATCGCTCATCCATTGTGCCTTCCAGGGCTCCTTCATTTTTCCGGTTTCAAACCACGACAGTTGGGAGGTGGCTGATTTTACGCCATTCTTGTCCCACAGCGCCACGGCCCAGTAATAACGGGTGCGGGGTTTCAGCTTTTTTCCGTTAAAGGTTGTTATTGTAGCCGAAGATGCTATTTTACCACTCTTCCATACAGTTCCGTTTCCACGGCGGACGATAGCGGCATCTTCGTCCACAATAATTTCATAGGCTGTTTGCGCAGCGCCCAACCTGCTGTCTGCCACCTGCCAGGTAAAACGGGGAGCTGCCGCATCAATACCAAGCGGATGCTCCAGGTGCTCGCATTTAAGAAATACCGCTTCCATCCGCTGGCCTATTGCGGGCGCAGCATAAAGTAACAACAACACCAGTAGCACATGTAAGCAATTTGTTCTCATGCAATGCGATTTAGAAAAATGATACAATACAATTATCCCCTGAGTTAATTCTTCAATCTCCGCTGAAGATCAAACAAAGATTTATATCCTATAACAATGACACCTTCATCCTTTATCAGCTTTTTAACTGCATCGCCCGTAAAGAAAGCCAGTTCCTTAATACGTGTTCCGGCTGAATTGGTAATAGCACGCAGTTCATCGCTCTCCGCGGCCGCATGCACAAAAATCTCGGTAACGCCCGGTTTCAGGTTTTTAATATAGTCTGTCTAGAACGTCTCAACATTCTCTGTCTTATAATCTTTAAATTCCTCATAAACGAAATAATCCGGCGTTACCAACCCGCTATCCCTGCATCGTTTTCTAAACTCTGAAAACCCCATTGCATCCAGGGTTGTTTGTGCAGCCATGCGCAGCGGCAGGTCAAACTCTTTAGCCAGCTGCAGGTACATTTTCATATAGCTGGAATCATACTGGAACGTTCCCATATGCGAGTCAATATGTGTAACCGGTATGCCGCTATCCAGCGCTTTTTTTATCTGGGCCCGTCCTTCAATCAGCGCTTCTCGGATATTGGATGCTGCGTACACCTCCGATGCATCTTTCCACAGGTATCCCTCCTTATCATAAAGCCCGGGCACCTCGCTACGCGGGGCAATACTCGCCCATCGATAGTGCTTCCATTCTGATGTAAGCGTAAGGTGCACCCCAAAGCCATATTCCGGATGGGTCCTGGCAAAGTCGGCGATCTCATTAAACCAGGGACAGGGAGGCATGATCGTGGCAGAACGGATAATTCCTTTTGTCATTGCCTGTATCGTACCCAGGTTAGCAGCATGACACATACCGGCATCATCATTATTAATGATCAGTATTCTATCGGTCTTTTTGTACCCCAGCTGCTCTGCCAGCGTCTGGCTGCCCGCAGGCAACGCGGTGAACAGCCCCCATAAAACAAAGATTATTTTTTTTAGTTCCTTCATGATCAGTCTGGTTAAACTCCTGCTTATTCTTTTATCCTCATAGCATATTCCATATTTGCCGGGGCATTTACAATCCATAGCAGATCAAAACCCGCCTGGTATTGCTTTTCTATCTGTTCCCGGATCACATTTTCCAGATCTGTTCCGGGAACGTTTTCATAATTTACCGGCAACCACCACAATGTACCCCTTATTGCGGGTTTTTTATTTTGCGGCCCGCTATACCGGCTATTGAGCTTCTGATAGTATCCTGCATATGCATCATAGGCATTTCTCTGTCCTTCAGAAGTGATCGTCTGCCCATCCACTTCTGCTGAAGGCCAGGGCCCCCGCTCTGTAACAGGATTCATAAAGGGGAAATAGCCCCAGTTTACAATACCGCTTCCATATTCAGCAGCCAGCTCCAGCTTTTGCTGCAACCAGTTGATGGGGGTGAACTTCCAGTTCCGGGTATTGCTTTTTTCCATAGCAAGGAACTCCTGCCAGTCCTTGGCTACCACCTCCCCTGTTTCTACATTTACCCAAAACTGCGCACCTGCTTTTTCACAGGCATTTTTGAGCGCCTGCAAAAACGGACGCCGGTCATCCAATGTAAAAAAGCCTATATGCTCGGCCCCTGAATCCTGCAGCATCAGGATATCAATACCTGTCTCCAGTAACGTTTGCGCCCACCATTTTTCATAGTCTTCGGGCTGCAGATATTCAAATCCTCTGTACCCGTTTTTATCCAGCAGGAAAAAGGGGGAAATCGTTACCACGCTCTGCGGCGCTACTCTTTTACATTCCTGTACCGCAGCCTTCCATACTTTATGCCAAAAGGCAGTGATCGTTTTTTCTCCGGGTCCTAAGGGGTTAAGTTCGTTATTGAGATACCATCCCCAGAAAGATTTGTACCGGCCATAGCGGTTATAAAAAGTTTGTACATATGTTTTATACTGCCCTGCCACATACTCGGGTGTATACTTACGATACAGTTCCCCTCCGTTCATATTCAGATCGCAGATCACTTTCATTCCTTTTTCCTCCGCAATCGCATAGATCATCTTAAGAACATCCTGCCGGTCGGTATAAACTCCATTTTTTTGTCCCTCCGCATTTGGGGGGTCGAATTTATTACCACAGCATGGCATCAAAACCAAACACAATAACACGGCCGCTGCAATATTTAAAAAGCGCATATACACAAGTATTCATTTTCTTTTTTATGAACCTCTATACCAGGTAAAGTACCGGCTCGCCCGAACGTAAAACGGTGCCGGCCCCACAGGTATCCCTGGTATGGCAGTACCGGCCCCGGATCACGCTATTGTTATTTCGAAACAGGCGGGTTCGTCTATCTTGCGGGACTACCAGCCTGGATTTTGATTTTTTGTAAAATCGGGTATAATAGAAGCATCACTCAATGGTATAGGAAAAATCAGAAATTTATCCTGCCAGGCATTCCTGCGTTCGGTTACAAACCGGGTATAGGTAACATTGGCTGGCGGAGCAGGCTGACTGCCCCCCCCCTTCTTTATGATACTGAAATCGTCCAGTAATCCCTTACTTCCATTGGGCCACCAACTAAAAATGTCGGCAGTAGTATTCGCAGCCCCGGTTGTAAACTGTACCTTTTGCTCTTTGACCCCATCTGCCGGAACAGCCGGTGTGCTTACTTCATTTCCACCATAATTTCTTACTCCTACATAGCCACTGCCAGACTCCACATACATCAATAAAGATACTTCGTAAGTGGTATTCGGCTGCAATCCACTTATAGTGGTCCAAATATGCCCTCCATCTGCAATGGAAACCACATGTTCACTGGTATGACCTGCCCTCGCCACAACGGAAGCGCCGGTGTAAAAGGTCCATCCTGATTCTCCGGATTCAAAGCTTGGATTGGGAACTGTAACAGTGCCGGCGCCGGCGCCCGCTTTTATTTCCATCCCTGTAACCAGTTTATCTGTCTGACTCAGGATCTTCCATCTGCGTACATCCCAAAAACGATGTTCTTCCCATACCAACTCTACCCTGCGCTCTCTCCTGACACGGTCCCGAAACTGGGTCTGGTCCAATCCGGTTGTCATGTCGGGCATTTTCGCCCGCTTCCGGATAACATTAACGGCATCGTAAGCCCGTGATGTTGGGCCGTTAGCTTCATTTTCTGCCTCGGCCAGGTTCAAATAAAGCTCAGCCAGCCTGTATTTCTTAAACTTGGCGGAAGATGTCTGGTTGATGGCAAGCTTGGGGTCGATAAATTTTCTCAGGTAATAGCCCGTATGGGTATTGATCCGGTTAGGCGGCGATTTGATCAGTTGATCAGCTCCCCCAATAAACGTTTCGACAATATGTACCTGTCCGTTTATATTATCATAGGCCGCGCCGTTGTACCATAAGGTTGCATAAAACCGGGGGTCTCTTCCTTTGTAAGGATTTTGCTCATCATAACCTGATGTCCCATTAATGATGGGTTTCAAGTGATCTGCATCTTCATATCCTAAAATGGCGGGTTCTCCTGTTTCCTTCATATCATAGGCATCCACCAGCTCCTGCGACGGAGTTGCGCCCAACATCCAGGAGCCCTGTTTGCTGGGCAGCCCGGTAGTGGTTAACGGTATTTCGCCTGTCTTGATCTCAAATATGGTTTCCCTATCACGGGGATTATCAGCCAGGTCAGAAGTGTTTAAAAAGTAATTTCCATAATCATTTACCAGTTCATACCCGGCAACGGTCAACGCGTCTATTCCTTCCTTTGCCGCCGCCGCCGCTGCATTCCATTTTGCAAGATCATTTGCCGGATTCCACAAGGGGCTTGCATTGTACAACAAAGCCTCTGATCGTAAAACATATGCTACAGCAAGGGTAAAACGGCCGCGTTCAGATTCCTGGGTAATCCGCACCGGAAGCTTTCCTTCTGCAATCACCCGTGCACACTCCTCTGCAATAAAATCCGTGCACTCCTGGAAGGTTGGCCGCTTCAGCTGCGAATAATCAAACGTGGGGCTAAAAGGCTCGGTAATAATGGGCATAGGCCCGAATTGCTTAACCAGTTCAAAATAAAAGAAAGCCCGCAACAGTCTTGCCTCCGCAATAATTCTTGCCTTCCTGTTTGGATTGGCGAACATAACATCCGGCGCTTTGCCCAGAAAAACATTCGCATCCCTGATCCCTGCCCAAAACGTGGTATACCGATTCTGCCCGCCACCTATACCTCCGGCCTGGGCCAGGGGATTATTACCGGGGGTTAAGCTACCGGTAATCCAGGCTGCAGCAAGACTTGCAGAAAGATTTCCTATCTCTGCATCCTGGGCTTCATCCGTAAGCCCCGCCAAAAAAGACCAGCCGGCATAATTGTTAAAATAAGAGGGTATGGAAGCGTATACCGTATTCAAATAGGCCTCCGTTTGTATTTCGCTGGTAAATACATCTTCCAGCGACATCCTTCCATCCGGTGTAATATCGAGTGGATCGCGCTTACAGGAAGCAACAGTAAGGGCAAGCGCTATGATTATAAATATCTTTTTCATAATTTAGAAAATAAAGTTTACACCAAAATTGATTAATCTCGTAATCGGGTAAGTCATGATACTTGTCATCTCCGGATCAAAATCCTTAACAGGTAACTTATCCCAGGTAAACAGATTGAGTCCATTTGCATAGAAGCGAATACTGCGGGCTCCTACGCGCCGGATCCAGTTATTATTTAATGTATACCCCACCTCCACATTCTTAAGCCGGATATAACTACCGTCATTTATAAAAAATGAATTCGGGTTCTCATTGGGATTGGTTTGGGTGGTAAGCCTGGGGTAGCTGATTTTTTCTCCGTTTGCCGCGCGTTCCTCCGTCCAGCTTTCCAGGTGTCTTGAACGAAAGTTATTTCCAATTGCAAATATTCCATAGCTGCCATAATAGTTGGATACATTGGTAACGCCCTGGAACAGGATGCTCAGGTCAATATTTTTGTATATTACATTAACGGCCGCCCCATATTGTACTTCAGGGACCGTTGAATACCCTATTGGCGCAATATCTTTTTCATCGATGATTCCATCGCCGTTCAGGTCTTTATACTTGAAGTCCCCGGGTTTCGGAGCATGTCCGGGAATGCGCTGTTCGGGAGCATTGGCAATATCTTCTGCATCCCGGAAATAACGATCAACAATATAACCAAAGTTCTGACCGATCCTGTAACCCGTTTGCCGATAACGATAGGCATACGTCTCATCCAGCAATGGCTCATCTGCAAATACCTGTTCGTTCCTGGCATAGGCACCATTCAGCTTTGTCATAATCGTCAGGTCTTTGCCTATTGGTTTTCTATAGGTCAGCTCCAGCTCAAACCCTTTATTTTCTACCACTCCAATGTTTACCGGAGGCAGTACTGAAGACGGCAACCCGTTAAGCACAGGTACCGTTCCCCTGTTACGCAGTATATTATCTCTTTTTTCCCTGAAGTAATCGAAAGTAATATCAAGTGCATTGAGCACACGCAGGTCCATGCCGATATTTACCTTTTGCGCCACTTCCCATTGCAAGGCATCATTTTTTAAAAGACTGGTGATCACCTGCTGTCCCTGTCCGAGGCTTCCGGAATATCCTCCGGGTTTTACCTGGATATCGTCCAGGTAAAGGAAGCGCCGCGAACCGATCCGGTCGTTACCCACTTTTCCATAGGATGCCCGGAATTTCAGGCTATTAATAAATGAAACATCTTTCATGAAGGCTTCGTTGGACGCAACCCATGCCGCGGAGTATGCAGGGAAAAAGCCAAATCTCCGTCCTTTTTTAAACTGTTCCGATCCATTATATCCCATATTAAACTCCGCAAAGTATCGCGATTTATAGCCATAGGTGATCCGGGATGAAATTCCTCTTAAATTGTAGGGGAGCTGTGCATCTATAATATTTTGTTGTTGCTGATAAAGCAGCAGTCCGGTAACAGTATGGTCGCCAAATGTGTTTGAATAGTTCAAATACCCCTGCAGATTGGAAAGCGTACTGAAAAACCGGCTACCGGAAAGTTGTAAGGGCGTATTCTTGCTATCCCCCATATTCCTGTAATAAACCGTGTCCCCTCCGGAAGCGGTAGGCTCTACCACCTGAACAAGCTTTAAATACTGGCGGCTTGCCATCATATTATTAATGGATCTTGAGTCAAAGGACATCCAAACCTTAGCAGAAAGCCCTTTTAAGAATTTGTTCAAGTCCTGCTCCAGTCCAAACGTCGCCATAATATTGTTCCGCGTTTGCTGTACATAGCCCGACCGGTTGAGCGAACCAAATGGCGGATAAAACCCGCCCTGCCAGGTGCTTACAGCTCCGTCTGGTGTTACAGGCCCGGGCACCGTAGCATTCTGATCAACAATCAGCTGCGCCAGGATGTGCAGGGCCGGCGACGTTGACGAAAGGAAATCGAGGTTATCATAGATACCGGCCGGCATATTTTGTTTTTCCAGGTATCCGCCAAGATTCAACATGGCCTTCAGCGTCTTGTTCAGCTGAATATCCACATTCGATCTGAAATTATAACGATTCAGTCTAAACGAGGGATCATACGGAAGTCCTTTTTCAACATTGAACATTCCGCCCTGGTTGAGGTAGCCTGCATTTACAAAATATTTCACCCGCTGTCCCGCTCCTGAAACATTGAGGTTATATCGCTGCTGCAATGAATTATTTTTTAGCAGGATACCCTTCCAGTCCGTATTAGGAAACCGGAGAGGATCGTCGCCATTCTTATAATGCTCAACTATTTCAGGAGAGAAAGCATCTCCCAGACCATCATTGCGTTGCATCTGGTTCCTGATCAATGCGTATTCATAGGAACTTACCAACGATGGGAACCGCTGAAAATCCTGAGAGCCGGCTTCAGCAGTAAAACTAATTTCCGGCTTCTCGGATACGCCTCTCTTTGTTGTTACCAGGATTACGCCGTTTGCTCCGCGCACCCCAAAAATTGCCGTGGAAGAAGCATCTTTCAAAATAGTAACACTCTCCACTTCATTGGGATCAATATAGGTTAGATCGCGTTCTACCCCATCCACCAGGATAATCGGGCTTTGTGAATTGATGGTGCCTAACCCACGTATGGCCATTTGGGTAAGGTCTCTTCCCGGTTCCCCGCTTCGCTGAATCGCCGTCAATCCCGGCAGTCGTCCCACCAGTGCTACAGCAAGGTTCGCTGCGGGGCTCTGCTTGATCTCTTTCGTTGTAATAGAAGCAATAGCACCGGTTAATGTTGCTTTCTTCTGTTTGCCGTATGCCACCACAACCACATCCTCCATATCGGTCAGGTCGGCTTCCAATATAACGTCGATAACCCGATCCTCTTTAACTTCTATATCCCTGGCCTGATACCCGGTGTGCGTAAATCGCAATACATCCCCCTTGCCGGCCATCACCGCATAAGTACCATCCTTTGCGGTAGCCGTGCTGGCAGCGGTGCTTATCACGGTAACGGTAACCCCTTCCATTGCCTTGCCGGATGCATCGGTCACTTTACCGGTTATTCTTGTTTGTTGCAGGGTAGCCCGGCTTATATAACCCGGTATACCGGCCATTGGCGCTGCGTTTCCATTGAGGCAGGCCATGCCCAGCGCCAGCATCAGCACAACATTGGAAGCCCGCCTACCGGGCAGCCATGCCGGTTTTAATTGAATACTCATTTTCATAATGCTTCAGTTATTTGGTGGAAAGATTTAGTTTTAATGTAAGGCGGCACAACGGGCAGGCGCCCGGGTACCTTTTTGGCAATCGTTAACATATATTTTATTTTTTAGAAATCGTTCAACAGGTGTTACCCGGTTGTTTTAAGCCGGGCCTTATAGCCGCTTACGCCATAAAACACCAGGTACAGGTAGCAGCAAAGCACCAGCAAAAAGCCCCATACCCAGGAAGCACTGTCTACCAGCACACCGCAGAAATACGGTACTACGGCCCCGCCCACAATAGCAGTGGACAATAAGCCCGAAGCACGGGTGGTGTAACTGCCCAGTCCTTTAACCGCCAGGGAAAAGATGATGGCAAACATTACGGAATTGCAAATACCTACAGCAATCATCATCCACACCGCCAGCATACCGGAGGTCAGTATGGAAGTAACAATGAAGCCCCCCGCAGTCAGCGCCGCAACCACCAATACCTGCTGGGGTTTTACCACTTTTAACAAGGCTGCGCCCATCAGCCGGCCCGCCAGCATGCCTCCCCAGTAAAAGGCCACGTAGCTGTTGGCCGCATGTTCCTTTATGGATAACAGGTCTGCTATATAGTTGGTAAGGAAGGTTCCAATGGCCACTTCTGCCCCCACGTACATAAAGATGGCGATCACACCAAATTTCAGGTTCCGGAACGCAAACAGCCGCTGTCCGGCGCCGGCCTCATCCCGGGCTGTTTGGCCGGTTGCAATACGGGGCAGCGCCAGCAGGGATACGGCCACCGCTATCAGCACCAGCGTAAGGCCAATGCCCAGGTAGGGTGCGGTAAGGGTACTGCCCGTAACACGGGTACCCATGCGCGATAAAATAAAATGTGCACCAAAAAGCGGGGCCACCGTTGTACCAATAGACCCTATGCCCTGGATCAGAGTGAGCCGGGAAGAAGCCGTTTCCGGTTTACCCAATAAGGTAATATAGGGATTGGCTGCCACCTGCAACAGCACAATACCCAGGGCCAGTATAAACAGCGCGCCCAGGAACAGCTCATAGCGGTGCCACCAGGAGGCCGGCAAAAACAGGAAGGCCCCCAGCCCTGCAATGGCAAAGCCCAGCACCATGCCCTTTTTATACCCGATCCGCTCCACGATCCTTCCTGCGGGTACCGACATGATGGCATAGGTTACAAAAAAGTAAAACTGCACCAGTGAGGACTCGGCATAATTGAGCTCAAAGCCTGTTTTAAAAAACGGCACCAGGGTATCATTTAAACAGGTAATAAACCCCATCATAAAATAGAGTACACCCAGCAGGATCAGCGCAGGCTTTTGTGTTCCTGTACCGGCTGCAGCCACCTGCAGTTTGCTGTCAAATGAAGTAACGGCCATCGTTTTTTATTTTGTTTGTAACAAATAAGCAGGATACTTTTGTTCAATTGCTTCCATGGTCTTCCACAACTGGAACAAGCCCCTTGGCACATGAAAACATCCTTTCCATTTGCCACCCTTTAAGGATAACAAGGGTTTGCCTTCCCGGTTCAGATAGCCGAACCACTCGCCATATTCCGGATCCGGAAAATGCTGCCAGGTATAATCATGCAGTTGCTGAAACCACTGCGCGCAGCGCCCATCACCGGTATGCAGGTAGCCCTTGGCCAGCGTGATCATGGTTTCTATATGTACCCACCAGAGCTTTTGGTCCCACTCCAGTTGCTGCAGGGGCTTGTTCAACACATCCAGGAAGTAAAAGATTCCGCCGTGCTCCGCATCCCATCCGCATTCCACCAGCTGGAGTGCTATATCCGTAGCCCGGCGTATGAGCGCATCATCTCCTTTTCTTTTCGCCAGGTCCATAATAAACCACATCGCCTCCAGGCCATGGCCGGGGTTGATGACACGGCCATCAAAAGAATCGGAAAAACCGCCATCGGTCCGTATGTTCTCAAGAATAATGCCCTGGTCCGGCCGGTAAAACTGTTTCATCACTGCATCAATACCGGCCCGGATGGTATCCTCCACCAGCGATGGCTCCAGCAGCGGCTCCAGCTCCAGTACCAGGTTGCATAAGATCATGGGCAATGCAAAATTCTTTAAGGGGCGGGTACCCGGCACGGCCTTATTGTAAATGCCCTTGGCCTGCTCCTGCCGTTTAAGGATATTGTAAAAGGTATCCCGGGCCACCGTAGCATAGTCATTATTGCCGGTAGCCTCGTACAGTTTGCCAAAGGCCATAGCAGCAAAACAATCAGAGAAAATATTATAGGGCTGTACCAGCGGGGCGCCTTCCCTTGTTAATGAAAAATACCAGTACCCGTTTTCCGCCCTGCCGCGCTGCAGTAAGAAGCGGGCACCCGCTTCTGCAGCCGCCAGCCACTCGCTGCGCTTTTCCACGTTCACATATAGCATGGCAAAGGTCCATACCTGCCGGGCCTGCAGCCAGATGAATTTATCCGTATCAAATACCTCTCCGTTCCGCTCCAGGCAGGTAAAGTAGCCCCCCTGCTCCCTATCCGGCGAGTAATTCAACCAAAAAGGCACCACATCATCCAGCAAACCCGCCTTATATAATTTGCCCAGCTTAACCGCATCAATCATTGTATCATTTATTTATTCGTTGGAAACCCGGCCAAAAACAGCATCGTTAATCCTGCAAACCATCCTGGCAACCGAACGTTCCGATAAGTAGTTATTTGTTATCTGAAGGCTAAATAACAAACTTTTTATTTATCATCCAAATAATTTGTAAATTATTTTTTTAATTAAGCAGAGAATAAAAATATTTAATCAAAATAAGCAGTGCCCATAAACACAACAGGGAGTTCTGTTCTTAAAAGGAGGAGCGGTGCACCAAAATGCATCCTCTTCCAAACCGGCTCCGGATGGCCATTTACAATGCGCCGGGGAACTATTCCCGGCCCTGAAACAGCCGGGGTTATTCAAATGCAAACAGCCGGCTGCGAACCAGCAGGCAGGCGCCCATTACACCGGCCTTTTCTCCAAGTTCGGCCATTTTCAGATGTGTTTCGTTACTTACCAGGCTTAACGAATATTTAAAGATGGCGCTTTTTACCGGCAGGCGTATATAAGCCCCGGTAGCGGATAGGCTTCCGCCTAATATAACCAGGTCCGGGTTAAACAGGTTAATCAGCGTAGCTATTCCCTCTCCCATTTTTTCGCCGATAACGGCAATGCATTCGATAGCCAATACATCATCATGGTTGGCAGCAGCAATAATATCATCCAGCAAAAAATCCTGGGTTTTCCTGGTGATCTTGGTAACAATGCTGGTAGCGCCTGCGCAAAGTCGCTCAGAAAACAACCGCACCAGTGCCTGTCCGGAGGCCTCTGTTTCCAGGCATCCCTTTTTTCCGCAATGACAGATAATTTCGTTGTTGAAGGCATGGATATGCCCGAACTCCCCTGCAAAACCGGACTTTCCATAATATAGCTGTCCGTTAATCATGACACCCATACCAATACCGTAATCCATATTGATATAAAGAACATCTTTCTCCGGGCCCACCGCCCCGTTGCAAAATTCGCCATAAGCCATGGCGCGGGAGTCATTCTCCAGATAAATAGGGATCCCCAGCTTATCCTCCATGATCTTGCTCAGGGGTTCTTCGCTGAAATTAAAGAAGCTGTAACTGTATCCGGTTTTATAATTAATACGTCCTGAAAGATTGATACCAACGCCTGCGATCTGGTCCTTCCGGGCAGGAAGGCCCTTCAGAAATCCCTGGATAATAGCACACAAGGCATCCAGCGATTTGGGGGTATTATTTAATGTAAAAGCAACTTTTTCCTGGTACTTTACCAGCGTGTTTTTCAGATCCAGCAAACCAATGTTGATATGGAATTTTTTTACATCCACTCCTACAAAAAAGATCGAATTGGGTTTTAATCCATAACGATTGGGGCGCCGGCCCACACCAGAATCCTCCGCCTTTCCATAATCCTTCACCAGCCCGTCCTTTTGCAACTCGGTCAGCAATTCTGCAATTTTTGGGGCGCTGAAATTCAGTTCCCTGCTTAACTCTGTAATCGTTGCGTCGCTGGTATTGGCAAAATACGTAAGGATCTGTTTTTTTAAATGCAGGTTCTTATAGGCCACCCCATCAATTGACTCATTATGTAAATCGGAAAATATTTTCTTAATTGTAGCCATAATTTATCGGAAATAGAAAGCAAAAGTACATAATTTATAAAACGAAATGCAGGCACATCCCCTCTAAGAGCTCTCCGGCTCCCCTACGTTCCAGGCCCGGGAATGCCGTCTCATAAAACCAGCCGGCAACAGAACGGTCCCATCTTTTAACATTCAATAACGATGCTCTTTGGCTCATATATCGCGCGACGGTCCTGATTTTAGCACAAAAGGGGTCAAATTAATAAATTTATTTTAATTTATTAATATATTTAAAAAATAATTTTACATTTGTGGGTGCATTATTTTTAAAGGCAGCTATTAACAATCGTTTCGACCTTGCCAGACCAGCTAAAATGGAAACCGTCAATAGGAATAAACTAAAATAGGATTTCTATGCCGGTATTCAATGTGAAACAGCGATGCCGTTGCATATTAAAATCATAAAACAGGTCATGAAAAGAACAATACTCCTGGGAGTCACCCTGCTACTGCTTTACCCGGTCCGGGCGCAATCCGTTCAACCGTTCCGCCATGGCGACCGGGTGGCGCTTGTAGGCAACAGTATTACGCACGGCGGCCGTTATCACGCTTACCTCTGGTTATATTATATGACGCACTTTCCGAACCGGCGCATTACATTATATAATTGCGGGATTGGAGGCGACATGGCGGGCGGAATGCTTCAACGATTGACCACCGACGTTTTTTCAAAAGATCCAACGATCATTTTCCTCACTTTTGGCATGAACGACAGTGGCTATGCCGAATTTTTGCAATCGAATTCCAATGAACTGGCCGACAAAAACGTAGCGCGCTCCCACAAAGACTACCAGCTCATCGAAGAAGAACTGACCCGCTATCGTAAAGCTAAAAAAGTGATCATATCCTCCTCTCCCTATGATGAAACCGCTAAGATTTCGGCTCCCGTATACCCCGGGAAAAATAATACCATCCTGCGAATTGCTGATTTTCAAAGGGCCTCTGCATTAACAAATCAATGGGGTTTTATTGATCTTACCCGCCCGATCACTGCCCTGAACCTGAAAGGGCAGCAGCAGGACAGCACATTTACCCTTACGGGAAAGGACCGGATCCATCCGGATGTGGATGGCTACCTGGCAATGACCTATTTTATCCTCAAAGCACAGGGGCTTGCCGGTGACCCGGTTGCCCGGGTAGGTATTGACGTACAGGGAGCAAAAGTATTCCAGTCTGCGAACTGTACGGTCAGCAAGCTTTCCGTTTCTCCTTCCCACATCCGGTTTCATTACCTGGCCAATGCGCTACCTTTCCCCATAGACACGGCCTTCAGCAGCTGGAACAGCCGGCGGGCCTCTGATGCATTGAAATGGATCCCTTTTATGGAGGAATTTAACAATGAGCGATTCATCATCAGCGGATTGAAAAAAGGCGACTACCTGTTACGGATAAACGGCGACTCTATCGGTGTCTGGTCCCATCAACAGCTGGCGCAAGGTATTAACCTGGCATTGCAAACCAATACGCCACAATATCGCCAGGCAGAGGCACTCCGGATTCTGAATGAGGACCGTTGGATGCTTGAAATGAAATTAAGGGGGTATTACTGGATCCAGTATATGTACTTTCGCGATAAAGGCATGCTTTTTAATGATGATCCTGCTGCAGTTGCCGACGTTACCCGGGAGGCCACGCATAACATCTACGTAGCCGCACACCTGGAAAATTACCTGAAGGGGCATCATAAGGCTGTACGCGATGGCTGGATAGCGGAAATGCAGGCCCTTACAAATAAAATATATGCAAACAACAAGCCCCGGCAACAAGAGATCGAGATCGTGCCTCTTACACCTTAACGAAAGTCAAAAAAAAGTCATTCATTTAAAACAAAAAGCATAAACACAAGCATATGAAAAGAATTATACTTACCGGATTTTTGGGAGTAGCCCTGGTTCTATCGGGTTTTAATGCTAATGCATCCCGTGTTACCTCTTCCGGAAATAATAGCACAAGCCGTATCACGGTCGAATCAGAACCCGATCTTTTGGAAATCATTTACCACATTGCCGATAAAAAAGGCATGAAAGTGATCAGTGATATTAATGTGGCAGGCGGCGATCTTTATGGAAAGCTTGACGCGGGTACTATCGCCGACAGTATGCAGCAGTACATCCGTCAGTATCATGCACAATATGGAAGACATCGCTCTTTCTGGGGCTGGTACCTCAATCACGAACTCAACCCGGTTAAAACCAGTGATAAAGCGCAGTCTGCTTTCTGGCAACAGGTATGGAAGGCTGCAGTTGACGCCTGCCACGAGGTAAAGCCCGGCAGCCAAGTAACCATTTCGCCTTTCTTTTTGCTGGACAAACAGCAATTCCGCGGATTTGAATACCTGCAGCCGGCAGAATATGAACAGTGGTGGGCCGAGGCGCTGAAAGCAGCCGGTATCGATATCCTGATGTTACAGGATTCGGGGGCAGAGCACCTCGGATTTTTTACTATGGAAGAGCGGCGAGCCTTTTTCCAGGCATTTAAAAATGCCTGCTCCAAAGCCGGCAGCCAGTTCTGGCTCAATGTTGAAACCGGGGAAGTAGCTGCAAAGGACTGGAAGGAAGCCCTTGAAATGGAAAAAACACATCAGCGAAAATGGGTCTTTACTCCAATTGATCGTCTGAAACAGAAATTAAATCTGGCTGCAGAGTACGGTGAAGGCATTGTAAACTGGGGATATTTTCCGTTAATGAATCCGATAAAAGAAGAAGGCCCCTGGCCCTCGGGCGAGGTGGACGGCCAGCCAATCTCCTTTGCCGGTCAACAAAAAGCCTACCATGATTATAAAACCTATTATCAGCAAACACGCCGGTCAAAAAATACGCCACATATCCGGGGCACTTTATGGATGTTGCGGGAAAACTATAAAGGCTGGTCAAAGGCCAAACTAACTGCAGCTATCACCCGCCAGATCGACGCTCAAAAAGCCGCGGGGTTTGATCTTTTATGGATCACCAATACTCCCCAACACGTTTCATGGCTGAAGCACCCATAACCAGAGCAACGGTGGCAGTTCCCTTATAGTAGCCCGAATACCGGGCGCTTCCCTATTTCATTCCTATTTGTTTATAAATTTATATTTGAAACCAAAGGGGTATCACTCGAGGAAATTGAATCCATCCACGTGTGATCCTGTATTTTTGCTATACCGGTAAAACACCGGGGAAATGTTTATTGTAAAGGGAGCAACCCAATTGGTGCCTGCCGGAAGTCCAATACCGGCCGCCCCGGCTCTTTATAATTTGCACAAAAGCTGAGAACGAATAAAAGATCACCGGGCGTTTTTGGGAACGCCTGCATAAAATGAAACAGGAACGATCCATGGCTCAAAAGAAAAAGGAATACGATTTTTTTTCGGATGAATTGTCAACCGGCGTTGCTTACAAAAATAAGCTGCGGAAAAGGAAGATCATCCGTTATTTAGATCAGAACGGGGAGGCCATCATTGCAGAGCTGGCCCAGGCTATCAATATCAGTACTCCCAAAACAACCAGCCTCATTAATGAACTGATCGAAGAAGGGCTCATCAGCGATTATGGCAAGATCGATTCAACAGGAGGCCGGCCGGCCAGCATTTACGGGCTTGTTGCAGACTCCTGCTTCTTTATCGGCATCGATGTAAAACAATACTATGTAAACATCGGACTGCTCGATTTCAAGAAGAATCTCCGGAAAGCAGACATGAAGATCCCCTTCCTGCTCGAAAACAACGAGGCTTCGCTGCACAACCTGATCAGGCTGATCAAAGAGTTTATCAAGACCGCAGGCGTTGACAAAACCAAGATCCTGTCGCTTTGTGTAAACCTGGGCGGACGTATCAATACCAATAGCGGCTCCAGCTACAGCTATTTCCATTTTAATGAGCAGCCTCTGAGTGTTCTGCTCGAAAAACAACTGAGCATCCGGAGCTTTATTGAGAACGACTCCCGTGCAATGGCCTACGGAGAGTTTCATAAAGGCATTGTAAAAAACGAAAAGAACGTGCTGTTTATGAACCTCGACTACGGTCTTGGGTTGGGTGTTATGATCGAAGGCCAGGTGTATTACGGGAAATCCGGCTTTAGCGGTGAGATCGGTCACATTCCGTTCTTTAACAACGAGATCCTGTGCCATTGCGGCAAAAAAGGCTGCCTTGAAACCGAGGCATCGGGCATTGCCCTCTTGCGGATGTTCAAAGAAAAAATGGTCCAGGGCGTTAAATCCAGCATTGGCACCAAAAAAGATATCCGGCTAAATGACATCATTGATGCTGCCAAACATGAAGATATGCTTTCCATTGACCTGCTGGCAGCCATCGGTGAAAAAATAGGACGAGGAATTGCCGTACTGATCAATATCCTTAATTCGGAAATGGTGATCCTCGGGGGCACCCTGGCTTCTACCGGCGATTACATCTTTCTTCCTGTTAAAAGCGCCCTGAACAAATACTCGCTGAACCTCGTAAGCCAGGACACCAAACTGGTCGTATCGGAACTGGGTGAAAAAGCGGGGCTGATCGGCGGCTGCCTGATTGCAAGGAACAAGCTGTTGTTATAAACCCGGGAAATTTGAAAATGTAGAGATACGGGAATGTGAAAGTATGACAATGAGAATTCAAGAGTAAGGATAAGATTAGATCTGATCAGTGTCGATAGTCGATAGCCAATGGTCGATAGAACATCAACCACACCCTAAACGTCAAACCTCTTCCGAAGGTTCGGAACAAAAGACGGGTCCCTGAGCATCGAAACACGGATCAAACCTCAAACTTTAAACCTCAAACCCTGAAACGCCCTCTCCCCATCAAACCGATTGTTTCCGGCTTGCTTTCTCTGCCAATTCCATTACGCTACTGATCCGAATCGACGCGCCATTTTTCTGCTTGCTGATCTCGGCAGCTTCCATAAAGGCAATGGCCCCTATCGTTTGTTCTTCCGGCACCGGTGATTTACCGGTTTTAAAAAAATCGATAATAGCCGGTACCAGCGGGGCATAACCGGTAAAATCGCCTAATGCAGCGCGCTGACCTTTTTCGCCGTATGCATAGCCGCCAAAACTCCAGGAGTTATTGCGCAGCCCTCTTAGCGTTCCGATCTGCTGATCGTCCCAGACACCGACCACCATATCCGATAAAGGCGTATACGTTCTTGTAACCTCCCTGCAGCCGGCGCCTAGCATCGTATACAACATTTCCACGCCATGCACCCCATACCAGAAAAGGTCCGGGTGCGTGGGCTCCACAGGCGTCGGGGAAAAAACATCTGCCCCGATCACTGTCCCGATCTTCCCCGCCGCTACTTCCTGTACAGAGGGTATATAACGAAGCGTTGATGAAGAAAAAATGGGTACCCTGTATTTCTCCGCTGCACGGTAAATGGAAAGCGTGTCCTTTAAAGAAGCAGCGATCGGTTTGTCGATAAACATGGTTTTCCCGGCCCTGAAAACGGGCAATGCCTGCTCCAGGTGCAGGCGTCCGTCGTTGGTTTCCAGCATGACCAGGTCAACCAGGGGCAATAATTCCTTTATCGAGTCTACAATAACCACCCCCTGGGCTTTTATAGCTTCCGTATTGCGGGGGATCATATCTGTACTGGACCGAATATCCTTGCTCCCTCTTGGAGTAGCCGCCACGATCTTAAATCCGCCCAGCTCCGCCGGCGCATCGGCAGCATTTAGCAAACGGGCAAATGCCGGCCCGTGCTCGGTATCGAGACCTATAACGCCGATCCTTTTTCCCGCGGGGGCTTCGCGCTGTATCCGCTGCGGCGTTAATGTATATCCTTTTAAACCTAATGCCATCCCGGCCCCGGCCAATGTGGCCTGTTTTATAAAAGCGCGCCGGCTACCTGTATGTTCCATATTGATCGTTTTTGTTCCTGAATAAAGTTTATGCTTTCCGCGGGATATCCTGTTCTCAGGCGAACGCTTTATCGCCCGGTTTGAAGGGGATATCGCCCCTGAACTTACCCGGTACTGCCTCATACCGCAATGCTTTTGTAGTACCCGCTTCCGATGTAAAATACCCGGTAATGATCAGCCCCTTCATGACTGCATAATAATGCTGTGGCGCATCTCCCGGTTTAGCAGGTTTATAGGTTCCGGCCTGCTCATCCAGGAATAAAACAACGGCCTTTCTTTCGTCGTTCTGAAGCTTATCAAACGTTCCGCCCGTTTTTTGAAGGATCGCTTCCCGGAGCTGCGTCATACCCTTTAGGAAAAAGACCTGGTCCTGCTTATGAAAACAGTCGGTTACGATCGCCTGGATATAATCGCCCACCCGGGCAGCCGCTGCACCGGGAACACCCGGTGTTGCAGGCAGCAGCGCTTCCCCAACCTGGTCCAGCAGCTGTATATCCTCTTTCGTTAAAATGCCCGTGGCCCGCTCCGGTTCATTGCAGCCGGCGAGCACTCCGGAAAACTCAAGGGCCGTACCTCCTGCCAGCAAGCCCAATAACGAAATAGCTCTTCTCCTGTGCATTCGTATCTGTAATTTTAAAGGTTCCCTTTTTTCAGTTCTTCTATTACATGATTGGCGGCCCTTGCCGTAATAGCCATAAAGGTTAAAGAAGGATTTTGGGTACTGGTGGAAACCATGCAGGAACCATCTGTTACCAATACGTTCGGACAATGATGCAGCTGGTTCCATTTATTCAGCAAAGAGGTTGCAGGATCTTTGCCCATCCGCACTCCTCCAACCTCGTGAATGTCCAGCCCGGGGGCCTGTTTCGTATCTGTTACCGCTATGTTCTTTGCACCGCAGGTTTCCAGCATTTCCGCCCCGGTGTCCAAAAAATCCTTTAACAGCCGCTCATCATTTTCATCATAATCCACCGAAGTGATCAGCTGCGGTATACCCCAGGGATCCGTATGGTCCTTGCTGAGCCGAACATGATTGGCTTCCCTGGGGATGGTTTCCCCCTGCATCATCATGTATACACCCCAGTCGCCGGGATCAGCTATGGCCGTTTTAAACTGAGGACCGGCCTGTTCTCCCGGAACGGCATGCCCCCACCCGGCCCGCCCGGTGCTGAAGAAAACCATATACCCTCTCTGAAAATCTTTTTCCTGCCGGTGCACATTCCGGAAATTCGGCATCATAACCGCACAGGGTCTTTTGCCGGAATAGTAACGGTCTTCCATTCCCTCCAGCGATGCAGACAGCCGCCCCCGGTAGTTTTGAAAGGCAATATATTTTCCCAGCAACCCGTTGTCATTGCCCAATCCATTGGGAAAGCGCCTGGATACGGAGTTTAAAAGGACCTGGTTCGTGCTTAAAGTAGACGCGTTTATAAAAATGATCTTTGCATAGTACGCCGTCATTTTCTTTGTATGTGCATCAATAACATTCACGCCCGTGGCCTTTCCTTTTACATCATCATAGATAACCGAATGAACAATGGAGTCCGGCCTTAATGTAAGATTACCCGTTTTTGCAGCCCAGGGAAGCGTGGAGGCATTGGAGCTGAAGTAACCACCAAAGGGACAGCCCCGCTGGCACAGGTGCCGGGCCTGGCATAACATGCGTCCCTGATCCCTATGCACCTGCCTTATTTCTGTAAGATGCGCACAACGGCCAATGATCACATTCCGGTCGCGGTGCCGGGCCTCAATTTTTACACGCATTGCCTGTTCCGCCCGGTTCATTTCCCAGGGTGGCAGGAACTCGCCATCCGGCAGTGTGTCCAGTCCATCCCTGTTGCCGCTGATACCGGCGAACAACTCCACATAACTGTACCAGGGCGCCAGTTCCTCATAGGTGAACGGCCACTCCACGGCAAAGCCATCCCTTGCAGGGCCTTCAAAATCATAGCGGCTCCAGCGTTGTGTTTGCCTCCCCCACATCAGCGATTTGCCTCCTACCTGGTCCGGACGGATCCAGTCAAACGGTTTTTCCTGGATATAAGGCTGGTCCTTATCTTTTAGAAAAAAATGGGCGGCAGTTTCATCATATGCATAACATTTAGCGGCGATCGGATTTTCTTCCAGTACTTTTAAAGGAAGCCTTCCCCTGTGCGGAAACTCCCAGGGAGCCTTCATGGCAGTTGGATAATCCTTTATATGTTTTACCTCTTTTCCCCGGTCCAGCACCAGTGTCTTCAGCCCTTTATCACATAGCTCTTTTGCGGCCCATCCGCCGCTGATCCCCGAACCTACTACTATGGCATCAAAAACATGTTCCGGATGCTGATCACTCATTACAATCGTTTTAATATTTACCGGCAAAGCAACCCGCCGGCGGCAGGTATTAAAATAAATATTTTTAAAAGAAGCTCAAGTTAATAATTATTTTTAAAAAAATACTCTTAAAAATAAGATCGTACAGCAACGCATGCCTGTACCGGCTGTCTGCATCTCAAAATCCATCCCTGGTCTCCTCATCCCGCTCTGCATCAGACGCTGATCCGTTCTTTATTGTACCGGTTGCGGTAATCTGCCGGCGACAGGCCGGTTATCTTCCGGAATACATCCCGGAACGTTTTATCATCGGTATACCCCACATCCATCATCACTTCAAAAATGGTTTTGCGCCCCCGCTCCAGTTCTTTTTTTGCCGCTTCGATCTTTACACGCTGCAGGTATTCCACCGGTGTGTTGCCGGTGGCCCTGATAAAGCGCCGGTCAAAATTGCGCCGGCTGACAGCCAGGTGCACCGCCAGTTTTTCAAAAGAGATGCGGGTATCAAGGTGCTCTTCAATATACGTTTGTGCATCCCGGATCAGTTCATCATCATGCTCTTTCTGAACCTGGAAGATGGTAAACGGGGATTGGGTGATCCGCTCCACATCGATCTGGAATACCTTTGAGCAAAAGATAGCAACAGAACGGTCAAACAATATTTCTACCAGGTAAAGCACCAGGTTCAGGAAGGAGTAAGCCCCGCCATTGGTGTAGATGCCGTTTTCGTGGGTTATGATCTTACCGGTGGCAATAGTTATGCCGGGAAACATCCGCTCAAACTCCTCCGTTTTATTCCAGTGGATGGAGCAGGCCCTGTTTTGCAGCAGTCCTGTTGCCGCCAGCAGGAACCCTCCGGAACACATGCTGGCCACTTCTGCCCCGCACTTGTATTGCAGCCGGATCCAGTCCAGCAGCTCCTGATTTTGTTGCACTGCTTCTTCATATCCGCCCAGTACGGCGGGGATCAGGACCAGATCGGTATGCCGGATCGTCCGGATATCTGCCGGCCGGATGGACAGGTAACCGTTATGTGACCTTACTTCAGGCACAAAGCCGGCAATTTCAATAGTTAATAACGACGGATGCCCGGCTTGCTTCCAGTACTCGTTGGCCCGGCACAATATATCATAAGCCCCGCCAATGGTATTTACATTGACCCTGCAATCCGGTACTACGATGGTTACATGTTTCATTGGCATCATTTTTTGTTTGCCCGTTATGAGCGGATCAGCTGTTTAAAAATCATAGCCCAACCTGTTTTTTTCCGCGTATATCCCCGCCATTATTAAGAACGTTTACACGAAAATCAGCCGGATCTTAGGGTGCCTGAACCTATATACAAAGTGCCAGGGTCATTTTTAAACAGCCGCATACAAAGATACTCAATGATCCTGTCCAAATCCCCCCTGGTTAAAGTCTATTTCACACACCTGAGATAAGCCATTAAGACAATAGCTTTGCGTTATGTTCAAGACCCGGGAAAAAAAGAACAGGTCCGGGCCTGCAGAAAGCCCTATTCTTAAACTCAAAAAAGAAACAATGCAACACAATGACTTTACCACAACGATCCAGGTAACAGAAACACCCGGGCAGGTTTTTAACGCCGTTAACAATGTGCGCGGATGGTGGAGTGAAGAGGTCCGGGGATCAACAGCGCAGCTGAATGATGAATTCCTATACCACTACAAGGATGTTCATATCTGTAAATTAAAACTGACCGAAGTAATTCCCGGCAAAAAAGTAGTCTGGTTGGTATTGGACAATTCATTCAATTTTATACAGAATCCTGAAGAATGGAAAAACACGAGGATCATTTTCGAGATAGCTGCAAAAGACGGCGGAACAGAGCTGCGTTTTACCCACCAGGGGTTGGTACCACAAGATGAATGCTACAATATTTGCCGGGATGCGTGGACCAACTATATCCGCAGCAGCCTGTACCAGCTGATCACTACCGGTAAGGGACAGCCCAATCCGAAGGAGGGCGGTTTTAATTCGGAACTGCTAAAAAAATGGAATATACAGGAATCCTGAGCTCCCGTTTGTTATTTAAACCAAAAGCGGTCAATAAATGAATACTCCTGATTTCTCCGTTGCTATTATAACGGACCAGGCACCGGAAGTTGTGTTCCGTGCAGTAAATAACGTTGCGGGATGGTGGACGGAAAACATTGAAGGGCAAACCCTGCAACAGGGTGATGCATTTGAAGTGCGTTTTGGCGATGTACACTATTCCCGGCAGCAGGTTACGGAAATGATCCCCTATAAAAAGGTGGTATGGCTGATCACGGACAGCCGGCTTAACTTTGTGCAGGATCCCGCTGAGTGGACCAACACCCGGATTGATTTTGAGATCCTGGAGGAGAAGGGTCAAACCAAGCTCCGTTTCACCCACAAAGGCCTGCACCCCGCTGTGGAATGCTACAGTGCCTGCTCCAGCGTGTGGACAGACTATATTACCAACAGCCTACGCAACCTGATTACCGGCGGCAAAGGGAACCCCGCTTCCAGGGAGGAGCCCCTGCCTCAGCCAAGGTCATAAACAAACCGGGAACGATAGCTACTGCTATAAATAAACAGGACAGACCCTTCTTTGATGGTTTCAATGATCGGCAAGTTGAGCTCAACAGGTACGGCAGGGCATCCAAAACTCCGGCCCAGGTACCCCAGCTCATCGATGCTCGACTGGCTTACATAGCGCGCGCCATGCAGCACTATAGCACGCTGCATGGCCTTATCGTTCAGCCCCTGCTCCAGTCCCTTTAATTTTAAGGAGTAGCCGTTGCCGCCATAATAAGGCTCATCGGTAAGGTAAAAGCCCAGGCTGCTTTTATTCGAGGACATGGTATTGCTGAACGAAGTGGCCATTAAGGTACCTGACCTCCTGCCATGTGCCGCCCAGGTATTAAAAAGAAGCCTGTAGTTTTTGAGATCAAGTATATACATCCGCTTGTTCACACTGGGCTGATCAAAATCAACGATGGTAATAATAGAATCGTTCACTACTTTGCCTTCTGCTTTCAGCTCCTCCAGTCCTTCCAGGGCATAAGCAAAGGCTTTTTCAGAAAGTCCCTTCAGATCCAGGTGCAGGCTGTCATAAACCAATGCCGATTTGTTCGTTCCCCATCCGAAAGACATCCGGTACATCGTTAAAAAATTCAGGTCTTCCTTTACCGGGGCTACGGCTGGAGCACGCCATGAAATATTTGTCACGGCAACAATTAAAAGTACCAGCGGCACTATCTTCTTTGCAATAAAAGTCCTCATCATTAAAAAATCTCTTTTTTAATTCTCAAAAAACCAAGTGCGGGTTTAAAACGATCCTTAAAGAATCATATGGCGGATGCAACATCCAAATCCGGTACTGCCGGATGTTCTGGGAGAGTCAATATCCGGCAGGCGGAATTTTTCTCACAAATCAGCGCAAAGGTACAGCAACCCCGGCATTTTTCTGTTACAAAAAGCCTAAATAAAACATTTAATATAATTAAATTTATATATATCTGCTACTCAATATCTAAAACTTCTTTTGCGAGACGGATCATACCTGGCTCGCCTGTATGTTTGCCTTTTTCGTCCGAAAGCTTTACGGTAGACACCCATCGTCTGCCATCGAACTGAACAGCTGTTAGTTTCATTACAATGTTCATTGGCTTCAGCCCTACATCATTGGTAAGGTTGGTACCAATGCCAAAGGAAATACCGATCTTTCCCTTGGTAGCTTGTGTAATCTCGGCTACCTTTTCGGTATTGAGTCCGTCAGAAAAAATGATGAACTTATAGGCCGGGTTAATACCCAGTTTTTTATAATGCGCAATGACTTTCTCCGCATAGGCGATGGGGTCGCCGCTATCGTGCCGTACCCCGTCAAAAAGCTTTGCAAATTTCTTGTCAAACTGTTCGAAGAACACATCGTTGGTATAGGTGTCGGACAAAGCCACTCCCAGGTCCCCGCGGTACACATCCGTCCAGTGCTCCAGGCTTAGCGCATTGGCCATCGTAAACCCATATTTAGCCGCGTGAAACATAAACCATTCGTGTGCATGGGTACCGATCGGTTTCGTCTTTGAGCGCATAGCCAGGTGCACATTACTGGTGCCCACAAAGCTTCTCCCTCCATACCGGGTCAACGTGTCCACCACCAGTTGCTGCACTTCATAGGAATGCCGGCGCCGGGTACCAAACTCCGCTACGGGCACATCCAGTTTTTTATAGATCCCTGTTTTTTCAATAGTGCTTTTCACTACCTGGTCATCGGTATCCCTTTCCTGTTGTGTGAGCCGGTAATACAATTCGCTGACCAGGAATAAGAGAGGCACTTCCCATAAAATGGTGCGGAACCAATATCCCTCCACGGTAACCTCCAGCCCTGTGCCCTCCTGCCGGATGCTCACCTCGGAGGGAGCATATGCATAACCGGCCAAAAAGTTGAGATACGCCGCATTCAGGTATGGGCAATTCAATTCCAGATACCGGTGTTCTTCCGTTGTCAATTTCAGCGTCGCCATCCGGTCTACCTGTACCCTTAACGCATCGCCAAAACCGGCAGGAAATTCATGTGCGCCCCGGTTAATGAAGGTATATTTTGCCTTTACATCCGGGAACAGCTGCATAACGGCACACTGCATGGTAAATTTGTAAAAGTCATTATCGAGGATCGATGGTGAAGGAAAATGTGTTTCAGTATTCATGATTCAAACCTACATAAAATTGTTTAGAGGAGGGAGAATCGAGACCTGAGATTCGGGCACTTGGTTTTCAGCGGCCAATGTGGGCTTATCAGGCATCGAAAATCCGGCATCCCTCTCAAAAATATCCCGCCCCTGCGGCGTAGTACATTCTTTTTACCGTTCTTTGCAGCATGGCAATACAGGTAGGCATCATTATGGGCAGCGACAGTGATTTACCGGTGATGGAACCGGCAGCGGCTGTTTTAAAGGCATTCGGTATCGATTATGAAATAACTGTTGTATCTGCACACCGCACGCCCCTGCGCATGGTAACCTATGCACAAAAGGCAAAGGACCGGGGTTTAAAAGTGATCATCGCCGGAGCCGGCGGCGCGGCGCACCTGCCGGGCATGGTGGCCTCCATTACCTCGTTGCCGGTGATTGGTGTGCCGGTAAAATCGAGCAACTCTATCGATGGCTGGGATTCGGTATTGAGTATTTTACAAATGCCTAATGGGGTGCCGGTAGCAACTGTGGCCCTCAACGCTGCTAAAAATGCAGGCATCCTTGCCGCCCAGATTATTGGAGCTGCGGATGAAGCCGTTTATCAAAAGATCGCTGCTTATAAACAGAAAATGGAATCCGAAGTATTGCAGAAAGTGGAGCGGTTAAAGGGAGCGGGGCAACCCAATGATTTTGATTCCTAAGGACTGGTAGTAGTTGATGAAAAGTGAAATGTATCGACCTAAACAAGGACTGGACTTATCGTTTATGAAATCCAACGTTAACCTTTAAACCGGGGAAAGCTCATGAGGTATGAAAATGGAGCTAACCAGTGGTAATAGGACTCCCGGAATGAAACGAAATCTAACGTTGAACTTTAAACCCCTTCCGAACCCCGATTCCGAACGGGGAAACCAAGAGGGATCAACGAGAAGTTAAAAATTGATCTAAACATTATCCTGGAATTTTGAACCTGCCCGTGATCTGCGAGTGGTGTAACGCGGATCTACCATTAAACCCGGGATTTTAAAACTACAACTCCTCCAATACTACAAACTCCTGCTCCAGCCCCAGTGAGTGCTTATAAAGGGTGTCGATCAACGAGCTCCCATACTGCGCATAGAACGGGATAAAATTTTCAATACGTTCCTGGAGGCTGTTTAACGGGAATAGCTGTTCCTTTAATTTTGTTACCTGGTTCATGGCATCCCGGTGATTCCTTTTTTCCGCGCGGAGCATTTTTTTACCCAGTTCGCCGATCCGTTTTGAGGTTGTGGTCTTCAGTGCTTCTATGTGGCGTAATAAGGTGGCGTCAACCGGCCCCGCCTGCGCTTCAAGGCCTGCGTAAACCAGTTTTATACCAGCGAGGGCACCTTCTATATCCAGGTCTTTCTCTGAATGTACCTTTATCCAGTCATTCTTCAGCTCATGCAGCTGCCGGAACAGCTGTGCCGGTCTGTATCCCAGCTTTTGCGCCAGTACAGCCTGCTTCCGGTTGAGCACCAAAAACGAATTCCGCAACACCAGCAAGGGGTATGGAATCCCGTAATGATTAAACACCTCTTTTAACTGGATCCAGTAGGCCAGCTCACCTCCTCCTCCTACAAACAAAAGATTGGGCAGGATCATTTCCTGGAATACGGGGCGCAGGATCACATTGGGACTAAAGCGCTCGGGATGCGCATCCACCTCCTGCATTATTTCCTCCTCGGAAAATGTATGAGAGGTATCCACTACCTGCCACCGGTTCCCGGAACGCTCGATCCGGTGGCGCCCTCCGTCGGCTAAATAGAACAGGTTAATATCGCGGCTATGGGCCTGTACCTTGTAGCCTGCAGCCGTTAACTGTGCAGCCGTGGTTGCTACTATCGCCACAGAGCGGCTATTCTTTAATTCATCTTTAAACAAAGAGGCGGCAACGGATTTCAGTTCGGCATTATCGGGTATCACCACAACCAGGCCATAGCGGGCAAACAGAAAATGAACAAATCCAAATGTGGCCTCCTGTATGGAAATACCGGGTCTATAACAGGTCCGCAACGCATCGCCGATCTCATCGCCATAGGGCCCTACCCCGGTTTGTGCGCCGATCCGGTCTACCAGCTCCAGCAGGGCCTTATCCACCGTCATCCGCCCTATGGCACCTGCCTGGTTTGTATTCCAAACCATTTTTTGCCCGTCAATAAAAAGATGCCCCAGTTCATCAAGGTCCGCATCTTCGCTTCCCATATAGTATACCGGTACAAAATCATATTGCGGATACCATTCCTTGCTTTGTTCTGCGAGCCGGATAGCATGCAGGATCTTGTAAATAAAATAAAACGGGCCCGTAAAAATGTTGGGCTGATGCGCCGTAACGGTCGTAAAAGTGGTTTCCTTTTCCAGCAAGGCCAGGTTGGCCGCTACCTTGGCAGAAGCCGGTACCGCCTCGTACTGCTGCTGTAATACCCGCACCAACAGCTGCCGGTTGGTGGCTGTTTTCTTTCTCCGCTCTATGGCATCCCCGATCGCAGCAACCGAAGGAAACGCATTATAGAAAGGTCTTAGTTTTTCATCCTTACTCAAATACTCCAGCGCCAGTTTACTAAAAAAACCGGTTTCTGCGTAAGAAAGATTTAGGGTCTTACAGTCCATACATTGATATTGCAATCCAAAATGAAAATACAATAACATTTTTAAAGTGAAATAGTTTTATTTTTAGCCAATGATCATCTTAATACAATGTGCGGACCGGGTTGGACTGGTAGCTGCTATTTCTAAAGTGATGGCGGATGCGGCGTTCAATATCATTTCGATGCGGGAGTACGTGAACGTGGAAGCCAACCGTTTTTACCTCCGCGTGGAGGTTGCCGACAATGGTTTTGATACATTACATATTGAAGCCGCGCTGCAAAAGGTGCTTCCCCCCGGCAGTACCGTATATATCAATACTGCTGTTAAAAAGAACGTGGCGGTGCTGGTAACCAAAGAATATCATTGTTTGGGCGACATCCTGCTGCGGAACTATTTTAATACCCTGGGCGCTTCGGTGGCTTGCGTGATCGGCAATCATGAAACATTGCGGTCACTTACCGAAAAGTTTGACATCCCGTTTCATTATGTGGATCACCAGGACCGTTCAAAGGAATCTTTTGAAGCGGCACTGTCGGGCATATTGAGCCACTACCGGTTCGACTATATCATCCTCGCCAAGTTCATGCGGATCCTCTCCCCCCAGTTCGTTGCTACTTATCCGCACCGGGTCATCAATATTCACCATTCATTTTTGCCGGCTTTTATTGGCGCCAGTCCATACCGGCAGGCCTACGAACGGGGAGTAAAACTGATCGGGGCAACCGCGCATTTTGTTACCGATGTACTGGATGAGGGCCCCATTATTACACAGCAGATCATCCCTGTAAATCATGCCCATTCTGTAAAGGACATGATCACATTGGGAAAGGAAATTGAGGAATCGGTCCTGGCAAAGGCGTTGCAACTGGTATTGCAGGACCGGGTGATCGTAGACGGGAATAAGACGGTGGTCTTCGAGAATTAAGCCAGATCCCAGGATCATCACTGCGATCTTCCCCGGTGTTCTGTTGCAGGTTTGGAGTTCCGTTTTAAAATAAAAAGAGAGGGCCGGATCCTCATTACCCACGGGGCAACAGTCCAAAAAAAATCCCGCACTGTGAAGGCGGGATCCGTATCTTATATAAGCAGTGCTGCTATCAGGTTCCCTTTTTCCGGGTAATCATCCCATAGAGCCATAATAAAAGAACCGCGCCCAAAATAGCGAAGGCAAATCCTTTAAACGACCAGTTACCATTAACTGACATGCCCAGTACCTGTGTCCCGATCCATCCGCCTACAAAGGCTCCGGCAATACCAATGATAATCGTTACGATCCACCCACCGGGATCTTTACCGGGATGTAAGGCTTTAGCAATAGCGCCTGCTATCAATCCAAAAATGATCCAAGATAAAATACTACCCATAGTTTTTCTGTTTTAACAAGGTGAAATAAAGTTTTCGTTTTTTAAAGTTACCATAAAAAAACATGCCAAAAAAACAATTCACAGCTAAGAAACAAGGTAGTTATCAACAGGTTACTCCCCTATTACGCGGTCTATTTTCCCTGCAAGCATCATAAAATCAGCCAGTACAATGGCGGTAACGGCTTCCACGATTACGGGCGCCCGCAGGGCTACGCACAGGTCATGGCGGCCCTTAACAGAGAAATCTTCCATCTGGCCGGTTTCCCAGTTGAGGCTATGCTGGGGCTTGGGTGTGGATGCCGTAGGCTTGATCGCGATACGGAATACCAGCTCGTTCCCGTTGGAGATGCCGCCAACAATCCCCCCCGCATTATTGGTAGTTGTTTTTCCTTCATTATTTTCGATAGGATCGTTGTGTTGCGAACCGAACATCTTTGCTGCGGCAAAGCCGGCGCCGAATTCCACACCTTTTACCGCCGGGATCGTAAACAGGAGATGGGCCAAAACCGACTCAACAGAATCAAAATAAGGTTCACCTAACCCTACCGGCAGCCCGTTTACCCGGCATTCGATCAAACCACCTACGGAGTCTTTGGCTTCAATAGCCTTCTGTAATCCTCTTTCAGGATCCGGATCGCCGCCTATTTCTGTAATCCTTGCTTCAATGGAAACATCCCGCAGCAGCTTTTTTGCAATAACGCCTGCTGCGACCAGGCCCGTGGTCAAACGCGCACTGAAATGCCCGCCGCCGCGATAGTCTTCAAAACCACCAAACTTCTTATGCGCTACAAAATCTGCATGCCCGGGCCTTGGAAAGCTTCTTAATTTTTCATAGTCCCCGCTGCGGGTATTTTTGTTTTCAAAATAAAGCATCACCGGGAACCCCGTGGTTTTACCGTTAAATACGCCGCTTTTAAACAGCGGGATATCGTCCTCCTTCCTGGGAGTGGCCCCTTTCTGGGTCCCTCCTTTCCGGCGTTCCATATCCGGAAGAAAATCCGCTACAGGCACTTCCAGGCCGGCAGGAATTCCATCCAGTACCACCCCCACACATTCTCCATGCGATTCACCAAAGATCTGTATCCTGAATAATTGTCCGAATGCATTCATTGTTATTATTATTTTTCAGCTATCAGTTACTAGCGGTCAGTTTTCAGCTATCAGCGAAGACCTTACACAGATGAAGTATTGATCTTCTATCAACACCTCCATTCACCATTGACTGTTGACTATTCATTATCTATTTCTCCGAATAAATTTCGTTTAACGCATCCCGGTATTCCAGTCCGCCTGTAACCGTTGCGCCCAGCTCTTTTAAATGATCGTAGAAATCGGGATAGGATTTGTTGATGGCTTCCGCCTCTTCAATCGTTACCGGGCCATCCGCTTTTAAAGCAGCAGTGGCACAAGCCATTGCAATGCGGTGATCGTGCCTGGAATGTACCTGTGCGCCTTTAACCGGACCGCCGTGTACCCGCATCAGATCCCCGTCGAGCGCTACGCGGATCCCCATTTTTCCAAACTCTTCCTGAAGCGTCAGTCCTCTGTCGCTTTCTTTATGGGCCAGCCGGCTCACACCTTTAATGACAGTAACACCGGTACAATTGGCAGCCAGGGCCACCAGCGGAGGAAACAGGTCCGGACAATCCGTGGCGTCAAACTCAAAAGCCGTCATGGGTGCCGCATGCAGGGTAATACCCTTTGCATCCATGGCAATGCCTGCATTGGCGGCCATTAACGCCTCCAGGATCTTTTTATCGGCCTGTGTGCTCGTTTGCTGCAATCCTCTTACATGAATATCGCCGGCAATGGCTCCTGCGACCAGCAAAAAGGCGCCCCCGCTCCAGTCGCCTTCAACGGTATAGGTTAAGGTCTCAGGTTTCAGGTTTAAGGTTTCAGGTTGGGCCGCGGTAAATGTAAACGTTTCATAATTGTTGTTTTCCGGTACCTGAAGACCAAATTTCTTCATTACATCCAGCGTAAGATCAATATAAGGCCGGCTCTTGAGGTCGTTTACCCGGATAGTTACGGCTTCTGTAAGCGGAGCTGCGGCAAATGCCATCAACAACCCGGTAAGGAACTGTGAGCTCAACGAACCATCGATGGTAATATTCTTTGGTTGTAAAGGCCCGTTTACTTTCAACGGCAGTTTGCCATTACTGGAAGCAATAGATACGCCCAATTGCGGCAGTATTTCATCAAAGAAATCCATAGGCCGGGTTACCAGGCTCCCTTCTCCGTTAATTAACACCTCATTATTGCACAGCGACACAATGGGCGTAAACATCCGGATGCTCAAACCACTTTCGCCACAGTTCACCGCAGCTTCCTTTGAGACAATGGCCGCCGGATCGCTCAAAAACGAACTTTCAATTGTAATGGTTTCCCGGTCTACCTCGGTAATTGTTGCCCCCAGCGACCGTATAATGCCCATGGCCGCAATATCATCATTGCTGTGCCCCGGGTTTTTGATCACAACTTTCTGCGTCGAAAGTAATGCAGCGGCACAGGCCCTTTGCATGGAGCTTTTGGAAGCTGCAGCATATATATTACCGGACAATTTTGAGGGATGTATCGTTATCTTCATTTGAGATTCGAGATTTGAGAGTTCGGCCGTCAGCCTTCAGCTCCTATAATTTGTTGATTATTTTTTCCAGTTGTTTCATCGGGATGGCTTTTACAATTCCCCTGCCTATTTTATCCAACAGTACAAAGTTCATTTCTTTCCGCTCCCTTTTTTTATCCATCTTTAAACTATCGAACACCTTTTTGCGGTCAAAATCGGCATAGGTAGGCAACTGGTACTGCTCCAGGAGGGCTACTACTTCCTCCGTTTGGGAAAAGCCGGTCATCTGTTCCGAAATATGGCATGCATAGGTAGTACCAATGGCTACCGCCTGCCCGTGCATCAGCTCGTATTCTTTTTCCAGCGCATGCCCGATGGTATGCCCCAGGTTCAGCAACCGGCGATCGCCTTTTTCAAATTCGTCTTTTTGTACGACTTTGGTTTTTATCAGCGCATTCCGCTGAATTAAGCGGCTCAGTTTCTGTTGGTCTTTTTGATACGACGACAGCGATTCCTGCTGCAGCTGCTTAAACATAGGCGCATCTTTGATACAGGCGTGCTTAATGATCTCTGCAAAGCCATTCTCCCATTCGTTCCGGGGAAGCGATTGCAGGAACACCACATCATGCAAAATAAAGGAGGGCTGCCGGATGATGCCCACCAGGTTCTTATACCGGTCTACATCAATCCCGTTTTTTCCCCCGATGGATGCATCCACCAGCGCCAGGATAGAAGTAGGTACAAAACCAAAACGGAGGCCCCGCATATAAACAGAAGCTATATAACCCGTGAGATCCGTGATCACCCCCCCGCCAACGCCTACCAGCACAGTCTGCCGGTCGGCTTCCATTTTTATAAGCGTGTCGATCACTTCATCTACCGTGGCCTGTACCTTATACGCTTCGCCCGGCTTCAGCACAATTACATTCAGGCCTTTAAAAGCGGCAGGATGCGCTTTGAAAATATTTTCATCGGTAATAACCACCAGTGATTTTTTGCCGGCGATCTTTGTTACCTGTTTAAAAGAGCTGTCGAAATAAAAATGCGTGGAAGCGTTCGAAAATTTTATGATTTTTTCCATTTCTTGTGTGGCGTCGATGATGAAATGTGGGTAGTAGGATATCTATAACAGTATCTTTATAGTGGGATGCCTGTAGCCAGATATCAATGCTGTAACAGGAATCGTTCATAGTTCACAAAGCAGCTGCTGCCGGCCATGAACTATGAACGATGATCCATACGCTATTGTGCGTCCATTACATTTTTCTGGTGATTGATGCTTTCCAGGTGCACTGCATCCAGGTACTTCATGATAAAGTCTTTGCTCAATCCCAGTTTTTCACCTTTAGCCATCATCTTATCGAGGATCTCCTGCCATCGGTTGGTTTGCAGGATGGTGAGGTTATTTTCTTTTTTATACTGGCCGATCTTATCCGCGATCTTCATACGCTGGGAAAGGATCTGCAGCATTTCATCATCCAGGTGGTTGATCTGCTGACGGAGTTTTTCCAGTCCGCCCTGCAATTCAGAATTGTCTTTGCTCTCTTTTCTCCATACAATTGCTTCCAGCATTTCTTTCAGGCGCTCCGGTGTTACCTGCTGCTTGGCATCGCTCCATGCATTGTCCGGATCGATATGTGACTCGATCATCACCCCATCATAATCCAGGTCAATAGCTTTTTGCGCAACATCGAACAGGCCATCGCGGTTACCGCAGATATGCGAAGGATCGTTAATGATCGGAAGGTCGGGGAAACGCAGTTTCATTTCAATAGCCAGGTGCCACATGGGCGCATTACGGAACTGAGTATTACCATAAGAAGAAAATCCACGATGGATCAAACCGATGTCTTTGATACCGGCACGGGCGATCCGCTCCACACCTCCGCCCCAGAGCTCCAGGTCGGGGTTGATCGGGTTTTTCACCAGTACTGGTACATCCACGCCTCTCAATGCGTCTGCGACTTCCTGCACACTAAAAGGGTTTACCGTGGTACGTGCCCCAATCCAGAGGATGTCTACATCAAAGGTCAGTGCAGCCTCTACCTGTTTGGCGGTAGCCACTTCAACGGCTGTAGGCAATCCGGTTGCTTTTTTAGCCGCCTGCAGCCAGGGCAGTCCTTTTGCGCCAATGCCCTCAAACATTCCGGGTTTGGTCCTGGGTTTCCAGATGCCGGCGCGCAGTACATTTACTTTACCGGTTGCAGCCAGGCGCTGTGCCGTGGCCAATACCTGTTCTTCTGTTTCAGCGCTGCAGGGCCCGCTGATAACGATGGGGCGTTTTGCCCATACCTGTTGTGTTTTTTCCTTATCCGTCATTTCAAGAGTTTTCATTTTTTTCGTGTGATTTTTAGAATGTTTATGTTGTGCTTATCTGATAATGCGCCGGATCTTATTGGCATCTGCGATCAATGCCTGTAAGCGGCCGCTGTCATCTGTCTGTATTGATTCCTTAAATTTAGTAAGCTGATCGATATGTTCAGTCAGTACGTCAATAATATTATCCTTGTTCTGCAGGAAAATAGGCACCCACATATCCGGGTTGCTTTTGGCCAGCCGCACGGTGCTTTCAAAACCGGCCGAGGCGATCTCGAAAATGGCGCTCTCTACTTTCTCTTTTTCCAGTACCGTATTGGCCAGCGCAAACGAGGTAATATGACTGATATGGCTTACATAGGCTACGTGAAGATCATGCGCTTTTGCTTCCATTTCCACCACCCGCATCCCGATCTTGCCATACATTTTTTTTACCCATTCCAATGCGTCAGCATCCGATTCGTTGGGGTTGCAGATGATCACCGCTTTTCCTTCAAAAGCACCGCGCACAGCCGATTTGGGGCCACTGTATTCGGTACCCCACATGGGATGCGTGGCTACAAAACGACCACGCCGGGGATGCTGTTTCAATACCTCGATCACCGATGCCTTTGTAGACCCCATATCCATCACGATCTGATCAGTGACCTGGTCCATGATCCGGGGCAGCAAATGCACCATTTTATTTACCGGGATGGCCAGCACGATCACCTCCGCCGCGGCAATGGCCTCGTTGAGTGGCAGGAACTCATCCACCAGTTCATACTCCAGCGCCTGGGAGGCATGCTCCTTACTGGCTTCTACGCCAATAAGCAGGGAAGACAGCTTCTTTTCATGCAGCTGCAAGGCCATCGACCCTCCGATGAGCCCCACTCCTATAATTGCGATTTTTTTACGATTGACCATTGATTCCTTATACTTGTTACTCCCCGATAGCTACCGGGCCAGATTCCCTGATACCGTGTTCCCGGTCCTTGATTCCGGATGCTCCATCCGGGCATCCTCAACTCCTGATCTTCTCTAACTGCGCGCTTACCCGGGCGATGGCTGTTTCAAACCGCTCAATTGATCCGCACAGGCTAATCCGGATATACCGGTCGCCGGCCGCTCCAAAGATCCCTCCCGGAGTTATGAACACATCTGCATTATACAACACAGCATCCGCCAGCTCATACCCATCTTTGTATCCGGAGGGTATAGCGGCCCAAATAAATAAACCCACCTGGTCCTTTGAGTAGGTGCACCCCAGCAGATCCAGCAGGGCATATACTTTTTCTCTCCGCGCCCTGTATACCGCATTCACCTCATCATACCAATCCCGGCCCAGGCTTAAAGCAGTAGCCGCCGCCAGTTGCAGGGGTAAAAACATCCCGCTGTCCATATTGCTTTTGAAACGCAGCACTTCATTGATCCGGTCTGCAGCACCGCAAAGCACGCCCACCCGCCAGCCGGCCATATTGTGCGACTTGCTCAGTGAGTTCAGTTCCACGGCTACTTCTTTTGCACCTTCGATGCCCAGGATGCTGACAGGACGGTCATTCAGGATAAAGCTATAAGGATTGTCGTGCACCAGTAATATCCGGTGCTCTTTTGCAAAAGCGATCAGTTCCTTCATCACTTCCATATCCGCCTGCTGGCCGGTAGGCATTTGCGGATAGTTGACAAACATGAGCTTTACACGGGAAAGATCCTTTGCCCTTATCACTGCAAGATCCGGCTGATAGTTATTTTCTTCCTTAAGTTCATAGTCGATACATACGCCTCCCGCAATGGTAACATTACTGCGATAGGTAGGATAACCCGGGTTGGGCACCAGGGCGGCATCGCCCTCATTCAGGTAGGTCATGCAAATATGCATGATGCCCTCCTTACTGCCTATAAGGGGCAGCACTTCCGTATCGGGGTCCAGTGCCACACCATACCAGCGCTGGTACCAGGAAGCGAAAGCCTCGCGTAAAACCGGGCTGCCTTTGTAATTCTGATAACCGTGCACATGGGTCTTTTGGGCCTCTTCCTGCAGGGTCTTAATCACCTCCGGGTGCGGCGGCAGATCCGGGCTGCCTATACCAAGGTTAATGATATGCTTCCCCTGCCGATTCAGGCTGTCGATCTCCCTCAGCTTTTTGGAGAAATAATATTCCCCAACACCTTGTAATCTTTTTGCTATTTCCATGAACCTCTTTTATAAATACCATAAACTTTTAAGCCGGTTGTAACAGGCTTGATCTTCTCCATTACTTTTTCAAAATCGCTTATTTGCTCAAACTCCATGTCCGCATGAAACTGGTACCGGAACTGGGTTCCGGGAATCGGGAAGCTCTGCAGTTTGGTCATATTAACCTCTTCCCGGGCAATAATGGAAAGTACTTTGGCCAGGCTCCCCTTGGAGTGGTCTGTGTGAAAATTGATGGAGGCTTTATCTCCTTCCATTGCTTCTCCCAGGTCTTCCTTACGACGCAGTACCAGGAAGCGTGTATAGTTATTCTTTAAGGTCTGAATTTTGGGGGCTATGATCTTCAGCCCGTAAAGCTCTGCCGCCAGTTTACTGGCGATAGCCGCAATATGCCGGGCCTTATGCTGGGCAATATGCCGGGCACTTAAGGCCGTATCATCTGCATCCACCAGTTTCCACCGGAACTGATCGAGGTATTCATAACACTGTTGCAAAGCCATGGTATGCGAATGCACTTCCTTTATATCCTCCAGCTCTACATCCGGGTTTACCAGCAGGTTCTGGTTGATCTGCATATATACCTCACCAATGATCCTCAGGTCACTCGCCTGCAGTAAATTGTAATTGGGCAGGATACTGCCGGCAATGGAATTCTCGATCGCCATTAAGCATCCATCGGTACGGGCCGGGTCCTTTGCGGCTGCAATCACTTCTTTAAAGGTATCGCAACAGGCTACCGTAACGTTCTTCTTAAAGAAGAGGTTCGCTGCCTCCTGGTGAAAGCTTCCTTCGTAGCCCTGTATGGCCATATGTACTGTCCTGCCTGATGTTGCCTCTTTTGTCATTTTTTCCCGACTAAACAATTACAAAAAAATCCCGGCCTTTTTCGCCGGGATCCTCTTTTATTCTGAATGATTTTTTACAAAAATTATTTCGACAAAAGCATACCCGGCTTTCCGCTAAAAAAGAAGAAGCTAAAATAAAACCAGGTATAAAACTTTGTTGACCTCATAATTGAGGTTCAAAGATAAAACGAAAATTCAAATTTCAAAATAAATATTTAAAAAATATTTCACAACTAACGATAGTTTTTAATTAATTTCTATTATGCCAAAACAAGCACGCTACCCCGGCCCCGACCTCCCGCAAAGAGGACCGTATGCCGGGGGCCATATCTTCCTGCCATCCATCCCCGTTTCGAATCAGAAAAAGATCTGACAAAAAAACGGAATTTTCCCTTATTATTTTTTTAACAAATTGACGATAAATCATATATTTGCACGTCACTATATATTTATAGCTGTTTTCGTATACCCTAAAAGGGGTACACCAACAGCTCTGAAGAATATATCAAAACCCAAAAAATATGAACCATTCCAAAACCCTCCTCCTAGCCTTAGCTATCTGCTCTTATGGCAGCTCAAAAGCCCAGGTTAGCGGAACCCATCCTTACACGGCCCCCCACCCGATTTACGGGCCTGTTTCCATTACTGATTCGCAGTATTATTCGAAGAAAAATCAACAGCAGTTCCGTGATTTTGTAACAGGGCAGACCGACTATCCTCCCAAACCCAAAGACATGTGGGAAATTGGTCTTAAAGGCGGGTTGTTCAGCGTTAACGGTGATGTTCGTTCAGAAATGCTGAGCCCCGGTTTTGGTCTCCATGTCCGCAAATCACTGGGGCACACCCTGTCGCTGCGGCTGGAATATATGTATGGTATTGCCAAAGGCCAGGATTGGCGCCCTTCTTCCGGTTATAAGTTTACCGGGATGGACAACCCCTGGTATTACCGTTACCAGCGGAACAGCGTGTTAGCCGGGAATAATGTATGGAACCCCATCAACTTCCCCAGTGTTTATTACAATTACAAAACCACTGTACAGGAGCTGAGCCTGCAGTTGATCGCCAATCTTCATAACATCCGGTTTTATAAGGATCAAACAGGCGTTACCTTCTATGCCCTGGGTGGTGTGGGTATTACTACCTGGGATGGTCGCGTAAATGCGATGCACGAAGTAAACGGTGATTTGGAAAGCGCTGCGTATGACTATAGCAAAATTACAGCTACCGGCAAGAAAGACGTTCTGAAACAACTGAAGGACCTACAGGATGATATGTTTGACACTCCGATTGAAGCAGATCCCAGCATCCGTTACTCCCACGTGTTTGCCGGCTCTGTTGCCGCTTCCGTTACCGGTGGTATGGGTGTGGCGCTCCGCTTAAGCCCACGTTTCAATATTGCATTGGAAGACCGGATCATCTACAATGGTTCTGACCTGCTGGATGGTCAGCGCTGGACCGATCAGGGAACCCTGACCCCCGATAAAGATTTCATGAACTATCTCACTTTAGGCATTAACTATAACATTGGTTCCAAAAAGAGAAGAGTAGAGCCCTTATACTGGCTGAATCCGCTGAACTATGCTTATGGTGAACTGCGCCGCGTGCCGGAGATCGTACTGCCTGATTCTGATGGTGATGGTGTTACAGACCAGTTTGACCAGGAACAAACGCCTGCCGGCTGCCCTGTTGACACGCATGGTGTAAGCCGTGATACAGATGGCGACGGCGTTCCGGATTGCAAAGATAAAGAACTGGTTACTCCTACTTACTGCCAGCCGGTTGATGCAGATGGCGTTGGAAAATGCCCCTGCCCCGATGACTGTAAAATTGCAGAACCTGAGTGCGCTACCTTACTGGGAGCATTACCAAGCGTAGCATTTAAAGCTAATTCCAATACGCTTTCTTCCGATGCTACTGCAGCCTTAGCTACCATAGCTTCCAAATTAAGAGCCAACCCTAACTGTAAAGTTGTCGTAGTGGGTTACTGTGCAGCAACCAAACGCCAGCAGCAATTAAGCTGGGATCACGTAAATAAAGTGATCACTCACTTACAGGAAAAAGAAGGCATCAGCGGAGACCGTTTTATCTTCTCCTCTGGCCAGGAAGGTGGAGACTGCAACACTGTAGATATCCGTGCAGCAGCTCCGGGCGAGGACGGGCCTAATACTGTGGCTCCTCCGCATCCGAACCTTCGCAAAAAATAGTCACTTTTTGCTATAACAAATACGTCCCTGCCCATTTGGGCGGGGATTTTTTTTGATGTTGCCAGACGCCCGATACCCGGTGCCGGGTGTCCCCGGGGGCAAGATCGATAACCGTTTCTTCTGCCTCCATCAAATTTTCCTGTTCAATTCCATATAAAAGGAGGCGCCTCCTTTTTCACCTGCTCAAAGAGCTTCCGTTGTTTACAGCAGCGTATGCACATGCAGGCGCGTACAAATGTATTCCAACACACCTGCTTCTATACCGGGCCAACCGGCAGTCATGCCCAAAAAGAAAAAAGAATACTTTGATGCGCAGCAGGAAGCTTCCCCTGAAATATTAATTTCAGCCAGAAAGATGCCGATTCAATGTTTTTCGGGAAGACCACTGCATAAATGCCGGAACCCGTCCGGCAGGATAAGAAGGCCCGCAGACCTCCTGCTGCATAGTTATGACCTATATCGGAGACGGATCTCAAATACCTCCTCAAAGTTTTTCCTCAACCGTATTTTAACCGCTTCCATATCCAGCTGCGTTCCCAGTTCCTTTTGCAGGGAGGTTACCTGTTTGTTCTGGATACCACAGGGAATGATAAAATTAAAATATTCCAGGTCGGTATTTACATTCAGCGCAAAACCATGCATGGTGATCCACCGGCTGGTGCGCACTCCAATGGCACAGATCTTCCGTTCTCTCCCTTTTAAGAACGGATCCAGCCATACCCCCGTTTCGCCCGGGGAACGCTCTCCTTTTAAACCATAGTCAGCAAGGGTGCGGATCACTACTTCTTCAATATTCCGCAGATAGCGGCCAATATCTGTATAAAACCGTTCGAGATCAAAAATCGGATAGCCTACCATTTGTCCCGGTCCGTGATAGGTAATATCCCCGCCCCGGTTGATCCTGAAAAAATCGATCCCTCTTTTTGCCAGGTGTTCTTCGCTTAACAGCACATGCTCCATATGCCCGCTTTTGCCCAGCGTGTACACATGCGGATGCTCTACAAAAAGTAAATGGTTGGATGTTTGACGCCCGGCATCGAAGCTTTCTCCCCTGTCCTGGGCCTCACGCAAAGCGGTTTTAACAGCCACATTTTCCTGCAATAATTGTTCCTGGTAATCCCATGCATCTTTATACCGCAGGGTTCCCATATCTTTAAACAATACTTCCTGATGTTTCATAATCGATATGCAAAATTACCAAAGAAAAGCGGATGTCTTACATTTGCAGGCAAGACAGTTTTCCGGGAGCCAAGACCTGTGAGGTTTTACATGCCACCGGAACACCCCTTCACAGGTCTTACTAAATTTGAAGCAATGGCAAGGAATGAAACTGAAGCGCCGGACGATTTTTTGACGGGTACGGATAGCAATGACGAACTATACGAAAAGTTTGTATATAAAACCGATAAAGGACAGGAGCCTTTCCGGATTGACAAATACCTGATGAACCGGATCGAAGGCGCTACCCGGAACAAGATCCAGCAGGCCATCCGCAATAATATGGTGCTGGTAGATGGCAAGGAAGTAAAACCCAACTATAAATTAAGGGGCGCCCAGGAGATTGTTGTTTATACCGATATGGCCCCGGATGAAAACGAGATCGTTCCTGAAAACATCCCGCTCAATATAGCCTATGAAGATACAGCGGTCTTAATCATCAATAAACGGCCCGGCATGGTGGTGCATCCCGGCTCGGGCAATCCTAATGGCACGCTGATCAACGCCGTGGCCTATCATTTACAGCAACAAAATGCCGCCATTACAGAAGAAACCCTTCCGCGGTTTGGCATGGTGCACCGGATCGATAAAAATACCAGCGGCCTGTTAGTGCTGGCCAAAACGGAAAAAGCCATGCGCTCGCTGGCAAAGCAGTTTTTTGATCATACCGTAAGCCGCAAATACATTGCCCTGGTTTGGGGCGATATGGAGGAAGACGAGGGCACCATTATTGCCCATGTAGGCCGTAACCTTCGTTTCAGGAAACTGTTTGAGGCCTACCCGGAAGGGGATCATGGAAAAGAAGCCATTACCCATTATAAGGTGCTGGAGCGTTTCGGTTATGTAACCCTGGTACAATGCATTTTGGAAACCGGTCGCACGCACCAGATCCGCGTGCATATGAAATACATCGGGCATCCCCTTTTTAATGACGACTTCTATGGTGGCGATAAGATCGTAAAAGGAACGGTATATGCCAAGTATAAGCAATTTGTAGACAATTGTTTTGAGCTTTGCCCGCGGCAGGCCCTGCACGCTAAAACACTGGGCTTTGTGCACCCGGATACCAACGAGGAAATCCTATTTGACAGTGCCCTGCCACAGGATATGGAGGCAGTGATTGAGAAGTGGCGGAAATACACCAATCGTTCTTAGGAATTTGGAAATGTGGAAGTGGGTGAGCATGCTGCCTGATAATGGCGCGTACTATATTTGGGCGACAAGGAGACTGTCGGGACTTTGTATAAAAACGGATCCAATGTGAAACTTTAAACCTTAAACCGCTATCAGCCATCAGTTTTCAGTTGATTCGTCCGGAATGTATGATCTGACATTTTGCATTGAGTATGACACGGATCTAACCTTTAACGTTAAACCTGAAACAGTCTCTGCACTATTCCAGTTCAATGCTCTTTTTAAGTTTTATATCTTCTGAAGAACTGCCGATCATGATATCGAATGTACCGGGTTCTACCACAAAATGCATATCCTTATCCAGGATGGAAAGATCCTCCGGTATTAGTTTAAAATGTACCGTTTTTGTTTCCCCGGGATTTAATGATACCCTTTCAAATCCCCGCAGCACCGACTCATAGGTGGTTACGCTGCTTACCCGGTCCTTCACATACAGCTGCACCACCTCATCGCCTTTTACCGCCCCTGTATTCTTTACGTTCACAGTAACGCTTATGTCCGACTGCGTTTTGCCCTTCTCCGGCGATACCCGGAGATTGGAATATTCGAAGCCGGTATAGCTCAATCCATAACCAAAGGGGTATAACGGACCTACAACCGCTGTTCTGCCGTAGCCGTTGGGACCATCGCCCGGCTGACCCGCATGGGATGCCGGTTTAAACGGAAAGTTCAGTTCTATTTGCCCGGTGGTTTTGGGAAAGGTCATCGTTAGTTTACCACCCGGGTTATACGCTCCAAAGAGGGCTTCGGCCACGGCGGTTCCGCCCTGCGGACCCGGGAACCAGGCCTCCAGGATCGCATCCAGGTAGCGGTTCTCCCAGTTGATGGTCAGCGGCTGGCCGTTGATGAGCACCATTACAATGGGTTTGCCCGTTTTCTTTAATTCCTGCAACAATTTCAGTTGCCGGCCGGGCAGGTTCAGCCCTGTACGGGACAGGCTCTCACCCACCCGTTTATCATCTTCACCCACCACGGCAATCACCACATCGCTTTGTTTTGCAGCTTCTGCCGCCTCACTGATCGCCGCAGTTTCTTCGCCGGTCAGCGGTGTTTCGATGATCTCACTCTCCGGCCAGGTAGCATCGGCCACATCACATCCTTTTATATATTGTATGGCAGCCTTATCACCTACATAATACCGGATGCCTTCCAACACGGAGATCACTTCTTTATTAGAAGGCCCATAGCGGCTGATGGCATGACTTTTTTCACCGGCCAGTGGTCCGGTCACCAGGATCTTTTTATACTGGTTGATGGAGAGCGGCAGCAATGGTTGTGTTTGTCCCCGGGGAGGGCTGTTCTTGAGCAATACCAGCGATTCCCGGTTTAGCTGTAATGCCACTGCTTCCGATTCCTTTGTAGCAACGGTCCGGTCTGCCTGCTTTGGATCATTCACATACGGGTGATCAAACAATCCCAGTCTGAATTTCACCTTCAACACTTCGGCTACCCGCTGGTCCAGGGTTTCTACAGACAGCGCTCCTTCTTTTACCAGTTCCCGCAATGGCCGTATAAAAGTTTCTGGCGGATCAAATTCGGTGCGTACATTCAGCCCGGCTTCCATCACCATCTTTACGGCACCTTTATAATCCCTGGCCACATGATGTTTTTCCGATACAAATTCCACTGCCCTGCTGTCGGACACCACATAGCCGTTAAATCCAAATTGCTGACGCAGCAATTCCGTTAAAAAATAGTGGCTGGCCGTTACCGGCACGCCGTCCCAATCGTTGTAACTGCTCATAATACCCATCGGGTGCGCATTAGCGATCACTTTTTTAAAGGGATACAGGAACAACTGGTGCATTTCCCTGGGTGCCACATGTGGATCCGTACGGGCATTGCCATCGCGTCCCCCCTTCGGGATGCTGTAAACGGCAAAATGTTTTAAGGTAGCCGCAACGCCGTTCTCCTGTATACCTGCAGCCATTTCGGTGCCCAGTTGTGCAATTAAAAAGGGCTCCTCACCATAGGTTTCCACCACCCTTCCCCAGCGCTGATCGCGGGCCACATCCAGGATGGGTGCATATACGTTGGTATAACCCAGCGCCTTTGCTTCTTTGCCCACGATCTGTCCCATTTGCCGTACCAGGGTCCTATTCCAGGAAGACCCGATCCCGATGGGCGCCGGAAAGGCAGTAGCATGGTCGTGGTTCAAACCATGGATGCCCTCGTTGGTAAAATCTACCGGTATCCCCAGACGGGTCTCTTCTACAAACCAGCGCTGCACTTTATTGATGGCTTCTGCGTGCCGGCTAAAGGGATAAGAATATTTTGTCTGCGCCTTTTTGTTACGGGCCAGCCCGTTCAGCATTTCATCAATATTGGCAATTCCATCTTTCCAGATCTCGTTCTTCCAGCCGGGGGTGGGCTGTTCATCTTTTAAGACCCGGCCAAAACCATATAACGTTGCTGTCTGACAGGTCTTTTCGTCGATGGTCATCTGCCCCAGCAGGTCTTTTACCCTTTCCTCAGGCGAAGCAGCAGGATCTTCATAAATATCCTTCTTCCCGTTTTTATTAAAATCGATCCAGTCTTTATGGTAAATGCTTTTTTGCGCAAACAGCGTGGCGGATGCTACCAGCATCGCCAAGGCAGTAACAATATATTTCATTCATTCATATTTGCAGTGCTGCAAGATAAATAATCCGGGGAAGAAGCAAAACCGCTCATCATTATGAGGGCAAGAGGACTGAGATACTTGGAGAGATCTCATAAAATCCCGGTGATACAAACAACTGCCCTCAAAAAGAACAGCCCGTTTGTACGGACTGTTCTTTTATCTGATATGTTGTAAAATGAAGTTATTCGGCGCTTTCGGGCGTTGCATCCAGTGCTTTTTTTGCGGCGGCTGCAGCTTCCTTCTCCTTTGCTTTTTTCTTTCCGCTCATCAGTTTAAGGATCACCGGCGCAGTGGTTACCACTACAATTCCCAATACAATGTATTCCAGATGCTGCTTCAGGTCGAACTGGAAGGCGCTCATCAGCCATTTCTGCAGAAAATGTCCTGCAAATAACATGGAAAACACCCAGGAGATACAACCTACGATATTATAAAAGGTAAATTTGGCCCTGTTCATACCCACAATACCAGCAATGATCGGCGCAAAGGTCCGGATAAAAGGCAGGAAGCGCGCAACAATGATCGCCCCGCCGCCATGTTTTTCATAAAAATCGTGCGCCTGCTCCAGGTAGCGACGTTTAAAAAAGAAATTCTCTTTCCAATGATACATTGCCGGCCCTACTTTACGGCCCGTCCAGTAGCCCACCATATTACCCAGGATCCCGCAAAAGGAGATCAACGCCCACAGCACGATCAGGTCTACCCATTCATTCTGGATATGCCCTAAATTGAACAATTTTAAAAACTGGTAGGTCAGCCCCGGTTCGGCGGTTACGCCCTCCCCGATCTTATGGGCATAGATCCCTGCTATAAATAAAAGCGTATCACCCGGGAGAAAGAACCCGGCAAACAGACCGGTTTCAGCAAACACAACAAAAAGTAAAAGCCACAGGCCACCATTCTCAATATACCACTGCGGTTGCAACAAATCTGTCCAGCTAAAGCTGCTTAAAAGTTCGATCATTATTTGGTTTTAATTATCCTCTACAAAATTCAGGGCTTTTTGTTCATCAAATTCACCTTCCCATCGGGCAATTACACAACTTGCCAGGGTATTTCCAATTACATTAACAGAAGTACGGGCCATATCCATCAGCTCATCGATCCCATAAATGGCCATGATCGGCCACAATGGCAAATTAAAAGTGTGTGCCGTGGCAATCAGGATCACCAAAGATGCCCGGGGTACGGCAGCTACTCCTTTACTGCTCAGCATCAGCGATAAACCGATCATCAGCTGTGCTCCAAACGACAGATGAATACCCGCGGCCTGGGCCACAAAAACCGAGGCCAGCGACAGGTACAGTGTCGTTCCATCTAGGTTAAAGGTATAACCCGTTGGGATAACGAACGAAACTATTTTTCGAGGTACTCCGAATTTTTCCATGTTTTCCAGCGCTTTAGGCAATGCAGAATCGGAGCTGGTTGTTGCAAATGCAATGGATACCGGTTCTTTGATGGCCTGTATGAACCGCCGTAACGGGATCCTTGCCACAAACAGGGCAATGGGCACCAGTACCACCAGGATAAATGCGATCAATGCCAGGTAAAGCGTAACGAGGAGCAATCCCAGGTTCTTTAAAATATCAATTCCCAGGTGCCCGACCGTAACCGATATGGCAGCCCCCACCCCAAAGGGTGCAAAATGCATGATCAGGTTGGTGAACTTGAACATGGTTTCGGATAAACTTTCCGTAAAATCGATGAGCGGCTTTTTCCGCTTTTCAGAAAGCATGGCCAGCGAGATCCCAAAGATCAGGCTAAATACCACAATGGGCAACACATTGCCTTCATAAACCGATTTAATGATGTTTTCCGGGAAAATATCCACGATATGGTCCTGCCAGCCTTTTTCGGAAGGATCCGGCAGTTTGTCGATCAGGTGCGGCGGCACCGAAACCCCGGCGCTGTCCATAATAGTGATCACCTTTTGCTGCAGCAGTTTTTCCTGGGAACGCGGCAGGTCTTTCAGCAATGCCTCAGGCACTTCAATACCTGTTCCGGCCTTGGTAATATTTATAAATACCAACCCTATTATCAGTGCAAAAGTGGTTACTATCTCAAAATAAAGTATAGATTTCCATCCCATCCTGCCTACCTGTTTCAGGTTGCTATGGCTGGCGATGCCCACTACCAGGGTCGAAAACAGCAGCGGGGCCACAATGGTCTTGATCAGCCGCAGGAAGATCGTACTCAGAAATTTCAGGTTTTGGGAAAAAGCGGGGAAATCCACGCCGATCTCAACCCCGATCGCCATGGCCACAAAGATCCAGGTGGTCAGTGATCTTTTATACCCCGCAAAAAGGACCAGGCTGGCGATCACCACCCATCTCAGGCCAAAAAGCAAAGCCTCCGGCATTGGGGCCCATTCTTCATGTATGAGGTGAAAAGCAGCAGCAATCGTAAAAAGTATAATGGAAAGAAACCCGGCTTTTCTTTTATTCATAGTCGAGTGGTTATTTGCCAAAACTAAAGGTTTAGCCTGAAAAAGGCGATTCCCCTTTTAATAATTTTTCAAAAAAATGGAATAAGTTTTATCCGGGAAGCGTATTATTGCTTACTTTTCACTGCCATATAATTTTTATTTAAAAAATCAACTACTCATTAAAGAATCAATCTTATGGGATTATTTGTTAAAAAACCATTGCATTCCTTATTAGCCGAAGCAGAGGAGTCGGAAAAAGGGCTGAAAAAAACACTTACCTCATGGTCGCTTGTGGCTTTGGGGATCGGTGCTATTATCGGGGCCGGGTTATTTTCCATTACCGGTATGGCTGCTGCCAATTATGCAGGTCCGGCCATTATGATCTCCTTTGTGGTAGCCGCACTGGGTTGCGCCTTTGCGGGGTTATGCTATGCGGAATTTGCATCAATGATCCCTGTTGCCGGCAGTGCTTATACATATAGTTATGCAACAATGGGCGAATTTATTGCCTGGATCATTGGCTGGGACCTGGTGCTGGAATATGCCGTTGGCGCGGCCACTGTGGCCTCAAGCTGGTCCGGCTACCTGTCAAAATTATTTGCAACGTTTGGCGTTTCGCTTCCGCAATACCTGATGATGACCCCTTTTGACACTGCTGCTGATGGCACACATGGCTTGCTGAACCTCCCGGCTGTGTTTATCGTGGTGCTGATGTCGCTAGTGCTGATTAAGGGGACCAGCGAGTCTGCGCTGGTAAATACGATTATTGTAGTATTAAAGGTGGGTATTGTGCTCACTTTTATTTTTGTGGGCTTTAAATATGTGCGGCCGGAGAACCTGCAACCCCTGATCCCCGAAAACCAGGGTGAGTTTGGCAAATTCGGCTGGTCTGGCATCATCCGGGCAGCCGCCGTGGTCTTTTTTGCCTATATCGGGTTTGATGCGGTATCCACGGCTGCCCAGGAAACAAAAAATCCCAAAAAGGCCATGCCTATCGGTATTATGGGATCATTGCTGATCTGTACGGCATTGTATATTGTATTTGCCTACGTAATGGTTGGGGTGGCCCATTATACCGAATTCGGACAGGGGTCCTCCAGCGACCATCTTGCTCCCGTAGCCACCGCCATTGATCATATGGGTATTGCCGATGCAAGCGGTAAAATTCAGCCGGCCTATCCCTGGCTCAACAATACCATTATTATTGCCATCCTGCTGGGCTACGCATCAGTGATACTGGTGATGCTCCTGGGCCAGAGCCGTGTGTTCTATTCCATGAGCAGCGATGGGTTACTCCCAAAATTCTTTTCAGTCGTTCACTCCAAATACCGCACTCCCGCCCGCTCCAACCTGTTTTTCATGGTTTTTGTGAGCCTTTTTGCCGCTTTTGTTCCGGGGCGGGTTGTTGGTGAAATGACCAGTATCGGCACCCTTTTTGCGTTTATTCTTGTTTGCATTGGGGTGATCATCCTCAGAAAATCGAACCCGGATGCTCCAAGAGCATTTAAAACGCCCCTGGTTCCCCTCGTTCCTGTCCTGGGAGTGATCGTTTGTTTCGGGATGATGGCCTTTCTTCCGTTCGATACCTGGATCCGCCTGATCGTATGGATGCTCATCGGTATGGATGTATACCTGTTCTTTGGCCTTAAACACAGTATCCTGAATAAGGGCAAACACGACAGCCGGAGCTACCGGACCGTTTCCAATACCGGGATCGTGATGGCTGTGATTCTGGCAATCGTTGCATGTGCTCATCATTTCACCTCCAATGTTCCGGATACAGGTCTGTTCTACTTCTCACTGGGCTTTGGCCTGCTTCATTTGGTGCTATTCTTAACGAATCGTTCGAAGAAGGCCCAAACAGTTTGATCCGGGCCTGACAAAGGCACTTATTGTGAACCCCCGTTTTGGCATCTAAAACAATTAAAGAAATCGGAGGGATAGCGACGTTTTAGGCAAAACAGATCATTCATCTGTTGCTTATTTTCACATTCCGGAATTCAAACGGGTTATTGCTGACACGTAAGGCATGACCGCTGGTGGTAGTTACATTTTGCAGAACAACTTCTTTAGTGACTACATACGGGAATTGTTCCTTGTACGTGTCATCTTTCATTTTTGGGTTGAAATCGGCAAAAACAGCCACGCCGTTATAGTCTGCGGGGTGATTTTTGTCTTCAATTTTCAGGTTTTCGATAATGATTTGTTCAGGCATATAACAGGTATAGCCAAAATCATGCTGACCCGAATTGGAGCCATTAATCAACACGCTATGAACGGGTTTTCCGGCCTGAGGTCTGAATATACAATTGCGGATAATGAAACGGCCCTGCCAGGTACTGCCATAATCACTTCGCAGGTTGATCAGGCTGCCGCCATTAATCGTACTGTTTTCAACAAGAAATGTTCCACTGCCAATGGCATTAATACCCATGTACCCCAGCGTAGAGTTACGTATGGTAGCATTAGCCACTCCTTTATGGGCGTCAAAACGGGAGAATACACAACCGTCATACAAAATATTTTTACAATAATTGGATCCCATGATTCCCCAATACCTGTTGTCATTAATATCATTGGTCTGTCTGCAATTAATAAAGGAAATATTTAGCGCCCGGTTCGCAGAAATATCATAAGTGCCCATCGATACCGGGGCTCCTGCCGAGCCAATGGTCCGGTATGTTTTGTGCCCCGTAAGAACACAATTTTTAATAGTCACAAAGGCGCAGTTGCTGATATTTAAAAAACCTCCATAAGGTGCCCCATGATCTCCTTCACCGGTAATACGATGTACGATCCCATCTACCACAACATTTGAACGTTTTATCGCAATATTTCGATCGTAATAGGTATATTTCGATTCAGCGGCATTGGCGATCGTAGTGAAATCGCCGCCTGAAATCCTGAGCGGCTCTTCGTCTATGGGCAATGCGGTAATTGCAGTAATTGTATTGAAGTCCCAGATAATGGGCGCATTCATATCTATATTCCCGTTTTTATCAACGATGAAAATGTCCGTTTGCGCAGCTCCTTTATCCTGGTTTAATCCCATACGAATATACTGTTTGATCTGGGTATCAGTTACCGTAATAAGACTGGTTGCAGGAAAGGAGGCGTTGATTTTTTTTTGATTTTTCTTCAAAGAGGTAATTCCTTTGAGCGGGGAGGCTGCCAGGCCTGAGGCCACTTCAAAAATTGCTGCATTCCGGTTCTGCACTTCGGTGTCATCGATTATGAAACGGGCAGTTCCAAAATCAGTTGTTGTTTTAATGATAGCGGTATGCGCCTTTCCGCCAATATAGTAGGTGGCGCCTTCGTTTGCCTTAACGGCGAGGCCTTGTTCATTGGCCACTGCGTGGGTTGCAACGATCGGGTCAATATCATCCGATTTCCCGTCCCCCGCTGCGCCCAAATCGCTGTATTGCACGAAACCGGAAGCTTTAAATTTTTGTAGATCACGGGGCGATACATTAATGAGCAGACCGCCCTTTTCGTTCTCCCCTATCCTGGTTTTCCCTGGCTTATAGGTAATAATTGTGCCTCCCGAACGAATGCCGGTTTGTGCCTGAGCAGTAAGTGCACCCGCCAGAAAAAGAAGTATCAGGAGGTGGCAACATTTCATTTTTGAGCTTTGATTCATGTTTTACTCTTGCTTATTTTGAACTAAATGGGATCGAAATCGTTGATTGCTAAGTTACAGCAAACGGTAATACAACATGTAAATCTCTGGGCACCAAATACATCACTACCCGCAGTTCTATGGATCAAAAATTTAATGTACGTTTGCACCTCAATTAACTTTTTTAGACCAAGTATTTTATATGGGAAGGATATTTGAAGTTCGTAAAGCCAGCATGTTTGCCCGCTACGACCGTATGGCAAAACAATTTACACGTATTGGTAAGGAAATTGCCATTGCCGTTAAAGCCGGGGGGCCGGATCCTGCTACCAACGCTGCATTGCGCCGTTGTATGCAAAACGCCAAGAGTGTAAACATGCCCAAAGACCGCGTAGAAGCAGCCATCAAAAGAGCACAGGGCAAAGAGATGGAGAATTACGATGAAATTCTTTACGAAGGATACGGGCCTCATGGAGTAGCCATCCTGGTAGAAACGGCAACCGATAATCATGTACGTACAGTGGCCAATGTAAAATCCCACTTTAATAAAGGTGGAGGCACCCTGGGAAACAGTGGCAGCGTGGCTTTCCAGTTTAATAAAATGGGCGTTTTTAAATTAAACCCCGACGGATTGAACGCAGAAGATCTCGAACTGGAGCTGATCGATGCCGGTCTTGAAGAACTGGGAGAAAGTACGGACGACAACGAGAAAGAAATCCTGGTGGTACGTGTGGGCTTTACCGATTTTGGCAATATGCAAAAAGCCCTGGAAGAAAGAAATATTACTCCGATCAGCGCGGAAGTAGAATGGATCCCCGGCACCACCGTTCCGGTAACGGATGAACAGGCAGAAGAAGTGAGCAAGCTGATCGAGCGCCTCGAGCAGGACGAAGACGTACAGAAGGTTTTTCATAACATGCAATAGTCAGAAGGAGTATTCAAAATGAACTGGATCCCCCTGGAACAAGAAACGCAGCTGGACGCTATTGACCTGTCATCCGGAAGCCGGCCGCAATTGATTTTTAAACACAGCACCCGTTGCTCCATCAGCAGCGTTGTAAAAAGCAGGCTGAACAAAGGCAGGTTGCCGGATATGGTTGACTTTTATTACCTGGACCTGATCGCCTACCGCGATCTGTCCAATGCGATCGCAGAACGTTATGGCATACGGCACGAATCGCCGCAGGTATTGCTGATCAAAGACCGGAAATGCGTTTATCATGAAAGTCACAGCTCCGTTTACATGGAAGATATCCTGGATGCAGCTGGTTAAAACATTTTTCATAAAATCCTGAAATTGTTTTCCGAATTACAGTAAGAATAACTATTTTTGCGGCCCGGTAAATAAATTTGTGATCCAATACGAATCGCTTTGTTTACAGAACGGCGGGGTAGCTCAGGTGGTTAGAGCGTTGGATTCATAACCCAAAGGTCTCGGGTTCAACTCCCGATCCCGCTACAAAAGCTCCTTTATGGAGCTTTTTTTATGCTTATGAGCTACACTGTATATGTGCTGCATGCACCGCGCTTTAACAAGCATTACACCCGCTTCTTTCATAATAGTTCGTTTTCGATTATCGATCTTTTAAATGTATTATTTATTAAACACCGCACATCAAATAATACACATAGGTTCAAACAAAAAACCCCACCAAAAGTGGGGTTTTATTTAGTTGCGAAGCCAGGGATCGAACCTGGGACCTTCGGGTTATGAGCCCGACGAGCTACCGCTGCTCTACCTCGCGGTGCAAAGATAGGAGAAAAATATGAATACACAAAACTATTACCAAAGAATAGTTGATTTTTTTTCATTTTGCAATGCGGCTTACCTAGTATCCATAAAAAAAGAATGTCATATCCGCGTACTAACGGCTCTGACATTCTTCCCTATTTGTCTGCAACCACGTCCAAACGGATCGCAACTACAGTTATCAATGCTTTATCAAAAAAGCGTGCTTACCATTTGCTGGCATAAGAGCGGTTATTGCTCTTTTCTTCTCTCGGCCGGGCTTCTGTTACTTTAATTGCACGTCCGTCTACGGTGCCGCCATCCAGTTCTTTAATCGCCTTACGGGCAGCTTCATCGTCTGGCATTTCAACAAAGCCAAAACCACGGCTGCGCCCTGTAGCTTTGTCAGTAATAACCCTTGCGGAACTTACCTCGCCATACTCAACAAAAAATTCCCGAAGATCTTCATCGCGAACGATAAAGCTTAAGTTTGAAACATAAATGTTCATGAAAATGAAAAAATTTAAAATAAAAAATCTTTGAAAAAAAAACAGTGTAAGGAACGGCCTAAAAAATCAGATGCAGTACTTGCTTAACAGATCAAGGAGCAAAACATTACAAAATGTATTCAATTCAAACTAACCGCGCAAAGTTAGCTGGTTAGCGCTATAAAACAGCACCAGGCACCACATTTTTGTATACAGGTGTACCGCCTCCCGGGCAGCACCCCCAACGCAGTACCCCGATTAGCGGAGGAATGCTCTTTTCATCACACATTTGTTTTATAATAAAATTTCAATAATTTTGCGGCGTTCTTTCAAAAAGACCACAATGTTTGACGCTGATTGTCAAACGCAATGAGATTTTTAGTGCCCCGCCACCGGCGGGGCAGGTTCCCGGGGTGCTTCAACTTTCGCCAACAGCGGAAGAAAAGGCTGAGATAATACCCGTAAACCTGATCAGGGTAATGCCTGCGCAGGGAAGGATCGCTCCTTTCTTTTCAGCATTTCCCTCTCATTATTTTTTTTAACCCGGCCCTGTAATGATTACAAGGGTCTAAAAACTGAAAAAAACAAATGAAGAGGATCTTCTTTTCCGGCTGCCTGGTATTGGCAGCGCAACTCTCTTTTGCACAAAAAGATTCCGTAACAGCGAAAACAGACAGCTTTTATCTGCTGTCGCCCGTGGAAGTACGCTCCCTGCGGTTAAGCAGCAAGGCGCCGTTCACCACCACTAACATCCATTCTGCAGACCTGCAGAAACAGAACCTGGGGCAAAACATGCCTTACCTGCTGAACCAAACGCCCTCGCTGGTGGTAAACTCGGACGATGGCGTAGGCGTAGGCTACTCCTCCCTAAGAATCAGGGGTACCGACATGACGCGCATAAATGTAACCATGAACGGCATCCCCATCAATGATGCTGAATCGCAGGCAGCTATTTTTGTAGACCTGCCAGACCTGGCTTCATCCACCACAACGGTGCAGATACAACGCGGCGTGGGTTCATCTACCAATGGTTCCGGGGCATTTGGCGGCTCCATTAATATTTCCAACCTCGAACAAAGCAAAACAGCGGGTGTTTCCCTGAATAATTCTTATGGCTCATTCAATACCTGGAAACACACCCTGCAAGCCGGTACCGGACTGCTAAAAGGAGGATTCCAGTTTGACGCACGCCTGTCCAGGCTCAGCTCCAGCGGTTTTGTTGACCGTGCCTCCTCTGACCTGCTCGCCGCCCACGTGATCGGCTCCTGGACCTCAAAGAACGAAGCCACCAATATCAGGTTCAACTACCTTACGGGTAAAGAACGGACCGGCCAGGCATGGAACGGCCTGGGTATTGCTTTTACCGACCAGGGCCAACCGGCAGATTACCAGAAAGAGCTGGAGCAACAGGGAAGGAATACCAATACCCTTGGGGAGATCAGCGAAGGCGTTTATTACAAAGACCAAACAGATAACTACTGGCAGGACTACTATCAGCTATTCCTCAATCAAAAGATCAGCAACCACTGGGACCTGAATATCGGAACATTTTTAACGAGGGGTAAAGGATACTACAATGAATATAAGAAAGAGGAAAAATTTGCAGACTATGGTTTGCCCGATTATGTAAAAGCCCCCGGGGATACCCTGCGTAAGATAAACCTTACCCGGCAGTTATGGCTGGACAACTACTACTATGGATCCGTCTTTTCAACGACCTATAATACGGCTGCCACTAACTTTGTTTTTGGCGGCGCTTATACACAGTACGATGCCCGGCACTATGGTTTTGTAAAATGGGCTGCGTACGGCGTTCCGCTGGACTACCGGTGGTACAACCTTACCGCTTTCAAAACGGATTTCAATCTCTATACAAAACTGCAGCAGCAGCTTTTTACCAACTTTTACGGTTTTGCAGACCTGCAGTACCGGAACGTTGTCTACACGATCAATGGATTCCGGAAATCTCCCGCCCTTCCTTCTATGGAGAATACCTACCGGTTCTTTAACCCCAAAGCAGGGTTAAGCTATTTTATTTATCATGGCAACAACGTATCCAGTAAAATATATGCCTCCTACGCCATTGCCCATAAAGAGCCTAACCGCGACGACTTTGAAGCCTCCGAAAACGAAAAACCCCGCACCGAACAATTACAGGATATAGAAGCCGGTTATCAATACCATACCCCAACATTCCAGGCAGGGATAAACGGGTATTACATGGATTATAAAGATCAGCTGATCCTGACCGGGAAGATTAATGATGTAGGCGCTTATGCCCGCACCAACGTTCCGGACAGCTACCGCGCAGGACTGGAATTTTCTGCCGGACTGCAGCCGCTGCACTGGCTGCAGCTGAATGCCAATGCAACCTTCAGCAAAAATAAGATCCGATCCCTTACACAATACGCCGATGATTATGATAACGGCGGACAGCTGGCCACAGCATACCGGAATACGGATATTTCTTTTTCGCCCAACACCATTGCCGGAGCAGGCCTCACCCTGGAGCCATTATACCGCATTACGGGCGACCATCATTTTTTTATCGACTTCCTGGAAAAATATGTAAGCCGGCAATACCTGGATAATGCATCCGACAAAAGAAAAAGCATCCATCCTTATGCCCTGACCGATCTGCGGCTGCGCTACCAGGCCAGCTCCAAAATATTTAAAAGCATCGGAATCCTGTTGATGATCAATAATGTTTTTGATAAGAAATATGAGAATAATGGTTATACCTTCAGCTACCGTTCCGGGGGGACCGTCACCACAGAAAACTATTATTTCCCCCAGGCCGGGATCAACTGGAATATAGGCCTGAGCTTCGGATTTTAGCGCTGAGAGGAGAGAATGGAGACCTGGCACCGATGGCTTACCAACCGGGTCTCCGTTCTCAGCGCTCAGTTCTGAAAGAAGCTGATCGCCGGCTGCTTATTTCGCCTTAAACAATTCCTCCTTTGATACCACTTTTACTTTTGTATCGTCTTTCAGCGTTTGACTAACGGCGCTATAGGGTCCCGTCACCACTTCATCCCCGGCCTTAAGCCCGCTGGTGATCTCAATATAATTAATGTCCTGTATACCGGTTTTTACAATCCGCTTTTTGACAATCCCGTCTTTCATAACCAGGTAAACGACCTCTTCCATATCCCCGGCGTTGCTGTTGTCATCAGCATTGCCGGCCCCGTTGTCCTTTTGCTCCTGCTGTTCCTTGCGGGTATCATTGAGGCTCTTATCACTTCCTTTTACCCTTGCATTTACAGATGCAATCGGCACGGTTATGATATTCTCCTTCCGCTTGGTTTTGATCTCCGCACTGGCGTTCATACCCGGCCGGAAAGGGAACTTCCGCGGGTGCTGTGGATCGACCAGATCCTGGTAGGAGTTCTTATCGATCCGGATACGGACTTCATAATTGGTAACATCATTGCTGGTTGCGGTACCTGTGGTTAAAGCACTTTTCACACTGCTCGCGATCTTTGTGACGATACCTGCAAACTTGCGCCCGCTATACGCATCCACTTCAATATCGGCATTATCACCGATGCTGACTTTTACAATATCATTTTCTCCTACATTCACCCGCACTTCCATGGTATTCATATCGGCAACCGTCATCATTTCTGTACCGGCCATCTGTGCAGTACCTACCACGCGCTCCCCTTTTTCAACCTTTAATGAAGAAATGATCCCGTTTATCGGCGAAAAGATCGTAGCCCGGCCCAGCACTTTATTGGCTGCTACCAACCCTGTTTGAGAAGAACGCACACCGGCCTGCAGGCTGCGTATATTCTGCAGGCTTGCATTATAACTGGCCTTTGCAGATGCCAGGTCCGTTTCGTACTGTTCAAACTCTGCCTTTGAAATAACCCGGTCGTCATAAAGCCGTTTGTTCCGGTCATAGGCCTGCTGGGCCCGCACCATTGTAGCTTTCTGAACACCCAGGGCCTCCTGGCTGTTCGCTACATTTGCCTGCGATTGTCCAAGGCGGGCCGAAGCTTCATCGCGGTCCAGCGCATAGTTATCCGCGTAAACCCGCGCCAGCACCTGCCCTCTTTTTACGCTGTCGCCCTCCTCAACATTTAATTCCGTGATCTCCCCGCTTACATCCGGGCTGATCTTCACTTCATACTCCGGGTAGATCTGCCCGCTGGCAGTAACCGTTTCGGTGATCGAGCGGATGGCTGCTTTCTCCGCAGCAACTTTTACCAGGTTCTTATCTTTATTGGAAAACACTGCATACAAAACCAGTAGTACGATCACACCGGCTATAATCAGCAAAATCCGCTTCCATTTCTTTTTCATGATCAAAATTTAAACAGGATGCCTGTTAATGATGCAATTTGATACCGCTTCCTTTATAAAATTCCAGCAGCTTCAGCTTAAACACGTAATCATACTGGGCTGAGAGCATATTGATCTTTGCCTTGAACAGGTTGTTCTGGTTGGTGATCAGGTCTATTGGTTTTAACAAGCCCACCTCAAACCGTTTCCGCGCAAAATCATAGGCCTTCTGCGCGGAGGCTGCGGCGATCTCCGACGCATGGAATTTTTCAATAGCGGCCACCGCATTGGTATGTGCCTGGTAAATATCCTGCTTCAGCGTTTGGGCATCCTGCTCCTGTAATAATTCCTGTGATGCTACATTCAGCTTTGCTTTTTTCCAGTTGGTACGGGCCTGGTTACCGTTAAAGATCGGGATGTTTAGCCCAATGCCCAGGTTTTGGCTGAAATTATTGCTCAGCTGCCGGAAATAGGTATTCTTATTAAAGCCGGCAGGTATATTCTGCAGGCTGTTCACCACATAGTTTGTTCCGTTAATATCCACAAACCCGATGGGTACCACACCACTCTGAAAATTGGCCGGTAAAAGTTTCTGCGTATTAGAGTACCGGGTATCCAGCCCTCCAAAGAGTCCGATCGAAGGATACATCGCAGCCCTGGCCACCAATACATTTTTAGCCGCGGCTTTTACGTTCAGTTCATTGATCTTCTGCTGCGGCAGGTTCACCAGCGCGGAGTTAAAAACGACGGCCGGCTCCAGCTCCGAAAGGGGCTCTACCGGTATACTATCCACAGGGGGCGCCTGAACATCAAAAACCGTGGCCGCATCCAGGTTCAGCAGCGCCTGCAGCTGCAGCAACCGCAGCCGGTAATCGGCCCGCGTTCCGATCAGAGTGGCGCTGTCGTTGGCCAGTTGCGTTTCCATTTCAGCAAGATTCAGCTCGGGAAGCGCCCCGGCCAGTACCTGTTTCTTTACATTATCCCTTTGCTCCCGGCTTTGCTGCAGCTGTACCACAGCCGCGTTGATCTGTTCATTCGACAACAAAGCGGCCAGGTATGCATTGGCCACATTCAAAGCCACATCATTCCGCGCCTTATCAAATTTTGCCACACTGGCCTCGTAAGAAAACCCGTTTGCGGCCACCGTATTCCGCTTGCGGAACCAGTTGAACAGATCGGCATTTACATTCAGCGAATGATTGGCGAACAGAATTTCATTCGTGGTGAACTGATTCGACGTCGGATCAATGGAACGCCCGAACTGGTACCCTGCACTATGCTGCGAGTTGGCCGTAGGATATAATGCCGCCTTGCTTTGATCCAACGTAAGACGGTCCATACGTGCCTGTACATCGGCCTGCTTTACCGAGATATTATGCTCCACGGCATATTCCACGCACTGCTCCAGGCTCCATTTTACCTGGCTATGGACAGCAAGGGCGGCTCCCAATGCGGTTAATACCAGTAATGTATGCTTCATTTGACAAAAATAGACGAAAAAGGCTGAATGCAGGACATCCGATATTGAAGGCAGAACGCTGAGCGCCTCCATACCTGTTTCAGGCCGGGCTACGGTGCATTTCCCTGCTCACGGGCCACCGGCTGCGCTAAAGTTCCGGTTGAAAATGTGAAAATGTTCATCAAGTATAAAGCCGTTTCATTCACCGGGAGGACTCTTGAATTGCCGGACCTGAAAACGCAGAAAACGGATCACCGGACCTCATCCGGGCCCGGCAAAAAATCGCGGGGATCAAAATCCTCCTCCGAATCATCCGGGGGAAAATCCGCCGGGTCATTAAACAGATGCCACTCATCCGGGTAATCCTTTGTTTTATCAAAGGTCTTCACCCATTGGATAAACAGCAACCGGAAGGCTTCTACCTCCTCTTTGATCACCTCCAGGTATTCCCTGTTGCCTTTGTAAAATTCCTTTGCTGCAAACAGCTGCACTTTTAGCTCGGTCAGGTTCACCTTTACCAGTACGGCGTTTTCCATCAGTGCGTGATACACATCGTACAACATTTTGGCGCCACTGAGCTTGGCACTGGCAACGGAAATATGCTGCATCATCAGGTGTACCGGATGGGTCTGCTCCTGTTCATCAATCTCAAAGCTGGCCTCAAGGCTCAGGACCAGCTGCAACAGTTTCCTGGCTTTTGCTGATAGTTGCTTCTGCAAACGGAAAAAGGGCTTCCACTGCTCACCCTCTTCAAAAAGATCATCCTCCATATCTGTGCTTTTTATAAGATACTGCCATCCGCACCGGCCGGTTCAAACCGTAACGAGCTCCCGGCCGATAAGGCAATTTACTAAAAAAAATAATGTACATCAGTTCGGGTGCCTTACATTTGCACCGGATCTGGTTTCCCGCATGCGGGAATGAAAAGGGAAGTCCGGTGCAAGTCCGGCGCTATCCCCGTAGCTGTAAGGGTCTCTTTAATTTTCAAAAGAAAATAAAGAACACTTTAATTATTGCCACTGCAGTGCTTTGCGCTGCGGGAAGGTTTTAAAGTGACCCCGAGCCAGAAGACCTGCCAGGACCGTGTTCCGCCACAGAGCGGAGAATAACAATATTCAGCTTTCGGGAGAAAAGTATAATATTAGCGGCGTTTTGCAGGCAACATTCCAGGCCCCTGCCTAAACAATTTCCTGCTATTTTTTATTTCCACCGGGAGCAGTCATTGAAGATCCATTAAAAATGAAGCAAACGATTTTAATGATGACTGCTGTGCTTTGCAGTCACGTGCTGATGGCACAGGAAGACACTACCTCCCTGGACAATGTAACCGTTACGGCAACCCGGTTTCCTAAAAAACTCAGTGAAACAGGGAAAGTAGTTACCATCATTACGAAAGAAGACCTTGAAAAAGCCGGCGGCAAGGATCTCCCTCAATTACTGAACGAACAGGCCGGCATCATCATCAACGGAGCCGGCAGCAACCCGGGCAAGGATAAAAGTGTGTATATCCGCGGGGCTAATTACAATTATACGGTTATCCTCATCAATGGCGTTCCGGTGGTAGATCCTACAGGAGTAGGAGGCGCATTTGACCTGAGAATGTTGCCGGTTGATCAGATCGAGCGCATCGAGATCCTGAAAGGCGCCCAGAGCGCCCTTTACGGATCAGATGCCGTTGCGGGGGTTATCAATATCATTACCCGGAAAGGCGGCGACACCCCTGCCCGTTTATACGGAGGTTTTTCATATGGAACACGGCACACCCTGAGAGCCCATACGGGACTGAACGGGAGCTTCGGGGCTTCCTCTTATAATATTTCTTTCGTACACAATGAAACCCGTGGTATTTCTGAAGCAAAAGACACCCTGGGTACACAGCATTTTCCTAGTAACGGGATGCTTCAGAACGCCATCAGCGCCGACCTCGACGGAGCCCTCACCCATTCACTTCATATAAAGCCGTTCGTCCGGTACGCCTATTTTACCGGCAGCTATTCTCCCGAAGCTTTTAAACCCGGCGGGGACCGGTTCCGCGCCAGCCTGATGACGGCAGGAAGCCAGGCCAGCTACAACTTCAGCAAAGGAAGCCTCACAGGATTGTTCTCCTATGATGAAGTGAGCCGGAGCTACCCCGATGGATTTATAAAAGAATTCAACGGCAGCAAAAAAACGGCTGAAGTATTTACCCGGTATGACCTTCACCCGTATTTCCAGACCCTGCTGGGATTGCGCTACGATGAGGTGTCCATGAAACAGCCCAATGCAACCACACCAGACACCTCCAGTAAGATCATCAGCCCTTACCTTTCGTTATTCCTGCGGAACCTGGGAGGCTTTAATTTTGAAGCAGGGGGAAGATTGACCAATCATTCGAAATACGGCAACAATTTTACATACACCCTGAATCCCTCCTACCTCATAAACGACCGGGTAAAACTATTTGTCAATTTCGGAACCGCTTTCCGCGCGCCGGCGCTGTCGGAGCTGTTCGGTCTGTATGGTGCCAATCCCAACCTCAAACCGGAGGAGTCGCAAACCCTTGAAGGCGGAGCCCAGTTTACAACAACCGATAAAAAAGCAGATGCCCGTATCACCGGCTTTATCCGGAATACAAAAAACATCATTGCCTACGTAAGTAACCGGTATACAAATTATAACCGTCAGAAAGACCATGGTCTTGAGCTGGAGACCACATTGCGGCCGGTTGATCCGTTAACAATAAAACTGTTCTATACTTTTACCGAGGGGAAAGTAACGACAGCAAACAGCAGTAACAACGGCGATACCACATACAACAACCTGTTCCGTCGCCCCAAAAACAGTTTCGGCGCCCATATCGGGTACCAGGTAATACCGGCATTGTATATAAGTACCAACATCAATTATTACGGGGACCGCCGGGATCTCGACTTCAGCACTTATCCTTCCTTAACGGTACCCTTAAAGGCTTACACTCTTTGGGACTTATATACAGAATACAGTTTCCTGAAACAAAAACTCCGCGTTTTTGCACAGGTCACCAACCTCCTGGATGCCGACTATTATGAAACCTACGGCTACGCTGTCTGGGGACGCGCGTTTAATGCAGGTCTCCGGTTCCGGTTATAACAATAAATGCGATGAAGAAGACCCCGATCCTCCTCAGCTGGAGTGGCGGCAAGGATGCGGCTTATACATTGCACAAACTGCAAAAGGATGGTTGGTATGAGGTAGCTACCTCCTCACTGTTTTTAATAAGGACCGGAGGGTGCCCCTGCATGAGATCCCAGAATCCCTTATCGACATACAGGCCTTTCATACCGGCATTCCCCTGTTAAAAATATACCTAACCAGTGATGAAGGCGGCAATTATGAGGCTGAAATGCTGCAGGTATCAGAGCGCGTAAAAAAGGAAGGGATCGGTACCGTAGCGTTTGGCGATCTGTTCCTCGAAGACCTGCGGCACTACCGGGAGCGGCAGCTGCGGCAGGCGGGCATGGAAGCAGTGTTTCCCTTATGGCAAATCAACCCCGACCTCTACTGGCAGCACTTCTTCCGATCCGGTTTTGAAGCAGTCATCTGCTCTGTCAACGGATCGATGCTCGATACCGGGTATTGTGGCCGGCATCTTAAATTGGGCAGCGGGCAACCCGGGGTTACGGTTTTGTAGCCTTAACAAATTACCTTTGCAGGAAAACCAGGGTATGGATTCTCTGAACTATAAAGCAATACTTACCGTTACTTTTACGCTTTTTGCCATTATTGATATTATTGGCTCAATCCCCATTCTTATTTCTATGAAGAATAAGATCGGCGGTATCCGCGAATTTAAAGTAACTGTTATTGCCGGATCTCTGATGATCTTATTCCTTTTCCTTGGAGAACCTATTCTGAATGTATTGGGACTCGATGTAAAATCCTTTGCCGTAGCCGGCTCCATCGTTATTTTCATCCTGGGAATGGAAATGGTACTGGGTGTGGAATTTTTTAAATCAGATGGCGATGTCAAAGCGTCTACCCTGGTACCCCTGGCATTTCCCCTTATTGCCGGATCAGGAACGCTCACCACTATCATGTCATTAAAGGCCAACTATAAAGAAGTAACCATCCTGATCGCTATCCTGCTGAACCTGCTGATCATTTATATGGTATTGAAATCCCTTACAAGCCTGGCAAAACTACTGGGGCCCAGCGGCCTTATTGCGATCCGGAAGTTCTTTGGTGTGATCCTGCTGGCCATTGCTATCAAAATTTTTGCCTCCAATGCAGCGGGTTTATTTCAACATATCCAATAAATTGATGTAATTGTAATAAAGTTCTTTATATTTGCCGACCCTTAAGCGGTATGGCCTCGTAGTACAATGGATAGTATAAGAGTTTCCGAAGCTCCAGATACAGGTTCGATTCCTGTCGAGGCTACAAAAAAAATGACAATCAACAATTTATAATATTGATTGTCATTTTTTTTGTCTTTCCCCATTCATCCGCCTCCGGTCTGTTGCTGACAGCCCCCGAACAAGCCCCCAAGCCAAAGGAAATGCCCAAGCCGGGCTACCAACACGGGACATTTACAATGCCTGATAGTCTTCCAGATCCCTCTTTATACTCCCAATGGAGATGCTTTTGTCCGGCGGCTAATGACCCTGCGTCCCAGGCCAATACTTCACTTTTCATTATCTTTGCGAAAACTTCTGTTTATGTACTACTACAAGCTTGTAGTTCAACCCCGGCACGTTAACAACAATCTTTCTTATATATTTCTGCACGCATCCGAAAAGGAGCTGTCTCCCTCGGCAAATGATTATTTATCCGAGCTGGTAAACCGGAAATTTACCAATGGATCTTTTGCCTACCTGATCGCCATCTCCGTTGAAACATTCAACGAGCTAAAACAAACAGTACTGGAGATCGCCTGAGCCCCCTGTTTTTCAGGCAATCCCCTTCAGGAACACCACCAGGTCCGTTTCCTTGTCAAGATCAAATTTCTGCTTTAGCCGGTATTTCGTCATGCGTACGCTTTTGGGTTCTACGTGCAGCAACCCTGCAATCTGCTTGGTATTCATTCCCAGGTATAAATAGGCACAATACTTCAGATCCAGCGAAGTGAGCTTTTGAGCAGCCCGCTCATGAACATTTTTAAAAAAATCGGGATGCACTTCCTGGATATTAAATTTGGCTTTTTCAAAGTCGCCATCCAGCAGATCCTCTTCCCGGATGATCTGCTGGATATTCACCGGCTGTTCCTCTTTTAACTTTTCTTTCAGGTGCAGCAGCAATTCATTTTTATGCTGCACCTGCAGCTGGCTCATCATGATCTCATTCCTCAGTTTTTGCTGTTGCAGCTCCAGCAGTTCCTGCTCCGCCTTTAAACGTGCCCGTTCTTCCTCCTGCAAACGCATGCGGGTTTGCGCATCATGTTGCTCTGCTTTTAATTTTCTCTCTCGTTCTACAGAGTATTTCAGGTTAAAATGATACGACCGGAACATAAAAAAAGCGCCCAGCAACCCGATGCCGGCCAGGCCCAAATAGAGGTTCTGCGCTTTTTGGCGGCTGCGGGCCTTATCCTTTAACACCTGCACTTCCTGTTCTTTCTTTTCGGCTTGGTACTGTGCCTCCAGCTTATTCACCATTAAGACCTGGTCTTCATCAAATAATTTTGTATTGTTGTCCAGCAACTCCTTTTCCAGTTCATAGGCTTTTATATAATTGCCCTCCGCAGCATGCAGGGCGGCCATATCCGATAACAGCGTATTGCGGGTATGATAAAAGGGTTTGGCGGCTGTGTCCAGTGTCTGCTTCGCCTGCAGGTAATAACGTTCTGCCTGGCGGGAATCATTGGCGCTCCGGGCCAGCGTACCCAGCATACCATAACAACTGGCGATGATATCCTGGTTATCAGCCAGGCCTTTTGCGGCAAACTGAAGCACAGACCGGAGTGTATCTGTAAGAGCCTGCCGGATCTGCGGGTCGCCGGTAGCATAATATTTAAGATAGTAACTGCACAGGTTCATCCGGGCCAGGGCATAAGTATGATAGGCCACTCTCCCGGGATATTTAAAAAACAGGTCACCGGCAGCCCTGGAATAATACATCGTAGAATCCAGGTCGGCCTGCCTTTTTTCCTTGTCGTACCGGTAAGGATATACCACAGCAAGCGCCGAATAGGCAGAACTCAACAGGTTCAGGTCGCCCGCTGCGGCTGCAGCTTCCGCAGCTTTACTGGCATAGTAAAGGCTTTTGGAAAAATCATTATACATCGTATAAACAGCATATAAATAATAATAGCACTTGGCCAGCAGAAACGGATCTTTACCGGAAGGTTCCACATCCTTCAGGATTTGCTGACACAGGGTTACCAATACATCATCTTTATCGATATTATAATAGAAGACAGCCCGGGCCAGCAACGCATAATCCTTCACGAGGCGATCGCCCGACATCCCGGCTGTCATTGCTGCAGAATCAAGGTATTGCTGCGCCCGCTTATAATCTCCCTTGTTGAGCTGAATATGCGTCAGCAGCCCGTAGGCCCGAACCTTTTCCAGGCTGTTCTTTTGCATGCCCGCCATTGCCACATAACTTTTCGCCGTTTCAACGGCACGCTCATAATCGTCGTTATACCGGTATGCCTCCGTCAATTTAAAATACAGGCCTGTTGTGGGAGCACCGGCAAGCGCTTTTTTTAAACTATCAATATAGGGATTTTGGGCACTGACACCCATAAAAAACAGAGGCAGGATCCCCAGGACTGTTACAACGCTTTTCATGGAGTGAATTTATAGAATTTATTACAGCCGGGTTTTATATACCCTAAAAAAACCTTCCAGCCCAACACACCTTTAATAATATGAATAACAATAAGTTACAATACTTGTAGACAGTTTGTAGACAGTACCGGTTCTTATTGTAGCCATTATGTAATAGTGTAAAATTTGGCAAAGAAACTGTCTGTTCTCAGTTTTGAGGCGGTTAACAGCAACCTTTAAAAATTAAAAAATCATGAGCAACAAAGAACTTTCCGTAGTCTCTTACCTTACTATTTTCGGCTGGCTATATGCCTACATCAAAGGAAAAGAACAGGCCGATAGCCTGCTGAAATATCATTTACGACAGTTCTTCGGGCTTTTCCTGCTGGCGCTTGTTGTCAACATTGTAATTACAGTCCTGATCCGTATGGTTCCCGGGGTTGGCCCTCTTTCTTACCTGAGCGGTATCGTGTTCCTTGTTTTATGGGTCTTCGGATTGCTGAATGCCGTCAACGGGGTTGAAAAAAGTATCCCCCTGGTAGGAAAACTCTTTGAGGGCAAATTCGCTTTTATCGGGTAGTATCAGCACCCGGCCGTTGCCAGCCTTCCCCGGTTTTATTATTCATAAACCGGTAAAAACACACTGAGACATCACATTGCCATACAGGTTGCAGCAGTTCCTCGGGGAAGATCCCCGGCGCTTGCCTGCAAAAAATACCGGGGACAAACCATCCCGGCAAAAACGCGGTTATGAACTCATTCAAGCATCTTTTTTCCCCCTACGGCATCTGTCATACAAAGCAGTACCCCATGACCGGCTTTCAGCATTTTTCCCCGGGGAAAATCATTTATGCCCGGATCTTCCTTTATTTTATGTTCATCACCCATTCTGACCTGAACGGGAAACCGAAAAAGTTTGTACTTTCACCAGCAGGGGCTGCAGGAACCCCGCAGGAACTTATGAATGAATGAACCGGCCTCCCCGATCTACCGTTATTTAAAATTTAAAACATGAGCTTACCGTTTATTGAAATCATAGAGTCCCCCACACCCGACCCCAACCTCCTGATGTGGAAATTTGCCGATACGGACAAGGAAATTAAGAATGGAGCTAAACTGACCGTAAGGGAAAGTCAGCAGGCGCTTTTACTGAATGAGGGGCAACTGGCGGATATTTTTTTACCCGGGATGCACACACTTTCAACAGAAAACATCCCCATCATCAGCCGGCTCAAAGGATGGAAATATGGTTTTGAGAGCCCCTTTAAAGCGGATGTTTACTTTTTCAATACCTATCATTTCATTAATAACAAATGGGGAACACCCGCTCCCATTCTAATGAGCGATCCCCAATTCGGACAGGTGCGGATACGGGCCTTTGGCAGTTTTGATATAAAGATCGCCGATCCCGGCACTTTTTTCAGAACCTATGCCGGTACGTTTCCCCGGCTGACCATTTTTGAGCTTCAGTCCCAGCTGCGCGATTTTGTAGCACCCAAGTTTGGAGAAGTACTGGCAAACGAACAGATCCCGGTTACTGCTGTTGCCGGAAACATCACCGAGCTGAGCAAAAAGATCGAGCCACACCTGAAGCCCTATTTTGCCACGCTGGGCCTTGAGCTGACGCAGTTTGTCATTACCAGTGTAACCCTGCCAGAAGAAGTGACCGCGTTCTATGATAAGGTTACCAATATGAATATGGTCACCGATATGGACAAATTTACAAAGTTCAATACAGCCAATGCAATCGGTGATAAAGGTACAGCCCTGAATGATGCTACCCAAACGGGGATGGCCATGGGCCTGATGATGAACCAGCTTCAGCAAAACAACTCAACCATTGCAGCGCCGGCGTCAGCAACTCCCCAGGAAGATATTACCGCAAAGTTGCAAAAGCTCAAAACACTTTTTGAAAACGGGCTGATTGACGAAGAAGAATACAAGACAAAAAAAGCAGAACTCTTAACCCTGTTATAATGGAAGAAAAAAAAGCACAATCCTTTTTAGAAAAACTCAAGGCCAAAGCGCAGGCACAGGAAAAATACGGCGGCCCTGTAGCGGAAAAAGAGGCCAGCATGGGCGCCCGCACCTGTCCTAACTGCGGGGCCGGGAGGGCCAAAGACGATGGTCTTACCCATTGTGCCTATTGCGGTTTTGAATTTTTGCAGGTAACGCTTACAGATGGGCTGCATATCAAAAAAGAAGACAATTCCAGGGAAAATCAATAGCCGGTCTTAAGAATCTGTTTATAAAATTATTTCCGGACCGGTTCCGGAATTTTATGAATGTAACCAGGAGACGCAAACGATACGCGCATCTTCACACTTTTAAAAAACAACCTATGTTTGGTTTATCTGGAAATAATAAAGAGGCCGGTGATCCGGTACCACCGGAATGGACAGAACAGATCCGCGAAACCCGGGAACGCTGGTTCGCCTTTCTTCAAAAACTGGAAGAGCGGGTGGAGGAGCTTTGCCAGGCAGCGATACCCGAACTGAAAGCCATGCGCAGCAGCACCGATGCCGTATATGAAGCCAATATCGGCCAGGTATGGAGCGGCATCCGCGGACAGATCAACCAGGTACGGGAAAAAGCCCGGCAAACAGAAGAGCAAAAGATCCGCCCGTTTTACCGCCGGCTGGACAGCACAGGTATTGCTTATACTACGGCATTGCAGTTCAGCGAAGCCTGCGCGGAACGCTATCGCCGGTTTGAAGTTTTTTGTCATAACTGGCAGGAACAACTGGAAGCCGCTACCAAACAGGACCATGAAGCCTTGTATCAGAAGATCCTGAACGAGCACGAGCAACTGAAGCACCAGTTTAAATGCCTGCAATGCGGAGCACCCATTTACCTGGAAAAAATTTATTTTTCCACCAGTTATCTGCAATGTCCTGCATGCCGCACGCAAAACACCTATGAACCCAGTACCCTTGCCAAAAGCCTGAGCTGGATAGCACGGGATCTTGCCGAAGAGCGCACGGCGCACTTGCTGGATGCTTACAACAAGGATGCAGCGCGGAACCCGGATCTTTACCGCAGCTATCTCCGAAGCATGTTCGACGAATGGAACCGGATCGTGCCGGATATGGCCGCCTCCAATGAAAAATTTTACCAGCGGCTGCTCGATGATTTCAACAAATCTGTATGACCATCTATCTATTCATAACACTCAAAAGCAATCACCATGTTTAAAAAATTCCTGAATAACCTCCTGGGCAATGAAGACGAACCGCAAAAACAACAGGAGCAAACACAAAGCGCATTCAGCCAGCCTGCTGCCCCTCATACAGATCAAGATGACGATGACGACGACGACACTTCGCCGATACAAGATCATCACCAGTACCAGTTTGATCCTCAAACGCAGCATGGCACCCACTACTCTAAAGCCGCATTTGATGCAGCCGCTAACCAGCACTACGAGGGACTGCTGGCTGACCAGGACGAAGCTCCGAGCGAAAATGAAAAACGGAATTTAAAAAGGGAAGCCATTACGCAGCTGTACCTGCAATGGAACGGGCATAATTATGACCAGCTGGTACAATTTGAAATGGCCAACTCCCTTGAACTTACCGGCTATGCCACCCAGGGCTTCAACCAGGTCAAAGAAGAAGGGAATCCGTTGTACGAGCCAATCCATGGTATTTCGCTTTACGACTATGCAGGCATTGCGCACGCAATGACGCAGGGAATTCCTGAAGCAACAATACTAAAAGCCATGGGCATTGAAAAAGCAGTATGGGAAGAAGTAAACCTGCTTTGGCCGGAACGGATGAAAGAAGATGCCAGCTTTGGCATTATGACCAAGTATGGCGAATATTTTGCCATTGCCGGCGAACATCCCAAACTGGCAAACCTGAAACCCGCCGCGGCAACCGCCACGGGAGGAAACGCCAATCTCGAAAAGTTAAAAACCGACCGGTATTTTTACGAAGAGCTTTGTGGCGCAAGGACGGCAGCATACGAATACGGGCTGGATGGAGCCCAATGGATACTGGAGCATTTCGGCATCAACCTCTCCGATTTCCAGGCGGTGGCTATGGACTGGATGACCGCACAAAACCAGCAGTTCAACAGCAACGAGATTCATCACTACATGGATTACCAGTTGCAGAAACAAAAAGAATACGCGGAAAGGTTTGCGAAAGAACAGGGCGGCAATATTGCAGATGATGTGGAGTTCTGAGATCCGATAATACCGCATTCAGGGAAACAGGTATATACAGATCGTTTGTATTCTTTGTGATCCTCTCCCCGGGGTTAAAAGAGTGCATAAAAAACGACGTACCCCCGGCAGGCGCTTACTGACGGCCGCTAAAACATTTCATACACAGATGCAGCAATCGCTGCGGTTATGCACCGGATAATCCGGTGCGCAGCCATCCTTTATTTCATTCATACACACACTATAAAAAAACACATGCAATCCTTCAAACACTTTACGGCAGATGGGAACGTTTACAAAATGAAGCATTCCTATTTCCTGCCCATTGCCCTCATTCTTATCTTACCCTTCTTCAGTTATTTTATATTCAGAGAGGGTAAATATCCCCTCATTGGCTGGCTCCTGCTGGCATTGGCCATCCTGGGGTTTTCAGGATTGATCTCCCGTTCATTGGTCATTGATCTGAACGCCCTGGAAATACGCGCCAAAACGGCCCTGCTCCGGCCGGCTGTGTGCATCCCCCTGGACCATTTCCAAAGCTTTGAACTGCATCAGTTGAAACAGGGCTTTTTCACCACCAATACATCTTTGAATATTTGCTACCTCAAAGACGGGAAAACGAAACGGGCCCTTATAGCCCAGGGGATCACCACCAGGGCCATGCAACATATTCTGAACGAAATCGACGAAATCATTAGTAACTATGACAGCCCGAGATAAATATAAAGCAGAAGAAACCCCGCAGTCCTTTTCCTTGCAACCGCATTATCATTTGCTCAAAAGCCTGTTCTGGTTTTTTATAGCCATCCTGGGCATTGCGGGAGGCATGTACTTCTTTTATCAGCAACTGGGGGAAGGTGGCCAGGTACTTGGCTATTCCATTATCATTTACCTGTTCCTGCATGGCCTGTATGATTTTATTTTCCGGGTTAATGTGCGTTATGTATTTGACAAAGCCAGCAATGCGGTCTATAGGATCAATACCCCGTTCCCTAAAAAACAATTAATGACCCTGGATGAGCTGGTGATCTTTACCAGTGCTGAACAGGGATGCTGGCATTACGCAATGGGTGCAAGAAAAAGGCAATTTATAAAGAGCTATACCCTCAGCGAAGACTTTGGCCCGGGGAAGAAAAGTATGCGCCTGCTGGGAGCCTATGAGGCCGAAGTACTGGACCCCATCCTTCGGCTAAGCGCCAGTTCTGCAGTGCGCGGCAGGTATACACCCGCAGGATAATTACAGCCGAAGGAAGGGACGGCCCCATTTTTACAACAGTCCCTGGTTCCCTGCGCCCCCTGCGGTTTCATGCACTTTACGATTCTACACAGATTCTTTACGAAATGAGCAATAAATCCCTCATTTTTGCCAACAATCAACAACGTAACGATTATCATGAAAGAGCATGCACTCAAAGCGAACAGGCGTTCGTTTTTAAAAGGCGGGCTGGCCATAGGAGGAATGGCCCTGCTGAATCCTCAAAAAGCCCTTGCTACCGGGAATGACCGACAGGATGAAGGCCTTAAAATTCTTGCGGGACCTTATTTACAAACCAATTTTGGCAACAGCATTTCTATTTTATGGATCACCAATAAAAATGCCGCCAGCTGGGTGGAGTATGGTACTTCTGCAGAAAACCAGGATCAAAAAGCATTTGGCAAAAGCGAGCTGGGACTGAAACCGGCCGGCAGGATCAACTGTGTTACACTCGACCATCTAAAACCAGGTGCAACCTATTATTACAAGATCGTTTCAAAGGAAATAAAAGACTTTCAACCCTATAAACTTACCTATGGTGAAACCGTAACAGGTGCTCCCGCATCGTTCATTAATACGGATACCGCCAAAGACAGTGTTTCCTTTGTAATGCTGAACGACATCCACGACCGGCCCCGGTCTATTCCGCACCTGCTGAACCTGGACAAGGGCAATCAAAAAGATTTCGTGTTCTTTAACGGGGATGTATTCGATTACCAGACTGATGAACAACAGATCATCGATCACATGCTGCAACCCTGTACCGACCTGTTTGCAAAGAACCTGCCGTTTATATATGTACGTGGTAATCATGAAACCCGGGGGAAATTTGCCCGCGACTTTTCCGCCTATTTTCAACATGTGGGCCATGCCGCTTTTACCCTGGGTCCGGTCCGTTTTGTGATCCTCGACACCGGTGAGGACAAGGAGGACACTCATCCTGTTTATGCCGGCATTGTGGATTTCGATGTTTACCGGCAGGAACAGGCCCGGTGGCTGGAACAGGAGATCCGCAGCAAAGCATTTAAAAGTGCCCCTTTCCGTATCGTGATGATGCACATCCCGCCCAGGTATTCGGGTAATGCACACGGTGCGGTACATTGTACCGAAGTATTTGAGCCATTACTGAACAAGGGAAAGGTAGATCTTGTACTGAGCGGGCATACACACCGGTACAAAGTACATGCGCCGGACAAGCAGGCCAACCATTACCCCATTATCATCGGCGGGGGCCCACAGGAGGGTACCCGTACCATTACCCGGGTAACTGCTACCAAAAAAGAGATCAGGGTAAGTATGCTGGATGATTCCGGAAAAGAAGTAGGGAGCTATCTTGTCAGCAAAAAATAAAAAGTTGCGTTCCTGCGCGTGATGGTGGCTCATTTCTTTGCCGGCATAGCATTGATCCACTCCATGATCAGCTTCACCCCTTCCTTATGGATCACGGTGCGTGCCAGCTCCGGCATAGCCGTTCCGGGTTCCGTACTGTTCATCCGGTAAGCCAGTATGGAATGCCCTGCGTCACCGGGTACAATATCATAGTTAAGTCCGCCGGCGCCTCCACCCGCCGATACCGGGGACTTCAGTATACCCAGCGCATGCGGATCTGTCTGTTCATATTCCAGGAACAGCCCGGTATTGTATGCGTCGCCGGTGCGCGTGTGGCAATGGGCGCAATTCATATCCAGGTAGGCACGCGCCCTTTGCTCCAGGGTATAATGCTGCGCATCATCCCAGCCGGGAAGCTGATCAACCGTTTTCAGGTCGGGCAAACCGGCCAATATCCCCCTGTTCACCCAATCCGTAAGCTGGTTATGTCCCAGGAAAGCCGGGGAAAAATTCAGGTTCCTCGCTTTGGGTCCTATCGGCATCAACGCTCCGTCCTGCGTATGACAACGCTTGCAGTCGTTGGTATTAGGCACCTGGTAAACGGTGGAAACCGGCTTCTGTTCCTCATCCAGGAAGCGGATCGGAACCCGGGCACCGGTTATATGTTTAACAGCGTCCGTCTGCTCTTTGTTCCACAAATAGTTCATCACTTTCCATTCATGATCGGCGGGATCCTTTACCAGCAGGCGCGTTTCAATAAGGACCTTCTGGTGTTGCTCGCTGGTATAGGCAAAGTTTTTGATGATGATCGTTGAATCCGGAAAATCCAGCGGGCCATGTGCTTGATAATGCACCGTACTATCGCGCGGCAATACGATGAAACGGTCCTTCAGCGAATAATCCGTAAATAAAGGAGTATGCAGCTCATAACGCGCTACACCGGGAAGAGGGTCCAGTGCCCTCAGCTCCCCCTTAAAAAATCCATAATCAGAGAGCCTGGCCTTAAACTCAAAACCTGCCTGCTGGGCCGGGCCATTTTTTTTTGCCGGTTTCCCCTTGCACTGCTGAAACAGGACCATTCCACAAGCAGCCAGTATTCCTGCTGTTATCACAAAGTATTTACGCATCGCTCATCCGTTTTTTAGAACATCATTATTGGCAGACAAAAGCCCGCATATCCGTTGAAGGCTTCCAGGCTGCGGGCTTTTCTATATTTAAAAAATCAGCATTCACAAATACATTATCCCCGGTTTGACGGATGCAGATGCTATCCGGGTTGGCTTCCGTTTTTTTTGTAAGGACATTTGTTGAAATACCATCGTACATGATCAGCGGAATACGTTTATTTTTCCTGTTTGGATCCTGTTGATTCAATTGCTGCTCAATCCCGATCAACAGCTTACCGATATGATGCAATGCCGCAGGTCCGGGAAACGCGGGGCCCATTTCAAGCGTGTTCTCATAGATCTTAATATTCTGTGCAACCGGAAAATACTGATCATTGATCTTATCAGGCGTTTCACCCACTGCAAAACCAGACGCTATTGTAATAGCTGAAGAATTATTATTGATGATCCGGTTCCTGTATAGTTCCACGTTAGAGGTAGCCAGGATAATGACGCCGCTGCCGGGCGCTGCATTGCCTACCCCCCAGGAAGTACCAAAGCTGCCGGCTTTAGCAAAGTTGATCCGGTTATTATCATGCAGGTAATTATCGTATGCCTTTACATGCCCGCCGCGCTGGGAGAGCCCGGGAAGATCAAAGACCAGGAACCCGGCAGTATTATCATAAAACTCGTTATTATATACCGCCGCATGCGTGGTATTCTCAATTTCACAGCCTGCAACATTTTTAGCGGCCTTACATTGCCGTACAACAGCGCTGTCCGACTGTCCTATGTAGATGCCCGCGTCTGATGCGCCTTCCGCATAACAATTTTCAACCAGCACATTTTTGCACAACACCGGATAAATAGCATATCCCCCGCTGGTGGAATCGGAAGTTTTCCATATCGCATTCAGCTCCCGCACCACAATGTCCCTGCTTTTATTGATCTTCAGCAGATCGCCTTTAGAATCCCGGATGGTCATATCCGATATGGTAAAACCGGCAACATCGGTGATACGCAGCCCTTCCCCACCCTGGGATTGCGCAGAAAAATCAAGAATGGTCCTGTCCTTTCCCTCTCCTTTCAACAGTACCTGCTTTGCCTTTACAATACTTAAATTATCGAATGTATAGGAACCCGCCTTAAGCAGGATGCTGGTACTGTCTTTAATGGTGAGCAACGCCTCCAGCACTTTAGCTTCATCGCCGGGTGCAAACACCAGCTGATGTACGTAAGCCTGCTGCTGCTCTTTGTCCGCATCGCTATTGCAGGAAACAAATGCTGCAAACACCAGGATAGGGAAACAATACCAATTATTTTTGATGATGCGGTTCATTGTACCGGGTTTTATGATTTAAAAAATATTATAAGCAAAAGTAGCATAGTAAACAGCGCCGATAGACGGATTGGCGATACCGGTTGAGTAGTACCGGTTGGTTATATTGGTACCGCCGATCCGGATACCAGAATGCGCCTTAATCAATTTATAACTGACCTGGGCATCGATCACCGCAGAAGCCGGCACAGTACCCTGCGCGAGCCCCCCGGATACCACATAGAAATAGCCGGGTTTATAACGCAGCGCCGTATTAAAGGACCACTGCTGTTTTTTACCAAGGCCGCTGTTCCCAAATTCCATATTGATATGATAATGCGGAGTATTGAAATTATTGACCTGGCTGTTGTTCCTGTTCTTGAGGTAGTCGGAATAATAATTCACTTTTGCCAGGAAGTTATGGTTCAGATCCACGCTTACACTGGCTGCATAGCCATAAGTATTTACCCGTTCCCCTCCGTTAAAGGCGATGTTATACTGAACGTACTTGCTGTGATCTTTAAAGGCCGCCGGATCCTGGGTGCCGGGTGTGTTGGCCACGTTTGCATACCCGATAAAATTCTTCCACTGGGAATAATACCCCAGCACATCGATCAGCACCCTTTTGCCGATCAGGGCTGCATAGCCCAGTTCAAACGCATCTACGGATTGTGGCTTGATATCATTGTATACAAACCGCTTTAATACCGAAGGATCTCCGGATTGCTGGTAAGCCTCTACGCTGCTGAGTGTATAGGGAGGATACTGGTCAAACTGGTACTTTCCATTCAGCAAAAACGAGGACCCCCCGGAAGAATAGCTGTTATAACCGTTCAGCGTATTCTGGAGCGCCTGTATATTTGAAGGGAAGCTGTATGCATTCTGATAAGAGAAGCGGATATAATGCTCCGGAGCGGCTTCAAATACCAGCGAGGCCCTTGAGGTAACCTTCGGTTCTTTAAACAGGGTATTCTTATCATAACGGAAAGAAGCTGCCGCGCTCAGCCGTTCCTGTATCATCTTTTTTGACAGCTGCAGATAGCCGCTGTATTCGTTTACATGAATGGGTTTATCATCATCCGGGAAAAGGGTGTTCCTGCTGTTCAAATTATACAGCCGCCAGTTGGCACCGGCAATCACGTTTACAAAGGGGATCAGGCCGGCAAAATTGTACTGCGCCTCGGTATTGTACAATTTGCTGCGGTCCAGGAACAGGGTTCCCCCTTCGGATATTGGCGTACCGGAGATCTTGCTTTTCAGTGCTTCAAATTCAGGAGTGCCCGGCAATAGCCTGCCCTGGTCGGCTGCCGCCCGGGCCGCAAGATGTGCATCGGTAAGCCCCGTCCCGCCGGCCAGCGCCGTCACCAGTCCCATGGTATACTGCGGATACCAGCCATCCTGGATGGCTTCATCATAGCTCGGTTTCCAGCCCTCGTTGATATACTGTGCCGTAGGTCCGGCAATCAGCGTTTTACCGGAATTTTCCTGGGTCGTATAGCTCCGGATAAACCATTTGTCGCCACGGGCCTCGAGGCGATATTGCCCCACTTTAAAATCCTTTATCTGGTAGCGGGTATCATTGGTATACACCACGCTTCCGGTGCCAAAGGTACCTGAAGCAATCAACTGTGTTTTGGGAGCAATAAAATACCGGAGCTCCGCGTTGGTCTTTAAAAGTCGGGCATTGTTATCAAGATAGCCGTATTCCGCATAACCCGTACGGGCAACGTAATTGGGTTGCTGCAGCAGCGGGTCGATCAGCGGGGCTAAAGATTCATCCATTGCCCGGGCGGCTTCCAGGAACGGGTTAATGTCTACCGATGTAGCACCCCCATAATAATTGGGGCTATTATAATTGGGGTCGGTAAACCGGCTGCCGGGACCATTTTTATTAGAAGTGTCGGTAGCCACCCAGTCCTTCGCCTGCGTGTACTGCACGTTTACCTTAAATGCCAGCTTTTCATTGATCTTTTTAGCCCAGCGCAGCGTCCAGTCATAATAAGGAGCCGCTCCTACCGGATCGTTGCTTTTCCTGTTCTTGATATGGTTGACGCCCTGGGTTACCAGCAGGCTGAGCCCCTGGTATTTGAACGGATCCTTGCCCGTCATCACCATGGTACCGTTCAAACCGCGGGAGCCATATAAAGCAGAAGAAGCCCCCGAAAGCAACTCGATATTATCCACGTCCAGCTGGGTAAGCCCGATGGCCGATCCCAGAGGAAAGTTCAATCCCGGCGCCTGGTTGTCCATACCGTCCACGATCTGGGTAAAATTCGTATTACCGCTGGTATTAAAACCGCGGGTGGTAACGCTGGTAAACCCGAGGCTGGACACCGTTACATCCACCCCCTTCAAGCCCTGCATCATGTCCATATAATTTAACTGCGGCGCATTGGCAACATCCTTATTGCTCAGCTGTTCGATGGTTACCGGTGATGCCAGTTTCCGCTGCCGGGTGCGGCTGGAGGAAACCACCACTTCCGTTCCCAAAACGGATGCCGGGTTCAGCAACACTTCCAGCGGCTGCCGGGCATCTGTGACCGCCACTTCCCGGGATTCATATCCAACACAAGATACCAACAGCGTCACGGGCAGGATCTTGTGCGTACGCAATTCGAACCGCCCCCGTTGACTGGTATAGGTTCCCTCGGAAGTATTCCGGATACTTACCGAAACAGCCGCAACGGTTTCCCCGGTAACTGCACTCCTGACAACACCCCTGATGGTTTGCTGTGCCCGGGACGCACCCGCCAGCCATAGCTGGAATACAATGCTCATCAATAAGACTTTCCTCATAGCCATTATGATTAGTGATCAATTAAAATACAGCATCAGCAACAGGCCCGCTCCTATACCGGGCCAACCGTTTCCTATTTTTTTAATCCCCGGAAAATGAGGGATACCAGCAACTTCATATCCTGCAGACTGCGTGCATAGTCAATACCCGGGTCTCTTTTCAATATGGCTTTCTGCTCTGCGCTGTGTTTCAGCGCGTCGCTGATATTGATCAGCACTGACGCGATCTGTGCCGGGTTAGCCTGTGCCAGCTCTCCCTTAGCAACAGCCTGCCGGATCAGTTCCGACAGGAACAATTTCTCCCGGCTCATAAGCGCATCATACAGCTCAAAAAAGCGCGGAAGGATCTTATTAAGCGTATCCGTAGATACCCGGTTCATGTTCAATACCTTCTTATAATAATTGAACCGCGCCTGCATATAATACGACACCTGGTTCTCAATACCTTTCCGCTGCTGTGCCTTTTCCTGCAGCGCAAGGATATAATCCTCTCCCTCCCGCAAAGCAGTTTCGACAAAAATATCTTCCTTATTCTTGTAATAATAATACAGGGATGCTTTGTTCAATCCAACCGTTTGTGCAATATCCTCCAGCGTAGTTTTATCAAGACCAAATTTTTCAAAACACTGCATCGCTCCTTTTCCGATCTGTTTTTTAACCAGGTCCCGTTTGTTCATTTGGCGCATCTTTGCTACTAAGATAATTTAATTTTTCAAACAAATCATTAAAATAGTTGAAAAAAAAATTCTTACCGGAACTGGAAGCTCCCCAACGCCCTCATCCGGGAAAACAGGTGCGTTGACCTGCATTCCGAAAAAAACAGGCACTTCTTTGCTTTTATCATTATAATCGTATTAGATTGCAGTGTTCGTGCGCTTATGCGCTTATTAAGCAAAAGATCCGCTAAAGCATCAAAACCAGTAACAACATGAACCGTTTGTTAATAGCCAGTATGTTTCTTTTTGTGTGCCTGCCGGTACGGGCGCAGGAACAGCCTCCCACAAAAAACATCAGTACCTACTTCATCTCAGAAAAAAAATACCTGGTCCTGCCGGTAAAGAACGGGGCTCCGAAACGGAACCTGGAGCTTTGGGTAGACGGTATCAATACCCGGTTCTGGGATATGGAGCTGGCGGAAGACCAGCCGGACTGGTATGCGTACCTGCGTATTGATGCATGGAAAGGCAAAGCTATTGAGCTTCGCGTAGATAAGGTAGCCGCCTCTTCAAAAGTATTTGAACCGGTGTTGCAAAGCGACCAGGACACGAATACGAACCAATACCAGGAAGCACTACGGCCGCAGTTCCACTTTTCACCCAAACGCGGCTGGACAAACGACCCCAACGGAATGGTCTACTTTAACGGGGAGTACCACCTGTTCTTCCAGCACAATCCCTATGGCCGCAACTGGGGGAATATGACCTGGGGCCATGCCGTGAGCAAAGACCTGATCCACTGGACGGAGCTGGACGATGCACTGCACCCCGACCAGGGCGGGCCGGTATTTAGTGGCGGGGCTGTAGTGGATAAAGAAAACACCAGCGGACTGGGAGAAAATGGCAAACCGGCCATGGTACTGTTCCATACGGGGGCCAGGGGCTGGGGCCAGTATATGAGCTGGAGCACCGATGGCCGTAGCTTTCACAACTATGGCAAGGCGGTGGTGCCCCGTATCAACAAGGACAACCGCGACCCTAAAGTGATCTGGCATGCGCCTACCCGAAAATGGATCATGGTACTATGGGTTGAACGGGGTAACAATGAGCAACACAGCATGCAGTTTCTAACCTCCCCCGACCTGAAGAACTGGACCCCTGCCAGCATTACCTATGGCGGCACCGGTAATGACCGGTATCTTTTTGAATGCCCGGAGTTTTATGAACTGCCGGTACAAGGCCTTAACGGGGTTAAAAAATGGGTACTTACCGGAGCCAATACACAGTATGCCATCGGGAGTTTTGACGGCATCCGCTTTACCGAGGAAGAGCGAAAACTACAAAACCAGTATGGACGCGACTTTTATGCACCGCAGACCTTTAGCGATGAACCCACCGGCCGCCGGATAGAGATGGGATGGTGGCGTACCAATACGGCTAAGGATCATATGCCCTTTAATCAATCCATGAGCCTTCCCCTGGAGCATAAACTGGTCAAGACACCCGGGGGCATCCGGTTAACACGTATGCCGGTGAAAGAAGTGGATCAACTGCGCGCCAGGGTCTACAACCCGGGAAATAAAATCATCAGGGAAAGCAGTGCAAACCCCTTAAAGGATATCCGAATTGAGCTGGCAGAGATCCGGATGGAGCTTATGCCGGGTAACGCAAGGGAGATCCGCCTGGATGTACGGGGTGTGCCTGTCATTTACGACGTAGCCCGGCAGCAACTGGTTGTGGATGGGGTAACGGCACCGGTACCTTTGCAAAATGGCAAACTATCACTGCTGGTATATGCGGACAGAACAGGGCTTGAGATCTTTGCCAGCAAAGGTCTCGTATTTATGCCCATCAACATCAATATCGACCGCAACAACCAGTCCCTGTCCCTGTCTGTGAAAGGCGGGCAGGTTCAAGTACCGGAACTTAAAGTGTACGAATTAAAAAGTATCTGGGAATAATCCTGCAGGAAACCCCAACAACCGTAATAAAACCCGCAAAGCGCTTTTGTTTTGCATGCCTACCCTGTCTCCTGTTGATACGGGCGCTGCATGTAGCGGAACCTGCGATCTGCAGCTCCGGCTATGCGGAAGCTTCCTTCTTGTAAAGTTTCCTGTATTCAAAGGGCGTCATACCGGTATACTTCTTAAAATGCCGGTAAAAATTGGAAACATTGTTAAACCCGCATTCATAACAGATCATAGCAATCGGATACCGGTCTTCGATAATCATCCGGCAGGTATGGCTGATCCTTACCTCGGTAAGAAAATCCAGGTAGGTCTTATTGGTTACCGTTTTAAAATAGCGGCAAAAAGAAGTAAGGCTCAGGTTGCCGACAGCCGCAGCTTCTTCGAGCGATATTTCCCTTTTAAAATTTGCCAGCGTAAATGCAAGCACATTATTGAACCGCACCGATTCATGCGCGCCGGGTTTATAAAAAGCATGCGCAGACGCAATGGTTGTAAACTCCTCCCGTTCGCTGATCACCTGCAATATCTGTAACAGGATAAGCACCCGTTCAAAGCGGGTTGCTGTTACAGACCGGTACATCAGTTCCTTTATGAGGCCAGACGATGTACCATGGAACAGCAATCCCTTTTTTGCCAAATCAAAGATCCGGGGCAGCAAATATGCTTCCGGCAATTGAAAAAACCCGCTGCCCAGGCATTCCGTTGAAAACTGGATTACGATGGCCTCCACCCAGGAGCCCTCCATAATGGTTCCGGTCTCCTGTTCTTTCCCTCTCCAGGCATGGGGAAGGTTCTCACCCAGCAAGATCACTTCGCCTTCTTTAAAGTGCGCCACATTGTCACCAATCAGCCGGATCCCCGTTCCTTTTATTGTAAAATGCAATTCCAGTTCAGGATGATAATGCAGGGGTTTACCAAAATTGGGAGCACGATCATGCCTTATCGAAAAAGAATCCTGTAATGGCACCGGCACTTTGTGAAAATGAAGCTTCATAAAACGCAAAACGTTAAGTTATAACAGGTCTTTCTATACAACCATCGGGCCCTGCCGCTGTTGTCATTATGTGTATCTCTACGAATTTATAGCTATTTCCTCTAAAAAAGCGACTTCACCATTGCAAAAGGTCCAGGTACTGCGCAAGGTGCTTTCCCTTTTAAAGGCTATACCTGTATCGTCAACGGCTCATTTCCGGGTCATACTGTTCAAAACAGGAGCTCGTCGGCTTCCCGCAGGAAAAGTTTATGCAGCCCCGTGTGACGGGAGCGCATAACCATTCAACCAACCGGCACCAGTCAGTGCAGCGCAACCGCCATAACCTGCAGCCATAGTTGCCCCTCCTGCGGCCTGTACTGGTTAAAGACCAGCATCCGGCCATCAGGAGAAAATGAAGGAGCGCCTGCTACCTTAGGATCGTCCGGCTTGTTAAACGTTACCTGCCTGCTTTTATTTGCCAGCAGGTCTAACAAATAAACATTGTTGTCCGTTACATAAGCGATATGGGTTCCGCCCGGGTTCAGGTTAAACGAATAGTCAACCGGGGTCGTATTGTGTGTCATATAGCTAACCTGGCCGTTATTGACCGTACAACGCACAACCTGTGCAATACCCGTATCATCCGGAGCCAGGGCATAAATAAACCGGCCATCCGGCGAAGAGCGCAGCCAATGTCTTACCTGCGATAAGCCTTTTTCGGTTCTGGTTGCCCTCCGCACCCTTACGCCGTTTGGAACATGCGGCCTTTCTCCGCAGGTGCCGGTTGCTGCAGTATCTTTTACTATTTCCGCAGGGTCAAGATCTGCAATAAATATTTCGGTAACAGTTTCCCCTCTCCGGTTCCGGGTGTTTCCCTGGAAGGCGATGGCATAAGCAATCCGCTGCCCGGAAGCATTGGTATAGCCAGACGTCCCCACCCAGCATTCATCAAACGCTTTGCTGATGTTGTCCGACCCCGGCTTCGGAAGCGGAACAACCTCCGCAATAACAGCCGCAAAATACAACCCACTGTTATTTCCGGATGCTGTGTCCACCAGAACAGGACGCCCCCCGTCCAACATCACTCCCACGGTCCGAAGCTCCGGAGCTATCAGTGCGTCATTGTAGGTAAAGCTGATCAAACGGCCGTCCCCGCTCCAGCAATGGGAATGGGTACCACCTCTTAAAGAACCCGGAATATAAGGAGCTGTCATATCCCTTGCATCCATAAAAACCGGCCGGAACGGTTGTTCCAGGTCAACGGCCACGCCTGTCCGGCGGGATATATCGTAAGGTTGTTCTTTACCGGCATCAACCAGCCCGTGAATAAACAGTACCCGGTTGATCACCGGGCTAAACGAAGCGGCGCCTACCCCCGGTCCATACGGAGTCGCATTTTGCGTTTGATAAATGGTCTTTTCTTCATGCGTATGGAGGTGCACCATACCGATCATACCCGTTTCCCCGATCCTGGTATCTTGATTTCTCCCGTCAAAAACAATCCAATGACCATCTTTTGAAAACACGCCGTTGTGATGCAGCGTATGTCCCATTGCGGTACTGGTCAATTGCATGACTGCCTTTTCCTCTTTTCCTGGTACACAACTATGCATTCCCATAAATATTCCTGCTATTGAACATATAGAAAACCACCTGTTATTAAACATTGCCGGGTAATTATTCATTCGTAAAACATCCGTATCACAAAATGCCGTATTCAAAAGTACTTACTCCATTCGTATTTTTCTTTCGCTTTCTTTGCATCCTGCTATACGATCTTACCGCTATTCATTTTATTATCGTAATTTTAAAGTGCACCTGTTAAAACACATAACCTATGCGCTTCGACGATTCCCTGTGGAAAGGTATCCTGGAGGACCTGTTTGCCGATTTTCTGCGATTCTTTTTCACCAATGCTGATCAGATCTTCGACATGAAAAGGGAATTTGTGTACCTCGACAAGGAGATGGCGCAGATCGCCGTGGAGGCAGCCACTGAATCGCCAAAATACGTGGATAAACTGGTGAAGGTATTTACCCGGGAAGGAAACGAGCAATGGATACTTGTTCATGTGGAGGTTCAGGGCTATGTGGACAACCAGTTCGAAGAACGGATGTACCGGTACTATTACCGCATCTTTGACCGCTACCGGCAGCGGATAACCGCTATAGTGTTGTTAACCGACAGGAATAAAAAATTCTATCCCAAAGAATACCGTTGCGAATTCCTGGGAACGGCTGTTCATTTCTGCTTTAACAGCTATAAGATCATTGCACAGGACGCAGAAACGCTGTTAAAAAGTAGCAATCCTTTTGCATTCGTGATCCTTACAACATTGCTGGCCCTGCAGCGCAGCCGGCTTACAGACAAGGCGCTTTTTGATCTTAAAACAGCTCTTGTACGCCGGTTATTGGAACAAAAATTTTCCAGGGCGGTCATAAAAGGGATCTTTTACTTTATCCGGAACTATGTAGTTTTTGCCAACCGGGAAAATAACAATAAATTTGATGAAGAAATTGATTCCATTACGCAAAAAAGCAGGCATATGGGTATCGTTGAAATGATAAGAGAAAGGGAAACCCAGGAAATTCTTCAAAAAGGAAGGACCGAGGGGAAATTGCAGGGAAAGATCGAAATCGTCGGTAATTTACTGACAGCTAATCAATTCACTGAAGATGAAATTGCGGCTTTCGCCGGCGTGCCCGTAGATTTTGTACTCGAAGTACGCAACACGCTGAAAAACAAATAAACATTTATAGCTGTTGATTTACGTCGGCAGCAACAGTCCGTTACGGAATGCGGTCAGCTCCCATACTCCTGAAATTCTTAATGCGGTGAAAGGTCAGAAAGTTGGCGTCGTGATTATTATGTGCTTCTTCCTTACCATCAAAACAGGCGGTCCGGCAAAGAAAGATGATATCCTTTCCCTCAAATGACCAGTCTACATATTGGAACCCATGTTTCAGTACATCCGGATGCTCCAGGATCACCTGTACATCCTCCCAATGGACCAGATCACCGGATTTTCGCAACATCAATACATTTCGGAAAGTTGCGGGATTACGTCCCGGATATTTGTCCCGGTATTTTTGTGGAACCGAATTTGTTAATGCGTAGTAGTAATGAGAAACGCTATCATACTTTATGACAAATTTCTTGCTTCCTCCATCAAAAGGAATAAACCCCTTTTCCCGGTCAAAACGTAAGGTCTTACCATCAGCCGATACAGCCACCATGGCCGCTTTTTCATCAAAGCTGGCCTTATCGTCTACCCTGAGCATATCCCATAGCTGTCCATTTTTATCCACTACAAAATTACCTTCCAGCCAGCCGCCAAACCGGCCATTCAGATAAGTACTATCATAGTACAGAACGCTGCTGGTGCTCCATGATCCCGCATTTAAAATATCTGCATCTACCGGCGCGGACATCACCATGGCACCATAACGTTTTCCCCATTGCAGAACCGGGCCATGGGCGGTTTCCATAGGGCGCCACAGCCGTCCGTTATAAGCCACAACCGGCATGGGGGCACAATGATACATTCCCTGGAGCAGTAACCCGTTACCCGCTCCCGTTGGCTTCGTCCAGGTTCTTCCTCCATCTTCTGAACGCCGGATCAATACGGTGCCATGATGACGATCCGGGCCCAGCAGGTACAGCATACCTTTATGCACAAACAGACTGGACCAGAAAGCACCTGATATTTCACTTACCTGCTTCCAGGTTCTCCCCCGGTCAGCTGACCGGAATACCCGGGTAACCGCCTGCACAAACTCTGAACTGCCCGGGCCAAAGAAATCATGTGAAGCCACATAATCGCCATTGGGAAGGGTGGCCAGGCTGGGTGAGCCTATATACTGCATGCTGGCAGCCGGGCTATAGGTCACTATGGTACCCGGAGCATCTCCTGATCCCTGTGCCCGGGCGTTCCCGCTGCCGGCCAGCGCCGCTGCGCCAAGAAGCAATACTGCCATCACTGTTTTTATCATAAATTCCCGTTTACGCAGAGGAATTGTAACACCTTCCCCCTTCAATTTAAAATTAGTCTAAGATATGGATCTTTATGATCACAACTTAACCCATGAATACCCACTGCCCGGTACGGCTCCCGGGGTCATAGCTGACCCGGGATCTGTGCCAGCAGCCTCCCATAACTCCGTTCCAGTTTTTCCATATCCTCCTTCATCCCGTAAGAAACCTGGCTGTTTCCGGAGTCCCGGGTAAACACAGAGAGATTCATTCCTTTTTTCCATAGATAGTATTTTGCCGATTTAGGATAGTCTTTATGCATCACTTCCATTTCCTCGCTGAAGAATTGCTGCACTTTGTCTACCTCTTTCCGGAGTGCACTATTATCGTAATTGCTGCACAACCAGCTAACCAGTTCGGGAAAATAATTTCCCTGGATACAGGAGAGACCCGCAGTACCTGACCGAAGCGAGGCCACCGCATGCCCCATATATGCGTCATAAACGCCAAATCCCCTGTTTTCCGGGCACAAGCGGTTCTTAGCCCGCACCTGATCTATATCCAAACTGGTGTCTTTATCGTAGATCACCCTTCCCGTTGCTACCAGCCGGGCCAGCAGCTCCGGGGAAAGCAGGACTTTGTAAGGAACCGGGCTGTATTTCAGCTCCGGGGCATTCCTTTTTTTTGAAACCTGGTAAACAAAAGGCCAGACAGGAAGATCACCAGGGTACCTACTACAATGATCATATTGGCATGCAGCGCACTTTTTACATAGTGATAAGTTTCCGGTATCCAGGCGGAGAAGGTCATCCACAGGATCACTATGATACCGGTAACAGTGGCCAGGAGCGCCGCCGTATTGCCGGTCTTCCTACTGATGATCCCCAACAGGAACAGGCCCAGCATTCCACCGGCAAAGATGCCGGAAAGCTGCCACCAGATATCCAGCACACTCTTAACCCCAATCATCAATACCCCCGCGATCATTCCCAAAAAACCAAATACCACGGTGGCTACGTGTAATAAACGCAGTCCCTGTGCTCCGTTCATGTCACGCTTAATATATCTTTTATAGATATCCTCTGCAAACACCGTAGCGGAGGCATTCATCCCGGAACTGATCGTACTCATACCAGCCGATAATATTGCTGAAATGATCAGTCCCACCAGGCCGGCAGGGATCATCGTCACCATGAAATGCGGCATTACCTTATCGCCATAATCTCCCGGGGCCAGGCTGGCCGCCAACGCCGCCACCTGCCCGGATGCTGCACCCTGGCCCAGCCGCTCGGTTGCTACCTGCAGCTTCACCGCATCCAGCAATGCCGGGTTGAGCTGGTAATAGGCGTACAGGCAGGTACCAATGATAAAGAACAGCAGGGATGCCGGGATATAGATCCAGACACAGAGCCAGACTGAGCGGGCTGCTTCCTTTTGAGAGGTGGCGGTATGATAGCGCTGCACATAGTTCTGATCCATACCAAAATTATTAAGATTGATAAAGAAGCCGTATAACAGCACCACCCAAAAACCGGAACTGGTAAAGTCGAGGTTCAGGCCGCCCAAACTGAATTTATGATCCGCCTTCCCGATATCCATGATCGTAGAAATGCCTCCGTTTACATTGGAGATAACCAGGTATACGATAAGGATAGCGCCCAGTGTTTTTAAAATACCCTGTACCACTTCCGTCCAGATCACCGCTTCGATGCCCCCCATCACTGTATAAAGGATGATACAGGCCCCCGTAACCAGCATAATAACCTGCATATTAAACCCGGTAAGCGCCTGAAGTGTAAGCGACAAGCCAAAGAAGATGGATCCCATACGGGCGATCTGCGTGAGCAAAAAACAGATCACGGCATAGGTGCGGGCCCAGGGGCCAAACCGCTTCTCCAGGTTGGTATAGGCCGATACTTCGCCTACACCGCGGTAGAACGGAACAAAGTATTTTGCTGCTACCCAGGCTGCCAGCGGCATGGAAAGGCTGAACGCAAATGCATTCCAGTTGCTTCCAAAAGCTTTTCCCGGAACGCCAAGAAACGTGTTGCTGCTCAAAAAAGTGGCATAAATAGAAAGTCCCACCGCCCAGCCCGGTATACGGCCGGAGGCTGTTGTGAACTGATCGGCATTTTTGTTCTTCTTTGAGAACAGGTATCCTACCAGTACCATGGCAACCAGGTAAAGCAGGATCACACTTAAGTCAATAAAAGGCAATTTCTTCATATGCAAAATTTATCGTTCATTGGAAGCTCCCGGACCGGGATGTAAAAATATCACTGTACGCGCAGCCCGCAATTTAAATATTTGCCCGTTTTTTATACGATCCTGCCCCGGGAGCCTGCTGATGCCCTTTGCCGCAATATAGTATCATAATCAAAAATAAAAGTAACAAAAGGAATCGGCGACAACCCCTACCTTCGGCCTGATGAATATGCATAACGATCTCCTGCCTGCTGCAAAAGCCACACGCGGTGCCTGGCTCACCGTTTTTCTTTTATTTGTCATAGGCTTTCTTAATTACCTGGACCGCATCATGCTTACCACCATGCGCGGCTCCATCGTAGAAGCGATACCGATGACCGATGCCCAGTTTGGCCTGCTGACCTCCGTTTTCCTGTGGGTATATGGCCTCCTGAGCCCTTATGCCGGTTTTCTTGCAGACCGGTTCAGCCGCAGCCGGGTCATTATCGTCAGCCTCTTTGTATGGTCGGCCGTAACCTGGCTTACTGCCCATGCGCAAAATTTTGAACAATTGCTGGCAACACGTGCCCTGATGGGCATCAGCGAGGCCTGTTATATTCCCGCGGCACTTGCCCTCATAGCAGATTACCACCAGGGCAATACCCGCTCACTGGCAACCGGCATCCACAATGGCGGCATCATGATTGGCCAGTCTATGGGATTTTTAGGCGGATGGATTGCCGAAAATCATCACTGGAGCTCTGCATTTACCGTATTTGGTATTTTCGGTATCGTTTATGCCGTATTTATGCTTTTCTGGCTCAAAGACGCGCCGGGGCGTATGCCACCTCCATCAACCCCGGCGGCAGTATCTCCCCTGCGCTTTACAGACGGGATCAAAAACCTGTTCCGCCATTCCTCCTTTGTCCTGCTGGTTATTTTCTGGGGGCTTATGGGTGTGGTGGGCTGGATGATCCTGGGGTGGCTTCCTACCTACTACAAGGAACACTTTAACCTCACCCAAACCCAGGCCGGCATCTACGCAACATGGTATGTATACCCGCTCAGCTTCGCCGGCGTACTCCTGGGCGGGCTCCTGGCCGACCGCTGGCATCGTTCCAACAAATACGCCCGGATCCTGCTGCCGGCGATAGGGCTGCTTATAGCAGCTCCGGCGGTATTCATTGCAGGATCCTCCGCCCTGCTGGCCGTTGCTATCGGAGGATTTATGGTTTACGCCCTTACCCGCACATTTACAGACGCCAACCTGATGCCCGTCTTATGCATGATCGCGCATGAAAAATACCGGGCCACGGGTTATGGCATCCTGAACCTGTTTGCCTGCATCGTAGGCGGGTTGGGCATTTATGCCGGAGGCGTACTTAGAGATGCTTCTGTAAATATGCAGGTGCTGTTTCAAGCCGCGGCCGTTATTATGGTTCTATGTGCCCTGCTTCTTTTAATGATCAGAAAAAAACAGGCCGGATAGAACAACAGTAATTAATGTTTATTTTAGAATGATGAAAATGAGATCCAGCAAAGTATTACAAAAATTAAGAAGCGGCGGCTTTGCCAGCTGCATTAAGATCAATATCTCTAACGCCCAGGTTGTGGAACTGGCTGCGCGCAGCGGCTTTGACTGCATATGGGTAGACCAGGAGCATTGCGCCCCCGACTGGCAGGTACTTAACAGCCAGGTATGGGCAGCCAAAGCCTACGATGCGGACCTGCTGGTGCGTGTACCCCGCGGCAGCTATAGCGATCTCGTCCGGCCACTGGAGATGGATGCTACGGGCATTATGGTGCCACATATCATGAGTTTACAGGATGCCGCCGGTGTAGTGCATATGACCCGGTTCCACCCTCTTGGCAGAAGACCGATCGACGGAGGCAATGCAGATGGCGGATATACCAATATGGATTTCCAGGAATACCTGGCAACCGCCAACCGGGAGCGGTTTGTGATCCTGCAGATCGAGGACCCGGAACCTTTGAAGGACCTTGATGCGATTGCTCAACTGGAAGGATATGATATGCTATTTTTTGGACCGGGCGATTTCAGCCAGGGAATCGGCGCACCGGGCAACTTTAGTCACCCCGAACTCCTGGAGGCCCGTAAAAAAGTAGCTGCCGCCGCCCGCCGGTATGGGAAATTTGCCGGCACTACAGGAAGTATTGATCACCTGGATGCTTTTAAAGAAATGGGGTACCAGTTTGTGAGTGTGGGCGCCGATGTAGTAGGGCTGTCCGGCTACTTCCAGGGGCTCAGTACCCGGATCCATGCATCCGGCACTTCCACAGCTAAAGGAAATGAGGCCTACAAATAAGGCCGGCTGTTTAAACAGCATTCCCGTTTTATATCTTTATTTTACCGGTACAGGGTATCGGCTATACTGCCAAATATTATTACCCAACCCCAGACCCGCCATTCATTTCCCAGTTTTTCTTTGTGGGAACCAGGGGATGCGCAGCCGCTTCCTTTACTAAAAAAACAGGCAGACAGTATTGCTACCATCTGCCCGTTTTCCCCTGTACTGTTAGTTAAACTTTAATGCATACAGGTCCGCGTCTTTAAGATAGAACTTTAACCGAACGGCTTTCCCAGCCAGGGCCGACAGGTTGGTATTCCCTTTCCAGGAAACGATCCGCGCGATTTCGTTGCCAATAATTTCCTGTGCGTCGTTCACGGTATAGCCCGGGACCGGGCTGCCTTTTTCATCCAGGAGCTCAACCTTAACAAAGCCCGCTGCCGAAGTTGCATAGTTAATTTCCAGTTCCCTTCCCTTAAAGATGAAGGGCTTCGTAACCGCGGTGCCCCCCTGAAAGTCCCCGTGCAGGGAAGCAAACCCGTCAATCCGCAAAGAATACCGGTTGATATGCGAAGTAGGCTGTGCGTAATGTTCGTTCACATAGATCGAAAGTTCCGAAGGGCTGGTTTGTACTACATTCAATACCGGGTAGTTGGAACGGGAAACCCAGTTTCCCAGACCGATGCCGGGACGGATATAGGATTCCATAAATGTACGGTCGTAAACGCTTCCGCCACGGGTGCTCATTAAAATCGCATCTGAGCAATCTTTAAAATAGTTCGGGTTTACATCCAGCGCTTTGGCCTGTTCTTCTGTAATGACCTGACGCTTGGGCATGAACCGGGCGCCGATAGCCAGGTAGATCTGCGGGGCGCGGAAATACGGGCTGGTCTGCTGCGTATACAAATGATCCAGCGGCGTATTGCCGAACGTCATTTTAACCGGGGCGCTCCAGTTGATAAAGTCCCGGGATGTAGTCCGGCTCACCGACCGGAATCCTTTGTACCGGGTAAACCCTCCATCACTCCAGGTCCTGAAATAACACACATATTGTTTTTCACTTTCCGACCAGAAAGCCACATTCTGAGAATCAAACACCCCGGTTTTGAAAACAGCCGTTGCCCGCTTCTTTTTCCAATGAATACCGTCTGCAGATACAAATGCAAAGAGCCCGGTACTGTCTGTTCCTCCCACGGCCTTGTACCGTTCCGCAGCAGGCGCATTGGGGTTCGCATCCAGGAAAGGACTGAAATTATGAGTAGCGGGCGCCACATGCGCCAATACCACATTATTGTCTTTTGTACCACCTACGGTATAGATGCCCAGCCGGGGCTTTATCCAGTTGATCCCATCTGCAGATTCCGCGTAGCAGGTCACTTCGTTATCGTTGCCATCCCTGCCTGGATTGCGGATGCCCCGGTAGTAAAGCTTAAACCGGTCTCCATCCTTTATAATGGTACAGTACGCACTGAAGTTGCCTTCCCATGGATTGTCAAATTTGAGCACAGGGCCTTCATTATGGGGATGATGCAGCTGCTGTGTTACATTATTCAACCTGTCGATCAGGTAGCTGTCAACAAAAAGCTCACGGTTGCTCCCTACCGGCAGTGGCAGGGTGGTTTGTGCACGCGGCATTACCGCGGTAAATAATATCAGTGACCAAAGCAGTAGATGTCTTTTTTGCATATTTGTGAATTTAGAATCAATAAACCCGTTATGGCATCGTTTACATGTAAATATCATCAATAAAGCTCCGCCAGCCATTTCAATAGATCAGCGAAGTTGCGCTAATTAAATTTTAATGAAAAAAGGTCTGCGTCCTTTAAATAGATACGCAGTTTTACCGGGGTTCCGGCCAGGGCAGACAGGTCCGTGTTCCCCTTCCAGGAAGCGATGCGTTTGATCTCATTTCCAATTATTTCCTGTGCATCGCTCATGGTATAGCCCGGTATGGGATTGCCTTTTATGTCCTGAACCTCTATCTTAAGCGCCCCTGCCGCAGAAGTTGAATAGTTCAACTCCAGCTCTTTGCCCGAAAACACAAAGGGCCGGGTAAGCACGGTCCCCTCCTTCATGCCTGCGTTAAGCGAGGCGAACCCGTCAATACGCATCGAATACCTTTTGATATGCGCCCCCTCCTGCGCATAGCTTTCATTCATGAAAACCGACATTTCGGTCTCGCTGGTTGGCACCACGTTCAAAACCGGGTAGTTGGTCCTGGAGACCCAGTTCTCCAGCCCGATATCCGGCCTGATAAATGATTCCAGGAACTCCCGGTGGTATTCATTACCGCCCCGCGTTGTCATCAGCACCGCATCGGAACAATCTTTATAATAAGCCGGGTTCACTTTCAGCGCCGCAGCCTGCTCATCAGATACCACCTGCCGGCCCGGCATAAACCGGGCACCTATAGCCACATAGATATGCGGCGCCCGGTAGTAGGCACCGGTTTGCTGCGTATACAAATGATCCAGCGGAACATCTCCAAACTGCATCGGCTCCGGCGTTGTCCAGTTAATAAAATCAGCAGAAGTGGTCCTGCTGACGGACCGGAATGATTTATTACCGCTTTTTGCCGAGGTCCTGAGATAGCACACATATTGCTTTTCGGCGGCCGACCAGAACGCTACATTCTGCGAATCGAAATCGCCCTGGGTGATCACCGGTTGCTCCCGGAGCGGTTTCCAGTGGATCCCATCTGCAGACACATAGGGGATCAGCCCGCTTTTTTTTATCCCTCCCAGCGCTTTATACCGGTAGGCCAGTTTTGTTTCGGGATTTGTATCCAGGAAGGGGGAGAAATTATGGGTTACCGGTGCCACATGCGCCAGGATCACATTATTGGCCCGTGAATTCCCGATCTCATAGATGCCCAGATCCGGTTTTTTCCAATGCTGCCCGTCTATGGACTCTGCGTAACAGGTCACCTCGGCTTCCGCGCCATCCTTGCCGGACTGGCGGATGCCCCTGTAGTACAGCCGGTACAATCCTGCATCTTTTATTACTGTTCCATAGCCGCTGAAGTTCCCTTCCCAGGGCTGATTAAAGTACAATACCGGTCCTTCATTATGCGGATGATGCAGCTTGAATGTAACCTCCTTTGTTTGTGCCACCAGGTAGCGGTCTACAAAAAGCTCGCGCTTGTTACCCAGGTCAAGCACAGGCCCTTCCTGGGCCCTTCCGCTGTTACCGGCAAGACCCGCCGCCATCAGGAATGCGATGGATAGTGATCGTTTCTTCATAATTCTTTTAATAGTATAACCATTCGTTTATTAATATGGTACCGGTTAATACCCGGTATTCTGCTGTACTTTTGGCTCCGAGCTAAGGATGCCCAGTGAAAGCGGCCAGATATACTTGTAGGTATGACCGGGATTGGCTTTAAAATAAGGGATCTGCGTTGCGGCTTTGTCAAAACGCAGTATATCCCACCAATACTTTCCTTCATATAAAAATTCAAGCAACCGCTCCTCAAGGATCGCATTGTCATTGGCTTCTTTTGAACCGGTTACAAATGTATGTTCGCTGAACCTGGCACCAAAGGCTCTTTTCCTTACCTCATTGATGGCGTTGGCAGGATCCTGCCCCAATGCATTCTGTGCTTCAGCTTTCATCAGTAACACATCGGCGTACCGGTATAAGATAACATCATCAATGAAGAGCCGCGCACCTGCATCAACGGTACCATTGAATTTGCGCTGGATGCAGCCATAGAAACTGGTCTTTGCACCGGTAGCCGGATCCACGCTGTACAACTCCGTATAGGTAGCTGCCTTCCGGGTATCATCATCTTTAAACCGGCTGCGGGTATCGTCGGACAGCGTCCAGTAGTTTCCGCCGCCAACGGTTCCGATAAGGGCCCTGGCAACCGGATCTGCGTTGGGAGGATAGGCATCAATATACATATTGGCCATGAATGTACCGCCTGTTTCAAACTGCTGAAAATTATTGGCCATCAATATTTCTTTGTTGCCTTTGTTGTCATAGTTAAACACGCTTTCGAAACCGGTCAGCAGTTGCACATCGGCGGCACCAACCTCGTTCAAAGCCGTCAGTGCCGTATTAAGGTCGTTATTGCCTCCGTTCAGTTTTTTGGCAGTCCATAAAAAGACATCGCCTTTCAACGCATTTACCGCGGGTTTTGACCACCGGTTCCTGCCGGCCTGGAAATTATTATCGGGGAATAGGGACAATGCCTTTTCAATATCATTTTTGATTTGTACAAATACTTCATTCACTCCGGATCGCTCCCGGTAAAGTATCGCAGGGTCGTATCCCTCGGTAGGCTCCAGCACCAATGGCAGTGTGCCCCAGGTCTTCGTCATAATGAAATAACAAAACGCGCGCATGGCAAACGCTTCGGCAAGCAGCCGGTTCCTGTTTGCGTCTGCTCCAAACACAATGCCCGGAAGGTATTTTAAAATAAGATTGGCATCATTAACCACGCGGTAAACGGAGCTCCAGTCCGGACCGGCAGTAGTAGCATCGAGCGTATTATTAAAGATCCTCAGGTTATTAAAATCATTGCCCACCGACTGTTTCATATCCTGGCTCCGGGCTTCTCCCCATAAATACAGGTTGGTGGCAGTAACGCTCCGCAGCCGTATATACATTCCCCTGAGCGCGCCATTTGCATCATCTTCTGTTTTCCAGAAGGAGGCCGTGGAGATCGTGCTGACCGGCTCCAGCTCCAGGTTACGGGTACAGGATACCGGTATGAACGCCAGCAGAACGATATATAAAATGTATGTATAATTTTTCATTTTCTGTCTTTTGTAGTTAAGCATTAGAAAGTAATAGAAGCCCCAAAAATGAAAGAGCGTGGATTAGGATAGGCCGTGTCACTATCCGTTTGCTCCGGGCTTAACCCGGTATACTTTGTAAAATAGACCAGGTTGCTTCCCGTAACATTTAATTTTATATCTGAGATCCGTAGTTTATGCAGGAGCGTGCGGGGCAGGTTATAGGACAGGGTCACTTCCCGCAGGCACAGGAAATCCATACTTTCATAAAACCTTGAGTTTCCCCTGTTGTTCCATACATTCCACTGCCCGTTCTGATCGGCCCAGTAGTACCGGGGAATATCGGTAACATCGCCCTGCTGCTGCCAGGAACGGCGGATATTGGCGCTGATCGCATTGGCACCGGAAAAATTCCCTTCCAGCCTTGCGGCCGTTTCATTGTACATGGTAGCACCCAGCGTATAGTCCATGCGCACGATCAGGTTCAGGTTCTTATAACTAAAGGTGTTGGAAAACCCTCCGGTAAACCGGGGAATAGCATTGCCCAGGTATACGCGGTCGCGGGTATCAATGGTATCATTGCGGTCTACATCCAGCCAGTTCACATCCCCGCCGTATTTGATCTTGTTAGCACTGGGCAAAAGCATATCAACAGGCCCTTTTGCCGCTTCCTCGTCCGTAGCATAAACACTCACCTGCCGGTAGCCGTAAAGGTCGCCGATGCGTCCGCCTTCCTGTAAACCACCCAGCCAGGCATAGCCGCCGCGGGCGGGGTCGTATACATAATATCCGCCAACCCTGTTATGCTCAATCCCGTTCTCCGGGAGGCGGAGTATCTTGCTGCTGACCGTTGCATGGTTCAGCGCAATATTCCATTGGAATGCGGCCGAGGGATCCATCACCCGGGCCGACACCTCTACCTCGAACCCCTTATTTTCCAAAGAGCCATAGTTGGTAAGGATACTGGGGAAGCCTGAAGAAGGTGGCAGGGGCAATGTTGTTAACAGGTTATCGGTAACCCGCCGGTAATAATCCAGTATCAGGCTTACCCGGTTGTTAAGCAGCCCGATGTCGGCCCCTACATCAAACGTTTTTGATTGTTCCCATTTGAGATTCTGGTTGGGCAATACGGAGATCATGATCCCGGAGGCCCCGTTATACCGGGAAGAAGCATTGTACTCGCCCTGCGCCTGGTACAACCCCAGCCCGCTGATATTTCCGGTAACACCATAACTGGCCCTCAGCTTCATCTTTACCAGGTCCGGGGGCAAGGCAGACCAGAAGCTTTCCTGGTCCAGGTTCCAGCCTGCGGATACACCCGGGAATAATCCCCATTTATGATCTGTTCCCAGGTTGGAGGCCCCATCATAACGCAGACTCATATTGAAAAGATACTTCCGCTTATAGTTATAGGTCGCCCGCGAAAAATAGCCGATCAGTGCCTGCTGGGTCTCGGCACCCGAAACAGCCGTTGGCGTTGCTGATGCATTCAGCGTGGGGATGATATCCGTAGCAGCATTATTACCGGTGGCAGAGAGTGATATATTATCCGTCCACAAATAGGACATCCCTCCTTTTAATTCAAAATCATGATCGTTGCTGAAGATCTTGTTATAAGTAAGCACCGCATTGGCCTGCGGTCTGAAGTTCTCTGCATAGGACCCTGTAGCCGTACGGGAAGTCACTTTGGTGGCAGGTCCATCCAGATAGGATTTCAGAAAGTTCCTCGAATAAGTTCCTTTATACTGAACGGAAAACTGCGGGCTGAAACTGAGCCCGTTAACGATCTCCAGGTTTCCGCCCACGATCATCGTGAGATCATTGGACACGTTACGGGGATTATATACGGAGATCCGGTAAAAAGGATTGGAGTACCCAAAGTTCCGGCCCGGAGAAAGCGTGCCGTCCTCAAAATAAAGTTTATTGGTCACCGGCGCAATCAGTGAAGATTTGAATACATCGGTTGTAGGCACCTGTGTGTTTTGCATATGCGCGTACATAACCCTTGCAAACAGCTTCATCCGGTCGTTCAGATTCAGCTCCCCGTTCAGGTTTAACGAAAAACGTTTATAATCAGTTTCGATCGCTATTCCCTTGTTGTCAAGATACCCGATCCCCAGGTAGAACCGGGCTTTCTGGCTGCCCCCGGAAACCGTAAGGGCATGATTCTGGGAAAGCGCTTTGCGGAACAACATGCGCTGCCAGTCCGTGCTGGAAAAGATCAGCGTCCTTGAGGCATCCACAGGGTCGGGGATGCTGTACCAGCCCTGGCTCAATTTATACCGGTTATCCTGTGTAAGGTACTGGAGGGAATTGGTCGTATTATTGGTAAGATCATTGCCCGCTCCGCCGAGGTACACATTGCGATCCAGCTGTACCTCAAACGCCGGGTTGATCCTGCTGGTAGCGATCAGTCCCAGGCGTGAGAAATAGGCTTCTTCTTCGGCCGTCAGCAGGTCATATTTTTTTACCACTTCCGAGCGGACCAGGTCAAAGGAATAGGTAACCTGTGGCTTCCCGGGTAATCCGCTTTTTGTTTCCACGATCACCACGCCGTTGGAGCCCTGCGCCCCGTATATAGAAGTGGCCGCTGCATCCTTTAATACCTGTATGGATTTGATATCATGCGCTGCAATATCATTCATATTGGAGCGCTGCACCCCATCGATGATATAGAGGGGCGGGGAACTGTTGGGGCTATTAATGGAAGTACCTCCCCTAATCACAATATTAGGGGCTGCCCCGGGTTGCCCTGAATTGGTTTGCACCCTCACCCCGGCAAGGTTCCCCTGCAATGCCGCAGCCGCATTTGAATAGGGAATATTTTCCAGCACTTTGTTGTCCAGTTTTGAAACGGCTGTTGTAACCACATCCCTCCGTTGTTTCCCGTATCCTATAATCACCACTTCCGAAAGTGCATTACTCCCTGACTGTTTTAATACCACCTGGATCTCCGCCCGGCCATTCAACAACACTTCCTGCTGCTGGTAGCCCACGGCGCTCACCACCAGGGTTCCTTTCGGATCCCTGACCGGCAGACTGAAGCTTCCGTCGTTGCCGGCGCTCACCCCGGCTTCCGCACCTTTAATACCAACTGTTGCGCCGGCCACCGGTTCGCCGGCCTCGTTGAGAATGGTTCCCGTTAAACTTGTTTGCGCCTGCATAACAGCAGCATACAGCATACATAAAAACAGCAAAAGCCACTTTTTTTCGTGAACGGAACGGTGTTCCATAACAACCTTGTTCCGGTAAAAAAATTTCTGAATCATTTCCACAATTTTGAAGTGATGATTTAATCAAAATGCAACAGGATCGTTAACTAGTTACAAATTCAAATTTAGTTTTGACCTATAAGAGAAGCTGCTATTATTATGTACATTTTCAGTATTTTCTTACTTCCGGGTATGGGACAACTGCATTTGATAACCTGCCTGCGGCCCTCGTCCACAGGGGCTTTGGCAGGCGTTTTTGACTCAACTGCTTTTTACCGGGCACCAGTAGTTTCAGGTTTGAAGAGGGATCCGGTTGTATACGTTCACACTTCGGGGGCTTTGCTTTGTGCAAGGTTTAACGTTGAACAGTTAGACCCGGTTTCATACCGGGCAGCACCTTCCACTCCGGCCCCCTAACCTGGGGGACCTGCATTTTCCAATCCTGAACTACATCTTATACCGGCAACGGGCAGTTTACCGTTCCGGCGCCTGCTCCAGGTTTGCGGGAGTTATTTTCCCTCCAACAGGGGAATAGTGGCTGCTGCCCGCCCGGGGCGGATCGGATCCGTTTTATATTTGAAAAGAAGTGCTTCCGGGGCTTCGGAACTGGCAGCTGATGGCAAATCAATATCGTTTCTTCAGCGCACAGACGCTCCATCTACCGCTCACAGCTTCCACGGATATTTGATTGGCTAAAGGCTAATAGCTGTTTACCGCCAAACCGTTTTTATATTCACAAACTCCCGGATCCCGAAACTTCCCAGCTCGCGCCCGTAGCCCGATTGATTAATGCCGCCAAAGGGCACCCGGGGATCAGATTTTACCAAAGTATTGACAAAGCAGGCACCTGCCTGTAATTGTTCACGCGCAATACATTCTCCTTTTTTAATATCCCTGGTAAATACAGCGGCCCCCAGCCCAAAGCTGGTATCGTTGGCTATTTCAATAGCGTGTGCCTGGTTGCGCGCAGTAATAACACAGGCTACCGGACCAAAAAGCTCTTCCCGGTAGCCAGACATTCCTTTTTTTATGCCCGTCAGAATTGTCGGCGTATAGAATGCATGTGTTCCTTTAAAATCCGGGATCGTTCCTCCCAGGATACAGACAGCACCAGCCTCAATATTTTCCAGCACCTGCCGGTGCAGTTCATCCCGGAGATCTGCACGGGACATGGGTCCCAGGTCGGTAGCAGGATCCAATGGGTCACCCAGCCGTTTGTTGCTCATCTTTTCTTTAAACAATCGAACAAATTCTTTTTCAACCTGCCTTACAACAATAAATCTTTTTGCGGCAATGCAGCTCTGCCCATTATTGATCAAACGACTCTGGGCGCAAACGGTGGCCGCCAGCTCCAGGTCGGCATCTTCCAGGATCACATACGGATCACTGCCGCCCAGTTCAAGCACCGTCTTTTTTATCTGGCCGCCGGCCTGTGCGGCCACCTGCCTGCCTGCTTCTGTGCTGCCGGTAAGCGTTACGGCTTTTACCAGCGGATGCTCAATGATCCCTTTTACAGCCTTACTGCCAACCAGCAAGGTATGGAACACACCCCTGGGAAAACCGGCCTTTAAAAGTACCTGCTCTATCGACAGGGCACAGCCCGGCACATTCGAAGCATGTTTCAGTAATCCTGTGTTACCCGCCATCAATGCAGGAGCAATAAAACGAAAACATTGCCAATAGGGAAAGTTCCAGGGCATCACCGCCAGTACTACGCCAATAGGCTGACAGGTAACAAAACTGTTACGGGCATCGGTCTTTATCTTTTGATCCTTTAAAAAAGCTGCCCCGTTTGCAGCATAATATTCGCACACCGAAGCACATTTTTCGACCTCGGCAATACCATCTTTCAACGGCTTGCCCATTTCCTGAGCCATCAATAGTGCAAGGCCGCTCTTTTGCTGTTGTAATACCGCCGCTGCTTTCAGCAGCAAACGCCCGCGCGCTTCAAAGGAAGTGGTGCGCCATTTCAGCCAGGCCTTGTGCCCCGCTTCAATTTTTTCCCCAACTGTTTTAGCTGTTTCTTCTTTATATGTTTGAATCCGTTTCCCGTTTAAAGGATTGATCGATTGTATTGCCATCGTACTATTTTTTTAAGCGTTCAGACCGCCATCCATCAGGATATTTTCGCCGTTGATATAGGCGCCGGCCTCTGAGGCCAGCAGCACCACCAGGCCTTTTATATCGTCGTGGTTAGCCATCCGCCCTAAAGGTACTTTTTTTGTATAATTCTCAAGAAATCGTTCCGGCTGGTTGTTCAGCAGCCCCCCGGGGCTCACGCAATTTACCCGCACGTTCTTTCCCCTCATCATCCGCGCCCAGTAACGCGTAAGGTTGATGAGCCCCGCATTATGGAAATAATAATCCGGTGGCGGGCTCTGCGTCATGGTGGTGCCTTCATAATTAGAAAGATCCGGACCAAACATGCCCATCATCGAAGCAATATTAATGATGCTGCCACCTCCGTTTTTGATGATCATATCCGTTATTTCGCGCATCAGGTCTACCATCCCGGTCGCGTTCACACGCATCGATTCTGCAAAGGCTTCAATAGGCGCATCATAGGTAGCCATCGGGCGCGCCACTGCATTGTTCACAAAAACATGCAGGGCTCCGAACTGCTTTTCAATGGCAGCTTTCAGATCCCTTACTGATGCGGGATCCCCCTGGTCCAGCTGCTGCGCATATACGTTCAGCCCCTTTTCCTTTAGCTGGTTCACAAAGGCTTCATTGGCCTCCAAATTGCGGGAAGCGGTGATAACGGTCCCGTCTGCCTCTGCCAGCCCTTCCACAATACACTTACCATAATTACCGGCCCCACCGGTAACCAGGATGATCTTTCCTTTTAAACTCAACAGGTCTTTTACATTCATAATACGTCGATCATTATTTTATTACCACCGGCTTCCCGGCTTTCCTGCGCAGCGATCAGCACCTGCATAATCCGCCGCGTTTCTTCAAATGCGATCCGCGGTTTTCCTTCTTCAACCGACCGGATAAATTCAATGATATTATCCCGGAACATGGCATAAGAGTTTTTTATATCGGCCATGCGCCAGGCATTTTTTCCAAATACAGAAACCTGGAAGGTAGGCGCAATATCCATAAACAAATGCAGGGTGGCTTTAAGTCCGTCTTCAAATTCGAGCGTCGCTATTTCCTTTCCGGTATCCCCGGTATTGATCACAGAAATCACGCGTGTCTGACCAGCAATGGCAAATATTGCTTCCAGCATATGTACGCCGTATTTCATCCAGTCCTTTTTGCCAACCGCCGTTATCAGTTGCAGAGGTCCCAGGTTTGAAAGATCCTGCCGAACCGAACGGCATTCGCCGGCATAACGCATCGAGGAACAGGACATAAAGAAGCGGCCTTTTCCGGCTTCCGCTTCAAACCAATCCAGGTCCGCCCTTGTAGCGGCTAGTGGTTTATCAATAAAGAGCGGCACTCCGGCAGCCAGGAATGGACGGGCCATTGCCACATGGTTTTCCGGGTCATCCCGGCAAAGCAGGACGGCATCCACTTCTGCGGCCATTGCTTCCAGGGAGCCTGCAATATACTCAATACCGGTTGCCTGCGCTATGCTGCCTGCAATTTCCCGCTCCTGTGCCCATACATGTGTAACACGTGCATGCGGAAGCCCCAGTGTTTCTTTATTGGCCTGTAAATAAGCGGCCACTGCGGGATAGCCGATCCTTGTGATTTCGCCCGCGTCGAACCGGCCGTTCACGATCGCCGACCAGGAATAAGGATGCGCATTCCCTTCGCTCATTCCGATCATGCCTAATTTTATCATTGCCTCATTTTTATTTTAACCAGCCCTGAACGCTCCACTCGTGCAGGTTTAAAAAGCCGGGATCCTTAAAGGCCCCGTTCCGGGCCTGTTCAAAAAACTCGGGCTCCAGGACCTTCCCCGCAACAGTATCCAGCGCTTCCTGCAGGTATTCCATCCGGTCGATCCCCACCAGCACGGCAGATACCTGCGGAAATGCCAATACGAATTTTGTAGCCAGCTGTGGCAAACCCAATCCCGAGGCTTTGCTTAGCGGGGCGTAGGACGCTATATGCTGCTCCACTTTTTTCAATGCGGGATGCAGCTGCTGTCCTCTTTCACTTAACAGGCCTTTAAGCAATACAGAACGGACCACAATGCCCATACCCCGCTGGTCCAGCGCATCAAACAACGCCGCCTGCCGCTGGTCCATTAAATTAAAGGGCACCTGCACCACATCCCACCCGCCGCTGTCCATTACGGCTTTTGTCTCCTGCGGCGTGTAAGTAGATACTCCGGTGGCCCGGATGACGCCTTCCTTCTTATACGCTTCGAATATTTTCCGGATCCCCACATGCCTGATGATCTCCTCATCTCCGTCATGCAGCATCAAGATATCTACATAGCCGGTTTGCAGGGCTTCCAGGCTTTCGGCAAGCGACCGTTCAATGGCTGCGGCCAGCTCTTTCTCTGCCGGCAATGTATGATCCTTATTCCGCAGATGCGCGCATTTGGTTGCGATCACCACCTCCTGCCGCCGTTGCCGGAAGGCCCGCCCCAGCAATGCTTCACTCTTTCCATACTGACGCGCCGTATCAAAAAAATCAATCCCCCGCCCCAGCGCCGTTTGCAGCAGCTGAACGGCTTTGTCTTCCGGAAGCAATTGCGATTCATGTTCAATCCCCAGGCCATATGGAAGCCCCAGGGCCACTGTTCCGAAAGCCATTTCAGAAACTTCGATACCTGTTCTGCCTAATTTTCGTTTTTTCATTTTTTGAAAGATACTTCATTCATGCGGCAACCACGATTCCTGTGCCTGAAAAACAGATGTAAAAATACCGGCACCGGCAGCAGCTACCATGGCCGCGCCCCTGCAGGCTGCTTCATTATTTTTATTGCGGTAAAACCGCCTCCCGATCAGGGATTCTTTTATAACGCCCCATAGCGCACTTTTAGCACCACCACCGGTGGAAAAAACAGCATTGCTTTCCCGTTCTGTATCCACCTTGCTGATCAGCTGCTTTAAGCTGATGGCGGTTGACTCCATGATCGCCCGTATATAATACCCATGGTGAAACCGGTCCTGTTGATTCAAAAATCCGCTTTTGCCTGCATACAGATGGGCACAGGGCAGTGCCTCCAGTCCTTCACATCCGGCAGGAACCGCTGCCGCCATTTCAAGCAAAGCCTCCATCGTATACGGCAGTGCATAGGTTTCCCGGTACCACTCCAACGCGGCGGCCCCGTTGCGGTCAAAGCTCATTTTAAAATAAGCACCCGCTTCCAAAGCTGGCGCCATACAGACTTCCTTTAAACGCTTTGGGTTCCGGCTGTATAAGACGGCCGCAATAACGGTTCCCGTAGATTCACTCAGCTTTGCTTTTGCACCGGTACCTACTCCCACTGCTGCCATATGATGATCTAATCCCCCCGCAAATAATGGCACACCGGAGGGAAGCGCCAATGGATTTCCGGGCTGAAGCGTGCCGCCGGCTGCCCCTATAGCGCACAGCGGTGAAAGCAACCCTTCATCGATTCCGGACACTGCCAGGGCCTCCGGCCACCATACCTGCTTCTCTACATCCATCAGCCCCAGCAATGATGCGGTACTTGTATCCACCATCCTTTCCCCCGTCAGGCAAAACGTAAAATAATCCGGCAGCGTCAGCAGGGCGGCTGCCCTTCGCCACAGGTCCTGGGCCTGCTCCCGGAACCACTGGGCTTTGCTAATGCAAAAGCCTGCCCCGAAAGGAATACCGATACCGGTTGTTTCCGTCCATTGTTCCTGCGCGGTAAATATTGTAAGCGACCGGCTGTCTGGCACCCGTTCATCCGTCCAGAGCACCAGGGGCGTTAACGGGCCTCCTCCTGTATCCGTTAATATAAATGTATTGGCCTGGGAAGAATAGGCCATTGCCGTAAGCGTTCGCCGGTCGGCCTTTGCTTCTTCAAAAGCGGCATGGATGCATTGCCGTAGCGAGTGCCAGAACCGGGCCGTATCGAGTTCTGCGCGCACACCCTTATTATGCACAGGCACTTTTACGCTGCCCGAGCCCACCAGCTGCCCTTCCCTGTTGAAGAGCCCCGCTTTAAAATAGCTGGTCCCCATATCAATGCCCAGGAACAACATATTATTGCAAGCTATTTAATAATGCTTTTGTTTTTGCTACGAGAAGCGCGCCGCAGGACGGATCAAAAACAGCGTTCGATGCTTCATAGACGCCCTCAGCGGCGGCTTCGGGTGTTACAATATACCCCTGCAGTTCTCCGTTGACCAGGGTTATTACGGCTGCGTCCGGATAGTGTTCTTTAATTTCAAGGCCATATTCCACAAAGATCTCTCCCGGCCAGCCAATAAAGGTATATAAGTCTGTTTTAAAGATAAGGATCTCCGCCTGTTCCGTTTTCCTGTAGGTTTCTTCCAGCGCCCCGTTGGCCACCAGTTGTGAAAGATATGCCATCTCTCTTGCACCGAACCAGTTCACCTCCCTGGAGCGGACCTCCTGCGGAGTAAGCCCCATGGCCCGGGCACTGTCCAGCTCCAGTTGGCAGGTTGCCACATAATCCCGCGCGTCTGCAGGAAGCGGGAACGTTTTACGGACCAGCTTTACTGTTCCTGCCGCTGTTCTTATTCCAAGATCACTTTGATACCGCGCTCCGCGGATGGCGGTCGTAATGGCGGTCGCCAGGATACCGGCAAGCCGTCCCGCTTCCCCAAAGGTATTGCCGGTTGTAACGTGTCTTGGGCTTTGGTTGCCCGCAGTTCCCAGCTGGAACAGGAATACGGTGTCCTTTGAAAAGTATTGCTGCAGTATCTGCCGCGCCACCCCCGGGAAATCGCCGCTGTACAACGTGGAATCTTCATGCAATACCGTGGGATGCATACAGCATACAACCATACAGGCTATTACAGACAGATCGGCTTTACGGCGTACCATTAATACCGGCATCTTCAGGTCCGAGGCTGCTTCCGGGCTATGCCGGTTGGTGCCGATACCGGTGGCATCTGCTTTTACCAGTGCGGCCGCTGCCGGCCCTGCCTGCACTATAGCCTGTAGCACTGCCTCCATTATCCGTTCCTCAAGAAAAGAAAGATACCCTTCGTCTACCGGTTGTTGCAGGGCATCATGCGCACCGGCAATAAATGTTACCGTGGCCGGTCCGGAATGAGTATGGGTGGCGGTGATCATTATATTTGCCCGGGGGATGCCATGGCGTTCCTGAACCTGTTCGCATATACGCAGGGCTAAATCCCGTCCTATATAAATCAGATCACAGGAAACAAAGAGCAGGGCCGTTTCCCCGTTATGAATATACAGAACAGATGCCAGCAAAGGGTCATGCACCCCGGTGCCTCTCCGTTCCACGAAGGGATAACCTGCCAGCTGAAGATCATTTCTGGGGGTGATATCGGTTGCAAATGCCCCGGCTTTTATCATTGGAGATTTAAGATTTGAGGTTTGAGATTTGTCCTGTCTGCTTTTAGCTGATTTCTGATGACTGACTGCGGTCCGTTAATATCCCTTGTTCCAGTCCGGTTCAATGTCCATCGCCGCCGTTTCTGAAACCAGTACGTCTGTTCTTAATGTTTGCAGGATGGATTCCGGGATCAGCGGTGTCACCGGCCCATGCAATACCAGCCGGGTCATCAGCCGTTGCCAGGAGGTAGTAGTGCCATGTACCGAGATAGAATGCGTATCTACCCGGTGTCCGGACCGGATCACTTCTTTAGGACCAATAGTAGCAGCCCTGGGCGGCACGGCAGAAAGATCGCCGCTTTTGCCAAAGCTGCCATGCAGTGAGTTTTGGGCCAGCGTAAAAGGACTTAAGGTAACAATACGCGCACTCATTTCCTTCCACTCCTCCAGGCTCCCGGCAAACTCCGGTGCATCCGGCTCAATAAAGGCCAGGTGCCCCGTCCAGCCCGGTCCGCTGTAGCAGACATCTGCTCCGCCCAGGTCCCCGATCATTTTCCCATAATCATTGATATTCCTGTTTGTGAATCCTACAAACTGTTCCGGTGGCGGCCGTAGTGCCGGGTCGATCCGGTCATAGAAATAATGAAACATGGCATAGGTGAATCCATATTTCCAGCCGGCGGGTGCAATGTTCCCCTCTTCATCCGCATACTCATCCATTGCAAAAGCATAAATATTTTTGCAGCTTACCTTATTGGCATTGATAAGGCGTACCACATGCCGGTAAGACGGGCAGGGATTGGGTAATATCAGCACCAGCTTTTCATTATTCCGTGATGCAGTCAGGATCCGTGTAAACAGATCTGTTACCCATACATACTCAATATCAGCATCCGGGTATACGGCTATTTTAAAATCAGGGTTTGCATGTTTGCCGATGTCTCCGCTTTTAATACCCCGCACCTGTTCAATAACGGCCTTATCTTTAAAGGGCACCCACTTCGATGCTTCAAACTGAAAGTCACTCATAACCGAATCATTTATTTTTTTATTATTCACGTTTCATCACTCACTCCACACATCTCACTCCACACATCTCACTATCAACCGCTCACTATCAACCGCTCACTCTTCTTTTCACTCCCCCCTGACAAACCGCCGCTCCCCCGAAACCCAGGTCTGAACCACATTATAATCCGCATCCAGCACCACCATATCCGCATCAAACCCGGCTTCAATCTTTCCTTTTTTATCAGACACCCCCAGCACCCGGGCAGGATTGGCACTGGCCATTGTTACAGCTTCCGGCAAACCGATCTCAAGATACTGCATGGCATTCCGTACGGCCTGGTCCATCGTAAGGCCGCTGCCCGCCAATGTATTGTCCGCCGTCTTTCTTACCGGGGCTCCTTTGTAAGCGATCTCCACCTCCCCGTTCTCCCCGAAAACAAACCGCCCTGCATGCAAACCGGCACCGATATTGGAATCGGTGATCAGGCACACCCTGCCCGGCCCGTTGGCCTTACAGACCATGGCCATCTTTACGGCAATAGGGTCTACATGCACTCCATCCAGTATAAAATCAACACTGATCTGTTCATCGGCCAGGATGGCTTCCACGATCCCGCAGGGGCGTACGCCCGGCTCCGTAACCGGCGGGCAGGGAAATACATCATAAAAATGTGTTGCATGAGAAGCACCCAGCGCAATAGCAGCCCTGGTCTGTTCCACATTGGCCGCGGTATGTGTCATAAACACCGGTGTATTATCCGCGGCCATCAGGGGGATGATATCGGTAACATGATCCAGGTCCGGCGAAATACTGAAAACCGACCGGTAGGGCTTCGCTGCGTCGATCAACGCCTTTACCCGTGCCGGGTCCGCCTTCGCAATGGTGTTGGCCACCAGGGAGCCGGTCAGTTTTATAAAGGGTCCTTCAAGATGGAACCCCAGTATATTGGCCCCTTCAGACTGAACAACTGCCAGTGTTTTTAAGAACGAGATATCTTCTCCTTCCCTGCGCGGGCAAACAGTGGGCAAAAAACTGGTAATACCATATTGAAGAATGATCTGTGCGATCTGTTTGAGATCGGCCGGCCCGTTATCGATCAGGTATTGATGAATACCGTGCATATGCAGATCAATAAACCCTGGCACAACAAATGCCTCGCCCACTTCTATGAGCTGCATGTTTGCTTCCTCCGCATTAAAGGCCTCGCCCACGGCCCTGATCTTACCGTTTTCAAACCAGACGGCCGTTTTCTGGAACCCGGTATCTGTTAAGATATTGCCCCTGATACCGGTTATTTTATTTGTGTTTTGTAGTTCGGATATGGCTTGCATCTATTCTGTTTTTACACGTATCCAAATTGTTTTTCAACATCCGAGATTGCATCTTCGATCATATCGATCCCTTTCATAGCGTAAGTTTCATCCATAATAAGGGGCGGCGACATGCGCAGGATATGTCCGGCCGGGATCCAGGCCAGTCCCCGCTGAAAGGCCTTTTGATATACCAGGGTTCCCGCCTCAGCAAAAGGTTCTTTTGTGATCTTGTCCCTGACCAGTTCTATACCCAGCAGGAATCCTTTTCCTTTTACATCGCCGATGATCGGGTGCTCCGCTTTCATCTTTTCCAGGCGCTTCATGATAGCGGCTCCTACCGTTCGCACATTCTCCAGCAGTCCTTCCTCTTCAATCACTTCAATCGATGCCAGGGCTGCCGCGCAGGCCATTGGATTACCGCCATAACTGGAGGAGGCCGAAATGCTTTCCAGCGCCTCACCATACTCTTCTTTTAACACCATGGCTGTTACCGGAAACCCGTTGCCAAAGGATTTTCCCAGGGTTACGATATCCGGCTCTACGTTCCAGTGGTTCATGCAAAGGTATTCGCCCGTTCTTCCCATACCTGCCAGTACTTCATCATCAAACAGCAGGATCTTTTTCTTTTCGCAAAAGGCTTTTAACTTGGGAAAGAAATCATCCGGCGGAAAAATGGACCCCGCCCATCCCTGGGCCGGTTCCAGTACAAATGCGGCCACATTGCCTACCGTGCTCTCCGTGATAAACTGATCATAAAACGCGATGTATTGATCGGTGTCAATGGTCCCGTCGGCCCTGGTCCATAAGGGGCGATAGGGATCCGGGCGCGGCACCATGTAAAACCCCGGCGCCCGCGTGGGCCCGTAGCTGTATACATCGCCCCGTATCATCTGGGCACAGCTTACTGCCGCCATGCTTTTCCCATGAAAGTCGCGATACCCCGAAATGAATTCGTGCTTGCCCGTAATAGCCCGCGCAGCCCGGATGGCTGCTTCCACGGCTGAAGCCCCATCGCTGTACAGCTGGATAGCATTCAGATTTCCGGGCAACACCCCGGCCATTTTTTCCAGCAGCTTTTCTTTAACCGGCGTGGTAAAATCGTGCGCGTTCATCAGTTTTTTTGCCCAGTAAGCAATGGCCTCCGATATTTTGGGGTGGCAATGCCCCAACGATGTAACGTAGATACCGGAAGAAAAATCAAGATACCTGTTTCCATCCACATCTGTAAGCGTAACGCCATACCCTTCTTCAAAACATACAGGAAAAAGTTTTACCTGGCTGCTCAGTCCTTTCATATAACGGGCTGCACGTGCATGCATTTCTTTTGAACGCGGACCCGGTGTTGCTGTGATCAGCCGCGGCACATCGGCAGCATTTTCCTTCCACCAGTCTCTTGTTAAGGTTAATTTCTGTTCGTCTGATTGTTTCATAAAACTTATTATTTCCAGATCCGGCAACCGGATATTTCCGGTTTCAAATTTGCTCTATAAAATCCGGTTTGATGCCACAGGTTCTACCGAATCATGATACTAATTTTTATTTTTATCCCGGCTGCCCTACCGGGATCGCATAAAAAAAGGGAGCCGGTAAGCCCCCTGTCAAACAGCATCTTTTTTCCTGTATATATCCGCTCCGTTTTACCCTAACCTTCCCCGGCCTGTCGCGAACAAATCCCATTCGTAAAACCGGTCATCGTTTTTGCAACAGCAGCATTCCCGCTGCAAAACGCCGTCCGTATTCAGTTGCCGAAGGGCTGTCGAAATGTGTCGTATCTCCTTTATGTACCAGTCCCTCTGAAGAGACCACCAACGTAAACGGGACTGTTTTGGGAAGAAGGGCCAGCTGCTCATTTACCAGGCGATACTGGGTCCTGTAACGTCCCAGTTCGCCTACTACAAAAGGCAGCTCCGGGTCGCCTGCTTCTTTCCTGATCCGTTCAATAAGAGCAGTAAGGCGGGCCAGGTATTTCTTTGCGGAAACCGGGTTGCTGTCACCCTCGCCCTGCAGCCAGATCACCCCCTTTATAACACCCCGCTTCCGGGCAGCCTTCAGGCGGAGGATTGCATCATCATAAGGGTGTGTCCGGGTCACTTCATCAAAAGCCCCGGGCTCCCATTTTGAAATGGCAGTGCCTCCAACCGCACAGGGAACCAGGCCAATGGTATCTTTGGAATAAACCTTTGCTAATGCTGCACCAAAAGACAGACCTGGTCCAACTCCTGCTACTTTGGGCTTGTCAAAATGCAGGGGATGCCTTGCCGGAACCCACTCGTTCTCCCGGTCCAGCATCAGTACCCTTTCAGCACGGATACCCGTATACTCCCCTGTAAGGATGCCCCTGCCGGCCATATTTGACTGGCCCATCAGCAGGTAAACCTGATAGTTGCCCGGGCGCCCCTTTTCTTTTTGCACGCTGCCTGTTCTGCCTGGCGGGCTGCAGGAAAGAAGCAGGCTTACCAGCAAAATACTCCAATATCTTCTTAATACAACATTGTTCATATAGCCATTTGATTTCAGGGGCATAAAATACAAAAAATCCGGATAGCGGTGCTCACAGGCGCTTTTTCCCGTTGCCAGTGTTTGTGTATGCAACCGGGCATACAAAAAAGTAAGCGAAACTATTGCAAAAAAAGGCGGGCGGTGCCGCTTATTTAAACGGCCGCAGCCGTTGCAGGAAGTCCGGGTCATCAAACAATGCGGCATCAACGGCCTGCTGCAGGTGTTCAACGGAGCGGGCCCCAACCAGGACCAGGTCTACATCCGGATGATGCAGCGCCCAGGCCAGCGCCCACTGTACCTGCAGGTCTTTTTGCCCGCCGGCTGCCGTGCTCAATCTTTGTAAAGATTCCAGGCTTTCCTTGGTAAAATAAATATCCCGGTGTGCCGGCATCCGGTCAAACCGCGATCCCTGCTCAATACGGCGCGTGTGCTTTCCGGTAAGAAAACCGGCGCCCAGCGGACTATAGGTAATGACCCTGACCTGGTGTTTCCTGCAAAGGGAAAGCAGCGATACATCCAGGTCTGAAACAGCCAGGTTATGATTATTTTGTACAGCTGCAACCGGGGACAGCCGATAACGCTGCTGTACTTCCAACAGGCTGGTTAGCTGTGCAGCATTGAAATTACTGACGCCAAAGGCTTTCACTACGCCCTGTTGTATCAGTGCTTCTGCACGGATCAATACATCCGGGTTTAAAACAGATGGATCCCAGCTGTGAAAAAAGAGCAGATCGATATACGAACGCTTCAGCCGCCGGAGGCATGCTTCAACACGCTGTTTAAAGGATGCGGAACTATAGGGAGGAAGCAGCTTGCTGGCGATGGTCACCTGTTGTTTCATTGAAGGATGTGCCTGCAGCCAGCTGCCAATAATGGTTTCCGACGCGCCCTGGCCATACGCTTCTGCCGTATCAAAAAACAGGATGCCCCTTATTGCCGCTTCGTCCATGACCCGGAACGACTGCAGCCGGTCAATTTCCCGTCCGAAAGTAACGGTACCCAGTGCGATCTTTTGTATCGGTCCTTTCATCTTCATTACTTACCAGGCCGTCCACCCTCCATCAACCCGGATATTCTGCCCGGTAATGTAAGAGGCGGCTTCTGAAATTAAGAAGGCAACAGTTCCTGCAATTTCATCCTTCCTGCCTACACGGCCCATGGGCGATTTCTCCGACAACCGTTTAATGAACTCGGGATGCTTTTCCTGGACGCCGGGATTTGGAAACGGGCCCGGCGAAACACAGTTGCACCGTACATTCTTCCGTCCCCAGTGTACAGCCAGGTAGCGGGTCATCTGTATGATGGCCGCCTTTCCGGCTCCATATTCAACAGGGTTCTTATTCATGTCCAACCCGTCATACACCGCCGGGTAAGGAGCTACATTGCCATACATGCTGGAGCATAATACGATGCTGCCGGCCTGGTGCTCCGCCATACGGGTGCCTACTTCCCGGGCCATCAAAAATGTATTGGTAAGCGCCTTATTCGCATTATTGAATTCCTCTGCAGTAAGCTCCTCCAAAATTTTAGCAGTAGCGCCAAAGGATAGATCCACCAGGCCTTGCGGTATCCCCCGCTCCGCTACCTGGCTTTCAACAAAGGCCTTCACCCCTGCTTCATCACCGGTATTGATATCAACCGGTGTAACGCTTGCCTCCAGTCCGCTTGCGGCCACAAATCCTGCGGCGCGCCCGTCCAGGTCGCAGCAAAGCACGGTGGCGCCGGCCGCGGTTAATACCTGCACCGTTGGCTGCCCCAGGTAGCCGGCGCCTCCGATCACCCATATGTCTTTTCCTTTCAGATCGAATATATTACCAGGCGCTTCCATCTTGATCCGTTTTTCCTTCTTTTAATATGGCCAGGCAGGTATCAACAGAATAGCCGGTATGTACCATCCCCATCAGCGCCCTGGTTATACGATCGGGGAAAGCATGCTGGATAATGTTGCGGCCGTATACAATACCGGCGATCCCCTGCTCCAGCAATGTCTGGGTGCGCCTCAGGATCTCTTCATCACCGGCCCTGCCTCCGCCCCGCACCAACACCGGCACTTCGCCTGCAGTTTCTATCACTTTATGATATTCTTCAAGCCGGTCGCAGGGATCTGCTTTAATAATATCCGCTCCTAACTCAACGGCCTGCCGCACCAGCGGCAGGATCTTATCCAGATCACCGTCTACCATATACCCGCCCGCTTCACTATTGGCACGGAACACCAGGGGCTCTATCATCAGAGGCATACCATAATGCTCTGCCTCCATTTTTATTTTGATGATGTTGTCGATACACTGCGCCGTTACTTCAGGAGCACCGGGGATACGGAACAGGTTCACACACATACAGGCGGCATCTGCTCTTACGGCCTGCAGTACCGGCGTTTCTATCATTTTGCTAAAGGCAGCAGCAGGCAACTCTTTGCCGTAAACATTGGCAACATCTGTGCGCAGGACCAACGCGGGCTTCGCTTTCCCCGGCACCCGCTGTAAATACTTCAGCTGGCCCGGCGTTAACTGTATTGCATCGGGATTAGCCTTAACGATCACCTCAACAGCGTTGCGGATATCTTCAATTCCTTTTAAAAAAGCCAGTTCATTAAAGAAGCCATGATCGATGGCTACATCAAAACATTTACCCGAATCCGGGTTCATCAGCCGATTTAAGCGATATTGTTTCATTCGTTTATTTTAAAAGGTCATTGAGTGGAATGCGGGTAAAATAGATATTCGTTTTCCCTCTATGCGAGGAATAGTAGCTGATCCAAAGTTCTTTTCTCCTCACCAGCATCCCGGGGTAGCTGCAATCGCCCCCGCTCTCCAGCTCCACCGTCCTTAACAGCCTGCCGCTGAGGTCTGTAACAAGGATACCCGTTTTGGCTCCGCCCGGCAGATACAGGCGCGTTCCCACGATCAGTTTTTTCTGATCCGGCGTAAACATAAAATCGGGCCCGCCCAAACGGTAATCCAGTTTTTGATAGCTGAAAGAAGTAAAAGGGGCCTTCCCCGTAGCCAGTACACCCAGCTTATCGCCCTGCTCCCTCCGGATCAGGATATACATTTTTCCCTTTTTATCAAACCGGATCGTCGATTCGTTGGGCATTCCGTCCACCTCCAGATCCGTTATGCCGGTGAAGGTTTTACCATCTGTTGTTTTCACCAGCGTGGCAGACCGCCCGCTTCCATAGTCGATGCCATAACCAACCCCCTTATACCAGGTAAGCCGCCACACCCAGTGATGACCAGGGTTTCCGATCACCGCTTTTTCAGGCGTCGTAAATTTCATATCCTTTCCCATAAAGGCTACATGAGGGTACATACCCAGCAGGCGGGAAGGTTTCTTTGCGGTATCGTATACCGACCCGCCCATCAGGCAAAGCATACGCCCATCCGGCATTACCGAAAGCTTCTGATCCCTCAGATCAATACCGTCTTTACGAATCAGGGCGAAGGATTCCCAGGTGTTACCGTCCTTTGTGCGAAGGATACGGCCGGCGCCATTGGAGCCGGGCACATGCCCCGATCCCTCCCGGAAGCTGCAGTATATATATCCTTTGTATTCGATCAGATCGGTAAAGGCATTGTGCGGCGCCCCGCTCCAGATCTCCGTCCCCCCTGATGCAGGAGCGGTAACGGGGGCCGGAAACTGTGCCGGGCAAAGCCGGGCTAGCAGCAGAACAACAGCGAGTGCGATCATTTTTTTCATTTGCTTCCTGTTTTTAAACCCCGTCAGTTCCGTACCCGGTTGACCAGGATCCTCAAAGTAATACTATATTTCGGGTGCCTCTATACCGGCCGGCCGTTTCTCCTGCAATAATACCGGGCATCCTTCAGCGGGAATGACCCCGGCCGTGCTATCACACCCTGTTTTACTCCTGGTTATGAACAATATACCCGGGAAGAACAGTAAGATGCCAAACCTGCCCTGCAAGCTCCCGCTCTTCGTTCCTCCCTGTCAAAAATACTGGGCCTGTAAAGGATTATATAGTATTATCTGATCGACTCATGGTACTTTCTTTCACCCCGCAACCAGAACTGGTACTATTTTACCTAAATTTATAACAGAATAATATCAGCCTTAATTTTCGAATTATGAAAGCGATTGAACAACGTTTGCCCCAGGATTATGATAAGTCATTTATTGTGTTTCGTGAAAGTGGCCAGTTTTTTCCCTGCCCCTGGCATTACCATCCCGAATATGAGCTGGTGTTGATCACCAGCAGTACCGGCCGCCGGATGGTGGGCGACCATATCGGGTATTTTGATAAAGAAGACCTCGTCTTTATGGGCCCCGGGCTTCAGCATGTATGGCTGAATGATGAAAACTATGTAAACGGAGAAGCCCGGGAACAGGCGGATGGGATCGTGATCCAGTTTGTTGAAAAATTCCTGGGAGAAAAATTCCTGGAGATCCCGGAAATGGAAAAACTGAAAAAAGTATTTCAACTGGCATCCCACGGGATGGTGATCCAGGGAGACACCAGGAACCAGATCAACAATATCATGAAGCAGATGCCGACAATGACAGGGCTGGAACGGTTATCGGCGCTCTTCAATATTTTTCACCTGCTGGCCCATACCAGGGAATATGAATTGCTGGCGAGCCCGGGATATGTGCAAAAGGGATGCTGGAATGGCTCCGACCGGTCCGCAAAGATCACCGAATACATCATGCGCAATTTCGACAGCGACATCTCACTCCCCGAAATAGCAGCACGGTCGAATATGGCGATCACTACTTTTTGCAATTTTTTCAAAGAAAATTACCGGACCACTTTTGTAGAATACCTCAATACGGTAAGAGTGGGATACGCCTGCAAACTGATCGCCGAAAAAAACAAGAATGTAGTAGAGATCGCGTATGAATGTGGTTTTAAAAACCTGGCGAATTTTAACCGGCAGTTTAAAAAGATCAAAAAAATGACGCCTACTGATTACCGGCGCACGGTAGATGCTTCGGCCTGAAGCTCCCTGCCTGATCTTTATAACCCTTTTAGCAGCTGCTCCATCCGGCTTTTAATTTCCGGCTCGGCACCCGCCTCCTGTTTGCTTGTACGGCAACGCCAGGTCTCATATCCTCCTGCCTCCAGCTCATGCGGAGGTGGCGCATAGCCGATATTCCCGTTTGCCAGGCAAATGGTAAAATAAGGGGTACCCCGGAAGCGTTCTTTCAGCCACAGCCCTGTTTCAGCAAAGAGCTCCCCGGGAAACGCACCGATCCGCCCCGCACCGATCCGGACTCCCTGGATATATACCGGGCAATGATCCGGCTCAGCAGCTAAAAGCAATTGCTCTCTTGCATAGATCCGTTGTACGGTTTCCCGATCCAGGGACCTGCGCCCTTCCAATACGCCCCCCTCCACCTGTTGCTGCGCCCGCATCAATGCCGCATGCCCGGGTTTACGCACCGGCAGCTCAAACACCGCGGCGCCTGCCGAAAGCGTTGCGGCAGCATCCCACTGTAATTGCGGCAAACAATCAACAATATGCGCTGCCAGCTCCCGGCCAATTAACCTGCTTTTTTCAAACGGTTCGCCGGGATAGCGGTGCGGATTTAAAAAATCCCAGATATTTATGTTACCGCTGGTGCCGTTTGACATAAGGGCCACAAAGTCGGCGCCCGCTCCCAGCCTTTCTTTTAGCGAACGGGCAAAATGCCCGAAATAATCGGCGGAGACCACTGTTTTTGAAAAATCACCTACATAATGCAGGGAATAGTTTGCCAGTACGGCCAGCCATGTTCCCTCCAGTGAACGGAGGGCCATAAAAGCCAGTTCCGGATCCGTTTCACCGGCCTGCTCCAGTATCTGGTCTTCATACCCGAAAGGATTGGTTACAACCCTGTCTGTACCCTTCCCAAACGGGTCAAAAGGCGTAAAGTCCTTTTTCATATGATACCGCCGGCAAACCATGTGTTCCGGCACCGGAACCGATCCATAGGCAACCATGCAGGGCGTCAGGCACTCAAAAGCCTTCGCAACTACCTGCACCAGGGCTTTGCCCAGGAGGGCACAATAGGCGGTATCCACTTCCGACAAAAAAATACCGTTAACCGACCCGCCGGAATGAATATGTGTGGCTGCGATCAGCTGGTGTTGCTGAGGGATGCCCGTTATTGCTTCTATCTGCTGTTTTACAGGGCCCAGGAACTCATAAGTAAGCGAGCAGGTATCCACCATCACCAACGCAAAGCGGATGGCACCCGATTGCAACACGATAGCCTTGGCGTAAAGCGGGTCCCCGACCGACTGCGCACGGTGCGAAAAAAAGTCTCCGTTTATAATGGAACCAACCGGCGGAGTGATCTCTGTTGTTGCCGTACCGGCTGACAGCATCTTTTCGTTCATCATTTAATCTTAAACAATAAGAAACGTTTTGCTATTTTTCTACGCAATCATAATACGATCCTGCAGCAACAGCTGCCTGCCGGCCACTTTTTATAATTTTATGCCAGGCATCACTATTGCTCAATAGCGACTAAGATAATCGAATTTAGGTGGTGATTCAAAAAAATTATTGCATCTTTTATGACGGCATCTTTTAACGAAATCCTGTTGAAATCCGCTTCCGGTACCAGCCTTATAAAACCTGTTCCTCCCACTGCTATGGGCTGGCAGGCCATTCAGCAATTGCCTGACCTGCTGCTGCAGGCGGGCGGCGGTCCTGTCCTGATCGTTGCCGATCCTGCGCTGGTATCGCTTCAGATCATTCGGCCGGTGCTGGACATCCTGGAACAGCAACAAACAATTTATACGATCTATAGTGATCTCCTTCCAGAGCCTACGGTGAAAACGGCGCAAAACGCGATCGATTTTGGGAGGAACGGCCATTTTAAACTGGTCATCGGTTTTGGAGGAGGCAGCGCCCTTGACATGGCCAAACTGGTGGCCGTATTTGCACACAATGCCGGTCCGGTAAGCAATTACCTTAACCTGGGCGGAACTCAAAAAATTGAAAAGCGCGGGTTGCCCAGGATCCTGATCCCTACCACCTCCGGAACGGGCGCCGAAGTAACCAATATTTCGGTACTGGCACTGGAACGCACCAAGGATGTGATCGTACATGATTACCTGCTGGCGGACGCTGCCATTGTAGACCCTGCTTTTACGCTCTCCGTTCCCCCCGGTGTTACGGCCGCTACCGGCGCGGATGCGCTTACCCACGCCATCGAAGCCTTTATTTCCGTAAATGCCAACCCCTATTCGGATGGACTGGCACTGCAAGCCATCCGCTTGATCAGCTCTTCGCTGCGTACTGCCGTAAAAACAGGTAGCAGCCGGGAGGCCCGCACGGCCATGGCCTATGGCAGCTATCTTGCCGGTATGGCATTCTTTAATGCGGGAGTGGGCGCCATACATGCGCTGGCTTACCCGCTGGGCGGCCAGTTTCACCTGGCCCATGGTGCATCCAATGCGGTGCTGATCCCCTACGTGCTGGGTTATATTGCGCCCTCCTGTGCAGAACGGCTCGCGGTCATTTACCAGGCACTGGGATCCCCCGCGGCGGATCTTGATATAAATGAAGCCGCAGGAAAATGCATTGAGGCCCTGGCTGCATTAACAAAAGACATCGGCATTCCGGAAACACTGGCGGGCTACAGAATCCCCCGGGCAGCTATTGGCGTACTGGCCGCAGACGGCTTTCTTCAGAAACGCCTGCTGGCCCGCTGTCCTATGGAACTTTCGGAACAACAGATCCGGGAGATCTATACCGATGCGTTTACAGGCACACACCGGTATTGACCGTCTCTCCCCGGCACACACTGGGATCTGCCAGGGCACCTGTGCCGCGGCCTTGTTCCATTATTCCTGCACCGGCACGCCGTCTATCAGCACTTCAAGGTCGCCGAACCAGGCTTTACCCGTCCCGATCATTTTACAGCCGAATGCGACCGACTGTACATTGCCGGAAACGGGAAGTTCGATAGCGTACTGTTTCCAGCCGGAATTACCCTTTACACTTTGATCGTCGCTGTTCTTATCTGCAATAATGGCATCAACGCCATTAAGCTGCATCCAGATGCTGGCCACACCATCGGCAAGGCCCTCGGTTTTTATAAATACGCCCCCCGGTGCCGGAAGCGGGCGTTTTGTTACAGGAAGCTACAGATCAATAAGAGCCTGTTTAAAATTCATTCAATGGCTTTATTATGGCTGTTTTGGGCTGCAACTGCGTTAAATTTTTCGCCATAGTGGCCTACTATGCCTGCAAAATTTTCCTTGTTTCGCTCCAAAATAGTTTCATAATAAATTCCATCAATAAAATTTAAACAGGCTCTTAATATATGCAATATATTTTAAACCGATGCAGCATACAGCCTTCAACCCGGCAGCATCATAAGCTCCTCATTCCGAAGGGTATAATTTAGTTCACCTAAAGATGTATTTTTTTGATGCCGCTTTTGTATCTTCGCCGCTATGCCTTTCCGGCTAAATAAAATGCCGGGCACGCATGAACGTTTAATAGAATTATAGAATCTTTTTCTGAAAAGAAAAATAAAAATGAAATTTAATGGATCCTTTAATAATTGTTTATATCCTGGGCGGCCTGGTAGTAGGTATTATCGCCGGTAAACTGATCTTTGCAAAAAACACACAGCAGAAAATTGAAGAAGCGGAGTTACATTCCAAAAACATCCTCAAAGAAGCAGAACTAAAAGCAGAAACCATCCGCAAGGAAAAAGAGCTGGAAGCCAAAGAACGTTTTGTTTCTTTAAAAGCCGCTCATGAAAAAGAAGTCAATGAGCGCAACCGGAAACTGTCAGAATCGGAGAACCGCATCAAGCAAAAAGAACAATCACTCAGCCAGAAAGAGACCAATGCTGAAAAGCAGATCAAGGAAAATGATGCTATTAAAGAGAACCTCAATCGCCAGATAGAGGTAGTTAATAAAAAACGGACGGAACTGGAAAAGCACCAGGAAGAGCATATCCGCCGGCTGGAAAAAATTGCCGGCCTGTCTGCCGAAGAAGCCAAAAGCCAGCTGGTGGAAAGCCTGAAGAACGAGGCCCAGACCCAGGCCATCGGCATCCAGCAGGAGATCATCGACGAAGCCAAACAAAAGGCCAATAAAGAAGCCCGCAAGATTATTATACAAACCATCCAGCGCACCGCGGCTGAGCAGGCTATTGAGAACTCGATCACCGTGTTCAACCTGGAAAGCGATGAGGTGAAAGGACAGATCATTGGCCGCGAAGGACGTAATATCCGGGCGCTGGAAGCTGCTACAGGAGTGGATCTTATTGTAGACGACACCCCCGAGGCCATCCTGCTCTCCTGCTTTGACCCGCTGCGCCGCGAAATTGCGCGGCTGAGCTTACAGCGCCTGGTTACCGACGGACGGATCCACCCGGCCCGTATCGAGGAGGTGGTTGAAAAAACCCGCAAGCAGATCGAAGAGCAGGTAATGGAGATCGGGGAACGAACCGTTATTGACCTGGGGATCCACGGATTGCATAAAGAACTGGTACGGATGGTAGGCCGTATGCGCTACCGTTCGTCCTACGGACAGAACCTGCTGATGCACAGCCGCGAAACGGCCAACCTTTGCGCCATCATGGCCTCTGAACTGGGACTGAACCCCAAACTGGCCAAACGCGCAGGCCTGCTGCACGATATTGGTAAAGTGCCGGATGAAGAATCAGAACTGAGCCACGCGCTGTTAGGTGCAAAGCTGGCAGAAAAATATGGTGAGAACCCCGCCGTGGTAAATGCTATAGCAGCACACCACGATGAAGCGGAAATGCAATATGTGATTGCGCCCATCGTACAGGCATGTGATGCCATCAGCGGTGCCCGCCCCGGCGCCCGCAGGGAGATCATGCAGCAATACCTGCAGCGGATCAAGGACCTGGAGAACCTGGCCACCAGCTATCCGGGCGTGGAAAAAGCCTATGCCATCCAGGCCGGCCGCGAGCTGCGTGTGATCGTAGAATCGGATAAGGTAAGCGACCAGGACAGTGATAAACTATCTTTTGAAATAGCCCAGAAGATCCAGACAGAAATGACCTTCCCGGGTCAGATCAAGGTAACCGTGATCCGCGAAAAAAGAGCGGTGAACGTGGCAAGATAGAACTGCTTTACAGCAATAAAACAATTAAAGTCTTTACAAAATGTAAAGACTTTTTTATTTACGTTTTATTCTGATAATCATTCGTTAAACCCGTTTTTACACAATTGTCCTTCCCTTATTTTTGAACCCTTATTGAAAATTGATTTTTAACCTTCAAAAAACTGAATTTATGAAGACAAAACTACTCATGGTGGCCTTGCTGACATGCGCCTATCTTTACTCGAACGCCCAGGTTGAAAAAGGGTCCACACTCATTGGCGGGGATGTTTCGTTTGCCAGCAAGAGTGATACAGCCAAAATGCGCGGAGGAATGGTCACTTTAAAAGCGGGCCGGGCTTTTTCAGAGAACGTGGTATGGGGCGTTTGGGGAGCCATTGGCCATACAACCACCCGGTCGCGTTACAACTCCTTCCAAACGAAAAGCGACACCTACGGCGGAGGTGTTTTTAACCGGTTGTACAAGCCGTTAGGAAAAGGCTTCAACCTTTACGGTGAAACCTCGCTGTCGTATATGCATATGGTATTCACATCGTCCGACGAAAACCTGAAACCGACAAGAGACCAGGTGTCGCTTGGGTTTTCCCCCGGTATTTCTTATAAAATCTTCGATTGGGCGCAGCTGGAATTAACCCTTCCTAATATCCTTTCTGTAAACTATACAAGCACCCGGACTGTTTTCGGTGGCACGAAACTCAAGGACAAGCATTTTAATGTAAACACCAGTTTAAGCGGAAGCACTGCCGACCTGCTGGGCCTGGGCTTTACCCTGCTTTTTTAGGAAAAACGTCCGTTATCCGGCTGCCCTTTTACTATATGTTCCACTTTTAAAAATCAATCATGAAAAAAGAAATATTCATAACTACGCTATTTGCTTTTTGTTGCCTCATCCACGCCCATGCCCAAACAGAAAAGGGGTCTACACTCATTGGGGGAAGCATCAACTTCAATAACAATCAATTAAACGGCACCGATCACATAAAATCAGGAACAGTCCAGTTGAAGATCGGGCATGCGTTTACGCCCAACATGCTGTGGGGGGTACAGGGAGGTTACCTGTTTGGTGATAAGGCCAACAATACAAGTCCGGGGCATTCCGGTTTTTCCGCTGGTGTGTTTAACCGGGTATACAAACCGCTGAGTAATGCTTTTCATCTTTTTGGGGAATCTGCAGCAGGCTATTCCCATTTAAGCAGCAGGATCAGTGCCGCCAGTGATAAAAGATCGATGTATGACGCGGTTAGTTTAGGCTTTACCCCCGGGCTGTCCTACAGTGTGCTGGACTGGGCCCGCATCGAACTGATGCTTCCCAATATCTTTTCGGTCAACTACACCCAAAACCATACAGGACCCGGTACAACAGAAAAGACCTTTGCAGCAAGAACCACTATTGGCCGCGATGCGCTTCATACGCTGGGACTGGGCTTCAGTGTGGTTTTTTAAACAGGAGAATACCTTCTTACCTTAATCTTTCATTTCCATAACTATTCTAACCTTAACCTTACCTTTGCTCCTGATTTATGAAGGAGCAAAGGTTTATCCGTTTATTAATATTAGGCCTGTTATCGGCTATTGGCCCCTTTTCCATCGATATGTACCTCCCGGGTTTCCCGGATATAGCAAAGGACCTGCATACAGATGTTAGTAAAGTGTCGCTTACCCTTTCCGGCTTTTTTGTAGGGATCTCTGCCGGGCAATTATTATATGGTCCGCTGTTAGATAAATATGGACGGAAAAAGCCCCTGTATATTGGTATGGCTGCTTATATCCTGGCCTCTTTCGGCTGTGTATTTGCCCGTTCCATCGAAATGCTGATCGGGTTACGCTTCCTGCAGGCCATCGGCGGCTGTGTGGGCATGGTGGCATCCCGGGCTATTGTACGGGATCTGTTCGACGTAAAGGAAAATGCCAAGATCTTTTCCCTGCTGATGCTGGTAGTAGGCGTATCTCCTATTATTGCCCCGACTGCCGGGGGCTACCTGGCTGCAGCCTTCGGCTGGCAATCCATCTTTATTGTGTTAGGCGCCATTGGCACTATCATTGTTGCCCTGGTGTTCTTCCTGCTGCCCGAGTCCAAAAAGCCGGACCCCGGGTATTCCCTGTATCCCCGGGCCATCCTTGGCAAATTCGGAACCGTTTTCAGGGAACGGCAATTCGTTACTTATGCCTTTGCCGGGTCCTTTACCGCAGCCGGCCTTTATGCCTATATTGCCGGGTCCCCGCATGTATTCATGGAGATCTTCGGGGTCAGTGAAAAAGTATATGGCTGGATCTTTACCATTGTAGCAGCGGGCCTGGTAACCGCCACACAGATCAATGCCCGTGTTTTGCGGAAACGTACCAGTGCGTATATCATTCCCCGCGCCGTCAGTTTCCAGGTCCTGGCCGGGGTCCTGCTTTTTGCAGGATTTGCCCTTAACTGGTGGGGATTGTACAGCAGCATCCTGCTTTGCTGCATTTTTCTTGCCTGCCAGGGTTTTACCTTTCCCAATGCCTCGGCCCTGGCCATTGCCCCTTTTCATGAAAACGCCGGCAGCGCTTCGGCCCTGCTGGGCTGCATCCAGATGGCGGTAGGTGCGCTCAGTACGGTGATGGTGAGCCTGTTTCATAATGAAACGGCTGTTCCTATGGGCGGGATCATGGCATTTTGTGCGTTTACGGCCCTCTGTATCCTGTTGTCCGGCAGCAGCAGCTTAAAAAGGAGAAAGGAACCTATTGAAAGCCAGACCGTTGATATGCTGAAGCGCTTATAATGAGGATAAATAACAATATCCTTTGTTTTTTTTGGAAAATATCGATTTCCTTGCTACCTTTGCATCCCGATAATAAAAAATCGGGACTAAAAATTTAGAGTTATGAGCAGCGCTATAGACTTTGTACACGAACAACTGACTCCCAAAAAGACATTCCCCGCTTTTAAAGCCGGTGACAACATCACTGTTAATTATAAGATCATCGAGGGAAACAAAGAACGGATCCAGTCTTTTAAAGGTGATGTAATTAAAAAACAAGGAAACGGCAGCACTGCTACTTTTACGGTACGGAAAATCTCTGACGGTATTGGTGTAGAAAGACTTTTCCCTTTTACCTCTCCCAACATCGACTCTATCGTGTTAAATAAAGTAGGCCAGGTACGCCGTGCAAAACTGTTCTACCAGAGAGAGCGTTTTGGTAAAAGCGCCCGTATCCGCGAAAAGCGTATGGCAGTGGCTACTGAAAAATCAAAGAAAGCAGCGGAAGCATAATCCGGCTGAAATAATATCTTTAAGATCCCGCTTTGGCGGGATTTTTTTGTTACCGGCAACAGTACCTGGCAAATATGCGGCACCTGCCGCGTCTGTATTGCCATACACCACCTCATCATTGCTATTTCCAACCGCCTACCGACCCATTCCTACATTCGGAAAATGTACTATTTCGGGGCTTGTCCTTAATCACAAACCTGCTCATTTACGGCAGGTTCCCGTTAACTACTACCAAAACAGGCCTTATCCTATACAACTACCAGGAAAATGAAAAAGCGGTTTGGCAACGGCAGAACCGCCACCAAACCGCTTTAAAATAAGCTGATATCTTATCAGCGATGTGTAGTATTCAAAAGCCGCACCACCAGTCTGTAAGAACCCGGAACAAAAATCCGCATGGGGATTCTTATCGCGTAGTCATATGCATTATCCGGATAAATACCTACATAGTGCGGGTCTGCTGTGCCTTTATAGAAATTGCCGGCCGCATTCGCGCTCCAGGTAGATGTATTATCGATCCGTACAAACCGTGCCGGCAGCCTGTAATACATATTATAGCCGTTACCCAGTGATTGAAGCGGGAAGGGCACCAGCGGGTATCTTAAGACCATTGCTGTATCCAATGCGGTAAACGTATCCGGGGCATAATCCTCCAGGTTTTGCAGGAACGGAGGATTCGGGTTCAAACCCGAATTAGGCCGCTTTGCGATCTCTCCCTTTGCCGGGCTAAAAACCACTCCATTCCGGTCCTCTACCCGTAACACAAATACATTGGGTGTATCCGCCGTCCGTGTTATCGAATACTGCACAAAAGGGTTATTATTTCCGTTGAATAAGGTTCCAGCTCCCGAAGCGGTTCCGGCTACAAGCAATGAGGCGCTGAAACTACCTGTTTGCGGTGTAATTTCAACCGGGTCTCCATCAACAAGCTTCAACTTGATGATCTTCTGAACCACCTCGCTTCCGGCTTCATTGGACACTTCCAGGTCGAGCGAATAAGTTCCCAGCGGAAGATACAGAGTGCCGGCATTGGATTCAATAGTACCGTTGGATTCGTTCACGGTAATGGGAGGAAGATCCACCGTTTTTTGTTTTGCTTTGATGGCCGCATAACTCTTGTCTACTAAAGGATCATACCTTTCTGTCCATATCTCCACCGGGTATGCCTTCTTAAAAACATCGTCTACAATTTCTCCGGCCTCATTATAAATGTGTAAAAGCTTTACCTTGATCGGAAGACTGGATCCATCAGTAACCAGGGAGTAAGACTTGCCTACCCTTCCACGGATAACCGTAAAATCACTGGCATACTGGACATAAGGACTCAGGAACCCTTTATCAACCTTCGTACATCCCGCAACGACCGCTATCAACAAAACCAGCAGCGCCTTAAGCGTAAATATCATTCTATTTTTCATTTTTAAATCAATTTAAACTGTTAAGCCAACTTGTTTATTGTGATATGTTACCACGCCAGTTTGAGAAAAACAATACATGTGACGCTTCCAGTTCATTCATGATCCCATTCTGCGTGCGCAATCCTGAAACCTTGCATAAAGACCTCACTCCTACAACGGATGGGATATCGCTTGCAGGATTCGAATCGCTAAGATCATATGGCTGGTACAGATAACTCAGGTAAACCACCCGGGGTATTGATGAAACAATGGGATTATACCCCAAATCACCGGAACGAACATATTCATACGATACGATTACTTTTTTTGCCGAAAGCCCCGTTTCATAAAACTGGCCGCTCGCTGTAAGATCCCCGTAATTTAAAGCAGGCTTAACAATGTAAAGCCGGAACGAATCTTTGGTATTGTTGATATTATTTTTCAGGTAGTAGATCAGCGAATCCAAACCGAACTTTTTAGTGTCCCCGTATACAGATTGCACATACAGTGTGCGGTCATTCAGATAGTTCATTACTGCATAGTCGGTGGGTGCAAAAAAAGTGGTATTGGAAGTATTCACCTCATTCTGCAGGCCGGCCGCCTCGATCAGCTGGACCAATGTATCATAGACTGCGTCTGTCTTTAATACATCAAACGTGGGCGTATTTTTATAGGCGTTGATATCTTCCTGTTCCCCGCCGATAATATGGTCCTTTGTGCAGGAAGCAACAAGGGTTGCTATTGCGATTAAGATATATAAACCTTTAGTTCTCATAAAATTTCTTTTAATTTTTTAATAAAACGGGTTACCGGTTCTTGGCCCACCACGGATTTTGGGTCAGCAGGTTATCCTGGGGAAATAAGGTTCCCATGTTCAGCGGCCAGTAATACCCTTTATTGTTATCATCCAGCCGTTCTCCTGCCGGGTAGCCTACATACTCCAGCCATCCCTGGGTTTTATTGGTCCGGATAAGGTCGTAAAACCAGGTTCCCTCCCCGGTAAGCTCGCGTGCCCGCTCCATGACCACTTCATCAACAATATCATATTGGGAAGAAAGCGCCTCATAGGAAGCAATGCCCGCCCGGTCTTCTGTCTTTGCAAGATTCGCTTTTGCACCGGACAGATCATTTTGAAATGCCAGCGCCTCCGCGTTCAGGAGGTAGATATCCGACAGCCGGAATAATACGAGGTTATTGTCCAGATAAGGATCCGATTTTGTATCGGGCGCAGCATACTGAAAGTTGCCATACTTTGTGAGCAAATAACCCGCGGGGTCCCCGTTGCCCGCATTTACCTTTGTAAATACCCGGGACAGGCGCAGATCACTGCCGTCATAGAACTGGTCTACAAACCCGTTATTGGGAGATACCCAGCAATTATTGGACCTTCCGTCCACCAGGGAACCTTTCAGGAAAGTAGCAAAAAAATCATAGTCCGTCTCGCTGGTGCTGTTCTGGGTCGCTTTCATCGACAGTTCCCAGATATTCTCATTGGAGGCTTCGCCTTTCCATATATTTTTATAGCTCTCAATGGGCTCCAGTTCATATCCTCCCTTGTCGATAATTTCCTGGCATGCCAGGTGCGCATTATTATAATCATGCTTCCAGGCATACATATGCGCCATTAAGGCCAGTATCGCTCCCTTACCGGCTCTCGTAACCTTGCTCCGATCATTGCTGAACGAAAGATATCCCGAAGCCGTTTTAAGATCCGCCAGACAACTATCGATCACTGCTCCTTCCGCAGTTCTGGCCACCGGCGGAATTTTACCATAATCCACATCATCATATACCTTGGTCACATAAACAGGATCGCCCCATACACGGATCATATAAAAATAAACGAATGCCCTCATGAACAGCGCTTCCGCCATATAACCATTGCGCACCTGCTCACTGGGGAAGGTTCCGGCCGGCATAGCGGGCACATTTTTCAGTATGATATTCGCCTGCGCTATAATACGGTAAAAACGGCTCCAGTCCTGTAACTCAGGAAGATAGGGCACATAAGAAAAATTATAGGCCGGGTTATTGGAAGCCTTCAATGTAGCATAGTTCCACTGGTTGGAAGCCGGCACATAAAAACCGGAAACCAGGTCTCCGTTGATAAAGAATGAGCGACTGGCCCTGAAGCTGCTTCTGAGCTGGATATACATGCTGTTGCTGGCCTGCTCCACCGAGGTTTTCGAAGTCCAGAATTTTTCGCCATACGTTGAGGTGATCGGAGTCTGGTAAATATACTTTTTACAGCTACCGCCCAACACCAGTATTCCGCAAAGCAGCAGCAAATATTTTATTGAATTATTTTTCATGATACTCAAATGTTTTATTGTTTAGAATCTCACATCCACACCGAGGGTAAATTTAACCGGCGTAGGATAAGCGCCTCCTGTATAAACACCCAATTGATCTACAAGCTCCGGGTTGGGCATGGTACTGTTCTTTAGTGTCAGCACATTATCCACGATAGCGTAAACGCGTGCGCCCTTTAACCGGACACGGTCTATCAGGGTTTGAGGTATCTGGTATCCCAGTGTAATATTTTTTACCTTAAAATAGCTTCCATCCTCATTGAACATACTGGAAATGGGTATATATTGATAGTAAGATCCCATCAACGGGTTGATACTCGGGAATCCTGCTTTATAATTGGGGTCGGCAGCTTTCTCAGGAGTCCAGTAATCAACCCCTTCAAAGTTAGGCAGGCGCCCCTGTGCAAATGTGTAGATATTGCTGCTGTATCCTCCTGTAACATTGCTGATCTGGCGCTGAAAATACGTGTTGATGATATCGCGCTTCCAGGTAAAAATACTCAATATGCTTAAGCTGAAATTTTTGTAGGATACTTCATTGGACCAACCGCCGGTGAATTTCGGGTTGGGATCACCGGTTGGGATCCGGTCCCCATAGGCCGCGCCATTATCTTCATCGGGCCACACATCACCGCTGTTATTCACATCCTTCCATTTAGGGTCGCCGGGCACTACTTTGTGATTCCCCTTATAATAGGTAAGCCCCTGCCCTGTAAGCGGGTTGAAAGGAATCTCGCCCGCATGATTATAAACCCCTTCATATTTCAGCTGGAACATTTCATACACGGGCTGACCAACGGAATAGATCCTTGAAAATCCATAGTAGTCGTCCAGTACCAGCGTGCGGTTATTGTTGGGCAATTTTGCAAAAAGATTTTTATTGTAAGAGAAATTCACTTGTGTATTCCATTGCCATTCGCTTTTTGCCGGCAGCACTTTTACATTCAACTGCACATCGGTACCCCGGTTACTAACCCACAGATCCGTCGCATTAAAATTGATAGATCCAAAACCGGTATAAAAAGGAAGAATAAAATTATAAAAACCATCCTTTGTAAGTTTATCATAAACATCAACATTCATGGTAACCCGGCCACGGAAAAGATTTACATCCAACCCTATATTTTTCTGGATGACCTTGGACCAGGTCAGGTTGTTTTTAGTTAACCCGTTATTGTAGTCTGGTTGAATGGCCGGACTACCGTTATAGGTGCCTGATATCACATAAGAATTAAAAGGCGCATAAAAGTCGCTGGAGTTATCACCGGATACCCCGTAGCTTCCCCTGAGTTTCAAGAAGGTGATCGTATTTTTCAATCCCTTCATAAATCCCTCGTCCGAAATAACCCATCCGGCTCCTACTGCAGGGAAATAGCCCCACTTTGAGTCACGTCCGAAACGGGAAGAAGCATCGCCCCTGTAAGATCCGTATAGAATGTATTTTTGGTTAAAATCATATTGCAATTGCCCGAGAAATGAAAGCATCGCACTTGCAGCGTAGCCGGAGTTCGTATAATAACGGTCATAATCATTAGGCTGTAATGCATCTTTGCCGGGAATTACCTGGATATCGTTGGACGGAATGCGATACGCCTGCAGATAGTTACTGTTGATCACATCAGAACTGAACTGTTGCCCGGCTGTAAATATTATATTATGCGCATTGTCACGGGCAGTGGTTATGGTTTTGTTCCAGTTCAGGGTATTGGATACAAAATATTGGGAATAGGTGCCCTTTTGAGAAATCGCTTTTGACGGTGTAGGTGTGGCATCCGGGTCAAGGGATGCAACCTCATCAATATTGGAGGGCTCGAAATAATCCTTATCCGAGCCGGTAACGTTGACACTTCCCTGTAACGTATATCGCAGCGCAGGCAGGATGTCGTAGTTGACCGTCAAAGCCGCCGAATAATAATTATCCGTATTATCATTGCGAAGCTTATTGTAAAGCCCTCTGAAATTCAGCGAATCAAAGGCAGTAAGCCGATACAATGAAGAAGGCTGATCAAACCCGCTTACGGGAGTATTATCATCACTGTTGTTCTCATATTTCCGTCCCCGCTCCCGGTTCGCTTTTGACATGCCTAAAACGAGCTGGCTGTTCAGCTTGTCGCTCAGTTTAAAGTCAAAATTGCCTCTGAAACTGTATCGCTGAAAACCGAAGGAGCTGATAATACCGGTCTCATCAAAATAGTTCATGCTTACGCGGTAGTTCAGCAGGCTGCTGGCCGCAGACATGGAGGCATCCACGTTGCGGATCGACCCGTTGCGGTAGAATAAGCCCTGCCAGTCCGTAGCATTATTAAAAGAGGGGTTGTACCGGTCGGTCAGCATTTGCGGCAGGTCTGCCATTTGCGCCGGAGTGGCATACTGCCGGATGATATCCATTTTCTGCTGTCTTTCTGCTGCGCCGGTAGCTGTTTTCAGCAACTCGGGCATTTTCACAAATCCGCCATAGACATTTACCCGGAACTCCGGCTTTGCACTGCGCCCTCTTTTTGTTTTTATATAAATAACCCCATTGGCACCACGCGATCCCCAGGCTGCGGTGGCAGCCGCATCTTTCTGAACATCCACGCTCTCAATATCGTTTACATTAATGCCCGCCAGGAAGTTAGTACCGGTTGCCCCCAGGTTGGAGGAAATGTCGTCTGTATTCACCGGTATCCCATCGATGATGTAAAGCGGCCCGCTCAGCGCCTTGGCCTGCGCAATATTAGGATCCTCCCCGATAGAAGTGCTTACCCTTGAGTTTCCGCGGATCACAACAGTAGGTGCCACACCCGGCTCACCGGAAGTGATCTGCACATTCATCCCCGGCACCCGTCCCTGAAGCAGCTGATCCACACTTGGAGCAGGCCGGTTCTCAATGTCACGGGACAAAACGCTGGAAATCGCCGAAGTTGCGGTCCTTTTTGTCTGGGTTTGCACCCCAACAACAATCACCTCATTGAGACTGGTTTGCTGGGCCGGTTCTAGTTTGACCAATATTTCCTTTCCCGCCGCTGCAGTAAGTTTCTGACTTACAAAACCAATCAGGCTAAACTCCAGACGTGCCGAAGCCTTGGGTATGGCAAACGTAAATTTCCCATTCTCATCGGCAACGGTTCCCTGTCGGGTTCCCAGATTGATAATCGATACATTAGCCAGTGGCTGACCAGAAGTATCCGTTACCATCCCTGAAACGGAATAATTCTGAGCTTGAGCGGTAATCGCAAAAAGGACAACCAATAAGCTTAGAAACAGTTTCCTCATCTTATTTAATTTAATGTTAAAAGACAATATTATTACAAATGATTTAACATATCCTGTGCAAACGATTGTTCATAATAAAGTATTCGAAATTGTTAAATAAACAATCGTTTGCACAACTAATATGAACATTAAAACGGCAGTATAACCGCAGTAAAAAAAGGGGATGGTAACCTGCTCCGTAAGGAAGCCTCCTTTTAAACCGCCTGGGGCCCCCTCATAAAAAATATCTAAAATCCCCTGCTTTTTTTAGAACAAATGCGCTTTTTTGATGTAATATTCCAGGGAAATTCTCAAACTAATATTTAACCGTTCGGATTACGATACAAACCGTATATTTGAACACTAATTTTTACAGATCATGGCAAATTTTCAATTATTGGGTGCGTTGGGTACAAACGAGATCATTATCATAATGGTTATTGTGCTGTTGTTATTCGGAGGTCGCAAAATTCCTGAATTAATGAGGGGCTTAGGTAAAGGGGTGCGTGAATTTAACGATGCAAAGGACAATGTGAAAAGAGAGATCGAAGAAAGCGCAAATACAATAGCATCTGAGCCTAAAAAGCCCGCCGCTTCCCAGGAATAAGACCCGGTTTTTCAACATTTAATATCTGACTACAAAAGCGATTTTCTTTTGCAGGACTTTATTTCTATTGCCCGGTACCAAACCCAGCTGCAAAATGGCGAAACGACCTGTAAAGCCACAGTTGAGGATTACCTGAAAAAGATTGATGCCAGCAAACACCTCAATGCTTTTATTGAAGTATATGCTGCAGAGGCGCTGCAGCGCGCTGTAGCGCTGGATCAGCTGCCCGCTCCGCAGGGGAAATTGCATGGGGTTATTGTAGCACTCAAAGATGTGATCTGTCATAAAGATCACGGGCTTACTGCGGCTTCCCGGATACTGGAAGGATTTACCTCGGTGTTCTCTGCCACGGCGGTGGAGCGGCTTCTGGCTGAAGGCGCCATCATCATCGGGCGGGTGAACTGCGATGAGTTTGCCATGGGGTCCACCAATGAGAACTCTGCCTACGGAAAGGTACTGAATGCCGCCGACGAAAGCCGCATTCCCGGCGGATCTTCCGGGGGTTCGGCGGTTGCTGTTCAGGCCGGTCTCTGCATGGTATCCCTGGGGAGCGATACCGGGGGATCCGTAAGGCAGCCGGCAGATTTCTGCGGCATTATCGGCCTGAAACCTACTTATGGCCGGGTATCGCGGTACGGACTGATCGCCTACGCTTCATCCTTTGACCAGATCGGCATCTTTGCCAAAACAATACCAGACACAGCCCTGGTACTGGAAGTGATCTCCGGTGCTGATGACTATGACAGCACGGTATCACAGCAACCGGTGCCGGCCTACTCACAGCTGCTGGAACAGGATCGCAGTTATAAAATTGCCTATTTCCCGGAAGCCCTGGAGCATGAAAGCCTGGATCCGGAGATCGGCAATGCAATTAAAGAAAAACTGAAGGACTGGGAAGCCGCAGGACATACTGTAACGCCCATCCGCTTTGACCTGCTGGATTATGTTGTTCCTACCTATTATGTTTTAACCACCGCAGAAGCTTCTTCTAACCTCTCCCGCTATGACGGTGTCAAATATGGACACCGGTCGGAAGAAAGTAATCTTGCAGAGCTGGATGATTTCTACAAAAAGAACCGCTCCGAAGGATTTGGAAAGGAAGTAAAACGCAGGATCCTCCTCGGGAACTTCGTTCTAAGTTCCGGCTACTATGATGCTTACTTTACCCAGGCACAGAAAGTAAGACGTATTTTAACAAATAATTTACAATTGATTCTCAAGGAGTTCGATTTTATTTGTTTACCCACTTCCCCTGCTGTCGCCTTTAAGATCGGTGAAAAATCAAAGGACCCGATCGCTATGTATATCGCTGATATATACACAGTTATGGCAAACCTTACAGGAATTCCTGCCATCTCACTCCCTCTATTTACCCATCCAACCCACCAGATGCCCTTTGGCGTCCAGTTAATGGCGGCTCCGTTCAATGAACTATCTTTGCTGTCTTTCAGCAACAATAATTCAACTACAGAATCGTTATTCTAAGGTTTACACTCCAAACTGCGTTTTTTATAAAGCATTAATTATTAAAACACGACAGCAAATAATGACCAGGAATCCATTGACTGTTTTCATTGGCAGCATAATGGTATCCCTTTGTACCATAACCTCCGCTCATGCGCAGCTGAGCCCCGTAAAAGAGACGGCGGCAGCACCTGCAGCGCCTGCCGAGCAACTGGTAAAAGCGGATCCCAAGGCCGGCTTTAAGGACCTCTTTGAAAATGCGGATCTCAAAACCACCAGCTTTAAAGGCATTAAAACCGAGCACCTGAACCCGAAAGCGGTCAGCTTTGTAAAGGATTATATCGACCGCAATTCGCGGGAACTGAATGAGCTGAAAACCTGGGCACGTCCTTATTTTGATATGATGGACGACGTGTTGTCGCAAAGCGGGATCCCCAAGGAATTGAAATACCTGGCCGTTATTGAATCGCACCTGCGGTCGAACCTGGTTTCCTGGGCCGGTGCTGTTGGCCCCTGGCAGTTTATGCCGGAAACCGCACGTGGGCTGGGACTCAATGTTTCCCGTGGCAGGGATGAGCGTACCGACTATCTGAAAAGTACAAGGGCGGCCAGCAAATACCTGAATTATCTCTTTAATATTTACAAAGACTGGTTGCTGGTAGTAGCCGCCTACAATTGCGGCCCCGGCCGTGTAAATTCTGCTATCAATAAAGCCGGAAGCAACGATTTCTGGGATCTCCAGTACTACCTCCCGGCAGAAAGCCGCAACCATGTAAAGAAATTTATTGCCACCCATTATATCATGGAAGGCCAGGGAGGCGTAACAACGGTTTCCAGAGACCAGGCACTGGCCATGATGAAAACCGTAAAGGATGAGGTTACCCAGCAGAATGTAAAGGTACAAACCATCAGCGGGCGCTATAATGCAACCGCCATTGCCAAATACCTGGAAATGTCCCTTGCTGATTTCAACAAGCTGAACCCCAGTCTTGATAAGGTACTGGCCTCCAACAGTACTTACCAGCTAAAACTTCCGGAAGATAAAATAGACCTCTTCCTGGAGAAAAAGAACGAAATGCTGAACGAATCCATCCAGATGCTGATCAATCCGGAGTACCGGAATTGATGAGCAGCGCTTTAATTCGATTAACATCCTGCACTCCCGGTATGATCCGGCATACAATGCACCGGGAGGGTTGCTATTATTTACAGATCGTATAGAAAACCGCCAATGCTGCCGGCCATATTTCCATAATTGATACAGGTAACTATTGTATCGGTCCGGCCTATTACAAGATGTATCACAGCACATACGTTTGAGTAATCCACCTATTTCACCGGCCACCTTCACCCGGCCCGACCGCCCGTTGCCACACGGGTGTTTTTATATCACCATTAACAAAACAAGCAACCGCAATGTGCTATCTTAGTCCCTATCAAATACCCCTGGCATGCTGGAGATAACATCCATTGTAAAACAATACAACCGGCAGTTGATCCTCAACATTCCGTCATTACATCTTCAAAAGGGCATCTATTGGTTAAAGGGCGAGAACGGCTCCGGCAAAACAACCTTTCTGAAAATGGCAGCAGCGCTGATCCCTTTTAAAGGAACCATTTCAGTTAACGGGATCTCACAAAAAGCTTCTCCCCTGCGTTACCGTCAGCAAATCAGCTGGGCCGAAGCAGAACCCCTGTACCCCGGCTTTCTGACCGGGAATGAGCTGATCGCTCTTTACCGGCAGATCCGCAATGTAACCGGCAATGAAACAGCCACACTCATCCGCCTGCTGGATGCGACATCTTACCTGCACAACCGGGTAGATACGTATTCTGCAGGAATGCTTAAAAAATTATCCCTCATACTGGCTTTTACGGGTGCTGCCGGCTTGATATTACTGGATGAGCCGTTCATTACACTGGACGCCCAAGCCTGTGTCACACTGGAGCAGCTGATCCTGGAAAGGAACCGGGAAAACGACACCGCGTTTATCCTCAGTACCCATCAGGATCCGGGTGAGGACCTGCGGCCTTTTTGTAAGCAACTATTTGTACGCAACAAAACCATCCTTAGTTGAGTGCCCTCTTTCGCATATTTTACCAATCGTTTATAAAACCCTTTTACCGGGAAAATGCCGGCACATTTGTATTTGTGTTCACTATGTTCTTTTTTGTTGTTGGTACCGTAGATGGCGCAGGGCTTTTTAAATATCATTACGGGTTAATAAAAGCGCTGTTAAGCATCAAACCATTCCTGGGTGCCGCGTTGCTGCTATGGGCCTTATATGCGCGAAAATGCGCTGTATTCATTGCCCATCTTCTGCGGCAGCCGCACTATCAGTTTATTTCCATTTTCAGAAACCTGCCTCTGCACCGGCAGTACCTGCTTTTCTTTATAACGGACTTTATCCTGCTTTTGCCACAAACTTTTTATATACTGCTGGTACTTACAGAGGGGCTTTACCTCCACCTGTTTCCGGCAACCGTTTTGGTACTTGTTTTTCTGCTTGCCTGCTGCGTCCTGCTGCCCGTTCGGCATGTTCATGTGTTGAACCACCCTGAGAAAAAGCAATGCTTCTTTTTGCAGCGCCTTACGGGAGCATTGCCGCAGTTCGCAGTTTATCCGCAGATCCTGATCCGCGCCGTACTCCGGACCCAGAAACTCGTTTGGCTAAGCATTAAATTGTTCGCAGGCGCCCTGCTATGTCTGATGTCTATGAACAATACCCTCGCTCACGACGATCTGCAACTTATGTTTTTGCTCTTCAGCTTCGGAGTACTGGCCAATGGTGTATTTGTCAACCACCTGCGCCGGGTTGAGGAGCAATACCTTTCCTTTTACCGCAGCCTTCCGGTACCGCTGATCAGGCGGCTGGCACAGTATGCCTGCTTTAATATCCTGCTCCTGCTGCCGGAAGCCGGGTTACTCTGCTTTCTTTCACCCGCACACATCAGCGTGGAAAACGCGCTTGCATTGGGGTTCTATGCCTTTTCTGCAATCCAGTTGCTTATCAGCATCAGCTTTGTGAAACAAATGGCCGTTAAACATCTGGTGGTTATTTTATTGCTATTATTCTTTCTTGGGTATTTTATCCTGATGGTTTCCGGCATCGGGTTTATCGGCCTGTTATTTCTTCTTTTAGCCATCATCCTTTTTTTGACCCGGTATTATCAATCGGAAACAATCATTTCCTGAACCGCATCTTCCGGCGGCCTTTTCTTTACCTCCCCTCGCGCCGGATATACATCCTACTGATTCACTCCCCGGAGTTTTTCCGGAGCAATGGAATACGGTGGTTAATGGACCATTACGATTTCGCTTATATAAGCGGTTCCCGCATCCGTGTTGGTGTTCCTCACTTTAAGCCGGTTAGCCGTAAACTCCACGATGGTATAGGTTGTTGCATCCGCACCCGTTCCGATAATAATGCCGGCCCTGTCATTGGTAAACTTCCAACGACTGGTCGTTAGCACAGGAGTAGGATCATCATCACACAGTGTTTTGGGATCCATAACCACATCCCCATTGGCTTTAAATATGGTTACATCATCTTTTTGACAGGTTTCCATGGGAACAGAAGTGCTACTTTCGTTATCTTCATAGGGCGCCACCGTCCCTGCAGGATTAACGATCCAGGTCCAGGTATCCAGTTTCCATTCGCCTGTTGTCAGCAGTGCTGTCCGGATCTTCTCCGCCTCATTATCCGCCGCTATATCATGCTTGCGGCAGGCAGTAGAAAACAGTATCAGGGATAAGGCCGGAACCAGTACATGGTGGCATATAAGCTTACAGGCACTCGAAAGTGCAGTTAGTTTTAATTGTCTCATAATAAACCCATTGGGTTGTCAATTCAGAAGCGTGGTTGCTGATGTAAAAGTAGCATGGCAAACTGCGCAGGTCAATACCCACAAGTAGTATTTTTTAAAATCACAGTTTTTAGTGTTAGCTTTGATAGGTACAAGAAAGCCGGATGTTTACGCGTATATATGACCCCAAGCCCAAAACCAGGATCAGGCCCCATGCCTGCTCCGATATTCCTAAAAAGCATGAACACCCCGCAGATTGTAAAGACCATTCGGCTGCGGGGGGTAACAGGCAATTCCCCATACCCGCTGTTATTCCCTATAGCTCCGGGACCGTTCAAACACAGGTTGCCATCCTTTTTGCAGGACCGGCGGTGGAGGACCGACGTTTTTCCCCTGGCCTCCGGGAGCTTGATCTGATCCCGGTTATTGTAAAGAATAAAAAGGGGTTATACCTTCTGCACAGAATGATTACCTCCTGGTTATACCCAATATTTAGAAAACCATTTTTTAAAAGATGACTACTGCCCGATCTTATAGCTATGTGATCATTGAAGATAATCCTGTAATGCAAAAAGGATTAGCCTATATATTGAGACGATTTGAAAACCTGACCTTAAAAGGGCAATATTACAATATCGAGAGCGCCCGCGAACCCCTGACCAAGATCCAGCCTGATCTGATTTTGCTGGATATCATTTTAACCGGTGTAAACGGGGCCAAAGGATGTGCTCAGCTAAAGAAAGACCTGTTTAAACCACCCAAAGTGATCGCCTATACGAATTCTTCCCTCAATAAAAAAGACCTGATCAAATGGGGGTTTGACGGGTACGTGCATAAGAACGAACCGGTGGATACCCTCATATCGGTGATCCGGGATGTGCTTGAAGGCACCTCCAGTTTCCAGACCTCTAAGAATGCAGGCCCGGCAAAAGAGCATTATTCTTATAATGACTCAAAAGCGCCCAGGGAATTCCAGATCATGGCCCTGGCTGTTATAGGGAAAACGAATAAGGAAATTGGGGATGAACTTCATATCAGCATTGAAACCGTTAAAAAAAGCCGTCAGAATTTTAAAACAAAAGCAAACCTCCAGGACAAAAGTATCTATGGCATCCGCGAATATCTTGAAAAGGAGCATGGGTATCGTTTCGGAGCCAATGGCTTTGTTAAGACCGGGGAAGATGATTAGGCAAGACCGGCATCTGTCCGGTTGGAAAAAGACCAATGGGGGCCTTCCTGGCGACTTTTAACAAGGGATCAGAGAATACCTGGTCTGAACTTTTTACAATAGTGGTCCGCCTTCAGTACAACGCTCCTGCGGAGCGGAGCAATGCTGCAATCAGATGCGTTTGCCCGGGTTTAAAAGCCGGGGAAAAACCGGGATCCCGATCGGCTGCTAAGAGGCACACCCATTACCGGCCTTCCAGCACCGCTTCTATTGCCTTTGCTTTTAACAGGCACTCCTCCCATTCCAGCTCAGGATTGCTGTAAATAGTGATGCCGGACCCTACTTTATAAGACAGGTAACGCGATGAGGCATTGTACATCAAGCTGCGGATCACTACATTAAAATCAAAGTTGCCATCAGGCTGTACATAACCCAGTGCGCCGGAGAAAATGCCCCGGGCCGTTTTTTCATAATGGTCGATCAGCTGCATTACGCGGATCTTGGGAGCGCCGGTCATAGAACCCATCGGGAAGGTTGCCCTTAAGATATCCGCCATACGTATATGCTCATCAACCGTTCCGGAAACAGTGGAAATCATCTGGTGTACCTGCGCGAAGCTGTAGATGCCGAACAGCTCATCCACCTGCACCGATCCCCGGCTACAGATACGTGACAGGTCATTTCTTACGAGGTCAACCACCATTACGTTCTCGGCCCGGTCCTTACTGCTGCCGGCCAGGCGTCGTTGTTCCTCCTTTAAGCTTGCGGTATCCGTTCCGCTTCGCGAAAGGGTTCCTTTAATCGGCTGACTGATCAGCCGGCTGCCTGTTCTTTCTAAAAACCGCTCGGGGCTGGCACAGATCAGCCACCGGTCATCAAACCGGTAAAGCCCCGAAAAGGGATTAGGGGAACGGGTTGTGAGTTGCTGGTATACATCAAAGGGATTCATCCGGGCATCCGCCGAAAAAAATTCCACGCAATAGTTGATCTCATAACAATCGCCCCGGTGAATATGCGCCTGCAATTGCCGGATCGTTTCCAGGTAGGCTTCTTTGGTAACCCGGCATTGAACCGGCAACTGTAATTGTAAGGGCTCCGGAGCAGATGCCGGTTGCCCGAGCAATGTTTTGTAAAGTGCCGCGGGGTCCTCCCCCTCAATATAAAGCCGGCCTTCTTTTACATACAGCAGCCATTCCGGCTCAAAGAAAAAACCCTCAGGAAAGCCAACTGCATCAGTGTGCCCGGAATGGTTCAGCCCCGTACCGGTTTGCAGCTCATAGCTCCAGTGCCCCAGTAGCCAGGTATCCTTTTCCTTTAAGAAAGTATCAAAATCCTCCGGGGCGCACGCACCTGAAAGTATGACCTCCCGCTTTAGGCCCGCTCCCGCAAGAAATTCAAAACGCCCCCCCGGGAAACCACAGGAATCCAGAAAACAAAAGGTGTTAAACTGCCTTAACCAGTTTAACACCTTTGCCTTAATAAAGACAGCGTCTTTTAACGGAAAACTTTGACCTTTTGTTGGTTCACTATCCAATGCCGTTTATTAAAATTCTGTCCCGATGATCCTTATCTGAAATCGTCGTCGTCATCAAAGTCATCATCGTTATTACCGAACAGGTCATCAAATTCCTCGTCCGGCTTAAACTCTTCCTCATCTTCATCATAGGATTTCTTTCCTTTGCCCCCGGATTTTGATTTCGACTTCGGAATATCAAACTCCTCGAAATCCTTATCCCAATCCTCATCTTCTTCTACCTTATCCCAATCATCATCCTCCTCATCAAGATCCTCGTCGTCATCGTCGTCGTCTTTTGAAGCTTTTCCTTTCTTCCCCTTTACAGGAGCTTCATCATCCTCCCCGTAAAGATCATCATCCTCCTCTAATTCATCCTCTTTCTTCTTCGATTTTGAGGACGCTTTTTCCACAGGGGCATTGCCTGCATTTGTCTTCTTGTCTGTTCCAGCTGACTTATTTGATTTTGCCATAACCTAATAAAATCTGATAAATGAAAATGTAAATTTTAATCGAAGTTTTTAATTCTCCAAATTTTTTAAACTGATTTTTTATGAATTAAATTTTGATCAATTGCTCTCTTTCGGGGCCATTGGAAATATACTTTACGGGAACTCCAAGATAATCATTAATAAAGGTGATATAGTCCTTCATTTTCCCCGGAAGCCCGTCATAGGATTTCGCCTGGGAAATATCGGTATGCCAACCCTCAAACGCTTCGAACTTCGGCTGGTACGATGCAAGGTCCAGGCGCAGCGGTACTTCGGTGATCTCTTTTCCATCCAGGGAATAGGCAGAGCAAACCTCCAGCTTTTCAAAATGATCCAGTACATCGGCCTTGGTCATCACCAATTGGGTAACACCATTGATCATGCAGGCAAAATCCAGGGCCACCAGGTCGATCCAGCCGCAACGTCTTGGCCGGCCGGTAACGGCGCCATACTCTTTCCCGATATCACGCAGGCGCTGACCATCCTCATTATCCAATTCAGAAGGAAAGGGACCACTTCCCACCCGCGTACAATATGCTTTGGTAATACCGATCACCTCTTTAATATGCTGCGGTGCCACGCCCAGTCCGCTGCAAACACCGGCGGAGATCGTATTGGAGGAGGTCACAAACGGGAAGGTTCCAAAATCCACATCCAGCATGCTTCCCTGTGCACCCTCTGCCAGTACCTTTTTGCCCTCTTTCAGCAGTTTGTTAATGAAATATTCCCCATTAACAATATTGAGCGTTTTGAGGAATTCAATAGCGTTGAAAAAATCAGCTTCGTCCTGGCTGATGTCTTCATCAAACCCGTATGAGTTCAGGATCACATAATGCTTTTCCTTTAAGGCCTCATACATATTTTTGAAATCAGGATTCAGAATATCGCCCACACGCAGGGCATTGCGCCCGGTCTTGTCCATATAGGCGGGACTGATCCCTTTTAATGTGGAACCGATCTTACTGTTTCCTTTCGCCAGCTCCGATGCCTTATCCAGCGCCCGGTGCGTGGGAATGATCAGGTTGGTCCGTTCAGCTACATAAAGATTTTTTTTCAGGTCGCCTTCAAACTTTGTCAGCTGCTCGCACTCTTTCTCCAGGGAAATGGGGTCCAGCACCACTCCGTTCCCGATAAGATTGATCTTACCTTCATTAAAAATCCCCGATGGGATCTGGCGCAATACCAGTTTTTCGCCGTTCCGGTAAAGGGTATGGCCGGCGTTGGGCCCACCCTGAAAACGTGCTACCACGTCATAATCCTTTGCAAAAAAGTCTACAATCTTGCCTTTGCCTTCATCGCCCCATTGCAGACCCAGAATAACATCTATCATTATGAACTTTTTATAAACGATTCTTAAAGCTGCAAAAATAGAGGTTTGGAAGCGAAACCGCTGCGGGGAATTAAAAATATGCCCCGAATCTTCGGGGGAAAAATTTTAAATGTAAAAGTACAGGAGCTCCCGCTACCGCCCCGGGGTCCTCATCCCCCGAACCCAACCGCTTTGCCGCGGGAATTTTAAATATAAGCGGGAGGTCAGGCCCACTCCTCCCCGGGAACGAGCGCCACTTTTTTTTATGAGAACAAGGAACCACAAGCTAAGAGCGGTACCCAGCCCCTTCCCCTTTCGGAAATCAAAAATATCCAGCAAAAAACACCCAATGTAGCAGTAAAAAGAGCCCACTGCTGCTCCGGAGCCTTTATCCCCAAGCGTCCTCCTGCCGCTCCTATCCGGTATCCCACATTCCCCATCTCGCTATTCACACGCTACCAGCCCTCTATCCGCCTTTACGATTTTGCCGGCAGGTCTTCTGTATCGTACCGCTCCACCGCCTCAATCCCGTCCAGGTCCTTCAGCCGGTTCACCAGTTCATCCAGCTCTTCTTTATCATGCACATATACTTTAATATTTCCCTCAAACAATCCTTCCGAAGCCTCGATGGTGAGCGCCGCTATATTGATCTTGAGCTCGGCCGAGATCAGGCTGGTGATCTTGCTTACCACGCCCACATCATCCATCCCGATGATCCTAACACCCGTAAGGAATGAGATTTCTTTGTTCTTCGCCCATTTGGTCTTTACGATCCGGTGCCCGTAGTTGGCCAGCAGCTTGGGGGCATTGGGGCAATTGGTGCGATGAATGGCCAGCCCTTTGCCGGTGGTAATAAAACCAAAAACATCGTCCCCCGGAATAGGTTTACAGCAATTGGCCAGGTGGTACATGATCTTATCGCTGCTTTCACCAAAAATGATCAGCTCGGTATCCTGTTTATTGTGTGCCGGGGTATGACTTTCGATCTTATTTTCCTGCACGATCTTCACCGGCCTCGGGTATTCGATCCGGTCGCCGATCACCTTAAATTCCTTTAGTTCTTTAAGATCAATATTTTTGATGGCCACCTGGTAAAACAGTTCCAGGTTGGAGTGCAGTTTATAAAACTGCACCAGCTCATCCAGGTTGGCCTGCTGCAGCGATACCCCCATACCTTCCAGCTTACGCTGGATGGTATAGCGTCCTTCATCTGCCACCTTTTTCTTTTCCTCCTTCAGCGCCTCTTTTACCTTAGCCTTAGCCTTGGCCGTTACCACAAACGACAGCCAATCCTCCGATGGCGTTTGCTTGTTACTGGTGATGATCTCCACCTGGTCGCCGCTGCGCAGTTTATAGCTGATAGGGACCAGTTTATGATTCACTTTTGCACCAATCGTTTTAGCGCCAACGGCCGTATGAATGGCAAATGCGAAGTCCAGCGCGGTACTGCCCACCGGAAGCATTTTTATATCCCCTTTGGGCGTATAGATATAGATCTCCTCGGTCAGGAAACTCATCTTGAAATCCTGTAGGAAATCCACGCTATCTGCATCCTGGTTGTACAGCACCTCCCGGATCTGCTGAAACCATTTATCAAACCGGTTCTCATCCCGGTAACTATCAGGACTTCCCTCCTTATACTTCCAGTGTGCGGCAAGCCCCTTTTCAGCGATTTCATTCATGCGCTTGGTCCGGATCTGTACCTCCACCCATTTTCCCCGGGGGCCCATTACCGTGGTATGCAATGCCTCATATCCATTGGATTTGGGGTTACTGACCCAGTCGCGCAGCCGCTCAATAGACGGTGTATATTCATCAGTGATCAGCGAGTACACCTTCCAGCAGTCTTCCTTTTCCCGCTCCTGCGGGGAATTCAGGATGATCCGGATGGCAAAAAGATCATAAACCTCTTCAAAAGTCACCCCCTTTTTCTTCATTTTATTCCAGATGGAATGAATATTTTTAGGGCGCCCGTATATTTCAAAATCAAACCGGTTCCTTTCCAGTTTTTCCTTAATGGGTTTGATAAACTCGTTGATATACCGGGTCCGGTCGCGCTTGGTCTCCGCCAGCTTTTTGGCGATCTCTTTATAGGTGTCCGGCTCCAGGTACTTCATAGCCAGGTCTTCCAGTTCCGTTTTGATACTGTAAAGCCCCATCCGGTGCGCCAGGGGAGCAAAAACATATACCGTTTCGGATGCGATCTTTAACTGTTTTTCCCGCTTCATGCTGTCCAGCGTACGCATGTTGTTCAGGCGGTCGGCCAGTTTAATGAGGATCACCCGGGGATCATCTGTAAGCGTAAGCAGGATTTTCTTAAAGTTCTCGGCTTGCTGGGAGGCCGAGGAATCAATCACATTGGAGATCTTTGTGAGTCCGTCTACGATCCGCGCAATTTCTGAACCAAATTCCCGCTCAATATCCTGGAGGGTGATATCCGTGTCTTCTACCGTATCATGAAGCAATGCGCATACAGTTGACCGGACACCCAGCCCGATCTCCTCCACACATATTTTTGCCACGGCGATCGGGTGCAGGATATAGGGCTCACCGCTTTTACGCCGCATGCTGCTGTGTGCATCCGCTGCCATTTCAAACGCCCTCCGGAGAATATCTTTATCTCCCGGTTTTATTTTATCCTTCAACGCGCGCAACAGTGACCGGTACTCCCTTAAAATCAGTTTTTTCTCCTGCTCCTCGTTAAGACCATATTTGGGTTTTTGCTCTACAGTTTTCATGCAATAATGGACACACTCCTCTTCCTTTTGTTTCTTTGATAACGATTCATTCCTCCTGTTAAAAATACAGAAATTCTGCTGCGCGGCGTCATCTCTCCCTAAACAACAAAAATAAAGGTCACCCGTGCGTTTTGGCAGCCTTCAAATAGCTGTTCTTTTATATTATTTTTTGATTATATTTGACATAAGATTACTTTGTAATACACTAACCACTTGAAACAGGTCCAAATGAAACACCCTGCTTATCCCTATGAAATAAGTGCTGGCAACAGGTATTCTTTTATCAGTACCGGAAGAATGCATATAGAAAAAATTGTTGAATTTTCGCCAACCGGTATACCGCATATTTACAACCTGGGCTTTGGCGATCTGTGTCTGGACGGAACAATTGATGATTCCGTGCACTCCAACAACGGAGATAATATAAAAGTACTGGCAACCGTTGTACGCATCCTGAAAGTATTTACCCTGCTAAAACCTGGTATCAAAATAGTATTTACCGGAAGCACCCCCGAACGTTTAAGACTTTACCAGCGAATTTTAAAAATGTACCACGCTGAGTTTACAAAAGAATTTGTGATCACCGGCCTTGTAAACGTTGGTCAGCAATATAAAGAATTGACTTTCAATCCTGAAATTCCTGTTCCGTATTTAGCTTTTTTTGTTGAAAGAATTTATTAAATTTGTATATATGAGCACCTTAAAAAATACAAAAAAAAGCAGCCGCAAAAAAATGGTATTAAATGGTACCACGGTTTATGTAGAACGGTTTGATCCCGCCGTTGATGGTTCGCTGTTTAGTGATAAACTAAGGAAGGTTAACAATCTTTTGCAAAAAACCATATTCCTGAAACGGCCATAATTCTTTAAAGCGGTATTCGTAGGTCTGTCAATATTCAGGGTCGCTGATCCGCCGGTACATGCCAGGCATTTGGACGCAGACTCATTTCATTTTAAATACCGGAATTCAAATCAGCGCTTCTGTGGCCCGCCGTGTCCGCATTCCCCGTATTTTTTCCGGGAACTGTGATTTTTTATGGCAGAATATACTACATTTGCAGCCCGAAATAGAGTTCTTATCCGGATGTGGTGGAATTGGTAGACACGTCAGACTTAGGATCTGATGCCGCAAGGTGTGGGGGTTCGAGTCCCTTCATCCGGACTAAACAGGTTTGAGGTTTAATGTTTAATGTTGCTAGTTAATAACCTTAAACATTGAACCTTTAAACATTAAACAATACAAATGGCGACAATTACACAAGAAAAAATTGGCCCTCTTCACGAAAAGCTCAGCATAAAGCTGGACAAAACGGACTACTTACCCGGATTTGAAAAATCCTTAAAAGAATACAGCAAGAAAGCCAGTATCCCCGGCTTCCGCCCCGGAAAAGTTCCTGCTGGTCTGATAAAGAAAATGTACGGGCCGTCTCTTTTCATGGACGAAGTATTGCGGTCTGTTGATAAAGAAGTTGTAAACTACCTGGATACCAATAAAGTAAATATTTTCGCCCAGCCACTTCCCCTGGAAAACGACATGTCGAAACTGGACGTGAGCAATCCTTCGGACTATGATTTCCATTTCGAGATCGGCCTGAAGCCCGATTTCAAAATGCAGGACCTGGCCAAGCTGGATATTACCGGTTACAATATCGACATTACCGATGAAATGGTAAATGAAGAAGTAGAACGCCTGCAGAACCGCTACGGCAACATGACGGATAAAGAGGCCGTTGATGCGGATGATAATGTGCTGAATGTAACATTTACTGAAACCGACGCAGCAGGTAACCTGGTTGAAGATGGTATAAAAAAGGACAACTCGCTGCTGGTAAAATACTTTGCACCTGCGGTAAGAACCGCGCTTAACGGTAAAAAAACCGGCGATAGCATTAGCATTAAACTGGGCGAGGCTTTCGGAGAAAAAGAACTGGAATTTATTGCCCAGGATCTTGGTCTTGACAAAGAGGATGCTGCCACCAGGGATAAAACGTTCCAGCTGGAGATCACAAAAGTGGGATTGCTTGAGAAGAAGGAACTGAATGAGGAATTCTTTAACCAGCTGTACCCCGCAGGCGATGTAAAAACAGAAGAAGACTTCAAAGCAAAGGTAAAAGACGAGATCTATCAGTACTGGGCAGCCCAGAGCCGCAACCAGATCCACGACCAGTTGTTCCACAAACTGGTTGATGATACAAAAATAGAATTCCCTGAAACCTTCCTGAAGAACTGGCTCACGACTCAAAACAGCCAGCCGCAGGAAGGAGAAGATCAGCAACCCGCCAAAACACCGGAGCAGATCGAAGCAGAAATGCCTTCCTTCCTGAACCAGCTGAAATGGACCCTGATCACTGAAAAGATCATTACGGATAACAGCATACAGGTAGCACCCGATGAGATCCGGAACTTTGCCAAACAGCAATTATTCCAGTACATGGGCGGAGCAATGGGTATGACAGAGGATCAGCCCTGGGTAAACGATTATATAGAACGCATGATGAAAGACCGGAAATACGTGGAGGATGCTTACAACCGCCTGCAATCCCAAAAGGTATTTGAATGGGCAGAAACCAGGGTAAAACCCAAGGCAACATCCATCAAAGCGGAAGAATTTGCTAAAATGGTCAGTGAACACCAGCATCACCACCATTAATCGATACAAGATGTTTAAAAAAGCCGTTCTCAAAAGGAACGGCTTTTTTTATGTACTTTTAAAATGGCACGAACCATCTAACAGGTAAGGTACAATACCGGAACTTTGAAAAAGGCTCCAAAGGCTTGCCGGATTTTTATTTTGGTACTGCGCAGCACCTCATCAAATATCAAAAACAGGATATTTTGAAGATCGCCTTTTCAGGTCAATCAAACTCGCGCAGCCCCGTTCGCGATTTTGCAGTGTATACGATCTTTTTGAACAACGGAACCCGGCTTTCGTTTACCAGCATCCTGATCACTCCGGATCAACTGCGCAATAAAATGACCGGTGTACGCATTGAAGAAATGCACCGGTTTGCATGGCCCGCTTTTAAGGCCTTGTGAACCACGTGCAGCCGGTTTCCTTGCGCTCAGTTCCCTAGCGCCGTTGGCTGGCTATAGCCGTGCTTCATTCAGGCGTTCAACCGGATTCATAATATAGGTCAGCACGCTTTCATCTGCCAGCAGCTCCACTACCCGGAATCCCTGGTACGGGGTTCCCCAGTTGCCGCCTACGTGCGCATCAAAAACAAATGGGATATCCAGCTTTTTCTTAATGCCATCCTCATCATGATCATGCCCGTTAAACACAGCCCTTACATTTTTATAACGCTTCAGCAATGCCAGAAACTCGGGGCAGTCGATGCCGTGGGTCGTTAATTTAGCGGGATTGATATGTACGATCACAAAAAGGTTCCTGGCTTTTTTATACTGCTCCAGCTTCGCCGCCATCCATTGCAGGTCCGGGCAGATATACTCCCCCTTTTCATTGGAAGTCGTACCTGCCAGGAACACCGTCCCATTCACTGCAAAATCATAGTTCACCGGCCGGTTCCAGATCCGCTGCCAGCGTTCAGGCGTTACCATATCATGATTTCCGGGCGTTACATAATAGGGCATCTTTAATTGTTCTATAAGTGCTTTGGCCGCCGGGTAATGTACCGGGTCATTATGCACGATATCACCATTCAGCATACAAAAATCAAAAGGCGCTTTTGCGTGTTCCTCATTGATCCGCGCTATCGCATTTTTCAAAAAGCGGTCATAGTCCGTACCCGGCTGCCCGTAATGAAGATCGGAAGCAAGGGCAAAGCGTACCCGCTTTTTCTTTTTCAGCAGGTCCCCCGCCTGCTCCCCTGCCCGTACAATATTACCGTTTGCCAGCAGCAGAAAGGCCGGCCCTGCTATTTTTAAAAATTCTTTACGCTTCATTTTTCGGGATTTTGCTAAAGTTATTTCAAATTGCAGATATAACACACTACCCCGCCGTCAACAAATTATTAACAAACAGTCAATACCGCAGGCATCAAACAAGTGTCTGCATTGTACTAAAAATACCGCCGGGCTTTCTGCAGCTCCCGGCAGGAAGCATACAGGAAAGCCCCATAGCGGGGCCGGGTCTGCAGAAGACCGGGAATCAAAGCTCCTGGCACCGGGGCTGATCGCCGGGAAGGCTGACCCAAGGCCCGTGAACAAAAGAGCCGGATACGCCCGGGGCACATGCATATCTGACGAATTTACCGGGGCAAAATCAGCCAAGTTGGCATTTAAAACCACTATTTTGTAAATGGAGAAATATTTGATTACTTTTAAAAGCTGTTTGTACAGCGCCCGGCAAAACATCCGGGCAGCGGCAACGGCAGCAATTAAATTTAACCTGTAACTTAAGATTATTATGACGTATAACTCGGAATTTGAAAAATATGCGGTAAAGCACCGGGGTATTTCAAGCAATACCCTGCACAGCTACGGTAATCACCTGGTAACCGCATTAACGCCCAATATCATTGAGGAAAGACCCATGAACGTGGCCGTAATGGATGTATACAGCCGCCTGATGATGGACCGCATCATCTTCCTGGGTTATCCTATCAACGATGAAGTGGCCAATATCGTAACCGCCCAGCTGCTGTTCCTGGACAGCACGGATCGGGTACGCGATATCAATATGTATATCAACAGCCCGGGCGGCAGTGTTTATGCAGGGCTGGGTGTTTACGACACGATGCAATATGTAACTCCTGATGTGGCCACCATTTGTATCGGTATGGCTGCATCCATGGGCTGTGTATTACTGGGTGCCGGCACACATGGCAAAAGAGCCGCGTTAAAACATGCCCGCATTATGATGCATCAGCCCAGTGGGGGTATTGGCGGGCAAGCCAGTGATATTGAGATCACCGTGAACGAGATCCGCAAATTAAAGAAGGAACTGTATGAGATCGTAAACCATCACACGGACAAACCGATTGACCAGATCGAAAAGGATTTTGAACGGGATAAATGGATGACCGCTTCTGAAGCCAAGGAGTATGGTTTTGTGGATGAAGTATTGCTGGTAAACAAGAAGAAAAAGTAGGACAGTTTACAGGTTGAAAAGTTTACAGGGTGCTTTTTGCCCCCTTTTAAACCGATCAACTCATTAACTTATCAAACTAAAAAAAATAACATGATATCCAATTTAAAAGAAGATAAATGGTTAAATCCGCTTCGCTTTGATGGTGAAGGAGAAGAAGAAGAGCCTAAAGAGGCCGCCGACAAACGGGATGACCTGATGATGCTGAACAAACGCCTGGAGCAACTGTTCTTTGAAAAAAGAGCCGTATACCTGTGGGGCGTTGTGGATGATAAAAGCGCTCGCGAAATTACTACCAAGCTGTTGTTGCTGGATGCCGACAAACCGGGAGAAGAGATCAAATTTTATATCAACAGCCCCGGTGGCGTGGTAACCAGCGGAATGGTGATCTATGATACCATGAAGATGATCAAAAGTCCGGTAAGCACCATTTGTATGGGTTTGGCGGCATCGATGGGCAGTATTTTGCTCAGCGGCGGTGAAAAAGGAAAACGGCATATCTATCCGCATGGTGAGGTAATGATCCACCAACCCTCCCTGGGTGGTTTTATCCGGGGTGTAAGCAGCGATCTGGAGATACAAGCCAAACAAACACAGCGGGTTAAAATGATCGGCGCCCAGATCCTGGCAGAGAACTGCGGCAAGACCGTTGAGGAGATCCTCCGGGATTTTGACCGCGATTACTGGATGGATGCACAGGAGGCCATTGCCTATGGTATCGCTGATAAGGTTGTAACCCAACTATAAACGCATCCCGAAAAGTAATAATAAAATCATAAAAAATGGAAAATCGCTGTATTCGCAGCGATTTTTTTAACTTTGCAGCTTAATTCTTAATAATCGGACTATGCCGGATAATGTGTTAAAGTGTTCATTTTGCGGAAGGAACCGGGACGAGGTAGAAATACTGATCGCGGGGCAGGATGGACATATTTGTGAAAACTGTGTGGAGCATGCACAGGAAATTATTAACCAGGAGCTTCATTTCAGGGAAGACACCAAAACCGTTAGCGGGTTTAACCAGTCGATCCGGAAGCCGATGGAGATCAAAACGTTCCTTGATGATTATGTGATTGGTCAGAATGATGCCAAAAAGGTACTTGCCGTGGCCGTTTACAATCACTATAAACGGCTGAAACAAAAGAGCAGGGACATCGACAGTCATAACGACGTTGAAATCGAAAAGAGCAATATCATTATGGTGGGGGAAACCGGAACCGGAAAGACCCTGCTGGCGAGGAGCATTGCCAAAATGCTGAATGTACCGTTTGCTATTGTGGATGCCACCGTTTTTACAGAAGCCGGTTATGTAGGCGAAGATGTGGAAAGTATTTTAACCCGGCTGCTGCAGGTATGCAACTACGATGTGGAAGCTGCCGAGCGCGGTATCGTGTACATTGATGAGCTGGACAAGGTAGCCCGCAAAAGTGATAACCCCAGCATTACACGGGATGTAAGTGGAGAGGGCGTACAACAGGGTCTTCTGAAACTGCTGGAAGGAACAGATGTGCTGGTGCCGCCACAGGGCGGACGTAAACACCCCGATCAGAAACTGATCAAGGTCAACACCCAGAACATCCTCTTTATTTGCGGAGGCGCATTTGACGGGGTAGACAAGATCATTGCCCGAAGGGTACAAACCAACACGATCGGTTTTAACGTGGATAAGGAAGAGCAGGAAGATATGAAGAAAAACCTGCTGCGCTTTGTAAATGCGCAGGATCTGAAAACCTTTGGACTGATCCCTGAGCTGCTGGGGCGTTTACCGGTGGTTACGCATCTGGACCCTCTGGATGCTACTACCCTTAGGGCCATCCTCACAGAGCCCAGGAACGCACTGATGAAACAATACAAAAAGCTGTTTGAGCTGGAGGGTATTGAACTGGATGTGGAACCACAGGTACTGGATTTTATGGTGGACAAAGCCGTGGAATACAAATTAGGCGCACGCGGGCTGCGCAGCATTTGCGAAAGCATCCTTACCGATGCCATGTACGAGCTGCCCTCAGCATCAGAAACCCATTTCACCCTCACCCGGGAATACGCAAGGCGTAAGTTCGACAAAAGCAAAATGGGCCTTGTAAAGGCTGCATAATATTCTTTGAAGGCAGTGCAGCCGGGGACCACCGCTGCACTGCCTTTTTTACATGCCATTTATTGGAACAGCGCATCCCCGCAGGGAGCAAGCATATACCAGCAGGCAGCACCTACTACCGGCGCCGGTAATAATCAAACGGGAACAACAGGCCAACAATACACTGCCAGCTATACACCATCATCCCCGCCCCTATCCTGGCAATAAGATCAATCAGGACTGTCCAAAAAGATTGGCAACAGCACCTTCCAGCATCGGAAACTTTTCGATGATATAATTCTTAACGGCTTCAATAGCTTTTTGCGCCTGCTCGTCATCGAGATTTACTTCTGCTTTTAATTTGTCGATCAGTTCCTGCATATAAACGTTTTTAATGAAACAGCAAGATAAGAAAGGACTTTATAATCCTCAAAAAAAAACCATTCTTTACGCCTACACCTGTGTTGCGTCAATTATACTTTTTCGCAGGAAAGCCCGGAAGCACTGAAGGCTCTGTGTTTCCGCAGCGCCTAAGTGGCAAATCCTAACAGTCAGCTTATACCCGGCATGGTAAAACCGGGCCAAAGGGGTTTATTTGCAGTTCCTTTGCTTTTTCATATCTTCAATAACAGCTCCAAAAACATTCACCCGATGGCCGGCAGGAATCCCGATTTTGAAATCTATAGTGCAAAGGCGCAACCCTTTGCGCAACCCATCCTGGAACATATACGGTTGCTGGTGCACCGGGCCTGTCCGGATGTTGAAGAAACCCTGAAATAGTCCTGCCCGCATTTCAGCTACAGAGGCAGGATCCTGTGCAGCATGGCCGCATTTAAACAACATGCTACCATGGGCTTTTGGCTGGGCAACACCATCAATGCCTTAAAACCCTACCTGGTGCAGGAAGGCGATGATAAAGCGCTCTTTTTGAAAGATATCAAGTAATTTTACACCATGAAGCAGTTTGATGTGCCTGTTTTTTACAGGAGCCCGTTGATATCCGCTATAAAAAGAAAACGCAAGGAAAAGGATAAACTTAAAAAGGATTTTGCCCCTACGCTGCTGGATTTTGGCCCGGTACAGATTTACCTGGCCCGGCACTTCGGCTTCTGCTATGGTGTGGAAAATGCCATTGAGATCGCATTCAGGACAATTGATGAAAATCCCGGCAAGCGGATCTATCTGCTGAGCGAGATGATCCATAACCCGCAGGTAAACCAGGACCTTCTTTCCCGTGGGGTCCGCTTCTTACAGGATACTCATGGCCGGCAGATCATTCCGTTTGAGGAGCTGACGCCCAATGATATTGTGCTCATTCCTGCCTTTGGCACCACACTGGAGATTGAAAAAAAACTCAACACGATCGGCATTCATACGGAAAAATACAATACCACCTGCCCCTTCGTGGAAAAAGTATGGAACCGGAGCGAGGTCATTGCCCGGAAAGAATATACGATTGTCATACACGGCAAACCAACCCATGAAGAAACCCGGGCCACTTTTTCACATGCAGCCTTTAACGCGCCATCCGTGGTGGTTAAGAACATGGCGCAAACCGTGGAACTGGCCAAATACATTACCGGCGAAAAGCCTGCCGCCGGTTTTTACCAGGAATTTAAAGGACAATACAGCGTAAACTTTGATATTGCCAAAGACCTGGAGCGCCTGGGAGTTGTGAACCAGACCACCATGCTGGCCAGCGATACACAGGCCATCGCCGATTATCTCAAGCAGATCATGATCGACAAATACAGGCTTACCAAGGAAACGCTTGCAGAACGCTTTGCAGATACCAGGGATACGCTTTGCTATGCCACTAATGATAACCAGACCTCCGTAACTGAAATGCTGCGTACACCTGCAGACTTCGCGGTTGTAGTGGGGGGATATAATTCCTCCAACACCTCGCACCTGGTGGAGCTTTGCGAAGAAAAACTGCCAACCTATTTTATCAATAATGCCGAAAAGATCCTGAGCCGCAGGGAGATCCTGCACTATAATTTCCATACCAAAGAGGAACTGCTAACCGCCGGTTTTCTTCCGGATCCCACTCCCGTAAAGATCCTCATGACCAGTGGTGCTTCCTGTCCGGATGCGCTGGTAGAGCAGGTGATCGAGAAGATCACCGGTTTTTTCAGCAACACTGTTCCCACAGCTACCGTAGCTGCGAATTTTTTATCACAGTAAACCCAAAAAGAAGGTTTTCCCCGGTAACATGACACAAAAATCTGTGTCAATTTTATTTTGCCACAAAAAAAATGACACAACTTTTTTGGCTTCGCCCACATGACTGCGAAAGAAGGGCTGACTAAAAGGCTGCCTACGCAGTCCTTCTGGTCAGTCCCGGTTTTAAACGTACCAATACCTTAAAAGGCTACTGGTTGGCGTTATACATCAGTGCATAATATTCATGTGCCATACGGTTGCTTTCAAATTGCCAGCGTACATCCTGCATACCGTTCTTCATGATCTGCCTCCAGGTATTGTAATCCTGGTAATACAGGGGAATCACCTGGCCCGTGAGGATCTCGTAAAGTTTATCCAGGTCATACTGATCCTGTTCGTGCGTATGCATGTTCGCGTAGTCGGCCTTGGGGATCACAAACCCGTTGTGGCCATGGTTAATGAATTCGGGGATCCAGCCATCATCAGTGGAAAAGTTCACGGCCCCGTTCATGGCTGCCGTCATACCGCTGGTACCGGAGGCCTCCCGCGGTACGCGCGGGTTATTCAGCCACACATCAGCCGCCTGCTTCAACCGCTTCGATAGTCCCAGCTCATAGCCCGTCAGTACAGCCACGTTCTTATAGTTCTTGCTCAGGTGTACCAGTTCATTGAATTCGGAGATCGCCGGGAAGTCCATCGGGTACGGCTTACCGGCCCAAATGATCTGGACAGGGAACCCGGTACTATGCACCAGCTGGTTAAACCGCTGCAGATCGGATGCGATCATCCCCGCTCTTTTATAACCGGCAAATCTCCGGGCCCAAACGATCGTCAGCACCCGCGGATCAAACAATTTACCCGTCTGGTCAGCTACAATTTCAAAAGCTCTTTTCTTCAGGAACCATTTACGATCGTCAAAACCATAATCATCCCCAACGTCTTTGAATTTATACATTTGCTTATCGGCCCAGTAATTCCAGTTCTGCGCATTGGTAATGGAAACAATGGGACAGATCCCTTCATATTTCCCCCACATTTCGCGGGATACTTCCCCGTGCAATTTCGACACGCCATTGGCCACATGAGCAAAACGCAGGGCTACCAGTGAATGATTGAACTGGTCGCCATAATCGCGGGTAAGGGTTTTTACCTCATCCACCTCCAGGCCGCAGAAATAACTCATTTTATGGCAGAGCCAGATATCATGTTTTTCATTGCCGGCTTCTTCCGGCGTGTGTGTTGTAAACACCAGCCGCTTCTTTACCTCCTCCAGGTTCCGGTTAAACTTCCGGTACAGGTAAAAGGCCGCCGAAAGGCCGTGTGCTTCGTTCAGATGATAGAGCTCTGGATCAAAGCCCAGCAGATCGATCAGCTTAGCACCTCCTACTCCCAGTAAAATGAACTGGGCCACCTTGGTAGCCACATTGGCATCATACAGCTTATGACAGATCGTTTGAGATACATAATCGTTCTCCGGAAGATCTGTACTCAGCAGGAATAATGGCGCCGTTTTAAATGTTTCAGGGTTCAGGTACCAGGCTTTTACCCACACCGGGGTATCATGAACCATTATCTGGAATTTAATCCCGGTATCTTCCAAAAAACTATACAGCTTTTCGTTCCAGGCCACATCCAGCGTTTGATCCTGGTTGCGCTCCTGGTCATAATAACCATATTTCCACAAAATGCCGATGCCGATCATATTCTGCCGCAATTCATACGCGCTGCGAAAATGCGAACCTGATAAAAAGCCCAGCCCGCCGCTATAGATCTTCAATGGCTGATGAATGGCAAACTCCATAGAAAAATAAGCCACTTTTTTTGCGTACGTCTTATCTACCTCGTAGGGAACCTTAAAATTTTCAAAACTCATACTCATTATTTAACGGTCAGCAAAATAAGTGATTTATGGCAAGAAATCATCATAAAATACAACTGCGTTAATAATTGTGTGGATAACACACATTGACACTGCAAGACGGGGCGGTTTATGTTGAAAGTTCCGGGGCTGATCCCGATAGTCAACCGGGACAGGTCGCATTCATTTTTATACTTAATGAACCCAGGCGCTGGTTGGGGCAATGCATTCGCACTCCACTGGCCACCGGGAGCTTGGATGTGGTTGGAGATTGTTGAAAACAGCTTTTAGCTACCGGTGGGCAGCTGAAGGCTGACCGCTGAAAACGCCGGCGCCTGGCTCAGCAGGGCGCGTTCTTATAACCGATCGCGGCCATGAACCATCGGCGATTGGCTATTGATGCCTATTGCCTATTTCAGAATGATCCCTGCCAGCGGCGGCAGGTTGATGGTGATCCGGTATTGCTGCGTTGCTTCATCTGTTAATTCGATACGGATATCTTTGTTAAACACATCGCCGGTCCCGTCGTATAGGCTGGCATCCGAGTTAAACAATTCTGTTGTATATTCCTTTCCGGAAACGGTTACAACCCAGTTGTAGCGCACTTCCGGGGTCATATTCAGCAATACCAGCAGGTCATCCTCCGGCCGGGTGCCCTTCCGCTTATATACCATAACGCTTTCTGCACGATGCTCCAGGTCTACCCACTCAAACCCCTCTGTCCGAAACTGGTTCACATACATGGCAGGTTCGGTAACCAGCACCCTGTTCAGCGCACGCAAACATTCCTGTGCACCCTTATGACTGTTATGTTGTAATAAAGACCAGTCCAGTTCCGATTTATAATCCCACTCGCTTGTTTGTCCAAATTCTGACCCCATAAATAACAGCTTCGCGCCAGGATGCGTCCACATATAAGTAAAGAACAGGCGCAGGTTGGCAAACTTCTGCCAGAGATCCCCGGGCATTTTAAAGATCAGCGGACTTTTTCCGTGCACTACTTCATCATGGCTGATCGGCAGCATAAAATTTTCGTCATAGTAGTACATCATGCTGAAGGTAAAATCATTCTGATGATACCTCCGGTGTATGGGGTCCAGCTTAAAATAATCAAGCGTATCATGCATCCATCCCATCATCCATTTCATTCCAAAGCCGAGGCCGTCTTCAAAAGTAGGCCGTGACACACCCGGCCAGTCGGTGGCTTCTTCGGCGATCGTCTGCACATCCGGGAAATCGCGGTAAATGGTTTCATTCAGGTGTTTAATAAAAGTGATGGCCTCCAGGTTACCGTCTCCGCCAAATTCATTGGGCTCCCATTCGCCTTCATTACGGGAGTAATTCAGCTTTAGCATCGAACTAACGGCATCTACCCGCAAACCGTCAATATGGAATTGATCCAGCCAGAACCGGGCGCTGCTGATCAGGAATGATTTCACTTCCCCCCGCTTATAGTTAAAGATATAAGAATTCCAATCCGGATGGTATCCCTTCCGCATATCGGCATATTCATAGGTATGTTCACCGTCGAACAGGTAAAGGCCATGTGCATCATAAGGAAAATGCGAAGGCACCCAGTCCAGGATCACCCCGATGCCCACTGCATGAAATGCATCAATCAGGCGCATAAACCCCTGCGGATCGCCAAACCGGGAAGTAGGTGCAAAATATCCTGTAGTCTGGTAGCCCCAGCTGCCATCAAAGGGATATTCAGTTACCGGCATCAGTTCCACATGGGTAAATCCCATTTCCTTAACATAGGGCACCAGCCGGGCCACCAGCTGATCGTAGGAATTATAGGAATGCTCGTCCGAGGGATCAGGCCGCTGCCAGCTGCCCAGGTGTACTTCATACACACTCCAGGGAGCATCCAGCGCATTCTTTTTTTTCCGGTTCGCCATCCATTCCCGGTCCTTCCAGCTATAATGCAGATCCCAGGTGATCGAAGCCGTCATTGGCCGCAGCTCCCAGTAGTTGGCAAAGGGATCGCCTTTATCCGTTACGGTATTTTCTGTGCCAACAATATGATACTTGTACAGCTCTCCCAACTTAAACCCGGGGATAAATCCTTCCCAGATCCCGCTTTGATCCCATCTTGCAGTTAAAGGATGGGTAACCTTGCTCCAGTCATTGAAATTGCCGGTCACAAATACAAAACGGGCATTGGGGGCCCATACACAAAAATACATTCCCCAGTTTCCGTTCACCTCTATGGAATGCGACCCGAACTTTTCATACAACGCGTAATGCGTCCCGTTCTGAAAGTTCTGCACATCATCATCTGTAAGCAGGGAATAGTTCCAGACCGCACCGGTTGTATCAATAAAGTTTGCGGCTTCAAATGTTTCCTGGATCTTCTTTATATCAATTGGCATATGAACAGTTGTTCAGCAATGTACAACATTTTTCAGGAATATTCCTGCGGGAGATTTTAATCCCGTATTTACCGGTGCTCATCACATTTTTTGTATACTTTAACGTATTTTATCCTCAACAATCGGGCATGTATTATGGAAAACATTCATTTTTGCGTCACAAACATATTTGCCTTTGGGAACAAACCATCCAACAATAACCAATGAGAATAAAAAAGACGATTTTCCTGCTACTGTTTGCCATGCTGCAACTGGCAGCGTATTCCCAAAAAGCAGCACTGAAGGGCCAGCTGGTCGATTCTTCTGAGCACAAAAGCCTCCGGTCAACCGTTGTTGCGCTCCTAAGGGCAAAGGATTCTGTCCTGGTTTCGTTTACACGGGCCGATGAAAAAGGCCATTTTTCAATACCCCAACTTGATAGCGGCCGGTACATTATGATGACCACCCACCCCTATTTTGCCGAATATTTCAATACGGTCACACTGGCGCCGCAGCAGCAACTGGATCTGGGGGTTATCCAAATGCTATCCAAAATGAAACTGATGGAAGAAGTGGTCATAAAAGGCAACAAGGCAATGTTCATGTCGGGCGATACCACCGTATTTACCGCCGATAGTTTCAAAGTAAGCGAAGGGGCCAATGTAGAAGAGCTGTTCCGCAAGCTTCCGGGATTTCAGGTGGATAAGGACGGGAAGATCACCGCCCTCGGGAAAAAGGTAGAGCGGCTGCTGGTAGACGGTGAAGAATTTTTTGGAGATGATCCTGGCATTGCCAGCAAAAATTTAAAGGCCGATAATGTAAAGGAAGTACAGGTTTACGAAGGCAAAAGCGACCAGGCGGCCTTTACAGGTATCGACGACGGCCAGTCGAAACAAACGATCAACCTCAAACTAAAAGAGGACCGGAAGAAGGGATACTTTGGAAAGATCGAAGCAGGGGGCGGCCTAAAGGGAAAGCGCGAAGGCGAGCAGGATAAATTCAATAATGCGGTTATGCTGAATGCCTTTAAAGGAAAACGCAAGATCGCTGCCTATGGCATCATGAGCAATACAGGTAAACTCAACCTCGACTGGCAGGACCAGGACAAATACGGATCCAGCTCTTCCGGTGTGCAGGTGAGCGATAACGGGGATATGCAGTTTGACTGGAACGATGACGACTATGTTTCCAGTGAAGGGACTCCTACTAACTGGAACCTGGGGCTGCATTACAATAATAAGTTCAACATGGACAAGCAAAGCCTGAACGCGGGATACCGGTTAGTAAAAATAAACACGCCGGCCACCCTGGAAACATTTGGTGCCAACTACCTTGCAGACTCCGCCTGGAAATCGCACGAAAAAAGAAACAACTATACCTCTTCCCTGAAACATGCGGCCAATCTTACGCTGGAGTTCAAACTGGACTCGATGAATACCCTCAAATTTACCACCAGGGGAAACAGCAATAATTCCAACGCGGCATTCACCTATTTTGAAGATGCCCGTACCATGAACGATGAACAGCTCATTTACTCCAATAACCGTCACGGTAAAATGGAATCGGACAACAGCGCGCTTACTTCCAACTTACTATGGATGCATAAATTCAAAAAACTGTATCGCACCCTTTCCGTCAATATCGGGGGCAACTATAGTAAAACCAATACGGATGAGCTTCTTTATTCCAGCCTGGTTTCCTTTAAGAACGGCGACACTTCCGATATCCGGAAAATTGACCAGCACACACTGGGTCAATATGAGAACCGGAATCTGAATACACGCGTCTCTTATACGGAACCGTTAATGAAGGATACCTATATGGAACTGAACTATGGTTTTTCTTCTACCCGTTCCGTCAACGACCGGGAAGTATATGGCTATAACGACATTTCCGGACAGTACGATCAGTTTACGGACAGCCTCAGTAACGATTTCCTGTATAAGGTAATGGCCAACAGCCCCGGCGTGAATTTCAAGCTCAACAAAAAGAAACTCAATGCCACCATCGGCGGATCTGCAGGTTTTACCAGTACGGAGCAATACAACCGCACCGATGGTACCGACCGGCCTTATGACTTTGTCAACTATACCGCCCGCGGGGAGATCCGCTACATGCCCAAACAATCGGTACGCCTGCTGGCAACCTATTATGGCAATTCCAGCGCGCCTTCACTAAACGATCTTCAGCCCATCATCACCAACTCGGACCCTACCAATATCAAAAAAGGGAACCAGGACTTAAAGCCCTCTTTCTCCAATGTTTTCCGGCTGTCGTATTCCTCCTTTAAAATGTCTACAGAGCGCAATCTCTGGACCTCCATTGTTTACGGGTTCACCAGCAATGCTTTTACCACCTTCAGCCAGTTTTCCAATGCGGTGCGTACCTATTATACCGTAAACACGGGTGGCGTTTCTTATTTAAGTTCATATATTGACTACGGCTTTAAACTCAAAAAATCCGGGATCCGGCTGGGGTCCGGGGCCCGCCTTTCCGTTAATAACAACGTAGACTTTGTAATGACCCAAAGCAGTGCGGCCGTCAAGAACAAAACACAGAACAACAACTATAATCTGAACCTCTCTGTTGGCAAGGACGAGGCAGACAAATACTATATATACTGGTCGCCCACGATCGGGTACAATACTTCCAGGGGATCGGTTAACAAGCTTTCGGATTACAACTACTGGTCTTATGGGTTCAATATCTATGGCAATTTAAAACTGCCCAGGGACCTTGAGATCAAAACCGACCTGAATGCCACCTACCGCCAAAAAGACCCGCGCTTCCCTGCCAACAATAATTTTACCATCTGGAATGCGTTCCTGACCAAATCCTTCCATAAAAAGGAATTTGAAGCCCGCATCAGCGTTTATGATATCCTGGATCAGAACCGCGGATACACACAAAGCCGTTCGGGTTACAGCTTTACCGACTCGTACCGGAACACGCTGCGGCGGCTCTGGCTGGTTTCCTTTATCTGGAATATTACCAGGAACGGTGCATCTCCTGCAAAAAAATAAAAGGATCAACATGAAAAAACGATTCCTCATCCTCCTGCTGATCTGTTGGACACATACAGATGCACAGCAATTCATTACCGCTGGCACCATTGAGTTTGAATCCCGCAAGGCCGTACGAAAATCTATGGATTACGGAGATGAGGACGATGCCTTCTGGAAAGACCTGGTTTCCAAACTGCCCCAGTTTACCACCAATTATTTCACTTATACTTTTGCCAACAACCAGTCCCTATACAAATTTGCGCGCAACGCCGATGTACAAAAGCTGCCTACCTGGTTCCAGGAGAACTATGATGACGATGTTTATTTCAATGACTACGGCAAAGGAACTTTCCTCAAAAGGATTGCTGTACGGAACGACGATACTTACCTGGTGGAAGGAGAACAACCCAAAATGGAATGGAAGATCAGCCCCAATGAAAATACGGTGATCGCCGGCTTTAACTGCAGAAAGGCCAGTACGGTACTGTTCGACAGCGTTTATGTCTTTGCCTACTATACGGATGAGATCTCCATCAGCGGTGGTCCTATGAATTTTAACGGGCTCCCGGGCATGATCCTTGGCATTACCGTACCCCGCCTGCATACCAGCTGGGTTGCTACTACGGTGTCGCTAAAGAGCGAAAATGCAGCGGTTACTCCCCCATCAAAAGGCAAAAAGATCACAGAGCCCAAATTAAAGGACATCTTCCTGGGCTTTCGCAAAAACTGGGGCAAGGATCAGCAGAAATACATTAACCCGACCTATTGGAGGACTTTTTTATAAAAAACAACTACCTTGTTAGTTTTATTACGTAATTTTCGTAGATTTGCCGGCAGTGGCTGTTCTAATGAAACACAGCCCTGATCACCATATAAACCCATCATCAAAACACGATCAATGAGAGTCAAACGATTCGTCTTATTGCTGCTGTTCGCCTGTTGCATCCAGGCGGCAAAAGCCCAGTCAACCGGAGCCATCAAAGGACAGCTTACCGACACCACGGAGCACAAGGACCTGACCAATGCCCTGGTAACGGTTATGAACGCAGCAGATTCATCACTGGCTGGCTTTACCCGGACCTCGAAAGACGGGGCGTTCCAGGTTTCCGGGCTGGATACCGGCCGGTACGTGATCATGATCACCCATCCCTACTTTGCCGATGTTTTTGAAAATACAGCACTCGCCGCCAACGCCGTTTCTGACCTCAAAACGATCCATTTGCTCTCCAGGATCAAACTCATGGAGGAAGTAATCGTAAAGGGCAACAGGGCCATTTTTATGTCGGGCGATACCACCGTTTTTACTGCCGATAGCTTTAAAGTTGCAGAAGGGGCCAATGTTGAAGAACTTTTAAAAAAGCTGCCGGGGTTCCAGGTGGATAAGGACGGGAAGATCACCGCACTGGGCAAAACCGTGGAAAGGGTACTGGTGGATGGTGAAGAATTTTTTGGAAGCGACCCGGGCATTGCCACCAAGAACCTGCGGGCCGACAATATAAAAGAAGTACAGGTATACGAGGGAAAAAGCGACCAGGCAGCTTTTACCGGCATCGATGATGGCAAAAGTAAACAAACCCTCAACCTGAAGCTGAAAGAAGATAAAAAGAAAGGATACTTTGGAAAAATTGAACTGGGGGGCGGCCTGAAAGATAAATCAGAAACCGGTGGAGCAAACAAATTCAACAACTCCGTTATGCTGAATGCCTTTAAAGCCAAACGGAAAATAGCCGCCTATGGCATTATGAGCAATACCGGTATGCTGAACCTGAACTGGGATGACCAGGAAAAATACGGAGGCGACAATGATAATATGCAGGTATCGGACGACGGCAGTGTGATGATGTATTTTGGAGGCGGTGATAACTGGAGTGATGGGATCCCGACCAACTGGAATGCCGGTTTTCATTACAGCAATAAATTCCGTGAAGACAAGCTTGGTTTGAACACCGGGTATAAATTTGTAAAGATCAATGCCCCCTCTTATACCCGCAGCAACTCCATTTTATTTGCACCGGATTCAACCTGGCGCAACAACTCCGTAAGCAATAGTTTCAGTTCCAATACCCGCCACCGTATGAACCTGATGGTAGAAGATAAGATCGACTCCATGAACACTGTAAGGATCCGCGCCAACGGGAATAAGGGGCTCCTGGAAACCGATGGCAACCAATATACGGAGAACCTGACCGAAGCGGGCCGGTTCATTACCCGGAGCGAGGCCCGGAGCTCCGATAAAACCAATAACGGGGGAATTGATGCCAATGTATTATGGACGCACAAGTTCAAAAAACAATACCGCACTTTTTCTGCCACGGCAGGTATCAATTACAGCAGCTCCGAAAACAATGGTTACCAGTATTCCAAAGCAGATTTTTTCAAAACACTGGGAGATGTACCGGACTCCACGGCCCTCATCGACCAGCAGCGCACCAACACGAATGAAGCAAAATCGGTAAATGCACGTGTTGCCTATACAGAACCGATTATAAAAGATTTTTACCTCGAATTCAGCTATGCCTTCAGCAAAAGCAACTCCGCCCGCAAGCGTTCCAGCTACGATAAAGGCAGCTCCGGCAATTATGATCAATTGAATGGTTTGTACAGCAACGACTTTGAATTCAACAATACCAGTAATGCCCCTGGCGTAAATTTCCGGGTGAACAAGAAAAAGTACAATTATTCTTTTGGAAGTTCGGTGAACTTTAATCAATATGAACGGATCAACCATACCGACAACAGCAGCAATCCCTACCATTTTACCAACTACTATCCAAGAGCAAACTTTAACTACAAGCTAAAGCCTTCTGAAAGCGTTTACGGGGGCTACAACGGTAGTGCCAATGCTCCTTCCCTGGATATGCTGCAACCGGTGGTTGACAATACAGACCAGCTGAACCTGCGTGTTGGAAATCCTGACCTGAAGCCATCCTTCAGGCATTCATTTAACATGGGATATAATTCCTGGAAAATGCTTACACAACGTAACATCTACGTTTATATGAGCTACAGCTTTACCCAAAATGCTTTTGCAAGCCTGAATGATTATACCAGCCTGGTCCGGAAATACCAGACTGTAAATGCGAACGGAGTCTCCAATCTTTATGCCTATCTTGGCTATGGGTTCAAGCTAAAAAAAGCGGATATACAATTTAACATCAACCCCGGCATTAACGGCGGAAGATCTGTTGAATTTATCCGGAACAGCAACAGCTCCAGCCCGGTTCAAAACACAACCACCCGGAATACCTATGAGCTCGGCTTCAGCGTACGAAAGGCGATCCAGGATCAGAAATTCGTTATCTGGATACGTCCGGAAGCAGGATATAACAATACCAGGGCCACGGTAAATACCCGCGTTAACCAAAAATACTGGTCGTATGGTATTAATGGGGATGTTACTGCAAAAATCACCAAGGATTTTGAACTCAGAACCGATGTGAACGGCACCTACCGGCAAAAAACACCGGACTTTGCCAACAATGTAAATTTCACGATCTGGAATGCTTCGGCCATCAAGCGCTTTCACAAAAATGAATTTGAGCTCTGGTTCCGGGTAAACGATATCCTTAACCAGAAAACCGGCTACAACCGGTATGGGTTTACCGAAACCTACCGGACAGTGCTCAAAAGATTTTACCTGTTGTCCTTTGTATGGAACCTCAACAGTAACAAAACCCCTTCACCCGCAAAATAAAATAACGGCATCATGAAATATTTGATAACATTCCTGGCCCTGGCAGTCTTATTAACCGCAATCCCCGTGCATGCCCAAAAATTCATCACCAGCGGCACCGTCGAGTACGAGGTAAAGACCAATATCAAAAAGGGACTGGAAGCGGAGGATGATATGTGGAGCAGGGCCCTGCTGGATAAGATCCCGGCATTCTCTGTGAACTACTACAATTTCTCCTTCCAGGACAATAAAGGCCTCTATAAATTTGATCATACCGGCGATAAACAAAAGATCGGCAGCTGGCTAAGCGGCGTGGAAGAAGATAACATCTGGTATAATGACTATGGTACCCAAAAGTACACAAACCTCATCACCATCGACAACTACAATATCGTGGAAGGCGATCTCCGGAAGATCCGGTGGAAACTCAGCCCAACCGAAACCACCGTCATTGCCGGTTTTAATTGCCGCAAGGCAAGCGCCGTGCTGTTTGACAGTGTTTATATATTTGCCTATTACACCGAAGAGATCCCCGTAACTGGTGGACCCATGGGACTGCATGGATTACCGGGCCTTATCCTGGGTGTGACGGTACCCCGGCTTTATACCAGCTGGATCGCCACTTCTTTAAAGCTGGATCCTGCAGTTGCCATTAAGCCCCCCTCCAAGGGTAAAAAAGTTACCGAAGCATTCGTGATGAATGCACTCAATGAGTACGGGAAACGATGGACCGGGGGAAGCAAATTCACCAATACGTTGATCTGGAGAACGTTTCTTTAGTGATCAGTTGTCAGCTATCAGTCTTTAGTTTTGATCATCAATAGAATATTGCTATCAGCCGTCAGTCTTCAGCTCAGGATTTGAAAATATAGAAATGTCGAAATATGGGAATGTGGAAATGTGAAAGTTCAACATTGAGCAAAAACACGGCTCTGGCTTGCAACATTGAACGCTAAACCTTGAACCAAAGAAAATCTTTCAAGCATAAAAACAGAGCTAACGCAGACATCAAGCGTCAAACCAGAAACATGGAACTTTAGCCTACTGCAATTCCAACACCAGGTTTGACATCGGCTGCAGCGCAAGCGAATCGCCCAGCGCAACACGGCTTCCACGGACCACATCCGTTCCCTGTCTAAAGCGCTGAAGCACCTCCCCAAACCTTGATGTAGCAATGGTTGCAAGTTTATTATTGGTATTCATCGCGCACATAATGGTTTGCCGGTCATCGTACCGGAAATACACATATACCCCATCGTAGGGTGCAAACTGCAGCAGCTTTCCGCTGGTTATGGCAGATGAGCGCTTCCGGTAATTAGCCAGTGCGCGGATATAATCGAATACTGCATTTTCCTTTTCTGTGCGTCCTGCCGCTGTAAATTTATCCTGCGCATCGCCCTTCCATCCGCCCGGAAAATCCAGGCGTACATACCCGTCGTTGGGCCAGGTTGTTCCCTTCATCAATACCTCGCTGCCATAGTACATCTGCGGGATCCCTCTTCCGGTGAGCAACCAGGCAAATGCCAGTTTGTATTTGGCCGTGTCTTCGTTCACCACGGAGTAAAAACGGGACAGGTCATGATTATCCAGGAAGATCACCTGCCGCATCGGATCTTTGTAAACAAAATCCTGGGCCAGCGTGGTATAGAGCTTGTTGACCCCTTCTGTCCAACCGAAAGGCTGTGTAACAGCCGGAATGATCCCGTAAAAAAGGGTCTGAAAATCGGTGGTTGCCTGCAGGTTACTTTTAAAAGGAATGGCATAGTTGTTCTGGCAAAAGTAGCTCTGGTTGGGCACTCCATGCACCCAGGTCTCACCAAAAATACTGATGCGGGGATACTCGTTATACAATGCCTGGTTGCACCGGTTCATAAACGGAAGATCATTATAGGCATAAGTGTCTACCCGCCAGCCATCAATGCCAAACTCCTCTACGCTCCATAATGCATGCTGTATTAAAAACGTCTGAACAAAGGGATTGCTTTGATCCCAATCCGGCATAGAGGGCACAAACCACCCGTCTTCCATTATTTTCCTATCAATTTTGGAGCCGTAGGGATCAAATACCGCCTGGTCTTTATAGTTGGTCTGCGTAAATTTTGGCCAGCGGTGAAACCAGCTGCTGTCCGGCTGATCCCGGAACAGTACGTGCTCCAGGCCGGTATGGTTATACACTGCATCCTGTATCATTTTGATTCCCTTTGCATGCGCCGCCCGAACCAGGCTTTTATACGCCGGGGCGCCACCGATCCTGGGATCAATTTTATAATGATTGGTAAACGCATACCCGTGTTCCGTACGGTCCGGCATATCGTTTTCAAGAACGGGGTTCAGCCAGATGGCAGTAACTCCCAGGTCTTTTAAATAATCCAGGTGATCCTCTACCCCTTTCAGATCTCCGCCATGCCGCTCAAAAACGGAATCCCGGTTCAGCGACTGATCCCGCATACCCGGCACCCGGTCGTTGGAGGGGTCCCCGTTGCTGAACCGGTCCGGCATAATAAGGTAGATCAGATCCGCTGAAGTAGCACCGTTGGCAAAGGCGGTGCCGTTCCCCGTCCGCCGGCTTCCCAGGGGCCATTGTACCACATCCTTACCGATCTTTATATTTACGATACCCGGACGGGCGGCCGGCCCTATCGCCAGGTGCAGCACCATATAATGCGGGTTCTCAAACCGCGAAACCTTCTCCAGCTTTACACCGGGATACTGAACGGATGCCGTCTGCGTCTTCAGATCTTTGCCAGGCGCGCGTACCAGTACCTGCACCTGGTTCCATTTCATATGCACCCACCAGTTGGTTGGGTACAGCTCATATTGCGCACGGGCAAACTGCAGCATCATACCCATGCATAAGAATAAAATCCATTTTTTCATTATCATTCATTTTTATCAGTAATCAGCTATCGGCCATAATTTGAAGAAAAGATGCAGCGCTAACGTGGAACATTGAACTTTAAACAACATTCAACAATCTTCGCCCCCATTAAAACCTGAAGCTTCTTAGTGAAAAGAGAGATGTGTTGCGGACCCGATCTTCGGGTATCAAACGGATCCAAACCTCAAACCAGGAACGCTCATTAGCCTTCAGTGATCAGACTCAGTTGCCAGCTATCAGTCCGCAATGTCATAAGCTCTGGGATGAGATATCAGGCACCAGGCAACCAACGAATCTAACCTGAAACTTTAAACCAGACACCTTTCCTTACCCTCCTTCACCAACAAAAAACAAATAACTGCCGCAACAATCATCAAAGCTCCGCCCACCTGCACGGCCAGTAACCGGTCGTTGTGCAATACATTACGCATCAGCCATCCAAAGCCCAATGAAGCGATGATCTCGGGCAATACTATAAAGAAATTAAAAATACCCATATAGATCCCCACTTTGTCTTTGGGTAACACACCGCTCAGCATCGCATAAGGCATGCTCAGGATGCTGGCCCAGGCAATGCCCACGCCCGTCATACAAACAAACAACATATATTTATCCGTAACCCAGGCCACGCTGATAAGGCCCAGCGCGCCCGCCAGCAGGCATAAAGCATGCGTTGCCTTCCGGCCCAGCCGGTCCGCAATTACAGGCAGGACCAGTGCAAACAGGAAGGTAACCACACTATAATACGCCAGGGTGAGGCTTCCAAAATCTGCGCCGGCCGCGTACACCGGGTCATTAGCATCTTTGCCTCCAAATACATTTACGGCCACAGCCGTGGTATAGTAAAACCACATCAGGAACAGGCCCGGCCAGGTAAAGAACTGCACCAGTGAAATGATCCGCATTTTGGGCGGCATATTTCGCAATGCATGCATGATTTCCCCAAACCCACCACCAAATCCCCTGCGCGATTTTGTTGCTTCTTCCTTATGGCCCGGGGCCTGCGGCGGGTATTCCTTAGAGGTGAACACGGTGTATAAAACGGAAGCCAGGAAAAAGAAAGCGCCCAGATAAAAAGACCATTTTACGTTTTCCGGAATGTCGCCGGGCGCTGCGGTGTTTTGAAAATGAAACAGGTTCTTCATCATCCAGGGCAGGGCCGATGCGATGCTTCCTCCCAGCCCGATCATAAAACTCTGCATAATAAAGCCCCGGTTTACCTGGCTGTCCGGCAATTTATCAGTTACAAAGGCACGGAAAGGCTCCATGGCCACGTTCCCAAAAACATCCAGCACCCATAGCAACCCGGCCGCCATCCAAAGGGCGCTGCTGTGCGGCATAAAGAGCAGCGCGATGGAGCTGATCAGCGCGCCGATCATAAAATAAGGCCGCCGCCTGCCCCAGCGGGGATGCCAGGTCTTATCGCTCAGGTATCCGATAACAGGTTGTACCAGCAAACCGGTGAGCGGAGCTGCCAGGAACAGCAGCGGTACCTGGTCCGGGTTGGCACCCAGGTTTTCGTAGATCCGCCCCATATTGGCACGCTGCAGATCCCAGCCAAACTGGATTCCAAAGAACCCGACACTCATGTTGATGATCTCCGACAGGGATAATTTAGGCCGGGAGTCGTTTATTGTTGCAGCCATAGCAAGCATATTTAAACAGCAAATTTAATATGTATTAAATACACATTAAAATTTATTTTTAAAGAAGGGGTTGTACATCCCAACCCCTTTCCTGTATAAAAGATAGTTTCGCGGAAGCGTTCCGCGTTAGCCGGAGCAACGGGAATCCGTTGTTGCCGGGGCTAGACCACAAACCCGCTGGGAAGGACTGCGCCTTTTTTCACCACTATGATCCCGTCTTTTACTGTATACAATTCATGATCCGTATTTTCGAGATGTGTGCCCCCATTCATCCGTACATCGTCGCCGATACGGCAGTTCTTATCAATGATGCAGTTACGCAGGTAGCAGCGCTTTCCGATACCGATAGGCGGTATACCTTTATTCTGATCCCGGCTCAGGTCCTCGATCGTTTCATAAAAGTCGCTCCCCATGATGTAACAGCTTACAATAGTGGAACCATAACCTATCCGGGACCGGATACCGATCACACTATGCTCAATGCGCGAGGCATTGATGATACAACCTTCAGCGATGACCGTTTTTTCCAGTGTGGTACCGCTGATCTTTGCCGGCGGCAACATACGGGGGCGGGTAAAGATCGACTTGGTATTGTCGAACAGATTAAATTCCGGTATATCGGAGGTCAGCTCCAGGTTCGCCTCAAAAAAGGAATAAATATTCCCGATATCAGTCCAATAGCCTTCGTACTGGAAACTGGCCACTTTATATTCACTGATGGACGCAGGTATGATCTCCTTTCCAAAATCGGTCGCCTCCGGATGTTTCTTCAGCAACAGGGATTCCAGCAGCTTCCGGTTAAAGATATAGATCCCCATTGAAGCCAGGTAGTTCCTTCCCTTCTGCTGCATGGCCGGTCCGGTATCACTCTCCCAGTCGCCAAGCACATCCTTGGATGGCTTTTCAATAAAGGAAGTGATATAATGCTCCTCATCGGTTTTCAAGATCCCGAACTCCGGCGCTTCGCGATCACCAACCGGTATGGTTGCTATAGAAATTTCCGCACCGCTATCCTTATGGTGCTGCAACATCTTATTAAAATCCATCTGGTAAAGCTGATCGCCCGAAAGGATCAGCACATAGTCGCTGGAAAAAGGCCCCAGGTGGCGCAGGCTCTGCCGGACAGCATCTGCGGTACCCTGGAACCAGGTAGGGTTATCCGGTGTTTGCTCTGCCGCAAGAATATCGACAAAGGCAGTGCTGAAGGCACTGAACCGGTATGTATTTTTTATATGGCGGTTCAGCGAGGCCGAGTTGAACTGCGTCAGCACAAACATGCGGTGTATATCCGAATTGATACAATTGGAAATAGGAATATCAACCAGGCGGTACTTTCCTGCAATGGGCACTGCCGGTTTGGAACGGGTACTGGTCAATGGCGCCAGTCTCGATCCGGCCCCCCCGCCCAGGATCATGGCAATAATCTGATTTGAAATGGACATATAGTAATAGTTTAAAATTGCTTGGTACGATAAATATAAACAGGAATTGATTATCCCGGCATTATTATTTTATTGCTCCGGCTGAAGCGATTCATAGATCTGGAGATACTGTTTGGCCGACATGTCCCAGCTGTGATCGATGGTCATCATTTTACCGCGCATGGCATCATAAAGGTTGTGCTTATTCGCATACAGGTCGATGGCCCTGCCTACGGAATAGGCAATATCTCCTACACTGGACTGTTCCATTTTAATACCAAAGCCTCCGGGATCGCCATAGTCCACTACCGTATCTTTGAGGCCGCCGATATTCCGCACCACGGGTACCGTCCCGTAACGCAATGCATACAGCTGATTAAGCCCGCAGGGCTCAACGCGACTGGGCATCAGCAAAAAGTCGGACCCTGCATATAGCAAGTGGCTGAGTCCCTCATTATATCCTATATACGCATTAAAATATCCTTTAAACCGGTGCTTCATCTGGTCCAGCTGGTCCTCGATCTCCGGGTCCCCGGAACCCAGGATCAGGAAATTCGCCTTCCCCTGGTACTGGTATATCGACTGGCCGATGGCATCCGGCAACAGGTCGGCGGCCTTCTCTCCCACCAGGCGGCCAATGAACGTGATCAACGGCTTCTCCGGATCCAGCCCGAACTGCGCCGTCAGCTCCTTCTTATTTTTTTCCTTACCGGGTATCACCTCTTCATTGTCGTAGTTCTTAACAATGAAGCCATCCGTTTGCGGATTCCACACTTCTGTATCAATACCATTGATGATGCCAATACTCTTCCCTTTTTCATATTCAAAAAGATTTTCCAGCCCGTTGGCGGCATGCTTCAGCTCATCCATATAGCTGGGGCTCACGGTGGTCACCTTCCAGGCGCATTTTATAGCTGAGGCCATCGGGTTAATGGCATTGTTCCAGTCCAGCAGCCCCCAGTTCCAGGAATCGTAAGCAGGCAGGTAATAATATTTATCCCAGCTAAACTGTCCCTGGTATTCCCCATTATGTACCGTAAACACGGTTGGTACGTTACCCAGCTGGTAACGGAAGGCATAGGCGTGCCGCGCCATAAAAGGGATCAGCCCTGTATGGTGGTCATGACAATGGATCACATCCGGGCGATGCTGCCAGCGGCCGATCCAATCGCAAACCGCCAGCTGAAAGGCTATGAACCGTTCCGTATCATCCTCATAGCCGTAGATCTTCTCCCGGTCCAGCTTCCCGTTGATATCCACAAGGTAAAGGTCAAACCCAAGCTTGTTGGTTTTTTCCTTTATAATGCTGTACTTAAACCATTCGCCCCCCAATGCCTGTCCGCCTTCATGCACCAGCTCCCACTCATTCTGATATAAGAACTTTGTCCGGTACATCGGCATCACAACCTTGGCCACATGGCCCAGTTCATTCTGGTACTTTGGCAAGGCCCCTACCACATCCCCCAGTCCGCCGGCTTTGGCCATGGGATAACACTCTGCTGATACATGAATTATTTCCATAATACTGATTTCTTCCGTTACTAATGTAAGCATTATTTATAAATGAACAGAAATTGCTAAAGAAAGAATTAAAATTTTTATTTAGATGATAACTATTTACATTTACTTCCTGTAAAACAATAAACGATTGACATGAGTAATCAAACGACAAAGTGGTCCCAGTTTGGAACACTCATTATTGTGTTTTTCTTTTGGGGATTTGTTGCAGCCAGTAATGATATCCTGATCCCCGTGTTTAAAGAAAAGCTTCATTTGAGCCAGGTTCAATCTCAAATGGTATCCTTTGCATTTTATGTGGCTTATACGATCGGATCACTGATCTTTTTGGTGATCAGCAGTGTCATCGGAAAGGATCTGCTGCAAAAGATCGGTTACAAGAACGGCATATCCCTGGGATTGATCATTTCAGCCCTGGGTACGCTTATGTTTTATCCCGCGGCGCAACAGGAGTCCTTTTCCCTATTTATCATAGGGCTCTTTATTGTAGGCCTTGGTTTCTCCCTGCAGCAAACTGCCGCCAACCCGCTGGCTATTATCATGGGTGATCCCAAACTGGGCTCCCAACGTCTGAGTCTTGCAGGTGGTATCAACAACTTCGGCACCACCATCGGGCCGCTGGTGGTGAGCTTTGCCATCTTTGGGTCTGTTACCGCCTCCGGTTCCGACGCAGATATCCAGAGCATTAAAGTGCCGTACCTGATCCTGGGGCTGGCCTTTGTCATTGTTGCAGTTATTTTCAGGTTCTCTTCTGTACCCAATAAAATCAACCTCGAAACGATCGATACAACGGATAACGTAGAGCCGGATGGCAGCAAACAGGCACTGGAAACGGAAGCCGTCAGAACGCCGCCCGCCCGCCATTCGGTACTGGCGTACCCGCAGCTGGTGATGGGAATGATCGCCATCTTTTTATATGTAGGCGTAGAAGTAAGCACGGCAGCCAACCTGCCGGAATTTATGAAGGAGCACCTGCAAACGCCCACCGACAAGATTGCCCCCTTTGTATCGCTTTACTGGGCCAGCCTTATGATCGGCCGCTGGACGGGGTCTGTAGGCGCCTTCGACCTGTCGCAAGGTGCAAAAAGCATTTTGCGATTCCTGATGCCTTATATTGCTTTTGGTGTTTTCCTGCTGGTTAACAAGATCGCCAATCATGATATTACGCCCTTTTATATATATGCGCTGCTGATCGTTGGTCTGATCGCCTGCGATATCTTAAGCAAGGGAAATCCGGCACGGCAGCTGCTGATCTTCAGCTGTATGGGCATCCTGGCATTACTGATCGGGATCTTTGCCGACAAAATGATCAGCGTATATGCCTTTATCAGTGTAGGGCTGTTCTGTTCCACACTCTGGCCCTGTATCTTTACCCTGTCCATTGCCGGTTTAGGCAAATTCACCAATAAAGGATCCAGCCTCCTGATCTTCATGATCATGGGCGGGGGCATCGTCAGCCTGCTCCAGGGATGGCTGGCAGCACCCGAGCATCTGGGCATCCAGTATTCTTACTTTGTTGGTGTGGCCTGCTTTGCGTATCTTGCCTTCTACGCAATAAAAGCAAAAGCGGCCCTGAAGCAACAAGGCATCGATTATGATGTCAAAACCTCGGGAAGCGGACATTAAAATGATATAAATCGAAAACGATATGGGAATTTTAGACTTGTCAAGTGAATTGGCGATTGGGATTGATATAGGCGGTACCAACACGAAGTACGGCATTGTGAACCACCGGGGTGAAATTTTGGATAAGGGGGATATAAAAACAGATGCTTTCCCTACCATAGAATCATTTATTGAAGGGCTTTATGAAGCCATGAAACCGATCATCGACAAAAACAGCTCAATAGGCATAAAAGGGATCGGCATGGGTGCCCCCAACGGAAACTATTATACAGGTACCATAGAATATGCACCCAACCTGCCATGGAGAGGTGTGATCCCCATTGCTAAACTGGTAAGCGATAAGTTCGGCATTCCCTGTACCCTTACCAATGATGCCAATGCAGCCGCCATGGGAGAAATGATGTACGGCGCTGCCCGGGGCATGAAAGATTTTATTATGATAACCCTGGGTACCGGAGTAGGCAGCGGCATTGTGGCCAACGGGCTGATGCTTTATGGCCACGACGGGTTTGCCGGCGAACTGGGCCATGTTATTGTGCGCCCGGGGGGGCGTAAGCACTGGAGCACTGGCGCACATGGTTCGCTGGAAGCCTACTGTTCCGCCACCGGTATTGCCATTACCGCTAAAAAGTTAAGAGCTGAAAATATCCATTCCGCACTCAACGACGTTCCGGAGGAAAACCTCGATTCCCGCGCGGTATTTGAAATGGCGGAGAAAGGGGACGAAACAGCAATGGAAGTGTTCCGCTATACGGGCCAGATACTGGGAGAAGCGCTGGCCAATTTCATTATGTTTTCCTCACCGGAAGCCATTATCCTTTTTGGAGGGGTGATCAAAGCAGGCGATTATATTATGAAACCCACGAAAGAACATATGGAAAAAAACCTGCTGCCCATTTTTCAGAATAAGGTCAAGCTGGTATTCAGCGAGCTGAAAGAGGCGGATGCGGCCATCCTGGGAGCCAGCGCGCTTGCCTGGGAAGTTTAATGTATGAAGTTCCGGGGCTAACGGTCCAACTCGGAGCAGTCCCCGGGAACTTTAAACCTGAAACAAAAAACATGGATTATAAAATCCCTCCTGCTACCAGAATTGGGCATGTGCATTTAAAAGTTTCCGACCTACAGCGGTCTCTCGATTTTTATTGCGGGTTGCTGGGGTTTGAGGTCACTACCCTGTATGGCAGCCAGGCAGCTTTTATTGCTGCCGGGGGGTACCATCATCATATCGGCCTGAATACCTGGTACAGCAAGGATGCACCTCCCGCACCCGTAAAAGCACCCGGTCTGTTTCACACCGCCATTCTTTATCCCTCACGGAAAGACCTGGCCAATATCCTGTACCGGCTGGTACAGGCGGGCTATCCGCTTACAGGCGCAGCGGACCATGGTGTATCGGAAGCGTTGTACCTGGATGATCCGGACGGAAACGGCGTTGAGCTCTATTGGGATCGTCCGAAGGATCTATGGCCCCAACAGGCAGACGGCAGCCTTGAAATGTACACACGCCAACTGGACCTGGATCAGCTATTGGCAGAGCGGGATATTTAGGGCTCGACGTTTCATGTCTGAGGTTAGCACCATCTGCACGCCTCGGTGAAGTTTCTTCGGCCCCGGCTTTAAAGTTCAACATCAAAGCGGCGTTTCACCTCTTATTGATCACCCTTCGATTGGAAGCTTGAGATTTGGGTTGCACATTTTTCACTTGATACCCTTTACTATTACCCGTTGCCTACCGGCGCCTGTCAGATGCGGCTTCATACCTGATATGAACCTACACTTCCACATTTCCCCATCTTCAAATTCCCAGGGGAAGGTTTCTGGCTAAACGTAGCTGAAGTTTATGTAATAATAAGCCGGCATCAAAATTATTTCTTTTCACGGTCAGTGAGGACACTGACCGTGACGTGGGCCGTGGTTTCTGTCCTCACAAACCACTAGTAATTACGCATTTTAATAAAATTGATTCCGGTTCATTATAAAAGATGCTGAAAACTGATAACTGATTGACGAGCACGGGTCCGGATACCAGGAGTGGAAGAGAGTCCAACCTGGAACTTTAAACAAAAAAGAGGGCCCCCGCTAAAAATAGCAGAGGCCCGTTGTAACTACCAAACCAAACTACTCTTTTCAATATGCTTTTTAATACCGGCCGCTATTGCGCGGGTTTCCCCTACGGTCATTATACTGGTTATTGTACCGGGTGCCGGACTCCCATTTCCGGAAGATCGCATTAACGATCCGGTCAATTTCTTTTCCTGAGATCCTGCGGCTGTTCACTTCGTCCGATGCCCATCCCTGCATCACTGTTTCATCAGTACGGGCATCGACCATTGTTACCGTGATCGTTCCTTCTTTTGTAGGCACTTCATAATTATCATATCCCATAAACCGGGAAGGATAATACACATTATAAAACCGGCGACTGTATGGGTTATAGAATGTACGGAAGCCCCCCCAGCTATACCTGGAGTCAGACTCCAGCCGTGAACTTCGTTCTACCAGTACATCATAACTTAAAATAACATCCGGATTTCGGGATACCTGCCGCCATCCCATCCCTGATTCCAGGCGGCCCGAAATGGCATCACGGATCTGATTTTCCATCATTGTACTGTTACCGGAACGACCACGACGATCCTTTTTCTCCGCCCATGCAAAAGTGCGGTACCGGTCAAAATTGGCATTGCGGGAAGTTTCCACATGTGCCGATGGGCCACAGCCTGCCAGCACCAGGATCACCGCCGCCAAACTCAAAAATTTTATGAAACGGGTTTTCATTTTCTTTTTGTTTTCTACAAGTAAGACGCTGAAAAGGCCCAATAGATAACAAAGGGCTTGTAAATTATTTGTGAAAAAAAACCGGATGTAAAAGCATTCACAATCAGGCGCTAACTCCCTCTCCCTTCTGACCGGTCCGGTCTTACTTCCCGCACGGAAGAAATCCGGAGCTGCGATACCTCCCGGGGCAATACCGCTTCTGATGAGCCTGTAACAGCAGAAAAGCTGCTGCTGAAGTTTGTCGTAAGTAATACGCAAAGGCATTGCTGCTGATAATATCCCCGAAAAATATAATACAATCTGCTACTTTTGCAGCAACCAATACATTCACTGGTAATTTATAAAAAATGAAAAACCTTTTACTTTCTACCTTCCTCTTTATAGCCCTTCATTCAGGTGCACAATCAAATCTTATCATCAGCCCCAAACAGCCCCGTGCAGGCGATGTCATCAATCTTATTTACACCCCCGGAGGCGACCTTACAGGAACCGGCAAAGTACCCGAAGCCTACGTATTAAAAATGGGCTCCTCCGGTCAGGAAATGGAAGACCTGGTACTAAAAAAGAAAGACGGACGGTACACCGCTGCCATTCAAACCGACACGGCTCAGAACCTGCTGGTTTTTGGTTTTGCTATTGATGAAAAAAAGGACAACAACGCAGACAGCGGCTACCTGGTAACGCTTTATGACGGCAATAAGGTAAAAAAAGGTGCCTATGCCAGTGCTGCCCAGTTCTATAACAACATAGCAGAATGGAAATTCGGGTTGAAAACAGACGCCGGAAAAGCCCGGACCGCCTATGAAAAAGAGATAGCACTATACCCGGAAAGCAGGGAGCCCCTGGTAGTTGGCTACCTTTTTACACTTAACCGTACCGACAAGGAGAAAGCGGCAACCACTGCGCAGGCCGAAATTGAAAAAACATTAAAAGCCGGGCTTAAAACGGAAGAAGATTATACAAAGATCATAAATCTTTATGGGCTATTGCGGCTTCCCCAGCAGCAGGCTTTTTGGGGAAAGCTGAAAAAAGAAAAAATGCCCTCCGGTAAACTGACCCAGCAGGATTATTACGCAAAATTCAATGGGGAAACCAACCTGTCTAAAAAAGAAGCGGTTGTTGATGGGGTATTAAAAGCGGCAGCTTCCCAGAAAGACCCGGACAGCTACAACAGCCTGGTCAATTCTATGCAACGCCAGATCCTTACCGCGTACGCCGCAAAAAAAGACTGGTCCAACTTTAAACGGTATGCGCTCCTGTTCAGAGATGAAAAGAACAAAATAAACACCTATAATTCCGTAGCCTGGAAAATGCAGGAAGACGACGGAAATGACCTTGCTATGGCCGCAGCGCTTTCGAAGGAAACCATCGATTATGGCCGGGGAGATCTGAAAACACCGCGGGACAAAAAACCAAAGATGCAGCTGAAAAAAGAGTGGATGCAGCAAAAAGAAAACGATTATGCCACGTATGCAGACACTTATGGTATGATCCTGTATAAACAGGGAAAATACCAACAAGGGCTCCCCTATGCCCGGGAAGCCGCGCTGACGATAAGTAAAGGAACAAATACGGATAAGAACGGCACTTATGCCCAGCTTGCAGAAAAAGCGCTGCCGGCAAAAAAATACAAACCGGAACTGGAAAAATTTGTAACAGAAGGAAACGCCAATGATCCTGTTAAGGAGGTACTGAAAAGGACCTATATTAAAGAGCATGCATCAGAAACCGGCTACGAGGCCTATATCACCCGGCTGGAACTGGGCGCCAAACAAAAACGGATGGAAGAGCTCCGGAAAATCCTGAAGAATGACCCGGCTCCTCAATTTGCCCTGCAGGATCTTTCAGGGAAAAAGATAACGCTTGAAGAACTGAAAGGCAAGGTCGTTGTAGTAGACTTCTGGGCCACCTGGTGCGGCCCCTGCAGAGCCTCTTTCCCTGCTATGCAAAAAATGGTAGAAAAGTACAAAGATAACCCGGCGGTTCAGTTCCTGTTTGTGGATACCTGGGAAACGGTTGACGATAAGCAAAAAAATGCCACCGATTTTATTGCAAAAAACAAATACGATTTCCACGTTTTGATGGACAATGAAAGCAAGGTGGTTGCACAGTTCAACGTAACGGGGATCCCCACCAAATTTGTGATCGGGAAAGACGGCAATATCAAATTCCAGTCGATCGGCTTTGGTGGAGACGAGCAGCTTCAAAAAGAGCTGGAAGCGATGATTGAGCTGGCAAATTGATCTGTTTTGCTTACCTTAGTTTTATGAGCAACACTGAAAATACACAAACAAACACAGCCGCCGGCAGCCGCAGTTTCATCGGCCTTGCCATTATTGGTATCTGTATTGTACTGGCGGGCTTTATTGTAGCGGGTGCCTACAAATACAAATTCAAAACCCGGCAAACCATCCGGGTTACCGGCAGTGCCGAAAAAGATTTTACCAGCGACCTGATCGCCTGGAATGGAAGCTATAACCGTACCGATTTTGATCTAAAAACGGCTTATGCCCTGCTTAAACAGGATGAAACCAATGTAAGGAATTACCTCACCCGGAAAGGGATCCAGCCGAAGCAGATGATCTTTTCTTCTGTAAAGATCGATAAGATCTTCCGCTCCAATTATAACGAAGAAACCAAGTCCACCACCACTACTTTTGGAGGCTATAATCTTACGCAGAATGTAAAGGTAGAATCCGGCGACATTGCAAAAGTAGAGGCGCTCTCGCGCGAGATCACTGAGCTGATCGAAACGGGGATTGAATTAAACTCCCCGGAGCCCCTGTATTTCTATACAAAACTGGCGGATCTCAAACTGGACCTGCTTGCCAAGGCAGCTGAAGACGCGCGTAAGCGGGCAGAGACCATTGCGAAGAATACCGGTGGTTCTTTAGGGAACGTGGTAAAGGCTAATATGGGCATCTTCCAGATCACCGGGCAAAACAGCAACGAAGACTACAGTTATGGGGGCACATTCAACACCTCATCCAAAAATAAAACGGCCAGCATTACCGTAAACCTGGAGTGCGTGGTAAAATAAAAGAGTGAGCCCCCCTATCGGGGCTTAAAAGTAAAAAGTGAAATGCAATGCATCTCACTTTTTACTTTTATACTGTAAGTTCTATCCCCTCCTGCGCCCTCCGCCGCTTTCCGCATCATTCATACGGATCCTTCTGCCCCGGTAGTTTTTACCATCCAGAGCTTTGATCATAATACGTGCGGAGGCAGCATCTACTTCTACCCAGCTATTCATTTCTTTCATATCGATCCGCCCCAAGTTATCTTTACTCAGACGGCTCATATCCAGGATGAACTGCAGGAAGCTGGCCTTGTAAAACCCGTCCTTTGTACCCAGGTTTACAAATAACCGCTGGTATTGCCCGTTGCCGGCCCCACGTCCGCCCCTGCTGCTGCGTTCCGCAGCACGTGCGCCTTTCCGGTCATCGCCTCCCCTCAGGTTCAGGTCAACCGAATTCTCATAATATTTCAGGAAACGGTCAAACTCCAGGGCTGCTACCCGCTGCAATACTTCTTCCTTGCTGATGTTTTCAAATTTCTCTTCCAAAACGGGTACATAGGCTTCATATTCACCATGACTGATATCGGCCTTTAGCATTTTGTCAATAAAATGAAAAAACTGTTTACGGCACACATCTTTACCGGATGGGATATCGATCTTATTAAACTTCGTATTGATCAGTTTTTCGATCTGCCGCAGGCGGTAAACCTCTTTGGGGGTTACAATGGAAATTGAGATACCGCTGAGTCCTGCACGGCCGGTCCTTCCGCTCCTGTGGGTATAAACTTCGGTATCGTCCGGAAGCTCATAGTTGATCACATGCGTGATGCCCTGTACATCAATACCGCGTGCCGCAACATCCGTAGCAATCAACAGTTCCAGTGATTTCTCCCGAAAACGGGCCATTACCTTATCCCGCTGGGCCTGGGTCAGATCACCATGCAATGCTTCAATATCATACCCTTCCCTGATCAGCTGTTCTGTAATATGCTGGGCATCGGCCTTGGTCCTCGTAAACACGATCCCGTACATGCCCGGGTTAAAATCGATAATACGCTTTAGTGTTTCATACCGGTTTACATGCTGCGTCTGGTAATACTGGTGCGCAATATTGGTATTAGCCGAGTTGGCTTTCCCTACTGTAATTTCAAAGGGATTTTCCATATAGCGCTTGCTCACCTGCCGGATCTCTTTAGGCATGGTTGCGCTGAACAACCAGGTGCTCTGGCGGTTGGGGGTTTCTTTCAGGATAAACTCAATATCATCCTTAAAGCCCATATTCAGCATTTCATCGGCTTCATCCAGCACCACGTAATGAATATCTTCCAGGTTGATCGCCTTCCGTTCTATGAGGTCAATCAAGCGTCCCGGGGTGGCGGCAACGATGTGCGTGCCCCTTTTTATTTCGCGGATCTGCTGGCTGATAGCGGTTCCGCCATATACAGCCGTTACGTGCACATTTTCCTTCTTTTGTTTAAATGCCTCCAGGTCATTGGCTATTTGCAAACACAGCTCTCGTGTAGGGCAAATAATGAGCGCCTGCGGCGATGGAAAGGATTTATCGATCAGCTGCAGCAATGGCAGCCCAAAAGCTGCCGTTTTACCGGTACCGGTCTGCGCCAGCCCGATAAAATCCTTTGTTCCCTGCAATAAAACCGGTATTGCTTGCTCCTGTATCGGAGTGGGTGTTTGAAACCCGATTTGTTGTAATGACTGAAGTAATCCTTCTTCAATCCCCAACGATTCAAATGTAGCCACTAATATATTTTTATAAAATGAGTCCGCAAAGGTATGGCATTTTATGCTGTTCGAGACTTAAAGTATCGGACAGCCTCCCAAAGTGCAACGTTCAATCCCGAACAACACATAAAAAAAGCCACCCGCCTTAAGGAGGATGGCCCTGTTTTATTGCCGAATATAAATGACTTACTTTTTAGCGGCAGTATCAACCGGAGCCGCCTGGTTGGTGTCGAGGTTTACGATGGTGTCATTACTTACTGCGGGAGGAGTAACGCTGGGCGCATCAATGGGCGCCACTGCGGTTGTATCACCACTTTTTTCACCTTCTGCACTGTTATTGCAGGCAGCGAAACCTAAAGAACTGATTGCCAGAACAATAAATAATTTTTTCATTACTTTAAATTTTGAGTTACTGATTTCAGGTTAATACAAAAAATTCAAAAAGGTAACCCCTGCTCCAGCAAAAAAGTTTTTCTTAGTGCCAAAGGGTTACTATTTTTAAAAAAAAGTATTAAAAATCATACAAAGCGTGAAAGAGACGGTCTTAGAACAGGAAATATTGCTACTGAAGGGTTTAGCGCGCAATGATAAGAAGTCAACCGAAGAAATATATAAACAGCATTACAACCTCATTCAGGCTTTGGTAGTCAATAATAATGGTACAGCCGACGATGCCCGGGATATTTTCCAGGAAGCGATGGTGGTACTGTTCGAAAAGGCCAGGTCAGGAACATTTGAGCTTAACTGCCAGATCAAAACCTATTTATACTCAGTTGCTAAACGCTTGTGGCTGAAGAAGCTACAGCAGCAGAGCCGGTTTACTGAGGAGTGGAATGATGCCGGCAGCCTGGTAAGGGTGGATGATGATCTGGAGGCGCATGAGCAAAAAGATCAGGATTATAACCTGATGCATCATTCGATCCAGCACCTGGGCGAGCCTTGTAAAAGTTTATTGGAGGCCTTTTATTTTAAAAAGAAGAGCATGCAGGAAATTGCCGAAGCCTTTGGCTATACCAATTCCGAAAATGCGAAAACTCAGAAATACAAGTGCCTGATGCGGCTGAAAAAAATATTCTTTTCTCAATATAAAAAGTAGTAGGATAATGCATGAGCATGACAATATATTGTTGACCGAGGCGGTAGAACGGTATATTTCCGGGGAAATGACTCCCGATGAGCGTTTACATTTCGAAAATTTAAGAAAGGCTGATAGCGAGATCGACCAGATGGTAGTGACACATACGCTGTTTATGCAGCGCATGAACCGCTACAATGAATGGCAAAAGTTTCATGCTTCCCTTAACGAGATCCACACCGACCTCGCCACCCAGGGAACAATTGATTCACCCGCACGCAAAGGGAAGGCCAGGCTGGCTTACCTGTACAACCGGTATAAAAGAGTGGCTTCCATCGCCGCTTCTATCGCAGGCCTTACCGCTTTACTGGTTTCTGCAATTTTGTGGTCGGTTACCCCCAAGAGCCACAATGCCCAGATCGAAACCCTGAGCAAGAAATTCAGCTCCCTGGAAAACAAATCGCGCAAACAGGCTGAAGAGATCAATAGTCTGAAAAACAGCCACACCCCGGACCCCAAAACGCCGGAGATCACCTATAGTTCGAGAGGTACCAGCTTTATGATCGACAGTAAAGGATTGTTGGTGACCAATGCCCATGTGATCCAGAATGCAACAAACGTGGCCGTGGCCAGCAACACCGGAACCGAGTATTTTGCTGAAGTGGTATATACGGACCCTGTAAGGGATATTGCCTTGCTTAAGATCACCGATAAAGATTTCAAACCGCTGCCACCGGTTCCCTACGGGTTCTCCCGCAAGATGGCCGACCTGGCAGAGCCGGTATTTACCATGGGCTATCCCCGGGAAGATGAAGAGATCGCCTATACCCAGGGCTACCTGAGCGCTAAAACAGGTTTTAACGGCGATACCCTCAGCTGCCAGATACAGATATCGGCCAATCGCGGTAACAGCGGCAGCCCGATCCTGAATAATGAGGGCGATGTAATCGGCATCTTAAACGGACGCCAAAAGGACCAGGAAGGTGTGGCGTTCTTTATCCGCTCAAAAAATCTTTATAACATTCTGAATGAAGTAAAAGGAAAAGGAAAGACCGACACCACTATTCAAAGTGTAAAATTAAATACCAAATCCTCCATTATAAGTCTTAACCGCACACAGCAGGCGAAAAAGATCCAGGATTATGTTTTCATGGTAAAAGTCAGTTAACCGTTTTTAGTCATCAACCAAGACCAAAGAGGGTGTCTCTGATTGAGGCACCCTCTTTATTTGAAGATGTAAAAGCGGAGGTTCCGGTTATTTTACAAAAAAGCTTCTGATAATCGTTTTACTCCTGAAATCATCTCATAATGAACCGGAATCAATTTTATTAAAATGCGTAATTACTAGTGGTTTGTGAGGACACAAACCACGGCCCACGCCACGGTCAGTGTCCTCACTGACCGAGAAAAGAAATAATTTTGATGCCGGCTTATTATCAGCTGCAAAAGAAGAAAACACCTGATATATTTTAATCAGCATACAGGTACTCCCTGTTTTCATTTACGGGCCTGCGGCTCTTATGCCCGGGTACATGCCATTTTTTTTAACAGATCATATCCTCAAACACAGACATTAAAGTCTTTCCATACAAATCCTTATAATCAATGAGCAAAAAACGATCCCCGGTGGCGCACTACAGATGACCGGCTTAATAATGCTATGTACCCCTTACTCTTAAATTTAAAAGGGATCCACATCCGGGATCACCACTACAGACCGGTATCGTTTTTCCTGATGCAACAGGGCCACATGGTAAAGGACATCCTTCTTGCACTGTTCGATCAGCCGCGTACTTCGCGGCAGCTTTAACAGGAGCTCCATCAGGTATTGATTGCGTACTTTATTAATAAGGGGTTCCGAAGGACCGGTGATATAATTTCCATAGCGGTCCTGGAGCCCCGTGGTAAACCAGGTTGCGGCATCGCGTACCACATCCCTGATCTTATTCTTAAATGTAAGCCGGATCAACCGTGTATAGGGAGGATAGCCAAACTGTTCTCTTTTCGGCAATTCATCATCAAATAAAGCCCGGTATTCATGCTGCTGCACCCGCAAAAGCACCGGATGCTCCGGCTGGGTGGTTTGTATCAACACGCTGCCCGTGCCATGTTTCCTCCCTGCCCTGCCGCTTACCTGCTCCATCAGCTGAAAAGCCCGCTCGTTGACCCTGAAATCCGCGAAAGAGAGAATACCATCCGCATCCACAATGCCCACCAGTTCCACATGCTCAAAATCCAGTCCCTTCACTACCATCTGTGTTCCTACAAGGATATCCAGTTTCTGTTGCTCAAAGTTCTGTATCAGCTGGTCATGCGCATGTTTACCCCGCACAGCATCAATATCCATGCGCCCCACCCGGGCTCCGGGAAACAATTCCTGCAACGCCTCCTCTACCCGCTCGGTTCCAAATTGTTTCTGGATAAAATCATGACTGCCACAACTGGGGCAGGTAACCATCAGGGGATAGCTGGTACCACAATAATGACATACCAGTTTGTTATACACTTTATGATAGTTCAGCGATACATCACAATATTTACATTGAGGCACCCAACCGCAGGTATTGCAGCGCTGATAGGGGGTATAACCTCTCCGGTTCTGAAAAAGGATCACCTGTTTTCCCCGCCCAAGAGCGCCTCCGATGCTTTCGGCAAGGGGAGGGAAAAGGATCGTATCCGCAAATTCTTTTGAGCGGTAACGCCGGGTATCCATGATCCCGATCTGCGGAAGCTCAATATTACCAAACCGCTCTGTTAATAGCACCAGCCCGTACTTTCCGTTCAGGGCATTGCTGTAGGATTCGAAGGATGGGGTAGCACTCCCCAGCACCACCCTGCAATCGCTGAATAAGGATGCAAAATAGATGGCTGCATCCCGGGCATGATAACGGGGTGCCGGCTCCATCTGTTTGTAAGAAGTGTCATGCTCCTCATCACAAACGATCATCCCCAGGTCCTGAAAAGGCAGGAACAGCGAAGACCGGGCCCCCAGGATCACTTTCAGCGAGCCATCCCTCACCTTGTTCCAGATCTCAACCCGCTCATTCTGCGAAAACCGGGAATGATACACGCCTATATGTCCCCCGAAATGCCGCTGCAGCCGGCGGATGGTTTGCGAGGTTAGGGCGATCTCGGGCAACATGTAAAGCACCTGTTTCCCTTTGCGGATCTGCTCCTCGATAAGATGAATATAGATCTCCGTCTTTCCGCTGGAAGTAACCCCGTGCAGCAAACAAACATCTTTTTCCTCCAATGCGCTCCGGATGCGCTCCAACGCGGCCGTCTGTGCAACGGAGAGCTTAAAATTGATCCGGATATCCTTCGGCAGCACGCTGATCCGGTCTACTGCTCTTTTTTCCAGTACCAGGATCCCTTTATCCGCAAGTCCTTTAAGCTGGGTATCACTGGCCCCCGTTTTTTTCAACAATGCCTGTTTCGAAATGATCCCCTCCGTTTTTTGAAAATGCAGGTACCCCAATAACAATTCCATCTGCTTTTCGGCACGCTGCAACCGGGGGTCGCTGTTCAGCAACTGCTCCAGGGCGGCCTCGCTATCATAATCAGGATGCAGCAGCACAAAAGTCTCCTTTTTGGGGCTGTAGCTTTCCTTCAGCGACTCCCATACATAGCAGATCCGGCCCTGGATCAGCCGGTTCACCACGGGGTACACATGATTGCTTTCCAGGATCTGCTGCACTTCGGACAGCTTTAGCTCTTTTCTTAACAGCAGTGCTTCTGCCACCAGGAAGGCCTCCGTGTCCAGCTCCGTAAAATCATCACCCGCCTCTTCGTTAAATACCAGTATGGTTTCACTGCTCAGTTTAAAGTGTGCCGGCAGGGCCGCGGCCATTACCTCCCCCTCTGTACACATATAGTAGCGGGCCATCCATTCCCAAAGTTTCAGCTGCGATTCAAACACCACGGGCACAGCATCCAGAACGTTGACGATCTCCTTTGCTTCAAAGAACTCCGGAGGAGTGGTATGCACCCGCTTGATCACCCCTGCATATTTTTTCGATTTACCCAGGTTCACTTCCACCCGGCAGCCGGCAACAGCACTGGCCTTCAGCTCCTCCGGGATCGCCCAGGTATAGTTCAGCGGCAGTGCCAGCGGAATGATCACTTCGGCAAAGTCTGCCATCGCGGCCGGCGGATGATATGGGAGCTCGTTGTTCATACGTTCGTCACTTTATTGGGGCTCCTGCCTTATCCAGGAAACATTGTACTCAACCAGTTTTTGTTCCATCAGGGCAAAAACTTTTTGTTTTAATTGTTCGTGATCCTTTGGTCCCAGCCCGTCTACCGGCACCTCATCCAGGAACACCACCCTGCATCTGCCCGGGTTCAAGGATAACCGTTTTGTATAGGGCATACGGTCGTAGGTGTCCAGGAACAGCACCGGGCGCACCGGCGTACCGGTCTCCAGCGCCAGCTTAAAGGCCCCGTTATAAAAATCTTTCAAAGGCCGCCCGGTTTCATTAAATGTACCTTCCGGGAAAACAAAGATAGAAATCCCTTTATTGATCACCGATCGCAAGATACGGATGCTCTTTGCCCTCCCTGCGGCCGATTTGCGGTCCACGGTAACGATCGCCCGCTTATAGATAAACCCGAAAACCGGTATTGCCCCCATCTCCACTTTGCCCAGGGCACGCATCGGTTTGCGAAAAACCTTCACCATCACCGGTATATCGAGGTAAGATATATGATTCGCGATCAGGATATATTTTTTTTCTTTATCAAATGGGGCCGTAAAGGTTTTTTGCACGCGTATGCCAGCAAGGGCAAACCAGAGATCAGCCCAGGCCGTACAAAGCATATAAATCATATTCCCCCCCCTTATCCTTCCTAAAAATGCCGCCAGGATACAAAGCGGAAAAATAAGCAGCATAATAACGAGGAACACCACTGCCGCATAGATCGTATACAATAGTCGCAACATAGTTCTTAATCCCTCAAAAATAGCTGCTTATGATAAAATAATATGCGGATATTTCTCAACAGCCTCCGAAAACGCCTTATCGGGTAAATTTCCGTAATTTTGCAGCCCTTATGCACAGTGCAAAAACAGTGGCGTTCCACACACTTGGTTGTAAACTCAACTATTCTGAAACTTCCTCCATCTCCCGGTTGATGGAGCGGGAGGGTTTTGAGAAAAAAGAGTTTACGGACGTTGCAGATGTGTATGTGATCAACACCTGCTCGGTAACCGATAATGCCGATAAAGAATGCCGTCAACTGGTGCGCCGCATCCAGCGTAAAGCCCCGGAAAGCCTGGTAGTCATCACCGGCTGTTATGCACAGCTAAAACCCGGGGAAATCGCAGATATTCCCGGGGTGGATCTTGTACTGGGCGCCGCGGAAAAGTTCAATATCGTAAGACATATCCGGGAACTTTCTAAAAATGACGCGGCCAAAATATGCAGCTGCGATATTGAGGAAGTAACCGGCTTTCACAGTTCCTATTCCATTAACGACCGCACCCGCACCTTCCTTAAAGTACAGGACGGATGCGATTATACCTGTTCCTTTTGCACGATTCCGATGGCCCGCGGCAAAAGCCGGAGTGCCTCTATTGACGCCGTTATTGAAGACGCTCGCTCCCTGGCCGCCTCCGGGGCAAAAGAGATTGTGCTCACAGGTATCAACCTGGGCGATTTTGGGAAAGGCCCGGATGGCAATGCTGCTGCGGCCATTACCGGCCGCAGCGAAAATTTTTACAAACTGATACAGGAGCTGGACCAGGTTGAAGGGATCGAACGGTTCCGGATCTCGTCTATTGAACCCAATCTCCTGGGGAATGAGATCATCGAATTTGTGGCCAACAGTAAGCGGTTCATGCCCCATTTCCATATTCCCCTGCAAAGCGGAAGCAATACCATCCTGGGGGCCATGCGCAGAAGATATAAGCGGGAACTGTATGCCGACCGTGTGGGCCACATCAAAACACTGATGCCGCATTGTTGCATTGGGGTGGATGTGATTGTGGGGTTTCCTGGTGAAACGGACGCTTATTTCCAGGAAACCTATGATTTCCTGCACCAGCTGGATGTATCCTACTTCCACGTTTTTACCTATTCAGAGCGGGCCAACACCCATGCGCTTTCCATTCAGCCGGTAGTACCGGTACCCCTGCGGAATGAACGGAACAAAATACTGAGGAACCTGTCCTATATGAAAATGCAATACTTTGAGCAGCAGCACTCCGGTCAAACCCGGAAAGTATTGTTTGAAAACCATAACAAGAATGGTATGATGGAAGGCTACACGGATAACTATATCCGCATCTCCACCCCTCATCGTACCGAATGGGAGAACCAGGTCATTGACTGGAAATTATAGTTTTTGACTGTTGATGGTTTATTCCCATATTTATTTTTATTGATTCCAACCAGTTAGCTACACCCCTTTCCACATTAACATTTTCTTCTTATTTGCTGGTACAGCATGGTATTGTATTTGCTCTTTTTCTGATGAAGAAAAATACTGATAAAGCTCTTTAGACCTTTAGACATATGCCCTGAAACCGTTTACAGGACTGGCTTGTAGCCAATAACGTTTTAATATTTTTTATATTATTTATTAACAAATCCTGTATAACACAATCGACCGATCCGGCGTTTAAGCAAGTAAGTAAACCTTTATTAATTTATATTTTTTATTAAAATTTTAATCATGAAAAGAACTACAAAAACAGTAATGCTGGCGTTAGCCGCAACCGTGATCACAGGAAGTGCCTTTGCCCAGGTGGACAGTACAAAAACAGACTCTACAGTAGTGGCTACGGACTCTACCCAAACAGATAACAAAAAAGAAGATACCGATAAACAAAAAGAAGATACAACAACTACACCCACTCCGCCTCAGGCTTTTGTTGCTCCTTCAGTAAAAAGCAACACCTACGTTTTGGTTGCTACCAACAGGGAACTGATGGGCAACAGGAAAACAGCGATCGAAGCAGAAAAGCAGGAAGCCTGATTAAAAAGAATCCGGTTCGTCAAAAACCACTCTGGGAATCCAGCGTGGTTTTTTTTTATTTTGTAAGTTTGACCGAAGAATGAGAAAATTATGTCTACAAAAATAAAATGCCCGAACTGCCAGCACGAATTTCCGATAGAGGCTGCGCTTACCGATGAGCTGAAAAATGTTATTGAGAAAGAAAAAGACGGCTTGCGCAAACAAATGCAGGACTATAAGAAGAACAAGGATGAAGAAATTGCACAGCTGAAAAAAGCGGCGGAGCTCGAAACGTCCAGGGCCAATGAACAATGGCAGCAAAAACTCAATACAGAAAAACAGTTACTGCAAAAACAACTGGAGGAGCAGCTGCGCAAAAGCATCAGTAACGACTTTGAAAGCCGCATGGGTACTTTGCAAAAAGCCAACGAGGAAAATGAAGAAAAGCTCAAACTGGCCCGGCAAAAAGAGGCCGATTTTTTAAGAAAGGAGCAGGAATTCAAGACCCGCGAAGCCGAGCTGGAGATCACCGTTCAGAAAAAGCTACATACAGAACGGGAAAAACTGACGGAAGAGTTACGACGTATTGAAAACGAAAAAACAGCGTTAAAGGAAAGTGAGTACCAGCTGAAATTAAAAGAGCTGGAAACACAACTGGAACAGCAGAAGAAGCTTGCAGCGGAGATGCAGCGTAAAGCAGAGCAGGGCTCCATGCAGCTACAGGGTGAGAGCCAGGAGCTGGCCCTGGAGGAAATGCTGGCGGCGGCCTTTCCCTTTGACCTGGTTGAAGAAGTAGGAAAAGGGGTTCGGGGCGCCGATTCGATCCAGACCGTCCGCAATAACCTGGGTATTGCCTGCGGCAAGATCATCTGGGAAAGTAAACGGGCTGAAAACTTCGGGGGCGACTGGATCGAAAAATTAAAGGCCGATATGCGCAGCCAGGGTGCAGATGTAGCTGTGCTGGTCACCCGCCGCTACCCCAAAGATATGGAGCGTTTTGGCGAAAAAGAGGGCGTTTGGATCTGCAATTTTAACGAAGCAAAGGCGCTGGCCAGCGTGTTGAGGGATGGCATCATCAAAGTCTTCAATGCCTCTAAAAGCCAGGAAAATAAAGGCGACAAAATGAACCTGCTCTACTCCTACCTTACCAGCCCTGAATTTGCCGAGCAATGGAAAGCCATCCGGGAAGGCTTTTTAAGCATGAAGATCTCGATTCAGAAGGAGCGCGATGCCATGGAACGCCTCTGGAAGGCCCGCGAAAAACAGCTGGAAAAAGTATTGCTGAACGCAACACATATCCGCGGCTCCATCGATGGCATCAGCGGCCTGGAGTCGGTGGACCTGAATTTATTGGGGTATGAGGAGGAATAAAGTAAACGCCCTAACCGCTCTTTACCCGGTTCATACGGTGTCTAAAAGTTCCCCATATAATGCCTGTAATTTCTCCATCACATTTTCTGCAAAATAAGGCTTTACAATTTTCAAAGACAAAGCCCCCATTTCCTTCAACTGTTCCGGATGCTGAACAAAAGAGTCGATTCGTTCCCACAAAGCCGCTTTATCCCCGGGCTCAATCAAAAATCCGTTCCGCCCCTCCTTTACGACCTCAGGTATGCCCCCTACCCGGGTAGCAATCACAGGCTTGCCATAGCTCATAGCCTCCAGGATGGAAATTGGCAGCCCTTCATTATAAGAAGGGAGTACGTAAACATCACAGGCATTCAACAGCTCCTTTTTTTTTGAACCATCCGCCCATCCCACAAACTCGACCATATCCCGCAACTGATACTCATCAATCAATCTTCCTAGCTTTTCAATTTCACCGTTTCCTCCTATATAAAATTTTGCAGCATCTTTTAACGCATCGCGATGCACCCTGATCACCTCTATCAGGTCAAAAACCCCTTTCCGGTTGCCAATAAGGCCAAGAAAAAGAAAAGAAACAGGCAATTTCTGCAAAGAAGCGGACGCGGGGGGGCACGCGGGTTGTTCTACAATATTCTCCAGTATCACGATCTTATTAGGCACAGAGCAATGCTCATAAAACAATTTCCACTGAGGCGAAAGACAAATGATGCAATCAACGTTATTCATACAGTGCCGAAACATCCTTCTCGTAATACCTGTTTTCCGCTGATAAAAATCCTTAAGCTCAGAACCATGACTATGAAAAATAACCTTTCGCTTAAACAGGTACTTTGACAGCAGGAAAACACCATACTTCCTGTAAAAACTGCCTTTTGCCGCACCATGTATATGCACAATACGTATGTTCCTGTTCAAAAGCAATTTCAACACTACCTGGCAGCATGCATATACGTATACAGGCAATGATCCAAGCTTAAATCTTGTTTTTGCCTCGGGGTATGTAGCAACAAAATGGAACGGACAAAAATAATTGCTGTATGCATTTACCACTGCACCAATACCACCACGATAATTTTTATATGCCGGGGCTATGGTAAGTACCCGGGCGGATATCCTTGAATTGATCACTTTTTTATTTCCTTTTGGGTTGAATCACTTTTACGGCACCGCATTCTTTAACATGCTTTTTCATATTGCGTTCCCGCTCAAAACCAATCTATAATTTATTATCACAATCCTTCAGGATGCCTTTAACATCGTATACAATTGCAGGGTTCTTCTTCAGCCTTGCCAAGTCCATTTCCAAAAACTCCTTGTGTGCCACCCCCAACACAATGGCATCGAATTTATCAACGGGCAGCGCTGTTGCGCTTTCGATATTATATTCGCGAAGCACTTCTTCCGGATTCGCCCTTGGATCAACAGTTGTTATTTTAACACCATAATCTGCCAATGCCGCAATAACGTCCACTATCTTTGTATTGCGCACATCCGGGCAGTTCTCTTTAAATGTGATCCCCAGCATTAGTACTTCCGCACCATTCACATTAATCCCCTTTTTGATCATCGTTTTTATTACCTGTGCCGCAACATATTCACCCATGGAGTCATTCAAACGGCGTCCTGCCAGAATAATTTCCGGATGATACCCGTGCTCCTGTGCCTTTTGAGCCAAATAATACGGGTCTACTCCAATACAATGCCCCCCCACCAGCCCAGGTTTGAACGGCAGGAAATTCCATTTTGTACCCGCCGCCGCCAGCACATCCTGTGTATTAATTTCCAGGATATTAAAGATCTTAGCCAGCTCATTCACAAAAGCGATATTGATATCCCGTTGCGAATTCTCGATCACCTTAGCAGCCTCCGCCACCTTAATGGTCGGCGCAAGATGTGTTCCTGCTGTAATTACAGACCGGTAGACCGCATTCACTTCACGACCGGTTTCGGGTGTAGAACCCGATGTGACTTTCAATATTTTTTCAACGGTATGCTCCTTATCACCCGGGTTGATGCGTTCCGGTGAATAGCCCGCAAAAAAGTCTTCATTAAATTTCAGCCCGGATATCTTTTCCAGCACCGGGATGCACTCTTCCTCGGTAACACCGGGATAAACGGTTGATTCATATACAACGATATCTCCCTTTTTCAATACTTTGCCCACAGTTTCCGACGCTTTATAAAGCGGTGTCAAATCCGGGCGGTTATGTTTATCAACCGGTGTAGGTACGGTCACTACATAAAAATCAGCGCCTTCGATATCCGTCAGCTGGTCAGATACAAACAAACCTGTTTCACCCACATGATATGGATTTTCCCCAACCAAAACATTCCGCAGCACATCATGCTCTACTTCAAAAGTCAGATCTTTTCCCGCACGTAATTCTTCGATGCGCCTCCGGTTGATATCAAAGCCAATAACCGGATATTTTGTAGCAAACAAACGGGCCAGTGGTAATCCAACATACCCTAACCCAATAACTGCAATCTTTTTCATACTAATTATAATTGATAATATTAAGTCCTCCTGATCCGATACGCTCACGGGCAATTTATAAATTCCCTGACAGCATCGACCAGACCGGATGACGCCACTTTTCCTATGCGATGCAACGGTTTTAACGCCCCGCTAGCACCTTTTAACACCAGGGACTCCAACTGTTCCGCAGTATATGCCACATTTATATAGCCCATCGCCTCCAGCTTCTTTACAGTGGCCAGCTGATGTTCATTCCTCGTTTCTCTTAGTGAGGCCAGACGGGGGAAAACGATGATTGGCTTTTCAAACTCGAAGGCAGACAGAATCGTCCCCATGCCTGCATGACTCACAATAAAGCTTGCCTTTTTAAATAACTGTTCGAACGTCTTTGGTGGAACAAACCCCAGTACCTCCATATTCTTTACGTTATATTCCGTATCAGATAATTGAGCCACTATCTTTTCGGAAACGCTTCCCGCAAGAATATCCATTGCCTCAACAAGCCTGTCGAACGGTTCATGTGTTCCAATTGTTAATAATATCATGATAATATATTTCCCTGGTATGAAAATTTTGAACTACTTAAATCCTTCCACTGCGTAAGTGCTTTGTGAGCAAAACGCGACGCAATTTTTCCACTTAAAGAAAGGTCTTCTGCGTTGGCGATACTGTCTATCCACAGTGTTCGCGCTCCGCATAGGCGACCGGCGATTATTGCAAGGAGACCGGGCGCCGCCCCGGTAGTAATAATCACATCGGGTTTCACCTCCCGGACAACCCTTATCACCAGGAAAAAAGTGTGTAGGATCCCTAATTTATTCCAACGCGTTGCATTCTGTACAAAATAGAACGGGTGCGGCGCTACCATTTCTCTAAAATTTTCCTTTGTAGACAAAAAGGATACCGTATGCCGGTCAAATGCGGGCATCAACCTCAAAAGCTGTACCCAATGCCCCCCCGCTGACGCAACAGCAAGAATACGTTTACTCATATCTCTATTATTTTATTTGATGCAATACCAATTACTTTCCGCTCCAATCAAACCCGATAAAAAAAACGGATATACAATAAGATCATATACATGCATATTCCTTCAAATAGCCGGATGCGGTTCGCTGAATACTATACAGTTCTTTTACGTGATCACATGCTTTTTCTGCAATAGCCGCTATCCTGTTCCGGTCACCCTTAATGATCTCCTCAAGTTTTTCGGCCAGATCCGATACGTTCCCTTTTTCAAAACAACTTCCATATTTCCCATTCTCAATTACCTCCATCGGCCCCTCGATATCGGAAACCAGAACAGGCGTTTTTGCAGCCATACTCTCAACAATGGTCAGCCCAAAGCCCTCCACAAAAGAAGGCTGAACCAACAGGTCATAATCTTTCAAATGAGTGTAGATATAAGTCCTGTCTCTGAGCCCCAAAAAAGATATCTGAGCATCTAAAGAGCGTTTTTTTACCAGGTCACGCAAAAAATCAAAGGAGGCCCCTTCTCCAATAAAATCGGCATATACATCCTGTATTCCCTTTATCTTCAGGAGATATATTGCTTCTATTAAAACATCCTGCCCTTTTTTTTCCACATCCAGCCGTCCTATCTGAACAATCCTGTACGGGCTTCTTCCACCGATAACCATACCGGCTTTTTTACGCATAATGGATCCTACATCTATGCCATTGCAAACCACGATGGCATTAAAACCGGTCCGTCTTTTCAGATCCTGCGCCACCGCAGAAGAAATAGCATATATCTTTCTATATTTTCCGAAGTGTTTTGATTCTATATCAGTAATATGTAATGTTAACACAGCCTTTTTTCTTAGCCCCGGCCAAAGCAGCCCTGCTACAGGATGCGAGTGGCAATGAACAATATCATATTGATTCCTAAAGATCATCCGGTTCAGCCTGATCACCTTGAATACAGACCGCAACGATTTACTCCCGGCAGCCCGGTTAACCCGGTATAGTTGTACATTGGCAGGTAATTTAGCCACCAGCGACTCGTCTATTTCATCATTGATCACCGCAACAGAAACCTTATGCTGAAGCGATTGCTGCTGCACAATATCCACCAGCATGGTTTCTATTCCTCCCGTTCTCATCGAAAAGAGCAAATGAAGAATATTCATTTATCGATTTTATTTAGTAACATAATCAATCCTTTTTTTCGGCATCCCCGTTTTTCTACTTTAAAAAATAATACAGCGGGAGCTTCTCCCTTCCCTCCGCATCCCATATAAACAACATATGATACCATTCCGTTCTGCTGAGCATATCGGAAAAAACAGGGTATATATAGAAGATCAAACTTACTACACAAAAAAATTGCATATAAACACTATATCTTCTGTAATTTGACAAAACATAATAATAGGAGTAGCCTGATACAATTACGGAGAATAACAAAAACGCACTGCCATATCTGTCCAATATCTCTACCTGTCCGAATATCGGAGCGATGATGATACCAATGGCAAACAGGTTCGCGTCCAGATATCGGATCTTATTCCTTTTCAGCAATTGCGGAATAATATACAAAGGGAAAGAATAGGCCACTATTTTCCGGATCTGTGTGCTCCATCGCAATTCATCTCTCACGCCTATCGACCCCAATTGCCCGTTTATCAGTTCCCCGAAATTATCAGCATAAGAAGTGGACCGCTGATCAAATCCAAAAAAATTAATATACGGTTCCAAAAAACCCAGCAGCTGAATACTACCGAGGTATACAGATACAATCAACAATACCTGGGCTACGACCGGCGGCACTATATTCCTCCTCAGCCAGCACAATGCCAAACATGCTGCTATTAACGGCAGGATACCAACATGAAATAAAACGGCGACAATGCCAGACACCGCGGATTTCAGATAATTACTTTTATGCAAAAAGGCCACAAAGAACAGAAAAAAAGCAATCCCCAAATACCACCGGATATAATTCTCCGCATTATAGGCCTCTATTAAAAAAATCACCAACATATAGGGAGCCGCTCTTCTATAACTTTTCAACAAGAACACAAAGGAATATATAAGCAAAAAACTGCATAACAAAACAAAGCATTGATAAGGCAGCCCTAAATTGAACATGACATTATTTATCAGACCAAATAAAAGTTCATATCCTCCTTCTTTAAGACTCCTCCCCAATTCGTGATAGCGATCAGCGTACAAATTATAATCAATCATTCGCCCGAATCGCAATCCCATGCATATGCAATAGGAAATGATCGGAAAAGCGGCGTACTGCCAATACATTCTTTTACTGGCCGTCCTGGACATTTGCACGCCAAAATAGATCATAACGATAACGTTAAGCAGATTTATCAGCACATAAACAACTCTTACGTGATCGTACATAACCTCTATCTTTTAAATACCCCCTGAATGCATCCCCTGCTGAATAAATACGTCTTCGAATACACCAACAGCAAAAAATCGAACAGGATATAAGGCCGGCAATTCAATGCATATATATACCGGTTAGCAGACAACGAGTATATTGACACCCATCTTTTCAAACTTCTAAACAATGTGTAATAATCCGTCCTCAGTGAATAACCGACCCTGCTAAAATTCTCTATCATCCAAAACGCCAGGTAAGAGAACTCCTTAGCGCTTACGCTTTTAAAAACAATATTATTTCTGTCTCCCCTGCAATAGATATCCAATGCGTTAATAACCTCTCTTTTCCATTGCAGCAATGCCTCGGGCGGGTGTTTTGTACTGGTCAGGCTTCCGTCATTTCTCTTGTAGTACTGATACCCGCAATAATCAATGACCCGGACCGTCCTGCTAACTGTTAAATAATGCAGAATAAAAATCAGGTCTTCACTGAGATGACAATTTTCCAAAAACCGAAGATCATGCGCTTTAACGATCGAGGCCCTGCAACACTTACTCCATGTACTATTCAGTAAAGCTCCCGGCACATTCTCCAGGTAAGCAACCAGACGGTCTTTTTCCCCGCCGTATCCAAAACCGGGCTCCAGTTTCACCCCGACTGTTTTATGATTATATATGATTGCGGCCCCCTGAAATAGCACATCTGCATCCAGGTTCTCTGCATATTGCTGAAGCCAGCATGCATCCACACCGTCATCACTATCAATAAAACACAGCCACTCCCCGGTAGCGTGCTCAAGTCCCAGGTTCCTGGCGGCGCTCACACCCCCATTTTTCTTATGAAACACTTTTACGCGCCTGTCATTCTGCGCATATTCATCACAAATCCGGCCCGATGAATCGCTACTGCCGTCGTTTATCAACAACAGTTCAAAATTGTCAAAGGATTGCTTAAGAACACTATCCAGGCAGGCTTTCAGATACCGTTCAGCATTATAAACAGGTATAATTATAGAAAAAACCGGGGTCATTATTACATTACTATTTTAAATAAGTTCCAAGCATCCGGGCGGCCTTTTCCCTGTACATTTCCAACCTCCCGTTCACCTTCTGCCAATCTATTGTCTGATTTAATAATGAGGCATCGTACTCTCCTACTGATGCCAGCATACGATGTTCCAGATCAAACATCCTCGCAATGGAAGCAAATCGCGCCAGTCCTCTTTCTTTATTGCCCACAACAATAAAAGGCTTATTGAATAATATAGAAAAAGCTGTTCCATGAAAAGAATCCGTAACCACGAATTTCGCATCCATAAATCCCCGTAGCCAGGACGCCACAGGAGGATACCGTCTTTGTCTGATGGGGGCTTTTCTGTTTTGGGTCTGAGCATTTACCGTAAAACAGCGAAATCCTCCGTCAACGGCAATTTTATCCACCAGCTTTTTTTTATCCTCAGAATCATCCAGGATGTACACCATGCAATCGCCCTTACTTTGAGGTACTTGCTCCCGGGCGATTAAGGCCCCGTACTCTTCCTTTTTGATCAGCATCGTCGGATCTATAACATGCTCAGCTTTTACATCAAAATACTGCTTACACAAAGCAACCGCAGAATCTTCCCTTACGGCTACCATATCAAACTTATGTATCAGCATTTTCAGATCCGAAGTAAGCGTTGGATCAAATTGCCAGGCATCAACCCCGAAAGAAGCTGCGTATGCTATTCTCAACTTCGTTTCATCTCTTATAAAGTCCAGAAAATAACTGCTGATATAGGTCTTGGCATACTCCTTACGCCATACCTGGTCGCTTCCAACGATGTAACCATCCAACTCATACTTCCTCAATATTTCGAAATCATCTTTTCCCTTTACGGAACAGGTCCGGGGCCGGATATATTTTCCGATAAAGTGTTCGGAATGCTTGTACACGTTCCGCGACGAAAGGATCCTTTTACCTAAAAAAGGAATAGATCCGATCCCGCTCCGGACAAGCTGTTTCACCTGCGATTGCAGGGTTTTGCTGCCAGGCGCCTCACTAACCAGATTAACAAGAACAGGCTCATGCCCCATATGTTTCAGGTAGCTCATAAGAGCAAACGCCTGCAGATTCCCTCCATAGTTTCCATGTAACGGAAGCGTAAGAATTCCAATTTTCATGATATCTTAAATTTTCTCATTTTGTGGTATACCCTTGTCACAAACCTTAGCCGCTTTAAGGCTTTATTCATTTTCCTGTTAAATACTTCCAGGGAAGAGGCGGCCCGCCACTGCTCCAGGCTTTCACTCCTCGTTATCGACCGTTGCAGCTGAACGATGCTATAAGAAATGGAAATAGGTCTTAAAACCCGTTTCCGGACATACGGCAAAACGCAGCCCTGCAACTTTGCCATCCGTATTCGAAACTTCAAGCCATCCCGCCTGTGAGAAAAACTCGGCCGCTGGGATTCGATGATCCTGCTCTTCGGAGCCGGTTGAACGCAGAGATCATCTCTTTCCATACCCTCCCGGATCAATTGGTCCGCCAGCAATGTCCTGGTAATAATGATACTGTTCCCCATTCCATCTGACCGGCATTCGGGCAACCAGGCATCTCCCAGGGAAATATCAGCCAGCTCCGTTAACACATCGGTGCAAAAATCACAGGCCTTTGATTTAAACAACCCGGATCCCCACATATCTCCGACCCTCGACATCTTCATCTGGTAAAAAGCGCCCCTGCCGTCGTACGCTCCAAAGGAATAGTCAGACGCCGTGCTATTTGCATCTTTTATCCTATACTCCTGGTTACGATAGTCCCCGTCAATCCCCGAACTCTGAGCCAGAAAATCTGTAAAAAAACTGCTTTTCCAGCCACCGCAAATAATCCCGATCAAAAAAGGTATTTTATCCCGCAACTCCGGATAATAATATTGTTTTAATCTTATAGCCTTTATGAAACAAGCCACGCCTGACACGGCCACTTTTCCTTCGATATTGCCGATGTTGATAAACAGATCTTCCAATGTAACCGGAATATATCGTGTCTTCGAGGTCTCCTTTATTTCCGTCTCATTTGAAAACAATTGATAGGCATAACTGCCATTTACTTCCTTTACAATATATAAATGGTCCACAATCCTTAACTGCAGCAGCTGCTCAAAGATATATGTTGCCATTCCTCCGGAAGACGACGTGCTGCGCCAGTTCCGGCTGTACCCGATATAGGTATTTTCAAAACACCCGATCTCAGGATCGAACTGAGCGGCTTCCTTTAAATAAATACCGGCCAATTTATCCTCATCAGCTATTGCATCCTCGGGTTTTGGGTTAAAAGGACAAACCTTCATCGCTTCACCGGGCATATTCCCATGTAATGTAACGGGTTTGAGGAACCCGTACTCATCCCAATCCATTTTGATTACCTGCTCAGATTCTGACACACACAATCCGCATCCGGTACAAAACTCCCCGTTAAAAAGATTCATATTTAATATTTCTTGCGATCTTTTTCCTGGCGAACTTCCTAAGAGATGCCCGCTCCGATCTGGACAGCCCGATGAAAAAGATCAGCACACTTATAATACCTATTAGAAAAAAACTTTCATAAAGCAGTTGTATAAAACTTGCAGCCCTTCCAATACAGGCAGCTGCTACATGCAACACTCCAAAACATAAAAGAGAAACGGCAATCACAGGCCAAAGAACTTCCCTGAAAAAGGTACGGATATTCAATCCGAGCATCCGTCTGAGAAACAGTACTCTAAACACCAAAGTGATCAGAGACAACAGGATTGCAACATACAGGAAATACACAGGATCGGCGTAGGCCTTAAACATGAAGTAGTTAACCGGAAGATTAAAGATCAGGGTCATCCCAACAATCACCTGATACCATTTTATTTTACCAGTAGCCAGAGCCCCCGTGATTAACGGGTAAGAAATACTTTCAATAGTGAGGTTTACCAACATCAGGGTCACAAAAACCTCTGTATATGCCGGAGGGTTTTTCAGCCACCAGGTTAAAACAAAATGAATATTAAACACGACGGGGCATACAAGAATCAGCAGCAAAAAGAATGAGAGTTTTGCACCCTTAAACATAACATATTGCATCGTTTCCCGATCACCACGCCCGTAACTTTTATAGATCTGAGGATTAATTGCTGTTTGAAAATTCTGTACAAAACCTCCGATAGCGCCCTGTACCTGCATCATAATGCCATAAGCCGCATTAACCACGGTCCCGAAAAAGAGGTTCAATAATATATTTACCCCCTGTCCTTTTGCAACAGCGGCAATATTCCCAAAAAGGTTCCAGCCTGAATATGCCAAAAGTTCCTTGTACGCGCCCCTTTCGGCAAACAACTTAAACTTCGTCTCTTTAAAATTACGGACACAGTAAATTTTATATATGGTGGAGACCAGAAAAGCTACTACTACTAAAAGCACTGCATAGGTTTTCAGCTTGTCAAACGAAGATATAAAGAGCAGGTATACGATAATCAATTTCAGCAGCACCTCAACAATGCCTATCAGTGCAAAAGCACTCATACGCTCCCTTGCAATAATAATTGCATTAAAAGGCACCTGGGTGATGGTTATAATACTCGACAACACCGAAAACTGGTACACAAAATTAGCTTCTGCAATCCGGTCGCCCGGTATTACCAGCTTGTGATTAATAAACCAGAGACCTGCTGTTTCGGCAATTAACAAAATCACAAGGGCAATACCAATATGAATAATTAAAGCAGCATTGAACGTCTTATGCAGGCGCGCCCAGTCCTCTCTGCCAATATCTACCGCCAGGAACCGCTGTGTGGCGGATGACATGGCTCCGTTCAGGAAAACAAAAAGCGCCACCACTCCCCCAATTACGCTATAAATACCATAATCATTTACGCCCAATACATTCAACACTACCCTGGAAGTGTACAAACTTACTCCCATGGTCAAAAACATTCTGAAGTAAAGCAGCAGCGTATTTTTTGCTATTTTCTTGTTGCTATTTTCCAAAGCCACATTTAATTAATCTTCGTAAGAATCCCGTTCTGCACTTCGATGTTATTGATCAGTTTCGCCAGCTGTGGATCACATTCAATTGTTTTTTCTTTTCCTGAACCGCCATATACGCCGGCCGGTTTTAACTTCCTCCGTATAATTGCCATAGCCATATCCGTAGCCATAGCCATAACCATAACCATAGCCTCCATAATAACCTTTTCCGGATTTCATATCATTGATCAGAATCTGTATCGATTTCATCTTCTGCTGTCTTGCCAGGTTTCCAGGAATCTGCAACTGGTCCTTGTAGGTATATCCCTGGCGTACAATAAACAGGCAAACATCCGCATAACGCGCCAACAATTGTGCGTCGGTCACCATGCCTACCGGTGGCGTATCGATCAACACATAGTCATAGTGCTGCTTTGCCTCCGTGATCAGTGCCGATGCCCTGGAATGCACAAGCAACTCCGCAGGGTTGGGCGGAACTGCTCCCGCGGGCAGTACATCGATCTTTTCGTGTACCCCGGAGGGAACAATAATATCTGCCATCTTTAATTCCGGGCGTACAACATAGTTGGAAAAGCCTTTATGTTGCACCAAACCCAATTTGGGAATAATACTGGGCTTGCGTAAATCCAGCTCCATTAGCAAAACCCTTTTATCCAATAGTGCAAGGCTCATGGCCATATTCAAGGCTACAAAGGACTTGCCCTCGCCAGACATCGAAGATGTAAACAGGATGGTCTTTCCCCCATTCAGCGAGAATTCCAGGTTGGTGCGTATCGCGCGAAATTGCTCGGAGATCGCAGAACGGGACCCCGGAACCACTACTACCTGTTCGCTCCCCCTGGAATGCGAAATAGCCCCCAGTATGGGCAGTCCTGTAACAGCCTGCACTTCCTCCGTTCCGCGAACTTTTACATTCAGCAGATCTCTCAGATAAAATACGGCAACAGGGAACAACAATCCCAATAAAAGTCCAAAGGCATAAATCATCTTCCGCCTGGGCGCAAAAGGACGCTCTTCCGCTTTTGGAGAATCGATCACTTTTGAATTTGCTACATTGGCCGTTCGGCCAATTGCAGTTTCTTCCCATTTTTCCTGAAGGAAAATATACTGAGCCTGTTTGATCTGCTGCAAACGTGCCAGATCAATAAAGCCTCTTTCTATTACAGGTACTTCGTTCAGCTGGCCATTAAACCTGCTGGCCAGTTGCTGCTGGCTCCGGCGTGCCTGTTCCAGCTGCTTGCGGGTATTGGACAGGTTACTGATCATATCCTGCCGTAGTCCCGCAATTTGCCCGTCGATGTTTTTTACCAATGGATTGTCCTCGGTATTGGACAGCAGCAGCCGCTCCCGCTGCAGGATAAGCTCATTATACCGGGCAGTAATACTGCTAAACGTTGCATCCTGAGGGATTAAAGCGGAAGGCACCACGCGGGGACGGTTCTTATCCTTTAAATAATCTGAAACAATATCCACCGCTGCCAGCTGACCATCAGACAGGGCCAATCCTTTGGTAAAGTCGGCAGCCCCCTCCAGCAGGATCCTGCTTTGCTGGGATATATCCGCCAGTTTCGTTTCCTTTTTATACCCGGAAATGCGATCCTCAACTTCGGCAAGTTCTTCGGTTACTTTTTCCAGGCGGGTACTGATAAAGGCCAGCGTAGAATCAGCAATTACATTTTTATCATTCAGATTGCGCTCCACATACTTATCAATAAGCGTCCGCAATAACTGCTCACCTCTTTTGGGAAGACTGTGTTGCAACGTAAGATCAATAGTTGAAACCTGTTTATTCGTCACTTCCGCAGTGAGCGCTTCCTTCAGATCCCCTACTGCTTTACGTACCGGTGAAATTGTAAATCCATAGTGCTCCGGACCATATTGTTTTCCCGGGTTCCTGCTCACTTTCATCATCCCTGTTCCGGGCAAAAAAAATGTTTCTCCCCATCCAATATAGAACGCTGTATCTGCATTCTGAAGACTCACCCGTCCATTTTCAACAGGAATAATATCGAAGGAACTGGTCTTTTGAATAGAGTCGGGAGCCGTTCCGATAGTAATAGAATAAGGCATCTGTACAACCGGTACCCTATGTACAGCGCCCGTTTTAAAATATGAAATATAGGCCTTCTCCGCCAGTACCATTTCCCGCATCAGGTCCCCGGTTTTTAGTACCTCCACTTCATTATCTACCGAGCTTTTTGCTCCCATAAGCCCGGAGAGTTCGCTGAGGGCCGTATTTTGCAAAAGGCTGCTTCCTTTTTTATCATCGGATACCAGCAGCTTGGCATGGATTTTATAATTAGGCAGGGTGTAACGCAGATAAACAAAAGCCCCTGAAAAGCCTATGAGCCCGCATAACACAAACCAATACCAGTTAGCCCGCACACGGCCAATAAAACGCAATAAAGCCTTATTGTCACGCTGACGCGTTTCCGGCTCAAATTCATCGTCCCAATGAATATCTTTCTGCATACATCATTAATAATCCTGAAATAAATTTTCTACACCGTACCCACCCCGTACAAATGTTACCGGAACCTGGTTAATGCAACAATCAGTACCGATACGATCGAACCTACAATCGCGATGGTCTGCGTGCGTCCTGCATTGTTCGCTGCGGCCTTTGCCTTACCGGGCTCTATATATACCACATCATTCTGCTGCAGGTATAAATAAGGCGATGTAAGCGCCTGCCCATCGTTCAGATTAAAGCGTACCGATTTTTGCTTTCCGCCGGAATCACGCAGCAACAGTACGTTCTGACGATTGCCATAAATGGTAAGATCCCCTGCAAGGCCAAGGGCATCCAGTAACGTAGCCTTCTCCCCATTTATAAAATAGCTTCCGGGCCGGGCCACTTCACCCAGTACCGTAACTTTAAAGTTCATCAGCCGGACACTAACCACCGGATCTTTATAATACTTTGCGGCCTTCGTCCGGATCCATTCTTTTACCTGCTCTGTAGTATACCCGGCTACCTGCAATGAGCCGAGAAGCGGCAGTTCCACCGTACCGGCCGCGCTTACCAGGAAACCATTACCTGGCTGCGACGCTATAGCCCCCCCCGGCGCCCCCTGGGGCCTTACACCGGCGTCCGACAATATTGCAGTGCTGTTATCCAGTGTGCTGACCGTAATCCCCAACAGGTCATCCGGTTTGATCTTAAGGGCCTGGTAATCCACCGTAGGAATCATGCTTCCCCGGGCATAAACCGAACTATCCGCAGGAATATTCCTGAAATAGGGAACCTTTTGATACGTACTGCAGGCAGTAAGCCCGAGGATGAATATCCCAAGCAGCAGCGCGTTTGTGCTTCTGATCTTATACATAAATACAGTCAATATTGCCGTCGCGCATTCAGCTGCAAAATCCGGTATTACCGGACCTGAAGACACCCGGCAACCAATCTGATCGGCTTACCGTGGTTTCAGATCATTTCTTTATGCAGCTTCTTCGCGGAAGCTATTCAATAAAATAACACATGCTAAAATCGAAAACAAAGCAGTGTTTGGAGGGCATTAGTTTGTTTGACGCACCAAAAGTAATAACTTCAAACAACACTACCAACATTCTTTCCGGCTTCCGAAATAAATCAGGGAGATGTTGCCTGAAGCAATCATCTCCCTTGTGCTGTTTATTTTATAAGTTGTTATCTTCTCCGTTCCGTAGACTCATAAACCGGCTTCTTTACATTTTTCTTTTAACAACTCCAGGTTGGTAGCACCGGCCCTGGTCCCTAGTATTTCTCCCCCGGCCGCATTATCTCCCACGGTTGCCGTATTATCTACTTTCACCGCAACATCATTTACATCTTTAACCGTAGACCCCCACACTGCTCTGAAATCATATTTCTTTCCAGGATCCAGCAAAGTGGTAGAAATATACCCGTTTGTTACAATGCCTAATAATTTATATCCCGCTTGTCCATGTATTTTATAATACAGATAGAATGTCGGCAATATATTCACGCGCTGCGCCTGGTTAGGACAACGAACATACAACTGCATCGTGGTTTTAGGATTGCCGGCAACAGGCGAAGCCGCTAAACTGATCGTTTGCAAAGTAGCATTACAGGGGTCGGCGACTACAGTTTCCGAAAGCCCGTTACCATCCGCATCAAAGGTTTTTATAATAACGGCCGCCTTGGGCAGATCATCAAAGCTCAACTCTGATCCGTCAGTTGCTGTTACATTCTTTTGCATCAGTAATTTATCGGCAGCATCATTGGCCTTTGAATATACCTTTACAGTTACCGGGTGCGTAACTCCATTCTTCAGCCAGTCCGCGGTTAATTTTATTTTCAGACTATTATCACATGATTCAACAACACCTCCCGCCATGAACCAGGTAGCATGGGTGCTGGAAAAATTTACAGTAAGCTTGCCACCGGAAGATTGTACCGTAGCATCCTGCTCGTGTTTCCAAATGGGATTATTACTGGAAAAACTAAATACACTCAGCTTGTCACCGCCCTTTACTTTTTGCCCTGTCCCGGGGTGAACAAAGTCAGGGTCAAGACTGATACCCAGATCAACCGGTTTAGAAAAGTTTGTTATAGCAGTACCGTTTAATGTAAAACTCACTTCTGACATACCCCCCGGAAGAAGTGTGCCGGAAGTGGTACCATTGGCCATTTGGATCGCCGGTTGCGTTAAACCGGTTCCGCCCGGGAATATCTCGGCCAGACTTTCCGAACCGGTTTTAGGAACTACCAGGCTCACTTTCAGATCCGTTCCGGAAACCACATTGTTGTTGGCATCCCGGAACTGCGTTCCTGCCGGAATAAGGATCGTGGCGGACTCTGCAGATCCCGCGGGTGGCGGAATATTGACCGTAATATCAGATGCAGGCGTTCCGTTAGCGGCCAGTGCTACCGATGTATTTTTCACCGCCATCTCAGACGACGTTGCAGTCGTATTCAACAATACCACCTTCCGCATAGCAATTTTTTCACTGCCGGTTATCTTAACAGGTATCTGTGCGCCCAGATGGTTTGCCGCCGTAATGGCCACGCTAATGTTCAAAGGCGCCTGTTCGCTAACAATAATATTAGGATCCACCGCTAAAAACAGGAAACCACCGGTAATCTTAAATATTTTTTTTCCCTCTGCATTATAAATTTTCCCGGCATCCGGCCCCGAAACAACAACCGTTGCATTATCCAGTGATGTCCCCGCACTGCTGTTCACCTCCAGGTTCACCACGTTTTTGAAAACATTACTGCTCACCGAAATCTCCAGGTCTTTAAAGGGATTGGTGCAGGCCACAATCATACCAGCCACAGCCAGAAATACCAGTAATATAAACCCAATACGATTCTCTTTCATTATTTGCTTTTTTGTATTCTTTAAAATTTATATGCCACACCTGCCTGCACTACCGGCAGCCATCTGTAATTTTCCAGATTCTTCTGAGCCGTACCTTCCTGGGAAGTATTCTCCGACAAAAGGTTATCAGCCGTTATGTGCACTTCAGGCTTCGACAAATAGTAGGTTCCCAGGTTGGCGTTAAATACAAACCGATTCCCCAAACCCAATCCATGCAATGCAAGTCCCGCATACGGAGCTATCTTTTTCCATTGTACGTGGGCGTCCACTTTCCCGAGATCTTCCTTTTTTATGATCAGATCTCCGTACTGATAGTCGTTTTTAGGAGTGGCTGTAGCATTGGCTTCCATATTATAGAAAGCCGCCACTCCTGCATCGAGATACAACCGGCTCCATAAACCGCCTGAATGGACTCCCCCAAAAGGGCTCCAGCCCGCAATAGCCTGGATGTTACTCAGTTTCTCTTTCATTTTAATATTATATTCATTCTTACCTAAAGTACGCGTAGTTGTATACCCATAAGGGGCATGACTGGCAGCCAAACCAATGATCCAGCGGCGGTGCACCTGGTAACCTGCATTCATACCAAAACCCTGCGTGCCGGCATGAATGCCCGCGGAGAACCGCAATTCATTGCCGGCTCCGGCCCCACTTTCTTTTTGCGCCTGTGCCACTATAACGCCCAAAATGAAAAAAGATAAAATCGACAGTCGTTTCATTTGTTACTCGTCTTTAAAAAATGTTTATAGAATAATTTTTAGTACTGCTAATACGCGTTCTTTTCTCCCCGCATCATGTTCCAGACCGTTAAAAATATGATCTTGAGATCCAGCAGGAAGTTCCAGTTTTCTACATACGTAATATCATGCTCCACCCGTTTTTCCAGCTGCCACAGTTCATTGGTTTCCCCTCTGAACCCGCTCACCTGTGCCAGCCCGGTAATGCCCGGTTTAATATAGTGACGGACCATAAAGGTGCTGATCACCTCGGTAAATTTTTTTGTATGCGAAAGCATATGGGGTCTTGGTCCAACAATAGACATATCCCCTTTTAGCACATTGATAAACTGTGGAAGTTCATCCAGACTGGTTTTACGTAAGAATGCACCGATCCTGGTGATCCGGGCGTCTCCCCGGGTTGCCTGCACACTATCTGCAGCAGCGTTCACCCGCATGGTCCGAAACTTAAAGCATTTGAACACGGAGCCTCCCCTCCCCGAACGATCCTGCACAAAGAATACAGGGCCGCGGGACTCCAGTTTGATCAACAGGGCTACAATGGGGATCAGCCACGATAAAACAAATACACAAACCAGGAAGGAAAAAGCAAAATCGAAGACATCTTTTACCAGGGAGCTGCCCTCTTTCTCCAGCGGTTCGTTCCGGACGCTCAACACCGGGAAGCTTCCGATATTACGCATCACTACAGATTTCCCAACACTCAAAAACTCCGGTAAAAAGCGGGTCCGGATCATAAAATTTTCAGCCCGTTCACAAAAGCGTTTTACCTCATCCACACCCAGCGCCGACAAACTGATCACAGCTTCTGACTGGGCATGCATATTGCCCACTACGTCGAGCTGCCGGTAGCTTCCCAGGTAAGTAAGCGGTAGACTTTCCAGCTCATGTGTATGATAGTATCCTACGCAATGATAGCCCAGGTAACGTTCTTCATTCATCTGCCGCATCACCTCCTGCAGGGAATCAGAGCCCCCGATAAATACGACGTTCTGAACAATCCCTCCTTTTTCCCTGCAATACTTGCGTACAGAAAAAAAGCATAACCGGCTTAGAAGAATATAGCTGATAAAGAACAGGAGATAATTAAAAATAAACAATACAATTTCGCGGGGAAATAATACATTAAAAAGTGTGCACAGATAAACACAACAGGAGCAGATAGAATAATACACAAACACCTTTAGCGTATCGGAAAACACAACGGTCGATTCCTTGAAAAAAAGGTTGCTATAACAATTAAAATAATCAGTAACCCCACACCAGGTGATCCCCTGAAGCAACAGTGTAGACAGTATTACCTGAAGGCCAATATTGATTGACATCATTTTTACTAACAGGTAAATTGCCAGTACGGTCACATCTAAGATGATCATAGACTTTGTGATCCGCTTTACAAATGGTAAATCTAAATGTATCATTTTGCCAGTATTTCTTAAACAGTTAATGAAAACATATATACCTTCCGATCATTTGATCTTTACCTACAGTCAGACGGCCAAACAAAAAACATTACAGCCAGTATCGTAATGGCCACAAAGCTCCCCGGCACACTTTGAGCGCACCTGTTTAAGGCCCGTTACAGGCAGTAGGGAAGGTGCAGGCATACGAAAGCCGTTGCGGCACAGCGCTCCTGCATACCATTCCCCACATCATAAAATCCTGGCAAAAAATTGCGTTGGTTTTTGAGGGCTATTCAAAAATACAAATGCGCAAAATTACCAGCGTACATTAAATGTACATAGACGAACTACTCCGTTTTGTTCACCTGGTAAAGTCAATATCTCTTTATTCTAATTTCTGTATCCGGATGTTGTTGTAACAAAGAGGGCTTATTTCTTGCTACATAGCAGTATTCTTATAATGTATCCGAATACAATGCAAATATAAACCCTGCTTCAATATCGTAAAATGGTAAAAGAGTAGTATTCTCGATCCAACCTTTTATATGCTGTGGTCCACAATGCATTTGTCGCTTAGGTATTCTGAATATACCGGTTCATACTATCCTTTACCTTTTTGATCGCTTCAGACCTTGAGTTCACCTGCAGCTTTTCATATATATTCCGGATATGGGTGCGTACCGTTTCAACGCTGATAAAAAAGTGGGCTGCGATTTCCTTGTACCGGTGCCCCTTCGACAGCTGCAGCAGTACCTCATTCTCCCGCAATGAAAGTTTCTCGGACTGCAGCCCGGGTGCGGGAGCGGCGAAGAGCCGATCAATAACTTTTCTTGCAACCATGCTATTCATAGGAAATCCCCCGTTATATACGTCCTTCACAGCTTCAGCCACTGCGGCAGTATCCGTATCCTTAAGAAGGTATCCGGATGCACCGGCATTCAACGCACTGAAAATGGCAGTATCCGCATCATCGTTTGTCAGCGCGATACATTCCATTTTTGAATAGCGCCCCTTCAACAACCCCACTACTTCCACACCCGAAATACCCGGCAAATGAATATCAAAAAGCAGTACATCAACCGGCTGCTTATCTATCCCGGAAAGTGCCGACTCTCCATCCTTAAACGTACTTACCAGCTCTATCTCAGCCTCCCTGTTTAACAAAGCAACAAGTGCATTACCGGACAGTTCCTCGTCTGCTAAAACGGCTACTTTTATCCTTCTCATATTAAACAGTATTATACAAATGCAGCATTATCATTTCAGACAAACAGCAAAAGGATCAAAAAGAAAATTTACTGAAAGCGACAGGACCATTCCTGAACGCCGCATCCCTGCGGCAAATTGTAAGTTCACGCATATATTTTGGTTGCATTTTATTTATCTATATCATAACCGGTTTGCGCTTCGTAATATCGAAAACACAAAGCATCGGGAGGGCCTTAACCATTCAGTTTCCGAAACGTCCTGCTATTAAAGGGCAGTTAAAGACGGTCGTTTGGAGCAACTGGTCATTGCCGTATTTTATCGAAACAAACCACCCGCTCCTCTGCGCAGATCAACCAAAAAAACTATGGATCTACCCGGAAGTCCCGCATTAAGAATTATTCAAAATGCGTCTTCTGCTTTTATGCATCTTTCTATCGGGGTAGCTACGCAGTATTGAGGGCTATAGTCATCTTATATAAAGCCTTAGATAATGAACCGGTATACCTGGTTGCGTCATCTTCGACCTTTTGACTGGTGGCAAATTTAGGTCAATATTTTCAAAAATACAGGTAGTAAAATAGTAGTAACTACTACTTAATTACCATTATTGTAATTTTCATACCGCCAAACCCGCGTCAATTAAGGCTTCCGCCTATATCCATGCAGATATGCCCTATATGTTTTTACCTTGTTGTACAACAGGATCAGGGCACTTTATCAAATGACACAATTGTAACGGCAGCCTGACCGGGGTTTGCAGTAGCCTTTAAATAGATCCGGCCATCGGAGGTGCTGTTATAAGTGGCCCCGGGAGCAAGCAGGCTCCTCATCGCTTCATTTACCTTGCCGGCATAGGTAGATTGTGTGCTGGCCGTTATGGCCCCGTTCAGCCTTCCATAATCGAGCTCTTTTTTACTGGCCACAATTGCGATCTGGTCCCGGGTACCCTGGTTATCGGCTTCCAGGGACTCCGACTTCGGAAATAACCGGTATCCGGTAATACCGCAATAAGGTGAATGTTTGGACACGGTTTGCCCCGGCTTCAGGTAGGGAAACAATACATAACTGCTACCATCAGTTTCCTGTCCAAAAATATAGATATAACATTCTGTTGTATTCTTTACCTCCATCTTAAAACGGGTACCTGCTTTTATGGGAGCCACTGTCTGGAAGGTATTGGCGCCTGCTGCTTTTAATTTAATATACTGCCTGGTACTGTTATCCACCAGCCCCACATTGCATTCCAGCGGCATCGCCGCCACATTGGCATTTTTGGGCAGCGGATCGATGCCATAGGCTTCCCGTACATAATTCTGAAAGTCGCCATAGCGTATCCAGGCGATACCATTGGATCCCCATTGCGGTGTCCAGCTGTTCATGATCTGAAAGGCACCGCCGTATTTGCGGTCGTCGTACCCGATCACACACATAGCATGCCCCCCCATACCCACCTGGGCCTGATCCATTCCCTGTGGCTGCCACAGGTCCTTCCCCATCATATCCTGCATAAAGCTCTGCCCCACCATCATGCCGATCACAACCGGCGCATCCTTGGCCAGGTGCTCTTTTATAGCCCGCACACTGATCTGGTTTAAATTATCACCCTGTGTAAGTCTTGTAAAACCATGGATGGTGTGCTGGCGCCCTTCCTGTACCACTGCACCATCGGGTGTTCTGCTGCAATCCTGATCGTCATAAGGATAGTTGCGCAATGCAACGCCACCGTTTGCTTTCATCGCCTCCATGGCCCGTTGTATATACGAGCCCTGGCAATCGGCTCCCAACCGGATCTGGTTATACAGGTATGAGGGGCTGAACGCAATATTATTGGGGTCCTGCCCGGTTGCCGCAGCCGTCAGGATCGTTTGTGCCGCATAGGCACTGCTCCAGGCCACACAACTTCCCTGCTGCCCCTGGTCGCCCCGCTTTGGTGCAAAACGCAGAAGGGAAACAGCTTCCGGCAGCGGATTTTTCCCGTTATTCTCCTCCAGACCTTCATAAATATGGGCCTTATTAAACTCATTGGGATTGTAGCTGTACCCGCTTTGAGAAAACAGCTGTTGTGCGGCATCACTCAGGCCGCCGATATTACCGCAACCGCCACGTCCACCCAAAAAATAAACAGCGGCGGCAATTACAACCAATACAATAATTCCCTTTCCCCTGAACAGCCCCAGCAGTAAGGGCAGGAGTCCAAACAGTCCGCCTCCACCGCCGCCCGGACCAGAACCACCTCCACCGCGGTCATCATTAAAATCATTATCCCCGCTGTTCGGATCATCCGTCATTCTGATTGGCATAAGCTAAATTTTGTATAAAAATAGTGCGCAGTTTGGAAATAAGCAGCATAAATTTGGTCTTCAGCTATCAAAAAACAGGAATCAGCTAAAGGTGAAAGGCTGATAAAACGAGAGGCTGGATCATACCAGCTTGACCTTTCCCCCGGTTTTTACAGCTTTGTAGATCGCATCAATGATCACCAGGTCACGGAGGCCTTCCTCTCCATCTACAGGGATTACCGGCTTCCTGCCATCAAGAATAATGGCAGCCATCTCATCCATCTGAACCGCTTGTTGCGGACGGTCAGTTGTCAGCTCCAGCGGGCCTTTGTTGGTACGTCCTTTAATAGGTCCGTAACTGGATGCGGGCTGCAGCTCAGCAAACCCTTTCTCACCGTTCAGGAAAAAGCGGTCAAGGTTATTCATATTATAAGAAGAAAGGCAGGAAGCGGTTACCCCGCCGGGGAATCCCAGCTGAAACGTAATTGTTTCATCTACGCCTTCTTTAAATTTTACCCGGTCGGTCTTCGTCTCCTGTGCCGTTACCCATACCGGCTCTTCCCCTACCATATACCGGCAGCCATTTAACGCATAAATGCCAATATCCATAAGAGCCCCTCCTCCCGCAAGTGCTTTATTAAGCCTCCACTGCGTGGGATCACCGATCCGGAAACCGGACAGTCCCTGAAAAAACTTAACCGCCCCTAGCTCTCCTGCCATACGCATCCGGTGTATTTCCAGTGTAAGTGGTTCAAAATGCATCCGGTAGCCCACCAGCAATTGCTTCCCCGCCTTTTTACAGGCAGCCACCATTTCCCGCCCTTCTTTTGCATTCAGTCCCATCGGTTTTTCGCAGATCACATGTTTCCCCGCTGCTGCACAACGGATCACCTGATCATGATGCAATGCATTGGGGGTAATGACATAGACCGCATCTATATCCGGGTTATTTTTGACGGCATCAAAACTTTCATAATTATACCGGCTGTTTTCCGGTACTCCGTATTTTTCGCCCCAGCTTTTCAGTTTTTCGGGTGTACCACTGATAAGACCTGTGATTTTTGCGCGCCTGGATTGTTGCATAGATTCCGCAACACGGCTGGCATATCCCCCCAATCCCATTAAGGCCACCCGCAGTACCGGCCCCCCGGCTACCGGTGCTGCTGTTAAAACAGACCGGGCATTCAACCCATTGAATGCATAAACACCCAGGGCTGATAGCCCCATTGTCTGAAGGAAATTCCGGCGTGTACTCATGTAATCATCGTTTAAAAGATTCGGAAAACCACAATATCGCCGGTGGACTGAAGGGCCAGGGCGATTCGTTATCCCGTTATATTTTTTGCAAGCTTTAAGGCTTTTTTCAGCTGTTCTTCCTGGGTCAGCTTCGTATTATCAATTACAACGGCATCTTCAGCCCGACGTAACGGGCTTACTTCCCGGTTGGAGTCGATGTAATCACGCATCTGTATATTCTCAGCCACTTCTTCAATCGTTATATTGGGATTCTTTTCCACCAGTTCCCTGAATCTTCTTTCAACACGCACCGCGTTGTCCGCGGTCATAAATATTTTCAGTTCGGCTTTGGGGAAAACCACCGTTCCGATATCCCTTCCATCCATAACAATGCCTTTCTTCTTCCCCAGCTTTTGTTGCTGCGCCACGGCAAATTCCCTGACGGATCTTATAGCTGCCACTTCGCTCACTTTTTCGGCAACAATAAGGTCACGGACGAGGTACTCCACATTTTCGTCGTTAAGGTAGATCTCCACATTTTCATTCTGTTCGTTCAGCCGGAAATCCAGTTCAATGTCTTTTAAAGCCTTCTTAACTGCTTTCTTTTCATTCCAGTCTACATGATTCCGCAGAAAATAAAGGGTAATGGCCCGGTACATCGCCCCACTATCTACATAGATATACCCCAACTCCTTGGCCATCTGTTTTGCCAGAGTACTTTTTCCACAACTGGACCACCCGTCTATCGCTACAACAATTTTTTTCATCTTACCAATTGTACCTCCTGAAAACACAGGATCCCACCAGAATAAATTCACTGGCAAGATACAATTTTATTAAAGGAAAATTGTGGCTTTTAGAATAAATTTGCATCCGGTACTACATTTAAAATCTTATTCGTATATTCAGACAAACCTTCTACTATGATCGTAAAACAGATCTCCTATTTTTTTTCCGCATGTATGTTCCTGTTCCTGATATCCTGTAATGACGGAACAGATAAAACACCTCCTGCGGGCACAGACGCCGACAGCGTTGCTACAACCAGCGGGGTAGTTGTACGGGAGCTTCCGCATGTAAAAACGGAGCCGGTTGAATATGAAGACGGGATCAAGACTTTTACCAGTATAATGGCTTATGACAGCGCCAATGCGGGCAGAAAACCTATTGTACTGATCATCCCCGAATGGTGGGGAGTTACCGACTATATAAAGGAGCGTGCTAAACAAATTGCGGAACTGGGCTATTTTGCACTGGTTGTAGATATGTATGGCAATGGCAAGATACTGGATAACCCTAAAGATGCCGGCAGCGAGGCCATGAAATATTATAAAAACCCACAGCTGGCACAGGAGCGTTTTGATAATGCGCTGGCCATCGCAAAATCCTACCCGCAGGCAGACACCTCAAAAATTGCAGCCATCGGGTATTGCTTCGGAGGTTCAATGGTATTGAATATGGCGCGTCTTGGCGAAAACCTGAAGGGTGTTGTAAGTTTTCATGGCGGACTGGAGAATAACGGCATCACAGCCCGAAAGGGGAGCATCATACCCTCCATCCTGGTTTTGAATGGCGATGCTGATTCTTTTGTTCCTGTAAGCACTGTTAATGAGTTTAAAAAGGAAATGGAGGCGGCCAATGCCAATATGCAGTTCATAGGGTATCCGAACGCCAAACACGCTTTTACAAACCCGGGAGCAACCGCCACCGGCGAAAAATTCAAGATGGACATCAAATATGATGAAGCCGCCGACAAAGCTTCCTGGGAGGAGATGAAAAAATTCCTGGAAAAAGTGTTTTCCTGAGCAGGCGCCTGGAATTTGAAGCCAGGCGGGGCTTGGGGCAATAGACAATGGTGAATAGGCGATAGATCTCCGAATACGAAACGAACTTAAACTTCAGACGTTGAACTGAACCCGGAATTTAAAACTAAGCAAGATACGCTCCTGTAACCTTATCTCCATCCACTTCCACATAGATATGATCCTGTAGCGTGGTGGCCAGGGAAATACCTCTATAATCCGGTGTAATGGGAAATAATGTATGGGTCCGCTCCACCAGTACCAATGTCTGGATCCGGGCAGGATGGTAATCCAGGAACGGCTTTAGCGCATAAAGCAGGGTTTGGCCGCTATTGGTCACATCATCAATCAGGACGATCACTTTACCGGTAAAGTCCATCTCCCTGCTAAGTGTTACCGCCTCCGGTTTCTTCTTATTCAGCCTCAGGGTCAGCAATTCCGTAGGGATCCTGCTATTTTTCTGGATCCGTTGCCGGATATTTTTAGCCAGCACCACACCATTCTCCTCGATCCCCACTAAAATCAGGCTTTCCGCCCCCAGGTTGTTCTCAACCAGTTCCAATGCCAGCCGCTGCAGCTTCTTCTCCACCGTCTCTGCATTCAATAAATATTTTTTCACCTGCTGTCTGTTTGATTTTTACGTTCAAAATGCCTTTACTTATAAAGGAAGCCGTAAATTAGCACTTTGTAACTGAATGCTCATGCAAATTGCTCAACAAATTTTATTTGTCCTTTTATTTATTCTCGCTGTTGTATTTTTCTCAAAAAAAATAAAGCAGATACGCCGCAACATCAACCTGGGGCGGGATGAGGTCATCAATGACCACCCGGATCAGCGCTGGCGGAATGTTTTGCTGCTGGCCCTGGGACAAAAAAAGATGTTCCGGAACCCGCTGGTAGGCGTGCTGCATTTTTTTGTCTATGCCGGGTTTATCATCATTAATATTGAGGTCCTCGAGATCATCCTGGACGGGGTGTTGGGTACCCACCGGCTGTTTGCCGGCCTGCTCGGAGGTTTTTATACGTTCCTGATCAATGCGTTTGAGCTCCTGGCACTGGCGGTACTGACCTTCTGTGCCGTTTTCCTGATCCGGAGAAATGTGCTGAAGATCCGGCGGTTTTTAAGCAAAGATCTCAATGGCTGGCCCCGCAGTGATGCCAATTATATCCTGATCACAGAGATCGTGCTGATGGCGCTGTTCCTTACGATGAATGCCAGCGATACCCTGCTGCAATCCCGCGGGGCCACCCATTTCACCGGAAATTTTATCGTATCACAACATCTTCAGCCGTTGATCAGCGGACTTTCTGATGGGGCACTGGAATTGCTGGAGCGGGCCTGCTGGTGGCTGCATATTATTGGCATCCTGGCTTTTTTAAATTACCTGCCCTACTCCAAACACCTGCATATCCTGCTGGCATTCCCCAATGCCTATTATGCACGGCTTACTCCCATGGGAGCAATGGAGAATATGCCTTCCGTGCAAAACGAGGTATTGTATGCCATGCAGCCCGAGCTGGCACCGGCCGATGCGGCCCCTCCTGCCCGTTTTGGGGCAAAAGACATTACCGACCTGAGCTGGAAAAACCTGCTGGATGCTTACAGCTGCACGGAATGCGGGCGTTGCAGTGCCGCCTGTCCTGCAAACAGCACGGGCAAACTGCTGTCTCCCCGTAAGATCATGATGGATACCCGTGATCGTGCCGAAGAGATCGGGAAAAGCATCAACCAGCATAAAGAGTGGAAAGAAGACGGTAAAAGCCTGCTCCACGACTATATTTCTGTAGAAGCATTAAGAGCCTGTACCACCTGTAACGCCTGCGTACAGGAATGCCCCGTGAGCATTAACCCGCTCGACATTATTCTTCAGCTGCGCCGCTACCTGGTAATGGAAGAAAGCAATGCCCCGCAGGAATGGAACAACATGTTCAGCAATGTGGAGAACAACTTTGCTCCCTGGAAGTTCAGCCCCGACGACCGGGATGCCTGGGCACAGACGATGTAATTGTCCCACTCCTCCCCCGTTCCATGATCCGGAAATGCCTCATATCGCTGCAGGGGCACCAACGCAACTGCTCATCCGAACGTATTATTTTCTGATGCTCTAAAATATTATCCGCCATAACTCATATTTAAAAACAAGTTATGGCGGATAATTAGAGGCACGCATGAACGAAACAATCATGGCAGGGAAGAAGAAATCCGCACACTGCAACGGCTGCTGGAATCCCGGGAACCGGAGCTGCTGGCCATCTATGGAAGGCGAAGAGTTGGTAAAACCTTTCTGGTCAAAACATTCTTTAAGCCCCATATGATCTTTAGCTGCAGTGGTCAGCTTGAAGGAAACACAGCGCAGCAACTGCTCATTTTTGCAAAACAGCTGGCTTCAGCTTTCCACAGCGAAAAAACAAAACGCCTCCCTCAAGCTGGCAGGAAGCCTTTTATCAATTGCGGGATTGTATCGATACACTAAAAGAGAAAAAGAAAAAAATCATTTTCTTTGATGAGCTTCCCTGGCTGGACAGCCACAAATCGGGGTTTCTTTCCTCCTTTGGTTATTTCGGGAACATGTACGCTTCCCGCCGGGACGATCTGCTGGTGGTCATTTGCGGCTCCGCTGCCTCCTGGATACAAACAGGGACCCACACAGATCCCGGGGCCCAGATCGACCTGCTGATTGACCGGGCAGACCGCCGTATTAACATCTGTGAGATCAAATTTTCCCGGGCTGAATTTTCGATTGATAAACGCTATGCCGCAGAACTGGCAAATAAGTTAAACGTATTCAGGGAACGCACCCGAACACGCAAAATGGTGTTCATTACCATGATTACAACCAATGGTGTAAAGCAAAATGATTACTATACCAATCTTGTTGAAAATAACCTTACGATGGAGGCACTGTTTCAGTAAGCCTGAACGCCCCGTCAGTCTTTCTGCTCCGTTTCATGCAGCCTGGCGCTGATATCTTTCTTTTTTACAAACATCCGCCAGGCCTGGATCAGGGCGGTAACCACAAATACCCCCCCGATAATATAGTTCATCACTGACTGATTGTTCTGGATCTTATTAGCGATCAGCCGGCCACCAAAAATAAATATACAGTTTCCCAGCAAGGTACCCAGACCAATTCCCACAATATAAAAATTATAATAAGACGCTTTAGGTTTCAGCACATTCTTAGTAAATAATACTGTGCTCCACCCAAACCAGAACGGGATCTGCACCGGGTTTACAGCGCTCATGGTAAGCCCCAGCAAATAAGAAGGCAGGTTATTGTTGAGTATGATGTTTTTTCCCTGTGAAGGATGCATGGCTGCATACAGGCTGGAAACAGCAAGCGCTACGATGATGAGCAGCGTCAGCCATTCCAGCAACCGGAAGATCTTTTCCTGCTTACGCACCCAATCCATCGCCACCAGCGAAAGACGTACATAAACCATCTCCGCAGTTAGCGATCCCAACGAAAAGAGCAGGGCATTTTTTACCGTTTGACTGATCGCTATCTGCATGGCTGCAATATTTAACGTTCCCAACGGCAACGATCCCAGGAAACTGACCAGCATCCCGGTAAAAAAAATACGTATCAACCCTCCGCGCTGTTGTTCAGTCACAGTAGATCATTTAATTTTTGCCGGCAAGCATCGGCACAAATGAAAAGTTATCAAATAATTCCTCGTTTACGGTTCCGTCAGCCTGTTTATGAAGCCGTCGCATCTGCTGTACATTGCCGGCCCCTACCGGGATCACCATCATACCTCCCGGCTTCAGCTGTTCTATCAGCTTTTGAGGAATCTCCGGAGCCGCCGCCGTGATGATCACCCGGTCAAAGGGCCCGTAAGTAGGCAATCCCTGGTAGCCATCTCCATAAAAAAATTTTATGAACGGGAACTGTTTCAGATAGGTGAACTTCTTGTTTTCCTCGAACAATTTTTTCTGACGCTCTATAGTAAACACTTTTAACCCCATTTTGGCCAGTACTACAGCCTGGTAGGCACTGCCGGTACCAATTTCCAGCACTTTCTGCCCGGGCACAGTTTCCAGCAGCTGCGACTGGTACGCAACCGTATACGGCTGTGAGATCGTTTGCCCCTCCCCTATGGGAAAAGCACGGTCTTCATAGGCCACATCATCAAAGGCTGAATCCAAAAAGAAATGACGGGGAATGGCGTTCATAGCTTCCAGCACCGTTTCATCTGTGATCCCCTTCTCCTTAATTACATCGATCAGCTTTTTCCTTAATCCCTTATGCCTGTATGTGTCTTCTAACGTCCTCCTCATAAGTGTGCAAATGTAAAAAAGCGTACGCTATTTGTTACAGATATCTGCTAAATCTTATCCCCATCAACCAGAAGAAACCAGATTCCCTGTTGCGTTCTGCACCGGTTATCCGTTGGCAACGGTGAAATGTGCATGGTTTATGTAATTTTACAACAATGCGCATCTATCAATAAACGTTTTTATATGAAAATTCAGAGCGGCGGCATATTTTTATTACTGAGCATCCTGTTTACCTGTATGAAATCAAACGCACAAACCATCAAAAACTACGAAGCAGACTGGAAGACCGTTGAAAATCATATCAGCAAAGGGCTGCCTGCATCTGCACTCAATGCGGTAAAAGAGATCTACAAGCGGGCAAAAGCGGACCGCCAGGATGCGCAACTGGTAAAAACACTTGTTTATATGAACCAGCTCCAGAACGAGAACCGTGAAAATAATGAACTGGCCAGTATCACAGAACTGGAAAAGGAGATAACGGAAAGCAAAGGCCCCGTAACGGCGCTGCTCAACAGCTACCTGGCCGGGGTATACCAGTCCTACTTCAACCGCAGCCGCTACAAGCTCTATAGCCGTACGAATACCTCTGGTTTCCAGAAATCTGATCCGGCCACCTGGACCATCGACGACTTTACACAAAAGATCAGCGGTCTTTACCTGCAATCATTAAAGGATGAAATACTGCTGCGCCAGGTACGACTGGCAGATTACGACGCTCTTATCGAAAAAGGGAATGCCCGGTATTTACGTCCCACGCTGTACGACCTGCTCACCTTCCGGGCACTGGATTATTTTAAAAGCTCAGAACGGTCGGTGACCCGGCCGGCTTATGCATTTAAGATCAGCCAGGAGGAGGCATTTGCACCGGCGGCAGACTTTGTTACCGCCCGGTTTAACACCCGGGACTCATCGTCTTTAGCCCTTAACGCCTTGCAGCTCTATCAAAAGCTGCTCCTGTTCCACCTCCGCGATACAAAACCAGATGCCCTCATAGATGCAGACATCAGCCGCATCCTGTTTGTTTATCAGAATGCGGTTCACCCCGATAAAGAAACGCTGTACTACCAGGCCCTGCAAAAAATAGCGGAAAAATATACTACCCTCCCGGCGGCACAGCAGGCCCGGTTCCTGATGGCGCAATGGCATTACAGCCAGGCGCAGTTGCCCAACAACAATAAAAATCCGGAGAACCGGGATATGATGCGCGCGCGCAATATCCTGGAGCAAATCGTAAGCAACCCGGAAAACAGCGAAGGCCGCGTAAATGCAAACAACCTGTTACAACAGGTTAAACAACCCGAATTCAGCTTCCAGATGGAAAGGGTTACGCTGCCGGATGCACCATTCCGGATACTGGTATCTTACAGGAACATACCCCATATTTACCTGCGCGCCATAAAAGCTACAGAGGCACTAAAGGCTTCGATAACAGATCGCGACGGGAAAGAACGATACTGGAACATGCTGAGATCCGCAAAACCGGTAAACGAATGGCAACAGGCCCTGCCGGCAGCTGATGATCATAAACACCACAGCGCAGAGATCAAGGCCGATGGCCTCCCTGCCGGGGAATATTATATCGTCACATCGCTCAGCAAGGATTTCTCAGAAGAAAAAAACATTCTTGCATTTCAACTGGTGTATATCTCCAACATCAGCTATGTGAATAATAAGAATGACTATTTCGTTCTGAATCGCAGCAGCGGTCAGCCCCTATCGCAGGCCCATATTACCGTGTGGCAAAAAGAATACGACTATAAATCAAGCTCATACAAAAACATTGAAATTGATGAGGTAATCTCCGATAAAAACGGGCATTTTTCTTTTAACGCCCCGGATCCAGAAACCCAGGCAAAGATCAGAAGAGGCGGCAGTTACCTGCTGGATATTACCTACGAAGGCGAACGCTTTTTTATGGATGAAGCCTATAATGGCTATTATTATTATAATGATTATGAAACCATAGACCGGAAAAAACGAAATACCGTTTTCCTTTTTACGGACCGGAGTATCTATCGCCCGGGGCAAACGGTATATTTCAAGGGCATTGCGGTAAGTTATGACCCGGTGGCAAAACGATCGGCGATCCTTCCCTCCTTCAAAACAACGGCCACTCTTTATGATGCCAATCATCAGAAAATTTCAGACCTGGAGGTTACAACCAATGAATTTGGCTCCTTTAGCGGAACATTCAGGCTGTCGGAGGGAGGTTTGAACGGTAATCTCAGTATTTACACCACCCTCGGCTCCACATCTTTTAAAATGGAAGAATACAAACGTCCTACCTTCCATACGGATTTTGACAAGATGAAGGGTACGTATCAATTAAATGACACCATCCGGGTTACCGGTATCGCAAAAGCTTATGCAGGGAATGCCGTAGATGGTGCAAAAGTCAGCTACCGTGTGGTACGCCAGGCAAGATTCCCCTACCCCTGGATCTTAGCCCGCTACTGGTGGCCCGTCAATCCACAGCAAACGGAGATTGCACAGGGCGAAACCACAACCGGCGCTGACGGAAAGTTCACTGTAAATTTCAATGCCCTCCCGGATCTTACCATTGACCCGAAGATGGAGCCCGTATTCGATTACAGGGTTTATGCAGATGTAACCGATATAAACGGTGAAGTGAGAAGCGGTGAAAAAAGGATCTCCGTAGGTTACAAATCATTACTGTTAAAGACCACCATCCCGGGACGGTTAACAGCGCAGCAGCTAAGGACCTTATGGATCCGCACGGAAAATATGGAAGGCGGATTTGAAAAAACCGATATCCGGGTGACCATAACCCGTCTTACACCCGAGCCCCGGTTATTGAGAAGCCGTTTATGGGAACAGCCTGATCAATTCGTAATGAACCGGAAAGACTATATAACTTATTTTCCGAATGATATCTACAGTAACGAGCAAGACCCTGCAAACTGGCCGCAGGATAAAGAAGAACAATCCCAATCAGGGCCAACCGACTCAACCGGAAAATTCATTCTTGCTGCTGCAAACACTCCTCCGGGCTACTATGCAATAACCATCACCACAAAGGATAAAGACGGTAAGGAAATAAAAGATATCCGGTACGCAGAGGTATACGAACCAAACCAGCAACGCCCGGCCTACCCGCAATACCTCTGGACAATTGCACCGGATGCCATCGAACCAGGTCAAAAAGCTACGATCCGGATCGGCAGCTCAGCACCGGATGTCTTCCTGGTACAGGGACTATACAAGAGGAAAACAGCCTATACCTATACTACACTCCGGGGTGAGATTAAAAAATTTGATTTCAGCGCAACGGAGGCGGACCGGGGTGGCTATGGCGTCAGCTATATGTTTGTCAAAAACAACCGTATTTTTAACAGCGACCATACCATCATGGTTCCCTGGAGCAATAAGGCGCTCAACATTACTTATGAAACCTTCCGCGACAAAACCCTGCCAGGTGCAGCGGAAAAATGGAGTGTACAACTGAGTGGTCATAAAGGAGACAAAGTTGCTGCAGAGTTGCTGGCCAGCATGTACGATGCGTCTCTTGACCAGTTCTCCCCCCATCAATGGCAGCTCCCGGCTATTTGGAACACAACATACCATCACAGCAACTGGAATACAGGATCCAACTTCAGTACCGTATATGCCCTTGTTAAACAAACCCTCCTTTTCGATCACCAGAGTTTTGACAAGCAGTACGACCAGTTATTTAAACCGTTCTTTGAAGGAATGAATGCGAATGGATGGGGCGGCCCGATTGGAGGAGTAGCCATGAACCAGGCAGCCCTGGATGAAGTAGTGGTGGTCGGTTATGGCAAACAGAAAAAAAGTGCTATTACCGGATCTGTAAGCCGCATGCAGGCACTGCCTGCTCCGGTGGCAGCTGCTGGCAAAGGGATCGTGGAAGAAAAAAAGCAGGCAGCGGAGGTTGAGCAGGATCAGCCAGAACCAGCACCCGAAACACAGATCCGGAAGAATTTTAACGAGACCGCCTTCTTTTTTCCCGATCTCAAGACCGATGCCAAAGGCAATATCCGCTTTAGTTTTACCATGCCCGAGGCGCTCACCCGCTGGAAGTTCCAGGCCCTGGCACATACCAAGGACCTGGCCATGGGTTATTCATCCAAAGAGATCATTACCCAAAAAGAATTGATGGTTCAGCCCAATATACCCCGGTTCCTGCGGGAAGGAGACAAAATGGAGCTGAGCAGCAAAGTAGTCAACCTCTCCTCAAAAGAAGTAACCGGCATTGCCACCCTTCAGCTATTTGACGCGGCAACCAATGAACCGGTAGACGGCTGGTTTAAAAATGTTATCCCACAGCAATATTTTACCGTAGCAGCAGGGCAAAGTGAGGCTGTTAGTTTTCCTGTTGAAGTCCCTTATCAGTTCAGCAAGCCGGTTACCTGGCGGATTGTTGCAAAAGTGACCGGAGATAAAGGAGCTGCTGCTTTAAGCGATGGCGAAGAAAACATGCTTCCCGTACTTACCAACCGTATGCTGGTTACCGAAACCCTGCCGCTACAGGTTCGTGGCTTCGGATCTAAAAAATTCAGTTTCGACAAACTGCTCCGGAGCGGCAGCAGCGAAACACTTACCACACAGGCGCTCACTGTAGAGTACACCTCCAACCCGGCATGGTATGCCGTACAGGCATTGCCTTACATGATGGAGTACCCTTATGAATGTGCCGAACAGACCTGGAACCGCTACTATGCAAATTCGCTGGCAACCCTCATTGCCAATAGCTCGCCGAAAATCAAGGCGATCTTTGACACCTGGAAAGCCCGCGACACTGCAGCATTGCTGAGCAACCTGCAGAAGAACCAGGAATTAAAGGCCGTGCTGCTGGAAGAAACACCCTGGGTATTGCAGGCGCAAAGCGAAACACAACAGAAAAAGAACCTTGCGCTCTTGTTTGACCTGGTGCGCATGAGCAGTGAGCTGAACAAGGCATACAATAAACTCAGCCAGCTGCAAAGTTCCAACGGAGGCTTTGTCTGGTTTAAAGGCGGCCGTGACGATCGGTACATAACCCAATACATCCTTACCGGCATCGGGCATCTCAAAAAAATAAATGCGACCGAAAAATCGCAGTCGCAAAAACTGGACAATATTGTAAGCAGGGCCATACCCTACCTCGACGGGAAAATAAAAGAGGAATACGACGCGCTTATCCGGCAGGATGTAAAACTGAATGAATATATTCCTTCCTATTACGTGATCCAGTACCTGTACATGCGCAGCTTCTTTGACCAGATCAACATTGCGCCCAATAACAGGAAGGCCGTTGCTTATTTTACCGAACGGAGCGCCCAAACATGGAGTAAAGCCAACAAATATATGCAGGGTATGACAGCCCTGGCCCTGTACCGCAAAGGAGATGCGGCTACCTCCAAAGCCATTTTAAGATCATTGCAGGAAACAGCCGTCAACAATGAAGAAATGGGTATGTATTATAAAGATGCCGGCCGCAGTTGGTGGTGGTATGACGCACCTATCGAACGGCAGGCATTGATCATTGAAGCTTTTGAAGAAATTTCAAAAGATAAAAAAACGGCTGACGATCTAAGGACCTGGTTGCTCAAAAATAAACAGACCAACCATTGGGAAAGCACGAAAGCTACAGCAGAAGCCTGCTATGCTTTATTGTTACAGGGAACCCAATGGCTAACCATCAGCCCGGAAGTAACCATTGACCTTGGGGGACTTAAAGTAGCATCTGCACTGGAGAAAACAGAAGCCGGTACCGGGTATTTCAAAAAGATCATCCCCGGGGAAAAAGTGCGTCCGGCAATGGGGAATGTTAATGTATCGGTAACAGCACCAGCGGGCTCACCCACCCAGGGAAGCACCTTACCCACCTGGGGGAGCCTTTACTGGCAGTATTTTGAGGACCTTGATAAGATCACGTTTGCTGAAACGCCCCTGAAGCTCAATAAAAAACTATTTATTGAGACCAACAGCGACCGGGGGCCGGTATTAACACCCATAGCCGAGGGCGTTGTGGTAAAAGTAGGTGACAAGATCAAGGTTCGTATTGAACTGCGGGCAGACCGGGATATGGAGTATGTGCACATGAAGGATATGCGGGCCAGTAGTTTTGAACCCACTAATGTGCTCAGCTCCTATAAATGGCAGGGCGGACTGGGTTATTATGAAACTACAAAAGATGCCAGCACCAACTTCTTCTTTGGTTACCTGCCCAAAGGGACCTACGTTTTTGAATACAGCCTGTTTGCCACGGTAGCCGGCAATTTCAGCAATGGCATCACCAGTATCCAATGTATGTACGCGCCGGAGTTTACTGCACATAGTGAGGGAATAAGGGTCAGCATAGCAAAGTAAATCAGACCGGTACTGTGAATATTTTTAATAGGTGAATAGTACAATAGAACGAACACCGGAATATAGAAAAAAAATATGCTGAATCTGAAAAAAATGCATCATATTGCTATCATTTGCAGCGATTATGAGCGTTCAAAAAAATTTTACACAGAGATCCTGGGATTTGCGATACTACAGGAAGTATACCGGGAGGAACGGGATTCTTACAAGGCGGATCTTGCCCTTAACGGTCAATACCTTATTGAGCTGTTCTCTTTTCCAGCACCACCGGTACGCCCTACAAGACCTGAAGCCAGGGGGCTCCGGCACATTGCCTTTGAGGTAACGGACATAGAAGCGGCTCTTCATCAGCTACAGACAAACGGCATCCCCGTTGAACCCCTTCGGTTAGATGAATACACGGGCAAGAAATTCACGTTCTTTTTTGACCCCGACGGGTTGCCGGTCGAACTCTATGAGCAGTAGCGGCATATTATTAAAAAATCAATAACCAATCATGCTAATGCAAAAATTATATTTACTGGCGGCACTCTTCGCAATCACCTATGACGCTGATGCCCAAAAGATAAAGGTCAATGTCGGTCCTGAGTTCCTCCACTCCTTTAATCATGACCCCGGTTTTTGGGGTGCCGGCGTTTCTGTACAGGGCGAAGTATGGGTAAAGGAACGGTTGGGCCTGGGGTTAAATACAGGCTTTTTAAGATTTGCCAGCACCCGGCCCCTGATACCAGCAGGTACCATCACCTATAATGCGATTCCGGTACTGGCCGTGATCAAATATCCCCTGCCCCTTGTTAAAAACTTATACGGACAGGATGCCATGGGTTATACCTTTGCCACCGATGTGCATTACCGCAATAACGGTGAAAAGGTACCAGGAGGCTTTACCTATTATTTTTCCCTGGGATATGAATTCGCCAAACATTTTGACGTGGCGATAAAGGTTGGCCGTTCGCGGTTTGATAAAAAGGACCGCCCTGTCAATGTGAACGAGCACAATTTGGGGCTGAAACTGGCTTATGTTTTTTAAACGGTTTCTCACTGTTAATCCATACCAATGATGAATAACGATCTGTATCAGGAAGACATAAAACAAATAAAACAGCAATATGCCTGCCTTGATCTTACGGACGATCAGGCAGCATTCCTGCTACGCCATCAAAATGAGCCATACCCTACCCATACCGAATATTACCTAAACACATGGGAACATCACGACTATGAGGATCATATATTTCAAAAGATCCTTAATACGGCGCAATTCGATCATTACCTGGAAAGGCGCGAAGCCCGCTTAGCCACTCACATAGCCTTCCTGAAGCAGCAGGATGAAGAGATAAAGCGTAATATTGAGTATAAAAAGCAGCTGCTTTCCTACTATTGCCACACATATGTTCCGCAACTGCTGCAGACCCGGTTACAATATCCCAACCCTTTTTTTGCTCACAGGTCAAAGATCCGGTACATTAAGGAAGAATACAGCAATTGCTGCAAAGTATGGAAGTTACGCGTTACGAGCCAGCATTTCAGAAACTGCCGTAACTACAGTCCACAACTTTTTGAATTGCACATGCTCGATTTGCAGTTGCTCAATATCATGCCCGATTACCAGCAATTTAAGGCGGACGCTGATATGCCAACACAAACGACACTCACCTTCCTTCTGGATAAATCCCGGTGCTATTTAGCCGATTTCATCAGTTTTTTTGATCAAAAGGAAGCCGAGGAAACCAGGACAAAGAAAGATGCTGCCATTGCGGTTTTTGGAAAAGCTGCAACAAGTGGCTGGCATATAGAACCCTTGCCCGAATCTAACGAAGAACGGAGCAACCGGCTGCTGTTTCTGCTTTTAATGATTGAAAAAGTTCCGGACAACGGGCAGGCCAACTCCTGCTATTGATCCGATCCCAGCTGTTTCCGGAAATCAATGTTCAGCAGGTACTGTTCCTCAACCGGTATGATCTTCCTTGAGTTTTTGTTTATATCCTTTCCTTCTTTTGTCCACAGGAACGGGTAAAAATTAAACACCTTGTCGCCTTCCAATTTTGCCACTTCATTTCTCCAGCCCGTCCAGCGATGGCCTTCATAGAACCGCTCCAGGTCGCTGTTAAAACAAAAATTCAGAAAATCGGTATAGCCGATATCCAAGGGTTCATATTCCAGGTTATCCGGAGAGAAATAATATATTTTTCCCGCATCTTCACCCAGTGCCCCGCCATTCAGCAGGAAGAATCCGCCAACAGCATCATCCGCGATCAATAAAAATGAAGGAGGTACACCGTAGTCTTTAAATGCTTTGCCCTTGTTCCAGCCCGGCAAGCTGCGTTTTAGTTTTGCACTCCCCGATCCCAGGATCCGGATCCAGCCATCATCGATCAGCAAGCCGCCGGTTTCATAAACTACGGCCCCCATGGGGGAACGCGTTGTTACCTGCAGTTTTACCAATGCGTCTTTTGCGTTGGCGGAATCTGCCGGTAAAACCTCTACCTTATTTTTTGCATTTTTGATCCAGTCCTGAACCAGGGGCCAGGCGGGATCGGAAGTATTGATCAGTTCATTAACAGGTTTCATATTTTTTTGAGCGGTTGTGGTTTCCGTAATCATGATTAGTGCCACCACCAACAGAAGCCGCGTAACATTATGTGTTTTTACCATAAGTGTACATTATACGATTGGATTACTGTCTTTATCTGGTGCCGGCACTAAAATAGCATATTTATCTTGTTGAAAAAACACATCATCATCTACCAGGCCAGGTCCTGCGGAACGGCGATATTCCACCGGCAGTTTCAATTGCCTCGGGCATCCGGGCACTTTATTACACCACCACACATGCATATTTCGATCCGCCTGTCAGGTTTCACTAAACGAAACCGCAACCGTATCCCTGCCCGCCAGATCACCGGTGGTAAACGGAGGCGTGCAATACGGCCGGGCTGGATGTTCAAGCAGCAGCGCCATTTCAGTGGAAAAACCAAGTTGATACCCCATCTGATCCACAGTTGTCATAAAAACATGATCATATTCCCGGTCAGCATCCGGAACAAACAAGAGCACCTGTTTGCCGGCGCTTTCTGCAGTCATCCACAGATCCGTTAGCCGGGTGGTGGTCCAGCCCATGGCATAAAAGCGCCGGTTATATCCTTTGGGGTAATTCAGATAATTTATAAAAGAGCAAAAGATGTCAAACGAAACATCATACGGAAAGGTTATGGCAAACTGCTGGTCCGTTATTCTTGTCACCACTGGTATCACCTGCAGCATTTCCCGGTTATGCCACCCGCAAAAATCCCGGATGATTCGTTTTATGAGGTCTTCATGCATCCCCTCCGCAACAATCAGTTTATCATTGGGAACTTTATCTTTAGGCAACATCCCGTCAGAGGCTTCTCCTTGCTCTGCCCTATCCCGCATGCGCCGGGTCCTCAACTCCAGCCGGTCAAAGATCAGCAGCAAGGTAATCATCAAGATGATGGCCAGGATCAGGTAGGGATGTTTCATATAAACGATACACTGTTTTGGTAAAATTACTGTTATCCCATCAACTTCTGAATGGATAGTGAAAACAGCAGACGAATCACCTTTTTCATTATCGGATACTTTGCAGTTCAATTTCAACCGCGAGGAACGTTAGGGCTTCGCAAAGGCCACAAAGGCATCCAATAGCACCATCCCTTCATTGCGGGCTTTGCGGATTCTTGGCGCACTTTGCGTTAAAAAACAACGAACAAATCATCTTTTATTACCGGATACTTTGCAGTTCATTTTCAACCGCAAGGAATGCAAGGGTTCCGCGAAGGCCGCAAAGGTATCCAATAGCACCATCCATTCATTGCCGACATTGCGGATTCTTGGCGCACTTTGCGTTAAAAAACAACGAACGAATCACCTTTTCTTTATCGGATACTTTTGCAGTTCAATTTTCAACCGCAAGGAACGCTAAGGTTCCGCGAAGGCATCCAATAGCACAATCCCTTCATTGCGGGCTTTGCGGATTCCTTGCGCACTTTGCGTTAAAAAACAACGAACGAATCATCTTTTATTACCGGATACTTTGCAGTTCATTTTCAACCGCAAGGAACGCCAAGGTTCCGCGAAGGCATCCAATAGCACCATCCATTCATTGCCGACATTCCGGATTCTTGGCGCCCTTTGCGTTAAAAACAATCCGAAAAATGTGATGCACCCCGTATTACACTTAATACCGATATTGAGCAACAAAAGGCATCACTTTCCATTCTTCCAGTTCCACCATTTCAGTTTATCAGCTTCCCGCATATGCGGAGGAGTGTCTGTAAAATAAACCGCGCAACGGAACACATAGAGCAGGCATCGGTCCTGTGTGCAGCCGGCAAACCGGTTCGACTCATTGTAAAGCCGCTCAGGATCCCGGCCTTTCAGATCTTCAATGCGGCGGATGCCAATATTATATAAATCGGTGGCAATCGATTTTCCGACCCCTGGTATCCGGGTCAGCTCTTTTATGATCGATGATCTTTCCATTGTTATTGCAAAATATTGTCTCAATAAAATCGCTGTGCGAAACCTTCCAGCGCTATTTCTTTATGTAGGGCTCCATGAAAACCCGGTCCTTATTAGCATTGATGAAATCCATACTCCTTTTAAAGTCTGATCGGATATTAAGAGTGAGATACTTTATCCAGTCAAAAACGGTTTCCTCCCGGTAATAAGCATACAGTGCCAAAGCATATCCCCAGTCTCGTTGTTTTAAGTACCCCTGGCTACGGTGTCCATATCCCTCAAATGATTTATATTCTTTAAAAGCTGCATTTGCGCTGAAGATGCCGAACCCAAAGATCACCGTTGTAAGATCGGTCAGCTCTTCATCATTAAAATCCAGTCTTTTTTCGCCCAATATTTTTATATGTGAGAATTCATGCGCAATGGTAGCCACCAGGCTTTCCGGATCGTTCAGGTTCCTTTTCTCAATCAGGATGTCATATATGCCTTTTTCGTTCTTATCAAAATATAAACCGGAGGATAGTAGGCCACCGCTATCATTGTCCACATTAGTCCAGATTCCATGCCCAAAACCGCTGCTCAGTTCCTGGATGTCCTGATCATAAACTTCAAAATTAACCGTACGGATATCAATATTCATTTGCCGGGCTACAATGGATCCTGTCTTTAACAGCGATTCTTTTGAGCCGTCGTACCGGACAGGAAAACACTCAGGTGTTGGATATAGCAAGGGCAGGGAAACAATTCCCCCCTCTCCAAATTGCCGGGCCAGCCACAAAAATGCGTTTTCCATCCAGAGACGCGTATCCGGATCTATGGGGCAATCCCCGCTTTTCTTAGGAAAAAGACGAAACATATAAAATAAATAGCTTTAGCAAGATACGATCTTTCATCATTCCATTTTATAATCTTCAAAAGATACCATTCAAATAAAAAATAAAACCTTCAACTCCCCGCAGAAAACTATTTTTGTAGCATGAAGCACCCGAAAATGATCTCCCTTTACTTAACCTGTCTCTTTACCGGTGTTACTATAACAATCGCCTATACCGGTATTGCTCAAACGCCGCCATTTTACAAGGTAACGCCTTTTGAGGAGGAGGGCTATTTTTCCAAAACGGTTTTTCCATTCAACCCGGCGTTTATAAAATCAAAAAAAGTCAAAACCCTTATACTGTACGATCAGGACAAGACCGGACGCGATTATCATTATTCTTTTGATACCAACGGAAGAACAACTGGTTTTATTACCCTGCAGCGGGAGGGCGAACAAACAGATACCGTATTTTATACCGTTTATGGTTATACGGCCACCGGCAATATCGACTATACCGCTCAAATCGATTACCACAACGGGCTCGTAAGAGCCAGTAAATATGCCTACAATGAGGAAGGAACGCTTTCCGTTATCCGGAACTTCACCCTGGACGCAGACATGCCCGGCAGGCCGCAAAAAGGCAGTATCATGAATTACCAAACAGTACCTGGCAGCTATTGGTCCCTTATAAACGGACATGCCCCTGGTGACGCTTTTTACGAAAAGCAAATCGAGGAAAATAATTTTTCATCCCGGCACTACCGGTACTATACGGAAAATGGCGCCAACGCCGTAGAACAGACCGAAATATTTGATTTTAAAAAACAATACCAGGACCGGGACACCTGCAGCAGTCGTAAAACTTTTTATTATAAGAATGGAGTACCGGTACTCCTGTTTCTTCACAGGGACTGCGACGCCAAATTAACGCCTTCCGAATATTATAATTACCAGAATGGTTTACTGACGGGCATACGGGAAAACCCAAACCGGCCGGATCCACGGAATGAGCAATACAGTTACGACAAAAACCAGAACCTGGTCCGGATGGAAAATGAATGGGGCGGACAGATCGTTAGCACATTAACCATGACTTACAATAACGAGGGCTTTTTAACCTCCATCCAGCGCAAGTCGGCATTCGCCAAAGTAGCAGATTATTTTGAAGACCGGTTACTGGAGGTCACGTATACCTTTTATCGCTAAAGCCAGATGCAACATCAAGAATAAAAAGCAGCAAATGCCGGAAATTATGGCTCATTGCATCTGACTGTCACGTATAATCCTGCTCCCTTTGGCCGGGAAACACTATACCGCTGCTCGTTGCGAAAAGAAAGAAAACCGCATAACACTATATTTATATATTTTTTTTATATATTTATACTGCTAATATCCCCCATGAAAAGGCCGTCTCCGGACGGCATCAAATACCTGATCTAAAAAACACCAATATGAAACCAGGAAAACCTTATCTCCAATTTGTACAAACAGTAAAGAAACAGATATTACAAAGCCGCTATCAGGCAGCAAAACTGGTGAATCGCGAGTTACTTTTATTATACTTCAGTATTGGCCGCAGCCTGCACGAAAAATTGACCGCTGCCAGCTGGGGAGATAAAGTGTTGCAGCAAATCGCTGCCGACTTGCAAAAAGAGTTACCAGGTTTGCGCGGTTTTTCTTACAGGAGCCTGAAAAATATGCGGCAGTTTTATGAATGTTATCAGGGGGGTCTAATTGGGCAGTCGTCAACTGCCCAATTACCGGTCTCCTCAAAACAAAAGTCGCGTTCTTCATTAAAAAACACAATTGGGCAGTCGCCAACTGCCCAATTAGATGCTCCGTTTATTGACACCATTTTTACCGCACTTAGCTTCACCCATCATATGCTGGTAATAAACAAATGCAAAGAGTTAAACGAACGGATCTATTATATGCGGCAAGCTGTGGCCCATCACTGGACGGTGATCCTTTTACAACATCATATCGAAAGCCGCCTCTATCACAAGAAAGGGAAGTTGCCTAATAATTTTCAGAAAGCGCTCCCCAAAACAATAGCCGCACGTGCTTTGGATACCTTCAAAGATGAATACCTGCTCGATTTTATTAATATCAGTCCGGAGGATGATGAACGGGTGTTTGAGAGTAAGATCATCAATAATATAAGACAGTTCATCCTGTCCCTGGGAACAGGATTTGCCTTTATGGGCACGCAGTACCGGCTGATGGTTAACGAAGAAGAATTTTTTACTGACCTGCTGTTCTTTAACCGCGTATTGCAGTGCCTGGTGGCGATTGAATTAAAAAAGGGCAGGTTTAAACCTGAATACGCAGGCAAGCTTAATTTTTACCTGAACCTGCTGGACGACCAGGTAAAGCTTCCCCACGAACATAATAGCATTGGCATCATCCTTTGCAAAGAAAAGAATAATAAAGTCCTGGAATATGCCTTTAAAAGCATGCACAATGCAATGGGCGTTGCCACCTACAAAACCAGTAAACAGTTGCCGGCCCGTCTGAGAAAAATATTACCCGACGCTGATGCCTTGAAAAAATTATTGTAGAAAAAACCGGCACCATCTTTATCAAAAGCTAAAAAGCATCCTGACATACTGTTGTCACTTCCCTGTTTTAGCTTCGGTCCTCCAAATAAAACAGCAGCGTTTCGTAACAATTATTTCACACAAATTAAACAAAGTAATTATTTGGTTTATTAGTTTTTTGAATTACTTTTGAGCCGTAGCAAAAAAATCAGGTTACCTTTTTTAAAGAACAGTATTAAGCAATACGCAGGTGCTTTGTCTACAATTACAACACTTTAAGGAAGTAACTACCAACGGGTTGGCACTAACAAACGTTTGAGCTGGAAGCATTTCAAAAAAAATTTGGAAGTAGCTTCAAAACACCGTTAACTTTGCTAACACTGTTAGGTAAATTTATTTTTTATGAGTGTAGCAGAGCGCAAATTGAGAGAAAAAGAAATGATCCGGAAGAAGATCATCGACGCAGCCTTGCAGCTGGTAAAGAATGAAGGCTGGGAATCGTTGTCCATTCGAAAGATCGCAGATGCCATCGAATACAGCGCACCCGTGATCTACGATCATTTCGCCAACAAGGAAGCCATTCTTTTTGAGATTTCGCAGGACGGTTTTAAACTGCTGCTGTCAAATATTCACAAAGCCATCTCAAAAAAGGCGTCGCCACGGGAAGAGCTGAAAGCACTGGTAGATACCTACTGGAAGTTTGCGCTCAAGAACCGGAGCTATTTCAAACTCATGTTTGGCGTAGGCATGCCTTGTTGCGGAGAAGGAAAGATGAAAACAGAATTTGGAGCCTTACAGGATATAATTTATGAAATCATAAAAAAAATAATCGTTGAAAAGAAAACCAATATTGAATCCGCGTGTTATAAAACGCACGCTTTCTGGTCGGCAATACATGGTTTTACTTCAATCATGATCGCAAGAAGCGCTGATGTTCCGCAAACAATGAATGTATCGGTGCTCGATCAAATGGTGGTGAACATTATAGAAAATCTTTAAGCCAAAAAAGACGACAATTCAAATAGTAATTATTTTTTAGTGCATTTCGCTGCGGGATGACAACGGGCAATGGTTGCCACTCCCTAACACGCAGAAATTGCATTATTAGCAGGATCACTGGCCCCGGCAATACCCTGGGCGCCTTTCTCCGGTATGCACCCCGGCAGGATATGTATTTCTTTGACTCAAAAAACAACACTACAGATGAAAGCAAACAACCATACCATCCACACAAGCATTATTGTACCTGCGCTTATTGCGCTTTCCATATCGCTGCACAGCTGCACAAGCGGCTCGGCAAACCCCAGCCCTCAAGACCAGGCACCGGCACTGCCGGTAATGGGCACGCCCGTATCACCCGTAACCGTTTACCAGGAATTTTCGGCTTCGCTGGAAGGAAAGGTAAACGTGGAAGTACGGCCCCAGGTAGACGGCTACCTGGAGAAGATCTACGTAGACGAAGGCGCTTACGTAACCGCAGGGCAACCGTTATTTAAGATCAACGCCCAGTTATATAACGAAGCGCTGAACAACGCACGCGCCAATGTACTGGCTGCACAGGCCAATGTACAAAAGGCACAGGTAGACCTGGACCGTCTGAAACCACTGGTAGATAACGCCGTGATCTCCGACGTACAGCTGAAAACCGCAAAGGCCAACTACAACGCCGCCACCGCCGCACTGGCGCAGGCCAGGGCCATGGTGGGCAACGCGCAGATCAATGTAGGTTATACACTGATCAAGGCGCCCGTAAGCGGTTATATCGGCAGCATCCCGTTCAAAACCGGTAGCCTGGTAGGCCGCGGTGAAACGCAGCCGCTTACCGTGCTGAGTGAAGTGAACACGATGTACGCCTACTTCTCCATGAGTGAGCCCGACTTCATTGCCTTTAAAAACAAGTACGCGGGCGAAACCATTGAGCAGAAACTGAAGAACGTTCCTTCTGTTGAATTGCTGCTGGCCGATAATACCATTTATCCGCAGCAAGGAAAGATCGAACTGGTTCAGGGGCAGTTTGACAAAACCATCGGCGCCATTAACTTCCGCGCGTCCTTCCCCAACCCCAATAAAATATTAAGAAGCGGCAATACCGGCAAGATCCGCCTGCCTCAGCTCTTTAACGAAGTATTGGTGGTACCACAGGAAGCTACGTTCGAGATCCAGGATAAAGTATTTGTATTTACAGTAGACAGCAGCAACAAGGTAACCAGCAAACCCATTGCCGTTTCCGGTAAAACCTCCTACTACTACTTTGTAAACAAAGGACTTTCCAAAGGCGAAAAAATCGTGCTCTCCGGCACCGGTAATTTAAAAGACGGAACGCCGATTCAGCCGCAGATCGTTTCAGCCGACAGCGTGTTAAAGGCGAATCCGATTTAACGGGAAATATTTAGGTTGATCAAAAAGTCTGTTTAATAGAGGTCTGTCATTCTGAACTTGTTTCAGAATCTATTAAGAGACGATTATCAGATGTCGATCCGCCGCGGTGGCCGGCATGACAAACGGGCTTTTTGATCAACCCTTTCAACAAAACTTATTCTTCGCGGCACAGCACACCGCTGTAAAAGCGTCCTGATAAAGCAGCAGCCCCTGCCGCACAGGGATCTTTTACTCCATTATTTACGCACAGCATACTTACAACTCGATATCATGCTAAAGAAATTTATACAACGACCCGTGTTATCCACGGTTATTTCCATTATCCTGCTTTTGCTGGGTATTCTTTCACTCTTTGCGCTTCCTGTTACCCTGTTCCCGGACATTGCGCCGCCCAGCGTACAGGTTACCGCCACCTATCCCGGTGCCAACGGCGAGGTAGTAGCGCGTTCCGTGGCCACTCCGCTGGAAGAAGCCATTAACGGTGTGGAGAACATGACCTACATGACCTCCAACTCCAGCAACGACGGTACCATGACCCTTACGGTATTTTTCAAACAGGGTACCGACCCCGATATTGCTTCGGTAAACGTGCAGAACCGCGTTTCCAAAGCCGTGAATCAGATCCCCCAGGAAGTAGTGCAGTCGGGCATCTCCACCCAAAAGGTGCAGAACAGTTTTATCATGTTCACCGGGCTTTACAGTGAAGACAGTGCCCAGTATGATGAACTGTTCCTGGAAAACTATCTTAAGATCAACGTAATCCCGCAGATACAGCGGATCCCCGGTGTGGCCCAGGCCCAGGTATTTGGCGCCAAGGATTACTCCATGCGGATCTGGCTGAAACCGGACCGCCTGGCGGCCAACAATCTCTCCCCACAGGATGTATTAAGCGCCATCCGGGACCAGAGCCTGGAAGCAGCCCCCGGACGGTTAGGACAGAATAGCGATGAGGTATTTGAATATGTATTGAAATATAAAGGCAAGCTGAACCAGCATGAGGATTACGAAAATATCATCATCAAGGCCAACCCTAATGGTTCCGTGTTAAAGCTGAAAGACCTGGCCCGCGTGGAATTTGGCGCCTTTACCTACAATGCCAATAACCGGCTGAACGGGAAACCCGTTTCCGGTTTTGCGATCTTACAAACCGCCGGGTCCAATGCCAATGAGATCCTTACAGAAGTAGAAAAGCAGCTGGGTGAACTGTATACCACCATGCCCAAAGGCATCAAACCCGTTACCATGTACAACTCCAAGGAGTTCCTGGATGCCTCCATCCACCAGGTACGGGAAACATTGATCATTGCCTTTATACTGGTGTTTATCGTAGTGTTCATCTTCCTGCAGGACTTCCGTTCTACCCTCATACCGGCCATTGCCGTGCCGGTGGCCATCGTGGGTACCTTCTTCTTCCTACAGCTCTTTGGGTTTACCATTAATTTGTTAACGCTCTTTGCGCTGGTACTGGCCATTGGTATTGTGGTGGATGACGCCATTGTGGTAGTGGAGGCCGTGCATGCAAAAATGGAGCATAAAGACATGCCGGTGCGCAAGGCTACGGTGCAGTCCATGAACGAGATCTCCGGCGCCATCATCTCCATTACATTGGTAATGGCCGCAGTATTTGTACCCGTTGGCTTTATGCAGGGCCCGGCGGGTGTATTCTACCGGCAGTTTGCCTTTACACTGGCCATCGCCATCTTAATCTCCGCAGTAAACGCGTTAACGCTCAGCCCGGCGCTTTGTGCCCTGTTCCTTAAAAACCCGCATACACCGGGCGAAAAAGGACATCCGCACGAAAAGAAAGGATTTATGGCCCGCTTCTTTACCGCGTTCAATGCAGGGTTCCGCACCCTCACCAACCGGTATATCGGCAGTTTAAAATTCCTCATCCGCAGAAAGTGGATCGCCATTGCTGGGCTGGTGCTCATCGCCGGGGTTAGTTACTGGCTCATCAAAAAAACGCCTTCCGGCTTTATTCCTACGGAGGACCAGGGCTTTGTGCTGTATGCCGTAAACACACCTCCGGGTAGTTCACTGCACCGCACCCATAAAGCCACCGCGGAAATTGATAAGATCATCAAACAGGAAGAATCGACCAATAACCTTTGGGTTATCGACGGACTGAACTTTATCAGCAGCGCCAGTGCATCTCCTTATGCCGCCGGCTTTATCCGGCTGAAGGATGTGGACAAACGCGGCAAGCTGAAGAACCCGGATGAAATTGCGGCCACCCTTACCCGCAAGGTTACTTCGGTAAAGGACGCCAATACCTTCTTCTTCAACTTCCCTACCGTTCAGGGTTTTGGTAACGTAAGTGGTTTTGAGTTTATGTTGCAGGACCGTACCAATGGTCCGCTGGAAAAGCTGGGCAATACCGCGGGAGCCTTTATCGGCGCGCTGATGCAGCGGAAGGAGATCGCGTATGCATTTACCACGTTTGCCGCCGGCAACCCGCAGTATACCATCGAAACGGATTTTATAAAAGCCAAACAATTAGGTGTATCCGTAAGCGAGCTGATGCAGACCATGCAGATCTATTTTGGCAGCAGCTTCGTATCCGACTTTAACCGTTTTGGTAAATACTACCGCGTAATGGCGCAGGCAGATATTCCCTACCGTAAAGACCCCGCCTCCCTGGATGGTATTTTTGTAAAGAACAACCTGGGCGAAATGGTACCGGTGAAAACACTGGTTACCTTGAAGCGGGTATTTGGTCCGGAAACCGTAACCCGTAACAACCTCTTTAATGCGGTTACGATTAACGGGGTGCCCAAGCCGGGCTTTAGTACGGGGGATGCCATCCGTGCCATTGAGGAAACGGCAAAGACAGCCCTGCCAAGAGGTTACTCGTATGAGTGGACGGGTATTACCCGTGAGGAACGGAGCGCCGGCAGTCAGCAGGTATATATCTTCCTGCTCAGCATCATCTTTGTATACTTCCTCCTGGCGGCCCAGTACGAAAGTTATGTGCTGCCCCTGGCGGTGATCCTTACCGTACCCGCGGGTATACTGGGTGTATTTATGTTCATCGGCTTTGCCGGACTGGAAAATAATATTTATGTACAGATCGGGTTGATCATGCTCATCGGGCTGTTGGCCAAGAACGCCATCCTGATTGTGGAGTACGCGGTACAGCGGCGAAGAAAAGGCATGAGCCTGGTAGCCTCGGCGCTGGAAGCCTCCAGGCTGCGCCTGCGCCCGATATTGATGACCTCCTTTGCCTTTATCGTGGGTATGTTGCCCCTGGTATTTGCAAAAGGCGCCTCCGCCATCGGTAACCACTCCATCGGCTACAGTACCGTAGGGGGTATGCTTACCGGTGTGTTGCTGGGTGTGTTCATCATTCCCGTGCTATACATCATCTTCCAGTATTTGCAGGAAAAGATCGTAGCAAAAAGAGCAGATGATGATGAGGATTGGGAATTGGGATAGTCGTTGCAAACACACTTATGGTCACCCTGAACTTGTTTCAGGGTCCATGTGAGCCGCGCATAGAAGCTGAAACAAGTTCAGCTTGACCCAAATTTTGTTTCGTCACCGTGAGCGCAACGAAGTGGAGCCGAAGGGTCTCACAAATATCGGACGGTATGATAACTCAGAGATGCTTCGGCTACTCCCGCCATGCGGGATTCGCTCAGCATGACGACAGAAAGTAAATAGCATCATAAAAAGTTCTTCAAAAGGATCAAAATCAACTATGAATTATTTAAATATGAAAAGAAGACATACCCTACAATACCTGCTGCCGGTGATCGCATTATTGGTTACGGCGGCATCCTGTAAAGTAGGACAAGCATATAAACGCCCGGAAGTGCCGCTGCCACAGGAATTTCGCGCAGTGGCCACGGCCGATACCAGCAGCATTGCCGATGTGGAGTGGAAGCAGTTCTTTACAGATCCTGCTTTGCAAAGCCTCATCAGCAAGGGTGTTAGCTATAATTACGACCTGCAGATCGCGCTCAAACGCGTAGCCGCATCTGAGCAAACCTTAAAGCAGGCCAAATTGTTGCAGCTGCCCCAGCTTAGCTTTAGCGTAACCGGGCAAACCACCAACCCGTCTAACAACAGTTTAAACGGGTTAAGCATCGGCAGCTTTATCAAAAAGCAGCATGTGGAAGATTTCAATGCCGCCTTTAACCTTACCTGGGAGGCCGATATCTGGGGCAAGATCCGCCGCCAGCAAGAAGCCACCATGGCTGGGTACCTGCAAACCTACGAGGCTTCAAAAGCCGTGCAAACGCAGATCGTATCCAATATTGCACAAGGGTATTATAACCTGCTGATGCTGGATGAGCAGCTGAACATCGCCAAAAAGAACCTGGCATTAACGGATAGTACGCTCCGCTTTACCCAGCTGCAGCGCAACGCCGGTGAGGTAACCACCCTTGCCGTACAACAGGTAGAGGCACAAAAGCAATCCACCGCCCTGCTCATTCCCCAGCTGGAGCAGAACATCGCCATACAGGAAAATGCACTCAGCATTTTAACCGGCAGTCTGCCCGCGGCCGTAGAGCGGGGCAAAGGACTTTTCAGCTCCGATGTGCCGCAATGGTTAACGCCCGGTATCCCTTCCGCTATCGTTAGCCGGAGGCCCGACGTGCGCGCCAGGGAAATGGAGCTCATCACCGCCAATGCAAAAGCCGGTATTGCCCAGGCCAATATGTATCCCAGCCTGTCCATTACCGCGCAGGGCGGGTTAAACTCCTACCTGGCCAATAACTGGTTTAATATACCCGCATCCCTGTTTGGTACCCTGCTGGGGAATGTAACCCAACCTGTGTTTCAGCAGCGCCGGTTAAAGACAGAGCTGGAAACGGCAAAGATCCAGCGGGAGCAATCGGTGCTGGAGTTCCGCCAGTCTGTACTTACGGCCATTGGCGAAGTATCGGATGCCCTGGTGGCCACGGAAAAATTAAAGGAGCAAAAGACCATTGCCAGCAACCAGGCAGATACCTTACAGCTGGCCATAAAAAATGCGCGGCTGCTGTTTAAAAGCGGTATGGCCAATTATATAGAGGTGCTCTCCGCACAATCCAATGTATTGCAGTCGGAGCTCAACCTCGCCAACATACACCGTTTGCAGCTGAGCGCCGCGGTAGATTTGTACCGCTCTCTCGGCGGCGGATGGAAATAGTGCAGCACATCTTCCCTGCCGCCTTGCACCCTTTGCGTAATCATTGCGCCTTTGCGGTAAAAAAGGAAAATGTTTTGCGTTCCAATAAAACAATTGTTTTTATGCAAACAACTGATATTAATAATAAGCGAACAAGGATCGTGCTCATCGCCATCCTTGGCTTACTCACCGCCATTGGTCCGTTTTCCATAGATATGTACCTGCCCGGCTTTCCGGCCATGGCAAAAGACCTGCATACCTCCATCAACACCATTGCCTATTCCCTGTCCAGCTTCTTTATCGGGCTTTGCATCGGGCAGCTGATCAGTGGGCCGTTGCTGGACCGTTATGGCAGAAAGCGCCCGCTCATCATCGGGTTGGTCATTTACATAGCCGCATCCATTGGTTGTGTGCTGGTACGCACACCGGAAGCGTTGATCGTGTTGCGGTTCATCCAGGCCCTGGGTTGCTGCGTATCCATGGTAGCACCACGGGCCATTACCCGCGACCTGTTTCCGCTGGAAGATAATGCCAAGGTATTATCCCTGCTCATTCTTTTATTAGGAGTATCCCCCATCCTGGCGCCCACCTTTGGCAGCTACGTGGTGGCCTATTATCAATGGCAGGATGTATTTATCATCCTGGCGCTGATCGCCGCCGCTACCCTGGCCGCTGTTATTTTCCGGTTCCGGGAAAGCCGCGCGCCGGATGCATCGGTGTCCTTAAAACCGCGGCCCATCCTCAATGCCTTTGGCGGGGTATTAAAAAATCCGCAGTTCTTTACCTATGCCTTCGCGGGTGGCATTTCCTTTGCGGGGCTCTTTGCCTACCTCTCCGGTTCGCCCTATTTGTTTATGGAATATTTTGGCGTATCCAAAACCGCGTATGGTGCCATCTTCGCCATTATAGCGGCGGGGCTTATCGGCAGCAGCCAGTTAAATGCGGTCTTATTAAAAAAATATTCCAGTGAGCAGCTGGTTACCGCATCCATCCTGTTGCAAACGATCATTGGGTTTGTGCTGCTGGCGGGTATTACTAGCGGTATTTTAGGATTGTATGGTACCATCGCCGTTATCTTTCTCCTTTTCTGTACGTTGGGTATCAGTTCTCCCAATACCGCGGCGTTGAGCATCCTGCCTTTTAGCAAGGAGGCGGGCAGTGCTTCGGCTTTATTAGGTGCACTGCAAATGGGACTGGGTGCCCTGGCCGCAGCGCTTACGGGTGTGTTTGATAATAAAACACCAGCCCCCCTGGCCATCATTATTGCCGCCAGCGGGTTGCTGGCGCTGGTGCTATTGCTGGCCGGTCAGCGGTGGGTAAAGCAAACACCTGCGGTGGAGGTGGCAACCTGTTAGGTCTGCCCGCCGCGGTATACAGACCTAACAGGTTTGGCGCATAAAGAGCAGATTTGTTTTTTGAGTGTATCTGTGCAACCAGCGGGATTTATTTCCGCTGGTTTGTTTTTTAGAAACGCGGCTTGGGAGACACCGAATACCAAGGTGCGTGTCCTCACGCACCTGTAAATACTGTTACGAAGGAACACGAACAGCCCTGATTTTTAATAGGCGTCGATTAATATTTGGCTTTTATTTTTTCCACTTTTCTCCCGATCAATCGGGAATGAAAAGTGGAGCAAATCCCGATTGCTATCGGGACTTGTCCGCTCCCGCCCGCCTGTTCTTCGCCAGGTGGCGGGACCAGGAAAATCGGCGCTTCAGGCTTTGGCGACGGGCCACACACATGCCGGGCTATCCGCCGCCGCCATTCCGCTTGATTTTCCTTTTCACTGCCCGGCGGACTATCTTCTAAGAAAGAATACATTCACCTTATTGTTTCTTTTTCATCGGGCGGGTTCTTTCACACGGCTTGGGGGACAGGGAGACCTGGGGGACATGCGGGCTAAACTGATGCTATATGCACCGCAGCTCAAGTGAGTGACACAACGAAGCTGCCATAAGCACTAAAGCCGGGACCATAAAAAATTGCAGACTGGCGCTGACCGCCCCGTCAAGGCTCTGTAAAACCGCAAAGCTCATAAATAACCACTCCCCGGGATTGAATATACGCCGCTTCCAGCAGCTTCATTAAATAATACCATACGGAAAACTCATCCAGCTCCACGCCAACAGCATGCTCCGTTACACCGTTATACAGGACCAGGCTCAGGTCGGACTTCCACTCATCCCAGGTTCGATAGGTAAAAAACTGCTCAATCACCTTGCGGATATCGGCCGGCTCCTCCTCTATAAAATAGGAAGCAAACTGTTGCTGACCGGGTAAGGGCTCGGCTGCAACGGTGCTTAAATCCGGCTGCCGGTCCGGCTCCAGCTCATTTTCATAAATATAATGGGCGGCATCAATGACAGAATCAATGGCCATAAACGCGCAACAGAGGGTAAAGGGCGGCACTTTTGTTTGCCCCTCAAACCGCTCTATAAAAAGGAAGATGTGTAACAGCCATTGGCGAAACTCATGTATATCCCCGGCATGGTAAAAGCAGAGGGCAAATACGCGGTACGGATCGGTGGTGCGCTCCAGGCTCCAGCCCCCGGTGTGAAAGGGATCGGTTGTTTTTAAGGCTTGCATATTATTTTTTTTAGGTGGATGATTCTTTCTTTATGCCGAACTTTCCGTTTGCGAACACCAAATAAATGCAGCACTGACAAACACTTTCGGCAAATCGGAATATATTAAGATCTGTTGCTGTTTTTCTTTTCCACTTTTCCAGTCGATGAAAAGTGGAGCAAAAATCTTGTCCGCCAGGAGGTGAATCCCGCCATTTGTTCTTCGCCGGGGGGCGGGACCAGGGAAACCGGCGCTTCAGGCTTTGGCGACGGGCCATACACTTGCCTCGCTATCCGCCGCCGCCATTTTGCTTGCTTTCCCTTTTCACTGCCCGGCGGACGACCTTCTAAGAGAAAATACGTGCACCTTTTTGATTCTTTTTCATCGGGTGGGCTTTTCTTCCTTTGCTCCGGAACGGGATCACAGCGGCTGTCATCTGCAGGTAACGCAGCATTTCTTTTTTACGTGGCGGATCTTCAGGGCGGCGAAACGGGATTACCCCTCTGCCCCCGCGGATCTACCGTACCCGGAAAAGCCGTTACAATTTCCCCGGCGGCGGTGCTGATGACGGTAAGCACGCTTACCACCCTGCCGGTGGTATCATAGCCCAGCGGTGCGCCCGTATCCCACACGCGTTGCTGCAGGTCGCTATCCGGCATGGGCGCGGGTGGCTGCTGGTAAGCATCCCGTATAGCGGCGGCAATATCGGGTATGGGTAGGGTAAACTTGCTGGCGAGCGGGTGGCGGGGTACTTTATAATAGTGGCGTTCTAAAATATGCGCCAGGGCGGATGCGGTTAGGTACCAGCCTTTGCGCAATAGTTTTTTACGATTCTTTACCGGCAGCTGCCATATAAGCCCCTCCTGCAATTGTTGCAGCCAGCTTTGGGTATCTGCCAGCAGAAACAGTACTTGCAGCCACTGTGCTTCGTTAAAAGGGGTGTTGGTGTTGGGTGCGGGTATAGCAACGGCATTGTTCATAACGATAAGTTTTAGGCCGGGCACCCGCACAAAAAAGGCATGGTGCTCAACTTACCGACTTGAGGCCCTGAGAAGCCTGTACACGGATAAGAGAGCCCACGCCTAGGTCGTGAGCCATTCTGCTTATCATCTCGTGTACTTAGAAATTTCTCAGGTTTCAAGTCGAGATTTAAAGCGAATGCTTCAAATAAGTTTATGAAGTAGTCGCAAAAATATTTTATTCACAACAAATATACATTGTTTTTTCAAATGCGGGGCAAAATCCGCAAAATATTTTTTTATAAGATTTTTATTTGCTTAATGCTTGATCTTAGCGCCGATATATGCAACTACATTAATAAGGAATGGATAGCCCAATGGGAAGGCTCTATGCGTTCTTTTGCAGATGAACATGATGTAGATGAAAAAACAATACGGCAAATAGCAGACTTTAAAAAAACATCATATAAAATCAGCCTTTATACCCTACACAAAATGTGTACGGCAAGAGACTTAACGCTTGAGAGGTTTTTTAGCTTAATTAAGCGGTAGAAAACTGTACCGATATTTATTCTTACGCAGATAATGTAACCAGAAGCCTGCCTCTGCCATTCTTTTAAAACAACCAAACTAAGTATTATGACAGATTATCTAATTCTTGAATATAAAGGAAAGCGATTTACACTTTCCGAATTCATTGAAGACCAGAATAGTTTTGCAGAATCACTATTACAATTCCCTGTTATCAAAAAGGGACAGATTAGTGTCGTTTCGGCAGAAGGAGAAAATCAGGTATCGTTTTCAATAGCAATTACAAAATGTAATCAATTATATCACGCAGGAGGCAGCGCCAAGGCTGCTTTAATCCAATCATATACAAAACTTTTTAAAAGCCCTATTGAATGGAGAGGGGGGTATATTGGGCAACTATATTACAGATCCGAATTTCTTAAAAATGCCATCCTTTCATATAACATCGTGATCGATTATTTGCTTCAAATAATATGGTTTAGCTTCAATTTCTGCGATGAGAATAAAATGATTGATAAAGAAAACTATTCTGCTGAGTTAAGGCGTTGTTCAAAATTGAATGTAAAGACCAAAGCGAAAAAGATCGACAACCTAAAGAGTAGAGATTTTTTAGAAAAGTTTCTAAAAAATTTATATGGCAACAAAGATGTAGACCAGTTAATTAAATGGTCACACAACTTAAAGCATCATGCAAATATTAAAATAAAAGGGCTACAGCCGGACTTGAGTTACAACATAACTTTCCCAAGCGGTATTAAGTTAAGCGATTACATTGGCGAAGACATTGACCTAGATGAAGCTGCTCAAGTATTAAAAAATGTCAACAACCACTTGGCGATGCTCTCAGAATTACTTTTTTCTTGGATTGAGGAAAGATTATAAATTTAAACAACTTAGCAAAGAAGCACGGGAAGCGCATTTCAAAGAGTTGATGGACTTTGAGTTTGAGCTGGAGGAATGATGTTTATTGTCAAGTTATTCTTGAATGTACAAGCTTGAAATAAAAATAATAAAGACCGCTGATAAGAAGCTATCTTTCAAAAGAAGTTAATAGTTACAAAAGCCTAAAATAAAATGAAAGAAAGTACATGGAATGGGTGGGAAGACTTCATTCTTACGTTTATAAACTGGTAAGCCTAAAGAAGGCACAGTAAACCTGTTTAGAGGGCAGCCTTGCGGCCATTAATACCTAAAATTGCCCGATCATTTCCTGACAGGAACACAGAAACGATTGAGAAGAAAATGCTTAATGAACTTAGACTTAGGTGGTCTCGTTTTTTACCGAAAGAGACTATCACAGATCTTGATCTACTGACTATTGCACAACATCACGGCATGGCTATACGTCTACTAGACTCGTCTACCAACGCTTTAGTTGCGCTATAGTTTGCATGTAAAGACAAAGATGAGCGTAATGGACATTTTTATTTTTACAGAGCATATAATGATACCATTTTCGACCCTGTAAAAGATACAAACATTTTCAATCTTCCTTATACAAAAATGCTGAGGCCTAAATTTTCTACACTCATCGAAACTTCAAACTTAAAACCTTTATTTATGATAGGGCATGCTTTAATGTATTCCAGTCAAAGAAATCTTTGTCTCCTATAATTTCAGCTCTAAACTTTTCTTCAGGTTCAATTCCAAAATCTGCGAATGACAATGGCAGATTAATAAGTAACTTATATTCTTTGATGTAGTCTCTTCCTATCCATGCCTCTCCTAATAATGATACTGAATTATAATAAAGAATTATTTGCTCAAAGTTTGATAGCTGAGCTCTTAAAATTTTTATATAAGAATATTTAACACTTTTGCTAAATAAAGGATTTTCCTGATTTGTGACATACCTAACAGTTTGAAATAAATGCCTGAAATAATGCCCTATTTTCGTTCCATGACCAGTAAACGGCTGGTAGACTTGCATAAAAACTGCCCTTTTCCCTTTGTACTCAACTACTAGATCTTCGAGCGAAGGCATAGGTAATCCAGGTCTAGTTCTAGCAATTTCAATTTCAGATGCGATTCTTCTATAATTGCTTTTCTCACGTTCAAGTCTTTCTATCGTTTTAGTAAAAAAATCTTCAGTTATATATCTTGGTGTAATATGAGCGAAAACATCTTGGGTAGTATGACCTATTCCAAAAAAAAATATTAAATATGCAAGATTCGTCAATTCTTCTTTAGTTAATGGAGATACAGGCATATTGGCATCGTGTGTGCTTTCAACAACGAAATAGATATACCTCAACTCAAAATAATATGTTGTAAAAACCTTACGTCCTATTATGATATCTTGAATATTTTGTTCTTCAACATTTTCCCTATGCAATCTAACTAATTCAAAAAATCGATTTTCAAATCTTTCAATTACTGTATCATCAGCTTGCTTAGCGAACTGGCGTCTTTGTTCTTTATTGGCTTCATATTGGATATAAAACGCAGCAAACGTTAATATTGCTGCAATCCATGCTATGACTGGCCCCATAGTCCCTCCAAACGTATCTCCCATTTGACTCCGCACTTCTTGACTAGGCAAATCATAATATCTTGCCTGAATGAACTCGGGTCCAATAAAAAACAGAAGAGAACTTGTAATCAGTAAAAAGACCGCTAATAAAAATAAGATGTTCTTGGATGATAGCTTCATACTAATTTAAATAATGAATGTTGTTTAAAATGATATCCAACGTTTGGGGTATTGCCGAACGCGAAAAATTTTAGCACAAAAGTTCAATCGAAGAACGACGGTAGAATCTTGCACAAATGTCCAATCGAAGCATTTCAGCCCCGCTTTGACAATACCTTGTTAACGACAGGATTTTATAATTCGGAATCTCTTTTTACATTTACCATTTCATCAAAGCCGCCTCTAATTAAAAGTTTTTTCAAAGTTGTTATAAAACGACGCAATTCTCGGTCAAGGATTGAACTATAATCAGGACTTTGTTTATTGAAATCGTTTGGCAGTAGGTTTGAAATTGCGTGATTTATTCCTGTAATAATGGTTGGAAAGTCAATAAATTCAAGTGTGTCATTCTTTATTTGAGTGTCCACACTAATTTGTCTTGGACGTCCTGAGTACTTAAATGATACATTTTCTGTTGTAAATAGTCCTTTTAATTTTTCAAATTGTAAATTCACATCTTGATTAATCCTTTCCGGCACTATTATATTCAGTTTGCATTTTTGATAATGTGTATCGCCTTTTGTAAATCCATTGTTATCAATAATAAAACGGCAAATAGGAACAATTAAATTTTCGTAATAAACAGAGGCTAAAGTCGCTGACGGAAAAAAGTTTATTTCGTCATCGGCACTTGCTAAAAATAAATCCTTTATTGAATTAGCACCTGCGATAACTGTAGCTTCATTTGTCGAATCAAATCTCGCAAGTGTCAAACCATTAAAGTCTGATGGAAGTTTTATTTCCTTGTCTATTAGGAATGCACATTTTGAAGTGCCTAATCTTCCTGTGAATAAACCCAATTCAAATAAAACATTATCTCGCGGCTGAATCATTTCAACCTCTCTGAACATTACTTTGTCATCTTTTGTCCCAATTAGAATCCCGAAGTCGAATTGTAAAGACGCTTTCAGCAGATCTGCTAAAAAATTCTGATTAATTTTAAATACGGCGGTATCCCATACATTGTCATTCCAAATTGTTACTTCAAAGTCTTTCAATAGTACTTCTTTAACAATTTCAGCAGTTTTTAATTCTTCCGAGGAAGAACCGATAAATAATCTTTTTTTTATCATTTGGATAGAATGTTTGTATACAAGTCTAAATAAATTGATTGAAGTTCATTCAAAACTAATTTCAAATTCTTAAGCTTTTCTGAATTATAACGAAATATGTATTCACGCCCATCAACTGAAACAATATTGTCTGAATGAGTTTTATTTTCGCATATACTTTTTAGTTGATTGTATATAACCGGAACTAATTGGTAGAAAGAAAGGCTTTTGTATTTTTCTATTCCTATATCATAACAAACTGCATTAATGTCAAAACTCGACAGTTTTATTTCGTGGTCTGATAATGCTTTTATATTTTTGATAAACCGAATCATTTTTTTAACTCTGCCAGTTGTTTCGTTTCCTCTTTCATTAATTCTCATAATACTTAGGAAAGGAAAGTCGGCGTTTTCTCTTTGGTGTTTTTCTTTATTATAAATTTGAATACCTCTATATTCTCCTTTATCATTAATAACTGATTTCACATCATCATACCAGTTCGCAATAACAATATCAACTTCTCTTTTCAGGCTTAGATTTTCTATTTTTATTGATTTAGGCTTTGATGTATCACAAATACTATAAACCTCAGACAATACTTCTTCGCTTTTAGTTCTATTATATCGTAAATCGTCGAGAGAATTACCTTGATAGGAAGAAGCGTTTAATTCTTTCTCCATTTTGTTTATCGATAATGAATAGTATTTTGCTCTTCGGTCAGAATTTTCAAGTATTTGTCTTATTTCATAATTATCAGCTTGGTAAAATTTTTCTGAAATTGTAAGTAAGTCTATGTCACTATATGCTTTAATGTGCGTATTGGTCATTACTGAGCCTTGATATTTAAAGCTAACCTGCGAAAGCTCTTTCGATAGATGCTCTTTAACTCTTTCTCCCGCATCTTTGCTTTTTTGTGTGTATTCAGGTTCAACACCTTTCATAGCAGTTCTAATAAATACTAGGACATCGCTGTATGATATAGTTGATAGCTCATCGGAGAATGCCTTTGTCAAGGCGCGATGTTCTGGATTTATTCTGTTACGAACAGATTCAGTTAGTTGTCTATAATTCTTTGGCATAGTTGGTTTAAACTTACGGTTAATGGCAGAGTATTATCGGTAGCAAATATTTCGATCTCAAGCTCCTTTATAGGCGATGTTATTGTTGACAGTTGTACATTATATCATCCTAATTGTGAGTTTTGGAAGATAAACCGCTACAGGATTGTCGTCAGATTGGCCACTCGATGATGGATCCAATATTGCCTTAATATGCTCCATCAGTTCATTTTTCGCAGACTCAATCTTGTCCATTACGGTGTACGTGTCAGATATATCAACGGTTATTGTTCGCCCCTGCGAAACATCGAAAGGAATTTTATCACCTTTTCTGATGATTTGAATTGAAGGCTTCTTTATCATATGCCGAATCCCTAATTCATAAAATGCGTTGGGATTACCATAAGAAAGGTCTGCAACACATATTTTACAAGAAACCAAATATTCAAATATTTGCTGACTAATAAGACCTGATTTTTCTATTTTGTCAGCTCTAATAACTTTATAATTAAATTTTGCAAAGGCAGGTTCTATTAAATGTTTCAGCAACATATCGGCATGTCTTCTGACTTCTGTACCCTCATCCCCAATTGGAGTAATATAAAAGCAAATGTTTTCAGAGTCAATCTCTGAACTGCCATTATCAATCTCAGATTGAATTGATATTTCGGGTTGAGATTCGTTCCTTATTGGAGCTCCCTCAAGTCGAATAGTCATCTTTCCAGAGTCATGTTCGATTAGCAAACCACAGTACCTTGCGTTACTAAGAATGATATCCTTTGCTTCGTTAATTCTGTCCTTCGGAATAGAATACCGAGAGTTCAGAATATTGTCAAAAAACTCACCCTCGGGAAGAAATTTTCCATTATAATCTGTATAAAATCGGCTCAGAATTGTGGGTATTGTACTTGCTTTAATTAGGCTCTCTCTCCTTTCGGCTTCTGATTCTGGGGCAAATATTTTTCTTGAAGTTTCCGTAAGCTGGTATGCTTCACCATCTCGAAGTATTAATCCATAAGCCTGTGCCCCCCAAACTAAATATTTAAACGCCGCAGTTTGTGACCCACGACTTAATGCAGCAGCTATTTCGTCCCAAGAAACATTTGAGTCAGCATAGGTTTCATGAATCGGTCTTGCTACATCAAGACATTCCTCTAGGGTCTTTCTTGGCAAGTCTGTATTAGAAATTTGCTTTTTTACCTTTGCAGATTCAATAGCCTTTGTTGCTGTTTTGCTCGCGGCTTTTTTTACAGCGGATTTAGTTCTCTTTGCCATATTAAATACAAATTAGAATAAAGATTGACACGTAGCTACCAACTCATCGTTTACCGCAATTTATAAACGTTTATAATCGCTTGTAAACGCCTAAACACGGCTATTTAATAGCTTTTACTGGTTAAAAAATTATTATTTCCGCAACCGTCGTGGTAGTTGTTCTTTAGCAGTTTTACTTTTCCAAATAGTTGTTTGCTAATATACATATTTTTTTTATTTGACAAAAGCCATCCCCGGCGGTTTGTACAAATATATTCTTCAACAACCGCGCGTTTTTACGGAAAACCGTAAGGGAATTAATTGCTAAGATTTGGAGGAATCGGGCGTGGTGGGCCGGCGTGTACTTGCATTGGGGGACATTAGGACCGGGGGGAAATGGGGCACGCATTTACGTTTGGAGGACGCGGGACACGGGGCGCTAAACTGATGCTCCCGATCGCTATCGGGACACCGCAGCACAAGTGAGTGATCCCGCTTTCAGCGGGATATCGATGCTACCTGTACTACAGCACAAGAGTGCGACGCAAGACCGTTGCCATACGCACTGCAGCCGGGACCATATATATACACCAAGAGAAAAGCATTTTTACGGAAAACCGTAAGGGGGTCGCTGATGGGTAATGCTGATGGCCGTATGGCACTCACATAAAAAATGCAGCCATTTAAAGTCTGCAAAACACACTCAAAAAAAAGTTCCGGAAACCCTTATAAGAACGGCAACCGGAGGTTGTGCGGCGGCGATGCTATGGTGCGGCGATGCGGGGCACCGGGCATTCTATTTTGCTATGAACCGTTTTGTTGAGGCCCTTACCGCTGCGCGCCTGGACGGATCCTATATCAAATTACTCAACCAGCTGTCAAAAACGCCTTTATGGATCTTTGACGATTTTGGACCACCGCCGCTTACCTATGATATGAGGATGACACTGTTACAGATACCGGAAGATCGCTACGCGAATGGCTCGACCACTGTTACTTCCCAATTACCGGTGTTGCCAGCATCTGCCACCACCAGCAACTACTCTTTTGCAATATCCTCCTGTTTTGTTTTTTGCACCACATACAGACGAACTCGAAGAAGTACCTCCATTTTGATCGCTTCCCCCTGGTGAAGTTGACGGTATATAACTTCCAAAACTGGAGGTGCCCTTACCATTAACCGTACTGTAGGTAATCTCTGCACGATTATAGCCAAGATCTCCGTAAACCACCTCCCCATCCTTCAGAATGTATGCCTGAATGGACTGATAGCCCGGCAACGTTGTGACAACACTTAGCTTGAGGTTTGATGGTGTTTTCCCCAGGATATTAAAACTCCATTTACCGGTATTATTTCTTACAGTCCTGCTTTCACCATTTAAATCATTATAAGTTATATGACACAAATCGCAATGAACCTCGTAAGCAAAAACTGTTGGAGTGGGCTCCGGTTGCTTTTGCAAGTCATTGGCTGCTTTCTTACAAGATCCCAGAAAAAACAGCAGCATGAACAGTTTAAAAAACAAGGGCAATGTGCTAACTCTAAATTTCGCGAACATCATAATCATAAGTATTTTTTTTATCGCACGAAACTATGAAATGCGGCAGCTGGCATTTTACGGATTTCCGTAAGGGAGGAGGTATTGCTTTGCAAATGCGGCGGGTGGTGGTGTATATGCATGCATTGATGGGACAGGGAGACCGGGGGGGACGTGCGGGCGATGCTATGGACCGCGCCGAGGGCGCTCCCCCGCTCCGTAGCCGGTTTTGGCTTCCGGAATAAATTCCGGAGTTGTAAAGACGTGGCCAGGCCGATGGCCTTTGATGTGGGTTGTTCCGGTATTGGGGTGCTGGTGCTTAACTGCCGCCATCTGCACTGCAGCACAAGAGTGCGATCCCGCTTTTAGCGGGATACCGCTGCCATCCCGATCGCTGGGACTACAACGGATACAGTAAAAAAAAGCCGTACTACCGGCCCATGTATTTACTTTAGCATTTTTGTTAGTTCTTTTGTAGAAGTAACGGGGAGGATTAGCCTGTTAAAAACAGTGCCCTGGCAACGGGTAAAAATGATTCCCCTTGAAGTGGAATAAGCAATATTTACTACGCTTGTAGCCAGCTCATCATCCACCTGAACATGATCCTCCTGCTCTGTGATTAAGTCCTTAAGATTTTTAACATGAAAGATATATGCAATTTCAAATTTACAGGATGCCTCCATTGAGCTTTGCGCATCCCTGGATTTGGACAACGCTTCACAAACAAATACAAGCAACATTTTTTTTTGATCAATATTAATGCCCGGCTTTAGGGATATATTGATATCAAACTCACTATCACCTGGGGCAGTCGAATGCTGCGGGCTATTGATAGACGCATTTTGTATGCGTATATCTTCAACGCTTAACAGTTCAATATTAAAATTCTTTTCTGTGCTCATCAGATACTCATTTCATCTATCTCTTCATCGGCAAGCGTCATTTTTACTTCTGTAAAACTTAATTGCCTTTCTTCTCTTAACCCGGCTTCAGAAACAAAAACGGTTTTATGAAATGTATTGAATGGAGATTTTACCTGTTCAAAATCAGCATCAACATCACTGGTGCAAACAGCAATGATTGGTGCACCAAATGCTGCCTCAAGTTTGGAAATGGTTTTCATAGTAAAATTATGATTACCATTGATCCACCTGGAAATCTCCGCCTCTTTCTTTCCCATTTTTTCAGCAAGCAGTTTTTGCCTACCTCCAAATTTTTCCTGAAGCAGTTCATGAATGCGATCCAGGATATCTAAGCTATGCTTAGCCTCCCGTTTTGTAAATTCCGGGATGCTTTCTATTCTCTGTTTATAATTTTTTAATTTCATAACTCAACCTCCTTTTTATGAAAACAGTACCTGTCATTTACCAGATCTATTCCCTCCTCAAAAATATATGTCGTTAAAAAGCAGGCAAGTCGTTGGGCAAACAAAAAATGCTTTCTAACGTTTGGACAATCTTTTGGGTCCTGTATAGTTTTTATATCTCCATTTAACAGGATCAATACATTATCTGAAAGACGGATACAATAAAGCCTGATTCCCTGATCATTCTCATTCAACTTTACAATTTCATCAGGAACACCATTTGGTAACGCATCTGCCGGCCCTTCGTTGCGAAAATATCTTCTTAAAGCCCCCCTTTTTCTAATCTCTTCGAGCGCACTATCGATAAAGTCCCGCTCTTCATCATGCTGTACAAATTCCTTCTCATAATATTTTTCATACTCAAAAGCCGCTTCATCATCTATCCTAACAGTATAGACGTCAACGCGTTTACTACATAAGTCTTCAATTAGTTCAAAATAAACGATCAACTTAACTTATAAGTTAAGAACAAATTTAAGGCCATATGGTTAAGATTACCAAAAATTTGTTCATTTTTAATAAATACTAATTTCAATAGCAATCTCAAAGAGAGATCAATTGGCTGCATTGCTAATATACTTATTTTTTATAATTGGTAAAAAATTGATGGTATTTTCTGATACTCAACGGATGCCACCTGCACCGCAGCACAAGAGTGCGATCCCGCTTTTAGCGGGATACCGCTGCTACTGGCACTACAGCCGGGATCATAAAAATTATTTAGCTGCCTGTATATGCTGATTGCTGCCGGGAGTACCTGTAGCCCCTGCCGCATAGCCTAACCCCCGGTTGGGCACTGCAGGTCAGTTTACCAATTCCGTCTGCAATTTGCCGGATATGTATTTTTCAAGTTTTACAATAGCACCTTGGGCATCATAGTAGAACCTGAAACTTTGCAGGTTATTGATTGTTTCGTTAAGCGCCTCAATTTGTCCGTCCTTGTTGTAGGTTACGCTGTAGTTGTAAGGAAGATTTGAACATAAGAAGCAACCTGAATAGGTATAGTTGGTGACACGCCCTAAACGGTCGTAGGTGTACGTGTTTTCCCAATTACCTTTATCCTCCTTTTTGCCATTTGGATTTCGCCAAACGGATACGGTCCTGTTTTTAAGTGCCTCGTCTGTAAACTTACCGGGCAGGTCATAAGGGAAGTTGAAGTGTTTTTTGAAAAAATAAATATCCACAGGCTCCTGGGCTACTTTTATAGTGTCGTAGCTCTGCCGGTAAAAGTTACCATTACTATATTCTGTTTTTTTGAAAATTTTCACCGTTTCCGTCTGGGCAACAGCATGGACGGCCAAAAATGGGATAATTGCCATTAATAAATATCTCATAGTGTGTTGCATAACCTGCGGATTTATTGTAATTGTTAAGGATTTACTGGTTTGTTGTCGCCGTAACAGAATGATCCAATCGCTTTCCTGGTTAAAAATCTTAGGTCTGGTTTTAATTCCTTTTCCAACTAATTTTAGAATGAATTGATCCACGAAAATCATCAACATCCAACCAGTCATAATTTTCATCATTCTTTTTAACAAGAATTAATTTTTCAGTTTTAATACGCTCAATAAAATTTTTCAAATAATTAAAAGCATCTTCAAAATCTTCGTTGTCATAATGATTGAACTCTATATGCGTGTGAATATCAGATTTTCCAAGCGGGTCTCTTAAACCAATTGTAATTTCACAATTATATGTCGCGATCCATATTGAAAATAAATCTGACTCGCTTCTTAGTTCACAATCAAATGAATCATCTTCATAGTACAAAATTTTTCCGGCAAATTCAGGACAACTTCTAATAATAAATTCTTTAACAATATTAGAAAAATCAGACTGGTTCATTTATAGTTCTATTTGTAAATACTGTTACACAAGGTTCAAGGTTTTTATTGTGGCCGAACCGCAAAGCTCATACAAATTTTGCCTCTCTTGTCAGCTCACTTTTATCTAAACCTAAGTCGTTACTGAACCAATCCGTTAATACTTTTTCTATTTCTTTCTTATTAAATGTCCTTGGACTACGTCTTGATTTTAAATAATGCTCCCTTGTCATTTTATCAGCTACCTGTCCAAGCGTTTTTAAGTCAAGTTCGTTGCCGGTTTTATTTGCAAACCAAAATCCTGCAATCGAAAAGACCAATCCTGCAAGTCCTGTTTGCCAATCAAAGAAAAGCGTAACAAAAGCTACCAGAAGTAAAACAGTAAGTATCCCGATCACCCAATATGGCGGCCGCAGGATATTAAGTTTAAACCCTAAATGTGCTTCCAACTTTGTTATTTGTAAGCGTCTGCTTTGTCGTGGGAAAAGATCTGCAAGAGGAAAATTTGTCGGGAGGTTCTTTTTGGCTGTTTGAAGTGTTGATGAAATTGCGTCACGCAATTTATAAAACGCTTGCTGGCTCGTACAATCATCAGTATTGTCAAGTTCAATTTTATTAGCGATGTGGTCACAAAGTTCGCCAAAAGTCGAAATGTGCAATAATTCAGTTTCACCAAACTTAATATCAAATGATTTTTCAACTTTAACGAGTAAATCGCCAATGTCATCCGGGTCGATATTTTTTAGTTTGTAGTCTCTCATGGCATTACCTGGTCGCTTTCCAACTACCGTAACTATTAAACGCTTATAATCGTTTGTAAATACTTAAATACGGATATTCAACACTTACTAAATCCAGTCGCTTTGTAACCGTTCTGGTATCCATGCTTGAGACAACTTTACAAAACGGTTGTTGCGCTAATGTACTTATTTTTTGCAATTGGTGAAAAAGTATCCCGTTGGTTTATATATTCCTTAACAAAGCGTTTTTATGGGGAACAGTAACGGGAAGTATTGCCTTGGCGGGTGGTGTACCTGAGTTGGTGGGACAGGGAGGTTTGCAGACGGCATTTAAGAGATAAAGTAACAAGCAGGCACAGGTCAGAGACCTGCGCCAGTATTGGAACATATGGGCCGTGCCCGTCCGACCGGGTCATCCCCGCCTGAATGAATTCATTCGGGCAGGCGGGCGGACCGATGGATCTCCCCGCTCCGGAGTATGTTTTGGCTCCCGGAATAAATTCCTGAGTTGCAATGATCTGCCGGGTCAATGGCCCTTTATAAAAACCTGTTATTTAGTCCCTATTAGCTCGCTCACAAAGTCCTGCTTATGTTTCCTTATGTAATCCACCTGAATTTGTTGAAGATTTTCTTTTTTATAGAGCGCATAAAAAGCATCATCATAAACATCAAGCGGGTTATTGTCATACGATTTACTAAATCCCTCCGACGATCCATCCTGATATTTCGTTATCCTTGTATTTTCCTTTTGATAGGTATCATTCGCTTTTTGCGTAAGCGCTGCAAATTGGCTGGCCCCCACCCGTCTTAATGCATCCGGCAGGAGTGGGTAAAACTGTCCGCTGGGGTTATAGTAAAACTGGTTATAACCGCCGTTATTCACCTCAGCTTCCAGCAGCCAGATCATATAAATAGCCTGCATCGATTTATTCCAGGTCATAACCGTTTCATATTCTTTTTCATAATCCTTTGGAAGCTGCTCTCCCAGATTATCAAATACTACCTGTAAAAGTCTGTCGTCCGGAACTGTATCAATGATGTTTCCGGTAAGCCCTTTGTAAATGGGCCTATTGTGGAGTGTTTCATAATATTGAAGGATCTGCTTTTCTTCTTCCTTAGACATTTCGTGCCTTCTTTCTTTTGGTTCCGCACACCCAAGCAAGCTAAGCAAAATGCTCATCATTAATACCAGTTTTGATCGCTCCATGTTTATTAGGTTGAAGTTTTTTTGTTTTAAGGCTAAGAGCCCGCGAGCCAGAGTCAGAAAGGCAATACAGCCAGAAATATTGTTTCTAAAAGTCTGCTTCATATCCATGTCCGTTTTTCCCGTAAAATATCAGCCACCGGGCTAATGAATACACAATGTGCAACTTACTTTCCATAGTATCCTCATCTGCATCGGGTGGTAGTCGCTGTTCCTTTAAATGCTTCAATCCATTTTCCTCCGCCAACCTATCAGCAGTAACCATTAACTTATTGCCATAATCCAATGTTTCCGTCGCAAATTTGGAACTCCACGCTTGATATGCAAGGTCTTCGCCCAATATATCAACACAATTCCGAAGAAATTCTCCCCTGAAAACATTCTCATCCTGCCCCATGGCGATGTAAACAGGAACGCCATCCAACTCTTTGGCTAATTCAATTACGTAATATCCTTCATATTCTTTTAAAAAACTTTCCAATAAAGGTTTTTGCTCCAGTTCATCGTATCGACTTCTGATCCAGTTATCAGCTTCTTTATCCCTGCCTACTCTTGGCGCTTTTAAAGCCTCATAACTTGGGATTTGGTTTGCCCGCCACTCCTGTAGCAGTGCTTCTTTGGTTTGCTGCTTTTTGCCTTTTAGCTTATCTATAAGCTTTCGCTTTGGTATTTTATTCTGGGTTACCATTATAAAAACCTCTTCAAATCTTTTTTCAAATCCCGGTTTGGGTTTTCCCATTGGCCGCATGTCCAAGCCCATATTGCAGTGTTTTTTAATGAATGTTTTCGTTTGCTATTTGTTGTCTTGCTAAAATACTATTTTTTGTAATTATATACCGGGATTGGTGGGACGGGGAGACTTGGGAGACAATGGGCAGTGCCTATGGCACTGCCCGCTCCGTAGCGTATTTTGGCATCCGGAATAAATTCCAGCATTGCAATGATCTGCCGGGCCGATGGCCCTGGAATGGGTCGTATGGGTATTGGCATTGGTAGAACAGGGAGGCTTGGGTCCTTGGCGTTACCTATTATTCTTTTACACATTGGCCATTTTAGTATATCCAAATGCATGTTTTTATGGTCTTTTGCATACCAGGTGCTTTTTTGAATATTGATTATTTGTCCTGATTCCGTTCTTTGCAGATAAAATTTGTACGCCTTCTTTTTAAATCCAGGAGGTTTCAAAACCTGGTAAAATACCTTCTTAGACTAGCTTATCAAATTTTTTCTCTGTTGTTGTCTTCATTGTTTACGGGCATTGATCATCATCCTTATTAAGGCTGCCAGCCACCGCTGTAATTACAAAACAATTCAACTGCTATGCAGCAACTTTCTCCTTTATAACAATACCCTATTATCGACCTTTTCTTATCTGGTCCTACTAAACAGTCATCCATTTGCTACCCAATTTCACCCGATCATTTTCTCTTCTCAATTTACCTTGTCGTACTGCCCTGTCAATCACATAACGCAATAAGGTGTCAATCTGTCTCCCCACCTTGGAAAAGCCAAAAGTGCGGGCCAGGTAACGAAGCAGCTCATCTTCTTCAATGCTTAAATTGTTTGTTACAACTTCCTGCAAAGCAACTAAGATTTCTTCAGGGGCTATATCCTCCATATTTCGCTTCTCTATGTCATTGCTACGGTAGTGATCTAACGTTGTGTTGTTGTTCCAATAAAACAGCTGATGATGTGTCGTATGCACTAAATTGATCTCTCTTATAATTTCTTCCAAATACCTGTCCAGCCTTGTACCTGCACGACTGATATTCCATGCCTGTAATACTTTCTTATACAATAAATTCTTACTAATCGGGGCTTCTGCATTAACTAAATATTGTATCTGTTGTTTTATGGTATTACGATTTTGAAACTCAAATATTGTTTCACTACTGGCATTAGGAATAGCAGTTAACGTATAATTTACATAAGGCTTCTGCTTGCTTGCAACATTGATGATTGTCGGTTCCGCTGGCAGAGCTTTAACAGGTTCAAATAAACGCGCTGCAGCCGGTCCGGCGTCAGTTACCTCTTTAATTTCGGCCGCTGTTTGCAACTGCTTTACCCGTTCAACTATTGTATCAATAATTTTACCGGCATTTTCATGCCAGTCAATCGTCCAAATACGATGAAGGTTCCAACCCAATGCCTTTAGTACGGAAGGCATTACCATTTCCCTGTCGTTGGCGGTCTGGGCATTGTAATAGTAATACCCGTCGATTACAATCCCCAGGATATATTGCTGCGGCTTATCGGGATGTACAATACCAATATCTACTTTAAATCCCGAAGTGCCAATATTACATCTAACCTCCAATCCTCTTTCCTGCAGCTTTTTGCTAACAGATACAGATAAATGTTGCTTGCTTAAGGCATCCTGAACATCTTCGGGACGAACCCCTAAATGTCCCTTTTCTGCGAATTGCAAAAATGCTTTCAGTCCCGCTACACCTTCGGCAGATGTACGGTTCATATCAATTTTGTCCGCCTGCAATGTTGCGAACATATGCATTTCATAACGGGCCCGGGTTACAGCTACATTTAACCTGCGCCAGCCTCCATCCCGATTCAATGGTCCAAAATTCATACTCATTTTACCTTCTTCATCAGGTGCATAGCAAACGGAAAACAGAATAATGTCCCGTTCATCCCCCTGCACATTTTCCAGGTTTTTAACAAACAAAGTTTCATCCTTTTCATTTGCGTATTCCTCCAGTTCCGGGTCACTCATAAACAGCTTTTGCAGCTTTTCCTCAATCAGATTTTGCTGTACCTGGCTAAACGTAACAACACCCACACTTAACTTACGTTTTTGCGGGTTGCTGTAATGCGACTGGATGTAGTGTATAATTTCATCTGCCTCAAAGGTATTGGTTCGGGTTTTTCCCTTGTCGTAAAATCCTTCCACATGATGATACTTCACTTTACGGTTTAAATCATCTGACGAAGGGAATGTAAGAAGTTTATTTTCATAATAATTCGCGTTACTAAATGCAATTAAACTTTCGTGTTTGCTGCGATAATGCCGCAATAAATATTTTGAAGGAACAGATAGGGATAAGCAATCATCCAAAATACTTTCCAAATCCTCCACATCCATATTTTCTTCATCCAGTTTTATGGTGCTAAAAAAGGAAGTGGGTGGCATTTGTTTTGGGTCACCAACAATCACTGCCTGTTTTGCTCTTGCCAGGGCACTGACTGCTTCACAGGTTGGAAGCTGTGATGCCTCATCAAAAATTAAAAGATCAAAATGTTTTGTGTTTACGTCAAAATACTGTGCCACTGAAATCGGGCTCATTAGCATACAGGGCGCAATTCGGGGAAGTAACGCGGGTATTTGGTCAAACAGCTTTCTTATACTCAATCCCCTGCCCCTGTTTTTAATAGCTCGTTGTAAAATGCCAACTTCCGAACTTTGCATTGCTTCGGCAGTAGTATCCGGCAGCTGTGCGGCCAATTTTGCCCGCAACTCCTGAATGGTCAGGTATTGAAAGTCTTTCACAATTTTCTTGTACTGCTCAATTTTACTTTCAAACAATGCGGCGTTGAACAAACTTAACGCCTCGTGCTGTGAAATAATTTGTCGTGCAACGGAAGCATGAACCGTAAAATGGAAATAATCTGAAATATCTTCAGCATTGCACCATTGATTTTCGTATGCGTTTATAAGCCATTGCAATTGCAAAGCTTCGCCCTGCTTACAAAGCTGCAGATAGTTCATCCAATTTTTTAAATGCGGGAGGTGCGCCTGTATATGCTGCAGCTGTTTAATAACTTCATTATTCCAGTTTTCTTCCTGCCCGAAACGAATACCCGTAAGTATTTTGTAATTTTCCCTTTGCTCGCTGAAGACTGATGTAAGCCTTATAAAGTCATCAATTGCGGTGCGATTCTTTTGTCGCACCTCATCAGAATAGTGTAAGCCTTTATCCTGCCATGTCTGAACCCATTTATCAAGCGCATTCCGTTCCCAATTGTTTGTTATCCTGCTCAAATGCTTAACTGATGCAGCTTTATTTTCGATATCGGATAGATCTGTTCGTTCATCTTTGTATAAGTTTTTTAACGATTGTTGCACCGTTACAAACCGGCTTTGCTGTAAAAATCGTTTTATTTCCTGCCGCTGGCTATTCAAATCCTGAATGAATGCCGCCTTCTTATCAATATCCGAAACATCCGTCTGCTCCCCTTTGAATAAGTTTTTTAATGCCTTTTGCAGTTCCACGAAGCGGTTTTCCTGTAAGGTTCTTTGCACTTCCTGTAACTGATTATGGCTGACAAAAAACTGATCAACTTCGCTTTTATTGCTAAATGGAGTATTTCGAAAAGCAGATAATTGTTTTTTGATTTTCCTTGTTTGCAACCATTTTGGCAAGAACCAACTTCGCTGGGCCTGTTTCCATTGCATTTCTGCAGCTGAAATGTCTGTATTCAAAATACTGCGGTTATAATCTTGCAAAATCCTATTTAATGCAGATAGATATTGAGCGAATGTCTTGCTCCACTCCTCATATACATTGTAATTTTCACTGTCCGAAAGATAGTGACTAAACTCCGACGGTGTGTCAGGTAAATTATGTATTGTAGCAATCACCTGCGTATATTGCCGGAACGTCTTACTCCACTCCTCGTAAACGCTGTAATTTTCTTTGTCAGATAAATAGCGTATCAGTTCTAAAGGAACGTCAGGCAGTTGTTGAAAAGCCTTTATAACCTCAACAAATTGTTCCCACTCTGTTTTAGACTGGATTGAAAAAGGAAAGTATATTGCCTTAGCCAACGCGGATGATTTACCCTGCACCTCCTGTAAAAGGCTTAATAGTTTTTGTGTCTGCTGTAAGATCGCATCATTTACTGAAGGAGCATACTGCGGTAAAGACAAAGCGGTCAGCGGATTTTCAGAAGGATGAACCAGCAGCTTTAGTATCGATTGAAACTGCGGGAGCCAATCCGTCCATTGCTGCCAGCGTGTTGCGTTTAATTGCTGCAGCGCTGTTTCGGGAATAAAATTATCCGGACTTTTTTTATCGCTGTAATTCTCCAACGCAGTAATACTGTCGTATAAACTCCATCCCGTTTGCTGCTTCTGGTGCAGCACATTTACATATTCACTGATAGATCTTTTTGCAGTATCCAGCCGTTGTGCCTCCTGTTGAAAATCAGCTATCCGGGCATTCTTTACCGTTTCAATTGATGTTGCCAACTGCGCTAATACGTCCGATTTTTTAGATTTATTAGAGTGTAGCTCCAGCGTAAACGGAGCAAGCCCGATCTGCTCCAGTCGCCTGTGTACCACGTCTAAAGCTGCCTTTTTTGCAGCTACAAACAATACTCTTTTTCCACGATACAATGCATCCGCTATAATATTGGTAATGGTTTGAGATTTGCCTGTACCGGGGGGACCGTGTAAAACAAAACTGCTCCCTTGTTGTGCAGTAAGCACGGCCTCCATTTGCGAAATATCAGTTGGTATGGGTAATATTACCGACTGCGATTGAATATTGTCGAAATCACCGGCAGAACGTGGTTCGTGATGCTCATTAAGCTGTAATTTACCATCTACCAAACTCCGCACCATGTCGCTTTTAAGCAGTGCTTCCTGGTGCACTACGATATCTTTCCAAAGTATTAGTTTGCTGAATGAGAAATTACCCAAAACCAACTGCTCCTCTACATCCCAACCCTTCAACTGCATAATGGCCCTGCGCAAAATGCCCATCACTTTTGCCACATCAACCCCTTTTTCATCAGCAGGCAGCTGCTCTAATGCTCCCAGATTCAGTTCGTATTCCTGCCGGAGAAATTCCACGAGCGTAATATTTATCATGGTTTCTTCTTCGCGGCTTTTTAATGTAAACCGGCTATTTACTGATCTCCGGCTTATTTCTACCGGCAATAACAGAATGGGTGCGTATCGCGGTTGTTCCGGCGTTTTTCTGTCAAACCATTTAAGTAGTCCAATTGCCAAATACAAAGTACTTGAACCGTTCTCGTCAATTGCCTGCTTTGCATTTTTATGAATATATATGAGAATGTTATCTAAATCCTGCTGATGATAGTGCGTTAATAAACGACTGTGTTTTAGCTCATCATTTGCTAATTGGTATAATGGCGATGAATGATGAATCGGTTGCGAAAACAAATTATATTTTCGCAATACCTCTGCATTTGGATTAGGAAGAATAGCAAAACTTTTCCCATCGGATAACGTATCTTCCAGGTTATTAATATCTATATCTACCAGCTGAAGCATATTACGGGTCATATGCAAATTCAGCAAATTGTTACGGAGCGATAAATCTAACAGCTTTCGTTCCCATATTTTTTGTTTCGTTTTTGGCATCTTACCCTGCAAGAGCTCGTCCTGATAAATGGTACCGATCTCAAAGTGTTTTTCCATTGCAGCCGTTTCCGTTTGCTTTAACGCCTCCTCATCTAACCGCGTTCCTGTTTCATTTGTCAACAGCGGCAACGGACGTATCCGCAGCGTTCTTGCACGTTTTATATCCACCGAAAGCAAAAAATCCTCTTTTTGAACTAACTGCGCTTCGCCTGCATTGAGCGCATCACTAAATTTGATGTTATTCCCTTTGCACACACTTGTTGCTTCAACAGCTGCCATCTCACGAATGCCTTTTGAAAGCCGCTTGGTAATGGCGGTTTTGTCGTCATTAATAACCTCAGAAAATTTATCATCCTGCAACCAACAACCAACAAAAGCATGTTCACGAACTATTATTAGAATTGGATTTAAGCCAACGGCTTCCAAACAAGCGGCAAATAGCAAACTAAGGTCAATACAGTTTCCGAACTTTTCCTGCTGAATCGTATTCAATAACCGCAACCTTTGCCCGGTTTCCTCATAACCCGGGGGCAATGAGCTGTAAACAATGCCCTCGCGTTGTATTGCGGAATATATAGCCGACATCATCTGCAACACCCGTTCCGGATCATTGCTCTGATAGCCTTCAAAGGCCGTTCTTAATCCCTGCTGCGCTAATATCTCAACCGCTTTTCGCTTGATGTGATAGACGTAGGGATGATTTGGGGTAACATAGGTCGCTATCAATTCGGGCAATACCTGCAACCCGCCAAAATATTCCAGCGGGTGAATATTTATTGCAATCGTTTCTTTGAGCAGGACAACTTCTTTTACAAGCACCTCAATGGCAAGGTTTGCCTTTTCAGTTTCTGAAATCTTGTTGAGAAAATCGCGGTTTACTTTCAACTGCTCAACCGGGATTTTTACATGCTTTTTAGCAGGAACAGATGAAACAGTATAGGTGAAGACTTCAATACAGGGAAGGTCGGCAGTTATTCTTACATCCAATTGAGCAGCGTCTTCATCGGAAGTATTTTCAATTGACAACGACAAAACGGGCTTAATATCGTTCAGATATAACGAGATGTTTAAAAAGGGCAGTGTATGCTTATGTATTAAAAGAGCTGATTGTTCCTGCATGTGTTCTGGCAATTTATTTAAGTTCGTCAAATTTAGATTTCATTGTGGCGTTTCCGTGCGTTAATTTTTTGATGGTCAGATCCTCCGCTTTTTGATTCGCAAGGCGAAGATTGTTATCGGATGAAAGCAAGGCTTCTTTAGTCTTTTCCAAATGCGTAATCGTTTTGTCAATTTCTTCAATAGCTGTTTTGAATTTACGGCTTGCCAGCTCGTAATTTCTTGCAAACCCTTCTTTAAACGTATTTATTTTTTCTTCAAAATTTGCGATATCTATATTTTGATTTCTTATAATTGCAAGTTCCGCTTTGTATTGCAATGAGTTCATGGCGGCATTACGGAGTAATGTAATGATGGGTATGAAAAACTGCGGACGGACAACATACATCTTTTTATATTTATGAGAAACGTCTACAATCCCCGAATTATAATATTCACTCTCTGCCTCTAAAAGCGAAACGAGGATAGCGTATTCGCATTTCTTTTCGCAGCGGTCTTTGTCCAGTTCTTTTAAAAAATCCTCGTTTCTTTTTTTTGTTGCTGTTTCGTCGCCTTCGTTTTTCATTTCAAACATTATTGAAATGATTTCATTGCCTGCTTCATCAGTTTCCCTGTAAATAAAATCACCTTTGCTGCCAGACTTTGAGTCGTTGTCTTTTTCAAAATAAGCGCTTTGAAAAGCTGTTGCACGAAGTTTATTAAATTCGGTCTCACAATGCTGTTCCAGTGTTTCACCTATCATTTTTGTAGATAGCCTTAGCTTCATGTCTTTGACCCGGGCAATCTCATCATCTTTGTATTTGATTATTGCATCCTTATTTTGCAATTCAGTAAAATATTGTTGCTTTAAAGAACTTTCAAGATTTTGTTTTTCCAATTCTTTTGTCTTTAAATCGCTTTTCAAATCATCTCGCTCTTTCTCAACCTTTTGAACAGCTTCGTTCACCGCAAGCTTTTTCTCAACTTCAACATTTTCAATTTTTGATTTTAACTGGGTAATTTCCGCATCTTTCCTGCCTATCTGTTCTGACAACGCCAACTGATTTCTTGCGTTTAATTCAGTGAGCTCTTTGTCTTTCTTTGCAAGTTGTTCCTGTAAAGCATTTCTAACATTGGCTTCGGCTAATTTTACGGCACCTTCTTTTTCCTTTTCAGCAAGCGAAAGCCGGGCTTGTAATTCTTCTTCAAATTGGTGGTTACGGACTTGCTTAATGATATCCGCATATCCTGCTTCATCAACTTTAAAAGCCTTGTTGCAATTCGGGCAAATGATTTCGTTCATGGCGTTAAAAGATTTATTGTTGTTTTGTCCAGACAGCTTAGATACACAGCCATCCATTAAATAAACTGACAACTCGCCGATCGATACAATTATCAAACGCTTATAATCGTTCGTAACTGCTTAAATACAGGTATGCAACAGCTTGTATTAATTAAGAATTTATTCGTTCCGCAACCGTTCTGGTATTTGTTCTTCAGCAGTTACAATTTTCCAAATGGTTACTTTGCTAATATACATACTTTTTTACCTACAAAAAGCCCCTCTCCGGCGGTTTGTACAAATATATTCCTCAGCAGCAGTGCATTTTTACGGAAAACCGTAAGGGAGGTATTGCTTTGCAAATGCAGCGGGTGGTGGTGTATATGCATGCATTGTTGGGACCGGGAGACCAGGGAGACATGCGGGCGCTGCTATGGGCCGCGCCGATGGCACTCCCGCTCCAGAGTATTTTTTGGCTTCCGGAATAAATTTCGGCATGGTAATGATCTGCCGGCCGATGGACCCGGGACGGGTCGTGTGGGTATAGCATTGGTAGAACAGGGAGGTTTGGGGGCGGGCGTTTAAGGAATAGAGTAAAAAGCAGGCACTGATCTGTGATTTGCTTGAATAGAGTTTCCAGATCAGCACTTCAGACATGCCCTATGTTGATTATTCTCTGCCGGATAAGATTTAGTAAATAACCTGCTATATCCTCCGTTTCTTTGTTTGAAAAGACGGGTTTGAAATATTTAATAAACCCAAGCAGTTCATTAAGTTGTAGAATCTTCGCATATTGAAACTCTTCGCTCGGCTTTGAGTTTATCAATACAATAAGATTCCTTAGAGGAATTTTTCTATCACCCCAATGATGCTGATTAACAGGAAAATTATAACTTTCTATGCTCTTGGTAAGTATTTTAAATAGCGCAAAATTTGCTCTTTTTATTTGCTGAACAGGAGAATATAAATTCAAATTATTCAACGATTTTTTACTCCAATTTTTTGTTTCGATGAGAAAAATGCCTGCCGGGGAAACAAGAATATGGTCTATTTGAACTGTATTTATATATTCATTCGTCTGCCGATTATAAATAGGAGCTGAGAATGAAAGAAAACAGTCATTTATCAAAACATACTCGTCTGACAAGCGCTCTAACTCCTTTACGACCTTCTGTTCTCCCATTGCCCCGTAAATAGAAGTATTTATTTCGTCAATGATTCTTTTCTTTCTTTCAAGCTCTTTTAGCGGAATTAAACAGCTTTCATTTACGGCATCCACAAAGCGCGAAAGAATAAATTGATACCTAGCATTTTTTTGCGCATGTACCGAAACTAATTGTCTCATTGAATACGCTATTTTTGAATCAAAGTTGAACTTATTATGATGGATCTTCTTTTTATAATATCGTACTTTTAAGAAATTACGAATCTTTTGAATAAAATTGCTTGGAGTTGAGTTTAATAAATTGTTTACCTTTTGCTCTAACCTCCCAATTTCATTACGCAGCTTATATTCTAATTCATTTTTTTTAGCCTTGATAGACTCATTTAATTGTAAAATGTCCGCGTTGAGAGTGTGTTTTTCCTGCTCTACTAAATATTCGTGATCGGAAATAATCTGTTGTTGGTAAGCAGCATAATTTTTTTGAAAGGTGATTACCTCATTCAAAGAATTAAATTCATTGATATTATTTTGATACAAATGATCTTTGATTGTTGTTAAAGAACCGACTGTATTATAGACCTGACACATTGGGGTTCATCGAGTTTTTATTTACACATGCATTCCCACCTACTTACTCTCAATCGTTTTTAAACATTGAGTTTGAGATAAAATTGCTGCTTGTCCATTGTTTTTTGTTGAAAATGATTTTTTATCCGTAACCGCTCCGGCATCCGTGTGTTGGCTGTTGCTGCTTTCGCTAAATAATTGTTTAGCTAATATAGCTATTTTTCAGAATTATAGCCGGTAGCCGGATGACCGCATTTGCCGCTATTTAGGTTTAGCTTTAGCGCCATGTTCTACCAGTCGCCCGGGTGGCCACAAACAACACTGATGCCGCCTGCACTGCAACATCAATGAGTGTTCCTGTCTACCGGAAGGGTAGGTATGAATAAGGCCGGTCCACACAACACCGGACAGCCGGTTTTGTTGCAATTATTTTCGTTGCAAAAAAATATTGCAACACACAATAGTGCAACAAATAAAATGCAGCAGCGCTACAAACAGCTGTATCAAAAAATGTTGCTGATTCAAGCCATGCTTCCCACCGCGCCGCCAGACTCATTGCAAAAAGCGGCCCTGTTGCATATGGAATTAACCGTAATTGATGCCATGAAACGCTGCTCCCTCACCCAACAGGCATTGACAGCGTACAAACTGGCGGCCTGTGCGGTGCTGGAACAAGCTGCGTTGAGGGCCGGCAAGCTTGTAAAGGGGCTTAATCTGGGAACCTTTTCCCAGACCGGGGCCAATTGGTGAAGCAGATATACTATTTCCCGGTTCCTTCTAAAAGATGGTACGGAAGCACTACCGGCTATTCGCCTATTTTGAATATCCTTGAATAATCGGCAAATTCAGTATTCTTCAAATCGTTTTCGATTACGGCCTTTGCAATATCAAAATCTACAACGCAACAGCCAGCTTCCATTGTTCCGCTACCAATACTGCCGCCATTCACATGCCCGAGTCCGGTCCAACCCAATAACTCATCCAACCGGTTTTCCAACTGGTGTCGCTTATCAAGCTCGGCGTCGGTTCCAAAACCATTAACCCGATACTCAACCTCCAAAGAAATCATTTTGTCATCAGCAAACGCGGCATAGCCTGCTGCTGTTTTTTTATTGATTTCCTTCTGAATTTTCTCCCTGACACCGGAAAAGATTCCCTTTTTAATCAACTTCGTTTGTCCCCGTTGTCCAACTATACCCCAATGAATAATTGCAGCACGCTTACTTTGTTCCCAGGTCTCCCAATAATAAAGCTGATGATCTATAAGTTTATACAGTTTAAGCATATAGTATAAATAGCAGACTTTTATTTCTGAAATTATCTTTCTCTTTGTTTTTTTAAATGGCTTCCATTCGATACAGCCGGCACCAGGCTAATACAATAAATTATCACAAGATAGAAACAAAGAATTTATTTCACCGGATACTTACCAACCGATTCAACACCCTTATCAGTGAATTTTAAAATCTCCGTTGTAATGGGGTACGCGGATTGCCTATATTCTTCTACAACCGTAGGCCCCATCTTCTTTGAAAAAAAGTCAAGATCTTTTTCCGAAAACAGATAGCAAAAATCCCTTACGGGAATCACCGCATAAAAAGGAACTCCAAAATCAGCCCTCAGCTTCTTCTTCATCCCCGAAGCAAAAAGCAAGGCGCCCTTTAAAGTAGTTTGCTCCACATCAATAAAACCCAACTTATGACCTTCCACCATATCTATTTTTATGGATACCCGTTCCAGCAATTTGTTTGCATTTTCATCAGCCTGGGCTGCCAGTAACTCCGATGTTATATTCCATTTATTAAGATCCTCGCCCGACACCCATGTCAGCTCACCAGATTTTCTATGAACATATACTTTGCTAACATTTTCAGTTACCGTTTCATTTAAAAAGTCCTCAAACGCGTAATCGCCGGGGAATAACGAAATATAAATATCATCCTTTACTTCCTCCCAGGAAGCGGGAAGATCCAACGTATACGAGGCCATTGTTTTCACAAAATCTGTTATAACAGCAGTGTCTTTATCCCTGGCGTAGTCCTTCCTCAAATTATCGAGACTGATTTTCAATGTAAGATCATCTTTAGTCACATATACAAGCCCTTCTTCATCAACCGAATCAATTTTCATACCCTGTTTCTCCATTTGTGATTTGAATACTTCAAATACGTCGTCTTTTTTCCTGTTGTGTTTACAGCTAAATAATCCGAATAACATCATTAATAGTATTGTTTTGAAATAGATCATCATAACCAACTCACCTTAGCTTACTGTTAAAAAACATCAACAAAAGGTTATTCATAAGCGGCTGTGTCATTTTTGTTATTATAAATTCCCCGATTCCCAATTCCTCCAACTATTATTCGGAGCCAATACCGGTTCCCAGTAAGAAATATCCTGGTTAGTTAGAACCTTTGCAATCAACTGATAGGTTTCAACGCTACTTGGCGGATTTTCTTTATTATAGGCACTGGAAAAATAGAACTCGTTAATCGTCATCAATTTTGGAATATCGCGCGGAATGTGCCTTCGGATTTCATCATCCGTTACCGCAATGATTGCCGGATCCGTTTCATTAAAATACCGGATAAGATCTCCGAACCCGATCAGTTTTTTGGGATTGTCATAATCTCTTATTTCGATTCCAAATTTTTTATAGTTCCTGTAATCATTATCAAATGGAATGTATCGATCGCGTACTTTTATTTCTCTGGTATTGGGATCAATGAGTTCGAACGTTTCCAAACCATCTCCTTCTTTATTTTGTATTCGCTCATATTCTTCTCCATCTATTAAAACAATTTCGGAAACATTCGATATATAATTCCGCTCGGGATAACGATTAACAGGGTAATCAACACAATTGCCAATATAAGTAAGCTCTGCTCCAGCTACTCCTCCGCGGTTCTGGTAACCATTTTTTTCGAAGACAGCCACCCATCTTGCAGTATCTGCAAACAGATGAATTTTGCTTCCTGCCGTTTCACAATATCCATGTTCAAGGTCGAGAAAGAAGTTGTATTTAATATCCTGCGGGCCGCCTTCCGGAAACCTGCTACTTGGCGTTCCTTCAAAAGCCAGGTCAAATTCTGATAAAATTTCCTCTTCGTTGTATGCCATTAGCGCAGGTTATTTGCTGGTATGCGTAAGCGTTAAGATATGATGCTGAACAGGCTAAAAATCTGAAGGGTGTTTCATGATCGTTCCCACTCAATATGAACTTCGTCTCTACAAAAATAGGCGCTATCATTAAACATATCAGCAAAGTCTTTTTGAACTGCGCTGGAAACAACTGATGGCTGTTGTCCCCGATTGTACAAATCAAAAAAATTTTGATACACATCCTGAAAAGTGTCGTTAGCATCAATCTTGGCGCTCCAGTTTCCCATTAGTTACCAGGTTAAAATTTATTCTATTTTGCTAATATACTGTTTTTATGATTACACATAACTTATTGATTAAATGGTGCTTTGAGTGTATGCTGCAATACCGGAAGGCACCGCCTTTATGAGCAGCCTGCGGCACTCCCTCGCCCGGGAGCCACTTTTGTTCCCGGAATTAATACCGGAGTTGCAATGATCCGCCGGGCCAATGGCACTTTATAAACGGTGATAAGGATACTTACCGGGCGCTCAATGGCCACCAGCCGCCCATATCGTACCAATAAACAGTCGCTCTATGCACCGCAGCACAAGAGTGCGACGCAAGACCGCTGCCATCGGCACTGCAGCAGGGACCATAAAAACAATCCCTCACCCCCGCTAAAAACCGCGTGCGGGTGCTATTTTATTTAATGATACCAAAAAGATGACTTATTTTTAAATACCTGTACAGAACAAGATTGTACCAATAAATCAACACACTAAAATCATTCATAATGAAACGCAGGAAATTCCTTCACTCTTCATTGGCAGCTACTGCCGGTATTGCCACAATGAGCACCACCGCATCAGCCGGTGAGCGACCGGCGGCGCAAAAAGAAATATATGAATGGCGCGAATATGAAATGCGCTTTGGGGTGGACAAGGGCCAGCTGGAGCAATATTTTAAAACGGCGCTGATACCGGCGCTGAACAAATATGGGGTAAAAACAGTGGGCGTTTTTAAGGAATGGAAAGAGACGGAACCGGCGAAATTATATTTGCTGGTTCCCTATGCGTCTATTGACAGCTATTTATTAGTAAACACTAAGCTAAAAGCGGATGCTGATTATATGAAGAACAGTGCAGCGTATAACAGCATACCGGCTGACAAACCGGTATACAGTCGTTTTACCGCTTCCCTGATGACGGCCTTTGATGGCTGGCCTGTGATAGCGGTGCCGCCGGGCGCACCCCGCATATTTGAATTGCGGACCTATGAGGGCTATAGTGAAGACGCGGTAAAAAGAAAAGTGAAGATGTTCCACGACGGAGAGTTCGATATTTTTATGCGGGCAAAACTAAACCCGGTGTTTTTTGGTGAAGTGATTGCTGGCGATAAGCTGCCGCGCATTACTTATATGCTTACCTGCAATAATATGGAGGAACGGGATAAAGGCTGGGGCACCTTTGTGGCGGACCAGGAGTGGAAACGGCTAATCGGAGATGCCCAGTATGCCAATACGATTTCTAAGATCAGCAATGCTTTTTTGGTGCCGACGGCTTACTCGCAGGTGTAGTGGCCTATGCAGGGCAAGGGGCAGGTATAGATCTCTGACTTGTGCCAGGTGGAAACAGGCACCTCCCTTTAAGCAGTATTACTTTTACGCTCTTGAGGCTCGTTCGCAACCAGGCCCACTGCTTTATGCTTAACAGGTCCTGCCAGTACGCATCCCAACAAAAACCCACTCAGAAGACCGCCAATATGTGCAGCATTGTCAATGCCGCCGGTAATACCCATCAATAAATTAAATCCTACAAACACCAGCGTGCTTGTTAAAAATGCTTTCCCAAAATCAGGCGGAAATACTTTTAAAAGCAACAACGCAAGGAAACAGCCATAAAGTCCAAAAATGGCACCTGACGCACCAACGCTAACAGTAGCATCATACCACCAGATACTGGCCATACTACCTATAATGCCTGTTATAAGGTAAACCAACAAAAACTTCGACCGGCCTAAAAGCGGCTCCAAAAAAATGCCGACAAACAATAATCCGTACATATTAGCCAGGATATGCAACAGTCCGCCATGCAAAAAGGTACTGGTAAGTAACCGCCACCACTGCCCATCTGTTGTCAGCGGTCCAAGGTTTGCGCCCCAATGGATCAGGTCCTCAGCTTTGAAAGAAATAAGCCCAAGCCCGGAAAAAACCATAACCAGATAAATCAGAACATTCAGATCAATAATGAGGGGCGTTATAAAAAAACCTTGCCTGGGAATCATTAACTCAAATATATCTCTCAGATCGCTGTCTTTACCTGAGCCGCCGCTTTTAAATTGTTTTAACCGCCGAACGTTGAGCTTGGGAAATAACAGCAATAGCAACCAGACGATTGCTCCTATAGCAAAAGAGCCAAAAACCCAGGGAAGCTTTTTACCGTTCCTGGATGCAAAGGATCCGGTCTTTGCCTCAAAAAAAATATTGTTTCCGGAAGTATTGGAATTTAACTTCTTTAAAGCGTTATTATATTCGTTATGATCATCTGTATTCCCAATCACCTCCAAATAACTAAACTTACTAAAGTCCGTCTGTTCAAAATCGGTTTGCGCCTTTTCCGCAAAAGCCTTGTATTTATCATCCTTCTCCTGCGCACTCAGCCGGTTACTAATGCGCTCGGAATACCTTTTTCCAAGCCAGTATGCATTACCTGGCTTTACAGTATCCGAACCATTTATTAATACCGGCATTGCAACATAGATCAGCATATTAAAATTTTCATTATGTTTCCCCGTTACTGTAGCCGTATTTTGAATGGCGATATGCTCTTTGTCGATATAATAATTCTTAAGCGCATAGTATTTGGTCTTTTCCGATTTTTCGATCTGGCTGATGTTGTCCAGCCGCGTCAGTTTACCGGTTGCTGTAACCAGGTATTGCTGTGCAATAATCGTTGGAAGCGCAATTGCCAATGAAGCCAGGAACTGATAACCAAAGGCAGCGTTATCATTTTTAAAGCTCAAAAGCTTAATCCTCGGTCTTAACCAAATTAAAATGGGTATCCAGGGAAGACCAAAGGGCAGCCAGAATTCGATGATGTCTTCTTTTAACGGTATAGCAGCTTTTATAAATAACAGCCAGTTTAAAAGCGTATATAATAAAATAAACCCGATGCCGATAAATAAAAATGGTTTATAGATGATTCGCAGTTTGTCTGAAAGTCCTTTCATTGATCGTTATAGTTTAATTTTGGGAGTGCGGCTTGACGGCAGAATATGCCAATTCAGTTACAATCACTTATAATCTTCGATAAAATCGTATTTGTTACTGCTGTTATTTGCCGTCACGCTTCTATATTTCAATTGTGCTTCATTCCGTTAAGGTTGATTGCCTTGCTAAAATAGGAATTTTTATGAGACAATAATGAACGACACATCTCTTAATTTTTAAACCTTAGGCACTGCCGATATTTTAAAAGTGATATTTGCTTGGAGCAGCTTCCAGAACAATGATTGCGTGGTTCCGCCCAGTCCCTTCAGTCGCCGGCTCTTCAAAGTAATCAGCAGAACCATCCTATAAATGAACAGCCACTGTATCAAAAACGTACATGTTGTCTTTGCTGTAATTTTGCATTGTTTTGCTTTTCAAACCAATAGATAAATGGCATTTTTGTTGGTACGTTGGTTTGTTGCGCTTACGCTACATATAATATATATATTTACGATGCTGAAAAACTATTTAAAAACCGCCTGGCAAAATTTACGCAATCATAAAGCCTATGTAACCATTAATGCCATCGGGCTGGCAGTGGGCATTGCCGCCTGCCTGCTTGTGTTCTTATTGATCCAATATGAAACCGGCTTTGATAATTTTCATCAAAACAAGGAGCGCATTTACAGGATCGTGTCCGCCATAAAAACCCCGGAGGGGATGAATTATTCACAGGGCAGCGCCTACCCGGTGGCGGGTGCATTACAGCTGGACTTTCCGCAGCTGGAACAGCTGGCCCGGATCTATGCCCGGCGGGATAAGCAGATCACCGTGCTGAACGATGCGGGCAATGCGGCGCAAAAAAAATTTAAGGAACAGGTCTTTTATGCCGACCACGCGTTCTTCAACATGTTCAACTTTCCCTTACTGGCCGGCGATCCCAAAACGGCTTTGTCCGGAACCCATACCGTGGTGCTTTCACAGGCAACGGCAGAAAAATATTTTGGCGACTGGCATACCGCCATCGGCAAATTGATCAAATATGACAACAGTCCCGTTTTTAAAGTAACCGGCATCCTGCAAAATCCACCGGCGAATACTGATTTTCCGCTGCAGGTGGTTTTTTCGTTTAAGTCCGTTTTGCAGGAAGATATTGCTACCGACTGGGCGGCACTGGACGGATCACTGAACACTTTTGTGCTGCTTCCCAAAAGCATGTCGGCCCCGCAGTTTGCTGCCGACCTGAATGCTTTTGTAAAAAGGCATACGCCTGCCGAATATGCCAACCAGGGATATCAGTTACAGCCGCTGGGCAACATCCATTTTGAGCGGGCGTTTGGCACTTTCAGCGGCAAAACCTTTAGCAAAGAACTGATCACGGCTTTAAGTTTGATCGGATTCTTTCTGCTGATCATTGCCTGCATCAATTTTATCAACCTGGCCACAGCACAGGCCGCAAACCGCTCAAAAGAAGTAGGCATCCGCAAGGTGTTGGGCAGCAGTAAAAAGCAACTGATCCTCCAGTTTTTGAGCGAAACCTTCCTGATCACACTGGCTTCGGTGGTCATCGCCATAGGCATTGCGTGGCTGGCATTGCCCTTGCTGAACCAGTTGCTTCAGGTATCTGTAAAGCTCCGGCCGGACCTCTCGTTGATGGCCTTCTTAGGCATTTTGATGGTGAGTGTCACCTTTTTATCGGGCCTCTACCCCGCTATTGTTTTATCAGGGTTTAACCCCATTGCGGTGCTTAAAAATAAAATGACCAGCAAAACGGTGGGCGGTTTTTCCATGCGCCGGGTGCTGGTGGTGTTCCAGTTTGCGATTGCCCAGATCTTAATCATCGGCACACTGATCATCGTAAAGCAGATGGACTTTTTTCAAAACGCCGCTGTGGGTTTTGATAAGGAGGCCATCATTACCGTACCGATGGCCTACGATACCGCAGGCCGCGCCAAAGCGGATGCATTAAAAATACAACTGCAGCAACAGGCCGGTATCAAAAACGTAAGCCAGAGTGCCTTTAGTCCGATGGACCAGGCGGGTTGGGATGATGATTTCATCTTTGACAATGCCACAAAAAAAGCAGGTTTTAAAACCGATTTTAAATGGGCCGATGCGGATTATTTCAACACCTACAACATCCGGTTTATTGCAGGAGCCCCTTACCGCCCGGCCGACTCTATAAACGGGTTTGTGGTCAATGAAATGATGACCAAAAAATTGGGGTTCAAAAATCCGGAAGGCATTATCGGGAAAAAGATCAGTTTCTGGGACGGGGAGATCGCGGCGCCGGTTGTGGGAGTGGTGAAAGACTTTAACGGCTACTCGCTAAAGGAAGCGATGAAACCAATGGTACTGAGCTCCAACAAAATGTTCTACCGGATCTTTAATATAAAAATACAGCCGCAGAACGCCCGGCAAACCCTGGCCACCATCGAGCAGCTCTGGAACCGCACCTACCCGGATTTTATGTATGAATACCAGTTCCTCGATGAAAAGATCGCCGGCTTTTACAAACAGGAACGCCAGATATCCCAGCTGTACCAGTTATTTGCGGGCATTGCCATCTTTATATCCTGCCTGGGTTTGTATGGCTTTGTATCCTTTATGGCGGTGCAGCGCACCAAAGAAGTGGGCGTTCGCAAGGTATTAGGTGCCTCCACGGGCAGCATCATTTACCTCTTCTCAAAAGAATTCACATTGCTGATCGGGATCGCCTTTTTAATAGCGATGCCGGTGGCCTATTACATAATGTACCGTTGGCTGCAAAATTTTGCCTACCGGGTCGATATCGGCGTTGGTATATTTTTATTAACGATCCTGATTGCGGAAATCATTGCCTGGCTTACGGTGGGCTACCGCGCTGTAAAAGCGGCCGTGGTGAATCCCGTGAAGAGTTTGAGAACGGAGTAGGTGATTTTCCGCAGACCGATGCTGCGCTTTTATTCCTGCAGATGGTACAGATGGGTTCCGCTGATAACCGCTGATTTTTCTGTGTGAATCCGTGAGCAATTAAAACAAAGTACATCATCCACCTTTTCTTACAGATCTGCGTAGATAAGTTCGCAGATAACCGCTGATGTTCCTATGAACATCTGTGTAATCCACGAGGAATACACCAAAGAAATGGTTATTGCTTCGCAAGGGCATTCGTCCGCCGCACAGCGAAAGATAAAAGCAAGTGGAATGGCGATTATGACGCCGATGAGCATGCTTCAAAAACAAGACAGAGGGAAGGCGTTCAACCAGGCCTGCAACACAGATTGTATCGGTTCCGCCCAACCATAAATATTCAAACTTTCCAAATTTTTATCGGGCGGAATTCGCCTTGTGGCGGACTTGTTCCGATCGCCATCCCATGTGCGTCAAGTTAAAAGGAGGTCTATTGCCTTACAATGTAGCACGAATACGAGTTTGGGGCCAAAAAAGACCCGATTTTTTGATAGCAAAAGGCGCAGCGCGCCGCGAATCATTGTAACAGGAACGCTCAGAAACTTGCTGTAAGCCGCAGCGCGGCGGGAATCTTTTGGGAGGCGGTGTATATTACCGGTGCGCCGCACCTCCATACATTCCTGTGTTCGGTGCTAATAAATGCAACGCTGCGCTGCAGCTTTCGTATTAGCAAAATAAACTTAACACACATGCGACGCATCGGGATTGCTCCACTTTTGCATCATTGCCGAAAGGATCCGTTCTGTTCTTTTATTGCAAATAAGCCATCAGCGCCATGTGCATAACCAGGGCCTGCTGATTAAGTGCGACTGGTGCTTTAATTTTATTTTCCAGCTTTTGCAATGATGCTACAGTTCCAGGTACTTTGCCGGAACATGCTCCGTTAACCAAACGCCATTATCCGAAAGATAAAATACAAATTCATCCGTATACATTTGCCCGGCAGCTACTTTCAACACAACGGGCTTGCCATGCCGTTGCCCTACTTTAATAGCTGTTTCCATATCGCTGCTCAGGTGCACGTGCTGCCTGTTGCGTTTTTCAAGCCCCGTACTCAGAATGGAAGGAATGGATTGCTTACCCGTACCATGATACAATATTTCCGGTGGTTTTTGATGGCTATAGCCCAGATCAACGGTTATAGAATGCCCCTGGCTTGCCCTTATTTTGTTCATGGCGTCGTTAAAAGCAAGCCGCTTTTTGGAATTGGTTGTTACAACTTCTTTTAGTAGCTCCCTATCAAAAAACATCCCGTAAATACCCGCCTTTTCAATTAATACCTCAACGTCTGCCCAGCCGTTTTCATCCAGCTGAATACCGATGGTTTCCGGTTTATGCCGCAACACCAGGCTCAGGAATTTGCTAACCGTTAAAAGTTGCTTTTCATCGCTCATTGTTCATTGTATTATATGCGATCACCTTCATATTTATCATCAGTTATGCTCAAATTTTTCAAAAAGCCGGGGGCAGATCTTCTTCATACTTTCCGGATCCTCCTCTTTCCATGTAAATTTGAACTGCGGATAATTTCCCTCTTTGGTAGTGAAATGATCGTTATCGATATAATCATATAAATTTTCCCCTGTTTTTTGCCTGAACGCTTCAAGCGCCACATACCAAAAGCTTTCAAATTCATAGTATTCAACATCCTCACGAACCTGGGTAATCAGATTGTCCGGGTTTTGTTTCGCCTTAAGATAGGTATCCTTTCCTCTCGAAATAACCCAGTTTCTAAAATACTCAAACCCGTCATCGGAGCATCCCCCGTTCATAATATAGCCGGCACACCACATTTCAGCGTTATAGGTATCGTAAAGCAGTTTATCCGTTCGCAGGCGAAACCCAATCATTTGCTTTGGCGTTAATTTGCTGATCTCTTTTATCAGGAATTGTTCCTGCTGCTCCTGATTATTTGTGTTTTTTAGTGATTTGTCTATAATGGACCAGTACAGATCCTCATCCAGCATCTCTGCCGTTTTTACCAATTGTGTTGAATCAAAAGATACTATTTGCTGCGCTTGCGCTTCAATTGCGTTTTTGTCTCCCAATGATTGATCTTTCATATTTGTATTATCAGCATTTGCACAACCAGATAGTAGCAAGGGCAGGAATAGGATAACGCTCCGTATAAAATTGCTAAAAGACCGTTTTTTAACGGCACTCTTATTTACAGAGCATTTGAAGGTTGTAGGATTAGCTTTGTTCATATTCGGCAGCTGTTTTTTATTGCGCATTGTTCTTCAATTATTTGGTTACCCCGTATACACAGAATGCGCTAAAATAAGTGTTTTTTACAAAAGGAGAAATTCCGTAGCCGGCAAGTGGTTGTATCGTGCAGCCTGATGCCCACCTACGCAATTTATCATCCCCTGTCCGGCGTTCCGGCTTCCCGTTGCCGCGGAAACACACAAAAAAAACGCTCTATTTAATGTCTCTTTAAAATCTGTTCTGTGCCAGTCTGTGTAAGCAGTGAGCACAGCAGCGCAGGCGCTCTAATATGGATCCGTTGCTTTCCTTATTCATTTCAAGGATTATCCCGCCGGCTCCCACAACTCAATTTTGTTGCCTTCTATATCAAGGATGTGTACAAACTTTCCGTAGTCGTAGGTTTCGATCGCATCCAGCACTGTTACCCCTTCCTTTTTTAATGCTGCTACCAGCGCCTCCAGGTCCTCCACCCGGTAGTTGATCATAAACTCCTTGGCAGAGGGTTCAAAATACTTAGTTTTCTCGGGAAAAGGGCTCCAGAGCGTATACCCCTTTTTCGTAGAATCCGGTTCCTGCAGCCACTCAAATTTTACTCCGTAGGGATCTGTATCAAACCCGAGATGGGTTTGGTACCATTGTTTGACCTTTTACGGGTCTTTGCATTTAAAAAAAATGCCGCCGATGCCTGTTACGCGTTTCATGTTGATGGATTTTTTATTAGATGTTGTAATAACGGAATTGAAGGCAAAGCCCAGGCTGAACGATATCGTCAATACCAGGAATAACCATGTTTTTTTCATTGCTGCTCGTTTAAATCTGTTAAAGACGCTTCCAGTAAGTTTGCTTAATAAAGCCCTTATAGGCAACCCCCACTGCTATATCCCCATACCCCCGGCCCAAACTGCTATGTATCTTTTTAAAATCCGACAATCCATAACCATACCGGGCAAAAACGGAAAAGAACTGAAAGTTTTTGAGCCGGAAGTATTTGTTAAGCGATGTACCCAGCGTTAATCCCCTTGTTTTATCGATATGATAATGCTGGTCCAGTTCCTCTTCATTAATGACCACAAAACAGTTTGACGTAAGTGCGATATAAGGCTCCAGGGAAATATTGTGTTTAAAATTGATGGAGTAACTGAGATCGTAGTCGATCTTATTGGGATTAAGCGTTGCATCTTTTGTTAAGACTACCCCGTTAAACGCCAGCTCCAGCCGGGGCCCTACGGTTGCCGGCTTAAATTTTATACCAAGGTTAAAATCACCATAAGCAATGGCCAATCCAAGCAATGGCCCGTTATGATTGCCCAGCCAATTCCGGGTTTGAGGGTTGTAGCTGTAATGGTTAAAACCCAGCTCTACCCGCAACCCCAGTTTAGAAACCTTCGTACATTCAAAGGCTTTGTACAACCGGCCGCTCATTTTTGGATTGCGGGGTACCATAACTGTATCTGAACTGCAAACAGGGTTTCGCTCATAGTTTTGTGCCCCAGCCCGGGCCGATGTAGTAATAAAAGCAGCAATAAGTAAAAACCGTTTCATTCTCTATGGTTATTTGGCAACCTTATGCCGCATGCGCATTCGTTTGGTTACGGCCCCGGGGGTCGCCTTACTAAGATACTTCATTTTGATAATAGCAAAAATGCGAACCGGTTAAACAACCTATTGCGCGGCCAACTTTAGCAGGCCAGTTCCTCACAATCAAAGCCAGCCTCCCGCAATAACCTGATTACGGAAGGCGCTATTTCCATTGCACTTTCTACCCGTAAAATCTTATCGCAATCATCAAGATCAAAATTCCAGTTTAAAGACGGCAACAGGTCATTTAAAACAGGCTGCAACCGCAGCACATCTTTCCGACGTTGAACTGATGTTTTAAATACATAGATCATCTTGCTGTTTTATCAGGTTTATGATGCCAGCAGGGTAATACCCTTCAGGTCCGCCTTCCCGTTCTTTAAAAATTCATAGGTCATCCGGTCTGCCCGGCAATTTACAAAGCGGATCTTCTTTAAGCTCCTCCCTTTAAAAAAGGTATTGATCAGGGTTGCATCCTGGAAAGTAACCCGTGAAAAGGCACAGTTTTCAAAATAACAATCATCAATGATCCCATCAAAAATAATATCAGCAAGGTAGGTTTCAATAAATGAGGTATGCCTCCAGCCCGCATTTACTATGGTGCTTTTCTCGAGGCCTCCGGATTTAATTGTTGCACCCGAAAAATCAGCACCCGAAAAGTCGCAACCCAGTATATAGCTCCCGGAGAACTCGGCTTCTTTCAAAGAACAGCTTGTAAACTGGTTGTTGGCCAGGTGCGAATGCTGGATACGGCTGCCATTGATATTTGAACCCGAAAAATCGCAATGACGAATATGATTGCTTTTCAGCAGCAGGGCCGACAGATCCGAACCGATGAATTTGCAGCGCTGCATATTGGAGGAACTGAATTTTTCATGCAGGTTTTCCAGGCCTGAAAAATCAGCATCTGACCAGTTACCCCGTGACATGTCCCAATTGCGTTTCTTTTGCTTTTTTCCAGGTTCGCCCGCCCGGGGAACCAGGAATCCGGCAGTTGCCGGCTCTTCGGGTTCTGTGTCCGTATTCATGGATGAGAACTGCTCTGAAAAATAGTTAAGGTCCACCCCTAAAATAACCGCAAGGCGATTCATAGTAATAATATCCGGTACCGATTCTCCGCGCTCCCACTTGCCTACCGCCTGCGGGCTGATGAACAACTGTTCGGCTAGCTGCGCCTGGGAGATATTTATTTTCTTTCTTGCTGTGACTATTTTACCGCCCATGATCTTCGTGTCCATAATTATTCTTGTTTTATTTTTCAACACCACAAAGTTGGCTGCATTCTGCCTCCGTTTCCAAAAAAAAGCCGCTACTTAGGGTAGTAACAACGCTACTTAGGGTTGTTTTTGGCAACGGATGGTGGTTTATATAAAAAAATCGGCCTTCACTGGTTCCACCGCCCTATCACCCGAGGTTTCCCGCCGGTTGGCGGGGATTGTTTACGCGGATCAGTGCGGATGCTCTGTGCCAATCTGTTTAATCGGTGAGCCACCAAGACAAAAACTCCATTCCCGGTTAGCCTGATAGTTCCCCGCACACCTTCGCTGATTAGTTACGCAAATGAGCGCGGATTTCTGTGCCAATCCGTGTAATCGGTGAGCCCTTTTTCTCTCATTGATGCCACAGAGGTACACAGAAAAGACCAGCTCATTCAGCTTTTATACCGCTCCCTTTGCAATTACATTCTACCTCAATCTGCATGACCTGGGATAACCTCACGCACCCGGGCTCATTCCCCCGATCCACACAGGCAGCTCTGCCGGCCGCTAGCACCTGCCGTCTGTGTTTTTCTGTGTAATCTGTGGCTATGGTTTTCCGCATCCAACATTTATTTCGATGCAAAAAATGCAGTAAATTTGCCGCCTTATGGAATTAACAAAGAATTTTGAGCCAGCAGCTATTGAGACCCGGTGGACCGGGCATTGGAAGGAAAAAGGGTATTTTAACAGCACCCCGGATGAACGCCCGGCCTATACCGTGGTCATTCCGCCTCCTAATGTTACCGGTGTGTTGCATATGGGACACACGCTCAATGAAACCGTGCAGGACATTTTGGTGCGCCGTGCCCGCATGAGCGGCTTTAATGCCTGCTGGGTACCCGGCAGCGACCACGCGTCCATTGCCACGGAGGCCAAAGTAGTGCAGATGCTGAAGGAGGAAAAAGGCATTGATAAAAACAGCCTCTCCCGCGAAGAATTCCTCAAATATGCCTTTGAATGGAAAGAAAAATACGGTGGCATCATCTATAACCAGATCGAGCGCCTGGGATGCAGCGTAGACTGGAACCGGGTGAACTTTACCATGGATAACCACTATTACAAAGCCGTTATAAAGGTTTTTGTAGACCTGTATAATAAAGGACTGATCTACCGCGGGGCCCGCATGATCAACTGGGACCCGGCGGCTAAGACCGCCCTCAGCGATGAGGAAGTGGAATACCGCGAGGTACAGAGCAAATTGTATTATGTACAGTACAAGCTGGACGGACAGGATGGCTTTATTACCATTGCCACCACCCGCCCGGAAACCATCCTGGGCGATACGGCCATTTGCGTAAACCCCAATGATGCACGTTACCAGCACCTGAAAGGCGCCTATGCACTGGTACCTCTGCTCAACCGCCGCATCCCCGTTATTTTTGATGATTATGTGGATATGGAGTTTGGTACCGGGGCATTAAAGATTACCCCGGCACATGATATCAACGACTACAACCTGGGATTGAAACATAACCTGGAAGTGATTGACACGCTGAACGAAGACGGTACCCTCAGCGCAGCGGCACAATTGTACGTGGGTGAAGACCGTTTTACCGTACGGAAAAAGATTGTGACAGACCTGGAACAGGCGGGTAACCTGGTGAAGACGGAGGATATTGTGAATAAGAACGGTTTCTCCCAGCGCAGCAATGCCGTGGTAGAGCCCCGCATCTCCACCCAGTGGTTTGTAAAAATGAAGGAGCTGGCCGATCCGGCTTTAAAAGCGGTGGTAGACGGTAACATCAAAATACATCCCGGAGACCGTTTCCTCGCCACCTACAAATACTGGCTGGAGAACGTAAAGGACTGGTGTATCAGCCGCCAGTTGTGGTGGGGCCAGCAGATACCGGCCTGGTATGATGAGGAAGGAAATTGTTATGTAGCGGAAAATGAGGAAGACGCGAAACGCTTAATGCTGAAAGCAAAAGGCGGATCAAGCGTTCAGCATTCAGCATTCGGCCTTCGGCAGGATGAGGATGTACTCGACACCTGGTTCTCCTCCTGGCTCTGGCCCAGTGAGGTATTCCATGGTATTACCAACCCCGGCAATGCCGATATCCGGTACTACTACCCCACTTCTGTACTGGTAACCGGGCAGGATATTATTTTCTTCTGGGTGGCACGTATGGTAATGGCCGGACTGGAATATGAAAAAGAAATTCCGTTTAAAGATGTTTATTTTACCGGTATGGTGCGCGATAAGCAGGGACGTAAGATGAGTAAGTCACTTGGTAACTCTCCTGATTTGCTAAACCTGATTGACACCTATGGAGCCGATGCCGTTCGTTTTGGCATCATGATCTCCGCCCCCGCGGGTAACGACCTGTTGTTTGATGAAAGCTCGCTGGAACAGGGCCGGAATTTTAATAATAAGATCTGGAACGCGCTGAAGCTGGTACGTATGTGGGAAAACAATCCCAACGGCGTTGTTCTTGACGACAGTAGCGGGCCCGACTTTGCTTCTGCCTGGATGCAAAATCGTATTGAACAGGCTAAGGCCGAAATAGAAACCCTTTTCAAAGAGTTTCGCCTTAGTGAAGGATTGAAGACCCTGTATTCATTGATCTGGGACGATTTCTGCTCCTGGTACCTGGAATGGCAGAAGCCCGGACACGGCGCGCCTACCAGCAGCACCAAGCTGCAGGCCACGATTGATTTTTTTGAAGAGCTGCTACAATTGCTGCATCCTTATATGCCGTTTATCACCGAAGATATCTATCACCTCCTGCGTGAGCAAAGCGATGATCTTTCCGTAAAACAATATGCGGCCACACAAGCTACAAACAGTAACATACTGGCGCAGGGCGAGCTGTTGAAGCAGACCATCACCGCCATCCGCGATGCGCGCATAAAGAACAATATTAAGAGTAAGGAACCGGTAAAACTGTTTGTACAAACAGCACAGCCGGATAGCTACACCAGTCTGGCATCGATCCTGGAACGTCAGGCCAATGTGGAAGCGGTTTCGATCACTACAGAAGCCGTTGACAAATGCATCAACGTGCTGGTGGGTAAGGACAAGCTGTTCATTCTTCCGGCAACAGAGCTGGATACCAGTATCCAGAAAGAACAACTGGAAAAAGACCTGGCGTACCTGCAGGGCTTCCTGGCATCAGTGGAAAAGAAACTCGGGAACGAGCGTTTTGTACAAAATGCCAAACCGGAAGTAGTGGAGATCGAGCGCCGGAAGAAAGCCGATGCAGAAGAAAAGATAAAAGCGATCGAAGAAAGTCTGGCGACCTTGTAAGAGTTCCGGCTTCGCGAATACCGGGCTCCAGACCGGTTCAATCCTATTAGAGGTGTATCAAAAATCTTGATACACCTCTTTTGTTTGCCATATACTTAAACCCGCTATTCATATAGCCTTCAGAAAAAATAAAATCCAGCCTGCTATTAAGGATATTCCAGAAATAGAGCTCCTAAAATTGTCTCAAAATCACGCAGGCAGGAGCTGTAGCGGCAAAAAAGGTACAATAATTGCGACCCGGTTGAAGTACTCCATTGTTCACTAAACCCTCGCCCCATGAACAAATTTCGTTTCCTGCTGCTCCTGTTACTGATTTCCGGTAGTTCCCTTCAATTATCGGCACAATGGAAAGGCTTTAGTCTTGGTCCTTATGGGGAATACGCCGTTCCGCAGGGTGAATTTAGCGAAAACTTCAACTGGGGTGTAGGTGTGGGAGGTAATGCCGATATCCGCCTGATCAAAAAGCTGGCTCTTACTGGCTCCGTAGGTTATATGTATTTCCGGGGGGCAGACCGTACCGACGATGCGGGAAATCCCTATCGCGTATATGACCTGAAGGCCGTGCCCATCCGCGCAGGGTTGAAATACCGTTTAATACCGCTCTTATATGTAAAGCTGGAAGCCGGCAGCGCCAAATACAGCGGCAACCATTACGATGGCTCCGCCTTTATCCTGTCGCCCGGTGTTGGCTTACGGGTGTTGGGATTTGATCTTCAGGCCAAATACGAAGCCTGGATGAAAGATGGTACCAAAGGATTTGTAGGATTTAAGGCAGGTTGGAATTTCTGAGGTATCCTCTTCCCGCGTGCATAAGTCATAAAAAACAGTAAATTCAGACCTGAAACGATACCTACGCGCTTCTGCAGACATTTTTATGGTAAAGAATAACAGCTATCCGCTAATCGCTCTGGTACTTATGATTCTTGCAGGGTTATATGCCTGTACCGGCAACCCTGCAAAAAAGAGCATGCTACAGGGGCCTCAATACCCCGGGGATAGTACGAGCACTCAGCTAAAAAATGTCCGGCAATACAATAGCATTGTTTTTAAGAACAAGGCTATAACGCATTGCTCCACTACCAGGCCCAACTGCCTGTCAGACCTTGAATTCATAACCGATGCGCTGAAATTGATCAATCCCACCTACAAGACAACACAACTGGAAGCAACCATTTATCAGGGTACAGCCTTATTCAATAACGCCGGACATGATTCAACAAGGATTACCTGCTACCGGATTAAAACAGAGAATATGGCAGCATTGCAGCAGCTCATTACCCGTTTAGATACAGCGGGCCAGGGCTATGTACGAAAGATGGCGAAAACAGAAGCGCCCATTACCTGTTACTTTACAACGACTCCAAGTCAAATATTACTGATTACCCACATCGGCATTCCGGAATTGCAAAAGCTGAAGAACCAACCACTGGTGACTGCGGTAAAAGAACAGATTGGCAGCCGCTAAAGTGCTCAGAACTTAACTGCTCACTGATTTCCCCGATTTACACAGAAACACTTTGGTATAATACATTTTCTGGGAACATCTGTGTAATCTGTAAGCACCAATAAAAGCGATCATGATCAGATGAAATCCCGCAGTTTCTCATACAAGGTTTTTGTAACACTTTATGCCTTTCGGTTTCCAAGGTTTCAGATACTACGACTCACTGATTTCCCCGATTTACACAGAATACTTTGGTGCTATACACTTTCTGTGAACATCTGTGTAATCTGTAAACACCAATAAAAGTGATCATGATCAGATGAAATCCCGCAGTTTCTCATACAAGGTTTTTGTAACACTTTATGCCTTTCAGTTTCCCAGGTTTCAGATACTACTAAAGTTTCGGATTCTGCTCACTGATTTCCCCGATTTACACAGAAACACTTTGGTATAATACACTTTCTGTGAATATCTGTGTAATCTGTGAACACCAATAGAAGCCCATTTTGCAGCTATAGCCCTTACTTATCAAGACTGAACAAACTATCTACAAACTCGTGCTTATCAAACACCAGCAGGTCTTCCATCTTTTCACCCACCCCAATAAATTTCACCGGTATCTTAAATTGATCGGCAATCGCCAGCACCACGCCGCCTTTTGCCGTTCCATCCAGCTTGGTTATAGCCAGCGCGGTTACGTCGGTAGCAGCTGTAAAATGTTTCGCCTGTTCCAGTGCATTTTGTCCGGTAGAACCATCCAGCACCAGCAATACCTCCTGCGGAGCCGAGGGTATAAATTTCTGGATCACCCGTTTGATCTTGTGCAACTCATCCATCAGGTGCGCCTTGTTATGCAAACGGCCGGCGGTATCAATAATTACCACATCGCTGCCCCTGCTCACCGCGCTTTGAGCGGTATCAAAAGCCACGGCTGCGGGATCGCTGCCCATTCCCTGCTTCACGATCGGCACTCCCACTCGTTCACTCCAGATGGTCAGCTGGTCTACCGCCGCTGCCCGGAAGGTATCCGCAGCCCCCAGCAATACATTCTTGCCAGCCTTTTTAAAATTATAAGCCAGTTTGCCAATGGTGGTGGTTTTGCCCACACCATTTACACCCACTACCAGGATAATATACGGTTTGGCAGGCAGTTCGCTTTCAAAGGTATAGCTGGCACCCGAAGGCGCGTCTACCAGCACGCCCTCGATCTCCTCCTGCAGGATCCGGTTCAGTTCGCCGGTGCCCATGTATTTATCCTTAGCCACCCGCTTTTCCACCCTTTCAATAATACGCACAGTGGTTTCAATACCCACATCTGCGCCTACCAGTGCCTCTTCCAGGCTATCCAGCACCTCTTCATCCACGGTGCTTTTCCCGGCAATGGCCTTACCTATTTTTGAAAGAAAGCCTTCCTTGGTTTTTTGTAATCCCTGGTCTAGTGACTCCTTTTCCTTCTTTCCAAATAATTTTCCAAAAAAACTCATGATTGAAACGTTTATCGCTTGCGGTTTATAGTTTAAAGTTGTTTCTTCAGCAAAGATGCAACATCAAATATAAAACGTCAAACATCAAACAAAAAACAAAAGCCATCCGTTTTAAAAACGAACAGCTTTTAATATTATAATGAAAGCAGGAACTTATTTCTGAGCTAAAAAATCTTTAACTTTCTCTTTGTGCACGATCTGCTCCTTAAAGGTATAGGCACCTGTTTTGGGGCTACGGATCGCACGGATCACCTTCGTCCAGTTTTTAGACTCTGCTGCTGCTTTAGCATCTTTTACCTTCGAGTTCTTTGAAGCTGCTTTTGCCATTTTATATTAATTTGAGAATTTGACAATTTGAAGATCTGAAAATAAATGCACCACATTTCAAATTGGTACACTTTCAAATTTCCAAATTTTATTTAATTTCTTTGTGAACGGTTACTTTCTTCAGAATAGGGTTGTATTTCTTCAACTCTAAACGTTCAGGGTTGTTCTTTTTATTTTTTACGGTAATATACCGACTGGTTCCGGGCCGGCCGCTGGTCTTATGCTCAGTGCATTCCAGAATTACCTGTACCCTGTTTCCTTTTGCTTTCTTCGCCATTGTATAATGCTTTAAACTGCTTTAGTTAGATTTTTTCGCCTCTCGCACGCAATTCTTTCACTACAGCATACAGACCATTTTTGTTGATGGTGCGCAGGGCATCTGTAGATAACTTCAACGAGATCCATTTGTCTTCCTCTACCAGGTAAAATTTCTTCTTTTGCAAATTAGGCAAAAAACGGCGTTTTGTCTTAATATTGGAGTGAGAAACCTTGTGGCCTCCAATTGGGGTTTTACCTGTAACCTGACATACTCTTGCCATAATGAATAAAAATTTAGGAGTGCAAAGGTAAGTATTTCCTGCGGCATTCAGTAACAAAAAGCCAATTATTTTTTAAAAAACTTATATCAAAGCCTTGGAACGGCTTTTTGCACCCTCTTCCGGGTTACCAACTGCCGCCGCAAAGGTAACATCTGTTATCAAAAAGAGCAACTGCAATTGTTTATAAAACTGGGATTCACACAGTTATGCATCATTTTTAGCGTGCTGCATAGATCATCCTTCCAACCGGAAGCCAGGCATGCGCCGCGCCGCACTGCACTGTCGCATTTATGCTCCCGCACAATCCAAAAACGTCCTGCTTACCCGGTACCCGGGGTTTTACAGGAAACCCTTCTCCGAAAAAACCCGGCCCGCCGTTCCCGCAACAAGATGGCTCCTTAATTGTTGTGTTTGTGGCAATTGACTTACAAAAACGATTGCGTATTTGGTTGAAACGGCATTTTGTCCGTTACCGTAATTCAACTAAATTCGCACTCTCACTGATCTTTTAATTTTTTAAATAATACATTTATGGCATACGACGTAATAGTTGTAGGTAGTGGCCCGGGCGGATATGTAGCCGCTATACGCGCTTCCCAACTGGGTTTAAAAACCGCAATTATTGAAAAAGAAAGCCTGGGGGGGATCTGCCTGAACTGGGGATGTATCCCTACCAAAGCCTTACTAAAAAGCGCACAGGTTTTTAATGATATTCAGCATGCACAGGAATATGGCATCGAAGCCTCCGGTACCCCAAATTTTGAAGCCATTGTAAAACGCAGCCGCGGTGTGGCCGATAAAATGAGCAAGGGCGTGCAGTTCCTGATGAAAAAAAATAAAATTGATGTGATCATGGGCTTTGGCACTTTAAAAGCCAAGGGTCAGGTTGAGGTAAAGGGTGCAGACGGAAAAACGACCCTGGTGGAAGGTAAATACATCATCCTGGCTACCGGTGGCCGGAGCCGCGAATTGCCCGCCCTGAAACAGGATGGCAAAAAGATCATCGGTTACCGCGAGGCGATGGTACTGCCCCAGCAACCTAAAAGCATTATTGTGGTAGGAAGCGGCGCCATCGGCGTGGAATTCGGCTATTTCTATAACAGCCTGGGCACAAAAGTGACCATCGTTGAATTTTTACCGCGCATCGTTCCGGTAGAAGATGAGGATATCTCCAAAGAGCTGGAAAAGAACCTGAAAAAGCAGGGCATCACGGTGATGACCAGTGCCGAGGTTACTTCTGTAGATACCTCGGGCAACGGTGTAAAAGCAAAAGTAAAAACGGCAACCGGCGAAGCGATCCTTGAAGCAGATGTGCTGCTGAGCGCTGTAGGTGTGGCTGCCAATATCGAAGGCATCGGACTGGAAACCCTGGGTGTAAAGACGGATAAAGGAAAGATCGTTGTAGACAAATACTACAAAACCAATGTAGAGGGTGTGTATGCCATTGGCGACTGCGTTCCCGGTCAGGCATTGGCGCATGTGGCCTCAAAAGAGGGCATCATCTGTGTAGAGAACATTGCCTTTGGAGAAAAGAAATACAACCACCAGCCGGAAGCCCTGGATTACGGCAACGTTCCGGGTTGTACCTATTGCTATCCCGAAGTAGCCAGCGTAGGCTTTACCGAAAAACAAGCCAAAGATGCCGGTTATGAAGTAAAAGTGGGCAAGTTTCCGTTAAGCGCCAGCGGAAAAGCCAGCGCCGCGGGTCATACCGAAGGTTTTGTAAAAGTGATCTTTGATGCCAAATACGGCGAATGGCTGGGTACCCACATGATCGGCTACAATGTAACCGAGATCATCGTGGAAACCGTTGTAGGCCGCAAGCTGGAAACCACCTACCATGAAGTACTGAACAGCATTCACCCGCACCCCACCATCAGTGAAAGCGTAAAAGACGCTATTGAGGTGGCCTATGGGGAAGCCATTCACTTATAATATTAAAAGATGGGTTTTATGGTCCCGCCCGCTGGCGGGACTTTTTTTATGGGCCGGGCTGCGGTGCAATGCTACGCTGGCCAATGAACAGCCAGTTTGATAATTACTGGGAAGATTGTAACTTTGAAGAACAAACAATAATCGCGATGGACATCTCTTCCTACATAGAAATCCGCCCTGAAATTATGATGGGCAAGCCCGTGATCAAAGGCACCCGCATTACTGTAGAGATGATTCTTGAATCACTTGGCGCAGGCGAATCAGTCGACAATCTTCTTGAATCTTATCCAAGACTGACCAAAGAAGCGATCTCTGCTGCGTTATTTTTTGCAGTTGAAGCATTGAAGACCGAACGCATCTATCCTATTGCGGTATGAAATTCTTAGCTGACGAAGGCGTTGACAGAAGTATCGTAAACTGCCTCCGCAGTTTGAATTTTGATGTATATTATGTCATCGATGAAATACGATCGCTTGATGACGAAACATTGCTGCAAATTGCTGTAGAGGAAGAAAGAATCCTTATTACAAGAGACAAGGACTTTGGCGAGTTAGTATTCCGGCTCAACCAGGTGCACTGCGGTGTTGTCCTATTAAGACTGGAAGGCTGTACAACGCAGGAGCGGGCAAATATAGTATGCTCATTAACAGAAAAACACCAGCATCAATTACCTAATGCTTTTACGGTTATACAAAAAGAGGCGATCCGTATCCGAAAGGTTTAAAATGAGTTTTTTGTCATTTTTATACCCCATCCGCTACAAAAAAAAGCAGGCAAAACCTGCCTGCTTATCCAGTTCACCAATCTAAAAAAAATCAAACTATCTGCCTAAACCAATATTGTAGGCCACCCCTACCCCAATGCTTCCTGCATTGTACTTTTGGGTAGCATTACCAATATTGATCTTCCCGTCATCCCCGGTAAATACCTTGGTGTAATGCGCAAACACATTCCAGTTGCGGTTATGCCATCCTAATTCGGGTTTCAGATAAAACCCGCCATCCGGACGGTTTACATTGCTGTTGCTGGCCACTTTTTCATCGCCGGTAATAAATCCATATCCCAGGTCGGTACCTACATAAATACCCTTTGCCTGTGGATAATAGCGCACCAACGCAGCCACGGGCGCTACTCCGAAACTATTGTTTTGAAGCGTTGTGCCGCCCAGGTCATTGTCTTTACCAAAAAAGTGATTATAACCGGTAGCAATACCCAGGCCCACATGCGGCGTAACCAGGTTCTGATACGATACGTCTACACCCAGGTTTGCCGCAGCATTTTCATTGGGCACTGCTGCGCCTACCATTACACCCACTTTAAGGGTATTCTTCATACTTTGCGCCTGTACAAAACTGATGGATAAGATACCCATCGCTGCTGCTAAAACTACCTTTTTCATAACTATAAGATTTAATCTACATAAATAACAATAAAGCCTCCTGCAGGTTTTCAAAAGAAATGGATCCGGATCAAGTTTTACTGCAGGGCATGTATAGCTATAAGAAAAAACAATACCAACTTTTTATACATACGTATGGCAGTATATTTCTTACTGGTAATTGCAGACTACATGCATCTGTAAATCAAAAGCAACCTGCCGTTGCCCGCTGTTGTAAAGTTTAACCTCCTTTTAGGGCAACCGGCCATAACAATCATTTGTATGCCCTTAAAAATCACCGCATCCCATTTTAAATTTATTTATCTTGTTGGGCAAAAACGAATGATTGTTGCGGATCTTGACCAGCAAAAGCCAGTGAAAAAAAAGAAATGGTACCAGGTGCTCTATTTCCAGGTGATCGTTGCCATCATCATTGGTATTACATTGGGCCATTTTTTCCCAGACACCGGAAAAAAATTAAAGCCCCTGGGTGATGGCTTTATCATGCTCATAAAAATGATCATTGCCCCGGTTATCTTTCTTACCGTAAGCACGGGTATTGCCGGCATGAACGATCTTAAAAAAGTAGGCCGGGTTGCCGGAAAAGCCTTTATCTACTTCCTCACATTTTCAACACTGGCGCTCATCGTAGGATTGATCGTAAGCAATACCGTTCGTCCGGGAGCCGGTATGAATATTGATCACCGTACACTTGATGCCAGCAGCATTGCCAAATACGTATCACAGGCAAAAGACCAAACCCTGGAACATTTTATCTTTGACATCATTCCACAAACCCTCATGAGCCCGCTTTCGGGCAATAACATACTACAGGTATTATTTGCTGCTATTTTGTTTGGCGTGGGGCTGGCATTAACTGCGGAGAAAAGCAAGGTGGTAACCGATTTTTTAAAAGCCGTAACCTATCCCGTTTTTAAGGTAGTAGAAATTTTAATGAAGCTGGCGCCCATCGGAGCTTTGGGAGCCATGGCCTTTACCATCGGTCAGTACGGCATCCGGTCCGTTATGAACCTGGGACTACTGGTTGCCACATTTTACCTTACCTCTGCTTTATTTGTGATCCTGGTGCTGGGAGCCGTAGCCCGATATAACGGCTTCTCCATCTTTAAATTCATACGTTATATCAAAGATGAGCTGTTACTGGTACTGGGCACCAGCTCATCGGAAGCAGCCCTGCCCACACTTATGCAAAAACTGGAAAAAGCCGGCTGCGCTAAACCCGTGGTAGGGCTGGTGATCCCCACTGGTTATTCTTTTAACCTGGATGGCACCAATATTTATATGACCCTCGCAGCCTTGTTTATTGCACAGGCCTGCAATATTCCCCTTACCTGGGAACACCAGGTACTGTTATTGCTGGTCGCCATGCTGAGTTCTAAAGGAGCCGCCGGTGTATCCGGCGCCGGGTTTATAACCCTGGCGGCCACGCTGGCGATTGTACCGGAAGTACCCATCGCCGGTATGACGCTGATCCTGGGCATCGACCGGTTTATGTCGGAATGCCGCGCCCTCACCAACCTTATCGGCAATGGGGTAGCAACCGTGGTAGTAGCCAACTGGGAAAAACAACTGGATAAAGAGCAGTTGCATACAGCACTGAACCCTATGAACACCACCGGTTTTCAGCCGCCCCCGCCCACAGACCTGTAACCCGGGTTTTCGCTGTCCGCCGGGCTTCATCAAATTTTCATAATTGGCCTCTATGTTTGTAACGCAACGCAAGCAGCTGTTGTTCATTAAACAGAGGAAAATGAAAATGAGCCTGGCAATACTGATCCTGCTTCTGACAGCACAATCATTAACGGCACAATCAGGAAAAGTTCATATTCCGGCTAAATCGTTAAAACCGATAAAGCCGGCAGCCTTTCATCATGGATCGGTAGTACGCATGGCAGCGCATACCACGCATGATGGGCGGGTTATCAGCAGCGTAGCATCTTCTAAATCCAATGGGAAAAAGAAGTACCACAAGATTCATTACAAAAGAAAATATTCAGTTGCTCCTAAAAAAGCAACAACATTTGTACCCTAAGATAGCGGGAACAAACAGCCCGATTTCTTTTTAATCAGTACCTTTATATCAGATAGCTTAATTGCTATCTGATATTTTTCTATTATGAAACCCTTTTTTCTTTATCTATTTCTACTGGGAGGTATACTGCCCGTCTTTGCCCGTACAGGAGCGGTCCCCGGCAATAGAACAGAAAAAAGAGCGATCATCATAACAGATACCATTCCACTGCAAAAACAGGATGTTCCGGTTGAAAAAAAAGAGCCACCCGGCCAGCAGAATGTGGCTAAAGGAAAACCCATCAAGGAAGTTCCCAGGGCAAAGAACCAGGCAAAACCCAAAATGGTAACAGCTCCGAAGGTCAAAATGAGGCCCGTGAAGATCATTAAACCAAAAATTAACGGAAAAGGATTAGGCCGATAAAAAGAAACGATACTGTGAAAAAAATATTTATTGCTTTACTATGCTGTACAGGAGCAGGAGCGCTGTTTGCCCAGGATACCACTAAAGTTGGCACGCCGCAGCAGCCCGCCGATACGGCAAAGGAGAAAACAACATTAACGGTTGCCGCGCTCTATGGTTCGGGGATCGACTATTATGGCCAGACCACGGATCAGCGGCTGCCCTACCTGGCGCTCAATGCAACGGTGAGGATCCCCCTCGGGCTTTATCTTTCGGCAACGGGCTTTCATCTATTCGCAGACAGCCTGTTGTTATCCGCTTCGGCCCTGAGCCTGGGATATGGGTTCAATATCACGCCAAAATTATCCGGCGATCTGAGCTTTACCCATAGCTTCTATCCCTCAAAATCTCCCTTCCTGCAGGCTTCCAGTCCCAATATGGCAAGCGGATCACTGGCCTATGATCATTTTCTGAAAACGGCCCTGGAGGCAGATGTGGCTTTTGGTGAGCAGTCCGATTATTTTACCACACTGTCCAATTCCAAATCATTTGACTTCAATCTGTCCGGGGGAAGCGCCATCCTCAGTTTTACGCCGGAGCTGGCCCTTACAGCAGGCACGCAGCAATATTACGAAACCTACCTGACAGAAAAGGAAAACCCGGGCAAGGGAAAAGGAAACGGAAATAGCAATGGAAACGGAAATGGAAATGGAAACGGAAATGGGAACGGAAACGGAAATGGGAACAACAATCCACCCGGCCAAACAACCGAAACCACCATCGATTATCGAAAATACGGGCTGCTCTCTTATAATCTTAAGTTGCCGGTATCCTATAACCGTGCCTCTTACCTTATAGAAGCAGCACTGAAATTATCGCTGCTGGGCAGCAATACCCCTAATAAAGGCAGCACCAACGCTTTTTTTACCTTAAGTGCCTATTACCAGTTTTAAAATAGTTACATGCGTGTACTGATCGTAGAAGACGAACAATCCCTGGCAACGGAAATTGAAGCCGCCCTTCAAAAGAACCATTTTCTTTGCGAAACGGCGCATACGGCAAAAGAAGCATTGGACCGGACGGATACCGGCAGCTTTGATTTTATTTTGCTGGACATAGGCCTGCCCGATAAAGATGGATTCTGGCTCCTGAAAGAGATCCGGAAAGACCACGCCGATACAGCCATCATCATGCTTACGGCACGCGGGGCAGTAGAGGACCGCATCCTCGGACTGGATATGGGCGCGGATGATTACCTCGCAAAGCCCTTCTCCCTGCTGGAGCTGCAATCCAGGATGCAGGCTATTATCCGCCGGAAATTCAAACTCAACGACAGCACCGTGGAACTGGGGGCCTTCACCATTCACCTTAAAAACCGGACCATCCACCACGGGGCTTCAGCAATAACCTTATCCCGGAAAGAGTTCGACCTGCTGAACTACCTGTTGCTTCATAAAAACCGTCCCCTTTCCCGGATGCAGCTCAGCGATCATCTGTGGGGTGATAATGCCGACGATGAATATGATTCCAATTATATTGATGTGCATATTAAGAACATCCGTAAAAAGCTGAATGCTTATGCCGATACCGACTGGCTGGAAACGGTAAGAGGGATCGGCTACAAAATAAAAACCGAAGCATGAGACTGCATACCAAACTTACTTTATTTACCGTAGCGGCCACCATCGCCGTTCTCGGGCTTTTTGTATGGCAGCTTCCCAGGCTTATGCAGAAGATCGCTTCGGATAATACCAACAAGAACCTTCACCAGCAGCGTGAAAAAGTATTGAAAGCCATCGGGCAAAATGGCATCGGTTATTATTTCCAGGGCGACTCGGCCTATGGCAGCTACTCAATGCTCAAAGACGAATATATTTCATTGGAACCTTATACCGAAACAGCCGATCTGACAAAATTGCAAACGGCACAACGTATTATCGATGGCGATACCATCAACTATCGCATATTGATCGATACCTTCGCTGTAAACCATCAGGCCTATCTCCTGGAGATCGGTAAAAAGATCACCTCCATCCAGGAAGACAGTGTAGCCCTGCAAAGAGCGACCATCGGAGTATTGGTCGTGCTCACGCTCATTATGGCATTTATCCAGCTCTTTTACACCCGGTACCTCCTCCAGCCCCTGGGGCGCATCATCCGCACCCGGCTGATCAAAACAAAATTCCCGTTCAGGGAGCCACACCGCCCGCTGGTTACCTCCACCTATGATTTTAAATACCTCGATCAATCCATTTCCCAGCTGATGCAGCAGGTGAACCATGCCTTTGAAAAAGAAAAGGAATTCACCTCCAATGCTTCGCACGAACTGATGACGCCGATCAGCATTATGCAAAGCAAGATCGAGAACATGATGACTGATCCGGAGCTCCCGGCCAACGCCATACCAAAACTGGAAGACACCATGCGGATCATGAAACGGCTCAAAAAGATCGTGAACGCGCTGCTGCTCATCTCCCGTATAGAAAATGAACAGTACGACCGCAACGATATTGTAGCCGTAAAACCGATGATCCGCGAGGTACTGGAAGAACTGCAGCACCGGGCCGATGAAAAAGCGCTGACCGTGGAAGAAAGCCTTACCAACGAAACGATCCTTTACCACGTTAACAAGGACCTCCTCTTTCAACTGTTTTACAACCTCATTCACAACGCCATCCGGTATAACCGGCCCAACGGCCGCATCACGATCAGCGACCGGCATGCAAACGGCGATTATTATCTGTATATTGAAGATACCGGCATCGGTATAGAGGAATCGCAACATGAACGGATCTTTGATCGCTTTAAAAAAAACACTGCGCAACGGGAAGGTTTTGGCCTGGGTCTTTCCATTGTTAAATCCATTGCCGATTACCAGCGCATCAGCATCACCGTGGACTCGGAAAAAGAACGGGGTTCACGATTTGAGCTGCATTTTTCAGCTTCCCACCTTGCACAATAAAACAACGACCGTTTTCATACCGGCACATATCCGCTTTTATGAGCAGCAGTAAATCAGCGTCATAGACGTTATGCATAAAAAGGATATGACTACATTGTAAATACTTCCGGCAGGCGCTTCAAAAAACGGGGCACTCTTTTATGTTCCCCTTCATTTTCCCTTCATCTTGGCCCTTTAGTTTCGTAACCTACAATGTAAATTTCTCAACTATGAAATCCTTATTCTTTATGATGGGGGCAGCTGGCCTGTTGGCATTTGCCTCCTGCTCAAAAAACGGCAGCAGTAATAATGATCAACCCACAAACGGGCAGGCAAAAGTTCAGATGCTGCTAACAGATGCACCCGCTACCTATGATGCCATTTTCCTGGATGTAAAAAGTGTTTCCATCAACAACAGCACCGGTGATGCGGGCTGGGTCAACTACCCGCTGGATCCCAGGTTCAATGCGCCGATCAACATCCTGGATTACCGGAACGGAACCGTGGTTGCCATGGGCGATCCGCTGATCATACCGGCAGGCAAAATTGAACAGATCCGCCTCATACTGGGCGATAACAACAAAGTAGTAGTAGATGGTGTTGAACATGACCTTACAATCCCTTCAGGATCCACCAGCGGATATAAGATCAATTTTCACAAAGAGCTGGCACCCGATGGCGTTTATAAGATCTGGCTGGACTTTGACGCAGCCCGTTCAGTGCATGCGGCGGGTAAAAGCGGCAAATACATGCTGAAGCCTGTCGTAAAAGCCTTTAGCGAAGAAACCAACGGGCAGTTCAGAGGCTATGTAAAACCATTAGAAGCGAAACCCTGGCTTTATGCATTAAAAGGAACGGATACTATTGGAAGCGCCATTCCTGAAGCTGATGGTTTTTTTCATTTCGTGGGGTTAGCAGATGGAGCCTACGCGCTTCATATTGATGCCGACAGCACCAGCGCATACCGGGATACCACCATCAACAATATCAATGTAGTGTTTGGCAAGGTAACGGATATGGGTACGATAACACTTACCAAGTAAACGGTACACACTTAATAGGACCAGGGCTGTGTCATTAGCTGATACAGCCCTTTCTCATTTTTACCACCCTATAGCAGCGCCGGTCTATTGTTCCTTACAACCGCGCTGTATCCTTTCTATTATATTACCCTTTTCATAAAGGATATTATCTTTTTCATTACAGAAACATCCGGCTGGTCAGCCCGGAAGGTGTTTCTTTTGTATTTTTACCGGCAGCGATTGTATACTATTAAATTTACAACAATTACAATGAAAAAGATCTTCCTGGCAATTGCGCTGACAGCAACAACCCTGCTGCACGCACAACCGAAACAATTATTTAAGGAAACGCCCGACCAAAAGGCACAGCGGATGGAATGGTGGACCGATGCCCGTTTTGGGATGTTCATCCACTGGGGCTTATATGCGCTGGCCGCGCGACATGAATGGGTAAAACAATATGAGCGGACCACAACAGAGAACTACCAAAAGTATTTCGATCATTTTAACCCCGATGAGTTTGATCCAAGGAAATGGGCGAAAGAAGCAAAAGCCGCCGGGATGAAATATGCAGTGCTTACCACCAAGCATCATGAAGGCTTTTGCCTGTTCGATTCAAAATACACGGATTATAAAGCCACCAATACACAGGCAAAACGCGACCTGGTAAAAGAATTTGTAGATGCTTTCCGCGCCGAAGGTATTAAGATCGGGTTTTATTATTCCCTTATCGACTGGCACCACCCCGATTTCACTATTGACCGTACCCATCCCCAGCGGCTGGGCGGCGATGCTTCAGAAGCCGACTATGCAGCATTGAACAAGGGTAAGGACATGAGCAAATACCGGCAGTATATGCAAAACCAGATCAAAGAGCTGCTGACCAACTATGGCAAGATCGATATCATGTGGCTCGATTTCTCCTATCCGGGAAAGAACGGCAAAGGTCGTGATGACTGGGGCTCCGCTGAGCTGTTAAAACTGATCCGGAAGCTGCAGCCCGGCATCATTGTAGACAACCGCCTGGATCTTAATGATTACTCAGATGGCTATGATTTTGAAACACCGGAGCAGGTAAAGCCGTCCGAATTGCTCAAGTACAAAGGCAAGTATTGGGAAACCTGCCAGACCTTTTCCGGGTCCTGGGGCTATTACCGGGATGAAAACACCTGGAAAACGCACCGTCAGCTGCTGGACCTGCTGATCACATCCACAGCCAATGGCGGTAACCTGATCCTGAATGTAGGTCCCACTGCCCGTGGCGAGTTCGATTACCGTGCCAACAATGCGCTCGACAGCCTGGCCTACTGGATGCATGCCAATAACAAAGCCATCTACAACTGTACCTATCCTCCGGCGCAATACCAGCTGCCCGAGAGCCTGGATATCAGACAAACTTATAATCCCCGTACCAAAAGGCTTTTCCTGCATCTGTATACCTACCCCTCCAACTACGGCACACTGGTACTGCCCGGTTATGCCGGCAAAGTTGCTTATGCGCAGTTCGCACACGATGCCTCGGAGATCCAATATAAAACAGAGAACGGAGATCTTATTTTAAAACTTCCTAAACAAAAGCCTCCTTACGAAATTCCGGTTGTAGAACTATTCTTAAAGTAAGAACGGGGACAACATATCATGCCTATGGAAAGAGCTGCGTCTTTTTCCATGGGCTTTTTTATACAGTTAACCGTTTGTTCTCACCGTTGTACCTCTCTGACCGGTTGCCGGTACCGCGCTGCCGGAAGAAAGGGCTGGCCACAGAATCCTTCATCCCCGGCATCATCTGTATCCGCTTTGTGATGGTATCACCATCCCTCCCCGTCATCTGCAGATCCAGCAGATCTGTTTTATTGTATATTCTCATACATAAAAGAATATGGTATTTCCGCAGGATTGAACAGCCTCTGAGAAAATAATATTCCTGGACACAGGAGTGTCTCCTGCTCAAAAAAGCGGGGAAGCCCGATACCCGGGTGCCCAATACCGGTAGTTTAAAAAGCGTCTGCAATGGCCAGCGAGATGACCACACGGGTGCCGGCCGGGCGCCCCTCAGCATCTTCAAGATCGATGATCCGCACCGGCTCAAAAACATTATATCCTTTATTAAAAGATTCGATCCGCTTCAGCGTTATGTCAAGCCCATGGGATTTCCGGTTCACCGGCCGCTGTTCTTTCTGTTTTCTTGCAGCCTGCCGCCCCACACCATCGTCCTCGATCACCACCAGAAGCGTGGCCGCATGCTGGCTAACCGCAACCATCAGTGTTCCCGGCCTGTCAGCAGGTAACAGGCCATGCAGGATCGCGTTTTCCACAAAGGGTTGAATGATCATCGACGGTATTTCCACCATATCCGGATCTATCCCCCCGGTTGAAAGGGTATAGGCAAACCGCTGGTCAAACCGCACCTGCTCCAGTTCGATATATATTTTGATCACTTCCAGCTCGTCCCGCAGCAGGATCTTTTTAGCTCTTGAGTTGTCAAGGGTCAATCGCACCAGTTTCGAAAATTTACTGATGTATTGATTAGCGAGGATCCGGTCATTGCAATTGATAAACGAATTGATCGTGTTCAGTGAGTTAAAAATAAAGTGCGGGTTCATTTGCGTACGTAGCGCCTTATGCTCCAGTTCATTGAGCCGGATCTCAAAATCGCTCCGCAGCCGGGCCTCTTTTTTTACCTGCCCGATCCTCCATTTATAGAACAGGCAGGCCAGCGCTGCCAGCAACAACAGTGCGGACAACCGGAACCACCAGGTATTCCAGAAAGCCCGGTTTATCGTAAATACAAGCGGATGAACGGCTTTATACCAGTCTTTACCATTTACCGAGGCCTCCGCTTCAAAACGGTAATCACCGGACGGAAGATTTGTATAACGCGCCAGCCGCTCCTTATATGCATAAATATATGTGGTATCAAACCCCGTGAGCTTATACCGGTACTGCATCGCGCCCGCATGCTCGTAATCCACCGTCAGATAACGGAATACCAGGCTATTTCCCCGGTAGGAAAACCGGAGCCTTCTTCCATCCAGCACATTCAAAACCGAGTCCTCGGCATATACATCCGTAATAAACACCTGCAGGGGATAAGACCGGATCCGAAGTGTTGACGGGTAAAAATGATTAAAGCCGGTTTGTGTGCCTATAAAAAGCTCCCCGTCCCGCGCCCGGTAATATGCAGAAACGCGGTGATTGCTTTGTATAAGGCCGTCTTTTTCATCAAATGAAACCACAGTGCCGGCTCCGGGATGGTAACAGGCCAGGCCCCTGTTGCCGATGATCCAGATATTCCCTTCAAGATCGCGCAAAAGTCCCACAACATACGAGGTTTCGAGACCATCGCTTTTATCAAGCTGTTTTTTTACCTGCAAGGTCTGCGGGTCAATGATATAAACCCCGTAATATCCGCAGGCATAGATATTGCCGTTCAGATCTTCTTCAACGGCAAAGATATTATTATCCCGCTGTGATCCCGGAAGCGCTATAGCATGAACACGGTCCGTTTTTTTATCATAAAAGCTCAGACCACGGCTTTGGGCAAACCACCAGTTATCATTCCTGTCTGCAAAAAAATGTGTGGTATATCCCTGTGTGATGGTACGCAGCTGCGGATGGCCACGAAACGTTTCCAGTTTATTGGTACGCGGATCAAACAGGTAAAATCTTGCGCCCGTTGCCACCAAAAAATTACCATGCCGGTCCGCAACAACGCGGTGAAACTCGCTGCTCACAAGACTATCGCCCCGGCCGGTTATGCTGGTAGGGATCTTATCAAACCCGCCGTCGGGGCGCAGCCGCCCAAACCCGTCGCCAAAAGCCCCGATCCAGATCCGGTTCCTGAAATCCGGCAATACGGCCCGTATGGTACGCATATCCAGGGGGCCTTCATCTTTTCCGTAATAGGAATAAAAACGGCTTACCGGGTCATGCCGGTTCCATTTAATAAGGTAATTGTTGGTACCGATCCACAGCTGTCCTGCAGAATCCTGGTAAAAACAGTTGACCACATTCTGATACTTTATTCTTTTTTCATTGGTAAAACTGCGCACAGCACTGAATGCCGGCTCACTGAGCGTAGTATAGGAAATGCCGTTCCCATGTACCACCAGCGTGCGGTTCCTGGTTACCAGTACCCTGCGCAGGAAGCTGCTATTGACCGAAGTGGCATCACCCGGATCATTGCCGTATTGCTCTACAGACCGGGTTTTCGTATTCAGTATATAAAGGCCATGATAACGGGTTCCCATAGCATAACGGTCCGCATCGATCCGTTCTATTTCGCTCCCATAGCCCACCAGCTTTTTCCCGTTGGCGGTCTTCCAGTTATTCACCAGCTCCATCGTACCGGTATCAATATTCATCAACACCACGCTGTCCCCTGCCAGGCCGCAGGCCAGCCATTCGCTCCCTTTCACCCGGCAGAGGCTCCATGCATTATCATAAGGCAGCTCCCGGATCAGTACCTGCCGGGCAATATCGACCATCAGTGTTTTTGCGCGGATCCCCAGCAACCAGGTATCTCCCTCCACATGGCTGGCGGTAAGCATGTTTGCCCGGGTTGAGATCAGGGAAGAAATACCATACAGCGGCCGCACCCGCTTATGGTGGTCAACCAGAAAGCAGCTGTCTTTTGTGAAAATGAGGATACCCGTACGCGCTTCCCGGATAAGCAGCGCTTTCTCAAGCGGCAGCCGGGAGGGGTTTTCAACGGTGGCAAAACGATTGCTGTTCTCATTTTTATATTGCAGGCCCGCCGGGGTTGCAACCCAGATGGTTCCGGCACTGTCGCATAAGATGGCATTAATGCGGTTATTGAGGAGCCCGCTTTTATTATCCCTTGTGCAGGCAGTCACCGCATATCCGTCAAAGATATTGATCCCCTCATCCGTTGCGATCCAGATACGCCCCATCCGGTCTTCACACAGCTGTATGCCCTGGTCGCTCAGCAATCCGCTGGCAGTATTCAGGTGCCGGAAACTAAGAGGCTGTGCCGTTAACAGTGCAGCAGGGCTGCACAGCAACAGTATAAAAATAAAAAGGCGGAACCTATATATTTTCATGGCAATAAAAGTACTTATTCATTGGAAAAAGAGCAAAAACAGGGGGCCAAATCCGTTAATCCAAATGCACGATCCGTTAAGTCAAAAGCAGGATTTATCGTATTTGTCACATCTTTACATAAATAACGGGAAAATTATGCCCCTTATCAAACAACTGGCATGCTGTTTACTGCTGTTTCTGTGTGTGGGCATTCCTGCTTCGGCGCAACAGGAATCCGCCGACTCCTGGCAAACCGTACGTACCCGCCAGGCCGGTACCATCACGGTATTGTGGGACCGGATTGAACCATTCATTTACCCCGATGCCCGGGGCCGGCTGATGGGGGTAGAATATGAACTGATGGAGGGATTTAAAACATTCCTTAAAAATCATTACCAGGTCAACCTGGAGATCCGGTGGAAAGAGATCGGGAACTTTGCGCAGATCTATCCCCGGATACGGGATACAAAACAAGCCGGGCTCTTCGCCGTTTCTTATTATTCCATTACGGATGAGCGCAAAAAAGAGGTCCGCTTCTCTCCCCCCTATATGCCGGACCTCAACATCCTTGTTACCAACAGCCAGGAGCCAACCTTTGCCACTACCGGGGAATTCAGAAGCCGGATCACCGGCATGCACGGGTATACCCAGCCGGGCACTACCATGGAAACCGACCTGAAAAAGATCCGCGAAAATTATTACCCATCACTCCCTATATCGTATAATACCAAAGATGACTATGCCATCCTGGGCCAGGTATCCGGACAAACCGGGGCCTTTGCCTATGTGCCCGTAAGCATTTATGTAGTGGCCCTGCAAAAGGGATATAAGATAAAACGCCAGCGGCTCTTTGATATTCACCGGGAAGGTTTTGCCGCCATCTATCCCAAAAACAGCGACTGGGAAGAGCCGGTCAGTGAATATTTCAATTCTGCCGAATGTAAATTTTTTGTAAACTCCCTGATCCGGAAATACCTGGGGCCGGAAGTAGCCCCCGTCATCCTTGAGGTTTCGGTACCCCAGGATGACTCGGGCCATACGGCGGATATAGACCTGCTGACCAAGGAACGTGAAATCGTTACACAGCGGCTGACCGATGCAGCCGTAGAGCTGCAACAGCAGCAGTCGATCCGTAATATGACACTGCTGTTGCTGGGCTGCCTCGTCCTTTTTGCCGTGCTGCTATATGGAAGGGTACGGATAAAGCAGCGGATGAACCGGCTCCTAAAGCAGCGCAACCAGCTGATCAGCGTGCAGAACACCCAGATCGAGCAGATGAATCATATGCTGAAACTAAAAGTGCTTCAGACGCGGATGAATCCTCATTTCCTTTTCAACTCCCTCAACTCCATACAATATTTTATTGTAGCCAATGACCGGAAAGTGTCGCTGCAATATATCAAGCGGTTTTCCAGCTTTTTGAGAAAACTGATCCGCTTTGGAGACGAGGTACAGATAACGGTGCAGGATGAAGCAGCCCTTTTAAAAGAATACCTCTGGCTGGAGCAAACCCGGTTTCCCGGGCAACTGGACTATGAAGTCACAACCGATGCGTCCGCAGTAGCGATGCAGGTACTTCCCCTCCTTACGCACAGCCTTGTGGAAAAGGTCCTCTATAACGAGATTATCAGCCACTATGAAAAGGGAACGATCTCCATCATCTTCCGGGCTTCGGACAGCGGCCTGTCTGTAACAGTCAACGGCAAAGGAGCCGGTGCTCCGCGTACTCCTATACCCGGTTCCGAAGATACAACAGGCAGGGCAGACGAAGATACGCTTATCAAACGCGTCCGCCTGTTCAACAAACAGCAAAAACAAAAAATACTGCTTACCCGGGAAGCAGCGGGCAATACCGTAACGGCCCGTATCGAAATACCACAGCCATTGTTCGACCATCCGGAGCTGGCTCAACCCGAAACATAACCAATCTGTAAATCCTGTAAAAATGAAATATAAAGCATTTATTGTGGAAGACGAAGCCCGGAACCGGGAGCTCCTGAAAAGCCTGGCGGCCGAATTCTGCCCGGAAATAACGGTAACCGGCATGGCAGCCACCGTTCCCGAAGCGATCCTGCAAATTGACGAACAGAAGCCCGATATTGTTTTTATGGATATCGAAATGCAGCCCGGTACGGGCTTTGATGTGCTGCAAAAAGTAAGGCACCGGAACTTCCAGGTTATTTTTACCACAGCTTATGACCACTATGCTATAAAGGCTATCAAATTCAGCGCCATCGACTACATCCTGAAGCCCATTGACCTGGAAGAACTGCAGCAGGCCGTGGATAAGGCCGTTCAAGCGATCCGGCGGCAGCAGGAAAACCGGATCGATCTGCTGATGCAGAACCTTAGCCAGCCGGCCGGTGAGAACTTTTCCATCAGCCTGTCTACCGCTGATGGAATCGAGTACGTGCAACTTTCCCGGATCATCCGCCTGGAAGCCAACGGTCCGTATACCACCTTTTTTTTAAAGGATCAGCACAAGATCATGGTAAGCAAGAACCTGAAGGAATATGAACTGCTGCTGAGCGACCATGGTTTTTTCAGGGTTCACAACTCCCATATCATCCACCTGAGGGAAGTGCGCAAAATGATCAAAACCGATGGCGGCTATGCAGTGATGAGCGATGCGTCCATGATTGCTATTTCTCCCAAGAAAAAAGACAATTTCCTCCAACTGATGGCACAACGGCTAGTATAAGCACCACCCGGCGATTCCGTATCTTCGGGGAAACCGGCAGATGAACGGCTTCAACGAACGATTCAGGAGATTGCAATAGTGAAAGAGGCCCGGCATCTCCTCCATCAGGGTGGTGCTATTACCAGCACATCACTCGCCGGAAAGCGCTACTGATCCTTTCTTTACAGGGCCCTTTTCCTTTTCAGCACCACCCGGCGAGCGGAATCGCTTCAGCAACCGGTGGTAATCCCCTGGATTGATCGGCTTAAAGAAATTGTAAAGGATGTTCCTGCCCGCCCAGGTCTTCAAGCCCATATCCTTCATCAATTGGTCCAGGTGCTGAAAATTGAATGGCGCCACACAAAGCCCGCTGAATTCTGATGATATAGGGCGCACTGTTTTTTTCCACCTTTCGATGACCATCTGCTCTTCAACGATGCAGCCCTGTGACGGCAGCTGTATACGGCCACCTACGTACTCTGCCAGCCAGTTAGCCGCAATTTCTGAAGTAAGCGTGGAAAAAAGACTGGAATTAAAACCCACAAAACCAAGCCCCGGAAGCCGCGGGTTAACAATATTCCGGTGCAGCCGGAACTGCCCCCTCTCATCACTGATCAACTGCAGGTATTTTTCATTCAGGAACGGCAGGCTTTGCCGGTACCCGGTTCCCATAACCACCAGGTCCGGCTGTATCCGGGCTCCGTTCTTCAAAACGATCCCATCTGTTGTAAAGCATTCGATTTCCGAATGAATGGCATTGATCCTTCTTGACCGTACTTTTTCATAAAACCCCTCCGGTGCGATCCCCAGGCTGCAGCTGATCTGCTCTTCGATCCGGTGTTCCGGTATCATGCCGCATTTTTTGAGCTGGAACTGTTTCTTTAACAAAAGCTCCACCGCTCTCCACTGTGCCCAAACCAGCGGCCTTCCGATACTATGCAGGATCTTTTGAAAGCCTGTTTTACGGTAAGGAACAAAAAATGCCTCGGAGAAACGGGAAAACAGCAGATACTTAAGATTGATCTTATTGGCAAAAAAACGGGGCACTTTCCACTGAGCTTTGCGATAAAGCAATGTACAGGATGCGCCGGTATCTGCGGCCTGTGTTGCAATGTCGGTAGCCGACTTGGCAAACCCGACTACGGCAACATCTTTACCCTGCAACAATTTGCTGTCCGTAATATCTGAAGAATGCAGGATCGCACCACCCGCGGCAAGGTAATCATCCGTTCCGGGGAATTCCGGAACAAATTTTTCGTGAAAGGTCCCCGTACACACCACCACAAAATCGAAGATATGGGATCCCATGTTCCCTGAACGTTTATCCCTTGTAACCATATGCCACGCTTCTTCTTCATAATGCATGTCTAATACTGTCGTATCACATTGAATGAAAGCATTCAGATCAAAATGCGCCGCATAGTCCAGCAGGTATTGATTCATCTGGTCGCCTGTAGGCCATTCATGATAATGTTCCGGCATAGGAAAGTCTGAATAAGCATATTCATTCTTTGTAGTCTGCGTGGTTACATTGATATAAAAACGGTTCCGGTCCCATACACCGCCAATGGCAGCTGCCTTTTCGAATACCGTTACCTTATATCCTCTTTCTTTAAATGCTTTAGCTGCAGCCAGCCCGCTGATGCCGGCGCCGATGATCCCGATTGTTTGCATATCGTAGTTTTTGCAGGCAGCACTGTTTCCAATGCATATACCCCGTTATAGAATGGATGTAAATTACCCCGCCCGCAACATCGTGCACTGCAGCATTTAACAGAACTGATTTTTGAATTAATAAAACGGCCGCAGCGGACAAGGCACAGGTTGCCGGCGCCCAACGGGCCCGGTCCTATACGCCTTACGCGGAGATCTGTTAAACAGGAACATCGTTTTATTAATTGCAGCTTCTTCCGCCGGCAGGCGCTTCCCATCTTTGTCCTGAAAAATCAATTATTCATATAAAAAAAATCGCATGAAAACGTTCACACATTTTTTTATGACCGCCGTTCTTTTTACTACGCTGGCCCTTGCCGGTTCCTGCCGGAAGGATAAGGAAAGCGCAGCACCTCCCTCACCGGTACTGGGCACCTGGAAGGGATCGGTGACCGGAAAGGGTGACCCAATCCCTATCCGGTTCGACATCCTGGATAACGGAACGGTTATTGCGCAGGCACAATCTGCTCAATTCAGCGGCACCTGGAAATTAACAGCCAATGATTTTGAGGCAGGCTTTGTTGTTGAAAGTATAAAGGCAACTGCAAAAGGAACCCTTTCAGAAGGCAAAAATAAGATAACAGGTACCTGGCTGGAAAACAACAATGGAAAGATCACGGAGCAGCAGCTCACGCTGAGCAAAAACTAACGGTTCCAAACGCAAGCCGGCCCCTTCCGTAAATGCTATATGAGCAGTCTCCGGGCATCGGGAGGGGCCGGCTTCTTTCGTTTTATGAAAGAGGAATTGCCCGGCCTGCCGTTCCGGAAGCAACGCGATGATACGCCTACACTTGCTTCAGTTTCCAGCGCCCCCGCTTAAACAGGATAAAGGATGCCACCGTAATAGCCGCTTCTGATACCGGTATCGCGATGAATACGCCGCGCTCATTCAATCCCAGGTAAATGGCCAGCAGGTAAGCCAGCGGGATCTGGAATAACCAGAAACCGAAGAAATTCACCCAGGTGGGCGTCCAGGTATCCCCCGCCCCGTTGAAGGCATTGATCATGACCATCCCCACTCCATAAAATACAAATCCGCAGGCCATTATATACATTGCCATTTGGGCAATGGACTGTACCTGCGGCTCCGTGGTAAAGAACGATACCAGCCAGTTGCCCAGCAAAAAGAATACAGCGCTTACCAGGAGCATGAATAAGACGTTGAACTTTACCGTGGTCATTACAGAGGCTTCCGCTCTCTTTGCAGCATTGGCACCCAGGTTTTGTCCTACCAATGTAGAAGCGGCATTGCTCATACCCCATGCGGGAAGCATAAAGAACATCATCAGCCGCAGCGCCGTCTGGTATCCTGCAGAGCCTTCATCGCCACCGGTTACGGCAACCAGGCGTGCCAATACGATCCAGCTGCACGATGCGATTACGAACTGAAAGATGCCCGGCACTGCAATTTTTACCAGGGAGCGGATCAACGGAAGGTCCACATAAAAATGAGACAGCCTGATCCTGAACCTGGCTTTACCACCGAAGAGATAATACAATTGATACAGCACCCCCACCGTTCTGCCCGCTGCCGTAGCCATGGCAGCGCCGGTTAACCCAAATGCCGGTATCCATCCCCAGCCGTTGATCAGCAGCGGGCATAAAAGAATATTACAGATATTGGCCACCCAGAGGCTCTTCATGGCAATAGCCGCATTACCCGCGCCTCTGAAAATACCATTGACCAGGAACAACAGCATAATAGAAATGCTGCTGCCCATCATAATAGCCGTAAAATTTTTTCCGTGCTCTGCGGCCGGTCCTGATGCGCCCATCAGCAACAGGATCTCCTTTGCATAAACAATTCCCAACCCGCTTAACAAAGCGGTTATAACCGTAGCGATCAGCAGGGCCTGTGCCCCGGCATGTGCCGCCCTTTCGGGGTCCTTTTCACCAATCCGGCGGGCCACCACAGCCGTTGCCGCCATACTCATCCCGATGGCGATCGAATACATAACAGTGAGCACAGATTCAGTAAGCCCTACTGTTTGTATAGCAAGGCTGCTTTCCTTTAAGTGCCCCACAAAATAAAGGTCCACCAATGCAAAGACCGATTCCATGCTCATTTCAAGCATCATAGGTAGCGCCAGCATCAATACGGCCCTGCGGATGCTGATGGTCGTATAGTCCGCTTCTTCCCCGCTGAACGCCTGTTTCAGAAACAGGAATACACCCGATACCCTGCCGGTATCCTTTTGATCAAAAGCCATAAATTTTTTATTGATTTGAATGAAAACAAAACACCATCCGCAATGACGGAGGTGTCACTTACCAGTATTACAACGGAGATTTCCGACCGTACTTAGTGGAGGAGTACAACAATCGGGGCAGTAACGATTTTCATCAAAGTAGATTTTGAAACGTAAAGATACGTTTTTTGCGGAAATAAGACAGTTATGTAAAACCCGGGCCATCAGCCTTTAACCCATCCCCGGCCTATATTAATGGCTACCCTCCGGCAGGCCGGGTAAAACGCTGAATGCTGATAACAGATGGCTCACATCCAAAAGAAACGGAGGCAGCCCCGGTAACTGCCGGGCCTGCCTCCGTTTGTAAGTCATCAGGTATAGATCAGGAACTGCATTGCCCGTACCCGGGCAAACAGCTCAGCGCATCTTCACCTGAAAAATTTAAATAAACCGATTGATGATATTTTCGTAATACTCCTGCCGGCCGCTGATCACCTCCGGTTCCCCGTTTTGGGCCAGGTCCCTGAGTGCTTCCAGGCTCAGCTTTCCCTCCTCAAAATCTTTACCTGCTCCATTCTCAAAAGAGGCATACCGTGCCGTCCTCAGGCTTCGGTATTCTGATTTTTGCAGGACATTGTCCGCAATGATCAGCGCCCGGGCAAAAGCATCCATACCTCCGATATGCGCGTGAAAAAGATCAGCTGCGTCCGTTGAGTTGCGGCGTATTTTTGCATCAAAATTAATACCGCCCCCGCCAAAGCCACCGGCCTCCAGGATAACCAGCATTGTTTCCGCCAGTTCATTAAGATTGTTCGGGAACTGATCCGTATCCCATCCGTTCTGATAATCGCCCCGGTTGGCGTCTATGGATCCTAAAAGGCCGGCATCTGCTGCCACCTGTAATTCATGCTGAAAAGTATGACCTGCCAGGGTAGCATGGTTAACCTCGATATTTAATTTAAAATCGTTGAGCAGGTCATATTGCCGCAAAAACCCGATCACCGTAGCTGCATCATAATCATATTGATGCTTCGTTGGCTCACAAGGTTTAGGCTCTATAAAGAACACCCCTTTAAATCCCTGCTTCCGGGCATAATCCCTGGCCATATGCAGGAAACGGGCCAGGTGCTCCTGTTCTTTCTTCATGTCAGTGTTCAGCAGGCTCATGTAGCCTTCGCGGCCTCCCCAGAACACATAGTTTTCACCACCCAGTTTTATGGTGGCATCCAGCGCTGCTTTTACCTGCGCACCTGCATGGGCCACCACGCTAAAATCCGGGTTGGTTGCCGCGCCATTCATATACCGCAGATGGGAAAAAAGGTTGGCCGTGCCCCACAATAATTTCACGCCTGTTGCCTGTTGTTTTTCCAGGGCATAACCGGCAATAGCATCCAGCCGACGTTCATTTTCGGCCACATCATTACCGTAGTCTACCAGGTCCACATCATGAAAACAATAGAACGGCAGCGACATCTTGGTCATAAATTCGAAAGCCGCATCCATTTTATCCTTCGCCCTGTCCAGCACGTCTGCCTTCTGGTCCCAGGCAAAAAAATGGGTGGGCCCGCCAAAGGGATCCGCTCCGTTCCCATTAAAAGAATGCCAGTAGGAGCAGGCAAACCGCAGCCACTCCTTTAACGGTTTTCCTGCTACCACGCGGGCCTCATCATACCAGCGAAAAGCCAGGGGATTATCAGATTCCTGCCCTTCGAATTTTATTTGTCCGATACCTTTAAAATACTCGGTCGTTCCTGTAAGTACCTGCATAATGTTTATGATTTATTTTGGAGAATTTGTTGATCCATTTTTTTCAGCCAGTCCTGGTAAATGGTTTCGTAATGCTGGCTTAGTCCCGCTTCGGGGATAATAACTGCGGCCTGGCGGAGGTTTTCAAATGCATTGGCTTCTGTATAAATACCAAACCCGATGCCTGCGCCTATCGCCGCTCCCACGCTGGCATCTGTATGATACAGCTCGAGTGTAAGGCCGGTCACATTCACAAATACTTGCGCAAATACCTGGCTTAAGAACAGGTTGGCTTTTCCTGCCTTGACCACTTTTGCCTGCAGGCCGTTCTGCCGCATAATATCCAATCCGTAGCGGAAGGCAAAAGCAATGCCTTCCTGCACTGCCCGGTATAAATGTGCCGTGGAGTGTTTGTTGAGGTCGATCCCCCCAAAACCCGCCTGAACGATCCTGTTCTCCAGCATCCGTTCGGCACCATTTCCAAAGGGGAAATACAGCAGTCCGTCTGCTCCCGCCGGAACAGTGGCTGCCATTTCATTCATTTGGGCATAAGAATGCTGCGCCCCCGTGCAATCCCGGATCCACCGGTTGCTGATTCCTGCACCATTAATGCACAGCAACAACCCGATGCGCGTTTGACCGGGGAGATGATTTACATGGGCAAAACCGTTGATCCGCGAAAGCGGGTCATAAACCAGCTGATCGGTCACGGCATAGATCACCCCGCTGGTACCCGCCGTAGTGGCAATTTCCCCGGGTTTTAATACATTCAGCGAAAGCGCATTGTTCAGCTGATCGCCCGCTTTATAGGTTATGGGAGTTCCGGCTTTCATGTGAAGCTCCCCTGCTACCGCTGCGCTCAACGTTCCGTGGTTAGAAAACACCGGCTGTGTGGTTCCGAATATACCGGGGTCAAATCCAAAGAAATCAAGGATATCCCGGGAAAGGGCCTGTTCCCTGAAATCCCAGAAAACACCTTCCGACAACATCGAAACAGTGCTGGTAACCGAGTCGCCCAGCCGCAGGGCAATATAGTCGCCCGGAAGCATGATCTTATCGATATGGGCATATACCTCCGGTTCGTGGCGTTTAACCCAGGCCAGTTTGGCGGCGGTGAAATTGCCGGGATAATTCAGCAAATGCTGCAGGCACCGTTCTTTGCCAATGGCTTCCAACGCTGCGGTACCCTCCTGCAGCGCCCGGCTGTCGCACCAGATGATCGCGTCCCGCAACAGGTTTCGCCGGGCATCTGTAATCACCAGCCCGTGCATCTGGTAGGTGATGCCAATGGCTTCCACCGCTTCCAGGCTTTCCCCGGTGCGTTCCCCCAATAGCAGAACGGCAGCTTTTACATCTGCCCACCATTGTTCGGGGTCCTGCTCCGCCCAGCCCTGCCGGGCGGATCGTATTTCACGCTCCACGGTTTCCGGGAAGGAGGCCGAAGCCACTACTTCCCTTGTATCCGCGTCTACAAGGGCTGCTTTTACAGCAGAGGTCCCTATGTCAATCCCCAATAAAAACCGCTTTTTTCTTTCAGCAATCATGGTCCTTTATTTTGCAAACCCTCCCAGACCCGGAAAGGCAGTGCAATATACTATTTTATTTCAAAATGTAATCGATTTCATTTTTATTATAGATTGAAAGAAAAAAAAGTACATTTGCTGGTATGGAGAAACAGGTAACCATTTACGATCTGGCACGTGCGCTCAATCTCTCAACCGCCACCATCAGCCGCGCGCTGGACGACAGCCCGCTGGTAAAATTGCGTACCCGGGAAATGATCCGGGCGATGGCTGAAAAAATGGGCTACCGCCAAAACCTTATTGCCAGCAACCTGCGTAAACAGCAATCCCGTACCATCGGCGTATTGCTGCACGAGGTCAACAGCCATTTTGCCACTTCGGTGCTTTCCGGTATTGAAAAGATCACAACAAAGGAAAGATACGATATCCTCATCGCTCACTCCGGTGAGGACGGAGCACGGGAAATTGCCAATACGCGCAATCTTTTTAACAAACGGGTAGACGGGCTGATCGTATCCCTTGCGATGACCACCTCCTCGATGGATCATTTTAGCCCCTTTTTTGAGCAAGGCATTCCCGTTGTTTTCTTTGACCGTATCATAAAAAAGATGCCCTGCAGCAAAATTGTGATCGACAACCTTAAGGCCGGCTACCAGGCCACGGCCCACCTGCTGGACCAGGGCTACCGGCGCATTGCACATATCACCGCCAGCCTTCAAAGAAATGTTTACGAAGATCGTTTTAAGGGATACAAAAAAGCGCTGGCAGACCACCGGATCCCTTTCGTCCCGGAGCTGGTAGAAACCTGCAGCCTGAACCGGGAAGATACGTTGGAGGCCCTGAACAAATTACTGCTTCAAAAACCGGATGCTTTTTTTATCACGAACGACTTTGCCGCTGCTGTTTGCATGGATGCGCTACAGCAAAAAGGGATCCGCATTCCCGGGGATATGGGGATGATCGGCTTTAACAATGACATCCTCGGCAGCCTGATCAGTCCCAAATTATCAACCATCGACTATCCCGGTTTGTTAATGGGCGAAACAGCTGCCCAGACCCTGATGGAAAAGATCAAAACAAAAAAGAACGGGAAAGCCATCCTGGAAAGCAAGAACATCACTATCCCCAGCACCCTGATCATCCGCGAATCCACGGGAAAAAAGGACCGCCCGGGCAGATCCCGGAAAGCATAGGGTGACGTAACCGGGTGTTCCGGGTACCCCCATCAAAGTTTAAGGCGGGATCGGTTCCCTGCGTGATAACCCCTTAGCCATCTGAACCGATCAATCCCGCAGACCCGCACCTTCCCCGATGGTGTCTGAAAATGACGCGGCATGGCTATCAACCTGTGCAAAAAGATCATTTGTTATACCGGCAGCACGCCACCAAAAAACACACTGCAACCATCCATTTCATGACGCCCAATATGGCAGAAAAACGGGAGATCGGATGTACGCTGTTACCTGGAAGGGGCGGTACTATCTTTTGCAGCTGCACCCGGTAACCTGTTCCGGATGCAGCCCGTAGACATTGGTGTTACGGAGGAAGGCTTTACAGAAATAAGATCAGCACTTCCACCCCCCAAAAATCGCACTGGATAATGCCTGTCCCCTTTTAATGAAAGCAGTGCAAAAAATCACTCCATTGCAATAGTAGTATCGGTTTTCAACAAACGAGCGTAACTGCCGCCGCCCCGCAAAGCCGGAGAAAAGCACTGTGCCCCGCCCGTAGCTCACAGGGGCAAACAATAAGGAGGGCTTAACATATGCCAGCAATATACTCATTGCGCATATCCCGGCAATTTATTAAATTTACGAATCATATATACTAACGCATACTGAAATAATACTTGACAACCCATGTATATAAAACCATTTCCGCTGCTTCTATTCGTTACATTTATGAGTTTATGTGGGGTAAGCAATGCCCAGTTGGCTACCGCTCAAAGAGAAAAGCTGTACCTCCATACCGATAAAAATAACTATCTGCAGGGAGATACGATCTGGTATAAGCTCTATTTAACAGAGGCCCTCTATCATATGCCTTCTGAAAAAAGCGGTGTTGCCTATATCGAGCTGATCAATGCAAATAAAAAGATCGTACAGCGCTATGCGCTTCATGTAACAGACGGCACTGCGTTTGGACAGTTTTCCACTGATAGTCTTTTTGAAGCCGGCAGGTATCTGCTCCGTGCCTATACCCGGTGGATGCGCAATTTTGGAGACAGCCTGCTTTATCAAAGGGAAATTACGCTTAGCAGAAAAAAACAGCAGTGGTTCATTTCCGGTCAGACAGCTGAAATCGAGACCAATGGACGCAAATCGAACATCAGGCTCACCTTTTCATTAAAAGACGCTCAAAACACCCCCCTGCAAAATACCGCTACTCAAATACTGATAACAGATGAAAAAGAGCGCAGCATCCGGCAAAGTACTTTCACAACCGGTAGCGATGCTGCAGCCCGGGTAGATTTTCCCCTTACCCAACAACAGATCCCGCAACGCTTCCATGTCCGCATTGGGGATGATCCAAAGCATCCCTATGCGGCTTTCCGGATTAACCTGAAAAAAGATATCGATCTGCAATTCCTGCCGGAAAGCGGTCACCTTATTGCCGGTGTTGAAAATACCGTTGCGTTCAAAGCCGTGCAGGAAAACGGGAGATCCGCGGCCGTAGCCGGCAGGATTGTTGACCCGTCTAGTACAACCATCACAGAATTCGCCCAGCAATATAAAGGTATGGGTACATTCGGGCTGATCCCTCAGCCCGGAGTGCGCTATACAGCGATACTGGAGAACGGACAAAAATTCCAGCTTCCTGAATCAGAAATCAACGGCACGCTGCTTCACGTTAAAAATAATGCTTCCTCCGGGAATATCGAGTTTATGATAAAAGGGGCCGGAGCAGCGTTGAATAAGCCCTATTTTTTAACCGTTCAGCAAAAGGGGTATGAAATATACAAGACCCGGATCAGCCTTACGGAAACCACACCCGGCGTTTCTATCCAGAGAGCCAGCTTTCTTTCCGGCGTGGCCTCTGCCCGTCTCCTTACGGAAAATGGACAGGTATTGAATGAACGGGCATTTTTTGTGAATCACCAGGACCCGCTCTCCCTGAATATCAGCACCAGCAAAACAGCATACCATAAAAAAGACAGTGTAACATTAAAAATCAACATACGTGATGCTGACCAATCACCGGCAGAAGGCAGCTTTTCCATTGCCGTTACCGACGACCAACAGGTTGAAAAGAACCGGGAAAAAGACCCCAATATCCTGTCCTATCTTTTATTGCAGTCCGACCTGAAAGGCACTATTGAAACCCCGGGCTATTATGTAAGCAATACCAGCGACAGTATTACCCGGGCGGCCGATGCGCTGATGCTGACCCAGGGCTTTATAAAATACAACTGGGACAGTACTACCTTTAAATACGAAGCAGAACCTGAGTTTGTAATCAAAGGCAAGGTGATAAAGGGTATCGGCGGCAAGGCAAAGAACGCCCGGATAGTATTGACCGGTACTCAAAAAGACGGGGAACCGATTATGCTCGTGACCCGGACAAACGAAAAAGGCGAATTTGTATTTAACCAGATACCGCCTTTTGAAGCCTCTTCCTTTGGAGCAATCCTGATGGGAGACGATTTTAAAAAATTTGGAAGAAGTGTTACCTTTTCTAATAAGGCTGATACGGCCAATGTTCAATCCATCATCGTTACCAACAGGGACGCAGACAACGAAGCCACAATTATCAATAATATAAAACTTGCTGCACAGGAAGCGCTTGCCAACTGGGTCAGGGACAGCACCATGATGGAGAACGTAACGGTTACCGCAAAACAGGCGGTGGCTAATTCTCAAAACCGGAATGGCCCGGGAAAGGCAGACCTGGTGATCACTGATGCGGAAATAAAACCTGAATATGGTAAAAAGAAGAACCTGATGGATTTAATTACCGCAAAAGTAAAGGGCTTTCACTATGCCGGAAACGAGCTGTATATGGAGGACCCAACGGGCAGAAAAAGCCGCGTATGGCCCAAGTTCTATATAGACGGGATCGATGCTATGAAAGGGGTTGGAGATGGGTTTGTTTTACTGGATCTTTTAACCAGCTTTACAATGCCGGAAATACGAGGTGTTGAAGTGTTCTTTTCCCGTAACCTGACCGAAGCATATATAAGGCAATCCCTGAACCCAAAAGAACAGATAGATGTCATGAGGGATCTTACTGTTGCTTTTGAGGTTACTACCTATTCGGGCCAGGGGCCTTACCGGAAAGCGGTCATGGGCAAAAGCTACCTGTTTCCGCAACCCTTCCATTACGGCAGAACTTTTTACGCCCCCCGGTACAATACCCCCAGCAAAACAGAGGGCATTACCGACCTGCGCTCCACCATTTACTGGAACGCCAATGTAATGACCAATGAAAAGGGAGAAGCCGTGCTGAGCTTTTACACCGGCGATAACCCCGGCACCTATACCATCTGGATGGAGGGAATGGACTTTAAAGGCAATACAGGCCTGCAAGTACAAAAGATACAGGTGAAGGAATAATAAACCGCTACAGTCCTACATTCAGCTCCTGCCATTTAATAAATCAACCATCAATGCCCTTTCCTTAAGAAGACCGGCGCTTCCACTGGTCTAAGCCCGGGAAGGTGATACCTGATTATGCCCTGTTATCTTAATTGACAGAATGCTCCCCGGTTGAGTATGGCTGATTTCTTCAAAAAAACCCAGAAGACCTGGCCCCGTCACTAATATTAGTGACAGCATTATTACATAAATCATGTTTTTAGATGATTGATGGGCCCTGTCTGTCGATATATTTTTACATCGTTAAATGCATGCAACACAAACGACCTATAATATTTAAGTCCTTAAAACCATCCAGGGCCGCAATAGAATAGGAGTAAAAGTATTTATTATTTAAAAACCATAAAAAGTGAGATATGAAACACGTATCATCTTGTTTATTCCTCGTGCTTGTACTGGTACTATCCAATTGTACCAAACAGAGCCAAACCGATTCAAATTTACCCATTGAAAAAGCGCAACTTGGAAGAACTGCCTTAATATCAAAAGCAACCTTATTTACGGAGCAGAAGGATACGAATGCATCAGTCTCGCCCATACCTCAAAAATTCTTTGATGAAGTAGGCGAGCTTGTAGCCCCTGTTCAGGAAAAATTGAACAGCATTTTAGAGAAAATAGATCCGGAATTAAACAAGGCGTACCAGGAAGATGCAAAAAAACTGGGCACCATAGAACCAGGTGCGGAGAAGGATCGATTGCTCGAGATCATGAATGAAAAATACCATGACTTTATGCTGAAAGGCTGGGCGGAAACAGGAATAGATGAAAAAGCATACAAAGAAAAAATAACCGGTCTGCTGCCTGAAGAACTAAGGGGGTTAATCAGATTTGAAGCTGAATTTTTGATCTTCTATTTTGATATAGCGCGCCCTTATGGTTCGATGACCTGGATGCTACCGCCGGATCATGATAATTACCCTGATCCTGACGAAACGAAACCACCCACCCCACCCACTCCTCCAACCCCACCCTGCACATGGGGAGCAGGAAACATCTATTACCCAAGCATTAATAGTGCAAACGCTTATACCTACAAATTGATGGCATCCTATGCAGCGGCATACGGGATAGGCTCAAATGGCATTTTTTCCAGTGCATTTTCCTACCCTTTGCCATGGGGGCAATCACGCTCTGGCGTTAGTCTTACAGGCAATGTTAACTTTGCAAATGCAGCCTGTACCCAGGTAAAAGTTCATAAAGAAATTATATGGAACGCCGCGGCATATGCCTTCACATTTTATGGGCATGCCAGCGTAGGTACTGCCGAATACAACACGGGGTATAATGCGGAAAATATAACAGTTGTGGTTCCTGTAATCGGGTATTTCAGATTAGAACGCAAAAAGAACATCACAGAAGATTACACCATAACTAAAACCGATTCGAGAGTAAATTTTGGCGCCAGTATAAAAACCACTGCATTTTCTGAAGGCGTGTTTTCCAATGCTGGTGGCAGAAACCAGCTCTATATACCCAAGTGGACGATAACCGAAATGTGCTGCCAATAACCGCATAGAACAAACTGCATATACCGGTAACAAGAGCCCTGAATTTTAGCGGCTCTTGTTGCTTTTTAAAATCCGGGAGCCGGACCGGCTAAATGAGGCCACATTGCTTATATATATACACGGAAAGGGGGTTCGGCGAAAATAAAAAAGAGCAAAGTATCGCTGCTAAGTATTTTCTATTTGGCGGGACCACCAGATTCGAACCAGCGCCCCTCCCGCCCAAAGCGGGATGCACTACCGGCAACAAAAAAAGCCCCTGAAATAAATCAGAAGCTTTTTTATTAAGTCGGGACGACTAGATTCGAACTAGCGACCCCTTGCACCCCATGCAAGTGCGCTACCGGGCTGCGCTACGTCCCGAATTATTTTACCTCCATTATATATGGGGTTACCGGAAGGGCTGCAAATATAATATATTTTCCCATTTTTTGTCAAAAGATGAGCGGAACATTTTTACATTTTCTGTTTTCATTGATTTTTATGACCATGACAGAAGGAATGGGCCCTGTTTTATACCCGAACATGCTAACATATCGTTCATATTCCATTAAAAATCAGAAATTGATCTTATCTTCGCACCTTAATGAAAATGCTCATTAAGCAATCCAAGATCATCGACCCCACCTCTTCTTTTAACGGTCGTACAGCTGATATCCTTATTGTAAACGGAATCATTCAATCCATTGGTAAAAACCTTGTTCAAAGGGGAGCCAGGATACTGGATGCCAAAGGCTTGCATATCAGCCCGGGATGGGTAGATATTTTTGCCGATTTCGCGGACCCGGGGTTTGAATACCGGGAGACACTTGCCAGCGGCGCCCGGGCTGCTGCGGCAGGCGGCTTCACCGATGTTTGCATTGTACCCAACACCAAACCGGCAATCGATCAGAAATCATCTGTTGCGTACATCCGGGCTAAAGCTGCCCATTTGCCGGTAAACATTCACCCGCTGGGAGCCGTTACCCGTAACACAGACGGGAAAGAGCTGGCGGAGATCTACGATATGCGGCAGTCCGGCGCCATCGCCTTTACGGATGGCAAAAACGCGATCCAGTCCTCCGACATTATGGTGAAGGCCCTGCAGTACATTAAGCCGTTTGACGGCGTATTGATCCAGTTGCCAGACAATAAGGATATTCAACCCCATGGGCTGATGAACGAAGGCATTACCTCAACAAGACTGGGCCTGCAGGCCAAACCGGCCATTGCAGAAGAGCTGCTGATCACCCGGGATCTCCGGCTAACTGCATATGCCGGCTCCCGGCTGCACCTCACCGGTGTTACCACCGCAGCTTCATTAAAACTGGTAAAGGAAGCCCGGCAGAAGAAAACAAAAGTAACCGTTTCGGTAACTCCGGCTCATTTGTTTTTTACAGAAGAGGACCTGCAGACCTACGATACGAACCTTAAGCTGAACCCTCCCCTGCGCACAACAGAGGACCGCAAAGCTCTGCAAAAAGGTATCACAGACGGCACTATCGATTGTGTGGCCTCCCACCATATCCCTTACGACACCGATCATAAAATGGTAGAGTTTGAATATGCCAAAAACGGCATGATTGGCCTGCAAACCGCCTATGCGGTACTGAATACCGTATTGCCGGAAGTGCCGCAGCAACGCTGGGTGGAGCTGCTCTCCATCAATCCCCGTAAGATCCTGGGTCTGCCGGTTCCTTCGGTTGAAGAAGGCGCTGCCGCCTCGCTGACCATCTTTAATCCTTCCCTGAAATGGGAGCTGACCGCCGATGCGATCCTTTCGCAAAGCAGGAACTCCGCTTTTACAGGAAGACCGCTCACGGGAAAGCCCCTGGGCATTATTCATAATAACCAGACCAATCTTTTATTTTAGTTCAGAACACATGATTTTAAACGCAACCAGGAAGGGACTCATAACCGGTATTTTAATGATCCTGGCAGGATTGATCCTCCCGGTATTAAAAACGCCGGACAACTCCCCCCTGCATTTTATAGGCTATATTCTTTATGGGACCGGGATCGTTTGGGCCATATATCCTTCCAAAAGCAAAGCCGCATTCGGCTCATTGTTCAACGAAGGATTCCGGTGCTTTATTGTTGCTACCCTGCTGATGGTAATATATACCTGGATATTTTGGACCGCCAACCCAAAGAAAATGGATGAAACGGTAGCAAAACAAAAGGAAGTCCAGCTTAAAACCCCGGGAGACCGGACGCCCCTGGAAATTGACCAGCAGGCAAAAGATACCCGCAAATATTTTATACCGATGGTTATTGCAGGAACGGTTTTTGATTTCCTGCTTATTGGTGTTGTTGTTACGACCGCTGTCGCAGGCACCTTATCTTTGTCAAAGAAAAATTAAAAATGGATATTTCTGTAGTTATACCTTTACTGAACGAAGAGGAATCATTGCCGGAGCTGGCCACGTGGATCGACCGGGTGATGCAGGAAAACCATTTCAGTTACGAGATCGTTTTTGTGGATGACGGCAGTACCGACGACTCCTGGCAGGTGATTGGCGCGCTCCGCGAAAAGAACCCCAACATAAAAGGCATCAAATTCCAGCGCAATTATGGAAAATCTGCTGCGCTGAATGAAGCGTTCCGTGCCACACAGGGCAATGTGGTTATTACCATGGATGCAGACCTCCAGGACAGCCCGGATGAAATTCCCGAGCTGTACCGGATGATCATAGAGGACCGGTATGACCTGGTGAGCGGGTGGAAAAAAGTACGGTACGATAATACAGTTACCAAAAACCTTCCTTCCAAGTTCTTCAACGCCGTTACCCGGAAAGTTTCAAAAATAAAGCTGAACGATTTTAACTGCGGCCTGAAATCCTACAACAAAAAAGTAATAAAGAGCATTGAGGTTTACGGGGAAATGCACCGCTACATACCGGTACTGGCCAAATGGGCGGGCTTTAAAAAGATCGGTGAAAAAGTGGTGGAACACCGTAAACGCAAGTATGGGGTAAGCAAATTCGGATGGGACCGCTTTATTAACGGGTTCCTCGACCTGCTGTCCATTACTTTTGTTGGTAAATTTTCAAAACGGCCCATGCATTTCTTTGGCGTTTGGGGAATGTTGTTTTTCATGATCGGCTTTTTTTCTGCCCTGTACCTGATCATTGCCAAGATCGTCAGCCCGGATTTTTCCATCTCCAACCGCCCTGGCTTTTATATTTCCCTTACAGCTGTCGTTATTGGTGTGCAGCTCTTCATGGCAGGCTTTATCGGGGAACTGATTGCGCGGAATGCACCCGGGCGCAATGCCTATTTAATAGAAGCAAAAACAGGATTGGACTAATATTGTTTCAGGGTTCTCTGTTTAACGTGAGGGGTTTGTTGAACATTGAGCCCCATCCGACCAGGTCACCCGGGCGGGCTTAAACTTTGAACAGGAACTTATGCCGAAAGTAATCATCATAGGGCCAGCACATCCCCTGCGCGGCGGGCTGGCCACCTTCAATCACCGGCTTGCAAAAGCATTTACAGACATGGGGCACGATTGCACGATCTGGTCCTATTCATTGCAATATCCATCCTTTCTCTTCCCCGGCAAAACGCAGTATACCGACGAGCCGGCCCCGGAAAACATTACCATCCATACACGCATCAATTCCGTAAACCCGTTTAACTGGATGCAGGTAGGAAATGCCATTGCCAGGGAGGCCCCACACATCGTAGTGGTGCGCTACTGGCTGCCCGTTATGGGACCCGCGCTGGGAACCATTCTCAGAAGGATCCGGAAAAATAAAAGAACAAAGATCATCTGCATCGCCGACAATATCATCCCCCATGAAAAACGCCCGGGGGATACTCCCTTCACCCGGTACTTTATAAAAGCCTGTGATGGCTTTATCACGATGAGCGAAAAAGTGCTCGCCGACCTGCGGACCTTTACGCAAAAGCCGGCCTTGCAGGTATTGCATCCCCTGTACGACAATTTTGGGGCACCCGTTTCAAAAACAGAAGCCCGCAATCATTTAAACCTGCCCATCGATGAAAAGATCGTCCTGTTCTTCGGGTTCATCCGGAAATATAAGGGGCTGGACCTCTTACTGGAAGCGCTTGCAGACATCAGCCGGCAGCGGTCGGCAGTCGGCAGTCAGCAGCCTCAAATCCCCAATCTTAAATTACTGATCGCCGGCGAGTTTTACGAAGACGAAGCCGGTTATCAAACACTGATCGATACCCTCGGTATCCGCGGACAGCTGATCCTGCGGACCGGTTTTATCCCGGACAGCGAGGTAAGATATTATTTATGCGCCGCCGACCTGCTGGTACAACCCTACCGGAATGCCACTCAAAGCGGGGTAACGCCCCTGGCCTATTATTTTGAAAAGCCGATGATCGTGACCAATGTAGGCGGGTTGCCGGCGCTGGTTCCCCATATGAAAAGCGGGTTGGTGGCGGAACCGGAAGCCGGTTCTATCGCAAACGCCATTATTGAATATTTCCGATTAGGAGAAACCCACTTTATTCCACATCTTCGCAGCGAAAAAGAAAAGTACAGCTGGGATCACCTGGTCAACGCCATTATTGATCTGGCTGATAAATCGACAAAAAAATGATTCACAGAAGTAAAGCGCCTTTGCGGATCGGACTGGCAGGTGGGGGTACCGATGTTAGCCCCTATTGCGATGAATTTGGCGGCGCCATCCTGAACGCCACTATTTCGCTGAATGCCAACGCCACCATTGAGCGGACGACCGATGGCAAAATTACCCTGGAGGCATTGGACCGCAACGAGACCCAAAGCTTTGACCAGGCCCCGGTATTACCGTTAAACGGGCAGCTCGACCTGCTCAAAGGCGTATATAACCGTATACAGAAAGACTATCCCTTTGCAGGCACCGGTTTCCGTTTAAGTACTTACGTAGATGCTCCCGCAGGCTCCGGCCTGGGAACCTCATCCACCCTGGTGGTGGCCATCGTGGGGGCCTTTGTTGAAATGCTGCAGCTGCCGCTGGGCGAATACGATATTGCCCATTATGCCTACGAGATTGAGCGCAGTGATCTGAAACTGGCCGGCGGGCGCCAGGACCAGTACGCTGCCACCTTTGGAGGCGTAAACTATATGGAGTTTTACAGTAATGATAAAGTGATCGTAAACCCGCTGCGCATCCGGCAGCGCTACCTGGATGAGCTGGAAAACAACCTGCTCCTGTACTATACTTCCACCAGCAGGGAATCGGCAAAGATCATTATTGAGCAAAGCAAGAACGTAACGGAAAAGAAAAGTCATTCCATAGAAGCTATGCATCAGCTCAAACAACAGGCCCAGATGATGAAGGAAGCATTACTGAAGGGCCAGCTGGATGAGATCGGCCGGATCCTGGATATCGGCTTTGAGCAAAAGCGGCGTATGGCTGCCGGTATCAACAATGAGCTGATCGATACGATCTATGACACAGCCAAAAAGAACGGAGCCTCCGGGGGAAAGATCAGCGGCGCAGGCGGCGGTGGCTTTATGATCTTTTATTGCCCCGGCAATACCAAATATAAAGTACGGACCAGCCTCGACCAGTTTGGTGGCCAGTATCGCAACTACCAATTTGTAAAGCACGGATTAAAAACCTGGACAGTTTAATTATGAACAATCAAATCAAAGCCCTGGTACAGGCCTCCATCGATGTAAAAAAACAGGTGCTGGAAAGCGAGCCTTTGTTGCAAACCGTGGCCCAGGTGGTCAGCACTATTGTAAACGCTTTCCGGAAGGGCAACAGTGTGTACTTTTGCGGCAACGGGGGAAGTGCGGCAGATGCCCAGCATCTCGCCGCGGAATTCAGCGGCCGTTTTTATAAAGACCGCAAAGCATTACCGGCAGAAGCGTTGCACTGCAATACCTCCTACCTCACGGCAGTTGCCAATGATTATAGTTTTGATGTGATCTATTCCCGGATCATCGATGGCATCGGCAAGAACGGAGACGTACTGATCGGCCTCAGCACATCAGGGAACTCACAAAATATTGTGCGGGCCTTTGAACAGGCAAAGGCCAAGGGCATGACCACCATCGGTTTTACAGGCGCCAGTGGCGGCATCCTGAAAACGACCTCCGATTTCCTGATCAACATCCCGTCTGCTGATACCCCCCGCATACAGGAATGCCATATGCTGCTGGGGCACAGTATTTGTCAATTGGTAGAAGAACAATATTTCGGGTAATCCTGCCTGATTCCTGATGTTCCTTGTTTGATATTCAACTTCAACCCGCTCCCGATGGCTATCGGGATCAAACCTTAAACAGACCGTATGTTACAAAAACGTTTGGAAGGTAACTGGCAAAATGCGCAGGAAGCCATTGTGCTGGCCGGCGGACTGGGCACCCGGCTCCGCGAGGCAGTACCGGACCTGCCTAAGTGCATGGCGCCGGTTGCAGGACATCCCTTCCTGTACTATGTGATCGGTTATCTGCGCCGGCAGGGCGTACAACGGATCATCTTTAGCCTGGGCTACAAACACGAGCTCATTGAAGACTACCTGGAACAGGCCTTCCCGGCATTGCAATACCATTGCTGCATTGAGGAAGCGCCGCTGGGCACAGGCGGCGCTATACAGCTGGCACTGCAGCAGGCCACAGGAGAAAATGTGCTGGTGGTCAACGGCGACAGTTTTTTTGCATTTGACCTGAACGCACTTCAGCAAAACCATATGGCTGCAAAAGCGGTATGCACACTAGCCCTGAAACAGATGCACCACTTCGATCGTTACGGTGTGGTCACCTTAAATGAAACAGGCGCTATTACCAGCTTCAAAGAAAAACAATTCTATGAAACCGGGCTGATCAATGCCGGCACCTACCTCATTAACAGAACGGCATTGCTTCAAAAGCCATTCCCGAAAAAATTTTCCTTTGAAAACGATTTCCTTGAAAAAACGGTCAGCGAAGGCACGCTTTCCGGCACTACCGGCGATGGATATTTTATAGACATCGGTATTCCTCAGGACTACCTCCGGGCGCAATCCGATTTTGCACAAAAGCCCTTCTCACTAAAAAACACAGACAAGAGCTGGACACTATTCCTGGACCGGGATGGTGTGATCAACGAGGAAAAAGATGGCAGTTATATTTTCCATACAGAGGAGTTCCTATTTTACCCCGGCGTACCTGAAGCGATCGGGAAATTTACACAGTATTTTAAACATGTGATCATTATCACCAACCAACGGGGCATTGGCAAGGGACTCATGGATGAAAAGGCGCTGCATGCCATTCATCAATTGCTCAATGAGGAGGTAAAGAAAAACAACGGTCATATACCCGCCATCTATTACGCCACAGCCGTTGACTCCCGGGACTTTTTCCGGAAACCCAACCCCGGCATGGCTTTGGAAGCCGTTAAGGACTTTGCGGACATCGACCTTTCCAGGTCCATTATGGTAGGAAATAATATTTCAGATATGCAGTTCGGAAGAAATGCGGGCATGTATACCGTGTTCCTCACCACTACCAATGAGCCCCGGCCACTCCCCGATTCCCTTATTGACCTGCAGTTACCGGATCTGAAAACCCTGGCGGAACAGCTTCCCTGATCACAGGTGCAGGTAGTACGGTTGCAGGAGTGCTTTAAACTCCGGTGTGTATTCATTTTCTTTGCGGATCACGATCCGTTCCTCCCGGAAACTACGCTTCCTGAGCGCGCCCTCTACCATAATCCGGAACGCCGGGTGCTTTTCTGTCTGGTGCACGTAGCAGCAATGGTTGATGAACAATCCGGATATTTCCAGCCGCCCGAACAGTTCCTGCGCTCTTTTCACCGGCAGCAGCAGGAAAAAACGGCCATCGGCGTCCAGCTGCTTCCGGATAAAAGACAAAAGCTCCGGCAGGGATAATGCGTCACTATGATGGGCGATATTTTTATTCAGCTGCCCGCCCTTAAGGTCACCTTCATAAAACGGCGGATTGCTGACAATAACGTCATAGGTACGGTCAAAGGCATACTCCAGCACATTGCCCTGTATCAGCCGGACCCCGGCATGGAAGCCACTCTGGGCAATATTCTCCCCCGCCTGTTCATGATCGGCTTCCTGTATCTCAATAGCGTCGATCAGCCTGCTCCCCGCCTGCGCAATCATCAATGCCAGTAGTCCTGTTCCCGCCCCAACATCCAACACGGTTTCCGCTGCTTCCGGCATATGGCTCACCACCCAGGCCCCGAAAAGACAGGCGTCCGTGGTCACTTTCATCGCGCAGCGGTCCTGGTAAATCACAAACTGCTTAAAACGGAAATACGGGTTCGGCATACGCAAAGATGAAGAATATTATCTATTATATTTGTGCTTATATTATAAGCACATAAACAGAATTACAAGCAATCTGTTTCTTAAGAAAAAGTTTCCGATAACGAACTCTAAAAATGGAATTTGAACTATTAAAAAGCGATCTCCTTAAATCTTTTGAAAAAAAAGTAACCGTATCCGTTAGCAGATGCTTCAAAGACCTTTCTGAAACCGGTTTCACCATACAGGACTTTAAGCATTACCTGCTGGCAGGCGCCGTGGCCTCTTCTCAAATTGAAGGCAGTACATTAGATCTGGACAGCTTTTTTGTAAGTAAAGCAAATCATAAAAATACCCGGGAAGTCCGGGAAATTGAAAATTTAGTAAAAGCATACCAGTACGCAAAGCGCTACGGGCTTACACAAAAAGGTTTGCTGACCTGCCTTGAAATCCTCTCGGGAAGCTTTACACATATTACAAAAGGACAAAAAGGAAGATACCGGAAAACGCAGGTGGGCATCCGGGGCTGGCAGGGGCTGGTTTACATGGCTATTGAACCCGAAAATGTGCCGGATGAAATGAATAAACTGTTTGCTGACATCTCTGTACTGCTTGAAAAAAACTTAACGTTAAAGCAGGTGCTTTATTATTCGGCCTATATTCATTTTATCTTTGCCAAGATACATCCTTTTGCAGACGGCAACGGCCGGGCAGCCCGCTTACTGGAAAAATGGTTCCTCGCGGCCCATTTAGGTACAGCCATCTGGAGCATCCCCTCTGAAAAATATTACTACGACAACCGGGCAGCCTATTATAACGGATTGAACATTGGTATTGATTACTATGAAACGTTGAAGCAATTGGATCGCATACTACCATTCCTGTCTCTTTTACCAAAAGCTGTTTGTTATAAACCCGTTGATTAATGAAGCGCAGTATACAGAAAGTCATCATCGTTGGCCAGGGCATCAGCGGCACTTTTCTTTCCTGGTTCTGCTACCAGGCAGGCATCGATTTTATCGTCATTGATGAGGCCAATACCCACGCTCCTTCCAGGGTAGCCGCCGGCATCATCAACCCCGTTACCGGGCGACGGGTAGTGAAGGTCTGGCTCGATGACGTGATACTTCCTTTTGCAGAAACAGCCTACAAGGCGATGGGTACATTCCTCAACCTGCCGGCCATCACCCGCACCGTCCTCATCGACTTCTTCCCCAACCCGTTCATGAAGGAAAGCTTCCTGAAAAAGCTCGCTCAAAAAGAAGACTATATTTCGCTGCTGGAAAACGAGGCGCCTTATGCAGCTTCCTTTAACTATGAATTTGGTATCGGGCTTATTGACCCTGCTTATATCGTGCACCTGCAGCAATTGCTCCCAGCCTGGCGTACATTTTTAAAACAGCAGCGCAGGCTGGTGGAAGAGCCGCTCGATTTTGAACAGCTCCGGGCTGAAGCCGGCGCCGTTCATTATAAGGATCATACCGCAGACAGGCTGCTGTTTTGCGATGGCGCAGCAGGGTCGGCCAACCCTTATTTTTCCCGGCTTCCCTTTGCACTCAACAAAGGGGAAGCATTGATCATCGAAGCTCCGGAGTTGCCCGCCGGTCACCTGTATAAAAAATCCATGCTGCTGGCACCCATCGCCGAACCGGGGATCTTTTGGGCCGGCACCAATTATATATGGGATTTTAAAGACGAGGCTCCTACCGCAGATTTCCGGCAATCCGCAACGCATACATTAGAACAATGGCTGAAAGTCCCTTTTAAGATCATCGACCACAAAGCGTCGGTACGCCCGGCTACTGTAGAGCGCCGGCCCTTTGCCGGCTTTCACCCGGTGTATACCAATATCGGCATTCTCAACGGCATGGGCACCAAGGGCTGTTCCCTGGCTCCTTATTTCGCACACCAGCTGATGGAGCATCTCCTATATCAACGTCCGTTGCAACCAGAGGTGGATATCAGCCGTTTTAAGGGCATCCTAAGCCGCCCGCTGCAATAAATAATATGCCGCCGCGTATGGTTATTTCGCAGCAGCCGATGTAAAACCTGGAACAAAACTGCTGCCAATTTTCCGTTTACAGGCAATACCAGCCCTGCCGTTTCCGGAACCTGCCCCATCTGTTCAGCAAACAAGCCGCCTGGCGGTCAAACAAATAGATGACTGCTGATCAGTAAACGAAGTTCCGGAATTAATCATTTGATTAAAAATTTTGTTTAAATTATTTTTTCTTCCCAACTTTGTCCTGAAATGGCAAAAAAGAAACAACAGGAAGCCCTGTCTTCCGAGGAAAAAATAAAGGAAGCTGCCCGTAAAGTATTTATGGAAAAGGGCTATGCGGCAACCCGTACAAGGGATATTGCGGAAGCCGCAGGTATCAACCTCGCCCTGCTGAACTACTATTTCCGCAGCAAAGAGAAGCTATTCGAATTAGTGATGCAGGAAAAACTGAGCAGCTTCTTCGGGTTGCTGCTTCCCGTGCTCCGGGATCCCCAATCCTCGCTCGATGACAAGATCCATACCATTGCAGACCGGTACATCAGTATGCTGGCAGATAACCCAGACCTGCCGCTCTTTGTGCTGAATGCCATGCGCAATGCTCCCAAAAAATTTGCCGCGCTATTAAAAGGGGTTGATCACGTGTTGGACTCTGCATTCGCCAAACAGCTGAAAGAGCGAAACCCGGATGTTGCGCCCGAGCATCTCTTCATCAACATCCTTTCGCTCTGCGTTTTCCCCTTTGCCATGCGCCCGGGCCTGGAAGTGATCTCCCCCGAGATCGGAACACAGTTCCACGTGCTTATGGAAGAGCGGAAAAAGCTGGTGCCAAAGTGGATGCGCGCGATGCTGAAAGTAAAATGATTCAATCAAACCGTAAATATAAAAGCATGAAATGGTGGACATCCTGTCTTATACTGCTGCTCCCCCTGTGGAGCCCGGGGCAGTCGCTCAGTCTGGATGACTGTTACCAGCTGGCAAGGGAAAATTTCCCTGTCATAAAAAAACAGGACCTGCTCCGGCAAAGCACCCGTTACTCCATCGAAAACACGACCCGCTCCTGGCTACCCCAGCTATCTGTCAGCGGACAGGCTACCTATCAGACGGATGTTACAAAGATCCCGGTTGCAATGCCCGGTGTGCCAGAGCTCAGTAAGGATCAGTACCGCATACAGGGCGAGGTAACGCAGGCCCTATACGACGGAGGTGTTGCGAAAACCCAGAAGGCACTTTTAAAAACCGGGGAGGCCCTGCAACTGCAACAAATTGAAATTAGTTTTCAATCGGTAAAGGAACGGGTAACCCAGTTATTCTTTTCCATCCTGTTGCTGGATGCGCAATTGCAGCAGCAGGAAATTTATAAAAACAATATTGTTTCTTCCCTTGAAAAAACAAAAGCGGCTGCCCAAAACGGAACCGCTGCGCCGGTCAGTGTAACCGAATTAAAAGCAGAACTGATCAAAGCGGATATGGGCACAGCCGAGATGATTTCTGATCAGCATGCCATCCGGGAAACACTTGCGCTGTTTATCGGGGCTCCGGTTCCGGCCCGCCTGGTGCCGCCCGATCCTCCGGGTCCTGACACGGCCATTCGCCGCCCTGAGCTCGGACTTTTTGACCTTCAGAAAAAAAATGTTACGCTACAGGAAAAAGCGCTCACAACAGGCTGGGCACCCAGGATCGCTGCTTTTATGCAGGCAGGCTATGGCCGTCCTGCGCTCAATATGTTGAAAAACACATTCGATGCTTTTGCTGTTGGCGGCATCCGGTTCAGTTTTCCCCTGGGTAGTTTATACACCTACCAGAACAATAAAAAAATAATGGAGCTCAACCGCAGAGAGCTGGATGCAGACCGGGAAACATTCCTGTTAAATACAAGGGCTGCTTTAACAAAAGAAACCAATGCGATAAACAAATATACAAAGCTGCTGCAGCAGGATAGCGAGCTCATTGCCTTAAGAACACAGGTCACCCAATCCGCCATGGCCCAGCTGGAGAATGGCGTCATTACCACACATGAGTACATCACCCAGCTTAATGCCGAGCACTTGGCAAGGCAGCTAAAAAATCTGCACCAGGTACAATTGCTGAACGCCCGGATCACTTACCAAACGATTTCCGGGTACTAAATAATACGAATATGAAATTACATTTTCTTTGTAGCTTTCTTTTGATCCTTCTGGCCTGCAACGGCAACAAAAAGGACTTCGACGCGGCGGGCAATTTTGAAGCGGACGAGGTCATTGTATCGGCAGAGCAGGCGGGCACACTTCTTCAATTCGGGATCCGGGAAGGCGAGCCGCTGCTATACCGGCAGGTAGTTGGCCAGATCGATGTGGCCCTGCAGCAGCTCCAGCGCGAACAGACCCAGGCCACCATCCGCGCGCTCCGGCAGCAGGTAGTGTCTCCCGAACAGGAGATCGGGGTAGCACAACGACAGCTGGCCGCACAGGAAGCGCTTTTACAAAACCAGCAGCAAGAACGTCACCGGTTGCAAAACCTTGTAGCTGCGGCCGCCGCACCTCAAAAACAGCTGGACGATATGGAAGCCCAGATCATCCAAACGCAAAAGCAGATGGCCGTTACCCGGCAGCAGATCAGCCTGTACAGCTCCAATGCAGCAACCAGGAACAGGGCCATCCTCAGTGAACGGGCGCCCCTTGAAAAAGCAAAAGCCCAGACAGAACTGCAGGTTGAGCGGGGACAGATCATCAACCCCGTAGCCGGTATGGTACTCACCAAATATGCATTACAGGGAGAAATGACCACGATCGGGAAGCCCCTGTACAAAATTGCCAACCTCGATACGCTGACACTGAGAGCCTATATAACCGGCGATCAGCTGCCGGCCCTTAAAATACAGCAGCCGGTTACCGTTCGTATCGACAATGGAAACAAGTCCTACAAAAGTTATAAAGGCATTGTAAGCTGGATCAGCGACAAAGCGGAGTTCACGCCCAAAACGATCCAGACCAAAAATGAACGTGCCAACCTGGTGTACGCCATAAAAGTGACGGTCAAAAATGACGGGTATCTAAAGATCGGCATGTACGGCGAAGTTCTGTTTCATGAAAAAAAATAATTTATATACCAGCCTGTCACCGGATCCCGGAGATACCCCCATTATAGCCGAGCACATAAGTAAAAGCTATAATAAGGGAACGGCACCGGCATTATCCAACGTATCCCTGACTGTAAAAAAGGGGGAACTCTTTGGCCTGATCGGGCCCGATGGCGCAGGGAAGACAACATTGTTCCGCATTCTTACAACCCTGCTGCTGGCCGACAGCGGACAGGCCCGGATATCCGGGTACGATGTCGTAAAAGATTTTAAACAGATCCGCAGCACCGTGGGGTATATGCCTGGCAAATTTTCACTGTACCAGGATCTGACGGTTCAGGAAAACCTTACATTTTTTGCTGCGCTTTTTGGAACAGAAGTGGCAACACAATACGAACTGATCAGGGACATTTACGACCAGATCGAACCATTCAAAAATCGCAGGGCCGGCAAACTGTCGGGTGGCATGAAGCAAAAGCTGGCACTCTGCTGCGCACTGATCCACAAGCCGTCGGTATTATTCCTTGATGAACCGACAACCGGTGTGGACGTGGTATCGCGAAGAGAGTTTTGGGAAATGCTGCAAAAACTGAAGCGGCAGGGCATTACCATACTCGTATCCACGCCCTATATGGAAGAAGCCGTGTTATGCGATCGTATAGCCCTTATCCAGAACGGGCAGCTCCTTAACATAGATACGCCCTCGCAGATCACCGGCACATTTCCCGCAGCGCTATACGCCGTTAAAGCAGCTTCTATCTATACGCTGTTAAAAGACCTCAGGTCCTGGAACCAGGTAGAAAGCTGTTATGCTTTCGGAGAATGGCTGCATGTAACGCTCCGGCAGCACACCGGGGATGCCCGGGCCCTTATCCGGGAATATGCGGCAGCAAAGGCACATCAGCAAGTAACCGTTCAACTCATTGCGCCCACAATCGAAGATAGTTTTATACGGCTGGCCACAACAAACCCATTACAGCATGGAACTCCTAATCAACCATAAATCAGCATCCCCTGCAGACAACAATGCCGTTATTGAATGCCGGGACCTTACCAAGAAATTTGGAAATTTCCTGGCGGTGGACCGGATCAGCTTCAGTGTGAAGCCGGGTGAGATCTTTGGCTTCCTGGGTGCGAACGGCGCAGGGAAGACCACGGCAATGCGGATGTTATGCGGTCTCTCCTACCCCAGCTCCGGCCACGCCACCGTAGCAGGCTTTGATGTATACAGGCAGCAGGAAAAGATCAAGCGGCACATCGGCTATATGAGCCAGAAGTTTTCCCTGTATGACGATCTTACCCCCCTGGAAAATATACAGTTCTTTGGCGGTATCTATGGTGTTCCGGCCAGGGTCATAAAAGAACGGAGCCGTGAGCTGGTGCGATCGCTGGGCCTGGAAAAGGAAGCCACCAAGCTGGTAAGCGGCCTGCCGCTGGGCTGGAAGCAAAAACTGGCATTTGCCATAGCGTTGTTCCACCAGCCCCGGATCGTTTTTCTGGATGAACCTACCGGGGGCGTCGATCCGGTAACCCGCCGCCAGTTCTGGGATATGATCTATGAAGCGGCCGAAAAAGGGGTAACCATTTTTGTAACCACTCATTACATGGATGAAGCAGCTTATTGCAACCGGGTAACTATTATGGTAGACGGGAAAATAGAGGCGCTGGATACGCCGGCCAGCCTGATGCAGCAGTTTGCCTGCGATAACATGGATGAAGTATTTTACAGACTGGCCCGAACGGCCCGGCGCAAGGATCCTTAAAAGTTACAGGCCCGGCTCCGCAGCAGCCGGTGCCGTTGTTCAATAACAAGAAGATGAAACAGCTACTCGTTTTTATCCGCAAAGAATTCTACCACGTCTTCCGCGACAGGCGCACCCTCCTCATCCTGTTTGGACTGCCCCTGGTACAGATCCTGTTGTTTGGCTATGCGCTTACCAGTGAAGTCAAAAATGTGGACCTTGTTGTTATCAATACTTCCGGCGATCTCCTGGCTCAACAGCTTACTGCCCGGCTACAAGCATCAGCGCTTTTCAATGTGCAGGAAAAACAGCTGTCACCTACTGAAATAGAAAACGAATTCAAAAAAGGACATATCAAAGCCGCCCTGATCTTCCCTTCCGGGTTCAGCAACGATCTCATCAAAATACAGCGGGCCGGGTTCCAGGTACTCACAGACGGGTCCGAACCCAATATTTCAAAAACCATTACCCGGTATCTCAGCACCATTGTACAGGATTTCCGGCAGGAACATTCAACAGCGGCATTGGCCCCGTTTACCATTGTACCGGAGCTGCGCATGCTATACAACGAAGAAGGTAATGGCTCTATCAATTTTGTACCGGGCGTACTGGCACTCATCCTGATGATCGTTTGCACCGCACTGACCTCTGTAGCGGTGGTCCGGGAAAAAGAGACCGGCACGATGGAAATACTGCTGGTATCCCCCTTCAGACCGGCAATGGTACTGGTGGCCAAAGCAGTTCCGTTCCTGTTGCTGTCGCTGGCGAACTTCTCGGTCATTCTCCTGCTGGCCGTTTATGTTTTAAACGTTCCCCTGGCAGGAAGCCTGTTGCTCCTTTTCGTGATCACGCTCCTCTTCATTGCTACCAGCCTCTCCTTCGGACTGCTGATCTCCAATGCCACAAGCTCGCAGCAGGTAGCGCTCCTTATATCCATGATGGGACTGATGCTGCCAACGATCATTTTTACCGGGTTCATTTTCCCGCTGGAGAATATGCCGCTGCCCTTTCAATGGATCTCCAACCTGGTTCCTGCCAAATGGTATTACTCCGCCGTAAAATCAGTAATGCTTAAAGGCCTGGGCTTAGCCTATGTATGGAAGGAGATGAGTGTCCTTTGCCTAATGACCATCCTGCTGTTGACCATTACCGTAAAACGGTTCCAAATCAGATTAACATGAGAACGCTCCGCTTTATATTACAGAAAGAATTTCGCCAGATGTTCCGTGACAAGACCATCCTGGCGATGATGTTTATGCTGCCGGTGATCCAGTTAGGCATCCTGCCGCTTGCCATGAACCTTGATGTAAAGAATATCAACCTTGCAATCGTTGACCAGGACCACAGCACCTATGCGCAAAAGCTGATCTCCAAAATAGGCGCATCCGGATATTTCAGGATCGTAACCGTAGCCCCCGCCTATAAACAGGCCCTGTTTACCCTGGAGAACGGCACTGCTGATATCATCCTGGAAATACCGGCATCCTTTGAGCGCAATCTCGTAAGAGAAGGCCGCCAGCCGCTGAATATAACAGCCGATGCCATTAACGGTACCAAATCCGGGATCGGCTCCTCCTACCTGCTCACCGTTATCAGGGATTTTAACCGGGACATCCGGCTGATGAGCAACGGTCAGCCGGTGGCATCTCCTGCAGGGATCGAGATCGCCTCTACTGCCTGGTTCAACCCCTATGAGCGGTTTACCTGGTACATCGTTCCCGGCGTACTGGTATTATTGCTGACACTGGTAGGCGGATTTCTTTCTTCGCTGAACATCGTACGGGAAAAAGAGATCGGCACCATTGAACAGATCAATGTGACCCCAATAAAAAAATGGCAGTTCATTTTAGGAAAACTGATCCCCTTTTGGGTTGTTGGCATGATCGTACTGACCATCGGGCTGCTGGTGGCCCGGCTTTTTTACGGGATCGTTCCGGTGGGAAGTCTTATCCTGTTGTACCTGCTTGCCGCTGTTTACCTGGTGGCCCTGCTGGGCTTTGGCCTGCTGGTATCCACCATCAGCAACAATCAGCTACAATCGATGTTTATTGCTTTCTTTTTTATTATGATCTTTGTTCTGATGAGCGGCCTCTTCACTTCTGTGGACAGTATGCCGGCATGGGCAAGGTCTGTAGCCGCCTTTCTGCCCATTACCCATTTTATGAAAGCCGTCCGTATGATCATCCTGAAAGGAAGCACCCTCGGCGATATATCCCCGATCCTTATTTATGAGTCATTATTTGCCATTGGCCTCAATGCCCTGGCCATCTGGAATTACCGGAAAACGCAATAGCTCAAAAGCACTACTGCGCCGTGTTGCTGATCCAGATCCTGTTAAAATACAGCGGCCCCATGGTGCCGCTGGCTGTTTTAAAAGAGACCTGGTAAAATCCTGCCTTCGGAAAATGCAGCTGCCCCAGGCGGGTGTCTGCAAATTCATCAGTATAGCTCGAATGCGGTTCTGCCACTACGGTACCGGATGGTTTCAGTTGCTGTTCCAGGTGCTGCCCGCTAACAAGCACCTCGATACCTACGGACTCCTTTGAGTGATTATGATAAGACAGGTCTACCTGGTAATTACCTGCCTGCGGTATATATACTTCCCAGGCCAGGGTGCCTTCCCTGTCCACAACAAGGCGCGTGGGGCGAAGCCCGTCGTAACGGGCCAGTTTAAAACCCGGCGGATGCTCCCATACATTGGTGGCCGTCAGCGCAAAACCGCCAAACGTAGATTCCGGTACCATCTCCCCGTCCAGCGTCACGGGTTCGGGGTACTGCAGCACCACCACGGATACAAAAGGATCCGCAGCCGCTGCCGGTAATTGGATATGCGTTAAAGGCCCATTCTGTGTAAACCGCAGCGGCCTCTTACCCGAGGCAGTAATAAGCTCCGCCTTCTCCGGCCTGGATAAAATACCAGAAACACGCAGTACTTTATCCAGTGGCCAGTTATATACATGCAGGTACACCAATTGTTTATTCTTTACTGTTTTGGTAGTGATCCTTCCCCAGTCGTGCTGCCCCGCCCGCAGCTCCAGTCCCGTGCAACCGTAGATGGCCTCCCCGTTCCTGGAAAGCCACCGGCCCATATCTTCCAGGCGGCGTACCCCTTCGTAAGGAACCGACCCGTCTGCACGCGGTCCTATATTCAGTGTAAAATCGCCGTTGAGGCTTACATTGCCAATTAAAGACTGCAGCAACTGGCTGGTAGACTTCCATTCGTTTTCCTGGCCATAATATCCCCAGGAATGGGCGATGGTACCCGAGGTTTCCCAGGGGTGTGCCGTATAAACAGAACCAAATTCATTATCGCCCTTCGACTCAAAATCCACACCGGGATCAGAAGCCGGCAAACCGATCCGGGAATTGATCAAACAGTTCGGCTGCAGCGTTCTTATCAGGCGAACCACCTGGTCCAGTTGCTCCTTCTTCACCACGGTTTTATCATAACCCATCCACATATCAAACCAGAACATCGCAATATCCCCATAATTGGTCAGCAATTCCCTCAATTGTGGAATTACTTTCTCCTGCCAGTATTTATTGTAGTCCTCATCCCTGATCCCCGTTAGTTCCTTATTATGATCCCATCCGTAGGGATGATCCCAATCTACCCAATGCGAATAATAAAAGCCCAGTTTGATACCATGCTTCTTACAGGCCGCAGCCAGCTCTTTGATCACATCCCGGTTGGTGCCGCTTAGTTTGGTAAGATTATAATCGCTCACCTTACTGTTCCAGAGCGCTACTCCATCATGATGCTTGGAAGTGATGGTGATGTATTTCATCCCGGCTTTTTTTGCCAGCAACACCCATTCTTCAGGATTGATGCGGCTCCAGTCGAACCGTTTGGCAAGGGTACCATACTCTTCTTTTGAAATACGGTTCCGGTAACGGATCCACTCTGCATAATTGTTGCTGTACCGCAGGCGCTCTCCCTTCCACATTCCCTCGGCAGCACTGTACAGCCCCCAGTGAATAAACATTCCGAAGCGGGCATCCGTAAACCATTTGGTTTTGGGTTCAGCAGTACCAGGCTGGGCATGAAGGGTAACAGCAGCCACTACCATCCCTAAAAGAAATACGATCTTTAATTTCATATGTAAACTGATTGCGGCTAAGATACGTAACTTTTAGAGTGCAATAGCTTTATCCCTTTAATCACCGGAACAAATGTATACTATGGAGCACCGGGCAATTTCCGGCGAGGACCTTTCCGCAGATATCCATACAGATGACTGCCGCCCTTCTGCAATTACGCCGGCGCTTATGCGTTATGTTAACACCACGAATTTCAGGCCAAACCGCTGCAGGCAGGTTACTTTTTCAGGAAGCGGGGCCGGATTACAGGGATCGTGCTATTTTGGTTTAATATTTGGAGAATTTCATTTAAAAGCAGGCTTAAACTAAGAAAATCTGTTAGGTTTGCAGAACAGGGCAGCATCGCTTTCTTTCATTATATTAACCCATTGCGCACTTGAACAAAACAGTAAAAAAAAGCATAAGGATCATTGTAAAAATACTCGCAAGCATACTTGTGCTCCTACTCCTGCTTATCCTGTCGCTGAACCTGCCCTTTGTACAAAATTTTATTAAAGATAAAGTTGTCGCCTACCTTAAAAAGAAGACCGACACCGAGATCAGTCTCGAACGCATCCGCATCGGGTTTCCCAAAGACCTGGAGCTGAACAAGCTGTTTGTGGCCGACAAAAAAAAAGATACGCTGCTTTATGCAGAAAAGCTGGGAGTAAACCTGGATATGCTGGCCCTGCTTTCCAACCGCGTGGAGGTAACCAATATTGAGCTGAATACGGTACGTGCAAATGTATACCGCCTGCATCCCGATACGGTATTCAACTACCAGTTCCTCGTAGATTCACTCGTATCCAATGAAAACAAAACACCGGAGGAAGAAAAAAAAGACACCACATCGGCATTAAAATTCCGGCTGGACAAGATCACACTGAATGATATCCGGGTGCAGTTTAAGGATGACGTGGTGGGAAATGATGCGGGGATTTACCTGGGCCGGCTGGATGCCCGTGTAAAAACATTCGACCTGGACAATATGCATTACGGTCTCAGCGCCCTTGCGCTTAAAAACACCCGCCTGCACTATTTCCAGAACAAGCCGCTTACCGTATTGCAGCAAAAGGTGGACTCCGGCATCGACAAAACCGCAACAGCAAAAGGCAGGCTCCCGCTCATCGAATTTGGAAAACTGGCCCTGGATAACGTATCCCTTAACTACGATGACCGGCTGTCGGATACCCGGGCGCTGGCCAACCTGGACGCATTACAACTGGCAGACCTGGCCCTCGATCTTACCAATGGCAGCTACCATTCTTCGGATGTATTGCTGCAGAACTCCCTGATCGATTTCGCCTACCGGCCCACCCCAACCAATCAAAAAGCCATTGAAACCGCTGCCGACAGCGCCTCCGCCTCCTCCTCCTTCGGACTGTTCCTGGGCAAACTGATCCTGGCAAACAACCGGGTACGGTATGATAACCTGGCAGAGAAGCGCACGCCGGGGCACCTGGATTTCAATCACCTCAACATAAAGGAGCTGGGGCTTACCGGCAACAACATTTCCATCGACAGCGCCGGCATTAAAGCCGCCATACGGGGAGGGAAACTCAAAGACACCAGCGGGTTTGTACTTAACGATCTGAAGGGCGATCTTGTATACGATGACCGGCAATTAAAGGTGGATGGGCTTATTTTAAAAACACCGCATACACAGATCGACAATAACAGTTTGCTGAGCTATACATCGCAGGATGATCTGAGCAGGCATCCGGAAAAAGTAAAAATGGATGTACAATTCCGCAATACCATTATCGGGATGCAGGACCTTTATTACCTGCTGCCTTCTGTACCGGACAGCTACAGGAGCCGGCAGCTTCGCCTTGCAGCAGCCTTTACCGGTTATCTGAACAACCTCGATATTGAAAAACTGCAGCTACAGGGTTTGAACAGCACCCGTATTGACATTGCCGGTGGGATCCGGGGATTACCCAACATCGATAAAACCATCTTCAACCTCAACCTGCGCCAGTTGCAGACATCCAAAAGCGACCTGTTTGCATTGATCCCCTCCACATCCATGCCGCAAAGCGTTGAACTTCCCGGCTATCTCTCGGCAACCGGGAAATTCAACGGGAGTCTTACCAATTTCACCACAGCATTGCAATTAAAAACAGATATGGGCGGCGCGAACCTGCAGGCGGCCATGGGCGGCCCCAAAAACCGGGAGACCTACCGCGCCAAGATCCAGCTGCATAACTTTAACCTGGGACGCCTGCTTAAACAGCAGGAGCAACTGGGAACCGTTTCCTTACTGGCTAATATAAGCGGGCAGAGCCTGGATCCTAAAAAGATGCGCGCAAAACTGAACGGCACCATTTATCATGCCCGCTATAACAAGTATGATTATAAAGACATCAGACTGGAAGGCGCCTATGCCGGTAATATCGCAGACCTGAGGGCCGTCAGCAACGACAGCAATGCGCATTTTACGCTGGACACAAAAGCAGATCTTGGTAAAAGCACGCCGGCAATAAAAGGAACGGCCGACCTGAAAAACATCGACCTCCAAAAACTGAATTTCTATTCCGAGCCGTTAAAGCTGGCCGGGCTGGTCGATATGGACTTTAGTTCTTTAGATCCGGATTACCTGAACGGGTCGGCCAGCCTTAAAAGCGTTCAGATCGGTTTTGACGGATCCATTTACAATATAGACACTTTAACGCTCAGCGCGGTGGCGACCAAAGCGCATAATGAGTTATCATTGCAATCAGATTTCATGACGGCTCAGTTTACCGGCAAATACCAGCTGACCCAGATCGGCCAGGCCTTCATTAACCAGATCAATAAATATTATGCATTTGCGCCCACTAAAAAGATCGCCCCGCAGCAGATGCAGTTCCACCTGGCCATTACTGACCCGGAGCTGATTCAAAAATTTGTGCCGGCACTCACCACGCTGGCTCCCGCCACGATCAGCGGCAACATCAACACGCAAAGTGACAGCCTTCATTTAAATGCTTTTTTCCCGCATGTGGTCTATGATAGCTTCGACGTAAAAGACATCGTGTTGAAGGCAGGCAACACCGATTCGGCAAAGCTGGACTATGCGCTGAATATTAAAGAAATCCAAAGCCCGTCCGTCAATCTGTATAATGCGGAGATAAGCGGGGCCGCGCTCAACAACCTGCTGGATGTAAACCTCTTTTTAAGAGACCGCGCCAATAAAGATAAGTACCGCATTGGAGGGCATTTTAAATCCATGGATCAAACCTACCAGTTTACCCTGGATCCGCAAAAACTCCTGCTCAACTATGATCCCTGGAAGGTAGCACCCGATAACCTGATCCAATACGGCAAGGCCGGTGTATACGTACGCAATTTTGAGATCAGCAACAACGGGCAATCACTCGCCATCAACAGCCGGTCTACCCAGCCCAATGCTCCCGTGAATGTGAAATTCACCAACTTTATGCTGGAAACCTTAACCCGGTATGCAGACCAGGATACGGCCCTGGTAGGCGGCAAGCTCAACGGCGTGGTGGATGTAACCGATATTGCCACCAATCCGAAGTTTGAGGCCGACCTCACCATTAACCAGCTCCGGTACCAGAAAGATGCGCTGGGCAACGCTTCCATAAAAGTAAACAACAATACCGCCAATGCCTACCAGGCAGACGTTCGCTTATCCGGCCTGCACGACCTGGCCATCACCGGTTTTTATTATACAGAACCTGCCGGATCGCTTGACCTGGATATTGCAGTAAATAAGATCGACCTGAAGCACATTGAAAGCATCAGCGGCGGCCAGGTAAGGAACGGTAAAGGCATCCTCACCGGCAACCTTACCGCAAAAGGACCCGTAAGCAAACCCGCCATCCTGGGCGCACTCACCTTCAAAGATGCGGGGTTAAATATCGCTCAGCTTAATGGATACTACCAGCTCAAAAATGAAACAGTGCGCTTTACAGAGCCGGGTATTTCCTTTAATAAATTTACCATACGGGACTCCTCCAACCAGCCGCTGACGCTCGATGGAATGATCACGACGCGCGATTTCTCCAATCCCGGTTTCAACCTTACCCTCCGCGCCAATAACTTCAGGGTCATGAACTCCACGGCTGCCGACAATGAGCTGTTTTATGGCACGGTACTGGTCACCCTGAATGCACGGATCACCGGCGATCTAAACAAGCCCAGGGTGAATATGCAAACGCGGATCAATAAGGGAACAAAATTCAACTTCGTGATCCCCGATGATGATCCGCTGGTATCAAGCCAGGAGGGCATTGTTGAATTTATTGACAAAGATGCCCCGCCGCTCAATGGCCGGCAGCCGGTTAACGTTGATAGCCTGACCCGTTCGCCGATCACGGGCATGGATATCTCGGGAGACGTGACCATTGACAAGGAGGCCGAGATCACCATCGTGGTGGACCCGCAAAACGGGGATGCACTGCGCGTAAAAGGCGAAGCCGATCTCAGCCTGCAAATGGATCCCAGCGGCCGCACCACCTTAACCGGCCGGTATGAGATCACCGAAGGCAGCTATAATCTTACCATTGGCGGACTGGCCAAACGGGAATTCAAGATCCAGCAGGGTAGTTCCATACAATGGACCGGCGCACCCACGGAAGCCAATGCCGATATCACGGCCATTTATGAAGTCAACACCTCGCCCATTGACCTCGTTGCTGCACAGCTCGAATCAGAGAGCAGCACCAACCGCACCATGTACCGGCAAAAGCTGCCCTTTTATGTATACCTCAAAATGAGCGGTGAATTATTAAAGCCAAAGATCAGCTTCCAGATCGATATGCGGGAAAGCGAACGCAACGCATTCAACGGCATCGTTTATACGCGACTGCAGCAGATCAATGCCAATGAAAGCGAATTGAATAAACAGGTCTTTGCCCTGCTGGCCCTCAACCGTTTCATTTCCGACAACCCATTTGAAAGCCTTGCCGGCGGTACTTCTGCAGGAGCCCTGGCTCGGCAGAGTGTAAGCAAACTGCTTACGGAACAATTGAATAACCTGGCCTCCGACCTGATCAAAGGAGTAGACATAAACTTCGACCTTACCTCGCAGGAAGACTATTCCACCGGCCAGGAAAAAACAAAGACCGATCTGAATGTAGCGTTTACCAAGCGGTTGCTGAATGACCGCCTCAGCGTTACCGTGGGCAATAACTTTGCGCTGGAGGGGGCTAATACCAACCAGAATGCAGCGCAGCTGGCCAGCAATGTAAATATCGAGTACATGCTTTCCCGCGACGGACGTTACCGCCTGCGGGCCTACCGACGTAACCAGACGGAAGGGATCATTGAAGGACAGATCATCGAAACCGGTGTGGGTTTTATTATCGTGGTCGATTACAATAAATTCGGGGAGGTATTCCGCAGTTTCAGAAAACGGGATCAGCGCAGGGGAAGCGGCAACTTCAGCGGCAGTAACCGAAAAAACAAGGGAGATGAGTAAACGGAATTTTTCATATTTGTTTTTTGCACGGCAGTCAGCGATCAGCTGTCAGCCATCAGACATCAGTCCCGATAGCTATCGGGATCAGGCATCCCTGCCCGTTTATTTCCTATACCTGTTGGGACTTGTATTACTGGTAACCTCTTGCTCCACCACCAGGAAGTTAAAACCGGGAGAGGTGCTTTATACCGGCGCTACCGTAAAACTGAACCCCGATACACCGGCTGTTAAGGATCAGAAAAATTTTCAAAAAGAGCTGGAAGCAAAGGTACGCCCCGCCCCCAATAAGAAGCTGCTCGGCTGGCGTTACAAATTATTCTTCTACAATCTTGTCAGTGAACCCAAAAAGCAAAAGGGATTTAAGTACTGGATAAAATACAAGCTGGGAGAGCCTCCTGTATTGATGAACCAGGTGCGGTTGCAGAATAATGTAAACGTCATGAGCAGCTACCTGGCAAGCAAAGGTTTTTTACAGGCTTCCGGATCCGGTGATACAACGATCAGGGGCAAAACCGGCAAGGCCGCCTACCAGCTCTACTCCGGCCCGCGTTATACCATAAATGCGATTACCTTCCCGGGCGACAGCAGCAGTGCGATCTCCGGCCTCATTTATGCCGCCAGGAACAAAACACTGTTAAAGCAGGGCGACTATTACGACCTGGATATTTTTAAGGCCGAACGCGAACGTATCGACGTTCAACTAAAAGAAAAAGGGTATTTCTACTTCAGCCCTAACTACCTGCTGATACAGGCAGACAGTACCATTGGCGCCAACCAGGTGGACATCGATCTGAAAATCAAAAAAGAAACGCCCGGAGCGGCATTGCAGCCCTACTTCATCCGCAACATCAACATTTACCCCGACTATAGTTTAAGGCGGGATTCTTTCACCAGGGCCTCCGAGCCGGTGCAGTACAAAGATTTCACCATCTATGACCCCAACCACAAGTACAAACCCCGCTTATTTGAGCACCTGATCTTTTTTCAGAAAGGAGATCCTTATAACCGCACTGACCATGCATTAAGCCTGAACCGTTTGGTGAACATCGGGACCTTCCGGTTTGTAAAGGCCGAGTTTACCCCCATGGATACCCTTACCAGCAGCAATATGGATGTGGACTTTATGCTTACTTCCTCAAAGAAGAACGCGCTTTCCCTTTCCGTAACCGGCACCAGCAAATCCAACAACTTTATAGGATCCGAAGTGAAGGTAACCCACACCAATAAAAATACATTCCGGGGAGCGGAGCAACTCAACCTGAGCCTTGCCGGGGGGTTCGAAAAACAATTCAGCGGACAACAGAAGGACCTTACCTCCTACTCCCTGGGGGCAGAAGCCCGCCTGTTGTTTCCCCGCTTCCTGATCCCGGTTGCCGGGTTCAAGACCCATAACGCCTATGTTCCCAAAACCCATATCACCGTCGGGTCGCAGCTATTGAACCGGGCCAACTATTATACCCTGGTTTCGGGGAAAGGAGAGTTCGGTTATTTATGGAAAGGCAATGAGTTCAACGAGCACCAGCTGAACCCGCTTTCCGTAAGCTATATCCGTACGGCCAACACTACGGACAGTTTTAACCGGATGCTGGAAAAAGTGCCTACGCTAAAAAACAACTTTGAGAACCAGTTCATCATCGGCTCCAATTATACCTATACTTACAGCAACCAGGTAAAGCCCGAACTGCGGAATAATTTCCTCTTCATGGGTTCAGTAGAATCTGCCGGTAATCTCATCAATGCCTTCCTGCGTAAGGACGAAAGCGGCAAGAAGCGGCTCTTCCAGACCATCACCAACCAGTTTGTACGCCTCGAAGCCGATTTCCGGGATTATTACAAGATCAACCCGGGGCTGATATGGGCCAACCGCCTTAACCTGGGATATGGTATCCCTTATGGCAACAGCTCCGTATTGCCTTATGTACGCCAGTTCTTTGCCGGGGGAAGCAATGACATCCGCGCATTCCGCTCCCGTTCGCTGGGGCCCGGTACGTTCTATATCAACACAGACAGCCTCGACCTGTTTGCCGACCAGGGGGGCGACGTAAAGCTCATGCTGAATACAGAATTGAGGGCAAAGCTGTTTAGCATCATCCAGGGGGCTGTATTTATCGATGCCGGTAATATCTGGCTGGCAAAAAATGATACCAGCCGCCCGGGAGGCCAGTTCCGCTTTGGGAACGTATTAAGTCAGACCGCCGTTGGGGGCGGCGTTGGCCTAAGAGTGGATGCTTCGATCTTCGTGGTACGGTTCGACCTGGCCATGCCCTTCCGCAAACCCTGGCTGCCGCCGGGAGAACGGTGGGTGATTGACCAGGTCCGGTTCAGTGACCCGGAATGGCGCAAAAAAAACCTTATCTTTAATATCGGTATCGGTTATCCCTTTTAGCCTCCCTGTTCAGAGCCCTTATTACCGTGTCATCAGCAATCGGCAGCATATGAAAAAAAACAGCACTGTTATCGCAAAAGCGGGATTCCTTGTGGGAACCCTGGATCTCCTTTCGGCATTCCTGCACTATTACATAGTAACCGGGAAAGATCCGTTGTTTATACTGAAATATATCACCAGTGCCCTACTCGGGCCGGCGGCTTTTTCGGGTGGTGCGGAAATGTATGTAACCGGGCTCCTGTTGCATTACCTGGTGGCATTCAGCTTCACCGTATTTTTCTTCTGGCTCTATCCGCGGCTAAAAATACTGGGGAAGAACCGGGTAGCCACCGGTATCTTTTATGGTCTTTTTATCTGGACGGTCATGAACCTCATTATGGTCCCTTTATCACGGATCGGGAAGTTCCCGGGCTCTGCTTCGGGCGTTCTTATTAACGCAGCAATACTCATCCTTGCTATTGGGCTTCCCCTTTCCTTTATAGCCAGCCGTTATTACAGGAACGGTAAGAGACTCAGAATTTGAACAGGTGGAGACGTGAAAATGCTTAAAGCCGGATCTGGCATTTGCCAATAGTCGATGGTCAATAGTTCATGGGTAATCGATTGATGGCTATGATGTGAAACCGAACGTGAACCCTGGGACCTGCTCCTGATCCGTGAGCAGTGAAACACGGAGCTAACGTAAGACCTCAAACATCAAACCCCATCCCTACCCTGCCGGGGTAATCTTATAAGCACAGCGCCGGGCTCCTTTCAAAATATGCGCTACCCGTTCCACGTTCACCTTTTTGCCCAGCACCGCCTTAAAGGTCTTTAGTTCTGCTGTACAAAAACCCTGGCAGCTGGCGGCAGCAGCGCAAATGGGGCAATGGTTCTCCACCAGCAGGTACCCATCCCCGTCTTTCTGAACATCCGCCATATATCCCTCCCGGGTCCTGATGGCAGCCAGTCCTTTCAGCCTCGCCTTCAGGTCCGTTTTTTCTTCCAGCTCCTTCAGGTACCGTTCGAGGCCTGCTTTGCCATTGGCAGCCACGATCTTGTCCAGCGCGGGTTGTCCCAGTATATTCCGGACCGAATCGATCAGCTTTACCGTCAGCTCCGCATGCATATCGGGGAAACGGGCATTCCCCAGGTCTGTAAGGGCCCATATCTGCTGCGGACGGCCTCTTCCTTTCGATTCGGTTGTGGCCTGCACTAATCCTTCCTTCGCCAGCTTCAGCAAATGGAAGCGGGCCCCTTCTACCGTGATGTTCATCTCCGCTGCCAGTTCCAGCAGCGTTTGCGGCCCTTTGACCTTGATGATGCCCAGCGCCTTTTCGTTCTCCGGCAACTCATTATGCATAATAAACAAAGTAATTATTTACTTTAAATATCAAATTTAGTACATTTGCGTCAATTCACGGGCAAAAGATACCGTTGTAAAAAGCACTATATTTGGCAGCGGTGATGTCTCATGTTATTTATAAACCAATATCAGTCACAAGATCATGAATATACTTATTTTAAACGGATCACTGGACCAGCGGGAAGCGTCCACTCCTGCAAAACTTTCTGCATACCTGAAGCAGCACCTGGAAGACCAGGGGGCAGCAACCACGGTTTTTAATCTCGTAGAATCCGGCATCCCCTTGTTTGACTATACCCTGCAAAAAGTACCCAATGGAGTTCAGGTAATGCTCAATCTTTTCCGGAACGCGGATGCGCATATATGGCTAACCCCCCTGTATCATGGCAGCATGACCGGGGTGATGAAAAATTGCCTCGACTGGCTGGAGCTGAGTTCCAAAGAAGAGCGCCCCTATTTAATTGACAAGCTCATTGGTATGATCTGCTGGGCGGATGGCGGTCAGGCCATGCAGGGGATCAACGCGATGGATGCCGTAGCCAAATCGCTGCGGGCATGGCCGGTTCCGTTCAGCGTTCCCATTGTCCGCAATGCCTTGTTTACGGCGCCCGATTATACGGAGCTTACCCAGGAATATAAAAATAAAATCAACCTGCTAACCGGCATCATCACCTCCAAAAGGGTGGTAACCATTTAACTTTACATGATTAAATGAAAAACGGCGGTGGCAATTTCTACCGTCTATCCCGGGGTTGATGCTCCGGATGAAGCATCGTGTTGATAGCTATGTTTCATTATTGGGACCGGGCTCCGTAGGATGCCCCGTGTTACGCGGCATCCTACGGAGCCGGTTGCTCTATGATCACGGTTCTATAAACACGTGGTGCCTATGACGCCCTGGTCCTTATATACCCGTTTTATCCCTTTAATCTGAACCCGTTCTTTGAATCCTGTTAAAGTTAACCTGACGCGTATGCGAAGCTTCGGAGCTCAAACAAAAGAATAGCCCGTGAGCAGTGAAACACGGAGCTAACCTGGAATATGGAACGTAAAACCTGGAACCGGGAATCATCCCCGTTTTCCTGCCGACAAATAATAATGCCAGAGGATCATTGTTGCTACCGTGCGATGCGGCGCCCAGCTGGCGGCAATCGCAACCAGTTCATCGCGCGAAACATCTTTATCCAATACCTTTAGCCGCTTTAATGCATTAACAGCGGCAAGATCCCCTGCAGGAAAAATATCGGACCGCTGCAGCACAAACATCAGGTATACATCTGCCGTCCAGTTCCCGATGCCCTTCAGGGCCGTCAGCCGTTCACGGATCACAGGATCGGGCAATTGATGCATTGCCGCAAGATCAATAGATCCGCTGATGATGGCCTCCGCCAGCCCGCGGATATAGATCATCTTTTGCCGGCTGACATAACAGGAACGCATTTCCTCATCACTCATTCTTACTACCGCTGCCGGGGTAAGTTCCCCGCTATACTCCTGCAATTTCCGAAGGGCTGCCAGCGCCGATGCCAGGGACACCTGCTGCTCCAGTATGATATGCACCAGCGATTCAAAGCTGTTGGTACGGGTCCACATCGGCGGATGCCCGTAGCGCTGCAGAACCCCGGCAAGATGAGCATCTTTTTTTGCCAGCTGGTTACAGATACGCTTAAAGGTCTTCTCAGAAAACGAATGGATCATCGGCGGGAACAATTACCACAGGTCCAGCTGTGGTTTTGGATTTTCAAGATTCAATAAAAAGATCTTACGCTGCATTCCCCCACCAAAGCCTACCATCTTCCCATCTGCGCCGATTACCCGGTGACAGGGAACAATGATCGGTACGGGGTTTTTATTCAACGCGCCCCCCACTGCCCGCACGGTTTTCGTGTCGCCCATGCGTCGTGCCATTTCGCCATAGCTGATCGTTTTCCCATAAGGAATCCCTGCAAGCAATTCCCAAACCTTCTTCTGAAAATCACTGCCCTCCAGCATTACCGGCAATGCAAATACCTTTAGCTTCCCTCCAAAATAATCATTCAGCTGGCGTTCTGCCTCCAGCAATAAGGGGTGATTGACATCCTTTAAAAAATGTTCATTACGGCTGTAATCTTCGTTGATCCGCCATTGCACACCAACCAGGTGTGCAGAGGTCGCTACCAGGCGCAGCAGCCCGGTGGGGGATGCCATTTCTTTATAAAAACAGGGCTCCATCTGTCCGCCTAAAATACATCATTCCGGGAAATTGTTTGCAATTACTTATCGCGGCAGCCGGCAAAGTTCCCGTTCTCAAGCATATGTGCCCCGGTGGGCTGTTCCATAAACTCCCCCCCCCTGACATAGGGCTGTCACTCCCTTCCTTTAATTTCGCTTACCAAAAGAATTATTTATGATACAGGAGTACATAGCATCATTTAAAGTGATCGGGATCAGCGTAAGAACCACCAATGAAAACAACCAGGCAGCTACCGATATCCCGGCGCTTTGGGAGCGGTTCATGAAGGAGGAAATTGCAAGGCAGATACCCAACAAAGCGGGGGACGATATCTATTCCATTTACACCTCGTATGAAAAGGATCATACACGGCCGTATACCACTGTGCTCGGATGCAGGGTTACTTCTTTTGACCAGGTTCCCTCGGGTATGGAAGCCCTGGAAATTGCCGCAGGGAATTACGCCTGCTTTACCGCAACCGGCAAAATGAGCGAGGGATTTGTATTTAACGAGTGGCTAAAGATCTGGAGCACTCCCCTGCCCCGGAAATATACAACCGATTTTGAAGTGTACGGAGCAAAAGCACAGGATCCGGAGTACGCAGAAGTCCCTATTTTTATAGCATTGGAAAATGAATGAACGCATTAGATGAGTTTTATGCGAAGCAGGAGGAGCCCGTCAAAAGCTGCCTCCTGGCTTTAAGAACAATGATCCTGTTGCAGGATACCCATCTTACGGCCGCCCGGAAGTATGGAATGCCCTTTTTCTGTTACAAAGGAAAAATGTGCTGTTACCTTTGGATCGATAAAAAACTGGGACAACCTTACCTGGGCATCGTGGAGGGCAAACACATGCATCATCCATTGCTCAAACAGGAGCAGCGGGCCCGGATGAAACCCATCACCTTCGATCCCGGCAAAGACCTTCCGGTAAAGGCCATAACGCAGATCCTGCAGGACATGCTCCGGCTATACCATGAGGGCATCATAAAAACAAAATAGCCCGATCCTACAGCACACACCGGTACGGCGAAAAACGATTCGCCATAAGAGCAGGGCGTTGCGGGTATACCTGGCATGCGCATCTTTTTGCCGACCGGGAACAATAAAACAGATACCTGCTACTGATTACCGGTACTTTCCATCATATTTTTGTTACTTTGCCCTGCCTGCAACGGATACAGGTACAGGCTATACCATCATGCAACAGCTCCGACTTATAAAACTCCGGCCAACAGACGCCCTCCCCTTCGGTTTACTGTTACTGGCGGATGAAACCATCGCAGCCATAGAAAAATATATCTATAGCTCTGCGGTATATACGTTGATGAACGCGCAGGAAATGATCGGCGTTGCCGCTCTATACCCGTTATCCGCCGACGACCTGGAAATAAAAAATATAGCGGTAGCTGCCTCACACCAGAACAGGGGCATTGGCTCTTTCCTGATCCAAAAAATAATAGAGATCGCAGGCCGGCAGCAATACAGAACACTCATTGTGGGCACTTCCGATACGGGATTTCAACAGATCCGCTTTTATGAACGCAACGGTTTTAGAAAATACGCGCTCCGGAAAAACTTTTTTACAACGCACTACCCTCACCCCATTTTTGAAAACGGCATTCAGCTTAAAGATATGGTCCTGCTCCGGCAGTCGTTGTGAGGGCTCATTTCAGAACCCGCAAAAGCAAAAAAATCTTCTGATCAGGAGCTTGTAATAAGGAAAACATCACAGCCGGTCCTTACAAAATTCCATAGTTTTCTTATATTATTTACAGAAATGATAAGTAAATGAGTATCAATTGTTATCAAACTGTTAGAATCTGTTTTTGACCCATTTTTTTTTGCGCAGAAAACAATAAAGTTTAATTTTGCAACATATTCTTCATGCGTTTTATACAATTGATATTGCTTCTGGCCGTTTTTTTTACGGCGCCCGTACTGAAGGCCGGTGCCTGTGAAATGCATCATAAAACTGAAAAAAGCGCAGGAACTGTTAGCCCGGCTTTACATAACACAAAAATGATGGCCCACCCGGCAAACTGTTGTAGCCAGTCGCCGGCAGCACATCAGCAAAAAGGACATTGTACACATGACAACTGTACGGATAACAGTTGTCACCCCGTTTCCATATATAGCCTGCATGCCGTTCATCAGCTGGACATTACGGAGCTCCCGGTTGCTGCAACGGACTACAGCAGCGGGATCAACAAGATGCAGCTTGCTTCCTATACCTATTCCATCTGGCAGCCTCCCCGGTTAAGTTAATCAGTATTTTCAACGCTTTTCATGTCCCTGGTGTAGCGCATACGCGTACCCGGGCGGTATGCACCATTTCGCATACATCATTTTTCAACTGATTAATAATACCTATATGCAATTCATAAAAAATACATCATTGGCCCTTCTGATGGCCCTGATGACCACATCTATTTATGCCGGCGCCGGCATCAAAAATGCAAAAACCATCACCGTATCCATCCAGGGCAGTTCCGCCGCCTGCAAAACCCTTATTGAAAAGGCAGGAGCTCAAAAGAACAGGGCCCGCTTAACATGGGAGCCTTCCACAAAAAAAGCACAGCTTGTTTATGATCCCCATGCCACAACAAAAGATGCCGTGCTGAAGCAGGTAGCCCTTGCGGGGTTCGACAATGAAAGTTACAATGCCCCTGTAGCCGCCTACCAGGCTTTATCAAAAGAATGCCAGTACAAAGGGGCCATAACCGCACTGCACCAGCAAAAGAATGCGGATATACCCGGCGCCGGGCAACATACAGATCACGGCGTTGCTGATGCCGCTGTATCAAAGCTGGATCCCTTATACCAGTCTTACTTTGCGATTCAGCAGGCATTGGTTCAATCGGATGCAAAAGCCGTAGCCCAAAAAGCGAACGAGCTTGCGGGGCAGGTTAAAGCCGTAAAAATGGGGGAGCTTTCTGCAAAGGAGCACAACGTTTGGATGGTGGTAATGAAGAAGCTGGACCAACAGGCAACAGCGCTAAAAACGGCTTCGGGTATCGAAAAGCAGCGGGTCGCATTTGCGTCGCTTACAGAAACACTGTACCCGCTGATAAAAGCTTCCGGATCCGCTTACAAGGTTTATTATAACCATTGCCCGATGTACAACGGCGGCGCCAACTGGCTGAGCAAAGAGCAGGAAATCAAAAACCCCTACTATGGCTCAAAAATGCTCACCTGCGGATCCACAAAGGAAACGCTTCAATAACCGGCATACCTCATTCTAAAACAGCACTCATGAAACAGTTACTTTTATGGGGGTGGATGGCTATTGCTGCAGTGGCCTGCAATACCCCCGGAACCGGGGAGCAACCATCAGCCGCCGATACGGCTTCCAGCCCACAGGTATCCGCCCAGGAGCCTGACACAACAAAACAGCTCTTTTCTGCAACAGCCATACTGGATGCCTACTTTGCATTGGGAACAGCACTTTTTGAGGAGCAGGCCACCGGCATCACGAATGCCGCCAATACTCTCGGAAACAAGCTGCAGGCAGGGCCTGTAACGGAACTTCCGGCAGTACAGCAAAAGGAGGTAAAGGAGATCATCGAAGCCTCCGTTGAAAACGCCGCGCATATTGCCGCCAGCAAAGATCAACCCGGTCATCAGCGCGAGCATTTCCAAATGCTGAGCGAGGACCTGTACGACCTTGTGAAGATAGCAGGCACTAAAACCGTCGTTTATAAATTTACCTGCGCCTCTCTGAACAACGGGAAAGGAGGATCCTGGCTCAGCAATCAGCAAACCCTAAAAAATCCTTATACCGGAGCAGCCCGCAACAACTGTGGTACCATCACCGAAACAGTGAACCCATGAAACCGTTTCGTACCGGAACCGGGATCGTCTTGCTGCTCATAGCCGGGCTGCAATTCGTTCCCCGGCCACCCCGGAACAGGACCACAGCTACGGCCGGCAGTTTTGCAAACCTTTTTGCCCCTCCGCCGGAAGTGCAACAGGTATTGACAGCGGCCTGCCTGGATTGCCACAGCAATAATACCCGCTATCCCTGGTATGCTATGTTACAACCGGTAAATGCATTTATGAACCGGCATATCCAAAAAGGAAAGAAAAAACTGAACTTTGATGAAGTGGCGGGGTACGGAATGCGTAAGCAACGTACCCAATTCAACGGGATCGTCAATGCGCTGAACAAAGGATCCATGCCATTGCGATCCTATACCCTGGTGCATGGCGGTCTTACGGCAGCGGAAAAGGAAATGCTGATCCGTTATTTCACCGCGCTGAAAGACCGCTCCGGAAAACAGAACGGCCCCAACGGGCTATATACTACAGACAAACAGGTAGCCCTACCTGGTAAAGCAGAACAGAAATGAAACAACAAATAAAAACAACAGGGATCCTGGTACTTTTAATAGTGGCGGTACTGCACTCACAGGCCCAGCGTGTAAAGCGGTATGACCTTTATGTAACAGATACCATGGTCAACTACTCCGGCAAACATAAAATGGCCATCGCCGTCAATGGACAGATCCCCATGCCCACCCTCGAATTTACGGAAGGCGATACCGCCGAAATAGTGGTACACAACCGGCTAAAAGAGCCCACCGCATTGCACTGGCATGGAGTCTTCCTCCCCAATAAAGAAGATGGGGTCCCCTATTTAACACAAATGCCTATCGGTTCCGGAACCACTTACACCTACCGGTTCCCCATTATTCAGACGGGCACACACTGGTATCATAGTCATTACGGCTTCCAGGAACAGATCGGTATGTATGGCTCCATGATCTTTCATAAAAAAGCGGGAGACCCCACATTCCGTAAAGGCATCGACGACCTGCCCTCCGTTCCGGTGATCCTAAGTGAGTGGACGGACATCATGCCGCACAACATTCACCGGATGCTGCGCAATGCCAACGACTGGGCGGCCATTAAAAAGAATGCCGTACAGAGCTACGCCGAAGCCATCAAAGCGGGTCATTTTAAAACCAAGCTCGTAAACGAATGGAAGCGGATGCTGGCGATGGATGTGAGCGACGTCTATTACGACAAAATGCTGATCAACGGCAAAAATGAAAGTCAGCTTTCCCAATTCAAAGCCGGCGATAAAGTGCGGTTGCAGCTCTCCAACGGCGGAGCCTCCACCTATTTCTGGATGCACTATGCCGGCGGAAAAATAACCGTGGTAGCCAATGACGGCAATGATGTAGAGCCCGTTGAGGTAGACCGTTTTATCCTGCCGCCATCTGAAACCATCGATATCGTGGTAACCATTCCCGAACAGGGCAGGTCCTATGAACTGCTGGCTACATCGGAGGACCGCACCAACTCCACATCCCTTTTTATCGGGGAAGGGAAAAAGCAACTGGCACAACCGCTGGAACGGCTGAAGTACTTTGAAGGTATGAAGATGATGAATGGCATGATGCGCATGAACGGGAGCATGAATGATATGGGTATGGAGATGAGTCTGCAGCAGATGGATATGAATACCGTTATGTACCCCGAGATCACCGGGCCTGCCGTTTCAAAAAAGGAACACAGGGAGCAGGCTACTACCAGTAATAACAGGGAGCACCATTCCACGATGGAACACAACCACGATGCCATGCCAGCCGGCCCGGCCATGCCGCCGGCGATCGTTACACTGAACTATAATATGCTAAAAGCCCCGCAGAAAACAGTACTGCCGGAAAACGCACCGGTTAAGGAGCTCACTTTTACATTAACGGGCAACATGAACCGCTATGTATGGAGCCTGGATAATAAAGTGGTTTCTGAAACGGACAAGATACTGATCAAAAAAGGCGAGATCGTTCGTATTAAATTATACAATGCCTCCATGATGCGCCACCCCATGCATTTGCACGGACATGATTTCCGCGTGCTCAATGATAAAGGCGATTATGCACCGCTGAAAAACGTGATCGATATTATGCCCATGGAAACCGACGTGATCGAATTCGAGGCCAATGTGGAAGGCGACTGGTTCTTTCATTGTCACATCCTTTATCATATGATGGCGGGCATGGGGCGTATCTTCACTTACAAGGGCCAGGCCCCCAATCCCTATATAACCAACCCGCAGAAAACGATCAAAAAACTATACCGCGACGACCGCATGTTCTTCCTCATGGCCGAAAACGAAGTTGCCTCCAATGGGAATTTCGGATCTGCCCTGTATCACAATACCCGCTGGGCCTTTACGGCCGAGTGGAAACTGGGGTATACTGCAAAAAGAGGACATGAAATAGAAGCCAGTGTGGGGCGCTTCCTGGGACAGATGCAATGGTTCCGCCCGTTTGTTGGAGTTGAATGGGCCTACCGGAAAGACAGTCATGAAGAACAGGATCTTCTAGGACAAAAATTCAAACATGATGGCAAACCCCGCTATACTGCCGGTTTTGCCTATACCCTGCCCTGGCTGGTGCTTTTGCAAACACAGATCGATACAAAGGGACAGGTACGCGTGGAACTGGGCCGGGAAGATATTCCGCTTTCAAAACGTTTAAGAGGCGCTTTCTCACTCGACACCCGAAGGGAATACATGGGCGGACTGCGGTACATCGTTAACCGGAACTTCAGCGTATCCGCCAACTACAATACCGAATATGGCTTTGGCGGCGGATTGGTACTCACTTATTAAGATCAGGTAACGCAGATACAGAATAATTGCTCACAGATTTCTTTGATTCGCACAGATCATACATTGATCAACATCCTTCAAATGCTGTGACGATCGGAGTAATCGGTGCGTGTACAAAAGTCGCTCACGGATTCGCACAGATATCAATACTCACCCCCCTGTGATAATCTGCGAGCGCAAAGGCACACGCCGGAAGCCGCAGGATTGCTCTATGCGGTTGCTCTGGATACGCCTTACATTTCAGGATCATCGTAAAACCATCCTCCCGGATCCCGAACAACATCCCAATCATTTAAATAATCAAAAAACAATAAAAATGAACCAAGTTATAAGAACCGGCTTCGTCATTTGCAGTGCCGTTTTTTTGGCCGCCTGCAGCAGCCCGGCCCAAAAACAGGAAACAACAGCAGCACCCACCCCGGCAGCAGTAACCGCAGCATTGCAACCGGGAACAGCTCACTATAAAAAAGGAGATCCCGTGCCCTCCAACCTTGTATGCATGGTTAACGATGCCTATATGGGGAAAGCACAAATAGCAGTACCCTTTAATGGCAACACCTATTATGGCTGTTGTGAAATGTGTAAGAACCGGATTCCGCAGGATGCTGCCGTACGGACAGCAAAAGACCCCGCTACCGGCAAACTTGTAGATAAGGCATCTGCCTATATTGTCATTACCGGCAATAATGGCGAAGTTTCCTATTTCGAAAATGCAGAGAGTTACAAAAAACTTGCGCAGGATCAATAAAAGGGCATCATTCACCGCTTTGCCCGGTATCAATTGTTATAAAATTGCCATATTTAATGTTTAAACATTGTTTATAGAAAGATCTGTTTAATTTTGCGCGCAATTCTAAAACAAAATAAATATGAAACAACCTATTTCGATCTTCGCCCTGGCATTACTGTTAGCAGCCTGTGGAGGTACTTCCAGCGACCAGGCAAAAACCGAAGAAAAACAAGAAGCAGCGGCAGCTACCGGCAACACCTACGCAATTGACACAGTTACCACAACCGTTGACTGGCGTGCGACCCATAAAGGTGGTTTTGCGCCCCGTTTTGGCATCATCAGTGTAAATGACGGGAATCTTTCTGTTGAGAACGGTGCTGTTACTGCGGGCAGCTTTACCATTGACCTGACCGGTTTAAAAGTAGATACCACTTCAGTTACAGAGCCCGGCAAAAAAGCGGCAGACCTGGAAGCGCATCTGAAAAGTCCCGACTTCTTTGACGCAGCCAAACATCCCACTGCTGCCTTCGTGATCACCAAAGTGGCTCCTTACGACAGCACACAGCAGAAAAGCCTGTTACCCGGCGCCACCAACCTGATCAGTGGTAACCTTACCCTAAAAGACAGTACGCTGAATATCACTTTCCCGGCCCAGGTAACCATTACCGACGGCGAGGTAACAGCACATGCAAAATTCACGATCGACCGCAGTGCATGGGGAATCAGCTATAAAACAGAAGGCAGCCCCGAAAACTGGATGATCAGCAAGGACGTGGAAATCGGGTTTAACCTGAAAGCTGCGAAGAAATAGATCGTGAGATACTTGTATTGAAATGTCAGGAGTGAGCAGTTGTGGATGAAATGCTGTAAGGGCAACCTGAAAAGTTTGTAATGAAGAGCTGTAACTGAAAACAAGGCAACCACGGAACATAGAGGTTAAGGTTAACATGCAGCTTCTTAAATATAACAGACAATTTACCCCCGGCAACCATTTCTTACAAAAAACTTCTCACCAACAACTCCCCCACTACTCCGATACCAAAAAGAGGCAGTCTTAAAAGGCGGCCTCTTTTCTATTCCGGCACCTCCGATAAAGAAAATGAAAACCCGCGGTTGCTCCCCTCCTATTGTTTGGTAATACTAAAAGAGCCGCCACCACTATCCGCATCTCCGTGCCCCCATGTGCCGGTAATTGTATTATTGGTCAGGGTACCTGTAAACGACATCTTTTCATTATAATAATCTGTTACGCTGAAGAACAACTTATTGTTGGAAAGCGTATAACTGCCCTTGCCCTGGTGTTCAGCAGACGCTGTCAGATCGCCAAAAAACAAGGTTGCCTTTTTATTTTCGCTGAATTGAATAGCAAGCGGGTCGGGCCCGTTGTTCTTAACAACAAATGTTCCCTGCCAGGTACTGTTGGTAAGCGCATCATGGGAGGCTACAGGATCCTTTTTGCAGGATATGGCTGCAGCCATCAACACAAAGCCCAGTGTTACGAATAGTCGTTTTTTAAAGTTCATTGTTTAAGGATTTTACAGTTTAATTTATCCGGGGGCGCCGTTTTTTATGGATCCCCTGTTAAAGAAGCTGATGCAAATTATAGCGCTGTAATGCTGTTGCCAGCGGGCTTTAACGAAACTGCTGCCTGGGTTAATAAAACAGTGCTGCCGGTTAAACAAAACTGCTTATCAATTGAGCCATGTATAAAACACCGGCGGGAGCAATCTTTTTAGCTTTTTCTGATCTGCCGGGAATAGCAAAACAGAAAGATCTTACGCTGCCGCCGGCGGGAGCTTTCAGACACTCTTATAAAACAGCCGGTGGATTCTCGCCCCATCGTACTGCCGGCAGGTTTTAGAAACAGCCGGTAGCAGGCATTACGGTATCAGCTTTCCGTTTCGTTAACCCGGAAGAGTTGTTTGTTAATTCTACGGGCCGGATCGCCTTCCGGTAATTCATCTTTACAGGACTAAACTTTAAAAATCAAGAAAAATGAAAAATGTACTAAGAAACTCCTGGGTCGTACTGGGACTTACAGCAATGACGTTCACAGCATGCCAAAAGCCCGGCGGTATTGTGAACAAAGGGTTCGATGCCGCGCTTTTTGCAAAGAACATGCGGGAAAGCCTCGATGGAAAAACGGTGGGCTGGTCCTTCGCCATTTCCCAGAACGGAAAAATCGTTCAGTATGATGCGGGCGGTTCTGCACGCCTCAGTACAAATAACCCTGAAATAAAGTACACGTATACCACCCGCCAGGCCATCGGCAGCTGCAGCAAAACCATTTCGGCCCTGGCGCTCCTGGGCGCGCTGGAAGCAAAAGATCTTGATGAGTATACGTACCTTGCAGACCTCCTTCCTTCATCATGGGATATTGCCCTGGAAAACCGGAAGATCAGGGTTATGGACATGCTTACGCATAAAGCGGGTCTTACCTACTTCGGCAACGACTATGCTTCGCTGCGCAAAACGCTGAAAACACCTACTACCGGCTTCGGTTATTTTACCGAAAAGAAATATGATAACGTCAATTATCTCTTGTGCCGTATTTTAATTCCATGTGTAGTAAACGGCCGGGAAACTTATGCGAACATGACCGATGAGCAGGCCGATGAAGCCGTGTCGCAGGCCCATCGTGATTATGTGCGCGAGAAGATCTTCAAAGTAGCCGGGCTGCCTGACTGGCAGAAGATCAATATTGGCCCCTGGAACGCCGGCGGCTCCATCACCGAAGCCGCTCCCGACCGCCAGATGACGATGTATTATAACTATTCCAAGCCAGCACTCCCGGGGATCATGGCTTATACTACCTATAAGGATGCCGGTGCAGGCGGCTGGTTTATCAACACTCCTGAGATGGCGCAGGTGCTGCTGACGGCCGAGGCCGGAAAATACGTATCGGGGCTGATGCTGGACAAAATGAAGGATCTGCTCATGGGCTATGATGGTTTTGTTTCCGGCAAAAGAGGTGATTACTACTGGAAAAACGGCTACTGGTATGATGATCAGAAGCGTGGTATCTTTACCGTGATCATGCACTTCCCCAACAACGTGCAGATAGCATGGCATACCAATTCTATCCAGACCGATATCGGAGATCCCATGACCATAACAGGCAAAGCATACGATCATGCATGGCGGTAACCGTTAAGGAATATTCTGAAACACTGTTTTTTTATCCTGTCAGTCTTCCCAGTTTCAAATCCGATCGTGAGGTCGGATTTTTTGTATTGACAGGATTACCCGCCCGTCACAGGCCAAGGGTCCTTTGAACAGAACGCTAATGTTGAAACGGCCGTTGACCCGGCAATAAAAGCAATACGGGTAATATCAGGTCTGGTATAAACGGGCTGTTAAGATGGACCACTGAAGCGCCGGCACAGAAAACCCGGTTCTTCCCTGCAATGGCTAAAAAGCACAATCGACGCGGCAGTAATTATGAAAAACAAGCCCGCGTAACACCGGCATCCCTCCACATTTACAGCCGTTTTAACCGCTTCCAAACAGGAAGTAAATGCTACTTCCAACACCCCGCAATGATCAGAGTAATCCTGTTCATAATTTTTAATTTCCGGGGCTGGACAAAGTTCCGCCATGTTCAGGAGCCGCTCCGCTTTAATACCCGCTCTGCCGCATCTGCCGCAACAATAAGCCCCCCTGCCATCATGATGATGTCCTTGAGCACCAATCGCCCTGCTCCGGACAAATAAGGAAAACCATGCTGCGGCGTTGGCCCGTCTCCGCCCAATGCCGGCACATAGACCTCGGGAGTGGTTACCAGGAAGGAGAGCGTTACCAGCGACATCCCAAAGGTGAGCAATCCGCCTGCAACACCGGTCCGGGGCCACCAGATCCCCGCGAGGGTCAAAATCCCGATGAGTACAATAACCGCCCCCAGTCCATAGGAAAACCCATAAGTGCCATTTGCCTGATGCCATTTAATATTGCTGTTGACCACTTTACCCTCAGGATTTTTATGGGCGCTATACTCCGCTGGTTGTTTATAAAAAAAATGCATAAGCGGGCTGTTGGCCACAAACGGAACAATACCATCCGCTTCATACTGAAACGCTTTAAGCCCCCCGATCCAGGCCATTACAATAAATATAGCAATGCGCATGAAATGCACCAGTCCTGCACGGCTACGGACTAAAAGCAAAAGAAGACGGTTCATATTTTTTTAGGATTTTGTTCCCCTCAAAAATAGACCGTCAGCACAATCCGGAACATGGACAAACCCGGTATTCCTATGGATTATTTTGCCACAACAGAAATACCCGTTTGTGCTCTGAACTTTGTTGGCGCACAACCCGTATGTTTTTTAAAATACCTGCTGAAATAAAACACATCTTCAAATTCCAACTGTGCAGCGATCTCCTTAACCGAACGTTGTGTAAGATGCAGCAGTTTTTTTGCTTCCAGGATCACCCGGTCCTGGATCAGCTGCGATGGTGTTTTTCCAAACTGGCGCCGGATCTTTTTGCTAAACGCGTCAACGGATAAAGAATATTGCTCTGCGTAAAAAGAAGGCGTCCGCTCCGTAAGATAATACTGCTCCAGCAATTGCTGAAAATCATGATTACCGATGAATCCCACCGCCCCAGCAGGTTGCCGATCCAGGAGAGCTTTTTTCTCCTTGCTGCACAATGCCAGCACCAGCTGCAGGTATGCTTTCAGTACGGCCGTCGAAAACGCAGCGCACTCTTTTTGTTCTTTTTTAATTTTTGAAAGCACCGCGCATACTTCCGCAAATACAGCCGGTTTCAGCCACACATGCGGCGCCAGGTAAACATTGTTAAACAGCAGCCCATTGCAGGCAACTTCTTCTTTATGATACTCTATGCAATAAAAATCACCATGAAACTCCAGCTGTTGTAGCACCGTTGAGGCAGACCCCTTCCATTTAAAATATTGAAAAGGCGACAAGAATAATACTGTTTTCCCGGCACAGGTGTACTCCGTCAGGTCTACTTCAAAACGGCCCTGTGCCTCCAACACCACCAGCTGGTAACAGGGTGAAGAGAATGGCTGTTGAAAATAGCGCCCCTTCCTTTTGTAAACATTAATCAGTGCCTGCTCTTTTTTCATGATGACTACAGATAATCTGACCTGAACGCAGATGCCGGAGAACCCGGCTATCCGGCTCCCCCGGCTCCCGGTTATTCATCAATGCGATGAAACCACTTTCAACCCTACAATGGAAGCGATCAGGGTAGTTATGAAAAACAATCTCCAGAAAGTAGCCGGCTCTTTAAATACCAGGATGCCCATTAATGCTGCACCTACCGCGCCGATACCCGTCCACACCGCATAAGCCGTTCCGATCGGGAGCCCCTGGATGGCTTTCATCAGCAATAACATACTGGCAGTAAGCGATACAAAAAAACCAGCGTACCACCAGTACATAGCGGCTCCATCCGCTTCCTTTGCCTTACCCAGGCAGGAGGTAAACCCCACTTCACACAAACCTGCAATGATCAGAATAATCCAGTTCATACATTTTTATTTCCGGCAAAGTTCTGCTGAAGCGGGGAAATAAAATTTTACAAATGATAAATAATGGTTCAGCGGATCTCCGACCGGATCCGGCTCAGGCTTACCTGCGTAATACCCAGGTAGGAAGCAATATGGCTTAAAGGTACCCGCTGCAGCAGGCCCGGGCTGTCTGCCAGCAGCTCCTTATACCGCTGGGCCGCTGTTTTAAACTGCCGGGAGATCAGCCGCTCCTCCGTTTTGATCAGCTCCTTTTCCGCAAATTTCCGTCCCCAGTTGGCAATTTGCAGGTCTTCCTGAAAAAGCTGCTGCAGCTCCTCCGCCCGCAGTTCATACAACACACAGGGTTCCAGCAATTCAATATGCTCATACCCGGGCCTGCCCGCCACATAGCTGTTCATAGACACAATGGTCTCCCCCTCGCTGCCAAACCAAAAGGTAATTTCCTGGTCTTCTTTATCTGCATAGGCTCTTACAATGCCACTTTTGATAAAGTACAGGTTCCCCTCAACCCGGCCGGCGCGCATCAGCAAATGATTTTTTCCAAACCGCACTTCCCCTACCCGTCCTATGATCTTTTCCCTGGCTTCCTGCGGTAACGGATATACCTGATCCAGTATCTGTGTAAGTTGCATTGGGATGAATTTTAAAGCGGCTAAATTAAACGTTTTTCAGGCGCCCCCATAACGCCCATAAAAAAAGCTGCACCGTTTTACCGGTACAGCTTTTCAATATCAAAACGGATACGCTTATTCTGATTTACCAGAATTTTCCTGGTCCAGTTTCTTCCGGATATCCGCCAAAGCGCTCAGGTCACCCAGGGTTGCTTTTTCAACCTTGTTCTGGATGTTCTTCACTGCTTTTTTGGTTTTTTCCGCCTCAGCGCGTGCATCTTTCTTCACAGACTCTCTTTCTTCGTATGCAGATTGTTCCCAAACGCGGGTATGAGACAATACAATGCGCTTTTCATTCCGATCGAATTCGATCACCATAAACGGAGCGGTTTCATCCAGGTTCACGGATTTACCATCCTGTGTATTCAGGTGACGGTTGGGAGCAAAACCTTCCAGGCCGTAAGGCAACTGAACGGTAGCACCTTTATCGTCCCTGCGTACAATGGTTCCTTCATGCACACTGCCGATGGCAAAAGTGTCCTGAAGGGTATTCCAGGGATCTTCCTCCAGCTGTTTGTGTCCCAGCTGCAGTTTCCGGTTATCTTTATCGATACCCAGGATCACTACATCAATGTTTTCGCCCACTTTCGTGTACTCGCCCGGATGGTTGAAGCGTTTCAGCCAGCTCAGGTCGCTGATGTGGATCATACCACCAATACCCTGTGCCAGTTCTACAAACACACCGTAGTTGGTGATGTTCTTCACCTCACCGGTATGCTTGGTGCCTTCAGCAAAGCGGGTTTCGATATCGCTCCATGGGTCTTCTGTCAGTTGTTTGATAGACAGGCTCATTTTGCGGGTATCTTTATCCAACGTTACGATCTTCGCTTCGTGCTCATCACCCAGTTTAAAGAAGTCCTTAGCATTTACAGGCGTGTTAGCCCATGTAATTTCACTTACGTGAACCAGACCTTCTACACCCGGAGTGATTTCCAGGAATGCACCGTAATCTTCAATATTTACTACTTTACCTTTCACGGTGTTGCCTTCAACAATAGCTTCGGGCAATACATCCCATGGGTGCGGAGTCAGTTGTTTCAGACCCAGGCTGATCCGTTTTTTCTCGTCGTCGAAGTCCAGTACCACCACGTTCACTTTCTGATCGATCTTCAGTACTTCGTTCGGGTGAGAGATACGTCCCCATGAAATATCAGTGATATACAGTAAACCATCCAGTCCGCCCAGGTCCATGAACGCACCAAAGTCGGTGATGTTTTTAACCGTACCTTCCAGTACCTGGCCTTTTTCCAGTTTACCGATGATCTCAGCACGTTGTGCTTCAATATCGCTTTCGATCAGCGCTTTGTGCGATACCACAGCGTTCTTAATGGTTTCGTTGATCTTAACCACTTTGAATTCCATGGTCTTACCTACAAACTGATCGTAGTCGGTAACCGGTTTCACATCGATCTGAGAACCTGGCAGGAAGGTTTCCATACCAAATACATCTACGATCAAACCACCCTTGGTCTTTGAAGTAACCTGTCCGGTAACCACTTCGCCTGTTTTGTTCACCTCCACAATACGCTCCCATGCACGGGTAGTGCGGGCTTGTTTACGGCTCAGGTTCAGGTGACCATCCCGGTCTTCTTTCTCAACGATCATCACCTCTACTTCATCCCCCACTTTCAGGCCCTGAAGATCGCGGAATTCGTTCAGAGAGATCAAACCATCGCTTTTAAAACCGATGTTCAATACCACATCTGTGTTGGTGATCCCTACAACAGTACCGTTGATCAGCTCACCATCGTTTAACTGTATGAACGTATTTTCATACACTTTGTCATACTTTTCTTTTTCTTCTTTTGAATAAGAAGATACGTTGCGTTTGTCCACGCTCCAGTCGAAATCGTCGTGTGCAGTTTCAACAGCAACAGGTGCTTCTGCCGGTTTAGCAGCTTCTACAGGTGCAGTGGTTGTCGCTGTAGACGCTTCTTCTACCGGTTCTCCGGCAGCGCCCGCAGTCTCCTGTGCATCAGCGTTTAATTGTTTAAAAAATAATTGAAACATAAATAAATCCGAAGGTTTTTAAATTCGGACTGCAAAGTTACAAAATTCCGGGGGAATTGCCTAATCGGGCGCACTATTATAACTAATTGATTTTCATTTAGTCATCAACAATGCTACCATCAGCCTGGTTGCGTCGCACACTTGTGCTGTGGCACATATGGCAGCTGTTTGGTACCTGCCTCCGGGGACAAGGATGACTGGTGGAACGGTGCCCCCTGTCTCTTAGGTCATTCATTCTCTTATTAGAAACATTTTCCCCAAAAAAAGGGGGCGCTGCGGCTAATGAAGAAACGATCAGCTTCCCTTTTTCTTCACCCTTGAAGGCGCATTGGCATACCACTTACGGTCATACCGTACAAAAAAGGAAAGCCAGATGCTACGGGCCATCCGCATCAGCACCGGCTGCATACAAATGAGGAAAACGGCATTAAAGATCAGCCAGTAGATCCAGCGGTCGTCATAAATACTCAACCCTATAAATACCCACCAGGCCACCAGGGTGGATACGCTCAGGGCAACAGCCAGCGCATAACTCACATAACCTGCTCCAAAATAAAAGCCGGTTTCCAGCTCAAAAGGCTGTTTACATACGGGGCACTCCTGGTACATCCGCATGGTTGTTTTCAGTTTATAAGGATTTTTCACTTCAAACATGCTGTGCCGCCGGCACCTGGGGCATTGGGAGGCCACTACATTGAAATAACTGGGTATTTTATCTTTTTCTTTATCGGTAGCTGCTGCTATTGTAGGTACAGGTTCCATATATATATTGCGTTACTTTAAAAATTGTTTTCGGAATTCATCGGGCGTTACGCCCTCGTATTTTTTAAAAAAGCGGTTAAAATAAGAGTTATCCTGGAAATTAAGCTCATAAGCGATCTCTGCCACGGTTTTATTTTCGTTGATCAACAGGCGTTTGGCCTCCAGCAATACCCGGTTCCGGATCAGCTCCCCCGCCGTTTGCCCCAAAAGATCCCTGCACAGCGCATTCAGATGGTTGGGGGTAATGTATAACAGATCGGCATACTCCTTCGGCAGCCGTATGGATCTGTAATGGACATCAATTAACCGCCGCAAGTTATGTAAAATCATTTTCTTTTGTTCCGGGATGGCTTTGGCCGGATGACCGGCAATGGCATTCCCCATCAGCAACAGGATCTGTAACAAAAGCACCCGGTTCATATCCGGTGACGCTGTTGCATCCGGGGCCAATGCAATCAGTTCTTCAAAAAGAGCCGGCACTTTTTCGTGAAGCGGCGCCGGCAGCTGAAAAACGCTCTCCGCGCTGCTGCCGCTAAAAAAAGGGAACCGCTCCAGGTAATAGGGGTTAAACAGGAAATCCCGGAAAAAATGATCAGGAAAATTAGCCACGTACCCCGTTACCGCCGCCGTAAAATGCCAGCTATGCACCTGACCCGGAACCATGCAATATACCTGGAAGGGTTTTACTTCAAAACGGTCAAAATCGATGGTATGGGTTCCTTCTCCGGAAGTAAAAAGTACCATATGATAAAAGGAATGCCGGTGCGGCCGGTGCAAATCCGCATAATGCTTCTCCAGGTACGCCGAAAAGTATTCAGCCTGAAGCGCTGCCTGCGGTATTGGCTCCTGTAACAGGTTACCGATCGAATAAACAGGTATTTTTTCCTTTTGTGCCACAAACGCATTTTGAGAGTGCAAAGGTACAAAATGGTTTTTTCCGCAGCCCGGACCAAACAGCGCTATTTATGGTACTTTTTACGGATCGGCTATTTCCCGGTAGATTCGCGTTTAATCAATACGGAATCCATATTGATCGTTTCGGGCGCGTAACGCGATGGTTTTTCCAGTACCTGGATCAGTTGTTGCACGGCAGCCTGACCGATCTCAAACGCCGGCTGCGTAATGGTTGAAAGCGAAGGCTTCAGCAAATGCGCTGTGGGCATATTACTAAAGCTGAGCAACTTTAACTTCCCGGGCATATCAATGCCGTGTTTCCGGCAAACATCATAGGCAATGAGCGCATGCGTTTCCACCGAGGTAAACAAACCATCGGGAGCATTCTTTTGCAGCAGTGTTTTTTCGATCAGTGTGGTATCATGCTCATAATTTTTATCACTGGTCAGGATCCATTCCGGGCGTACGGCAATGCCGGCATCCTCCAACGCTTTTTTGTACCCCGCAAGCCGGTCAATTCCAATAGATATTTTGTCCGATACCTGGCAATGCGCGATCCGCTTACACCCCTGTTCGATCAGGTAACGGGTGCCGTTATAAGCGCTAGCATAGTTGTTAGTGGTAATAATACTGGTATTGAATCCCTCAGCAACGCGGTCAAAGAACACAACCGGCACGCCTTTTTCCTGCAGGTGTTTCAAATGATCGGTATCATCAATAGGACTTGTAAGGGAAATAACCACCCCGTCTACACGGCCGTTGGTCATATGCCGCACTACATCTTTTTCATATTCCGGGTCTTCATTGGTAATGTAGATCAGCACATGGTATCCTTTTGCATGGGCCGTTTCCTGTATGCCCTTAATAGCAAAAATGAAAAAATTGTTGATGATATCCGGAACTACGACCGCAATGGTCTTGCTTTTGAATTTCCGCAGACTACCGGCATAGGGGTTGGGTTCATAGTTCAGCTCGCGCGCCAGGTCCATCACCCGTTTCTTTGTATCGGCACTGATCTCGTGGCTGTCGCGCAGCGCTTTTGAAACGGTGCTTATAGAAAGATGTAAAAGAGACGCCAGTTTTTTTAAATTGATCGGTTCCATGTTCATCCCTACCTCTTTTTTTATACTCCTTTTCAGGGATGAAGATAAGAAATTAATAATGGTAAACAACTATCCCGGCTGCCACTCATCCAATAATTACGGAATCGCTGCCGGCGCGGGGTCCAGGTTTAACATTAGATCCCGTTTCAGACCTGGAAGGTCTAACGGACGCCTCAAACCACAGCCGCTACGGGTTGTGCTTTTGCCGGCAATTTTACGGCCCTGCTTTTAGACTTCTTTTTTTTCAGCTTATTCAGCCAGATAATAGTACCGGTTACCGGTAAACTGGTAGCTATCAGGCAGCAGATAAAATAAATAATCTTTGAAAAAAGACCATAGATCTCCCCTGTATGGATGGGGCGGATACTGGCCGCTATTTTTTGACCGGCGGTTTTTGACGCAAAGAGCTCTTTTTTAAGCACGGCGCCACTATAGGCATCAATGATGACGCGATCCGTTGCGGCGCTGTTCCAGGAGGCCGCATTGTTTTTGGAAATGCTGAATGTGCCGGCACTGTCGGCAGGAAAGCTCAGGCGGGTAATACCCCTGTAATTCAGCTGGCTATTGCCTGTTTCCAACACTTTATCTGCAGATAACATTGCTGTTCCCGTAATAGCCGATTTTGCCGGTTTTTCCTTTTTGCCGCCAAATACCTCTGCTCCCAATACTTTCGACGCTCCCGTTTTGTACCATTCAAAGGACCAGCACAGGCCGGTAAGCGACATGATCAGTAAAAAGATAAAGGAATAAAATCCCAGCACATTATGCAGATCATGATTAACCCGCTTCCATTTCCCGGAGAACAGGATCACCAGCCCCTGTTTCCAGTAGCGCAACCGCCGGGGCAGCCATAAAATGATCCCCGAAAGCAGCAGCACTACAAAAATGAGGGTAGCTATCCCAACAATGATCCGCCCGGTAGACTGCTCCATCAATAACCAGCGGTGCAGTTTCATCATGGTCATAAAGAACTTACTGCTCCCTGTTTCTGTATCGCCGGTAATGATCCCGGTATAAGGGTTTACCAATACGGTTTTGCCCCTGCCCTTTTCTTTGCCTTTCGGTTTTATAGAAAAAGACCAGGCTTTCTGTGGTGTGGCAGGAATGGTAACGCCCGCAACCGGGCTTCCCTGTCCCTTTGCCACCGCGGCTACCAGCGTTTGCAGGGGCAACGGGCTCATTCCTTCCTTATAGTCAACAAAATAGACCTTTTTATTCAGCCGCTCTTCCACTTCGGTCCGGAACGTATAGATAGTTCCTGAAAGACATACTAAAAAAAGCACGATCCCGCTGGCCAGTCCCAGCCAAAGATGGATATCGTTAAAAAATTTTCTGAATCTACCACGCTGCATAGGCCGCAAAATTATCGGCCTCAGGGCTGCTGTATTTACGAAATCGGGAAAATTTAAAAAATATGGTCTTCACATGGTGAAAAACCGCACGAATGTTTTTCGTGTATCAGGGGCAAGGTTTCCTCCTTGTTGCAGGGTCAATGCGGAAACAATGGGAGCGTCAGCGGGATCCCGGGGCAAGGCGTTTCTGTAGCAGCTTCCTGAAGCCCCGGGGATCACCGGTCAGTAACGATGCGGCATCCACCGCAATGATCCTGCCTTCCGGATCTATAAGAAATGAAGCAGGCAGCGTACCGGCGCCCCACCGGCAGGCAGCGCACCCCGCCTTATTGGTATCATCGAGCAACTGGGGCCAGGCCATTTTATCGGCTGCTATGGCGTTTTTCCATTGCGCCCTGTCAACGTCTACCGAAATGCTCAGGATCTCAAAAGGCAGATCATTGAAGCGCGGGTACTGTTTGACCAGTCTCCGGTTTTCGATCCTGCAGGGCAAACACCAGGATGCCCAAAACTGAACCAGGACCATGCTTTTCCTATATTTTTCCAGCGAAACCGGTGTTCCGTTCTGATCCGGCAGGGAAAAAGGGGGAGCGGCAGCAGGGGTTACTACAGTTTGAGCCGTAGCACCCCCTGCTGCAATCATATATACGAGAAGGGTGAGCCTCCACTTTGTCATCAGGAACTGTCCGGTGATTACTGCTGAACTGCCGTATAGGTCTTTGTGCGCTCATACTGGCAGCAGGCATGCAGCTTTTCGTAGGCTGCGTCCCTGCCCTTCACATCCCGGGTATCGTACCCCGCATCTGCCACAGCGTTTTGAATTTTATTACTGCTTGTTTTTTTAGCATCATATTTCACTAAAAGCTCTTTTGTAGGAATATCCCAAACAGCTTCTTTGGCCCCGGCCGTTTTGGCGGCTTTCTCGATCGTTTTTTTACACATCCCGCAATTACCAGAAACCGATATTTTTTCGGTCTTTGTCTGCGCCTGTACCCCGGTGGCCATCAGCAGCATGATGCCCAGGAGAATGGTTCCCAATTGTTTCATATTTCATTTATTAAAAGTGAATTCCTTTTATGGAGACAACCTTTCTTTTAAACAGGTTGTATGAAAAATAGTTTGCTGCGCTAATTAACAAATCCCCAGAATACGCCCAGGCGGATCAGCAGGCCCGGGTACGGGTAGTCCGTAGCCGCAAAATTATTATTGCTAAAGCCCCAGTTAGTACCCAGTTTCCGGAATGTATTAAGATTTTCTGCCCGCACAAATGCTTTAAAGGAGTTGATCCGGAAATTAAGATAAGCAGCAATATTGGGCAATTTGTACTGTACGGTCTGATCATCCTGGTAAAAGAACTGGCCCAATAGCGGGGAATACCCGTCTCCCTTGTAATTGGTACGGTACTTTGCCTCAAAGCCCATGGCAATATTCAGCTTGGGATAGCCCAGTTTTCCTTCGTAACCAAAACGGTTCCGCGTATAAATAGCAGGAATATGCAGGGGCGCACCGCCAACCACCTGCTGAAAATACACTTCTGTACGCCATTTCCACTGTTTGGTCTTCCCGGTTTCAAATACCTTGTTGGCCCCGATCTGCAGCACATTGAATAAGGAGTTGTACTGGTTGATCTTATAAAAATCGGTGTAATAGGAGTAGTTGGTCATCAGGTAATAATGCCCGGTAAGCCCCAGCTTGAGCAGGGGCTGATAAACCACCGCGTACAGATGGGTGATGTTTTCTTTTTTAAGAGCCGGATCTTCATTCCCCCTGAAATAAAAACTGCTGATGGGATTCTGCATAATAAAAGAAGGGGTCCGGTTCACGTTCTGCGCGCCCAGCAGCAGGCTTCCGATCTTTTTCCCGAGCAGGCTCTGGATGCTGGCCCCCGCCTCGTAATCGCCGGCATTCATTCCTGCAAAATAGATCTTACCATTGGCCATCATATCCCATTTCTGGTTCTTGGTTCGGTTGCGGTACTCGCCATGCCCATAAATATTATAGTAGTTCTTCTTTTCGCGGTTCTGGATCAGCTCCAGCACATTTTCGCGCTGCAGGGTATCAAAAGTGCCCGACAGGTTCTGAACACCTGCACCCAGCTTAATAAACTGCTGGGTATTCTTTTCATCGGGGAACGTATAAATAGAAAAATCATTGACCATCTCCTTCCAGTCGTCCCGCCTTGAAAATATGTTGCTGCCCCCGGCCAATGCCAGGTCATAAAACTCTTTGTAATAATCCGCTGCCGGTGCAGCATCTGTAAACAGGAAGGTATACTTACTATACCGGATGGTGTGTTCAAAACGGACCCTGGGAAAAAACAGGGACACCACCGTGCTGTCCGTTACCAGGGAGTCCTTACGCCCAAAATCATATTGCTGCCGCATAAGCGCGTTAAAATCGGCGTATTTATTTCCCGTGGCAACATTGGTATTGAAAAAATCGGCCGAGTAGCGGGTACCACCACCCAGGCGCACCGGTATATAATCTCTCCGGTCGTAATCAGCACTGTCGATATAAGCACTATTAACGATCCCTCCATTTTCGGTATTCTGCAATTTGTTGGCAACAACTATAAAGTAATTGCGATACCTCCGGTTAACGGACTGTACCCAGTTGGTGATCAGATAACTGTTATGCGCCGATTTCTGGTTCTGGAAAATGCCCGGCGAATTCAGCAAACGATATGAAAAATGTATATTCCAGTTCGGTCCCCTGTTCTGCGTATGCATCAGTTCGATGAACTGCTCCGAGCGGGTACCCAGCAGGTAATTCAGCTCGGAATAAGGACGGGTGGCCGTAAAGAACCGGGCGTTCTCAATAGTATACTTATAATTATCAAAGGCATGAAAACCCGGATCCCATCCGGCTTTCATCCTTGGTGCAAACAGGTATGACTGAGCTGCATTACCAAAGTTCCCCATGTAATTGTATTCTGCCGGTATGGGAAAATAACGGGTAATATCGTTGATCGAAGAATCCAGCCTGTAGGCCCGGGCGGTATCCAGGTAACGGTAGGTAATGGTTATCGAATCCTCAAATTTATCTCTCCGGGCAAGGCTGTCGCTGCCGGAGCCCACGTTTCGCATTCCCCGGAACCGGTTACCAACCCCACCCAACGGATCCTGCGCCTGTGCGCCAACAGCCGTTACCAAAAGAAATAAAACAAAATAAAACCTCATTGATCGAATTTATGCGCGGGCTACCATTTCCGTAAATAAATGTGCCAGCTTGGGTTCCGCCGCCCGGGCGGCTTCCAGCACTTCTTCATGCGTGATCACGTTCTCCTCTTCGCGGATACCCAGGTCGGTAATAATGCTTACCGCAAAAACATCCAGCCCCATATGGTTGGCTACAATGGTTTCCTGCACGGTACTCATTCCTACTGCATCGGCACCCAGCGTATGGATCATCTTATACTCGGCACGGGTTTCAAAAGTAGGACCGGTCACTGCATAATAAACGCCTTCCCTTATATGAATACCTGCCGCTGCGCAGATCTCCTTTGCCCTTGTGACCAGGTATTTCCTGTAGGGCTCGCTCATATCCGGGAACCGGGTTCCCCATTCATCGATATTCTTTCCCACAAGCGGGTTGGGTGTACCAAAACTGATGTGGTCATTAATGATCATGATATCCCCTACGGAAAAACCGGGGTTCACTCCTCCTGCCGCATTACTCAGCAGGAGTTGCCGTATACCCAATAATTTTAATACCCGTATGGGGAAAACCACTTCCTGTGGTGTGTATCCTTCATAAAAATGGAACCGGCCGGCCATTGCCACTACTTTCTTTCCTGCCAGCTCGCCAAAGATCAATTTACCGGAATGCCCTTTTACGGTTGAAACAGGGAAGTTAGGGATGGCTGTATAGGGCACTTCTTTTTCCACGGTAATCGCCGCTGCAAAATTGCCCAGTCCGCTGCCCAGCACGATGCCCACCTCCGGGATTTCCGGGTATTGCTCCTGCAGAAAAGCCACGGTTTCCCGTACCTGTTCCACGATAGATTCTGACATAGATCTTCCAATTAAGTGTGGGCAAATATAATGAAACTAACAGCTACACACACTTCCCGTAAAAGAATCCGGCGTTTCTTCTAAAACTCTTAACATTCAAAATCCCGGGCGGGTCCCCGGCGGCTTCAGCCCCGGCTGCGCAACCCGGCGATCTTCTTTTCCAGGCCGGAGACCTTGTCATTGGTCTTTGAAATATTCCGCTGCAGGGAGGCGAGATTCGTGGTCAGTTTTTCTGCCTTATTATTACTGGATGAAGCATTCTTTGCTGCTTTTTTTGCTTTTTTTGCCAGTTTCTGATCACCCGGATTCCGGGCCATTTTCTGAGAATAATCCTTGCTTTCTGCAGCAGCTTTTGCGGCATCCTTATTGGCTTTTTCCAGGTCGCTCTGAAGCTTTACCAGCTTGTTCTGGTATTCTGCCAGGTTCAGCTTCTGCTTGTTCAGCTCCGTAGTTTGTTTAAGGATTTCTTTATGCAGTTTCAGGGTCTTAATGGAATCTGCTGAAATAGATTGTGCCTGTATGGCGCCTGCTACCAGTAAAAAGGCCAGCAGCAACAGCCCGGGTCTGTTTGTTTTCATTTTCCTCATGATGTTTTTTTAAAGATACGATTTTATAAAAGACCGTCCCGGTATTTTAAAGGTTGCGCAGGTCAAAATTCCCGGGCTGCAGCGCGGTGCAAAAGCTTCCTTAACCGGGATCGGTCCGGCATCAACAGAGGCTACACCGGTCCTTACACAGGTCCGCCTGCCGGCCGGCGGCGCAATGATACCGGCAGCATACGGAGGCGAAAAAACAGTACCGGATCTGCAAACAGTGCCTCCCCGTTTTGAAAGGTCTTTTAAAATTTTAGATGCGTTTGCCCTGACCCGACCATAAAGTTTCCCCTGAATCCTTATCTTCGTGCCAAAGTTTTTTACTAAAATCATTACAGATGAATCTTCACGAATATCAGGCCAAGGAATTATTAAAAAAATACAACGTTCCGGTACAGGAAGGTTATGCCTGCAGCTCTGTGCAGGAAGCTGAAGAAGCTTACCGTAAGATCAAAACAGACACCGGCAGCAAATTTGCTGTTATTAAAGCGCAGATCCATGCCGGCGGACGCGGAAAGGGCGCCATTAAGGAAACCGGTATCAACGGCGTTAAGGTAGCTAAATCCCTGGAAGAGGTTGAGGAGTTTGCCAAAGGCATCCTGGGCGGAACATTGGTAACCGTGCAGACGGGGCCTGCGGGAAAAGTTGTAAACAAGATTTTTGTAGCACAGGACATGTACTATGACGGCCCTTCAGAAAGACAGGAGTTCTATCTTTCCATCCTGCTCGACCGCAGCAAGGGGCAGAACGTGATCATGTACAGTACCGAAGGCGGTATGAGCATCGAAGACGTAGCGCATGAAACCCCGGAGAAGATCTTTAAAGAATGGGTACACCCTTCCGGCCGTTTACTCGGATTCCAGGCGCGCAAGATCGCGTTCAACCTGGGCCTCACCGGCGCCGCTTTTAAGAACTGCGTAAAGTTTGTAACCAACCTGTATGATGCTTATGTTGGACTGGACTGCAGTATGCTGGAGATCAATCCCCTGTTTAAAGCAGCTGACGACAAGATCATTGCGGTTGACTGTAAGATGAACCTGGACGACAATGCCATGATGCGGCACGCTGACCTGGCTTCGCTGCGGGATGTTACCGAAGAAGATCCCACAGAAGTAGAAGCGGGTAAATACAACCTGAATTTTGTAAAATTAGATGGCAACGTGGGCTGTATGGTCAATGGAGCCGGCCTGGCTATGGCAACTATGGATATGATCAAATTAAGCGGCGGAGAGCCGGCCAACTTCCTGGATGTGGGCGGTACGGCCAATGCCCAGACCGTTGAAGCCGGTTTCAAGATCATTATGAAAGACCCGGCGGTAAAAGCTATCCTGATCAATATTTTTGGCGGTATCGTTCGCTGCGACCGTGTGGCAGCCGGCGTTATTGAAGCCTACAAAAACCTGGGCAATATTACGATCCCGATCATTGTACGCCTGCAGGGCACCAATGCAGAGGAAGCAAAAAAACTTATTGACGAGAGCGGTCTGAAAGTAGAATCCGCTATCTTGTTAAGTGAAGCAGCAGACCTTGTGAAGAAAGCCGTAGCATAGTTTATTTTATTTACATTTAATGAGAAAGAGGTTACTTTTAAAAGTGACCTCTTTTTTTATTTTGTTCAACGTTCCGGGTTTAAAGTTTCACGTCAAATCCGCTTACATGCTCGATGAGTTTTCTTTAGTTCAACATTAGAACCGTTTCCTATTCGCTGTTCCATTGACTATTGACACTGCCCCGCCCCAGATTCATGCCTGGTGCATTTCCACATTCCCACATCTTCCCATTTTCAAATTAAACCAACTTTAACGGTTACCGGGCAATCTTTTCCGTCCCGGGTCGTTAAACTTATAATAACCTGAATCCCGATCTGTTTTGCCCAATCAGATCTGATCTATTGTTCTACTAAACCCAAATTCTATTATGATTTGCAGACCTATCCGGCTACTCATCACTGTTATGCTGTGGGGAGCAGTGCTTCCATTACAGGCACAAAACACATCCGCTATTCATGGCAAGGTCATTGGAAGATCCGGTATGGGCCTTTCCAATACCCTGCTCCGGCTTTCTTCTTCAGGAGATTCAGCGCGCACAGATGCCGAAGGGCTTTTTGCAATAAAAGCTGCGGCCGGGGATTCCCTTCAGCTCTATAACGTACTGTTTCCCCAATCCTACACCATTGTTCTTCCGGGTTTTGACAGCCTCCTGATCCGTTTTGAAGGCAACCAGGTTCAGGCAGGGCGATGGAGCAGTAAAGCCGGGGCCCTTAAAGATACCATCACGGAACGATCCACGGCTCCCGCAGATACCCTGCCCAATGCGGTGGCAGGGGCCGGAGACGCCCTCTTTATCAAAGGCAGGATAACCGGCAGTGCCGGCCAGCCACTGCCCAATGCCAGCATTACCTACCCCGATGGAAAATTGTATACCGCCGGTGAGGATGGTGTTTTTTCCATCCCGTTCCGGCAGGGTATAAAAGTGGTGTTCTCCAATGTGGGCAATCCCGATCTTGAAGTAACTTTAACCAACCCCAACAAGCCACTGTCGATCCGTTTGGAAGGTAAAAAATCATCCGAAGAGCTGGAACGGGTAACCGTTACCGCCATGGGCATCTCCAAAAAAAGCCGGTCGGTGGGCTATGCCATTTCGGAAGTAAAGGGATCGGAGATCCAGACCGCCAAGGAGGTCAATTTTGTCAATAACCTGGCGGGAAGGGTTCCCGGTGTGAGCATCACCACCAACAGCGGATCCATGGGTGGTTCCAGCAAGGTTACGATCCGGGGGCCAAAATCCATCCTGGGAGATAATAATGCCCTGTTTGTGGTAGACGGCATCCCCTTCAGCAACCTGAACACCAACTCCTACGGTCAGCAGATCGGTGGCGGCGGGTTCGACTATGGCAGCCCTGTACAGGACATTAATCCTGATGATATCGACCAGGTATCTGTATTGAAAGGGGCCGCTGCCACGGCGCTTTACGGAAGCCGCGGGCAGAACGGTGTGGTATTGGTAACCACGAAGAAAACAAACGGCGGTGGCAAAAAGATCGGTATCAACTACAGTCTGAATGTACAAACCGACAGGGTATATGTATTGCCCGATTACCAGAATAAATACGGAGGCGGCAGTAACGGAACCTTCGACACGCTCATCCGGTATTACCAGGGTAAATGGTTCAACGGAAGAGACACGTTAATTGACAATCGCACTTATTTTAAAAACACGCCCACCTACAATGATCCATTGTTGGGCGGCTACGACCTCCTGCCGGAATTTGCAGTGGATGAATCATGGGGGCCCGCGCTCGATGGGCGCCTGGTACGCCATTACTGGTCTTTTGATCAAAATAAGAACAACCCCTATTTTGGCCAAACCGCCCCCTGGTCGCCGCAACCCGATAATATTAAGGATTTCTTCCAGACCGGGGTAACGGTTACCAACAGTGTAAGCGCAGGAGGCAGCAGTGATAAGGGTTCCATCCGCATTGGCCTGGCAGATACCCGCCAGCGCTTTGTATTGCCCAACTCCCGCCTCTCAAGAACCAACGTGGGGATCAACGGCTCCTATAAAATAACCGGGCAGTTAACCGCCAGCGCCGGGGCAAGGTACTCCTATACGAAGGCAAAAGGGCGACCAGGAACCGGCTTCACCGGGCAAAATGTAATGAACCTGTTTAGTGAATACGGCCAGCGGCAATGGGATATGAGCCGGATGCAGGAGTACCGGTATGCCGACGGAACACAGATCAGCTGGAACCGGAAAACCTTTGACGACCCCACTCCCAACTTTGCCAACAATCCCTACTGGACCCGCTATATGGAATACCAGAACGATGACCGGAGTCGCCTGTTTGGTTCCGTAGGCCTGGAATATAAACCACTCGACTGGCTTTCCTTTAACGCGCAGGCCTTTATGGACAGCTATCACACACTACAGGAAGAGCGAACGGCCAAAGATTATTTCCTGGGAAGCTATGCCCGCAATACCATCGACTTCCGGGAAATGAATTATATGCTGACGGCCAATATTAAAAAGGATATTGGCCGGCTGTTCAACATTGGCGCTACCATTGGCGGTAATATGATGAAACAAAATGTAAGCCTTTTTACAGGCACCACACCTGCAGGAGCCGGCCTTATTACCCCCGGTGTATATACGCTGCCCAATATTTCTGCACCACCTACCATTACCGAAGCCCGTCCGCGCAAGCAGATCAATTCCCTGTTTGGAACGGCCACTATTGGGTATAACAACAATATTTTCCTTGAACTGAGCGGGAGGAACGACTGGTCCTCTACCCTGCCTGCTGCCAACCGCTCTTATTTTTATCCATCGGCCTCCACATCGGTCGTTTTTTCAGACTGGCTTCAACATGCTAAATGGCTGAGCTTTGGCAAGGTGCGGGCAGGCATTGCGCAGGTAGGCAGTGATACCGATCCCTACAATATTTACCTCACCTACCTGTTGCCCCAACTCTTTAACGGTGTACCGTATGTATCGGTAGACGATCTGAAGAGGAACCCATTGTTGCTGCCCGAAAAAACCACCGAAAAAGAAGCCGGTATCGAACTAAAACTATTCGGCAACCGGGTGGGCATCGACTTTACCTACTATGACCGTGTTACGAAGAACCAGATCATCCCGGTGAACGTTTCACCCACCAACGGGTACACACAATACCTGCTCAATGCCGGCAGTGTCCGCAACAGGGGAATCGAGCTCCGGCTCGACGGAACACCGGTACAATCGGAAAACTTTAAATGGAACATCGGTTTCAACTTTTCAAAAAACAAAAACAAAGTACTCGACCTGGCGCAAAATGGCAACGAGGTGATCGACCGGATCAATATCGGTACCGAAAGAAGGTTGAACCAGGTATCTGTAGTAGCCGTTAAAGGGCAACCATTAGGAACACTGTATGGTTTTGATTACACCTATTTAAATGGTCAAAAACTCATTGATGAATCCGGCCATTATATTAAAACGGCAACTGTTGTTCCGTTGGGCAGTGTGTATCCCGATTATGTGGGAGGTATCACCAATAACCTTACCTACAAAAATATCACATTAGGTGCCCTGATCGACTACAGCAAGGGAGGTAAGTTCTTTTCCTATACCAATATGTACGGACTGGCTTCGGGACTGCTGGCGGAAACCGCAGAAGGCGATATAAGGGAGAACGGTGTGGAAGTATCCGGCGTATTACCGGATGGAACGTCCTTTTCGAAGACCCTTACTGCTATGGATCATTTCAAGAACAACTTTGGAAAGAACATCAACGCGGCTAATGTGTACGATGCCAGCTATGTTTACCTGCGCGAAGTAACACTGGGGTACCAGCTCCCCCATACCTGGGCTCAAAAAATAAGTGCCGACAATATCACATTTTCACTATACGGACGTAACCTGTGGCTGATCAGGTCCAATGCGCCCAATGTTGACCCCTCCAATATTGCCAACGGAACGGGGAACATACAGGGCCTCGAAGGCGGTGCCCTGCCATCCGTCCGTTCCTTTGGTTTAAACCTCAATATCGGATTTTAAAAACATACGAAATGAAACTCCTTATCAATACATCAGTCCTTTTATTGCTGGTCCTATACCTGTTCTCCTGCAGCAAATTTGACCAGCTGAACACCGACCCTGTAAAACCCTCCACGGTAACACCGGAACAGTTATTGCTTTCTGCAGAAAAGAGCGCCATGGATATCTTATACAATTCTTTTGTAAATAACCGCATCGGGATGCACTATGCGCAATACTGGGCCGCATCGGACAAGGAAGAAGACAGCCGCTATAGTCTTGGTGAAGCCGGCAACTCCTCTTTATGGTCGCTTTACAGCCGCCCGTTGAAAGATCTTCAAACACTGACCGACCTCAACCGGGGCGCGGCTATCCAGGATCCTGTTCCCAATCAAAATGCGATCGCCGGCATCCTGCAGGTATGGCTTTATCAAACGCTTGCTGACGCTTACGGTAATATTCCTTATTCCAGCGCTTTATCGGACAGCATTCCCACTCCGGTTTATGATGATGCCGCAGGTATGTATGCCGATTTTCTAAAAAGGCTGAATGAATACCAGGGCGCACTGGATGTTTCCAAAGAAAGCTACGGATCCGGAGATGTCATTTACAATGGCGACGTACTGAAATGGAAAAAGCTGGCCAATTCCCTTATCCTGCGTATTGCCATGCGCATGAGCAAAGCAACACCTGCAGAAGCAAAATCGGCCATTGAAACAGCCGCCAAAAACGGGGTAATCACTACCAATGCCGACAATGCCCTGTTCCCATATACCAGCCAGGCACCCAATCAGAACCCGTACAACGACTTTGGAAGAGAGCAGGTAGAATTTGTAGTCAGTGAAACGATGGTCAACTTTATGCAGGCATTAAACGATCCGCGTTTAAAGCTATACGCCCGGCCGGCAAAAAATTCAAAAGCCATTCTGGGCAAACCCTATGGGCTCGGAACCAACTCCGCGGCCGATGCCCAGAAGTACTCCACGCCCGGTGTGCGCGTGTATGCACCGGATTTTCCAGGTATATTAATGACGGCTTCAGAAGTACAGTTCCTGCTGACAGAAGCAGCAGCAAGAGGTATGAACGTAGGAAGCCCCGCAGCTGTATCCTATGAAGCCGGGATCCGGACCAGTATGGATTTCTGGAGGGTTCCGGAAGCCGCTGCCACCACCTATATCAACTCCGTTCCGTACCATAGCGCCAACTGGAAAAACCAGGTCGGCTCACAAAAATGGATCGCGTTGTATATGCAGGGATTACAATCATGGTACGAGCGGCTCCGCCTGCAGTTTACAAAACCGGATGGAACGCCCCTGTTTATAGCTCCTGTGGCCGGCTCGCTGGACCCCAATGTAACCATGGTTCCCAGCCGGTTGACCTACCCCGTTGTGGAAACGAATACCAATAATAAAAATAAAGAAGCCGCTGCGGCAGCTATCGGCGGCGATACCAAGGGCACAAAACTTTGGTGGCAGTAACGGGGATATCAGCCATCAGATCCCGAAAATTCGGCAGTGGGAATGTGAAGGTATGTAAATGAGAATTCAGGATTAAGGATAAGATTGGGGCTGATCGGTGTCAATGGGCAATAGTCGATAGTCAATGTTCAATAGTTCATGGAACATCAAGCATGAAGCCGATCTTTAACCTGGAACTTCAAACATGAAACCTGCCCGTGATTCGTGAGCCGTGACACACGGATCTGGCGTGAAACGCTGAACTTTAAACCGGGAACATCTCCGGCGTCTCCGGCAAATGCTTCAGCATATCCTCCGTCATAGCCGGCAGATCGTACTCGTGTTTCCATCCCCAGTCATTACGGGCAACCGTGTCATCAATGCTCTGTGGCCAGCTGTCTGCGATCCCCTGGCGGTAGTCCGGGGAATAGGCCATCTCAAATTCCGGCATATGTTTTTTGATCTCCGCAGCAATCTCTTTTGGCGAAAAACTGATGCCTGTTACATTATAAGAGGTCCTTATAGAGATCTTCTCCGCCGGGGCCTCCATCAGTTCTATGGTAGCCCGGATCGCATCCGGCATATACATCATAGGCAGGTAGGTATCTTCACTTAAAAAGCAGGTGTACTTTTTATCTTCCAGGGCATCATGAAAAATTTCAACCGCATAGTCAGTGGTGCCTCCGCCCGGGGCCGATTTATAGGAGATCAGGCCCGGGTAGCGGATACTTCTTATATCCACCCCATATTTCATATGATAGTAATTACACCAGAATTCCCCGGCATATTTACTGATCCCGTATACAGTGGTTGGTTCTATAATGGTTTGCTGCGGACAATGCTGCTTGGGTGATGTAGGCCCGAATACGGCAATAGAGGAAGGCCAGTACACTTTATGAATATGTTCTTCGCGGGCAATATCCAGCACATTCAGGAGCCCCTGCATATTCAGGTGCCAGGCCAGGCCGGGGTTCTTTTCGCCGGTGGCGGAAAGGATCGCCGCCAGGAGGTAAATCTGCGTAATGTTCTGGCGGATCACCTGTACATGCAGCATTTCCTTATTCATTACATCCAGGCTTACGTAGGGGCCGGAGCCTTTTAAAAGGGGATTCTCTTCCCGAAGGTCAGAAGCCACCACGTTATTGTTTCCATAGATCTCCCTTAAAGCCAGGGTCAGTTCCACACCGATCTGACCGGAAGCACCGATCACCAGGATCTTTTCTTTTGTCATGCCGCAATATTTTGAAATGCAAATATAAAGGCAGAATAATCAGGTTTGAAATACTGTGCAATCGTTTGAAATAAGCTTTTTTTTGTGCAAAATGGATTGTGCAAAGGCAGTGACCCTCTTTTCAGAAGCTGCAAACCCATTTGGGTCAACTGCCCGTTACCGGTTATATTTGCACTTATGGAGCATTTTTTAACAGATCTTTTTGCCGGACAACAGTACGATCCCGGTCATTTTTTCCTGCTGGCAGGGCCCTGCGTGGTGGAGAGCGAGCCTTTGGTGATGGAAGTGGCCGAAAGGGTATCGGCCATCTGTAAAAACCTTGGGATACCCTACGTGTTCAAATCCTCTTACAGGAAGGCCAACCGTACCAGCGCCCATTCGTTTACCGGCATTGGCGATGAAACAGCGCTGAAGCTTTTAAAAGCAGTAAAAGACCGTTTTCATGTTCCTACTGTCAGCGATATCCACGCGCATGAAGAAGCCGCCATTGCTGCAGAATATGTAGACATGCTGCAGATACCTGCTTTTTTAAGCCGTCAGACCGACCTGCTGGAGGCTGCTGCTCAAACAGGAAAGGTCGTGAACATAAAAAAAGGGCAGTTCCTCAGCGGCCCCTCTATGAAATTTGCTGCCGATAAGGTAAAACAGGCCGGCAACGAAAAAGTGATCCTGACCGAGCGGGGGAACAGTTTTGGCTACCAGGACCTCGTGGTTGATTTCAGGAATATTCCCTGGATGAAGGAGCACCGGGTACCCGTGGTAATGGATTGTACGCATAGCCTGCAGCAGCCCAACCAGACCAGTGGCGTAACGGGCGGTAACCCGGAGCTGATCGGGACTATCGCAAAAGCAGCCATTGCCACCGGCGCCGACGGGCTTTTTATTGAAACCCATCCCAACCCGGCCGTTGCCAAAAGCGATGGGGCCAATATGCTGCAACTGGATCACCTGGAGCCCCTGCTGGAGCAGCTGGTCCGGATCCGCAAAGCCATTATTCCTGCTTAAACAAATAACGCATGAAGTTGAACCTGTCATTACCCATCTGGACGCTGCTGACGCCCGTTGTTGCCTGGATCGCCTATTTTACCATGGGCTCCATGACAGGAACGCTGCCCCTGATCCTGCTTTGTATTATACTCATCGCCGGGGTGCTGGCGGCCGTGCATCACGCTGAAGTGGTGGCACATCGCGTGGGAGAACCCTTTGGGACCATTATCCTTGCATTGGCCGTAACGGTTATCGAGGTTTCGCTCCTGGTATCGCTGATGTCGTCCGGGGGCGAGAACACCGCTACCCTGGCCCGGGATACCGTTTTTGCAGCGATCATGATCATCCTGACCTTTATTATCGGTATCTGTATCCTCATTGGCAGCGCCAAGTACCGGGAACAATTTGTTACCAAACATGCCGCCACATCGGCATTAGTGGCACTTACCGCCATCCTGGTACTGACCCTGGTACTCCCCAACTACACCGTTAGCCAGCCCGGTCCACAGTATACCCAGCCGCAGCTGATCTTTGCCGCCGTGGTAAGCCTCATCATTTATGCCAGTTTTATCATGATCCAGTCCATCCGGCACCGCGACTATTTTTTACCGGCCGATCCGGAGCGCAAGGAAAACGAAGACGCCCATGCGGCACCGCCCTCCAACAAAACTACTTTTACCAGCCTGGGGTTGCTCATCGCCAGCCTGGGAGCCGTGGTGCTGCTGGCAAAAATGCTTTCGCCGGCCATAGAAGCCGGGGTGGCCTCTATTGGGGCGCCTGCTTCGCTGGTAGGGATCATCATTGCAATGGTGGTTTTGCTGCCGGAATGTATTGCCGCCATACAGGCCGCCCGGAGGAACCGGCTGCAGACCAGTATGAACCTGGCCCTGGGGTCGGCGCTGGCCAGTATCGGTCTTACGATTCCCGCTGTAGCCATTTACACGCTGTTTAGCCACACACCCGTTTTGCTGGGGATCGATACCACATCGGTAGTGCTGCTGATCCTTTCGATCTTTACCGTAATGCTTTCCCTGGTAACCGGCAAAACCAACATCCTGTATGGTGTGGTATTGCTGGTCATTTTTGCCGCATACCTGTTCCTGACCATCTTTCCTTAAACACCGCTACCCTTTAAGGCAATGAAGTATTCGGAGTTGATGTTTCCCGCTGTGGCAGCTTTTTATTACAGGCTTATTAGTTGCAAAAATACCGGTCATTTATAAACCGGGCCGGTCTTATAAAGTGCCGTGTAACGCAGTGCAGGCACTATACCCCGCTAAAGATGGAAAATCCTCCATCCACATTGATTACTGTTCCGGTTACGAAACGGGACGCATCGCTGAGCAGCCAGATCAATGCCCCGTTTAGTTCCGGGGGGGTTCCCAGCCGCTTAAAAGGAGTATGCTGCACCACAGCAGCGCCGCGTTCGGTCATGCCGCCCTCCGGCGTGGTAAGCAGATCCCTGTTTTGCTCTGTAAGAAAAAAGCCGGGCGCAATGGCATTCATTCGCACAGCGTCGCCGTAGCGGTTGCCCAGCTCCATGGCAAACCATTTGGTATAGGCGTCTATGGCGCTTTTGGCAAGGCTGTACCCCAGCACCCGCGTGATGGCCCGCTGAGAAGCCATGGATGATATATTTACAATGCTGCCGCCGCCGTTCTCTGCGATCACTTTGCCAAAGACCTGCGTCGGCAATACCGTTCCCATCAAATTCAGATCCATCACCTGCCGCAAAGCGGCGATGTCCAGGTCAAACAGCCCCATATCTTTTTGTATGATGGCGTTCTTGATATTTCCTCCTGCAGCATTTACCAGCCCATCGATACGGCCAAACCGGTCCAGGATCTTATCCCTGCCGGCCGCCAGGTCATCCTCCTTTGTTACATCTGCAATGATCGAAAGCGCCTGCCCTCCCTTTGCGTTTACCTGTTCCTCCCGCTCTTTTGCTATCTTTTCATTTCTGCCTGCGATGACTACCGCCCCTCCGGCCGCTGCAATTCCTTCTACAAACGCCTTTCCCAGAATGCCCGTGGCACCTGTGATCACAATAACTTTCCCCTTAAGGTCAAACGTTGTCATACACCATTTATTTATATCGTAAAGATCAAAACCAGGCAAAAGTTAGTCCGCATTTTCTCTGGTATTGCAATAGATCCAAGTGGTTCAGCATCTTAAATCTGCACGAATATATCATTTTAAAAACCTGTTTTCAAAGATGGTTCCGGTAAAAGCCTGCTAATTCAGAATTACAACGTTTGAACAAAAAAACTTTATTTTGAAAATCACGTTTTTTTTAGAACATTTGATGAAATAGCCAGGGGGTAATTATTGTGAAAAAGGGCGTTACCATAAAAGACATTGCCATAAAACTCAACATGTCCGTTTCCACTGTTTCAAAAGCACTGAACAACAATTCCAGTATCAGTACTTTCACAAAAGAACGGGTGGTTAAACTGGCAAACGAGTGGAATTATATCCCCAATGAAGCGGCGCGGCACTTTAAACAAAGTAAATCCTTTACCCTGGGCCTGGTGATCCCGGACCTGATGGACCAGTTTTACATACAGGCCATTAACGGAGTAGAGGCGGTAGCCGGCCATAATAAATACCAGGTGATCGTAGCCCAGTCTCACGAAGACGCAGAAAAAGAAGCGCAGATCATCCAGAACCTTATCAGCAGCCGTGTAGACGGGGTGATCATTGCGATCTCAAAAAGTACAAAGAAAACAGAACTTTTTCAGCGGCTGGAGCAAACAGGCATACCGGTTGTCTTTTTATCGCGGTCGCTCAATGATTCGGCATTCGATGCCGTAGCTACAGATAATGAGAACGGAGCGGAGCTCGCAATTGACTATCTCGTTAAAAAACAGCATCGCCGCATTGCCCATCTTATGGGCCCCCGGGCCCTGCGCACCAGCCATCTCCGGCTCCAGGGATACCGTTGCGCACTCGAAAAGAGAGGGATCCCCTTTGATCCGGCATTGGTAAAGGAGATCGATTTTTCGGCACCGCAAACCAACAAGGTCATGAAGGCGTTGTTTGCGCTTCCCGACCCTCCTACCGCATTCTTTACATTCAAAAGCTATGTAAGCCTCGATGCCCTGCGTTTTATCAAAGACCGGTACCCGCAGCAATTACAGAAAGTGGATATCGTTGGTTTCGGCAACCTCCCGCTGATCCGGTACCTGGATCATAAGCCCAGTGCCTCTATCGACGAAAATTCTTTTGACATGGGCACTGCTGCAGCCCAGTTACTGCTAAAGCATATAGACAACCAGGAGGAGCAGGCATTGCCGGTTTCCACGGTGCGGATCCCCTGCAAGCTGATCGTGCATCATTAATAACCATATACGCCGTTTTTGTTGCCGTATTTTAAACATATATACCGGGCGGTACCCTTAAGTTGTGCGAACCCCGCAATGTTACATCTTATTTTAAAACGCCGCGAAACCCTCGGTGATGCCTGTCCGCCGGCACCAGGCAGGTCTTTGGGATGCCCCACGTACCCTCTTGCCACCACTATAGATAAGCGGATGCCAGCGCACTGACGCGGCTGCAAACAGGAAACGCGACAAGCAAAAACAGACTCAATTTCTTTATAACGATGCGCTTGTGAAGCCGCTCAAATTTGCGCATCTCAATTGGTAGTTTTGTTTCCTCTATGCCCGAAATAAGCATATCCATTCCCCGCATGATAATAAAAACGGCCACCTGACAATTGATCCATCAACATCTTGTGATGCTTCTTCAGGTCTATAAATTTATCAGCTATGGTTAATAATTCCTGGGCCTGCAGCCTGATGGGATTCTTTTCCCGGGGGCCGCTGCCAAGGGGCGCTATTGCATCAAAAGAACAGGTCCGCTCCGGCGTACCCGTTTTTATATGGAACGTTACGCCATCTTCATCCAAGAAACCGATACTGCGGCAGGCACTATCGCTTTGACAGTCTTTAATCGTTGCAATGCCCGCTTTCTCAAGTAGGTTCATAACCTGCCTGACCGTATCCGATGGAATATTTTTTGTTTTTAATATTTCTTTATTGCCCCCGGGACCAAAGCGATTCCAAAGTCGTTTAAGGCCATTGCCGGAAGTTGCCTTTCCTTTATAAAATACAGCCGTGTATGTACCCGCATACCGGGAGTTGCGGTATTCTGTTAAACAGATATCCTGTTGCCCGTAGCTTAAAGAGATTTTGTATGCCCGTACAATATCATCACCGGTCTGGGCACCGGCGATCCGACTATGTACTACAAAAAGGGTGAGCAATACCAGGCACTTCATCTTTAAATGTATTAGGTTGGGCTTCTAAAACCTTCCGCAAACCCATCCGCCAACAGGCAGGCTGCGCAGCCCCAACCCGCCAGCATACCCGATCAGCGAAGGTCTACCACTTCAACACCGGGATACTTTGCCTGGTCAAAAGAAAATTGTGCATCCGCAAGTGGCGGGTTCGCTTTCAGGCTACCTACGCTGTACACCGTTCTGTTGCCATTCTTTTCCACAATAGTAGCGCTGGCGATGGTCTTGGCGGCTTTATCCACTGCAAGATATAGGCGGCTAAAGGCCTTGTTCTTATCAATCGGCTGCATAATAATAATGTGCACCGGCTTGCCTGCCACCTTGGAATCATTGCCCATTACATACATAAAGTCCTTGCTGTAAAAATCGGTAAACAACTTCTGCGGAGTGATCGTGCTCTCCGATTTATTGGCATTGTTCACGGTCACCTCTTTACTGGAGGGATCGTAGTTCCATACGGTTTTACCATCGCTGAAGATCTTATTATTGCCGAAACTGATGTTGAACTTATCGCCCTTCATGTTGATGGTCCCGTTTTTCTTTGCCATTACCTTACCCTGGGCATTCTGACTGGCATAAGCAAAGGTTGCTGTTACTGTCTGATAGGACTTAAACTTTTCACTTGCCGCATCCAGGATGGCTTTTGCCTTTGGATCTCTTTGTTGTGCAAATGAAAAAAGCCCCATAAAAAGCAAAGCAGTGCCTATACATAATTTCTTCATACGATATTTTCTTAGAATTTGTTTACGAATTTTATATTTTATCTTTTAGACGACAAGATTGATACCGGGTTGCGGCGTTTAACATTTTTTAACAGATCTTAGCCCAGCATATCCAGGTGCTGCTGCAGCTCCATCTCTGTTTTGATGAGCACTTCCCTTGCCTTACTTCCCTGGTTGGGGCCCACAATACCCGCCTGTTCCAGCTGATCCATCAGACGGCCGGCCCGGTTGTATCCAAGCTTCATGCGGCGCTGCAGCAATGAAGTAGACCCGATCTGGTTGGCTACGATAAGGCGGGCCGCATCTTCAAACAGCGAATCCCGGTCATCCAGGTCAAAGTCGCCGCTTTCCAGGTCCTTTTCATCAATATATTCCGGCAGCAGGAAGGGCTGCGGATACCCTTCCTGGTAGGCAATAAAGTCAACCACCTTGTCTACCTCCGGCGTGTCAACAAACGCGCATTGAAGCCTTGAGATCTCACCGTTCAGACTAATCAGCATATCTCCCTTCCCGATCAGCTGGTCTGCGCCACCCGCATCCAGGATGGTACGGCTGTCGATCTTACTGCTTACCTTAAAGGCAATACGGGCAGGGAAGTTGGCTTTAATGATACCGGTAATGATATTTACAGACGGGCGCTGGGTGGCAATGATCAGGTGGATACCGATGGCTCGGGCCAGCTGCGCCAGCCGGGCGATGGGCATTTCCACCTCCTTACCGGCGGTCATAATAAGATCCGCAAACTCATCCACCACCAGCACAATAAAAGGAAGGAACTGGTGGCCCTTTTCCGGGTTGAGCTTACGCGCCGTGAATTTGGCATTATACTCTTTAATATTCCGGCAACCGGCATCTTTTAACAGGTCGTAACGGTTATCCATCTCAATACACAGGGCATTGAGGGTATTGATCACTTTTTTTGTATCCGTGATAATGGCATCTTCTTCATTGGGCAGGCGCGCCAGGAAGTGATTTACGATCTGGCTGTAAACACTCAACTCTACTTTTTTGGGATCGACCAGTACAAATTTTAATTGTGACGGGTGTTTACTGTATAGCAATGATACCAGGATGGCATTGATCCCAACGGATTTACCCTGGCCCGTAGCCCCTGCCATCAGCAGGTGCGGCATAGTGGCCAGGTCTACAATAAAGTTTTCATTATCGATCCTTTTTCCCAGTGCGATCGGCAGTGAAAAATGGCTGTTGCTGAATTTATCGGAAGCCAGCAAAGTTTTCATGCTAACGATGGTCTTACGGGCATTGGGTACCTCTATACCGATGGTTCCCCGCCCGGGGATGGGTGCAATGATCCGGATGCCCAGCGCCGACAAGCTCAGCGCTATATCATCCTCCAGGTTTTTGATCTTGGAGATACGGACTCCGGCCGCCGGAACAATTTCATAAAGGGTTACCGTAGGGCCAACCGTAGCGCTTATTTTTTGTATCTCGATATCATAGTTAGCCAGGGTTTTGATGATCTGGTTCTTATTATTTTCCAGCTCCGCCGGGTCCTGTACCACCCGTTCACTGCCATGTGATTCTAACAGATCGGGCGAGGGCTTTTTATAATGTTTCAGATCCAGTGTGGGTTCATATGCTTTACCCTTTTCTGCCGGCGCCGTTGCAGCTGCCGTAGCGGGTGCAGGGGCTATGGGGCCGGAATTGATCTCCAGTTTGAGATCATCTTCCGATACAGGTTTCACCGGTTTAGCCGGTTTGCTGGCTACCGGCAATTCCAGTTCCTGCGCATCCCCTTCTACCGGGGTTTCTTTTGTTTCGGCCGGTAAGGGCTTCCGGGCCTCCGGCTTCAGCACAGTGATCCGCTCATACCCGGCCTCTTCCTCTTTTGCCTGCACTACAGGTTCTTTGTTGATGAGCTTAATATCGTATTTATTTTTTTCAGCGCCGGTATCGATCACCAGTTTGGCTCCATTCATTTCGGGAACCTCAACACGCTTCTTTTCCGCTACCGCATCCTCCGCAATTGCCGGGGCTTCTTCATCTGCCGAACCGGTATCTCCTGCCAGCGGCCGCTTCAGCTTTTTGGGAAAATTAAAGGCGGGGTTAAACTGCCAGATGAAATATGCGATCACGATCAGCGCCAATACGGCACCGGCCCCGATCATGCCCAGGGAACCGGTAAGCCAGCCTGCGATCATATTGCCAACGCCACCACCCCAGCGGAACTCCTCATTGGGTAAGAGATAGGATAGAATGGCAGATACCACCAGCATTCCCAGGGTAACATACTTCAGGTTACGCCAAACAGAAAACACCCTGCGCCTCCACAAAAGGTTTACGCCCACTACAAAAAAGAAGGTACAAACAAGGATAGCCGCCACCCCGAATAACCGGTAAATAAAATAATGCGCGGTCAGCGCTCCCAGCTTTCCGAGCAGGTTCAGGATCTTAACATCGGGATCCCAGAGGATCTCACTTCCACGGGAGATCTGTGTATAATCCTGTCTCCAGGTAAAAAAATAGGAAATAAAGGAAATGATCAAAAAAAAGGAGATCAGCAGAAAGGTCGTTCCGGCAATTTTCCAGGTGCGTTCGTCTTTGGCCAACTCTTTCAGCTGAACTTTTTCTTCCTTTTCAACTTTCCAGGTACCTGTCGTATTCTTATTCCGCGCTATTGGTTTTTTATTCTTCGGTTTACTCTTAGTCGCCATAAGAGCAAAGATACTATTACTGTTGAAAGAATGGAGATTCGGGAATTGAGAATTAAGACATCAGTTTTCGGCCTTCAGCGATAAGCCGGCCCTGTTCAACACCATTTACCAGGTATCAAACCGGAAGCCAATATCATACCGGCAGCCACCAGCCCCCACTATACTTCTAACTATTTGCTATTAAGCACACTAAGCACAAAAAATACCCACCCTGCAATAAAGAACAATCCGCCTATGGGGGTAAGGATGCCTACACCGCCAAGACCTACCTTGCCCGTGGCTTTCAGGGCGGCAAGTGCATAAAGCGAACCTGAAAAAAGGATGATCCCCATCAGGAAAGCGGCCCCCGCCCAGGTCATAAATTTTACGGGATATTTCTCAAGAAGAATGGCGATAAAAATCAATGCAATGGCATGGTACATCTGGTACTGCACCCCTGTTTGAAAAGTGGGGACCGAATCCGGTGCTATTTCCTTTAACTTATGGGCACCAAACGCACCCAATATAACCCCCAGGCCCGATAAAACAGCGCCTGACAAAAGAAAGAATCTATGCATTGATGATCTTTTTTACAAATTCCTCCGGCCCGATATGGCAGTCGTCCACTTTCAGTTTCGCCTGGTCATAGTAGATACGCCGGTCGTTGTTCTTTTTAACAATGTAGGCCCGCAATTGTTCATCATCGAGGTCCTTTAACAACGGGCGGTGGGCTTTTTGCTGCCGCAGCCTCCCCAGCAGGATATCAAAAGGGGTATTCAGCCAAACGGTGGTCCCGTGCTGGTTCATATAATCAATATTATTAAAATAGCAGGGTGCACCGCCGCCGCAGGAAAGCAGGAGGCCGGGATGACTGTCCGTGATCATATACAGGATCTCTTTTTCCTTCATCCGGAAATACTCCTCCCCGTCCTCCTCAAAGATCCGGGTGATGGGCCTCCCTTCCGATGCTACAATGAGGTCATCCAGGTCATAAAAAGGCAGCTCCAGCTTTTTGCTGAGAATCTTTCCCCAATGTGTTTTTCCGGCACCCATAAAACCGATCAGGTATACACGCATAACGGCAGTAAATTCTAAATGTCAAATACTAAATATTAAAATTCCGAATTTCAATATAGCTCCTGGCAAATATCCGGTATTCGGGGGGGATTGTGAAATGTTTTGGGGGAGATGTTTTTTGTGAGACGTTGTTGGTGAGATGTTGTTAGTGAGACGTTTTTTGTAATGTTGTTAGTGAGATGTTGTTGGTGCCCTAAAACCCGGAATAAATACCACTATAATAAAGCGCCCTATTCCAGGACCTGATGTTACGAGCTCCTATGTTTGCTTAAAGTTTAAGGTTCAACGCTAAATCCGTTTAATGTGGTTGAACATTCTTGAATGTATTTGAATATTGTTTAAGATGACGCTGATAACTGACTCCTGGTGACTCCTGTGTTTGTTCCTCGTTTGTTATTTGAAGCTTTTGGTTGGATTCCATTCTTATACCTGGTGTTTCCTGAATTTGTTGGGGTTCAAATCCAAACTGAAAACATGACACCGACCGCTAACAACTGATAGCTGAAGACTGACGGCTTATTTAAACGCATTGATCCCGGTAATGTCCATGCCGGTAATGAGTAAATGAATGTCGTGGGTTCCCTCGTAGGTAATCACACTCTCCAGGTTCATCATATGCCGCATTACGGGGTATTCCCCGGTAATACCCATCCCGCCAAGGATCTGCCGGGCATCCCTGCAGATCTGTGTGGCAACGGCACAGGAATTCCTCTTGGCCATACTCACCTGCTGGGCGGAGGCTTTACCTTCATTCATTAACACGCCCAACCGCCAGTTGAGCAGCTGGGCCTTTGTGATCTCGGTGATCATCTCGGCCAGTTTTTTTTGCTGGAGCTGGAAAGCAGCTATTGGCTTTCCGAACTGACTCCGCTCCTTTGCATAGCGCAATGCCGTATCGTAACAATCCATAGCAGCGCCGATAACACCCCAGGCAATCCCGAAACGGGCTTTATTAAGACAGCTCAGCGGTCCCTTCATTCCCTGTACCCCGGGCAGGATATTTGTTTTAGGGATCCGCACATTATCAAAAACCAATTCGCCGGTAGCAGACGCTCTCAGGCTCCATTTATTATGCGTTGCCGGGGTGGAAAAGCCTTCCATACCTCTTTCAACAATGATTCCATATACTATGCCGGCCGGGTCCTTTGCCCAAACCACGGCTACCTGTGCAAAGGGTGCATTGCTGATCCACATTTTAGCGCCATTTAAAATAATATGGTCGCCCTCTTCCTCAAAACGGGTTGTCATACTGGAAGGGTCGCTGCCATGGTCCGGTTCCGTAAGCCCGAAACAGCCCAGCCACTCCCCACTGGCCAGGGGAGGCAGGAAGCGTTGTTTCTGCTCCTCGCTTCCATAGGCAAAAATGGGAAACATCACCAGCGATCCCTGCACCGATGCGGTAGAGCGTACACCACTGTCGCCCCTTTCCAGCTCCTGCATCATCAACCCGTAGCTGATATAATCCAATCCTCCACCGCCATATTGCACGGGTATGGTCGGGCCAAAACACCCCAACGCTCCCAACTGCTTTACAATATGCTCCGGGAAAGCCCCCTGCTGGGCATACTTTTCAATAACAGGTGTGATCTCTTTTTTTACATACGCGCGCACCGCATCGCGGATCATCCGATGCTCTTCGGTAAAAAGTGCATCCACTTCAAAATAATCCGGGCTTTGAAACAAATCAGCTTTTACAGGCATAAGAAAAGTTTGATGCGATCAAAGGTAGCAGATTTCCGAGCTATTGCCGCTGAACGGCCGGCGATCGGCCGCTGTCCGCAACCAGCTTTGGCTATGAGCTGCAAAGCCCCGGGGAGACCGGGGATTTCAAAGGGGTGCCTCAGCCGGCCCAGCAATAACCTTCAACAATTTTCAGCAGCCTTCAATTCTTTAGTGGTCAGCGAGAAGTGCTATGCATTGCCCCAGTAAATTTATCAGCGGGTAAAATTTCCCCCTACACGGTCCAGAACTTTGTGCTTATTTTAACTTTTTATTTATCTTTCGCCCGTTTACTAAATTCCATGGGTTATTCAAATCGATCATATGATATCACATGAATTGCTGAGGCTGGTTGCAGCCGGCGATGAAAGGTCCTTCCGTGTGTTATTTGAAGAATATAAAGACCGGTTTTATGCCGTTGCATTAAAAATGACTGCTTCTGATGTTATTGCAGAAGAAATGGTCCAGGATATCTTTATCAAAATATGGCAGAAAAGAGCAGAGCTGGCAACGATTGAGCATCTGGATGCCTATTTCTTTACCACCCTTTACCGCCAGGTGTACAAATATTATAAAAAGCTGGCATTGGACCGTAAACTGCTGAAACTGATCGCCGAATCGCCCCGTTTTCATAATATCACCGAGGAAACACTGTTGCTGCGTGAGAGCGAAAGGCTTATTAATGAAGCCGTAACCAAATTGCCGCAGCAACAGCAAAAGGTATTCCGGCTATCCCGGCAGGACGGTTTTTCCCGGGAACAGATAGCCGAACAGCTGCATATATCCCCTAATACCGTGCGCAACCACCTTGCAGATGCCACCCGGTTTATCCGGACTTATTTAGACAAGGCTGCCCTTGTTTATATGTTGATGATTTTCAACAATATAGGAAAATAATAAAAAAAATTTAAGAACCGGGTAGTACAAGATCGTTTTCCAGGGATCTTTTATAGATCCTTGTTAAAGACGGTTCACAAACTGCTTTTCAATTTGAATTGTATGCCATTATCCAAAGAGCGGATCATTTATTTACTGGATGCCTATACGGCTCAAAAAGCTACTTCACAGGAAGAAGAGGAACTTTTGGAGTGGTTGCAGCACTCGCAGGAGGATGTCGTATTGAAGGACTATGTGCAAAAACTCTGGAACGGGCATACTCTCGACCAGACATTTGACCAGGTAAACTGGGACAGGATATTTGATACGGTCATTTCCCCGGGCGGGGCCGCGCCGGCAGCTCCCCGGGGCAGGCGCCTGTTGATGCACTGGCGGGGGGTGGCTGCAGCCGTTGCTATCCTGGCGATATTGTCAACCGGTTTTTATTTTGCCTTTTTTAAAAAAGACACAGGTCCGCAGCCGGTCGCCCTGCTTCATGATGTAAAAGCGCCCCAAACAAACCGGGCAACCCTTACCCTTTCAAACGGGCAACAGGTTTACCTGGATAGTTTGACCAAAGGAGCCCTTGTTAACCAGGGCGGTGTGCATGTGCTCAAGCTCGCCGATGGCAGGATCATTTATAAAGGCGCCGCTTCCGAAGTGCTCTATAACACACTGACCAACCCCCGCGGCAGCAAAGTGATCGATATGATCCTGAGCGATGGCACACATATATGGCTCAACTCAGGATCTTCCATCCGCTATCCGGCGGCCTTTGTAGGCAATGAAAGAAAAGTTTCGATTACCGGGGAGGCCTATTTTGAGGTAGCGCATGATCCGGAGAAGCCTTTTAAAGTAGTGCTCCCGTCCTTCAGCGGGGTGCAGGGCGGCGAAATAACGGTATTGGGCACCCACTTTAATGTGAACGCCTACGATGATGAAAACGCGATCCGGACCACGCTTCTGGAAGGAAGTGTGCTTCTGAACCTTCCTTCCTCATCGCCGGTAAAACCGGCCGCGCGGTTACGGCCCGGCCAGCAGGCCCGGATCACCGATAACCTGGTTATTTCCAATAATTCAAACCTGGAGGAAGTGATGGCCTGGAAAAATGACCGGTTTGACTTTGGGGAAAAAACCGATATCGAAACCCTTATGCGGCAGCTGGCAAGATGGTATGATATAGATGTGCATTATGCCGGAAAGATCACTGCACATTTCGGCGGCTCTATATCAAGGCAGGTAAATGTGTCCGGGGTGCTGAAGCTTTTAGAGGCCACCGGTGGCGCAAAATTCAGGATAGAAGGAAAAACAGTAACGATTATGCCCTGATCATCACTTTCAATTGACTAAAAATAAATGACCGGTGGCGCGGCAACGCCCCGGTCGTTAAGAGGTTAACTTTTTACCCGTCCCGGCTTGGAGGCATGGGCGGTAAACAACAATCAATAATGACTGATTGCTATTTTTTTATTTTTTAACGCTCAAATCAGAACAAAGGTATGGTATTAAAATCGTACGGCCAGATGTGCAGCTGCTCCTGCAGTTCTTTTGCGAATGAAGCAAAACGCCTGTTGCCGGAAAAGGAATCAACTCAAAAAATCTCAATTAAACAACTGTTGCGTGTTATGAAATTAACAACGATCCTACTGCTGTTTACGTGCCTGGCTGCGAGCGCTACGGGTTTTTCACAAATAACCCTTTCGGAAAAAAACGTGTCCCTGTCCAATGTACTGAAGCAGATCCAGCGGCAAAGCGGCTATGATGTTTTGTATAACTACGAGCTGACACAACAAGTGGGTGCCGTAACCGTGAACGTAAAGAATGTTTCTTTAAAAGAGGCATTGGCAGCCTGCCTGAACGGGAAAGGCCTCGATTATAAAATTGTTGGCAAAACCATTGTAGTTTCAAAAAGCGATAAAATTCCGGATGTTGCGCCCGCGGTAAAACCCGTGAGCAAAGAACCGGCCCCGCCGCCACGCATTGATGTAGTGGGTACCGTAAAGGATTCGGCAGGGAGCCCGCTTGCCGGGGCTACTGTAGCGCTGAGAGGAACGAATATCGCCACCAAAACCGATGCCAATGGTAACTATTCCCTGGCTGTTCCTGACGAAGGAGGTACACTTGAAATATCTTATACGGGGTATAACACCGTAACCATCCCGGTCAGCAAATCAGGCGTTATTGACGCTGTTTTAAGCCTGGCTGATACCAGGGCAGAAGAGATCGTGATCACTGCATACGGTGAAAAGAAGATGCGTGAGGCTGTTACCGGGTCGGTTACTACCGTTAACCCCGACAACCTGCGCATCCCTTCCAGCAATCTAACCACTTCCCTCGCCGGGCAAGTTGCCGGCATCATCGCCTACCAGCCGGGCGGACAGCCAGGATACGACAATGCGCAATTTTTCATACGCGGCGTAACTACCTTTGGCTATTCCAGCAGCCCGCTGATCATTATCGATAACCTGGAGTCCAGCACCAATGACCTGGCGCGCCTGCAGGTGAATGATATCGAATCCTTTTCTATATTGAAAGATGCAGGGGCTACCGCCCTGTATGGATCCCGCGGCGCCAATGGCGTGGTCCTGGTAATGACCAAAAGAGGAAAGATCGGAACCCCTGTAGTAAGCGGCCAGTTTGATAACTCCATGTCGCAGCCTACCAAAAACCTTCAGCTTGCAGACCCCATTACTTTTATGAAGATGTATAATGAGGCTTCTGTAACCCGCGATCCCTATGCCGGGGAACGGTATACCGCAGACAAGATCTATTTTACCCAGCAAACCATTGATAAAGCGCCCGGGTATAACCCTTATGTTTACCCGGTAAACGACTGGGCAGACCTCCTGTTTAAAAAGTATACCAATAACCAGCGGGCCAATATCAATATCCGGGGCGGCAGTAACCTCGCAAAATATTTTGTATCGGGTTCGTACAATGTAGATAACGGGATCCTTAAAGTGGACCCTGTAAACAACTTTAACAACAATGTGAAGCTAAAGAGTTACCAGCTGCGGTCAAACATTGATATGAACCTCACCAAATCAACGGTTTTGTCCGTATTGCTGGGCGGTATCTTTGACCAGTACAACGGTCCTATAACCAGCGATCCAAGCGGAGCTTCCGATCTGTGGAATGTGGTGATGCATACGGACCCCATTGCATTTCCTGCTTATTTTTTACCGGATCAGGCTAACATATACACAAAGCATATCCTGTTTGGCAATACCAACGGGGGGCTTTCCGTTAACCCTTATGCGAACCTGATGAGGGGATACTCCCAGTTTTACCGTTCTACCATTAACGCGCAGCTTAATATTGCGCAGGATCTGAGGATGCTGTTGCCGGGGCTAAAATTTTCGGGAATGATATCCACAACCCGGTTTTCTAACTACAGTATCAACAGGACCTATAATCCCTTTTACTATGCCGTGCAAAACTACGATGCGGTTAAAGACCAGTACAGCTTATTGTGGCTGAACAATGTTACGGATGGCAGCAAGCCAACGGAATACCTGGATTTCAGCAGGTCTCCCAATATCGTCACCTCACAGGTGTATATGCAGGGGGTGCTGAGTTACGACAAGACCTTTGCCATTGATCATAATATCAGCGCAAAAGTAATCGGTGCCCGCCAGGAAAGGGTTTTGAGCACTTCTGCCAACGGAGCTTTCGACGGGTCTTTACAGGGTACGCTCCCCTACAGGAACCTGAACTACTCCGGTAGTGTCACTTATACGTATGCAAAAAGATATATCACCGATTTCAGCTTTGGATACAATGGTTCGGAGCGCTTTTCGGAAGAAAAACGATTTGGCTTTTTTCCAACGGTTGGTGCTGCCTGGGTACTTTCCCGTGAAAAGTTCTGGCAGGAATCTTTCCTGGCTGATGTGATCAACTCCTTTAAGCTACGCGGCTCTTATGGCTTTGCCGGTAACGATAATATTTCGGGCAACCGGTTCTTCTATCTTTCCAATGTTGACCTGACGGGTGGCAACGGAGCCTCCTTTGGCGTTACCAATGGTTATACCCGGCCCGGGGTTGCCATATCCAACTATCCCAACCCGCTTGTGAGCTGGGAGCGGTCCAACCAGCTAAGCCTGGGCGCGGAATTAACGATCCTGAAGGATCTGAAAACCGTTATCGAGGTTTACAAACAAAAACGCGATAATATTTACCAGACAAGACTTCCGATCGCATCCATGGGTTTGGAAACAGGTATCGGAGCCAATCTCGGGAAGGCCGAATCCAGGGGGCTGGATCTTTCCCTGGATTACAGTACCATGGTAGCCAAGGATATTATGATCGCCGGCAGGGCCAACCTTACAGCAACACAGTCAAAATATATATTTAACGAAGAGCCCGATTATCCGGGAGAGCCCTGGCGTCGCAAAACGGGGGCCCTCATTAACCAGCGGTACGGCTATATTGCTGAGCGATTGTTTGTGGATGACCAGGAGGTAGCCAATTCCCCCTCCCAGTTTGCAGGAACCATGGGCGGCGACATCAAGTATCGTGATGTGAACGGCGATGGGCAAATAACAACAGCCGATATGGTGCCGATCGGCGATCCCACAACACCCCAGGTCACTTACGGTTTTGGCTTAAGCAGCAGGATCAAACAGTTTGATATCGCCTTCTTTTTCCAGGGGAATGCCAAGACAAGTCTCTTTATAAACCCCGGCGCCGTTAGCCCGTTTATGGGAGGAGGAGCGCCGGCCAGCACCACGCTCCTGTTAGAAGCTTTTGCCGATGATCACTGGTCAGAGTCGGACAGGAACCTGTATGCCTTATATCCCCGCTTTGGAACCTCCTCCAATCAAATCACCAACAACCTGCAAACCAGTACCTGGTGGATGCGTAATGGTTCATTCTTAAGATTAAAAAGTGTAGAAGCCGGATACTCCTTACCGGGTAACCTGTTACAAAGGCTCCGGATCAAAAGTTGCAGGCTGTATGCCAGCGGCATGAATTTATTCACGATCAGCGGGTTTAAGCTGTGGGATGTGGAACAGGGAGGTAACGGCTTTGCCTACCCCATTCAGAAAGTATTAAATATTGGTGCACAAATAAGTATAAACTAATTTATAGTCAGTGTATGAAAAAATATATTATCGCCTGCCTGGTGATCTCTATAGCAGCCTCCTGCAAAAAGTACCTGGATATTATACCAGACAACGTGGCTACGATCGAATATGCATTCAGGAACAGAAATGAAACGGAAAACTATTTATTCTCCTGTTACCAGCGCATGCAGAACCTGCAGGCGCCGGAAAATAACCCGGGATGGACGAGCTCAGGAGAACTGATCATGCGGAACAATCTTACCGGGATCAACTTCGGAAGTGAATACAACGTAAATGGCTTCTGGGTGCTGTACGGCAACTTATCGCCCTATGGCACAGCTGCCAATACCAATATCCAAAACGATTTTTCTGGTATTTACGTGGCCATAAGAAGATGCAATACGTTCCTGGAAAACGTAAATATTGCGCCGGACCTAGGGCTGGATGAAAAAACCCGGTGGATCTCCGAGGTCAAAACCCTTAAGGCCTTTTATTATTACTGGCTGGTAAGAAAATACGGACCCGTTCCTTTAGTAAAAGTAAATCAGCCTATATACACGCCAACAGAAGAAGCACGTGTGCCCAGGGCACCAAGCGACTCGGTATTCGCGTATATCTACTCGTTAATAGATGAAGCACTTCCCGGTTTGCCACCCGCTGTTTACGATGTTTCGACCGAATACGGCCGGTTTACCCAGGTAATGGCCGCCACGCTTAAAGCAAAGGCAGCCGTATTGCAGGCAAGTCCTTTATTTAACGGGGATAACGATTTTAAAACGCTGGCCAATAAAGATGGCACCCGGCTTTTCCCCCAGGAGTACGACGCATCCAAATGGAGCGCTGCGGCCGAAGCCTGCCGCAAGGCGCTCGATATCTGCGAAGACCAGGGAGCCACACTGTATAAATATGTAAAGCCTACCAACAATACGAATTATATCCCTGATTCGATCATGCGATTGCTTTCCATCCAGGGGCCCGTTAATTTCGACCGGTCCGTTAATGCCATCATCCCGGAAGTGATCTGGCCGGGGAACGTTATCAACAGGCATCAGCGCTATTTTGCTTCCCTGGCTTCAACAAGCGCCACCCGGAGTGTTGATGGGGATGCGGTAGTGGCTGTTCCCTTAAATATGGCTGAGCTGTTTTATACCAATAACGGTGTTCCTATTGATGAAGACGAGACCTACGATTATGCAGGCCGGTACACTACCGCAACTGCCGGTGCAGATCATAAATACTATATCAGCGCCAGTGGCCCCACTGCCAGGCTTCATTTTAACAGGGAACCCCGGTTCTATGCCGACCTGGCTTTTGACCGCGGTATCTGGTATGGAATGGGCGTAGAGAACGCTGCCAATGCCAGTGGCCTCAATTATGCAAAGGGATACCCGGGCCTGGTGTCCAGCTACACCGGTTACTGGCCCAAAAAACTGGTCAATTATAAAACCACTTTTAACGGAAACTCACTCACAGAAGTAGCCTATTATCCTCCCGTTATCCGTTTGGCAGACCTGCAGTTATTGTATGCGGAAGCATTGAATGAGGCCCAGGGCCCCAATGCCGAAGCATACCGCTATATTGATTCGGTGCGGTTCAGAGCCGGCCTGCAGGGCGTTGTGCAGTCATGGGCCACCTACTCCTCCAACGCGGCAAAACCTTTTTCAAAAGACGGGCTGAGAAGTATTATACACCAGGAGCGAAGAATTGAGCTCTGCTTTGAGGGAGAGATTGGATGGGACCTGAAACGGTGGAAAGAATACCTTTCCGTGAATGCGCTCCCATACCAGGGCTGGAATTACCGGGGCACGACCACTGCATCCGATTTTTACAGACTAACCAATCTCTTCTCACCCAATATAACGGAGAAGAACTATTTCTGGCCATTTGACGAAACGGTTATTTTAAACAACCCGCTCATTGTGCAAAATCTATACTGGTAATCACACTGTCCGAAAAAAATCTGGTTTAAAAATTACAAAAGAATGAAAAAGATATTCAATATAATATGGATTATGTTAACGGTGGCTTTTTTGCCGGTAGCCTGCACCAAGCCCGTTAGCTATAACGAGATCGTAGCTGCGGACAAAACCCCTCCCGGCCCCGTATCGGATGTACAGGTGCAAAATGATGCCGGCACCGCTACCCTTACCTATACCCTCCCCCACTCCAATAATATTTTGTATGTAGAAGCTACCTACGAAATACGGCCCGGTGTTAAGCGGCAATCCGTTTCCAGTTATTACTCCAACAAAATAGTGGTGGATGGTTTTTCCAAGGATGCCGATTATAAGGTAGAACTGGTTACCGTAAGCAGGGCCAATGTACGTTCTGAGCCTGTAAGCGCCACCGTAAGCCCCACCAGGCCTCCTTATTTGCTGGTAAAAGAGGACATGATGATCCGGAGCACTTTTGGCGGGGTTAACGTGGTGCTGAATAACCAGAACCGGTCTAACGTGGGTATTGCTATTTTAAAATATGATTCCGCCTACCAGGTAATGAAGCCCGTTACCCAACATTTTGGCAAAGACTCGTTGCTTTCGACCACGGTGCGCGGATACGATTCCCTTAACTATTACTGGGGTTTTGTAACGATGGATCAGTTCGGCAACCACTCGGACACCATTTATCAATGGATAAAACCCATATTTGAGATACAATTACCGAAATATCCTACCATGCAGTCCTATGCTTTAACTACAGATGCCAATCCCGCCTGGCCGGTAGTTAACCTGGTAAACAATACGTTTGCCAATAATAATGATGCGGCCAACTGCTGGCGTGGTACGGGCGCTCCTGCATTCCCCGTTTCCTGCACCATTGACCTGGGAGGTAAGAGAACCCTAAGCCGGTACCTGTTATATACCAGGAACGGAGCTTCAAATCAATTTGCCTGGACCAACCAAAACCCGATGGAATGGACGATCTGGGGCTGCAGCGATGTAGTACCACAGGATGTGCCGTTGCCATTGGGTGCTGAAAAAGGTACCGTTACAGGTAACTGGGTGTGCCTGGGGCGGTTCCTTCACCCTCCCAAGCCTTCAGGACAGGCCACAGGAGTTACGGCAGCAGACGTAGCATTCCTCAATGCAGGCTTCCCATTCGATTTTGACCTTGATATTCCTGATGTCCGGTATATCCGCTTCTCCTGCGAACAAAATTTTGACGGAACAATGGGAGAATGTCTTTTTAACGAGCTGATATTCTTCGGGCAGGTTGTAAAATAAAAGCAGGAGCATACATTCTTAACAATACTATTAAAAGAAAATAAAATGAGAGGTAAATATATATTGCTGGGCACAGTAATGATCATGGCTGTTATCTATGCCTGTAATAAACCTACGGAATACAGGAAATACCTGGGTAATGATGAGATCAATTACCCGGGGGCGCCCCAGAACGTGGTCATTCAGCCGCAATATCACCAGGTCACCTTCAGGTTTAACCCCAGCCCCGATCCCCGGGTTACGGAATACGTGGTTTACTGGAACAATAAAGCCGATTCCTTACGGTTTCCGGCAACATCCAATGACCCCGGGTCATTTATAAAACTGACCATTCCCAATATCCCGGATTATATGGTAAATAATTTCACCATCCAGTCCGTTTACAGCAACGGTACTTATTCCAAAGCCATTTATTTAAGCAACGTGCGCAGTATCGGCGATGTATACCTGGCAGGGCTCAATAACAGGCCCGTAACGGGCGTTGCAGCTGCTGCCAAGGTTTCCAATAAGATACCGATGGACTCGGTTTACCTGGCCTTTAAAGGAATTGTTGATACGGTAAATGTAAAGACCGAGATCTACTGGACCGACCTGTCGGGCAATGCCCGCATCACTGAGATTGACAACAGGAATGCAAAAATGCTCCTGCCCGGTTTCAAAATCAATACATGGGTATATTATCTTTCTTTTTATAAACCCAACAGGTATACTGATGAAATGTATACCCCCGTACGCGGTAAGGACTCATTAAAAATTGTACAGGCCGCAAACGGAAGCCTTTCGATTGCCCTGCAATAATGAAGCCCGGGGCAATATTGATCCATTGAAATCGTTTATAAAGAACCCTTGCAGATGAAGTATAGAAACCTTGCCGTGTTTGCCGTTATCCTTTTTTTATTTGTAAAAGCGGCAGCCCAAACAACAACACCGGAAACGCCCGAAGCCCGGGAAAAGCGGATGCAATGGTGGACGGACGCCCGGTTTGGTATATTTTTACACTGGGGACTCTATTCCGAAGCCGGAGGCGACTGGAAGGGGAAGCCGTACCGGGGCAATGAGCATTTTATGCTGTACGAAAAAATCCCCTGGAGAGAATACGGCTCCGTACTGGGCAGCCGCTTTGACCCGCAAAAATTTGATGCAGACGCCTGGGTGCGCATGGCCAGGGATGCGGGTATGAAGTACGTGGTCATTACGGCCAAACACCATGATGGTTTTGCCATGTACAACTCCCCTTCAAGCGATTATAATATTGTAAAGCAAACCCCTTTTGCCAGAGATCCGCTCAAAGATATTGCCGCGGCCTGCCGGAAGTACGATCTGAAGTTTTGCGTATACTATTCGCTTGGCAGGGACTGGCAGGATCCTGATGTACCCACCAACTGGCCGGTAAAAGGCGGCAGGAGCAATACCTGGGATTATCCTGATGAAGCGGCCAAAGTATTAAGCCGCTATATTGAACGGAAGGTAAAGCCACAGCTGCGGGAATTACTGACACAGTATGGCGACATAGGGATCGTCTGGTTTGATACGTATGAGCTGGTTACTCCCAGGCAAAGTGAAGAACTAAAAAAGCTGGTACTGTCCATTCAGCCACATTGTATCGTAAACAACAGGATCGGGGGCGGCTTTGGCGATTATGCAGTAATGGAGCAGGAGATCGGTAATACCATCCGTACCCGGCCCTGGGAGTCCTGTATTACCATGAGCGGTATGTGGGGCTATAACAGGTATGATTCTGTATGGAAAAGCCCCGAGCTGCTCGTGCGCCAGCTAACAGAGATCGTGAGCAAGGGAGGCAATTATTTGCTGAATGTAGGCCCCAAAGGCGATGGCAGCTTTCCGGACCATGCGATCAAAAGGTTATCCGTATTAGGAAAATGGATGCGGATAAACGGCGAAGCTATTTATGGGACGAAGCCGTGGAAAACAGCAGGCGAAATCCCGGATACCATTACTTTCACCGGGCCTACAGCCGCCGGCAGTTCCATGCAGGATGTGCTGAACGACGCCACATCGAAACGCATATTTCCCGAAATACGGTTTACCGCAAAAAAAGATATCGTCTATATCTTTGCCAATAGCATTACCGGGAAAAAAATGGCTGTAAAAGCCCTGGGAAAGATATCGGGGCAAAAAATAAGCGCAGTTTCATTACTGGGCTCGGGTAAAAAAATAAAATGGAACCAAAAAGCAGAAGCATTGGTCCTGCCTTTGCCGGGGCTAAAAAATGAAGCGGTTAATGTACGCGTGTTCAAAGTGGTCTTAAAGAGTTAATACAGTCCCGAAACAAGCGCTTTTACCACCTGTAAAAGAGGCGTTATCAAAAGTGATCCTGATAACGCCTCTTTTTACTTTATGCCCATTCAACATGCACTTTATAAAGGAAACGCTGTAAGCGACGCCGGCATTACACACGCGCATAATGGGAAGCAAAATGTTCGCCGAAAGACCCGCCGGGATCTCTGCGGCTATTTCCCCGGAACCAACCCCCTGTTTTCCAGCAAGGGAGTAATACTGGGATCTTTGCCCCGGAATGCCTTATACATCGCAGCCAGGTCTTCAGAATTCCCTTTGGAAAGCACCATATCACGGAACCGTTGCCCGTTCTCTCTTTTTAAGCCGCCGTTCTCTTTAAACCAGGCATAGGCATCATGATCCAGCATCTCGGCCCAGCTGTAGGCGTAGTAGCCCGCAGAATAGCCGTTGGCCCAGATATGCAAAAAGTAAGAGGAGCGGTAACGTGGCGGAACATACGAAACATAGATCCCGTTTTTCCGGAGGGCTTCCTGCTCAAAGCGGTCCACATCAGTAACCGCGCTATCCCCGGAAGAAAGCAGGTGCCATTGCATATCCAGCTTTGCAGCGGCCAGCAGCTCGGTCATGGCATACCCCTGGTTAAAGGTTGCAGCGCTCCTGATCTTATCGACCAGGGCCTGCGGAATCGTTTCGCCGGTCTTATAGTTCCGGGCGTAGTTCTTTAACACCGTTGAATCCAGTGCCCAGTGTTCGTTGAATTGCGAAGGCATTTCCACGAAATCCCGGGATACGCTTGTTCCGGAAAGGGAGGGATATGTTTGACTTGCAAACAGGCCGTGCAGGGCGTGACCAAACTCATGGAACATGGTTGTAACATCATCAAAACTCAATAAAGCCGGCTGTCCCTGAACCGGTTTGGCAAAGTTGCATACGTTCACGATCACCGGCTTTGTATGAAAGAGCCTGGACTGGGTTACAAAATTATCCATCCAGGCCCCGCCATTCTTATTATCGCGTTTGAAGTAATCGCAGTAAAACAGGGCCATGGGGGTACCATCCTTGTCAAACACCTCGTACACTTTTACATCCTCCTGGTATACCGGCAGGTCTTTCCTTTCTTTAAAAGTAATGCCGTACAACTGTGTAGCGGCATAGAATACGCCGTTCTTCAAAACGCTGTCCAGCACAAAATAGGGTTTTACCGCTGACTCGTCCAGGTCATATTTTGCTTTCCGTACTTTTTCGGAGTAAAAATCCCAATCATACGGAGCCAGTGCAGCCGTATCTTTTTCCCCCGTCTTTACGGCCTTGATATCTTCCGCCTCAGCAGCAGCCTTCGCCAGCGCCACCGGGATCAGCCTGCTTAAAAATGCGTTCACGGCCTCGGGTGTCTTGGCCATCTGGTCCTGCAATTTCCACGCAGCATAGTCGGGGAAGCCCAGTATCCGGGCTTTTTCCTTCCTTATGGCTGCTATTCGCAGGATATTTTTACGGGTGTCATTGGAATCCCCTTTTTCGGCCCTTGTCCAGGACGCTTCAAACAGCCGTTGCCGGGTTGCCCGGTTGCTGAGGGATTGAAGCGCGGGTTGCTGGGTAGTATTGATCAATGCTATCTGGTATTTGCCTTCCTGGTTATTACGCTTTGCGGCCTCACCGGCGGCCTGGATCTCCGCATCCGGCAACCCGGCCAGCTCTTCCCGGCTATCCACCACCAAGGCACCCGCTTTTGCTGCTGCCAGTAACTGGTTGCTGAACTTTGTGCTTAAGGTAGCTTCTTCCTCATTCAGCTTCTTCAGCTGTGTTTTACCGGAATCAGGAAGAGCAGCCCCGTTCATTACAAACTTTTGATGATAGTATTCCACCAGCCGTTTGGATTCCGGGTCAAGCGGCAGCTTGTTCAGCTGTTTGTAGATAGCAGCTACCTTTTCGTATAACCGGGCATTCATAAAAACAGAGTCCGAGTGCGCGGAAAGCCGGGGAGCCATGGCTTCCTGGATCTGCTGGAGATGATCGTTGGTATTAGCGCTGGTGAGCGCATTAAAAGCCGCATTGGTCCGATCCAGCAGCCGCCCGGACCGCTCCAGGGCCACCAGGGTATTCTCAAAGGTCGGGGCCGCGGGGTTATTAACAATGCTGTCCACCTCCTCCATCTCCTGCCGCATCCCCATTTCAAAAGCGGGCTCAAAATCGCTCTCTTTTATTTTATCAAAAGGAATGGTCTGGTATGGAAGTGTACTCTCTTCCAACAGCGGGTTTCCGCCGTTTGCAGTGTCTGTTTTGTCGGGTGCTTTGCCGGGCATATTACAGGAGATCAGGATTAAAAGGATAAAAAGTACGATGGAGTGCTGCTTCATAAAATTCATTTAAAACAAAAATGCTGTTTAAAAATAATGCTTATATGCACCTCCAAAATTAAGCATCCCCCGCTCAAAAATCAGGATCATTTACCCGTTATTTTCCGGGTTATTGGGAACATGGACTTCAAACCGGGATCCCTCTCCCCTGATGGAGTGCACCGTTACCGTGCCATTCAGCTTTTCCAGGGCCTCCTGCAGGATGTATAGCCCCAGCCCCAAACCGCCGGGCTGTGCTCCTTTAAAGAAGGGATCAAAGATCCTTGCCTGCTCTGCCGCTTCCATGCCAACGCCATTGTCTGCTACAATAATACGGGCGTCCTCACTGCCTGCGGTGATCCGGATCTCCACTTTTTTATCCGGCTCTTCCGGGCGCTGGCATTTGATCGCGTTCGAGAGCAGGTTGGCGATCACTATTTCGATCCGGAATTTATCACCGTAAAACTCCCCGGCTTCATCTACCTCTACCTTAAAATTGATATTTTTGGTGCCGTTGGAGGTCCGGTAAAGGTCAATGAGGGAACGCACCAGGGCTTCAAAATGGATCTGCTCCTGCGCTGCTTTAAAGCGGGCCGTTTTGTAAAACTGAACGGTCTGGGAAATATAGTAATCCAGCTTCTGAACACAGGCATCCATCAGTTTCCAGTATCCACCGGATTCTTCGGTCCGGCCTTCCATTTTTACCAGGTCCAGGATACCCATTGCGGAAGCGATGGGCGCCCGCAGTTCGTGCGAAAGACTGTAAACAAACCGGTTTAGTCCGTCGTTAGCCTTTTGCAGCTCAATGATCTTCTCGCTGAGATCCCGGTTTGCTTTGTAGTGGTCATAAGCATTGAGCACGCTGTTGTGCAGTTCCAGCTCATCCCAGGGCTTGGTAATATACCGGTAGATATCGCCTTTGTTTACCGCTTCTGCCAGTACTTCAACATCGGTATATCCGGTAAGCAGTACCCTTGGGATATGGGGATACCGCTCTTTTGTCATTTTAAAAAATTCGACCCCCGTTATCTCAGGCATCCGCTGATCAGATATCAGCACATGAATCTCCTCCCGATCCAGTATCTCCAGTGCGGCCGCTACGGAAATGGCCGTAAAGATCCGGTACCGGGTACGAAAACCGGCTTTAAAGGAGTTGAGGTTCTGCTGCTCATCATCTACATAAAGTACGTTAATTTCGGGCATCAATGCTGTATTTTAGCGAACGGGTAAACTGATTACAAAGGTAGTGCCTCTTCCGGTTTCTGTGAATACCTGAATAGAGCCATTGTGTTTTTCGATAATGCCCTGAACAATGGATAAGCCCAACCCCGTTCCCTCTCCTACATCCTTGGTCGTAAAGAATGGGTCAAAGATCTTGTTCCGGACCTCCTCCGGCATCCCCTTTCCGTTATCCCCAATGCTCACTTTTACGGTATCATCCTGCTCCCAGGTCTTTATGGTTAACAACCCCTGCTGCCCGTCCTCGAGGATGCGTTCCTGTATGGCCTGAACCGCGTTGGTAACAATATTCATGATCACCTGGTTGATCTTTCCCGGTTCACATTCGATCCTGGGCAGGGTCCCCAGCTCCTTGATCAGCTGAAAATTTTGCGGAAATGTATTTTTGACCAGCAGCAGGGTTGAATCAATGCCCTCGTTGATATCGACCCGCTTCCAGTTGGCTTCGTCAACCCTTGCAAAGCTCTTCAGCCCCTTTACAATTTCGGAAGTACGGTTTGCCCCTTCCCTGATGCCGGAAAGAAGGATCGCGATCTCTTCATACACATACTCCAGGTCGATCTCCTTTTTATACTTTTCTATATCGGCCAGCTGTGGCGGCAGGTCCTTTGCCAGGTCCAGCGTTTCGTACTTATGGATCACCTGCTGCAGATCCGTTACATCTGCTTCCAGGGGCCGGATGTTGGAGGTTACAAAATTGATGGGGTTGTTGATCTCATGGGCGATGCCCGCAGTAAGCTGACCCAGTGAGGCCATCTTTTCATTTTCAACCAGCTTGGCCTGCGTATGCTGTATCTGGTTCATGGCTTCCTTGAGTTCTTCGTTGGTGTGCTGTAATTCTTCCGTACGGTTCCTTACTTCGTTTTCGAGGATGATGTTCTGCTCTTTTATCAATTGCTCATTTTCCCTCGAAACCCTCAAGGCCTCCTTGCGGGCCAGTTCCTCCTCGCGGCGATAGGTATTGATCTTATCTGCCAGGGCCAGGGAAAGCAACATGGCCTCTGCTGCCGATCCGACCTGCAGGGCATAATAGGTAAAATCGTTATAAGGAAGTAAACCGGCATTCCTCAATACGAAAATAATAACGCTGCACAAAAAAACCGTCCACGCCAGCAACAGGAATTTTGCAACCCTTATTTTCCGGTAGCTCAGGTTACTCAGCATAACCAATACGTAGGCAGATCCTGCTGCTGCAACAAATTGCACCACCACCTGGGCCTCCTGCCTGAATTTTAAAATACAGAGTACAAAAGCTACGCAATAGGCCAGTTCAATGATCAGCATACGCCGGTTGAGCTTTGCCGACAATTGTTTAAGACTCAGAAAATGCCGGATAAATTCCGCCGCGGCAATACCATTGAGGAACGGGATCAGCACATTGGCATACCCGTTCAAACCCGGGAAGCCGGGCCACAAAAACCGGAAGGCATATCCCTGGAGCATGGCCTGGCTTAATCCAACAAAAAGCACATAGAGAATATAATAAAAATAGCTTTTATCATTGGTGGAAAAAAGCAGGAAAAAGTTATACAGGAACATGGCCATGATCAACCCGGTGTACAAGCCAAAAACAAGGTCTTTTAATGCAAGCCCTTCCTGGATGGATTTAATAGTACCCACTTCTATGGGCACCAGTATCTGCTCAGACGCATACAGTTTAATATAAACGGTCTGTTCGCTGCCCGTTTCCATGGTAAGATTAAACAGGTAGTTCTGGTTCTTATTGACCCGGCTGCCGAACGGCTCCTTTTCGGAAATCAGGACCGAGTCCACCAACGTTCCATCTCCTTTTACGGCATAAAACACCACTTCATCCAGGGTGGGATGGCTGAGCGCGACCAATAAACGGGAAAAAGCTGTATTGTTGCGTACCCTGATCCTTAACCAGAACACGGAGTGGCTTATAAAGAAATTGGGAACCTGCCCTTTATAGGACCGGAAAGGCTGCCTGGTTACGGCCGGGAAGCTATACTGGCCTTTCTGATCCTCCAGGTATTCGATCTGTGCATGCGTAGCCAGGTACGTTTTCTTGCTGTCATCAACGCTGGTCAGCTGCTGCCCCTGGGCACGGATCAAAAAAAGCGAGAAAAGGAATATAGTTATCAGCTTATACATCACATTAGCCGGTTATGTCCAGTTGATAGTCGATCATCAGCTGCCCTTTGGGACCATCTTCCGGCGCCCGCTGTACCGGGCGCTCAACGATGCTAAGGATCCGGTTCCGCTCTTTTTCATCGGCCTTTGAAAGAACAGGGCAATCGTTGATGGCCATAGCCGTAGCGATAAAGTCATCTTTTGGATAAAAGAAGTTACCATTGTTGCCCAGGGAGGTCTCAATTTCTGCACCCATTCTTTTACCCATTCTTACGGTAATGGGAGCCGCCAGAAAGAGAACTTTTGTAGATTTCAGCATACAGGCTACCGCCACGCCTGCCCGGCTCATAAAGAAGCTTCCGATACCCCAACCGACAACTTCCGTCGAATTCCATAACCCGCAAATTTCTGAAACGCCGGGCTGGCCGGCCATTGTATGTACAGAGGGATCATACTTGCTGATAGCAGTTTCGATGGGCAGCTGCAATTTCCCATCAGCCATTTGCACCCTTGCGCCGCCATATACCTTGGTCCTTTCCTTGTCTTCCGCAACGATCACAAATGTATTATCATGATACATCCAGTCCTGATTACTTGAAGTAATTGCAACAATACCAAAATGTAATTCAAGCAGCCGACGATGACCTTCAATAAAATTCAAACACGTGCCAGGGTCTGTAGTAGCTCTAAACGCTCTTATTACAATTTCCAATGGTCAGTTTCTTAATTGATTAAATCATTAAAATCTATGTAATACCTGCCGGAACTGTGTATCTCTGATAACAGGATCCTTCTGCAGGTATCCGTAACCATGGCTCCCCCCAAAACAACGGAGGACGCAAGTTGTGGCCACGCATTGATTGTTTTGTTCATTTCTCCAAGCGACCTTTTCATCCGGTCGGAGATTTTTGAAAGATCAAATATCTTGCCCAGAATGATAATTTTTTCCTCATTTGTCAATCCTTTTAGTTTTTCTGTATTCATGCCTTCATCAATACTCCCATGAAATATTGCCCGGTCCGGCTCCAGGTCAAACCGCTCGATATCCAGCATCCCCCTGTCATTGGTGTCCATTACTACCGGAACGCCCAGTTCCCGGGCCTTTAACCTGCTGGAGATCTTTACATCAATCCCATCACATTCTTCTACAAGGATATCAATTTTCCCGTTTTCTAAGAAGAACGCGTCTAAATTTTGTGCGGTGATCCCTTCCTCAAAACATAATACCTCCAGGAAGGGGTCCAGCTCCGCGATCCTGCGCGCAGCCAAAACGGCCTTGTTGAGCCCGATATCCTGCACACCCACGTTCAGCCGGTTCATATTGCTCAGTTCAATCGTATCAAAATCGGCCAGGTGCAGCGCCCCGCAAACCCGCTCCATGGCCAGGGTAATGGCAATAGACTGTCCTACAGACAGCCCGATAACTCCAATCTTTTTTGACCGGAGGAGCTCCCGTTCCTCCGGGGTGATCTTGTAGGTATTCCTGCTTGTCCTCAGGGCCACAAACTCCTCCTCATCCAGCAGGTGCACCAGTCTCTTCGACCAGGGGTAGTACACCCAAACCCCGTATTCCTCCTGCCTGCGGTTGCCCAGCAGCTCGTTTACGAACGGCTGCAGGTCATCGCCGGGCTTTAGTTTCGTAAGATAACAAATCTTCACATATTCACGAAGCTGGCTTAAAATTTGATCATAAATAACCAGGTCCTTTACCGTTTCCTGCAGTTTCAGGAACAATTGTTTATCATCATCATTATATATTCTAAAAAATAAGGGCTTATAGACGTGCCCGGGATCCGACAACGCCTGCAACAACGCTGATTCCTTAGCAGTTGCGTTTTTTTCCATAAATATTAAGTAATTTTGAAGTTACGCATAAAAGCATCTAAACACAAACTTACACAAATATTAATTCCAAATAAACTATGGAGCAAAGTCTTCAGTATTCAAATGTCTTGTATGTCGATGACGAAATTCATAACCTGAACTCCTTTAAAGCCTGTTTCCGAAGAGATTTTTCCGTTTTTACTGCCCCGGGGGTAGCCGAGGCCCTGCAGGTATTAAAAGAACAGGAGATACACCTGATCATCACCGATCAGCGGATGCCGGAAACTACGGGCATTGAATTTCTGGAATCAATTATAAAGGACTACCCGGATACGATCCGGATGTTGCTTACGGGCTATGCAGATATCAATGCAGTTGTTGATGCAATTAACAAGGGCCGGGTTTTTAAATATATACAAAAACCCTGGGAAGAAGCCCTGCTCAGACAAACCATAAAGGAGGGGCTTGCCCTCTATGCCACCAACCGCTCTAAAAAACAAATTGCCGAGAAGCTGGAAGAAAATAACCGGCAGATGGAATTCCTGTTGCGCCAGTCCCTCCTTTCCTGAGTTTCCCCGATTCCCTCTTTTTTAGTATTTTCGCCCCTAAATTGCTGATTTCCAGCCCTACCATAATAAGCTCACCTGTCTGTGTTCCTCACAAAGGCCAATTTGGCTGGTTATTTGTGTTTTTCCTGAACAGCAGGAGACGGTTGTTTTCAGGATGGTGCTGCTGCAGATCTGCTGATGGATGGCTATTTTAAAACTATAAATGAACGTGATGAAAAAATTTGCACTGCTGATAGGACTTTTTTATGCGCTTTCTTCCGCCCGGGCACAGGATCCTTCTGTGGCTGGCGCCCAGTCGCTGAGAGATAAGGTTCTTGATGATATTCAGAAAAATTTTACTTCAAAAACAAGATCTTTTGACTCCACCGTAACACAGCTGGATCAGCGCATGTCGGCTCTCGACAAATCCATCAATGAATCCAAAGATGTAAAAGATAAAGCGGATAAACTGGTCTTAAGGGTTCAGGCAGTTGAAGAAAAACAAAAAGCCATCGAGCAGAATGAACTGAATATCTTCCAGGCCAACTACCAGTCTGCAATGGTCAACCTGATCTCTATGGAACGGGAGATCAAGCCCCTGGTGCTTTTCAATTCCACAAAAGCGTTCTTTAACTCTTTGAGCGAAACCGGTAATCCGATGAATTACGATGGCTATACCAAGTGGTATAATTCCTACGCCGCTTTCGTAAAAGAGAAAAAAGCGGAAAGCCCGGTCCTGAATGTCACCAGCAACCTTTTAAGTTTTGCCAGCGGTTTCAGCAAAGGGGTTCCGGTTACCGGTCCGATCACATCCGCTTTGTTTTCGAGCATGACCACCTACATCGACAATATCGGCAAAAAAGAAAAAGCGTTGAAAACACAAAGCGAAGAAATGCTGACGCTTACCATGAAGATCAGCCAGTTTAATTTTGACAACGGGCAAATCGAAAATGAATGGGAGGCCATTACCGCCGAGCTGCAGGATCTTCAGAAAAAATACGACAAGTCGCTGAAGGAAAACCTCGGTATTATAAAAGTATCACAAGCCGATTTTAACGACAATTTTTCCCGCCAGAATGATGCTGAAAGACGCTACCAATACCTTACCCGCGTAAGAGATGAAGCGGCAAAGTTTGTAGCCAACGAAAAAAAGAGCAACCCCAAAGAATGGCGGCAGGCGGCTTATGTGCAAATGAACGACGTACAATCCCTGAAACAACGCTTTGGCCAGGTCACCTTCCGCATCAGCCAGAATCTTTTAAAATACAAAGAGCTGTTTGATAAATACCGTACAGATCCGCAGCTGGGAAGCCGCATCAAAGACCTGGAGATCAAAATGAAGGAACTGCAGGAGTCATTTGACAAGACCTTTGACCCGCTGGAGTATATTAATTCTGCCAACAGGATGTATAAGGTTTGACGTTAGATTCGTGTTTCACTGCTTCAGATCATTCTTTTGTTCAAGGTTTCAGGTCAGATCCGTGTTTCACTGCTTACGAATCATTCGGATTTCTGGTTTTACGTTTGGGATTCGAGGTCTGATGTTGGATCTGTGTGCTTGCTTGATGTTCCATTAACTATTGACCATTGACCATTGACCATTGACTATTGATTATTGACCATTGACCATTGACCATTGACTATTGACCATTGACTATTGACCATTGACCATTGACTATTGACTATTGACCATTGACTATTGACCATTGACCATTGACATTTCCGGCTCTTATAGTTTGATGCAGATTTCGTTCCGGAGGAAAGGTCATAGAGCAACAAAGGATTCCTCATTGTTACATTTAAAATTTTCCATTCTCCCATTTTCAAATTTTCAAATCCAACCGCTCAATCACCCAGTGCCTCCAGCAGCCGCTTTCTTACTTTTCTGAAATAAAGAATGCTGTTGTCATAATCATTAAAATTCAGGATCAGTTCATTTGCCAGCCCCTTTGCTTTTGCCGCATCCTTCTGCTCCAGCATTTTCAACAACTCATAATCGTAAATGCCATCGCGCATTGCTTCAAAACGAATGGAGGTATACAGTTTTTTATACCCCGGGTATACAATATTGGCATCGCCTGCCGGAAGCTTGCCCCTGTCGCGGGAAGCGTCATCCCGTAAAGGGTCCCGGCCACCCCAGTAATTTAATCCCCAATGTAAATAACCGGTAGCCCCGTATTTATAATTGATCCAGTGCAGGTACCGGGTCTGGATCAACGGCTGCTCAATAAACCGGTTGGCATAATTGCCCCGCGGGCCCACACAGGTATAGAACCACACTTCCCTGCCATTCTTTTTCAGCTCCTGGTAAAAGGCATAATCCTTATGATATACATCCAGTACCGGTATCCATACATCAATGCCCTCTTTTAGTTCTTTTGATGTAAGTACCGCATCCATGATCTTTACACCCGGCAAATACTTTTTTACATAGCTGCTGATCGCTACATAGGATGGAGCATTCTTTGCGGTTGGCTCATCTGATATATGCTGCATGTACCTGCCCAGCCATCCCTTCTGTTCGAGGTGCGCTTTTAAAGCAGGCAGGAACTGGTTGAGAAAATTCTGCGTGCGGCTATCATCCACAGGCAGCAGCACGGAGCGCATGCCATATAATTTTATAGAGGGATTTGGGGCCTGTTTCAGCTTTCTTGTTGCTTCATTATCCTCCAGCGGCACTTCTACAAAGAACGGATCATCCCATGCTCCGGATCTCCAGGCCAGGTGTCCGCCCTCGATCCGTTTCAAAGCGCCGGCCCTGTCAAACAGCTCCGCTTCCTTATCGAAGTTGGTAAAGTCAAAACTGTATTTCCCGTCCCGCAATGTATACTTTGTGTTCCAGGCAGCATAGATCCGGTGTACATTCTGATTATGGGATGCCATCATGTCCGCATGTACCTTCAGCAGCTCCCAGTACAGTGGTGAATATAATTCCACTTTATTGCCCCTGTTCAGCAATTCCAGCGACACCGGGTTAAAATGAGCCGACCAGTTGGTGATCCACAACGAGGTTTCGGGCACTTTCACCGGGTATACTTTCACCGCAACCGTACGATGGAACTGTTCTTTCTTCCCATTTACCAACCCGTTTACACGTACCTGTATCCGGTAAACGCCGGCAGCCGTGCTTACGGGTATGGGCACAGAGACCCACAGCGGATTGATCTCTCCCGGAGACAGCGTCAGCAACGTATCATCTACGATCGGATCGGGAAAGTACCCGGAAACAGAGCGCAGCAGGTCTTTGGACGCCGGTGTATAGCTCCGCCCTACCGGAACATAGGTTACCCAGCCGGTTTTGCCGGTGAGCTTTGACGTATTGCCGGGCAGGCAAACAGCAGTAGCCGACAACCCGGTCAGCATCCGGTTAGCCCGGATGACCAGCTGTATGGATGCTGTTTCTCCTGCCGCGGCCCGGATCGTATCGTCCTGTAACGGGGGAAAATACGCCCGCTCCTTAAACACTTTCTCCAGGGCATCCACCTGGTACAGATCGGCACTGTTTTGCGCAGATCCCTTCACAAAAGAAAAAACAAGCGCCAGCAGGAAAAATTTCCGGATGCACAACATTTTTTGATCTCTTATTGCTTTTGCCACGCAAACAGGCCGGGTATTACCGGGAAGGACGCAGCGCTGCAGGAAAAATGCCAGGTGTCCTGATTGTCTGATCATGATCTTTTAATTTGACAGGTTTATATTGAACCTCTTTTTATCGTTTAAAATAATCGTTTATCTTCAGCTTCGGTGATCTGCTTCACCAATTGCCGGTACAGTGCCAGGTCCGGTTTGCCGGTATCCAGGGGCTCGTCCAGGAAGCGTTTTCCCCACTGTACCTTGCCGGCATCTTTCTGGCCGGAGGCCCATTTCCCAAACAGGGCATCGGCCGCTGTTTTCTGGTCTAACGCGGCAAGTGCGGCAACCTGCACCAATGCATTTATGGAACCGGCAGATCTGTTTGAGCCCGCCACCTGCTTTAGTAACTGTTGTCCCTCCTCTCCACGTTTCATTGCCATTTTGGTTACGCCTTCCAAAAACTGCTCCAACCGGTTATCAACAAGGTCATCATAGGGTTTTCCCACTCCCATATTCCGGGGCCATACGGCTGCTTCCCTGATATACCCCAGAGCAGCGGCATATTTTTTTTGCTGCAACGCATCCAGCGCCAATACCAGCTTTATTTCTTCATAAAGCCTTCTTCCCTCCCCTGCTCCTTCAAAGGGCAGGATCTTCAGCCGTTCCAGCACTTCATTGGCCTGCGGGTAACGGCCGTTCCGCATCAGGGCACGCACGTAAAGCATCCCGTTGATATAATCTTCCGGATGCGCGCGGCAATAGGGTTCAATTACCTGCAGTGCAACACTGTAGGCACCGGCAGCAAGGTAATAACGTATGAGATAGTTTTTATACCGCCATCCTTTGCCGGCTTTGTCCGCCAGCTCCAGGTCGCGGCGCTGCAAAGCCGTATCTTCATTCAGGGATGCCCGCACCATATAAAACGGTGCAAAACCGGGGGATTCACGAACACCATTCAGTAATAACCGGGCTTCATTCCGGTTGTTCTTTGCCAGCTGCAACAAAGAAAGCAGGTAGACCGGCTTCCAGCTTTTTGTTTGCGTAAGCACCCAATCAAACACCGGCTTTGTTTCCTCTCTGAACGGGAAAACAAAATCCGGGTCCGCAGCAAGGGCCTGCTTCAGATAGGTGGCACCCATGGCCTGATCGCGGTTTAAATAGGCCCGCCAATACTGCAATTCATTATGATCCGGCGATATTGCCAAAACCTGCTTTGCCTCTTCCACACAGCCCAGCTGGTTGTACCAAATGGCCAGCTCCAGGTATGTCTGGTAGGGAAATTCATTCTGAATAGGTGCTGCCGGCATTTTTGCAGCCGCGGGCGCCTGGCCCCCGCGGTATGTTTCAAACAACAGGAACAGGTTCAGCGGCTCGGCTGCCGCGATCATTTTTTCCACCGCTGCGTTCTCCCTTCCCATTACCCGGTTGGCCAGGTACTGTAACTGTAGCCCCTCTACATTCTGCCGGTTATTGAGCACCGATTTTTCTGCGTACTGCAATGAACGGGTGTAATCCTTCTGTATAAAAAAGATCCGGCCCAATTCAGTATAAGCAGCGCTCCTGAATCCGGTAGTGAGGGCAGCCACATTGAACCCGTCTATGGCATCATTGATCCGGCCCGTTTTATACGCCGCTAACGCATAGTAATAGTTGGCAGCTGCATCGTAGGTATCCACACTCAAGGCATGCCTGGCCACATCAAAGGCTGAATCGTATTGCATACGGTTATAAAGCAGCTGCGACAGCAAGGCAAGGGACGGCACATAATTTTTATTTTTACCAAGTGCCTGCCGCACTTTTATTTCTGCTTCGGGATAGTTCCTCAGCCCGGCCAGGTCCCTTGCATACACATACCATCCATAGGCGGTGTTCCAGTCAAAATCGGCCGGGGCGGTAAGCGGCCGCTGCAATTCCCTGTCGCCTACCGTCCAGGTATACCCCGCCAGCCGGATGGTTGCCTGCTCCCACTGACCGGGAGACAATCCCGTTTGAATAATCTTCGTATTCAATGGCTGCAGCGCTACCCATTGCGCATAGAGAACACGTCCTTTCTGATCGCTTACATACAAGGTATCTTTTATAAACATCAGGGGAGAAAGCCGGAGCGCGGCCCCGCTGACCGCCGCAACACCGGCCTCATTCGCATCCGTAACGCCACCCGTTCCGGCAAAGGGATACCAGTATTCCGTCCATTGATCCGTGCCATACGGAATGAATTGCGTTTGTTTAAATGGTGTAAGGCTGCTGGGGATCGAATTCTGGTTAAACAACCGGCCGCTCTGCATTTCCACATACTGCCCGTCCTTATCGGTCAGCAGCTCTTTCCAGATATCGCCCTGGTCGCTCAGGGCCCAGGAAAACATCTTCCGGCCCAGTTTTTCATCCCCGGCGGTATAGTGCAGCATTCCAAAATCCTCCGATTTCCAATGCGCTCCAAAGTAGGGTTTGCCGCTATTGATAATATGAAAAGACTTGGAGCCTCCGTAATTATTCTCCTTCCACTGTGCTATATCTTTTCCTGCAACAGAATCATAAGGCCACCGGATCACTTCCCCGGAATGCCCGATGGCTGCGGTTCCGGGGTAGATCAGCTGCAGATCATTTTTGGCATATACCGCCGAATTGGACCACTGGTAGTAGGGCTGCTCCGTAGCAGTGGCATTGAACCAGGTAGAGCGGGTTGTAAAAAAGGCTTTATCCTTTTCCAGCTTTATTTCCACATTCCAACGGGTACGGGTGAGCAGCTCCAGGCAGCCGATGATACAGCTTACACTGCCCTCTTTGCCGGTGCGCAGCTGATAATCAACCGGGGTTGCCGTATTGGGAGTATGGCCGATCACCCCATAGTTAAATTCCACCCCGCCGCTCGTCCAGGGGCCACGCATGGCAATATCCCTGAACTTTACCACGCTGTTATTGTACAGGAAATAGCGCCGATGAACCTTATCATAAGCCGACCATACCTTTCCCCCGATCTCCGGGAATATTGCTACCCGGATAAAATCATTCTCCAGCTCCACCACTTTCCATTCTTTATGTACAGGAGTAGCCGTAAAGCCATCAAACCGGAAATAAGGATATATTTTACCAAAGGAAGGGATCGGGTTCGGATCTGAAAAAGGATAAGTGATATAGCTCTTTTTCAACTCCCGGATCACTGCATTCTTTTGCGCTGCCGGGGACAGGCAAAGAAACAGCAGGTATAACATGCAGAAGCAACCTTTTTTCATTGTTATTTTTTATCGAATTTACTCCATCCGGACCGGCAACATACCTGCACCGGCTGCACACCGGGGTACAGCGGCAAGCGCTCTTTTTCCTTAATACCCCTGCAAAATAATCATATTGCAGACAGGAATGCTCAAAAATATAAAGATCTGTTCTCCTTACGGACGGATGCTGTCAAACTATATAAACGCACAGCAAAATGCCCGGATTTATCAATAAACCCGGGCAAACATCATTAAAAAACTCGTTAAAGACAGGTGTATCTTATCCTGCCACGCGGAGAACCCGCATGCACATTAATCAGGTCACCAACCGTTACAAAACGGGTATCAGGCCCCGGTGCAGGGTGGCACCGGTATGTGCAGGGTCCAGCTTCAATACCCGGCCCAGATACTGACCGGCTTCAGCCCAGGCACCCAGGCCCAGGTGCCCCAACCCCATCAGGTAATAACAGTGGATCCTGTTACGCAGGTCCAGATCATCGTCAAAGATCATCAGGTCCGGAAGGGATACCGCAAAAAAGTCGATCGCGACCGTATCATTCAAATGTGCTTCACCATAGCGGATCAGGTTGCGGAACCGCTGTTCTGCTTCTTCCTGCCTTCCTGCTTTCCGCAATGCCATCCCCTGGTAAAAGATCTGATCCGGCTGCTGATCGTTGTAAAAGATGGCCGGTGCAGGTTCTGAAAGACCTACTGCAGCTTTCTCCCAATAAGCCTGTGCCGCAGCCCGGTTGCCGCCAGCTTCCGCCACGCATCCCAGCCAGTAAAGGATGTCGTTCTCCTGGGCGCCATACAGCTTTCCTTCTCCCAGGTTTGCCGGGTATGCGCGGGCCTTAAGCAACAAATCACCGGCACTCTCCAGGTCATTTTTTGCCAGTGATTGTTTGGCGCGCGCTACGTGGATCAGTACATGCTGCCCGGAGGTTTTGCCCTCTCCTCCTTCCCAGGGGTGAAAGTTACGGGCACTCAGCAGCCGGCCGGCCTCTTCAAACCGGCCCAGCAGGGAATGCAAGCCAATGTATTCAATATAAAGATCATCGCGGTCCCGCACCAGACCCGGGTATTGGTTCAAGTATGACAGGCGCGTTCCGGGATGAATGTTAAACCGCTTCTTTAACTGGTCCAGTTCAAACAACACCCTCGAATCCGAAGGGTCGGCATCAAATGCCTTTTGGAACAGATGAAGTGCGGCTTCCTTTTTACCAAATTTATTATAGTAAGCGATCCCGAGGTTCCTGTTCGTGGTGGCAAAATCAGGGTTAATGGCTAGTGACTGCTCCCAGCAGGTACGGGCCTGCTCATAGAGACGTTTCCCATAATAAAAATTACCGAGGTAATAGAATGCCTTGTAATCACCGGGATTCAGCTCCACTGCGGTTCTCAGCACTGCAATGTCCTCAATCCGGTTAGGAAATACGCCATCCGGCTTCATACCGAACGCTTGCCGCAACCATTCCGCCGCCCGCTCACCGTTGCCGGATAAATGGCTAAAATACCCCCGGTAATAACTGACCATCGGATCGGTTGTTTCCGCCGCTGTCATTGCTAAAAACGCAATGGCCTCCTCATAGAGGCCGGCGGCAGCATATTGCAGGGCCATTTCAATAAAGGAGTAGGAACGGTTACGCAGCTGCCGTTGCAGCTGCTGTAATGCTTCCCCAGCAGCCGCTGCGCCCCGGTGCTGCTGCAGGTAGCCGCACCATTCATACCGTGCTGCAAAATCAAATGCATCAATCCGCAATGTCTCTTCCAGCAAAGCGGCCGCTTCATCATCCCGGTTCAGTTTCCGCAACGCAATTGCCTTTATATGCCGGGCCTTCAGGCTGTGATAGTTTCTTAAAACCGATTTCTCGGCAAACCCGGAGCAGGCCTCCCAGTCATTTTGAAGCGCGCTGATGTAGGCGAGCTGCAGGTAAGCATTATCCTGCTGGGCTGCATTCCACGTACTTTTATACAGCCAGTCTTTCGCTTCGTTTAACCGGTTCTGGTACTGCAGGCAAAGACCCAGGTTATACAGCGGTTCACCGTCGTAGGGATTAGGGTTCTTTGCCATAAGTTTCTCCACTGCGGTGCGGAGATAAGGTTCTGCGGTTTCAAACTGGCCACGGCGCAGGTACCACAGCCCCATGGCATTGTTACACCGCACATCGGTTGCGTCCCGCACTAATGCCTCGCGGTAATAATCCAGAGGCGAATAGGTGGCATGCCGGTATTGCTCCAGATGCAGACCGGCCAGGTATAGTTCCTCGCTGGTAGAAAGCGCTTCCGGCCGCAGTATGGGTTTTGCAGGGTCCGGTATGGCCTCCGTATTGCGTTCTACCGGCGTATAGGCAATCAGCAGTTTCCCGTTCCCGTCCAGCACTTCTGCTTTTAGCTGGCAGCTACCCGGTGCACCGGTGATGGAAACCTGCTTCTCAAAACTTTCCAGTGGTGACAGTACCACTGTTTCAGAAAAGAGCTCCTGTCCTGCCTGCTTCAATTTTATGGTTACCGGCTGCTCTTTTGTTATGTATACCTGCACCCTGGCTGTAAGGTCCGTTGTTTCCAGGTTTATCATCGCATCTGCAGAAGCATTCTTTACATACCCAATGTTCTTATACGGCATGAAGTATTGTTTGAAGGTCCGTACTTCATTAGGCATGATCCAGCTAAAGTCCGGCTGGTTATCGGTGTACACGCCGCACATCAGTTCAAAGTAAGGGCCATCCTCGTCGGTAAGCTGGCGATCCCATGCCTTGCCAAATTCGCCGCAACCCCAGGTCCACTGTTTTTTTCCCGGGCTAACATGATGATTCGCCACATGCATGATACCCGCCCTTTTCTGATGATGGTACCCGCCCACAAAATTGAAGGCACTGTTCACCGCCATATAAGAAGTAGGCACCGGGATATTGGTGTAAATGGAAATATCGGTACCGGGCGCATAGTCTACCTTATAGTAAGTGCCGGTTGCAATCGGAAATGAGCTTACATCCCGTTTTCCATGATCAAAAACGGCATTTACATCCGGCGGAAATACACTTTGATAATGTTCATCCACGGCAACTGCCGGGTTCGCCCACCACAAAAAGGTTTGCGGAAAAGGCGTACGGTTATACAGTTTTGCCTCCAGTTCTATGTAAGCCTTATCTGCATACAGGGTAAAGCCCAGGGCACACTTGGTCCCAAACATTTGCTCGTACTCGTTTACCCATACGGTTTTACTGCCATCTTTATTTTCAACGATCTGAAAATCGGTGGCATCAAAAGTGGTGGGACGATGGTGCTGCGGCCAGTTAAATTCGATGCCACCGCTGATCCAGGGCCCCAACAAGCCCACCAATGCAGGTTTGATGACCCTGTTGTGATATACGAAATGATAGTCATTGGTTTTATCATAGGCCATCTGTATCCGTCCGCCCAGCTCCGGAAGGATCATTACTTTCAGGTAATCGTTCTCCAGGTATAAGGCGGTCCACTCCTTCTCTTCTTTTTCATCATATACTTTATCGATCACCTGGTAAGGATATACGACCCCGCTGCTACCCTGGTACACCCGTTTTTCCAGGAACATCGGGTTCTTGTCGGGTTGCCCGGTTTTATAGGTAGGGATCTTCACCACTTCCTGCCAGGCCTGCACTTCCATCATCTTCGTTTATAATTTAATTTAGTTATCGTGATCAATGGCCGGAAAAAACAGTGTCCATTTCTTCCAGCGATTTCCCTTTGGTTTCCTTCACCCGGAACTTCACAAATACAAAGCCGATCACACAGATTCCTGCGTAAATATAGAATGGTGTGTAGGTACCCAATTTTTTTGCCAGTATGGGGAAGGTAAAGGTCAATACCGCATAGGAAGCCCAGAGCGCCAGCACGGCAATGGATGTAGCGGCCCCTCGTACCTTATTGGGAAAGATCTCTGATATAAGCACCCAGGTAACCGGAGCCAACGTCATAGCATACAAGCCGATGGCGGCCAACAACGACCAGGAAGCTGCCGGTGACTTTTGTTTCAGTAGTACCGCGCTTACAATATACAGCAGGGTGAGCCCGACGGCCCCCAGCAACATCAGCGGCTTCCTGCCCAGCTTGTCTACCTGCCACATCGCCACCAGGGTACAGATCATATTCACCAACCCGATAAATACGGTTTGTTTTAACTGATCATCCTGGCTGAACCCTACGCTTTCAAAAATGTTTGCCGTATAGTTAAACACCACGTTGATGCCGCAAAGCTGCTGAAATACGGCGAGTCCGATACCGATCAATACCACCGGGAAAACGGAGCGCTGGAATACATCCTTATAACGGACCACGGTATCACCGGCTACCGATTTGCGGATCGCCTCCAGCGTGTGGGCTGCATAGTCCCCGCCACCGATCTTTTTTAATATCTTTTCTGCAGGAGAAAGTGCTCCTGCCTTGGCCAGCCAGCGCGGACTCTCAGGCAGCCAGCAAACACCCAGTAAAAAAAGCGCGGCGGGCACGGCACCCAGTCCCACCATCCAGCGCCAGGCATCTGCCCCTTCATTCCGTAAACTGTAGTTGACCAGGTTGGTAACAAAGATGCCGATCACAATGGTCAGCTGGTTGATGGCCACCATACGACCGCGCATATTGGTGGGCGCTACTTCGGCAATATACATCGGCGACAGCACTGAGGCCATCCCCACACCGATACCCGCCGCAAAACGGGCTGCTATGAATGTTGCGCTGTTATGCGAAAATGCCATTGCCAGGGAAGAAACAAAAAATATTGCTGCCGCCAGCATCAGCCCCCTGCGACGCCCCCAGCGATCGGAGATCCGGCCGGCCAGCAGGCATCCGACGATGCAGCCAAGCGCCAGCGAAGCCGTGGCAAATCCTTCCTGCACTTCGTCAAAACCGAATTGCTCTTTCAGGAACGGAAGCGCCCCGGCGATCACCGCAAAGTCGAACCCGAACAAATAACCACCCAGTGCAGATATAAAGGAAATGCCGATGATATAGGACGTATTGAATGAATACTGACTTTTCATACTGAAGCGATTTTAGGAGCACAAAGATGCGTACATAAAAAGGTAAATAGAATGGATATCCTTACGAAAAAAAAGGATGATCTTATGAAGCAGGCATGGCATGCCATTCATCGATCCTCCCGGTTGCCTCCTTCCATAAACCGTAAAAAGACGGCTGTTATACGTTCCCGCAACAATTGCTGCGCCTGTTGCAGGGCGTTTCTTTGCCCCCCGGAACCCGGGGGCTTATTGATCATTTTCCCGTTAACCCCAGCTTATTTTGTCTGAAACCATTGCATGATACGATCTGCGATCAGCCGGTGCCCTTTCTCATTGGGATGGTTGCTTTGCGCCATGTAATCGCGAACGTCTTTGCCACTCCGGGCCTGCTCATAGAACGCGGCATAGCTGTCTGCAAGACCGATCCTGTATTTTGCGGCCAGCCGGATCAGCTGCTGACTGAATTGGTTTAGTATATTATCCTGTTTGAGGAGATCCACCGCCAGGTCCGGGGAAGCTGTCATCAGGATGACCTTTATTTTCTTTTTCAATGCCTGCCGGATCATCTTTTCCATAGCGATACGGGATGCTTCCAGGCCAATGGCCCGGTCGTTAAGGGCATAGTCGATGAACAATACATCGGGGCAATGCGGCAGCACATCCTTCTTCAACCGTTTCCGTCCCTGTACGGAGTTTTCACCTCCAATGGAAGTGGTGATCACATTAATGACGGCGTAGGGGTACAGCTCCTTCAGTTGCTGCAATACCTGGTGCGGATAGGCCTCAAGCGTATGCACAGCAGGCGTTTGAAAATAGCCACTGGGAACAGAATGCCCGTGAAACACCAGGTTAATGGTGCGGTTTGCCGGCCATTTTTTTCCCAGTGCGGCCTTCAGTTCTCCCAGGTAGGTTTGCGGATCCGCCTGGGCCCGGACGGCCATGATTGCCGGTAAGGTAAAAAGGAGCAGCAATAAATGAGCGATCCCGTTTTTCATTCCCTGTTTTTTATTCGTTGATATAAGGCTGCCGCCATCATAAAACTGCCCGGCATGGCTAAGAGATACCAGCTGTTCAATGATCCCAGCTGTTCATACGGCAGTGATGGCAGCTACGCAAAGATGCGCAGATAAAAGGTAAACGGGATGGATCCGTAACATTTTTTACCTTTTCACTTTTTTTTACGCCGGAACTCCAGGCTGCTCCGCAGGGAACGCAATGCAGTAGAAAAATACCAGGGGCCCAGCAGAATGGATATCCTTATCAAAAATATGGATACATTTACACCACTATTACCCGGGCGGTTGTTCCGCAATAAAAAACGGTTCGTTCCATGAAGCCAGTCAACACAAGCAGTGCTCAAAAAAAAAAGGAAGGCTTTGAAGGCCAGCTGGCCTGTATTCTTCCGCAGGTGAAAGTAAGATTTTGCGCTCAGCATGTTTTCTGCAAAAACCTCTACATTACAGATATGGGGTATTACCCGCTTGCCGCACACCACGAGCGGGAGCGCCCAAAGGGCTGCACCCAGTATATTTTAATTCATTGCGTAAAGGGAAAAGGCTGGTATTCGATAGCAAACAAACGATACGAAGTAAAGTCCAATGAATTTTTTATTATTCCCCCGGGAACCGCACATTACTATGGCGCACACGAAAAGGATCCCTGGAGCATTTACTGGCTCCACTTTTGCGGCGCTGATGCCGGGTTTTATTACCAGCTGCTTACAAAAATACAGGGGAAGGCTCCGGTGAGTGCCGCAGTCAGTACTTCACGGCACCTGATATTCTATGATATCCTCCAGCACCTGGAGCTGCCGGACAATGCGGACAACCTTATTTACGGCTGCAGTTGCGTACATGCATATCTTTCTTCTTTCCTGAATACCCAAATAAAGTTATCGGTTAATGAAAACGACGTCATTCAGCAGTGTATTACATTTATGAAACAGAACCTGGACAAGCCCCTCCGTTTGGATGAGATCAGCGCGGCAGTAGGGCTTTCATCCTCGCATCTTTCTTCATTATTTAAAAAACAGGTCAAATCCAGCCCTATTCATCTGTTTACCTCTCTTAAGATACAGAAGGCCTGCCAGATGCTGATGGACCGTTCGCACAATATTAAAACCATCTCTTACAGCCTGGGCTATGAAGACCAGTATCATTTTTCAAGGGTTTTTAAAAAGATCATGGGCATCTCACCCAAACACTTTAAGAATAAATAGCACCAAAGAGCCCTTGCCGCTGTAAAAGAGGCGGGGCGCAACAGTGCCAATCACCCGCAGAATTAACAAATTGCTATATAAAAAAAGAAGCCGTATCTGCATTTGCCCCGTACATTTGATATACGGATGAGGCTTCTACTATGATAAAAAAACTAATGCTATTGGGTTTGCTTATCGGAACCTGGAGTATGGTATATACCCAGCCCCGGCCGGTATTATTAGACCCGGCAAAAGCCAAAGATACTACCCGCTCCGGCATTTTTGATGAAACTGAGTTCATTCCACTGGAAACAAGCCATCAATCGATTTTCGGGATCATCAAACAACTGGTGGTAACGGATAAATATTTCATCATCCTGGATACGGATACAGATGCGATCCTTTTCTTTGATAAGCAGGGGAAATTTATTACAAAATATAAAAACGCCCCCAAACGTTACCGTATTCATTTCATTCAGCAGGACAAGTCCCGTAATGCCCTGCTTATTTTTAGCCAGCATAAAAATTACAATCTTACACTTACAAAACTACAGGCACACCTGGCAAAGGACCAGGGATCAAAACCCTCCACACTGGTAAGCGCTACCCGGCTTTATCTCAACGATCTGCCTGCGCTACGCACTGAAATCGTACCCGCACCGGCATACCTGCTTGCCAATCCCGTTTCTTTAGGCAGCCGCAAATTTATATTCAGCTTTATCCGGTCCGATGCCCAGAACACAGAAATGCAGGATCATGAGTTAAAAGTGATGAATGAAGACAGCGTCGTCCGGGAGTATTTCCCGTACCACACAAAGACCGATTCAGTTTTTTATGGCCGTACAGCCCACCAGTGCAGCTTTTTTCCTACTTTAAATGACTCGGTGCTTTTTATATCACGCCCCTTTCAACCTTTCATTTACAGGCTCACGCCGGACTCGATAGCCGCAATGTATGAAATAGCCGGATCTAAAATGCGGCCCGCGGCATCTATGCCGAACGCGTTTTCCTTTGCCCCGGTTGACCAGATCTCTTTTGGCAGTATCACCATTAGCACCAGGGCCGGCAGCGGTGGAAGTCTTTTGGGAAGCAATATGAATACCGTCAACAATTTTGCGAACCTGGAACGGTTCCTTTTTTTTAATGTGCGGCAACCTTTTGGCAATTACAATTACTATGTTTTCGACAAAAAAGAAAATCGACTTTACGACCGCAGCAAATTAAAAGCGGACAGCAGCAGTTTTCTGTTCCCCCTGCAGGGGCCGGTACTGGCATTTGACGAAAAAAACATTTACCAGGGCCTTTCGGCAAGAGCACTTTTTAATTTGAAAAAGGGCGCTGCAAAAATGAACCCGCAATACGAAAAAACCCTGGCCCGGTTCTATAAAACCGGTAAGCCGGCAGATAACCCGGTCATTCTTCGCTTAAAACCCAAAGAAGATTAATGCGCCTATGAAACTGCTGCCTGTTATCCTGTTACTGTTTCTTCAGCTGGCATCCCCTGCCCAAAACAAAGGTATTATTAACGGCAGGGTGCTTAGTTCCATTGACAGCAGCGGTCTTCCTGCTGCAACCGTTACTGTTTTTAAAAAAGCCGACTCCGCCGCCATCAATTACCAGGTAACCGGAGAACAAGGGCTCTTTGAAATAAAAGAGCTGCCCCTGAAAACACCCTTGTATATTTCCGTCAGCCATACCGGCTTTGTATCCCATATAGCAGATCTTTACCTGGATTCTGCAAAAAGCGGTCTCAACCTCCGCACTATAAGCCTGGTAAGAGATACCGGCCAGGTATTGGAAGAAGTGATTGTAAAGACCATAGCCCCGGTAACCCTCAATGGCGACACCCTGGAAATCAACCCGGCCGGCATCCGGCTGGATTCCACTGAGGTTGCAGAGGAAATCCTGTTAAGAACACCCGGGGTAGCCCGCTGGCAGGATAGCACCATTACCGTAAACGGCAAAAAGGTAAAGAAGCTGTATGTAGATGGTAAGCCCTTTTTTGACGGTAGCTTTAATATGGCGCTGAAGAACCTGCCAAAGCATGCCATTGATAAAATACAGGTATACCAGGAGCGCGATTTCTATAAACAGAAAATCGAAGATATGCAGAAGGATACCGCGGTAGTAATGAATATAAAGCTAAAACCAGATAAACGTAAAGGCCATTTCGGCAACACGACTGCCAGGGCCGGAACCAACAAAAGCTATGGCGCGGATATGTCTATGCAGGTGTATAATAAAGGATCGAACCTTGGTTTCAATGCTACCGTCAGCAATACCCGGAAAGCACTGGGCAACATAGAACCTGTACTGCAAAACAAAGACCTGAACATCCAAAACAACTGGAATACGGGAGTCGATTACCGGAAAAACCTTAAAGAAGTAACCGATTTTTATAATGAAAAATCATTGACCGGGCAGTACTTAATAACCGGAGACAGGAATAGCTCCGTAAACAACCGCACTACTGTAAGGAACCTGGGCAACACTAAATTCACCGACCTCAACAACGGTTACAGCCTCTCGCGCTCGCTATCCCAATCACTAAGGGGGGCGTATAATTCCCGCAAAAAAGAAAGATCTTTTTCAACCAATGTTTCCTATCGCCGTACCCATTCCAGTTCGGAAACTGAAGGAACCGGCATTTCATACAGGAACGATTCAATACCGGCAAGCCGCTCATCCAACCGATCGCAGGCCGATAGCTATCGCAACGATCTTAATCTCAGTGGAAACTATAGCAACACCTCAATAAATGAGGATCCGGGACCGAAAAACTTTTCAGCCAATTACGCCATCGGTTACGGCACTACCCTGAGCAACAGTAATACCTATAGCCGTTTCGATGCACTGACGGACAGTATTTATACAGACCTCTACGACAGGAAATATGTTAACAGGAACTCAAACCTGAACGGCAACCTGGGACTGAATTATGGCGGGCTGCGGCAACTGCTGTTAAAGGATCATAATTTCTGGAATATCAACATGGGCCTCAATAATAATACCCAGTACTCCGGATCAGAAATAAACGCCGATGTCGCCGACCGGGATACGGTTACCCATACCTATAACCGGAACAACAACCTTTCCAACCTCAGCAGCACCACAAATATTAACAACAGGACCGGCCTGCAGCTGGCAAAAACGTTCACCAAAAACATTACCGACCGGTTCAGGCGTACCATACAGATCAGCACCAACCTGCAGAACCAGTTGCTGTACCAGCGGAATGTTTCTACACTCAGCTATCGCAACCGTACATTTATTTATAACTTTTTTACACCGGCATCCGGTATTTCCTATAACTATTACAAAACAGAAGGTGCCAATATCAATATGAACCTGACACATAACAGTTCAGCAACAGCTCCTACCATTGATCAGCTATATCCCATACAGGACAGTGCAGCCAACCGGTATCGCATGATTGTGGGTAACCCCAACTTAAAATCAAGGTTCAACAATGTCTATAACTTTAGCTTCGCTTATAATAAAAACGGCGGCTTTGAAAGAAAGAACTCGTACAACGCGGCATTAAACCTGGGTTATAATAAAGAACGGAACGGCATATCAGACAGTACGATCTATGACGGCAATGGAGGCACTACTACCTATTTTATTAATACCCCGGGATCAAAAATGTTTAACACGGGTTTCAATGCGGGTCTGTCGCTGATGTTCAACAAAACGACCATCCAGGCAAACACCAGCGGCGGCTATGCCACAGGCAGTGTTTATTACGCTGCCGGTGCCGGCGTCAGCAACTCCTTTAACGGAGGTACAAATCTGAATATATCGCACCCGGTACGAAAAAATATTTATCAGCTCAGCTATAACGGGAATTGGGGGAGTGCGCGCGGGCCGCAATATATCGATGGCGACCTGTTAACCTACAAAAATGACCGGCTCAATCACAATATTACGCTTTCCTTTAATGCACCTGGAATAATCGACGTATCCATACAGCAGTCCATTTCAAAAACAAATGCCGAGCAGCACGGTGATCGCAGCGCCTATACCCCTACCAGGACTCAATCGTATAATACTGCAGCAAGGTTTACCCTCAAAGTACCCAAAAATTTCACCTTAAGCAACAGCTTCCGTTACAACAAAAATATTTCAGTAAACCAGCAGCCCATCCGGAATATCAATTGGGACGCTTTTGCGGGTTACGTCTTTCCCAAAAAGAAAAAAATGTTTGAAACCCGGGTATCCGTATTCAATATCCTGGGACAAAACCAGACGGTGAATAGCTATTCAAGCGGAAGCACAACAACTACTACCGTGTCGCAGGGATTGCAACGCTACTTTCAATTTACGCTTTCCTATTTTCCCAGGCAATTTGGAGGCAGGGCTAAAAGGGCGGGTTAATCTGTGTCAGTCAGGGGCAGCCGGGCCTTTAGCAGGGCGCCGCCGTTATAACCTTTAACGGAAATATCCGGGTGCATTGGTTTTGCTGATGAATATATACCCATCAAATAATTCCTCCAGTTTTATAGCATCGCTATAAGAAATACGCTGGGGAGGGCCATAGCCAATAAGGCGCAGCGGGAGTGACCTTGTCCCTTTCTCAGCATTGCGGAGGTCCGCAAAAAAAGCGGGGAGTTTCATATTGAAAAAATATTCATCCCAGCTGGGATGTTTTACATCTGGCAGAACAAACCTTTTCATGACGTTCGTCCGCGTATCAAACCGGTCATCAAATCCCCCATATTTTCCAGCTGCCGTCCCCATGCCCAGGGAATAATATTCAGGTACCTCCTGTTTTATATAGCCCCCACACCCACCAACGCTATTATCTTTAAACGGGGACTTCAGCGCAAGATGTACCGAATGTGCCCATATGATCATTTTACTATTTTTAGCGATCTGCACAGCCATCAGTGCCATACTCCGGTCCCTGCCTCTCTCTCCGGTGCTCCAGGCCCTTACACTCAATACCGCGGTTTGAAGCAGCTCCGAAACAGGGAGTTTATCCACTTTGATTGAGCTGTCAATTTGTTGCAGGATGGATCGTATACTTTTTAGCTGCCCCCCCCACCGGGATCTGTCTAACCCTTTCATTTGGGCGTCCCAGGCAGCATCGTATTGCAATGCTTCCCTATAAAGATCGTTTGCTAATGATGCTAATGGGTATAAGTTTGCTTTTTTTGATTCATTGATTATAATCCCTGCAGCGTTTGCGAGGTAATTAAAATCCATTCCTGAAACGGAAACTTTTTCTGAATGACTTCGATTATATTCCCTTATCCACTCAAAAAGGGTTTCAATTTCTTCATTTTGCCATAACGAGAGCAAATATTTCTTCATCCCCTCTTTTATAGACCCGGATGAATTAACGATCTCATTAAAATAATAAGCATCCCCAAAGGCGTTCTCAAAGCAAATGATCCGAAACCCTTTGTTTTCTATCAGTTCTTTGATAAGGCTGATCCGGAGATCATTAAACTCTTTTGTTCCATGTGTACCCTCTCCCAGCCCCACAATCCTGTTGGCGCCCATTTCATTGATCATTGGCTGAAGCTGCGTAATCGATATCTTACGTTCGTCCAATCTTAAAGGGAATATATGCTTCTCCGGCCCGCTTTGCGCAAGTACCCGGATCACAGAAAAGAAAAGGACTACTAAAACGGATGCTTTTTTCATTCTTTCAAAAATACCATTAATAAAACACATCCTGCCCGGAAAGGTCCTCGTTATCAGGGCAAACGCATCTAATTTCAGCATTGTTCAGCTCCTGAGGAGCAGCGTGTTTATAGTACGCTGCTGTTTTATCAACCCGGCTCCCGTAGGAGCCGCGTGTTTGTTGGGTCGGAAATTTTACGCGGCTCCTACAGGAGCCGGCTTTTCTCTTCAATACCTTGCTATAAACACGCGGCACTTACAGTGCCAGAAAATGCTCCGGGTGTGCTCTTTTTACCCAATTTAGATGCGTTTGCCCTATCCTCGTTATTGCAAACCGGGTAGATCGTGCCCGTATAGGACCTGTTTACTGCATAGCATTTTTCTGCCTGCCGGTACTTCATTTTTCAAAGAATGCTCCCAAAACAGCCATACAGGTGTGGTAATAATCCAACACCGGGTCAGGAATTTCTCATTTCATCCTGCTCCCAAAAATGTACTACAACCCGGGAGGAGCCACCAATGACTCCGGGCGCTAATGCAACAGCATCAACCGCAGCGCCCGGCCTTGTTACGGCACTACATACCGGCAGCAGGCTTTTCCTTCATCCAGATAGCACCGTTTTTGGTCGTTCGCTTTTCTACAGATCCTTTTGCGACCAGTTCATTCAGCAGGGTTTCACTTTCCATCCGCGGCGTACCCGAAAGCTCAGAGAACTCTTTTGCCGTAAGCGAGGGGTAAATGGAAAAAAGGGTTTCCCAGTCTTTGCCGTACGTTTCCCTGGCAGCCCGGGGATCAAGTTTTAAGATCGCCGTTTCATAAAAAGGATAGGGCTTTGTACCATATACGATTTCCTTATTGCCTGATGGATCTATAAAGAACATAGTGGGAAACCCTCTTACGCCCAATGTGCCGGCAAGGTTCAGATCTTCTTCAAAAAGCAGTTTTGCATTGCCTTCAAAATCAGTTTTCAGCTGTGCCGCATTTAGCCCGGCCTTTTGCGCTGCCGTTTCCAGGTGTTCCCACCGGGTGATATTCTTTTTTTGAAGGAAGACCATCTCGCGGATCGTCCGTAAAAACAAAACAGCTTTTTCGCTACTTTGCATTTGTGCGGCTTTAAATGCGATGGAAGGCGGGTAAGACGACGGCAGCGGATCCTCCAGCCAAACGTCCCCGTCAATCGGCATATCATAATAAACGCTTACCTCATCCCAATGGTGGGCTACATCCGATGGTTTGCTGATGCCGCCGCTGTTATAGCTCCAATCGGGCAGCAAGCCGCCCATCCGGTATTCTATTTCTATATTGCCTCCATATTCCAGCTTCAGCTTCCGGAGCTGGGGTTCTATCCCCCAGCAGGAAGAGCAGATCGGGTCTGTAAAATAAATAACCTTAACCGGTTTCTTTGTGCCGGGAATAACAACATCCTTTTTAAGGGTTCCGGCAGGTATGCCGCAAACGCCTTCAGCCGGATCACATAAAAGCGGATTATTCTGATCTTGCATCACTCAATTTAATTTTATATTTGTGCAAAGATGCACCGGATAAAATTCTTTTGCAATAAGTCAGAAATTTATGACCACCAGGAATTTGACACAAGACGCGGGAACCTGCCCTGTGCAGGGGCTTCTGAAACTGCTGTCCGGCAAGTGGAAACCCGAAATCTTCCGCCTGGCCGTTGAAGCACCCTTACGATTCAGTGGACTGTTGCGTCAAATCCACGGTTCAAACAGGCAAACATTGTCCCTTGCTTTAAAAGAACTGGAAGAAATAGGTTTGCTGGAAAAGGTGGTCATCAAACCAAAGCCCTTACACATCGAGTACCATTTAACCGAAAAAGGAAGGGCCCTGGTGCCTGTCTTTTTACAATTGGAAACCATATTATAGACAGGGTAATCCTGTGGAAGGATCTCGCGCCCCCAGCGCTCCCATCTGAGATCTGAAGGCAGGGCCGCCGCAAATCTATTGTGCATTTTCTTTTGCGGGCAGGACCGGTATGCCTACTGCATAAACACTACGAGCTGAAGGCTGCCGCGCTATCCCCCGGAAATAAGAACCGCAAAAAGGGGAAAGAGTCAACTCCCCCAAATCGGGGCAACCGTTGATCCACCCCTAAAAATACCGGATCCGGAAAAAGCCGAAAGCCGCGGGGCCGGTCCCCTGCTGCAGCAGCCCGGGCCTGGAACTCCTGTCCCAGGGTGGCAAAAATTGCGAGATACCGGCGTCTGCAACGCGCACTTCATTCCAGCTACGCTGGTTGCCGCTCCAATAAAATCCGAGCCGTTGCCCGTCCGTAACCGTCATTTTTAAATAACAGGTAGGCAGCCCGTTTACTTTAACCCTGCCCAATACCCGGCGGATATTATCTTTTACACACCAGACCTCGATGCTGTCATTTTTAATGCCAATACCAACGGCCTGGTCTGCATCGGCATAAACAGTGAGCCCTTTCAACGCACTGTTGCGGTTGAGGACTGCCGTTGTCATTTCATAGTTTCCATAATAAGGTCTTACTGTAAGGGCGGTACCTGTCCTGTTTTCCAGGCCCGCCGTTCCTGACAGGTAAAGCCTTCCTTTCCCCGGCCTGACCAGGGGTTGTGTATGCCTGAAATCCCATTGCCATTCCGGGCCCAGGGATCCCTTGGAAAAATCATCTGAAAAGTCCCTGACCGGCTCACCCGCAACAGGATCAAAAGAAGGCCATCCCGTCTTCGTATCCCAGTTCAGCCGGGCCAGCATCCCCTGCCTCCCGGTATGCACATCTGTCCTGTTATTGTAAGCATGAAAAAGATAATAATCAGCCCCGTTCTTACCCGTTACCACCGTACCATGCCCGGTACATTTCCAGCCATCAAAAGCAGCCATTACAGGATTCCCTTCAAACCGGGTGTAAGGGCCTTTTAAAGTCCGGGACCTTGCCACATTTACATGATAACTGCATTGCAGCCCGCAACAGCCGCCGGCAGAATACAACAAATAGTAATAATTATTGCGCCGCACAATACACTGCCCCTCCATGCCTTTCCGGTCGTCATCCCGCAACAGCATAAAAGCCTGACCTACGGTCTTCAATCCATCCTCAGATAGTTGATACCCCAACAATTCTATCGGCCGGTTATCCAGTCCGTATGCCTTAAACGTAATATACCATACCCCGTTTTCCTCCACCATAAAAGCATCGATTGCTTCTTTGCCAAACTCCACTATAATACCCCGGTCTGTAAAACCCTTTTCCGGGTCATCGGATGTGGCCACGCCGATACAGGAGATGCCATCCGATTTTTTCCGCGCCGTATAATACACGTAATAAGTGCCCTTTCTATACAATAACTCAGGAGCCCAGAAAGATGATGATGTCCAGTCCGGAGCCTTATTGAAAATATAGCCCGACTGTTTCCAGTGAACAAGATCTCCGGATCTGAACAGCGGGTAATGCGGTGCCCATTCCGACGAAGTGCCTGTAGCATAGTAGATGTTGCCAACCCGGATCACCGAGGGATCTGCAAAATCTCCATGAATAACCGGCTCAACAGTATCCTTTACGGCCCGGGAACAGGGAGCAAACGGCAAGGCAGGGCGGGCTGCAGCGCAAATATTTAAAACGGCAGCTAAAACTATCAGGCACAGCAAACGGGTAATATACATAGCGTAAAATTAAGGAACGGATGTTATAATCGCCGGAGCAATTCAGATCTTGCCTCCCCACCTGTGCGCCCGGGCATACGCAGGCGAAGTAGTTCTTAAACCCATTTAACTTTTTTCAGGTCCGCAACGTTCAACTTTGTATCGTCTATCATAAGATTCATATGAACAAAAAGACGGTACCGGTTTCACAACTCTTTTTAAGGATAACGATCAGCACACATCATCAAACAGAGCATTAAACGATATGCAGGTTCAGGGAATAAATTTGCACGCTTTTCAAATGTCAAAGCCGGCCAATTGCCTTCCCTTTACCCTTTTGCGTTCTTCATTCCTTTCTCTATTAAAAGATGCATTGATCCTGTTCGCCAAAAGATCGGGGTTCTCCAATTTGCGGGACCAGGAAAATGGGCGCTCTTCACGACAGGCTGTTACAGAGATATCAATACACGGCGGTTTACGCGCCTTCAAATAGCATGATCTTATAAACCTGACAGGGCCGGAAAAGCAAACAGCCCAAAGCATTGCATTGCGGGGCTGTCTTTTATGATTTGAACCGCACCCATTATACAGGTTGTACCAGCTATGGGCACAAACAAAAAATGCTCCCGGAGGGAGCACTTGTTTTGTTTGCGGTGAGGGCGGGATTCGAACCCGCGGTACAGTTTAACCCGTACGGCAGTTTAGCAAACTACTGATTTCAGCCACTCATCCACCTCACCAATAATATAAGAGCTTTTGTTCCGGTCTCTTGCCGTTTCCCTTACAGGGGCTGCAAAAATAGAGAAACTCAACTATATAAACTAAAATTTATACGCAATTTCACTAAAAATATATGAAAAAGTTTCCTGCAGAATTACATGGCAGCCAGCTGCACCTTCTGGTGCAGTTCCAGCACGTTTTCACGGAAAACGGCATCGGTATCCATCAGGTCCTTCACAGTCTGGCAGGAATGGATAACCGTTGTATGATCCCGCCCGCCAAAATGTTCTCCTATTGTTTTGAGGCTGTTCTTGGTAAAGGACTTGGCCAGGTACATGGTGATCTGTCTTGCCTGCACGATCTCCCTCTTCCGGGTTTTCTGCAGGAGCTTATCGTAGGGTACATTAAAGTAGTCGCAAACCATCTTTTGAATGGTATCGATCGTGATCTCCTTGCTGGATGATTTGATAAAGTTCCGGAGCACTTTCTTAGCCAGGTCCAGATCAATCTCCCTCCTGTTTAATGATGATTGTGCCAGTAAAGAGATCAATGCGCCCTCGAGTTCGCGTACGTTACTGTTAATATTATAAGCAATGTATTTTACTACCTCCTTTGGCATTTCCAACCCGTCCGTTTTCATTTTCCGCTCCAGGATCTCGATACGGGTTTCATAATCCGGGATCTGAAGATCTGCGCTCAGGCCCCAGCGAAAGCGGCTCAGCAGGCGTTCCTGCACTCCTTCCAGGTCTTTGGGTGATTTGTCTGAAGTAAGGATCAGCTGTTTGCCCGACTGATGCAAATGGTTGAATATCGCAAAAAAGGCATCCTGTGATTTTTCTGCTTTGCTGAAGAACTGCACATCATCCACGATCAGCACATCGATCAGCTGGTAAAAATGAATGAAATCGTTGATGGCATTGTTCCGGCTGTGGTCCATAAACTGGTTAATGAACTTTTCGGAACTTACATAAAGTACGATTTTGTGGGGATGGGTTTTCTTAACTTCATTACCAATAGCCTGCACCAGGTGGGTTTTTCCGAGGCCTACCCCGCCATACACCACCAACGGGTTGAATGAATTAGCGCCCGGCTTTTCCGCCACCGTTTTCCCGGCGCGACGGGCCACACGGTTACAATCGCCCTCAATATAAGCATCAAATGTATAATTGATGTTCAACTGCGGATCGATTTGCATCTTTTTAATGCCCGGGATGACAAAAGGATTCTTTACAGGGTTGTTGATCACGAGCGGAAAATCCATTTCGTTATTTGAATAGGTTTTATATCCCGTTCCTGTAACATCCATAGTGAGCGGTTTGTTCTTACTATTGCCGCTGTCTACCATAATGCGATACTCAAGACGGGCCTCCTTTCCCAACTCACGCTTCAATGTCTTAGCCAATAAATTTACGTAATGTTCCTCAAGATACTCAAAAAAGAATTGGCTGGGGACCTGGATCACCAACACATTATTTTTTAATGAAATTGCTTTTATAGGTTCAAACCAGGTTTTATAGTGCTGCCACTCAACAATGTCTTTTATAATCTTTAAACAATTAGACCAGATTTTTTCGACATTTTTCTCCATCAGAAGTTACCAAGTTTATTGATGCATTTACGATAATGTTTCTCCTAAAAGTCCAGCAAGAAACCATCTTCTCATAACGATAAAAAAAGTTTCGCGGGACAGCGAATATCCACATTTATTCAACATAAAAAAAATTTAATCTCCTGTTTTTTTTACGTATGGTACAAAAACGATTTTTTCTGATTGTTTCTTGAATTTTTTTCAATCAAACCACAGGATTCATAAATAACGCTGTCTTCTTAATAACCTGCAAGCCCCCAGGGTGCTGCTTAACAGTTAAGCGGAAAGCCTGACAGCCTGAACGGCCGAAACTCTTTACAGTAAAGGGTTTCGGCCGTTCAGCTTCTTTTTTTCCGTCCTTTCTCCGGTAGCGGGGGACAACGATCAATAACGTAAAAAATTCCGAAAGACGGGAAGTATATTAAAAAAAATTATTTTGTTTTTACCTTTGTTTTTACCGGGGCCTTGGCGCTTTCTTTAGGTTTTGCTTTGGCCTTGTCTGCGGGCTTTTTCTTCACTCCTTTTAAGGCCTCATCAATAGCCTGGCTTAACAGCGCATACGTGGTTTTTCCCTTTACAACCTGCCCGTTCACAAAAAAAGTCGGCACTTCTTTTACCCCCAGGTCAAGACCATATTTGAGATCGTCCTGCACCTGCCATCCATAGGTTCCGTTTACCAGGTCTTCCAGGAAATTCTTATTATTAACACCTGCTTCTTTTGAGTGCAGCTTTAAACTGGTAGTACCCAAATTGCGCCTGTTTTGGAACAGTACATTATGCATTTCCCAGAACTTGCCTTCCTGCGCAGCAGCAATAGCTGATTCGGCAGCTTTTAAACTCCGCTGATGAATTCTTGTTTGAGGAAAATGGCGGAAATTAAGTTTAACCTGACCGTCGTAATTTTCAAGAATCTGTTTTACAACTTCGTTGGCCTTTGCGCATTCTTCACTCTCATACTCTCCAAATTCCATCAAAGTTACGGGCGCATCCTTCTTACCTACAAAGATGTCCTTAGGCTCAATAATTTCCTCAGCTTCTTTCTTCAGACTCATACAATTAAAAAATTTATCTGGTTTAGATAGGCGGTTCGATTTTTAAACTTTTAAAAATCAACACATAAATACAACAAATATCTCAAAAAAGCGGTTGAAGATAATTTTTTTTTTCATCTTACAAATTTTTTCTTTTCGGCAGAAAAAGGGCTTACGTAAAAAGCTGGCTATCAAATAAAAACAGAACTTTCCAGGTGCTCAGGCAAAAAAAATCCCCGCGAAATGCGGGGATCTGTTTTGCTTTTTATCTAGCTGCTCTTATTATCGTTTCTGAAAACAACGGTATTGTCAAAAACATCCACCAATACCGGCCGCGACCGGTCCAGATCGCCCTGCAGGATCCGCTTACTTAGCTGGTTAACGATCTCTTTCTGGATCAGCCTTTTCAGCGGCCTTGCACCAAACTGGGGATCATAGCCCTGCTCCGCAAGGAACTCCAGGGCATAATCGCTGAATTCGAGCTGGATACCGTTCTGGGCTACCAGTTTCTTCAACGCTTCCAGCTGTATCTTCACAATATCCACAATGTCTCTTTTCAGCAGCGGATGGAACATAATGATTTCGTCAACCCGGTTCAGGAACTCGGGGCGGATGGTTTCGCGCAATAAGCTCATCACTTCAACCTTTGCTTTTTCCGCGGCTTCATCTACATTTTTTTCATTCACATCCTCAAATGCATTTTGAATGAGATGACTGCCGATATTGCTGGTCATTATAATAATGGTGTTCTTGAAATTAACGACCCGGCCCTTGTTATCGGTTAACCGGCCATCATCCAGCACCTGTAATAATACATTCCACACATCCGGGTGCGCTTTCTCGATCTCATCCAGCAGCACCACACTGTAGGGTTTCCGGCGTACGGCCTCGGTCAGCTGCCCTCCTTCTTCGTAACCTATATATCCCGGAGGCGCCCCTACCAAACGGCTGACCGTATGTTTTTCCTGGTATTCGCTCATGTCGATCCGCGTCATCATACCTTCGTCATCAAAGAGGAATTCTGCCAGTGCTTTTGCCAGTTCTGTTTTACCCACGCCGGTGGTACCCAGGAAAATAAAAGACCCGATGGGCCTGCGCGGATCCTGCAACCCGGCACGGCTTCTGCGCACTGCGTCTGCCACCGCCGTTATAGCCTCATCCTGGCCTACTACACGCTGGTGCAAATGCGCTTCGAGCTGTAACAGGCGTTCCTTATCACTTTGCAACATCTTTGTTACGGGGATGCCGGTTGTTTTTGCCACACTTTCTGCGATGTCTTCCGCATCCACCTCTTCTTTTAACAGACGGCTTTCCGCTGAATTATTGAGTTCTGTGGTAAGCCGGATGATATGGGCTTCTTCTTCTTTTATTTTACCATACCGGATCTCTGCTACTTTCCCATAATCCCCGTTCCGCTCTGCCCTTTCCGCTTCCACCTTATAGTCTTCGATATTTGCCTTACCCGCCTGGATCTTCTCTACCAGTTCCTTTTCCTCCTGCCATTTGGCTTTGAGGGTATCGCGTTCAACGGAAAGATTGGCAATATCCGTGTTGAGCTGTTTTAATTTTTCCTCATCATTTTCCCGTTTAATGGCCTCCCGTTCGATCTCCAGTTGCCGGATATGCCTGTTCAGGCGATCCAGCTCTTCGGGCATGGAGTTCATCTCCAGCCGCAATTTAGCGGCACTTTCATCCACCAGGTCAATGGCCTTGTCCGGCAGGTACCGGTCAGTAATATACCGGTGCGAAAGTTCCACTGCTGCTATAATGGCTTCGTCCTTGATACGGACATGATGGTGGGTTTCATATTTATCCTTTAATCCCCGCAGGATCGAAATAGCATCATCCACGGAGGGCTCGTCTACCAATACCTTCTGAAAGCGCCGCTCCAGGGCTTTGTCCTTTTCAAAGAATTTCTGGTATTCATTCAGCGTGGTAGCCCCAACTGCTCTTAATTCACCCCGGGCCAATGCCGGCTTCAGGATATTGGCTGCATCCATGGCCCCCTCACCTCCGCCTGCGCCTACCAGCGTGTGGATCTCATCAATAAAAAGGATGATCTCCCCATCGCTGCCGCTGACCTCTTTTACCACGGCCTTTAACCGCTCTTCAAACTCTCCCTTATATTTGGCCCCGGCTATCAGCAACCCCATATCCAGCGCATAAATGATCTTCGATTTAAGATTCTCCGGTACATCCCCGTTGATGATCCGGTGCGCCAGCCCTTCCACAATTGCCGTTTTACCAACACCCGGCTCACCTACCAGGATGGGATTGTTCTTGGTACGGCGGCTTAAAATATGCAACGTGCGCCGGATCTCCTCATCGCGGCCGATTACAGGATCCAGCTTCCCCTGCCGGGCCAGTTCATTCAGGTTCTTGGCATATTTATTTAACGCATTGAACTCCTGCGATTGCGTTTGTGAGGATACAGTGCCCCCCTTCCGCAGATCTTTGATGGCCGTTACCAGTCCTTTTTGCGTAAGCCCTGCATCCTTAAGCAGTTTGGCAACCGCATCATTGCCCTCTACAATTGCCAGAAGCAGGTGCTCCGGAGTGATAAATTCATCGTTGAATTGCTTTAGGGCAGCACCGGCCCTCAAAACCACGCTATTGGCATCCCTGCTGATCTGCTGGGCCGGCTCTCCATTGGTTGTGGGCAGCTTGGCCAGCAGCTCATCGAGCTTGGCATGCACCAGGTTGATGGTCACATTATTTTTTTTGAGCAGAAAATCGACCGGCGAATCTTCCTGGTCCAGGATCGCCTTTAATATATGCTCTACCTCTATGTTCGGATTTTTAGCATTAAAGGCCAATTGCTGGGCCTGTTGAAATGCCTCTGCTGCTTTAATTGTAAAATTTCCTAAGTTCATAATTTGTTGTTGTTAATGGTTACAGGTTCCCCTGATCTTACCCCGGAACTTCGGGGTGGATGTGTTCAGACATCCGGGATCAGCGACCTGCTGCCGGTACCAACATAGCAAATCAAAATCCAAGCCGGTTTTAGCGGAAATTTTGTCAGGAAGCACCCCTTCAAACTGACTATAATTCAGTCAGAATAAATACTTTATGCAATTATTGCAGGAAAATTAGTTACCCGCCGGAAGAGCGTTCTTTTCTACTTTCCGGGATCGAACAGCCAGCCGGTGCTTTCCCGGTTTAGTTCCCCCTGCGTTTTTTTTAAGGGAATAACGGTAAACATAAGTTTGGGAGGCACCTGCCAGTCCTTTAACGGGTCAAACTGGTCTACGGGAAGTTTCACCAGAATGCTGTTCCACCCTTTATGAACCACTATTTTCCGGGGCGGGCGGATATAGAACATTTCATCTACAAGCGGGTCTTCAAGCAGCCCGCTTTTTCGCCCGGCAAATTGGAATACCGGCGGATCGATCCGCTGCCGGTTGATCCAGATTTTGCTTTTATTATAGTCCCATTCCCCCTTCGGAGGCGTTGCATCCGCGCCGGATTTTGACTGGTCCTTGGTGTCGAGCCAGAAATCGACCGTTCCTGAAACCGGGCTGAGGAAACAGGTATAGGCATACCAGGTAGTCTGGGTTCGGGGATCCTGCACCCAGGCGCCTGTAAGCGGATAGTGCGTATGCCAGAGCCAAACCGTACCGCCGGTAACCGGTATCCCGGCCGAATCTTTTAATGAAGCGCCCCCTTGCTCCGGCCAGAACGACTGCCCCAGGTCCCCGTTATTTTTAAACGGCCCTAAAAGCTTCCAGCGGATACCCGTTTGCTTTACATAGTTAAATGGCAATGCGGCAAAATGTTCCCGTTTATGATCCAGCAGGCGCTGCTCAAAGTCTTCAAAATCCTTTATACGTTCCGGCTTACCGGCTCCAATGGCAAAAGAAACTCCATCATAACCTCCCCCGCGCCAGCTCCGCTCGGCAAATGTAAGCATTGCAGGATAGAGGGTATTCTGTATCAAAAGATCCTTTTGATCTGCTACCCTCCGGTCATTCCATAAGCAGATCTCGGCGCCCAGCAAATTTTTATTCCCATGATCCTGCTCAAAAAATTTACGGTTAAAAATCGTGACCACCGTATTCTCCGGGTCCATATCACTGATGTAAAGGAACCGGGAGTCGATGTATTTTCCAATCGTATCATTTTTATAATGCCGGTCTTCCGCCTTCCACAAATGCTGCATCGTTTTGCTGCTTTTGGCCTCCCCCGGGTTCCAGGCGATGACCTTTTTTCCACAGGAATCCAGCAATGCTTCAGCTCCCGGAACAAAATTTTTATTGGTGATGGACACCTCATCGGCACCGATATGTATATAGGGCACATCATAAGTTGCACAGACCTCTCTTAAAATATCCTGCATGATCGCAGCCCCACGGTCGCTTTGCATATTTGTGCCCATGGACCGGGTAAATGCCTCGCTATGACCCGGCATATCAATTTCCGGAACCAGCGTTATAAACCGCTCCCGGCAATAGCGGATGAGTTCCTTCATATCCGCTACGGTATAATAATCCCCTTTATTGCGCGTCATATTCGCTGCTGCCGTTAATGCGGAATATTTCCGGATCTGTAGTCTCCACGCCACATTCTCAGTAAGATGAAAATGAAAGATATTGAGCTTATATGCCGCCATTTTATCGATCTGCTGTTTCAGCTGATCCACCGACTGAAAATTACGCCCCACATCCACCATGTATCCCCTCCAGGAAAAAGCCGGGTAATCTTTAATGATACAACCAGGGATCCGATTGTTGCTGATCAGCTGCCCCAGTGTCTGCAAGCCATTAAAGACGCCGTGTGTGGTATTGGCTATCAGCCGTACACTACTTTCTGAGCTCCGGATCTGGTAGGCTTCTTCTGCATGATAAGGTGCCTGCAGCTCATCCAGTCCTATCAAGATATAGCCGGTCTCCTTTGCACCCGGATGTCCCTGTTTGACCGTAAGCTTTTTTAATGCCGCCGGCCGGAACCGGGCTACAACGGACGCCAGCGCTTTCTGCGGCACATAGATCGTTTGGGCTTTGGACAGATCAAAGCGGTCCTGCGTCCATTGCAGTTCCTGCGGAAGCGGGATGAGGGCCGGCGGGCCGCTCCGGGCAATAGAAGAAAAGGAACAAAAAAGCACATAAAACAGGAAGACCGTACGCCTGCCAAAGCAAACAAGGTACCAGCACCGCGTACGGGCTTCTCCTGTCCGGCCGCTGCTGCGGGCCTTTATCCTGATATAATGGTTCATGGCCAATCCTGTGATATTGCTGAGGTAAGGGTGCGGGCAAACCCCTTCCATCTAAAGAAGCTTTTTAACAATGCCCTGCTGAATGTAACTCAAAATCATCAATTGCCTGTCCTGAACATTCATGAACACCTCTTTTTAGGGGAAGACCGGTTCTGTTCCGGAAGGGATGCTATAAAACTACACGCAGCGCTTCCCGCATCATTTGCCGGTTGCAATACCATTCGCAGAAGCGGTACCAGGGAAACGCCATCTCCGCTGATCCCTCAGAACCCATAAACACTCACCTCGCCCAGCACCATATAAGCCTGGGGACCGGACAAACCAACAAATTTGAAATACCTGGACTTCGGTGCATTTGCAATATTATACATTTGTTCCCCATCAACAAACCGGTTAAAATTAAAAACACCCAGGTCTGTCCAGCTTGTGTTATCATTGCTGACCAGGAGCTGAAATTTATCGGGGCCCCGTTCATCACCATTAGGCGCGTCTTTATTGGTTCTTTCCACGCTGAATTTGGAGATCGTTATCATGGAGCCCATATCCACCACAATAAAATGCGGATAGGAGGAGCCCGACGCCAGGGTATGCCAGCGGGTTGTAAAAGTACCGTCGATCAGGTTGGTTGCTGCATTGTCTGCCCCCGGGTGCTGGGTAGAGAATGCCACTACTTTCCACAACGATTTATCCATTTTGATATCTGCTATTGCCGACATGGGGGTATAAATAGTGTCGATGGCCGATGTGTCCGCTTTATAAAGCGTTGTATACCTGAAACCCGTAGTATCGCTGTAATCACTGATAATAGTATTCGTTTCATCGTTAGGAACAAATTTTTCCTTTGCCTTACCTGCCACGTCGGTATAAAAGATCTTTACCCCTACCGCGCCGTTATATACAGCCGCGGCTCCCCACTTTGCATTAAATGTTCCCGAACGGTAAAAGGCGGATTGCAGGAAGCGCTGCGAAAGGCCCGACAGGTAGGTATCGCCAATAGAGCGACCGGTGATCTCCACCGGTACGGAAGTGTTTCCGTTCTTATCAAAAGTCTGGATCACAAATGTATAATACTGCTCCAGTAATCCATTGATGACGGTACGGACCGTATCCTGCTGCGGATTTACGGTTATCATCACAGAATCGGCATAGTTGTTCCAGTAGATCTTTGCTCCTGAAACATTGGGGTCCGAAGCCTTTACCCAGGCTATCTGAACTTTATGATACCCTGCATAAGCGGCTGCATTCCTGGGTTTTTCCACATAAACCCTTCCCCCGGGTACTACAAAATCTTTATAGCTGTTGTCTATTTTGGTACAAGCGGCGCTCAGCAATAATAATAACACGCCTATTGAGAGCTGGTACTTATGATTCATTGTTACTACAATTTTAGCCTTTGTTAATTTATTGAATAACGCCCCAGAAGCTGATCTCCGGTAGTACTACCTGGCCGATAGGCCCCGAGCTGGCATAGGTGGCAACGGTTTTAAAACGGACATAACGGTAGGTTCCCTGCAGATCCACCGGGAAATCAAAATCGCCCCCGTTGGTTACCGAATAGTTGATATCATCTGCCGTTACCTGTCCCTGCGGCAACCCGGAAGGCTTTACAAATTCAAAGCTGCTCAGTTTGGTCCAGCTATCCCAGCTGCCGTCTGCCGCCGGGTTATTGGAGCCCCATATCTCAAAAGCTCTTACGCTGGCGCCTGCAAAGGGCGACTCAAAATAGTGCCATACCTTCATCCGGCTAAACCGGATGGTAACCCCCAGGTCCAGTGTGATCCACTGCGGAATATCGAGCGTGTGACGGGAGGCAAATATTCCGTCGTACCGGCCGCTGCCCCAAATGCCGTCATACACATGCGGCAGGCTAAAGCTTTCCACATACTGGTATCCGTCGTTGGGCAGGTACAGGGCTTTCCAGGTATTCTTGGGAATGAACTGTTCAAACAGTGGTGTAATCATTTTTTGCAGGCTATCGGAATGGTTGTTCCATCGGTCGCGCAGGTATACGGCAAACCGGTGAGGCGTTGCATCAAATCCCCTGACAGAAAAAACACCGGTGGTAGCTGCCGAATAATAGGAGCGTACTTCCTTCCAGGTTCCGTTGCCGGTACTATCATAGAGCAGCGTTGTAACCAGGTTGGTACCAGTTGGGTTTTCATATTTTACCGACACCCCGCCGAAGGCCGGCGCCACTACAAGCGAATTAAAAACGGAAGCTACCGGTGGTGTCAGCGGCGTAAGATGAACAGTAACCGGCTCGGATCTCTTTTCATTCTTTCCCACGCTGTAAACCGATATGGTGCGCTCCCGCGTATCGCCAAACCCTGTTATTTTGAGCGTATCATTAAAAATCGAGGTCTTCGTCTCGCTTTTAACACCCGGCTGCAATTCATACTCTGCTTTTACATAAGACAGGTTGGGGTCTACCGGCAGCTTATAGAGGATGTACCCCCCGCCCGGAGTAGGCACCACTTGTATATCTGTAATAGGGGCCGGTGCCGGGGCGCCCGGATCTGTGTAGTTGTAAACGGCTTCTTTGCCGCATCCTGCCAGGATCAGCAACGCCAGCAATGCCTGTACCCAATATTTTCTTCTCATATGATATTAATTGAAATGAATATTTTTACCAGCCAAGATTTTGAACCAGGTTCCTGTTTGCCGTTAGTTCCGCTTCGGCAATCGGCCAGAAGTAGTCCCTTAAGGTAAATTTCTGTGTAAACAGGGTTACCGGGTTATAATAAGCCGCAGCCTGCTGCTGGCTTATATCCCAGCCGCGCAGGTCGCCGTTGTATTCCCGGATGGCGTCGTCCTTCCACCTGCGTGTGTCCCAGAACTTATGCCCTTCAAAAGCCAGCTCCAGGTTGCGCTCGCGATGAATGATACTGCGCATGCCGTCTTTCGTGGTGAACTTTGCGGAGTTCCTGGAAAAATTGGTCCATGCTGTTTGTACGTCCGGGATGCCGGCCCTTTGTCTTACGAGGTTCACATACTGGTAAACATCGGCCGTCGGTCCTTCTACTTCATTTAGTGCTTCCGCATACAACAGGTACAGATCGGCCAGCCGGATCATTGGCCAGGGGTAGGAAAGCACGGTATAAGTACCGGTATTCCCGATCACATTTTCGAAGTTGATGCATTTTTTAAAAGTATACCCCGTAACAGGACCATAGGCCGGGTTGGCCAGTCCGTTGAATTGGCCTTTTTTGCCCTGGATGTAAAACAGGTTGAGGGGGTTGCTGTCATCAAAACGGCCCTGCCCGTACCAGATCCCGCCATCAAAGGCCAGGTCGGCATAAAAGCGCGGCTCCCGGTCAAAATTCAGTCCTGCTGTAACATAGCCCTGGCGTACATACAGTCCTTCCTCTTTTGTTGCCGTCCGCAGGTCGTACCGGCTGTTGTAATTATAGGTTTTGTCTTCCTCGATCGGGACGCCGTTCCTGCTGTAAAAGGACTCTGCTATTTTTAACGGTGCATCCAGGATATTTTGTACCGCCGTGTTGTCGCTGAAAGCAGGATCCCACCGCAACCCGGCTGCGGCCTGCACGTAGCCGGCCAGGCTTTGTGTATTGGCCCAGATGATCTCGCTGTTCCATTTGACCGCCATGCTGTTGCGAAGGCTGAGCTGGGTTTGAATGGTACTGGTCAGTTTCACTCCTTTGTAAACCGGGTCCATCGTGTAGAGTTTATACCCCAGGGAAGTACACAGGTCCACAGCCTCTTTACAGGCGGCAGCCGCTTTTTCCCATTTTGCCGGATCAGCTGCCTGGGTAAACAATGGCCCTCCATCCCTGTTTTTAAGACCGGCCTGATCGGTATTGCCGTTGAACAACGGGCTGGCTGCAGTGACCAGTACTTTTGCCCTGAAGGCATAAGCCACGGGACGGGAGATCTTGCCCAGCAGGTCCTGCCGTTCAATAGCATCGGGCAGGGAATCCCTGGCTTCATCCAGCAGCTGGGCAATATACCCGAAACAGGAATCCACCGGCATGCGCTTTACCTTTGTTTGTTCCATGGGCGCATCTACCGGAAGGTTTTCTTTTACCAGCGGAATGGGACCATAGGCCCGCACCAGGAGAAAATGATAGTATGCTTTCAGGAATTTCACTTCTGCGATCCAGTTGGTCCGCTCCCAGGGGCGCATACCCGGCACGCTGCCGATATGTTCCAGGAATATATTGCAATCGCGGAGCGCTCTGAACATGGCCCCCCAATACTGGTCATTCCCAATGGGCGTTACAAAATTCTGGTTGCCCCGCGCAATCCCAAACATATATCCAACGGAGCCCCAGCGGGACTGAAGCGGTATCAGCTCATCGCCCCCGGTAAGACCGGGATTCACGTTCACTTCGGCGTCCCTGGGCATATAGGAGTAACAGGTGAACAAAAATTTTTCTGCCTGCTGCCTGCTGGTAAAAGCATTCTCAATGGTTGCAATCTTATCGGGCACTATGTCCACATATTTTTTGCAGGACGCTGCTGCTATGATCAAAAGTATTGTGCTGTAGAACAAAATTCTTTTCATATATCTGTTGAATTTATCTGCCGGAAGAATTAATTAAATGTTAGCTGTATACCCGCATTGTACACTTTCTGGATCGGGTAACCAAGACCATTTCCGCCCATCTCCGGATCCCATAATTTAAAGTTGCTGAAGGTAAGCGGGTTCATGGCATTTACGTAAATCCGTAAGGTAGAGGCGCTGAGCTTTTTTAATATGTTCCTGGGCATGGTATACCCCAGCTCTACCTGTTTCAGCCGCAGGAAAGCACCGTTCCGCATAAACCAGGTACTGATCTTTGTATTATTGGCGTGAATATTTTCGCTGAGGCGGGGCCAGATGGCATAAACATTCTGGTTCTCTTCCGACCAGTAACTGTCGGCATAGGCCTTCAGCACCTGTGTGCCAGCCACAAAAGGTGCCGTTCCTGCATACCGCCCGTTATTATCAAAACCAGCCACATTGATCCAGAAGGATTCGCGTGCAATACCATTAAAGAAAACAGAAAAATCGATGCCCTTATACCCGGAGGAAATACCAAACCCGTAGTTGATCTCGGGGTTGGTGGGGTAGCCAATAGGTACCTGGTCGGCCTCGGTTATCTGACCATCTTTATTCACATCAAGGTATTTGATATCACCCCCAAGTACCGGGTCTGTAGAATTCTGCCGGGGCGCATTGGCGGCCTCCGCATCATCGATAAACAACCGCTCCGCTATATATCCGTATACCTGGCCAATGGACTGCCCTACGTGAGAGCGGTACTTATCCTTATAGTCCGGCTCCTCGTATACATCATAGCGGCTTTTTGCATAGGTAAAATTGGCCAGGCCCGATATCCAGAAATTGTCACCGATGTTCTTTTTATAATCCAGGGAGGCATCAATTCCTTTTGAAGAGGCCTTACCTACATTGGCCATGGTAGCGGCTGCAAGTCCCATGCTGGCCGGTACATAGCGTGTCATAAGGATATTGGTACGCTCTTGCTTAAAGAAGTCGGCCTTCAGATTCAGGTCTTCCAGGATCCCCATTTCTATCCCCAGGTTTTGCTGTTTCGATTTTTCCCAGGTGATGTTATCATTGGCATACCGGTTTACCTGTACCCCGCTCAACGCATAAGTGGTGGAGGCACCATCGCCAAATCCGAAGCTCGCTGCGCGGGAACCGCTGTTCATGTTCACGTTGGAAAGATAAAAGAAACGGTCCTGCGGACTGCCGATGGCATCGTTGCCCACCAGTCCATAGGTATAGCGCAGCTTGAAGTTATTGACCACCTTTTTGATGGGCTCAAAAAACGTTTCGTTGGAGATATTCCAGGCGATCCCCGCCGATGGGAAAAACCCGAAGCGCTTATCCGTAGAAAAACGCTCGGAACCGTTATAGCCAAAATTAAATTCCGCATAATACCGCTCATTGTACCCATAAGTAGCCCGGCCGGATACCCCAACATTCCGGAAGGGCAGGGAGAGCTGCAGATCGCCGGCATTGCCGTTGAGCCGCTGGTTCATCATGTATACCAACAACCCGCTGATATTATGTTTACCGCCAAAAGTACGGTTGTAGTTGAGGGCAGACTCCAGGTAAAAGAAGGTCTGCACCGTTTTGGGGCCTTCACTATAGCCGAGATATTCCGTACCGGTTTGCTCATTGATCGGCAAAAGCGAATAGGTATTATTTAAAAGGTCATACCCGCCCACTTCGTAATAATAGGGATTGTAAAACCGCGACACATCAAAGTAGGACAGGCGGTTGGTGTTCATCATAGTGCGCCAGTTCAATCCCTTGGTGATAGCGCCCAGGTCCTGCTTTAATTCCAGCTGTGCCAGCATAAGCGACCGGGAATAATCCTTATACCCTCTTACCATTTCTGCGTAAGGGTTCAGCATACCGGTTTTGGTAGTTCCGCCAAACAGGATATGATTGGCGTACTGGTTGGCAGAATCCGGAGCAAAAAAAGCCGGGTACATGGCGGGGTTGGCATGCATCACCGCGTAGTACATGGCATCGCCTCCAAGGACCGGACCGGTATAGTCGTCAAAATTGCCATTCAGACGCACCGTAAGCAGGGTGGATTTGGTAACATCAATATCAATATTGGAGCGCAGGGAATAGCTTTTCAGGCTGATATTATTATTAAAATTATTCCGGTTATCCACTTTCAGCACCCCGTTATCCCGGGTCATTGAGCCCGATACAAAATAACGGGCCACCCCACCGCCACCACTCACATTCAGATAGTAGCGCTGGTTCATCGTCTGCTTTTTGAATAGCATCTCCCGCCAGTCTACGGCCGGAAAAATATAGGGATTGGCACCGGGCTGCGCCGTGCGCTCAATTTTCTCCTGCGAGTACAGCAATTGCAGGTTGCCCCGGGTAGCTCTTGCTTCATTGGCCATTTTCATATAGGTAACAGGGTCTGCCAGCTCCAGGTCCCTGGTAGGCATGGATACGGAGTTCTCTGCATTCAGCGATATCTTCGCTTTACCCACTCCCCCCCTCTTGGTGGCGATCAATATGACCCCGTTGGCTCCCCTGGCACCATAAACCGCCGTGGAAGTGGCGTCCTTCAAAATAGAAAATGAAGCAATATCTTCCACCCGCAGGCGGGCCAGGTCTGTTGTGGTCACTTCAATTCCGTCGATGAGGATCAGCGGGTCTTTTTTATACCCGAACGTGGTAACGCCCCTTATAAAGAACTGTGCATTATCATTGCCCGGTTCTCCGGACCGCTGAAAGGCGATCAGGCCGGCGATACGGCCGGCCAGTGCCGTAGTGAGGTTGCTGGCCGGGATCTTTAAATCGGACGGAGTTACGGAAGTGACGGCCCCCACCATGTCCTTTTTCTTTTGCGTGCCAAAACCGACAATCACCACTTCTTCGATCTTTTGCTTTTCAAGATCCACCTCCAGGGTAATGGTGATATCCTTTGCCGTCCCCACAGCGATGGTTTTCTGTTTGTATCCCACATAGGTGATCATCAGCGAGTCTGTTTCGGCATCCACTTCAATCATAAACTTACCATTCAGATCAGTAGAAGCGCCCCGGTTCGAGTTCTTAACGGAAACAGAAGCCCCGGCAACCGGCTCCCCCTTTTCATTGATCACTTTACCGTTCAGCACCCAGGAAAGCGGCACTACATATTGTTTGCGGCTGGTGATCAGGATCGTTTTATCCATCAGCTGATAGCTGAAGGGCTGATCGGCAAAACAGACTTCCAACGCCTGTTTTAAAGGAACGTTTTTCAGGCTGAGTGACAGGTTCCGGGCATTGTTCAACTCCTTCACATCAGCTAGGATCGAATACCCGCTCTGCTGGCCGATCTGTTCCATTACTTTTTTAAACGGCTCATTCCTTGCTTTAATGGTTATCTGCTGTGACCAGGCCGATGCACCTGCCTTCAGGCAGAATGCCACCAGTAGCAAAACGGTCAGTTTCATCACTAAGAAAGTTTTAGATTTAATTGCTCCGCAAGGAAGAAGTAAACGGACAATCCTGCGCAGCACATTGCCCCCGCTATGAATGTTAAAATTCATACATTTGTATTTGTTATGGTTTTAGATAATATGACTACAACGTTCTGTTTTATCTTGACCTGACGCCGCCGGAGGTGTTCCCGCACTTCCGGTTTTGTATTAATAGGTTCTTTGTTCTATTCTGTTACATATATTTTTCTCCCTTCTGTTTTAAAGTGAATATTGCCCACGATCTCCAGCATTTTGAGCACTTTGGCCAGTTCGGTCTTTCTTTCGATGGTACCATAGAGTAACTTATCGGGCCGGTGGTCATAGACAAACTCGACATCATACCATTTACTCAACTGATCCTCCACCGTTTTAAAATCGGTATTGTCAAAAATAAAATAACCATCTTTCCAGGCCACTGCAGCCTCCGCATTCCGCTTTGCTTCAACAGCAATATCCTGCTCATCCTGAGCGGTTCTTGATTCCTGGCCAGGCTTTAAGATCTTTGTTGTTTTCCCATTGGAAAGGCGGATAGACCCCTCCAGCAACGTAGTTCTGATTACCGTATTATCTGTATTGGTGTGTACCACAAAATGCGTTCCGAGTACCTCTATCACCTGGCCACCGGAAAATACTTTAAATGGCTGCCGGGCATTCTTTGCCACTTCAAAATACACTTCTCCCCTGGCCTGCACCCGGCGCTCCTGTTTTGAAAACATTACGGGAAATCTCACCTCTGAAAGGGCGTTAAGCCAAAGCCGGGAACCATCCGGGAGTACGACCCTGCATTCTCCGCCAACCGGGGTACTAAGGGCTGTTTTTAATGCTTCCGGCACTGTACGATCCTGCGTCCCGGGCAACAGCGCATACCGGATAGCCCCGTCTGCCATTCTTGAAATAACAAGCCCGTCCTTTTGATATAAGACGCCCTTAGCATCCTCATCCAGGTTGCGCACGGTCCCGTCCGGGAAGGTAAGTGTTGCCTTTTCTGTTCCCGGTTTGATCAGTCTTGCCTCCGGGCGGCCCTGTTTTTCCATTTGAACAGGCTCCTGTGTATAAAACCAATACAATCCTGTGCAGACCAACAGTACCGCAGCAGCAGCCCAAACGAAGTTCCTAATCCTGAAGAGCCCATGCGCCGGCTTTTCTGCTGCCGCTGTTTGCAGCAGCAGTTCCCTGATCCGCCGGCTCTGGTGTTCTGTGATCTTCAGGTTTCCCGTTTGCTCACCTTCATTGTACCTGCTCCGGATTTCGGCCAGCAGCAGGCGGTTAGACTCCCGGCCATGTAAAAAGTCCATTAGCTGTGCTATCTCTTCCGGAGAGCACTCATCGTTCGTATACCTCTTAAGGAGGTCTTTATAATAGCGAATATCCTTCTCCATTGGCAATGTGGATTTAGCCGTTATTTATTATAATATCCCTGGAATATAAAACCGGGTGGGTCCTCTACCTGTTTTTTTTGGAATGAGGGGCTACATGCAGGAAAGGACCAGGAAGAGCAGCAGCGACTGAAAGTCAACATACTTGCTTATATGCAATTTTATAGCTCTTGTTGCCAGTACCATATGTTCTTTCACGGTGTTTTTAGAAATGCCCAGCTCAGCGGCAACGCCATCATAGGTCTTCCCCTCGTCCCTGCACAGTTTAAACACTTTCCGGCGCTGTACCGGCAGTGCATCAATCGCGTCGGTCAGGATGTTTTCGTATTCCTTCCAGGTCAGCCGCTCTTCATCAGACGCCGTTTTTGCGCCGGCACCCGATGCGGCCATAATTCGTTCCCGGAACTGTTGCTGCCGGGCATTCTTTTTAAGCGCTTTAAATACGCAATTCCTGGAAATCTTATACAAATAGGCCTGCAGCGACTGCTCACTGTCTACCCGCTCCCGTACTTTCCACAACGTAAGAAATACTTCCTGCAAAATATCTTCTGCGAGTTCAGGAACTTTTACAAAGCGGATCACAAAGGAATACAGGCGCTCATGATACAGATCATAGATCCTGGTATAAGCCAGTGTTTCTCCATTTTTTAGTCCTTTAATAAATGTAATTTCTTCCGTTTTCATCTGACGCTATATAAGACAAGCATTGGTATATTTTTTCCGGGTAGGGATCCTGCTAAAGTTAGTTAAAAAGTACAGCTATCCATCCTGTACTGTCATGGCTCTTGCTCAAAAATCATTCAAAGCTGTTGGCTCCCCGTTCTGTCCTGAAAAAAAGTATACTCCTGCCGCGTAAAATCAGGAGGAAAATAAATTTTAGGCCCTGTTACAAGGGAAGCCAGTAATTTTACCCGGTGAATCCGGCCGCAGCACATACCCACCTTATTAAGCAGTACAGCAGGGAACTCGGTTTCAGTTATTGTGGCATTGCAAAAGCGGTGCAGCTGGATGAAGATGCACGAAGGCTGGAGCAATGGCTATCCAAAGGCATGCATGGCAGCATGCAGTATATGGAGAACTACTTCGATCTGAGGATCGACCCGGCAAAGCTGGTCCCGGGCGCCCGGTCTGTGATCACCCTGCTGATGAATTATTTTCCGCAGCAGCAACAGCAAACAGACGGACCCCGTATTTCCAAATACGCCTACGGTCATGACTACCATGAAGTGATCCGCGCGCGGCTGAACATCCTTCTCCAATACATCAGGGAACAGGTTGGTGAGATCAATGGCAGGGGTTTTGTAGACTCTGCTCCGGTGCTGGAACGCAGCTGGGCCCGGCAAAGCGGGTTGGGCTGGATCGGTAAGAACGGGAACCTGCTGGTAAAAGGGGCCGGCTCTTTTTACTTTATTGCGACCCTCATCACGGATCTTCCGCTACAGTACGACGACCCTTACAGTGCTGATTTTTGCGGCAGCTGCACAAAATGCCTCGATGCCTGCCCCACGGGGGCCATCCTGCCCGGCAGGGTCGTTAACGGCAGCCAATGCATCTCCTATTTTACGATTGAGTTAAAAGATGCGCTGATACCCGACGCGGTTAAAGGGCAGTTTCAAAACTGGGCCTTTGGCTGCGATATCTGCCAGGATGTATGTCCCTGGAACCGGTTCAGCAAACCGAACCAGCAGCAGGAGTTCACCCCCTTGCCGGAGATCCTCAATTTATCCACCACGGAATGGGAACAGTTTTCGGAAGAGCAGTTCCGGAAGATCTTCAAACATTCGCCTATCAAACGCACAAAGCTAAAAGGCATCCAGCGGAATCTCAAATTTATTAACAGCCACTGAAATTCCGGGGAATTTGAGCCCCGAAACTTCTCTGACATCAAACCCGGAACCGGCTCTTGATCCGCCTGGCGACATTGAGCCATTGCGGCCATTCCTGAATCCATCATTCCTGCATCTGCTCTTTCAGGCGCTTCAGCCCCGCTTCCATAAGCTGCCCGTAAGACCGGTCGACCAGCAGTCCGGCAAAGCGTTCCCAGGGGTACCATTTAAAATCAAAATCCATGTAGTTCTGAAGGGTCAGCGAGTCTGAATGGGCATAACGGATGAGCTTCCAGTTATTGAATACCGGCTGCGCTCCTTTTTTCATTTCAACGGTAACAAGCGAGTCGGTATCGGTTGTTACCTGCAGTTGCACATTCTTTACCGAAGCTTTCACGATCCGCCCGTTTTCGGTTACCGCCGCTTTCAGCTCGAGTGTGTCAAACCCCGGATACCAGCGCTCCCATTTCGACAGATCGCTCACCAGGTTCAATACGGAATCAGCTCCTGCATTCAGGTTTACAGCCCTGGATACCCGTACATGGGAAGGCAGCAGCAAGGTAACCCCGGTAAGGACCAGTAAAAGAACGACACCACTAAAAAACAACAGTTTAATATATTTCATGTTTTAATCAGATGACAGGAGACTTTAGACGATAGCCATTCGATATTAGACATCGAGGATCCGGAACTTTGAACCTGAAACTTTGAACAGCCCTCCACCCTCACTCCCACCGCATCGTTTTTGAAGTAACAAAATAAATGATCACGATCCATATGCCCAGGTATCCCAGCTCCCTCCAGCAGTCGTAAAGATGCAATCCTTCAAAAGATACTTTGCGCATGGCATCATTGAACTGGGTCAGCGGCAATAACCCGCACAGCTGCTGCATCCATTTAGGGAAAACATCAATGGGGAAAAAAGTACCGGAAAGCAGTATCTGCGGGAACCCGAAAACGTTGATCATGAGGGGAATTACTGTGTCATTTTTTGCAATACTGCTGATGATCAGCCCCACGCCCATCAGCAGGAACAGCATCACTACTGACAGCAACAGCATTTCAAAAAAAGTCAATACGCCGTGCACCAATGTAAAGTTCAGGAAGAAATGGCCAAACAGGATCAGCACCACTACGTTGATCAGCTGAAAAAAAAGCCGGCTCACACCAATGCCCACCAGTATATTCAGCTTCTTTACCGGCGAAGCATAAAATCGTTTCAATACCAGCTGTTCCCTGAGATTGAAAAAGATAAACGCGATCCCGAACAACGTAGAGAACAACACCGAAAAACCGAGCTGCCCCGGCAGCACAAAATCAATAGAACGGTATTTTTTGCCCGGAACGATCTGCGTCCGGATCGTATATGCCTTCCTTAGATGGGCCTGGTTTAACTGGATGCGAAGGCCCGTATAATCAATCGCCCGCACCAATGCCGGCAATGCGGCGGCTCCGGCCTCGCTGGTCCTCAACAGCACGGTGCTGCTTCCGGAGGAGTCCTTCGCATTCCTGATGAGCAGCACCGCATCCAGTTTACCTTTGCCCAGGTCGGCGTTCCGGGCTGCAGTGTCTGTATAATGCACCAGGTTCATAAGCCCGCTCTTCAAAAGACTATCGTAAAAAATGCCGGTGGTATCCCCGGCTGGGTCGATCGCCACCCTTCTTGCTGCCGGTGGCCGGTCGGTAAAAGCTCCGAAAATCAGGATAAAAACAATCGGGAAAAGCAAACTGAAAAAAATAGAGGATGGCTGGCTGAAAATTGCTTTAAAACTTGCCTTTGTAATGGCCCAGAGCGCCCGTGACTGACGATACTTCATTTCCATTCGTTGATGCGCGATTTATTCAGTTTACTATTTAAAATTCCCGCTCTTATTCTTTTACAGGATTCCTTCACCACTGACCATTGACTATGGACCATTGACTATGAACTATTGACTATGGACTATGGACTATGGACTATTGAACAAAAAACTCGAACGGCAGCCGGGCCTGTATACTGTTTATCATCTGTTTTACGGATCGCAGCTGCTGGTATACCCTGGCATATTCCGGGCCCAGTTCCTGTTTTACCATTGTTTCGGAACTATTGCTTTTGTTAAGCCCCAGGATGCGTTCCAGCAGACTCCCGTACCGGGGATATTCCTTTACGGAAAATTCCTTCAGACCGGCCTTTTTTGCTGCTGCATCGATCGCATCCTGCAGACCGCCGTAACGATCGATCAACCCGATCTCTTTTGCACGCAGCCCTGTCCACACACGTCCCTGCGCAATGGTTTCTATATAGGCGGTATCTCTTTTACGGCCTTCTGCCACGCGTTGTTTAAACTGCTCATAGATGCGCTCAATACTGCCCTGTACGATCTTCCGCTCCTGCTCCGTCATAGGATGGTCGATGGAGCCGGCATTTGCCAGAGGGCCGGTGCTCACGCCATCAAAGGTTACGCCCAGTTTGTTTTTCAGAAATGCGCTCATATCCGGGATCACACCAAATACCCCGATCGATCCCGTCAGTGTACCAGGCAATGCAAAAATACTGTCTGCCGCACAGGACATATAATACCCCCCGGAAGCCGCAACATCGCCAAAGCTCACCACCAGGGGCTTTACGGCTTTTGCCATTTTCATTTCCCTCCAGATATGATCGCTCGCCAGCGCACTGCCCCCTCCCGAATTAACGCGTACCACAATGGCCTTTATTGATTGATCCAGGCGGGCCTTGCGCAACAGCTCCACGTATGCGCCATCACTGATCACCCCCTCTTCTTCTTTACCATCTACAATATTGCCTGCTGCATAGATCAGTGCAATTTTTTCACCACTACCACCCAGGTCCTTATTCACCTGGGCATACTGGCCAACGGTCACAAAATTGATCCTGCCGGTACTGTCTATTTTCAACCGGCGTTTTAATTCTGCCTGCAGCTCGTCATCATAGCGGACCCCATCGATCAGGTTACGCGCTGCGGCGATCTGAGGTGTAACCACCACTCCTTCATTGGCCCATTGATGAAGGAGTGCCGTATCCAGCTTCCTGGCAACAGCTGTTTTCTGTAACAGGTCTGCATACAAATCATTCAGCCAGGCACGGGTCTGCAGCTGGTTTGCTTCGGTCATTTTTTCTGCGCGAAGCGGCTCGGTAGCGCTTTTGAACTTTCCTGCATAAAAGATCTGCGGGTTGATCTGCAGTTTATCCAGCGCGCCCTTTAAAAAGAGGTAGCTTACCCGGTACCCCACCCACTCAAAATCACCGGAGGGGCTTACATAGACCTTGTTGGCAATATTTGCCACGGAATAAGCCTTTTGTGTCATCGTATTTCCGAAAGCAATGATCTCCTTGCCGGAACCTTTAAAATCCGCCAGTGCCGTCCGGATCTCATCACTGGAGGCAAACCCGTTTGCATTGCCGTTTGCCACCAGGTAGATCGCTTTGATCCGGTCATCGGTCTTCGCCTTTTTGATCAAACGGAGCACATCATAAAGGGAGGGTGTTTCTGCCAGTGATTTTTCCTGCACCATCGATTGTATGTCACTGGAAGGCAGCTCCACATATGCCTCTCCCAGGTCTATCTTCAATACTGATTTATCGGAGATCACCGGGATGGCGCTTGAAACCGCACTGCCGGCCATTCCCATAAAAAAGAAAAACGCAACAGCGCAGAACACGAGGATCGCCAGGAAGGAGGCCAGGAATATTTTAAAAAAGGAACGCATATAATAATTTTAAGACCATCTTCTTTTGATGAAATGTCAAAATTAAAGATATTTGGCTTGCAGCGTCTTATGAAGTCATTTAAACTTATTTTTAACCACATAGATATATAGCCCATGCTGACAAAAAAATATCTGGGCAGCCTGGCCCATGAAATAACAGGTTACGCCATTGAAGTGCACAAAATCAAGGGTAGAGGGCTGCTGGAAAGTGTTTATCATCAATGCTTGAAAGAGGAGCTTTTGCATAGGAAAATACCCCGATGGCTATCGGGAGCGCGTCAGGATAAAAAACAGGTCTATTACCATAAAATGTAGTATGAATAAGCCTTTGGAAGCTAAAAAAGACCTGATCTTTTGATAGCAGGCGCAGCGCGCCGCAAATAATGGTAACAAGAACTTCCAGGGACTTACCCGTAGCCGCAACGCGGCGGGAATCTTTTCGGGGGAGACTTATATTACCTGTGCGCTGCACCTCCATTCCATCTCCTGTTCGTTGCTAATAAAAGCAACGCTGCACTGCAGCTTTTGCCTTTAACCACTATTC
>NZ_FMZO01000002.1:128353-198979 GCF_900101395.1 Niabella drilacis | reverse complement strand
ACTGCAGCTTTTGCCTTTAACCACTATTCCTAAAATTAACCTGACGCGCATGCGATGGCTATCGGGAGCGCGTCAAGATAAAAAACAGGTCTATTGCCATAAAATGTAGTATGAATAAGCCTTTGGAAGCCGAAAAAGACCTCATCTTTTGATAGCAGGCGCAGCGCGCCGCAAATAATGGTAACATGCACTTCCAGGGACTTACCCGTAGCCGCAGCGCGGCGGGAATCTTTTCGGGGGAGACTTATATTACCGGTGCGCTGCACCTCTGTTCCGTCTCCTGTCCATTGCTAATAAGAGCGACGCTGCGCTGCAGCTTTTGCCTTTAACCACTAAATTCCTAAAATTAACCTGATGCGCATGCGATGGCTATCGGGACTCACAGAGGTGAAAGAGCCTTTACTTTACAAAGGAAAAACGCAGGATATGGATTTCAGATGCGATCTATTGGTAAAGCGGAGCATTGGCGTGGAGCTAAAACCGGTACAGGATATAATACCGTTATATGAAGCGCAGTTGCTACCCTATAGGGAACTGCCACAATGCCCTAAGGGCATTCTTATAAATTTCAATTGCTCAAATATTTTTAAGAAAGGCCAAAAAACCATTGTTAATGAGTATTTTAGCAAATTACCGGTCCAATAATCACGATATTTCCACGTGGTTAATTAAAAAGAATCAGGTAATTCCAATACATCTTACAAATGAACCAGGCATTTTTACTCATAGGCGGAAATCTGGGCGACCGTGCCGCCAACCTGGCCGGGGCCAGGAGCCGGATCCGTCAGGCAATCGGAGCCATCCGGAAGGCTTCAGCCATCTACGAAACCGCAGCCTGGGGGCTGGTGGATCAGCCCGATTTTTATAACCAGGCGCTCCTGGTAACCACCTCCCTGCAGCCGGAGCCGCTGATGCACCGGATCCTGGAAATAGAAGCCGCGATGGGGCGTATCCGGAACGAACGGTATGGCCCGCGGGTGATCGATATCGACATTCTATTATATAACGATCTGATCTGTCAATCGCCCGTGGTTACCCTGCCCCATCCCCGGATGGCCGAACGCCGGTTTGTATTAGCTCCCCTGGAAGAAATTGCGCCGGAGACGATCCACCCTCAGCTGCAGCAGACCATCCATCAACTGCTGTTGCAGGTGCAGGATCCCTCCCCGGTAAAAAAAATATAAGGTTTCAAAATTGTACTTACTTTGCAGCCGGTCACATGCAGTACGATTTTATTACCATTGAGGGCAATATAGGAGCAGGGAAAACAACCCTCGCCACGGCGCTGAGCGGCAGGTATAATGCCCGCCTGGTGCTGGAAGAATTTGCAGACAACCCTTTTCTTCCTAAATTCTATGAAAACCCGCAGCAGTTTGCGTTTCCGCTGGAGCTTTTTTTTATGGCGGAGCGGTATAAGCAGCTGCAGGAATTGCTCCTGCAAAAAAATATGTTCCAGCAGCTGACCATCAGCGATTACCTGTTTACAAAATCCCTGCTTTTTGCTAAAGTAACCCTGTCTGCAGATGAATACAGGCTTTACCAGCGCCTGTTCGATATCATCCAGCAGCAACTGATACAGCCCCAGCTCCTGATATACCTGCACGCCCCGGTAAAAAAGCTGCAGGATAATATAAAAAAAAGGCAGCGTGGTTATGAGCAAAACATACCGGACACCTACCTGCAAAGCATCCAGGAAACCTATCTCCAGTATATCCGGCAGCTTCCGGTTCCCATTTTATTTGTAGATGCTTCCCATGCCGATTTTATCACCAACGACCGGCATCTTAACATCATCATGACCGCACTGGACAGGACCTATACCCCGGGCCTGCACCCGGTTGAGCTTTCACCAGTTTAAGCAGAAAGCAAAAGCAGGCGCCCGGGCAATGCTACGCCATTGTTCACTATTGAATCCTGAAACAGTTACCTTTGCCCCTTCAATGGAAGATGAGCAACAGCCTGTAGTACAGGTTACCAATGATCCGCTGGGCGCCGTACGCGTGCCCGAATACAGGAATCTGATGACCGGGCGCTTTTTATTTGTATGCGCTATGCGTATGATCACGACCGTTGTGGGATGGTGGATCTACCAGCTTACGAAAGACCCGCTGGCGATCGGGCTGATTGGCCTTTCTGAAGTGATCCCGGCCCTTTTACTGGCGCTTTATTCGGGGCATAAGGTCGATGTCAGCGACAAACGGAAGCTCCTTCTCCGCTCTGTTGCCGGTTATTTTTTCGCGGCCGGCTTCCTGCTTTTTCTATCGACAGACCTTGCCGGAAAAACCTTTCACATCCGGCATATTACCTGGTGCATCTATGGGACCTTCTTCTTTACCGGTATTCTCCGGTCTTTTGCAGGTCCTTCGTTAAACTCGATGATCGCTACCATTGTTCCCCGGCAGCTGTTGCAAAACGCTACCACCTGGAACCAGGGCACCTGGCTCTCGGCTTCTGTTACTGGGCACGCGCTGGGAGGATTCCTGATCGCACTTTACGGCATCACCAATACACTGGCCGTGATCGTTACGCTCATATTTGCAGCCCTCCTTATACTTACGCAACTGAAGCCCAAACCTCCTTTTAAAGGCAATGCTGAAAAAAAGACCTGGGACAGCGTCGCCGAGGGCGTACGGTTCGTATTCCGGACAAAGGCACTGCTGGCTGCAATGGCGCTGGATATGTTTGCCGTGCTTTTTGGCGGAGCGGTTGCAATGATCCCGGTGTTTGCGTCCGATATCCTGAAGATCGGGCCCATGGGATATGGCTGGCTGAATGCGGCCTCCGATATCGGCTCCATCGTCATTGTTTTAATACTGACCTTCTCGCCTATGAGGAAGGCCCAGGGCAAAAAAATGCTGATCGCCGTTGCCGGGTACGGCACCTGCATCATCCTGTTTGGCCTCTCCAAATGGTTCCTGCTTTCTTTTTTTGCATTGCTGGTATCCGGTATCCTCGACGGCATCAGCGTTGTAGTACGGGGTACGGTTATGCAATTGCTCACGCCGGATCATATGCGGGGCCGGGTCAGCAGTGTCAGCGGCATGTTTGTAACCAGCAGCAATGAATTCGGGCAATTCGAAAGCGGAATGATGTCCCGCGTACTGGGCGTTATTCCTTCTGTAATTTTTGGCGGGGGCATGACGCTGATCGTGGTGATCACTACCTGGCTGAAAGCCCCCACGCTAAGGAAGTTTGAGTATTAAGCTTTATAAGGCCTGGTATGTCCCGTTGAAAATTAAGATCCGATTCCCTATCTTTATCCAAACCATTTTATGTTTACAAGGCACTTTTTCTTTGCGCTGCTTTCTTTTACAGTACTGATCAGCGCAGGTTGCTCCGCATCGCGTCATCGTACAGCAGAACAGGAAGGCTGGGTCTCCCTGTTCAACGGCAAAAACCTGGATAACTGGATCGTTAAGATCCATCATCATGAAACCGGTGATAATTATGCCAACACCTTCCGCGCCGAAGATGGCATCATTAAAGTGCGCTATGACGGTTATGATCATTTTAATGAGCGCTATGGCCACCTGTATTATAAAACACCGTTGTCACATTATCACCTGAAATTTGAATACCGCTTCCTGCCCCAATCCGACTGGCGTAAGGACGCACCGGAATATACGATCGAAAACAGTGGTATCATGTACCATTCCCAGGATCCGCGCACCATGCCAAAAGAACAGGACTGGCCCATCTCCATCGAAATGCAGCTGCTCGCCGGCCTGTCAGACGGGAATCCCAGGACAACCGGCAATATGTGTTCACCGGGTACGCATATCTTTTACCAGGGCAAACTGGATACCCGGCATTGCATCAACTCCACTTCCAAAACCTATCCGCCGGGGCAATGGGTGAAGGGCGAGCTGATCGTACACGGCGATTCGCTGATCACGCATGTCATTGAAGGCGACACGGTGATGCAATACTCCAAACCCCAGATCGGCGGCCCCGTGGTGAACCGGTATGCCCCTGAACAGAAAATTGACGGAAAACCGCTTACCGCCGGTTATATTGCCCTGCAAAGCGAAGGGCAGCCGATCGACTTCCGGAATATACAATTGAAAGTGATTCAATAGACTCCGGTTCAATTTCCCCTTTTAGATCTCATTGTTCTGATACAGCTGCACATTTTAAAACCAGCCATTGCCCCTTTAAGGCGTCCAGTTTTTTTGTACATTTAAAATGCAGGAAACACAAACACCCGTTGCATCAATAGCAGCATGAACCGCAGATTTTACATTCTTCAAACCTTGTTATTCCTTTCCGCAGGTTGTATAACGGGTCAAAGGGCTATAGACAATAAGAGCAGCAATTATAAGCGGGACACATTAACCCTGCTTGACCAATCGAGGGGCAGGAAAATACCCGTTGCCTTCTACGCGCCCAAAATCAAAAACCCTAAAATCGTAATTTTCAGTCACGGCTACGGGCAGAACAAAGGCGGAGACTATTTGGCGTATTCTTACTTGACGGCATATCTGGCGTCTGAAGGCTATTTCGTTGCAAGCATTCAGCACGAACTTCCAACGGACAGCCTTATGCCTTTAACAGGAGTGCCGCAAATAGTGCGGCGGCCTTTTTGGGAGCGGGGCGTTGCTAACATCTTGTTTGTGATAAATGAACTGAAGAAAAACAACCGGCAACTGGACTTCAGCCATATCGCATTAATTGGCCATTCAAACGGGGCAGACATGACCGCACTATTTGCGCAGCAATACCCGGGCATTGCCGATAAAATTATTACGCTGGATAACAGGCGTATGGCCTTACCCAGAACCAACCATCCAAAGGTATATTCATTACGCTCCAGTGATCAGCCAGCCGATGATGGAGTATTGCCATCAGAAGAGGAGCAGAAAAAATATTCAATAACGATCATAAAGCTGCCTCGTACAATTCATAATAATATGGATAACAAAGGCACCCTGCAGCAGCATCAGGAAATAACTGATCATATATTGAGATTCCTAAATGACCGATAGCCCCCAACTGCCATCGCCTCCGGTTTACTATTCAAAACACCTGGCCGCGCACGGAAATCGTTCATTGAAGCCGTTTAACCGTTTAGAAGCGGTACCTGAAAAATTTCAAACAGCCGGGTTAAACAGATCGCGAATCGGATAAATTCAGGATATTTGTTCCTTACAGAATAAAAAATATGAACGCGTCCATAATTACGATCGGCGATGAGTTATTGATCGGTCAGACCATTGATACCAACAGCGCTTTTATTGCACAGGAATTTAACAAAGTGGGGATCTGGGTCAAACGGAGGGTGGCGGTCGGAGACGTTGCCGGAGACATCAGGGCAGCGCTGGATGAAGAATCGAAACAGGCACAGATCATTATCCTTACCGGCGGGCTGGGACCTACAGCGGATGATATTACCAAGCCGCTTTTAAATAACTATTTCGGGGGAAAAATGGTTATCGATCCCAAAGTAGCCGAACATATTGAATACCTGTTTCGCGAAGTATACCGCCGGTCCGGTCCTATTGAAGAGCGCAACAAAAAACAAGCGGAAGTGCCGGATGTAGCCAGGGTATTGCACAATGCCCGCGGATCTGCGCCCGGTATGTGGTTCGAAAAAAATGTAGATGGCCGTACCGTGGTCTTTGTTTCGTTACCGGGTGTACCGCATGAAATGAAGGGCTTGCTGATTGATGAAGTGATCCCCCGGCTGCTCAGGCATTTCAAATTCCCGTTCATTGTACACCGCACTGCTTTCACCGCAGGAATGGGCGAGTCCATGGTAGCTGAGCGGCTGCCGGATTTTGAAGCCGCCCTTCCCCGGCATATTAAACTGGCCTACCTGCCCAGCTATGGCATTGTAAAGCTACGGCTAACCGGCCAGGGGCATAAAGAACAACAACTAACCGATGAGGTTGACTTACAGTTTGACCAGATGACGGCGCTGCTGGAAGACATCATCGTTTCCAAAAAGGATGAGCCCATTGAACAGGTAATTGGTCATTTGTTGTTAAAGCAACAAAAGACCATGGCCACTGCCGAAAGCTGTACCGGGGGCAACGTGGCCCACTGGATCACCCGGGTACCCGGATCCTCCGCCTACTATAACGGTAGTATTGTTTCCTATTCCAATATCATCAAGGAAGCATTGCTGCAGGTTCCCGCCGGGGTCCTGCGGGCACAGGGCGCTGTTAGCAGCGAAACCGTAGAAGCCATGGTAAAAGGCGCATTACAACAATTGGGCGCCGACTATGCAGTGGCCACATCGGGCATTGCAGGACCAGACGGCGGTACTCCGCAAAAACCGGTGGGCACTATCTGGATCGCGGCCGGCAGCCAGGATCGTATCGTAACGAAGCTGCTGCAGCTGCGGTTCGACCGGGAACAGAACATCGAGATCACCACTATGCAGGCACTTTTACTGCTTCGCAGGATGATCCTGGACCAGGAGGGATAAGATACGCTTATAACAGTACCCCCGCTACTTCCTGCCAGCTGGCCACGCGGACATGTTTCCCGGGATCTTTCATCTGATTATGCGGCTGCGAATACAACAGAGTCCGGCCCCCGAAATGATCCAGGTTCTTAAAATGATCATCCAGCATGATGTCCCCGTGAACAACCTTCTTAGAGCCACAGAGTACCAGTTGTTCCCAACTGAGAAACGGGAAATGTTGTTGCAGCCACCGGTACTTTTCATACAGGCTCAACGGAAACTCCATCGCTGAGGATACGATATAGACCTCATATTGCCGGTTCAGGTGCGCCATCACCTCCACGCTCCCCGGCATTACGGGCGCTTCCAGGAAAAAGCCCGGTGTATTCACATAGGTCCTTACATTCCTGAAAGCCTCTCTTTCGGTCTTTCCAACAACAGCTGCCGCTTCCTGAACAATTCCCAGATCCGCTTTTTCATATTTCCGGAACTGGCTGTAGACATCCGCCAGCACACCATCCATATCAATAATTAAACGTTCCATAATCTAAACTCAGAACAGCACTGTAAAAGTACCGGGGTCAATGTATCATACTTGCAGACTTACCTCCCTTAATTATTATTCGCAATTCGTCAACGCTTAACCAGGGATTTCTTTTGTGGATCATCCTATGGCAATTTGCGCAAAGCATTGAAAATTCCCCGGGTTTTATTTCCAGCTCCATTGTCAACTCAGAAATCGGGATATTATGATGAGCCTCTATAAAACCGCTTCCATGTGCCCCATAAACATCAGTGTATGAAAAGTCACAACACTCGCATCGCATCAAAGGGTCCCTTTCATAATGTAGTCGCTTAGCCAATTCAACCACTTTGCGATTTCTTTCTCTTAAAATATGAGTTATTATAATCTGCCTTCCCTCTTTATATACGGCTTGTTCATCAGCAAAACCTTCCCCACTTAAATCATCCGGTAACTGATTTTCAAAAAAACAACACACTTTATGAACCTCTTTATTTGGCCTGTATACCAAATGTTCCCGCAAGGCCTTTAAAGCCAAAGCCAGCTGTCCCTCTCCATAATCTTCATAGATCTTTTTTAAATAAAATGAGTAAGCTGCTGCACTCATAGCACGCTTATATATCTTCCCTTTAAGCAACTGTTGATGTATATGAATAAAATACCCGGCAGTCGTTTTATCAATATCCTTTAAAGCCACCTCGCGTTGTATATCGGCTTTTTTTGTTTCCCCACTTATAACGCTCCTACCCAGCTCATATATCAAAGCAAAATGAACATCTGTATAAGGTTCATGTCTTTTTTTCATTATTCTTTAGCTTATCATTAAATCTCATTTTGCCTGATCCGATCCCTGCTTTCCATGTAATATCCGCTCTAGATACAGATCCGTATCCTCACCCGTTCAATGCAGTCACAAAAAGGATTAACAATTCCCAGAGTCGATCAAATCCCTCTATGCGGCTTCAAACTCCTTGGCATAAACCACGATGCCGGAAACATTCTTAAGGCCGAGCTCCACCAGCTCAACAGCCATAAAGGCTTCATCCGGTACATCAAAGGGAGCCTGTATATTCCACCGGGAGGCCGGCTGAAAACCAAATTTCGGGTAATAGGTTTCGTGCCCCAATACAATAACGGAAAGATAACCGATCTCACGCGCCTTATTCAGCCCGGCCCTGATCAGCGCCGCACCAATCCCCTGTCTTTGGAAAGCAGTACGGACCGCTATCGGAGCCAGCGCCAGGCTGTCGAAGCAGTGATTGAGACTGTCGATAATTTTAATTTTGGTAAAAAGCACATGCCCGATGATCTCCCCGTCCTTTTCCGCTACGAGCGAAAGCCCGGGAACAAAAGCATTACTGTTTCTGAGAAGGTCTACCAGGTTTGCCTCTTCTGCCCTTCCAAAAGCCTCTTCGTTTACATCTGAAATGGCCGCTACATCCGCACTGTGCTCTTCCCGAATCAATACATCCATTGATCTGAAATTTTACCAAATTTAAGAAAGGAACCGCGTAAATAAAACCCGCAGCCAAATCTTTACGAAACTTTAAAACTACGAAACCGGTCGCACCACCCCTCCGGGCCGTCAAATGGCCTCCTTTCCGTATTTCTTATACCAGGCAACCAGCCAGAACACGACTTCATCATACGCATCCTCCCCCGCGGGCTGATTGTTCGCCTTCAGGTAGCTGCCATACAACCAATCGATCACTTTTTCTACCCGGTTCCGGTATTTTTCGTAAAAGGCACGATAATCGGCAAAATCCTTTTGTACCTGGGGATGGAGTGTACTGTCATAGTGCAGGGCCTTTACGGAATCCAGCGTAAACAGCATTCCCCGGGCATAGGCATACATAACAAAATCAGTGGCATACTGAAAATGGATCGAAGGGTGGTTCCTGCTGGTTAAAAAGCTCAGGAAATTCGCCTCGCTTTCCATTCCATAGCCAACCTGGTGCCCTATTTCATGCGTTACCACAGAAGGCAGCAGAAAGGCGGGGATCGTGGTATTTACCTGTGCTTCGCCGGAAAAAGGATTGTAATAACCCTGTACCCCCGTATAATTCATCACGGTGCCAAAAAGCGACGCTTTTACAGAAACGGGCCTGCTGTCTAAAAAAGGATATGTTTCCCTTGTGATCCGGTAAGCTTCCTCTGCCTGCCGGAAGATTAAAGGATAATTGTTCAGCGCTGCCCGGTCTTTTACCTGCAATAATGTTACGTCCTGGTTGATGCGGCGGTGCAGCAACTGCACCAGTGTATCCAGGTCCTGCGGGGTAACCCGTTTATCCGACAAACCAAATTGCGCCGCAATTCCCTGACGGCTGTAATTCAACCCCCATAGCGCGTAAAAAACAACATACAGCAAAAGCAGCGTCCTTAATAGCTTCAGCCCTCCTTTCTTCCAGCCGATCCGCTGCACCCGCCGGCGCAGCAGGATCCGTATACCCCGGATACACCGCACAACCAGGAAAACAATAAGGACCATATACAGCAGATCACCCATGCTGAAGGGCAGCCGGCCAAACAGGAAGCGCTGGAACTTCGAAATAAATACATAAATCCCGCGGGTATAATACGCCTCAACAGCACCCGGAAAAAAAGAAAGCAGCTTGATCATCAGTGCCAGCCCGCAGAGCAATACCCAGGCTTTATTATTACGCATCCATTCCTGCCACTTCATACAAACAAATGTATCATATTAAATGAATGTTCATACCACTACCCTTTATTAATTTTGTGTATGAAAATCAATCCGGTTATTGTAACGCTCAAAAACAATGTGACCATCACGATCAGGGCTGCCCTGAAAACCGATGCAGAAGGCTTGCTGGAGGCAGGATGGCGCTATTTACAGGAAAGTCCTTATCTGATTACTTCCCTTAATGAATTCAACTACACCCGGCCCCAGGAACAGGCCTGGATCCGCTCCTTAAATGAAAGTGATAACAGCCTTTTGCTGGTAGCTGTATCCGGTAACAGGATCATCGGCAACCTTCAGCTGAGCGGAGAATCCCGCAGTAAAATAAGACACAATGCTCTTTTAGGGATCGCTGTCCGAAAACAATGGCAGGAGATCGGTTTGGGTACCGCGCTGATCCGTACGGCAATCGATTGGGCCAGGGCCCGCGGTATCCTTAAAAACATCTGGCTCCATGTACATGCAACCAACGGGCGGGCAATCGCTCTTTACAAAAAAACAGGGTTTATTGAAACAGGGAGACAGCCCGAATATATCAGAGATCCCAACGGCGGGTACACGGACAATATACTTATGGGATTGTTTCTGCGCCCCTGATCTCATGAGGTTTCCAGCCAACGCAGGGCCGCATACGCCATCAGCCCCATGCCCAGTTCCAGCGCGTCCTCATCGATATTAAACACCGGTGTATGTAAGGCAGAACGGGCTCCTTTGTTTTCATTGCGCACTCCGAGGAGGTAAAAAAAAGAAGGAAGCGCCCTGCTATAGTAGGCAAAATCTTCAGAAGCCATCCAGATATCCTGTGGCAGCACATTTTCGGCACCGGCATACTCTTTAAAAAAGGAGATCATATGCGCCCCCAGCGCTTCATCATTCTTAAGATGCGGGTACCCCTTCCGGATCTCTATATCACAGGTACCTCCCATACCCGCCACCAGGCTTTCTGCCAGTTGTTTCATCCGGGCATGCGCGCTGTTGCGCCAGGTTTCATCAAGGGTTCTGAAGGTTCCTTCAATCCATACTTTATCCGGTATCACGTTAATGGCTCCATCTGCTCTCAGCTTGCCAAAAGACAATACAGCAGGCATAAAAGGAGATGTATTGCGGCTCACCAGCTGCTGCAATGCCTGCAACAAAGAGCAGGTGATCATTACCGGGTCGATCCCCTTATGTGGCTCAGCCCCATGTCCGCCTTTCCCATACACTTCAATCTTTATTTCGTCCATCGAAGCCATAAATAAACCGGTACGTACACCGATCTTTCCGGCAGGGATCCAGGGCATTACGTGTTGTCCCAGTACCACGTTTGCCGCGGGCGCGTTCAGCCCTCCTTCTGCGATCACCTGCTGCGCCCCGCCGGGCAGCAATTCCTCACCCGGCTGAAAGATCAGTTTAACCGTTCCGGAAAAATGCGCTTTCAGCCCGTTCAGTATACGTGCCACGCCAAGCAGGGAAGCGGTATGCGCATCATGACCACAGGCATGCATCACCCCATCATTCACAGAACAATAATCAACTTGATTGGCTTCTGTTATTGGCAACGCATCGATATCGGCCCTCAATGCTATTACGCTTCCGGCTTTTCCGGCTCCTTGTATTTCAGCAAGCACGCCGGTTCCCGCTATTGTCTTCCAGGGAATACCCTGTAAATCCAGCTGCTCCTTTATAAAAGCAGAAGTGCCGAATTCTTTAAATGACAGTTCCGGGTGCCGGTGCAAATGCCTCCTGTACCCGATGACTTCATCCCTGATGGCCGCTGCGGCTATGGTTACCGTTTCTTTTAAATTCATTTTTCCTTAAATCGTTTACATTCAATAAGCTCCGGGAACGGATAACTAATATACTGTTTTTAATTTACCTCCTGCTTATTCCGAAATAAATATCTTTGCTCCATTATACCAAGCAGATGCCCGCACAAAAAGATATAATAGATCAAACCGTCGATTTTGTTCAGCAGCAACTAAAGAATGCAGAAGCCGGCCACGACTGGTTTCATATTGAACGGGTCTGGAAAATGGCAAAACATATAGCAGCAAAGGAAACTGCCAGCCAGCTGATCGTAGAGCTGGGTGCGCTGCTTCACGATATTGCTGATTCCAAGTTTCACAATGGTGATGAAACCATCGGCCCGCGTCTTGCACGGGAATTCCTTGCAGGACAACAGGCCGGCGAAGCCACCATCGGGGCCGTCGAAAATATCATCCGGAACATTTCGTTCAAAGGAAGCTACCAGCCGGCACAATACAGGACCATTGAGCTGGACATTGTGCAGGATGCAGACCGGCTGGATGCCCTGGGGGCTATCGGTATTGCACGGGCTTTCAACTACGGCGGCTTCAAGAACCGGAAGCTTTATGATCCCGCCATAAAGCCGGCACAGTATACCACAAAAGAACAATACAAAAACAATGATGCCCCCACCATTAACCACTTTTACGAAAAGCTTTTCCTATTAAAAGACAAAATGAATACCGAAACGGGAAAGCGGATCGCCGAAGACCGGCACCGGTTCATGCAGCAGTTTATTGAACAATTCTACCGGGAATGGAATAGCCTGGACTGACCGGCCTCTTATAAAGACAATATATGACATTACCAACCAAACATTCAGCGGCCGCGCTCAATATCTTTACCACGATGTCGTCACTTGCGCGGAAAGAGAACGCTTATAACCTTTCCCAGGGGTTGCCGGACTTTCCCGTATCTGCAGCATTGAGTGACCTGCTAAAAGAAGCCACAGTGGAGGGCTTTAACCAATACGCACCCATGCCCGGGCTGCCGGAGCTCCGGCAAAATATTGCTTCCTGTTTCAACAAAAGATATGGCATTGCCTGTTGTTCGCCGGATATGGTAACCATTACACCGGGCGCCACCTATGGCATCTTTACAGCCCTGACGACTGTCCTGAACAAGGGGGATGAGGTCATTTACCTCGAGCCCGCATTTGATTGCTATGTACCGGCGATCGAGATCAATGGCGGAGTTCCGGTTTGCGTAAGGCTTGATGAGCAAAAGGATTTTGAGATCGACTGGCAGCAGATCAGCGACGCTATTACCCCCAAAACAAAAGCGATCATCATCAATACTCCGCATAACCCCAGCGGAAAGGTATGGACGCAGGAGGATTGGGATCAGCTTGCTGCAATTGTTGGCGACCATGATATTTATGTAATTTCCGATGAGGTGTACGACACTATTGTGTACGACGGGCTGCAGCATATTCCCGGGTTTCTTCAAAAGAGCCTGGAGGGCAAAGTGCTGTCGGTCTATTCTTTCGGAAAAATGTACCATATTACCGGGTGGAAGATCGGCTTTGTTGTGGCAGCCCCCATTTTTACCGAAGCATTCCGGTCCATTCACCAGTACCTGGCATTCAGCGTAAATACGCCGGCACAATATGCCCTGGCAAAATACCTGCTGATCGCAGACCAGGAAGCCTCCGCCATTATGTTACAGGCGAAACGCGATCTCCTGGTAAGCAGGATGGAATCATCAAAATTCAGACTCCATGCCTTATCCAGAGGCTCCTATTTCCAGCTATTCGACTATAGCAGGATCAGCGACCTGGACGATGTATCCTTCGCCCGTTGGCTGGCTGTTGAGCATAAAGTAGCCACCGTTCCGTTAAGCGCTTTTTACCGCATTCCTCCCGGGATCAGGCAGGTCCGTTTAAGTTTTGCAAAGCATGATGATATACTCCATGCAGCCACAGCAATACTCTCCAGTTTATAAAGATCCCCCACTATCGTAGCGGATCCTGTTGGTTTGGCAGTAGGTTTCAAACGCTTCCAGGATATGCTTCCATTGTTTCTGGGTAAACCGGCAAACGACCTTATTTTCCCTGTCAAACACCAGGGTATACCTGAACTTCATCTGATTGAGCGTTTTCACCTGTACACCGGCAATACGGGTCAACACCTTGTCTTCGTTCCCATACTTTCCGGAAAAAGCAACAATTGCGGCAAGCAGCTGGTACATTTCTGCTGCATTCCCTTTATAATACTCAACCTCATAGGCGCCGCTGGACCAGTCATCATGATAAAGCTGGTATCCCCAAAGCGAGAACGTATCCGTCTTTTCTTTTCCCGTCTTGCCGTCGAGCAATTTCCAGTAAGAAAGGTAGGTAAGCGTATTCCTGTCGGTAAATACCGGGTCCAGTTTATATACCTGTGCAGATACCACGGTGGCGCAAAAGATCCACAAAAGCGAAAGCGTTAATTTTTTCATAGACTCCTGGTTGCTTCTTATGTTGTAATAAGCAAAAGTAACGGGAAGGCCATCAGAATATATGGATAGGAAAAGTGAATTAAGAAAAGATTAACCCCTGTCCCTTTGGGAAATTTGAGAATGTGGAAATATGGAAATGTGAGCATGTGGATCCCCAAACTCCGGGAGAAAATCAAGCATAAAACCGGGTATGGGCAAGGTCAATAGTCAATGGTCAATAGAACATCAGACAAGCACACATATCCAACATCAGCCCCCAAACATCTTTCGAACCCCGATTCCGAAGCTTCGGAACGGGGGGCCCCGCACCTAACCCGTTTGCACCCCAAACAAATAGCCCACCAGGGCAGTAGCGCCCATGGCCACAGTACCCCAGAAACAAACCCTTAGAACGCCTTTGACCACGCTGGATCCTCCGGCACGCGCGGCAATCATACCGGCAACGGCTAAAAAGACAATGGCAGACACATATTCTACAAGTACCATATTTTTTACAGGCGCAAAAACGGCGACCAATAAGGGCAGCATGCCCCCGGCAATAAAAGAAGCGCCCGAGGCCAATGCGGCCTGAAAAGGTTTGGCCTGGGTAATCTCGTTGATACCCAGTTCGTCCCTGGCATGCGCCTCCAGGGCATTATGCTCCGTTAAAGCCCGCGCTACCTGAAGGGCCAGCTCCGGCGACAGTCCGCGCCCTTCATAGATCTTGGCCAGTTCCTTCAGCTCTGTATCCGGCATGGTTTCCAGCTCCCTCCGCTCCCGTTTCAGATCGGCAGTTTCTATATCCGATTGGGAGCTTACAGAAACATACTCACCCGCGGCCATGGAAAAAGCACCGGCTACAATACCCGCCAGCGCCGCCAGCATAATAGGGTTTCTTAAATCGGATGCTGCTGCTACCCCTATCACCAGGCTTGAAGTAGACAGGATCCCGTCATTGGCACCCAACACAGCAGCCCGCAGCCAGCCGCTGCGGTTAATATAATGCTCTTCGAACAGGGGGACCTTTTCCATGCTTGATATAATTACAGTTACGCTAAATTAACCAAATCATAAAAATCAATCGCTTATTCATTATTTCCGTAAATTTCAGGGGGCACCGCAGCATTAAAGCCGTTAACCCTAAAAAATTATGTATATCCCGGCAAACAACCGCATGACCGACCCGGACGAGATCCTTTCTTTTATCGAACGTTTTTCATTCGGCACTCTTATTTCTACAGCAGCAGGAGGTGTACCCGTTGCCACGCATCTGCCTTTTCTTGTAAAGTGCGAGGCAGGGCAGCTGGTTCTGACATCTCATTTTGCCAAAGCCAACCCTCAATGGCAACAGATCGAAAACAACGGAAAGATACTGGTCATTTTCCAGGAACCGCATGCCTATATATCCCCTTTTCATTATGAAAAAGAACTGAATGTTCCTACCTGGAACTATATCGCCGTTCATGTTTATGGAACGGGCTCCCTGATCACAGAACAGAACGCGGTCTATGAGGTACTGGACCAAACTGTTGCCCGTTATGAGCAAGCCTACAAAACCCGGTACGATCAGCTTCCTCAGGATTTTAAATTCAAAATGAGCCAGGGCATCGTAGCATTCAGGATCTATGGCACCGATATACAGGCCAAGAAAAAACTGAGCCAGAACAAAACAAAAAACGAACAGGAACAGATCATCCAGAGTTTATCTGCCAGCAAGGATACAACGGAACAACTGGTTGCCGCATACATGCAAAGAAACCTAGACGCACATTAACATATGAAAGCGCTTTTTTCATCGTTGTTTGCCTGGCTTTTTCCGGTAATCTTTTTTACAGGATGCCGCAGCGTATCCTTGTCTGCCTCGGGTGCACCCGGCCACTCCTGTGAAGGCGTTAATGCAGCAGCAGCGGAAGCTACCGCTCTTTCCGGAACAGCCGTATACCAAAGCGGTGCCACAGAGATATACCGTGCAGCCCATGATCAAAAAGAGCATGCCGTTTCATTTGGAAAAGATACAAACGGGAATATAGTGCGCTCAGCCCTGTACAACGGTTCTTTCAACAGCACCCCGGTTCCTTACATTGAAAACCGTTTTGCAGACCTGCACAATCATCCGGAGAACAGGCCGCCTTCCAGCGGCGATCTGTATCATTTTATCGACCAGGCAACGGCCGCCAACGGGCATTATCAAAAATTTATCGTATTGCCGAACGGCGTGCAATATGCACTGGTGCTGATCTACGCACAGGCGGCCCAAACCTTTAATACCCGGTTTCCAAGAACCCGCGGCATCCTCGATACGATCGCTCAAATACAGTACCAGCCCACATTTCCCCGGTTGCTGGTCGATGAAATCAATCAGCTGAAGGGCTGGGGCGGGGCCACAGAGGAAGCCGCAATGGCGTTTATCCTTCAGAAATATGACGCAGGGATTGCGTTACTGAAAAAAGACAACAAGGGAAACTTCCGGAAAATATACACTGTTGAACAGAAATACAGGAGCGGAACCCGGGCCTATATTGCTTACAGCTGTCCTGACTGACATTAGTTAAGATCCGGGAACAGACCCGATCCAGGCAGGTGCTGTCCGGCGGAACCGGGTGGTCAGAACCGCTTATACTTCAGGTAAATCTCCAGTGCATGAGCCTGGCGTGCGCCGCCTTCCCGGATCGCTTTTTCGCGAACGTCCGGCTGGTTCATCTTCCGCTCCATCCACCTCAAGCGCCATAAAAACAGGTGTGCAATATTTCCGGCCACCGGTTTGGGGATCTGCAGCAACCGGCAGGAATACGCTCCCAGGAAGAAGTGATTATAAAACAGGTGCAGCTGCTGCATGAGCTTGCGGGCCAGTATGGATTTCGGAAAGCCGGAAGTGATGGTTTCGCGGATCAGCGCCTGCGCCAGCGCAACAGAATCCCCGTCGCCCCTGGCCTGGGTCATCGTCCAGTAATAAAGCGCCTCTATCGCCTCCGGCTCATTCTCCGGCAATAGTTCTACGGGAATACCTAAAAGATAACCGATGTATTTCCACAGATGAAAAAGCCCTTCCGTTTCCTCAGCAGAAGGCCGGAATCCCATGCGCCGCAGACCGGTAAGGAAAACGAGCGAAAAGCCCAGCTGTGTGGCCAGCATATCCCAGGTATTCAGCGGTACGCCCCATTGCGCGGCATCCCAATCCGTTTTTTCGAGGATAGCTACACGGGAGTACGAATGAATAAGCCGGGTACTGAGTACATGGAACAATCCGCGCCCATTCTTCTTAAAAGCCCCGGCACGGGTTATATTGATCCAGAAAAGCGTAGTTTCCGTAAGTCGTTTTGCCGCTCCTTTTTTTAAGGCCCCGGTATAGATCAGCGGCTTATTGATGGCAGCAGATTCATAGCCGCCCATTAAACAATAGTTACGCAATACCAGCAGCCCGGGAATGCCCGTACGCTGGCTTAGCTCTATCCCCTTATCTATTTTACCATGATCCAGCCAGGAAGGATAAAGCTCAAAAGTATTGAAGAAGGCATCAAAAACCGGGGCTGCTTCACCCGTTACTGTGCCATTACCCATATATGCCTCAAGTGCGGCATGTGCTTTTACAAACCCCACCCTGCTATACAGCCGGTGCACCACGGCATCTCCGTCCCGGTCCCATTCCAGCAGGTATTTTTTAAAGGAATCCGCATTCCGGATATCGGGCGTATACCCCAATTGCTGCAATAACAACAGCCCCGCTCCTTTTTTCCAGTAATGATCAAAAGAAGTCGTATTAACCTGGTAGCGGGAAGGCGTTTCCATAAACTCTAAAACAGGAGAGCCGGCAAAAGGTTTAAGTAAAAAACAAATAGCTGATGCCAATGGCCGTTAAAACGCCGGCCAGATCGGCCAGGAGCATCGTGCCGATAGAATACCGGGTATTCTTGATCCCAACAGCACCGAAATAAACGGCTACTACATAAAAAGTGGTATCGGCAGCCCCCTGAAAAACCCCCGAAAGCTTGCTGGCAAAGGAATCGGGGCCAAAAGTGGTCATGGTACTCACCATCATGCCCCTTGCCGCCCCCCCGCTAAGCGGGCGGATCAGCGCTGTAGGCAGCGCATCCACAAAACGGGTGTCGGCACCCAGTGCATGAAATACATATTTCATACCATTGATCACCATATCAAAGGTCCCGCTTGTACGCAGCATGCTTACGGCAACCAGGATTCCCAGGATATAGGGGATAATCTTTATTGCCGTATCAAAACCGCCCCGGGCTCCATCGATAAAAGCGCTGAATACATCTATTTTTTTGTATACCCCTCCTAATACGATCAGTAAAAACACCAGCAGGATCAGCCCGTTGCTCAGCAGCCCCGAGAAAGACTGGATCGATGCCGCATTTAAGGAAGACACATAGAGCACCAATGCCACGATCGCTGCCGATATACCCAGGAGCCAGATCAAAATGACCGGCTGAAACAGGTTTACCTTCTGCCGGAGCGCTACAATGGTTAGTGCTACCAGTGTGCCCACGAAAGTAACGATCATGCAGGGAATAAACACATCCGTGGGATCAGAGGCATTTTGAGCCGCCCGGACAGCGATCACACTCACCGGTATCAGGTTAAAGCCCGCCGCATGCAAACAAAGGAACATGATCTGGGCGTTGGATGCCACGTCCTTATTGGGATTCAACTCCTGGAGGCTTTCCATCGATTTGATGCCAAACGGTGTTGCCGCATTATCCAGCCCCAGCAGATTAGCAGAATAGTTCATTACCATATGGCCCATAGCCGGATGATCCTTGGGCACATCCGGGAATATTTTTGAAAAGAAGGGGCCGATGATTCTTGATAAGAACCGGATCCCTCCGGCTCTTTCCGCAATGCTCATAAACCCCATAAACAGGCAAAGTACACCGATCAGTTTCAAACAGATCTCCACGGCTACCCAACAGGTTTCAATAACACCGTCCAGCTTCAGCGGGTTAGCGGGGTCACTGGCTTTACCACTGATCATATAGCTGAAAATCTGGGTCTCTCCCAGAAAAAAACACTTGAATGCCGCAACCAGAATGGCGACAATGATAAATGCGGACCAGATCCTGCTCAATGCCATAATTCCCCGGATTATGATTTTTAATCGAAAGCGGGAAGTTAGGCTATATTTGAGAATTGCGCCGGAGAATTTGTACCTTTGCGGCCTGAAAAAAAAACAGGTTAAGGTTTAACGTTGCCCTGAAGGGGCCTTTTGAACAGGTTCAGGGTTATTTACCGGAAAGGAACGGGAACCATTAACTACTAATTTTAAAAAGATGGCATTACAGGCAGGCATCGTGGGGTTACCCAATGTAGGAAAATCGACGTTATTTAACGCAGTTAGCAACAGTGCAAAAGCACAGGCAAGCAATTACCGCTTTTGTACCATTGAGCCCAATGTAGGGCTCGTAAACGTGCCGGACGAACGGCTTAGCGTTCTTACAGGACTGGTACAGCCGGAACGCATTGTACCCACACAGATCGAGATCGTAGATATTGCCGGCCTGGTACGCGGGGCCAGCAAGGGCGAAGGCCTGGGGAACAAGTTCCTTGCCAATATCCGGGAGGTGGATGCCATTATCCATGTGATCCGCTGTTTTGAAGATGAGAACATCCTGCGTGATGAAGGGGCCATCAACCCCGTAAGTGATAAAGAAATTATTGATACGGAGTTACAGCTGAAAGACCTGGATAGCGTGGAAAAACAGATCCAGAAAAAAGAGAAACAGGCCAAAACAGACCCTAAAGCGAAAGCAGAGCTCGAAGTGCTGCAGCAATGTAAGGCACACCTGGAACAGGGGAAAAGCATCCGCTCTTTAGATCTGAGCAAAGAAGAGAAGGAAACCATCGCCGACCTGTTCCTGCTTACGGATAAGCCGGTTTTATACGTAGCCAACGTGGATGAGCCTTCTATGCATACGGGTAACAAATTTTCTGAAGCGCTGAAGGAGGCTATCAAAAGTGAAAATGCCGAAATGATCGTAATGAACAACTCCATCGAGGCACAGATCTCTGAAATGGAGGACCCGGACGACAAGGCGCTGTTTATGGACGAGTATAAAATGACCGAACCGGCCCTGGATCGCCTGATCCGTTCCGCTTATAAGCTACTGGGCTTAAATACTTATTTCACCGCGGGTGTGCAGGAAGTACGCGCCTGGACCTTCCACAACGGCTGGAAGGCGCCGCAATGTGCCGGCGTGATTCATACCGATTTTGAAAAGGGTTTTATCAAAGCCGAAGTCATTGCCTACAATGATTTTGTACAATACAAATCCGAAGCCGGTGCACGCGATGCCGGCAAACTGCGCATTGAAGGAAAAGAATACCTGGTAAAGGACGGCGATATCATGCACTTCCGGTTTAATGTATAGTCTTTTGCCGCAATGAACGGTTTTTCTTCCGGGAACAGCGCTGCGCTTTGCGAACCGTTTCCCGCAATGTCTCCCGCAGGGGACGTTGCGAAGGGGAAGTCTTTCAGCGCTGCCGGTTGCATCCCCTAAAACCACATTTGTTACACTTTTCATTGTATTAAATTTTTAAAACTGAATCAATGGATATTGCCTGCATAAAGTTGAGGTATTTTAGTGCCGGTTTCTTTTTTTGATCCCTCCTGATCCCTCCTGACCTCAAAACGCATGTTTTCTGTATCCCTTCTGTATCGTTTGTATATCCTTTGTGTATCCTTTGTATATCGTTTCTGTATCCTGGCTGCGGTGTTTGTATATCCTTTCTGTATCCGGTATGGAGCAAAAATGTGGAAATTTCCTGCTTTTTTCCTTCCCGGTGCCGGCATGGGCGTAGCAGATCGGGAGGGCTCCGTCCTTAAGCCGGGTGTAACGTATTGTTAAATTTTGTACTATTGATCAGCCCCCAAAAACGCATCATAAAGCACCGGAATCAGTTTTATCAAAATACGCCATCACAAGTGGTTTGTGAAGACAGGACCACGGCCCGCGCTACGGTCAGTGCCCTCACTGTACATAAGCAGCAATCATTTTGATACGGTTTATTAGGAGGTGCTGAAGTGCTAAAGAATTTCAAAGTTTTTCATACCACTTCACGTGTCTCTGTTTCTTTGTGTCTCATGACAGAAAGCAATTACAGGTCCACCACTACCTGGTTGCGGATCAGATCTTCCATTGTATCCCGTTTACGGATCAGTTGGGCCTTTCCGTTGCGCACAATTACTTCCGCAGGACGGAAACGGGAATTAAAGGTAGACGCCATTTCATATCCATAGGCGCCGGCATTATAGAATACCAGCAGATCCCCTTCCCGCACTTCCGGCAACGGGCGGTCCCATGCGAAAGTATCCGTTTCGCAAATATTGCCGACAACGGAATAAGGCGCCACCGCACCACCGGGATTGCTCAGGTTCTCGATCCGGTGGTAGGCATCATAAAACATAGGACGGATCAGGTGATTGAACCCGCTGTTAATGCTTACAAATGTAGTAGCCGCCGTTTCCTTTAACAGGTTCACCGATGTAATCAGGTACCCGCACTCACTCACCATAAATTTACCCGGCTCAAACCATATTTCCAGTCCGCGGGCTGCTTCGTGCGCATCGAAGGCAGCCAGTACTTTTTGGGAAAGTTCCTCAATATTGATCACCGGATCACCATCCTTATAAGCCACTTTAAAGCCCCCGCCCAGATCGATCGACCGCAGGTCGGGAAAATGCGGAATGATATCAAACAATACATCAATCCCTTTTATAAAAATGTCGGCATCTTTGATGTCGCTGCCCGTATGGATATGCAGGTTCTGGATCCGGATCCCGTATTTACGGATAATGTCCTGCAGTTGTCCGAGCTGCTCTACAGGAATACCAAATTTACTCCGGTCGTGCCCGGTTGATATTTTAAGATTGCCGCCTGCCATAATATTGGGCCGCAGCCTTACGCCTACCGGGTACCGGTTCCCATATTTTTCGCCCAGTTTCTGAAGGTTGTACAGGCTGTCGATATTTACAAACACCCCCAGGAGCAATGCTTCTTCGATCTCGGCAAAATGAATACCATTACTTGTATAAAGCACCCTGGAAGGGTCAAAACCCGCCTGCAGGGCCAGTTTCACTTCGTTGATGGAGCTGCAATCTACATTTGCACCCAGCTTATGAATAAACCGAAGCACGCTCAGGTTCGTTAAAGCCTTTGCCGCATAAAAGATCTTTACACGTCCTCCCTCAAAAGCCGCGCGCAACCGCTGGTACTGCTTTTCAATTTTATCCGCATTATAAATATACACGGGGGTTCCGAATTCCTGCGCAATACGGACCAGCTGTTCATTTGTTAATTGTTCGCTCATAATGGTATTTACAAAAAAAGCAGTAAAATTACTGCTACATAAAAATAATAGGCCGGGCAGCAGTTATTCTTCCTCCGGCTTCTTCGAATTATCTTCTGTTTGATCGGTATCTTCCGTTTCGGAAATTTCCGTATCGCTATGATCCGCAGCGGCTTCCTGCGGTGCCGGTTCTTCCTGCTCAGGAGCTGCAGTTTCCGCTGTACCGGTTTCTGGTTCTGCTGCTGCAGCCTCTCCATCCGCTGAAAGGGCTTCATCATACTCTGCTTCCGGCTGCACAGTTGCCGCTTCAACCAGCGCCCCGGTTCCGGCAACGGCCAGGGGTTGATCCGCAGTGTCCGCAAGAGCATCCCGCCCAATGGCATTGCCCTCCTCATCTACCGGCGTTGGCAGGATCTCCTGTTCTGCAAGGACCTCCCTGATCTTTGGCAACTCCTCTGCCGAATTGATGCCGAAATAATCCATAAATGTTTTTGATGTGGAATATACGAGCGGATGGCCTGGCAGCTTTTCATTACGTCCGCTGATGATGACCAGTTCCTTCTCCAGCAGTTTCTGAATGGCATAATCGGCACTTACACCCCGGATGGCTTCGATCTCTCCTTTTGTTACCGGTTGCTTGTAGGCGATGATAGACAATGTTTCCAGTGCAGCCGGAGACAAGCGTTTCATAAACTTATCGCCATTGATCTGCGCCACCGTTTTATGATACGCCTTTTTAGTCAGGAACTGCCAGCCGCCGCCGCTTTCCCGCACTTCAAAAGGATAAAACTCCGAGTCATATTTTTCCACGATCCCTTCGAGGGCTGCTTCAACCTGGTCCAGTGTGATCTTATCTTCCATAAAGCCAAAAGCATTGTTCAGCAGATCCGTTAACTCCAGTGGGGTCAGCGGTTTATCGCTTGCAAAAATCAAGGCTTCAATATGGGGGATCAACCCGGTTATGTCCATGATAAAACGTTCAAAGTTTAAACGCTCAAGGTTTAAAGTCAAGGGCAAACAACGTTGAACCTCAAACCTGGTTCCGATAGCTATCGGAACGGAAACAAAATTTTATCCCTGTAAGGCAGCGGCACCGCTTACAATCTCGGTCAACTCTGTGGTGATCGCCGCCTGTCTTGCCCTGTTATAGGAAAGTTTGAGGTTCCGCAACATTTCGTTGGCATTTTCTGATGCCTTATCCATAGAGGTCATTCGCGCTCCATGCTCGGAGGCATTGGAGTCCAGCACCGCCTTAAACAACTGCGTGTTCAGGATCTTGGGCATCAGCTCCGCTATCAGCTCTTCCTTATTGGGATCAAAAACAAAATCGGCCTTTGTAGCCCCTTCCTTTTTCTCAACTTTCGGGATCGGCAAAAAGGGTTCTACGGTAAAGACCTGCGTGGCAGCGTTTTTAAACTGGCTGTATACGATCTCTACTGCGTCAAACTGTTTTTCTTCAAAGGCCTTCATTGCTTCCGTAGCAATTTTCTGCACATTCTCAAAGGAGAGCTGCAGGAAAATATCTTTATAGGTATCATCTGTTTTATACCCGGCCTTGGTCAGCGCCTCATATCCCTTCTTACCCAGGTTCCAGATCGTTACGTTCCCCTTCTCAAACTGGCTTTGATACTTTTCACGGATCAGGGACCGGGTCAGTTTAACCACATTCGTATTGAATGCTCCGGCCAGTCCGCGATCGCTGGTAATAGCGATGACCAGCACTTTTTCAACCGGACGCTCAGCAGCCAGCGCAATTTCGGTATCTCCATCATTATTGCTTACAATATTGCTCAGCATTTCCTGCAATTTCTGAGCATAGGGCCGCATTTGAACGATGGCATCCTGCGCACGGCGGAATTTTGCAGCACTTACCATTTTCATAGCCTTAGTGATCTGCTGCATGCTTTGTACCGAACTGATGCGATTACGAACCTCTTTTAACTGACCTGCCATAACGATTTGAGATTTGAGATTTGGGATTTGAGACCTTCCCGACCTACCGGAGGGTTTGCGATCTCGATCCTTTCCTCTGTTTTTTAAGGCGCAAAAGTAAGCGCTAATTACCAGATTTCCATATCTGGACCCCCTAATTTGGATGCCTTGTGGAAAAAGGCCGGATAAATCTGCAAAAACGACCTCCTACCTGCTGTAAAACAGGATATTAGCTACAGCACGTTCTCCTTTATGGTCCCATTCCTTGTTGTCGGACGGATGGTTGACCACTCCTTTTTTACGGGTCCATAAGGTAGAGGAACCACCACCGTCAAAATTGATCACCGCTACACAATTCAGCCACCGCATTACCTTCCGCAGCTCATCAAGACTCAAACCTGCGGCATTGGCACTCCTTCCATCGGCCACGAGCAGGATCACGGCCCCCTTGCGGGTAACCCCGACCGCCGTACGGGGGTGCCGGTTCTGCGAAAATGCAGACCCGGCAATGGCCAGATCAGCAGCATCCTGCACCAGCAAAGGGCCATTGGCCAACACGGAGGTTGCGGCAAGTGCATCCGGCCAGCCGGGCTCCTCACCACCCTGAACGATCGACAGTTTTCCATCCTTTATGACAACCGCCGATCTTTGATGTGCCGTCATTTTTTCATTGGTGCCCACCAGGTTTTCACTGATAACCCTGTTGTTCACCTTTACATAGTCCACGGATCCTCCCTCTTTGATATTAAAGAAATTGCCATTGACAGCTACCTCGGCACCTGACTCTTGGGCAAAGACAGATACCGGTTTCAATAATTTGGGGGCCGCAGCAATATTAAATCCTCTCTTTTTTCCCGCGCCTTTGATCACGGCATAAACAATAAACTGGTTGGATCCAAAAAGATCCTTGTCCTGGAACGAATGCATGACCAATTTTACCCCGCGTCCTAAACGTTCTTTTTTCCAGGCTGCTTTTACAAAATGAGCGGAATCGGATCCCTGGGCCGCAGCCATCAGCCCCGTAAGCATTAAGACGCATATCAACAATCCTTTCCGGGTCAGGCATGTCCCAAACATATACACTGATTTTTTAGAGTGCAAAAATGCAATGTTTTTGCTGCATTATTTTGATTAGAGAAAACTATAATGTAACTTTAATAACGGGTTACCTTTTCCTGACTTCTTTATAAACCACAAACGATTGACCATGCTACGATATGCAAGCCGGATGCTGCTGCTGACAAGCCTCCTTATACAGGTTACGGTACAGGCGCAGCAACTAAAAACCAGGCAGGAACGGGGATATTTTAACATTACAACTCCCGCAGAGATCCAGCTGATGCGCTCCATTGATTCAGCCATGCTTAACGACGGAAATGCCCGGTTCAGGGCGGGGTTCGAGTTCCATACAATAAACGGTTATTTTGTTAATCCCCAGTTTTCGGTAGGATTGGGCGTGGGTATCCAGTACTCCAATTACAAATATTTCCCGGCAACCGGCGCGCCTGAACAGCCTGCCCCGGCCAAAAGCGCCCGGATCAGCACACTTCCCCTTTTTGCAGATTTCAGGTATTATCCCCGCAACAGTATCAACGGCGCCATGTTTCTTGTAAACGCCGGCTATGCGCCTGCTTTAAGCATCAGTGTTGCCGAGCATAAACCTTTTTTGAATGGCGGCGCCTTCATGAAACTGGGGGCCGCCTATAAATTTTACCTGAGTCATTTTATTTCTTTTGTTCCCTCGCTCAATTTTAAAGCACAGCGGTATGGCGACCATACTGTTGCCGGCGGCATCGTGGGATTCGGGTTTATGTTTTGAGTAAACTCCTTTCTAACCAGGCCGGGGGCTTTTCAGATTTACATTGTCTATTCAATGCCGTTGCCTAAGCCTGATGCCGGGCCGGTAAAGCGCAAAGACGGGGAATGGCAAACCTTTCTTTTGCTCCGGGCGTATTGGTTCTAATATAGCATTACCGGGAACACTCCTCTGCTCTTCCTGTGCATATCCGTAGAATCTGTGAACAATGTATGGAGCATCTGTGTACCAAGAAAACGATATTGATAGCCTGTTCCCCAAATAGCTGCTGCAGGTTGAACGTTCAATCCGGATAACCGGGGCATGCCGGGTCCTATGCTCCATTGATTACAGGCTATTGCCGATGAACATTCCCCCGCCGCATTGCAGATTGCTATTAACTAAACCGTTTCCGCATCTGTTCGGTTTTACGCCCGATCAGCCAGAATGAGAGCGCCAGCAGGGCAAAGAAGATCCCCTTATTGGTCTTATCCCAGAAATATTCAAAATACCGGGTATAGATGTTCAGCAGGAAAAACAGTAATACCAGGTCCCTGAAAATTTCGTCCTTCAGCTTATAGGCAAGCACGATCAGTCCTCCCAGCAAAAGCGTATATCCCAGTGCCCAGGGCAATAGCCGTCCCTGACGGATATTACTCCATACATCGTAACTCAGGTTTCCGGATACAGAGAGGAACAACCCGGAAAGCAAAAAGAAGATCCACAGGAAGTAGACCGTGATCTCATAAAAAGGAACCTTTTGCCACTGCTGTCTGCGCAGGAATAAAACGACTGCCAGGAGTACACCGCCCAACACAGTCATCCGCAAAGGATAGTTCATACCCAGGAAGTAATCATGTGCAGGTCCGGACCATGTCCAGGTTTGGATCCCCCAGCTTACGATCAGTGCCAGCAAAGCGCAAATCCATATTAATTTTGACCGCAGGTATACGGCAACGGCTCCGTAACTGAGGGCCAGTACCAATACAACCAGGCCATAGAACCGGTATCCTTCTCCCAGCCCGCGGGTAAGATAGGTGATCGATACCCCAAGACTCAATACGGCCAGGATGTTAAAGCTTTCGTTACTCAGGGTGGCATCGGGGAACTTCCGTTTTCTTTTCCCCGCAAATCCTATCAGCAGAACTGAAAGTATCAGGAAGATCCCTCCGATCAATACCTCTGAAAATGCAAAAAAACGCCGCATCCGTTCGATCCACTTTTCATCCAGCACAATGGCGCCAAAAGCAAGAATGGCACAGGACACGGCAGCAACAAATGCATAAAAGGTCAATGACCCGAGGTCATCTTTATAAACATTGACAGACTTTCGTAACTGCGTTGCGTTCTGCGCATCAATGACCTGCTCTTCTTCCCATTGATCGATGGCATTCAGAATCACGTCCGCATCTTTTTTTGATACCCGCATGTCCCAAAGTTCGCAATAAAAACAATAAAAAGGGGCTTCATAAAAAAAACGAACGTTCGAAAGCGCCCTGCTTTATATCCCCAAAACAGCTTATCATTGCAGGCGCAGCGGATTTTAAATAACAGCCGCAACGGCTATAAAAAACAGGATGAAAGCAACAATTGATCTCTTCAGATGCATTAACGAAGGCCATACTGAGTACTTAAAGGAGGCCCTTGCCCGTAACACCAGCCTTGAACGGACCAACCCGGAGGGGCAAACGCCCCTGCTCTATGCCCTGTATAAAAAAGATACGGTAACCGCATTGCTGCTCATCAGTCACGGAGCGAATGTTAACGCACAGGACCAGGTTGGCAATACGCCTTTTTTATATGCCGGTGCACAGGGGTATACAGATGTGGTAAGGGCCTGCCTGGAGCAGGGTGCCGATTTTACAATTCTGAACCGCTATGGCAGTACCGCCCTGATACCGGCAGCTGAAAAGGCGCACCTGGAAACGGTAAACGTACTTTCCGGGACACCGGGTTTTCCTATTGACCATATCAATAACCTGGGATGGACGGCCCTGCTGGAAGCCATTATTTTAGGCGAGGGGGATGACACACATGCCCCTGTTGTTACCGCGTTAATTGCCGGTGGCTGCAATGTAAACCTCGCCGACAAAAAAGGCATCACTCCCCTGGCGCACGCGCAGAGCCTGGACTATAAAAAAATAAGCGCACTCCTTGAGGCGGCCGGGGCCCGGGTATCATAACAACCTTTCAGCGCTTCCCGTCGTCATACAAAAGAGTAAATTTTTTATGGGAGATGAAAAAGATCAGCGGCATCCTGTTATTAATGATGACTACGCTTTCCCTGCAAGCGCAACGAATAGAGCGTATTCAATTTAACCTGTATACAGACAGCCTGAAAAAGGGCACGCACAATTATATCAATGTAGACGGTAAAATGAGCGACGGCAGTTGGCGCCCTATGACTCAAAAGGAACTGAAATTCAGTTCCGATTATGGCAAATTTGATGGCAACAGCCTGGTACTGCCCGATGAGCCTTCTGTAAAAAAAGTAGCCATAACCATTTCCCTAAAAGATAACCCCAGGATGACCCAGGACATTACCATCTGGATCAAACAAAAGCCGGACCCTCCCCTGCCAAAATATGAAACCAACGCACCCCGCAGGCGAAGGTAACAGTCAATAGGCTTGGTTACCAGCTATCAGTCTTCAGCCGCCAGTAATCAGCACCCTTTAAAGAATGTTCCACCACGTTAAACCAGGAACCCTCCTGTGATCTTTGAGGGGGCCACACACGGATGTGACGTAAAACTTGAAACCTTAAACCTGAAACAAAACACATGCCTAAGCCTGCGCCGTGGGGCCTCCAAAATTCACCGGTAGTGCCATTTCATCCAGGTCCTTGATGGGTCCCTGTGTGGCTTCAAATTTTTCAACATTTTCAATCAGCGCTTTCATAAAGCGCTTTGCATGCTGGGGTGTAAAAACGATCCGCGACTTTACCTTGCTCTTGGGTGTGCCCGGCATTACATTCACAAAGTCAATCACAAATTCAGCCATGGAATGGGTAATAATGGCCAGGTTCGCATAGGTACCTTCTGCTACTTCTTCCGAGATCTCTATATTTAACTGGTTGGGTTGCTGTTCGTTCATTTTATCCTGTTTGGGACGAAGGTATAAAAAAGACGCCACCCCGAAAAGCGGAGTGGCGTCTTTAAGTTCTCAGTTCTTTTTAGCGGCTTCCACCAGCCCACCAAACATTTTCTTTGTAAACATAACTGCCATCTCCAAATGCGGCCTTAATAGCCTGGTTGGCGGTTACATCAGAGTTCCCGTAGGTATACCGGAGCGGGAATTTAGCCTGCGCATTAAGCGGATTGGCCAGCCCGATAAAATCTTCCTGGCCCAGGGCCTTTAACCGGCGGTAGTCATTATAAGCTTCTGTTGACTCTCCCGATGCCCCAAAGAATGCAAGGTATTTTTGCAATACCACCTCCTTCAATGCATTTTGTGCAAAGCGGGGCAAAACACTTGTGGTAAAGTAGTCATTGGCCACACTCTCCGACAGATCGGGGGTCACAATAGTCTTGGATGTACCTAACGCATCCATCAGACCGGAGTTACCCGACTCGATGGATTGCTCCAGATTTGCAAAAGCGGCAACAATGGCTTCATGAAGTGGTTCTGAAGCCTCTGCCCCGCGGTTTAAACGAGCCAGCGCTTCTGCCTTCAGGAATAAAACTTCATGATAGCTTAACAATAGTGTTGGGGCTGTTGAAGCATAGTCCAGTATTGCAATCGGATAGGTAAATTGCACCTGCTCTGCCTCTCCATTCGGCACCCCGTTCGTAATTGCAGCATCATTCGTTAATAGTTTACCGCCGTACGTAACAAAGACCTGGTTGCCTCTGGGATCATTCGTGTTTTTGAATTTCGTGGCAAGGCTTTTACTAGCGCCAAGCATATCCCTTGAGCTGGAGATCCCGTAAAGCGGGTTGATATTTGAAGACCCGTCATACAAATCAAATTTCATTTCCTCGCTGGCGTCTGCAAAAGATTTGCTCACATAATTCAGGATCTTATTTAAGTCGCCATTTACGTCTGCAGAAACCTTTAGTGTGTGCATCAGGTACCGGGCCTTTAAGCCATAGGCTGCCTTTGTCCACAAATTGGCTTTAGCACCATAAAGCAGGTCCTGATTTTTATTAGCAACGATACCTCCGATTAAGGATGCATCCGAACCTGCTAATTGTGTAATGGCTTCGTCCAATAACTTTTGAATTTCGGTATACAGATCCGATTGCTTGTCAATAGCAGGCTGCATGTACTTGGGAGTACCATCCTCATTCATAATGCCGGTTTGCTGGTAAGGCACATCCCCGTACAGGTCCGTTAAAACACCCAGGTTATAAGCCAGCAGCACTTTCGCTATACCCCCGGTAACATCATTCCCTTCCTCTGATCCGCCTTGCGCGGTTTTGCTTACAGCAATTTTGAGTGCCTTTATATTGTTGTACACCGCATCCCAGCTGTTATTATAGGTGGTGGCGGAAGTAGGCTGTGTAATCCGGTTTTCGGATTGATAGGCCTGGTTCCAAACCCCGCCTTCATGCTCCAGGTAAATGGATGCATATAAGGAAACATCACCGCCTACCACATTAAATGCTGTAGCCGTCATTGCATCTGTTAAAATAAACCGCGCCGGTACATCCTGGGTATGATTCCTGTCCATGTTCACGTCATCCATCGCTTTTTTGGAGCAGGAAGTCAAAAGACTGCCGGCCAGAGCAACGATGATAATATTAAAAATATTTATCTTTTTCATCTCCGTTGTTTTAAATTAGAATTAAGTTAGAATTGCAGGTTTAAGCCAATACCAAAACTTGTGGTTTGCGGTAATGTGAATCTTTCAAAAGCTCCTGCCATATTGGTATTTCCCTGAGTAGATTCAGGATCTAATTGCGGGTTGTTGGTCCACAGGAGGATATTGCGTGCAAAACCGTTTATAGCCAATCCCAGACGGGCTTTTTTCAGCACCTGGTACCTTAATGCAATTTCCCTCATCTTAACAAAAGAACTTCCATAAATGCTGCTTTCATCAATGGAGTTCAGCGTTTGATAATAGTCCTGAATATTGTCATACCCTTCTATTTTAATATCACCAACGGTACCATCTTCTTTCACAACATTCTTGAGTACTACTTCGTTTTTCTCTCTCGAATCTCCAGTTAACTTGCTGGCTCCATAGTTATCCAGCAGGTTGGTAGTACCGCTATATTGCTGGCCGCCGCTTTTCCATTCCACAACGGATGAGAATGTAAGGTTCTTATAACGGAGCCGGGTATTAGCACCCAAAATGAAGTCAGGTGCAGCCACTCCAATTACGCCGTCTTCGCCCACCAGGGGAATACCATCTTCACCGTAGATAACCTGTCCTTTATCATTCCGCTTGAACTTGGTACCATAGATAACCGGGAATTTATCACCAATGCCCGCACGTACCTGCGGCGTGGTAAATCCACCCAGGAAGATGCTTTCCACTTCCGGAGCTAATTCATCTACATAGTTATCAATTTTCGAAAAGTTTACACCAAGGCTCCATTCAAGATCGTTCTGCCGGATAATGTTTGCCGTAATAGTAGCTTCGTGCGCATTGGTATGAATTTTACCACCATTGGTCATAAAATTATTGGCACCGGTAGATCCTGCCAGCGGAATGGCAAAGATCTGGTCTTTTACATTCTGCCGGGAGTAGGTATAATTAAATTCTATTAAGTTGTGAAAGAAATTCAGATCCGCACCAATTTCATAAGAGTTGGTATTCTGCGGTTTCAGGTTGGGATCGTAAATAGTGGTACTGGGAATATAGGCTTTAACCGAATTTCCTCCAATGGGATAGAAAATGGGGGTGCCACCGTAAAAACCTCCGCCATAGGAAGGAATGGTATAATAATTAGGCAGGAACGTTCCGGCCTGACCAACCTGTGCTACAGAGAGGCGCAGTTTACCATAATTCAGTACATCGTTGCCTTTCAGCCCTGCCAGCTCGGTAAACACAAAGCCCAGCGATGCAGAGGGATAAAAGAAGTCCCTGTTTTTTGAAGGCATGGAAGCAACCCGGTCATAGCGGCCGGTTAAACCCAGGTACAGCATGTTCAAATAAGACAGGGAAATATTGGCAAACGTACCAATGGTCCTGTATTTTGTTAATGTTGCCGTAGCATCTTTGGTACCGGTATTATCCATATGGTTCCACCCGCCAAAAGCAAAGTCCTGACCATATTGGGATTTGTAGTTCGTAACCTGGTTTACAAATTCATTCCCGATTAAGGCGTTCAGTTTAAAATCGCTGCTCAGGTCCCATTTCAGGTTCCCGGTCAATAATGAATTAAAGCTGGTATTCGTAAAACTATATTGCGTAATATTCGATGCCCGGGCCGGAGAACCAAATCCCCAGATATCCTCGTAATTTGTCGTGTAGGCATCTGTTCCTAACTGGTACTTTACGTCCAGGGTTGTTTTATCAGAGAACCTTGTATTATAGTTCACATAACCATTTCCAAAAAAACGGTTGGTTTGCTCCGTAAAAGTATTGTTATTTACGCCCCAGTAAGGGTTTACAAACGCCCCGCCTCTGTAGCCAACAGGCGTATACAGATCCCCTTCAGCATGGCTGGGAATGCCCGCCAGGTCATAGCTGGCAGGAGCCGGGTAAATGGTTGCTATTAAACCATCATTTGCGGAAGGTGCTTTTTTAATATTGGAGTTCACAAAATTACCGCTAAACCCTGCTTTAAAATGATCCGACAGCTTGGTTTCGGCAGCTAATTTGGCATTGTACCGGTCCATCCCTGTTTTTGGTACGATACCGGTTTGGTTGGTGGCGGCCAGGCTTAAAGCATAAGAGCCCTGGTCGGTGGCATTCACCACCCCAATGGAATTATTGAACGTAAGTCCCGTATTAAAGAACTCTTTTACATTGTTATAAACCCCAGGAGTAACCCAGGGATCCAGGCCTGCACGGGCACGCTGGGGCACATAATACATTCCCGGGTGTTTGCCATCGGCAGCAGTATAGTCATTATCTGTTTCCCCGCCGTAGTCAGGGTCCTTTGGCAGATCGGTGATCTTAGGCCCGTAAGAAGTAGAAGCATTAGGATTGAAAGCCCCGTATGAGCCTTGTGCATAGGTCGTTTGCAGATCCGGGAACCGGGATATCCGGTCAAAACTTACCGTAGAGTTAAACGAGATCTGAGGTCTTCCCTTTGCAGCGCCCTTTCCACTTTTGGTGGTAATCAAAACCACACCATTGGAAGCCCTGATACCGTAAAGCGCAGAAGCGGCCTGTCCTTTCAGTATTTCAACATTAGCAATATCATTAGGATCAATATCCACACCCCTGTTTGCATAGTCGGTACCGGTAACGCTATTCCCGGTGCTCACATCCGGCCCGGAAGAAATAGGCATCCCATCTACTACGTACAGGGGAGAGTTATCACCGGTAAAGGAACGGGCACCCCGTATGGTGATCAGTGTTGAGGCCCCGGGCATACCGCTCGACGGTACAATGTCAACCCCGGAAACCTTGCCCTGGAGCGCACCGGCAAAACTGGTATTGGCCGCTTCAACCAGCTGATCTGCTTTCAGCGATTGGGTGGCATAGCCCAGTGCACGCTTTTCTCTTGATACGCCGAGAGCCGTAACCACTACTTCAGTGATGGTCTGGTCCTTTCCGCCAGCGAGTACGATATTCATCGGACCGGCGGTAGCTGTTATTGTTTGTTCCTGGAACCCGGCAGCAGAAACTTCCAGTTGGGCACCGGGTTTAGCATTGATGCTAAACGCGCCCTCTGCATCTGCAGATACAGCATTTTTTGTTCCTTTTTCGGAAACGGTTGCAAAGGGAATGACATTCCCCGATTCATCCTTAACGGAACCTGTTACCGCCCTTGTCTGTGCAAAGGCCAGCATGGAACAGGTAATGAGTGCTAATAGCAATACAAGTTTTCTCATGGATTTTTTTTTGTTAATAGAATAAACTTAGTCAATCATAGCGAGGTTGATACATCTATACTTCTTCCGAAATAACTATGCAAAGTACAACGTTTTAACAAATTGTTGATAATTGGTTAACCTTTCGAAAACACTAACAAGCGTTAATTGCCGTCAAAAATAGTTGCATAACTAACGTTCTTGTTTGGTTTACAATAAATTGTATTTAAATGAAAAATTTTTGAAAAAATCAAAAAATTGATTCAAGTCAAGTAGTTTTTTTGAAAAATCATAAACAATTCGTGGCTGGTCTGTATTCCATCAACACCATCCGGCGCCACTTTTCACCATTTCAGCCACAGCCAAAACATTGATTCTGACATCCGCAGGTATGCCCGGGGTATCAAAAGCGAATACCTTGCCAGATACACCGATTTTAACAAACAGCTGATCTTACGCTACCAAAATTGCCGGTATTCCAGCAATCAAAAGCGTCGCAAAAGGATATGAGGGCACCAGCTTCAGGAACAGGGTGGTGCGCCCATAGAGCATCAGCCGGGGTTACAGCTTCCATATACAGGAACGGGTTGCCAGCAGATCCGGTTGTACAGGAGCAGCCTCCCTAAAGACTTTTCCCCTGCCCGGGCTTATGACCTGCCGGACGCATTATAACAGAGGGTGTATCATTCATTTTTGACACACCCTCTTAATGCCGGACCATTAACGAACGTTATTTCTTCTTTAAGACCAAAGCATAGGTTCCGCTCCAGTTCCCTGCTTTAGAACCATAAGACACCGAAAGATTGATGACCTTATCGCAGGCAACAATAGTTCCGGTTGCCGCCATGGTCGGGTCGATATATGCCGGATCGTCATAGTCCCAAAGAGTACCAACAATTTGCTTGTCTATTTTTACTGCATTGGTGCTCGTATTCACCGTAACAACAACAGGAACAGGGTTGAGCGCATGTTTATTTTTAAATGAAAAATGGGTAGCGTCAATATTTGTGAGGGTGATGACATCTCCTGCCGAATAATCCTCCCAGGCATCCTGCACAACCACAAAATCACCGCTGTAGTCCCCGATAACCAGTGGGCAAACCTTTTGCATAACCAATTTATATGTTGTAAATCCCGTAAAAGGAGTTCCATCACCACCGGTAATCGTAAAATACAAAGAATCTTTTTTATCCCTTGAAGCATAGCCTGCAAATAACCCGTTTACCTGGATCGAGTCCAGTGCCTTACCCGAAGGTATCGTTACGGAGCCGTTTTGAGCGACCGTGTATTGCTGGCCCGACACCGCGCCTGTAGGAGAGGTCACGCTGAAGTTAATAGTCCTGTCGATATTCTGAATATCAGTAAACCCGATCGGGATCTTAAAATTCGAACCGGGATTGTTTAAAATAGAATAGGAACCGGTTGCAACCGGGAACTCCGCCCTGGATTCAGGTTTGGTCAGATCACTGTTTCTCTTACATCCAAGGAAAGATATAAGTAACAAAGAATATAGAAATAAAACAGATTTTTTCATTATGATAATATTTTGCTTATAAGGGATTTTGATCTGCACTTGTTAACGATTTATTTGCATCTATCTCAGCCTGGGGAAACTGCCATCTCCATTTGTTGCTGTTTGCCGGTATATTTAACATGCTCCAATGGATACCATCCCGTACCAGGGGCAGCTGGTATCTTTTCAGATCAAAGTAATTCCACCCTTCCTCTCCGTAAAGCTCCTTGCGTCTTTCTAATAAAATCTCACTGATTACATCTGCCTTTGCAGTGTAGGCAGACTTTATTGCACTGGGGTCGCGCTGCAATTGCAAAGCATAAAGCGTTGTTTTGGCATCCGGTATATTATTCATTTGCGCCTGCGCTTCTGCTTTAATCAAATGCATTTCGGCAGCGCGCATCATAACATAGTCACCGGACTTGGTAGCATTATCCCTGAACTTAATAGTAACCCATCTTTTCCATGGAAGGGAAGCACTTTGTCCTGGTGCAGCCAGAAATTTATACCGCATATCTGTTTCTGTAAAATTGGCTACAAAGGAGGAGTTAACATATATATCATTATAACGTGCAGAAAAATTGGTATTAGGCGTATTGGTCGGCTCTATATAACCAAACCAACCCGCATAAGATTTAGACTGGGTTCCATTAAACATCAGGCCCCAGATCCACTCTGAATTGCTTGCAGTATTGAACCCGTCGTTATATGACGCGGCAGACATTAAAGGATAGCCATTCATCGCGGTTTCCGCATTTGCGAGCGCTTTCGCCCAAAGTGTTTGGTCACTCATGGCCATTTCCTGGTATACTTCGGCCAAAAGACCTGCAGCAACATTCTTGTTGATCCTAAATTTGGCGATTCTTGTCGTGGGCAAATTCTGCACAGCTTCTTCCAGATCACTAACGATTAACGCATAAACTTCCTTTAGCGGGGCTCTTGGATTACCACTGACAGCAGCGTCAGCAGGAGTCGTGTAAATGGGTACGCCAGGAGCGTCAGGGTTGGTAGCATAGGAGAATTGATACGTTCTGGCTAAACAAAAGTACGCATAAGCCCTAAGCGCTTTCGCCTCGGCAATCAGCGGCGCTTTAACGGCATCACCATCCTGAAGATTAGGCGTATTAAGGATTATAGCATTGGCGTTGTTAATGGTTTTATAAAGCATATTCCAGGTAACACTGGTTCTTCCGCCGGTTGCCACCCGTCCGTACCCGTTATCAGACCAGTTCGTTTCATATAACCACCAGTTTCCCGGATCCGAGAACAGGTCGTTTCCTCTCACCTCAAAATTGAACTGCCAGGATTTAATACCATACATGTTCTGCTGGCCACCGGATGCATAATCCCGCAGCTCGCCATAGATCCCGACCAATGCATTATTAACGCCTTCCTTCGACCCGAAAATCACTGTCGGATCCAAGCTGCCGTCTGAGGGTACTACCTCATTCAAAAAGCTTTTTTTGCATGAGCTAACTAAAAAGAGCAGGCAAAACGGCAAAGTGATTCTAAGAATATTTTTCATTATATACTATAATTAATATTTTATAAATTAACATTTACACCAAATGATATTGATTTATAAACTGCAGAGTTATTATTGGCACTTGCACCATTTAAGCCGCCTTCTTCCGGGTCAAATCCTTTTCTGCCAAAGAACGTAAGCGGATTTTGCATATCTACATAAAACCGGACCCGGTTAATTTTATAGCGTTCAATAATCTTTTTGGGGATGTTATAGCCCATTGTAACATTTCTGACCCTTGCAAAAGAGCCATCGTACAGGAACCTGGTTGATACGGAAGTAGGCTGGTAGTCTGTTGTCTGCATTAATTTAGGAGTAATCCCGTCACCCGGGTCACTGGGGCTCTTCCAGCTGTTTAAAATATCAGGGCTCCAGTTTTGCCCAACCGACGTACCGATACCACCATGCATTAAAGCAGCGTAGTTATAGTCATACACTTTACCGCCGTGACTTACAGAAATAAGGAAACTCAGATCAATATCTTTATACCGTACATAGTTAGAAATACCGCCCGACCATGCCGGCAGGGAAGACCCTTTAAAATACCTCGTGGCCTCGCTGTATGTTTTAGTGATATCCTTACCGGTCACTTTGCCGTCGCCATCTAACACATCCTTATACCACATCGGCCGGCCGTCAGCCATATCTACCCCTGCATACTCTCTGATATAATAATTGTAAACCGATTTCCCTTCAGAAAGCATACTCAATCCCGATCCGGCAACATCTTTATGATTAGGGAGCTCCAATACCTTATTTTTTATCGTAGTAAAATTGAGGCTGGTTGTCCATAAAAAGTCGCCATTGCTAATATTCCTCGTATTGAAATCCACCTCGTAACCTTTGTTAGATACCTTTGCAATATTTGAAGTAACCGAACTTACCCCCGATGATGGCGGCAAAGGTTTGGCAAACAGTAACCCATCCGATACCCGGTCAAAATACGTGAATGAACCTGTAATCCTGTTATTCCAAAATCCAAAATCAAGCCCTAAATCCAGGGTCTTTTGCTTTTCCCAGCTAAGGAGACCATTTGTAACCGAGGAAATAACCGAGCCCGAAAAATCAGCAATATTCCAACCTGCATCATAAAGACCCAGGTACGGGAAGAAGGAACTGGTAGCCGAGTTCCCTGTAGTACCATAACTTACTCTTAATTTCAGATCGCTTACCACATCAGAATGGAAGAAGGATTCCCGGTTAATATTCCAGGCAAACCCTGCAGAATAAAACTTGCCCCATCTTACGCTATCGGCAAACCTGGTTGAAGCGTCCGTTCTGGCAGACAGCGATAAGTGATACCTGTCGAATACATCATAATTCAGACGGCCGAAATAGCTTACCATCCTGTTATTATAAGACCAGGAACTTGCTGTAATCGGGTTGGAACCATAATCCAACTCGGTAACATCGGGGAATGTAAAACCCCTGTTTTCGGCTGCAACATTTCCATTATTCCATCTGTAAGCCTCCATACCCAATACCACATTGATATGATTGGCTTTATCCAGGCTTTTATCATAAGTAAGCGTATTCGTAAACGTTTGCGAGCTGGTCACGTCTCTTTCTTTGTAACTTCTCCCTTTGTATGCAGCGCCATCACCTAAAAACGGGTTATAGTACTGATTGGCAGAATACAGATAATAATCAATTACATATTGCGTACGGAAATCCAGCCCGGGCAACAGATGCGCTTCCGCGTATCCATTCAATGAAGTAATAAACCGGTCATAGGAGGTCTGGTTCAGCGTAACAGCCCCCAGGGCATTGGAGCCCGCTCCATATGGCCTTGTCTGCTGCCCGTTGTTACCATAATCAAGTATCTTATTTCCCTTTGCGTCTAAAATATAGGAGCCGGTAGCCGTATCTACCAAATAAGCCGGAAATATGCTGGATGCGCTTCTGATCCACTGGATCGAATTGGAATAAGCGGAACCGCCCTGTGCCGGATAAGACTGGTTCGAATAGCTCACATTTGTATTTAAGCCCGCCTTAAGCCAGCTGCTGATCTTTGTATCTACTTTGATCCTGGTAGAGTATCTCTTGAAAAAAGAGCTGACTACCAGACCCGGGTCGTCCAGGTATTGACCTGAGATAAAATATTTTGTTTTATCGGTTCCGCCGGAAATGGACAGATCGGCCTGTTTTCTGTGGCCAACCCTTAACAGCTGTTTTGACCAGTCTTCATTCCATAATAAAGAAGCGCCCGGAACAATTTTTCCATCTAACCCAACCGGCTGAGCCATCCTGTAAGGATTATATGCGATTAACCCCGCTACCGTTTTGGAAGCATAAGCAGCAGCGCTCGTAACGCCGGCCTGGGTAATCAGTGTCGGGTTTAAATCCGCCTCATTTTTGAGCGCTAACCAGGTCGTCTCATAAATTTGACCGGTACTCAGGTATTTATAATCAGGAACCGCTCTTGAAGAAAAACCATATAAAAAAGAAGCATCGATCTTTGTGGGACCATTGCCCTGTTTAGTGGTAATCTGCAAAATTCCATTTGCTGCCCGGGAACCATACAAGGCGGTTGAAGAAGCATCCTTCAAAACGGTAATGCTTTCAATATCATTGGGGTTGATACTATTAATATTACCGGCATAGGGCGCCCCGTCAAGCAGGATCAAGGGGTCAGACGAAGCACTGAGCGAGCCAATACCCCGTATTCTGATAGTGGCATTTTCGCCGGGCTGACCGCTACCGCTGACGGCAAGTACTCCACTTGCCTGTCCCTGAAGCACGTTGGTAAGAGAGCTCACCTGCATATCCTTAAACTTATCCGAGTTGATCACAGATGCAGTTCCGGTAAAAGCTTTCCGTTTTGTTGCCCCATAAGCAGTTACCACTACCTCTTCAATAGTTTGGGACGCAGTCTTTAGAACCACCGCCAAAGGTGATCCCGGCGAGGGAACCTCCTGTGAAACAAATCCTGTAGCGGAAACACTTAAAGTAGCACCATTTTTAATTTGAATACTAAAAACCCCGGCTTCATTGGCTGCAACAGCATGAGCAGCCCCTTTTTCAGCAATTGTAGCAAACGGAATAGCCTTTCCGCTTTCATCTGTTACCGTTCCGGTAATCACCCTGGTTTGAGAAAAAGCCAGAAATGAAAAACCCATAAGCATTGTCAAGAGCAATACAACTTTTCTCATGTACTTTTTTGTTAAAGATTATTAGTCAATTTTTTGAAGGTTACAGTCACATTAAACAGTTGTTAGTCATAAAATATCGCTAAACCTCCATACCTTGCAAAATACATTTTTTTAACAGTTAATTTATGTTTTTTTAACCTTTCCTTATAAAAACATTCACTACAAGATCAACCGTTAGTTGTTTAGACAACCTTATAAATTGATTTTCATCAATTTATACAACAATTAAAACATTAAATATTTTCGAAAAAATTGATCAAAATCAAGAGTTGTATTGAAAATATACTAACAATACTGCGCTTCCCTATCCTTTCGCCTTTCCGGATAAAATTTTTACCCCTGCTCCCAAACTTTATGTAGGTTTGCAGCCTATGCAACTACTGAACGGAAAAGAAACAGCAAAAGTGCTCCTGGATTCCCTTGAAATTGATGTAGCCCAGCGTGCGGCTACCGGTAAAAAAGTGCCGCACCTGGCGGCCATTCTCGTGGGGAATAACGGGGCCAGTGAAACCTATGTAGCCTCTAAAGTAAAAGCCTGTAATGAGATCGGCTTTGTATCTACCCTTATTCATTTTGAAGAAGACGTAACGGAGCTGAAACTCCTGGAGAAAATAGAAGAACTCAATGAAGATATGGACGTGGACGGCGTCCTGGTGCAATTGCCACTGCCGGAACATATTTCAGAAAAAAAAGTAATTGAGACCATTGATCCGTCTAAAGACGTGGATGGATTTCACCCGGTGAACATTGGTAAGATGACCCTGGGAGAGAAAGAAGCTTATGTTTCTGCCACGCCTTACGGGATCATGCTGTTGCTGGAACATCATAAGATCGAAACAAAAGGGAAGCATGCAGTGGTGATCGGGAGAAGCCATATTGTGGGCCGCCCCATGAGCATCCTGCTGAGCAACAATACCAACCCTGGTAATTGCACGGTCACACTCTGTCATTCAAAAACCACTAATCTCAAAGAAATTTGCCTGCAGGCAGATATTATTGTTGCCGCCATCGGCATCCCCGAATTTGTTAAGGCGGATATGGTAAAGGAAGGAGCAGTGGTAATTGATGTTGGTATCACCCGGATCAAGGACGCTACAAAAAAATCGGGCCACCGCCTGGTGGGTGATGTGGATTTTAAAAATGTAGCACCCAAAACAAGCTTTATCACACCGGTTCCCGGAGGCGTAGGCCCCATGACCATCGCGGCTTTAATGAAGAATACATTTAAGGCCTGTGACGAGCGCAATTAAAAATGAGGGAATGTGTTCATTGAAAAATGAGTTTTACGTTCTGCATTAATGGTATTTTTGTATTTTAACAGGTTCATCAGTCATCAGTCATCAGTCATCAGATACCGCCCCAGTAGCATTTAATGGTACCTACCCGGTAATGGAGCATTTTTACACCATCCAGGGCGAGGGCTATCACCAGGGGAAAGCCGCCTATTTTATCCGGCTGGGAGGATGTGATGTGGGGTGTACCTGGTGCGATGTAAAAGAGAGCTGGCCTTTTGATGCCCATCCCCTCTGGCCCGTTGCAGATATCGTTGAAGCAGTCAAAAAAACACCGGCCCGCATTGCCGTAATTACCGGTGGCGAACCCCTGCTGCACCCGCTGGACGGCCTCACAACCGCGCTCCGCGAAAACGGTATCGCTACCAATATTGAAACCTCCGGATCCGCTCCCCTGTCCGGTGAATGGGACTGGATCTGCCTCTCTCCTAAAAAATTCAAACAACCCCTGCCGGCGATCCTGCCCGGGGCCCACGAATTAAAGATCATTGTTTACAATAAAACGGATTTTGCCTGGGGTGAGCAATTTGCGGCCCAGGTATCACCCGGCTGTAAACTTTATCTGCAACCGGAATGGAGCAAAGCCGCCCAAATGACACCGCTCATTATTGACTACATCAAGGACCACCCTCAATGGGAACTGAGCTTACAGATCCATAAATACATAAATGTCCCATAGCGTTCAGTGCCGGAACGCAGCTGTTGCGTTCCGCTAATCACTACCGTCTTTCTATTTATATGAGAAAGACTACTGCCTTAACTACCCTGCTGCTGTTTGCCGGCTTTTTTGCATTTTCGCAGGACTCCATTTTTATATCCGGCCAAAAAACAATTGCTGCCAAAGTTTATGAAGTGAACCGGATTTTCGTAAAGTTCCTTTTTCCCGGCAACAAGAGCTTCAGAAGAATTTCACTGAGTGTTGTTGATTCTATTAAATACGGAGATGGCACCACCGACAAGACCGTAAGCAACTACTGGCAAAAACGGAATGCAGCCCGGGAGTACCGGGAGCACCAACGCCTTCTTGCCCGGGAAAAAATGCGACAAGCCCTAATAAACCGGAAAAGGCGAAACAGCTTTATTGACCCCGCGCCCAATCGCTTTTCACTGGGGGCACAGGCAATGACCACCTCCTTATTTTTGGTGAAACCATTATCTCCGGGCGCCGATCTTTCTGCAGCACTTGGCATGCATGCTACGTATGAAAGAGCCCTCGTTAAAAACCGCATCGGAATTGCGGTCTCCGGTTTCCGGAGCTGGAATAAGCAAGCCGAAGGTTTTCAGGTAGCGGCAAGGTATTTTTTTATGAACCGGCCGGAATTTCGCATTGGCGCCGGCCCCATGTTCTTCTGTTCAAACACTTATTTCCGTACCATAAAAAAACGATCCTGGAGCAGCTATTACTACACAGGCCTTGATGGTATCAATAAGGATACGACCATACGAACCCCTGCAACAAGTATCGGGGGAAATCTTAATATCCAGGTAAATTTTGGAAAGCGGTTTTTTATGTCGAATGACCTGTTTGCCGGCGTCACCAACTATAAAAAAAGCAGTTCAGAAAAAGCACTTTTTATGTGCCGGGTGGGGGTCGGGGTCCGGTTTTGAACAGACCACCATTAGGGGTCGGTATTCAGGACAATATTGGGCGTCATCTGAGAATCCGGAATTTGAAGATTTGAATCCCGAAGAACTTCGCATGTGCGTCAGGATAAAAAACAGGTTATTGCTATAGAATGTAGCACGAATAAACCTTTGGAGCCCCCAAGCCCCGTTTTTTGATAGCAAACAGGCGCAGCGCGCCGTAAATCATGGTAACAAGAACTTCCAGGGACTTGCCCATAGCCGCAGCGCGGCGGGAATCTTTTGGGGAAGATTTATATTACCGGTGCGCTGCACCTCTATTCCATCTGGTGTCCGTTGCTAATAAACGTAACGCTGCGCTGCAGCTTTTGTCTTTGACCACTAAATTTGTAATATTAACTTGACGCATATGCGAAGAACTTCGGGTATGAGGCGGATCCGGCGTCAAACATTAAACCTAACCCGCCGTGAATGTCCGGGGTTTGGGGCAAAACCCTACCCGTGACCTGTGAGCAATAAAAACGGATGCACCTTGAAACCTTGAGCTTTAAACGGGCAACTTCTAAGCCCGGCCGAGGTATTCCTGCAATATAATGGTTGCAGCGATCTCGTCCACCAGGGCTTTGTTCCGGCGTTGTTTTTTTTTGAGGCCCATTTCCAGCATGGCATCCTTTGCCATTTTGGAGGTGTAGCGTTCATCAACCCCTTCGATGGGCAGGTTGGGAAAATATTTTTTCAGCTCCTTTACTGCTTTTTTTACCAGCGGCGTGGCGTGCGTATCCGAATCATCCCAATTCCTGGGCTCGCCGATAATGATCTTTTCCACCAGTTCCTGCTGGAAATACTTTTTCAGAAAAGGGATCAGCTCGCGTGAATCGATGGTTGTTAACCCTGTAGCAATGATCTGCATAGGGTCCGTTACTGCGATGCCGGTGCGTTTTAAACCATAATCAATTGCAAGAATCCTGGACATTAAAATATAAAATAAGAAATGTAAAATTATGAACGGGGAACCAGAGTTGAGCAGCCTGCTTTCCGTGTTTTGAAACAACATTCAACCATATTTAACCCGCCGGTGTCATTAAGCAGCGAACCCACGGATCTAACGCGCCCCGGTGGCCACCGGAAAAACGTCAAACCTGGAACCTGAAAAACATATCCATGATCACAAAAACAGCAAATACCACCGAGGCGATGCCATTGGCAGTCATAAAAGCCAGGTTCACCCTGCGCAGATCGCCGGGTTTTACAATACTGTGCTGGTAAATCAGCATCCCCACAAAAACGGCTACACCGGCCCAGTACAGAACCCCGAAATTACCCTTAAACGCTGCTGCAATAACCGCCACAGCGCTCAACAGGTGTAAGAGCTCCGACACCCGGAGCGCCTTCCTGCCACCCAGTACGGAAGGAATGGAGTATAATTCGTTGTGCCGGTCAAAGGCTTCATCCTGCAAAGCATAAATAATATCAAACCCGCTTACCCAGAAAAGAACGGCAAAGGAAAAAAGTACCGGCAAGGTGTCAAATGCCCCGGTTACCGCCAGGTAGGCACCAATCGGAGCCAGGGATAACCCCAGCCCCAGCACCAGGTGGCACAGCGCCGTAAAACGTTTGGTATAACTGTACCCCAGCACGACCAGCAATGCAGCGGGTGATAAATAAAAACAAAGACTATTGATAAAATACGCCGCTACAATAAACAATATACTATTCAGTACAGTAAACCATAATACACTCCGGGCAGACAGGACCCCCGCAGGTATCTCCCGCACCGCCGTGCGCGGGTTAAGCGCGTCATACTTCCGGTCGAGGTACCGGTTAAAGGACATAGCGGCATTACGGGCAAAAACCATACACAACAGCACCAGGAGGAAGAGCCAGCCTTTTTCCCGGAAAAGATAAAGGGACTTGTTCCACATGGTGGGCAGGATACCGGTGGCATTGGGCGACTGATCACTGATATCCGTATCCCTGATGCCCAGGAAAAAACCGATGAAAGCAAAAGGCATAGCAAAAATGGTGTGCGAGAACTTTACAAGACTCAGGTAATTCTTTGTAACAGACATTCGGCAAATGTACTGTTCTTCAGGCAACCGGCAAGCATACCTGTTTCAGTTATCAGTCGTCCGTTTTCAGGAGTTGTCAGCCATCAGCGCCGGGTACCAGATCACATGAAACGTTAAACCTCAAACCCTGGTACGTACCAGCTCCCAAAGTACCACACCCGCCGCCGTGGCAATATTGAGTGAATGCTTCATACCCAGCTGGGGGATCTCCAGGCACCCATCGCACAAAGCGATGGTCGACTGCTCCACCCCGCTCACCTCATTTCCAAACACCACTGCAATTTTTGTATGACCATCCCACTGTAACTGGTGCAATTTCCTGCTTTGAGCCACCTGCTCAACGGCCAGTATGGTATACCCATCCTGCCGTAATGTGGCAATAGCCGCCCCGGCATTGGCAAAATGCTGCCAGCTAACGGTCTCTTCTGCCCCCAGGGCTGTTTTCTTTATTTCTTTATGCGGTGGCTTTGCAGAATACCCGGTCACATAGATCGCTTCAACCAAAAATGCGTCGCTCGTCCGGAATACGCTGCCCACATTATAGGCACTGCGGATATTTTCCAGCACAACGATGATCGGCATCTTTTCTGACTCCCTGAACTCGGCCACCGACTTCCGCCCTAACTCTTCCATGCTTAATTTACGCATGGCGCAAAAATAAACGGATACCGGTTATTATACAATAAAAAGCCGCCCCGGGTGTACCCGGGGCGGCCGATAAGTTATTCTGCTACGGATCCGTTATCTCATATCATCCCGTACCTGCTTCAGTTTGGATCCGGGCAAATGGATCTGGAAGCCCAGGTTTAGACTCGGAGCAAAAGCCGCACTTTTATTGCCGGCACCGGTTATAAAATTGGCTTTGGCCAGTAACTCCAGCGCCACATTTTCCGTTACAAAATAAGCCAGTCCCGGCCCGATGCCTCCTTCAAAGCCATTTGTAGAATTACCGCCCCCGTTGGTTCCTCCAACCCCGGCATTTGCTTCCCCAAAAAAGCGGGTCTGCTTCACCAGGCTTACCTGGTCCTCACCAAAATAATACCGAGCCATGGGTCCTACAAAATAATTAAAGGACGGCCCGCGGCCGCGGCCGGCATCCACACCAAAACGAACCTCCCCTCCTAATGCAAAGTTATCCTGTATAAACCATGCTGCCTTGGGCGACAGGTTGAATTTGAAGCTCTTTTCTGTGGTGTTCCCGTTTATGGCTGCGATACTTCCGCCAATAATATAATACCCTTTCTGTGTCTGCGCCTGCGCAGCTAGAGCCATCGTAGCAAAAGCTACGGCCGAAAGCAATAATTTCTTCATAAACTATCTATTTTGGGGAACTAAGCCCAACAATTATGCCACAACCAGAAATATCCTTGTAAATCAATCTGTTTATTGATAAGCGGCGTCCCCCGCGCTCCTTCTTTTTTGACAGTGTTACCACCCCCACAAACGCTGTTTTATCCTATTTTTGCGCTCCATGGCAAAGGCAAAGAATAATAACCCGAACGATACTCCACTGATGCAGCAGCACAAGGCTATTAAACAAAAATATCCCGATGCAGTGTTGCTGTTCCGTGTAGGCGACTTTTACGAAACCTTTGGCCAGGATGCCGTGATCGCATCCCAGGTGCTGGGCATCACGCTCACCAAAAGGAACAACGGAGCAGCAGCCTCGCTGGACCTGGCGGGCTTCCCGCATCATTCGCTCGACACCTATCTACACAAACTGGTTAAAGCCGGCTACCGCGTAGCTATCTGCGACCAGCTGGAAGACCCCAAACAGGCAAAAGGCATTGTTAAAAGAGGGGTTACGGAGATGCTGACCCCCGGCACGGCAGTTAATGATAAACTGCTGGAGCACAACAGTAATAATTTCCTGGCGGGTATCCATTTTGCAGACAATGACCAGTTTGGCATTGCGTTCCTGGACCTGTCTACCGGTGAATTCTTTGTAGCCGAAGGCGACCGTGAGTACGCCGACAAGCTCTTACAAAGCTTTCGTCCTGCCGAAGTCGTATTTCAGCGGCATCAGCAAAAGAAATACAAGGAATATTTTGGCAGCAAGACCTATATCTACACGCTGGATGAGTGGATCTTTGACAAAAATTATACGGAGGATGTGCTGCTCAAGCACTTTCAGACCCACTCGCTGAAAGGATTTGGCATCGCCGCTATGGAGAACGGGATCATCGCTGCCGGCGCCGTGATCCATTACCTTAAAGATACGGAACATCCCAACCTGCAGCATATTACCTCCATCGGCAGCATCCATAAGAATGATTTTTTATGGATGGATAAATTCACCATCCGGAACCTTGAACTTGCAGGGGGACCGGCGGATGGGCAGCATACCCTTTTAAAGGTACTGGACAACACCGTATCCCCCATGGGCGCGCGCCTGCTCAAACGGTGGATCATTTTTCCTTTAATCGATCTTCATAAAATCAACGAGCGGCTGGATGTGGTAGAGGTATTGATCAAAGACCCGGAGCTTCGGCAGTCGCTGATACAATCCATAAAACTTTGCGGCGATATAGAACGGCTTGTAGCCAAGATCCCCACTAAAAAGATCAACCCCAGGGAAGTCCTGCAGCTTGCCCGCGGCTTACAACAGGTTGCGCTCATCAAGCAGGTGTGCCTGGCCCAGAGCAATCCCTATCTGAAACGGATCGGCGACGCCTTAAACCCCTGTCCCGTTATTGCCGAAAAGATCTTCCGGGAGATCATCGAACAGCCTCCTGCCACGATCCTCAAAGGGGGCGTTATTCAAAACGGTATCCTTCCAGAACTGGATGAACTGCGTACCATTTCCAAAGACGGGAAGGCCTACCTCACAGAACTTCAGGTAAGAGAAGCAGAGCAAACCGGCATCAGCTCCCTGAAAGTAGGTTTCAATAACGTATTCGGGTACTACCTGGAAGTGACCAATGTACATAAGAACAAAGTACCGGAAAACTGGATCCGCAAGCAAACACTGGCCAATGCAGAGCGCTATATAACACCGGAATTAAAGGAATACGAGGAAAAGATCACCGGCGCCGAAGACAAGATCCTGCAACTTGAGCTGCAATTATACGACCAGCTGCTCAATGAGCTTTCCGATTACCTGGCCCCGGTTCAGGCAAACGGCAACCTCATCGCCGTCCTCGACTGCCTGGGTTGCTTTGCACACAATGCCATCCACTATCAGTATAAAAAACCCACGCTGCATGAAGAGGCATCCTGGAGTATAAAAGAAGGGCGGCACCCGGTAATAGAACGGAACCTGCCTGTTGGAGAGCCCTATATACACAATGATCTTGAACTGAATAAAACAGAACAACAGATCATTATCCTCACCGGTCCCAACATGAGCGGTAAATCAGCATTGCTGCGCCAGACGGCGCTGATTACCCTGATGGCCCATATGGGCAGTTTTGTTCCCGCAACCGAAGCGCATATATCGCTGACTGATAAAATCTTTACCCGGGTGGGCGCATCCGATAATCTTAGTGGCGGGGAAAGTACCTTTATGGTTGAGATGAACGAAACAGCCTCTATCATCAATAATATTACAGATAAAAGCCTGGTGCTGCTGGACGAGATCGGCCGGGGTACTTCTACCTATGACGGGATCTCTATTGCCTGGAGTATCGCCGAATACCTGCATCAGTCGCCCCACCAGCCCAAGACCCTGTTTGCAACACATTACCACGAGCTCAATGAGCTGGAAGCCAGGCTGGAGCGGGTCAAAAACTACCATGTCACCAATAAAGAGATCGGCAACAAGATCATTTTCCTGCGCAAGCTGGCCCGCGGCGGCAGCACGCACAGTTTTGGTATCCATGTGGCCAAAATGGCCGGCATGCCTCCAGCACTCATCCGGAGGGCCAATGAAATACTCAGCCAGCTGGAAAACAAACATGTAAACGAGACAGACGAAGATCCAAGGACAATAAAGGAAAAGATCAAAGATGTAAATGCCCCCAAGTTTCAGCTCTCGATCTTTGATGCGCACAGCGAAACTTTTGAAGGCATCCGGAAAGCACTGACCGATATCGACATCAACCGCCTTACCCCGGTTGAAGCACTGCTGAAACTGCAGGAGATCAAAGCAAAGATTCAATAACGACCGGGCCGCCAGGAACCGGCTCCCTTACTAAAAAAAATGGCCGGATTGTTGCGTATAGCCCCCCGGATACGTCTTCATTAAAGATAAACCGCTGCCATAACAATATGGATCAATCTAACAAACTATTCAGTATCATTTGGAGGCCACTCCTGGCCTGCTGTCTTCTTTTTGCATCCTGTCAAAAAGAAGACCTGCAGCCGGAAACAATCATTGACCCCGTAGAAGGACGCGTGCTCGCTGCCGACACCCTGAGGTCCGGAAGCCTCCTGGGCATGCAGATCGGCGAAAATCACGAAGCGGTCTATGAAAAGATCAGGCAGATCGGAATCGAAAAAAATATCGACATCCTGTGGGTCACCAACCCGCAATTTTCAGGAATCGAGGTACTAAAGGGAAAGCTGGGTTACTACTCCGACCTCCGGCTGAGCAGTCAATGGGTTCCCTCAGACTATATACTATTCCAGATCGAGAACGACCGGATAAAAGCTATTTACAACCCGGAGGGCCGGCAACTTCCCAAATGGCCGGCGGGCCGGCAATACCGCTACACTATTAATGTAGGCGACCCTGCCAGCCAGGTTTACAACAAGATGCTGGAACTGCAGTCTATGAAAAAATACAAAGACTATTTCACCGCCATCTCGGCCTTTGCAAAGCTGATCAGCAAACCCTACGACAGCCGGATGTCTGCCTCCTCCGAATGGTACTTAAATTACCGGCAGCCGGACCAGAAGAACATCACCAGGAATACCCTGCTGTTCAAAGAAGGGGTTTTAAAGGAAATAAGGACCCTTGTACAGGCAGCGCCTTAGATAGGAAAAGCTGTCAAATGGGAAAAGATGAAACCGGATCGAACACGCGTCAATAGCGCAAAAGGATAAACCGAAATCTAACGTTAAACCGGAATAATCTGATAATTTGGAAATTCATCCTGCCCATGATCTGTAAGAAGTAAAGCACGGCAAGCGGTGATCAAAAAGCATCGAAGGAAGAGGTAGACGCTATGTATCGTGACCAACGATTTGGTACGGAAACATCTAAAACGATTACAGGTACCACCATCGAAATGCTGCATGGTCCTTCTTTAAGGGAATACAGGGATTATTTACGACGGCTGGAACAATCGCACCCCTACAACAGGCTTACGGATGAAGCGTTCCTGGAAAAACTGCGCATTACAGAGAAAGGAACACTTACCTATGGCGGCCTGCTGTTTTTCGGCAACAACGGGGCTATACAAAACATATTTAACGACTTCAGAATTGATTATCTTGAAATACCCGGTACCAGTTACCAGGATGCACCCATAAGATATGCTTACCGGATGGATGAACAGGAAAATATATGGCAATACTTTTTTGCCCTTTTCAGGCGTATCGCCGGGGCGGTTGAGGTGCCGTTCCAATTAACCCCGGAAGGATTTGCTACAGAAGAGCAGCCACAGCTTGGCGCGCTGCGGGAAGCACTGGTTAACCTCCTGATGCATACGGATTATTTTAGCGTAATGAAACCCCGTATCCGTGTATTTACGGATAAGATCGAGTTCCTGAACCCGGGGGCTTTGCCACAATCGCTTGAAAAAATACGGGCAGGAGATCTGTCATTACCCCGCAATCCCGTTATCGCCAAACTGTTTAGAATCATAAATCTTGCCGAAAATGCCGGGTATGGATTAGGAAAAATGGAATCGGGATGGATGCAATACAGCAAGAGCAAACCCCTGATTGAGCAAGGCATTGATTTTACCCGGATCGAATTTAAATTCTCCCGGAAAGGTGGTCAAAAAGGTGGTCAAAAAGGTGGTCAGAAAAGTGGTCAGAAAGGTGGTCAGAAAATTTTACTGGGCACGCCCCAAAAAGAGCTATTACAGGTGTTAAAGAAAAACCCTTCGGTGAGCAGGAAAACATTGGCCATAGCTTTTGGCATCAACGAGTCTGCCATACAAAAACATCTGGATGCGTTAAAAATAAAAGGGATCATTGAACGAAAGGGTGCCCCACGCGGTGGGCAATGGATTATTAAAGTGCCCTGAGCGATCATTCACAGGACTCATTTAAACTTTCTTGCTTTTTCTTTTGTTTCTTTGCCGGTAAGATACAGGCAGGTTACCTGCCCCCGGGACAAAAAACAAACACTCGTTAATGAAATTAGATATACTCGCAATAGGCGTGCACCCCGATGATGTGGAACTGTGCTGCGCCGGAACACTGCTCAGGGAAATACAGTCCGGCAAAAAGGCCGGCATTATCGACCTTACCCAGGGCGAACTGGGAACAAGAGGAACCAAGGAGACCCGTTACGAGGAAGCAGCCGAAGCTGCCCGGATCATGGGAGTATCCATCCGGGAGAACCTGAAAATGCGGGATGGCTTTTTCCGGAACGATGAAGCGCATCAGCTCCAGCTGATCAAAGTGATCCGGAAATACCGGCCCGAGATCATCCTGGGAAATGTGCTGGAGGACCGCCACCCGGATCACGGCCGTGCCGGGCACCTCATCAACGACGCCTGCTTCTTATCCGGCCTGGCAAAAATCGAAACGACAAACGACGACGGTACCCCCCAGGAAAAATGGCGCCCCTCCTATTTTTTCCAGTATATGCAGGATTGGTACCACGAGCCCAATGTGCTGATCGACATTACCCCGGTGATCGATATCAAAATGAAAGCCATCGGGGCCTATGCCACCCAGTTCTATACCGGCCAAACAGACCCTAACGACCCTGAGCCCCAAACTTATATCTCAACACCGGGCTTCAGGGAAAGTATTCTTGCCAGAAGCCGGATGCTTGGCAAACGTATTGGTGTACAATACGCTGAAGGCCTGCTGACTACGAAAGTGATCGGGATGGAAAACCTTTCTTCAGTCATCCTCAACGAAACCTGACCTGAAACGTTAAAATAAAAGAAAATATTTTATCATAATTTGCAACAGCGGGCTGACGCATTTTAGTTACCTTTGCAGCCCAATAAAATTAATCTAACAATGGCTTTTCCCAAGTTTGCGACTCCGCCGCCACCTTCATTTCATACGGTTCTCAAAAATCGGATACACGATTATTTTGAATCAAAAGGGGTACGCAGTACCGGAAATTTCCGGCTTTATTCCAAAGCCTTGTTCCTGGTGGCCGGCTTCCTGGCCACCTATATCCACCTGGTGTTTTTTACTCCTTCAACCGCCTGGGCTATTGTTGAGTGCCTGCTGCTGGGGCTGTTCACCTCCGCTATCGGGTTCAACATCATGCACGACGGGGCACACGGAAGCTTTAGCAGCAAGCCCTGGGTGAACACATTGGCCGCCTCTTCATTGAACTTCCTGGGTGCCAATACTTTTATGTGGAAGATGAAGCACAACGTGATCCACCATGCCTACACCAACATCGATGGTATTGATGACGACCTGGATGCCAAACCTTTTTTAAGACTGTGCGAAACCCAGAAATATTACAAGATGCACCGCTACCAGCATCTTTACTTCTGGTTGGCTTATTCCCTGTTGTATCTTTTCTGGATCTTTTTCTCCGATTATAAAAAGTATTTTACCGGCAAGGTGGGTGATATCCCTTTAAAGAAAATGAAGGCCAAAGACCATATCACCTTCTGGGGTTTTAAACTCCTTCATATTTTTTTATTCGTAGCGTTCCCCATTTACATGCTGGGCTTTGAAGACTGGCTGATCGGGTTCCTTGTTTATACACTTTTTTCCGGTTTTGTCCTGAGCGTTGTTTTTCAATTGGCGCATACTGTGGAGGACACCCATTTCCCCGTTGTTAATACACAGAACAACAAGGTAGACGACGAATGGGCTATTCACCAACTGAAGACTACGGCTAATTTTGCAACCAGGAACCGGCTGGCCTGCTGGTTTATGGGAGGGCTGAACTTCCAGGTAGAACATCACCTGTTTCCAAAGATCTCGCATATCCACTACCCCCGGATCAACAAGATCATCAAAAACACCTGTGCCGAATTTAATGTAAGCTATATCGAATATCCCCAGGTACGCCACGCTTTTGTTTCTCACGTATCCTATTTAAAGGATCTGAGCAGACCGAATAGCGGGCATTAAGGCTGCACAGGAGGCCGGCAAGGCCTTTAACCGGGGGGATGCGACGATTCTTACAGGTATTACAATGAGCTGTTAATCCATTGCCATCATGAAAAAAATTCAGTCAACCCTCATTCTTATTTTCTTCTCAGCCATGAGCCTATATGCACAGGAATCTAAAAAAGCTGTTGTATTATCTAACCACCAGGCCATTTATGTAACCGATCTCAAAAAAGCAGCAGCTTTTTATGCGCATATCATCGGGCTGGAGCAGGTAGACGAACCGTTTAAAATAGGCAAGCACGCCTGGTTCAGGACCGGGCCCAAAACAACGTTGCACATTATCCTGGGAGCAGACAAGCCCAAAGAATATTTTAAAAATAACCATATGTGCTTTTCTGTTCCATCCCTGGAGGATTTTATCCGCAAGCTGGATCAAAACAAGGTTCCCTATGAAGATGTAAACGGCAAGCTATCGGCGGTTACCAACCGCGTGGATGGTGTAAAGCAGATCTGGCTCCGCGACCCGGATAATTACTGGATCGAGATCAACAATGATCCTTCGATGTTCCGTTGAGTTGTCGACAGAAAAGGGGCAGCAGAACACCGGCTACGAAAGGGACCAAACATTGCCTGATTGACCGCCGGGAGCACGTTGAACCTGCCGTGAGTGGTTTGTGAAGCAGGAACCGAACAGGAAGAATTTGAATTTCAAACCTTCGGGAAACAACCAACTACCAGGCATAAACAGGGATCAAATGAGGAACCTCAAACCGTTTTAAACCCCTTTCAGCGCTTTTTTCACCAGCTGCTCCAAACTGATCTCGGGCTCCAGGGCTAATACTTTTTGCACTGCCTGTTCTGCCTGCGCACGCTGAATACCCAATGCCTGCAGGGCCTCGGCAGCATCCTGCCTTACCGATGGAGCAGCAGCGGGGGTAAGCGCAACCGGAAGATCGATATGCAGTTTCCCCAACTTATCCTTTAATTCCAGTACCGCACGCTCTGCCGTCTTCTTCCCGATGCCCTTTATGCGCTCCAGGCTCTTTGCATCACCATACGTAATGGCCTTCACGATCTCATCCGGTTTCATATAGGAAAGGATCAGCCTCGCCGTTCCGGCGCCAATGCCCGATACGCTGACCAACCCCAGGAAAATATCCCTCTCCTTACTTTCGGCAAAGCCATACAAAAGCTGCGCATCCTCTCTGATGATCAGGTGCGTAAAAAGCAACCCCTCCTTTAAGGTCTCAATTTTTGAATACGTGTTTAAACTGATGTGTACCTCATAGCCCACTCCATTGACATCGATGATCACGGAAGACGGCGTTTTGCTAACGAAACTTCCTTTCAGATATGCATACATACCGCGAATTTAAATTTCTAATTCCAATTTCCCGATTTCTTATTTCCGATTTCTCATTTCCTATTTCCGCGCATTCACCCTAACTTTGGCGCTAAATTTTTTTTACCAGATGAGCAACAAAGTTACAGCAGCCATCACGGCGGTGGGCGGATATGTTCCTGAAGACAAGTTAACCAATTTTGACTTGGAGAAAATTGTAGATACCACAGACGAATGGATCCGTACCCGGACGGGGATTACCGAACGCAGGATCCTGAAAGGAGAAGGAAAAGGAACCTCAGAAATGATCGTGCCTGCTGTATTGCAGCTTTGTGAAAAACGGGGTATCGATCCGATGGAGATCGATTGCCTCATTGTAGCCACCGTTACCCCGGATATGGTATTTCCGGCTACTGCCAACCTTGTCTGTGACAGGATCGGGGCAAAAAATGCCTGGGGCTTTGATGTTTCTGCAGCCTGCTCGGGTTTCTTATATACCCTGACCCTTGGTGCCTCCCTGATCGAAAGCGGACGTTATAAAAAAGTAGTGGTGGTGGGCGCCGATAAAATGAGCTCTATCATCGACTATACCGACCGGGCTACCTGCATTATTTTTGGCGACGGAGCCGGCGCTGTGTTACTGGAGCCTTCGCAAAACGGGCACGGGATCAAGGACAGTCTTCTTAAAAGTGACGGAAGCGGTGCTCAATACCTCAGGATGAAAGCAGGCGGATCAATGTACCCGGCAAGCGCCGAAACTGTTGCGGCACGTGAGCATTACGCTTACCAGGAAGGAAAGACCGTTTTCAAATTTGCCGTTACCGGTATGGCAGATATAAGTGCACAACTGCTGGAACGCAATAATCTCACAGGTGATGATATTGCCTGGCTGGCACCTCACCAGGCCAATCTCCGGATCATCGATGCTACAGCCCAGCGTATTGGTCTTCCCAAAGAAAAAGTAATGATCAATATCCAGAAATTCGGCAATACTACGGCGGCAACGATCCCGCTCTGTCTTTGGGAGTGGGAGCACCAGTTAAAAACAGGAGACAAGATCGTTCTGGCTGCCTTTGGCGGAGGCTTTACCTGGGGCGCTACCCTGGTGGAATGGGCCTATGACCCCGCGGGATAGTGAAGGGTAACAGGCTACAGATCTCTGTGGTCAGGAACCGAACCTGACCGGCCCTGCTATCAGTTTTCAGTTACCATCTTTCAATGAACAGCAGCAACCTGCAGGCTGCGCAATATTTTGCGGGCCTGCAACATAGTCCTTCCTTTCAGTCTCCGCACCAATTACCTCCGGCAGCTTTCAATCAGACAAACGGGCTTTTATATTGCCTCCGTAAATAACCAGTAGAGCAGCGAGCAGCGGTGCAATTTCTCTTAACGGCAATTGCTGGATACCGGAAATATGCACCAGGAGCGCGGCTATGAGCCCCCCGATGGCAAAAGCGAAATAATGCCGCCGCACCCACTTATTCTTTATAAAAACGACAACAACATTCAATGGCATTGCCCATAAAACGTTCCAGTTATATGCGCAGGACTGATGATTGGTAAAGAACCACATAAACAGCAGTTGTACGCCCAGCAGCCCGGTAATAAAAAGCAGCGCCGCGCTCACTATCTTCCGGCAGCGCCGGAGCAATGGTATAACATGAACTGCCAGTACAAGCAGCAATACCAGGGAAAAAACCAGCACTGGCGTGTTCAAAGGAAGGGCAGGCCCGGTCCCGTTCCCATTCAGCAGCACATGGTTTGTGGCAAAAGCCCTGCCCGCGTAGCCCGCATGGGCCAATCCGCTGTACAGATAATCCGGCAAGAACATGGAATGAAAATCATCCATTAATGCGTCTACGGGACTGCCTAATATTATATCAATACCCAACCGCTGCCAGGGTTTGCCGGCCAGGTACTGATCAATCACCTGCCGGTAGCGCAGGCGCTTACCACCCAGCGCCGGTCCAAAATGAAAAGAGGTATCCAGGGCGGCGGGGAAAATATCGCGTACCCTCGTGGCACAGTTGTCAAAAAGAAAATCATACCGGTAGGCCCGGTTGGCCGGCTGCAGGTTTGTTTGTAAAAACATCCGGACCCTTTGGCTACCGGCCGCATCCAGGTGCAGCACCTGCTCCGTAACCCTTCTGCCCTCCCGGGCATAACTGTCTAAAAAGCCCTCAAAATCTTCGGCATCCAGAAAATACAGCAGCTTTCCTAATGTAAATTTGGTATAGAAATCAGGATCGTTAAAATCAAAAGTACCATAGTTGTAAACGATATCGGTGCCTCCGACGCTATCGATAATCCTTACGGCTGTATGTCCAAAAGAAGTGTATAAAGCATCGCCTGTTCCACAGGTAAGAACACTGATCCGCAGCCGCTCCCCGGGAATAATTTGCGCCTCCAGGCCCCCAGCTCCGGTCAAGAACAGCAGCAGCCAGAACAGCCGTATCTTTATCATAGGAAGCCCGAATCTTATTTTTTTGCCAAAACGGAAAGCATAACCGTCACTTTATCCGCCATGGTGATGCTGCTCCGGCCAATCTTGTAATCCAGCCGGTTTAATGAAAAGTTCGAGGTCAGCAGGTATCCGCCGTCGGCAGGTTTGGCAATAAAATCAAATTTGATACTTTTAGAAATGCCATGCATTGTCAGTGTTGCTTCAGCATAATAAACATTGCCCTGTTTGGGAAGGATCCGGGTTGATTGAATGCGGATCTCCGGGTATTGCGCTGCATCAAAAAAATCGGCCTGTTTCAGATGGTTGTCCCTTTTCTGGATGCCGGTACTGATCGTGTTCAGATCCACGGTTACATCAAATGCGCTTTTGCTCCAATCCGCCGGGTTTATATTGATTGTTCCCTTTAGCCCTTTCAAACTGCCTTCCACATCCATGCCCATATTCCGGATCACAAATGCAACCTTGCTGTCTGCTTCAACAGGTTTCAGCGACTGGGCCGGTAGCGCGCCTTTCAGAAAAAGGGTTGCAGCAAGTAACAGTACTATTTTTCTCATAGCCTCTTTGGGGGTTTATTTTTTAAAATTGATTCGTGGCCAGCAGCACCAGGGTACAGGCTTCAACAGGTTCAATACCCGCTTGTTTTGCTTTTTGTGCCAGGGCACTGTTTTCCGCACCGGGGTTAAAGATGATCCGCCTGGGGTGCAGTTTCAGGATATACGCTTCATATTGCTGCTGGTGCAGCGGGTTCAGGTAAACGGTTACGGTATCCACATCCTGTTCTTCCGGCTGCCCTTTCACTATTGCAACATCATCGATCCGCCCCTCCTGTTTTCCAATAGCCACAACCTCATGCCCGTGCGTCCGCAGGCGTTTCACCGCCATATTGCTGTAGCGTACGGGGTTTTCAGAAGCGCCCAGCACTACTGTTTTTTTATTCATACATTTTTCCTCTCCGTATAATAGAACAGGCTGCTCCTTAAAAAGGTTGCAGCCTGTATCATTTATTTTCCGGCCCTCTTCTTTTAAACCAGCATCCGCAGCGGCTCTTCCAGCAGCTGTTTCAGGGTTTGCAGGAAGGCTGCACCAGTGGCCCCGTCTACCACCCGGTGGTCGCAGGTAAGAGTCACTTTCATAATATTCCCGATCCCGATCTGGCCATTTTTAACAACCGGCACTTCATTGATAGCGCCTACTGCAAGGATGCAGGAGGCCGGGGGATTGATGATAGCGGTAAATGCTTCAATACCAAACATCCCCAGGTTGGAAATGGTAAATGTATTGCCCTCCCAGTCGGAAGGTTGCAGTTTTTTGTTCTTTGCTTTCTGGGCAAACTCTTTTACCTCGCCGGCGATCTGCGACAATGATTTTGTATCCGCAAAACGCACTACCGGCACCAGTAACCCATCTTCCACGGCAACCGCTACGCCAATGCTTACATGGTGGTTTACCCGGATCGCTTCGCCCATCCAGCTGCTGTTAATGGCCGGGTGTTTCTTTAATGCCACCGCGCAGGCTTTCAGCACCATATCGTTGAAGGAGATCTTGTTGGCCGAGATCTCGTTCAGCTGGGCACGGCTGGCCACCGCTTTGTCCATATTGATCTCCATTGTCAGGTAAAACTCCGGAGCCGAGAACTTCACTTCCGAAAGACGGCGGCTGATGGTTTTGCGCATCTGGGATACCGGCACATCAACAAAGCTTTCCTGTCCGGCCGGTACTGCCGCGGGCGCTGCCGCCTGCGAAGCCGCCTGGCTTTGAGCTGCCGCCGGCTGATAATTATCAATATCTGATTTAATGATCCTGCCGTTATCACCACTGCCTTTTACATGGCTCAGGTTCACCCCTTTTTCTGCTGCCAGCTTTTTAGCAAGCGGTGAAGCCTTAATACGGCTATCGCCTGAAGTTCCGGCTGTTTCTGCTCCGGGCGTTGCCTGGGCAGCTTCAGCAGCCTGGGGTTCCGGCTCCGCCGCTTCAGCAGGAGCCACCGTTACAGCGCCCCCTCCTTTTACCGCAGCTACGATCGCATTCACATCCACTTTTGCCACATCCCCTATAATACAAAGCAGGTCATTTACCTGTATTTTTTCTCCTTTTGCTGCTCCCTGGTAAAGCAAGGTTCCATTCTTATAGCTTTCCAGCTCCATCGTGGCTTTATCGGTCTCAATTTCTGCCAGCAGGTCCCCTTTTTTCACCGGGTCACCTACATTCTTCGCCCAGCTGGCGATCACCCCCTCCGTCATGGTATCACTCAAACGGGGCATTAGCACAACTTCCTCCATTTTTGATACATCCACCGAAGCCGCTGCGGCCGGTTGCGCTTTAGGGCCTTCTTCTGCCGGCGCTTTCGCCGCAGGAGCCGGCGCTGCAGCTCCGCTCCCATTTCCGCCAATCAGGCCGGAGATATCCTCTCCCGCCTCTCCTACTATTGCTAACAGGTCATCTACCTGCAACTTACTTCCTTTAGGACCGCCCAGATGGAGAATAACCCCATCTTTATAACTTTCCAGTTCCATAGTGGCCTTATCCGTTTCGATCTCTGCCAGCAAATCGCCTTTTTTAACAGGATCTCCTACTTTTTTATGCCAATCTGCGATAACTCCTTCTGTCATGGTATCACTCAAACGGGGCATTAATATCTTCTCAGCCATTACCTAATTATTTTCGCCGAAATTAAGGTAAAATGATGAATTTGCAGGAAAAGATCATGAGCTTTTGATACAGTGCAAAGTGGTTAATTGTAATTCCGGCAATTTATTCCCGCTATGCTTCCGGGGAATATGAAACCGGATATTCTATTTTTTCGTACGCAACCATTTCCCTAATTTGGCTCGTCTGTACAAAGTATTGAATAGAAATGAAAAAAACAGTTTTAACAGCATTGGCGGGGTTGCTCTTAGCCTCCGCAACCTGGGGGCAGAAAAAACTGACTGAAGCCACAATTTATTATGACATTGTCATCAATACCGGTAATGACAAGCCAAGCAAGGCCGGTATGCTGGATGGTGCCACTAATATCACGTACCTGAAGGGGAATGACAGCAGGGCTGATATGATCAGCTCCCTTGGCTCAGAATCAGTGATCATTGATGGCAAGACCGGCGGTGTTACGATCTTAAAGGATTATGGGGAAAAATACATGATGAAGCTCACTGCCGCCGATTGGAAAAATTATAATAAGAAGTACGAGCATATTTCTTATACCATCGAAAACGAATTCAAGACCATTGCCAACTATAATTGCCAGAAGGCGGTGGGTAAACTAAGCGACGGCACCACTTTTACGGTTTATTTTACAAAAGACCTGGTTCCTGTAAATACAGAGTTCCTGTATATCAATAAAAACCTGCCCGGCCTGGTAATGGAATACGAAGCATCCAATGGCAAAACGAAGGTAACCAATACGGTTTCCAGCATTGACTTCGGCGCGGTTCCGCTCTCAAAATTCGACCTTCCGGAATCCGGATACCGGATCATTCCTTCTGCAGAAAAAAGCAAAAAGTGAGCATAACTCCAACAAAAAAGTGCCTCCCGGCACTTTTTTTATTGTATACAAAGCGTTGTTTTATGCTCCAAATGCATCCTGCCAGGCCAGGATACCGCCCTCTACATTTACGGTGTTCTTAAACCCCATAGAATCCAGCAGCAGACAGGCGGAGGCGCTCCGTTTTCCACTGCGGCAGTGTATAATCACTTCTTCCTCCTTTAAAGGCTCCAGCTCCTCTGCGTCCATATCCTGGATTTTTCCAAGCGGAACCAGTTTACCCCCGATATTATACTCGTCATATTCAGCCGGCTCTCTTACATCAACCAGGTTGATCTTTTCGCCGCTGTCGATCCTTTTCTTAAGATCCTGAACAGTAATGGTATTCATATTTCTGTATTTTAAACGATGAACAAACGGTTTCTACTCCGGTGTATCGGACGGTTCCTGTGGAAGCGAATCTTTCCTGTTTCCGCCACTGCTCCCGGCTGAATCTACCACCGGCCGCTCCTGGCTTAGCCATATATCCACGATCTGGCCGGGACGGATCGACCGGGTATTTCCTTCCGCATCGAACCGTTCCGGGCTTTGGCGGTACACGAAAGCAGCCGCTGTATCTGTAACTCCCGCAGCGGGGATCACAGAACCAAGGCCGATGCCTTTGTCTTCCAGCACGCTCTTTGCATCCGTATAGGTAAGCCCTATCAGGTTGGGTACCAGGAAAGAAGCTCCAAGCCCACTTCCGATAACCAGGTCAACCCGCGAGCCCTGCCTTATTTTTGCACCCGGCTGGATCGCCACGCCGTTGTATAATTGTGCCAGCACAGTATTCTTTGCAAAATCCGGTTTAAAAGTGGTATCACCCAGTTTCAGCCCCATATTGTTCAGGGTAAATTCTGCACTCCGCAAGCTGTACCCCACAATATTAGGCATCTCAACCAGCGGCGGCTCCGCCCGGTTAATGGTAAGATATACAGTCCTGCTGGACTTTACAACCTCATATTCATCCGGCACCTGGCGTACAACCTGCAAGGGCTTCAATGTATCATTGAATACACTATCCTGCACCACCAACTCAAAACCGGCATCTGCCAGTATCTTTTCCGCCTGCGCCAGCGTTTTTCCCAGCAGCGGGGGAACCGTTCTGGCATCGTTGTGATGCGTGAGCCATCCCAATGAGAGGATCACTATCGAAAAAACAGCCAGCGCTAAAAAAATGCCGGCAAGTATATTTACCCAAAGTGGTCTTCTTGTTATAAAACGAAACATGTGTTGATTATTCTTGGTAAATATAGGATAATTCAGCTATCGGCCGCCAGGTTTTAGCATTCAGCCGTCAGCTTTTAGCTTTTGCTTCAGGAAGCCGGAATCGAGAGGCCGGGATCGAGAAATCAGAATCGGGGAACCAGGATCCAGCGGCCGGAATCCGGAATCGAGTATCCGGATTCACGGATCCGGTACCGGGCGATACAACAGAAATCCTAAAAGCACTCCTCCACAAGAAGCGTATAAAAATCGGTCAGCTTAGCTCCTGCCGCAGCTACCTGCTGTGGTACAATGCTGGCGGCACTTTGGCCGGGGATGGTGTTCACTTCCAGCATATACGGCCGGTCTTCCGCCTCGTTATAAATAAAATCGATCCGGATCACGCCCCGGCAGTTGAACACTTCATAAACCGTCTTTGCAGCTGTCCTTATTTTTTCGGCAACGGGCTCCGCAACCACAGCCGGGGTAACTTCAGTAGATTTTCCTTCATATTTTGCCTCGAAATCGAAAAAACTTTTACTGTCATGCGCTTTTACCTCGGTAAGCGGGAGCACATGGATCATACCATTTGACCGGTACACCCCAACGGTAAACTCGCGCCCGGCAATCATTTCCTCCACCAGGACCTGGTTATCTTCCTTAAATGCTTTGGCAATAGCCACCTCCAGTTCAGCCGCATCATCTACCTTACTCATGCCAATGCTGGACCCCCCGTTATTGGGTTTTACAAATACAGGAAGCTTCAGCCGGTCCGGTATGGTGGCTGCCGCTACCGGTGTATGGGCAAACAGGTGCAGGGAGTTGGCCACCCCAATACCCGCCATCCGGGCCACGGCAACTGCATATCTTTTATTAAATGTAATGGCAGAACTGGCCGCATCGCAGCCGGTATAAGGAATGCCCAGCATATCAAAATACCCCTGGAGTTTTCCGTCTTCCCCCGGGGTGCCATGCATACCGATCAGGACCGCATCGAACCGGATCTTCCGGTCCTGTTCCATGATCGAAAAATCATCTTTGGAAACGGTTGTTTTGACACCGGTACTGTCCGTATAAAACCACCCTTCCGGGTTAATGTCCACTACATACACATCGTATTTTTCCCGGTCCAGGTTCTTTTCGATAGTTGCAGCGCTTTTATAGGAAATCACCGACTCTCCCGAAAGCCCACCCGTTACCAACGCGATCGTTTTCTTCATACTTACTGTTAAGAACAGGCAACGCCACTACTGAAGGGTGTGCCTGCTGATCTTTTTCTGGTGATGATTATAAATGTAATTTTTCTTTTTTTGCCAACAGTTCTTCTACTGTTTCCTGGTACATTTCATCGGGTACACAACAGTCTACCGGGCAAACAGATGCGCATTGGGGCTCCTCATGAAAACCCTGGCACTCGGTGCATTTGTCCGGAACTATATAGTAGGTATCATCGCTGATCGGGGGATTTTTAAAATGGGAATCCACTACATTGCCGTTAAACAATTTATATTCCCCGGTTACGGTATTTCCGTCGGAGATGGTCCATTCTACCCCACCCTCATAAATGGCATTGTTAGGACATTCCGGCTCACAAGCTCCACAGTTTATACACTCTTCTGTTATTTTTATAGCCATATTCGAATAATTATTATTTGATTGAACGTATGCTGTAATCTATTTATTTTGTACAAAATTAATCATTGAAGATGACATTATCACAACGCATCCGCTTATTGGCCAAATTGGGCGCCTATATGCAGGGAAACAGCCACGGGTGGCTGGCTGCAAAAGAACAGGCGTTCCGGAACAACGGATGGTTTTTGCCGGATTTTATTAACCGGTCTGTACAGAATATTGCTTCTGCGTTCTTACAGGAGCCCCTGCTAAAGAAGTGGACTGATGCTTACCCAAACCTTGAAGCCGCGGACCGGGAACCCCGGCTTGTAGGACTCGTTATGGCCGGAAACATACCGCTGGTTGGGTTTCACGACCTGCTCTGCGTTTTTATATCCGGCCATAATTGCCTGGTGAAAGCTTCTTCAAAAGACGAAACACTGATCCGGCACCTGGTAGACCAGATGATCTCCTGGGAACCGGAGGTAGCGGAATGCATCCGGTTTTCAGACCTGCTAAAGGGCTGCGATGCATATATTGCCACCGGCAGCGATAATACCGCCGGTTACTTTGATTATTATTTTGCAAAATACCCCCATCTTATCCGCCGTAACCGTACCTCGGCAGCATTGCTTACGGGAACAGAAACCGCTGATGAGCTCAGCGCACTGGCAGACGATGTATGTCTGTACTTCGGGATGGGATGCCGCAATGTGACCAAGGTTTATGTGCCGGAGCAATATAACTTTGAACCCTTGCTGCAGGCGTTGAAAAAATATGACTACCTGGCAGACGTACATAAATACAGGAACAACTACGATTATAACCTGGCGCTCTACCTGCTCAACAGCCGTTTTTATATGAGTACCCCGGCTGTATTGCTGGTAGAGGATCCTGCGCTGTTTTCGCCGGTAAGCCAGCTGAACTATGGCTTTTACGGGAACAGATCCGGCCTGGTGGAAGCGTTGGCCGGCAACCCATCGGTACAATGCATTGTAGGTCACGGCTGCATTCCATTCGGGAACGCGCAATCGCCGGCCATTGACCAGTATGCAGATGGCGAGGATACCCTTGCCTTTTTGCTTTCCCTGAACAGATCTTTCTTTGAATGAAACGATTTTCACCATCATTTTTAAACGCTGTTTCATGCCATAAAAATGATGTACATCAAAGTACGAAGACTTTAGTAAAACTTTGTTAAACTGACTGCCAGATCTTCCGAATGTCCGGTACAGTTTGTTACTTTGTATAAGCAAGGCATAATTTTTGAAAACGAAACTTTTAAATTGAATCGTAAAATGAAATTGAAACAAATTCTTTTAGTGATTGTGATAAGCGTGCTGTCTGCTTTTGCAGGCATTTTCCTTTACGGGAAATTTGCGCGCAGCGGGAACAGTACTGTAGGTGTGCCTGTTGATGGAAAACTACCGGCAAACTATGCCAGTTTCTTTGACAACAAAGGAAACGCAGCCGAACCCACTGATTTCACAAAGGCATCCGAATCGGCCATTCCTTCCGTGGTGCATATTAAAACAAAGATACCGGCAAAGAAGCTGGATAACGGGTTACCCAACAGGGGCCGGACGGGTGATCCTTTTGAAGATTTTTTTGGCGACATGTTTGGCCTGGGCCCGCAAATGCGGCCCGAGCAACGTGCTTCGGGCAGTGGTGTTATCATCAGCCAGGATGGCTACATTGTTACCAATAACCACGTTGTTTCGGATGGCGGTGATGGCGTGGCAGCTGAAATAAAGGTTACGCTGAACGAGGGACGTAAAACCTACACCGCTAAAGTGGTTGGGCGCGATCCCAGTACCGATATCGCAGTTCTAAAGGTTGAGGCCAACAATCTCCCTTACATGATCTATGGCAACTCTGATGATGTGAAGGTAGGGCAATGGGTACTGGCGGTTGGGTATCCGTTTAACCTGGAGGCTACCGTTACTGCGGGTATCATCAGTGCCAAGGGCCGCAGCATCGGCATCAACGGGCAGCAAAGCATGTCGCCTGTAGAATCCTTTATTCAAACAGATGCGGCGGTAAACCAGGGTAACAGCGGTGGCGCACTGATCAATGCCAACGGGCAGCTGGTGGGGATCAACTCCGCCATACTGGCGCCCAGCGGCACTTACGCGGGTTATTCCTTTGCCATACCTGTTAATATCGTAAAGAAGGTGGTGAATGACATTATCAAATACGGGGATGTAAAACGCGGCTACCTGGGCATCAGCTACTTCGATGAGCAAAAGACCCCGGGGGAAAACGAACGGCGCCTGAAGCAGTCCGGTTTGCAAAACGGGGACGGTGTATATGTGCTGGAGGCTCCTGCAGATGGCGGTGCTTCAAAGGCCGGGGTAAAGCGGGGCGATATCATTACGAAGGTGAATGGTACAGCCGTGTCCTCCGGGTTACAGATGTCCGGTATCATTGCCAGCGCGCAACCGGGCGACAAGGTGAAACTGACCTATCTGCGGGGAGGAAAAGAAACAACTGCAGATGTAACCCTCTCCGACAAGCCAAGCGCAAGCAAACTGACCAATGCGGATCAGATAGCCGACCAGCTGGGTGTTGAACTGGGCAATGTGGACTCAAAAAGGGCCGAGCAGCTGCGTATACATGGCGGAGGTGTTGAGATCAAAAACATCCGTCCCAATGGCCTGCTGAGCAAGAGCCGGATCGATAAAGGATTTATCATTACCGCTGCAAACGGGCAACGCGTAAAATCGATCGAAGAACTTTCAAAAGTCCTGAGCAGCAGCCGGAGCGCCAAACTTGAACTGGAGGGGATTTACCCTGGTTACAGTGGCCTGTATTCCTACCAGATCAATCTGAACGGAGACGATGAAGATTCCGGCTCTTTCTAAACAGCGCAAAGAGTGATGAATTATACGGAAGGCCCGCGGTTTGCGGGTCTTCTTTTTTTTGGTATATTTATGGTAGTATATAAGCTGGCCGGCGTTTATCCCTGATACCGGAGCCGGTAACAGGCAGAGAATTTCCAGGTTAGCGGTATTGTTAACGGGATACGATCCTGCAGGCTCGCGGCATAAAAAATTCTATATGAAAAAGATCCTGGCGCTTACTGATTTTTCCGAGAATGCAGAACATGCCATCCATTATGCAATGCGCTTTGTTCCATTCTGGCAAACAGCGGAACTGGCACTGCTTCACGTATATGAACCCCCGGTTCTTTTCCAGGCCGATCCCTCCGGCGGCATGGGTCCGGAGGGCACAAGCGGCCTTATTAACTATACGCTGATGGCTGAACAGGCAGCAACACTTGCAGAAAGCAGCCGGGAAAAACTGGAGGCATTCAAAACGGAGCTTGCGGCGCGTTACCCTTCAGTAGCAATTACGGCTCGGGTTACGGAAGGTTTTTTGGGAGACATGGCAAACGAGCTATCAGAAAAAGAGGGCTATGAGCTTATTGTTATGGGCATTACCGGAAAGTCGGGACTTGAAAAAATACTCATCGGCAGTAATGCGGTCAAAGCCATTGAAAGCCTGCACAGCCCGCTGCTGATCGTTCCACCCCAGCCGGCGAACGCCCTCCCGGATAAAATAGCCCTGGCATCAGACCTGGAGCTCCTGACCACATCAGGCATCGGGCAACTGGAACAATTCATGAACGGCCTGCCGGTTCAGGAACTGCAAATGGTGACCATCAATAAAAACCCTGCGGACCCCGTAAACCAGGAAAGAATAAGCGCTCTTAAAGCCCAGTTGCACCTGCTGAACCCTGTTGCACATTTTGTGCAGGCGCCGCATGTGGAAAACGGGCTTGAGCATTTTGTAACGGAGCATCATATTTCGCTCCTGGTGTTCGTGCATCATGAACGCAGCTTTATCGGGCAGCTTTTTCATAAAAGTATCAGTAAGCAGATCGCCTGGAATACCACCATTCCTGTTTTGCGGTTAAAGAACAGGCTATAGCCCTGCTGTATCCAATACACGTTTGATAATAGCGCTGATCTCTGCGGCACGATTCCATACCATCATATGGGTACCTCCTTTTATAATGTAATCCGGTGCTATATTTTTTATGGGAAAGATCCGGTCCCGGTCTCCGTGAATCTGCACCACATTCTTAAAACCGGCGGTGTTTCTCCAGTTCAGTATCTGATCAAAGGACCAGTTCACATAATGGAGCTTTGCGGTTTTGCGGTAGGTGTTGGCAAATTCCTGTTCATCTTTGGTATTGGCCCCCAGCCTCCTGTTAGCGATCTTAAACGCAAGATCACTTTGCTGGATCTTCCTTACCGGAAATACGCGGTTCAGGCGCAGCAGACCTGCAAGCCGCATATGCCAGGGCATTTCTGACCGCTGTTTAATACTGGAGATAAGGATCACCTTCCGGATGCTCCGGAAGCCTGCTATTTCAAGGGCCACCATGCCGCCAAACGAGATGCCCACCAGCACGGCATCTTCTTCATGAATGCCTTCAGCCATCCGCCGCGCATAGGCGTTCAATGTTTCACCGGGCTCCGGCTCCAGCCAGTTCAGGAAACACAGGCGGACATCGCCCACAGACAGGTTGCCATAAATGCGTTCATCAACCCCAAAACCCGGTATGCAATAGAGATTCAATATCTTTTCCAGCTTTCGGCCATCCGCATTCAGATTTAAGCTTTGAGAACCGGGACATTACATCGGGCATAAAACCGGCTATAACCTGAAAACATTCCCTAATCGAGCCCGAACATGCCCTTATTCAACTGTTTCAGCAGGTGTACTTTTTCATCAGCGCCTACCAGCAGTGATATATTATGCTGGCTTCCGCCGTAAGATACCATACGAATAGGAACATTCCGGATGGAGCCGAACAATTTTTTGATGATCTCTTCGGTTTCGTTGATCCGGTAGCCCACTACGGAAACGATGGTCTGATCGCGGTCTACCGATACGGTTCCCAATACCTCCAGCTCTTTCACGATCTGCTCCAGATGCTCGGCATTATCGATCGTCAGTGAAACGGCCACTTCCGAAGTGGTGATCATATCGATAGAGGTCCTGTATTTCTCAAATACCTCAAACACTTTTCTTAAAAATCCATAAGCCAGCAGCATCCGGCTGCTTTTAATGCGGATGGCGTAGATATTATCTTTAGCGGCTACAGCTTTTACCCCGGCACCGGAAGGGTCCTGGGTAATAAGGGTACCTTTTGCGCCCGGGTCCATTGTATTGAGCAGTTTTACCGGTATCTTATATTGCTGTGCAGGCCATATCGACGCCGGGTGCAGGATCTTGGCACCAAAATAAGCCAGCTCTGCCGCCTCTTCAAAACTGAGTTGCTCCACCGGCCGGGTTGTACCCACTACCCGGGGGTCATTATTGTGCATACCGTCAATATCGGTCCATATTTCACATGCGGAAGCGCTGATCGCCGCCGCGATCAATGAAGCAGAGTAGTCGCTGCCACCACGTTTCAGGTTATCTACCTCACCCCGCGCATTCCGGCAGATATACCCCTGTGTTACCAGTATCTTTTTATCCGCATGCTGGTTCAGCAGCTGCGTCAGCTTGATGCGAATGCTGCCGATCTGCGGCTCTTCATTCTCATCGATACTCATAAACTCAAGCGCCGGCAATAACGCATAGGACATACCCTGTTCTTCGAGGTAAGCGGAAAATATTTTTGTAGAAAGCAACTCGCCCTGGGCAAGGATGTCTTTGCTCAACGCCTCACTAAAGGATATCTTTAAAATAATATTTAAGAATTCAAAATGCTCATCAATGATGGCCTGGGCTTTTGACAAAGCTGTTTCCTTTGTAAAAAGTTCTTTTATAAATTGATTGTAATGCTCCTGCAGGTTGTTGATGGACTGTTGTGCAGCATGCCGGTCGCCGGTTGCTATAGAATTCCCGATCTCCACCAATGCATTCGTAGTTCCGGAAAGTGCCGAAAGCACTACCATTGCGGTTTCATTTTCGTTCTGTAAAAGCGATGCAATATGTTTCATCCGCTCTGGTTTACCAACACTGGTACCTCCAAATTTCATTACCTTCATGGCTCTTCTTGTTTATTTCTTTTTACTATTTAGTTTTGCTATCAGCAACGTTTACGGGTCATTCTTTTTTGTTTTACCCCGTCTTTGGGCTGGAATCCTTTACCTGTTTGCCGGTACTCTTTGCGGCATCACGCTCACGCTTCTCTTTTGCCCGGTCGCGAATTTCGCAAAAAATCACCAGTAAACAGCATCCTTTTTAAAATACCACCCCCAGTTTTGCTCCGAGCGCCTGCAGATCTGCCGCTACCACCGGCAACAGGGGAATACCGGCCACCCGGCGTTCAGCCTCCATCTCCCGTTCAGGATCGCCCGGGATCAGCACCCTGTCCTTCCCTTCTATCGTATCGGCATTGCGAAACCCGCTGATCCAGTCATCCATATCCCGTTTATATTCCGCAACTGTACGGAATGCATCCACCCGCAGGGCGCCAAAAAAATGCCCAATCCCTTTTCCGGGCTGTCGCTGGGGCATGGGTACGTAGGCCGGGAACGGGGGTACCCAGGGAGCATAATTGGCCCCGCTGAGCAAGGCTGAAAAAATATCGACCACCGCACCTAAGGCATATCCTTTATGGCTTCCGTGCTCCCTGTCTCCGCCCAATGGTAATAAGGCGCCTCCTTTTTTAAGGATACCGGCATCTGTTGAGTCCTGCCCTGCTGCATCCTGCACCCAACCCACCGGTGCCGCTTCATTTTTGCGCTGCAAAATTTCCAGCTTTCCATTGGCCGCCGTTGTAGTGGCCAGGTCTGCTACAAACGCCGGCTCGTTCCCCGCAGGAGCAGCTACGCAGATCGGGTTTGTTCCCAGCATTTTTGATGTAGAGAAGGTTGGCGCCACCAACGGACTGGCATTGGTCATCGAGATACCGATCATATCATGTTTCAGCGCCTTCATGGCATGCGCTGCAGCAATACCATAATGGTTACTATGCTGCACACTTACCCAGCCCGTTCCTACCTGCCGGGCCTTTTCGATGGCCAGTTCCATGGCATAGGGTGCTACTACCAGCCCAAGCCCGCTGTCTCCATCCACTACTGCGGTGGAGGGGGTTTCATGAATCACTTTTATTTGCGGGGTTGCATTCACACGCCCTGCTTCCCAAAGCCGCACATACCCCGTAAGACGGGCTACTCCATGGGAGTCCACCCCGCGCAGATCTGCAGCAAGCAGTACTTCCGCTGCGGTGGCAGCATCTTTATCGGGACAACCTATCTTTTTAAAAATCTGAATGGTAAAGTCAAGTAATTGCTGATAAGCATATGTTGTATCCTGCATGATCACAAAGTAACAATAAAGCCTTAAATTATCGTATAAATGTTTCCGGGGGATGCCTTATATATTGCTCACGGATTTCACGGATATTCACAGAAAGGGGCACTGCT
>NZ_FMZO01000002.1:0-127753 GCF_900101395.1 Niabella drilacis | reverse complement strand
CATTCACTACGGAGGATTCTTCATTCCGTAACAACAGGCGCTTTATAGCGCTCACGGATTTCACGGATAGCCACAGAAAAGGGCTGCGGGTAGCCCCGGTGATACAGGTTAAAAATTTATTTGCGGGCTGTCCTTTCAAAATCATTCATGCACGTTCAGCTCTATTACTTCGGCAAGGTTTTTCATAAAGCCTGCATAGGCCTGCATATAATTTTCAATGCGGGGATAAGGGCGTGTGTTGAAGTATTCTTTTAACAACCCGTAAGCCTTTTCTGCATCCCGGCCGTCATAAAATAAAGCAGCAAACTGAGAGGCAGGATCAAAGTCTTTCAGGCCCATGCCACCATTATAATAGGAAAAGGGTAAATGAAATCTCCTGGTGTTAAAATAGTCGCTGTTGGAGTTATTGAGTACCTCGAGATAGAGCGCATCGTAGCGCAGGAGGCTGGTCAGCCTGGAGGCGATCTGCACCGGCGTTTCGGGCTGTTGCGGATGCTGCCGCCATTGGTTCAGCGAGGCATGTGCAAGGTCCTTTCCTTCATACCTTTCCGGATCAACCCGGTAGCAGGCCAGCAATGCATCTGCATGCGTTCTTTTATTGTCGATCCGCAGCGAAAGCGTCAGGATGCTATCTGATAAACTTACGATCTCAAACAGCTCTGCCCCTCCTTTGGTTTCGATCATATCCGGTGGCAACAGCTGCCAGGTCCGCTGCTGCTGTTTTCCCGTGCTATCTTCTGTGATAAACAGCCGGGGGCCTATGGTCAGCGCCGTTAACTCAAACCGGTTCCGCAACCGGCTGAGGGTATCCTGCAGTGGTTTCAACCGGTCCTCCGCAGCTTCGCGGGTACCTACTTTATAAACGACCCAGCTCCCCTGCAGCTTCTTTTCCGTTTGCCGGGGAGTACGTGCCTGAAGATCCCGGTCAGTATTCACCGCCGGGCCGCAACAGGTTAGCATGCATAAAATCCAAAAGCAGCAAATCAATCGCATCCTGCCTGGTCTTTACAGGTTAAAAAAAGGCCCCATTCTCAGGGGCCGGGCATTTCTGAATGATTCCTGAGTTTAAAACGGAAGGTCGTCCGCTGCGTCCTCAGCACCGGGCCCTGAAGGAGCCGGGCTTGCAGCGCCTGTATTATATCCGCCACCGGCAACCGGCACACCGCCTTCACCACGTCCGCCGAGCAACTGCACTTCCCGCACCCGTAATGACAATACAGCGCCATTGGTTCCGTCCGTGCGCGTAAAGCTTCTTACCTCCGGGTTTCCCTCGGCATACACCTGTTTTCCCTTGGTAAGGTATTGGGATATTGCAGTACGGTCCGTCCACCAGGCGCAATCCACCCAGGTGGTCTTTTCCTGGTTATTTCCCTGTGCATCGCGAAACCGTTCTGTATGGGCCACCGTAAAATTGATAACACTTTTCCCATTCACATTATTTACCACACAATCCCTTCCCAGGTTCCCGATAATCTGCATCTTTAACATAGTGCTCAAATTTTGATTTAGTAAAAATAATTCAGCAAGATAATATTTTCAGGCAGAACCACCTAAAATTTTACTAAATCATGATAATCCGTATAACCTATGATTTACAACGCTTTACCATCCTTTAACCCCCGTAAAAAAACAGGCAACAACACCGCTGCGGGCCGGGCTCCCCAATTGCCGAATCTTCATTTATCTTTGCAGATTATTATTATGAGCAAGAAAGGAAAAGTTTTGGTGGCAATGAGCGGTGGTATCGACAGTACAGTGGCAGCGCTGATGCTGAACGACCAGGGCTATGAAGTGATCGGCATTACCATGAAAACATGGGATTATACCGGCAGCGGCGGTGGAAAGAAAGAGACCGGCTGCTGCAATGTGGATAGTTTTAACGACGCCCGCATGGCGGCGGTTCAGCATGGATTCCCGCATTTTATTTTGGATATCCGCGAAGAATTTGGCGATTTTGTGGTGAATGATTTCGTGGAAGAATACCTTGCAGGACGCACGCCCAACCCCTGTGTGCTGTGCAATACCCATATTAAATGGAGGGCTTTGCTGAAAAGGGCCGATGCGCTGGGATGTGATTTTATTGCTACCGGTCATTACGCAAAAGTGCGCCGGCACGATAACGGCCGCTTTGTGATCAGTAAGGCGGTGGACCATACCAAGGATCAAAGCTATGTACTTTGGGGAGTGGACCAGGACCTGCTGGCCCGCACTATTCTGCCCCTGGGTGGTTTTCACAAAACAGAGATCCGGCAAATGGCTATGGATTACGGTTACCCGGAGCTGGCCAAAAAAAGCGAAAGCTATGAGATCTGCTTTGTTCCGGACAATGACTACCGCGGTTTTTTAAAAAGACGGGTTGAAGGTTTGGAAGAGCGCGTAAATGGTGGTAATTTCATTGACAAAAACGGAAAGGTGCTGGGCCAACATAAAGGGTATCCTTTTTATACGATCGGGCAGCGGAAGGGTCTTGATATCGCATTGGGGCGGCCGGTATTTGTAACAGAGATCAACCCGGATAACAATACAGTGGTTTTAGGCGATGAAGAAGACCTGGAAAAGAACGAGATGCTGGTAGGCCGGATCAACTATATCAAGTACGATGCAGTAACGCCCGGAATGGAAGCCACCACAAAGATCCGGTATAAAGACAGCGGAACCCTGTCCAACCTGTACATGGAAGGCGATGCTATAAAAGTGTCCTTTTACCAGGATGCCAAAGGGATTGCCCCCGGTCAAAGTGCAGTATTTTATGAAGGCGATGATGTGATCGGAGGGGGTATCATCCGCTCCGGCAGAAAGTTTCCCTTACCCGTTATCTGAAATACAACAACCTTAGCGCTCAATGAGTAAATTGTCTGATCTGCTGCTCCTGTTCACGGCTTTGCTGCTCTTTTCCTGCGGGGAAAAGAAGGCCGACTTTACACCTGCATCACAGGTGAAGGACTATTTTCCCGTACAGATAGGTAAATCTATTACCTACCGCATCGATTCAACAGTATTTGTGAAGAGCGGAAGCCAGATAGAAGTACACCAGTACCAGGTAAAGCACAGCATCGTGGATACCACCAGGGATAATCAGCAACGACTGACCTATATTGTACAACGCAGTATCCGCAATGCGGATGGCAGCGGCGGCTGGTCAAATAATGGCCGGTATTATATCACCCCTCTCGAAAACAGCGTGGAAGTTGTTGAAGACAATCTGCGTGTTGTAAAAATCGCCAACCCCGTACTTACCGGACGTTCGTGGAAAGGTAATGCCTTCCTGCCAATAGGCCCTTATGAAACAGCGTTTGGAACTCAGGCAGGCAAAGAGATGAATGCCTGGGAATTTACCTTCAAGAGCCAGGGCAATGAGTCTATTGAAGGGCAGCAATACAGCGATGTCTGGACCATAGAACAGTCGAACAGGATCATGAACCTCCCGCCCCCTGTTTCCAATCCCGGCTATGGCTCCATGGAGGTTTCGTCTGAAAAGTATTCAAGAGGGATCGGCCTGGTTTACCGCAATTACCAGATCTACGACTTTCAGCCGGGCTATGGCGATAACGGCTACCAGCCTACTTACGCCGGCTTTGGCATTACGATGTGGATGATCGATCATAATTAAAAGCCCGTCCGCCGGGCAACGACCTGTGCGGCATAAGCAAATACTTCAATCAACATTCCAACACCGGCGGATAGCCATTGAAACCGCGGCGTTCATCAGACAAACAGTATGCAATGAAAAATTATATCTTCCTGTTCCTCGCCATTGTCTTTGAAGCGATCGCCACATCCATGCTGAAAACTTCTGAACAGTTTACAAAACTGCTTCCCAGTATTATTACCATAGTTTGTTATGCCGGTGCTTTTTACTTCCTCAGCCTTACATTAAAAACAATACCCGTAGGCATTGCCTATGCCATATGGTCGGCCGTGGGGATCGTTCTGATCACACTTGTGGGAATGCTGGCGTTTAAGCAGATCCCCGACCTGCCTGCTATCATTGGTCTTTTGTTCATTATAGCCGGAGTAGTGATCATCAATATTTTTTCAAAGACCGCCGGGCGCTGACCGGGAGCTTGCAGCCCCTGCCTATTCCAGATCCTTTTGTATTATTGGAAACAGACAAAGATCATGCAAACAAAACAATTACAAACCGCAGGTTTAGTCGTATTACAGGATCAAAAAGTGCTCCTGGCCTACAGCAAAAATAAAAAAGCCTGGTACCTGCCGGGCGGCAAAATTGAAAACGGGGAAACCGCCTTTCTTTCCCTCAAAAGGGAGATCCGGGAAGAGCTGAACCTCGATATCCACACAGAAGACGTGACGTACTTTGGGTATATTACTGCCCCCGCCTACGGAGAGGCACCTCATATCATCATGGAGCAGGAATGCTTTCTTTATACGCTCGGGGAAACGGTGCAGCCCGGAAATGAGATCCTGGCAGTAGCCTATTTTGATGAGGAAACTTATAAAAAGGAACCGGCACAGGTTCCCGGCGTTTTACAATTATTTGCACAATTGAAACAGAACAGGCCGCATGATGCCGGCAGTTATGATTAATTTACACCTGAAAAAACGTTTGCCAATTGAAATCACAGATCCTCCTTTTGCTTCTTCTCCTGACAGGTACCGCGATCCGCGCCCAGCATCAGGACTATAAAGTGGTAGCCTATTATTCCGGCGACAGTGCTACCTTACAGCAGTATGATTTTAAGAAGATCACACACCTGATCTATGGTTTTGCACACCTCGACAGTACCGGCCGCCTGGCTGTATTCCGGCACAGGGACACCGCGGTTCTCCGAGCCTTTAAAACCGTAAAAAAGCAGTACCCGCATATCCGCACACTGATCGCCCTGGGAGGATGGGGCGGCTGCAAACCCTGCTCGGGAACATTTGGCCATGCAGACAGCACCACATTGTTCTCTGTTTCCGTAAAACAATTCCTGCAGACATTTGAACTGGATGGTATTGACCTGGACTGGGAATACCCGGCCCTGCCCGGTGTTCCGGGACACCCTTTTTCCCCGGCCGACCGGCCTCATTTTACCCGGCTGGTGCTCAGCCTCCGGAAGGAGCTGGGCAAACAAAAACTCGTAACCTTTGCGGCCGGAGGTTTCCAAAAATACCTGGACCAATCCGTTGAATGGGCGAAAGTTGAAAAGGCGGTCGATTTCGTTAACCTGATGACCTATGACCTGGTGCACGGCTATTCAGAACGTACCGGTCACCAGTCATCACTTTACTCCGCGCTGCCCGGAGAAGAATCTGTGGACCAGTGTGTACAATTCTTCAGATCCATCAAATTTCCGCTGCATAAGATCATTGTGGGTGTTCCGTTTTATATACGAAGTTTCCAGGTGAACACGACAGCCAATAACGGGCTTTTTCAGCCGGCCCGGTTCCTGTACATGCGTGGCTACCGGTTCAACACCGATTCCCTGACCACTGCAAACGGGTTTCAACGGTATTGGGACAACCAGGCCAGGGTGCCCTATTGGTTCAATTCCGCACGCGGGGTTTTTGTAACCGGCGATGATCCCGAATCGCTCCGGTACAAAACGGCCTATATACGGCAGCACAGTTTGGGTGGTATTATGTTCTGGGAGCTGTTCTACGATACCTTCCAGCGGGGACTGCTTGATCAGCTGCAGTTTTAAAACAGCCCGGCAGCCTTCCTCCGCTATCCGGGGTGCCCGCATCTGGCTATCCTGGGAAACCTGTACTTTAAGAGCTGCCGGCACCTGCACACAGGTCGTCAGCAGGGAACAAACCCGGCTCCTTCCTTTTTTGATTTTCCCCCCAGCCCCCGGCTACCGGTTCTGCAAAAAGAAAAATACCGGGTCAGTGTTTCACATAAGATAAATAACATTTATCTTTATTACTATTATTCAGCCCTTTACTAAATAAAAGCCCGGTACTTCCTTTTTCGATTATGAGCCCCAAACGATTCATCCTTTTTGCGTACCTGATACTCTCCGGTACAACAGTCAATGCACAAAACATTATCTGCGGTTTTGATGGTATCCAGCAGCGTTTAAAAAAGGACAACGGGTACGCGGAAAGAGCTGCGCTTGCGGAAAGCAGGATCCGGCAAAAAGTCACAGAGCTGGCCACATTTCGCAAAGCAATGCGGAACATGAGCATATCATCGGCCCCTCTTTATGAAATACCGGTAGTGGTCCATATCATTTACAGATCCGGGGACGCCAACCCCGGCGCCCCATCTAACCCGACCGATACACAGATACAGGCAGCCATCGACCGCCTAAATGCCAATTTCTCGGCAGCTCCGGGGTCAGGCAACGAAGGAGCCGGCACTCCTATAAAATTTGCGCTGGCAAAAAGGAGCCCCGGTTGCGGCAGTACTACCGGCATTGAACGGCTGAACGGAGGTACGCTGAATGACTATGATGCCAGCGGGATGTCCTATCCCGGGTCCGGTTCACCGGGAGCAGCGGAAACCGCTGTAAAAAACTTAAGCACCTGGCCGGAAAAACAATACTATAATATCTGGGTAGTATGGAAGATCAACGCCGTTACGCCCGGCTCCAGCTCTATTGCCGGATATGCCAGTTTACCTTATGCAGGGAACGACTATCATATTTACCCCGCCGAAGGCATGGTTATCCTGAGCCGGCATATGAACGATATGACCCCCACACTGACCCATGAAATGGGACATGCCTTTGGCCTGTTCCACACGTTTGAAGGTAGTGATGCCGGCTGCCCTGAAAATACAAATTGCAGCACAGACGGGGACCGGGTATGCGATACCGACCCCGTAAAAGACCTCTCGGGCCCCTGTCCTGCATCAACCGACATCAACCTCTGTACGAAGACGGCCTATGGCACCATTCAAAACAATCTTATGGGTTATGGATCCTGTCTGAACCGGTTCACGCAGGGACAAAGCGACCGGATGATGGCAGCGCTCCTGGCAATAAGAAGCGGACTGTTAACGTCACAGGCAACCATTCCGCCGCCCTCCATACCCGTAAAAGCCGCTGTGCAGGTACCGGTCAACATCCTGAGATCCACGAACACGAGCAATGCAGGTCCCTGTAACGTAACCCTGGGCAACATGTCTTATGTATCGTACGGCTATAACCAGGATGGCTACCGGTCTTATTCGGACAACAGCTGTACTATCGGGGAAGCACTCCATGTAGCCCCAGGCCAGGTCCTCAGCGTTACCACCCAAACCAACCCCCAGGCCTGTAAAGCCTGGATCGACTTTAATAATGACGGACAGTTCAATGATGATGAACTGGTATTAAACAGCCAGTCAGATGTCGCCGCCTATACGCATACAGCAACCATCCCGCCGGATCAGCTCAGCACCGCCGTAAAGAGCGTCCCGCTGCGGATGCGCGTCATGGCCGACCTTCTCGCCAACCCCGATTTCACTGCGGGCAGCCAGCTCCTATATGGACAAACCGAAGATTTCTGGGTAAGCATTGAAGAGGCGGCCCCTTTAGATATGCAGGAAATCAGCGCATTGCTGAAGAATAATACCCTGAAAGTGCAATGGAGCACCACCCATGAAGCCAACATCGGCCATTTTATTATTGAAGCCTCCGCCGACAGCCAAAACTTCATACCACTTACCCGGGTAGACAGCAAGGCAAAAGATGGTTTTTCTAACAGCCTTTTACAATACAGCGTTACCTTTGAGCGTAACGGGAAACTGGCTATGGGACTGGGCTTGCTGACGCTTTTATTTTCGCTGCGGTCTTTTGGACGTTATAAAAAAAGACGATGGTTGATAGCGCCCCTGGTCATTTGTCTGTTTATTACCTGTAACAAACAACCCGCAACAGAACCCCGGCAGGAAGAAACGATCCGGTTCATCCGCGTTACGGGGGTTGACAGGAATGGCATACAACAATACATCAAGGCGATAAAAATAGTAAACGGGTAGCGGCAATGCGACCGCAGTGTATAATAATATCCATCCTTTAAAGGCTGATGATCTGAATACTGAGATCTTACCCGTTCACCGCCTGTATTACTTTCGATACCCGTTCCGTACCGTTTTTATCCACCTGCACGATGCGTACGAACAGCCTGCCGTTATCGATATGTTTGAAAATATCCTGCTTACTGCAGGAGAAGGCCAGCATGCTTATTCCAAACATGGCTATTGCTGGAATATACCTGCGGCGGCGGCCGGTCATTGCACCCAATAGTAAAAACCCTGCGCCAAGACTTAGTCCCGTTAAAGGGATGGCGTTGCTGTAGTCCAGCCCGGTATTGCTGTTACCTCCGGCGGCCCTGCTCTGTACGGTTTGCACCGTCTTCCAGTTCCTCCCGTCCGGGGAAACCTGTACCAGGAAATGATCGTTATTCGCTTCACTCACCGTAGTCCAGCTTACCAGCAGCCGGCCGTCTTTTACCAGGGCACTGAACGCGCCAAAGGACACCGGCAATGCACCATCCCGGTACTCGAAAGCACCCGGATCAATCGCAGATCCGGCCAGCCTGGGGTTGCCGGCAAGGTCAGTTCCCCACGCAGCATCTCCCAAAGGAGGAAGCGGAGCGCCTCCGTTAATGATATTCCAGTAGTGTTGATTGCTACCTCCGTTAATGGCCTTGCTACCCGCTTTTAACGTATAGTCTCCCGCCAAGGGATTAACAAAAATATCGCCAGGAGTAACCGCTGTGGCGTCTATATTTCCATCGGCGGTGCTGTTGCTGCCTTCTATTAAAGAAAACTGCGCCGTGTACGCCGCGCCCGCAATGCTTCCATAAACAATGGAGTTATACAATGCAACAGATGCGTTGCGGTTGTATATTGCTTTACCCTGAAGTGCAGCATTGTTTCCCGCGATGGTGGTATTGGTTAAAACAGGAATTGCCTGATCATCATTATACATGCCGCCGGCGTCATTGTTAGAGCTGTTCCCCGTTATCAGCACATTCACCATACCGGGCGCCGGGGCAGTTTGATTAAAAACACCTCCCCCATAGTTCGCCTTATTGTTCATGATGGCAACATTGATCATAGAAGGAGCCGATGCCTTGTTGTAGATGCCGCCGCCATCCCACTGCGCCGAATTACCGGTAATCCTGATATGCTCCATCTTCGGTGAAGAATTTTTGTTGTAGGTACCTCCGCCGTAATTGGCTTTGTTATTGCTTATAACGAGGTTGACGAGTGTGGGCGATGCGTATTCGTTATATATTCCCCCGCCGGTTCCATTCTCTCCCGATTTCCCATTGGTGATGGTAAATCCGTCCAGAACAGCAGTATTGTTCATTGCTGTTGCTGCGTTGAAAACGTTCCAGATAACAGGTCTTGCCCCCTGCCCGTCCAGCACCGACCCCTGTGCCGGATGGGCCGGATCGGGCATAATGCGATGATCGCTCAATGTTTTAATATTATGCGCCGGATCAAAACCTCCGTAAACAGCCACATTGTTTTTCATAATAAAGGAGGCACTCCCTACATAGTAATGCCCCGCAGCTACAAAAACCTTTGCAACGCCTGCGGTATGAATGGCCGTATGCAAATCGGAGGTCGCATCATCCCAGCCGCTGCCGCTGCCGTTTCCGCTTGCGATGGGTTTTACATAAACAACTCCTGCTGTTGGCTCAACAGGTACATACTGACTTTCATAAGCCCCCATGTCTATCACGCCGGGGTTATTACCATTCTTCACCCTGGAATTTCCTGCTAAATCCAGCGCAGTTACAGTTAAATCAGGGAACAATGAATTGCTGCCGGCATCAATAGCCGGGGCAACAGATCTTAGTTGATAATTTCCGACATCTATAGTGTACCCCAAAATTGGACCAACAAAAATATCGCCTGCTGTAAAACCTGAAGCATTAATATTTCCATTGGTAAAATCGGTATTGCCCTGTATTATGGAATACCGGGCATTGTACGTTCCTGTAATACCCCCATAGACAATTGAGTTGCTAAAGCTGACCGTTCCTGAATTAATCGTCATAGCATTAGGAGCACCCCCATTTACTCCGGCGATATTATTATCGATAGTGGTATTGATAAATTGCGTAGTTCCTGTTCCGGTATTGTATATCCCGGCGCCTCCGTTATTAACATCGGTTTGATTTCCTACAACGAGTACGTTGATAAAAACCGGCGAAGCATTTATATTATAAACGGCACCACCCAGCCCGGTATTAGCACCATTAGTAAAAGCTACGCAATTGTTTATAATAACATCGGTAATAACAGGCGAAGAATTTGAATTGTAAATGCCTCCGCCCCTGGCCGCCATATTACCGGTTATCAGCAAATTCCTGAGTGTTGGCGATGCATTCTGATTGGAAATACCCCCGCCATAACCCAGATTCACACCGGCAGCTATGGTAAACCCGTCTAATACCGCCGAAGGGGTCAAACCCAAATCGCTGGTATTTTGAATAACCGGATAATTTTCGAATGTTTGTAGATTAAGGCCATTCAGAACAGAACCCGTATACGGCCAGTCAGTAACAGGGTTCCTGTTCGGCAAAATACGGGTGCTCCAATCAGTTACATTATTTGCGGGAACAAAACCGCCGTAGATCTCCACATTATTTTTCATTTTGAAAGAAGCATCGGCAGATGAAACAGTATAAGTTCCCACAGCTACAAATACTTTTTGCACGCCGGCGGCATTAATAGCCCCCTGTAAGCTGGAAGTAGCATTGCCCCAGCTGCTGCCGTTGCCTGTTCCATCGGCTTTTACATAAATAATGCCGTTACCATCGGGGGTTTGAGCCTGCAATAAGCTGCTAACCAATAGCAGGCATACAAAAATGCTTTTTTTGCACACAAAAAAAATCTTCATGTCTGATATTTAATTGTTGATCCGGGTCGAAAAGTCCGAAGCCGCTTAAAGATGTCCGATTTTGGATGTCTGATGTCTGAATGCATCCCAACCCTGTAACTTTAAACCCATTAGCATATTATTCCCGCACCGCCTGTATCACTTTCGATACCCGCTCCGTACCGTTTTTATCCACCTGCACGATGCGTACGAACAGCCTGCCGTTATCAATATGTTTGAAAATATCCTGCTTACTGCAGGAGAAGGCCAGCATGCTTATTCCAAACATGGCTATTGCTGGAATATACCTGCGGCGGCGGCCGGTCATTGCACCTAATAGTAAAAATCCTACACCAAGACTTAGTCCCGTTAAAGGGATGGCGTTGCTGTAGTCCAGCCCGGTATTGCTGTTACCACCCGGGGCCTTGCTCGTTACCGTTTGAACGGTTTTCCAGTTCTTACCATCGGCGGAAACCTGTATGAGAAAATGATCGTTGCCGGTTTCGCTTTCCGTACGCCAGTTTACGATCAGCTGACCATTCTTTAAAACCGCACTGAATCTTCCAAACAACACAGGAAGCGCTGCATCATATTCATAGGCCCCCATATCAATTACAGCCCCGGTAAGCCGTGCATTGCCGGCAAGGTCTTTGGTATCCTGGTCCAGACCGTCAAACAACGCGTTATTTCCTTTATCAATGACCGGCGCTGCGGACCTCAAGGTATAATCGCCCAGGCCCGGGCTGTTGAACATCTGCGCTTGTCCGATGCCCGCCGCGCTTATATTGCCATCATCCGTATTGTCAACGCCTTCGATGAATGAGTATTGGGCGGTATATTTACTTTTACCGTTGAATGTGCCAAAAACAATTGAGTTGATAAAGTGTATATTTCCGTCAACCGAATAAAAAGACGTTTCTCCAAAAGGCGTGTAATTACGGGCTATGGTGCAATTGATGAAGGTTGGGGTATTGGCGCCAGATGCAACGACCCCCTGTGTATTGTCGGCTACAAGCGTATTCAAAAATGTGGAGGCTGAATTGATATTTTCTACTCCGCCGCCAGCGTTAGCCGCTGTATTTTTTGTGATCAAGAGGTTCGTAAATGTTTGCGATCCGGTGGCATAATTGGTGATGCCGGCACCGTTTTGCGCCGAATAATTACCGGTTATTATTGCACCATTCATAACGGTAGTTGCGGAGGAGAAATTATGGATACCCCCACCCTGGTTCTTAGCCGAATCTTTTACAAAGGCCGTATTGGTGAGCACCGGTCCAGAGAAGAAGTTCAGCATTCCGCCTCCATTGTAGGCTGCATTGGCTCTGAAAACCACATTACTGATGGTTGGCGAGGCATAGCTGTTGCGCATGCCGCCACCGCCGTCATAAAGCCCTTCGATATTATTGTAGCCGCCTGTGATCGTAAAACCATCCAATACCGCCGTGCTGTTCATTTTGGTAGCGTCTGTAAATACATTCCAGATCACCGGGCGTTCCCGTTTGCCGTTAAGTATGGAGCCCGTAACACCTGAAGTGTCCATCATGATCCTGTTGTTTGCCAGTGTTTTTATATTGCGCCCGGGATCGAAGCCGCCATAAATGGCGACACCGTTCTTCATGATGAAGCTGTTGGGCGATGGCACATCGTAATTGCCTACAGCCACAAATACCTTCTGCACACCAATGGTATTGATGGCTCCCTGCAGATCACTGGTGGCGTCATCCCAGCTGGTACCATCCCCATTACCGGTAGCAACCGGTTTTACATATATAATAACCTCGGCGCCGGGTGTATAGGGACTCTCATAGGCTCCCATATCGATTACACCGGAGCCGGCATAATCAAATACTCTTACATAACCGGCAAGGTCTTTGGTGCCGGCATTCAGACCGGTAAACAGGTCATTGCTGCCTTTATTAACAGCAGGAGAAGTGCTTAATAACCGGTAATCCCCGTTTGCCGGGTTGGCGAACAAAGGGTTTGCGCCCACCAGATTTGTGGGATCTGCTGAACCATATACCTGCACTATGCTGTTCTTAAGTACCGTATTGGCTCCCTGTATATCCGCGCCGGGCGTGGTTGCACTGCCACCTGCAGTATTGGCCCATATAATGCTGTTGTAAATGCTTGCATAACCGGCCAAAACGTACACACCGCCTCCGGCGGCGGCGGCGTTATTGCTGATTGTTACATTGATCAGTTGTGGTACGGCCGCGCCGTAATTGGCAGTATAAATGCCGCCTCCCCTGCCCGATGCGGCTGTAGCACTGTTGGTGATGATCAGTGCGTTGGTAATGCGTACGCTTGTGGTTGCGGTCTGTCCGCTTTCGATGGCTATTCCGCCGCCATAAGAGGAAGTAGCCGTGTTGTTACGAACGATCAGCTCGCTTATGTCTGCGGCCGAATTGTAGGTATACAATCCGCCACACTGATTGCCGCTATTGCCATCAATAATGAGCCCGGTAATTTTAGGTGCACTGTTTTTTATATTCATTCCCCCTCCCTCGTACCGGGTGATGCCTTCCCCGTTAACAGTTAACAGGGAAGTACCGCTGGCATTTCCGCCGGTAATGGTAAACCCGCTCAATTCGGCCGTACCGGCCGCGCCCGCGACAATAACAACATGGTAAGCATTGTTGCTAAGGTTATTGTTGCCATCAATATCTCCGCTCAGCGTGGTAACTGCGATGCGGGGGTTCCGGGTGGCGAAAGTACCCATCTGGTTATCCGGATCAAAGCCGCCGTAAACTTTTACATTTTGAACCAGTACAAAGGAATTATCGCGGTCGGCCGGGTTTGCTCCACTCAGATTATTGGCCCGGTAGAGGGGCTTGTAAGTGCCTTTGGCCACCCATATCTCTTTAATATTTGTGTTGGTCTTTGCAGCTTTCAGCGCATCGGCCAGTTCCGAAGTGGGCGATGCCCAACCGCTGCCATTGCCCCCGGCATTCTTTTTCACATACACGATGCCATTGGCATCGGGTGTTTGAGCTGCTGCAAAAAAACGGAACAGGATCAACGAAGCAAGGAAGCATTTGCGCAAAATAGATGTATTGTTCATTTGAGAGGGAGTTGTTTTGTTGCCCTTCAAAATAAACCCGTGCAGCTCATTAATGCCCTAAACAGAGCGTCACAAAAACGTCACAACAAAAAATAAAACTGATAATGAACACATTACAACTACAAAACAACCCATCGCCGGCACAGGGTGTTTAAACATTGGCCACCAGTTCATCCACATTCAGCGATTCGGGCAGGTCCAGTTTTTTCCGGATGCGATACCAGTTGGTCCGGATACTCTGGGTAGAAACCCCCAGTGCCGCCGCCATTTCCCTGGTGGAAAAACGGAGCTTGGCCAGCGTAAGATAGCGGATTTCGGCGGGAGAAATTTCGGGGTACTTTTCCCGAAGCCGAAGCAGGAAACCGGAATGCACCTGCTCAAAAAGTGTTTTGAACCGCATCCAGTCGCTGTCTGTCAGGATCGTAGCCTGGTGCAATTGCTGCAACAGGCTGTTGTCCGTACCCGGGTGCTGCTCCAGCTTTTCTTTCATGTCGGCTACCAGTTTCGATTTCTCCTGGATCTGTGCAGCAAACTCATTCAGTTTTAGTTCGGATAGTTTCAGGTGATGCGCTGCTCTTTCAAGCCGGGCCCGCAGCAGCACCTGCCGGTTCCGGAAAATAAGCAGCGATAGGATGAAGAGGACCACCAATGAAACGATGATCATATTCCGCACCCGGCGCTGTTGCTCATGTGCCAGCTCTTTTTTTTGAAGCGCCACTTTTGACTGCAGCAAGGCCAGCTTGCCCGATGCCATTTCTACCTGCAGTGTATTGTATTTCTGATCCCGGATCCTTTCGGCCTGGTGCAGGCTGTCCGCATATAACAACGCTGTTTTATAATCGTTGCATGCCAGGTAATACCGGTAACCCAGATCATAATAATTCAGTTTGGCCAGCTCCAGCAATTGCTGGTTCCCAAAAGTTGTGGTCTTTGATTTGGGGAGGAACTGCCCGGTCAGCTGCAGGTAATAGTGGGCTTTATCCAACATATTCAGCCGGAGATAATTTTTAGCCAGGTTCACACAGATATTTTGCTGCACGTCCGGGAAATCGCTGTGGATATTGAACCGGTAATCTTCCAAAAAATAGCGCAGCGCGCGCTGGTATTCGCCCTTTGCATACAGCACTTCGCCTATATTGCCGGCGCTCAGGCCTATCCAGAAACTGTCTTTATACCCGCTGGCTTTTTGATAGGCCGTATCTAGGTACCGGTAGGCGCTGTCCAGCCGATCCAGCTTCAGGTACGACATGCCCAGTGTATTGTAGCGCTGTATATCAAGATTATCGTTGTACCCGGGCAACTTTACAGATTCCTTCATATACAGGATCGCTTTGTCATATTCCCGGAAAAAGAAATAATCCAGTGCAAAATCATGCAGGTACTTTCCTATTTTAGGTACCTGTGCATATCCTAATTTTTTGAAAATTTCCGCGGCCTCCAGCAGGTTTTCAAAAGCGGCTGCGTATTGCTCATTGGCGAACTGTATCTGACCTATTGCCACCAGGCAATCTCCGACATGAAGCCGGTCATTCTTCCGCTGGTAAGCTTCCTGTGATCTTTTGATCAGCGCTATTCTGGTTTCGCTGTCCTGTTCTTTAAAAATGGGGATGCCATTTATTAAATAATTGGCCTCGTCCAGCAATAATGCGTCCTTTTTTTTCTCCGCAAATACCTTCACCTGGTGAAGGAAGGAATCGAACCGGGGCGTATTGACAATATTTTTCACTTCTATATACCCGCTCACATAGCGAACGCGCTCAGGCGGAGAAAGAGGAGCCAGCAAGGTTTCAAGATCCTGCGCCCCGCAGTGCGTAAAAGGAAGCAGGTTAAAGAAGAGAAAACAAAAGAGAAACTTAAACGTTATTGTTGGTTGCACGCAGGTGAAGATACCTATTTATTATTTTGCATGGCAAAAATTATCGGGTGCATTGATGCCCTGACCGTCATCCTGATCTTGTGAAAAAATATATCGCTGCAATGATCAGAACGGCAATCACAACAGCTGTTGCTATTTTGGATACCGACAATGGTTTGGTACCGCTGATGACCCCGGTCTGCCCGTTGATGATGAACTGGTATGTTTTCCCCTTGAACAGGTACTGGCACAACCAAACCGGCAGAATGATCTGTTTAAAGGTTTCCCCGGAATAGTCTGTTTGCACCCGCAGATCGCGATAGGTATCCTCTGCCAGCCGGGAAATGGCCTCCTGTTCTATTTTCCGGTCCATGATCGTCCGCGCCAGCCGGTACGTTTCAGACAGGTCCTTATCATATGCCCGGGCATTCCAGCCAAGCAGGTATTCATCATTAAAGACCACCACATCATTTAAGAGATAGGGATATATATCATTGATCCGGTCCTGGGGGATGGCCTTGTTACCGCAGACCAGCACATCGTCAAAAAAAAGTTCAAAAGATCCGGTACGCCAGGTCCAGTTGGTATGCCGCACCTGTTCCGTTACTTCCTCGCCGCTGGCATTCCTGCGGCGCACGGTTTCGTAATAATACCTGCCGGAGTAACCGCTCCATTGATTACCGGTCTGGCAATCGAAGGTCCAGAACGGCACATAATGCCCTTCCAGTTTATCGGTCAGCGAAAGTTTTTTCAGATCGCTGTCATTCCAGAAGCCTTTGCCGATCCACTGCGCAAACCGGTCCAGCGCATCCTGCTTTGATATTTTAAACGGGATGATGCCGGCGGGGCTGATGCTGCGGGTTGTATAGGCCGCAGGGTTGACCACATTATTGCCACAATTGCGGCATTCAAAAAAAGCCACATCCCCTGCTTCCTGTGTTTCCTGCCCACACTTGCTGCACCGGTATACCGCAACCTGTATGGGGGCAATAGGGATCGTTTCCGCATCCTTAAAAATGCTGATATTGCGCTCCTCGATCACCTCCGTACTTTTCTGGATGGCGAACACCGCACCACAATGGAGACATTTTAAACTGCTTTTGGCTGCATCATAGTTCAGCTCCGATCCGCAGTTGGGACAGGGATATTCTTCAAACGCCTGCATAAAATATTTTGATTACAGCCGGGCCAGGATGTCTTTTTTCTTTTCGGCAAACTCTTCCTCGGTGATGATCCCCTGCGCTTTCAGCTCTCCAAGCTGCTTTAAAACATCCATCAGGTTTGTTTTATTTTCTGCAGCAGGTTGTTGCGGCTGTGTTGCCTGGGTCATGAGGTTGGTGAGCACCACGCCTGCACCCACGCCGCCCATATTGCCGGCCGCATCGTTATTCGAAAGATTTTCCAGTGCTATACCACCCTGCATCTGGTTAAACTCATTCAGGTTGCCTTTGAGAATGTTCAGTTCGGTCTTCTTGTCGAGGATCTTCTCCACTTCTTCCGGAAGTGAAATATTCTCAATAAAGAACTTCTCCAGTGAGAGCCCGTAGCTATCGAGCTCTTTCTGGAACTCCGGTTTTAACTGCTCGCCCAGCACCTGGTAATTGGCCGCCAGCTCCAGTATCGAGATCTTTGCCTTGGCCAGTACTTCGGCAAAACGGCTGGAAAGGATCCCCTGTAAAACTTCCTCCACTCCTTCTGCACGCACAAAAGGATTGGTACCGGCAAATTCGGTAATGAATTTCCTGGCATCTGCAATACGGATCGCAAAATTACCAAATGCCTTCAGCCGCACCTGTCCCAGCTCCGCATCGCGGATCAATACAGGACCGGAAGTGCCCCATTTAAGATCCGTAAACTGACGGGTATTAACAAAGTAAATATCAACTTTGAACGGCGACTCAAACCCATATTTCCAGGACTTTAACGTGGTGGTAATGGGCATGTTGCTGGTAGAGAGGGTATGCAATCCCGGCTGATATATATCTCCGAACTCGCCTTCATTCATCAGCACCACCACCTGGCTTTCCCTTACCGTTAGCTTTGCGCCATTCTTAATATTGTTCCCTTTATCCTGAAATTTCCATACCAGGGTGTTCGCAGAAGTATCCACCCATTCAATAACTTCAATAAATTCGTTCTTAATAAAGTCAAATAGTCCCATGAGGTTTCTGTTTTATTTATTGAAATTAAGGGAAAATCGCTATATCAGCTATGACTGTTTTTAAGGCTCCCGACATTGGTGGGTGAAAATTGATTATTGAGTATGTCAACTGTTGGCTATTTTATACAGAGCAGCAGAATATTCAATAGGCAATGTTCAATATGCAATATTCATTGAAAAGCCATCATTCAACTACTTTCAGCCCTACTCCCGCACCACCTGTATTACTTTTGATACTTTTTCTGTACCATCTTTATCTACCTGTACAATGCGTAGGAACAACTTACCATTTTCTATATTTTTGAAGATATCCTGCCTGCTGCAGGAGTAGGCCAGCACACTCATGGCAACCACGGCTATTGCAAGAACATATCCATAACGGCGGCGGCCGGCCATTGCACCCAACAGTAAAAATCCCGCACCAAGACTTAGTCCCGTTAATGGGATCGCGTTACTATAGTTCAGTCCGGTATTGCTGTTACCGCCCGGGGCCTTGCTCTGTACGGTTTCCACGGTTTTCCAGTTGTTACCGTCAACAGAAACCTGTATTAAAAAGTGGTCATTGTTGGTTTCGGTTTCGGTGGTCCAGTTTACCATTAGTTGCCCGTTTTTGATCAGGGCCGATAACGAGTTAAGCGTAACAGGTAGCGCCTCTGCACCCTGGTATTCGTAAGCGCCTAAATCAATAGTGCTGTTAAAAACACGAGGGTTTCCGGCCAAATCTTTTGAATTGGCAAAATCGGCAAAGTAGCTGTTGCCGCCCGCATTAATAGCGGGGCTACCGGTTTTGAGCGTATAATTGCCCGCGGCATAATTCACGAAAACATCCCATTCTTTCAGACCGTAGGAATCCACATTCTCAACCTCCACCACTATTTCGCTGATTTGTTTGATAAGGCAATTGTAGAAATTGGCAGCATAGCTATGGTTCACAATCAGGTAATCCCAAAAAATGGTGTTTCTAAATGCATGTTGTGGCGCACCAACTCCTTCTTCTGTATAGAAAAATGATTCGCCGTTATTGGCAAGTGTTGAATTTAAAAAATACAAACTCCCATATGCGGCTTCAATACCATTAATACCGCTGACAGCATCGTTATCTGTAATGGCGCAATTGATGAAACTGGCATAAGTGCCGTAGGTGTAAATGGCCCCCGCTGCCTTCGCTATATTCTTGGTAATTGTACAATTTTGAAAAATAGTCCTGAAATCTCCCCCAGTGCCGTTCCAATACATGCCGATTGCTCCGCCTTGATTACCGTAATTTTCTTTTATAATACAATTATTAACTGTCATGCTACCCATGTGTACCATGATAGCCCCGCCAGTTCCATCCCATATGTATTTGTTGCCATTTACTGTTTTATATACTTCATTTTCTACTCCTGTGTTATAGGCCCCTTTAATCGTAAATCCATCGAGAATGGCATTTTGCGTACTACCTACCCTTACCACCAGGTGATTAGCATCTCCATTGGAAAATGTATTGCTATTGTCAAGATCGCCACTTAGTATGGTTTCATTTACTTTCCAGTTTCTTGCGCCAATACTGCTTTCTCCCCCGGCAAAGCCTCCATATATCTTCACGCCCCGTACAATTAGGAATGCATTTTCGGATCCTTTATCAACACCGGTATTGTCATCTTCATAACTATACATAGGTTTGTAGGTTCCCGCAGCCACCCAAATTTGTTTAATTTCCGTATTTGTTTGGGAAATTCTTACTGCATCTGCCAGCTCACCCATGGCGTTAGCCCAACTGTCGCCTGCGCCCATACTGCCCTTCTTTACATACATGATACCGTTTGCCGACACAGCAAATGTTTCTGCAGCGCCTATATCTATTGTTTCAGATATTAACCTGGGGCTGCCCCAGAAATCACGGTCGCTGCCCGGGTCGCCCCCATATATAGTGTAAGGGGTAGTTGCAGCCTTGTTTATACAGGGGCTTTTCAGCTTCAGACGGTAATCAACATGAGTTTCTTCACCAGGCGCAGTGCTAATGGGCATGGCCAGGGGTAATTCAAATAATGGATTCGTAGTATTTCCGTTCAGGTTGCCGTTGCTGGTTGAAGTAAGCCCCTGCACCAACGAGGTGGAAATAACAGGCGCAGCACCATCGTTATTGGCAATGCCACCATCGTTACCATAAATAATGGTATTGGCAATAACCGGATCCGAATTTGAATTGCGCATACCCCCACCGCCGTGATTATCGTGGTTGCCCGAAATGGTACAGTTAATATAGCGGGTATGTGCGTTAGCGTAGTTAAAAGCTGCCCCACCGTAATCGGCGTAATTGCCCCAAAAAACACAGTTCATAAATAGAGGCACAGAGGCCTGGATGTACACCCCGGCGCCGGTATTGCCAGCGTAATTCGCAGCAATTTCACAATTGCGGAAAATAATTTTTTCCAGGTTGGCATTCCCGGAAATAGCAATGCCGCCGCCCGAATTATTGGGAACAGATACGCCATTGTAACTAAAATTGGCGCTTCCATCGGCTCTTCCGGCCCGAAAGGTAAAGCCGCTGATCTCTACCGCTCCTGCATTGGCGGGTAACCCGGCAATGACCATTATATGATAGAGAGACCCGGCGCCTGCCAGTACCGAGGTTTGCCCGGGTACAGGAGAAGCCGATCCGCCCGCAGCAAACCCCCCGGTTAGTTTTAATCCGCCTCTCGAAATCAAAAAAGTATGATTGACATTGCCGGAAGGCGGACTGTAGGAAGCCCCCGTTGCGCCACCCGCCACCCGGATTTCCTGTATAGCAGTATTTGCGTTTGCCGCATTCAGCGCATTGTATAGGCTTTTATAAGCAGTTGCCCATGAAGCGCCATCTCCGTCAGCCGGCCTGGTTGCATCTACAAACAAAGTTTGTGCATTTAAAAACAAGATCCCCGATAAAAATAAGAAAAAAAGCAGTATGGTTTTTCTATACATGTCGTTTTGATTTATAGCCTGCAATCTGATAAACGGTCGTCGATTAACGCGGGTAAGAGTAAAGTTTAGTTCAAGGCAAACATAGCTGTGAGCGCCGTAATTACCTCTCTGGCAACCCTAAAATTTCTATAACCGTTGAATCGTTATAGAAATTTGTGGGGGTTTTGAGCTCTTTTTCCACAAAAAGAAAGATAAAGCCAAAATTGATAGCCTTTCGAAATAGCATTCAGCAACCATTTTCTGATGTACCTGAAATAGGATAGGGGCGCGGAGATACGGCGGATAGAGATGATTTCTACTATTAAATATATTTTTTATTCGGCCAGAATATGTTCAAAATACGTTTTTGGCATGTGGCCGGTTTCTTTTTTAAATGCATTATAAAAGGTAGTAATATTTCTAAAGCCCGACTGAAAAGCTGCGGCTTCGATCGTTATTTGATCATTGGCCAAACGGTACAATTCAATAAAATGCCGAACCCGGTATCCATTCAGCCAGTCGCGAAAGTTTCTCCCAAAATGCTGGTTAATGGTTTGCGAGCAGTGATGCACCGGTATCTGAAGGGTTTGCGCCAGGTGTATGATCTGGTAATCGGCCGACAAAAAAGGTTGTTCCACTTCCATCAGCCGGGCAATAGCATCTGCATGGGTTGCCTGATTGGCAATGCTTAATTTGGCTGCGGGTGCGGCAATTTTTTTAGATACGGATACTTCTACCTCTATTGGCTCTTTGGTTGTACCGATTTTCTTATTGATTAAAATATACCCATATAAAATGCCGGGCTGGTACAGTACAAAAGTCATCATAAATAAAAGTACCAGGCAACTTATAATAAGAAATACAGGGTTGTTTACATAGGCTATCCCCCTTATTTTTAACAGCACTGCAGCAAATCCCAATAGCTTAAAAAACGAGGAGCTCGACAGATAAAAGAACAACCATCGTTTATGGGCGTTCCATTTACTTTTTCTAATTATACCCGATGACGATACTATATACCAGGAGGCTATTAAGTAACCGGCAACCAGCACGGCCAGTCCATAGCTATAAAATGCGGCGGGGAAAAAGCCGGTGCTTTCGGTTACTGAAAAATGCCCACCGGCTATAATTTCGTCAGAAACAATATGCCAGTTTACAAACTTGACGGGTAGCAGAAGGTGAATCAGCGCCAGCAAAAATGGGATAAAATGAATGGCATCTGATTTCTTTAGCTTGTTTTGCGCCCGTACAAAGCAGCGTACATATAACCAGGAGCAGGCCGGAGCTACAAAAAATAGCGGTGTAAATACGACCTGGAAAAATGGATAGACATGATTGTAACCCGAAACAATGAGCAGGAAGATGCAGATCTGTCCGAACCGCATGAGCAGCGGAACCGACAATAACCTGTTCAGCAATAAGTTTCCCTGCCGGGCATAAAGAAGATGGCAGGCAAAGGCAAGCAGCAAAAAAGCAATGGCACTAAGCAAAAAGTTGAACACCTGCATATCGTTTGCAATATAAATGTTTATTAGGGAAATGGCAACGGAAGCTGGAAGTCAAAAGGTTGGGAGGGTTGATGTATACAATGCCTGATGTAAGATACCTGACTTAGCAACCTCTCACTACTTCCTGCTCGCCAACCGCGAGGCCGGTAGAAAAGCCCTGCCGCCGTTACCCGTTTAGGATGCGCAAACTGGTAAACAAAAGGGGGGGTGTGACTTTTTATTTTTAGCCACTGGGGCTATAAGGCAAGAAGTTATTTATTTTGACATTCCCGCTTATTTAGCTAATTTTTCACAAAATTAATGCGTGATGAAAAAATGGCTGCTGCTTGCTACTTTTAAAACTGCTTTTGTGGTCTTTTGTTTTTCGCAAACAACTTTCCCTGTCAACGGTGTTGCAGATGTACCTAGTAAATACTATGCGTTTACCAATGCAACCATTGTAAAGGATGCCGAACATACAGTTTCCAATGCCACGCTGATTATAAAGGATGGAAAAATTGTGTAGGTAGGCAGCGCCTCGCCACCTGCGGAAGCGGTGGCTATTGATTGTGATCGGCCATCCTCGACAACAACAGCAACGCATCAAACAAATTGCTTTTGCCCGATGCATTTGCTCCCGCAATAATCGTAAAAGGTGTAAATTCCATTTCAAATTTGTGAAATGACTTAAACCCATTTATCTTAATATAAGTAATCATTTTAACCAGTCATTTATAGCACGAATTCAGATCATAATATAAAACAGAAACACTTTTATATAAAGTTAGCTTTTTTTTGCAGCAATGCCCCGAACATCGTATCTGCTTTCAGCTTATATCCTTCCAGCACCTGCTGATCCTTTACCACCCATCCCCGTTGTTGCAGCCATGCTACCTGGTCTTCATTTTCAGCACGGAATACTGAACAGGTAATGTAAAGAAAAAAACCGCCCGGCTTTACAGACTGTGTTACATTGGCCAGGATTCTGCGCTGTAATCCTGCGTAGGTTTTTATTTCATCCGTACTGAAATAATGCAGCCGTTCCGGTGTGCGGCTCCAGGTTCCGCTTCCGGAGCAGGGTACATCTGCTATTACAAGATCAAAGCGCTCACGGGAAAGCTGCCCATCCGGTTTTGTGGCATCAGTCACCAGCGACCGGAAATTTTTTATACCGGCCTCATGAAAGCGCTTTTTTAAATTGGCAATAATGGAGGGCCGTATATCCGAAACCGTCAGCGTGATGGTTCCCAGCACATCCGCCGCCAGGATCGATTTACCACCACTGGCCGCACAACAATCCCATACTGAGACCCGGGATCCCGGTCCCGGAACATCGGGGGAGATCTGAGATACATCCAAGGCCAGGGACTTAAACCTGTGCAGGAAACCTGCTATTCTTTGTGAGCTCAGGTCCTGGATAACGGCCTCTGAATTCAATGCAAGCACTTCTCCTGCTTTCGCAGTGTTGGGCAATCTTAATGCATCGCCCTCCTTTTGAAAAGGAAGGGCAGCCTGCTCCAGTTTTTTGATAACGGGCGCTTCATTTCCCGGGCGGATGCGCAGGAACAGGTCCGGCTGCACAAAAAAGGAATGCTCAAAAGCAGCCGGATCAATACCACCGCTGAGCTGGTCTTTCCAGGGAAAAACGGCCCCGGAAAAGGTTTCCGGTACCTTATAAATGGCCAACAACGCATTCCATGGAGCAGCGATCTCTTTTGAAGAAAGGCGCAACCCCAGTAATACCCGTTGTTCAAAAGAAAGGTCTGCAAAATCCTTTCCCAGCCGGTAATAGGCGTAGCATAGCTGCGTTACCTGTTTACGGTCGCTGCCACCATACTTTTTTTCCCGGGAAAAATAGTTTTTAAGAAAATGCGCCAGCGGCTCATGGCCCTGGTATGAGCCGATGATCTTTACAGCGCTGTTCAGGTAGGAGTAGTAGCGCCCTAATCCTTTTTGCGGATCTGGTAACATCGTTAACCAGATCTGTGAGCTTTTAAAAACCTCACAGATCTATAGCTCCAGTAATGTTTTTATCGGATCCTGTTGAATCAGCAACAGGGTCGGGTTTTCCAGCAATTCTTTTACCCGCACCAGGAAGCTAACCGATTCCCGTCCGTCCACGATCCGGTGATCGTAGCTTAACGCAATGTACATCATCGGGCGGATGACCACCTGCCCGTTCTCTGCAATGGGGCGCTCCACGATATTGTGCATACCAAGGATAGCGCTTTGCGGCAGGTTGATGATCGGGGTACTGATGAGAGAACCAAACACACCACCATTGGTAATGGTAAAAGTGCCCCCGGTAAGATCTTCTGCCGTTAATTTGCTGTCGCGTGCTTTTTTAGCCAGGTCCAGTACGGCTTTTTCTACTCCGGCCATGCTCAGGCTCTCCACGTTGCGGATCACCGGAACGGTGAGCCCCCGTGGTGTGCTTACTGCAATGCTGATATCAGCATAGTCATGAAAAAGGATCTGGTCCCCATCAATATATGCATTAACGGAAGGCCATTCTGCAAGCGCAACGGCACAGGCTTTGGCAAAGAAGCTCATAAAGCCCAGGCCTACGCCATGCGCCTCCTTAAACTTGTCTTTGTATTTGGCCCGTATATCCATGATCGGCTTCATGTTCACCTCGTTAAAGGTGGTGAGCATGGCCGTGGTATTTTTTGCTTCCACCAGGCGGCGGCTGATGGTCTTGCGCAGGCTGGTCATTTTCTGCGCCCGCTCGTTGCGGCTGTATAGTTCACCACCGGCAACAAAGGCTTTGCGCCCGGGGTTGGCCAGGGCGGCGAGTACATCCTCTTTTACGATCTTTCCCGAAAAGCCGGAGGGAGTTACATCTTTAGGGTTTACACCCTTATCCGCAATAATGGCCGAAGCTACCGGGGTGGCTTTTACGGCCGGGGCTCCTGCATTACCCGGGGTAGCCGCCGGTTTTGCCTTTTCAGGATCAGGCGCCGGTTTCTTTGCTTCATCAGGCACTTTATCGGTGGGCGCCTGCTCCGGCGCAGCCTCCGGTTTAGCGGCGGTATCGTCAATGGAGGCAATGGTATCACCTATATTTAACGTATCCCCTTCGGCAACATTGGTGGTTAATACCCCCGCTTTTTCCGCATTCACTTCAAAAGTAGCTTTCTCGCTCTCCAGTTCTGCGATCACCTCATCCCGTTCTACATATTCCCCTGTATTTTTTACCCATTTCAGCAGGGTCACTTCACTAATCGACTCCCCTACAGTGGGAACTTTTATATCAATTGCCATAAAAAAATGCTTTTTAAAAAGGTATGGCAAAGTACGGTAAAAAATTGTAAATTCTGAAGGCTGATCTGAGATTTGAGCGGTCTGGTTTGAGAATTGGGACCTGAGCATTGAGAATCCGGATTTCAGAATCCAGAACCGGGCGCTCAGCATCCGGTTTTTAGTGCCAGCATTCCTGTTGGCACTAAAGCTCCCTGCCTGCACAGGTATCCCATACCCTGAACGTCGTATGCCCGGACCAGGTGCCTCCTGCCCCAAAATCTCAGATCCGGATCCTCGATGCTCCCCTCCAAAATATCACACAAATTGGCGATAGGCAACTGTTTTTAATACCTTAATTTTATAATATGAATATAACAACCATACGTGTGGCTGTTTTTGATGATAATGCGTACAGGAGGGACAGTTTAAGTATGTTGATCAACGCATCGCCCCATATGACCTGCACGGGAACCTTTTTTGATTGCAGTAATGTGATCACGGATGTGCGGAAAGCCGATCCGGATGTTGTATTGATGGATATTGATATGCCCAACGTAAACGGGATCGAGGGCGTAAAGATCATAAAGGTCAATTTCCCGAAGATACAGGTGCTGATGCAAACGGTTTATGAGGACGACAATAAGATCTTTGCTTCCATTTGTGCCGGTGCTTCCGGTTATATTCTGAAGAAATCACCTCCGGCCCAGCTGCTTCAGGCCATCGAGGATGTATATAACGGGGACGCAGCCATGACTGCTTCTATTGCCAAAAAAGTATTAACTGCTTTTCAGAAAAACGTCTTCTTTGAAAACAATGAGGAGCTGGAACTAACCGGAAGGGAAAAGGAGATCCTCAACCTGCTGGTAAAAGGTTATACCCGTAAAATGGTGGCTTCAGCCTGTAACCTGAGCATCCATACGGTAAATACCCATATCAAGAACGTGTATGAAAAGCTGCAGGTGAATTCTGTTTCAGAGGCTGTTGTAAAAGCACTGAACCAGAAACTCCTATAAACGCTCATGTTTAGTTTTGAATAGATAAAAAAAGGGCGGAATTTCTATTCCGCCCGCTATTTCCTGTTACATTGAAAAGGCGGTATTGATGATCTCTTCCTGTTCCGCTTTATGTACTTTCATAAACCCGGAAGCCGGTGCTGCACTGGGCTTGCGGCCAATGATACCATAGTTAATATCTTTCAGGTTCATCTGGAGGAATGAGGCAGCGCCCATGTTCAATGGCTCTTCCTGCACCCAATACCAAACAGCATTCTTGTATTTTGCATACAGGGCATCCAATTGTTTTTTGGGAAGCGGGTATAATTGCTCCAGGCGGACAACCGCTACATTCTTCCGGTTGTCTTTCTGTTGTTTTTCCGCCAGGTCAAAGTAGATCTTACCGGAACAGAACAATACGGTCTTTACCGCCACGGGGTCATCCGCATACGCATCATCGATCAGCTCCCTGAATTTCCCGTCTGTAAACTCCTCTTTTAAGGAATAACTGCCGGGATGCCGCAGGTTGGCCTTGGGGGCAAAATTTACCAGCGGTTTACGGAACGGCCATTTTAACTGCCGGCGCAAGGCATGAAAATAGTTGGCCGATGTAGTAATATTGGTTACCACGATATTCATCTCTGCGCAGGATTGTAAAAATCGCTCAATGCGGGCGCTGCTGTGCTCCGGCCCCTGCCCTTCAAAACCATGCGGCAATAACATTACCAGCCCGTTCATCCGGTTCCACTTCTGTTCTGCGCTGGTAATGAACTGGTCGATCATGGTTTGGGCGCCGTTCACAAAATCACCAAACTGGGCCTCCCAAAGTACCAGTACATTGGGCGATGCCAGGGCGAAGCCGTATTCAAAACCCAGTACCGCGTACTCGCTCAGCAGGGAATTAAAGATGCGGAATTTTTTATCGGTGGGTAAGTCGCTCAACCGGTTATATGCGGTATCCGTAACCTCATCTCTTAATATGGCGTGGCGGGAGCTGAAGGTACCGCGCCCTACATCCTGACCGGTCATACGCACATCAAAACCATCCATCAGCAGGCTGCCAAAAGCCATTAATTCACCGGTAGCCCAATCCACCTTCTGCTCCGTTTCGAGCAACTTCACTTTATCCTGCAGCAGCTTGGCTACTTTTTTTAATGGGGTAAATCCTTCCGGGATGGCCATGAGGCCATCAAATACGGTTTTAAACAACTCCTTGCTGATAGCAGTATCCGGGCTTTCATCAAAATCGGTGCTGGTTGCTTTCCGGAGACTTTTCCACTGAAGCTCCGGTTCCTGGTACGTATAGGGCAATGGCTTCTGCTTTACCTCATCCAGGCGATCCTGGAGATCGGCCCAGAACTTTTTCTCCATTTCTTTTGCCAGTTCCTTTGCATCTTCTTCGCCGTTATCCAGCAAATATTTTACATATACTTCCCTGGGGTTGGCATGCTTATCGATCAGGGCATACATGGCCGGCTGGGTAAACTTGGGATCATCCCCTTCATTATGGCCATGGCGGCGGTAGCAGACCATATCAATAAATACATCTGCATGAAATTCGTTCCGGTAACGGGCGGCAATCTCTGCACATTTTACCACAGCCTCGGGATCGTCTCCGTTCACATGCAGCACGGGCGACTGTACCATCGCCGCCAGGGAAGTGCAATAATCTGCGCTGCGGGCATCGGAGAAATCGGTGGTGAACCCGATCTGGTTATTGATCACAAAATGGATCGTTCCTCCTGTATAAAAGCCATTCAGCTTTGACATCTGCAGCAGTTCATATACCACACCCTGCCCCGCTACTGCCGCATCTCCATGGATCAGGATCGGCAACACGCTTTCATAACGCTCGTCATGCAGGATATTGGCGCTGCTCCTGGCAAAGCCCAGTACCACAGGGTCCACAGCCTCCAGGTGCGAGGGATTGGGCATTAATTTCAGATGTACGGTTTCTCCATTGGTGGCCTGGATCACACTTCCAAAACCGAGGTGATATTTTACATCCCCGCTTCCCATGGTTTGGTTAATTTCACCCGTACCTTCAAATTCACTGAAGATCTGCTCGTAGGTCTTCCCCAGGATATTGGCCAGCACATTCAGCCGTCCGCGGTGCGCCATACCGATCACTACTTCTCTTACCTCCAGGGTGGCCGCCTTGTTAATAATGGCATCCAGGGCTGCAATAGTGGTTTCGCCCCCTTCAAGCGAAAAGCGCTTTTGCCCTACATATTTGGTATGAAGGAATTTTTCGAACATTACCCCTTCATTCAGTTTTTGCAAAATGCGTTTCTTCTGCTCCAACGGAAGCGGATTGGTAAACTTCTTTTCCATTTCATTGGTCAGCCAGTCTACCTTTTTCTGATCACTGATATATTTGAATTCGATCCCTACATGACCCGCATAGCATTTTTTGAGGTGCAGCAGGATATTCTTCAGCGTTGTTGTGCCCAGGCCGATCAGGTTACCGGCCTCATATTCCGTATCCAGATCCGCCTCGGACAGGCCAAAAAAAGGCAGGTCCAGGTTGGCTCCGCGGTCTTTCCGCTGTTTGATCGGGTTGGTATCCGCCAGCAGGTGACCCTTATTCCGGTAACCTAAGATCAACCGGTATACAGCTATTTCCTTTCTCCAGTCAGATCCCCCGGTTGCTGATGCGGCGGCAGGCGCTCCGTTCTTTTGAGCCAGGCCGTTTCCCACTGCAAAATCAAAACCCTCAAAAAATTTTTTCAACTCGGTGTCTACGCTATCAGGGTTGGTCACAAACTCCCTGTACATGTTTTCAATAAATTCAGGCGAGGAGCTTGTAATGTACGAAAAATCCTTCATTGTAAATCAGCTATTTATATATTATTTATCTTATTATACCTTTACCGGAAAACCTTTCAAAAATTGCCCCACAAGATACGCAATATTTACGCAATCCCCGTGCTCTATTTTTCCAATTTTAAGGTATGTTTAGAGATTGGCCGGCCTGTTCCGGTATTTCCGGAAAGAAAAAATGAAGATTTTGCCGATAATTGATTTATTTCCGTTACTTTTGCCGTCCAAAAAAAGAGATCAATGGCGAATCATAAAGCTACAAAGAAACATGCACGTCAGGCCTTAAAGCGTCGCGACAGAAACAGATATTATGGTAAAACCACCCGTAATGCCATTAAAACCCTGAGAGCGGCAGAAGGTAGTGCAGCAAAGGAGCAATTATCCTCTGTTGAAAGCATGATCGACAAATTGGCCAAGAAAGGGGTTATTCACCGCAATAAGGCTGCCAATTTGAAAAGCAAGCTGGCTAAGAAAGTAAACGCTGCTACAGCGGCTGCTTAATTAAGATATTTCTTTTAATAAGAAAAGGAAGAGCATCCACTCTTCCTTTTGTCGTTATGATAAAGATCTTTTAGTGCAGCTCTGCCCGGCTATAGGCCATTACGGCATTCTTTACACTTTTGTTTTCCAGCAACAGCTGTTTGGCCCGCTCATAATCCTGCAACCCGGTTTTTTCCATTACCATTTTTGTACCCCGGTCTACCAGCTTCTCGTTTGTAAGCTGCATGTTCACCATCCGGTTCCCTTCTACTCTTCCCAGCTGGATCATTACGGTTGTGGAGATCATGTTCAGCACCAGCTTTTGCGCGGTACCGCTTTTCATCCGGGTACTGCCGGTAACAAATTCAGGCCCCACGATCACCTCCACCGGGTAGTCGGCAACAGCGCTTACCAGTGCATTAGGGTTAGAGCTGATGCTGCCGGTAACGATCCCCCTTTTCTGACATTCGCGCAAAGCACCGATCACATAGGGCGTTGAGCCGCTGGCGGCAACCCCTACCACCACATCTTTTTCATTCACGCCATGCGCTTCCAGGTCTTTCCAGCCCTGCTCTTCGTCATCTTCCGCATTTTCAACAGGAGTGGTAATGGCTTTCCAGCCACCGGCAATAATACCAATAACGACACCTGCCGGTAACCCGTAAGTAGGCGGTATCTCACTGGCATCCAAAATACCCAGGCGCCCGCTGGTGCCGGCACCAATATAAAACAGGCGTCCGCCGCCAATCATATTTTCAACGATCGCCTCAATCAGTCTTTCTATATCGGGGATCACCTTCTGCACGGCTAAGGGCACCGCCTGGTCTTCACTGTTTATAGAGGTCAGCAATTCCTGTACGGACATTTTTTCAAGGTGATCATATCTGCTGGCCTGCTCCGTAATCTTTTCTCCTGCCATATAGCCGATTAATTTCTTTTTAAAATTTTCAGGAATGATACTCAATAAGCCCCTTCATAGGCTTTTGAAGCACCTTACCCAGCTCAAAACTGTAGCTGCTGCAAAGTTCCTTTAATACATCTTTAAAACCAAATGCAATACTTCCAACGAAGCTGATCGGGTATTTCCAGGCTTCCTGGAATTTGCAAAGGTGCGTAAAAAAGAAATCATTTAAACCATCTTCAATAATATTCTCCACCATATAATGCCCCCGGTTGTCTGCCAGGAACTTTGCAAAGCTGGCCAGGTACCGGTTCGGCAGGGGTTGCTTGTATACCCGCTCCAGTATTTCGGTAGCGTTGGTCACATAGGCGGCATCAAAGCGGGCACGCAGGTCCTCATCAAATGTATTGTAGAGAAAGTACTGGATCACTTTCCGGCCCAGGTAGGCCCCGCTTCCCTCATCGCCCAGCACATAGCCCAGGCCGGGACTGTTCTTCTGAATTTTTCGCCCGTCGTAATAACAGGCGCTGGCGCCTGTGCCCAGGATGCAGGCAATGCCTTTGGTGCGGCCGCAGAGCCCGCGGGCAGCGCCCTCCACATCATGCCATACCTGTATTTTTGCCTCCCTGAACAAACGGCGCAGGCTTTTCTGCACCATTTTCCGGTTATCCGGGTTCAGGCAACCGGTTCCGTAGTAAAAGACCTCTTCGATGACCACATTTTTCAGCTTCGGAAGCAGCGCTGTTTCCAGCAATGTTACGATCTGGTCACCGTTCAAAAAATAAGGGCTCACCCCGCTGGTCAGAACTGTTTTCGTTTTCCCGTTGTTTAGAAGACACCATTCTACCTTCGTAGACCCCGCATCTGCGATAAGTTGCACTTTTGACATTTGGACAGGAGTTTAGTACTGATCGTTACCAGGAGAGCTTTCCTCCCCGATATACGTATCAAAAATAGCTTATTTATAAAATAATCAGAAAATGATTTGATTTCTAAAATAAACAGTAAAGATTGGCTATTTTGCAGACCTGGCATAAATCATACGAATGAAAAAGAAATTTGAGGTCTGGCTGCCCTTGTTATTCTCCCTGGTAATGATTATTGGAATGTTTATCGGTTATAAACTGCGGGGAGCACAACCCAATGGAGGTTTTGCAAAATCCGGCCGCAGCACCTCACTGGAAGAAGCGCTGGAGATCATCCGCCAAAAGTATGTCGATTCTGTAAAGATCGACACCCTGGAGGCCAACGCAATCCGGGAAATGATGAATGAGCTGGACCCACACTCCATATACCTGCCCCCCATTGATCTGAAGGAAGCCAACGAAGAGCTTTCAGGGAAGTTTGAAGGCATCGGGGTTGAGTACAACCAGATCCGGGACACTGTAAACATCACTTACGTATTAAAGGACGGCCCCAGCGAAAAGGCCGGGCTTAAAATAGGCGACCAGATCATCCGGGTAAACGACTCCCTGCTGGCCGGTAAAAAAACGACCAGCGCCACGGTCCGCAACCTGATCCGGGGCGAAAAAGGCACAACCGTAAATCTCCAGATCCTGCGCAACAAAGCCCTGCTTACCGTTCCGGTGGTCCGCAATAATATTCCCACACCTACACTGGTTGCATCCTATATGATCGATCAGAAGGCGGGTTATATCAAGCTGGATAAATTCGGCTCCAATACCTACCGCGAGTTTATGGAAGCGATGGAGCAACTAAAAAAACAGGGCCTCACGGAACTGGTACTGGATCTGCGGGGCAATGGCGGCGGCTATATGGACCAGGCCATCCAGATCGCCGATGAATTCCTGAGCGGTGATAAGCTGGTGGTCTTTACACAAGGAACCAACAGCCCCAAAAAAGAGTACCGCTGCAAACGGCCGGGAGTTTTTGAGACCGGCCAGCTGACAGTGCTGGTAGATGAGCTGTCGGCAAGTGCCAGTGAGATCCTGACCGGTGCCCTGCAGGACTGGGACCGTGCTACCATCATTGGCCGCAGAACTTTTGGCAAGGGGCTGGTGCAGGAGATCTTTCCGCTGAGCGACGGCGCCGCATTAAAACTGACCGTATCCCGCTATTACACGCCGCTGGGCAGAAGCATCCAGCGCCCTTACAATAAAGGGAAGAAAGTGTATATGGATGATATCTGGGAACGGTATGCCAACGGCCAGGCTTATTTTGCAGACAGCAATAAGGTCAACAACGGCAAGCAATATAAAACCCCTTCGGGGCGCATCCTTTACGGAGGCGGAGGCATTATGCCCGATATCTTTGTAGGCCTGGATACCTCGCGGATCTCCAAGGAGGTTAACCGCTTATTTTTTAATGGAGCCGTTACAGATTTCGTATTCCATTATTACCTCGATCATCAAAAAGTAATGGAGCCCTATACATCGCCCCGCTCTTTTTCCCAGGATTTTGACCCCGGAAAAACCATGTGGCCGCTGTTTGTAACCCGGGCTCAAAAAGATACTGTAAATTTAACCCATATTCCGGAGGCTGAAAAGCTGCGGGTATCCAACCGGATGGAAGCCTACCTTGCCCGTTTCAAATGGAGGGATTCCGGGTATTACCAGATCCTTAACCTGACCGACTCCATGGTACTGAAAGCCGTTGATCATTTAAAAACAAAATAAGATGGAGATTAAAAATAATATACTGGAAACCATTGGCAATACGCCTTTAATCCGCCTGAACCGGATCACAAAAGCATTACCCTGCACCGTGGTTGCCAAAGTAGATTATTTTAATCCCGGCAACAGCATTAAGGACCGTATGGCTATTAAGATGATCGAAGTGGCAGAAGCTGAAGGTCATTTAAAACCCGGAGGAACCATCATTGAAGGCACCAGCGGCAATACAGGGATGGGACTGGCCCTGGGTGCCATCGTAAAAGGGTACAAATGTATTTTTGTTACCACAGACAAACAATCCAAGGAAAAGGCAGACGTGCTGAAGGCCATGGGTGCCGAAGTGATCGTGTGCCCCACCAACGTGGAACCGGAAGATCCGCAGAGCTATTACAGCGTTGCAGCGCGCCTGGCAAAGGAAACACCCAACGCTTATCATATGAACCAGTATGATAACCTGGCCAACCGCCAGGCGCACTATGAAACCACGGGGCCTGAAATATGGCGGCAGACGGAGGGAAAGATCACCCATCTCGTATGCACAGCCGGAACGGGTGGCACCATAACCGGTACGGCAAAATACCTGAAGGAGCAAAATCCCAACATCAGGGTATGGGCCGTAGACGCTTACGGATCGCTCCTGACCAAGTATTTTAATACGGGGGAAGAGGATCTGAATGAAGTATATCCCTACTTCAGTGAAGGGTTTGGCGAAGACTTTGTACCGAAGAACTACGACATGAGCGTGATCGACGCCTTCACCCAGGTAACTGATAAAGATGGCGCCGTAATGGCCCGGAAGCTGGCGAAAGAAGAAGGACTGTTTTGCGGGTACAGCGCCGGGAGCTGTATCAAGGGACTGTTACAGTTAAAAGACAGCCTGACCAAAGACGATCTTGTGGTATGCATCTTCCATGACCATGGCAGCCGGTATGTAGCCAAGATCTATAACGACCAGTGGATGATGGAACGCGGCTTCCTGGAAGTAAAAACATTTAAGGACATTATCAGCAGCCGCAAAAACCGGCAGCTGGTGACCATACCTTCAACCGCCGCCGTATCTGAGGCCGTTGAGCTGATGCGCAAATATGATATCGAGCATATACCGGTGATGGACAATGGAGCCGTTGTGGGCGCGGTAAGCGAAGGGGGCCTGTTCCAGAAGATCTTTTCGGATCCGAACATTAAAAACGAAAGTCTGCAGAACATCCTGGAGCCCGCCTACCCCATCGTGGCCTTCGATACACCGGTAGAGCGCATCGGATCGCTCATCAGCAAGGCAAACGGAGCTGTGCTGGCGCAGGATGAAGCAGGGAATTATCATATTGTTACCAAGTACGACATTGTGCAGAGTGTGGCCAAATAAATACGGTACTTTTATAAGATGAAAATAAGCAGGCAACAGGATGTATAACAACGGGGTCATCCTCAAACTTTAAAGCGCTAACCCAAAACCTTAACGGGAAACCCCTACCTTTGGCATCAAAATTAAAAATCACTTTGTATGAAAATTGCCAACCCCACCGGGAAAACACTGGAATCTCTGTTCGATCATCTGTTGCCCCACTATCCCGGCGCTAAAATCAGGAAAGCTGTTTTTAACCTCTTCGGCCCGCAGCACCTGATCCTCCCCTCTGGTAATATGAAGCATATTGTACGGCCTGTAAAAAATAATACCCTGATCATTACCGACTTTATTCCTCCCGTTCTCATTACCATTGCAGCCCTCGTGGCAAGCGTCCTTATCATTTCACTGATCTTTACATTGATCCTTGGAGTACCGGTAATAGGCGGTGTTGGAGGACTGGGCTTTATCCTGCTATTCCTCCTGATAAAGGCCCTTTACAAATCGGCCAATAAACAAAAGTTTGAGCAATTCCATACTGATCTGAACATGGCCCTGGCAGGCTCCAGCCAGCCCGGGTCTATCTTTTAACCCCGCATCAGCGGTACCCAGAAAGCATATAATCCTTTGCAGCATAGGATTCCAGCGCCTTTAGCCGCTGCGCAATAATAGCGTTCCAGTGTGCCTGCATTGCTTTGTTGCGGCCATTATTGGTTGCAGCATCGTACTTTTTTTGAAAAGCATTAAGCTCCGTAAACAGCCGGTTTGCTTCTTTGGTGATGTGGTCCATTGTTGGGTTGCCCCGTGACTGTGTCCGCAAAAAGCGCGATAGCTCCCGGGCATAGATCTCCGAAATATCAAAGTGCTTTTGTTCATGATTGAACAGGTATGCGCGGTCTGCAGCGTCTCCTTTTATCACTTTTTCCAGGATAAAGGAATGTGCAGGATCCATCTGCGCGTAAATGCGGATCATCACCGTTCCTTTACCGGTGCCGGAGCCCCGGGTAATGGAATAAACAAACCCGGTACGGGTTACGGCCATATTGCGGCCCAGGCTGGGCGGGCGCGGGCGGCCTGCTTTTACGATCGCAAAATCTGATACACGCAATACACGCGATGGCGACCACCGGATCTCAGCAGTTTGCGCCCTCACGGGAAGCATCCCAAACCAAACAATCGCCAGCAAGAGTATTCTCATAACTCAAGATAATATGAATCCGGCAAATCGTTTTGCTAAAAAACCCGATGCAAAACTTCTTTTCTCTGATCTCCTGCTGGTTGCGCAAAAGCCGCGCCGGCGCTCCGTTCGGCGGCATTCCATCAGCCCCACCGGCCAATATTGAGCCCGGCCCGTTACCCCTGGTACCTGCGGGTTAGAATACAAAATCGCGGCGTGCCATATTCCACCGCAACCCAACGGAGAGCCATTTGGTGGTATTATCCGGCACTGTTGCTACCTGGTACTTACGATACATACCCGTTACGTCAAAAAACAGGTTTTGCAGGATCTCATAGGAAACCGTCAGTGAGCCGATCATAGCCTTGTTGCTGATCCCGCCTCCGATATAATATCCGTCTTCCTGTTCACGGCCGTCCGAATAATTCCGGAAAAGATCCCCCCCATAACTTGGAGAAGCCCAGGCGGTATTATAATTGGTAGTATCCAGCCCTTTGTTATAGAGTACCAGCATCGCTTTCAGGTACAGGCGTGGAAGCGGCTGATAGTTGGCGATCCCGACAAACTCCCTGAAGTTGGCCCCCAGCGGATGTGCCAGAGGCTGGTTATAATGTATGAAATTATTCTGGGCCCATTTATCCGTGTAGGTAAACGGACGCACAAAATTGCCTTCAACCTGCAGGTCCAGGTTCCTGATAGTAAAGGCATCGGCATATTTGGCCCCGACCTGGTAACCAAATTTATTTACCCAGGGTCCACCCGACTTAAACGCTTTGCTTACCACAAATTCATTGATCAGCCATTGCCCGTAGGCCTGGAAATGTTTTGCAAAATTAGCCTTCACATCCAGCCCGATGCTGGATTTGGCGCTGTTACCTGTATACGAGGAATACGCCCGGTTAAACATCGATGGGTTCAGATAGCCTACCTGTAATCCGCCATTCTTTTTGCTGTTGTACATGGTGCTTTCAAAAAAGCCCAGCTTCAGCCAGTTGGTAGGCTGCCAGGTAAGGTAGTGGAACATCATGTAGTTCCGCGGGCGGGTGGAGTCACTGCCGAAGTATGAATTATCAAACGGGGCGATCGTTTGCGCGGCCACGGATGTCAGCTGGAAGTTCCCGGCCTGCACACCCAGTTTTAAGAATGGGTAGGGAGCGCTGAAATCACTGATGTAAAGCGTGCGGTAGCCATCGCCGATGAAAAATTTATCATGAGCGATCTGGAAATCGATATACTTCCCGGCATGAAAGGTTACGCCGCCGCGTACATCCCAGTAGTCAAATCCATCTCCTTTAAATCCCTTGTAATAGCCAATGCCCGGTACACTCACATGCGCTTTATTGTAATCCTGCACATACAGGGGATCCCGCTCCTGGTTCTCGGAGAAATACAGGTAATAACCTACCCGCTGATCGATCTGCCCGCGAAAACGGACCCCTCGTGTATTCACAAAGGTTTTGGTACCCGTAGCTTTACCCAGTTCAAAATTGATCACAGGATCTATGATCAGGCTGTACTGATCACGTTTATCTACCGAATACAGATGCGCAGGATTCTTAAAAAAAGCGCCCAGGATGGGCTTCCGGTGAAAAGAGTCGGCATAGTTCGTGGTCCAGTCCGAGTTATTCATCATCATGCTCCGGATATTATACCGGTCGATGGGGGTCAGTACACCCTCCAGCCCCCCGGCTTTATCCAATGAATCGATCCGCTCCACCCGCTCTGTTGCGCGCTTGCGGCCATAGGGTTTTACGGTGGTGAACTGCAATACAGAATCGCCCCGGAGCTTGATATCCAACCGGTCGATCAGCCGGTTCTGCTTGTCGCTCAATTCAATGTTATCAGTTTGCGCACTTCCATAAAAAGGCAGCAGGATCAAAGCAAGCTTCAGGAGATTTTTGATTTGCATAAAAATCAGATAATGGTTTAATGATTTCTTTCCAGCCGGTGAAGCCGTTTAAAATTCAATTCATAAAAAACGCGTAATAAACATTAAAGGCTTCAAAAAACCTGCCCGGATGATCGTTCAGGCGGGCATAAAAAAATTAAGCTCCATTTAGAACTGCGACCTCCGGGTTATTTCTTTATACCTCAATGTTTTTTTACTAAATCTGCTTTTAAACGGCTTCTAATAGTAGCAAAGATAAGGCCATCCATAAGTTTATTATAACAGGATTGCCGCCAAATGATTAATTTCGAACGATTTTAGGGAAATTTCACCTACTATATTGTTGCACTCAATTCAAAAACCATGCAAACATTCCTGATCAGGAACATAAACGTTGTAAATGAAGGTAAAACAGTAGCTGCGGATGTGCTGATCCGGGATGAGAAAATAGAAAAGATCGCAGGCGCTATTACTTTCAACGGCAGCACAACCGAAATAAACGGGGAAGGGAAATACCTCCTTCCGGGTGTGATCGATGACCAGGTCCACTTCCGTGAGCCCGGGCTGACCCATAAAGCTACCATTTATACAGAAAGCAAGGCTGCGGTGGCCGGCGGCGTTACCAGCTTTATGGAAATGCCCAACACTGTTCCTCCCGCCTTCACCCTGGAGCTGCTGGAAGAAAAGTATGAAACAGCGCGTCAAACATCCCTGGCCAACTACTCATTCTTTATAGGTACCAACAACCAGAATGCGGCCGATGCACTGGCTGCCAACGCCTATAAAGACCGCATTTGTGGCATTAAGGCTTTTATGGGATCCAGTACAGGCAACCTGCTGGTAGATAACCCGCTGGTACTGGAAAAGCTGTTTGCGGAAAGCGAAATGCTGATCGCCACACACTGTGAGGATGAGCGCATCATTAAAGCCAATATGCAGGCGGCTGTTGAATCGGGAAGAACGCTCACCGCGGCCGACCACCCGGTGATCCGGAACGCAGAAGCCTGTTTTGAATCCTCCTTCTATGCAGTGCAGCTGGCCAAAAAACATGGATCCCGCCTCCATATCCTGCACATCAGCACAGAAAAGGAACTACAGCTGTTCACCAATATGCTTCCGCTTAAAGATAAACGGATCACGGCCGAAGTCTGTGTGCACCACCTGCATTTTACGGCGGCAGACTACACCGTTCAGGGTAATTTTATCAAATGCAATCCCGCTATTAAAGCCCCCCACAACCGGGAAGCGCTCTGGAATGCGTTGCTGGATGACCGCCTGGATGTGATCGCCACTGATCATGCCCCGCACACCCTTGCAGAAAAACAGGAGCCCTACCTCAAGGCACATGCCGGTGTACCCCTGGTACAGCATTCCTTACCGCTGATGCTTTACTATGTAAAACAGGGAAGGATCAGCCTGGAAAAAGTGGTGCAAAAAATGAGCCATGCGGTAGCCGACTGTTTCCAGGTCAAAAACCGCGGCTATATCCGTGAAGGGTACCAGGCCGACCTGGTAATTGCAGATATGCAGGCACCCCTTGCCGTAAAAAAAGAAAATATTTTATACAAATGCGGCTGGAGCCCTTTTGAGGACATAGATGGCAAAGGCACTCCCTTTGAATTTCCGGCAAGCATTACCCATACCTTCATCAACGGAAATTTAGTTTATGGAAAGGGGCAGTGGAATGAGTCTGTAAAGGGACAACGATTATTATTTGACCGGTAAGGGTTAAAGGGTTGAGTCAAACTTGAAAACAGAAGCATGGGAACAGAACAGTAAGCCCACCGCGGCGGGATCCGAAATCCAACGTTAAACCTGAAACCGGGAACCATAAACAAGAACTATGCAGATCGACGGTATCTCATTTAACGACATCGCCATCTTTCACCAGGAAGAGGATTACTCCATTTTTCATAAACTGAACTTTACCCGCACTTTTGGCGGAAGGGAATGGCTCCGGCATTTTTTTTCCCACCCTTTTTCCGATATCGACAAGATCCGCGGCACTCAAACCATTCTCCGGAAGCTCATCCTCCATATAGACGAATGGCCGGAAGATATCACCAACGGCACCATACTGGTAATGGACCGTTTCCTGGATTACGCGCTGGACCGGGTAAGCAACAGCCCCAATGTGGTAGATGCCGCCATTTACAGGGTACTGCACCACGCTGATTATACGATGGTCCGTTTTTCCATCAACCACTTTGCCGACTTTTTCAGGAGCATGCGGCAGATCGCAGTCCTGCTGAAAGAAGTGGAACTGCCTGCAAGCTTTGCCATCTATCTCGAGCGGATTGAACAGCTGCTGCGTATTGAAGCATTTGACCAGCTGTCGGAAACGGTAAAGGACCAGCCCTTTTCCATGAGCAGGAACCTGTATTTTGCCGGCCAGCTGCGGGAAGTGCACAAGCATGCGGTGCAGGAGTTCATGGACATCTACAGCAGGCTGGACGCCTGGTATTCCATGGCTATGGCCATAAAGCATTATAACCTGTCCTTCCCGGAGTTTACAGCAGAGGCCGCACCGGTTATTGAAGCCGAAGGACTCTACCATATTTTACTGCAGGCCCCGGTACCCTATGATCTTAAGATCAACCAGGACAATAATTTCCTGTTCCTTACCGGGGCCAATATGGCCGGGAAAAGCACCCTGATCAAATCTGTGGGAGCCGCTGTATTCCTGGCCCATATCGGCATGGGCGTGCCGGCCGCATCCATGAAGCTTACATTGTTTGACGGACTGATCAGCAACATCAATGTTGTGGACAATATCATCCGGGGCGAAAGCTTTTTCTTTAATGAAGTACAACGCATCCGGAACACCGTTGAAAAAGTGAGCAACGGTCAAAAATGGCTGGTGCTTATCGATGAATTGTTTAAAGGCACCAATGTACAGGATGCCATGCGTTGTTCGCTGGCGGTGATCAAAGGGCTGCTCAAAGTAAAAACCTCGCTCTTTGTACTGTCTACACACCTTTACGAGATCGGCGAAGATCTTGCGGAGGAAAAAAGTATTGCCTTTAAACATTTTGAAACAACGGTTAATGGTGATACGCTTTCCTTTAGCTACCAGCTGAAAGAAGGCATCAGCAAGGACCGCCTTGGGTATTTTATTTTAAAAAAGGAAAAGGTGATCGATCTGCTGGAACGGTTGTAGTATCGCTTATGATCTTTTGAAGCAACTGGGGAATGTGGGAATATGAAAATATGGAAATGTGAATCCCGATCCCGAAGCTTCGCACGCGCGTCAGGATAAAAAACAGGTTTATTGCCATAAAATGTAGTATGAATAAGCCTTTGGAGGCAAAAAAAGACCGGATCTTTTGATAACAAGCAGGCGATGGCAACAGGAACTTCCAGAAACTTGCCCGTAGCCGCAGCGCGGCGGGAATCTTTTCGGGGGAGGCTTATATTACCGGTGCGCTGCACCTCCATTCCGTCTCCTGTTCGTTGCTAATAAGCGCAACGCTGCGCTGCAGCTTTTGCTTTTGACGACTATTCCTAAAATCAACCTGACGCGCATGCGGTAACTATTGGGACTCAAAACCGAATGCTAAAACTGATCGCGCTGATCGGCAAAGAAAGTGTTTCTGGTCTACTGTTTAAAGTTTGATGTCAGATCTGTTTTACGCTTAGTGTAATGTCCCGCCCCGGTAACTATCGCATGCGCGTCAGGATAAAAAACAGGTTTATTGCCATAAAATGTAGTATGAATAAGCCTTTGGAGGCCGAAAGGGACCTCATCTTTTGATAGCAGGCGCAGCGCGCCGCAAATAATGGTAACAGGAACTTCCAGGGACTTACCCGTAGCCGCAGCGCGGCGGGAATCTTTTCGGGAGAGACTTATATTACCAGTGCGCTGCACCTCCATTCCATCTCCTGTTCGTTGCTAATAAGCGCAACGCTGCGCCGCAGCTTTTGCTTTTGACGACTATTCCTAAAATTAACCTGACGCGCATGCGGTAACTATCGGGACTCAAAACCGAATGCTAAAGCTGATCGCGCTGATCGGCAAAGGGGGGTGTTTCTGGTCTACTGTTTAAAGTTTGATGTCAGATCTGTTTTACGCTTAGTGTAATGTACCGCCCCGGTAACTATCGCATGCGCGTCAGGATAAAAAACAGGTCTATTGCCATAAAATGTAGTATGAATAAGCCTTTGGAGGCCGAAAGGGACCTCATCTTTTGATAGCAGGCGCAGCGCGCCGCAAATAATGGTAACAGGAACTTCCAGGGACTTACCCGTAGCCGCAGCGCGGCGGGAATCTTTTCGGGAGAGAATTATATTACCGGTGCGCTGCACCTCTGTTCCATCTCCTGTTCGTTGCTAATGAGCGCAACGCTGCGCTGCCGCTTTTGCCTTTGACCACTATTCCTAAAATTAACCTGACGCGCATGCGGTAACTATCGGGACTCAAATAAAAGAGTAATCTATGAGAGGTGAAACACAGATCTGAAACTGAAACGTTGAACCTGAAACAAAAGAAAACTCATTGAGTAACAAAACAGGCCTAACTGAAACATTGAACGTTAAACCTGAAACTACTTCTTAGAGAAACAACATCGCCTTAACCTTACACCTCCCCGTTAAGCGTTTGAATATATGCCAGCACCTCCTCCCTTCCGAGCCGGTCCATAGCGGAGGTAATAAAATGCGGTGGCAGTGCTTCCCAGCTCTCCTTCAGTACATCCAGGACAGCATTTACATTCCGGGTAGTGGCGCCCGGCTTATTCTTGTCCGCCTTGGTAAACACCAGCGCAAAAGGGATGCCCCATTCCCCCAATTGATTGATAAATTCAAGATCGATCTTCTGTGGCTCATGCCGGCTGTCGATCAGTACCAATAAGCTCACAAGGTTTTCCCTTTTCAGGATATAGCGCTCGATCATCATCGACCAGCTTTTCCGCTGTTTTTGTGAAACTTTTGCATAGCCATAACCGGGAAGGTCTACCAGGTACCAGGAGGATTTGACCATTTTCCCCGCTTTATCGCGCCTACCGGATGCTATTTCAAAATGATTGATCAGTTGTGTTTTCCCGGGTGCCGCCGATGTTTTGGCCAATGCCTTTTTATTGCACAGCATATTGATGAGGGACGATTTTCCCACATTACTCCGGCCGATAAATGCAAATTCCGGCCGGTCGGCTTTGGGGCATTGCGTATATTCAGCACTGCTCTTTACGTACGCCGCAGATACAATTTCCATAACTGCAAATTTACAGGGAAGGGCGCAATCGAAGATGAAAAGGTACCGGCACCTGCTGTTTCTCGCCGCTGAGCACCAGCTTTGCCGCTTCCTCGCCCATGGCGGCAAAATCGGTGGAAAAGGTAGTGATCCCCTGCAGGATCAATCGTTTCAGGGGTGTTTCGTTGTAGCTGATCACCCCCACATCCCTTCCGATCTCCAGCCGGGCCGCCATGATCTTATCCACCAGGGTCACCAGGTCATCCTCCATCAGGCAGATATAAACTTCCTTGGAAGCTACCTCCTCTTTCCGAATATGATGCACGATCTCGCCGTTAAAGGCATACTGCTGGCAGAAGCGCTTAAACCCTTTTGTGATCTCCACCGGGAAATAAGAATATTCCGGCAAAATGAGCTTCAGCGTTTCATAGTGTTTCAGGCGCTCCAGCGCTTTTTCGAGCGACTGGTAGATATCTTCTTCAAAATTCTCATACACTGCGCTGAAATCGCCGGTGACCCCCGGCACCAGTTTATCCAGCAGGATCAGTTTCTCCTTGGGCAGGGCGTTAATGACCTCAGAGGCCCCCTCACCTCCTTCCAGGAAATGCGTAATGATCACAAAATGCGTGTACTGTTTTTCGATACCGGAGGTCAGCTTTTTAAACAAGTTGAAATCATTGTTATAAATATAAAAATCGATCAGGGCCGTTGGTCCCAGCGTTTTTACAAATGCATCATAAATGATCTTTTTATGCGTGCTCAGTTTATTAAATAACAGGAATATTTTCAGTGAACTCTGGAATTCGCCGGCTTTTACAAAATAGCCCTTACCGGGTACGGACCCCAGTACGCCCATCCGCTTCAGATGTTTATAGGCCTTCTCTGCTGTGTCGCGTGAGATCTCGAACTCATAGCTCAGCTCATTAATAGACGGTAGTACCTCATCCTTGCGGAGAGTGCCATCGGCGATAGCGTTGATGATGGATTGGGCCAGCTGCTGGTATTTAGGCGTAGCTGATAAAACGTCCAGTTCAATATGCTTTAAAATGCTCATTTCAGTAATCGATAACTTGGCAAATAAAAGTAGGGAAAATCTATAACATTTCCTTCGCATTAAAGCCTCCCCCCGCACGAAAGATTTACAAAGCAATCACCGTCAAGTATAGTACAATGCATTTCAAACCCAATTAAATGTATGAACATGAAAACAAAAAAAATCCAGGCATTCATAAGGCTGCTGCTGCTTGGAATCCTGTTTAGCAGCTGCGCCACCGCCTACCGGACCCAGGCACAGGTGGCATCCCCAGCGGGCCCCATCACCTACCAGACATTTTATGATGATCTTGCTCCCTATGGCACATGGATCAACTATCCCGGCTACGGGCAGGTATGGCATCCTTCCCTGGCTGCCGATTTTCGCCCCTATGCTACCGGTGGTCACTGGGTCTACTCAGATGAGGGATGGGCCTGGGCATCGGACTATGGATGGGGATGGGCTCCTTTTCACTATGGACGCTGGCTGTATGACGATCTCTATGGCTGGCTTTGGATTCCGGGCTACGACTGGTCGCCTGCCTGGGTCACCTGGGGTTATACAGGCAATTACTATTGCTGGGCACCTCTTATGCCGGGTATCGCGGTAAACGTAGCCTTTAATACCTGGCGGCCCCATTCTGTTTACTGGAACGTTGTTGAACGGGGACATATTTATGACCGGAACCTTACGGGGGCCATACAGCGCCCGGCGGTGGTCAGCAATATCCACAACAATATTACGATCATCAATAACTTCAACACCACCAGGGCCCACAATAATTATTATTCACGGGGACCGGAAGTGGCCGACGTACAAAAATATACCAGTACACAGATCAGCCGCGTATCCATCCGGGAGATAGCCAAAAACAACAGGAGCGCTGACAACAGCCGTAGTACGGGCTACAACAGCGGTACCGCCCATAGTACGCCCGGGAAAGGAAACAGGGGCAGCCGGAATAGTAATATCCCTCAAAAAGGAGCATTGAACGTTTACAGGCCCGTGGTACAACAGCCTCAAACCGGCAGGCAGCCCCAGCCCAGGGAATTCAAACAGGTGGAGCGCAATAATACCCGCCCGGTACAGTCCGTCAATGATGGCATGATCGGGCAGCGGCAGGAACAAATGACAAATGTAAACCGGCTGCCCCGCCAGGCAGGTATGCCGGCCGGCCGGGGTGGAAGAAGAGCCCGCCGTTAAATGATCTGCTTTTGCAGCTATCTTTGAAGCGGATGCAGAGAGCAGCATCCGCTTTATTATTTCATCTGCGCGCAATCGATCGCGCAGCAATTCGCAACGAGGTTCCCTGATAAATTGTTAATTTGCCTAAATCTTCCAAAAACAAACCGAAGGAGTATGGACAAAGTGCACTTGTTATACCTGCAAAACCGCGTGGCTTACGCAAGGGATCAGGCTGCATACAAGAAGCTTTACCTTTATTTTCATCCCTCCGTTTATAAATTTGCAGCAAGCATTGTTGGTGACGACAGCCTGGCCCAGGAGATCGTTTCCGATGTAATGATCAGTATCTGGACAATGGATAACAAGCTTGCTTATGTAGAAAACCTGAAGTCCTATGTGCTGACGGCAGCAAGAAATACGGCCCTCACCTACCTGAAACGCAGGAAAATCATTTTCCGGGAGATCAGTGAAACAATCAGCGACGGCGGACTTTCCCAAATGCCGGATGACCATTTAATAACGCTTGAAATCTCAAGGATCATAAAAATGACGGTTGCCGGCCTGCCTCCAAAATGCCGGCAGGCTTACCTCCTGGTAAAAGAAGAAGGGCTCTCCTATAAAGAGGCCTCCCAGATCCTCCAGGTCTCCCAAAAAACGCTCGAAGCGCATATCTCAGCCGCTCTGAAAACACTACGCCGGGTGCTGGACGCCTATCTTTTGAAAAAAAAGTCGTGAATCCACTAAGGGTCCTTCCATTTTTTGTAGTCTTACAGGATGGATGGACAAAAAGATGGAGCATAGATTGATCAGGTTACTGGGCCGGAAACTATCCGGCGACGCCTCTTCTGAAGAGCTGGAAGAGCTGGAGTCGATCCTGAACCGGCACCCTGAGCTTCAATTCTTCTATGATGAGATGATCAAACCGGCACGGCTGGAAGAAGAGGAAAAGGAGCTGGCTGAACAATCCTATTTATCCGATCTCATGCATATGGAGCTCAGGGGATTGAGGCTCCATAGCCCGGCATCGCCTGCCCGTCAGGAGCGCCTCAAGTCACCCCGCCTGGCATACAGGATCGCCATTGCAGCCCTGTTCATACTGGCTGCAGGGCTTACATTTGTGACGTTGCGGGGCAAAAAACAGGCAGTCCCCACCGGCAATGAAACTGCTACGGCAAAGGGGTCCAAATCAACCGTAAAATTACCGGACGGTACGGTCGTAATGCTGAACACCAACAGCCGGTTGAAATACGATGAAAATTTCAAAAAGGATCAACGGGAAGTGACCCTGGAAGGTGAAGCCTACTTTGATGTGGCGCACGATGCGGAGCACCCGTTTATCATTCATACCAATACCGCGGATATTACCGTTCTGGGAACCGTATTTAACGTCCGGTCATTCCGGGACGGCTATTTTGAAACAGCCCTGATAAAAGGAAAAGTATCCATACACCTTAAGGATGAGGCAGAGGGGAATTTTGTGTTAAAACCTGGACAGAAGCTCGTAGCACAGCACCAGGAAATTAAACACAGGGACAAACGCGGTGCAGAAAATAAAAGCAGCACTGTAAAGATCGATTCGATCACGGTAGTAGACAGCCTCGTTGCTGAAACTTCCTGGATTAAAGACCGGCTGGTTTTTGCCGATAAACCTTTTATTGAAATAGCGAAAGAGCTGGAGCAGGTCTTTAATGTGACCATAGTATTTAAGTCTGACAGGACCAAGCAATACCGCTATAACGGGGTCTTCAGCGATGCAGATCTGAATGAGATCCTGAGGATATTGGACCTGTCAAAACCCATCGACTACTACCGGCAGAAGGATTCCATCTTCATCCGGTAACTGCATAATGATTCGTGAATTAAAAAATAAAAAATATATGAATAAAAACAAATAAGGATCCTAATAAAGAAGAGAGGAGAATATAGAACATTCTCCTCAGGTAATGCCCGCGGAAGCGCCAACTTCCAGGGGGTTGTTTCATCAACTCAAAACAAATATATGCAAAAAAGTACTTGCCATCAAGCGCGGGGTGGAAGCCGTATGCACCTGCGCTTGGGGAAAACCCTATTGATTATGAAGTTATCTCTGGCCTTTTTACTTCTCGGATTACAGCTGTCTGCCACAAATTACGGGCAAAACACGATCAGCCTGAAGGAGGAGCATGTGTCGCTGACCGAGATATTCAAGAAAATTGAAAAGAGATCACCCTACCGTTTTTATTTTAGCAGCGATGTGGTGCCAAAGCGCTACTTCACCTCCGTTTATGCAAAAGATGCCACTATCAGCGAGGTATTGAACAAAGTGCTCCAGGATGCCGCCCTTGCCTGGAAACAGCTCCCCAACAACCGGATCATTGTTATAGCCCGCGAATCCGGCGCGGATAGCACAGCTGTTGCCAAACGCACCATCACCGGTGTGGTAAAGGATCCTGCCGGTTTACCGCTGGCAAACGTTTCGGTAACGATCAAAGGCACTGCAAACGGCGTAACCACTTCGGAAACCGGGCGTTTTTCTGTTAGTGCCAACCCGGGTGATGTACTCGTATTCTCTATTGTAGGATACGAAACAAAAGAAATAACCATTGCAGACCAGGACAGTTTCGATATCATACTTGCCCCGGTGGAGAATAAACTGGAAGAAGTGGTAGTGGTAGGATACGGCGTTCAGAAAAGGGTCAACCTGACCGGCGCTGTTGCCACAGTGTCTGCAGATAAGCTGGAAAGCCGCGCCACCATGAATTTATCTTCGTCCCTTTCGGGGTTGGCCTCCGGGGTATCCGTTAACCAGGGATCGGGGAAGCCCGGCAGCGATGGGGCCAGTATCCGCATCCGGGGTGTTGGCACCTTTAACAGCAGCTACCTTTCGCCCCTGGTCATTGTTGACGGTTCCGAAGCAAGCATCAACTCTGTTAACAGTGAAGATGTTGAATCCATCTCGTTTTTAAAGGATGCGGCCAGCGCCGCCATCTACGGCTCCCGTGGCGCAAACGGGGTATTGCTGATCACCACCAAAAAGGGAAAGAAGGGCCAGGCACCCAGGATCACCTATACCGGTTTGCTGTCCAATACCAAAATGAGTGGTAAAGCCTTCCGCTTTGAAGACAATTATGCCGAGTACATGGAAATGGCCAATCGCTGGTACACCAATGCCAAATGGGATGCCACCACCAAATATACAAAGGAGGCCATTGATGAATGGAGGGCCGCAGAAGGAAAAGATCCCAACAGCACAGATAACCCCTATGGTGTACCCAACTACCTGGCTTATCCCAGCACACAATGGTCCGACTATCTTTTCTTGCCCAGTACCTCACAAAAACATACGGTATCTGTTTCCGGGGGTAGCGAAAATACCACCTACCTGCTCTCGTTCGGTCATTTAAATAACCCCGGCACCCTGCAAAATACCGGTTTAAAAAACTACCAGGGCCGCGTGAACCTTGAAACCCGGATCAACAAATTCCTGAAAGTAGGTACGCAAACCTATGCCACCTTCGAAAGGACGCAGCCGGGGAATACAGACTTCACCTATATGTTCCAGAATACCCCCGCCATGACGCCTTATTATGATGGAATGTATGGTATTGCTGTAGACAATTCTTCATCCAACAACCTGCTGGCAACGGTTGTAAGCAGGGGCGGCTCCTACGATGACACGAGGCTGAATACCACCTGGTATGCAGGAGTGGATATAACAAAAGGGCTTTCTGCACAGGTGCGGTACAACTACCAGACCTTATTCAGCGAAACTGCCACCTACAGCAAAAAAGTGGATAAGAAGAACTTCCGTACCGGGGAAATAAAGCCCGGCGTGGGCAGCAGCGACGCCACCACCACACGCGGTACAACCCGGTACGCCAACAATACGGCAACCGCAACCCTGAACTATATGAGATCTTTCGGAGATCATAGCATTACGGGCCTGCTGGGAGCGGAAAGATATTATTGGAATGTAAAAGGATTCAGTGCCACCCGCACAGGGTTACTGGACCTGAGCCTGCCGGATTTTACAGCCGCACTTGATAAGCTCCCTCCCACGTTAGGCGGCACTGCCGAACAGGATTATGCGGTGGTTTCCTATTTCGGGCGTTTGAACTATGCATACAAGCAGCGTTATTTGTTTGAGGCCAACGTACGCCGGGATGGTTCTTCCCGCTTTGGCCCCGACTACCGCTGGGGTATGTTCCCTTCATTCTCCGCAGGCTGGCGTATCAGCGAGGAAAAATTCATGGAGGGCACAAAAGATGTTCTCTCCAATCTGAAACTGAGAGGCTCATGGGGACAGCTGGGTAATACCACCTCAGGCTATTACGAGTGGCAGGCTACTTACGGATCCGTTAACTACTCCTTCGACGGAAATGTTTATGACGGGCTGCGTAAAGGCAAAATTGCCAACTCGCTGCTGCATTGGGAGTCCGCTACATCTGCCGACATCGGTATTGAAGCGGCATTCCTGAACAACCGCCTCACCCTGGAAGCCGATTACTACTCCCGCCTCACAAAGGGAATCCTTGCCGCACCTTCCGTATACCTGACCATGGGAACCATCGGCGCTCCCACCACAAATACATCGGACATGCGTAACAGCGGTTTCGAATTTTCGCTGGGCTGGAGAGACAGGGTCAAAGAATTTCAATACAGCGTGAACGCAAACTTTTCGGTTAACAAAAATATCATTACCCAATACAAAGGAAAATTCACGGAAGGCTGGGTTACGGATGAAACAGGTAACCGCACATGGGTTACCAACCGCGGGGATGTAGCCGATGTATCGGGCAATACCATACGCGTGGAAGGCCATCCCTATAATGAATACTACATCTGGCAACGGCACCAGGGCAACGGTAATATTTATTTAGCAGACGGCGTAACCCCCGATCCCAACGGCGGACCGCTGGACGGCATGATCCGTACCAAGGCCGACCTGGATTGGGTAAAGGCCATGCTTGCACAAAAAGATGCGAACGGAAAGCCCCGGTATAATTTCAACAACCAGAGCGTGGGCCAGAACGGGGGCCTGTGGTACGGTGAAGCCATTTATGCCGACCTCAACGGGGATGGCATGTATGGCACCAATGATAACGACCGCTTTTTTACAGGCAAGTCTTCCATGCCCAAATTCTCTTTTGGCTTAAACCTCTCAGCCGCCTGGAAGGGCATTGACCTCAATATGACCTGGGCGGGGAACCTCGGCATGTACTACTATATTTACGAGCGCGGGTTTAACTCCATGAGCAGCTCCAGCTGGCAGGAAGGAACCATTGTAGCGCTGAATGCCCGTAACATTTATTATTACAGCGATCCTCAAAAAGCCGCAACCGATCCCAATTATGACCCGGCCACTGATCCCAATGCCAATATCAATGCGCCCTATCTGCGCATCGGGAACATAGCCTCTGCGTACCGCAGCAACACAAACGACCTGTATAATGCTTCTTACGTAAAATTAAAAACATTGCAGATCGGCTATACCTTCCCGAAACCCTGGACCACCAAAGCATATGCAAACAGGGTGCGCTTGTTTGCTTCGGCGGAGAATGTGTTCACCATCACCAACTTTCCGGGTGTGGATCCCGAGATCGGTGGCGGAGGGTTCCAGTCTTACCCCATCCCCCGCATCATTTCCGGAGGTCTGAACATTACTTTTTAATTAACGAATTCAAATGATATTGATATGAAACAGTTCATCTATTCTTTATTTTTTGCAGCGCTCTGTACATCGCAGGCGTGTACAAAAATACTGGATACAGCACCCTATAATTCTGTTGCTTCCGGCAACATGTGGACCAACGCGGCTTTAACCAACCAGGGCGTTGCCGGCATTTATGCAAACCTGCGTGGCTGGGGCGTTTATGGCTCTGCCACTTATGGATTAACGGTCATCCCGTTTGAATGCCTGGGAATGACAGGGGAAGCCTATCGTTCGATCCCCTATATGAATGGCACGGCCGGTTCCGGAGACCAGTTCTTCTCAACCATGTGGAAAACACTTTATGAAGGCGTTCACCGGGCCAATGACGGGATCTTCAACCTCTCCCAGCCCGGCGGCGGCGGAGTAGACGATGAAACCCGCACCCGGCTGCTGGCCGAAAGCAAATTTCTCCGGGCCTATTATTATATGCGTCTGAACGAACTTTACGGGCGCTACGGAACCGGTGTTCCTCTTTATACCGAGCCACTGGCATCGGTGGAGGAAGCCACCAAAACACAATCGTCAGAAGCAGCAGTATGGGACCAGATCATTAAGGATCTTACAGATTGCATCAACGAGCCCAACTTCCCGAACCGTTACCGGGAAAAAGGACGGGCATCCAAGGGAGCTGCATATGCGCTGAGGGGCAGGGCATACCTGATGCAGGGCGCCAAATACAATTACAACAATAATACCGGCGTCGTTGAAGGCACAACCATTGATAAACCCCTTTTACAAAAAGCAGCCGATGATTTTGCAAAAGTGCAAAGCTGCGGCTACGATCTTTTCCAGGCAGGATATGCAGCATTGTTTACAGAAGCAAACGAGGCAAGCGTGGAAATGATCTTCTCCCTTCAGAACATCGCCAAACCGGGCTATGGATCGCGGATGCAGCTGATGGCAGGAACAAGATCCGCAGGGGATAAAACAGGATCAACCGGTTTTTCCCAATACAGTGCGCCCCCTGCAATGGTTGATCTGTATGAATATAAGGACGGAACCCCGTTTAACTGGGAAAACGTGATCCCCGGTTATTTTGCCACTCCTGAAAAAGACCGGCTTGTATACTTCCTGCGGGATAAGGAAGCGAACGGCCAGCCCATTGTAAGCACGGCCATGGCTACCCTGATCAACAATAAACTATCGCCGCTGGCCACCAAGAGCAGGTACCTCGCGGAGGGCAATGAGGCCCGTCTTAAGAAAGCATGGCAAAACCGCGACCCGCGTTTCTATGCCAACCTCATCGTTCCCTACGGCGATCAATATTTGGGTACCGATGCCAACCAGGCCACCAATGGCAACCTGACCCCCGTTCCCTACGTTTACCGCTGGCCGGTGGGGGCCACTAACCAATCGGTTGCAGCACAGACCACGATGGGGATCTCCTCCCCTTTTGATCTGCGCCAGGACGGAACCAGCGAAGCGGAATTTGCTTTTCGTCACCGCAAGTTCGTTATGAAAGGTTACGAAGCGGATTATATCAATGATAACCCGATCGACGAACCCATCCTCCGTTATGCATATGTTCTGCTGATGTGGGCCGAGGCGCTGGCACAACAGGGCGACCTGGATGGAGCCGCTCAGAAAGTGAACCTCGTCCGGGCCCGGACATCCGTAGAAATGCCGGCCTATACCTTCTCCAACCTGGAGGATGCCATGACCAAGATCCGCGATGAATCCCGAAGGGAACTCATGAACGAAGGCGTTAACTTTTACGAAGAGCTGCGCTGGGGCACCTTGCGCCAGACAAAGTATTCCAAATATATGGGCTACATACCGGCAGCACACACCTGCAACGGGCAGCAAAGCAATGGCAATGGTACCATACAGTGGTCCTCCACGAACGACTTCAGCATTTTCCCCGTACCAAGCGCAGAAATAGAAAAAAACCCGAGCCTGAAAAAAACTCCGGGCTGGATCTACTAAGTCTGTACCGGATCATTTTCTACAGGATCCGATAACAAACGGGCCTGCATCCTTAATAATAAATACGGATGCAGGCCCGTTTACCGTTCAAAACAGGAAGCGTTCCCTGCCGGGGTTCCTTCCGGGATCCGCTGCGCATCACTGCCTAATTCTTGTTACCTTTGCAGTTTATGACTGAATTTTCGCACGATCATATCATCCCGTATAAAGAATCCGGAAAATCGAAAAAAGAACAGGTAGCAGAAATGTTCGACCGGATCGCCCCCCGGTACGACCTCACTAACCGGGTACTCTCCGGCCGCACTGATGTAGCCTGGCGCAAAAAAGCCATCGGGATGCTCAAAAAATACCAGCCGCAGCAGATACTGGATATTGCCACCGGAACCGGTGACATGGCGCTGCGTGCCTGCAGGATGCTGGCCCCCCGGCACATCACCGGCGTTGACATTTCTGCCCAGATGCTGGAAGTGGGCCGCCAGAAGATCGCAAAAGAAGGATTAAGCGACAGGATAACACTGGAGCAGGGCGATTCCGAAAACCTCCGGTTTCCCGATCATTCTTTTGATGCCGCTATGGCCGCATTTGGTGTGCGCAATTTTGAACACCTGGAAAAAGGGCTTTCCGAAATGCATCGCGTATTAAAACCGGGAGGGCAATTGCTGATCATCGAATTTTCGCGCCCCCGCCCGGGTATTTTCAAAGGACTGTACCAGCTTTATATGAATGTGGTGGCGCCGCAGATCGCCGGCCTGTTAAAACAGAATAAGGAAGCGTATCAATACCTGAATCAATCGGCCCGTGCCTTTCCGGAACGTAAGGATTTTACAGCGATCCTTGAAAAAGTGGGCTTTTCAAAGGCCCGGTATACCGCGCTTACACTGGGGATCTGCTGTATTTATACGGCGGAGAAATAGGAACCTTTCAAATTTGAGGTTTCATATTTCCTGTTTTGCAGCCCACCTACCGGACAAGCAGGCGGCCGACAGGCTGACCTGATTTTATTTCCGAAAGCCTGTTGTTCCTTCATTTTCGAATTTCCAAATGCTCCCATTTCCAAATCAGCTTCAGAACCATGCAACTCGTATCCCTTGTTCCTTCCATAACAGAGCTGTTGTACACCCTGGGGTTGGAACAGGAGGTAACCGGCATCACTAAATTCTGCATTCATCCGCAAACATGGTTCCGGACCAAAACAAGGATAGGCGGCACCAAGACCCTGGACATGGCAAAAATCACCGCCCTTCAGCCGGATCTGATCATCGCCAATAAAGAAGAAAATATAAAGGAGCAGGTGGAGGCATTGCAGGATCGCTTTCCCGTACTGGTAACAGATGTAAATAATTACACAGAGGCTATCAGCATGATCCGCACCGTTGGCACTGCCACCCTGCGTACTGCCAATGCGGCGGCACTGATCTCTGCTATAGAAAAGGCATTTGCAGCCCTCAGGATCCCTGCGCAAAAAACGGCCGCCTATTTGATCTGGAAGGACCCCTGGATGACGGTAGGGGGAGATACTTTTATCAGTGATATGATGCAACGGGCCGGCTTCAAAAACCTTTATGCCCCCCGGCGCCGGTACCCTGTTGTAAACCTGCCCGAATTGCAGGCTCTTGCCCCCGAATACCTCCTGCTGGCTTCAGAGCCCTATCCGTTTAAAGAAAAACACAGGGTGGCACTGCAGCGGCTTTTCCCGGGGGCAAAGATCCTGCTGGCCGATGGAACCCTGTTCAGCTGGTATGGCAGCCGCATGCTGGAAGCGCCGGCTTATTTCCTCGCTTTGCAAAAGACGGAGCCATGATGCGCTTAAAAGCCCGGGGCCGAGACCGCTCTTTACATTTTAAGGTTACCTTTGAAGTACAAATTTTATCTTACAGAATCCGACCATCAAACAACCATAGCCGGCATGAAAAAAGCAAAACAGTACACAGGAATGTTTCTTGCAGCCGCAGGCATTGCCGCTGCCGTTTCCTGCAGCGGCATCAAAAATACGGCGCTGCGGGCACAGCTGGAAAAAAGCAATTGCAATCAACAGAATGTCTATACCTATACGGTTGCTGATATGCCCAGGCCCATCCACGAGATCATCATTGACACAGCCCTTCTTTCCAAATTCAGCTTCAAAAGTCTCAATATGGCACACGCCATCGGTGTACTGGATGACCTGGGGCGCTATGCGGATGCCCAAAAGAAATATCGTATGCAGCCTTCAGCAGAAAGCCGGCTGCACCTGCTGGAGCTGTCCCAGAAAATAGCGAACCGCATCAATATTTCTTCCCTCGAAGTTTCAGCCGTTTCCTCCGAAATGGATTGCGAGGAAGAGCGTGCCAGCCAGATCGCCAACTATTTAAGCGGCAAACAGGATGCGCTCGAATCAAAGCTGACGGTGGGCGCTATTGTAGTGGGCGCCACGGGCGCTATTTCGACCGGCGCCCTGCTGAACAGTGGCAACTCCGGCGATTATATCGGTGTGGGTACGGGCGTTGCCGAAGCCACGCTGGGCTTGCTCATCCTGTTAAATAAATCAGGCACTGAATTTCATCACAAAAGAAATGCCTTAAAGGAGATCTGGAAGGGGCAGGCTACCTCATCGATCTTTCCGCCTTCTGTCTGGTATTATCTCAATTATAAAAATCCCGCTCAACAAGGTGCAGGATCATTAAGAGAGCTTTTGATTGAAAAATGGATCAGCTTTGGGCAGGTAGCGCACAATCCCTCGAAGAAGCAGCTCAAAAAAACGCAGCTTTATTTCGGCAACGGTGGAAAATATTCGGCCGGGCAGCTCAACAACCGGGCAGACATGTACGATCAGCTGGAGTCCAATATCAACCTCATGAAGCAGGATCTTAAAGGACTGTTCACAGAACTGGAGCAATTACATTACTGATCATCCTCCGTAACTTGAGGGGCTATTGCTTCCTGTCCCTTTCGGACCACAGGTACCCCCTTTTTGAATTCTTTTTTAAAAGCTGTAAAAACAGGGACCTCATCAGGACACCTGCGCGTACTTTTGCAGCTTCTTTCATTTTTACAACACATATCAGGATCATGAGTGAAAAACGGACCAAGAGGGGAATTGTCCTGGCATTGCTTGCCGCTTCATTGTGGGGCATTTCCGGAACCTTCAGCCAGTTCCTCTTCCAGCAACGGAATATAAACGTAGAATGGCTGATGGCCGTGCGCATGCTGGTTTCCGGCATCCTGTTGCTGGCCTTTTCCGGGATAAAGAAAGACAGTGATCTCCTTAAAATATGGCGAACTAAAAAAGATAGGCTCCAGCTGTTATCATTTGGGCTTACCGGCATGCTGACGGTGCAATACACTTATTTCGCCGCCATCCGGCATTCCAATGCTGCTACGGCTACCATCCTGCAATATGCAGGTCCGGTAATCATTGCAGGGTACCTGGCACTTAAAAACAAAAAAGCACCTGCATGGCCCGGGTGTCTTGCGATCCTCATGGCCGTGTCCGGTACTTTTTTGCTGGTGACCCATGGCAATGTCCATACCCTGAATATCTCAGGAACTGCTCTTATATTGGGCATTGCCTCCGCCATAGCCCTGGCCATTTATACGCTGCAGCCGGTGTCCCTTTAAAAAAAATACAGTGCGGTAACGGTTATTGGCTGGGGAATGCTGATTGGCGGCCTGGCCATTTCCGTTGTAAAAACGCCCTGGCAGATAACCGGGATCTGGGATGAATACACTTACAGCTATACCCTGTTCATCATCATCCTGGGCACGCTGGTGCCCTTCTACGCCTATCTCAGCGCCGTTCAGATCATCGGCGGACAGAAAGCCAGCCTGCTGGCTGATTAATGCAGCGTGGGATCAAAAGAACCACCCCAATCTTTATTTTGCTCCAGCTTCGTCGTTTTATTGATGATACTCTGGGCTATCGGGTAAAAATAATATTTATCCGGAACGATGTTCTTTTGTACGCCGGTTTGCGGTACCTGTACCACGGAGTACTTAAAATTGTCCTCAGACAGGCTAAAGGTGCTGGCCTGCTGCTGTGCCTGCTGTATGGGCATTTCTGAACCATTGGTATTAATAGCAATGGCCTCCACGCCGTTCTTCGTCTTCTCGTCCAGCAGGCTGAACATCCTCCAGCGACGCAGGTCATTGAAGCGATGGCCTTCAAAACAAAGTTCAATATTCCGCTCATTCATGATCGCCAGCCGCACCTGTTCCCTCGAAGCTGCCGTAATACCATAAGTATTGCCGGCTCCCGGTTCAATTCCGGCGCGCTTCCGTATTTCCCTGAGCAGTGCCAGCGCCACCGCGGTATGCCCTGTTTCGTTGGCAGTTTCTGCATAGTTCAGCATCACTTCTGCAAAGCGCATCAGCACAAAATCAATATCATACTGCTGTACATTGGGCTGGGTAAGATTCAGGTTGCAGTTCTTCAGGATAAAGAAACCGGTATAGGTATTGTTGTTGGTGGATTTGTCTCCCACATGCGGATTCACACCAAAATTATCATTGGCTGAAGCGATGCCCACACTGGTATACTGTTTATAACCTTTGGGGGTACCTGCAACAGGGAACAGCCGGGCATTCCAGAGAATGGATTTTTCAAAACGGGGATCCCGGTTCTTCCAGTATGCCTGCAGAAAGTCGGCATCTGATTGATGGTAGATACCTGCGGGGTCATTGTACAATTTACCATCCTTCATCGGAAATGCTTTTACAAACTCCCAGGTGGGGCACGCAGATGCATTGCCCCTGCTCAGCGAGCCCGGCCTTGCACCAAAATCCCAGCCGGCCGTTTTTCCCGGGAACTTATTGATGACGGGAAAAACGATCTCTGCATTTTTTTCAGACAGGGCGATCTTGCCATAATCCTCGATCAGTCCATACCCCTGGCTTTTCAGGCTTTCATAAGCTTTCTTGTTCTCCATATACGCATTGTCCCAGTAGGCATTATCCCAGGGATTGCCGGGGTTGAACTGTGGTGAGGCCTTATACAAAAGCACTTTTGCCTTAAATGCCTGCGCAAAATTGCCATCGATATGGCCCCAATCGGTAGCCGTAACATCGATCTTTGCCGGCAGCAGCGTCAGGGCCTTATCCAGGTCCTCTACAATAAATTCAAAGCATTCTTTTGTAGAATTACGCGGCAGGTCCAGGTCGTCCTGGTACCGGTCCAGCGGTGTTTTAACAATCGGCACACCACCATATTCTTTCACCATTGAAAAATACGTATAGGCACGCATAAAATAGGCCTGAGCCAGGATGCCATCTTTTTCGGCCTGGCTTAGTGTGCCGGCCTGTACATCACGGATGGCCAGGTTGGCCAGCCGCACATTGCCATAGTCCCAAAAAGCAGTGGAAGCGCCGGTTACCGTAATGGCATCTTCACCAAAAGGGATACCGGAAAGCTGCTCACTGTTACGGTCTGCCGCCACACTCCAGTTCCCGAACTTATTGTAAAGATTGGCCACAAAAGCGTTGGCCTGCTGGGGGTCGTTCCAGACCTGTTCCGGCTGGTAGTTGTTTACATCTTCTATATCCAGCACTTTGGAACAGCGGACGCCCAAAAGGATGATGCATAAAAACAGGAATATCTTTTTCATTTGACTACTGGTTTAAATTTAAAAGGTTAGGTTCAATCCGGCAGTAAGGGTCCGCATCACCGGGTACGAATCGTAGTTCTTCTGCTCGGGGTCCTGGAACTCCTTCAGCTTTGAAACGGCAAAGAGGTTGGTCCCGTTTACAAACACCTGGGCATTGGTCAGCTTCATGCGGCTGATCCAGCGGGCCGGAAGCGCATAGGCAATGTTCAGGTTCTTCAAACGCATATACGCACCATTCCGGATCCAAAAGGTGGAGCCGTCGCTGCCGGATTCCAGCCAGTTCTGTCCCACCACCCGCGGGTACCTGGCATCCGGGTTTTCCGGGGTCCACACATCGCTGGCCCAGATGGGATAATAGACGCGGAAATTGCCGCCCCACTGGCGGATGCCCGGTCCATCCTGGTTACTGATCATTACATCATAAGCCGTTACTCCCTGGAAGTGCGCATCCAGCGAAAATCCCTTCCATGATACACTGAACCCAAACCCATAATTGACCCTCGGTTTTCCGTTCTTGCTCAGCAGCTGCACATCATTCCCATCGATCCTTCCGTCGGCACCGGGTGTAAAACCATCGCCTCTTACATCCTCATAAATGATGGCACCCATGTACGGAGGCCGGTCGTAATAATTATAGCCTTTGGCGATGAGCTCATCCAGCTGTTGCTGTGTACGCACAATCCCCAGCGCCTTAAAGCCATAGATGCGGTCCTCGGGCTGGCCGATGCGGGTACGGAAATGCTCCACACCATCCGGGCCGTAGGCCACCGGTTCATCCAGCACATCCCAGCGATCGCGGGCATAACCCATATTTGCATACACCCCATAGGTAAATTCTTTCCCCGCCTTATCGTTCCACTGCAAGTCCACCTCCGCGCCTTTGAAGGAGCGTACCGCGTAGTTCTCCGGTGCCGGCATGGCGCCATACACGTCGGGGATCGCTACTACCCGTGACGCCAGGATATCCTTCATCCGGTTGCCGAAAAAATCCAGTCTTCCCGAAAGCCGGTTGCTCAACGTGGCAAAGTCCAGACCAATATTCTTATTTTCTACTGTAGCCCAGGTCAAACCAGGTACCGGCACCGGGCTGGGCCGGATGGTCTTGTACAACCGGTCGCCAAACACATAGGGCGTACTGTTCTGATAGGTTTCCCGGTAATAAAATCCCTGGATGGTTTGTGGGTCTGCAATGGCGGTATAATCCAGGTCGTTCCCCGTGGTACCATAAGAAGCCCGTATCTTCAGCTCATTCAGGAAAGCGACATGGTCTTTAAAGAAAGACTCCTGCGAAAGCCGCCAGGCCAGTGATACGGACGGATAAGCGCCCCATTTGTGTCCTTTGGCAAAGGCGCTGTTGCCATCGTACCGGAGCGATGCCTCTACGATATAGCGGCTGGCATAGTTGTAATTCAGTCTCCCGATCCAGGACTGCGCGGCCCCCAGCCCTTCCAGCCCGTCGGCAAACCGGTCTGCAGGATCGGCAGAATAGGGAAAGAACTGGTCAATATCGGCAATGGGGTTATAGGCAGTAGCAATGGACCGGTAAAAATGATCCTGCCGCTGCTCAAACACCGCAAGGGCATCGATGGCATGTTTACCAAAACTGCGGTTATAGGTCAGGAAGGCATTGAACTGGTACTTCCAGCCATTGTCCTGCCGGTATCGTAAAAAGGGGGCCTGCTGGCTGAAATTAAAGGTATTGGTCTTGTTAGGATCCGGCGGGCCGGGTACAAACCGGTTATTGGGATCGCCCTGTATAAATACATAATTCTTCTGGAAGGTCATGTACCATTTCCGCAAGAAATCATTGGCTTCGTAATTGCCCACGATCTTGGCCGCCAGCCCCCGGGTGATCTTGTGCAGGTTAATGTCCAGGGTTGCAATCGTATTCAGCTGCCGTTTCCTGGTTTTGATATAGCGGTCGCCCATCACCTGGTCGATCACGCTCCAGGCCTGCCAGCTGCCCATGGGGGTTTGCACCGGGTAGTCCGTTATATGATCCGCCGGCGCGCCGTCTGCATTGATATAAAAGGGATATAGCTTGGGCCAGTTAAAGGTTACGCGGTAAAAATCCGATACATCATAATCATCATCCGGAGAAAAGGGCCAGTAAAACTTATCGGAGTTTTGCTGTGCCGCCGCAATATTCATATTCAGCCTGATATCGTCGGTGATCTTTGCCGTGATATTCGAACGCAGGTTAAATTTTTTATACCCCAGGTTCTCATAAGAACCATTCTCCCCGGTATAGCTGATCATATTATAGTAATTCAGCTTTTCGCTGCCCCCCGAAATATCGAGCAGGTACTTTTGCACGGTTGGGTTGCGCCACACCCAGTCATTCACATTATAGTTCTTGTCCTTAAAATAATTGAACTCGGTTTCACCATTGGGCAGCGGATCGTTCCTCTTGTTGTACTCGTTATTGAACTGCACTACCCGGTTCTGATAGATCAGTTCATCCGTGGCCGTGGTCAGATCGCTCAGCAGCGTTCTTGTAGGAGTGGATCCCGAAAAAGAGGTTTGAAAATGCAAAGCAGGTTTCTGCACGGTACCTTTTTTTGTGGTAACCACTACAACGCCATTCCCCGCTCTTGAACCATATATAGAGGCCGTCGCCGCATCCTTTAATACGTTCATCTGATCGATCTCGTTCGGATCCAGCGCATCAAACTCAGCCTTGCTCTTGATAACGCCGTCTATCACATACAGGGGCTCGCCATTGGCCCCCCGGATGCGGATGCTGGAGCTGGCACCCGAAAGACCGGAAGAGTTGGTGACCGTTACCCCGGGGGCCCGGCCCGCCAGCGTGTTCGACATATTGGTTGCCGGTATATCAGTAAGTTTCTTTGTACTGACACTGGTAACAGCACCTGTTAAATTAGAACGCCTTTGTGTGCCATAACCCACCACAACTACTTCGTCCAGTGCAGCCGCAACGGCTGAAAGCCGTATCTGGAGCGTGGTTTCATTACCTGCCGTAATTTCCCGGGGCTGATACCCGATGGCGGTTATTTCCAGCACATCGCCGGCGTTCACATTGATCCTGAACGAACCATCTGCGGCTGTGGCAACCGCAGTGGATGTTCCTTTTATCTTAATAGTAGCACCGGCTACGGGATTGCCGGCGGAGTCGGTCACCTTCCCCTCAACAGGCATTGCCCGGATCAACAGCGGAAGATGATAATGGGCCGCAGGCGTTGCCGCCTGCAGCGTACCCGGTTTTAACAACAGGCAACACAGCAGCAACGGGAAGCCTGCAACATACTTCTGGAATCTTGTTTGCATAAGCGCTCGTGATTTTAAAGTTTAAAGAATGGGATCCGTTTGAGGGCAGCAAAAAAAGGGGCACGAATGGCAACAGGCGGGCAGAACGCCACCGTACAAACAATAACGTTTTACATTCTCAGGTATCTATTTCTACATGCTTCAGAGCATTCCTTTTTTTACCAGGCAAAAGAAGGAACTACGTTTGATTTAGAGGGTTCATTGTAGGTTTCGAGGGTTTATTGAAAAAATAGAGAATAGCGAGACAAATGTTATCGAAAAAAATGCGTAAACAAAATTTTTTTAGTATTTTTTTAAATAAAGTCAACAAAAGGCGATTATTTAAGCAGTAGTCATCAGTCTTTATTAAAAAAATAAATAAAGTTTTTGATTACATTCGGCAGAACTTCATGTAACCCCTTCAAAAGGCGAAGGCCCCATCACGAAACAAAACAAGGTTTTTAAACAGACCCGGTACATTCTTATGAGCCCTGCTGCAGTACAAATGGCAGCTTCCTTGCGTCGCACACCCGTGCTTCTGTACAGGTATTTTTATCGATTACCCATATGGTGCATAGGTAACAACCGGTTCCTGCACAATGCCTCTACGGGGCGCCATCCGGGGGCCCTGATCCCAATATTAAGCGTTCTGTAAACACGATGTTTCTGCACAGCAGTAATGATTAAGATCCCGACGTCTGCCGGTTAGCAGACCTGATCCGGTGGGTTGCACTCCATCACATTCAAAAAAAATCCCCGGAAATTTGGAAGTCTCCTCAAATAGTCTATAATTTTGCCATAGTTCTTGAAAGTATTCTTATCCAGAAAGACCGAGGGACTTGACCCGATGACGTCTTGGCAACCTCCGCATTGCGCGGGAAGGTGCCACCTTCAACCACAATTGTGGAAAGATAAGTTAGAAAAAGCCTTTTCATTTATTGACAAAATAACTGGATGCGCTTCTGACTTGTCGGGAGCGCATTTTTTTTGCGTCCCCGGCATCGCTTCTTTTGTTTTTCCGGATGGATTTTTCAGGTGTATTCTTCACAGTTAAAAACAAAAAAAATGAAAGAGCAAACAAAGATCTTACACAGCATTCCTGTAGATGAACTGACCGGCGCCATTTCCACGCCTATTTACCAGACCTCTACTTTTGTACAGGAGGCCCCGGGCCTGCACCGCGGCTATGACTATTCGCGCACCAACAATCCTACACGCGCCACACTGGAACAGCTGATTGCAACATTGGAGGGCGGCAGCAGCGGGTTCGCTTTTGCCAGTGGTTTGGCGGCAATTGATGCCGTTGTAAAACTGCTGAACGCAGGAGATGAGATACTCGCCGTGGATGATATCTATGGCGGCGCCTTCCGGCTGTTCACTCATATCTATCAAAAATTTGGCATCCGGGTAAATTATACCGATACCACCAATACGGAACAGGTGGCCAAAGCCATTACCCCAAAAACGAAACTGATCTGGATCGAAACACCCACAAACCCCACATTGAAAATCTCGGATATCCGCGCCATTGCGGCCATTGCGAAAACACATAATATCCTGCTTTGCGTGGACAATACCTTTGCCTCACCGGCCGCCCAGAAGCCACTGGAGCTGGGAGCCGATATCGTGGTACATAGTGCCACTAAATATCTTGCAGGACACAGTGATGTGATCGCCGGGCTGGTGGTTACAAAAAATGACGACCTCGGAGCACAGATCAAATTTATTCAAAATGCCTCCGGCGCCATACTGGGGCCGTTTGACAGCTGGCTCACCATCCGCGGAATTGAAACCTTATCCCTGCGTATTGTTCAGCATTCAAACAATGCACAGGCCGTTGCTGAATTTCTGCAAACGCAGGGGCTGGTCAGGAATGTTTATTACCCGGGGCTCCGCTCCCATCCCAATCATGCCGTTGCAAAACAACAGCAAAAATACTTTGGCGGCATCGTCAGCTTTGACCTGCAGGCAGACCAAAAAGCAACCGCCACGCAGCTGGTAAAAGCAACCCGTTACTTTCAGCTGGCGGAAAGCCTGGGTGGTGTCAAAAGCCTGGTTTGTCTGCCCAGTGAAATGACCCATAAATCCATCCCGGCTGCCATCCGCCACCAGTCGGGTGTTACAGACAGCCTGGTACGTCTTTCCGTAGGGCTGGAGGATCCGGAGGACCTGATCCAGGACCTGGAGCGGGCCCTGCGCATCGCTGCGGGGCGGTCAATACCTGTTAGGTCTTAAGACCTAACAGGTGAGCGTTGCCAGCGCAGTAACAGAAGGCCGGGCCAGCAGCCAGGCCAGGGGCACTATCACCTTTGTTATGTCTGGCGTATTAGTGCCTCCTATGTTTGCCACTGAAGCACTGAAACAAGGAAGGTCTTAGGTTATTGCTGAATTAAAGTCAGAGAACTGCTCAAACAGTAAGGATCTTTGCCAGAGAAGCATCAACAATCGGTGTATCTGTGGCAAAACGCGTTGCCCTTCGTGTGTCTTGGTCTTTCTGCCTTCGTAACCCAATGACTTTAATGATGTACAGAACCCTTCTTTAAGTTATATTTGTACCCCCACTCATTTTAAATCCTGATAAGATGAATAAATCAGCCATTGACCCGATGCCGGAATACTTTGACCGCTATATTAGCCAGGTGCCGGACGACCTGGAGCTTGTGCCTGCCATTCAAAAAAGTATCCTGGATATTTACCAACTGGACAAAGAAAAGATCAGCAGCCTGGGCGATGATGTATATGCACCGGGCAAGTGGACGATCAAGCAGATTCTTTTACATATCGCCGATACAGAACGGGTGTTTATTTACCGCGCATTGCGTTTTGCCAGGAAGGACAGTACTCCGGTACAATCCTTTGATGAGAACCTGTTTGCCGAAAATTCAGCGGCCGGTGAGCGCACGCTTGAGTCCCTGCTGGATGAGCTGGTGGCGCTGCGTCAAAGTACGCTTGCGTTCTACAAAAACCTGAGCGATGAACAGCTGCTGGCTACCGGGCATACCTATAAATCGGAAATGTCTGTACTGGCAATGGGTTTTACGATCGTGGGACACCAGGCACATCATTTCAGGATCATTGAAGACCGGTATTTCCCATTGCTGAATGCGCAATAAATGAGCTTTTATTTTCGGTTACAATTCCGGTTGCTTAACCGGCATATACAGGACTTTGGCCTGTCGCCCCTGTGGGGATGGCTTTTAGGGGCCACAGGGTTCTTTCTTTTTTCCTGGCTGCTGTTTTCAAAAACAAGCTTTGCGTTGTACCTGTACCTGCTGCTGGCCGCATCCTGGCTGTTACAGCTCAGCAACAGGAAAAGAGCCGATTTCCTGAAGGTTATTTTTCCCGCATACACCCTGCGCAGTATTCGAATGACCGAAAACCTGATCGTCGTTGCCCCCTTCGTATTGTTCCTGTTATACCGGCAATATTTTCTTGCAGCGCTGTTGTTGTTACCGGCCTCCCTGGTACTTAGCTTTTTCCATTATTCAGCGGTTATCCGCAGCGCCATCCCCACCCCTTTTGGCAAAAAACCTTTCGAGTTCGTTACCGGGTTCCGGCAATCCCTGCTCTTTTTCCTGGCAGCTTACCTGCTTGCCGGCATCGGTATCTTTGTTGACAACTTTCATCTATGCCTGTTTGCCTGCGGCGTCAATTTCCTGCTGATCCTTTCCTTTTATACCAGGCCCGAGCCCTTGTTTTACCTGTGGAGCTTTGCCTTTACCCCCGCCGGTTTCCTGAAAGAGAAGATCAAAACAGCCCTGCTGCACACAACCTTTTTAACGTTCATTCCCCTGGCGGCGCTATTGATCGCTTACCCTGGCAAATGGTGGCTGATTGCAGGTATCCAGTTATTGGGATACCTGTATATTATCCAGGTCATCCTGGTCAAATACACGGCTTATCCCGGAGAGATCCCGGTGATACAGACGCTCATCTTCCTGGGCAGCATTTTTTTTCCACCACTGCTCCTGGGTCTGATCCCTTTTTTTTATTCAAGATCCGTTAACCGGTTAGCAACTTATCTTACATGATCAGCATTGATTCCCTTTCCAAAAGTTTTGGCAGCCACCAGGTGTTAAACAACATTTCCATCTGCTTTCAGAAAGGAAGGGTATATGGCATCGTGGGCGAAAATGGTGCAGGTAAAACCACCCTGTTCAACTGCATAGCCGGCATTGAAGACCACCAGGGCCGCATTACTGCAGATCGTGCTCCTTTGAAGAACCACCTGGGCTTCCTGCAAACGGAACCCTACTTCTTTTCAAAGATCACCGGGGAGGAATACCTCCGGTTGCTTTGCCACGCACGGCACAAACCAGCAGAGCGCGCAGCACAAAAGAACATCTTTGAGCTTCCGTTAAAACAATATGCGGCTACCTATTCTACCGGGATGAAAAAGAAGCTGGCCCTGATGGCGATCCTGATGCAGGAGAACGACTATTTTATCTTAGACGAGCCGTTTAACGGGGTGGATATACAAAGCAACCTGCTGATCACCGCCATCATTCATAAACTCAGGGAACTCGGCAAAACCATCCTCATCTCCTCCCATATTTTTTCAACACTTCATGAGACCTGCGACGAGATCCATCTGCTGCAGAACGGGGTCTTTAGCAAAGCCGTGGCCCGGGCCGATTTTGACCTGCTGGAGCGGGAAATGAAGCAGGTGTCCATTGGAAATAAAATTGAACAAATGGAACTAAAATAAGCAGGACCTATTCTCCCTATGCAACAGCCTTCCTGCTGCCGGAACAGCGTTCTTCACTGCGCGTATACCCGCATAGCTACTATAAGCCGGCGTACCCAACCTCAGCGTCGGGTCCGGTGATCTGAAAACCAAGCAGTATATAACCGATCCATTTTACCCCCCGGCAATTAAAAACCGGAAGGCGGGCATTAATTAACCTGAGTTAAGCGTTTTGTAAAAGAAAAACAGCAGTTTTGCACTGCAAACAAAGACACAACTGGCTGCTTTAAAAAGGATTGAATATACCATTATTCCAACATAAAAAATTGTGGATCTATCAAAGACAGCCGGGAGTGTTCAACAGAACACTCTTTTTTATGGCTTTGCCCCAATCAGGAGCAACGCAGGAAACATTAAGAATCCCGGGCTTTACCGCCAGTTGACGAAAGCGTCTATCAACAGCATTTAAAGATGCGAACCGGATACTTTTACCGGCGGCCATACCCGGATTAACAATAAGCGTTCAGACACCAGCAGCTATAAGGACATCATCCGGGGCCATCCTGAAAACGCAGCGCCGGTCAACTTGTTGAAAACATGGTGCGCCCCACTATTTCCCCTGATCAAAAACGGTACCTTACCGGCAGACATGGGTCAATAGTTCCCGTTGTTTCTTACCTGCGAATCATTCACAACATGAAAATAACAGGATCATTATACTTTTATTCTTTTCAGCCATGGTCTATTCACAGAAGATCACCGACACCGCAATCCTGCGGCGATCGTTAGACAAAGCCATTTCAGTTATCAGGTCTGTCATTGAAAAAGGTGCAAGGAACCGGCTTTAGTACGCAACCGTAACATTTATCGAAAACACGGTTGAGAACACGGAATTTGTGGAAAAACGGCGATACCAACAGTGCTCCTTTCCATTAAAAACAGCGCCAAAAAAACAGCGGGCCTTTCACCGTTAGCCGGGGACGTTCCCGGGTCATTTATATCCGGGATAAAAGCAATCCTGCTGGTTGCTCACACTGCGTGAAATAGCGCAGGATGCAACCCCTGAACCGCCAGGCAGCGGTACCCTGTCAATAGCGCAAGAATCGGGTTCCCTTTTACATCCTCAACCCTCAATTTTGTGTTATAAATTCGCGGGATGAAGGTACAGGAAAAAATAAGCTTCAATAAGATAGTCACAAGCATCAAATACATCCACAGCAATTTTAAAGAACAACCGGACCTTTGTGCCATTGCAAAAGCGGCTGCGGTCAGATGCTGAATACCGGATGCCAGCGTGCGAAAGTAATGAGTATGATTTTTACACTTAAATACCCTTTCCTTTATGTATAACCTGTTGCCGTACGACGGCATCGTTCATTATTATGGCAGGGTCCTGGGACAGGACACCGCAGACTTCTGTTTTGAAACGTTGCTAACCTCCATCGAGTGGCGGAATGACGAAGCCATTATCTTTGGTAAAAGGATCATTACGAAAAGAAAGGTTGCCTGGTATGGCGATCATAATTTTGAGTACACGTATTCCAAAACCACAAAAACGGCGCTCCCCTGGACAAAGGAGCTATTACAGTTAAAAAAAATATGCGAACAAAAAACAGGTGAGGACTATAATTCCTGCCTGCTTAATCTTTATCATACCGGTGCAGAGGGTATGGCCTGGCATTGCGATGAAGAGCGTGAGCTTAAAAAAAATGGCGCCATTGCTTCATTGAGCCTTGGCGCCGAAAGAAAATTCGCATTCAAACATAAAAACAGCGGTGAGCGGGTAGACTGTTTTCTTGAACATGGAAGTCTGCTGGTAATGAAAGGTACTACACAAACCCACTGGCTGCATCGTCTTCCGCCCACTAAGAAAACGCATACAGCCCGTATCAATCTTACGTTCCGGTGTATACACGACAATCGCTGAGCTGCCAGACCTGAGATTTCAGGATTGAAACCTAAGACTTCTCATCAAGTATAAAAAACCAGCTTCCCATTTTTTACATAAACCACTGAAGGCTGATAGCCGATCGCTGAAACCCTAAAAAAGCCATCCTGATCGGATCAGGACGGCTTGCTGTAACAAAATAAACAAAAACAAATCACCAAATCTTTGCGCGTTCGCTTTCCGGCTTATACATTTTATCGCCCTCCTTCACATTAAAGGCTTTATACCAGGGTTCAAAATTCGTTAACGGGCCGTTCGCTCTCCATTCAGCAGGTGAATGGGGGTCTATCTTGATCAGTTGCTTTGCCCGCTCCGGTGTTGCCTTGCCCCTCCATATCTGGGCCCAGCTCAGGAAAAAACGCTGATCGGGAGTAAACCCGTCAATCAGTTCATTGCCCTGTCCCTGTTTCGTTTTTTTAAATGCATCATAGGCAATGGTGATACCGCCCAGGTCCGCAATGTTCTCGCCCAGGGTCAGTGAGCCGTTTACGTGCACTGAATCCAGCACGGTGTATTTATTAAACTGGTCTTCCACCATTTTCGTTTTAACCTTGAACTTCTTCTCATCCTCCGGTGTCCACCAGTTTTTCAGATTACCGTCGGCCGCATATTGCGCACCCTGGTCGTCAAAGCCATGGGTCATTTCATGCCCGATTACGGCACCGATCCCCCCGTAATTCACGGCGTCATCCGCCCCGAAATCAAAGAAGGGAAATTGCAGAATCGCAGCAGGAAAAACGATCTCGTTAAATGCCGGGTTGTAATATGCATTGACCGTATTGGGGGTCATTCCCCATTCTGACCGGTCCACGGGTTTCCCCAGCTTTGCCAGCTCCCGTTTATATTCAAAAGCCGCAGCGTTCAGTACATTCTGCGCGTAATTATCCGGTGTAATTTCCAGGCCGGAATAATCTCTCCATTTATCCGGGTAACCGATCTTTTTCATAAAGGACGCCAGTTTTGCCTCCGCTTTTTGCTTGGTGGCATCGCTCATCCAGTCCAGGTTCCTGATGCGGTTATTGAAGGCATCCTGGAGGTTCTGCACCAGTTCCATCATCTTTTGTTTCGCTTCGGGCTTAAAATACCGGTCTACATACAGCTTACCCAGCTGCTCCCCTACTGCGTTATTAATGATCTGCATAACCCGCTCCCAGCGCGGCTTCTGCTCCTTTTGTCCACTCAGGGTCTTATCGTAAAAGTCAAAATGCGCCGCATCAAAATCCTTTCCCAGGTACGGCGCCATATCGGAAAGCAGCTTGTAGGTCAGGTACGCCTTCCAGGTATCTGCCGGTACCGATGTAAGCAAACCGGAAAGCGTTTTATAATACTGCGGCACTGTTACCAGCAAGGTGTCCTGCCCGTTAACGCCCATTTTTGCAAACACATCTTTCCAGGAAATACCCGGCGTTTGCTTTGAAAAATCCTCAAGGCTGAATTTGTTGTACATTTTTTGCGGGTCCCGCATTTCCTTGGGATATAATGAAGCGGCTGCCAGCTTTTCCTCAAGGGCAAAGATCGCCAGCGCGTCCCTGCCTGCCGTTGCGGTGTCCGTTCCGCCCAGGCTCAGGATCCTTTTTATATACGCCTTATAGGCCTCCCTGTTCTTTTCGGCTCCCGCATCTTTGTCTGTATAATAATCCTTCGAGGGTAAGCCCAGCCCCCCCTGTGTAAACTGCAGGATATTTTGAGTTACATTCTTATCATCCGGCCCGATATAACTGGGCAATACTGTTGCCAGTCCCGTTTTACCGTTCTCTATGATCACATCCAGCAACTGCCCGGGGGTAGCAATGGCCTTAATGGCATCCAGTTGTTTTTGCAGCACCGTAGCACCAGCCTTGTCAATAGCGGCGGTATCCATACCACTTTTATAAAAAGCGCCTACATTAAACTGCGGTGTTCCAGCAGCAGCCTGCTCCTTTGCCACTTCTTCCAGCAGCGTGTGCACCGATTTGTTGGTTTTATCCCGCAGCTCGTCAAAACTTCCCCATCGGGTCTTATCGCCCGGGATGGGTGTATTCTTTACCCAGGTACCATTAACGTACAGGAAAAAATCATCCCCGGGTTTTACGGTGGTATCCATATTAGCGCGGTCCAGGTAAGAGGTCCGCTCGGCTGCCTGTTCCCCTGGCTTACCGGGGGCAACGCCACACCCGATCACTCCTGTTGCCAGCACAGCGGCAACGACTGTTTTGTATTGCATTTTTATTTTAATTGTCCGTCAAAGGTAATCATCCCCCCTGTTGCAGGTAAAACATTTACATGAACGGTCGTAAGGTTTAATGGTCCAACATTAACTTAATTCGGGTTAAGTTATTTTTAAACCTCCCGAAACTCTGAGCCCGTGGAACCATATTGGTATAAACTTTGTGACCACAAACAAGCCCCTCCTGTCAGCTAAGAAATACCATTTTTATCTGATATGAAGCCCCTCGCCGGGTGGCACTCTAAACAAACCGGTAAAGCCCTCAGTTCTTTTAAACAGATTTAGTGTATTGATTCCATAACCGACAAAAAACTTATTTATGGCCCAGCTCACCCAGCCCGTTTTCAGTATTAACGGGAAGCCGATTGCCCAATTCACCACTTTTTCTTTAAACCAGGCGATCTTCGAACACCACCATTTTACCCTTGTTTGCCCCGCCCAAACCATTGATGGTAAGGCCGGGATCTTTTCTGCATCCAAGGATATGATCGGCGCTACTTTTGGCGCACGCATTACCGGCGTTGGCACCAAAAGCGACCTTATGTTTAACGGCATTGTGACCGGAGTGGAAACGGCACGCTTTGCCGGGCATCATGGCGATGTGGTGATTACCGGTTACAGTCCGACCATTATCCTGGACGGTGGCCCGCACTGTAAGAGCTGGGAAAAAAAAGCCATCAAAAACATTGCCCAGGACGTGTTGAAATTCTTTCCCCAGAACCTGCTGGAGCCCAGGATACACCCGCTATATGGAGAAACACTGGCCTACACGGTCCAGTATAAGGAAACGGCCTGGCAGTTCCTGCAGCGGCTGACCGGCACCTATGGGGAATGGCTGTTCTGGGATGGCAGGAGCCTCCAGGTTGGTCAGCCCGCAGACAATACAAAAGCCAGCCTCGTTTATGGAAGTCACCTGAGCAGCTTTAACGTGGCCCTCCAGGCCAGGCCCACACAGATGCAGATGATGGCCTGGGACTATATGAACAGCCAGACCTATACCAGCGAGCCGGTGGATATTGAACAAAAGGCCGGGCTGAATCCCTGGGGAACCCAGGTGTATAAAGCCGGCCAGGCTATATACAGTACCCAGCCCAAGCTCTGGAACAACCAGTTCCTGACCAACAAAAAACAGCAGGACGATGTACTGAATATGCGGAGTGCTATGGAAAGCAGCCGTATGGTGCGCTTTAACGGGCAAAGTGGTCATCCGGGGGTAGCCCTCGGCGGCAAAGTAGAGGTAAAGGGCAACAACGTATTCAGCAGCCAAACAGAAGGTTATGGCGATTACCTCGTTATTGCGGTGCATCACCAGGTAGATGCCCGGGGCAATTATGAAAACCAGTTCGAAGCAGTACCCGCAAGCATTAAAGTGCCCCCCGTTGCAAGCCCCCCCGAACCCAATTGCGAAACACAGAGCGCTATCGTTACAGACAACAATGATTTTAACGGTCTCGGTCGTATCCGTGTAAAATTCCACTGGATGAATGGCGCGGAGAAAAGCCCGTGGATCCGCGTTACCACGCCCCATGCCGGTGGTGGCAAAGGGATGTTCCTGATCCCCGAGGTTGGCGAGGAAGTGATCGTTGGCTTTGAAGGAGACAGCGCCACCAAACCCTACGTGATCGGCGCAGTTTACCACGGGCAGGCCAAAAACAGTTTTGGCAATGCCGGTAATGATGTAAAAACTTTCCAGAGCCGCAGCGGCAGCAAAATGGTCTTCAATGACAAAGACGGCAGCGCGCTTGTATCTGACCAGGGGGGCAACAGCACCATGATGGATGGCGCCGGCAATATCATTACCAGCAGCCAGGAAAGTATAAAGCTAAGTTGCGGCGCCGCCAGCATTGAGCTCAAAAAAGACGGTACCGTAACAATAAGGGGAAAAGACATCAATACATTTGCCACCAATGATGTTATGACCGGGGCTCAAAAAAACATCACCATCGGCGCGCAGGAAAAATTTGCGGCAGGCGGTATGAAAGAAGCCGGGCTTTCTTCCATGCAAACCGTCAACGTAAGCGGACTTACAGAAGTAACCATCGCGGGTCAGAAACTGAAGGCGGGCGGCGCCGCCGAAACCATCATCAACGGTGGTAAAATCAATATGGGAAGCGCGGGCGACGTAAGCGTAAGCGGGGCGCTGATTAAGATGAACTCCTAAATAGTTGTAACAGCATGAACAATACCCCCTCTATAGCCCATGAATTTTATAAGGTAAGAGAAGAATGGGCGCGCATAGAAAAACTGAAACACTGGTCGCTGGCAGTATGGGTTGCCGGATACCAGGATATCGACATCATCGATAAATTCATCGAAACAGAAAGCCTGGCCATCGGTGTTTTTGACGATATTTTTTTTCGCTTTGAAACAACCTATAAAGGGAACCCGGTATTATTTGAAGAAGAACTGTGGCAGGAGTACCGCTCCTGGTTTGAAAAAACACCCCAGCCCTCCAAACAGGATGTAATAGGCGCCCTTAAGAACGACGGGATATTAAGCCCCGATTTTGAACCGCAATTCCATGTAAACTCCGGCTTTACAGGATTGATCCGCGAAATGCTGCGGCTGAAGCACAACCTGGAGGGTTATGAAGCAACCCATTTCTGCCTGTATTTTCCGCCGGCAAAAGCCAACCGGTTCTTACTTGGCGATTGGTTAAACAGGACCCTGAAGAAAGAGCTGCCTTCACAGATCCGGCTCATCACTATTGATTACGCAGCAAACAGGAAGATCTTTGTAAGCAATTATGAAAAAGTAGTGGAGTTAACCCCGCAACTGAATATGCTGGCGGCCATTAACAATGAAATGGATAAGGGGGGCGGAAGAACGGATGCCGTAAGCCCCGAAAGCCGGCTTACCAAACAGATCCGGGTGGTAATGGACAGCATTTTAAAGAACAACAAAGACCTTACCCTCCGGGAATCCCGCAAAATGATTGGCCTGGCAAAAGAAACCCAAAACCCCTCCACCCTCGTTTCATCCCTGCTGGTAGCTTCCCAGGCGCACTACAACATCAAAGACCATGAACCCAGCGAACAATATGCAGAGGAAGCGATTATAAAGGCTGAAGCTCTGATGAATGACGGTGATGCAGCGGGATTCCATTGCTGGAAAGCCTGCATGATGTTAAAAGGCGCGTTGCTGTCTGCTAAACGGAAATGGGAAAAAGCAATTGCCGTATATGATGCTTTGGCTGAAAAGGCCCTTTCCCACGGGGATATCTTCTTTACCATGGAAGGGCATCGCATCAGCGGCCATCTCTACTATCTAAGGGGAAGAATGCAACCCGCTTTCGAGCAATCACTGCTGGCCCTTGTGGCGGGCAGCTATTTAAGCCGGGAGATGATGCGCCAGTCAACCTTTTTGCATGCGGCCTATCTTGCGCACTTCATCGGTGAAAAAATCAAGCCACAAGACGAGTTAAAGATCCTTGAAGACCAGCTGCAGGATTGGGTTGGTGAAGACTGGAAAGAGCTGATCAGCAGTTCAGAACTTGAAAAAAGCACTACAAAACCGAGGAGCCGTTTTATGCCCCCTGTATCTTTTTAATGGATGAAGCTAAACCCTTAACAAATGGCTGTTTCTAATAAAAGTTTTGGAGAATTATTCGGAGAAGCAAAAAACGGGCTGGACCATCTGCAGGCCGGCCTGGCCGGTATTCTGCCCTCCATGCCGGGAATGCCTGTTGGAAAATACTTTGACCTGGCCATCGGCATCGACTTTGAACAAACCATTGCGCCGCCCTGCCCGGTCTTTCCCGTACCGCACGTCGGATTGATCTTTGATATCCTCGGAGCCATCATGAATGCCATCGCCTCGGCGCTGCCTGTCCCACCTGAGCCCCCGGAAGGCGAAGACGCACCCGTAACCGTGCTCAGCGTGGCCACTGCAATCGTCAATGCCCTTAAGCCTTCGGTAAAAGTGCACGGGCAGTGGATCAATAATGCAGGCACCCCCGTCATGCACCTCCCCGCAATGTTCCTGCACCTGCTTCCCATGGCTGTACCTACGTCCTCCTCCGAAATGTGGATGGGCAGCAGTACGGTGCTGGCGGATGGCGGCCCTTTCTCCACGCAGTTCCACCCCGCCCTTTCCTGTAACCTGGTAGGCTTCCCCAGCCTGCCCCGGATCAACAAAACACCCCGCCCCGTGCTGGACCTGATGCTGCCAACCTCCCTTTTGTTAGCCATCATCAGCAGCGGCAAACCGGTGCTGGTAGGCGGCCCTCCTACCATCGACCTGTTTCAGCTGATGATCAAACTGGGTTTAAAAGGATTACTGAAAAAAGTAAAATTTAAAAAGCTGGACGACCTGGGGGCTAAATTCCAGAAAAAGATCGATGAAATAGCAGAGACCAACCCCAAGCTTGCAAAAGCGCTGCAACCCATAAAATGTAAAAACTTTGGCGAGCCGGTAGATGCCGCAACCGGCAGGGTCATTCACACCAATGCAGACTTTGAGCTCCCCGGCCCGCTGCCACTGGTTTGGGAAAGGACCTATTACAGCGATGCCGAGGAAGAAACTTCCCTGGGCTTCAACTGGCACCACAGCTACAATATGGGCCTCCGGGATGTGGGCAACGGGTTTACCCTTCGCCTGCGGGATGGGCGCGAGGCCGCGATGCCCTATCTCCATACGGGTGAACTTTTCTATCACCGGATCGAGCACCTGTTTTTTGAAAAGGACGGGGAAGGTTATTTTGTAACCGATGAAAACAAGCTGGTGTACCGCTTTAACAGCCCCGCGAACCGGCAGGGTTTTTCGATGTTGTCCTCCATTATCAACCCTCAGGGCTTTATGATCCGTTTTCATTATGACACCCGGGGTGGCCTGAAGGAAATTACTGATAGTTGTGGAAGGCAGATCCGTGTAGCCAACGACGCAGGGGGCCGGGTGTTGCGGGTGTACATGGTCGCCGGGGGCAAAGAACTTAATTTTATACAATACCGGTACGATGCGGCCGGAAATATGACAGGCACGGAAGAGATAACCGGTGCTGTAAAAAGTTTTGAATATGAAGGGCGCCTCCTCAAAAAACTTACCAATCAAAGCAATCATTGTTTTTACTGGGAGTATGAAGGGCGGGGCGATGATGCCCGCTGTATCCATACCTGGGGCGACGGAGGCCTGCTGGAATACTGGGCTACTTACCAGCAGGAACCGGATGGAAGCGGCGTTACCACCGCACGCAACAGCCTGGGACATACCACGGAATACTATTACGACAGTAAAAAGCTCATTTATAAAATCATCGATGCCAATGGCGGTATAACCTACCAGTCTTACAATGCGCTGCAGGACCTGGAAATAGTGGTAAACCCCGAAGGCGGAAGCACCCGCTACCAGTATAATCCGTATGGAAAACTAACCCGGCTGACCAATGAGAATGACGAATCCACTACGTATATGTATGACGACCGGCAGAACCTCGTTTATGCCGGCAGCCCCGCCAACAGGAGCTTCAGCCGGGAATACGATGCCCAAAACCGGGTAGTATCCGGCACCGGGGTCAACGGTAACCGTGTGGACTATGAATATGAAGGAACGCACCTGGTGCGCATCACCGATCATAAGCAAAGAGTTATGAAGCTGGCGTATGATGCACATCATAATCTCACCGGCCTCCTTTACCCTAACGGGCTAAAGGAGGTTTGGGAATATGATGCGTTGGGCAACACCATCTACTACAGGGACCTGCGCGGCAATACTACGTATTACAGTTATAATGATGCAGGGCAGCTTACAGAGCTGAAAGGGCCTGATGGCAATGCGCACCATTTCCGGTATGATACTGCGGGCAACCTCACCGAAGCAAAAGATCTTATCCGCCTTGTGCAATTTGAATACGGGCCGCTGGGAGTACTGCGCATGCGCAAACAGAACAAACGTACCGTGCGGTTCAATTACGATACCGAACTGCAGTTACGCAGCATTGTGAACGAGGGCGGTGAGATGTACAAATTTGGACTGGATGCGCTGGGCGATGTGGTGAGCGAATGGGGTTTTGACGGCCTCAACCACCGCTACCAGCGTGATGGAAACAGCCGGGTAACAAAAGTACTGCGCCCGGATGAGAAGTGGACCGGCTACACCTACGATGGTGTTGGCAATATTATAAAAGAAGAGCACAGCGATGGCAGCATGGCCGCTTATAAGTACGATGCCGATAACCTGCTCATTGAGGCTATAAACGAAACCAGCCACATTGTGTTGCAGCGCGATGGTACCGGCCGTGTGATAAAGGAGCTACAGGATGGCTACGCGGTAAATAAGGTGTATGATGCAGAGGGCAATTGCGTACAAACCGCCAGCAGCCTGGGTGCCGACATTCAAATGCAGTATGATGAATGGGGACGGTTAAGCGGGCTCAGCGGCCGGCGCCTGTCCGGAGCGGTAAAGCCCACATCCCTGCCCGCTGCCTGGGAAACAAAAGTGATCGACTTCTTTAAGCAACTGGAGAGTGGACAAAACGACGACAATCCTTCCGGAGCCCAAAATGAACCGGCCGGGCCCGGTACCTGGCAAGCCCTGTTTCTGCGTGATGATACGGGCCTGGAGCTGCACCGCCAGCTCAGCGGAAATGTGGAAATAAAGACCGAGCGCGACCGGCTGGGCCGGATCACCCGCCGGAGCATCGGCGCGCACAACGTGGAACAAAGCCGCACCCGGTACGACTGGGGCATGGGCAACAAGCTCAACCGCCTGGTAAATGAACTTAGCAGAATCAATACCCTTTTTGATTATGATGCCTTTGACAATCTGATCAGTGCCAGCTACGAACAGAAGGGCGGCGCCGCTGAAACCGTTTACCGCATACCGGACAAAATCGGCAACCTGTTTAAAACCAGGGATAAGAGCGACCGAAAATACAGCAAAGGAGGGCGTTTACAGGAAGACGAAAAGTATTGCTACTATTATGACGGCGAAGGCAACCTGGCATTTAAAGAATTTAAGCACAACGAAAACACAAGCGCAGTAAATAAAGCGGAAGCCGCTAAAGCAAAAGGTATTATTTTACAGCGCAGCGCTACCGGCTGGGATTATGAATGGGCCGGCAACGGCATGTTGCAGAAAGTAGTGAACCCCGGCGGCAGGGAAATTGAATTTTATTATGATCCCCTGGGCCGGAGAACTGCCAAAATTTTGCTGGATAAGAACGCCCGCTTTTTCGAGGAGAACAGCGGCATGGTTACCCGGTGGATATGGGATGGTAATGTACCCCTGCACGAGTGGCAATACACCGGCCGGTTCCCGCCAAAGAAAACCATAGATAGTGATGGCATCAAAGAAGAAAAAGAGCCTGTTGAAAATTTAGTTACCTGGATATTTGAAGAAAATAGTTTTGTACCTTGCAGCAAGCTCATTGATCATGAACAATACAGTATTGTAACCGACTACCTGGGCACTCCCACCCATGCATACAACAGCGCCGGCGAAAAAGTTTGGGAGCGGGAACTGGATATTTATGGCGCAGTAAGAAAAGAAAGCGGTGAAAAAGGCCTGGTGCCCCAGCTTTACCAGGGGCAGTATATGGATGAAGAAACAGGACTGGCCTATAACCGGTTCCGGTATTATGATCATGAAAGCGGCGGGTACATCAGCCAGGACCCTATCGGGTTGTGGGGTGGATTGAGAATATTTGGATACGTAAAAAATGTAACATCACAATACGACTCTCTTGGACTGAACAGCACTACGTTGAATAAAAACCTGGGTGGGGTCGTCGGGGACCAAATGCAGGCCCACCATATTATTCCTGAGCAGGTTTGGAAAGCTAATCAGGATTTCTTTGACGATATCGGTTTTAAAGGAAAAATGGACCAGGCCACAAACGGCATTTTGCTTCCGGACAAAGCTGCGATGGTGAATCCTGAAGGACCGCAAATTGTTCACAGAGGCTCGCATCCAAAATATAATGATGAAATTGCCGATCGGGTGACGAATATAAGAGGAGCATATGATGCCGGAATCATTGATGCATCCGCAGCAAAAAAACAGATTTGGAAATTGCAGAATGAATTTAAAAACAAGCTTTGGGAAGGCAATGCCCAACATAAAATAATAGATGGCAAAAAGAAACTTCACTAAACAAAACAAAAAATGAGTTATTATATTGTAACCAACAATTACAACCTGCCCACATCATCAGCCTCAAATGGAGTTCTGGCCGAACAGTATGACGCAAACACCCCCTTTCCACCGATGAAATATTCCTGGACAAAACCCAGGGACCCCGACCGCATTTATCCTTCTGAACTGTTTTATATCCTGAAGGGAGAGACAACCTTTAACATTGATTATTCCAGCTTTTGGGATGGCTACATCATTAGCGAAAAATTCAAATCCCTATTGGACAGTGCCAATTGCCCCCACTATAAGTCCGTCAAACTTGCTGTAATAAACACAAAGGGAGAAGACATTGCCAAAGGGGAACGCTTTTTTTTCATTGACATGCGCAGTGCCGTCCAGGACATTATTGACTACGCGCATTCCTCATTTATTTTAAACGAAGATATGATAAAAATAAGGGGGCTTACTGTTGAAGCGGTAAGAAAGTCTGGCGATTATTTTGGGAACATTAAAAGCTATGAACAACTCTCGTTAAAGCAAGAAAATATCCGGTTTGACATTTTCAAACTGAAAGACCTCGCCGTCAACGACCTGGTTTGTAACGAACAGTGCTGTGCAAAAATACGCGAAAGTTTCAACACCATTGAATGTATCAACCTTATGGATATGCGCCCTTACAACAACCGATTTGCTTAAATCTGCTAAATACAAATTCACACCCGGCAATGGATATTGAAATCATATCATCGGAAGAACAAGCCGAAATCACAGCGCTGAACAAAGCCTTTTTAGAGGAAAACAGCGCAGCCGGCAAGGAAGCTATATTATCCGCTGTTTATAGGAGCGTAGACCTGTTGAAGCATGCTGCGCTATCTGCTGATGAACTCAATGATCGCTGCTTTAAAACAGGAGCAGCATATGGAACATTAATCCGGAGCGCTTTCGGATGGGATTGGTTCAAAATAAAAAATAACAACCAATTTGCCTATGCTGTTTGCACGCCCGGACTCAGCTATGGAATCCAGGTCTTTCACTATTTCAATTTATTATTAACCACGGACAAAGTCAATAATACGGTGTTGCTTTTTAATATGATCCGGGATCTTAACGATCCTGCAGGTAACAAACCCATTACCTTTCTGGTATAGGGTTCTACTAAGGCAACGGCTTTCATTGGGGAGTTTCGCATAATGGTGCCGTAGCGGAATACAAAGCCCATCTTTGACCCACCCGTTCGCGGCGAAGCAAATAGTGGAACAATCTCCGGAAAAGAGGAACCCCATTACCACTCAAAGGGCAGGTTTTGTCGCTGCAAAGGCAGCTATAAAAGCCATAGTGGATAAATATGCAGGAACGAGGAAATAGGGTGCACGATCCAATGAGTTTTCTGATGCACGAGAACAACATCAACAATAAATCATGAATATCATTCAATCAAAAGCCAGCTTTATCCAATTCACACTTGATCCAGACACTGCCTGGACAAGGATCGATATGATCGTTGGAGAGAATTTTCGCACCCTGGGAGATTCATTTCAATTAAACACCACACCCCTTACCGATGCAACGCTGGTTCCTTTTTCCAACTTTCAGATCGTAGATCAAAAAACACTGATCTTGGATGTTGCCGTCAATACATCTCTTTCCAGATACCAGATAGACCTAACCAAACATAAAGCAGGTTTGGCAGTTGCACAATTTATTGAGGCGTATAATGCAGGAGCGCCCAAAATAAAAACAGCTTTTTCCGATTCAATTAAGATCGAAACAGATAAGCAATTTTTCAAATTTCAAATTGAAGATATTTCTTACGATGACACCAACATTGAAAATAAAAAATGGCTCATCATCAGCAGGAATAAATACGGAGTTTATGTACAAATAAAGGAGCCTTTGATTGCACAGCGCCGGTATGAGCAGGTAAAATCGGTTGAGCTCAGGGGGCATTTATTGAAAGTTGCGTGTGCGGGCGAAGACCTCTGGAATGAAACTGCCAGCGAAACGCCGCCTTTGCCTTATACATGGAAACTCAACGTTCAACCGGAGTTCGCTGAAATTGTCACCACACTGTTAACGATTTGTATTGAGCAATTAAATAAATAAATTTTCGCTCCGGTTACCCCGGGATACAGAATGTTCGGGAGCGGGTGCATTCCAAATGGCCGGATCCCCATAAACGCAATGTTTCCCTGAACCTGTTCCCGGGTCTATTGAACGGCAATATGCATAGCTGTTGAAATAAATTGCCAATAATCATCCAAAAGGCCCGTAGCACCGGCGAGCGCTAAAGGAAGAACGGTCATTTTGCTGCTCCCTGAAATTATAAAATTTGTAATTTCAATATATGATTGAGAATGTAATAAGCGGGTTTGATCTGCAAACCATCGCCACCCAGCTTGTGATGATCTGCGTTTCCATATTGATCGGAACGATCATCGGGGCAGAACGGGAATACAAAAATAAATCCGCAGGGTTAAGAACCTTTATCCTTGTATCCTTCGGTTCCTGCATTTTTACGATCTTATCGATCCGGATCGGGGTCAGCAATCCTGACCGGCTTGCGGCCAATATCATTACCGGCATCGGCTTCCTGGGCGCAGGTGTTATATTCAAAGACAGTACTAAAATAGAGGGAATTACCACAGCCACTACCATCTGGGCCACAGCTTCTCTGGGTATGAGCGCCGGCGCCGGCCATATCTATCTTGCCCTGCTGGGTACTGGGGTAGTCATCATTATCCTGAAATCCCTGATGCCACTTCAAAAGTTGATCGATAGTCACCACAAGATCCGGGAATATAAGATCACAACGGCAACCATCACCGAGTTCGAGCGCTGCATGACCCTGTTTCATGAATACCATTTAAAATCCCTGCTGATAAATGAGCAAAAAAGCCCGGAAGGTTTTTCACGCACCTGGCAGGTAACGGGCACCCTTAAAAATCATGACCTGCTGGTTTCCCGGCTGGTACAGGATCCTGGGATTCTTTCCTACCAGTTTTAATCTTTATAAAAAACGGCATGAAAAAAAGTGCCCGGCTCAAAGCCCCCGGGAAGCACCATGATCCTGCTGCCGGTGAATACCCGGAACTATTGTTCGCTCCCCCGGAGGCGAAGCAGATCACGGGTCAATTGAAAAAAGCCGGTACCATAAAGAAAAGTCAATCCCAAACCTGGCAGGTTGTACCCACATTTTCCGCCGGGTTATCCTATGCCGCTCTCCTGTTAGGGGATACATACCGCTGGATGCTTTAGTTCAGCTGCATTTAATCAATGAGCGGGTCTATAAAATACCCCACAATAAAGAACTGAAAAAAACAGGCAATTAGCAATCCAACCAGGTTAAGGCTCAAGCGCCTCAATATTTCCTCTTCTTTTTGTACGGATACCAGTATCAGAATCCCGATCAAATGAATGAGAAACGCAGCTACCTGCTGGTAGCCAATTACAACGATATTTGCTGAAGCATGCTGATGCATAAACTTCCAGTAGATCACGACGCTGTACCCACTGCTGATCCATAAATGGGTCAGGATACAGGGAAGTATCTTGCGTTTATTCATTTTTACGACCGGGCATACAACATCAGGGGTTTAACAAGATCCCTCTAAAAGTGCGATCTGCATCCCACTGTTTATTAAAACTATTGCATATCCGGCCGTCCTTATTAAACAACAGCCCCTTCCAGCACGCCGGCGCCGTAAACAGCGCAATCATATAGCATAGATCCTGCATAACCAGTCCCCGGATCATCTAAAAAAAAATCGTTCAATGGTCCTTCATAATGTACCAGTATAGCCACTATCAGTACGAAGAAAAAGAGATTGCTCACCAGGAACCGGCTCCTCTTCCCTTTCACAACGCCTGTGAATGCGATAACGAATATTGCAAAAAAATGAATCAATGCAAAAAACCAGAACCGCAACCCCGTACCGATGGGGTCATAAGCCGGCCCACCGATCTTATGACTCAGATAAGCATAGCAGGCGGCAACAAGCAGGTTTACGATAAAATAAATGAATAACTCCTTTACCATAGCAGGGTTGTTAATGAGAATGCAGTCAAAAATAGGAAGGGCTGCTATTATAAATATTTGATAAATATCAAATTTTCTGCTTCATTTGTAAGGCGAGTCATCAACAGGAAGCGCTCAGCTGTTTTTGATATCCGACCGGATGCGGCTCAGGGTTTCCAAATTAATCCCGAGATAAGATGCGATATATTTTAATGGCACCCTTTGCAAGAGATCCGGCTGCGTTCCCAGCAGGTACAGGTACCGGTCCCTTGCCCTTTCCCTTCTCATAAAGTACAAGCGTTCCTCGCTTAAAATATAATACCGGGTAGTCAATATCCTGCCCACAATATTAAATTCTATAAACCGGCTATAGATCTCCTGCAATTGCTCAAAATGAATCCCGTGGAGAAGCGTATGCTCCAGTGCAACAATATTTTCTTCACTGGGGCTTTGGTTAAAAAAGCTGTTCACAGCTATAATAACATCCTCCTCCTTCATAAACCAGGAGGTGATTTGTTCATCGTTCTTTTCGTAAAAGCAACGGAGCAATCCGCGTTCAACAAAGTAAATATATTCACAGACCTGCCCCCGTTTTAGCAGATAGTCCTTTTTTAATAGTTCCCGGGTTACCAGGTTATCCCTCAGATGAACCGTTAATTCATCAGACAATGGATGCACAGCATTTAAGCGGTTTATAAGAAGATCAGACATTAATGATTGTTTAAAACATCGTGTGCAGTCGGCCATTGGCTATCAGCCGAAGCTAAAAGCCAACCACTGAAAGCTAAAGCCGGCGCCCTCTCCGGAGCGCCGTTCCCTATAGCTTCACGGCTTCCTTTTCCTTCACTACTACCAGGTCTGCCAGCTCTACCTGCATAGGCAGCAGGCCGATCTTCACCACGGCACGCTTACTCTTGATCTCCAGCACCTCACCCACCTGGTGATTCCGCTTCATTTTTACCTTATCACCCACTTTTATATCCCCGCCCACTTCCTGGTACTTTGATTCGATCTTTTTCTGGATCTTTCCCACAGCTTTCTTCTCATTCTTGTTGAACAGGAGATTGTTGATCTGCTTAATGAGCTTCTGTTTGTCTTCTTCTTTTTTCCATTCGATGGTGATCTGCTTGAGTTTGCGCTCCATATCCTTAAGATAGCTGATCCGGTCTTCGGATATTTTATTCTGTTCGCGGAGTACATTCATCTGCTGCCGGTGCTTTTCCTTATCCATCACCCGCTCCATTTCCTTTTTCAGCCGTTCGTTCTCTTTGATCAGCCGTTCCAGTTCCTGATCCTTCTTTGTAAGATCGCGCAGGTTCTGTTCTGTTTTATTCAGCAGTTTATCCAGCCGGTACTGGTCATCATCCACCATCTGGCGCGCCTGGTTGATCAGCCTTTTGTCCAGCCCGATCCTTTCTGCGATAGAAAAGGTATAGGAACTCCCGGGACGCCCCACCACCAGCTGGAACAGCGGCAGCAGGTTCTTTTCATCAAAGGCCATGGCGCCGTTCACAATACCATGCGTTTTACCCGCCATTACTTTCAGGTTCAGATAGTGGGTGGTTACGATGCCATAGGAATGTTTTTTCAGCAATTCCAGCAGGATCACTTCTGCAAAAGCGCCACCCAGGTTCGGATCGCTGCCACTGCCCAGCTCATCAATAAAGAACAGCGTTTTTCCATTGGCCTGTTCCATTAAATATTTCATATGGATCAGGTGGCTGCTGTAGGTACTAAGTTCAAACTCCAGGCTTTGGGTATCGCCTATGTGGATCATCAGCTGTTTAAATACGCCAAACTCACTATTGGGGTGTACCGGCACCAGCAGTCCGCTTTGCACCATCATTTGCAGGAGCCCCACGGTTTTCATGGTAACGGTCTTTCCCCCCGCGTTGGGTCCGCTTACCACCAGTATCCGCCGGCTTTCATCCAGTGTAATGGATACGGGGTAGGTTGGCTTGCCGGAACGCTTGTTATACAGGTACAGCAGCGGATGATAGGCATTCACCAGATGCACCTGGGCCTTATCCGCAACCACCGGGAATTCACCGTTGATATCCCCGGCAAATTTCGCTTTGGCGCGTATAAAATCATATTCGCCGATCACCGTATGCCAGGTATTGAGCAGGGCTGCATAGCCGGATAAGGTTGCAGTAAGCTGCCGCAGGATACGGTCCACTTCCTTTCTTTCTTCATGTTCCAGGTCGGCCACTTCATTGTTGAGGTGCATCGTTTCTTCCGGCTCAATAAATGCCGTTTTCCGGCTGTCACTTTCGCCATGCAGGATGCCCCTTACAGCGCGCTTCTGTTCCGCAAATACCGCTATCACCCGGCGGCCGTTCATAAAGCTTTCCTCAATCTCCGCCAGGTAGCCCTGTTTATTGAGCTTTGCAACAATCTTATCAAAGATGCGCCGCAGTTCGGTACGCTTACGGTACAGGCTCAGCCGGATATCCTTCAGTGCAGGAGATGCGCTGTCCTTTACCTGCCCGATCTCATCCACCACTTCATCAATCAGGCCGATGATGGCCTTTTCATAATAAGTATGTTTTACCACGTTGTACAGGCTTTCATAAGCCAGCTTCCGCTCCGCGTCAAACCAACGGAAGATCTTTTCAATGCTTTCGGCCAGTTTGCGGATCTGCAGCAGCTGCTCCCCGGTAAGCAGCGCACCTGGGATAGACAATAATTTTAATTCCTTCGCAAGATTCAGGATATAGTCGTTAGGAAAATAAACAGCGTTCTGCAACAATTGCTTAAACTCGTGCGATTGTTTCAGTTCTTCATCAATAAACCGTTTATGGGTGTGGATGCGCAACTCCTCCGCTTTGCGCTGCGCATAGTCTGTTTCACAGTACTTTACCAGCAGGTTCTTGATCTTGTCAAACTCCAGTTGTATATATGCCGATTCCGGGTATAATTTCATAAATGCACCTAAATTTCAAGCCTGCAAAGATAAGAAGAGGAATTGCTAATTGCTAAATACTAAATTCCAAAGGCTCCGGGAACCAAAATCAAGGATCAAATCCCGGAACCCGGGCATCAAAAGCCGGTTGCAGCAGGCTGGCTGCGCCGAACGGATGGCTAATGGCTGAAAGCTTAAACCTTCCCGCCCCTTTCCGTGTTATTAAATTGTATCTTTACAAACCGAATTTGTAATTTACAGTCTGTAACAGATCCGTTGAATTGAAAACAGTTATACCTATATTATTATTGACCGCACTGGCGGCAACAGCCTGTGCGCAGAAAAAAAAGGAGCCCGTGGTTTTTGCAGGGCCGGCAGCAAAATCTTCTACAATGAGTCAACAAACAGATACAGCTACCTTTGCCAACGGGTGTTTCTGGTGTACTGAAGCTATTTTCCAGGACGTAAAAGGCGTTTCCTCCGTTACCAGCGGCTATACAGACGGGCATACAAAGAATCCTACCTATAAGGAAGTATGCACCGGCAACACCGGTCATGCGGAAGCATTACAGATCGTTTATGATCCCTCCGTCATTTCTTTTGATGAGCTGCTGGAAATTTTCTGGAAAACACATGATCCCACCACCCTCAACCGGCAGGGGGGCGATGTGGGCACCCAGTACCGCAGCGGGGTCTATTATCATAATGAGGCCCAGAAAGAAAAAGCAGCGTATTACAAGCAGGAACTGGATAAAAGCGGGGCATTTGACAACCCGATCGTTACGGAAATAAAGCCGTTCTCCGTATTTTATCCTGCCGAAGATTATCACCAGTCTTATTTTAACAATAATGAAGACAAAAATCCCTACTGCACGATGGTGATCCGCCCTAAAGTGGACAAATTCCGTAAAGTGTTCAAAGACAAGCTGAAGTAATTGTCAGAAACGAGATAGGAGATTTCAGATAGGAGTGTTAAAAAATGACGTATGTATGAAAAGTCTCATTTCCCGAATCTCAATACTCAATTCCCGACACAAAACAAACGTTAATTGTTGCCTGTTGCGATAAAAACCATATAACTTTGCGCCTTCCAAAAAAAGGAGACAATAATGTTGGACCTAACAAATTTTGATCAGAACTGTGTAGCCAACCCTAATAACAACATCTTTGGGTTGCCCAGTACTGAAGAAAATGCTGACCTGATCATCATCAATGTTCCCTGGGAAGTAACGGTAAGCTATGGCGCCGGAACCGCAAGGGCCCCGGAAAGCATCCTGAAAGCCAGTATGCAGGTAGATCTTTATGACCCTGATTTTCCGGACGCCTGGAAACGGGGGTATTACCTGAAGCCAACGGACCGGAGCGTGTTGCTGAAAAGCGATTTCCTGCGCAAAGAGGCAGAACTATACATCGATTATATATCCAAGGGCGAGGAGCTGGGTAAAAACCAGTTCATGTGCCGCACGATCAAAGAAGTGAATGAAGGCGGCACGTACCTGAACAACTGGGTGTACGAGCAGGCCAAAGCGCTGCTGGACGACAATAAGCTGGTTGGATTGCTCGGCGGGGACCACAGCACTCCATTGGGGCTGTTTAAAGCCCTTGCCGAAAAACACGGCGAATTCGGGATCCTGCAGGTGGATGCGCACTGCGACCTGCGTAAGGCCTACGAGGGATTTGTGTATTCCCATGCCAGCATTATGTACAATGCACTAAACGAGATCCCCGAGCTTAAAAATATTATACAGGTTGGTGTACGGGACCTGGGACAAGACGAATGGGAGTTCATCAAAAACAGTAATTACCGGGTTGTTACCTATTTTGACCAGGAGATCAAAGAGCGCCAGTTTGAAGGCGATACCTTTAAGAATATTGCCGATGAGATCATCAGCAAACTTCCCCAGAAAGTCCATATCAGTTTCGATATCGACGGGCTGGATCCCAAACTCTGCCCCGATACCGGCACGCCTGTACCGGGCGGGTTTGAGCTGGACCGGATGTTCTTCCTGTTCAAAAAAATAGTGGAAAGCGGCCGCCAGCTGATCGGGTTTGACCTGGTAGAAGTAGGTACCGGCGAAACCGACTGGAATGCCAACGTAGGCGCAAGGGCGCTTTACAAGCTATGCAACATTCTTGCGGGAAGCAATCAATAATCATTCATCATTGGCGTATCCGAAACAAAATAGTGCCCCGGTTGCTGCATCCCCGGAAGCGGATCAGGGTTACCGGTTTGTAATCCCCAATGCACGCACACTCATTTACCAGGTGTTTGCCTATGGCATTATTTTCCTGAACCTGCTTGGGCAACTGTTGCTGGATTACCAGCGTAACAGCCCCAACCTCAAGATCAGCATCCTGGTGTGCACCCTTCTTTTTGTACTCTTCATCCTCTGGGATGTTTATCTTTTAAAAAAGAAAAACACGCTGCAATCCCTGGGTATCATCATCCTCATACTTGGGTTCCGCTGGTATCAGTACGCACTTGGGTGGGGCTTTGCCATTAATGTGGTGCTTTGGTTCCTGTACCTGGTGTCCAGGCGGCAATTAGTGATCCAGGTTTCCCCGGTGGAGATCCGCTATCCGTCTTTCCCCGTAAAAAAAATATCGTGGAATGAAGTCAGCAACCTGGTATTAAAAGATGATATCCTGACCATTGACCTAAAGAACAATAAAATTTACCAGCATTTCGTAAAAGATGCAGATGAAATTGTTTCTGAAGCAGCATTTAACGAATTTTGCAGGGAACAAATCGCCAAAAGCTGACAGTTATCAGTTACCGGCTGGCATCCTGTATTGGATCCCGGATCTTGAAATTTAACGTTTAGTATTTAAGTAATCAGTAATGACATTAACAGCATCCCCCTATCTTTTGTACTCCGATGGCAACGGGAATATTTTTGAGGATACCAGTCTGTATGCAGTAGGCCGCAGCGGATGGGACGCCCTGCCAGTGCCTGTTGAGGACTGGATCGAGCTGCCCGACGGTGGCTCGCTTTACGAGTTGCCCGAGCGGATAGGGATCGGTATTGATGTCATTACCGGCGAGCTGCGGCTTTGTGAAAAAGGCTGGGCTGTAGCCGCTTTTATACCTCCGGCCCACACGGGTTTTTATATTGCGGCCTATGAAACCAAACCCGGTGCACCTACCCTGCCCCTCTTCTGTTATACCGCTGTGGCCTGGCAAAATGATCAGTTTTACGTTCCTGCGGTACGTATTGAACAGGACATACGCCAGGAATGTGCCGGTTTTGATGCAGATAAGGTAAAGCTGGGTGTAGAGCATCTTACAAAGGCCTACCCACACAACCGCCTGGTAAACCATCTTGCCAATAACTGTGCACTTACCTACCATTGCCCGGCTGCAAGAAATTATTTTATCGGCCGCTGGGAGTGCCCGGTGCCTGCCTCACCGGCATGCAATGCCAATTGCGTGGGATGTATTTCCCTGCAGCCGGATGAGGAAACCATCGTTTCTACCCAGGACCGGCTGCAGTTTAAGCCTACCGTGGAAGAAATTGTAGAGTTCACCGTTCCCCATCTCGAAACGGCCCCTTATCCGCTGATCAGTTTCGGGCAGGGTTGTGAGGGCGAACCCCTCCTGATGTGGGAAACGCTGGAGAAAGCGATCATCGAAATACGCAAGCATACTTCAAAAGGCAGCATCAACATCAACACCAACGGATCAAAGCCCGATGCGGTAAAGCGTCTTTGTGAAGCCGGCCTGAACTCCATCCGTGTCAGCACCAACAGCGCCCGCAGCGAGGTCTATATGCCTTATTACCGGCCTAATAATTACCAGTTTGAAGACATTGTTGAAAGTCTGAAAGTAGTCAACAGCTTTGGAGGCTGGCCCTCCATCAACTATTTTGTTTTCCCGGGCATGACGGACAGTATTGCCGAATACGAGGCATTGCGGAAGCTGATCCGGGAAACCGGGCTGAAGATGATCCAGTGGCGCAACTTTAATATTGACCCCGACTGGTATCTCGGAAAGATCGGGGTTACTGAAACCGGCGAGTTCATGGGCGTAAAACAGCTGATGGACCTGATCAGGGAAGAGTTTCCCCATCTGAAATACGGATACTATAACCCTCCTATGGAGCGGATCAAAGGCAAATACGAGGTGGATTTTGCACACTTTTAACCGTGACGGAGAGCCAGGATAGCCCTTTGAGATTACAGCCTTAATCCGAAGCTTATACGAAGCTTCGGAACTCAAACTTCTGATAGCTTCTGAAGATTGATATCTGAAGGCGGATGCCTGGCTGCCCCCCTACATATAAATATCCTGGTGCTTTACCAGCCAGGGAACCGCAATAGTGGCAAATACCCCGGAGATGATCACCATGCCCAGCAGGAGATGCTGAAACTGAGTGGTTACTACCGGATCAGCAGAGCGGTGAACCTGCAGGGTACCATAAATACAAAGCGCTGTAAACAGGGCCGATAATACAATATAGATCCGGTCGCCCTTCGGAAAAAGCCGGTCGATGGCCGCAAACACAACACCTGCCAGGGGTAATGCGAAAAGAGTAGCAAAAATAATAGTTGATACATTGATCAGCTCATGCAGCGGGAAAGCCGTTTCCTCCCGGAAAAATACATCGTAGACCAGGTTCAAAACAGTTGCAATGTAGCCCGCAAATAAACCAGCCATCAGCGGTTTGTAAATATGACTGTTGTAATCTTTTGTTTCCATTCTACAAAAGTATGATATAAATCACACTTTTTGAAAAAACAGAGGATTTTCGGAATTGAGATCTGAGATTCGAAAACGGAAGACAGACTGCTATACGCCATATTTCCGGTTCTGGTATTTAGATTTTGGATCTTTGGTATATAATATGACCGCCGCGCTGCGGCAGGATAGTTGCGCCACTCCTGGTTACATAGATTTCCGCCGCGCCTTCAAAGCCAGGTAATCCGCTTACAGACCGTCCAGACACCTGCAACATACAGTGAGATATAGAATAGAGATTTGAGAATCCAGGGTCCAGAATCGAGTATTGGGTATTGGGTATCGGGCATCCAGGATCTAAAAACCAAATACCGGCACCAATGTTACTTTCTTATATAGTGTTATGTTAAGCATAAAAAGGCGTACTATAGTTGCCACAGAAACGCAGAAGCATAGAAAAGAACTCAGTGATTCTGTGGCGGCAAAACAGATTCAACATCACACTAGTACATACAAAGCCGCTCAAGGACCTCCCAGATATCCGAAACCTTCTGTGAACATCTGCAAAATCTGCGAGCATTTTACCACCCCCACAAAGGGAACAGCATTGAATCCATTCCCGGGACATCGTGGGAGCGTCCGGCATCGAACCAAGGTCTGCGCCTGTTTTAAGGAGCGTTACAACAGCTGTTCCAATTGCTTTTCATTCAGAACAGCAATATTCTTTCCGCTGGTCCTGATCAGTTTTTCCGCCTCCAGCTCACTGATCATACGGGAGATCGTTTCATAAGTGGTTCCCACATAAGAGGCCATGTCCTGCCGGGTAAGTTTAATATCAATAAACCCCTGTTCGTTAACGCCAAAATCTCTTTTCAGCATTGTTATAGCTTCCGCAACCCTTCCTTTCACCTCCATATGCGCCATATTGCGTACCCGCCGTTCTGTAGCCTCCAGTTCGTTTGCATAAAAATCCATGAGGGCATAGGTGAGCCGGGGATTTACCTGCAAAGTTGCTTCAAACAACCGGATATCAAGATACACGAGCGTTGTGTCTTCCAGTGCCGTGGCGGATACCGGGTATACTTTTTCCTTTCCCAGCCCCCGGTACCCAAGCATATCCCCATTTTTGGCAAACCGGATGATCAGCTCTTTTTCATCGCCCCAGCGCTGGTGGATCTTCACCTTCCCGGTATCGATAAAAAACACCCCCTGCACGATATCCTTCTCCGAAAAAACGGGCTGTCCTTTTTTAACGGACCGCAGCTCCCTGCCCGTATCAACCACTGTACGCCATTCGGGAATGCAGTAGCGGTAAAGGATATTTTCCCCAGCCTGATCTGCCTGTTTTTGTTTCATTGTGATCCAAAAATAAAAAATACCGGCAAGAAATCCGACCCGCCACCATCCCACTCCTTTAAACGGGAAACGGCGGCGTCCGGTTCAACGGCCGGTCACGGCCCCATTCCCTCCTGCGCCGTCAGAAAACCGCTCTCTTTTTGCTTAAAATTATGATATAAATCATACTTTTGCAGCTTCTTTTGATATCCACACAATATGAGTATTCCTATTTCAACTTCGTTGCAATCTACGCTGGCCTCTGAGCATATGGAGCACCGGCCTTCAACAAGAAAGAACCGCCTGGTATTTATTTCCCTGCTTGCCGTAGCTATCGGCATGGTGATCAGCCTGGTAGCCAAGCTATTGATATGGCTGATCAACCTGGTTACCAACCTGTCTTTTTATGGCAGCTTTTCCCTGGCCCACTCCACGCCCCAGGGGCATCATCTGGGCATTTTTGTGGTGATCGTACCTGTTATCGGGGGCATCATCGTGGGATTAATGGCCCTCTACGGATCCCGGGCTATCAGGGGACATGGCATCCCGGAGGCCATGGAACAGATCCTTACCAATAACAGCAAAATAAAGCCCACCATTACTTATTTAAAGCCCCTGTCTTCAGCTATCGCCATAGGCACAGGAGGTCCCTTTGGAGCAGAAGGCCCCATCATTGCCACGGGTGGCGCTTTAGGATCTACCCTCGGACAGTTGCTGAAGATCTCTCACCAGGAACGTAAGGTGCTGCTTGCCGCCGGAGCAACGGCAGGTATGTCCGCCATATTCGGGAGCCCCATCGCAGCCATCTTCCTGGCCATTGAACTCCTGCTGTTCGAATTCTCAGCGGCCGCCATTTTTCCGGTAGCCCTTGCCTGTATAACAGGAGCAGCCGGTCATCACTTCCTGTTTGGCGGCGGGCCGGTCTTTGCCATCGATCACCTTATCAGTACGCCCTCCAACACGGCGCTGTTCCTTTACAGCATCGAGGGCGTCCTGATCGGACTGCTTTCGGTAGCTGTTACCAAGATCGTTTACTGGTTGGAAGAAGCTTTTGAGCGCCTGCCCGTTCATTGGATGTGGTGGCCCGCTATCGGCGGACTGGCCGTGGGCATCATCGGCTATTTTCACCCGGATACGCTGGGTGTGGGTTACGATAACATTACCAATGTGCTTTCCGGAAGCCTGACGTTAAAAGTGATCGGGTTGCTTTTTATATTTAAGTTCCTGTCCTGGGCCATTGCGCTCTCCAGCGGAACCTCGGGCGGAACGCTGGCCCCCCTGCTCACGATCGGTGGCGCAGCAGGAGCCCTTGCCGGTATCGCCCTGCAACAGCTCTTTCCCCAGCTGGACATTTCGGTTTCCCTGGCGGCATTGATCGGCATGTCGGCCATGTTTGCCGGGGCTTCCCGCGCATTGCTCACATCCATCCTTTTTGCACTGGAAACCACCGGGCAGGTAAATGCACTGCTGGCATTACTGGCAGCCTGTTCCATTGCCTATTTTATTTCGCTTTACCTCATGGAGCATACCATAATGACAGAAAAGATCGCACGCCGGGGAGTAAAAACACCGGTTACGTACACTCCTGATGTACTGGAACAATACCATATAAAGGATGTAATGAGCCATGATGCGCTCCTGATCAGCGATGAGAACCCCATCGCCGATGTTAAAAGCTGGCTGGATCAGCACGAGGATGATCATGCCAACTACTTTATCGTAACAGGCACTGATAATACGCTGAAGGGCGTTATCAGCTCCTCCAGTCTCCGGAGCGAGCATCATGCCCCCGAAAAACAGATCGGCTCCCTCATCAAACGGAAATCGGCATGGGTACGTGTTAACGACCCGCTGAAAACAGCCGTTGGGATCATGCTCCAGTACGATATGGACCTGCTTCCGGTGGTTGATACCAACCAGGTAGTAGTAGGAACGATCAACTATAAAAACATTATGACCGCCTATAAACACGTTCACAATGCCAGCGAGGACAAACAGGTGCACATTTCATTAAAACGACAAACCTTAAAATTACTTATAAAAGGGAACCGGCTCATTTACAGAAACCAGCACCGGCAAAACAGCAGCAATCAGTAGCAGGCGGCCCTGTTTATAATACCTGATGAAACCGGTTGCCGGTTCAGGGCAGCGCCTTTCACGTTCACGGCTTCCCGCGGGTCCGGATAATGATTGGAGCAGCTCCCGGAACCGGGTAACTCAATCTCCATCGATAGCTGGTGACTGCATTCTGTGGCATAAAGTTTGCCCAATGTATACCAAACCCTATCCGTATCATCATGGTCCGTGCCCTATCCTTTTTTTTATTCCTGTTTGTGCTGTTGGGTGTTACGGCCTGCTCTTCCTCAAAACAGCCCCGGTCCGCCGATGATGAAACGGGCTTTGGCAGCCGGAGCTTTTTGCAGCAGATCAATGCCATCCGCGCCAGGGGATGCAATTGCGGAGGGCGGAAATATCCCCCAGTAAAAGCTGTAAGCTGGAATGGCCAGCTGGAAAATACAGCAGCAGCGCATAGCAACTATATGCTGCGCCGCGGCCGGTTAAGCCATAGCGGCCGCAACGGGATGATGCCGGAAAAGAGAGTTGCCGCTTCGGGTTACCGGTGGAGTTATGTAGCAGAAAATATAGCCATGGGGCAGCGAAGCACCACCGAGGTTATTCAAAGCTGGCTGCAGAGCCCCCAGCATTGCCGCAACATAATGAGCCGGAATGTTACTGAAATCGGCGCCGCCCGCTCCGGGGCATACTGGACCCTTGTACTGGCTGCACCGGCGTACAAATAAACAACAAGGGGCAGCAAAGAATTGCCGCCCCGGCATAGGTAGCCCTTTAGTATTGTTATCGCACTGTAAAGTTGTTGGTAAACAGGTGCCCCCGGATAAATGCACAACCTGTAGCTAGCCCATATCCGGCTGCAAGATAGGGTTCCCCCGCATTCAGGAGCCTGATCCCGGTCAGGACGGGCACTGCAAAAGATCAGATACTCCCGGGCAACAAAAAGCCCCGTTCTGCGTATGCAGAACGGGGCTTTCCTTTCTGAATGCTGCCGGCTGGCAGCGCTGAAACTTACACCAGTGATGCCTCCCTTCTTTTTCCTTTTACAGACGCGGGTCCGCGTTCTGTTTCACAACATTTTTCAAACCGGGTAGCCGTCCACACATGATCCAGCTCTACACTATCCATACCGGTATAACCATCATCGGTAAGTCGGCACCAGCTACGCTCCCTGTTCAGATCAGTAACGATCTTCGAAGTCGACTTTGGATGAGCCACCCAAAATTTCGTGTTCTCTTTCAGGGAAGGCATTACCTCATTCAAAATACCATTCAGCTGGTTTTCATTCACTGCAAATACCAATGCAAAATCAAGCTTCCTTGATTTCAACAGAGGGGTCATGTTCTTGGCAAATGATAACTTACTGAATTGTTTTTCGATGGATGAGGGGAGTCCTTGAATTAAGAGATTTTTTTCTTCTGCGTACTGTAATTTTTCGAACACTGTTTGAGTCATAAGAACTTGAAGGGGTTTATTAAAAAAATCTGACTTAAATACTCAATTAGCAAACAAGATCCATCAATTAAAGTGCAAAAGTACGAAAAATCAGCGTCCCGGACAAGCTTTTCAACACAATACCCCTACTCAGCTATGAGTAAGGATATTATGCATTATAAATATAAATAAATTATTTTCCTATTGGTTTATAGTATTTCATGGCCTCCGGCATGAATTTCTGCAACTGCTCAATTCTTCTTTCGGGGCCGGGGTGTGTGCTCAGGAATTCCGGCGGCCGGTTCCCCTGCGCCTGGGCCTGCATCCGCTGCCAAAGCCCGATGGCCTCCTGCGGGTTATAGCCGGCCATGGCAGCCCAGATCATTCCATAATGATCAGCTTCCAGTTCCTGCTTCCGCGAAAAGGCCAGTATCCCTACCTGAGAGCCCAGGCCCACCGCTGTACCAAATAACTGGCGCATACCACTGGAGGTTTTATTGGCCATAAACGCATCCAGGATATTGGTTCCATACTGCGCTGCAACGGTCTGGCTCATCCGCTCATTGGTATGCCCAAACAAGGCATGGCTTACTTCATGCCCCATTACATTGGCCAGCGCTGCTTCATTTTGGGTAATTGGCAAAAGGCCGGTATATACCACAATTTTTCCTCCCGGCATACACCAGGCATTGGCTTCATTACTCTGTACCAGTTTGGTTTCCCACTTGTAGCCATTCAGATCCGCGGTCAAATTATTTTGTTTATAGAACGCATTCACCGCGTTGATGATGCGCTGCCCCACCCTGTTTACCATTTCCGCATCGCGATTATTAGAAGTGGTCACTACTTTATTGGAAGAAAGAAAGGTCTGGTATTCAGACACCGCCATTTGCTGCAGCTCTGATTCCGGTAATAATTTCATCTGGCTACGGCCGGTAATGGCATTGGTGGAGCATCCCGCCCCGGTTGCCACGGCAACGAGAAAGATGAATAAGTTCCTGATCATAGTAAAGGTTTTAATTTGCTAAATAAACAATCTTTGTACCAAAGTAGGAAAGCAACCAGCCATTAGTTATCAGCGATCAGTCATTAGTTGTTGGCTATTAGCTGTCAGTGTCCTGAAATTTGGTTTTCGATTTTTAGTTTCTGAAGTTTGATGATCCTCCTTAAGGATTTAAGCGATCAACCCGTTCTCCGGCTTCCCGCCCGATGGCTGCTGACTGCTTATTGCTGACCGTTGCCCGCTACCGGTTCCGTTGCTTACGACGGTCCCTGTTCTTAAAGATCGGCACCTTATTTTCGGCACCTTTAAGGATACGGCCGATATTTTTCTGATGGGTCAGGATCACCAGCAGCGCCACTGCAACTGCAAACACCCTGTAAAAGTGATTGTCAACGTTAAAAATAACCAATATAAAAACCGGGAAAGCAAGACTGGCCAGTATAGAGCTCAGCGATACGAACCGGGTCAGGTACAACACCAACAGGAAAATACCCGAGCAGGCCAGGGCTGTCCACGGGCTGATACCGATTACCAGGCCAAACAATGTAGCAACCCCCTTTCCTCCCCTGAAGTTAGCCCAAACCGGGAAAATATGTCCCAGTACAGCAGCAATCCCGAAGATCAGCTGGATATTTAAAAAAGCGATATCATTATCCGCAAACTGAGGGAGGAACAATGCCAGTTTTACGGCAAGAAACCCCTTCAGCGAGTCGCAGATCATTACAAAAGATCCCCACCTGGGCCCTAAGACCCTGAAGGTGTTGGTGGCACCGGCATTGCCACTGCCATAATCCCGTATGTCAATACCAAAGAAACCTTTACTAACCCAAACAGCCGTAGGAATACTTCCTAAGCAATACGCCGCCAAAAAGAGTAGTACATAATTCATGTATATTGGACTAAGTGAAATACAAAAATAGCGATAATAAGCCAACCGGCGCTTAATAATTCTTTAACAGGTACACAAAATTTTAAAGGACCAACTTCATACACAACCAATTGTTCCTGAATACTTTATTATCTAACCGAAGGCCGGAATCCACTGCCCGGCTCACAATTTCGGGCTCATCTGCCGCCAGCAGGCCGCTCAACAAAAGCACCCCGCCGGGAGCCAGCTGTTCCTTTAAGGAAGGGATGGTTTCCATCAATACGTTCTTGTTGATATTGGCAAGGATCACATCATAAACACCTCCCTGCACTGCACTATCCGACTGTTGTACCGTAATACGGGAACAATGATTCACCCCGATATTCTCAATCGTATTCAGAATACTCCACTCATCAATATCGGTAGCCAGTACCTGCCGGGCTCCCAATTTTTCTGCCAGGATCGACAGGATGCCGGTACCTGTGCCGAAGTCAAAAACCTGTTTATCTGAAAAGGCCACCTCCCGCATCTGCTGCATCATCATCCAGGTAGTGGCATGATGCCCGGTACCAAAACTCATCTTGGGATTGATCACGATCTCCTGCTCCACGTTTTCAAAAGACGGGTGAAAGGACGCCCGCACCGCCACAAAGCCATCCACCACTACCGGATCAAAATTGGACTCCCACAAGGCGTTCCAGTTCTGCGATTCCAGCTCGCTAACCTCGTAATGAATATGCAGCGGACCGGAAACCGCATCCAGTTCGGCTGTTGTGATCTGCCCCTGGCTAAAGAACGCTTTCAATTGGGTATCCGCTTCCTCAAAGCCATCTGCTTTGTCAGCAAGTGCCGCAATCAGTAATGCTGACAGGTCTGTAGTCGTATTCAAAAATACCACTTCCGTATATGTTGTGCCGGCGCTCATTTCTATTATTTTTTATTACCCGCTTAGAAAAACAAAAGCGGGCCAAGGTATACCAAATTGACAGCATCTGCAAATTCTTTTGCCGGCTTGCTCCGGGGGCCGCTCACAGGCTTTCCTGCGGAGCAAAAAAATCCGCTGCAGCAACAGGATCGTTTATTTTACCGGCAAGTCGTTTCAACCAGCGGATCCCCGCCTCTGTCCGGATGCCCCCTCCAGGCGCAGATCTTTGCAAAAAATCAGCGGGAACCGGCAATGGATGGGATCTGCCTGAAATCAGTCCCGGGGCCCGGAGGCTCCCTGGGAGCAGGAAAGTCAGAGGTCCATGGTTTTTTTGAAAAGTTTCAACAGCTTCAATATCTTTATAAGATAACGATTCATTGAAACCAATTATTTAGCAAAAGCATATGACGAATCCTGCACAGCAGTTAAAAAGAACGCTTAATGCCACCATGTTGTGGGGCCTTGGGGTAGGCTATGTTATTTCGGGAATGTATTTCGGCTGGAACCTGGGCCTTGAAAAAGGAGGCACCCTGGGTATGGGTATTGCCACCCTGTTCATTGCCCTGATGTATGTGGCCTTTACCTTTAGCTATACAGAGCTTGCCTGCGCCATTCCCAAGGCCGGAGGGGCCTTTGATTATGCCAACCGTACCCTTGGAAAAGACCTGGCTTTTCTGGCAGGCATGGCGCAAAGCATTGAATTCATTTTTGCCCCGCCGGCGATCGCGTTTGCCATTGGCGCCTATTTTAATTTATTCTTTCCCCAGCTACCCGTACTGGGCATTGCCATTGCGGTGTACATTATTTTTACCGCGCTCAATATTTCCGGCGTAAAGGCCGCTGCGGCTTTTGAGCTCATCATCACGATTATGGCCGTGGGCGAGCTGCTGTTGTTTGCCGGTATAACCCTGCCTCATTTTGATGCAGCCCATCTTAAAAAGAATGCATTGCCCGCGGGATGGGCCGGCATCTTCCCCAGCATCCCCTTTGCCATCTGGTTCTTCCTGGGCATTGAAGGTATTGCCAACGTAGCGGAAGAGACCAGGAATCCGCAGCGCACCATTTTAAAAGGATTCGGTTCGGCCATTTTTACACTGGTGGTGCTTTGCGCGCTCACCTTTATCAGCTCGGTAGGCGTTGCAGGCTGGGAGGCCGTGGTATACACAAAGGATGGCGCTACCTCGGATTCTCCGCTGCCGCTGGCCTTATCGCATATTGTGACCAATAATGCTTTCCTGTACCATATGCTGATCACCGTGGGACTCTTCGGACTGGTAGCCTCCTTTCATGGTATCATCCTGGCGGCCGGCCGGTCTTCCTTCGAATTTGGAAGAGCCCGCTTTGCGCCACAATGGCTGGGAAAAGTAAACCGCCGGTTTCAGACCCCGTCTAATGCGCTTATTGCAAACATGGTGGTAGGCATCATTGCTTTGCTGACCGGAAAGACCGGTGAGATCATTATCCTTTCCGTATTTGGAGCGCTCACACTCTATATTATTTCCATGATCGCCGTGATCCGGCTCCGCCGGAAAGAGCCTTCGCTGGAGCGGCCCTTCAAAGTGCCTTTTTATCCGTTGTTTCCATTGGTGGCATTGATCCTGGCCTGCATCTCTTTTATTGCCGTGATCATTTACAACTTCAGGCTGGCCCTGGTTTACCTTGGCCTGCTGCTCATCAGCTACATTTTATTCAGCCTTTTTTACAAGAAATCGCTATGACTACAAAAGACATTTTACAATATGTTAAAAACCACGAATCTGGGAAGGTAAAGATCGCCTACGTGGATATTGACGGCATCCTCCGCGGAAAATATATTTCTGCAAAAAAATTCCTGGGCATTGCAGGAAAAGAAACCTCTTTTTGTGATGTGATCTTCGGCTGGGATTCCGGCGACGTATCCTATAACAACTGTGGCTATACCGGCTGGCACACGGGCTATCCGGATGCACCTGCACGGATCGACCTCCATACCTTCCGCAGGATCCCCTGGGAGAACGGGCTGCCTTTTTTCCTGGGCGAGATCACCGACAGCAAGGGCGCTCCCGCTGCTGTTTGTCCGCGCCAGCTTTTAAAAAAAGTACTGAATGATGCCTTGCAACAGGGATTTAAACCCTACGCCGCACAGGAATTTGAATGGTTTAATTTTGCCGAAACGCCGCAAACCGCCGCGGAAAAAGGCTTTCAGCAGCTTACGCCCCTTACACCGGGTATGTTTGGCTACTCCATTTTGAGAAGCTCGCTGAACAACCGTTTTTTTACCGCGCTGTTTGATCAGCTACGCGATTTTGATATTCCGCTGGAGGGCATCCATACCGAAACCGGGCCGGGCACTTACGAAGCTGCCATCGAATATTCCGATATCCTTACCGCGGCAGACCGTGCGGTGCTTTTTAAAACTGCGGTAAAAGAGATCGCCTATCAGCACGGCATTATGGCCACGTTTATGGCAAAGATTAATGAAGCGCTTCCGGGTTGCGGCGGGCATGTGCATCAAAGCCTGTGGGATAAAGCCGGCAAAAAAAATGTATTTTACAATGGCAGGGACCAACAACAGATGAGCGCCATCCTGCGGCATTATATAGCGGGACAATTATATTGCCTGCCACAGATCTTACCCCTGTTTGCTCCTACCATCAACAGCTATAAGCGGCTGGTAGAAGGTGCCTGGGCGCCCACGACCCTTACCTGGGGGATCGACAACCGTACGGTGGCCCTGCGCGTATTGCAGCAAAGCGAAACGGCCTGCCGGCTGGAAACAAGAGTGATCGGTGCCGACGCCAACCCTTACCTGGCCATGGCCGGCGCACTCGCATCCGGCCTCTATGGCATCCGGCATAAACTGGAACTGCAGGATGCCGTAACCGGCAATGGTTATACCGATGAGTCGCATGGCGTACTGCCCCGCACCCTGGAACAGGCTACCGCGGCAATGAAAACTTCTGCCGTAGCCCGGGAACTCTTCGGCGAAGCATTTACCGGGCATTTTGTGGCCACCCGCGAATGGGAATGGAAACAACATTTAAAGACCGTGACCGACTGGGAAATGAAGCGTTATTTTGAGATAATATAAAAGATATTGGGATTGAGCAATCAATAGATGCCGATACAAATTCACAACGACAAGGCATTATAAAGCTGTTTTTGAAACAGCCACCACCCAATCGGGGGATGGCCATAAGCCTGTTTATCACGGTCTGCCTGATGCTGCTATGCAAACGAAACCTCCGTATAACGAAGGCGTCATTAATCTCCCATACATAATCGGATGAATCAACAATCGTTTTTAACGCATCATACAACTAATTTATAATTAATTTTACCAAATGGCATTTGACAAAATTTATCAATACAATTTCCCCACCACCATCCGCTTTGGTGCAGGAGCCAGCAACGAGCTGGGCGATTATTTAAAAAAACAGGCACTGGCGCGGCCGCTGATCGTAACGGACCCGGTGATTGCACAGCTGGATTTTTTTAAGAAGATCGTGAAAAGCCTTCAGGCTGGCGGCATCTCGGTGGAAGTATTTCACAACATCCATAAAAACCCGGTAAAATCGGATGTATACAATGGAACAGAAGTATATGACGCTACAGAGCGCGATGCCATTATCGGCATCGGCGGCGGAGCTGCGCTGGATGTAGCACGCGCCATAGTACTGCGTATCCATCACCGCGAAGACCTGTTCAAGTACGACGACCTGATCGGCGGTGATATCTATGTAACCAATGATGTACCACATTTTATTACCATTCCCACTACGGCGGGTACGGGCAGCGAGGTGGGCCGCAGCGCCATTATTGCCGATGACGAAACCCATCAGAAGAAGATCCTCTTCTCGCCCAAGCTGCTGGCCCGGGTGGTCTTTGCCGACCCTTTGCTGACAATGGATATTCCGCCGGCTATTACCGCCGCCACCGGTATGGATGCACTCACCCATAACCTGGAAGCCTACCTGGTAAACATGGAGCATCCCATGTGCGATGGCATTGCCCTGCAGGGCATTTCACTGATCGGTGAATCTATTGCAACAGCTGTGCACCAACCGGATCTTGAATCGAGGAGTAAAATGCTGATCGCCTCCCTGATGGGCGCCGTGGCCTTTCAGAAGGGATTGGGCGTAGTGCACTCACTGGCGCATCCGCTGTCGTCCCTGCTGGATACGCACCATGGGCTGGCCAACGCAGTAAACCTGCCCTACGGAATGCGTTTCAATATTGAAGGACAGGAACAGAAATTTAAAAAGATAGCCGGAGCTTTAAACCTGGCAGGAACAGCGGGTAAGGATGTGGTGGATTATCTGTTTGAGCTCAATACCGCCATTCATATCCCACATAAATTATCGGCTATCGGCGTTCGGGAAGCACATATCGAAACGCTGGCCGATCTTGCGCTGGCAGACTTTGCCCATCCCAATAACCCCAAACCGGTTTCGAGGGAAAACTTTAAACAACTATACCTCGAAGCACTATAAACACATGAAGATCGGATTAACATACACCGGGTCGGAATCCAAACATGCCAACTATGCCCGCTGGCTCAAAGGCGATGATGCCATTGAGGTAATAACCCTTTCTGCGGAACTGAACAACCTGGATGCGGCGGCGGCCTGCGACGGCATCGTGCTATCCGGTGGCGTGGATATTGCACCGGGATATTATTCCGGCAAGGACGGGTACCTCAATGCCCCGGATCATTTCCAGGAAGAACGGGATGCTTTTGAGACCGCTGTTTTCCGGCAGGCGCAGGACCAGGGCCTCCCGGTACTGGGCATCTGCAGGGGCATGCAGCTGATCAACTGCATTTATGGGGGCACCCTCGTACAGGACCTGGGAGCCCGGAACGAGGTCCATAAAGTAGCCAATAGCCGGGATAAAGTACATGGTATTCATATTAAAAACGATAGTATCCTGTACCAGGCCGTTGGTAGCGAGCTATGCGCCGTAAACAGTGCACACCACCAGGCCATCGGCAACCTTGGCCGGGATTTACAGATCACCGCCACGGCACCGGATGGTGTAGCAGAAGCCCTGGAACGCCTGTCTCCAAGCAGCCATCCCTTCCTCTTATGCGTGCAGTGGCACCCGGAACGGATGTATCATTTCGGACTGCAACAAACTCCGCCATCCCAAAGAATAAGGGAACTATTTTTAGAAGCCATACAAAGTAAATAATACATGGAAGTTATCAATCCCGCCACAGAAGAGCGGATCGCAACCCTTACAGAAGATAATGCACAAAGCCTCCGGGAAAAATGGCAGCGGCTGAAAGCGGCCCAGCCCGCCTGGCAGGCGCGCCCGCTGGAAGAGCGGATCGCTGTAGTTAAAAAATTCAGTGCATTGCTGGAAGCACATACCGCCACCCTTTCGCAGGTATTGACCAGTGAGGTAGGAAAGCCCCTCTCCCAATCCGCCAACGAGATCCGCGGCGCCATTGGCCGTATCAGCTGGCTCACTGCAAATGCGGCTAAATACCTGGGCGATGAAGTGATGAGCGAAACCGCCGATATGGAGGAACGGATCGTATATGAACCCCTGGGAGTGATCGCCAATATCTCTGCCTGGAACTATCCCTACCTGGTGGGAGTGAATGTATTTGTACCCGCTTTGCTGGCCGGCAATGCGGTGTTGTATAAGCCCTCGGAATATGCATCCCTTACAGGGCTGGAAATAGAACGGCTATGGAAGGAAGCCGGGCTGGACTCCGATCTGTTTCTTACAGCCATTGGTACCGGCACTGTAGGCGCTGCCATTCTGGACATGCCCTTTGACGGTTATTATTTTACCGGCAGTTATAAGACTGGGCATTTTATTTATAATAAGGTAGCCGCAAAGATGGTGCCCTGCCAGTGCGAGCTGGGCGGCAAGGATCCGCTGTACGTAGCAGCCGATGTGGCGGATATTGCAGCCGTAGCAGCCGCTACCGCGGACGGTGCATTTTATAATAACGGACAAAGCTGTTGCTCTGTAGAACGGATCTATGTACATGAGCACCAATACGACGCCTATGTAGACGCTTTTGTAAAGGAACTGACTTCCTGGAAAACCGGTGCACCTACAGAAGAAGGCGTATATTTTGGACCGCTCACCCGCAAGGAACAGATCGCCGTACTGAATGGGCAGATCGAAGACGCAGTACGCAAAGGAGCCACGATTATCACCGGCGGGAAAAAAGCAGCAGGAAAAGGCTATTATTTTGAGCCCACCGTGCTCACCAATGTTACCGCCGATATGCTCGTGATGAAAGAGGAATCCTTCGGACCGGTGATCGGCATTATGAAGGTAAAGGATGATGCCGCGGCTATTGCGCAAATGAAAGATACGGAATATGGACTTACCGCAGCCGTATACAGCAGCGATCCCGAAAGGGCCGCCGCCATTCTGCAACAGGTGGATGCCGGAACGGGGTACTGGAATTGCTGCGACCGTGTAAGTGCGGCATTGCCCTGGAGCGGCCGTAACCATTCAGGGTTTGGCGCCACGCTGTCCCATTCGGGATTACGGGCTTTTACGAAAACCAAGGCCTATCATCTCAGAAAGCAGTCATAACGGACAACGTATAAGGGATGTTTCGACATTGTACTATCCCTGCCGTTGACGGCGCCGCAAAATAATCCGCAGAGATCCTTATTAGCATCAGGATAAGAAAACCGCCTGGGAGAAAAGAACCCCGATATAGGCGCTCCTTCCCGTTACAACGGATCCACCCAAAAAGCAAAATAGCGGAAGCGGTTCACGATCACCTGTCGCCTATAAGAGCCGGCTTACGGTATAGATCAATAACCCCACAATGCCACCCACCAGGGTACCATTGATGCGGATGAACTGGAGGTCCTTTCCCACTTCCAGTTCCAGCTTATTGCTCAGTTCCTTTCCCTCCCAATTGCCCACGGTATTACTGATCAGTGCACCGGCCTGCTTCGTATTGCGCAGGATATAATAATAGGCATTATAACGGATCCAGCCGTCGATCTTTGCACGCATTTCCGCATCCTGCTGCAGGTTGACCGCCAGTTCTTCCACCGATTTTTTAAAATACCGGCGCAATGCAGAATCCCCTGCCGAAAGGTCCTGGAGCACCTGTGCCTGCAACCGCTTCCAGATGTCTCCCGCATATTGTTCCAGCTTTTGAGGTGTAAGCAGGTCATTCTTCAATGATTCCAGGTCGCGCTGCCATTCCGGGCTTGTTTTCAGTGTTTCGGTAAACGTCAGCAGCTGCTTGTTAAAATCCTTCCGGATCCGGTGCTGCGGGTCCTTTTCGATCTCCTGCAGATAGGTGGCGATACCGCTGGTGAGTTTGGTTGCAATATAATTATTTACAAACCCGGGAATCAGGAAATGACTTTGTTCTTTTACCCGCTGTTTTACCAGTGCTTCATTTTCGATCACGTAGTTGCGTACCTTCCCCAGCACAAAATTCAATACCCGTTCATGATCGCCCCGCTGCACGATCAGCCCCAGTCCGTTTGCCACTACTTCATTCAACCGTACGCCTTCCAGCAGCGCTCCCGCCTTACGGGCAATAAATCCTGTGATCACCGGGGCATCCGAAGTTTCGATCATCCGTTTCAGCAACCTGGATGCCTCCGTTACCAGCAACTGCACATTTTGCGGCTTGATCAGCCAGGCGGCAGCAAGCGTGCTCAATTCGAGCCGGTCGATATAAGGCCGCAATGTTTTCGCATTCAGAAAATTAGTTACTACAAAATTCCCGAGGTTATCACCAATGCTTTTCTTGCTGTTCTCGATCAGGTTGGTATGGGGAATGGGTATTCCCATCGGATGGTGAAACAGGGCTGTTACGGCAAACCAATCGGCCAGGGCGCCCACCATGGCAGCCTCGGCAAATGCCTTCACATACCCGATCCAGACGTCCGTCCGGGTCTTTAACAGGAATACACAGCCCAGGAATACCAGCGTCATCAATAAGAATAAGCCGGTGGCCAGGGCCTTATGTTTTCTGAGCTGTGCGGCTTTTAGTGCATCAGCCGACCGTATTTCATTGTTCATTTTCATTTTATTGGAGCGTTGAGATTTGAGATCCGAGATAAAAGAGACCAGATCTGTAATGCCGGATGCTCATTTCCGGTTTCCCGATCCTGGATTCTCAAATCTCAATTCCTGTTCTCCGAAAATATAAAAAATTATGCTGTTTAAATTTTATCCGTCATTTATGAATGCTAATTTTGCCCGTCTATGAATTACAAGAAAGAGGCCAGAAATACCTTACTGCTCGCATTTCCCATTATACTGGGTGAAATTGCGCAGATCTCTTTGCACCTGGTAGATACCGCAATGATCGGCGCACTGGGGTATAAAGAGCTGGCTGCTGCTGCGCTGGTACTCAACGTGATCAATATTCCTTTTGTATTGGGCATCGGCGTCACCATTTCTGTGGCACAGATGGTGTCACTGGCGCATGGGAAATACGATCGCCAGCTGATCTCGCATTACCTTTATAACGGGTTTATTCTCTGCACCCTTGCCGCTATTGTAATTGCAGCGGCCATTGTTGCAGGCACCGAAGTGCTTTATCACCTGGACCAGGACCCGGAGGTAGTAGCCTATGCGGCGCCCCTGATGCGGGTTATGGGCCTTTCCATTATCCCCATGATCCTGTTTATGACCCTGAAGCAATTTGCAGACGGGCTCCAGTATACCAAAACAGCCATGGTATTATCCATAACGGCCATACCGTTAAATGCGCTCCTGAACTGGGTGTTCATTTACGGGCATTGGGGCGTTCGGGAGTTTGGACTGATCGGTGCCGGTTATGCCACGCTTATTACGCGTACGGCCATTTTTATTGCCCTGGCCCTGGTGATCCTGAACCACCGGGTGTTCCGGCCCTATATCGCTGTTGCAAGGAACCAGTGGAAACTGCATGGTCCCACATTCAGGCAGCTGTTAAAGATCGGGATCCCCAGTAGTCTCCAGATCGGGATGGAAGCCGGGGCCTTTGCCGTTTCAGGCATCCTGATGGGCACGATCCATGCCACCACACAGGCGGCGCACCAGATCGCATTGAGCTGCGCTTCGTTTACGTTTATGGTGTCGATGGGCCTTTCGCAGGCCGGCTCTATCCGCGTCAGTACCGCCTTTGGGGCAAGGGATCTGAAACGGATTTCCGTGATCGGCAAAAGCACGATTGTGCTGGCGCTGATCTATGGATCTTTCTGCTGCCTGCTGTTTATTTTGTTGCGCAACCAGCTGCCCCACCTGTTTAACAATAATACGGAGGTACTGTCGCTTGCCGCTACCTTCCTGTTGCTGGCGGCCGTTTTCCAGATCTCCGATTCCATCCAGGCCATCAGTGCCGGTTTGCTGCGGGGTATCAAAGACGTAAATATTCCCACCATCTTTATCGCCATCGCCTATTGGGTACTGGGCATTCCTATCGGATGCCTGCTGGCCTTTCATTTTAATATGGGTGGTGTGGGCATCTGGCTGGGATTGATCGTAGGTCTTACCGTTTCTGCATTGTTTTTAACGCTGCGGTTTCTGAAGAAGGCCAAAGGGCAATTGATATAGTCGCAAGGACAAGATGACAGAAGGTAATAAGAAGGGGCACTAATAACAGCATACCCCGGCAGCAGGCAACAGGGGACTGGGGCGACTTGTGAGACATAGAGCGGTACAAAGACAGACTGATGCCTTGAGCCCTTGCGTGAAACGGGAGCCACCCACCAAGAAACACAAAAAAACTGCACCCTAGTGCAGCTTGTGTCTTTGGGCCCTGGTGGTAAACAGCTGATTCGCTGCGCCCGTTGCTCCTTAGCGTCGTTGCGGGAAACCAAACCGCCTGGTTCGCAAATGATCAATCATCATCATCCGCTTTCTTTTTCTTTTCCGGGAATTTCAGGAATGCCGCCCGCACCGGCGAGGGGGCCGGGGTTCCCCTGATGCCCATCCAGAGGATATCATTGAACACCAGGTCCGGAACGGCATCTTCCTTCGACCAGTCAAACTGTTCGCTCCAGACGGCCAGTTTTCCCTGCGCAGGATTGCGTTCCAGCAGGTTGATGGTTGCGGGTACATGATCAAATGCAGTGTAGTCGGGTGTCGCGGTAAAACAACGCCACAGGGGTGTTGCAGCTGCATCGTATTGCGTCATAGGCGGCATCCCCAGGATCAGTTCGATGGTATGCAGCATGCCGGAAGTGGAATACATAGTATGATCTACCGCCCGCCGTTTTACATAAGGGCTGATCACATAGGCCGTACTCCGGTGCGCATCCACATGATCCGGTCCGTTTTGGGCATCGTCTTCCAGGATAAAGATGGCGCATTCTTTCCAGATAGGGCTTTTGCTGATATAGTCCACAAACATCCCCACCGCCAGGTCATTGTCCGCTACGTGGGCGAAGGGTGTTTTGCGTCCGGCACGCATACCCTCCGTATGATCATTGCCAAAGCGCAGCGTTGTTAACTGCGGAAGCGCATTCGCCGCCACCAGCGAATCAAAATCATGTTTCCATTGCCGGAAGCGGGTGGTATCAGCCACACCCAGGTCATAACCAGTATAGCCCGGGGCAAAACGGCCTTTGAGCACATCCAGCTTCGCCTTACCATTATCTACAAATTCCCCGTAGGTACGGAACGACACCCTGTTGCGCGCTGCATGATCCCAAATAAATCCATCCCGGTTGTTGGCGATCTTACGCTCCCCTTCCCCGCCATAGGTACCGCCGCGGCCGCCGTAGCTGGAAGGCCAGGTCTTTTCAAGATAATCAGTTGCATAGGCTCCCATGCTCCAGTTATGCCCGTCGGCACTCACTTCCGCATCCACATAAAAATTATCGAGCAATACAAAATTGCTCACGATCTTATGCTGGTTGGGAGTGATCGTTTCACCAAACAGGCAGAGACTGCTATCCCCGTTGCCGCGGGTAACATCTCCCAGCACCTGGTCATAGGTCCGGTTTTCCTTGATCACATAAAACACGTGTTTGATGGGAGAAGCAGCGCCAACCTTCATGGGCACGGGATTCCCCTCCTCGCCCTGGGCCGTCAGCTCCCTGTCTTTTGAATAAGGTGTGTTCTGGTAAACCGCATGTGAATATACGGCCAGCTGTGCCGGTGCGGGTGTGTTGATAAAACTCAACGTACCGCGAAACAACCCGGCTATATATTGTACCTGTGCCGGGCGGCGGCTATCACCGGCATGCCGCAACACCACTTCTTTTTTATTCACCGGGTTAGGGCCGTATGGATTGGCCATGGAAGACATCCCTTTGCCGTTGGTAACCAGGATCTGTTTGCCCGCTACTTTCACGTTTGTCGGGTACCAGCCCACCGGGATAAATCCTTTGGAAACCGATTTTGAAGGAACCGACACATCGAAAACCGCCAGGCAGTTATTATCTGCATTGGCCACGTAAAGGGTCTTCCCATCTGCTGAAAGGGCTACCCCATTGCTGGTGGAACCGCTGGGCGCATTGGGATACAGGGCCGCATTCAATGTTTCGATCACCCTGTTGGTAACTGTATGGATCACTGACACCGAATTATCATTGGCATTGGCCACATACAGCAGTTTTCCGTTTTTGCTGATACAAATTTCATTGGGATGATTGCCGGTGGCGATGCTCGCCGTGATCTTTTGTGCTGCTACATCCCATACCAATAATTTTCCGCCTCCCCAAACGCTGATATATAATTTTTTCCGGTCGGGCGATAGTTTGCAGGTGTATGCCTCTGATCCCAGGCCCGTTTTACTTTTTATCTTTCGGGTAGCCAGGTCAAATATATACAGGCTGCTGTCTTCCCGGGTAACCACAAAAAGCTGGTTGCTGGTTTTATCATCCACATCCAGCCCCGCGGTACCGATACGGTTCGGCCATTTTTCACCCAACACAAAGGAATCTTTTAAAGCCAGGTGGTTGTTTTGTATTGCATATCTTTTTACAACATTATCATGCCCGCCGGATGCATACAGGTACCGGTCGTTACTACTGAAAGCCAGTCCGTACCAGGATTTGGCGATGACGATGCTATCCGCTCTTTTCCTTGCCACCAGGTCGACCAGGTCAAGCGTTTGTGTGCTTTGCCCGTTATTGGTAACCGCAGCCAGATGTCCGCTGTTGCTGATTACCAGGTTCAGCGGAAGATCTCCCAGGGGCAGGTGGGTGCCGGCAGGCGTCAATGACCAGCCATTGGGAAGCAGGATTTTATCACGTTCAACCCGGGGCTGCGAAAAACCGGGGACAATCATTACAGCCAGTGCAATTGCAGCAAAAAAGCGGGATACCGGATTCATGTTACAAATTTATCGTTTTTGCTTTTAACGACCACCGGGAACGATGATAAATAAGAGAAAATTAATATGGGGGGATTTGAAAATTTGAAGATGTGGAAATGTGAAAATGAAGATCTGGTTATATTTGATGATCTTTTCTCCGATGAAGATGCCACATCAAGCATGAAACCGAATTTAACTTCAAACATTGAACATTAAACCTGAAACTTGCTCTAACCTGACAAAATGACCTTCACGCCGGCGATGGTATTGCATTTGATGTATAAAGAAAAAATTTCTACGAACTATGATACAAGAAAAAGGCTCCATTTCCATTCATACAGAGAATATTTTCCCAATTATTAAAAAATTCCTTTATTCTGACCACGAGATCTTTCTTCGTGAGTTGGTTTCCAACGCGGTAGATGCCATTCAAAAGGCAAAACGCCTGGCATCCCTGGGCCAGTTTAATGGGGAGATCGGCGAACCGCTGGTGGAGATAAAACTGGATAAAGAAGCGAAAACCATCACTATTTCCGATAACGGGATCGGGATGACCGCTGAAGAAATTAAAAAATACATCAACCAGATCGCTTTCTCCGGTGCGGAGGAGTTTATGGAAAAATTCAAAGAAGCAAAGGATGCTTCGGAAATCATCGGCCGTTTCGGGTTGGGCTTCTATTCGGCATTTATGGTGGCCGACCGCGTGGAGATCCAGACCCTGAGTTTTCAGCCGGGTGCAGAGCCGGCCAAATGGACCTGTGATGGCAGCACCGAATTTGAGATCAGTGAGGGCACCCGTACCACCAGGGGTACCGATGTGATCCTTTATGTGAACGAGGAGAACCAGGATTTCCTGGAAACGCACCGTATTGAAGGCATCCTGAACAAATATGCAAAATTTCTTCCGGTTCCGGTTCAGTTTGGCACTAAAACAGAAAGCGAGCCCGACGGCGAAGACGAGGAAGGCAAACCCAAATACAAAAGCATTGAGGTACCCAATATCATCAATACGGGCGTGCCCATCTGGACCAAAGCCCCCAGTGAACTGAAGGATGAAGACTACCTGAATTTTTACCGGGAGCTGTACCCGATGAGCGAGGACCCGCTGTTCTGGATCCACCTGAACGTGGATTACCCCTTCCACCTGACCGGCGTACTGTATTTCCCCAAGATCAAGAACGATATCGAATTACAGCGCAACAAGATCAAGCTGTACAGCCGCCAGGTATTTATCACCGATGAGGTAAAAGATATCGTTCCCGAGTTCCTGATGTTGTTACACGGCGTGATCGATTCTCCGGATATCCCGCTGAACGTATCCCGCTCCTTCCTGCAGTCAGATGGCAATGTAAAAAAGATCAATACCTATATCACGAAGAAAGTAGCGGATAAGCTGGCAGAGCTGTTTAAGAACGACCGTAAAGGCTATGAAGAAAAATGGAGTGATATCGGTGTGTTTGTAAAATACGGCGCTATCAGCGAACCCAAATTCTGGGAACGCGCCAAAGACTTTGTATTGCTGGGTAACACGAAGAAAGCCTACTATACGCTGAATGAATACAAAGACTTTGTAGCACCAGAGCAAACAGATAAAGACGGCAACCTGGTGTACCTGTACACCCCTAATGCCGAAAAGCAGGATGGCTATATACAGGCTGCCAACCGGAAGGGGTATGATGTGTTGCTGATGGACAGCCCGCTCGACAATCATTTTATCAGCCACCTGGAGCGGGACCTGGAAAAAACACAGATCAAGCGGGTGGATGCCGATGTACTGGAAAAGCTGATCGATAAAGGGGAAACAATCTCCAGCAATTTATCCGAAGAGCAGACCAAAGAGATTAAAGAGGTTTTTGAAAAAGCCATTACCAAACCAGGGATGGATGTAAGCGTGGAAACCCTTTCTGCGGAGGCCATGCCGGTAACCGTTACCATGGATGAGTTCATGCGCCGCATGAAAGATATGGCCGCCATGGGTGGTGGTATGAGTTTTTACGGGGCCATGCCGGATAAATACAAAGTAGCCATTAATGCCAACCATCCGCTGGCTACCAGGATCCTGGCAGAGACCAATGCAGATACCCGGCAGGCACTGGCGCGGCAGGCCTTTGACCTGGCACTGCTGGCACAGGGTATGCTTACCGGAGCCGATCTTACTTCCTTTGTAGAAAGAAGCGTGCAGATGATCTAAGAATAAGCGCAGGAATATTACAAAAAAGAGGTTGCCATTACCAGGGCAGCCTCTTTTTTATTGCCATAATAGAGCATATGGAACAGCCCAAAGATCTTTACCAAAAGCAACATCAATTACCAAACTGGATTTGTGACTGGTAAGAAAATTTTCAGGACTGGCAGCTGCCGCCGCCATCGGGGTTGGGTTATCGAAGGACAAATACCTGGCCGGAGTACCCCTTGTACCAATTCAGATAAAATTGGCCGGTACAAGAGTGGATGCACCTACCGGCCCGGCGCCATTTACAAAAACAACGGGACTTACGGTTAATGCTCTCAGCATCCCCGAAGTAGCAAAACAGGGTATTCTCCTGATGGATGTTTTGCAAGTTTAAAGGCTATCGTTAAAATATCAAAAGTACCCTTTTAAATTTCCAAACCCTGCTGCGCCGGCGCCAAAAAACACCTGCGCATGGGAGCGCTCCTGCCTATTTAACCGTAACCTTGTCTACCAGTTTCCCGGCCAGGTCATAAACACTGAAGCTGGCCTCCCCCGATGTTATTTTCGCCTTGATGATATTATTATTGGAATTTACAATAACAGGAAATTTCATGGATGCGGATGCCTGTTCGATCCGGTGCCGGTGTTCATGTGCACTTAACATTACCTGTATGCCGGCCTCATTGAGAATAGGTACCCATTTGTTTTTGATCTCCAGGCTGCCGTGCCAGCCATCCGCGGGAGGTATATGACAAATCGCAATTTTATACTTTGCATTCCTGAAGGCCTCTGTTTTTACAATATTACGCAACCACTCCGTTTGCTCGTTCCGGTATGCATCCATATCTGTAATGCCGCTATACTCTATGTCGGAGTCCGGCTTATCTTCGCCACCATCCAGCACAATAAAACAGGCATCGCCTTTGGTAAAGCTATAATAGAGTTGCCCGTTGGGGCCCGGGAAATATTTGGGAAACTCCGCTGCAAAGGGCCCGCGGGTTTCATGATTCCCCCGCGCGTAATACATGGGGACCTCGCTCGCAAACAAAAGCGTAGCCGTATCCATAAAGCCCTTAAATACCTGCTCCTCGCTCATAGAGCTGCTGACCATATCCCCGTTGAAAACAACAAAACCAACGGTCGAAAAATCAACCTGTCCCAACAGCTGTTTTAGCACCGGGTTGCGCTCATGAATATCATTCACCACTGCAAACTCAAACGGTCCGGGCACTCCATTGGTTTGAAAGGTAAGCGGCTTTTTCTGATATACGGCTGTTGCCGCAACGTTCCCGTATTGCACATGCACCCATTCATGTTTCAGCACTTCCTGGCTGTATACCCGGTAGCGGTAACGGGTACCGGGCTTTAATCCCCTAAGTTGTACCTGGTGAACCGTCCCCACATTCTTCAACCCATTAGATGCAGAAAAATACTTTGGCCGTTCCTCTTTATAAAAATGACTGCCATCATCCGGGGCCAGCTCCACCCATGCAGTAGCCGGCTTGTTAGTGGTCCATACAATAACAACGCCGGACTCTGTCATCGCCTGTAAATAGGGCCCGTGCGAAATCTTAATAGCCTCCTGGGCATTTCCCCATAATGCTCCTGCAAAAAGCAGTAGTCCTAAAAACATTCCCGTTAAACAGATCCGTTTCTGCAATCGTCTCCTTTTCATATGCGTTTGTTATTCACCAAAAATATCCATTTCTGCGAAACCCAGTTGCCCTGCAGTTATTTTTTTATCAGCTCCAGGGTAACCAGCACCGGTTTATGATCGGAAGCGTCTTCATTTCCGATCACTTCCACCTTTTTTACATTCCAGGTACGTCCCTGGTTCAGGAAAATATAATCGAGCCGGATCTCCGGATGAGTATACGGAAAAGTGAGTTGAGGGTTACCAAACCGGACAGCAGCGTCATCCATTCTTTTGGTAATAATGCCATAGGCTTTTGTTTCCGGCGTAATATTAAAATCACCGCCAACAGCCACCGGCAGGTTCATACCAGACAGGATATCAGTAACGGCCTGTGCCTGTGCATTCCGGTTTTCGTCAAATTCATGGCAAAGATGCGTGCCGGCAAATACCATTTTCTTACCATTAGGGAACCGATGCTCAATCGTGATCAGGGCCCTTCCTTCGCCCCCGGCCGGAGTAGGCAGGTGATGCACTACCGGTTTGGCCGGATAGCGGGACAATAAACCCTCCCCGTATCCACCTTCGCTATAATCCATTGCTTTTGCAAAGTAGCCATGCATTCCCGTCATCTTTGCCAGTTCCGCTACCAGGTCCTTTTTAACACCGCCATTAAAAGAAGCCGTCCTGCGGGTCATACTGTCAACCTCCTGCATAGCTACAAAATCCGGTTTGTACCGGTTGATCACTGCCGCGATCTTCTTCAGGTTACTTTTCCCATTGGCATAGTGCTCTTCCCCATGATAAATATTATAGGTAAGTACTTTTATGGTTTGGGCACCGGCCGTATTAATCCGTATACAGGCGATCAGTAATAAGAGCGCTATTAAACTATTTCTTTTCATCATTTTTGTTTTTATTAACCCGCACAGCAACCGGAGTAAGGGTATATCCCGGTTCCGGAAATGATGCCGGAGCTGTGTTGCAGCCGTCTTTCTTCAGGGATATTGCTTGTGTAATCCGGTTTATTAAAAAGGATCTGACGCGATCTTACCGGACAAGTTTATCAAGCAACTGATCCACGATCCCCTCCATTGTTACCGACATTCCGGGATGCACTTTAGAGCATTGGATCACGGTACTGCGTGTAGCCGTAAGCCACCGGAACCGCGAAGCCGCATCCAGCCGGGCAATTGCGGATCCAGAGTTCCTGTCGCCGCTCACAATCCCCCGGAACGCCTGTAAATTTGCTTCAATACTTTCAGGATCCGTTTCGGGGTCCAGGCAATGCAGCTTCGTGCGGCTCAGGATAACCGAAGATTCCAGGAAGCGGGTCTTCTTGCAAAAAACGATCACACCCACGTTGACAAACTCTTCCCGCTCAACCCGCGGCACCACGCGGATCACCGCATATTCATATACCAGCAGCTCTTGCATCCAATGCTGTTTTTAAAAAAGTGGAGGAATTGTTTAACCGCCAGGTCAGGAATTGCAGGTATACTTCCCTTGCAGCTTCCGGATCTCCGAGCGCCTCTTCGTACATCAGCCATTCCATGGGTATCAGGTTCACAATCCCGTGCAGCAACTGATCCGTCAGCATCGTTTTACAGAACGTATCCGCAGCTTCGAGCATGGATGCGCTCTGTAACAGAACGTGGTCCTTTATCAGCGGAAAAGGGCTTTTCATTTGCGTTGACCAGCTTTCCCAGTTGTGATGAAAATACAGGCAGGCTCCATGATCAATGAGCCAGAGCTCGCGATGCCACAACAGCATGTTTGTATTGCGGACCGTACGGTCCATATTGGTCAAAAAAGCATCGAGCCATACTATTTTTGATGCAAGGAACGGGTCTACCTCTGTAACGGCCGGATCAAAAGTAACCGAACTGCTCAGGTAGTGCAAGGCCAGGTTCCATCCCTGGCTGGCTTTTAAAAGATCCTGTATCTCCTCATCGCCCTCGGTACGTCCAAACGCTTCATCAAGGTGCGCAAATACCAACTCCGGTACCTTCAGTTGCAGCGCCCTTGCCACTTCTCCTCCAATCAACTCCGCTACCAGCGCTTTTACGCCCTGCCCGGCGCCCCGGAACTTTAACGCATATAAAAAACCATCATCGGCCTCCGCAATCGCGGGCAGTGAACCGCCTTCCCGCAGCGGCGTCACATATCGGGTTACCTGTACTGAACGGATATCGGGCATAAACGCATTTCAATTTGGATCAAATGTAGCCAATCTCATCCATTTGCTGTGCCCGCATTTTCTGCAACTCCCCCGCCACTAAGGTATAAACCGCCCAACCACTGTCGTACAGAATCCGCTTTTTTGCAGGATTACAACTTTCGGGTGGATATTTCTTTCAGAAAATGTTGCATCTGGCTTTTGTTTTACGTTATATCTACAAGCGCGCTTACTACTGGATTATGAAAAAAATGTATCTATTCGCAAGGGCAATACTTCTCTGCTGTGTTATTACCGCCTGTCAGAAAAACACGGAGGAACAAAACCTACCTAAAGAAACACCGGTATTAAAGCTATGGGCCGGGGCCGATTCCACTACTTCACTCTCCACATGGGAGCTGACCGGAAACTCCTTCACCATTTCGAATGATCATCCGGATATTGCCGAGGTGACCACAGATCATAAGAACATTACCGTGCGTGCGCACAAACCGGGAAAAGCCACCATTACACTCATCAATGAACAACACAAACAATTTAAGCTGCTGGTGCGGCCCGTGGATCTGCAAAGTGATATCCCCGGCAACTGGGTTTCAGTAGCAGACGGCAGTATGAAAAGCTATGTTACGGTAAAAACAGGCGATCCGAAGCTTACGGACTCTTTGTACAATGTCTTATGGAAAAAACTGGAAGACAACGGAAATACCGGCAGCTTCAGATACGCCTTTACAGGTAATAATGTGCGCTTTGCCGCGGGAACAACATCCCCCATTAATAAAGAGGGTACCTGGACCTATGACCGGCTCCGGCTTACGCTCAGCTATGCCGGAGCCCAGGAAACTTACCAGGTGATACCGTTACGCTCCATTTATCTCATCGAACTCCGGAGCACGCTGACAGCGGAACTGCAACAACGCTTTCCGGATGCAGGCATCACAGAAGTATCCACCCATCAATACTGGGTGTATCACCGGTTCCTGTAATGTCTTGATTATTTTATCCTGCCATTAACCCATTAAAAATGCATACCAGATCCATTCTTAACAGAACAAAACTGCAGCTTGTTTTTACCCTCCTCAGCATTTCCCTTATTTGCTTTGAGGCCTGTAACAAGAAGTACCACCCCACAAAAGAAACGGTGTCTAAAAGTGATGCGCCTACCCAATACCAGGGTCTATTGCTGCCAGGATCGCTGCGCGTGAAAAACGATTCGGTATTCATGGCCTTATACCCTTCTGCAGCCCTGTACTATCTCGATCTAAGGGTGAAGGGCAGCAACGGGTATTATACATTATTAAAACAGGCCGTAAATACCAATACCCCCGTGCGCACCTGGGTGTTTATGGAAAATAAAAGCCCGGTAGAAGTAGCTAAAATAGAGGCTGCCACAAAGGAAGAGCTAGAACAATGGAAGAAGGCATGGGTTACACCGAATAAGTAGGTTTTACGTAAAACTTATCGCGCTCAGTTGGGGGACGGGAGACAGAGGGTACGACCGAATGCTGCAGGTATACAAAACAATGTACGGCTTCCGTTGCTAAGCGCAGATGGCTGACCGCTGAATCCGGACCGGGTTGAATCCAGGTTTGATGCGCAATATTTGTTTCCACATTTTCAAATTCATTACCTATTGCCATTCTTTCCTACATTTACATGCGCTAAATGGACCTTCTTTTTGATCATATTGAACAGCATTATCCGCTGAGCAGCGCGGCCCGTGAAGCCCTTGCTGAAAATTTTGAGGAGCAGGTTCTGGCAAAGGGAAAATTCCTGATTACCGAAGGCCGGGTATGCAACCATTTGTATTTTTTGCAACAGGGTGCATTGCGGGGCTATATTACCGTTGATGGAAAAGAACAGACCAACTGGTTTGGTTTTGAGGAACATTTTATTACTTCTTTTCACAGCTTTATCACCCGGCAGCCAAGCGTGGAAAACATCCAGCTCCTGGAAGGCAGTATTTTGTGGAGCATATCAAAAGCGCAGCTAACCCGCCTGTTTGATAAACATCACGAAATTGAACGGCTCGTGCGGATCATTTATGAAAAGTATTATATCCGCCTGGAAGAACGCTATGTAAATGCACAATTGCGTACTGCTACCGAACGCTATGAGCACCTGATCCGGGAATCCCCGCACATTATTGAACGGGTGCCCCTGGGCCATATCTCCTCCTATCTTGGCATCAGCCCGGAAACGCTCAGCAGGATCCGCAGCCGCTTTTAACAACACCGATGATGCTTTTTGACAATTGTCAAAAAAAGACACCAGCAGCACCGATAGATTTGCCTGCATAAAATAAAAAGTTATGAGACCAATGCAACAACCATCCAATGCTTTTATTGCTGCCTCCTGGTTTGCCCTGCTGACCGGCATCACCGCTTATATCATCGGTCTGTGGAATGCAGAGATGGAACTGAACGAAAAAGGCTATTATTTTACCGTATTGATGTTTGGCCTATTTTCTGCCATATCGGTACAAAAAGCGGTGCGCGACCAGATGGAAGGCATCCCGGTCACCAATCTGTACTATGGCATCGCCTGGTTTACCACCATCCTGTCCATTGTATTACTGACGGTTGGTTTATGGAATGCCACCCTTACCAAAAGTGAAAAAGGGTTTTATGCCATGTCCTTTACCCTCAGCATCTTTGCCGCCATTGCCGTGCAAAAGAACACGAGAGACAGCCGGTCCGCCCTTCCCGATGCATCGAAAACAAATACCCCGGATACAGGGGTGTTTCCAAGGAATGATCCTTTTTAAACACCCGTAGGAATGCATACGGCTAACCCACCCAAAACGCCAGGCAATAAAAAAGGCCGTAACCGGGTTACGACCTTTTTCCTGTTTGCTATAACAATTATTTTTAGAAGAACACGCCCAGGCGAAGCGCCCAGCGGTTCAACGCTACTTTATCATCTTTCCAGTCTTTGTTCCTGGTAATATCAGTAAACCCATTCTCAAAACCCAATCCAAAATAAAGGTCTGTTTTTTCAGCAAGACGATATTCGCCGCCCGCACCCAAAAGCAATCCCATATTCACTTTATTGGTCTTGCTCATGATATTCACATTATCTTCAGACTTTGCCCCGGAAGTATAATCCAGGCGGGAACCGATCAATGCCCCCATATAGGTACCAAACTGACCCCACCACCGGAAGCCATTCTGATCATTCGTCTTTAGCTTTACACTGAGGGGAATCTGCAAATATTGCAGTTTCAGTTTATACTCCTGGTTGTCGCTTCCTGAATACAGTCCTTTTGAAGCATCTTTGATCAATATCGAAGAAGAAGCATGCGCCACTTCCAGTCCGGTGGCAAAAGCACCACGTGTATCAGAGAACTGTACATCGGCCATCAGGCCATAGTTCACACCAAAACTGGAGCCATCTTTCTCCAGGCCATTTTCAAGAGGACGCAGTGTATTTACAAATACAGGGTCCACCTTAAATCCCAAACGTACCGGGCGACCATAAAAACTTCTTTGCGCATATAAAGACATTCCTGTTAGCAGGCAGACCATTGTTAGCAATAAGGATCTTTTCATTTTTTAAAAATTTGCGCAAAGGTAAGCATTTTGGCAGAACCCTGATCAAATCCCCCGGGGCGGGGCAGACGCATCTAATTTCAGCATTGTTCAGCTCCGGAGGGGCAGCGTGTTTATAGCTCTGTGCTGTTTTGATCAACCCGGCTCCCGTAGGAGCCGCGTAAAATTTCAGACCCAACAAACACGCGGCTCCTACGGGAGCCAGGGTTTCCTCTTTAATACCTTGCTATAAACACGAGGCACTTACAGTGCCTGAAAATGCTCCTGGTGCGCTCTTTTCACTCCATTCAGATGCGTTTGCCCCGGGGCTGGGCTACCAGATGTCAGATATGAGTCATCCGACATAAGCCTTCAGGACATGACACTGGTAACGGATCGCTCATGTCTCAAACCTGGAGGCTGAACACAGCCGCCTGGTAGTTGACCGCTGGCAACGTTTACAATATATTCACCTCCGGATGCAACGTCACTCCATATTTTTTAAACACCGTATCCATCACCAGGTCACATACCTGCAGGATCTCGCTTCCGGTGGCATTTCCATAGTTAACCAACACAAGAGCTTGTTTTTCATGCACCCCGGCGTCGCCCTTGCGATAACCTTTTAGGCCTGCATGCTCGATAAGCCAGCCGGCAGCCAGTTTCACCGTTCCGTCCTCATTTTCATACGCCACCAGCTCCGGAAATTCTTTTTTCAGCGATTCATATTTTGCAGGATCAACAGAAGGGTTTTTAAAAAAGCTACCGGCATTACCGATCTCAGCCGGGTCCGGCAGTTTTGAAGACCGGATATGGATCACGGCGCGGGCAATGGCCTGTATAGATAGTTCGGACACATGCTGGCGCTCCAGCTCCTGCCGTATGGCTCCGTACTCAATGTGATAGACCGGTTTTTTACGAAGGCGGTAGGTCACATCCGTAATCACAAACTGATCTTTGTATACATGTTTGAATACGCTTTCCCGGTATCCAAAGGCACAGTCTTCATTTGTAAATGTTCTCTGGTATCCTTCATACCGGTGCAGCGCAGTCAGCTCATGAAACACATCCCGGATCTCTACCCCATAGGCCCCGATATTCTGCATGGGCGATGCGCCGACGCAGCCGGGGATCAGCGCCAGGTTCTCCACACCGGCATATGCATGCTCCAGGCAATGCAATACAAACCGGTGCCATACTTCTCCTGCATTTACTTTTACATAAACAAAATCTTCATCTGTTCCCAGCACCTCGTACCCCAGCAATTCATTTTTGATGACCAGTCCATTGTAATCTTCCCTCAGTAAAATATTACTGCCGCCTCCGATGACCAGGGTAGGCATTGCGGCTTTCTGAGCCCACTCCAGCGCCTCCTGCAGCTCCGCAACTGAAGTTATTTTGGCAAAATGCCTTGCCCGGGCATCAATACCAAAACTGTTACAGGGTTTTAAAGAAATATGATCCAGAATTTCCATAGCTTTAAAGTATTGCAAAGTAACATTATTCTTTCTATGGGAAAAAAAACCGCAGCGATCATTGGTTCCGGCGGCCTTATCGGTTCACAATTACTCCGGCATTTGTCGGAAGATCCGGAATACGGCACGATAAGAACACTGGTAAGATGGCCGGCAACGCCCCTGCATCCCAAACAGGAGGAAAAGCTGGTCGACTTTAACGATGCAGAATCCATACTGCTGGCACTTGTGGATGTAGCGGTTGTGTTCTGCGCCATCGGAACCACGCTGAAAAAAGTAGGTGGCGACCGGAAACGTTACTGGCAGATCGACCATGACATCCCCCTGCGGGTATGCAGGATGGCCCTGGAAGCGGGTTGCCGGGAAATGGTGCTGGTTTCTGCCATCGGTGCCAACAGCAGCAGCAGCAATTTTTACCTGCAACTAAAGGGGAAGACAGAAGAAGACCTGGCCGCTACCGGTATGCCCAGCCTGCACATTATGCAGCCCAGCCTGTTACTGGGCCAAAGAAAGGAGCATCGACGTATGGAAACTATCGGCCAGCGGATCATGAAACCGGCCTCCTCGCTGCTGTCCGGCTCCTGGTTAAAATACAGGGCCATTGATGCCGGTGAGGTAGCCAGCGCCATGATCGAAGCCGTACACACCGGCCGCACAGGCGTTTTCCGTTACACCTGGAAGGAAATGAAAGAACTTTCAGACCGCTACACGTCAGACCATTGATGCCCTCCGGCACCGCGGCCGGCGACAGGGACTGTGCAGCCGGAAAAATCAGGAGGTCACCGGTTGCGGGATACATAACATTTTCCCGCGCCGAACGATCGGCACGGGAGGCCAGGAATCAGTACGTTCCGGAACCAAGGGACTGCTCCTGGCAATAAAATTGTTATGCACCAGAATGCAGCATATGCACAGAATTTTGTAAATTACTATATGAACTGGGATGCACAAACCTTTTCGGCGGCAGCGCTGGGTATCGCACTGGCTGCATGTTGCGGCTTCAGGGTCTTTGTTCCCATGCTGGTAGCGGGCCTTGCCGGGCGGTTTGAGCTGTTTCATTTTTCTGATAGCTTTGTATGGCTTTCCTCCATGCCGGCGCTGATCGCCCTGGGCTTTGCCACCGTTTTTGAAATCGCCGGCTACTACATTCCTTTTGTTGATAATATCCTCGATACGATCGCAGCTCCATTGGCCGCCATTGCCGGCACACTGCTGGCCACCTCGGTGATCCCTATTGAAAACGACTGGATGAAATGGATCATCGGTATTGTAGCGGGGGGCGGCGGTGCAGGACTGATCGCCTCCGGAACCGGGTTGCTGCGATTATTGAGCAGCAAAACAACGCTGGGAATGGGAAATAATGTAGTGGCCACCAGTGAAAATGCCGCTGCGATTGGCGGATCGGTGCTGAGCTTTCTGATACCGGTGATCATGGCGGTTTTGTTTATCCTGTTTTTTATCTGGATCATCCGGAAAATGATCCGGAAAATACGCGGGAAGCCTTTAGTTTCCCGGGGACATTGACGTTGCAACAGCGCGTACTACCTCCCGCTTTCCCGGCGGGCCTTTTAACTTCTGCACCACAAACCCGGCCTCCTGCAGCGTCCTGCGCACTACGGATTTGGAACAGTAAGTTACCAGCACCCCGCCTTCACTCATGCTGCTCCTTATTTTTTTAAAGATATCGATTGTCCAGAGCTCCGGCTGGTCTTCGGGTGCAAACGCATCAAAATAACAGATATCGTATTGCTGATCCGGCTGGTACTCCTGCAGGTCGGCTTCGATCTTTTTAAGCAGGAGCTTATCCCCGATCCGTACCTCCTGCCCCCAGGCAGCGGTCATCAGCTGTTGATACAGGTCCGGGGACCGGGTAAAGGCCCCATAGTTCAACCGGCTGTAAACGGCTTCCGTCAGCGGATATCGGTCTACACTGGTATAACGGAGCAGCCCCTTTTGAGTATTGATTGCCTGCGCCGTCAGCAGGGCATTTAAACCGGTGCCGAAACCAATCTCAAGAATGCTGAGTTCCGCAGGCCGGTGCGCTTCCAGATAATAGTTCAGCCCGTTTTCGATGAATACCTGCATCGACTCTGTAAATGCCCCCCGGGTAGAATGGAAGCTGATGTTGGTTCCGCTGATCCCCACACTGGCGGAACCATCACCCGACGCTATGATATAGTAATCTGCAGCAGTCATTATTTAGGGATCTGAAGGAGCACCACTTTTCCATCCATCGTGGTCAGGGCTATTTTCCGGTCGTTGATGAACTGCAGGTCGTGTACCAGGCAATTGGCCACTTTATGCACCCATACTGTGGCCCCGGTCTTCCGGTCAAATGCGGCAATGACGCCTTTATCACTGAACGCATATACACGCCCCTTCCGCTCGGTGATCACCGAAGGATTGAGCTCATAGTTAAACACATTATCTGTTTTCCAGGCCACGACCGCACTGTCGGACCGGGTATCGATACCTACCAGGTGGCCCTGCATGGTTTTGGCAAATACCAGTTTTTTATCGGCCGAAAGGCCCATCGATTCCCGTACCCAATGCTCGCTCCAGCGGTGTTTCCAAACCAGTTTTCCGGTAGCAGCATCCAGCGCGGTCATATACCGGTCCGGCGCTACCATAAAGATGCGTCCAAACGCTTCTACGGGCAAACAGGACGCCGGTGACAGCATCCGGTTACCATAGCCGTCATGAAAAACCCATTCCGCTTTCCCCGTTTTACCGTTCAGTGCATACAACTCGTTGCCCCAGCTGCCAAAGATCAGTTTGCCTTGTGTATAAAGCGGCTCCGCTTTTACAAAATTCTTTACGCTGTCATATTCCCACAGGGTTTTACCATCGGATAGCCGGAGTGCCCTGAATTTGCCTTCGGACGATCCTACGAAAACGGTACTGTTCTTTATAACCGGCGTAGCAACGATCGACCGGGCGGTTGCTGTTGACCAAAGCACGGTTCCACTATCGGCATTCAGACAATAGACCGTACCGTCTGTGGAGGGGATCACCACCCTGTTTTTCTCAATAGCCGGCGCTGCGTAGATCTTTCCCCCGGTCACAAACCGCCATACAACCCTGTTTGCACCCGGATCAATAGCGAGGACCCTTCCACGGCTGTCCGGTGTAATGATCCGGTTCTTATACAGGACAAAACCGTTGCCGATGTCTGATGAATCCTGATAGCGCCAGATCTCTTTTACCTGCGGGTACTGCTCATTAATGGCATAAGAGGGCCGGGACCAGCTCCGGGTGTCTGTCTCCAGGTGATGGTCTTTGAGCGCTACGACGGCCCACTCCTTTTTTGTTTCCAATCCCGGTTGGCGCTCCCGGTAAACGGCGTGCCCGTTCTCAATGGTAATAATATTATAGCCGCCGATGCTGTCTTTTGCCCTCAGGTTCGATCGCCCCATTATACCGGGGATGCCTTCAAAATCATACCGGTGGTTCTGATGCCCGTGTCCGCACATATACAGCTGTATATTGCGTTTCTTTAAACGGTCCGCGATCTCATACCAGTTGTTCAATGAGGAGTCGAGGGGATAATGATCTACAAATATGACCGGCTCCCTTGCGGGGATGGTGGCCAGCACCGAATCGAGCCATACAATATTTCCATAAGGGACCTGGCCGGGGCTCATTTTCATATTGGGTCCGCAATTGGCTCCCAGGAAATGAATGCCTCCGTAACTAAAGGCAAATACTTCATTGCCAAATATGCGGTTAAAGGTATTGGTACCGCTTTCAGACCAGTTGTCGTCATGGTTGCCGGGGATGATGTACCAGGGCTTGTTCAGCGAATCCAGTATTTGCTTTGCAAGTTTTATTTCCGCATCCGCACCAAATTCGGTGATATCGCCGGAAGCGATCACAAACCGGATATCGGGGTTGGCGTTGATGTCATTTACGGTTCTCCGGAGATCTTCATCCGCATCGTGGGAGCCGATGTGCAGATCGGAGATCTGGGCAAACTGAAAGGAGGATTGGGCTACAGCCAGTTTTACCAACAGGCAGCAAAGGCCCATACAAAGAATTCGTTTCATTGAAGCAAGATAGGCAAGATCTGTTTACCGGCAAATCCATCCGCCAAAAATTCAATATCAATTATTCGTTAAGCAGGAACCCGCCGAGGTCCGATACCGTCCTCAGCAAATGATCTGCCCCGTGCTCCAGCAATTCCGTTTCAGTACCATACCCGTACAGCACTCCGGCAGCCGTTACCCCGTTATTCCTGGCACCCATGATATCGTATTTGCGATCGCCCACCATGATGGTAGCTGCCGGATCCAGCTCACAGGTCGATAATGTGTGCCGGATCAATTCCGTTTTGTCCGTCATCGTATTATCCAGCCTGCTTCCGGTAATGTTCTCAAAAAACGGCCCCAGCTCAAAATGTGCAATGATCCTGCGGGCAAATACTTCCGGTTTTGACGTAACTACAAATAACCGGTACCGTTCCGCCAGCTGCCCCAGCATGGCGCTGATGCCCGGATAGACCTGGTTTTCGGCCCATCCCTTTTCACTGAAGTATTCCCGGTAAAAGCCTACTGCCTTATCGGTATCCGTATTGGTGAGCCCGTAGCGGGTACTGAAGGTATGATGCAGCGGCGGACCAATGAACCGGAACAACTCCTCCGGATGCGGCTCCTCCAGCGCCATTTTATCCAGCGCATACTGTACAGAATTGATGATCCCGCTCCCGGAATCGGTTAAGGTACCATCCAGGTCAAAGAAAATATTTTTCCGGCTTGGCAAACCCCTGTCCGGCCGGGCTTCCGCCCCTTCAACTTTAAACATATGCTGCATCTTTATCTGTAATCCTTATGAATATGCCCAGGCTCAAAAAATGCCATCAACAACAGCAGTGCGCCTGCCGCCCTAAAAAATTTCTTTACCAGGTCACCGCTTCTTGTTACATTACAGCGGCTGATCATCATTACCCAATACAACTCCGAATATAACACAATGAGCATTATCGCGCAACTTTCCACATCCCTGGGTCGCAGGGACGAAGTTCCCAACCAGGAACTGGCTGCACAGATCGCAAAAACCAATAATAAAAAGGCCGTCGGGGAGCTTGTAGAAAACCTGTCGAACAAAAACAAAGATATCCAGCACGACTGTATAAAGACCCTGTATGAGACCGGCAGCCTGAAGCCCGCTTTGATCCTGCCGTATTTCGACGATTTTATCCGTCTCCTGGGCAGCAAAAACAACCGCCTGCAATGGGGCGCCATGGCGGCGCTGGATCAGGTAGCCATGGAAGATACCGGTGCAACGTTCCGGTCCATTCCGGTACTGGCAGCTGCTGCGGATAGCGGCTCGGTGATTACAAGAGACCATTTTGTATCCATCCTTATCAAATTATGTGGGGTGAAAGCACACGCGGCCGATGCATTTGCTTTGCTGAACGAGCAATTGCGCAACTGCCCGGCCAACCAGCTGCCCATGTATGCGGAAAACGCATTGCCCGTTATTAACGAAAGCAACAAAGCGGCCTTTACGCAAGCACTTACGGCGCGACTTAACGATTTTGAAAAAGAAAGCAAACGTAAACGGGTGGAAAAAGTATTAAAGAAAATGAAGTAGCGCTGGTTGTATCCTGTTCCTTTTTAAGGATGGCCCCGGTCCGCATAAAAAAGGCTCAGGAAAGACCAGTGCCCAGGGATACCAGGAAAGGCGCGTTCAGCTATTGTTGGTCTTCTTTCACAAACATTTTGATGGACTATGCCGATATTGAAACGGGTGTCCAAAGATGCCACTACCGCTTCAATATATAAAACACGGTATCAATAAAAAACAATGAATTTTCTTTAGCTATTACGTTCTCGTCATGCATATCTTCTAACAACAAACCAAACTCATCGTTAAAATAATCCTGTCTTTTTATATTGCTAAAGCCATTATAGGTAAGCAGCATATTGATATCTGAAAGATCAGCTGACGCTCCCTGAATGAACGGCTGCTGAACGGCGATAAAGAACGTATTGTTGATTTTCATGAATCCCAATAAAGAATAAGCGGTATCAGGAAAAAGAAGATTGTGGATTAAAACACTGTCGAAATATTCTAACCAGGTAGCATAGTAAACCGCGTCGTTGACCTTAATAACATTCCGATAGTCAGCGGCCAGATACACCGTAGCCTCGCCTCCTTTAGCCAGATACCTACTTCCTGGCGACAGAACATTCAACCAATATCCCTGTTGCTGCGCATAGGTTTCTAATACGTTAGCCGTTCTTTTTTAAGGACTGCCCTACTTTCGAATTTGCTTTTAATTGTTGGACCTGCTTCAAAGCCTGAGCATAGGAAGTTTCTGATTGCCGTGCAATGATCTTCCTGTTCCTCAAGGACAGTTCCTCTAACGATATTTTGAAGTTTGTAGCGGATTTCATTGCTGATCATTTTTACAATAATAAGCAAAATACAGGATATCCGGTTAGGGACCTATCGGGTGCATTTCAAATTTTCGCATAGTTATTTTGGGATAATGGGTAAATTTAAGAAACAAACCCATAAGTCATGACCAAACAACAATACCTTGATGCAGCAGAAAAACGATATGATGAGCTCCAGCGATTGAACCTGCTTACTGATTTTTATGATTATGAAAGCGAGTTTGTAAGAATTTGGCAGGACTTGGGTCGGGAGGTCCTGGAAAAGAACATTAGCACTCCGGGCAACGATAAGCGTAAAAAAAAACCTCACGACGCTCGGATACGTAACAATAAATAACAAGCATCCTTTTAGTGATGGTAAAAATGGGTTTCA
>NZ_FMZO01000025.1 GCF_900101395.1 Niabella drilacis | reverse complement strand
CAGGTTGAGCCGGGGTAAAAACGCAGATAGTTCATACTCCACAGAATCGGTAAAACCATGAACAATCTTCAGGACAATGGATGAAAAGCTAAGTTTGGTGTTACGGGTAAAATCAACCGAACGGTTAAGATATTGCTTATCCAGAACGGGGCGCTCAACAAAAGAAAAGATTTTTTTTAGAGCCTTCGCTACTGCGCGCTCCTTCAGATTTTGTTACTTTTGACATATATTTTAGTTTTCAAACACAAAATAAGGCGTTTTTCCCCATAAGGTGATTATACGCCTTATTTTAATAGCATTGGTGAGGACACAAACCACGGCCCACGCCACGGTCAGTGTCCTCACTGACCGAGAAAAGAAATAATTTTGATGCCAGCTTATTATCACACCCGCTTTCCTCAGCCAGGACACAAAAAAACCTATAAGACCTAAGCCTTATAGGTTTTTTATACCCTGCTCAGCAGGTATTATTTTGCATTCGCAAATTCCCTGCGGATGATGTTCAGAGCCGCACCTGCCTTAAACCACTCAATCTGCTGGGCATTGTAGGAATGATTTACGGTAATGGTTTCTGAAGTACCATCTTTATGATGCAGTACCAGCGATAACGGCGTATCAGGCGCAAACGCCGTAAGGCCGATGATATCGATGGTATCATCTTCCCGGATCTTATCATAATCATCTTTATCAGCAAAGGTCAATGCAAGCATCCCCTGTTTTTTCAGGTTGGTTTCATGGATCCGTGCAAAAGATTTCACCAGCACGGCACGGGCTCCCAGGTGGCGGGGTTCCATCGCCGCATGTTCCCGGCTGCTGCCTTCTCCGTAGTTCTCATCTCCCACGATCAGCGTACCGATGCCAGCAGCCTTATAGGCACGCTGTGTAGCCGGTACCGGGCCATATTCCCCGGTTAACTGGTTCTTTACGTTATCGGTCTTATCATTAAAATAGTTCACCGCACCAATCAAAAGGTTGTTGGAAATATTATCCAGGTGCCCGCGGAACTTCAGCCAGGGACCTGCCATGGAAATATGGTCGGTGGTACATTTACCTTTGGCTTTGATCAGGAGCTTCAGACCTTTCAGGTCCGTACCTTCCCATTCAGGGAATGGATCCAGCAGCTGAAGGCGTTTGCTATCCGGTGCCACTTTTACCTCTATACCGGAGCCATCTGCAGCAGGGGCCTGGTACCCGGGATCATCCACGGAGAAACCTTTGGCAGGCAGTTCCTCACCACTTGGAGGATCCAGTTTTACCGTTTCTCCTTTTTCATTCACCAGCGTATCTGTAATCGGGTTAAAGGTCAGATCGCCCGCAATGGCCAGGGCGGTTACGAGCTCGGGCGACGCTACGAAAGCGTAGGTATTCGGGTTCCCGTCTGCGCGCTTTGCAAAGTTGCGGTTGAACGAGTGCACAATGGTATTTTTCTCCTGCTTGTCTGCCCCCACGCGGTTCCACATACCAATGCAAGGGCCACAGGCATTGGCAAATACCGTAGCGCCAATACTGGCAAAAGTATCCAGGAAGCCATCCCTTTCAATAGTGTACCGTACCTGCTCGGAGCCGGGGGTTATAGTAAATTCTGCTTTCGTTTTTAATCCTTTTTCATTTACCTGTTTGGCCAGCGAAACCGCGCGGCTGATATCTTCATAAGAAGAGTTGGTGCAGCTTCCGATCAGCCCCACTTCTACTTTTGTAGGCCACTCGTTAGCGGCAGCGGCCTCTTTCATTTTTGAGATCGGGGTGGCCAGGTCCGGGGTGAATGGCCCGTTCAGATGCGGTTCCAGTTCGTTCAGGTCAATTTCAATCACCTGGTCAAAATATTGTTCAGGATTTGCATACACTTCAGGATCTGCTGTCAGCTGTGTTTTAACGGCGTCTGCAGCAGCGGCCACATCCTCACGTCCGGTTGCTCTCAGATAACGGCTCATGCTATCGTCATAGGCAAAGGTTGAAGTGGTTGCCCCGATCTCAGCTCCCATATTACAAATGGTACCTTTACCGGTACAGCTCAATGCCTGGGCGCCTTCTCCAAAATACTCCACGATACAACCTGTTCCGCCTTTTACCGTCAGGATACCTGCCACTTTCAGGATCACGTCCTTCGGAGCGGCCCATCCGTTCAATTTACCGGTGAGTTTCACACCAATCAGTTTGGGCATTTTCAATTCCCAGGGCAGGCCCGACATTACATCGCAGGCATCCGCGCCACCTACTCCAATAGCGATCATTCCAAGTCCGCCCGCATTTACGGTATGGCTATCCGTACCGATCATCATCCCTCCGGGAAATGCATAATTCTCCAGTACTACCTGGTGGATAATTCCTGCGCCGGGCTTCCAAAAGCCGATCCCGTATTTATTGGATACCGAGGCCAGGAAATCAAACACCTCGCTGCTGTCTTTTTTTGCGATGGCCAGATCCTGGGCAGCCCCGGTCTGTGCCATGATCAGGTGATCACAATGCACCGTGGACGGTACCGCCACTTTATCGCGCCCCGCCTGCATAAACTGCAGCAACGCCATTTGCGCTGTTGCATCCTGCATAGCTACCCGGTCCGGGGCAAAATCAACATAATCAGCCCCGCGCTGGTAAGCCCGCCGGGCAGGTGCGGTCAGGTGTGCATAAAGTATTTTTTCAGTAAAGGTTAAAGGCTTGTTCACCAGCTTACGCGCCTCGTTTACCTTCCCTTCAAATTCGGCGTAAACCTTCTTTATGAGGTCAATATCAAATGCCATAGAAAAACGTTTATTGGATGTGAATAAATTGGGGCGAATTTACAAAAAACTGACAGAATAATAAAATCAACGCCGCAGATTCCGGTTTCTTTACAACCGGCTCCCCGCGGGGCAAACCAGGCCGGGGGCTTTTACGAATCCCGGTGTTTACCAGTTAACCAGGGTTATACCCAACCCAAATTGAGGATCAAGGGGGCACTTGCTCTTAATCTGGGGAACCTTTTCATTTATCCTGAACGTTAGAGCCGTATTTTCCCCCAGCGATAAAGGTTCAGGCACATTTGAGCCAACCGCTACCATTGTTCCAACGGGCAGTTCATCTGGCTTTACTGAGTCATCAATCCGGGCAATATCACTGCAAACATCATCTCCATCCCGGTTCACATGCAGTACGGTTCCGCCGGTAAACAGTTGCACGATCATAGAGATTGAGCAGCATATGCGCATTCCGGGCCCGCAAAACCGCCGTCGGGTACTATCGGTAAAAAATGAAGGAGGTACCCGCTTTTCTGTAACGCCAGCCCTTAAACCGGGCAACAGCAGCGGCACTGTCCTTATCAACCACCCATACAGTATGCAGGCTATCCGCCTTAAAACCGGGCAGGTACCGGTTGCTTCGCGGATCACCGGAAACAATCTGCACGGGTGCATTCTTCTGCCGGGTATAATAATCAATGGAAGGATAATAATAGAAAAAGCTGCGGGTATGATCGATAAGGGTATTCTTCTGCTCCTGCACCAGCCATGTTCTCAGGTGCAGGCCTTCCCGGTCGCTTTTTACCGACCAGTTCAGATAAGCGCTGTTATGCGTTTTCCAGTGATACATTGCTACCAGCACCAGCAAAACAACTCCGGCACACAGCCTGTTCACCTGTTGCAGACGCCCGATCAATAATACCCAGGCGGTCACCACGGGTACCACAACAAACGGCATTGCCCTTACCGGCACATGATACCCCAGCAGCCAGAAGCTATAAAACGGGAACATCAATAACGCCCAAAGCATCCCCCCTGTTTTGAATTTTCCATAAAAAAAGGGGGTCAGCAATAACAAAAAAATGCCAACAGCCTCCCCCGCCCCGCCCATAAAGGCAGCAATAACACCAAGGCTGAATTTTTTAAACACCAGTGCCAACTCATGAAAGGGCAGCCGGCCGGCAGCATCCCTTATGATACCGCTGCCGCCCACACCCAACAACATCGGCAGGTACAGCAATGCTACCAGCAGCAGCGCCGCAGTGAGCCCCTTTATCACCTGCCGGGTCATACCCCTGCCTGCGATAATGAAAAACACGCCGATCACAAAAGGAAAAAGAAAGGTAGGGATACTGTAAAAGCCCAATACTGTTGCAACCACTATCCAGAAAACAGAAGACCTGTTTTTATAGATCACATAACGATACGCCGCATATAAGAATAAGGCCGACAACAACAAAGCCAGCAGGGTTCCCCGCGCGTACAGGGTATAAAATGTTACCACCGGCATTACCGACATCAAAATAGCAGCACAGGCGGCCAGGAAAGCGTTGCCCGATATTTTCTTTGCGCCATAAAAAGTAAAAAAATAAAGTGCTGTACCAATCAGCAAATTGGGCAGCCGCATCAGCACTTCTTTGTTTTCAAAAGGAAGCAGGTCGGCCAGGTTCAGTATAAGATTGTGCAGCGGGTAATTATTCCGGACCAGGCAGGAATAATAGAACGGCTGCACAATGTAGGTATTGTAATTCCACAGTTCATCATGCTGGGCCGGGAACCAAAAAATATAAACCACCGACTTAACAAGATAAACCAGCAAGCCTGACCAGAACAGGCATCGGGGAACGCCCGTTAAATCTGCCGGGGCTTTGAAAACGGCAGTAATGCTCCTGCAACAAAGCCGCGTTCCCCCGATCCAGGCGGCAAGCATACGCGGTCCAAAACGAAAAAGAGCCAACAGCATCAAAACCAGCAGCGCTAAACCGCCCGGAATAAAAATGGCCTTAAACAGTTTGAATTTCCGCGGGCTGAAATATTTAGCCCGGATCGCCTGCTCCAGGTCGGGCCGCTGCAGTATAGCGACCGCCCGGTGCACTATCGCATCATAGCTGGTACCCAGCAGCATGAGCACCCCTATGCAAAGCGCCGCGGCTACCAGCAGGTAAATTGCATAAAACAGCGTTTTCTGGATTCCTTTTTCTGTAAGTTCCATCTGACTTTATCCGGGCTTATTTTGCAGCCAATACTTTTGCGGGTCGCTTATATAAACAGTTTATCCAGCAGGCCGGAATTTCCTGCTGTTCCTTAGCCACTCCAGATTTCTACATAGCGAAAATATCCTATTTCCCTTTATTTTGCCTGAAAATCAGCAGTTAACAATTTATTATTGCAGGTTAAGAAATATTAAATAATTTCGCAGTGCAATATTGATTGAGCACACTAACTATGAACCGTCTTAAAAGCTTTGTTGAATGGAACGCTTTCGGCGTTTGTTCTTCCATCGGGAACCGGATGAATATTTCCCCCAGCCGTATCCGGCAATATTTTATTTATACTTCGGTTTTAACGATGGGCTCACCCATCCTTATCTACATGATCCTGGCCTTTTTCAAGAACGTGAAAAATTATATCCATTCTTCTAAAAGAAACCCCTGGTACTATCTTTAAGGTTTTTCTTCATGTTTCAGCGCCTGTGGATATTGCACCGTGCGGAGCAGCAACTCCTTTTGGCAGCCCGATACTAAAGCGGGATCCCTTGCCCGGGGCACTTTCCACATTGATTGTTCCCTTATTCTGACGGACAAACTCACTGCAAAGCAATAATCCAACGCCGGCGCCCCGCTCCCCGATGGTGCCATAAGCGGGGTCCTGCGGGCCGCTGAACATTCGCTCCAGCAGCTCCGCATCCATTCCGATGCCATAGTCTGTAATGGTAATAACCACCTGCCCTTCCTGAACTGCCGCCGCTATTTCGATTTGCCCGCCGGGAAAACTGAACTTAATGGCATTGCTGAACAGGTTCCGGAACACCACGGAGATCTGGTCCCGGTCTGCATACAAAGCCACGCCGGATGGCACGCTGATGCTTACCGGGATCTTTTTCTGCTGCACAACAGGTTCAAAAAAAAGCTCCAATTCCGCCAGCAGCGGCGCCAGCAGGAAATGGGTGGGGGTCATTTGTATCCCCTGCATTCCACGGGCACTCCAGCGCAGCAAATTATCCAGCGTGTTGCTCAGCCGCGATACCCGGTCGTGAAGCACCGCAGTGGCAGCCCCCATTTCTTCTTTACTGAGCAACCCGTTCCGGAACTGTTCCAGCAGACCATCCAGCGTTGCAACCGGGCTGCGGATATCATGAGCCACAATCGAAAACAACCGCTCCTTATCCCGGTTCATAATTGTTAACGCCTGCCGCTGTCCTTCAATTTCACGCTCGTAATCTGATTGTATGGATTTAAAAAAGAGCAGGGCCAGCACAACAAAAAGTAAGGCTGTGGCCACATTGCTCCAGATGCGCTCCTCCGGTACCGGCAGTCCGAAAACAGGAGGCTGGGGAAAAAAGAGGATCAGCAGGTGCGCAATAATAATAAACAGGCTTAGCCCGATCACCACCCTGCGGTTATCATTGACTAAAATGACTATGATAAGAATATTGAGCAGGAAATACTGCGCGCCGTTATGAAAATACAATCCCGTAAAAGTATAAATCAGCAGGTTGACGCCGATCAACACCAGTCGCGCCCCCAGGTACATGCGCCGCCTGTGCATAGCAAACACCATCAGGGCAGAAAGGGTACTTGCCAGGTTAAGCCCCGCCAACATATAACGTCCCTGTACAAAATTGACCACGGTATAAAAAAACATAAAAGGGATACTGGGCAGCGCCAACAAATTCAACAGTTTGGTGCGCCTCGACTCAACATAGGGCATAGCGGGCTGTATTCCAACGTTGACGATACTGTTCCAAACCTTGTTTACATACTTTAGCAACAGCGGCTTCATTCTCTTGGTCATATGAAACAAAGATAGATCAATGGAGCAGATCTGCTGCGACCGGCACAACGCATCCCGCTTGAGGAAAGGAGCCGCTCCTGTTACCGGCGCCCGGCAACTGCTGCTCCAGGAGAACGGTATCTTACTGTATATCAGCATATTGCTATTTGTCTAAAAAAATAGCACACCCGACGTGTAACATTTTAAAACTTTTTGCTATTATTAGGTAAAGGGTAAATTACTTTGTTGGACCAGACCATAGAAATAGCGAGAGATGAGCAGGTTGAACTTTGCAAAAAGGGAGACAACAGCGCCTATTTCAGTGTCTATGAGCGGTACGCCAAACCCATGCTGAACAGCAGCATGCGCGTCCTGAACAACATTGCTGATGCGGAAGACATGGTACAGGAAGCGTTTATTGATGCCTTTAACAACCTGGAGTCCTTTACCTACAAAAGTTCATTTGAGGCATGGCTACGAAGAATTGTTATCAATAAGTCCATCAGCCTGCTCCGGAAACGAAAGATCACCTGGGCCGATATTGACCTTTCGGATGCAGCGGCGGATGCACCCGAAGAGACTCCCGAGGACCAGTTTGAATTTGATCTGCAGCGGGTAAAAGCAGCCATCAGGGAGCTACCGGAGAACTACCGGGTCATTTTTAATTTGTTTGTTATTGATGAGCTGAAGCAGGATGAAATTGCTTCACTCCTGAATATTTCGCATAACAATGTCCGGACCATCTATCACCGTGCAAAGAAAAAAGTGCTGGACATATTAAATTCGAAAGATCATGGGTAATCGATTGGAGGATTTTATAAAAAAGAATAAAGCCGCCTTTGACGACCAGGAGCCCTCTGCGGCCCTCTGGAAGCGTCTGGAAAAAAAAATACAGAAACCTGACCCGGAACCGGTCCGGTCCGTGGAACCCGCGGTGGCCAAAGTGGTTAAAATCAACTGGTGGAAATGGACTGCAGCTGCTATGATCCTGATCACCGCCGGTGTTTTAAGCAAACCTTACTGGAAGCCGGACGCTCCCGCTTCCGGTGGCCCGGGCCTCGCAATTCAGAAGAGCGAACCGGCCCATATGCCTGCAGGAACAGATAGCAATGAGCATACAACCAATAGCCCGGTTATGGCATATGATGAAACACATCGCCCCTCATCCGGCAATGATCCCAAAAAAGAGGACCCGCACGCCAGGGATCTGCAAACAGGAAATGAGGTTAAAGAGGAATTATTTCATTATACCCGCCTGATCGAGATCAAGCAAAAGGAAATCGCAACACTAAAAAACAATTACCCGGAGTTGTTTGAACAGTTTTCTGAAGATCTTACCACCCTCGACCGCTCGTATACTACCCTGAAACACAAATATGATGAGGGTTTGAACAGCGAGCAGCTTTTAACCGCCATGATCGAGAACCTGAAGTTGCAAACCGAACTCCTGAATAAGCAACTGGAGATCACCAAGAAACTTAAACAACAAAAAAATGAAGCATCATATAAAAATATTTAGCCTGCTCCTGTTACTGCTGGCGGTTTCCAACGCCAGGGCCTATAACGATAGCGATGAATGGAATGCCGAAAAAAGGAAAACGATCTCCCGGTCGTACCCCCTAACGGATCGCTCCCGGGTTTCTATCAAAAATTCTTTTGGGAACGTAACCGTAGTCAACTGGAACAAAAACGAAGTCAAGGTAGAAGTAACCATCACGGTTAAAGCCAACAGCGACGAGGCAGCTTCCGCTATCCTTGATGGTATTCATATTGAGGAAAGCAGTGGCACAGATGTTTCATTTGAAACTAAAATCCGGTCCCGGAACAATACCGGCCGCGGCAAAAGCTCATCCATGCAGATCAACTATGTGGTGACCCTGCCATCCACCGCCAACCTGAGAGTAACCAACTCCTTTGGCAACACAACGATACCTGACCGTTCGGGTGCCACCGAGCTGTCCCAGTCATACGGAGACCTGACTACCGGTACCCTGGCCAACACCGAGCGGCTATCTGTCGATTTCGGGAAGCTGATCGCCCGGGAACTGGAGAACACCAAGGTGCACGTAAAATTTTCAAAGGTGGAGATCGGAAAACTCTCGGGCAATTTTGATGGAAACTTCCAGTTTTGTACCAAACCCTCGATCAGTTTTACCCCGGCGATCAGGAATGTAAAAATTGAGACCAAATATTCTGACCTGACGATCTCTTTTCCCAAACCCTTCGACGCCAATATCGATATTATAACCAATTTCGGGAAGGTCATGAACAACAGCGACCTTAAACTGACCGATAAGGACGGAGGCCGGTTAACCGAAATGAAATATACCGCGCCTTCATCCAGGACCGATCGTAAGATCTCCATCAGGAGCGAGTTTGGGAAGATCCAGCTCAGGTAGCGACGGGGTGCAACAGACGCCGCGGGATCTTACAGTTCTGCGGGCGGACCTGCTCCCACATGCATGGATTACTCCCTGTCAAATACATCATCCGGCCCCGGGATTTACGCTGCTTTTACAGGATAAAAAAAAGGCCATTTAAGATGGCCCTGGTGCAGTAAAAAATAAAAAAGGGTATTTTTCATCCCGGTTACTCTCATTTAAGATGTTTATAATAAAACGATATCGCCTCCCCTAAAGAAGCAACATGCAGTTTTTCGTAAATTCTTTTCGTATAGGTGCCCACTGTGTTAAGCGTGATTTGCAACTTCTCGGCAATCATCTTGTAACTCAGTCCATCCGCCAGCAATTGTAACACCTCGGCTTCGCGCTCGCTCAACGACGAGGCAACTGCCGGCGGTTTAAAATAATCCAGCACTTTTAATGCAATGCCGGGGTTCATAACAGCGCCTCCTTCATGAACATCATGAATGGCCTGCAGCAGTTTTTGGGAAGAGTCGTTTTTCAATACGTATCCGCTGGCGCCGCTACGGATACTGGTAAAGATCTTCTCACTGTCGTCAAAGACCGTTTGCATCAGCACTTTGATCTCAGGACGTGTAGTTTTGATCGTTTTTAAGCCTTCTAGTCCGTTCACTTCCGGCATATTGATATCCATCAGTACAACATCAGGCAGGGTGGTCTCCATGTCTGCAACGGCATCTTTACAATTCTCTGCCTCACCAACATACTCAAGGTCGTCTGTCAGTTGGATCAGGTTCTTTAGACTATCTCTCCTGGCGATATTATCATCATATATAAAAACCCTGATTGGCATTGCTGAAGCAAAGATAAAACAGTTCGTTATACGCCTTTGTCACTAATATTCGTGACAGGGATAGCGGCGTTGATTTTGGTCCCTTTTCCGGGGAAACCAGCAATCTGGAAAACGCCACCCAGCTCCTCTGTCCGTTTTTTCATATTCCGCAACCCGTTCCCTGTTGGCTTTGCATCCTCGTAAAAACCGATCCCATTATCAACAATTTCGATCCGGAGCATCTCCTCTTTTTTGTAAATATGGATCGACACATGGCTTGCCTGGCTGTACTTTACGATATTATTGACCGCTTCTTTAACGATCAGTACCACGTTCTTCCGGGCCGTCATATGCTGCACCATATCGTTGATCCCCGGCGCTATCTGGATATGATAATCGATCTCCCTGCTTCCCAGCATTTCAGAAACAAAGTTCTTTATACGGCTATCCACCGTAAGCATGTTTTGCTTGTCGGTCCGCATGCTCCAGATAATATCCCCGATATCCTCCAGGATCTTTGAAGAGTTAACGGAGATCTGCTCCAACAGGTATTTGGTTTTTGAAACATCCCGTTCCATCAGGCTGGAGGCCACGTCGCTGTATACCTTCAAACTGCTGAGCGTAGAGCCAATATCATCATGCAGGTCTTCCGTGATCCGGTTCCTTTCCGTTTCAATCCTGTTTCTTTGCGCCTGTTTTCTTTTCTGCCTTATCGTTTTCAACCGGTTCAGTCCCAAAAAAGAGAGCCCTGTAGCTAATGAGGCCACTATAAATACAAACCAGGCACTGCGGTAAAAGGGGCCCCGGAGATTAAAACGTAAAACCAGCACATGCCGGCTGACCAGTCCATTAACATTTACCGCCCTCACTTTCAAAACATGGCGGCCCGGCTCCAGCTGAAGGTTCAGCGTATTTCCCACGATCTCCGACGTAGAAGAATCTTCATTGAGCGAATAAATAAAATGATCAAAATAGCCCGAGATATTGGCACCGGAAAACGTAAGGGTAAGCGCCCGGTCGCCGCTGGGCAGGTCATAGGAAGAATCCACCCGAAGGGGCTTTTGATTTACTTTTATATCTGTGAGATAGGTTTTGATATCAAAGCGCGGAACCGTCATATTGGACGGTATCACGGCAATGCCGCTCTCTGCAGCCAGGTATATGGAATCCTTCCGGTAAAAGATATCGCTGATCACATTATTGGAAACGCCTTCCTCATGGTTTAAGTTGGTGATCGTATAACTGAACTTGCCGCCCCTGATACTGTAGCTGATATAAGCTGCGCCCCTCCGGGTAGTAGCCCATAAAGCGCCCGGCCGGTCCGTTTCCTGGAGCTTCATCACAGAAAAATTCAGAAACCCCGGATCAGAAACCTGGTATACAACCGTGTTGTTCTTCAAAACAAAAACGCCGTTATTGATGGTGGAAACCCATAGCAACCCATCGGGAGACACTGCGGTAGACAGGATCCGGGATCCTTTCAGCGGGGTGCTGCTGCCTGTTTCTGACAATGCACCCGTTTCATAATCGTACCGGAACAGTCCTTCCGTGGTGCCCAGGTAAATATACCTGCCCTGGGCTACAAGCGTGGTGATCCGCAGCCAGGGGATCTTTAACCGCCGGGCCCTCTCGGTTATCGTATTAACCTTGTACAGGCCTCCCCGGGGGTCCACGCCGGTAACGATGAGGACGCTATCATTGTAAACCATGCCCCGCTTCAGCTGCCGGAGCGGTTCCGAGTTTTCGAGCAGGATCCGCCGTTTAAAATCAATGATCCCTCCTCCCTCGGACATGACAAAGAATTTATTCTGGGAAACGAGCATTCCCAGTACCCTTCCCCCGCTGCCGGTTTCGCTGATATTGTGAAACCGCAGCCGGTTACCGGGTGTTCGTTCCACGATCTCTCCATAGTTATTCCCTCCAAAGAGTGTTCCGTTCTGATCCACAAAAACCGACCTGAAGTTATTCCTGGTTGGCGGGTCTCCAAAGGGCCTGAACATGTTGAAGCTGCTTTTCCGGAAAAGGATCAGCCCCTTATCCACAGTGGCCACCCAAACATTGCCCTCACTATCCCGGAAGGTGGAGTTAGCAAAAAAACTGCCGGAGATCCTGTACCTTAAGGTGTCCGTTACAAAATCAAAAACATAAATGGACCCCTTAACGGTTGAAATATTGACATCATTGCCGTTTTTACGGATCAGGATCGGGTTCTCATCAATTTGCTGCGTTACTACCCGGAACGGGTCCCTTCCTTCTTTTTTTTGTACGATATAGATCTTTCCGGTATTCTGGAGCAGGTATAATTTATTCTTCAGCACACCGGAGATCTCATATACTGATTTTTTTTCTTTATTTACAAACAGGGAAAGGCTATCTACCCGGTTCCGGCTCTTCAGATATACATATACCTCTTCTTTGGCAGATCGTTCCGTTTTACCGGTGTATAACCAGTAAGGCTCGCTCCCTTCATAAAACCGGTTGGCAACTTTAGCGGCCGAAGGCACCAGCTTCCGGTTCTTAAAAACAAGCTCCCCTGCCGTATTAAAAAAAACAACACCACCTTCATCAAGCCGCTTGCCCCATAATACCAGCTTTATAATATCCTTTGGGATCCCCGCATCCTTCAGCGGGTTAACAAAGCGGTCGGCAGCCTCATCATAATAGCAGGGCCCCTGTTTGAAGGTATTGATCCAGATGGTGCCGTCATTTTCCCTGATCACTTCCAGTACATCATTGTCCGGTACCCCCTCCGGCTGTGCATAGCGTTTAAAATATTTACCGTCAAACCGGCATACACCGTTATCGGTACCTACCCACAAAAAGCCCCGGCTGTCTTCCATGCAGGAATAAACCAGGTTGCTTGCCAGCCCTTCATTTACTGTGAACATTTTGACCATCCTGAGGTTCTGGGAAGCGGCCGGTAATACAACCAAAAAGATCAGTAATGAAAGGAAAACGGTTCCGGAACAAATGTTGTAAACTTTCCCCCGCTTCATATAGGCCACGCTGATTTATAGTAAGTTTCCATTACAGAACAAAAATATACATTTTTGGTACATCCATCGGCACATAACATTCTTATTACGCGCTGCTTTTACTGTTAAGCTCCTTACCGCAAGAGGGCGTCCGCTACATATTTTGCATAAAAAATGTCCGGCCTACCCCCGGCCGCAAAAAAAAGGGATGCTCCCTCACGGCAGCATCCGCTATCTATTGTTTACTGATCCCTTAGCTACATCCCAGGCTGTTACCGCAATTGAGGCATTTATAACAGGTGCCGCTGCGGATGGTGATATGACCGCATACGTTGCAGGCGGGAGCATCGCCCTGCATGTTTTTTGCTGCGGCATTCACCGCATCCAGCCCTGCCTGGGCGCCGGGCCGGTAACTGCTATCCATGACCGGCACAGGAGCGGCGCTGCCCACTACCCTTACGTCGCTCAGCTCGGGCTTCCGCTCTCCAATCGTCGGAGTACCGTCCTCCCAGTCCTCATCCGGCACTTCACCGGGAGCCGGTTCCTTATGCCGGTCCAGCACGTGTACCAGGTCCGCCCGGCCCAGGTATTCGTAAGCGAGTGCGCGGAACATGAAGTCAATAATAGAAGTGGTCGATTTTATGTTCGGATGCTGTACCATTCCGGCCGGCTCAAACCGGGTAAATACAAATTTTTCTACAAATTCCTCAAGAGGAACACCATACTGCAATCCTATAGAAACGGCAATCGCAAAACAGTTGAGCATGCTGCGCATGGTAGCCCCTTCTTTGGCCATATCAATAAAGATCTCACCCAGGGTACCATCACTGTATTCGCCGGTGCGCAGGAAGAGGGTTTGCCCGTTGATCTTTGCTTTTTGTGTAAATCCACGCCGTTTGGCGGGAAGCGACCGGCGTTCCACGATCATGGCCAGCTGGCGTTTTAACGAGGTATCCGCGCTGTTTTGTACCCGGTGATTCACTTCTTCCAGCAACTCATCAATGGTCAGCTTACCCAGGTCTATGATCGCAGCCTGCGGTGTATCTTCTTCTGCGGTTTCTTTTTCTCCTTCTGTTTTTGTGGCAGTATCGGCCTTATTGCTCAGGGGCTGGCTGAGTTTGGAGCCATCCCTGTACAATGCACAGGCCTTCAATCCCAGCTCCCAGCTTAACTTATAAGAGTCCGCAATTTCTTCCACAGTGGCTTCATTGGGGAGATTGATAGTTTTGCTGATGGCGCCGCTTAAGAACGGCTGCGCAGCCGCCATCATGCGGATATGACCATGCGCGTGAATATAACGCCGGCCGATCTGCCCGCATTTATTGGCACAATCAAAAACAGGCAGGTGCGCATCCTTCAAATAGGGTGCCCCTTCCACGGTCATTGTACCACACACATAGATATTCGCGGCCTCTATTTCTTTTTCTGAGAAGCCCAGCGCTTCCAGCATGTTCCAGTTAAAATCATTGTACGCCTCCGGCTTAAAGCCCAGCCGTTGTAAACAGGCTTCACCCAGGGTAAATACATTAAAGGCAAACCGGATCTCAAAAGCGGTAGCCATGGCATTATTCAGCTGCTGTATTTCCGCAACCGTAAGCCCTTTGGCAGCCAGTGTTTCTTCATTAATATAGGGTGCTCCTTTTAGCGTAGCATGGCCCTTGGCATAGTTTACGATTGTCCCGATCTCCTCCTCTGTATATTTTAAGGTACGTAAAGCCTGGGGTACGCTTTGATTAATGATCTTAAAATAGCCGCCCCCACTCAACTTTTTAAATTTCACCAATGCAAAATCCGGTTCCACCCCGGTAGTGTCGCAATCCATTACCAGCCCGATGGTGCCTGTTGGGGCAATAACAGTGGTTTGTGCATTGCGATAGCCATACTGCTCGCCAAGCCGAACGGCTGCATCCCAGGCCCTGGTGGCCGCTTTTAAGAGATAATCCGGGCAATGTGCTGCGTTAATACCCTGTGGCCTGATCTGCAGACCCTCATAGGCATCATTGGCATCGTATGCAGCGGCGCGATGATTGCGCATGACCCGCAGCATATGCGTTTTGTTTGCTTCGTACCGGGGAAACGCCCCCAGGTTACCGGCCATTTCCGCAGAGGTTGCATAGGCCACGCCCGTCATGATAGCGGTAATAGCGCCTGCAATGCCCCGCGCCGCCTCACTGTCGTACGGTATGCCGTTGACCATCAGCATTGAACCGATATTGGCATAGCCCAATCCCAGCGTGCGGTAATCATAACTCAGCTGCGCCACTTCTTTTGAGGGAAACTGCGCCATCAGCACGGAGATCTCCAGTACCACGGTCCACAACCGGCAGGTATATTCAAAGCCGGGCACATCAAACAGGTTTTCCTGCTCATCAAAAAATTTACGCAGGTTCACGCTGGCCAGGTTGCAGGCTGTATTATCCAGGAACATATATTCACTGCAGGGATTGCTGGCGCGGATAGGCCCTCCCTCAGGACAGGTATGCCATTCGTTGATGGTAGTGTCGTATTGGGTACCGGGGTCGGCACAACGCCATGCGGCGTAATTGATCTGGTCCCAAAGTGCTTTTGCCTTAACCGTACGCATGGTATTGCCGGTGCTCCTTGCTTTCAGCGCCCATTCTCCATCTTCTGCCAGGGCCTTAAAAAACGCATTGGGGATCCGCACCGAGTTGTTACTATTTTGTCCGCTCACCGTTCTGTATGCTTCTCCTTCATAGTCGCTGGAGTAGCCCGCTGCGATGAGGGCTGCCACTTTTTTTTCTTCCTCCACTTTCCAGTTAACAAATTCCACGATATCCGGATGATCCAGGTCCAGGCAAACCATTTTGGCGGCCCGCCTTGTTGTGCCACCGCTTTTTATAGCGCCCGCAGAACGGTCGCCTATCTTCAGAAAGCTCATCAACCCGCTGGAAGTTCCTCCCCCGCTTAATTTTTCCCCCTCGCCACGGATGCTGCTGAAATTGGTGCCCACCCCGCTTCCGTATTTAAAAATGCGGGCTTCGCGCACCCACAAGTCCATAATCCCGCCCTCATTAACCAGGTCGTCCTCAACGCTAAGGATAAAGCATGCATGGGGTTGCGGCCGCTCATAGGCAGAGGTCGATTTTTTAAGCCGGCCATCCCGCTGATCTACATAATAATGTCCCTGGGGTTTACCGGTAACACCATATACTTCATGCAACCCGGTATTGAACCATTGCGGACTGTTGGGAGCGCAGGATTGATTGAGGATCGAATACACCAGCTCATCATAAAAGACCTGCGCATCTTCTGTTGAAGCAAAATAATCATACCGCTCGCCCCACATACGCCAGCAATACGCCAGGCGGTGGGCAACCTGTTTTACGCTGGTTTCCCTGCCCAGGCTGCCATCAGCCTGCGGAACACCCGCCTTGCGAAAATATTTCTGCGCCAGTATATCCGTAGCGATCTGGCTCCACTGCCGGGGCACTTCCACGTCATCCAGCTGAAACACCACTTCCCCGTTGGGGTTCTTGATCACTGAACTACGGTAATCATATTGAAACATATCGAAGGGACTAACTCCATCCTGCGTGAATTTTCGGGTAAAACTCAGACCTTTGCGGTTTTGTTTTTTCGTTGGCGCCATTTTATAAAAGTTTGGTTAAGGTTAAAAACACTGAAGCGTGAATAACGAATTTACTTTTACAAAACCAGGATTCCCAGCCTTAAATATGCACAGTTGTGGATAAAAAGGATCTGAAGGCCTCAACGCAGGGGGCCAGGCCGGCCGGCTCTTTACATACAGGGCCCGCAGCCGGTCGTATATTACCAGCCCCGGGAGGCAGAAGATAGGGTAACAGGTAACACAGCCCGGCATTCCTGCAAGGGCCATCAATGCGCTAATGGCTTTTAAACCAATCCTCCACGCAATTGATCCAGCTTAAGGTAACCAATACCAACAGCATCTTCGGTCAACCCTTCCTCTTTGGTAAGAGTGAGCATAAATCTTTTTTTCTGATAGCCCGGCAGGATGTCCTCCACGTTGCATACATCATCCACATCTACCCCATACTTATTGTCTATATGGCTGCCGGCCTTTGCCGCGGCATTGTAATCTTTATAGAAGGCGGTCTGTTTTGCCCGCTGAACAGCGGCGCCCATACTGCCGGCAATGGTGATCAGCTTATGGTGGTATTCTTCAAAGCTACCCGGCAGGTAGCCCCCGAGATTGATAAAAAATAATTGTTCCTGCTGCAGGTCCCTGTCTGCCCTTGCCTCTACACGGACCCGGTAACCATCAACAGCAGCTACTTCACGCCAGGCGTCGATATGAATTTTCCCGTTCGCTTCCGGCCAGAAACGCTGTATGTCCGGAATGAGTGTTGCCAGCTCATCTCCGATACCAAAAAAAACATCATGCTGCTCGGTATGCCGCCCGGGGGGTGTGCACCCCAGCAAAAGATAAAACAGTTTATACTCCGCCATGGTCATTTACATTGATCAGTTGTAATAATTCTTCTAAGGTCTGAACCGGTTGCCGGCAGGTATAGTTTTCGCAAAGATAGATCCGGAGCGGGGCGCCTGCCGTTTTATCTGCCAAAAGCGGGAACCGGTCATCAGCTGCGTTCGCGGCCATTATAACGCTATGTGGCAGGAAATGACGCAGGAGTGCCTGCTGCACCCGGCTGTAATCGCCCAGTAAAACGATCTCTTTAAAGCCTTTATACGCCAGGTAAAAGTCCAGCATCCAGGCACCAAACGAGGTAGGGTACTTTATAACCGCATTGCTCAATTGCGCGATCATACGCTCTGCCTGCAAACGCCAGGCCGGTTTATCCAACAGTAACGCCAAAACAAGAAGGTTCTGTGCCATCACTGCATTTCCTGAAGGCGTGGCGCCGTCGTATACTTCTTTTTTACGAAGGATCACATCCTCCTGGTCTCCGGGCGTATAATAAAAATACCCTGTTTCCTTCTCAATAAAATCCTGCTGCACGCTTTCACACAGGTCGCCGGCAATCAGCAGCCAGGAGCTGTCTGCTGAAATGCGGTATAATTGCAACAATGCCTCCACCAGGTAGGCATAATCATCCAAAAATGCGGGGTACCGGGCCACATCATTCTTCCATACATGCAAAAAGCGGCCCTCCGCATCTTTAAAGGCCTGCAACAGGAACTGCATGTTATGAATAGCCCGGGCTTTATATGCTTCGTTGCCGGTGGCTTCAAATGCCTTACTGTAAGCCGTATTCATGAGGGCGTTCCACCCAAGAATAATTTTATCATCCAGCCCCGGGCGTACCCGCTCTTCCCGTGCTGCTAATAGCCGCAACCGGCCTCTTGCCAGCAGCGCTTCCAGCTCCTGCATACTGATGCCGTTATCACGGGCCACCTCGGCCGCCGGTCTTAAAACCCGCAGGATATTTGTTCCTTCCCAATTCCCTGCTTCCGAAATATCATAGTAGCGGGCAAACAGGGTGGCGTCCGCACCCAACAGGTCCTCTATTTCCTTTTTGCTCCAGACATAATACTTTCCCTCCTCCCCTTCGCTATCTGCATCCAGCGCGGCATAAAATCCACCCCGCGGATGCAGCAACTCCCGTTCCACAAAGCTGAGCGTTTGCTCCAGACAGGTTTTATACCGCTCATCACCGGTTACCTGGCTGGCTTCCGAGAGCGTTATCACCAGTAACGCATTGTCGTAAAGCATCTTTTCGAAATGGGGCGCCAGCCACTCGGTATCCGTTGCATAGCGGGCGAACCCGCCGCCAACCTGGTCATAGATCCCCCCCTCCATCATCTTATCCAGGCTCAGCAATGCCTGCGCCCGCGCTTTGGCGGAGAGGCTTTCGGGGCGTTCCTGTTCCAGCAAACTGTAACGCAACAGATAACGGATCACCTGGGTTTGCGGGAATTTCGGGGCCCTCCCAAAACCGCCCCAGGCGGTATCGGCCTGTTTCAGGATATTGGAGCAGGCGGTATCAATATCATTGATAGAAAATTTCAATATGCCTGCCTCATCCAATCCAAAGGAATTGGCATCCACCAGGTGTTGGGTCAGGTTGGCTGCCTGGTCTTCGATCTGCTGCCGTTTTTGCTGAAATGCCTCCGCTACGGCCATTAAAACATCTTTCCAGGAAGGGCGGTTGGCATAAGGCCGGGGAGGATAATAGGTACCTCCGTAAAAGGGCTTTTTATCCGGCGTCAGGAACACATTTAAGGGCCAGCCCCCGCTCCCCGTCATGGTTTGCACCGCATCCATATAAATATGATCCAGGTCCGGGCGCTCCTCGCGGTCTATCTTTATATTGATAAAATGCGCATTCATCAGCGCTGCCGTTTCTTCGTCTTCAAAGCTTTCCCGCTCCATTACATGACACCAGTGGCAGGCCGCATAGCCGATGCTTACCAAGATGGGCCGGTCCTCCGCTACTGCCTTTTGCAACGCTTCTTCACCCCAGGGATACCAGTCTACAGGGTTATGCGCATGCTGCAATAAATAAGGACTGGTTTCGTTTATGAGATGATTGGACATGTGGGGAGTGAGCTGTTTGTAGTGAAATGTTTATAGTGAGATGTTTGTAGTGAGATGTTTGTAGTGAGATGCCTTTTTGTGAAAGGTTATTTAGAAGTTTTTTGTTTGAGAGGATATGCCGGTTATTTAAAGCGGGCATCTGTTGTTCACCATCAATGGCTGTGACCATCAAATTTCAATAAACCCCGCATAAAAAGCGCTGCACCCCGCATTTTGACACGCTATCTCCCCCAGCCCCATTTCAGGAACACGGGCATGGCCTTTGCCCAGGTAGCTACGTCATGTTTTCCGTCGTCCAGCTCCAGGTAGGAAACATCTTCCGGCTGGTATCCTTTTTTCATCAGCTCCTTTACAATATCACGGGTATCATCCACGGCATCGATCACCCCATTATTATTCCGGTCGTGCGCTTCATCCATCAGGCCGCACTGTAAAAAGAATTTCAGGCCCGGCCGGTAATGGCCTTTCCGGATCTGCTGTTGCATGATGCGGTCCCGGTCATCATCATAAGCAGCATCATCCTGATCACGGCTCCGCCACCAAAGCGAACCGGAAAACACACCGGCTTTTGAGAACCATTGAGGATGATTCCAGACAATATCCAATGCACTCAGCCCGCCCAGGGAGAACCCGGCAAAAGCAAGGTCGCGAAAACCAGTTGTCTTATATTTATCCAGCACATACGGGATCAGCTCTTCGATAATGAAGCGGCTATAATTTTCTGCCCGGTCGCCCCGGCCAAGATAATCTGCTTCAGCGGCCACTCCATATTCTCGTTTCCGGTCGGCTCCGGCGGTAATGCCCACACATAAAACCGGGGCGATCTCCCCCCTTGTATATAAGTCAGTCAGCATCTGCTGTAATCCCATTACAGGCAGATCCTGGCCGTCATTGATCAACAGCAAACCAAGGCCGGACACCTCTTCTACACCAGCGGGTAAATAAAAATCAGCCGTCACCCCTCTCTTTAAATGAGTGGATAAAACTGTTGCCCGTTCCGTAAGGCAACGCCGTTCTTCTACAGTATTCATTTGCCCAAAAGTAGTAAAATACGCCTATCCTTAATCTAAATATTACGGCGGGCAATAATTTTTTGCAGGGAATGGAGAATACCTTAAATTCAGGCTCAAATTAAACAAAACAAAAATGGAGCCTGTAAAAGCGGCATAAAGCCAGGACTGCTTTCTCCCTTTGCCGGGCTATGAAATCACGTTAAACCGGTTCTGTACAGCAGAACAACAAACAACAAGAACATGAAAAAAATCGGAATTCTATTTGGGAAAGAGCGCTCCTTTCCGGAAGCATTTGTGCAGCGGATCAACAGTAAAAATATAGATGGTATTACTGCAGAACCTGTCCGGATCGACAAAGCGTTGCAGGGTCAGCCCTCCGGCTACTCGGTGATCATCGACCGCATCAGCCAGGATGTACCTTTTTACCGCACCTGGTTAAAGAATGCGGCCCTGACCGGAACAGCGGTGATCAACAACCCTTTCTGGTGGAGCGCTGATGATAAATACTTTAACAATTGCCTGATGACCCAGATCGGGGTACCCGTTCCCAAAACGGCGATCCTTCCCTCGCACGACCGCCCGGATGACACTTCCGACGAATCCTTCAGCAACCTTGCTTATCCGCTCGATTGGGAGGGCATCTTCGGCGAGGTTGGATTTCCGGCCTATATGAAGCCTTTTGCCGGAGGCGGGTGGAAAAATGTGTACAAACTACATGATAAAGAGGAGTTTTTTGAAAAGCACCGGGAAACGGGCCAACTGGTAATGCTGCTCCAGGAAGAAATTGTTTTTGAAGAATATTACCGCTGTTACTGCATCGGGGGCAAGCATGTACGCATTATGCCTTATGAGCCCCGTAACCCGCATCACCTGCGCTATGTAGCTGACTTTACGCCTTCGGCAGAAAAACTGCAGGAGATGACGAACATTGTGCTGAAGATAAACCGGTACCTGGGCTACGATTTCAATACTGTGGAACTGGCTTTGAGGAACGGGGTTCCTTACGCCATCGATTTCTGCAACCCCGCGCCGGATGCAGATATAAAAAGCGTAGGTGCTGAAAATTTTGAATGGGTGGTAGAAACCGCAGCCAGCTATGCCATCGAAAAAGCACAGGCCAATAATGGCGGCGATAACCTGACCTGGGGGGAATATGTGAAGGGAAGCGCCGGAAAATGAATTTTAAAATTGAATAGGAGGAATGTGGATCATTTTTAACCCACCTGCAGTGCTTATAGCAGCAGAGTTGCGTCGCACAGCGTCAACTACAGCGCTGCTATTGGCCAGCGTATTTGACAATTATTAGCCGGGGCCAGCAATATCCATATTTACAAAAGTCAATTCATTTTCTCCGGAGGGAACTTCGGGCAGATTTTCAAATCACGATATTTTCACATTGATACAATGAGCATCAACTACAAAACATTCACGCTGGGCGTGGAAGAAGAATACATGGTTTTGGATAACCAGACCTTCGAATTAAAAAGCCATGAGCAAAAGATCGTACAGGAGGGGCAAAAGATCATTAAGGATAAGGTGAAGGCAGAGATGCACCAGGCCGTGGTGGAAGTGGGTACCGATATCTGCCAGGATATTGACGAAGCCTACAATGACGTGGCCCTGTTGCGAAAGACCATTGCCGATATCGCCGGCACGCTGGACCTTACCCTGGGAGCCTCGGGCACGCATCCGTTCAGCCACTGGGAAAAGCAGCTGATCACCGATCATATCCGGTATAACGAGATCGTAGCCGAATTGCAGGAAGCCGCACGCAGCAACCTTATATTCGGGCTGCATGTGCATGTAGGTATGGAGAGCCGGGAACTGGCCAATCATATTGCCAACTCCACCCGGTACTTTCTGCCCCATATCTTTGCGCTGAGCACCAACTCCCCTTTCTGGGAGGGCCGGACCACCGGTTATAAATCTTACCGCACCAAGGTATTTGACAAGTTTCCGCGTACCGGCATCCCCGATGCATTTGAAAGCATTGAAGCATACGACAACTATGTGAAGATGCTGATCAAGACCAACTGCATCGATAATGCAAAGAAAATATGGTGGGATCTGCGGGTACATCCTTTTTTCAACACGGTCGAATTCCGCATTTGCGATATCCCCATGACCGTAGATGAAACGATCACTATTGCCGCACTATTCCAGGCTGTATGCGCAAGGATCTATATGCTGCGCAGCAAGAATCTCAATTTCATCCAGTACTCGCGCCCCCTGATCAACGAAAACAAGTGGCGGGCCAGCCGCTATGGTATTGACGGACACCTGATCGATTTCGGGAAGGAAGAAGAAGTCAATACCCGCGCGCTGATCTATGAGCTGCTGGATTTCCTGGACCCCGTTATTGACCACCTCGGCAGCCGGCATCGTATTGAGTACGTGCACAAGATCCTGGAAAAAGGTACCGGTGCAGACCGCCAGCTGGCCCTGTTTGAGCAAACCGGGGACCTTACGGAAGTAGGCCGGTATATCAGCAACAGCTTCCTGCAGGGGTTATAACGATAGCCGGGGGGCCGGGCAGTATGCCCCCCTGTTTAAAAAGATCCGTGGCTGTATTCCCAGGCCTTTACTTTGTCTTGCCGTACCGGTAGCAACCGGATTGTTTCGGCATCCAACGATCATTATCCGTCAATAGACGCTGATCCGCGGCGGGCAGGACAACCCGCTATAACTTAAGTAGCGGCAAGCCGGACTATATTGCCCCGATGAGGAATGCACCCAAACAGGGAACAGCAAGAGGCAGGGCCTCCGTTCACAAAAGGCAGGATTTATAACGGAAGCACTCGTATACACAATCAATATTGCAAAAACAAGCCAATCAGGCAATTGAGCGGGAGCATGCAGAAAATCTGAAGATGTGGGAACAGGGAAATAGAGGAACCGTGGAAAGGGAACACGGGGCATTCAACAGGGACATAGCAGCCCGGCTTTAACCGTTCGACCACCTTCACCCATCGTCAACAAAGCTTCTGAGCTGGTAAAAAATATTCTGCCTATCTTGCGCGGCGCTATTTTTTCAAAGCAACCCAACATGGCAAAACAGCAGATTACCGCAATACTGATCTCCGCCCGGAAAGCCGGGGAAAAACAGGGACTCTTACAAATACTGTCCATTGATAAAAGCAGCAAGCCTCCTGTTTTTGAAACCATCGGGCTCTCCAATAAATCCATCAATAGCCTGTTCAGGCCCCTCTTACCGGCCGATCAGGTAAAAGTGCTGCAAGCCTTTGGCGAGGGTGGTATGGCCCGGACCCTTCCGGCAATAAGACACTACTTCGAAGTACAGGGAGGCACTGTTCCTTACCGCGAATTCATGGAACGGGAGCTGGTAAAATATCATTACGATCTTTTCCGCCAGCTAAAACCGCAATTCGACAAGCTGAAGTGGTACTACAGCAGCAAGGGCGCCCATGACCGCTGGGTAACAGCCCCCTGCACCCTCAGCAGCCACCGGCCTTTTCTGAAGTTCACTGTTACCGAAACCGGTGGCCGGTACCATATTGAGTCCGCGGTGGAGCTCAACGGCACCGACCACGCCGTAAAAGATCTTGAACGCCACTACTTCTTCCTGAGAAAAGAACAGGAATATTTCCTGCTGTCGCTGACGGATCACCAGACCCTCGACTGGCTGGAGGGAGAAAGTGCAATGGCCCCGTATACACGGGAACAACTCGACACGCTGCTTTCCCGGCTGGAAGGAAAATATACGGTAAAACGGGATATACCCGAGGAAAACCGGGCCATCCGTACGGCTCCGGTACCCCGTGTACTGCTCAGCGAGCTCAGCAATACCTTCCTGATGCTGACCCCCCAATGGACTTATGATGGCTATGTTATTGAAGGCGCCTGGGAAGCACAGACAACGATACACCCGCACGGAACACCGGTTGTTATTGAACGGGACCTGGAGAAAGAGTCAGCGCTGACAACCCTGCTGGAATCCTTTCATGCCCGCTTTCCGGAACAGCGCAACGGCTATTATTACCTCCCCTTTGCTGAAGCACAAAAACGGCAATGGTTTCAAAAAGTATATCATAAACTGCTGGTATCCGATATTGAGATCACCGGGATGGACATGCTGCAGCACTTCCGGTTCTCCACCTTCTTACCGGAAACAGTAATGGAGCTGGTTGAAGAGGATACGCAATGCTATACCTACAGGTTCACGGTGCATTTTGGCAACGAAAAGGTATCTGTAACCGAACTGCAAAAAACACTTTGGGCAGGGCAAACCGCTGTGCTGTTAAAAGACGGAACGCTGGGCCTGCTAAGTGCCGACTGGATGCAGCAATACGCAACAGTGCTCAAACACGGAAAAGTACATCAACAGCAATTGAAGGTATCGAGGTGGCTGCAACTATCATTGCAGGCGGGCGACGGACAGGACACTCAAACAGAACAAAAGAACTGGTGGCAGCGCTGGCGCGACTGGCAACAACATAAACCTGTTTATCCCATACCAAAAACGGTCAACGCCATTTTAAGACCCTATCAGCAACAGGGATACGAATGGATGTGCCTGATGGCTGACGCCGGTGCCGGCGGCTGCCTGGCCGACGATATGGGATTAGGGAAGACCCTCCAGGCCGTTTCCTTTCTAACCAGGGTTCAGGAACAGTTCCCCGGCGCACAAAGCCTGGTGGTATGTCCTGCTTCACTGATCTATAACTGGGAGCAGGAACTGAAAAAATTTGCACCAGGGCTGTCTGTAAGGGTATATCATGGCGCACAACGGGATCCCTCTGCTGTGAGCGACGCTTCCATACAGGTATTCATTACCAGCTATGGAACACTGCGATCCGATGAAGAGCTCCTGACAGCTATTGCGTATAAAACCGCTTTTATTGACGAAAGCCATAACATCAAAAACCCCGCAGCCCGGATCACCCAGGCCGTAGGAAAGATCAACGCAGACCATTGCTTTGCATTAAGCGGCACACCGGTTGTTAATAATACATTTGATCTTTATGCCCAGCTCAATACGGTATTGCCGGGTGTTTTTGGCAGCAGGGAATTTTTTAAACGGGAATATGCAGACCCTATCGACCGCTTTGCTGACGAAACTAAACAGCAGGCGCTGCAAAAATTAATTGCCCCGTTTGTACTCAGAAGAACCAAAGAGCAGGTGGCCGCAGACCTGCCGGAAAAAACAGAAATGGTATTGTGGTGCGAAATGGGTGATGACCAGCGGCTGGCCTATGAAAATTTAAAGGACCAGATCCGAAGCAATGTTTTAGCCGGTATCCGGGAAAACGGCCTGGCCCGGGCCAGGCTGAACGTACTGGATGGCATTCTAAAACTACGGCAGGTTTGCAATACGCCCCTGCTGGTCGAAGAAGCCGAACCGCAATCTTCCGCATCCGTAAAACTGGATATGCTGTTTGCCGAACTGGAACAATTGCTGCCGGAACATAAAGTGCTGGTTTTTTCCCAGTTCACGCGGATGCTGGATATGATGGCCGCCACCTGCGGGCAAAAACAAATAGCACATTACCATTTTGACGGACAAACACCTCCAGCAAAACGGGCAAAGATGGTGGAAGACTTCCAAAACAAAGATAACAACGTAAATCTTTTCCTGATCAGCTTAAAAGCCGGAAATGCCGGGCTGACGCTTACTGCCGCGGACTATGTATTCCTGTTTGACCCCTGGTGGAACGAGGCCGTGCAGCAACAGGCTATTGACCGCACGCACCGCATCGGTCAAACCAAAAATGTTTTTGCATACAAGATGATCTGTAAAGACTCCATCGAAGAAAAGATCCTGCAGTTACAGGAACGCAAAAAGAAACTTTCTGCAGACCTCATTGCTACCGGCGAAGGGTTTATTAAAAACCTGGAGCAGGAAGATGTGGAGTGGTTATTCGGATAGGAAAAAGGCTGCAATCTATTTAAGCCTTCAGGGTTCCGCAGCTTTGCCCGGCACATATGGTCTGATCTGAGGGGCACTCATTGCCGGATATTAAAATCGTTTCAACAACCCGTGCAACCGCTGTAACCTGTCGCATTTATACTATTGATGATATAAGAAGAAGCCGTTGCCTGGTTGTGCAACGGCTTCTTCTTAATACGAGCGCCGGTGAACGTGTTTGCTGTTCACCGGACAATATTTTTAATTACCGGGCATAAAACAATCTTACAGAGGAAATAGGAGTAGCCGCCCGCATACCCGCAAATACATGATGGCAGGCCCGCCCTATGTAAGTGGTCCAGAAGTCTGAATAGTCTACCATACTCCCGGATGAATTGCGAACTTTCAAACTTCCCTGGTCGGAACCGTTGCTGCCGATAACCCTCAACCGGTAGTAAATGGTAGCATAGCCCGAGGAGTTAAAGATACTTTTGATAACTTTAACCGGCTCCCAACCCGTAGCTTCTCCAAAAGCGACTGGTTTACCTACATTGATCCATGCAGTATCCGTTCCGGTAATAACCCGGTATTGATACTGAAGTTTCAAATCTGTTGTTACATCCGCCTTTTCATATAAAAAATTGTAAAACTTCACCCAGGAAGTGCTATCCGTATTCTGGGTTATGTTAAGAGGATATGGGAAGCCGTTGTCAAAAACAATAGGCGGTTTGTTAAAGTCATAAACAAATACATTTTGTTTACCGCTTTTTAAATTACAGTTTTGGTCATACACCAACACATTACCGCCTTTATACAGCTTGAGCCCGGTTGCGCCCGGATTCGCTGTAAAAAAACGGCCCACACCACCACTTGGAATGGCATTATAGGTAGACAATGTGTTCGTTGAATCGGCAAAAACTTTCCCGTTCACCTCTACCTTATAAATATTATTTGCCGCACCTGTGGTTACCGGAACAAAGTAGTGGAGTTGAAATTCGGCCATATTTTCTGCAACGGGCTGAGCATTGTACTCCACCACATGCTTTTCACATGCCGGAGCTAACGCCACAACCATTATAAACGACAACAGTCTTATTAAATTTTTCATACACTGAATATTAATACTAAACAATTAGGTAAGTAGATCAATTGGGCAGTTCTCCCGGATAAGCGAACCAGGGAATAGAAGTCTGATAATTATCTGCAGTACCGGGTATTGGTTTTAGTGCGCTCAGGGAACCTTTATTCCACATATACTCCGAGTTATAACGCGGACGAAGGCGGTAACAAGGCGCACCCTGGTTTTTAATGTCATAACTTCCCTTTCTTCCCTGAACCTGTGCCGGCATTAAATAGAATCCTTTATACACTTTCTGCGGATCAGAATCCCATTTTTGATCAACCATTGTAGCAGTCCAGCCATTTCCACTCTTGGGATAATCGCCGCTGTACTTTATATCATAATTGTATTTGCGCAAATCGACCCACGCTTCCGGAGCACCCCAGGGGTAAAGTGCAATCCATTTCTGGATCATAATATGAGACAGCGTAAAATTGGCCAGGCCATTGACAAACGGACCTGAAACATATTGGTCTGCAAGAGAGGCAAACAAACTTTTACTAATCTTATCTCCGCCCGTAGCGCTCCCCGCCTTACCTGGATAAATATATCTCCCGGTGGTTACCATATCCGCTTTCACCCCCTCTTTAAACGCAGCAAAAGCTTCTGCCTTTTTTCCTAATTTCCAGTAAGCTTCTGCCAGGCAAAACTGAATTTCGGCATACGTTGTTAAAATATAGGGCGCATCATCACGGTAAATCCACCGGCCAATTCCATCATGAACGGTACCGCTATATAAGGAAGCGGCGTTCCTTCCATAGTAGGAAGGTGCTGTTCCGATGGGCCCTGCAGTACTGGTAAATGTTCCTCCATAATATCTGTAAGCCTTTACGCTATCTGCGTTATCCTGATTGAGGAAAGTGGGGTTGCTTGTTGTTCCCAGTTTAACAGCCACCCTGGGGTCATAGTGGCCCATGCTGTTCTTAAGCGTATCTGTAACAATCTGATCAGCAGCCAGCTTATAGGGGTAATAGGTATTCCCTTCCACCCCGCGCACTTTTTCTCCTGTAGACTCATCATATTCAGGAACGGTACCGGTAAATAACTGTACCGCATATTCATGCTGAAAATAAGTGTAACTAAGATTAGCATTGGCCGTTCCCCAGAAATTATTGTAATCTGAATAGGGAGCAGACTGTGATCCTCCCGCTATCTTTAGCGTAGCGTCATCATCCGGGTTTTGAAAAGACTTGCCGGCCGCAGTAATCAGCTCCTGTGCGTAAGATGATGAAAAATCGGTCTTATTAGAAAGTGATGAAAGGTTACGTACGATAACTGCATAAGCAAATTTGATCCATTTGCTTTTATCCCCGCCAAAGATGTAATCGTTTGCTGTTATTTTAGTTCCGTAAATATGATCATCGGTTTTTTCCAGTAATTCAATGGCTTTATAAGCCCATGCCCGTACCTGTGCATAGATGTCTTTTTCGTAGTCATAATTGTGTGTTAACACCCCAGGAACAAAGGCTTCCTTCATTGGAGCATCCACATTCACTTTTGCCATCAGGTCCCAGGAAAAGGCCTTAATTGCATATCCAATTCCTGCCAGCGTCCAGTCTTCTGCCGCTAACGACTGATTGATCAGGTTCTCCAGGTTCATTCCCTGGTTCCAATATACCATACGCCAGGTCTCCCCGGCTGCATCATTGCCCGGTATATACGAATTCAGCGCGTAGGTGCTATATGTGGAGCTATTGGTACCCATCATTTGGGTTAATGCACCAATGGCCCTCGTGTCCCAGTAAATGCCTTCATATTGCTGCTGTATACCCGCAAGGTACAGGTATCCATCCACGTGATCCGGTGCGTCTATATTCTTATTTACATCCAGGTACTTTTTGCATCCGGTTAAAGAAAAAGCAACCACCACTATAAAAAACAATATCGTCTTTTTCATAATTTAATTTTTAACGGAGTGAAATACTAAGCCCCACAGTAATTGCGCGCGGATTGGGTAACGACCATACATCAATCCCCTCTCCTCCCGTGCCTCCGGCTGCTGCCGAAACATTATTACCCACGGCATCAATGCCTGAATAATTGGTAAAAGTGAACAAATCATTCCCAACCATGTAAACATCAATATTGGAGATAAACTTGCTGCCCGCCAATAATCGCTGCGGCAGCGAATAAGACATCCGCAACTCCTGCAGGCGCAAGTAGTTCACATTTTTCTCCAGCCAGTTTTCATCTCCTCCCGCAAATATGCCGCTTCCATACAAGTGATAGTCAACAGCAATATTATTAACGGTGGGGTTATCTGAGTTTTCTTTTCCATTTTTCAGAACACCATCGAATACCACGGGGCCTCTTTCACGCAAATCCACCGATTCCCAACTTGTACCATTTGTCATCATAATACGCTTGGTTCCATTAATAACGGTGGCCTTATACCTGCCGGCAAACAAACCAGACAACCGGAAGCCTTTATAAGTCAGACTGCTTACCAAGCCAAACCGAAGCTTGGGCTCGCGATCTCCAATAACGCTCCATATATCACTGGTTACGGGTATACCCGTGGTTGGATCGATGAGTACCTGCCCCTTGTTATTACGCATATAAGCACGACCAGTTACCGTAGTAATAGGGTTGCCAACCATAATCCCATTCCGGATATTACCAGAGCTCCAGGTATACGGATTATAATACTCACTTACATTATCAGGAAGATAAACGACTTTTGAGCCGCCATGTGATGCATTAATGCCTACATTCCATGTAAGCCCTGCTTTATTCCGGATCACATCCCCGTCAACATGCGCTTCCCAGCCCCATGTTTTAAAAGATCCCACGTTCATCGTGTTCAGCACAAAACCAGTGGCATAACTCAAACGGAATCCTTTTACAATCTGATCTGCATTCTGAGTGGTAAAATAGGAAAAATAAGTATTTACCCGGTTATCGAACAGGCGGGTATCAAACCCGATCTCCCGTGCTGTGGTCATCTCCGGTTTTAACTTTGGATTAGGCCCGGTAAAGCCATATTTAAACCCGCCGCCGGTCATATAGGTAGGCTGTAATTGGGGATCTATGGACAAGGGTGGTGCATCTTTACCTACACGGGCAATGGATCCCCTGAGTTTTATGAAATTAACGATCTTATTGCCTTTTAGAAAACGCAGTTCAGACAGGATCAACGAGCCTTCTATTGCCGGGTAAAAATACCGGTTATTATCCAGTGGTAATGTAGAGGACCAGTCATTGCGCCCCCTGGCTGTAATAAAGGCCATGTTGTTATACCCGAACTCAAACTGGCCGGAAAACGCCTGTATCCTTCGCTTGGTATTGCTTTGTGAAGAAGTGACCGTTGCCGGATCCGTATTGTTGATTGATTGAAAATCGGGAATGATAAACTTTGACCCGATCGTGGATTGCATGGTAACACCATTCTCAAGCTGGTGATAACCTACCTGGCCAGAGAAAGAAAACTTATCATTAAAAAACTTATTATTATACCCTGCCAATACATTCAATGTGGGATCAGAAAAATTAGAATGCACCAGGCTGTAGGTACCTGTTCCCGCATTGTTGGTCGAATAATACGGGTGCCTGGATGATACATAGGTTTGCATACCCACATCCCATCCTACCTGGGCCCTCAAAAACGTATTCTTAACAGGAACAGCTGTAAACGCCACGTTGGTGATAAAACGATCCGATTTATCGAAATTTTTATTTCTGTTCATCGCAAAAAGAGGGTTCAGCATATCCAGGTCTGTATAGTAGTCTGGTAAACGCATATGCGTACCATCTGGTGTGAGATAGTTGGCCATATTATCCACAATAGGCCAAAGCATGGCTCTTGCCAGCGGGCCGTCCGTACCCAGCAGTGCTTTATCGTTGGTTGAATGCGCATACTGCATAGAGCTTTCAAACTTCAGCCAGCTGGTAATATCTGCTTTACCGGCCAGACTAAGGTTCATCCTGCCATAATCGGTATTTTTAACAACCCCCTGCCCGTCCAGGTAAGAAAAACTCCCCCGCAACGTTGCCTTTTCGGATCCCGCTTCAACAGATACACTGTGTCTTTGCGAGAAACCGGTTTGCAGGATCGCGGCAACATTATCATACAATTGCGTGCCGCTGGGATACAGACCGCCATAACGGGAGGTATAATAATAATTGGTGGTCCCGTAGGCGCCCTCTGCATATTTTGTTTGCATATCAGGATATCCGTAAGCATGGTCCCAGCGAAATGCATTATCATAGGTTACACGGCCTTTACCGGCACGTCCCTTTTTTGTGGTAATGATGATGGCGCCATTTGATGCATCAGAACCATATAATGCAGCCGCCGCAGCGCCCTTTAATACACTGATTGATTCAATATCCTCAGGATTAAAATCATTGCCCCTGGAAGAATAGTCCATATTCCGAACCGACAAAAGTTCGGTGGTTTGTCCCATTTTAAGCGGATCAAACGTAGAATTATTCATAGGGATACCATCCACTACATATAAAGGCTGATTATTACCGGAGATAGAAGTGAGATTGCGGAGCACTACTGTTGTAGACGCGCCGGGTAATCCGCTGGTTGACGTTACATTCAATCCCGGCACGCGGCCCTGTAAAGCAGAAATGAAATTATCCCTGCCCGATTCCGCAATAGTTTTGCCATCTATTACCTGAACCGAAGATCCGACCGCCCGGCCGATACGCTTCATCCCGAATTCGGTTGTAACCACTACCTCATCCAGTGATCCTTTATCCGCCAGCAGGATCACTTCAAGTTGGGTTTTACCTTCCGCGCGGGCTGTTTGCGTTGTATACCCGACATGGGTAAAAATCAGTGTAAAAGCCCCTTCACCGGCTATGGTAAAGGATCCATCCTTTGCAGTACTGGTCGCTTTTGCAGTTCCATCAATAGTAACGGTAACGCCTTGTAAAGGGTTATGCCCTTCATCATATACAAAACCCGTTATCGTTTTGTTTTGCGCATTGGTCCACAATGGCAGCAAAGCCAATAAAACCGCCCACAAGAGAACTAATTGAGTTGGTTTTCTCATTTTCTCATATTTAATATTAATAATTACAAAACAGTTACCCCTGCCTCTATATAGGGCAGCAGTAATCGATCCGTTGGATCCAGCTCCGTAACCAGGTAGTCGATCTGTTTCAGTTCGCATACCTGCAGCGCCTCAAAAGAGTTCAGTTTTTCTGCGATGGTCAAACATACAGTCTTCGCAGAGGTCGCTATCATCGCTTTTTTTAGTTCCACCACCTCCCAGTCGCTGTCTGTGATCCCCCGGCGCAGGTCGATGGCATTGGTACCCAGGATACACAGATCGGCATTTACTTCCCGGATCTTTGCAATAGCACTGGCCCCAACCGTGATCTTGGACTCCTTGTTCACTTTATCGCCCACTACCACTACATTGATATTGGGGTGCGCGATGTAGGCATTCACCGCCGGGATGCTTCCGGTAATAAAAGTGGCCCGCAATTGGGGAGGCAGCCGCTTGGCCATCTCAATGATCGTAGTTCCCCCGCTCGTGAGCACATACATATTTTCCCTGATCAGCCCGATCACTTTTTGCGCAATCACCGCTTTCTGGGTTTGCGAGTATACCGGGCTGCTGCTAAAATGTACCTCATTAAACGCCAGCGATAACGCCCCGCCATGTACTTTGATCAGCCGGCCGGCCTCCGCAAGCTCCTGCAGGTCCCTCCGAACGGTATCCTCAGATACATTCATATCCACACAAAGCTTGGCACTTAATACCTTATTGTGCAGATCCAGCCGGTGTAAAATATATGCTTGTCGTTCTTTCTTTAACACAACCGTTAATTTATTCCTAAAGATAAATAAGAAAACAGCAAAAAGTCGCAAAATCTCAAAAAAAAAAGCAAAAAACAGGACATCCCTGCACATAACTGTGCATAACAGCAAGGTTACTGTTCAGAAAAAATAATTATATTTGATGAAGAAAGTTGCATAAACAACCATTTTCAACACGATAAAATCACGCACTATGCAGGAAGCATATATCGTTGCCGGTTACAGGACCGCAGTAGGTAAAGCCAAAAGAGGCGGGTTCCGCTTTTACCGTCCCGATGACCTGGCCATTACCGTAATCAAAGGATTAATGGCCTCGGTTCCACAGCTGGAGCCCGCCCGGGTGGATGATGTCCTGGTAGGTAATGCCGTACCGGAGGCTGAACAGGGGCTGCAGGTAGGACGCATTATCTCGGCCCGGGCCCTGGGTATTGAAGTGCCCGGTGCCACCATCAACCGGTACTGCGCCTCCGGCCTGGAAACCATTGCTATGGCCACTGCCAAGATCCGCACCGGCCAGGCCGATTGCATTATTGCCGGTGGTACTGAAAGCATGAGCATGGTACCCGCATCCGGATGGAAAACCGTTCCCTCCTACTCCATTGCCAGCGATGACCCGGACTATTACCTTAATATGGGTTTAACCGCCGAAGCCGTTTCCAAAGAGTTCAACATCTCCCGGGAAGATGCAGATGCCTTCAGCTATCACTCCCACCAAAAAGCCATTCACGCCATACAGAACGGGTATTTTAAAGAGGGTATCCTCCCCATAGAAGTAGAAGAAGTATTTGTAGATACCCGGGGGAAACGGCAGGTAAAGAAATTTGTGGTTGATACGGACGAAGGCCCCCGCGCAGATACTTCCATGGAAGCCTTACAGAAATTAAAGCCGGTTTTTGCCGCCAATGGGGTAGTTACCGCCGGCAATTCTTCGCAAACCAGCGACGGGGCCGCCTTTGTAATCGTGATGGGTGAAAAAATGATGCAGGAACTGCAGTTGCAGCCCATCGGCAGGCTGGTAGCCAGCGCTGTGGCCGGGGTACATCCGCGCATTATGGGCATCGGGCCGGTAGCAGCCATCCCAAAAGCATTGGGCCGCGCAGGCCTTTCCCTGGGCGATATTGACCTGATCGAATTAAACGAGGCCTTTGGCGCACAATCCCTGGCCGTGATCCGGGAAACGGGTTTGAATCCTGATATCGTTAACATCAACGGAGGTGCTATTGCGCTGGGACATCCCCTGGGCTGCACCGGCTGTAAACTCACCATCCAGGTACTTGGAGACCTGAAACGCCTGAACAAAAAATACGGTATGGTTACTGCCTGTGTGGGTGGCGGACAGGGAATTGCCGGTATCATCGAACGTTTTTAATTTTTTTATCGTCTAAAAGTCCGGTTCGCCGTGCATAACGGTAAACCGGTTTTTTTTTGAACCAGCAGCAGCACAGGTGGCGGCGATCTTGCGACGCTCCGTTCAACTGTGGCACAGGGTTCATCCCATTCACAATTCACTATTGCCTATTTACTATTCTATGTCCAAACCCTTTACAAAAACGCTCAATCTCGCCAATATTGTAAAACAGCTCTGGCCCTTTGTAAGGCCCTACCGTACCATGATCTTTGGTACACTGGCACTTACCCTCATCGGGTCACTTGCGGCACAGGTAAACCCGCTTATCCTGAAGTATACCGTTGATCATGTAGACCTGCTGCTGCAAAAACCCGATCCGATGCAGGAAGGGCTGCGGCTCCTGCTCTATATTTCCATCATCCTTTTCACCAAAGAAATCGTAAATATTTTCATCCAGTTCGGACAGAAATTTTATGGCGAAAAGATCCGGATCAATGTCAGCAACCTGCTTTCAGAAGCAGCCATCAAAAAGATCCTCGGCTATGGCATGTCCTTTTATGCCGCCCCGGAAAACCAGTCCGGCCGCCTGCAGACAAGGATCGACCGCGGTGTGGAAAGCCTGACCCGGCTGGTACAAAACTTCTTTATTGATATCCTTCCCCTGTTTTCCAATGCCATCCTCGCCCTGGTGATCATGTACCTGGCCAATGTAAAAGTAGGACTGGTAGCCACGGTGATCCTGCCCGCATACTTTTATGTAAGCAGCCGGCAGGCGCAAAAGCTGCAGGGCGTACGCCGGCAACTGCGGCGGGGAAGGGAAAACAAGAACAATGGGCTGCTGAACCTTATTGAGTCCATCACCGTGATCAAGAGCTTTGTGCGGGAAACCTATGAAGAAAAAAAACAGCTCGAGATACAGGACCAGCTCACACAGGACCAGCTTTATACCCGCAAAACCAATTTCCGTTATGACGGCATCAAGTCTTTTATTGAGCAGATCGGCGTGGTACTCATTATTATCCTTACTACCTACCTGGTACTGGGTCACCAGATCAGCATCGGTGCCATTATGCTGCATATTATGCTCTTCAATAACGTATCGGCCCCCATCCGCCAGCTGCACCGTATTTATGATGAGGTAAACGATGCATTCATTTATGCCGAGGCTTATTTCCAGATACTGGATGCGGAGGAAGCCACCGAACAATCCGGTTCTTATAAAGAAGAAGTGGTAAAGGGCAACTTTGAAATGCGGCAGGTAAACTTTACCTATCCCAATGGTACCAAAGCCCTGCACAACGTTTCATTGAAAATTGAGGGCGGAAAGACCACAGCGCTGGTGGGACTGAGCGGGGCAGGAAAAAGTACCATTCTCAACCTGCTCAATAAGTTCTATGTTCCCGACAACGGCAACATTGTCCTGGACGGGATCGATCTGAATGCCTATAACAACCAGGTACTGAGAAGCGAGATCGGGCTGGTGTTACAAAAGAATCATATCTTCAAGGGGTCCATTGAAGACAATATCCGCTATGGAAAAATGGACGCCACAAAGGAGGCGATCATCGCCGCCGCAAAAAAAGCCAGCCTGCACGACCAGATCATGGAGCTGCCGCAGCAATACGCAAGTGATGCCCAGTCGCTGAGCGGCGGCCAGCAACAGCGCATTGCCATTGCCCGGCTGTTTCTGAAAGACCCGCCTGTAATCTTTTTGGATGAGCCCACCGCAAGCCTGGATGCCATTGCTACCGAACAGATCAAGAACAGCCTGGACGCGATCAAACAAAACAGAACAGTAGTGATCATTTCCCACTCTATTTCCCAGATCGTTGATGCCGACACGATCTATGTATTAAAACAGGGACACGTAGTAGAAAGCGGCACCCACGAGCAGCTCGTTGCCCTTAACGGAACCTATCGCGAAATATTCAATGCCTCTGCGCGCAGCCTTAATATTGCCCGCATAGCACAGTCTTATCATTAGTTCAAAACATTTAACTTTCGTTAACAGCCGTTAGCATCACATTAGCGTCATATAGTTGAAGACATTTTTAATCATTAATCCCTAAGTACAACTATTATGAAAGTGAAACTGATCTTATTGGCGTTCGTACTGCTGATAGCGGGTGTTTCAAAATCAGAAGCCCAGCATTACCGGTACGAAAAAAAATCCAGCAAATATTATAAAAAAAGCTACCGGCCTGCGGCTGTGGTATATTACCCCGTCGTACACCGCACCCGGTACTATAACACCGGCAGGTCTTACCCCCCGGCCTACAGGCAGCACTACCGTTACCGGCATCATCGCCACCTGCCTCCGGGGCAAGCGAAAAAATATTACCGGCATCACAAGCATCACAAACGCGTACATTATTACTAAGGATAAGTGTATGATTCATAAGGTTTAAATTGGTTTTACAGTCGCCACCTTTCCAGGTGGCTTGACTGTTGGTATAAAGTTTGTTTTCCTAACCGTTAAAAAAAACAGTATGAATACGTTGACTTTAAAATTGAATAAATCCCGGCTGGTGATATGGATGATAGCGCTGCTGACAGTGGCCGGGCTTAGTTCCTGTACAGAGGTTTATTATCCGTCCTATGGCTATTATGATCGCGGGCAACACTACCGGCGCATGCCCCCCGGCCAGGCAAAAAAATACTATGGCGCAAAATCAGCCCGGGACTTTGCACCGGGACATAATAAACGTTATTACAGGTATTAATATTTTATAACGCAAAATAGACATCATGAAATTTCCACTCATTAATAAAACCCGTCTGCTGGTTGCCGGCGTCCTGATTGCCCTTGTGGCAGGGCTGAGCTCCTGTGCAGACACTTACTATCCCTCCGGCAGGTATTATGACGACGGATACTATGGCTATTATCCCAACTACTATTACTCCCCCGGCTATTATGGCTATTACGGCAATGGCGGTTACTACAATAACCGCTACTACCGGAATAAACGGTACGACCGGAAATATGACCGCAGGAGATATGATGACCGGAGAAAGACATACAGCAACAGCAGGGATCGCTACCGGGTCAATAACAACCGGAACAACGCCGAGTATTATCGCCAGCAAAACAATAGCAGAAGCCGGGTTCCGGTTACTAACAACCGGTCCGGTACCAATAGCCGTTCCAATGAGGTACGGTCAAGGAATACCCCGCCACAGCGTTCTTACAGTCCCCCTCCATCAAGAAGCGTTCAGCAGGCGCCAAGAGGCAATTCCAGCCAGGGCCGGTCTGGCAGCAATAACAGCCGGTCCTCAAGTAATAACAGCCGGTCTTCCAGGAGATAGGCAATGCAGACAGATGTAGCTGAAGCCGCAGGTCATTTTCCGGAAGACCTGCGGTTTTTATTGGGAACGAAACTCCGTTCATAGAGGCCGATCCAGTCCGGTACCGAAACCCGTTCCGATAGTTTCCCGATCAGGTCAAAAGGAATGAGCTCCGGCTTGCTGAAACGGATACAGCTTTTGCCCACATCCGGTTTTTTTACCGAAACCTCCCGGTACGCGTTCAGGAACCATTCCATCAGGCCGGTATCTGCATATAAACCCATATGATAAAGTGCAATACCGCTTTTTTGAGAAGCAATGTTCATAAAAGGCAATGGCAGCTCCGGGCTGCAATGGTATCCCGGAGGATAAAGGCGGTGCGGCACCACATAACCGATCATACCATAGCTCATCACTTCTTCATAGCCTTCCGGCAGGTGTTCCAGGATCACAGTCCGCAGTTTTTGCATTGCAGGCAGCCACGCTGCGGGTATTTCCTTCAGGTAGCTGGCTACTGTTGTTGCGCTGGATCGCATAAATTCTTTAAGGTTTTTTTTAGCATTTTTTTTACAAAACACGGCTTCCGGCTGCCACCATTTCTCCGTTTTTTATCGTCCAATAAATATAACAAAAAAAAGAATGAGTAAAAATTTTATAAAACTGGGAATGTTCCTGCTGGGAGCCAGCCTTTTTTTGGCTTTGGATAGTTCTGCGCAATACCGGCGCTATCCGCACCGGGTTTACTCCTATCACCGGGCGCCAAGGGTTTCGATCGGTATCGGCGGTGTTGTGGGCTGGCCAGCCCCCTATTACCGCTATGGATATGGTCCGAATATAGGCGTCTCCGTAGGCATTGCCCTGCCCCCTATTGGCGCTACTATTTACACATTGCCGCCGGGAGCACGCAGGGTTTATTATGGTGGCGTCCCCTACTATTACCGCAATGATCTATATTTTGTTCAGCGGGAAAAAGGTGGCTATGAAGTAGTGGCCCCTCCCCTGGGATCCACATCCCCACGCCTGCCCAGGGGGGCTCGTATGCGCAAAATTGACGGGAATACCTACTACGAGTACAACGGTACATATTACCGTCCGGATGTTGATGAGGATGGAGAGCGGGTATACGTGGTAGTTGGACGAAACGGGACACTGGACACCGAAGAAGCAGGAGCACAGCCTTATAGTGACGACCGGGGCTACATGGATGATAACCGGGGTGATGAACAGAACAGCAGCGAACCGGCGGAACAAAACCCCCATAACACGGATACCAGCGATGCCGTTTATGATACCCGGCCCCAGGCAGGAGACCAGTTTGATCAGCTGCCCAGAAACTCCACCAGGGTAACAGTTGATGGCAAAAGCCGGTTCCGCTCTCCCGCAGGCACTTATTATAAAGAGGTTACTGTTGATGGCAAAACAGTATACGAGGTAGTACAGTCAAAATAATACATTTAAGGATAGCACAGAAAAAGTGGCCGCAGCCTGGCCGCTTTTTTTGATGCACAAAGTTTTTTTAATGACAAACATGGGCCAGAGGCAGGGAAGCAGACCCGTCTATTTTCTGAAGATCAGTATCGCGCTGTATCTTTTTTTTGCCTGCCTGCTGCCAGGCCTTTCCCTACGCGCGCAGGAGGCAAAATCGTTGCTCTGGAAGATCAGCGGTAATCATTTACAGGCCCCGTCCTATCTCCTGGGCACCATGCACCTGGTTTGCGGGGAGGATTTTGAGATTTCCCCCAAATTAAAAACGGTGCTGAAGAAAGTGCATACGGTAACATTTGAAGCAGACATTGCTGCAATGGATGGTACCAGCCAGCTGATGGACCTGATGAAGCCCGTGCCCGGGATCCTGGAAAAAACACCACCGGCACAGCGCAGGGCCCTGGACAGCCTGCTGAAAGCATACCAACTTACACCAGATGTACTGAATTACATGTCGCCCTTTGGGGTTACCTCGGTGCTGACACTGAAAAGCTTTAATTGTTCCGATGCCTCCGAAGTAAAAATGATGGAAAAAGAGCTCTATAATTGGGCACAGGACGATTCATTACAGATCGACCACCTGGAGTCCGTCGACTTCCAGATACAGGTGATCCGGTCGATGAATACGATCGACGAGCTCCTGAGCACGCTTAAGGGTATGAAGGATGCGCCGCATTTTATAAAAGACCTGGTCCAGGTTTACAAAACAGAGGACCTTCCCCGTTTAACCAGCCTGATGAGTGATCCTTCATTTATGAGTACCGTACAGCAGACCCGCCTGCTCAAAGAACGTAACGATAACTGGACACAGCTGCTCCCCGGTAAAATGAAAAAAAGCGCGACCCTGTTTGCCGTAGGTGCCGGCCATCTTGGAGGTCCAAACGGGTTGATCCGGCTTTTAAAAGAAAAGGGTTATGCGGTAACCCCGGTTTTTGATTAAAATACAGTATGGTTTATCGCTTTCAGAACGCAGAACGATCAGCAGGAACAATCTCAACCGGGTACGGGTGGCCCCTTTCACCGCTTGTCTCTGCCAAATAAGGTTCATCAAAACAATACAGATACACATGAAAAGGAGCTATTATATCCTATCTGCACTCCTGCTGCTTACGGCGTTTTTATCGGGCATTTTAACATCCGGTATTTCAGTAGTCGGGCGTGTTGGTGTTAATACTTTTTATAAGAATTACCGGTTCTTTAAAATATGGTGGCAGGCAGCGCTTGTATGCCTGCTGTTGCTGGTCCTGGTTGCCCTCCTGCTCTACGGGATCGACAAAAAATTCAAAGGAAGCAAACGTATCCTCCTGCTCCTTACTTTTCTTTTTGCATTCCTGGGCGGCCTTTTTATAACGTACTCCGATTTTCGCCATTCGCTTTCGCACCGGTGGCTGGGCGAACGTTTTCACCTGGGTATCTATTTATACTGGATCGGGTTTTGCATTGCCGACCTGTTCTTCCTGCTTACGCAAAGGAATATTCCATCCCCCGCGGTAACCACTCCACAAGCATCCAGCGAAGCTCCGCCCGGGGACTGTTGATCCGGCGGCCAGCAGTGTTTTCAGTGAACGATCTTCAAAAAACCTGTCCCATCATAAACCCTAAGCCCGTCAGGGGCCAGTGACCAAACAGGAGCACACGCTAAAAGATTGCCGTCAGCGAAGCCCTTCCCGTATTCACCGTTTTTGTGGCTCCCGGCTTGCGGCCATCGTATTGAATATTGAGCTCCAGGTTACTCATCAGCCGTTTGGTCAGTATTACATTCCATAGATAGTTTTTCCCCGGCTGTAATCCGTCCAGCATGATATAACTGATGGTGGTATTGGCAGCAGCGGCCGCATAGTTGAGATCATCCAGTGTAAAACGTGCCGTCAATGCAGCGCTCTGAAGAATATTATACTTCGTTTCGGCAGTGAAGGCATTGGAAACCGCTTTTTCCCCGCCATAAGCCGGCCTGTTCTTTTTTACTTCGTATTTATAACCTGCCGTTACCCGGAACGTGGTTCCGCGGATCAGGGAAAGCGAGGGCGCTGCGCTGTTCTTTGTAATTTCATAATTGCGGTTATCAAATTGCTCATTATCCGAGTACAGGGCCTGTATACCGCTGCGGGCATCCAGGTTCAGCGTCAGGCTGCTGCCAAAAAACTGCCGGTATTTCAGCGACCATTCCTTTGTCTTGCGGCTTTCGTAACCATAGGTCAGCAGCGATTTTCCTGTATTTTGCAGGTTGCTGATATCCAGTCCCCAAACCGTACTGAGCCGGTTAAACGAAAGTGTATTGACCAGTACGGAGCTCATAGCAATAAGGCTGGTGTCATTTAACGCATACCGGAAAGGATTCAGCTCAATAAAGCCTGCAGCCTGCGCCTTCCGCGATACCTGCAGGGTGCTGGTCCAGTTAAACCGGGATAAAAAACGCTGAGCCCCCCCTGCTGTTTTTTCATTCCAAAGCAACTTGGGGTTCAGTCCCAGGCTATAGTTCAGCGTATTGTAGTTCGCTTTTATATACTGGTTGGTTGGTGTATTGATCCTGATGAACCGGGCCTGGTCCGAAAAAGCAGCCAGTTCAAATTCATTCAGTTGCTGGATGCTGTCCTGGTTCAGATCGATCCAGGTATACTGACCCGTACCAGCCGGCACTTCAAGGTAAGCATACTCCCTTTTCTGCTCCTGGCCCGAGCCAGCCTCGTACAATACATTACCGGTAAGAAATCCCCTGAACTCGGTCATATTATACTCAACCCTGGACAGCAGGGTATTTTCCTCCTGCTGCCGGCTTACAGCGCTATTGAGCACTTTTAATTTGCGCAATGTTGTATTGAAGTATAGCTGGCGGTTTTTGCCGGCCAACAATTCGGTTTTAAAATTCAGATTATAACTGCGGTCGCCTTTTACAAGATCCCTGTATAAGGGATACTGGTCCTCCCTGGTATAGAAACTGATCCCATACCGGTTTTGTTTTGCCTCATCCGATTTGATAAAGAAGGTATAGGTATCAAACGAAAATGCAGTGGCATTCAGTGTATCCGCGGCCTTGTTGCGGCTGTCATTCCGCTCCAGTGCATAACGTGCGCCAACGCTCCAGTTATCCAGCGCGGGGATCTTTTTACTGATGTCAATTACAGGGCGCAGAAAATAGCCTTTATCCTGGTCGCCGCTGTAGCGGGTAGCCGTAACATCATTGTTAAACGTCCAGTTCCGCCATTGGGTAAACTGGGTTACTGCGTGTTGAAAACCGGTATAATGATCGCTGCGGTTATAGTTGGTAAAATGATATTGCAGCCGGTTGCCCTTTTCATTCTCCAGCCCTGTAGCGGCCCGGATGATGTGCTCATCTACACGGCCGGTAACCAGCGGCAGCCCCCAGTCTCTTGTAAACTCCACGCCTCGCAGGCGCTCTACCGGCTGAAACCGGGCCTGTACCACCTCATAATCGAGTGAGGATACCAGCTGCAGCTTATTTTTTTCATTAAGCGGGGCTGTATTAGTGAGGTTAACCTTTGCGGCAAATCCCTTATCATCGCCGTTATCAAGCCTGGAAAATGTATTTACATCGTAAGTGCTGGCGGCAACCTCGGTCTTCAGCATTGTCCGTTTGGTAAGCGCATAATCAATCCCCAATGTAAGCACCTGCTGTTTTTTAGGCGTAACCAGGGCTATCACCGGGGCATAGTTCCCCTGCTTCCGGCCATTTTCCGGCGGCATATACCGGAACACTTTTCCATTGGCGTTCGTGTTATCCACAACATAATCCCCCCGCCCAAAACCTACGTCTGTAAAAGACACATTGTACCGGGCAGAATCACGATTGGTTGTATACCGGTAAAAAGAATCAACGATCAACGTATCCTGCATAATATAGTCCCGCGCGTACAGCACTTTTCCCGCAGCAAATGTATCGGACACGGCCGAGGGATACAGGGCATTCTGGATACTGTCGCCGATCTGCGATAAAAACTGCTTCTGCCGGTTGTCCAATACCTGGTTAATAGAAGAATTTTTAGCATCACTGTTATTAAAAAAGCCCACCCGCAGCTTCAGCTTATTATTAAAATTAAGCTCCTGCATCCCATATACGTTTGTATTCAGGAAGTTCCGGTCTGCATATTCAAACTCAACCTGGATACGGCTGTCCTTGGTGATCATCCGGCGCGGGGTAAAGCTTACTTCCGCAGTATTATAGTTGATCACATAATCCTGGTCTTCCCCCCGCTGCAGGAGTTCACCATCGATAAAAACACGCTCCGTATTGGCCAGCACTATAAAAAACAGCTCGTTATTGGCGCCCTGTAATTTGTACGGCCCCTGGTTACCCTCCAATCCCTGAAACACATTGCGGGTAAACTTTCCTTTGGCTACAGAACCGCTTACCAAAGTATTGGAAGTCGTTTTCTTTAAAGGATCACTGGCCGTTTGAAACGATACACCCTGCAGGCGTTTGTAAAAGTTAAGAAAATAGCTGCGGTTCTCTCTCAGATCCATATCCCCGATATTCAGCTGCCAGCGCTTCTTCTTAAACCGGATATACACCTCATCAAATTCATTCAATTGCTGCGTATTCCCATCTGGTTGTATGGGAATATTGTTATCCGTGATGGCGGCCTGCAATTCGATACTGTCTGCCAGCATCCCGCTCAGTTGCACATTCAGATTGGAATTTAATACCAGGCTTTGATTATTGCCGAACCCCATTTGCCGGCCAAAACTGCCCTGTGCATTGATATTCCCAAAATTAAACAGCGCGCTGCGGCCACGGCTTTCGGCAACGGGCGGCGCAATAGGCGCTGAGTTCCGGAGCAGGCTGTCAAAATTCATCCGCTGTACTACCGGGTTCAGCTTCCGGCTAAATACGCGATAGTATACCTTTACATGCGTGGCTGCGGGCTTATGTAACCAGTATAACAAGGCGTTCACATAGTCCAGGCGGTAAGCGCTGCTGTCTATGCCTTCCATCCTGAAACTCTGCGGGATGATACTCAAACTGTCGAGCTGTACCGGGTCTTCAAGCACGGGGACCAGCCGGGTCCTCAGGTTCGATAACGGCCGGGAAGCAGCCCCTTCCTGCCCGTATATTCCGGCAGCCATACAAAGAAAAAGAAAAAAAAATGTTATGCTTCTCAACAGATGCAATCCCGGTTGTTTTAATTCAGCAAAAATCGGCTTTTTAGGCATACATAAAATGTCTACTTTCAGTGTTTCAGCGCTTCTGTGGCAATTAACGCAACTTTTATCGCTGCAAATACGTTAATGTAGCAATTATGAGTACGAATAAAATGCAGGTTGAAATATGGAGTGATGTTATGTGTCCCTTTTGCTATATTGGCAAGCGGCATTTTGAAACGGCACTCGGGAAATTTACAGACAATCAACAGGTGGAGATCACCTGGAAAAGTTTTCAGTTGGATCCTACGCTTCCCGAAAAGGAAGAACTCGATCATGAACAATACCTTACCGAACGCAAGGGCTTGCCTAAAGAGCAGGTCAAATCCCTGTTGGGCCACGTAAGTCAATCCGCAAAACAGGCAGGGCTCGATTATCATTTTGAGAAAGTAGTAACGGTCAATTCCTTTAATGCCCATCGTTTGATCCAGATGGCCAAAACAAAAGGATTGGGTGATGCGGCAGAAGAGCGTCTTTTTAGTGCCTATTTTACCGAAGGGCATGATATTGCCGACCGGGAAACCCTTACCAAACTGGGAAAGGAGATCGGTCTTACTGAAGAAGATGTAAACGAAGCCCTTACCAGTGAGGTATACGCGGGCAAGGTGAACCGTGATATTTACGAAGCACAGCAGATCGGGGTACGCGGTGTTCCTTTTTTTGTATTTGATCGTAAATATGCCGTTTCGGGCGCCCAGCCTCCGGAGGCTTTCACAGAAACGCTGGACCGGGCTTTTGCAGAATGGCGAAAGGCAAACCCGGCGCCGGCACTGGAAATAACAGAAGGCCCGTCCTGCACACCGGACGGAAGCTGCAGCTAACTTTGGCCTTATTTTTCCGGCACAGGTGGCGATCTCAAAAGCCCCTCCCCCTCATGCGGTTCCCGAGGCTTGCATGCACGCCTGGTTCAGAACCGCTGCAGGAATTGACACCATTAACGGGAGATGCCGGGGAGTGGGCACCGGGGGACAAAAAAAAGCCGCTCCCGTTGCGGAGCAGCTTTCAGAATCTTTAATTTCTCAGGATGTCAGTATTCGTCTTCGTTAAACAGAAAATCTTCCTGGGTTGGATAGTCGGGCCAAATGTCCTCGATGGTTTCATAAACATCGCCCTCATCTTCCAGTTCCTGTAAATTTTCAACCACTTCAATGGGCGCCCCGCTTCTGATCGCAAAATCGATCAGCTCGTCTTTGGTGGCTGGCCAAGGGGCATCTTCTAGATAAGAGGCTAACTCAAGTGTCCAAAACATACTATATTCGGTTTTTAGATATTAACAGGATACCTGAAACAAGGTTCATGGTATTTTCAAATTTTTGCAAAAGTAACTGTATTCTACAATTTAAAAAATACTTATTTTTACCCGGAAAATTTTAAGAAAAACACTTTTTTCTAATGATCACCAAAGCTAAAAAATACCCTAGATGTGTAAGAAGATCATCATCTGCCTGCTGGCGATAACAACTTTTACAACCCTTTATGCCCAGCAAGGTGAAGACCCCTTTCCGAAGTTCCAGATAGCAGCCTCCGGAGGCTATGCCTTCCGCCTGGGTAAAAAACCCGCTTCCAGCGATTATTATAAAGATATTTCGCGGGGGTCCGTGCTCGATGGGGGGCTGTATTACTATTTCAGCCGCCAGTCCGGCATGGGGATCCGGTACTCCGAATTCAGTAGTTTCGGTTCGGGCAATCTCATTACCGGTCAGTTTGCGCGCAGCGATATTAAGATCCGGTTCATTGGCCCGGTTTATCAGAGCCGGCTGATCAGCCGCTCGGAAAAGTTCCATTTTTTAACAGGGCTTTCTCTGGGATATATGAGCTACCGCGACAATGCTGTTTTTGACCAGGGAAGTGCTGCTATCAAAGGCGGCACCTTTGGTACAATGGTAGAGCTGGGGAGCGATCTGCGCATTGTACGCGGTCTTTTTGCCGGCCTGAAATTCAGCCTCTATGGCGGCAGCCTTTCCTCTATCACCCGCCAGGGACAAACCGTACAGCTGGACGATAAGCAGCGCGAAAGCCTGAGCCGGATCGAGGGAACCGTGGGCCTGCGTTATTATCCGTTTTAGTCCCGCTCCTTACCGGCACAATCGTTATATTTACGGTCATATATCAACACAATGATCTCGGGGAAAAATATACACAAAGCCTATGGCACTGTACAGGTGCTGAAGGGTGTCGATATTGACATCAACAAAGGAGAAGTTGTTTCTATTGTTGGCCCCTCCGGCAGCGGCAAAAGTACGCTGCTTCATATATTGGGCACACTGGATAAACCGGATACCGGGTCGGTGCTCATGAACAATATACCGGTAAGCACGCTCAGCGGAAAACAATTAGCGGCTTTCCGGAATAAGAATATCGGTTTTGTTTTCCAGTTTCACCACCTCCTCCCGGAGTTTTCTGCACTTGAAAATGTTTGTATACCTGCCTGGCTGGGCGGACGCCGCAGAAAAGAAGTTACCCGGGAAGCCCGGGATCTGCTGGCAATACTGGGCGTTGATCACCGGCTCGAAAATAAGCCCAACGAGCTCAGCGGTGGCGAACAGCAACGGGTAGCCGTTGCGCGGGCACTGATCAATCAGCCGGAGATCATTTTTGCAGACGAGCCTACCGGCAACCTGGATACGACCAATGCAAGGGAGTTACATCGCCTGTTCTTTGATCTGCGCGACCGGTTTCAGCAAACCTTCCTGATCGTTACACACAATGAGGAACTGGCAACTCTTAGCGACCGTACCCTGCACATGAAGGATGGCCTGATTGTATAAAAAAAACGGCTCTGTGAGCCGTTCCTGGTTGATCCCCGTTATAATTTTATTGCCGTTCCCGGTAAAATGCCACTACCATCTTTTTCGAAGTCGGATCCAGTAATGTCAGCGTTTTCGAGGAGGCCACAAAGTTCTCCTTTATTTCATACGCTACATTGTTCCAGGTCATTCGCTTTGTTCCGTTACTAAAGGCAAATTGATCCGTCCGGATCTGATCTCCGCTTACGTCGTAGTAATGGATCAGGTGATCCTGTTTTGAGAACTCGGCGCGGCCACCGGCAGGAACCAGGTCCACCCCGGCTGCAGTGATCACACTTTTCCAGTTACCAACAGATACCATGTTTTCTATAGTGTCTGTACCTATCGCGTCCTTCGTACGGGAGCAGGCGCCCAGGAAAAAGACACCTGTTATCATGATACCCAGAATCATTTTCGAAATTGTTTTCATATTTCTTTTTTTACGGTTTAAAGTTTGCTGTGCTGTAGCTGTTTCAAGATTTATGCCAAGCCCCGGACCGCCCAATGCAGGTTGCAAAAAAGACGCTCAGCATCAACCCTGTGGATGCAGGCTGCCTTTTTTAAATTTTTGTTAAAGCAACAGGAAGAGCTTATGCAGGGTATCCGGCTCTATAGCAGCCCTGCCTTTCATTACCGCGGGCCCGGAACCGGCAATATGTTATTTCCTGTATGTATAAACCGGTCTAAGGGTTGCGGGGGCTCCAGGGAATATCGGCAATACGGGTTAAATGACCGGTATACCGGGCCAGCACAAACAGGTAATCGCTTAGCCGGTTCAGGTAGGTGATCACCAATCCATCCACCGGTTCTTCTTCCGCCAACCGCACGCAGGAGCGCTCTGCCCGGCGGCAAACACATCTTGCAAGGTGCAGGTAGGAAATTGCAATACTCCCCCCCGGCAAAATAAACGATTTCATTTCCGGTAAAAGAGCGGTCATGGCATCTATTTGTTTTTCCAGCAGGAGGATATCTGCCTCATGCAGGTCTGGCAGCATCATTTTAGTGTCCTTACCGGGATCCCTGGCCAGTAAGGCTCCTATCGTAAAAAGGCGGTCCTGTATCTCCCGGAGGAGGTCCAGCGCCGCAGGATCCGTTTGTACATCCCTGCATAGCCCAATGCAGGAGTTCAGTTCATCTACGTTCCCATACGCTTCAATTCGCAAATGCGCTTTTGACACTTTGGTACCACCAATAAGCGCGGTCTTACCTTTATCCCCGGTCTTTGTATAAATACGGAAAGTCATGCCTTGAAATTTGAGAATTTGATAATGAGGAAATTTGGAACCGTGGGAATAGACAGGAGCCTGTCCGGACATTGAACGCAAAACTTTAAACCTGCGAACTGACTTTCTTCACGGGCTGATCACTTTCAATCACCCCATCACGGAGTCTTACGATCCGGCGTGCATGATTGGCAATATCCTCCTCATGTGTTACCAGCACCACCGTATTTCCGTCGCTATGTATCCGGTTAAAAATATCCATGATCTCGTAGGAAGTCTTGGTATCCAGGTTACCGGTAGGCTCATCGGCCAGGATCAGCGAAGGGTCATTGACCAGGGCCCGGGCTATGGCCACGCGCTGGCACTGTCCGCCGCTCAGTTCATTCGGTTTATGATGGTAGCGGTCCGTGAGGCTCACCAGCTCCAGCATCCGCATGGCTTTTTCGTTCCGCTCGGCCTTCCGGATGCCTGCGTAAATCAGTGGTAACGCCACATTTTCAAGCGCTGTAAGCCGGGGTAATAAATTGAACTGCTGAAATACAAAACCTATTTCCTTATTACGCACTTCCGCCAGTGCGTTATCTTCCATTTTACTTACATCTTTGCCATTCAGCACATATATACCGGAAGTAGGCGTATCCAGACATCCAAGAATATTCATCAAGGTACTTTTACCGCTGCCGGATGGTCCCATCAATGCTACATACTCGTTTTTGTCAATGTTCAATGAAACACCTTTCAGAACAGGCAGCTCCTGCTGGCCCATATAGTAGCTCTTGCGCAGGTCATTGATATGGATAATGGAGTGGGTCACATTATTTGCGGATCACTTTGGGCACTTTAAAGAAAACACCGTCGGTGGCGGGAGCATTCAGCAATGCTTCTTCCCGGGTAATAGACCCCTCAACGCGATCATCTCTCAGCACGTTCGTTTCCTCACTCATATGCATTAATGGATCCACATCTTTGAGATCAAGCTCATTCAATTTTTCCACGAACCCGATCATTTTTTCAAGATCTCCCCGGAACTCCTGTTTCTCTTCCGGAGAAAAGCTAAGCTTGGAAAGATGGGCCAGTTTGTCGATCAATGCTTCGTTTACTTCCATTTGTCAAAGATAAAGGGTCGTATCGAGAATCTGCGCTTTCAGCCGTAAGCTATCAGTTTTCAGCCTTCAGATTCGGCGATCAGCGCCATTTGAAATTAGAATCCCGAACATTCAGGAGCGTGACCAATATCGGGTAGCACAACGAGCCAACGTGGAACATTGAAATTTAAACCTGGAACATAACAACTTCAGCCATTATGCCTGTGTTCCCAGCCACATGGCCCCGCCCGCGCTGTCGCGGCTGGCCCCGGTTACCGAGCACAGCACGTTGGTTTCTTCACGCCAGCGCAGCACCGCCATCAATGCCATGATCATTGCTTCCTTATACAATACCAGTTTTTCGTCCGGAACAACTACCGCAGTCTTCAATACCTGCTTCAGACGGCTCATCAAAAAGCCATTGAGCGCCCCGCCCCCCGTTACCAGCAACTGCTGCTCCGCGCCATAGCCGCTATCGGTTTCCAGGGCCCGGGCTACCTGCCGCACAATATGTTCTGTATAGGTCCGCAGCCGGTCTTCTACCCTGCCTCCATAGCGCTGCAGGATGGGGTAAACCCTATCGGTTCCAAAATCATTGGCAAGCGACTTGGGAGCCGGCAATTGATAAAAATCCAATGCATCCAGTTCCTCCAGCAAAGCTTCGTTCACCTCTCCGGTGGCAGCAAGCGCTCCATTGGCATCGAACTCCCTCCCCAGCTCTCCGGCTAACAGGTTCAATACCCGGTTTGCCGCGCAAACATCAAAAGCCCTATAAACCCTATCCTTTACCGAAAGATTGGCAATCCCTCCTATATTCAGAAAGTAGCGGTATCCCGGCAGTAAAAGCTGCTCCCCGATGGGGACAATGGGCGCACCCTGCCCGCCCAGGGCCACATCCATGGCACGAAGATCCGTAACTACTGTCAACCCGGTTTCCGCCGCAATTGCCGCCCCATCGCCGATCTGCCCGGTCATGCGCTGTTCCGGAACATGAAATGTTGTATGGCCATGGGAACCGATCACGGCTATTTTATAATGAAGATCATACCGGTCTATAAATGCATTTACCTGGGCGCCGATATAATGTCCGTACGCAGTATGCAGCAGCTGGTAGTCCAATGCATTCAGGGTAACAGCCTGCTCCAGCTTTGATCTCCACTCAGGGGTATATGCCAGGCAGTCCGCCTGCTGGATCTCAAATTGCCATTTACCGCCATTTTCGTGAAACTCCACCAATGCAATATCCAGCCCATCCAGCGAGCTGCCACTCATGATTCCAATAGCCCTGTAGATCATAGTCAAACTTTTAGATTTGTCAAAAATAACAGATTGCTGAATGCTAAACGCCCCAAATATTTGTTTCAGACTTCGCGCCAGGTCCCTGTTCCTCTTCTCACAGGTCACGGGCCGCTAAGGGTTAAGATGATTGAACACTGTTGAATGTGGTTGACCACTGACAACTGAAAGCTGACCACTGCCGGCTTTATTCTCAAATATTGTCTTACTTTTATTACCCGGGAAACAACAATATAAACAACTACAATATGGTCATTAATTTAAGTGAGCAACACAGCCTGGTAAGCAATTGGGTGAGCGAACTGAGGGATATTGAGATCCAGAATGACCGGATGCGTTTCCGCAGGAACCTGGAGCGCATCGGGGAGGTGATCGCTTATGAAATCAGCAGGGAGCTGCCTTACAAAACAATAGAGACCCATACACCGCTGGGCATATCAGGTTCCCGGGTACTGAGCGAGCAGCCGGTGCTGGCTACCATTTTGAGAGCGGGGCTTCCAATGCACCAGGGGCTTTTAAATTACTTCGACAAGGCCGACAATGCCTTTGTTTCTGCCTACAGGAAGCATCATAAAGATGGCAGCTTTACCATCAATGTAGAATATTTAAGCAGCCCCACACTGGAGGACCGTATCCTGATCATCTCAGACCCTATGCTGGCTACCGGCGCTTCACTGGTAAAAACCGTTCAGTATCTCCGGGAAGTAGGCCGGCCGAAGTTTATTCACGTGGCCGCAGCCATCGCCTGTACCGAGGGGATCGAATATGTATTGCGCGAAGAGCCGGCATTAAAACTCTGGTGCGGCGATATTGATGATGAAATAACCGCTAAGGGCTATATTGTGCCCGGCCTGGGGGATGCCGGAGACCTGGCATTTGGCGGCAAGGCCCAGTACTGACCGCATACCGCTCCTGTAGTAAAAAGACGCCGGGTATGGAACATCAAAGAGCACTGCGCCCCCGGGGAACTTTTCCTCCGGCATTGTCCTGAACTATCGTAAAAATGCGTTGCCCCGGCTCGCCGGCCGGGTACCACTTTTCCGTTTTTTAGGTCGCTGCAGCGGTCACCCAAAATTTGTTTTATCAACAACAGGAGCCATAACAGAACTCCACTAAAATGTACAAAAAACTAAACATCTGCTAAACTTTTTCCACATTCGCTATAAATATTTCAAAAAAACTAATGCGTGTTAAAAAAATATTTTTGTACTTTTCCGCACTAAATCCATCTTAGTTATTTTTTACATATGAATGAATCAATCAGGCCTTTTATCGAAAAGGTAAGTGCAAGAAACCATGGTGAGTCGGAATTTTTACAAGCAGTTGCAGAAGTTGCAGAATCAATCATCCCTTATATTGAGGCGCAGCCAAAATACAAAGACAGCAAGATCCTGGAACGGATTGTAGAGCCGGAACGGGTTGTGATCTTCCGGGTTCCCTGGCTCGACGACAAAGGCCAGGTGCAGGTAAACCGCGGCTTCAGGGTGCAGATGAACAGTTCTATCGGCCCCTATAAAGGAGGCCTGCGGTTTCATCCGACCGTAACCCTCAGTGTTCTGAAATTCCTGGCATTTGAGCAGGTTTTTAAGAACAGTCTTACCGGTCTGCCCATGGGCGGGGGAAAAGGAGGATCTGATTTTGATCCCAAAGGAAAATCAGACAATGAGATCATGAAATTCTGCCAGAGTTTCATGACGGAGCTCTACCGGCACGTTGGAGATGACATTGATATTCCTGCCGGGGACATCGGTGTGGGAAAACGCGAGATCGGCTACCTGTTTGGGCAATATAAGCGCATTACAGGCACGTTTAACGGCGTACTTACCGGCAAGGCATTTGAATGGGGCGGCAGCCTGATCAGACCCGAAGCCACCGGCTATGGTCTTATTTACTTTGTAGAAGAAATGCTGAAAGTGCGGGAAGATTCATTATTAGGCAAGCGGGTACTCATTTCCGGTTCGGGTAACGTGGCTCAGTTTGCTGCTGAAAAATGTATTGAAAAAGGCGCCAAGGTGTTGACCATGTCCGACTCTGAAGGTTTTATCTATGACCCCGTGGGCATCGACCAGGAAAAACTGGAGTATATCAAGGATCTTAAGGACAATCAGCGTGGGCGCATCAAAGAATATGCGCAACGTTACTCCTGCGAGTTTTTCCCCGGAGAAAAGCCCTGGGGTATTAAATGCGATATTGCCCTTCCCAATGCTACCCAAAATGAGCTGAATTTATCCGATGCAGAAACACTCATACAAAATGGCTGTATCTGTGTGGCAGAAGGCGCCAATATGCCCTGCACGCCCGAGGCTGTAGCCGCTTTTCATGAGGCAAAAGTGTTGTACGCCCCCGGCAAGGCAGCCAATGCCGGAGGTGTGGCGGTTTCCGGTCTTGAAATGTCGCAAAACTCACAGCGCTACTCCTGGGGGAGAACCAAGGTAGACAATAAGCTGAAGGAGATCATGAGCGACATTCACCACATTTGTATGAAGCACGGACACGAAAAGGACGGCCATATCAATTACGAAAAAGGCGCCAATATCGGAGGATTTGTAAAAGTTGCGGAAGCCATGCTCTCACAGGGTATTGTGTAAAGAGCCATAAAAATATGCATTCGTATTCAACCGCTATGCGAAACTTCAGGTTTTGTGTAGCGGTTTTTTGCGAAGCTTATTGTAACATTGCCCTATGACAGCTACTATTTACCTGATCCCTACTTATCTGCATGAAAGCAATCTGAAGGTATTGCCCGCTTATCTGCTGGAGGCCATTGAAAAATGTACCGTACTTTTTGTAGAGAATGAGCGCACCGCCCGGCGCTATCTGAAGCAATTGAAAAAGGAGATCGTCATCGATGGCTTTGAATGGTACGGCATTCAGAAAGCAGAGGAAAACGTATTGAAGGAGTTCAGGCAGAAACTGGCAGCAGGCAAAACCATCGGCATCATCAGTGAAGCAGGCTGCCCCGGCGTAGCCGATCCGGGCCAGCTGTTGATCGCCGCGGCGCAGGAAGCCGGGGCACAGGTGATCCCCCTCGTAGGTCCCTGTTCCATATTGCTTGCGCTGATGGCCAGCGGTCTAAACGGCCAGCAATTCAGCTTCACCGGTTATCTGCCCATCGATAACGGGCAACGGATCAAAGCCATCAAAGAACTGGAAACAGAATCCCAACGCCGGAACAGCACACAGATCTTTATTGAAACACCTTACCGGAACAACCAGTTGCTGGAGGCCCTGCTAAGGCATTGCCACCCGCAAACAAAACTCTGCGTGGCAGTAGACATTACAGGCGATCAGGAATCCATCCAGACAAAAACCATTCAGCAATGGCAGACACGAACCATTGACCTGCACAAACGCCCCGCAATCTTTTTATTAAAAAGGTGATACCCCGGCGTCGGTCATCGCAATAATGCTGTCAACAATATAAACCGTATTGCCCCGCCAGGGCAAGGCGCCGCGGTATTCCTTATAATGCAGGTCAAAACGTTTGCCGCTATGAATGGCCAGTGTATCATAGATCCGCTTGCTTTCGATAGAGAAAACAAAATTATTGGATTGGGCGCCTCCGCCAACCGCCCCTTTGATACCGGCCTGGATGAGCTCACCTTCGAATGTTTTAAAGATCTGTCCCTTGCGCACCACATTCTTCAGGATACCAGATTTTACGCCATCCCCAAACACATTATAGTAGTGCCAGTAAACATATCCGCCACCCAAAAGGATCAGTACCAGCAATACCATAAAAAAATACCTGCGACAACCCGAACGTTTGTTTGCTCCCTTCTGGTTCTCAATTGGTAAGGTTTCCATAAAAAATGGTTTAATTAAAAAATTTAATGCGCAATATTCAATATTGCATTATTTTTGTGGTTCGAAAGTACAATTTGTTTTTAAATGAATAACTTTTTAAAACATACAAAACACGTTGCATTTCATGCAAATATAACCACGGGGATTTACGCCGTCGGTTTTGACGTGGCTGTGTGTTTTCCACGACCGATGCGCTGTCCTGATTGCTGACAGGACGAACCCCTGACCTGGGCCCTGTCAGTGAAAAAGCTCCGAAAAAAACTTCTCAGGACTGGTCTCCCGCAAATCCCATTTAACAACACATCGTGGACAATCTCAATCAGGAAATTATCGTAAGAGTAGCGGAAGCTGCTGATAAAAAATATTCAAAAATCATTACGGACGAAATGGAATCATCGGCAAAGGCCCGTGGTACCGGTATTGCTAAAAGAAGTCCGGAATATATTGAAAAAAAGATCGATGAGGGAAAGGCCGTAATCGCCCTCACTGAAAGTGGCGACTGGGTAGGTTTCTGCTATATCGAAACCTGGAGCCATGGAGAATATGTGGCCAACTCAGGGCTGATCGTTTCACCCCATTTCCGTAAGAGTGGCGTTGCCAAAAGAATTAAGCAGACCACTTTTAAACTCAGCCGGAAAATGTTTCCCGAAGCCAAGATCTTTGGCCTGACCACAGGTTTGGCGGTAATGAAGATCAACAGCGACCTGGGATATGAGCCCGTTACCTACTCGGAACTGACCCAGGACGAACAGTTCTGGGCGGGTTGTAAAAGCTGCGTCAACTACGAGATCCTCATGAGCAAGGACCGGAAAAATTGCATGTGCACCGCTATGCTGTACGATCCCAAAGACCATTATGAGCCGGAAGAGACCAAGGCCTTTTTTGAAGAGAACAAAACGGGGCTCGAACGGCTTCAGCGTTTTAAACAATGGAAATTTCTGAAGGCCTTCAGGAAAAAAGATAAAGCCGATGGCGGCAGCGGCAGCGGAACATTGAAATCTTTTTTTAAGAATATGTTTCATTTATAACAACATCATAAATCAAATCATAAGTTCATACTACCATGGCTAAAAAAGTTGTATTAGGATTTAGCGGCGGTTTAGACACCTCGTTTTGTGTAAAATACCTAACTGAAGAAAAAGGATATGAGGTACACAGCATTATTGTAAATACCGGGGGCTTTAGCGAGGAGGAATTAAAAAAGATAGAAGCACACGCAAAAAACCTGGGGGTAAAATCACATAAAACGGTGGATGCCGTTAAGAACTACTACGACTCTATTATACGCTATCTGGTATACGGGAACGTGTTAAAAAACAACACCTACCCCCTCAGTGTATCCGCCGAGCGCTTAAGCCAGGCCCTGCACATTGCCGGTTATGCCCGGGAGATCCAGGCAGATGCCATCGCACATGGCAGCACAGGTGCAGGCAATGACCAGGTACGGTTCGACATGGTATTTCATATCATGGCGCCGGAATTGGAGATCATTACCCCCATCCGGGATATGAACCTTAGCCGCGCTTCAGAGGTTGAATACCTGAAAGGCAAAGGAGTGGACATGAACTTTGAAAAATCGGTTTATTCCATCAACAAGGGGCTTTGGGGTACCAGTGTGGGAGGTAAGGAAACACTTTCTTCCAACGGATACCTGCCAGACGAAGCCTGGCCCACACAGGTAACCCAAACCGGCACCGAATCTGTAAAGCTTACCTTTGAGCAGGGCGAACTGAAAAAAGTGAACGACCAGGCATTTGATCACCCGACAGAAGCCATACAGCATCTGCAGCAAATTGCCGGCCCTTACGGCATCGGCCGCGATATCCACGTAGGCGATACCATTATCGGCATCAAAGGACGTGTCGGTTTTGAAGCGGCCGCGCCCATCCTGATCATTAAAGCGCATCATGCTCTGGAAAAACATGTCTTAAGCAAATGGCAACTACAATGGAAAGACCAGATATCCCAGTTCTATGGTACCTGGCTGCATGAAGGGCAGATCCTGGATCCTGTAATGCGCGATATTGAGGCATACCTGTTGAGCAGTCAGCGCAATGTAACCGGCGACGTATTCCTGCAGCTACACCCCTACCGTTACCAGGTATTGGGAATTGAAAGTCCGTACGATCTGATGAATAATGCTTTTGGCAGCTACGGAGAAGCTAACAGGAGCTTTACCGGTGACGATGTAAAAGGCTTTACCAGGATATTTGGTAACCAAACGTCGATCTATCATATCATAAAAGAAAATGCCCACGAGGGAAAATAAGGTGGTGAGCGATGCGGCCCCTGTATCTTCCTATTACTGGGGAACAGGTGGTGAAGCATTTGTTTTAAGCAGCAATCCACGCTTTTCAATCAAAAAAGAACAGATCCCTCCGGGTACAGGCGAGCAATTGCACCTGCACAACAAGGCTACTCAATTCTTTTACATTATAACCGGTGTGGGTTCTTTTGAAATTGATCAACGTTCCTTCCTGCTAAATGCGGGGCAGGGAATCGAAATTTTTCCGGGGCAACCGCACCGGATCTTTAACCAGGGAACGGAGCAACTGGAATTTCTGGTCTTTTCTCACCCGTTAACCGAACAGGATCGCTTAAATTTGTGATTCCCGGAAAGTACACAATAAAAAAACAGATAAGCATGAAGATAAAAGCTGGAATAATTGGTGGCGCAGGATATACAGGTGGTGAACTGATCCGTTTACTCATCCATCACCCTTTTGTAACCATCTCATTTATTCACAGCCGAAGTAATGCAGGAAAACCCGTTACCGATGTACATGCGGACCTGGTGGGAGATATCGACCTGAGATTCACCGGCGAGATCTCACAGGATATTGACGTACTGTTCCTGTGCCTGGGGCACGGCGAGTCTACAAAATTTTTAAAGGAGACCCCTATTGATGCATCCGTTAAGATCATCGATCTGGCGAATGATTTCCGTTTAAGAAAAGACAGCAGCCAACCGGATATCAACCGGAACTTTGTTTACGGGCTTCCGGAACTAAACCGGGAGGCGATCCGTAAGGCGCAGAACATTGCCAACCCCGGGTGTTTTGCCACAACTATTCAGCTGGGGCTGTTACCTCTTGCAAAAACAGGTGTTCTTAAAGAAATTTATACAACGGGGATCACCGGCTCTACAGGAGCAGGGCAAAAACTTGCAGCAACATCACATTTCAGCTGGAGGGCCAATAATATCCAGGCCTATAAAACGCTTACCCATCAGCACCTGGGAGAGATCGGCGAATCGCTGGATCAGCTGCAACCGGGAACAGAGATTGACTTAAGCTTTGTGCCCTGGCGGGGCGACTTTACCCGCGGCATTTTCATCAGCTCCACCATAACAACCGATCTGTCACTGGAAGAACTCTATTTTTTATTTGAGGACTTTTACAACGGGCATCCTTTTACCGTGGTAAGCCGTACACCCATTTTCCTGAAACAGATCGTAAACACCAATAAGGCGGTGATCCAACTGGAAAAAGTAGGTACTAAACTGGTAGTCCATTCTGCAGCGGACAACCTGCTGAAAGGAGCCTGCGGACAGGCTGTGCAAAATATGAACCTGGTTTTTGGCCTTGATGAGCGGGCTGGTTTAAATCTGAAACCGGCGGCGTTTTAAAGCCATCAATCAGATTTGAGTCCCGAACCCTCGGAACAGTATTTGAAATAGCAAAAGGGGAAACCAGTGTCAGGCATAAAACCGCCCCAACTGAAACATTGAACGTTACACCCGGAGCAGGTCCTTAACAGCCGGCCACTGGTTTTTTACATCTGATAATGAACCGGAATCAATTTTATTAAAATGCGTAATTACTGGTGGTTTGTGAGGACACCAATGCTATTAAAATAAGAAAAGTCTGTATCCAGGATCGTCCTTCCAGGGAGACAGGCATCTGCGATGGTTGCTACTATTGTAGGTAATGGGCATAGTACAACCATGAGCCTGATCCTTAAGGTTTCTGGCTTTTCTGGCAAAGCGGATCCTGTTTTCAGCAGCTGATTGTGCTTTATTTGTACATGGGACTAAAGCGATTTTTTCGTTTAAACTTGTGGTTTCTGGCAAAAGACCTGTTGGGTACAATAGCTACAATAGAACTTGAGATCTTGCCTGCCAATTCCACTATGATGTTTACACAGCGTTTGAGGGTATATAATTCTA
>NZ_FMZO01000013.1 GCF_900101395.1 Niabella drilacis | reverse complement strand
TAAATTATCTGGGAATGAAAAAAGTAAATACAAAAGGGATAGCACAGGCCAATAAATGTATGACGATGGCAGCCACTGCATACAATTTAAAGAAACTGCTCATGTATGCGGGAGGACCTAAAGTTGTAGCGAAGGCACAAGCGCTGATAACAAAGTTTGAACATTATTATTCCAATCTTTTTAAAAATATTTCTACACAACGGATATTTGCATTATGTATTATCATAATGTGAATGGGTCCAACAAATTTTTACTACGAAATTTACAGGTGCTGACCGTTCTGCTTATCTGCCGGCATTTTTAAGGTCTTGTTGTGCAACAGTCACTCAGGACAAAAGTGGAAATGATGGTTAAGGCAATTAATGATCGTTAATCAGCAGACCCTAAATAAGTTTGCCTATTATTTCCCAGACCACCTATAACGCTGTATTAAGCATACAGATTAAGCGTTGCTGGTTCTAAAGACCATGATTTTCCGGAGCTCCTAAGCCGGCGAGGCGCACTGCCCAAATTGATCAGTATTGAAACAGGCAATTGCGACAACCGTTTTTTGAGGAACATGGGAAAGCCTAAAATGCAGGAACCGATCTCCTGTCTGTTGACAGGAGGCATTGACATTATCGAATCTGATCAACAGGAACTATCCCGTTATTTGCCCGGAAACCCAAACCGGTAAGTACCCGATCCCGTTTCAATTTTCAGATAGCCATCTTCCGGTCCCAGCTGTTTGATCTCCTTTATTGAAGAAAGCGGTTTTCCGGATTCTGTAACCCCACCGGCGTCTGTAACCGGGAGGTATATTGTTGCCCGGGTATTTGCAGGTATTTCCACCTCCATCATAATTTTGCCATCGGCCACTTCCCAACCAGCCTTCGTGGTTCCATAATAGGTTTTTAACGATGCCGAAGCATTTTTAAAATCACCACCGATATGGGGCTTTACTTTTATATGCTTGTATCCAACACCATCATCCTCGGTATCCAGGCCCACCATTGTCCGGTACATCCAGTCTCCGATAGCACCATAGGCATAGTGGTTATAGGAATTCATAGACGCCGCCTGAAAACTGCCATCCGGCTTAATGCCATCCCAACGTTCCCAAATAGTGGTTGCCCCCATTTTTACCGGGTATAGCCAGGAAGGGTAGGTTTCCTGTAATAACAAAGTATACGCCATATCCGTATAACCAAAACGCGTAAGCACATGGCACAGGTACGGCGTTCCTAAAAACCCGGTGGTAAGATGGTTGTTGTAGCTTTTGATATTTTCAACCAGCCGCTCAGCAGCCTGCTTGCGCAGCGGCTCCGGCAGCATGTCAAAATGCAGTGCCAGCACGTAGGCCGTTTGTGTGCCTGATACCAACCGCCCGGACGGGGTCATATATTCTTTTACAAAGGCAGCCTTTATGTTCTTTAACAACCCGGCATATGCAGTGGCATCTTCAGTGTTGCCCAGCACGGTTGCCGCATTGATGAGCAATTGCACAGAATGGGCATAAAAACACTGGGCAATGAGGTATTTGTCGGTTACCGCTGCCCGGCCGTCATTATCATCCTGCGGGTGGTAAAACAACCAGTCGCCAAAATGAAACCCTGTATTCCAGAGGTCATTATTTGTCGTTTTGCGAACGCTCTCCACATAATTTTTCATGCTGCTGTATTGCGCTGCCAGGGTGCGTGTATCGCCATAAGCCAGGTACATCTGCCAGGGAATAATGGTAGCAACATCCGCCCAGCCCGCGCTGTTAGCCCCGTTGCCCAGGATATTGGGGATCACAAAAGGTACCCGGCCATCAATCTGGTCTGCCTCAAGATCTTTCAGCCATTTGGTAAAAAAATTGTTCACCCCCATATTAAAGGCTGCGGTGCGGAAGAAGGCCTGTGCATCACCTGTCCAGCCCAGGCGTTCGTCGCGCTGCGGGCAGTCTGTAGGCACATCCAGGAAATTTCCTTTTTGTCCCCACTGGATGTTGTGTTGCAACTGGTTGATCAGGGGGTTGGAGGTAGTAAAGGTTCCGGTAGGCTCCATATCGGAATAAAAAGCGATGGCCTCAAAGTTATCGGGCGTCAGGGTTCCCGGGTAACCCTCCACTTTTACATAGCGGAATCCCTGCCAGGTAAAATGCGGGTAAAAGGTCTCTTCTGTTCCGCCTTTGAGCACATAAGTGTTCTGTGCTTTTGCAGCTCTCAGGTTTTCTGTATAAAAGTTGCCGGCCTTGGTAAGTACTTCCGCGTGCTTCAGGGTTACTGAGTCCCCGGCCGATCCTCGTACCTTTATACGCACCCATCCTACCAGGTTTTGTCCAAAATCCAGCACCGTTTCACCCGCAGGTGTTTTTAATACTTTTACAGGTTTAAACACCTCATGCGCGGTGATCATTTCATTATAGGTCGCCAGCAGGTTCCCTTTATCAAAAGAGGCCGTTTTAACCGGCGTCCAGTCCTCATCCCGGTATCCTGCCAGCATCCAGCCGGTCCGGTCCTTTCGTGCATCGATGGTTTCCCCGTTATAAATTTCGGAATAGGTAATAGCCCCGGTAGCGGATTTCCATGAGCTATCGGAAACAATGGTTTCCTGTGTTCCGTCTGCATAGTCTACCCGCAACTGCAGCAACAGCGCAATGTCTTTACCATAAAAACCAAGCTGACCGGAAAACCCGATATGCCCCCGGTACCAGCCACTTCCCAGGGTAACCCCCAGCGCATTGGTTCCCTGTTTGAGCAGGCTGGTAATATCGTAGGTCTGGTATTGCAGTCTTTTCTTATAGGAAGTCCAGCCCGGGGTAAAATGGGCATCTCCCACACGGCTTCCGTTAATAGCCGCTTCATACATTCCGTGTGCAGTAATATAGGCCGTGGCCCGCACAACTTTTTTTGTAATGCTGAATTCTTTCCGCATCAGAGGACTGGGGCGTAGCGTGGCATCTTCCTCATAGCCGGGGGTGATCCAGGTGGCTTTCCAGTCGGATGGCTGTAGTAATGCCATTTGAAAAATCGCCGGACTGCTCCAGGAAGAAGCCTTTCCGCTGTTGTCCCAAACCCGCACCTGCCATTGATATTTTTCGCCGCTTTTTAATGCGGCGCCTTTATATGTTACATGCACGGAGGAGTCGGAGGATACTTTTCCACTGTTCCATACACCTGCTTTATCATGCGTTACCCTGATCTCATAGGCGGTCTGCATCACATTGCGTTTACCGTTTTCCAACTGCCAGCTGAACCGCGGCTGAATGATATCCAGCCCCACCGGGTCCACCCGGTTTTCAGTGCGCAGGTTCCCGACTTTTGATTGTGCTGTTACCGTTAAGGAGAAAAGAACGGCAATAAATGCCAGCGGTTTTTTCTTGTTCATGAGCAAGCTTTGTAATTGTTTATCAACAACATCGTTGCTCCGAAAATACTGTAAATAATTGGGGGAACTGTCCTGCACCTACCTGTAAGGGAATACTACTGGTTTGCTTCCGGCACAGTATTTAAGATCTCCCAGAGCTGGTCCTTTAACCGGGTCAGCCCCTGTTGTGCTACTGAAGAAATAAAAAGATGCGGAATATGATCAGGCATTTCTTTGCTGATGGCGGCTTTTAGCTCATCATCCAGCATATCGCTTTTGGAAATGGCAATCAGGAACTGTTTATGCAGCAACTCCGGGTTGTATTGTTCCAGCTCATTCATGAGCACCTCAAATTCTTTCCGGTGGTCTGCACTATCTGCCGGGATCAGGAACAGGAGCACCGGGTTGCGCTCAATATGCCTGAGAAAACGATGTCCCAGCCCGCGGCCCTCGGCAGCTCCTTCAATGATGCCGGGCATATCCGCCATACAAAAACTCCGGCCATCTCGATATTCCACAATACCAAGATTGGGTGTAAGCGTGGTAAAAGCATAATTGCCGATCTTAGGCTTTGCCGCGGTGATCACCGAAAGCAGGGTCGACTTTCCGGCATTGGGGAAACCCACCAACCCCACATCCGCCAGTACTTTTAACTCCAGTACCTTCCAGCCTTCCTCACCCGGCAGCCCCGGCTGTGCATACTCCGGCGCCTGGTTGGTAGGTGTGGCAAAATTGGCATTGCCCAACCCTCCTTTACCACCGGGCATCCAGATGATCTCCTGGCCGTCTTCCAGGATCTCTGCTTCTTTTTCCCCGGTTTCCTCATCCATGGCCACCGTACCCAGCGGTACTTCTATTACCACGTCTTTTCCGCTGCGACCGGTACAGTTATTATGCCCGCCGTTTTCTCCGTTCTCTGCCAGTATATTTTTGAAATAACGTAAATGTAATAAGGTCCATAAGTTGCGATTGCCCTTTAAAATAATATGGGCGCCTCTTCCGCCATCGCCACCATCCGGGCCACCTTTGGACGTAAATTTGTCCCGCAAAAAATGCTTGATGCCCGCACCGCCGTGTCCGCTGCGGCAAAATATCCGTATCTGGTCTACAAAATTGCTCTTTTCCATTATTCTGTAAACAAAGATAACGGCATTCCTTTAGAAGTCGGGAATTGAAAAAATATTGAAGCATTCAAACAATACCGGCCGGTATTTTATCACGGCCAGCATATACGTGCTTCGTCAGCAGGCTGGCTTATCGCCCGGATTTTTCTTTTGCAGCTTCACGGTCAAACCGGATGTTTTCCCGTACCTGCTTCCAGTACTGGGGGCCGTAGGAGACAAAAATCTCGCTTCCTGCGGGTATATCTGTTTTGGCTACCAGGTATACACGGGTGCCTTCCTCTATATACTCAGCGTTGTTCCGGATCCCTTTTACCCGCTGCAAACCCGCAGCATCATTGGCGTAGCGGCCAAAGGATTTTGGATGCCTGCTGGCATCAATAACGGCCTCATCGTTAATATGAAAAATATACCCGTTATCCGCATCATCTTCCACCTCCTTCCAGGTGAGCAGATCCCCGGTATACTCGGTAACAATCTCTTTTTTTGCAATAGCAACTTTTGTAAATAACCCTTTGCCGGCATTGGGCAGAGAGGAAGTTTTTACGAATAAACGCTTCGACGATGGCATGTAAAAAAATTAAGCGGAGCGAATATATTACAAATCATTGCGAAAGTATAAAACAGGGCCGAAATTATTTTTTGCTTACCTTCACCCCCAACAGGGGTGCCTTTCCTGCCGGTGGCGGGATGAAATCAAGGCTGAGATCATACCCATTGAGTTCTGCCGTCGGCGGACTCAGGAACCTGATCCGGGTAATGCCGGCGTAGGAAACAGCAGCTTTTCAGCCTGACCCTGTACCTGATTTTATAAAACTATGGCAAACTGGGTCACCGTTTTTGTTGAAGAGATAAAGCAAACAAGTGTGCTGGAATGGCTGGGCGCCGGTTTTGGCGCTGCAGAGGTTCTGCTGGCGAAGGCCAACAAAGTCTGGCTCTATCCCGCAGGGATCCTGTCTGTACTGATCAGCATCTATATATTTATGACATCCGGCCTGTATGCGGAAAGTGCGCTGAACCTTTATTACCTCGTCATGAGCATTTATGGATGGTGGTTCTGGGTATTTAAACGCACGTCCATTCCCCTGCCGGTAACAAGAGCTACTAAAAAGGACTGGAGCATCACAGCGGCGATCGTGCTGGGGGGCTTTGTGATCCTGTATCTGGCGCTCCGGTACCTTACAGATTCATCGGTACCGGTGATGGATGCTTTTGTAAGTGCAACTGCCTGGGCCGGAATGTGGTTACTTGCAAAGCGCAAACTGGAGAACTGGATCCTGCTCAATATCAGCAATGCTGTAGCAATACCGCTTCTATTTTATAAACAGCTTCCCCTGTACGCCCTGTTAACCCTGTTCCTGTTTATCATTGCGGTGCTGGGCTTTTTCGAGTGGAAGCGCATCCTGGAAACAGAAAAGAAATGATGGATCAACACATGGCAGCTGCATTGGCACACCCTGCAAAGGAGGCCGATGAACAAGCCCGGCTTACTCCGCAGCAACTGGACCTTATTTACCAACAGAAATGGTTCAAGCTCTTTGTTCCCCCCGAGCAGAACGGGCTGGGCCTGGGTTTACCGGAAGGGTTGAGGATGGAAGAAACGCTTGCAAGGATTGATGGCAGCCTGGGATGGACCATTACCCTTTGCAGCGGTGCCACACAGTTTACCGGGTACCTGCCGCCTGCCCTTACCGGTGAGATTTTCAAAAATGACCGGGTTTGCTTTGGAGGAAGCGGAGCCCTCTCCGGTATCGCCCGCGAAACAAAGGAGGGGTACGAGGTCAGCGGTTCCTGGAAATATGCCACGGGTGCACCCTATTGCACGCATTTTACAGCCAACTGTAAAATTGAAAAAGAAGGACGGCTTGTGACCAATGCACAGGGCGCGCCGGTTTACAGGTCTTTTTTATTTACCAGGGATGAGGTGCTCATTCATAACGACTGGGATACCATGGGGCTGAGGGCAACCGCCAGCGAAAGCTTCAGTGTTTCGGCCATACAGGTCCCTATGGAGCGGAGCTTTACCATCCTCCCGGCCGCGGCAACCCTGCCCGGCGTTATTTACCGCTATCCGTTCCTGCAGTTTGCAGAAACCACGCTTGCCGTAAACACCCTTGGGATGGCACTACATTTCCTGGAGGCGTTTCAACAGCTGGTGCAACAGAAACCCGGCAAGGGAATTTCCGGGGATGCATCCGTTTGGGCGATGCAGCAAAAAGGGCAACAGGCGGCTCAGCTTCTGCAAAAATTACGGGAGCGCTTCTACGCATCCGCCGATGAGTCCTGGAATTGTATCCAAAAAAGCGGCATCATTCCCGAAGCGCTGCTACAACAGGTTTCCCGGAACAGCCGGCTGCTTGCCCGGTTTTCGGGAAAGCTGGTTGCCGGCCTGTACCCCTTATGCGGTGTGGCCGCTACACGGAGGGGTACGGTGCTGAACCGCATCTTCCGGGATATTTTTACAGCAAGCCAGCATGCGCTGCTTAATACCCCGGCATAAAAATAAAGGCTCCCTGGCCGGGAACCTTTGTAAAGTATTAAAGGACGGTTGTTGTAACAGAGCTTAAGACGCGGACTGTGTATTTGGCTGCCCGGCCTGCTTTTTCAGATTTGACAGGCCATCTTTTAATTTATTTCCCCAATCAGATACTTTATTTTTTACATTCGACTTTTGTTCCGGGCTCATTTTATACCAGGCGGCAGCTGCGGCCAGCCCCAGTGCCAGAAGCCCGTTTCTTGTATTTCTATTCATTTTGGATAGATTTTAGATAGTTAATGAATAACAATCCATCTTTAAAAACTGTGCCATAATCCCCCTGCATTGCGCCGCCTGCAACAAATCGGTGTTAAATATCCGGCGCCGCTACGCAAACCGCTGGTCATCAGCAGAAGGACCATAGCTTCCCGGCAACGGTATATCCTGCAGCCGGTAATAAACCCCCAACTGCGCCCGGTGGTGCGCAATCTGGTTGAGCGAATGCCGGATGGCCCCGTATTTTGACCACTCAGCCAGCTTATGTCCGTTGTGGGCAATGCTCCAGTTGGGCAACAATGCATCCTCGGTTGCCCCCTCCAGCGCCTCCTTGCTGGCGCTATAATTTTTATCCAGCTCCTCCAGCAGCTGTTCTCTGGAACTGATGTCTGCAGGTTTATACGCTCCCTTGGCAAAATCCAGCGTTTCCGTTGGCAGGATAAAAGAAGCCCAGCCAAAGATCTCTGCAATATGCCCGGCAAGCTTATTTTGCTTCATGCTTTTTTCGTGCGGCGCATAATCCCCCCTGTCAGCAGGATATAATTCAAAAAATTTTTTTGTGGTACGGTACTCTTCCTCCAGCTCGGATCGCAATTGTTGCAGGGTGTCCATAATTTTAATTTTGAATAGAGGATGAAGATACGCCAATTTCTGTTTCTCTTCCCCATAAGCCTCCCTTTTTTCCGGTAAATGTTTAACAGATCACCGAGGATCCGCCGGCCAGGGCTTTTCCGTAAAACAGTACTTTTCAGAACTTTTTATGGAATTACACGTTTTATTGATACCCAACACGGTAAAAGATCATAAAAAACGGATTTAAGTATATGACTTTCGAGGAGTACTCAAATGAGTTCAGCAAAATTTTAACCGCCGCAGAACCGGCACCGCCCTATAACAATGCCGATTATTTTCAGTACACCAGGATGAACTGGTCGCGGATGAGCCGCTGGCTCAAACAAAACCCTTTAACAGATGAAACAAAAGCCCTGCTGTCCTCCATTGGCCGGAAGCAGCAATGGGTGGTTATTACCGAACCCTGGTGCGGGGATGCGGCACATATCGTTCCTGTCCTTTACCTGATGAGCCGGGAAAATGCGCACATCGGTTTCAGTATCCAGCTGCGGGACTCCGGCTCTGAAATTGAACAATACCTGACCAGCGGCAGCCGGTCCATCCCGATGCTGATTGTGCGGGATGAGAACGGAAAGGACCTGTTTCACTGGGGGCCAAGGCCAGCTGCCGCAAAAGAGGTATACGAAACCCTTAAAGAAAAAAAGGCTGATTTTGAAACAACGAAAATCGCCCTTCAGCACGCTTACAACAACGACAAGAGCATCGGTATCCAGCAGGAGGTAGGAGCGTTGCTGCAACAGCACCGCTAATTTGCCGGTGCTGCGCCCACCGCGATCTTTTTCTTTATTCCTACATTTGCGGCATGAATTTCCTGGCGCATGCATACCTCTCATTTGGTCACGAGGGCGTTCTTGTGGGCAATATGATCAGTGATTTTGTAAAGGGGAACCGCCAGTTGGATTATCCCCCGGCGATCCGCGCCGGCATCCGGCTGCACCGGGAAATAGACAGCTTTACCGACGCCCACCCCGCCACACTTGCTGCCAAACAGGTCTTCAGAACACCTTACCGGCTATACAGCGGTGCGTTCATGGATATTGTATATGATTATTTTCTGGCAAATGATGCACAGGAGTTTTCGCCGGGATCCCTCGCTGAGTTTGCACAGCATACCTACAAAACCCTCGACCGCTATTTTGAACAACTGCCGGAGCATTTCCGGCCACTCTTTCACTATATGAAACAGCAAAACTGGCTGTATCACTACAGTGAGCCTTCCGGCATCTATAAAAGTTTTGCAGGACTGGTTCGCCGGGCCCGATACCTGGATGACAGCCGGCCCGCAGAAAAACTATTTGAAGACAATATCAAACGTTTGGAGGAGCATTACCGTCTTTTTTGGGCAGACCTGAAGCCCTTTGCAGCGGAACAATTTAAAAAATTGACGAATTAAAACACGAACAGTATGACAAAGTACGTATTGACGGCTATTATTGCCTTTTCCTTCATGTTGCCGGTTCACGGGCAATCCTGGATACCGGTAGACAAATCACCTATGGACCAGATCTATTACCCGGTGGATTATCCTTCTAAAAAGATCCGGGGCACCAGCGAACCGCTGCGTATGCGGGTCATTTACAGCCGCCCTGCCAAGAACAACCGTAAAATATTTAACTCCGACATTGTTCCCTACGGCAAGGTTTGGCGCCTGGGAGCCAATGAAGCCACGGAAATCCAGTTCTTTGCCACGGCCACCATCGGTAGCAAAAAGATCCCTGCAGGACGGTATACCCTCTATTGCATCCCTACCGAAAAAGAATGGACCTTTATCGTGAATAAGGATACCGATGCCTGGGGCGCCTTTAATTATGATGCGGCAAAAGATGTGGTACGGACTTCCGTTCCGGTAGAAGAATTAAAAGATCCGATAGAATTCCTGACCATTGATTTTGAAAAAAGCGGATCAACTGTTAACTTGGCGATCGAATGGGATCAGAAAAAAGCATCCCTGCCTATTAATTTTTAATTATAACGAATGAATTGTCTAAGAGGCAGATCGTTCCTGCTTGCCGGCTTCGCCTTATTGGTTGCCTGTAATCAGCAACCCGAAACAAAGAGCAAACCGGTACCACAGGCCAATGCACCGGTGGGGATACAGCCGGCCAACACCAGCAACCCTTATGAAGCGGTGGACGTGTCGCCCCTGGACATGAGCTATTATCCCGTTCATTATCCGCTTCAAAAAATGAGCGGAAGCACCAAAGAAGGCCCCGTTATGCGCGTCCTTTACAGCCGGCCGCACCTGCAGGGCCGTTCCCTCTTCGGAACGGTGCTTCAATATGACCACCCCTGGCGGATGGGGGCGAATGAGGCTACCGAACTGGATGTTTTTAAACCGGTTTACCTTAATAATAAAAAAATAGAGCCGGGACGGTATACCCTCTACAGCATCCCACACGAAAAAAACTGGACCCTGGTATTAAACAATAACCTGGATACCTGGGGGCTTAACCAGGATAGTACAAAAGATCTCCTGCGGGTGGAAGTACCTTCTACCGATAACAACCCGGAGGTGGAATACTTTACCATGGTATTTAAACAGACGGATACGGGTGCCGACCTGTTGATTGCCTGGGGATCGACCCTGGTCAAACTTCCCTTTGTTATAAAATGACACCTTTCCGAAAAGGAGAATACGTTGTATCAGATCGGCCGGTACAAAAGGTTTACCGGCACCCCATTAAAATAAACAGGGGCTGAACATTGAGTTCAGCCCCCCAACACAATCCGATCAATCTATGGCCCTTCATTCGTCATTTTGCTGTATTTGAGCTAATTTAATAATATCCGTTGGCAATGGAAGCGCATAATAATTTGCGTTCGGTTGTAAAGTATAGGTATTACCCTCATAAACTCTTACAAGAACGATGCTTTTATTCTCTTTATTGAGCCTTTTCAAATCCATCCACCGTAGGTTCCTCGATATTAATTCTTTCCTTCGTTCTAAAAGAATTCGGTCTATAAGCCCCTCTTTAGTCAAAATTTCCAATGGCAAAAAGCTGCCGGATTTGTATCTGCTTGCTAAAAGTGTGTTCAAATCGAACAAAGCCTCTTTAATATTGTTTAATCGGGCGGCACATTCGGCTCGAATCAGAAAAATCTCATCGGTTGCTATCCCCGTAAAGTTAGTTGCATTCTGCGAGTAACTCCCTGTAAATGTATAATTCCCCTTGACCAACGAAAAGAAAGCCGTTTTTCTTAGATCATTCTCTTCATAGCTCTTGACTAAACCACTATCAATAAACATATAATTTGCAGCACTTAGAGCCGCCACCACCCATCCACTTCTTCCTGTATAATAAATTGTCTCCTTGTTGAATTTTGAAAACGGATATTTGCCCCCCAATGGCTTTACATCCTTGTCGCCGTTAAAATCCATAAGGTCACTCCTCAATTTTAAACACTCATCAGCATACTTATATGCACTGTCGTACTGCCTCATTGAAAGATAAGTGCGCGCCAGCAAACCATAAGCAGCCCACTTTGAGGGTCGGTATACATGAACGGGGAAATCAGGAAGATGTCCTACGCTTTCCATTACATCATTAACTATTTGATCATAACATTGTTTTACGCTTGACCGTTGAGAAGGAACGTTAAAATCAGAAGTTAACCGCAGCACAATCCCCAAATCTCTCGAGGATGCTTCTCTATCAAACGCCTTTGCATACTCCCAGGTCAGCAGTAAAAAATAATAAGCCCTCATGAATAAGGCGCTCCCATACACATTATCCCATTGATTTCGGTTGTCCGTCGAAGCCGGAATAGCTTTTATCATATCCAAACAATAATTGGCATTGTATATTTCCAGGTATGCTTTGGACCAATCATTTTGAAAGGAGTATTCATAAGGCCTTCGGATGTATACGTTTTTAAGTAGGGGGTTTTTATCTAAAACAGTCTTATAATCCGGATTCAGGAAATAGTCATCGGACGATGCTTCTCCATATACCGGCGTTATACTCTCGTTCAGACCCAATGCTTCATCCAACAGGGCCTGCAAATCGCTCAATTGGGTAGGGGTGGTGATTCCGTTCGTTATTTTTTTATCCAAAAATTTTCTGCATGAAACAAATGAAATCATGCAGCAAAACAGTAAAAGTATTATCCTTCTATTCAACTTATTTGTGTTCATAATATGTGTTATTGATGGATTAAAAATTGATTTTCATGCCCACGGTATATTGTTTGGTTGGGGCGTAGGAAGTTGGATAATCCGGGTCTATCTTCTGCCTATTTGCCATCCAGATGATACCAAGGTTGGAAGCATTTCCATATAACTGAACAGCTAATGGCATCTGACTGGCCTTCTTAAATAAAAATCTATATGAAACGTTTACAAACTGAAGTCTTATATTCCCGGCATTTAATACATTTGGCGAAGCGTATGAATAGAAAAAGTCCCGATAACTGTTTAATGGGTAATCCGGATAAACGAATTTTGGCACGGAAGTCCGGTTTTCATCACCTGGTTGTTTCCAACGTTCGTAATAATCTCCATACCCGATTCCATTATCGATGAGTGCCGCTGAAGTGAAAGACCTTTTTCTGAAATAATATCCCAATCTGTATGTAATATTAATAGAAACTGCCAGATTCTTCCACGCCAGGTTGTTGATCATTGAGCCAAAACAAACAGGAACAGACGGGCCCATAAAAACAATACTATTACTTTTGGATCCCTCTTGTGTAATCAGATTGATTATGCCGCGATAATCGGTACTGGCATTATCATTTAGATAGCCCTGAGGATCTCCTTCAGAGTTCAGGCCCGCCCATTTAAACGCAGAGATAGCATACAGAGGCTTTCCTACAATCGGGGTTATATATGTTCCGTCATTGGGGCCATAAATATCTTTGGAAGCATCAGCAAAGTATTTGGACGTCTTGCTCTTATTAATGTTCATAATAATCCCGGTCTCCCATTTTACGGCTCTGTTAATATTGTTTGACGTCAGGTTTATATCCCACCCTTTTCCTATCATATTAGCAACATTTTTGATTATTACATTGTTTTGCCCCCAGGTTGTATAATCATAGGGGGTTTCTCCATAAAGGTCGGTGCCTGTTTTATTGTAATATTCAACGCTACCTTTTAGCCAGTTTTCCTTTGTCTCAAATTCTATTCCTACATTTATTTGCCTGGATTTTTCCCATCTAAGCGAAGGGTTATTTAGATTTGTAATTTTCTCTACCGGTAAATTTGTTACAGGATTAGTAAAGACACCGCTAATTGGCAGCGGAGTTTTTCCAGGATCTACATTTCCGCTGACTCCAATGCTTGCCTTAATCCTCAACCGGGGAATAAAATGCAAGTGATAAAACGGTTCATTGGATAGTACCCAACTTGCTCCTGTTGACCATAACGGGTTCCATTTATCATTCGTTGTAGCGCCAAAGACATTTGAAGCGTCCTTTCGAAAACTACCACTAACGCCATACCTGCTTTTATAAGTGTATGAACCATTTGAGTAAACGCTGATATACCGAAGGTTTTTGTCTGCACTGATATTCGCCACCCCGGGGATCGTTTCAGTGTAACCACTTATTAGGGTAGGATACCTGTTATAAAAGTCTACAACGCCTTGCGATAAGGGGTCCTCCTGATAGCCATAAATAGTAAACGCCCCTGTCCCTGAGCTGCTCTTTGAATCTCTTAAATCAAAGCCCGAAAGTATATTGATCAAATGTTTACCAAGTTGTCTATTATATGAGGCCAATGCCCTGAAATTATTTGTGATAAGGTCACTTCCTGATTTGCTGAGCAGGTTCCCTTTAGGAATAGGGAATACGTCTGGCAACTTGGAATAACTGAGCTGAGTAAATCGATTAATAAGATCCCTAAGATAAAAACTGCTCATATCAGCCATTCGGGTAAAGCTCCCCCAGGCATTTTGATATTGATAATTTGCACTTACCTCCAATCCGGCGATCGGTGTATATCTAATGTCTACATTAGAAATGATATTTTGACTTTTTAAATTGGTGGCATCATGTTTATAATCTTCAAAAGGATAGTATTTCCAATCTAGCAAATGCCCTGCACCCAGTGTGTCTATAAATCCTCTTCTGTACTTGTCTATCGGCAGCGCTTCTCCTTTGACTCCCACAAATGTCTGATATGGTACGTAGCGGTTGTGTATATTATATATACTTGAAAAATCAGGCATTCCATTTTTATTTGTATTGCTGGCGTAGTAAGCATCGACGGCTATAGAGAGATTTTTTAAAAGCCGAAAACTATTCTTTAGATGTATATTGAGCTTATCAGAAAATGCGTTGTTAACGCCCAGTACTCTATTGTACCCACCTCCAAGCAGCCAAGCAATCTGATTGTTGCCGCCGCTAATATTTAATGAGTACTGTTGTGTAATACCTATACGCTGAAAGTATTTTGAATACTCTTTCCTGCTGTCAAGCTGTTTAAGTTGATTCACCATTGACAAAGAGTCTGCCACCGAAATAGCTCCACTTTTACGCTTTAATAAAATTTCCACTAACGGCGATAATGGATACCGAGCCTGTGTGTTGTTAATATCTCCGTTAAATTGGCCTCTTTCAAAAAGCTGCGCTTCTATATCTATATAATCCGAAACAGAAATTTGTGGAATTGAAGAAAGATCCGGTGGAGTTGACAAAAGATTGCTCGCATTTATTTCAACCTTTAGTTTTTTATTAAACTGACCATTCTTAGTTGTTATTACAATGACCCCATTTGCGGCCCGCGCACCCCAAATACTGGCAGCAGCGGCGTCTTTTAAAATGGTAATCGTTTCCACATCGTTTGGATTAATATCGTCAATGCTCCCATCGTATGGAAATTTATCCAATATTATCAGTGGCGCAAGAGGGCCATTTATGGTGCTCAGGCCGCGGATTGAAATTTCGCTGCCAGGATTTAATCTGCCAATATTGAACAATAAACCATTGGTTATGCCATTGAGACGCTGTAAAATATTGGTTCCGGTTTGCAGGTTTAGCATCCTACTATCTATCACTGTTACTGACCCATTGATTTCATTAGGTTTTACCTTTTGATACCCCGTATTAGCTTCAACAGTTACCTCACTATCTGTAGTTTCGTTTATCCTCAAAGTGATCCGTAGATAAACCGGCTCGCTCGGTATTTTAACTATTTTTGTTTGATAGCCTACATGAGAAATAATTAATTCATCCCCAGGCATTGCCTTTATTTCAAAAACTCCGTTTTTGTTCGAAATAGAGTGCCGCTCCTTATTCTTCAACATGACGGAAGCCCCATTTAATCCCAATCCCATACTATCCGTAATCATTCCACTGATGGAGATTCCGAATGCATTTTGCGCCTGAATATACCCCGGATATCGAAAAATCAATACGAGCAATGTTCCGGATACCAGTAAGAAGCACGCTGCTTTTATAGTTATTTTTATCATAATACAGTGTTTTAGTTTATGGTAGAGAATTCAAATACATCCAGTAACCGGGGCTCCTTCTCAATTACAAACCCCTTGCTGATAAGCCAGGCAATGAGTTGCCGCTCATCTTTAGGATTCAAACTCTCAGGAAAATTCAAATCGATCAGGGTCTCTCCCTGTCCACTTTCGTCCAGAAGCGGAATAGTTAGCTGATCCAGAAATAATACTGCCTCCTTTAACGAGTATCCCTTAATATATTTTTTACGACTATTTTTATTTAGATCCAAGGCCCGGTGTGCAGATGAGCTCAAGGATATAATATTTTGGATTCCTTTAATAATAAAGCACTCCCGGGTCTCTTTTTTGCCAACCCCTTTAAGATGAAACGTACGCCAAAGATCTTCTTTTAAATAAGGCACTATTACGGAACTATTTTTGGCGGTATTGGGTAGTATTACCTGATAACAATACTTTTGTGATTGGTTGGGAAAATTAATCAACCGGTTTAATGGCATTCCATTTATCTCATTTCCGTATGCCCGGTAAAGGATCGCCCTCAATGGCTGGTTAATGATACAATAAGAAGAACTACCAGTACTGTCATTTTTCCTAAATCCGGTTTTCAGATTAGTATATGGCTGATAACCAGTAAACATCGAGAAGCCAAGCAGATCTGCATCTTTTACCACTCCATCCCTTACAAGAGATAGAAGATCTTTAGAAAACTGTGGGGCATCTTTTACCGCCAAATGCAGCCGATCTCCCCTCACAAAATGGTCAATATTTTGTTCCGTAATCTCTTCCAGGCCTGTAATAGCAACAATTTGTTGCCTATTATTAATCCAGATATAATGCGGTACCCCAGTGTGAGGAAAATAGAGGTTCAGCAGCGTATCATTCAATGCCACCGGTAAGGAGGGGTAAAATCCTGTTCTTGTTTTAATACTCTTCAGCAATGCTATTACATCCCTTTCAAACCCTATGTCATGAGGGTTTGCGAGTATAAATTGAAGCAGATCCGAGTGTTTTTTTTGGTACTGCTCAATTTTTGGAAAAGCACCGATACAAGATGTACAATGCCGGCTCCACAGGTCAATAATAACGTTCTTATTTTTAAAGTGATAAAGATCTATTTTCCGTTGATTTCCATTTAGTATATGGCTAAATAGGATATTGGGTACGGTATCACCAATGGTTAATGCCCTGGTGTTTTCCTGGGCTGCTGCGTACAGGCATAAACCCGCCAGCACGCATGCCAGCGCAATTTTTTTCATATAAAAGCATTAAAAAGTAAAGCAATATTGTTTGGAAAAACGGGCATAGAAATAGGTATAGCACCTTAAAAGTGTTTGCGCCCAACAAATGCCGGGATTGGGGGAGGCTTAACATGAGAAAACCGCCTCCCGCCCGGCAATAAATTATACCGGCATCTTTGGCTTGCACGCAAAAAGGACCATAAATGCTATGGCATTGGCAACAATAGTGTAATATGATGTTTTAGCACTCATCCGTTTTGGGTTGGATGAGTCTCCCGGCATGCTGATCGACGCTACAAGCAATAAAAAAAGCGTGACGCTCAACTTACCGCTTTTGAGGCCCTGAGAAGCCCAGCAACGAATAAGAGAGCTCACGCCTTGACGTGAGCTATTCTACTCTTCATCTCGTTGCTACAGAAATTTCTCAGGTTTCAAAAGCGAGACTCAAAGCGAATGCTTCAAATATTTTTATGAAGTAATCGCAAAACTATATACTCTGATACAAATATAATAAAAAATCAATTAGACCTATTATAACAGGTCATAATTTTTTAAATTTTCTCCCAGCTTGCTTTGATGAAAGCGTATACAAAAGAAGAAAAGAGCAAAATCCTGTTTCAGTTTGCTGTTGGCCTCCATAAAGCCATGCTTGATGCTAAAACAAACCCTACAAGGCTGGCCCTGGACAGCGGTATTGAAAAATCGCATATGCAGCTGATCGCCAACGGAAACAAAAATGTAACGCTTACTACCCAAATGGCCCTGGCCGAGGGATTGAAAATTTCCTACACAGAGCTTGCCACCTATTATAATAACGTTTCCAAATCCGATGAAAAAAGGTTTATTGCCTACCAGGAAAAACAGCAGCAACTAAAAGCCCATAATAAGAAACAAAAATAAAACGCTGCCTTAATTATTGTTATGCCCCGGGACAAACGCACCTGATTGCAGCATTAATCAGCTCCGGGGAGCGTTGTGTTGATAGCAAATATGTCGTTTTACTCAACCGGGCTACTGCTGCAAACACAGGGCATTTACCGGCCTGGCTGCGCTCTTTTCACACAACTTAGGTATTATACCTGCCGTTCTCCGGCAACAGGGTAGCGGTTGACTATAAAAGCCACACCAGTCCTCTTTTACCAACAGCCCAGAAGCGCTGAATACGGGTAATGCCATTACTACACCCCTTAGCTGGCAAACCGCTTAGAGCCGGCCACGCAGAGGATAATGCCGGCCATTACAAGGATCATGCCCATGCTTACTGCCTCGTGCAGCAGTGATGCCGCCAGCGCCAGGCCCAAAAAGGGCTGCAGCAGCTGCAGCTGGCCCACGCTGGCAATACCGCCCTGGGCCAGGCCGCGGTACCAGAATATAAACCCGATGAACATGCTAAAGAGCGATACATAACCCAGCCCCACCCAGGCGGCGGCACTGATGGCCGCGGGTGCCGGCGGAAAATACAGCAACGCCAGCGGCAGCATAAGGGGCAGGGAAAAAACGAGCGCCCAGGATATTACCTGCCAGCCGCCCAGTGTTTTGGTAAGCCGGGCCCCCTCCGCATAGCCAAACCCGCAGAGGATAACGGCAGCAAGCATCAGCGCATCGCCCGGCAGAGAGGCCGTAACGCCCTGCGCCACTGCATAGCCGGCCACCAGCAGGCTGCCGATAACGGAAAATACCCAAAATACCGGCCGCGGCCGCTCACCGCCGCGCACAATACCAAAGATGGCGGTAGCCACCGGCAGGATGCCCAAAAAAATAATGGAATGGGCGGAGGTAATATGCTGCAGGGCCAGGGCGCTCAGCAGCGGAAAACCTACCACCACGCCAAGGGCCACCAGCAGCAGCGGCAGCACCTCCTTGCGCCGCGGAAATTTTTGCCTGAAAAGCAGCAGGGCCGCAAGCGCCAGCAGGCCTGCTACCGAGGCCCTGGCTGCCGTAAGAAAGAGGGGCCCTGTTTCCAGCACCGCTACCCGGGTGGCCGGTAGCGAGCCGCTGAACAATACCACCCCTATAAACCCGTTGAGCCAGCCCCTGGCCCTGTTTTCCGTTACTTTGCTTACACTTGCCGCTGCCATTGTTTTTACCATTTAAACCGCAAAGCTCTGTAACCCGGCTCAACAAACACAGTCACAGTTTTTGAAAAGATAAAGGACACAGTTAGTTTTGTCCTATGAAAAAGGAGTTTTTATACGCCACCCTTGCGGGCAACCTGGCCGATAAAATAAAAAGCGGGGTGCTAAAGCCGGGGGAGCGGGTACCCTCTGTAAGAATGCTGAGCACGGAGCACGGCATCAGCATCAACACCGCCAAACGGGTATTCCTGGAGCTGGAAGCCCGCTCCCTTATAGAAGCCAAACCCCAGTCCGGCTACTTTGTAAGCCCGCAGCACTATTTAAAGCTGCCGCTGCCCCTGGCCAGCCGCCCGGCGCCGGTGGCCAAAAGCACGGGGCCGGATGAGCTCATCAACGAAGTATACTCCAATATGGGGCGTAAGGACCTGACCCTGTTTTCCATCGGCATTCCCTCCGGCCATTTACTGCCGCAGGCAAAGCTCAAAAAGGAAGTAGTGCTGGCCACCCGGTCGTTAAAGGACGGGGGCACGGGCTTTGAGCCGCTGCAGGGCAATGCAACACTGCGCCGGATGGTGGCGGCCCGCTCGCTGGCCTGGAAGGGGCAGCTTAAGGAAAATGATGTGATCACCACCAGCGGCTGTATGAATGCACTGGCCCTTTGCCTGATGGCCCTAACCCGCCCCGGCGATACCCTGGCGCTGGAAAGCCCCTGCTACCCGGGCATATTGCAGATAGCCATGGGCCTGGGGTTAAAAGTGCTGGAAGTAGCCACCCACCCGGTAACCGGCATCAGCATTGAAGCGCTGCGGAAACTATTACCCAAAATAACGGTATGCCTGCTGGTGCCCAATTTTAATACCGCCCTGGGGTATTGTATGCCCGATGATAACAAAAAAGAGGTAACCCGCCTGCTGGCCCGGCACGGCATACCGCTGATAGAGGATGATACCTATGGCGACCTGCATTTTAGCGCCGAGCGCCCCGGTTGCTGCAAATCGTACGATACGGACGGGAACGTGCTGTGGTGCGGCTCTGTATCCAAAACCCTGGCCCCCGGCTACCGCGTGGGCTGGGTGGCGCCCGGAAAATATAAAGAGCAGCTGCTGAAGCTGAAGCTGGTGCACACCATTTCCTCCACCGCCCTTGTGCACGAGGCGGTGGGCAATTTTTTGCTGACGGGCGGGTACGATAAGCACCTGCGGCAGCTGCGCCAGACCCTGCAGGAAAACTACCGGCAGTACGCCGCCGCCATTGCCGACTATTTTCCTGCCGGCACCAAAATAAGCCAGCCCCGGGGCGGGCTGGCCCTGTGGGTGGAGCTCTCCAAACAAACCGATACCACGGAGCTTTACCACGATGCGCTGAAGCAACACATCAGCATTGCGCCGGGCCGCATGTTTACGCTGCAGAACCAGTTTCAAAACTGCCTGCGTCTTTGCCTGGGCCTGCCCTGGACGGAGGAGCTGCGCTTTAAAATAAAACAGCTGGGCGGCCTTGCCAAAATGATTGCGGGGTAGGGAAGGGGTTAGCCCGGTTTCTTTTTCACTGTTCACCGGCGGGTTCCAGGTTTAACATTCAATGTTCCCCGTTGGTTCCATTGACTATTGACCATTGCCAATGGTCAGATCCCGCTTCATTGCAACAGCAGGCTTCCGAGATTGCCGGAGATCTTTACCGGCACTTTACCCGAGCCGGACCGGCCGGAATATTTGCGGGTAACTAAAAAGCCAAACTGTTCTTCCGGCGTATCTTGGGTTATTTTAACCGGGCTTTGGTTGTTAAGCTTGCTGTACTTTGTTTCGATATCAAAACTGCCGCTAAAGGATGGAGGCAGGTTTAGGGCCGTAGTGCAATATGCCAGCTTAAGGTCCAGCTTTTCGAGGGCATTGGTAGCCCCCAGCTCCAGTTGCCTGCAAAGCAGGAAGTCGCCGGTAATGCTGCCCGACAATGCTTTTATGGTTACCGACGAATGGGCTATTTTAATATGTGCATTTTTTAAAGAAGCGATGGTTACATTGCCCAGTTTGGATTCGATGGTACTGGCAGCCGATAAATCCCCTGTCTTCAGATCGCCCATAAACTGCATGACCGTTACAGCCCCGCTGCGCCCCGGGATTATGATATTGCCCAAACTGTTATTGATCGTTAGCTTATTCCCCGGTGGCAGGTACACCGCGTAGTTTACCGAGATCTTCTTTTTATCTGTTTTTGTGTTTTCCTCGATGTGGGTGGCAAAGCTTACCGGGTTACCCTCTTTGCTTTCAATAATGATGGCATTAAGGATCTCCTGCGCAATGGCGGCGTCGGCAGCCCGGACCATGATGCTCACTTCTACTTTTACTTCGGCCCGGTTCCAGTTATGCACTTCCACATTGCCAAATGCGTTAAAAACAGAAACCGCCTGGTTCTGCGCCAGGGGGTAGGTTTTGCTAAACTGTTTTTCCTTTCCTGCCTGCTGTGCCCGGGCATTCAAAACCATAGCCAGTACCATAAGAACCGGTAAAAAGCACTTCTGTTTGTTTATAAAATTTTTCATGTTTCCTGGTTTTAATACTATTGAAAAACCCAGCCGGGTATCACAAAAAAGAACGCTTCTTCTGCGCCGTACTATCCTGTTTCTTTTTGTGCCCTTCCTTATAGACCTCCAGCTGGCTGCTGAGTAAATGAACCTGCATTTGCAGGTTGTTGAGCATCGCTTGCAGCAGTGCTTCTTTATCATCATGTTGTTTTAACTGCTTTTTTAGTTCTTCATAGGAAGTTTCCAGGATCGCTGCATCCTGCTCAAACGCCTGGTATAACCGCGGCTCATGTTGCGCTACTGCCTTTAGCTGGGTTTGTTTCATTGCAACCAGGCGGGTATAATGGTATAGCGCTTCATCTTCTGCATTACCCTCCTTATAGGGAGCGGCCTGTTTTTCTTTTTTGAACACCGGGGTATCCGTATATGCCGGCATGGATGCCACATCCCTGTTAAGAGCGCTATCGCCGGCAGTGGCAGGATTTGTTTTTACAACAGGCGGCTCCTCCCGGCTATGCCCCGCTTTGCCGGTGAAAAAATAAAAGACGGCGCCCCCCAGCAGCACCAGTACCGCTGCGGCGGCCCCATAATACCGGGCGCGCAAAGAAAAAACGCCCCGCGTTTTGGGTTGCCTTCCGGAATCAAGATCCCTTTTAACCCGCAGCCACAGAGCAGGCCCCGGCTCATGGGCGTTAAAAAGATCTTTATGGCCCGCAATAAACTGCTCCAGCTCGTCTTTATCCCTGTTCATTTTGTAAGATCTCCTTTATTTTAAGTTTTGCCCGGTGATAAATGGTGCGCACGTTGCCATGGCTGATCTGCAGCATTTGGGCAATATCCTCCTGCGGAATTTCATCCACGGCGTACAGGTTAAAAATGATGCGGTAATTTTCCGGTAACCGGTCAATAGCCTCCTTTACCTGCTTTCCGGAATACCGGAACCCATGATCCCCGGCCGCTGCGGACCCGTCCTGTTTTATTTCGATAGCATCTACATCAACCCAGCGTATTTTCCTTTTTTGCCGGAGCAGCTCCAGCGATTTATTAATGGAGATACGTACGAGCCAGGCCTCCAAAGAACTTTTATAAGTAAAGGTGTCTATTTTGTTAAAGGCTATTGCAAATGCTTCCTGCACCGCATCTTCTGCATCTGCTAAATGGTTTAATATGCGTATACTGCTGTTCAACATGGTTTTTGCATACCGGTGATACACTTCGTAAAACGCCTGCGCCTCTCCGCTGCGGCAGCGCGCTGCCAGATCGTCCCGTTGTATTGCATTTGTAATCTCCAAACGTATTTGCTTCTATTTTATAATGACAAAAACGCTGGAATGTTACACGCAGCCAGCCAGCCCCGGTTTAAAAAAATTTACCGGGTAGTGCTACCGGGCCTGCGGCCCCTTAAAACCTATCGTACGGGACCTGTTTTCAAAACAGACAAAGAGGTCTATCGGAACCACAACTGCGCCCAGGGCAGAGCCAGCCCCATCTTTTCATCTATAAAGAGGGCCGGTGGGCCCTGAGCAGCAATCGGGCCATAATTTTTTTTCTGCCAGATTTGGGAAACTTATTAAGGCAAAAGCCATTACCCGGCCTGGTGTATGGCCCCCTTTGCTATTTATGACGCGGCACTGATATGTGCCTTTAAATTGCAGTAAGCCGATGCCCCTCCGTTCATAAAGGGCCTGTGCAGCGGTCCTTTGCAGGTTGGCTGAATGGGGCGAAGGAGTTCTATCAACAGAGATCCTGTTACAACTTATCCCGATACGTTTACGGGGGTATTTATGCAGAACTTTGCCCTATGCAAACAATATTAGGCGCCAACGGGCAAATCGGCGAAGAACTGGCCTGGGAACTGAAAAGGAATTTTACTTCCGATATCAGGATTGTAAGCAGGCTCGCAAAAAAGGTGAATGATACCGATAAGGTTTTTTCGGCGGACCTTTCTATTAAAGAAAGAGCCATTGATGCCGTCAAAGGAAGTGAAATTGCCTATTTTACCCCGGGGCTTCCCATCAGTTCCGGTTTATGGGAAAAGCAGTTCCCGTTGATCACCGGGAATGTGATCGATACCTGTAAGATCAATGGCACAAAGCTGGTTTTTTTTGACAATACCTATATGTACCCGCAAGATGGCAGGCCCCTTACAGAAGACACCCTATTTGCTCCGGTGGGAAGGAAAGGAAAAGTGAGGAAAGAAATGGCAAAGGTTGTGATGAAAGCACTTGAAGGCCTGATGCATGAACCCGGTAGTTAATACTGCATTTTACCAAAACCAACCAGGTCCGCTATTGAACGAAAAGAGCGCTGCAGATGCCCTCTGCTGCCAAAACTACTTCCTTTTTGTTTTTCCAGTACTTGGGAATATTGTAATAGCCGGCCGGAGACTTTGTAAAGGCGTAACCGTATACATAAACATCCCCGTTATGTACAAAAATGCCGTTAGTGAAGTTTCCCGTTTCCTGTTCACTCAGTACTGTTAACTGGCCGTTTTTCCAGTACCGGGGCCTTATCAGGTATTTATCAGGCGTTGAACGGAACTCATGACCGGAGACATAGACGATACCCTTTTCCACGAATATACCGGTGGCATAACAAGATAGGAACGGATCTGTAACGGCCAGCCGGTTCAGTTCTCCGTTTTTCCAGAATACCGGCTTATTATCTGCATACCCGCTTACATATACATCCCCATTGTACACAAAAATACCGGTTGTGCGGCCCGGCGTTGTTCCTAACAAAACTTTATTCCCGTTTTTCCAATAGAAGGGAATATCCCGCTGGGGATCTTCATCCAGCACCGTTTCATAACCAGAGAGGTAAACAGCACCCTGGTCAACAAATATTCCGGAGGTCATTAAATGTTGCTTTCTTTCATTTGTTAACGGATACATAGTGCCATTATCCCAATACCAGGGCATAAAATAAGCCTGCTCCAGGTTCTCATTCCCGGCAAAAAAAACATGCTGACCGCTAACGTACAGGCCGCTGGCCCTGCTGTTATTATTGGCTGCGCTGAATATTTCCGTGCCGTTTTTCCAACATTTGACCCTGCTGTTTTCCCTGCCGGAGATGTAAACATCCTTCCCCTGCACAAAAATATATTCGCCGGTTGTTAACGGGCCTCCTTTATATACCACTTTGATGTTCCCGTTCTCCCAGTATTTTACCTGGTTGTCGTTTCCCTGTACCACCGCATAAACAGTTTGTCCGGAGTTACTATGCTCTTTTTTACAATTGCTGAAAAACAGCAGCAGCAGGTATAAGATAGCGGCGGATCGCACTTGTTGCATACGTGTAAGGTTTCAATATTTTCCCGGGCACCGAAAATAAAGAATTGTACTGAAAGCACCCGCCGTTTTTGCCGGACCCCATTTGTTCTCTTTCCCGCGCTAAAGGAGGCCCGGGACCGGTTGCGGCGGCTTTTTTCGGAAACACTTTTACCCCCGCCGGTTTCAGGTATTGCCCAAATGTAGCAGGCCTGTTCGCAAACCACAGGGCTAAAATGATCGTCTGAAGGGGTCGTTGCACATCATTGAACATTTGCCCAATGGCCTGGAATCAGCAAAAGCTACGTACATTTATGCGCCAGCATCGCTTGTAACACGGCGCCCGGCCCTCAAAAAAACAAACGGGTTTTAGATAATAAACCGGCAAAACAATTAAAAATGGAATTTTCACCGTTCAATACTATTGTTAAATACTGTCTTCAGGGTATGGAGATGGAAGAAAAAAGCAACCCTGAAGAAGCCGGCAAACTATTTCTGCAAGGCTGGAACGAAGCCACAGATGACTTTGAAAAATTTCTTGCAGCTTATTATGTAGCCCGGCATCAAAAAACGGTGACCGACAAGTTAAAATGGCTCGAAACTGCTTTGACGCATGCGTTAAAAATAAATGACGACACCGTTAAAAGTGCTTTCCCCGCGCTTCATACAGCTATTGCCCGATGTTATGAAGACCTGCAGGATCAAGAAAAGGCAAAAGAACATACGGAGCTAGCCCTTTTGTTTCACGAAAACCCCTCCGACAAAGGCCCATTTTACCATGGCACAAAAGCAGCGCTGCAGGTTGGCGATTTACTGACAGCAGGCAGCAGTTCTAATTACAAATCGGAGCTCGTAATGAATCATATTTACTTTACAGCGCTGGTGAACGGAGCAGGGCTTGCGGCGGCCCTGGCAAAGGGCGAAGGCCGCGAGCGGGTATACATTATTGTACCAACAGGCAGTTTTGAAAATGATCCCAATCTTACAGATAAAAAATTCCCCGGCAACCCAACCCGTTCCTACAGATCCCGGTCGCCATTGAAAATTGTTGGAGAAGTTACAGAGTGGATCCGGCAAACTCCCGGAGAGCTTCAAAAGTTTCGCGAAAAATTAGCGAACAACAAGGGAGCAATCATCAACTGATTTCTGAAAACCCACTTCGTGTTGCAGATGGGGCAGAGGACCTTTAATAGTAAAGACCCCTGCCTTCAAAACTGTTATTATTTTGTGTTGCGCAAATAGATATTCCCAAATTTGGAAGACAGGTCATATGCCGGTCCCCTGCCCGGAGCAGCGGTGATGGACGTATAAAATGATTTTTCTTCCTTCTTCGTTGGTTTCAGATTAAAATCGGAGTAGATCTTTCCAAACTGGTTCGTCAGTTTAATTGTTCCAACATTGGATTCCTTTAGCCTCGCATCAATCTTTCCGAACTCCGTTTGCACGGTCAGCGGGCCGGCATAGTCCTGCACTTCCACCAATCCGAATTTAGATCTGACTTGTATATACTCTTTTACAGGCAACACAACTTCAAGGTCAATAACTACATTGTTGGTCGAGTAGGAGCTGATCTTTTCATTTTTGTGCGCGGTTTTATAGTTTTCAAAATCGGCCTTGCTTTCAAAATGTTTTTTGATGCCATCCACCTCAATGTAATACTGCTGGTCGATATGCTTGAAATCAATCGTATCGGTAATATGCAATTTGCCGTCAACGGTTTGATCCCGCAATTCAAAACGGTCATTCTGCTTATTGTCGTTGATATTGACCGTTGCTTTGATATAGATCTCATCCCTGTTCCAGCTGCGGATCTTTATCTTCGGAAAACCAAACTGTAATAGTACGGGCTGGTTGGGCGCTGTTTTATATGTTTTTTCAATCACCCTTTGTGCAAACAAAACCGGTGTAATGCCTGTCAATAGCAGGCAAAGCAATGCCCTCTTCATAGCTGTATGAATTTAAAAGGAAGAAATAAAAGTTAAAAACGGCGGGTGCCTTATGATCCTGTTTATACGGTTTAATTTTTACGCAGGTAGATCTTTCCATAATTGGTCTTCAGGATCAGATCAACGCCGCCGCCATTGAGCGTTCCTTTTATATCGGAAGACCTGCTCCATTCGGTTAACCCGGTAAGATCTTCTCCATCATTGCTCTTTTTCTCCTTAGGCTGTTCCCTTTTGATATCCAGGCCATCAGCAGCATAAATATTCCCGTTTTGCGAAGAGATATTGACATTAGCTTTAAGGCCGGAAGGAATGCTCACATCAACAAACTTATAGACCGAAACCAGCGATACCGGGCCTTTTACCGTAGATACAAATTTTGCACTCAGCTCCCCGTAGATCGTTTTTGCGTTAACAGGACCTGTAATATTCTGCAGGGAAATGGCATTGTACATGGTACTGATTTCCAATTCTCCTTTGAAATCTTTTATATCCACAGGACGGTTACCGTTCATAACACCGGTTGTTGCTACCTTTACAGACATGGTGTTGGGCACTTTAATGGCAATGCGTTCCCTGTCCATTTTGCCTACATAGTCTACATCAATGGTACCGCCATTTTCCCGGACACTCAGGTTCAGACCTGTATTGTCCGTTAAACCGGAACCGGTTACCAGCTTAAGCCCTTCTGCTCTTTCGTCTTTGGCTTCCCGCTTAAGTTCCGGTGCGGAAAAAATAACTTCATTGCCATCGTACCCTTCAATTGTTACACCCGGGATATTAACCTTCAGCGTACCTGTCTTTTTAGATAATTTGAATTGCCGCTCCTGCGCACCGGCCAGGGAAACTAATGCTACAGACAAAATAATGGTTACTACTATTTTTTTCATTTTTTGATATCTTGTTATTTTTAAAAATTGGATTTTGAACGAAGCAGTGCCGCATAGGCCTCGTTGCGCACTCCATCCATATTCATCGGATCCTGTGTTATATCTAACAACTGTTGTTTGATTGTTGTAGCTTCCCCGGAAGATAAAGAAGCCAGCAATTCCATTTGCACAACCGGGTCATCCTGTTTGGACACCGATTGCAGGAGCAACTCCTTTACGGTCTCCCGGTTCTCCTGTTTTTTCAGCACATCCAGGGCAGCCAGACGCACATTGCTGTTTTCGTCACTGTTGAGGGTATTGGAGAGGGTTTGCAGATCGCTGCTGGACAACGCCGCGTTTTCTTTCCCCGAGGCCAGGATGGCTGCCAGCCGGGCGGAAGAGCTTTCGTTCTGCAGCCCCTTTCGCCAGTCGTCCGCCACGGTGTTGGACGCTGCCAGTTCTGCTTCAGCATCTATACCGGGGGTTGTATTTTTTTCTGCCACTATTCTCCTGCTCTTTTTTACAACTGCGTTTCTTTGTACCGGCTCCGCAATGGCCGCCACCATGGACTGCACTACGGGTACCGAGTCTTTTTTTCCTGCTCCCATCATGGGTTTTACGGATACCGGCGCTGTATGCGCTACGATAGAATGGTCAATTGCCTCCTTTTGGTGAAACAGCGCAGCAACTCCGATGATCACCACAATTGCTGCGGCAGCGGCCCACCAGTACCGGAACTTTATAACCTTTGCCCCGGGCACAACAACAGGTTGTTCCAACCCCAGCCTGGACTGGATCTTGCCGAGCACGTCCGAACCAGGCTCCTGGTCGTCAAAATCATCCCTGTTTTCGACTACAAATTCTTTTAAAATATCTTTCTTCATCTTATACGGCCTCTTTTTGTAATAGCGACAATATTTTCTTTTTGGCACGATGGTATTGCGTACGCACCGTTGCATGGGAAATACCCAGCAACCCGGCGATCTCTTCCTGCGGTAACCCATCCATCACATAAAGGTTAACAATGGTCCGGAACCCTTCCGGCAGGGAACTGATGGCCTTTTTCACCTCCTCCACCCGCATTTCAAAAAGACCCTCATCTTCCGCTTCCTCCTCCACAATATTTTCATGACTATCCTCAAAAACCAGCGTATACTTTTGCTTCCGCAGGAAGCTGATGGCCCTGTTAGCCGCAACACGCCTCGAAAAACCACCGAAATGCTCGATCTGCCGGTCCTTCATAATTTCCTGGTAAAGTGTAATGAACACTTCCTGCAGCAGATCCTCTGCCTCGGCAAAATTATCCACCAAACGCAGGATGGTATTAAAAACCGCCTTTTTATAACGCCGGTACAGTTCGGAAAAACAGTCCGCTTTGCCCTGCCGGCACAGCTTCATCAGCTCCTGGTCCTCTAAATCCTTCGGTAGTTGCAACACGTATACGCTGTTTTCTTTTTTTCCTGAACTATTTTATTGTCCCGGCTTCTGTATTTAGGGCGCGGGACGTTTTAAAATGTTGCATAAATTAGAAAAAAAATCAGAAATATTTTGAAAACACGCTTTTGGCGGCTTATTTCATCCGGGCCTATTACTACCGGGGAGGGGCATTCTCTGGTCCGGAGGGTCAGCATATGCTTTATAAAGGACAATCGGGAAAAGAATGAAGATCCGCGGGAAATCAGGCGTTTGATCCTGTTAAATGCCTTTTGATTCTTCTTGCCGGGTATCCCCCGGGAAAACATAAGGGGCCGCAAAACGCGACCCCTATAAACAGCTGGTTCTCAAACTAACATGGCCATTTAAACACAAATGGAAAAGAAAAAGCACCGCAATTGCTCATGAGATGCTTTTCCATTTTTTAATAGTATGCCCAATAGATCTCGTCCTTGTCCAGCCCGCGGTAAACCAGTACCCCTCCGCCAACGGTGATCCCGATCTGGGCCACAAATTTACTCCGGGCGGTATCCGTTTTAATCGTTCCGTCTTTTGTATATTCTGTGGCAGGTCTTACGGTATTGCCTCCGATCCAGGTTCCCAGGCTGTCTTTTCCGGTGCCGCTCAGCGCACACTGTGTTAAGTTGCCGTTCGATGAGGTGTACACCATGATGAAAGCGCCGCTGGCATATGCTAAACCCATCCCGCTTTCAGTATAGTGCTTCTCATCAATAGTCCCCATCTGTTGCCAGGAAATATTATTGTGATACCGGTCCGGCGCAGGCCCGGAGGGCGTGCCTACGGCCCATTTTATGACCGTACCGTCTTTTTTCCGGTAGGTCATATACAGATGATAGGCGTCGGCCGCAAGCGCCGGTGTATTGGGCGATTCCAGCACAGCGCCCTTCGTGTCCTGGAGCCTTCCAAAATCCTTCCAGTCACCCATCGAACCCGGGTTCAAATCGTAGTATGCCCAGCAAAGGTTGTTCTTGGATCCCTTCTCCCGGTACACCAGGTAGATCCGGCCCTGGAAGAAGCAGACAACAGGGGCCGCATCGCCTGTTGCTTGTCCACCTACATTTAATGATGTCCACTCGCTGCCATTTACCGCCCTGGATATTCCCTGCAGGGTACTGTTTTTATCAATATAGAATAAATAGAGGATGCTGTTGACCGCAATTATGGCCGGCGAATGCCCGGTGGTAATTTTGCGGCCCCCGGCCTGGATCGATTGCGGTCCGTTCCAGTTCGCCTTCAGTCGTTTATTTTCTAAATGAATGTCACTGATCTTTACGGAGCACAGGCTCAGCCCATCGTCCAGGTCGTTTCCATTTACATATACCATGTATAAGGTCTCGTTCCACACGGCCACCGCAGGACTATGGTTGGTGACCACCACCTTCTCTTTAACAGGTACATTTCCTATCCAGTAGGGTTTAAGGTTCATAAACGGAGCCGGTTTAATGGTTTCGGCCACCTGCGGAATTTCCTTCAATTGCGCATTGGCAGGCATTTCAACCAGCTGTGACCATGCCGGGAACTGGTAGTACTTTACGTCGATCTCCGTATCTTTTAACGACATAATGGCCCCCACATGGGAATACAGTTTTTTCTTTTCATCACTACCTGTTTGGTCAACAAGATGCTCATTCATATTGGGAGCAAACGCCACCATGGGATAATTTTTTTCATAGGGATCGTCTGCTTTGTCCGTTACCTCGTAGCTGCTGCTGCCCAGCAGGCGCCCTTTATTCAACCCCAGCAGGCCATCGTAGTACACGGCAAAAGCATGTTCGTGCCCCCAGTACCAGGCGGCAATCTGGTCTTTAAAGTAGGGACTAAAATGAGCATCCAGCCAGGTATTCTGGTATTGCGGGGATTTGTGATCGATCATCGCCTTGCGGGAAAACAGCTGGTGATGCGAGAGCATGATCGTCTTGCCGCCGAATTCGTTTAACCGGTCCTTGATCCATTTGAGTTCATTATTGCGCAATTCGGGTTCAAAAGGCCCCACAAAATCTTCGTAGGTGGTTACTACCAGGTTGGAAACCCAGGTAACCCAGTTCCAGTGGGGTAATTTGTCCAGGACCGTGCTTTTTACAAAATCGCTAAAACTTTGCAGGAAGGACAGCAGTCCGTTTCCATCGGCCTGGCCGGTGTCCATACCCAGGAACTGCCAGTGATTGTTTTCGGTACGCAGGCAAAAGAAACTGCATTGTTGCCCCTGTTTTAAATTATCGAGTAACTCGAAATATCCATACCCATAGGAATAGTATTCATGATTGCCGGGTATGGTAAAGATGGGAGGGTGCGGATCAAATTTATTGGGATCGATATCCCGGTCCTGCTGCAGCTCCGCACTCACCCGGGCAAATACATCCTGGAAGTTATAATAACATTCATAGGGTAATCCGCAATAGTAGATATCGCCGAGGTGCAGGAAAACGATCTTGCGCCCCGGGTATTGCCGGTAGGCTTGTTTCCAGAGGGCTTTTAAAAACTCCCGGGCATCGTCCATCGAAGTGCCCCAGTCCCCGATCATCACGATCTGTGCATTATCCGGGATCCGCCAGTTGATAACGCCATAATTTTTATAGGCGGAGTCCCCTGCATCCCGGTACTGCATTTCGGTAAGGCCGTAGTGAGGCTGATCCCAGAAAGCCTGGACCTTATCCCGCTGCTCCTGTGTTAGTTTGGACGAGTTCAGAAGGCTGTTGAGCAGGGCTTCTTCGAGCCTGCTCAAATTTTCCGGGCCACCCAGCATCCAGATATATACCAGCACGCACAATGCAAAACCGATCAAGTCATCGGTACTAAAATCTACGGTATTGTCCACACTATGACAGAGTTCCAGACCCGCTATATACAGCTCATATATTTCATCCCGGGAATTTTCTTTGTACGCAGCACCGGTTACTGCAACATCAAAGAACGCCTGGGAATAATACGCCGCCCGGGCGATACTCAGCGCATTGCCCGTTTCTTTTGCAGCTGCCTGGTCCGGTGGTTTTGGCACCCGTTTTTTTTGTTTCAACTGGTCCAGGTGTTCAAATACGCCCTGCATGAAGGGCAGTTGCCGGATCTCCCGGATGCTGAGATCGGGATGTTGCCTGCGCAGGTACGATTCGGTGGCGGAGGCCCATAAGGCGGCAAGAGGGTTCCTGGGATTTTGAAAGCTTGAAGACATTGTGGTTTATTTTTGAGGGTTTTAAAATAAATGTTCCGCACATCAATATTCAAACAACATTGACCATCCGCTAAAAAGATTGTTTTTTGAACATTTTTTAAAGGGGTTGAACAGGCAACTACAGTAAAGAGGCTCCCTAAGCACATCGTCTCATTCAGGCGGCAATTGGCAACAATCATTCCGGTCAGAGGTTTAAATCCATCGCTAATATACATAAAACTTTTTAAAACAAAGTGTTAGGAGGCAGATCAGCTTTTGCAGAAGAAGAAAACAAGACGTATTTTAAAGACAGCGCCCACCTGCAAGCGGATGATGGTTAGCTGCGGGAGCCCGTTACGGACCCGGCTTAAAAATTACGGCAGGAACGAAAACGCTTATCTTCAAGCTGCTGTTTTGCTTTATCATCAACCCCTGAATTTTATGTATATTTAGCAGACCGGGTACCGAACTCCGTCGGAACGTTCTATCCCTATTTATGACAGTGAAACAACTTACCTGCACCCTGGTGGTCCTGGCCGCTATTGCCGGCTTCAAACCGCCGCACGGGCCTGCCCGGCACTACCCCGGCGGCTCCCTGGCGGCACAATATCCTAATGACAGGGGTATTGAGCAGGATCCCGATGTACTTTATGCAGAAAAATTCAGCGATGGTATGTCCAATATACTGGCCCGGTATACCGATGTTGTCAACAGCGGAGGAATGAGCCTGGATAGCGTTGATGTTCCGGCCAAAGGCTGCATTGCTCTTAAAATGACCAACCAGGGAGGAAAAAACGACGGAGGGCATTTATTCCGGATGTTTGACCCGGGGTTCGATAGTGTCCTCTACATAAGGTATTATGTGAAATACCCCTCCGGTTCGAAAGGATACATTCACCATGAATCGGTTTGGATCGGCGGCTATCGCCCCGCCACCCGGTATCCTAATCCCCGGGCCGGTACCTGCGCGCTTGGAGATCAGCGGATTTCCATAGCCTATGAACCCGTTGGCCCCCTGGATGATATGGACACCTATCTTTACTGGGGCGATATGCGGGCAGGCGCCCGGGGCAAATGCTATGGCAATGATATGATAAACGGCAGCCCGCAGTCGAAAAAGATTCCCTGGGATCAATGGATGTGCGTGGAACTGATGATCCGCCTCAACCACCCCGCAACCGCATCAAACGGGGAGCTGCAGGTTTGGCAGGATGGCGCGGTAGTGGGGCATTGGGGCCCCGGTTTTCCAAACGGGAAGTGGCTGGCCGATTCCTGGATGAACGACAAAACAGGCCCGCCCTTTGAGGGATTTCGCTGGAGAACCAATGAAAAATTAAATCTCAATTATATCTGGATCGAGTTTTACGACGATACCACGCCCGAAGGGGCCTCCCATCATATCAAATTTTCCAACCTCGTCATTGCAAAAAGATACATCGGGCCCATTAAAAGCGGAAAAGGGTGAAGGGACCGGCATAGCATCTTTTTCCTTCAATGCGCTGTATCGTTGTCTTGTACACTCATCTGCGCGCTAAAGCTCCCGGCGAATATTCATTGCAATGACTTTGACATCAGAAGAAAGCAACAGGAAATACTTACAGGGCAAGGGGCCTTTGCCGGACCCTGAACAACAGGACTGTGCTGACTGCCTTATCAATAAGCCAACCAGGAATACGCCCCACAAATACAACGGATGTTATATCTTTTTTTTAACTTAGTACCCTGTAAACGGAATTAACAAAGGGTGAAGAGGATCGTTCGCTCTTATACAAGCCTTATATTGATGTTAAACATTCCGAGCGGTTGTACTCGTGCTGAATTTGTTAAAGGTTGCAAATACGTGGTTTGACTATAAATAGTTTGCACCCATTTATGTGAAATGATGCCTGGTTCTCTGGGAAGAAAAGATATTAAGTTCATCATATAAAAATTCAAATGCCATGACGCCCAAAAAACTCTGGATGGGATTAGCTGCTGTTATTATTGGTTCTTTTACGATTCTCATCTTTTTTGGAACCGAAATCTATAGAACAGCGCCTCCTGTTCCAGAGCGGATTGTATCCACAGATGGTACCGTTTTGGCAACAGGCCAGGATATCAGGGAGGGTCAAAACGTATGGCAATCAATTGGCGGACAAACTGTTGGCAGTGTTTGGGGACATGGCGCCTATATAGCACCCGATTGGACGGCGGACTATCTTCACCGGGAATCCCTTCTTTTACTGGAAGAACTGGCAAAAAAAGAGGGCAGGGTCTATAAGGATCTTAGCGATGAAGAACAGGCGCGCTATCTGGTACGTTTAAAGTCAGCACTTCGGACAAATACGTTCGACGAGTCCAAGAATGAGATTTCATTTAGCGCTGAAAGAGCGCGCGTATATAATGCCCTTGGCCGGTACTATGCCAGCCTGTTCATGAATGACCCCCAAATGGCCCAGCTCCGCAACCAGTACGCAATTGCTGAAAATACCGTAAAGGACACGGCCCGTATGGCCAAGATGAGTGCTTTTTTCGCCTGGGCCTCCTGGGTTTGTATTACGGAACGTCCGGGTAGTAAAGTGACCTATACCAATAACTGGCCCCACGATGAGCTTATAGGGAATATTCCGTCTCCATCCTTACACTTATGGTCAGGATTCAGCGTATTACTGCTGCTGACCTGTGTAGGGCTGCTGGTATTCTATCATGCAAGAAATAAAGAAGAGGAAATAAGTGAACAGATGCCGAAGGAAGATCCACTGCGTAATATGAAGCCGACTCCTTCTATGAGGGCTACTTTAAAATATATCTGGATCGTTGCTTTTCTTATTTTAATACAAATGCTTTCCGGTGTCATTACCGCCCACTATGGTGTGGAGGGGAGCGCTTTTTATGGGATACCCCTGGATAAGGTATTGCCCCAGGCCGTTTCCAGGAGCTGGCATGTGCAGCTGGCAATATTCTGGATTGCAACTTCCTGGCTGGCAACCGGGCTGTATATTGCCCCGGCCGTTTCCGGGCATGAGCCTAAATTCCAGAAGCTGGGGGTAAATATCCTGTTTATTGCTTTGCTGATCGTGGTGTTGGGGTCGTTAGCAGGCCAATGGCTGGGCGTGATGCAAAAGCTGGGACTGACAGAAAACTTTCTTTGGGGGCATCAGGGATATGAATATGTTGAGCTGGGACGGGTATGGCAGATCCTTTTATTGATTGGCCTGGTTCTGTGGCTGATCCTTATGATACGGGCATTACTTCCGGCATTAAAAAGAAAAGACGGGGACCGGCATTTACTACTATTGTTCGTTCTATCATCTGTTGCTATTGCTTTGTTCTACGGTGCAGGCTTAATGTACGGGCAGCAAACAAATATGGCCATTGCAGAATACTGGCGCTGGTGGGTGGTCCATCTTTGGGTTGAAGGCTTTTTTGAAGTATTTGCTACGGTTGTGGCTGCATTTCTGTTTACCCGGCTGGGGCTGTTGAGGCTCAAAACTGCAACAACAGCCGTGCTTTTTTCAACAATCATTTTTCTTTCAGGGGGCATTGTGGGCACTTTTCATCATTTGTATTTTAGCGCTACCCCCACTGCGGTTTTAGCATTAGGTGCCACCTTTAGCGCTCTGGAAATTGTGCCACTAGTACTGATCGGATATGAAGCCTATCAAAATTACCAGCTTAGCAAATCCACCAAATGGATTAAAGCATATAAGTGGCCTATTTACTGCTTTATAGCAATGTCCTTCTGGAATTTCCTGGGAGCAGGTATCTTTGGCTTTGCGATCAATCCGCCGATAGCGCTCTATTACATACAGGGCTTAAATACTACAGCTGTTCACGGTCATGCGGCACTTTTCGGTGTATATGGCATTCTGGGAATGGGGCTGATGCTATTCGTCCTGCGGGGATTATACCCCGAGCGGCAATGGAATGACCGGTTAATCGGATGGGCCTTCTGGCTGATCAATATCGGGTTATTAGTGATGGTAACCGTTAGCATGCTGCCCATCGGTATCATGCAGGCGGTAGCTTCCATACAGGAAGGATACTGGTATGCCCGCTCCGCTGAATTTATGCATACCGATATAATGCAGGTGTTAAGATGGCTGCGTGTTCCGGGTGATGCCATACTTGCTGTGGGAGAGTTGTTACTGGTAGTTTTCATTGTAGGGTTAAAAACCGGTTGGTCCTTAAAAGAACAACGTTAAGTAGCCGTATTTGAAAAGAATATTTTTTCTTTTTTAAACCACATTCAATGAATGATAACAGGTACAGCGGGCATTGCTTCCGTTTGGTCCGTAATTTTCACTGGGGAACTTGCTTTCATACTCTCAACCGCTTAACAGGTTATTGTTAAAACCAATAAAAAATCGAAACCCTTTGCCACACGAGGATTATGTGATATTGACGGATGGGAAAATCCTCCTGTTTACGGATCATATTGGGCCCGTAAAAGCTCGGGAGGAACCGCGCTTCCTGTTATTTCCAGTTTTCAGTTGTGTTAAGCCACAGATAACAAATGCGTTATTCATGAAAGAAAAAAGTATAACATGCCGGGCTGTTTGAAGTACCCGCCCGGGCTATAATCACCGTAGATTCTAATACCACAGCATGTTAAATAGAACTTTTGCACCTTGTCCAATTTTGAAAATGGAAAGGCTTACTCTCAGACAACTGGCAATTAATGACGAACAAGAAATTTTCATCCTGTCCCATACGGTTTTTATGCTCAAACCCTTTGAACGCTTGCACTCCCGCAAAATAGCTCCGGTTAAAACCGCAGTGATGTACCTGGTAACGAAGTGCTGCCCCGATGATAAAAAGCTCAGCAACAAATATTTTTATCATAGCCCTTGTGGACTTACGGCTGGCATTTTCTCAAATCTGTAATAGAAAAAGCTACCATTGACTATTTTGTTACTATAGTCAATTCCAGGTATTGTTATTGACCATCACTATCGGACCCGGAACTACCTTCGGAAAAAACTCCGGCCAGGGATTACTTTAGCTTTTTGAGTGCCTGTCCTTTGAGGAAGAAGCCCGCTGAATCAGCTGGGTTTTTAAAACAGTTGAAGAAGGAATAATAAATGCCGGATTGCTAATTTTACTGGTCAGCAAATGAATGCAGGACTCTGCCATCTTTCCAATAGGCTGTTCGAGCGTTGTCAGCGGAGGGTCGATTATCGCGGAACGGGAATCGTTACTAAAGCCCACAATGCCCAGCCCCCGGCCTATTTTAATCGCTCTTTTCTTTGCTTCAATTATTACCTGGATTGCAGCGGGATCATTCACTGCAAAAACAGCATCGGGCCTTTCTTTCTGATCGAGCAATTGCACGGCACATTTTTTTGCGCCCTCATCGCTCAGGTCATGATAGAAAACCCATTCCGGGTTAAACGTTAAATTGTGTTTATGCAAAGCATCTACATACCCTCTTAACCGGTTTTTGCTTATTTGTAAATGTTGCGGACCGGCAATATGTGCTATTTTATAATAGCCGTTTTTTATTAAATGTTCTACACCAGTAAAAGCTCCGTCATGATCGTCAACCAATACTTTGGGCAGGCCCGGTTTATTAAGAACACGATTAAATAATATAACAGGAATGCCTGCGCGCGAAAAGGCAGTTAAGTGATCCAGGTTTTTTGTTTCGCTTGTTACGGATAATAGTATACCATCGACCTGGTAGGCAAAAAGCCTCTTGATAATATCTACTTCATTACTATAACATTCATTGGAATGACAGATAACCACCTCATAACCCGCAAGGGCAGCAGCATTTTGTGCTGCAATAATAAACTGTGGAAAGAAGTTCGTGATCAGTTCAGGAACCACAATGCCAATAGAATGGCTTTTCTTTTTTACAAGCGCCGAAGCAAAATGATTAGGTACGTAGTTGAGTTCTTTAGCCAGCGATAAGACGGCTTCCCTGGTTTCCTTTTTTATATCAATGCTGTTCCTGAGTGCCCTTGATACTGTAGACTTTGAGATTTTTAGTTGACGGGCAATATCTATAATAGTCGCATGATGCCTTGGATTATTATTATTATTATCGGTATTACCAACTTCATGCCGGGGAATTGTAAAATAATAATCACAGTGGCGGCAATGATAACGTTGCCTCCCTCTTAGTTTACCAGATTTGGAAATGCCGCTTACTTCGTTACATTTTATGCACTTGATCATCGATAATCAGTAGTTCCCTAAATTAACGATAATTTTGGTACAGAACAAGTGTTACTGGTTATACCTCCCCCGTTAAAATTAAATGCCCCAGTGTATAAATATCCCAAACTTGGCATCCCTGAACCATTGCGGAGTTGAGCGCTGATCTAATGAAGCCCAATTGGCCTGGTAAGATTGGGCCTTTGTATAGGGCATAGCCATACAGGTCATACAGCATGTAATTACAAAAATTCGAAATACAGATCTGCGATTCATCATAACAATGGTCGTATATAGATAATTAGTATAAAAGAGCTCCTGCATAAAGAACCTCGTTTTTATAAGGGCTCCAGTCTTTAATATTGTTGTTTCTTGTTTTTAAGATCCCGGCCTTATTCAACCGTCCTTTAACCAGTCTTATTTTGGCGGTATGCTTGCCGGGGGATAATCCCGGGATTATGAAAAAGTTTAACCGATAGTACGTACTGAAAGCATCAAACCGGTCAATAATTTTTGGAGGTTGATTGTCGATGGTAATTTCAACGGCCGCAGTTCCGGGTCCCATAATATCGGCCATACCAAATCGGGTACCGTTAAATGTTGCAATGATAACCGCATTGGTGTCGTTTGTTACATATACCTGGGGAAGGAGGGAGTAGTATTCTTTTCCTTTAGTTACGGAATCTGTGGTTGCCCAATGCCCCGAGAATTGAACATTTTTTCCAAGGGATAACATCCCGGCATCGCTCCAGTTTTTCGCTTCCAAAGGTATCCGGAGCCTATGTTTGCCCGCTTTGCCGGAAGTAGCCAATCTTCCCAGGTTTTTTAAAAGAACGCTGGTATAAACACGGTGCCCGGTTTCTGGCAGCGGGTGTACGCCATCATAAGAAAATAATGGCCTGCTATCCGTTTCATCTTTTTTGCCCATGATCAGCATGCGGCCTTTGCTGATCTCGTCTACCACCGTCAGGCCCATATGAATACTGGGTATTCCGTAATGCCCGGCTACGGCTTCCATTGCGGATACCGAAGGAGGAAATAATCCTTTTTGCAGCGTAGAAAGATTTTCACTGGAAAAAGTATAGATAAAACAAATATCTGTGGCTGCATTTGCCTTCCATGTTTTGCGAACGATGCCCTCCATGGTTTCTCTTACCAGCTTCATAAGCATTTTATTATCATTTACCGCAAACTCCACAAAAAGAAGGTCGGGATGATGTCGGATCACATGATCGTCTACACGGCAGGCGCCAAAATCGGAACCGGTTCCACTTACCGCGGCCATGATCTCTGTAATTGTGTTGGATGGATTTTGTTCACGTATGGATTTTAATAGCTGGTCGCGGTAGCCGTTACCGGCCCTGGTGATGCTTCCGCCCAGGAAGGCGATCTTTACTGGTTTTCCTGCTTTCAGCTTTTTATAAAAATTGGGCAACCCAGCCCTGACCGTCATTTCCCGGGCAGGCAGCAAAGAGTCTGTTTGGGCAAAAGAGGAAATACTGATACCTGAAAAGCATATAAAAGCTGCAAGGATCATGTTCAACTTATTCATATCAGTTTTTGTGTTTTTTGATGGCGGTAAACCAGTTTTTTGCAATGTGGATCGCTCCGGCGGCATTGGGATGTACGTTGTCCGATATCGTATACCGGGTCCAGTCCCAGTCCTTTTGCTGATTAACGAATATAATACGGGAATTACGCCGGGATATTACCATGTTTTTTATTTCCCTGTTAAGCCGGGGTATATAAGAATACTTCGGAAGCTTGCCGCTGGTAATAACAGCTGCCACAAAAATGATCGCGTCAGGATTCTTTTGCGTAATAACATCAATGATCTTATTTTGAGCAGCAATAATCCCTTTAACGGGCTGCTCCTCCGCAAAGTGATTGTGACCGGAGTGCAGCAATACGATATCTGCCGGAAAAGCTGTATAGATACTGTCTATTTGCTTGGCAATGTATTCGGCGGTTTTGCCGCTAAACCCGGCATGGTGTAGCGTTTTGTTATTGCGGGTCGTTTGCCTGGGACCGGTAAAAACTACTGGGTATCCTGCTGCTTTTAGCATAGAATCCAGCGGAAAAAGATAGCTGTCAAATCCCGGGCCGCCTTCCGTTATAGAGTCGCCCAACCCTAAGATCGTGATCTTTTGGGGAGAGGTTGTTTTTGCAGACCAGGATGAACCGGCACATGCGGGCAAAAAAAACAACAGGAAGAACCAGTAACAGGAGGTTTGAAATTGTTTGTTCATGCGCTTATGGCTTATTAATTTGTTGTACAGGGAATGTTACTGCATTCCCTTTTTGATCGGTACCTGTCAGCTCAAAGCTGATTACATCGGAAACCCGTGGCAGTTCCACATCAAATTCAAATGGATAGCTGTAATCTGTTTTGGAGATCCAGTTTTGTTCGTTGTTGATGCGATAACGCAAACGGCATTGCCTCCAGTTCTTTTCTGTCTGATTGCTGTACAAATAAAATACCGCCACCTGGTTTGTTGGCTGAATAATCATTGCGGTAGCTTTAGCCTGGCTATCTGATACTGCGGCATACCGGATAAATCTGTTTTGTGGCACAGGCTGGTTGGAATGAAGGGTGCCGGGGTCTTTGCCCAGCCCGGCTATTTGTATACACACCAGCCCATTGGCGGGCACTGTTATCATGAATTTTCCATCTTTCATAATGCTGGTTTGCTTTGTTTGGGAACCTTGCCGGAGGATCGCATACCGGTGCTGCCGGTTGTAGGCGATGACTTCAGAATTGAGCTGAAACGTTTCTTTTATGCTTGTTTTTGAAGTATTGGCAAAGGCTATAAAAAGCCCTTCCTTATTGTATCCCATTAAATAATTACAGGCAATACCATCAGATTGCAGCGCGTTGCGTGGCATCCAGAGCCTTATATTTTTATGCCCCATCATTTCACCTGTTTTGGCACCGTAAACGTTACTGGTCAAAAATGCGTAGCCCGGCGCATAGGTTGCGGGAAAGTCAATGGCTCCCTTAGAGCGGTAATAAAAGTCGCTTACCAGGAAGTCGAAAAGCAAGGCCAGGTGCGGCCACACGTGGTTATAAAAAATGGCGTTGTACTTCACCTGCTCATAGGGATGATTGGAGTAGCCGGCCTGCTGGTATACATTTGTATGCAGCGAGGTAAAGTAGTAACCCGGAAAGTTGGCGTATCTGCCTATAACACTATTGTATGCCGCATTCCTCAACAGTGTATCTCCGGTGTATTTTGCTAATCGCAGCAACCAGGCCGCATGATGGGCCAGCATAACCGGGCCAAAGGCATAGGTGTTGGGTGCTTCGGGAACAAGACCGTTTAACGACGTTCTCCAGGCTGGTATCATTTCCTGTTTTACATCACTGACCACATTCATGGGTACAAAACCAGCGCCTTCAATACCGCTGGTCCTTCTCCCCGGAAAGATACCTGGTACAGAGCCTCCTTTATTTACAATGATATTTCCGGCGGGAGGTAAGGGAGTGCTTCTTGTCCAGAGCAGGAACTGTTGGGCTCCGGCTGTAGCTGCCTGCAGGTACCGCGCAATTTTTGTCTGCTCGTATAACTCCAGTAAATCATAAATGCGGAGACCATAGTCGGTAGTAAAGCCTGCGCCTTTGTCTCTGAGCCCGGGGCTGTCAAAAAATGTATGCGAATACTGGTCGTAAACTAATGCCAGGTATGCATTCGCTCCCTGAACAGCTTTTTTCAGATCGCCGGAATCATGAAGCATGCGGAACCGGGCAAGGTAATCCTGCCAGCTGCCGCCGCCTGTTTCCGTATTCATATTTAGCTTACGGCTTACACCAAAAATGCGGGAGGCCTCCTGTATAAAGGCCGGCGTTTGATGATGGGTCAGTTCGTTCAGCCCGGCCAACTCGCCAATATCCACGCAGGGCCCGTTTAGCAAACGGGATGGCGCCTGCGCCTGGTGCGGTGTATCGCTCGTGGTGTACAGGAACTTCTCCCGGCTCATTACATATTCGATCATTGGGATCGCCCTTCTTTTTAATATATCGGGGTCGCCGGTCACCAGCGCAATACTTAGCGGGTGCAACGCAGAAACATTTTTTACGGTGCCCGGAACATCAAACTGGTAGTTGGAGGCCTTGAGTTCAGCATTCCATCCGCTATAAAGATCGTTCATTGCAAATTGCAGCATATTGTTGATGGTTCCATTTAAAGAGGTGGTGGCATTTTCCCGTTCATTCTTATACTTAAATACAGAAGGCAGTAGCCGGGCCACACCATCCTGCCAGTTTCCCGGGTAAAGGAAGTATACTAAAGAGCACCGGTAGTTTTGCCCCTGCTGCATAGCGGAAGGCATTGTACCCGGGAGCGGTGCGTAGATCCTGGGTTGTGCCTTACCCTCAGGATTCCTGATCGCCATGCCAAACAGGCTGTTACCTTTGGGGCCATTGGAAGGAAACACAGACCAGAAAGCATTTTTAGGATCTCCGGAATTGTTCCATTGGGCAGACAGTGCATACCGGTAGGGGATAGCTGCAGGAGACACGGCAAGCCCCTCCGTGATATGATGATGGTTGGTAAACACCGCCGCTGTATTGGCAAATGCCTCCTCGGTTAAAGCAAATTTTGTGGGGAACCGCTTCCAGGTCCAGGTTAAAGGCTGGTATACGAAGTCGATGTCGGAAGTATCTATCTTCGGCATACCGGTAAATCCTAAGGAATAATGCCCAGGCATCCGGGCTGTCATCGACATGGTTAGTATGGGTTCCGTTTGTTGCGGCAGCAGCTTAACCACCAGCGAAACGTTTGCCCGCGGCGTTGGCTTAAAAAGAAATTCGATCTGGTTTTTGCCGACCCTGTAGGATGAGGCTACCCGCTGTTCCGATCCTAATTCCCCGATATCGGTTGTGCTGCCTTGCGCCGTTTCCCATTGTACAATGCCCGGTTGACCATCCATTAAGGTACTAGTAATTTTAGGCTGCAGGGCTGCATAAATGAGCTGCAGGGTCGGAGTTAACCGCCTTTGGGTATGCGAAGCTTTATGTTCAATGATAAATGCAGGGCTTGTTTCAAAATCAGCAGCAGGACGAATACGGTAAACGGGGTTTTCAATATATGTTTGTGACTGGCCCTGCAGCGTTGCTAAACAGATCAGGAGCAGCACGATGCAGGACACCTTTGGGGCTTGCTTTCCTGTTATCCCAAATGACCGTTCTTTATTATTGTAGGGTTGGATCATCATTTCATTTTATTTTCCGGTGTCGGCTTCAATTTCGATCAATTTCATACCGTAGGCATCCAGGTTAACGGTTAAAGACAGATCGTCTTTTGAAGAAGCGGTAATCACCGTTGATGTCTTGTTGATTTGATTCAATGTTGCTGCTTCGGCGAGCGAGAAATTTTTTGTATAACGGTCGGCTCCCCTTGTCAATGGTAAGGTCTGGTATTTGTCCTGTGATAATATACCGGTAAAAACAGGATCATTGGGAGTGCTATACCATTGCGTGACCCTCAGTTTCTTTTTTTGAAAACTAACGGGCAGTTTTTTTAAAGAGATATTGATTGTTTTATATTCCAGCGGTGCCGCCTGCTCATAAAAGATAGAAGGAGCGGCGGCGGATACGAGTATGCTTATTTTTTGATCCGTTTTTGTAGCTACTGCATGAAGCCCGAATCCCTGGTCATCCTGCGGACCTGCTTTCACAGGTATCTTCATATCGCCCAGTCTGTTCCTTAAAACCATACCTTTAGTGTAGGCAGAAAGTATGTTTTGCTGCCCATAAGTTAATAATGCAAAATGCCAGCCGGCCCCGCTAATGGGTATAAAAGGCCCTTTTTCTTTTTCATAGTAATCCTGCAAAATGGCTGAATAGCTGGCCATTGCCGCTTCTTTTTTCATCGCACCACTTAAATCACTCAGGTCTTCAATAGTTGATGGTTCTGCTAATCCCATTTCATCCACTATCACTTTTAGTTTTTGATCTGATTTGTATTTTGTTAATAGTTTTTGCAGGCTATCATTTACGCCTTTCATCATCGACGGATAATTGCCGGGGAACAGGTACGTATGCCAGGTTATATAATCCAGTTGCTTATCAGGATCATGATCCTGGCTATAGCGGCGTAAAAAGCCCTCAATAAAGTCCCACCTGCTGTTGGCGTTATTGGCGCCTAATCCTGCAACAAGAAGTTGCTGACCGGCCGGCAACTCTTTGTTAAGCACGGCCACCGCTTTATATAAACATTTATAAAACCGGTAATGTGCATCGCTGTGCACTTCGGTATGGGCAATATTATCCAGCTCGTAGGGCATTTGCACAATCTTCAGGTTGGGGCAAACCTGCCGGGCGAATCGTAAAGCAGTAATATAGCCCTGTGTTATTTTACTCCACTCTGCGCCGGGTATGCCTTCCGGCGGAAGCGCTGATTGTCCCATTTTGCTGTATTGCTTATATAGCTTGATAACGGGTGATAGCTGGAAGTCGAGCATTACCGTATCCGCAAAATTATTGGCGGTTGTTAACCATTGTTCCAGGTAAGGTATTTGCGTGCTGTCTAACGTTGATGGATCTTCGGCGCGCCAGGGCAGATAATGGTGCTGGTACCTGAACAGGGAGAAGCGCCGGCCCAGGGCTTTTGTTACAGCTGCAGCTATTTCAGGGATCTGTTGTGCAGGTGCCCCATATTGAAAATCTTTTACAGGATTTCCGGAATAAGCCATTACCCTCAGTTCGCCTCTGTTACGTGGCATCCCGGGCCCGCTGCAAAACACTTCAATGGTTGCCTTTTGCTGCAATTGCTGAGATAGGGCTGCTGTTGTTTTTCTCCAGTTCTCCAGCTTTTGTGCGTGATGCTGCCGGGCTTCCCGGAAAAAGATATCTGCGGGCTGGTAATTGTTTTGAAGCGGATAAGGGCTTGGTAGTGGTTGATGATTGAAAATTGAACCTAATACCAGGGAAGACTCTACATCCATGTGTTGGGTAGTGGAACTAAAAATAAATTCCATCCGATCACCATAGTTAAGCAGGGTGGGATATACGCGAACATGCAACAGCCCTATTGCCGTTATAATGGGTTTTGTACCTGTTGGCTCGGATAGCTTCAGCGTGATAAAGTTGGCCTTTATCATACCTCCGGTAAAGGCCGCCTGTGCTTTTGGTTGTAATTTACAGACCAGGGTTTCCTCTGTTTTTCCCTTAACGGTTAAGGCAAAAGAAATATTTTCCTCTGAGCCGATGGTATACATATAGGGGATCAGGAAGGAAACCGGTTCACCTGCTTTGCTATAAGGAACTATTGAACTGATGCATTTAACCTGCCGGGCATAAGGAGAACCTCCCCTGAATAGTAATTGTACCCCGTGTGTGATGCTGCTATCCCAGGACTTATAGGCCTGCGACCAAAGTGTGCCATCGTACCAGCCATAGATACCTCTTCCGGCATCCTCCTGTGCGGCCGGTGATCCGGATGGAAAGGGGAATTCGCTATAGCCAAAGCGCCAGTTAAACAATACCTGTTCGTCGCCCCGTAAAAAAACAAGCTCAGGAGGTTGAGCGGTACCCGTAATGCTATAGACAGATAACAGTGACAAAAGTACTTGCCTGGCCAGGAAATAGAAAGTATCAGCTTTTTTGAGCAGAAGCATTTCTTACTGTTTTATTAAAAAAACCCGTCAGGAGGTACCTGCCACCGCGGCAGCCCTTTTTTGACGGATTAAAATTAAGGCTGAAATAATGACGATGCCTGCGCCAACAACAACGGCAACACTTCCGTTTTCGGCCAGAAATCCTAAAAGGCTGATGCCAACGCCCACAAACCCCGCACTCCAGGCAATTACCCTGGTGCCGAATATATTTTGTTTTGCAGATTCAATATCCGGCGACAGCCCGCTTTCTCCTGCTTCGGTGATAAAATAAGGTACTTTTATTCCTTTTATTGCAGCATATAATTCAAAAAAAGCAAGCAGTACCAGGGGCAGGCCAACACCGAGGATCGTTTCTACCGTCCGGGAAAGTTTAATGTCCAGCAGGGAAGGAGCCAGTGCTTTAAAGAAAAGACTTACAACAACCGAGACGATTGAAATAACGATGAGGGAACTTTCTGTTTGACGCCTGGAGAACAATGAAAATATGACCGGCCCAAACAAACTGCCACCGGCAATAGCGGCCGTGCTCAATACTACTTCTACAATACCACCTGCAGCGGGAACAAGAATAGCCAGAAATACTGTAGCAGCGCCGAAAAGTATAGTAAAAATGCGGGCTACCAGTATTTGCTTTTTATCAGAGGTGTGCTTAAAGAAAACGCCTTTATAAATATCCTGCGCAAAGATGATTGCAGCGGTATTAATGGTTGTATTTGCTTTGCTTGATGTGGCAGCAATCATACCTGAAAGTACCAGGCCTATTAAACCGGCCGGCAATACTTTTTGGCATAACATCATATAAGCACCTTCTGCTCCGGCGCCATCCAGGCCCGGGTTGATGACCCGGTAGATCATCGGTGGAAGCATCCAGATAATGGGCGCTACCAGGTAAAGCCCGGAGAAGAGCCAGGCTACTTTTTTGGCATTCCTGGCAGAAGATACGGAAGTGTAACGTTGTACATAGCTCCAGTTGCCGGCTATATAAACTACCTGGTATATAAAGAAGGAGCACATAAAGCCGAATGTGTATTCATCATTTACGGGGTCAAAGAACCGGTCGGGTGTTTTTTGCAGAAACTGCGTCATACCGCCCACTTCACTTAAAGAAAGAGGAATAATAATGATGACGGCAGCCGAAAGAATTACAAATTGTACCACATCTGTAACCAATACCCCCCAAAGGCCACCGCCTGTTGTGTACACAATGATCGTGATGCCAATGGCGATAATACAGGTTTCTAAAGAAAACGGGGTGGCTACATACACAATCTTTCCCACTGCATAGAGTATGGCTGCTGTACTAACCAGGCTATATAACAGTACCATATAGCTAAAGTACTGTTTGGCCGATTTCCCGTATCGTTTGCCCAGGTATTCGGCGGCTGTTGTGGCGCCTGTTTTTTTCCACCGGCCTGCTATCCACAGGGCGGTTACGATGCCACTTAAACACATGGTAAATTGTATGGTATTGGCTACCAGGCCATGTTTATAGGCAATGGACCCCCATACTACAAAGGTTGCTGCAGAGAAATAGGAAATAAATAAGGACAGGCCATTGATCCACCAGGGCGTACTGCCGCCCGCCTCAAAAAAGGATTTGGAGCTTTTACTGCTTTGAGCTGTAAACACCAGCCCGATGATGACCATTAAAATGGCAAAAACGCAAATTACTATAAAGTCAAGTTTACTCATAATGGTCTTAATAGCATCTGATTTCAAAAATAGCGGCCGGAACCTGTTCGTTTGGATGTGCTGCTTCAATAACCAGTCGGTCGGTTACAAGAGGCGCTTCTAATTTAATGATATTTCTTGTCTGGTAATTACCGCTAACTTTTTGTACCAGGTTGCTTTTACCATCCAGTATTTTATAGCTGCGTATACAGAACGGCATAACCGTTTCCGGGTGCTGCATAAGCACCGATTCCATAGGATGATCGAAGTCTGTATCAAAGCTTAACAGGATGGTGCGGATGGTGACCGTTTTTTCCCATTGCAGCGTAATGCGGGGCGCTGCATCTTCTTTTTTAGCTACCCATGCATTGGGGATGATAAAGGGCCTTGCATAACCGTTCTTTATACTTTCTGCCCTGAAAGAGTAGACAGGAGCGGCAAATGCAAAAGCCATATTCTGGCCGGAAGGCCTTCTTTGTGGTGTCCAAAATTCAAAGCTATCCATTCCGATATCTGCCGGAGGAGTTTGTACCCCGCTATTGGATACTGCTTTATTCTCTGCCTGGAAGAGTGATAATACCCCCGTCAGCCTTTCGTCAGATAACACGATTTTAATGTGAGGGTTTTTCCTGAAGATGAGAAAAATATATCCGTTGCTTCCAGGATCGGTGTTGAATTGTAAACTTAGCGTACTGCTCCCCTCCGCTACTGCCAGTGTTTTTTCTTCCAGCACGATATCCGGCGTAAAATTACCGTTGCGCGAGGATACGGCCAGTTGTACAACAAGGCTGGTAGATGCAGTTGCAACAACAGCCAGTTCCATTACCGGAAGCAAACCCGCAACAGCCGGGATCATTTGCGCCATCCCTATTTCCAGGTGATGCAACTGATCGCTTTGCGATAAGGCTTTCAGTTCGTATTCGCTGCTGGCGGTAATGCAGGCTAACTGGACCAGGTCCTGCTCATCCCGCGCCTTTACACCGGGAATAAACTGGCCTGTTTTCATCAGGCTTTGCTGCAGTTCCGTGATGTGATCATTGACCTGCCGGGCAGATATTCCATATTTTACAGCCAGTACGGCAGCCATAGCTACCGCCTGCGCGCTATTGGCGGATGTAGCCATTACCCTGGTAGAGCCAAAAGCCACATGTGAAGCGCTGATGATGCGCCCGGCAAGAAACAGGTTAGAGATGCTATTGCTGTACAGACTTCGGTAGGGGATCTGGTAAATACCCTTACTATGCCATTGGTTACAACCGGGCAGTTCGCTAAATACGCCATCGGCAGGATGAAGGTCAATAGACCATCCTCCGTAAGATACGGCGTCCGTATGCATCCGTTGTTCAACAATGTCCTGCTGTATGAGCATATAATCGCCGTTGAAACGCCGGCTTTCTCTTTTACCCGGAATGGTACCAACCCATTCAAGTGTATAATCAGCCGCCTCGGGAAAGTTACCGGAATTTTTGATATAGTCCCATACACCATACACTACCTGCCAAAGCTGCCATTTGATGGTTTCGGTTTCGTGCACGGTGTCCAGCCGTCCTCCATATTCAATCCACCATAGCTTGCATCCCTGATCCTTTACATTAAACATTTTGTACCGGGGAATGGACGCAATATCAGCAATCGCAAAGGAAGGCGGCACAAAGCGTACCGGTTTGCCTGTATCTTTTGAGTAGAAGTAGATACTATGCCCCAGCAATTCACCATATTGTTGAGAAGGGGCAAATCTTTCACCAAACTCTGCTTTAGATTCAGCGCCCATTCTAAAGGGAGCACCGGCTAAAAAGGCCACCACGCCATCGCCCGAAGCATCACAGAAATAGGGCGCCGTAAACGTATAGAGCGTCTGGTTCTGGCTGCAAAATGCATTTACCGTTTGTATGGTATCGCTATCACCTTTTATCACTTCATGAACAGCTGTATTGAGGAAAAGCCGGATGTTGGCCTCCTGCATTACTTTTTCCAAAAGGACGGTGTCAAAAATTACCGGGTTGCCTTCCGGATTGCGATAGATATTTTCTACAAGCAGCTCATCCATTACACCACCCTCGCGGGACCACCGGTTGTTATTACCCATATGTGAAGTAGCACCGAGTATCCAAAGCCTCACTTCGCTTGACGCGTTGCCACCCAATACCGGGCGGTCCTGCACCAGCGCTACCTGTACCCCTTCACGCGCTGCAGTAATAGCACAGCATACACCGCTTATACCACCACCAATAATTACCAGGTCAGCGTGGACGGTATGGCTGGGAAAGTTTCTGGCATGACCGCCTTTGTCTTCTATCATAAAATATATATCTGCAAAATTTTTGAATAGCGTTTATTTCCAATCCGGGTTTTGTTCCAGTTTGGGGTTTGCATTAATTTCTACCTGCGGTATCGGGAAGTATTTATTCCTGGCCGTTACTGTTCTTTCCGGGTAATCTGCGTTTACAGCCGTAGATATTACGGTAAGGAATTTACCGGTGCGTGTGAGGTCATACCAGCGGTCGCCTTCTCCATAAAACTCTTTCGATCGCTCCACCAACACCGAATCAATAAAGGCCTCTTTGCCCAGGCCCTCAGTAAGATTCGGCAGGCCGGCTCTTGTTCTGATAGCGTTTACATTGGTATACGCACTGGTAGATGGCCCGGTAGCACGTGCTTCCGCTTCTGCGGCAATCAGATAGGCATCGGCCAGTCTTAACAGGTACAGATTATTGCTGGCATAGGCACCTACAGAATTAGGATCTTTGTATTTACCCATCAGTACAAGGTCTTTGGTTGCCAGCCTTGTATCAATATTTGCCTGCGGCACTACCACGCCGCTGCCATTGGTATAGCTGGTAGCCAATAGTTGCTTCCTGGCATCATTTGCGGCGAACGAATTATAAAAGGCACTGAATACATAAATACCACCGGCGCCGCCTTTATTGTAGTCCGACACTCCTAAAGGCGCATAGAAATAATGTACCTGCGATTGCCGGATGGGGTTGGTCGTATTGTTCAGCTCCACATCAAATAAAACCTCCTGGCGCGCCTGGTCTTTTTTTGCCGCGGTAAAAAGATCAACGAAGGAAGGCATCAGCGTATATTTCCCTGAATTGATTACAGCCTGGGCGCTCTTCTGGGCCTCATCCCATCGTTCATTGTACAAGGCTGCTTTAGCATGAAGTAATTGTGCGGATTGCTTAGATACACGGCCCTTTACAAAAGAAGCGCTGTAGTCGGACAATAGCCTTTCTGCTGTTGACAGGTCTGATATGATCTGGTTATACACTTCGCTGATCGGACTGCTTCCTACAAAAGCGCCATCAATAGAATTGGTGGGCGCCGTTTTTACAACGATACTACCGAAGTTTTTAGTCAACATCCAGTGATAGAACCCACGGAGAAAATAGGCCTCTCCCACAATGCTGTTACGTCTCACGGTGTCCATTGTAATGGCCGGTACTTTGTCGATTACCCAGTTAGCGCTTTCGATCCCCTGGTAAGCTCTTTTCCATATTTCCATCGGGGATTCATTAGATCTGCCGAAACTGGTTTGTACAGAGTAGGGCGCATCATAGGTAAACATGGGCAGACTATTCCTGCCGACCACATTACGGGGGAAGGTTTGGTCGGCCGACCAGTCTGAAGCAAACAGGGGCGCGCCACTGCTGTACATCACATAAAGGCTGCCATATGCGGCCGAGATGGCAGCTTCTGCGTCGCCGGCGCTTTTATAAAAGTCCTGTGTATAAATAGCCGAAAAAGCCTTTTCATCGAGTGATCTTTTACAGGCTGTAAAAGATGCTAATAATAGTATAAGATAACTAAAGCGTTTCATATATGCCGTTTTTAGAAAGTAATTTGTACGCCACCAAGAATAGAGCGAGAAAGAGGGTAAACAATATTGTCAACACCAAACTGAGTATTCGAATTACCAAAAGAGCCAACCTCCGGATCAAACCCGGTATACTTGGTTATGGTAAACAGGTTATTCCCGCTTACATATGCCCTTATGTTGTTAAACCCTTTCGGCTTAAAAGTGTAGCCCAATGAAATGTTTTTACAACGCAGGAAGGATCCGTCTTCAAGATAACGATCCGATAAAGGGAGCCGGCCTCCCTGGCTTCCTACGGCCACCTGGTATTGCCCGCCGGTATTGGTAGTGGTCCACCTGTCGGCCAGTCCTGCCAGCACATTGCGCCCGCCTACGGGATTTTCGAGTGACCATCTGGCCAGGTTGAAGATCTTGTTGCCCTGCACACCGGAGAAAAAGGCATTCAGGTCAAACTTGTAAATGTTCAGCGTGGTGGAAAAACCATAAATGAACTTGGGGTTGGCGTTGCCGGTTATAACCCTGTCCGCATCAGATATCTTACCATCTCCATTCACATCCTTCACACGCTGGGCGCCAGGGCGGGGAGCGGTCACCGGCTGACCGGGAATGATGACATCACCTTCCTGGAACTGACCATCATATACATAGGTTTTGAACAAGCCCAGAGGTTCTCCAATTTTAAGGATATTGTAGTTATTAATGGCCACTTCCCTGGTAGAATCACCCGCCAGTGCCAGTAACTTATTGCGGTTAATGGTAAGATTGGCATTCAGGTTCCACCGGATATCATTTGACCGGATGATGTCTCCGCCTAATGATAGTTCGATCCCTTTGTTCAGGATGGATGCGAAGTTGCCGGTAACCGTTTCATAGCCGGAAGATAACGGCAGGTTTTTCTTAAAGATGAGATCTGTAGTCTTTTTATTATAAACATCTGCTACGAAATTCAGCCGGCTATCAAACAGGTCAAGCTCCAATCCTATATTTGATTGAACAGATGTCTCCCATCTTAAGTCAGGATTAGGTACGCCCACAGGTAAAATAGCTTTAGTAAGCGCATTGTTGAAAATATAATCATTCCCGGCTGATACAATAGCAAGCGACTGGTAAGGATCAACAGCCGCCTGGTTTCCTGTTTTTCCAATACTCGCTCTAAGACGTAAATTGGAGATGGCCTCCTGGTTCGCCAGGAAGCTTTCGCGCGATACGTTCCAGGCAATAGCCGCGGCCGGGAAAAAACCATACTTATTGTTAGCGCCAAACTTACTGCTGCCATCCGCCCTGGCCGTCAGATCGAGAAAATACTTACCCCTGAAATTATAGTTGATCCTCCCGAGGTAAGAGATGAGGTTGTCTTTTGTTCTGCCCGAGTTGACCGAAAAATTTCTTGCTAACTGTAATGCTTCATTCGTAGTAGCATCATTGGCAAAACCATAGCCGATGGCATAATTGTAATTGTTATTATTTTCCAAAGCGCTGAAAACACCGGTGAATTTGAAAGCATGATCTTCTGCAAATGTTTTATCATAAGTAAGAATGCTTTCGTGCATCAGCCTGATAAAATTGGTATTCATCTTCATGCCGTAGCCACCAAGACCTCCTGCCACTGAAATTTCGCCCGCAGTAAAAGCAGAAGCCGGGAAATAATAATCATTTAAGGCGTTATTGGTATTGGCGCTTAGGTTCATTCGGTATTTAAGCCCCTTTAAAATGGACAGGTCTATGTAGAAATTACTTAATAACATGTTGGTTCTGGTCACATCCATGGTTTGCAGGCCCTGAACCGGGTTTCTCAGCTCACTATAAAACGAACCATAAGGCTGCTCGCGCCACATATATACACTCCCGTCGGTATGATAGGGCTTCAATGTAGGCGGTGCACTTAAAGCAGCGCCAATCAACGATTGGGTAAGGCCCCCTCCATCGTTATTGATAGAGCCGGTTTGTACACGGTCATTTACAGAGCGTGAAAACGTAGTCGTAGTTCCTACTTTCAGCCAGCTTTTAACAGCATGGTCAATATTGAGCCGAACAGAATAGCGGTCAAATTTAGACTTCTGTACAATACCCTCCTGGCCAAAATAGTTCAGGGCCATTAATACCTGGGTTTTATCAGTACCTCCGGAAAAGCTAAGCTGGTGGTTTTGGATAGACGCTGTTCTGAAAAGAACATCCTGCCAGTCGGTTCCTACTCCAAAAGAATCGGGCTGGGTAAAACGATTGGTTTTATAGATTTCGTTCTCGATTTTTGCAAACTCGGCAGCATTCAGAACAGGAATCGTTTTAGTGATGTTTTGCACCCCATAATAACCGTCATAGTTAATCAAAGAAGATCCTGCCTTACCTTTTTTTGTGGTGATGATAATTACCCCGTTGGCAGCCTGTGAACCATAGATTGCGGCTGCAGAAGCGTCCTTCAAAACCTGTATCGATTCAATGTCATTAGGATTCAGAAATGAAAGGGAACTCACCTGGTTGGCAAATCCACCTACACCACTGATGTTACCTAAAGTAGGAGGACCTGTAACACCGCTTGCTGTTGAGTTCTGGATTTGTACTCCATCTACAATATACAATGGCTCTGACGATCCATTAATAGAATTGGTACCCCGGAGACGTACACTAATGCTGCCACCCGGCGCGGCATTGTTTTGTGTAATTTGTAATCCCGGCACCCTGCCTTGTAAACCCTGAGCCAGGTTAGCAATAGGCGTTTGTGTGAGCTCGGAGGCTTTCACAGACGTGATGGCCCCGGTAATCTCACTTTTTTTACGGGAACCATAACCAACCACCATGACTTCATCCAAACTGATATTGGCCCTTTGTAGCTGAATAGACGTTATTCCGGCGCTTTCAGCATTGACCTCTTTTTCCAGGTATCCTGAATAGCTGATCAATAATACGCTTCCCGGGGAAACGTTATTTAAAGTAAAAGAGCCATCGCTCTCAGACAGGAGGCCTATTGATGTTCCCTTTACCCGGATTGTAGCGCCACTAATAGGCAGGGCATTTTCATCGATAATCTTTCCTTTTATGGTCTGGTCTTGACCATAGGAGGCTGCTGCCAGAAAAACAACCAGTAAGGTTGATAATACGGCACGGAAAATGCCCGGCAAGTTTAAGTTTGTTCTTTTCATAAACAAAATCGTTATATACTTTAGGTTTCGTTGTTATCACAACTAAAAGCAATTTAGTTGGAATTAGTATGCAAATTTGCTAACCAATAAACAAGATGTATCGGGAACGTTGCCGAAACCGTTCCCGGAACGAAAAGTACACAAGAGCAGACCGGCTGATGGAATTCTTTCCTGTAAACAGCAAAGAAGATTCTTTAAAATAGTATACTTTAATGTGAAGTATGATTCATGCTCGTTATAGCAGGTTTTTCCTGGCAGTTTGAACCAGCAAAAACACAATCCATTCGACAACATATATTGGCCGGTTGTGACGTGGATATGATTTTTGATCACATAATGGCTGAATTAAGTTATGATGTAACAGCCACGGACAACTCGGGTTACGGAATGACGGAAGTACATCAGAAAGACGTAACTTACGATAACCGGGTACATTCATTTGCCGCCCTTGTACATATAGCAACAAAACGGGATTATAAAAAGTCGATATGCTATGAATTCCTGGGCGAATTGAATAGCCTGAAAGGACTACGATACCCGTTAAAAGAGCGGAAAGCGGTGTATATTTAATCGTTATGTGCATGCGCAGGACCGGCCCTGACACACATCAGGACAGTCGCTTGAAAAATATTTTTTGCGGACTGTGATATTTTGACCACTTGTGCGAATAATTAGGAAAATAGAAAGTTGAGCATCCAATTATTTAATCAAATGGGTAGCAGAAAAAACAGCGCCTTTGTAATCGCAATTATCTCGACACTGACCCTGGCAACAGGATGTGGAATAACCATCACAAGAAACCACTACTATGCTTATCCGGATCAAAGTGTAAAAAAATCAAACAAGAAAGAAGCACAAATCAACGGCTTTGTTAATACACCCATAGATAACAAGAATGGACGAAACTGATAAATCCGACATATTTCTCTCCGTTGTTCAATCTAATAAAGGGATCCTTTACAAGATAGCAAACTCGTATTGCAAAAATGCTGAAGACCGAAAAGACCTCGTTCAGGAAATCATTGTTCAATTATGGAAATCGTTTGACGATTATGACGACCATTTCAGGTATTCAACCTGGATATATCGAATTTCATTGAACGTTGCTATATCATTTTACCGAAAAGAGAATAGCAGGAAGAAAATAGCAACTCCTTTAACAGACGGAATTATCAATTTCCCGGACAATGACGGTTTTGGAGATAAAGAAACTGATTTGGGTGTTTTACAACGGATGATTTCCCAACTAAAAGATTTGGATAAAGCATTAATGCTCCTTTATTTGGAAGAAAAGAGTCACAAAGAAATTTCCCAAATCATAGGTATTTCAGAAACCAATGTTGCCACCAAAATAAACCGCATCAAAAGCAGCTTCAGACAAAAATTTATGCACCTTAAAAATCAATAAAATGGAAAATACAGAATTGATTAACATTTGGAAACAACAAAATGCCAAAATCGAAAAAATAGTAGCCATTAATGAGTTTCTATTGAAAGAAGCCATTAATGACAAAGCCCGGACTTCTTTGACGTCATTGATAAAATTAAAAACAGCAGGAATTATTGCTTTTGCACTTTACCTACTTCTTTTAAGTTACGCATTGGTTTATGCTTTGTTCCACTATTCCTCTGCCTGGAATTATTTTATTGTTTCCATTTCAGTAATCACTTTAGTGAACATAAAAGGCTTTGCAGACTACGTTAAACATCTTGTTTGGGCTAACCATATCAATTATAATGGCAGCATAATAGAAATTCAGCAACAATTATCACGATTGCAATTATCCATAATCAGCCACGCAAAAACAATGTGTTTTCAGTTCCCCTTTTACACCACGTTCTATTTAACCAATAAATGGTTTCCGCAGGAAGTCGGATTGGGATACATAGTTTTTCAGGCAGTCCTGACAGGCTCCTTTATTTATTTCAGCTTTTGGTTATACAAAAACCACAAACCGGAAAACTTAGACAAAAAATGGTTCAGGGATCTGATTGCAGGTTCGGGCGGTAAATCAGTAATAAAAGCAATGACATTTTATAAGGAAATGGAAGCGTATAATAGCGATGATAAGAACGCCGGCAGATAATAAGGTATTGCCGAAAGCGGGGATAAGGGCACGATTAACAGGCATGAAATCGCAAATAAAATAAGAGCGCTCTTTATACATGACTTAGAGTTGGAAGAAAGTACATGGGCAAGAGAAGCAAAATTTGGTTGATTCTGGAGCAAGAATTATTAGACGCAAAGTATTAAACAGAAGTTAACCCCCACTCAGCCCCATAAAATCTCGAAATTTTATTCACAAAAGTCAACATGTCTCAAATGAAAAAAGCAGCTACACTTTAATATGTAACTGCTTGATTTTTTGCTCCCCCTGCTGAGGAAACATTCTCTCTGATAATCAAAAACTTATGAAAAACTGGCCAATAATTCAATTTCTGCCAAAATTGCGGAAAAATGGGGATGAACCAGGCAGTTTGAACCAGTGAAAATACGTCCCTTTTGGCGGGCAATCTGCTAAATTTTCCGAAGATATTTTCTTTAGGTGGTATTTTCAAATTCAACACCTGCGGAGATTAGCTACTCTATTCTCCGCAAATTTGCGGAGAATAATTAGTATATTTGCCGCATCACCATTCTATCAAGCGTGGCAAAATATATTTATCAGCACAAGAACTGGACAAACTTTACCTGGAAGGATGAAGTAATCAACCCAGTATTTGGTGAAGTACGCCATTTGCAAGGGAAGATATCCGGACAGATGAGCGGTCTTGGATTCTCTTCAAAAGAGGAGGCAGCACTCACTACGCTTACACTTGATGTGGTAAAATCCTCGGAAATTGAAGGGGAGCAACTGAATTATGAACAGGTTCGATCTTCCATCGCAAGACGATTGGGCATAAATGCAGCCGGGCTTGTTCCTTCCAGCAGAAGTGTTGAAGGTGTTGTAGAGATGATGCTGGATGCCAGCCAGAACTATAAAAAACCAATGACCGAAGAACGATTATTTGGCTGGCATGCGGCCCTATTCCCAACAGGTTATAGTGGTATGTACAGGATTGAGGCCGGGAAATATCGTACAGAAGAAATGCAGGTAGTTTCGGGGGCAATGGGTAAGGAAAAAATTCACTATGAAGCAGTGGCGGCCAACCTGGTAAAACCGGAAATGGATAAATTCATTCAATGGTTTAACGATGATACGGCCACTGACCCGGTACTGAAGGCGGCAATCGCCCATTTTTGGTTTATCATCATTCACCCATTTGATGATGGCAACGGAAGAATAGCAAGAGCTATTACAGATATGTTCCTGGCCCGTGCAGAAAATAGCGCTGAACGATTCTATAGTATGTCAAGTCAGATAATGATCGAAAGAAAACAATATTATGCAGTATTACAAAAAGTTCAGCACAGCAGCGGAGACATTACGGAATGGTTAAGCTGGTTTCTTCATTGTCTCAAAAATGCGTTGTCAGCTACGGAAAAAACAACACAAAAAATTCTGCAGAAAGCTACGTTTTGGAAAGTACACGAGCATATCAGCTTAAATGAAAGACAGCGCCTTGTATTGAACAAGCTCCTGGATGGGTTTGATGGAAAATTAAAATCTTCCAAATGGGCTAAAATAGCAAAATGCTCTCCGGATACCGCTTTACGGGATATAAAGGACCTAATAGAAAAAGGAATTTTACAGCAAGAGCAGGGAGGTGGCCGCAGTACAAATTACGAACTGGCAGCATTTTAAGCATTGATCTTCCTGCTAAACATTACAGGCAAAAACCTGTAAATCAATTAAAGCCCCTGTAAAACGATTAAAACCCAACGATTTTACGGTAAAATGTTTAATTTATAAACATTCGCGACCATTTAAACCAACTGCTCTTCCAACGCATGTTTCCAAAGGACAAATCCCTTTTGCTCATCAGCATAATCATGCAATACCCGGCTGAAATTTTCCGGCGGAGCCGTCAAAAATCCCTGTCGCCCTTGCTTCCGGATAATATCCAGGTTTCTATCGATCTCTGTTAGTCGTTGTGGTAATTCCGAAACGCTTTTTGGAAAATGCCAAAGATAACTTGCCTCTTCTGTATCCAGTGTTTCCAGGATCATATGAAATTGCTCCATACCTTCCAAAAGAAATACAAAGGAGAATGGCTGCAATACAAACCGGATCTTTACCAAATGTCCCGCGTGATTATCGGCAAGGTACCGAAGATGCTTATGGTGTTTGTATTGAGTATATTTTAATGCATCGTCCAGCAGCTCTTCGCCTGATTCGTATAAAGGATGTTTCGTTTGTAACTGCTGCCCTAACCCATTTTTATTATCCGGGTTTGCTTTTCCAAAAAGTGGTTTAGCAATGAATTGAAATCGAACACCATCAATAATTTGCCGGTTTATCTTTTGAAGATCATCTGAAGATGCCAATTGTGCTACCAGTTGTCCTTTTTCTATCTCTGCGTAAATAGCCACTCTAATATGTTTTGACTTCAGCGCTTTTTCAAAATAGGGCTTCAGCACTTCAAATTCAGGTCGAATATCATCATGCGGTATTTCCAACTCCATTTTTATAGCTGCATCGGTTGTATATGAGAAAGCAATGCTTCCATATCTGAATTCCAGCGACTCAATCGGCACACTTATTTCCTTGTCGATCGTCACCAATTCACTTTTTTGGGGAACAGGAGCTTCGTCCTCTACCGGATCATCAAACAAAGTTGACTGGCGGATTAATTTCCTGTAATAAGTATTCCGCTTCAGGAACATTCTGTTCAGGTAGTCAATTTTAATATCACGATAATCGTATACGATTGGCGTAAGTTCTGATCGTTGCACCCGGCCTATATACTGTATCAATTTCCCTTCAAAAGAAAAAGGGTACACCAGGAATAAGCAGTTCGCATTCTGGAGGTCCGTTCCTTCACCGAAGAATTGCCCGGTTGTTATCAAAGCCTGATAACTACCGGCATTTAATAGTTTCCATTTCGCGGCGCGACTGCTTTCCATATCGTCACCACTTAATGTAACAACTTCGTAAGATTGCTTCAGGTATTGCTCTAAAGAATCAATATGTTCTTTTCGCTCTGTAAGAATAACTACCTTCTTGCCTGTGTTCAATTCACTGGTAATATCCTGTAAAACCAGTTTGTTCCGGGCAGAATCATGTACCAGGATTCTGGACAGCGTTTCAAACCGGTCTGTTTTTGAATTGAAGGGCACGTCCAGATCTGTATTTCGCACAATAATGGTGGCATGTTTGTGTTTGCCCGTTTGTTGTGCAGTTATTTCTGCAATAATTTCTCCCAGGTGAATAAAAATTAATCGACCATCATTGTATTTTCTAAAAGGAGTTGCTGTAAATCCATACAAGTAATAGCTATTGAATTGTTGGATGGTATTTCGGTAGGTCTCGGCAGGAATATGATGACACTCATCTATAAGTATTGTGCCAAATGCGTCTTTAATTTCGGCACTTTCATTTTTCGCTAATTCTTTAGCAAGACTTTGAATAGTAGCAACTGTCACATGTTCTCCAATTTTCAATTTCCCCTGGCCAATTTTCCCGATTTTTTGCCTTGAGATACCAAGAAATGCTTCAATCCGATCCATCCATTGATCCATCAATTGTTTCCGGTGCACAACGATTAAAGCCGGTTGCTGCTTGTCTGCAATGATCTTTAATCCCATAATTGTTTTGCCTGCGCCAGGAGGAGCCACAATTACGCCCATATCTTTTTTGTCAGCAGCTTCCACGGCCGGAGCCTGGTAATTTCTTAACTCCGCTTGAAAGTTGAATTGTAAGGATGCTTTCTTTTCTCTACGGTCTTCAAAACTAAAAGTAATGCCGGCATTTCTGCAAAACCGCAATAACCTGCCAGCAAATCCCTTTGGTACAATAACATCGTTTTCTGTTTCTTCAATAAACCGAAAATACCGCTCCGTGCCAAATGTATTCTTGCCGATCTTCTTTTTGATGAGAAATGCCGTGTTCGTAAAATTCAATTCTTCTTTAAGAAAGTTGATAAGTGAAAGTGGTATTGCTGATCGGTTCAATTGCAGCGTATTGTTTAGAGATATGGTTAAATGATCAGTTGCTTCTTTTTTAATAATAGTTGTATCAGCGGGTTTTCCAGCAGATATCGAATGATAGATTTCATCCAGCGTTTCACTATCCACTTTTTGAATCCCTGACAAAAAACTCCATTGATCAGGAAATGGCAACAAGGTCTGCGGATCAATAAAGCAACTGTTTCCCTGATCCCAAGCGGTCTTATGTAACGGCAATGCTATCAGGTTACCCAATCCTTTCCCCGAAAGCGTATCCTGGTTTGGGAATAACCGGTCAAAGCTTGAGTTTTTATCAAAAACAGAAACCGCGCCCGATTCATTGAGGAGCAACAGGAATATCTTTCTGCCTTTGATGGCAGGATAAGGCTCCTTGAAAAATATCCATACATGCCCGCCCTTTCCTGAGCGGGAACGCTCCAGGTAGACCGGTATTTTTTTTGCTTTGCAGCATTCCAAAAATTTTTTACTATCGGCTATCCAGTTCTGTTCATCAAAGTCCGCAGCAATAAACCAGGAGGTGTTGTTTTGCAATAAAGGGTATATTCCAATAAGTTGCTCTCCGTTTAAATGTTTAGTAAGCTGATCATCTGTAAGCTGCAAATATTTTTTATCTGCGTAATTTTGAAAAGTGCCGCCTTTCATTTTATGCGCCCGATACCGATAGGGGTCATATAAATAAGCGGGCATGTAACCACTTTTGACTTCATCGCCTGGTGAACGGGCTGGGATCTCCCAACGAGTTGCAAATACATCATCCCGACCTTTAAAAAGGGAACGGAATAATGCAATTTTTTTATTGATCTCCTGTTCAGACAAATTCAGTGATGCATTTTTAATCAACCTTTATAGAACTTGTACACGGCTTATACACTCCCTTGTGTATAAGTTAGCCTATCTCATTTATTCTTTTTTGCAATTGGATAAGTCGTTTTATGAGTTCATCAAAGCGTAACGGATTATCGTAAATCATTGTCTGAGTCATTGTTCCATAATCCCGCTCCCAATGTTTTATTATTTCCGTGGGTGGAATAAAGTTGATTTTATCCGGCGAATGATTGGCATAGTCAATTCCTGAAATTGGTGTAAATTTACTACGATGCACAACTATTGTATTATATAGTTCCGCGTTTTGCAAAGCAATTTCAGCATATTCCGTCCTGCTTAGTTTCTCAATATCGTAAAGGTGTCTGCTTAACCGTTCCACGCGTATTTTATCGGGTGCTTTCTGAAATTCTTCATGCAGCAAAAATATCTTTTCCAAAAATGTTCGTTCAGGATTTACAACAGGAATAGTTATCGGCATATCCGAAAAAGGCCGATCAGCAAATACTTCTGAAACGATGGTACCAAAACTTCTTTTTGAAAACGGCTCTTTCAGAGACCGACTACCTAATTCCACTAATACCGCGGGTTTTAAATAGCTGTCTTTTGCAATTACCGTAGGATAATAAATTTCAATAATCAATGGATCCTGGTCATGATTCTCTACCTCCCGGTATTTTATCAAAACATTGTCAAAACCCAATTCAGCAAACTTTTCTTTCAGTTCTTCAGTAAAAGTTTCTGTTATGAACTCATAGGATTTTCTCCTTAGCTTTTTGATATCACCCTTGCTCAATTTGCCTGTAAAGCCAAGAAATTCCCTATCCAGCGCCAAATCAATATCTTCCGAAAAACGTTGTATTAAATTCCACCCTTTGCTCAACGATGTGCCGCCTTTAAAAACCAAAACATTGGCATAGCTCATTGAAAAGATCATGGATAATGTTTGCACCACCCACCAATCTTTTTCTATTGCTGCTGCGGACAATCCCTTTTGTGTTGCCGATTCTTCAAAAATATCCTGACGATCTTGCTCCGATAACTGAAGCCAATATGATATTTTATTTCTATCCATCCACTAACTGTTTTAGAACAGGTAACATTATTTCTCTAATCCAGGCTGGTGCAAGGCGTATATCGTGCTCAAGCCGTGTTGGTTTTTCTTTTTTCAATAGATGCTGGATGTGTTTTATCTCCGCGTCAAGAACATTATCTTTTCCGATTGCTTTTAATGCCTGAATGGCCAAACCGCTTATTTCACCAACAGCGGCCACATTTTTGGGGCTTGCCTTTTTGAATAAGATGCTTCGCTTGCCGATTTTTATTTTTCGTGCAGAGCCGTCTGTAAGATAAACAACGTTCATAGGTACTTGTGTGGAAATCCCTAACCGGTTGAGTGCATACGCGCCTGTCGGAACAATTCTTGCCCTATCCCGCCTGGCAATAGCAATCGCAACCGATTCAAGATTTGGTGTTAATTTTCCTATCAAATCGTTCGTTGCGGGACGATAATAAATTCCCATAGCAAGGCGTTCTAATTCTCCCGTATTCACCAATCGTTCCAATGCTTTATTGGCTGATTTTGCATTTGCTATGTTGACAAAATTTTCCACGAAAAACAGCGAACCCCTCTTGGCTTTTTTTATTTTATCAAGTATTTGTATTTCAATACTTTCAGGCATTATTCTATTATATTGTTGTCGCAAATTTAGTAAAAATTTGCGACAACTTAAAAAACGCACGGATCGATGGTTTGCTTATGCATTGACTATAAAGCATAATAATTTAATACTTTTATACCTTCCTTTTATGTTTACAAGAGCCATACGCCAGCCTTACTAAACAATGCAAATGCTCATAGAATAGTACCAGGTTTCCTTTATATACTTCTTTATATCCCTTATAGGTAATCACCGCGTCCAGCATATCCAGCAGTTCCATTTGCACATATGACTGGCGAAAGGTTTTGCAAAATTGGGTAATGACTTGCCCCGGATCTTTCTTTTCATTGGCGGTCAGTAAAACCGGAGTGCTCATTTTAGCAATCATTTGCCGCGCCTCTTTTGACAATCCTTTTTGCTGCCTGCGCTTTTTGCCGGAATTTTTACATTCATTCAATATATAATAGGCTTCAATAAGCCGGAGCAGGTGCCGGATAAAATCCATCAGGTCTTCCCTTGCGCCCTCTTCACTATACGCACTATTGTCATTACATAAAGCACACTGCTGCCAGCATTGAAGCTCATCCCGCAGTTCATCCAGGTGATAATTATAAAATACTTCCCATAGGATGCGCAACGGCCGTTTACCTCCCTGGTTAAGAAAATGCCAGGATTTGTAAAAACGCTGTCTGCCGGTGGTGTTGGCTTTCATAAATTGGGTGTTTTTATTGGGAAGTATTTTGTAATTCAGACTGTAACGGTGCATTTTTAAAGCAGTTTCTGGCATCGGATAACAACTCATGTACGCACCGGACCTTTCCGGTAAGGGTCAACAATTCTTCATCCGTAATTTTATAATCTTCCTTATACCGCGTGTCTATATAAGCTTTTTGCAAAAGATTAAACAGGCGCTTGTCCTGCTCCGTTTGCCGGGGAAATATTTCCGGCAGTTGATGCGCCACCAGGCTGCTATAACGGAGCAGCCGGTCAATACTATGCGTATTTGCATGGTAACCGGTTCCCGCTTTCAGCAGCGCCCGTAATGCCTGCTCCGCCGATTGATGCAGCATAAAAGCCGCCATTTTATGCTGTTTGCGCACTCGGTATAGTTCTGCCCCCGCCAAAAACTCCCTGGCTTTTGATAATCCATCCTCCCATTGTTTAATCGCGTCCTTATTACTGATGGGGGCTTTCAGCTCCGGGATATCCTCCCGGCAAATGTGCCCAGTATCATACAGCACAGGGGCGTGTCGCCATACGGACAGAGCAAAGGGCAGACAGGCCTGCAGCCACTCCACAAAAGTGGGTGTAGCCAATACAAGTGTGGTAACCGGCAGAATGGCGCCGCAATGGTTTTCTATTTTATCCTGCCATTCATGCAGCTCTTTATTGGCAAGGTTGGGCAGCAAAATGAGGAGAGTACAATCAGACAGTTGCTGGCTGTATGGGGCCGATTCATTAAATATGCTTTCGCTTCTTTTACGGTGCAGCATTGCTCCCAGCAAAAAGATCATATCCGGAGTAGTAGTTTTTATGATCACATCCGTAAGCTGCTGTTGAAAACGGGGAAATCCCTCCGGGCACAGGTGGTAAATGCTAAACGGGTTCATTGCGCCTCCTTTTTTAATGGTGTATGCCTGGGTTTGCGGTACCATTTTTTAAACCACCAGTTTTGGTGCTTATCCCGCCATTTAGCGTACCGGTCTACCATTTTACCATTGCTTTCTCGTGGAAACAGCAGGCCAACGGCATCCATTTCCTTAAAAATTTGGCGAATGTTGGCTTCTGTATAATGCTCCTGTCCGTAACCGTGTGCAATAAAATAATTGATGAGGTGTTCTTTGGCTGAGTCCCGGCCCTTACGGTTCCAACTGCCGCAGGACAGGTTATCCATAAAATCGGTTAAAGCCTCCCGGGGCGTTACGTCCATCAGGCGGCAGAGCAGCAGGAATTGATATGGGAGAATGAAGTTGAAATCAGCAAAACGCTCATAGGCACCGGTTTGCCATTTTAGTTCCGGCTTGGGCTTGTGTTGTTTTTGTTTGCGGGTGGATGTCTTTTGCATGGCGGAAAGCATTTAAAGGTGAAGAATATGCATACAGACCAACCAAACATGCATAAAAAAGACGTGGGTTGGTCCTTAATGATTCTGAGGGTTACGACACCCTTGATCTCAAATAAGAACGCCCACGCCTGAACCTTAAAAATAAGGAAAACGCGAGCGATTTACCTTATCCTCCCGAGATCAATGATTTGTCGTAATTTCAGAATCGGGAATAAAGCAAATACGCTTTTATACGTTATTGTATAATTTTCTATGTCATAAAAAAGTTTTTATAAAATTGTTATGCAATATAACACAATTGTTACACAATAACAATTTTATTTTTCACAACAACTCTTTTAGTTAAAAATCAATTTGTTACAATCTTGTAAATTGTGTTCCATAAGAACAATTTATTTACCCGATGAGTAAAATAATGACCCCTAAAAGAAAATCTGCCCATCTGGTCATGAACAGGCTGGCTGTTGTTTTAAAAGAGGAACGAGTATCTAACAAGGATCTTGCAGAAGCGTTAGGTTATGAGCCGGCAACCGTATCAAAATGGGCTACAAATACCATACAACCCCCACTTGCTACCTTCTTCCGCATTGCGCTTACCATCAACCGGGATCTGAAGGACTTTTTTATTTCCTCTAAAGACATCGAGGGCGAGGAAAAGAAAAAACTGCTTAAAGAGTTGGCGGTAATTGCTGAAAAGGGAAAGAGGACGGGGAAGAAAAATTGATATGTTAGAAAATCTGATCAGGCATTACTAAAAAAGCGGCTGTAGCGTTCTATGAAAACTCAATACAACTAAAACCAGACAATCGGGAATCAATCGACAAAGTGGATGTCTTAAGACAAAAGGATAATTCATTATACCCACAATCTACTTTTCTTAAACTCAAAAAAACTTTTGGGCGTGCCTATTCAGCTGTTTACATATGTTCATCAAATTAGGAACAATAGCTAAATATATGAAATACTGCTACATATACAAGTTATTAACACCTGTTAATTATTTTGCGTTATTTATTCTCCTATATTTGATTATTAATTATAACTTAACATCAATCTTGTGTACTGTGCCAATTTAATAGCCACTACTGAAACCAAATTTGGCGTTTATAATCTTATTGCTCTTTCTAAGTTATTTAATCTGAAAAATAAGCGTTATGTTGTATTCGCATAATCAAGAAAACGAAAAACTTAAACTGTTTACTATTTTTCTTACCCATGCTGTGGAGGGAAATATTAACTATGCTTCTGCTGTTAATGATGTAATTCATGAAACGCATCAATATACAGTCGGGGAGAAGAGCTTATATGATATCAATAGAGATGCCATTAATATTATTTTATTATTGACAGACCTAGACAAATCATACTTTCAGCAATTATCGATTAGTCCTCACGATTACAATAAACAAACATATTCTAAAGTGTTAGATATTATAGCTAGCTCAAAAGAAGCTACTTATTATTAATGCGTAATAGAATTGCCAATGCTACCAAAACTATTTGAGCTTCACTTTTCGCAGCTTCTTGCCGAGTGGAAAACATCAAAATACAATAGCTATTCGGACGTTAGAAAAAAGGAATATCATGATAATCTCGCTATAATTATACAAAAACTAGAACTCGAAGATTTTTCGAGCATGACTGGAAGCGAATTAAGTCAAAGGTTTTACATAATCAACTTTGTCTTCAAAAGCTTAGAGTTTCTTAACCATAGTACAACATCAACAATTCCTTTCGAGCTAGTTTATGTATTAGAGCTGGCATTAAATGACTGGTCGTCATCAGATCAATACCTCATTGTCACTTCCTTAGTTAATGAATTAAATGGATTCAGCTTTGATAATACTTTAACTTCTGCTGACCTTCTTTATAAAGTTATTGAATTATTGTATGGAGTGACGTTCAAACAAAAACTAATACAAATAAATCTTCCTAAAACAATATCTAAAGACTACTTAGCTAACGTAGTGTTGTATCATGAACTTGGTCATTTTATAGAAAAGACGTATGTTATCGGTAGAGTAATTTATCTAGAATTGCTTAAGGCTATGAAAAGCGGACTACCTCCTAACGATGAGAGGGATGTTATCCAATATTTTCCATATCTAAGCGATCCTGATCTTGTAGATGAGCTTGAAAAAAACTATGGACCAGGAAATATCTTTGCAATGCACATATGCGAATATTTTTGTGACCTTTTTGCCAGCCAATACATCAAGGATTGCGCTAACTATTATCTCGAATACATAACCTTAAACAGTGTCAAATATAGCTCTTCACACCCATCAACTGTAAATCGGATTATATTTATTAATAACCACTTAACTGGCAAGTCAGGATATGTCATAAATGAGTACAAACGAATAATAAAAGACATAACAGGCCGGGAAATTGAAAACAGAAGCAAAGATTTTTCTTCACAAAATTTTGAAAAATTGATTCCTTTCGATGTAACAGATCCCCAAGAGCTTCATGGTTTGTTTATATATGGGTGGAAGGTTTGGCTTGATGATTGGAAGAACATCAACTCCGCTTCTGGAATAAAATTTTCTTTATCAAGCTTTAATGTATATGAGGTAATAAACAATCTGATAGAAAAATCGATTGGTAATTTTATCATTACCAAAGAATGGAACAGCATACCAAAATAAGTTTATGACATTGACAAAAACACAAATTAAGGCGCTTATAAAAAGTGAAAACTTGTCAATAAGCCCTCTATTAGAGGAAGATCAAATCGGCGATTTAACTATCGATTTTCGAATTGGCACAGATTTTTTAGTTACCATTAATGGAAGTAACCCGTTTATTGATGCCTCGTTGAACAATAATGACAAATTTCCAATTAAGAATAGCTTTCAAGAAACTCGGAGAAAACTGGGAGAAACTTTTCTACTCCACCCAAATCAAACAGTTTTAGTCAGTAGCTTAGAATACATAAAATTGCCATCAAACACATATGCCGAACTAACTCTTCGCAGTTCATATCTAAGACTAGGCCTAACAATTTCAGCAATTGTACAACCCGGCTATTGCGGGTGTATTTCAATGGAGTTAACCAATATAAATAAAGTCCCCATTAATCTAACAGTGGGCGCCGCGATAATTCAAGCAAGATTGTTCGAAATAAGCGAATCGATTAATTACTTTGAAAAAAAGAGAAAGTATATGTGCCAAGTTCGACCTGTAATGTCGGCGGTTGCAGCAGACAGTGACTTGAAACGTTTACAGTCAATTTGGAAGCAAAATAATTATGTTACTTAAATCTGTCCGACTTATACTTTTCCTACAGAAGAACTTTCAGTAATAATGATGTTTGTTCTTGATCTCTGTTTTTCTCCATTAGGATACAAAAGAACAAATCCGTTATATGAGTTGTTAAAAAATTGATAATTAAATTCTGTATTACCATTTAATGTTTGCAACTTTATACTATCGGAAAGAACGCCCTTCCTACCAATCAAATAAGAACTGGCAAAAGCCCATTTAAAATCAAATGTAGCGGGCCAATCTATATCGCCAAAGGTTTCGATAAATTTAGTAGAGGCGAAAAAAGCTTTTTTAAAACAACCCCGATTCGAATTCAACGATGATTTGTTTTCCAAAACTAATAAAGCGCACCTTTTAGGAGAGCATTGAATATACCTTCTCAAGGTCGCATGTATAGAACCTCCAAACAATTTCGCAAGTTGCATGTTGGACTCCATACTTAAATTCAGTTTCTTAAGTTCTTCTATGAAGATATCATGCTGAAATAAAGTTACGGAAGCGAAATAGTTTGCTTCTGCTTCAAACTCATCAATAACATAAGGGCTTAAGCTATCATCGTCGTCGTCCAGTACGTCATGCACTTTCGCTTGCCAAGGCAGAATACCATGTCCCACTTCATGAAGTTTTACAAAATTTCTCCGTGTCGGAAGCTGAGACAAATCTAAGTAAATTGTTTTTTTTCTTCTATCTAGTAAACCACGCACCTTTGACAGCGCTTTGAATAATGCATTAGTAGCTTTGCTCAAATAACTATCGTGAATCCTTGAGATATCAACCTGATTATTGACGATCAACTCAGAATAATCCACAATAGTATCTATTGGCGTCGGAAAAACCCCAAGCCCCTTGCAGCTTTTTAAAATATCATATGATATTTTCTCGATGTCTTTAGAGGAATGAAGCTCCGTCATTTTTTACTAAATCTTAGATACTTCAAATAATCTAATAAAGCTTGCTCCTCGTCATTTGTTAATTTTTCCGCCGACAGTGCTATTGTATTCAATAGCTTATTTTTTTGGGGGGATTCTTGCTCGATTATTCCGGCTGCATAAAGAAGACTATCCAGCTCAACATTATACAAGCTTGCTAATTTATATAAAACATTGGCGGACGGTTTCTTAATCTTGTCATTCTCCAATTGACTTAAATAGGCATTTGAAATACCAGTAGCTTCTTCAACTTGCCTTAATGTAAGAGAAATCAATTCGCGAGAATCCTTTAAGGTTTTTCCTAACGATTTCATGGAATTAATTTTTCGCAAAAATACACACTTCTGCGTTACAAAGCAAATATTGCTAAGTTTTTGGTAAATTTATCTATCTTTGCTTGATATATTTAGATTTTTGTTTTACTTTTGTTCTGTTCTCAATAGAAAATAGTATGCCGATCAGAAATAAAAACCCCAATCAACTGATACAGTGGTTGATTGGGGTTAAATAAGGGACTAAAGTTTTAGCGGACTCATCTCAGGCTGATCACCTGATTCTCCCCTTTTATTCGATTGCGAAAGTATAAGTTTCTTTTTATTATACCATACATCGAATTATTGCTGTATCGATGATTTAATAACTCCCATTAAGTTCATCGCGGTTTTATTGGAGAAAAAACAAAAAAATAATTAAAATGAAAAAAGAGACTTTTGAAAATGAAAAAGGGCATAATGTAGGCCTCCCCCCACTTCAACTAGTAATTGAAGCAAAAGGCTATAGCTGGAGCAAGCAGTATATAACTGGTGTAGAATTGAAACAACTGGCAGGAATCCCGTTGGATACGGATTTGTATTTGTCAGTTCAAAAGCCATACAGTGACGAACTGATCGAGAATGAAAAGCAGGTAAACCTTGCTCGGCCGGAGATAGAGCATTTCTTTGTTAAAAAGAAGCTTCAGTTCTTTATAAATCATCAGCCTTTCACCTGGTACAAGCAGTATATCAAGGGAAGTGAAATCCGGGAATTAGGTAATATTCCTCCGGAACATGAAATTTTCCTAGATATCAAAGAAGGTTGGCAGGATGACCCGATAACGGATGATGAAGTAGTGGATTTAGCTCGACCAGGTAAAGAGCGCTTTTATTCTAAAGAAAAACAGACTGAGGTTACTATTATTATTAACGGAACTCCACACAAATGGGATAAAAAACAAATAAGCTTTGTAGAAATCATTGTATTGGCATATAATGGTTACGTTGATAAGCCCACAATGGTTTATACAGTTGCCTATGAGGATGGACCAAAAGAAAACCCCGAAGGGTCTATGATTAAAGGTCAAAATGTCGTTGTAAAAAATAAAATGATTTTCCATGCAACAGCAACTGATAAATCTTAACCCCGACCTAAAGCAACTTTGGGACGAAGGCTATGACCTGGAAATATGCGGTGGACATTTACTTGTCCATCGCATCCCTTTCGTCAATTCTGATAAGCAAATTAAATATGGCATATTCGTTTGTGCTTTAACGTTAGCCAGTTCCACTAGAGTTGGTCGACCACAAGACCATACCGTATATTTTTGTGGAGAGACTCCCTGTAATATAAACGGCGTTCCGTTGACTGCTATTATTAATAACAGTACGACCCAGAGATTAACTGAGACCATTACCGTTAATCATTATTTCTCAAGCAAACCCCCTTCGGGCTACTACAACAACTACTATGATAAAATAAGAACCTATGCAGAAATATTAAGTGCGCAAGCAAAAAGCATAGACGGTGGTGTAACAGCAAGGCCCAAAAGGATAAAAGCAGCATAATTATGAAAAAGGAAATATTTAAATATCCCGACACGAATTCATCTCGGGCAAACATTGAATATCTTAATAGAAAATTTAGAGATCAAAAAATCGCAATTATTGGCATGGGAGGCACCGGTGGGTATATTCTGGATCAGGTAGCCAAAACGCCAGTTAAAGAGATTCATATTTTTGATGCAGATTATTTTCAGCTACACAACGCCTTCAGAGCACCAGGTGCAATATCCGCAGCAATGCTGGATTTGCCGGGCGGACTGAAAAAGGTAGACTATTACTATGGAGAATATTCTCGTATGCATAATGGAATAATAACGCACGATGAGTTTGTCTCAGAAAGCAATACGAACCTATTTCGAGAATTTGATTATGTATTTATCAGCGTTGATAAAAATAAAACCCGGCATCTGTTATCACAAACCTTTTCGAGCATGGGAATTAGTTTTATTGACGTGGGTTTGGGTGTAAATATGCTTGAAGACAACCTTATCGGTACGCTAAGGGTTACTACGGTTACGAAATCAAAGCAAGATCATATTGGCAATAGAATCGGATCGGAAGAGTTTGATGAAAACGATTATAGTACCAATATTCAGATCGCCGATTTAAACGCTCTTAATGCAATGCTGGCGGTGATCAAATGGAAGAAACTTAGCGGATTTTACCAGGATTTAAAGAAGGAGCATAATACCCTTTATTTTATCAATACCAGTAAATTGTTAAATGAAGACTATCCAATATAAATTTGTTGAATTCATTCCTAATACAATACAAGAAGAAGTATTGTACATTTCAATGGAGTACCGAACCGCAGTACATAATTGTGTTTGCGGCTGCGGTAATAAAGTTGTAACGCCGCTTACGCCTACTGACTGGAAGCTGATTTTTGATGGCAAAACGGTTTCCCTTTGGCCATCCATTGGCAATTGGAGTTTTGAATGTCAAAGTCATTATTGGATAATTAATAATGAAGTAAAATTTGCAAATAAATGGAGTAAAAAGAAAATCAAAAACGGAAGAAAAAAGGATAAAATATCTAAGGATAGATACTACAAAAGAAAATAGAAATTCTAAATAGGTTGATTTAAAAGTATTTCGGAGATTCGGAGACCAACATCTGGTTCACCAGCCCAATGAGCAAATTAAAAATATTTTGCAGTAGCAAGAAACAAAAAAGGAAGTAAAATGAAAAAAATTGCTGCACCATCTGTCCATTAATTAATAATAGCGCTGCCTAACATTACAGGCTGCTGATTTTATGTAAACGAGTGTCTTTGGGCTTAACAGCAAATAATGTTTGCGGGCCTTTCTTTTGTATGCGATTTTTCGGAATGTTAATATGACGCAATGCAAATTCTGCTTCAATATTATTTTTATCCCGGCATATTCAGGAATAAACTTTGTATTTTTTAGCTCTATAACCACGTAGCATTTAAGGTGGGTATGGTAAAACAACAGGTCAATATAATAATCAGTTTCCCCAACGGGTACCAGGGATTGACGACCGACAAAAGCAAATCCTTTCCCCTGTTCCGGCATAAATTCTGCATCCTTATTTTCCGGCGGCTACTGCTGCTCTTGCAGTTTAAAAGTCTTCGGGTTTTTCATATTTCGCCTGGTGTTACTTCACAGGATGTGCTGATTTTCTTTTGGACTTTCTATCGCTAAATGCCAAAACCCGGTTTTCTACTACGTCCATACCAACGGAACAAAAATTTAATTGTCAGCAATTGTACCTCTTGCTGAACGCGCTTACCTGTGTTCGCAATAGTTACTGCACTGACAAAAAAGCCGACACCGGAGGCTTTTTGCCACGCCCGCTCCGAAGGCGTGGAATTATAGTTGTGCACAACTACACATCTTGCTGAATGCGTTGAAGCGCGTTCGAAAACGCTGCCAGAACCATAAAGAGGAACAGTTACCGCATATCTTGTCATAATGGCAGCAATAGAGTCTTTTTTAAGGGTTATTTCCATTGCTAATTTTCCGGGGTTTATTTTCGCTCAACAGGGTTTTATTCCGGCCGGGTTAGTTTACCATTAGGGATATTTGTTGTTGTTGTTGTTGTTATCTATTATGTGCTTCCTGCATCCGGGTAAATAGTTCTGCGGTTGTTTCTAAATTTGATAATAAATTCGCAATTATATTAGTAAAAGTATTCAGCATTTCTATGAAACATTCCGTATTTATAGCAGCAGCGCACCAATATCAATCTCCGGAAAAGATATCGGGCTTTACAGTTGGTAATAATAAAATACTGGCTATTACTAAGGACAAACCCGAGATCATTGCGCTCAATAATGATCTTACATTTCTTTGGAAGCGTAATTTTTTATTGCATTGGGGTAAATATGTTCCGCCACGCATTACCATTAGCCCGGATGATTTATTAATCGGAATTGCGGAAATAAATGCCATACGTTTGGCCACCATTGACGGAACTGTACTCTTCCGGCAGGAGCACGAGGCCTGGGATGCTTTCCTGGGAGGCGATCTGTTTTTTACGGAAAACCATGTGCTATTTGTAACTCCCGGACCGGAAAAAGACCGGCTGACAATGATGGAGCTTTCCAATTTTAAAATTATTTCCACCATTGAGCTTCCAGGTAGGCAGGAAAACAATTATACATTCCATCGCACGCCACATCCTGAAATGATATTGCTGGAAGCTGCCGCTGGGCAGGATGATTGTACACTGTTTCTTATTAAACAATCCACGGGGAATATAACAATTGAGGAACTGAAGGTGTGCAATGACCGGATCATGGGCGGCTTTTCCCCTGATGGAGGCCTGTTTGTTACTGCCCCACATTATGATGAAGGAATTGAATGGTTTTCCTTTCCATTGGTAAACCGTGCAGGAGAAATTTCCCAGTCCGAGATCTTTAATAATGTAGATCCGCTGCCGGCAGAAGAACCTGATTCATTAAATTACCAAACCCTTTTTATTGCAGATAAGATAATCGCGGTTTTAACAAGATTTGGCCGGATACTGCTAATAAATATCGACACCGGAAAGATTGTAACAGAATTAACCCTGCAGGAATTGGAACCAAAAGGTTATGATGAAGGCGGACAAGAAACCCGGGATCCTGAAAAAATTTATGATTATGCATCGGATCTTACAGAATTAAAATTTGTTGCTCCCAACCGCTTACTGGCGCGCCACAGCTCCGGAAAACTGTTGTCGTATTCCTTATCATTATAGGGGAAATCTTCAACCACTATACTGCTAAAGAAAGAAATTTGTTCAAAATAAAAGATGGATCGCTAACGAATATCCGGATCAGTAAAATACCTTTTTACTTCCGTGGCAAGCACATATAAATGCCTGCTTTTCTTCACCGTCTTTATTTTGTTTTCAGCAATCAGCTCATATAATTTGCTTTTTTTAATGCCCACGGCTTTCATAAATTCCGTAGCAAGGATATAATCGGCAGTAATTCCTGGTTCTTTATATTGTTCCCTTTGATGGCGCAGTTCTTCCCGGATTTGCTGCAGCAGATCCTTCTGGGCCTGCCATTCTTCCGCAGGGATCATGACCAATGTATAAGGCTTTACCGGGTTCATCTTTAGGTTTGCATTTAAACCCGCAAACTATTCCCTGTCAAATGTTAAAACGGTGAGATACTGTTATGTGGGAATTTTGATCATTTATATACCCAGCGCAGCAAAGCTTACATTTTCGGTTCCTGCGATTACCTCTGCAATATTTACCTTATAATAGTTTTCGGTAGTGGCTTCTTTTTCATGTCCGGCCATTTTAGAAACCACCGGCCGCTTAGCACCCAGGCGTATCCACATTTGTATATTGGTGTGGCGCGCAATTTTATTGGAGATCTCTCTGTTAATTCCCGCCGCCTTTGCGATCACCTTTACGTTCCGGTTATACACCTGTGGGTCTACAAAGATGTTTCTTCGGAACCAATACTCGCTTTCGGTATTGGGATCCATAAATTCTTCCAGCGTGGCAACTCCATCCGGAAATTTCCACAGCGGGATGATGGTGGCGTTCCCGTTTTTATCCCGCTCCCCAATGATATAATACCCGTGTTCGAAATCCTTTCTTACATGCTTTCGCTTAAGCGTTTTCAGGTCGTTATAGTAGTATCCGGTATAAATTTGGAAAAGAAATAGTTTTTGATCTCGTTTTTGCGCCGGGTATTGCTTATCTGTTACCACTTTTTTGAAGGCCTGGATCTCGGTGATCTCCAGATGCAGCCCTTCTTCCTTATCCGGCACTGAAATTTTTACATCTTCAAAGAAAGACTCTACCTGTTTAATATCCAACATTCCATCCCTCTTGGCGGCATATTCCAGCACCACTTTAAACTTGTCGAAGTAAGATTTGATAGTAGCAGGGGCCAGGAGCTCATTTTTCCGTCCGCGCTGCTCAGCCAGGTAATTGCGGATGCGGGCGACCATTTCCCAATCAATTTCATCAAAGCGCAGGGCAGGGTTGAACTTATCCAGATGCTTAATAAACGCGTCATACTTTTCCCAGGTGATATCGGTAAGAACCACCGTTGGTGGCGGTTTTCTCATATAGTTTTTGAAATAATCGTTGAAAATTTCCCGGTTTCCTTTAAAACCCAGTGCCTTATCAACATGATAAAAAGAGAGCTTCCTTTTCTGGGAATACAGGCTTCGGTGGATATCGATGATCCTGGTGCGGGTTTGATTAATGGCTTCGTTGATTTCAAGGTTATACGGATTGGTTTCGGCCACCCAGAAAAGGTCATTGCCGGTCCAGTCTTCCATGCTGACCTTTACGGGAAGAGGTACCGGATAATACCTGTGCACGTTGTCAATCGTAACACGCATATGGACAGGGTAGAGCCCTTTCTTGTTTTTCCGATTCCGATAGTTAATTATAATACCGATAGATACTGCCATGATGTCCTCCCTTTTGGTTCACAATCGCTGATATTACTCCAGCATTTTCCTGACAGGGAGTATCAAAACCCGTGCAAATGGCAAACAAAATGGCAAATAAAAGTGCAAACAAACCAACGGAAATGGGCGGATTTCGGCGGAAATTACATCGGGTGTCAAAATGACGAAACCCGCTATAGTAGCGGGTTTCAGCGTTCATTGACGTCTTTTCGATTCGTCTTCAGCTCCCCCTGCTGGACTTGAACCAGCGACCCTCTGATTAACAGTCGGAAAATAGCGCATAAAAATTCATAAATAAAAATACACAAAACATAGGCCGGTGCCCGTAATACCAGTATTTTCAATACTTTCAGGACAATCCATTTTTATACATTTTTACCTCCTTTTATAATTTTTGTTTGCAATTTGTTTGCAAGTGACCTAAATTGCAAACAAATTCAGCTATGGCAGTCGCAAAAATCATTTTGGACAAACGTTATGAAAGTCCGGACGGCGGGTATGTGGTTAAACTCCGGGTCACAGATGATCGGAAAAGCAAATATTTCTCAACCGGCCACAAAAAGGACGCATTAAAAGGGAATAAAATCGCTGACACCCTCGAATTGAACCGGAAGTTCACCCAAAGAGAATTTGAGGCCATAATGAACGGAAAACGCCTTACGGACAAACAAAAAGAATACCGGCAGGCATTTGCCAGCTTTGAAGCAAAGGCCGTCGAATGCATCAATGCTTTGCCGGTTTTCAGCTTTGAAGGATTTGAAAAACTATACATGATCAACCGGGGGGCCAAAGATTCTTTGAAGATCGCTTTTGACGAAAAGGCAAAAGAGTTGCGGGCAGGCGGAAAAGTAAGCAGCGCGGTAAATTTTGAATGCTGCATTAGAAGCATTGAAAAACACAAAAAAGGATTGAGGCTCGCGGATGTTACGCCGGCATTTCTGAAGACATACGAAAGGCACATGTTGGATAACGGAAAAAGCAAAAGTACCATCGGCATTTACCTTCGTTCTTTACGGGTGATAATGAATGAAACTATAGCCGACGGGCGGCTTGACAAATCATTGTACCCATTCCGAAAAGCGAAATCAGAAAAGGGAAAGTATACAATCCCTACAAGTCGGAATATTAAAAAGGCTATGTCCGCAGAAGACCTGTCGAAATTGTTCTACTATCGAAGCGAAATAAAAGCGATACAGCAGGCTGCCGATTTTTGGAAGTTATCATTCCTTTGCAATGGTATGAACATAAAAGACCTTTTGACCCTTAAATGGAAAAACGTTGATGGAGACTTTATAAAATTTGAACGTTCCAAAACCAGCGACACCAAGGATGTTTCTGAACCTATTATAGCCCACCTAAAACCTGAAGCAATGGCGATCATTCGCAAATACGGCGTTAAAAGCCTGTCGCCTGAAAGCCTTGTATTCCCTGTCCTTTCTGATAAAATGGATGCCGAAAGACAATACATGAAAATTCAAAATTTCGTTCACCATATCAATAAAAATCTTGCGAAGATTTGTAAGGACTTGAAGATTCCCAAAATCACAACATACGCGGCGCGGCATTCATTTGCAACGCGCCTTATGCAAAACGGGGCCAATGTCGCGTTCATACAAAAGTCATTGGGGCATACTTCAAGCAAAACAACCGCGGCCTATTTGGGCAGCTTTGAAAACGACGCAATTAAAGATCTAACAGACAAAATAATTCCAATACGCGAGGTGAAATAAAGCATCTCACGGCATCACAAACATCGCATTGCGATAAATGCGACAACCTAATTCAACTTTATTTATGAAAATAAACCTTACTAAAGAAATTATAGCCCGGATTAACAAGGCTGATAATACAGGTCATTTAAGAAGTATGACAGTCGAAGAACTGGAAGTTGCCATTCGCCGCGGCCTCGATTTGTTCCATGCAAACGGGGGAGCATGGGATAATCTGGACCCAACAGGTAAAGCTGATTGTCTGGCGTTGGGCGCCCTTACTTTGTATAACTTGGTGTCTGATGAAAAGAACTACAAATAAAAACCGCTTCAAATGAAGCGGTTGAAAAATCAATCTTATTGTAAATTATGTTGGTTGTTTTTTGCGGCTTCTGTTATCTACAACTTTCAAACCAACCCTGCCAGACCTTATCCATCCAAGCCCCGCCCAACCAAAACACACCGCACCAAATATCTGAATACTTTCAGACATCTCAAAGATACACTTACTTTTGAGACATTCACTTTTTAGGATCCAATAATTTTTTCTTTGCCGCTTTGTATTCGTCTTCTGAAAGAGCACCGTCATCATATAACTTTTTCAACTTAATAAGTTCAGCCGAAAGAGATTTTTCGTCGTCAACTTTTGAATCGGCTTTAGTCTCTTTTTCCAAAGGAGAATCAGCTACCTTTTCATTTTTATAAATTATCGTTATAGCACTCTTCAGCGAATTTTCAAAATCGCGGGAAAGTATTTTCCATGCGGCATCTACACGGGGATTATAACCGGACCACGCCGCTGTCAAACCACCTACTTCTTCGGTTGCTGAAAGAAACTGATCATCTTTTGAATAGAAAAGTATCTTGGCGTAAATGTTTGGCTTTACCTTGAATGACATAGCAGTTTTTGCTTTTTGATAAACAAATCGTGCTTTAATGTCTGCCTTTGTTGAATCTTGGACAACAATAAAATTTAGTTCACCTATTTTCTTTTCAATTGAACCTTTTGGCTTTTGATCTTCACAATCGACATATATCTTTTGTGCAAACACTTGGTTTGATATAAGGGCTAAAAATATAAAGAAGTATCTCATGATTTTTTTATTTTGGTCTTGCGGTAAAGGTTAAATTCTCCAAACTAAATTCCAGAATTCCGCTGTTATTTCGGTAGACATTTACGGTCTGCCCCTTAATAAACAATTTTGGGAAATCGATTGAGTACGGCAACGAAATTGCATCTTCATCGTATGGAAAGCCAACAGCGCCGCTTGAAGAAAAATAAGTTTTGTAAGTCTTCCCATCATTGTTAAATACGATAGCTGTATGACGCTCCTTTTGACTTGCGGGAACGATCACAACCCCATTGAAAGTAAGACCCGGGTCCGTATAACTGTATTTGTTAGAAATAAAAGCAGACGATTGAAGTTCCATCGTGTTACGTTCTTTTTCAGATGGTCCAAGGTTTTCGTTTTTGCTACATGAGAGAAACAGCGTGATAACTAAGCTGAACAGTAATAGCGAATTTTTCATTTTAAAAATTTTGGTTGCTCCAGTCCCAAAAGCATTTAGTTGAAAATTAAAAAAGCGTGGGACATATAGCCAATGGTAAAAAGGCACTGGTATGCCTGCACCCCAAAAGACTAAAGCCCACGCAGAGCGTGAGCGTTTAGCTATGACACTTTGGGGTGCTAAAAATTACCAGTTTCTTTTACCCAATATCAGCTAACGCTTAATATTTTATTGGCCAAAAATAAGCTAAAGAAATGAAAAGCCACCCTGTAGGGGCGGCTTTAAGTCAAAAGAAATAGTTTCTATTTCCTCGTTATTTCTGTTTAAGAGTTTTGTGGTTTCAAGTGTTTCATCAATTCAAGCAGTACGTCGATTGGAATTGCATCGGGATCAAATTTAAACTTTTCTTCACCGTCGGGGTTGGATTCTGCGATCTTCGTTACATATTCGCCGCTTAGTTTTGAAAGTTCAGAAATATAGTCTTTTAACATCCTTCTCAATTCGTTCTGAATCTGTATTGGTACCTGAAACTTTCCCTCGGGGCTATGGCTGTTGAAAGTCTTTGTGTGAATGATAAAAGTAAACGCTTGGTCACCCCGAAGTTGTGCCTCCATTTTTCGGATTTCTGAAGCATACCAATCAATTTTTCCATCCCGGCTTATCAATGCATCATATGTCTTCTCTGAAGCTACGGCGATTGTCGTTTTTTCGATCGCAGACTGTTGGAGGGATGCCCATTCTTTATAAAATTGATCGTGTAAATTAAGGCTTCGCGATTTGTCTATTCTAAAATCGGTTTTCAAAAGCCGCCAAAAGTTGGTTTTTTTATGTGCTGCCTTGTCGCCAGCATTGAGCAAATCAAATAAGCGTTGCCTAAACTGTTCGTTCGTAATGCGTGTATTTTTCCGCTGCTCCATAAATAATTATTTTATTGATAGGGTATGCTGATACCCCCTTTTACGGCTATTATTACAAGCCGTATTTTCGACTTTTCAGTTTGTCAATAATTCCATAAATTTTTGCTTAATAGAAGTCTCCAAATCAGAAACAAAATTGTTTTTTTGGGCTTCCATTATTCGTTTAAAAATCGGACGGTATTTCTTAAATGCTTCACGATGATTAAGTCTGAAGTTTTCCCGCAAATCATCATTCATCATAACGCCCAATACCTTTTTTTCCTCTGCGGTCAATCCACTAAGATTCACGCCTTCCAGCTTTATCGAATTTTTCAATTGCTCGACTGAAGATTGTGCCATGATTTTTAAATTTTGCAGTTTAAATAAATCTGAAACCTTAATCGGTAACGGTAGTGACCGCGCAAAAAATTGCATTGAATGAATTTGGCTTTCCCAGCGAAATAGAGGCTTTGAAATAGCAAGGCCATCAACTTTTTGGGCAACAAAACTTTTGTTGTAGCCCTTAAGTGAATACCTTTGAAAATCGCATCGCGATCCGTAGGCTTTTCCCTTATAGGTCATTGGCTGAAATGGTTTTGCTTTATAGCTTTTCAAAACCGATACTGCTTTTACAGGGTCACATTCAACATTTACACCGATTTCGAGCGCCTTTACTTCCGCTCTTGACCAATCGACCTGCGTCACCTCTGAAATGTTTTGAATCACGGTCGGTATTTCGCTACAATAAAAATCATCGGAGTTGCCGCCACGGTGTGCGTACTTGTGAAGCGAGTTTTTCAAAACCATTCTTTCGGGATAAGCGAATAATTTCAAGTTATTCAACGATGTTTCGTATCGAGTTAATGTTCCTCGCGCATAATGGGGTACCCAAAGTATCCCCCGATCTTCAACCACTCGCCCGTCAGCCCGCAAAACTGAAAGGGGTGGGGGTTCCGCCAGCATCAAATTAATGTTGTCGAGCATTTTTTTAGAGATGCTGGTCTAAAAAACGTGCTTGTCCCCAAAGAGACCTATCAATTGTCGATAGGGTCGAAAGCACATACCAAAAATTTGAAGCTGCAATTTTGGAACAGACATGCCGTGTCCTTCTCCAAAGGAATTAACGGCATTGATGCATATACTCATGCCGTTTTATTTTTTGTGTGACGCAATAGCGGAATCGACCACTGTCTGAATTTCAAAGGAGTTTTTTGCCCGTGAAGATCGCACCCACGCTAATAGTTCACTTTCAAAAAAGAAAAGCTTGCCACCTTTTTTATATCGGGGTATTTCAGTTTTCTGGTAAATGGTTTGCTTAGCAAGACCGAGTATCTCGGCAGCACGTTGAATGTTTATCGGAGATTCCTGCTGTGACGTGTCAACTGGCTCTTTGGAAAGAATAAAATTGATTTTTTGGTTGATGTCTGCCAAAATTGACGGCAAGGCATCAAATGACAATGTCGGTGTCATACTGTGAATTAAAATTGCGCACCCGTGCGTGCTATTAGAAAATTTTTAATTCACTTCGTTTTTGCAGCCCGCTTCATACATTGCAACACCTAATTTTCCGCACGGGGAATAGTTTTTGCACCTAAGAAGTCTCTGCAACACCGAGGCGACCTACAATTCATGACCACCGTAACAAGGCCGTTTGCCATGACGCAACGAACTTAATTCGTCATTTCGGTATGCAATTTTAGATTTTTATAAAGCTTTATAAAAATCTTTATATCCACATCTTGTGGAAACTTCGGAAGCCGTTATTTGGTTGATGTTTGCAAATTGTTTGCAAGCGTTAAATTAAAAAAGCAGTTACGTTAACGTAACTGCTTGATTATCATCGCTCCCCCTGCTGGACTTGAACCAGCGACCCTCTGATTAACAGTCAGATGCTCTAACCAACTGAGCTAAGGAGGAATATATTCCTAACAGCATGGTACTATTAAGGGTTGCAAAAATAAGGGCCTTTTTGGTTTTATCAAAGTTTTTTGCCCCTTTTTTTATTTTATACCGCTCCTTTATCTGCTGACGCTCACTGTTTCAGCATTACCGGATACGGCTTTGAATGTCCTCACTGCCGGTTTTGCGCCCGGCGCCCGTCTGCTGCCCGCCAAAACGATACGTAAAGGAAAGAATGGCCCCACGACTGTCCAGCCAGATCTTACTGCTCATGTTGATATTCTGATAACGCGTCTCATTGCGGAATTGCTGTGATTGAAAAAGATCGTTCACCGCCAGCTTCAGACTCCCTTTTTCTTTGAGTACGGTTTTTTGAAAGGCGGCCGACAGTACGTAATAGGCCTTCTCTGTTAGAATACCATATACCGCCTTTGAGTAATAAGCGCCATTACACTCCGCACTAAACCCCCGGCCTAGCATAAAGGTGTGCTGCATCGTAGTACTGAAGCTGGTCATGCTGTTCCTGGAATCCGGCAACTGGTATTCGTTGCGGAACAGGTTTGCAAAATGGGTGGCAGACCACCAGGAGGTATAATTGAGCTGTGCAGTAACACTGATGCCATAATTGACCAGCGCCTGCAGGTTGAGGGGATGCTCATACGTGGTATTAGTGGCGTCCTGCTGACCCGTTACCCAGGTGATGACATCAGTGGTCTTACTGTAGTTAAGTGCCGTTGTGTACCGGTTCTTCAGCACATGACTCAATGTAATATGCTGTGTAAGCTCCGGTTTTAAATAGGGATTGCCCTCGTAATACAGGGAAGGATCCCGGAACAGCCGGAAGGGATTCAGCAACCCGTAATTGGGGCGCTCGATCCTCCGGCTATAGGCGGCTTGCAGCTGGTGTGTTTCATTGATCTTTTGGCTCAATGCCAGGCTGGGAAAGAGCTGGAAATAATCCCTGTTGAAGACCTGTCCTGTGGTAAGCTGGTTGCCGGTGGTCTTTGTCAGCTCCCCCCGGATGCCGGCCTGCAAACTGGTTTTTCCCCGCTCAAAAATCCCGTTAAGATACCCCGCATGAATCTGCTCCTCGTATTTAAAATGATTACTGGCCGTGGCATCCTGCTGCCACTCGTCCGCGATCCGGTTCTCATACTTCAAATTGTTGTCGGCCTGTGTAAAAGAGCTTTTTACACCTAGCTCCCATTTTACTTTTTCGTTGATGCGGTCCGTATAATCTCCTTTTGCCACATACACGTCTGTTTGGGAAGGAATATTCCCTCTCCGCTGCTCCAGGCTGCCGCTTGGGTAATCGGTATTGGGCTGCGTATACGTGTCCAGCGTCAGATCGGAGCGGAAGCGGTTGGGCACAACGTCCAGGTCCAACGTTAATTCCCTTCCTTTTTTGGCAAACCGCCGCGCATAGTTGAGGTTATAAATAAGGCTGGACCAGTATTGCCGGTCTTTATTCTGTGTAAAGGCATTGCTGAGCAATCCCTCCGCAGCTGTGAGCAAATTGGTGGTTTGACTGTGATGCCGGTAATCACCCACATTGCCGTTTACCAGCACCCCAATACTGTTCATACTGTCCGGTGCAAAATCAATCCCCGCGCTGAACTGCTGCGTGTGAAGCGGCTCATCTGTTTCTGTACGCTGTACAGAAGTACGGCCCGCACGGCCGTTCTCATAAAAATACCTTACAAAATCGAGGTACTCGGTTTCTCCCCTGAAGGCATAATTATAGTTACCGTAGATATTGAATTTTTCCGTCCGGTAATTCAGGTTGAGCCCCGCACCATAACGGGCTTTACGGCCGGCTCCGGCATCTGCTGTAACCGTTCCGTTCAGGCCTTTCTGCACGTTTTTTTTCATTACGATGTTAATGATGCCAGCATTACCAGCTGCATCGTATCTGGCAGAAGGATTAGAAATGATCTCAATTTTAGAAACCGATGAAGCGCTGGTTGCCTTTAATAAAATGGCCAGCTCCGATGCAGAGAGATACGTACGTTTTCCATTGAGCATAACAGATACCCCGGGTTTCCCCTTAAGCGATATTTTACCTTCTGCATCTACTTTTACCCCGGGCGCACGCTCCAGCAGTTCCAGCGCGGTATTTCCTGCTGATAGAATGCTGTTCTCCACATTCAATGTCATTTTATCAATGCCCTGCTCAACGATCCTCCTCTTACTGCGTACCACAACACCTTCCAGCTGATGGTTCGCTTCCAGCTTTACAACCAGCGGAGACGTTGTAAGTGTATTTCTGCTTACATTGAAGGCCGGGATCTGCTTTTTGTTGTAACCAGAACCGGATACGGTTAATTGATAGGAGCCATCCGCAAGCGCAGCAAGAATAAATATACCAACCGAGTCTGCCATTAACTCCATGATCCCCGTTCCATCCTTCTGCATCACATTTATGGATGCATAAGGCACGGGATCTCCCGATTCAGATTGTACAAGGCCCTGTACCTGGGCTTTGACGCAGCCGCACCAGATCCCCATACTGAAAACAGCACAAAAAACGGCTCCCTTAATGGCATTGGCTGCCACTAACCACTTATAAATCGTTATCATAACCGGATGCTTTATGGATATCCGCCCTAAGAGGCCGGAACGGATCTTGTTTTCCTTTTTGATTTTTTTCGTTTCCCCCACCAGATGTAAAACCCGGTAATGGGCAAACTGGCGCATATTAAGCTGGCCAGGAAATAGATGCTTTTACTGAACATTCCTGCAAAAGCACCTACATGCAATGTGTAATTCATCTTTCGCACTTTATCTGCAAAGGAAAGATCCTTTAATGCAGGGCGTGTGCTGTTTGTAAATGTACGGTCGGTCTGTTTAAAATAAAGATCACGCCAGTGCCCGTTGATCATATCCGTACAGGCATAAATAGGTTTTGTTTCGTCTTCGGGGAACGAAACAATAATTTCATTCCTGTGATACAGGGCAATATCATCCTGCACCATACGCCATACTTTATCCACATTTTCCAGCATGGGCGTTTTTGAGGCCTCCAGTACCTCTTCTCTCGGGCGCTGCTGTACCGGTTGTGTATTGCCTCCGGTAAGCCAGTACACGCCTTTATTAAACCAGGAAAAACTCATGATCAACCCGGTAATAGCCATCAACAGAGCGAGCAATAGCGTATAAAACCCCAACACATTGTGCAGGTCGTAGTTTACCCGCTTCCACCGGGCACTCCATTTTATTTTAAAGCTCTTGTTCATGTTGGCCCTTTTTAAATTTTTGGGCCACCAAAGAATAAGGCCGGTGATCAGCAGCAAAAAGAAAATAAAGGTTGCCCAACCGATAATGGGCTTTCCGATATGATCGGGCAACCAAAGATGCCGATGTCCCTCATCAATAAAATGAAAGAAATCTTCATGATCTACCATGGCCATAATGGCCGCAGTATAGGGATTTACATATACCATCGAATCGGAGTCCAGGCTGAAATGCGCGGTACGCTCCGCCCCATGATACCATACGGAATGAATTTCCTTTCCGGGCAATGCTTTTTTTACAGCCTGGTATAGGACTGATGGTGGCAGATAATCCCCACTGGCGGGCTTTTCCACATGCAGCCAGGAGGAGGTAATACTTTTGATTTCCTGCTCAAACACTAAAATACAACCGGTAATGCCCAAGATTACTACCACGATCCCCGAGGAGAGCCCTAACCACAAATGCAACCAGGCATTGATCTTTTTCAGTTGTTTTTTCAGCATAAGATGGATCAGTTATATTTTGCCAGTCTGCTTACCGTACTGGCTCCTTCCAGTTTGGCTCCCTTTGTAATAACTCCTGTTGCGGCATTGTACACGTATATAAAATAGCCCTCCTGTGTTAGTGCGGCAATTTGCGCGGTATTTCCATCGGTTAAGATATCAAACGCATAGGGCGAGGGAATGGCCGCGGGGATATTTAATTTGGTCTTTGTTTTGTTTACCACATCTACCACATAATAGCTGGCAATATACTTGCCGCTGTAGTCCTGCCAGGTTGCGATCTGCGTTTTATCAAAGATCTTGATAATGGCTTTTCCATTGCCCAGGTAAAACATATTTGAAGCTTCTTCCTTTGTTCTGTCTGTAAGTTCAAACTCATAGGTTTTATCAATTGCTGTTTCACCGGTTTTTACACGGTAAATGGAAAAAGAGCCCCCGGTTTCGCCGGCGATCCAGATTAACGGGGAGTTCAGAAAATATACATAGCCATTATCGACAAAGGTAGCCGGACCACTGAGGTTATAGTGCGCAGGTTGGTTAAACCGGGTGTCTTCCGTAAGTGTTACATTATCCGCATCGGGGAAATTCATCGTAGCCAGGTAGGTTTTACCCACGGGCAAACTTGTTGTTGCATTGGTTAAATTAAAGGACAGGTATAATTTATCACCGGCAAATGCAACACTGTTACCCCAATAATAATGATCTGCTGCCGGGGCGGGGATGTTAATGCTCTTGCGCTCACCAACCGCCATTGTTTCTACATTCACAGAAACAAAATCGAATCGCAACCCATCATTCATGCTGAATAAAACCAGCGTTTTATCATCTTTCCACGCAAAAAAGCTGGCGTAGCTGGCCCAGGAGATCTGCTTAAACGGAACCTCTTTTACAATCGTGTTTACTTTATTGCTGGAGGTAAATTTTACCAGGTTGCCTGCATCATTGATGCCGTAGAAGAATGTTCCCCGCTGCGTAATAATGCCGATGTTGGTTTCCGCCCCGTTATTTGCGGTGGTTAAGGCCCCCTGGTTCAGGTCAGAAGTATTGAGGATATAGGTTGCCGCCGGCGTACCCGCACTTACCACTACGCCATAATTTTTTTCGGCCTCTGGTTCCGGCTGGGGAGCATCGTCTTTGGAGCAGGAAACCAATCCCAGCAGTGCCGCTGCCATCAATAATACGCGTTGTTTTTTTATTGCGTTTAACATGTTTTGAATTTTTATTTTATGAAGTATCTGAATTTTATAAATACGGCTCGTCCCGGCTTTTGCAGCCGGAAATTGTCATAGGCCAGCGCGTTGGTAAAATTGTTGGCCTCTACTGCCACATTGTACCGGCCATCATCCAGCGCATAGGAAAGCGCGGCGTTATGTACCAGCTGGGTAGGTATCTTATTTTTTGATTCCACACTGCCCCGGCTTTCCCAGTTCAGATAAAACCAGTTTACAAACTGACTGGACAGCGTTAGCTGGAGGCGCGTTTTGCTGGTAAATACATCATTGTACCCCATGGAGAGCCCGGCATTAGCGTAAAACCAGGGCTGATTGGGAATACGGTCTCCATAGGTCATATCTGCTATTTGCGTACCGGGTTCATATTTTTGACGGCTAACGGCATTTTGATAGGTGGCATTGACCATAAAGTTGAGCAGGCTGCTATACCCATACCGCAATTCCATTTCTGCTCCGCTTATACGCGCTCCCGATAAATTATCATAGACAGAATATACGCCGCCACTGGGCATAAAGTAGATAAAGTCTTTGGCGTTCCTGTAAAACCAGGAGCCTTCCACATCGATCCGGTGTTTATCATTTACCGGTAAATGATAATACCCTCCAATATTGATATTGTTGCTGTTCTCCGGCTTCAGGTAGATGTTGGATGTGATATCCAGCCCATTGCCAAACAGCTCTTCTCCTTCCTGTAAGCGGTAGGCATTTTCAAAAGAAAATTTAATGCCGGCGGCATCACTCAGCCGGAACCGCGATGCGATACCATACCCATAATAGCTGTTTGATATTTCAGCATCTTTTTTAATATAGGTTTGATTTTGTGAAAACACCGCCTCGCGCACAAAAGCATTGTAGTTATAAAACTTTCCAAACAGGGTAGTGGTCAGTCTTTTGTCCAATGCATTGTTTTGATAGGCCAGCCCTGCTACGTGCTTACCAATGGTATTGGGCAGATCAAAGGAATTGGTTTTTATAATGCCCAGATCTTCCGTGGCGGTTCTTCCAAAATGACTGTAATTGTAATTTGCGTTGATACTGTTGTTTTCATTGATATCGTAGCTAAAGTTGGCTCTTGCCAGGCTTGCTGTATTACGATAATGATAAATGGTCTTTACCCCGTAAAGTTCTCCGGCTGTGGGTTCAGCCCGTCCTCTTCCGCTCCAGGAGTACACATAATTAGCCGTATCCGGCACGTAAGACCGCTGGATGGAAGTAGCCGCAAATAACGTGGCAGTAAGCCCCCTGATCAGAAAGTGCTGCTTTTTGTATTTTATGGAGGGCATAAAATACGTTTCGTTATTGGTAACCTCCCCGATTACTTTATTCTGCGTAGCACCGGTCTGTATTTCCCTGTACATATCAGAATACAGTACATTCAGCTCAATTTTATCGGCCCAGCTTTTATTGGCCAAACCAATACCCGCCTGGCCCATGGTAGAACGGTAGGCGCTGTGAAAGCGGCGTACGTCTTTTTCAACCAGCTCGCCATGCTCTTCCACCTTTATGGCCGCATCGTATTTAGGATTGCTGCGCATGAGGTAGTTATTATCCGAATAATTGTTGTACCCGTTCAGACTGAAGATAAGGCCGGTTTTTTTATCGGTGTACCGGCCGGAGAGGGCGGCCCTGCTGGTATTAAAGGATCCGTAGCTGAAGCTGGCGTCCAGGTAGCGCGGCGTTTGCTGATTGGTAATAATATTTACCGCCCCTCCCAAAGCATCCGCGCCCAATGCCACGGGCACCACACCCTTGTATACCTCGATCCGCTCTGCCAGGTTTACCGGAATATTATTCAGGCCCATAGAAGTACCAAAAGACTCCATGGGCACGCCGTCAATAAAAAACCGGACCTGGCGGCCGGAAAGCCCATTCAGTGAAAAATTGAAATCGGAGCCCAGACCACCCTGCTCTCTTACTTTTACACCCACGCTGCGGTTTAAGATCTGGTTCAGGTCGGCCGTTGTATTTTGCAGGCTTTTCAGGTCGATGGCGTTTACCGCATACCCCGATTCGCGCAATTCCGCTACCGCTGTTCTGCTTTTGATCACCACCCGCTCAAGATCTGTTACCCCGGCGCCGAGGGTGAACTGCAGTTCCAAGATCTGGTTTTCTTCCAGGGTAACAGCCTCACTCACCGGCTGAAACCCGACAGAAGAGATCTCAATAATGTAGCGCCCCGGAGAAACATTTTTTATATCAAACCGGCCATTTTTGTCTGTTTTGGTCCCTTTTTTTGTGCTTTCTATAGTTACAGACGCGCCCTGAATGACGGTGTTACCATCCGTCACCGTACCCGTTAGCTGCGCCATATGCTGTGCCCGGCCCCAAAAGAAGGCGCCCAGGAAGCCCGTCAATAAAAATAGTTTAAACCGGATCATTCTTGTGCTGTTACGCTTTATTGAGTAGTAGCATAAGAAACGGTTTACCGAAGGTGGTCCGAAAAATTTTTTTTCCCGGTCTGAAGACGGTCTTTTAAGCGGAATTTCTATGGCGTCCGGGGCATTTTATGCCGCCACATCTATAAAACGATTTCTCACCGTGGCTGGCTAAAAGCTGGCCCAGCAGGAAGGGATCTGTATAATAGTCTGTACGAAACGGCTTACCGGGTACCGGGCTGCAAACGATCTATGCGCAGGATAAAATCGGTGACGCCGGAAAGCTGTAGCCCTTTGGAGAGCCGGTCGTTCTGTATATCGTATTTCCAGATGTAATTTCCGGAGTCCGGGTTGTTTACAGCAATGTAGGCCGTGTTGCCGTTTACCAGCACGCATTCCTTCCGGGTTCCTTTGTCCAGCGGCAGCGGCAATTTTTTGATGACCTGCTGTTTTTCGATATCCAGCAGGTAAAACTCAAAATGCGGCACACTGTAGTGGTCCGATAACCCGGTGAACAGATCCTTTCGCTCCGCACGAACCAGCGCCCTTCCATTGCCCAGGTACCAAAGCCCGTAAGCATGGTTGTGAATTACAGATGCGGAAAGATTAAAGAAATAGTTCTTGTCGGTTCCCATGCTGTTGGCTGGTATGCGCAGGATGGCCGTTGGTGCGGTAGGGTGGTGGCCCATGGCAATGCCGGGGCAGGTCATAAAATAAAAATTGCCCTGCTCGTCTGTAAAGTCATTGCGTTGAATGGTGTTGATGCCCCCGGGGTAGGTAGACCGCCATTCTTTTTCAACAGCGATCCGCTCCATGGAAGGAAACTTTAATGTAGCGACATACATAGTATCGCTTGTTGTATAGGTTCCGTTCTCCATTGCCGGATGAAACGTGTAACCGACCAGCAAGCGGTCCTTTCTTTTTGTTACAAAACCAATAGAGGCAGACTTATAAATACCCTCGGGCCGGGTAATATCAAAAGCGCCGGAAGCGATCACGGTCATTTTTTGCGTGTTCAGCAGGTAATAGCGTCCGGCATCAGACGCGGTATTTAGTCCGCTTAGCAACAGGCTGTCTTTACCCACCCACAGGTAATTTTCTTCTCCGTAATCGTTTAGGGGTATGGCCGCTATTGCTTTCAGCTGCCCATTCTGCAATTGGTACCTGGTAAATATTTTTGACCGGCGCCGCAGGTGGTAATAATATCCGTCCCTTATAATAATGTTCCGGGAAACAGAGTCCGGCAGCATTTCGGTGACCTGTTCCGGGTAAATAATGCCGCTGTCCAGGTTATCCACACCAATGATATACTCCTGGTTATTTTTATCCAGCAGGTGCAGGCTATAGGGTAATGACCGCTGTTTTTTATCCGGCGCATGATGGCAAGCAGCTACGCCAAACCCCATACCGATCCAGACAATCACCTTCCACCAACTTTTTTGTATACCGAAGCTCAGAAGGTGTTGCTGCTTTTTTTTAGATACCAAACTGATGAATAATTTTTTTCTGAATTCCGGGGGGTAAATTAATAAGATTTTTTTCATTTACCACAATCAATCCCAGGTTTCCGGATTTGCTGTTGAGGATAATATAGGTCTGCGCTTTTTTAAGTCTTATGGTTTGGGTACTGCCCTCAAAATGCAGTTCCATATCTTTTTTAGGAGATATTAAAATACTTCCGCTCAGATCAATAGCACCGCTTTGGGCATCAACAAGGGCGGTGGTTTCCGGGCCAACAGCCAGGTTATAGGTTTGGGCGCTGATATGGCTTACTCTGGAATCGGAATTGTTTTGAAAAGCCTGAAGCCCCTGCTCCGGGTCTGCAGCGGGGCGCAGATACATGTATGCAGCTCCCAACAAGGCCAATAGCAGTGTAGCAGCTACGGCTCCTCTCCAAAAGGCATAAACCGTTGCGCTTCTTTTTGGAGCGGGTTGTACCGGGGGCTCCGTTGTATCCGCTTCCGGAAGAATGGAAGCGATCTCGTTCCACATATCGTCCCTTGCAGATTGCGCACGTTCCTGGCTATGCAGGATCAGCGGATCTGTTTCATTGTTGAACAGCCATTCATTCACCGCCTGCTCTTCCTCAGGAGTGCATGTGTTTAAATGATACCGTTTTAACAAATCTGCGTTGACCTTCATCCGTATGCTGTACTATAGAACAAATGTAGTAAAATTATATGCTCTCCCTGAAAACAGGTTGACCCTGTTTTACAGATCCGCCAGTTTTAATCTTAAAGAGCTCAACGCTTTTGAAATATGCAGCTCTACCGCCCGTTCAGAGATCATCAGCTCCCGGGCAATATCTTTATTCCGCATACCGTGTTCACGGCTCATTTTATATACCCGCCGGCACTGGCAGGGCAGATCATCCACAGCCCGGTTTACTTTTGAACAGAGCTCATTATATAAGACCCGCTCTTCTGTACAGTTGGATGCATACGGACAAACCTGCATGGTTCGTTCACCTACCTTTTGCTGGATCGCCTTGTTTCTGAAATACTCAAAGGTTTTAAACTTTGCAGCACGGATCAGGTAATGTTCGGCATTGTTCATCACCAGTTCTGCCCTGCGCTCCCAAAGTGATTTAAAAATATCCTGCACCATTTCCTTTGCTACTTCCGCTTCCCGGATGTTATTGTAACAAACAGCATATACCTGCTCCCAATAGCGGTTATACAGTGCCTTAAAGGTATCCCTGTCAATAACAGTAGTTATCTGCTGCTCTTTATTTAGGTTGTAAGACAGTTATTCGTCATTTTGAACAAAAATAACCATTCCTTCAGGCCAACGCTGCGGTCTTATGTCAGTTTTAGGTCAAAACTTCTGATATACATACATATAGCATCTCTTACCGGTGCTGTTCATAAAACGTTGCAGGCACCTTTTTCCGCAGTGCATCTGTAAGTTCTTTATCTGAACCTTCCATTGCGGCAAGGAGCTGTTGCAGCTGTTCCGCGGTTCTGATACCGGCCACTACCGTAGTTACCGCCGGGTTGCTCCATACATAATGTAAGGCCAGTTGTTCCGGCGTATGGTTGTTTGCCGCCAGCTCTTTTATCAGCATCTGTATTTCTTTAACTTCCCCGGTTGTATGCCCTGTATATTCTTTTGCCGGTTTGTTGATCAGCAACCCCTGCGCCAGGGCCCCGCGCACCAAAACACCTTTATTGTACTCTTTTAATAAGGGCAGTACCGTTTCTTCCGGCCGCCGGTCCAGCAGGCTGTATTGCAGCATTACGGATTCAATGGAAGAGCGGTCTACATACTCCCGGATCACATTGGGACGGATGCTGCTGATACCATAGTGCCGGATCTTTCCCTGCTGTTTCAGCAGCTCAAATGCCTCTATGGTTTCGTCGATATTGTCTTCAATAGTGCCTCCATGCAGCTGGTACAGATCAATATAGTCGGTGCCCAGCCGTTTCAGGCTCTGTTCTGCACAGGCTAAAATATAGTCGCGGCGTGGGTTCCAGTCCCAGCCGGAGCCATCTGCCCGCCATTGATTGCCCGCCTTGGTAGCCAGGAAAACATTCTTACGGTTAGGCTTTAATGCCTGTCCCACCAGTTTTTCGTTCTCCCCCTTTTCATACAGGTCAGCTGTATCAAAAAAATTAATGCCCCCGGCTATTGCTTCCTGTATCAGTCTCACGCTTTCCTCTTTTGCGCTGCCGGCTAACGACATACAACCAAAACCAAGCGCCGATACCGACAGGCCGGTACCCCCTAAAATACGATACTCCATAACAATAATTTTAAAAGATCAGGATACAGCTGCTGCCTGGAAACAGGAACAATGCAAAGTTTCCTTAAAATGCGCTACGTGTGCTTGTTTGTATCCTTTTTTTCTATAATTTCCATGGTAAAGTTAAGCAGGAAACTATTGCTGTACCTGCTTAACCCGACAATGCCTCTCCCGGGAGGAAACAAACTAAACATGGAATCTATGTCCATTGAAGAAAAAATAAACCAACGACAATTTAGGAGTAGCTATCATAAGCTTGCATTAAACCTGATCTATACTGCCAGCAACCTGCAGGCTTTTTTAAAGGCAGGATTTAAAAAGGAAGACCTGACCGTACAACAATACAATATCCTGAGGATCTTAAGAGGAAACTACCCTGATCCACTCTCCACACTGCAGATAAGAACAAGAATGATGGATAAAATGAGCGATACCAGTCGCATTGTAGACCGCCTGGTATTGAAGAGCCTGGTTACCAAATGTACCAACAGTGTTGACAACCGGCTGGTGGATATCATTATTACCCCCCAGGGACTAGAAAAACTGGCCCTGCTGGACAAAACCGAAGACCGTATTGCAGAGTTTTTTAGCCAGGTTACTACAGAGGAAGCGGAAAACATCAGCCTCATGCTGGATAAACTACATCCCTGATACCCCGGTTTTTTATTACACCCTGTTGGGCTACATTTGCAGGCTATGAAATCGATCCGTTTTTTCCTCTTTGCTCTTTGCCTTTTCTTCCTGGGTGGTACCGGCATTGCCCAGCAACCCCAATATGAATTCCGTGGTGTGTGGATCGCTACGGTACTGGGTATTGACTGGCCTCCGCAGAATGCCAGTGTGGAACAACAAAAGGCTGAATTCATCCGGCAGCTGGACCTCCATAAGCGCAATGGAATGAACGCCATTATTGCCCAGGTGCGGCCCAGCGGCGATGCTTTTTACCCATCCCCCTACGAGCCCTGGAGCCAGTGGCTGACCGGCGTGCAAGGCAGAGCACCGGTGCCGTTTTATGATCCCCTGGCCTTTATGATACAGGAAACACATAAACGCGGAATGGAGTTCCATGCATGGCTGAATCCTTATCGTGCAGAGTTTACGATCGGAAAGTCCTCTGTTGCTTCAGATAATATGATCCGCAAACGGCCGGATTGGTTTGTTACCTACGGCACCACCCGTTATTTTAATCCGTCCAATAAGCAGGTACAGCAGTTTGTGATCGACGTGGTAAGGGATATTGTACGCCGCTACGATATCGACGGCATCCACATGGATGATTACTTTTACCCTTATCCCATAGGCTCCAAACCATTTCCGGATGACTATGCCTATAAAAAATCAGGAACCACCCTTAGCAAGGCAGATTGGAGGAGAAGCAATGTGGATTCTATGATCCGGAATCTGAATATTGCCATAAAAGGCCTGAAACCCTGGTGCAAGTTTGGCATCAGTCCTTTTGCCGTTTGGAGAAATGCATCACAGGATCCGATGGGCAGCAATTCCAAAGCGGGAATGACCAACTACGATGATCTGTATGCCGACATCCTGCTGTGGCTGAAAATGGGATGGATCGACTATGTGACCCCGCAACTATACCGGGAGATCGGCGACCACCTGATCCCTTATGAAACGCTGGTGGACTGGTGGGGTAAACACAGTTATGGACGTCACGTATACATCGGGCATGGCATTTACCGGTATTATGAAACCAATACCAACTGGAAAAAACCTTCCCAGATCCCGGAACAGATACGGATATTGCGGAAGGATCCGAAGATCCAGGGCAGCGTTTATTTCAGCAGTAAAAGCTTTGACAGGAATCCTGCAGGATGGAATGATTCGCTGCGTAATAATTATTACCGGCTTCCGGCAAAAATCCCACCGATGCCCTGGCTTCCCCAAAAACCAGGTAATTAAATTAAAAAAGGCAAGTTATAGATAAACTTGCCTTTTTTATATCGGATATAAAATAATTAAAACTCTGCACTCTTGGGTGTCCGCGGAAAAGCGATCACATCCCGGATATTGCTCATACCGGTCACAAACTGGATCATCCGCTCAAACCCAAGTCCAAACCCTGCATGCGGAACGGTTCCGAAACGCCGGGTATCCAGGTACCACCAAAGTTCTTCCTCGGGTATCCCCATCTTTTCCATTTTCTCCAGCAACACATCCAGCCGTTCTTCCCGCTGAGAGCCACCCACGATCTCGCCAATGCCCGGAGCCAGGATGTCCATAGCAGCCACCGTTTTCCCATCCTCATTAATGCGCATATAAAACGCTTTAATAGAAGCGGGATAGTTCATCAGGATGACCGGTTTTTTAAAATGTTTTTCCACCAGGTAGCGCTCATGTTCGCTTTGCAGATCCATACCCCATCCGGTAACGGGATACTGGAATTTCTTTTTCTTGTTATAATTGCTCTCCCGCAGAATATCGATGGCCTCTGTGTAAGACAGGCGCTGGAAATCGTTGTTCAATACAAACTCCAGCTTTTCGATCAGTCCCATCTCACTGCGCTTATCCTGGGGCAGTTGCTTTTCTTCATCGGCCAGGCGCTGGGCCAGGAAATCAAGATCCTCACGGTTGTTTTCCAGCACATACCGGATAATATACTTAATAAATGCTTCAGCAAGATTGGCATTATCTTCCAGGTCATAAAAGGCCATCTCCGGCTCGATCATCCAGAATTCAGCCAGGTGCCGGGCGGTATTGCTGTTTTCCGCACGGAATGTGGGTCCAAAGGTATAGATCTCACCAAATGCGGTAGCCCCAAGTTCCCCCTCTAATTGGCCGCTTACGGTTAAATTAGTCGATTTTCCAAAGAAATCTTCTTTAAAATTGATCGATCCATCGTCGTTTCTGGGTGTATCTTCAAACGGGAGCGTGGTTACCCGGAACATTTCACCGGCGCCTTCAGCGTCACTGGCTGTAATAATAGGGGTATGTAAATACACAAAACCCTTCTCGTTAAAAAATTTGTGTACAGCAAACGCCAGGGCATGTCGTACACGAAAAACAGACCCGAATGTATTGGTCCGGAAACGCAGGTGCGCCTTTTCTCTCAGAAATTCCAGGGAGTGTTTCTTGGGTTGCAATGGATATGCTTCCGCATCGGAATCGCCCAGGATCTCTATTGTTTCTGCCTTTACCTCCAGCTTCTGACCCTTTCCCACAGAAGGAACAACTGTACCGGTTATTTTCAGCGATGCCGATGTAGTGATCCGTTTCAATAAGGATTCTTCGAACATCCCCAAAGTGGCCACCACCTGCAAATTGGTATTGGTAGATCCGTCATTCAACGCGATAAACTGGTTATTTCTGAACGTACGTACCCATCCCATTACGGTTACTTGCTGTGCTGCCGGCTCCTGCTGCAGGAGTTCTTTGATTTTGATCCTTTTGTTAAACATATTACTATTTCTTGAGCGGCAAAGATAATCACAAGATGTGTTTTCTCCGCAGTTAGAGGCCGGGTGCACCGGAGAGGCATATCTGAAAATTTCAGTTATCTAAAAACTGGTATATGTAAAAGCCGTTTTTTAATCCTATATATTTCTTTTGCCGGAATTGTTGTTCAGCTGCTGAGCCGGATCCCCTGGCGCTCCGATAAAGGGCTTCCGCAGAAAAGGCAATTCTTAAAAGATCCATTAAGATGTGCTGCCCCGGTGCCTTTGCATTACGCAATCTATTCTCGCTATCTTTGTATCAATGATGCGACTGCTTTTTGTTATTACCGCTAACCTTTTGATCATTGGGTGCAATGATCCGCGGCCTACGCCCGCTGCACCTGTTACCGCTCAAAAGGAGTTGCCCGCAAAAAAAGAGCTGGTAACCATTACCGCCGTAGGTGATATGATGCTGGGCTCCGATTATCCCAATACTTTACGAATGCCCAAAAGGAATATCCTGCTACCCCTGGCTGATTCCTTAAGATCCGGCGATTTCCTTATCGGCAACCTGGAAGGAGTGATCACCGGTGCCGCTGTTCCCGAAAAAAAATGCAGCAATCCAAAGAACTGTTATGCCTTCCGGATGCCGCCGGGCACTGAAAAATATTTTAAAGACGCTGGCTTTGATTTTCTGAGCCTGGCCAACAACCATTCCGGCGACTTTGGCAACCCCGGGCTAAACCAGACCATGTCCCTGCTGAAAAAAACGGGGATCGGGTTTGCCGGGGTTAAGCACCACCAGGCACACCAGATCATTCACAAAAACGGTATCCGCTATGGTATCATAACAGCTGGCTTTGGCTGGCGGCACTTACACATAAGCAACCCACAGCAGGTAACGCAGCATATCAGCAGGATCAAAGACAGTACTGACCTGGTGATCATCTACTTCCATGGCGGCGCAGAAGGCGATGGCATGGATCATGTACTGAAGCGTAAGGAGCTTTTTCACGGGGAGGACAGGGGAGATGTTCACGCTTTTGCGCGGGCCTGTATAGACGCCGGGGCAGACCTGGTTCTGGGAAGCGGTCCCCATGTTGCCCGGGGTATTGAACTGTACCGGAATAAGCTGATCGCTTATAGCCTTGGAAACTATGCCACCTATGGATCTATAAGCCTTAAAGGGCCCATGGGCGTTGCTCCTATACTCAAAATACAGCTGAATAAAAATGGAGACTTTGCCGGCGGAAGGATCATTTCAACTATTCAGTTACCCGCAAATGACCGGACCCCGCACCTGGACCCGGCAAAAACCGTGGCAATCCGGATGCAGGAACTGAGCCGGATGGATTTTCCGCACAGCCCGTTAAGAATTACCCAAAAAGGGGAGATAATTATTAAAAATTTTTGATTTTACTGAAAAGACATTAATTTTGTTGGAGAAATGACCCTATAACATATGATCATCTCTGCTGAATGATAATATCAATTATCATTTGTCAATCCAAAAAACTTGAATTCTTTACCAAATTATTACCATATTTAAGATTTAATCTTTTGATTAATCCCGCACATTTATGTATGACATTTTACAATTGAACGATATGCTCGTTCCTGAACTGTTAGACATTGCCGAACAGTTAAAGATTCCTAATGCCAAAAAATTGAACAAACAGGACCTGGTTTACAAAATCCTGGACAGTCAGGCTGTAACAGGGTCCAAAGCTTCCGCCGAAGAACGCCCCAAAAGAAAACGCATTGTAAAAGCTACTACTTCTATTGGTACGGAAGAAGCCTTTGTTGAAGAAGAAGGTAAGGAAGAAGAACCTGCTGAAAAAACAGCAAAAGCACCAGCTAAAAAAGTGGCAGCTAAAAAGGCAGCTCCTAAAAAGAAAGCAGCTAAAGCACCGGTAAAGAAAGAGGAAACTCCTTCAGCAAAGGAAGCTCCTGCCACCAGTAACAATGAAGAAGCAACAGAAGAAGAAACGGTGTTTAAAACAGATGCAGCTACGGAGGCCTTTATACTACAGGCTTTGAAGGCAACAGAGAAATATGATGCACCGGCACCGGCAATTGTAGAGGACAATGATTTTCCTGTAGAGAACAAGGTATATGCCTCAAAAAAAGATCCGAATCCTTCTTTCAATGTAGAATTTGATGGGATGGTGCTGAGTGAAGGGGTCCTGGAAATGATGCCGGATGGATATGGTTTCCTGCGGTCCTCTGACTATAACTATCTCTCCAGCCCGGATGATGTTTATGTTTCTCCTTCTCAGATAAAATTATTTGGTTTAAAGACCGGCGATACCATTCATGGAGCCGTACGTCCTCCCAAAGAAGGCGAAAAATATTTTGCTCTTCTGAAGGTGGATACGATCAATGGTAAAAAACCGGATGAAGTAAGAGACCGGGTTCCGTTCGATTACCTGACTCCGCTGTTTCCCTACGAAAAACTCAATCTGTTCACCCGTCCTTCGGACCTCTCTACAAGGATCATTGATCTCTTTACTCCTATTGGTAAGGGACAGCGCGGGTTGATCGTGGCCCAGCCAAAAACCGGTAAGACCATGTTGCTAAAAGCAGTGGCCAATGCTATTGCTGAAAACCATCCGGAGTGCTATTTAATGGTGGTACTGGTGGATGAACGCCCGGAAGAGGTTACGGATATGGAGCGCAGCGTACGGGCAGAAGTGATCGCCTCTACCTTTGATGAACCAGCAGAAAAGCACGTAAAGGTTTCTACCGTTGCTTTGCAAAAAGCAAAACGGCTTGTAGAATGCGGCCATGATGTAGTGATCCTCCTGGATTCCATTACCCGCCTGGCACGTGCACACAATACGGTATCGCCCGCCTCCGGTAAGGTGTTGAGTGGTGGTGTTGAAGCAAATGCCATGCAAAAACCAAAGCAGTTCTTTGGTGCCGCACGTAAAATAGAAAATGGCGGATCCTTAACGATCCTGGCCACCGCATTGATTGATACCGGAAGTAAAATGGATGAAGTGATCTTTGAAGAGTTCAAAGGAACCGGTAATATGGAACTGCAGCTGGATAGAAGACTTTCCAATAAAAGGATCTACCCGGCCATTGATCTTACCGCATCTTCTACAAGAAGGGATGACCTGTTGCTGGACAAAGATGTTCTGCAGCGGATGAATCTATTGCGGGTGTACCTGGCCGATATGAAGACGGAAGAGGCAATGACAGAATTGCTCCGTCGTATGAAAGGCACAAAAAGCAACGAAGAATTCCTGGCAAGCATGAATTCTTAATATACTATTTTCTGAATTTTTCAAAAGCAATGCGAGGCCTCAGCGTCTCGCATTTTCTTTTAAAAAGCGACAGATCTTCAAAAATAAAATACTTCATCCCCTCTTAAATTCATCTGCAGAACCATTACATTTGCCGTTACATAACATTAATTGTCATTTTGAAAATTCCAACCCGGCACATTTATGGCGGCAAAATATAGTAATCAATCGCGTTATACTGTTGCGGTGGATTGTATCGTTTTTGGCTACGATGGGCAAAACCTAAAGATCCTGCTCGTAAAGCGCGCGCTTACTCCACTAAAAGGAAGGTGGAGCCTGATGGGAGGATTTGTTGCAAAGAACGAGAGTGCCGACCAGGCAGCCAGCCGTATCCTTGCTTCCTTAACCGGTTTAAAAGACGTATACCAGGAGCAGTTTTATACCTTTACTGATCCGGGAAGAGACTCCCAGGAGCGGACCATTTCCATTGCATATTTTTCGCTGATCGATATTAAAAAATATAAAGAATTTATAAGTGATGCCTACCATGCCGAATGGTTCTCTATAAAAGACTTTCCAAACCTGATATTTGATCACGAAGAGATGGTAAAAACAGCAAAGAAACGGCTGCAGTATAAAGCAACATCACATGCCATCCTTTTTGAATTGCTTCCGGATAAGTTTACCCTTCCTCTCCTGCAAAGCCTTTTTGAAGATGTGTACGAATCCAGTTTTGATAAAGGTAACTTCAGCAGGAAAATGCTTTCCACAGGACTATTGCTGAAACAACGCGACAAAGACAAAACCGGATCAAAGAAGGGTGCCTATTTCTACAAGCTGGACCGCAAAAATTACCAGCAGAACCTGCATAAGATCCTGAAGCTGGTGCCTAATCCTAATAGTATTTTATAGCCCGCTTTTGTCCCTCACTTTTAACGGGAGGATGTTCTTTGTATAAATTAAGAAGGGGATGCCTCTGTGCTCCCGGTATCTGAAGCCGCTGTATGACTATCGGCACTCTTATTTCCAAAGAGATCGCTCATCCATTTTTCAGCACCGGGAAAATGTTCTTTTAATGAATCCATTCCTTTTGTTGCCAGCTCCGAAAAATAGTCCTTTGCCTGTTCCGCAGATTTTGAAGCGTCTTCTTTTAATTTATTCGCTTTCTCTTTCAGGTTATTCATCATCTGCTCCTTTTCCTCTTCGCTCATACTGGTATATTTTCCGGCGGCCAGCCCAGCCAGCGCCCCCAATATAAAGGTGGCAATGTGTTTGTTATTTACCATGAAGAATCAATTTTAAGTGAATCAATAGATACTTAAATATACAAAATAATGCCGGTTTACTTTCCGGCATCCACAAGCTTCATTTCCCGGATCAGGTGACCGGCTCCGGCATACTTTTCTATTATGAACAACACATACCGGATATCTACCATGATGTTACGGCAAATAGAGGCATCGTAACTGATGTCGCTCATTGTTCCTTCCCATACCCGGTCAAAATTGATGCCAGTCAGGTTACCATTTGCATCCAGGGCGGGGCTGCCGCTATTGCCTCCCGTAGTATGATTCGAGGCAATGAAACATACAGGCATCCTGTAGCTTCCCAGGCTGTCCCTTACACCATAACGCCCATAATCTTTTTCCCGGTACAGCCGGCGCAGTCTTTCCGGAACATCAAATTCATAATCTCCCGGAATGTATTTTTCTATTACTCCATCGAGATAGGTATAATAGCTGTATGTGACACCATCTGCCGGGTTATATCCATCAACCTTGCCAAATCCCACACGGAGTGTGCTATTGGCATCGGGGTAAAAAGTTTTATCGGCAAACACCTCTGTTTGTGCCTGCATATATCTTCGTTGCAAACGGTTGATCCCCGCCTGCAGCTCATTTAATTTCGGAGTTACTGTATTATTATACAGATCCGCCATTCCAAGGATCAATTTTGCCGCGGCGTCTTTTTCAAATGACTCATAAAGCACCGAAGGATCAGATCTTACCCCCTCCAGCACCTTTGAAGGATCCAGAAAAATACTGTTTGCATACAATGCCGCTGCCCATTGCTGATAGTTCCTCCCATACTGTTCAAATTGCTGTTTTGCAACCGGTGCTATATATTGCGCCTGCTGTTTTTCCATATAAACCGGCAGTAATGCTGCAAAAATGTCTTTATCCACATCAATACTCAGGTTCTTATACAGAGCCGTCAGCTTTTCCAATTGTGCAGCACGCTCTTTGGCATAATCGGGCTTATTTGTAGCATCCTTCAAAGCTCTCAGGCGGTTGATGATACCAAATAATTCAATTTTCCCGGTAATTTCAAGATAATAATCACGGGTAAGCGCATACGGTTCTATTGCCTTATATACCCTGTTCAGTTCTCCTAAAACTGTACGGTACTTTTCCAGGTTACCGGATTCCACCCGCTTTTGAAAATCAGCTTCATAGTTCAGCTTCTTTTGTACTCCGTTTGTACGGGTGAGCCCCAGTATTTCTCCCTGCCATTTCTTCCATGCGTTGGCGATACCGGCATATTTGGAAGCATACTTTATTTTCAATTCCTCATCTGCCTGCATATATTTTTTCATAATGCCAAGGGTCTTATCCCTGATCATAATTTTTGCCGGATCATTCACTTCTACGATCTGGCGTACTGCTTCACTGGGAAGGTACTCAGATGTACGGCCGGGAAAACCGAAGATCATGGTAAAATCGTCCTGTTTCATTCCCCTGAGAGAAATTGACAGGGCTTTCTTAGGCACATAAGGAATATTATCCGGTGCGTATTCAGCCGGGCTATTATCCCTTCCCGCATAGATCCTGAAAACACTGAAATCGCCGGTATGCCGGGGCCACATCCAGTTATCTGAGTCCTGCCCGAAATTGCCGATACTGGAAGGAGGAGCACCTACTAAACGTACATCCTTAAATGTCTCTGTTATAAAAAGATAATATTTATTACCCTCAAAAAAAGGACTTACAAAAGCATTTTCAAATTTGCTGAGCTTTGTTGCTTTCTTAAGCATATTGGTATTCCGGTCAACCATGCTCTGGCGCTCGTTTTCCTTCATATCACTGCGTACACCTTTTAATACCTGGTCCGATACATCATCGATCCGTACAATAAAAGTCACAAAAAGACCTTCATTAGGTAATTCCTCCGCCTGGTTGCGCGCCCAAAAACCATCCCGGATATAATTCCGGTCAAGTGTGGAATGTTTTTGAACAGCCTCAAACCCACAATGATGGTTCGTAAGTACCAGCCCTTTTTCAGAAACGACCTCACCCGTGCAAAAGCCCCCAAAGCTTACAATTGCATCCTTTAAACTTCCTTTATTAATATCATAAATATCTTTTGCATTGATCTTCATACCCAGTTGTTGCATCCGCTTCTCATTCAGGTTTTCCAGCAGCTGGGGCAACCACATTCCTTCATCGGCTTTTGCCAGGCCCATGCACAGTAATCCGGCCGTCAGGCCGAAAAATTTTTTAAAAAAATTCATCATTTTAAGAATTATAGATGGGGCAAGATAAAGTAAATTTTATTACTTACTTACATTCGTTTTTAAAAAATACCTCGTGCTTTTTTTCTTTTACAGCGTCTTTTTGTCCCCAACACCCTGTTAATTACCATAAGATAATGTGTATAACCCTGCGTGAAACGTGTATGTGAAATGTATTACTGGCTGAAAGATTGGACAGGATGTCCTCATTTTTTATTTTCGGTTAACAGCCGTCATTTTATACCAACAATATTAACATAGTGTAAATTTAATATGTCTTTAGTTTTTTGTAAACATCTATCAATTCACATTTTTGTTAATAACCACGCATAAGCCATAAGATCCGTACCTTCATTATGTGGATATCTGTACATTTAATGTGGGTAAACGAAAAGCGGGAAAAAACGGAAATTGGGAAAAACAGAGTTATCCACTAATCCACAGCCGTAATAATAATAGCTTATTTTAAATAAATAATTAATATAAATATTATTAAAAGGAAAAAACAGGATTTGAAAAAAGTTTGATTTTTTGTTTAGCTTGGTCGTATCATTGCAGGGATAAAATTTTTCAAGTATGAATTCAGGTATTTTGGAAGCAGCAAAGAGTGGCTTGGAAGAAAACGGTTTTCTGGATGTGACCGTTGATCCGAAATTGGATCTGTTTGTTGAGATTGAAAAATTGAAGCGGGAGAAGAATGCTGTTGTCCTGGCACATTACTACCAGGAACCGGACATCCAGGACATTGCCGATTACATCGGCGATAGTCTGGGACTGGCACAGGAGGCGCAGAAAACCGATGCCGATATGATCGTTTTTGCAGGGGTGCATTTTATGGCTGAAACTGCCAAGATCCTGAATCCGACAAAAAAAGTAGTGATCCCCGATTTTAAGGCGGGCTGTTCGTTAAGTGACAGTTGTCCTCCTCCCTTGTTCCAAAAGTTTAAAGAGCAGCACCCGGATCATGTGGTGGTGAGCTATATCAACTGCAGTGCGGGGATCAAGGCACTGAGTGATGTGATCGTTACGAGCAGTAATGCCCGGATCATTGTGGAAAGCTTTCCGAAAGATCAGAAAATTATTTTTGCGCCCGATAAGAACCTGGGCGCCTATATCAACAAGGTTACGGGAAGGAATATGTTGTTGTGGAATGGTGCCTGTATGGTACATGAAATATTCAGTCTTGAGAAAATTACCCGGCTGAAACATCAGCATCCAAATGCCAAACTGATTGCGCATCCGGAATGCGAGGAGCCCTTGTTAAGACTGGCTGATTATATTGGTTCAACCACAGGTTTATTGAAATACACCAAACAGGATGATGCAAAGGAATATATTGTAGCAACAGAAACAGGTATCCTGCATCAGATGGAAAAGGCAAGCCCCGATAAGCTGTTCATTCCGGCACCGCCGGATAATAGCTGTGCCTGCAATGATTGTCCGCATATGAAACGAAACACCCTGGAGAAGCTGTATCTATGTATGAAGTATGGATTGCCGGATATTATTATGGATGAGTCATTAAGGCTGGCTGCCAGGAAGCCGATAGACAGGATGCTTGAGATCAGTGCTGCTGCAGGCTTGTAAGTTTGTAACATGTGGAAATGTTTTGCGATAATCAGTAGTATTTTTATTTTACCGTTAGTTTCCCTTTCACAGGAGAAATTTCAATGGGATCAGCAAACCATCACATTAAAAAAGGGATCCCCGTTTCAGTTAAATGTTCCTCGGGGGTATCGTATTAATGTTGCTGCGCAGGGCCTGGAGCGCCCGCGCTTTTTTTGTAAGAGCCCGGATGGACGGTTGTTTGTTACGGATATGCATAACAGGGGCGACAATCATAAGGGAAGGGTGCTGATCCTTGAAAACTGGGACCATCAGAGAAAAACATTTGGAAAAGTAACTACTTTTTTGGAGAACCTGCATAACCCTAACCAGGTAGCGTTTTATACGGCAGGCGGTCAGGTATATCTCTATATTGCAGAAACGGGTAAACTGAGTTACTACAGGTACACCCCGGGCGATTCAATTGCCGCGGGAGCACCTGTGGTGATTGGCACTTTTCCGGACTATGGTTTGAGCTATAAATATGGGGGGTGGCATCTTACCCGGAGCATTGCTTTTAATAAAGGAAAGATTTATGTGAGTGTGGGAAGCAGCTGCGATGCCTGCATCGAGAAGGAGGATGTTCGGGCTACGGTGATGGAAATGGATCCTGATGGCGGTAATAAAAGGATCTTTGCAAGAGGCATCCGGAATGCAGTAGGTATAAAGTGGGTAAAGGACGTGCTTTGGGTAACGCATATGGGGAGGGATAACAGGGGACCTGATAAACCGGAGGAATTATTTCACCCGGTGGTGGAAAATGGATTTTACGGATGGCCTTATTATTATCAATATAGGAAGACGATTGTTGCCGATACACAGTTTGTAAAAAGCAGCCGTCCGGGTTTTGTGAGAAAACCTGTGGTGGCGCCCTACAGCTTTAAGGCACATGCAGCGCCTTTGGGTTTTGAATATGTAAGTGACTTTGAAGATCCGCTTCTGAACAGGTCTTTCCTGGTGGCATTACATGGAAGTACCAGTGTATGGCGGCAGCGTGGAAATGCAGTGGTGCAGCTGCTTCCGGGTGGCGGATACAGGGAAATCATCAAAGGATTTCTTCAGGGTAAAACGGAAGACAAAAGATATGGACGCCCATGTGATATTATTCAATGGGATACGAACTCTTTTTTTATCAGTGATGATAAGAGAGGAGTGATCTACTTTTTTACGAAGGGTTAATGCTGTGCCTGATTCTTTATTAAACTTTATTGTAACAAAATAATTAACTTTATTTGCAAGCTGTTAATAAACCATTTGTTTTATGAAATTACTGGAGAATAAAATTGCCATTGTTACCGGTGCGGCGCGCGGGATAGGGGAAGCAATTGTCGAAACTTTTGCAGCGCAGGGTGCTGCTATCGCTTTTTCTTATGTAAGTGATAGTAGTGCGGAAAAAGCAAATGCATTGGTAAATAAATGGACCAGTAAGGGCGTACATATTAAAGCCTGGCAAAGTAATGCCGGTGATTTTGCAGCCTGTGAAACATTTGTAGGTGAAGTACTGAAAGAGTTTGGAGCGATTGATATCTGTGTGAATAACGCCGGAATTTCGAAAGATAATTTGTTGCTGAGAATGACTCCTGAACAATGGGAGTCTGTTTTGCAGATAAACCTGAATAGTGTTTTTTATATGACAAAGCAGGTGATCAGACCCATGATGAAGGCAAAGAGCGGCAGCATCATTAATATGAGTTCAGTGATTGGTGTAATGGGAAATGCAGGACAGGCAAGCTATGCAGCCAGCAAGGCAGGTATTATTGGTTTTACAAAAAGCGTGGCAAAGGAACTGGGAAGCCGTAACATACGTTGTAATGCTATTGCACCGGGATTTGTGGAAACAGACATGACCAGTTATCTGCACGATGGTGATGCGTCTTCCAAATATCTTGCAGATATTCCCCTGGGCAAATTTGCAAGTGCCGCAGATATCGCGAATACCGCTTTATTTCTTGCTTCTGATATGGGATCTTATATAACCGGGCAAACGATCAGCGTTTGTGGTGGATTGAATATTTGATAACAGCAAGCTTAGGTCCTACGCATCTTTTAAGATAAAGATGGGGCGGGGTTTTTGGTTTATGGCGTATGTGGTTGAAAGTAGTAACTTTTGAGGAAATTTTGTTGTAGTTCCGGTTTTTCTGTTTTATAAGGAAAATTAAAGGACTGGATATTTTGAATCATTAGAGATGTTGCTAAGGCATTTGCATTTTTTGAGATTAGTTTTGCTGCATGGCTTAACGGCTTTTGGCGGTCCGCAGGCGCATCTGGCCATGATGATGAAGACCTTTGTGAAGCAAACGCCTTATATAACGGAGAAGGAGTTGATGGAGTACAATGCATTTTGCCAGTTGCTTCCGGGTGCTTCCTCTACACAAACGCTAACGCTGATCGGGTTTAAAAGAGGTGGGGTGCCGTTGGCGATACTGACCTTGCTGGTATGGATCCTGCCGGCCTGCGCCATTATGGGCGGACTTTCTTTTTTGGTGAATTATCTGAATGGTGAGAGCCTGAATATTTTTCGCTTTATTGTTCCTATGGCGGCCGGGTTTTTAATTTATGCCTGTGTTTCGGCTTTTCCGTATTCGGTGAATAATACGATTACTTTGGTTATCGCTTTTATAGCGGGCCTGGTTACTTTTTTCTTCTTTGGCAGACCCTTTATTGTTCCTGCATTGATCGTTGCCGGGGGGGTCGTTACGAATCTTAGTAGGAAACGGATACCGCAGGTTGCGGTAAGACCGGGTAAGATCCAGTGGTGGAATATCTGGCTTTTTGCGATCATTTTTATTTTCGCCGGTATTTTTAGTGAGCTGGCGCGGAAGAATGAGTGGCAATACCGGAAGCCTGTTAACCTTTTTGAAAATACCTACCGGATGGGTAGCCTGGTTTTTGGTGGCGGAAATGTACTGATGCCTATTATGTATGAGCAGTATAGTGTTCGTCCGGATGAAGTAAAGGAGAAGAATCCGAACGCTATCAAGATTGATAAGGGGGAAATGCTTACCGGTATAGGTATGGTTCGGGCGATGCCGGGGCCGGTTTTCTCGATTGCATCTTATACGGGTGGGCTGGCATTAAAGGATATGGGTCCTTCTATACAGGTGCTGGGTGCCATTATAGGCATGGTAGGTATCTTTTTGCCCAGTGCTTTACTGGTGTTATTCTTCTTTCCAATATGGAATATGCTAAAAAAATATTCAGTGATCTACCGGTCGCTGGAGGGTATCAATGCTGCGGTAATGGGGATTATGATGGGGTCTACGGTGTATATTATGAAAGATCTTTCCATATTTAATTTTCAGTCTATAGCCCTGGCAAACCTGGGGGTTTTGCTGGGTACTTCTGCTGTATTGATCTTTACAAAAATACCGGCACCGGTATTGGTTGGCTTTTGTTTATTGCTGGGTTATTTTCTAAAATAGCCGGCTTTTTCTATTTCTTCAATAACAGCTTCCGGAAGTAAATACCGGATCGATTTTTTTGCTTTGATCAGCTGACGTATATGCGTGGCTGATAGTTCCAGCAGGGGAGCGTCCAGTAGTGTAATTCTATTACTTAAACGGGTGTCTGTTTCAAAGCCGGGTCTGTTATAAATTAATATATTAAAATTTTCTAATATATATTTATAGTTCTTCCACTTCTCAATATTTTGAAAACTGTCGCCTCCCATGATCAATGAAAAGTCATGCTGGGGATATTTTTCGCTTAGATGGGCCAGGGTTACGGCGGTGTATGAAGGGCGGGGTAGGGTGAACTCTATATCTGTGGCCTGCATACGGGTATCATTATCGATGGCGAGTCTTGTCAGATGCAGGCGCTGGTTCTCGTTAAGAAGAGATGCTGTTTCCTTTAGCGGATTATGGGGGGATACTACAAGCCATACTTTATTAACCAGCTCCTGGTTGAGGATATGATTGGCTATGATAAGATGTGCATGATGAATGGGATTGAAGGAGCCAAAGAAAAGTCCGATTTTCATATAGGGTTAGATTATAGTATCAACAACGATAAACCGGGCTTCATCAAGCCGGAGACTGAGGGTATAACCTGCAACAGATATGGAAATGGGATCATTAAGAGGTGCTACTTTTATGATCTCTATCTCTTCACCGGGCAGGCAACCCATTTCCATCAGTTTCAGAAAGATCTCTTCCGTTGTAAACTTTTGAATGCGCGCACGTTGCCCGGGCTTTAGGTCGGACAATAAGAGTTCTTTTTGTTGTTCCATGTTGCAAATCTAACTATTGTAGGTTGTGTTTTATTTACGAATTTTGAAAATATGACATCCATTCATCTACCCCCGGTTATTTTTTCTTTTCATAAAAAAGTTACACTCAGAGAGCGGAAAAGGCTGAAACATTTTCTGGCGATCCTGTTTAAAGAAAACAAACAGGAGCTGGATAGGTTGCACTATATATTTTGTGATGACGAGAAAATACTGGGAATCAACCGGCAGTACCTGAAGCATGACTATTATACAGATATTATAACCTTTGATGTGCGCGAAAAACCATCGGAGCCAATGGTAGCTGATATTTTTATCAGTGTTGATACTGTGCGTTCGAATGCCCTGGTTCAAAAGGAGCCTTTTAACCGGGAATTACATAGAGTTATTTTCCATGGAGCTCTTCATTTGTGTGGGTATAATGATAAAACACCCCGGGAACAAGCGGTTATGCGGAATATGGAGGATCAGTGTCTTTTGAGGTATGGATTGTGATATTGTTTCACGTGGAACAGGCGAAGTACCTATAATGGGAGCTATTTTTGGGACAACTACCGGTGTTTTATAGATGATCGGGGTATGGATGATGGGGTTGGGAAAGTCTGATCGGTTGTTCAGGAATGCTGGAAACTTATGTAGGACCAAATTTCCGCTTATGACTTGAAAGTATTTCTCTGTTAGAAGTAGCGGGCATTTAATTGCTCTTAGTATGGTGTTAATAGACTTTTTTAAATAGCCCTGGCATTATTTATTTTGAACTTTTGCATAAAGGGGTGCTCCGGGGGTGATTCGGATTGCTGGATGTTTGTTCCACGTGGAACATAGACGGGTTCCGACAGGATGATTTCTTTGGGAATGACTTTGTTTCATTTATGTTGAGTTGCTGACTACACCTTGTGTAAAGGGATATTTGGTATTTATACAGTGTTGTTTCAATCAGAGATCTTATAATTTAGAAAGCCAGTTATTAAAATTTATCTACGGAAGCTATAACTATCGTTTAATTGGTTCTAAAATTTCCTTCAACCATGGCCGGTGCCTGGTTTTTAACCGGGAGCCTAAGCAATTTTAGCCTGTTCCACGTGGAACATTGAGGTTGATTTAATTGCTATTAGTTTTATTTCCGGGCGAATCTGAGAGCGGACTTCCCCGGAGTCGCTGCTTTTTTCTCATTGTTTTTTAGCATCTCCCGGAGAACCGGATATGGGGATTCCTGCTGACTGTTTCTTTTGCGGCGGCTGGTTTCATTATTGCTTAGACAACGGACCCTGATTCGGATCTTTTTACAGATAGAAATAGGCGTCATTCCTTGTAAATCCGGAATATAACGGATCTCAATTTGATAGGAGTCCTGGCTTTCGGTTGGGATGAACTGATTTGGATCCCCTGGTGCGGAAAGATGAAGGGATAATATTTTGCGCTTTTAGAGGGCTGTTGTTTCACGTGGAACAACAGATAGTAAGGACAATAAAATGAATAGGGCTTATTTAGTAAGGCGTTTCTTTACAGAATCATTCGGGGAAGTAGAGTAAAACAAGGGAATGGTGTAATTTTGCACCCATGTTTCCAGAATATGATGTAATTGTAGTGGGTGCAGGACATGCAGGCTGTGAGGCTGCTGCCGCTGCTGCCAATATGGGCTCTAAAACCCTGTTGGTGACGATGAATATGCAGACTATAGCACAAATGAGCTGTAACCCTGCTATGGGTGGGATTGCCAAAGGACAGATTGTGCGGGAAATCGATGCATTGGGTGGGTATTCGGGTATCGTTACAGATCTGTCTATGATCCAGTTTCGCATGCTTAACCGGTCAAAAGGACCGGCTATGTGGAGTCCAAGAGCCCAGAGCGACAGGATGTTGTTTGCAGCTAAATGGCGGGAGATGCTGGAGCAGACTCCCAATCTTGATTTTTACCAGGATATGGTGAAGGGATTGCTCGTTAAAAATGGAAGAGCAGCTGGTGTGGTCACAGGTCTTGGCCATGAAATTCATAGCAAAGCAGTTGTATTAACCAATGGTACTTTCTTAAATGGAATTATCCATATTGGCGAAAAGCAGTTTGGAGGAGGAAGGGTTGCAGAAAAAGCAGCCAGCGGTATTACGGAACAACTGGTAAGCCTTGGTTTTGAAAGTGACCGGTTGAAGACAGGTACCCCGCCAAGGGTTGATGGAAGAAGTCTTGATTATTCAAAAATGGAGATCCAGGATGGAGATGAGGAAATTGTGGGATTCTCGTTTTCTGATACACCAAAGATCGACCCTAAAAAGCAGCGTTGCTGCTGGATCACTTATACCGATCAGAAAGTTCATGATATGCTGAGAACCGGTTTTGACCGAAGCCCCATGTATGCCGGAAGAATTGATGGGGTAGGACCACGGTATTGCCCCAGTATTGAAGATAAGATTAACCGCTTTGCAGACAAGGAGCGGCATCAGCTTTTTGTGGAACCAGAGGGATGGAATACCGTTGAGATCTATGTAAATGGCTTTTCTACTTCCTTGCCGGAGGAAGTACAATATGCTGCTTTGCAAATGGTTCCCGGCTTTGAGAATGCCCGTTTGTTCCGACCTGGTTATGCTATCGAATACGATTACTTTCCTCCAACTCAGCTTAAAAACACATTAGAAACAAAATTAATACATAATTTGTATTTTGCCGGTCAGATCAATGGAACTACAGGTTATGAGGAGGCCGCTTGTCAGGGGATTATGGCTGGAATCAATGCCCACCTCAAAGTACGGGAAAAAGATCCGTTCACACTCGGGAGAAGCGATGCTTACATTGGTGTACTGATCGATGATCTTATCAATAAGGGAACGGAGGAGCCTTACCGCATGTTTACATCCCGTGCAGAGTATCGTACCCTGCTGCGCCAGGACAATGCGGATGCGCGGTTAACACCTATCAGCTATAACCTGGGACTCGCATCTGAAGATAGAATGAATAAAATAAGGCAAAAAAATGAAAATATTGCCAATATACGGGAGATATTAAAAAGCCTGGCCCTGCGTCCTGAAGATATCAACGGGTTTCTTTCTGAACATGACTCATCGCCGATCCAGGAAAAACAAAAGATAGAAAAGATCTTATTGCGTCCGGATATTGAGTTGGATAACCTGGTGAATGCTGTTCCTTTTCTAAAAGAACAGGTAAAGAACTATACAAAGGAAGAACTGGAGCAGGCTTCTATTCTTACAAAGTATGAAACCTATATTGAAAAAGAGCGGGAGCTCGTAAACCGGATGTCTGAAATGGAAAGTCTTTCAATACCCGCCGGGTTCGACTATTCCCGTTTAAGTTCCCTTGGAAACGAGGCCCGGGAAAAATTAAACAGGATCCGTCCTCAGACCCTGGGGCAGGCCAGCCGGATCTCAGGAATCAAACCCAGCGATATCCAGATCCTTATGGTATATATGGGCCGGTAGTTCCAAAAGACCCTATGGTATATTAAAACAATCAATGAGCAATAAAATTATGTTTCGCAGCACCACCATAGTACTTGTATTTATTTTCCTGACCAGTTATACAGTAATTGCCCAAACCGAAAACAAAGAACATCTTTCAGGTTTCCTGATGACGTCAATTACTTATAAGTTTAACCCCAAATGGACGGCATATACCGAGCTGCAGGCACGATCCATAGAAAAATTTACTCCCCTGGATTATTATGAAACAAAAGGAGGGATCGGGTATAGTATTAACAGCAGAAATCAGCCATTCATTGGTTTTGGAAGGTATACTACATTCAGGGAGCATGACCTCTATCAAAGAGAGCTGCGGTTGTGGCTGCAATATACCTTTACCAACAATATCGGTAAACTGAAACTGGATCATCGTGGCCGTGCTGAACAACGCTTTTTTCATTACCCGCAAACAGCGGATAATAAAACCGATCAGCGTTTTCGCTACCGCCTGAGCGCAACCCTGCCTATTAACAAGAAAAAAGTTGAAGCGCAAACCTTTTTCGTCAATGGTTTTGAGGAGCTGTTTTTTGGACCCAGGGCCGATCTGTTGAAACGAAACCGCCTCTTTACAGGCCTTGGTTACCAGTTTACAAATACAGTAGGGGTCTCTACCGGCTATATGTGGCAGCGGGAGCTGGCGCCTGGCGGTAACCGGAACCTGCATTTTATTTACCTGGCGCTAAACTTTTTATTGAATAAGAAAAGTGACGAAGGCCACCACATAGATGTGCCGGTGGCAGATTAGAAAGAAAAAACATATACGAATTATTTCGTCGATTTTGCCGCACTTCAATTGCTATAGCTGTATCAATGGGGTTGTTACTGGTTTTGCAAAACCAAACCAAGGTTGTTTCTATCTTGATTTCTCCGGCACTTTTCTTACTTTCATGTCTAATAACGATTATTGAATACATAACAAAAATGCAGTATGACGACTTCTTCCTTTAAGACCCTGTTTATTTTTTTAGCAGCAGCTTTTTTTACAATGACGACCCGTTCATCGGCAGCGGATCCAAAACCCAAAGAAGTTTTAAAGATCATGCATCGCGTGGCCGACTGGCAGTTGAATAACTGGGAAACAAAGGGGTTTAAATATTCCAAATCAGACTGGACAAACGGTGCCTGCTATACCGGGTTGTACAGTGCAGGTACACTCAAAGGAGGAAAGAAATACCTGCAGGCACTGGTTCGTATAGGAAATGACCTGGGATGGAACACTGGTCGCCGGCGGTTTTTTGCAGATGACTACTGCGTTGGCCAGACTTATGCGCAGCTTTCAATGAAATATGGAGATAAAAAGATGATAGCGCCTTTTGTGCTGCTGGCAGATAGCATCCTGGCAATGCCGCATGATGAGCCGCTGAACTGGAAAAATAATGTGCACATGAGGGAATGGGCCTGGTGCGATGCATTGTTTATGGGACCACCATCCCTGGCTTATCTTACCAGTGCAACAAAAGACAGCCGGTACCTGGATATGGCAGCGAAGCTCTGGTGGAAGACTACAGATTTTCTTTATGACCCCTCTGAGCAACTTTATTTCAGAGATGAGAATTATTTTAATAAAAAGGAAAAGAACGGACAAAAAACATTTTGGTCCCGGGGAAACGGTTGGGTATTAGGAGGGCTGGTACGTATGCTGGAGAATATGCCTGCAAATTATCCCGACAAAGCAAGATTTGAGAAGCTTTATAAGGACATGATTGCAAAGGTGGTTTCCCTTCAGCAACCAGATGGCAGCTGGCATGCATCACTCCTGGATCCGGAAAGTTTCCCGGTAAAGGAAATGAGTGGCACCGGTTTCTTTTGCTATGCAATATTATGGGGATTGAACCATGGCCTGCTGGATAAAGCTGCTTACTGGCCGGCAGCACAGCGCGCCTGGGCTGTTATGGTGTCTTCAGTGAATGCAGAGGGAATGTTGGGTTACGTACAACGGATTGGTGCTGCACCAGACAAGGTGAATGCGGAAAGCACAGAGGTTTACGGGGTAGGGGCCTTCCTGCTGGCGGGTACTCAATTGTATCATTATTTGAACGGTCGCCGGTAGACTGTTTGGCTTTACGTTTGTTGCGCTGGCTATATGAGCTATAATGTTTGGAAACATGCGGGGCTTAAAAGGGATTGCTCACCTGAAGTAGCTGCATTCTGCAGATGCTAATTGCTAAAGGAGCCTGTATCATTAGTATAAGTTGGTAATGAGGGCATAAATGGTATATTTATGTAAACGTGATCGTTTATCTACAATACCAAAATAATAAACTATATGACTGTTGTAAGAAAAATACTGTTCTTTTTCATCCTTCTGGCTTTTTATGGCACAAACTCAATAGGTCAAAATTACATTGTGAACGGCCATATAAAGGAACTTCCGGAAAACAGTAAAGTTTATTTAGCAAGGGCATTTGATCGGCAGATAGATTCCACAATTGTTCGAAATGGTCAATTTAGTTTCAAGGGAAGTATTAACCAGCCCGTTGAAGCAGCAATATTTGTGGATGATTTGACTAATTTTTCAAACAAGCAGAAACGATGCATTTTTTGGCTTGAGGATACGCTTATAAAAATGGATGCTATAGCATCGGATTTACCCAATGCCCGTGTTACGCAAACCAGAACAAATAAGGATTATATACAGTATAAGAATATTCTTAAGGATAAAGAATTTGAAAAATATAACGACACGATTAAAATGCATCGCGTGCTGTCCTACATTGAACAATACCCCGCATCCTATAAGAGTGTAGTGGAGTTATATCTGTATCGTCAGATGTTACCATTCACTAAGGTAAAAACACTGTATGCCACATTCAGTACTCAAATAAAAACATCGCATTTTGGGGAGCTGCTGGCGGAATTTTTGGCTGCTCATAAAGATGGATTAAAGCCCGGTGATAAAATTCCACCCCAATTTTTAAGTTTCCTAAATGAGCACCGCAAAAATGGGGCGTTAAAAAATCCCTCAACCCGGTATATGCTGATTGATTTTTGGGGAAGCTGGTGCGCTCCCTGTATTTTCGAGCAAAAGGTTTTAAAACCGGTATATGCGTCTTTCAAGGATAAAGGGTTTGAAATTTTTGGTGTTGCGCTGGACTCCAGGGAAAAAATGGAGGAGGCTATTAAAACGTCAAACATCGACTGGTACAATGTGAGTATTGGAGATGGATATGATCATCCTCTGCTTTATGCTATGGGTGTATGGGCTGTTCCCCAGAACTACCTGATTGATGAAAACGGCGTAATTATCGCTATTAATTTGATGGAAAGAGACAATAAATCATTGTCTCGCAAACTGGAAGCAATATTCGCAAACTAAAGTATCACAAGCGTTGGATTTCCGGATAACCTGATTGCTTTTTGAAATGCTATTTTCCGGATTTCCGGAAAGTGCATAAAAGCAAAGATCCCGAATTACTCCGGGATCTTTTGTGGTGTGGGCCGGGATCGAACCGGCGACACAAGGATTTTCAGTCCTTTGCTCTACCGACTGAGCTACCGCACCATCCTTTCCGCCTTAGCGGGGTGCAAATATAGCGTATATACAGTATATTGTCAAAAATATGTGGAAAAACTTCTAAAAAGCTTTAAACCGGATCATCACATACCGTATTCGCTTAAAAATTTGATCCGCATGATCTTGAGCTGTTCCCAGTTGAAATCGAATTCGGCCAGTTCTTCCTGCGCCAGCTGCAGGGACGAGGTTTCACAGCTTTTGAAATAATCAATGATCTCGTCCTGTTCCTCCTCATCCAGCATTTCATCGATGGCATAGCCCAGGTTCAGCTTGGTGCCGCTGGCGGCAATGGTTTCCATTTCCTCCAGGAGCTCGTTCATTTGCCAGCCCTTGTTTTTGGCAATGGTTTCCAGGGGGATCTTTTTGTCGGTTTGCTGAATGATATAAACCTTATTCCCGCTTTTATTCACTACACTTTTCATGACAAAGTCGTCCGGCTTCTGGATATTGTTGTCCTCTACATACCGGGCAACCAGCTCTACAAAAGGTTTCCCATACCGGATGGCTTTTCCCTTGCTCACTCCCTGGCATTTTTCCAGTTCAGCCACGGTGGTTGGGTACAGGGTGGCCATATCCATTAATGAGTTCTCCAGAAAAATAACAAAAGGCGGCAGGCTCTTTCGTTTGGCTTCTTTCTGACGCAGTTCTTTCAGCATTTCAAACAACTGCTGGTCGGTAGCCGCCCCGTCACCGTCTTCAGCGGCGGCGGCTTCGTCATCGTCCCAGGCTTCCTCAAATTTATTATTGAGTACGATAGAGAGTGGTTTGGGCTTCTTCAAAAAGGCTGTTCCAGCCGGCGTTATTTTGATTACACCATATTCCTCAATATCTTTTTTTAGCAACCCTTCCAGCAGCATCTGGCGTATCAGGGAGTTCCAGAACAATGTATCCTGGTCTTTTCCTATACCAAAAGAAGACAATCCCTCATGACGGAACATCTTGACCTGGGGTGTTAGTTTGCCAATAAGGATGTTTACAGTATAATCTGTTGCAAAACGTTCGTCCAGTTCTTTAATGGTTTTCAACACCAGCACGGCCTGGGTCTTTGCTTCCATACGTTCCTTCGGATGCTTGCAGTTGTCGCACTGCCCGCAGTTTTCCACCTCATATTGTTCTCCGAAATAACTCAGGATCACTTTCCGGCGGCAAACGCCGCTTTCGGCATAGGCCACCGTTTCGTTGATCAGCTGGGCACCTACTTCGCGTTCGCTAAGCGGTTTGTCGCGCATCAAATGTTCCAGCTTGCTTACATCTTTATGCGAATAGTAGAGCAGGCATTTTCCTTCCAGCCCGTCGCGGCCGGCGCGCCCTGTTTCCTGGTAGTAGTTCTCGATCGATTTGGAAATATTGTAATGGATCACAAAGCGGATATCCGGTTTATCGATCCCCATTCCGAATGCAATAGTGGCCACAATCACCTGCACGTCTTCATTCAAAAACTGGTCCTGCCGCTCTGCCCGCAGCTTACTGTCGAGACCTGCATGATATGCCACTGCCTTGATACCATTGGCCATCAGGATATCAGCCAGTTCTTCTGTTGTTTTACGATTCAAGGTATAGATAATACCGCTTTTGTTCTTCATGCTTTTGATAAAGCGGACAATACTTTCGTTGGTTTGCTTCTTATTCACCTTGGGTACGATCTCATAGTAGAGATTGTCCCGGTTAAAAGAAGATATAAAGATATTTGCATCTTTAAGTACCAGGTTCTTAATGATATCGCTCTGTACTTTTGGAGTAGCGGTAGCTGTTAGTGCAATAACGGCTGCATGGGGATTGATCTGGTTCATCATTTCCCGGAGGCGGCGGTATTCCGGCCGGAAATCGTGTCCCCATTCAGAGATACAATGCGCTTCGTCCACCGCAAAAAAGGAAATATCCAGGTCGCTGAAAAAAGCAAGGTTCTCCTGTTTGGTAAGTGTTTCCGGCGCTACGTATAACAGCTTTGTTTTGCCGGATAACAAATCGTCATGAACCTCCTTTATTTCCTTTTTATTTAATGTAGAATTTAAAAAGTGCGCGATCTCATCATTGCTGTTATAACCCCGCACCAGGTCTACCTGGTTTTTCATCAAAGCGATCAGCGGAGAAACAATAATGGCAACACCGTCCATGATAACGGCAGGTAGCTGGTAACAGAGGCTTTTACCACCACCGGTTGGCATAATAACAAAAGTATCTTTTCCTGACAAAAGCGATTGGATGATGGCTTCCTGCTTTCCCTTGAATTTTTGAAACCCAAAATTCTTCAGTAATTCTCCATGTAGATCTGTCTTTGTTTCTGTCTTCTTTGAGCGGCTGACCGCAGGTTCCTTTTTTTTGGTGGCCTTCTTTTCGCTTTTCACTGCCATTTCTGTAATATAAAGATTTAATTGTCGTTCAATATCCTTAAAAGATACGCCGGATATTCAGAAAAAAAAAATTTTCGGGTAGCGAATTTAGCTAAGGTTGGCCTGCTTTTAAAATATTAATGGTTAAAGTTTTTTGTGCCTATATAAATAATACATTTGTGTTTTCTTAACGAGGCTGATATATAAATGAGTGACAATATTTTACAACGCGCCAGAAAGACATTCCAGCTAGAGGCCGATGCGCTTAGCGAAGTACAGCTGTTGTTGAATGATGATTTTAAACAAGCGGTTTTGCTCATTCAGAATGGCACGGGACGTGTGGTATTTAGCGGAATTGGCAAAAGTGCCCTGGTGGCGCAAAAGATTGTGGCTACGTTTAACTCTACCGGAACGCCTTCTATTTTTATGCATGCAGCTGATGCATTGCATGGTGATCTTGGAATGGTACAGGAAGCGGATGTGGTAATCATTCTCAGTAAAAGTGGGTATAGCCCGGAGATAAAGGCGCTGGTGCCCCTGGTGAAAAATTTTGGGAACAAGCTGATCGCGATAGTGGGCAATACAAACTCTTACCTGGCCCAGCAGGCCGATCTTATTTTAAATACGACGGTGAGCCAGGAAGCCTGCCCTAATAATCTTGCGCCCACTTCCAGTACCACAGCCCAGATGGTAATGGGCGATGCATTGGCCGCCTGCCTGATGGACCTGAAAGGGTTCAGGGATGATGATTTTGCAAAATTTCATCCGGGGGGAACATTGGGAAAAAAGCTGTACCTGACTGTTGCAGATGTTTTTCCGGGAAATGACCGCCCCCTGGTTTATGAAAACCAATCGTTAAAAGAGGTCATTGTTGAAATTACACAAAAAAGACTGGGAGTAACGGCTGTTGTAAATGAACAAAAAGAGCTTGAAGGAATTATTACTGATGGGGATCTGCGGCGGATGCTGGAGAAGAATACCGATATTGAGGGCACGGTGGCCCGCGATATTATGACACGGAGCCCAAAGACGATAGAAGCGGGTGAACTGGCTGTTTCAGCACTTGATATTATGCGGAAAAATGCAATAACCCAACTGGCAGTAGTTGAAGGAAAGAATTATTTGGGAATTATTCACATTCATGATCTGTTAAAGGAAGGATTGATTTAAAAAAGAAGGTATGAGTAACCGCTATGTGGCAATAATGGCAGGTGGCATCGGAAGCCGGTTCTGGCCTAAAAGCCGGACGGACTATCCGAAACAGTTTTTAGATATTTTAAATACGGGCAAAACACTGATCCAGTCTACTTTTGTGCGGTATAACCAGATTGTTCCGGCTGAAAATATTTTCGTGGTCACTTCCGAAGAATACCGGAACATTGTAGCACAGCAGCTTCCGGATCTGCCCGCTGAAAATATCGTAACGGAACCCTTCCGGAAAAATACGGCGCCCTGTATTGCCTATATCGCATTCAAGATCCAGAAAAAAGATCCGGAGGCCATTATGATCGCTGCTCCTTCGGATAATTTAATACTGGAGGATATCGCGTTTAATGAAACGGTTGAAAATGCATTGAAATTCGTAGAATCCGTGAATGCGCTGGTAACCCTGGGGATAAAGCCCCGTAATCCCAATACCGGTTATGGCTATATACAGCATGATCCCATTGAAGCAGCGCCGGGTGTTTTCAAAGTGAAAACGTTTACGGAAAAACCGAATCTGGAGCTGGCCAAAGTATTTGTGAAAAGCGGGGATTTTTTATGGAATTCCGGCATTTTTACCTGGAAGGTAAAAAACATCATTGCTGCTTTTGAAAAGTATCTTCCGGAGATCCACGAAGTATTTGCCGCTTACCAGGGCCAGTTCAATACCCCGGAAGAAGCAAAAGTGATCGGAGATATCTATGCACAGTGTTCCAATATCTCGATCGACTTCGGGATCATGGAAAAAGCATCAAATGTTTATGTGATACCGGCCTCATTTACCTGGAGCGACCTGGGAACCTGGAAGAGTGCTTACGAAAATATGAGTAAGGACTATTTTGATAATGCCGTTGTAGGACAGGATGTAATGGTATATGATACGCATAACTGCATGGTACATGTACCCGAAGGAAAACTGGTGGTGCTGCAGGGGCTTGAAGACTTCATCGTGGTGGATACAGATGATGTGCTGCTGATCTGCAGAAAAGACCAGGAGCAGGAGATCAAGAATTATGTTGCAGACGTGAAGCGGAATAAGGACGAAAAATATCTTTAAATATGCTTTCCCAATATTCAATTCATTCCATTCTTTTCCTCGATATTGAAACGGTGCCGCAGTATGCTTCTTTTAACGAAGTTCCGGAGGCCTGGAAACATTTATGGGAACGGAAAGCCGGGTCCCTCTTGCGTAACAGAGAGGATGAAACGCCGGAAAGTATTTATGAACGTGCGGGGATCTATGCCGAGTTTGGCAAGATTGTTTGCATCAGCTGCGGGATTGTTCAGGGGAGCGCCGGTCAGCGAAAAATGATCATGAAGTCCTTTTACGGAAGTGATGAAAGACAGTTGCTGCAGGCCTTTTCTGAAATGTTGCAGAAATTTTCAGCAAACGAACAGAAATACCTGTGCGCACATAATGGAAAAGAGTTTGACTTCCCCTATTTGTGCAGGAGGATGCTGATCAACGAAGTTCCGATCCCCCTGCTTTTAAATACAGCAGGAAAGAAGCCCTGGGAAGTAAACCACCTGGATACGATGGAGCTTTGGAAATTTGGAGATTTTAAAAGTTATACCACGCTGAACCTGCTGGCCCATGCACTGGGGGTGCCCACTCCGAAAGATGATATTGACGGAAGCATGGTGGCGGATGTTTTTTATAAAGAGCAGCAGGTTGAACGGATTGTAACCTACTGTCAGAAAGATGTGGTTACTGTTGCACAGATCTTTCTGAGGATGAATGGAGAGCCATTGATCAGTGAACAAAATATTGAATACAAATAGCGTTCTGTATGAACATTGAAGATCTCCGGGAATACTGCCTGCAGCATCCGTTTGTAGAGGAAGGGTTTCCGTTTGGACCCGAAACCCTGGTGTTTAAAGTAAACGGAAAAATATTCCTGCTCACCGGCCTGGATAATGACCCGCTGCAGTTCAACGTAAAGTGTGATCCGGAAAAGGCGGAGACGTTGCGGGAGCAATATACATCCGTATTACCCGGGTACCATATGAATAAAAAACACTGGAATACTGTTGTAGTAGATGGATCGGTACCGGCCCGGTTGTTAAAGGAATGGATAACTGATTCCTATAACCTGGTGGCAAAGAACAGGAAATAAAATTAAACCTGAAAACGGCTTTAAAAATACGCCGGTTGCTCTATGATTTCGGTTCTATAAACACAACACGTGGCGCCTGTGACACCAGATCCTTATATACCGGGTTTGCTTCTTCAATCTTAAACCGGTTCTTTGAATCCCGTTAAAGTTAGCTTCACGCGTATGCGAGCTTTCCCGGGTTGATGGTAACCTGTTATTGTCAACAACCGGATTACTTTTAAAGAATTATCTACCCTCCTGCAAATAAGCGAGGGCAGCATTTACAGAAATGTGAGCATCCTGCGCAGGCAGCAGATCATTAAACGCATAGGCCCTGCAAAGGGCGGGTATTGGGAAGTTGTAAAAAAAGCGCAACAGGGAAAAAGAAACGCTAAAACACCAGGTGTTGTTCTTTCCTGCTTCTGTAAAAAGAAAGGATCTCTTCGAGCAGCGTACGGTCATTGCTTAAACGCGGTACTTTGTGCTGACCTCCCAGCTTTCCTTTGTAATGCAGCCAGTCTATAAAAAAGCTTTTGGGTAAAGGATGAACCACGGGCATCTTTAATGCAATATCTTTATGGCGCTTGGCCTCATAATCGCTGTTGATGGACTTGAGCGCAGCGTCGAGGTGCTGTATGAACCTGTCTAAATTTTCGGGCGGCTTCTCAAACTCGATCAGCCACTCGTGGCCTCCGTTTCCTTCATCGGAAAAATAAACAGGGGCAGCGGTATAGTCATTAACGATGGCGCCGGTTTGCTGGCTGGCGATCTGTATTGCTTTATCCGTATTATCAATGATCACTTCTTCGCCAAAGGCGTTGATAAAATGCCGCACTCTCCCGGACACAACGATCCTGAAGGGATTTTTTGATATGAACCGGATCGTATCGCCCAGCAGGTAACGCCAAAGCCCGCCGTTGGTACTGATCACAGGGGCGTAGTTGGTATGCAGGTCCACATCCTTTAACCCGATGGTTTGGGGATGGGGGCTGCCATACTCGCTTACCGGCATAAATTCCATAAAAATACCATGATCGGTAAATAACAGCATTCCCTCTTCACCCGGTACCTGCTGAGCGGCAAAAAAACCTTCACTGGCATTATAGGTTTCGAGGTAATGAATGTCTTTGCCGATGATCTTCTTAAACTGATCGCGGTAAGGCGTAAAAGAAACGCCTCCGTGCATATACAGCTCAAGCCCCGGCCATACATCTGCAATAGATGATTTCCCGGTAATTTCGAGGACCCGTTTAAATAAGACGAGCGTCCAGGTAGGAACACCACTTACCGAGGTTACATTTTCATTAAGGGCCTGTTCTGCTATTTTTTCGAGCTTGGTTTCCCAATCGTCCATTAAAGCAATGCTTAACTCGGGCGTCCGGAGCCAGTGCCCCCAAAAAGGGCTGTTCTGTAACAGCACCGCACTCAGGTCGCCAAACTGGGCATCTTCATTTAACGCATTGATATTATGGCTTCCGCCAAGTACCAGCCCCTTGCCGGTAAGCATGGTGCTGTCCGGTTTAAACTGGTAGTACATTGTTAACACGTCCTTTGCTGCCTTATAATGACAATCTACCAGGCTTTCTTCGCTGATTGGGATAAACTTGCTTTTGTCGCCGCTGGTGCCGCTGCTTTTCGCAAACCATACGATCGGGGAGTTCCAGAGCAGGTTCTGCTCACCGTTCATGCAGCGTTCAATATAGGGCTTCAGATCATTGTATTCCTGAATCGGGATGGCTTTTTTGAAGTCGCGGATATTGTACAGGCTGCCAAAGTTGTATTTCCTTCCAAATTCCGTGTATTGTGCAGAAGTAACCAGGTTCTGCAATACCTCCCGTTGCGCATCCAGGGGGTGACTGCGCCAGCCATCGATGCGCCATTGACGCATGCGGGCAAGAGATGATATCGCCGGACTTAACAGGGGCATTTGGAACTTGCAATATAATCACAAAGTAAGAAAAAAGAACCGGGCGCTTCTTTTACGAAGACCGGCACGATAAAATTTTGAAGTTTTCTAAAATAAATGCCCTTAAAAAGAGGGCTTTTATATAGCAGGGTTTCCTGCAGTGGCCGTTTTTTACCTATCTGCCCTCTTGCTCCCGGAAGATGTCTTCCTTCCCCTGGGCCATAAAAATAAAAAGAGTTCCGGCCCGTTTGTTTTCAAATGATCTCAACAGGGCGTAATTTTATGAAGATGAAAAATCGATTTTACCTTTGTTCGCTGGTCATTTTGCTGGCACAGGCCGGAGTTGCCCAGGATCAGTGGATCCAATATGTAAACCCGCTGATCGGCACCCGGAAGATGGGGCATACCTTTCCGGGTGCCACCGTTCCTTTTGGCGCGGTGCAGCTTAGCCCGGATACAGATACGCTTCCTTACGATGTCAACGGAACATATAATGCCGGGGTGTATAAGTACTGTGCGGGCTACCAGTACGACGATCCCACGATCGTGGGATTCAGTCATACCCATTTCAGCGGTACCGGTCATTCGGATCTCGGCGATTTCCTGATCATGCCCACTACCGGGGCGCTCCAGCTCAACCCGGGAACAGCCGCCGATCCGGGATCGGGCTATCGCAGCCGGTTCCGGCATGCTACCGAAACGGCGGAGCCCAATTATTACAAAGTAAGGCTGGATGATAACAACATCCTTGCAGAGCTGACCACCACCACCCGGGTAGGCGTACACCGGTATACCTTTCCGCAATCAGACGACGCACATATTATCCTCGACCTGATGCATGGCATCTACAATTATGCCGATAAGAATGTATGGACTTTTGTGCGGGTGGAAAATGATACGTTGATTACCGGGTTTAAACAAACGAATGGCTGGGCACGTACGCGTACTGTGTATTTTGCAATGGTGTTCTCCAGGCCTTTTCGCTCCTATGGATTTACCAATTTTAAAAACTACCCCTACAAAGGATTTTACAAACGGTTTGATCAAACAAAGAACTTTCCTGAAATGGCCGGGGAACAGATCCGTGCGCATTTTGATTTTAAAACCAATGCCGGTGAACAGATCGGTATCCGCTTTGCGCTTTCCCCGGTGAGCACCGGTAATGCGCTTGAAAATCTATTGGCCGAAACCTCGGGCCAGGATTTTGAAATGATCCGGAAGAAAGGGCAGGATCAGTGGAATAAAGAACTGGGCCGGATCAGGATAGAAGCGCAGGACCGGGAATCGCTCGTAAATTTTTATACCGCATTGTACCATGCTTTTTTGAGTCCGACGGTGTATATGGATGGGAACGGGGAGTATAAAGGCCTGGATCAGAATGTTCATAAAGCATCCGGATTTACCAACTATACAACGTTTTCACTTTGGGATACTTACCGGGCGCTGCACCCGCTTTTTAGCCTGGTGCAGCCCCGGCGGAACAGTGATATGATCCGCAGTATGCTGGCGCATCAGCAGCAAAGTGTACATAAGATGCTGCCCGTGTGGAGCCATTATGCCAATGAGAACTGGTGCATGAGCGGGTATCATAGTGTACCGGTTATTGCCGATGCCATCGTGAAAGGACTTACCGGGTTTGATGCAAACCAGGCGCTGGATGCCTGTATCCAAACCGCCAATGTGGGTTATTATGACGGGCTGGAAGCCTACCTGCAAAAGGGATATGTGCCGGATGATGTGCGGCCCAATTCGGTTTCCACAACCATGGAATATGCCTTCGACGACTGGAGCCTGGCGCAGGCTGCTAAAAAACTGGGCCGGATGGATGTATATGAAACATTTATGAAGCGATCGCAAAACTGGAAGAATGTCTTTGATGCATCCATTGGATATATGCGTCCGCGGCTCAGCGATGGAACATTCCGTAAGGCGTTTGACCTGCTCTCTACACACGGACAGGGTTTTATTGAAGGAAATGCCTGGAACTTCAGTTTATTTGTTCCCCAGGATCCGGAAGGAATGATCAGGGCAATGGGAGGCGAAAAGCGATTTGTATCACACCTGGATTCCCTGTTCACGATGCACCTTCCGGATCTGTTTTTTGAAGAAACGGAGGACATTACCCGTGATGGGATCATCGGTAACTATGTGCATGGAAACGAACCGTCACACCACGTAGCCTACCTGTATAATTTTACGGGTCAGCCCTGGAAAACACAGGAGCGGGTGCGCATGATCCTGAAAAAACAGTACCAGCCGGCCGTTGACGGCCTGGGCGGGAATGATGACTGCGGACAGATGAGCGCCTGGTATATTTTCAGTACGCTTGGGTTTTACCCTTTTGCCCCCGGCTCAGAAGACTATCAGTTAGGAAGCCCCGCAATAAAGAAAGCCGTACTTACATTGGAGAACGGGAAAACGTTTACCATTGATGTAAAAAATCAGGGAGCCAGAAATGTATATGTATCAAAAGTGCTGTTAAACGGGCAACCGGTCAACAAACGGACGCTGAAACACAGCGATATTTTAAAAGGCGGCATAATACAGTTCATTATGGCGGCGCGGCCGGCGAAATAGCCCGGGTTGTTTTCAAACCGGTAATACGGTTACTTCTATTCCGCCCGCCCTTAGCTCATCCACAATATGCTGGGAAATATTGCTGTCGGTGATGATCTGTTCTATATCCTCCAGCCCGCAGATCTTTCCGAATCCCCGTTTCCCGAATTTGCTGGAATCTGCCAGTACGATTGTTTTGCGGGAGGCGGCGATCATTTTGCGGTTTAGTTGTGCTTCCATCATATTGGTGGTCGTTAATCCAAATTCCAGGTCGATACCGTCTACGCCAAGAAATAGTTTACTGCAGGAGAAGTCTTCCAGTATCTTTTCTGCATAGATGCCGGTAACGGATGAAGACGTTTTACGCATAATGCCCCCCAGCTGGATCACTTCAATACCCGGGTGGTGGGCAATTTCCATAGCCACATTTAATGCCGCAGTGATCACGGTTACATTTCCTTTCGGGTGAATGTGTTTGGCAAAATAAAATACGGTAGTTCCTGAGGCTATCAGGATACAATCGTTAGGTTCGATAAGCCCCGCAGCATACTGGCCGATTTTTTCTTTTTCTGTCGATTGTATGCTTACTTTTTCAATAACCGGCCGATCCCCGATATAGGGATTGCTTAATGTAGCACCTCCGTGTGTACGGAAAAGCTGGTTTTTATCTTCTAAGAACTGAAGGTCCTTTCGGATTGTTACAGATGAAACATCCAGTTCCCGGCAAAGATCCAACACCTGTACAATGCCCTTTTTTTTCAGGGAATCTATTATATGTTGGTGGCGTTCAACTAAACTACTCATATAACCAAAAATAACGAATCTCTTTTATTTTCAAAAGAAATAAAAAGAAAGCCATAAGGAACGATTGAGTTGTTATTAATTTTTTCATTTTACAAATAAAATGTTATTATTGCTTTCGAAATCTTTTGCTTTTGATAAATATGTGGGATTTCGAAAACAAAGACAACAGGAAAGTACAATATGAGGAGTGGAATTATTGATAGGGAACAATTGGTAAAAAAAGCCACAGAGGCCGGCACACTTTGGGATGTACTGGTGATCGGAGGTGGTGCTTCGGGCCTTGGCATTGCGTTAGAGGCGGTTACCCGCGGGTATAAGACCTTGCTGCTGGAGCAGTATGATTTTGCAAAGGGTACATCCAGCCGCAGCACAAAGCTCGTACATGGCGGGGTGCGGTACCTTGCCCAGGGGGATATTGCCCTTGTGCGGGAGGCAAGCATTGAACGGGGCCTGCTGCAGCAGAACGCACCGCACCTGGTAAAGAACCAGACCTTTATTGTGCCGGTTTATTCGTTCTGGGATCGGATTAAATATACGATCGGGTTAAAAGCCTATGACTGGATCGCCGGCCGGCTGTCGCTGGGAGCATCCGTTTTTATTTCACGAAAGGAGACGATGGCCGCCATACCGGATGTAAAATCAAAAGGACTGGTTGGCGGGGTTTTATATCATGACGGGCAGTTTGATGACTCAAGGCTGGCGCTGAACCTGGCGCAAACGATCATTGAGCAGGGAGGTGTGGCGGTAAATTATATGAAGGTTACAGGGCTGGAAAAAGATCCCGGAAATAAACCTTCCGGGGTGGAGGTGGAGGATACGGAGCTGTCAATATCCTATAAGATCAAAGCAAAAACGGTTATTAATGCTACCGGTGTGTTTGTTGATGATGTGCTCCGGATGGATGACCCTGTTGCTTCAAAAAGCGTAGTGGCCAGCCAGGGTATTCACCTTGTTTTAAACAGGGAATTCTTTTCGTCTTCCCATGCGCTGATGATCCCCAAAACCAACGACGGGCGTGTGCTGTTTGCTGTACCCTGGCACAATGAGGTAGTGGTTGGTACCACGGATACACTGGTGGGAGCGCCTTCTGTAGAGCCCCGTCCGCTGGAAAAAGAAATCGAATTTATATTGGAAACAGCAGGGACCTACCTGGTAAAAAAGCCGGTGAGAGCAGATGTGTTAAGTGTGTTTGCCGGCTTACGCCCGCTTGCCGCCCCTAAAGAAGGAGCGCAGAAAACAAAGGAAATATCCCGCAGCCATAAGATCATGGTTTCAGCCAATGGATTATTTACCATTATCGGAGGAAAATGGACCACCTACCGGAAGATGGGAGAAGACATGATCGACTGTGTGGAGAACAGGCAGGGTTGGGCAAAAAGAGACTCAAAGACCCCCCATCTGAAGATCCATGGTTTTGCCAGGGGTACGGACTGGGCAGATCCCCTTTATTTCTATGGCAGCGATGCGCAACATATAAAAGCCAGGGGCAATGGCCGGTGGATCAGCGAGCGGCTGAAGATCAATGAGGCCCAGGTAGAATGGGCCGTTACCCATGAAATGGCCCGTACAGTGGAGGACGTACTGGCCCGCAGAACCAGGGCATTGTTACTGGATGCCCGGGAAAGTATAAGGATCGCCTCCAAAGTAGCCACTGTAATGGCCGGGATCCTGAACCGGGATGAGCATTGGATAAAAGAAGAAACAAAACGATTTGAGGAGCTTGCACGGCAATATATTTTAACCTGAGTATCATTGAACGATTGATGTGCTATGAAAAAAATGAGATTTTTAAGGCCTGCGCCTCATAAAGAATTATTGCCGGAAAAGGCTGCCGGCCCTGCCTACAGGAAATTAAGGCTACAGGTATTCCTGGGTATTTTTATCGGGTATGCGGGCTATTACCTGGTCCGGAAAAATTTTTCACTGATCATGCCCGACCTGGAGGAAAGGGGATTTAGCAAGGGCCAGCTTGGGCTGGCACTTTCCGCCATTTCGATCGCCTACGGATTGAGCAAGTTTGTAATGGCCACCATCTCTGACCGGAGTAATGCAAGGGTCTTTCTGACATTGGGACTGGTTGGTTCTGCACTGACCCTGATCCTGATGGGACTGCTTCCTTTTGCCACGGCCTCCATAGGCATGATGTTCGTGTTCTTATTTATCAACGGATGGTTCCAGGGCATGGGCTGGCCGCCCTGTGGAAGAGTAATGGTGCATTGGTTTTCTGTAAAGGAAAGAGGCACTAAAATGTCCATATGGAATGTTGCCCACAATGTGGGCGGGGGTATAATGGCTCCGCTTGCCATTTTCGGCTTTTCCGTTTTCGGGGTATGGCAGGGCAAACTGTATTTTCCTGCTATCGCAGCGCTTTTCGTTGCTTTCATTACCTATATGCTGGTGCGGGATACTCCTCAATCCTGCGGGTTGCCCTCTATTGAATCCTACAGTGGTACCCAATCCCGGGAATATGATCAATCCCACGAAAAGGAGCTGAGCACGCGGCAGATCCTTATGGATTATGTTTTGGTTAATAAACTCATCTGGTATATTGCCCTGGCCAATGCCTTTATATATTTGGTGCGTTATGGTGTACTGGACTGGGCGCCTACCTACCTCAAAGAGGCCAAGGACTTTTCTTTAAAAGAAACCGGGTGGGCCTATTTTCTTTATGAGTGGGCCGGAATTCCCGGAACGCTCTTATGCGGCTGGCTCAGCGATAAGGTGTTTAAAGGCCGCCGGGCTCCCGCTACGGTCATTTACATGATCCTGGTAGCGGTGGCTGTAGTGGTGTACTGGAAAAATCCTCCCGGGAACCCGGTGGTAGACAATATTGCACTTATTGCAATAGGCTTCCTGATATACGGACCGGTTATGCTTATTGGGGTTCAGGCACTGGACCTGGTTCCTAAAAAGGCCGCCGGAACTGCGGCGGGCCTAACGGGGCTTTTCGGATATCTTGGCGGTGCGCTTTTTGCAAACGCCGCAATGGGGTATGTGGTGGATCACTGGGGCTGGGATGGGGGATTCCTCGTGCTCGTGGCCAGCTGCTTACTTGCGATCCTGTTCACCGCCATGACCTGGCGCAAAGAAAAGACAAACCTGTCCTGAGTGATTGAACAGGGCTTACGATTAATTAGTAAAACTTCAAAACGATATGACAGAAAACAGCAAACTGAAGACCGGGCTTAAAGCACACCTGATCTGGTGTGTTATGCTGCTCTTGCCGCTGCTTGTACAGGCCCAGCAGCAAACGGTAAGCGGACTGGTTACCTCGCAGGAAACAACGGAGCCTGTTGCCAATGCCTCTGTAATTGTAAAGGGTACATCCCGGGGGGTTACTACCAAGGCCGATGGGCGCTATTCGATTACTGTAAGTGCGGGGGAAACGCTGACGTTCTCTGCGATTGGATTTAAAGAAGCAGACAGGGCGGTAGGAACGCAAAGGGAAATAAATGTGTTACTCGAAAATGCCGGCAAGCAGGAAGAGGAAGTAGTGGTAACGGCGCTTGGGATCAAACGGGAAGAAAAGGCGCTGGGCTATTCCGTAAAAACGGTTTCCGGTGAAGAGCTTACCGATGCCTTATCCAATAACTGGACAGATGCGCTTTCCGGGAAGGTTGCAGGCTTAAACCTGTTAAAATCAGGTGGCGGACCAGCGGGAACCAATCAGATCATTTTGAGGGGTGAACGGTCGCTGACCGGCGATAACTCGGCGCTTATTGTTGTGGATGGTGTAATTGTAAGTGGTGCTTCAGGTACGATGACCGGTACCGGCAGCAGTAATTATCAGAGTGCGGATGCTCCTGTAGACTTCGGAACCGGGCTGGCGGATATTAACCCCAATGATATTGAAAGTGTTTCTGTGCTGAAAGGACCGGGTGCTGCCGCGCTTTACGGATCCAGGGGTGCGAACGGGGCAATTATTATTACCACCAAAGCAGGCAAAACCAACAAGAAGGGAATTGGCGTCACGCTTAACTCCAACACATCTGTTGGCACAATTAACCGGTGGCCGGATTATCAATATGAATATGGCCAGGGCGCTGCGGGAGAAGACCTCTACTATTCTTACGGGCAAAGCGAGGATGGACCCAGCACATATAGCAGCAGCTCCGCCTGGGGCCCGAAATTCGATGGACAAATGTATTACCAGTACAATCCGGACGATCCGGCCTATTATCGCGCGAAGCCTCCGGAAAGGACCTTATGGCAGCCCTATAAAAATAACCGGAAAGATTTCTTCCGGCCCGCGGTTACACTTACAAACAGCCTTACTGTTTCCGGAGGTAATCAATCGACCAGTGTACGGTTGTCTTATACCAATACCAGCAATAAATGGATAGTGCCCAACACCGGTTACGGCAGAAATAATATTGCGCTGGCGTTGAAGCATAAAATAACAGAGAAGCTGTCCGTTTCCACCAATATCACGTACAGTAACCGCAAAAGTGATAACCTCCCCAATACCGGGTATAATAACCAAACGATCATGTATTTTATGAGAGGGATTACGCCCAGCATGAACCTGGATTGGTTCAAACAATACTGGCGCCCGGGAAAAGAAAATATAGAGCAGACAACCCCCTTCTCGAACCTGTTGGATAATCCCTATTTCCAGGCTTATGAAATCATCAACAGCCAGGATAAGAACGGCTTCACCGGAACCGTGCAGGCGAACTATGCGTTTAGCCAGCAATTGAATTTAATGGTCCGTTCAGGAATTGATCTTCAGTATGACCGGCGCCAGCAGAAGCGCCCGTTCGATACCTATAGATATTCGTACGGCTATTATCGGGAAACCAATATTTATACACAGGAAGCCAACAGCGATTTTTTACTTCAGTACACCAGTAAAAAAACAAAGCTTTTTAACTATGGGGCCAATATTGGCGGGGCAATAATGGAGAACAGGTACAACAAAGAGGATCTCTACACAGAAAAGCTGGTTTACCCCGGAATTTTTAATCTGGCAAACAGCGCCGAGGCCATAAAGCAAAGCCCGTTCAGAAGAAGCTACGCAACAACAAGCCTGTATTCATTGATAAACGGGTCCTTTAAGGATTATCTGTTCCTTGACGGAAGCATGCGTGTGGATTGGGCAAGTACCCTGGCTTCGCCGCTGCGGAATGAGGTTAAACCTTTTTTCTATCCCTCCTTAAATGGTAGCCTTGTAATAAGCGATGCCTTTAAATTGCCCCGGGAGATCAGCTTTTGGAAATTCAGGGCCTCGGTTGCCAGTGTGGGCGGCGGCGGCACTACCCCTTACTTAAATGCTTATACATACCCGCGGGCAGAGAATTATACCGCCGGACTGGTAAATCCGACGGTTATCCCGAACGAGGACCTGAAATATGAAAGAACATTAGCCTACGAAGTAGGAACAGACTTCAGGATGTTTAAGGGGCGTTACACATTAGATCTTACCCTTTATAATGAAAATTCGTTTGACCAGATCCTTACCGTGCCGATTGATCCGTCCAGCGGGTATGCCTTCCAGGTTATTAATGCGGGCAATGTAAGAAACAGGGGTATTGAAGCAAATGTGAGCGCAAAAATACTTTCAGCCCCGGATAAGCTGAACTGGAGAACATATGGAAATGCCAGTAAGAACGACAGTAAAATACTGACCCTGCCCAATGAAGACGGGCGGGTGGTCATTTCGACGATATTTGGTTCACGCGGTACCATTGAAGCCCGGGTAGGGCAGGAGTTTACAGCGATGTATGGATATGGCTATAAGCGAAATCCGGAAGGTCAGATTGTTTATAAAGACGGACTCCCGCAGGTTTCTGAGGATTTGATCTACTTAGGCAACGCTACGGCCACCACAAAGGCCGCCTGGGGCAATGAGTTTACCTACAAAGGATTCCGTTTGAATGTATTGTTCGACGGCCAGTGGGGAGGAATGGGCTATTCGCTTACCCATGCCGTGCTGATGGAAGAGGGCAAACTAAAAAAGACATTACCGGGCCGGTATAATGGTATCGTGGGGGATGGTGTTGTTGAAAACAGTGATGGAACCTATAGCCCCAATACCGTTGTTGTAAGTGCGCAACCGTATTACTATGCACATTTTAACCGGGATAATCTTGAGTCCAATACGTTCTCCACTGATTTTATTAAGTTAAGAGAAGTTAGGCTGGACTACTCCATACCGCCCCGCATTATAAAAAGATTAGGGGTGCAAAAAGCGCTTATTGGCCTGTATGGACGCGACCTGCTGGTGTTCTCCAACTGGCCGGCATTTGATCCCGAATTCGGTTCTTTAAATGGCGATGGCATTCAGAAAGGAGCCGAGGTAGCACAGTTCCCTTCCCTGAGGACCCTTGGTTTTAATTTATCCGTTAATTTCTAATTTTCAGAACATGAAAACGAACAGAGATAAAATATTTTTTTCATTTTTTATATTAATGGCGGTTGCTGCATTGGTAAGCTGCACAAAAAAATATGTGGATATAAACACGAACCCCAATGCGAGTACCGCTGCAAGCCCCCAGAGTTTACTGGCGCCCACATTAATGAACCTCGTAAGTGGAAACCTTGGCAGGAATGTGCGCATCAATAATGAATTTATGCAGGTAACGGTTACAACCGCAGACAGCAGGGAGTTTCATCGTTACGAAGTAAAGCCGTCGGAATCTGATGCCCAGTGGCGATTGTGGTATTTGCAGTTGACAAATATCAGGGATATTTACAGGAACGCGGAAAAAACACAGCAGGCCGGGTATAAAACCTTTCAGGGCATTTCTTTGATCCTGGATGCCTGGGTTGGATCATTGTTAACGGATATGTATGGTGACGTCCCTTATTCAGAATCCAACCTGGGGTATGAAGAACAGAACCTGACCCCTGTTTTTGACAGCCAGAAGAGCATCTATGAGTTGATTTTTAATAAACTGGAAGCAGCCGATACGCTGCTTAAGCTAAATGCTGCGGTCCCCTCGGAGTTTGAATATGCGGATCCCATATTTAAGTGTTCACCGGATTTATGGCGGCGGTTTGGAAATTCGCTCTACCTGAGATTGTTAATGAGGGTGGCTCATAAAACAGATATTGACGCCCGGGAGCGTATTTATAAAATAGTGGAAGAACAGGCCGCTAACTACCCGTTAATGACAGACAACAGCGGTTCCGCAATTTTGAAGTTTACAGGAGTAACTCCCTTTCAGTCTCCTTTTGCCACTACCCGCGATTTTGATTTTAACGGAGATAAAGGGTATTCAGAGTTTTTTATCAATAACCTGGTCACTCTGAAAGACCCCCGGTTGCCGGTTTGGGCCACAGAGGCTTCTCTGGGTGTGTATGGAGGTATGCAAAGCGGTTATGTACAGGGGAATATTCCCGACCGGCAATCTACGCTACAATTGGCCTTAAAAACGGAGCCGCTGCTGGGCAATATTATGAACTATGCCGAGGTGCAGTTTCTCCTGGCAGAAGCGGCTTTGAAGGGCTATATTTCAAAACCCTACCGCCCGTACTATCAGAACGGGGTAAAAGCCTCTGTTGAGTTATGGGGAAAAACAATTGATACCGCTACTTATTTTAAAACCCCGCTGGCGTCCATAGACAGCGCCGCAACAGATACGGACAAGTTAAAGCGGATCCATTTGCAAAAATATTTTGCCATGATGTTTACCGATTTTCAGCAGTGGTATGAATATCGTCGTACAGGGGCGCTGGATCTGTATATTGGCCCGGGGCTGCAGAACGGAAGCAAAATGCCTTCAAGAATGGTGTATCCAACGCTGGTGCAAACATTGAACCGGGCAAATTATGATAAAGCGGTAGCGGCGATGGGCGGCAACGGCATTAATCAAAAAGTTTGGTGGCAACAATAAAAAGTAAATTATGAAACTAAAATACTTCAAACACATTTTTATAGTGTTGTTCGTTATTTCTTTGACGTCCTGTTTTAAGAAAGACACCAATTATGCACTTGGAACCGTAAATGAAGAAGCGTCCATTTATGTATTGCGAAAAGCGTTTAAAGGCAGCCCGGTTACGCTGTCGGCCGACAACCTGGCCGGAGCGCATATTGTGGCGGGGGTGGTGATTTCAAGAAGCGGGAATAAAAACTTTCCCCAGGGATATATCGCTCTTGAAAGCGTTTGGAGAAACCAGGTGCGGGGGATCTTAATAGCCGTTCCGGATGCAGCGAAATACCAATTTGGGGATTCGCTCCGGATTGATGTAAGCGGGGCTAAAATGGAACAGAAGGAATATGGACTGGAGGTTAACAATATTTCCGATAACCGGATAGAAAAGGTTCCCGGGGTCAGCATTGCCAAAGTACACCGCCCGGTATCTATAGGCACTATTGAAAAAGACCCCGACGCCTATGAAAGCACGTTGATAAGCGTTACTGCAGATGTGAGCCCGGATCCTGTTACCGGTGAGCCTTTTAAAGGGACCAAAGCAATTCTGGATGGTGAAGGCAAAACAATAGAAGTGTATACAGAAGACGGGGCTGTCTTTGCAGATGAGAAAATAGCGCCCAGTGCCTCCTTTCAGGGAGTACTATTACAGAGAGATCATAAGTTGTCGCTGCGCATGCAGTCTTATGATGACATGATGTACCCTTCCGGCAAGCTTTATCAGGGCTGGCCTGAAACCTTTGAAGATCCGTATCAGACCAAAACCAGCTATAATATGACGGCCATTAATAACCTGGTAACAATGCCTACAGGTATTTGGTATATGCTGCAATGCATCCAGGGCAATACAGCAGGAAGGGATCGTATCGTATCCGGTAAGCAGGCCGTGCGCTTTCAGCAAAACCTGTCCTCTTCTGCACTGCTGCAAATGAATTTTGATGTGCCGGATGGCGCCTCTAAAGTTACCGTTTGGTATGGCTCTTACTATACAGACCGGTCCTGTACATTCCGGCTTGAGTATTCGACCGACCAGGGTGTTACCTGGCACAAAACAGGGAACGATATTTCAGACGCGCATTCTACGGCAGTAAGCCTCACCGCGAAGCAGGCCGTTTTTCTAATGGATATTCAGGGTCCTGTAAGGTTCCGGATTAATAAATTGGGTTTGGGCACCAGTGATAATACCATATCAAACGGCCGGCTGGGCCTGGATGACTTTGCTATTTATAAGGCCTATTAAATGCTGGAAAGATTTTTTTTAAACAAAAAACCGGTATCGTTATGTTGAAAAACAAGATTACAGGCGCCCTGCTTTTTTGCGGGGTGAGCCTTTTTACACAGGCCCAAACCTCCGCGTGGGACAGTACTTACCGCCCCGGCAGTTATCAGCTGCGGGTGGACCAGTTCAACGCCTTTCCCAATTCTTCCAGGGATATTATTTTCCTGGGCAACAGTATTACCGCCGGCATTGATTGGGAAGAGTTGTTGCAAAACCCGGCGGCCAAAAACCGGGGCATCAGCGGCGATATCACGTTTGGCGTGCTGGAGCGCCTTCACGAAGTAACAGAAGGCAAGCCACGGAAGGTCTTTATCCTGATCGGCACCAATGATATCGCCCGTAATATCCCGGACGCCGTAATCCTTGGCAACTATAAGCGCATCATCCGGCAGATCAAAAAGGAAAGTCCCGCCACTAAAATTTATTTTCAAACCGTACTACCGGTAAACAGCGAGGTGCCACCAAAGAAAAATCATTATGGAAAAGATGCGCATATCGCAGCAGTAAACGAGGGGTTAAAAAAACTGGGCAGGGAAGAGGCCATTACGATCATTGACCTCCACCCGCATTTCCTGAAGGAAGGAAAGCTGGATAAAACCCTTACCTATGACGGGCTGCACCTGAATATAAACGGCTATAAGCTTTGGGCCACAATTTTAAAAGACGGAAAATACTTGTAATATGAAATTAAAACTATTAGGTACAGCAGTATGGGTGTTGGCGGCTATGGCGTCCGGCGCACAAAAGAAAATTGAACTTCCGGTAAAATACAGGCACTTCGACATGGAAGCGCACCGGGGCGGCAAGGGATTGATGCCGGAGAATACCATACCTGCCATGCTGCATGCCATCGACATGGGCGTTACCACCCTGGAAATGGATATGCAGGTAACCAGGGACGGGCAGATCGTTGTATCGCATGATGCAACCTTCAACTATGGGTTTACCACAACGCCCGCGGGGGACACCCTTACACCCGAAGCGTCGAAAAAACGCATCCTTTACACCATGACCTATGATTCCATAAAGAAATATGATGTAGGAAAAAAATTTTATGCAGCAGTGCCCCGCCAGCAAAAAATGGCGGTGGTAAAGCCGCTGTTAAAAGACCTGCTGAAGGCCACGGAGGCCTATGCGAAAAAGAAAGGGGTAAAGATCCAGTACAATATTGAAATAAAATCCAATCCAAAAGGCGAAGGGGTATATTGTCCGCCGGTGGCGGAGTTTACGGATCTCGCGATGAAAACCATATTGCCGTTTAAGATCGGCAAACGTATGATCATCCAGTGTTTTGATGAACGGGCCTTAAAGATCATGCATGAAAAATACCCGCAGGTGCAAACCTCCCTTCTGATTGGCGACAAGGAAAAGCGCAGCCTGGATGAGCAATTAAAGAGCCTGGGCTACACCCCCGAGTATTACAGCCCGCACTATTCTATTGTAACCCCAGAGCTGGTAAAAGCCTGTCATCTGCACAAGATGAAGATCGTTCCCTGGACGGTAGATGATATCGAAAACATCAAAAAGCTGGCCGATATGGGGGCAGACGGATTAATTACCGATTATCCGGATTTATTTTACCTGTTGAAATAATTTTTTATTTTAGGGGCAGATAATGATCTGCTGTATTGAAATGGAGATGGTTTTAAGGAAGAAGACGCGGTTGTGCTGTTGATCCCGGCAGGAACAGCCGGAACGTTAACGCAGGAGCATCGAAGGAATAAAAAAGAGATAACAATTACGAATAACCTTTTAAACCCCGCCAGGGTAAAAGCAAAAAATTTATTGCATGCCAAAATATGTTCTATCCCTTGATCAGGGAACCACAAGCTCCCGGGCCATCGTTTTTGATAAGGCCGGTACCATTGTTGCTGTTGCGCAAAAAGAGTTTACGCAGCTCTTTCCCCAACCTGGTTGGGTAGAGCATGATGCCAATGAAATATGGTCTACCCAGCTCGGAGTGGCCACTGAAGCCATCGTAAAGGCCGGGCTTACCACGCAGGATATTGCCTCCATCGGGATCACGAACCAGCGGGAGACAACGGTTGTGTGGGACCGGAAGACTTCCCAGCCTGTTTACAACGCCATAGTGTGGCAGGATCGCCGGACCTCTGATTATTGCGATGCGTTGAAAAAGGATGGCTCGGCGGAAAAGATAAAACAAAAAACAGGGCTGGTAACCGATGCCTATTTTTCGGCAACCAAGATAAAGTGGATCCTGGATCATGTAGAGGGCGCAAGGACCAAAGCGCAAAACGGGGAGCTCTGTTTTGGAACCATCGACTCCTGGCTGCTGTGGAAGCTGACCAACGGAGCCGTGCATGCCACGGATGTCAGCAATGCCTCCCGTACCATGGCCTTTAATATTCATACCCTGCAATGGGATGAGGAGTTGCTGCAGTTGTTTGGCATTCCGCAAAGCATGATGCCGGAAGTACGCTCCAGCAGCGAAGTGTATGGCCATACCCAGCAGCTCCTTACTGCTGCGCAGATACCGGTGAGCGGTATTGCCGGTGATCAGCAATCGGCATTGTTTGGGCAAATGTGCACCCAGTCCGGGATGGTAAAGAACACGTATGGAACGGGATGCTTTATGCTGATGCATACCGGAAACCAGCCCGTGCCCTCCAGGAATAACCTGCTCACCACTATTGCCTGGAAGATCAATAACGAAGTAAGCTATGCATTGGAGGGCAGCGTATTTATTGCGGGTGCCGTGGTGCAGTGGCTGCGTGACGGGCTGAAACTGATCCAGAACTCAGGGGACATAGAAGCACTGACCGCAACGGCCGCCGACAATGGCGGCGTATACATGGTACCGGCGTTTACCGGGCTGGGTGCGCCGTACTGGAACCAGCATGCCCGGGGTATTATTACCGGGCTTACCCGCGGCAGTACCGACGGGCATATAGCGCGTGCAGCGGTAGAAAGCATTGCGTACCAGACCATGGATGTATTAAAAGCCATGGAGGCGGATGCCGGCCTCCAGATCAAAGAAGTACGGGTAGACGGTGGTGCTACGGTAAATAATTACCTGATGCAGTTCCAGGCCAACCTGCTGGATACCGCCGTAGTACGTCCGAAGATCACAGAAACAACAGCCCTGGGCGCCGCCTATCTGAGCGGACTGGCGGTTGGCTTTTGGAAAGACCTTGATGAGATCAAACAGTACTGGCAGGAAGATGAGCGGTTTGAACCCTATATGAGTGAGGAAGTGCGGGAGCAGCTGAGCAAAGGGTGGAAACGCGCAGTGCGTGCGGCACAGGTATGGGCGGAGGAAATTTAATTTGAAATATGTGAATAAAACCGGTGCGGCGTGAGACCTCAAACAAGAAACTTCAAACGACAAACAAAACCATATGAATATTTTTACAAGTGAATTAATTGGTACATTCTTTCTTATTATTTTGGGGAACGGAGTGGTGGCCAACGTGGTATTAAATAAAACAAAAGGCAACAATAGCGGCTGGATCGTTATTACATTCGGTTGGGCTATGGCCGTTTTTGTAGGGGTCTTTGTTTCATCAAAAGCAAGCGGGGCGCACCTGAATCCCGCCGTTACGGCAGCACTGGCCTATCTTGGCAAAATAGAAACGGCAACGATCCCGCAATACCTGGGCGGCCAATTGCTGGGCGCTATGCTGGGGCAGCTGGGTGTATGGGCGGCTTACCGGCAGCATTTTATTGAAACAGACGATACTGTGGCAAAGCTGGCCGTGTTCAGTACGGTACCTGCTATCCGCAATGCAGGCCATAACCTGGTAACGGAGGCTATCGGTACTTTTATCCTGATCCTTTCCGTATTGTTTATTATTGCGCCTTTCAATAGTTTGGGTGCGCTGGATGCATTGCCTGTTGCGTTTATCGTGCTGGCCATCGGCTTAAGCCTTGGCGGCCCCACCGGGTACGCCATCAATCCCGCCAGGGACCTGGGCCCGCGCATTATGCATGCGCTGTTGCCGATTGGCAAAAAAGGCAGCAGCGACTGGAGTTATAGCTGGATCCCCGTTGTAGGCCCCCTGATCGGCGCGCTGCTGGCGGCCATTGTTTTTCAACAACTGAGTTAACCTGGTAAGGGTTTAAGATTTTGCCTGTACGGTTCCGGGAGCCGTGCAGGCTTTTTGTTGATACCTTTCCGTTGTTAAACCCTATGAGGGCTTGCTGATTCATGCAGCAATCGGTCAAATTACACGATCCGTACACCAATGCTCTTTCTGACCCTTTTTCTTTGCCCTAAAAGGCATGCGAAGCTTCGGGAGTACACCACTTATATGTCCAGGACAAAAGAGCGCAACAACGTTAATGAAGTGATTATGGTTAATGAGCAGACAATGCTTAAAAAAGGGGCTGACTTTTTCTAAACGGCATCTCAGGGAAAACCATGAGAAAAAAATCAGGGTTTCCGAGGATTGTTTTTAAAAGCAATGCATACCAACTTTACAGCAACGTTTTGAGCAGAATGCAAACCGCTATCTGCATCAAAGCATCGCTTAAACCCTATGTAGTGGTGGCCGGAGGGTATGAAATGACCGGAACCGGTGAAGACAAAAACAAGTTTTCCGGGTTGCTTATTGGCGGGGGATTAGGGGTGTCCTGCTTTGTAAATAAAAAGAGCTCGGTAGATCTTCAGTTGAGCTATTCGCATGAGTCTTTAACCAGTAAGGAAGATAAAAACGATAAGTTTAAAACCAACCAGTTTTCCCCAACATTGGGCTTTACGATCTTTTTGTAAAAAGTATATAACAAAGGGTCGCCTTCTTCCGGATTTTCGAAACAGGGTTTAATACGCAGAAAAAAATCATACAAATGAAACAGGTACTCACGGTTTTTCTTTTGCTGGCCGTTAGTGTTTGCAGTGCTCAGACACCGAACCTTCAGCAGGGTAAAAAGGCTTTTGTTGTGGCTGCAACAGGCGATGCGCATGAGGCGGCTGTACGTTCTGAACTGATCAAGCAGCTAAAAGAATGGGGCTACTGGCAGATAACGGCCGGGCGCAAACAGGCAGACCTTATACTCCATCTTGAAGCGCAAACACATCGTGGCGTTACGGCCTGGTCCTGGGGCGGCATTACTACCAAGGCCTATCTCAGGGTAACCGATAAAGAAGACCAAACTGTTTGGCAAAGCAGGCACTATAAAGCCAATCCTAATGGCACCAATGGGTTTAACACCGCCAAAGCTACCATCACCAGGATTGTGAAAGAAATGAAAGTTGCTGCAGCAAAAATAAGATAGCCAATTAGTATCGATTGCAGATGTAAAAAATGAATGACTGTATTGGTGGGCTGCAAATCAAGTAGCAATTATGGATTCCGGTATTTACAGTTTTGCCCAGTCTTTAATGCAGCAGACCACCGTGTCGATATCCGCTTCTGTGTTGTGCAAATGAATGCTGATACGTACCAGGCCATTCCGCCCGGTAGTGATCACGTTATTTTGGGAAAGATGCGCATGCAGCCCGTTTTTGTCTTCCAGCACAACAATAGAGCTTCTGTGTTCTACAGCCGCAGGACCAATGATGGATACCGGCAATGATGCAAGTTCCTCCAGCAGCATTTTGGTAAGTGCCCGGTTGTGCTGTTCAATAAAAGGCATTCCAGACGCTTTCTTTTCCAGGATGGCCTGGTTTAAAACAGCAAATCCAAACATATTCAGACTGCCCGGTTCATAGTTGGCCACGCCACCGTCGAAGCTGAACCCGTTACCGGCAATATGAAAGGTATTGCTGTTCATCCCCGTTATCTTTGCCGGGTACTGTGCCGCAAAGCGGGGGTTCATGTATAAAATACCATTGCCAAAACCGGCATTCATCCATTTGTAATTGCTGGAAATTAAAACATCAGGATCTGTATCAGGAATTTGAAGATCCACAGCCCCCAGGCTTTGTGTGGCATCAATGATGGTACGCACTCCGTGCTGCCGGCACAGGAGGCAAAGAGCTTTAATGTTGAGCCTGAAACCGCTTTGCCACTGCACGTGGCTGATGGCTACGAGGTCTATGTGTTGTTCCCGGATGATGGATTCAATTTTATCGGGGTCGATGGTAAACCCGTTTTCATCATCGAGCCATACGATGTCAAACTTGTTAATAACAAAGGGAGCATACACAGACGGGAAATCTTTTTTATACAGCAGTACTTTTTCCCGGCCGGTCAGTGCCTGTACCACGGCATTCATCCCAAAGGAAAAATTCGGGATCAGGGCGATATCGGCAGCGGGGGCGCCTATAAAGCCCGCTATGTTTTCTTTGATCTGCAACCGTTCCACATCGCGCCAGTGCTCAGCAGCCCCTGAACTGTTCTGCGCAAAATGATCATACAGGCCGGTGCCGGCTTTTAGAACGGAGGGCGAGATAAGACCACAGGCGGCCGTATTGAGGTAGGTATTGTTATTTGTTGCAGGCATTCCTTTTATTTATAAAGATAAAAAAAGCGCCGTTGCCGGCGCCTCCTCCTGAACCTGCCAGGTTTATTAAACCTAACAGGTTCAGGACAGCTTCTCCGGCCGCATTTGCGGGAAGAGCAATACATCCTGTATCGACGGCTGATTCGTCAGCAACATCACCAGGCGGTCTACACCAAAGCCGATACCGGAGGTAGGCGGCATGCCATATTCCAGTGCCCGTAAAAAATCGTAGTCGATGTACATGGCTTCTTCATCACCCCGCTCCAGCAGCTTAGCCTGTTCTTCAAACCGCTCCCGCTGCTCTATAGGGTCATTGAGCTCAGAGTAGGCATTGGCAATTTCCTTCCCGTTAATCATCAGCTCAAACCGTTCTACCAGCCCTGGTTTGCTGCGATGCTTCTTGGTAAGCGGACTCATCTCCACCGGGTAGTCAATAATAAAAGTGGGCTGTATATAATGTGCTTCGCATTTTGCGCCAAAGATCTCGTCGATAAGTTTGCCCTTGCCCATTGTTTTATCTACATGAATATTCAGTCCGGCACAAACGGCGCGTAACCCTTCTTCATCCAGCGTGCTTACGTCATGACCGGTATGCTCCTTAATGGCATCATAAATAGAAACCCGTTGAAAAGGCGCCTTAAAAGAAATGGTTTTATCGCTAACCGGAACATCGGTGGTGCCGCAAACATCCTGTGCCGCTTTTTCCAGCAATTGTTCGGTCGTTTCCATCATCCAGTAATAGTCTTTATAGGCCACATAGAACTCCAGGATGGTAAATTCAGGATTATGGGTACGGTCCATTCCTTCATTGCGGAAGTTGCGGCTGAATTCATACACCCAGTCAAAACCGCCCACGATCAGTCTTTTTAAATAAAGCTCATTGGCAATGCGCAAATAAAACGGCACATCCAGCGCATTATGATGTGTTTTAAACGGGCGGGCCGCTGCGCCTCCGGGGATGGATTGCAATACCGGCGTATCTACCTCCAGGGCGCCTTCTTTATTCAGAAAATCCCGGATCGAGTTCACCAGGAGGGTACGTTTGAGAAAGGTTTCCCGCACTGCGGGGTTAATGATCAGGTCTGCATAACGCTGCCGGTATTTGAATTCCGGATCGGTAACCTCATCAAAAACGTTCCCCTCCTCATCGCGCTTTACTACGGGTAAAGGCTTTAATGATTTAGCCAGCAGGGTAAGGGTCTGTGTATGGATCGAGGTTTCCCCGGTCTTGGTAATAAATACAAACCCGGTAACACCGATGAAATCTCCCAGGTCGAGCCCGTGTTTTACCACGTTATCCCAAAATGATTTATCCTCGCCGGGGCAAAGTTCATCCCGTTTTACGTAGAGCTGGATCAGTCCCTGTTTGTCCTGGATCTTGATGAAAAAAACTTTGCCCTTGTCATTGATACTCATAATACGACCGGCAACACATACCTGGGCAAAGGCCGCCTTGTTTTCTTCGGTAAACTGGTCTTTTATATCGGCAGAAAAATGACTTACCGGGTACAATGCCGCCGGATAGGGATCAACGCCTGCCTCTTTTAATTTTTGTAATTTCTCTCTTCTTATTTTTTCCTGTTCGGAAAAGGATTGTGTACTCATGAACTGCTCCAGATTTTTATGAGCGGCAAAGATACTTTATCATTCCGGAAAACAGGGCAAAGACCTCTTAATTGATCCTCCGGAATGCTTCAGCGGCGGCTTTTCCTGCAGATGAAGCCGGTTTCCGTCCGGATCCGCCTTCCGGCGGGTTACCGGGCTGTACCTGCTGCGAAAAAGCCGGACATCTGTACCTTGGGGAGCCTCATTATATGTACCTTTGTTCTAATATAAAAGCCATGTCTCAAAACCTTTACAAAACGGACGAGTTCTCGATCGAATATATTCCCGCGGCGGATATATTGAAGGGTGACTTCCTGAAATGTAAAACCTCGGGAGAATATGTGCGGGCCATCCGGGCTTTTAAGGAGGTCTATGAGCGGGTACTTCCGCGGTATACGTTTTGGGACAATACAAAGTTCCGCCATATTATTACACCCCAGGAACAAAAGTGGACCGATTCTTTTCTGAATTATCCGGGTTCGCAAAAGGGGGTGACCCAAAAAGTGGGCATCCTGGTAAGCCAGGATGTACTGGCAATGCTTTCCGTTTACGAAATCTTTGAGCAGGGAAAGGCGCCCCTGCGCCCCGGATTTTTTTCACATGAAGAACAGGCCCTGGAGTGGCTGGCAAAAAAAGAAGATCCCGTTGCCCCGTTACCGGATCATAAACCGTCTATTGCGATAGACTGGAATAAGGAGAAGGCCAAGGCCGTGATCCGCTTGGAAATGGATGCGCAGGATCTTCCCTATTACATGGCGCGGTTCAAACGGTTTTTAAATGAGCATGATTTTTTAAAAAAGAACCTTCTCCTGTTTCAAAGCCTCACAAAACGGGAACGGAAGATCCTTTCTATGATCATAGAAGGTCAGCATAATGGAGAAATCGCCGAACAGCTGTTTATCTCCTGCGAAACCGTAAAAACCCATCGTAAGAATATTATGCGTAAACTGGACTGTTCCGGCTTTCGCGAGCTGGTCCGCTTCGGGTTGTTTCTTTAAGAAAGACTGTTTCACGGGAAGGCCGGTAAATAATAAAAGCGCTGTAAACAGGTTTTTCATAAGCGCCCTGAGGAGCCGCGGTAAACAAGCCGCCGGACCCGCTCCCTGCAGGAATGAGCTTTTTGAATTCCCCGTCGTATCTTTAACAGCCGCTATTTTTCCTGTAAACAGGTAACAGGCCTGCGGTATATTTAAAAAGATACAATGGAGTACACTGCCCTATTGCCGGATGCGGCGTATTATGTAGCGCAATACATTGCTGATCATGTCAGGCCCGGGTTGCATTATCATAACCTGGAGCATATTACCCATGCAGTTGCTGCAGCAAAGCAAATTGCGGATCATTACCAGCTTCCGGAACCGGAATATGCAACGGTGGTGATTGCCGCCTGGTTTCACGACCTGGGATATTACGCCGGTGAACGCACGGGTCATGAAGAAACCGGCGCCCGCCTGGCAGCTGAGTATCTTGCAACAAAGAACGCAGACGCCGCTTTTATAACGGCGGTTTCCGGTTGTATAAGGGCTACAAAAATGCCCCAGCAGCCGGCCAACCGGCTGGAAGCCATCGTTTGCGACGCCGATCTTTTTCACCTGGGTACGGCCGATTTTGACACGTTTAATAAGTTGATGCGTAAAGAAGAGGAAGCCGTTTTTCAGAAAAGGATCTCCAAAGAGGATTGGCGCAGCAGTACCATCCGGCTTTTGCAGCAGCACCGGTATCATACGGACTACTGCCGGCTGCTTTTAAATGATAAAAAACAGGAGAACCTGGGAAAGCTGCTTGCCAAACAACAGGAAAAGGCAGCGGAGGCTCAATTACCCGCAAGCGATCACAGCACCGAACCGGCCACGCCCGGTAAAAAGAACCCGAAGGACCCCGGCCGGGGTATAGAAACGATGTTCCGGATCACTTCCACCAATAACCAGCGGCTGAGCGATATGGCCGATAACAAAGCGCAGATCCTCATTACCGTGAACTCGATCATTTTATCCGCCATCATCACCTTGCTGCTAAGAAAGCTGGATGCAAAAGACCCGCTGGTATACCCAACCTTCCTGATCCTCTCCACGGCGGTCATTACCATGGTGGTGGGGATACTGGCCACACGCCCCAGTTTGCCCAATGGTATATTTACAAAAGAAGACGTCGATTCAAAAAAGATCAACCTGCTGTTCTTTGGTAATTTTTACCGGATGCACCTCGATGAATATGCCTCGGGTATGCGAAAGATCATGGGAGACAAGGATTTCCTGTATGACACCCTGATCAAAGACGTATTTTCGCAGGGAGTGGTTTTGGGAAGGAAATACAAATTATTGCGGCTGGCATATAATATTTTTATGTTCGGGATCATTTTTTCGGTGATCGGTTTTTTAATTGCCATGATCCTGAATGACTAACGGTCAATAATAGGTGATGGAGATTTTGCAAAAATGGAATGACCGGGACATCAGCTGGTTACAGTTTAACGGCCGTGTGCTGGAGGAGGCTGCAAGGCAGGAAGTGCCATTGCTGGAACGGGTCAACTTTCTTGCTATTTATTCTTCGAACCTGGATGAATTTTACCGGGTGCGCATGCCGGTGATAAAAGCGATCGGGAAACTGGAGGCGGGTACAACCCTGCAGGTAACGGATGTGGTAAAAGAGCTGATCAACCGGCAACAGCAACGATTTGGCTATATACTGCGGGAGCAGATCATTCCTGCGCTCCGGCAGGAGCAAATTTACCTGGTATATAATGAGCCCATTCCGGAAGGCATCCATGCAATCGTAAAGGCGTATTTTTTTGATGTACTGGCGGCTTATATTGTATTGATACCGTTGAATGCCGAAAAACCGGCATTTCTCGAAAACAATAAGCTGTATATGCTGGTAGCGCTGGAGCAGGAATCCGGCCGGGGCTCCTGCATTGTAAGCATCCCTTCAGATAAAGTGCCCCGTTTTCTGCACACCGTTTATGAGGGGATCACCTATGTGCTTTTTATAGATGATATCATCCGGATGCACCTGGGTGTGATCTTTAAGGACGCGGTCATCAATGGCGCATATAATATTAAGATAACCCGGGATGCGGAGCTGAGCCTGCAGGATGAATATGCCGGCGATATTGCCGTAAAAATAGAAGCGGAGATCCAGAAACGGGATTTTGGGCTGGCTACGCGCCTTTTATACCCGCCCGATCTGCCGGCGGAGTTGTTGCACTCGCTCATAGAAACGTATGGATTACAGGGAGCTAATACCACTTCCGGGGGGTATTATCACAACCTGAAAGATTTTTTTTCGTTCCCGGTAAAGCCGCGCTTCCTGCTTTATCCTCCGGAACCGGCCTTTTCGCTGGTATCGGAAGCGCCCTCCCTGTTTGAGCATATTGCCGTCAAAGATTTTATCGTGCACACACCCTATTGTTCTTATGATGCGGTATTACGGTTCTTTAACGAGGCGGCCATCAACCCGGATGTGGCAGAAGTATATACCACCATGTACCGGGTGGCACGGGATTCGAGGATCGCAAACGCCCTGATCACCGCAGCAAAGAATGGGAAAAAAGTGACGGCCTTCGTTGAGCTGAAAGCCCGTTTTGATGAAGAGAACAATATCCGGTGGGCTAAAACGATGAAGGCCGCAGGGGTAAAGATCATTTACAGTATTCCGGGGCTGAAGGTCCACGCAAAAGTAGCCCTGGTCCGGATCCGCAAAGAGGGACGGCTAAAAGATTTTGGTCTTTTCTCCACCGGAAATTTTAATGAATCCTCTGCCCGGATCTATACGGATCATATCCTGTTCACTGCCCGGCCGGAGCTGCTCCGGGAACTCGAACTCCTTTTTATCTTCCTGGCCAAGCGGCGCAAACCGCTGCCGGAAGAACAAGCCCTGTTTACCACACTACTGGTGGCACAGTTTAACCTGCAGCAGGAGTTCCTTAAAAGGATCGACGCGGAAATCGGGCATGCGCGCGCTGGGCGAAAAGCCGGCATTACCATAAAGCTCAATAATCTTGAAGAGGAGGTCATGATCTCCAAACTCTATGAGGCCAGCTGCGCCGGAGTAACCATCAACCTGATCGTACGTGGTATTTGCCGGCTGGTACCCGGTGTGGAAAACTTAAGCAGCCGGATTAAAGTAAAAAGGATCGTAGACCGTTATCTGGAACATGGGCGCATCTTTTTATTTGAGAACAATGGCGACCCCCAGGTGTACCTGGGCTCGGCCGATTGGATGAACCGGAACCTGTACCGGAGGATAGAGGTTTGCTTCCCGGTAAATGATCCGGAGCTTGAAAAGGAGCTGATAACCATCCTGCAGATGCAGTGGGAAGATACGGCTGCGGCTGTCCGGGTGGGGGATGAGGCCCGGGACGTACCATTGTGGGGGAACAAAAGTGCCTTCAGATCGCAACGGGGTATTTACCTTTACTTAAAAGAAAAATACGAAAGATGAATAAATTCGGTATCCTGCTTTTTTCCCTTGCGGCGGTTTCCTGCATGGGGCAGAAGGAATATACGAGCCCGGCCGGTTATGATCTGTCCCGCCCCGAAACCTTTAAAATGCCGGTGATACTCGACGAGATCTCCGGGATCACCTTTACAAACAGCGATACGCTTTATGCTGTTCAGGATGAAAAGGGAACCGTATTTCATTTTCAACCGGGCAGCGAAGCGCTGGCAGCGACAAAGTTTGGCAGGAAAGGGGATTATGAAGACCTTTCGGTAAGCAACGGCAATATCGTTGTATTGAGGAGCGATGGCAGTTTGTATGCTTTTCCGTTGAATGAAACGGCGCAACCCGAAGCGGCTTCCGTAAAGGAATGGAAAAAGGCCGTGCCTGCGGGGGAATATGAAGCGCTTTATGCAGACCCGCAGAATAATGAGGTGTATGTGCTGTGTAAACAATGTGAAGCGGATAAAAAGACCAGCCAGGTTACGGGGTATATTTTACAATGGACCGGTGGGGAGCTGGTTACAAAAACGACGTTTACACTGGATGCGGCCACCCTGCAGAACGGCAAATCAAAAAAGGCGGCTTTAAAACCCAGTGCCCTTGCCCGGAACCCGAAGACTGGTGAATGGTATATCTTATCTTCTGTGAATAAGTTGCTGTTGGTAGCAGACAGGGAGTGGCATGTAAAGGAAACCCATACCCTGAAACCCTCCCTATTTCCGCAGCCCGAAGGAATTGCCTTTGACAAAGCAGGGAATTTATGGATCAGCAACGAAAAAGATCAGGCAGCTTATGGCACCGTTTTAAAGTTTGCGCTTAAACAATAGCCCCTATGCTGAAGAAAATGATCGGATATCTTTTATTATTCATTCCGCTTACCGGGATACAGGCGCAGGATTCTGTTCAAAACCGCCTGATACTGATCGGGGATGCAGGGGAGATCAATCCCCATCAGTCTGCGGTGATTCAAACAGCCGCGGAGAACGTATTGGATCAAAGAACAACGGTATTGTTCCTGGGGGATAATATTTATCCGAACGGGATGCCGCTGAAAGATACCGCAGCCATTTCCGCAGCAGAAAAGGTACTGTCGGCACAATACGAACCCATGCTTCAGAAGGGGGCAAAAGTGCTGTTTGTACCGGGCAACCACGATTGGGACCGTATGGGCAAACAAGGATACCGGAAGATCCTGGCCCAGGATGCTTTTTTGAACGGACAAAACAATCCCAATTTAAAGCTGCTGCCCGGAAAAGGCTGCCCCGGCCCGGAAGAGGTTCCGGTTTCGGAAAATGTGGTATTGATCGCCTTCGACAGCGAATGGTGGTTGTTCCAGCATGAAAAGAACAGCGAAGAATGTGCCTGCAGCACAAAGGAGGCGTTCCTGGAAAAGCTGTCCGAAATCGTAAGCCGTAACCGAGGTAAAATGATCTTCCTGGTTTGCCACCACCCGTTCCAGAGCTATGGCGTGCATGGAGGCCGTTATAACCTGAAGGACCATATCTTTCCGCTGACCAACCTGAATAAGAACCTTTATATTCCCCTGCCGGTGGTCGGGTCGCTTTACCCCCTGCTCCGGAGCAGCATTCCCAACCCCGAGGACCAGGGGCATCCGGATTATAAAGAAATGACGGCCCTTATTGACAGTGTATTCAGCGGGTATAAAAACCTCGTGCATGTGGCGGGGCATGAGCATGGGCTGCAATTTATAAAAGGGCAGGAAGTACAGATCGTAAGCGGCGCCGGGGCAAAAAATGCCTATGTAAAAAAGGGGCCACATAGCCTGTTTGCCAAAAAGAACAGCGGCTTTGTAATCGTAGATATTCTTACCGGCGGCGTGTTGAAGATCCGCTACTATATGATGGAAGGCGGGCATATGCAAGAGGCCTTTACATACCGCCTGCCGTTTATCACACCCGGGCAGCAGCTAAAGGCGGTGAACGATGCATCCCTGGCAGCAATGGATAGTGTGGTGGTACGTACCAATGAAGCGCTTGATAAGCCGGGCGCCGGTCACCGTATCTGGTTCGGGGAAAATTTCAGAAAGGAATGGGCAGCTCCCGCTAAACTGCCGGTGCTGCGGATTTCACAGATCAGCGGAGGGCTAACGCCGGTAAAAGAGGGCGGCGGCCTTCAAACCAAATCGCTCCGGCTGGTAAGTCCTTCCGGGGAAGAATGGGTGCTGCGCAACGTGAACAAGAATATGGAAATCCTGCTGCCGGAAGCTCTGCGGAATACGTTTGCAAAGGATGCCGTTACGGATGCCCTGAGCGGGCAACATCCCTATTCGGCCCTTATTGTGCCTCCGATTGCGGAAGCGGCGGGGGTGCCCCATGCCAACCCGGTAATTGGTGTAGTGGCACCCGATACGGCGCTGCTGCCCTATGCGGATAATTTTTTCAACAAGGTTTGTTTGCTGGAAGAGCGGGAACCGATCGGCAAATCGGACAATACCGAGAAAATGTATAAGAACCTGCTGAAGGATAATGACAATACCGTAGATACCGCCACCTATTTCAAAGCCCGCCTGGTAGACCTGCTTGTGGGAGACTGGGACCGGCATGAAGACCAGTGGCGCTGGGCCTATGATAAAAAGAAGAAAGATCGCCGGTATGTGCCGGTGCCGCGGGACCGCGACCAGGTTTTCCACGTGGTGCAGGGCATCCTGCCTACCATTGCTTCCGGTCCTTCGATCATGCCGCGGTTTCATGATTTTACGGGCCGGATCAAAAAAATAAATGCCTATTTTATGGCGGGCAGGGGATTGAATGGCCGCTTTTTTAACCAGTACAATTACGACCAGTGGATGCAGCTGGTACATGGTTTTACCGCGGCAGTCACCGATTCGGTGCTGGAAGCGGCGCTGAAACGGTTGCCGGCATCTTCCTATGCTATGGATCACGACCGGTTCCTGGCGATCCTGAAAGAACGGCGCAACCGCCTTCCGGAAGCAATGACCACCTACTACCGGTTTTACAACCGGGTGGTAGACATACAAACCTCCGATAAGAAAGAGCTGGTACAGATCACCGATGCCGGCAACGGGGGGCTTAAGATCAGCATTCATAAGATCAATAAGGAAGATGCTGTTTCGGATCAGTTGTTCGAGCGCGTATTTGACCCCGCTGTTACCAAAGAGGTCCGCCTGTACATACATTCCGGCAATGACCGTGTGCTGATCAATGCCCGGTCTAAAATAAGATTGCGGATCATCGGGAACAACGATGAAAAACAATACCAGGTGCTCAAAGGAAGAAAGAATATCCGCATATACGGGAAAAAAGAACAGGTTCATTTTACGGGGGAAGATCAAAGCATCAGGAAGCGGCTGTCGAATGACAGCAGCAACACCGCCTATGTGCCAACCGATCTGTACAACCGGTACTTTATACGCCCCAACCTTGGTTTTAACAGGGATGATGGGATCATGCTGGGATTGGGAGTGCGGTTTGTGAACCAGGGCTTCCGGAAAAAACCGTACGCAAATGCGCACCAGTTATCGTACCTGCATTCCTTTTCTTCCGGTGCGAACAGTTTCCGGTTTAAAAGCGACTGGCTGCATGCCATCGGGAAGGCAGACCTGGTGGTCACGGGCCGGGTCATGGCTCCCGATAATGTACAGAACTTCTTTGGGTTGGGTAACGGAACAGGATACGACAAAACAAAGGGGATAGGATACTACCGTGCCCGGTTCACACTTGTTGATATTGCACCGGGACTGAGATGGCGCTTTAAAGATACAAGGACCCTGTCTGTGTCGCCTTTTTTCCAGCATTACCGTTACGATGCAGATCACAACCAGGGAAAACTGATTGCAACACCCGCACTTGTTGGTACGTATGACAGTAACACTGTAGATCAGAACAAAAATTACACGGGACTTGTTTTAAACTATGAGGCAGACTCAAGGGATAACCCGTTGCTCCCCACTTCCGGGGGACTTTTGAACCTGAGAGTACAGGGGTTTAAGGGGCTGAACGTTAGCGCCCGGGACTTTGCGCAGCTATTGCTGGAGCTATCCTTTTTCAGGAAACTGGGCGCAACGGGGAATGTGGTCTTCTCCGATCGGATCGGCGGCGGTGCTACCGTGGGGAATGCGCCGTTCTACCAGTCGCTGTTTTTAGGCGGGCAGGAGAACCTGCTCGGGTACCGCAAGTTCCGGTTTGCAGGGGAGCAGCTGTTGTATAATAACCTGCAGCTGAGAGTGAAGATAGCAGATATCGGGAGCTATATCCTGCCGGGACAGCTGGGCTTTTCAGGCTTTTTTGATGCCGGAAAGGTTTGGGCAGAAGGAGATAACAGTAATAAAATACATACAGGAGTAGGGGGCGGCCTGTACTTTGTACCGGCACAGATGGCCGTGGTACAGCTCCTGGCCGGATACTCAAGGGAAGGCTGGTATCCTCATTTCAGCATCGGATTCAGATTTTAAACTACCATGCAAACCAAATTACTTGATTTAACAAAATGGCAGGCGGTCCGGATGGAAGGCATTGAAAACGTACTTTCATTTGACCCGCTCATACAATACCTGAAAGAAAGGATTCGCCGGGAAACAACCATAAAGAAGCACTTCTTCGAATTTGTGCTCAACAAATTACTGGCAAATCCCCATCTTAAAGAAGAGCTGACAGTGGACGAAATGGGGCACTTCCAGGATGCGCTGGAACTCGTTTATTGCCTGGTGGAGCCGGCTTTTGCCGAGGAGGAAAAAACGATCTGGGCCATCAGTGTACCATTGGATCCGCTGGTGATCTGTGGCACAGACGCTTTTTATGAGATGATGCAGGGAGGCAATGACCTGATGCACCGGTCAGTGATCCAGCCAACACAGGATAAGTCCGTGGTGCAAACGCGCATGGAGTTCGTTTATTCTGTGATCTTTGAAAAACTGTATAACCAGAAGATCCCCATTGGCAATGATGTCAGTTATGCACTTTCCTTTTTAGAAAAAGGGCTGCCCCGCTATTTTAGAATAAACATTGATACCCGTTTTATAGAAGTGGTGGCCCGGGGGCCGCTTCCGCCGTTAAACCTGATCGAATGGGCAAAGGACATAAGAGGCGAGGACTACGACTGGAGCCAGGGGATCAAACAACTACCGCTTTCATTATTCAAATTCCGGGGGCTTGCCATTATTACGGTTACGGATATTACACAGGAGCAAGCGGTGGACAATATTAAAGCAATAGCGCTTAGCCGGCATGGGTTTGCTTTAAAAGAAGATACACAGCAGGTGATCCACTCCCTGAAAGTACTGATGGGCAGCCCTGAAACAGAATTCGGGCTGTTGCCCAATTTGCGGGTAAATGATAAACTGGTTTTTACCCTGGAAAGTGGTAACAACAGTATTTTGCTGCAACCCAATCATTGTATCGACAATGGAAAGAGTTTTCAGAAACTTGCCGAAGAGTATCTCAATCATCCCAAACCGGTACTGATCGATGATACGGCACAGGGAGAAGATGCCCGGCAATTATTACAGTTCCTGAATATGGCGGGTATCCAGGCCTATGCTTTATTTCCTATTTTTCATAGCAATGAAGTGGCCGGGGTGCTGGAGATCTATTCCTATAAAAAGGGAGTACTGAATTTGCAGAGCCTGGTAAAATTAAAGGACGCACTACCGGTGATTGCACAGCTACTCAAAAACTCTATTGACGAATTCAACAATCACCTGGATAATATTGTAAAAGATAAATTTACAGCGTTGCAGCCGGCGGTACAGTGGAAGTTTAATGAGGCTGCCTGGAATTACCTGCGGGAGAACCGCCTGTCGAACCAAAAGCGCCCCATTGAGAAGATCTCTTTTAAAAGTGTTTTCCCATTATATGGAGCCATTGATATACGGAACTCGACCATAGCGCGTAATAAAGCAATGGCGGCAGATGCAGCCTTTCAGCTGGAGCTTTTGATCCGGCTGCTGGAGCGTATCCGGCAGCAGACCGGGCTGGTGCTGGTAGACGATATGATCGTAAAATGCAATAAATGGCTGTCCGGAATCCACGGAGACATCCGGGATTCTGAATACGGGAAACTGAATGAGTTCCTCGACAACAAAATTGCCCCGTTCCTACAGGATCTGAATGAAAAAGACAGCACCCTTCAACCCCTCATCCGGCCTTACCTCGAAGAAACAGAAGCCAGCACCGGAAAAGCGCTCAACAACATAAGGGTATTTGACAATGCCTTAAAAATACTCAATAATACGATCAACAGCTCCCTGGAACAGTTTAACAACGAGTTGCAGACCTTTTACCCGTATTATTTTGAAAAATTCAGAACGGATGGCTTTGAGTTTGACATTTACGTAGGCCAGGATATTGCCCCGCAGAGACCGTTCAGCCGGTACTACCTGCAAAACCTTCGCCTGCGGCAATTGCAGGTGATGGCAGAAATTGCCCGGGAAACCCATGCGCTTTTACCAAAACTGGAAATTCCCTTGCAAACAACACAGCTGATCTACATCCGGTCGGCGCCCATTGATATCGTTTTCAGGCAGGATGAGCACAAGTTTGATGTTGAAGGGAGTTACAACATCCGCTACCAGGTCATTAAAAAAAGGATCGACAAAGTACGGATCCTGGGTTCAGAAGAGCGGCTTACGCAGCCTGGCAAGATCGCGTTGGTATACCTGAATGAAAGCGAGGTCCGCGAGTACAGGGATTATATTGCCTATCTGCAGGAAGAAGGACTGCTGCTGAACGACCTGGAAGCCGTAGAGCTGGAAGAGTTACAGGGCGTAACAGGGCTCCGCGCATTGCGGGTGAGTATAAATGTTGAGAAAACAGATGAGGTTGTTCCCGATGCACTTACCGGTGCCACAAAAGAGGCGTAGGTCTTTTTGAGATTGGATTTCTGCCAACAGAACGCGGTAACGGGAGCAACCGGGTCGTTGTAATTTCTTCGCGCTCTTAGCGGTAAAAGAAACCGCAATGCACCCGCAAAGTTCGCACGATGGCCGGATCGTTGTAGTTCTTAGCTCCCTTTCGCGTAATCCTCGCGCCCCTTGCGTTAAAAAGAAACCGCAATGTAAGGCCGCCATGGTAAGTAAATGCACCCACCTACCTTTTACTTTTTTTAATTTATATTTACCATGCTATCGAAATGCGCTATTGTATAAGCGCACACCTATTGTTAAACATCAAAATAGCTACCTATGACAGAAAATGAACTATCCAGAATCGTATTTAACGCTGCGCTAAAAGTTCATCAACATTTAGGTCCGGGATTACTGGAAAGTGCCTATGAGGCATGTTTGTTTTATGAGTTATGCAAAAGCGGGCTTTTTATCCGGAAACAAGATGCGTTGCCGCTCATTTATGAAGAAATAAAACTGGATGCAGGATATCGCGTGGATCTACTGATCGAAAATAAACTGATTGTGGAAGTAAAAGCTGTAGAGTCACTAAATGATATTCATTTGGCGCAGGTATTAACGTATTTAAAACTTTCGGGTTGTAAGCTCGGAATGTTGATCAACTTTAATGTAACCCTTATTAAGAACGGAATAAAAAGAATTGCAAATCATTTATGACGCAGAACTCGTCAGCTTATCTTGGTTCTTCTTTAACCGCAATGTACGCAAGGTTCGTAATGGAGGCTGACTGTCGTAATCTCTTCGCGTATCCCTCGCGCTCTTAGCGGTAAAAGGAAACCGCAATGTACGCAATGCACCCGCAAGGTTCGCAATAGAGGCTGACTGTTGTATTTTCTTAGCGTTCTTCGCGTATCCCTCGCGCTCTTAGCGGTAAAAGAAACCGCAATGTACGCAA
>NZ_FMZO01000033.1 GCF_900101395.1 Niabella drilacis | reverse complement strand
TATCGAAGAAAATATCGCTCACTGATTACACAGACTTCCACAGAAGAATCCCAAAAATCGGTGCACATCTGCAAAATCGGTGAGAAAAGAAACGAGGAACAACTATCGAAGACGCCATCCCTCACGGATTACGCGGATTTCCACAGAAGGATTTAAAAAATCTGTGCACATCTGCGGAATCAGTGAGAAAAAGAAACGAAGAACAATTATCGAAGACGCCATCCCTCACGGATTACACGGATTTCCACAGAAGAATTCCAAAAATCTGTGCACATCTGTGAGAAAAAAAACATTTTATACTAATATCTGAAAAACACCCGGACCCAACGTCCCCCATCCACATTTAACCTGAAATAATATGAAAAAGAACCTATTGCTGATATTCATCAACATTTTCTGCATCAGCGCTTCTGCACAGCCCCGGCAATACAAAACTGCAATCATTGCTTTTTACAATCTTGAGAACTTTTACGACACCATTTTTCATGGAAGACAAGATGATGAAACCTTTACGCCCGGAGGTCTGAAAACCTATACCAGCGCTGTTTTTAAGGAAAAGGCTGACCACCTGGCAACGGTCATTTCCCGGATCGGCGCCGATATCAATCCCGATGGTCCCGCCCTCCTGGGTGTATCAGAGATTGAGAACAGTACTGTACTGGACGCCCTGGCGCAGCATCCCCTCCTGGCCGGTCGCCGTTACCGGTATGCACATTATGATTCAAAAGATGCCCGTGGCATCGATGTGGCATTGTTCTATAACCCCCGGTATTTCCGTTTATTAAAAAGCAGGCCGCTCTATGTAAACATTCCTGAGGGGGCAAAAGAATCCGGTTATACACGCGATATCCTGTGGGTAACCGGTCGGATGGATGGCGAGAAGGTCCATGTGTTCGTAAACCATTGGCCCAGCCGCTATGGTGGCGAAAAAAGATCAGCGCCCGCCCGGATGGCTGCCGCTCTTACCATCCGGCGCTTCATAGACACCCTGATCGCATACGATCCCATGACCAAAATCATCGTAATGGGCGACTTCAATGATGAGCCGGTCAGCAACAGCATCGTGAAAGGGCTAAAAACCACCGACCGTGCCGGAGCTATAAAAATGGGGGAACTATATAATCCCTGGGTATCCCTTTATAAAAACGGAACCGGTACACTTGCTTATCAAAACGCCTGGAGCCTTTTTGACCAGATCCTGATCTCGGAGGGTTTTATAGACAAACACCAGCCCGGCTTTTTCTTTTATAAAAACGCCGTCTTCAAAAAAAATGAGTTGCTCGAAAACATAGGCCCTTATAAAGGATACCCGCTACGGAGTTATACGGGCGATATATACAGGGGAGGGTATAGCGATCATTTTCCCGTCATGATGGTCCTGCTAAAAAATTTGCCGTAAGCCTGTGTACCCTTCTGCCCGGATTGCCTGCAGGAAAAGCTCAGATACGGGGCTCCTATGCGGATCTTTTCCGATGCAGTGCTTAAAAAAGTATCATAAAAGCAGGCGGTTAATTGTAAATTTTATAATTATACCCGATATCACCGGCAAGGAATTGGATTTAACCGCCCATCGGATTAAATTTGGAGGTTTATATCATATAAAATATTTTTAGTTTATACATTAATCTCGCGTAATTATGAATGAAGTATCTGACATAGGCGTCATTGGCCTGGCGGTAATGGGTGAAAACCTGATCCTGAACATGGAAAGCAAGGGCTTTCATGTAAGCGCTTACAACCGCTCTGTTGATAAAGTGGAACATTTTGTAAACGGCAGGGCAAAAGGCAAAAATATTTACGGAGCAAAATCGATCGAAGACCTGGTAAGCTCGTTAAAGTCCCCCAGAAAAGTGATGCTGATGGTAAAAGCCGGCAAGCCGGTGGATGACTTCATCGATCTGCTGATCCCGCATTTAAATAAAGGGGATATCATTATTGATGGTGGTAATTCCCATTTTCCTGATACTGAGCGCCGGGTAAAATATGTAGAGAGCAAAGGCCTCTATTTTATCGGCACCGGTGTTTCCGGTGGTGAAGAAGGCGCCTTACTGGGGCCCTCTATCATGCCGGGTGGCTCCAAAGAGGCCTGGCCTGCGGTAAAGCCCATCTTCCAGGGTATTGCGGCTAAAGTAGCCGACGGTACTCCCTGCTGCGACTGGGTGGGTACAGGTGGTGCCGGCCATTTTGTAAAGATGGTACATAATGGGATCGAGTACGGCGATATGCAGCTGATCAATGAGATCTACCATATCATGAAAAATGTGCTGGGTATGTCGGCCGGCGAAATGCATGAAGTATTCAAGGAGTGGAACGAAGGAGAGCTGGACAGCTACCTGATCGAAATCACCCGGGATATCCTGGCCTATAAAGAAGCGGATGGTACACCCATCATCGACCGGATCCTGGATACCGCCGGACAAAAAGGGACCGGTAAGTGGACCGGAACCGTAGCACTGGAACTGGGAGTTCCGCTGACATTGATCACAGAGTCTGTGTTTGCCCGTTGCCTTTCAGCATTAAAAGACGAGCGTGTAGCAGCTTCTAAGGTGCTGACAGCTGGCCCCACACCTGCCTTCGATGGCGACAAAAAAGCCTTTATCGATCATTTAAGAGATGCACTGTATGCCGCAAAAGTTATTTCCTATGCACAGGGCTACCAGATGATGAAGGCGGCTGCAAAAGAATATAACTGGGAACTGAGTTATGGCAACATCGCCCTGATGTGGAGAGGCGGATGCATCATCCGCTCCCGTTTCCTGGGCAATATCAAAGAAGCGTTTGATAAAAATCCGGACCTGGCCAACCTGTTGCTGGATCCGTATTTTGCAGAAAAGATACAGGCCTGCCAGAATGGGTTAAGACAGGTAACATCCACAGCCATACAAAACGGGATACCCGTACCCTGCCTGAACGCAGCGATCAGCTTTTATGATGGCTATCGCACGGAACGCCTGCCGGCAAACCTGCTGCAGGCACAGCGCGACTATTTTGGTGCCCATACTTACGAAAGAACAGATCAACCCCGCGGACAGTTCTTCCATACCAACTGGACCGGAAGAGGTGGGGATACTGCTTCTACTACGTACGACGTGTAGCAGCCCAGCCCTGTTAGGTTTAAAAATCTAACAGGGCTTTTTTCTTTTCAAACACCTTCTCCCCTCCTGAATAGGTCTTCAACACCTCTGTTTTTAATAATTCCGCTGCCGGGGCCTGCATCAAATCGCGATCCAGCACTACAAAATCAGCCAGTTTTCCTGGTTCCAGGCTTCCTTTCTCCTGCTCCTCAAATGCTGCACGGGCCGCCCAGATCGTCATTCCCCGCAATGCCTGTTCCCTTGTCAACGCATTTTCTATCCGGAACCCCGATGCGGGGAACCCGGTTGCATCCTTTCTGATTACAGCTGCATAAAATGTTTTCAACGGCGAAATATCCTCCACCGGGAAATCAGTACCCAGCGGTATCCAGCCGTTTTGCTTCAGCAACTGCAAATAGGCATACGCCCCCTTTAAACGCTCCGCTCCCAGCCTGCTGCCGGCCCAGTACATATCCGATGTGGCATGGGTTGGTTGCACAGAGGGTATGATATTGTAATCTCCAAAAAAATGAAAATCGTGTTCATTGATGACCTGCGCGTGTTCAATGCGCCAGCGCTGATCATTCTTACCCTTCAGGTACTTTGCGTAAGTTTCCAGTATGGTGCGATTGGCGCTGTCTCCAATGGCATGCGTGCACATTTGCCAGCCCCGGGCGGAAATAAAACGGGCCACCGAATCAAAATGCTCCGGGCTGCTCAGTAAAAATCCCCTCCAACCGGCTTTATCGGAATAATCGTGCAGGAGACAGGCGCCCCTCGATCCCAGCGCACCATCTGAAAAGATCTTAAATCCCCGCACATGCATCCGGTCGGTCTTAATGATCCCCCGCTTCAGCAGGTAATCATAATTCTGTTTTGCATCGCTCAGCATTACATACAACCGCATTTTCAGGTCACCATTCTTCTGCATGGCCTCCATATTTTCCACCATGTCATAGCTGAGCCCGCAATCGTGGATCGATGTCAGCCCCTGTTCAAAGCAGTTGGCTTCAGCCCGTTGAAGCGCGGCCTTCAGCATCTCAAACGAAGGCTCCGGGATCCTGGATGCCACTTTATCCATGGCGTTATCGATCAGGATGCCGGTAAGCACACCATTCTTTATCTGGTATTCGCCTCCGGCGATGGTATCCCCCGCTTTTACGCCCGCCAGTTCCAGCGCCTTGCTATTGGCAACGGCCGCATGCCCGTCGATCCGCACCAGGTATACCGGCCGGTTCGGGTACATTTTATTAAGCTCCTCGTTGGTAGGAAACTCTTTCACATCCCAGTCGTTCTGATCCCAGCCCCGCCCGATGATCCAGCCACTGGTATCGCCGGTCTTATAACCGTTGAAACGATGTAGTATATCCGCCCAACGGGATGTTCCTGTCAGGTCCAATTCGGAAAGCCCTTTTGCATAACCTGCAAAATGTGCATGCGCATCTATAAAACCCGGGTAAATGAATTTTCCGGAGGCATCAAGCTGTTCTTTACAGGTATATTGTTTTTCCAGGTCACTTTTGGTACCCAGCGCAACGATCCTGCCATCTTTAACAACCATGGCCTCCGCCTTGCTAAAAGAGGTATCCACAGTGTAAATAGTTCCGTTGAATACCAGCAGATCTGCTGCTCTTTTCGTGCTACAGGCGATCATACATACATTTATAACAACAATAAGGGCCAGCTTACGCATAAATTATTTTATAGCGAATATAAAAAAATAGCCCCTTTTAATAGGGGCCATTAATTGCTTGTTGCCGGAAAAAATATATAGAAAACTTAGTTCAGGTATTTTAAAAGATCTTCACTCATGGGTTCTACCTTCGAGGGAAACACGGCAATCAGTGCGCCCTTCTCATCCAACAAAAACTTTGTAAAATTCCATTTGATCGGATCCTTTATTCCTTTTTTCTCCGCTTCAGCAATTAAATACTTATAAATAGGTGCCATATCTTTTCCCTGGACAGAAACCTTGCCGGCCATTGGAAAACTGACACCATAATTTTTCTTACAGAATTCAGCAATTTCGTCATTGCTGCCGGGCTCCTGGGATTTAAAGTTGTTGGCAGGGAAGCCTACGATCACCAGCTTGTCCTTATACTTTTTATACAACTCCTCCAGCCCTTCGTACTGATGGGTGTACCCGCATTTGCTGGCCGTATTTACAACCAGGATCTTTTTCCCTTTAAAATCCCTGAAATTAATGGAACCACCGGTAAGCCCATCCACCTTAAAATCATAAATGGAACCTGCGGCGATCCCCGCTGTCAGTACCAACATCATTAAAAATACTTTCATATATGCGATTTATCTATTAAAGGTAACCGGTTTTTTTTATTCTTTGCTGTTAAACAGCATCCCGGGATCAGTCACTGGCAAAACAGAGAACGGCAATACTCAACTTTACACCCGGAATCCTTAATAAGACGCTGCCACAGGCCTCCAGCGTTGCACCCGTTGTTACCACGTCATCCACCAGCAGCAGGTGCCGGTTTGCGGCCGGCGTATCGTCGGGAACGCTGAATTTCCCCTGCATATTGTTCCAACGATCGATCCGGTTCTTTTTGGTTTGGGTCGCCGTTGCTTTGCTCCTGTAAACCAGCCTGGTACAAACCGGCCGGCCTATTACCGCAGCAATGCCGCTGCATAAGATCCCGGCCTGGTTATACCCCCTTTCCCGCTCCCGCGTAATGAACAAAGGCATTGGCACAAGCAGATCGACCGTGCTGAAACGCGGCGATCTTTTTAATGCAGCACCCAGTGTTACTCCCAGCTGATGTGCCAGTTCCCTGTTTCCTCCGTATTTTACCTGGTGCAGGATATGCTGCATGGGCGACTGTTTTGAAAAATAATAGTGTGCACAGGCTGCTTCGACCCGGAGCCTACCCGCAAAAATTTTTTCAACAGGATTATCAGCATGATCTTCAAAACCGGTAGCCGGCAATTCATATAAACAGGACAAACAAAGCGCGCTGCTTTGCGGCAATGCATCGCTGCCGCATCCTGCACATACATGCGGGTAAAAAAGATGGGAAAACGCTCCCCAAAAGCGCTGCAAGGTATTCATGAGTATTAGCTTATTTTCAAATATACTCATAGCCGCATACAAAACCAAATTTTTATGCGTAGCTTTGATTGTTCATTTAACCACAATTAAACTTTTTATTTAGCCGTTATGATGTGGACGGCATGAATGAAAATTATGGTTTCGCCCTCTGCCTCTGTTATCGATACGATAATCGTATCGGACGATATTTGTTTTACGGAGCCCTTAACTGCCTTTCTGAAGCAAAGCCCTGCTTTCTGCTTCAGGATCCAGCGTATAACGGCTCCCGATGACCCTTTTTTGCACACTCCCGGCATATCCCCCCTGCATTCCTTGCTGATCTTATTTGCTGCAGATCTTACCCGCCCGGAAAGTTTGTCTGTGGTTACCGCCCTATCCCGGTCTTTTCCCGGGTGCCGGATTGTGACCTTTGGCGAGGCGGGAGACCTTGGCCTCCTGCTGAAATATATCCGGGCAGGGGTACGCGGGTTTATTCCCGGCTCTTTTTCCGCCAAGGCTTTTAATGAAGCATTGGTAAAAATAATAGAAGGCGATGCATTTATAAGTACTGCCGTCACCCGTAAGATATTCGACTACCTGAACCACAACATTGAGCTGGCAGACAAGCTAACCTTCCGGCAGCGGCAAATTATGGAGGGGATCCTGGAAGGGCTCAGTTACAAGCTTATTGCACACAAATACAAGATCTCTATCGATACGGTAAGGGAACACATCAAAAACATATACAAGATATTCCGGATCAACAGCAAGGCTGAGCTGATTGCGTTGCTCCGGTTTCACTATCTCTAATCACATCTTTATGTGGTCCGATAACCGGTAAAAAAGGCAGGCGACCGCGTACATTTGCTCCTGTATTAAGACCTCTTACCACTATTACTGCTTATTGTTTACGTGCGTACTATTTTCTTTATCCTGGGTGTTATAAGCAGCCTGTTTGCTACAGCGCAGCAGGGAGGTATAAGCTATGGATTCCGGTATGATACGGTTGCGATCCGCGCCGGAACAACCTTTTCCAACAGCCTCTGGATCGAGAATAACAGCACTGCAATTGTTACGCTTGTTCAGTTGCATACCTCAGCAGATATCAGCGGCCTGCTGAACCTGCCGGACAGTATCGTGCTGCAAGCCGGCGAAAAAAAATGGTTTCCACTCAAATACTTTGCCGACGGACGTACTGTACACAGCAATTTTCAGCAGTTTCCCGTTATGCTTACAACGGCACAAAAAGGCATTATGGTACAAAGCAGGGCTTTCTTTATTGCTCACCTGCAACAAATACAGGGACTGGTAGTGGATACAGATGAGCCGGAGATCTATCTTAGCCAGGTCAGCCGGCAAACCAGCATTTTCATCCGCTGTTATAATAATGGACTGATACCGATCCGTTTTCACCTGGAATTAAGCAATATCCCTGAAGGACTGGAATTTACCGGCAATACGACCGAGCTGACGCTTGCACCCGGGCAGCAGCAAACCATTGTATTCACCGCCATCAATAAGTCTCGAGGCCGCACCGCTACCGATTTCCAGGTCATGATCCGCGCTCTTGATAAAACCGGCACCCAGCTTGCCATAAAGAATCTCCGGATGATGAGTATGAGCAGCGACAAGCGGCTGGGCCTGAACCAGTCTTCTTTTTCACAAAGTCCGCCCAATACCGTCGGGCTGCGATACCTGTATGTAAACCAGGGGCTCTCCGCCTACCAGTTGCAGGGAAACGGATCGTTCTTCCTGGCCGACAGCCAGCAACTCCGCTACCAGCTGAATGCAGATTATATAAACAGCCCGGTACAGAAAGGATTCAATCTGTATGATACCTATATCGACTATCAATCCCGTAAATGGGGGTTGAGGGCCGGAACAATCTATGAACTGCTCGACTTTAACCTGAATGGACGAGGAATTAAAGCCCGCTTAAAAACAGGTCGCAGCCGATCACTCAATTTATACGGAATTGATAACAATTATATGTTATACAACGGCGTCGGCTACAGCCCCCAAAACCAGGGTAGCACTTTTGCCCTTGTATACCAAGATCAGTCCGCTCCCGAAAGAAACAAAACCTTCACCTTATTACGGAACTCCAATACCTGGAGCCAGATCAATACCTCGCTGCTGTCCGGAACCATCACCTTACCAATCAGCGAAAAAACCTATGTTGCGGCCGAAGGCGGCTACAGCCTCCTGGACATAAAAAATGCCGGCTCCCGCCGGGGGGGCGCCGCCGGGGTAAAGTTCGTTCATAACAGCCGGCGCCTAAGGGTTTACAGCTACAACTATTATTCAACGCCTTACTACGGAGGATTAAGAAGGGGGCTGTTTCAGCTGGACAACAATATTGCGCTTGTTCTTGGCAGGAGCAACACCCTTTCTGCAACTATACGCCTGCTGCATAACACCCCCGGGCAGCTTTCCAATTTTGGCAACGCGTATCTTTCTGCTGCAAACAAGTATGGGAATAACACCTATGAAATCGGCTACGGCGCCCGGATTGGAAGCCTGAACTTTTCTTTCAGGCCCTATTATTTTACACAGCATATCCGAATGCAGGCGGGTAACGAAAACTGGAAATCGGCCTCCCTTCGCGGAAAACTAAACCTGAACTATGCCTATGCAGCACACACAGTTTTCCTGGAAGCGGACAATGGCTATACCTTTCAAAATACCTCCCGCAGGCCGCAGGCGCCTTTTTTATCCTCACGCATCAATGCCTCTTACAGGGGCCAGGTACTTGGCTTTTCAGCATTTGCACAGTTTAACAGCTACTATTTAACCGATGCCCTGGCGCTTCAGCTGGAGCGGCCAAAATATACGTTTCTATCCCTTGGGCCCATCGCAACTTTTTCGCTTTTTCAACAGCGCGTATCTTTAAATTCCGGGGCTACTTATAATTATTCCGGCTACAATCATGGATCCAATTACGCAGTAAACGGCAACCTTCGCTGGCATCTGAAACATAACTGGACCGTTACCGCCGACGTACTTTACGGCGTCAGTGCACAATCAATGGCCTATAATGTTGCCCGTGGATCCGACGCCAGCTATGACCCCGGCGACCCTACCCTGCAATACCGTTACAGCAGCAGGCAGCTTCGGTTTGGAATAGAAAAAGGTTTTCATAATAAGAACCGTTTGCAGGAACGGAAACTGGAACTCTTCTTTTATGCAGATCTTAATGCCAATGACCACTACGATGAAGGAGAACCCGTTGCCCCGGGAGTACAGGTACGTATCGACGGCACCATAGCAATCACCAACAGGAAGGGGCTTGTAAAATTTACCGGCGAAAAAAATAAAAGCTACGCCATTTCCATCCTGAATAATAAAAACTGGAGCCTGCTGAAAGACATTGAAATGATACTGAGAAAAAACAGCCGGATCGAAGTAGCGCTTGTAAAAACGGAATTGCTCACCGGCAAGCTGGTTTATGTGGCCGATAAGTACGCAGATGCACCACCGCCACCTGCCGGTATGCGGGTAAAAGCAGTGTCAGCAAGTGGCTCCATGTTTACGACCCTTATCGATGAACAGGGGTTTTTTCATCTTTATCTACCCGAAGACCAGTATACCCTTTCTGTAGAAGCCGGGGCATTGGGCTTCACCATGCTCCAGGGCAATCAATTGGTACAGGTACAACAGCAGCACCGCAAAACAATTGAATTGAAGTATACCTACCAGGGCCGGAAAATTGAGGTCACCCGGTTTAATTAAACCGGTCAATGTGCCGTTAACGTATAAATAACACTGGCCGTATAAGTACCTGCGGGTTTATTGATAAGATAGTGTGTTTGGGAAGACGGTATCCGGTAACGGATATTCAAAAACCGGTCCACTACCGGAGGGGCGCCACTCACCAACAACTGATCGGTTGTGGAAAGGGCATTGATGGTGTTGACCACCGATTGGCCTTCAACCAGGCCCAGCTCCAGTATACTTACCGGAAATGAGACCCCTGAGTTGGTTTGGCCAGTGCCGGAAAAATCAGCAGTTTGCGTCCTTACACTAATATCATACGGTGTTGTTTTGCTCACCTGTAAATGATTGGGAATATCCAGCGCTACTCCGTTTTTATAATCTGCTGCGGTTTGAAACAGCAGGGTTACACCGGTAGTTGACACATTCAGTTCAGAAAGATCATTTACCGTAACGGTCAGGTTCAGTGTTTTACTATAAGTATTGGACGGATAGCTGGCATTGGCCCCTTGCAGGGTAACCTTAGTGGTATAGTTGCCTTTGTTCATAAAGCCCGCAATAAGATCTGAGGGACTGATAAAAAACCGTACATTGAAATTGGTCTTATTGCCCATAGGCACCGGCACATCGGCAGCCAGTGGCTGGCTGGTGGTGCTTAGCCGCAATGTGGTAGCTCCTGTCTGCACCTGTATTTTTCCCACGGAGGTTTGCGGGTCCGTTACAGCGTCGTTTTCAAAACCCAGCGGCTCTGTATTTGCTACCAGGCCCAGTTGTAGTGGTATCGTATGCTGTAGCTGAAGTGCGTTGTTGTATTCAAGTATTGTATTCCGGAAGTATTTAAGCTCATTCACCAGTAGCGCTATATCCACCGGGGCCACGCGCTCCTTCATCAACGGATCCACCACAACAGTAAGGGTAACGGATGCGGGGGTAACTGCGGCTCCAAGGCTAAGAATTTCGTATAGCGAGAAGGCCAATGTATTGGAATAGGTTCCGGCCTGCCAGGCGGTGGCAGCAAGATCGGGGGCCTCATATTTTACCGTAAAAGGTCCGCCGCTAAGCAGTAGTAACGACAAAAGATTGCTCGTTATTGATCGCGCGGTTGTCGTATTAAGCGTAACCGTGGTACCAATCGCCGTTCCTTTGATATAGGTGGCGGTAAATTTTGTCAAAGGAATAGCCGGGCCTGAAGCAGGATTCAGATCCCCATTACCTTTCACCATAATATTGGTCAGCAATCCCAGTATACCCGGGTTATAATTGTAACCACCCGGTGTTGCACTGGCCGATCCGGCTGTTAATGCGGCTTCATTAATGGTCAGCTGGGCATTTTGAGCCCGGGCCTCCGTATACCAGACGAGCAGGATCAGCCAGAAAGACCGGAGCAACTTATTCTTCCACATGGATATTTTTTTCTGCAACTTTCAGTTCATATTCTGCACCCGCGTCCAGTATGGCCACCGCCAGATAATCGCCGGGGGGCAGCTTTCCCAACGGGCAATAAACAACCTGATCGCTTTGGGGCGCAATCGCTATCGGCACCGGCGCCGGCCTTATCTCCGCTCCTGTTTGCTTATTCGTTAGTTCAAACCGGATAAATCCATCTTTATGTACCCGCCCCGTGTTTTGATATTTTACCACCAGCCGGTGTGCCATACTATCCTTTATATACCATGGCTCATAGTTAAACGCCAAGAATTGAAACGTTCCTTTTTCTGCTGCCTGCGGTGTGTAAAACAGCTGGATCCCAAACTCCATGCTCACCCGGATACCGATGCCGGGTTTGCCCGTTGCGTCCGCAGGCGGCGCATTAACCTGGGTAAAAAACAACATACTGTTGCTGGCCGTTTTTTGCGTATCCGCGGGGGGAATCCGCAGATTAACGGTATAGGTCTTTTTTTCACCAGGTGTCACTATAAAACTGGTCTGGGGCAGACTGATACTTTTTGCATTGGAATGCGGCAGGCTGTTGGCCGGAAAATAATGTTTGATGCCCAATGAATCCCGGTTCCAGTCCTTAAGACTTAACAGGAACTCATATGGCTGGCCGGTTGTATTCGCTATCGTAATGGTTTCACTTACGGTTTCGCCCGGCGCCCCTTTAAAAAAAAGACGCATGGGCGAAAAAGAGATCTGCTGCGCCTGCAAATGGCAGCAAAAAAGAAGGCTTAAGAGGAGGCAGAAGGGGCGCTGGCTCATGGAGACTTGAACTATTTAAAATAGTAAAGCAGGGATTTTTGAAAAATCCCTGCTTTGGAGGCGGTAAAAAATTAAATCGCTGTTGCGGTAAACACAATAGTTGCGGTATAGGTGGTTTTTGCAGCGGTCAACAGTGATGCATTTTGCGGGATCTTGTATTGCACATCAAAACCCTGATCAAGCGTAGCCGGGGAATTGGAAACAAGGGTGGTTTCACTCGCTTTTACGGGTGTTATCTCTGCTCCAAAACTTGGGGCTCCGGTGGTACGTGCCGCCAGCCTTAGGATACTCAAATCCAGGGCGGTGCCGGTGCCGGGCACAAAATCGGTAGTCCCGTTTACCGTTATATTGTAGGCCTTGGTGCTGGTAACCCGGAGCTGGTCGGTAATTTCCTGGGTTTGGTCGGCGTTGTAATGGGCCGCCGTGTTATAGGTAAAGTTTACCACATTGGCGCCTGCTGGTGTCGTTGGAGACACCCCGATTACATCCGCTAAAGTTACATTAACCGCTACAGTGCGTATTTGGGCCTGTGCAGTGCTGATCATGCAAACGGCAAAAGCTGCCAGCACGATCCTTTTTTTGGTTGTCTTGTGCATTCGTACAATTTTTTTAGAGGAAAAAAAGTCAATTAAAAAGCAGAATAGTTTCCTATTTCAATTGCAAAATTGAATGAAATATTTCCCACTAAAAAATTTGATGTATCACATAATGATGTGAAACACTTAAAAAAGGTACTCATATACCTCCTCTACCCGGCCCATGCGGATGACCTCGATCTGGAACCGGCTGGTATCTTTCAGCGACTGGTTGTATTTGGAAACAATGATCTTTTCAAAACCCAGCTTTTCAGCTTCTGCAATACGCTGGTCGATCTTGTTCACGGCACGTATCTCACCACTCAGCCCTACTTCGCCCGCAAAGCAGATGGTTTGGGCAAGGGGAACATCTTCATAGGAGGAAAGCAGGGAGCAAAGCACAGCCAGGTCAATGGAAGGATCCTCTACCTTGATCCCGCCTGCAATGTTCAGAAACACATCCTTAACCCCAAAGTGGAACCCGCCCCGCTTTTCCAGCACCGCCAGTAACAACTGAAGCCGGCGCAGATCGAAACCGGTGGCCGTTCGTTGGGGAGTACCATAAACGGATTGCGTTACCAGCGACTGTACCTCGATCAGCAAAGGCCGCACACCTTCTATTGTTGCAGCAATAGCGATGCCGCTCAACTGCTCCTCTTTTTGAGTGATCAGTATTTCAGAGGGGTTCAGCACCCCCCGCATTCCCCGGTCCGTCATTTCATAGATCCCCAACTCAGAGGTACTCCCAAACCGGTTCTTTAACGTACGTAAAATACGGTAGGCATAATGACGGTCGCCTTCAAACTGCAATACCACATCTACCATGTGCTCAAGGACCTTTGGCCCGGCAATACTTCCTTCCTTGGTAATATGGCCAATCAGGAAAACAGGCGTATGGGTTTCTTTGGCATACCGCTGCAATTCCGAAGTGCATTCCCTGATCTGCGATATACTTCCGGGCGAGGCGTCTATGACAGGCGACTGCAATGTTTGTACCGAATCCACGATCACCAGTTGCGGTTTCAGTTTTTTTATCTCCTGGAAAATGGTTTGCGTGGAGGTTTCGGTGAGCAGGTAAAACTGCTCGTTGATCTTTTCAGCAACTCCGGCTGTCAACCGGTCTGCACGCATCTTGATCTGCTGTTCGCTTTCCTCGCCGCTTATATATAAAACTTTTGTATCGGTAAACAGCAGGCCACACTGTAAAAACAACGTGCTCTTTCCGATACCGGGCTCTCCCGCAACCAAAATGATGCTTCCGTTTACAATACCGCCCCCCAGCACCCTGTTCAGTTCCACATCACGGGTTACCATACGTTCTTCCTCCTGGCTGACCACTTCATGAAGCGACACTGTTTTATTACCACGTTTTACCGCGCCTGTATAGTTATTCCAGTCCGTTTTATCAGACCCCTTATCGATCACTTCCTCAACAAATGTATTCCACTGGGCACAAGAAGGACACTGTCCCAGCCACTTAACACTTTCATGCCCGCAATGCTGACAAAAAAAAGATTTCTTAACCTTAGCCATGGAGTAAAGATAACAGATTCGAGAATTGAGAATTGAGAATCAAGACCGATAAACGGAAGGGAAATGGAACCGGCACCATATTTTTTTATGCCAACAGGTATCTTCAAAAGTAAAAAGGCCAATCTTTCGACTGACCTTAATACTTACTAACCCATTAAATTCTGATACTAAGGTACAAATCTGGCTTAGAAATAAAAAATCAAATTCACCGGCCGGGAGGTTAACAAATTAAAAACTGATGAAATTTCAGGGTCAATAAAATATTCAATTCGCTGATTATAAGTCACTTAATAAAAAAACAATATTTAAAATATCCTTAAAAAAACTTATCTACATGACAAAAAGTCGGTCCCATCCTTTATCTTGCTATTGGACAGAGATTTGCAGGATAGATAAAAAAATCAAGAAACATGACACCAGGAATTATGATGGTATCGCTGCTATTCATGGGTATCAGCATGGTAGTATCGATGATTTTAAAGAGTAAATTCACCCGTTACAGCAAAGTTCCCCTGTCTACAGGGTTAAGCGGAAAAGAAATAGCCGAAAAAATGCTCCGGGAAAACGGGATCTACGATGTCCAGGTAACTTCTGTGCAGGGTTTTTTGAGTGATCACTATGATCCGGCGAAAAAAACGGTAAACCTGAGCCCGGAGGTCTATGAAGGACGTACAGTAGCAGCAGCGGCCGTAGCGGCCCACGAATGTGGTCATGCAGTACAGCATGCTACGCAATACGCCCCGCTCCAGATGCGCAGCAAGCTGGTACCGGCCGTACAATTCAGTTCCACTATTGTAAACTGGGTGCTTTTGGCGGGTCTGGTAATGGCCGCTTCCGGCAGTTATACCCTGTTACTGGCCGGTATTATCTTAATGGCCATTACGGTTCTGTTCTCCCTGATCACGCTGCCGGTGGAGTTTGACGCCAGCAAGAGGGCCCTGGCGTGGTTAAATCATACAAACGTTACAGACAGCAGGGAATACCCCATGGCAAAAGATGCCTTAAAATGGGCGGCAACCACTTACGTAGTGGCAGCTCTGGCCGCCGTGGTGATGCTGCTGCAATATATTTCCATATTTATGGGTCGACGTGATTAAAACAATGCCCCAAAGATAACCGGGCCAGAAACGGCGCCCGGGCCAATACTTTTTTAACGCAATACTGAACTCTTTTAGTATTGCTTTTTTTATGCGCCTGTCTTCCGCTCCTTTCCCTGCGGCAACGGCGTTACCGCAGGGCCCGCCCTCGCCGGTACCGGCTTTACAATGGTATCTTCCCCATCCTTAAAGCGGAAAAGAAATCCTGCCACCCATCAAAACCCGGGGCAGCCAATCACTATTTCAAGAGAGCACTTCGACAACGATTGCGTAGTTTTTTTTTAGCAGCATTTATAAACTTCTAATTTTATGTTCTTGCTTGTAACAACAATTGTTTGACAAATCCATATAACCATGAGGCCGCAATTGCTTAAAGTTTCTAATGAGCCGCAGCGTTCTTTCAGCGTACGGCAGGATCTGGTTCCGCATATCAATAATAAATGGCATATGCATTCGGAGCTGGAGCTGATCCACATTAAAAGCGGGGAAGGTACCCAGTTTATCGGAGACAGCATCAGGCGGTTCCGGAGTGGGGACGTGATCCTGGTTGGTTCACATCTGCCGCATTACTGGAAATTTGATGCCTCTTTTTTTGAGGAGGTACCCAGCCGCATCACGGACGTACGGGTAGCCCATTTTAGCGAAACTTTTTTAGGCGGACAATTTCTGCAACTGCCGGAGAACAGTGGCATCCGCAATTTGCTGGAGCGATCGCGCAGGGGGTTGCAGGTTTTTGGAAAAGCCAGCCATGAAGTAGCCGCTATCCTGGAAAAGCTGCTGACCATTGAAGGCAGCCAGCGGATCATACTGATGCTGGAGGCATTGGCGATCTTATCAGAAGAAAAAAAATGTGTACAGTTGTCATCCATAGGATTTAAACCGGATGGCGTTACCACCGACAATGAACGGATACAGGCTGTTTTTGATTATTCTATAAAAAATTTCAAACGCAAAATAAAGCTGGAAGAGATCGCAGACATCGCCAATATCAGCCCCAATTCATTTTGCCGTTTTTTTAAATCCCGGACCCGGAAAACCTATTCCCAGTTCCTGATCGAATTAAGAGTAGGATATGCCTGCAAACTGTTGATCGAAACCAACCAATGCCTGAAACGGCTGTGCTTTGAAAGCGGCTTTAATAATTTTACCAGCTTTCATAAATATTTTAAGATCATTACCGGCAAAAGCCCGATGGTGTACCAGAGGGAGTTTACTGCCTGAGCTTTTTTTGAAGCGATACCGGAGCCAGGCATTACAGTTTATGCAGCACGGCTTTTGTTTTTTCCAGCATCTTTACCCTGTCATGGTCCATACCCCCCGCAGAATAAATATTCATTTCAATTTCCGTTAGCGTATTAAACACTTCGTTCTGAAGCGGTTCCGGAACATTCCGGAAGGTCATATTCTCCTTTAATGCGGCTTTATTAAACAACGCCGCCGAAACCTGGTAGCGCTGCTCAAAGAACTGCAGCATCCCCTGTTTCAGCTGGCTGTAAAAGGAGCTGCCTGCCTTGGAAACGGCATTTTCTGCCGGTTGCAGGAGCAGCTCCACGCTCACTTCCGGTTGCGGAACAGCCGGGCCGGCAACTGTAACGGGCGTGGCACCGGCCGCAGGGGAATGTTTTTCCTGCCTGCCTGCCTTTGCAACCGGACCTTTCTTCCTTGACCGGCGCACCAGCAATAATACAAGCAATAAAAGCGCCACAATACCCAGTCCTACCAGCAGTGCTCCAAAATTATCGTTGCGCTCCGCCGCCGTGTTTACCGGGCCGCTGCCCCGCCGGGCGGCCCCGGGCTCTCTCGAATAAAAAGTAACAGGCGGATTATTAATCGTGTTGTAACGGTTCTGTTTTGCATCAAAATAGGAGAACCGGATGGGCATAATGGTATAAGAGCCCACCTTACCGGTAGTAAAGGGAATGGTAAAGGTTTTGCTCCCCGGCCCTGTTCTGTTGTTTCGGTCGTATTGCTCCTGCACATTGGCAGGATAAACAACAATCTCTTTTGGCCATTCCACAGCCGGCTGTGTTACCTGGCTAAAATCGCCGGCTCCTGTAATGGAGATCTGCAGTGTTCCCCGTTCACCTGGTGTAAAGTTGATCTTTGAAAGGTGGATATTCATTTTAAAATCCCCAACGGCACCGTTGTATACAGGGGTAGGGGCATTGGCCGGGGCATTGTTTACGTTAATAGCGATGGGCACCGAAGAAATGGTCATCCGGTATTCCCCGTTTTTTAAAGGAATGTTTTCATCTATACCATCCAGTATAGCGGAGCGGTTGCCGGTGCCATCGCTCAGTTTGATCCGGTTACTGATCACCATGGGGTCCAGTTCCAGCTTCCCCGCCTCCAGTGGGGTCAGCTGTACTTTACGGATGGTATGTACATCAAAGCTTTCCCCGTTAACCGTTTCCCGGCTTACCATTCCATCGCCGGGGCTGATCAGGTCCCGGAACTCGAAACCTGTGAAAGCCGGATCTTTTACGACCTCAGAAACCGATTCCAGCGAAGAATACAGTTTATAGGTTACAATGATGGGCTCTCCCACATAGCAATTGGTTTTATTGGCGTATACATTCAGATAAATACTGCTCCTTAACCTTGCCTCCAGTACATTCCGCTGGGCCATCATTATTACTGAAGCCAGCAGCAAAAGCGTCAATAAACCAAACCGTTTCATGTATATTTTTAGTATGTGGCCCCCTTACGGGACTCTTTTTAGTGTTTATACAGCGGAGCGGAAAATGTATACGGGCCGTATACTGCCCCGGCTTTATAAATCGCCCAATTGCGGCCTTAAGATAATACTTTCTACGCAAGCAGCATCGGATAATCGTGTGGCCGTTTCTATAAGAACTGCGATATCCGCTGCTTCCATGATCCTTTTTTCACTATTATCAAAATCACCCCAGGAAGCCGTCTTTACGGCTCCGGGAAACAGGGCCGCAACCTTTATTCCATGTGGCTTCAATTCTTCCCGGAGATTCTGGCTAAACCCGTTCAGGGCAAATTTGCTGATACTGTAAGCCCCGCCACCGGGATAAGCCTGTAACCCTGCCACCGAGCAGATATTAAATATAAAGCCCCGCCTTTTTTCCTTCATGGCCGGCAGGATGGTCCGGGTAAGATGATAGGCGCTGTAAAGATTTGTGGCCATCTGGCTTTCCAGCGCTCCATCTGGCTCATCGGTCACATTCCCGGGCTCAAAGAGCCCCGCATTATTTACCAGTATATCCGGTGTTCCATGTCCTAATGCCCAGTTACCGAGTGCGATAGCCTGTTCTTTAACGGAAAGGTCGAATGCCTTTGCCCGAAAAGCGGCATCCGGGTATTGGGTCTGAAGGGTTTCCAGCGCCTGGTAAAGCCGTACTTCATTTCTTGAGGTGATCCATACCTGGTTTCCTTTTTTTGCAAAAATTTCCGCAACCGCAAACCCGATCCCCTGCGAAGCGCCGGTAATTAAAATATTCATACACTATCTTATTAACCCTGCGAAGTACGTATAATTTTTTTTATGATTTCGTTAAAGAAGCGGCCAGCCTTCAGAAGTGAGCGATCTGAGGTTTGATCTGAGAATTGAGCATTCAGATATCCGTGTCAGGCTGACGGCTGACCGCTAATAGTTAAGTTTACCTATCTTAGCCCCAAAAATAGATCTGTGTACATTCATCAGCAGTTTTGTATTTCGCCGCAGCATACGGTTGAGCCGGTAAACCTGGGTGAGTTGATCTCCTCCGCCGCCGGCAAAATGGTTGCGCTGGAACCCTTGCTGGAAGGCGTTCCCCCCGGCATGTTGCGCAGAATGAGTAAGGCCGTACGCATGGGCATCGGGGCCGGATTGCCTTTACTGAAAGCATCCACGCCGGATGGCATCATCATCGGAACGGCAAACGGAGGTATGGAAGACTGCATCAAATTCCTGAACCAGATCATCGATTATGAAGAAGGAATGCTGACCCCCGGCAACTTTGTTCAAAGCACCCCCAATGCCATCGCCGGGCAATTAAGCCTCATCACAAAAAACCGCAATTATAACGCCACGCATGTGCACCTGGGACTGGCTTTTGAAAATACACTGCTGGATGCAAAGATGTTTTTGAATGACCACCCCGGGCGTGTTTACCTGGCAGGGGCTGTAGACGAGATATCCACCTACAATTATAATATTGACCGGCTGGCTGGCTGGTATGATCCCGCATTAACAAGCGAAGCGCTTTTCAATACCGATCATGCAGCCACCATTGCGGGGGAAGGAGCCGCCCTGTTTTTATTAAGCGGCATGCCCGATGGCGCCCTTGCCCGGATTGAGGCCCTGGAAACATTGCATACCACAGATCCGCAATACGTGGAAAACCGGTTTGAACAGCTGCTCGCGATATACCCTGTTACCCCCAATACCTTGCTATTATCCGGAGATAACGGAGACAACCGCTACCGCTTTTTTTATGACAACCTGGAAACACTGGTTCCTTTAACCGCTGTACTCCGGTTTAAACACATGACAGGGGAGTACCCCACAGCAACCTCTTTTGCCACATGGCTGGCAACGTACCTCCTGCAAAAACAGGATGTGCCGGCGGTTCTTTTAAAGAAAGGAACAGTGCCTGAAAACATTGACCGGGTGATCATCTACAACCAGTATCACGGAAAACAACATAGCTTCCTGGTAATTTCAAAACAATAAATCCCACTCATTTTTTAACCTTAAATAAACCATTTATGAGACTTTCTTTTTTATTCATACTGTTGTGTATCACCACAGCCGGGTATTCTCAAAAGATCAAAACAACCAAAGGAGATGTAGCCCCTCTTAAAGATCAGACAAGCGTTCATATCGAATTCAGCTACGAGGGATTAAGGGTGGGAAAGTTTAAAAACGAAGCCGATTATATTGCCAAGAAAACGGAAGAATATAATAAGAAGGAAGCCGGCAAAGGCGATAAATGGGCCGAGTCCTGGCAGAACGATAAAGCACGCGCCTATGAACCACAGTTCCTGGAGCAGTTCCTTGAAAAATCAAAACTGAAAAACGAGAAGGACGCTAAATACACGTTGATCTTTAACACTACGTTTATTGAACCGGGATTCAATGTAGGCGCCTGGAGAAAGAATGCTTATATTGATGCCACTGTTACCATTGTTGAAACTGCCAACCGGGGCAATGTTATTGCGGTACTATCTGTGGATAATGCACCGGGACGGGATGCAATGGGCGTTGATTTTGATACCAGCTGGAGAATTTCTGAAGCCTACGCCAAAGCAGGAAAATCATTGTCGAAGTATCTATGGTAGTCCGCGCCTGCTATCTGGCTTCATTCCTTATTTTTTTTGAAAGTACATAGGCAAACCTTATATCCAAAGAGGGATAAAAGAAGCCGGGAGAAGGATGCCGCACTGTAGTATAGGAACCTTCATTATTATAATAAATAGTGCTGTACTGAACCTCAGCAACAGCATATCCCAGCCCTGCATGCGTATTCTGCAGCCATTTTCTGCCAATATTATGCTGCATTCCCCAATGTACATTTATGAGCGATGCACCGGTATAATAATCCGTGTCGAAAGGGGCCACCAGCTTCGCTTTTATGTCAATATAACTGGCGGCATTCAATGACGTGTTCCTGCCCTTACTTGCCCGCTTTGCACTATTGTAATAAAACCGGGGATTGATACCGAGGCAGAGTGCCGGCGTCTCATATTTACTGCTTGCAAAGACATAGTAGAATCTGTCATCTGCAATTTCATAATTCCCGCCTATGCCTGTATTTACATCGATGGTAAACCGGGATGCTAATTTAGCTTCGTATCCAAAGCCGGTACCACCGGGGCCCGCCTCTATCTTTGCCTGGCTCCGTGTTGCAGGCTGTTGCGCACCAGCCGTTGCCAATAAAAAGCCACCTCCCATAGTCAATAAAATTTTTCTCATTTGTTAGAGCCTGTTTAAATTTTATTGATGGAATTTATTATGAAGCTATTTTGGAGCGAAACAAGGAAAATTTTGCAGGCATAGCAGGCCACTATGGCGAAAAATTTAACGCAGTTGCAGCCCAAAACAGCCATAATAAAGCCATTGAATGAATTTTAAGCAGGCTCTTAGTCTCCGTCCTGTATTGCGCGTAAAAATATCACTTCAATACAGAAGACAATGTTTTCCATTTGCCGGTGTTGCATCCAGGCCAGGTAGCGGGGCTAAGTTTTTGATACAGCTTTATCCCAATACCGCATCCGCAGCGGCTTCGCCGGTGTTGATAGCGCCTTCCATAAACCCCTGCCAGTCGGCCAGGTG
>NZ_FMZO01000003.1:392073-502435 GCF_900101395.1 Niabella drilacis | reverse complement strand
AGGACACCATGTGGATGAAAGGCTATATCCTTGCGGCCAATAATAATACTATAACCGACAGCACCGGCATTGCTTATATTGAACTCATCAACAATGCCGGAGAAGTAGTAAAAAGAACCGCAGCTCCCTGCTACTGGGGACGCTTTCAAAGCAGCATTCCGCTAACAGCAGACAATTTTCCACAGGGCAGCTATACATTGCGGGCTTATACCAGCTGGATGCGCAATTTCGGAGACTCTCTCCTGTATGAAAGTCGTTTTACCATCATTAATCCCAGGGCTGATGAATGGAACGCTCGTATCCGGGAAGTAAAATTTACGGGCAGTCGCATTACCTTAACTGCAGGGTTAACCACTAACACCCTCGCCCCTGTTGCGCGGAAGAAAATATCGGTAAAGATCCGCGCAAAAAACAGGAACCTGCTTCGTTTGCAAACCCAAACAGATGGCGAAGGAAATTTATACATTGATACAATGCTTAAAAACAACCCGGACAACAAGGATCTCGTAATTGAGATCGCGGATAAAGAAGACCTCAAAATACAGGTGCCCGTCAAGGCCGCCGGGCAGTCTGCCATAGATCTTCAGTTCCTGCCGGAAGGAGGCAGCTTTATTGCCGGCAAAGAACAACGCCTGGGCTTTAAAGCACTCAATGTATATGGAAAGGGAATGGAAGCAAAAGGAGTTATCCGGGATGCGCAGGGACAGGAAGTAGCAAAGTTCGCAACGATCCATAGAGGTATGGGCGTAGTGGCGTTTACCCCGAAGAACGGGAGTCATTATACTGCATTTCCCGAGAACGGGAAGCCGGTGCCGTTGCCCGACCCGCAACCCTCCGGCACACTGCTGCAGGTGCAGGCAGCCCCCGCTTCTGACAGCATCCGGGTAATGATCGACGGCACACCCGATCTTTATGGACGGAAATACTATTTTGCAGCAACGGCCGCGGGGATCTCATTTGCCCGGGGCTCCGTTACACTGTCGTCTAAACCCATAAGGCTGCATATTGCCAAAGAGATGATCCCTTCCGGTATCGCAAGACTGACCCTTTACGACAGTCTCATGCGCCCCGTAAATGAGCGGGCCATCTTTATCTGGCATAAGGATCCGCTGCAGTTATCGCTGGTATCCGACAAAGAAATCTACCGAAAAAAAGACAGCGTTTCACTCCTGCTCACTGCCCAGACCGCAGGGAAGCAACACCTCTCCGGAAGCTTTTCCATAGCCGTTATCGATACCAGCCAGGTAAACATCAACCAGCAATCCGAAAACATCCTGAGCTATATGCTCCTGAGCTCCGACCTGAAAGGAACCATCGAGGATCCCTATTATTACTTCCAGAGCCCCCTACCCCAGGCCGTTGACGCGCTGATGCTTACCCAGGGCTGGGTACGCTACGAATGGCAGCCCGCAAACTTTACATTTGACAGGGAAAAAGAATTTATGATCACCGGAAAAGCCACCAATATTTTTAATAAACCATTTGCCCGCACAAAGGTGACTGTATTTGGAAAAGAAGGGAAAAACGGTGTGTTCCTGATGGACACCACCACCAACGATAAGGGCGTATTTACGCTGGAGCACTTCCCCTATTTTACCAATGACAGCATCAGCATGGTCATCGAGGCTTTTAATAAAAAGGGGCGGGCCTTTAATATCGGTATCGAATTAAACGAACCCACATTCCCCTCCTATACCAATATCTCAACCGCCATAGCGCAGCAGAATATTTTACTGGACACCGCTACCGCTCATTTTGTTAATAAGCAAATGGACATCCGTAAACTGATCCGGAAGAACGGCGATTTCCTGGACGAAGTAGTGGTGAAAACAACCGCTGCGATCGCCGGTTCCAAAAACCTGAACAAGAATGGCGGTGCCGACCAGGTGGTCAGTGAAGCAACGCTGGATAAAACACCCAAACAAACCCTGCTGGATGTTTTATACAAACAGGTAAAAGGATTCCGCCTGAGTTCACCTCCCAGAAGCACGCAGCTGCTTTATATGATCAATACCAATATTGTGCGGTTTATTATCGACGGGGTTGATCTTCATTTTTTCTACAACCAGGAAGGTGGTGGGGGAAGCATGAACGACTACCAGCTCTTTGTAGACTCCTACCTAAAATATTTTTCAGCCGAGGATATACGGGCTATCGAGATCATGAACACCTCAAAATATAATAGCAACTACCGCTCTATGTACTTAACTATGGAGGAACAAATGAACTCCGGACCCGCAACCAGGGATTTTTCATTTGTGGAGATCACCACCCGGTCCGGCTCTGGTCCTTTCTTAAAGAAAACCCCGGGTATTTACCTGTACAAACCGGTGGCCCCGGTGCTGGCAAAACAATTTTACAGCCCGCGCTACACTACACCCGACGAAAAAACCGTTGTGCCGGACCTGCGCACTACCGTATACTGGAACCCGGAGGTCATTACCGATCATAACGGCAAAGCACGGGTCTCCTTTTATACATCCGAAAGTGCAGGCAATTATATGATCATTGTACAGGGCACCAACCTCGCCGGAGGGCTGGGTGTATTGTACCAGCCTCTGAAGCTTGAAGAGACCAAAAATTAAAAGGCCATGCTAGTTTTCTATGCAGGACGTTTTATGTAAACGCCCTCCTGTAAAGCTGATGCTGTCCCTGTTCTTAAAAGCCAGTTTCCCGTTTTTTTCTTCCATTGGACCATAGCCTTCAGTAGCAGTACTGTCGCCAAGCAGGAAAGCCACTTCACGCAGGGAGCTCTTTCCTTCTGAAACAAAGGTATAATCTGCGATCAGCGTATCACCGCTCAACCGCCCCTCAATGGTTCCCTGGTTCTTATCCTTTTCATAAAAATGATACGAAAGCGTGCCCGTTACCACATTGGGAAAAACTTCTGTTTTGAGAAAGAAAGTGTCACGGCCGCTTTGACTGGTATAACAAGTGGCTGCCGGTATCATTACATGGTTCTCTTCCTTATGTGCGGAGGAGTCTGCGGAGAGTGCTGCGGCTTCCTGCTGAGGGTTATTGCAGGCCACGCCAAGAAAGAACAGCAAGCCCCATTTGCCGGATGTGGTATTTATCTTTTTCATATTCATAAGGAAAGTTACACTATTGTTTACATACCCTGCACAAAGCAGCAGGAAACAAGTTGATGCATGCGGGTATTGGAGAACAAGGACGACCCGGTACAAGAACGGAATGTTTCCATAACATGCAATCATCACCGGTCCCCAAGATCACATAGTTTCTCATTTTGGCAGTACCCCCTGTTACAAATACTTTCCCGTGTAACTATTCTTCACTTTTTTTATACCGGAGGGTATACCTTCATATACCAGCTCACCGCCACCATCGCCCGCTTCAGGTCCCAGCTCTATCAGCCAGTCGGCACTTTTGATCACATCGATGTTGTGCTCAATCACCAGTACGGTATGTCCCTGCTCGATCAACGCATTGAAAGAGGCCAGCAACTTTTTGATATCATGAAAATGCAAACCCGTTGTTGGCTCGTCAAAAATGAAGAGTACCTTATGATTGTTTTTTCCCTTCCCCAGGAATGAAGCCAGTTTTACCCGCTGTGCTTCACCACCGGAAAGTGTATCAGAGGACTGCCCCAGTTTTATATAGCCCAGGCCTACATCACTCAGCGGCTGTATGGCTTCGCGGATCTTCTTCTCGTCCTTAAAAAATTCCAGCGATGCATCCACGCTCATCTCCAGAACGTCATGAATGTTTTTATCGCGGTATTTTACTTCCAGTACCTCTTCTTTAAAGCGTTTGCCCCCGCAGCTTTCGCAAAGCAGGTGCACATCTGCCAGGAATTGCATTTCCACGATCTGTTCGCCTTCTCCTTTACAGGTATCGCAGCGGCCCCCGTCCACATTAAAGGAAAAGTGTTTCGGTTGAAAGCCCCGCATTTTGCTTAGCGGCTGTTTGGCAAACAGATCGCGTATTTCATCATAGGCCTTTATATAGGTTACCGGGTTGCTCCTTGATGATTTACCGATCGGGTTCTGATCCACCATTTCTATCTGCTGCACACTGTCTACATCACCCGTGATCGCTTTATGAAAACCGATCTTGTCTCCCGAAACCACCAGCTCGCCTTTGATCTTTTGCAGGGCAGGGTACAGGATCTGTTTTATCAGCGTTGTTTTTCCACTGCCGCTCACGCCGCTTACCACCGCCAGCACATTGAGCGGAAAGGTAACGGTAATATCTTTCAGGTTATGTTGCCGTGCACCTTCCACCTTTATGAAGCGGGTCCACTTACGGATTGTTGCCGGCGGATCAATAGAAAAAGTACCACTCAGGTATTTTCCCGTAAGGCTGTCCTTATCTTTCAGCAGCTCTTTATAAGTACCTGCCGCAACCACTTCTCCACCCAGGTGTGCTGCAAGCGGCCCCATATCGATAATATGATCTGCATGGCGCATCACCATATCATCATGCTCCACTACTACTACTGTATTGTTGAGGTCACGCAGTTCTTTCAGCACTTTGATCAGGTTATCGGTATCCCGTGAGTGTAATCCTATTGACGGTTCATCCAGTATGTATAAGGAATTGGTCAGGTTACTTCCCAGGCTCCGGGTAAGCTGTATCCGCTGGCTTTCACCACCGCTGAGCGTATTGGCAACACGGCTCATGGTCAGGTAACCCAATCCCACTTTTAACAGGGTATCCAGGCGGTTGGTGATCTCGAGCAGGATCCGTTTGGCAATGGCGGCTTTATGCGCCGGCAGTTTCAGTTTTTCAAACCAGGTTTTCAGATCCCTCGCGGGCATGGCTCCCAGTTCTCCAATATTTTTGTCGCCTACTTTTACATAAAGGGCCTCTTTGCGCAGCCGGTATCCGTCACAATCCGGGCAGGTAGTACGTCCCCGGTAACGGCTCAATAACACGCGGTACTGTACTTTATAAAGGTTTTGCTCCACCTCTTTAAAAAAATCATCCACACCATAAACAGAGCCGCTGCCCTTCCACAAAAGCGCATATTGTTCTTTTGTAAGGTCTGCTACCGGTTTGTGAACAGGAAAATCGTATTTAGCAGCAGCCTTTATAAAGCGGTCTTTCCATTTCCCCAGCTTTTCGCCCTTCCAGGGTGCCACGGCGCCTTCAAAAACACTCAGCCGTTTATCGGGGATCACCAGGTCGGCATCAATGCCCAGCACCAGGCTAAAGCCCTCACAGGTAGGGCAGGCGCCCAGCGGGTTATTGAAAGAGAACAGGTTGGGACTGGGCTCTTCAAATACGATCCCGTCCAGTTCAAAACGGTTATTAAAATCATGCAGTTGAACCTTACCAGCGGGGGTGATCGTTTGTACAAACACGGTGCCCTCCCCTTCATAAAAAGCAGTGCCGATCGAATCTCCCAGGCGGTGGCGGTCGTCCTCATCCAGCTCACGTGCAATGATCCGGTCAATCAATATGAATACCTGTGCCACGGACCGGCTTTTTGTGCCTGCCTTTGAGGCTCCCAGCAATTTTGCCAGGGCGGCATCTTCCTGCTCCAGCAGCTCTTCAACATCCAGGATCTCCAACGCGGCTTCCCTGGAACCTTCGCCCGCCGCAATCCTTGTAAATCCTTTTTGCAGCAATATATTCAGTTCCTCCCGTATATTCCGGTTGGAGTGCAATTTGAACGGGACCAGTATAAACACCTTGCTGCCGGCTTCCAGTTGCTCAATGGCAGCGATCACATCGGACACATCGTCTTTTTTTACTTCCTTCCCCGAAACGGGAGAAATCGTGGTACCCGCCCGGGCAAAAAGCAACCGGAGATAGTCATAAATCTCCGTCATGGTGCCCACCGTGCTCCTCGGCGTCCGGGTAATGACCTTTTGCTCGATAGCGATAGCCGGGCACAGGTTTTTTATATAATCCACATCCGGCTTGTTCATGCGGTTCAGGAACTGGCGGGCATAGGCACTCAGGCTTTCTGCATAGCGGCGCTGGCCTTCAGCATACAGGGTATCGATGGTGAGGGAAGACTTCCCGGACCCCGACACGCCTGTTACCACAATAAACTGGTTCCTGGGAAACCCTACTGTTACATTTTTCAGGTTATGTACCCGGGCGCCTTTCACGAAAATCTCATCTTTCTTTTCCACGGTTTTTGCCTTCGCCATTCCATTTACAATTTAAGAGGGCACAAATTTAGTCCTTAAATACCTGAAAACGGCGCCCCTTTTTTAAGGACCCGGATATTTTAGCCCGGCTGTGGAAATGCTTCCGCCTCTTTAACAATCCATATACAATACTGTTTATCAATGAATTACAAATAATGTTAAAAAACTTTAACATTATTTTGAAGGTTTTGGGGGCAATTTCTGCCGGCAAGCGCGGCCCATAAACGTTGAAACTCCTATTTTCGCAACACTCGTTTACCCAGAAAGTGTAAAAGAAGATTGTAAAGGGGGTAAATTCGGAGGTTATTGAAATAAGTTTTAATCTAAAATGCAGGAAGCAATTGCTGCAACAATTGAACAACGGATGATAACTTACTTAAAGAAGACTGATAACGAGCTCATAAATTTATTTTCAAAAGGACATACGCCTGCGCTGGATTCATTGCTGAACCGCTACCAGGAAAAATTGTTCAGTACCATATTGTTCCTCGTAAAGGATAAATATCACGCAGAAGATATCTGTCAGGACGTTTTCATAAAGATCATCGAGACATTAAAGAACGGGAAATACAAGGAAGAGGGTAAGTTTTTGCCCTGGGCCATGCGTATTGCCCACAATCTTTGTGTAGACTATTTCAGAAAGCTGAAGCGGATCCCGTTTACAAAAAACAGTGTGGACCACGAGGTGCTGGATACGATCAACTCCTCTGATCAGAATGTAGAAGAAAAGATCATCACCGTCCAGAACATTGGCAAGGCCCAGGATATGCTGGAGCAGTTGCCGGAAGAGCAGCGCGAGGTTATTATCCTCCGCCACTTTGCCAACCTGAGTTTTAAGGAGATTGCCGACATGACCGGGTGCAGTATTAATACGGCATTGGGCCGGATGCGGTATGGGCTGCTGAATCTCAGGAAAATGATGACGGGTAAATAAAGAGCCTGTCATCTTGTAACTCCTGGTGGAAAAAGTAATTCACCAATTGCATTTGGAATTGTTTGAATTTATTTGCCGAATACCACCCGGTTGTTACAAGATGACGACTAATTGAAGCCGCCCCGGAACAAAGTCCGGGGCGGCTTTTTTTTGCCCGCTCGTCCCGGGGCGCAGATAGCACCGGCGGCAATCCCGGCGGTAACCGGCATTATCGGCAGCAATGCGGCACTGCACGCGGATGATCCCGGGAACGTCCTGATCCGGATTGCCGGGCCGCAATTCATGACCGCTTCAACCGGATTCACTTTATTTCAAACGTTGTAGTAAAAATAGCCGCTTTTAATTCAGCACCCTGTCAGCGAAAGTTGCTATTTTAGTTATCCGTAACAACAACAGAAGTGCCTGCAATGATTGCTTTTCAAAACTTTGTTGCTATCAGGCATTCACACAACAGCATCAATACCTGTTTTAATTTTTAAGAACATGTCTAACGCAAAAAGCAGAAGAAACTTTATCAAGAGCTCCGCTACTCTTTCCGCAGGTGCATTCCTGCTGCCTAAAGTGCCCATGATCGTACCGTCCTCTTTTTTTACAAGGGATGCCCCCAGTAACAAGATCCAGATCGGGCAGATCGGTTGTGGACGTATTGCAATGACGCACGATCTTGTCGAAACCTTTAAACACGAATCCGCAAGGATTGTGGCGATGGCAGACCTGGACCGCTACCGGCTCGAAGCCGGCAAAAAAAGAGTAGAAGGCTGGTATGCAAAAAAGACGGGGAAAGACAACTACATTGATATCAAGATGCATGACGATTATCATGAGATGCTGATGAATAAAGATATTGATGCCGTGATCATCAGTACCCCGGATCACTGGCACGCGCAACCCGCTATGGAAGCCGCCCTGGCAGGCAAGCACATCTACCTGCAGAAACCCACCTCACTCACCATCGAAGAAGGCCGCTCTATGAGCGATGTGGTACGCAGGTCTGGTGTGGTCTTTCAATTGGGAAGCCAGCAGCGTTCGGTAAATCCATGGCCCCAGTTTAAAAGGGCCTGCGAACTGGTACGGAACGGGCGTATCGGCAAATTGCATACGGTACATGTAGGATTGCCGGCAGATCCTCCCGGAGGTGTTGCCACAGAAATGCCGGTGCCGGAAGGATTCAATTATGATATGTGGCTGGGCTCCACCCCCTATATCTATTATACACTGGACCGGGTGCACAACCAGAAAGATGTGGAGTCAAGAGGTGGCTGGCTGCGGATGGAGCAGTTCGGAGCCGGTATGATCACCGGGTGGGGTGTGCACCATATCGACATTGCACACTGGGGAATGAATACAGAATTAACCGGGCCTGTTGAGGTAGAGGGTACTGCGGAATTTCCCAGGGCCGGCTTATGGAATGTGCACGGCGATTATGAAGTAAAAGCAAAATATGCCAACGGGGTTACCATGCAGATCAACAGCAAAAACCCGAATGGTGTCAAATTTGAAGGCAGCAACGGCTGGATCTTTGTAACCCGGGGAAATGTAGGCGTAACGGCCTCCGACCCCGGTGCCGGTTCGGGTGCACAGAGCAAGGCCTTCTCCGCCAGTGATCCCAAACTCCTTACCTCCGTTATCGGTCCCAATGAGGTTCATTTATATGAAAGCAGGGAGCAGCACCTCAACTGGGTCGATTGCATCATTAACAAAAAACCCACCATCAGCCCCGCAGAAGTGGCGCACCGCTCCTGCAGTGCCTGCCTGGTAGCACACGCTGCCATGAAGCTGGGAACCAAATTATACTGGGATCCTAAAAAAGAGGTCTTCAAAGACAATATTGAAGCAAACAAACTCTTGTCGAGGCCGCAACGTCATCCGTACGGAACCAATTATGTATTGAATAAACTGAAAAAATAAATGAAGAAACTCGTATTACCGGCCGCATTGCTCGCCCTGATGATCTCCTGTAAAAACAAAGAATCCGGCAACTCCGATGGCTCCGCAGCCAAAGATTCATCAGGGATCACCCTGGTAACGCTGGACCCCGGGCACTTTCACGCAGCCCTGGTACAAAAAGAAATGTACCCGGATGTGGACAGCAATGTATATGTATATGCCCCCGAAGGCCAGGACCTGGACCTGCATTTGAAAAGGATCGAATCCTATAACACCCGTGCAGAAAATCCAACACACTGGAAAGAGAACATTTATACCGGCGCCGATTTTTTTCAGAAAATGGTACAGGAAAAAAAGGGCAACGTAGTGGTCATGAGCGGCAATAATCAGAAAAAAGCAGAATATGTGCTCAATACCGTAGAAGCAGGGTTGAACGTGCTGGCAGATAAACCCATGGCCATTGACAAAGCAGGCTTTGAACTGGTAAAAAATGCTTTTGCAAAAGCCGCTGAGAAGAACGTGCTCCTCTATGATATCATGACCGAACGTTTTGAGATCAATACGATGCTGCAGCGGGAATTTTCACAGATCAAAGAAGTATTTGGCGACCTGGAAAAAGGCAGCCCCGAAAACCCCGCCGTAACAAAGGAAAGCGTGCATTACCTGTATAAATTTGTTTCCGGATCCGTACTGCAGCGGCCGGCCTGGTTCCTGGATGTGACCCAGCAGGGTGAAGGCATTGTGGACGTAACCACACACCTGGTAGACCTGGTGCAATGGGAGTGCTTTCCCGAACAGGCGATCGACTACCAGAAAGATATTGAAATGGTATCTGCAAAACGCTGGACGACCCCCATTACCCTCAGCCAGTTCTCAGAGATCACCAAACAGCCGGCCTTCCCGGACTATCTTAAAAAAGATATCAAAAACGATTCGGTGCTGAACGTTTACTGCAACGGTGCCTTTAATTACAAGCTGCGGGGCGTAAATGCAAAAGTATCTGTAACCTGGGGGTACAAAGCACCGGAAGGAACGGGGGATACGCATTACTCCATTATGAGGGGAACCCGCGCCAACCTGATCATCCGCCAGGGTGCCGAGCAAAAATATAAACCGGTACTCTATATTGAGCCGGTGAAGCAATCAGATGCCGGTTTTGAAAAAGAACTTACTGCTGCCCTGGCAGGTATACAGGCAAAATACCCGGGCGTTGAACTGACAAAGATCGCCAAAGGCTGGCAGGTAATGGTCCCTGAAAAATACAATACCGGGCATGAGGCACATTTTGGCCAGGTAATGCAGCGCTATCTCCAGTTCCTGAAAGAAAAGAAATTGCCTGACTGGGAAGTACCCAATATGATCGCCAAGTATTTCACTACTACCTCGGCGCTCGAACTGGCAAAAAAATCGGAAACCAAGTAGTATCATGATAAAGAAGATCCTTTACCTGCTGGCGGTTGCCCTATCAGCCGGCGGAACGCCGCTTTATGCGCAACACATCAGCAGCTGGCAGGTAAAAACAACCGGCAAGGAGGCCTTTTCCATTCCAATGAGTATGGACCTGGATGCCGTTACTTTTGAAGCGGACAGCAGCCTGCAGCTCCTGGAAACAACCGGCGGGCAAAAGACCTCCGTACCGTTCCAGGTCGAAACCGGTGGCGGCCGCAGATTGTACTGGATGCTGGAGCCCGGTAAACAAAAGATCCGCACGTTCGAGCTCATAAAAACCAGGGCCGGTACTGCCGCAGCTACCAGCCTGCAGGCCCGGCTGGATCATGGCGCCCTTACGGTTCAGTACGGCAACAAACACCTCCTGCAATACCACTCGGAAACCGTATATCCTCCCAAAGGGATCGATACGGCCTACAAACGCAGCGGGTTCATACATCCGCTATGGACCCCTAACGGGGAAGAGCTGACCCGCATCAACGCGCCCGATCACTATCACCACTGGGGCATGTGGAATCCCTGGACGCATGTTTTGTTTGAAAAAGATACCGTAGACTTCTGGAACCTGAAAGACCGTAAAGGGACTGTACGGTTTGCAGGATTTGGCGCCCTGTATAACGGGGCCGTTTACTCCGGCTTTGAAGCGCTGCACGAACATATTGCCTTTAAAAAAGACGGGACAGAAAAAAATGCGATCAATGAGCTGCAGACGGTCAGGATCTACCGGCCCGACGACCGCAATAACAGCTACTATATTATGGATGTAACAGTACAGCTGAGCTGTGCCGGCGCCAGCCCCGTAAAACTGCTGGAATACCGCTATGGAGGGCTGGGGATCCGTGCTACCGCAGCATGGAATAAAGACAACAGCGTCATTTTTACCTCCGAAGGCAAAAACCGGAAGGAGGCAGACGGCAGCACGGCACGCTGGTGCGTGGCGCAGGGACAACTGAACCAGCAATATGGCGGATTGGAAATGATGAGTTACCCGGCTAATTATAACTACCCCGAGCCGCTGCGGGTGTGGCCGGAGAATATGAATAACCGGGGAGATGTATTCTTAAATTTTTCTCCAACCAAAAACAGGGACTGGCTGCTGGAGCCCGGAAAGCAATATATATTACGATATCGTTTCCTGGTGTTTAACAACCAGCTGCCCAGGGCCCATGCGGAAGAAGCCTGGCAATCTTTTGCCCATCCGCCTAAAATCATTTTTAAATAAAAAAGGTCATGAAATTACGCAACGCGATTCTTTTCCTGGTGGCTTTCCTGTTTACCGCTACGACGGTCCAGGCCCAGGAAGTCAACTGGAAAAAAGTAAAGATACTGGTGTACACCAAAAACGGGACGGGATTTGTACACGACAATATTCCCTTTGCCGTTAAAGCTATTCAGCAGCTGGCTAACGTTCATGGCTTTAAAATAGACACGAGCTCCAACCCGGCGGTGATGACTGAGAAAAATTTGCAACAGTATACCCTGCTCCTGTTTCCCAGTACCAATAATGATGTATTTGATACCGACGCACAGCGGGTGGCCTTTCGCCGGTACATCGAAGCGGGTGGCGGGTTTGTTGGCCTGCACTCGGTAACCGGAACAGAAAGGAACTGGCGCTGGTTCAAAATGATGCTGGGCGGAACCTTTTCCTGGCATGCACGGGGCCAAGAGTTCACCGTACGGGTTATTGACTCCAAACATCCTTCCATGAAAGGCGTTCCTGCGGTATGGACAAAAGACGATGAGTGCTATTTTGCCAAGGAGATGTACCCGGGTCCAAGGGCCTTGATGGTGCATGATCTGCGTACGATTGACACAACCAACGCAGCACAGAAAGCAAATCTTCAAAAGAATCGAGGAAACTATGGCGATTTTTATCCAGCCGCCTGGGAATATCCGTTCGACGGCGGTCACACCTGGGTTACGACACTCGGGCACGATAAACAAAATTACAGCGACCCGGTTTATTTAAACCATATCCTGGGAGGGATCCGTTTCATCGCAGGACAGGTGAAGAAGATCGACTTCAAAAAAGCCTACGCACAGCACCGGGATGATGAAGTAAGGTTTTAAGCGGGGAGCGTCACAGACTTCAGATATCAGATTTGAGAACCGGGTGCACGATACCTGAAACTTTAAACAGAGCATACGGGTCTTCAGCAGGGCCTGATCGCCTGGCTTCCCTGTCGCGCCAAAACCATGACAAATCTGCTTTGAGTCATCCTGAGTTATCAATTAGCTGTGCAAAATCAATGAGGCGATGAAAAAATACGCTTCTTACTAGTGGTTTGTGAGGACACAAACCACGGCCCACGCCACGGTCAGTGAGGACACTGACCGTGAAAAGAAATAATTTTGATGCCGGCTTATTATCAGGGTCTATTGGAATGATCCATATAGAAGCTGAAACAGGTTCAGCTTGACAAAAGTATAATGGGTCTTCAATGCATAACGTAATCTGTCATTGGCAACCCGCCGCGCAGCCCTACTGGCACAACCAGCGGTCAGTTTATCAACATAAACAACCTTCGGCTCTATTAAACCAGAAACCCCACCGGTGATCAGAGAAAAGTGCAATGCGGCTCTAACGTAATCCCGGAGGCCCCGGATCTCCCGGACGGAAAACGCGGAACCTGGAACCGAAGAGAGTTCCCCGAAATCCCCAATATTCAGAAAGGAGGATAAAACAGGACCCGGCGTGTCCCCATGGCTACCGGCATTGAACCGGGAACATGAAACCTTTTCTCCCCTTTTTCCGGATCTCGCAAACGAATTTTTCCCGATCTCGTAAATCAATTTCCGCATTTTGAAAACGAAAAAGCGGGAAATGGCCGTCTTTTGCCGCGAAAATTTATAGGAAAATGAGAAGATTTTTGTTGTTTTTGATGACGCTAATGACGTTTTTGAGTGTAAATGCGCAAACCAATACCGGTAATATTGAGGGAGTGATCACAACCCCTGAGGGCAACCCGGTTCCGAATGTAAACGTGACGATCAAAGGAAAAAAGAAGCACGTGGTAACCAATGAACAGGGGCACTTTGAATTCAACGAGATCCCCTACGGAGAATATATACTGGTGTATTCATTTGAAGGAGAAACCAGCCAGGAGATACCGGTTACCGTTCCCCCGGTAAGCACGGAGACCTCCAAATACAACCTTTCCCTGAATGCCCGGGAGTTAAAAGAAGTGATTGTACGCATCGGGGGCAGCATCAACCAGGGAACAGCGCGGATCGGGAAATCCAATATCCCGATCATGGACCTGCCGCAGGCCGTTACCATCATCGGGCAATCGACCATCGAGAACCAGCAGGCGCAGCGTTTAAGTGATGTGATCAAAAATGTAAACGGCGTTTACCTGGGCGGGGCCCGTGCCAGCACACAGGAAACCTTTTACGCCCGCGGCTACAACCTGGGTAATACCAACACCTTTAAGAACGGGTTTCGTGTCAACAGTGGCGCTATGCCGGAAATGAGCGCTATTGAAAGCGTAGAGGTTTTAAAAGGCGGAGCCGCTCTTTTATATGGCAACGTGGCCCCCGGCGGTATCGTAAATATGGTTACCAAGAAACCCCGCTTCAATTTTGGCGGTGAGGTAAATATGCGCGTGGGCAGCTATGATCTTTACAAACCTTCGGTAGATATTTATGGCCCCATCAGTCAATCTGTAGCCTTCCGCCTGAACGGCACCTATGAAAAAGCCAACAGCTATCGCGACGAAGTGCATTCTGAGCGGTATTATGTAAACCCCTCTCTCCTTTTTAAATTAGGAGAAAAGACAAAACTGCTGGTACAGGGCGATTACCTGCAGCATGAGTTTACACCCGATTTCGGGATCGGGACAATGAATGCGGAGGCATCCAGGCCAACCGCTACCGGCGGCAAAAGGGTAACCCCGGTATCGAGGAATACTTTTTTCGGAGCACCCTGGCAATATGCAAAGACCACGCAAGCTACCGCTTCCATAGAGCTTAACCATCAATTCAATGACAGCTGGGCGCTGAACGCATTGGGAGGCTTCCAGAATTACGAAAGGGATTACTTCTCCACAGAACGGATACAGGCAGATATAAACGGTAAATGGAAAAGGCCCCTGGGCAAAACCAACAATAAGGAAGACTATGTTACCGGGCAGCTAAACCTGAACGGAGATGTAAAAACCGGTTCAATCGGTCATAAACTGCTCATAGGCGCCGATCTTGAAAAAGTGACCAGCACAGCGCTTGCATCAGACATTGCTACTGTTGTGCCTAACGGCATCTATGATTCTATTAACCTGCTGGACCCAACAATGTATGTACGCAGAACAGATATGCCCCAGGCCAGCTGGATCACGAGCACTAAAAACCCCGTAACCCGTTTTGGCGCCTATGTACAGGACCTGGTATCACTGTCCGAAAAATTCAAATTACTGGCAGGCGTACGCTGGTCTTACCAGCAGGCCAACCGCTCTAAAGCAACAACCCTTGCTACGAACGCGGTAAAAGAGGGTGCTGTATTCCAGATCGACAAAGCATTTTCTCCCAGGATCGGCCTGGTTTATCAGCCAACCGATCATACCACTGCTTTTGCCAGTTACTCCAATTCCTTCTCTCCAAACTCCGGCATGGATATCGACAGCAATACATTAAAACCTTCCGTCATAGATCAGTTTGAGATCGGTATAAAAAATGATTTCTTCGACGGGCTGCTGAGTGCCAACCTGACGGTTTACAGGATCATCAATAACAATCTCTCCCAGCAGATCCAAGTTTTCAAAAACGGGGATCCGGTTCAGGGAGCTACCACATTGAGAGAGCTGACAGGGCAGACGACCAGCGACGGTATCGAGGTAGACCTGAAAAGCCAGCCCATAAAGGGATGGGATATCCTGGCCGGTTACAGCTACAATAATATGCGCTATACAAAAACTTCCGGAAGATTCGGAAGCTATGTAGAGGGAGAGCGGCTGGTGAACAGCCCGGCACATACGGCTAATGCCACCACGTTCTATACGTTCCAGAACGGCGCCGTTAAAGGCCTGAAAGTAGGCGCCGGTGTTTACTATGTAGGCGAGCGCAACGCAGGCTGGAATACGACTTATTCCGACAATAACGGAGCGCTGAACGACCGCTTATTCCAGGTAAAAGGTTTTGCAACTGCCGATGTTTCCGCAGGCTATACTTATCAAAAATGGTCGTTGCTGGCCAAACTGGCAAATATCACCAATACCTTTAACTATTACGTGCATGAGAACTACAGCATCAACCCCATTCCTCCGCGGAGCTTTGTGGTAACCGCTGCATTTAAGTTCTGATCTACCACTTCTAAACAGACAGGCCCTGCAATGTAAGTTGCGGGGCTTTTTTATCAGGTATGAGACTTGAGATATGGGATTTGAGACTTGAGAGACAATATTTCGGGAGTACCTGAAACTGCAAGAGGCAAGCGGTCAGCCTTCAGAAAGTTGCTCCGGATGTTCGGAAAAAATTCTCTTCAGATATAAGAGCCTGTTTAAATTTTATTGATGGAATTTATTATGAAGCTATTTTGGAGCGAAACAAGGAAAATTTTGCAGGCATAGTAGGCCACTATGGCGAAAAATTTAACGCAGTTGCAGCCCAAAACAGCCATAATAAAGCCATTGAATGAATTTTAAACAGGCTCTTAGACCAGATACAACCCGCGCCGGCGGGCCGTCTCCTCTGTCTTACCGTGGGTTATGCCCTCATAAACCATTGGATCGTCATTATAATAAACCTGATGCCGGCTTATTATAAAACGCAGGCGCCCGGAATACTAAGCCTGAAGAGCTCCGCCCCGCTCAATAAACTGCCGTTTTACGGTTGCATACGCCGCAGCGTTGATCGGCAATGTGGCAGATTCAATGATCACAGCCCTCAATCCCAGCCCTAATGCATCCAGCGCCGTAAAATTAACGCAAAAGTCCGCCGCCAGTCCGCATACATGTACCTCGTCAACACCCCTGCCCTCCAGGTAGCTGCCCAGGCCCGTTGCTCTTAAATGGCCATTGTCAAAAAAGCCGCTGTAGCTGTCAATTTCAGGGTTCATACCCTTACGGAAGATCGCTTCGATCCGGCGCTGATCAATATCCCGGTGCAGTGCAGCCCCCGGGGTTCCCTGCACACAGTGATCCGGCCAAAGGGTTTGCCGGCCGCCTTTCCAATCGATCACATCGAAAGGATTTTGGCCCTTGTGCTGCGATGCAAAACTTTTATGATCCGCCGGATGCCAGTCCTGGGTAGCCACTACCAGCGCGTAATCCTGCTGCAGCCGGTTGATCACCGGGATCAGCCGATCCCCTCCGGGCACGGGCAATGCGCCCCCCGGCAAAAAATCATACTGCATATCAACAATGACGAGGCATTTCATAATATGTTATTTCTTGAAAGGTAGGGTATAGCATCGGAACGAGGAAATGCTCCGGGCCGGATCTGAAAGCGAAACCTTAAACTCCGACTCAATCCCTCGTTCTGAAATTATTGCTGATCAGCCATCCCTTTTCGAGCAGATGATCCTTACGGTAAGCTTTACGTTCCCTGCGGAACTGCTGCTTTTTATAAGGCTGCGCCACCAGGCTGCCGAGGTCGGGCCTGCCGGCATTGACCCAGGCAGTGTACCAGAAATCGGACAAAGCATTGGCACTGCGGATCAGCTGTGCCTCAACAGAACCGTTTAACGCCTTATTAAAGGCCACGGCAAATTCCCTGGAATAGAATCGGCGGTTCTTTCCCCAGCGAAATTCCCAGCGGTATTTCCGCGCCGTATCAGTAAAACTTTTGGATACTTCTTTCTCTGCTGCAAACATAGCCGGCAGCAGCGAGTGCGTATGTTTCATAATGCCCCATATCGCGTTCTCAACCGATGGCAGGTACTGCGCCTTATGCCGGCTCCTGATGGCAAAACCCGTCAGTTCCGCCTCTGGCACAGAGGTTTCCCAAAGGTCGTGGATACCCCGCTGGTCCGTAAGCTGCCCGTCATAATTTAACGAGGTATGCAGGGGCACATGGGCGTCGCCGATATAGTGCCCCAGGTCTGTGGCATAAAAAATAATACTGTCCTTGTCCTTCCGCCGGAATGCTTCGGTCAGTTTTTGTTGTGTTGCCGCCACCACATAAGGCAGGGTTCCATATTTCTTCAGCGTATCGGCTGTATATTTTGCCACCGCATCTTCCCATTTGTGCGGAACAATATCAAAAGCATTATCACCATAATATTCACCATCCAGGAAATGCTTATTTCCTTCGGCAGGATCTGTGTTCCTCCGCTGGTCCGGCCGGGGAGCATTGTACACCAGGCTGTCAATATGCGAATAAAAAAAGGCCTGCATTTTCCTGGGCAACCCGTAAATAGCCAGCTGATTTACGGTGCGGTGTACGAGAAACCCCCAGCTGCTGAGGCCGGCCATCAGTGCTATCAAAAGGATCCCGATCAGTTTGTTCTTCTTCATATTTTAGAATAATGCTGCAAAGGTGCGGTAAAATCCTCAAAGCAATTCACAAACAACCGGGGCTGTTTGCTATATTTACATTATTAAATCGTTCATATGGACTTACTGCAGGTTGCGCATCTTAAAAAATACTTTGCCACGCAAAAAGCCGTTGATGACATTAGTTTTTCCATTTCGCAGGGGCAGATCTTCGGTCTGCTGGGTCCTAATGGTGCGGGGAAAACAACCCTGATACGTATGATCACCGGTATCTTTTATCCCGATGCCGGGACCATTACACTGGACGGGGCTCCTTTTGACCCTGTCAACGATATCGGCAAGATCGGGTACATGCCGGAGGAAAGAGGCTTATACAAAAAAATGAAGATCGGGGAACAGGCCCTGTACCTGGCCCAGCTGAAGGGACTCAGGAAAAAGGACGCTATTGAAAGTTTAAAAACCTGGTTTGCCAAACTGGAAATGGATTCCTGGTGGAACAAAAAAGTAGAAGACCTGTCCAAGGGAATGCAGCAAAAACTGCAATTTGTGACCACGGTGCTGCATCAGCCCAAACTGATCATCCTGGACGAACCTTTCAGCGGCCTGGATCCGGTAAACAGCAACCTCATCAAGGATGAGATCTTTAACCTGGCCAAAAGCGGCTCTACCATCATCTTCAGCACACACCGGATGGAGCAGGTGGAAGAGATCTGTGATCACATCATCCTGGTAAATAAAGGGCAGAAGATACTTGATGGTACCGTACAGGGCGTAAAACAGGAGTTTAAGGAACACCTGTACAATATCACCTTTGCATCGGCCCCGCCCCAAACAGAAGCGGCCGGTTTATTTGACATAAAGCAAACAACCGCCAATGGGCTGATCCTGCAAAAGCACCCGGAAGTAAGCAACAACCAGGTACTTTCTCATTTTTTAGCCCATGGGGCCAGTATCGATTCTTTTAATGAGATCCTCCCCACCCTGAATGATATTTTTATCCGCAAGGTGGAAGGCACTCCGCTGGCACGTCAATTCCAAACGATTCAAGATTAATTTTCCATGAACAAGATATCCTTAATCATACAACGCGAGTACCTCAGCAGGGTCCGCAAAAAAACATTTATTATCACAACGCTGTTGTTCCCGCTGCTTTACCTGGGTTTGATCTTTGGCACTTCCTACCTGTCGGAAAAAGCCGGAACAAAGCTGAAGATCGCCATCATCGACTCATCCGGAAGCTTCACCCAGCAGCGTATCGATAAAGCCAATAAAGATTATCCCGGCAGTACCTTAACGCTGCTGCATGAAGATCCTGCCGTACTGGCCAGGACCTTTGATCAGAAAGGGTTTGACGGCTACCTGGTAATACCTGCCAATACCATGGTGGACCATGCCCCGGACAATCTTGTAGTCAGGTCTAAAAAAACGCTGGGTACCGTATCGGATGTTCAATCCAAACTGAATACCATCTGGAACGAGATCAAATATGAGGACCTGGGGATCGACGCCCAAAAACAACAGCTGCTGACCCAGAGCAAGCTCCAGATCAAATCAGAGAACACGGAAAATAAAACCACAGATGCCTCCCTGGCTTATGGGATCGGGTTTGTATCCGGCTTCCTGATCTATTTTATACTGATCATTTACGGGGCCCAGGTTATGATGGGTGTTATGGAGGAAAAGACCAACCGTATTGCTGAGATCATTGTATCTTCTGTAAAACCGTTCCAGCTCATGATCGGCAAGATCATTGGCATTGCCTGTGTGGCGCTGACCCAGTTCCTGCTCTGGATTGCCTTTATTTTTATTATCTATAATGCTACCAGGGCCGGTTCGGGGGCTCTGAACAACAGCGCCCTTACCGGCGCCGTAGGCGGGATACAAAAATTATTCACCGATACCAATGTGCCGGCGATCCTGCTCTTTTTTGTATTCTATTTCCTTGGGGGCTTCTTCTTTTACTCCTCCATTTACGCAGCGGTAGGCAGCACGGTAAATGAAGATATGCGCGAGGCGCAATCACTGAGCTTCCCCATTACCATGATCATTATTTTTGGATTCTTCATAATGATGACCGCAGCCAAAGACCCCGGCAGCCCGCTGGCGGTATGGGGCAGCATCATTCCTTTTACCTCCCCCCTGGTCATGATGGCCCGCATTCCCTACGGCGTGCCCGGCACCGTTCCTTACTGGCAGCTGGCCTTAAGCATGGCAGTGCTGGTGGCCTCCTTCCTGTTTGTGACCTGGTTTGCCGGCAAAATCTACCGGACCGGCATCCTGATGTATGGCAAAAAGCCAACCTGGAAAGAAATGATCCGCTGGGCGGTGCGGAAGTGATAGAGCCGGTTAAAAGTCTCCGGTTGACAGGATACCTGGTTGCACACAGCGGCGCGTTGCGCTGTGTTAAACCCGGGTGGTCCTATCATTCGCATCTTCCGGTTCCTCCGTTTTCAGCTGGTGCAGGTACCGCTGTTTCAGCCAGTCGTACAGGGCGTGTTTGCTAAAAAGGATGGTGGCAAAATTAGCAACGATCGCAGCGGTCATCAAATGCAGGATCAGGCTGTGCCGGTCAGTCATTTCCAGTACCAGTATTGCAGAGGTAAACGGAGCCCTGGTAATACCCGTCAGGAATGCAACCATCCCCGCAAGGATCAGTACATTGGTGTCTGTATTGGAAAAGTTGAACCACCCGGCTATAGAGCTGCCAATAGTAGCCCCTATGCTAAGCGCAGGTGCAAAAATGCCGCCTGCAGCGCCGCTGGTAAACGAAAGCGTGGTTCCGATGGTCCTCAGAAGCGGCGCATAGGCCGGTGCATGCTTATCCCCGGTAAAAAGATAGTGCTCCATCAGATCTTTTCCGGATCCCAGGATCGCCCCGCTTACAAAGTATCCGATAGACGCAATGGTCAGCGCGCTCAGTACCAGGAACAAAAGGTGCTGACCGTTATTTTTAAATCGTTGTTTCCACCTGAAAATGCCCATGATCATACGTGCTATATAAGCTGCTGAGATACCGGTTACCACCGACACCAGCAACACCGCAAAAAAAACAACATTCGAGATGCTGTTTATCTTAGGATAACCCAGGTACAGGTACGGCCCCAGGAGCTGCTGGGCAGTAAGCCCGGCGATGATCACCGCCGTAAAAATGGCGGTCTTGAAATATTTGAAATGCACTTTGGTAAGCTCTTCCACGGCAAATACAATACCACCCAGCGGCGTATTGAAGGCCGCCGACAACCCGGCAGCAGCGCCGGTAAGGATCATATTTTTATTGGCGATCTTCGGCCACCATTGGGGCAGCAGGTCATTGATCTTTTTAAAAACCGAAGCAGCGATCTGTATCGTAGGCCCCTCCCTTCCTACTGCGCCTCCTCCCAGTACCATCACGATACTGGAAGCTGCTTTTACCAGGATGATACGGATGCTCAGCAGCTTACGGATCTTGTATTGCTCGCGGGTATTGGAGCGCTCCAGTGCAGCCATTACCTGCGGGATACCGCTGCCTGCCGCGTAGGGCTGTAATTGCTTTACCAGCCACCATGCTCCCACAAAGCAAACAGGCATTATAATAAACAGCAGCCATTCCCGGTGATGAATGGTCGTTAAAAACAACTGATCTGCCCACTGGAACAATTTAGCATAAAATACAGCAATACCACCCACCAGCAATGATCCACCCCAGAACGGGATGGCTTTGAGCAGCTGTTCCCGCATATGCTCATTACGGATCCGGTCAAAATAAACCTTCACGGTTTTACGCAACCAGATAAACAACTGAAACAGGATACCCCGTTGTTCTTTCATATATAGAGGTAAATAATGATCAAAACAGAATGAGATCAAAATTAAAAAAAAAGCCGGCATACAAAACCGTTCAGGTTTGGAATGTAATGTTGGATGCTGGTTTTATGCCTGAGGGCCGATTTTGACAAGCATCTCAACCGGTTAAAGATGCTTTAAAAGCGGAACACCTATAGCCAACGCTGTTCAAAGTTTGCCTTTTGACGATGCCTTTAACGTTCCTGCCCGCTGATCACCAAAGGCTGAATGCGAAACGCCGTTCAATGCAAACCAATCGAAAATAAACCGACGGTTACACCGCCGGCTATCCGGGTATAACCTCACTCAGGGTTTTACCGCTTATCCTGACGCGCATGCGAAGCTTTGTGATTCAAATTCCCCAATCCATCCCGTTAACCTGTCAACTTACCGATTAACCGCCGTTTGGCTTCCGCTTACCGATATCGGTTTTACAAACAGTGCCGGAGTTTAGTAGATTTGTGATATGAAGCTACGGTCATTTATGCTACAATACGGGGAAGCGGTCACCTGGACGGGGGCACTGGTCCTGTTATTTTTCATGAATACCGAAAGTACCTTTTCGCTCTGCCCCTTCAAGGCTTTAGGCATTAGCTGGTGCCCGGGATGTGGCATCGGGCATTCGATCCACGATACGCTCCATTTCAATTTCGGCGCAGCCTGGCAGGAGCATCCGCTCGGCATCCCTGCCACCGCTGTGTTGATCTGGCAACTCGTCAAATCGCTACCCATAACCAACAAAAACAATAATTATGAACCAGGAACAAGTATTACGGGTCATACCGGATATCGAATACGATGAATTGGTAATGATCCTCAACATTACCCGGGAAATGAGCGTACCGCAGCAGGAGCAATTCCTGATGCTGTACCAGCGGAGAAGGAAGTCGCGCCAGGAGCTACTCCTGTTATCCCTGCTGGGATTCGTTGGGGTGGCCGGCATTCACCGGTTGATTATCGGGGACATCGCGCTGGGGATCATTTACCTGCTTACCGGTGGATTGTGCCTTATCGGCACGATCGTGGATATCATTAACATTAATTCCCTTACCACCCGCTACAATATGAAGCAGGGCTACGAAACGGCCACACTGGTAACTGCGGCCTTTAACCAGCCTCGTAATTTTTAATTCTTTTGTACCCGTATGGCGGCCCCCAGGTAGTAGTTCCTTGGCGGCGCCGCGTTATAGTAGCGGCCGCCCGCGGCATTAATATCGTTACCCAGGCTATAGGTTTCATTAAACAGGTTATCGACACCCGCATACATATTTACCTGTACGGCATGTATTTGTTTCCTGTACCCCAGCTTTATCCCCAGCAGGTGATAAGCCGGCGCCCTTTCAGCATTGGCATCATTTAAAAAAACAGAAGAAGCCGTATAATAATTGATATCTGTATAGATCCCCGGCTTCAACACCAGGTCCAGCTGGGCATTCAGCGTATTCATCGGCACACCGGGCACCCAGTTACCGGAATAGCGCTGCGCTGCCTTTACAAAATCCTGGTATTTAAAATGGCTGTGCGCATAGTTGGCGGTAATGTTCAGATGATCCGGCAGGCCTGCTTCAAAATAACGGGCGTAACTGGCGTATAGCTCCAGCCCTTTTTGCCGGATATTTCCCGCATTGGTAAAGTAATCGGCACCCGAGGAATCCCTGCGCTGCACCAGGGCCTGGCTCAGGTTAAAATAAAAGCCGGTGGCCTCCAGGCGCAGCCGCCCGCTCAACAGTGCCTTCCTGGCTGTAATTTCATAATTCCACCCATGTTCTGCCTTCAGATCCGGGTTGATAATGGTAGTGGAAGGCAGCACTTCTGCAACTGTAGGCGGAGAAAATCCCCGGGACACCGTCGCCAGCAGGTCTGCCGGCCGGAACTTCTTCAGGATCGTGAACCGTGGCGCCACCTCATTATTATAGCGGAACACCTGTTCGGTAACGGGGTATTCGTTCAAACGGGAAAACAGCAGCCGGCTCCGGTTGAAGCTCACACCAGCCGTATAGGTCCAGCTCTTCCGGGAAAGGATGCCCTGCGTAAAAAGGCTATAAGTGCCGATGGTTACATCATCATCCGTTTGCAGGGTATCCGGCCGGCCATTCCTGTTATCCGATACGCGGATGGTGGAATAGCCCTGCTGGGCCTCCGCGCCGGTGCTCCATTGCAGGCTGGTCTCTGCCCATTTTTTTTCAAAGTCAAAAACGGTACGCCCACCCCAATGCGGTTCCCTGCGTTGCTCAAAATTGCGTACCGCACTGTTTTTAACCAGGGCATAGGAGCCATAGCCGGTTGTGGTATTGCTCCAGTAAGATCCGAACTTTTGCTTATGGGTCACCCCTGCAGTGATCGTTTTTTGCCAGATAGCAGCATTGATCTGCGCTGCCCCCGGAAAAGCGCCTGCTTTGGGGCGCGCGGCGCGGGGATCCTGCTCAAACTCTTTCAACGTTAATGCCCCCGGGGTCTGGTAATATAAATCTGAAAAAAGAACAGAAGCCGTCAGTTCCTGGCTGTTCCATTTCAGCTGTGTGTTCCAGCTGAAATTATTCCGCTGCATGGCCGACTGTGCGCGGTATCCGTCGGACTCATCATGCGCATACGTAACCGTATTGGTATAATTATCTTTTACCCAGGTACCGTCCGCCAGGATATGGCGGGCATTGTAGCTCCCGGTAAAATACTCCAGGCCCAGGCCCTTTTCCCTTTCTGCAGGCGGTTCCACAAGGATCAGCCCGCCTGTGCCGGCGCCATACATGCTGGAGGCTGGACCCTTAAAGACGGTAACCGAATTAAAATTATTAAACGCCAGCTGGTTAAAGTACGTGTTGCCGCCCGGGTCCGTAAGCGGGATCCCTCCCCAATATACTTTTACGTTCCTTACGCCAAAAGGCGAGCGCAGCGAGCTGCCCCTGATATTGATGCGGTAACTTCCGGGGGAACGTTCCTCCATCCGCACACCGGCGATCGTGTTCATTGCAGTAACCAGCGACGCCTTGCTCGAAGGCGGCTCGTAAGTTACCCGGCGCACTACTGCTGTCGTAGCTTCTTTTTTTTGCTGAAAGGCCTGCACCGTAACAGGCGTTATCGTTTTAACAGAATCAGTTTCCTGCGCAGCGGCCTCCCGCAGGTTAAAAAAAAGGAAAATAAGAATTAAATACCTCACGCTATAAAAATGCAACTTTTTTACCGAAGAACAAATGTATCATACCTGCTTTTACTACCGGCATTCCCGCAGTATCCGCCATGCTCCCCGAAAACAGCGATTTTAACCGGTGATACATTGTAGTATATTTAGGATGGAACATGTTCAACTCAATCCAAAACTACAAAGATGAACACTTTTTTTCTTTCGGGTCTGATGCTGTTATGCATTTCCTGTCTTCATGCACAAACTGACACCCTGCCACAGGTGCAAAGATTAACAGATCAATACCAGCAGCTGTCGGCACGCAGGTACAAAACCGGCCGGAGTTTGCTGATTACGGCGATCAGCTGCAGTGTGGTGGGAACGGTGTTGGTTGTCATTGGCGCAGAAAAGGCAAATAGCAGCAGCAACGAATGGTTTGCCGGTCTGGAAGAAACCGCAACGGGTGCTATTTTTTATATAGTGGGGCTCGGCACCGGAATCGCTTCCATACCGGTGCTGGCCAGTGCAAGAAAATATAAACGCAAGGCCGCGGCACTAACGCCGCAGCTGGGTGTGCAGCACATCTTGCTCCCGGCAAACCTGGTAAAAAACCAGCTTGCTGCAGGGGTGGTACTGCATTTCTGATGACCATCCGGTAGCAGGCCCCTTATTGCTCCGTTGCCACCGTCGTTATATATAACGTTCACTGCGCCCGTTCCATCCTATTTGGTATGATAAACCTGGGACGGGCTGCCAATTCATACTGTTATCTTAGGTCTGGGCCCCGGCGCCCGGAATACATTTTGAAATTGCATTCCCCGGGTGAATGTCTTGCCGATTTGTTATCTTCACTGTTGCCGCTCTTATCTTTTTCATAACACGTTTACATGAGCCGATTCATAACCATTAAGGACATTGCCAGGAAGCTGGACATTTCTGTATCAACGGTTTCCCGTGCGCTGAGAGACACGTATGATGTGAACCGGGAAACAAGGGAAAAAGTTTTAGCAATGGCCAATGCACTCAATTACCGGCCGAATTTTAACGCTACGGGGCTGGTAAACCGTAGTTCGCACAACCTGGCAGTAATCCTGCCCTTTGTGACCAATTATTATTTTTCAGCGGTTATCACCGGTATACAGGAAGTTGCCTACCAGCAGGATTACAATATCATCCTGCACATCACCAATGATTCCCCGGAGCGGGAACGTGCCATCATCAAAAACCTGGCAGCCTCCAATCTTGACGGATTACTGGTGGCTATTTCGTCGGATGCCGATGCCTGTGCGCATTTTCAGCAGGTGATCGACAGCGGTGTGCCCATTGTATTTTTTGACCGGGTACCGGATGCCATCAAAACTTCAAAGGTGATGCAGGACGATTACAACGGTGCTTTTGATGCGGTAGAACACTTAATTGGAAGGGGATACCAGAAAATTGCCCACATCGGCGGTCCCCAGGGGCTGGGGTTTACCCGGAAACGGAAAAAGGGATTTCTGGATGCCCTGGCCAAACATGGCCTGCCGGTAAACGAGGAGTGGATCATTCACTCCGGCTTTTCGCGGGAGGATGGCGAAGCTGATGCGCTGAAATTGCTAAAGCAAAAAAAGCGCCCGGATGCTATTTTTGCAGCGAACGACCGCAAAGCCATCGGGGCCCTGATGGCATTGAAGAAAAGCGGCATTAAGATCGGAGCACAGATGGGGATCATCGGTTTCACCAATGATCCGGCATCCACTATTGTTTCCCCAACGCTTTCCACTATTGCAGAGCCGGCTTTTGAGATCGGCAAAAGAAGCTGTGAGCTCCTTTTAAAACACATCAGCAAGCGGAATTTCATCCCCGAAGAAGTGATCCTCCCGGGTACGCTGATCGAACGGGAATCTACCCTGCGTTAACCTCATCCCTGCTGTAAACAACCCTTCCGCCGATAATTGTTTTGCAAACATTTATACCCGCGTCAAAAAGCACAAGGTCCGCATCCTTACCGGCAACAAGCGCACCTTTTTGCTGATCGATGCCCATAATACGCGCAGGGGTTACTGTTATCATACGCACCGCATCAGCCAGGGGCACGGCTGCAAGTTCAACCATATTCCGTACCAGGCTGCTTGCGGTGGCCACGCTGCCTGCAAATGCGCTCCGGTCCGGCAGCCAGGCCACTCCATTCTCCACAATTACCGGCAACCCGTTCTCCCTGCCGCCCAGTATACTTGCTCCCTCCGGCATACCTGCTGCGCGCATAGCATCTGTGATCAGCGCAATATGATCGGCCCCTTTGATCTTAACGATCAGTTGTAGCAACGGTGCGGGCAAATGAATGCCATCGGCAATCACTTCCACATCCATGGCATCGATCAGGTAGCCGCTTTCGACAACACCTGCATAACGGTAGCCATTTCTTCTTGAAACACCCGACATGCCCGAATAAAAATGTGTAGCCAGTGTATACCCGTTTTCAAAAGCATTGACCACCTCCTCATATACCGCATCTGTATGTGCAATGGCCGGAAGAACGTTCTTTGACCGCAGGTACCGGCCCAGCTCAAGGGCTCCTTCCAGCTCCGGGGCAGCACTCCAGCGTTTGACAGAAGGGGAATACCCGATCACGGCTTTATACTCTGCGGGATCCGGGTTGCGGATATAGCGCGGATCCTGGGCACCGCGCTGGCTCATAGCAAAATAGGGGCCCTCCAGGTGCATACCCATGAACCGGGCACCGCAATGGTTGCGTTGTTGTACGCTCTCAAAAACATCCAGTGTATCCAGCAGGCGCTGCTTTTCACTCGTAAGCGTTGTAGGATACAGCGCAGTAGTACCATACCGGGCGTGCGTTTCCGCTATTTTAAGAAAGGCCTCTTCCGTACCATCCATAAAATCATATCCCCCACCGCCGTGTACGTGCAGGTCTATAAACCCCGGGGCCAGGTAGTTGCCCTGCGCATCCATTTCCTCCGCAGCAGCTATCTCCGGGTTTTGCGTACCCACATATACGATGCGCCCCTCCGCGGCAACCAGCGTACCCTCCTTAATAACCCGGTGGGGTGTAAGGATCCGGGCATTGATGATCTTCAGATAACGTTTCATCCGTTTGAATTTACGACCATTTTTTTATCCCATGTCCATAGAAAGCATAAAAAACGAGGTAGCAGTAACAGGGTACCAGTACCCAATAAGCTTCGCGCGTTCCATAGAGGTCTGCCATATGACCATATACCAGGGGCAGGATGCCATTACCGCAAAGCCCCATGATCATTAAAGACGCACCCAGTTTTGTAAACCGGCCCAGCCCGTTAATGGCCAGCGGCCAGATGCCGGCCCAAATGAGGGAATTGGCAAGACCCAGCAGCGCCACAAACCAGATGGAAGCATCAATGGTATGGCCCAGGAATGTACTGCGACCCTTTACAAAAAGGATCAGTAACGAAAAAAGGGTGCCCAGCAGGGTACAGGTCTTCAATGCCTGCTTTTGACTGATGAACCGGGGAATAACAATTACTCCAAGCAGGTAACCACAGATGGTGGCAAACAGCGTATAGGAAGGAAAGAACCGGGCTTCCAGCAGGGGCATATGCATAGAAGTGGCATAGCCGATGATGGTATCAATAGAGATCACCTGCGTGCCTACATGCAGGAAGATGGCTACCGCTCCCAGTACCAGGTAAGGAAAAGCAAAAATATTTTTCTTATCCGCGTTGGCCCTTGAAAGTTCCGGGTCTTCTTTTTCTGTGTTGATCTCCGGCAAAGGCGATCGCAGGATCAGCAGCCCCAGCAGTAACAGCACTACCCCTACAACAAAATAGGGCACCATTACCCGCTGAATGAGTTCATCCAGCACTTCCTCCCGCCTGCCCGGTTGCATAAACGGGATACGGCTGAACAACTCATTGTCCGTTTTGCGCAGGATAACTGCCGCAAAGATCAGCGGCGCCAATATACCGGCGCCTTTGTTACACACGCCCAGGATGCTGATACGCTGTGCCGCACGATCCATAGGCCCCAGGATCGTGATATAAGGATTTGCCGCCGTTTGCAGCACCGATAACCCCACTCCCAATGCAAACAGGCCGGTTAAGAACACCCCATAAGTCCGCACAGCTGCAGCCGGTATAAACAGGAAAGCCCCGATGGCCATTATTCCAAAACCAATAGCCATGCCCCTTTTAAAACCGGTTCGCTTCAGAAGGTAGGACGCAGGCACTGAAACAAGCAGGTACGAAATATAAAACGCGAACGTAACAAAATATGACTCAAAAGCAGTAAGCTCACAGGCGATCTTAAAAAAGGGGATCAGGATAGAATTGACCCATGAAATAAAGCCGATCACAAAAAATACCACGGCAATAATGCCGATGGAAACACCCACCTGTTTATTCGTAAGCGCTGTTGCAGTACCAGTATTTTTTTCTTTCATATTTATCGTTAGGATAAGGCCGGGAGCCGTTTCCGCTAAGTTATTAATAATTGATGCCCTGCCTCTTTTTCCGGGGGATAAATAACCGGTAACGTTACCATTGTTTTATTGGCCGGCCCTGTTTCATTCTTCCGGGTTAATGGATACTTTTGACGGAGCGATGCCTCATCGCTTTACCGTTAAACGCATCTTATTATGGAACTGATCATACAGGAAGACCCGCACACGCTGGGAAAAGCGGCCGGGGAAAAAGCGGCAGCGCTCATCCGGGACACCATTGCAGCAACGGGAAAAGCCCATATTATCCTGGCAACGGGAACCAGCCAGTTTCAGACGCTGCGGCAGCTTAGTGCTGCAAAGGACATCGACTGGACCAAAGTGATCATGTTTCACCTCGATGAATACATCGGGCTGCCCGCTACCCATCCGGCGAGTTTCAGAAAATATCTCCGGGAGCGGTTCCTGGATAAAGTGCCGCCTTTAAAAGCCTCTTACCTGATCAACGGCGAAACCGATGCCGGGGCGGAGGTACGGCGTTTAAACACGGTTATGGACCAGCATCCCATTGATGTGGCATTAGTGGGCATCGGCGAAAACGGGCACCTTGCCTTTAATGACCCACCGGCCGACTTTGATACCGAAGATCCCTATCTTATAGTAAACCTCGATGAAAAATGCCGCCGGCAGCAAATGGATGAAGGCTGGTTTGCGACACCGGAAGATGTACCGGCACAGGCGATCAGCATGTCGGTAAAGCAGATCATGAAATCGCAACATATCATTTGCTCAGTGCCGGACAGCCGTAAAGCGCAGGCGGTGAAGGACAGTGTAACGCAACCGGTAGGCCCGCTGTTCCCTGCGAGCATTTTGCAGCAGCATCCCTCCTGCCGGTTATACCTTGACCGGCACGCGGCTGCATTACTGGCACCGGAACATCCATAAAACACCTGCGGTATCCCCGCAAAACGAACCGTTCTTTTATTTACCGTTCATGAATACACATGATGTTTTAATTTTGTGCCGGGTTTCTACAAAATAAATACGCATGAAAAAGACATTCCTGTTATTCCTCTTTGTTCCGGCCCTGTTCTTCAGTTGCGGGCAAACGGATAAAAAAAGCGATACAGCAGCGGCCGGCCGGGATTCGGTTATGGCGGCGGATCACTACTATATGCAATACCAGGGTACCATTGGAGGCCAGCCCGTTACCATGCACGTGGTAAGATTTGGGAGTACTTATGACGTCAATTATACCTATGATAACGACGGTCAGATCAGGGACCTGCTGTTTCAAAAAGACAGCCTGCTCAAAAATGACAGCTTGTTTTTTACGGAATTTGCACCGCGCAACGCTGGCAACGGCCAGGAGGATACGGATCCGCAGCTACGCCTTGTGATCCATCCGGACCGGATCGACGGGTTCAAACGGATCGGTGAAAAAGACCCGCAGCCGGTAGCGCTGCTTGCCTCCCGAAACGGCAACGCGTTTATCCCCGTGGGCTACCTGGATTCTATCCGGCTTACAGGATTCAAACAGGATACGCCCTCAGCTTTTACCAGCCTTGTATTGCTGGAGCCCGGAGGAACAACAACCCCGCAACATTGGTTTACCGCACTCATAAAAAGAACGATACTGGCAACGCAAAAAATGGATTCCACATCCCTGCAAACGGCCATGACACAGTTTGGCAGAAGTTTTATTGAGAACTTCCGGGATGATGTTGATACCATGAAGGCCTCCGGCAACGGGGACGAGGCCCCCGTTTCGATGATGCACTACGACCAGCAGATCAGCTCCAACCTGGTATACAACAATCATGGTTATGCTGTGCTTAGCGTGGGTAACTATGCCTACACAGGCGGTGCGCACGGGATGTACGGGCAAACCATGCTTTGCCTGGATATGAAACAGCAGCGGGAGCTGACGTTCCGCGATGTGCTCACCATCGATTCTGCAACCCTGCAGCCTATACTGGAACACCATTTCAGGGCCCGGTATAAAATTGCAGACAACAAACCGCTGACGGAGATCCTCTTTGATGAGCGGCTGGCCCTTACCGATAATTTCTATTTTACCCCCGGAGGCATCGGGTTTATCTACCAGCCCTATGAAGTAGCCGCTTACGCCTTTGGCCTGATCGATGTTTGGGTGCCCTATGCCGATCTTAAGCCCTGGCTCCAGCCGGCGTTTGCACAGCGGATGGGGATCTAAAATTAGTTTTCTTTAACAAATAGCAAAGGATCACTAAAAAATTTGATAGTATCTTAGCGCCAATGGTAAAACTGCTTACAGTACTTTGCTGCCTGCTGTTTGCGCTGAAGATCTCAGCTCAATCTGATAGTGCTGCCCGCCGGTTGCCTTCCGGACAAACAGGAACAGCAACCCCCAAAATGAGCGACTATATTGCCATCAGAAAGAAAAACGGGGTAACCGTACGGAACTTTTACGCGGGCATGGACATCCGGTTTATTGCCACCGACGGGTTTACCTACGAGGGGCCCCTTACGGCTATTGCCAGGGATTCCATTTTTATCGCTTTCTATAAAACCTCCCGGTATCAGAATATACTGGGCTATGTGGTTACCGATACCCTTCAGACCGATATTGTTCCCTTTCATTACAAACAGATCAGGATGGTTTACGTATCTAAGACCCGGGGAAGAAAAAGTGTTTTAGTACCTGTTGGGGGCCTGATGGCCCTCGGTGGTTTTGGTTACGACGCCCTCAATATCATCAATGGCCTCCGGTCGAACGAACCTGTTTTTAAAGGGAGCAACCTCACCCGCCTGGGAATTGCCACAGCCGCTTCTGCAGCCGGTATCTGGATCCTGAAGAAAACGACCGGGATGAAGAACCGGTTCCGGATCGTGTATGTGGATATGCAGTAGACTGCTACCAGCCAGGCTTTCAGCGACCAGATGCTTTTACCGGAGCATCCGGATACCGATTTCTGATGTCTGATTGCTGCCTGCTCAGTTCTGGATCTTTCCAAAAAAATCGGCCGGCCGTAACCGGATACCAAAATTGTAGGGGGTATGGTCCAGGCCACGCTTATACATACTCTTAAACGCATAGGAACCATATAAGGTAACCATTCCCAATGTTATATCTCCTACATAAGATAGTTTCCACGGATCCAGGTCAAAATCGCCCTTTGCCTTTCGTTTTCCTTCATCAGAGGTAATGGTCTTGTTCCTGGAAGCATACAAATATCCCACACTAATGCCTGCGCTCAGCTCAAAAGGATACAGCCGGTCCGGGGTCAGGTTAAAATTCAACATCAGCGGTACCGTTATATAGTCTGCGGCCAGTTTGTTCTTCCGGTAACTGCGGCCCGGTGTTTCATCTATAGAAGCAACCGGCGGACTGGTGATATTTGTGGCCGGTTGTGGATTCAACCGCACCGGGTTTTTAAACCGGTAGTTGTTCAGCTCCAGGCCTAACCCATATTGGAGGTTCACAAAATGGCGGATCAGGTTGTACCGCTGGGTTACCACCCAGATATTGATATTCCTCGACTTAAAATATTTCGTTGCAAACCACTGCTCATTTCCCCCGGGTGCATACCCCTGTGCAGCCGCCCCCGCATAATCCGTTCCGTCTGTAAAGCCAGACATACCGATATCCACCATTCCCCATTCGGTTGCCACATTTTTCAGGCTCCTTTTGGTATGAATGCTTTTAAATAACCTTTTCCGGGGTTCCTGTTCCACCGGTTTATTGTCCCTTATAATGGTAACCCCATTGATAACAAGGGTATCCGGTTGATCCTGGGCCTGAGTGTTGATCACAGCGGCTATCAGAACCATCAGCAGTAAAGTCCTTTGAATCCGTTGCATTGTTCTGTACGTTTGCTGGTTGATTATAACGGTTAAAGATAGGAAAGAACTTGTTTACAAAACTATAAACCTAGGCGCACACCGATAATATAGGGTGTAAGATCCAGCCCCTGCTTAAACATACTTTTGGTGGCAAACGAACCGTACACTCCAAGATAACCCAGGTTCACTTCCCCCACGTAGGCAATTTTCCAGGGATTTAAACCAAAATCGTCTTTCAATTTATGTTTTCCTTCATCAGAATTAATGTATTTATTCCGTGCTGCATATAAATAGCCCGCGCTGATGCCTGCACTGAAACCAAATTCCTTGCTGGCTTTTACCCGTACATTTTTACGGTTCACTTCCACTACCTTCCGGTTCTTTGTGGGGATGGTAAAATTCAGCATAACCGGCAGGGTAAGATAATCAGCCGCCAGTTTGTTTTTCCGGTAACTACGGCCCGGTTCCGCATCCATATACACCACGGAGGGGATGGCGGCTTCCGTACCCGGTTTTGGATCGAACCGCACCGGGTTTTTAAACCGGTAATTATTCAGTTCCAGTCCCAGGGAGTATTTGAAATGAACCACATGTTTTACCAGGTTGATCTTTTGCGAAAGCAGCCATATATTTACGTTTACCGACTTACCGCTTCTCAGATCCAGCCAGGATTCGTTGCTTCCCGGGGCAAAGGCCTGTGTGGCGGCATCCGTATAAACGGTATTATCTACAAAATTCACAAAGCCCAGGTCGATGCCGAACCAGCTGGTGCTCACGTTCTTTACCCGCGTAGCTTTTACCCAGGGCTGGCCGTTGCCGCTGATGATCACAGAATCCTTGCTGCTCTTGGAGATCACTTTCACCGTTATTTCGGTTGTATCAATTTTCGCGTTACGCTGCGCCCACAGGCAAAAAGGGGCCATCAAAATTGTAATACATACAATTATTCTTATCGTTTTCATTGTTTCTATTTTACATTAACCGCAAAACCGGCAATAGTTACCTGGTCTTCGTTATCGGTGAGCGTTTCCGTTATCCGCTCTTCAATGCGCTGGGTTAATTTTTTAAATAAGGATTTTTTCGTTTTGGGTTGCTTTTCATCACTGGCTGCGGCTATGGCCTGCTGTGTCAGCGGATCCGGCTCCGCTACAGCCGGTGGGGTGGGGTCCTGTTTTGCAATGGCTGGCCGGGTTTCCGGTTGCAGCGGCACATCGGTTTTGCGCGGAACCGTTGTGGACTGGCCGGAAACAGTTGCTGGTGATTTGGCAATTGCTGATGGTGGCTGCAGCAAGGGAGCCGGGGTGGTTTCCGACTTCGCTGTTCTCTGAGCGGTGCTGTGATCAGTTGCTGCATCTGCGGCAACCGCGTTCTTTCCCGTATCACCGGCTGGCGGTACAGTATCGGGCGGGGGCGCTTCGGGAATAACGCGGGCTATCACCGGTTGAGAAGCAGTATCCGTGGCGGGCTCAGCGCCTGCCAGACCCGGTCTTTTTTGCCGCCCCGTCATCCAAACCCCGGCGCCCATCGCTATTACAACCACCGCTGCGGCAGCAACCATTCCCCATTTTCTGAATGCGGTCAGCCTGCGGGTCCTGTACAGGCGGGTCTTGTCCGGGAACACGATCTGCATATCCGGTTCGGAGCGGGTGTTTTCGAACGCCTGCAGACGTTTTGCCAGCTCCGGGGACGGGTCTTTCAGTTTTTCCAGCACGGCTGCTGAAACCGCTTCCTGATCAATATAAGACAACAGTTCTTCCTCTGTAACCTGCTCCGTGCCAAAGAGCAATTTTGACCGGTCCGGAAAAACAATCATTGGATCAGCAGCCTGCCGGGTGCAGATCAATGCTTCCAGCAGGGGCATCATATCCGGGTGCTGCTGAAGAAACTGCTCTACCGCAACCCGCTCTGCACTGCTCAGTTCATTATCAACATATAATAGAAAATATGCTTCAAAATTGGTCGGATCTATTCTTCCCTGCATGGTTATAATACGTTTTCAATTTTAACCAAATAATCTTTTAGCTGCAGCCGTGCCCGGTGAAGGTACACTTTTACCTGGCTGGCAGACAAGCCCGTTATTCCACCGATCTCCTCGTAACTATATCCTTCATAATCCTTTAATAACACCAGGGAGCGCTTCGTGTCATCCAGCCGCTCCAGGGCCCGGTTCAATACTTCTTTCAGATTGCGGTTGCCCTGTTCCGTACCCCGGTCATAATTCCCCATCGATTCTTCATAAACCATTCTTTTATACTTACGGATGTGATCGATCATTTTTCGGTAGGCAATAGTAAACAGCAGCGACCGGGAGCGGTCATAATCCACTTCTGTACGCTGTTCCCATAATGCCTGGAACGAAGACTGTACCACATCTTCCGCATTTGCCGTATGTTTCAGGTTTTTCAAAATAAACCGGTACACATTATCAGCATACATCTTCACACATTCGTTATATTCCTTATCCGTCATAGATCCTGTAGCAGGGTTGTAGTTATTTGTCTTTTTGAACCGGTTTATAAGTAATACGGATCAGAAAACGAAAAGTTACAGAGAAATATTTTTTTTTCGGGATACAGGTTTTTTAGTTCGGGGCTGCACGACCGGAATAATTTGAGAATTTGACAATCCGGGAATAAACGCCAGGTCCGGAACCGGATCTGAGCTGCGCCAACAGGCAATAGTGAAGGTTCAAGGAGCATGAAAACGGGCCTTGCGTCAAACACAAGACCTCCAAACAGAAACCAATGCTACCGCAGCACCATCTGCCGGTCGGCATCCAGCCGGATAAGGATAAAAAGCAATATCGTAAAGGTAAGCAGGGACGTGCCTCCGTAGCTGATCAGGGGCAGGGGAATGCCGATAACCGGGGCCAGCCCGATGGTCATAGCCACATTTACCGCTATATGAAAAAAGAATACGGATGCCACTCCATAAGCATAGCACCGGCTAAACGTGCTCCGCTGGCGCTCCGCGATCCGGATGATCCGGAATAAAAGCAGGATATACAATCCCAGCAATGTTATACTTCCCACAAACCCGAACCCCTCCCCGATGGTATCAAAAATAAAATCGGTCCGCTGCTCCGGCACAAAACCATAACGTGTTTGCGTACCGCTGAGCAATCCCTTTCCATACAGACCACCGCTTCCCACTGCAATTTTTGATTGCTTTACGTTATAATCCGCCGTATTACTTTGCTTGCCTGTTTTGGCATCAATTTCCCCCATATTGCCTTTCAGGTACTCCTGGGGAATTTCTTTTCCGATGGTGCTGTAAATACGCTCTACCTGGTGTTTGCCCAGTACATGCTCAAAAAGAAAAGGCACTCCAAACCGCTGGATCCCCACGCATAATACCCAAATAAGAATGATCTTAACCAGCACGGCCTTGTCTCTCCTGATCTGGCGGAGGCTGAATAATACGACCAGTGCAGCTATAACCGTAAGGATCACAGCCAGCAGGTTTTTGTCCATCAGCAGGGTTGCTACCACAAGGGCAGCAATGGCAAAGCCAATGACCAGGATGATGGCCGGAAGCCCCTCGCGGTACATTACAAAAAAGAAGGAACAAAAGACCAGCGCCAGTCCTGTTTCCTTCTGGAAGATGGTGAGTATCGCCGGCGCCATTACAATAGCCGTAGCAATCAGTTGTGAACGGGTTTTAGAAAAATCCAGCTCCGGGTCCGACAGGTACTTGGCCAGGGCCAGGGCTACGGTAACCTTACAAAATTCAGCAGGCTGAAACTGGAAGCCTCCAAATCTGATGATCGATTCCGTTCCCTTTACAGAAGAGTGGAAGGGGAATACCAGCAGCAGCAGCAGGATACCCCCTGCGTACCATAAATTGGCCGTTGCAGGAAAGAATTTACTATCTGTCAAAAGGATGAAAAGCCCCAGCACAAGGGATATACAGGCATAAAAGAATTGCCGGCTGTAATCAGTTTTATAGCCGATAAAGCTTTGTACCACCGGATCTCCTTCCGTATAAGTAACCCCAAAAATGGCCATCAGCCCGGTGGCTACCAGTACCAGGTATACAATAATAAGGATATAATCTACACCTTTGGATATTTCAGCTTTTTTCTGGCTCATATTAATTCTTCGAAAACGGTAACAGGTCGGGTATATTTACGGTCTTCCGTCATAAAAACGATCAGTGCCGACGGCTTTTTGGGAGCCGGTGCCGGCGCCGGCTTGCGGTTATTACCGGCCTGCGCAGTATCCTTCCCGGGCGCCGTTTTAATCCCCCCCTTCAGGTAACGGCGTAAACCGGTACTGTCCTTGCGGATCCTTGCCATTTCCTCGGCCCGTGCAGAGTCGGTTACATACTGCAGCCGGTCATAATAGGATGGCATCAGGTTGGTATTGGAGATGCGCTCCAGGTCGGCTTTGCTTTTATTGGTTAAGCTGTCCAGCAGGAATTTTTCCATCAGGATCCTTGCGATAGGACCCGCCCAGGTAGCACCGTAGCCGGCGTTCTCCACCGCCACAGCTATCGCTATTTTTGGATTGTCCTTGGGTGCAAAACAAACAAACATGGAGTTATCCTTTAATTTGATGCGCCTGCGGTCCAGGATCGTATAGTTCTCGGCCGTTCCGGTTTTGGCACATACATCAATACCGGGGATCATGGCCACCCGCGCGGTACCCCGTGTTACCACATCATTCATCCCGTTGATGATGGCATTATAGGCGGTATCGGAAATATGCGTCAGCACCTCATGCTTCTGCCGGTATTTTGCCAGGATGGGCGCATCTGCTGCGGTTTCCCCGTCGATGCTGTCTACAAAATGAGGCGTATAATAAGATCCCTTATTGGCAATGATACACATGGCATTTGCCAGCTGCAGCGGGGTGGCCAGCATCTTATCCTGGCCAATACCGAGCGTTAGATTGGTGCAGGAGGTCCAGGCCCCCCGGTACTCCTTATCATAAGCAGCAATGGTTGGGATATTGCCTTTGTCCTCACTGGGCAGGTCTACCCCCAGCCGTACCCCTAATCCAAACTTATGCATGTAGTCTTCCCAGCCTTCAAATCCTTTGCGCATATTGCCAATCCTGGGGTTATCCACTGCCATCCGGTATACCTGCACAAAATACGAGTTACAGGAGTTGGCAATGGCCAGGCGCAGGTTGGCGGCGTGTCCGCCACCCGAATGCGTGCACCCCACCCTTCTGCCGCAGGCATAATACCCGCCGCCGCAGGGGTACCCATAAGCCGGGGTGATGACCCCCTCATCCAACGCTACCAGTCCGCCCAGGGGTTTAAAGGTGGAGCCGGGGGGATACCGGCCCTTAATGCCCCTGTTCAGCAAAGGCGCCCGGACATTCAATACCATTTTGGCATAGTTCCTGTTTTTTTCCGGCCCGGTGAGGTCATTGGGATTAAAGACCGGCCCCGATGCCATGGCCAGGATACCACCGGTTTTGGGGTCCAGCGCCACTACGGAGCCTACCTTATTGGCCAGTAACTTTTCGGCCAGCACCTGCAAGTCCACATCCAGGTGGGTTTTCAATCCCCTGCCTGCTATCGCCGTGGTATCGAACTCCCCGTTCTCATAATGCCCTACCAACCGGTTCTTATTATCCTTGATCATGTATTGCACACCCCGCTGACCCATCAGCACTCTTTCATAAGAATATTCCAGACCATTCTTGCCCACATAATCGCCCATGCGGTAAAAATTGCCCGAACGCTCTATATCTTTCCCATCCACCTCACTGATATAACCCAGGATATGCGCCCCTACATTAAACGGGTAGGTGCGGACGGGGCGCTGCTGCAACACAAAACCCGGGAAACGCCAGCTGTTTTCCTCAAAGCGGGCCTGCATTTCGGGGGTGAGCAGCGAGTGAAAGATGGAAGGCCGTACCCGCGAATTTTTAATGATGGCATTAACAATACGCGTTCTGAATTCGGTGGTATCGATCTGCATCAGGTTGCAAAAAGCGGTCGTATCAAAATTTTTCACCTCCGCCGGGGTCACCATCAGGTCAAACATGATCGTATTGTTCAGCACCGCCTTGCCGTTGCGGTCAAATATGATCCCCCTCTCCGGGTAAACGATCTTCTGGAATACCGCGTTATTCTTGGCCAGCTCCAGGTACTTATTGCTCACCAGCTGCAGGTTGGCCAGCTGCGCAATAATAACTATAAATACGGACAGAAAAATAATCCGTATGATATAACTTCTTGACTTGTTAAACACCGACATATTAAAACCTGAGGGAAACTTTTATAAAGAAAGGTCAAAAATAGTGCAAAACTGTTTAGAGCCTGTTTAAAATTCATTCAATGGCTTTATTATGGCTGTTTTGGGCTGCAACTGCGTTAAATTTTTCGCCATGGTGGCCTACTATGCCTGCAAAATTTTCCTTGTTTCGCTCCAAAATAGCTTCATAATAAATTCCATCAATAAAATTTAAACAGGCTCTAAGATTTCTGATTTGAGTCCCGAAGGTTCGCATGCGCGTCAGGTTAATTTTAGGAATTTAGTGGTTAACGGCCAAAGCCGCAGCGCAGCGTTACTCTTATTAGCAACGTACACGAGATGGAACAGCGGTGCAGCGCACCGGTACTATAAGCCTCCCCCGAAAAGATTCCCGCCGCGCTGCGGCTACGGGCAGGTCCCTGGGAGTTCTTGTTCCCATTATTTGCGGCGCGCTGCGCCTGCCATCAAAAGATCCGGTCTTTTTCGGCCTCCAAAGGCTTATTCATACTACTGTGATGTTAAGTCTGTTTTGCCGCCACTGAATACACAGAATCACTGAGTTCTTTTCTATGCTTCCGCGTTTCTGTCGCAACTATAGTGCGCCTTTTTATGCTTAACATAACACTTTATGGCAACAGGCCTGCTTTTTATCCTGACGCGCATGCAAAGCTTCGGGATTGATTTGGAATCTGAGACCCGGGCAGGCAGTCTTCAGCGGTCAGCTATTAGTTTTGATCATCGGGAAGAACATACATAATCATCATCAATAGAACATTTAGGCATGCACAACGATCTAACATTGAACCCTGAACCTGAAACTTTAAACGAACATAGGAGTTTTCAGTGCCCTTTAAACAATATTAAACCACCTTCAACAATGTTCAACCATATTAAACCAGGAACCCACCGGTGATCTTTGAGGGGTAAAACACGGATCTGAACTGAAACCACACGGAAAACCTCTACGCAGTATTTGTGCGATACCGCTGCTTACGGAAGAACAGCAGCTCTGTAATAAAGATCAGCAACATGCTGATGGCTGTGGTGGTCAGTACTTTCATCAGGAAATTTATCAAAGCACCAAACGATAACCATTCCAGGAAAAGAAGGTAAAAATTGTGTGCAAAGGAAAGGAGCAGTGCATACAGGCTATAGGCGCTCCATCCCATTGCTTTTGGCGAAGGCTCCTGGTACGTATACCCGGCAGCGTCTTTGGGTGAAAGCAGGTGAATGATCAGGGGCCGTAAAAAAGCCACCAGTACACAGGCTGCGGCATGCAGGCCCGGCGTCATGGTAAAATAATCAACCGTCATCCCCAACAGGAAGCCCAGCAGCAGCAGCCAGCCCCGTTTGATCGAGAAAGGCAGCCATAAAAGGTATAAAAAGTACAGGTAGGGAGTAATCAGCTCATGCAGGTGCGGCATTACATCAAATACATATACCTGTACAAATACAAATAATGAAAAGCGGATGATATTTTTTACAAGATCGCTCACTTATTTCCGGATTTTGCTTCTACTTTCCTGCCCGTTTCCTCGCCCAGTTGCTGCAACGCCTCGTAGTTCAGGTTTTCTACGACAAATACCTGCTGCAGGCTTCCAAAGTTAGCAGCAGGCTTTATTTTAAGAATAAAAAAATTAGTTGCCTCGTCCTTTAATACCCTCGAAACAGTACCCACCATTTTACCGGGAGGGTAGCTGAGCGAGTAATTACCGGTTAGGATTGTATCACCCAGGCGTACAGAATCCGTTTTCGGGATGCCATTCAGTGTGAGCTCGGTTGGCATTTTGCCATCCCAGGAAATGATGCCGGAATTGCCCGTTTTTTTGAGCTGAACACTCAGCTTGTTCATCACATGCAGCAAGGTCATCACCTCGCTGAAATCTTTCCCGGCATTCACCACCTTTCCTACCAGGCCGCCATTAGAGCTGAACACCCCCATATCGTTCCCGATGCCGGAGCTGGTTCCGCGGTTGATCTGCAGGTAATTTTTATCACTGTTCACGGTTGCATACAATACCTGTGCCGGCCTCCAGAGATAGCGCCTTGCCTTACCCGTGGTATCCACAGCGGCGGTATCATGTACCAGGATGGCATTGGTATCGATCTGCACAAAATTCGCCTGCATCAGGTTCAGGAGGGAGTCGTTCATCTGGTGCACCCGTTTGTTTTCCGCCTGCATACGGAAAAAATCTTCCAGCGAATTGTATTTTGAATTGAAGTAACTGGTTACCCTCCCCGCCGCCTCCAGGCCTTTTACACGGTGTAACCGGTTGTACGTAAATAAATTGTACAAGCAGATCCCCTGTAGGATAAGAAAACCTATAAAAACCGAAAACCGCCTGATGAACAAAAATATATTACGCACCGGGTGTTGAATTTAGCGCTTGTTTCCCCCAGGCGGGAACAAAACGGTTGATGGATTAACGCATTACAAAAGGATACCGATCGTAATTCTTCAATGCGATGCCCGTACCCCTTACCACACTTTTCAACGGATCGTCTGCTATATGAACCGGTAATTTAATTTTTTGGCTCAGCCGTTTATCAAGGCCGCGCAGCAGGGCGCCACCGCCTGTAAGATATAAACCCCTGCGATAGATATCGCCCGCCAGCTCCGGAGGTGTTTGTTCCAGGGCTTTCAGGATCGCCTCTTCTATTTTAAAGATGCTTTTATCAAGCGCTTCCGCAATTTCCTGGAAGCTTACCATGATCTGCTTGGGAATGCCTGTAACCAGGTCGCGCCCGTTTACCGGGATATCATCCGGAGGATTTTCCAGGTCCTTCATTGCGGCTCCTACCTGTATTTTGATCTGCTCAGCAGTACGTTCCCCGATCAGCAGGCTGTGATAACGGCGCAGCGCTTCCATAATATCTGCGGTAAACTCATCGCCCGCAATACGGATGCTCTGATCACATACAATGCCTGCAAGGGCAATCACCGTAATGCCCGTAGTACCACCGCCAATATCAATGATCATATTTCCTACCGGCTCTTCCACATCAATGCCGATACCCAATGCCGCAGCCATCGGCTCATGGATGAGATACACTTCTTTTGCACCGGCCTGCTCCGCGCTGTCCCTTACCGCCCTTTTTTCTACCTCGGTGATGGAGGAAGGGATACAGATCATCATCCGCCAGCTGGGCGGAAATAAGGGTTTTTTGGGATAAACCAGCTTGATCAGCTCCCGGATCATGAGCTCCGCCGCGTTAAAATCGGCGATCACCCCGTCTTTAAGCGGGCGGACCGTACGGATGCTTTCATGTGTTTTTTCGTGCATCATCAATGCACGTTTTCCAACAGCCAGCACTTCCTTGGGATTATTGCGGTTCAGCGCCACAATACTGGGCTCATTTACAGCCACTTCGTCGTTGTGTATAATGAGGGTATTAGCGGTACCCAGGTCCATTGCTATTTCTTGTGTAAACCAGTTAAACAGTCCCATTCCTTATTAAATAAATTTCTTGTGTTTTCGTGAGGAGCAAAGGTGAAGTAAATAATCCAAATTAACAAAGCAAAACCCCAAGTACAGAAAGGATTTTTAAGCTTATACTTTTTATTAACAAAAAGCCCGGCAGATGCAGGTGGGCAAATCACTTCAGCCAACAATGTAATTTCTTCAAATATAACTGAATCTGCCTAAAACTTATGCCTGATTCTATAGGAGAAACATTACTTTTGTAACCTCAAAAATAATTTATGGCGTTAAAGGATATTCAATCTACAGGAAAAAAAGATACCCGCAGCGGGTTTGGTGACGGTATAGTGGAAGCTGCCCGCAGCAACGATAAGGTTGTGGCATTAACTGCAGACCTGCTCGGATCTATGAAACTGAACCAGTTTATCAAGGAATTTCCTGACCGTTTTGTACAATGCGGCATTGGCGAAGCCAATATGATGGGCGTTGCAGCCGGCTTAACCATCGGGGGACATATCCCTTTTACCACCACCTTTGCCAACTTCAGCACCGGCCGCGTGTATGACCAGATCCGTCAATCTATTGTTTACAGTGGCAAAAACGTAAAAATATGCGCTTCGCATGCCGGGGTTACCCTGGGTGAAGACGGCGCTACCCACCAGATCCTGGAAGATATCGGTATGATGAAGATGCTGCCGGGCATGTCTGTGGTAGTACCCTGCGATTATACGCAAACCAAGGCGGCCACCAAGGCCATCGCCGAGACCGAAGGACCGTTTTACCTGCGTTTCGGACGTCCCTCCTGGCCGATCTTTACCAATGAGTCTGATTTTGTACTCGGAAAGGCCCAGCAGTTCTCAGAAGGAACAGATGTATCCATTTTTGCCTGCGGGCACCTTGTATGGAATGCCATCCAGGCCGGTGTGATCCTTGAAGAGAAAGGGATCAGCGTGGAAGTGATCAATATCCACACCATCAAGCCCCTTGACGAAGAAGCGGTGATCGCTTCCATTAAAAAGACCAGATGCGCCGTTACCGCAGAAGAACATAATATCATCGGCGGCCTTGGCGACGTAATAGCACAATGTGCAGCAAAACATTTCCCTGTTCCTATTGAATATGTAGGTACACTGGACACATTTGGCGAAAGCGGCACCCCCGACCAGCTGCTGAAAAAATACCACCTGGATGTACCCGATATCGTGGCAGCTGCGGAAAAAGTGATTGCCAGGAAGAACGGTTAATCCTTTTAAATAGATTCCTGAAGGAGCTGTCAGCAAACCTGGCAGCTCCTTCTTTTTTGATCAATTTGAAGATTTGGGTCCCGATGACTGCCATATGCGCGTCAAAGTAATCGGTAAAACCCCGAATGGGATTATGCCCGGATAGCCGACGGTATAACCGATGGTTTATTGGCGATTGGTTTGTATTGAACCCCGGACGGGGTTCAACCAGGATCCTGATCATTCGCCACGCATTTCACGCGCGGTGAATCAAAGAAAACCCTTTACGGGTTTCTCATGGCAGCAGCCCCGGGGAAAAACAGCAGTTTGGCGGTCAGTAATATATAGAAACGGTACCAGGCCTACGCCATGGCTGCCCGCAATCCCCTACTGGCCAACATTAACCTGACGCACACGCGAGGGCTGCCGGGAGCGGGAATGGGGATATGAAACCGGGAGCATCCTGAAACCCTGTCTCCCTCAGGAATTAAAAATCGTCCCCATAAAAGTGAAGATCCCGTTTACTACTTCGTAACCTTTCCTCAAATAAAGACCCACATCCCGGACATAAGAATTGAGCTTTGCGTGCCTGATCAGGCATTAACCGAGCCTGTCCTTACAAACAACGGGCTATGCACCATTGACTCAATGCTCATTTCGCCAGGAAACGGCCTTCTCACATTTTCCACATTTCCAAATTTCCGCATTTTCAAATTCACTGCGAATAAACTTTTCCCTATCTTACCCGTCAAAGAACAGCAGGCGTCTGAATGGAACAGTATCAAAGTGATGAATCTTTACTGGCACTTTTTCGTAACCCCGGCACGAAAGAGGCGGCTTTTACGGCTATAGTAAACAAGTATAAAGAACGGCTTTACTGGCATATAAGACGCATGGTCGTTATACATGAGGATGCGGATGACGTGTTGCAAAACGTTTTTATAAAGGTATGGAAGGGGCTGGAGCATTTCCGGGCGGAAAGCGGGCTTTATACCTGGCTGTACCGTATCGGAACCAACGAAAGTATTACGCACCTGCAAAACCAAAAGAAAAAAAAAGCTGCTATATCCTTTGGAAATGAAGTAGATCTGACAGACCAGATCCGTGCAGATCCGTACTTTGACGCAGCTAAGATAGAATGGAAATTGCAGCTGGCTATCCAGCAGTTGCCGGAACAGCAGCGGCTGATCTTTAACCTCAGGTATTTTGATGAAATGCCTTACAATAAAATGAGTGAAATACTGGGCGTAACCGAAGGGGCCTTAAAAGCCAGCTATCACCACGCCGCAAAAAAAGTAGAAAATTATTTACGGAAGAGTTAAACAAAAGAGCAAAATTCCGGTCTTAAAGTTAAGCGCAATGAAAGAGGATGCCTCATATAACATCTTGGACAGGATCCGGCAGGAGCAGCAATTGAACCCGGGCTTTACCGTTCCGGACAACTATTTTGAATCCCTTCCCGGCCGCCTGATGGCAGCGATCAGGGAAACCGATACAGACAACACGCCGGTACTGGATGGAATTTCCAGGATAATGCCTTACCATGTTCCCCAGTATTACTTTGCCCGGCTCCGGGTGAACCGGGCGCGGGTTGTTGACTTTAAAAAGGGACTGACCATTGCAGCAAGTTTTATCCTGCTGGCGGTTTCATCCATATTCCTGCTCACCCCCCGTAGCCCTGCATCCACCGCAGGTGTTGCAACAGTAAACGAGCTGACCAATGAGCAGCTGGAACGGTTCATACAGCCCGATGAGGCCACACCCAGGGATAAAGCAATCACCACACATGCAGTAAAGATACCCAATACCGATATGGCCACACTGCTTAAAAATGTTCCGGACGCAGAGCTGACCAATTTTTTAAACGAGACCGCAGAAGGTACCGAAGAAATATTTCTGAACTAATGAAAGCTGTTCTTATTTTTTTATTGTCATTCGTTACTGTTGCCGGTGCGGCACAAACGCAACCGGCTCCATCCTCCCCGCATAAAATACATGAGGTATTCCTCGACTATCTCACTGAAAAGATCGACCTGACCCCCACCGAAAAAAAACAACTGCAGCCCCTGGTGATCCGCTATCTCAGCGAATCAAAAAACCTCTATAAGACCAACAGGGATCCGCTGCTTCGGGAACAGGAGCGCATTAAGCTGAAGATCAATTACCGCAAACTCTTTACACCCATTATCGGAGAGCAGCGGGCAACCCGTTTCTTTGGCGAAGAGCAGCTTTTCAGGAGAAAGATCAGGGAAGAGTTGAAGAAAAGAAATGTTAAAGAAAACTAAAATTTACGCATGAACAATGTTTAAACAATTATTTATGTACAAATATTTGTTTTGTAACAAAGCTGTACATATATTTGCATTGGTGTTTTTCATAGGTTAGCAACGGCCAGCTCTTTTTAGGGCAGGCCTTTTTTGTATCCGGCCCTTTTACAGCCCGGGTTCACTGCCCGGACGGGCTACAGGTTTACGGGTATCATGATAAAACAGGAACTGCCAGTCTTCCTTCTTCCCTTTCTCCCACCAGCCGGATCGTAATTCCATCGCTTTTTTGCCATCATAGTCATATTTGGCGGCAAACCGGTGTTTCATCTGTTGATATTGTGGTGCATCATCGGCCCCAAAGAACAGGGTTTCCCCGTCTTCCCGGATCCAGAATACCTGGTGAAATTTTGAATGCGCGCCGGTAACCTGGTATTGGATATAACCGTCAATAGATCCTTCATCCGCTTTCAACAGCTCCACCTTCCCCGCCAGCACCGGCTGTACTTTTGAAAAATCGTACGAGGCCCCGTCTTTTTCGCGGGCAAATGCCACTTCTCTTTCCTGGATACAATAAGTGGCATTTTCAAAAGTGGGCTTCCCCGTGGCGGGATGCACCATTCCCCCGGTATGATCTTTATGCAGGTGGCTCATCAGCACTTTTGTAACATCGCCGGACTGGATGCCATGCTCCGCAAGATGGGCCAAAAGCTGCATCTGGTCCCCGGACCGGTGGTTAAAACCAAGGCCTGTATCCAGCAGCAATATATCTTTTGAGGTGAGAATCAAAAAGGGCTGTATCTCCACCAGCAGGCTTCCCTGCGGGCGGGCGCTCATTTCATCTTCTGATAACCGGAACGGGATAAATTTTTTAGTGGCATCCACGGTAAAGCTGCCTTCTGATAGCGGGATTATTTTCATGTTTACAATTTCTGGCTGCAAAATTAGAAGAAATAAACCCGTTGCAGCAAGAATGGCTAAACAGCAGCAACCCGGTACCGGATGCACACCTGCATCAATACAGCCGTCACTCCATTTTGGCCGCATTAAAAATGAGCGGCATCCATGTCTGAAACGTAGAGGCCTCTGCACCATTACCGGCAGAAGCATAGTCGCAAAAGCTGGCCCAAACCGGCGGGTCTGTTTGCTCCTTATAATTCTCGGCCTGAAATTTTGCTTCAAACTGCAGCCAGCTATCACGGGCAGCTGCCCTGCTTTTTTTTAACTCAATATAGGATTCCTCTCCCTTCAGAGGAGAGATCACCATACCCAGGTTGGTGCCGGTAAAACGGGTATCCCGCGACAATACCAGCGGGCCGGAAAGCAATGCAAAATACCGGTGCCGGTCCCCCATCACTTTTACTCGGCCACGCATATCCAGCTCCAGACGGATCGTATCGCCGGTATTCCATTTTCTTTTCAGCTTCACATAAGCACCCGGCGTTACGTCCGGGTGGGCTGCCTCATTTACCTGCAGCACCGTTTGTCTGCTCCATTCCGGTATGCGTACCAGCAATGTCATATCCTCGGAGGCACTCATCTCAAGCCGGATCAGGATATTGCCTGATGCAGGGTAGTCGGTGGTTTGTACCAGTCTGATCCGCTTTCCTTGCGGAGTCGTTGTTTCCGTTGATCCTTCAATAAAAAAATTAACAGCAATGCCCTCCCTGCCGTGCATTGCTACAAGACCGGGCATGGCAAACAGGCCCCTGGGGCCATTGGCGCTGCAGCAGTTCAAGTCCATGCCGCACTGGCCGCTGCCGGGCAGCCGTCCGCCGTTCAGCGGGGTATACTTTGCCCATGTGGAGCCGTCGCTTTTTAATGCAGCCATCAAAGCATTATAATAAGTGGTTTCGATGGCATGAGCATATTTTGCTTCACCGGTCAGTTTTAACAAAGCCAGGCAAAGCTGCATCCAGGTTACGGTCACGCAGGTCTCCTGGTAGTGATATACCGGGGTGGTTTGCCGTTCCTTACCACCAAACCACATCTCTGCCGAGGCCCCGGAACCTGCAATATTGATCTCCGTATCCTGTATATTCTTAAAAACATCCAACACGGCCTGTTTATACGCCTCCTTGCCCGTTAAACGATACAATGCCAGAAGGCCCTCATAGCAAGACATCATTTCATAGGCCTTTTGGCCCTGCTCGGGGCTGTACCACTCTTTGGGCCGGGGAAAGCGTTCGCTTACATTTACAGCCGCCTTGCTGATGAGCTGCGGACCTCCGGGCGTTTCCCACTGCTTTACAATGGCCTCTGCAAAATCGAGGTACTTTTTATTACCCGTTGCCACGCTTAACCGCACCAGCGGTAATAATACAGAAGACGCCGCCATACCCCTGTAATTTCCTTTATCAACGATTGTACCGCCCTGCCTGTTGATTTCCCCGATCAGGTAATCGCACAACTTTACCGCTGCATCCAGGCTTTTTTTATCATTTGTGAGGTCATAATATTCCAGCAGACCCAGCAGGCAATATTTCATTCCCCAGATATCCCATTGCTTTAACCTGCTTTGTGCGCTGTAATTTCCGATATACCCATCCGGCGTTTGGGTGGCGATAAGACCGGTTACAGCAGCATCTATTTTAGCCTTTAACTGCGGATCGGGTTTGTATTGATAGGCCAACAGGGACGCCATCATGCATTTTCCCCAAAACTCCGACTGCCATAGATGAGTTTCTGTTCTGCGCCGGAATGGTTCAATAAGATGATCAAAATTTTTTGTAAGGATGTCTGCCTGAAAGCACTGCTCCAGCCTGCTGCCAATATACCCGCTCAGGACAGCAGGTCCTGCTGTTTCCAGCCGGTTGGCAATAAGATAGGTGCCGGCGCCAGCGGCCTGTTGGGCAAACAGGGAGGGTGCCAGCAGGCCGGCAGCCGCGGCAATACCGGTTTGTTTTACAAATGCCCTTCTTGAAAGCGGGTGCAGCCGGGTCGGTTCTTTTTTACTCATCCGTTTTATTTTTCTATTTGAATGCGAACGGGTCCTGACAGTCCGCTGTTTGTTAATGCCGCCGTTGCAGAAGGGCCGTTGATCGTCCACGTTTTTCTCTGGTCCTCCGGCAAACCGGCATCATATACCAGGCGGTTAAACCAGGTGCTGGTTACTTCCACGTTCAATGTATTGACTCCCGGGCGGATGGCCTTTGTTATATCCAGCTTGTAGGGTGTGGTCCACAGGGTATGAAACCGTACTCCGTTTAAAGATACCGAAGCGATCATGTTCACCTGGCCCAGGTCCAGGGTATATTTCGCATTCCGCTCAACGGTATCCACCCGGAAAGCTGTTGTGTAAACCGCGGTGCCCGAAAAGGTTTTCCCTTCATTGGAAAGATTCAGTTCCTTCCAGGGTTTCAGCTCCTGCACTTCAACAGCGGCCGGCGCGCCCCAGCCTTCAGGAAAATGAATGGTCCAGGGTTTTGTAAATGTAACCGATACCGGGTATTGCCGGGGTACCGGGAGTTTATTTTCCTTTACAGCCGCCTTATGATGAAAAACAACAAAACCCGCACCTGCTTCGGGCAGGTCCAATGTAAGAACGGTCCGGCCGCCTTCCTTTTTTGCAGCCAGCGGCAACACCCCGCCCGAAACAGGATCCCAAAACTCAACAGAGCCCGTATTCCGGAAGCTTAGCGTACCCGCAAACGTTCCTCCCCTGGGTGCACAAACAAAATACCAGTCGGCATCTTCTGCACTGCGGTGTACCCATTGAACCGGCCCGCCCAGTACGCCGGGTGTCATCTGCAGCTGTTTGAGTGCATCTGAAAGGCTCATACCCGAAACAATTTGTCCTTTCCCGATTTTACGAACACCCCGTTTAGCCTCTCTGCTCCAGATAGCGTTTACAATGGTATTGAACTGCTCCTGCGCAACACTGCCGCCGCTAAGTGTTGCGATCCCGGAGGGCGCATCACCAACCACTGTGGCCCCCGCCCTTATTAACGCGGCGATCTTTTCTGCCGTTTTCGGCAGCATCCGGATGCTGGCCGGGAGCCATAAGACCCGGTAGCGGATACCTTCGGGGGTTGTAATACAACCATCCTTTACAGTTAGCCGGTTCCATAAAACATCCGTATTGCAATAGTCATATTTAAACCCTTCGGGGAACGGTGCATTCTGATCCGGTTTGTGATCGATCTCATCTCCAAGATACCAAAGTACATCCGATACCGGTTTACCCCGCTCTAGTAAATAATTGCAGCGGGCAAAATATTCCGTAAATGCAGGCATCTCCTTCCACCAGGTTTGTCCCCTCAAAAACGGGGTGCCAATGCCTGCGCCAAAAGATGTGCCGGGCTGCCGAAAGTTTGTTTGCGGATTATGGGTATAGGTATGAAATACCAGGTGGGTAACCCCTTCAATCATATTCACATTGGCCACTTCTTTCAGCATCTGCCATTGCTCGTTCCAGGTAAGTGCAAATGATGTAAACGCCTCCGCCGAAACGCGGGGCTTCCCGTACAGCCGGGCTGCCGAAACGGTTGGCTTCACCGGCTTAAAATTCAGCGACCCCACATAGCCATCGGTAAAGGGCTGCCAGAACTCGCACATAGGTACATCTGCATATTTATAATATTCCATAATATCCGCGGGAAACACATCCCCCGCGGCTGTTTCATAGGTAATGGATAAATTACGGGCCTTAGCCAGCTTCGACATCTGACCATAAAACTGATGGGTAAAAAGGTCATTGATCGTAGCCCTCCAATCCCTGAGAAAACGGAATGTGGTCTCTTCATCCTTGATTACATAACCAAAAACAGCAGGGAGCCATTTGCGGAGGGGGTAGGAAGCCACCCGCTCAAATTCCGGCTCCATATCCTCTGTCCAGGTTTGCGTTTCACACTCCCAGCTGTCTAAAAGCATCCCGTTCAGCAACCCGTTTACAGGCCCGCTATTACCGGCCAGCCGGCCTATATACCCCTGGAAATGCGCCTGCGCCCCCTTCACCGATAATTTGTTGCACTCCCATCCGGTACCTGCGGGTGGAGCCGGCCCGTTCTTGCGGCCGGTATTTACATGCCCGATGCGCAGGATCGTCCAACGGCCTGCGGGTGCTTTCCAGTTCAGCAACCCGTTGCTATCCATCAATGAAGTGAGGTCAAGTATTTTGCCCGGGTCTACATAAGCATCCGGCGGGCGGGTATAAGCATCCCCCGATCGTTCGATCGTCCTTAGGGTCCAGCCCGCCTCCGATTCCCAGTTATTTTTCCGGGCAGCTGAAAACAATTTGATAAACCCAAGCCGCATATCGTGCCGGTTCACGATCTCAAACCGGTATTTTTTGACGCCCTGTGTTTCCCTGCAGGCCAGGGTTACCGGCGATTGATCCTGCCAGTTGCTCTGGGGCAGTACCGTGTTCAGGATCTCTTTTTGCTGACCATTTTCAGAAAGAGCATACCCCCTGATGGTTACACCGGGCTCATAGCACCAGCCATGATTGAAACTATTGATGCTGGGGAGCGTAATGGAGCGGATGGTAACGCTGGTACTAAAATCAACCGTTATCTTATAAGGATCGGAAGGAGGGGCGGGAGCCAGCTGAACGGGTTTATTTCCCTTTCCTGAAAAAAGATCATTCCATAATATATTGGTATTGCCTCTTACCGATACCGGTACCAGCGGCTCTCCGGTATCATCCTTAGGAGTCGGGAACGCCAGTACGGCAACCTCCCGGTAATCGCGCCAGGACTCAGTAACAGCATCCGGTTTCACCAAACGGATATTTGCGGGTCCTCCACCTGCTCCCTCTATATCCTGGCGCTTCCACACCAGGTGACGCATGGCGTTCTCCGGCCTGATCCAGGGACCGCCGGCCATGGCCCAGCCGGGACAGTTTTGCAGGGTAAACCGGAGCCCTAACCGCTTACACTCCTGAGCCGTAAAGTTTAAGGCATCTTCCCAGGCAGGGCTCAGGCAGATGATCTCCGGGCCCACACCCGGCCATTTCCCGCCAAACTGGCCATGAAAAAGCTGGATACCCGAAATGCCTGCCCTGGCAATCGCTTCAAGATCGGCAGTGATCCCTTCCTTTGAAATATTTCCTCCGATAAAATGAAACCAGGTCTCCGGGTGATAACCTTGTGACGGGTTCTCAAACAGCTTCCTGTCATGGACGTCAAAGCGGCCGTTCAACTCCTGTAACCGCGGCACAACAGGAGCCACCTGAGCGGTTGCCGATATGGCGTTCGCAATAATCCATACTTTCAAAAGCAATCTTCTTATTAACATCTGCATTATTCAAAATATACTACTGTTATGGGGCTAAACAAGGCCGCTATTAAATATAGGCCGGGTTTTTAACAGAACCATCCTGTACTATCCTGAAAATAATTTTATGTAACTTTTCCTGCTATTTTGCAGCACACAATGCTATTTTATCCTGATAATATTGCGCATATGATTTGCAAACAGGCCGTTCTGCTATTATTGGTTTTAACCGGGATGCCCCGGTTGCTCCCCGCACAAAAAGTCATCAACCTCCAGTGTGAACATTTGATCAACCCGCTGGGCATCGACAATAAAACACCCCGCTTCAGCTGGGCCATTGATGATCCGCAGGCGGGCGCCGCACAAACCAGTTACCGGATCGTTGTTTCCCGGGATGCAGGCGGAGAGGTATGGAACTCGGGCATCATTACATCCGCGGATAACCTGGTCACGTATAAAGGCAGCCCCCTGCAGCCCTTTACAAGATACACGTGGAAAGTGCTCCTTACCGGTAAAAATAACCGCCCTTATGACCTGTCGCCTACCGCTTTTTTTGAAACCGGCATGATGCAGCAAACCAACTGGCAGGGAGGGTGGATCAGCGACGGCAGCGATATTCAGCGGAAGCCCGCCCCCTATTTCCGGAAGGCATTCCAGTTGAAGAAGCCGGTCAAAACCGCAAGGGTTTATATAGCTGCAGCGGGCCTCTACGAGCTCTCGCTGAATGCTGCAAAAGTCGGCAACCACCGGCTGGACCCCATGTACACCCGCTTCGACCGCAGGAACCTGTATACCACTTACGATGTCAGCAAACAACTGCAGCAGGGGCAAAATGTGATCGGTGTACTGCTCGGCAACGGCTGGTACAATCACCAGTCTACAGCTGTATGGTATTTCGACAAAGCACCCTGGCGCAACCGTCCGGCCTTTTGCCTCGACCTCCGGGTCACTTATACAGATGGCTCTGAAGAAACCATATACACCGACAGGAGCTGGAGAACAGCCCTGAGCCCGGTCATCTTTAACAGCATTTACACCGGAGAGCACTATGATGCGCAGCTGGAAATACCCGGCTGGGATCTGCCAGGTTTTGATGATTCCAAGTGGGCCACAGCTACCGACCGCGCAGCACCATCACAACTGATCGCTGCGCAGGCACTGTACCCGATACGGGATGTTGAAACGATAATCCCGGTGGATCTGAAAAAATTCAATGACACCAACTATGTCTTCAACCTGGGCAGGAATATCTCCGGTGTCAGCGAGATCCGGGTTTCCGGAACCGCCGGAACTGTTATCCGGCTGATCCACTCCGAGCGCGTTCATACCTCGGGCCATACAGACCTTTCCAATATCAACGTGCACTACCGGCCTACGGATGACAGCGATCCCTTTCAGACCGATATTTTTATCCTGAAGGGGAAAGGAACGGAGACCTTTAAACCCCGGTTCAACTATAAGGGATTCCAGTACGTGGAGGTCATCAGCAGCAAACCGGTAACGCTTAGTAAATCCAGCCTCCAGGCCTGGTTCATGCACAGTGATGTGCCGCAGGCCGGCACTATCGAAACCGGATCGCCCCTTATCAACAAGATCTGGCAGGCTACAAACAACGCCTACCTTTCGAACCTTTTTGGTTACCCGACCGATTGCCCGCAGCGGGAAAAGAACGGCTGGACGGGGGATGCTGTCATTGCACTGGAAACAGGGCTTTATAATTTTGATGGCATTACCGTATATGAAAAATGGCTGGCCGACCACCGCGATGAACAGCAACCCAACGGGGTATTGCCTGCCATCATCCCTACCAGCGGCTGGGGCTATCAGTGGGCCAACGGGCCCGACTGGACGAGTACTATTGCCATTATTCCCTGGACACTGTACCAGTTTTATGGCGATAGCAAACCTCTGGCAGATAATTATGAAAACATAAAAAGCTATGTAAACCATATTGCCGCGCTGTACCCCGGTGGACTTACCACCTGGGGGTTGGGCGACTGGGTACCGGTAAAATCCCAATCCCCCGTTGAGCTCACATCCTCTCTTTACTATTATAAAGATGTAACGATACTGGCAAAAACGGCAGCGCTTTTTAACAGGAAAGAAGATGCCGCCCGCTACCAGGCGCTGGCAGAAAAAATAAAAAATGCCATTAATGGTAAATACCTCAACTCTGCAACCGGCATCTACGGAAGCGGTTTACAAACAGAGCAAAGTACGCCGGTTTACTGGGGGGTGGTTCCCGAGGCTGTGAAAGCCCGGGTAGTAGCCAACCTGGCAAAAAAAGTACAGGAAGACGGTGTTCAGCTCGATGTGGGTATCCTGGGCGCCAAAGCCGTGCTGAATGTGCTTAGTGAGAACGGTTATGCCGACCTGGCTTACCAGCTGGCGGCCCGCAACACTTACCCCTCCTGGGGCTGGTGGATCGAAAACGGAGCCACAACACTTTATGAGAACTGGAAAGTGGATGCAAAGAATGATGCTTCGCTCAACCACATTATGTTTGGAGATATCGGCGCCTGGTTCTATAAGGCCCTGGGCGGCATCTTCCCGGATCCAAAGCAGCCGGGCTTCAGCAACATTCTTCTCAAGCCCAATTTTGTAACCGGGCTTAATGCATTTAAGGCCACTTACAACAGCGCAAGAGGCCCCATTCTTTCATCATGGGAAAAGCAGGGAGATCAGCTCCGTTATACCTGCCGGATCCCGGCAAACAGTACCGCAACTTTTTTCACACCCGCACCCTGGCAACCCCGTAAAGGCTACCGGATGCCCGGCACTCCAAATAAAGACGGCAGCTATACATTGCCCTCAGGTACCTATACGATCTTGCTGAATAAGAAATATTGAATATGGAACGATACCTGTAAAGAGAAACCGGATCATTTTTTATGATCATGGTTCCCGGAGCACCATAGCAGCTCCTTCTCTTTTACATTTACTATTTCGCCTTGGAGCTTTTGGGGAATATTTTACATTCCCCAAAGGGTATTAAGCAGAATTCCGCCCGGCATTAATGATTCCGAAAGAGCAGCGCATTACCAGTTTTCCCAATACCTCCTGCAGGGAATCTTCTTTATCATCATTGCCCTCACGCAACTGAACCAAGGCATACTGCTGAATCGTTACCAGCGGCATAACGATCCGTTCCCGCATGCGAATCGACAATTTATCTACCGGGTAGGAACCCATTAATGTATCGTGCCCCGTTAATTTATAAATATACTGTTTGGTTAAAACAAACTCATCATAGATCATTTGCCAGATGGCACCGAATTGCTCATCTTTTGCGATGTAAGCCGTTATCGGGAAATAGGATTTGCTCATCGCCATTTCGCAGTTATCCAGCAGGGTTTTAAAGTACAGCGATTCATTGTATAATTGCTTCAGTTCTTCAAAACGCCCGATATACTCCATCTGCTTTAACGCAGTGCCCACGCCAAAAAAGCCCGGTACATTTTGCTTCAGCTGGCTCCAGGCGCCGGAGAACGGGATCGCCCGGAGATCGCCCAGTGAAATAGAAGCCTGTTGCTGCCCTCTTTTGGCCGGCCTGCTGCCGATATTGGTTTCACTGTAAAAACGCAGCGGGCTCATTTCATAAAGATAATTGGCCAGCTGCGGATGATTCTTCAGCTTTATATAGGCATCAAAACCATAAGAAGAAAGTTCCTGCAGCAGCTGCTCCTGCTTGCCGTTTAACGGTGGATAACGATCCGCAAAAAGCGAACTCGACACACCCGCATTAATTAACTGTTCGATGTTGAACTGCGCAGAGTCAATAATACCAAAATTGGCGCTGACCGTTTGGCCCTGTATGGTCAGCTGGATTTCCCGGTTGGAGATATTGCGTCCCATAGATGCATAGAACTTATGTGTTTTTCCGCCACCACGGGAAGGAGGGCCTCCCCTTCCGTCAAAGAAGATCACATCAAAGCCATATTGCCTTGTGATCCGCGTCAGCTCTTCCTTGGCACGGTAGATGCTCCAGTTGGCCATCAGGTAACCGCCATCCTTGGTTCCATCCGAGAAGCCCAGCATAATGGTTTGTGTTCTGCCGCGGCGATCCAGGTAGGCCTTATATTCCGGAAGGGAGTAGAGCGTTTTCATTACATCTCCTGCATTTTGCAGATCCTCGATCGTTTCAAAAAGCGGAACAATATCCACGTTCATCTCCTCGCAACCGATACCGTTTAGTTTAAACAGGCCAATGACCTCAATAATGCTCAGCACGCTGGTGGCATGGCTGATAATATACCGGTTGCAACCCAGTTCCCCGTTCGATTCCTGTATAGAACGAATAGCATTCACTACTTCAACCGTATCCTTTACCACTGTATCTTCAAATAGGGATGCATCGTTCAGTGGTTTAAGATTCAGCAGCAGTTTCACCTTCTCTTTTTCCTCCAGGGTATCATAGTCTGCCGGTAATATGCCTGCCTGCGAAGCGGCAACCCGTGAAAATACTTTTTCGTGCACGGAGCTGTCCTGCCGGATATCCAGTGACGCAAAGTGTAACCCGAAGATCTCGATCTTGCTGATCAGGTCCTGTATCCGGGATACAAATAAGCCATTGGCCTTTTCGTTCACAATCTGCTTTACACCTTCCAGTATGGATATAATTTCCTTGTCGGTAATTTGGCTTCCCTTTCCCGGGATAAAGACCTCTTCATATAAGCGGCGCTCCAGGTCGCTCATGATCTCCTCCACATCATGAAAAGTTAACCGGCGCTTCAACCGGCGCACATCAAAATAATAACATTTTAAAATAGCGCCGCGCAGCGCTGCGGCTACCTGCAGCGTGGTATCCTTGGTTACAAAGGGGTTACCATCCCGGTCACCGCCCGGCCAGAAGCCCATCTTAATCACCGAATGTTTATTGGTGGCAATCCCCGGGAACTGGTTCTTCAGCTCGCTAAGGATACGGCCCGCCGCAGGGTAAAAAACATTTTCGAGATACCAGATAAGACTAACGGCCTCATCGAAAGGGGTCGGCTTGTTCTTCTTAAAAAAGGGCGTTTTTCCCAGCTGCTGCAGCAGGACGTTGATTTCGCTGGCATCATTCTTCAGCAATGCGTTGCTCAGGTCCCGGATGATTCCCAGCACAGAGCCGGGGTAAAATTGGGTAGGATGCGCTGTTAGCACCAGCCGTACACAAAAATCTTCCAGCACTTTATCAAACTGCGCTTCCTTATTATTCTGGGCCACTGCAGACATCAGCTGCTTCAATGTGCCCGGACCACTAAAGTCATTGATCTTTTTATAGGAGGCATCTTCCAGCGCGTCAAACAATACTACCTGGCGCTCTACATACTGCACCAGGCGGAACATAAGATCCAGCCGTTCTTTGCGCGTGGTAAAGGAAGTATGCCGGCTAAAAAAATCTTCGATGATCTCCACAGGACTCGAACCTTTTTCATACCCTTCTTCGCACATGCTGGACAACAGTGATAATAAGATCCCCGTCTTCTCAATTTTATGAAAGGGCAAAGAAGTAAATAAACTGTTATACAATTGAAATCTTATCCCTACATCATTTTTGAAGTGCTGAACCGATTGGTTGCTTACCACATCCATATATTTCCTGTTTGACTTTTAGAATTACACCGGGCCTTTATTTGCATTCAAGGCATGAAAGCCAGCACCCGGCACCCATTAAACAGCGTTGAAGATACTATTTTTCCGCTATACCATTTGCAAAGTTTAAGCATTTAATCATTTCTTTATATATCATCTAACAACAAATAAAGTTCATTGCATTTTATCAAACACCCATTCCGGTCGGGGATCAAATCTCAAATTACCATCCATAAAAATGCCCCGCCCGGGTTATACCGGAGCGGGGCATTTTATACGTTCAAAAAAGAATTAAGCTCCTTTGTTTTCTTCTTTCGCTTCAGTTTCAGAAGTTGCTTCTGCAACGGGTGCAGCAGCTTCTTTTACTTCTTCAACCGGTGCTGTTGCTTCAACAGCAACTTCTGCAGCAGGAGCAGCTTCATCCGTTTTCTTCTTTCCGCTTCCTCCGCGACGGCGGGTACGTTTACCGGCAGCTTTTTCGTCGGAGCCCTTACCGTAGATCTCATTAAAGTCTACCAGTTCGATCATCGCTTTTTCAGCAGCATCACCGGGACGGATCCCTAATTTAATGATACGGGTATAACCACCGGGACGACCACCAACTTTTGCAGCAACAGCGCCAAATAATTCCTTAATGGCTTCTTTGTCCTGTAAATGACTGAATACGATACGACGCTGATGCGTGGTATTTTCCTTGCTTTTTGTGATCAGGGGCTCTACGTATACCCGTAACGCTTTTGCTTTTGCAAGAGTTGTTACAATACGCTTATGCTCTATCAGCTGGCAGGAAAGATTACGTAACAGCGCATCTCTGTGCGCTTTGGTACGGCTTAAATTTTTGATTTTGTCTCCGTGACGCATGACATTTAGATTTTATTCAGCTGCACCGTGTCAGGAATTGCAGCCTACATGAAATAATAAAAAATAAAAGGGCGGGTAAAACTACCCGTCCCCTAAAAAAATTAATAATCGTCTTTGTCGATTCCCAGCTTCTGAAGATCCATGCCAAAGCCCAGACCTCTTTCGATCAGCACCTGCTCAATTTCAGACAGGGATTTCTGACCAAAGTTCCGGAACTTCATCAGGTCTTCCTGCTCGTACTGAACCAGCTCACTCAGGGAGTTGATCTTGGCAGCTTTCAGGCAGTTGAACGCGCGTACAGAAAGATCCAGGTCTTCCAACGGGGTCTTCAGTACCTTGCGCAGTTGCAATGTCTGCTCATCTACCATATCTTCCTTCTTCTCTTCCTTATTATCAAACGTGATGTTTTCATCTGTGATGATCATCAGGTGCTGGATCAGGATACGGCTGGCTTGTTTTACGGCCTCTTCCGGGTGGATGGTACCATCTGTATTTACCTCCATCAGCAGCTTTTCATAGTCCGTACGTTGTTCCACACGGGTATTTTCGATGCTGTACTTTACGTTCTTGATAGGCGTAAAGATCGAATCGATGGCGATATAACCAACAGGGGCATCTTTTACCTTGTTGTCTTCAGCAGGCACATAACCACGGCCCTTGCCGATGGTCAGTTCAATATCCAGCTTTGAAGAAGAATCCATGGTGCAGATCAGCAGTTCCGGGTTCATGATCTGGAAGGACTGTGTTCCTTCGGCAATCATACCTGCGGTGAATTCTGTCTGATTTTTTACTGAAATGGAAATTTTTTCATTGGCCACTTCATGATCCACGATCCTTTTGAAGCGTACCTGTTTTAAGTTCAGGATGATCTCAACCACATCTTCACTAACCCCTTTCATGGTAGCAAATTCATGATCTACTCCTTCTATCTTAATGCCTACAATAGCATATCCCTCAAGAGAGTTCAATAAAACACGGCGCAGTGCGTTACCAATGGTAACACCATACCCCGGCTCTAATGGACGAAATTCAAATTGAGCTTCAAAATCCGAAGCTTTCTGCAAAATGATTTTGTCCGGTTGGTGGAAATTTAAAATTGCCATTTTTGCCTTTATTAAGTGAATGGTGAATAAATGAATGGTGAATAGTAAATGGTGAATTGACGGTTCACTATCCGCTATTGACTATTCACTAAAATTACTTACTGTACAATTCAACAATCAGTTGCTCCTTAATGTTCTCAGGAACACTTTCCCTTTCGGGATAGGTTATGAAAGTACCTTTGATTTCAGTTTCATTGAAATCGATCCAGCCAAATTTTGGATTTTTAGGACGGATCACGCTCGTAATAGAAGAACGGTTCTTGCTGCTTTCTTTCAGGGTGATGATATCACCTGCTTTCAACTGGTAAGAAGGAATATTTACCACTTCGCCATTTACTTCAATGTGCTTGTGGCTCACCAGCTGGCGTGCAGCAGGACGGCTGGGTGCAATACCCATACGGAATACCGTGTTGTCTAAACGGGCTTCAAGTAATTTAATAAGGTTTTCACCGGTAATACCTTTACGACGGTTGGCTTCTTCAAACGTTTTGCGGAATTGTTTTTCCAGCACACCGTAAGTGTATTTTGCTTTTTGCTTTTCGCGCAGCTGCAATGCATATTCCCCTAAGGTTTTACGCTTGCGTTTTTCGCCATGCATACCGGGAGGGTTACTGTTTTTACCCAACCATTTACCATTACCTAAAATAGGCTCCCCGAAAATACGGGAGATCTTGGTCTTTGGACCATTGTAACGTGCCATAATTATACTTTCATTTAAGCTTTTTTAGAAACCGGTACAGCAATCAGTAAAAAGCTTTGGAAAAAATTAATTGCGTACCCTTTTTAAAAATGAAAAGCCAATTGGCTATCAATCATGCTTCAGCTTTCAGCATTAAGCCTTTAGCTTTCAGCAAAAATTTTAAAGAACTTATTATTTTGTTACCAGCTTTTGTACTACTGGCAGCGCTCTTGCGTCGCACACTTCATCGCCTGGTAACACTACTCCACACCTAATGGCCATGAACAATTATACTCTTCTCTTTTTGGGAGGACGGCATCCGTTGTGCGGTAAAGGCGTTACGTCTTTGATCATTACGATCTCAATACCAGACTGGGAAAGTGAGCGGATCGCTCCTTCACGACCGGCTCCGGGGCCTTTTACATATACATCCACTCTTTTTAAACCAGCATCCAGTGCTACTTTAGCAGCATCTGCGGAAGCCATTTGAGCGGCATAAGGGGTGTTCTTTTTAGAACCGCGGAAGCCCATTTTACCAGCACTGCTCCAGGAAATAACCTGCCCGGTCTTGTTGGTTAAACTGATGATGATGTTGTTAAACGTTGCAGAAATGTGCGCATCTCCGTACGCATCCACTTTTACAATCCTTTTTTTTGCAGCGGCTTTTCCGCTGTTCTGTGATTTTGCCATTGTACTTAAAGGTGATCTTTAAAAATAAAAACGCTCTGTAGAACAAAACGCCCAGTCAACCCTATTCCTGCACCGGGTGTCCGGAATTGATCTGGTAGTAACAGGTGCATATGATAAAGTTGACAAATTGATAAGTTAAGAGGTTAACAAGGATGAATAACACCTGTCAACTTATTAACTTATCAACCTGTCAACTAAATACTATTTCTTAGCGGCTTTTTTCTTACCGGCAACCGTCTTACGTTTTCCTTTACGGGTACGGCTGTTGGTTTTTGTACGCTGACCACGTACAGGAAGTCCTTTCCTGTGACGAAGGCCGCGGTAGCAGGCGATATCCAGCAGGCGCTTAATATTCATTTGCACCTCGCTTCTCAGCTGACCTTCTACCTTTAATTCTTCGGTGATCGTAGAACGGATCGCATTCAGATCCTCATCATTCCACTCGTTTACTTTTTTGCTGCGATCAATGCTATTCTTATCCAGAATATATTTTGCTGTAGAAGGACCGATCCCATAAATATAGGTCAGGCCAATTTCGCCCCTTTTGTTCTTTGGTAAGTCTACACCGGCAATACGTGCCATATCTTAAATTTATTGTTTTTAGTTTTTAGTTCCTGGTTAACGGCCTCAACTATAAACCATAAACCATAAACTATAAATATGAATTATCCTTGTCTTTGTTTAAAACGGGGATTCTTTTTGTTAATAACATAAAGCTTCCCTTTGCGACGTACAATCTTACAGTCGGCGCTGCGTTTCTTAATGGATGCTCTTACTCTCATCTTTTTTTTTAATTTAAGGTTTTCAGCTTAATTTTTATAGCGGAAATTTATCCTGCCCCTGGTCAAATCATAAGGAGACATTTCCAACCCCACTTTATCTCCGGGCAAAATACGAATGTAGTGCATACGCATCTTTCCGGAAATTGTTGCCAAAACCTCATGGCCGTTTTCCAGCTTTACCCTGAACATCGCATTAGACAAGGCTTCCAGGATGACTCCGTCTTGTTTTATTAAAGGTTGTTTTGACATACAAATTTTAGGGCTGCAAAGATAGGTAATATTTTATAATAAAAAAAGCCTTATCCTGCCTAAATTTCAGAATAAAGCTGTATTGTTTGGCCCCGGGGCCACAAAAATAACAGGAATTAGTGGAGCAACGGAACTTTAGTCATTTGTAAATGAATATTTTGCAGCTCGCTTACTGTGATCGGGCGGTCAAAAAGACGCCGGTCCTCGCGGTACCAGACCTCGCTGCTTGAAAAATTATCCGCCGCCGGCACCAGTACGCGGAAAGGTCCCTTGCCGTATTTGACCCCGTTTTCGGCGCCATGGTCCATTTTTTCAAATCCAAGACGCATCAGCTGGGCCTCATCTACAGGAATACCCTGCACCTGGTCCAGCGGATACCAGAATTCCTGGATACCATTATCCACGCAAACCTCCCGTTCTTCATTGCTGACCCTTACAACAGCTCCTTCGCGGGAAACCCCATTATCTGTTACAACAACCCAGTCGCCTGGTTTTAGTTCGTTTAATTTCATATGAATTTGGATTTATGCAAACAAGGAACTTTTACTTTTCTAAGATAGACAAAATAATTGCAAATGCCATGGCCCTCCAATATTTTTATTAGTCCGGAGAGCAGGGTTGCTACCCGCTCCCGCCAGTATCCCGGAAACCTGTCAAACGGGCGGTATGCCAGTTTTTCCCCCGGAGCCGGCATACCTGTCAGTGTCCCGGGAATACGGTGCTCCTGCAACCCCTTCCGGGAATGTAACCGCGCTTTTGCCGGGGCCCTGTCGCTGTATGCCTCTTCCCGCCTGGGTTTGCGGCCATAAAACACACGTTTGTTATAAATAATATTCCTTTTTAATGTTAATAAATCACCAAGGATTTCTTAATTTTTTGTTATCATCTGGCATGTTTCTTGCGCAAGGGGCGGCAAATGTAAATTTCGATCAAATGAAAAAAATCCTATTGAGTATCTTCTCCCTGGCCCTCGTGGCAGGAGCAAACGCGCAAAGCGAAATCAAACCCAATCAAGGTGATGTAACCACTGAGTTCGGACTGTCTGGTGGTGTATTAAACTCCAACTTTGAGTTAAACGAGCAAGGGAACCTGTTGCGTTTCCGCTATTTTGCCAAAGAAACGCTGGCTTTCCGGCTGGGTTTTGGTCTCAGCAGTTACAAGAACACCAAGAACCTTTATGACATTGATGATGATTCGCATAAAGGGACCTACAAAACGAGCGAAACAGACTTTTTGCTAAACCTGGGTGTGGAAAAGCACTTTACAGGAACCGAGCGCCTGTCTCCCTATGTTGGCGGTGATCTTTTACTGAGCGTGGCCAACGAGAAAAAAGAATTCAGCGATGCTACCATGGGCGGAACTGCTTACCAGGAAAACAATTCCGGCAGTGTTAAAGGCCCCGGAAGCCTTGGATTTGGCGTAAGGGCTGTAGTGGGTGCAGATTACTACATTGCAAAACGTGTTTTCCTCGGCGCTGAAGCCGGCTTTGGTTTCCTGAACACTAAAAAGGGTAAAACTACTATCAAAGTAAATGACGAACCTACCGTTACTCAAAAATCGGCAGGCAGTGGCTTTGAATTAGCCCCCAATGTAATTACAGGTGTCCGCATCGGTTTTGTATTCTAAAAACGGAACGGATTCAATCCTTAAGAAAGGAGTCCCGTCTTTTTAGCGGGACTCTTTTTTATTCCTACTTTTATCAAAAAGACAGTGCAGCGGATCGGTTTACTATCAGATACCCATGGCTATTTAGACGATGCCATATTCGGCTACTTCAAAGAGTGTGATGAACTATGGCACGCCGGCGACTTTGGTAATGCCGGGCTGGCGGATCAACTTAAAAGCTTTAAACCGCTTCGCGGTGTTTATGGCAATATTGATGGACAGGAGATCCGCGGAGCATTCCCGGAAACACTGGTATTTTCCTGCGAAGATGTAAAGGTAATGATCCGTCATATTGGCGGCTATCCTCCCAAATATAATAAAGAAACAAAAGCACTGCTCCTGCAGGAGCGTCCGCAGCTTTTTATCAGCGGCCACTCCCATATTCTCAAGATTATGTACGATGATCAGCTGCAATGCCTGCATATGAATCCCGGGGCTGCAGGAAAACAGGGATGGCACCAGGTGCGCACACTGATCCGGTTTGTGATCGATGGCAAAAACATCCGCAACTGCGAGGTCATTGAACTGGGAGCAACCTGAAAATATAAAACTGCGGAAATGTGAGCATTTGGAACAGCTAATTGGTCAATAGGTCTTTGAGTACAGGGCGGATCTAACGTTAAGCTTGGAACAGTAATGAGCCGTCAACACTCAGCCATTCAACCACCTTCAGTCATATTAAACCAATCGAAACATATTAAGGACATCCGTTTAAAAGCGGCTCTCGCTTCAACCGTGAAACCCGAGAAAAGCGGGGGGATAAGACAACTCCTGCCTAAAACCAGCCTCTTCCCAATCCTACTTCACGGAAAGGCCAGGGAATGGCAGCCAGGATAATGATCAGGGCCAGTATATAAAATAACGCGGTTTTACGATGCTTCTTGCGGTCGGAGATGTTTTTCTTTGCAACTGATTTGCCCACATGAACCAGTACAACGGCGATCAGCATCATTGTAATATGTTCTACTGCAAAAAAGCGCAGGGTAGCATTCTGCATTACTGCCGACATCCCCTGGTCCTGTATCACTTTCAACCCGTGCGCCCCTGTTATCCATTGAATGACCCCGATCAGGAATTCAATATCCACTGCGATCATCAGGAACAGACCGGCTTTGCGGTGGCCATTGGTAAACGGCCTGCTGCCCACACCAATACTTTTAAAAATAGCCACCAGCAATAATAATAAAATAACCCAACGTAAGAAACTGTGAAGATGCAGCAAACCCGTTTCCATATTTAATTTTTTAGATAGTGAATCCAGCGAAATTAAGAAAATATTACATACTGCGCCTGTATTGCCCCCCCACTTCATATAAAGCATGGGTTATCTGCCCCAGCGAGCAGGTCTCCACACAGTCCATCAGCACTTCAAAAAGATTATCCCCCGCAACCGCAGCGTCCTTCAGTTTCAACAATGCCCGGGTGCTCTGAGCTTCATTACGTTTTTGAAAGTCGTTTAAATTTGCGATTTGCTGTTCTTTTTCCGGCTCCGTACTCCGGATCACTTCACCCGGAAGAAGCGTTGGACTCCCCTGCTTATTTAAAAAGGTATTCACTCCAATAAGCGGCAGACTGCCGTCGTTCTTCTTCATTTCATAGTACAGGCTTTCCTCCTGTATCTTGTTACGCTGGTACATGCGTTCCATAGCGCCCAGTACACCACCCCGTTCGTTGATCCGGTCAAACTCCGCCAGTACAGCTTCTTCAACAAGATCCGTCAGCTCCTCAATCACAAAGCTGCCCTGTATAAAGTTTTCCGAGCGGGCGGTTCCCAGCTCGCGGTTAATGATCAGCTGGATGGCCATGGCCCGCCGTACACTCTCTTCCGTAGGTGTGGTGATGGCCTCATCATAGGCATTGGTATGAAGGGAGTTGCAATTATCATAAATAGCATACAGAGCCTGTAAAGTAGTGCGGATATCATTAAAATCGATCTCCTGTGCATGCAGGCTGCGCCCCGATGTTTGTATATGGTATTTCAGCTTCTGCGAGCGTTCATTCCCTTTGTAGATATTTTTGATCGCCTTAGCCCAGATGCGGCGCGCTACCCGGCCAATTACACTATACTCGGGGTCCATCCCGTTGCTGAAGAAGAAAGACAAACTGGGGGCAAAATCGTCAATATGCATTCCCCTGCTCAGGTAATATTCCACATAGGTAAACCCGTTGGCCAGTGTGAACGCCAACTGTGTTACCGGGTTGGCGCCTGCTTCTGCAATATGATACCCGCTGATGCTGACACTGTAAAAATTTCTAACTTTATTCTGAATAAAATACTCCTGTACATCTCCCATCAGTTTTAATGCAAACTCTGTAGAAAAAATACAGGTATTCTGCGCCTGATCTTCCTTTAGTATATCTGCCTGTACAGTACCTCTTACCTTCATTAAGGCATCGGCCCTGATGGCGGTATATACTTCGGTGTCCAGCACCTTCCTTCCACTGAGCCCCAGCAACCGGAGTCCCAGGCCGTTATGGCCTTCCGGCAGCCCCTGCGGGGCCAGCGGGTTACGATATTGCGGAGGCCGACCGTTCTCAAATTTTTCCCTGCGTACAGCGTCTGCCTTATCCCACAGCTGGTGCGCTGTAATATATTTTTCACATTGCTGGTCTATCGCTGCATTCAGGAAAAAAGCCAGCAGGACCGGCGCCGGACCGTTAATGGTCATCGAAACCGAAGTAGCAGGATCACAGAGATCAAAACCACTGTACAATTTTTTTGCATCATCCACCGTTGCAATGCTCACCCCACTGTTACCGATCTTTCCATAGATATCCGGCCGGTGCCCCGGGTCTTCACCATAAAGCGTTACACTGTCAAACGCGGTGCTGAGCCGCTTGGCCGGGGCATCGGCGCTTACATAGTGGAACCGTTTATTGGTCCGCTCCGGGCAGCCTTCCCCTGCAAACATCCGGGTGGGGTCCTCCCCTTCCCGCTTCAGATCAAATACACCGGCTGTAAAAGGAAACTTACCGGGCACATTCTCCTGCAACTGCCACTTCAGCAAATCCCCCCAATCCTTGTATTGAGGTAATGCGATCTTCCGGATGCCTGTTCCGCTCAATGAGGTCACCGTAAGCGGCAGGCGGATCGTACGGTCACGGACCGTAAATTCAAAAAGATCTTTTTCATATTTCTTTTTCAGTTCCGGCCATTCATCCACCAGTTCCCTGCAACGGGGATCCTGCTGTTTTTGCAGCAGCTGATATGTTGCTTCCAGTGTTTCTTTAACAGATAATTTTTGTGCCATCCGATTTATTTTCCGGTATTTAATTTTTTATAAAATACTTTTACCTCATCCTGTAACTGTTTAGCCGTCGGCAACCTGTTCTTTAACGTCCTGGGTAATGCCTTGCTGAATGTATATTCACATACCCCGATCGGCTGATTGATCCCTGCCAATGCAAAATCAACTTCCATATTGTCTTTAGACCCGCAAAGTATAATTCCTATTGAAGGCCGATCCGACTCCTGTTTAAATTGCTTATTTACGATATTCAGATAGCCGTTCATTTTTCCGGTGTGTTCCAGTTCAAAGGACTCCATCTTCAGATCGATCACCACAAAACAACGCAGGAGCAAGTGATAAAAGAGCAGGTCTGCAAAATAATCTTTTTTCGTCCCCTTTAAAATCACCTGTCTGCCCACAAATGCAAACCCTGCCCCCAGTTCCAGGAGAAAATCCCGGATATGCAGCAGCAGGTGCTCTTCCAATTGTCGTTCAGTAGCAAATTCACTTATTTGAGGGAACCGGAAAATGTAAGGATCTTTAAGGATCTGGTTGGCCAGGTCTGCCTGGGGCTTGGGCAGCGTTAAATGAAAGTTGGAGGTCTTTTTTCTCTTATGCTGTCTTAAATACAGATCGGTGCTCAATTGGTATTGCAGCAAGGCCCTGCTCCAGTTGTGTGCCACTGTTTTTTGAATGTACCATAAACGTTCCTGCTCATTACTGATCTTATCGATCAAATAGGTATGATGCCCCCAGGGAATACCGATCAGCAAAGGGTTTGAGAGGAAATAACTTACACCATCAAATTGCGCAACAGGCTGTTGCGTAAATTCAGGAATCAAAGACTTTTTCTCTTTTTTTACCGTCTTTTTGGCTGCGGCTCTGCCAGAACTACGAGAGGTTCGTAATTGCGCAACAGGCTGTTGCGTAATTAACAGATCGGGGTATACTGCAGCAAACTGTTTCATATAAAGCAGGTTCCTTACAGAAAAACCCCGCATATCGGGGAACCCCGACTGAAGATCGACCGACAATTGATCGATCACTTTTGCCCCCCAATCCTCTCCGTCAATTTTTTCAATGATCTGGCGTCCAAGAAACCAGTATAGTAACAACATGTTCTTGTTTACTGTAAGCGCAGTTTGCAACCGGCTTTGCGCTATCTCTTCTTTTAAAGTGCCCAGCCATTTTTTGTAGGGTCTCGTAATTGCTTTCATAGATTCTATTTTTAGGTTATTCATACATTTTAATTACACCATTTAACTGGTATAACTTCGTGGCGATGTCTGCCTGCTCTTTTACATAGCGATTGTAGTTGCGGACCGATTCCGAAATATCAGACAGGTAACGAATCCTCTTCCCCGGGATGATCGATCGCTCCATGGGCGCCGTATCCCGGAAAGAAACTGTTTCATCAAACGCCGCCTTACATTTTTTGTTCAGCATCCGGATCATCTGTAAGAACAAGGTGTTCACCCCCGGGTCATTAAATTTGGCTGCGATGGTGCCGGTGACCGGCAGGTCTTCATCGTTCGCGGTCCACAACTGGTGGTTTCTTTTGTATTGTTTTCTTACCTCCATCAATGCATCTGCAGCACCGGCTTTATCAAACTTATTTATACAGACCAGATCCGCATAGTCCAGCATATTGATCTTTTCCAGCTGGGAGGCTGCCCCATACTCCGGTGTCATTACATACATACTCACATCTACATAATCAACAATGGAAGCATCACTTTGTCCAACGCCTGCACTTTCCAAAATGATCAGGTCAAAAGCAGCAGCCTTACAAACATCCAGCGCCTTCTGAATGGAGCGGCTTAATGCTACATGATCATCACGGGTAGCCATCGAACGCATATAGGCTCTTGGATGTGCAATAGCATTCATCCGGATCCGGTCGCCCAATAAGGCACCGCCGGTCTTTTTCCTGGAAGGATCAACCGAAATAACAGCGATCGTTTTTTCCGGATACCCGTTCAAAAAACGGCGGACCAGTTCATCCGTCACAGATGATTTTCCGGCGCCACCGGTACCGGTGATGCCTACTACCGGCACTTTAGCATCCGCATGCGAAACCGGAGCCTGTCTGTTTTCGCTGATTTCTGCCTCTGCAAGTGTAATGGTGCGGGCTATTGACCGGATCTCTTTCTTTTCACCCAGGGGTGGAGCCCCCTTCCAGTTCTCCGGTGCATTGTTAAAGGCCGCAACTGAAACTTCCGAACAGGCGATGCGGACCAGGTCCTCGATCATTCCCTCCAGTCCCAGTTTCCGGCCATCATCCGGGCTGTAGATCTTTGCGATACCATAGGCATGCAACGCTTCGATCTCCTGTGGCAGGATCGTGCCGCCGCCACCGCCAAAGATCTTTATATGACCACATCCCGCTTCGTCCAGCAGGTCCTTCATATACCGGAAAAACTCCATATGACCGCCCTGGTAGCTGGTAATGGCAATGGCATGTGCATCTTCTTCAATAGCGCATTCTACGATCTCCTGTACCCCACGGTTATGTCCCAGGTGGATGATCTCCACGCCCTTCGACTGTAAGATCCGCCGCATAATATTGATCGCGGCATCATGCCCGTCGAACAACGAAGCAGCCGTTACCATACGTAGTGTGTTCTTTTCCATTTTTCACCAAACAATTGTTAGCAAAAGTACGGTTTCGGGGGCATGTTTAACGCCGGTTCCGGTTTTCAGTCCGATGCCCGGCCCTATGAATGCGTTTCAATTAGCTGAATAGGAAAGGAACTCGTTTAAGGGTTGATGTTTTCCCCTGAAGCTGCCAAGCAGTCCTTACATTCCCAAAGAGCCCTCCATTTCCATATTCCCAGATTTTCAAATCAGAATCCCTGTAATTTTGCCCCAATGAATCAGCGGGAACTTTTTCTACGGCATGTGGCGCAAACCTCCGCCGCTCCGCTGGCACTTGAGATTTCCAGGGCCAGGGGCTGCAGTATTTTTGATGTAAACGGTAAAGAATATATCGACCTCATAGGCGGCATCAGCGTTGCCAATACCGGCCACGGGCATCCGGCGGTGATCGATGCTATTAAAAAACAACTGGACGATTATCTCCATGTAATGGTTTACGGAGAGATAGTCCAAAGCCCGCAGGTCCGGTATGCCAGGCTCCTTGCTGATCATCTGCCTGCAGGGCTCCATTCGGTCTATTTTACCAACTCGGGCGCAGAGGCGGTAGAGGGCGCTATGAAACTCGCCAAAAGGTATACCGGCCGTACCCGGATCATTGCCGCAAAAAATTCGTACCACGGCTCTACCCAGGGTGCACTGAGCATTTTAGGCGATGAATACTGGCGCAACGCGTTCAGGCCGCTGCTGCCCGGCATTGTCCATATTGATTACAACAAATACGACTGGCTGGATCAGATCGATACCACAACCGCCTGTGTACTTCTTGAGACCGTACAGGCAGAAGGCGGCATTCTTGCCCCCGACAAAGCCTGGCTGCAGGCTGTACGGCAACGCTGTACAGAAACCGGCGCCCTGCTGATCCTTGATGAAATACAGGCGGGTTTTGGACGAACCGGCAAGCTGTGGGGTTTTGAACATTTTGATGTGGTGCCCGACGTCCTGCTGCTGGGGAAAGCACTGGGAGGCGGTATGCCGCTGGGTGCTTTTATCAGCAACCGGAAGATCATGATGACCCTGACGGAAAACCCGGTACTGGGACATATCACCACGTTTGGCGGACACCCGGTTTCCTGCGCAGCCGGGCATGCCGCGCTGAAAGTATTGCTGGATGAAGACCTGACACAGCAGGTTGCTCAAAAAGAACAACTTTTCCGCTCCCTGCTCCATCACCCCAAAATAAAAGAGATCCGTTCCTTTGGGCTATGGATGGCAGTAGCGTTCGATTCTTTTGAGACCAATAAAAAGATCATCGACCGCTTGCTGGAAGCCGGGGTGTTTACCGATTGGTTCCTGTTTGCATCCACCTGTTTCCGGATCTGTCCGCCCCTGACGATATCAGAAAAAGAAATAGAAACAGCCTGCAGCCAGATCAGTAAGGTTTTGGAGACCTGTTAGGTTCCCGGGCCTCTTAAAAAAAATCAACTATTTATGAATGAACAGGAAAAAATAAACGCGGCTTTAAAGGCAGTATCCTTTATCAGCAGCGGGCAAACTATCGGACTGGGAACCGGGTCCACAGCTTACTTTGCCATAAAGGAGATTGGCAGGATGGTTCGCGAAGGACTGCAGATCAGGGCCATTCCTACTTCTGAGGCCACCCGGCAGCTGGCAGAAGAATGGAAGATTCCTCTTGCCAACATCAACGACATCGAGACCATCGATATCACGATCGACGGGGCCGACGAGTTCAATAAAAAGCTCCAGCTGATCAAGGGCGGCGGCGGCGCGCTGCTGCGTGAAAAGATCGTAGCATCCATTACCAGAAAACAGGTCATCATTGCAGATGCATCCAAGCAGGTAGAAAAGCTGGGCGCCTTTAAAGTGCCGGTTGAAGTGGTTCCTTTTGCGGCCCATGCCGTTGCCCGAAAGTTAAACATCCTGAACGGCGTGGCCACACTCCGGGTTAAGAACGGAAGCACTTATAGAACCGACCAGGGTAACTATATCCTGGATGTAAGCTTCGGACTGATTGACGACCCTGCATCCCTGGCAAAAGAACTGGATCATATCACCGGTGTTGTAGAGCACGGATTGTTTATCGACCTGGCAGATTATATTATCGTTGGAAGAGGGGACCAGGTTGAAGTCATTACGACAGGGGATGTAACATTTAAAGCTTAAGGTCTTATGTTTCGTTGCCCGATAATTAAAGGTCAACGAGCAAGATTCAATGGCCGATTGTTCCAAGCAGCAACTGGTGACCCCGGGGCCGGTTTACTGTTTGTTATCCAAGATCTGACGTCTGCCATATTTTAAAATGCCCACCGGACCCGGTTTTATATTTAACGTCCGGTCTTCACTTTCCACATTTTCCGTTATGTTCTCATTTTCCTGTTCCGCTTTACAGGTTTAACCGGATGCTTCCGAAAACGCCGAACTTCTCTGTTGAGCTGCGGAGCGCATCCTTCGGCAACAGCCTCCAGATAAAATCCACCCGGAGAAAATGAAGGATATTATCAATGCCTGTTCCTACCTCAAGATAGGTTTTACCATCCAGCGATTGAAAGTTATGCCCTTCTTTAAAATTCAGTACTTTGTTGGCTTCTGACAGGGAGCCCCAAAGGGCTTTGACCGTATAAAACTGCCGGAACTTCAGCGCCGGTATGGCTTTAAAAATACCGTTGCCGATATTATGCTCGAAGTTGATCCCCAGGAACTGGTCATGAATGAATTCATACCGGTTCATCATGTTGAAGGCATACTTATTATAATAATACAATTCATTGCCCGGCGCCACATTCAGAAACGTATATGGTAACACGCCAAATGTTTTACCACCATAAGCCTGGTAGGAGATGATCCCGAACGGCGGTGTCTTGATGTTATCGGATACGCTTCCCTGGATCTTTGTGTAATTGTACCGTCCCCCGAACAGCCCCGCCACGCCTTTGGAAACCGTGGCTTCCACGATGGGATAGGGACTGCCCAGGCTGGTCCTGTAAAAATGCGATTCGATAAACTTTTCCTGGAAAGCATACCGGAGACGCAGTGAAACTTCCACAGCCTTCAACGCATGGCTGCCGGTACCAAAAGAATCTGCCGGCACCAGGTTCTTTAAAGGAGTATAAGTTCGTGAGTTCAGCCCCAGCAGGGTCGAAAAACCTCCGCGGGTTTCATTAAAAAATTCAAATTGCCATTTTTCCAGGCCGATAAATTTCAGCGGGATATTGGGCTTCCTGATGGCAAACGCAAAAATATTATCGGAGGTTATTTCTCCGAAGTATACCTGTCCGAAATCAAGATCCTTTTTGTACTCAAGGTACCAGTACTGCCTCGGGTCCTTTTTAGGGAGATAAAACAGCTCTCCTTCTCCCTTAAGCTTTTTATCACCAAAGCCATAAGCAAGATAGGTATGCCAGCGGAATTTTTTATTAAAATGCTTATTGCTGGCAATATCAAAACGCGTGCGGAATCCTTCCCAGGCGTTGCCTGTAAACCAGTTATAGGCGGAGCCCAGTTCGACATTGCCGATATTGATATAACCCGTAGCCAGGAAACCCACCTGCCGGGTTATTTTTTGAAATGGCGCCGCATTTACAATCGTGTCCATCATCCGGATGATCCCCATTTCGGTAGCAGAAAGCCCTTCATGCCGGGCACTGTCCCAGTACATCCGGTCTTTTTGCCCGGAGCCTGCCTTCACCAGGATCTCCTCCTGTATCTTATTTTGCAGTAACCGGTTGCTGACTGCAGAATCGTTTACCAGCACATGCTGGTAAGTGCTGGTTTTACGGCCAATGATCCCCGGTACCCGGTTGTTAAACGGGGAAAAATCAACTACCAGTTTGTCTTTGGCAATAAACCAGGTACTGTCGTTGATCTTCTTATATTCCTGTATCAGGCTAAGGCGCTCCAGGAAATTGATATCCGCTTTTTTGTCCAGTCTAAGGTTCATTTTCTGAACGGCAAAACTGCCGCCCTCTACCCAGCAATCTCCCTCAAAGGTATTCATCCCCTGACGCCTCGGTATAAATACCAGGTGATAATATTTTATTCCGCCGATGCGCTGGGTATCGCTCAGGCTGTACTTATAATAAAAATCACCATTGCTGCTTATGGGGCTGATAAACTCCTTATTGAATACATTGATGAAATCATTATAGACATTAATAACCTGGTCCATACCTCCCAAAAATTTCACCATGCTTTCATTCCTGATGCCATTGGTATTCACCCCCTTTATTTCTTCCCGCCTGCGCAGGGGCTTTTTCTGAAAGTAATAGTCCGATATAGACTCGGTAAGATAAGTGGGTAACACCTTCACCCCTTCAGAGCTGTCCAGGTTCTTGCTGATCAGCTCATTCATGGGCCTGAAGGGTTTGATGCCGGCAATTTTCTGGATACTTTTGATATTCTTCAGATCCATTTCCAGCTTATTATATAGTTCGTAATAGAAATTATCAAACCGCCGGAAACGGTCATTCTCCGGTTTATGCTTTACGATATTTTTCCAGAGCCAAAGCCCCATGTCGACCTTTGCCCGTACTACCACCCCGTTATCATAGGTCTTTGGCTCCAGGTAAATAACCGCCATCTTTTTTAATATGCTGACCGGAAATATCTTTGTTTCATACCCCACATTAGATATTTCCACCGTGTCCGAAGGCCACTGATCTCCCGAAAAATGAAAATTGCCCGCCGAATCGGCAATGAAACCCGAGCCGGTGTTTTTAAACTGAAAAGACACAAAAGGAATCAGCTCTTCACTATGTTGATCCCTTACAACACCGGAAAGACCGCTCTGAGCCCATAAGGGCCCCTGCAGTAACACAATCCAGCACATTAAAACCCATCTCATCATACCCCAAAAACTTTCATCCGTATATTTGCTCGTTTATTTCAGGACCTAAAAGTAAACTAAAGATTTGTTATGTTACAAATTCACCGTTTTGTCTTCAATCCCTTCCAGGAGAACACCTATATTCTTTACAATGAAACCGGGAAATGCCTGATCATTGACCCGGGATTTTCCGACGAAACGGAGCGGGATACCTTCACCCGGTTTATTGACGAAAAAAAACTGGAACCGGTTTACTTACTGAACACGCATTGCCATATTGACCATATCCTGGGCAACCAGTTCGTGTACGATACCTGGAAGCTACCCTTGCATATTCACCAGGGTGAGCAGGCCGTGTTACAATCCGGGCCCAGGGTGGCCGAAATGTATGGTTTTCCCCTGGAAGTGTATACCGGCCCGCTGGTTTTTCTGGATGTAACGGATACCATTTTGCTGGGCAGTGATGTTATTACTCTTCTTTTTACACCGGGGCATTCACCGGCCAGCCTGTCGTTTTACCATAAAGAAAGCGGGATCCTGATCAGCGGGGATACGCTCTTCAGCGGAAGCATCGGCCGCACCGATCTGCCGGGAGGCGACTTTACGACACTGGAGCGTTCTATCCGGACCCAATTATATTCCCTTCCGGACGCTACCAAAGTCTATTCCGGCCATGGCCCCGGAACCAGCATCGGGCACGAACGACAATACAATCCGTTTGTAAAGGAGGATTAAACTTAGGGCTGAAAGTAACAACTGAAGACTGACCGCTAACGGCTCAATACCTCCGGATCTGCTCCTTCAATAATTTACGGGCAAAGTGGATCCTGCTTTTGATGGTACCCAGGGGCTCCTGCAGGTATTCGGCGATCTCCTGGTATTTATATCCTTCAAAATAAAGACGGAAGGGAATTTTGAATGTTTCCGGAAGCCCCTCAATGGCTGCATTGATCTCTTTCTCTCTCAGGGAGCTTTCTGCCGTATTGACAACAGAAACCTGGCTCATATTGATCAGGTAGTCTTCCGGGGTACTGTCCAGGATCGTCTTGCGTTTTACATTTCTGCGGTAGTCATTAATAAAGATATTCCGCATAATGGTGAACAGCCATGCTTTGATATTGGTACCGGAATTATATTTTTCCGAATTCGCCAGTGCCTTGTACAAGGTTTCCTGGTAAAGATCATTGGCTGATTCTGAGTTCTTTGTAAGATTAACAGCAAAGGGTTTCAGGAAATCAGCATTGCCCACCAACAGTTCATTAAATTCTTTATTTGCCATAACCCGCCTTTTTTGAAATTTGTCTAAATTACAGCTTTACCTGGTAAACGCAAAGCCATTCGTCCAATTATAACAAAAAGTTTACCGTTTGAAAATGCCTGACATTTTGCCCGCCGCTGCGAAGTTTAAGTCAGATCGCCGTTTCATTTCTCACAGCATCAACGGCCGGTTCCCGGTTTGATATCGTTGAAGATTGTTGCAGGATGTCTGGTAGCGGACAGCAAACCGCCAGGAACTACAGACTCCGGTTTAAAAGCGCTCCGCTGGTAAGCAGTTCCTGGAGCTTTTCCGGGATCTCCAGTGTTTGTAACCGGGCCATATGTCCCTCATGATGCAGGTCTGTTCCTGCAAAGGAATAAAAATCGTGCTCCAGCAGGTATTGGGCAATCTCTTCCACGCGGGAGCCGTAGCCCCCTGTTACCGAAAGCAGGTTCAGCTGGAACAATACGCCGTTTTCTTTTATCTCATGAAAAAGATCCCATTTTTTATGCCAGTATACATAGCGTTCCGGGTGAGCCAGCACGGGCCGGTATCCCGCCATTTGCATCTCAAACAGGATGTTTTTCATAGACATGGACTGATACATGGTGGAGAACTCCGTTAAAACAAGATCATCTTTAAGCGTTAGCAGACGTTCCTTTTTCCGCAGCAGGTCCAGCACATGGTCGTCCAGGAAATACTCAGCTGCCGCCTCCATCTCTATATCAACCTGGTTGGCGGTCAGCGCCTCCCGGAGCTCATCCAGGCGGTACCGGATCGTATCCGGTGTATTTTTGTACAGGTCCCAGAGTACATGCGGGGTTGTGATCAGCCTGGTATAGCCCAGCTCTTTAAACTGCCGGACCAGTGCAATGGAAGTTTCCAGGTCGGGGGAGCCGTCATCGATCCCCGGTAGCAGGTGGGAATGCATATCCGCCCCTATCAAGGTGTAATCCATTTTTAGCTTCCTGTTTTTCCTGGAGAAAAGACCGAACATATAATTTTTACGAAAATTGCAGACAAAGATAAATTTTAACCCCGAATCAGCCTCCCTTCAACAGAAAAAGCCTGATCCCGGGCTGTGCCGGCAGCTTCCGGCGCTTTTGAACTCCGCGGGCTTTATACACTGTTATGATGCATGGGAACCTCCCGGAGTGGCTCCGGAAAGGCCGGGTAAGTCCTTTGCAGCTGTGTTTTACCACTCAGCAGGGAGTAATACAGGTCCCTGAAATCGGAAGCCAGTCTCTTTACACCAAAGCGAGCGGTAATAAAACCGGTACTGCTGTTTCCCATAGCGGCTCGCCATTCGTCATCATTTACCAGGGTCAGCAGGTGATCAAAAAAGGTTTGCTTATCCTGGATGCCGGCCAATAGTGCGGTAGTTCCTTCCTTTACCACATCCTTTACGCCTCCTACATTGGTGGACACGATCGGTTTGTTGGCAGCCTGGGCTTCGATCAGGCTTACGGGAGTACCCTCATTAAACGAGGTCAGGCACACAATATCGAGTCCGGCATTAACCACATCCATATCCGATCTCCAGGAAGTGAAGATCAGCGACCGATCGCCGCAGGCTTCCCCGCTCCTGCCAAAAGGAATATGAAGAGCGGCGGCTTTTTCCTGGATATGCGGGCAGGATGTTCCATCGCCTATAATGAATGCTTTTACTTTTTTGGCAGTGTGTTTCAGCACAAAAGCCAGTGCTTCCAGGAACAGGTCATGGTTTTTTACCGGAACCAGCCGCCCGGTAATGCCGATGGCAATCTCATCATCTGCCAAACCAAACTCAGTGCGGAAAGCTTTTCTTTTTTCCTCCTGATTCTCCATAAACCGCTCCAGTTCAAACCCCAGGGGAACTATGCGAAACTTGTTTTCCTTTGCCACGCGGTACTGATGGCTCAGCTCCGTTTTCTGTTCGGGGCTGATAGCGATCAATGCGGTGCTCTTCTTTGCCAGGTAGCGTTCAATATTCAAAAAGACCTGTGTTTTCGCCTTATTAAAATAGGAATGGAAGACATGCCCGTGATAGGTATGTACCACTACAGGCACCTTCATATGATAGGCGGCCAGCCGGCCTACAGCACCCGGCTTTGCAGCGTGCGTGTGCACAATATCCGGCTTGAACCATTTAATGATCTCAGTAATCTTGTGATAGGCTTTATAATCCTTTAGCGGATGAACCGCACGTCCCATTTCCGGGACCAGGAGTGGCCGGATGCCCATTCTTTCTGCAATAAAGCCGGCATCCTGCTCATGATGTTCCTTTTCCCCCACCACCAGCAGTGTTTCAAAGTCAGGTTCCAGGAATTTGGTAAGATTCAATACATTATAAACCGGCCCTCCCGTGATCAGCCGGTTGTGAATACGCAGTATTTTGGGCATTTTTAAAAAAATTTACGCCGGTACGGAATAAAATATCAGGTTTCATTAAATAAAAATAGCCCTGTTCTTCTCAGAACTGACAGGGCCTGATGCACAAGGTAAGAAAGTTTTATGAAAAGATGATGAAAAATTACATAGCGCCCCCGGCAAACGCATCTGATTTCAACACTGATCAGCTCCTGAGGAGTGTTGTGTTTATGGCAAATGGGGGCGTTTTGATCAACCAGGCTTCAATGGAGCCGCGCGTTTGCCAGGTCCTGACAATTTCACGGAGGTTCAAAAGTCTTTATTTTGCCCTGCCATCCCGATAGCGATCGCATGTGCGTCAAGATCAAAAGCAGGTCTATTGCCATAAAATGTAGTATGAATAAGCCTTTGGAGGCCGAAAAGGACCTGATCTTTTGATAGCAGGCGCAGTGCGCCGCAAATAATGGCAACAAGAACACCCAGGGACTTACCCGTAGCCGCAGCGCGGCGGGAATCTTTTCGGGGGAGGCTTATAGTACCGGTGCGCTGCACCGCTGTTCCATCGCCTGTTCGTTGCTAATAAAAGCGATGCTGCGCTGCAGCTTTGGCCTTTAACCACTATAAAGACTTTTCACAAGCAGGCGGCCCGTTTGCGGAGGCATTACTGTTTTTCTTCCACAGTGTTACGCTCCCAGCGTTGCGAACGTTCAGGGAAAGGAGTCGTAGCCAGGTTTACCCGGGGCGGACAAGACCGGGAATATCTATTTACTGCTTAAAAACTCTTTGGGTTGCCGGTGCCATTCCGCTTCCGGAAGGCTCCTGAAATAATTATAGGTTTTCTCCAGCCCTTCCTTTCTTGAAACAACGGGGGCCCAGTCCAGCAATTTTTTTGCCAGGGTAATATCGGGCTGCCGCTGTTTGGGGTCATCCACGGGCAGGGGCCTGTTAACGATCTTTACTTTATTGCCGGTCAGCGCCAGCACTTCTTCTGCAAAGCTCCTCAGCGAAACTTCGTTGGGGTTCCCGATATTCACCGGCCCTGTATAATCGCTCAGCAATAACCGGTAAATACCTTCCACCAGGTCCGATACGTAGCAAAAGCTGCGTGTTTGCGTGCCCTCACCAAATACGGTAATATCCTCCCCTCTTAAAGCCTGCCCTATAAAAGCCGGCAGGGCCCGGCCATCATTGAGGCGCATCCGAGGGCCATAGGTATTAAAGATGCGGACGATCCGCGTATCTACCTTATGGAAGGTATGATAGGCCATGGTAATAGACTCCATATAGCGTTTGGCCTCATCATAAACTCCGCGGGGCCCGATAGGGTTCACATTGCCCCAATAGGTTTCCGGCTGCGGGTGCACCAGCGGGTCTCCATATACTTCACTGGTAGAGGCTACCAGGATCCGCGCTTTTTTATCCTTTGCCAGTCCCAGGCAGTTATGGGTGCCCATGGCGCCCACTTTCAGCGTCTGTATCGGGATCTTCAGATAATCGATCGGGCTGGCCGGGGAGGCAAAGTGCAGGATATAATCCAGTGTTCCCGGAACGTGGATGTATTTGGTAATATCGTGATGATAAAATTCAAAATCCGGGTTGGGGAATAAATGTTCCAGGTTCTTCAGATCCCCGGTGATCAGGTTATCCATAGCTACCACCCGGTATCCTTTTGTAATAAACTGATCACAGAGATGCGAGCCCAGGAAACCGGCCGCCCCGGTAATTAAAACGCTTTTTTTCATATTTAAAATCCTAAGAGCCACAAAACTAAATCATTGGATGGACTTTTGAGAGAATGCTTTATTTTTATCCCCTATTTAATACCCGCTGCAGATGGCTCCCAATATAACGATCCTGGATTATGCGATCCTTCCCTTTGTGTTAGCCGCCATTTATGGCATCGCTTTCCGGTACCGCAACCGGCATTACCCCTCAGGCCATCCTTACCGGCCTTATTTTATTACCGGGCTAACACTAAAGATCGCAGGCGCTGTGTTTATCGGAATGGTGTATGAATACTATTATAAGGGAGGCGATACGATGAACTTTTTTCACGATGCCCGGATCATTAACAGCGCCTTTGAGGATTCTCCGTTGAAATGGTTCAGCCTTTTACTTCATATTCCGAATGAAAGCACCCTTGGCTACTACGACTATATCAATGGAATGTACTGGTACCAGGACCCTTCCAGCTATAGTGTTGCCGCACTGGCTGCCTTTTTAGGCCTTCCACTCGGCACCACTTACCTGCCCATTGCAGCAATCTTTGCGGCCCTTTCCTTCACCGGCATGTGGGCGCTGTTCCGCACGTTTGCGCGGATCTATCCGGACCTGGTAAGGCCGGTAGCCGTTGCCGTTCTTTTTATTCCCAGCGTGGTGGTATGGGGATCGGGGGTCTTTAAGGACACCATCTGTCTTTTTGGCCTGGGCTGGCTTACCTATGGCATATTCCAGATGCTGATCCAAAAGAATTTTAAAACAGGCAATATTCTGTTGACCATTCTTAGTTTCCTAATGGTAGCCCGGGTAAAGCTCTATATATTGGTTGCTTTTGTACCTGCCCTGATAATCTGGGTGCTTTCCGTTTATACCAGCAGGATAGGGAATACAGCCAGTAGGTTCCTTGTAAAACTTATTGCTCTATCGATGGCTGTTGCCGGTTCTCTCTTTATAATGACCTCGTTAGGGAAGAATTCTCTGGGAGGGTACTCTCTTGAGAATATTGAACAGACTGCCCAAACAACCCGCGATTGGATCCAGTATTCGTCCGGGGAGGAAGGCTCTGCTTATGATTTAGGAAAAATAAATGGCCTTGAAGATATGTTATTGAAATTCCCGATGGCTGTAAATGTTACGTTGTTCAGACCTTATTTATGGGAGTCCAAAAAGCTGATTATCCTCGCTTCGGCGCTGGAGGCTTTTTTATTCCTTATTTTAACTATCAGGGCTCTGGTCACAGTAGGAGTTAAACGATGCTGGCACACTATTTCAACCGACCCCACCATCCAGTTCTGCCTGATCTTTGCCATCGTTTTTGCGTTTGCAGTGGGCATCAGTACCGGCAATTTTGGAACCCTTTCACGATATAAGATCCCCTGCCTGCCTTTTTATGCGATGAGTATTTTACTGATCTATTATAAAAACAGGCCACTGAATAAACCGCTCCTGAAATTTTTTAATATTTAATGGTATGACAGCGCAACGGGGATCTTTTATTATTTCACTGGACTTTGAATTATGGTGGGGCGTTCGTGATTCAAAAACACAGGATACCTATGGGACCAATGTAAAGAATGTAAAAAACGTTATCCCTGCATTATTGAACCTGTTTAAAAAGTATAATATCCGGGCCACTTTTGCAACCGTTGGTTTTCTTTTTCTCCGGGAAAAAGAGGATTTCCTCCGCATGCTTCCGGCGAAAGTTCCAAACTATACCAATAGCAGGCTTTCCCCTTATCATGATCACTTTACCTTTTTAGCAGAGCCCTTTGACACCGACGAATACTATTATGGCGCCAGTCTCCTTGACACTATCAGGCGTCATCCTGAACAAGAGATAGCCTCACATACTTTTTCACACTATTATTGTCTCGAAGACGGACAAACCCTTGAAGACTTTCAGGAAGATCTGCAAATGGCACAATCGGTGGCACAATCGGATGGTTTAATCCTGACATCCCTGGTATTTCCTCGTAACCAGTTTAATGATGCCTATTTGTCTGTATGTACAGCATTAGGCTTTACTTGTGTCCGTGGCAATGAAAAAAGCTGGATCTACCAGGTTAAAAATAGCGATCACACCAATTATCCCCGTAAAATACTGAAATTACTGGATTCCTATGTCAACCTTTCCGGGCATAATTGTTACAGCATCAGCGACGTCACCCGGGCAGTGCCTGTAAACCTTCCCGCCAGTCGCTTCTTAAGACCTTACTCAAAAAAACTGCGCTTTTTAGAGCCGCTAAAAATTACCCGGATAAAAAACAGTATGACGCATGCCGCAAAAAATAACCTTGTTTTTCATCTCTGGTGGCACCCGCATAATTTTGGAACAAACCTGAAAAACAATATGGCCTCCCTAGAGCAATTGCTGCAACACTACGCTTTTTTAAAAGAAAAATATCACTTCTGCAGCGAAACCATGTCACATATAACATCTCGCATCTTAAATGAAAACTAAAAAAATCATTTTACTGGCTACTGCCTGCGACTCCACCACCATCATCTTTAACCATCTTAAAGATGACTATTGTATTGAAAAGGTTATTATTGAACAAAAAGAGGGGATAAGACTTTTTCTAAAAAGAAGGGTAAAGAAACTGGGGGTTTTAAAGGTAGCCGGACAACTCGGGTTTATGATTTTACTGGCAAAACCCATTGCCTTTTTATCAAAAAAGCGGATCAGGAACATTATTGATGATAACGGGCTCAGCACGCAGGCAATTCCCGAAGAACGGATCAAACAGGTTATCTCTGTAAATAGTAATGAGGTTATTGCATATTTGAAAGCAGCAGCACCTGACCTGGTCCTGTTGAGCGGTACCCGTATTGTTTCAAAAAAAGTGCTCACTGCCGTTGGCTGCAGGTTTATTAATATCCATGCCGGTATCACCCCAAAATACCGGGGCGTGCACGGCGCTTATTGGGCTCTGGCCAACCAGGACCCAATGCACTGTGGAGTAACGGTACACTTTGTTGACCCCGGAATTGATACAGGAGATGTCCTCTACCAGGAGCAGATCACCCCTGAGAAAAAAGATAATTTTGCCACCTATCCTTACTTGCAATTAGTAAAAGGAGTCGGCGGATTAAAACGCTGTATAACCGCATATTTTGAGGGAACTTTAATGTCTCAAAGAACAACTGGCCCAAGTTATCTTTGGTATCATCCCTCCTTTTTTCAGTATCTTTATAGTTATTTTTTAAAAAGAATAAAATAACCCAGTGAATATAGAAAACCACCAATGGGATATTTTCCATTATAAGTATGCCCCCCCGATATCTGAAAAATCTGTCGTCAGCAGATCATCTCCCCGGAACAGAAAGGTCACCGTTTTTTTCAAATCAAACAGTTGTGTTATTTTTGAGCATAATTCATTTATTCATCAGCAAACCAGAGGCATGAACCTTTATATATACAAAAATATCCAGCTGCAGTATAAAAGCCAGCTCCCTGTCACAAAACTTATGAGTTCATGATTTCTTTAGCAATTATGTCTCCAGCATACACTGGTTATATTGTAAGTGATATCTGCGATACGCTTTTCTATGCCAATACCACCTTTGATTTTATCAGATTTTGCATACGTAAACAGAAGATCCCCGCAAAAACAATAAGGATATACCAGTTATTCCAGTCAAGAAAAAGCCCCTTTTTTTATGCGTTGGCGCTTTTGCAAAAGATCAGTGGAAAAGACCACCTCAAAGCCAGAGCGCTGAAACTATTCAAAGGAGTTTCTACAAAAGAGATGGAACAGTGGGCCGAGGAGTTTTATGCAGAGGACCTCAGTAATTTAAAAATAAGACAAACGCACGAACTATTAAGCCGGTTTGATAATGAAAAAATCATTCTGGCTTCATCCACTATTGAACCGGTAGCCTTAATCATTTCGAAAAAGCTTAGTGCCAATCACTATGTAGCTACCAGTCTTGAAATAAAAGACAATGTATACACAGGCAGGATTCAGTGCGATCTTACCGGGGAAAAAACAAAAGCTGTAGAAGCAATAATTCCTCATTCAGAAATAATCAGTGTGGCAATGAGCGATAACCACACGGACAGGTTGTTACTGGAAAAAGCAATACAAAAGATTGCCATTTGCTACAAGAAAAGCGATGTACAATTCTGGAAAAAAATGCCAGGCGTCACCATTTTAATGGTTTCAAAAAAACATTAATGCAAAAAATACTATTGGCCCTCCCCATGGGGTATTTTTTTAAAACCCGTTTAAACACAAAGGCTGCGTTTATCTTTCATACCTACTACGAGTTTCTGTTGGGAATATTGCTTCTTGTCTTTTTTCAAACACCCCTGAAAACGGCCCTAATACATTTCGCGTTAGGACATATTGCCTTTATTTCCCTATACGAAATCGGGTATATCTATAATGACTATATAGCCGTCCGTTTTGAGGCCAATCCCCGGAAACGGCTTGAACAGTGGCAGATAAAGGACCGAGACGTATTATTGTTTATATTATTGCGACTTGCTATTTTTACAGGCGTGTCTTTTCTCATAAAAGCATGGATAAGCCCTGCCTGGTGGATCTTCTACACCGTTCTCATTATCACTTATGCGCTGCACAACCTGATGCAACAAAAGGCATTTAAAGTTTTTACATTTGTGAATCTTGCAGTAATACGGTTCTATGCTCCGGTCTTTTTCTTTTTAACAAGAGAGCAGATTGGCCTAACACTCCCGGGGATACTGATCTTTTATGTTTTTTTTCGTACACTCACCTATATGGACAGCAAAGGGCTGCTCCAATTAAAAAACAGAGACACCGCTCCTTTTAAAATCAATTTTTATCTGATCTTTCTTCCGTATTCGAGCGTTATTTACCTGTTTACCAACAGCTTGCTATCCCTGTATCTGGATATATATTTCCTGGTATTCTGGTTACTTGTCAAGCTATTATTACAATCAAAAAACAAATAATATAGTTCCAAGGAATGGCAAAATCTCTATTTATTACGTATGATGGTCTTACTGACCCCCTGGGCCAATCACAAATATTGCCCTACCTTACAGGCCTGGCGCAAAGTGGCCACTCCATCACCATACTGAGCTGCGAGAAAAAGGAGCGATTCCTTTTGCGGAAAAGCACCATTGAGCAAATTTGCAAAGCGGCCAATATTAAATGGCACTACCTTATCTTTCATACTTCTCCGCCAATTCTTGCCAAATACTATGATCTTTACCAGCTCACACGCTACGCCATAAAGCTACACAAATCCGCCCCATTTGACATCATCCATTGCCGCAGTTATCTGGCTGCCGGAATCGGGGTACTATTAAAGAAAAGATTTGGAGTTCCGTTTCTCTTCGATATGCGGGGCTTCTGGGTAGATGAACGGATAGACGGAGCTATCTGGGATCATGATAAATGGATCTATAAGATCGCCTACCGGAACTGGAAAAAGAAAGAAGCTCAGTTCATTCGCCAATCGGATCACATTGTAAGTCTTACGGAGGCTGCAAAGCAGGAGATCGAAACATGGACTGCCTATAATAAAAGCACCCCCATCACAGTGATCCCCTGCTCTGCAGACATGCAGCTTTTTACATTAAAAACAAATGAAGAAAACAGGATTGCCCGGCAACTGTTAAATATCCCGGACCAGGCCTTTGTAGTTAGTTACCTGGGATCGCTGGGAACCTGGTATATGCTGGATGAAATGCTTTTGTTTTACAAAATCCTGCTTGAAAAAAAGAATGAAGTTTTCTTACTGGTACTTACTCCTGACGATCGGGAAATAGTATACCAAGCCGCGTCCAGATTAGGGCTGGATGAGGCAAAGATTCTCGTACAGTTCGCCAACCGGGAAGACGTTCCTAAATTAATAAAGGCCAGCGACATCAGCCTCAGTTTTATTAAGCCCGCCTATTCCAAAATTGCCAGTTCACCCACCAAACTGGGCGAACTGCTTGCCATGGGAATTTCGGTAATCTGTAATAAAATAGGCGACGTCGAAAAGATAGTATCAGAAAGCAATGGAGGGTTTATCTTAAATAATCTTGATGTTTCAACGATAAAGGAAATCGTAGCGAAATTGGAAATATCTGATATCGAACCGATAAACAGGGATTTCATAATTGCTTACTACAGTCTGGAGCACGCACTTGACCAATACAGGAATATTTATCAAGAAATAAGATCATTATCCGGATGAGCAAATGCTGCTATTAAGCTGAATGCACCTATAATAAATTATTAGAATTCTTTCATTGGCATTTCTACAAGAAATCCAAAATTCCATAACAAAAAACAGCCATCAAAAAATCCCTCATCAAATCAGAAGTATCATTTCATCTCGGCTGAAAAATAAACTCGGGAACATTTATTGAAAACGCTTTATTCTCTATATTCAAATCGCTGAAGGCTGGATATATTGGGAATATTCTTTAGTCCCCATGCAGCATGGCCAAAGTCTGCAGTCCAAACTTTGCCATCATTGCCAGAAAGCACGGGCACCCTATAAATATTTTTTATGCCCAAATATTCCCTTTTTAAGCGATGCCCCGACGCGTCAATCAAATATCCTCTTCCATTTGTTCCTTCCGGATATGCATCAAAAAACACTATCTCTCTGGTATTCTTGGGTACATAAAAGTACTGTACCGGGTACTGATAATTGTCGAAATCTGCTATACCTGGATTTTTGAATAACACAATCCCTGATGTTTTTATTTTCACCCTGCTACTACCGCCATTGATCTGCAAGTGATAAACTTTATCTTTCATTATACTTACCTTATAGGTTTTCATCCACCACTTTCGACCACCCAAATCATCTATATATGCGGAATTAAGCTTTGTTACAGAATCGTATAATAAGATTTCATCCTCTGTATAGAACCGAAATGAAGGTTTCTCCTCACCTCCTAAATCGAATATAAAACTGCCTGAGAAAGGAGCAGTGAAGTATGTGTTGCATTGATATGCGCCAAATCGCCAGGAAATAGCAGGTATCGGTTCAGTATACTTTACTTTGTTATAATCGAACTTAAAAGCGGCTATAGAATAGCGTATGGGGCTTTTATATAAATCTTGTCTAAACTGCATTTCAATGTCTTTATAAGATAAAGGACTTATATCCTTTCCCTCTGGTGCTACACCTCCCGGAGCAATATAGCCCTGACCTTGAAAAGCAACAGTTTGTACCAGCATTAAATGATGAATGCTATATAAATAGTAAAAAATCCTATCGCGACTTTGCTGCGAGCCATCATGTTCATAATACATTTTCATAAAATGTACATATGCTTTCAAATCGGCAATACGCTTCCACTCATCGCTATTGACAGCAACCACATCTGAAGCCATTTTAAGATCATTAAGACTCAATCCTACTTCCCCCGCATCCTGGTAATTCTTACTCCAGCGGTCGTACATTCTCCGCATCGCCGGAGCCGCCGTTCCAAAACAATCATTGAGGTATTGCTGGTACAGCTTTTCAAAATCATTGCCTACATCCCACTGCAGTTGTCCGGCAAGCCACAAAGCATGCCCCATAGGACCAGCTGCATCTGTTGTTTCCAGATAAACACCATCGACCTTATTTTTTTTCCAGAAACCTAATTTTTCCGGAATGCTATAAATATCCAATTGCGGCACCCCCTGGCTCCATTGGGTTATATTCCAATAATCATAGATACCCATACGTCCATTGATTCTTGAGGACCACTTTTTTATCATTTCTCTGGGTAAGTAGGCTGTTTGAAAGGAGTAGGGAATAATAATAGGATAAACATTCTTTCTCAAAGGGAAGGACGGAATTAATGCGTTATAGGGTCCATTTCCATACGCATACATTGCAACAACAATGTTTTTATCTTCTTCAGGATAATCTTTTGCCACTTCATTTGCCAGCCACCACCATTTGTCGGAACTGTTCCACTTGGCCATTCCATTAAAACCATTAGGAGGTAAGGGATCATCTATACCTCCTCTGCCATCTTCCGGCTCAACACCCAATGCAATGAAATCAGAAGCGTTATTGTTATATCTTTTCTTAACCCATTTTTTAAAGGCGCTCACAGCGGCCGGCTTTTCAATTTTCAGCCGACCCGCCCTTTTTCCGCTTTCGCTATTAAACCAATCCGGATTCTCTTCAATCAAATGCTGGTTATCCATATAAAATCCAGAACCAGCATGCCCGTTATCAATAAAGTCGACATTAAAGCGATTTCTCCGTTTCCAATCGTACCACTTTTTTTTATATATATTTTGCGGATCATATGGCTGCATTTTTGCAAAATCCAGGCCACCGGTTCCAAAAAAAGAGCGATTCCGAAAAGAGGGTTTTATCCAGTCACCGGCAAGGGACAGACTTCTCAGCACCTTTGGTGCTATAAACCAGTTATCACCCGGTCCATACCAATGAAAACCCAGCAGGTCCAGGTAGGTATAAGCCGCATTTTCCAGGCTACTCCGGGTGGTATATCTGATAGTAGTGCTGCCCTTATTAGCTGCAAGATAAAATTCCTGCCCCGTCCTGTTCTCTAAAGGAACTTTTGTTATGTTAATGATACCCGCATCATAGGGCGTCAATACATCAACTAAGTCTTTGACTGCTTCACAGGCCTCGCCAGTATACCGGATAATGGTTTTGCCCGCCCCTCCCTGCGCACTGCCTCTTTCCGGCTGTAAAAGGCCAAGACAAAGCAACAGCAAAACTACGCAGCGGCTACTCCGCTCACAAGGCATTTTTACCTTGATCTGCAACCTATTCACAGCCCTCCTCTGAAAATTTACATCCATTTTTCATGCCATAACTGGAACATTAATAGATGCCATATCTTAAGGTGTTTCTCCTTTCTTCCGGCAAGGAAATCACTCTTTAAACGCTGTACTTCCGCTCGCTGAAACAGGCCATGACGGGCCAGGGCTGCATCACCCAGGTATTCTTCCACCAGGGGCTTTAACGGACCCGCCAGCCAATCGGCCACCGGGATGCCAAAGCCCATCTTGGGGCGGTCCATTAGTTCCTTGGGTACATAGGGGTACACGATCTCCCGCAGGATATACTTTTTAATACCCTTGTGATACTTATAATCTGTAGGCAACTGCGCCGCCCATTCAATAATATCCTGATCCAAAAAAGGCTCTCTTCCCTCCAGGCTGATACTCATGGTAGCCCGGTCTACCTTTTGCAAGATATCATCCGCGAGGTAGGTTTGGTAGTCCACCGCCATCATAAAGGAAAGGGCATCATAATACTCGGGCTTCAACTCCCGGCTATAATACAGGGCAGAAAGGCTCTCCGACCCTTCCCCCCCTGGTACCGGAGCAAACAATCTTCCTATTTCCCTATCCGGAAAAACGATGCTGAGGTTTTTCAGCAGTTCTGCAGGAGAGGGATCATTTAGCAGATTTTTTAGCTTGTCGTAACGGCTATGGAAGTTTGCTTTATTCTTCAAAATGGGGATTGATTCAGAAGAAATCATACTCATCAGACCAGCTGCCAGTTTTCTGGCTGGTGCAGGTATTTTTTGCAACCTGTTTCCATAGCGGCTGATATAGTCATACCGGTTATATCCGGCAAAGATCTCATCACCTGCATCTGCAGAAAGCGCCACGGTCACTTTTTGCCGGGCCAGCTGGCTTACCAGGATGGTCGGAATGGCACTGCTGTCCGCAAAGGGCTCGTCGTAATAAAACGGTAGCTCCGGGATGATATCCATAGCCTCCTTTGCCGTACAATAATATTCGGTATGATCAGTACCCAGGTGCGCAGCGATCTGTTTAGCAAAAGGGGCTTCATCCAATTTGTTATCAGTAGTACCAATCGTAAAAGTCCTGATCTTCTCTGTACTGTTTTTTTGAAGTAGTGCCGTTACACAGGTACTGTCAAACCCACCACTCAGGAACACCCCAACCGGTACATCTGCTACCATACGGTACTGGAAGGCTTTTTCAAGGATTCGCTCCGTTTCCCTGATAGCATCCGGCAAGCTGATTCTGAGTTTGGGCTTATTGTAATAGTCGTATACATTCCAATACTGCTCTGTTACCAGCTCCCTTTTGAGAAGGTTGATATGTAGCAGGTGTCCAGCCTGAAGTTTGAAAGTGCTTTTAAAAATGGAATAGGGTGCAGGAACTGCACCATACTGCAGGAAGGAAGCTGCCGCATCCGGACTGATCTCTTTCCGGTAAGCCGGGTGGGCCATTAACGTCTTTAATTCCGAGCCAAAAAGAAACAGGCCATCCCTGAACGAATAGTAAAAGGGCTTTACTCCAGCCCGGTCCCGGATAGCTATAAGCTCCTGCCGGCCCCGGTCGTAGATCACCAGCGCAAACATCCCATGCCATTTATGAATAGCCGCCTTTCCCCATTCCTTCCAGCTGTGCAGGATCACCTCGGTATCCGATAAGGTTCGGAACCGGTGCCCTTTCTCTTCCAGCTCATCTTTTATTTCCCGGTAATTGTAAATCTCCCCATTGAACACAACCACCAGATCTTCATAGGACATGGGCTGATCTGCCGCATGACTGAGATCTATAATAGAAAGACGTCGATGGCCCAGGCCGATTTGAAAAACCTCCTGTTGCTCAAAAAACTCTGACTGTCCATCCGGCCCTCGGTGGGGCATGGAGGCCACCATCTGGCAGACAACTTCCCTGGAACTTTTCTGATTAAAATCTGCGAAACCGGTGATACCACACATAATCCATTATTTGCTTTTTAACGCAAGAAATTTTGAAGGGCCCAGCAAAAGTACGGCCGAAAGACGTTTTATCTCTTTCCCCTTCTGATCTTTAGTCCACGTACTTCTCATCAATTTCCTAAACAGTTTTATTGCCACTAAATATTTTTTAGAATACAACGCCTTCAGATATTCATATTCCAATTGCATATAGCGCTGACGCCTTTTTATGTCATCGGAGACATCAAATCGACTGACCAACGTACTTGTTGCCAAGACATTTGCGCTCCCTCTTTTTATAGTACTTAAGGCGCTCTCAACTGTATTTGAAACACCACTGCTATTGGCTCCGTACAAGCGATACTTAAACAGCCGCTTATCAATTAAGAATACCTGTGCTTGTGAATGATTTGTCAAGATCGTATACTGAGCAATCAAATGATCCTGATAGCACATCCGTCTAAAATTAGGTATATCAAAGGAGTCCATAAATACATCAAATTCAATTTGATTAAATGCCGTCCGTCTAATACAGTAGGCGCTTCCTAACCACATACCTCTATAACCCAAAATTGAATTTTTCACACGTGCAGAAAGCAATTCAATGTCTGGCTGATCCTTTGTAATCAACGCTATGTTCTTTTTAGTAAGATCACTCTTTTCTATAAGGTATCCTTCTCCATCTATTATATCATAGTTATGTGTCACCAATATAACCTTTTCATTCTCCTGAAATACCCTTACAGTCTCCTCCAATTTGGTAGGCATCCATATATCATCTCCATCAAGAAATGCGACAATATCTCCGGTACTTCTCTTTATCCCCTCCAGAGTTGCCATAAGCACTCCCGAATTTTCAGCCATCTTTATATAAGTAATAACATCTTTAAATTTATTTATGCAAAAAGCTGAGTTGTCCGTACTGCAATCATCTACGATGATAACCTCATATGCAGGATACGTTTGACATAAAGCAGAGCGGATGGCCTCTTCTATATACTTTTCTAAATTATAAACCGTAATAACAACAGATACTTTCACAGCATTTCTCATTTCAGAACCGCAAGATAATTGGCAGTATTAAAAATTTCAAGATCGGCAGAATATGCAGGTATTCGGACTAAGCCGTCCGGCAATATCCTAAAAAACTCATAACACTTCAGCAACGTCCAGAAGTCCTTAAAAAAAGTACGGGCTTCTATATGACTTTCTCCAAATTCAAATTGAATGCATCTTATTTTCCCATTTTGTATCAATTCACCTGCACCCAGTAAAGCCTTATATTCATGCCCCTCAACATCAATTTTTAAAAAAGCAATTTCTTCTACATTATTATTTTGACAAAAATTCTCGACTGTAGAGATGTTAATGGTTTGCGTATATTTCTCCGAATATTCTTCAACAGGATTATCAATCTTATATAGCGAGGCAATTGGAGACTCCTGCCTGGATGAATAAAGCGTATATTGACCGATTTTGTCCCCTAAGCCCAAATTAACGCATTTGATATTGGGGTATGCCCTCGTATTCTGGACCAGTGTATCATAGGTAGCTTTAGACGGCTCAAAAGCATATATACTTGCGCTATACCCCATTTTGGCAGCATACAATGACCACTCACCAATATTAGCACCCACATCAAAAATGACAACTTCTGACTGTTGACTTAACCGTGGCAAAAACCTATCAATCACAAGCATTTCTCCACTATGTACAAAACTTGCCCCGCCCCAATAGTTCATTCCAATTTTGGAAACATGCATAAGCTTTGCCCAAATTTTATAATACTTCTTCTTCCGCAGTATCTTAATTATTTTGTCTTTCATCATGAATTTTTACATACTTAAATGTTACAAATTAAAACATCTATCAGCAAATTCTTCTGATATGGTCACCCTATCCAAAATATAGTTTTCTTATTTTTGCCCCATATTCAAGCCTTGAAAAAAGCTCCGCTCTATCAAACATATCATTGCCATTCTCTGAAACAATCTCAGGGAATCGCACCAGTTTATGTATTAGCTGAACTAAGTCTTCTTCATTATCGCTCTTGAACAACAGTTTTGAGTCGCTTCCCACTGCTTCTACAAACTGAGGGATATCACTACAAATAATGCCCATCCCAACAGCCATTGCTTCGAGAACAGCTAAAGAAAATCCCTCTCCTCCATTAGATACAGTAATAAAGGCGTCATATTTTATCAAATCCTGCAACACTTTGCTACTAATACCCATAAACGAAACAATACCGTCAATCTTATTATCATTAACAAATGTTTTAAGCGGCTCCATTAAATCACCATATATGTATATATGAACTGGCAATTCTCTTATACGTTTTGCCACATTCAGAAGAAGCTTGTAATTTTTATACGGTTGATTATTACTTGTCGCTACTAATCTAAGAATGGGTCGATATCCTGAATAAATTTTCCGGAATCCCGGTTTGACTACATAGTTGTGTATAACAACTCCCTGCACTTTTCTACCAATTTTCTTATGAACATAATATCTAACGTGTTCAGAGACAAAAACATTTCCCGTACTTTTATTAAATAATAACCTCTCCAAAAATAAAGCCGCAACCCTTTTTGCTCCTCTGTATGGGAACACTTCCCCATGATAAGTGCAAAATACCTTTATTGCCTTACCAGCAGCCAATCTTGAAGCAACATTAAAAGCAAACATATGAGAATGGACGATGTCTATATTCTCGTCTTTAATCAACCTCGCCACCGCTCGGTACAACTTGTATATAGCGAAAAAATTCCTAAATGAAAAATCGACAATCCTCACATTTTCCATTGTAGATAATTCCCCCGAAAAGCTATTACTACAAGGAGCCCATATACCAATAATATGATGATGATCCGGCAAGAGCCGAATAGTATCCACTACCACTCTTTGAATTCCCCCTCTATATAGAGAATCGACCAAATGCAGAATTTTCATAACAAAAGCAACAATTTCTTTATCGAATATTCAAATATTTTACAAAATCAAACAGACGTATATTCAATAGCTCTTTTATCCTTGCCGGATATCCACTGTTGCAGATCGATTTTTTGAGCAATGAGATATTTTGCCTTATCTGCAGGCAATATCGTAGGTCGGTGCTCCCATTCTTCAAAAAAAAGAACCGATTTCAAATGAGGGTAGGGCTTTGAAGAAAAGAAAATCTTTTTCTCAAAATGGAGCTCATCAAATTCCTCAATCTCTTTTGATGTGCAATTATCTGTATCAGACATCGCAATTAGCAGATTATCAAAATTCACCCGATCAGAACGTCTCTTCCACTTTTCCACCGCCTCCTCCATTGTCCTATAATGCAGAAAGTCTATTTCAATATCATTATTTATTAAACCGATCGGGAAATAATTTTTCGTTTCCTCCCGCATTTTATTAACATTATCATACCGGGAATATTTAACCTCAACAATTTCAGCATTCAAATTCTCTTTTAAGTTTTTTAAAAACTTCACAAAGCATGGGGCATTAAAAAACAATCCGGCCGTCGGTGTTTTATATTCAATACCCAGATCTCCATAAATATTTCCTCCCCAACAGTTATTACTTATTATTGAAAAATCTTCATTTCTGATATTATTCTTCAGGCGTTCCCGATATTTTTTTTCAATTCGCCGTCCTCTTAACTCCCAAACTATTTTGTTATAAACTCTTTCTAAAAGCGGATACATGTTTTTTAAGATTTAAAAAACTAAAAATAAAAACAACTACCAGAACAAAAAAGACGTATGCAAAGGTGTTTCTTGAAGACATATGTAATACACTATCAATATATCGTACTATCATAACAAGCACGACCAATGAAAAAAGCACATAAAAAAAGCTTAAGGCAGTTCTTTTTACAATTGCAAAATTGAAGTATTGTCCCATTAATAGAAAGTTAAGCAGCGCAATTATGCTAAAACCCAAAACCGTGGCCATAATATATCCAAGATATCCGTTTGTCCCCACCAATAAAACAATAAGAGCAAGCAAAGCAACCTGTCCAATAAAGGAATAAACCACAAACCTAAAGCTAATCTTTTGTGTTGCAGCCAGTAATTTACTTACAAGGAATGTTATTATATTTATGAAGGGAATCAAGGAGAGGTATTTTATACTTCTCACTAAAATATCCATCGTCTCGCCAGAAACCTTGTTCCTAAAATTCAACAGGCTTGCAATTTGAGTAGAACACAAAAAGAGAAATGTAATACAAGCTCCAGTAACAATCAAAAGAATAAAAAAAACCCTCCGAAAAAGATCTATTGACTTATTTACTTCATTCCTTGCAAAATCTTCGGAGAATTTAACTCCCATAACATTATACACCTGAGAATTAATAAATGTTTCCGGTATCGAGCTAATTTGTCCCCCCCAGTTTATTGCCGTCAATGTTCCACCCGATAATCCGCTAAGCAAAAATTGTGTCAAATAGGTTCTCCCTGACACAATTAAAGCGACTATTTGACTATTGGAAATAAATCTAAATATCCTCTTTTCAAATTTCCAATCAACAACCCCAAACCTCCACTTCAATTTAACTTTCAGTATATAGCAAAGAATTAAAAGATTAATAAAATATCCCAACAACATCCCTACTAATATGCTTACCAGTTTTAATTGCCTAAAGAATAAAAAGAGAAAAAAGAGAGAAAAAAAATTATTTATCAGATTTACTATACTGGGGAGCGTAAAATACCTGTGTGACATTAATACATTGGATAGCAAATTTGTAGTCAGCATTAATCCTAACAAAGGGAGACATAAAATCAAAATGACCTTATTCCCTGTAAGGGTGTCTACATCAAATTTCGAAAATGTGCTATATATTTTTAGAGGTTCTATGCTTCCGAGACAACAAAATAAAACTCCAATTATCAAATAGATAAAGACATATTTATTTATAAACCCCATCGCTTTTTTAAGATCTACGTTCTCCCGTCGCCTCATAAATTCCGGAATAATTACAGTAGCATCCATTCCACTAATAAATCCCGCTATAGTTATCGTAATAAGATTCAATAGAAAATAAAACAGATCTGTATTATTATTTGCTCCAAAAAATATTGAAACAGAAAATATATTTACAACTTGCAACAACTTAGCAATTGCATTAAATACAACAGAGAGCGCGCTTCCCCTTATTAAGGATTCTTTCTTAAACAACTTCAATTTAATTTATACAACGCGTTGTAATCATATAGTCACCCAGCAATAGAGGAACATTCACAAAATTCATTTTCACTACTTAAATTCCAAAGTCGATTATAAGAAAGCGGAGTTCCAAAACCTCTTAGCCAGGCAGCGCAACATTAATTATTGTAAATCCGTTCAATCATCCCCACTACTTTTTCCCCCTCATTTGCAAGCGTCATCTCAGGGCTTTCACCTCTCAGACTACATAACATCTGGTGTATAAAATTCTGATGATTGATTTCGGCTTCTGTAAATTCTGTACCATTCCCGCCTTTTAAATTCGATGTATTTATATCGGGTTTTTGATAATTATCTACATGACAATATTCCACTTTATCCATATACTGTCCACTTACCTTTACAGATCCTTTTTCTGCGATCACCGTAATACTGCTCTCCAGGTTTTGATCCCAGACCGCAGTTGTGTAACTCAAAGATCCCACACCTCCTTTTATTAAATCAAAATGCACGAGGCCCGTATCTTCAAAATCAATGATCCCTTCATGATTAAAATTCCGGAAGTTTGACCGAATATTGGTGATATCACCAAAGCACCAATATATCAGGTCTATAAAATGACTGAACTGGGTAAATAACGTACCCCCATCCAAATCACTTGTTCCATGCCAGTTTCCCTTTTTATAATACCGCCCATCCCGGTTCCAGAAACAGTTTACCTGTATCAGATAGATATTCCCCAGCACACCGCTATCCGTTAATTCCTTTAACCAAACACTTACCGGACTGAACCGGTTCTGCATCATCACAAATACCTGTTTCTGTACCTCGGCGGCCCTGGTAACTATAGCTTCCGCATCGGTTTTATTTAGCGCCATCGGTTTTTCGATCAATACATGCTTCTTCGCTGCAAGGCATCGCAACGCGTGTTGCGCATGTAATCCATTGGGAGAAGCGATGATCATCACGTCGGTACCCATAGCAATCGCCGATTCTAAAAAACAATCCAAGCTATTATAAAATGGCTCTATATGATCTCCCGATAGATCCTGTATGTCAACAATCGCCATCAATTCACAATCCGGATGTTCACGGATCACTTTCGCATGCCGTTTTCCCATATGCCCATATCCCACAACTGCAAATCTTACCTTTTCGCCCATTTGATTACCCTACTTTAGTCACTTGCTTTCCTTCCTGCTCATATACCGCACCACTCTCCGGGCAAACCGCCCTTCCCGCTTCATCAAACTTCAGTTTGTGCCCGTACTCGCTCATCCAGCCGGTTTGCCGGGCCGGATTGCCTATCAGTAATGCGTAGGCCGGTACACTTTTGGTAACTACTGCGCCGGCACCGATAAATGCATATTTGCCGATCGTATTTCCGCACACGATGGTGGCATTGGCGCCGATGGTAGCGCCCTGCTTTACAAAAGTTGCTTTGTATTCATTTTTGCGGCTTACGGCACTGCGCGGGTTGATGACGTTGGTAAATACCATGCTGGGACCAAGAAATACATCGTCCTCGCAGATCACCCCTTCATATATAGACACATTGTTTTGCACCCGCACATTATTGCCCAGGATCACTTTGGGTGATACCACCACATTTTGCCCCAGGTTACAGTTGGCTCCAATAGTACAGCCCGCCATGATATGGGAAAAGTGCCAGATCTTTGTACCGGCACCAATCATACAACCTTCATCAATGATGGCGGTAGGATGTGCGAAAAAATTTGCAGACATTATTTTCAGATGTTAGATGTTAGATGTTAGATGTTAGACAATATCCGCTTTAGATTTCAGGCTTAATGTGACAGAAGGTGGTTGAAAACCGCACCTACTTAAATCCATCATTAAACCACCATTCAACGATTTTCAACTACTTTATCTTCTTCAAATATTCGCCATAGCCGCTCTTTGCCAGTTCTTCCGCCAGCAGGAGCAGCTGTGCTTTATCAATAAAACCGCTCCGGTAGGCGATCTCTTCAATACAACCGATCTTCAATCCCTGCCGTTTTTCGATCACCCGCACAAATTCCGAAGCATCCGTCAACGAATCAAAGGTGCCGGTATCGAGCCAGGCCGTTCCCCGGTCTAGCACGGCCACCTGCAGCAGGCCTCTTTTTAAATACTCCTTATTTACATCCGTGATCTCGTACTCTCCACGGGGAGAAGGCTTCAGCTTCTTTGCGATCTCCACCACACTGTTATCATAAAAATAAAGTCCGGGTACCGCGTAATTGGACTTGGGTTCCGCCGGCTTTTCTTCAATTGACCGGGCTACCCGGTTTTCATCAAATTCCACCACCCCATACCGCTCCGGATCCGATACCTGGTAGGCAAATACATAGCCGCCCTCCACACCGGTAAGTTTCCTGAGCTGCGAGCCCAGGCCCACTCCATGAAAAATATTATCGCCCAATACCAGTGCTACTTTATCGGCCCCGATAAAATCTGCCCCGATCACAAAGGCCTGTGCCAGCCCGTTGGGCACTTCCTGCACGGCAAACTCAAACCGGCAGCCGATCCGCTGTCCATCTCCCAACAGGCGTTTGAAACCGGCCTGGTCTTCGGGCGTGGTGATGATCAGGATCTCCCGGATGCCGGCCATCATCAGCACTGAAAGCGGGTAATAGATCATGGGCTTATCATATATCGGCATCAGCTGCTTGCTGATCGCTTTTGTAATGGGGTATAAACGGGTGCCGGAGCCGCCGGCGAGTATGATTCCTTTCATAGATGCGAATTTTACGAATGCTGACGAATTTTACGAATGCATTGAATTAAGTACCCGTCTGTATCTGAGGGAAGCCTCTCCAAAGTTTACTAAAATTCCCAGTTTTTTATTGGCTGCTTTTATATAGTTAAGTATTTGAAGCTCTGTTATCGGTAGCAAAAAACCGACCGCCTTTATTTCAACCATTATTTCATTATAACAAAAAAAGTCTACCCTGAATGTTTTATCCAGTAATATGCCTTCATACAATACGTTCAGCTTCTTTTCTTTTTCAAATGGTATGTGCTGCCGTTCAAACTCTTTCGTCAAGGCTTCACAATATACCGATTCTAAAAATCCCGGCCCCAGAACGGAATGAACTTTCATACAGGCGCCAACAATTTTATAACTTTCTTCTTTAAAAAAAATCTCTGTTGACATAAATTCGCTCAATTCGTTTCCTTCGTTCAATTCGTATACTGCTGCTCATAGTACTGCTGATAATCCCCGCTGGTAACATGCTCCAGCCATTCCTGGTTTTCTAAATACCAATCGATAGTTTTGGAAAGTCCTTCTTCAAAAGTAACCGAAGGGGCCCAGCCCAGTTCCTTATTGATCTTTGTGGCATCAATGGCGTAGCGGAGGTCATGCCCCGGCCGGTCCTTTACATAGGTGATGAGCTGTTCACTGGTACCCGCCGGGCGCGCCAGTTTTTCATCCATCTGTTTACATAGCAGTTTTACCAGGTCGATATTCTTCCACTCATTAAAGCCCCCCACATTGTATTTTTCGCCGGCAGCGCCCTCGTGAAATACCAGGTCAATGGCCCGGGCATGATCAATCACATAAAGCCAGTCGCGGGTGTATTTTCCATCACCGTATACCGGCAGCGGCTTTTTATTGATGATATTATGGATCATGAGCGGGATCAGTTTCTCCGGAAAATGATTGGGCCCGTAGTTGTTGGAGCAGTTGGTTAAGACCACCGGTAACCCGTAGGTATCTGCATAGGCATATACAAAATGGTCCGACGATGCTTTGGAGGCCGAATACGGAGAATGCGGATCATACCGGGTCTCCTCGGTAAAGAAACCCGTTTCTCCCAGCGCACCATACACTTCATCCGTTGAAACATGGTGAAAACGTGGTAAGGGATCTCCTTCTTCCCCGGAAGAGGCCAGGAGAGGGCTCCACAAATCCTTAGCGGCATTTAACAGGTTTACGGTACCTACCACATTCGTATATACAAAATCCAGCGGTGAGGTAATGGACCGGTCTACATGGCTTTCTGCTGCCAGGTGGATCACTCCATCCGGCCGGTATTTTTGAAACAGGGCCTGCACGGCAGCCGCATCCACAATATTGGCTTTTTCAAAAATATAGTTGGAACGGCCTTCGATATCCTTAAGATTTTCCAGGTTACCGGCATAGGTCAGCGCATCCAGGTTTACGATCGTATACCCGGGATATTTATTTACAAAGAGGCGTACCACATGCGATCCTATAAAACCCGCGCCACCGGTGATGAGTATTGTTTTAGACATGAGATGTTAGATGTTAGATACCAGATGTCAGATATCAGACGACAGAAGCCCGCGATCAGACATCGGATACTTAATTAGATTTTCTCCGCTCCTATCCCAGGAACCCCGAGTTGGACCGATACCAGTCAAATGTTTGTCGCAATCCTTCTTTTACGGAAACCCCTGGCTGATACCCCAGCAATGCCTTTGCTTTTGAAATATCTGCCAGGCTGTGCTGAACATCTCCTACCCTGGCCGGACCAAAATCCGGAACCAACATTGTGCCGGCTTCTGCTTTAAGAAGGTTAAATAATTCCAGGAGGCTGGTTTGTGTACCACAGGCTATATTATATACCTGGTTCACGGCCTCTTTATTATCCGTAAACAATGCCTGTATATTAGCAGCAACGGCATTGTCCACAAATGTAAAGTCCCGGCTATGTTGCCCGTCACCATTGATCACCGGGGCTTCATTATTGAGCAGGGCCTTCACAAACAGGGGGATCACTGCGGCATAGGGGCCCTTCGGGTTTTGCCGGGGGCCAAAAATATTAAAATATCGCAGCCCGATCGGCTCCAGCCCATACAGCGTGGCGTAAACCCCGGCGTACAGCTCGTTTACATATTTTGTTACCGCGTAAGGCGACAGCGGCTTCCCGATATTCTCCTCTTTCTTAGGCAGCACCGGGTGATCCCCATAGGTTGAGGAACTGGCGGCGTATACCATCCTTTTAATACCCGTCTCTTTAGCCGCTGTAAACACATTTAATGTACCTGTAATATTGACGGCATTGGTGGTAAGCGGGTCTGCAACAGAGCGAGGCACCGAACCCAGCGCCGCCTGGTGTGAAACGGCCCGTACGCCTTCGCAGGCCCTGAGGCAGGTTTCATAGTCCCTTATATCCCCCTCCACCCATTCGAACCGTTCGTCCGGAAAAAAATCAGCCAGGTTGTCCTTTGTCCCCGTGGAAAGGTTATCCAGTACCCGGACCCTGTCTACCCTGCTGTCCTTCAATAAGGCTGCCACCAGGTTTGATCCTATAAACCCGGCTCCGCCTGTAACCAGTATCCTCATCATAAACTAACGTTTTTTAAACCAATGCAAAAATCCCCTTTTCCGGTCACCCGCCGCAATTGCATCGTCCTGGTAATAATCTGACCCATGTTTTTCTCCGTACCCGTAACCATAGTTACCATAATACCCGCCACCCGTTGGCATTTTGGTATCATTCAGCACTATTGAAAGATTGGGCATTTTCTTATTCTCATACATGTCATTGACCAGGTTCAGCTGTTTTTTGAAAGTGTGTGCCTGGCGGGTAACATATATAGTACAATCGGCGTATTTAGCCAGGGTAAGCGCATCACTTACCATACCGATGGGCGCCGTATCGATAATAACGTAATCAAATTTATTTCTCAGCTGTGTAAACAACTGCTCGGTCTTCCTGCTCAGCAGCAATTCTGCAGGATTGGGAGGTATGGGCCCACAGGGTAATACATACATATTTTCTTCACCCGCAACCGGGATAATCAGGCTGTCTAAATCCACATCACCGATCATATAATTACTGATCCCCTGCCTTCTCTGCATGTCCAGGCCACTTAGCACCTTCGGTTTTCTCAGGTCAAATTCCAGCACGATGGTTCTTTTATCGGTAAGCCCGTAAACCGCAGCCATATTGGTGCTGATAAAAGATTTTCCTTCCCCGCCAAAAGAGGAGGTCACCATGATCACCACTTTATCCTGCTTGCCCGTAATGTATTGCAGGTTGGAGCGCAGCAGGCGGAACTGTTCGGCAATAAGGGTGCGCTGGGTTTTGCTTACCACCAGGGTATGATCCGATTTGGAATGCCCTATTTCCCCCAGTATCGGTGCGGCAGTGGCCCGCTCAATATCTGCACGGGTGTTCACCCGGTCATTGAACGCTTCTTTCAATACCAGGAACAACCCCGGGATGGCCAGGCCAAAAAGCAATGCAACCAGCTTTACGGTGCCGGGGCTGGGTTTTACAGGCGTAATATTGGGTTCGGCCTTTTCGATGATCTTTGTATTGGAAATGGTGCTGGCCCGTTTGATGGCGGCCTCCTCCCGTTTTTCTCCCAGCACTTTTGCCAGGGCCAGTTTGGATGCCAGGTCCCGTTCAATTTCTGCCTGTTCCGTGATCTTTGCCGGCATCTGCAACGCCCCGCCGGTGCTTTTTGACTTCTCCGCTGAAACAAGTCCCAGGTTCTTTTTATAACTGTTTTTAAGTGTTGCTACATTTTCCAGTGCCCCTTTTTTGAGCAGTTCGATGCTCTGATCCAGTTGTTTTACCAGTGGGTTATTTACCGGTACATTCCCGTCTACCAGTGACTTCCGCTGCAATTGAGCCTCATTCAGTTTTGTGAGCACCTCGCTTAGGCCCGGGTCTTTGATCCCCGCAACCGAAGGGGTAAGGGAGCCGGCTTCGCTGCCGGCGATGCTGTGCTCCAGCACCTCCAGGGTCCCCAGGGCCATCCGCTGCTCCTGGCCGGCCACATCCTGTGCCTGTGCCCGCTCCAACAACGCGGTGATCTGCAGTGAAGCGTCTACCAGGTTATTATTTTTCTGATAGGCCACCAGTTTACGCTGCAGGCTGTCGATATCATGCTGCACGATCCCCAGCCGGTTATTGATAAAATCGATGGTAAGATCCATGGATGTGTTGCCCTGCTCTACCTTCCAGATCGTATATTCCTGCATCAGGGTGTTTACCACATCCGACGAAAGGTAGGGGTTGGAGGAATGGTACTCCACCAGCAGGATGCCGGTATTAGCCTGTTTGGGCTGCACATTCAGCTCCCTGATCATACCTGCCGCCACTGCGTCTTCGTGATGATAAGTGACCGTGAATTCGGCTCCCGGTTCCGGCTGCCCGCCATCCTTTACCAGTTTGAATACGCCATTACCCGTTTGGAACAGCTGGTCCAAACTGTAAAGGGTACTTTTTTTATTAACCCGGAACTGGTTGCTGTTTACAAACTCGATGTCTACCGAAAAAGACAGGGCAGAGTCCACCAGCTGTACCGGAACAAAGGCAAACGAAGCCCGTTTATAGGCATTCATGTTCTTCACCTTCCCCTTTTTGATGTACCCGATCTGCAATTCCAGTTTCTGCACCACCCGCGTCATCAGCGGGCGCGACTTCAGCACCTCAATCTCATTGAGCAGGTTGGTCGTTTTGCTTTTGCCGGCAATCAGGTCTTCCACTTTATCCCCTTTGGATTCCTCCGTGGTGATGAGCATATTTCCGATAGAGCTGTACTGCTCCTGTGTATAGCGCAGATACAGCCAGGCCAGGAACAACGCCAGGGCCACACAAAAAATAACGAGGGGAAGAAAGCGGATGTATTTAAAAAGCAGTTCTCTTGCACTAAGGTTGCCCGAAGTTTCTCTTTTCTCGATGGATTGCATAAATGAGATTACGGTATTTTATGATACAGGATCACAGCCGGACCCTGCTGCATTATTTCCTGGTAATTGAAATGATGATGGATGCTATTACAGCTGCCGTAGAGGCAATGGAGGTGGCAAAGGAAATGCGGCTCAAACGTCGCGTTTCATCTTTTACCTGCTGCTTATCATTTACCGGGTCAATCAGCAGGATATCATTCTGCCGCAGGTAATAATAAGGTGAAGTAAATACACTGGCTGATGAGAGGTCCACCACTCCCATTTCGCGTTTGCCATCCTGCTCCCGGATCACTTTTACGGCATCCTTCCGGCCCCATTCGGTAATGCCCCCTGCCATGGAAATAGCTTCAAAAATATTCACTTTCTCGGTAGGAATGTTCAATACCTGCGGGGCATTGAACTCCCCAAGGGTGATGATCTTATAGGTTTGAAAACGGATCAGCACCGTGGGATTATGCAAGAGTTCCACGGGTGTTGTCAGCCGTTTTTTGATCTCGGCTTCCAACTGCTTCTTGCTAAGCCCTTCTGCATGGATCTTTCCCAAACGGGGAAAATCAATATTCCCCTCCCCATCCACAAGGTAACCACTGGTACTCGTGTTATTGGCACTGGTACTGGCGCTAACTGCCCCACCTCCGCGCGGTATGGGTTGATTGTATAACAGGTCCGGGTTGGATTCTGTTTTCTCGCTCTTTGGATCCGGTAAATAATCACTGTACACCTGTATGGCCAGCTGGTCGTTTTTCTGGATGATCAGCTCCGGAAAACTGGTCTGCTTATCAATGGCCTCATTGGCGGCACCTTCCAGGTATTTCGGCATTTTTTGCTGGGTAACACAGGATACCATTAACACCACCGCCATAAGCGCCGATGTATAATTAAAAAGTTTCATAAAGTTGATTTAGTTGTTGATCAGTTTCGATTTATCAAATAAGGCTACCAGGTGATAATTAAGGCTTTCGATCGCCACCGCTACCTTATTATTTTTTAAATCGATCACCCGGCCCTCCTCTTCCACCAATACCCCCTGGTTGATCATTACCCGCTGATTCTTCCGCAGGCTAAAGGGTACCAGCTCCACATTTTCGAACTCACTTAAAAATTTCCGGATCCGGACCACCTCGTACTCTTTTACAATGGCCGGTTTTCCTTCTATATACACAAAATTAATGACGCCCGGAGTTTCTCTTACTTTTTGCAGCTCCGTTGTGTCAATATGAACAAATAAATACGACGGCAGCAGGGGAACCTGTACAATTTTAATACGATCGCTCCATCTGCGTCTTACCTGGTTCAGGGGGCAATAGGTGACAATATCCCTGTCTGTAAGTAGTTTTGATACTTTTTTCTCCCAGCGGGGCTTAGTATAGATTGCATACCAGTTTTTCTCTTTCATTGCTTTGCATGGCTTCGCCACCTCAGTCCCATCCGGATAAAACGGGACCTTCACAAATGCGACAGGAACATCCCTGCAAATATAACAGTAACAGCGTTCATAGAGAAAATTCGGGTTAAATTCGTACTTTAACATCTTATTCCTCAAAAAATGAAGATTCGATACCGATCGCTTGACGTTTTCCGGGGCGCCACTGTTTGCCTGATGATCCTGGTAAACAACCCGGGCAGCTGGGCCCATATTTACGGCCCTCTGGAACATGCTCCCTGGCATGGACTTACTCCTACCGACCTGGTCTTCCCCTTCTTTTTGTTTGCCGTAGGCAACGCCATGTCCTTTGTGATTCCCCGCCTACAGGAAGCAGGGCCCGGTGTATTCTGGAAAAAGGTGATCAAAAGAACCCTGATGATCTTCGGCATCGGTCTTTTCCTGAACTGGTATCCCTTTTTACGCTGGAATGCAGGAACACTGGAAGGGATCCCCTGGACCTCCGGACCGGAAAAAGGGGTCCGGATCTTTGGTGTATTGCAGCGCATTGCTGTCTGCTACTTTTTTGCCTCTATTATCGCCTATTACCTGAAGCCCCGGGCAGCCGGACTGCTTTCCGTAATATTACTGCTCCTTTACTGGGCCCTTTGTATCATTGGTAATCCGGCCGACCCCTACAGCCTTGCCGGCTGGTTTGGAACGGAACAGGTCGATAAGATCCTCCTGCATACTGCCCATATGTATAAAGGAGAAGGAGTGCCTTTTGACCCGGAAGGCATCGCCAGTACCTTGCCGGCGATCGTACAGGTAGTACTGGGCTATTTTGTGGGCATGTATATCCGGAACAGCAGTGCCGGGATTCCAGCCGGTATGGACCGGAAGGCCCCCTCCAATCCTATGTTTAAAATGCTGACAGGTCTCTTTGTTGCGGGTATGGCATTGCTTCTTACCGGTTTTTGCTGGGACCTGGTGTTTCCCATTAATAAGAAAATATGGACCAGTTCCTATACGGTGTATACCACCGGACTTGCAACCGTTACAATTGCTACCATGATCTATTTCATCGAAATAAAAGGGAAGACCGGCTTCCTGGGTCGTTTTTTTGAGGTTTTTGGTAAAAACCCCCTGTTTATTTTTGCACTGAGTGCATTTTTGCCCAAAACGGCAGCCCTGTTTAAAACTACAGACGGGGTCACTCCCTGGAACTGGCTCTATACCAGGGTACTCATCCATACACCGGGTGCCAAAGAGAACGGGTCACTTTTATACGCAATCTGTGTTATTATTTTTATGTGGGCTATCTGCTACTGGCTTGATAAGAAGAAGATCTACATCAAAGTTTGACATTTTGCCTTGATGCCTGCGAACTTCCCGGGCTCTCAGGCTTAAAATTGCTGATATCCGACATCTGATGTCTGATATCTGGTGTGTGAACGCTGTTAATCCGCTATCAGCTGGTTCTCAAATAAAAAACGCCGAACGATCTGCCAGGAGCGGTACCCCGGCGACTGTTTTAATAAGAGCATTCCATTGAGGATAAACCGGCTTTGAAATGGTTCGTGCCCATACAGGGCCCACCCCTGCTCAAACTGCCAGGGCTGCAGGTTCCGGGCCAGCGAGATGCGGGGCAACGGGTTGAACCGCTCGTCGCTCCAGGGCACTTTTGCCCCGGCGATCCGGCTGATCAGCGCAGTGATCCACCCGGTTTCGGCGATGCGTATATAGATCTCTGCCCGGTTCAGCTGCCCATAGCCCTTTAAATGGATCTTAAACGGCATTGCACCCAACGCGATCCGGCTCAGCGGCTCAATGACAGCCTGTTCCTCTGTTTCAAAGGCGGAAAATTCCGCCAGGTAAATAAAGGGCCTGCCGCCCGGCACCGGTGTTCCCCGGAAAAAAGCGTCCAATCCCGTCCGGGCGTCAATTACCTTACGTCTGGCAGCATCGGGAATATCCAGGATCAGCTGATACCGGTTCCGGACATCCCTTGTATAAGTTATAATATCCTGCATAATAGGGCATTATACATAACCGTCGCAATTCGGGTGCCAGAAATTATCAAAGCAGCCCTATCACTGTAATAACCCGTTCATTGGCATCCGGCAGTGTTATGCCGGCATTGGCCCCGGGGTTCCTCCCCCTGTTTTTAAAATACCTTTTACATTAAACCCGGACCATAGGCAAACACATTGTATTTTTGCGGCGAATTCAATCTTCTGTTCAATATTTATTATGATTTTTACTAAAGTACTGAAAATAAGCAGGAAGCCTCTATCGCACAGCACCGGGAATGGACTATCCGGATTTTTAGGATGTTTAGCGCTCTTATTGACCGTTTCCTGTACACAAAACAATGTAAAACAGGACAACTCGCTAAAGAAGTATTTTGAGGAGCACCAGCTTACCGGCACATTTGCCCTGCTCAATAACGGCACCGGCGACTTTACTGTTTATAATCTTGCGCGGTACCGGGATAGCGCTTACCTGCCTGCCAGCACTTTTAAAATTGTGAACTCCCTTATCGGGCTGCAGACGGGGATCATTTCCAGCGACAGCATGATCATTCCCTGGGATGGGATTCAGCGTTCCATCCCCGAATGGAACAGGGACCTGAATATGTACCAGGCCTTCCGTGTTTCAGCGGTTCCTTACTACCAGGAAGTAGCCCGGCGTATTGGCAGGGAAAAAATGCAGTTCTGGCTGGATTCCCTCCACTATGGTTCCGGGAAAAAAGATACCCTTTTTAAGATCCGGTCTGCAATTGATACGTTCTGGCTGGATAACACCCTGAAACTTACTCCCGATGAAAACCTGGGGCTGGTAAAGAAACTGTATTTTAACGAATTGCCGTTTTTTAAGCTCTACCAGGAAAAAGTAAAACATGCCATGCTGTTTGAGGATAATTCCAATTACAAACTGGCTTATAAAACCGGCTGGGGTGCTACCGAAAAGGGGCATGCCCTGGGCTGGATCGTTGGCTGGATCGAAGAGAACCGGCACCCCTATTTCTTTGTGCTGAACGTTGAATCCGCGGATCCCCGCTACGATATGACTACCGTAAGACTGAAAATGCTAAAGGATATTTTAAAACAACTGGGCTTTTTTGAAGGAAAAATGTAGGCATTGGAGAGCTGTCAGCCTCCGAAACTTCGCATGCGCGTCAAGTTAAGGAACATAATCTTAAAGATCAATACTGTTAGATGAAGAACGGCTGCAGAAATTTCTACCGTCAACGGGTGAATATCCTGGGATTGGTGCTCCGGATGGAGCAGCGTGTTTATAGCAATGTTTCTTTATTCGGATCGGGCTCCATAGGACGCCCCGTGTTACGCGGCATCCTACGGAGCCGGTTGCTCTATGGTCACTGTTCTATAAACACGCGGTGCCCATGGCACCCAGATGCCTATATACCCCTTTTATCCCTTTAATCTTAAACCGGTTTTATGAATCCTGTTAAAGTTAGCTTGACGCGCATACGAAACTTCGGGGCAGCCTTTAGTCGATTGCGCCCGTGATCGGAGATTTGACACATGGCATCGAGTGTAAAAAGGAATCTAACCTGAAACCTCCCTCCGGACCCGTAGTAACTTATCAACCTGTTAACGTTTAAAACCCTCGAACTTGTTAACTTTACGAAGTCAATGAATTTTGAGTTTCAATATATTTATTTTATCTGGCTGAGCGCGGGTGTGCTGCTGTTCCTGTTCCTGTTTTCCCTTGTAAAACGATGGAAAAAACGGACCATCCGCAAGATCGGTGAGCCCGCGCTTGTAAAATCGATGATCCGCGGCTACAGCCCATTCCGGTTCAACCTGAAGTTTTTTTTGTTATGCCTGGCCTTTTTAATGGGGGTACTTTGTACCATGAGCCTGCGCAAGCCCGGGGGAAACGATGGCATTCAACGGAAAGGTATCGATGTTGTTTTTGCCCTGGATCTCAGCAAAAGCATGCTGGCGCAGGATGTAAAGCCCAGCCGGCTGCTGTTTGCCAAACAGTTCATCAGCAAAATGATGGACGCGATGCCTAATAACCGGGTCGGATTGGTTTGGTTTGCCGGCAAAGCCTATATCCAGATGCCCATCAGTGCCGATCACAGCTCTGCACAAATGTATGTGAATGATGCCTCGCCCGACGTGGTTCCCGTAAAGGGTACAGTTATCGGCGATGCCCTGGAAGAGAGCCTCCGGTCTTTTGGAGAAAGAGAGGCAAAATATAAAGCAGTCATCCTGATCTCGGATGGCGAGGATCATGATGAAAAAGCATTGGAGCTTTCAAAAGATCTGCAAAAACGGGGCCTGATGGTGAACACTGTTGGCATTGGCTCTCCGGAGGGCACATTCATACCAGACGATTCCACCGGAGGCAATAAACTGGATCCGCAGACCGGCCGGCCCATTGTGTCGAAGCTCAACCAGAAGGAGCTGGAGCAGATCGCGGTCAACACCAATGGTGTTTATGTGCATTTAACGGATATTGACGCAGCCGTTAAGAAGATCACTCAACAGCTGGCGCAGATCGATAAAAAAGTAACCGGTGACACCAACCTGATGAGCTTCTCCTATTATTTCTGGATATTTGCCGCTGCAATGGTCTTACTCCTGGTCATTGAGCAACTCCTCCCTGAAGGTAAAAAAGCAAAAACATGAAACATCATTTCCTATTCCTGCTCAGCCTCATAACGCTTCCCCTCCTGGCCCAGAACGGAAGCGATCTTGTAAAGAAAGGGAACGACTATTACAGGGAGGGCAAAATGAATGATGCGGTAAAAGCCTACGACAAGGCAATACAAGGGCCGCACCAATATATAGCACTGCTGAATAAAGGCAACGCTTTGTACCGTTTAAAAAAATACGACGACGCGGTAAAAACCTATCAACAGGCGGCAGCATCCGCCAACACGGATACCGGGCTGCGCTCTGCTGCGTTTTATAATACCGGCGTGGTCTATTCCAGTCAGAACAAGCTGGAGGAAAGTATCGAAGCTTATAAAAATGCGCTGCGCCTGAACAGCAACGATGTTAAAGCACGCGAAAATCTTCAGAAGGCATTACTTGAAAAGAAAAAGCAAGGCGGCGGCGGTGGCGGCGGACAGAACAAGAAAGAAGAATCACCAAAACCTTCAAAATCCAGGCTCAATCAGAACCAGGCACAGAACCAGTTGGACAAACTGGAAAACAAAGAAAAGAACACCCAGCAGCGGATCTCCGAAGACAAATCCCAGTATGGAACCAGCAGGGAGAAAGACTGGTAACTACTTTGTTTAAGGTTCCGGGTTTAAAGTTCCGGGCCTGGCCGCAGTGGCGGGTTCGGGCGACGGGGAGACTGAGGGGCAGCTTTGTTTGAGCAGGATGATTTTTCCTGCCGGATAGTCCCATTGACAATGCCAGATCCGGTTTATGCCCGGTATCGGTTTTTCATTTTCACATTCCCACTCCCGAACCATCGCGTGCGCGTCAAGATAAAAACAGGTCTATGGCCATAAAATGTAGTATGAATAAGCCTTTGGAGGCCAAAAAAGACCTCATCTTTTGATAGCAGGCGCAGCGCGCCGCAAA
>NZ_FMZO01000003.1:0-391663 GCF_900101395.1 Niabella drilacis | reverse complement strand
AAAAACAGGTCTATGGCCATAAAATGTAGTATGAATAAGCCTTTGGAGGCCAAAAAAGACCTCATCTTTTGATAGCAGGCGCAGCGCGCCGCAAATAATGGTAACAAGCACTTCCAGGGACTTGCCCGTAGCCGCAGCGCGGCGGGAATCTTTTCGGGGAAAACTTAATATTACCGGTGCGCTGCACCGCTGTTCCATCTCCTGTTCGGTACTAATAAGCGCAACGCTGCGCCGCAGCTTTTGCCATTAACCACTATTCCTAAAATTAACCTGACGCGCATGCGATGGCTATCGGGAGCGCGTCAAGATAAAAAACAGGTCTATTACCATAAAATGTAGTATGAATAAGCCTTTGGAAGCTAAAAAAGACCTCATCTTTTGATAGCAGGCGCAGCGCGCCGCAAATAATGGTAACAAGCACTTCCAGGGACTTACCCGTAGCCGCAGCGCGGCGGGGATATATTGGGAAAGCTTATATTACCGGTGCGCTGCACCTCTGTTCCATCTCCTGTTCGTTGCTAATAAGCGCAACGCTGCGCTGCAGCTTTGGCCTTTAACCACTATTCCTAAAATTAACCTGACGCGCATGCGAACCGTCGGGATTCAAATCTTCAAATTATCACATTCCCCAATTATCCAATTACCGTATAACAACCGGTTTTGCAAACCTCTCTACTTCTGCAGACAGCATTTTTTCGAACCCCTGCCTGGAGGCAAAAGTCTTATCGGTCAGTTCCCAGCCAACATAATAACGGTACACCAGGGGTTGCTCTGCGGATGTCTTCAGATCTACAGTGAATACATTGGTAACGTCGGTACCCGGGGAGCTGATATGGCCAAAACCTATTACATTTTTTGCAGGGGTAAGGATGGCCAGTCCCAATTGGTCTTTGTTCTCACTTTGCCGATCATAGGTATAAAGCCCCGCAATTCCCTGGCGGCTGATCTGGTGGTCCTGCCGGCTGTAAAAATCAATGGTACCGGTTACCAGCGATGCGTTTGCCGGTACACTGCTGAAAGTAACCTTATTTTCAAAAAAGTACTGGCCACCCCAGATACTGATCTGTTCTGTAACTGTAATGGGAGCCACACCCGGCAGATATTGCCAGTTCCTGTACTGCAGCTCAAATACAGAACGCAGGGGCCCGTTGCTGACCTCCCTGTAAACCAGCTGCCCCACATTGCGGCCAAACCGGACCAGGGTATCTTTGCCGTTCACTTTTACCCGCAGTGCCAACGCACCGGCTCCCAGCGATTTTCCCACTTTGAGGATATCCATCCCCCATGCCGATAAATTATGGTAGCTGTTAGCCGGGTTGGCGCCTACTTCATCCAAAACCATATCAGGCACCCGCTTTCCCCAGATATCATTCGCGTTCCTTATATCAAAGTATTTCCGGAAGCCGACTTTATCATTTTCCCAGGCCGGTCCTTCCGTCAGGTAGGGCGGTAATTTTTGCTTTGAAAAATCTGTTGGCAGGTTGTTATAAGGCATTGTATCCCGCACTACATTACCCCCGAAGCTATTATCCGGTAACCGGTGTTTTTGCCGTACGTAGCTCCGCACAACCGCCTTTATAGCTGCCGGATGCGCACTGGCCGTTACGGAAAGCTTTTTCTTTTGCCGGGACGCCAGATCGGACAAAAGCACCGCTTCATCCCAAACGCCATCCCCATCCAGGTCATCGAACTGGACCAGCTGCGGGGTATTTTTATCCTTTATAATAATATACTGATGATCATTTAGCGCCGGCAGCTTACGTTTTAGCCAGGCCCTTTTCAATACCACCAATGCATCCTTCCGCTCGGAAGCAGCAGGATTGCTCACCTCTATCGTTGCGGTCTGCGCAAACACAGCGGCTCCCACAGCCATGCCTATTGCCAAAAAGAATCCCTTCATAAGTCTGTCGTTTTACAGGGCTTTTACTGCCTGGCGGGCTACCAGTAACCATTGACTGCCCACCTTTGTCCAAACAGTCATTATTTTCAGCGTGGTATGCCCCGGTTGTTTGTTATCATTGGTATCGGCATCCAGCAGGTGGCGCACAATAGCGGTATTGTTTACAAAATAGATCGTCTGATCCTTGATATCAATCTTAGTAAAATCACTCGCACCGGTTTTGAACGACGCTAAAAACTCCGTCTTGTCCTGCACTTTGCCACTGGAGTGACCGTAAGTCAGTTTCGGCGATGCCAGTGCGCTTAAAACGGGCACATCACTATCCAACATTGCCCGGGTAAGTTTTTTTACGGCGGCTTCAACCTGTTGCGTATTTTTTCCCTGGGCCGCTAAACGCATCCCGGGAGCGAGGGCAATGAATAACAAAAAAGCCAAAAATCGTATCTGCATAATGATCACTATTTAACCTCAAATATACCTGATAATTTTTCAAAACGAAGATCCCTGCCCGGGGTAAATGCATCCGGGTTCCTTATAATTCCTCATAGCGCTCCTGGGTCCCCCTCCTTTACCCAGTTCGGCCCTATTTGCCCGGGTTCCCGCTACTAAAGGGGAGCCATTCAAACCCTGCTGCCCTGATTTGATCATATCCGGCCTATCTTTGACGAATGAAAAAGCCCTCCTTTTTGCTATACCTGGCAGTATTGCTGATATCCGGTTCCTGTGGCTCTTCAAAAAAGAGTACCAGCTCCAACCGGCCGGTCCCTGCTCCAGGCAGCACAGCAACACCCCGTGAGGTTACCGGACCCAGAGCGGCCCTTTCCATGAACCAGCCATTGGACATTGACCGGGAGGAGCTTGTCCGCTATGCAAAAACTTTTTTGGGCACTCCTTATAAATATGGCGCTTCTGATCCCCAAAAAGGGTTCGACTGTTCGGGCTTCCTTTACTATCTCTTCCGGCACTACCAGGTAAAGCCGCCCCGCAGTTCTTACGACTATGAGCATGTAGGCCAAGCGGTAAGTATACAAAAAGCATTGCCCGGCGACCTGATCCTTTTCCGGGGAGAGCACAGCAGCAGGATCGGGCATATCGGCATGATCACCTCGGCTAAGGATCCGCTGAGCTTTATTCACGCTGCAGGAAGCGGCACCGGTGTTATCATCAGCACATTTTCCGGCTATTATAAAAGGCAGTTCGTAAAGATCATAAGGGTGCTGCAGTAAGGAGTACTTTCCACAAAAAAAGAGGCCCGAAAGCCTCTTTGAATCAATATTGTCGTAATACCGCGCCTTCCCTACCGGTCGATAGAGCCCAGTACTTTCTTTGAAAAAGTGTTCAAGGCATCGGATTCCCGCATACCGCTGTTCACCAGCTCATGCACCTCAATAGCGCCACAGAGATTTGTGATCAGCTCACCCGCTACATCCAGCTCTTCATCCTTTACATTCATCTCACAAAACGCTTCCAGCACCTCTACCGTTGCCTGCAGCTTCTCTGCCGGGGCCGCCTGGTATAACTTTCTAATTATTGGTAATTTCATGGAATAATTCGTTTAAAGATGCAGCCTGGTTCGTTTGCACCTGGTTTAATAACGCGCCGTTCTTAAAAGCAGCAAAGGTAGGCAGGTTATCCACCTTCGCCAGTTTACGGGATTCCGGCAGCTTTTCAGCATCTACATAAATGAATGCTACATTTTCATTTTCGCTGGCCAGTTTTTTGAATTTTGGTTTCATGATCCGGCAGTTGCCGCACCACCCTGCGCCATATTGTACCATTACCTTTTCGTTGTCTGCAACCAGCTGCTGTAAATTATCTTCACTTAATTCTACGTACATAATCCTTTTTTTTAATTGTGGCTAAAATAAGCGGCCACTCCCTCCCGGTCTGCGTTCATGGCCTTTTTACCTTCTTCCCAGTTAGCCGGGCAAACCTCTCCGTGCTGCTGCACGTGGGTATAGGCATCAATTAAACGGAGATACTCCTGAACGTTCCGGCCCAGCGGCATATCGTTTACGCTTTCATGAAAGACCTTGCCGTCCTCATCGATCAGGTATGTTGCACGGTAGCTTACATTTGAACCGCTCAGCTTCACTTCACCGGTTGCCTCATTTACATCATAGTCAGCATCCAGGATCCCCAGCTCGCCCGCCAGGTAGCGATGCGTATCTGCAAGGATGGGGTAAGTAACGCCTTCAATACCGCCATTGTCCTTGGGAGTGTTTAACCAGGCAAAATGCACTTCGGCCGTATCACAGGATGCACCAATGATCAGCGTATTCCTTTTTCCGAATTCCTGGATCGCTTCCTGGAAAGCGTGCAACTCCGTAGGGCATACAAAAGTGAAATCCTTGGGGTACCAGAACAACAGCACTTTCTTTTTATTTTCAACGGCTTCTTTATATACATCGATCTTCAAATTGTCTCCCATATCAGACATAGCATCAATGGCCACACTGGGGAACTTCTTTCCTACTAATGACATACTTTTTATTTTAAAAAATTTATGAAATATGGTTCTATGCTTTTCAATTGCGGTGCAAAGGTATCACAAAAACCGGGGCTGGTCAAACGATAGTATCTATAGACCATAGATAAAATCTATAGTTTTAAACATACCATAGATATGCAAAATATCTTTATTCAGGGTATGCTGTTTAGCGATCATTACTGCTTTAACATTCATTTCCACTTTTGTCTTGGACACAAAAGTGGAGCAAAAAGTCAAGTCCGCCACAAGGCGTATTCCGCCCACAATAATCGGATAAGGAATGGTGCTTACATTAGGCGGAACCGATAAAATCCGCGTTGCAGGCCTGTTGATGACCGCCTGTCTACGACATTTTTTTTGCCATCCATTGTCAGCGTCATCACCGCCATTCCACTTGATTTTATCTTTCGCTGTGCGGCGGACGGCACCGCTACAAAGTATCGGGAACAAACAAAAAGGTACAAAGAGTAACCTTCCTGCATAGATTTTGAAGCATTAGTAGCTTTTTGCATGCAGCATTTGGGCGGGGCTTTCACAGATCCGCCTGGCATTACCAGCGGGCCACTACCGTAACACCGCCCACGGCTACATCCCCGATCTTCACATTAATTTTGGCGTCCAGCGGTAACAGCAGGTCTACCCTGGAACCAAATTTGATAAATCCCATTTCGTCGTTCTGTTTCACCTGGTTTCCTACCTGGTTGTAATTTACGATCCGCTTTGCCAGTGCACCCGCAATTTGTTTGGTCAGCACTTCTTTACCACTGCTGTGCCGGTATACATTGGAATGCCGCTCGTTTTCCGTAGAGGATTTGGGATGCCAGGCCACCAGGTATTTTCCCTTGTGATACTGGTTATACACGATGGTCCCATTTACCGGGTTGCGGTTCACATGCACATTCAACGGACTCATAAAGATGGAAACCTGGATCCGCCGATCGTTAAAATATTCATCAGCATCCACTTCCTCAATTACTACAACTTTCCCATCACAGGGCGCAATAACCGCTGTATCATCCATGGTATAGTTCCGGCCGGGGATCCGGAAAAATGATATGATCAGTCCGAACACGATCAACAGGGCTATTTCCAGTATCCAGAAAAGAACCGGATACGCAGGGCACAGGAAATAGCAGCCTACAAAACTTATGATTAAAAAAAGAACCGTGCTGATGGCAATAGTGGCTTTCCCTTCCCTGTGTAGTGTCATTTGCTTTTATTTAGGCGGCAAAACTACGCAAAACCCGTGGCTTTGTGAATCAAATTGATGCACATTCTCTATAAGCTCATTTCGGAGCTAACAGGCAGGGAGGACCAAATACGCCAGGGCCGTAACACTGAGCGCCTGTTTCAAATTCATTCAAAGATTTTCCTGTGACACTTTTTTTGTGTCAAAAAAAAAAAATTGCCACAGGTTTTTTGCCACAAATTCCGATACCGGAGACCCGGCTTTTTAGGTCCCCGCCCCTTCAAAACCAGCAGAAGGCCGACGAAGCGGCAGTATAGTCCCTTACTGTGCTTTGTGCATCTTATTGAAAATGAAGATCCGGGGGCTGTTGAGCGTTTTAATAGACAAAACCCGGTTTTTTTTATGGCGGGTACCACGCCTGAAAGGAAGGTTGCCCCGGACCATAACCACCCGCAGTATACAAAACACCACGGGTGGTACAATAACGCTTTTTTAACAGTCAGACAGATCCCTGCAGCAGGTTATTATTGTTCCATTACCTGGAATGTGATCGGCTGGCTGCGAAAAGCTTTAACCATGTTCCCGTTTTGTACGGCCGGTTTCCACTTTCCTGATTTTCTGATCACCCGGATCGCTTCTGCTCCCATACCAAAACCGGGATCTTTCAGTACCCGGATATCGCTTACCGCTCCGTTTATATCCACCACAAACTGAACAAGGACCCGGTAGTTGCCCGGGGCTGCACCATTATCAACAGGAACCTCCCCTCTCAGGTTGGTTGTAAGAAAACGTGTCCAGTCGCCTGGGTACTCTGCTTCTTTTTCCACTTTTGTAAATGGCAGGTCATCTTTTTCAACAGGTTTTGTTTCAATCACGCCCCTTCCATCCGGAACGCCTTCCGGAGGCACTGCAATGTCTCCCATCTTCACGCCTTCAACATCCTTTAACCCGATCTTTACATCCGTAAGATCTTCCTGTGAAGGTGGTGGCGTTACCACGTCCTTATCCAGCACAATTTTAGGAACCACAAATTGTTTGATTTCGATCTTCCTGGGCTCCTGCAATTTGGGGGGCGCAGGCGCCGGGGGCTCCACTTTTTTTGTTTCTTTAATTTCGGTAAGATCCACTACCGTGGTGATAATGGGAACCGGGGCTTTTTTGGATGTTGCTCCTCTTAATGCGGAAGCCCCCATAAACGTTGCGATGACCAGCCCCGTTGCCCCCAGTGCTTTTACCAATCGCCGGTTATAGGTGTTGCGCAGCTCGTAAGCGCCGTAGGCTTTGTTCCTGCCATCAAACAAAATGTCCAGGAAGCTGGCAGAAAGGATCTTTGTTGTTTCCATAATTTATTGTTTTAGTTGTTTAAAGACATGAGGGACCCTGTTGCTGAAACGGGCTTCAGCAATACGGTTCATGAGCCCGTAAAAGGATCAGTCAGGGGATGTATTTCAGCTCCTCGGTACCGGGTGTCATTAAAGCATAGCGTGCAATCTTATTAATGATCATCTCATCCAGCACATTTACAACCGATCTGTAATCGGCGTTCCTGCCGGGTTTGATCATGACCATGAGCTTGCCTTGCCGGCAGTCCTCCGGCGAACGTTTCTCAGCAATGGCCTTTGCTTCACAGGCCGCATCCGGTATATACTGCGCCATTACTTCTTTCTTTTTACGCATCAGTGTGGCTCTCAATTGCGCCGGTGTAACGCGGTGCAGGTTCGCTCCGCCCGGTTTCAGTTCGTCTTCATAGCAGGCAACGGCCCCGTTGTTTCCGATCAATACTGTTAATGCTCCCGTGGCGGCAACACCGGTTGGGGGGCCGTCTTTAGGCATAAACAGGTTCATGGTAGCAGGATCACTCATGGCAGCCGTATAAATAAAAAAGGTGATCAGCAAAAACCCGAGATCCACCATGGGTGTCATATCTATTTTCAGACCGGCATGCCGGAAAACCACACCCCTCCTCTGTTTCCGGGCTACCGGTGCCGCCGCGGCTTCTATGCTGTTCATAGTAAATGTGTTTACTTATTAGATCAGCTTTGCCATTAATTCCATAAAATGTTTATCCGCCGTTTTCCGAAAAGCTATCTTTGAATAAAAAGCCATGAGCCGGTACGTTGAAGATGTTGTTTATGAAAAACAGGACTATACACAGCAAGCGCTGCCCAAAGGGGATTATGAGGGATGCCGCTTTAAAGCCTGCGGATTTTCCGGTGCTGACCTGTCGGCGATCAATTTCATCGACTGCAGCTTTGAGGACTGTGATCTGAGCAATGCATGCGTTAAGCAGGCTTCTTTCCAGGATACGGTATTCAAAAACTGCAAGCTGGTTGGTGTGCACTTTGAAGATGCCAACACCTTTTTATTTTCGCCGCGGTTTGAAAACGCGACGCTGACCCTTAGTTCTTTTTACGGAGTTAAAATGAAGCAGGCTTCCTTTCAGGACTGCATTTTGCAGGAAGTGGATTTTGTAGATGCAGACTGCAGTACGGTGGTATTCTGCCGCTGTGATCTTTCCGGTGCGCGGTTTGAAAATACCAACCTGGAAAAAGCAGATCTTCAAACGGCATTCCACTATTCGATAGACCCGGGCAAAAACCGGATCAAAAAGGCGCTTTTTAGCCTGCCGCATATCACCGGTCTGCTGCACCAGTATGATATCGTGATTAAGTAGGGTCTGCTGTTTAACTACCATTACTGTTTTAACCATCATTTCCACTTTTGTCTTAGACACAAAAGTGGAGCAAAAAGTCAAGTCCGCCACAAGGCGTATTCCGCCCAAAATAATCGGATAAGGAACGGGGGCTTACATTAGGCGGAACCGATAAAATCCGCGTTGCAGGCATGGTGATGACCGCCTGCCTGCAACGCTTTTTCTGAAGTCCATTGTTGGCGTCATCACCGCCATTCCACTTGATTTTATCTTTCGCTGTGCGGCGGACGGTCCGGCAACAACGTATCCGGGACAAACAAAAAGGTACAAGAGCGCAAAGTTTCTGCACAGATTTTGAAGCATCAGTAACTTTTTTCATGCAGCATTTAGGCGAGCCTTTGCCCGAAGTCCGGGTTATCATTCTCTGCTCTTTCTTCCTATGGAGATCCTCATCTGCAACCAGCCCCTGCAGGGAATGTAAACGGGCCATCGTATGCCAGGCAGGCGCATGGTTCTAACGTTGAACATTGAACGTTAAACTAAAGAAGGCCCATGGAGCGCACGGACCAGGCGTAAAACGGCAACCCTCAAACAAAATCCTATCTCCCCGTCCAGGTATTATTGGAACGATCCCAGTCGAGGATCTTTTTATCGGGGTCGATCGTTACTTCCATGATCTGTGTGGTTGTGGCCACCTCAAAAGCATAAGTGCCGCTGCGCTGCCATATTTCAACCGGGAGCTGTATGATTTGCTCTTTGCCGTTACGTTCCTTTACCAGGACCGTTACCGGCATCGGCATCTGCTGGAGGTTCTCTATGATGATCTGTGCGCCATTGGCCGGTACACTATTATTGTATTTTACGCTGCGGACCGCCTGATCGGTCTTCCAGTTGTTGAATACCCATCCCCTCCAGAACCAGGCCAGATCTTCTCCGCCTACATTCTCCATCGTACGGAAAAAATCCCAGGGTGTGGGATGTCTGAAGGCCCACCGGTTGATGTACTCCCGGAAAGCAGCATCAAAACGTTTTTCGCCCAGCACCACATTTCTCAAAGCCTGTAACATCAGCGACGGTTTAAAATACGCGGTGTTGCCAAGATTTGCCTGCTGTACCACATCCGGCGCGGTCATTAAAACATCCCCCTTGTCGCTGAAGACCGATTTTACGGTTTCACCTACTGCAGGATCGTCAAAATAACTTTGCTTTTTAAACTCTCCGTTATTAAAGGCGGCGCTGGACAAGCCATTGATAAAGGTATTAAAACCTTCGTCCATCCAGGCATATTTGCGTTCGTTGCTGCCTACGATCATGGGAAACCAGGTATGGCCGAATTCATGATCTGTTACGCCCCACAAGTCTTTTCCTTTCGACTTATAGCTGCAAAATACTATACCCGGGTATTCCATTCCCCCAACAATACCCGCCACATTTGTAGCCACGGGGTAAGGGAATACAAACAAATGCTTTGAATAAAATTCGATACAGCCCTTTACCATTTCCGTACTGCGCTGCCAGCCATCGGCTCCGATGCTTTCCACGGGATAAGCGCTCAGGGCCATTGATTTTTTACCTCCCGGAAGATCGATCTGTGCACCATCCAGTACAAAGGCATTGGATGCGCCCCAGGCAACATCTCTTGTATCCTGAATCTTATACCGCCAGGTTGTGGTTCCTTTCCTGTTGCTCATTCCGCTTTTGCCGATCTCCTCTGCACTCCGGATCAGTACGGTTTTATCGCTCAGCTTTGCCGCGGCGTACCGCCGGGCCTCTTCCGGAGTAAAACATTCCGCAGGATTCAACAATTCGCCCGATCCTACAACAATCATATTTGCCGGGGCCGTAACGCTATAGCTGATATCTCCATATTCAAGATAAAATTCACCCTGCCCCAGATAAGGCAGCACATTCCATCCCTGGATATCGTCATACACGGCCATGCGCGGGAACCACTGTGCAATCTCATATATCCATCCGTTCCGGGTATTCATCCTGCCCATCCGGTCGCTCCCGTATTCCGGTATTTCGAAGGAATATTCAATGGTCAGCTTCAGCTTGCCTCCCGCTGCCTTCAGAGGACTGCTGAGCCAAACCTGGGTGCGGGTATCAGAGGTCATATATTCAGGCGTATACTTTTTCCCGTTCTCTTCTATAACCATGGACCGGATCACGTCTCCTTCCGTAAACATGGTATTGGCCCATCGGCCACCCGATGCCGTGGTAGTGGCCGAGGCGCGGGAGTCCTTACGATAGGTATTCTGATCGGTCTGCAACCAGAGGAACTTCAATGCATCGGGACTGTTATTAGTATAAAGTATCTCCACCTTTGCAGCAACGGTGTGGCCGGCTGTATCCAGTGTACTCACTATATTGTAATCAGCCCGGTTCTGCCAGTACCGGGGGCCGGGCTCACCGGAGGCGCTCCTGTATTCATTTCCTGCAGAAGGATAAAACAGCGGGGCAAAAGCCTCCGCAGGATTATAGTTTGACTGTGCCCCAACTGCAGCAGATACGACCGTAAAAATTGCCAGCAGGCTACTTTTCTTCATATAATAGACATTTACCCCGATGAAAAATGGCAAAATAACCATTCTTTTAGCATCCGGGGTAACAAAATATGACAGGCCGTCTCAAAACGGTACCAATGGTCCGCGGGACTACAGGATATGATCGATATGCTGCCTCCTGAGCCGGCAAGCAAAGGGAAGCAGTGTAAGGAACAGGAATAAACGCATTGTTTTAAGCTTTGGAATGAAGACGGCCGGCAAAAGCATTGCCGCAACAAAGCAGGAGCAAATTAACATTTCGTTTAGGCAATCCTGCCCGGCCGGACCCGGCTACCGGTTTACCAGCTTCATCGCGCCCTCGCTGTAACGGGCGCCGGTGTGGGGATACTTCTTTACCAATGCCTCAATAGTTTCCAGCTCTCCTGCAGTTAAAGCGATTGCCGCAGCACCGGCGTTCTCCTCCAGGTATTTCCTTTTCTTGGTTCCCGGGATCGGGATCAGATCATTTCCCTGTGCCAACACCCAGGCCAGGGCCAGCTGTGCAGGAGTGCAATTTTTATCCTTTGCCAACGCAGCAAACTCCTGTACCAGCCGGTTATTGTTCTCTGCAACATCTTCCTGATAACGGGGCAGGGTTCTTCTGAAGTCATTGTCTGCCAGCGCGGCGGTATCCAGTGTATTGGTCACCAGCCCTCTTGCCAGCGGCGAATAGGGCACCAGGCTGATCCCCAGCTCGCGCACGGTATCCAGGATGCTCCCTTCCACATCTCTCGACAACAGCGAATATTCGCTCTGCAACGCTGCTATCGGATGCACCGCATGTGCTTTACGGATAGAGGCCGCGGAGGCCTCGCTTAACCCCAGGTAACGGACCTTACCCTGTTTAACCAGGTCGGCCATGGCGCCTACCATTTCTTCTACCGGTACATTGGGGTCAATACGATGTGCATAGTACAGGTCAATGGTATCGATCTTTAACCGCTGCAAACTCTTATCCACCGCCTCCCGCACCCATTCAGGCCTTCCATCAAAATAAGTACCTGCGGCATTGCCGGGACCGGCCACACCGTTCTTAAAACGGAACCCGAACTTGGTAGCAATAAATACTTTGTCGCGATTGGGCACCAGCACTTTTGAGATCAGTTCTTCATTGGCACCGTCGGCATACATATCTGCCGTATCCCAGAAGTTAATACCAAGGTCCAGGGCTTTGTGTAACGTAGCAATGCTCTCCGCATCATCAACGGGCCCATAGGCAAAGCTCATACCCATACAGCCCAACCCGATCGCGGAAAGGCTTTCTCCTGTTGCTCCTAATTTCCTGTATTGCATATTTTTCTTTTTTAGTGAGATGTGGAAGGTTTTTTAGTGAGATGTGAAAAGTTTTTTAGTGAGATGTTATTTGCGAAATGTGAATCGTCAATACATTGCGGACCAGATGAGCAATGAAGGGAACGATGAACTGAGCGTAGCAACCCGGATGCCACCGGTACCACAGCTGACTCCATAAAAATCAATACCGTTTAAACCTGCTCCGGTTCTTTTTTGAGTAACAGTTGTAAGACCAAAAAAGCAATGCCGCCCATAATGAGGTACCCATAACCCAATACAGGCTGCGATTGGGGACGCAATATTCCTACCACTGTGTAGCTGGTAACCGCTGTAACAATAAAGTTGGCACCTCCGCTCAGTCCGCTGGCAAGGCCGGCCATCTGCGGAAACCTGCCCAGGCAATACGCAAAATAATTATTGAAAATAAATCCTACACATACGTGGATCAGGAAAGCAAAGAACAGCAGGGTATAGAGATTGTATACCCACACTGCGGTAACGATCATGAGCAGCGTTGCCAGCAGCTGCGCCGCATTGCTTCTCCTCAGTTTGGGCAGGAATGCTTTATTTAAACTGGCTTTGCCCAGGAAGCCTCCACACATCCAGGCCACCCCCATCACGAGTGCTCCATAGCCCGCTACCACGGAAGAATAATGCATCTTATGCTCAATGATAAAGGCCCCTGCCAGACCAAAGATCATGGTGGTACCATAACAGAGACCGCAGATCAGCAGCCCATAAGCGAACACCCGGCTACGCATCATGAACCGGTAATCCTGCAATAGCGCTTTCCAGTTGAAGTTCCGGTATACCGGAACCGTTTCACCGGAAAATGTCCACTCCAAAACCAGCATCAGCAACCCATAAACGGCCAGCACACAGAAATTTGCCTGCCAGTTGAAATACTGCTGCAGATAGCCGCCGATAAACGGTGCGATCACCGGGGCAGAAGACCATACGATAGACATAAGGCTAAGGTAGTGCCGGCGCTCTTCCCCTTCATATACGTCTACAAAGAATGCGCGTTTGGCCACTACTATAAAACCGGTAGTGATCCCCTGCACGATCCGCATGGCATAGATCCATTCGATCTGTTTTGTAAAAATGATCACGATATTGCTGACAATAAAAACGGCCAGGGAAACCAGGGTAAGACGGAACCGCCCATAACTGTCGATCAGGCTCCCGGTTACAAACTGTGCCAGGCCATAGCTTACCAGGAACAGGCTCAATGTCAGTTGCACAGCCGCCTCCGGCTGGTGCAGCTCCAACGCCATATGCGGCATTGAAGGAATATAGATATCGGTTATTAACCCGGATAGGGGGATCAGCAAAAAAGCGATGAGCGTAGCGGCTCTTTTATTTTTTGGCGGCAGCCGTCTTACGCCGGGCCGCTGTTGACGTGATATCATGGATTGTGTAGGGATCATACAGGTTCTTTTCCACCACAAAATTAAGTACCACCGGCTACTGCCCGGCTACTCCAATCAAACCATTACTTACAAAAATCAAACAATTGATCTCCGAAGCGCTGTGGGACTCTGCCCTGTTTTTTTCTTATAAAAACTGGTAAAATGTGCCGGGTACTCGAATCCCAGGCTGTAGGCAATCTCCGAAATATTCCAGTCGGAATGTCTTAAAAGCGCAGCAGCTTCCTTCAGTACCCGGTCCGATATATGTGCAGAAGTGGTTTTACCTGTTTGTTCCCGTACAGACCTGTTGAGATGGTTTACATGCACGGATAGCTGGTGCGCATAATGCTGCGGCGCCCTCAGCTGCAGTACGAGGTCCGGCGCATCGATCGGAAACTGGCGCTCCAGCAGTTCCAGGAAAAGGCTGGTAATGCGCGCAGCCGCATTGACCGGCTTTTCAAACCTGTCGGTAGCGCACCATTTCATAGCTTCATGAATGACCAGGTGCAGGTAGTTCCGGAGCATACTGAATTTGTGGGTATAGTCTGAATGCATCTCCTGCGCCATCTTCCGGAAGATATTGCTGATCTCTACCTGCTGCTCTTCATTTAAAAAATAAACAGGGCGGGCCCCTGCTTTGAACAATGGTGAATCCTGCAAACTGAACATGCGCTCATCGTGGCGGATAAAATCTTCTGTAAAAAGGCAGAACCAGCCCGCCTGATCGGCAGATTCCGCCTCCCAGGAATAAGGCACAAGGGGGTTGGAGAACATCAATGCCGGGCGATCAATATAGACCCATTGGTTGGCATAGTACAGTTTGCCCGTACCAATGATATAGGATACTTTGTAATAATCGCGCCTGGAATAACTGGTGTGCTGAGAACAGAATGATCTTGGAAAGATATTAAAATGCCCCAGGCCCAGGCCTACATTGTGCAGGGACAGTTTTGAAGTATTCTGATTGATCCTTTTATAAAAGGCTTCAATAGTTTCCGGCTTTTCCATAAATCAAAGTTACAGAAATCAAACAAATGCAAGCCAGCTATCACTTATCTCCGCAGGGCAAACGCATTTTATATCAGCATTGATCAGCTCCGGGGGAGCATTGGGTTTATAGCAAACAGGTTGTTTTGATCAACCGGGCTCCAAAGGAGCCTCGTGTTTGTTTAGCCCCGGCAATTTTGCGCGGCTCCTGCAGGAGCCGGGGGATCTCTTTAATACCCTGCTACAAACAGGGGTACTTACAGTGCCTGGTAGTGTTTTTGGTTCCGCTTTTTTCACGCAATTCAGATGCGTTTGCCTTGCTTATCTCTATAAGGCCCGGCCTGTTTTCCGGAAAATATGCGGCAACGATATGCGTGGTCCGTTTCCCGAAGCGTCCTTTGTGCAGGTCCTTTAACAAACAGGTTGGCAGGGTGCCGGCGGCCTTCCCTTACCGGGGAAACATTGCCTCCGCTATGGCCACGCTCTCCGGCTTACCCACATCCACCCAGCGGTCGCCCTTATGCTCCATCCCTTTTATAGTTTGGCTTTTTGCCAGGTGCAGGTAAAGGTCGATAAGAGAAAATTTTCCTGTAAAGGGAATCAGATCCAACACTTCATAGTTGAAAGCCACTACACAATCGTAAGCCAGCGGACGCAATGAGGCCGCCGGTTTTGAGATCCGTTGTTCCCCTGTTGTAATATTCTGCCAGCCGCATAGTGTATTTTCTTCATCAAACAGCAGGTAGCGCGATGTTTTACGGCTGCTTACCATCATTGAGATCAACGGTTTTTGCTTTTTGTGAAAAGCTATAAGCGCATTGATGTCCAGGTCCGTAAGGATATCCGCATTACAGGTTATAAACGGCTCTCCCGGTGTAAAAAGCGCTTTTGCTTTTAAAAGGCCACCGCCGGTTTCCAGCACCGCATCGGTTTCATCGCTGATCAGCACTTCGCTGCCCCAGCCCCGGTTCTTTTCAACCGCTTCAATGATCTGATCGGCAAAGTGGTGCACATTCACGACGATCCGGTCTATGCCATATTGCTGTAAATATTCAATGTTCCGTTGCAGCAGGCTTTTCCCGTTGATCACGGCCAAGGCCTTCGGATGCCTGTCTGTCCAGGGTTTAAAACGGGTTCCCAGGCCGGCACAGAAGATGAGGGCCTGGCCGAAGGGCTGGTGGCTTATAGTCAATGGTCGATGGTCCATAGTTATTTTCGTTGAACAATTACATCGAGGCTCTTAAACTTGTAATCATTTTACAGAGCATCTCGTATTCGTCATAATACTTTTGTTTTATTTCTTCAGTTATGTAATTACGCATCCTGGCTAACAGTAACGCACTGACCACTTCAACAGCTGAACGTAACGAAAAGCCAAGAAACCTCTTGAATTCAGCATTCGTCTGCCCGGTAGACCCCTCTGCAATATTCAGTGCCACCGAATCAGCAGCCTTCTTCATTTGGGTAGAAAGACTATATTTCTCCTCCGGTGGAAACCCCTTTGTTAGCGAATCAATCTGATTAGACAAATTTGCTGCACTATGCCATACTTTTAAATTTTCAAATTTGAATGCCATATCCGAAATTTTACAAAACTATACAGACCCTATCTCTATTATAAAAGTATCCGCCGGAATTCAGTTTTATGGACAATGGACCATGAACTATCGACCCGAGTTTTCCCAGTTCTTCGCATCCTGCACCCAATGGTTCAGCGCTACTTTCACTTTGAACTTATTCTTCAGGTGCCGGGCCAGCGCATCTGCTGCATATACGCTGCGGTGCTGCCCCCCGGTACAGCCAAAGCTGACCATCAGGCTGCTAAATCCCCGCTTTATAAAATCCTCAACCGTTATATCCACTACATCAAAAACACTGTGCAGGAATTCGGGCATCCGCGTTTGCTGTTCCAGGTACTGGATCACTTCCTTATCCCGTCCGGTTTGCGTCTTCATACTTTCTATCCGGCCGGGGTTCAGGATCCCCCTGCAATCGAATACAAAACCGCCGCCATCCCGATCACTATCGGGATCATCGGCTGCCGGAAGTCCTTTTTTAAATGAAAAACTGGATACTTTTACGACCAACGGTGTTGCTGCTGTTGCCTGAACAGGGGTGAACTGTTCAATGATCTCATCGGCTATACACAACTGCAGCACTTTATCAAATTCGGGCACCGAAATACCCATTGCGTTTTCATGAAGGAAGGCGCGCAGGTTTCTTAATGCCAGCGGAATGCTTGTAAGAAAATGTGCTTTGCGCTCAAACAATCCCCTGAACCCGTAAGCGCCCAGCACCTGCAGCAGGCGGATCAGCACATAACCGTTATACTGACTTACAAATGCCGTCCGGTTGAGCGGCTTGTCCAGCAAGGGCTCCAGTGCATGCATATAATCGACCAGCAGCCGTTCTTTCCAGTCTTCAGAAAGGTTGGCTCTTGCCTGCCAAAGCAACGAGGCCACATCATACTGGGGAGCGCCTTTCATACCTCCCTGGTAGTCGATAAAATGTACCGAACGATCTTCCATTACCTGGATATTGCGGCTCTGGAAATCGCGCATCATGAAAAATTTATGATCCGTATGTGTAAGGTAGGTGCTCAGCGCTTCAAAATCATCGATCAGCGCCTGTTTATCGTAGGGCTTACGCAGGGCATCCAGGAAATAATATTTAAAGTACAGCAGGTCCGCCATAATTGCCTGCTTGCCAAACTCCTTGTTGGTTAAACACTTATCATAATCCAGTCCTTTATCGCCCAGCACCTGTACCCGGGCCAGTTCGCCAAGGCTGTTTTTAAACAGTTCATATACGGGCGCCGTTTCCCCCTGTTCCTCAAGATGATTGATCAACGATATATTCCCATAGTCGTCCTGGAGATAATACATCCGGTCCGCACTGATCGCGAGAATGTTTGCTACGGGTAATTGCCGTTTCTGAAAATGATCTGAAAAATAAAAGAACGATTCATTTTCCTTTATGTTGGCACCATAGGTTCCGATAACGGATTGCCCGTTCTTCCAGACCCGGAAATAGCGGCGCTCACTGCCGGCCTGCTGCAGCACATCAACGGAGTCCGGCGTCTGCCCGCTCCACTGGTGATACAACCCGGCTATTTTATCTATTTTATCCTGCATGCGGCAAAAATAGCTTTTAGCGATCAGCTTTCAGCTATGGCCACCTGAGAATTTTCCAGCCATCGATCAGCTGATGCCAGGAGACCGAAACCGCGCACCCGGCCCCCGTATTTTTAAATTTCCGAATGCGCACATTTTCACATTATGCCTCATTCCTGATCCTTTTTGTACCTTAGCGGCAAAGCTTATTTTATGGCAGTAATATTACCGGTAGAAGGAAAATACCCGCAGATCGGCGCTGATTGTTTTGTAGCCCCCAATGCCACCATTGTTGGCGATGTAACCGCAGGAGATGCTTGCAGCTTCTGGTTCAATACCGTGGTAAGGGGCGATGTAAATTTTATACGTATCGGGGCCAAGGTCAATATACAGGATGGGGTGGTGATCCACTGCACTTACCAGAAATGCGGTACCACCATCGGCAACAATGTTTCCATCGGGCATAACGCCATTGTACACGGATGTACGATCCACGACAATGTGCTCATAGGCATGGGCGCCATTATTATGGATAATGCAGTGGTGCACAGCAATTCCATTATAGCCGCAGGTGCCGTGGTGCTGGAAAATACCATTTGCAGCCCGGGCAGTATCTACGCCGGAACCCCGGCGAAAAAGATCAAGGACATTTCGCAGGAATTACTGAGCGGGGAGATCGACCGGATCGCCAACAACTATATCAAATACGCCGGCTGGTTTAAGGAGGCCAACGAAGCAGACCGCTATTATAAAAAGGACCAGGAATAAAGGGGGCGCCTCTATTGGTAAATCCGCACCTCAATCGTTCCATCTTCCCTAACCGCACCCCGATACATTCCCTTTGTGTTAAAAGGCATGGCCATATGCCCCTGCTTGTCCAGGATGATCAGGCCGCCATCGCCGCCCATTTCCCGTACCTTATCCAGCACCTCGCCGGCGGCCCTGCCAACCGTATATCCTTTGTACTCTATAAGATCCGAGACTGTTTTGGCCACCACGTTCCGTATAAAAAACTCGCCCCACCCGGTGCAGGAAATACCGGCTGTTGCATTGTTGCAATAGGTACCGGCGCCGATAATGGGGGAATCGCCCACACGGCCGTATTTCTTGTTGGTCATGCCCCCGGTCGATGTGCCTGCTGCGAGATTTCCCTGCCGGTCCAGCGCCACGCATCCGACCGTTCCAAATTTTTGGTCAACGTTGATTGCCGGCGCTGCGGAAGCCGCTTTGCCATCATGCCCCTGTGTAGTCCGGGGCGTGTCTGTTTTCAGCGCCCGCTGCAGACCCTGCCAGCGCTCTTCAGTACGAAAATACCCGGGATCCACCGGCACCAGACCCGCTTCCTCTGCAAACAACTCCGCTCCTTTGCCGGTGAGCAACACATGTTCTGATCGCTCCATTACGGCCCGCGCAGCAGATATAGGGTTCCGGATAGTTGTTACCCCTGCAACAGCACCGGCCTTTAAGGTACGGCCATCCATAATGGCAGCATCCAGCTCATTGCGCCCGTCGTGTGTAAAAAAGGCCCCCTTCCCGGCATTAAAGAGCGGATCATCTTCCAGCACCCGGATAGCAGCTTCCACAGCATCCAGGCTGCTTCCCCCTGTTTGCAGAATATGGTATCCGCTCTGCAAAGCCCTGGTTAGCGCGGCTGTATACCGTTTTTCTTTTTCGGGAGACAGGTTCTCTTTTACGATAGTGCCGGCGCCTCCATGTACGACCAGTACATATTTTTGCTGCTGGGCAAAAACAGCAAGGTACATTACCATAAACAATGCTATCAGCACTGATCGCCTGTTGCTGTATTCCATAAAACAGATTTAAAAAATTCCTGTCCACAGCATGATGCTGCCGGAAAATGTGTTATAAAATGACTCAGTAATCTTTTTTACCCATGCTCTCAAAAATATTCAGGTAGCTGATATAACGTTCCTCATAGATCATACCGCTTTCAACCGCTGCCTTTACCGCGCAACCGGGTTCATTGATATGCGTGCAGTTATTGTAACGGCATTGATCCAGCCGTTCGCGCATTTCGGGAAAATAATGCGACAATTCCTCCCGTTCGAGGTTGGTAATAGCCAGCTCCCGGATGCCCGGCGTATCAATGATCCGGCCGCCTTCCGGCAGATCGTACATGGTGGCAAAAGTAGTGGTATGCATGCCTTTGCCGCTCCAACCGCTTACATCCTGTGTTTTTATACCCTCCTTCGGCAGGAGCATATTGATAAGCGATGATTTTCCTACGCCGCTATGCCCGCTGATGAGCGTGGTTTTGTCCTGTAACAAGCTACCCAGTGCCTCCAGGCCGCTTTGTTTTTCCACGCTCACGGCATACACCTGGTATCCCAGCGACTGATATACGGCCGATAACGCTTCATAAGCTGCCCATTCTTTTTCCCGGTAAATATCCGTTTTATTAAACAGGAGGATGGCAGGTACATGATACATTTCGCAAACGACCAGGAAGCGGTCGATAAAACCGCGGGAAGTGCGGGGCTCCTTTAAGGTAGCAATCAGTATCGACTGATCGAGGTTGGCTGCAATGATATGCTGCTGGTATTTTACACGGGGCGATTGCCGGTTGATGTAATTAGAGCGGGGGAAGATCTCGTCAATCATTGCCGATCCCTCCGCTCCATCTTCGGCCTCGATATTTACCCAGTCGCCCACGGCAAGCGGGTTAGTGCTGGTGATGCCGTCGATTTTGAAAACGCCTTTTATCCGGGCGTTGTGAAATTTCCCGGTTTCATCTTTAACAGTATACCAGCTACCGGTTGATTTATAGACTAAAGCTTTCAAAGTTCCAAGTTTAAGGTTTAAGGTCCAATGTCAGTTGGACCTTAAACGTTGAACCTTAAACAAAAATTATACGCTGATCTTGAAATCGCGCAAAGCGTCGTTCAGACTGGTTTTCAGATCGGTACTTGCCTTCCGCTTACCGATGATCAGTGCGCAATTCACATGATATTCCCCGGCCGGGAATTTTTTTGCATAAGAACCAGGGATCACCACACTTCTTGCCGGTACCCTTCCTTTTCCTTCAATGGGAATGGAACCGCTTACATCGATGATCTTGGTACTTTGGGTCAATACCACATTGGCACCCAATACCGCCTCTTTTTCCACAATAACGCCCTCCACTACAATGGAACGGCTTCCCAGGAAACAACCGTCTTCGATAATTACCGGGCTCGCCTGCAGGGGCTCCAATACCCCGCCGATGCCCACACCACCGCTCAGGTGCACATTTTTACCGACCTGGGCGCAGCTGCCCACCGTAGCCCAGGTATCTACCATGGTACCTTCTCCCACATAGGCGCCGATATTTACATAAGAAGGCATCAGCACCACATTGGGCGCCAAGTAGGCGCCATAACGCGCTACGGCATGCGGAACGGCCCGTACTCCAATATCTTTATAATTCTTTTTCAGCAGCATTTTGTCGTAGAACTCAAAAGGAGGCACATCCCAGGTCTGCATTTTCTGAATACCAAAATACATAAGGATCGCCTGCTTTACCCACTCATTCACTTTCCATTTCCGTCCATCGGGCTCTGCAACACGCAATTCCCCCTTATCCAATGCCGCAATTACTTCATGAATGGCATCTGTATACTTACTGTCTTTTAACAATTCCCTGTTGGCCCAGGCCGTGGTAATCAAGTCTTGCATAATCCTTTTTTGTTCTTTTTGTTCGGGCAAAGATAGCGTTTTGCATTCCAGGTTTCACGTTTAAAGTTTGAGGTTCGGTTCGGTTTTATGCTTTACGTACTTCCTCCTACTCGCTACTTGCCATTCCCTGTTTCCTGTGTGCTATTGACCAATGGGAAGATCATGGAGCAGGAACGGGACCTTCCCTTTCATAGTTCCACATCTTCAAATTCTCAAATGTTCAAATTCTCAGATTAAAAATGACTTTCTTTGCACTTATGAATATCGGGTTCGACGCCAAGAGGGCATATCATAACAATACAGGGCTTGGTTTTTTCAGCCGGGTGCTGATCCGCCTGCTGGCAGATCAATACCCTGAACACACTTATTACCTGTTTAATCCCAGGCCCGGCAAGTCGTTCCAGCCCAACCAGGCAAATATCCGGGAAGTATTGCCCAAGGCCACATTACACCGGCTCCTTAGCGCGGCCTGGAGAAGCCGCTGGGTGACCAGGGACCTCACCCGTATGGGCATCAACCTCTATCATGGGTTGAGTCATGAAATTCCCGCCGGCCTGCCGCAAACGGGCATTCCTTCCGTGGTAACGATCCATGACCTGTTCCCGGAGATCTACCCCGAGCAGTACAAACCCATCGATGTAAAGATCTACCGCGCCAAACTGCGTTATGCCTGCGGGAATGCTACAAGGATCATGGCCATCAGTGAAGAGACCAAAAACCATATTATAAAGATCTACGGCACTGATCCCGGAAAGATTGATGTGATCTACCAGAGCTGCGCCCCCGCGTTTATGGTGCCGGAACCGGAAGAAAAAAAAGAAGCGGTCCGACAAAAATACCAACTGCCGGAGGCCTTCTTCCTGCATGTAGGCACCATCATTGAACGGAAGAACCTGCTGAATATCTGCAAGGCCCTGAACAGCATTCGCAACGATATTCCCATTCCCCTGGTGGTAGTGGGCAATGATGGCGGTTTTAAAGACAAGGTAAAAGCATACCTGAAAGAAGCAGGGCTGGAAGACCGGGTTTGCTTTTTATCGGAGCAGCTGGCCCTGGCGGGAAAGAAACCCTTTGTTGCCACGGAGGACCTCCCGGCACTCTATCAACTGGCAACCGCGATGATCTATCCTTCCTATTTTGAAGGCTTCGGCATGCCGATCATCGAGGCCATGGCGGGTGGCGTACCCGTTATTACCGCTACCACTTCCTGCCTCCCGGAGATAGCGGGTAATGCGGCCTGGCTGGCGGACCCGGATAGCCCGGAAGAAATGGCCAATGGTTTCCGGAAGATCTATAGCGATGCGGCCTTTGCTGCGGCCATGCGCCAACGGGGGCTCGAAAATGCACAACGGTTCCGCCCGGAAGTGTACGCCGGTGATGTAATGAAACTTTATCAATCGATTTTATAGTATGCATTCTTTTGAACAGGATATCCAAAAAAGCATCTCCACACTGGAACAGGGAGGCGTGATCCTTTATCCTACCGATACCGTATGGGGCCTGGGTTGCGATGCAACCAATGCGGAAGCCGTGGCAAAGATCTATGCCATTAAAAAGCGCAGCGACAGCAAGGCTATGATCGTTCTGGTAACCGGTGAACGGGATATCATGCAGTATACCGCTGCCGTGGATCTCAGCCTGTTCGACTACCTGGGAACCGCCGAACGGCCCACCACCGTTATTTATGAACACGGGATCGGGTTTGCGGAAAACCTTACGGCCGGTGACGGCAGCATTGCTATACGCATTTGCAATGATGAATTTTGCCGGGCGCTGATCAAACGCTTTGGCAAGCCCATCGTTTCTACATCAGCCAATGTTTCTGGAGAAGCTACTCCGGCCCGTTTTGATGCCATTTCCAGTACGATCCGCGACCAGGCTGATTATATAGTGGAGCACCGGCGTGATGACCATACGCCGCACCAGCCTTCATCCATCATCCGGTGGAAAAACGGGGAAATAGAAGTGATCCGGTAGAGACAGCGGTCAGCTATTAGTTTTCAGCGATCAGTTTGTGATGCCTGGTTTTTTGTTTTTGGGATCTTGTCTTTCCCCTTTTAGGATTTAAAGCTTCGGTCCGTACCATTTAAAAAACTGCAGCGCAGCGCCAATCTCACTGTCAAATAATGGTAACGGGTCACGAAGGTGCCACGCACGGATAATCGCGCAGCCCTGAACAGGCGATCAGCGACCTGTGATCCGTTGGCTGTATCAATATTCTGCGATTTGGAAATGCCCCGGGGCATTGAGTATAAACCGGATCTAAGATCGAATCAGAAACCTCAAACAAACACAAGAGCCACCGGTTCTGTGAAAGCGGATCCTTGTTTGCCAAAAGCGGACAATTGATTTCTCAACACTCAATTCTCAAACCTGTATTATATTTGCCGGTCAGATGGATATTCAACTAAGCGACCAGGAGCGGGAAATGATCAACAAAGTAGCCGCCGCTGCACAGGAGCTGGAAATGGAAAGCTACCTGGTGGGCGGATTTGTGCGGGACAAGCTGCTGAACCGGCCTACCAAGGACGCCGACATTGTTACGGTTGGCGATGGTATTGAGCTGGCTAAAGCGGTAGCAGCCAGATTTGAGCCCACTCCCCAGGTCAATTATTTTAAAAATTTCGGTACCGCTCATATTCATACTTCCGGCTTTGACGTGGAATTTGTAGGCGCACGCAAAGAAAGTTACCAGCGCAACAGCCGCAAGCCCCAGGTAAGCCCGGGCACCCTGGAAGACGATCAGAACCGCAGGGATTTCACCATCAACGCTATGGCCATCAGCCTGAATAAGGACAGCTTCGGACGGCTGGTAGACCCCTTTAACGGCCAGCAGCATTTGCAGGACAAAACGATCATTACCCCATTGGAGCCGGATCAGACGTTTAGCGATGACCCCCTGCGGATGATGCGTGCCATCCGTTTTGCCACACAGCTGGGCTTTACCATTGCCCCTCCTACCCTGGAAGCTATTTCCAGGAACCGGGACCGTATCCGGATCATTTCCCAGGAACGCATTACGGATGAGCTCAATAAGATCATCCTGGCAGCAAAGCCCTCCACCGGGTTTGACCTGCTCTACCGGACCGGTTTGCTCCGGATCATTTTTCCAAAAATGGTAGACCTGGCCGGAGCGGAATTCAAGGAAGGGATCGGGCATAAGGATAATTTTTACCATACCCTGCAGGTACTGGATAATATCAGCATAAAAAGCAAGGACCTGTGGCTGCGCTGGGCAGCCATCCTGCACGATATTGCCAAACCTGCTACCAAACGTTTTGAAGAGGGTGCCGGCTGGACCTTTCACGGGCACGAGGTTATAGGGGGCCGTATGGTACCCAAGATCTTTGCACAGTTTAAATTACCGCAACACGAAAAAATGCGGTTTGTAAAAAAGCTGGTGGAGCTGCACCTGCGGCCGATCAGTCTCAGTAAAGAAGACATCACTGATTCCGCCATCCGGCGCCTGCTGTTTGATGCAGGCGAAGATTTTGATGCGCTGATGCTGCTTTGCGAAGCGGATATCACCAGTAAGAACAAAAAGAAAGTACAGCGTTTCCTGGATAATTTTAAGCTGGTGCGCGAACGCTGTAAGGAGGTGGAGGAAAAGGACCAGATCCGCAACTGGCAGCCACCCATCGACGGCCTTGAGATCATGCAATTGTTTAACCTTGCACCCTCAAAACCCGTCGGCATTTTAAAAGATGCACTCAAAGATGCCATTCTTGATGGTGAAATACCCAATACAAGGGAGGCCGGGCTTGAATTTCTGAGGGAAAAAGCAGCAGAGATCGGGCTATTATAGCCATCTGCTATTGCAATAATACCTTGTTGATCGCTTCTGTCAGCAATTGCTCCAAGTCTGCCGAGTAACCTGCCTTGCTTTTGACAATACCTCCATTTTGATCAACGATATAAAAAAACGGGGACCCGGGAGCATGATAGGCGTTCTTTATCTTATCCCCGTTGTATAAAACCGGGAACTGCAGGTGGTTCGTTTTAACATATCGGCCCAGCTTGTCCTTACCGTCTGGAAAAACACCCATCAGCTGCACGGCTTTGCCGCTATATGCTGCGGCCAGCCGGTTCAACACGGGTACCGACAATTCATTGTTCGGGCAACCGATACCACTCAGAAAAAGCAGTAATACCCTGCCTTTAAAGTCCTTTGAAGCATATCTTTTCCCGTTAACATCCGCTCCCTCCCAGTCCGGGGCAACAGCTCCCTCCTGCAAAAGCGGAAGCTCCTTCTCCAAATGATACCCTTCCGGTACCTTAAAATCCCTGAGATCATTTTTGCCCCTGTTCAGCCGGATATTCCGGTATAAAGACTTCCCAAACAAATAAAAAGCACCTATTTTCTGTTCGTCCTTTTTGGCTACGCTATAACCCGTATACCTCATGGCGGCCGGCAAATGGGTACCTTTATCTATGGCCAGGTAGCAGTAAAAAAAATTCCGTTCTCCATCGATCGTCGTGTCGCGATCCCTGATCTCATAATAGGCACAGCGTCTTCCTCCCACTAACGTATCGTTACGCCTCAATATTCTTTCCGGATGCTGCTCTTTATTCCTTCTGACAGCAGCGATCAATCCCCCTTCACTGAACAGGTCGCCAACGGGCCCCAAATAATTTTCCCTTACAACCATGGAGTACGAGCGATCGGCTCCAAGCGAATAAAGCCGTTTGTTACTGAATACGGTTCTCCATTGATGCGTATCCGATTGGGTGACAATATCTGCTTCGCTGACATTCCCGGAACTATCAAAAAAGATTCTTTTTGCATCCTGTAGCCTTATGGTGTCATCATTAAACATACTTTTATCCTCCGAGATCTCATCGTACTGTATACTCCGGGCGCTCCCCAATTTGCCAAGCATGAGCTCCAGCGTGGCGGGTGCATGTTGCTGCGCCCATAATACATGGCTGCAAGCCAGTAATAAGCATATGCCTATAAACCTTATACGAACTACGTTAACCCGAAACACCGGGCCTGGTTTTATTAAATCAAAGATATTGAATGCAATCATCGTTTAAATGTTTAAAAGCACTATGGATCTATTGGTTCATACGTTCCTGTAATATTTTCTCTATGCCCTCCAGGTCAGTTCCCGCCGCCACATTTCCATCCGGTCCTACCAATACATAATGAGGGCGCGCAGCAACCAGGTAATCTTTAAGAAGCGCCGTATCTCCCTTTACATGGAGATAGGGCAGCCGGTTGGCCGTGATCAGTTTACTTACCAGGTCTTCATTTTCTGTAGTAATGCCGATAACTTCCAGCCCGGACCGGTGGTATTTTTCATACAGCAATTTTATTTTAGGAAACGCCATTATGCAATACCCACACCAGGTTTCCCAAAAGTCCAGCAATACATATTTTCCTCTTAGCGCGATCAATGATATTGCAGCCCCGCCTTCTATTGGCTCAACGCGAAACCCGGGGGCCGCTTTTGATAGCAATGGATACGTATACTTTTCATTTTTACGTGGTTGCGGTGCTGACACCCTGTAGCCCGCAAATACAGCGGCTGAAACATCAGGAACAACATGATCATTCCTGTTTTCCCGGATCTTTGAAACCTTCCAGGTCTGCGTTTGCCGGGTTCCGTTAAAAAGCACAACCTGCTGTACCTCTACTACCCGCATCGGCTTTTCTTCCACCCCCAACGTAAAGGTCGTAGAAGCGCCATAGTCATTTGGCGGATAGGCGATGGTTATCATATACCGGCCGCTCCCTCTTCTCAACGACAATTGCGGATGCCTGCCATAGGGATATCGGGATAAAAGATATTCTGACAGGTCCTTTCTGAAAATAAGCGATTGCACCAATCGCAACACCGACCGGCTTTTAGCCGGATTACTGAAGTCATTGGGAAAAATACAGGGATCTACCCGGAGCAGGGAACGATCGCGGTGATTCGCTTCTATATACAATTTTCCATCATAGTAACTGTCAATACTTCCAAAATTCCCGGTGTTTTTGATATGAAACCTGTTTCCAAAGATCGTATCCCTGCTATCCGGTACTAAACCAACATCTCCCTCCCAAACCTGTACAGAATCTTTTACCGAGGCATCATGCCAGGTATGCTGTACATGGTAGGAGATATTCCGGATGGTCTGGTGCATACGGTCAAGCTGATGCAATAATACAGCAGCCGTTAAACTATCCCTGTTTTGCGCATATCCTATGGCACTCAACAACAGAAGATTTACCAGGAACGACAGTCTCTTCATTTCGACTTTTTCATAAAATTACGAATAATTCGTAGAAAATAAGAAATGAAGTTCTATTTAACGACCCCTTAACCAAAACGAAATACACCGGAGGAGACTGAACCCCTCCGGAAACAGGGCCATGGACCGCTCAAAAGCGCGTCGCCCGGGCTCCCTGCTTTTCATTAATAAGGCCGAAAAAACTCCTGCCCTTTTCTTTACTGATGGTACAGGAGTTTTTTCAGCCGGCCCCGGCCTAACCGGGGGCTTATATAAGCGACTGCGTTATTGCGTTTTCACCGGCAGTTCCGGAACGAACAATAATTGAGCAGGTCCTAATAAACCCGATATGCGCAGCAGTTTTTCTGCTTCATCCGTTTCGAATTTAATTACGTTTGTTTTTGTAAGTCTTTTTCCGGCAGGGAGTTTCCGGTCGCCGATCAGCCGGTTGGCCCAGAGATTCACTACTCCTACCGAAAGCGTGTTTATCCCTGGCTTTATGGCTTCGGTAATATCGATACGATAAGGGAAACACCATTTTATAACAGGGTTGACCCCATTTACCTTAATCTCCGCCAGGTCCTGCACATTGCCCAGGTCCAGCAAAATACGCCTGCCCTTCCGCTCCTCTTCCGTAATCCGGAACCGGGTAGTGTACACTCCTTTTCCCGAGTAGTATTTCAGGTCCGGATCTTCAAATGCCGTCCAGGACTTCAGTGCATTCAGCTGGTATACCTTTCCTCCACCCCAGCGCGCATCCAGCTTCAACTGCCAGCTACCGGCCAGGGGCTTTTCCGTTATTCCTTCTGTTGCGTTCAGTGTGGTTGTTCTTCCATCGGACCAGTCCATTGTATAGTGCCCCTTTTCATATACAACCGCATTAACGGTTCCATCCTGTTGGTTAAACGCTATCGGTTCAAAATCCGGAACGGCCCCGGCATGCGATACCGATCGTACAGCGCCGTCCCTTTGAACACCGGTAATATGCGGAGCCCCTGCGTTCTCTTTTTTAAACACGATAAACTTGGAACCTCCCGGCTCAAAATGCAGCGGAATGATGGTTCTTCCGTTTTCCTCCCGGTAATACACGATATCCGTAATGGTACCGGACAGGGCATCCCATAACTGGGGCTGCCGGCCTGAAATGCGGAAGCTGGCTTGTATCTGCTCATACCGGTCCGGAACTTCGGGCAGGTACCGGTATTCAAAATCATTATAGGCACGGTACTCAAACCGGTTGGATAAAAAATAGATATCCGCCTCATCAGAATTGCGGTGTATATAATCGATGGCCGTTTGCGGGCTGGCGCTTGTAAAACTAAGATCCGGCATTACCTCCATTGACTTCAGCACTGCATTGATATCCTTTCCCCAGATAACGGTTCCTTTTCCGTACCGGTTTTCGGTAACAGCAGTTCCATCGATCTTACCCCACAGCCGGTCTGCGATAGCCCGCAGCGCTCCGTCGCTGCCGGGATAACCGGTAAGACCTGTAGCCATGGCGGGACGCGGTCCCCAGACCGTCATACCCTCCTTTACCAACGCTTCTATTTTTTTCAGCACATCCAGGCTGATCGCCTTTTCGGAGGGCAATGCCAGCAACCGGTACTGCATACCATCCGGCAGCACAATGCGCCCATTCTTAACGGAGAGGCGTTTTAAAACCACATCGCGGGAACATTTATCCCAATCGTACCCAAAATGCAGCTGCGGGAATTCCTCTTTCAAAAAGACAAAGTTGGGCACGTCATCCCCATAGTAATATAATACATCTGCCGTAAACAGCCCTTGCTGCAGCAGGTAACTTGCCCGGTTCAGGTAGCCGGTAAAAGCAGCGGCATCATTCCACCAGGTTACGTTAGGATTCATATGGGTTCCCGCAAAATACTCGTTTCCCGGAAGGCCAAATTCTTTTGGAGACGATGTAAAGGTGTGCCACACAATACGGTTTACGCCGGAACAGAAAATGCGGTCGATATTGCTTTTCAGATCCCGGGGCGAGCGTTCCCATTGCGGCCCGATGCTGGTAGGCCCTTCTGCCCCTACAAACCGTTTTCCGTTGGTATGCGCTACACAGGCACTCTGCTTTACAGCCAGCCGCGCTGCGTCTGAAACCCGGTGTGTATTGGCCATTGCCCAAAACTCGCCCTGCGGAAAGTCATTGATGCCCATTACCTGCAAGGCATCGATGGGTGCGGAATGCGGCCCGCCTGATTCCGGGTGGATGCCCATCCCGCCCTGATGCGCGGTATTGTAAAATAGCCGGTAATGATTATCAAGGATACAATCCCCCACGGTTTTCCTGAAATCATATAAAAACCGGTTGGTCTGCTCCTGGCTCTCTACCAGGTACCCGGCCAGTACAGGCATGAACCGGAGGATATCATACCCCCGCCGGGCACGGAATTCTTTTGGAAAATCCTGCGTCCAGTTAACGACTCCCATTTCCCAGCTATCCGTCTGAAGGTACCGTACGCTGTTCCCCGCTTCTTTTGCTGCAGTGATCAGCGGTGTGATCACCGAGCGGTTGAACAGGTTAAAGGCAGCAGGGCTGAGGTGATCCAGCGATAACCCGTTCCAGCCATCACTGGTTGTGGAGGTTACCACACCGGTATTTGTCCAGCCATAGCGAATGATGATCCATTCGCCGGGCGGTGCCTCCCATTTAAGCTGGCGCCCATCAAAGCGGCTGGTCAGGTCAATGATGTTATGCTGCTGCAGGGGCGTTGTTCCGGACAGGGTATCAAAACCGGAGCGGAACTTATACAGCGGGTAAATACCACTGCCGCCCATGGACCGGTTAAATGTTTTTAACGACCAATCGGCAATAGCCGTATCCCTTAAGAGGATCCGGCCCGAGGGCTTACGAACCGCCTGTACCAGCACATCGCGGTACATCAGCTTTTCCGGTGGTTTGGGCAGCAACATAACGATCTTTCTGCCGCCGCTGATCACCGTATCGGCCGTAACCAGTCTTTTCATTGCATATTCGGGCGTCACAAAAGGCCCGCCGGGATTCCAGCCGCTCTGGATGTTCACACTCAGCTCTATGCCCAGGCGGTCCGCTTCTTTTACAGCGTGCCGGTACAGCTCCATCCATTCCGGGCTCATAAATACCGGGCCGGCAGCCGTTTTGAGCGCTACATTATAAGCAGAACTGCCTGCGTCCACCAACGAAGCGCCTCCATAACCTTTTTGCTTCATTTCCTCCAGGTCCCTTGTAATGGAGGCTTTGGTAGCCATACTATTGAGCCACCACCAGTAACAGCGCAGCCTTGCTTCGGGCGGAGGAGCCGTAAAATGCCGGCTGAGCTGATTCAGCGAAATCTGCGCGCTGGTCTGCAGGTTATAGGGAGCTATCTGCCCGTTTGCCGGCAGTACCCCCAGGTATAAAAGCGCCAGCAGACTTTTGATCCAAATCTTCATATTGTGAATGCTGTTATTTATTGATCCAATCCGGGTTTTGTTCGATCACCGCGTCCTTATTCGTTTCGATCACTTTTTGAGGAATCGGCCACAGGTTATAGTTAAAGGTGAGTGTAGCTTTCGCCTCCGGCCAGTATGCATATTTCCTGATCCGGTCAACTGCGATGGTCTTGCCCATTCTCAGCAATGTATTCCAACGGCATTCTTCGTACAACAATTCCCGGGCCCGTTCATCCAGTATCAGGTCAAAATGATCATCCATGTCTGCCGCGGTAACCTGGTAGCCACATTGCGCCCTTGCCCGGAGCAGGTTGATATCGGCTGCCGCACCGGCTTTATCCCCGTTGCGCTGCTTTGCCTCCGCTCTTAAAAGGATCGTTTCGGAAAGCCGGATCACGTATTCATCCCGAAACAGGTTGCTCCTGTTTTCGCCATCTGCAAGCCCGGCATACTTATCGGTAGCTACCTTACAAGACACGGGGTAACACAAACTGCTGTTGTTCATATTGGTGGTATTATCCGCCCCCCCGTTATAAATAACACTCCAGGGAACGTCCTTTTTAAAGTAGGGAGATGTAGCCACATTCCCTTTGAACCGGCGCCGGAAAACGGCATCGCTGTTCCGCATATCCGCACCCCATTTCGCATCAAAGACCTGGTCACGGGCATAAAAGGTGGGTATAATATCGGCAATACCCCGGCCGCCCACATCTTCAAGTGTGCCGGTTAAATGATCTTTTACGCCGTCCCTGAATACGGGTGAGTAGGCTCTTGAATAGCCAAGTTTCGATTCTCCGTCCTCTGCCCGGTATGCTGCATAATCGATCTGCACAGCCCAGATGCATTCTTTATTTCCATTCTGGTAATTTACATTGCCCTCCTGGAAGAGGTCCCAGTAAACATTGGTAGCCTGCTGCAGGGTATCCACAATGGCGGCAGCGGAAAAAGTACCTCCTTTGTATACCGGAAACGAAATAGAGGCTTCGCCGGCGCGTGTCCCATACCTGGCCGTCATTAAAGAATAGGTGCCGCCATCAATAACGTCATTGGCATATTGTATCGATTTCCCATAGGCTTCTTTAGCACCGGAACTGTTCCCGTCTGCATCCAGCTGTGTGCCTTTTGCCAGGTAAAGCTCGGCAAGATTATGCTGGGCCGCCCCTTTAACAATCCTTCCTCCTACCGCTGTTGTTACCGGAAGGTCATTCAGGATGGCCTCCAGCTCCGAAATGGCAAAGTTGTAGGTTTCGCCCCTGGTAGACCGTTTAAAATTAAATACCGGTGTTTGCGTAATCGCCGTTACAATGGGAACGCCTCCAAACAATTCTCCAAGATTTCGGTAAGCAAATGCCCGGAAAAAGCGGGCCTGGGCCAGGGCATATTTTTTATCCTGGTCGGACGACCATTGTACCTGGGGTAGATCCGTAGCATAAATAGCCAGGTTGGCTTTGCTGATCATATCGTACCAAAAACTATACACACTGTAGAAGATGCCATTGTCCGGGTTTATGTTCCCGTAATTATTAAATGTAGCCCCCCTTCTGATGCTGGCGATATCAAACATATCGGTGCCGTTGCCTTTGAACACAAACATCCAGGCCTGTTCGGCCGGGTTTGTCCAGGCCTCCCGGATGTTCGAATAAATAGAGATCAGCACCTGGTCTACCTGCGCAGAGCTGGAAAATGCATTGTCAATGGTATAAAAGGTTTCAGGTCTTTCTTTTAGAAATTCTTTATCAGATTTGCATGCACCCAATAAAAAGAGCGCGAATACAACCGTTAAATTATTTGAAAACCACTTCATGGTATTAAATTTAATATTTTAAAATGTAGCTGAAACGCCAAAAGAATAAGTTGCAGGAACGGGTATGGTATTATCCCTTACAGCATTTCCGAGTTCCGGATCCCCGCCCTCCCATTTGGTAAGAACGGCAAGATTTTTACCGGCAAAATATACCCGCAGGTTGGAAATTTGCATTTGCTGTACCCAGGGCTGGCGAAAATTATAAGACAGTGTCAGATCCTGGAGCCGTACAAAGCTCCGGGCCTGTAATCCTAAAAACCGTGTATCTGCTGAATAGGTAGCCGACGGATACGTGGTACCTGGGTTGCTACTGGTCCAATAGGGCTTATAAGTTGCATTATCATTAAACCGGTTAGATCTTGTAAGATATGCTGCCGTATTGGGCTTAAGATAAAAATCATTTCCCCCGAAAATGCCCGCCACAAATGCATACAACTCAAAGTTCTTGTAGGTAAAGGTATTACCCATACCCATGCTGAAATTTTCTTTTGTATACCCGAGGATCTTCCTGTCGTTTACCGATATTCCCGGCACACCGTCGATATCGTTGTACTTAGGATCTCCGGGCGCCGCTCCGTTTAACTGGATATAATCCCGGTCACTTTCCTGTACGATCCCGATCTGCTCATAACCATAAATGGCACCCAGTGATCTGCCGATGAACAAGCCATTGGCAATATCATCATCCTCCTTCCCGTCTCCGTCGTTATCGGTGCCATAGAGCCGTACCAGTTTACTTCTGTTTAAATAATAGTTGAATGAAGTAGACCAGTTAAACGATTTATGTTGAATGTTCACGGTTGATAAAGAGAGCTCCAGCCCTTTATTATCCACTTCGCCCATGGAGGCATTGATGGATCCGAACCCGGTCATGATCGGAATCTCTCTTACAAAAAGCTGATCCGTCGTTTTTGACTGATATACGTTCAGATCAAAACGCAGCCGCCTTTGAAACCAGGCAGACTCGATCCCTAAATTCCAGGCGGCCGTCTTTTCCCATCCCAGCTGACTGTTACCCAGTGCCTGCTGCGCCAGCCCGTACAGGATATTTGAAGTATTGGAAAATTCATAGCGGAATCCCCCGGATGGGCCATTTACGACCGTTGCCAGCGTGCCATAGGGCTTAATACCCTGGTTACCATTTTGTCCCCAGGAGAGTTTCAGTTTAAGATCATCCAGGAAAGCAATATGGCTCATAAAGTCTTCAGCTGAAAGGCGCCAGGCCACTCCAACAGCGGCAAAATTCCCCCATTTGATGTCATCACCAAAAACGGAGGCGCCATCCCTCCTGATGGAAGCATTGAACATGTACCGGTCTGCAAAATTATAATTGAGCCGGGCCAGGTAACCGATATTGGCTCTCTGGGATACCACCAGGTCATTTCGCTGCACCTTTGCCTTATGCAGCCCCCATATTCCCAGCAGGGAATTGCCATTGGCGGAAAAATCCGAGCCAATCACGTTTACACTTTCACTCCTTAGAAAGTCGCGGGTTGCAACAGCCGTCACATCGAAATTATGGCTTCCAAAAGAATTTTTATAATTGAGGATATTATCAACTACATAACTGAATATGGATTCGTTTCTCTGATTTCCATTGGCATTGGCAAGGAAGCCGTTGATCACCGTTGGCTTATACCGGTCCAAACCGGCACCTTCCGCCACATAATAGCTTTCATAGTTAAAAGCCCCGGACCGGTTCTTGTCTGCGTTTACGCTGTAGTTGAGCCGGTAGCTCAACCCTTTTACCCAGGGAATAGATACCACGGCATAACTGTTTAACCGGAAATTTTGCCGGATATCCAAATTATCGGTGGTGCCGTCCTGTACGCCCCATAGCGGGCTTATCAGCGACTGGGTATAAGGATATTTTTCCAGGTGCCCTAAACTGTCCCTGTACAGCACCCCATAGGGCGACATCAATTGTGCCGCAGACACATTTGCTGAAATACCCGAATAATTCAGTTTGTTATAAGCGCCATCTACCCCTATTTCCAGCCATTTCGTTATTTTGGCATTTACTTTACTTAGAACCGAGATCCGGTTAAACTCATCACCGGTAATGATGCCTTTATTATTGTTATAGGACGAGGACAGGTAGTAATTAACATTGTCTGAAGCCCCGGAAACAGATGCCTGGTAGTTTTCTATGGTTCCCTGCCGGGTTATTGCCTTCAGCCAGTCTATTTCTTTGCCCTTGTTATAGTTTTCCAGCTCACCCGGCTTCATCCAGTCTATAGAGCCTGCTGTATACTTATTCCGGTCATTCACCGACTGGATCCATTCAGCTCCGGACATCATCACCGGTTGTTTCAGCCAGTGCTGCATGCCGTAAGATGCATTCAAATTGATCGTTGGTTTTCCCCTTCTTCCCCGCTTTGTGGTAATAGCTATAACTCCGTTGGCAGACCTGGATCCGTAAACGGAAGCAGATACTGCGTCTTTCAGCACATCAACAGCGGCAATATCATTAGGGTTGATATCATTTAAACTGCCCTGGAAGATAACCCCGTCCAATACGATCAGGGGATTGTTATCACCCTTGATGGAGTTCTCTCCCCGGATCAGCATTGATGGCTGGTCGCCGGCAGAATTTGCAATACCAATGGACAGCCCCGGCACATTCCCCTTTAGTACCTCCAGCGGGTTAGAGTTGGGAAGCAATGCAATGGGCGAGTTCTCCAGCTGCACAGAACTTACAGCCCCGGAAAAATCTTTGCGCTTGGCGGTACCATAACCGATCACAATGATCTCTTCAAGGTTACCTTCTTTTTTCTCCAACACAATTGTAACAGGTGCGCCCTCCCCGGCACTTATCGTTTCTTCAGCCTCCGCATACCCGGTATACGAAAAGACCAGTACTACCGGTTTTTTACTTACCTCAATGGCAAATTGCCCTCCCTGCCCGGTTACTACTCCTTTTTGAGCATTACCCTTTTCAAAAACGCTGGCACCCTGCAAGCCATTTCCCTCTTTATCCACAACGAGGCCTGATACCTCAACCGTTTGGCCCCAAACACTGAATTGCACCAGAAAAAATAAAATCAGCAAAAAAGGCTTCTTCAGCCTGGTAAAGAAAAACGAAAAACAATTAGCCATGACAATCATTTTTTTTTATTAGAAATAGTAACACACTTTCTATCCGGGCAAAACGCATTTGAATGTTACGCCCCGGAGTGTTCTTTTACCGGAAAGCGAATGAACCGTATATCAACCCTTTTCGGTCACCACCGGCCCTGCTTGTTCCGTTTCCGCACCATACCGCTGCAACAACAGGTTCTTCATCCACACATTCAGCCGCCACTGTTCATTCCGGGGAATAAGATCTCTTCCTGCAACCGCCATATAAGGCGGCGGACCAAATTCCGGGGTAATGGTACTGGTCCGGTACCCTTTTTTGCGCCGCATTTCAATCCATTGATCCCAGATCCTCAGATGTTCATTTAATGCCTCGGCGTATTCCGGCAATGCCGGATCCGCCACCTGGGGGCCCTGGTCATACCCCACGCGGGCATGAATATGATGGGCATGTTCTATGGCCATAAGAACAGCCTCCTGCTGATCCGATAAATAACTTTCAGAAACGCAAAACCAATGGGACACATCTAATGTAAAAGCAATATTCCTGCGCCTTTTGATAACCGGGGGCAATAGGTGTACCGCATAGGTCCATTTGTTCCTGTGCGTTTCATGATAGATGCTGATGCCCGTCCGTTCCCGGATCTCGCAGGTCAGCTCATCGCAGATCACAACCTGCTCTTCCGTAAAAAATTCCCGGCCCGTTTGCAGACTTATAAATAATGGCTTAAATGCGAACACTTCTTTATCGGTTAGTTGTACCAGGTGCCGCCGCAGCTGTAACAGGTAATCGTCAAAACCGGTATAAGGAGCAGCCACCGTTGTTACAATAGCATAGTCCAGTTGCATTTCCTGAAGCAACCGGACAACCGCGTTGTTGTCTGCGCCCGTTCCATCCGGATTCCATTCTATACCGGCAAACCCCTCCTCCTTTACGGAATGGAGGAAGCTATGCCAGGGAATAGCTTCGGCGCCCCATCTGGGATATAAAAACTGAATATCCAAACCGGTTACTTTGAGTGATAAATCAAAGGGTTTTGCTCATTGTTATTTAACGGATCGCCTACTTTTAATGCGCTGCAATATTCCTCAGACAGGATATTTTGCTGCCCGTTGAATACATTGCCTTCGGGCATATAAGCGCAGGTCATTGCCCGCCTGTAACCATTGGTCATATTGGCTCCGGCACCATGAATCGTTAACCCGTTATGAAAAGAACAGCTTCCTGCCTTTATTTTTGAGGCAACCGGTCTGTTACTTTTAAATTGCGGGTACACTTCAAAAATACCATCCATATTTTTTCCGATCCCCTTGTTTTCAAATGTTGTTGCTTTATGAGAACCGGGCATGAAGTACAGACAACCGTTTTCCGCAGTAGCATCATCCAGCGCTACCCAAATGGATAATGCCTTTCGATCAGAGAAGGACCAGAACGGGGTATCCAGATGCCATGAGGTAGGATTGGCCCAGGGCTTCTTAAAAAGCGCCTGGTCATGCCAGATCCTGATACCGTCCACACCGGCTAAGGTTGCGGCCATCTTCCCGATACGTTCATCCAGCATGAGTTTCCGCACTTTCGGGTTCGTCTGCCAGAGATTGATCAACTGATCAAATACTTTCGAAAAGTATTCCGCATCTTCATTAATACCATCATCCATGCCTACAAGAACATGTTGTCCGGGAATCTTAAGACCATTCCGTTCAGCAATGGCCTCTGTAACAGCAGTACGCCATTCGGCAAGTTCACTTTCCGATAAAAAATCTTCGATGATAAGGAATCCATTCTCCTGGTAATATAGCACATCATTTTCAGTAAGCTCACATTTCATATATATCGTTTATTTATTGCATTTTCTAAAAAGCACGAACAGCAGATCTTACCCATCTATGAGCGACGGCGCTATACTTCATTGATCGGCTCTCTTACCGCTACCGCCCAAAAGCCTGCTTATAGTGCAGGGTTATGCTTTGAGCGGACCGGTAATGATTCCGCATCTACGGATCCATCTCCTTTTTAATACCGATACCTGTACTTCCGGGGCAGCATAACAAAAGAGGGCGCTTGAGACAGCCCGGGCCCTATGTACCTGCTGTTCTCACCTTCATCCTGCTGCATACTATTTTTTCCTGGCTGATCCGGCGCACTCCTCCAACGCCTTTTCAATATATTTACCGGCGCTTTAACCAATCATTAGCCTCTGTCAGGAGGATAACGTTTTGAATGAGCGATCAAGCCCGCTATATGATGCTACCTGCTGTTACAAACAATTCGTTCTTCGTCTATTTCAAGTGATCGTCTGGTACAAATATATAATGGGGAGTGGCAATTGCAGATATACAAAATAATCTATAATTTGCACTTTTTGACATTTCATTCTTATATCCTATGCAGAATTTTCATAAATACCTTAGCAGGACTGATGCAGAGGAAAAGTGGGGATTTTATATTACAACAGCGGGCTGCTCAAAAACGGAGGGAAATCAGTCTTATCCAATAAACCAGGATCACCCGGACACACACAATTTTACATGGAATAAAGGACGCATTCTAAACGACTACTATATTGTATTTATATCAAAAGGCCGTGGTGTTTTTGAAACAGCAGACCAACAGGTATACCCGATTGATGCCGGCGCCTGCTTTTTGCTCTTCCCCGGCGCCTGGCATCGTTACAAACCGTCTTATAAAACCGGGTGGGAAGAATACTGGATGGGCTTTAACGGCTATTATCCACGAAAACTCTTCAAAGCAGGATTTTTCAACAAAAAAAAACCGGTGGTCTACACCGGGCTTAACGAGGAACTGCTGGCTGCATTTCAGCAGCTGCTGACTAAAATACAGAATGGATTACCCGGTTACCATATGCAAATTACAGGAACCGCCCTTTCTATTTTATCACTCATTTACAACAGCACCCTCTTTGGAAAAGAAAACAGCGATGATGAACTGGCCTACATTTCAAAAGCAAAATTCATATTGTTAGATGCCATTGAAGAAACGGTCAGCATGCCGGCTTTGGCAAAACAACTTGCGGTCAGCTATTCCAAATTCCGGAAAGACTTTAAACAGGTTACTGGGCAGCCCCCCAACCAGTACCATTTGGAGATAAGGTTAAAGAGGGCAGCTGAATTATTATGCACCACCCATCTTACCATTAATGATATTGCCGATCAAACCGGGTTCGCAACTGTTTTTTATTTCTCCCGCTCTTTTAAAAAGGTATACAAGATAAGTCCCAAAACTTACCGGAACCAGTCCAGGGCTTCCCAGTAAAGCGTTTTAGACCGGTGTTCGCACGGAAGGTGCAAAACGCCCCCCGGGGTAATGCAGCCCGGCCATTTACCCATCGTTCCTCTGAGAGCTGCGGACGGTTAATAATGAACCGGAATCAATTCTATTAAAATGCGTAATTACTAGTGGTTTGTGAGGACACAAACCACGGCCCACGCCACGGTCAGTGTCCTCACTGACCGTGAAAAGAAATAATTTTGATGCCGGCTTATTATAAATCCCTGCTTACCTAATGGTGAAATCTCAACAACACGGGAACAATCCAATATACCGGCCCCAATGAATAAAAGCCCCGGCAATGTTTTCTTTGCAGACCGGAATTTTCTTTTGTTACCTGCTCAATGGGTGCTTACGGTTATTTCCCGATACAGAATTTACCGAATATCGTCCCCAATATATCCCGGTCCACTTCCACCTGCCCTGTGATCTCTCCGAGATAATGCAGCGCACGACGTATGTCAATAGAAAGCAGGTCACCGGTTAACCCGGCACTCATACCGGCATCAATGGCTTCGAGGCTATCCATCATTTTCAGCAGCGCATCGTAATGCCGGGCATTGGTTACGATGCTGTTTTCCGTTTTAATGGTATCCCCGATCACCAACTCGTACATCCGGTGCTTCAGCGCTTCTATGCCGATATTCTTTTTAGCACTGATGGCAATTGCTGATCGCTGATCGCTGATCGCTGATGAGTGACTTTCCTCCCGGTCCGTTTTGTTCCATACGGTAATGGTTTTATCCACAAACGGCTCCAGCCATTCGATCACAGAAGTATCCGGATCGGTTACATCTACCAGGTGCAGGATCAGGCTTGCTTTTTCCGCATTCTGCCGGCTGCGCTCGATGCCGATGCTCTCGATCCGGTCCGTAGTATGTTGCCGGATACCTGCCGTGTCAATCAAACGGAACAGCACACCCTGAATATTGAGTGTTTCTTCAATCGTATCTCTTGTGGTTCCGGCGATCTCGCTTACAATAGCACGCTCTTCATTCAATAACACATTGAGCAGGGTGCTTTTTCCTGCGTTGGGTTTGCCGATAATGGCTACGCTTACCCCGTTTTTAATCACATTGCCAAGACGGAAAGAGTTTAAAAGACCGGAGATTTGGGATTTGAGATGGGAGATGAGATCCCGGAATTGCTCCCGGTCGGCAAATTCAACATCCTCATCGCTGAAATCAAGCTCCAGTTCTATCAACGCCGCAAAGTTGATCAGCTGGTCGCGGAGTCTGGCAAGATCACCCGAAAACCCGCCCCGCAACTGCTGAAGGGCCGCCTGTTGCTGAGCCTGGCTATCTGCCGCGATGAGGTCAGCCACCGCTTCTGCCTGGGCCAGGTCCATTTTCCCGTTTAAAAAAGCGCGCTGGGTATATTCTCCGGCCTTTGCCGGCCGGGCACCTGCTTCCGTAGCAGCTTCCATGATCTTTTGCAGAATGAAAGGCGAACCATGCCCGCTGATCTCTACCACATCCTCACCGGTATAACTTTTAGGTCCGCGAAATAATGTAACCACTACCTCATCAACGATCGCCCCGTTGCCGGGTGACAAGATATGTCCAAAATGCACCGTATGGGTAGGCTGGCCGGATAATTTCCGGCCTTTAAAGATCTTATCTGCAATAGCAATGGCATCTGCCCCGCTTAGCCGGATCACTCCTATAGCCCCTATGCCGGGCGGCGTGGCTATGGCAGCTATTGTATCCTGTAAATCTGAAAGCATATTCATGCCTGCAAATTTACAAAACCCCCTCAAGCTTTAGACAGTACGGCCAACAGCTTTGTTTATTGTATAGTACGTGTTATCCCGGCTCATCGGCAACACAAGATCCAAAGCAGCGATGCTGAGACTATAAAACAGAAAACAAGCCATAGCCCGCAACACCCAATACTGCGGCCACCAGCATCATCCCCATTGCCGATCATTGAAATGTTGCGCCTGTGCAGCGGCCTTCCTTCTATTTCAGTTACATCCATTAACTTTACGCTCCACATAATAGCATATCATCCAATGAAACCGGTGTTTATCCTTAGTTTTCTGCTCCTGCTGATCGCGGGCCGGCCTGCGGCACAATCTTCCAAAACAGTAAGGGAATATTTCCAGCTGCAGGTTTTTCATTATACGAGCCCGGAGCAGGAACAACAGCTGGACCGGTACCTGCAAAATGCACTGCTGCCTGCATTGCACCGGCTAAAGTATCAGCGCATCGGTGTATTTAAAGCACTGGCCAACGATACGGCAACCGATAAAAAAATATACGTAATCATCCCCTTCCGCGAGCTGCAGCGATGGCCCCAACTCAGCGACCAGCTGCAAAAGGACCGTACTTATCTGCAAGCGGCAGCAGACGAACAGAACAGCCCCAACAAGGCCGGTATCTACAACCGTATAGAAACCATCCTGCTCAAGTCGTTTTCAAAAGCGCCCCTGCTGGAGGTTCCCCGGCTGGAAGGCGATAAAGCACAACGGGTATATGAATTGCGCAGTTACGAAAGCAGTTCCGGAAAGCGGTTTCGCAACAAAGTAGCCATGTTTAACGACGGCGATGAGATCGGTATTTTTAAGCAGCTGGGATTTAACGCTGTTTTTTATGGCGAAGTACTGGCCGGATCACGAATGCCCAACCTGATGTATATGACCACCCATGCAAGTATGGAGGCCCGGAACCAGAACTGGAAGAACTTTGGCAGCGACCCTGCCTGGAAAAAATTAAACGCTATGGAAGCTTATAAGGATAATGTTTCCCGTATTGATATCAGCTTCCTGAAGGCCACTTCCTATTCCGATCTCTGACCGGGTTTACCCCACTCCGGATCAATAGCCCCGGGATTTTACAGCATAGGGCATCGGCGCCGTTTGTACCTGCCCGGGGCCGGGTTTTTGTTACCACGGGCCTGTGCAGATCTTTGCCAAATTATTTATGGAACGCCTGATCCCCGCTGGTCTGCGGGAAAACGCTATCAACCCGGAAAGTTTAAACAACTTATGCCATAAATTTCAAATTCATATTATTTTCGCGGCAGATGAAAAAGGAAGATTTAAAAAATATTGACTTTGCTGAAGGAGCGGTATTACTGATCGACAAACCACTTGAGTGGACCTCCTTTGATGCGGTACGAAAGGTGCGCAACCTGGTCCGCATCAAAAAAGTAGGGCATGCCGGCACCCTGGATCCGCTGGCCACCGGTCTGTTGATCATCTGTACCGGAAAGTTTACCAAGCAGATCAATGCCTATATGGCAAAGGAAAAAGAATATACCGGCACTTTCACTATCGGGGCCGTTACACCTACCTACGACCTGGAAAGCGAGCCTGCAGACTTTAAACCTTATGAGCATCTTACCATTTTTGATATGGAAGCCGCCACAAAAAAATTTGTGGGCGACATCCTGCAGGTTCCGCCGGCGCATTCGGCCATCAAAAAAGATGGCAAACGGGTATATGAGCTGGCCCGGAAAGGTATCGATGTAAAACTGGATCCCCGGCCGGTTACGATCTCCTCCTTTGAAATAGATGCAACCCACCTGCCCCTGGTCTCCTTCAGGGTTGTTTGCTCCACGGGAACCTATATCCGGAGCCTTGCCCATGACTTTGGACAGGCGCTGGGCTGTGGCGCTTATCTCAGCAGCTTACGCCGCACCCGCATCGGCGATTTTTTGGTGGAAGACGCGCGCTCCATAGAAGATTTTACTGCTGCCATAAAGGGGGAATAGGATTCCAGGTTTAAAGTTCCACGTTGGATCCCTGTGCATGCCTTCACGTTCTGTCGATTGTTATGCTGAGCGCCTGGGGCTGAAGACCAATAGCTAAAAACTGATGACTGACAGCTGACAGCTAAAAAATAAACGGGTACCCGATGCCGATCTGCAGCTGGCTTCCCTTAATAAACGGGTAGGCGAAAAACCTGTTCCGGTAAGAAAGACTTTCCGGGGCAGGACTCGGATCTTTTACCTTATATGCATAATCCAGCCGGATCACGAAGAACCCAAGATCCACCCGAACGCCGGCGCCGGACCCCACGGCAAGGTCCGTTCCCAGCCGGCCCAGCTTAAAGATCTCATCCGGCAACCCGGCATCCTTCTTGAGCAGCCAGACATTTCCGATATCCGTAAATACCGCGCCATTAATAGGAATCCCCCCCATTTTAAAAAGCGGCATCCGGTATTCGATATTGGCCTCGAGCTGCATATCCCCAAAACGGTCCGGGAAACTGTACTCCCCTTCAAAGCTTTTAATGGTAGAACCAGGCCCAAGCCGGCGCAGCTGCCAGGCCCGCATACTGTTGGGGCCGCCGCTGTAATATTGTTTAAAGAAGGGCATCTGGGCTCTCTTTTCCGGGTTCGCCGTTGATTCCAGCTCATAACCGGCCCCTGCAAACCCCCGCAGCACCAATGCCGTTTTTGCCCATTGATACAGTTTTGCATATTCCACATCCAGTTTTACAAAGCGGTACAGATGCTGATCCAGGAAACTGTTGCGGATCATACCGGTCAGCAGGCCCGACTCTTCAAAATTTGCCCGGATCACGTTGGTGCTGTGGCCGGCGATATTGCCCCAGGGCATGATGAACTTCATGATCGACGAGGTGATCAGCCCATCGGAGAACAAATTCTTTATCGAGGGGTTCCTTGCGATCATCCGGTCCAGGCTATCCCGCCGGATCAGGTACGAATACTCAATATTGGGGATCTTAATCGAAAGGTTAAACGTGCGGTTGTTACTGCTGTAATCCCTGCCCCGCCAGCCAAACTCATAACCCCAGGCACTGCTGAGGGAGGTAAGATTAAAAAGATAACGCCGTTCTGTACTGGCTGCGCTCAGGGTAAACAGGGACCGGAAATTCCCGCGAAAATTATTTTTAAATCCCTGCATCCCCGGAAAAATGAACCGGGGATAGGAGATAGTATTGGTGGCGCTGAACTGCTGTGTCTGAATAATATCTCCCGCTGTTAGCTGCCCCAGCTCTATCAGGTAATTCACATTTGTGCTCATGAGGTTAGCAGCCCTGGCAAAATTCCGGTTCTGCAACCCCAGGCTGAAGCCCAATCCGACAAAATTCCCTGAAAGCACGCTCTGGCTAAAGCTGCCTTCTACATTGGTGGTAAAGTTATACTTTTTGGCAGGCAGCAGGCGAATGGCAAAATCCACGGTATCCTGGTTATCCCGCGGCAGCTGCGCGATATCTACCATACGCCATGAGCCGATATTGTTAAACCGGTTGAGGGTACGGATATAGCGGCGCTGATCATAAGGATCTCCTTTTTTCAGATAGATATTCTGGGGAAATATCTTGGGCTTAAAAGTATTCCGGGTCTGGACCACCGTAATATTATTGAGCAGGGTCTCTTTGCGGTTGCTGCCCGAAGTATCGCTGCTGTTAGGATATACCACAAAATTGCCTACATAATATTTGCGGATGGCAGCGCTGTCCTCGATGGGTCTTGTGCGGATCTCAAGATCCGCGGTCGGGTTCAACCGCCTGTTCTTCAGGCGTTCCAGCTGCGCTGCCTGCTCCAGGGGGTCCAGCGTAGGCTCCAGCAGCGAAACATCCAGGGTATCCCAGAGGCCAAACAGCAATCCCCGTGAAAACCGGAGGTACCCGTTGTTGCGATACAGCTCTACCAGCCGGTCCATTTCGGCCGATATGGGCGCCTGAGCGAAAAGGGCTCCTTTTTTGACAAACGCATTCTCAAGATTTTCATCCGTTACCTTTTGGAGGCTGTCGTTCTGGAGCACATATGCAAGCGAATCTATTTTGGTGGCCTGCCGGGGCCATACATAAAACTGAATGGTCCCCCGCAGCTGGTCTTCTACCTTTTTTACACTGGTAAGATAGCCGATGGAGTCCTGGAAATAGCCCTGCGCATTCAGGTAATAATGCATGCTCTGGATCGACTTGCTGATCTGGCTCGTATCCAGCTTTGGCGGGTCTTTTATTACAGCCCACAACACTTTATCCACCCTCCGCGACCGGATGCTGTCATCCAACTGCTCATTGAGCCCTGCTTCCAGCCTGCTTTTTTCTTCTTTACTCACCGCATCTTCTACCTTTATGCGGGTCTCAAAAACAAAGGGGACCCCTGCCGGGTGTTTTTTTACCACTGTAAAAATGCTACAGGAGGATAAAAATAGCATCGTAAAAACGGTGGCTAAAGGAAGAAATGTATTTTTGAATGTTCTTATCAGGACCGTATGGTTTAAATTTCTAATTGATCGAAAATGCTTAGTAAATCTGAAGTCAAATATATTCAAAGTTTGTTCCAAAAAAAATTCAGGGATGCAGAAGGCTGCTACCTGGCAGAGGGGCCAAAAATAGTGGATGAGGCCCTCAATACCCCGGGCATAACTGTTAAAAAAATCTGGGGACTGGAAGAATGGGTTCTCCGGCAGCAGCCATTGCATCCCGGGGTGGAAATGATTCCGGTTGAGGGATTCGAGCTGGAAAAGATCTCCCAGCTCAAAACGCCAAACGAAACAGTAGCACTTATTGCAAAAAAAGACAGTGAAAACACCGGTTGGTATGATGCCGGCACGCTGGTACTGATGCTTGACGGGATACAGGACCCGGGAAATATGGGTACCATTATCCGCACTGCAGACTGGTTTGGGGTGCCGGGGATCATCTGCAGCAGGGACTGTACCGATGTATACAACAGTAAGGTAGTGCAGGCTACCATGGGCAGCCTGTTCCGCATACCGGTCACGTATACAGATCTGCCCGGCTGGCTGGCGCATCAAAATAATATTCCGGTTTACGGAGCCCTGCTCAATGGAACACCCCTCCAAAAACGACAGGACGCAGCAAGGGGGATCCTGGTCATCGGTAATGAATCAAAAGGGATCCGCCCCGATGTGGCGGCCCGTCTTACCCATAAGATTACTATTGAGCGGATCGGTGCTGCGGAATCATTGAATGCTGCGGTGGCCACGGGGATTTTGTTATCGTATCTGAAGTAGTAATCAGCTATCAGTTGTCAGGTATCAGTCATCAGCCTCCGAAAGTTCGGGGCAGTTATCAGTCGTCAGTTATCAGCACCCTTTATAATGAACCGGAATCAATTTTATTAAAATGCGTAATTACTAGTGGTTTGTGAGGACACAAACCACGGCCCACGCCACGGTCAGTGTCCTCACTGACCGAGAAAAGAAATAATTTTGATGCCGGCTTATTATTAAACAATGTTCCGCCAGGTTGAACCAGGAGCCCTCCTGTGATCTCTGAAGGGGCCCCACGCGGATGTAACGTGAAACTTTAAACAAACATAGGAGTTGTCTATGCCCTTTAAACAATATTCAACAATGTACAACCACGTTCAACGCGATTTAACCTTGAAACCTGGACCCCTTATCTCCGCCCGTGGTTAGGGAGAAGGGAGATGCTTTGCCCTAAACCGGGCCCCCGGCTCATGAAGTATAAAAACGGACCTGACCTGAAACCTGGAACTTAAAACATCCTTCTACCGGAAATGAATGGCTTTTACCACCTGTACTTTTTTCACAATATAGGTGGGGATCATCAGTACCAGCAAACATACAAGGAAAGTGCCTGCGCAAATGGCCAGAACCTCCCATGAGGAAATTTTAACCGCTGCCTGGCTAAGATAATAAGCGCTTTCATCCAGCTTGATAAAACCCGTCTTTACCTGCAGGTACAGCAAGCCCAGTGCGCCGGCTGTGCCGGCCACAATGCCGGTGACGGTGATCAGTAAACTGTGACGCAGGAAGATCTTCTGAACAGTCCAGTCCGTAGCACCCACCGCTTTTAGCACGCCAATCATACGCATCCGCTCCAGCACCAGGATGATCAGGCAGGTGATCAGGTTGATGACGGCCACAATGATCATGATCACGATCAGCAGGTTCCGCGTTACATCCTGCATATTGAGCCAGTCAAAAATATTAGGGGCAAAGTTTTTGATATCCTGAGCGTCCCATTCTTCCGGCATTTGCGGCAAGGCGGTTAACTGATCAGAGACCGCGCCAATATGTTTATAGTTCTTCAAAAAAAGCTCATAGCCCCCGATCTGGTCCGGCTCCCAGTCATTCAGCCGGCGTATGAGTTTGATATCGCCGATGGCAAAGGTTTTATCATACTCCTCGATACCCGTTTTGTAAATACCCGTTATGGTGAGACGATCCGGACGTAAGGAATTATCCGGGCGTATAAAATAGATCAGCACCCGGCTGCCGGTATCCAGTTTCATCTGGCCGGCGGTATATTCCGAGATCATGATCTCCCGGCTATAGGTTGAATCATTAAACCGGGGGGCGCGCCCGCGCTGCATAAAGGATTGCAGGTTGGAAAAATTATAGGTACTGTCTACCCCCTTTACCAGTACCCCCTCAAGATCGTCCTTTGTTTTCACGATCGCATAGCGGGTGGCAAAGGGTTGTACGGTTGTTACCTCCGGGTTCTTTTTTATCTGTGCTACCAGTGCCGGATTGGCGGTAATGGGGACCTCCTCAGATACCACATACTGATAAGGCGCCATTTCCTGGATACGGATATGTCCCCAGAAGCTAAATACCTTTTCGCTCACCTTTTGCTGGAAGCCATTGGCAAAAGCCAGTGTAATGATCATTACCGCCACACTGATGGCTGTAGCCACAACAGAAAGCCTGATAATGAACCTTGAAAAAGAGCGCTGTCTATTAAAGGCGATCCGGTGAGCAATAAAGGAAGCTGTATTCAACGGTGATTGTTATTTTCAGCGAATTTATTGAAGCTTCTTTGCATCTTCTAAAAATTTCGCCAATCCAACATCGGTAAGCGGGTGCTTCAGCAAGCCCAGGATCGATTCCAGCGGACTGGTTACCACATGGGCGCCTGCCTCTGCACAGCGGATGATATGATTGGGGCTGCGCATGGATGCTGCTAATACCTGGGTTTTAAAGCCCTGAACACCATAAATATGAACGATCTGCTCTACCAGTTGAACGCCATCCCAGCCGGTATCGTCGATACGGCCCACAAACGGAGACACATATTTTGCACCGGCCTTGGCGCATAAAATGGCCTGCCCGGCATTGAATACCAGCGTGCAGTTCGTTTTGATACCATTATCGGTAAACCACTTGATCGCCTTTACACCATCCTTGATCATGGGTACTTTTACCACGATGTTCGGGTGAATGGCGGCCAGTTTTTTGCCTTCCTCTACAATATCTTTAAAATCGGTACTTACGACTTCGGCGCTAATATCACCATCTACCATTTCACAGATATCCTTATAATGTTTCATGATGGCATCATGCCCTTTGATCCCTTCTTTTGCCATCAGGGACGGATTGGTCGTTACCCCATCCAGGATCCCGAGTTCGTTGGCTTCTTTGATCTGGTCAAGATTGGCAGTATCAATAAAAAATTTCATTACAAACTGGTTTTATATTAAAAATAAATACATTTTTATCTGAAAGATCATCGATTTCAATGTGCAGATTGAAATCAGATCGGAACACCAGTGGTAAAATTAGGAAAATTAGAGGGAGAAAAAAAAGGCAGGCTACTCACATCGCGCCGCTACAACCACCTATCCTTGCTGTCTTCCGACCCTGGGGAGGTTCAGTAGGAGCTGGCCGTATGAGACCTGCCGGGCGCAAATATAGGGTAAAGCTGTTAAAAGGAGAAAGATCAGAGCAAGAAAATCATTTTTTATTCTTTGCCTGCGGTTTGCTGGTAACGGCCCTGGATACAGCATCCTTCCCAAAACGGTTCTTAATGGCATCCACAGCCTTATAAAGGTTCAGCTTATCGTCCTGCCGGTTAAAGAGGTTCATCTGCATACCGTCATCCGCAAGCTGGCTAAAACGCACCCCTATCAGCCGCACCGGGCGTCCGCTTTGATAAAACCTGTTAAAAATAGCTTTTGCTTTCCCGATCAGTTCATCATCCAGGGCTGTATAAGCAATGGATTCCTGCCTGCTGGTGGTTTCAAAATCGCTGTAGCGGATCTTTACGGTTATACAGCCGGTTAATTTATGGTCCTGCCGCAGGTCGTATGCATTACGCTCCGTAAGCGCTATTAATTTTTTATACAGGAACTCCACGTCGGTCTGGTTTTCATGAAAAGTGGTCTCATGGCTCATGCTTTTCTGATCCCAGCGGCCTTCCACTTCCCGGCTTCCGATGCCCTGGGATTTCTGCCACAGCTCCTCCCCCCATTTTCCCAGCCGGCCAATGAGCAGGTCCCGGGGCGTAAGGGCGATATCTTTGATCGTATGCAGCCCCATTTTCCGCAGCCGCTGCTCTGTTTGTTTGCCCACCCCATTGATCTTCTCAACCCCCAATGGCCAAAGGAATTCCTTTTCTCTTCCATGAGGAATTTCCAGGAACCCATTGGGCTTGGCCTCATTGGTGGCCATTTTGCTGATAAATTTTGCCGATGACAATCCGCAGGAAATAGGCAGGTTCGTTTCTTTAATAATATACTCCCGCAGCTGCCGTGTATACTGGCTTACTCCAAAGAACCGGTCCATGCCGGTAAGATCACAGTAAAATTCGTCGATCGACGCTTTCTGATACAGCGGCACCTTAGCGGCAATGATCTCTGTTACCACTTTTGAGTAGTATCCATATTTTTCATGATTGCCTCTCAGCACTACGGCATGGGGACAAAGGCGCATGGCCCGCTGCATAGGCATTGCAGAATGTACCCCGTATTTGCGGGCCTCATAACTGCAGGTGGATACCACGCCCCGGCTGGCTGAACCGCCCACGATCACCGGCTTACCTTTTAACGAAGGATCCATCAGGATCTCTACCGCCACAAAAAAAGAGTCCAGGTCAAAATGAACAATATAAGGTTTCGGGTCCGTCACTTCATCAAAGTTAAGCCGCTGGTAGCAATAGCGGCCACCGGGATCTTTACCCCGCGGACCGGAGGTATTTTTTGATCATTACGATCTGCCCAAGGTGGTAATGCGCATGCTCTACCTGCCCCTGAAAATTTTTGTAGGCACTGGAATGTTCCGGTAATACAGGCATCTCCAGTTTTGCTTCATCAAATTGCCGGATCACTTCCGCCAGCTCCCGGGCAGACCGGAACAATACTTCTTTTAATTTTTCCCAGGATCCGGTGCCCGCTTCCGGAACTTCAAACCCGTTATGCCCCGCAATCACCGGAGTGATTCCCCTTCCCCGCTCTGCCACGATCCTGTTCCAGTAAGCAATATGACCCAGCAGCAGTGCAATGGTATTGGGCGAAAAGGGCACAGGGGCAAATGCCTCACTCCAGCCAATATCACTGATGGTATCGGCAATGGCTACACTGGTCCAGTTATTTCCCTCATGTACTTCGATCAAATGCTGTGCGATCAATTCTGTTCTTTTCATAGTGTTTATTTTAGACCGGGGGTGAAAAACCTGTAACAAGATACGCCATCTTTTAGTTTTCCCCGCCGGATCTGCGCCGTAAAGACTTTTTCCTGCAGCCCGGCCGATGAAGTCAACAATGTGCAGGAAACAACGGGTAACGAAATGAAATTATCCGGGGGGCCGGAAACAACAGCCTTTTTATGTATCAATTATAGCAACCAGCCTGCCGCAATTTCAATGCGTTTGCTCATAATGCATTATTTTAGATGCCGGATGATTGCCCATAACGATAAATGCTTTTCAGATATCCTCCGGGGCTAATTTAAAAACTCAACAAATGATTGCGCGCTTATTAACGACATGTGTTCTTGCTTTACTATTTTACGCTGCAACGCTTGCCCAAACAAAATGGTATAACCCATTAACAGAACCAGACCCCGTAATTCAAAACCAGGGATGGACCGGGGAAACAGGACGGACATTTACCCGTTTACCGGGAAGAGCAGAAAAACAGGTACGCAGCGCCGTATGGAACCTTTCGCAAAATGCGGCAGGCCTCAGCATCCATTTCTATTCCAACGCACCCGAAATAACGATACGGTACCATGTAAACGGCTCTTTTGCTATGAACCATATGCCGGCCACGGGCGTATCCGGCGTGGATCTGTACGCTATTGATGAAGAAGGAAAATGGAAGCGGGCTTCGGGTACCTACGTATTTGCCGATACCATTCTTTACAACTATAAAAATCTCTTTCCCAGCCGCTATCACAAAAAGGGGTTTGAATACCGGCTATACCTGCCGCTTTACAACAGTGTAACGTGGCTGGAGATCGGGGTTCCGGAGGAGGCTTATTTTGAATTTATTCCGGTGCTGAAGGAAAAACCGGTCATCGTTTACGGCACATCTATTGCCCAGGGTGGTTGCGCATCCCGGCCGGCGATGGGCTGGACCAATATTTTATCGAGGAAGCTTGATTACCCGGTCATCAACCTTGCCTTCTCGGGCAACGGTCCGTTTGAAAAAGAAATGGTGGACCTGATCAATGAAGAGGATGCCGCCGCCTACGTATTTGACTGTCTTCCCAATATGGGGGCACTTTCGCAGGAAGAAGTATATAACCGGGTGGTATATGGGGTCACTGCCATCCGGAAAAAGCACCGGGAGCCGATCCTGCTTACCGACCATATCGGATATTATAACGACCAGACCGATTCCACAAGAGCCGTCATCTGGAAACGTTTGAACGAGACCCAGTGGAAAGCCTACAATGCGCTTAAAAAACAGGGCATTAAAGAACTGTACTATCTTACCCGTGACTCCATCCGGTTTCCGGAGGATGGTACGGTGGATTATGTACATCCCAACGATCTTGGCATGCAGGCCTATGCCGATGCTTATGAAAAGGCATTGCGGCCTGTGTTGAAAATGCCAATAGGCTCCGCCACCACTACACAGCCCATAAGCCAGCGCCGCGAGGCAGGCGGATACGAATGGAAAAAACGGCATGCGCAGGAGCTCCGGCTCAACCGGGAGCAGCCCCCGGTGAATATCATTATCGGCAATTCCATTACCCATTACTGGGCCGGTGAGCCCAAAGCGCATATAGCAAGAGGCGGAAAAAGCTGGAACCAGTACCTGGGCAATTTCCGGAACATGGGATTTGGGTGGGACCGTATTGAAAATGTACTGTGGCGGATTTACCACGGGGAGCTGGATGGATTTGCCGCAAAGAATATCGTGGTCATGATCGGCACCAACAATATCGGAGGCAATACTGATGAAGCGATCGTAAAGGGGATTGCCTTTTTGCTGCAGCAGATCCGGCAACGGCAGCCGCAGGCCCGGATAAAGCTTGCAGGCATTTTCCCCAGAAGGGGCCTGGAAACAAGGGTTGCATTGCTCAACAAACAATTATATGCCGTTGCCAGGCAGGGAGCATTCCTTTTTACAGACCCGGGAAAAAAGCTGCTGCTCGCCTCCGGGAAAATTGATGAATCCTTATTCACAGATGGTCTCCATCCCAATGAAACAGGGTATTCAAAACTGGCTCCGGATATTGCGCCCGCTAAATAGGATAAAATCCTGTGATCAGAACCCTTGCCGGGTGTTTTGTTTTGAAGGCGTGACGGATATGTTCACCGGAAGATTTTTACGTTCGCCATTAAAACGGATCAACTCGATTTTGTCCACAGGAGTTTCCGTTTTATATACCAGGGCGTTCCCGGAACTGTCCGATGCCTCCTTAATATAAACATCCTGTACCTGTTTATTACCGTTATACAGGTTTATTTTGAAGGGGTAATTGTCATTGTTGGGAACAGTCAGTAGTTTGCGGTCATTGCTGATGCTAAACCCGGCCGGAATTGCGGCGGCGCTGTAGGTAACGGTTTCTGCAGGCAGCAATGAAAAATCGGCTACACAGATATAGGTCTTAATTTCCACACCCGGTTTGGGTATTGTTACAGCCGCTATGTTTTCATTATACCACGAGGATAATTCCGGAGCAAGCAGTTCCCGGATATTTTCTGTATCTTTTATTTCGATCGTATCCCCTTTTGCGGTAACCCCCAATACCCCCCGGATATAAGGATAAAAAATAGCTTTCCGGAATGGTGAAAAACTATTTTGCTCCAGCAGGTTTTGCGTAACCCGTACGGAAACATAAATACATACATTTTCAGAGCGATCCCTGTTGCGCACTTCAAAAGATCCGGCACGGATATGATCCAATACGTTCTGTGTGTTAACCTCCGGTATTTTCCCGGGTGGCGCCTGCAGCAGTTTAAAGTCGTTGCCCGCTCCGGCAGGCAGCACCGGAAACCGGCCCAATACCATTGCTTCTGTTTTACCTTTTGAAGAACGGATCAGCCCGGATACCTTTTGCAGCTTCCCCGCAACAGCGATGGTCATAATATATATGGGGCTAAAAAAATGATCAGGATTTTTATCCCGTTCCCGGTAAGCACTCCTGACAAGAAAATAGTCACTTACCATTTCACTGTAAGGCATATCATGATTCCGGTACCACAGGTAATGCCTGAAGTCCTCCTCCTTGCTGGTCATTAATAAAGGTTCCCCGTTCTTATTGGTCCCTTTTACCTCAAGCCGGGAGTTGTCAAAATGAACAGTACTGCCGGATTGCCACCGGTTCAGATACCCCTGGAGCCAAACCTTGTAACCACTACCCGGAAACAGGTAATTATATCCCGGATTTAAAGAGTCGGCCTTTTTTTCCTCCGGCTTCCGGGCACTTTGATCGATCATATCATAGGTATAGTTGTAATCCCGCACCTGCGTTTCGTCCACTACCAGTAACGTGGCCACATTATTAGACATATGTAGCAAAGTGATCTTCATACTGTCCTTATGAATGGTTTTACCCGTTTCTGTACTGTCAAAAGAAAAGGCATGAACCGATTCGGGTATCCATATTTTTCCACTGACCTCTACAGCAGTATCACCCAAACGGTTCAGGTAAAAAACCGAAGGGTAAGGAAGTATTTCCTGCATCCCGGTTTCAGTCCATCCCGGGAAAAGCACCCCCTCTTCCGGGTCGTTTATAAACTTTATCTGTTGTCTTAATTTTTCAACGCATTCCTTTACAGAAAAGGTCTTATCATCAAATGCGGTCCTGGGTATCGTATAATCGCACAGGTAGAGGTTATTATAAAGCTGCGTACCCGAATACCGGTCTTCGAGCGCTGCAAAATCCAGGAAAACTTTTTGTTCTTCAGACAGTTTGTTTTTACAGGACACCAAAAGCAGGGCCCATACAATAAGCTTACAGGTTGTTTTCATATCTGGTTATTCCTATTCATTTATCCGGCTCCCAGGTATACTTCCAGCAACCCCTCCGGTAATTTTACAGTGATGTTCTTATATTGATGGTCTACTTTTTTTAAACTTTCCGCGTGCAGGGGAATCAGTACTTCCCTGCCGCGCACTGTAAGGCGGCAAAGCACCTGGTGCGGCTGCTCTATCACTTCCTGTATCACCCCCAGCACCTGCTTACCATCTTTTACGGTGTAGCCCAGGAGACTGATAGGTGCCGCTTTGCTGGCATAGCGCTTAAAATCGGGGCTGCTGAACCAGATCTCCTTCCGCAGCAACGGCCAGGCGGCTTCAGGTGTTTGGATGTCTTCAAGTTTCAGGTAAGCTTCCGTTTCGCTTTTAACCCGCACGCTCTCAACAAACCAGGGCATAAAGCTTCCACCCGGGTCTTTTATAAATATTTTTCGCAGGTCTTCAAATGCTGTATTTCCCAGTGCATGCTGCAGCACGATTTCGCCCTTCAGACCGTAAACCCCCGCAACTTTTCCAATATTGATATACTCCTCCTGTTTCATTGCTGATATCCGGTTATGGAATAAATAAAAAGCGGCTCTGGGCCGCTTTTTATTTTAAGAATCTTTTTTCTACTATTATTCGCCGTTGCCTTCAGCGTTTGCCTCAGGAGCAGCGGTTCTGCGCGGAGCAGCACTGGCTACTCTGCGTTTAGCTTTTCTTTCCTCAATCGCTTTTGCAGTACGTTTTTTAATTTGCTCGTCATGCTCTGCACTCCAGGCGGTGAATTTCTGCATCGCAGCAGCTTCATCAAACAGTCCCAGTTTTACACCACGTAATAAGTGTTTCAGGTATAATACACCTTTAAAACTTAAGATACGACGCACGGTGTCTGTAGGAGTAGCTCCTTTATTCAGCCATTCCAATGCTTTTTGACGATCCAGCTCAATGGTAGCAGGAATGGTCAACGGATTGTACGTACCTAATTTCTGGATGAATTTACCATCACGAGGGCTTCTTGCATCTGCCACTACGATAAAGTAGAAGGGCCTCTTCTTTGACCCATGTCTTTGCAATCTAATCTTAGCTGCCATTTTAAATAGAAATTTAAGGCTTTAAATAATAAATTTTCATTCCCATACACCTTATATGGGGCACCAAAAGTAATTCATTTTTGAATAATAACGGTCATATTTTGACAAGTTTAAAAAAAACGGCGGATTTTAAGATTTTCTTATCAGGAAGAAGGATACTTCATTAAAGAATTTAAAAAGACAGCGCTTTTTCTCAAAACAAAGTCCGGATTTTTTCCCGGAACAAGGCATCGAAATACCTCCATCTCCGGTATTAACTTGTTTAAAATCAATTTTCCAGCACTGGGCCACCGGAGTTTTAACAATTTGAAAAAAGATATCAAACAACTGCGGTTTCCTTAATTTCATCCTTAAATGGACAACAGGAACAGAAAGTATGGGACCAGCGGCGAAATCACAGTAAAAGGGTACCGATACTCTCAAATAATCCGTTACTTTTGCAAACTTTATTTATGACGAAGCGGTTTTTAACATTTATTGGAACGATCGGGTTGTTGCTCCTGACCATCAATACTGTTACGGCGCAATCAAAGGCAGCATTTTACACTGCGCTGGCCAGCAGTTCGGTTAAGACCATTGATGCACAGATCAGCCAGGTAGCCGGTTACACCACGGCTGCGGGGGCCCCTGCTTTTATCGGCGCACTTGAAATGCGGAAGGCAGGACTGGTTACTATACCCGCTAAAAAATTATCGATCTTTAAACAGGGACATAAAAAGCTGGAATCGGTTATTAAAGCCGATCCCAAAGAGGCGGAATACCGTTTTCTCCGTTTGATGATCCAGGAAAACGCTCCCAAATCGTTGGGATATTCCAAAAACATTGCCGAAGACAGCAAAATGGTCCGGGATCAGTTTGCCTCCCTGCCTGCTGTTACCCAGCAAAGCATAAAAAGTTACAGCAAAAAATCAAAATCACTGTCGGGCCTTTTATAACTTCAGGTATGAGCAAGCATGTATTAGCGGTTTACTTTACACAATCCGGGCAAACAAAGGAGATCCTGGATTCCTTTTTACAACCGCTGCTTGCGGATGGTGTTTCCGTGGATTATTTGCAGGTTCAAACCCAGCATTCTTTTCCGTTTCCCTGGAGCATCCCGGTGTTTTTTGATACCGTGCCCGAGTCGGTGGAGGTGATCCCCACGGCGCTGAAACCCTGGTCGGTACCCCGCGAGCGGTATGACCTGGTGGTACTGGCCTGGCAACCCTGGAACCTGTCGCCCAGTATCCCGATCAACTCTATTTTACAGGATGAGCAGTTTAAAGCACTGATCAAACACACTCCGCTGGTAACCATCTGCGGTTGCCGCAATATGTGGATCAACGCCCAGGAAAAGAATAAAAAACTGCTCCGGGAGGCCGGAGCACAGCTTTCGGGAAATATTGCCCTGTTTGACCGGCACCTCAACCACCTCAGCTATTTTACCATTTTTCACTGGTTGGGCACAGGAAGAAAAGACCGTAAATGGGGTATTTTTCCCAAACCGGGTGTGGCAGCGGCTGATATTGCCAATGCTTCCGTTTTTGGCGCCACGGTAAACCGGCACCTGCAATCCGGCAACTGGCAGGACCTGCAGCCGGAGCTGGTAAAACAAAAAGCAGTGGTGGTAAAATATTCCCTTATGTTTATTGAACGCAAGGCCGGGAAAATATTCAAAAAATGGGTGGCCATCATCAATAAACACCCGAAAAACAGAAAAAAAATACTTGTTGCCTATAAATATTATCTTGCGGTAGCGTTACTGATCGCTTCTCCTATTATTTTATTAGTAGATTTGATCCTGGTGCGTCCATTCAGCCAGAAGAAGGTCCGGCGGCAAATGGATTATTACGCAGGTGTGGAATGGAGGGAAAAGATTTAACCGCTCATTAGTTCAATAAAAGCACTGTAGCTGAAGGGTGCGATCCCGCTTTTAGCGGGACAGGCTCCAGGAAAGCCCGGTAATAAATTTGGGGCTATAAAAAATAAATGATTAAAAAACATTATGAATTTGAACGACGTTTATATTAACCGTACTGCTCACTATTTTCCCAACAACCCGGTATCCAACGACGAAATGGAGGACTACCTGGGTTATATTAATGGAAAACCCTCCAAATCCAGACGAATTGTTTTGAGAAACAACGCCATTACCAATCGTTATTATGCATTGGAAAAAGGCGGAAAGATCACACACACCAATGCCCAGTTAACGGCGGAGGCCATTAAGGAACTGTTTAAACAGGACCCGGGGGGCATTAAAAATGTGGATGTGCTCTCCTGCGGTACTTCATCGCCAGACCAGATGATGCCTTCACACGCCGTGATGGTACATGGCTGGTTGCCGGAGCTGGGATCCATTGAAGTGGTATCGCCCGCCGGGGTATGCTGCGCGGGCATGCACGCATTAAAATACGCGTATATGTCGGTAAAGACCGGTGATGCCGCCACGGCTGTTGCCACCGGCTCTGAGCGGTTCTCTGCCTCATTGGTGGCCAACCAGTTTGAAGATGAAGTGCATAAACTGGAAGCGCTGGAAGAGAACCCCTATATCAGCTTTGATAAGGAGTTTTTACGCTGGATGCTGTCGGACGGTGCTTCGGCATTCCTGATCTCCAATAAAAAGAATGAAGAAGGCCTGAGCCTGAAAATAGAATGGATGGAAGGCATTTCCTATGCCGACCATATGGAGGCCTGCATGTATATGGGAGCAGAAAAACAGGAGGATGGCCATTTAAAAAGCTTCCTGGAATTTAATCATGAAGAGCTGAATGAAAAATCGGTCCTGAGCATTAAACAGGATGTGAAATTACTGAGCCCGAATATTGTGCCGCTGGGTGGAAAACTGCTACCGGAATTGTTTGAGCGCCGCGGACTGAACCCGGATGATATTACCTGGTATCTGCCGCATATGAGCAGCAACTTCTTTAAGGATAAAATATATGATGAACATATTAAGCTGGGCCATCATATTCCTTACGAAAAATGGTTTGTGAACCTGAGCCGCGTAGGAAACGTAGGTGCAGCTTCTGTATACTTTATGGTGGACGAACTATTTAACAGCGGGCAGCTGAAAAAAGGCGATAAAGTGTTCCTGCTGGTGCCCGAAAGCTCAAGGTTCAGCTATATGTATGCATTGCTGACAGTGGTGTAGAGAGCGGGGAATAGGCAATAGTTAATGGTCAATAATAGAAAGTGAAAAAGCCTTCGTTTTTTCACTTTTTTGTTTCGGCCATGTAAAAACCGCGAGATTCTTCGAGAATCTCGCGGTTTTTATCCCTTGATTTAGCGAATCGTATTTCATCATTTTTCATTAGCTTGCCTTGTTTAAATTTTTTTCTTTATATGAAAAAAGAAGAGATTCCCCAGGATAACGGCGCTCTTGGCAAAATAGCCAAAGAGGTGACCTATGTGGTAGACGAGAACGGTAACTATTCCACCGGTCAGAGTACCGGCTGGGATGTAAAAACCGAGGCATTAAACGTGGCCTGGCATGATGTGGAGGCAAAGATCGAAGCAGCCAAACAACAGGTACTGTCCGGCGGCGCCAGCCCCATCCTGTATTTTATGGAGAAAAAGATCATGGATCTGAACATCCTGGCTTCCTATACCGGCTACTGGAAATGGACCATCAAAAAACACCTGAAACCTTCCGGCTTTCAAAAACTTCCTGCAGATAAACTAAAAAAATACGCAGCGCTTTTTGAGGTGAGCGTAGAGGAATTAAAAAACCCGTTTAACACCGTAAACAGGGAATAGCGGGTAGTGAGCAGGGTTATGATCCCCTCTTAACGATTCACCATTCCCTATTGACCACTGACCATTCACTTCTCACAATAAACCATTCACTTCTCACTATTATAAACAACAAACTTGGAACTTCAACATACAAATTTCAAACATCTCCAGGCAGCCCATTGCGAGAACGGCGTTACCACGGCATTATTGCGTCATTACGGTATCACAAAAATTACCGAACCGCTGGCTTTTGGCATGGGATCCGGGCTGTTTTATATCCAGCTGCCGTTTATGAAGGTGAATGGAGGTCCGGCTATTTCTTTCAGGACCATGCCGGGGCTGATCTTTAAGCGTACCTGTACCGCACTCGGCGTTCCTGTTACCCGGAAAAAATTCCGGTCACATGAAAAAGCCATGCAGGAGCTGGACGGGCGTATACTGGCCGGCAAACCTACCGCCTGCCAGGTAGGTGTTTTTTACCTGACTTATTTTCCAAAAGAATACCGCTTTCATTTCAACGCACACAACCTGATCGTGGTAGATAAAAAAGGAGATGATTACTATATCAGCGATCCCATTATGGAAGGGCTTGTTACCATGAACAGCTACGAACTGGAACGTGTGCGTTTTGCCAAAGGCGCTTTTGCGCCACGCGGACAGCTATATTACCCGGGCGATCATTTGAAGGAGCCAACAGATGAACAAATGAAACAGGGCATTATCAAGGGTATCAAACGCAACTGCCGGGATATGCTGCATATTCCGGGCTCCTTTGGCGGTGTAAGCGGCATTGCCTATACCGGCCGGCAGATCAAAAAATGGAAGACCAAACTGGGCGATGAAAAAGCCCGCAGCTACCTGGCTCAGCTGGTGCGGATGCAGGAGGAGATCGGTACCGGCGGCGGCGGCTTCCGGTTTATCTACGGCGCCTTTTTACAGCAGGCTCATCCATATATAAAAGCTGACGAGCTTTTTGATCTATCCCAAAAATTTACCGCTACGGGGGATAAATGGCGGGATGCAGCCATCCAGGCTTCCGGCATCTATAAAGGCCGGCTGAATACCCAGGCGGACTATGACAATATGGGCGACCGGCTGATTGAAATATCCGCGCTGGAAAAACAGGCGTTTCAGCAGCTGAAAGCGCTGGTCGGGAAAATAAAATAAAGCAGGCAGCGATCATCTGCATATGGGGCAGATGCAATTCAATTCCGGCAATTACATGACCGGTATAACGGTAGTGATTGACATTGCCGTGCGGACATTAAAATAAGCATTCACCATCGCTGTCTGGCCAGCCTTAGGTTAACGAGTGTCCGTCTTTTTCCTGATTCTTTTGCTTCCGGATGCCCTATTGCTCCTGTTCAATTTACCAGGTATATCATCGCCGGATATTCTGCCGGCCCTCGTTTTTCAGCGCTTCCGTTACCCGTGCCTCAAATTTTTTAAGATCCAGGGACGGAGGCGTTTTCAAAACCGGCATTTCATTCTTCGTTTTTACGGTGGGAGTATATCCGCCTGCCGCCATATAAAAGCGATCGGGATATTTTAGAGACACGCCCTGCTCATAATCTACCCGCTGACCGGTTTTACCATCGGTATTGGAAAAACGGACCTTATTAAAATTGATCCATTTTCCTGTGGCCTGCTCCACTCCCCAGGCATTATAGTAATAAGCCTCCCTGCGGAGCTGGCCGTTCGTATACCCATAATTTTCAAGAAAGGAATAAAAGCCATCGAAAAAGCGCTTTTCACGAGGTGCACGCCAGGAGGCAATGTACTGCCACCCTTCATTGGCCACCTGGTACCATGCAGAAAGCACTACCGAATTATTTTCCTGCGGCAACACATTCATTAAAAACCGAACCGGCCGGCCTGTTTTCCAGTTAGCATCCTTTACAAATGATTGCCCCCCGGTTCCTTCACCCCCAAACGACTTAACCGTTGTAGCGGGATCCTTATCCACCAGGCTTACGAAATCAGCTTTTGTGATGCTGGAATCTTTTTCGGCGTCTTTACTATCCCAAACCGAGAATAAGACCCTCCGTTCGGTGGGTGAATTGGTTTGAATGCCCAGGTATCCCCGGTAAAAGCCCAGCGACATATAATAGGTATGCAGGGGATCTTCACCCTCCGGAACCAGGATCTCTTCGTATAACCAGTTATAGGATTTGGTAGTAGGCACTGTACTGCTGAACGAAAGATGTACTGAAGGGGTTGACTGGTAATTGATAAAATTCACCCAGCCATCCCGTGTGGCCGTTTTGAATAACAAAGTGGTAATCGTGATAGCTCCTTCCGGATCGGTTACCGGAGTCAGCGTATATTTATAATAGCCCTCAGAGGTAATCCGGACCGGTGATCCATACAATGTATCCTTTTTACCGGTACCGGTAAAAACAAGATCACGGCTTACCTGCTTCAATCCTGACTGTGGATAGGTACCGCTTATATCCAGCCTGAAGCGCAGCTTTTTGCCCGCAGTAACCTGGTTGTCGAAATACAGATCATACTGCCCCGGTTTTTGATAAACGATCCATGAAACACTTTTGTCTTTATTGCGCCATTTGCTGATACTGCCCCGGCTTTCCGGATAACCAACAGGGATGGAAACGCCCGGATCGCCGGGCGTAAACGGCTCCGCATACGCTTTATTGGCGGGCACTTCAAACTGCTTCTTTTCTGCTGCCGGGCCTGGAGATTGTGCCTGCAACATGGATAGCGAAAAAAGAAAGCAACCTGAAAACAGGATACGACGATGACGGTTCATATGCTACTGATTTTTGATAAACGTGAACATCAAAAGTAACGGCTGCCGGGCGGTTAACAAATATTTATTATTTTTAAAATACCTCCCGTCAGAAAGATTCGGGAGATTGCGGGGTTAAATTGCAGCATCATGTCAAAAAAAACAATACAAAATCTTGTCACAGCGGGCCTGCTGGCCTTTGCGCTGGCACTTTTTGTATTCCCGGAATTTAAGGCGGTAATTATTCGCGGGTTGATGAAAGCAGGCTTTTTCCAGCCCCGGGTTACAGCCATCAAAGCAACACCGCCGGAAGCCGCAACGGCATCCATCCAGTTTATCACCGAAAGCGGCGCAATCCACACACCCGGATCTTTAAAGGGCAAAGTGGTGTTCATCAACTTTTGGGCAACCTGGTGCCCGCCCTGTATTGCGGAGATGCCGGCCATCAGTGAACTTTATACAGCTTTTAAACACAATCCCAATATCATATTCCTGCTGGTGGATGCCGATCAGGACCTCGCCAAAGCAACGGCTTTTATAAAGAAAAAAGAACTCAGTCTGCCGGTATCCAGCTTCCGGGGAACCGTGCCCTCCTCCTGGTACAGCGGCACACTGCCCACCACCCTTGTGCTGGATAAGACCGGGAACCCGGTGTATCAACACGAGGGAACGGCTGATTTCAGCAATAAAAAATTCCGGGCGTTTCTGGAAGGGCTAACGCGGTAAAGGCTGGCTGAAGGCTAAAGACTGATGGCTGAGATCTCCGGTGTACAAATTAACATTCCCTCATTCGTGCATTCGTGGCATTTGGCTAAATTTGCCACATGTCGCATACATCGTCCATCTTTCAGAAAAAGAGCAGGGAAAAAGCCTACGACCGGGAGCACCGGAAGGTGATCAATTTCAATATCTCGAGGTACAACGCAGCCGTGCCGGGCGGACAGGCTCAGTTTGCCGACCTTAACCTGGCTCGGGAACGGGCCAAGAATTTAAAATGGAAAGCGATAGAGGTGCTGGACCAGACCCTGGAAAATTTTGAAGCCAACATTACAAAGCGCGGTGCCAAAGTGATCTGGTGCGAGGATGCCCAACAGGCCAACGAAGTGATCCTGGAGATCTGCCGGCAAAAAAACTGTAAAACGCTGGTAAAAAGCAAAAGCATGGTTACGGAGGAATTACACCTGAACGATAACCTGGCCAAACATCATATTGAAAGTATAGAAACAGACCTTGGCGAATACATTCAGCAACTGGCGGGAGAACCACCTTACCATATTGTAACCCCGGCCATGCACAAAAGCCGGGAACAGATCGCCGAATTGTTTGCGGAAAAACTGGGTACCGATCCAAATGACAGTGCCGAAAAGCTCACCCTTACCGCCCGCGAAAGATTGCGCCAGAAATACGCGGAGGCAGAAGTGGGCGTTACCGGTGCCAATTTCATCATAGCCGACATCGGCGGAATTGCCATCACCGAAAATGAAGGTAATGCCCGGCTCAGCTGCTCCATGCCCAAAACACATATTGTGGTAGCAGGCATCGAAAAAGTGATCCCGTCCATGACGGACCTGGCATTATTCTGGCCACTCCTGAGCAGCTTTGGTACCGGACAACGCATTACCTCCTACAGTACCATTGTGACTGGCCCCCGGCAACAACAGGAAGCGGATGGCCCCGAAGAAATGTATGTGATCCTGCTGGACAACGGCCGCAGTAAAATGCTGGCCAACGAAAAAGCAAGGGAAGCCCTGTACTGCATCCGCTGTGGTGCCTGCCTCAATGCCTGCCCGGTTTATAAAAACATCGGGGGCCATACCTACAATACCACTTACAGCGGCCCCATCGGTTCGGTGATCACCCCGCAGTTAAAGGAAATGAAGGAATGGAAACACCTCAGCCATGCATCCTCCCTCTGCGGCAATTGTACCGAAGTATGCGCTGTAAAGATCAACCTCCACGAGCTCTTGCTGGAAAACCGGTATGAGGCCGTAGAAGAAGGTTATGCCCCATTGATTGAAAAATTCTCCTGGAAGATGTGGAAGACGGCCATGCTCAAACGCAGCATGGTGAACATGGTAAACGGCAATTTCAAAGGCACGTTCATCAATATGGTGGCCGGGGCCTGGACCAAAAACCACAGCAAACTTAAATTTCCAAAAAAATCATTTAATGAACAATGGGAAGCGCGGAAGAAACAAGGCTTAAAAGACCTGTGAGGTCTGTTTGTTCCGGTATACAGAGCTCACCGTTTTTTTAGCCCGGCAGCAGTAAAGGTGGCAGCTTCCAGGCCTGTCCCGCTAAAAGCGGGATTGCACACCTGCAGTGCATAGATCCCTTTAGGACCGGGCCGGCGGCGTTTATAAAACGAAGTTACGACAAGGTGTTTGCGCTTCTTCATGAGGCACCAGGGCGACCGGACTTTATGCGCCGCTTGCAGGCGTTAGCAATCATTACTTGTTGCCCCGGTCACTCCGCTCCACGCAGTACCCCCATAATAAACAAATCCTGCAATATTCCTCTTATTTTTGAATAACCTTGTTGGTCTACAGCAAACATATTACCCCCCGGCTGCGGTATATTGCCCGGTTCCTTTCAACGGAAATGAGCACTACCGAGTGGGAGCTTACAGACGCGCCTGATGTATTCCTTCAGGAACAGGGAGCAAAGATCAACTACACCGCTGATACGCTGGACACCCCCTGCCTGCATATAGTGCCCCAGGCATTGTTATCCCAAACCGGCATTCAGCCGCAGTCCATTGCCGTTGCATCACTAAACGGGTTGCCGGTCTTTTTTCAAACGGGCGGCCCCCTGGGCTTTGACCTGTTTGCTGCTGCTTTTTACTTACTAAGCCGCTATGAAGAATACCTGCCTTTTGAGGAAGACCCGCATGGAAGATTCCCGGCCACCGCATCGCTGGCTTATAAGAATGGCTTCCTGAAAATACCCCTGATCAACCATTGGATGCAATTGTTAAAAAAACAGCTTACAGCGCTGTTTCCTGATGAGCGCTTCCGGCAAATGGTTTTCCGGTTCATCCCTACCTATGATATCGATATGGCCTGGAGCTATAAGCATAAGGGATTTCTCCGAAATGCTGCCAACCTGTTAAAGGACGCGGTCAGGGGTCAGCTGCCGGCCGCCAGCAAAAGGATAAAAGTGCTCCTGGGAAAGGAAAGGGATCCGTTTGACCAGTTTGGCTGGCTGAACCGGCTGCACGAACAATACAACCTGAAACCCTATTATTTTTTCCTGGTAGGGGCACATACCAACCGTTACGACAAAAACATATCCCCCCGTAACAAAGCCATGAAGGCCCTGATCACCGACCATGCCATCCGCTATCCTGTCGGCCTGCATCCATCCTGGCAAAGCAACCGTACATTTCATGTTTTAAAAAATGAAAAGGAAACCCTGGCCGCCATTACCGGCACTGCCATCAATGCTTCGCGCCAGCATTTCTTAAAGCTTTCGTTCCCGGAAACCTACCACAACCTGCTTAAAGCGGGTATCCTCTTTGATTTTTCTATGGGATACGCAGATGCAAACGGGTTCCGCGCTTCTGTGGCATCACCCTTTTGCTGGTACGACCTGCAAACGGAAACAGCCACCGACCTCCTCCTCTTTCCTTTCTGCTTTATGGAAGCCACTTCTATCTTTTATAAAAAGGAAACGCCTGATGCGGGACTTACCGCATTGCAGGAACTCTACAACGAAGTAAAAAGAGTAGACGGCTTTTTCAGCATGATCTGGCACAACTCTTCTTTTACGGATGAAGGTGTTTATAAAGACTGGAAGAAGATGTATGAAACCTTTATAAAACAACGCAACAGCACTCCATCATTATAAAAAACGGGCGTTCCTTTTATGGAACGGTCACCTCGTTTTTCCCGGAAATCTTTTCAATATGGCAGCCGTTATTTTTGAAAATATACGGCTCATTAACAATGATCTTTTCGCTCCGGACACCAATAAAACGGAGTTCCATCTCTTTACCCTCCGGCAGCAACTGCAGCTGACCGTCGCTTAGCACAGCATAATACCCGTTGCCCGCATCCGGCACAGTGTTGCGCGCATGAAAAGCAGTATGGTCCGCAACGATCCTGGTGTAAAACGTATCCAGCACTATGGGCTCCCCTATAGCCGATTGCAATTTCACATTAAAGAACCGGTATTCTTCGGTACACATCCTGCCGGTTGTTCCCTTTTTGCAGGCGCCCAGCAAAACGATGCCCATCAGAAGTACAAGTGTTGTTTTCATATTCCCGCTGTTTTTTATTAAAACGTGCATCCGCAACACATCGCAACACCGGGCACGTGGAAATGCTGAAGGCGGATCACCCGCCAGGTGCGTCACCTTTGTTTCCGGGAGCGTTTCCCGGGCAGGAGCAGTATATGCCGCTTTATTTCAGACTACCGAGGTACCCGTCGATGTAGGAGGCCCGGTTTCTTAGCCATTGCTGCAGTTTTGTTACCTCTGTCTGGTTATCGGATGCACCCTTTTTCCATACGGTGTAGTCCGCTGCCTTCGCGGTCATAATGGATAAGCCATATGTTTCCACAAACCGCACCAACTCATCCAGGTGATTGGATTTATAATCCGTCCACAGCTGTTTTAAAAGCGTTACGAACTGCGGATCATTGAGAAACCGGGTGAAGAATTTTGTTCCCGCAGGCACCGGTGTTCTGCCGGTCCAGAAAGGCAGGCTGTTAGATGTAAGGAGATGTGCCCCATCCTTTTCAAATCCAAAAGCCCAGTCAAAATCCCAGATCGGGCCCATGGTATATTTTCCGGTTGCTGTTTTATGCATATAGGTACTCTTGGGATGATTGAGTTCCTCGTTATCGGTGAGAAAATACACCAGCATGAATTTTGCAACAGATTCCACATCAATTTTTTCCCGGTAATTGTTGGCAGGGAAGACAGGATCGGCCAATAACGATTCCATACTGTTAAATGCCGTTTGTATCGGCAGCACGTCGGCAGCAGCTGATAATTCCGGCTCCTTAATCATGACAGGGAGACTATAATTTGCCGATCGGAACTTATAGGGCTCGTCAAAATAACTATCCAGTTCCAGCAAAAGGCCGTCGCTGCCCACCTTTACACGGTTATCCCCCACTTCAACCTGTTCCGTAAGGTTATAACAGCCCAGGTATCGCCCGTTGAGCGTAATATTCACCGGTATTATATGATTGGTATAGGGAAGCTGCAGCTGTGCGCCAATCTTCATGGCCACAGCGTTCAGCATCAACGTAGGATCAAGATAATTGGCCAGCAGGACCCAGTCCTTTTCTGTTGCCAGTCCCAGCAGCGAAGCGGAGCTGTTCAGTTTTAAACGGTATGGTTTCTTAGGGTAGGACCAGGTGGTGTTTCCTCTTCCTTTTATGCGGGTAGCACCGGTAAAGTCGGCATATTTTCCCCTGCCATCGATCTGCAGGGTGGCGTTTACATAATCATCCTTAGAAGCAACCGGCACCCCGCCTTCTGTTTGTATATAAAGATGCGGCAGGCTGTCTGCAACCCATGCTATTTTAACATAGTAGGATTTCCGGGTCCCATCATTTGAGATAACCGTATATGTTTGCACAGCAGAAAAATCAACGGCTGTTGCCCCGCTCTCCTGTTTTACAGCTCCGATAAATACACCCTGCGCATTGGTGGCAAACGACGGCACCAACATTTTCTTATACCGGTATGGCTGCGTTGCTATAACACTATCGCCTTTAATGGAAAAAGCGATATCCGCCTCCAGGTCCGGGTTGTTCTTTTTTTCAATAGTGAAATGCTCCAGTACCGGAATCACCGGTACTGCCGGCGGTCCCTCTTTTTTCCGGCATCCCGTATGGATGAAAACAGACAACAATATTGAAAAGCAAACCGCATAATGAAGACCGTAAAATCCTTTCGTTTTCATATTTTTAAATCGTTAGAATGCATCAAAAGTAGCAAAAAAGAAGCGATCCGGAGCCTCCCCTAAATCTCCGGGCGCAATATTCCGATGATGTACGGGCGGATAAAGCCGGGTAAAAGCAGGTACGCTCCAGCGGGAATTGTATCTGAATGTCAAAAATCAAATGCTGCTATCAATACCTGGCCATCGGCATTGGCGGCCCGGCTGCCCTTGGCGTCCTGGAATACCACGATCTTCCGTTCTTCATTACCGGAAGCATACCGCAGGAACACTTCCGCCATCAATGTGGGCGGTCCTGCCACCGTAACCTGGCGTTCCCCAAAGAAATTGGTTTTGATCTGGTATTTCCCCCGGATGGCCTTCTTCAGCAGGAACTGTTCCGGACCAAATCCGTCCGTAAAATCATCACTGATGCGTCCCCCCAGGGATGTTTCCCTGCTTCCATAATAGCATTCCTCATTCTTGGGGTCTGTTACATGAAGATCGATATCCGTATGATCCATGTTCCAGTTCAGCACCACCCGGATATCCACCGGCAGCCGGTATAGCAGCGCCTTGTCAATCTTTGAAGTGTTGACTCTTGCATTGTAACGGCTGGCAATATGATTAAGCTCCATCAGCAATACTTCCTCAATTCCCTGGTCCCGGGTCCTTGCCTCTTCCGTATAGCTTTGTGTAAGCGCCGCATACAGGGTATCCAGCGCCTGCTGATACTTCCCGTTATCCTGCAGGGCCAGTGCATAATCGCGGTAGCTCTGCGGATCCATGGGGCGCCAGTCCAGTACTTTTTTGGTAATGACCAGTTCTTTATCGTACGCTCCATATTTCTTCAAAAGATAGGCTACTGTTTTATACAGCACCGCATCTTCCAGCTCAAGCTCTACCAGGTTGCTTATTATGTCTATTGCCCGTCCGGTTTCCCTTTTACCATAAAACCAATTAGCCATATCAAAATAAAACGAAGGGGTGGTCTGGTAGTTTTCCCGCAGCCGGAGGTAGGTTCTATAGGCGGCATCCATAGAAACTGCGGCATCCATCGGCTTCAGGTATTCCGCATCGCTTTTGATATCAATGGCGGTCACCTTTCCTTTAGGTGCGGCACGATAGCCCACCACAACCGTCTCCTCCATTTGCGAGGTTGCGGCATTTACTCCCGCCACCCGTCCCTGAAGGAGGCCGGGAATATTGGCGTCGGGCAGGTCCTTGAGCTCCTCCCCTGAAATCGTTTGAATATTGCTGCGTTCCTGCGCGGGGGCCGGAGCTGCCATTACTTCCCGGTCTTCCATCCTCCGGGGTTCTGTAATTTTTTTTGTGGATCGTTTTATGGGGTAATTCGTATGCCACCACTCCTTCAGATCCTTCATCCGTTCCTTAGCCGCGGCCAGGTAATTATCCCAGGCTTCTTCCTGGTTTAGCTGTCTCCGTTTTACAAGGGCTTTATACTCCTGCAATAATTCAGCCGGCGGCGCTATTTTATACTTTACGTAATCCGCTACGCTTTCCAAAACGATCAGGCTCGTGTTGGGCGTTACAATGCCAAACTCCTTTCCCAGCCGGGAAATGGTTTCCTTGTTCTGGTCGTAAAAAGGTTCCAGCGCTGCCAGCTGCTGCTGCGCCCAAAAAGTTTCAATGGCCCAGTCACCGGCCGTTTGCTGCGCATCCAATGTAACCGGGATCTCCTGCGCTACTTTATTCCCGTACCCGAATTGCAGGGTAAGGGTCACCGGCAGTTTGCGTACAATACCTGTGATCATAAGATTGCCGCCGGAAACCGCTGCTGTTGCCGGGTTGACGTTACTGATATCGTATAAATATTTTACCCCTAAAAAACGATAAGGCTTGTGCATTACCTGTGCCGCAGCACCTGCCACATCTGTTTGGTTGAGATCGATCAGCTGCCCGCCGGTACTGCTGCTGTAATAGCGTAGTTTACTGTAATTGGCTACCGGTGTGGCCACTACCGGGTAAACGGGTTTAGAGGGCAATTGGCTCCATTCCCCAAAATTAGAGAGGCCATCCGTAAAGAACAGCAGGTCTCCTCCGGGCGGCAGGGCCGGAATACTGCTGTAATCCGTGGCGCCATCGTATATCATTTCATCCACAGCTTTCAGCAATCCCCCGATGGCGCCATTGGATACGGCATAGTCACCTACTTTTTTGGTGGCGGTAGCAACGGCATAAAGTGTAACATTTATATTGCTTTTGGTTGCAAACAATTTTTCCAGAAAGGCTTTTTCTTTCTTATGGTCCCGCTTCCGGCCGCTCAGGGAGTTGTCCCATAAAATAGTGACCTGTTGCAGAGGTTTTACTACGGGAGCAGGTGGTATGATCTGCACATTGGTTAAAAAATACCAGGAATCCGCATCCTTTCTTTTTACAAGGGTCCGGGGCGCATTCACCTGCTGCGGAAATGCAATTTTCAACGACTGATCCGGGGTAAAATCGGACTTGCTGATGGAGGCCTTCCACACATTTCCTTTTTTTTCAAAAACAAAACCGCCATCCGGTTTTTCAATAAGCTGCGGCACTGCAACCGTTTCGTACACACTGGCCGACAGCGAAAAGGAAGCAATGGTTTTACCGGCCAGCGGAAGATAATATACCAGCTGGCCATTGCTGCTGCTCAGCTCCTGGTTATAGGTAATTTCGACGGTACGGACGCCATCCGGATTCAAAGGATATATCCTTGTTCTGAAATTATTGCCCTCTGTTTTTTCCAGGATGCCGGGGTCTACCTGCCGGCGTTCGATGCTTTCAAAAACAGCCGTGGCTTTTTCCTTTTCTACCGGAACGGCTTTACGCATCACGCCGTTCATATCCAATGCAAAACCGCTAACACTTACCTCCTCCGGCAGGGGAAAGGTCAGACGCCCTTCCTTCAGCCGGCCGGAACCGTTATAAAAACGCATGCGCATCGTAGTAGTGGCAATATTGCCAACAACCTTTACATCTGCTGAAAGCTGCTGCAGTGTTACAGTCTGGTCAGATCGGTATTTCCCGTTTTCATTAATCTCCATTACCGGAACCTGGGCCCGGGTAACAACAGCCACCAATAATACAAGGAGGGTTAATACAAGCCGGCAGCGCTGCTTCGGATACATCTTCATTGGGTTCTTTTGGGTATAAGATGCAGAAACGGAATAATTACATAAACGCCCGGAATGTTATTCCATCACGGAACCGCAGGTTCGCGGTCTGCTATAATAAACTGCGGGTTCGCAGAAGTGATCTCTGCACCCCGGTTCTCCCAGCAGAACTTTATTATCCATTGCTGTTGCGTTTATGCCGGATCCTGCGTTATCTGCATCCGGTGGCCCGGGTTTATACGGCAACAGTTTCCCCGGTTCATGCAATTAGGAAAGACGTATATCTTTACTCATAATAAACAAGCGTATGAAAAAAAAACTACTGACCGCAGCCGCACTGTCTGCATTATTCTTTGGCAGCGTTTTAATGTATTCCTGTAATAAAAGTAACGCGGAAACCAAAGCATATCCTAAAGCACTGGCCAACTACGGCGATTTTAAAAACCTGGTAAGCGTAATAGAACAACACAGGCAGGAACGGCTTGTGAGCCTCGATGATTTTCTTAAAATGCAGAAGGAGCCCAACACCGTTCTGCTGGATACCCGCTCCGCTAACCGTTATGCGGGCAGGCACCTGAAAGGGGCCCTTTCCCTGCCCTTTACAGATTTCACACAAACGAATCTTAAGCGGCTGATCCCGGATGCCAATACGCGTATCCTGATCTACTGCAATAATAATTTCCAGGGCGACCAGGTAAACTTTACTACCAAAACCGCAACGCCGTCGGCAGCCAACAATCATACACCATTAACGTTAGCGTTAAATATTCCTACTTATATTAACCTCTTTGGTTATGGGTATAAAAACGTTTATGAACTGGACGAACTGGTCAATGTTTCTGATAGCAGGATCCAATTTGAGGGAGCTGCACAGTAGCAGCCCGCCCCGGTTTCACATTGTTTTTGCCGGCACTACCAGAGCCGCTATCTGCGAATCATAAAAAATGCAGCGCTTCCGCGCTGCATTTCCGGTAATAAAAAAGTTGTTGTGTTATTACGATTCGCAACTGCTGCAAACGGTCAGTGTGTTCACCAGTTCTTTGGAAACACTCTGGCTGCGCTGGTAATACAGGGTTTTTACGCCCAGCTTCCAGGCTTCGATCAGTAATTTGTTCACTTCCTTTACCGGAAGCCCCGGAGGGATGTTCAGGTTCAGGCTCTGACCCTGGTCAACAAATTTCTGGCGGATAGAAGCCTGCTGTATGATCTCCAGCTGGCTGATCTCACGGAAGGTCTTGAATACATCTTTTTCATGCTCGGTCAACCCCTCCACATGCTGCACGCTGCCATGGTTCAGCATAATGCTGCGCCATACATCCTCTGTATCCAGCCCCTTTTCTTCCAGCAATGCTTTCAGGTATTTATTCTTGCGGATAAAGTTGCCTTTTGATAACCCTGCTTTGTAGTAGTTGCTTACAAAAGGTTCAATGCCGGGTGAGGACTGCCCCAGGATAGCGGAGGATGAAGTGGTGGGCGCAATCGCCATCACGGTAGTATTGCGGCGGCCATATCCTTTCAGCAGTTCCGGTTCTCCGTAAATACGGGCCAGTTCCATCGTGGCTTTTTCTGTTTTCTCCTGCAGCTCGGCAAAAATGGAATGTGTCAGCTGCTTGGCCTTCATACTTTCAAATGCAATCATATTGCGCTGCAGGTAAGAGTGCCAGCCCAATACACCCAGTCCCAGTGCGCGGTGTCTTTTTGCAAAACGGTTGGCATTGGCCAGGTAATGGTTGCCTTCTGTTTTTGCAATAAACTCCTGCAATACCGCATCCAGGAAGAATACGGCCAGCTTAATGGCATCGGTATCTTTCCACTCATCATACAGCTCCAGGTTCAGGGAAGATAAGCAGCAAATGAAGGACTCGTCTTCTGTGGAGGGCAGCATGATCTCCGAACAAAGATTACTTCCGTTCACCGTCAGGTTCAGATCTTTATATACCTGGGGTTTGTTCTTGTTCACATTATCCGTATAAAAAATATATGGCAATCCTTTCTGCTGGCGGCTTTCCAGCACGCGCGCCCATATTTCTCTTTTCGCAATATCCCCGTCGATCATTTCCTGCATCCAGTAATCCGGTACACACACCGCATTAAACAGGTTCTGGATGGGATGCCCGATATCTTTAATATTTAAAAACTCGCCAATATCCGGGTGGTCAATATCGAGGTACGCAGCAAATGCACCCCGGCGTACGCCGCCCTGTGAGATGGTGTCCATCGCCGTATCAAACAACCGCATAAAGCTTACCGCACCACTGCTCTTCCCGTTATCTGTAACCGCACTGCCGCGTCCGCGCAAGGAACCAAAATACGCAGAGGTACCGCCTCCGATCTTGGTTTGCATGATCACTTCGCCCAGCTTATGGGTAATACCTTCAATATTATCCGGCATGTGCACGTTAAAACAGGAAATGGGCAACCCTCTTTCGGTACCCATATTGGCCCATATCGGAGAGCTGAAGCTCATCCAGCCATTCTCCACCATTTCTTTAAAGGCTTCTTTCAACTCCGGCTTGTACAGGCGCTGGGCAGCAGCAGTACACACACGGTCAATTGCTTTTTCTACTGTTTCTCCGTTTAACAGGTATCCCCGGTTCAGGATCTGTTCGCTTTCTTCATTTTTCCACCAAAGCCTTTCCATGTAAAAGATTTATTGTTTAAAGTTCAAGGTTCTATTGTTCGTCATTCTTTTTATATCAGCTGAAGTGCAGATGGCATCCTCCTGGAGCCTGTCCCGCCAAAAGCAGGATCGCAAGCACATCATCTTCCGGGCCATATAGCATCTCATTTTTCCCCTCCGCCCTTTCGGAGCGAGCGGGACTAAGCCTAAAACAGATCGTTATACGTAATGCTCTTATCGTGCTTGGTATATTCCACCGGCCGTTTTGCAAAGAAATCATCCAGGCTGTTGGCAAACACTTCCTCCTCGAACCATTGCATCGGCCGGTATTCTTCCATTGAAACATTAAATTGCTTGGGAAAGCCCAGTTTTTCAAAGCTTTCATCAACCCGGAACTTCATAAAGTTCAGCAGGTTTGTTTTGTTGATCGTATCGATCTCCCCTTCGGAAAAGATCCAGTCGATGATACGGCCTTCTACTTCTATAGAATCGCGTACCAGGGCCATAATACGGTACTCCATGGCTTCATCGATCAGCTCAGGATACTCCTCCCGGATCTTATTGATCAGGTATACACCGGCATTGGCATGGATCTGCTCATCCACGGAGGTCCAGGCAATGATATTGCTTACATTCTTCATCAGCCCGCGGAAACGGGTAAAGGAAAGGATGATCGCAAACTGGCTGAACAGGGATACATTCTCGATCAGGATCGCAAACAGGATCAGCGAAAGGGTATATTCCTTAGGATCTGCAGACCTGGCGTCTTTTAATGCTTCCGAAAGATATTTAATACGTTCTGCAATCACCGGTTCCTCAACCAGTTTGGAAAACTCGTCGTTATAGCCCAGTACTTCCAGCAGGCGGGAATAGGCCTCTGAGTGACGGAACTCACATTCTGCAAACGTGCTGCCAAGGCCGTTTAATTCCGGCTTGGGCATATGGTTGTACAAATTGCCCCAGAACGATTTTACGGCTACCTCAATCTGAGCGATCGCCAGCAAACTGTTTTTGATGGCATTCCGTTGTGCAATATTCAGGTGACTGTGAAAATCCTGCACATCTGCTGTAAAATCCACCTCCGAATGTACCCAAAATGATTTGTTGATTGCTTCAGTAAATTTCAAAACCTCCGGGTACTCAAAAGGTTTATAGTTTACGCGTTTATCAAATAAGCCCATATATACTATTCTTGTTCTTTAAAAATCGGATCTTCAAACGCTGAGAGCAGAGACGACAGTTATCCCTTTGGAAATAAAGCTATTTCCTAACCGGAATAAGACGCTGCTTTCTGCCCGAAAGCATCGTATGATGATAATCAGGGAGGGCTTTTAGCGGCGGGATCCAGGATCTTTTACTAAAAAGCCGACTACAAATTAATCATATAAAGTTGAGACGCGGGAAACTTGTTATACACAGGCTGTGGAAATATTTTGCTATTTATTCTGTAGCTTCCCGATGCGACTATCCAGCAAATTTCTTATTTTATCCACAGCCCCGTTAAAGGCATGATCTACTGTATCTGCAAAATGTGTTACGGCTTCGGGGTTGAGGTTGCGGGGCCGTACTTCAATAGTACAACGCTTATCATGCGTACCGCTTTTACCACTGTTCTCATCTCCGAAAAAGACTTCGGCGGTGGTGATATATTCACTAAAACGGTTCAGTTTTTTTGTTAGCTCGGCGGATACTTTTTCTAAAAAAGCTTCTGATGCCGTAAAATTACTGTCGGTATTCAAACGTATTTCCATAGCGTGATGATTTGATCTAACAATATTACAATTCCTGGGGGAAAAGGTTGGGGATTTCAGATTTGAGATCCGGGTCAGGCCTTCCCATTTCGGGCAGCTGCGCACCGGTCACGCCACCTCAATTTGCATAACTCAAATCTCAGGTCTGACGTCCCGAATCTCAAATATCGACTCACGTATCCCTACTCTGCATACTTCTTAAACACAGACGTAGCAATATGCCCGCCAAAGCCAAAAGTATTGCTCATGGCATAATTTACTTCTTTCTGCTGCGCTTTGTGCAGGGTCAGGTTAAACAGGTCTTTAAAAGCGGGTTCAATTTCCGTGGAGTTAATGGTAGGCGGCACCATATTCAGTTGCACCGCCTTGATACAGGCAATGGCTTCCACCGCACCGGCAGCGCCCAGCAAATGCCCCGTCATCGACTTGGTAGCACTGATATTGAGCGCCGTGCCAGCTCCAAATACCCGTTCTGCCGCCCTCAATTCGCTTAAGTCGCCCTGCTGGGTAGAGGTAGCATGGGTATTGAGGTAGTCGATGGCTTCCGGCCCAATACCGGCATCCTCCAGGGCAGCCAGCATTCCCAGGCGGGCTCCTTCCCCTTCAGGATGGGTACCGGTAAGATGATAGGCATCCCCGGCCATGCCGCCCCCCACGATCTCGGCAATAATGGGCGCCCCCCGGCGTTTTGCACATTCCAGCTCCTCAAGAATAATGGCTCCTGCCCCTTCGCCCATCACAAAACCATCCCTCGTTATATCAAAGGGCCGGGAGGCGGTTGCAGCTTCTTCATTATTGGTCGAAAGCGCTTTTGCGGCATTAAAGCCGCCCACGCCCGTTTCATTGATCGCCGCTTCGGAACCGCCGGTGATGATCATATCGGCCTTGCCCCATTTAATATAATTAAAAGCATCGATAATGGCCGTATTTGAGGTGGCACAGGCGGAAACCGTCGTAAAATTGACGCCTCTCAACCCGTATTTGATCGAGATGATGCCCGAGGCAATATCCACGATCATTTTGGGAATAAAAAACGGGTTAAACCGGGGTGTACCATCGCCCTGCGCAAATTCCATTACCTGTTGCTGAAAGGTCTGGATGCCCCCGTTACCGGACCCCCAGATCACCCCAATGCGATCCCGGTTCAGCTCCTCAAAGGAAATACCGGCGTTTTGTACAGCCTCTGCAACACTGATCAGCGCGTATTGGGTGTACAGGTCATAGCGACGCGCCTCTGCCTTCTCTATATACGTAAGCGGATCAAAATTTTTAAGCTCACAGGCAAACCGCGTCTTGAATTTTGACGCATCAAACTTCGTAATAGGCGCCGCTCCGCTGACACCATTGATCAGCGCCTGCCAGAAATCATTCACATTATTGCCGATGGGGGTTAATGCCCCCAGCCCGGTTACGACTACACGTTTCATCTTTTTCTTATTAATTCGTTAATTAAAGTCTGCTTTATTTCATCGAAATCTCTTTTGCCGGTAACCCGTGTCAATTGCAGTGCGGCAATCATATTCGTGGTAATCAGCAGCGCCTTGGTACGTACCGGCAACTCAAAGAAAAACACGCCGGTACGCTTTCCCTCTTCCAGTATGCCCATCAGCCAGCCAAGTACCTGCTGCACCATTTGGTTAAGCGCCTCCTGTATTGCACCATCTACGGTATAAAAGTCCGTGGCCAGGGCCCCTACCAGGCAGATCCGGTCTTCCTTGCGGGCTGCAATATACACATTGAAAAAGGCTTCCAGCTTTTCCATTACCGGCCGGCCGGCCAGTTCCTCCCGGAGCCGGGCAAACCGCTCCCCGTAACCGGCAATAATAGCCAGTCCCAATGCCGTTTTTGTAGGAAAATGATAGTGGACGGATGCATTTTTAATATTCAGCTGGCGGGAGATATCAGCAAAACTAAAAGCATTATATCCCCGCTCCCTTAAAAGGGCATCCCCAATGCGCATGATCTCCGAACGGGTGTCCATGGATCAAAGGTACCTACCTATTAGTAGGTAGACAAATCTTTTTAACGGAAAAGGGAAATGGGTCAGGACCCGGGCGTTCTATCCGGCAGGGCCAGCCAGACCACCTGCTGGCGGGCCGTATGCGTGCTCCCAATGATCTCGCGGTACAGTTCCGGGCGCCGGGCATTGATGTAACGGCTGCCCCCTGCCTTCTGCAGGTGCTCCTTATACAAGCCGGCAGTTACAAAGCCGTCTTCAAAAAAACGGCATTCGGCTACCACATCACCATATGGATCAATGATCATGGAACAACCATTCTTTAATTGGTCATCATCCATGCCCACCGGGTTTGAAAAAACAGCATACACCGCATTGTCATACGCCCTTGCAGGCAGCCATTTCATCAACCAGTCGCGCCCCTTCATCCCGTCAAATTCCAGTCGCAGGGAGGTAGGATCTTTTTCCCGGTTATCCCAAAGCTGCGGATCCACAAAACCGGCACCAGGCCTGGTAGAAGGTGTGCACATGGTTACATGTGGCATAAAAATGATCTCGGCTCCCAGCAGGCGGGTAGCCCTTACATTTTCAACAATGTTATTATCATAGCAGATCAGGATCCCGCATTTCCAGCCCATAATATCAAATACACAGTACGCATCACCCGGCAGCAGGTGCGGATTGATAAACGGGTGCAGCTTGCGGTACTTGGCCACCAGCCCGCTTTTATCTACACACACATAGGCCTTATACAACCGGTCCTGCTCATCTTTCTCAAACAGTCCTGCCAGGATGGTGATCTGGTGATTCCCGGCGATCTGCTGTAAGCGTTGGATACTTTCCCCCTCCGGGATGCGTTCGGCAATGGCCGTAAGTGTCTCGCGGGAGAGATGCCTTGCAAAGGTATAACCGGTAATAGAGCATTCATGAAAAGCGATCACCTGCGCACCTGCAGCCGCCGCTTTGCGGGAAAGCGATTCAATCACAGAAAGATTGTAGGCTTTATCTCCGCTCCGGTTTTCAAACTGGGCGGTGGCGATCTTCAGTCCATCCATAAAATATCGTTTTGCTGCAAAGGTTGCGAATATGCGCGTTTAAACCTTCATGCCCAGGTGTTTTTTTGCCACTGAGGCACAGAAGCTCTAAAGACTTTGGGCCTTTTTAAATTAAAAGCAGCAGTCATCGTTGTAGTAGTAAAAAATCTGTGCTTCTGCGTTTTAGTGGCAATAACACAGAATCTTTGTGGCCGCTGTAGCCTTTTGCCGGGGATACTAGTGTTTGAAATGCCGCATGCCGGTAATCACCATAGCCAGGTTATTTTGCTGTGCGTATTCAATAGAATCCTTATCTCGGATGGAGCCTCCGGGTTGAATAAAAGCTTCAATACCTGCCTGGTGGCCGATCTGTATGCAATCATTGAACGGGAAGAAGGCATCACTCGCAAGTACCGCCCCTTTCAGGTCAAAACCAAATTGTTTGGCTTTTTCGATGGCATGACGCAGCGCATCAATACGACTTGTCTGGCCGGCGCCTTTGCCTACCAGTTGCTTATTTTTTACCAGCGCAATGGCATTTGATTTTAAATGCTTGCCGATGATATTGGCAAATTCCAGGTCTGCTTTTTCTGCTGCTGTTGTTTCCCGGCCTCCGGCCTCTTTCCACTCGGTATAATTGCCTTTATCCTGCTCCTGTATGAGCACCCCGTTGAGAACGGATTTGCTTTGAGTGTTCAGCTTTAAGCCTTCAGCCTTTAACTGCAACAGGATCCGGTTCTTTTTAGACTTTAAGATGTTCAGCGCAGCTTCATCAAATGCAGGCGCGATCAGTACTTCAAAGAAAATCTCGTTGATGGCATTTGCCGTTGCTTCATCTACGGTGCCATTGGTTACCAATACCCCGCCAAAAGCGCTTTCCGGATCTCCTGCCAGTGCTTCTTTCCAGGCATCGCTTACCGTGCCCCGTGCTGCCACGCCGCAAACATTGGTATGCTTAATAATCGCAAATACCACATCTCCGCCCTGCGGAAATTCATGGATCAGCTGCACCGCAGCATCTACATCCACCAGGTTATTATAAGAAAGCTCTTTACCATTCAGTTGGTTGAACAGCTCCTCCAGGTTGCCATAGAATGTACCCGACTGGTGCGGGTTTTCGCCATAACGCATGGCTTTGGGGCTGTTTACCGATTGTAAAAAATATTCCCCGCTGTTTCCGTTAAAATAAGTCGAGATAGCTACATCATAATGCGCTACGATCTCAAATGCCTTTGCTGCAAAGGATTTGCGCTGCTCAATCGAAGTTTCACCGTTCTGGGTCTTTAACAGCTCTTCCAGACCCGCATAGTCTTTTTTGGCGGCTACCACCACCACATCTTTAAAGTTCTTGGCGGCAGCGCGGATCATAGAAGGACCACCGATATCAATTTTTTCAATGATCAGCTTTTCCTCGCTGGTCTGTGCCAGGGTTTCTTCAAAAGGATACAGGTCCACAATTACCAGGTCAATTTCGGGGATCTTGTATTCGGCCATCTCCTGGATATCAGATTCCAGGTCTCTCCGCCCCAAAATACCTCCGAACACAGAAGGGTGCAGGGTTTTTACGCGCCCGCCCAGGATAGAAGGGTAGGTGGTCAGCTGCTCTACAGGAACTACCTGTATACCCAGGTCTTCAATGAACTTTTGCGTTCCCCCGGTGGAATAAATGGTAATGCCCAGCCGCGATAATTCTTTTACAATGGGTTCCAGGCCATCCTTATAAAAAACGGAAATGAGTGCAGATTGTATCTTTTTGTTCATAAAAACTGAATTGGAGTGCTTATTGAGCCGCAAAGGTAAGCGTTCATAGGTTCATTACAAAAGCACCTTTCTCTGCAACATTATGACAGGGGATCCTGAGCGAATCACAATCCCGCTGCCAGTAGCGGGCTTTCCATGCCGGTACCGAGCCGTCAATAACAATTTGCCGGGGCCGTACCCTGTTGATGAGCTGTGAAATATACAGCCGGGGATTACCGGAAAGTATCATAATGGCTGCAGTGCCGCCGTGATTGATCCTCTCCACAGGTTGATCTACCAGCATAATCTGCTTTCCGCAAAAAACAAACGAACGGTCGCAATCCCTCAGGTTGCCTGTTTTTCCGCATTCCTGCAGCCGGTGCAGGGTCAGCGATGGCAGAAAGACATTTCTCCGGACCAGCGGATCTGCTGTTGCAACGGGGTCGGCAATAAGAAGATGGTCCCGGCCCCTGATCAGATCGACCGCGCCGGCCCCCGGTATATTGTATACGATCATCTTCGCCTGCCGGCCTGCATCATAAAACGAGAGCGTTCTGAAAATAAGGATCCCACTCAGGGAGATAGCAGCAGCCCACAGACCAGCCTTTCTTTTTTGCATCCACACCACCGCCATACCCGATATGAAAATGTAAAGCAGGATCACCTGCGGTATGTTTAGCAATAAACCCTTCCATAATGCAAACGGATAGCGGCCCAGGTTTTCAACGATCCCATTCATCCACCAGATCATACTGCTTAAAGCGCGTCCCGCCAAAGCAGCCAGCGGGCTGCAGGGCGCTAACAGCACCAGCAATAATTCGCCGATCAGCACCAGGCTGGACACCGGCACTACCAACAGGTTGGTGATCAAAAAACAGACCGGGAACTGGTGAAACTGGTAAACGGCTATGGGAGTGGTCAATACCTGGGCAGCCATACTTACTGCGCAGAGCTGCCATACCCCATCCAGCAGTTTATTGTTTACCGTTATAAGCCGATACAGGGGTTTATAAAAAATAACGATGCTCAGCACTGCGGCATAGGAAAGCTGAAACCCCGCATCCCACAACCAGTAAGGGTTGTAGCAAAGCAATAAGAAGGCTGATGCTGCCAGCGTGTTGTAGACGGAAGCGTTGCGGTTCAGCATTTTTCCCAGCTGGATACAGGTAAACATCACGGCGGCACGGATAATGGATGCAGCTCCTCCTGCCAGTAAACTGAACATCCATAGCACACTTAAAATGATCAGCCCATGCAGCCAGCGGGTCTTCTTCCGTTTCCGCAGCGGCTCCAGGAAAAGGTTTAGCAACCAGTAAACCAGGCCCAGGTGCATACCGGAAACAGCAATTACATGCACCACACCTGTATCGCTGTATGACTGCAGCAACTCCTTATCCATATCATCCCGATAACCGATCAGCAGCGCCTCAGCCAAACCCAGCTCCCTGGGTCCATTTATATACTTTTTTAAAATGCCCAGAATGGAAGATCTTGTTTCATACAACCACCGGCCCATATTAAAGTCCCGATCAGCCTGACCCCGCACAAAATCGCCGGGGGCCAGGTATAACTGGTGCGTGATCCCGTTAAACAACGCATACCGCCTGTAATCGAAGGCTCCGGGGTTGCCGGAGTTCCGGATCTGCTGCGGTTCTTTTGCAAAGAACAACGGGTCCCCGGCCCGGAGCCTGCTGATACCCGTATCTTTTCGAAAATAGATCAGGACCCGTCCGCGCACCGGAAGCAGGCTGTCGCTGCTGACCAGGCAGGTTATATCTGCTTCTGCCTTATAAGAACGGCTTTTTTCAACGGGCTGTTCCAAAAGCGTTGCCCGGAAATAAGATCCCGGCATATACCGGTGCGGAAACCAGTCCCGGTGCCTCCGCACATCTTTGGTGGCAGCCACAAACATACCCAGGCAAAGCAACAGGAGTGTCACCAGTATTGCCTGAAGCCATTGGAGCCTTAGCCGCCGGTATCCCCGGACACACCGGAACAGCAGGACCAGCACACCTGATAAAAACAATCCCGTTATACAAGCAATAACGGACAAAGAAGCCTGCCAGGACAGGAGGATCCCCCCTGCAAACGGGAGCAGCAATTTGATAAACGGAACTCTTGCCAGGAAGAGAGTGGTTGAAGGTGCCATAGGTGTTGTGTTAGCCACCTAAAGTTACAAAAATATTATATATATTTTTTACACAACCTGTAGCACTGTCCTTGGTCTATTGGCGGGATAAGGTGAGCGACAGGACCCGGGTCCTGTTCAACGGCTTCGCCTATTGGCTTATTTGCCAAAGCCATAAAGCATGTTACCAGTCTTAGTACGCTATTTTTTCAGCGTTTGCTCAAAAAGTTTGAAAATGCGCCTGTATTCATCCGTCCAGCTTGCCGGTTCTACAAATCCGTGATCTTCCATGGGATAAGAAGCCAGTTCCCAGTGCTCCTTTTTCAGCTCCATCAGGCGCTGTGCCAGTTTCACAGCATCCTGGTAATGTACATTTACATCCACCATACCGTGGCAGATCAGCAGGTTGCCTTTTAATCCGCCGGCAAAATAAAGGGGAGAACTCCTGTGATAGGCTATACTATCTGTAAATGGTTCGTTCAGGATATTGGAAGTATAACCATGATTATAATTGGCCCAGTCTGTAACCGGCCGCAGTGCTGCACCACTGGTAAAAACATCCGGTGTTGTAAACAAGGCCATCAGTGTCATAAATCCTCCATAAGATCCTCCGTAGATGCCCACTTTTGACGGGTCGATCTTATAGGTATCAGCCAGATATTTTACTGCATCCACATGATCAGTCAGGTCTTTTCCTCCCATATGGCGGTAGATCCCTGTACGCCAGTTGCGCCCATAACCCGCACTGCCGCGGTAATCGATATCCATCACATAATAGCCATTATCTGCCAGCAGGTTGTTGAACATATATTCCCTGAAATAGGAGCTCCACCATTTATGTGCGTTCTGCAGGTACCCTGCACCATGCACAAAAAGCACCGCCGGCATACCGGGTTTGGGATTTTCGGGTTTGTAAACTCTTGCGTATACAGGCGCCCCGTCCCTGGCAGTAAAGGAGGTCACCTCCGGTATGCGCCAGTGGTATTGCATATATTCTTTTGACTGTGCCAGATGCGTGATCTGAACAGGCTTTGCCCCTGCCCTGTTTTCCTGCAGAAACAGCTCCCAGGGCCTGTTCACATAGGAATTCCTGATGGCCAGGTACTTTTCATCAGGAGCCATGGTTACCTCGTTGGCTCCTTCAAGCGTCGTGAGCTTCTGAGCCGTTCCTGTTTTTATAACCAGCTTATAAAATTGCTTTTCACCCGGATGTACCTCGTTGGTTGTAATATAAAAGGATCGCTTATCGTTGGAAAGCTTTGTCTCCTGCACTTCGTAATTGCCTTTTGTCAGTGCCCTCTTAGTGCCCTGCATAACAGAGCAGGTGTACAAATGCGAATAGCCGGTGACTTCACTCTGGAACCAGACCGTCTGATCATCGATCCAGCCGGTAGCGCGGGGGCTGATACCGGGGCCGCCGATCCAGGCATCGTCATGCTGCCGGTCCACCAGTTTCAGGCTCCTTGTTGCGGTATCCATCAGCAGCAGCCATCGGTCCTTATTGTCATCTGCATATACATCCAGCAGGGCATAGCGGCTGTTTTGCGACCATTCAACACCCCATATATTTACATTCCGAAGAGCGGTATCCTTCTGCATTTTTTGCCATTGCTGCGGGTACTCCTTTACGTATGCCGGTATATCCCGTATACCGGGGATCTGCTCCGTATTGATCTGATAAGCGGTATCTTTTATGCGGTCGTAAACAAAGAACCGGGAGTACCCCTGCGGGCTTCCCACTTTTGTGCGGCCGGGAATGTCGGTGGTATAGCCGCTTTCCGTTACATAATCCGGTACAATGGTCCTTTTCCCGTTCCCTGCCGTATACAACTGATAGGTTACAAACCGGCCGTCGGGACTAATAGCCGCGCCCATCAGCTGGTTTCCGCCCAGGTAAACGGGTTTGAGGCCGGATACCTCTGCATCCTTACGGTAGTGCTCACTGGCGGTCCGTTTGTTATTGCGCTCCCGCAGTATATCCATCGTGGCCAGTTGTTCTTTTTTTAGCCACTCCTCTTCTGCATTGCCTTTTTTGCCTTTATCTGCAGGGGCATCGTTGGTAAAATTGGTCAGCTGCTGTGACGCTCCGGTAGCCATCTCCCAGGAGTACAGGTTCTGGCCACGGCTGTAAACAATCCTTGTATCATTAAAACTGAATACGGGATTATATTCACCCTCCATCGTTTGGGTAACGCGCGTGACCCTGCCGCCGGGTGCCCGGTAGTAAATATCCCCGTCCTTTGCCCAAACCGCAGCAGTCCTCTTGTTATTATAGCGCAGTTGGTATTCGTATACCGCCTGGAGCTGCTCATCCAACGCCAGCTTATGCGGTGTTTTATCTGCTATAGTAACCCGGTACAGCGAATCGGCAGGATTGCGGTCCGGGTTCCAGTTAAAGATCAGGGTGTAACCATCATTCGCCCAGGCTATATCACCGGGGGAAGTGCCCATCCATTTAGGATCACGCATGATCTTTTCCACCGTTAATGATCCGGGAACGTTTTGTGCTGTTGCTGTAAAAGCAACCACTAATGCAGGAACTGCAATGGCTTTTATCAATAATCTCTTCATCCTGTAAAGCAGAAAAATTTATAATACCGCTTGTCTGCTATTGGCATAAAGCGGGAATGATCTTGTTTCTTTGATACAAATTTAGGGAGCGCACCTGGTCTTCGCGCCCGTCTCCGAAAAACATTCAGGCCGGTGGAATTGCATTATTCCTTCCGCTCTGCGGCACTCCTGTCCCTTTCTGCCTTGAACTCCGAGCCCGCTTTCCACCCCGGCCATACATGCCCGTAAGCCAGCCGTTTACCTACCATAAAAAGCAATTGCAGATCATCTGTGGCGCCGCCCAGATCCCAGGAGGGGTTGTATTCATCGGATGGGCCGTGATAATGCTGCGCGTTGAATTCTTCCTGCATTTTCTTACCATACTCTTTTCCCTTACCCACTACATCAATCCCAAAACCCTGGGCCAGCGCGGGTATCCCCGCTTTTGCAAAGCTGAAATGATCCGACCGGAAATAATGCCCGGCTTCCGGTGTGGCATCATAAGAAATATAGCGTCCCTGCTTTTCGGCTTCTTCTTTCAGCAGGTCTTCCATATCCGACTGGCCCTGCCCCACCACCATAATATCTTTTGTTTTGCCATAGTTGTTGACCTCATCCACATTCAACACCGCCACCGTTTTGGCAACGGGATAAACGGGATGCTGCGCATAGTATGCAGAGCCCAGCAAGCCCTGCTCCTCCGCAGTCACCGCAAGAAAGACAATGGTGCGTTCCGGAGGTGTTTTGAGACTTTTCCAGGCCCGTGCGAACTCCAGCAGCGCGGCAGTGCCACTGGCATTGTCCAGCGCGCCATTATAAACAGAATCGCCTTTTGCATCCGGTTTGCCAATACCCAAATGATCCCAATGGGCCGTATAAAGAATATATTCATCGGGGTATTTACTGCCGGTGATCCTGGCGATCACATTATGCGATTTACTGTACGTTACTTTTGTCCTGATGCTGGTAGAAACGGTTTCGTTAAGGGTAACGGCCTTAAACCCGGGTATATCTGCTTTTGCGATAATGCCGGTATCCTGCCCGCCGGCAACGATCAGCTTTTTGGCCGCTTCCATAGAGATCCAGCCCTGGGCATCCAGTAGCTTTTCGTTCTTATTGTCCAGCCGCAGCTCGGATTCATTCCAGCCGTTCTGCACCACGCTGAACGGATAGCTGGCCGCGGCGGTGCTGTGGATCACCAGGCAGCCCCGGGCACCCTGCCGGGCAGCCTCCTCAAACTTGTACGTCCACCGCCCGTAATAGGTCATCGTTTTGCCCTTAAACAAGGTGGTATCCCCATTATTAAAGCCCGGATCATTTACCAGCACCATTACGATCTTTCCCTTTACATCCAGCCCGGCATAATCGTTCCAGTTGTATTCAGGGGCCACCACGCCATAACCGGCAAATACTACCGGCACATTCTGCAGACTGACCAAAGCATCCGTTTTGGGTGTAGACAGCACATACTCATCAAAGCCCTGCAGCTGCAGATCTGCCTTTGCTGCAGTTACCTGCATCAGCGGGGCCGGTTGTGACAGGATATCGATCATCGGCACATCCTGCAGGTAACTATCGCCATTGCCGGGCTGCACTCCAATGGATTGAAACTGCTCCTGCAAATAAGCGATCGTTTTTGTTTCGCCCTCTGTAAATGGCTTCCGTCCCTGGAACGAATCCGACGACAATACTTTAATATGCTTTACAAGGCTGTCTGCATTGAATACCGACAGGCCCTCTTCATTATTGCCGGTCTTTTCGGGGTTATTACAGGATACAAAAGCGAGCGCTGCCAATACAGCAATGAGCAGTTTATTCATTGAATCTTTATTTTGAGAATTGAGCTCCTGTGATTTGAAATTTGAAAACCCATCGGGCGAAGTACTGTCTCACCTCTGAATTTTCAGGTCTCAGGTCCGAAAACTACTTCTTCCCGATCCGGAACAGCCGTCCTTTTTCGCCATCGCTGATCGCATACAATGCGCCGTCCGCGCCCTGTACCACATCCCGGAACCGCTGTTGCTGATCGGTCAGCAGCCGTTCCTCTCCCACTACCTTATTGTTTTCGATCACCAGCCGTACAATATGCATACCGCTGAGGGCCCCTATAAACAAATTATTCTTCCATTCGGGTATCAGGTCACCACTGTAAAAGGTAGCGCCACTGGGTGACACCACAGGGTCCCAGTAATAAACCGGCTGTTCCAGACCTGCTTTTTGGGTAATTCCTTCCCCAACTTTCTTACCACTGTATTCCAGTCCATAAGTGATCGTCGGCCATCCATAGTTCTTTCCCGGTTCAATGCGGTTAACCTCGTCACCGCCTTTCGGGCCGAATTCATCCTCCCAAAGATCGCCGGTAACCGGGTGTATGGCCAGCCCCTGCACATTGCGGTGGCCATAAGAGTAAATTTCCGGGCGGGCATCTGCTGCATCAAATTTCGGATTACCGGGGGCAGGCTTACCATCCTTAGTGATCCTTAATACCTTACCCAGTGCAGAGTTCAAATGCTGTGCCTGGGGACGGGATACCGTGTCCGAACGCTCCCCGGTACTTACAAAAAGATTACCATCTTTATCCCATACCAAACGGCCGCCATAATGTAGCTTGCTGGGAAATGCCGGAAGGCCCTGGTAAATAACGGTTGCTCCTTCGATCGTTTTTTCATCCGCCGCTAACTTTCCTTTACCTACTGCCGTTAACGTTCCGGGAGGAACATCCTGCGAAAAAGTAAAATAAATAGTACGGTTTGCCGCAAAATCCGGATCTATAGCCACATCCAGCAACCCGCCCTGTCCCTCGCTATTCACCTTTGGCAAACCGGTGATAGGCGCACTCAGCTGTCCCGCGGCGGTAGCAATACGAAGGTCGCCCTTCCGCTCGGTGATCAGAAAACGCCCATCCGGCAAACCGGTGATCCCCCAGGGATACACCAAACCGTCTGTGAGCATTTTTACATCCAGCGGTGTTTGGGTTTTTACTCCTTTTATACGGGTTTGCCCTTCAAACGCCGGTTTATAATCACTGTTGGGGGTTTTGGTTTCCACAGGATTAGAGGAAGAGTCTGCAACTCCGTTGGCCGCTTTTTCGCCATGCGACTGGTCAGCATTACAGGCCATGAACAGGGATGCTACCAGTACCCCTGTCATCAGTGGTTTAACATGAAAACTCATTGTGTAATTTTTTTAGACGACTTAAAAGTAGCACAATTCCCCTTAAAAGCGGTCGTTTCAAAACAAAACGGGCCCGCCAAAGGGCGGGCGGCACTGCAGTCAGCAGGCCTTATATCCTCCGGGCCGGCTGCATTCCTGTTAAACAGGCAACTTTTTTAACAAAAGAGGGCACTTTGGTGTTTTACATTATTAAAAATATATTTTCATAAAAACAGAAGCCGTTTAAAAGCTTTTTACGACTTTTGCGGCTGCAAAAACTTAATTCAGGTTTCTTTTGAACAGAAAAGCAATATACGGTCTTCTCATTACGATCATCTTACCGCTCACCTGCTACTTTATCATCGGGCATTACGCTGATCAGGCGGTGGTTCTGCCACAACGTTTTTTTCCGGATTCCATCAACTCCACATTAAAGGACGGCAAAAAGGTTTCCGATACGGTATGGCACCGGCTCAGCAACTTCAAGCTGACCAACCAGCTGGGCGAAACGGTAACCCTGGACAAATACAGGGGCAAGATCATCATTGCTGATTTCTTCTTCACACATTGCCCTACGATTTGTCCGCCGCTGACCCAGAACATGAAGCGGCTGCAGGGTTCCATTACCAACTCAGAACGGGTGGGAGACCGCACCAACAGCGATGTACAGTTCATTTCGTTCAGCATTGATCCGGAGCGCGACTCGGTCCACCAGCTCAAAGCCTGGGCTGACCGCTTCCAGATCAACCCCCAGCAATGGGACCTGCTGACGGGTGATAAAAAAACGATCTACGACCTGGCATTAAAAGATATGCGGATCGGGCTTGTAGATGGTAAGGGCATTGATACCAGCTTTATTCATACCGATCATTTTGTACTGATCGATACCAGCCGGGTGATCCGGGGATTTTATCATGGACTAGACAGTGCTTCCCTGGCCAAAATTTCGCGGGATCTTGTGCTGCTGACACTGGAAAAAAACCCGAACGAAAAAAGCGCACTATCCGGGCAGTTAAACCTGCTCGCCATTGTATTTTTGATTGCGGGCGTGCTGGTTGGCTTGTTCCTGATCGTGTTTAAAAAGAAAAAAAATGTTACCCCCATCGTGGACCAAAAATGATAAGAAAGCCCGGCTTCTTATTTATACTTTTTCCGTAATTGTATTTGCTGTCATTGTAGCCCTGGGCCGGGTTCAGTTAAAGGTACAATTGGGCTTCGACGTACATATCTTCGCTCTTGTTAATGCCCTTATCAACGCTGTTGTTGCTGTGCTCCTGGTCATTGCCCTCTTTGCCGCAAAAAGCGGCCGGCACCTGCTTCATAAGCGGCTTATGCTGGTGGCTATGGTACTTTCCATTCTGTTCCTGGTAAGTTATATTGCCCATCACCTGCTGGCGGGCGATACCAAATTCGGCGGCACCGGCGCCATTCGGTTCATTTACTATTTTATTCTTGGCACACATATTCCGCTCGCGGGTATCATCCTGCCGTTTATTTTGTTTACAGCATACAGGGGATTGATCGGCGAGTATCCCCGGCACCGGAAAATAGCCCGCATCACCTGGCCCATCTGGTTTTATGTGGCGGTAACCGGACCGATTATCTATCTATTGATCAGTCCATATTATTAAATCCCCCCTGAGCTTTACAGGGTATCCGGATTGGCTCCCGGTAATTCTTATACCTTCCATTCAACAGCAATCCTATTTCCCGGCCTGCCTGCGGCATTGAAGATGCCGGTAACTGACTACTTTTATATAAAAAATAGTTTTCATATTTTATAGTACCTTTATAGCAAAGCGCCCCTGCCTGGCCATTCTTTTTATAAAAGAAAAGCGCTATCTAAAAGGCCCTTTGTATATAACCTATGAATAAGAAAACGTTCACCCAAAGCAAGGAGAAAAGTACGTCGTTAAATAAGCAGCTATCGCCGGAAGGAGCCTTACTTACTGACCTCTCACAACTGATAGAGCAAAGCCAGCATCAATTTGTACAGCAGGCAAACAGTGCACTTACGATGCTTTTTTGGCATATTGGCACGCGTATCAATGAAGACATCCTCCAAAACAAGCGGGCAGACTATGGCAGGCAGATCATACCTGCATTAGCAGCCCAATTAAAAGCCCGCTACGGCCGCAATTTTGAAGAAAAAAACCTGCGCAGGATGCTTCAGTTTGCAGAACAATTCCCCGTTAAGGAAATTGTCGTGACGCTGTCACGACAATTGAGCTGGTCGCATATCCTGGTATTATTACCATTGAAGGACCCGGAAGCAAAACTGTATTATGCCCGAACAACAGCTAATAATGTATTGAGTGTAAGGGCGTTGCGCCATCAGATAGTCACAAAGGAATATGAACGTACGACTATTGCCAATTTACAGAACACCAGCAATCATCCAGCGCTTCAGAACAATTTTAAGGACCCTTACTTCCTGGATTTTTTAGGTCTTCGAAATACCTACCTGGAAAAAGATTTAGAAGCCGCTATTTTAAAAGAGCTGGAAACCTTCATCCTGGAGCTGGGAAACGGCTTTGCCTTTGTTGATCGCCGGAAAAGAATGATCATTGACGGGGAAGACTTTTACCTGGACCTCCTGTTTTATCACCGGGTTTTAAAACGGTTGGTTGCCATAGAACTGAAGCTCGGGAAATTTGAAGCCAAACACAAAGGACAGATGGAGCTTTACCTTCGATGGCTGGGTAAACACGAAAAGCAGGAGGGCGAACTCCCTCCCGTTGGTCTGATCCTTTGCACGGAAAGTAGTCGTGAGCAGATCGAATTACTGGAAATGCATAAGGATGGCATTATGGTGGCAGAATATTGGACCGAGCTGCCTCCTAAAAAAGAATTGGAGAAAAAGATACATCATATCCTTATAAAAGCCCGCGAACGCATTGAAAATAACCGGCTGCTGGAATAATACCGGTTTAGATCCCAGGGCTTATTTTATGATCATTTTCAGGTTTGCAAAAGCGCCATCCGACCGGTGACCGGTCCAAAAACCGATGCGGCCATTGCTCCTGTTGCCCAACCGGGTTACAACCAGGTCCGGTTCCGGATGCTCATTTACAAAAACGCTTACCTCAGAATGATCAATGACTACACGTACGTGAAACCAGTCGTTGGGACTTGGGGGGCGCTTGAGGGACTGTTCATACTGGTTGGGATGTTCGGTTCTGAGTTTCTCCCAGTCTTTGTCAGGCAACGAAATATACTGAACGGAATGGCTTCTCCGGCCCTTATCAGTTGCCCGGAAATTAAAAGGCCTGAAATAGATCGCCTCCATCGTACTGTCATTTAAGCCATGAAAGGCAATGCCCACAAAGCTTTGCTGTAATACGTCCCTGCCCTTGACATCAAATTCAAGAACTCCTTTAACCAGCTCATAACCGGGTAACCAGGCCACACCATGGTTGTCCCTCGCATCCATATAAAGACCATTCCTGTTTTTTGAATCCCTCAGAGGCGTTATGTTCCGGTTAAATACCTCCAGTTTTTTACCAACAACTAATTTTTCCAGATCAGGTCTTAATTCCTTTGCAGACTGCCCCGGTGAGCATACGGTAAACAATACAAAAGGGATCCATACAATTGTTTTTAGCATCATATCCATTTGTTGATTAAAGTTTAAGCTGATATCAAAGAAACCTGGCACCGCTTCCTATTCTTCACCTTCACCCCTTACGCCGGCACTAAAAATACCCGCCGGGATCTCATATCCGTCCGATGTTGGTGAAAGATGCAGGTATCCCTTCTGTTGTCCGTCCAAACCCACTTCATTTAATACCACTTTCGCCTTTTTACGGATGTTGTTTTCTTTAAAATTATTTTTATCAACAGCAGCCAGTCCACCGCTGTTCATATACATACCGGCATAGTGTTTATTATTCGCAATAACGGAGTTGTTGAAAACATACCCCGGGTTGGTACCTTCGGGCCGCAACCAGAAAAAATTACAATCAAACACAATATTATCCCGGAAGGTAAACGCTGACGTAAAAGGGCCAAACCAAACAGCCGCCTCATAAGCCCCTATAATAATGGAATGGATAACCGAGAAATCTCTTATGGCCTTAAACAACAGCAACGCATTTTTGCAGCCGTAAAAAATACAATGGTCTACATGAACCCCCGCTCCATGTGCCCAAACAGCCCCCTGAATAGGTGTCGAATTCCGTTCACCAATAAAGTAACACTGTGCAATATCCAGTCCATGATAAATAGTGTCTTCCCTTGCTATGGGATAATAATATTTGGTTTCGGGATTTGTATTCCCCAGAAACTTCAGCCCCCTAATAACCACATGATCCGTTGCGGCAATAAAACCGGATGCATGTGGAAACTGTACTGCTGAGTTATTAGTAGATACCGATAGGATGACCGGCATTTTTGCGGGGGTCCATAACGGGTCATCCGGCAGCACAACCGCCTCGATCATATATACGGACCCTGAATGAAGGATGCCCTGTTTCCGGGTGATTACAATTTTGTCATCCAACAGATACAGGCCTGGCAGCAACCGGATGCGAACCGTATCGCCGCCATCATATTCGGCTGCCGCAGCCGCTGCCCGTTTCAAACTTCTGAAAGGCTCTGCAGGATTTCCGCTGGCTTTGTCGCTACCCTTTACCGGGTCCACAACAAAAACCTGTGCACCTGAGGTATATGCGTGCAGCAGAAACAGAACACCGATCGCTATCATTCGTTTCATTATCAATTATTTAAATGGCATAGTAAAAAAGTAACCGGTCATTTAACGGTAATTCCCTCCATCGATCCCAGCCGGGCTATGATGCCCCAGCCGTAAAAGTTATTGGCAATACCGATCAGCAGTTCATTGGTTCCGGCCTGTAGGGGAAGCTGGAAACCGGCATTCTCGATGGAAAGGCGCCCATCCGGCTTCTTGCGCGGCCCTTCCAGGTAAAGATTCTTATCTACATACACCATCTTCCCATTCAGGAATACCCAAACCTCATCACTAAACCCAAGATCCATTGTTAGTTTTTGTTCGTGAGGTACGTTCAAAACAGTTTTCAGCCAGATCAATTGCCGGTTCAGGAACTGCCCGCCACCAAAGAACCGGGTCAGGTTCACCAACCCGCCCCGCTCTGCAGCTACCGGCTGCCACTGCATGGTACTATCCGGTAAACCCTTTAGAGTAAGATCCCTGCCCGCGGCAAAATCAATCGGTGTGCTGGCCATCCATTTCCGCAGGTAGCGGGGATCATTCAACGTAAGATCCATCCCGGCATCAGGCGTTAGTCCCTCTGTATCGTTTTCCCTTATTTTTAAATGACTGATCGTTACTTTACCGTCAAAAGCGAGGGCTCCTGTACCGGTGTTCCCTTCCAGCTGCGGAACCAGGAGTGCCGGTTGCTGCATATCATTCACATATACCCGCATTTTTTTACCGGATACCACCAGTTTAATATGGTTGGGCCGGTTTGCATACAGATCCGCCGCCGCCTGGTATTGTGGCAACAGGTCCCAAAGGTTTACCCCTTTTAAAAAGGGAGCATACTGGATGGCATCCATGGCAACCGGGTCACCCGCCCGCCCGCCTCTCAGGTAAAAGCATTCGGTTTCCTGCAGGTCCTGCATCCTGAAATAGATACTGGCAAAGCCGCGCTCCTGCAGTTGAACGTCATACTCGATCACCCCGCTGGAGAATGCAATATCTTTTAACCGAACAACTTTCCCGTTCTCCGTAATTTTCATCACCCGCTGCGTACCGGTACCGGAAAACTCCGCGGAGCCCGGTTCAAAAGCCCAACGCTGAGGCTGCAAAAGATCGTTCAACGACTGCGCCGCAGTTCTCTGACCATATAAGCCCATCACAATACCCAGGAAACAGAACACTGATAATGCCTTTCTCATTGTTTTACTTGTTTTATATTAAAAAAGAGGACGCTGATTTTACAGGATCCTGCGGGCGGGGATCGGGTTCAAAATTGTTTCCCGTTTAATAAATTGTAAATTCATGGCCTGTTCAAGTTTGTTCAAGGCCGATCACAATTAAAAAATGACCGATAATCAGCAGTTTTTAGAAAAATGCCGGAAGCTCATCGAAGAAAAACTGGGCTGGGGTAGCAGCAATCAGTGGCAGAACCAGGATTTTGAAAACCTGGGTGACCGGATCTTTGAAGTAACCGGGGTAGTTTTAAGCGCCAGCACACTCAAACGCATCTGGGGGAAGGTGCAGTATAACAGCAAACCCAACCTAAGCACGCTTGACGCTTTGGCCCGTTTTGCCGGTTTTGCCAACTGGCGGACTTTTACGGCTTCGGTAATATCCCCGCAGCCGGAGCCCGCAGCGCCTGCCCCTTCTTCCAAAAAACGAAGGTCTTTCAAGATTATTCTATTGATGCTGGCCCTTGCCGGGGCTGCGCTTCTTATCGGTTCTATTTTTGTTCGCCAACCCCGTAGTCCGCTGACATTTGATCAACTCCGTTTTTCCAGTAAACCGGTTACCCTCGGCGTTCCCAATACCGTCATTTTTGAATACGATGCTACCCATTCCAATGCCGACAGTGTTTTCATACAGCAAAGCTGGGATCCGAAAAGAAAATTCAGCGTTGACAAAAACCTGCATACGTATACCAGCACCTACTATATGCCGGGTTTTTATAAAGCCAAACTTATTTTGAACGATTCTGTAGTAAGGGAGCACGAGCTGATCATCGAGTCCGGCGGATGGATGGGAGCCATTCTCCGGGAACCGGTTCCCGTTTATGTAACAGACCGGCTGCACACGGTTCCCGGTCAAACCGGCATCAGTCAGCAGGACTTGAACGACCTCCATATAGAACAGGATAAAACAGCCCCAATAGTTACGCTGGCCAATGTGAGCCGGGAACCGGATATCAGCAGCAGGAATTTTCTCCTGAGCCTGGATCTCCAAAATACCTACCACGGCACCCCCTCTCCCTGTCTTCATACCAATATTGTTGTACTGGGCACCGATGGTTATCTGCTTCTTCCGCTTGGCAAGCCCGGTTGCGCCGGCGAGTTTAATATGATGCTGGGGGAACTACCTGTTGAAGGAAGAACCCATGATCTTTCTGCGTTTGGCGTCGATTTTTCAAAACCCGTGCAGCTGAAATGTGAGGTCCGGGAGCGGCATATTCAAATAACAGTAAACAATAAAGAAGCCTATGCCGGCCGGTTTGAAAAAGACATTGGTAAGATCGTGGGGGTACAGGTAAATTTCTTTGGTACAGGCTTCATCCGGAATTTTCAATTAAAAGCAACCGGGTAGTTTAAAAAGAACAAGGGTATTCGACTATCTTCGCCCACAAATTAATATTCTGATGAACGTATTTGAAGTCCGTGGGGGCAACCGGTTAAAAGGGGAAATTTATCCGCAGGGTGCAAAAAATGAGGCGCTGCAGATCATTTGTGCAGTACTGCTGACCCCTGAAGAAGTGACGATCAAAAACATTCCGGATATCCTGGATGTGAACCTGCTGATCGAGCTGCTGGCAGAAATGAATGTGGAGGTGAACCGCGTTGACCGCAGTACCTGTATCTTCCGGGCAAAAGACGTAAATATTGATTACCTGCACAGCGAGGCTTTCCGCAAAAAAAGCGGTAAGCTCCGGGGTTCCGTAATGCTTGCCGGAGCCATGCTGGCGCGTTATAAAAAAGCCTTTATTCCCAAGCCCGGTGGCGACCAGATCGGGCGCCGCAGGCTGGACACCCATGTAATCGGTTTTGAAAAATTTGGTATCAATATCAATCATAATGAAGCCGATGGTTTTTTCCATTTGTCGGCCAAAGAGCTCAAAGGCACTTATATGCTGCTGGATGAGCCCTCCGTGACGGGTACCGCCAACGTGGTAATGGCCGCTACTATGGCTACCGGCACTACCACCATTTATAATGCCGCCTGCGAACCTTACCTGCAGCAACTTTGTAAAATGCTCAATCGTATGGGCGCGAAGATCAGCGGCATCGGCAGCAACCTGCTTACAATTGAAGGGGTAGCCCATCTTTCCGGCACCACACATACCATTCTTCCGGATATGATCGAGGTTGGTTCTTTTATCGGCCTGGCCGCTATGACCCAAAGCGATATCCTGATCAAAAATGTAAGCGTTCCGGACCTGGGGGTAATCCCCAACCGCTTTGAGCAACTGGGCATCAACCTGGAAATAAAAGGTGATGACATTCATATTCCCACACAGGAAAGTTATACGATACAAAAATATTTCGACGGTGGTGTACTGACCATTTACGACCATCCCTGGCCGGGCTTTACACCAGACCTCCTGAGCATTGTGCTGGTAACAGCCATACAGGCACATGGCAGCGTACTCATTCATCAGAAAATGTTCGAAAGCCGCCTCTTTTTTGTAGACAAACTGATTGATATGGGTGCACAGATCATTCTTTGTGATCCGCACCGCGCCGTAGTGATCGGCCTTGGCCGCGAACGGAAGTTAAGAGGCATTACCATGAGCAGCCCGGATATACGCGCGGGGGTAGCTTTACTGATCGCCGCCCTAAGTGCAGAAGGACAAAGTACGATCCAGAATATTGAGCAGATTGACCGGGGCTACCAGCAGATCGACACCCGGTTACAGGCCCTGGGAGCAGATATTCGCAGAGCGCAGAAATAAGTTGAAAAGGTTACAGGTTAACCAGGTCATTTATCAGCCAATGAACTGGTCAGCCTTTCAACCATGCAGCTACTTCAGTCTGAATGCAGTTTTATAAACACGATCCGATTGAACGGGGTAAAGGCTAACGGAGCTGCCCTCCGTCCTGATCCCCTTCACCCGGTATACCAGCGGCACCCCTTTATAGTTAAAGGGTTGCTCAAACAATTTCTTAAACTCAATCAGCCGCTCATACCCATTCAGATCCCGGGCAGCGATTGAGTTCCTATTCACATGCTGATAATAGACCCTTGCATCAGCGCTTTTCAAAACAGCAATATCATCGGCCGTTGCCCAATTATTAAAATAACTGTTAACAGCCGATTTCAGCCGTTCTTCGGTAGCATCAGACTCTAAAAAAACATAGGCGGCATATCCGTAAACAAGATCTGATATAAAACAGGCATCATTTTTTAACAGGCCTGCGTAACTGGCTTTGTGTTCATTATAGTCCCTGGCATCATTAAACAGTACATGATGGTAAACGCCCATACTATACACAACATAACCCGATCTTTTTGCGATCGCATCCGTACCGTCGGGCAACCGGGGTACCAGGTATGCCGGATCTATTTGTTCAAAAGCCGAATTTTCTCCTATTATCCATCCGGGAAAATTAAACAGGGCGGTGGAATATCTTTTAAAGGGCACCCTGCCTGAGGACAGGCTTACATCACCGTTTTGCAGCCCCTTAAACCAATGATCCATCAACCCGGTAAATGCTGTTCTATTGGGAGCAATAAGCGTATCACCGGCTATTCCGCCGGCAGTAGAAGACAATGCTACCGGATGATCCGGATATCCGTTAAAGGGGGTCAATACGGCTTCCTGGAAATCCTTTTTATTCAAAAATGCACCGGGATAAATTTCAGCCTCATTGCCGTCATTCACCCTGTAATAGTCAGCACTATATCGGATAAAGAAACTCACACCCGAACTATCCTCCCAAACACTGTCGCGGAGGACCTCTTTGTTAAACGAATTGGCCTTTAGCGCTGCACGGATGGAGTCTATTTGTGCTTTTTTTCCTTGAACTATTGTAACAGGAGGATCGGGAGAATTGGGCGGCTCCGGTCCCGGAGGGTTAAGAGGGATATCCTTTTTTCCGCAGGAGGCGATCAAAAAAATAAGCGCCAGCACTGCCGGCACTATTTTATACCGTGCCATAAAGGACCCCGGTTTTAAAACCATTAACGCGTTTTCCAACGTATTTTTCATAAATTTATGCAACAGCCTGTTTTGTTTTTCATCTAAAAAACACCCTGTAATAGGTTTTGCAAAGCTATCATTTCTTTTACAGAGCAGACCTACTCCTATGGGTAGTTTTTGGTTATTAATAATTCGTGTATGAAGATCTCTGTGAACGATTTTTTTAAACCGGTAAAAACGGACAATACCCTGTCGGATAGTGATTATGTCGTTGTTGCCCGGTATATAGACCTGTTAAATGCCGTTTCCCGGCTGTCGAACGCCAGCCTCTACCTGGTCGATTACAATGCCCGGGGGTTTTTATACGTTTCCGACAACCCGTTATTTCTTTGCGGGTACACCCCGGAGGAAGTAAAAGAGCTGGGATACACTTTTTACCTGAACCAGGTGCCGGAGCAGGATCTGCAACTGCTGCTGGAAATTAATACGGCCGGGTTCCAGTTTTTTGAAAAGCTGCCATTGCCCGAGCGAACCCAGTATATAGTCTCCTACGATTTTCATTTAAAAAACAGGGCAGATCATACACAAACGCTCATTAACCACAAACTAACACCCCTGGAGATCAGGCAAAACGGTGAAATATGGCTTGCATTGTGCATGGTATCCCACTCCACAAACCGGACTGCCGGCAACATCCTGTTGCAAAACAGGTATAACGGCCATTCCCTTACCTATAACCGGGTTTCAAAAAAATGGAAAAAAATGCCCGGAGTGATGCTGAGCAACCGGGAAAAAGAGATCATCCAGCTTTCATTCAAAGGATACTCCAGCGATAAAATAGCTGAAAACCTGTTTATTTCAAAAGAGACGGTAAAATTTCATAAAAAGAATATTTTCCGGAAGCTGAATGTCACCAATATCACCCAGGCCGTTTCTGTCGCTTCCCGTGATAAAATAATTTGACCCGACTATTTTCCGGGTTGCTGCCAACTCATTACTTTTACATTTTATGGCCCCGATAGGTGTTTTTGATTCCGGTTATGGAGGTTTAACAGTTTTAAGAGAATTTGTTAAACTACTGCCCCAATATGACTACTTATACCTGGGCGACAATGGCCGGGCTCCCTATGGTAACCGTTCCTTTGAAACAGTATACGAGTACACGCTTCAATGCGTGGAATGGTTCTTTCAGCAGGATTGCGCCCTGGTGATCCTGGCCTGCAACACAGCTTCGGCAAAGGCCCTGCGTACCATCCAGCAAAATGACCTGCCTGAAATTGCGCCGGACAGAAGAGTTCTGGGGGTGATCCGCCCTACCACCGAAGTCATTGGCAGCTGTTCTGAAAACGGCGAGATCGGCATCCTGGCAACCCGGGGTACGGTCCTTTCTGAGTCCTATCCGATAGAGATCCACAAATTTTTCCCGGATATGAGGGTATACCAGGAAGCCTGCCCCATGTGGGTACCCATTGTGGAGAATAACGAGATCGACACACCCGGCGCCGACTTCTTTATAAAAAAGAACCTGCATTCCCTGTTTCATAAAGGCCCCGGAATTGATACGGTTTTGCTCGCCTGCACCCATTATCCGCTGCTGAAAGACAAAATTCAGGAACATTTGCCGATTGATGTAAAATTAGTATCACAGGGCGAGCTGGTTGCAAGCAGCCTGACCGGTTACCTGCTGCGGCATCCTGAAATAGAACAGCGCTGCAGTAAGAACGGGCAGCAACAGTTTTTTACTACAGACTCTACGGAGGATTTCGACAGCCATGGCAGCCTGTTCTTTGGCGCCCCGGTTAAAAGCCGGTACCTGGAGCTGAAGAACCACTAACCGGCTTTGTTCCATAAACCGTAATCGCAAAACTGCTTTTTGCCGGCTCATCCCTATTCCTGTAATAGGTTGTCTGAAAGATGAGCTTAGGCTTCCCGGTGGCATTGACATATACATTCGTTATCCTGTATCCTTCTTCTTCCGAGCCATCGCTCACGATGGTGTAGTTTTTGCGATCAGCAAATTTCACCCGCATAAACGCCCGGGCGTCGGCCTGCACCTGCGCTGACTGCGCCAAAGGAATCACCCAGTTCAATGTAACCGCATTGGGGAACCTGCCGATCTTCATTTCACCTCTGCCGGGAATCAGTTTAGGCCGGACGAAAATACCTGAGTCCTGCCCGCTTCCCATAATGTCTCTAAAGTTATCTTCGGCGTGCAAAAAGATCGTGTCCAGCATGGTTTTATGATCCCTTTCCTGGGCTCCTGCTAAAAAAACAAGACCACATACCAACAGCCATGTAAGCACCCCCCTCCTGTACCCCGGTCTTCGTATCGTATGCATAGAAACTACAGTTGATTTTTCAGTTCGTTTGTTACCGCCGGCAGGCCCGCGCACGGTTAACCAGGCATTCCTTTGCGTTCTGTGCTCCTTCATTTTTATCTGCCGCATGCCGTTATTTTAATAACTCTACCGGAAAATCATTTCCAAAGCCATAACTGGCCGGTGTTTGCTGGCTGCCATTATATTTCTTCATCAATTCGGGCACTCCTGTCTGCATATAATCTTTTAAGCCATCCACCGTTATCATTTTATCATTTGCGGCGGCACCCTTTAAGGCCTGCAGCAGCACATATGTAAAGGCGCCGTGCCCCAACGTCGAAAACTCATTTGCAAATTGCTGAGCCCCGCTGGCCGCCATCCAATGTGTTCCGGTACTACGTGCCACCAATGCAATATTTTTTTGCTGGTTGCCGTCGGCGCTTAACATTTCTGCAAATGCGCCCGCACTCTGACAGGCATCCAGGATGAATAATTGCTTTTGCGCCTGGATGTCAATAGCAAATTTTTGCAGCTCTTTTGCAGCAATACCATTTGTCTTCAACACTTCATCTACGTTCTTTAAATCCGCAACATCATTTGGCACCAGGTAAAACTCTTTATTTCCATTGGCAATAACTCCGTGACCTGCATAATAAAACATAAATACATCCTGCGGTTTCGCCTTTTGCCGTACCTCATTAATGGCATTGGTAATACCTGCTTTATCCGCCGCATGATCCGTAATAAAATAGGTCTTGATATTGGATAGTACAGTTTTGGCATCCCGTTCCACTTCCTCCTTAAAAGCGGTTGCATCGGCCAGGGCATAGTTTAAACTCATCCCGGTATTCTTATAGGCATTGATACCGATCACCACCAGATACATGGTAGCATTTTTATCAATCATAGCAACTGCAGCATTGCGCTTGTTAACCGGTTTTGGCTCATTGCTGTTGTTCGTACCCGACTGGTAGAGCACCGTAATCTCATCCGGATCACTCTCTGTACGCTGCGCATTTAATGCCACGGCCCGTATCGTATTGGAGCCGGGCAATAAAGGGATGGTGTACTTTTTAACCGCCGTCCCGGATTGATCGTCCGCCACGATGAGGTTCCGGGTTACGAGTGTCACAATTTTTCCATTATGAAACAGGCGTATTTCATCAATTGTGCTCTCTGCCGCCCGGGCGGTAACGGTTATTTCGGCCGCACCGGTTGTATTCTGAAAAACCGGCCTGTCGTCCGCCACTTCCAGGTTCCGTTGTGCTGCGGCATATGCTATAGAAACAGTGGGGGCATCCAGCAGGCCAGCCACATCCGGGGGCGAAAACTGTTCCCCGTTGATCTTCCTGCGTAAAAGGTCCGGCGTAAAATACCGTTCATATAACTTTTCAAGCGGGATCGGCTTATTATTCTTTACAAAATACAATTCTTTCATACCCTCCACGCTGCCATCGAACAGGCCTTCAGGCGAAACAAAAACATATTCGCCCGACTTTTCAACCAGATAATAGGTTCCCAGCAGTTTACCGGTGCGCACATCCCAAACCTGCACTCCCTTTTGGGTGGTGGGCGTAAACATTACTTTGGCATCTGCAGAAAATGTCGCTTTCAGGAAATAGCTGTTATCCACACTTTTGAACTCCTTCAACAATTTGCCGTCCCTGGTTACCAGTTTTAAATTGTGCGCGCCAACCTGGAACTGACCTACCTCCCCGATCGCGATCATGTCGCTTTTCAGATCGCCGCCTAATATCAGAAACGGGTTATAATGCGGTAACTGAAAGGAGGATATATATGCTGCATCATCTGCCTTATAAACGTTTACGTTTTGCTGCTGGCTGGTAGTAATTATATAATAGCTATCGTTCAAAAAATGAATGCTGGTCGGGCATCCGGCATCTTTGGAAGGATCACAGAGCCGTTTATTCATAACCGTTGCTCTTTTTTCAAGATCATATATGGTTAAATAACGCATGTTGCTTTTACTGGTGATACCCGCAAAATATTTCCCGTCAACGCTTGCGGACGCTTCCATAATCAGTTCGCCCAACGTTGCCAGTTTAGCCGCTGCACCGGTGGTTATATCTATCGCAGTAAGGCTTCCCTTCAAACCTTCACAACAGACCAGTTTTGTATTGTTGTAGTTAAAAAAGAAAAAGCAGCGTTCCGGATCAATGGTGGCGGGCAGGGTGATGGTCCTGATCGCCTTACCGGTAACGGCGTTCAGCAACACCGCTTTTTTATCTACCGTAACCGCCAGTTTTCCATCACCGCTCAATACTACACGATTGGTAACACGGTCCGGTCCCTGCACATAACTTTCCGGCTTATAATTTGCTGCATTAAATTGCCGTATCCCGTTATCGTTGGTAGCAAAGCGCAGTTCGCGATCAGCCATGAGCCGCTGGCTGAGATTCCCGTAAACAAAAAAGGGCTGAAAATCGGCGATCCGGTTATTAAACTTTCGCTCGTACGTTGCGGTAGCCGGGTTGAAAAAGAACACGGTCCGGTCATTATTAAAAAACACCTTTCCTGCAACTGCCGCCGCCCGATCGCCATAATAAATAGCTCCCGGCACCTCGGCTGCCGACAGTGTTGCGGTTTTAATTACATCAAACGCAGGAAGCCGCATTACTTCTATTTTATAATCCTGGCGTTTATAATCCGCGCTAAACAGAACCAACTGATCTGCACTGCTTATACAAAAACCACGGGGATTGTATAATGGCTTTTTGGTCTTTTCTACATGAGCTGTATTTATATCGTATGCAATCAACGAATCATTACGCAAACCAATAACCGTATTGTTGCCGGGATTATAGTCATAGGCGTCCATCTTCAGTGAATAAATATCCTTAAACTCCTTCTTCAATACTATTTCACCGGTAACCGTATTGATAATGCTCCAGCCAAAATAGTAGAGCACCAGCAGCCGGTTGTTGCCCAGCTCGTAAAAGCGGCACTTGTTCGCAGAACTGTTTACCGCTTTGTATACCGCCAGTATTTTTTTACCGCTGTTTGCGTCCAACACGTTAAAGCTCCCGTTATCCACGGCATATACAACCGTTCCGTTTTGGCCAAATGCCGCGCCGGAGGTAATGCCCCCTTCGCTAAAAATCTTTTGCCCGCTTTGAATATTATAACAAAACAAACCGCTGTTGGTACAGGCCAGCACTTTATCCAGCTTATCGGTTATGGAAAGAGCGTTGGTTTCCGAGGCAAAGAGACTTATATCAAGATTTACTTCATGTATCTTTTTATTGCTGGCCACATCCCACACCAGTACCGTTTTATATGATATCGATGCCACATATTTGCCATCCGGAGAGGCCGTTATCCGCTCAATAGATTTAGCATGTCCGGAAGGAACGATCAGTGATACAGGCTGCGCCCCTACGGCACCAACCATTATTAGCAGGAACAATGAAAAAGCAGCTCTCATGTTTTTGATTTTTATTTTAAAAGCTCCACCGGAAAATCATTTCCCAACCCGTAGCTGGCGGACGTTTATTTTACGATCTACATCAGGATACGGTATGCCCTATCTCACTGGCGACGATCAATTATGCCTGATCTCCACCATCAGCGGAACAACCGTGCCGCCGCTATAAACGGTTTTTGCATCATCGTCTGTTACACTAAGATTCCGCGTGGCCGTGCCATTGGCGCTGAAGCCCACTTTATCCGCGGCATATTTAATAACGGACTTATTCATCAGCTTACTGCCCAGCACGGCTTTTATTTTGGAACTTAATGCACCGCTCATGCCATTCATATCGGCCGCTATTTTTTTTGCCTCCAGTTTTTCGGCCGCGTAAAGGATCAGCAGATAGTCGGTCCCTTTATTTTCATCCAGCCGTACCACTTTTTTGTCTGAAGGAAAGGCGATCACACTATTGGCCCCTAAATGGGTTGAGCTCATTTCGTCAAAGGGCAATATTAAATTCACCTTTCCGCTGAGGTCTGTGGCAAATGCATAAACATAGGCTTCCTGGTCTACATCTATATAAAACCGGAACGCGGTACCGCTGGCATAGCTGCCGGCCATGGTATAGGCCACCAGGTCTTCTTTAACAGCCGGCTTATCATCATCTACCTGCAGGTTGCGGGTAGTGGTTTGTTTTACAGGCATATCTTCACCGGTGTTTAATTTAAAAGCGATGTTCCCGCTTAGTGAGAACTTTTTTTCAACCGGCTTTGGCTGTGGCGTTGGAGTGGGGGCGGGCTTTACCTCCGGTGGAGCAGGGGTAAGCGGGTCGGCAAACACCTGCATGGCCAGCACGCACCATTTGGCAAAGTCGGCATATTTTACCCATACAAACCCTTTATCAGCCCAGCCGGTACCCCAGCTATTCAGTACCCGGAACGCGCCACCGTATTTATTATCGTCATAGCCTACGATCGCCATAGCGTGCCCGTTATGTTTCCAGTCGCTTAGCTGGTCATCGCTGGTGGTATTCCAAACATCCGATTTTACATAACAAAAGCTTTGAGGCAGATGCCATCCGGTGGATACCGGGGTTCCCTCCAGCAATGCTTTTTTAGTAACAGCGATCATGTCTTCCTCAGCTAATACATATTTATCTCCTTCCATCATTCCTTTTCCGGCAAAAAGAATAGCGGCATCCCTGATCTTATAATTAATGGCTTCCCGTTTTGCTGCATCAGTCAGCTTCGTATTACATTGATAAGGAACGGTGGTACTAAACGCATCCCCGCCGTCTTTCATTTTTTCCAGCGCCAGGGTGGGGTCGCTTCCTTCCTGGCAGTCGTTATCCCCTTCGGATTTGATCTGCTCATACAGGTAACTCGCCGAAAAAGCGTATTTGTCAATAATGGTCTTGTTGGTAATATTATGTGTTTTAGCATATAAAATGGTGGCCACTCCATACGCGTTGGCAAAAGCCACACAGGTGCCGTGGCTGCCCTGGTCCGCGGGAGTAGGACAGAATTGCTCCAGGGAGTAGGCAGGGGTAAGCCCTCTTAAACTGCGGGTAGATAATAATACCTTTTGCGGGGTGAGGGCAATAGTTGCCGCATTAAACGTGGCGCCCATGCTCCTGGTTGACTGAGCAAACACACCGGAAAAAGAAATACAGAAACACAACAATGTCAATACCCTAGTGTACAGGAATTTTTGCATTAGTTTGGTTTTAAAATTATGTACCGAAATTACTTGTTTTTGATAAAAAATGTAGTTCTCTTTCTCTTATTCCACTATCGTCTTTATCACTTTGCTGTACTGAAAATCCCCGTCTTTATCTACCTGTTTGATCCGGATAAACAGTTGGCCCCCTTGCCCGGCCGCATCAAGCTCATCCCCGTTTTTTTGGCAGGAGCTCAGCGCTGTAAATCCTGAAACGAGCACCAGTATTGCTACATATACCCTTTTTCTTTTTCTTCCGGAAACAGATAATAACAAGCCAAAAGCCATCAACCCTATTACAGTTGCAGCCTGCGGCATCATTGCAGTATATTCATAATTAAGGTGGTTTTGCGACATGCCGTTCACCGCCTTGCTGCTTACCGTTTCCAGCTTCGTAAACGTTTTGCCATCCCGGGAAACTTCTATATCAAAGTAGCTGCTATTGGTTTCGGATAGGGTGACCCAATGAATGTATAACCTGTTATTTTTAAAAATAGCCGAAACCGCTCCAAAGTTTACCGGTAGTACAGTAATGCTGCATTGCTCATCATAATTATCGCCCGTTATGGTCCATTTATTCGTTGCAGTGAGCACAATCCTGGCAGCCTTCCCCTCCGTACCATAAGATAGACCGTCTGCACCCAGTTTTATATTCCGGAGCAAATCAGCGGAGTTTTTTGCCCATCCGATCAGGGCTTTACTATAGTTGCTACAATCCAGGCCGCTATATGATAACATTCCTTCAGCAGAAGAGCTGAATATGGATACCTTTAATGCGTTCAGCTTCCATTCCCCGAGGTTTTGATTAAAAGCCGCGGCCTTATAAAACATATAGCTGGTGTTGGCTACCTTACTTACATCCCAGCCGCCAATGTTGGCATTAAAAGCTATAGCCCCGCTAAACATTTCTGACATATCCACCACACTGCCCACACCCCAACCGCTTATATCCCCGTTAAAAGATGCAGCACCCGCAAACATGAGCGACATATATTCTACCTTGCTGACATTCCAGTTGCTAATAGTTCCGTTAAAAGCCGTTGCCTCTAAAAACATTTGCTGCATATCCGTTACCCTGCTCATATCCCATTCGTTGAGGTCCTGGTTAAAAGCTGCGGCACCTGAAAACATAGCCCAGGTATTTTGTACCTTACCGGTTTTACCTTTCCATTTGCCGATGGGCTGGTTAAAACCCGATGCAAACTCGAACATATGGCTCATGTTTTCCACCAGGCCTACATCCCAACCGCTAATGTCTTCATTGAACAGGTAAGCAACGGCAAACATTCCGCCCAGGTCTTTTACACTTCCCACATTCCAGTTTCCAATACCGGGGATATTGGTGAGTACACTGCAACCGCCAAACATATAACTCATATCTGTTACGTGACTTACGTCCCAATTTCCAATATTTGGAATGGTGGTAAGGCTCTCGCAAGCGTTGAACATATAAGCCATATTGGTTACTGCGCCCAGCCGGGGCACGTCATTGGCAGCGGTAATGGTGAGGTTTTGTGCATCCATAAACGCATAGGCCATACTGCTCCAGGCTATGTCGCCCCATTGGGTAATTTGTGTAAGATAGTGCGCATCGGGGTAGCCCGTATTCATTTCTATATGGGAAAACGGGTGCGCGCCTGCCACGGGGGTAATTTCAAGCTGGTATTTTCCGGCTGCTCCAAATGATATATTTGTAGCAGATACGCTTGCGGAAGTGGAACCACCGCTTCCATTTCCGGTATGTGATAAATTGTTGAGGTCTTTCCAGGTATAGGTAAATTCACCGATGGCGTCTATCCGTATTCCCATATTGGGGGTTTGCCATATCGTAATAAAAGGCTCGTTTGCTGCATTGGCAAAATGGCAGGCCGTAAAAAAATAAACGATAAAAGCAATGCGTTTGTGATTCACGTTTTTTTTATTTAGTACCGTATTTAAAAATGTGCACAGTTATACAAGAGTGGTATATCAATGAATGATCATTCAGGCTGAAATTTTGCCTGGTTTTACCGAAAACCCGGCGCCGGCAAAACTATCCGGATTGAGCCTGGTACGATGTCCGCCCACCCCGGAATTTGTCGCAACAAGGCGAAAATTTGTCGCAACAAGCCGTTTCCGGCAATAAACCTCCCTTAAAACGGCCGGTCCCGGGCGCTGTATACATTTGTGTTCACATAAAATAGTACTGATGCTAATTCCCTCGGCTTGTCCGAATGACTGTTCAGCAGGGAACGATGCAGATCAAACACAGAAAAGAACTGATAAGCAACGCCCCTGCCCGCCGGGTCAAAACAGGCGGATGCGGAAAAAACTCCCGCAAATCTGCCAGCCGGCGGGTCAGCAGGCTGTATGAGGAAAAATCTATTTTCAGACAGCGGCTCAGGATAGTTGGCTCAAATATTCGGAAGGTGTTAGCGCCGTATATTTTTTAAATGCCCGGTAAAACGAGGCCCGGCTGTTAAAGCCGGATTCATAGGCAATAGCCTCGATGGTGATCTGGTTTATTTTATTATCCAAAAGCAGCTTTGCCTTATCAACCCGTTTTTCATTAACCAGCTCAAAAAAGTTTTTGTTCATTACTTTATTGATCGCCGCCGAAATTTTTTCCACCGGCACACGCATGTTGTCTGCAAGCATGTTGATGGTAAAATCCGGATCGGTATAGGTACCGGACTGCATCAGAAAGTCTTCAATACGCGCTGCTAAGATCTCCAGTTCATTTTGAGGGACAGCCGCCTGTTTGGCAGCAGGTCCGGCGTACTCTTCCACAACCGGGCGGGTTTCTTCCAGGAACTGCTCATAGGTTTCCGTGGTAAAAATGGCGTGATGCCGGAAACTGTAATACAGAATAAAAAAATAAATGAGCGTAATCAAACAGGGCAGGTACAGGTATTCTACCAGGTATTGCGGCAGAACCAGGTACAAAACAGATGTAATCAGCGTAAGGATGCCCCCAAGGGCAACAAATTTCGTAATAAAAGACAATTTGGTCTTTTCGAGGTTAGATATGGTTGTAAACAGCCGCCTTTTGTACCGGGCTATTTTTATAGCTGAAGCGGCCACACTTGCAAGGATCAGCAACATGCCAACGATATTAATGACCGTCATTTGCCACGGCAACGGCTCCTGCAGCAGGGAGGCTGCAAACCCGGGTCGCGCCGGTACCGGCAGCATCAGGTAGGTGACGGGAAACGACCACCCGAATATACAAAGCAGAAAAGCAACAAGCCATATCGGGTGTTTCAAATTGATGGCCGCACCCGTAAACAAACAGGTATAAGCAAAAACGAGCGGACCAAAATAAGCATTGGTACACCACGAAAGAAAAAAGAAGTACGGGAATTGTTCAAATATTCCACCCGTAATGCTGGCGTTGCCCAAAAACGAAATGGCGGTGTCTAATAGAATAAGTGCCAGTATTTTATTAGGAAGGGCGTTGTTTTTCCTGAAAAAGAAAGCAACAAATAAAATAATCAGATTAAGGGCAAGACAAATATTTAATGCGAACATTGATTAGTTTTGGGTAAAATCCACACCCGTAAAATTATTGGTTTTTCATAAATGCGTGAAATAAATATCCGGATGAAGCATCCCACAGGCCATACCTGTATTTTTCCGCAGCAGGTATGTCGCCGTTCTTTTTTATCAAACGGAGCCAGGTTACAGGATGATTGAAATTTGCCCAATATCAGCTACCTTCAGGATCAATTATTGATATTAAAACCGGTTATACAATGAAAAGAAGCCTGTTCCTGAAAACAATTGCGGCAGGTGCCGCGGGATTATACACCCCCAACCTGTTTGCCGCCGGCACAAAGAAAAAATACCTGGCCATGCAGCTCTTCTCGGTAAGAGATGCCGTGGCAAAGGATCTGGAAGGCACATTGGAAAAGCTGGTCGGTATCGGCTATAATGAACTGGAGATTTACGGCTACGATGGAAGCTTCTTTGGTAAAACCCCGGCGGAATTCAGATCTATTTTAAAAAATACCGGAGTAAAAGTGGTGAGTTCGCATCACCTTACCGGGTTCCAGGCAAAATCAAAAGGCACATTAAAAGAAGGATGGGAAAAGGCCGTCGAGGACCTGCATTTCATCGGAGCACGATATATGGCCTGCGCCTTTTTATTTCCCAATGAAAGGACCAGCGAGGTGTATGCAGCGCTTCCGGACCTGCTTAATAAATCCGGCGAAAAAACCGCGGCGGCGGAAATCGGGTTTGCCTACCATAACCACGATTTTGAATTTGAGAAGTATAACAATACATTGGTATACGACCACTTAATTACCAATACGAATCCCAAACTGGTCAATATGGAGCTGGATCTTTACTGGATCAGCAAGGCGGGGCACGACCCCGTGGCATATTTTAAGAAATATCCCGGCCGCTTCCCGCTTTGGCACGTAAAAGATATGGAAGCCGGAACCGGGGACATTACTGAGGTAGGGCACGGCACAATCGATTTTGAAAGGATCTTTGCGGCAAGAAAAACGGCAGGTCTGAAGAAATGGTTTGTAGAACAGGACACCAGTAAGGGCAATATGTTCGAAAGTCTGAAATTCAGTCACGACTACCTGTCAGGCAAAAAATACATTTAAAACCGGTTGTGCCATTTTCCGGGTTTTTCCCTACCTTTGCCGTCCTTTCACAAACCAACGGGAGTGGTGTCCTGTGGTTGAAACTTGAAAACCAGCATGTTCTCCCATGCGCATTCAAAAAATAGTGAAAAATTAAGATATTATGAAACGGACATTTCAACCCCATCGTCGTCGTCGTAAAACCGTACATGGTTTTCGCAAACGTATGCAAACCGCTAACGGCCGTAAAGTACTGGCAAGCCGCCGTGCAAAAGGACGTAAAAAATTAACGGTTTCCGATGAAAGGAAATTGAAGTAAACAATCCTGTTTATTTTTTCAAAAGATTTGGTAGCCCCGGTAACGGGGCTATTTTTTTGGACAAATTATCCGATGCAATCGTTTGCCCGGTTGTTTGCCCATACCGGTCTGAAAAAAAAGTGTAAGTTCGGGTATGGTAGTTATTAAACGATTGTTCACATGCCTCTTTTGCGCCCTGCTGGTTTCATTTGCATGCGCACAGCCAGCCGGAAAACATAATCTCCTCTTTACACAACTGGCTTCCCGCTGGGATGAAGCGATACCCCTGGGCAACGGGATGCTGGGTGCCCTGGTATGGCAAAAAAACAACCAACTCCGGCTATCATTGGACAGGGCGGATCTGTGGGATGAGAGAAAGGCGCTCGACCTCTCAAAATTCAACTTTAAGTGGGTAGAGCAGCAGGTACTGAAAAAAGACTATAAACCCGTGCAGCAACTGGGCGACCACCCCTACGACAACCTGCCCTATCCTACAAAATTACCTGCTGCGGCGCTGCAGTTTAACCTGGACGAGCTGGGGCCGGTCGTATCGAACAAACTGGATATTACTACTGCAATAAATACGGTAACCTTCCGTTCCGGTGTTATATTCCGGTCATATATTCATGCAACCAGTCCAACCGGGTATTTTGAATTTGAGAACCTGCCGGCTTCTATTACCCACCCGCTGATCCCCGATCTTGAAATTCACAATTACAATTCCGGCAGATCTGCCGTAGAAAATGATAACAGCCATGCCGGTGAAGGGCTGGAAAAGCTTGGTTATGCCCGGGGTACTGTAAGCACCCAGCGCAATAGCATCCACTATCATCAGCCCACTTACCAGGATCATTATTTTGAAGTATTGGTCCGCTGGAAATACAATGGCAGGAGCCGTATGAGCGGAACATGGACCATTACCAACGATCAGCCGGCCGTGCTGCCCGAGCCAGGTACAGCAAAAGCAAACCGGGATAGCCATATCCTGTGGTGGGCCCGTTTCTGGAACCAGTCTATGGTACAGCTCCCGGATGCCGCTGTTGAAAAGCAATATTATCTCGAACTCTATAAATTGGGGGCTACCAGCCGCAAGGGCGCTCCCGCCATCACTTTGCAGGCTATTTGGACCGCCGATAATGGCAGCCTGCCCCCCTGGAAAGGAGATTTTCACAACGACCTTAACACACAGCTCAGCTACTGGCCGGCCTACACGGGAAACCACCTTACAGAAGCCGCCACCTTTACCGACTGGCTCTGGAAGATCCGGGCAAAGAGCCTGCATTACACCCGTCAGTATTTTGGTGTAAGCGGCTTAAATGTTCCCGGGGTTGTAACCCTCAACGGGGATCCGATGGGTGGCTGGATCCAGTATTCCCTTTCCCCAACCGTAGGCGCCTGGTGCGCCCAGCACTTTTACTGGCAATGGAAATATTCCATGGATAGCCTGTTTTTAAAAACCCGGGCCTATCCCTATATACATGATGCGGCTGTTTACCTTGAGCAAATAACCCGGCTGCAAAATGGCATCCGGAAATTACCCCTGAGCTCCAGCCCCGAATACCATGATAATGCCATCAATGCATGGTTTCTTAACTGGACCAACTACGACCTGTCGCTGGCCAAATTCCTGTTTGCGGCTGCCGCTGAAGCTGCAACCGCAATGAACCAGCCGGCAGAAGCCGGACGCTGGCAAAAAAGGCTTTCCGAACTCCCCGGATATGATGTGAACGAAACCGGCCTTACAGTGGCTCCCGGGGAAAATATGGGATCCTCGCACCGGCATCATTCTCCTTATATGGCCATCTATCCCCTGGCATTGCTGGATGCGGATCGTGCGGCTGACAGGATCATTATTGAAAAATCGCTGAAGAACATCGAAGCAAACGGTACCCGGGCCTGGTGCGGTTACTCATTCAGCTGGATGGCTTCTTTATATGCAAGAGCGGAAAAAGCAGACAGCGCCCTGCAGCAGTTACAAATCTTTGCCTCCAATTTCTGCTCCCCCAACAGCTTTCATCTGAACGGCGATCAGAAAGGCGGTCAGTATTCCGGGTTTACTTACCGCCCTTTCACACTGGAAGGAAACTTTGCCTTTGCGCAGGGAGTGCAGGAGCTGTTGCTGCAAAGCCGGCAGGGATACATAGCGGTATTCCCATCCGTTCCCTCCGGCTGGAAGAAAGTACGCTTTGCCAACCTCCGGGCGGCTGGTGCTTTCCTTGTAAGCGGCAGCATCGAAAACGGCGCCGTAAAAGAGATCCGCATTGTTGCAGAAAAAGGCGGACAGGCGCCATTTAAACTCCCTTTCAAAAAAAGCGTGGTCCTCTCTGCACAAAATGCCCGGTTAACCCGCCTTGAGAATGGACAGGTTTTATTAAACGCCGGGCCAGGTGGCCGTATCGTTATAAAAAGCGGGGAATAGCCCCGTTTGATAACAGGTTTGCCATAAAGCGCCCGATCCCTGTATTTTTGCATTTTATTCAACGTGCAACAGGCAAAAACAAATACTTTTCCCCGGCAGCAGCGGCTGAAAAGCCGTAAGAAGCTACAGGAGGTTTTCAGTTCCGGAAGCCGCATCCATTCGGGTACCATAAAGCTGCTCTACCTGGCAGAAGCGGCAGACAAACCGGATATCCAATGCGGCGTGGGCACAAGCAGCCGGTATTTTAAGAAGGCCGCGGACCGGAACCGCATCAAACGCCTGCTGCGGGAGGCCTACCGGCTGCAGCAGCAACCCGTAAAAATGAGCGCCGGTCAAACCCAAACACACCTTTCTTTGTTCTTATTATTCACGGGCAAAGCGCTTCCTTTGTATAACGATATCTACAAACAGGTAGGCAAGGCCTTACAAAAACTGGAAAATAAATTGCATGCGATGGATCCTTAAGCTATTAAGTCTGCCGTTTATCCTGCTGATACGGTTTTACCAGCTGGTCATTTCACCCTGGATGGGCCCCAAATGCCGGTATACTCCTACCTGCAGTCATTATGCCCTGGAAGCTTTTAAAAAATACGGACCTTTTAAAGGGTTCTGGCTTTCGCTAAAACGTATTTCCCGCTGCCATCCCTGGGGAGGAAGCGGATACGACCCGGTGCCATAGGACCGCAGGCCCCCTTCAGGACTTCATATTTAAAGTTGTAACACCTGAAACTACTCACGCCTCCCCCTGAAAATGCTCACTTAAAACAGTTCACTTCAAACCTGAAACAATGATCACCGGACTTGGCCTTGATGTAATAGAAACCGAACGTGTAGCAGAGAAGATCCAAAAGGAGCAGGGATTCCGTGAGCTGGTGTTTTCGCAGGAAGAGATCGGCTACTGTGAACCCAAAGCACATAAATACGAACATTACGCCGCCCGTTTTGCTGCTAAAGAAGCGTTCTTGAAAGCGCTGGGTACCGGGTGGGCAGATGGTACTGCATTTAACGAGATCCAGGTCCTGGGAGACGAACAGGGAAAACCGGTACTCTCCCTGAAAGGACAAACTGCCGAAACCCTGAAGCACCTGGATCTGAAAAAAGTACAGCTTTCCCTCAGCCACTTAAAGACCATTGCCGCAGCCGTGGTGATCATTGAACAATAGCCACTCAATACAGCTTCCCCTTTATTCCGCCGCACCAGAAACGCAGCACCGGGTAAAACACGCTTTACAACGGGGGTTGCGGAACTGCAACAAACCAGCCGGAAGGTTCTCCTGCGGTATAAGCCGATTGCTTCCCAAACATTATAATGCCGGCCCCCGGCAAGGTTCGTATAACCGGAACCACATACATATAATTATTTTTTTTACTTTTAAGAAAGAATAACCAAATCAACTGTGTCTTGAAGAAGCTGCTCCTTTTTGTCCTGTTCCTGATTCCGTTAGTTTTTACAGCGGAGGCCCAAACCAGGAGGATCAAGTTCATTCTGGAGGCCTGGGAAACCACGGATCACAGCCAAACCAGGAAATGCAGGGAGCTTGTTGATGATTTTTTTGAACATGCGATCACGCCCGGGCAAAAACAGTCCTATTACAGGGAAATAATCCTGTTAAAGCAGTATGTTCAAAATCATCCTGACCCACGGCTAAAAGTACGCTTAATGATCTATGAATTTCATATAAGGCTCGATTCCAGTTTCAGGCGTGATTTTTTTGATGAAGCCATTAACCTGGCTTACCCGTTAAAAGACGACCAGCTAAACGCAGAGCTCTATCTGCTGCGGGGAAGTCATCCCCTTTCCCCGGATACCCGGCTGTTCTATAACCTTAAGGGTATCGAAATGCAGAAAAAAATTGGTATCCGGTATTTTCCCTATGGGTATGTTCCTTATTATGAAGTAAGCCGTTGCCTTTACGACCTGGGCGACTACAGGAAAGCCATTGACTATGGCAGGCAATTCATGGCCATTTATCATGCTGCGGGAAGCCTGCTGCTTCCGGACCACTATGTTTTTCAATGTGATATCCTTGGAGCCTCGTTTAAGAACCTGAACCGGTTCGACAGTGCAAGGGCCTATTATAAGAGGATCCTCCAGATGCCCCGTCCTAAAATGACCAACCTGGACAGTACCTTATGGAGTGGCATTGCCAAAGGGAACATCGGGCAGACCTATACACGGGAGGGGAAATATACCCTGGCGCTGCCACTGCTGACGAATCACCTGCAGGCGGCTTCTCAACTGAACGATCGTTTGAACATCGTTATGGCCCAGAACGCTTTTGCAGACTATTACCTGCGGCAAGGCCAGTACGGCAGGGCATTGTCGGCAGCCAGTCAGGCCTATGATACGGCTTCCAGATATACCCTGCTCCCGCAATTAATGGATGCGGCGCAATACATCAGCCTTATTCATCGCCGTCGCAATAATATCAGTGAAGCCTTTTATTATAATGATCTTTACCACTCGTATAAAGATGCGCTCCGGGAGCAGAATAAAAAGGGCGCATTTTCCGTAATACAGGCACAGCTGGCATTTGACAAACTGCAGCACTCGCTGGCCATTTCACAATCGGTAGCTCTTCAACAGCGGCAAAAGCAGCAGCTTATTTTAACAAGCATCAGCCTGCTCCTCGTTATTATGGGACTGCTGTACAACCGCAAAAGAATAAAAGACCGGGCCAAACTGGAAAAAATAGCAGCCGACTACCAGAATGCCCAGGCAGAAATAGACCAGGCAAGGGAGCGCATCCGGTTTTTTACCCGGCTTATTGTTGAAAAAAACAACCTCATCCAAAGCCTGGAAACCCAAAATAAATGGCAAATACCACCGGCCGAATTACAAAATCAACTGCTCAGCAACGCCATCATCACCGAAACCGAATGGGAAAAATTCCGGGAAGAATTCACCAAAGCCTTTCCGTACTTTTTCTTACGGATGCACCAGAATGCGCCCAATATCACCCCGGCTATGGAACGGCTGGCCGCCCTTATCTTTTTAGGGCTCAATAATTATCAGATCGCCAATACCCTGGGTATCAGCAAAGACAGCGTAACCCGTGGCAAACACCGCCTGCGCAGCCTTCTTTGCCTGGCACATGAAACAACACTGGAAGAATATTTATTTGATTTATAACCAGTTATACTATTGTCCGGTTTTTGTCTGGCTGTTTTTTTGTAAATCCCTCTCTTTTCAAAGCACCTTTAGGGAACAGAACAAATAAGCTGCTATTACCATTGCGCTGCTTCAGATATTCCCCGTCTGCCTGTTTCTGTAAAGAAATTAACTGATTCTCTATACGCTTAAAAAAAAATAAAATGAAACTCCTTATCATCATTGTGGCAACGGCATTCAGCATTCATGTTTTTGCCAACAAACCTGCCCCTGTCAGTGAAAAAGTGCTGAGCACCTTCAGCGTCATCTTTAAAGATACGGGACCGGTTTCCTGGATAGAATCGCCCGATTATATTACGGCCGTCTTCAAAAAGGATCATATCCTGTACCGGGCGATGTTAGACAAAACAAACGGCAGCCTTTTACAAACCATCCGTTATTACGGAGAGGCCAACCTGCCCCCTAATTTGTTATTTGGTATAAAAAAGAAGCTTGGGAAAAAAGAAATCTTTGGCGTAACAGAAGTAATGACCTCCCAGACGACCAATTACATCATCGTGGTAAATGATGCAAAAAACACGTATAAAGTAAACGTTGATGCCAATGGTAACATTACCTTCTTAAATAAATTCAAACGAGGCGACATATAGGGCTGCAACAGGTATCCTGCCGGCGATCTGAACAGCCATGATCGCCGGTCAGCAGGATGGCTTCACCACCGCTCCATATTACCTGGCCGGATGTCGCTGTAACTTTTTCTCATGGAATAGTCCCGGTGTTGTTTTTACTTCTGCCGGTTCAATATCAGACATTCCATTACCCGGAAAGGGCTTAATATACCCTTCCGGAAAATCCTCCCCAAACGCACCCTCCCGAAGCTCTTTCAAATCCTTTATATTTACAGCACCAATTTTTTTGCGGTGAAATTGATACTTTTCTTTTGGTGCCTTCTATTCAGTACAGCCTCTTTATCCCAGGACACGGGAATAGCGCCTTATATCGCAGCATGGAACATTTCTGATAAAACACAGAGCTATCGCTCGCAGGTATTTTTCGATTCCCTGCTGATCCACAAAGATGACCCGCTGTACCGGAAGAAATACCTTGGTCATATCGATCTGCTGCGGAGCTATATAAAGAAACACCCGGACAGAAGGCTGCAGGTACGCCTGCTCATGTTCGAGATCATGGCAGCAAGAGAATACGGATATGCCCAAAAATACTACCCCGCCATCGGCGAAGCTATCAAAATGGCTTACCCGCTGCGGGATGACCAGCTCAATGCCGAGTTATACAGCATCCGGGCCGATATACCTCCTTCCTCAGAAACCCATCTGCTTTATAACTTAAAAGCACTGGAGATTCAACGCAGGATCGGCTTCCGGTATTTTCCTTATACACAGAACCGCTTTTATGGTGTTTGTGCATCCCTGTACAGCCAGGGTGAATATGTAAGAGCCATCACCTATGGCAGGGAATGCCTGAGATTATGGGATATCGATACCGTTCACCGGGACCCCCGGGTATATATTTTCCAGTGCGACCTCCTTGGGGCCGCCTATAAACAACTGAACCGCTACGATAGCGCCCGCTGGTATTATCAACAGATCCTGCAGGCATTAAGATCCGAAAGCTCGGCCTACATGCAAACACTCTGGCGGGGCATCGCCGATGGGAACATCGGGCAAACCTATACTGCAGAAGGGCGTTATGCCGAGGCACTGCCCTTACTGACAGCATACCTGCAAAACAGCAGGAAAGAACAGGATCCCCTTAACATTGCCATGGCCCATAATGCCTTTGCACGGTTTTACTTCCGGCAAAAGCAATATGCATCTGCGCTGGCAGCGGCGCAGGAAGCATGGAAGATTGCCCTGCCCAAAAATATATACCCGGAACTCATAGAAGCTGCCGACCGGATGAGCACCATATACCGGCAAACCGGACCTACCGACAGCGCCTTTTATTACTATGACATGTGGAACCGGTATCGTGAGATACAGCGCGAGGCGAATAAGAACAGCGCTTTTTCCGTAATAAAGGCCCAGATCGCCTTCGATAACCTGCAGCATTCGCTGATACTGGCCCAGTCGGTTGCCAACAGGGAAAAAAGTATCCGCAATGCTATCCTGGCAGGCATCGTGCTGCTGACCATCATCGCGCTCCTGTTGTATAACAAAAAAAGGGTAAAGGAACAGTATCGTCTGCGGGAGATGGAGCTAAGGCATGCCAATGCCCGGCGCGATGTAAAGGAAGCCCGGGAAAAAATAGCAGCCTTTACCCGCAATATTATTGAGAAAAATGATCTTATCAGATCATTACAGGAGCAATTGAGCAACAAATCCCCTGAAACCGCCAACCCCGAGCAATTGCGCTCCTATTCCCTGCTAACAGAAGAAGATTGGGAAAAATTCCGGGATCAGTTCTCGAAAGCCTACCCGGCATTCTTCAGTAACCTGCGGCGGCGCATGGAAAATCTTACCCCTGCCATGGAGCGGCTTGCCGCGCTGATGTTCCTGCAACTGACCAATTACCAGATCGCCAATACCCTGGGCATCAGTAAGGACAGCGTAGCCCGCAGCAAACGCCGCCTGCGCACCGCTTTAAACCTGGCTACGGACCAGCAAATGGAAGAAGAGATCGCCGTACTTGATACCTATGCCTGATCAAAAGAACTTGTCCGCATTTTGTCCGCGGCCAATCATCTCCGGATTAACAGAATTATCCTACATTTAATTGCACTTTTATTTTTATATGAAACGCGGAAAACATGTATATGTTACCCTGCTTATTCTTCTGGTAGCGCTCCTGCTGATACTGGCAGTATGGATTTACTTTGAGCGCAGGATCCACCCACTTTAAACAACATGGGGGTCGCAATCAACAACCAATGCTTTGAAAAAAGCCGGCAGCGCAAGCTTCCGGCTTTTTTATGACTTCCAGGAGCCTACATTCTTCAAATTCCCCGCAATCAGCGTCCGTGCTTTGTCCGCCCGGTGTCCGGGTTTTGTCCTTCCCGGATTTTGGGTGAACGTTTTCCGCAACGCACCTTTACTACTGCCATATAGACAACCCGGCCATTTTAAACCCTAATCATCCAAACCACAAACAAACAATAGTTATTCACCCGTCCAAAACCTCCAATAAATGAAAAAACAATACCTGCTTTTCCTCCTGCTCCTGGTCCTGCCCGCATCCCTCCTGAATGCCCAGGCATTGTATGTGGATGCAACGGCAACAGGCGCCAATGACGGCAGCTCCTGGACAAATGCTTACAAAAGCCTTGCCAGCGCATTAAATGCAGCTAATGCCAACCCGGCCATTACACAGGTGCAGGTAGCACAGGGCAACTATTATCCTACAGGCGACAATGCCGGCACCGGCCGTAACGCCGCTTTCAGGATCACCCGGAATAACCTGCAATTACTGGGCGGGTACCCTTCCGGCGGCGGGGTGCGCAATGCATTAACCAATATAACAACCTTAAACGGGGATATCGGAACTGCCGGTAATAACAGTGACAACAGCTATCATGTGGTACTGGTTACAAACATTACCGGCGGCGTTTCAACCGTGCTGGTTGACGGATTTACTATTCAAAACGGGAACGCAAGCGACAGCTATACCGGCGCTACCGGGCGGGGCGGTGGCATATATCTTTCGCAGAACGAAAGCCATACCGTTACCATAAACAATTGTATCCTTACCAGCAACTTTGCCGGCCTGGGAGGGGGTATATATATGGAAGGCGCCGCAGGCGCAGATATGCCCACCAGCAATGCCTCCCTGGTAAGCAACTGTCTTTTTCAAAATAACACGGCTTATATATATGGAGGCGGCGCCAGCTCGCGTAACTGCGCTCCCTCATTCGTAGCCTGCACCTTTAACAATAACCAAACCCTTGCAAACACCATTGGTGCAGCAGGGGGCGGCGCTATTGAAAACCGCAACTGCACGCCAAGCTATATCAACTGTATCATCATGAACAATACAGCCAGCGACGGCAATGGGGGCGGCCTCTATACCCGCCACTCCAAAGTAAGGATCTCCGGCTGTCTTTTTGAAAATAACAGAGCCCTGGAAGGCAGCAGAAGCAACGGGGATGGCGGCGCTATTTTTGATGCAGATTATGATGCAAGCCAATATGGCCCTTATCCATCGCAAAACACCATTATCCATACAAAATTCATCCGTAATAAAGCCGCAGGAGATGGGGGCGCTATGTATAACCTGTTTTCAAATGCAACTGCCAGCAATTGTTTATTCTTAAAGGATACCGCCGCTCACGGAAGTGCCGTTAACATGGAAGCCAATAGCGGCGCAGGCATTGTTATAACCAATAGCACCGTGTATGGCAACTATTCGCCCGGGGCCGCAGGAGGGGTATTGTCGATGTTCGGTTCGGGCTCATTTTTGCGCATCCACAATTCAATAGTATGGAACAACAATACCGGTATTGTTGCAGAACCCGCTGCCGGAATGCCTTATAGCTATTCCCTGGTCCAGGGGCAAAGCAATACCGGCAACGGGAACCTGAGCCCTGCAGGCATACCCGATGATGGCAGCACTATCTTTGGCAACATAGCTGCCGATGACTATTCGTTAGCCATCAACAGCCCGGTAATCGACCGGGGAGCTAATGGCTTATATGATGCGGCAACCTTTGGCAACAACGACCTGGCCGGCAACCCGCGCTTTATGGGTACAGCCATTGATATGGGCACCTATGAACAGGTTGATGCAGCAATGCCGGTACACTTCGGGGCGCTGAGCGCAGTCATGCAAAAAGACCAGCTAACCGTAAACTGGACCACCCAAACAGAAACCAACAACGATCATTTTGACATAGAAGCGTCCACCGATGGAGCCCGGTTTAAAAAACTGGCAACGGTGCTGTCCAAAACCCCCAACGGCAACAGCAGCATAGCGCTGGAATACAGCTTTAGCATTCATGATGCTATGACCACGGTGCTGTTCGGCGGCATAGCCGGGGTTTTCCTGCTATGCCTGGGATTTGAAGGGCACAAAAGAAGAACAAAGGGCGTTCCGGGGCTATTCATAGCGGTGGCGGTGCTGACTTACAGTTGTTCCAAAAATGAACCACTGCAGGATGCAAATCATACCAGAATATATTTACGCATCGCACAGGTGGATAAAGATGGAAAAAAGGAGTACAGCAAAGCGATACAGGTGGTCAGGGAATAAAACCAGCACCAATTCCCGGGCATGCCTGTGTTTGTTCCGGTAAAGGTTGGTAGTACCGCCTGATACCAGGCAGAAGACCCGCTCCAATGATCGCCGACACTGAAAGCTGATGACTGATATCCGGCCGCTGACCGCTGAAATAATCCTACTTTTGATCCAATGAACGAGTTACCATCCCTGTCTTTTCAGCCGGCACAGCAGATCAAAGCCTACCAGGAAAAAAAACTGGTCAACCTGGTGCAGTATCTTAAGGTCAATTCCCCTTTTTACCGCAGGCTGTTCCATGAAAACAATATAGACCCCGACGCAATCCGGGGTATTGAAGACCTGGCCCGTATTCCGCCAACGGAAAAGGAGCATTTGCAATTGTACAATAAAGATTTTGTTTGCGTACCCCAGCACCAGATCGTGGAATATATGGCCACATCCGGCACTGTGGGCAGCCCGGTAACCATTGCACTTACGGAAAACGATTTGCAGCGGCTGGCTTATAACGAGTACAGCTCTTTTGCCTGTGCCGATGGCAGCGCTTCCGATATCTACCAGTTAATGCTCACGCTGGACCGGCAGTTCATGGCCGGCATTGCCTATTACCTGGGCATCCGCAAGCTGGGGGCAGGGCAGGTACGGGTGGGGCCCGGGGTACCATCGCTCCAATGGGAAGTGATCGAGCGGCTGAAGCCCAACGCCATTGTAGCAGTGCCCTCCTTCATCGTAAAGCTCATCCAGTATGCAAAAGAGAACGGTATTGATCTGAGCCGGTCATCAGTAAAAAAGGCCATTTGCATTGGCGAAAACCTGCGGAAAGAGGACCTCAGCCTGAACGTACTGGGCAGCCGGATCACCGAAGACTGGAACATACAGCTCTACTCTACTTACGCATCCACCGAGATGCAGACCGCTTTTACAGAATGCAGCGCCGGCAAAGGGGGCCACCAGAACCCGGAGCTGGTGATCCTGGAACTCATTGATGATAACGGCAGGCCGGTTGCTGCCGGCGAAATCGGTGAGGTGGCCATTACCACGCTGGGGGTGGAAGGCATGCCCCTGCTGCGGTACAAGACCGGCGACCTTTGCCGCGCCTTTCATGAGCCCTGCTCCTGCGGCCGGCATACCACGCGCCTTTCACCAGTCATCGGCCGCAAAAAACAAATGATCAAATTTAAAGGTACCACCCTGTTTGCACCCGCACTTTTTGAGATCATTCATAAAATGGATGCCATTAAAGAGTATGTGGCAGAGGTATACAGCAACGAGATCGGGACCGATGAAGTGCTGCTCTATATTTTGCCGTCCAACACTTCCGAAGAAACCGACGGCAAAATAAAAACCTACCTGCAGGCCCGGCTACGGGTGATGCCGCATATCAGATACCTTACCCGGCAGGAAATGCAGCAGCTGCAATTTCCTGAAGGAGCCCGCAAGCCGGTGAAGTTTATTGATAAACGCGGAGCGGCCAACGGCGGAGGCTAAAGAGATACAACATTTTATTCGCGCACAGGTACGTGCAAACACCATAGCAGCCAATTTCAGACCTCCTGGCCGCCTGCCCTCATTCCAACCCTTACGTTCCGGCAGACCGGAACAGAAAAAGGCACCCCAAAAAGCGCCGGCAAAAAAATCTTATATTAGTAGTTATGAGAATAAAAGCGTCGCTCCTCCTTTTGCTTGTATGCTGCATATCCATTTTACCGGCTAATAAAATAAAGGCAGCCGGTCACCCCGACAGCCTTCTGCCCATCCGCGGGTTTTGCATTGAGGCTCCGCGGCCTTCCGGTGTGGATTCCTTTGTCACCTTCATTAATAACGAACTGGCGGCCAGGAAGGTGAATACACTGATCCTCCGGGTAGACTTTAATTTTCAGTTTAAAAGCCATCCGGAACTGAGGGACAGCATTGCCCTGTCTGAAGCCGATGTAAAAAAAATGGTGGCTGCCTGTAAAATGCACGGCATTCAGCTGATACCGCAGGTAAACCTCCTCGGACACCAGTCATGGGCAAATAAAACGCATAACCTGCTTAAAAAATACCCTGAATTTGATGAAACCCCCTGGGTCAAAATGCCCGGGAAATATGCCTGGCCCAATAAAGATAGCCTTTATTGCAAAAGCTACTGCTCCAGGCATCCCCGTGTACATAAAATAGTTTTTGCGCTGGTAGATGAGGTCTGCCAGGCTTTTGAGGCAACTGCCTTTCATGCCGGCATGGACGAAGTATTCTATATAGGCGATGCACAATGCCGCCGGTGCCGTAAAAAAGACAAAGCCCGGTTGTTTGCAGATGAAGTATGGCGCATCCGTAATCACCTTGCCGTCACCAATCGTACGCTCTGGATCTGGGGCGACCGTATGCTGGATGGCCACGCAACCGGAATGGGAATGTGGGAGGCCAGCCAGAACGGCACACACCCCTCCGTTGACCAGGTACCTAAAGATATTGTCATTTGCGACTGGCACTATGAGCGGGCCGATAAATCAGCCGTCTATTTTGCCATGAAAGGATTAAAGGTTGTTACCTGCCCCTGGCGCAACCCCGGTATTGCCGTTCAGCAGATGCAGGATATGATCAACTTCCGGGCCACGGCTACCCCACAGCTGAAACCCCTGTTCGGAGGGATCCTGCAAACCATCTGGTCGCCCAACGGAGCCTTCCTGAAGGAATTTTATGCCGGTAAAAAGCCCTCCCCCGGTACGGTGGAAAACAGCAAAACCCAGCGGGAATGTTTTACCCGGCTTTTTGATACCATAAATCAGCTATAACATTTTATTTTGATACCAGTGATCTTTTTCGTTTTTTTGCGCCTTGTTTAATAAATTTTTAATACAAAAATGATCACAGTAGGGGGAAAACGGCTTTCATTGCAGGATTTTAATGCTGTTATAACTGATAGCCAACCTATTACACTTGATGAAGCGGCCTTACAGCAAGTAAACACCAGCTTTGAGTTCCTGAAACAATTCTCCAGTCATAAACTGATCTATGGCATCAATACGGGTTTTGGCCCCATGGCGCAATACAAGATCAGCGACGAAAATATCCTGGAACTGCAATACAACCTGATCCGCAGCCACAGCAGCGGCGGCGGTAACGTATTGCCCCCGTCGCAGGGTAAGGCAGTAATGCTGGCGCGGCTCAACAATTTAATGCAGGGATATTCCGGAGTGGATCCCAAACTGCCCCGGCTGCTTGCTGCCATGATCAACCATGGCATCATTCCCTGTATCTACGAACACGGCGGCGTAGGTGCCAGCGGCGACCTGGTACAGCTGGCACACCTGGCCCTGGGCATCATTGGTGAAGGTGAAGTATGGTATGAAGAAACCATACAACCGGCATCCGAAGCCTTTGCAAAAGCCGGGTTAGAGCCGCTGAAGGTTCGGGTACGCGAGGGCCTGGCGCTGATCAACGGCACTTCAGCAATGACGGGTGTGGGCCTGCTGAACCTGTTGCAGGCACAGCAGCTTCTGAACTGGTCGATCATGCTTTCCGCTATCACGAACGAGATCATGGAAGTATACGACGATCATTACTCCCACGAACTGAATATTGTAAAACACCATACCGGCCAGCAGCATATTGCCCGCCAGATGCGCGCCATCCTTGCAGACAGTAAGCTCATCCGCAGCCGGTCCGAACATTTATACAACCCCGATAATATCCAGCACGACGTTTTCGAAGATAAAGTACAGGAGTACTATTCACTCCGCTGCATTACGCAGGTGCTGGGTCCGGTGTATGATACACTGGCTCACACCGAGGAAACGGTGGTCAACGAGCTCAATTCCGTTAACGACAACCCGGTTGTGGATGTAGCCAGTCATAATATTTTTCACGGAGGTAATTTCCATGGCGACTATGTATCCTTTGAAATGGATAAAATGAAGATCGCCATTACCAAGCTGACCATGCTGAGTGAGCGGCAGCTGAATTACCTGCTGAACGCGCGGTTAAATCAGAAGTTTCCACCCTTTGTCAATCACGGGGTACTGGGGCTCAACTTTGGCATGCAGGGGATCCAGTTTACGGCTACGTCTACCACGGCAGAGAACCAGACGCTCTCCTTCCCCATGTACGTGCACAGCATTCCCAACAATAATGACAACCAGGATATTGTGAGCATGGGCTTTAATGCCGCACAGATCGCAAAGAAAGTGATCGAAAATGCCTACGAAGTACTGGCTATCCAGGCCATGACACTGCTGCAGGCGATCGACTACCTGGACCGGCATGCTCAGATGGCAGCCAAAACAATGGCCATCTATACCTGGTTACGCGAAACTTTCCCGCAGTTCAGTAAGGACTACCCGCTTTATAAAGACCTGGCAAAAGTGCGCGACTTTATGAAAGCGCATCAGCCATTTTAAATTTATAGTTTTGAGTTTATGGTCTATCGTTTGTTCAAACCATAAACTATAAACAACAAACAAGAAACTAAAAATTATGAACTGGGCATTAGTAACCGGGGGATCCCGTGGCATTGGAAGAGCAATTTGCGTACAGCTGGCCAAACAGGGCTTTAACATACTGATCAATTATAAAGGCAATAAAGAAAAGGCCGGAGAAACCCTTGCCGAAGTGGAAAAAGCCGGCGTTAACGGGGCACTACTCGCCTTTGATGTGGCAGACCGCGAAGCCGTGCAGCAAACCCTGGGAGGCTGGATGGAAGCCAACCCGGATAAAACAATCGAGGTATTGGTAAATAATGCCGGCATCAAAGATGACGTGCTGTTGATGTGGATGAAGGACGAGCAATGGGACGGTGTACTCAATACCAGTCTCGGAGGTTTTTTTAATGTTACCCGGCTGGTAGTAAACAGTATGCTGCGCCAGCGTTATGGCCGCATTATCAGCGTGGTTTCCTTATCGGGATTAAAAGGTCTGGCAGGACAAACCAATTACTCCGCCGCCAAAGGTGGCGTCATTGCTGCCACCAAGGCCCTGGCCCAGGAAGCAGGAAAACGGAACATCACTGTTAATGCGGTAGCCCCGGGATTTATCAAAACCGATATGACCGAAGACATTGATGAAGGACAAATGAAACAGATCATCCCGGCCAACCGTTTTGGCACGCCGGAAGAAGTGGCGCATGCGGTGGGATTTTTTGCCACAAAGGAGGCAGCCTATATCACCGGCCAGGTGCTTTCCATTAACGGGGGGTTGTATACCTGATACGGATCTGAGCCGAGACTTGAAACCTCAAACCTGAAACTCTTATATCCGCCGGTGGTTAGTGAGAAGTGAAATGCATTGTCCTAAACCGGGAAGCAGGTCCATGAAGTATAAAAACAGACCTGACTAAACCCCTTCTTTAAGACTTCAAAATAAAACACTAACTTAGTTCCGCTATTCATTACCAAAAACAACCCAATGCTTCAGGACCCCAACGCCCCCAAAGAGTTTTCATTGTTTGAAAATGAGCTGCTCTATACACGTGCCTCCTCTGGCAAGCGCTTGCTAAACCTAATAGTGGACATCATCATTTTTTATATACTTATTTTTCTTCTTGCTTTTTTTATGGTATCCGTTTCACCGGAAATGGCTCCCTACCTGGCGTCGGATGAGCCGGGCCTTTCCTTAATAAGCAAGCTATGTTATACTTTATTATATGCACTCTATATGGGTGCGATGGAATCCTTATTAAAAGGAAAATCCCCGGGGAAATATATTACCAGGACCCGTGCTGTAAATATTGACGGCACACCCATTTCCTCCCAAACGGCCTTCCTGCGCGGGCTTGCCAGGGCAGTGCCTTTTTGTGCTTTCAGTGCCCTGGGTGCCCCCTGCGATCCCTGGCAGGACCGGTGGACAAAGACCATGGTGGTTGATGAGCGGGAGCAGGGCTCCTGAGTTGAACAGCTGTCAGTAGTCAGCTCCCGAAACTTCGGGGCAGTTATCAGCTATCAGTCTTCAGTTTTGATCATCGGCAAGAACATAACAATCATCAATAGAACATTGAGGCACGCACATGGATCGAACTGAAACTTTAAACCTGAAACAAACATAGGAGTCTTCAGCTATCAATGTCATTTTAAATAATATTCAACAATGTTCAACCAGGAACCTACGCATGATCTTTGAGGGGGACCCACACGAATGTGACGTGAAACTTGAAACCTGAAACTTTAACCAAACATAGGAATCTTCAGCGGTCAGCACCCCTTAAAACGGGCATTACCAGCTACTGCCGGCCCCGCCACCACCCGAACTGCCACCACCCCAGCTGCTGCCGGAGCTGGAAGAGCTGCTTCCGGAACTGCCCGAACTACTTGAATCGGAGGACCGGCTCTTTTGCGGGATCGTATACTCTTTTTGCTCCCGGTGATGACAAAACTTACAGGCATATGCTTTTAAACCCACCCCGCTGCTGGAGTAAGTAGCCGGTTCAATAATCCTGTCTGATTCGAGATAATAGGCCATAGTATTGCATTTAGGGCAATGGCTATATTTGCTGCTGAGCAGTACCCCATGCAGCTTAAATGCTTTTCCTCCCTGCTCCGCCCATACATCATAATCTACGGATTGCAGCCCTTCTTCCATTTTCTGCGCTTCGGTCAGGTAGGCATCATCCCGTTTTTCATCCAGCAGGCGCATTTCATTCCCGGTATTACTGATCACCATTCCGCTCCGCAGCCGGGCCAGGTATTGCCCGATCCTTGCCCGGAAATAAAGGAGCGGAAAGGGGAATAATTTATCTGTAATGGTTCCTTTCCAGCGCTGATCCAACTGCCGGGCATAATGATACAAAAGGTCGTCCTCCGTACGCTTTTCCTCCGCCATTCTTAAACTGCGCAGAAGTCCCAAAATAGTGAGTCCCAGGTAGCTGACCCCGAATAAATAGAAAAAGGCCAGCCCTGTAAAGATATTGACCGGTACGGGGAGAACAAAGAAGAGCAGGAATGCCAGCCCTGCATAACAGCACAGGAACTGGGTAACGGAAAGCCATCCGGGCCGTGCCGAATAAAAGAAGTTTTGCCTGTCCCTTGGTTTAAACAGGCGCGTAAACCACACCACCCAATAGATCACATAGAACAACAGGACCCAAAAACCGCCCCAGCCCACATGCCGCTTATAAAGATCAAAAACATTATCAGGAAAAGACCGGCCCGCCGGGGTTGTTATCGTGTTGCCGTAGGAAGGCCCGGGAGCCGGGGCATCCGGGGGAAATGAAAGCGTGCCCGGTGCCTCATCGCCTCCCCCTGCTGAGCCCACGTTCCCGGAAAGCAGCTGCGCCACCTGTCTCACCCCGTTCAGCACCGCTGCATCATAATTGCCCTGTTTGGCATACGGCACCATATAATCTTCCTGGATCTGTTTGGAAACCAGGTCGGTCAGCTTCCCCTCCAGTCCGTATCCCACTTCAAACTCCATCCGCCGCTGATCTATTACCAGCAGGACCAGCACCCCGTTATTCTTTTCCTTTTGTCCTACGCCCCAATACCGGAGCAACTCAATAGCAAAACCCCTGGGCGCTTTTTTACCGATAGAATTCAGTATCACCACGGCCACCTGGTCGGTGGTAGCATCTTCCAGTTCCTTTAGCGCTGCATTGACCTCCGCTATGGTACCACTGCTTAAAACGCCATCGGGGTTGCTTACATAGTTAAAACCAGGTTGTGCCTTCGGGTCGGGGACCTCTTTAACAGTCCACTTCCGTTGTGCCTGAACAGGCCCGTTTATAAAAAACAGCAGGGTTAAAGAAAGGACCAGCGATTTCAGGTGTGTCATTCGTAAAACAAGGGTTAAATAGCAACAAAATAACAAAAGATCAGGGAACCGGGATGTATTTTATAATACCCGGTTCCCTGAAAATAGTATTTATTGTACCGGCAGGCAGGGCCGCTTACTTTTTTTGATCCAATACCACCCAGCGGTTCAGTGTATTGGCGGCCGATTCCAGCACCACTTTATAAAAGCCGGAGGGCTGATCCTTTACATCAACGGTCAGATGCCTTTGCCGGAGCGGCACCTCGCCCACCAGCTTATAAGAGTCCGTTCCACCGGTTTTTACCTTGTTGGTAGTGGTGATCCACACTTTTACCTTGCCCTGTTCTTTGGGATCCAGCGGAGTCCAGTCAATATCGAGTTTTTGCTGGAAATAATTGACCCGCATATCTGCCAGGGACACCTTTCCGATCATGGGAACCCCATCCTGCTCACGCGCCACCGCCGGCGGAACAGTAATATTCATAAAACGTGCAATGGTTGGAAAAATATCCACCACGCCCGGGATGTAATGATCCGGGTAGGTATTCAGCCCCGGATTGTTGGTGATGATCCAGGTGCTGCGCTGCCGGGGCGACTGGCCGCCATGGCCCATGCCATTGGCTTCTGACCGGCCGTGATCGGTGGTAATAACGATCATCCAGTCTTCTTTAAATTTTTCCTGCCGGTAGCGGATCGCATCCCAAACGCGTCCCATCTGCAGATCCAGCATTTTCACCGCTTCATAAAACTTTGGTGAATCACCATAGCCATGCCCCATATCGTCGGTATACTCAAGGTAGATCCAGGAAAGATCCGGAGCCTGTTGCCGGATGCTTTGTGTGGCCTCATCTACCACGTGCTCATCGATCCGGTGCATCCGGTGTACCGGCCCGCTCTTTGGAAACTTCAGTGTATCATGCTCAAAACCATCTGCAGCAATATCTACATGAATCCCGTTGGTTTCCGGCAAACCATCGCCCACCAATTTTGTGCGGTTATCGAGCCAGCTCGAAAAAACAGCGATCTTCTTTTGCGGGTACTGATCTTTAAACAACCGGAAGATGGTGGGATAATGATAATTGGGCGCTGCAATATCGTTATCCCAAACGTTATGTTTATTAGCCCAGGTACCCGTAAGCAGACTATTATAGCCAACAGCAGAAATAGTAGGTGTTTCCGAATAAGTACCTTTGCCGCCACCCACATAAGCCCGCGTATACCGCCCGGCCCTTGCAATAGCGTCCATATGCGGTGTAGCCACCGATTCAATTACATCCGCGGGGATCCCGTCCGCGATCACGAACACCACTTTTTTTGTTCGCTGGGCAAACAATGTGGCCGAACAAACCAGCAAACCCGCCAAAACAAGCACTTTCTTTTTCATAAAACAATCTTTTCGTTGTTAAAAATACAAACAGGTTCACTCTTAAAAACCATGCGCATAATATTCACTTTCAAAGCCTCCATCCTTATACAATTTCAAAATAGCATAACCCGGCGGTGTTTCCAGGTAGTAACCGGGCCCGGCTGATTCCTTATCGCCCTGCCCCCACCAAAAACCGCTCATGGCACCATTGCAGCAATACCATACACCGTTGTAAAAGGTTTTATCATAAAGGTGGTTATGCCCGCTGAGGGAAGCCCTTACCTTGTCCTTGTGCTTATAAAAAAGATCTTTAAGCTTTTTGTTATCGCTGTGATTGCCCCCTACCAGTATCGGCGTGGCACCAAAAGTAGGATAATGAGACATGATCAGTGTGGGCGTATTGGCAGGCGTTTGGGCAAGATCGCTTTCCAGCCATTGAAACTGTTCCTCATCCAGGGATATCTTACTGTTATTGCCATCCAAAATAATAAAGTGCCAGCCCCCACGGGTAAAGCTATAAAACCGGTTCGGTATCTTTAAGCGTTTTACCACATAATCTTTCCCATACATAGGGTCGCTCTTGTCCGGTGCGGCCCACCACATATCATGATTGCCCAGGCAGCCATAAACATCATATCCCTTTAGTTCAGTCATACAATCATCCCATATCTGCCATTGCTCGGTTACGCTTTCCCGTTTTACATTGTCGTAAGAAGCGTCATGAATCGAATCTCCGGTATTCAGGACAAAATCGATCCCTGTTCTTTTGATCTTTTTCAGACAATCCTTAAACCGTTGCGGTGCGTTATCACCCGGGCGGATGTGCACATCAGTGATATGCGCTAAAGTGAGCACGGGCTTCTCCTTACGGGGGCCGGCATTAACGGCGAGCGGCGCAGCGGCCAGGGCGGGCAGGCTGCCCAGGAATTTTTTTCTGTTCATAGTTTAAAAAACGGGGCCGCCCGGTGTTCCCGGGCAGCCTTTTAATCTTAATATTTAGAGTCCTGCAGGTTATCCATTACCATCCAAACGGCTGTTTGAGGTTAGGATTAACGATGATCTCTTTGGCCGGGATGGGCCGGTAATAATATTTGGGTTCTATAAATTTACGCTTGTCCGGCGTTGCGGTTATAATAATATTTCCACCGGCGGCACCATTCTTCAGCTGCACCGGCACGTCCTCGGAAATCGAGCCTACTTTATAGTATACCAACAACTGCCCCAATGCGTTCTTTTCTTTATGGGCGTCATCCGGGATGGCTTCTCCCGAACCGATCAGCTTGATGTCTTCCACACCATCGCCCGTCATATCATATTTTCCGGCACCGGGAAAATACATTCCCTCCGGGTAAACTTCCATTAATTTTCCAACACTCCAGCGAAAAATATCGCGGATCCGGTATCCTTCGAAAGCCAGCTCAGACCGGCGTTCCCGGCGTATCTCCAGGATCAGCCCCTTGTTGGCACCATTCACATTGGGGTACTGCGCTGCCAGTACGGGGTCAATATTCCCGTTGGCGGCCGCTATATTAAGATCCGGCAGGCCGGCTCTTTTCCGCAATGGATTAATGGAGCGGTTAATATCTTCCGGGGTTGCCGTGCCCAGTTCGGCTGCGGCCTCCGCATAGGTCAGCAATACTTCTGCATAGCGGAGCGCCGGAAAATCGATATTGAACTTGTCATTGCTTGAGGAATTACCATATCCCTTTATCAGGTAATAGCCGGTAAAGTATTTTGCAAATGCAGGCACATACGCTTTAGGCGGGTTGGAGTTTCTGCGCAGCCAGCCCGGATAATTGATAGTGGTATACAAGCGGGGATCCCTGTTCGCAAACTCTTTTACAAACTGGAAGCTCTGGTAGCCCGGCTGATCTGTATACCGGGTACCATCCTTCATTAAAAAGCTCTGGATAAAGGCCTTTGAAGCAGACATTTCATAGTTCAGGAATGCATAGTCCCAATCAGGCGCTGACCGCTGTTTCGCCACGTCATAGTCGATGTACTGGATCACTTCTTTATTATCAGAAAGGCTGGCGCTGCTAAACAGTCTTCCGTAAGAAGCCGAATCCTGCGGAATGGCAAATCCCCCGGTACCGGTCATGATCTCATTGGCCAGGGACTTTGCTTTTTCAAAATACACGTTCGCGGTGGACTGCAGGTTCAGCTCGGGATGATATTTCCTCCAGGAGCCTTCAAACAGTGCTATTCTTGCATAAACGGCTTTAACAGCCCATTTACCGGGCGTACCTTTGGGTACCGATTCCTTTACATTATTGGATGCAAACTCAAGATCCGCCATCACGCTGTCCATTACCAGTTTCCGGGGGTCGGAGGGTTTGTTTAACAACTCCTGGTCGCTCGGCGTCATAATACCGGAATACCAGGGAGCATCGGAAAAGGCCAGTATTTTATCATAGTAAAAGCGGGCCCGGTAATACCGCGCCAGGCCGGCATAGTGATTTTTAAGGTTGTCATCGATCTTCGCTTTCTGGTAGTTCACCAAAAAATAGTTAATGTCTCTTAACCGTGTCCAGGTCCAGGGGCCGCTAAAGTTTTCGGGCGTAAAATTCCCGAGCATAATATCAAACCCGCTGCGCTGGCCGGTTGTGGTGGCATTATCCGAAACCTCGTCCCCAAAATAGTCGCCGCCGGGGTTATCCAGCAGCCCATTGATATACATGGACAGATCCTGCTCTGATCTGAAAAACACTTCGGGAGAGATAAAGGTCTCCGGGTTTTTAATAAGATAATCTTTTGTACAGGCACTTCCGGCAACGATGGCAACCAGGAGGCCGATAACTGTTTTTAATTGAAACTGCTTCATTGCTTTATATTAATTTAAACAGGGAGATTAAAAGTTGACCTGTAAACCACAGGAATATTTCCGCATAAAGGGGTAAGAATAGCCATCTGTATCAATAGCTTCCGGATCAAAGAATTTATCCATTTTGGTAAATTCGAACAGGTTTTCGCCTGTTACAAACAGCCTCAGGCTGCTCATGCCGATCTTACCGGTAAGCCGTTGCGGCAAGGTATAGCCCAGGGTAAGGTTCTTCACCCTCAGGTAGGCAGCGTTCAACAGATATTTGGTCTGTGGTATATCAAGCCCCTTGTTTTCCCGGTTGTCTGCCAGCCAGGATTGCAGCACCGGGTACCGCGAGTTCAGGTTCTGGTCTGCCAGGCCCAGGCGGATGTATTCTGCCGAATGTTTCGCCCGCGTTGCCTCGTCGTCTGATGTACCCCTGTAAAAATCAAGCAGCCATGGGTAGTAATTGGCATAAGGTTGCTGGTAAGCCCCCCAGAACAGGTAATCAGCGGGGTAGTAATCCTTTTTGCCAACCCCCTGAAGGAATACACTAAGATCAATATTGTTCCAGCTAAAGTCCAGGTTAACGCCATAGCGGTACCGGGAATTGGAATTGCCAATCACCACATAGTCTTTCATATCCTTACCCGTAAGCGGCTTTTCAATTTTCCCGTTCTTATCCTGGTCAACAAATTTCATCCACCCCGGAATAATATCCAGAGAGCCCCAGGGCACAATGCCGGATTCATCCAGCTTTTCAATTTCCTCCTGGCTTTTAAAGAAGCCATCACTTACAAGACCGTAGATGGCATTGGGATCCTGTCCCACCCTCCAGCGCGACAGGTCCTGTTGTTCGTTATCTACCTTTGTAATGCGTGACTGGTTGTCGCTCAGGATCACCTTTGCATTTACGGACAGCGGTTTCCCGGCCACATCGAAATTATTATTATACGTTAAGGTCAGCTCCCATCCCTTTGTCTGCAGATCCGCATTGTTCTCAGGCGGAGCCGTAGTACCCAGTACAGCAGGCACCACGCGGGGAGTGTAGATCATACCTGTGGTATTCCGGAAGTAGTAATCAAAAGAGGCACTCACACGATTTAAGACCGTGATATCGGTACCCAGGTTCAGCTGCCCCACTTTTTCCCAGGTAAAAGTATTGGGATTGATGCTCAACTGGGGGGCCGAGCCCGCCACCGTAGTAATGTTGCCATCGATCAGGTAGTTGGATAAACGGGTATCCAGCCGATCATAGATGCGGAAATAATCTCTTAAATTCTGGTTGCCCAGCCACCCGTAGGAGCTGCGCAGCTTGAAGTTGGTGAGTACTTTGGAGGGACCTTCAAAAAAGCTTTCCTTATGCACATTCCAGTACCCCGCAACAGATGGAAAGAACCCCCATTTATCACCCGGCAAAAAGCGGGAAGATCCATCATAACGGGCATTTCCCTCGATACCGTATTTTTCTTTATAATTATAGTTGATCCGTCCAAAAACACCCTGTATTGCATAGGCGCTGTAGCCGGCCCCCTTGGTTACCGGTCCTGTTGTAAGCTCCAGGAACGGCGCAGAAGGAGAGATCAGTCCCGAGGCGTTTACATTGGTCGTCCGGCTGTCCCAGCTTTCCTGGTTATACCCCGCCAGAACGGTAAACGCATGATCTCCCAGTTTTTTGTTGTAGGTCGCATTCAGGTCATAGATATCCTGTGACAGGATGCCGGTTGATTCATAAACAGATCCTGTCAGATCTCCCTGTTCGCGGACATCATCGGGGCCAAAGCCGATCTGGTAGCTCTTGGAGAAAAGTCCAAGACGGTTCATTTCCCGGCGGATGCTGGCCTGCCCTTTAACCACGAGGTCCCCCTTCAAAAAAGTTGCTGTAAAGCTGGGAATATCCTGGAAACCCGTTAACCTTGAGCCGTTCCTGCCGCCGTCCTGTATGGCTGCGGCCAGGCGGCCACCGGCCGTATTGGCCCAGGTACCATCCGGGTTTTGGGCCACATCGGTGGGCACCAGGTTAAAGAGTCCTCCAAAATTATTGGGATTACTTAATACATTCGGAGCTACGCGATCCGTTTGATATACCTGCATATTGTTCTCGATCTTCAGCCATGAAAATGGCTTAAAATCTACTTTGGCCCGGGTGTTAAACCGCCGCCAGTCATCGCGGGCCAGCTTTAACAGCCCGTTCTCCTTGGTGAAACCTGCCGAAACATAATAATGAATCGGTTTTTCCGCATCCCTGCCGGTTCCCCCGGAAAAAGTGACGGTATGCTGCTGGGAAAAAGAAGACTTATTAAAGAAATAATCGGCCCAATTCGTATTCCCCATATATTGCCACTGGGTAGCATCCTTAGGGTTAACACGTACCGCGGGCAATGAAGGGTTCTCCGACCGGTCCTTTGCCCATTTATAATATTCATCATCAAACTTCACATATTTCCAGGGAGTGTTCTCCGTTGATATCTGCAAAAGACGGGAGTACACATAGGGATCCGTAATGGGTGTAGGAGTAACCGATTGCCGGCTCTTTGTAAAAAAATTGGAATAGCTTACCTGCGTCTTTCCCATTTTACCGCTCTTGGTGGTAACGAGTATTACACCAAAAGAAGCACGCCCTCCATAGATAGCTGCGGAAGCGGCATCTCTTAAAACGGTGATCGTTTCCACATCGTTTTGATTCAAAGAGTACAGATCTCCGCTGTTTGCCACGGAGCCATCGATAACAATCAGCGGTTCTCCCCCGTTGATGGAAGTTAACCCCCGTATATTCAGGCTGGCCTGGGTGCCGGGGGCTCCGTTGGTAAACCCGATATTCAGGTTGGGGCTCAGCCCCTGCAACCCCTGCACCAGGTTGGATACCGGCCTTTTCGCAATCTGGTCGCCCTTGATCTGATCGACCGCACCGGCAACATGTGCCCGTTTCTGTACACCGTAGCCGACCACTACGACCTCATCCATCCCCTGATCTGTTTTCTTAAGAATAATATTCAGTTCGGGGGAAACGCCTACGGTCACTTCTCTGGTCTGGTACCCGACAGAAGACACGTTCAGGACATCATTTTCCCGGGCCGGAACAGCAAATCTTCCGGCGGTATCCGCCAGTACGGTAGTGGTTGTTCCCTTTACAGAAAGGGTAGCATTAACAACCGGCGCACCGGCTTCGTCCTGCACGGTACCGGTTATTTTTTGAGCCTGGGCCAATGCCGGGAAAACAGAAATGGAAAAAAGCAGCAGTAAGAAAAGCGTGGATCTGATCATAGCGATTTGTTTTTGAGTTGTCAAAACTATTTAGAATTGAGACGTATTACTATTATGTTAATGTTACCTTTTACATGGATCAAAAAAGCACAGGAAATCATCAAAATAGCATCATATGTAGTACTGGCAAGCATTACAGCGGATGGCATTTCTTTCAATATGCAATTTATTGAATGAATGTTTAATTAATTTATTTTTTTTGAAAATCTGCGCAACCGGTTGCACCAACGTCTCTTTTTACAACGGTATCTTTAAATTTGTTGCAACAGCTTCCGCAATATGGCGGGTATGAAAAAAGGTAAAAACCGATGACGCGCTATGATCTTCTTTTTTATAACCGCCTCCCCCCGGAAGCAAACAAGCATATATTTCACTTATATTTGACTAAAAAGCATGGGGCGCAAAAGTCTTAAAGAAACCCGTCAGAAACAGATCATCAAGGCCTTTTATAAACTGGCCAAAAAGGAAGGATTGGAAAACGCCTCCATTGCAAAAACGGCCGACCTGTTAAAGATCAATCCCAGCCTGGTGATCCACTATTTTAAGACCAAGGAGCACCTGGTATATGGACTTGTAGAATACATCCTGGACCGCTACCTGCTGATCTTCGATGTGCCGGAGGCCTGCCAGCACCATCCGAAACGGAAACTGCTGGCCGTTATTGATAATATATTCTCCCATAAATGGAATACCCTTTTTGATGACAGCGTTTCCTACAGCTGCTATTCGCTTACCTTCAGGGATAAGACCATTAAGAAAAAATACAAGCTGTTGCTGGACAGCCTTCGCAAAAACCTGGAGACCCTGATCATCGACTGCAATGAAAACGGGTACCTGCAGGTCAAAAATACAGCAGCGGTTGCCGACCTGGTATTCATCCTGGTGGACGGGGCATATTATTACCTGAGCCTTGTAAGCGACAAGGCCGAGTATGAAAAAAAATTAAGTACGTATAAAAAGCGGGCCCTTGGATTGCTGAACTTCGCTACTTCAGCCGCCTCCTGATGATAAACACCACCGCGGTAACGGCAATGATCCCCCATGCCATATTTACCACCAGGTTGGGATAGTCATGCAGATCCAGCGCATGCAGGATCAGCCCCAGTGCCCCTACCAGGTTCAGTAAATGATATGTTGGTCTTTCTACTTTTAATTTGTTCAGACTTAAAAACAGGTAGGCCAGCAGGTAAGCAATGCTGCCCACCCAGCCTACCGTCGAGGACATTTTATCCCCCGACAAAAAAAGAAAGTCATACAACATGATCCTTTATTGGAGCTGGTTTCACAATTTGGTATTCCGGTCATAAAATTAGGCTTTTTGAAACCGCGTTACAATAAAAGAGTTGCATTCTGCAACAAGGTTTTAATAAAAGTCCGGATCCGGACCTGTTCCCTTTTCCTGTTGCAGTAATTTTGTACCATGGAAACTGCAGAAAAGATCCAATGGAAAGTAACAGGCATGGACTGTCCTACCTGTGCGCTCACCATTAACAAGTACCTGGAAAGGGAAGGCATGGAAAACGTAAAGGTGAACTTTGCCACCGGGGATGTTAGTTTTGAGCTCAAAGGGCAAAAGAGCCAGTCAGTATTATCGAAGGGGCTCACCGGCCTGGGCTACACCGTACTTGATCACAATGAAGCGCAGGCCCATCAGCATGCACAGGATCACGACCATGGGAAACGGGGCGGCTGGTTAAAGACCCATATGCAGCGTTTCTGGTTTTGTTTGCCTTTTACCCTGGTGTTGATGCTGCATATGATACCGGCACTTCAGCATTCCTGGCTGATGCAGCCCTGGATCCAGTTTGCCCTTACCCTGCCCGTGCTTGCCACAGGAATGTCATACTTCGGCGTCAGTGCCATTAAAAGCATCCGCAACCGGATGCCCAATATGAACGTGCTGGTAACCATTGGCGCCCTCGCGGCATTCATCTATAGCTTATACGGAACACTGACCGGACAGCATGACTATATCTTTTACGAAACGGCGGCCACAGTGATCACCCTGGTATTCCTGGGTAATTATATGGAAGAACATACGGTTTCCTCCACCCAGGCACAATTAAAAAAACTGGCGCAAACACAGGTGATCATGGCCAATATGATCGCCTATGACCAGGAGCACAATGAAAACATCTTTCCCATAGAAAGCAGCGCCCTGCGTACCGGTGACCTGATCCTCATCAAAAGCGGCGAGCAGGTACCGGCAGACTGTAAGATCCTGTGGGGCGATGCCCATGTAAACGAAGCGATCATTACCGGGGAAAGTGTTCCTGTAAAAAAGCAATCAAAAGATCAGCTGATCGGCGGCAGTATCATGGCAGACGGCACCGTAAAGGCCCAGGTAACAGCGGTTGGAAAAGATACGGTTATGGCCGGCATCATCAACCTGGTGAGCGAAGCCCAGGGAGAAAAACCGCCCGTACAGCAAATGGCCGATAAGATCAGCGCTGTTTTTGTGCCCCTGGTCATTGGCATTGCCTTCCTTACGTTTATCATCAACTGGTTCGTCCTCCAGGATTTTACCCCTGCATTGATGCGGGCCATTGCCGTACTGGTGATCGCCTGCCCCTGTGCAATGGGACTGGCCACACCGGCCGCCATTGCCGTTGGGCTGGGGCGTGGCGCACGCAACGGGGTACTGTTCCGCAATGCTACCAGCCTTGAAAACTTTAAGGATATCCGCCAGGTGGTGTTTGACAAAACCGGTACCCTTACCACCGGAAATTTTACCATTGCCGGTTTTCAGATACTGGATAACAATATCTCCGAAGACGCATTTAAGAACATTGTGTATTCACTGGAAAAATATTCCAATCACCCTATTGCCAAAAGCATCACCCGCACCTGGAAAACCAGGAATGAGATCCGCTGGAAACAAATAAAAGAAGAAAAAGGCAAAGGCATGTTTGCCACCGATAAGGAAGGAATCGAATATGGAGCGGGCTCCTTTGAGATCAGCGGCGGGCAAACAGGCACCGACCATCACAATATTTACATCACCCGCAACCGGCAACTGATCGGCACGATCGATCTGAAGGATGAATTGCGGCAGGAAGCAAAAACGGTCATCAACTATTTTCATAGCAAAAATATTAAAACCATTCTGCTGAGCGGCGACCGTCTCTCAAAGGCCAGACAGATCGCGGATGAACTGGGGATCGATGAGGTGATCGCCGAAAAGACCCCCGGGGAAAAGTTACAGATCATCGGTGAAAAAAATGCGGAAGTGCCCACTGCCATGGTCGGCGACGGCATCAATGACGCCCCGGCGCTGGCAAAGGCTACCATCGGCATCAGCATGAGCGATGCCTCGCAGATTGCCCTGCAAACCGCGCAGGTAGTGCTCACCAATCACGGTCTAAAGAACCTGCCCCTGGCTATGGGCCTGGGCCGGCACACGTACAAAACAATAAAGGAAAATCTTTTCTGGGCCTTCTCCTATAATATTGTGGCCATCCCGGTAGCGGCCATCGGGCTGCTCACGCCCATGTTCGGCGCACTGATCATGGCCTTCAGCGATGTAGTGCTGGCGCTCAACAGCGGCAGGCTAATGGTAAAGAAAGTGGTATAAGAATTGAAATTTGAGCGCCGAAACTTTGAGGATTGAGCGCCATCTTTAGCCATCAGCGATCGTACCAACGTTGAACCCGGCTGTTGAAACAAATGACAGGGACCGCCACCCTACCTGCTGCGGCCGGGTTCATTTGCCCCGGGAAGGGGCTCCCTTCTTTAATCCGCTTAAAAATCACGACGGACAACCATCCAGCTAAAAGACCGGAAGCCCCCGCCCGGAAAACCGGGGTTTGCGGGAAAGAGAACGATCTGTTTTTATAAAAACATTACCGTTTCCGTAAAATACCCGCCTCCGCCATTTAAAAAATCCGTGTAACTTTGAATAGTGAACGAACGGGGGATCAGCAATAAAGGTTATAAGAAGATCAAAATCTATGGAACAGGCGTTGCGGGAAATTTTAAAGGAGTATTTTGGTTATGATCATTTTCGCCCTTTGCAGTCAGAGATCGTTCAGGCAGCCGTTAAAGGAAAGGATGTCCTGGCGCTGATGCCTACCGGCGGCGGAAAATCGCTCTGTTACCAGGTGCCCGGCCTCTACAAAGAAGGGCTCTGCCTGGTGATCTCTCCGTTAATCGCCCTGATGAATGACCAGGTGCAGAACCTGCGTAAAAAAAACATCACCGCCTTTGCCATCCATACCGGCATGTCGCGCAAAGAAGTGATCCATGTACTCAAAACCGCGGCACACAGCAACTGCAAATTCCTGTACGTTTCTCCCGAGCGGCTGGAAACGAATTTATTTAAAGAATACCTGCCCGCATTGGGCGTTAACCTTATTGCAGTGGACGAGGCCCATTGCATCTCCCAATGGGGTTATGATTTCCGGCCACCCTATCTCCGGATTGCCCGCCTGCGGGAAGAGCTGCCCGGTATCCCGGTAATAGCACTTACCGCCTCGGCCACCCCCAAAGTACAGGAAGATATCTGCGAAAAGTTATCACCGGAAGGCCAGAATACCTTCACCGTCTTTCGCCAGTCTTTTGAACGGCCCAACCTGTCTTACAGTGTTTTTAAAGTGGCCAGCCGGATCCGGAAGATCACCGAGGTGCTTGGGAACGTACCGGGCACGGCTATCATTTACTGTAAAACACGCAAGCATACCAAAGAGCTCAGGGACCTGTTGCTGATGGAAGGTATTGCGGCAGACTATTACAATGCCGGTTTGCCCGCAGAAGAACGCACCCGTAAGCAACAGGACTGGATCCGGAACAAGACCCGGGTGATCGTATGCACGAATGCCTTTGGCATGGGGATCGACAAGCCCGATGTACGGGTTGTGATCCACGCAGATGTACCGGATTGCCTGGAAAATTATTACCAGGAAGCCGGTCGTGCGGGAAGGGATGGAACAAAATCCTATGCCGTTTTACTGTACAGCGATGCAGAGCTGGAAGCACTTGAAAAAATGCCGGAACAGCGGTTTCCCGACATGGAAACCATTCGCAGGGTATATGGCAGCGTGGTGCACTACCTGCAATTGCCGGAAAACGAACCTCCCGGCGAATTCTATGATTTTGACCTGAAAGACTTCATTAAAAAATTCGGGCTGGATGTAACCACAGCCGTTTACAGCCTTAAAGCCCTGGAGCAGGATGGTTGGCTTACGTTTAATGAACAGGTATTTATACCGGCCACTGTCCGCTTCACAGTATATAAAGAAACATTGTATGAATACGAAGGCACACATGCCGATTCAGAGCCCCTCGTCAAAACCCTCCTGAGAACGTATGAGGGCATTTATGATTACCCCATCGGTATTTCGGAAAGCTATATTGCCTACCTGATGAAAACAGACGCTTCACTCATCAGGGAACAATTGCTCCGGCTGGATGCAGACGGTATTATCGACTACCAGCCCCGCAAGGAAGACCCGCAGCTGATGCTGACCCGGACCCGGGTCCGGATTGCAGAACTCCAGATCAATATGAAGAATTATACGGCCCGGAAACGGCTGTTTACAGAGCGGATAGCACAAATGAAGCGCTATGTAACCGATGAAACAGGGTGCCGCAGCAAAATGATCGGGAACTATTTTGGCGATCACCAGATAAAGGATTGCGGTGTTTGCGACAACTGTTTAAAAAGAAGAAATAACCAGCTTACCCGCGAGGCCTTTGAAACCATTCAATCCCGGATCCGGGAAACACTTACGGAACCCAGTACCATCCCCCAGCTGATGACACGGCTGCAGGGTGCGGAAAAAGAGCATATCTGGACGGTGATCAACTTTCTGACGCGGGAGGAAAAGATCCAGATGCTGGAAGACGGAACAATCCGGTGGAAGCAATAAATACAGGGAACTTACAGCCGGCCGGCGGGTATGGCATATATAAAAAAAGGCCGATTGTAAAAACAATCAGCCGTTGCTAACCTATGAAAAACACCTACCGTAAAGGTACGAAAAAGATCGTTTAAAAAAACCATCCCCCACCGTTTCTTAAAAATTTGCCAAAATAATCCTCCGGGATGGGGCCTGTTGTAAAGGTCCCGCTCTTTTTTTTGACATAAAAGGCAATATCTTGTGTTGAAGCAGGAGGCCCTTCCCGGCATTCCCTATGCCGTTGCAGTATCACAAAGCCGCTCTTAATTGCAGAATAATGGCTTGGTTATTGTTGGTATTATCATAGCCCTCACCCTAAATATTTGGTGAATAAACACATGCAACAATTAAAAAGAATTCGGGTAAAACTCGAGCAACTCAGTAATACCGATATCAAACGGGAACTATTCGGGGCCGGTACCCATCAATACCGGCTTAACCCCGTGCTACGGCCGGCACAGGTCCGGGAATTTGAAAAAGCACACCAGGTGCAATTGCCGGAAGGATATGCAGCATTCCTTACCTCCATCGGTGATGGCGGAGCGGGTCCCTTTTACGGTTTACGTCAGCTGGAAATGACCCGCATCTGTTTTTTTGATCATACCGGCCTGGAAGATCACCAGTATTTTGACCTGGCCCATCCGTTTCCACATACGGAAAAATGGAATATGGAGGCAGAGCTGGAAGCCGTGGATGCACAATTGGATGCTGCCTGTGAGGCTGGAAACGAGCAGCTGGAAGAACAGCTTTTTGAAAAGAAATGGGACCTGATCAGTGGAACGGAACATGACCAGGGACGGCTTTACCTGGCCGACTATGGCTGTGGAGTACAGGTAAGCCTGATCGTGAACGGCAAAGAAAAAGGAAATATGTGGACGGATGACCGGATCAATGACGGAGGTATCTATCCCTCTGTAGAACTGGGCAACACGGGAAAAATATCTTTCCTGGACTGGTACGAATTGTGGCTCGACAATGGCCTCAGGAAAATGCAAAATACGCTCCGGGCAGCCCTTACGGGTGTATAAGGCAGGTTTATGCAACACCCCGTTCCCCGATCCCTTAAAGTTAAGGAACCACCGCAGTACTGTCTGAAGACCGGCGATGCTTGATATAACGGATCAGGCCCTTTACAAGCAGCCATTGCGCTCCCATATACGTAACCATAATGGCCCAGCCGCCCCAGGGCGCAGGACGGTAAAATTTATTTACGGCCAGTACTGAATCTGAAACCACAAAAAGAATGGCGCCGGTCAAAATAGTACGGGCAGTGGTATGATCTGTAAGATCGTATAAATGCATTGCAAGTAATAGCATGAAGCTGATAACCATCCCATAGATCAGCACCGGTATTTTCAATGCTCCCAGGTGAGGAATTAAAAAGCTCATAATAAAAAAATAATATACCCCCACAATAATGGCCGTATGCCATTTGCCGGAAACGGATTCCTTCACTTTTATAAAATGAAAACACAGGATATAACAAACATGAGCCATCAGAAAGGAAACCAATCCCAGGATAAAGTATAGTTCATTGTTATTGGCAAACAGCAACAGTGTATCTCCGCCAACTGAGAATACCAATGCCCCAATGATCCACTTTTTAAACGGTGAAGCGATACCGGCGGTTTCTGAAATAAAAATCCCCAGCAGCGTGCTTACCAGCAGGGGTTTTAAGAAAAACTGCAGGGCATCATTATGGAGGGCCATTCCGGCAAAATACAGGAGCAGCACGCCAATAAAAATAAGCTTCCAGGCTGTTTTCATTTTAATTTAAAAATAAGAAATCCGGTAATAGCAACGGGAAATAAGTGCCGCAACCGGTTTTATAAATACGGGGAACGGGTCTTCCCCGGCACCTGCCCAACCAAAGCATATCAAAACAGGAATTGTTATTCAGCCCCGGATGCCCGGTAATTTTGCAGGAGCTGCTGTTGCCCCCTTACCAGCGCCTGGTCTGCATCCGGCAATACGGATACCCGGATCCCCAGGGCTTCGCAGGCCAGTACATAGGCCTGCACATGGGTGGTGCTCCCCAGCAGGTATACCCGCTGATTTGGGGGCAATGTCTTCAGCTCTTCACCAATGAGCAGCCCGCTGAGGTAATGATAATTTTGCTCCGGTTGTATCTCTTTTAACAACTGGTTGGTACGCACACCAAACACATGATGTAAGAAAGAGTGCTGCCGGCTAAGATGTACACCACGTATAAAATACTCCCGGCTGGCCGCACTACCCAGGTCACTATTGCGGATCACCGAACCGGCAAGGATACTCTGTTCCGCCAGCAGGGAAAAAACCTCCCCGGTCATAAAGGTTTGAAAACCGGTGACCCTACGGCCACGGACCTGCACATGCTTGGGATGCGTTCCGGGCAACAGTAATAACAGTTCCTGCTCCGCAACCGGCAATACATCCGCAACTCCAACGATCTTCGTTTCCTCTCCCCGCATAACATCCGACGAGGTACAGGCGCCGGAAACCAGCAGTATGGGATTGCGGTCATTGGAAATGGCCCGCAATACCAGGTCAGCGCCATTGGTAAAAAACGGCAGCGTTTTATAGGGCAGCTCCATTAACCCGATGGATGAAGAAGCCATTCCCGATAAAACAAGGGGAACCCCGGCCAGTGAATATCCCAGCTGCTGTTCCAAAACATGGACCTGTGCATTCAAAAAAGTGGTATAATAGACCTGCCTGCTGATAGCTGCACCTGTTTGCTCCCAGTCTGCCGCCACCCGGGCAATACCTTGCTGGTGCTGTATAGCAGCCTGCATAACCAGGTCGGATGCCCCTACCAGCCGTAGCCGGAAGGTACTCGTTCCCCAATCGCAACTCAAAAACGTATCCATACGATTCATGGTTATTGATCCGGTGTTTTTTCCACAGTCACCCGTTCCACGTTCCCCACCAGGAAGATATAGGAACAGGCCCCCAGCGCACCCAGTACCGCGATAAAAATAAGTGCCGGCGCAAAATTGCCGCCGCTGGCCAGAACGCCGATCACAATTGGTACAATAATACCCGAGAGCTGGCCGATAAAATTAAAGACGCCACCGGTAATATCAATGAGGTGTTTGGGGGCCAGCGTGGATACAAAGATCCAGGTAATGGACGCAAAGCCCACACCAAAAAAAGAAAGCGACATAAACAGGATGATCCAACCCGGCGTGTGTACATAATTAGCGCCTACGATGCATACGGATAACAACAGCCCGGCAATAATCGGCCACTTACGGGCCCGGGCAGGCGGTACTCCCCTGCGTACCAGGTAATCAGAAAGAAAGCCGGAACCCAGCACGCCCACAAATGCAGCCAGGTATGGAACAGAAGCCCAGTAGCCCGATTGAATAAAATCCAGGCCCCGGTAATCGACCAGGTATTTGGGAAACCAGGTTAAAAAAAACCACAATGCACCGTTTACTGCAAACTGTCCCAGGTAAATGCCCCATAATTTCCGGTGTGCTAATACTTCCCGGAGATCGCTCCACTGAAAGGAACGTTTGCCCCCGCCATCCTGCCGGCGGTCCAATATCCCGCCCCCCTTTTCTATATGGGCCAGTTCCGCCTTATTGGTCTTTCGGTGTTGTAAGGGGTCCCGGTAAAAAACGTACCATACCAATCCCCATACCACACCGATCAGCCCGGTGATCACAAACAACCCTTTCCATCCTGCCCGGAGCTGGATCCCCGACAGCACCGGCATCAGGAAGGCCAGTCCCAGGAACTGTCCGGAGGTATACACGGCAATGGCCGAAGCCCGCTCCTGGATGGGGAACCAGCTGCTGACCACCCGGTTATTGATCGGGAAAGCAGGCGCTTCCAGTGCCCCCGTCATCATCCGCAATCCAAACAGGGAGGCAAATCCTTTTGCAAAGCCCTGCAATACGGTGGCCAGCGACCAGCTGATCAGGCTTGCGGCATACAGCGCCCTTGGTGCAAAGCGTTTTACCAGGATACCGCCGGGGACCTGGAACAACAGGTAGGTCCAGCTGAATGCGGAAAAAATGAGCCCCATCTGCACGGAAGAGAACCGGAACTCTTTACCGATATCCGAGGCCGCCACAGCGAGGTTACTGCGGTCCATATAGTTAATGACCACATTCACAAATATGAGGAACAATACCTGGTACCGGATCCGCGTAGGCCTTGCAGCCGGGCTGTTTGCGTTCATATTTTTTATTTTACCATTCTGCGATACTGCCATCGCGGTGCCGCCATACGGGGTTGCGCCAGTGATGGCCTTCAGCAGCCATTTTACGCACATGCGTTTCATTGATAGCAATACCTAAACCAGGCTGGTCGGGTATCTTTACATACCCATCCCTGTATTCAAACACCGTTTTATCATTGAGATAATCCAACAGGTCGCTGCCCTGGTTGTAATGGATACCCAGGCTTTGCTCCTGTATAAAAGCGTTGTGACAGGTAGCATCTACCTGCAAACAGGCCGCCAGCGCAATGGGACCCAGCGGGCAGTGCGGGGCAGCGGCCACATCAAAAGCTTCGGCCATCGAAAAGATCTTTTTACACTCTGTAATGCCTCCTGCATGGGATACATCCGGCTGAATGATATCCGCATACCCTTCTGTAAGCAGGGTTTTGAACTGCCACCGGGAAAACATCCGCTCCCCGGTGGCGATCGGAATGGCCACATGGTTGGCGATCTCCCGCAGGGCTTCATTGTTTTCCGGCAACACCGGCTCTTCAATAAACATCGGCCGGAAAGGCTCCAGTTCCTTTGCCAGGATCTTCGCCATGGGTTTGTGCACCCGGCCATGAAAATCGATACCGATACCGAAATCGGGGCCGGCAGCCTCCCGTACGGCAGCGATGCGTGCTACCGCCTGGTCAATTTTATCATAACTGTCTACATATTGCAGCTCCTCTGTTGCATTCATTTTGACCGCCTGAAATCCCTGGCCAACCATCTGCCGGGCAGCAGCGCCTACCTCTGCCGGCCGGTCACCACCGATCCAGGAATAGACTTTCATTGAATCATGCGCCCTGCCTCCCAGCAACTGGTGTACCGGCGCATTGTAATATTTTCCTTTAATATCCCAGAGTGCCTGGTCGATACCGGCAATAGCACTCATCAGGATGGGACCTCCACGGTAAAATCCTGCGCGGTACATCGTGTTCCAATGATCCTCGATATTCAGCGGGTCTTTACCCTCCAGGTATTCCATCAGTTCATCCACCGCGGCTTTTACCGTAGCCGCTCTTCCCTCGATCACCGGCTCGCCCCAACCCGTAATGCCTTCATCCGTATCGATCTTTAAAAAGAGCCAGCGCGGCGGCACCTGGAACAATTCATAATTTTTTATTTTCATGATTTCCTGTTTAGGGTTGCATCGCCCGGATAAACTTCCGGGCATTTTCCTTCAGCGTTTCCAGGTAGGCATCGGTAATTTGCTCTTTGGTATTCACCAAGGCACTGCCAATACCAAACCCCACAGCTCCGGTCTTCAGATACGCTCCAATATTCTCCGGTGTAATACCTCCGGTAGGCAATAAGGGAATATGCGGCAACGGAGCCCTGAGATCTTTTATATATGCGGGGGAACCGGAGGGAAATACCTTTATAATATCCCCGCCTGCGCGATGGGCTGTATAAATTTCTGTAGCGGTATAAGCCCCGGGGATGCTGACAGCTCCCAGTTTTTTTGCGGCCAGGATCACGCGCTCATCCACTACAGGAGACAGGATAAAACGGGCTCCGGCGCTAACCGCATCCGCAGCCATTGCCGCACTTAGTACGGTTCCGGCCCCGATAACCATATTATCACCCAGTTTATGGGTCACCTGCTCAATAGCCTGCAAGGGTGCTTCCGAATTCATGGTTATTTCCAGCAGCCGGATGCCCCCTTCATATAAAGCAGTGGCAATACGCACCACATCCAAAGGATCAGCGCCTCTTAAAATAGCAATGAGTTTGTGTGTGGTTATTTGTTGATAGACGGTCATATCGTTCCTGTTATTTTAATGCGGGATCGTTAATGAGAGCGAAAGATAAACAGAAAACGCAGAAAAATCAATGCGCTATTGCCGCGCATGCACAGATCCAACGCAGAAAATACCGGCGCAAATCAGTGGAAGAAAACCACCTGCAGATAAAAACGCAGCTGTCGGGGTCCATAATTGAAGCACACTTAAACATTGGTTATCTTTGCAGCATGGAATTATACGCAGCATCGCTCAACTCATATAAAAGATTGTTAACCAAAGAGGTAAAGATCGGATCCCTGTTACTGGGCAACCACCATCCCATCCGGGTGCAGACCATGACCACCACCGATACCATGGATACCCTGGGTACAGTGGAACAATCCATCCGTTGCATTGAAGCCGGTGCGGAACTGGTGCGGATAACAGCCCCTTCTAAAAAAGAAGCGGAGAACCTGCTGAATATAAAAAATGAGCTGCACAAAAGAGGATATCATACCCCCCTGGTGGCCGATATTCATTTTACGCCCAATGCTGCTGAAATAGCAGCGCGCATCGTGGAGAAAGTACGGGTGAACCCGGGCAACTATGTCGATAAAAAGAAATTCGAACAGATCGAATATACAGACGCGGAATATGCAGAAGAGATCGACCGGATCCGCGACCGTTTTACGCCGCTGATCAAAGTGTGTAAGGAATACGGAACAGCCATGCGCATTGGTACCAACCACGGCAGCCTTAGCGACCGCATCATGAGCCGTTATGGTGATACCCCGATGGGCATGGTGGAAAGCGCAATGGAGTTCCTGCGCATTGCGCGGGATGAAAGCTATCACCAGATCGTCCTCAGCATGAAGGCCAGTAACCCGATCGTAATGGTGCAGGCCTACCGGCTGCTGATCAAAACCATGGATGATGAATTTGGCGAGATCTATCCGCTGCACCTGGGTGTTACTGAGGCGGGCGATGGTGAGGACGGCCGCATCAAGTCTGCGATCGGCATCGGCACCCTGATGGAAGATGGCATTGGCGATACCATTCGCGTATCCCTGACCGAAGACCCGGAACTGGAGATACCGGTATGCCGCGACATTGTGAAGCGGTATGAAGGGGAAAAGCCAACAGGAATGCAGGATAACAAGGGGCTAACGGATCCGCTATCAGTGCATCGGCCCATCAATATGTCTACGGCAGGATACAACCCCTTCCAATCGCAAAAACATAGAACCACCAGCATTGGAAATATCGGCGGAGACCAGGTACCTGTGGTAATAGCGGATCTCAGCAAACTGCCGGCCATAACTCCGGCATCACTAAAAGCTGTTGGGTACACTTATGATGCCGGCAATGATAAATGGCATATTGCCGATGCGGCGGCCGATTATATTTATACCGCTAAGGCGGAACTGGATTTCCCCCTGCCGGGTATGTTAAAAGTGATCACCACCCCGGACCACTGGAGCAGGGCTACCGATCAGACAAAATATTTTCCCCTATATGAGGCCGGTACATTTATCAACACAGCGGCAACGGGTAATATGCTGAATTTTGTAATGCTGGATGCCGGCGACTTTCAGCAACTGGATGCGTTAGCCGGCAGATCCGACATCGTGCTTTGCCTGAGCAGCAACCGCAGAAATGCAATGCAATCCATGCGCCGGATGTGTATCGGGTTAGCGGAACGCGGTATCCGGCACCCGCTGGTTTTTATTACAGACAGCAACTGGAGCACCGCCGATGAGCACCTGATCCATTTTGCCACAGAAACCGGCGCGCTGTTCCTGGATGGGTATGGCAACGGTATTTGCCTGGGCATGGGTGCCGCTGCGCACGATCATTTTAACGACGCGCAACTGAGCGGACGCCGCTACACCTCCGCAACAGATACAGGTGCGGCCGAGCAGTTCATGAACAACACGGCCTTCAGCATTTTACAGGCTACCCGTACCCGCATTTCAAAAACAGAGTACATCTCCTGTCCCTCCTGCGGACGCACATTGTTTGACCTGCAGGAAACCACTACAAAGATCCGCTCGGTTACCAACCATCTCAAAGGCGTAAAAATTGCCATTATGGGTTGTATCGTTAACGGACCGGGCGAAATGGCGGATGCCGATTTCGGATATGTGGGCAGCGGCCCGGGAAAGATTACGCTTTACAAAGGCAAGGATGTGGTAAAACGCAATGTCAACAGCGATATTGCGGTGGAGGCGCTCATTGACCTGTTAAAGGAGAACGAAGTGTGGATCGAGCCTTAGCGGAAGCCTGCTGACAGCGGTGAGCTTTTAGCAATCAGTCTTCAGCTACCCGCAATGCGGCAGGCAGAGTGGCCATCCAAATATAAAGTTCTCTGCCGTAAACCAGCCTTCCCGGTCGTCCGGATACCTGCAGACACAAAAAAGCAACAGCAGGACCGTTCTTTAAACAATGATAACAACCCGTTCAACAAATACACGCTACAGGTTTTCCTTTGGCAGCAATGAAACAAACGCCTGATCAGTTCCTGTAAAACTGCTTTGAGAAAACAGCGACAAGATCAATATACTGTTTAAATATCTTTATTTTAGGGAACAATTCATGGTATTCATTGGGGTTATTAAATTTGATCATCCTGAACCTGCTTCCTACTTTACAGGCGATAAGATAGTATGTGCCGTCGTCGACATACCTCCCTGTTTTTAGTTCAGCCTGTGAGGGCAGGCTGAACAGCCCCGCCTCCACCAGGTCTGAAAAGATTTCCTCGTAAGGCTTCAGCGGAAAAACGGGGTACTGCTTTATTGTCTTTTCCTTTTTTGAGATATCGAATAAATGAGGATCCGTAACCACTACCCTGGAAGACCATTTGCGGCCATCAAAAGACAGTACAAAAACCTGCCCGCCTCCCATTGGCAGATACCCCACATGCATTCTTATTTCAATATAATGCTCAGATCCTGCCAGCGGCGGCAGGCCGTCATCCGCTGCATAAAACACCCTATCAGTTGTATCTGTAACAGGACCGCCTTTCATCTTGGTAGTATCCAATTTGAGCTGCCCGGACGTCTGTAGCAGACAACAAGAAAGCAGGAAGCAAACAATGCCTGCCCTGGCATAAGCATGTAAAATCACTTTATATTTTTACAGCGGAGACCCCCTATATGCCAATTTTCCATAAACAGGAATGAGTCCTTTAAAATGTGGATCAGGGCTTCCGGAACGAAGCCCATAGCTCAGAACAGCAGCAGCGACTGGCCTCCTACTTTTTTCTTGGCCCCGGTCGGACGTATGTTATAGGTAAATGTAGCCATGTAATAGTTGCCCAGCACATTACCCCGGCTGTACCTGAGCATGTTCTGCGACAGCACAACATCTGTATTATTCATTTTCCGTAAGATATCGTATACTCCCAGTCGCAATACACCCGCTTCATTTTTCATCATGGTGATGTTCAGTGCCGCATTCCAGCGTACAAACCGGCGCAGGGAAGGATCTACGATAGCGCTGTTCTGTATAAAGGCGATGTTGTTCTCCAGGATGATATGTTTGGGCCAGCGCAATATCTGCTCCGAACTGATCTCATAGTTGGTAACATTATAAGACTGGAACAATGCCGTATTCGAATTCCGCACTTTTTGGCCGCCATAGTTGATATTGTTATTCCATTCAAACACATCATTCCAGTTAAGGCCGATGCCGCCCCATAAATTTACATTATTCCGGTATTGCCTGCTCTGCTGATAATTATAGCTGAAAAAGTTCTCATTATATTCATAATAGAACCCGATATTGGAATTTACGGTAAACCGCTGCGAAAATTTATTCTGTTTATTGATACCTCCATTGCCCGCTATGCTCTTTCCTCCATCAGCGTTTACCGGCAGGATGAGCTGCGTACCATTGTCCTGTAACACCACATTCTGAATAACATCGTTTTTAATCGTGGCTGCCCTGGCCCAACCCCATACATTCAGTCCCAGTTTAGGGTCATTTGCATACATATTGAGTTGTACGCTGTGACGGATAGCCGGCAGCAGATCCGGGTTCCCTTTATTTATTACATAAGGATTGGTATTGTCAAAAACAGGGATCAGGTAACGATAGTTCGGAAGTATAATCTCCTTCCGGTAATCAATATTAAGCTTCCCGTAAACAATGCCCAGCTCCGGCAAAAAGGTGTTCAGCCGCTGCACCACATCTTCCGGCATCGACACCAGCCGGTTTACAAAACGTTGCGCCTGGTAGCGAAGCCTTGGCGTTATGCTCAGCTTTTTATATTTATATTCCAACCCCGCAGCTGTTGAAAAGCTGTTACTGGTACGTTCAAACCGGTTGCTGAGAGCATCGTTCAGGCGGGTAAACTGCCCCGATCCGTCAAGACCATAAGTATGAATGGTATTGCTCAGCTGCTCATATTCGTACCGGGCATCCACCCGTACAGAAAGATCTTTAATGACCGGCTCACTATAATTGCCATAAATACTGGCATTCAACGTGGGCACTTTTTCATTCCGCAGCTGATCAAACAAACTGTCCTTAACCTGCGGGTACCTGTATTGGATAGCAGCGTGCGTTCTGGCTTCATTATCCCGCAACTGCCAGATCAGCTGGTGGTTCAAATTAAATTTTCTTCCCTTTTTTACCCCGGAAAGCCTGTTATAATTAAGATAGTGCCGGTAATTCCGGCTGATATCGGCCCGGTCCAGGTCTACGCGGCCATCACTTAAGTTCCCCAGCACGGAGCTGGTATTTTTTACAAGCGTATAACGGTCGTCTGCTGTATTCCCCGCCATATAGTTGATCCCCGCCAGGATGCTGGTAAGGGAATCCGGCCGGAACTTTGCACCCAAACCAACATTATGAGCGTTGATCAATACTTTAGCCTTTTCGTCTTCCGTTCTTTTTAAAATAGTATCCCCATTATTATATTCGGTATAACCATCATTGCTGACATCCACTTTTACGTTCCCGTAAAAATACTGCCCGAAGATCGATTGTTTGCTATTGGGCGAATGATTGATATTTAATCCCAGTCCGGAGCTGGTGCTGATGCCTCCGTACTCTGTAATGCCCCCAAAATTGATATTGTTGATCCGGATACCCGTTCCCCCGCTGGCATTACGCCAGATGCTGATACTGCGGTTGCTGTTTACATCGGAATTGCGTTGTATTCCCCCGGTCTGCATCAGTTCGGAAAAGCTGAATCCCGGACGGTTGAGGTTATTGGTATAACCCAGCGCACTTACCTGCAGGGTATCCCTGAATACATTGGCGATCGCCCCCGCTTCATACGTATCTGCGGTACCGGCTCCCGCATAAGCCTTCCCAAACATTCCCTTTTTGACACCCTTTTTAAAAGTAAGATTGATAACCTTACCCACATTGTTGATATTGTCGTCGCCTCTTCGCAGCAACTCTTCCTTATCATCGGTCACCTGCACCTTATCGATCACGTTAGAGGGAAGGTTGCGCGTGGCCATTTTCGGATCATCGCCAAAAAAGGCCTTGCCATCTACCGTAATACGGTTGACGGGCTTGCCATTTACCGTAATATTCCCATCCCGGTCTACCTGCACCCCCGGCAGTTTTTTCAGAAGGTCTTCCACCAACGCGTTGGGCAACGTTTTAAACGCTGCAGCATTAAACTCGATGGTATCCCTGCGCACCGCCATCGGCGGACGCTCCGCCACTACCAGTACTTCATCCAGTGAGGTACTGTCCGGAGCCATCCAGAGCGTATCCAGGTTGAGGGTCCCGGAAGTTAGCGTAAAATCCTTTCGCATTACCTTATAGCCGGTAAAAGTAGCGATGACCCGTAATGGTGTATGCAGCGGCAGGCCCGGCACTTTAAACGCGCCGTCTGCGGCAGATAACCGGTAGGTGATAATACTTGTATCCGCGGCCTTGTATACGGTAACCGTGGCCAGGTAAAGCCCTTTTTTGGTTTGTGTATCCAGCAACGTTCCGGTAATTCCGCCCTGTGCCTGCACCCACAGGGCAGCAATCAGCAGGATGGCAATCATTCCTGTTTTCTTCATGAGCATTCTTTTAAGCAAGGTTATTGAAAAACACAACCTCTGTTTACACCCTGTGACCAAACGGCAAAACAATGGTATAAAATGAAGAAAGTGCCGGGCGAAAATATACGACAAAATTCGTATTAAAAAATCGTAGGTGTTTTTTTGGGAAAACGATAACGTTTCCCGCCGGCGCATCAACAGCACTGGAAGGCAGGGCCCGGAATCAACCGGTTAGCTACTAAAAGATCCGCTCCACCCCTGCCGCCGCTGTGTTAGGTGTATAAACCCGGTTCATCAACGGCCGCGGGAATTTGCAGGAGCCGGGTAACATTTGGCTCATCCGGAAGGGATCCTTAACAGTGTGTCATTTTTATATAAGACCAGTGCTGCAGGATCACCGGCCTCCTCTTTTGTTTTTTCCTGTATCCCGGCATAGGTCCATCCGCCCCTACCGTTTTTTTTTAACAGATAGGTGTATCCACCAGGGGGTTCTTCATGCCTGACCGTATTCCAAAACATTTTTGACGCGCTCCAACGCCAGGGGAAAGGCGCTTTCTCATACGGGCACGGTCGCTCCCGCCTCAGCCCCTGTATCATTTTAATCTTTCCAGCACACCCCTGCGCTTTACAATATTTTTATAATCCCATTGGATGCGCGCCGCTTTCTTAAGCCATCGCTTCAGGTCCTTTTTGTTCACCTCGCTTTCATGAATGTAGCGGGCTTCTGCGGCTTTAAAGCTGCCCTCTGGCAACAGGCCCGGTTCCCCGAACGACTGACCGCTCCAAAACAATAAACGGACACTATCCTTCAGTTTACTATACCCCACAACAGGATTCCCATCAAGGAACCACACCGGGTGGCGGTGCCAGATCTTATTTTCCGCCTGTGGAAGATGGATGTTGATTTCCTGTGCCAGCAAATTACAGATCGCCTCATCCGTTTTTGTCTGGGTCTTGTTATAAGCGGTGATATCAGGGTTCATGACGCAATTTTGATGGAAGATACTGCATTTGCGTTTCCCGCTCTCTTAAGCATCACAGGAGTTGCGCAATATTTCATCTCCCGGCGAGGCCTGCTCTACACAAAAAAGACCAACCCCATACCACCCTGTTGCGCTTTTCATTCCTTTTACGTTTTGAGGAATAAGACGACTCTTAAAAAACAGTCTTATGAAATATCAGCTCCTGTTTATTGCCACCCTGCTCACTGCCTGCCTGTCTTGTAAAAAGACCGCATTAGAAAACGATTATCAACAAAGTTACCGGACCTGGATCGGGTTCAGAGACAGCAGTAACAACCATTATCAATATACAAAGACCTTCACCTCCTGGACCGGCAGCCGGTCGGAGTATACGGTCATCGTAAAAAAAGGGCAGGTTGTACAACAGGAATATAAAGGCTATGAGTTGAATGCCGGGGCGCACCAACCAGCTCCTCAAACATCCTGGACAGAGGATGCCGCCAGCTTAAACACGCACCATAATTATGAGCCTGCCCTTACATTGGACCAGGTATATACAAAGGCAGGGAGCGAGTGGTTAAAGGTAAACCGGGATAAAAATATGATCTACTTTGAAGTGCAGAACCGTGGTATGATTTCCTCCTGTGGTTTTGTACCAAAGGGCTGCCAGGACGATTGCTTCACCGGCATCCATATCAGCGATATCCGGGCGTTGCCGGGTAATTGATTTTAAAATACAACCCGCACCGGGCGCGCATTCGCACGCAAAATAATTTACCCGGCAGGCATGCCTTCCATGATCCCCTCCACCATTTTTTGTTAAACGAAGGCAGATCTTTGGGTGTGCGGCTGGTGACCAGGCCGGCATCCACCACCACTTCCTCATCTACCCAATCGGCACCTGCGTTAGCAAGGTCTACATATGTGCTACTACCACAAAAACAGCTCCCGAAGACCGGAACGATGTAACAATCCTGTTAAAGCATATCAGGATATTTTAGTCATTCCTTTGCTTTGCCGGTTCCCGTTATTACGCTGTTAAATTCCAGGGCCAGGTTAACCCAGTAAGCAAGCGCTTCCGGGGTTTGTAGCTGATCCTCGTTTACATGAACATATCCCCTGTAAACGCGTCCCCCCATAACCACCGTTTCACACCCATCCCTGGCAGTAAGAGTATCATGTGCTTCGGGATTCACCCGGCACATGATCCTGCCGGGACCAGCGGTAAGACACATTTTCCCGTTGACCATAAAAGCCAGTCCGCCAAACATCTTCTTTTCGGTAACACCGGGCAGCGCCGACAGCGCCTGCCGCATACGCTGTGCAAGGGATTCGCTATATGCCATACGAACAGGGTTTAGGCAGGGGTGTTCCTCTGAAACGTCAGTGTGTCGAAAAATATCGTAAGGGCCTGCAATTTCCCATTCCGCGCTTCCCAGATCTCTGCTACATTGCCGGTTGTCTTTACCCCGTTGGGAAATGCGTAATCGTAGGTGCCAATTACACAGGCCTTATCCCCATCTACGATCATTTCCTTAACCCGCATAGTGGTAAATACCCGGGAGAACCGGTCGATGACCTGACGGTAAGCGGCTTTACCTGTAAGCGGCTCCGGGTGGGTCATATCACCTCCGGTGAATATAAAATCCTCCGCAAGCACGGTTTCCCATCCCTCCTTTTGCGCAAAGCCGCTGTAGTAATGTTCCAGAAGTGCTGTTGTGGTAGCTGCATTTTCCATGATCTGTTATTTTTAAGTTTTAGGCAATCCGTATCTTTGTCCTTGCATTTTGCAAGTACTAAAGTAACAAAGTTATTGCAAATTGCAAGCACTTAAAAAAAATGAGCAGGCAAAGATCCAACTGTCCCATCAGCTGTTCGCTGGATATTTTTGGCGACAAATGGTCGCTTTTGATCATCCGCGATGTGATGTTGCGCGGTAAATGTTCGTATAGCGAGTTTTTGAAATCGGAGGAAAAGATCGCCACCAATATCCTTACCAGCCGCCTTGCGCTGCTGGAGGAGGCAGAGATCCTTTCAAAAGAAGTAGCGCCTGAAAACCGGTCGAAATTCATATACCATCTTACACAAAAAGGTGCCGACCTGCTGCCCATCATCATTGAACTGATGGATTGGGGAGCCCGGTATAACGATCTTTGTCCGCGCAGGGAGCTGGGGAAGAAAATAAAAAAGAATAAGGCTGCCGTCATCGACGAATACAGGCAGCGGCTTAAAAAACAGATCCGGTAACGGTTACCGGAAAGCTTCTTTCACCGGCATGCCCCGCCAGCTTTCGGGCATCTTCAATCGCAACAGCCAGGCGATCGTAGCCGCTGTATCATACGTAATGACAGGCTGCGTTAATGCACGTCCCTTTTGCACACCCCGGCCATATACCACCCAGGGGATCTGTACTTCATCCAGTGATTTTCCGCCGTGCCCTTTTCCCTTGCCTCCATGATCTGCCGTTACAAGGATCACCGATTCATTGGCAATACCGGCGTCTTCCACCGCTTTCACGATCCTGCCGATACGGGCATCTACTTTTTGCAGTTCTTTATAATATTCCGGTGTACGGTGGCCGATATTATGTCCTACCCCATCCGGCTCATCGAGGTGCACAAAGGTAAGCACCGGTTTTACCGATTTAATGATCGCCACAGCCGTGTCCACACAAAAATCATCATTATCCTTGCCGGCTACCCGTATAGTGGTTGCAGCTTTTTCCAGCAGCGGGCCAATGCCCTGCCAGCTGTAGATTAATGCCGACACCGCCTCCGGCCGTTGTTCCTTCAACAATGAAAATACAGAAGGGAATAAGCCAAACCGGCTGGTATCTGCAGACGGGATCTCAGGTACTGCACTATTCCATTCTGTGTAACCATGTACGGTGGGACCGGCACCCATCAATAATGAAGCCCAGTTCACCGCACTGGAAGAAGGCAATACCGAGCGGGCAGTTAAGGACCAGGCCCCTTCCTGCATCAGCCTTTTCAACTGGGGCATTTCCGCCTGCGGCAGCGCATAGGCGCCAAATCCGTCGCACCCGATCAGGATCACATGCTTTACTTTTGAGGGTTGCGCCGTTACAGCAAACGGCAGCCATAAGAGCATCAATGCAATAATCGTTTTACGTATTCTGTCCATTTCCATTCCTTTTATAAGTACCTTTTAGCGACGAAGATAAGGGAATCCGCTTCCGGAAGGCAACCATCTGCCCATTATTCAGCCCGGGAGTCAGGCACAGGTATACCAAATAATCGCCAGGCAGACACCCGGTATGCTCCGCAACAAAGCGGATCAACGCTTCAATGGTATACTTTTCCAAACATTAAACAGCTTAAAGGGCCTGAACCCGCCATTCCTTCCTCCCCCCGGGACACATTTACACATGATTAAAATTAATTCTTTTGCCGGAGCGTTGCAAATCATCGTACCCTGCCCCATTCCAGGTATCCCTATCCGGCGGACCTGTACTGCGCAGAGCCCGGCAACACGGAGTTGTTTCGTTCTGCGGCCATCAAAAAACATAGATGGAGAACACGGATTTCCCCCGCTGCCTGCTATGGCTTACTCCAAAACCCAAATAAATCCTATTTTTACTGTTTAAATAAAATACATGCAGCAGGTAGATTTTCTGGTAATAGGGACTGGTATTGCAGGGCTTACCTACGCTTATAAAATGGCACACCGGTTCCCGGAAAAAAAAATACTGGTACTGACCAAGGCGGCGGCGGACGAAACCAATACCAAATACGCGCAGGGGGGAGTGGCCGTGGTAAATGATCCGGAGCACGACAGCTTTGAAAAACATATAGAAGACACGCTCATTGCCGGCGATGGTCTTTGCAGTAAAAAGATCGTGGAGATCGTGGTTACCGAGGGGCCGGACCGTATCGACGAAATGATTGCCCTGGGCACTAATTTTGATAAGGAAGCTGATGGCGATTATAAACGCGGAAAAGAGGGCGGGCACAGTGAGTTCCGCATCCTGCATCATAAAGATGTTACCGGGTGGGAAATGGAGCGGGCCCTGCTGGAAGCCGTAGCTACCTGCCCCAATATTGAGCTGATCAAACATTGTTTTGTCATCGATCTTATCACCCAGCACCACCTGGGCTACCTGGTTACCAAAGCTACGCCGGATATTGAATGCTATGGCGTATACGTGCTCAACCTGCGCACCAATGAAATAGAAACCATACTGTCCGGCAGCACCTACCTCGCTTCCGGGGGCAATGGACAGGTGTACCGTACCACCACCAATCCCGGGATTGCAACCGGTGATGGAGTGGCCATGGTATACCGGGCCAAAGGCCGTATTGAAAATATGGAATTCATACAGTTTCATCCTACCGCCCTTTTTGAAGCCGGGCTCACCGGCCAGGCTTTTTTAATTACCGAAGCGGTACGCGGCGATGGCGGCATCCTGCGCAATAAGGACGGGGAAGCATTCATGGAAAGATACGATGCACGCAAAGACCTGGCTCCCCGTGATATTGTAGCGCGCGCCATCGACAGCGAAATGAAACGTACCGGTACGGAGCACGTCTGGCTGGATTGCCGGCATTTTGAGCTGGAAAAATTCCTGGAACATTTTCCCAATATTTATGAAAAGTGTAAAAGCATTGGCATCGATATCACACAACATATGATACCGGTGGCTCCGGCCGCCCATTACAGCTGCGGGGGTATTAAAGTAGATGCATGGGGGCAAACATCCATACGGAACCTGTATGCCGTAGGTGAATGCAGCAGCACCGGTTTGCACGGAGCCAACCGCCTGGCCAGCAATTCGCTACTGGAAGCCATGGTATTTGCGCACCGCTGTTTTGAGCAGGTGTCCAAAAAGGCCTTAAGTGGTGAGCTGAATGAGCACCATTATAAAGGAGCGATTCCCGAATGGAACGCCAAAGGCACCATGCAGCCCAGGGAAATGATCCTTATTACCCAAAGCCTGAAGGAACTGCGGCAGGTGATGTCCGACTACGTAGGCATTGTACGCAATAACATACGCCTGGAGCGGGCCTCCAAACGCCTGGACCTTTTATGGGAGGAAACGGAGCAGCTGTACCGGTCCAGCAAGGTATCTCCGCAATTGCTGGAGCTGCGCAACCTGATCACCATCGGTTACCTGATCGTAAAAGGCGCCATCTTCCGTAAAGAAAGCCGCGGGCTTAATTACAATACCGACTACCCGGAAAAGAGCGCGCTGGTTCAGAACGTAGTGCTGTAATTAAAAAGTTCAAGGTTCTACATTTAATGTTTGAGGTTATGCGGTCCGCCGAACATTAAATTTTAAACATATTGCCGTGTATTATATTGTTTACGGTTTTTTATATTTATGCTCCCTGCTTCCACTGCCGGTGCTATACCTGCTGTCTGATTTTTTCTATGCAGTAGTGTACTACCTCATCGGTTACCGCAAAAAAGTAGTGATGAACAACCTGGCCATCGCCTTTCCGGAGAAAACAATGGAAGAACGGGAACGCATTGCCAAGGATTTTTATCATAAATTCATCGATTCGTTTGTAGAAACCGTTAAGCTGCTTTCTGCCCCGGATCTCTTTTTTGAAAAACGCTTCACCGGCAACTGGGAGATGATCAACCGCTATTATGATGAAGGCCGCAGCGTACAGCTTCACCTCGGGCATACCTTCAACTGGGAGTGGGGCAATGTGCAGGTGGTACGAAAGATCAAACATACTTTTTTGGGTGTATACATGCCCATCAGCAGTAAACCCCTGAACCGGGTCTTTAAAAAACTGCGCTCCCGCAGCGGGGCGGTCCTGTTAAGTGCCGGCAATCTTACCCGGGAATTCATTCCTTATCGTCACAGCATGTATTGCCTGGGGCTGGTGGCCGACCAGAGCCCCGGCCGCCTGCACAAAGCAAAATGGTTCACTTTCTTTAACCGGAAAACAGCTTTTACGATTGGTCCGGCCAAAAGCGCCGTCACCAACAATGCCGTGGTGCTTTTTGCTGCTATTGAGCGAAAAAAAAGAGGGTATTATCATGTAACATTCACGCTTGCTGAGGAAAATCCAAAGAACAACAGTACCGAAGCACAGCTTACGCAGCGCTTTGTTGCCTTCCTGGAAGCCACCATCCGCAAAAACCCGGATATGTGGCTCTGGAGCCACCGCAGGTGGAAGCATGAGTGGAAAGAGGGGGATGTGATGGGGGAATGATGCCCGTTTACACATAGAGGGTTGTCAAATACACAGTATCAGCGTTCCGGTTTGCCCCTGCCGGGTACTTTTGTTATTTCAAAAGACAATTACCCAAACCTTCGCCCAATGAAAAAATTCATCTTTTCATGCACTGTGCTGCTCCTGGGGTACAAAGGTCCCGCACAGGAAATACGGATTCCTTTTACCCTGCAAGACGGCTACGGGCCCTTTTACAGAACGATCAGCACCATAAGTGCAGATAAAAGCCCCGGTAACAAGCCGCCTTTAAAAGGAGTTCCTTCAAACCTCGACAGCGTTCAATTGAAGGTTATTACAATTATCCCACATCAATATCAGTATCAAAACCTATTTACGGCCGGGACCAAAGAAGCGCAGCCTGGTACACAGTCATACAACTGGGCAGAAAAGGCAGCCAAAGAAAGGCTTACAGAAAAGGGTATAAACTGTTTTTTAAATATCGCCGCCGGCATCAATAAAAAAACAGGCAGAACAGAAGTCGTCATTGACCAAAACCATAATGATGATTTCAGCGATGACACCACCTTCACACCGGCAGGCCCGGGTAGTCTTAAAGACACGCGGATGATGGAACGCGCAACCATTCCCATAACATTCGAAAGATACAATGGCAAAAACACTATTACGGAAAAAGCCCGTGTTCTGGTGTCGATGAATGCTGCAGGAACCATCATGTTCAATTTCTCACAATTCGGCAGCGCTGTCTGGAACGGCTATCATTTTTACATAAGCCCCCGGTATTTCATGAGCCTGTCCTACGTGAACAGCGACCTGGTCTTTGGAGCAAACCGTTCGGCAACCGATAAAACCCCGTTAGACCAGATCCTGCAACAGGGCCAATTCCTAGTGATAAAAAGCCAACCATACCAGTTCCTGGGAGTAGATATCCTGACACAGCATATCCGGTTAAAAAAAATACCAGAAAATGATCCTATATATTCCGATCAAATCGGCTACCAGGCACCATCGTTCAGAGGGAACAAGGTTGTGAACAATCATTTGATGAACATAGCCGACATGCGCGGAAAGTATCTTTTTATCGACTTTTGGGCCACCTGGTGCAAACCATGCCTTGCACAGCTGCCCGCCATTCAAGCCTGCTATCAATTAGCCGACACATCAAAAATTCAATTCATAGGTGTTGGGGTCGATAGCCCGGAAAAGGATCTGGAAGCAACCATCAACCGGTTTCAACTCAGCTATCCTAATATAGTACCCGATAGCGGGATAGAGAAAAAATACAACATCCAGGCCCTGCCTGCCAATGTGCTGATCGGCAAAAATAATATTATCATAGCCAAAGACATTTCAATAGACAGTCTTAGTGCTTTTTTCAAAGAAAATGACCTGCTTAAATGAAACCCTGTAGCCTCATCGTATGCTTTATATTCCTGTCATCCGGACTTCTCTGCCAGGCGCAAAAGGCACTGCCAGTGGTTGATCTTGGACCCATACCCTTCTTTGATTCAACAAAAATGATAAAAGCCGTGGAGGGTTCCCCGTTTCCCACGCTTTTCAATATATTTCTTATACAAAAGCCCTTGCAGGCACGGGAGCAATACTATGACGGCTTTACAGACACATCATTAAGAAACGGCATCAAAAAGCTCAATGCCACCACCTATCAAATCGATGTAAATGATATATCAAAAAAAATCATTCTGGTTAACTCCTTTGAAGCCGGCTACAGCTTTGAAGTGTCTAACAACCAGGACCCCAATCCGGCAACGATCAGCTGGCGGCCTTATGACCAGGCAAATTCCTTCGCCGATCGTTCCTTATCCTTTGACCCCTATTTTACCAGTTACAGTCTATTTGACAACCGGAGTAAAAAGAGGCTGGCTCAATTCCGTTTTAGCTATACCTTTCCTGAGCCAATTCCGATCTTAATTACTACTGACACGGCTTTGATCGCAAAAAAGAAAAAAAATGCAGGGCACAATTTCAGCCCATCCGTACCAGCAGATAAAGTTTCGATTTCCCCCTTCTTTACAACGGACAAAAGCCATGTGCTGATCTTATTTGAACATTTTTTAAGGAACGCCCGGTCAGAGAAGCTGGATCAACTGGAATATAAAATAAATAACAGCGACTGGAGCAGCACCGCCCTGTCCTACACGCCCTCCCTACTCCTTGAAGATCTGCAGCCGGGGAAGTATCTGCTGTACGTAAAGTACTCAGCCGAAAAAGCGAAACTCCTGAAATTTGAACTAGAGATCCTGCCCCCTGTAAAGCACTCCATCTTATGGTGGGCTTTGGGCAGTGTAGTACTGTCTGCACTTCTCTTTTACACCATTTACAGGATACGGATAAAAGCCGCCCAGCAAAAAGCCCAAAAGACCCGGCTGGAGCTGCAGGCCATCCAAAGCCAGCTGAACCCGCATTTTATGTTCAATGCGCTGGGCTCTGTCCAATACCTGATGCATAATAACGAAAAGCAGAAAGCCGATCATTACCTCACCGAGTTCAGTGCGCTGCTGCGCAGTTCGCTCAGTAATAACGAAAACGAAATGATACCGCTTTCCCGCGAGCTGCAGGTGCTGAACAGCTACATCGCCCTGGAGCAGCTACGCTTTGGCTTCCGGTATCAATGCACCATCGGCAGGGAAATAGCACCAGATACCATCCCCGTTCCCACGCTCCTCATGCAGCCGCTGGTGGAAAACGCCATCAAACACGGCCTTTCTTCCCTGCGCGAAAAAGGGCTGCTTGAAATACGGGTACAGCAACAGGAAAGTGATCTGCTAATAGCAATCACCGACAATGGCCCGGGGTTTGCACCCGCACAGCTGTATACCGGGCTGGGAACAAAGCTGGTTAAAGAACGGATCGGCCTGCTCCGGCGAAACGGTTACCAGGTTGAACTTTCTTTTGCCACCGATCAAAAAAACGAAACAAAAGTCTGCCTCAAATTCAGGAACTGGGCCTGATACCCTTTAATTTCAGTTTATGAAAACCATTATCATTGACGACGAGCCCAACAATATCCGTTTGTTACATTCCAGGAAATCATCCATTCGTAAGCCCGGATGCATCGGGGCCACCGCAGATTAATGCATGAATGGAAAGAAGGAGCCGCAATGGGAGAATAGCAACTCCCCAAGTGGAACATTGACACAGTTTACCCTACCAAATACACATTTAGCAGGAAACACATCTTTCAAACTGGCCAGTTTTGTAAAAAAACAGGACCGCAATGGCAAAAGCATTTTTCCTACTTATCGTATTTACAGCAAACAGCCTTTTTGCGCAAAAGGGGTTCACCATTAAAGCAACCCTCACCGGCTTTCCGGAAGGTTCAAAGTTTTATTTATTAAACCTCGATTTAAGCACCCAAAAAGATTCTGCTTTTTTAAAGAACGGAACTTTAAAATTCAACGGGCGCGTTTCGGAGCCTGCTACATTCCGACTCTACCTCGATCCGAAAGAGAGCAAGGATTTTATTTACACCACTCTATGGGTAAGCAACCAGGTTATCGACTTCAGGGGAAGTAAAGACCGATTCAGTGATTTGCAATTTGAAAGATCACCGCTGAATGACATTTTCATGGCGGTGAACAGCAAAACATCTGGTCTGTATAATGTAAGAGACAAGCTAATGGATCAGCTTCTGCAGGATAATTCAAAATCAACGGCATTTGAAACAAGCATAAAGGAAATAGATAAGGAAATTTTAGCCATACGTCTGCATACCATTGCAACATTGACGCCCTCCCTAATTACCATTAAAGAATTATTCTTCCTCAGGAATGATCTGACAAAAGATAGCCTTCAGCTACTATTTAACAAATTTCCTCCCGGCCTTCAGCAAACCAAATACGGCAAAATAATTACACAGTATTTAGCAACAGATCAATTAAAAGTGGGAGCGGCATTCGCTGACATAAAAGGTAAAACGCTAAGTGGTAAGGAGACCCGGTTATCCGATCTAAAAAACAAGATAATCCTGCTCGATTTTTGGGCAGCCTGGTGCGGGCCCTGTAGGGGCAATAATCAACAACTTGCAGATTTATATAACCGGTATAAGGACAAGGGCTTCGAGATCGTTAGCTTTTCGATTGATACGGACTTTGAATACTGGAAAGAAGCGGCTCAAAAAGACCGTATCAGCTGGACGAACATTTCCGATTTAAAAGGCTTTTATAGCGAAGAGGCGGCTAAATACAAAATAAGGGCCATCCCCAAATCTTTTTTAATTGACAGAAACGGCATTATCATTGAGATATTTGATGGTTACAACGCTAACCATAAAGCGGCACTGGAAAAAAAGCTATCCGGATTAATAAAATAAGAAGCAACTTTCTATTGTTAATCGAATATTTTTGGGTCAACAACAATACCAGCAGCATGATGCGTTTATCCCTGATTCTTTTGCTATACTGCCTGCTTCTTTACAGCCCATCCTACGCACAGGAGTTCAGGGGAGCGGTAGAAACAAAGGCCGGGTTTTTATCATCCAATTCCAACGGTTTAAAAAAATACAAAAATAAAATTGCGGACGCAAAGGACCTGGACAGGCTGTTAAAAGACTCCATAAAATTTAAAGACATCAATCTTTTTCTTCTCCATAAAAAAACAAGCAACAAAAGCCTGGGATATGAAGAGTTTGCCAATGGCCGGGAACTGGAAAACACCTGCAGGAAGATCAACGACAGCCTGTACGAGATTTACATTAACACCCCCTCAAAAGAAGTACTCTTTGCATACAGGGAGAACGACCGTTACGGGCCGGGCTGGTATGGCAAAATGACCGGGGGACTGAACGCCCCCGACGCTATGGGTGGGGATTACGACAGTCTTATCATCAAAACAGGCCGCCAAACAGCTGCTTTCAAATTATATGCATACAATCCTTTCCTCTATGGGTCAGAACTGTTCATATGGGATAAGAAAGAAAATAAAAATGCAATCACATTTAAACTCTTATTCCAATTTCCACAGCCCCAACTGGAAGGAGCTGCCACCGATACCCTGGTCATCAATAAAAAACGGGAAGACCCCAGTTTCAACTGGTACCCCAAATACGACAGTTTAAGACTGGATCATCAAAAAGCTACGATCAAAAAAGGCCAGCAGCTCGTTCTTGTATTTAAGCATTTTCTTGATTATTACCGGTGGAATTATATGGATAACCTGTTCTATCGCATAGATAGTACCTCCGGTTGGAGTCTTACACCGTTAGCATCAACCCCATCCATTTTATTGGAGGACCTCAAGCCCGGAAAACATTTGCTCCAGGTAAAGTACCCGGTGGATGAGGCTCCGGTTTTTACTTACGAAATTGAAGTGCTTCCCCGGATGCGGGATTCCCCGATCTGGTGGGTATTATCAGGCATTGTTGTTTCCGGCGTCGGATTTCTCTTTATTAACAGAAGGCGCCTCCGTGCCGCCCAGCAAAAAGCCCAAAAGACCCGGCTGGAGCTGCAGGCCATCCAAAGCCAGCTGAACCCGCATTTTATGTTCAATGCGCTGGGCTCTGTCCAGTACCTGATGCATAATAACGAAAAGCAGAAAGCCGATCATTACCTCACCGAGTTCAGTGCGCTGCTGCGCAGTTCGCTCAGTAATAACGAAAACGAAATGATACCGCTTTCCCGCGAGCTGCAGGTGCTGAACAGCTACATCGCCCTGGAGCAGCTGCGCTTTGGCTTCCGGTATCAATGCACCATCGGCAGGGGAATAGCACCAGATACCATCCCCGTTCCCACGCTCCTCATGCAGCCGCTGGTGGAAAACGCCATCAAACACGGCCTTTCTTCCCTGCGCGAAAAAGGACTGCTTGAAATACGGGTACAGCAACAGGAAAGCGATCTGCTAATAGCAATCATCGACAATGGCCCGGGGTTTGCACCCGCACAGCTGTATACCGGGCTGGGAACAAAGCTGGTTAAAGAACGGATCGGCCTGCTCCGGCGAAACGGTTACCAGGTTGAACTTTCTTTTGCCACCGATCAAAAAAACGAAACAAAAGTCTGCCTCAAATTCAGGAACTGGGCCTGATACCTTTTAATTTCAGTTTATGAAAACCATTATCATTGACGACGAGCCCAACAATATCCGCAACCTGGAACTGCTGTTACAGGAGCATTGCAGCAACGTACAGATCATTGCCACGGCTATGAATGCCGATGAAGGCCGGGAGGCTATTTTACAGCATCAGCCGGACCTGGTATTCCTGGATATTCAGATGCCCGGCAAAAACGGGTTTGAGTTATTGCAATCCCTGCCATCCCCGGGATTTGAGGTGATTTTTGTAACCGGCTTTGACAAATACGGCATCCAGGCCGTGAAATTTTCGGCCATCGACTACCTGCTGAAACCCATTGTTGTGGCAGAGCTCAAAGCCGCCGTTGATAAAGCCGTTTCAAAAACAGCCGCCAGACACAGGAACAGCCAGCTGGAAAACCTGTTGCTGCTGCTGCAACAGAAAAGCAGCCGGAAAGATCATAAAATAGCGCTGCCCTCTGCAAAGGAGATCCGCTTTGTAAGCCCTGCAGATATTATTTATTGCGAAGCCAAAAACAATTACACGATCTTTTATTTAACAGCGGGGGAAAAGCTCGTCATTGCCAAACCACTTTATGAGTACGATGAGCTGCTGGAAGACTATGGCTTTATCCGCTGCCATAACTCCTACCTGGTGAACCGTTATTTTATCAAAAGTATCCTCAAAGAGGACGGGGGCAGCCTGCTGCTGGAAAACGATGTGCAGCTCCCCATCTCCCGGCAAAAGAAAGAGCAGATCCGGCAGACCCTGCTCAGAAAATAGCCCCGGCCTCACCAGGCTGTTTAAAGAAAATCTACCCGGCAGGGACTGAATGCATCAACCAGCATACCGGCTTCCAGGCAAACACACCCGTGCCATACCTGCGGCGCAACATAAAAACCATCGCCGGCCGTCACGATCCTTTTTTCATTACCGATGGTCATTTCAAAAGAGCCCTCTGCCACATAGGTTGCCTGGGCATGCGGATGCTGATGCGGAACGCCTTCCGCTCCTTTCTCAAACCTTGCCTTAACCAGCATCAGCTGGTCGCCATAACCATAAACCTGCCGCCGCACACCCGGCCCTGCATCTTCCCAGGGAATTTCTTTCCCGATCTGAAAACAATCACTTTGATTCATTACAACTGTATTAAAATTTACCACGCATAACCAGCTACCCCAAAAATGCCCGATTTGGATCATTTACAAAAAAAAAATCGCTGTTTTTTACTGCCAGGGGCCAAAGACAACTAAAAAATCAAAAAATGCGGCCCCGGTTTAAAGTAATTTATCCGGTCGTTCGTCTTATCTTTCTGATGCAGGAGCAAAAACTGGCAATATTGGCAGAAGAAAGAAAACAAAATGTTGTTCAGACCGTAAAGGATTACGGTAAGCGCCTCTTCGGTTTTATCCGTAAAAATGTAAAAACGGATGCAGACGCTGAGGATATTTTGCAGGATGTATGGTACCAATACGCCAATGCCACGGCTACCCAAACCATCGGGCAGGTGAGCGGATGGCTGTTTAAGGTAGCCCGCAACAAGATCACCGACAGGTACCGGAAGAAAAAAGACAACCTGATTGATGATTACCAGTATGAGAATGAAGAGGGCGAAATGCAGTTCAGGGAACTGTTTTTCACCCTTGATAATGACCCGGAACTGGCCGACATCAAAAAGCTGTTTTGGGAAGAACTTTTTGCAGCCCTGGAGGAATTGCCTGCAAACCAGCGGGACGTTTTTATCCTCAATGAGCTGGAAGAAAAGACCCTGCAGGAAATTGCAGACCAGGCCGGGGAAAACCTCAAAACGATCATCAGCCGGAAGCGGTATGCAGTGCTGCATCTGCGCAGCCGGCTGCAGTATTTGTATGATGAATTAATGAACTATTAAATAACAGGATTATGAACTATAAAAAAAGAGGCAGGCGGCCCCGCGTTTTTTTATTTGTGTTGCTGGGCTTTTTGGCTATTCTGCTGTTTGGGTGTATCGTAATGCTCTTATGGAACGCGGTATTGCCCGACCTGCTGGGAACAAAACAGATCACCTACTGGCAGGCAGTAGGGTTGCTGGTCCTTTCAAAGATCATCTTCGGTTTCGGACATGGCGGCCCCCGTCATCACCAGGGGCCCTCAGACCGGCTCCGCCAAAAGTTCAGGAATATGAGCGAGGAAGAACGAAAGGAGTTCAGGGAAGCATGGAAGCAGCGCTGCGGGCAATGGCGGCGTTTTCCCGGAGAACAATAACATTTACCGGGCAGGATGGCCCGAACAATTCAAATTGATAAACCCTTTTTATGTACACACAGGAATACCGAAGGCCCAAAAATAATGTTCCCATCAATATCGAAGAACGGGACGATTGCTACCGGTTAACAGCATATGTGGCCGGATTTCCGGAAAACAATATCCAAACACGCATCGTCAATGATACCCTTATTATTGCCGGTTGCAGTGATGAAGAAGATGTCTTTGCCGAATTTCTCAAGCAGGAATTTCCGGTGAACAGTTTTGAACGCAGCCTGCACCTGAACGGCCTGGTAGATACCACCTGCGTCAACACCCGGTTCAATGAGGGAGTGCTAACCATATTCTTACCCAAGAAACAGGAAACAACGCTGCATCATATCCGCCGGCAACTGGAAGCAGCGCTTCCGGGATAAGTGCCGGCAGCCACTACGACTCCTTCACCGGAAGGCGCGCCGTCCGTTTCCGGATACGGCTGAGGCTTTCGGGTTCAATACCCAGCATGGAGGCAATGTATTTCAGCGGCACCCTGTTGATCATTTCCGCATCATTCTCCAATAACTCCCGGTAACGGATCTCCGGCGATTTTACCATAATATCTACCGTTCGCTGAACCGTAGCCAGGAAAAGAGACTCCGCCATTTTACGGCCAAAACGCTCAAAGGCCTTTGCCCGCTCATAGCCCTTTTGCATATGATCGTAATGCAGCTGGATCAATACCGTATCTTCCAGGGCTCCGATGTTCATACCCGATTTGGAACGGGTAAGAAATGCGGCGTAGTCGCTCGCCCACATATTTTCACGGAAGATCCTGTAGGTATGCTCCTTGCCCTCCGCTTCGTGATAAAAACGGATCAACCCTTTATCGATATAATAAACGTAGTTAGCAACTTCACCCACACGCATCACCGTTTCACCTTTCTTTACGGTTCTTATTTCCATAAGGGGGATCAGGAACGCCAGATCATCTTCCTCAAAATGAAGATAACCTTCCAGGTTGTTGATCAGATTCGTAAACATCGGGGTTTATCTTAAATAACAGGTGTAAAATCACAGGAACCGTTCCGGTTCTATTTCTTTCCAAGCGCATACCGGATCCCTCCCAGGATATGCTTCAGGAATAAGGGGTCGGTATAGGACTCGTTTACATGCCCCAGTTCCGTATAAAAAACACGGCCGCCTTCAAACTGGTGATACCAGGCCATTGGATGCAATGCACCGTTCTTCCCTCCCTCATAGCTCTTTTCGTCGATCGTAATAAGCACTTTTACATCCTTGCTGATATTTTTGAAATTGTACCACTCATCTTTCCGCACCCATTGCGCCGGAAGATGCTTTGTACTGATATGACCCCGGTCGACCACATCCAGGGTAGCTGTCTGCTGTTGAGGATGACTGAGGAACCAGGCCCCCATCATCCGGTTGTACCAGGGCCAGTCGTACTCTGCATCCGTAGCTGCATGGATACCCACAATGCCCCCGCCTTTATGCACATAGTTCTGCAGCGCCTTTTGCTGCGCTTCATCAAACAAAGTGCCGGTCGTGCTCAGAAAAACGATAGCTGCATATTTTTTGAGATTGGCATCCGTAAAGGCGCCGGAGTCTTTTGTGCTGTCTACCGTAAATCCATGTTCCACACCCAGCCGGTATATGGCCGGCAGTCCCGCCTCTATTGATTGATGATAAAAGCCGGCTGTTTTATAAAAAACCAGGACCTTCGGCTTGGCAGCCCAAACGGCAGTTACTGTTACCAGCAGCATTCCTAAAAGTGCGATTCTTTTCATATTAAATTTTAATCCGTTACCAAATCGGTTTTAAAGATAATACGCTTAACCTAAATATAACCCTATAAGACTCATAATCTTAGCAGGAAATGTAAATTCAGGGAAAAAAAACGCCTGAAATCCTTTAATTTTGCGCTTTATATAAATTTTATTGAATATGAAAGATGTCGTATTCTCGCTCCCGGGCGAGGCACTCGGAACAGCCATCTCAGCTGTTTTACTGGGAGACTTTAATAACTGGGATATAGACAAGGCAATCGCCCTGAAACCACACAAGGACGGAACCCTGAAGGCAAAAGTAAAGCTGGAGCCGGGCCAAACCTATGAATATCGCTTTTTACTGAATGACGGGCGCTGGGTCAATGACTGGGCAGCCCAGGGTTATGTGCACAAACAACACTTTGGGATCGACAACTCCGTGATCACCGTTGAAGAAGAGCTGCTGGTTGCTGAGAAAAAAACAAAGACCAGGGCCACTGCAGACAAGGCCGCCAAAACAGTATCCAAAGCTGTAAAGAAAGTAGCAGAAGTGGTAAAAGACGATCTTACCAAGATCGAAGGGATCGGCCCCGCCATTACCAAATTACTGGAGCAGGAGGGCATTCAGAACTTCAGGGATCTTTCCAAAGCGACCATTAAAAAATTAAAAGGCGTTCTGGACGCAGCAGGCAGCAAATTTGCTATGCACGACCCCAAAAGCTGGCCCAAACAGGCAAAGCTGGCTGCCGCAGAAAAATGGGAAGAACTGAAAGCCTTGCAGCAGGAACTCGTAGGCGGTAAATAACCGGGTACCCGCCTGTTTGTATACAATACAGGCAAAAAAGCACAGGATCCTGTCATTGATCGAGCTGCGTGGACGTATCGGTAACCGGTGAAACTGCGCGGATGCCAGGGTTTTGCCCGGCAATAGGCTATTCCTTATCTTGTGCCGTAAACTTTTTCACCTGTGATATATCGATCCCTGGCAGCAGCAGCTTTGCTTTTTTTATGCTTTCCGGCTTGCCGGGCGCAAAACAGCACTAAAGCCAGCCCGGACCAGAAGAACTTCAATGCTATTGACCGGTATTTTGAAATAGCAGACCTGCTGACAGCTGGTAAAATACCCCCGGATACGCTCTGGACGGGGTTCTTTACCTGTAAAGCAAATAAGATCCCTGTTGAGCGCGGTACCCTGGACACTTCGGTGTTTAAAGCGGCCATGCTGAAGGCATATAACAAGAATGTGCCTGCTGCTGTGGATCCGGATGCTTTGGCTTATCACCAGCAATACCGGCAACACCTGCAGGAGTTAAAAAAACATGTTGCATATCTGAAGTCCGCCAATATTGCGCAGGCGGTTAAAAAATACCTGTTCCCCCTGATCCCGGAAACTGCCCGTAATGACTCCGCATTGGGACTGCAATACTATGTGGTTTATGGAGCCGAAGATGCTACAGCCGGCCCCGCGGTCATCGTGAATGATGTTTTACTTTCTTATAAAATTGACCGGTTTGCTTTGGGGGTGTTAAGCGCTCATGAGTCCTATCATGCACTGGCCTATAACCCCTTCTATGAAAAAATCAAACAAGATCTCAATCCTCATGATAACAGGCTGATACTATTAAATGTATTCGTCCTTATTACGGAAGAAGGCGTAGCTGACCTTATTGATAAAAAGATCATATTCGCTTCCGGTTCTCCGTTAAAAAGTGAATGGTCGGATATCGGGACCGGGTACACCGATTCCGCCCGGCAAATGATCCTGGCCTGGGATCGCTTGTTACAGACGCTGAACTCGGATTCAACCATTAACATCTCCTATAAAGACATTTTCGCGGAGCATTCCCGGTACATAAAACTGGCAGGTCACTGGCCCGGGCGGTATATGGCCGAGGTCATACAGAAAAACGGCTTATTGAACTATTTTCTTGCTGATTTCAGAGATCCGCTTGTCTTCATGGAATTATACAATAAGGCGGCAAAGATGGACAAAACAAAGCCTCCAGCTTTTTCAAAAGCATCTGTTGCGTATTTCCGGAAGATCAGGAGCTACTGTTATAAATAAGTTTTGCTCAGAGAGGGATTTGTTGCTGTACGTTCCTGCACAACCGCCGCCTTCCTCACGAGGAACAGGGTAACCACCATGCAAACCAGCAGCAGCATACCCACCAGCTGATGCAGGATGCTCAGCAGCAGTTTATCAGGGGTGAGGTAATGGACAAGCGCCAGTATGCCCAGCACCACCTGTACCAGCACAAGGCTTACAGGCAGAAAACGCATTTTGTACAGCAAGGTTGATTTAGGCAGTCTTATCAGCCGCAAGGTAAAAAACACCATCAGCACAGTGATCAGGTAGGCCAGGCCCCGGTGAATGAACTGTATGGTAATGAGGTTGTGTGTGATATCACTCCAAAAACCGCCTTCATTCAGCATGGATGCCGAGGGGATCATACTCCCGTTGATAGTGGGCCAGGTAATGGAAGCCTTTCCGGCATGGGTTCCGGCCATAAAAGCGCCGTACGTAAGCTGAAGCGTAATAACAACCAGCAGCAGGATATTAAAACCGCGTGTACCGCTGTCTAAGGCGATCTGGTCCTTCCTCACCGTCAGTTTCAATGCAAACCAAACTACGTAACACAGCAACAGTAACGCCGCAAGGAAATGGATTGCCAGCCGGATATGACTCACATAAACCAGGTCGGTACCCACACCGCTGCTTACCATGATCCAGCCGATGGCACCTTGCAGACCACCCAGCAAAAAGAGAATGATCATGGGGCCCAGCATACTCCGGTCGATCTTCTTCTTTACAACAAACCAGATAAAGGGGATCAGGAATACAATGCCGATCAGCCTTGCCCAGTCGCGGTGCAGCCATTCCCAAAAGTAGATGCCCTTAAAATCCGCCAGCGTAAAGTGGTTATGGATGTACCGGAATTGTGCGATCTGCTTATACTTATCGAAGGCTTCATTCCAGGCCTGCTCATTCATGGGAGGCAATGCACCCAGGATCGGCTGCCATTCCGTAATGGAAAGCCCGGAACCGGTAAGTCGGGTCAGTCCGCCTAATAAAACCTGTATGATCAGCATGCCGGCGCCAATAAATAGCCAGGTGGCCACCGGTCTGTTCTTTTGTAATTGCATAACGCGCAAAAGTATTAAATAATTTGGTTCGGGGGTGGAGAATTGAGATTCGGGAATTCAGAGACGGGCGTTCAGCAATCAGCGTTCAGTGTCCGGGAGCCCGATATTCCGTATTACCGGGCTAAATGCGGATCGCTGATCCCTGTTTCTGGTTTATCTTTGCAAAAATTTTTTTGAAGCATGTTGCAATTACAGGTATTACGACAGGACACAGAGGCCGTTAAACAGCGGCTGGCAGTAAAGAACTTTAAGGAACCCGGGCTGGTGGATGCAATCATTGCACTGGACGATCAGCGCAAAAGATCGCAGCTTGAGTTCGACACCACTCAATCCCTCGTCAACAGCGCTTCGAAAGAGATTGGTCAGCTAATGGCCAAAGGCGATAAAGAAGCCGCAGAAGCAAAAAAAGCAGCAGTGGCCGCCGCCAAACAAAAATTACAGCCCATCAGCGAACAACTGGCCCGGGCAGAAAAAGAACTGCAGGAAAAACTGGTACTGCTGCCCAACCTGCCTTCGCCCCTGGTTCCCCGGGGCAATAGCCCGGAAGAGAACGAAGTAGTGCGCGAAAACGGCACCAAACCGGTACTGGCAACGGATGCCGTGCCGCACTGGGATCTGATCAAAACATTTGACCTGGTTGATTTTGAAACCGGCGCCAAAATAACCGGCAGCGGCTTTCCCCTGTATAAGGGCCAGGGCGCCCGGTTACAACGGGCGCTGGTGCAGTATTTCCTGGATCAGAATATAGCGGCCGGATATACCGAATACCTGCCCCCCTTTATGGTAAATGAGGCCTCAGCTTATGGCACCGGCCAACTGCCGGATAAAGAAGGACAGATGTACTATATGCCCGCGGATAATTTTTACCTCATCCCAACCTCGGAGGTTCCGGTAACCAATATTTACCGCGACACGATCTTAAAACAGGAGCAATTACCGGTAAAAATGACGGCTTATTCTCCCTGCTTCCGCCGTGAGGCCGGCAGCTTTGGAAAGGATGTGCGTGGTCTTAACCGGGTACACCAGTTTGAAAAAGTAGAGATCGTACAGCTGACCCATCCGGATAAGAGCTACGAGGCCCTGGAAGCGATGGTAGCCCATGTAGAAAAATTACTGCAAAGCCTGGAGCTCCCCTACCGGATCCTGAGGCTCTGCGGCGGCGATATGTCGTTTACCTCGGCACTTACTTACGACTTTGAGGTATACAGCGCGGCCCAGGAACGGTGGCTGGAAGTAAGCTCTACCTCCAACTTCGAAGCCTACCAGACCAACCGGATGAAGATCCGTTTTAAAGATGAAAACGGCAAAACCCAACTGGTACACTCGCTCAATGGCAGCTCACTGGCATTGCCCCGTATTGTGGCCTGCCTCCTGGAGAACAACCAGCAGGGCGACAAGATCATGCTGCCCAAAGTATTGGTGCCTTATTTTGGAAAAGAGACTATTACAAAACAGACACATACAACAAACTGATTATAAACAGTTTAATATAAAGGGCCAAAAAAAGTCAACTTTAAAGTTGACTTTTTTTATATTTTGTCAATGTATATATTGACTTTATCTGTATTTTTGTCAATGTATACATTGACATTCTATGCAAAAAAGATTGCTACAAATACAACAGCTGGACGCAAAAATGCAACTATATGGTCCGTTACAACACATAAAGGCGCCCTCCACGGGATGGCTAAAGGCCATCCGGACTACATTAGGTTTGTCACTCAAACAATTGGGCAACCGGTTGCAAAAAAGCAAACAAAATGTTGCCATGCTTGAGCAGCGCGAAAAGGACGGGAATATTTCCCTGAACTCCCTACGCGAAGTAGCCGGAGCGCTGGACATGGAACTTATATATGGATTCGTTCCTAAAGATATAACGCTGGAACAACTGATCGACCGGAAGGCGACGGAGCTCGCTACAAAAATTGTGCTGCGGACCTCTCAAAGCATGAAACTGGAAGGACAGCAAAATAAAGATGCCCGTATCAAAAAAGCCATTGGAGAAAAAGCACAGATCTTTAAAACTGAATTGCCAAAAATATTATGGGATTAAAGATCCGCTATACCGCCGGGCAAACACCATTAGATGAAGATGAAAAGGAAGGACTGCTGATTGAAACCATTACAACAAAAGCAGAACTGGACGAATTTGAACAGCTGAATATTGAAAACGCCGTACAATGGACCATGCAGCAGCCATTCAGACGGGAAATCTTTTTTACAGAAACTTTTATTAAGGATTTGCACCAGAAAATGTTCTCAGACACCTGGGCATGGGCCGGGGTATTCAGAAAGACCAATAAAAACATCGGTGTTGATAAACTTGAGATCGGCATTGAACTTAGAAAGCTATTGGACGATACCCTGTTCTGGACCCATAATCAAGTATTTGTACCGGATGAAATAGCGATCCGGTTCAAACACCGTATTGTAAGCATTCATTGCTTTGCCAATGGCAATGGCCGGCACAGCCGCTTGCTGGCCGATGTGATTGCAGCACATATTTTCAGGCGGCCCGTTTTTAGCTGGGGAGCGGCAACAACTTCCCAACAGGATGTAAGAATACACTATCTTCAGGCATTAAAGGCCGCGGACCTTGGCAACATTTACCCCTTGCTTTTATTTGCAAGATCCTGAGCTTCGGCAAGGAACAATAATAAAAATAATTGCGCTGAAAAATATTTTTGACATACAGACCGAGTTTTTTAATGTGCTGGGATACTCCATGAGTTACCTTGAATTTTTTGGCGTACTCACCGGGCTAGCCGCCACCTGGCTTTCGGCCCGGGCCCATATCATCAGCTGGCCGGTAGGCATCATAAACGTGCTGCTTTCCTTCTGGCTGTATTACCAGGTACATTTGTACCCGGATATGCTGCTCCAGGTCTTTTTCTTTATTACCAATCTCCTGGGCTGGTGGCGCTGGGCAAACCCCAAACCAGGTGAGGCCGATACCAAAAAGCAGCTAAAGGTCAGCTTTATGAAACCTGCACAGCTAACGCGCACCATCCTGATAGCCGGAGCCGGAACCTTCCTGCTGGGCAATTTTGCCGGACGCCTGCATGAATGGTTCCCCGCCGTTTTTTCTGCCCCCAGCTCCTTCCCCTTTGCAGACTCTTTCATTATGGTAATGAGCATCCTGGCCACCTTTTATATGATCCAGAAAAAGATCGAATGCTGGATCATCTGGATGCTGGTAGATCTTACCGCTACGGTGCTTTACTATGTGAAAGGCATCCGGTTTTACAGCCTGGAATACCTTGTGTTTACCGGTATCGTACTTATGGGCTTTCTGCATTGGGTAAAGGAATACCGGTCCTATTCATCACAACAGGCATGACGCGCGGATTGGTCATAGGAAAGTTCATGCCCCTGCATAAGGGACATATAGCACTGATTAAATTTGCAGCCTGGCATTGCGACGAGCTGATCGTTTCCATGAGCTATTCGGATAATGATCCCATTGACGGTACCCTTCGTTTTTCATGGATCCTTGAGCAATTCAGTGCAGATCCGAAAATAAAGCCACATATTATCAAAGACGATTTTGATGATGAAACCTTACCGTTGGAAGACCGGACCCGGATATGGGCTCAAAAAATGAAAGCGGTCTATCCCCCCATCCAGGTACTCATCAGTTCAGAACCCTATGGTGCGCCCTTTGCCCGGCATATGAATGCACAACATATCTGCTTCGACCTTGCCAGGGGCCAGGTACCGGTTTCCGCTACGGCCATACGAAACCGGCCATTAACCAACTGGGATTTTATTCCCCGGATCATTCAACCTTATTTTATCAAAAAGATCTGTTTGTACGGGCCGGAAAGTACGGGAAAAACAACCCTTGCCATAAAAATGGCCCGGCATTACCATACCGTATATGTGCCCGAAGCCGCCAGGGACCTGTTGGCCTCCAACGAATTTTCTGCCGCGGACATTGTGGCCATCGGCCAGCTTCAGCATCAGTATATACAGGAACAATCCCAAAAGGCCAGCCGGCTCCTGTTTTGTGACACCGATGCTGTTACCACCGCCATTTACTCCCGCCTGTATCTGAACCATGTTCCGCCGGAGATCTATGAACTGGAAAAACGTACCCGGTATGATCTCCATTTACTACTGGATATTGATACCCCCTGGGTGGCTGATCCGCTAAGGGACCAGGGGCACCGCAGAGAAGAAATGCTGCTGTTGTTTGAGCAGGCCTTGCAGGAGCGGCAGCTTCCTTATATCAAAATCAGTGGCAGTTATCCCGAACGGGAGATCCGGGTAAAAAGTATTATTGATCAGTTGTTGCGATCCGGGTGATTGCGCAGCCAGAGTGCCTCCTTAAAACCGGTAGCCGACTCCTAGCTGGGCCTGCCAAACCGTTTCCATCAGCATTCGCTCGCTCTGATAGGACAAACCATCCTTCCAAACGGCTGCTGCACCTTTCCAAAGCGGCAAGCCCCAGCCCACTGCTGGTATGATGACCCAGTTTTTACCGGTATTGATTTTACAGCCCGTAGTGATCAGCAGCCCCCCGCGATTCACCTTCTGTGTAACAGTGCGGGTAATATAGGTCTTATCCGGAAGGCGCTCCATGTTGTAGTACCGCTGATCCTCCCTCCAGATCAGCAGATCATTCCCGATAAAAAAATTGACACGTGCATGCGGGGCCGGGGTATAACGGACCCCAACCGCACCACCGGCCAGGGTCCCGCCCAGGGCGATCTGCGGGGCAATAACAGCGCTGAGCCGGTTAAAGAAGAAGCGTCTTTCATAGCTTATATAGGCCGCTGTAATTCCATCGTTCATACCAAATCTTTTAAGACCAACCGCCAGCAGGTTGCTACCTTCCTCAAAAGGAGGACGCAGCATCCTTATATGAACGCGTTCCCTGAACGATTTCAGGGGCGGGTCCCCTGCTTCCGTTTGTTTAATAATGCTTCGGACCTGCCGTTTGCTCATCCGGTACCGGTGTCCGCTGCTGTCGCCGGGCAAACGATATACAACCGCATGCTGCCTGCTTTTTATAATGATGGCATCAATAGTATCCTTTCCCAATGTAACAATCCGGTCCTGGCTGAAACAGCAACTGGCAATAACAAGCAGACAAGAGGTCAACAGTTGTTTCTTCATAAATAATAACATAAACGGGGTTCGGGTTTTAGGTTATTGTTCAAAACGCAGGAAAATGATCGTTCGCAACATGACCGCTCTGCATTTCCGTTCAGATCCCAGGATCGTATTTACATACATTCCAGGGCATGCCGGTTTCCGGTATTTTAAATACACTTCATGAAATATAAAAATAATTGTCATAGAATTGTAAGTTGGCTTATTTATTGTTATTTTTATAGAAACAATCGTTTTATGAAAAAAATAATTCTTTGCGCATACATCACCCTGGCAGCAGCTGTTGCCTGTACCCCCAAAGCATCTCCATCCTCTACAGATGCTGTCATTCCGGAGGCAGCCAGTGTTAGCAGTGACCAGGCTACCATCGATGCCGGTCATACGATCTTTACCACAAAATGTACCAAGTGTCATGGGGCAAAAGACAAAGCCGTTGCATCCAAATCCTATGAAGACTTAAGGCCGGTCCTTGCTTCTATGTCAAAAAAAGCAAAGCTGAGCAAGGAAGAGATCCAGCAGGTTTCTGCCTATGTGTATGCCAATGCTAAAAAATAAAGGATAAAATTTTATTCATACCGCACCTCCTTTTAACAGGAGGTTTTTTTATTTTTTAATGGCTTATAGTTAATATTGCAGAAAGCATTTCAGAAAATATGAAGAAAGCAGCAGGTTTAATTTTTGCGTCCATGGTTATCATTTTTGGCTGTACCCGTAAAGCAGCCCCTACTATCCCAGACAGACCTATTGCACCGGTTGCCGGCAATAAGGCGGACACTGCCGACTTTAACTCCAGCAATCCGCTTGTTGCCGGAAAAGCGATCTACGAGATCAAATGTACCAAATGCCATAAAGCAAAAAATGTGACAGACTGGACACAGGATGAGTGGAAGCCGATCCTGAACTCAATGGTGAAAAAGGCAAAACTCAACGATCTGCAGATATCGCAGGTAACACAATATGTAAATGCGCATGCAAAAAAATAGGGTTGCCTGAAGCGCCGCATCACCCCCGGTAAGAGAGGCTGAAAGACCATTGCGGTTATGTGGCCGGTAACTATCGGGGGCGCAGGTATGTTGCTATCGGTACACTTCTGCCTGGCCGGCAGGGAACCAAAAGAATGAGCCTTTGTAGGGTCCCTGTTTGCAAACGGTGATCCGGCCAGCCCCGAACGAGATGCTATTTTATCAAAAATGAGCGGAACGCGGCAGAATCGCCGTTAAAAACATTAAAGTCCACATTCGCGTCGATCCCATTCACATGCCCGGCATCATTATGTTGCCACAGGGTCCAGTCCCGCTTAATGCGCGGCTTCCGTTTTTCATAATAGTGCGCTACCCATAAGGGATAATGATCAAAGGTCTTTCCGAGGTATTGATTATAAAAATCAGCGTTGGTATAGATCACCGGCTTTACGCCGTAATGCTGCTCAACAAGCTGCAGCCATATTTTGGAACGGGCCTGGATCACAGACGCCGGAAGGTTATTGGTTTGCTCCACGTCCAGCACCGGCGGAAGATCGCCCGGCAGCAACGAAACATTCCTGATAAAATTGACCGCCTGTTTTGCCGGATCCTTTGAAGGAATAAAAAAATGGTACGCCCCGCGTGGCACTCCGTTCTTTGCGGCCTGTTTCCAGTTGCGCCGGAACTGCACATCCAGATCTTTTTCACCTTCGGTAGCCTTAATAAAGGCAAAACCGATACCTATATTTCCGATCTTCATGGCATTCACTTCTTTCCAGTCTATCTTTTTCTGATAACGGGATACGTCAATACCATGGAGGGAGTAGGCAACAGGGATCTCGATACCAAACTCGGGGTACCGCTTTACTTCAAGTTCAAACTTCCCGTTCCAGTCCAGCACAAACCATACGCCGATCAATACAGCCAGGGCAAGCAAAGACCCTATGAGTCTCCACTGATAAGTTATTTTTTTCTTTTTCCTTCTTCGTTTTTTCCTGACTGCCATAAAAAACCGGGTCCAAAGACGGACCCGGCAAAATTATTTGATTAAGGCTGATATCTTTCTACCGCCTGTTAAATTTTGTCTTAAATACGCTTTTCCGGTTCTCAATATCATCCAGCGCCAGCTCCACAGCATTGAGCCGCGTTATATTCACCAATCCTCCTGCTCCTGTTTCATAATCAGCAGCAGAGCTGTAAATAAAATCAGATGCATACCGGACAATCCGTTCCTGCACAGGTATATTGTGCAACAGTTCCAGGTGCTCTGCCATGATCTCCGGCCGTGCCAGGTCTATCGAAAGCATCTCTTTCACCCGCTTCCAAACCTCCAGTTTTTTTTGCGCACCCAGGAAACCGTAGTTTTTCTGGAAATGCTCAATCAGCCATTGCCGCCGCTCTTCCGGCTCGTTATAAACGGCTTCTATTATCTTTTCCGTAGTAAATTGCTTAAAGGCTTTTCTGAGCTCCTTAAAGGATACATTTTTTTGCACCTGGCAGATAAGGTGCAGTTTATTGGGCATCAGGCACCACCCATACACGATCAACCCTTTGCTGCTGATATAATGATTCAGTGTGTGCACAATGATCTGTTTGTACACCGGCCTGATAAAGATATCAGTAAGGTCAACGGTTTCCAGTGTTAAAAAGTAACAGCCGTGATCATCAAATGATATAACCCGCTCATTATCCATGACTATTATCCGAATACTTGATTCAACCACATCCATGTCCATTCCGGTGGAATGTTCACTAAATGTTAATGTTTTAATGAGGGCAAAACTTGTTCCAATTATTTTAAATAATCTTCAAATTTTACGGCTTTAAAACACGGATGTTATCGGTTTGATTTTATTTACTTAATAATCAAGGAGTAAGAATAGAACTTTTTTTTAATATTATAAAAAAAATCAGGATAAAATTTTTAAACGGGCGTAATTCAGCAGGATCTTTTTTTCTCCGTTGGCGTCAAACCGGATCTGTGCCATCCTGTTATGCTGGCTTCCTTCCAGTTTCAGCACTTCACCAAATCCGAATTTCTGATGTTCCACTCTCTGGCCCACTGCAATATCATTGATATCGCTGGCCTGAAAGTCTGCGGATGGCGTATGTTCAACAACCTTCTTGGCCTCCGGTTTGGGCCCCAGGTATTCCGGGGTGGTTTTCTTGGTCGGTGGCGGGCCATATCTTTTCTCTGCGGCTGCAGCGTTCTTTCCGCCGTTGCCCCAGCCGCCGCTCATACGCTCATAGGCAGAACCGGTACTTCCATAGCCAAAGGAGCTCTGCATTCTGGTACCTCCGCCCGCATAGGTATTGTCAATATGATCCTGGGGCAACTCTTCAATAAAACGGCTGGGTTCATTTTGTACCAGTGAACCGAATTTATAGCGGGTGTTTGCATAGGTGATCCATAACTTATCCTTGGCACGGGTTACCACCACATAAAACAGCCTCCGCTCCTCTTCCAGCTCTTCCCTTGTATTAATGGCCATGGCATTGGGAAACAACTGCTCTTCCAGGCCGGCTGCAAACACGCAGGAGAATTCCAGGCCTTTGGCAGCGTGAATCGTCATCAGTTTAACGGTATCCGCATCCGGGTCCTTGTTGTCTGCATCTGTCAGCAAGGTGATCTGTTGCAGGTAAGCGCCCAGGCTCTTATCAATAACCTCTCCCTCATCATTATCGGGGCTTTCCACCCATTCTTTGATGGAGTTCAGTAATTCCTGGATGTTTTCATAACGTTGCAGTCCTTCTGTACTTTTATCGTTAAAAAGCTCCTTCACCAGGTTCGTTTGCTTTCCTACATGGAAGGCTACATCATAGGCGTTCTGCTTCTGCAGCATGCTTGAAAAGCTCCTGATCATCGTTACAAACTCCTGGATCACGCTGAGGGTCCCGGCCCGGAATCCCATCTGGTCGGCCCGTTCCAGCACCTCCCACATAGTAAGCTGATGTGTATTGGCCAGCAGCAACACTTTGTCAATAGTAGTTTTTCCGATGCCTCTTACCGGGTAATTGATGATCCGCTTCAGGGCTTCTTCATCCCGGCTGTTCACGATCAGCCGCAGATAGGCCACAAAGTCCTTGATCTCTTTGCGCTGGTAAAAGCTGATGCCGCCGTACATCGTATAGGGAATACTCATGCGGCGCAGCGATTCCTCAAATGCCCGGCTCTGGGCATTGGTCCGGTATAAAATGGCAAAGTCCCTGTTTGAAAAATGATTACGCAGCTTTTGCTCCTGGATCGTATCGGCCACAAACTTGCCTTCATCATTATCCGTCATCGTACGGACGATCCGGATCTTTTCGCCGCTGACATTCTCAGTAAACAATACCTTGGGGATCTGCGCTTTATTATTGCGGATCACTTCATTGGCCGCGTGAATAATGGTTTGTGTACTCCTGTAATTTTGTTCCAGCTTCACCACTTTAACATCATCATAGTCCTTTTGAAATTGCAGGATGTTCTGGATGGTAGCTCCGCGGAAACTATAAATACTCTGGGCATCATCCCCCACCACGCAAACATTCTCGTGCATGGCACCCAGTAATTTTACAATCTCGTACTGGGCGGGGTTTGTATCCTGGTACTCATCAATCATGATATACCGGAATTTATGCTGGTACTTGCTCAGCACTTCCGGAAAACTTCTTAACAGCTCGTAGAACTTCAGCAGCAGATCGTCAAAATCCATGGCACCGTTCTTAAAACACCGCTTGCAGTAGGCATCGTAGATCTTTGCGATAGCCGGCCGGTTGGCACGCAGATCTTCCTGCTGTATATGATAATCGGTTGCGTAATCCATGGGGCTTACCAGCGAGTTCTTTGCCGAGGAGATCCGGTTATAAACCGTTGCCGGCTTATACAATTTATCATCCAGGTGCATTTCATTGATCACCGTCTTCACCACACTTTTGGCATCATCCGTATCATAGATCGTAAAACTGTTAGGATATCCCAGGCGGTGCGCCTCCGAACGGAGGATCCTTGCAAAAACGCTGTGAAAAGTTCCGATGTATAAATTCCGGGCTTCATTGTTCCCGAGTATCCGCTCAATACGCTCCTTCATTTCCCGGGCGGCCTTATTGGTGAAGGTTAGCGCCAGTATGTTAAAGGCATCAACGCCCTTTGCCATCAGGTGAGCAATACGTGTGGTGAGCACTTTGGTTTTTCCGCTTCCCGCCCCCGCAATAATCATCAATGGGCCATCAATATGTAATACGGCTTCTTTCTGCCGTTCATTCAATCCAACTAAATAGTCCTGCATGGCCGCAAGGTACGAAGCAGAACGCTGGTTTAAAAAGATTCCGGTTCTTTTTTGCTAACAGAATGATTAGCTTTTGTTTAACCGTTCCCATATCTGGGGGATCCGTTTTATCCAAACCAGCTCCTTCATCTTTTCCCGGGCGGGAACGGCGGGGCTTCCAAAATAAGACGCTCCTCCTTTCAGGGAAGAGCGCACTCCGCTTTGCGCGTTGATCACTGCCCCCCTGCCGATGGTGAGCGTTTTGCTTACGCCTACCTGTCCCCATAAGATCACCTCATCCTCGATCACAGATGCCCCGGCGATCCCCACCTGGGCAGCAAACAAACAGTTTTTGCCCACCAGGGTATCATGCCCGATGTGCACCAGGTTGTCCATTTTGGTTCCGGCACCGATCCGGGTAACGCCGGTAACCCCCCGGTCGATGGTACAACCCGCACCAATTTCAACATCGGCTTCAATGACCACCGTGCCGCAGCTGGTCATCTTTTTATAATGTGCCTGCCGGTTGGTTTTCTTGTTATAATAAAATGCATCGCTGCCAATAACCGTGCCGCTCTGGATGATCACATTGTCGCCGATGGTACAATAATCCATGATCGTTACGTTGGGATAAATAACACAGTTGGCGCCGATGGTAACATAGTTCCCCAAATACACATTGGGCATCACAACCGTACCGGCCCCTGTTTTTGCCGTAGCCGAAACAGCATCCATCGAAGGTTGAAACGGGCGGAAAGAAGATACGATCTTCAGGTAGGCTTCAAACGGTTCCTCAACAATCAGCAATGCTTTACCCTCCGGTACTTCGTGCTCCGCATTGATGATGATAAAGCTGGCCGCAGAATGAATGCTGGTATCATAATATTTGGGATGATCTACAAAAACAAGATCGCCGTTTTCTACCTGGTGGATCTCATTAATACCTGTAGCAAAAGCCGTGGAATCGCCTACAACTCTTGCTTCAATAAGCGCAGCTATTTCTGAAAGCGGAACAGGATTTTCAAATCGCATATCTTTTTTTTCAAAGGTAGGCGTAACTGGTTGTTGAAGTTCAAAACATCAAAGTTTTTCACATTCCCTAATTTCCGGGGAAGCATTTTGTAAAAAGATCCGGGGATAACAACGCTGTTTTGAAGCTTCGCGTAACGACTGAAGAAAGCAATTTTCAAAACCGGCACATCTCCTTTTATATAAAAGAGGATCCCGCGAAACCCTGTATCCATCAATATTTCAGCGATTCGTTATATACACTTATGATGGTGCATCTGCTTAACGGTGTGTTGGCAGCCGGCAGGATCTGCTGTAAGCTGCGCCCTACATATCCACAAGCCATTTTAAAATGTGAATAAAATTTGTAGTAAATAATTTTTATATCGACAAAATAATAATTAATATTGTGGTGGGAAATTTTATTTCCCATACTTACTAACCCATCTTTATAAAATAATCCCTTCTTTTCGGAGGGATTTTTTTATACGCGGTACCGCTCCGCTGCCCTTCTCCCCTCTTTTTATTTCAGAAGAGATGCAACGAATATTTATCTTTACAAAAATCACTTTATGTTCAAATCAATGACAGGCTTTGGCCGCGCAGAAAAAACAATCGGTAATAAAACCTTCCTGGTAGATATAAAATCTTTAAACGGAAAACAATTTGACCTGTCATTGAGATTGCCGGCGCTCCTGAAATCGCAGGAGTTTAATATACGCAAAACACTGGCGGAGGGACTGAGCCGCGGCAGTGTGGAATGCAGCATCAGTTTAAAGGATACGGGAGATGCAAAACCGGTTACCATCAATACCGATCTTGCCAAAGCCTATTATCATTCGCTGGCTACCCTTTCCCGGGAACTGGATATCGACGCGTCCAATATCCTGAGCGCGCTGATCAAATTGCCGGAAGTGATCACGCCTACCAGTGAGACTTTGTCAGATGAAGATGCGGCTACTTTTACAGCCCTGTTAAAAGAGGCCATTGCCGACCTCAACCAGCACCGGCTTAATGAAGGCCGTATCCTGGAAGAGGAACTGACCGGGCGCATCCGCAATATTGAAAAACTTCAGACCGAAGTGGAGAAACTCGATCCTTCCCGCAAAGCTATGATCCGGGAAAATATTGTGAAGTTGCTCGAAGAAAAAGTAGGAAAGGAGAATTTTGACACGAACCGTCTCGAACAGGAACTGATCTATTATATCGAAAAAATTGATATTACCGAAGAACTGGTGCGGCTTAAAAACCACTGCGAATACTTTAAGCAAACCGCCCGGGAAGAAGCCGATAGTAAGGGAAAAAAACTTTCCTTTATCCTCCAGGAGGTAGGAAGGGAGATCAATACCACCGGTTCAAAGGCTTATCATGCTTCTATTCAGAAACTGGTGGTAATGATGAAAGATGAGCTGGAAAAAGCAAAGGAACAGGTGCTGAATGTCCTGTAGCCGCTCTTATCCATTTCTTTAACGTTCCTTCGTGCCTGAAGCCTTCCTGCGCCCCGGGGGCCGGGTCTAATTTCCTCTTCCGCGTTCCGGCGGCAATGTATGAACCGTATTAATAGTACATTTGCAAAAATGTGCCCAGATGAATCGGTTCGTTTATGTTTTACTTTTGATTTTGGTCAGCATCGTTTTGTCCTGCCGGCATATTGAGGTAACGGAGCGGGTTGCCGATATTCCCCGGCATGAGTGGAGCAAAAAAACACCGGCGGTAGTGGAAATGGATATAACAGATACCGCCACTTACGAGTTATACCTGCTGGTACGGCACACGCAGCAGTACCGGTATAACAATCTTGTTGCAAGGGTCGCCATCCAGGATACAGCCAGCCATACTTTGGCTTCCTTTAAAGTAAATGCATCGCTTGTAACGGCCTCCGGAAAATGGGCGGGCAATACTATTGACGATCTGTACGACCACCGGATCCGTTTACATACCCGTGTTGCACTAAAAAAGAACCGGTACCGGTTTTCCATCAGTCAGCTCATGAAAGACGATCCCCTGCCTTTTATCCTGAATGCGGGTATCGGCCTTCAAAAAATCACAGAAAAGCAACCGTAATATGGAACGAAAGCGGAAGCGGCATTCAAAAAAAGCAACGGTTATTTTTTATTTGCTGGTCGTTTATATACTGGCAGCGCTGGTATGGTGGTTCATTTCGCTGGAACAGCAGAACAACCGGCTTCACCGGTCAAAGATTGAACACCTGAAAGTTGCCGTTCCGGACACTACCACCACCCGCTACAAAGACCAGTTCTTCCGCATTAAGGATGAGTACCGGAGAAACCGTGTAAAATATGCCGGCGAAGGGATCGTGTTCCTCGGGCTGATCCTTGTAGGCGCGCTGTTTATTTACCGGTATATTACCCAGCAGACCCGGTTGCAGCAACAGCAGCAGAACTTTACCATGGCGGTGACCCATGAGTTAAAAACCCCTATTGCAGTAGCAACCCTTAACCTGGAGACCCTGTTAAAACACAACCTGGATGAAGGAAAGCGGCGGAAACTGATCGCAATGACACTTGAAGAAACAGCACGGCTTCATTTCCTTACCAGCAATATACTGGTATCCGCACAGCTGGAAGGCCAGGGCTCCAAGATCAATAAAGAGGAGCTGAACCTCTCCAACCTGCTTACCGATCGCGTTGCTGAATTCGAAAAACGGTTCCAGGATCGTCACTTTGAAGCGTGGATCGAGCCAGAGGCCGACATAAAAGGAGACCCCCTGCTGCTACAGATACTGATCAATAACCTTATAGAAAATGCACTAAAATACAGCCCCAAAGAAGGCTCCATTTCGATCCGTCTGAACAAACAGCCGCAACAGGTTGTTGTTTCCGTAACCGACGAAGGACCAGGCATTCCCGATGATGAAAAGAAGAAGATCTTTACGAAGTTTTATCGCATCGGCAACGAAGCCACCCGTAAAAAGCAGGGCACCGGACTGGGACTTTACTTATGTGATAAAATCGCCAAAGATCACAATGCAGACATTTCAGTGACAAATCATGACCCGAACGGAAGTACTTTTGCGGTTAAATTTCACACTTAGTAGTTCGATAAAAGACAACAAACTATGAACGGAGACAAAACGGCTACTATATTACTGGTAGAAGACGAAGAAAATCTTCACGAAGCATTAAAACTAAATCTTGAACTGGAGGGTTATGCGGTCACTTCGGCTTTTGACGGGGTGCAGGCAATAGAAGCGATAAAGAATGAATATTTCGACCTGGTCATATTAGACATTATGCTGCCGGAAATGGACGGGATTGCCGTTGCGGAAACCATTCGCCTGGGCAACAATGAAGTGCCGATCCTGATGCTGAGCGCCAAGAATACCAGTAACGACAAAGTACTGGGCCTGAAAAAAGGAGCGGATGACTATCTCACCAAACCCTTTAACCTGGAAGAACTATTGCTCCGGATACAAAAACTCATCAACAAAAACCAGAAACTGCAGGATAAAAGCACTGTCGGGAACTCCTATACCTTTGGCGATAATATCATTGACTTTAAAGCCCAGGAAGCTTTGACCAAATATGCCGGCAAGATCCAGCTGAGCAAGAAGGAAGCCATGCTCTTAAAACTTCTTATCGAAAATAAGAACGAGGTAGTACCCCGTGAAAAGATCCTGCAGGCAGTATGGGGTTATAATGTTTATCCTACCACCCGCACGATCGACAATTTCATCCTTAATTTCAGAAAATATTTTGAAAAGGACAGCCGCAATCCCAAATTTTTTCATTCGGTAAGAGGGGTGGGGTATAAGTATACGGAATAGTTTTTTATATTGTGGTATGCTCCGTTTTGCCACGATACTGCTTTTTCTTTTACTTCCGGTCCTGAATGCATCCGCCCAGGCACCACCGGATGTTGCGGCATTACTTCAAAACAAGCTGGATGCCTGCAATACCGGAAATCCCCGCCAGACACTGGTTGTTGTTACGGACAAGAATGTATATGCCAAAAATGAAATGCTTTGGTTTGCCAGCTATATTTTTTCAAATCCCGGGCTTATAAAAGATACGGCTTCAGTGCTGATCGCCACCTGGGTAGACGATGTAACCAATAAGGTGCTGCTGCAAAAGAAATTCCCCATCCAAAACGAATTTTCAAGCGGCAACTTCCTGGTTCCTGACAGTACCCTGCCCGGTGCGCATCATGTTATTTTCAGTACGAACCTGCTGCACCACAACAAGCCCATAGGGGAATACAGCCTGCCGGTTTCTGTTAAGACCAACTTAGCACTGAACTATACTACGGCACTTACATTATCCGACAGTTTGAATACAGGAGACAAAATCGGCGTAAGCATTGCCTTAATTCCCACCGTTTATAAACAGCTGATGCCGGGTGCAAAATTCACCTACCGGCTGAACGGACAAAAACCGAAACGCATCGAATTAAACAAATTAGGCAAGGGCATGATCTACATTGATAAAAAAGGGATCCGCCCGGGAAATAATACGCTGTACACCACCACTCATTTTAATGCTGAAGAATACGCGGCAAATATAAAGCTGCCGGCAACGCAAAAAAGCGAGGACACGCTTTCTATCCGATTCTATCCGGAAGGGGGCGACCTGGTATATGGCCTGGAAAGCCGCGTGGTATGCGAAGCCCGGGCTGCCGGCAGTCCGGTACCCGTTTCTTCCACGCTCCTGCAGGATGGGAATCCGCTCCGGCCCGTGTTCATCAACGCTGATGGAAAAGGCGATTTTATCCTCCGGCCCAAAAAGGGCTCCCACTATTCCCTGCAAGCCTCCTGGAAAAACAAAACCGATACTTTTGATCTCCCCGGTATATTGAATGATGGTGTCGTTATAAAAATACCCGCCGCCGTGGTCAATGATTCTATACAAATGGAAGTACAAAGCAATATGCCGCGCAATATCTCCATTACTATGCACAATGCCGCCATTGTCATTGGCACCCCGGAAATTGCAATAAAAAACGTTTCCAATATCCTGATCCCGATAAAAGAAATGAGGGGCATTTATTCCATCACAATACTCGATGATAAAGCCCGTCCGCTGGCGGAACGGCTGATCTTTGCCCGGTACGATCAGAAAAACAAAGCAGACCTGTTCCTTAACAAAGAGCGCTTCAGCACCCGTGACAGTGTGCATGCCAGGCTGCAGATCACCGGTCCCGGCAATCAACCGGTGCCCTCCGCGGTAACGGTCAGCTGTGTGGCCGTAAACAGGATCGCCGCCGGCATGCGAAAAGATCTTGAAAGCGTTTACTATTTAGAGAACGAACTGGATGATATTTCCCTTTATAATCAACAAGGGCGGCTGATGGAGAATAAGCCCTTGCTGGAAGAAATGCTTTTGCTGAAAGGCTGGCGGCGTTATAAATGGCAGCAGCTGCAAAACACCGGCAGGGATACGGCAAAAATTGTAAGGACCGAAGTAAAGGGCCGGCTCTCCCGGTTTGAAAAAAAAGTAAAAAAACCGGAGCAGCTGGTACTCATCAAGGACGGCAAACTGGGTTTGGGCGATGCCGATGCGGAAGGTGTTTTCCTGCTGAACGAACGCGATCTGCTGGTCAAAGACGGAAGGAAACTATTTATAAAGGTAACGGGCGAAAACAAAGACGACTTCCAGTACCAGATTACCGATAGTCTGGTGAAGATCACCGCTGACGCAGCCCGCAACCGGGATTTTGGTTTCCCTGTCATTAAGAGCCAATCAGAACACGACGACCTTCTGGAGGATATGAATAAACAGGAAACAGGCAAGACCCTGGAAACGGTCGTTGTAAATTCCCGGAATAAATTTCAGGCCGAGGGCAGTAATGAATGTGGCGACTATGTTTGTCAGTACGGCATTCTGAACTGCATCAACCACCCTTATCCCTTTAAAAAGCCGGTAGTCGGGAACACCTACCCTACCAATGCAAACGGCATCAACCTTAATGTTGTATACAACGGCTGTAAAGACGGCCCCGTTATCAATACGGATTATCTGATTTACCAGGCCCGCGAATTCTATGGTATGGACAGCACCCTTCTGAAACAGGACACAGAAGAAATGATGAGTACCATTTACTGGAAGCCGCTGTTGTATACAGACGCGGCCGGGAAACTGGAGTTTTCCTTTTTTACGGCCGACCTGAAGGGTTCCTACCTGATCACCGTTCAGGGAATAACCGCCGGGGGAGGCCTGATCTTCGGGCAAAAATTACTGCATGTACAATAAGCAATTCTTACGGACAGGCGCCCCGCAAAAACCCGCAAATACAGTCCCAGCTTCAAATTTCCCCCTTTGCATGCCCAATTATCCTAAATTTGCAACCATCTGTAACTGAAAAATAGCAACGCATGAAAAATAAAAGATTGTATGCATTATGGATCCTGATCCTTTTCACATGCCAATCTATCAACGCCCAATACAACAGCAATCTTCCTGCAGACAAATGGGTAGACAGCGTTTATAAAAGCCTCAGCAAAGACCAGCGCATTGCCCAGCTGATCATTGTAAGAGCCCATTCCAATAAGGGAGCCGATCATGTGGCTGCGGTAGCCAATGATGTTAAAAACTACAATGTTGGAGCACTTTGTTTTTTCCAGGGTGGTCCCATCCGGCAGGCAAACCTTACCAACTATTACCAGCAGCTGGCCAAAACCCCCGTTATGATCACCATTGACGGTGAATACGGGCTGGGCATGCGTTTAGACAGTGTGATCAAATTTCCCTATCAAATGACCGTAGGTGCCGTAAACGATACAGCGCTGGCTTATGAAATGGGACTGGCCGTTGGCCGGCAGCATAAGCGTTTGGGAGTACATGTGAACTATGCGCCGGTGGTTGACATCAACAACAATCCCAATAACCCCGTGATCGGGTTCCGCTCTTTCGGGGAAGACAAGTATAAGGTAGCCCGTATGGGTGTGGCCTATATGCGGGGCATGCAGGATGCCGGCATCATGGCCAGCGCCAAACATTTTCCGGGGCACGGGGATGTAGCAGTAGACTCGCACCTGGACCTCCCGGTGATCAATAAGACCGTAGACCAGCTGCAGGAACTGGAACTATATCCTTTTAAAGAACTCATCAAAGCCGGGGTGCAAAGTGTGATGGTCGGACACCTGTTTGTTCCCTCTATTGATAATACTCCGCACCGGGCCACCTCCATCTCAAAGAACGCGGTTACCGGTCTATTGCGGAATCAGCTCGGTTTTAAAGGACTTACTTTTACTGATGCACTGGAAATGCAGGGCGTTGCCAAATATTTTCCCGGGGGCACTATTGCCGTGGAAGCCCTGATAGCCGGCAATGATATGCTTTGCCTTCCCGAAAGTGTTCCCGGTACCATTAAGGCTGTTAATGAGGCTATCAAAAAGAAACGGCTGAGCTGGAACGATATTGAAATGAAAGTAAAAAAAGTGTTGCTGGCAAAATATCGATTGGGTCTTAACAAGTTGTCGCCCATAAGCACCGGCAACCTTACAGAGGACCTCAATGCTGCAACCAACGAGGTACGTGAAAAAATAGCACGCCAGGCCCTCACTGTAGTACAGCTGGTTAACCCCGATGGTTTCAGGAACGAGTTCTTCGGACGGCCGCTTACCGGTAAGCGGGTCGCTTATATAGGATTTAACAATGATGGCTCTACGGTGCTTGCGCAACGGCTGAAGCAGGATTTTAATGCCGATGTGTATTATATCCGGTACAAGGATGCAGTAGGAAAGGGAGGTACTGTTGTTAAAAAAGTGTTAGAGGGCAAATATGATGCGGTGATCCTCGGCTTTCATGATGTGGCACTGCGCAAAGGCGGCAGCAACTACGGCATTTCGCAAAATGCCCTTCAGAACTGGCAGCGCCTGAACCAGAACAATGCGGTAACCCTTGTTTTCGGAAATCCCCTTTCGTTAGGAAATTTTTGCATGGCTAAATCCCTGGTGGCGGCCTATGAAGACGATGCCGTTTTCCAGGATGTGGCGGCAGACTGGCTGGCCTCCAGATTCAATGCGGCAGGCACCTTACCCGTTACTGTTTGCACCTGGAAATATGGGACCGGCATTATCCAGAAAGGCACCGAGGTAAGCTATATGCAGCCCATCGGGGATGCACGGTTTGCAGCCATCGATTCCATCGCAGAGGAAGGCATTAAAAAAAAGGCCTATCCAGGCTGCGTGGTTTTAGCCGCCAAAGACGGGCAGATCGTTTACCACAAAGCCTTTGGGAACTACGAGTACGATCCCACACACCCCACGGCCCTTAACAGTATTTTTGACCTGGCCTCCGTTACAAAAATTTCGGCCACCACCGTCTCTGTTATGAAGCTGTATGAAGAAGGAAAGATCGATCTCAAAAAAAAACTGGCCGATTACCTTCCCTGGACGAAAAAGACCGATAAAGCAAAGCTTACGCTGGAAGATATCATCCTGCACCAGGCAGGAATGGTCCCTTTTATCCCCTTTTATAAAGCAACGCTAAACCCCGATGGAACCGTGCGGCCGGAGCTGTACCGGAGCTCATCAACGGAAGGCTTTACCACCCAGGTAGCCCGGGACCTATATATCCGGAACGACTACAGGGACACCATCTGGAAAACGATCCTGGAAAGCCCGGTAGTACCGCCCGGCAAAAAATATGTATACAGCGATAATGATTTCTGGTTCCTGGGTAAAATAGTAGAAGCCATTACAAAAATGCCCCTGGAAGTATATGTGCAAAAAACGTTCTACGAGCCGTTGCACATGACCACCACCGGCTACCACCCGCTGGAGCGTTTTCCGCTGGACCGCATTATGCCCACCGAAAAGGAAACCGGTTTTCGCAACCAGCTTATACAGGGCACGGTACATGATGAAGGCGCTGCACTGGGCGGTGGTGTGGCCGGACATGCGGGGTTGTTTTCTGATGCCTACGACCTGGGAAAACTCTATCAGATGCTGCTGAACGGCGGCGAACTAAACGGACGGCGCTTTCTCAAATGGGAAACCATCCAGTACTTTATTGGCTATCACAGTTCCATCAGCCGCAGAGGTTATGGGTTTGACAAGCCCGAAAAAGATAATGCCACCAGCAGCGACCCTTACCCCGCAAAATACGCATCCCCGCAAACCTATGGTCATACAGGATTTACCGGCACCTGTGTATGGGTAGATCCCAAATACAATATGGTGTACATATTTCTCTCCAACCGGGTATACCCCACACGCAACAGTCCGGGTCTCAGCCGGTTAAGCATCCGCAGGGATATACTGGACACTTTATACAGGGAACTGATTCCCAACCTCTGATTTTTCGTTTTGTAAAAACAGGCCGTCAATAAACTGCTTTGGTATGTTTATTGATAACTCGTTCCTGTTAAATCTCGTACAAATGAAAAAAATATGCATTCTGGCCGCGGTCATTGCTGCCGTAACCGTTACACACGCACAATCCGGTTACCGGCAGGCTATTGGTGCCCGCGTGAGTACCCATACTGAATATGAAGCCTTTGCCGCTTCTTATAAATTCTTTGTTTCCAGACCCGGGGCCATCGAACTGAACCTGGGCTTCGGCGATCAGCGTTACTGGTATTATAACGAGCGAAAGAATGCCCCCAGTGTTAGTTTTTCAGGCACTTACCAGCACCATTTCCCTATCAGGCCGGTTCCGGGGTTGAAATGGTTCATCGGAGGCGGTATGGTATTTTTTAATACCAGCTCCAAGCTGGACCGCTATGACGGCTTTGGTGTAGGCATTTATCCAACAGGAGGGGTCGATTACAAGTTTGCAAAGATCCCCCTGAATCTTTCGGCTGACTTCCGCCCTACCCTTCACATTACGGCTCCGGATGCCTACAATACATTCCACGGGCATGATGTGGGAATCGCAGCCCGTTATACGTTCTAAAACGGGATGAAATTTTAAGGGACTGACCGCCCTTTCTGCACTCCTGCATGACTGTTTTTTTGATGCTCCTGTATATTATCCATTGAATAAGCGGAAGGATGCAATATCCGGGAGCTCTTTTCTAAAAAAAAGTACCTTTGTATTCCTCTGGCAGTATACTTCTAAACCCAGTTCTCATGAAACAACTCTTTCTCTGTATTGCAGTATTTACAGTTATAACTTCGCTCCATGCCCAGGACAAAAGCGGCAAAGCTATCGGCCTGAGGATCAGCTCCCATGTAGACTATGCCACGCTGGCGGTCTCCTACAAATTTTATATCTCTGAACCGGGTGCTATTGAACTCGATGCGGGATTTGGACAAAGGAACCGTTATTCCATCTATGATGGTAAATACTGGAACACAACAGGGGTCAGTCTTTCCGGTGCCTACCAGCATCATTTTAAGATCAGCAGCGTTGAAGGGCTCAAATGGTTCCTCGGCGGAGGATTGCTCGTATTCAACTCCTTTTCCAAACAGCGCTACTACGATGGCTTTGGTGCCGGGCTCTTTGCAACCGGGGGGGCGGATTACCAGTTCAGCAACATTCCCTTAAATCTATCTGCAGATTTCCGGCCGGTACTGCATATTGCCGCGCCTTCCGGCTTTGGCACCCTGCATGCGCATACTTTTGGGATCGCAGCACGATACAATTTCTAAAGTAACTCAGCTCCTTCCGGCAAGTATTTTTTTAAAGGCCGGCACACTGGACCGCGCCACCACAACCGGGCCCAGGCCGGGATGCAATAGGACCTGGTAGCCGGCAGCATTGCCCTGCACCTGTGTTACTTTATCCAGGTTGATGATGAATGACCGGTGGCAGCGAAACAACGGGCTGATATGTGCATTGGCCTGTGCAAAATCATTCAGGGTACTGCGCAGGGTATATTGTTGCAGCCGGTTGTTCAGGCACACCTGCAGCACCAGGTTATTGCCCTTTGATTCCGCAAACAGGAAATCATCTATGGCTATAGAATGATCCAGTTTGGGAATACTTAAATATCCCGCCGCCGTTTGTGCCACCACCTGCCCGTTGCTTTGAGCCTGCAGCGCTTTCAGCTGTTCATTAAACGCCGCCACCTCCTTCAAATGATGCTTCAGCAAATAATTGTGCCTCCCGAAAGTGGCAATAATATAAGGTAAGATACCAATGGCAATGGCCAGGAAAAAAGAGTTGCCAAAACTTGCATCTTCAGGCCGGAGCGTTCCCCGCAGATGGTTGATCAGCCAGATCGTAAGCCCGATGCTGAAAAACTGGTAGGCCATTACGATAAGCTCCTTACCTAATGTCCATTTATCCGGCCGGAACCAGTTATGAAATACCAGCAGCCACACTGCATTCAGACTCATCGTTAAAAAAGCCCCCCCGGCATATACGGCAGCAGTGATATAAGGATTTCCTGCAATATTCCGTTCCCCGATCTTAAAGGGCTGTAAAATACTTAATATGAGAAAAACGATCAATACGATGCCCAGCACCGTGCGAAAATAAATACGCAGGTTTCCGTATCCCGGGTGTGGTTGTTTTAACGTATGGATCAGCCGGTTCAAAAAAAGCTGTTTACCAACGAAAATAATATTTTTTATAACGGGAGATGCCCCTGCCTTTCAAAACACCCTTGAAATTCGTCACATTGACCTTGCGGCTGGTCACCATTCCTTGTTATCTGTCACAAGCCCTTGTTATCCATGCACAAAACAGCAGATCCCTCATTTTCTATCCTATTATTGCAAAGCCATCAGCCGGTCAGGAACCGGCACGTTTACAAACCTTAAGAATGAAAACATGAAAAAAATCACTTACCTGTTGACCCTTACAGTACTTGCCACTACCCTGCCCAGCTGTTATAAGGACAGACAGGAGACCCATCTGCCGGATCAAATAATCGGTCTGTGGACACAGACCTCCTTTCATTACAAGGCCTATAAAGGATCAGCAATTATTGAAGAATATACCGAAGCCGCCAGTGAGGACAAAGAGATCACCATCCTGTTTTATAAAAACGGAACTTTTGAAACCTATGAGCGCAACCGGGAAGATGGCAGGTGGGTGATCACCGAACAGGCAAAGGGTACCTGCCGGTACCTGCCGGACACAGGAGCCCTTATCATGGAGGATATAGAAAACGGGGAACATTCCGAAGCAAATGTGCTAACGCTTACCAGCCAGCAGCTGACCATTTCACAATCCACATCGCCGGCATCCAACAACCCGGAGGCGGACAGGGAAACGTTTACATCCGATTTTAAAAGGGGTCCCCTGCAATAAATACACCTGCTATGCAAAAACAAATATGCCTCTTTATCTTATTGGCCGTTGCTAACATGACCATTGCTCAAACCACGAAAAGAACGGTCCCTTACCGGCAGGCTTTAGGCGTAAGGGCCAATGTGCTGGGAACAAAAGCCTATGACTTTCTTTCGGGATCTTACAAACTGTTTTTTTCGCCCCGTTCGGCTATTGAACTAAACGCGGGTATTTCCTATGAAGAATATGTCTTAAGAAATGAGCAGGAAAACTTTGAGGGGGTGCAGGTTTACCAGCCATTTTTCGGCGCCCTCTCCTACCAGCTGCACATTCCCATGAAAGGAGGGCTCAGTTTCATCATCGGAGCGGAGGGGCATGTCCGGTTCCTGAAAGATGATCTTCCCAATTACCCGGGTACGGCTCCGCCACCTAATGATCCTTATACAAAAACGTTTGAAAATGCCAAAACGCAGGCTTCCCTGGGATTGGGGCCGGTAGGCGGTTTCGATTTCAAATCTCCGAAGGCCCCGGTCAACATTACCCTCGACCACCGGCCGGCGTTTTTAAACGTCAACCGTCAATTTGATGGTGAAGTAGAGCTGCTGAATATCGCCCTGGCAGTACGGTACACTTTTGGACCCCGCCGGTAAGCACGGTCCCTGGCACCGGCTCCCATTTATGACTGTTCGTCTCCCTCCGGCAGTACGGCCGCCTGATTTTATCTTTTAAAATTATACAATTTGTATAATTTTTTGTATCTTTGAGGCAATTAAACCTTATGCGGGTTTCCATTATCAGGATTGAAGATAAAAGATGGGTAAATGCACGTATCGAATCGCCATCGCATCTCGCTTTGACCTCATTAAATGAAGGCTGGCGGTTTAATTTTAAAAAAAATACACTTAAGGAAAAATTACAAACTTTTGTACTGATCTGCGAGGAAACGCCCGATATTATTGAAGGGTGCCTTAGCTTTAAAATGAAAGATACCATTGAGCCTTACATGGCCTACGTAGAAATAGCGCCGCATAATAAAGGACGCCATAAGCGTTACGAACAGGTAGCGGGATGCCTCATTGCTTTTGCCTGTCGCCTTAGTTTTATACATGGTGCCGGAGCTTATAAAGGCTGGCTGGCTTTTGATGTATTCGAGGAGAACAAAGAGGATGAAATAAAGCTTATGGCTGTGTACTGCAAAAAATATGGAGCTGTAAAGTTTGGTGATACTACCATGTTAATTTCTCCCGAGGCAGGGGAACATCTCATAAACAAATACTTAAAAAATATAAATCATGAGCAAGGAAAGAAACGAAATTGAAATGACTCATGTCTGGAACAAGGAAAAAACAAATGCGCTGAAGGACTTTATTCTTTCACATTCAGAAAGGCAAAGCAAAGAGAGAAGGCTGAAAAATGAACTGCTAGCTATACAATACCAGATTGAGGATTATATTGAAGATAGAAGTACAGATAAAAACATAAAGATCCTCGATTTTGTAAAAATGTACCTGGCAGTGTTCGAAATCACGCAAAAAAAGCTGGCGAACCTGTTTGAAATGCAGGACAGTAACTTGCATAAATATCTGACAGGAGAACGCCGGCTAAATACAGATGTGCTGCTCAAGCTGAGTTCTTTTTCACATACGGAGCCGGAATACTGGCTGCGGATAGAGATAAAGAATGAACTGTTTGAAATAACCCGGGAAAAAAACATGATCAGCGCGTATAAAAAATACAATTACCAAAATTTATTAGCTACCGAAATACAATAGAAGTTTTACTTTTGCCCCTTCGTGAAATTGGATCATTCAATTATACCTGCTGATATTTCAGAGCGCTTTTCCATACTGGGTGTATGTGTGCTGATCCCTACTTATAATAATGCCGCCAGCATTGAACAGGTGATCACTGATGTGCTTCGTTATACCGGGCAGGTGATCGTTATCAATGATGGCTCTACAGATGCCACACCGGCGATCCTGGAAAAATTTCCGCAGGTAACGGTGGCAGCCTATTCTCCCAATAAGGGAAAGGGTATGGCCCTGCGCACCGGATTTAAAAAAGCCATGGAGCTGGGCTACCGGTATGCCATCACCATCGACTCGGACGGGCAGCATTTTGCAAAAGACCTGCCGCTCTTCCTCGATGCACTGGAAACCGGGGGACCCGCATTGATCATGGGCAGCCGGAACATGGCCACTGCAGACAATGTGCCTGGCAAAAGCAGCTTCGGGCATAAATTCTCCAATTTCTGGTTCAGGGTAGAAACCGGGATCGACTGCCCGGATACCCAGACAGGCTACCGGCTTTACCCCCTTGAGCCCATCAGCAGGATGCAGCTGTTTACCCGGAAATACGAACTGGAAATTGAGGTGATCGTGCGCCTGGCCTGGACTGGTGTACCGGTAACCTCCGTTCCCATTACCGTTTATTATCCTCCAAAAGAAGAGCGCATCACGCATTTCCGGCCTTTTAAAGATTTCAGCCGCATCAGCGTACTGAATACGGTATTGGTACTGATCACCTTCTTATATATAAAGCCCCGCAATTTTTTCCGGCGGTTTACAAAAAAAAACTGGCAGCAGGAGCTGAAGCGGCTCCTGCTGAATCCTGGTGAAACCACGGTTACCAAGGCTAATTCCATGGCTTTTGGAGCCTTTATGGGCATTGTACCCATCTGGGGATTCCAGCTGCTGGTGGGTATTCCCGCGGCGCACTGGATGCGGCTGAACAAGGCCCTTTTTATCCTGGCAGCCAATATCAGCATCCCCCCCATGATCCCCCTGATCATTTTCCTTAGTTATAAAATGGGGAAACCCTGGATGGGCAGCCGCGCAGTGGATATCTCATTCAGCAAACAGCTCACTTTAAAATATATGGGTCAGAACCTGGAACAATACCTGTACGGAAGCATTACACTGGCCATTGTTGCAGCTATTCTTTTCTGGCTGCTCACTTTTTTACTGCTGAAAATCCCCCTAAAACAGAAAAGGTGAACGCCGCATAACACCGGAACCGCAACCGGCACGCATTCTTCAGTTATCTTTGCCGGCTAGATATGCAGAAAGTCTTTCTTACGATATACCAGTATTTTCTTACACGCAAACCGCTGCTGTATCTCCTTTTCGCAGGTACGCTTGGTTTGTTCCTGCTATTGGCCGGCCGGATAAGATTTGTTGAAGACGTATACGCCATCATTCCAAAGGATCAAAAAACAGAAAAGGTTGCCGAGGTCTTTGGCAATTCAAAATTTGCCGACAAGCTGGCGGTGATGGTGTCTTTAAAGGACACCACACAAACAGCCCCCGACAGCCTGGTGGCCTATGGCGATGCATTGGGTGCGGCCCTGGAACAATCTGCGGCGCCTTATATAAAAAACATCCGTTACCGGATCGAAGACGATTTTACCCTGGAACTGTTCCAGACCATACAGGAGCATCTTCCCGTTTTTCTTTCGGAAAAAGATTATGCGAAGATCGACACCCTTATCCAGCCTGCGGTTTTAAAGACCACACTTGAAAATGATATAAAATTACTGAGCAGTCCCGGTAGTTTTGCCATCAATGAGGTCATCAGCAGGGACCCCAGCGGCATTTCCTTTATCGCTTTAAAAAAACTGCAGGAGCTGCAGGTAGATGATAATTTTGAATTGTACGATAGTCATATCATTACCAAAGATCAAAAGACCCTCCTGCTGTTCATTACGCCCAATTTTACCGCAGGCAATACCGGCAGGAACAAACTGTTGTTTGAAGCACTGAACCGGGGCATTGATTCCCTCGGCAAAAACCACCCGCAGATCCGGACCCTTTATTTTGGGGGCGCCCTGGTTTCCGAAGGGAACGCGGCACAGCTAAAAAAGGATACGCAGTTAACGCTGAGCATCACCATCCTGTTCCTGATATTTTTTATCAGCATCTATTTTAAGAAGAAACGGGCCCCGGTGCTGATCCTGGTACCCGTGGTCTATGGAGCAGCGTTTGCGCTGGGCTTCATCGCGCTGATCAAAGGCAGTATTTCCATTATTGCATTGGGGACCGGCTCTATCGTGCTGGGCATTGTGGTTAACTATTCATTGCACGTGTTCAACCATTACCGCCATACCGGCGATATGCGCCAGGTGATCAAAGACCTTGCCTTCCCGCTCACCATCGGCAGCTTTACCACCATTGCCGGCTTCCTGACGCTGCAGTTCGCCACCTCGGATATGCTAAAAGACCTGGGATTATTTGCCGGACTAAGCCTGATCGGAGCAGTATTGTGCTCTCTTGTTTTTTTACCGCATTTTATTGGTGGTACAGCAGCAGGCCCTGCACAAAAACACTCCTGGATCGACCGGATCGCATCCGTTCGCCTGGAATCGAACAAATGGCTGGTGGGATTGATCATGCTGCTCACCATAGTATTTGCGTTCTTCGCCGGTAAGGTACAGTTTGAGCCGGACATGATGCAGCTGAATTATATGTCGAAGGAGCTGAAACAGGCAGAGCAAAAGCTGAATGCCATCAGCGGGGCCGCGCTAAAGTCGGTATACCTGGTGACCGAAGGCGGCAACCTGGATGAAGCCCTGGTAAAAAGCGAGCGCCTGCAAACAGACATTGACAGATTCCGGGCCGAAGGAAAGATCAGCAGCGCGGGAGGCGTATCATCCCTTTTTATGTCTGACTCCCTGCAACGCGCACGCATCGCCCGATGGAATGTTTACTGGACAGCAGATAAAAAAGCGCAGCTGCTATCCGACATTAAGACCCAGGGATTCGCCCTGGGCTTTAAACCCGGTGCCTTTCAGCATTTTGAACAGCTGCTTGCCACCTCCTTTGAAACCCTGGATCCTGCACAGCTTTCGGGTATCCGTAAAAGTTACCTGGACGATTATATTACCGAAACGCCCGGCCGCGCTTCTGTGGTTACGGTGCTCAAAGTGCCCCAGGCGTTCCGGCAAGCCGTTGTAGACAGCCTCGAAGCCGGCAATGATGCTACCATACTGGACCGCCAGTACCTGACCAGCCGTTTAACACAAATGGTGAACCAGGATTTTAACCGCATTGCCTGGATCGTTTCCATACTCGTGGCGGTGGTGCTCTTCCTAACCTTCGGGCGGGTGGAGTTGATGTTGATGGCCTTTATCCCCATGTTCATCAGCTGGGTGTGGATCCTGGGCATTATGGGATTGGCAGGTATCAAATTCAATATCGTAAACATCATTGTATCGACCCTTATCTTTGGACTGGGTGATGATTACAGCTTGTTTGTGATGGACGGGCTGCTATCAGAATACAGGACCGGCAGAAAATTACTGGGCTCGTATAAATCATCGATCCTGATCTCCGCCATCACCACTATTGCCGGGCTGGGTGTGCTGGTATTTGCCAAACATCCCGCCCTGCAGTCCATTGCCTTTATATCCGTAACCGGCATTGTTTGCGTGGTATTGATGTCACAGATCTTAATTCCCTTCCTGTTCCATCTTTTTATAAAAAGCCGGGTAAAAAAACAGTTCCATCCCTGGACCCTGTGGAGCTGGCACCGGTCGTCCTTTTCCTTTGTTTATTTCGCTTCTACCAGTGTGCTGCTGACCATCGTTGGCCTTTTCCTGGTGCGGCTCAACCCTTTTAACAAGGAAAAAGGGAAATACAGCTATCATGTATTGTTGTCCAACTTCTGCATGTCGGTACTGTACATTATGGGCAATTTCCGTAAAAAGATCAACAATCCCCTGCGCGAAACCTTTAAAACACCGGCAGTAGTGATCGCGAACCACCAGTCTTTTCTGGATATCTTAAAAATGGCAATGCTCAACCCCCGCCTGATCCTGTTAACCAACCGGTGGGTATGGAAATCGCCGGTATTTGGCTGGGCCATCCGTATGGCCGATTTTTACCCGGTGGCCAACGGTATTGAGAACAGTGTGCCATTGTTGAAAACGCTTACCGACAAAGGCTACTCCATTGTCGTATTCCCCGAAGGGACCCGTAGTACCCGCCCGCCCATGAAACGCTTTCATAAAGGCGCTTTTTACCTGGCAGAAAAACTGCAGCTGGATATTGTGCCGGTGCTGTTGCATGGCCTGGGTTATACCATGACCAAGGGTGATTACCTGTTAAAGAACGGCCCCATCACCGCACAATACCTGCCAAGGATCAAGGCAGATGATACAAGCTGGGGCGTCAATTACCAGGAACGGACCAAATCCGTTTCCAACTATTTTAAAGCGCAGCATACCCAGCTGACGAAAGAACTGGAACAGCCTAAATATTTTAAGGAACATTTGTTCTTTAACTACATCTATAAGGGCCCGGTACTGGAATGGTATTTAAAAATAAAACTGCGGCTGGAAAACTATTACCAGCAATTTCATGAACTGATGCCCGCGGATGGGCGCATCCTGGACCTGGGCTGCGGTTACGGGTTTATGTGTTATATTTTATACTGGAGCAGCCAGGAAAAACGCAGGATTACGGGCGTGGATTACGATGAGGATAAGATCGAAACGGCCAGCCATTGCTTTAGCAAAACGGATGACCTGCAGTTTATTCATGCCGACATCAGCCGTTTTGTTTTTGAGCAGTATGACGGCATCGTGATCAGTGATGTGCTGCATTACCTGCAACCGGAGCAGCAGGTAGCCGTTATAGAAAACGCCATTCAGAGCCTGTTACCGGGTGGTATCCTGGTGATCCGCGACGGGGACAGGGATCTGAAGGAAAAACACAAAGGCACCAGACTGACCGAGTTTTTCTCTACCAAAGTATTCTCCTTTAACAAAACAGTGAACGGGCTGCATTTTCTTTCCGGGCAAATGATCAAAGATCTGGCAGATAAACATGGGCTTTCTTTTGAACGGGTCGATCATACGAAGTATACATCGAATGTGATCTGGGTGTTGCGGAAATAAAAAAATACAATTAATTGCTAATCAATAAAATAATAAAAATCGTTTCAATTCAATTATATTTATCCTTGTAAATTTAATATTTCATGTTAAATTTACAAGGATGATCAAGCGCAACTCCGTACCCAAACTATCCAAAGGTTTTTATATTGCCTGTGATGATATTCAAGCGGATAAACGGTTTGTAGTTTATGCCGGCAGGGATCAGTTTCCATTAGGCCGGGACGTAATGGCAATACCACTACCACGGTTAATGAACGAATTGTTAGCACGCTGACAGAAACGTCCGGGATCCTTAACGTATAAACGGGTTTCCGTTTAGTAGCTGTATATCGCTGGCCGGCAATATACAATTGGGGTAAATGGTATATCCCGTCCACATTAACGCATTTGGATCCTGGCTGGCGGGATGCGGAAGCCCCAGCGCGTGTCCCAGCTCATGACCGGCCCCGCCGATCCACCGGGAAACCGGCTCTTTCATTTTACCCGTCAGTCCCAAAAGGTCGTTTTCCGGCATAGCTGTAAAACGGAGGGCTCCGGCACCTGTTTTGCCCTGTGCGTCCACATAAACAAAATAGGTGTATTTATTTTCATCGTAGGAAGCACCCAATAATGCTTTTACATCATTTTTTGCATTGGTGTAAAAATAAAAATCGCGGTTATCACCACTGCCGCTGTTCTGCTGATCAAACCAGCCGGCCGGGTGGCTGCTCTTCAGGGTTTCCACCTCCTGTGTATTTAACCGGAAGGTTTTGCCGTTATTCAACTTGCCCGCATACCAGTTTTTCAGATCGGCAGCACAATGCAGAACGGCTTTTACATAGTCTGCATTTAATGCTTTATCCGATGGCACTACATAAACAACTCTTACAGTAAGCGGTTCCGCATTGTGATTGGGCCCGGTGATCTTAACGGTAACAGCATCATCTTTTTTACAGGCAGTAAATAACACCAATAAGAAGCAAGCGAGCGAAAAGAATAATTTCATGAGTTAGGTTTTCATTGTTTAAAAATAAGGATTCCCTTCTTAAAACCGGGACCAAACACAGGGCAAACAGAACAAATGCATCCTAATGATCAAACAAATAATCCCGTTTTCCTATGCTCCGTAAGCGTAATTTTACATGGGCTAATTATTGTGATTAGGCAGGTATATTAATTAATATTATTTATTTTTATATACTATAAATAAGTTATTTTTATTATTTTATGACTTTTGTTCGCTGTTTGCAAACAGCGAACAAGTAAATGCAGTTACTTTGCATCATGAAGTCACACAATGGCATGCGTCCACAGGACATTGTTGTCTTATTAAAAATACGATCGCTCGACCAGGCCCAATGGCGGTACAGAGATCTGGCATTATCCCTGTTCTTAAGCATTTCGGAGGTTTCCGAGTCGCTAACCAGGAGCCATAGGGCGGGTCTTATTGATGAGAGCCGGAGAAAGGTATTTCGGAAATCATTGATGGAATTTATCGAGTACGGACTGCAATATGTATTTCCCCAACAACCAGGAACAATGGTTATAGGCATTCCCACCGCGCATTCCCATCCCGCATTTAAAGCTCATTTTACAACAGAGACCCATTATGTATGGCCCGATGACGATGGCAGCATCCGGGGCCTGTCCATTACCCCGTTATATAAAGGCGCACCAAAAGCCGCTTTACAGGACAGCGTCCTTCATTTAATGCTTGCCGCGATTGACATCATACGGGTTGGACAGACAAGAGAATTAAAGTTTGCATTGAATACATTATATGACATTATCCTATGAGTGATCAGACGAACATCGCAAGAATTGCTGCCGTATTTACTGCCCTGGAGGAACTAAGCAATCATGTTGTATTTGTAGGTGGGGCCACGGTATCCTTATACAAAGACCGCCCGGCTTCTGAAACAAGAGTTACAGATGATGTGGATACAGTAGTGGACCTGGCAGGTTATACCGGGTTTGCAGTCATTGAAGATCAATTGCGTAAAAAAGGATTCGTAAACGATTATATCTACGAATGGGTAAGTTCCCATCTGGATTTTAGCGAACAGAAAAGAGTTGGTTTTATTATCGCCGGCTTAACCGTTTTTATTAACTTACCCGGGAATAATACCCATGCAGTTTGACGTTATCATCATCGGAAGCGGCCTCGGCGGCCTTTTATGCGGCAGCATCCTGGGTAAGCAAGGGCTAAGGGTTTGCGTGGTCGAAAAGAACAAACAGCTGGGCGGCAACCTGCAGACCTTTGCGCGGAACAAACAACTCTTCGATACCGGTGTGCATTATATCGGCGGGCTCAGTAAAGGTCAGAATCTGTACCAGGTATTGAAATATGCCGGTATCATAGACCAGCTGCGACTCGAAAAAATGGAGGAAGCCTTTGATCATATCCTGCTGGAAGGTGACCCGAAGGCATACGTTCAGAGCCAGGGTTATGATGCCTTTATCAACAACCTGGCGGCTGATTTTCCGGAGGATCGGGAGGCCATTATCCGCTACTGTGCGCTGGTAAAAGAAGTATGCAGCAAATTCCCGCTCTATCATTTAACCAACGATGATGCATCGGCTAAAGACGAAGTACTGGGCTTAAGCGCACAGGAAACCATTGCGGCGATCACCCCCAACCTCAAATTACAGGCCGTGCTGGCCGGCAATAACCTGCTTTATTCCGGCGTTGCAGGCAAGACCCCTTTTCATGTGCATGCGCTGATCGTGAACAGCTATATCGAAAGCAGCTGGAAATGCGTGGATGGCGGCTCGCAGATCGCCAAACTGCTGGCGGCGGTAATAAAAAAACAGGGCGGAACGGTCCTGCGCAATTGCGAAGTGAAAAAGATCGTGGAATCCGGCGGCGCGGTTTCCCATATTGAAACGGAAGCAGGAACGGACATCAGCGCCCGCTATTTTATTTCCAACATCAACCCCGCAGCTACACTACACATTACCGATGCTGCATTGTTAAAAAATGTATACCGCAAACGGATCACCGGGCTATCGAATACGGTTGCATCTTTTTCGCTGCATCTTGTTTTAAAACCGCGATCCGTTCCTTACCAAAACCACAATTACTATTTTCATAAAGAAGGGCATTTATGGAATATGAATGATTATACGGATACCAATTGGCCGCTGGGTTACGGGCTGTATTTTACTCCGGACCGGAAGGATCCCCGTTATGCCGCTACAGTTTCCATCCTTACCCCTATGTGGTTCCGGGACGTAGAACAATGGAAGGACACTTATAACCGCGTAGGAAAGGAAACGGAACGCGGGGAGGATTATGAAGCCTTTAAAAAACGGAAAACAGATCAATTGCTGGCGCTGGTGCAGGAGCGGTTCCCGCAGATCACTGAAAATATCCAACACAGCTACGCCGCCACCCCCCTTACCAACCGGGATTATATCGGTCTGGAAGACGGGTCGATGTACGGCATTCAAAAAGATTATAACAATCCCCTGCAAACCATCATCAGTCCGCGTACCAAAATTCCCAACCTGTTTTTAACAGGCCAAAGTCTCAATTTGCACGGAATTTTAGGAACTTCGCTTTCCGCAGTACTGACCTGTACCTTGCTGCTCAAGGCTCCTACACTGGTGGATAAAATAAGGAATGCTTAAAAAAGTAGTACCTTTGCTGCATGAAAGTTTTAACGCTGAACATACCGGACAATGTAGACGTTGACAACCATCAACTTGCTATGCTGGTAGCAGGCCGGCTCTATGAAACGGGCAAGCTTTCATTGGGGCAGGCTGCTGAAGTTGCAGGGTTAACAAAAAGGGCTTTTGCAGAGCTATTAGGCAGCTACGATGTCCCGATCTTTAACTTCCCAGCCTCAGACCTTTCAAGAGATGTAGCGAATGCCTAAAACAATTATCTCGGACACCAGCTGTTTCATTATTCTGAACAATATTGGCGAGCTTGGACTTTTACAAAAAGTCTATGGACATATTGCTGCAACGCCGGAAATAGCAATAGAGTATGGCGACCCATTTCCTGAATGGGTAGAGATTCTTGTTGTAAAAGATACCTATCGGCAACAGCTCCTGGAAATGCAGGTTGATAAAGGCGAATCGAGTGCAATTGCAAAAATAAAACAAACCAATTTTCGCTTATCGGCGGAAATTGAATTTCACGCATTGAAAGCTGCAAACGAGTAAACAAGATTTCGGTCTTAGTGTTTGTATACCGTAACTAAATACAGGATGAAGAAACGATTTTTACGAAGGTTATTACGGGTACTGGCAGTCATAGTGCTACTGTTCGGTTTATTATTTGCCTACCTGGTATGGGTTTCCGATATTCCAGCGCCTAAAATAAAAGATACGGCAGCTTTACAATTACAACGGCAACAACCTGATACCGGTTTATACACCATCGGTAACAGCTGGTTCCGCAAAAGCAATTCCGGTTTGTATGAATTGTATGTGGAAGGCGCTCCGTTTGAACGGGGGGTCATCAACGGCAAACTGAGTAAGGAGCTTGTGCAATTGCAGGAAGATTATTTCAGCGCGCAGATCAACAAAATGGTGCCTTCCAAATTTTACCGGCATTTTTTAAAATACTTTATTGGTTTTTTTAACCGGAAGTTGCCGGATTATGTAGCGGAAGAATACAAAGAAGAGATCTATGGCGTTTCCCGGTCAGCTTCTGATAACTATGGCTATATCGGCGACAAATACCAGCGTATCCTCAATTATCACTCAGCACATGATATCGGTCATGCCCTGCAAAACCTGGCCCTGGTGGGTTGCACTTCCTTTGGCACCTGGGGCGCGGCCTCGGCAGACAGCACCATGATCATTGGCCGCAATTTTGATTTTTATGTTGGGGACGACTTTGCAAAAAACAAGATCATTGAGTTTGTAAACCCTTCCTCCGGCTATAAATTTATGAGCGTTACCTGGGGCGGGTTTACCGGAGTGGTTTCGGGTATGAACGAGCAGGGGCTAACCGTTACCATCAATGCCGCCAAGAGTAGTTATCCTACCGGTGCCGCTACCCCCGTTTCGCTGGTAGCACGCGAGATCGTTCAGTACGCAAAAAATATCAGCGAAGCCATTGCTATTGCCAATAGACGGAAGATGTTTGTATCGGAGTCTTTCCTGGTGGGTTCTGCAGCCGACAATAAAGCCGTGATCATTGAAAAAACACCGGATTCCCTGTCGGTTTATGATCCCAATAAAAACGCCATCCTTTGTACCAATCATTTCCAGAGCAGTGCGTTCTGGAACTCGGAGCCCAATAAGGAAATGCGTGAAAAAAGTTCTTCGGTGTATCGTTACAACCGGCTGAACCAGCTGTTAACGGCCAACGGAAAAAACTCCGTGCAAAAGACCATTGATATCCTCCGCGATTACAGGGGTATGAATAATGCTGATATCGGCCTGGGAAATGAAAAAGCGGTGAACCAGTTCATTGCACACCACTCGATCGTATTTGAGCCGCAAAAATTACGGGTATGGGTGTCCACTGCCCCCTGGCAATTAGGCCCCTATATTTGTTACGATCTTAAAAAGATCTTTGCCATGCGTGGTATGAACAAAAATACGGAGGTCAATGAAGCGGCGCTTACCATTCCTGCGGATTCCCTGATCTATACCCCTCAATTTAAACGTTTTGAACAATTCCGGGCATACCGTGCAAAAATCGAGAATGGCGAACAAATAGATCCCGACAGCCTTGTGGCAGAAAATCCAACTTTTTACAACAGCTATATCATTGCCGGTGATTACTCCTATAAGCAAAAGGATTATAAAAAGGCGATCCCGTATTATCAAAAAGCATTAATGCTGGAAATTGCCAATCATGGTGAACGGGAACATGCCAAGTTGATGCTGAAAAAAGCACAGGAAAAATTACAGCAGTAACGGCCGTTGATACCCGGTCAAAATAAATAACTCAGCCCCGCTCCAAAAGCAGTGCCGGTGGTGGTCACCCAGTTCAGCCGGGTATCGATGGTGCTGCCATCGGTATAATAGGCCCTGTCCGTACCCTTCCAGGCATCACCATGCGTGATTTGATAGTACCCCATGACCCTTATTTTTTTCCAAAAGGTATATCCCATTTCTATGTTTCCGTCAACCTGGTAAGCATGGGTACGATGCCGGAAGCTAACCGTTTTTGCAAAATTCCCGATCAGGTTCCACAATGCATCAGCTTTATAATTTAAAAGACCACCAGAGCAATTCATCCGGATATCAAACCGGTTAAAAACTCCGATAGCATTTAAACCGGCCCTTCCCCCCATCCAGGTTGTTTTATAGGAACTATGCAAGTCCTTTTCTTTTTCTTCATCGCCAAGCAATAAGGCTTCTTGTTTTTTTAATGTATACCCTATAAAAGGGCGGATCTGAAAGTCCGCAAGGATTCCAATATTATAATTTACCGCCGCATCAATCAACACATCCCTTCCCCCGCTGTTAAACTGTTCATTATAATAGTTATCCTGACGGTGATCGCCTGCATAATCGCGGTCGGTCACTCTTCCCTGTTGGATACTATGGTAGCCGGCATTTAGTTCAATCCCCAAACGGTTCTTAAAATAATAACGTATTCCTCCATTCCATAAGGGGCCCCGCAACCGGCTCCATACCAGCTCAGACAAAATATCCGGATCTTCCCCATCGATATTTCCTGCTATAGACCAATGCAGGTCCGACCTGCCATAACCGGCCGCAACCCGGATCTCGTTCCTTTGTGCCTTCACACAAAAAGCTGTACTACACAGTAAAAACAGGAGCAGGGAAATAATTTTGCGGCAATACATATAAAGATAAAATTACCTGTTTTTCTGTGTGGTTTAAAAAAGTACCCGGCAATAAGCATGCTGCCGGGTACTGCGGGCAACTCTTTTGGAGGATCATTTCGGATATACCGTACCAATAAAAGATTTATCAGTACCGGAGAGTACGGTATTCCAGCCTACGGAGAAGTTGCCAATGGTCAGCTCTTCCTCCACCGGATAGTGCATAATAGATGTTTGATCATATGCGCTGAAATTGGTTTCCGTGGTTGAATACTTTTGAAAAAGGTTCACATCCACCTGTTGTGTGGTCCAGCCCTGGGTTTGCCGGTAGTACTCATAAACCTTGGGCTTATCCCAGGGGACATCAGCCAGCGGATGCTGATGTTCGTGGATCATTCCCAATGCATGTCCAAATTCATGGATGGCCACCCGGCTGAATTCATCATCGGGGGTCGAATTATCGAACCACCCGAAGTTCATGGTAGCCTTACCTCCTTTTATCGCATAAGCGTCGGTGCCAATATAGGACCAGGAGCCACCGGGAGAAAAGGTTACCCGGATGGTCGCTTTCCGGTCGTTGGTAACAAAATTGAATTTTATGTTGGCATAGGTTTCCCATTGTCTGGCAAACTGTATGACCTTGTTCCTTACAAATGCAGTACCCCCATTCAGGCTTACCTTAAGGGTGGTTCCATTGGGCCACTGTTTGGCTTTGATGGTGGCGCCCCGTGCCGATGTTCCTTCGGGATAAAGTTCGGTACATACTTTCAGGTGCTGAAATTCCGGGGAGATCACAGCAACGGTTTCCGGCGTTTTTTCATTTTGTTCGTTCACGCCTTTCTTCTGACAGGCAGTAAAAGCGCTGCCTGCCAGAAGCAGCAACGCGGCAATTCTGATCTGTTTCATGATGGGTATTTGATTTGGTGAATAATGCCTATAGTAAATCAGCAGGGGCTTACTGCCAATTCCGGGCAAACGGATGCTTCCCGGTCTTTTCTCATGTAAAATGCTCACAAAAATTATTGTTACGGTTTAAACAATCTTTATATGCTGAAGGCCCTATAAATATACATTTAATCTTTTAAAAAAAGCATACTTCACCCTGACCTAAACAGGGTATATACAAGACACCGGCGCTGATATCGGGCATGCGTTCAATAACCGGCCGCTTACTCCCCTTAGCCTCCCAACGCCTCAATAAAAAGGGCTGTCTTCCCTATCCTGAAAAACAGCCCTGACCCAAAACAGTCCTCTATGTAATTATTCCATGGTCTTTGCCAGCATTAACTCTATAACAGGCACCTCGTATGGAGGTTTCTGAACGGGTAGCTTCAATTCCAGGTCTTTTTCTCCTGTTGATTTATATTGTATTTCAGAAGCATCGTGAAGAAACTCCGCATAGGTTATTTTACCCCTGAAACCAGGCAGCACCAGTTTTCCATCAGCCGGATAATCAAACAGATGCAGGTACAGCCGCTGCGTTTGAGGGTTGTACGTCACCCTTATATTTGAGGCTGCGGGCAAGGCATATGCATTGGCTGGATAGGTACAATTGTATACAGAACGCTGGTTGGCATTCATCCAGTATCCCAGGCTGTCCAGCGCCCGGTTGGCCCGGTAATCAAACAGTCCTCTTGCAGTAGGCCCTACATTCAGGATCAGGTTACCGCCGTTGGCAACGGAAGTGATCAGCAGGTCCAGCAACTGGCGCTGATTTTTCCAGGTATGTTCATCCCGGTGATAGCCCCAGGAGCCGGAAAAGGTCTGGCATGTTTCCCAGTATTTGCCCTTATATTTGACCAGTTCTTCCGGCGCCACCTGTTCTGGCGTTTCAAAATCGTATCCATCGCTGTAATCATTCAGATCCATACGATTGTCGAGGATGATCTGCGGCTGCAATTTCCGGATGGTTTTGATCAGGTCCATAGAAGCCCAATCGTTACGCCCCTTTCCGAAGGTTCCGGGATAGGAAAAATCCAGCCAGAGGATATCAATTTTACCATACTTTGTCAGCAGTTCAGTGATCTGATTTTTGAGGTACTGCTGATACTTTTTCATATCCTTACCCTTGTTGACCGCTGCATAGTCGGCCTCCGTTCCTTTGTCAATGCGTTGCGGATGCACACCGTCTATTGTAAAATCGGGGTGATGCCAGTCTATGAGCGAATAGTAAAAACCGACGCGAAGACCTTCTGCCCGGAAGGCATCTACAAACTCCTTCACCAGGTCTCGTTTGGCCGCTGTATTGGTTGATTTATAGTCGGTATATTTCGAATCAAAAAGACAAAATCCCTCGTGGTGCTTGGTGGTTAATACGGCATATTTCATACCCGCGTTCTTTGCTTCCCGCGCCCATTTTTTCGGATCGAACTGATCCGGATTAAAATTGTCAAAATACTTCTGGTAACCGGCATTGGTGATCTGCTCATAGTTCTTTACCCATTCATGCCGTGCCGGCAGGGCATAAAGCCCCCAGTGAATGAACATGCCAAAACGGGCATCCGTCCACCACTGCATACGTTTTTTCTTTTGCTGAACCGTTTCGTTGAAGATGTTTTTTTGCTGGGCCCCTGCATCCGTGCTTAGCAGGCAGCACCAGCCAAATAAAATTAATACTGTTTTTTTCATTTTTAAGAATTTAGATCTGTTGAACCCAAAGCCGGCATAAAATACGGGCGGTACCCCATTTTAAATCCATACTTCCGGCACTTTTACATTACGATTGGTTTTGTTGCTGATGAATATCCCGGCGCTGCCTATAACCGGTACCAGAAACTAAGCTGGCTCAGGTTGACCACATCTGAATTATTGGCCGTTGCTTTAAACCGCACCCGTATAAAACGTACCGGCGGAGGATTGGCAATCAGCTCAAATTTTTGAGGGTTAACCCCCTCGTCGGTCCTTTCGGCGTCAAGCAACAGGGTCCATCCCTTTGCCTGCATACTGGTTGCCCATTGTGCATCACCGCCCGGGAGGGCCGGAAATGCTCCCGTTGTATCGGCAATACCCCAAATCTCAAACCTGGTTGGATTATGGCAACAATCGCGGCCCGTTTCCTCTACGAGGGAAAGGTTGTTATACAGTTTGCCCATGTCAAAGCTGATGGTGCCATTGGGCATAGCCGGCGAACCCGAGCTATGAAAAATATTGGGGTAATACTGAACTCCCACACGGCCGCTCCAAAGATTTTGGATACCGGTTTCTGCAGTATACGCCACTAAATCGTAAGGAGCCTGAATGGCCGCGAACAGGCTTTTTAACAGCGGCACCTGTACCGTAACGCTAAGCGTATCGGGCCGGGACACCCGGAAACTATCGATGGCCGCAGCAGAAGGTTTAAAGCTCGACTGGTAAAGCAGCTTTGTGCCTATTTTCCAGTCGGCAATCTGTACAGAATCCTTTTCATTGGTCAGAAACCGGATTTTGGTCTGCCCCGAAACGGCAGTGTATGTTACCGCAGTACCCATATATACTGTATCGGTATTGCCAAACTGGACGGATAAAAGGTTGTCTTCTTCCGTATAATTATAAGACGACAGAGCCCGGTTGATCAGCCCCGACCGATAGATCGTTCCATAGGCCCTTATATTATTGATCCCTACGGGCACGGACCGGTTACCCGCTTCATCCAGGGTGTACACGGTAAAATTATGTGCCATTTCCGGAAGGTGGTCAATCACCACCTTAAACGTATCGGTGGGATTATGCGTACTAACATTCACCACTATCGAGTCCAGCCCGCTGTTCCAGTAGATCACATATTTGGAAGTCTTAGGATCAATGCTTGGATTCCAGGAAAGCTGTACGCGGCCGTTCCCGGGTGCGGCCTTGGGGTTGGACAAAGCGCCGGGGTAAATAATCTCCCCGTCCTTTTGGTATTTTTTATAATCGTTCCATTTTTTGCAGGCTGTGATCTGTGCTAAATAGGCGAACAGTGCAATGGCATAAAAGATATATTTTCCAGACATAGAATTTTCAGTTTTGTTTATTGCGGGTTGCCCCAGAAAGTAATTTCAAGCGCATGGAAAAAATCCGTTCCGCTCCAGTTCTTTTTAATCTCCATACGAATATAGCGGACGGCCGGAGCAGAGGACGGGATCGTAAATTCTTCCCCCAGTCCGTCGGAACCAAGGGCATGGGCCACATCTTCAGACGTTACCACGCCGGCGCCTTGTCCGGAAGGTTTTATAGACTCACAGTCCATGAGCTTTGTCCAGCCATTCCAGCTGCCATCGCTGTTTGGCGCTGCAGCGGATCCCCACATGGTCCAGTACCTGGGGTTACCGTGTGCATACAGCCAGCTGCCCGTACGCTGCAGGATCTTAAAACGGCTGAGCTTGGCCACCACGCCCATATCAAACGTAAACCGGTGGGGCTGTGGCTGGGCACCCTGTTCGGTATGAAAACCGGGCTCACCCAAATAGTTATCCCACATATAGTGCATCTCCCATCCCCAGGCAGCCGGCTGATCGCTCGGTAAGCGGTACTGCCGGAATTTTGTTTTATCCAGCTTCGTTTCATACAACGGGTGAATGGTTTTGAAAATGGTATCCGAATAATTATTCCAGCGGTCCCTGATATACGCACCAAATACCACGGGTATGGTGTCATAACCTCTTACAGAAAAGGATCCGTTTGTTGCAGCCGTATAAAATGTTTCAGCGGGCACCCATTCATTATTATGATCCCGGGCAAGAATAACAAGGGCCACTTTGTCCTGCGTGGGATTATTAAACTGCGCATTTACGCCTGCAAAGTCATTAAAAAGATTGAGGGAGGCGGCAATGGTACGGAAGGGGGGAGTAGTAGGATGTACGGTTACAGAAACAGGTTCAGACCGGTTCTCTCCTTTATCTACGGCATATAGTTTAATAGTATAGTCGCCGGCGTCATTAAACCCGTCTACCTGAATCGTATCCGTATAAGAAGAGGCCTTTGTAACCCTGTTCACCTTGTCGTTAACGGCATATTCTGCCATAACATACTGCAGGTCCTTGTCTGCCGGGAGGTTGTAAGTGATGATGGCAGCGCCCGGGCCGTTCACCACTTTTACATTGCTTACAATGCCCGGGGGAACACCATCGGATTCCACGGGGTGATGGTCGTTCAGGCCCGATTTCTGACAGGCCCAAAGCAAAACGGATGCGGTTAACGCTATAGAAAAATGGTTCAATATTTTTTTCATAAAAAATAAATTTAATAAAGGGATTACCAGCCGGGGTTTTGTACCAGGTTTGGATTCACAACGAGCGCGTATTCCGATAGGGGCCACAAGTAGTCTTTGGGTGTAAATGTGGGAGCAAAAAGCTGCTTTACCCGGTAGTAATTAACGGCATCCTCCTGGGCAAGGTCCCATCCTTTAATGGGCGTATTCAGGTACACCGGAGCCGTTTTCCAGCGGCGCAGGTCCCAAAAACGCTTCCCTTCAAACACGAGTTCTATCAAGGTTTCCCTTTGAATAATTTCCCGCAGCCCTTCTTTGGTTGACGGCTTGGAGGCGTTTTTTGCATAACTGGACCAGCTTTCCTGCACTCCTTTCAACCCGGCGCGGGCCCTTACTTTGTCAATCCATTCATAAGCAGCACCCGGGCCATTGGCTTCATTGAGCGCTTCTGCATACAGGAGGTATAACTCAGCCAGCCGGATCGCCGGCCAGGGGTAATTGCGGGTACTGTAGCCTGCTGAATTCGAGCCAAAATCATTCCGGTAGTTCACCAGTTTTTTGGGCCAGTAGCCGGTGACGGAATAAAGTCCGGCTCCAAGCTGGGCAGCACGTTGCCCGTGTTTTGCCTCCACAAACCAAGTTTTGCTATCATCATACAGGCCCAATCCGTACCAGATGCTTCCGTCAAATCCCAGGTCGGCATAAAACCGGGGCTCCCTGTCAAAATGCAATTGCGCCGTCTCATACCCCCGCTTCAGGTAAAAGCCTTCCTGGCTCTTAGCCGTCCGCAGCTTTGTAAACCGGTTGGCATAATCGTACTGTTTATCTTCTTCAATGGGTACGCCATTATTACTGTAGAACATTTCCGCCATATTGAGCGAGGCCGCCAGGTCGGAGCGGATGGACTCATTGGTGGACGGAGGATTTTCCACTACGGAGGGGTCGCCCGAAGTTACCCTTGCCTGGCAGGCGGCCTGTATATAGCTGACGTAGGCATTTGACAGTCCCCACACCGTTTCTGTATTCCATTTGTCTGTAAGGGCCCCGGTTATACTCAGAACGGTTTTGGTGGAATCGGTTACCGTTTCTCCAAACGAGGGAATAAAAGTATAAAGCTTGTTACCTGCCGCATGTGCCGCATCTATGGCGGCTTTACAGGCTGCAGCGGCTCTTACCCATTTTTCCTGGCTAACAGCAGCGTTAAACAAGGGTGCGCCGTCTTTGTTTTTAAAGTTGGCATAATCCGGGTTGCCGTTATAGAGCGGGCTCGCAGCTACTACCAGCAGCCGGGCCTTTACTGCCAGCGCAATGGGCTTGGTGATCCTTCCCAGCTCGGAAGACTTGTTACTGATCTCATCCGGCAGGTAAAACAATGATTCATCAATCAGGTCGGAAATATAGTTTACCACCGAATCCACGGGCTGCCTTTTTATCCGTACTTCCTCAATAGATGCAGAAACCGGTAGGTTCACTTTGATAAGCGGTATGGGGCCATAGAGCTGAAACAGGTAGAAGTGATAGTAGGCCTTCAGGAACTTCACTTCGGCAACCCAGCGCTTTTTTTCAAAATCAGTCAGGTCCGGTACTTTGTCAACATTCTCCAGGAAGATATTACATTCCCTTAATGCCTGAAAATACGAACGGCCCCCATTACCTCCATCCCAGTAATTGGCAAACGGGCTGATCTTATTTTGTTCGCCACGGGCAATACGGTACAGCGCCGGGTCAAAATAAATACCGGGCGGGTAAATGGTTGCAAATTCGTCACCGCCTATAAATGCAGGGTCACTGGAAATTGTACCCAGCTGCGGGAGGTTGTTATAACAGGTAAATAAATACTTCTCGGCTTCTTTACGCATACGGAATGCATAGTCGATCGTTCCAATATTATCCGGCGCCACGTCCAGGTATCGCTTGCAGCCACCCAGGAAAAAGAGGAGGGGCGCCAGCATTATCGTTGTTAATATTATTTTTCGGTTCATCTTTAGTAAGATTTAACGTTGTGTATTCGATTTTATCAGAAGTTCATATTGACGCCCAGGTTCATCACTCTTTGTACCGGGTAGCCCAGGCCATTTCCACCCATTTCCGGATCCCAGATCTTAAACCGGCTAAACGTGAGCAGATTGATCCCGTTAAAATAGATCCGGAAATTGCTGATCTTATACCGCTGTGTCCATTTCGATGGCAATGTGTAGCCCAGCTCTGTGGTTTTTAGCCGCAGGAAACTGCCATCGCGCATAAACCAGGTACTGGACTGGCTGTTGTTATTAACCGGTGTTACAGAAAGCCGGGGCCAAAGTGCATAAATATCCTGGTTCTCCTCGGACCAGTGGCTGTTGGCATACGCCTCAAGCAACGCGTTTTGCCCGATCCGTCCGCCGTTGATGTTGCCGCCGTCATAATTAATAAATGGTGCTGTAGCATAAGGATCAATCCAGAAGGATTCCCTGGCCAGCCCCTGCAGGAAAAGGGAAAGGTCAAATCCTTTATAGCCCAGGGAAACGCCAAATCCATAGGTAATCTCGGGTGTGACAGGATAGCCGATCGGGACCATGTCCAGGCTGGTGATCTGCCCATCACCATTTACGTCCCTGTACTTGATATCACCGGCTTCATAACGGCCAAAATTCTGCTTTGGTGAATTGCGTACATCTTCATCATCCGTAAAAAGGCGTTCTGCAATAAAGCCCCATTGCTGCGCAAAAGACTGGCCGGTATGCAGCAGGTACCGGTCATTATACTCCGGCTCTTCATATTTTACGTACTTACTGGTAGCAAACGTGAAGCTTCCCCTTGCAGAGAGCCAGAAATCACTGCTGAAATTATGAGTGGCGTCCAGTGAAATATCCACCCCCTGGGTAGAACCCTCGCCTACATTTGCCTGGGTTCCTACAGACAACCCCATAGTGGAAGGAATGGAGGTCCGGGGCATGAGGATATTCCTGCGCTGCTGCTGGTAATATTCCGCCACGATATTGATTTTATTGAACAAGCTCAGTTCAACAGCTATATTTTTCTGATAGGATTTTTCCCAGCTTATATCAAAATTGGCATACCGGTTAATGGAAACCCCTGGCCGCGAATAGGCGCCCGGCTCAAACCCGAAGCTCATGCCTCGGTCCCAATTTTCCAGGTTAACATTGGAAAGATAGAAAAAACGGTCGGTGGCGCTTCCGATCGCGTCGTTCCCAACCATTCCGTAAGAGGCCCTTAATTTGAGGCGATTGATAACGGACCGGTTCCAGAATTTCTCGTTCGATACAATCCAACCCGCGCCCAGTGTAGGGAAGAAACCGAATTTTTTATCTTTGTAGAACCGCTCCGACCCGTTGTAACCAAAGTTAAACTGCAGAAAGTAGCGGTTGTCGTACGCATAGCTGGCACCTCCGGATAAACCAAGGTTCCGGTGGGGAAGCGAAGCCTGTACATCCAGCGATTCTACATTGGAAAGACTTTGCTGCATTACATAAATAAGGGTGCCGCCTAAATTATGCTTGTTAAACACCCGGCTGTAGTCCATTGTGGCCTGGGCATATAAATTTGTGTTGGCCGTGCGGTAACCGTACACGCCCCTGATATCTTCAAAAGGTGCATTGCCATTACCTGATTCATTTTCATTCAGCCAGCCAAGGGTATAAAGGTCCTTTTGCCGGTCGTAAAAATTAATATTGTAATAGTAGGGGCCGTAGGCGCGCGCCACATCAAAATAGGCATAGCGGTTGGTGCTGAACAATCCCCGGAAGCTTAACCCTTTTGTAACAGCCGACAGATCCTGGTTGAGCTCAAACTGGGCCAGCATGCGCGATTGGGAGTAGTCCTTATACCCCCTCAGCATATCCGCATAAGGATTAAGAAAATAGGACGATCCCGACCGGTAGTTGCCAAACAGGATATGTTTAGCAATAACGTTTGCAGAATCCGGCTCATAGAACGGGGCAAATAATGAAGGACTGCTCCGGAGCGCTTTCAGGTAAAGGTTGGTACCGCCTTCGATGGGTCCTTTATAATCATCGAAAAGACCGCTCATCCGTGCAATGAGCTCAGTGGTGGGCGTAATGTGAATATTTACATTGGTACGGAGCTGGTATGTACGGAGCTTTATATTATTATTAAAGTTATTACCGCCATTCACATTTAAAATACCGTTGTCGATATTATAAGTACCGGCAACATAATACTGCGCCACTTTACCACCGCCGGTAACACTGAGATTGGCGCGCTGGTTATTGGTCCGGTCCTTAAACATCAGCTTAAACCAGTCGGTGGCAGGGTATACAAACCGGTTATCCCCTTCGATGGTGTGGTCGATCTTGTTCTGTGTGTACAGCAGCTGGGCCAGTGGATCGCGGGTTAGCTGCGCCTCTGTATACAATTGCATATAGGTAACCGGATCGGCCAGTTTTAAGCGCTGTGTTGGCTGCGATACCGAGTTTTCCAGCCGGATATTAAATTTTGCGGCCCCCTCCTTTCCCTGTTTGGTGGTTACAAAAATAACACCGTTGGCGCCCCTTGCCCCGTAGAGGGCGGTAGCGCTGGCATCTTTTAACACCGAAAAGCTTTCAATGTCATCCGGCTGCAGCCGCGCCAGGTCTGTAGTGCTCAGCTCAATGTTATCAATAAGGATCAGCGGGTTGCCGCTGCCGTTTCCAAAAGTGGTTACACCCCGTACAAAAAAACTGGCATTATCGGCCCCCGGTTCGCCGGATCGCTGATAGGCAATTACCCCCGCAATACGGCCGGCAAAAGCCGTTGTAAGGTTGCTGGAAGGCACTTTGAGGTCCTTGACATTCACTGAGGTAACGGATCCTACAATGGCTTCCTTGCGTTGCTTTTTACCAAAGGCGGTCACCACAATGTCGTCCATCACTTCTTGTGCAGTCATCATGGTAACATCAATAACGTTACCGGTACCCACCCCCCTCTTTTCTTCCCGGTAGCCCACCCCGGAAAAAATAAGCACATCACCGCTGCGGGCATCGATCACGTATTTCCCGTTCAGATCCGTTGATGTTCCTGTTTTTGCTGAAGATTCCAGGACAATATTGATCCCTGAAATCACCTTTCCCAGGGAATCCGTAACAGTACCGGTAATGGTGGTTTTACCACCCTGTCCGTAAGAATGCCAGGCGCTAAAGCCTGTAACAAGGATCAGAAATAGCAGTCTTGATAGACAATACAATGTTCTTGTTTGAATCATAATGGCAAGATTAAACGAGCAAAAGTTTTTGTTTAGGAGGTCAAATCTACAAGCAGTGTCAGCGAAAGGAAATAGGAGAAACTATTTCTTTAATGGATTATTCGATATATTATTGAAGCAGATCAATCAATAAACGTTTTCAAAAAGCGGCCGCGATATGCGCTACTTTTTATTGAATTATTCCACTTTCACTTAACTTTAACATATCTTAAACCAAAAACAAGATGGACTATTCACCAAATTTAATGGACAATTAAATACTCTTTCCCTATGTCAACCTTTAAACGAAGAGATGGATTTGTAGGCGAAAAAATGCTTGAGATCCCCCAGCAATCCCTACAAAAAACGCTGCAGGAAAACCCGTTTTTACAACAACTCTATATTACCCAGATCGGTTATTTTCCCAAAGCATTTTATCATTACCGCGAACGCAGAAATGGATGTCATGACAATATCCTGTTCTATTGCCTGAAAGGGAAGGGCTGGTATACAATTGACAAACACCATTTCGAAATCCGCGCCAATGAATACGCCATTATCCCGGCCACGGCAAAATACATCCGCTACGGGGCGGATATTGAAGAGCCCTGGACCATTTACTGGGTGCACTATACCGGGAAAGAAATCGAGGATATGAACCAGTCGCTGGGCATTACCACCGACCGTGGCCCACGCCCCATTGCTTTTAATGACAGGGGTATAACAACCTGGGAGATGATGTACAACTGCCTGGAACGGGGGGTGACCAATGAAACACTTTTCAATGCAAATTTTTGCTTATATAAGTTTGTCGCTTCTTTTTTGTTTGCAGACCAGTGGGAGCAAAAACCCGTTTCCCAAACCAGCCTGTTCCTGGATGCGGTTAAGACGCATATGCGGCAACATATTGCCAGCCGGCTGACCATTCCTGAAATGGCGGCCGCCCAGGGCATTTCCGTATCTTATTTTTCGCAGCAGTTCCGGAAGGCTACGGGCATTGCCCCGCTGGACTATTTCATACAGCAAAAGATCCGGCACTCCTGCCTGCTGCTGCTGAACAATTCCATCAAGATAAAAGATGTAGCCCGGCATGTAGGCATGGATGATCCCTATTATTTTTCCCGCATGTTTAAAAAGTACATGGCCATATCGCCCCAGCAATACCGGCTTCAAAAATGGAAAGATGCAGACAATCCTAAACTCGGGTAGCCAGAACCTGCGCTGTGCCGGCAATTACCGGGCTTCCCGGTGAGGCCCGGCCTCAAAAACAGGTTTTTGAAGCATTTCCCAAAAGTTGTTTACTTTTACAACATATAAAAAACTCTATTTCGGATCATGAAAACAACGAACAGGTTCTGGGTCATTACCCTGATGATATTGATTGCCGCGTTAAGCCGCATTCTTCCTCATCCTTATAACTTTACTCCCTTAGTAGCCATGGCGCTGTTCAGCGGTGCAACATTCGATAAAAAATGGATGGCCTATATAATGCCGCTCTTCGCTTACCTGCTTTCGGATATCGTGATCAGCCTTATGGGCTCAAGAGGTTTTTATGGTATCAGCCAGTTCTTTGTTTACGGAGGCATGCTCCTGGTAACAGCCCTGGGCACCACACTCCGGCAACCAAAGGCCCTCCGGGTACTGGGTTATTCGCTTACCGGCTCTGCCATTTTCTGGATCATTTCCAACTTTGGTGTCTGGATAGCCAGCGGCATCCCCGGAAGCATTGAGCACGAACCGGGTCTTACCCTCGGCATGACTTATTTAAGAGCCCTGCCTTTTTACAACCAGTTCAGCAATCAGCTCTTCCTGGGTGCTTTTGGCGGTGACCTGTTTTACAGTGCGGTTTTGTTTGGTCTGTATGCGCTGGCTCAAAAAAGCCTTCCTTCTCTCCGGTATTCAAAAGCCTGATATATAAAATCTAAAGTATGAAAGCATGAATCGTTCATTCATGCTTTTTTTATGCGCAATCGGTTGCAGCAATTGCATTTAGCTGCAATAATTTCCCTATTTTTAGAGCTATTAATTCATTTTAAACGATTTGTAATGGCAGGAACCAATTCCAATTCCCAAAACATCTTGCTTCCATTGGCTACGATCTGCGGGCTTTTTTTTATTTTCGGATTTGTAACATGGGCAAACGGTACACTTATTCCTTTTTTTAAACTGTCTTTTGGCCTGTCAGACATCCAGGCATTCCTGGTAACCTTTTCCTCTTATATGGCCTACTTTGTGCTAGCGCTTCCTTCTTCCTGGATCCTGAAAAAGACCGGCTTTAAAAATGGATTAGTGCTGGGACTGGTTGTACTGGCCCTTGGTTCTTTAATTTTCATTCCTGCTGCAAAATCCAGATCGTTTGAGCTGTTTCTTACCGGCATTTTTGTTCAGGGTGCTGCATTAGCGTTGTTGCAAACGGCCTCCAATCCTTATCTTTCTATTATCGGGCCCATTGAAAGTGCGGCCAAAAGGATCAGCATGGCCGGTATCTGCAACAAGTTTGCGGGTATGATCGTGCCTTTTATCATGGGTGCTGTGTTCTTAAAAAATGCAGCAGAAACAGAAGCCAAGATCACGGCTGCTACCGGTGTTGAAAAAGAGCAACTTTTGAATGATGTACTGGGCCGGGTAAATACGCCATATATTGTTTTGGCCATTGTATTTATCCTGTTTGCCGTATTGATCAAATTTTTACACCTGCCGGAAGTAAACCCCGAAGAAGATGTTGTAGACGAGGCCAGTGGAGAAGTGGTTCAACATAAAAGCATCTTTCAGTTTCCGCATCTTTTCCTGGGAGCGCTTTGTATTTTTGTATATGTGGGTGCAGAGGTAATGGCAGGCGATATTATCGGGATATATGGAAAGGAGCTTGGTATCCATGCTGATCAGGCCAAGTATTTTACCTCCTTAACACTGGGCGGAATGCTGGTGGGCTATATAGTGGGCATTTTTACTATTCCTAAAATACTTTCACAGCAGGCGGCCCTGAGGATCTGCGCTATCCTGGGTATAGTGTTCTCCGTGATCGCTTATTTCAGCTCCGGTTACACATCTGTGATCTTTATTGCCCTGCTGGGCCTGGCCAATTCATTAATGTGGCCGGCCATCTTCCCATTGGGTATCAGCCACCTGGGCAAGTTTACCAAGATCGGCTCTGCCATTATGATCATGGGTATTGCCGGGGGAGCCATCCTGCCCATCCTCTATGGCTTTTTAAAGGATCACCTGCAAATCAATTTCCAGCTTTCCTACTTTATTTTAGTAATGCCCTGCTACCTTTACATCTTATACTTTGCTATAAGCGGTCACAAGGTTGGCCTGGGCAGACTGAAAAGATAATCAGGCCGGAAAGGTCTGCAAGCCTATAAGGGTTTACCAACCTTATAGGCTTTTTTGTGCTTCATTTTTTTTTCATAAAGGGCTCCGATCTTGTAGCCTTATTATCTATTTAAACCTCGTTCTATGAAATTTCTTTTACCCGCATTTATGGCGGTATTCCTCTTTGCGTGCAGTAAAAATGATGATTCGGGATCTTCCGGTGAAGAAAAGCTTACCGCAAACTCCTGGCAACAGACCAACACAACAGCGGCCACCAATGATCAAAAACCGGTGGCTGTGTTTACCGCAAACCACGATTTCAGCCTGAACCTCAATAGTGCAGTATCCGGGGCCGGAAGCAACAGCAGTGTTGGAGCCGCTATTACCGGTAAATGGAGCTATGATGGCAGCAATATTACCATCTCCAATATCTCCGTAAGCTACCAGGTAAATGGTACAGCGGCTGCTAATTTACAGGCCGTTGTTAACGCTTATGCAGGCGGTTTGGTGGCGTTCAATACATTCATACAGGCCTATTGCAACCTGTTGCAGGTAGATGCTTCGGGCAATCTTATGATTCAAGGCGCGTCATCCAATACGGTAACATGGGTGGTGAACCAGCTCACATCCAGCGTACTGGTCGTTGCTTCTGCGGGCGCTTCCGCCAGCTTTACTGCAAAACAGTAGTTCGTTTCATGAAAAAGCGGTCTCAAAAATGCTCCTGATATCCGGTTCAAGCGATCCCGGATATTCACAGATCCAGAAGCTTGTGAATATGGTTTTTGAGCCGCTTTCTTTCATTTGCAGACATTAAAAAAGGGCCGCTGAGGGCCCTTTTCGTATAACGTATTAATAATACTACCAGCCCAGGATCCAGGCAAATACCAGCGGCGCCACAATCGTGGCATCGCTTTCAATAATAAATTTGGGCGTATGGATATCCAGTTTACCCCAGGTGATCTTTTCATTAGGTACCGCACCGGAATAAGAGCCATACGAGGTTGTACTGTCACTGATCTGGCAAAAATAACTCCAGAACGGAACATCATGCCACTCCAGGTCCTGGTACATCATAGGCACTACACAGATCGGGAAATCACCGGCGATACCACCAGCGATCTGGAAGAACCCAACCCCCTTGCCACCGCTGTTATGGCGGTACCAATCAGCCAGCCAGGTCATATATTCAATACCGCTTTTTACCGTGCTGGCCTTCAGTTCCCCTTTTATCACGTAACTGGCAAAGATATTCCCGGTGGTGCTGTCTTCCCAGCCCGGGACCACGATCGGGATATTCTTCTCTGCGGCGGCGATGATCCAGCTATCCTTTGGATCTATTTCATAGTATTGCTCCAGTTCCCCGCTTAAAACCGTTTTATACAGGAACTCATGCGGAAAATAACGCTCGCCTTTTTCTTCTGCCTCCTTCCACTGCTTTACAAGATGTTTTTGCAAACGGCGGAATGCTTCCTCTTCGGGGATGCAGGTATCGGTTACCCGGTTGTAATGATTTTCCAGCAGGTCCCACTCCTCCTGGGGTGTCAGATCCCGGTAGTTGGGTACCCGTTTATAATGCGAATGGGCCACCAGGTTCATCACATCTTCTTCCAGGTTGGCTCCTGTACAGGAAATGATATGCACTTTGTCCTGACGGATCATTTCCGCCAGCGAAATACCCAGCTCCGCAGTACTCATGGCCCCGGCAAGGGTAATCATCATTTTTCCCCCTTCTTCGAGATGGGTTACATAGCCTTTGGCAGCATCCATCAGGGCCGCAGCATTAAAGTGTCTGTAATGATGTTCAATAAATTGAGAAACAGGTCCCTTACTCATAATTTTTTTGAATTTTTACTCCGCCTTCAGATCACAATAAGGTGAGACATTGCGAACCGCAAAAATACAGGAATGCCCGTTTTTACCGGATTAATTTTTAGATACCGGCCACCCGGTTTAAGCCCCTGCGATAAAGCGCTTTTTTTTAAAATTGAAATTGATGAATGGCATTTGTTTCATCATTTTCTTATTCTTTGCTACATTCCACAAACCGATCTGGATGCCCCGCAGGTCGGTTGAGCAATTGTAGACGCCAACAGCCATTCCTTCCTGGCATTCCATGCTGTTAAATGCCCCGATGCACAGACCTTTTAAGCTATACAACCGGTTTACATACAGGGAAGTGATGAGCCCTGTTACATTGCCCTGCCCTGCATCGTTTTTTGAAAACGTGCCGCATAATGAAAGGGTTATTCCCTGCATGGTATCCGCAATGGTAATCATACCAAGCGTAATGCCACGGGCTTTGTTGTTAGCAACCACCAGGCCGCCAATGCCCAGGCCGTTTATAACATCACCACCACAGGCAATACCACCAATACCGACTCCGTTTACGGTTGTTGCACCCGTAAAAACAGGACTTATGGCAATACCCGAGGAAATGCTGTCGGTTATAATAAATCCTATATTAAGTCCTTTTTTTATTTGCGCCTTCGCAATGCCGGTAATGCTGACCCCATTGATGCGGGCCACCTGTTTATCCCGGATATTGAAGCGCAGGCCCGAGTAATTTTCTGAATTTCCAAAACCGATTCCGGCCGCCGGGGATCCGGCGGAGAACGACCTGCTTTGCGCAATAACCTGCTGCAAACAGCAGCAGGCCAGCAGGAATGCTGTTGTTTTGATGACCGTTTTTAACATGGCGATAGCGTTTTAAAAGAATAGCTGAATTTAGGTCAAAAAGCGGTAAATGCCCCCGGAGCATAAACCTTTCTGAAATTATTTTGTAACTTGCTGTATGGGACTTAGAGCCTGTTTAAAATTCATTCAATGGCTTTATTATGGCTGTTTTGGGCTGCAACTGCGTTAAATTTTTCGCCATAGTGGCCTACTATGCCTGCAAAATTTTCCTTGTTTCGCTCCAAAATAGCTTCATAATAAATTCCATCAATAAAATTTAAACAGGCTCTTACAATGGCACAAAAAAAATACCAGCCCCCGCCAAGAACAGCTATGGAAGTGTACGAAATGCTCCCGGAAGGTACCCTGGCGGAGGTTATTAACAATGTTCTCTATATGTCGCCCGCACCAACCTTTGAACGCCAGCGGATACTGGCTGCATTATTCACCCACCTGAACGTTCATATTTCGGAAAACGATTTGGGAGAATGTGTTTTTTCGCCGGTGGACGTGTACCTCGGCCACAACAATGCCGTGCAGCCGGATATTGTTTTTATTGCAAAAGAAAATCTTTCCATCGTCCGGGATGGAAAAGTAAAAGGACCGCCCGACCTGGTGGTGGAAGTATTATCAGGCAATAAAAAACATGACCTGCAATTAAAGAAGCAGCTTTATGAAGCAAATGGCGTTAAGGAGTATTTCATCGTTAATCCCGCTGACAAGGAAGTGATCTCTTACTATTCAGATGGCCGCAAGTTTCTTTTGCAGGAAAGTAAAAAGGGTAAGATCCGGTCAAAATTGCTCCGGAAAACGGTCGCTTTCTGATTTTTTTGACACACTGATCCATTATTTGCAACGGGCCCGGCAGGTGAAATATCCCAAATTTCCTGCTCCCTGCCGGGAAGATATAGGCTGTAAAACGTACCTTTACCGGTTCAAAAAAGAAGATACCGTGCCTGATAAGATCCTTTTATTACCTGATAATATTGCTAACCAGATCGCCGCCGGTGAGGTCATCCAGCGTCCGGCCAGCGCGGTAAAGGAATTACTGGAAAATGCTGTGGATGCCGGGGCTACAGCCATACAGCTGATCGTAACCGATGCCGGCAAAACACTGTTACAGGTTATTGATAACGGGAGCGGGATGAGCGAAACGGATGCCCGTATGTGTTTTGAACGGCATGCCACTTCCAAGATCCGGAATATCGACGACCTCTTTCATATTCATACCATGGGCTTCCGGGGAGAGGCGCTGGCCTCCATAGCCGCAGTGGCACAGGTAGAACTGAAAACCAAACGGGCAGAGGACGAAACGGGCACATTTATCGAAGTTGCCAACAGCACGGTTACCAACCAGGAGCCGGTTGCTGCACCCAACGGCACCAGCATTGCCATGAAGAACCTGTTTTTTAATGTGCCGGCCAGAAGGAATTTCCTGAAAAGCAATGCCGCGGAAATGCGGCATATTGTGGAGGAGTTTACAAGGGTTACCATGTCATTTCCCGACATCCTGTTTACCCTCACCAGCAACGGCCAGCAGTTAATGCACCTGGAGCCGGGAAGCCTGAAACAGCGGATCGTACAGTTACTGGGCAACAGCTATAACGCCAAAATGGTTTCTGTTACCGAGCAAACGGATTATATGAACATCCACGGTTTTACCGGCAAACCGGAAACGGCCAAGAAAACCCGGGGCGACCAGTATTTTTTTGTCAACAACCGCTTCATCAAAAGTGCTTACCTGAATCATGCAGTGATGAATGCCTACCGGGAACTGCTGCCTGCCGATAGTTTTCCGATGTACGTACTGTTTATTGACCTGGACCCTACACAGGTAGACGTGAATGTGCACCCTACAAAGCAGGAGATCAAATTTGAGGATGAAAAGATCGTTTATGCTTTTGTACAGGCGGCAGTAAAGCATGCCCTGGCCCAGTTCAGCATTACACCTACCCTCGACTTTGACCTGGATGCCTCCATTCAGCAGCTCACTTCTGTAAGTCAGCCTTTTACCGACGAAAAACAGGAAAAGGTATCAGGCTCATCCCTTTACCAGGGCTTTACACAAAAGCACCAGGCACATTTTATAGAAAAGCCTTCGGGCCAGGAACTAAAAAGCTGGAGGGAGTTTTATGCCCCCCTGCCAAAGGAAGACGCACTTTTTGATTATGAAAAAACAGCAAAACAGCAAAACCTGGTCATTCAAAATAAGAAAAGCCGGTTTGAGATAGACAGGGATACCGAGCTTACCCAGGTATTGAATACTTATATTATCATGCCGGCAGCAACAGGCTTCCTGCTCATTAATCAACAGGCTGCACATGAACGGGTACTGTATACACAAATGAAACTGGCCGCAGCAGGCGCGCCGGTGGCCATCCAAAAAAGTATGTTCCCCGTTACCCTGGAGCTCTCACCTGCAGATGCAGTGCTGCTGAACGAGCTGCTGCCCGACCTGTTAATGCTGGGTTATGAAATTGAGCCTTTTGGTAAAAACAGCTTCGTGGTGCAGGGCACTCCGGCCGATCTGGAAGATACCGATGAAAAGCACCTGATTGATTTTACCCTGGAGCAATACAAGCATTTCAGCAGCGATATCCGTGTTTCCAACCGGGAAAAACTGATCCGCTCCCTTGCCCGGCAACGGGCCGTAAAGAATGGTACCCGCTTAACTGAACGCGAGGTGCGGCAGCTGGTAACCGACCTGTTCCAGTGCGACCCCTTCAACACCGCCCCCGATGGCAACCCCACCTACCTGGAGTTTAAACAGGACCAGATCGAAAAGATGTTTGGAAGGTAGGTTGTATATCCATAGCTGTTAGGTTTTAGAAACCTAACAGCTATGGATGAAAAAAGCCCCCGGATGATTCCGGAGGCCAATAACTAAATCATCAGTGTGAACATGCTTAAATCTTAAAGCCCAGTGTAAGCACCACTCTTGAGCCGTTTGTTTTAACAGCAGCGGGGCTAAAAGCATTTTTATCTTCTAAACGATAGGGATAATATACATCATCCTTAGCAGTGTAAATATACCCGAGATCAATGAAAAACCCATGATTCCGGTAACCTACACCAGCCGTTCCCTGGTAAATATTCCCTTTTTCACCTGCCAGGTTCTTATACGGGTTGCCATAATAAGCGCCTCCAAACCGGGCCATAACAGTGTTGAATTTTAACTCGGCACCCAGCCGGGCATTTACAGCGCCTTTGTAAGCATCATCAATGGCAGTGTTCAATCCTCGGTAATAATTTTTATCGGCGATGCCGTTCTGATCATAGGCTTTAAATTTTGAAGCCATATGATTTACGTATTCTACATCGGCCGTTATCAGCCCCTTCTGACTGGTAACACTGTTAATATCCCCAAAAAGATAGGTAACGCTGCCCAGCAATTTATAGGGGGTCTGCAGGGAGTAATCATATACCGACGGCTCATCCGGGCGGGACCACGCTTCATTTTGGCCCTTATTCTGGGGAAGGCCTTCGGTATTGGCATAAGCTTCGGCATCATAATGATCCGTTAAGCTATACCAGGTTGGCGTATGTACTGCCAGACCAAGCCTGAAATTTTGAGAAGGTGTAAATACAGCCCCCAGCTTCACATTTACCCCCATACCCTTGGTAACCAGGTCGTCATCAAAATAGGCATTATCAAAATTATTATTGGGATTTGTTGTGGGGTCTACTTCATCAAAGGTTCGGGTAGCTCCGTAACGCAGTGCCGGAAGTCCTACAGAACCACCAAGGTATACCTGGTTGTTGAGGTTCATTCCGCCACCGATAGCAATTTCTGTAATGCCCCCGTTGGTTTTTAGAGTACCCTCCTGAATAACACCTCCGTTCCTTGCCAGGGCGCTTGCAGAAGAAAACAGGTCCCCATTGGCATCATCGGCGATCCAGTTAACATCGTAGGCCAGCTTGGTGTCATATGTTCTTAGATCGCCCCCGTCTGCATTTACGTTCTGTATAAACATATCTGCCATCGAGCTCCTGGTATTGAGCCCTCCGAACCGGATGCTGTTATTAAAGTCAGCGATCTTTGAGATACCAATACTAAAGGCTGAGCTTTTTATGGAACGGTTTCCCCGGCTCTGGTTTCCAAAGACCACGCCTGAGGTTCCAAAAAATCCGGAGGTCTTGCCGGTGCTGTTCGATTCCCCGTAATAACTGGCCTTATTACTGTTGATGTTTAAACCGCCGGAAATTACCAGGTCACCCGTTTTGTAAAACCCCAGGTTGCCGGGGTTGGAAAAAAGTGTGGAAATTTCACCGCCCAGCGATCCGCTAGCCCCACCCAGGGCCTGCACCCTTGCAGTACCGGAGGAGGAGAGCCAGGAGTAACGGAGTGCATCTTCCGGTGTTTGAGCGAACAAACTTCCAGAAAAGGCGAATAGTATACCTGCGATAATTATTTTCTTCATTCGATTAAATAGTTTTTGGGTTAAAATCTTCTTCCACTGCCGCCGGAAACACCCCGGCCTCCGCCGCCGCCACTGCCACCGCTGCTGCCACCTGAAGATGCCGGCGGTGAATACGAAGGCGTTGAGGAACGGGTTTCCACATTGGGCCGGCTATAGCTTTCGGTACGGCTCGGGGAGCTATACCGCTCAGATGATGAAGATGCCCGGCTGCTGTTACTGTAATTATTACCGGAATACCGCTCCCGCACCGCGCTGGCGCGCCCCTGTGCACTGGAATTAGAGCTATTGGTATTTACGCTCCTGTCTGAACGCACGCCATAAGTTCCGTAGTCACCGGAGCTCCTTCTGATCACCGTTGTGCCTCCTCCGCTTTCACGGGTAATACCCGCCCTGCGGTCTGCAGCCGTGGTCCGGTCGGTATAAGAAGCACGGTTTGTTGATCTGCTGCCGTTCAGAATATTCGGGTTGTAAGTATTCAGGTTGGTGCGCCGCTGGGTATAGTTAACCCTCGAGCCTACGATAATACCCGGTCCGTAACCATAATAGTAGGGATTGCCCCACCAGCCGGTGTACCAGGGATCGTACCAGCCGCCACCCCAGCCATAGCCCCAGCCGCCATAATAGCCGCTGTACCACGGGTTATACCAGCCGCCGCCACCCCAGCCAAATCCCATGCCCATTCCCCATCCGCCATACCAGCCGGAGTAATAGGGGTTATAATACATGTTCCAGTAGCTCACCGGGCTCCAGGGGCTGTTCCAGTAAAAAGGATCATTCCAGTAATTCCAGTTGTTGTAATAACTGAAATTGTACCGGTTCCCGTAATAATACCAGTCGTCAAGATCGGACCACCGGTAGCGGTTTCGTACTTTCATGCGCAGATAACGGTCATCATAATCCGCATACTCGTCCTCGTCATAAGATTCGTAGTCCCGATACCGTTTTTCACCCGATTTTTTAACGTTGGCGTATTCATCCTGTGGTGGTGCAGGGGAATTGTAAACATCGTCAGGTGTCTGGCCGGTTTTGTATGCTGTGGTACAGCCTCCGATGAAGAAAGCGCAGCCAAGCAGCAGTATCAATGTTCTGATGTTCATTTTTTGGCGATATTTAAATAGTTTATGAATCAGATTGTTATAATTAATCACCAATTGCAGCTAATTGTTACCCTTTTAAATATACATTTGCAATTGCTGATAAAGTTACGTTAATATTGACGTTCTTTTGTTAAAAAAGATGCATAATATGTTGTTAATTCACAACGTATTTAACGTAAAAAAGGTTCAAAAAGCAACAGGCCTGATGCCTTTGTTTTTTATTTGGTTCCGGCGATGATCCGGAACCCGGATTCCGGTCCGGACGGTGAACAATTAATTATTAACTATTATATGAGCAAGGAAGTTACTTCGAGAGCTGAAGATTATGCGCAATGGTACAATGACCTGGTGATCAAAGGCGGGTTGGCCGATTATTCTGCTGTAAGGGGGTGCATGGTCATCAAACCTTATGGTTTTACCCTTTGGGAGCATATGCGCGATGCGCTGGATAAGATGTTTAAGGATACCGGACACGTAAATGCCTATTTCCCGCTGTTTATACCCAAAAGCTTTTTAAGTAAGGAGGCGGCGCACGTGGAGGGCTTTGCCAAAGAATGTGCGGTGGTGACCCATTACCGGCTGAAAAATGATCCGGACGGCAAGGGTGTGGTGGTGGATCCGGAAGCGAAACTGGAAGAAGAACTGATCGTACGGCCTACCAGCGAAACCATTATCTGGAGCACCTATAAAGACTGGATCCAATCCTACCGCGATCTTCCCCTCCTGGTAAACCAGTGGGCCAATGTGGTACGCTGGGAAATGCGTACCCGCCTGTTCCTGCGCACCGCAGAGTTTTTGTGGCAGGAAGGGCATACCGCGCACGCTACAAAGGACGAGGCGGTTGAAGAAGCGCGTAAAATGCTGGATGTATATGCCACGTTTGCCGAGGAATTTATGGCGCTGCCCGTGATCAAAGGTGTCAAAACCGCCAGCGAACGCTTTGCCGGGGCAGAAGATACGTATTGTATTGAAGCATTGATGCAGGATGGCAAAGCCTTGCAGGCCGGTACCTCCCACTTCCTGGCGCAGAATTTTGCAAAGGCTTTTGATGTAAAATTCCTGAATAAAGACAATCAGCTGGAATATGTATGGGCCACCAGCTGGGGGGTAAGCACCCGCCTGGTAGGCGCCCTGATCATGGCACACAGCGATGATGAAGGCCTGGTACTGCCGCCTAAAATTGCACCGTTGCAGGTAGTGATCATCCCTATTTATAAGGGAGCAGATCAGAAAGCGCAGATCGACGCAAAGGCGAACGAGATCATGGAAAACCTGAAAAGCAAGGGCATCCGTGTAAAATATGATGACAATGACAACAACCGCCCCGGATGGAAATTTGCAGAATATGAAATGAAGGGCGTTCCTGTAAGGCTGGTGCTGGGCGCACGTGACCTCGAAAACAATAAAATTGAAGTGGCCCGGCGCGATACGCGGGAAAAGGAAACAATAAACCTGGATGGCATATCGCAATACGTGGACGGGCTGCTTATAAAGATACAGTTTGAAATGCTGCAGCGGGCCCGGAAGTTCACTGAAGAAAAAACGACCTGGGTAGACACCTGGGACGATTTTGTAAAAACGCTGGATGAAAAAGGCGGATTTGTTGCCGCCCATTGGGATGGCACAGCAGAAACCGAAGCCGCGATCAAGGAAAAAACAAAGGCCACCATCCGCTGTATTCCACTTAACAATCCTCAGGAGGAAGGCGTTTGTATCTTATCCGGCAAACCGTCTAAAGAACGGGTACTGTTTGCACGGGCCTACTGATTTTTTGTTTGAGGTTTAAGGTTTAAAGTTTAAAACAACGTTGAACCTTAAACCTTGAACTTTAAAACGGCACTCAGAAATTCCGCTTCCTAGCTACCTCCGTCTTAATATAATCTGCTATCGATTGTGTGGTGCTGCCCGGGGCAAAGATCCGGCCCACCCCCATGGCGGTAAGTGCCGCGGCATCATCTTCCGGAACAATACCCCCGCCTACCAGCAGCACATCATCCATCTGTTCGGCTTTCATCAGTTCCTGCACTTTTGGGAACACGGTCATATGTGCACCGCTCAGGATGCTGATGCCGATCACATCCACGTCTTCCTGGATGGCCGCATGGATGACCATTTCCGGGGTTTGCCGCAAGCCGGTATAGATCACTTCCATGCCGGCGTCCCGCAGGGCGGTGGCAATCACTTTGGCGCCGCGGTCATGGCCATCAAGGCCTATTTTGGCAACTAATACGCGGATGGGTCTGTTCATGCATACAAATGTATGTTTAAAATCCAAAATTAATCCTCCACCACTTTTATTACTCCAGACATTTTCTTTGTGCCGTCCATATTCTGCTGTGTTATGCGGATGTATTTGTAGCTGTTATTATTGTCCGTTGTGGACGCAACACCTTTGTTACAGGAATATGAAAACATTACGGCACCTGCCAATAGCAACGCTGCTGCAATGAAACGCCTGCGCCTGTTGGCAAAGCCTGATACTCCAAAAGCCAACATTGCGAAGCCGAATGCCACGCCGCCAAGAGATTTGGTAAAACTATATGCTGTTTTTTCAGCTGAACTGCCGTTTTTAGCTTTGCTTTTAACCTCGCCAATGGTTTGCCAGGTTTTACCGTTGGCAGATGCCTCTATGATAAATGTACGATTGTTGATTTCAGTTTCCGTAGTCCAATTAATAATGAGTTGTCCGTTTTTGGTAATGGCAGTGATAGTCCCCCAGACAACGGATAAAGGACTGTTGTCAGCTTCGTAAGCACCCATATCTATTGCGGTTCCGGAAATTCGTATATAACTGGCAAGGTCGGCATTGCCGTATTTGGAAACATCGTAGGCACTGTTACTTCCTTTATCAATAACCGGACTGCCGTCCTTCAATCTAATTCCATCGTCGGCAGTACCATAAATATTATCAGCGCCGTCGGGATCGCCCATATCTGCAAACAAAGGATCTTTGTCCATATTGCCGTTCTCAAGAGGCGTTAACCCTCGTACATCGCTATAGGCAACAGTTGGGCTACTGCCATTATCGTTGTAAAAGGAACCGCCTGTGTTTCCCCAAATAATGCAGTTGGTTATTATTGGAAACGATGAGGAGTTGAGCATTCCGCCTCCGGTACCCGCCGTATTGCCTGCAAGGCTGCAGTTGGTTACCGTCGGAGAAGATGAGTAGTTATACATTCCTGCGCCATCAGTTGCATGATTGCCTGAAAAACTACAGTTGGTTACCGCCGCATTGGAAGTGTAGTTGTACATTCCTCCGCCGTCCGTTGCCGTATTGCCTGCGAAGCTGCAGTTGGTTACCGTTGAAGAAGAGGAGTAGTAGATGAACATCCCTCCGCCATTTGTTGCCGCATTGTTGTTTGCAAAGTTACAGCCGGTTACAGTGGGGAAGGAACCCTCATCGTTCAATACCCCTCCGCCGAAGTCTGCATAATTACCTACAAAACTGCAGCGTGCTACGACCGGTGCGGAGTAGTTGTTATTGTACATTCCTCCACCGTAAGCAGCATTATTATTTGAAAAACTACAGTTGGTTACTGCCGGTGAGGAGCGGTTGTTATATATGCCACCGCCAAAGGTCTTCGTACTATGATTTGCTAAAAAGCTGCAGTTCGTTATTGCGGAGGACGATGAGTAGTTGTATATGCCACCAGCACTGGTTGCCGTATTGCCGGTAAAACGGCAGTTGACTACCGTCAGGGAGGAGAAGTAATTGTATAACCCTCCGCCATCAAATGTAGGTATCATTTGCCCGTTAACAGGAATGTAATTGTCTTCTAAATTTGCGTTCCCTCCATTAATGGTAAAGCCATCGAGCGTGCCAACAGACCCGTTATCTCTGGTAGCGATAATGACGTGGAAGGCGTTCTCTCCGTTATTTTTTATACTTAACGTGATGCCGCTACCGCTTATCTGGTCATTTCCATTAAAATCGCCGCTCAGGGTGGTTACATAGTCTGCAAATTTGCGTTCGCTCAATGAACTTTCAATACCCTTAAATCCACCATAAATTTTAACGCCCGCTTTCATTACAAAGGCGTTATTCCGGTTTTTAGGATCTGTAATGGTTAAATCATAGGCGGGTCGTACAGGGAGATAGGTACCGGTTGCAACCCAAACCTGATCGCCGGGAACGGAGTTGTTAATCATCAGCTGTAAATCGTTAGAGGCACTACCCCAGGTGCCGCCATTGCCGCTTCCATCATATCTCACATATCGAATGACCTGCGCATTTGGTGTTGAAACCCTTAACAATAGCAACAGGCAAAATATGAATTTACAGGTACTCATCTGTATATATAATTTAAGAACCTTTGATTGTCTTTTTATACGGTGTATCGATCCTATCGCAATGGCCATTACTCCGTTACCGCTCTTACTATTTTACTGTATTCAAATTTGCCGTCTTTATCTACCTGTCTTATCCTTATAAATAGTGCCTTTGCATCGGCATCTATAGCCGCATCGTTTTTTGCGCAGCCAATAACCAGTAGCAGGCCGGCCAGTGTGAGCGCTATCGCCAATTTATTGCGGTGTTTTTTAAATCCGGCCAATACCAATAGCAATACGGCGGGTGCAGCCAATAAGGATGCGGCGCTCGCCGAAAACGCATAGTCTATTTCTATGGCGCTATTGCCCTCAGTGGCTTTAGAAAGAACGGTGCCTATTTTATAAAACGAACGGCCATCGGTAGCAACTTCTATGTCAAAATGATCGTTGTTCGTTTCGGTTGCCGTACGCCAGTTAATATATAAGCTGTTATTTTGGGTATAGGCAAAAACCTGCGAAAAATTTACAGGCAATACGGTCGTATATTCATAAGCGCCCAAATCGACAGCATCGCCCACTATGCGTGGACCGCCGGTTATATCTGTACTATTACCCGGTACATTACCATTATTTCCCGCGTTTATTGCGATGCTTCCTGCTTTTAGACGATAATCGCCTGTTGTGGTAGGCGCCATATCGGCACCCACGGGCCCTGCAAATACGTCGGCCGCGGTAATGCTGCTGCCATCTAAGTTATGATTGCCGGCATCGGCAGCCCTCCCCTGCACCAGGCTGTACGTAATAGTTGTGGTGGAGTTGGCGTTATAAACACCGGTATTATTACCCAAAATAATGCTGTTACGTAGGGTGAGCGTGGAATAGGCGGTGTTGCTGATGCCGCCGCCGGAGCTGGCTGCATTGCCCGAAAAGGTACAATTGCTGACGGTGGACGAGGAGCCGGAGTAGTTGTAGATACCACCGCCATAGGACCTGACTTTATTGCCCGAAAAGATACAATTGCTGATGGCGGGCGAGGAGGAAGTGTTGCTGATACCACCGCCGTAATAGTTGGCTGTATTGCCCCAAAAGGCACAATTACTGATGGTAGGCGAGGAGGAGAAGTTGTCTATGCCGCCGCCAACGGAGCTGGCCGTATTGCCCGAAAAGGTACAATTGCTGATGCCGGGCGAGGAATGATCGTTGCTGATGCCACCGCCGGAATTGCCGGCTGTATTGCCCGAAAAAATGCAATTACTGATGGTGGGCGAGGATGAGATGTTACTGATGCCGCCGCCGAAACTGGTTGCCTTGCCGTTGGTAATCGTAAAGCCATCTAATAGCGCCGCCGCTGTAAGGCCGTTGTTATTGTTGGTGATTACTGTTAGGGTACTTTGTCCGTCTAAAATGGTAGTGGGGTTTATGCCGTTTAGGGGGTTTATGGCAGGCCTTTCGGTTCCCGTGCCGGTAAAGCTGCCGTATATTTTTACGCCTTCTTTCATTTGAATAGAGGCGAAGAGCTTGTAGGTACCTGCTTTTACCCAAACCTGGTCCCCGGTAACCGCAGCATCAATCATGCCTTGCAAATTACCGGAGGCATCGTTCCAGGAAGTTCCTATTCCTGCGCCATCGACGGCTACATAGTGAGTGGTTTGCCCAAAAACCCCTGCTGTACCCAGCAGCAATGCAATTGAAAGAAATATTCTCATCCGGGTTATTTATTTTTATATTGTAAGTTAAAATGACCGCACGGCTCGAAAAGAAAGGCTTTGATTTTTTGAGGTGTACCCATAGACTCCAATCGTCACATTCGTGTATCCGGCCGATAGGTAATCGTTTTGGGTTGAAGTCCAGTAGAACGTCTCAGGCAGGCCAAGAATGCCCCCATTTGCATACACTTTCCCCATTTCATACATGCTTGGCAGGTACCAGTCGTCGTAGCCGTCTACAACAAGCTCGGCACAAAGCCTTGCAGCTATGCCCGGTGTGGGGCAACCCTGCACAATATCTTCGGTATTTTGCCTGCCAGTGCCAATAGCCGTGCCGCCGGCGCCGCTAAGAGCTGTTTGATAACAGCCCCATTCAGCCTGTCCGCCAGCAGGGGCGATAATCAAACCATGTGTTTGGCCGGCTTCATAACCGGGGTCGCCGGCTTGTAAAATATAACCAATCCTGCCACCCTGGTAACTGTCGCCTACCGATAGCAGATCATCAGCCATGCCATTGCAGTTTTCGTCCATACCATTGCCGGGTATTTCTGTGGCCAGGGGATGAATAGCGGCATCATGATCATTGCAGTCGCCCATCCGCCCAAATCCGCAACTATTGGTGGGTACGTAGCCATCAAGATCGGGGTCATCCAGCCTTATATCGCCATGTACCTCGTGCCGCTCCCATAGCGAACGATTGATACTGATCATACTCCACGTATCTTTTTTAGCATCATAATGACAGATGTTGATCTTATTGGCAGCAGGTTTTCCTTTTGCAAGAGCCGTATAAGATTCTTCCTGTACCGGGGTGCTGGTGGTTTCCTTTTTGCACGCCGCTACCAGTACAACAGCCAGTAAGGGTAATAAAATCTTTCGCATAATCGTTATTGTTTAAAAGTTTTAAAGTTGCTGAAGGGGATTTTCACCTTAGTTATAACAGAGGTCTGCTTTATTGCCCGGTTAATTTTTGCCACGTGTATATCTGTAAAAATGATCAGCAGCAGGATCAATACCAGTATGAGCAGCAGTATAATGATCAGGTTGCTGTATTTTTTAACAAAGTGCATGATACGTTTCACCTAATTTACGCCCGGAGTGATCCGGTTTGCAAGTTTTTTGGCTGGCAATTGCCTGTCAGTTACCTGTCAAAATCCTGTCAAAGGGATTGGAAGGCTCCTGTGTTTGTTTTTCGTTTATGATCTGATGTTTTTCGTTCTCATGCATGCTGAGCGCGTCCTGGTTTAGAGCGAGCCATTTCACTGCTCACTAACCATTGGTGGAGACAGGGGTTTCAGGTTTGAGGTTCAGATCCGTTTTTATACCTGATGAGTGGAGGCAATGCGTTTCACCCCTTCCTAACTACTGAAGGGTTGAACATGGAACTATCAGGATTTTTGATTGGTGATCTAGATCGCGGCAATAAGCGTTTCCAGCTCGCTTGTAGTGGCCGTGCCAAAGCGCTGGCGCAGGCGGTGGCGGGTTTTGTGCACACTGTCTGCACCGATACCTTGCATGGCGGCTATCTGCTTTGTATTGAGCCGGATCTTTAGCAGCGCCGCCATCCGTTGTTCGGCCTCGGTAATGCCGGGTGCTTTATCGCGGAGCAGTTTGAAAAATGCCGGGTATGTTTTTTCAAAAAGCGATTTGAAATGCTGCCAGTCATTTTCGGTCAATATCATCTGGTGGCTCAGTTCTTCGATGGTTTGTGCATCATATAGCTTATGTTGCTGCTGCTCAATGCTTGCCTGCAGTTCTTCGATCCGGCTGTTCTTTTTTATGATTTCTTCTTTAAACGATTCCAGTGCCCCGGCTGCCTGCTGTTGCCGTTTTTCTGCTTTTTTCCGGCTCCGGTTCAGCCACCAGGCTGCGATGGCTGCTATAAAAACAAGCAACGCAATACCCCTGTTTCTTTTATTGATGGCCTGGCGTTTTTCTTCCGTCATTTCTTTTAATGCCAGCTGCTCTTTTTCATAGGCTGCTTTTATAAAAACGTAGCGGTTGGTACGCACTTCGCGGGCACGGCTCACACTGTCATTATAATTGCGCACAAGTTTTGAATACGGGTATGCTTTTCCGGGCTGCCCAAGGTTTTCATAACAGATGGCTAACGATCCGTTTACCCGGTTCAATAATTCCGGATACCTTCCATTGTTCAGCACGGCGCTTTTCAGCAGGGCAGGGATCGCTTTTTGAATTTTTTTTTCCCTGATGGCAATTTTCCCCATCATCTCATAGGCGATCAATGAATCTTCCGGTTCCTTGCTGTGCCTGGCAATTTCAAAAAGACGGGCGTCAACCGCTTTTGCGCTGTCCAGCATACCCAATGCTACAAAGGAGGGCAGCCGGTTCTTATAGGCAATTTCCTGCCAAACGGGTTTTTTAATTTCAGCGCAATATTTTTGGAGCTTTTCGAAATAGAAAAGCGCCGAATCATGTTTTTGCAGTTCGCGGTAAGCCAGCCCAATATTATTATACGTGTACATAAAACGGAACGGCTTTACCAGCGTGTCCGCGAGCTTCAGGCCGGTACGCAGGTAGTCGATCGCATCCCGGGGATAACCGTCTACAAGCAGGGCTTCCCCCACCCACATGTAAAAGATACTTACGGCTGCAAAGTTTTCCAACCCCAGGTAATGATGCAACTGTAATGAGGTGGTTGCATATTGAACCGCAAGTGCTGTTTGGTTCATCGAATTCAACATTTCTGCATACCACCGGCCAAATTCTGCCTGCAAATAGGGATCCTCCATTTCAACAGCCTCATTCAGGCATGTTTTCATCTGTGCTGCGTACAGCGAATCGCCTTCTTTAAGGTAATAAAAGAGCAATTTTGCTTTTACCGACCGGCCCATAAGCCTTAACCGTTTGTTTCCTGTAGCGCATGCTTTCTCTATTTCGAAGGCAGCTTTGACCCTTGAAGCAGAATCGATCTTCGTGATATCGTAGTAAACGGAGTAGTGTTTAATAACCTGCGATTTGCTGTTATCGTTCAACCGCTTTACCCAATCGGAGACAGGAAGATCCTGTCCCATTGAAAAAAAGGAGCATTCGATAAAAAATATGACCAGAGATATGGCTCGCATCCTGAATTCTAAACAGAATTTTGTTTTGGCTTTCAGCACTTTAAGTTTTCTCTATAAAGGACCTACAGATCGCATCTATCCAGATACAAATTTAGGTTGATTTTTTCAATCCGGTTATCATTAACGTTCCGGACAGGGCAGACTAAGCGGCCAACTACCCTCCAAGCGCGGGGCTGGGAGACACCGCCGTTGCTGCCAGCAATACTGAAATCGGCCATTAGCAAAATTTAAGTCTCGCATAATGTGCACGATTTGCAAACCCGCATATTATTTTTATGGATTTTGAAAAAATTTAGCGTCTTAACGGAAAAGATATTCATGAACAAACCCATTGGTGCCTTGCTCATTTTTACTCTTGCCCTTACCGGCAGTCTGTTTGCCCAGCCTGCCGATAGCCTGGCCAAGCAATTAAAAGGTGCACAGGAGCAGGTTGCCATGGTGAATGCCATTTTTAAACCGCCGGCACAATATAGGCAGATTCCCAAGGGGAGATCCGGTTATTGGGGGCTCGGCAATTTTGAGGAAGCCGCCTTTGTAAAAGACGATATCGTGATGGTGGTTTTCAGCACCAGCTGGTTTGCGGCGCCACCGGCATTTATGCGTTCCCCCAATTATGAGCCCGCTGTATGGGTCCGGAATATGAACAACCGGTTCGACAGCATGGCGCGCAGCAATGCCGACCCCGGGTTTGCCTGTACGCCTGTTGCTATCCCGGAATTAAGAAAAATAAATGCAAACCGGGGATATATCTTTAACAAAAACCCCAATCCCTCCACCCCGTACCGGTCCGTATATAGCCGGGCAAAACTGTTATTCCTCCAAAAAGATGACCTGGGGCGGATCCTGCTGGTTTACTATTACCGCCCAAAGGATGAAAAAAAAGTACTCCGGGAGATCCGTAAACAATGGGGCATGATCACTTTTAAAGACGACAAAAGTTTTTACCGGGATCAATCCCGCGGCATCGGGCAAAAGACCATTTACCTGGGGAAGTTTGCTTATGCCAATACTCCTGAAGAGCGGCGAAACGATTCCCTGCTTTTTGAAAAGAGAAGGCAGCAGCGCCAAAAATCTGGTTTGCAGCGTTAACGCTTTACATCACAAGAAATGAAACTGCCGGATCTGTACCGAACGATGCAGTGAGTGACACAACCATTGCTGACAGCAGTACTGAAGTCCGGACAAAAAATTAAAATACCTTGTAATCCATCATACTGAGCTGCTGCCGGCAGAATTTATATTCCACCTCGTCGTTACTGCCTACCAGTACGAGCCGGTCCTTACAATATTGATCGATCAACGTATAGTAAAGGTCGATGCCCTGCCGGTCCAGGTTGGTACAGGGTTCGTCTAATAATACAATAGGCGTATCGGAATAGATGCATTGCGCCAGCTTGGCCCGCTGTTTCATACCGCTGGAAAATTGCTGGATGCGTTTATGCGCCGCAGCCTGCATGCCCAGCTCTTCCACGATCTTTTTGGGCGTGATACCCGCCATAAACGGCTTGAACTGCTGGTGAAACCCGAGCAATTCCAGGAGGGTCATCTCTTCTATCAACTCAAGATAAGGAGCGCAGCATGCCACGTAGCGGTAGATCTTTTCTGATGGAACAGGATTTCCGGCAGTCCAGGTGCAATTGCCCTCGTTCAAATGGAGGGCGCCGGCTATGACCTGTAAAAAAGTGCTTTTTCCGGAGCCGTTGGCCCCGATAATGGCATAACTGTTCCCGGATTCAAACCGGCCGGAGAGGTTCCGGAAGATCCAATCGCGGTTGAACCGTTTCCCAGCCTTATTCAAGGCTATCGTCATCGCCATTTCCTTTGGTGTATCGTTTGATAATGCCCCTTGTGCTTTCCTGAACAAATGTGAGGATCTCGTCCCGCTCATCCGTAACCGGAAATTCTTCTTCCAGGAGCTGTACCGCCTGGGTCACATTCAGTCCCCGGTTATAAATAACCCGGTATATATCCAGTATATGATTGACCTTTTCAACAGAGTAGCCGTTCCGCTTAAGTCCTACCGAATTGATACCCGCATAGCTCAACGGCTGCCGGGCCGCTTTAATATAAGGCGGAACGTCTTTGCTTACCAGCGATCCGCCGCTGATAAACGCATAAGACCCAACTTTTACAAACTGGTGCACGGCACATACACCCCCAAACCCCACATGGCTGCCCAATACCACATGCCCGGCTATCTGCGTACTGTTGCTTAACGTACAATAATCGCCAATAACGCAGTCATGCCCGATATGGCTGTATGCCAGGATCCAGCATCCCTTGCCTACTACCGTTTTCCAACGGTCGCGGGTTCCGCGGTGAATGGTCACAAACTCGCGGATAACACAGTCATCACCGATCTCCACGATTGTTTTTTCCCCGTCAAACTTTTTATCCTGGGGCTCCGAGCCGATCACGGTTCCCGGAAAGATTTTACAGTTCTTTCCGATACGGGTGCCCTCCAGTATGGTTACGTTGGAGCCGATCCAAGTACCTTCACCAATTTCCACATCCTGATGGATCACAGTAAACGGGTCTATTTTTACATTCCGCGCCACTTTAGCGTCCGGATGTATATATGAGTTAAAATGGATCATGTACTTACGGGTCAACCAATATTAAATAATGGCGCAAATTTAGACATTCGATGATTAAATTGTAATTAATTTTTTTAATAATGAACTGCAAATCAGGGATTATTACCAACAATTGACATTGTTTTGTTGACTTTATTACAGATTGGGAGTAACTTTGCCGCCGTATCATGAATACTACAGAAGACATTATACAATTAAGTTTCAAGGACTTGGATCATCCTTCCTCACTGGAACTAAGGGCCCACCGGGTACAGCAGATACCGGGGGCCGTACAGTATGAGATCAGGCGATACAGCCGGTCTGTAAATATTTTAACAGAAGATATGGGAATGCTGGTGTACGAGTATAACAGCCAGAAACCAAAAGAAAATAACCTGAAACTGAAGTTCTGCATTGCGGGGAATATGTATTGCTCCCGGGAAAATTGCAGTAAATGTACCGCTGGCCGGCCCAAAGACTGCGGGGACAGCACCGCAAGCATCGATGTGCTGAATGTGCAGTTTATGCCGGCACACCTGTCGCAGTTCATAAAAACAAGAACGGCCAATAGTTTCAGCGATTCCCTGTTAAAATTCAAACATAAGGTTTCCTTTACCCGAACGCTGCCCTTATGCTGCAAAACCAAAACCGTTATTGAAGGTTTGCTGGAACACAGCTATAATGGCACCCTGGAAAACATTTATGTAAATGCCCAGCTGCAGATGTTATTATTGCTGACCATGGATTCAATGGTTGAGGAAAAGCAACTGGAAGTGATCAGCTGCAGGTTCCTGTCTAATGAGGCAGACAAGGAAAAGGTAGCGCAGGCCCGGGAGATCCTGATCAGGCATATTGGTGAGCCGATCACCATTAAGGAGCTGAGCCGGAAGGTGGCCATGAACGAATGCTATCTTAAAAAAGGCTTCAAGGAAATGTACGGTACCACTATTTTTGACTTTTACCAGACCCAGCGGATGGAGCATGCCAAATACCTGCTTTATGAAAAAGGTCTCAGTGTAACGGATGTTTCAATGATGCTGGGTTACTCCTCCATTTCACATTTCAGCACAGCGTTTAAGCGCCTTACCGGGTTAAAACCCTGCGAGCTGCTGTTTGCTTCAAAATAGCGTTTCCGTTCCGCCCCAAATGTCCGGGGTCCGGGGTGAGGCAGAATTGAAACTCTGATGGCTCCTATATTTGTTTAAAGTTTCAGGTTCAAGGTTTCACGTTAGATCCGTTTTTACCCCTCAAAGATCACAGGAGGGTTCTTGGTTTAACGTGGTGGGACATTGTTGAATGTGGTTGAATATTGTTTAAAGGGTACTGAAGACTGATAGCTGAACGCTTACTGCTTCCTCCTACCGTGCCTGCTCCGGCAACTTCAGATCTCTTTTCAGCATCTGGTCCCGGTTGGCCATTTCCCAGGCCGTATAAAAGATCATCTGCGCCCTTTTGGCCATCAGCGCAAAGTTGATCTTTTCAATGGTATCAGTAGGCTTATGATAATCGGCCTTTAGCATCCCGTCGTAAAAAAAGAGGATCGGTACCCCTTTCCGGGCAAAATTGAAATGATCGCTGCGGTAATAGATCTGCTCTTTATCATTCGGGTCATCAAACTTGTAATCCAGCACCAGTTTCGTGTATTTATTATTCATGCCTTCATTGATCACCGGAAGATCGGTGCTTAGTTTGTCATGACCGATCACATAAACATAATTCAGGGTATCGGCGCTCATTCTTTCCGTATCAACACGGCCGATCATATCAATATTCAGGTCTGCCGTGGTTTTATCCAGCGGAAAAACCGGATTGTCCGAATAATATTCCGAGCCCCACAGTCCCTTTTCCTCACCGCTTACCGTCATAAATACGATGGTTCTGCGGGGGCCTTTACCTGCTTTTTTTGCCCGGGCAAATGCCTCCGCCATTTCCAGAACGCTCACGGTCCCGGAGCCATCATCATCCGCCCCGTAATAAATATTTCCCGCTGCATCTTTACCAACATGGTCATAATGCGCGGTAATGAACAGGTATTCATCTTTTTTATCAGTACCCTCAATTACCCCCAGTACATTAGAAGCCGTAGCCCGGTCCCGCTGCAACCGGTAATCTAATGTAAGTGCTGCCTCACTGATCCCCGGTTTGGCTTGGCCATTATCCAGGGCTGCTTTTACCTCCGCATAGCTATGTCCGCTTACTTTTTCAACAACGTTGGCACTTATATAAAAAACAGGGGGGGCCTGGCCCGGGGTATTTTTTTCCCAGTCTGGCCGGTATACAACCGGACTTTTGGAGCGGGGAGGGATCTGCTCTGTAGCAACCAGGATAGCTGCCGCTCCCTTTTGCAGGGCGTTTTTTACTTTTATCGCAGTGGCGGTAGAAGCCAGCCGGCCTTCTTTTGATGGTGTAAATCCCTCCGGGCTACCTCCGATAATTACCACCAGTTTGCCTTTAACATCCATACCGTCATAATCATCCCGGCCTGCATCTACAATCCCATATCCTGCAAAAGCATATTCCTTATAATCCAGGAGGACCTTTTCCCCGTTTACCCACATGGGCGCCACATCTTTAAATGCCTCAAAATGTATCCCGTTCACAGAAAGATCCAGCTTGGCCAGCGAGTCTTTTGATAACCCGAAGGTTTGCCGGTAACTTCCGTTATTGCCGGGCTGCAATCCCAGCTTCTTAAAATGCGCGGTAATATACTCCGCCGCCTTTTCCAGGCCGGGTGAAGGCGTATCCCTTCCTTCCATTTCTGCACTGGCAATTACGCTGAGGTGCGCCTTCAGATCGGCGGTGGTAATAGTACGGGCAAAGACCCCGGGGTCTGCCTTTTTCTGAGCTGCTGCAATGGTCACCGCGCAAACGGCCACCAGGACAAAAAGAGGTTTCATCATTTTTCGCATGTTCTGTATTTGCAGTGCGGCGCCTTACCCGCAGCTGATCTTGACTACCCTGTTTTCATGACGGCCGCCTTCAAACTCCGTGGAAATAAAGGCTTCTACCATCACTTCTGCAACATCCTCCGGAATAAAGCGGGCTGGTATGCACAGTATATTGGCACAATTATGCCTGCGGGCCAGTTCGGCAATTTCTTTATCCCAGCAAAGTGCAGCCCGCACGCCCTGGTGTTTGTTCGCCGTAATGGCAACACCGTTTCCGCTGCCGCAAAGCAAGATGCCAAAAGCGTAGTCCCCGCTTTCAACAGCCGAGGCCACGGGATGTGCAAAATCCGGGTAATCGGCCGATTCTGAAGAATACGCGCCAAAATCCTTAAACGTTAATCCCTTTCCTTCCAGGAAGGAAATGACATATTGTTTATATTCAAAACCCGCATGATCACTGCCAATGGCCACAGGTTTTGTAAGATCAAATGTTGTTTCCATAACCGATATTTTTAACTCCACTCCTGTGGGTTCTCTAATAATCGTTTCCGCTCAATTTTTGATGCCAGCGCCACGCTGATCTCAAAAAGGATGTACAATGGCGCGGTCACTACCGCCAGGCTAAACGGATCGGTGGTGGGTGTAATGATAGCTGCGGCAATAAGGATCACTACAAATGCATGCCTCCGGTATTTTTTCAGCACGGTTCCGGTAAGAATGCCGGCTTTGGCCAGCAACAATACCAATAATGGTAACTGGAACAGTACCCCAATCCCCACGGTGGTATAGATCACGTTTTCCAGGTAGTCCGAAAATGTAGGAATGATCTGGATCTGCTCGCTCAGCTTATAGTTAAAATAGAAGTTCACCATCAGCGGGGTAAGGATAAAATAGCCGAATGCGACCCCCAGGAAAAACAGGATGGAAACCCAGAGAATAATACCCCGTGTTCCTTTTACCTCTTTATCCGACAAAGCCGGCTTAACAAAGCGCCAGATCTCCCAAAAGATATACGGGAACGCCAGTATAAACCCTCCCACAAAAGCCACGGTAAACGATGCGATGAACTGCCCTGTCATGGTTGTTTCCTGGAATTTGGGTTCGGTCTTAAAACAAAGACCATCTCCAATACCCACCGTCTGACCAATTTTACAAAGCCATTTTACCGAAATAAAATCGCCACGGGTTGGCCCGAAAATAATATCCTCTACAAAAAAGTTGGAGAACATAAATACAAGGATCGCGCAAACCACTACGGCTAACACGCTGCGTATCAAATGCCACCTTAAAACTTCCAGGTGATCTATAAAGGACATCTCATCCTCGCCACCACTCCTTTTCTTTAAAAAATCCAGTAAAGCCATTGTATATTAAAAATGGAGGACAAAGATGCGTATAAAATGCGCAAAAGTCAGGCTTTTAATAAATCTATTTTAATTTTTTCATTTTGACCATCTCGATCCGGGTATCGTTTACTCCCAGAACGTCAAATTCAAAATCACCGATAATAATCCTTTCTTTCTGTGCAGGAATCGTTTCGTAAAAATTAATAATATACCCCGATAATGTTTCCGAATCTTCCTTATCCTCAAATTCAAAATCATACTTTTTTTCCAGGTAATCCAACTCCATCCTTCCGGAAAAGATATATTCATCTTCCGATATCCGCTTTTCCACAAAAAGCTGGGTATCGTACTCATCCCATATTTCGCCAAACAGCTCCTCCAGCACGTCTTCCATTGTGATGATCCCTGCCGTACCCCCAAACTCATCCACTACCCAGGCAATGCTTTTGGACTCCTTGCTGAATTTATTGATCAGCCCCACCGCCGTCATGCTTTCCGGAACGGCAATAATGGGGATCAGGATCGATTCAATATCGGCCGGCTTTTTAAAAAGATCCAGCTCATGGGCAAAGCCGAGGATATTGTCGATGTTCGATTCATAAATAATGATCCGGCTCCTCTTGGTTTCAATAAATTTCTGGATCAGCGTTTCTACCGGCGCGTTCACCTCAACCGCAATGATCTCCTTCCGGGGCACCATGCTCTGCCTTATTTTAATATTGGCCAGCTCCTGCGCATTTTCCAGGAGATGGGTGCTGGTTTCCTCCCGCAGGGTGGTGCGGCTGTCGCGAAACATAAATTGCAGGTCATTACGGGCAAAAGGGGATTTTCCTTTATCCAGGCGCACATTGAATACATATTTCAATATCCAGTTGGACAACCGGAATAAAGCGGCTGTAATGGGATATAACAGCCATAAGAAGAAATTGATGATCATTGCCAGGCGGCTCAGCAGGGTATTGCTGTTGGCCCGGAACACCGCCCTGGGTATGAATTCGACAAATATCAGGATAATGAGGGTGTTAAAAGCGATTTCCAGCAGGATCTGGGCGGTTCTGGAATTGATGCCGCTCTTCTGCCAGAACGGGATGAGCACTTCGCTGGTCTGCAATACAAAAATGGTAAGGGCCGTAATATACCCTATAACAGTAGTTCCCCAGAAAATTGCCGGTGTATCTACAAATTTACCCAGCAACCGTCCGGTTAAAGTGCCTTGTTTTCTTTTCAGCTCAATGTTCAGCCTGCTGGCGCCAAAGAAAGCCATTTCCACACCGGCAAAGAAGATCATGAACAGCAAAGAAACGATCCACATTAATAGCTGCCATTCCATAAGATAAAGATATATAAAATGCTACATGAAATGCTTTTGTTCAGGCGGGTATATTCAGGAATTTCCGCACCAGGGCCTCCGTTTCCGCACAGGCTTCCTCAAGATCGTCGTTCACCACCACTTTATTAAACCGGCTGATGAACGATAACTCATACTCCGCTTTGTTTAAACGGGTCTGCAGGGATTCTTCACTTTCACTGCCCCTGGAAATCAGGCGTCTTCGCAGTTCTTTTACAGAGGGAGGTTCTATAAAGACAGAAAGGCTCTCTTTGGGATACTGTTGCTGAACATGAATGGCTCCTTTTACATCAATATCCAGCAGCGGGTACCTGTTCTGCTTCCAGAGCCGCTGCAATTCACTCTTCAGTGTGCCATAGTATTTGCCTTCATAAACCATCTCCCACTCTACAAATTCGCTGGCCTTGATCTTTTCCGTAAACGCTTCCTCCGTGATGAAATAATAGTCTTTTCCATCCACTTCTCCTGCCCGGGCCTCCCTTGTGGCCGCAGAAATGGAAAAAGATAGCTGGGGGATCTTTTTCAACAAATGATGGGTAATGGAGGTTTTGCCGGCCCCTGAGGGTGCTGTAAGTATAATGATCTTATGATGCTCACCGGAGCCGGAAACAACAGGCGAATACAGAAACGGACGATTGCTTACTATCATGCACCTGCAAAATACTAAATTATACCGACTGGGCAAACAATATCCTACCGGCAAACTTGGCCATACGGCGATCATTCACGGCAAAAGCTCCACCCTGCGCCCTGCTGAAAAACCGGTTTGGTTAACCGGTAGCCGCTGTTAAAAACCCCGGTTCTCTGTTGTCTGATATTTTGAAAGACTGGGACAGCTGTCCGCCTGCTGTTTATCGATCAGTATATAAAAAGTGGGAATCTTTTTTTCAAGCCATTTGTCCAGTTCTTCATTTCTTTTCTGGTTCAGGGCCATATCTGCGATCTTAACATAGTCGTCATTCAGGTTTAACCGGTGCGGCTCCGAACGGGACTTCAGGTATACCAGTCTTACTCCTTTTTTACCCTGATCATTGGTGAAGTTTACCGGTTGCGACAGATCGCCCACCTTCATGTCCTTGATCGTATTTACCATATCCCGGTCCAGCGCATCAATATTTACATAGGTTGACCCATCCCTGTCTAAAACATAGGGACCATAATTTTTCACATTCTCATCATCGCTGTATTTGTACGCCGCATCTTTAAAACTGATCTTGTTCGATTCGATCTCTGCACGTACGGAGTCCAGCCGGCCATGCGCCTCTTTTAACTCATTGTCCGTAACGGGGGGCACCCGCAGAATCATCTTGATCTGGGCATTATCGCCACGACGGCTTACCTGCTGGATCAGAAAATAGCCAAAACGGTTGGACTTTACCGGCTGCGAGATTTCACCGGCCTTTAACCGGAATGCCGTAGAGAGGAATACCGGGTCCCAGGTCGATTTATCAGAACGGTTGATCTCATAAGAGCCTCCACGCTCACGGCTGCCCGGGTCCTCGGAAACCCGCTTGGCCAGCGCCTCAAAGGTGGTAGTACCGGATTCGATCTGTTTTTTATAGTTCAGCATTTCGTTGTAGATGTACTCGTCCACATCCTTGGATGCCGACGGCAGGATAGAGATCTGTCCAACTTCCAGCTCGGATTCCAGGAAGGGCAAACTGTCCACAGGTACTTTTTCAAAAAAAGCCTTTACCTCAGTAGGTGTGATATGCACACCGCTCACTACTTTTTTCCGCATTGCTTCTGCAAGCATATTCTCACGGATCAACGGCCGCTGGTCATCTTTCAGCTGGTAAATCGTTTTCCCTGCAAGCGTTTCTACTTCCGCCTGACTTCCATATTGCATAATCAGGTTGCGCACTTTAACATCCATTTGCGCCTCCACTTCCTCATCAGTAAGGGGGATTGAATCGCGCTCTGCCTGCAGGGCCAGGATCTTCGAAAGCAGGGCCTGCTCAAAAATCATACAGTTGGCATTGGGGGGCAGCTTTTCACCATAACGTGCTGCATCTTTGATCGCATTCTGAATATCGGAATACAGGATGATCCGGTCGCCGACCACTCCAATAATTTTATCAACTACCTCTTTGCTGGACCGGCCCTGGGCCATAACAGCAGCAGAAAGCAATAGCGCCAAAGCAGTCAGCATCCCTTTTATTGAAAAAAGACCTGTTCTTCTATTCATAATAAACATAATTCAAAAATAATTCTGCCGGGGATTTCCTCCTCCAAACAGCACTGTATTTAACAAAAGTTTGTTGCCCGTTTCAACGAAAAACACCAGCCGGCTGTTCCGACTGATGTTCTGATCTGTAATTTCTGATGCCGGAGCGGGTTACAAAGTCCGTTTTACTTCCTCCAGTTCATACGCTTCTACCACATCTCCTATCCTAATGTCATTGTAGTTTTTAATGGTCAGACCGCACTCCATTCCGGTTAAAACTTCCTTGGCATCGTCCTTAAACCGTTTGAGCGAGCCCAGTTCAGCCACCGCGTTTTCTCCTGTCGGGTAAATCACAATACCATCACGGATCAGGCGCACCTTGTTATCGCGCTTGATACGGCCATCCAGTACCAGACATCCTGCCACCACGGCTTTATCAAACTTGAATACTTCCCGGATCTCCACATTACCAACGATCTTTTCCTTCATGGTAGGCTCCAGCATCCCTTCCATTGCGCTCTTCACTTCATCGATCGCCGTATAAATAATAGAGTACATTTTGATCTCGATGCCGGCATTATTAGCCAGCTGCGAAGCCTGTTGCGACGGACGGACATTGAACGCGATCACAATGGCATCAGAAGCTTCTGCCAGTACGATATCGCTTTCATTGATCTGTCCCACCCCTTTGTGGATCACACTTACCAGGATCTCCTCAGTAGAAAGCTTCTGTAAAGAGTCGCTCAGCGCCTCAACGGAGCCGTCCACATCCCCTTTAATGATCACATTCAGTTCTTTAAAGTTACCCAATGCCAGGCGTCGGCCAATCTCATCCAGGGTAATATGCTTCTTGGTACGCATGCCCTGCTCACGCAGGATCTGGGAGCGGCGGTTGGCAATGCTTTTGGCTTCTGCTTCCTCTTCATAAACTTTAAACTTCTCACCTGCCTGCGGAGCACCGTTCAGGCCCAGCACCACTGCCGGTGCAGAAGGGCCGGCGGCCTCTTCGCGTTTGTTCCGCTCATTAAACATGGCTTTAACCCGGCCAAAATATTGTCCGCTCACGATCACATCCCCGGGCTTCAGAGTACCATTTTCCACCAGGAGCGTGGCCACATATCCCCGGCCTTTATCCAGGGTAGCTTCGATGATGGTACCGGTAGCCTCCCTGCCGGGATTTGCTTTCAGATCCAGCAGCTCTGCTTCCAGTAATATTTTTTCCAGCAGCTTATCTACATTCAGTCCCTGCTTGGCGCTCAGTTCCTGGCTTTGGAATTTACCGCCCCATTCTTCTACCAGGATATTCATTTGCGATAACTGCTCATAAATTTTCTGGGGGTTGGCACCGTCCTTATCAATTTTATTCACTGCAAATATCATGGGTACGCCGGCCGCCTGCGCGTGGCTGATCGCCTCCCTGGTTTGCGGCATCACCGCGTCGTCAGCAGCCACCACGATGACGGCTATATCCGTAACCTTGGCACCTCTTGCACGCATGGCCGTAAAAGCCTCGTGACCCGGGGTATCCAGGAAAGTGATCTCCTTTCCATCAGCCACTTTTACACGGTAGGCACCAATGTGCTGGGTAATGCCCCCGGCCTCCCCGGCTACCACGTTGGCATTCCGGATATAGTCCAGCAGCGAGGTTTTACCATGGTCTACGTGTCCCATGATGGTCACGATCGGGCTTCTTGGAACCAGTTCTGCGTCATCGTCTTCCTCTTCGGCCTCTTCCTCCATTTCCATCTGCTGCTCCATATCAATAAAGGATACATCATACCCGAACTCACTCGCAACCAGTTCGATCACTTCTGCATCCAGGCGCTGGTTGATGGATACCATGATCCCCAGGCTCATACATTTACTGATCACATCTGCGAAGCTTACATCCATCAGACTGGCGAGCTCGCTCACGCTGATGAATTCCGTTACTCTTAATGTTTTATCTACACCCTCATCCTCCATCGCTTCGGCTGCTTCATTGCGCTTATCCCTTCTTGCCTTGGCACGCATGCTTTTTTGCTTGTTGCCACTGCCGCCACTGAGCTTGGCCTGGGTTTCCCGGATCTTTTCCTGGATCTCCTTTTCGTCGATCTGTTTTTCCTCGCGATGCGGGCGGTGCCGGTCCCTGAAGTTGCCTTTTCCATGATGTCCGCCGCCGCCATGCTGATGTCCGCCACTCCGGCCGGCCTGGTTTTGCTGGCCTCCGTGTGGCCTGCGCTGATCCGGATCGGCCTTTACTTCCTTCTTCTCAATGGGGATACGTTTCCGCTTCCGCTTTTCATCCCGTTTCGGACGGGTATCGCTGTCTACAGGAAGCTCGATCTTACCAAGAATCTTCGGCCCTTCGATCTTTTCGGCCTGGATATTAGTGATCTGCACTTCCGCAGGTTTTTCCTCTTCTACAGGTGCAGGCTTCTCCTTCACCTCCGGCTTCTCCTCAACAGGAGGCTCGGGCATTACCGGCTCCTGGCTGGCAGCAACCGGTTCTTCAGCCCTGGGTTTCGGTGTTTCTGCAACCGGGGTCTCTTTCTTTGCAACCTTTTTGGGGCGCGTTGAAAAGTCTATTGCAGACAGATCAATCTTATCGATGATCTTTGGTCCTCCGATACCGGTGACCGGAGTTTTTGCCACAGGAGCTTCCTCCTCTTGTACTGCTGCTGTATTTTCAGTAACCTCAGGCTGCGGAACAGGCTCCGGCTCTGCAGCGGGTACTTCCGCCTCTTTAACCGGGGCCTCAGGCTCTGCCACAACCGTAACAGGCTCGGCAACAGGAGGCGTTTCAACAACCGGTTCGTCTTTACTAACCGGGCGCGATGCCGGTTTTGGCACCTCTTCCTCTTCGCGACGTTTCTTGCCTTCGCCACCTAATCCCTTTGGTAAATCAACCTGGTCGCTGATAATTTTTGCGGCTTTATCTCCATGAAATCCCTGTTGCAGGGCCGTATACATGGCGTCGGTCAGTTTGGTGGAAGGCTTTAAATCATCCCGTTCAAAACCTTTCCCTACTAAGAACTCGACAAGGGTATCCTGACCAATGTTAAATTCCTTAGCCGCCTGTAATAATCTTGGAAGTTTCTTTTCTACCATAAAATTTTTTATCCCTTATTCCGCTTACAGCGAAACCTTTTGTTTATCGTTCACACAAAACCCGTTAATGATACCCGGGTAACACCACTATTCCCGCTCCAGTTCTTCTTGTAAAATTTTTCGAACATCATCAACCGTCTCTTTCTCCAGGTCTGCTCTTTTTTCAAGTTCGCCGGGAGACATCCGCAATACGCTGCGCGCGGTATCACAGCCGATCTTTTTTAATGCATCAATGACCCACTCATCAATTTCATCTGCAAACTCTTCCAGGTCCACATCAAACTCCTCTTCCTCATCTTCAGTATCGCGGTACACATCCAGCTCATACCCCGTAAGATCTGAAGCCAGTTTAATATTCACACCTCTCTTGCCAATCGCCAGTGATACCTGGTCCGGTTTCAGGAAAATGCTGGCATGTTTGCCATCCTGATCCAGGCTCATACTGGTAATTTTAGCGGGGGTCAGGGACCGCTGGATCAGTAGTTGCATATTGGTGGTCCAGTTGATCACATCAATATTTTCATTTTTCAGTTCCCGTACAATGCCATGTATCCGGCTTCCTTTCATGCCCACGCAGGCGCCCACCGGATCAATGCGGTCATCGTAGGATTCCACAGCCACTTTTGCTCTTTCCCCCGGTTCCCTTACGATCTTTTTAATAGTGATCAGACCATCAAAGATCTCCGGCACTTCGATCTCCAGCAGTTTTGCAAGAAAATCGGGAGCCGTCCGGGACAGAATGATCACCGGGTTATTATTCTTCAGATCCACACGGGTTACCACTGCGCGGATATTTTCTCCTTTTTTGAAATAATCCTGCGGTATCTGCTCGCTTTTAGGAAGGATCAGCTCATTTCCTTCTTCATCCAGCAATAAAATCTCCTTTTTCCATACCTGGTATACTTCCGCACTGATGATCTCGCCAATACGGTCCTCGTATTTTTTGGCCAGTACGTTTTTCTTCAGATCGCTGATACGGCCTGCCAGCGTTTGTTTTGCGGCAAGGATCGCCCGGCGCCCAAAATCGATCAGGTCTATTTCCTCATAAAGGTCCTCCCCTACTTCATAATCCGGCTCCAGTTTTATAGCCTCGGAATAAGCAACCTGAGCTAGTGGATCTTCCACTTCCCCATCTTCCACAATAGTCCGGTGCCGCACTATTTCCAGGTCGCCTTTTTCGGCATTAACGATCACATCAAAATTCTCATCGCTTCCGTATTTCTTACGGAGTAATGTTTTGAACACATCCTCAACAACTTTCATCATTGTGGGACGATCTATATTTTCTGCATCTTTAAAATCCTGGAATGCCTCAATTAAATTAATACTTGCCATAATGAAGTACGATTTACCTTAATGAAATCACAGCCCCTGAGCTGTTTACTTTTTAAAATTTAATTTGAATTTTTGTTGTTTTAATTGTTTCCAATAAAATCGTATGCTCTAGCTTCTCTATTTTTTTCCCCTTACCCCGGGTTTCCACTACCACAATGGCATCCCCGGTCACAGAAAGCAACTCCCCCTCTGTTTTTTGTCCGTCTGACAAGGTCACTTCAACATTACGGCCCGTGTTCTTAACATATTGACGGTGTAACTTCAGCGGCTCGTCCAACCCCGGCGATGATACTTCAAGGGAAAAATCACCATCCGGAAACAGGCCTTCCTCTTCAATCTGCTTGTATAACGCCCGGTTGTATTTTACCAGGTCATCAATCCCCACCCCGTTATCACCATCAATAAATATTTTAAAATTATTGGTAGGTTTTATGCGGATGTCTACTAAAAAATGAGACGGGTTTCCCTCTAGCAACGCAACTGCTTTTTCCTGTAATTTCTGAATGATTGCCTCTTTATCCATATTTCTGAAAAAAGAAGAAGGGAACGCCTCCGTTCCCTCAATCTCCTTTTCTGCGGCGAAATTACGACAATTAAAGCAAAAAGAGTAATTTTTGCTACTATTTTCCTGAACCCCATCCGTTTTCATTGCCGCCGGGAAACCAGGCATGAAAAAATGCCGGCGGCAACAACAATTTTGCAGTTGTAGCGTTATTTCTTTTACTTTACCGCATGTCTGTTATTTTATATGCCATATTGCTTTTTTTCCTGTACAACTTTATTGTAAAAGTTGCCCTGCCGGTATACCGCACTACCCGCCAGATAAAAAAGCAGTTTTCACAGATGAAGCAACAGTTTCAGCAGCCGGATAGCAACCCGCAGCCAGACCCGGCGCCGCAAACACCCCCGCCCGGGAAGGAAAAATCCAAACTGGGAGAGTATATCGATTTCGAAGAGGTAAAATAACTCAGCAGTGCTTAGAGCCTGTTTAAAATTCATTCAATGGCTTTATTATGGCTGTTTTGGGCTGCAACTGCGTTAAATTTTTCGCCATAGTAGCTTACTATGCCTGCAAAATTTTCCTTGTTTCGCTCCAAAATAGCTTCATAATAAATTCCATCAATAAAAATTAAACAGGCTCTTAATAGTGTTGCAAACGGCTCTTTTTCAACGTTTGATATTGAAACTTTCAAATATGACAAGATTTGCAACCGTTTCTATATTCATGCTGTTCTCCATACTTTCATTTAATTTTCAATGCGGGAAGGACAGGGAATTGCCGGCCAAATTAGCGGAGCCGGTAGTTATAGAAATACCGCTCCAGATTTACCCTGTAAAAAAAACATATGCCGTTGATGACACCATTTGGATAGAAACCACGCTGCCCTCCAAAATGCTGCCGGATGTGAAAAATAAAACTACAATTTTGGTTGACACAATCTGGCTTAATATCCCTTTTACTTATCAAGTCCTTACAAAACAAACATTAGTACCAACAGGCGGGTTTTGTGAATTTATCAATCCCCAGCAACTATCCCTGTCCATTTCCCCGGGCTATTACGATCCTAAATATAACGTATACTGGAATTATAACGCCGGCGTTGTTCAGCACTTCAGCTTTAAAGAGATGGGTTATCAGGTTAAGGTCGGCATCAGGCTCAATGCCAGAGGGGCTTTTTATATTGGTTTGTCCGGAAGTTTAGTCAACAGCATCACCCCAGGCAACAACCACAACGCTAACCAATATGTATCCTTCAGGTTTGATACACCGGATGTAAACCTGGACGTATACAATGATTTGCCAAAGCTTCCCGCAACTGATCCATATTGGATCGGGTTTGATGTTAAGACATTAACTGAAAAGAAAGCATTTGCAGTTCGGGTGGAGTAGAAAAATAGTAACCGGGATCATTCGTTTTATGCAAAGAGGAGTAATCGTCTGAAAGAGACTATCAAAGGATCTTCTAAAGCGTCACTATGTTTATACGCCTCAGCTGCTATGATCCTGGATGATCTTCCAGCTTCCTGATATCTTTTTTAGGACCAGGGTAAAATGCCCCTGCAGATCGCCCATTTTCCGGGTAAGCTGCCATTTTCCTACTACGTTGTAAAAACCGGTTCCCAGGGCTTGTATTTTTAAAAGGGTAAATTTCAGCTGTCCCATTTCATCCTTTGTCGGATAATTTTTCCGGTAATTGTCCAGCGTTGACTGCCAGCCATAGGTAACGCCATTCTTACCCACAAAAAGGAGCGAATCGCTGTTCCAGTAGGTGCCCATAAACGCTGCCAGGTTTCCCTGGTTCCAGGCGGTTACCTGCTGCGTCATCAGCGCCTGTATCTGCTGCACATCGCCCCGCTGGGCCTGGCCTGCCAAAACCGACATACTTAACAACATAAGGAAGCCATATCTTTTCATCATTCCGGGGATTGGTTCATTCAAAATTATCCTATTTTGAGCGATACCGGCATCCTTTGTTCCCGGTTTAAGGTTACACACGTTTTTATGCCTGGTATTGGCGGTTCTCAATTCCGGATGCCCGATGCTGATAGACTGAAAACTGACCACTGACGTCTGGCACCTGCCCCATTAATAATGATCATGGTCGCAATCATCTGCATGGGCATGATTATGGCCGCGGCAGTACCGGTAATTGACAATATGTGCGGATATGATCAAAATGACCGCAGGAACCAGTAATAGAGCATGGTATTGAAGATATACCTGCTTTAAGGTCAAAAAAAGAATACCTGCGGCAAACAGCAGCAGGGGCAGTTTCCGGTGATGATGAAATTTATAACCATGACGCAGCGAATACACCCCGATTACGAACGCAAGGGCGATCATTGCCAGCTCAAACGCCACATTCTCAATGATATTGATACCAAAAAGCGGGAGGCTTGCCATAAAAAGAGGCAAAACCGCGCAATGAACAGCACAGATCACTGAAGCGGAAATCCCCAAAGCGTCCCAATTAATTTTTGACCTCATGTTGCAAAAATATAAAAAAAAGAAACATCGTTGCAAATATTTAATTTACCGTTCTTAAATAAACGTTTTTAAGCCTTAATTGTTAAACTGTTGAAATAACTTTGCACTTCAATTTTTTCGGCATGTCAAAAAAAGCTGTTTTTTATATCGCATTTTTCGTTTTCCTGTCCATTGCGTTTTACCTGATCGCGGTTTACTTTATCCCGGACTTTAACAAACGCAAACTGGAACCGATCAGTAAAGTAGGAAAATTTACGTTTACGGATCAGGATGGCAAACCCTTTTCCAATAAGGATGTGGAAGGCAAGATATATGTAACCGAGTACTTTTATACCACCTGTCCGGGGATCTGCCCGATGATGAACGACAATATGAAACAGGTCTATGAAAAATATAAAGGCACACCCGGTTTTTTGATCGTGTCGCACACCTGCGATCCCGAAAAAGATTCAGCTGCTCAGTTGAAGCATTATGCCGACTCGATGAAAGTGGATACCCGGCAATGGGTATTTTTGACCGGGCGCAAAGACAGTCTTTATAAGATGGCCCGGCTGAGTTACACCATTGATGACCCTAAGAATTATTTTAACTCCGACGAAGATGATTTTTTACATACACAATTCTGGGCGCTGGTGGACAGAAAAGGCAATGTATTAAAGATCTATGACGGCTTAAAGCAAAAGGAGATCAACCGCCTGATTGCGGATATTGCCGACGAGCTGAAAAACAAAAATTAAGTAACTTTAAGCGATGGATAGTATTGTTCATATATTAAAACAAAACAATTTAAGTGTTACCGAAGGGCGGCGCAGGATATTATCGCTCTTCCTGAGCAGCAACGGTGCATTAGCCCATGCAGATATTGAGAAAAACACGGGCAGTCATTTTGACCGGGTGACCGTTTACCGGACATTACAATCTTTTGTAGACAAAGGCATCATTCATACCATTCCCACATCAGACAATAGCATTAAATACGCCTTATGTAAAGATGAATGCGGGGAAGGCCATCATCATGACCATCATGTACACCTGGTTTGCAGCAGGTGCGGCAATACCTTTTGCCTCGATGATGTAGTAACACCCGCTGTTAAACTACCGCATGAATATATTGTACAGCAGGTAGAAGTCGTAGTGAAGGGTATTTGCAGGTCCTGTAATCATAAATAAAAAAGCCCTGATGTAGACACATCAGGGCTTTTGATTAATGTTTTGACTAACTGCTAATTTACAGCCGCCTGCTCTTCTTTCCAAATAAAATATCTTAATTTTTGCCTCCGCCAACCAGCGAATAAAGCACCGAAGAACCAAGGGAAAGCAAGATACTGAATATCAACGCCCACCAAAAACCGTTCACTTCTACCCCCTTAAAAAAGTTGGCTGCGATCAAGACCATAAAGGCATTGATCACCAGTAAAAAAAGGCCCAGTGTAACCAGGGTTACCGGAATGGTCAGTATTACCAGCACCGGCTTCACAATGGCGTTCAGCAAAGCCAGCACCAGTGCAAACAATGCCGCCGTTTTGATGTCTGCCACTTTTACCCCCGGCAGTATATTAGGAAGTAAATAAGCGATGAGCCCGGTTATGAGTACTTTTAGCAAAAAATTCATTGATCTGAAATCTATATTAAAAGTTAAAGGTAGCTAAAATTGAAGGATTCTGCATGGAAACCAATGATCTTTTAAGCCCCCTCCTGCTCCCCCGGAAAATATATCACCATTTTTTGGTAACTTGTAGTAATAAAATCATCCTCCAAAAGAATTATTATGAACCAGCAAGAACAACATAATGAAGACAAAAAAGAGGATTTAAAAGATCTTCCCAAAAAACACGAAGGGGATCCCCAGGAAGACATGGAAGGCCCGGTATCTTCCCTGTTGCAACGGGGAAAGGAAACAATTGATAAGATCGGGGATAAAAAAGGACATGTGGAACATCCCCAGGAACACCACGAAAAGTAATGTTCCCCTGTGTTTATGCCCTCTACTGCCGCCGCAACTCCTTGCATTGCAGCGGGGTACTATTTTATTTATATGCGCCGGGCGATCAGCGGTACAAGTACCCCGGCAAAATAAATACTTTTCTTTAAAACACCCCGGCTCCCGGAGCGAGACCGGCAAAGAATATACGGATACCCGGATGAGGTGGCAGAGAAGGACAAACGGATTTCATATATTTACATATGTCTTTTAAAAAAACGATCACCCATTTAACTTGCTTCTGCCCGTTACCGGCAATATGCCATCCTTAATATATACAACTACGTAACACTAAAAACCAGACAAATATGGAAAATTTTAACGACCCGTCATCTCAACACGAGGGAGGAAGCCTTTTCAGGGGCCTTGAAATCAACGAGCAGGGAAAATTTTACATCGATGAAGCTTCTAAATGGGCAAAGCTCCTGGGCATCATCGGTTTTATAGCACTCTTCTTTATCCTGATTGCAGGGTTAGGCGTACTGATGGTGGGCTCTACGATGATGCAGACCAGCGGAATGCCGATTTCGGGGAGCTTTATCGGGTTGATCTATATCGCAATGGCGCTGCTCTATTTCTTTCCTTCTTTCTACCTGTTCAAGTTCGGAACCATCACCCGGAGAGGGATCCAGACCGAAAATATTGCAGATCTTAATGAAGGGCTACGCTACCTTAAAAGCCTTTTCCGGTTCCTTGGCATTCTTACCATCGTGATCATTGGCTTTTACATTATTGCCTTCCTGGCCTTTGGAATGGGAGCGCTCACCTCACGGTTATAGCCCTGTAGGGTCGATTGCCGCATTGCCTGTCGTTCAGCTATGAAAGCTGAACGGCTACCGGTGCCCGTAAGCTGCCGTCGCTGCAGCACATTTCACTACCAGCTTTTCCAGTGTGCCCCTGGTATGAAAATATGTGTATATGCCGGATCTGGGGAAGAAAGGAAAATTTCCTCCTGCGGCGCAGCAGGAAGGGCAGCGAAAACCAGAAAGGAGCAATTCTTATACCCGCTCTTTGCACAAAGAGGTTCGCCATTCTTACATTACTCCTGAGTTCGTATGAAACAGTTATACTGCCTTATTTTTATCCTTGTCTGTCATACCGCCTCTATCGTTCCGGCAACCGCACAAGTTCCTGCTCCGGGTAGCCCTGTCAGGATCGGAGTGCTGCCACATGGAACGTACAATGCCATTACGGATGTAGCCGGTGTACGGGTAGGCCATAAAACACTGATCAGGGGTGCTTCTGTAAGAACAGGCGCAACGGTAATATTGCCACACGGCGGAAACCTCTTCCAGGAAAAAGTACCCGCAGCGGTGTATGTAGGCAATGGGTTTGGCAAACTGGCAGGTATCACCCAGATCAAAGAGCTGGGCAATATAGAAAGTCCGGTGATCCTCACCAATACCCTGAATGTTGCAGCAGGCATTAATGCAGGCATCAGTTATACGCTTGCACAAAAAGAAAACCAGCAGGTACAAAGTGTAAACATTGTGGTAGGGGAAACCAATGATGGCTACCTGAACGATATCCGGGGCCGGCATGTTACCGAGGAAGATATTCTTGACGCCATCCGCGCTGCAAGATCAGGAGCCGTGGAGCAGGGCAATACCGGGGCGGGAACAGGAACCGTTTGTTTTGGATTTAAAGGAGGGATCGGGTCTGCATCAAGAGTGCTTCCGAAAACGCTGGGCGGTTATACCGTAGGCGTTTTAGTGCAGACCAATTTCGGCGGGGTACTGGAAATTGCCGGGGTGCCTGTGGGTAAGGAACTGGGACGCTATTTTTTAAGCGACCAGCTTAATAACCCGGCCGATGGAAGCTGTATGATCGTTCTTGCTACCGATGCCCCGTTGCTGGCGCCCAGCCTGGAGCGCCTGGCCAAACGGGCCTTTATGGGACTGGCCAAAACCGGTGGCATTGCCAGTAATGGCAGTGGCGACTATGTTATTGCCTTCTCCACCCATCCGTCCGTGAGAATTCCACACCGCTCCGGGGATACCCTGCATACTACGGCCACCCTGTTTAACGACGACCTGTCGCCCCTGTTCCTTGCAGCCATCGAGGCTACCGAAGAAGCCATCATTAATGCGCTGTTTGCCGCAAAAACAATGACCGGCCGTAACGGAAATAAAATAGAAGCACTGCCAAAGGAAGCCGTAATTTCGATATTAAAAAAATACAACCGGTATCAGCCATGAGATGGATCTTTGTTAATAATAATTTTGCAGAAGAGGCAAAAGCCCTCCTGCAAACAAATGACCTGGCCATACAACGGGGATACGCCGTTTTTGATTATTTCCGAACCGTAAACAATCAGCCGCTGTTCCTGAACGACTACCTGGATCGCTTTTTTAACTCTGCCAAAGAACTTTCCATTACTATTCCGCATACGGCACAGGAAATTAAAGAGATCATCCACCAGCTTATCAAAAAGAATGATACCCCTCAAAGCGGGATCCGGATGATCGCTACGGGCGGCTATTCGCCGGATAGCTACACCCCTGTTCAGGGAAACTTTATCCTGGAACAACAGCCACTGCTACTGCCAGACGCTGAAAAGTTCGAAAAGGGGATCCGTATCATGAGCTATTCTTATCAGAGAGACCTGCCTGCTGTAAAATCCATCAATTACCTCATGGGTATCTGGTTGCAAAAACAGCTAAAAGAAAAAGGCCTGGATGATGTGATCTATTTCCAGGGCTCCTGCATTTCGGAGTTTCCCCGGGCCAATATTTTTATGATAACGCCGGATGGAACCCTTGCAACGCCGGCACGCAACATACTGGCCGGCATCACCCGGAAAAAAATACTTGAGTTTGCCGGTGAAACACTACCTGTTCAGGTGCGTGACATCTCCCTTACCGAATTAAAACAGGCTGCTGAGGTTTTTACGACCAGTACCACCAGGCGTATTTTACCGGTAACGGAGATTGACGGTATCCCTATCGGGAACGGGAAGGCCGGCCCCCTCACCCGCCAGCTGCTGGAGCAATTTATCCGGCAGCAGGAAAGCTTTAATGAATCTGCATATACTGTATTGGAGAACCGGTAAAAGATCTTTTGCGGAACCCGCGCCAGCAACGATCGGCAATTCAAATTGTCCGGCCCGGATCACCGGACCAGCCGGCCCTTATTTATCATAGGCCCAGCCCCCAGGGATGCACCGGCCACAAATACCAGGGCGGCTCAAAAAAATCATCCCCGACTGCGGGGTTTGCGCCCGCAGGCCGCATCATTTTCCCTTATTGGCCAGCTGACCACAGGCCGCATCAATATCTTTTCCCCGGCTGCGCCTTAACCGGGCATTTACGCGGTTCTTTTCCAGGTAGTTCATAAACACATCGACCTTCTCCTCCGACGGCTTGGTAAATTTTGCGAACTCGATGGGGTTGTATTCGATAAGGTTTACCAGGTCCGCCGGCACCTGGCGGTAAATTTTGATCAGCTCGTCTGCATCTTCCAGCGAATCGTTAAAATTATTAAACAGGATGTATTCAAAGGTGATCTCATTTTTTGTCTGCCTATAAAAATAATTTAATGCCTCAATCAGCGATTGTATATTATTAGTATCGTTAATGGGCATGATCTCGTGGCGTTTTTTGTCATTAGCTGCATGCAGCGACAATGCCAGCTTGAATTTTACCTGGTCATCCCCCAGCTGCCGGATCTGCTTAGCTACGCCTGCCGTGGAAACGGTGATCCTTCTGGGGCTCATTGCCAAGGCGTCGGGGGAAGTGATCTTTTCGATCGCCTTTAGCACGTTCCTGTAGTTCAGCAACGGCTCTCCCATCCCCATAAACACTATATTGGTCAGTTTTTTATCATACACTTCCATTGATTGCTGATTGATCAGCACCACTTCATCATAGATCTCATCAAAACTCAGGTTGCGTTTACGCTCAATATAACCGGTTGCACAAAATTTACAGCTCAGGCTGCATCCGATCTGGGAACTGACGCAAGCCGTTTTACGCTCGTCCGTAGGGATCAGCACACCCTCTGTAAGGTATCCTTCTACCGTTTTAAAACGGGATTTTATAGTGCCATCTTCAGAATGCTGCGTTGTGTCTATCGTAAGCGCCGGAAAACCAAACCGGTCGCTTAGTTTCTGGCGCAGCTCCTTACTGATATTGCTCATGGCCTCAAAACCCTGTACCGGCTTCAGCCACAACCAATCGTATACCTGCCGGGCCCGGAACTTTTTTTCTCCGATCGACAAAAAATAATCTTCCAGGTCAGTAAGGCTGAGGCTACGGATGTTCTGCTGCTTTGTGTTCATCCGGCAAAGATACGCCGGGTTTCAGGTTTTATGGTTTAAAGTTCAGCAACTTCTCATAAACTTCCTTTTGGTAGCTGCTGCCAATTGGCAGTAACAGGTTGTTTAGCACGATGTTGCCTTTCTCAATAGCCGTTATTTTGCTGTCGGCAACAAGATACGATTTATGAATGCGGGAAAATTGCGAAGCCGGTAACAACACCTGCATGTTCCGCAGGGTATCGAGGCTCATGATCTTTTTACCATCAGTGGTATGCACGGCTATATAATCCCGCAATGCTTCCACAAATAAAATATCCTCCAGGTTTATTTTCAGCAGCCGGTACTCACTTTTAATAAAGATATAACCGGGACTTTCCCGGGCCGGCCTCCCCGGATCCGGAAACGTTATTTTCCGGATGGCTTTTACAAAGCGCTCATAGGAAATGGGCTTCAGCAGATAATCCGCTACATTAAAGTCGTAACTCTCCAATGCATATTCTGTATAGGCCGTGGTCAAAACCACTTTACAGCGATCACCAATAATTTTCAGGAACTGGATACCGGTTAGGGCAGGCATCTGTATATCCAGCAGCACAAGATCTATTTCGTTGTTCTGTACCCGCTGCAATGCGCCAAATACATCCGCGGAAGCTTCAACCAGCACCAGCCCGGGTGTTTTCTGCACATAATCGGCCAGCAGCTCTACTGCCAGCGGTTCATCATCAATTATAGCGGTCCGTATCATCATCCTTTACAATTCAAGTACAAGGGTTACCCCATAAGTGGCGTCGCTTTCAGCAATGGTCAGTTCATGCCGGCGGGGGTACAGGAGTTCCAGCCGCCGTTGTATGTTTTCGATGCCGATACCCCCCTCCTGGTCTTTTTGAAAACACCCTTTTTTATTCTCCACTTTAAATATCAGCCGGTTCCCTACCATCTGCAAGGCTATGGACAAAGGATAGCGGGCATCTGAAAAATCGCCGTGTTTAAAAGCATTCTCCACCAAAGGTATCAAAAGAAAGGGTGGTATCTGCGCCGCACCGGTATCCCCTTCCAGCCGGATATCCCTGCCTACAGCATGCGGGTAGCGCATTTCCTGCAACCCGATATAGTTCATCAAATAATTCCACTCCGTTTCAACCGGTATCAGTGGCTTTTGCTCATACAGCATAAAGCGCACCAGTTCGCTCAGCTGCAGGATGGCACCACTGGTTTTGGACGATTGTTTGTAACTCAGCGTATAAATACTGTTGAGGGAATTAAATAAGAAATGCGGGCTGATCTGCGACCGGAGAAATGCCAGCTCAGCCTCTTTTGACCGTTGCAGCAGTGCCGCTTCTTTTTTCTGCACATCAAACCGGTATTCCAGGAAAAAGAATACAATACCCAGTACAATATAACTGAGCCCATAGTGAAGATTGTCCAGCGTATAAAAACCAAGCGTGGTTCCTTTGGGGTAGTTCCTGAAATTGAGATACCGGGGAAAGACCACCTCTTCCAGCAGGTAGCGCAAAAAGACAAATACAGTAAATACCAGTACAACCGCCAGCAGGAGCTGCAGGTATTTTTTTGTGAGAAAAAACGCATAAAGCATATACCGGGTCAGCAGCAGGGTAAGGGTCATATAAATCACCTGCGACAACGTAATGGGGCGCAGCAATTCACTGATCCGGAAAGGGGTCCCCGTTCTCAATGTATAAATGATCTCCGATACCGTCATCAGCAAGATGACAGCACCCGCATAAACCGGTATGATCCATTTTTTATTCACGCTCCGGCTAAATTAACCCATCCTGAATCAACAAATCCACATTATCTGCAAACCGCCCGTTTTTGTCTGCCAACACACCGCTTCCTTTTTGCAGACAGATTATGCTCTTTTGCAGATTATGCCAACGGCACATCAGCCGGGAGCTGAATATTTGCATAAAACATTTTTTATGAAGCGAATGCTTACCGTTGCTGCATTATTTGCCATCCTGCTCACCTCCTGCTATATCCTTACCCCGCTGCGGTTCAGGAAGATGAACCTGATGGATCATCAAAAAATGCCGTTTACAAAGATCGCCAAAAGCGATACCCCGTTTTTGTATCACCGGTCCGTTGCCGACCCCTATCCTGCGGTATCTGCGTGGCTGGATCAGCATCTTGAGCACACGTATACTGCCGCCTTCCTGGTAATAAAAAATGACAGTATCCTTTATGAAAAATATTTCGGCAATTATACGGCAGCTACCTTGTTCCCCTCCTTCTCTGTAATCAAGTCTTACATCGGCACCCTTACGGGTATCGCTTTACAGGAGCAAAAAATAAAATCGCTGAGTGATCCGATGACCCGCTACCTGCCCGAATTTTTGAAAAAAGATCCGCGGTTTAAAAACATCACTATACAGCACCTGCTGGATATGCGCAGCGGCATCCAATGGAATGAAGGCAGCTATGGCCTGAACGATGACGCCGTAAAAACGGGCTTTAGCTCCAATATTATGAAGCAGGCATTAAAGATCCGGATCGCCACCCCGCCAACAGCAGCAGCCGAATATAAAAGCATCAATACCTTACTCCTGGGGCTGATCATTTCCAGGGCAACCGGGCAAACGCTGGCGCAATATTTCGAAGAAAAAATATGGAAGCCAACCGGTACCGAATATGAGGCCACGCTTACAACCGACAGAAAGGGACTACCCATTACGTTTGCCGGGCTGAATGCTACGGCACGCGATTTTGCCCGGCTGGGCATCCTGTACCTCAACAACGGCTACATGAATTACCGCCAGATCATCAGCCCCCGCTGGATCCGGGCCTCCGTAAGTCCTGATTCGCTGCGGGCATACGGGGGTTACAGGAACCAATGGTGGAGCAGCTATAAAGGTGGGGCCTACCTGGCACAGGGGATCCTGGGACAATACATTTACGTGGTACCGGCAAAGCGGCTGGTCATTGTGCGGCTGGGGCATTTCTGGCAACACCCATCCATGTATGCGCAATCTTTATTAGCAGAAGCAGCCGCACGTTATTGATATCATAAAGAATTGATCTTATAAAAAAAGAAAGATGACACAACAACATTCCCCAGTGCTTCCTGCCCGGGCGTCGTATCCGGGTACCCGCCATCGCTTTTCAGGCAATGGCATCCCTGTTATTGCAGCGGCATTACTGTTCCAGAGCTGTGCTACCATCCTTAGCGGGTCCAGGCAATCCGTTACCATCCGTACCAATGTAGACAGTACGCATATAGTAATTACCCGGCCCAGCGGTAAACAGGTTTTCTCAGGCAATACCCCCGCGGCGGTAAAGCTGAAACGGGGAGCCGGCTATTTTAAAAAAGCGGCTTATTTAGTGACCCTGTCGGCCGATGGGTATCAAAACAAACAGGTACCGGTAAGATTCAGGCTCAACGGTGTTTATTTTGGAAATGCACTGATCGGCGGATTGGTCGGACTCATAGTGATCGATCCCCTCACAGGAGCCATGTGGACAACAAAAACCGGGGAAATCAACGAAGTGCTGGATCCGGAATAACCCCTTCTTTTAAAAGAAGGCTTTCAGGGGCCCGGAGTACCGGGCTCTGCTGCGTAGTATTCCCCTGCAAAGAGGAGCCGGGTTTTGATACATTAAAACGCGCTTACTGCTCCCTTGAAAATACTCTTATCGCCTGGGTTTTTGAGGTAACGTGCAGTTTCTTATATATGTTGGCAATATGATTACGGACGGTATTGGGGCTCACGTTCATCTGCTGCCCTATTTCTTTATACTCAAGTCCCTCCATCAAAAAGGTCAGCACCTCTTTCTCGCGGCCGCTTAACTGAAAATTATCTCCTCCCGGCTGGGGTACTGTATTTTTGAAATCGATAGTAGCATTCATCAGCAGGTGAAGCGCGCGGCGGGCAATACTGGGCGACATTGGAGCCCCTTCGTTGTTCATCAGCTCCGTGATCGCTTTTTTAATGTACGCTACCGGCTCATCTTTCAGCAGGTAGCCACTGGCCCCGGCTTTAATGGCATTGAAGATCTTTTCATCTTCATCAAAAATAGTAAGCATCAGAAACCGGGTTTGCGGGTAACGCATTTTCCCCTGCAGCACGGCTTCCACTCCTCCCATAACCGGCATATCGATATCCATCAGGACCACATCAGGAAAAGCCGATTTTCGCGCTTCCCTCATTTTTTCCAGGAAATCCCTGCCGTTTTCCGCTGTAAATACCACTTCATATTTACCGGCCTCATTCAGCTTCTCCTGCAATGTCCGTCTCAAATCCTTTTTATCATCTGTTATGGCAATACGTATCATATTCTTTTTATTAAAATTACTGTTACCCTCCTTCCAATAAAATAGTGCATCTATACTATCAGCCTGTAGCAGGTTCCTCGCCCCCCGGCCGTTTCCAGCACAAGCGCAATTCCAAATTCCTGTGCACGCTTTTGAATATTTTGCAGTCCATAACTTTCTGCCCGCTGTTGCCGGGCATCGAACCCAATCCCGTTATCCCCGATCTCGATCAGCAGCGTATCGGTATCCGACTGTACATTTACTTTTATCTCGGTGGCCCTGCTATACTTAAATGCGTTGGTAAGGATTTCCTGGCAGATGCGGTACAGGTTCAACCCCAGCAGCGCATTCAATTCTTTTTCGGAGCGGATATTTTCATTGAATGCAATTTTCACATTATTACGAACAAAGAGATTGCGTGCATACAGTTTCAGCTTATCCGAAAAATCCGGCAGGCTGATATTCGTATCCCGGATGGCCCAAATGGTTTCACGCAGGCTACTGATCACGTTGCGTACCGACAGATGAATATTCCCGGTGATTTCAGCACGCTTTTCCCTGCTTTCCTCGTTAAAGCCATCGAGTGCGTAAATAATATACGACAACTGTCCGCCCACGTTATCATGCAGGTCGCGGGCAATACGTTCTTTTTCTTTCTGCAGATCTGCAATGGCCTTTAACTCACCCTCTCTCCTGCGCAATCGTATCCGCATTACCCAGCCAAACATCAGCGCCGCAACAAGCAACGCCGACGCAACAAGTATATAAATGGTCCTGTTTTTATTACTGATCCGCGCCTCCTTCAAAGCATTCTCATTTTTCAGCAGCTTATTTTCACTTTCTTTTTTCTCTGTCTCATATTGCACCCTCATATTGGCAATTGCTTCGCTATTGGCTTTTTCGAACAGCGTATCTTTAAGACTACCCAGCAATTTATAGGTTCCTGCCGCCTCCCGGTAGTTGCCGGTTTTTTCGTACCCATCCGCCAGCGAAAGGTATAGCATAGGAAGCTTCCCCTCTATTTTATTTTCTCTTGCAATGGCCAGGGCTTCCCTGCTCGTCTTAATGCCCTCCTCGGTTTCGCCCATTGCATTGTAGAGGGTTGCCAGCGTAGCCATATCGGATACAATAAAAAACAGGTTACCCACTTTCTGTCTCAGTGGTTTTGCCTGCAGCAATTTTTGCAGCGCCTGCCTGTATTTCTTTTCCTCCATCAACGCCGTTCCCAGGATGTTCAATCCATTGGCCGCCGTTGAGTAGTCATTAATATTTAATGCCGTACTTATACTCCTGTTCGTGTACAGATATGCTGAATCCATTTCACCTTTTTCGCCGTAGCAGGACGCCAGGTTATTATATATTTTAGGAACATAATGCGGGGGCACTTCTCTTTTATGGCGCTCCGCCAGCGATTTTGCCGTATTAAACTCTGCTATGGCTTTATCATACTGGAACAGCTCCATATACACCCACCCGATATTGGTAATGGCCGCTACCCTGCCATAAATGGAACCGGTCTTTTCGCTTATTTTCAGCAATTCATAAAATGTGGTCAGCGCTGCCTGCTGCTTGTTCAGCTGCATCAGGCAGCCTCCTTTCAGTCGCCAAAAGTCCACTACCCAGTCAGCAATTTTTCCCTCCATTTGCCATTGCCTCATCACGCTTTCACAAATCGCAAGACCCTCTTGCGCCCTGCCGGCACCGGCAAGATATTGGGCTATTAACAGTTGCGCTTCGCATTGCCGCTGCTGATCCTTCTGCGTCCCTGCCAGCATTTCCAGTTGTAAAGCGAAAACATACGAAGAGTCGGGATGAATATTCTGATAGCTTTTTGCTATTTCAAAGAGCACGTCTGCCTTTTGTTTGTAGTCGGCCGTGGTTTCCAGCTGACGTTTCAATGCGCGAAGCTCCTGCTCCTGGGCAAATGCCCCAAAGAATGTAAACAGCAGCAAGGCCGATAATAAAAACTGTCTCATAGCAGTGCCAATTTCCATAGCAAGTTTACAAAATATTTATTATGCCGCACACACAACCGGTATCGTATCAATTATACCTTTTTTGCCATAGAACGCACAGTGTGCTGCGTTTTCTGTATTTTAACGCTTCCGGACAAATCTTAGCAGCCAGTTCATACCTGACAGGGCACTAGTACATCTGCACTATTGTTTATAATCCGTTTTCTTTCGTGATTTGTACCTGAAACGGGCCTCAGCCTCATCATCAGGACCATTTTCAATTACTACAATAACGGCAAAATGAACCAACTAACAGACCCCTTTAACAACTTCCGCCACCCGTTTAAAATCCGGAAGTCCAAAACAAGGTATTCGATAACCATTACAGCAGTACTCCCTTTTGTATTATTTGTGTACTGCAGCCTTGCCCATTTAACGGGATATGCCCAGCCTAATGAAGCGGACAAGGAGAACGCAGGAAAACTCAAGCTGATGTTAGCAGGCACTTTTGCAAAGCCAAAGATCCTGCCCAATCTTCAAAAATTCGCTATTGCACAACTAAGTATCACCTATAAGCTAAATACCAGCGAATCTGTTATCGGCAAAGAAAAAAGCACCGGCGCTATGGCCGGAGCCAGGTTAAAAGCCTTCCTTGAAACTACTGATGGCGAGCTAACGCCAGACGATTTCCAGGAAGTAACCGACTATTTTTATCATTCCTTCCAAAGAAAGCTAAAGGCCGCAGGGATCGATACAGTAGCCTGGGATACGATTACCGGTACCGATTTTTATAAAAGCCAGGACGATAAAAAACCGGAATTTGACAAAGAGCAGGTAATCATTTCCACCAATGCGAATAACGGGAATACCCTGTGGGGAGGCAAAACAGGGTTTGCTTTTGGCAAAGCAAAAAGAGCCATGCGCTTTTGCGACGAGCTGGGGGCAGATGCAGGATATTTCTACCTTACCCTGGATTTTGCTGATATTTTACTGGATGTAAAAATTAACAGCACTGAGAAGCAGAATATGTTTGTTATTGAAAAAACAAGAACGTTCAAATATTCGGGGGCGGTGATTCCCCAGATGGTCGTAAGCGCAAACACCAATGCCAACACGGCATTATCCATGCTTTTGAACGGCAAAGGGGGCGTTGAAACCCTGGTTATTACGAATAATCTTGAAGGCAACAGCACCTATTCCGACAACGTATCACAAGATCCTGCCCGGCTGAAGCGGAATCTTTTTGCCTTTGCCAAATCATTAAATCCCGTGGTAATAGAAACCACCCGTGCAAAATATAAAGAAGCGGCGAAACAGTCGCTTGACCAGTATGCCGATGCATTTATTGCAAAATCTATATTGCTAAAAAAATAATCTTCATAAAAAAACAGCTATTATGACCGCAACCAAAACCAACTGCAACTTATTCTTTGCCACTTTGTTACTGGCCGCTTTTATGTTTACGGGGTGTAAAAAGTCCGGTTCCGGCGATGATTCCGGCGGCAGCCTGGGCAAGGCCTCCATCCAGTTCTCCACAACCAAACCATTTGGCGGGAAAAATGATTTCAAATCCAATTCGGCAACAGGCGGTGTTGTATCCAAAGTAAACACGGTCAACAAAACACAGATCAGCATTACCGCCATACAGATGAATGGCACGCAGATCGGCACTGCCATGTTGGTACTCCATGTACCACAGGGCCAAACCGGCGCCATTAGCGGAAAGTTTGAGAATGGCAGCAGTGCCAGTACGCAGGCAGTGCTTACCATTGGCATCTCCAATGCCGGGGCCGGCCAGGAAGCCTACACCTCAAAAACCGGTAATTTCAATATTACCAAACTGACCGATAAAGAAATTGAGGGAAACTTTGATGCATACTGCATTAATGAGACTACCAATACCAATATTAACCTGACCAGCGGAAAATTTTCCGGAAAATTTTAAATCAGTTATAACCAACCCATCTCCGGGGCATAAAGATATCCCGGTCAAAACCCCTCCAACCCGGGGGTTTTGTTATTTGCAGCCCTTATAAAAAACAAAAACGATGGCTATCTTTGCCGGATGAAGATTTTAATGGTATGCCTGGGCAATATTTGCAGAAGCCCGTTGGCTGAGGGGATTTTACAGAAAAAAGCAGCGGCGCTGGGGCTCAACTGGCAGGTCGACAGCGCAGGCACCAATGGTTATCATACCGGGGAAGCACCACATCGCCTGTCGCAAAAAGTGGCCGCCCAGCATGGGATCGACATTTCCGGGCAGCGCGCAAGAGATTTCGTGGCAGCAGACTTTGACCGGTTCGACAAAATTTATGCAATGGCAGGGGATGTTATCAGCGAAATCCGGCACATTGCCCGCAACCGGTTCGACCCCTCAAAAGTAGCACTCATTATGAATGAATCCTATCCCGGCAGCAACGAGGACGTTCCTGACCCCTGGTACGGTACGGAGCCCGGTTATCATGAAGTTTATGATATGCTGGACAGGGCCAGTGATGCCATCATTGAACGGTACAGAAAAGAGAACTAATAAAACATAAGGATCCGGCGCCTGACGCCAGACATTAAACCAGAAACGTCAAACGATAAACCTTAATCATTTTGAAACCATCGTTACCACAAGGAACCCGGGATTTTGATGCGGCAACCGTGCGCAAACGCAATTATATTTTTAATACCATTAAAGAAGTTTTTGAGCTGTATGGCTTTCAGCCCCTGGAAACACCGGCCATGGAAAACCTGGATACCCTGATGGGTAAATATGGGGAGGAAGGAGATAAACTGATCTTCAAGATCCTGAATAACGGGTTGGACAATACGGCAAAGGCCGATAAAATAAAGGCCGGCTTTGAAAAAGTAATGGAAGGGAGGTCCAGCAAGGATATTACCGAGCGGGCCCTGCGCTATGACCTGACCATTCCGTTTGCCCGTTACGTGGCAATGAACTACAACCAGCTTACCCTCCCCTTCAAACGCTACCAGCTACAGCCTGTATGGCGGGCAGACCGGCCTCAAAAGGGAAGATACCGGGAGTTTTACCAATGTGATGCCGACGTGGTGGGTAGCCGCTCCCTGATCAATGAACTGGAACTGACCGCTATTTATGCCACTGTTTTCCGGAAACTGGGCCTTCCCGTGGAGATACGGATCAATAACCGGAAGATCCTCACCGCATTGGCAGCGGAATGCGGCGGAGCCGAAAAAATGATCGATATTGCTATAGCCATCGATAAGCTGGACAAGATCGGGATCGATAAAGTAAAAGAAGAACTGGCGGACCGGGGTCTTTTAAACGACCAGGTAAGCCTCATTCAACAGTTCCTTGAGATCAGCGGCACCAACGAAGAGAAGCTGGCCCGGCTGAAAACGATCTTTGCCGGCAACAGCACCGGGCAGGAAGGGATTCAGGAACTGGAGTATATTGTAGAAAAATCTCAAATCTCCCCCGAAGTTTCGGGGCTCAAATCTCAAATCTCGATAGACGCTACCCTGGCCCGGGGACTCAATTACTATACCGGAACCATTTTTGAAGTAAAGGCTCCGGGGGTACAGATCGGCAGCATTGGCGGGGGCGGCCGTTATGACGATCTTACCGGTCTCTTTGGTGTACCTGATGTACCCGGCGTGGGCATTTCCTTTGGTGTTGACCGTATTTATGATGTGCTTACCGAGTTAAACCTGTTTCCCGCCGATGTGTACAGCGGTACCCGGTTATTGTTCTTTAATTTAGGCACAGCGGAGGCTGCAAAGGCGTTTGAGCTGATGCAGCAACTCCGGGCGGAGCGTATCGCCTGTGAGCTGTTTCATGAAGCCGTAAAGTTTGATAAACAGTTTAAGTACGCGGAAAAAAAAGGCATCCCCTATGTAGCCATACTGGGCAGCAAAGAACTGGAAGCAGGAATGATCCTTATAAAAAATCTGCGTTCCGGTGAACAGGAACAGGTGACCTTTGACGATTTGAGGAATTATAGTTTTAGGGAAAAGCCTGAAGTGAATCGTCAATAGTGAATAGAGAAAAGCTGATCTGGGATGTTAAGAGCGGAAAGTAAATAAGACGCCGGCCGTTGCTGCCGGGCTTACAAAATGCAAACAAAAAACCAATATAACATGACAAACGTGAAAAACAAAGGCCTGCTGATTTTAAGCATCGGCCTTGCATTTTTGATCACTGCCTGTAACAAAGGAGGCAAAACAGGGCTGCTTGTGCCAGACGATGCGGCAATGGTGCTTCATGTGGACCTGGCGTCCCTCTCCTCCAAACTGACCTGGGCAGAGATCAAACAAACCACCTGGTTTACCGAGGCCCTCAATCAAACAACGGATTCCCTGGGGAAACAGCTGCTCAACGATCCGGAAACCTCCGGTCTTGATCCCAAAGGCAACCTGGTGATGTTTCTAAAACGTACCGGCAGCAACGGATACCTGGCATTTGAAGGAAGTTTGAAAGACGCTGCCAAATTTTCGAAAGTAATCGAAGACGGGGGCAAAGGGAAGATAAAGATCGAAAAAGACGGGGAATACAGCTTTGTAAGATCGCCGGATAATGACAACGCCGTTGTTTACTTTAATGATAAATTGTTCGTGGCCATCATTGACGCCTCCGGTATGAGCAAAGGGTTCCCCGGCAACCGCAGCAGTTTTGGCGGAAGCGCTGAAAAATACCCACTGGACAGTCTGAAGCTTCTTGCCAAAAACACGTTCCAGTTAAAAGGCAGCAAGCTGCTGGATAGTGACAAGCGCTTTGCAGACCTGATCAGCGATAAAGCCGATATGCACGCATGGGTAAACAGCGGAAACCTTTACAGCGGTTTAGCCGGCGGCATTATGGCGATGATGAAGTTCAATGCGTTGCTGGATGGCGCCATTACGGCCGGTAAGGCCAATTTTGACAACGGCAAAATCACTGCCGATTTTAAAAGCTACTACGGTAAGGAAATGACCGACCTGCTAAAGAAAAACAGCGGCAGCAGCATTACAGATGAAACCATCAGTCATCTCCCTGAGCAGGATGTACTGGCAGCATTCAGTATGAGTTATGCCCCGTCCTATATAAAAGACCTGATCAAACTTTTAGGGTTCGACGGTATTGCCAACGCCGGGCTGGCACAACTGGGCATTACTATTGACGATTTTACCAAAGCCAACGGGGGTACGCAGTCATTTGCACTGACAGATGTTACGATAACCGGGAAACCGACCTCCATTACATTAGATAACGGGGAAACCATTCCCTACGAAAAGGATGATACCCGCTTTGATTTTGTGTTCGGATCTTCCGTAGGTGATAAATCCAGCTTTCAGAAACTGATCGACGCCTTCAAAAAAACGATCGACAAAGAAATGCCGGTAAAGGACAGTGCCCTGGAGCGTATCAAAAGCAAGCTTACGGATAAATGGTTTGCCATCGGGGGCTCCGATGCAGAAGTGGATGCCTTTCTGGCCGGTGGTAAAAAACCAGCTTATGCCCGGTCATTTGCCGGCCATAGCATGGGAGGGTTCGTGAACTTACAGAAAATCTTCACCACCACAATGGCCAACAGCAAAAAGGATACGGCCTATAAAAAGAACCTGGAAGTTTCTGCCAATTTCTGGAGAACGATCACCATGCATTCCGATATCAAAGGAGGCGAAGCCATCAGTAAAGTAGAGATCAACCTGGCAGACACCCAAACCAATGCCCTGAAGCAGCTGAACCAGTATATCGATAAAATGTACCAGGCCATCCCGAAAAAAGAAGTAATCGATGTAGGAGAGACAGCACCGATTGTAGATACAGCAGTATTGGCAGCGCCGCCGGCATCTGTAAATTAATCAACGGCATCCATGAAGCTTGAGATCAAGAATTTATTACCGACATATTTTGAAGAGGAGCGCAAATCCACCTCAGAGATCTGGGGAAAGGAGCGCTCCTTTTCCAATGGAGACCTTGTCAATATTGTGGCTCCGTCCGGCACCGGAAAGACATCCCTGGTTCATTTTCTTTACAAAATGAGGGAGAGCTATACAGGCAGTATCTCATACGATGGCAAACCACTGAAACAGTTCAGCAGGGAAGCAATCGCCGCCCTCCGGAAGGACCAGGTAAGTATTATCCTGCAGGATATGCGGCTCTTTGAAGCGCAAACCATCCTGGAAAACCTCGAGATCAAGCGGCAGCTCAGTCCTTATCATCCGCAGGAACGGATCATCGAAATGGCCCGGCAGCTGGGTGTTGACCACCGGCTGAATGCACTGGCCCAAAACTGCTCCTACGGCGAACAGCAACGGGCCGTCATCATCCGGGCGTTGTTACAACCCTTTGACGTTTTACTGATGGACGAGCCTTTCAGTCACCTGGACAATGCCAATGCAAAAAAGGCTACGGCCCTGATCCTTGAGGAAGCTGCCCGCAGGAAGGCCCTGGTCATTTTTGCCGAGCTTGAAAAAGCGGACCATTTTCCTGCAACCCATTTATATCATCTGTAAATCTTTATTGTGGCATTATCCTTTAAGCCCATAAAACCTTTATTGCACACCGGCACCAATGCTTCATCACGCTGGTTCTCTTATATTGGCCTGGGTATCGGCGTACTGTTACTGCTCTGCTCGGTACAGATGTTCATCAACATTCAGCAACTGCTGAAAGAAGGCAGCATCCGCAAAGACGGCTTTGATTTTGTGTCCATCACCAAAAACATCACCAATGAAACCATGGGTCAGCCGGAGAAGAACCTGTTTCATGCCGACGAGATCGACGCGGTGAAAAAACAGCCCTTCATCGCCGGGGTATCGCCGTTGCTGGCCAATGATTTCAGAGTACAATTGAGTGCGGGGAACGTACTGCCCTTTAGTACCGATATGTTCCTGGAGGCGCTGGACAACGATTTCATTGATACCCTGCCACCCAATTTTACCTGGAAAGAGGGCGATCAGCACATTCCCATTATCTTATCCTCCGATTTTTTCGAGATCTACAACATCTTCGCACCCGGCCAGGGCCTGCCACAGCTGTCTAAAGAAACAGCCATGGGCATCCCCGTACAGATCTCCTGTTACGGCAGCAACAATACCGTCACATTTTCCGGGAGAATCGTTGCCTTCAGCGATCGTGTGAACTCGGTGCTGGTCCCTAAAAATTTCCTGCAATGGGCCAACAAAGCCTTCGGTAATAAAGAACGACAGGATGCCAGCAGGCTATTTCTCAAATTAAAGGACGTTAACGATCCGCAGCTGGTCCGTTACCTCGATGCCCAGCACTATGTCATTAACCGCGATAAGACCCTGCTGGGGCGCAATAAGATCGTACTACAGGGCATTTTTAGCGGGCTGGGTATTTTTGGATTGCTGGTTGTGATCCTGGCATTGATGCTGTTTTCCTTTTACCTGCAACTGGTTATTGCCCGCAGCCGGCAGAACCTGGAACTGTTGCTGACCCTGGGTTATTCGCCGCAATGGCTGGGTAAAAATGTATCCAAACAGTTTGTTCCCGTGTATATTTTTATCGTACTGGCCGCTTTACTCTGTACACAGATCATGCAGTGGGCCTTTCATCATTTTGTAATGTTTGACCGGCCGGAACTGTCTTCCCTGGTAAACTGGATGGTTGTACTGCTGGCTGCTGCCTTGGTGTTAATGGCTGTCGTTACCAATGCACGGCTGGTTAAAAAATTATTGCATGGGTTAGGATAGTTTTTGTTCCAGGTTTGAGGTTCAATGTTTAACGTTTGATCCGTATTTTACTTCTCACAGATCACTCTTTTGTTTGAGGTTTAACATTAGAGCCCTGCCCTGTGCGTGTTTGGTGTTCTCCCGAATCCCGAACATTCGCATGCGCGTCAGGTTGATTTTAGGCATTTAGTGGTCAAAGGCAAAAGCTGCAGCGCAGCGTTGCGCTTATTAGCAACGAACATAAGATGGAATGGAGGTGCAGCGCACCGGTAACATAAGCTTTCCCAATATATCCCCGCCGCGTTGCGGCCAAGAGCAGGCTCCTGTTACAATGATTTGCGGCGCGCCGCACCTAACTGTTGAATCCTCATTTTCAAATTACTTCCCACCACGCTTATCTGCTTCAATCAGCTTCAACGCCCGTTCCATTTCCAGGTCGCGGTTGCCCAGATAATCGTCCATCGTGTAGCTGATCTTTATATCGGGCTGTACGCCATGGCCGGTTTCTGCAGAGGGATAGGTAGCATTAAAAGGCACCAGCCCAAAAGCATAGGAAATGTCTGTATGCTTCATCCTGTTATTATACATAATACCGGCAGTAATGGTATTTCTGCCGCCGCCCGTCTCTTCCCCGATAAGTACAGCCCGCTTATCAATGGCCAATGCATAAGCCATAATAGCAGCGGCAGAGAATGTGCCGCCATTTACAAGCACGTAAAGCGGATTCTTATACGCCCCGTTAAACGGGACCAGGTTTCCCCACCCCTGAAGATTATATTCTTTTACATACCGGAGCTGGCTCTTCTTCGCTGTATCGGCCGGGGGTAGCAACACCCCTTTTGTAAGCTCCGCCGGAAATTTTATAGGTTGTATTGGCCGGGTGATCATTCCTCTCAGCATCATTAGCATTAATCCCATTTCTCCGCCGGTGTTGCCTCTCAGATCCAGGATCAGGTGGCGGGCCTGCCCCAACTCTTTAGAGAGTTTTGCAAACGTTTGCCTGTCGGTTGAATCCCATGCCGGTTTAAATGTATTTATCTTGAGATATGCTGTACCGGTATCAATCCTCTTAAAATCAAGAAAAGGCTGTTTGCCCGCAATAGTACGATCCGGAGCCTGGCGTGCCGGGGTCTTCTGCTTACCCTGTATGGTAACACTGTCCGTTGTGCTGCCGCTCCTATACACCATATGAAGTGTTTTGCAAACACGGAAAACATTGGTCCACAGTCCATCCAGGGGTTCATAATTCAGAAAAAAATATTTGAAAGTGGTATTGTATCCGTCTGAAAAAGTATACCGAAGCGCCCGGTCGATGACATCCCCTGATCCGATGCCATTGATAGCGATTATTTCAGCACCTGCAGGGATTCTTTCTCTTTCCGCAAAGTGATCCTTTACAAAAATCCTCCTCCCGATAAATTTCAGCCGCAGCTGGTTAAACGGAGAATCGTAGTCTGCAGTGTATTTACCCTTGTCCGCTTCTGTAATTTTATCCGGATCAAAATAGTTAAGTGCCAGATGCCCGTCGCCGATCCTGCTCAGTAAAGGAAGTAAGCGGTAATGTACCTGCCCGGCGGTTAATGAATCGGTAACACTATTCTGAAGGCTGTCAAAAGCTCGTTTCAACTCCCCGGCTGTGACAAAACGGGTAAGGTTGAGATGGTATTTCTTCAGATCTGCATATAACTGAGCTATATCCTTTTTGACCGCCCCGGGGGCATACTTTTGCTCTACCCTTCCATAAAGATATTGTGCCTCAGCAGGAACGCCGATCAACAGGAAGCCCGCAGCCAGTAATAATAATTTCATACAAGAGCACTCATTTTTTTCTGACCTCATCAGTCGCCCCGGTGTCCGGCACAACAAGATCACTTTTTCTGCCAAACTCAATACGGTATACCTGTATCAGCAATAAAAAATACGACATAAACAGCGGACCAAAGATCAGGCCCATAATGCCAAACAGTTTCAGGCCCAGCAATACACCAAATACCGTGATCAACGGGTGGATATCACCTATTTTTTTCAGGATCGTAAACCTCAGTACATTATCGATACCTCCCACTACAAGAAGGCAATATAAGGTAAGACCAATACCATTACCAACGCTCCCCGTAGCAAATACCACCACACAAATGGGCACCCATACGAGCATCGTGCCTACAGCCGGAACCATGGATGCGGCCCCGGTTATCAACCCCCACATTACAAAATTATCCACGCCAAAGATCCAGTAGCCCAGTATGGCCACAAGCCCCTGGCACAAAGCCAGGATCGGGATCCCCAGCGCATTGGAGCGCACCATCATTTTTGTTTCTTCCCACAGCGTTTGTGTATTATCATCGCTGAACGGGATAAAAAGGCGGATCCGCTTTTCCATGCCCCGGGCGTTCACCTGCATAAAATAGAGGATGAATAATGCTGTAAAAATATTTACAAAAATTTCGGCAACGGAGTTAAGAATGCCCGGAAAATAAGCGGTCACTTTTCCCAATGCACGTAAAAGCGACTCATCAGAAAGATTGATCCGGTTCAATACCGGCTTGCTGGCAATAAATGTTTTTACGGCATTGAATTTCTCAATGATCACCTGCCGGTTTGCCAGGAGGCTACTGATCCGTGGAATCATTACCTCAATGATCAGCCATAAGGGCAAAGCGATAATCACCAGCGTAGTGAACATTAAAAAAAAACTGGCCAGTGATTTTCTCCACTTCTGCTGTTCAGTCAGTCTGAAAAAGGTCTTGCGGAAAAGTATGTAAAGCGTGATCGCCCCCAGGGCGCCCGGGGTAAAATACCGGAGATTAAAAAAGATCATAAAGCCAAGAAGCCCGATCAGCAATATCAGTACGATCTGCCGGAGTATATTGTTATCAATTTTCCTGTAGCTCATTTTATGATTTTATGCCCATAAAAATAGCCTATTTTTATTATTGCTGCACTTCCACATACAAAGTAGGGGTTACCCCCCGGGTAATTTCCCAGGGTCCTAAACCGGCGGTCCGTGTAAACGCTTTTCCACCGGTTCTTGCGCCATATGCATACAGGTGATCTTCACTTGACCGTTGATCATCCGGGATCAGTTCCACACCAATAAAGACGGGCATCGTATAATAGAGGTGTTCCTCTTTAAGCGGAAGCGTGATCCGCCCGGTACTTATAGGAACCCGCCGTATAACTGTTTTATCGATGATCCTGCTTCCGGGAGCTCCGTTATGTACCGCATAAACATTGATCCGGATGGTAAGGGTATCCCGGGCCTTTTTACTTCCATACAGGAAGAAGGTCAGGTTCAACAATTTGCCCGGCCGCTTCAGATTGATGTATTGTGCCATTTCCACATGCCCCCCCTTAACAGTACCATATACAAAAGGGCTGCGGACCGTAACGCCCAGCTTCTTAATTGTTCTTTCAGGCGCATAACTGATCTTGACCTCCGGCAATGTTTTTTGCCGCAGAATAATTTTCAGCGGCATCCTATCCCGCAGCAATGAATCAATAGGCAACAGCTGGTCCTCATAGCCGGCATAGGAAATACAAAGGGTATCCTTAAAACAGGCAGGGTCCAGCACCAGCCGGAAATAACCGTCCTTACCGGAAAGACCATCTGTGTTTTTATTTCTTATGCCTACGTTCACATAAACCAGTTTTTCGCCATATTCTGAAAACACTGTTCCGGATATTGCTCCCTGAACCTGGCGGGCTTGCGCTACTGCCGTTATACAGAAAAACAAAAAGCCTGAGAAAAAAAAATTCCTGATCATTCCCAATGTTTGAAGACGGTTAAAACAACTGGTTTTGCTCCGCAAAACTTCACGTTCCTGCAAAACAATGAAATCTCCATATATGAAAAAATGGTTTAACATTTCCTTTCCTGGATACGCTGCTGCTTATCTCAGCAATCCTGCTGTTTTTGAAGGGCTGCCTGGTACCATCTGCGTTCCCCATATATCCCCGCTCAAAAAACTGGAGGTCGCAAATTGCACCCTCCACCATTTCCTCTTTCTTCTTTATCGGGTATCGGTCCATCTCCGATGGATCATAAAGCAATGTTCCCGGTGCTCCATTTAATCGTATATTCATAGGTTGATGTTTTAACAGGTGCTGGAAAAAGATACGAAATAGTACGTTAACGGGCCTGCAGGGCAGGTTCATTCCCGGTTGGATAAAAAGCAGAACGTCTCACCTGCGGTCTTAGGATATTGATCAACCGTGTGGATGGGGAATACATAGGGCAAACGCATCTAAATTGGGTAAAAAGAGCACACCAGGCGCATTTTCAGGCACTGTAAGTGCCGCGTGTTTATAGCAAGGTATTAAAGAGAAAAGCCGGCTCCTGTAGGAGCCGCGTAAAATTTCGGGCCCAACAAACACGCGGCTCCTACAGGAGCCGGGTTGATAAAACAGCAGATTACTATAAACACGCTGCTCCTCCGGAGCTGAACAATGCTGAAATTAGATGCGTTTGCCCTGGGGAATACACCGGAATAGGTATAGATTAAAAATTAACTGCTATCTTTGCATTACCTATCTGAAAATACCAAAAGCCGCATTGCATTGTCTGAAAAAATATACAATATCATAGAGTTCACCCAGCGGAACGTTTTCCTGACCGGTAAGGCAGGCACCGGAAAAACAACATTCCTGAACGATTTTATCCGCAGAACTATCAAAAACTGCATTGTGGTAGCTCCTACAGGTATTGCAGCCATCAATGCAGGCGGGGTTACCATCCACTCGATGTTTGGGCTTCCGCTTACTTCATTTATGCCCACAACAGATCCTGTAGACCGGAATGAAGCGATCAATATTCCACAACTGCTGCCCCATTTTAAATACCGGAAAGAAAAGCTGGAGTTGTTAAGAGCGCTGGAGATCCTGATCATTGATGAGGTGTCCATGCTCCGGGCAGATGTGCTCGATATGATCGACCTCGCACTTAAAACCGCAAGGCGCTCCGCCCTGGCATTCGGCGGTGTTCAGCTGCTGCTGATCGGCGACCTGTACCAGCTGCCACCGGTGGTAAAGGCAGCATCTGAAAAACTGCTTGCAGCTTTTTATACCGCTCCCTATTTCTTCGAATCAAAAGCGCTGAAAAGCACTCCGTTTGTCACCATAGAACTCACCACCGTTTTCCGGCAAAGCGACCCCGTATTTATTGCATTGCTTAACGCCATCCGTGAGGGTGAAACCAATGGAATCGATTTTCAATTATTGAACACCCGGTACCAGCCCGGCTTTGAGCCCAAAGACCGGTATGTATACCTGGTTTCACATAACTATATGGCAGACGGTATCAATACCCGGCGGCTGGAAGCCTTACCCGGAAAGGGTATTTCCTGTCCCGCCATCATTACCGGCGACTTTAAAGAGCAGCTTTATCCCAATGATCCGAACCTGGTATTAAAACCGGAGGCCCAGGTGATGTTCATCCGTAATGATGCGTCCGAATCCAAAAAGTATTACAACGGACGGCTGGCTAAGGTGCTGCGGGCAGAAGACGACAGGATTATCGTGCTTCCCGAAGGCGCAGAAACAGAGCTGGCAGTGGAGCGCGAGATCTGGGAAAATAAAAAATATTATCTCGACGACAAAAAAGAGATCAAGGAGGACGTCATCGGCAGCTATGAGCAGTACCCCTTCCGGCTGGCCTGGGCCGTTACCATTCATAAAAGCCAGGGGCTCACCTTTGACCGGGTAATCATCGACGCCGGCGCTTCTTTTACTTCCGGGCAGGTATATGTAGCACTAAGCCGGTGCCGGACGCTGGATGGCATCGTTCTGAAATCACCGATCAGGGCCTCCAATATTTTCAGGGATACCCGGATCTCCGATTTTCATGAGGCTACCAATGCCTCTGAAAAAATGGAATTGATCTACGAAACGGAGAAGCATGCTTTTGCCGTTAGCAAACTGCTGCGTACCCTTAGCTGTGCTCCCTTTTTAACCGTTATGGAAAACTGGATACAGGCCGGCAGGGAGAAGGAACCCGGCGATGCCGCAGTATTTGCCGGCCTGTCGGAACAGGTACAGGAAAACAGCCGGAAGCTCGAAGACACTTTTATCAAATTTGAAAGCTTTGTACAACGGAAAATGCGCGATCCGGAGCCCGGCACCTGGGCCCTGATCTCTGAAAAAGGAGCAGGAGCGGTCAACTATTTTTTTGACCAGGTGCAGGAACGGGTTCTTATGCCGGTAAAAGCGCATTATGACAGCGTCCGTAAACAAAAAGGCCTCAAAAGCTATGTCCGAACGGTGGAAGCCTTTATGAACGAGCTGGAGGCTTACCTGCTGGGGCTTGCCAATGCCCGGTTTCTTGATCAACAATTGCTGGCCGGAGAAAAAAACATCGAAGTGCATGTAAAGGAAAAGGACCAGCCCTCGCACCTGGTTACCTATAACCTGCTGGAAGAGGGAAAGACGCCAGATGAAATTGCAGCGGAGCGGAACCTTGCCATCAGCACTATCTATGGGCACTTTGCGCGGGTTGCCCAGGTGGGGATACTGGACATCAGCGCCCTCTTTTCTGAAGAGCAGCTCCAGGTATTTAACAAGGCCTTTGAACCGGGCAAATGGCCCTCCGTTACAGCGGCCAAAAGCGCCCTTCCCGTTTTTGAGTTCCATGAACTGCGGGTATTGATCAATCATTTCACCTATTGGGCTAACAAGGCAAAACAATCTGAAAAAGCGGTTTCCCTATAAAACGGGGCAATCAGCAATAGCAGCGGCTTTAAGCCCCTCCCCCAAATTGGCGGTACCCTTTCGCCCTGCAAATGCGTAACTTTAAGGAAACTTTTCCGATGCCTATAAAGACCAGGGTGCTCGCTCTTGTACTGCTGTTGCTTTCTTCCCCAGCTGAAGCGCAGAAAAAGCAGGTCACCGAGTTCACAAAGGGCGGCATTTTACTACTTAAGCTCAACAATGGGTTCACTACCGGTTTCGGGGCGGAGACTCCGGACCTGTACAGCGGCGGATTGGCTTTAAACCCGCAGGTAACGGTTATTGCAAACCGGTTACGGCTTGGGGTCAATGCTGGTTTTGTATACAACAATAAAAAAACTTCAGGACTGTTGGGTCCTGCAATGGCATTAAAACTGGCAGATTTCCGAACCAGCAAACCAATGGCCCTGGCTTTTGGCAATTTGCAATTACTGGCCGAAGCCAACTGGGGCACACATAAGCAGCAGATGGCCGGTGGCGGCATCGGACTGGAGCTCTTGCAAAAGATCCAGCTGGGCCTCACCGCACAACGGGATTATCACCTGAACCAATGGTGGTTCCAATCCTTTATTGCGTACCAGTTTAATAAAACAAAAAAGATCAAACCGCAGTTTGAATAGAACCAGCCATGAAAAGAGCACTCATAATAAGCGGCGGCGGCTCTAAAGGTGCATTTGCCGTAGGTGTTATAAAAGACCTGGAAACAACCTACCGGCTCAGCTTTGACACCGTTATCGGCACCAGTACCGGAGCCTTGATTGCACCCCTTGCAGCCCTGAAGCGGCTGGACGTGCTGGAAGCACTATATACCAGTGTTACAACCGAAGATCTCCTGGAAGCACAAGACCTGGGTGCCAGCATCTGGAACGGCAACTCCCTCAACACGGCCAATGGCCTTGGTTCCAGGGTACGGCAGATTTACACCGATGACTTTTACAACCAGCTGCTTGCATCCACCGCTAAGGTATACCTTACCACCACCTGCCTGCAAAGCCAGGAATTGGTGGTGTATACTACCGATCCCGCACCGGCCGCCGGAACATATTACCGGGTTGAAAAAATAAAAAGTGCAGAACAGTTCCGCCGGGCAGTCATGGCTTCTGCCAGTCAGCCGGTATTTATGCCTCCCGTGCGGATCAACATCGATCTTCCTGGTGCCATAAACCCGGGGTTTCAGTATGTGGATGGCGGAACCCGCGAATACGTCGGTGTTGGCATTGCACTGGAAGCCGGCGCCCAGGAGCTATTCACCATACTGCTTTCCCCCCGGCAGAATGCACCCGACCCAACAACCTATAAAGGCCTCCTGGCGATCCTGCTGCAAACGGTTTCCGTTTTTATAACCGATGTAGCCGATAATGACCTGTTTGCACCACGGCAGTATATCCATTTTATCAACTATATCAACCAGGTAAAAACCGCTATGAAAGCAGACGGTATCCCTGATGCGGCATTGGAGCGCTATTTCAACAGCACCAATCCGGATTATCAGAACCTGATACACCGGTCCCCGGTAAAGTTACACATCATACAACCGGATACGGCATTGGAGGGCGGGCCCGGGGGACTGGTGTTTAAACCCGATAAAATGCAACAAATGATACAGCTGGGCCAAATAGCCCTTCAAAACTATGTGGCCCATTTAAAGCCCGGGGAAACTGACTGGGCCTGACCACGCACAGAGCCGGAAGTTGCTTATATATGCATCTAAAAAAAAAGTAATCAAACTGACTGAATAATCTGATTACAGCCGGCTTGATTACAAATCTTTCGTAAACAACTACAGCATTAACCGATTAATGCCGCTGTAGAAGTGATCTTGGTATTCAGTAATTTGCTGATAGGACAGTTGGCCTCCGCATCCTTAACGGCCGCATCAAATTTTTCCCGGTCAATACCCGGCACTGCCGCCTGTACATCCAGATGACTTTCTGTTACCGCACCATTTTCAAAGGTAACGGTACATTTTGTGTCAATATTCGTGGCGGTAAAGCCCGCTTCATTCAACACAAAGCTCAGCTTCATGGTAAAGCAGCCGGCATGGGCCGCCGCTACCAGCTCCTCGGGATTGGTGCCGGGGTTGCCCTCTTCAAACCGAGTTTTAAAGGAATAAGCGGTATCTTTTAATACCCCCGACTGTGTGGAGGTTTTACCGGTTCCTTCTTTTCCCGTTCCCTGCCAGTTGGCTGTTGCAAAACGTTTCATGAACTTTTTATTTTATGGTTAAGAGAATGTGGTTTCAATAACCGTCATGGATTCTTCACGGTCTTCCGGTGCAACATACTCCAGTATAAAATTATTCTTTCCCTCACCGATCATGATCTTCAAAAAGCTTTGCTGCACCAGCTCCAGTACCGACAGAAAAAGGAAGATCGCATGTACCCGTGTTTCCGCATAATCAAAAAGCTTTTCAAACGAAAGGGTCCGGGAACGCTGTGCTTCCTCCATCACCCTGGTCCGGCTGTTCTCCATAGAGTAGTTGTAGCGCACTACAGTATGCACCGGTGTATTCACCTTATCGGAGTACCGCTGCATCGCTTTTTCAAAAGCCTTCATTAACTTAAACATGGTAATGGCATGGATCTCCGTACCCTCTCCCGCTTCTTCGCCAATTGCCGACAGCTCTTTTTGGATATTGCCTCTTTTTACCATCAGCATCCGCATGGCCTCCAGCTCGGCCATTTGTGCAGAAGCCTCCTTAAAGCGTTTATACTCCAGTATTTTATTGACCAGCTCCTCGCGCGGATCGATCTCATTTCCCTGGGCATCCAGCTCTTTGCGGGGAATCAGCATTTTTGCCTTAATACGCATCAGCGTGGACACAAACAGTATAAACTCGCTGGACAGCTCAATATTCAGCGATTCCTGTTCTTTGATATAAACCAGAAAATCGTTGGTGATCTTGGTAATGGGAATGTTATAGATATCCAGCTCATCCCGTTCAATAAAGAACAGGAGCAGGTCAAAAGGCCCTTCAAACTGGGAAAGTTTTATCTGGTATGTTGTACTCACTTAAAAACTTTAAATCGGTAAAAGAAGACAAATGTAACGAATAAGCCCTGACACTAAAAACGCCCTGCCGGAGCAGAGCGTTATTGTGAGTAATTTGGGCAGATTTTATCGCTTTTTAAGCTCATCCCTTATCTCGATCAGCAACTGATCGGTAGACGACGGACCTTCAGGCGGCGGCGGTGGTGTTTCCTTCTTCATTTTATTCATGGCCTTCACCATCCAGAAGATCACGAGTGCCAGCAAAAGGAAGTTGATGGCAATGGTAATAAAATTACCATAAGCAAAGATGGATGTGTCGGCGATCTTACGGGCTTCTTCCAGCTTTGTGCCGGGGGGAACTGTTCCCTTTAATACCAGGTAAAGACTGCTGAAGTCAGGCTTCCCGATAATGGCGCCAACTACCGGCATAATGAGGTCATCGATGATGCTGGTAACGATCTTACCAAAGGCACCGCCAATGATAACACCCACTGCCAGATCGACTGCGTTTCCCTTAATGGCAAATTCCTTAAATTCTTTAAGCATTCCCATGTAATTGATTTTTAAGTTATAAAAAGTGATTCGGATTACTGAGTCTTCAGTCTGAATAACACATCACTACACAGCCATGATCTCTTTTTCTTTGATCGCCAGGTATTTCTCAACAATTGCAATATACTTATCCGTAAGCTGCTGGGCAATGGCTTCTGCATCCTTCATGCCATCCTCGCTCAACCCTTCCTTTTGCAGTTTTTTGATCCCTTCGATAACCTCACGGCGGGCGCTCCGCACACCGATCTTCGAATTTTCCCCTTCGGCAAAACTTTTCTTTACCAGCTCCCTTCTCCGCTCCTCTGTAAGCGGGGGCAAAAACAAGCGGATATTAACACCATCGTTTTGCGGGTTCAGGCCTATATTGGCTGCAATGATCGCCCGTTCTATCGGTTGAAGCATGTTTTTTTCCCAGGGCTGGATATTGAGGGTCCGTGCATCCAGTACAGTAATATTGCCTACCTGGTTGATCGGCATCGCAGATCCGTAATAGTCTACATAAATTCCATCCAGTATTTGCGGATTCGCCTTCCCTGCCCTGATCTTTGCCAGCCCCGACTCCAGGTGCGTGATGGCTTTCTTCATACCGTCCTCTGATGATTCAATTAGCTTACTTACTTGTTCCTGCATAAAATGAAAAAATTTAATCCCGATCGCAATCGGGACTGCAAATCTAATGAATGGAACTGAAACTATAGAGCACTGCCTGCTGAAATGAAGAAATTGCCCCCTCTTAATGAAGATGATTCTGAACCTTTTCCTTGGTTTGCAGGTTGATGACCTTGGATTGTGAAGGAGCCGACATCCGCTCCTGTTTGGTTTGGTTCACCACATATCTCCGGTGAATGACCAGCTTTCTTTTGGGTAAGGTATAGTAAAGAACAGCCAATGCTATAAAGGAACACCCAAATAAAGCCAGGATCAGCATGGTATTACCAAAACCGCGGCACAGATAGGTAGCCAGGATCAGGAAGATATTGGCCGATACACAGATCAGGGTCACTGTCGAATGCCCCAGGCCCCGGTCCAGCAATAAATGATGCACATGGTTCCTGTCCGGGGCAAAAGGAGACCGCCCCCGAAGGATCCTGTTCCCGAAAACCCGGATGGTATCTACAAGTGGCACGATCAGCACAGAAACACCTACGGCAACCGCGGAAGTTATGGGAAGCACCGCACCGGGCTCGCCGGCAATATTGATAAATTTCAGCACCAGTATGGATACGACCATTCCCACCAGCAAGGAGCCGGAATCGCCCATAAAGATCCGGGCAGGATGATAGTTAAAGATCAGGAAGGCCATAAGAGCAGCTGAAAGACCGAAAGAGAATGCCGCATAAGGATACATCTTCGCCAACAGGAAATAGGTGCCGAAAAGCAAGGTAGCCATCAGGCCCAGGCTGCCGGATAAACCATCAATACCATCGATCAGGTTATAGGCATTAATGATCAGGATAATAATAAAGTAGGTCAGGGGTACTCCATACATCGGGTCCAGGGTCTCCATCCCCAAAACGCCATGCATGCTTTCCAGGCGCACCCCGCCAAGATGAATGATAATCGCCGCTGCAATGATCTGTGCCACGAATTTTTTTGTGGCGGATAAGGCAATGATATCATCCTTCAGCCCAATAAAAAAGGTAAGCGTGGCTGCAGCCAGGAAATAACGCATTTCCGGTGCATTGGAAAAATTAATGCATAACAGACCCGCAAAAAGAAAGCCGACAAAAACGCCAACCCCGCCTAAAGAAGCGATTGCATGCGTGTGAAGTTTTCTTTCATCAGGTATATCATACAGTTTCTTCTTGTCAGCTATTAGCATCACGACCGGAATTGCGAGAAACGCAACTATAAAAGCGATTATAGCTGTTACCAGAATTTCTAGCATCAAATAAGGTTTACAAGAACAAAAGTAAGATTTATCACCAAGATAGCAATTTTTATGCACATTTTAATAATTATTTAAACCGGGAAAAGAACAGAATTCATTGCTACTGAGCAGGAATTATCAAAAAAAAAACGCACATTTGCTGTTCAAAAACAAATTATGGCAAGTTTACAGGAAATTGCATCACAGGTTAGGCGTGATATTGTAAGAATGGTTCACGGAGCAAACAGTGGTCACCCCGGAGGCTCCCTGGGATGCGCTGATTTTTTGACCGCCCTGTACTTTAAAGAAATGGAACACAATCCTGCCTTTAATATGGATGGGATCAATGAAGATCTTTTCTTCCTGTCAAACGGCCATATTTCACCGGTATTCTATTCCGTCCTGGCCCGTTCAGGATATTTTGATGTAAAGGAACTGGCTACTTTCCGGAAAATAAACAGCCGGCTGCAGGGGCACCCTGCCACACATGAGCACCTGCCGGGTATCCGCGTTGCAAGCGGGTCGCTGGGGCAGGGAATGAGCGTTGCCATCGGCGCGGCACTGAGCAAAAAAATGAACAAAGATACGCACCTGGTATTTTCACTCCATGGTGACGGAGAACTGAATGAGGGACAGAACTGGGAAGCCATCATGTTTGCTTCATCCCACAAAGTAGACAACCTGATCGCTACTGTAGACTGGAACGGTCAGCAAATTGACGGCCCTACCGATAAAGTGCTGAACATGGGTAACCTGGCTGATAAATTCCGGGCCTTTGACTGGGAGGTAATGGAAATGAACGGTAATGATATGGACGAAGTGGTAGCAACCCTCGATAAAGCCAAAGCCGCTACCGGGAAAGGAAAGCCGATCGCTATTATGATGCACACCATCATGGGTAAAGGCATCGATTTTATGGAAAATGATCATGGCTGGCACGGGATTGCGCCCAATGACGAGCAACTGGCCAAAGCGCTGGAGCAGTTGCCGGAAACACTGGGAGACTATTAAGTTCCGGGTTTAAGGTTCAAAATTTCACATTCGGCATTCACATTTTGCCAGTAACAAACAGATTTCATGCCCCAGGCCGGGGGAAAGGTTGAGGTCAGGACCGTTTTAATGTTCCGTGAGCCTCCGGCATTGCCTGTTGATACGATCTTTTGCCTGTTGACATCGGCTCCGGTTCAGGAGTGTCCATTGCATTTTTCACTAGCTATACGCAGGTTGTTTGTTGTTTATAATAAGCCGGCATCAAAATTATTTCTTTTCTCGGTCAGTGAGGACACTGACCGTGGCGTGGGCCGTGGTTTGTGTCCTCACAAACCACTAGTAATTACGCATTTTAATAAAATTGATCCCGGTTCATTATTAAGGATTTTATTCTGCCTTTAATGAAAATTCCTTTCTTGAGGCCTTCCGGGCAGGCGTCCACGATGCTACAAACGCAATGATGAGCACGGTAATGGCCACCAGCAGGAAGTCGCGCAATTTTAGCGCCACCGGAAAATAGTCGATCAGAAAAGAGCCGCCCTGCAGGGGCACCAGGTGAAACTGCTTTTGCAGGAGTACCATTGCCAACGCCAGCAGCATGCCCATCCCCCCCCCGATCATTGCCAGCAAAAAGCCTTCACTCAGGAATACTTTCAGGATAAAACCACGGTCAGCCCCCAGGGCATTCAATACACTGATATCCTTTTGTTTTTCCAGGACCAGCATGGTCAGCGCTCCTACCATATTAAAAGCGGCCACCACCAGTATCAGGCTCAGGATGGCGTAAAAGACCCAACGTTCCAGGTTCATAATAGCATACAGGCTCTGGTTTTGCTGGTAACGGTCCTGCACCGTATACCCCTTGCCAAAGAGCTGCTGCAGGGACTGCTGTACCTTTGCCGTTACCGAAGGATCTGTTACGGCTATTTCGATGCCGCTGAACGTCCGGGCATCGAGCCCCATTGCCTGTTTCAGGAAGCTGATCTCCGTAATGGCATACTTATTATCAAAATCCTGCTGTATCACGAAAGTGCCTGCGCTCCGTATCGTATCCGGGGTAATATTGCTGGCCGCGTCAAAGGCCTCCGACTCGCTTTTACGCGGGATATAAATGCTCATAGGCTCCACGTTTGGAGAGGTACGGATGCTCAGAGAACCTTCAATGCCGCCCCCTACCACCAACCGGGGATGCTCCGCTGTACCGATATCGAACCGCCCGTTCACCATATGTTCCGCAATGCCATTAATGGCTTTAAAGCGGGCATCCACCCCTTTCAGGGATACCAGCGCCTGGTTGTCCCCGTTCCGGAGGATGGCTTTTTCCTCCACCACCAGTGAAAAGTTGCGCAGGCCGCTGACGCCCCTCAATTGCTGCAATTGTGTTTCAGTCAGCACGAGGTATTTCCCGGATGCCGGTATTACCTTAATATCTGGGTAAAAAGAAGAATACAATGATTTTACCAATCCTTCAAAACCATTAAAGACACTCAGTACCAGGATCAATGCAGCCGTGCCGATCATGATCGCAACAATACAGATCCACGCAATGATATTGATCACATTCGTGGATTTTTTTGCCCTGAAATAACGCCAGGCGAATAGGAATTGCAATTTTGATGATTTTGATGATGATCCGGTCTTTAGCGCTCCCGGTACTAACAGCTGACTGCTGAAAGCTGAGTACTACTCCGGCTTCTGCTTCCGCTCTTCTTCTATTTTCTTAAAGAGTTCTTCCATCTTAAACACATGGTCCAGCGTGTCATCTGCATAAAATTTCAGTACCGGTATATTGCGCAGCTGATGCCGTACCGCTGCGGCCAGTTCCTTTTTTATTTCGTGGTGCCGCTCCTCTATCCGTTTCTGCGCCGCTTCGGCATCGTTCACCTGGAAAAAACTCAGGTAAAACCGGGCCTCCAGCAGATCGGGCGTTACCTTTACGCCGGATATAGAAACCATACCTCCATCCATCATATTCAATCCCAGCCTCCGGAAAATGCCATTCATTTCTTCGTTCAACAACGCTGCTATCTGTTTTTGCCTTTTACTTTCCTGCATAATCTTCGCTTTCTGTTCCGTGTAAAATTACTTACTTTACATGTTTTAGTAACGATAACAGGTACATAAAGTTTTTTTCCGCAGCTTCGCAATCATAGCGCTTCTACTGCATTTTTAGCAGTAAAACCGGCAGAACGCTGAAAAACGCTTATAGTTCCGCCATAAATTCCGGAATGAAAAAATATTCAAGGATCTTACATTATCTGCGGCCTTATAAAGGCAGTATCTTCCTTTTCTTTTTATTTACGGTCCTTTCAATCGTGTTCTCTTTATTCAGCTTTGCCCTGTTACAGCCATTTTTTGATATCATCTTTTATGGCAACAAGCCCCCGGCACCGGCAGAAACCGCCCCCAATATTCTAACCGGTCTAAAAAGTTTTTTAATGACCCTGGTGAACGGAACAGCTCTTACAGCCGTACAGCTGCTGGGCGCCATTTGCGTGGTGCTGATCGTCGCTATTTTTTTAAAGAACCTGTTTCTTTATCTTTCTTCCTATATATTGAATCCTGTTAAAAACAGGATCGTCAATACTTTCCGGTCAGATATTTACGATAAAATACTGCTGCTGCCCATCGGGTATTTTACAGAGCAGCGCAAAGGCGATCTTCTGAGCCGGGTAACCAACGACGTGAACGAGGTGGAAGGTTCCGTTATTGGTGTGCTGGAAGGCTGGATCAAAGATCCCCTGAATATTATTTTTACCCTTGCAGCCCTGTTCCTGATCAGCCCGGTTCTTACCGGGGCCATCCTCCTGTGCATTCCCGTGATCGGCTTTATTCTGGGGAGGATCTCGAAAGCGCTGAAACGCCAGTCGAACGAAGCTGCTATCAAACTGGGTGAATCGCTGTCGATACTGGATGAAACACTCAATGGCCTGCGGGTGATCAAAGCATTTAATGTTGAGGGTGTTTTAAAAGACCGGTTCGATACGGTGAACGATGCCCTCACCGACGCCAGGAACCGCATCAGCCGCAGGCGGGATATGGCCTCCCCGATGTCGGAGTTTTTAGGGGTGATGGTATTTGTGGGTATTCTATGGTTCGGTGGCAGGCTCATCCTCTCCCACAGCATCGACCTGGAAGCCCCCGCTTTTTTTGCCTACCTGGCCATGTTCTACAACCTGATCAATCCCGTCAAAACGCTTTCCACTTCCTTCAGCAATCTAAATAAGGGCGCTGCAGCAATCCAGCGGATCGAGGAAGTACTGAACACACCTGTTACTGTTGATGATAATCCCAATGGGATGGAACTAAAACAGTTTGAGGATGCCATCACCTTCCGGAATGTGACGTTTGCCTATGAGGACCACGTGATCCTGGAGAACATTGATCTTACCATCAAAAAAGGCCAGACCGTAGCCCTGGTAGGCGCTTCGGGAGCCGGAAAGTCTACACTGGCGGACCTGATCCCCCGCTTTCATGACGCCACACAAGGGGCTGTCCTGATCGATGGGGTCAATATCAGGGACTATTCGCTCCATTCTGTCAGAAGCCAGATGAGCATTGTAACACAGGAGCCGATCCTGTTTAATGATACCATTGCCAATAATATTGCGCTGGGGGAAGCAGGCGCCGGTGTGGAAGCGATTGAGCAGGCTGCAAAGATCGCTAATGCACACCCCTTTATTATGCAGAAGGAGCTGCAATATGCCACCAATATCGGCGACCGGGGCAGTAAATTAAGCGGGGGTGAGCGCCAGCGCCTGACCATTGCCCGCGCCGTATTAAAGAACCCGCCGATCCTTATACTGGATGAAGCGACTTCCTCCCTGGACACCGAAAGCGAGCGGCTGGTGCAGGATGCCATCAATAAGATGATGCAGAACCGGACCAGCATCGTGATCGCACACCGGCTGAGCACCATCCGGAACGCGGATGAGATCATTGTTCTCCGGAAAGGCCGGATCGTAGAACGGGGTACCCACAGCAGCCTTTTGGTACAAAACGGCTTTTATAAAAAGCTGGTAGACATGCAGGAGGTGAAGTGAGGAGCGCAATTTGAGAATCGGGCTATCAGAAGCGAAGCGCTGAAAGCTGATCATTGATGGCTAAAAGCGGATTGCCCCGTTCTCGACCCTCGATCCCCATCTTACCCCAACAAGCCCAGCGTATGCTGTATCCGCTTTATGGTTTCTTCTTTGCCCAGGACCGCAGCAATATCAAAAACATGCGGGCCAAACTTACCGCCTACCAGCATGATGCGCAGGGGCAGCATTACTTCCCCCGGCTTGAGCTGATTGGCCGCTGCAATCTCTTTAAAATTATTTTCAAGTACCTCCGCGTTCCAGTCGGTGTTAAGCTCATAGTTGCGGATCACTTCGGTAAAAAATAATTGCTTCGCTTCATTCCATTTAGGCTGGATAGCCGTAATATCCATATGCTCAGGCATTCTAAAGAAATAGGCCGTTTGCTCGTAAAAATCCGTCAGCAGGGTGGTCCGGTCTTTTACCAGCTCCACAATATGTTGCAACAGCCGGTCATCCGGCACAGAAAGGCCCTTTGCTTCCAGTACCCCCCTTACACGCCGGGTCAGCTCTTCGGGAGCCAGTTTTTTGATCCATTCATGATTGTACCATTTCGCTTTCTCGTAGTCAAACTTTGCTCCGGAACTATGTACCCGGTCCATAGAAAACTTACCGGTCAGCTCCTCCAGTGAAAATAGTTCCTGCTCGGTACCGTCGTTCCAGCCCAGTACTGCCAGCAGGTTAATAAACGCCTCGGGCAGGAATCCCTTTTCCTTAAATCCCTCGGTCAGCTCCCCGGTTTTGGGATCTGTCCAGTTCATTGCAAATACCGGGAACCCGTATTTTGCCCCATCGCGTTTGCTTAGTTTGCCGCTTGGCCCCAGGATCAGCGGGAAATGCGCCCATTGCGGCATATTTTCCAGGCCAAACAGGTATTTCCACAGCAGGATGTGCACCGGGGCGCTGGGCAGCCATTCTTCCCCGCGAAACGCATGGCTGATCTTCATCAGGTGATCATCCACCACCACCGCCAGGTGATAGGTAGGCATACCATCTGCTTTCAGCAATACCTTATCATCCACAAGGGAAGTATTAAAGCTTACATCTCCACGGATCATATCAGTAAACCCTACGGTTTCATTCTCCGGCATTTTAATGCGGATCACATGCCGGGTATTTTCACGTAACAGCCGGTCAACCTCTTCTTCTGACAAGGTCAGTGAGTTCCGCATTTTATCACGTACGTGATGGTCGTATTGGGGAGAAGGATTTTGTTCGGTTTTAAAATCCTGCCGCATCCGCTCCAGTTCTTCCGGGGTATCAAAGGCATAATAGGCCTGCCCCTTTTCAACCAGCTGTTCCGCATAGGCGCGATACAGTTCTTTGCGCTCGCTCTGGCGGTAAGGGCCATACGCCCCACCCTGTTTTACACTTTCATCCGGTTCCAGACCGGCCCAGGCCAGGCACTGAAAAATATATTCCTCCGCACCCGGTACAAAACGGGTCTGATCGGTATCCTCGATCCTCAAAATAAAATCACCTCCATGCTGACGCGCAAACAGGTAGTTGTACAAAACGGTTCTCACACCGCCCAAATGCAATCCGCCGGTAGGCGAAGGCGCAAAACGCACCCTTACTTTTTTATCCGTTGTCATAGGCGGCAAAAGTACTCTAAAGTTTCAGGTTCAACGTGGAACTAAGCTGAAACTTTGAACTTTAAACACGAAACCTTATTGCTCCAGCCCCCAGTTAACGCCTTTATTTACTGCCGGAACTCCCTCTGTAAGCCAGCGGGCCGGTTTAGCCCCCTTCAGCAGCCAATCAAAGAACTGTTGTTCCCGTATGGAAATATCCTTCCTGTTTTTACGCTGTACCAGGTTGTGTTCTTCCCCGTTATAGTTAAGCATCCATACCTGCTTACCCAGGCGGCGCATGCCTGTAAATAATTCGATGCCCTGGTACCAGGGCACGGCTCCGTCATTATCGTTGGCCATGATCACCAGCGGCGTGGTAACTTTGGGAAGATGAAACAGCGGCGAATTTTCGATATAGAGTTCGGGCTTTTCCCACAGGGTGGACCCGATGCGGCTCTGCGTTTTTTCATACTGGAACTGCCGGTTTACCCCGCCTTTCCAGCGGATACCACCATAGGCGCTGGTCATATTGGCCACCGGGGCACCAGCCCAGGCTGCAGCAAACATAGGCGTCATCGTAATCAGCTGGGCCACCTGTATTCCCCCCCAGCTTTGCCCCTGGATGCCCATATGCGCTGCATCTACCCAGGAATGACGGGTAAGATCCTTAGCTCCGCTAACGATATAATCATAGGCACTGTTTGCCGGGTGACCAACCGTATAGGAAATATCCGGTGCCAGTACCACGTAACCCCGGCTTACAAAAAAAGAAATGTTCAGCCGGCTGGGAGTGGGTGCAGGCGCAATGTACCGGAACAGGTTATCTGAAAGCTTTTCGTAAAAATACAGCAGTACCGGGTACTTTTTAGTGCTGTCAAAATCTTCCGGCAGGTAAAGGGTTCCGGTAGCGGATTTACCGGAAAAAGTGGTCCAGTGATATAACCCCGCCGTTCCCCAGTTGTACTGCAACTGCTGGGGATTGGTGGCGGAAAGCTTTGTCTCCTTCCCGTTTGCGAAAACATACAGATCGGGCGACTGTGTATAACACTCTTTTGTATATGCATACACGGCAGCATCCTTAGCCTTTGCCACCGAATCAAAATAAGAGGGCTGTTCCCGGAAAAGTGCAGGCGTAAAAAATGAAAAATCAAGCCGGTTGTTTTCCAGCACTGCAAACCCCGCTTTTTTATTTTCATTGTTGAAGACGTGCAGCAGGTTCTTATCAGCAGACCTGATATAGCGCGCTTCCGGATCTGTTGCAATATACCGGTAGGTAACCTGTTGCAGCCTTCCGTTTTTTGTCAGGTTTACCGGAAGCGCTTTGCCCCGGGGATCTACCATCCATATATCGTAGCGGTCATAGATCAGCACCGACCGGTCGCCCTCCGTCCAGCCCATGATCCCATAGGGAGCGGGCTCATCCGGCACATCATTTTCTTCATCATATAACGGCACATTGATGGCCGCGGTTATATTCCGGGCCGTTGTGCCGTCAAAAACAAAATAATTCTTTTGCCGGCTATCGTACCACAATACATATTTTCCGGAAGGCGCGCACCAGGAAGCAGCGATGGGCCCTTCGAGGTTTTGAACCACCGGCACATAGCGGCCATTGCGGATATCCATCTTGTATACATCTTTTCTGGTACGGCCCATCCATTGCGATTCTACACGGCGGCCGGTATCAGTAACCGCTATAAAACAGATCCCGTCACTCTCCGGAGCTTCATAAACATTGGGAAGTTCCCGGCGCCCTACCTGTATCATCCGGTTAGCGTCAAAATCATAAACCGCAAGGTCGCTCCGTTGCTGATCGCGCTTTTGATTTTCGAGCTGATAGGGCTGCAGGTAGTCGTCCTTATAATTCCAGATGTCCAGGTTCACTTTATCAATATCCACCAGGGTGGTGTCCTTCGGTGGTTTTACAGGCGCCGTAGCAAATAACAACCGCCGGCCGGATTTACTAAAGCTCAGTTTGCCGAATTCGCTCACCGTGCTTCCTCCGGGCATATGCTGAGTAAGTGTATCCACCAGTACTATTGCACTGTCCATCCCCTGCCGGTAGTACCAGAGTTTGTAAAACCGTTGCAGCGCTTTGGGCCTGGCGTCCCTTTCTGCCAGAAAAGCAAGGCGGTCGCCCTCATCCGACAACACCAGGCTCTTAAAATCATTACCACCCCTGAGCAGGGTATCCGTTTTCCCGGTTTTCAGCTGATACAGGAGCACGCGCGCCGTGCGGCTCGTATCTTTCAGATCCAGGGTTTGCACCATCAGCAGCTGGCTGCCTTTTTTATTGAAAGCGTAGTCACTGATATTGAAGAAATACCGCTGTGCACCACTAATCGTATTCACCAGCAACAACCGGTTATTCATGCCATAATCCGTAACGCTGTCCTTCCCCTCCCCTTCGCGGGGTTTTAATGTGTTGATGACATACTGCAGGGAATCCACTACCTGTTGCAGACTGTCTTTACTTTTATCCGATTGGTATACCGGCTTTTTGGCCGGCTCATTTTTCAGGAGACCGGCCACCCATTCATTTTGATCTTTAGGCCCTTTATAGGAGATCAATCCGGGTAATTTCATGATCTTGTCATCGCCCAGGTTAACCACTGCAAACGAATCACGCGGCATATCTGCGGGCTTCTTTTTTTTGATCTTTGCCTGCCGCAACTCGGCAAACAACGGCTTTATCCTGAAAACAACCGTCCTGTTATCCCCGGTAATCCGGGCATCATAGCCTCTCGGAACCACTTTTTTGTAGGACTGATCCGTAGCCTGTATAACTAATGCATCATCACCTTCCTGCACCTGGATATTATATACGATCCATTTACCATTATTACTTATTACGGATTTACCAATAGATTGCCACTGGTCATAAACCGTATGATTCAATGGCTTTTTTTGGGCATGAATACCGGAACAGAGCCCCCCTGTAAAAGCCAACAATATCAATTTCTTCATCAAGCTGTTTTGGGGCTAAAGTATATTTTTTTACTGAAACGCTGTTTTGAAGCGCTGCACAATCTCCGACACCGGCAAACAAGGGGCACAGGCACCTGCCTGAGCAGTCCGCCCGGAGGATCCTGTTACTGGCTGTTATAAAATGCGCAAACCGTATGCATCAGGCATATTTCACACTTCGGATTTGTAGGGCGGCAGAGCTCCCTTCCTAAAAATGAAATGGCCATGCCGGCATCCCAGTCTTTTTGAGGTAACACATCCATGATCTGTTTTTCAATTTTTTTGGGATCGGTTCCTGTAGCAATCCCCAACCGGGGCGCCACACGTACCACGTGCAGGTCCACAATTACCCCTTGCGCAGGCCGGCCACTTTCCCTCAGGATCACGTTGGCAGACTTTCTTCCGATCCCCTTCAAGGCCGTAAGCGCTTCCAGCTCCATCGGGATTGCTGCATCTTTTTTGATCGCACCTGCGATTTCTGAAAGCCATTTAGCCTTGTTGCCAAAATTGCGCACATCGCTGATCTGCTCCGCGATAGCAGCTTCCGTGGCTTTGGAAAGCGCCGTCATGTTGGGAAAGGATTTAAAGAACGCCGGGGCAATCTGGTTGATATGCCGGTCTGAATCCTGAGCCGACAGTACCACCATCACCAGCAACTGGTAAGGGTTCTTATACTCAAGCGGGTGTTTAGTGGATTGGTATTTCTTTAAAAGCGGTTGAATGGCCTTGGGCCAGTTGACAGGGGCGCTCATAAAATAAAATTTGCATTGAAATTACGATTTTTTGAGCGATCCGGGGGATTGAGAATTTGAGAACGGAGACATGAGATTCGAGACCAATGATCATTGATCCGGATGTATCGTAAATTTCAGCCGGCCGCCGGATGCTCAGATATCAATTCCCAAAAATGATTAGTGTTTATGATTTCCCCGGTTTCTTTTCCAGCGTCACCTGCATCAGGCTTCTGTCCATTTTATAAGCGTCCCAGTCAAAGTTCAGCAGGAACCGGGTTGCAGCTGCCGCACCACGCTCAAATAATGCCAGCTTTTCTTTGTCGGTGATAAAAAAATTCAGCCAGTTAAAATCCGCCAGGGGTATTGTGCCGATACCACGGGAGTACATTTTATTTTTCAGCTGAAAATCCTTGTCGTAGTAGTTCCGCACGGTATTAAAGATCCTGGAGAAATAGCCCGTCAGCGTCCACCCCGATGCATTCTTACCCGTATCCCCGGGGTTGCTGTCGTTCAGGTCGATCCCAAAAACAGGGAGCCGGGGCACCACCACCCGGGGATTATAGAAGATGCTGATGGGGAAATTGGATAAGATCCCCCCATCTACAAAACGGGCTTCCACCGGTGGCTCTCTTTCTCCAAAGGTGTCCATCCAGGCTTTTTTGATGTCTTCGTTGGTATTCGGTATCCCGTAAATAAAATAGGACTCAAAGAACAGGGGGATCGCCATAGAGGCCCGTACCAGGCCAGCCGGGTGTAATTCGTCCATCCGGTCGGCGGTACGAAACAGATTGCACATTTTCGGGAACTCGATCTTGTTTTCGGTGATCAGCTCGGAGGCAATGACCGTTACATCCGGTCCCAGCCCCTCCAGCCCATCCGGGTGCTCATGCCTCAGATGAAGCCCTTCAACCGGCTGACCGGCCTTATTGCGAAAATCCTCCACATTGGCCACACCATATTCCTTCATCAGCTGCTTTAGCCAGTCGTAAAAAAAATCCCCGGGATTGATGCCGTAACCGCTGGACCGGAGCCGCTTCAACAAGCGGCTGATATACCAGGCCAGTACTCCCAGCAATAAGGTAATAACCAGGAGCACCACCACCAGTGTTTGTGTAAATTGCCGCATGGGCGCATTATGAGGCAGCAGCCACAGGCATACAAAAGTTACTGCCAGCAAAATGGAATAAAAGATGCCGAGCCCGTTTGCCCAGCTTTTCAGTTTTTTTAAAAACCCGGTGCGGGTAATAAACTTTTTGATCAGCCAGCGGGCAGCAGGATGCCCGTCTACCAGGTTAAAGAAATTGAGTTGTGTAATCGCTTCAAGAATGCCCGCCGATTTTTCCGATTCCTTTTTTCCAACGATGGCCAGCAACGCGGTATTGATCGCCCCGGCACTGGTTCCGGCCAGCCGCATAAACCGGATGCCCATCTGCTCCAGGATATAGGTATACCCCACCAGGGCCACTCCCAGCACGCCCCCGCCTTTCTGAACCAGGTTCACATACTGATGCCCCTCCTTATCCAGGGTATCAGAAATGATCAGCCGCTCGCCGTTTTCACCAAACCGGTCTTTTAGTATGCGCAGCTGCTCCTGCACCCCGGAACTTTGCAGAAAATCATTTACGGTTAATTTTTTAGAGGCGGGCATCTTCCAGTTTTTAGAATCAATAAATCCTTTATAAAGGTAGTTGATGTATCTTTTATTCTAAAATCGCTATTTTCGGGTATAGACCATACGATGCACTCACCGGTTTCAATACTTACAAAATGCCTCTTCATGGTACTGATGGCCACTCTTACAGCCTGTATCAATCAAACGGGAAAGGACGCGCATCCGGAGCTCCCGGAGTTTCCCCAAACCACTGCCTCCCGTCTCGTGGTCCAAAAGCTGTTTGATCATTGCCAGGAGATCTATTACAACGATGTTGCAATAGTTGCCTATACAGGTGATACGATGATCATTTATGATTTAAAAAATGATCGAACAAAGCGCATCCCGGCAGAAAGCTTTGCGTATATAGAAGGTTATTTTGTTACAAAAGACACAGGGAACATTTATCAAGGATGGGACCAGGTCCGTTTTGAAGGGCACCCGCTCCGGGTCATCGATGAAGGTCCCCGCTTCCGGTCTATCGCCGACAGTATTTCCGCTGTCTATGCCAAAAGCGGAGATGACGGAGGCGCTATCACCGACTCTTTATTCAATCATTATTTTTACACCCGTTACAGGCTGCATAAAGATTCCATTCCCTTTACTGTTCAGGTGGATGCCGATGATTTTTATATAAAAACCCCGGAGGGACTGTGTATTTTTTTGAATATCCCCTACTGCCTGGAAGCAGCCATCAGCCCTGCCGTAATAAGAAAGCCCCGGGTACAGTCTGCCGTTAAACCTCAATTGCAGAAAGTACCTGCAGGAGGCCCCTCCAGCAGCAGGTTCAAAAAATTTGATTATGCCATGATGCGTAAACACTGGACCTCAGGCGGGGGAAGCAATCATTATGTGGGCGCGCTCCCGGTTTTTGCGGAGTACGGGTATTACTATTATGAATTTCTTGTAGGCAATATTTCCGGGAAATTTAAAATACCGGGGAACAGCGACCCTTTTTTTGACCTTGCAACCATTAGCCCCGGCCAGTTTCTTACCACCAGGGGCGGCAGCATTTACAGGGTATCTGTAAAACCCTGACGGCAGCGGGACTGTTCTGGCATTTTCTTTTATACCTTTGGGCTGTTGCGATCCCGGCTGGTGTTAGCCCCTCCTTACCGGAAACCGCTTTTACAGGATGGCTCCTTTAATAATACCCCTCATCATGCAACTTTCTCCCCGCCTGGCCGCTATAGTAAATGCCCTGCCGCTTTGGCCAGGTATCCGCGTGCTGGAGATCGGGTGCGGACCGGGTGTTGCCGCCCGTGAAATTGCAAAACGTATCGGCAACGGGTATATCCTGGGAATCGACCGCTCGGCAAAAGCCATTCAGCAAGCCCGGAAAAGCGCCCTGGCTGGAATAGCACCGGGAATACTCGAATTTCAGCAGATCGCCGTAGAAGACTTTAAACTGCCGGCCGGCGATCCGCCGTTTGACCTTGCCTTTGCAGTTCGCGTAGGAGCCCTGGACGGGCGGCACCCCCAATTGGAACAACAGGCGCTGGCAAACATTGCCAAAGCCCTTACAAAAACGGGACGGTTGTTCATCGATGGCAGTAATCCACTAAAAGAGCTATCGCTGCTCCCGTATCGCTAAACAGAGCGCATAAATAAAGCGGGGAGCTGGTGACCAGCTCCCCGCTTTATTACGGATCCTTACAAATAGTTTTCGATCTCTTCTACCAGCTCCTGCTTGGTAATAGGAACGCCCATAATTTTATGATAGCCTTTTGCGTCGACCAGGTACTGGTCGCGGATGATCTTTATCAGCTGACCATTGTTGATCTCGGGGATCAGCACCGTCTTAAACCGCCGCAGCAGGTCACCCAGGTTCTTGGGAAAAGGGCGCAGGTGGCGCAAATGTGCATGGCTTACAGACCGTCCCTGTGCCTGCAGGTCCAGTACCGCCGATTTAATGACTCCATAGGTAGATCCCCATCCCAGTACCAGCACATCCCCTTCCGGCCTGCCGGTATCAATTTTTTGTTCGGGAATAAACTCAGCGATCTTGTCTACCTTTTCCTGGCGGATCTTCACCATTTGCTGATGATTGGCCGGGTCATAGCTGATATTTCCTGTAATATTCTGTTTTTCGATACCGCCAATACGGTGCTCCAGCCCCTTTGTGCCCGGCACAACCCAGGGCCGCACCAGGTTCTCATCCCGGATATAGGGCTGAAACTGCTCTTCATGATGTCCCAGCTCCGTCTTAAATTTCACATGGATCGGGTGCAATGATGCTTCTGTCGGGAATTTCCAGGGCTCCGCTCCATTGGCAATATACCCGTCGCTTAAAAAGATCACCGGGACCATATGCTGCAAGCTGATCTTTGCCGCTTCATATACAGCATCAAAACAGTCGGCCGGGGACAATGCGGCGATAACCGGCATAGGACATTCCCCGTTGCGGCCGTAGTAAGCCTGCAGCAGGTCCGATTGTTCTGTTTTGGTGGGCAGCCCCGTTGAGGGTCCTCCCCGCTGCACATCGATGATGAGCAGGGGAATCTCCAGCATCACCGCCAGCCCCATGGCCTCTGTCTTCAGCGCCATACCGGGTCCGGATGTAGTGGTAACACCCAGCGATCCTCCGTAGGAAGCACCAATGGCCGCGCTGATGGCAGCTATTTCATCCTCTGCCTGGTAGGTGCGGATGCCAAAATTCTTATGCCGGCTTAACTCATGTAAGATATCGGATGCCGGCGTGATCGGGTAGGTGCCCAGGAACATCGGCAACCCGCTTTTTTGCGATGCGGCGATCAGCCCAAGGGCCAGTGCCTGGTTTCCCATAATGGAACGGTAAGTACCGGGATCCATACGTGCTTTTTCCACCTTATACGTAGTGGTAAATGCTTCCGTGGTTTCCCCGTAGTTATACCCCGCCTGCAGTACTTTTATATTGCTATCCAGGATCTCCGGGCGTTTGCCAAATTTTTCCTTTAAAAAATCAATGGAACTTTCCATGTTCCGGTCATACATCCAGTATAAAAAGCCCAGCACAAACATATTCTTTGCGCGGTCCTTTTCCTTGGTCCCCATGGTGTATTCCTTCAGTGCCTCGCGGGTCATTTTGGTCACATCCATCCTGATGACCTCATAACTCTGTAAACTGTCGTCGGCAATGGGGTTTTCCCCTTCGGGGTAATTGGCCAGCCGCAGGTTCTTGGAATCAAACCCGTCGGTATTTACAATGATCTTCCCCCCCTTTTTGAGCGTTCTGAGATTGGCTTTTAAGGCAGCCGCATTCATGGCCACCAGCACATCATAGTTATCACCGGGTGTATAAATGCTATCCGATGAAAAGCGAAGCTGGTAACCACTTACGCCGGGCAGGGTGCCCTGTGGTGCCCGTATTTCTGCCGGGAAATCCGGAAAAGTGGAAAGATCATTTCCTAATAAAGCTGTATTGTTGGTGAACTGTGTTCCGGTCAATTGCATACCATCGCCGCTGTCTCCTGCAAATTTGATGACTACATCCTGTAGCACCTCCTGATTTCGAACCATATCAAAAATTATTGGGATGCAAAGGTACAACAGTTATCGGGAGCTTCTACCACGAATTTGTAAAATGACCGGCAGCGGGCAGCTTATAGCAGTCAGCCATCAGTTATCAGCCACAACTGTCCCCCTGTTGCCCCGTCACATAACACTGAAAACTGATGGCTGATTACGGCCCTACCGTACCGCAATCATGCTGATCTCTACATTTACAAACTTGGGGAGCGCCGCTACCTGAACGGTTTCGCGCGCCGGAAAATCAGCTGTAAAATATTGACCATAAACACTGTTGATCTCAGCAAAGCAATTCATATCGGTGATAAATAGGGTAGATTTTATCACGTTGGAAAAATCCAGGCCCGCTTCCCCAAGGATCGCCTTCAGGTTGCGCATACATTGATGTGTTTCCTCTTCAAGGCTTTTGTTGTTGAGCTCCCCGGTTTGAGGGTCTATACATACCTGCCCTGAAATATACAGGGTGTCTCCCGCAAAAACGGCCTGGTTGTAGGGGCCGATAGGCGCCGGGGCATTAGCGGTGGTTACGATCTTTTTTTCCATTGCTGATCTTTTTGGAAAACGAATATAGTTTTAATGGATTGTATGTACAAAAAGCTGTTTGTGTTATTTTTGTGGAATGGCTTTGTTTTTGAATATTGATACCGCAGTGGATTATGCATCGCTTTGCATATCGGAAAACGAAAAAATAATTGCCGGTACAGAAAACGCTGCCACTACCGCCCATGCTTCCTGGATCAATAATGCCATACAGGACCTCTTTGCCTCAAACCAGCTCTCATTGAATGATTTAGATGCTATCGCCGTTAGTAATGGCCCCGGCTCCTATACCGGGCTGCGCATTGGTCTGGCAACGGCAAAGGGACTGTGTTTTGCCCTCAGTAAACCGCTGATTTGCCTGGATACGCTCCAGATCATGGCCAGCACCGTAAAAGAACAGGCTGCTGATCTGATTTGCCCCGTTATCGACGCCCGGAGGATGGAAATCTATTCAGCTGTATACAAAAAAGATTTAACAGTCCTGCGCCCCCCGGAGGCCCTCATCGTGGATGCGCACAGTTTCCGGGATCTGCTGGCAGATCATTCCCTGTTATTTACCGGTAATGCGATTGGCAAATTGCAACCGGTTATAACGCATTCAAATGCAGTCTTTAGCAATGCCCGCCACAGTGCAGCAGACATGCCCTCTTTAACGATTAAGCACTTCGCGGAAAGTCAATTCACCGATCTTTCATACACCGAGCCTTTTTATCTGAAGGCCGTGCATTTTAACAAAAATTAAATTAGGGAAATTTATATACGTTTTTGGCACCTGCAAATATCAAATAATTTAAATGGATGTATACCTTTGTTGGCCATTCAAATAAACTCTATTTATACAGAACAATGAGCAATTACCAGATTTCTTTTACGTTAAAAAAAGAAAACAGTAGCCACATCACTGTTGACACTCTCAATGTAAAAAAAGCCGCCTTGATCCTGAGAGCCTTTAACCACAAATTGAGACAGCAAATTCTGAAGCTGATCGACACCCAGGACAAAATCACCGTCACTGAGATCTACGTAAAGCTACGTATTGAGCAGTCGGTAGCCTCACAACACCTTGCCATCCTGCGCAAGGCTGAATTTGTAAACACAGAGCGCGACGGAAAATTTATTTACTACACAGTAAATACCGATCGTATGAAGGAATTAAACCGCTTTGTGTCAGATCTTCTTGGTTAAACTACAAGGACTTTTAAGATCTTTCAGAAGTACCCTCTTTTTATAGGAGCGGTACTTTTTTTTACCCATAACTTTGCTCCTATCTAAAACAGCAGGAAAAAAATGAAGACTTTAGCGCTGAGCGATTTTTTACAGGCCGCGGAAAACGGTCCGGTGATCCTGGATACAAGACCCACAGAACTCTTTAAAGCAGGCTTTATCCCCGGGAGCATTCACGTACCTTTTGGTGCCAAACAATTTGATGAGTGGGTTGCAGCAGTACTGGAAAAGGAAACGCCGGTTTTACTGGTAGCCGAAACAGGCAGTTTTACCGGAGCAGAAGAAGGGTTGAAACGACTTGGGTACGCCGTTACCGGAAGCCTCGAAGGCGGGTTTGAAGCCTACCAGGCCGCCGGCAGCCCTTTAGATATGATTATTGATGTGGAATCCGATGAACTGATGATGGATATCCCTTTTGATGAGCACCTGATCGTTATGGACGTTCGCAAACCCATCGAGTATGCAGAAGGGCATCTGAAGGATGCCATTAACCTGCCCCTGACAGATCTGAGAGATCCCCTGCGTATTTCCGCCGTTGAGGAGAAAGACAACCTCTACCTGCATTGCGGTGGCGGTACACGCAGTGTGATCGCCGCCTCCGTTTTAAAAAGACAGGGACTGCATAACCTCCGGAACGTTGCGGGAGGATGGAAGAAAATCAAGGAAGAGCCCCGGGCAGAAATCGTAAAGGAACCGGGAATACTGAATTAGCAGCAAATGGTTAACGGATCATCGCTCACCGGGTAATGGAGGCCGTTGTCCGGGTATATCCGAAAATGACAGCATCGATTCTGCACGATGAACCATTTACCATGAACTATGAACAATTTTACTTAATTTTATAGCCTCAATTGCCTGTTTACAGGCATATTTTTTTTAAACCAACGGTAGAATGAATTTATTTGATGTTTACCCCTTGAACGATGTTACTATTGTAAAAGCGAAAGGGTCTTATGTTTGGGACGACCAGGGCAACCAATACCTGGATCTTTATGGCGGGCACGCTGTTATCAGTATCGGGCACACCCATCCGCATTGGGTAAAACGCATTGAGGAGCAGCTGGAAAAGATCGCATTTTATTCCAATTCCATCCGGATACCGTTGCAACAGGAACTGGCTAAAAAACTGGGAGAAGTTTCGGGTAAGGAAGATTACCAGCTTTTTCTCTGTAATTCCGGAGCCGAAGCAAACGAAAATGCTTTAAAACTGGCTTCCTTTTACAATGGCCGCAAAAAGGTTATCGCTTTTAACAAGGCTTTCCACGGAAGAACCTCGTTGGCCGTGGCCGCTACCGATAATAAAAATATCGTAGCACCGGTAAACGAAACCGACAATGTAGTATTTCTTCCTTTTAACGACGAAGAGGCACTGGAAGCGTATTTCGACAAACATGGTAAAGAAGTATCTTCGGTGATCATCGAAGGGATCCAGGGTGTTGGAGGCATTAATGTGGCCAGCGAGTCCTTTTTAAAACTGATCCGCGCGCTGTGTACCAAATACGGGGCCCTGTATATTGCAGATAGCGTGCAATGTGGTTACGGGCGTACCGGAAAATTCTTCAGTCACGATTTTGGAGGTGTCAATGCAGACATCTACACCATGGCAAAAGGGATGGGGAATGGCTTTCCTGTAGCCGGTATTATCATTGCACCACATATTCAACCCAAGCATTTTCAGCTGGGTACCACTTTTGGCGGCAATCACCTGGCCTGCGCAGCAGCCCTGGCCGTACTGGAAGTGATCCGCGAAGAAAAGCTGATGGGTAATGCCGTAATGGTAGGAAAATACCTGCGCGAAGAGCTTGCCGCCATGCCGGAAATCAAAAATGTAAGAGGGCGGGGCCTGATGATCGGCTTTGACGTTCCCGGAGAACTCGGCGCCCTCAAAAAGAACTTACTGAACAATCATAAGATCTTTACAGGAGAAGCCAAACCCAATGTGATCCGGCTGCTGCCATCCCTTGCATTAAAGAAAAAAGATGCGGAAGAATTCATTGAGGCCATAAAGGAGGAAATTGCAGCACTGCACGCCACGGTGTAATAAAGGCTTTATGCGAAGGACGGATACAGGTTATTACTGCATTGCCAACAGGAACTGTAATGCAAATACATAGTGATGATACCGGCAACTCCGGGCAATGCTACTTCAAAACCGGAAGCCCGTTGCAAAAAAGCAACTATTTTTTTACCATAAATGCTAACTTATGAAAAAAGAAACCACCATCCAGGTCTTTGAACAAAAGCAGGTACGCTCCGTCTGAAATGAGGAACAGGAAAAATGGTATTTTTCTATTGTAGATGTTGTTGCAGTCCTTACAGAAAGTGTTGATGCAAATGCCTATTGGCGTAAGTTAAAACAACGCTTAAAAGAAGAGGGAAATCAAACTGTGACTGTTTGTCACAGTTTGAAAATGCTTGCTGCGGATGGCAAAATGCGCCTGACGGATGTTGCAGATACCGAACAATTGTTTCGTCTTGTTCAATCGATTCTTTCTAAAAAAGCAGAGCCGTTTAAACTCTGGTTGGCTAAAATGGGCCGGGAACGTGCCGATGAAATAGAAGATCCCGAGATTGGCATCGACCGGTTAATGGAAACCTATCTCAGGAAGGGATACAGCAAAGCCTGGGCAGGCTATTCCGTAAAAGACTATAAGCAGCTGAAAAGGCTTAAAAAAGAGAACCTCCGGGATAATATGACCAATCTTGAGCTGGTGCTGAATATGCTGGCAGAAGCCACTACAACAGCAATCAGCAAGGAAAAAGAACCGGATCGTTTTCAGCAGAATAAAAAAATAGCGCGTGAAGGAGGCTCCATTGCCGGTAACACCCGCAAACAAATTGAAGAAAAGACGGGAAAGGCAATAGTAACAAGTGCCACAGCCCGGAAGCAATTACAGAACAAAAAAAACAAGAACTGATACCATAAGATGTCTCTTTTAAAAACAAAAAACTTCATAAGCGCCCATGATGTAACCGACATCAACGCACTGGTGGCCAAGGCGCTGGACTATAAGGCCAACCCGTTTAAAGACAAAACCCTTGGTACAGGCAAAAGGATCGGCTGCCTGTTTTTGAACCCCAGTATGCGTACCCGTTTGAGCACACAGATCGCCGCACAGAACCTGGGTATGGAACCCATCGTGTTCAATGTAGGCTCCGAGGGGTGGAAGCTGGAGTTTGAAGAAGAAGCCATCATGAGCGGTTCCACATCGGAGCATGTAAAGGATGCAGCCCCTATTATGGGACAATATTTCGATATCCTGGCCATCCGTACCTTCCCTTCGCTGGCCAATAAGGAAGATGATTACAGCGAGCTGTATGTAAACCAGTTTATCAAATATTCCGGCATCCCGGTACTGAGCCTGGAAACAGCCACCCTGCATCCGCTGCAGAGCCTTACAGATGTCATTACCATTAAAGAAACATTTAAGGAAAAAAGGAAACCGAAAGTAGTACTTACCTGGGCTCCCCATGTAAAGCCGCTGCCCCAATGCGTGGCCAACAGCTTTTCGCAATGGATGAACGCCTGGGGTGAGGTGGACTTTGTGGTAACTCATCCGGAGGATTATGAGCTGGACCCGGCATTTACCGGTAATGCCACCATCCTCCACAACCAGGATGAAGCATTAAAGGATGCAGACTATGTATATGTGAAGAACTGGAGCACCTATACCGACTATGCCAAGATCTATAACAACGACCCCTCCTGGATGCTGACGCTCGATAAGCTGAAGCATACCAACAATGCCAGGGTCATGCATTGCCTGCCCGTACGCAGGAATGTAGAGCTGAGCGACGAGGTGCTGGACAGTCCGCACAGCATTGTAACCCGGGAAGCCGGTAACCGCGTATGGGCAGCACAGGCCGTGTTAAGTGAGTTACTGGGCCAGCTTAATTCCTGACATTGAAACGATAAAGTTGCTACAAGTTCTAATACATGTGATTGCCGCATGAATGATTTCAAACAATTGATAACAGCCATTGAACAGGTACATCAGCGGTTACAGGCACAGGCCGCAGGTGCTGTAAACCGGGCGCTGACCCTGCGCAACTGGTTGATCGGTTATTATATTGTTGAGTTTGAACAAAAGGGGTACGAACGGGCAACATATGGACAGCAGCTCCTTGAGAAAATTGCGGCAACAGTAACGATCAATGGTATTTCGGCCACCAACCTGAGGCTATTCCGCCAGTTTTACATCGTATATCCGCAAATACGCCAGACGATGTCTGACGAATTAAAACTGCTACTTTATACTGAAAATCAAAACATTGCAATTCGTCAGACAGTGTCTGACGAATTGCAAGCACCATCACCAGCAGTACAAAACAGCCATCCCTCTTCCAGCACACCCGTAGCACTCCCTCCGGAAAAGATCATTAGCAGACTATCTTTTTCACATTTAGTAGAACTTACAAAAATAGAGGACCCGCTGAAGCGTTGTTTTTATGAGATCGAATGCATAAAAGGCACATGGGGCGTTAGAGAGCTCAAACGCCAGATCAACACGCTCTACTTTGAGCGGAGTGGTTTATCGGCACAACCCGAAAAACTATCCAGGCTGGTTCAGGAAAAAATAAAACCACAAACGCCCGTGGACATAGTCAAAAATATCTACGCGTTTGAATTTTTAAATATTCGTCTAAATCCTGTTTTGGAAGAATCGGACCTGGAAACGGCATTACTGGACAACCTTCAGGCATTCATTACAGAACTGGGCAATGGTTTTTGCTTTGAAGCAAGGCAGAAACGTATTTTAATAGGGGACACTTATTATTTTATCGACCTCGTTTTCTACCACCGTATTCTTAAATGCCATGTACTTATAGAGTTAAAAATCGGCGCCTTTGAACACGGGGATATCGGGCAGCTAAATACCTATCTAAATTACTTTAAACAGGAAATCAGTGAGCTGGAAGACAACCATCCTGTTGGTATTTTACTGGTTGCTGAAAAAGATCAAGCACTGGTTAAATATGCCACGGCCGGGATGGACGAAAATCTGTTTATACAAAAATACCTGATCCGGTTACCGGACAAAGAACAACTGGAGCATCATATTGAAAAAGAGTTAAAAAAATTGCAATGAGCACAGAAGAAACGAACCATAGTTCAAACGAGGATATGCAAAATGCGCTCTTTATCATAAAAATAGGCGGCAACATTATTGACAATCCTGCGGCGCTGGAAGCCTTCCTGGCAGATTTTTCCAAAATAAACGCTGCAAAGATCCTGGTACATGGTGGCGGAAAGATCGCCACAAAGATCGGCACACAGCTGGGCATCGAATCAAAATACATCGACGGCAGAAGGATCACCGATGATGCAACCATCGACCTGGTGACCATGGTATATGGCGGACTGGCCAACAAAAAGATCGTGGCGCAGCTACAGGCACTGGGCACCAATGCCATTGGCCTTACAGGGGCAGATGCCAATATCATCCCGGCAAAAAAACGGCCGGTAAAAACCATCGACTATGGATGGGTAGGTGATGTGGAAACATCAGGCATCAAACATCAGACTTTAAACTTCTTCCTCGGAAATGGCATAACACCTGTGTTTGCCCCGCTCACACACGATACCAGCGGGCATATATTAAACACCAATGCCGATACCATCGCCTCTTCTCTCGCTGTGGCCTTGTCCGGATCCTTTAAGGTGCGGCTCATTTACTGTTTTGAAAAAAAGGGGGTATTGGAAGACGTTAATAATGACGCCTCCGTGATCCGCAAGCTGGATCGCAACTACTATCAGCAACTCAAAGAGGAAAAGAAATTGTTTGAAGGCATTCTCCCTAAAATAGACAATGCCTTTGCTGCCATTGACGCGGGCGTATCCCAGGTGCTGATCGGCGATGCCCGTGATCTGATTAAAAACACAACAAACGATAACGAAGGAACATTGATTTATTAAACAGGCCCAAGGGCTACAATTTTATTTTATGCAGGAACAACTTTACCAGGAAGCAGTCGCTCTGTTAAAACAATTGATCGAAACCCCCAGCTTCAGCAAAGAGGAAGATCAAACCGCAGAGCTGATCATTGCTTACCTGAACAGGTACCAGGTTCCCACCAAACGGTTAGGGAATAATATCATTGCCAAAAACAAATATTTTGACGATGCCAAACCAACATTGTTACTGAACTCGCACCATGATACGGTAAAGCCCAATCCCAAATATACCCTGGACCCGTTTAAAGCCATCGAAAAAGACGGGAAATTATATGGCCTGGGCAGTAATGATGCCGGCGGGTGCCTGGTATCGCTGATCGCTACCTTTGTCTATTATTACGAAAAAGAAAACCTGAAATACAATGTGATGCTGGTAGCCAGCGCCGAAGAAGAGATCTCCGGCTATAACGGCATTGAAGCGGCCGTAAATATTCTGCCCCCCATCGATTTCGCCATCGTAGGCGAACCCACCATGTTGCAGATGGCTGTTGCGGAGCGCGGCCTGATGGTACTGGATTGTACGGCACATGGCAAGGCCGGCCACGCTGCAAGAAATGAGGGAGACAACGCCATTATCAAAGCCATTAAAGATATTGAATGGTTTCACTCCTACCGGTTTGAAAAAGTATCGGAACTCCTGGGCGACAGCCGCATGACCTGTACCGTAATCGAAACCGAAAACAAGCAGCACAACGTAGTACCTTCTTCCTGTAAATATGTAGTGGATGTGCGGCTGAATGAGCTCTATAGCTTTGAAGAGATCCTGGATGCCATCCACCGGAATGTTTCCAGTGAAGTGAAGCCCCGGTCCACCCGCCTGCGCTCCACCTCCATTTCACTGGATCACCCGATCGTGAAAGCCGGTATCGCCATGGGCAAGACCACTTACGGCTCCCCTACCACCTCGGACAAGGCGTTAATGCCCTTCCCCGGGCTGAAAATGGGCCCCGGCGACTCAGCCCGCAGCCATACGGCAGACGAATATATTCATCTGCATGAAATAGAAGGCGGCATTAAGGATTATATCGAGATCGTGGGACGTGTAGTTATTTAGTTTGAGGTTTAAAGTTTAACGTTACACCCCACTTATTATTTGTTACCGGGCTGCCATTGGAGCTCGTTGGTCAATGTGAGGGTTCTGGACATAGGACACCAGCCCTAAATAAACGCAAAAAAAGTACAACACGTATATGTAATCCCACGAAATAACGCATCTTTAGTAAAAACTAACGATGCGTTATCTTTTAGTATATACCTGCCTCTTCTTAACAAGCGCATGTATGCATGCACAAAAAGCAGATCCTACAGGTAAAAAAAGACCCGGCACATTACAACCTGCAACTCAAACGGGCGTCACCTTTGATATAGAAACACTGGAACCGCCCAAAGATTCCCTGCCGGAAATTGCCGGTGACCAGGTTTATAAAACATTATTTACTGCGGACGCCCGGAAAGTATCCAAAAAACCGGAGGCCCTGGTGGCCATCAACCAGCAATCCATTGTTGCCCGGTCTGCATTACCGCCAACACTTGTACAGTACGGATATCATTCTTTTTTTGACGGCGTGTACCGGGCTTACTCCGACCATCGCCCCCTCGTGATCTCCCCGGATATGATCTGGCTGCTGATCGCCCAGGGCTTTTCCCAACACATCAACAGCGATCCCGGAAAATACCGGAAATACTTTGTACAACACGAAGGGAAACAGACCTTAATGGTACAAAATAATGCCATCCGCCTGGATGATCCTGACAGCCCCTGGGAACAGGTATTCCCGGAGTTTAGTAAACAGATCGCGGCACATACCGGGCAGGAATTAATTAACACGCTTACCGCCGATTTTTCCACCACCAGCACTACCACCCGGCTGGTATCGCAGATGACCATTATGGATGCTATGAAATCTTACTTTGAATATATCGTATTTATGATCGGCTGCGGCATTCCACGAGTGACGCTGGAAGGCACAACCGCCGATTGGAAGGCCATTTATAAAAAAGCAAACAGCCTCAAAAAATATGACCTGGACTGGTGGCTAAAGGAACTGGACCCTATTCTTACCCAATTTGTAGCCGCCTCCAAAGGAAATGCGGACAAAGATTTCTGGCGCAACCTGTTTAAAGTACATAAAGCCGGTAAGCCCTACCAGAGCAATAAGATCGATGGCTGGTTTGTAAAGTTCTTCCCCTACACCAGGGACGGTAAAAGAAATGACCTGCAATCCTTAACCGGAAGCTCCAACCTGCCGGACGAGATCGTAAAAGTTCCGCTCCGCCATGTGTTTCAGCATCCGGACGGCACCACAACGCAAACGCCGCTGGAGCTCTGGGCCGGTTTTATGGGGCTGCAGCAAAACAGCCGGCACTTTACATTAAAGCCCGAGATCGGCTGGATGATCAAAACAAAAACGGGGGCAGAGCATGAAATCCAAAGCGACCTGGAGCGGCAATTATCCGGTCCTCAGCGCTCCGAGATGTTTCCCATGGAGATACGTGTAACAACAATCCCCGACGTGATCCTGAACCTGAAAAAGATCAATAACCTGGCGATAACGTTTACCGACAGCATCCGCGTACCGGACGCCATGGGTTCCATTGCCATTGAAAGGCTTGCCTTAAACGGAAAAATTTCAAATGCCGGAAAACAACGGTTAAAACAACTTTTGATCAATACCACCCTCAGGGTCAACGGGGAACTGATCAACCAGACAGCAGCCGACAAAGAACAGGAACGGGCCAGGAAAGAAGCACTTGACAAAATCATCAAAACCGGGCAACCGGCCCCGGGTATCCGCACCAACGGAGGCCGAAAATGATTTCACAAAAAAAGTAGCTTCACATAAGATATAATGGCATCTTTGCAGGTAAATCGTTTTTATTTGTAAGATGAAGCTGTGGAAAAAAAATACGGACTCTTTAAAAGAAGTTGAAACCTTTACCGTGGGCAGGGATCGTGAAATGGACCTGTACCTGGCCCCTTTTGACGTGCTGGGCTCGCTGGCACATATACAAATGCTGGAATCGGTAGGTCTCTTAAAAAAAGATGAACTCGCCGAACTACAGGGTGCGCTGCGTACTATTTATGCCGATATTCAAAAAGGGACTTTTGAACTGCAGGAAGATGTGGAGGATATTCACTCCCAGGTGGAGCTGCTGTTAACACAGCGCATCGGCGAAGCCGGTAAAAAGATACACAGCGCCCGCAGCCGGAACGACCAGGTTCTGGTAGACCTGAAATTGTTCCTGCGCAGCGAAATTGAAACAACAGTGAACGCTGTTCTGCCCTTTTTTGAATTGTTGCAGACCCAAAGCGAAAAATATAAAAGTTTCCTGCTGCCGGGGTATACCCATCTGCAACTGGCCATGCCCTCTTCCTTCGGGCTTTGGTTTGGCGCTTATGCGGAAAGCCTGGTAGATGACCTGGTGAGCCTGAAAGCGGCTTACGATATCATCAACAAAAACCCGCTGGGTTCCGCAGCAGGATACGGCTCCTCTTTTCCTATTAACCGCACGCTTACTACAGAACTGCTGGGCTTTGCCACCCTCAACTATAACGTGGTATACGCGCAGATGGGGCGCGGGAAAGCAGAGCGGGTGGTAGCGCAGGCGCTGGCAAATATTGCCGACACCCTGTCCCGGATGAGCATGGATGCCACACTGTACCTGAACCAGAACTTCAGTTTCATCAGCTTTCCCCCGGAACTGACCACCGGCAGCAGTATTATGCCGCATAAGAAAAATCCGGATGTGTTTGAGCTGATCCGCTCTCATTGCAACCGCATCAAGGCATTGCCCAATGAGATCCTGATGATGACCACCAACCTTCCATCGGGTTATCATCGTGACCTGCAATTGCTGAAAGAGCACCTGTTCCCCGCATTTAAAACGCTGAGGGATTGCATTGAAATGGCGGGTTTAATGTTCTCCAATATTGAAGTAAAACCCGATCTCCTAAAGGACGGGAAATACAAATACCTGTTTACCGTAGACCTGGTAAACCAGCTGGTGCTGGAAGGTACGCCCTTCCGGGATGCTTATATCCAGGTGGGCCGGTCGGTAGACGATGGTACTTATAAAGTGCCGGAGCAAACGGCGATCAAAGATCCTCACGAAGGAAGCATCCAGAATTTATGCACGGAACAGATCCGTTCGTTAATGACGCAAACGGTTACATCTTTTGATTTTGAAGCCGTACACCGGGCTTACCGCCGGTTATTGAATGCAGAATAGCAGCCGGCCGCTCATCCCTGTTGCTGCTGCAATCTGCACTCCATGCAAAAGCCGGTAACAGCAACATAGCAGCTTTCGATCTTCAGGGGATCCGGAGGCTTCTTCTAAAACTGCCTTGCATTACGCAGGAGTGCCGTTCATGACTGCAGGTAGCTTTGACTGTTTAAAGATACTGCTGCAATAACCTTGGAAACAGCGCTCACCTGCAGCAATACCCTTACCCGGCTGCCCGGCCGTTTATCCATAAACGAGCTTCCGTTTGGCGGATCCGGTTTACCTTTGCGCTTCGTTACAAAAAAGTAACCACTAATTTATCTGAAGAAAATGACAGCGATAACCGAAAAGAGAACCGAAGGAACCATTTTTCCCATATTGATTGCGTTGAGCGTTTCACACTTGTTAAATGACACCATTCAATCCCTGATACCGGCTATTTACCCCATTATCAAAACCAATTATGCATTAAGTTTTGCGCAGATCGGCCTCATCACCCTGTCGTTTCAGCTGGCCGCTTCGCTGCTGCAACCGTTTGTGGGCATGTATACCGACCGGAAACCGCAGCCCTATTCCCTGGCTGCCGGGATGGGCTTCTCGCTGATCGGATTGATCATTCTCGCCAATGCATCCCGGTTCCCCGTAATGGTGATGGCCGTTTGCCTCATTGGGGTTGGCTCTTCCATTTTCCATCCGGAGGCCTCCCGTATGGCCCATACCGCATCCGGAGGGCGCAAAGGCCTGGCCCAGTCTGTATTTCAGCTGGGGGGCAATTTTGGCAGTTCCCTGGGACCGTTGCTGGCCGCCTGGATCATTGTCCCCCACGGCCAGTTCAGTATCATCTGGTTTTCGCTGATGGCGCTTTTTGCAATGGTCATCCTTTCCTATATCGGCAAATGGTATAAAGGCATCATCCGGGAACATCGTAAAAAAAGAACCGCATCCTCCGCAGTGGCTCCCACCCTTCCCAAAGGGAAGGTAGCCCTGGCAGTGACCGTGCTGCTGGTCCTTATTTTTTCCAAGTACTTCTACATGGCCAGTTTGACCAATTATTTCACCTTTTACCTCATCGATAAATTTCATGTATCGGTACCGGCATCCCAGATCTATCTGTTCGTATTCCTGTTTTCCATTGCCGCGGGCACCCTTATCGGCGGACCGGTGGGCGACCGCATCGGGCGCAAATATGTGATCTGGGTATCTATCCTGGGCGTAGCGCCCTTTTCGCTCCTGCTGCCGCATGTAAACCTCTTCTGGACGATCGTGCTGATCATTCCCATCGGGGTAATCCTGGCCTCCGCGTTTTCGGCCATCCTGGTATATGCGCAGGAATTGATTCCCGGAAAAGTAGGACTCATCTCCGGGCTGTTCTTTGGTTTTGCATTCGGAATGGCAGGGATCGGGTCTGCATTACTGGGGAATCTTGCAGATGCCACCAGCATCAAATACGTATTTTATATTTGCTCATTCCTCCCGTTGATCGGCCTTTTAACCGGTTTCCTGCCGGATATTGAAGGAAAAAGAAGAAAGAAGATTGCCACTGAGGCCCAGAAACGCTGAGACCCACTATGATCGGCTGCCGCCGGAAATATTATTTACCTCAATGCCCGGGATCTCAAAACGGACGCTTTGGACTTTTTGATCGGAACTGATGAGGGATCCGAGCAGTAAGGAATCTTTGCAGGGAAGAAACACTACAAACCCGTGCTCCTGGTCATCCGTTGCTGTGGGCGCCGGAAAACAGGGATCAAAGGACTCAATGTTTCAGTACTCTGTGGCTTCTCTTCCCAATTTGGCCGGCTCCGGGGTTTTAGGTAACTTTGTGTAAATGCATCTGTATTTTATACATACAAAGGCCTATCTCCTGAAGCCGGCTGGTCCGTTACAGTAACCTAGCCCGGCCTTTTTGCCTGCATTCCCTATTTTTTTCTAACAATTTTTATTTTAATCATCATGAGTACGAACAGTAACCCGGTTATTCTTTGCGAATCCGATTATAAAAGGCTTACAGCGATTATTGTGCTGGACAAAAAAACTGAAGAAAAAGACAATACCCTTGCCTATGAGCTCAGCAGGGCCACGGTTGTAAAAGATGAGGATTTTCCTGAAAACATTATCCGTATTGGCTCCGGGGTAAAAATACTGGACATCGCCGCCCAAAAAGAAAAAGAGTTCCAGATCGTAATGCCCGGGGAAGCAGATATCCAGGCAAAAAAGATATCCATCCTTACCCCCATGGCCGCCGCCATTATCGGGTTTAAACCGGGAGACGAAGTATCCTGGAAGATGCCCTCAGGCATGAAGCAGCTAAAGGTAGTATCAGTGGACAATAAAACACTCGTAAAAGCCTGACCGACCAGGCTTTTATTATTCCCGGCCCAGGGCAGTATCGGGGCTATCCGTTTAAATAAAAACAATGTGCAATTTGTGATTTCTTTCATTATTTCGTTTATTTTAGACGTTTTCCGATCGCTTTCTAAAATTTAAATTTATTGTAAATGAAAAAAGGCTTCTTATTCCTCCTGCTTTGTGCAGTTCTTGTTACTGCAAACGCTCAAAAGAAAAAAAAGGCACCCCTGTTCAACGGCAAGGACCTTACCGGCTGGAAGATACATGGTACTGAAAAATGGTATGTAGACAAAGGTGAACTGGTGTGTGAAAGCGGGCCCGATAAACAATACGGATATCTTTCCACCGAAAAATCCTATAAGAATTTTGACCTGACGCTTCAGTTCAAACAGGAAGCCAACGGCAATAGCGGTGTTTTTTTCCGGTCGGATATTGAAGGGGTAAAGATCAGCGGCTGGCAGGTAGAAGTGGCGCCTCCCAACCACAATAGCGGCGGTATCTACGAATCCTATGGCCGCGGCTGGATCATAAAACCCAAACCAGAGGATGAAAAATGGTTAAAGGAAGGCCAATGGAATACCATGCGCATTAAGGTTGTTGGGGATGAGGTAACCACCTGGCTGAACGGTCATCAAATGGTATACCTGAAAGATGAAAAAATTGGCAAGGCAAACGGCTTTATCGCGCTCCAGATCCATGACGGCGGCGGCATTAAGGTAAGATGGAAGAATTTTAAACTGAAAGAACTATAAGCGTGTAGCTTTCAGATATCAGCTGCCAGCACTCAGCCGGTATACAATTTTATCAGAAGAGGTTGTTCCAAAAGAACGACCTTTTTTTATCGGAGGATATCAGATCTAAGAATTGAAAATCGGGAATCCAGAGATAAGCACCGGACCCAACCCGGCGCGGGCATTGAATGTTGAACCGGCCCTAACCACGCCCCGATCCTATGGCCAATAGTCCCATGGATGATGACCAGCTATCGCCCGGCGGCTGTAATACTTCTGTTTACGAAGGTGGATCGTCTTAATTTCATTGTTCTTTTGCAATTTGAATACATAATTTTCTCAAGTCCGACAACTCTTTGAGTGCTAATGGATTTTTTGCTATATTAATTAACGGTCTGTGTTTGTTTATTAACGCTGTTTCTACCGATTCAAAATCGCCACTAAAGGTGACCCAGTTAACATACAAGTTGTCATTGATCCACTTAATAATTTTTTTCTCGTCAGTGGGTGAAAATTTGTAGTTGCATTTGTTTGCTTTAGAAGTAAGCGAACCTTTTGGTGGCCGGTGCCCGAGAACAGCACCGATACTCCTAAAAAATGTTCCGTGTCCGTTAGCACGAAGCTCCTGATTTAAGAACCGTCTGTTCAAACTCTCGGTCGCAATGCCGATGTAGATAATATTGTGTTGTCTGTCCCCTAAAATGGTATTGAACGGTTTAGGCAATTTATTGATGTCAGCGATACGAATGCAATAAAGTCCGGAGTTGTGAGGAACTAAATTATCAATGCTCCAAGCACTCTTAAAGTGTTTATTATTCATCAGCACCTTTTCAAGTTGTGATGTGTCAGGGCTTGAGGCCTGTATCGATTTAATTGCCCGTTTTGACTTTTCAACTTTAGTGGCCATGGAAACGGTTGAAACGGTTTTAGGAGTCTGCTTGTTTGAATGTGGAATTGTCCATAATGTACCCTTACCATCAAATTGAAAAGCATGTGGTAATTGTCCGTCCCGAAGCAGGTTGCGAAGCGGCTTGCCAGGACTGTTCTTACTGTCCGAAAGCAGCCCTGCCTTTGCAAGAACGGCATTTGCTTCAACCGGATCGATACCTGTTTTACCTGTCCGTGTTAAGTAGGTGTTCAAGTAAGTGGTTATTGCTTTAATGTCTTTGCTCATTTTTCCTGTTGATCTGTATTGGCATTGTCCTCAAATTATAGCCGCGATCAAAATTCTTATGTAGCCTGGTTGCTCCGATCCGGGTCAATACATCTAAATATGATAAAGCTGCTTTTTCATTAATGCGCCGGACACATCTCTGTACCCGCCCTTGCCGGCCGGCAGGTCTCCGTGCCTGTGGCCGTTTTTTTGTCCCTGAAATTCTGAAAAATACAGAAAAGACGCTTCAGCTTTGACAAATTCCACCAACAACCGGTATCAACATTTTTGATACCGGTTTATTATGAGTAGCATCACAGGATCTAACCGGGAACTTGAAACTGAAACGCGCTCTCAGGCAAACGACATTGATTCCCTACTGACTATTCACTATTGCCCCTTTTAACAATCCTTACAGAACCGCCGGTAAATAGCCTCGTATTCCGGTATGATAGCGTCGATATTGAATTGCTGTGCATGTTCAAATGCGTTTTGCTTGAACTGCTCCAGCGTATGATCATCCTTTAATATAAAAAGGGCTTTTTCACTCATCGTGGCCACATCCCCCACGGCCGCAAGAAACCCGGTAACGCCTTCTACATTCACCTCTCCCAGTCCACCCGCATCGGTAGAAATGACCGGCACCCTCGACGCCATTGCCTCCAGGGCTGCCAGCCCAAAACTCTCGTATTCAGAGGTCAGCAGGAACAGGTCTGCCACGGCAAAAATCTCTTCCATTTGCTCCTGTTTTCCTACAAATACCAGCTTGTCAAAAATACCCAATTCCCTACCTTGTTCCTCCGCCGTTTGCCGTTCGGGGCCATCCCCCACCAGTAACAGTTTGGCAGGTATTGTTTTCTGTACTTCATAAAACACCTTTACCACATCCTGCACCCTTTTTATCTTGCGGAAATTGGAGGCATGCAGCAGGATCCGCTCCCCATTGGGCGCCAGTACTTTTTTAAATGCATCCAGCGGTTTATGATTAAAGCGCGTTACATCAATAAAATTATAGACCACTTCAATTTCCTTACGGATATCAAAGTTCTTATAGGTTTCCTCCCGCAGGTTGTTTGACACGGCAGTGATCACATCACTCTGGTTAATAGAAAAAGCCACCACCGGGGCATAGGTCTTGTCGCGCCCCACCAGGGTAATATCGGTGCCGTGTAGGGTGGTAATAACCGGTATATGCTTACCTTCCGTTTCCAGGATCTTTTTGGCCATATAGGCCGCAGAGGCATGCGGAATGGCATAATGCACATGCAGCAGGTCCAGGTGATGATTCTTGATCACATCCACCATGGTGCTGGCCAGCGCCGTTTCATAGGGCGGAAAATCAAATAACGGGTATGTAGGCACCTGCACCTCGTGATAATAAATATTGGGAATAAACCCGTTTAACCTAACGGGCTGCTGGTAGGTAATAAAATGCACAAAATGGCCTTTTTCAGCCAGTGCCTTCCCCAGCTCGGTTGCCAGTACACCGCTTCCACCGTAGGTAGGATAACAAACGATTCCAATTCGCATACCCAAAGATATGTTTTGCTTTGATAATTACAGATCCGTTTCTTTGATCTTAACTTTCAGAACCGGATCATCGGTAAAATTTTACCTTTACAGAAAACAAATAACAGCATGGGCAAAAAATTGTTTTGGATCGCAGGCCTCTTTTTTTCGGTTAACCTGCAGGCACAAACAACGGATGAGGTGTTGATCCGGAAAATTGCAGATGAAATACTGGTGAACAGCAAAGCTTACGAGAACCTGAGAACGCTGACCAAGACCATCGGAGGGCGGCTGGCCGGATCGCCCCAGATGTACCAGGCAGAAGAATGGGGATACCGGCTGCTGAAAGAAAGCGGCAGCGAAAATACAGTTAAACAGGAATGCATGGTTCCCCATTGGGTACGGGGGGGAACCGACCAGGCAACAGCCTTGCTGACCAATGGAAAGAAAAAAGAGCTGGACATACTGGCCCTGGGCAATACCGAGGGTACCGGCAGCGGCGGCATTAAAGCCCCGGTGATCCTCATTAACTCCTTTGAGGAGCTGGAAGCAAAAAAGGACCAGTTAAAAGGAAAGATCGTTTTTTACAACTATCATTTTAATCCCCGGTTTATACGAACCTTTGAGGCCTACGGCGATGCCGTGAAATACCGTACACGCGGTACTTCGCTGGCCGCAAAATACGGAGCCCTGGCCAGCATGGTTCGCAGCATGAGCCACAGCGTGGACAACAACCCCCATACCGGTGGCACACATTATGATACCGCCTACAAAAAGATACCGGCTGTTGCTATCGGGCTACAGGATGCAGACTGGCTGGCCGCGACGCTTAGCAAGGGAGACCCCATAATTATATCGCTCAGAACGATGGGGCATTTCCTTCCGGATGCCAAAGGGCACAATATTATCGGTGAGCTGAAAGGCTCCGAGTTTCCCAACGAGATCATTACCATTGGCGGTCACCTGGATAGCTGGGATATTTGCGAGGGCGCGCATGACGATGGCGCCGGCATTACACAGACCATTGAAATACTCCGGGCCTACAAAGCGATCGGCTATAAACCCAAAAGGACCATCCGTTTTGTGCTCTTTGCCAACGAAGAGAATGGAGCCCGTGGAGGTATTCAATACGCGGATGAAGCGGCCAAAAACCGCAATGAGACCCACCTGCTGGCCCTGGAAAGCGATGCAGGCGGGTTTACCCCCAGGGGCTTTGGCGTTACCTGCAATGATGCACAGTTTGCAAAGCTAAAAAGCTGGAGCCCGCTCCTGGAGCCCTATGGAGCCGGCCAGTTCACACGCGGTGGCGGCGGTACAGATGTTTTGTTCATCCACGAAAAACTAAAGGTCCCCATGGGAGAACTGTTACCCGACTCCCAGCGGTATTTCGACATCCACCATGCCCGTTCGGACGTTTTTGAAGCCGTGAACAAACGGGAACTTGAACTGGGTGCCGTGAACCTGGCCGCACTGATCTACCTTGTTGACCAGTATGGGTTCTGAGTACCTGGCCATTAAACAGCTTGCATTTTTTCATCAAAACTTAAGAAATGAATCGTAGAAAATTTTTAGGCGCCGGCGCCGCTGCCGGGTTGGCAGGCGTTCTTTCCCCCGCCGGCGCATCTGCCCAAAAACCGGTTAACAAAGAAAAGCGATACCAGGGCGGAGCCAGCCCCTGGCCGATATGTTTGGATACCGCAACCATAAGGCCTGCTACCCTCACAGAGAAAGTAACCATTGCGGCTAAAGCCGGTTATGACGCCATTGAACCCTGGGATGGAGAACTGGAGGAGTACGTAAAGAAGGGCGGCAACCTGAAGGAGCTGGGAAAGAAAATTAAGGACCTGGGACTGTTCGTACCCAGTGTGATCGGATTGTGGAATGCGCTGCCGCCCACAAGGGAAGCCTTTGATCAATCGCTGACAGATACACGCAGGCGGATGCAGATGGCGGCGGATATTGGGGCAGCCCATATTCAAACCATTCCCAATACGGTGGGGGAACCGTTCGATCCCAAATGGGTGGCGCAACGCTACAAAGAGATCATTGAAATCGGTTTAACGGATTATAACATTGCCCCGGCACTGGTATTTGTAAAATACTTTCCGTTAAAAACATTAGGCCAGGCGATGGCGATAGCTATGGATGCCAACCATCCCAAAGCAATGGTCATACCCGATGTATACCACATGTACATCAGTGAAGGCGGGTTTGAAGCATTAAAAATGGTGAATGGAAATGCATTTGCAATTTTCCAGTTCAACGATGCACCCGCTACACCGGCACTACCGGTGCTGGAAGATAAACACCGGGTTTATCCGGGGGACGGGATCCTTCCGTTAACGGATATCTTAAAAGATCTGAAAGCCTCCGGTTTTAAAAAATGCATTTCACTGGAAATGTACAATCCTGAATACTGGAAACAGGATTTACAGACAGTGGCAGCAACCGGGCTGCGGAAAACACTGGCGGTGATACAAAAAGCCGGGGTATGATTTAAGCCCTGTTATCAACTACTAAATTATGACGGGTATAACACTAACAGCAATAAAAGAAACGGACCTGCATTTTGTAAAACAGGTCTATGACTGGTACGTGCTTCATTCCACTGCCACCTTTCATACCGGGCCGGTAACCATCGCTGAGCTCCATGAATTTATCTATATCGGTCATCCGAGGTTCGGATCCTGGCTGATCCTGCATCAGCAGGAACCGGTGGGCTACTGCTACCTGACCAACTACAAAAAGCGGCAGGCCTATGATAAAACGGCGGAACTAACCATTTACCTGCGGCACGATTGCTATGCAAAGGGGATCGGGCAGGCGGCCCTGGAGCAGCTGGAGGCCTATGCGCGGGTATCCGGCTTTAAAAACCTGCTGGCCATTATTTCCGGCGACAACGACCGGAGTATTCATTTTTTTGAGAAAAACGGGTATTTCAAATGCGCCCACTTCAAAAATGTGGGTGAAAAGTTTGGAAAAGTGCTGGATGTAGTAGGATATCAGAAAGAAATATAAAATATTGAATATCCAATCCCGGACGCAAAAGGAACCACATGCCGGTTCCTGCCGGCACCTGTCGCTCAGGCATTAAAGAGCCTGGAGCTGCATTTCAATACCTTCAGGTAATTATCGTAGTACCAACACGCAAAAATCCCCATTTTCCCTTTACTTTTCTAAAGTAAATATCGGATGCTATTGCATAGCCGTAAGAAATGCGGACCATTGCCAGGTCCATGCTCTTATTAAAGTAAAAGCCTTTGAATATAACGGCATAACCCAAATGCCAGATCGATTCACGACGATTTTCTGCTATTATCTTTACCACACCTGGTGCAGACAGGTCCGGGAATAAACGATTTAAGAATTGAGCCCTTGCCTTGCCGTCAATAACAAAACCGGCATGCGGATCTTTCTTTGCAAGAAAGTCATTTAAAGGCTTACTTAACGTTGAATCAAAAATAAAATCATCAAACTGTACTTTATCTTTTCGTAACGGATAATTGGTGAAATCATAAATAAAGCGATCTCCTTTGATAGCGCTTTTTTCATTTTCTATGTCTGCGGCGTCCGTCACAACAACTTCCATAACCGGAGGGATAAACCTGTATTGATCTGCCACAGAATCATGTTGAAGATCCAGGTATCCGAATATTTGACGGTTCTTACGTGTTGTATTCCTGTCAATACAATACTGGTACATTATTTTTTCTAGTAACTCCGCGGTATTTTCACAAACCGGGTCGCCGGGCTTGCATGAAAAACGGTTTTGCGTCCTGTATTTATCAACGATGCCCGCTATGGCATCATAACGGTTTCCCTTAAAAGCCTTTTCCATTTCCACGGCAAGCTGGGAAAACGAAGACTTTGCCAGCACGGCGAAAATAAGCACAAAGAAAAAATGCCTGCAGTAAGCCATATGCTTCTTTTATTGGTGAGGTTATTCAAACTTTTTGCCGACGCAATATCCTGCTCCGGTGAGCGAAAAAGCAACCCGCTAAAACCGGCATGGCATCTGATCCGCTCAGGACCATGAACCATTAAGGCGTCTTTATTTACTTCCTAAAGTCAAAGCAGATTCAATATAAACAACACGCCCAAACTTTGTAAGCAAAGATCGTTTCCCCTGGTCCCGTTCTAAAAGCGGTACACGCCTGACTGCAGCTCATAAACCGTGCTCCCATTCATCTTTTCTGCGATCCGGATCACCCCTTCTTTTTCTTTAATATGCAATCCATCCGCATCCGCGATCTTTAACAGCGCCAGGCTGTTTGGCGGAATCTCCAGCTCCAGGTGAAGGATCCCATCTTTCCGGCTCCAGTTACTTTTGATATACCCTGCGGGTGATTCAAAACCTGCTTTTACCCAGCTTAGTTTTGAAGCTGCAATCTGCGGAGGTTGGATCACAAACCTTGTATAACCCGGCTGATCCACCTTGATGCCCGCCAGCCCGTCTATATACCAGGCCCCGGGGTATAAAAAAGAACTATGCAGCAGCGAATGCCCCGGCAGGTCCTTTTCCCACATTTCCCAGATCGTTGTGGCCCCGTTTTCCTTCATATATCCCCAACCGGGGTAATCGGTTTTGGAAGCCATCTCAAACAGCAGGTCCTGCCGGTTCTGCTCCCTCAATAATTTAAACAGCAATGCGCCTCCTGTTATCCCCACGTGAATATGCCCCTTCCGGCGTACCAGGATCTCATTTTCCAGCCGTTTCCACACCTTTCCCTTATAGGCCTCAGGCACCGCTTCTGCCAGCAGTGCCCCCACAAGGTTGCCCATAGAACCATCCGCATAGGAAGTGTCCGCTTCATTGAAAAACTTCTTATGGATCACATCGCTGAAAGCAGCCGCCTGCTCCTTCCATTTGCCGGCCCATTCTTTTTCACCGATCTGGCCGGCGATCTTTGCCGCTACCCGAAGGTTATAGATCCGGTAAAAGTTATTAAAACATAAGTTCTGGGGCGAATTGTTGTTCATGCCCTCCGCCGTGGCATTGGGCCAGAGCCAGTCGCCCAAAAAATCCCAGTTTCCGCCAAACCGCTGCAGCACACCATCCTTTGTGTTCGTTTCCAGGAAGGCAAGCCAGTTCCGGATCAGTGAAAAGTTTTTCCGCAGTATGGTTTCATCACCATACTGCCGGTAAAAATACCAGGGCAGTGTTACCACAATACCACCCCAAGCCGGTCCGCCTCCCCCCATATAAGTAGGGGCGGTATGCGGCAGGATACCTTTATGAAGGTGGCGCCCGCTCATTACGGCCTTCCTGGCAAATGCCGTATCATACATATTACCTACAATGGATTCGGTGCCGCTCACATCCCGCCAATCCTCCATCCATTTGGTGTACAATGCGCCTACATGATAGTTCAGCATCCCTGTTTCGCAGGTAGCATGCGCATCACCGCCATAGCCCAAACGCTCCCGCTGAGGACAATCCACAATAAAACCACCCAGTGATAGATTCTGGTAGGTCCAGCGCACGGTATTATAGATCCAGTTCTGCAGGCTGTCCGAGCAGCTAAATGTTGCGGCATCCTTATACGCCGTACGCACCTGCCACCCCCTGATATCGCTGAGTTGAGGCTCTTTTGTTACACCCTTTATCGTGATCCACCGGCCGGAACCATAGTTGAACCTGTTTTTAAAGGTCCCCTTCCCCGTTTTATCGAAGATATAGGCGCTGTGCAGACCAAAGGTCATGTCCATTTTCTCCCGTTCCGAAAACAAAAGATCAGCCCGATGTCCGGGCACTCCTTCAAGATTCACCGCGATCCAGCCTGCGAAATTCATCCCCATGTCTACCCTATATACACGATCACTGATCTTTACTACCGACACCGGCCGGATCTCTTCAAAAAGCCGGTTTTGCTCAACCTGCTGGGCAGATACCTGCAGCCCGGGCTCATAGCATGTAACCTTCTGCCAGTCATCATCCCGGTATGCAACCGTGTTCCATTGCGGCTCATCCAGATTTGCATCCCATAGCTCCCCGCCCATCCTGTTAGAGTTCCAGGTGCCCAGCAACCGGCTGGGACTGCTTTTCATCTTCCAGGTAGCATTGGTGCGGACTGAAGCAAAGGGCTGTACGGCCGGGGCCGGATCTTTTTGCTTATAGAAGTCCACCTGCGCCGCTGCAATAGGAGTATTGGGCCGGCCTTTTGTTACATAGGGCCCGTGTATCGACCAGGAGGTGCCCAGCCAGATAGCCACTACGTTCCGGCCTTTGTTCAGGTAGGATGTTATATCATATGAAACATAGCGGGCCCGTTTTGTATGATCTGTCACCGCTGTGGCCATCACATCATCCCCAACCCGTTTTCCATTTACGTATAACTCGTGAAATCCCACAGACGCCACATGCATCACGGCCTGCCCCGGAACCGCTGCCAGGGAGAACGATTTCCGTAACCAGGGATCAGGGATATTACAATCCTGTTGCGCCGGGTCAAAGACCACCGGAGAACCGATCCACGTAGCCTTCCACTCCCCGGGCATTAAAATACCGGTATGCCAGTACGCACTACGGCTCCAGCCGGAGACGTCGTTTTTTTCATCTTTAACGGCTACTTTCCAATAATACCGGCGATCTGAATGTAATGGCTTCCCCTGGAAAACGATCTGCCCCATCTGTGCAGACTCCTTCCACTCAGAATCCCAGATATCCCCGATATCGGCATTAAGTTTTTTCAACGAGCTGGCTACCAGCACCCGGTAAGCCGTTTGCTTTTGACCATACACGCCCTCTTTTGCACGCTGTAAGGTCCAGCTGAAGCGAGGCTTGGGGTTATCCAGCCCAACGGGCTGATCCAGGTATTCCACCTCCAGGTTTACGGGGAGCAGCGGAGCCTTTACAGCATGGCCCCACAGGGGAAGTAACAGCAAAAAGGCAGCGCATATTTTTAACATACGGGGCGTTGTCAGTATCATTTTATCGTTATCCGTTTTAAATGTCTTTAATAAATCCGGCAAAGCCGTCGTTCCCGGCTTCAGGGTGATTCATAAGCAATGCGCTGTTCAACGTTTTTCCCGGCGCATTTAAAATCCATTGAACCGGAACAGGCGTCCTTCACCCGGTGCGAAAGATACAGCTATTTTACCATTTATAACGGGCAACGGATTGCCGGTGCCGGTCAGCTTCGAAACTTCCTCAATTGCCGTAACAGGTGCATGAACGTTAAACGTAACCGTTACCGTATCCGCCAGCGACTTATTTACAACCATGGCATAGGACCGGTTCCCTTCGGAGGGATCCTGCATCTGCGCAATCAGCAGGTTCCCGGATCCCGGAGCCGGTTGCAGGTAATAAGCGCCGGGCAATGTTTCCGCACCCTGCGGGATAACCGCTCCGGTATGATATACCGCAGTAGCCTGCAGCTTAACAAGCTGTTTTCCCAGCGTCTTTGCCTCTTTATTCAACCGTTTAAACGGTTCATACAGGTCAGTGATCTGACCTCCTGTATTTAAAATAGCCGGTGTAAACCGCTCTGCCGTATTATCTGCCGGCCGGGTATAGGTAAACCATACCGGGTACTTAACCCCGTAAGCCAGGATGGAATACATATTGAACCGGAGCTCATTTTGGTTTGGCCTCCGATAGGCGCCGGGAATGCCCACAGATTGCAGGTAGGCTGAGGTCTTTATATTGTATTTAATTCCCAGCCTCCGTATGATATCAAGGTTCTGATAATAGGGCGCTTCTCTCAATGTACCGTCATCCATAAACAGATAGTTATCGAACGACAGGGATTTCAGATTTTTTGCTCCTGCCAGCTGTATCCATTTTTCCACGTAATCCTTCTCATAGTCGCGCCCGGCCAGCATGCCTGTGGCATATACAGGGTTCAGGTTCACATGCGGGATATGCGCCGGATCCTGCGCCAGCAGAGCCTTGTACATACCGGCCATCTGCTCCAGCTGTTCAATAGTAGGCTCATCTTTGATATAGTAACCGGCCAGCCCCTTATGGTGCTTATAGGCGGCTACCATTGCTGCAATACTGGCATTGGTGCCGTTTACACGCGCATCTGCTATAATGGAGCTAAGATGGTATTTTGCAGACAGGTCCAGGATCTTCAGGTTCTGTTCCTGGGTATAGGGGACCACATACTGCAGTATATCTACATGCCCGTCTTCCAGCAATTTGAATTGCTGATCGTTCACAAATTCCAGGAGCGGCGGCCAGTAAACGCCGATCAGGATATTGGTCGTGTCAAGATTTAAGGATACGTTTTCCGCAGGCGCCTTTGGCTTCAAAGGCTGGCTTTTACCACATGCTACCAATCCGAGCTGTACAACAGCAAATATGATCAGGATATTCTTTTTCATGTTTTTATTATTTCATATATCAATAAACCATGTTCCGGTACGGAGCATTAAAAATTGCCACAGAAGCACAGAAACCTTCCTGCTTCTGTAGCCAGTTGTTTTTTCTTTAAGAAAGCATTAGCGATGCACCGTTGATGTCCTGCATCGATCCCGATATATCGCATACGCGCCAAGCTTATATTACCGGTGCGCTGCACCTCCATTCAACCCTGTTTTTGTTGCTAATAAGAGCAACGAGGCACTGCAGCTTTTACCTTTCAACTCTTAAACCCGCATCCGATAGCTATTGGGACAGAAAGACATCGACCCTGCTTTCGTTGATAATAAACGTCAGGTTCATTTGCCCCTGGAAGCTGCAGCGCAGCGCTGATCCTATAAGTAAGCGATACGGCCTGCCAAAGGGTGAGCCCGGCATCCGCTATAAAAACGTATACCGGGCATTACCCTAGTACCCTTCGTTTTGCGTAAGGGCCGGCTGCTTATTCAACTCACTCTGGGGGATCGGGAAAAGATCAAAAGCCGGTTTATAGATCCGCGTTTCAATCTCGTTATCCCAGTGTTTCTTGGCTGGGCCGGAACCATCAATGATCACGCCCCGGGCTTTCAGCATCACTTCGGTACCAATGCGCCAGCGGCGGATATCCCAAAAACGCTGGCCTTCAAAAGCCAGCTCCACGCGACGCTCATTGCGTATGCGCTGGCGCATTTTTTCTTTTGACAGACCGGCGGGCAGTGCGGGCATCCCCACACGGGTGCGTACCTGGTTTACTGCATCATATACGCTTTGATCAGGTGCATCCAGGTACTCATTCATGGCTTCTGCGTAGCACAGTAATGTTTCTTCAAAGCGCATAAAGATCCAGAAATGATCGCCAACGATCGCATTAGGTGTAATGCTACCCGTTTCATCAACGGTCTTGCGCAGGTAAAACCCTGTTTGTGTGCGACGCTCACCGCCCCAGCGCTGCTCATCATTTCCACCCGGCGCATTTAGATAGGTCAGTACGGGACTTCCTTTAAATGCGCTGCCATCATGAATAATGGATAGATAAAAACGAGGATCGCGGTTCGCGTAGGGATTATTAACCGCATCATAAGAGGGATCTTCCGTAATGGGCAGCCCGCTTGATTTCATATCATAGGCATCCACCAGGTTCTGCAAAGGTTGTACCCTTGCCTGCCCGCCAAGGCTTGGAATAAAATTAAAATGCACCCAGTCCGTTTGATTGATATTCGACTGGAAGATGATATTCCTTGCCGTGCGCTTATGCATCAGTCCGGCATAATCCGCATCTACCTGGTAATAGTTCAAATCCGCTACAGCACGGGCTGCGTCTGCAGCGCTCAGCCATTTGGCTTTATCCTGCGAGGGGTTATGCAGTAAACTGGCTCCAAACAGCAATGCCTTGGCCTTCAGCATTAGCGCGGCTCCTTTTGTAGCCCGTCCCCAATCTGTTGCGCTATGTTCCACCGGCAGCAGCTGTGCGGCTGCATCGCAATCCGCGGCAATAAAATTTACGGTCTCTTCTGCAGAATTCCGCCGGAGGTTCAGGCTGTCTGAAATATTCAGCACGCGGTCCACAAGGGGCACGCCGCCGTACCGCTTAAACAGCTCCATATAGAAGAATGCCCTCAGGAAATGCGCTTCGCCGATCATGCGCTGTTTGCCGGAAGCCTGGGTACTGTTCTGGGGGGCCAGCATCCCGATCTTTTCCAGGAACAGGTTGGCTTTGCGCACACCTGCATAGAAGTCGTTCCAGCGGTCCAGCGGATTATTGCTGGCGTTGAAGGTACCCTGGGTAAAGATTTGCGGCCCGTTGGGGTATTGCACAGAGCAAATGGCTTCATCACTGGCCGCCGCATAAGAGAAGGTCTTATTGGTTGATTCTGCAGCCGGCCACCATTCAGAACGTTCAGCCATCTTTGCATAAATGCCGGCAATAAACTTTTCGGTTTCGCCATACCGGGTAAACACATCCAGCTCCGAAAGTCCGCCTACCGGTTCCCGCTTTAAATAATCATTGATCTTGTTACACTGGGTCAATAGCAGTACCAGTGCTAATAAACCGGTAACCTTATATATGAATCGTTTCATTGTACTTTTCGTTTACTTTTAAAAATCCTTTTGAACTGCTGTTAAAAGCTTACTGATAACCCGAAGTTAACGGCCCGTGTAGGCGGATAAACCGCTCCGTACCCGCTGTAGTTCTCCGGGTCAAACATCCGGGCCTTGGTCCAGGTATACAGGTTAATGGCATTGGCATACAGCCGCAGGGTGTTAAACCCGGTACCGTTTTGCAACCGCACATTCCGGAACGTATACCCCAGTTCCACATTCTTTAACCGCAGGTAACTGCTGTTATCCATAAAGAAGGTAGACCCCCTGAAATTATTGGCATTGGTTCCATAATGGAGGGCCGGGTAAGTAGCTGTAGCCGCTGTTTCGGGCGTCCACCGGCCCTGGTGTATATCCGCCACCTTTCCGCCCTGGAAAAATTCCCAGATGCCGGTGCCCTGCAGGTTCCGGTACACATTTCCCGCACCCTGGAACAGGATACTGAAGTCCAGGTTCTTCCAGCTGATGCCGGCCGAAATACCATAAAACACTTCCGGCACATTGCTGCCCAGCACGTATCCTTCATCATTTCCATCAATGACGCCATCCCCGTTCATATCCTTATATTTTATATCGCCGGGAATTACGGTTCCGAATTGTTTGGGGCTATTGTCAATTTCCTCCTGGTTTTGGAAAAAGCCCAATGACGTTAGCCCCCATAGCATTCCCAGCTGGCGCCCGGTGGCCTGCTGCCAGGGAATGAGGTTGGCCGCTTCATCAATAAAAAGCACTTTGTTGCGCACTTTCGACAAATTGGAGTTCACAAAATAGCTGACCGCACCGATCCGGTTCTGGTGATTCAGTTCCACTTCAAACCCGTGGTTATTGATCCGGCCCCAGTTTACCGTAGGCAGCTGACCGCCGCTGGCGCCAATAATGCCGGGCACTGTATTACGGGTAATAAGGATGTCCGTGCGTTTTTCATTAAAATAATCTGCCTTTACGGAAAACAGCGTGCCCCACAGGTTCATTTCAATGCCGATATCAGCCTTGGTTGATTTTTCCCAGGAAACATCCGGGTTGGCCATGGCTCCTTCTGCCGTTCCGGCTATGGCATTGGAAAGAGTGGTACCAAAAGGATAACCGGCTGCCGCTGCAAATTCCGAAATAAAGGGCCAGCGCCGGCCGGCGATCTGGTCATTGCCCACCATCCCGTAAGATCCGCGCAGCTTTAAAAACGTAATGGGTCCAACAGATTCCCAGAAAGGTTCTTTGGAAATCACATACCCTGCCGAAACAGAGGGAAAGAATCCATAGCGATTGTCCGGTGCAAAATTGTCGGTTCCGTTATATGCCCCGTTCATCTCCAGCAGGTATTTCATTTTATAATTGTAAGCAAGCCTTGCCACCATACCCTGCGAAACAAAGGGCACCTGGTTGGCTACAATATGCTGGGTGCGGTTTGCCAGCAAAAGGCCGGTAACATCATGATCCCCGAATGTGCGGTGATAATTCAGCGACAGGTCGATCCAGACATCGCGGTTTTGCGAATAGGTGGAAGCCGGCGCCTGCAGCGGCAGGTCTACCTGCGAGTAATTATAGCTGGTGAGGCTATCGAGCGGGCCGCCCACATAGGTGGCAATCTGCCGGGAAGCCCGGCGAACCAGGCTGTTTTTGAAATATCCGTCAAAGGAATAATGCCCCTTAAAGGAAAGGCCCTTTGTTATAAAATCCAGTTTGCGCTCCAGGCTGAACAAACCGGACAACGAGGAGTTGAATGCCTGTGTATAACCACTTTCATTCAGCAGCCAAAGCGGGTTAAATACATCGTTCCCTTTACTGTAATAACCCGTGGGCCATTTAACAGGGCCATAATTCGGTGGCACCTGCAGCAGGGTCCAAAAAATGTCTGCGTCCGTAAAATTAGGATTCCGTTTGTCTTCTATGGCACCGAATAAACTTAAGCCAATGGAAAAATCCTCATCAAAGTTGATGTCGATATTTGACCGGAAGTTGTAGCGTTTAAAAGCTGCATTGGGGTCATACAGGTCATTCTTCACTGCTTTATACACACCTTTTTGATTCAGGTACCCGGCATTTACAAAATAGCGTACTTTATCGCTGCCCCCGCTTACATTAAAATTAACACGGTCCTGCAGGCCCGGCTTCATAATTTCCCTGAGCCAGTCTACACTGGGGTATAACAGGGGGTCGTCGCCGGTTTTATAATGGTTGAGCGCCGCCTCATTATAAATGGGCGTACCATTCGGGTTATCATTATGCCATGCTTCATTCGCAAGCAATGCATAGTCATATGAATCCAGGAACCGGGGAACTTTTACCGGCTTTTGAGTGGCCCGCTCCATGGACATAGTGATCCGTGGCGTTCCGTTTACGCCTCTTTTGGTGGTAACAATAATAACCCCGTTTGCGCCCTTAACGCCATACAATGCGGTAGCCGACGCATCTTTCAGGATGGTGATGTTTTCGATCTCGTTTACATCCAGCAGGGTAATAGCGCTATAGTCCTTCTGCACCCCGTCAATGGTCAGCAGCGGATCCTGCCCGTTGGTGGTAGCCCTGCCCCTGATAAACAGCATTGCAGCATCATTTCCGGGTTCACCACCCCGTTGCAGCGAGATCAATCCCGGCAAACGGCCGGCAAGCGCATTGGTTAGATTGGCTGCGGGGCTTTGCTTCAGTTCCTTTGAACTGACAGATGCCGTGGCGCCTGTTTGCAGTTCCCGTTTCTGGGTTTGTCCAAAACCCAGGACCACCACCTCGTTCATCCCGGGGTCCGGGGCCCGCTGCAACACAACGGTTAACGACCCGTCTTCCGGCGCTTTGATCCGTTCCTCCTGGAACCCGATATAGGTGATCACCAATAGCGATCCAGGATCCGCTTCAATCAAAAAGGCACCCTGGTTATTTGTTTTTACAGCTCTTGAGCTTCCTGCCAGTGCTACCGTAGCTCCTGCCAGCGGGGTTCCGGCACTGTCGGTAACCACTCCGCGCACCTCAATGGGCAGAGGCTCCAGTGCCGTTTGGATCACGGGCGTTTTTTTTATAGAAATATAGTTGCCGGTTACTGTATAACTGAGCGGCCGGCGCAGGAACAACTCCTGCAGCACGTCTGTCAACGGTTTGTTCTTAACAGCAAGCGTTACCGGCGGCAGGTTTTCCAGCTGCTCCTTAAAATACACAAAGCGGTAACCGGTCTGCCTCCCTATTTCCCTGAACGCTTTTTCAATGGGGGCGCTTTTGAGCGACAGGGTTACATTTTGCGAGTGCCCGCTTGCGGCGGCCTGCAGTAAGACGCACAAAAGAAAGAATGTCGTCAATTTCATAATCAGCAGCAATCTTTTTAATTCCCTGTGCCGGCCTCCGGCACAAAACATTTTTTTTAAATCCATACATTTGCATTTGCTTGGGTTGGTGAAATAATACAGTCTCCTACGACCATTTATATTTGGGTCAGCCCGGGCTTTACGCCGCTATGGGGCCTAATCCATAGCGGCTTTTTTCCTCCGGGCCAGCCAGAAAGTCTGTTTTTGCCGCTTAGCGGCTTACCGTGATCTTTTTGTGTGGCATATTTTCTATTTTAAAATGTACGACCCCCGTTAGTTCAATAATCTTCAGCAGTTCTGATACGGGCATATTCCTGGGCAGGTCTGCCACGCAGGAGTGGCTAAAGGGCTCCTTAAATACGATCTCCGCATCGTACCAGCGCCCTACCTGCTGCATTACGGAGCGGATGTCCGTACCGTTAAAATAGAACCGGTCGCTGCGCCAGGCCATTACCTCATCCAGGTCCGGCGAGCGGTCCAGCTTTAAATGGCCGCCCGTCCATTGGGCCTGCTGCCCGGGTTTTACATCCACTTCATCACCCCCGCCTTCCGGGGCCACTTTTACATGCCCTTCCAGCAGGGTTACCTTTACCATTCCTTCCTCCTTATAGGCGTTTACATTAAAATGGGTGCCCAGTACTTTTGTGGTTATCTCACCGGAGGTTACCATAAACGGCAGCATCGTCCCGCTGCTGCCAGGGGCGTTCATACGGGCCACTTCAAAATACCCCTGCCCCGTAAGCGTTACCCGGCGCTCGGTGCCGGTAAACCCTGTAGGATAGCTCAGGGCAGAGCCCGCATCCAGCCATACTTTTGAGCCGTCCGGCAGCACCAGCCCTACTGGCCGGCTACCCCTGGGTACCGTAAGGGTATTAACGGTGGCCACAGCTGGCGCACCCTGATAACTGATCTGTCCGTCTGCATTCTTATACACCCCCGTTCCGCTGCCAATACTTATTACATCCCTGGCAAGGCTGTCCAGCAGTACCTGCCGGCCATCGGCCAGCGTTATATAAGCCGTTGATTTTTCGGGTGCATTAATATCGGGAACTTTCTTTGCCATACCGGGGCCGGGGCTGTGAGGCCCTGCCGGCTTAAAAAACCAGTAGCCGCCCAGCAATACCAGTACTGCCGCGGCGGCGGCCCACCACCAGCGTACAACCCGTGCCTGCTTTTTTTCCGGCGGCTGCTGTATATGTTGCAGCAACTGCTGCAGTAACAATTGCTTTTTTGCATCCGTGAAGGCAGCCGGAGACCGGGGCTGTTGCAGCCGCTGCTCCACCGCATCCTTCAGCAGTTCATCGCAGGCGCCGGAAAGCAGCAGGTCCCTGAAGCGGATAGCCTCCTGCTCATCCAGTGTACCGGCATGAAATTTTTGAAGCAATGCATTAAAAAGAGAATGTGGCATTTCGTTCTTTGTTTTTTGACAACAACCGCTGTATATATAAAGACAATACCCCAACAGCGATGGCGTAATAAAGGAATATTTTTTTTTCCGGGGATCACCGTTTGCTCAGGGGCGGCACAAAAGCAGCAGCAGGGCCAGCGGGTACAGGTAGCGGCGCATATATTCCCGCACCTGGCGACGGGCCAGTTCCAGGTGTTTTTTTACGGTCAGTTTTGAAACAGCAAGCTGCGCCGCTATTTCCTCATAGCTCAGCCCCTCTTCCTCTGCAAGCCGGTACGCCCGTTGCTGCTGCTGCGGCAGGGTTCCAATGGCTTTTTGCAGCAGTTCCCCGTACTGTTTTTGCAAAAAACCGCTTTCCGGGTCCAGCGCCGGCCTGTTTTCCCGGGTACTGTAGCGGGTAATGAATTGTTCTTCACGTGCTCTTTTTTTCAGATGGTTCAACACCCTGTTGCGGGTCATCATAAACAGGTAACTTTCCAGGTTCTCGGCCCTTGCCAGGTGTTGCCGCTTTTCCCATACATCTATAAAGATCTGCTGCAGGAGCTCATCTGCGTCCTGTTCCGCTTTCAGAAAATACAAAAGGGCGTCATAAACAACAGGGCTAAAGTGCAGGTAGAGCTCTGTAAACGCATCCTGGCTGCCTGCAGCCAGTTCGGTCAATAATTTTTTCTCATTCGTCAATGATATGGGCAACGCAAACAATTTAATAATAAAAATCCGCAACAGCGTTAGGCCACTGCAATTTTCCAACTGTCTTTATTAAATACAGGATAATAAAAGTTTACAGAAATAGGGTATAAGCGCTAAAATACTGATTTGATCTTATAAAAGACAATGTATTATAAAAAATAAAAGGCAGGGTTATATTCCATACCCGGATGGTGCCGGTCTTCCGCCGGGACATGGCTTTTTATTAGCATCCCGTTCCTGCTTTGCCTGGCTATAAACCATGGAAAGTGGCCCCTGTAGCCGGGTACCCGTATCCCTCAAAAAAGATCAAGCTCCTTTAGGAAACCTTTTTTGTACCCCGGGCGAAAAGCAAAGGCGCGTTTATTATGCACAATACTGAACGCATTTTTGAAGACCCGCACTTTTCAGGTGTTTAAAATATTGGGCTGCCTCCGGGCTTTAAATGATACCCGGCTCATCACTGTTTATCCTTAATTTTAAAGGCAAAACAGAAACGGGGTTTTGAAACAACTGGCTGCCGGCTTTCCCGGAGCGCAATTTCTCCCAGCAGGAATTTACGGTGCCCAAAACAAAACTCCATGAATGAACAAATAATTTTAAATGGAAATCTTAACGGCTATACCCAGGAAGAAAATACCCTTCCTTGCAGCCTGTGCCCTGTTGCCCGTTATGGTATGGGCACTCGCCTGCAACCATGAACCGCACCAAACGGCCAGGGAGCCTGCCGACTATATAAAACCGATACCGGGCCCCAGCGACAGCGTGCCTGTTGCGGCAGCCAAAAAAGGGGAGGTGCTGGTCGGCTATTCCGATTGTTACACCTGTCATAAAGAGGACAAACGATCCAAAGGACCGGCGTTCAGGGATATCGCAAAACGGTATCCCGTAAACGAAGCTTATATTCAATATCTCGCAAAGAAGATAATCAGCGGAGGGAGCGGAAGCTGGGGAGCAGCGGTAATGACACCACATCCGGCACTCCCGCAGGATGATGCACAAACCATGGTCCGCTATATCCTGTCATTACGAAAGTAACACCCCACACACAATGGTTCCAACCGGAGTCTTATTCTGCCAACAGCCGCCTGTTGACCGTAACCACCGGGCGGGAAGGTGGCTGCAAACAACGACAGCCGGTTTTTCGATAGCCGGATCAGGCAGTTGAGTACACCTGACGCAAGGATCAATAACACTTCATTTATCCCATAAAGACTTCCCGCAAATACAAAAAGACAAAGCAACAATAAGGTACGATCCTTCCTTAGTGTATTACCGGCAAGCCTGAACACGGCCCCCATCACCAGCGCCGTGGTGGCCGGGCGTATACCCGAAATAAAGGGCTGCACATCGGGTACCTCGCTATACAGCTGATAGCAACAGGCAAAAATGAGGCAAATGATCGTGGCTGGCAAAATATAACAAACACCCGCAACAACGAGCCCCGGCCGACCGCCACGCTCCTTTCCGCAGTGCATCATGATCTCCACCGCATTGGGGCCCGGAACAATATAGCAAGCGCTCAATACATCCATAAAATGCTGATGATCGATCCACCTCCGCCTGACCACTACCTCCTGTTCAATGGCAGCTACCACACCGGCTATCCCCCCAAACCCGGTACTTCCTAATTTCAGGGAGATACCGGCAATTTCTTTCAATGCCTTTGTGCGGGTGTTATCTTTAACTGCGGCCATCAACAAGCGCCCTCTTTAAAGCTTTCGGAATGTATGACGGGCAGCAATAACGGCACCTTCCATATAGCCACCGAATGCCGATGCTGTTTCCGCGCCGCAAAAGAAAAAACGGTTACCCAGGTACGATTGATCCAGTACGGGATGCCCGTTGTTCTGGTGCGGGCGTTCTATAACCGGCTGCCCCACTGTTACCAGCTCATCATTCCATACTTTATCCAGATAAAGAACGGGATGTGCCGCCTCATTGCCCAGCAACCCTTTTAGCTGCTCCAATACCAGCTCCTCCCGCACTTCCTGCGAAAAGGACGCAGCACCGGTATTCAAAAAACCGGTAAGTGCAAAACGGCCGTTCTCAAAATTTGTATGATCGTATAGCTCCGTAAGAATACCTGCATGACTATATAACATACCGGAAAAGCCCTTGCTTCTCCAAAAAGGCACTTCGTACTCCAATACGACCTTAACAGCACCGGCCATCCAGGTATGTACTGCCGGCAGCAGCTCCTTTACAGCCCCGGGTATCCCGGGTACAAACGCTATTGTACCGGCCAGCCGGGGCGGTATGCAGGACACTACCTGGTCCGCAGTATACAGCGCTCCATCGGAAGTCGTCACTTCTAAGCCATCTTTATTTTCAGCAACGGCAACCACTTTTTTATTCAACCGGATCACCTCCCCGGGCAATTGCCGCTCCAATGCTGTGATAAGGGCTTGTGTGCCCCCTGCAAGCCTGTAGGAGGGAGCCTCTGATTCCGGTACCCAAAAGCGTTGCGGCGGTTCAAATGATTTGGTCTGGAAAAGAGATACTCCCCCGGAATACTGCGGGAATTTTTGCAGGCGCAGTTCCCCGATAAGCGCCAGCAAATGCGGATGTGCATCCGAAAACCAGGTAGCACCCAGCTCCATCGGAGTACCCAGCCGCCCGGCAACCGTGTGGATCCTTCCCCCTGTACGGGCAGAAGCTTCCAATAGCGTAACGGATCTGTTTTTTTGTTGTAACAAATACGCCAATGTGAGCCCGCTCAGTCCACCGCCAATGATCAGTACCTTCTTTTTAAAATCCATTTTGCGAAATTGCCACATCGCCATTTTAATTTATGGTAAAAATGAGAAAAAAAATGGTACTTATATGAGCTGCAGATCATTCAAAAAAGGACACCCTTCCGGTGCTTATTTCGGGAGCGCTATTCTAATAAAGGATTAAGCATTAAAATTCAAAAGCAGCCGCGGAAATAACCACGAACTTCCGGAACAGCAATACCCCGCGTTAAACATTTGGTCCGCTGCCTTTCCCAAACTTCATATAATTTAGCAGGGTCGCAAACACGATTAAAAAAGGCGGAGGACCATGGCAGTAAAAAAGACCGGCACCATTGCAGAATATCACCTGAACCGGCACGAGCCCGGGAAATTGCCCTTTGCCCTATATGATCTGAACGAATACCTGCAGCTTAACCAGGTTGATGCAACCAGGCCCCATATTCATAGTTTTTACCAGGTAATATGGTTTAAAAGCGGAAGCGGCACTCACTTTGTGGACTTTAAAGCGTATGAGGTAACACCGGATACTCTTTTTTTTATAGAAAAAAACCAGGTACACTATTTCGATATGAGCAGCAACTACCAGGGTGTCCTGATCCATTTCAATGAACTGTTCTTAAAACGGCAAGACAACGAAATGGACTTTTTGGTAAAATGTGACCTGTTTCACAACTGGTACCGCCCGCCCTGTTGTAAGATCACCGGCCCCTTTGATGCGGTACTGGAAGAGCATATCCGCCAGATCAAAATTGAATTGCAGCATACGGAAGCCTTCGGCAGCGATCTGCTGCTGAACCTGTACCTAAAGGCCCTGCTGATACAGGTACAGCGCGAGCGGAGCCGGCAGGAGCAGCATACGGGCAAAAAACCCTTTGCAATGGACGAAAAGCGGATGCAGCTCCTTCAGTTTGTGAACCTGCTGAATGATCATTACCATAAGGGGCTCAAGATCACCGACTACGCACAGTTAATGCATATATCCACCCGTACCCTGTCCGAGCTGACCGGTCAGATACTGGCAAAGACCCCTTCATTAATGATACAGGAGCGTATGATCCTGGAAGCCCAGCGTCTTTTATTACACTCCCACCTGAACATTAACCAGGTCGGGTATCGCCTGGGGTTCGACGATCCTTCTTACTTTGTAAAGTATTTTAAGAAACATACACAAATGTCGCCCAGCGAATTCAGGCGCTCGGTTACATAGAACTACCAGCTTTTTTCTGCTTTGTCCATTTTTGGGAGCTACTTCCTGTTCGATTTTTGCAGGGCAACTTTAATACAATCCAATGATGACAAAAGCATATCTCCAGATCAGCATGAACATCCCTGCAGAAAACAGGGAAACTGCTGCAGCAATATACCGGCAGTACCTGCAACCCTTTCTGAATACGATAAAGGGAGCGCAATCAAAAGAACTGCTTGTAAGAGCAGAAGGGCTTCAGGTATTACATGGTTTTGAAACAACTGAGGATGCGCAGGCATACCTTATGAGCGACCTGTTCAACAAGGATGTCGTTACGGCCTTAAAACCCTGTTTGCAAAATAATCCGGATATCCGGATCTATTCGGTCGTTTAAAAATCCGAATTTCAGCGATCCCTCATACAGGAACAACAGGCCCGGCCCTACTGATCCGGGTGAATATACTTGCGGATAATATAATCGGTAACCGGCTTCAACCGTAATCGCTGATCCACCGGGTGAAAGCCTTCCGATGTATAGAACTCGATCCCCCCGTTTATCTTTACGTACCAGATGGCTCCTTTCGATTGCCCGGTGATGGTATCCGGCCGGGTGATCTTTTTAAAAGAACGGAGCTTTTCAGGATCCAGCGCCACCACTAAAGTATCACCAAACTTTTGGGTACAGGACACCTGCCGGTAATGATCGCCGGCCCAGTACATGCATGCTTCGGTCCCCGGCAACGAACGGCTCATGGGAACGGTTTGCGCTTTATTTTTTTCAAGCCGGTAAACCAGCACTCCCGCCAATGCCAAGAATGCCACTGCAAGAATGCCGACCCGCATTTTAAAAACAGCCCCGGGTTTCCGAATCACCGTTTCCGGTTTTGCGGTACCCACCGGCCGTTCCTCATCCGGCTCCGCTTGCTCCCGTACTGCTGCTTTTTCAATCCAGACCGGGTCAGCGGGTGCCGTTCCGGTTCCATCCGGTTCCTGTGAAACTGCTTCCTTTTTCTCCCCGCCAGCCATCTCCGTTCCCGATGCTACCGGGCCAGGAGCTTCCGGCAGCCCGGGCTCGGGTCCCCCGTTTTCTGATAATCCAGCTTCATTTTCTTCCTCTTCATTCCTTCCTTCCACTTTCCCCGGTTCCTCAGCCGTGGCTTCCGGCAATGTATAGTGTTTTCCCAGTTCAAATGGCCGGGGCTCAAAATCAATCAGACAGGCCAGGAGTTCAACAACCCTGGTATCCGGGCTCTTCGTTTTCCCAATGATAAAATTCAGGAGCGGTTTCAACTTATCCGCCTTATAATTTTCTAACTTCTGCAATACGGCCTTCTGGTCGTTATCGCCGCCAAAAATATCGCTCAGTGTTCTTACATCTTTCCGGGAACATTTTCCGGTATATAGCACCTCCATACATGCTTCCCGAAGCTTAGCGGTGGTGGGCAAACTTAGCCTGGACGAAAGTGCATTTCTCGCTCTTTTGTCTTCATAATCACGCAGGACCAGTTTTGTATAATCAGCAAACATCGTCAACAATTGTGTGGTAAAACTAACGGAATTTCCGGAATTCCAACGGCATTTCCGGAATCGTAAACGGAATAAAAAGAATGACCGGAACAATCAGAATCAGTTAACAATCAACCATTTACATCGATCTACCTTTGTTTCCGGAATCAGTTTCCCATTTCCTTTGCTAAGAGATGGTACTGTACAGAACCGGTTCCCGGGAGCAGCGAAAGCGGCAGTAAATAACCGGTTTGGGAAGCGTTTACAAGCTTCCGCAATCCACGCTCCCACCCCTTCCCCAACAATGTAAGAAGCGCTTCTTACGCGGCTTAAATCGCTGCGCCGTAACCGGCTGCGGCATTCACTAAACATTTTAAAAACAATACCATGATTGAAATAATCATCGCCTTTTTCCTCGCTTTATGGCCCAGCCATCCCCATACAACAACAACCGATGGCAATGGAACTGTTATTATAGGTGTGCAAGCAGACGGACCAGATACGCCTCCTGATTCCACAAGCGGAGATACGGAGCCGATTCCTCCGAAACCGCTTTCTACCCGCCCATAAAAGCGCCAATTAAAATAAGGCAAGAAATAATCTTGCCTTATTTTTTTATTTTTAAGCCAAATAATATGTTGAAACAACTACATCCAATACTGCTGTTCTCGGTTTTCACCTTTTTTGGGGGGTGCAAAGAATCGCTCCGCAGCGTTCAGCGATCTTCTGCCTCCCGGGACTATGAAAAGGGTAAAGCTTTTTACAACAGCAACAACGACTCCGCCCTGTATTATTTCAACCGAGTCGTAGCTAACATTCATGATAGCCTGGAAATTGCCAAAGCCTATACCTATATCGGGATCATCCAGCTCAGATACGGTGATTATTTTGGCGCCCAGGAAAACACCCTTATTTCCCTCCGCTATCTGAAGCGTATGAATTACCGGAAGGAAAAATATACGATTGACCCGTACCTCATTTCCAATTACAACGAGCTTGGCCGCGTTAATGCCGCTTTAAAAAACTACCACGTTGCAATTAAATACTATGACGAAGCATTAAAGCTGACAAAGGATGACGCTAAAAGGATTATTACATTAAGCAATAAAGCCGTTGCCTACCGGCAAACAAAGCAGTACCCTCAGGCCATTGCCATTTATCAATCGATCATAGAAGGCGCAAAAGACAACCCAGAAAGATATGCCCGAATTTTGACGAATATTGCTTACACCCGGTGGCTTCAGGACTCCAGCTATTCAGCGGCAGCAGATTTATTATATGCACTACAAATCCGGGAAAAAGAGCGGGACTATGTGGGCCTCTACTCCAGCTATTCCCACCTCTCCGACTACTATGCCAGAACAGCGCCGAACCTCGCACTCACCTACGCAGAGAAAATGTACGACATCACCCGGCAACTCAGGAGCCCCTCTGATGAACTGGAAGCCCTCCAGAAATTAATAACCCTCAGTCCGCCAGCAGCGGTAAAAAAATACTTTACGCGTTACCAGTATCTCAACGACAGTCAACAAACGGCCTGGAGCAACGCACGAAACCAGTTTTCACTGATCCGTTATGAAGGAGAAAAAACTAAGGCCGATAACCTGGTACTGCAAAAAGCCAATGCTGAAAAAAAAGTACAGATCATCTGGCAACGGATCATCCTCTTTAGTGTCCTTGTGCTCACTATTATTGGTTTCTGGTGGTACCGGAAGCAAAAACAACGGGCTATCCGCGAACAGCAATTGAAAACCTCCAAAAAAGTACACGATGTGGTGGCCAATGGCCTTTATCATGTAATATCCAAAGTGGATCATGATAAAACCGGGGGCAAGGAACAATTACTGGATGACCTGACCCACCTCTATGAGCAGTCACGCAATATCTCCTATGAACAGCCCCAAAAGGAGCAGCCAGAATTTCAGGAGTCGATCGCGAACCTGCTAAAGTCTTTTTCATCTGAAACGACCCGTATCTCCATCGTAGGCAATACAGAAAAATTCTGGGGCCGCCTGCCATTCAATTCAAAAACAGAACTCAGGCATATTCTGCAGGAGCTCATGGTCAACATGAAAAAGCACAGTGCCGCCGCAAACGTAATGATCCGGTTTGAACCGGGAGAAAATCCGGCTAAAATTGTTTACACGGATGACGGTAAAGGACTTCCTGCCGATTTCCATTATGGCAACGGGCTAAAAAATACGGAAAACCGTATTTCCGGTATTGGCGGGCGTATTATTTTTGGCAAGGCAATAACAGATGGGCTAAAAATCGAACTGTATATTCCAGTTACACAATCAAAATGATCAAAAAAGTACTCATAGCAGAAGACCACGAAAGTATTAACCTTTCACTGCAGAAAACCTTTGAAGAATTTGGTATTACCAATCCCGATTATGTATATTACTGCGATGACGCCCTGATGCGTATTCAAAAAGCCATACAGGCCCATCAATCCTATGATCTTTTAATTACCGATCTTCACTTTGAACAAGACCACCGGGAACAAAAGATCGCCGACGGTGCTGCGCTGATTGCAGCAGCCCGCAAATTACAGCCAGACCTCAAGATCCTGGTGTTTTCCGCAACCGGCAAACCCGCTACGATCGAGGGGCTGCTTAACGAACAGGAAATTGACGGGTACGTTTGTAAAGGCAGGAATGATTTCAAAGAGCTCATACAGGCGATTGTACAGATAAACCAAAACCAACGTCATTTTCCCGGCAACCTGAGGCTATCCATCCATCAGAAAAACACCTACGAATTTTCAGAGCTGGATATCATCATCATATCCCAGCTTATTGCAGGAACCAAGCAACAGAAAATTCCTGACTACCTGAAGAAAAACCAGATCCGGCCTTCCAGCTTAAGCAGTGTCGAAAAACGATTGAACGCTATCAAAGACGCTCTTAACTTCACCACCAATGAACAATTGATCGCTCATTGCGTCAAAATGGGTATTGTCTGATTCACCTTGACCGGCTCCCGCAGCCGGCCAGGATGCAGTACCGGAAAACCACCTGTTTACGGGTTCCCGTAAAAAATATGATCTGCCGGACGCTATTTTTGACTCATAACAAATACCAGTAAAATGAGCAAAAGCTACTACGTTAACAAAACCGCACAAAACAACGGCGATCACGAAGTGCATACCGAAGGATGCGCCTGGTTACCCGAGCCGGCCAACAGGATATACCTGGGCAGCTATCACTCCTGCGGCGATGCCGTCCGCGAAGCAAAAAAGTACTACCGCCAGGTGAACGGCTGCTACTATTGCGCCAATCCCTGTCATACCCGATAAGATCCAACAAATGAAATTCGGTTACAGAAAACCATCCTTAACCAAACGCATTGCCGCCCGTACATCGGTGAAACGATACATCCGGCATTCGCTGGGTTTTAAAGCGCCCAGGGGATGGGGATGGATCACGAATCCAAAACGGGCCGCCTACAACAGGGTATACAATCAAACTTCCAAAGGATGCCTCTTAGTGCTGTTCGGTCTCTCCGGCCTTTCCTTTTTAATCATCCTATTTATCTTTTTTAATCCATAAGCCCATGTCATTCAAAAAGCTGCTATTGCTGCTACTGTTCTTTGCGGTCTTTGGTGCAGGCGCCTCTCATGCGCAAACAAAGAAAAAAGCCACCACACAAAAAACCGTTGCAGTTAAAAAAAGTAAATCCCGCAAAACCCAAACCATCACCCCAGATGACAGGGAGTATTATAACGGTCATAAACTTTATACCGGGCTGCGGGGCGGGCGGTATGATATCAACCGCAACGGGAACAAAATATATATATAGAAGCAACCAAAATCCCCATATACCGGCGGACAACACCAGCGTTCCGCCACGGCTTTCAATCGCGGCCGTTTGTCCAACCTGTGAAAAACACCTTTTATCCGTCAACCATATTATAAAACTATTAATTAAACACCCTACCAATTTTCCAACCCGGTGCCGGCCATCCATCCGGGGCTAACGGACTGAAAAGAAGCACCTCGATTTTTAACAACCCAGGTTACACAGTCCGAAAATGAAATTCTTTTTATTAGCATTTTTGCTTCTCTCCAGCAGTTGTACTCCCACAACTGTATATATCTGCGACAGCCAAACGGCCAGCCGGTATCATTATAAAGAACATTGCAGGGGATTAAAAAACTGCAACTACCGGATCATAAAAACGACATTGGACAGCGCCAGAAAAAGAAACCGGACGCTTTGCAGATGGGAACGATAGTGTATGGCGCTGCAACTCCTTTATTATTACCGCCTCAAGCAGATCCGGGTAAGCTTTACCGTAAGACCGGGGCTTCTGGCAGATCGCTTTTACACATACCATTATTCCGCGAAACAATGCTGTAACTAAAAGCGTTATCCGGTATGATCTCTTAGCTTTCCAGGCATACAATCCTAACCTTATCCCATCCAGGCCTGGAGTATACTTTCCGCCCCGGAAGCGCTTAACGGATAACGCAAGATACAGGAACGTTTACGCCCTGCTCATACCTTAGATCCCCAAAAAAAGTATTGAAGCCCCAATGCATAAAACCATCCCTCTGTATTATCCGGGAGTCAGATCTATGCCTTCGCTCTGGTGAAACGCATCATCAGCCTGAATATTAATTTTTTTCTTTAGCTTTGGACCATCTATTGTAAACTATAATTTAGACCGCTCACAAACCTCGTTGCTTTTCCTGTAATCTGAGTTTCATTGGCCCGGCTTAGACCAGTAAACAGCTACGCAATTAAAAATAACGATGAAGACAAACGCATTGCCTGCAATACCCCGCCAAGCCATCACATCCCTAATCAACTAAATACATCAGTACCAATTAACCACAAAATGAAAAAAAGTCAATTTTTGCTGCTCTTTTGCCTATGCTGGGCAGGGGCACTCCGGGCGCAATTTACCCCCGGAACCGGTAATATCCTTTATGTTAATAAACAGGTAACCGGCGGTAATCATACAGGGAACAGCTGGGCAAATGCTGTTCCCGAACTGGCCGAAGCGCTCAAATGGGCCAACACCAACAAAAGCAGCTGGACCACCGCAAACCCGTTGCAGATTTGGGTAGCAACCGGCGTTTACAAGCCAATGTATAGTCCTGCAGACGACAACTTTGGTAATAATGCAGACAGGGATAACGCCTTCCTGATGGTCAGCAATGTACGACTCTATGGGGGCTTTGACCCTGCCAACGGGATCATAAGCCTAACGGATAAACGCATCCTCCCGGGTTCCGGCGGCGAAGGCTCCGTGCTCAGCGGCGACAGGGGAGTTGAGAACGATAATACCGATAATGCCTATCATGTGCTTATTGCGGGCGGCGGGATGGGCGTTGCCCGGCTGGACGGTTTTACCGTAACGGGAGGAAATGCAGATCAGGACGACGGTGTTGCACTATCCGTAGGCGGCGGCGCGGTGCGCAGGCATTTTGGCAGCGGGATGTTCAATGTAAACAATGCGTCCCCCATCGTTACGCATAGCAGCTTTACCCGTAACACAGCCCTGGGAGGCGGTGGAGGTATGTACAACTACATCAACGCTTCCCCAACCATTAGCTATTGCACCTTTTCGGAAAACACCGCAGATTTTGGAGGGGGCGGCATGTGCAATGAAGTGGCTTACCCGGTCATTACATACAGTACGTTTTGGAAAAACACAGCAAACAGAGGCGGCGGTATATACAATCACCGAGAAGTTGCCCTGAAGGCAACCAACGTTTTGTTCAGCGACAATACCGTCACCAATCTTGGTGGAGGCATCTTTGACAACTCCGAAGGCAGCATATTTACCAATGTTACCCTTGTAAACAATAACGGCATCAGCGGGCTTTTTGCCAGTGGCATCACCTACTGGAACAACAGTATTGTATGGGATGATGCCCCCTATACCAACGCCGTAGCGCACAACAGTCTTTTCAAAGACAGCAGTAATACCGCCAACGGCAATATCGATGCCACCGGCTTATCGGGAACGGATATCTTTAACAACTTTGCCAATGGCGATTACCGTTTAAAAAGCGGCGCCCCCGCAATTAATGCAGGCAATAACCAGCTATACACCGACGCCGGTGGTGATCTTAATAATGATCAGGACCTCGCCGGCAATCCCCGCCTGGCCGGCAGCGCCATCGATATAGGCGCCTATGAATTCTCCGCAGCCCTCCCGGTACTATTTGGTCCGGTCAGCGCCACTATAAAAAATGGCCGGGTATTGGTAAGCTGGACCACGGAAACAGAAACCAATAATGATCATTTCTTACTACAGCTTTCCCCTGATGGCGTGCACTGGAAAACCGTGCAGACAATCCAGAGCAAAGCCACAGCAGGCAATAGCAATACGGTTCTGGAATACAATAGCACGATTCCCTTAACAACACTAAGTTTGGGTTTCGGAATGCTGTTACTGGGCGCCCTGGCATCCACCCGCCGCAGGCATGCCTTTGCAATAGCAGCAGCTATTTGCTGTGCATTGGCCTTTTCCTGCCATAAAAACACGGCCGTGGAGCCTGCCGGGAACGGGAAGCTGTTTGTACGCATTGTACAAATAGATAAAGATGGTACAAAGCAGCTATCTAAGGTATTGCAGGCGACACCGGAATAAATGCAGGAGGAATTTGCGGATCGTAGCTGTCAAAAGTCGTGTTATAGCAAGATGCTGTTCTGCCGCGGAGGGCAGAACAGCATCTATTAACGGATAAGTGCCGAAACAATCCTCACCAGTACGGCAATACAAAATAAAGAGGTTTGATACAGCCACAATGACCGAACTTTATGGTGGAAGATCTTCCGAAGTTTGTGAGCTCCCGGAGGGCCAAACTTTTGTATGATTTAAAACAACCTGCAAATGGGGTCAAATCGCCTGTCTGACGGGTTGCTCCGTCTAACGTCTAAAATTTAATTAAATTGCCACAAACTAATGCGTTTGATAAAATTGCCCGGGGATTAAAAATCCCAGGTCTGTCAACAATGAAGATCAGCTTGTTCATCCTTTCCTGTTTTAGATTTCCCATTGCTTCCGTTGCACAGGAAACATCGAAAATACAATCCGCGCTATGGAAAATAGAGTCTCCCACTGGAAAAACTTCATATATATTAGGCACCATTCATTCGTTTGGAAAATCCTGGCTGGATAGCTTCCCTATCATTACGAATAAAATCGAAGAGTCGGCGATATTCTTTAATGAGTCCAATGCCAGGCCCGGTCAGCCCAATAGCCACTTCTATCTGGATAGTTCTATAAAAGCTAAAAGGGCTGCTGTTTTTTTTGGGGACCATACCGGAAAAATCGACAGTTTCTTTTCATCGTACCTGGGAATGGAGGATGGATTCTCATCCATCATTGACAGTTGCACCAGCTACGCAATGCAGCAGCGGCAAATACTGATCTATACCAGGCTGCTGTCTTTACAATACAGGGATGAGATTTTAGGTATGCCATTTAATCCCCCTGATGAATCTTATTTTGCACCCATAGATTTTTTAGTTGAGGCTATAGCAAACTCAGCCGGTCTAAAAATATACGGACTGGATGATCCCGGGTATTTAAAGAAGACCGTTTATGATGAAGATTCTTTTAGCGGACAGAATGAGCTTTTGATGCTTGTCAATAATATTACGGCATTAAAAAAAGGCACTCCCAACCAATCAACAGAACGGGACAAAAACGATTATCAGTTATATAATCGCGGCCTTTTTGATTTTTCCATTGCCTATAATCAAAAAAGGAGTGAAATAGATTGGACTACGAATGTTAAAAGGAACCAAGCCTGGATAAAAAAACTGTTGCCAGTATTAAAACGGGATAACTGCTTTATAGCCGTGGGTATCGGGCATTTACTTTCGAATAACAGGTACGGGGTGCTGGATATCCTGGAAAGAAAGGGATTTAAGATATCTGAGGTCGCTTTATAGTAAAAACAGCCGGGCACACGCCAGGCAATGCGCACCAGCTGCAAGGCTTCCGGCTGAAACTTCCAGGCCCATCAGCACCCTGTTATTGCTAACGGTTCCGCCTGCATCCAGGCAGCCAATTGTAAAATATATTTCAGCATCTTTCAGTGCCGGATAAAGTTTTTTTAAATTGGCAATTGGCGTGTTCAATTCATTCGTTTTGTCTTTTAGAACGAGCGTATTGTGCCGGATTGATCTCCAGAAATCCGTAAATTTATTAATAACGTTTATATAGGTGGTATCCGTGTAATGCTCTTCCCTCATAAAGGCCTTTAACCCTTTTGTGCCTTTTTCGATATAAAGTTTGTTAATGAAGTATAATTTTTTTGAAATCCTGAGAATTACCGTGCTATCATTCCGGTTAAATGATCCCCGACTTGCTGGCCAGCCTTATTAAAGATGCAGAATTGTTCGTTTCAAATTTCGCTAACAGGTTTTTCCGGTGGGTATCCACCGTATTCAGGCTGATGAATAGTTTTCCCGCAATCTGGGGATTGGTGAGCCCGTCTGCTATTAAAGACAATATTTCCTTTTCTCGCCGTGTGAGAACCGGTTGATCTTTCAGTGCTTTCTTTTCCTGCGTATCCATATTGATATCCACGCTCAGGTACATCTGGCCGTCCATAACGGAGGATATCGCCCTTTCGATCTCTTCTTTGGAAGCGCTTTTCACCAGGAAGCCGTCTGCGCCGCTCTGTATCATTTGTGAAATATAACTGCGGTCGTTAAATGTGCTCATACCTATGACCTTTATGGCCGGAGATTCCTTTTTTAGCCTGGCAGTCAGTTCGATACCGCTTATCTCCGGTAAATTGATATCGGTGATCACTAAGTCCGGCTGCTCCTTTCTCACCATTTCCAACGCCATAAAAGCATCGCTTGCAGCGGCACATAATTCCACATAAAGGATCTGCTGCAGCATCGCGCGCATTCCTTCAATCACCATAGGATGATCATCTACCACAATCACTTTTAGTTTATCCATAAGGCTTTATTTCACATTCAATATATATGGAGGTTCCGTTGCCTGGTTCGGACTGGATGTCCATTTTCCCGTTCAGGTATTTTACACGGGATGTAATATTCCGCAGCCCGGCCGAATGAGGACCAACCGCCTCAGGATCAAACCCCTTCCCGTTGTCCTCCACCGTTATGTTCAGGCGCTGTTCATCGTGCCGCATGATCTGAACGAGTATGGCGGTTGCGCCGCTATGCTTTACGGCGTTGTTAAGCAACTCCTGAACGATCCGGTAGATCACCACCTCGATGGAATGATCCAAACGTCTTTCCATACCGCGAAATTCACACCGGATGGTAAACCCCTGTTGCTGCGACAAACCGTTGCTATAATCCTTCAATGCCTGCTGCAATCCAAATTTCAGCAACGTTTCCGGCATCATATTATGCGCAACGCGACGCATTTCTGAAATGGATGCTTCCAGGTTGTTCAAAACCCGGTTAAATGCCATCCCGTTTTCTTCTGTCAAAATCAAATTTCCTTTCATGGCGCCCAATTGTAGTTTTACACCGCTCAGCAAACCGCCTAAACCGTCGTGCAGATCCTTTGCAATACGGCTGCGTTCTTCCTCCTGCCCTTTCAGAAGCGATTGTGTAGCGAGCAATTGCTTTTCGGTTTCCAGTTCTTTAATGCGTTGTTCCTGTATTTTTTTTCGATTCCTGTAGTTCCGATAACTTAAGGCTGCAATAAGAAGCAGTGCAATCAAACCTCCGGTCAATAACCCGTTCATAAGATTTTTATGCCGGATCGTTTCTTCCTGGAACGCAAGCCGGGTGTTCTTTTTGTCCAGTTCAAATTTCTTTTCGGTGTTGATGGTGTTACGCAGCAGTTGCTCGTTCCACAGGGTATCCTGCAATTCTTTCGCATGCACTTCATATTTTTCTGCCTTCAGGACATCTTTTGAAAGGTAGGCCAATGAAGCCAGCTGGTCTAAATTCAGCAGCACTTGCTTTGAGAACTGATGCTTTTGAGAAACCGTCAAAGCTTTTTCTGCATATTGAAGCGCATCAGCGTAATCCCCCATATAGGTGTAATAGTACGAAATGCCACGCAAAGCGATCGTTTCAGTTTCGGGCAACTTGTTTTTGATGGCAAGTGCCAGCGCCGATTGATAGTATTTTTTACCCCCGGCCAATTGCTTTTTCCATAGAGATACATCGCCAAGGTTCAACTGGACGGTAGCCAGTAAAACCTCATCGTTGATATCACTGGCAATTTGTGCCGCTTCCCTGAAGTAAGTGCGTGCCGAATCTTTTTGATTGATACTTCCATACACCGTACCCAGATTGGTGAGCGAATAGGCCAGCATTTTAGGGTCATTCAGATCGCGGAATGCAGCAACGGCGGATTTCCCGTATACTTTTGCCTTATCGTATTGCTTCATCGAACTATAAAGCGTCTGCAAAATATCTTTAGCCTGAGCCATAAAGACTTTGTCATCCATCTTTTCCAACAGCACCAAACCTTTCTGGTACATTTCTACAGCCGGCTGATAGTCTGATAAATAGTGATATGAAGTACCCGTGTTAAAATAGGCTTTTGCCAATTGAACATCATCTCCCAGCTTTTTTGCCGCCTCAATACCGCTCAGATTCCACATCAGGGATGAGTCAAATTTTCCCTGCATGTTGAGGGCAAAAGTATAATTACTGATGAACTTAACTTCTGTCAGGCGATAATTGATTTTAATACCCAATGTACGGGCCTGCAGGTAAAAAGATTTTGACTTTTCCAGATCTGAATTTTCAAACTCCTGCCCGATCCGGATCAGTAACAGCACTTTGTTTTCGCCGTCTTTTGCAGTTTTTAAAACATGCAGCAAACTGTCTTTCACCCCCGGTTGCTGTGCATGGGAACCTGGTAAACAGGCAAAGAAAAGTATTGTGGAAATAAAAAAACGGACTGACATAACTCCATTTTGGATTCACAAATATCCGCAATTTGGGGTACAGGCCGCTCCCCCCTTCAGGGGATTTTTTATTTCTATAAAATCACCGGACAGCGGGATTGACTTCCGGGGTTATTCATCACAATTTTACACTGTCAAAAAGCCATTGGCTCCGCTGAATGACCATTGCATTAAACCAATAAAAATATACACATGAAAAAATATCTTTTACCTGCAACAATCACGTTTTTAACGGTGCTGATTTCCTGCACAAAAACCGGTGCAGATGAAAATAATAACAACAGTAATAACCCTCCTTTCGAGATCTGGATGGGACTGAAAGCCGGGTCTGCCGGCAATTGGGCCAATGTAGACTGGAAAGTGGTACTGCCCGACGGGAGTTACTTTAACCAGCTGCCCCGGGAAGGGTTCCTGGATTTTTCTAAAAACCAGCCCGGCGGCACCTGGGGAACTTTTACGTTGAGCGGCAATACAGGAGCCTTTACCAATCAATATGAAACCATCCGGGTAAAAAAAATAGGCAATACAGAGCTCGAAAAGGTCGGTTATACCAACCGGTTGTATAAGCTGGCCCCGGTTGACGGCTTAAAGCTTTCGGGAAAATACAATACCATATCCAACTGGTCTACCATCCCCAATTATCCCTACGGGCCTAATGATGCGCAACCCATGATCTCATTTGCCGCAAACGGCACATTCAACGACCAGGGCGCATTCATCACCAATTTTACGATGCCCTACCAGGACCCGAAAAGAGCGCCCGGCAACGGTACTTATGAAATCAAAAACTTTACATTAATACTCAATTATTCCGACGGGCGAAAAATCGCCAAAGCGTTCAGCGGTGTATTTAATAATGCCGTAACTGCTACCGCCGGGATGGTCTTTATAGCCGGCAATCCGTTCTATAACCAATAATGAAATTGTTTAACCTTGCTGATATTGCCGTTGTTCTCACAGATCTTCGCCGATTTTTCGCGCTGGTTTTCGCAGAAAATCGATCTGCGGCCATTCCCGGTGTATTGAATCGGTCTCCCGCCATGCGGGATCAACGGAAAAAGTTGTGTCATCATCATTCCTTTAAAAGTCCAAACAGCTGCAATAACAATCAGCAATAAACAAATAAAACGCCTGTGCTGATTTTTTCCATACGAGTATGTATAAGGCGGCCTATTCAATAACAATCGCAGCGAAGCTGCAAACTAAAAATATAAGAATGAAACACAATCCCGTTTTGGCTGCTATTATTTTTGCAGGAGTTACGGCAACTGCCTTTATACCAGCAGCAGATATTATAAGCAGAATAGGCATCTCGCAGGACGTTGCCAAAAATCATATCCTTAATAATCTTGTGGGTAATTTCAGGCATGAACCCGTCAACCCTTCTACCCTGTTGGCAGATGAGCCAAAAAATTACCGTAGCCAGACCAAACGATTCCAGATACCCCGTCTGAGTAATTTGCCTCAACTTATCAACGGTAATAAAAAAGCAATGGCAAAGGAGCTTTGTTTGTATGTAAAAGAATACGTGAACAGCAGGGAATTTGCTGATAAATATGCTAAAATAAGAGCTGCAGCCAAACCGGAAGCGGAACCTCCGGTTATGGACAAGCAAACAATAGACGCAATGAAACAAGGGCTCAAAGAGTCGGAAACCGCCCGCACCAGGCTAAAAGCAATGGGACAGTCCACAAAATCAATAGATACCGGCATTGCGCAGATGAAAAAAATGATTTCCGAAAACGGAGACCCCACGCCCAATAAAACCAAATGGGAAAAATTGTACCCCGCCGACCCTGCCGTAATGATAAAAAACAGGTTACAGGAGTATATCAGCCTTGCTGCTACTGTTGATTTTAATGCCGCCGTTACAGGTGCTAAAAGAACGTTTATAAACCCTGCTTATGAAAACCAAACCCTCAGATGGAAGGCTATTTACAGAGCCGGCAAAGAGGTGAACGATGTGGCTATAGCTTTTGCAAAACAATGGCTGAAAGAAGGAATCATCACTTATTAAGAAGATCTAAAAATATCCACATGAAATGAGCCATAAGTATTCTGAGTACCAATGAATATTTATACACGCGCATTCCATGTGGCAAAAAACAATTAAACATCAACACATGAAAAAGTTTCACCTTTATTTAATAGCCCTCGTTATCGGCATAATCTCTTGTACAAAAACAGACACGCCGGATTCAGAAACGCCCATTGATCTTTCTTCCCTCACCCCCGAGGTTACCTCCAAAGGCATGCCAACGGGCAGCGTTTATACGCAACAGGTAGGTGCGGCCGGTGGAAACGTACAATCGCCCGACGGGAAAATATCCATTGATATTCCTGCCGGAGCACTAAGCGCAAATACGGCTATCGGCATACAGCCCATTACCAACGAGGCGCCCATGGGTGCAGGCAATGCATACCGGCTCACGCCGGAAGGAGCTGTTTTCGCCAGGCCCGTAACCATTACCATAAAATATGGAGGCGATATGAAGCCCGGTCTTTCCTGGATTGTTACGCAAAAAGCCGATGGCTCCTGGCTGGGTGATCGGAATACCCAAACGGATGAAACAACCAAAACCCTATCGGTAAAGACCACGCATTTCAGCGACTGGGGCACAGGTAAACTGATCGATTTTCGGTTAGCACCGAAAAATACGGTCCTAAAAGTGAAAGGCCAGGTGCAATTGTATGTAAACGGGTTTAAAAAAATGGAGCCCGCAGGCGATGATGAATTGGTGCCGCTTGCACCCTTGTACAAAAAAAATGCGGACGATGATGCATTAGCGCCTCTGCCCGTTCTGCTCGCCGAAAAGATGGAGCAATTGAACAACTACAAGCTCGATTTTAAAGAATGGCGGCTTAGCGGGCAAGGCAATTTAAAGCCGGCAGGATCCAGGGCTACCTATACAGCACCCGATAAAATTCCATCACCCAACCCGGTAACCGTTTCGGTGAACATCAATGCAACCAATAACGGCAAAACCACCAAACTTATTTTACTCAGTAATATTAAAATAGTGGATGCTGATCTGTATTTGCTGCTTACTGTTGACGGAACCACTTATGAATACTACCAATACGGATTTAATGGCAGCGTTCCTCCTGATCCCAATAATCTGTCCATTGCAAATTGCGGTATCGACGACAATCTGCTTTCGGTTGCCGGCACCCATGTTCAAAATAACAGCAATATGGTAAGCAGTTTTGCATTATCTGTCAGCAATCCTGCAGAAGGGACGGTTACACTGAAATGTTTGTTGAACAACGGACAGGATGATGCGCAGTTTACCCTGGGTTCGCAACAGGCGGTATATGACATGAACCAAATTATACGTACACCAATACCCGGACCAGGTTGCGATGATGCAGCTAAATGTGCCAACATGACGATCACGTTTACAACTTATGAAAATAAGTGGAACGGAAAAGTTACCGGAACTTTTTCCGGCATATTGTATGAAGACAAACCCGGGTTTTCAGATGAATGTAAAAGTACGATAGCGCACAATATTACCGGTGAATTTAACCTGGTACGGGCCAATTAACCTTTTTTTAGCTGTCGGTCCCACTCAATTCTGAGCCCGGAACCGCTCCTCAGCCGGAACCCGGGTTGCTTCCGGTACCTGCAGCTTATTAAGAGAGCACTTCTAATTTCTATTATATTACAATGGTGACTATCGTTATCTGCATTGATACAATATAAACGTTTCAGGTAAGGGCCTTCCCGAATTTCGTTCATGTGCAGGTCCTCCCTGTAAGCCGGTTCGCCTTCATTCTTTTCCGGTTGGGGTTCAGGTTGCCGAAGGGCGGGTATGGGCCCTATGTAAAACCTCCCGTAAACGCCATTATGTAAAAAAATGATTATGCAATGTAACGGAGTATTGCCCCCATAAATAGCCGGCTCATAAGGCCGTTGATCATGCTCCCAGAACAACACCCTCCCAGCCGTGGATCATGAACTGGCGGATGTTCTGGTGATTCTTTCCTTCCGGTTCATCCAATACGGCCTGGTAATGCTCTGCAAACAATTGAAGTGTTTCCTCCTTTCCTAAGCCTTGTTGTCGTGCAAAAGAAAAAACCGTTGCGCTGCCCTGGTTCTCGGTGGCTGCGTTCCGCAACGATCCGTTTGTAAAGGGTATCGGTTCGTGTGTATAATGCTGATCAATAAAAGCCAGTACTCCCTTAAAATCGATTTCATTTTTTGCCAATTGTTCCAAAACTTTAGTTACCATAGTATTCTTTTTATGCACAGCGAAAATAAAGAAATACCAGCAGACCACAGGGCCTGGCTGGGTAGCGGCCTCTTACAAAAAGAATGGTTTTATCAAATTTGATAAAACCATTCTCAAACCCGGCAATGATGACACCGGTTCCTGCTGGCTTTTCCTATTGTTCGCGCACTGCGCTGACCACTTTTGATACCTGCTCCTTACCATCCTTATCTACCTGAACGATACGTACCAGTAGCCGTTCTTTATCCATGCCGGTAATGATCCCCTTCCTGCTGCATGAAAACGAAAGCATACAAAGCAGGGCCCCAACCCATGTTACAGCATACCGGCGGCGGCCATTGGCCATTACCCCCAGTAACAGGAGCCCGGCACTGATACTGATAGCCGATAGCGGAATGGCGCTGCTGTACGTCAATGCGCTGTTGCTGTTACCAGCCGTAGCCTTACTTTGAATAGTCTGTATGGTTGTAAACTGCTGCCCGTTGTCAGAAGCCTGTATCAGAAAATGGGCGCTATTCGTCTCGGCCAGTGTTTGCCAGCTAACATAAAGGGTTTCATTTTTAATTGCGGCCTGTACAGTACCGAAATGTACCGGCAACACACCGGTTGCGATCTTACGAATGGCATAATTTGTTTCATCACCTACATACAGGTTTCCGTCTTCATCAAAGACCAGGCTTGTAACATAGCTGAAAAGGGCCTGTTGCAGACTACCGTTAACAAAGCCGTAAGCGCTGCCTGTCAGCGTTGTAACATCCTTGCTTGACAGCTTGACCATACGAACACGGCGGTTTGAATAATCGCCAACATATAGGTTACCGGAATGATCCAATGCCAACCCGCTGGGATAATTAAACTGCGCCGCCGTTCCGGAACCATCTGCAAAACCAGCGCTGCTGCCTGCAACGGTTTCCACCATGGCATCTGAAAGGCGTATGCTGCGGATACGGTGATTGTTCTGATCCGATACATATAAATAGCCTGAGCCGTCATATACCAGGAACCCGGGCGCAGAAAAGCGACCACTGGTTCCCTGACCATCACCGCTGCCCACGTACCTGCCGGCAACAGTAGTTACTTCTGCATCAGACAACCGGATCTTCCGAACACGGTTATTCTGTTGATCTGCTACGAACAGGTTTCCAGCACCGTCCAGTGCCAGACCATAGGGTCCATTGAACCGGGCGGCTGTACCAATCCCATCCTGGTAACTCCCCTGGATCGAGCCACCCTGACCGGCAACGATCGAAACAACCCCATTTACCAGGTCAATTTTGCGTATACAATCCCTGTCTGATACATACAGGATTTCCCCTGCAGCATCAATAGCCAGCCCCCTCGGACTATAAAATTTTGCTTCACTTAACGTTCCGTTTACATAACCGGCGGGGCCGCTGCCGGTAACCGTAGTCACCGTTCCGTCAGACAACCGGACCTTCCGGATACGCCAATTCTGGAAATCCGCAAAATACAGATTGCCTTTTCCGTCGCATACCATGTTGCCGGACATACGCCCCATTCTTGCCGCTGTACCAACGGCATCCACATAGTCCACATTACCGGCCCCACCCGCCAGGGTGCTGACCTGGGCCCTGCTGCTACTAATTGAAAATACCAACGCCAAACAAATGGCCAGTTTTGAAAAACAATAATTTTTAATCATAATGTATTATTTTCTGTTCTCTTCGATGCGCTATTCTGCTGTTGTACGGATCACTTTTGAAACCTGCTCCTTGCCCCCCTTGTCCACCTGCACGATACGCACAAACAGCCGTCCGGCTTCCGGCGACCCGAACAAGTCTCCCTTATGACAGGAAAAAAGCAGTGCACAGCCAATAACGGTACAAAGTGCCCGGCACTTTTTTCTCCGGCCGCATGTGCCAGCCGTTCCGAATGCCAGCAGTAATAACCCCGCTGATGTCATCGCCGCAGACAATGGAATAACACTGTTATATTCCAGAACTGCACTGCTATTACCGGTTACCGCCCTGCTTTGTACGGTTTGCACAGTGCTCCATTGCATACCATCCTGTGAAACCTGTATCTTAAAATGATCATTGTCTGTTTCTGATTCCGTGCTCCAGCTCACCAGCAGCTGATCATCCCGTATAACAGCGCTAAAGCTGCCAAACCGCACGGGCAGCGCCGCATCATATTCATAAGCCCCCATATCGATCGTGCTACCCGTCAACCGCGGTTTACCAGCCAGGTCCCTGGTGGCGGCGTTTAAACCGGGATAGAGGCTGTCACTGCCTTTATCAATAGCCGGGGCGCCGTTTTTTAAAGTGTAATCCCCTCCCGCAGGATCTGTAAAAACATCGGTAGCAGCAATATCCGCCGCATTAATATTCCCATTGGTGAAATCCGTGTTTCCCTGTATCAGCGAATGCACGGGGGTCATTGTACCGCCAGACATCAGGTCTACGCCTCCGTAAATGATGGCATTATTGGCAGCAAGTGCTCCATTTTGAATAACAACTGCATTTGTGGTATTACCGGCCACCGTTACGTTATTCAGCACAACGAGCCCCGCAGCCTGTACCAATCCGCCCCCCGCGGAGCCGGCGGTATTGCGTGTGATACTTACATTGGTAAGGACCGGGGAAGAATTAAGATTGAGCATACCCCCGCCATTTTTAGCGGTATTGCCTCTTATGACTACATTCGTGATAACCGGCGAAGAATTATTATTATACATGCCTCCCCCGTTATTATCAGCCAGGTTTCCTTCAATAACCAGGTTTCGTAAAACAGGTGATGCATAGCTATTATAGATCCCGGCCCCATTTGCAGCACTATATCCCCCGGTAAGCGTAAACCCGTCTAATGCAGCCGTATTGTCGATCCGGGTGGTGAATATGAAATCATTAAAAATCACCGGCCGGTCGTTCCTCCCATTCAGGATAGAACCATTCCCCGAGGCGCCTCCCGAAGCGGCGGGCAGGATACGGCTTTTGGTTAAATCATCAATGCCCCTGGCAGGGTCAAAACCACCATACACCTTAACCCCGTTCTTAAGGATAAAACTGCTGCCCGTTACCCTGTACTCCCCCTTTGCCACCCAAACCTGTTGCGTACCGGTGGCATCTATTGCCGCCTGTAAATCCCCGGTGGCATTCGCCCAACTATTACCATTGCCGGTAGCCTCCGTTTTCACATACACAATACCATTTACATCGGGCCGTACCGGAGTGTACGGGCTCTCATAAGCGCCCATATCGATCACCCCTCCGTTGCCAAGTGCATACACCCGGGCATTGCCCGCCAGATCTTTACTACCATTGCCCAACCCGGGATATAATGCATTATCGCCTGCATTGACGGCAACACTACCTGCTTTTAGTGTATAATCGCCGGCACCTGCATTATTAAACAGTTGAGCGGCACTGATGCCGGACGCACTAAGGTTTCCGTTACTGGTGTCTTGTGAACCCTGTATCAGGCTATAGCTAACAGCCGGCGTACTGGCTTCATTTTGCATACCCTGCCCGGCATTAGCCGAATTTCCATAAATAATACTGTTACGGATAAGTATATCGGCATACCGGTTATAGATGCCGCCACCTAAAGAAGCGCTGTTGCCAATAATCGTTACATTAACAAGCGTGGGCGATGCGGCGCTGCTATTGTACATACCGCCCGCCCTGCTGGTATAATCCATTGCATCAGTGCATTGGTTGTTTGCTATAAGAACATTTATAATCAGCGGGGAAGCCGTTTCATGGGCGATACCGCCGCCATAAATAGCCGAATTACCGGTAATAATAAGATCCGATAATACCGGCGATGAATGAGCAAGGGAAATTCCGCCGCCTGCAGTACCAGAAACATTAATACTGTTTACATTAATACTGCCCCGGTTGTTACCGAAGGCATAGCCCCCGGTAACCGTAAAACCGTCCAGCACCGCGCTTCCTGCATTACCTGCACTAACAACAATATGGCAGGCGTTGCCATAATCCAATAGCATATTATTGTCAATATCGCCACTCAATATCGTTACGGCCTGTTTTGCACTCCGGGTTTCAAAAGTTGCCCGGCCGTTATCCGGATCAAACCCTCCATAAACCTTTACATCTTTCGGCAACAGGAACGCATTATCGCGCCCCTGGTTTGTGCCAAAGAGTGGCCCATCTTCCGGGCTGAACAAAGGCTTATACGTTCCCTTTGCAACCCATATCTCTTTTATACCGGTATTCGTTTTAGCAGCTTTTAAGGCAGTGGCCAGTTCAGACAGGGCTTCTCCCCACCCGGCGCCATTGCCGGCAGCGCCGCTTTTAACATATACAATACCATTGGCGTCGGGGGTTTGGGCATTGCCGGTAAAACCCAGAAATAACAACGCGAAGGCTAAAAGCAATTTTACCCCCGGGGTTCTTTGCAGCGGCAACGGCACCGCCGCCTGCACGATCGTAAAATGGTAAGCGAATAATTCCATACTTTAATCAGTCTTTAGCTTCAGTTCTTTTTTTTGCCGGTCTATTGCCCGGAGCTTCTGTTCATAGTACCACCAGATCAGTCCTATGAGCATCATCACCAACAAGAGGAAAACGGATAATAAAAGGAGCTTCCTGTCACAAGAGTAAGGGCGGCGCATATCTGTTTACTTTGGCGGCAAACTTAGCCCGCACAGCGTGACGAAACCGGAAACGGGGCCTTACAAAATCCTTACATCTGGCTCACACAAGCGCAACTAATTGATTTCAATAAAATTAAAAAGCCTTCCAAAACAGACTGCATCAAAAGCCACTTTACAAAAGCGTGTCATGCTGTACCCGAGCTTCCTATGAACATGTGGCTAATCCCCGCTACCAGCAAGCTGTAAAGGAGCGCCGCTTTTATTCGTAAACGGCAGCAAAGCGAAACCAGGATGCCGGGCAATATTGTATAGTCAGTGGGGAGGCTTACAGGTGTGTTGCGCCGGGTCGGTTGTTCCCGGAGCAGGAACCCGCTTCACCGGGTGGCCCGGATAGATCCATCAAATATTTTTTATCATTTCATCAAGGGCGGCATGATCAGCCAGGCTCAGTTTTTTCCGGATGCGATGGCGCATTACCTGGATGGCATTTGGAGAAACCCCGAGCATTGCCGCCATCTCTTTGGTGGAAAGGTTCAACCGTGCCAGCACAAAATATCGCAGCTCACCGGTAGAAAGTTCAGACTGTTTTTCTTTAACCCGGAGGATAAAACCGGGATAGGCTTTATCGAACAATACCTGAAACGACTGCCAGTCATCTTCTGTAAGAATGGTGCTTTGCTGAAGTTGCTGAAAAAGCGTGGTCTTGTCTTTCTCCGGATTCCGGTTTTGCAGCTGTTCGATCAGCTTGTTCTTTTCCAGGATGCTTTCGGTAAAGCGGTTCAGGTTCGCCCTTGCCAGTTCCAGCTCCTGTGTAGCGGCCTGTAGTTTGAAGTCTTTGGCCAGCTGTTTTTTCTTTTGTATAAAATAGATGAGCACGATTGCAATGCACAGGATCAATAACAGGAGGATCAATAAATTCCGTTCGGCAACTTTCCGCTGCCGCTCCAGGGTAAATGCGGATAACTGGAGTTCTTCCCGCTGGCGATCTACTTTTTGCTGTGCCCGAAGCACTTTCAGCGCACTGAATTTTTCATTGTACCGGTTAAATGCCGCTATCGAAGAATCTACATATTGTTTCGACCGTTCCGCATCACCTGCTGCGGCATACCACTTGCTCATTACAGGGTATAACAACCGCAGACGGTCCGGCTGTTCGGCTTTCATTATATACGTTTGTGCATGTGCAATGAATGTTCCGGCCAGCTCCATATTTCCCCTGTCACGGAAAATATCGGCCAGCAAAATAGCCGCCCCCGCCGCACAACCGTAGTCGTTTTCGGTAACAGAACCGTTAAAATCAGTTTCCAGCAACGGTATGGCTTTATCGAATTGTTTCCGGAGATAGTTGTCCGTACCCAGGTTACCCGTAGCGATCCGTTTCCATACCTCCGCTTCCGGAAAACGGGTTTTCCGGACCTCATTAAAGTAATGATCCGCACTATCCAGCTCGTTTTCCTGCTGGAAACACAAACCCAGGTTATTTCGGGCAGCATTTAATACCATTGTATTAAAGGCGGTTTCGGGCAATGCTATAGCTCTTTTAAAGTATTTTTTGGCAACTGAATAATCCTGGAAAAAATAATAGGCTTCGCCGATCTGCATCAGGTCCCTTGCCATCTCCGGGTATGCATCGGCCCTGGCGGATGCCAGTTCTTTATCCAGCAGCAGGTATTGTTCAAAAGCCTGCTCATAATTTCCTTCATATTTCCAGTAGAATTCGGCTAATGCCCTTAGTGCACGTGCGCGCAGGAAATCTATATTTTCTTTGCTTACCAGCCCCACCAGCGCGGTCAGCTTCCGGAGCGATACATCTTTGGGCTGCTGCTGGTAAAAAGCATTCCAGAAAACGAGGAACAGTTCTATTTCGAGCTCCAGGCCCCGGTCTTTATGCCTGCGGGCAAAACTTTTTATCTCCGCTGCTTTTTCCACCCTCCGTGCCGAGTCCCCGATATCGATGAGGTCTTTGTACATGGCATGCACCCCAAGGACCTTCTTTGCATAGGGCTTGTGCAGCAGCGTATCGTATTGCGCCAATGATCTTGCGGGCAAAAGAACAAAAAAAAGAATGATCAACCCGGGGATCTGCCAACGCAACAGGGAATAAGCAGTATAATTATTAAATGGTCTGTACAAAAGAGGCCTAATTATGCCGCCAAAGATACAGGAAGTAAATAAAAATGCCGAAAGGCCCGGGCACATTCAGCGCCCGGGCATAAACTTTCCTGAAAAATACCCTGCCTGATACAGCTTATTGCTCCGGCGTGATCCTGGCAAGCCAGCCGCCACCCGGCGCCAGGTTCAGTTTCAGTATTTCCCCCGCGGTAAATGACCTCCGCACCCGTTTATAATCCGTTGCAGCGGTAACAGCGTTCACGCCGTCTTCAATTATTTCGATGTGATACCTGCCCGGCTTTAAAAAACCGGTTGACAGATCGATCATCCTCGGATCATCGTTTGTTATGGCACCAATATGCCAGTTCCGGCCCGATCTCCGTGCCAATACGGTATACGCACCGATCTTACCCGTTAACAACCTGCTCTCATCCCATTCAACCGGTATCTTCGAAAGAAAGTCAGTACACTCCTGCTCCCGGCGGTAGTCTGCGGGCGACCCCGGCAACATGGTCATTGGGCTGCTTAAAATAATAAACAAGGCCATTGCATGCGCCCGCGTTCCCCACCCCATTGGATAATCGCCAAAATGCCGGAAGTTTTTTTTGTTTGCATTGCGCATTGTTGCCGGAATATAATCCATAGCACCGGTAAACATACGGATGTACGGCAAAAGGTTGTGATGCCTCGGGTTATCCGAATCTGACACCCCGCTTTGCTCAAACTCGATCAGGGCTTCCCTGGTTAACAGGTTGGGATATTTGCGGCTCAATCCGCAGGGCTTATACGCTCCGTGAAAGTCAACCACCATCTTTTTTTCCGCGGCTTTGCTGGCAACGGCTTCATAAAAAGCAACCATCTGCTGGTCATCCCGGTTCATGAAGTCCATCTTGATGCCTTTAATACCCCAGCGCTCAAACTGATCAAATGCTTCGCTCCATTGATCTTTAAGCGTGTTCCAGATTACCCAAACCATAACGTCCACGCCTTTGCTCTTTGCATACGCGGTAACGGCCGGCATATCCAAGCCCGGAACTTCACGAAGCAGGTCGTTTTTGGGGCTCCATCCATCATCAAAAAGAAAGTAACGGAATCCTTTTTCAGCGCAGAAATCTATAAAATATTTGGCCGTTTCCGTATTTATGCCTGCCTTAAAGTCAACACCAAAAATATTGTTCTTCGCCCACCAGTCAAACATCACCACACCGGGCCTGACCCATGAAACATCCTTCAGCTCTGTAGGTGAGGCCAGTAAATAAACCATGTTATTGCTGATCAGGTCCTCTTCATGGTCTGCAACAGCAAAGATCCGCCAGGGGTAGGTCCGTTTTCCCGCAACCCGGGCTATATAGTCAAAGGTTTCGCCAACCTGGCCGCTGCTATAAGGGTTATCTGTGGTTACCAGTGTCCGGGGATAACGCGCATGTGTAGCCCGGATCCGGGAAGCGCCGTCGCTTTTTACCCATAGTCCCGGAAAATTATAAAGATCCGATTCCGTGATCATTACAAATTTCCCGCGCTGTTTTTGAATAAGAACAGGCAAATTGCAAAGCCTGGCCGGATCCAGTTCATTCAGCTGCTTAAACTCATAGGGCTGCTCATATGCTGCATTAAAAGACCGTTCCGACTGGAAGTATACTGAATCCTCTGTCTGGAACTCCACGTTGAGGGTTTCATCAAAAACGGTCAGGCTATCCTGGATATCCGTTGTAAAGCGGTAAGCCATCCCTTCATTAAAGAGCCGGAATGTAAGGGATTGCCGGGATCTAAACGTAAGCACCAGTTCATTATACGAATTGTGGTATTTATCACTTTTCTCCTTTATCAGCGGTTGGATCACTTCGTTTACCGTATTCCGCTTTATACGCTTTACCTGCAGCGGCCCGGTTGCCGTTTGATCAGTGATCAATCCCAGGTTTGTCAGGTTCAATATCGAGTCTCCCTCCTTTATCAGCGTTACCCGGATCCCCTGCCGGCCGTTCTCGATCTCGGCCAACAGTTTTTTATCGGGAGCAGCCAGTTTATATTTTTGTGCATTACCGGCAGCACAAAAAAAAGATACCAAAAACAAGATGAAACAGCCTTTCATTATACCAATATTTTATTTATAGGTTTCAATATCCTTACCGGAAAAGTATGCCCCTCGGAGCTGGCGTGCCCGCAGAGGTCCTGCCCCAATCCGGTTTAAGTATTTCAACAGATTTACCAGCCCGGGTTTTGGGTCAGTTTGGGATTGATCAGAATCTCCTTTGTAGGCAGCGGCAACAGATAATGCTTTTGGGGATCAAATACTCTTCCGGCCGCGCTCTCTACTATAATAAACCCGTTGGCATCCGTTCTTTTCTGCCAGCTGTCATCACTATACGGATTCCGGTCCTGTCCCTCAACCACAATCGGGTTTGCCCAGGGTGTTCCTACAATTTTAATACCTTTTATGGCAGTGGGCAGCTCCTGCTCCGCCGTCTTCCATCTTCTCAGATCATCATACCTGAATCCTTCCAGTGCCAGCTCAATTGTTCGTTCACGCCGTATTTCCTCCCGCATATTCAACCCATTGGCTCCGACAAAGGCATTGGTTAATGCGGGCATACCGGCTCTCTGACGGATGAGGTTCACCGACTTAGCAAGGTCTTCGTCGCTGATGGCATCATTTCTTTCAAAGCGGGCCTCCGCATAAACCAGGAGCACTTCCGCATACCTGAGCATATGACGGTCGTAACCATACCCGAGCGTAAACGGCGATTTATTGGAGGCTGCGTCTTCCGACAAAAACTTATAGGTAGTGTATCCCGTGTTCGCATTCCGTTGTGGATAAAAAGGCCAGCTGGCAACCGGTTCCGGGTACCAGAGCTGTTGCACACCGGTACCTGGGATCACAATGGTCATGGTCATACGGGGATCACGCATCTGGAACTCCGAACCGGTTTGATCGTAGCCCTGGAATAATGCAGACCTGGTAATGGGCAAACCGTCTGCACACAGATACATATCGGCCAGCTTTTTTGTGGGCAGCAGGTGCCCCTCTCCTACGGTACTGGGGAATGTCTGACTGGAAATATTCACTTCATAACGACGGTCCAGTATACATTCAGGAGCATTATCACCTTCATCTATAAACAAGTACCGGTAGCTCTGTGCACCTTTACCTGTATATAACGTGTATTGTGCACTGTTCATTACTGTGGTAGCGGCGTCAATGGCAATATCCAGGTACGTGTTTGCATTACCTGCTCCCCTGGCTTTTTCCCAGGTCCCTTCAAACAGCGCTACCCTCGCCTTTAAAGCCTGCGCTGCGCCCCTGGTAATTCTACCGATATCCCCGCCAGACAAGGCCTTTTGTTCAGGCAGATCGGCGGCAGCCTCCGTCAGATCATTTAAAATAAAATCAACGGTCTCCCTGCGGGTGGCCCTGGGCGCATACAGCGCCTCATCATCTATATCCAGTTCGCTGGCAATAAGCGGTACTTCGCCAAAAAGTTTGTAGAGCATCCAGTAATTATATGCCCTGAAAAACCTGGCTTCGGCAGCTAATACCTTCAACTCAGCGGCGATGGGCGAAGCTGCGGCCTTTTCAATGATCTTATTACAGCGCCGGATATAGACATACGCATTGGTCCACCGGCTATCGTTCTCCGCACTCTGGTAGGTTCCGTTACTAACGGAATTGGGCACATCGTACGCAATGTCGGAATACGTATCGCCCGGGTTAAATCCTTCAAGAGAAAAATAAAGGTTATTAGCAGCCAGTTTAAAGTCTGCTGCTGTTTTCCAGAATGTGGCATCAGAGATCGAATCTTTGGGGATCAGATCCAATCCCTTCTTACATCCTGTTGACAGCAGCAGTACAATAACGAATACTTTTAAATATTTATAGTTCATGACAGTTGTAGTTGATGTTTTAAAATTTGATGTCCAGACCAAAGGAGATAACACTATTGAAAGGATAAGTTTGCTCATCGGAGCGCTCCCATGTTTCCTCCGGATCAAACGACCGGTTCCATGTATCCTTCGAAAAAGTGATCAGATCCTGTCCGCTGACATATACGCGAACATTTTGCATTTTGGCTTTGCGCACCCAGGTTTGAGGCAGATTATATGCCAATGTGAGCACTTTCAGCTTCAGGTAGGCAAGATTGTTCATGCGCATAGATGAATACCGCCAGTTCCAGTTGCGTATTCCATCGTAACCAACAGCCCCGGGTATAATGCGCGGATACTTTGCTGTGGGATTCTCCGGTGTCCAGTTTTTACCGTAAAAATATTCCAGGGGTTGCATCCAAACCGAGGTAAAGGGATAACTGAATTCGCCGGTCCTGATCCCTTCCCGTTTTCCGATCCCCTGTAAAAATATATTTAAATCAAAGCCTTTATAGGATACATTGATATTCGATGAATATACGTATCTCGGAAGTAAATTACCCAGGTATACCATATCCCCACCGGTTCCCTTTGCAGGGTCTCCAAAAGCAGTGATCTTGCCATCACCGTCAACATCCCTGAACATAACATCTCCTACGCCCAGGTCCGCAGGTACATTGCCCAGTTGTCTATAAGCGGCCAGCTGTTCTGCATTTTGAATGAGCCCATCAAACTGGTAACCGAAATAAGAATCCAGCGAATAACCTTTCCTTGCATGCACCAGCCCTTCACCATAAGCATCGTTCCCCTTTAACTCAACCAGTTTATTTTTACTATCGCTGAGCATCGCGGAGATACTGTACCTGAAATCGCCGATCCTGTCATTCCAGCCTATTAAAAAATCCCAGCCTTTCGTTTCAAGCTTACCAATATTCTGGGTTGGGGCAGCACCGCCCAAAGTAGCCGGCAACTGATCATTCACCAGCATATTCCGGTTGTTTTTGATATAATAATCAAAGCTACCGGTTAACCTGGAATCCAGAACGGCTATATCAATGCCCGCATTCCGTGCCTCAATGGTTTCCCAGGTACGGTTCTCCGATGCAATACTGGACACCGCGCCCGGCAATCCAACATTCGGACTTCCCATAGGATAAGCACCGGAAATAGCAATGAGGGAAATATAGTCATAGTCGCCAAAGCTCAGCTCCTGGTTGCCGGATTTCCCCCATGACAAACGTGCCTTAAGATTATTAAACAGATCCAGGGACCGGATAAACTGCTCTTCAGATAAATTCCAGGCTACGGCAACCGAAGGGAACAAAGCGCTCCAGCGTTTATTTTGAGCAAACTTAGAGCTTCCATCCATCCTTGTTGTAAAATCCACCAGGTATTTTCTGTCGAAAGAATAACTCAACCGGCCAAAATAAGACTGTAGCGCCCAATCGGATGCATTACCGGTAAAATTGGCGTATTGTGTTTTTGTACGGTCCGCAAGGTTTAGTGTAAAGATCTCATTACTGGCAAAATTATACCCGGTTATCGATTGGCCCTGGTAATCGTTCCTTTCACGGGAAGCCCCGGCCATAACATTCAACCGGTGTTTATCCAGCAGCGTTTTATTATAATCCAGGTAGGCGGTATAATTCTGATACAGGCTTTTTGAATTCGAAAAAACAGCGCTATTGGGAACGTTAGCAATATCGAAATTACTGCCATCCCAATTATGCTGCGCAAAGGTTGGGTTTGTGCGTTTACCATCATCAAAATCCATACGAACTCCTACCTGCCCTACCAGTTTCAGATCCTTCCATACCTGCAGGTTCCCCTTTATATTGGTAGATAGCCGGTAAGCATTGGTCTTATTGACTCCGGCCTCCTGAAGATACTGGATGGGATTTCTAAAGCCTCCCTGATATTTATAAAGCTGCCCCTGCGGATTGTATATGGGCACATAGCTCCCCATCTGGTTTACAAAATACAATACGCTGCCAACGGCGGTAGGCTCAATGGTGGGCTGGTTCTCAAAACTGGTGCGCGTTTCAACATTCAGCCGGTCTGAAAACCGAAAGTCATAATTCATCCGCAGGTTATAACGGTCCGAATAGTTTTTTCCGTACCGGAATACGCCTTCGTTCCGTTCATACCCCGCTGAAAAAAGATACGCGTTGTGATCCCCGCCGCCGGATATGCTGAGGTTATGCATTTGCTGCACACCGGTTCCGAAAACATCATCGATCCAGTCGTGCGACTGGTAGAACCCCGGAAAATTCTCCAGGTATTTCAGCCACCCGGTAGGGTCAGGTTCAGCATTGGCCCTGATCTTTGCAAAAACCTCTTCAGAAACGCCGGGCTGATTCACATTCCGCATTCCCTCATCATACATTTCAGCAAGCTGTAAGGTATTGGTCCGCCTTTTCAGGAACCGGGGCTTTTTGATACCATAGTTACCGGAATATAAAATGGCCGGTGCGCCCTTTCGTCCCTTTTTTGTGGTAACGATCACCACTCCGTCGGCCGCCCGCGCACCATAGATGGAGGCTGCGGCATCCTTGAGCACCGTAAGCTCCGCTATATCATTGGGATTGATCAGGCTCAGGTCGCCCGGGATCCCGTCGATCAATACAAGCACTTTACTACCGCTCACCGAAGAAGCGCCGCGTATCTGCAGGGAGTAGTTTTCATTGCCCGGGCGCCCGCTTCCCCGGGTAACCGTTACTCCCGGCAATGCTCCCTGTAATGCATTCATCGCATTGGTAAGCGGCCGTGTTTCGAATGCCTTATTATCCACTTTTGCAACCGAACCTGTTAGCTCTCCTTTTAGTTTGGTACCATACCCGATTACTACTACCTCATTTAACTTTGTTTCCCGGGGAAGTAACTTTACTACCAGGTTCGAATTCGAGCCCACGCTCATTTCTTCTTTCTGATAACCTACAAATTCAAAAACAAGCACATCACCTACAGAAACGGCCAGCGTAAAATTTCCGCGGGCGTCCGAGAGGGTTCCAATGGCAGGCTTGTTCTTTACAGATACAGAAACCTGTTCTAAGGGGTTGTTATCCGCATCAGTTATATTTCCGGTAATCTTCTTTTGCTGGGCAACCAACAGGTTGCTGAACAAAAGAAATGAAAGGAACAACGGTAAGAACCGAAAGGAGCAAGTCTTTTTTCTTGTACGATTTTGATCATTCATGACAGCAATGTTTTAGGAATCAATTTTTAAAATTGGACTTCAAATTTAGATTCATGCTCCTATTTTATTAATGGATGAATCGGCGTATTTAATGGATTATTTTGCGGCTCAAAAAGAACATCACCTACAGTTCACAAATACCGGCGTACCGGTTACTGCAATGAAATATTGGTGTACCTTTCAGGAGCGCACCCGTTTTATTCTGTATTCACTTGGCGCTACTCCCATTACTTTTGTAAACATCCTTGAAAAATAATATTGATCTTCGATGCCCACCTCCTGTGAGATTTCTTTAATTCGCAGATCAGTAAAAAGCAGGTACTGGCAAGCCTTCTGAACCTTCAGATGATTGAAGTATTCCATGGGAGAAAGACCGGTCTTCCTCTTAAATAAATGAGAAAAATGAGAAGGGGATAGGTTTACCTGCCGGGCAATATCTTCCAGAGACAATATACTATTGGTATGCCTGCTCAAAAAATCCACAGAAAGATCGATGGCATCCTTATGCTCTAATTTACCGCTGCTGTCATATTTATCATTAAAGAGAAACGTTGAAAAAAAATAAGACAGACACATATTGGCGCATAACAAATTGTCATTGGAATAGCCCTTCTCCAATTGTGCATACATCTCATTAAACAGTCCGATGCTTTTTTCTTTGAACCGGATAAATCCCTTTAACCCGCCTTTTTTTTCGATACTGGATGTGATCTTATCGGAAGCCGTTCCTTTGAAGTGGACCCAATAAATACTCCAGGGATCTTTTTCATCAGCAACATATGAATGAGGAGCCCCAACGGGGATAACGATAAAATCATCAGCAACCATTTTATATTCTTTATGTCCCAAAAACACAGCGCCCCTTCCCTCATGACAATAGATCAATATATATTGCTCTGCTCCGGATGCCCGCTCCATATAATGAAACCGCGCCTTGGGGTAATAACCGATATCCGTTATATATAAGGTGTTGATGATCTCGTTTTTTATACACTTGCTGGCAATGACCTGTTTGGGAATCACTATGGCCTTTTGTCCCTGAAAACCCTCTTTCTTTTTTATAATGCGTTCCATATTTAAGAATGAATAGTATAAAGAAGTAAGTGCAACGTTGGAACGATAAACTTATCTGCTCACAGACATAATAACCAGAAATGGCCCTTACAAAAACCTTACATTTCCAATAGACAGCATTAAATGAATGAAAACCAATCCTTTACAAAAGTCAACCAAATTATTCTCAAAACAGTATTTCCAGTGATGTATCATCTGCGCTTATCATACATTGCGGTCCGCGCCCCTTCTGCATCGTGCCCGGCGTAAAATCCGCTCCCGGATATGACGACCCGGGCCGGAAGCAATTCCCGGTCGTCCCCGAACGGAAACGATATTTCCCCGCATTGATGCCGCCGTTTTCCGCTCCTGCTGATGTTGGTTCTTCCCCCAAATTTGGTACTACGTGAGCGCTAACATGAATCTGCGTTCCGGCAATCCTAAAGAACTGCGACCATACATTTGACGTTTAAATGTTTTTTATTTATTAACGTTCGCTTCTGCAGGACCATTACTCCGGCCCCGATCAAAAGCATTTTTTACAGCCTTCAAACCCATAAGCAGGCCGCTTACAAATCCAGCTATTTCGGCTACCTCAGATTTATCTGTCGCGTTGTTCCATTCTGTTAAATGCGTACTGCTATGTTCTTTCAGCATCATATGCCTAAATGCTGACACCAACTTGTATGCTTCGATTATAGGTTTTGATTTTTTGCATAGTTCAGCGATAACGGCTTTTTGTTCTTTGAAGCATAAAACCGATGTTTTAGATGGTTTCCCGAAAATATCATTGGATGGCAAAGGAACCAGGTTGCACATTTGGGATTTTGCCCTAATACCAAAGCGTTTCATATTTTCCGAAAGCGTGCTGTTAGCGTAACAGTAGCCAAGTGAAACCTTTACGGGCAGGACCTGGTAGTACTAATGGTTGTTATCAATGGTCACGCGAATATGGGTCGGGAGGGCTCTTTCTTATTTTTCTTGTTCCAATAGCTGATTAGTATAACGATAGATACAGCCACGATGTCCTTTTGCTGGTTATTAATAACTGGCCGGAGACCAGCCTTACCGGACAGGGAGCATCAAAACCCATGCAAAGTTCAAATAAATTAATGCCAATAGGCGGATTTCGGCGAAACTGGCAAGGGGCGACAAAACGCTGAAGCCCTCTAATATAGAGGGTTTCAGCATTTGTTGATGTCTTTTTGGTTCGCTTTTGGCGCTCCCTGCCGGGGAGAAATTTGTGCTGCGGATGGGCCAGTTGAGCAATGCGTTTAAACATTTGTTTTTAGCGTGTCCTTTAAGCCTGAGGAAGGCCGTTCATTTACCTTTTCCTTTTTCTGTTTACCCTTATTCTGAGCTCCGGTTCCCGGTGTTTGTATGATAAATTGATAGCTACCAGCTTCTAAAACTTCGAACTGCAGGGTTCCGTTTTCACTAACGGTTAAACCGGTGAAATTACCACCAGGATTTTTCCCTCCCTTTACCACAATCCCCCCGATTGGAGTACCCGGGGCAGCCATTGCATTTTGATCTGAAACCTCATTTTTACGGCCGCCGGTATAGGTTCTTCCTTTTCTTTTACCCTTATTGGCCGGGCCTTTTACACCTGGCTCGCTGATACTTTTTCCCGGGGCATCCGGAACAGAGAGTTGCAAAATATATTCGCCGGGTTCTGTTATCGCAAATGTCACTGCTCCATTTTCATCCGAAACGGCAATCATATCCTGGAGGCCGGGATTTTTTCCTCCCTTTACTACAATCCCCCCGATTGGAGTACCCGGGGTAGCCATTGCATTTTGACCTGAAGCCTCATTTTTACGGCCACCGGTATAGGTTCTTCCCACACCCGCTGCAGCATGGGCTTTTTTGCAGGTAGCCTGGTGATCCAGCATTTTATCATCTGTTTCAAATACCTCGCCGCAGTAATCACATTTATACCCCGTATTTGTTATTGCCCGGTTTTCTGTATCCGTTTTCTCACCAAAGGTCATTCCCTGAGTTTGCCTCGCAGTAGTGGGTGTCATCGATAACCGGCCGGGCATCTTATTCGTTGAGTCTGTCTGGTTCATTCTCCCTGCTGCATAGGAAGATGAAACCGCACCTCCCGGCTTTGCCATCCCACCAATGCCGCTCCTGGATCCTTGCGCCAAAGCTCCGGCTCCTGGCTGTAAACCTGCATTTACTTTTTCGCCAAAGTCGGATCCCTGCGTTTGCCTTGCACCATTATCGCCAGTCTTGATTACCTTACCCTTTAACCGCCTTGTTTTGCCACCAACAGCCCAGCTTACACCGGCCCCAAACATCAGGGTTTGATAATGCGCTTCTGCCGGCCGGCTGATCAGCCTTCCTGCACTCAGCTGTGAAGGTTCATAGGTATGCTTATCATTAAAGCCTCCCTGGGGCTCTAATATCCGCAGCCCGGAGCGGATCTTTCCCCCTGTGTTTAAACCGGCAGCGACATACACACGAAACCTTTCTGTGAAAGGATAGCTGATCTTCAGTTCCGGGATCAGGCCCCACCCTGTTTCTCTTTCCTCTGGCCTGTCGGAAAGGGTTATGCTTTGTGTAGTACCATCTGCCTTAACGATACTGGCATATTGCGCAAAGCCTCCTTCTTTAAAACTGGTATAGCCGCCATTAAAGGAGGGGGATAGTATAAACGAGCCCGCTTTGAAATGAGCCTGCAGCCCTAATACACCGGTGAACCCGTTACCCGAAGCTCCCTTTTTTTGAGTAGTGGTAATACCCAGGTTACCATTATAGAGCTTATAAGTAGCTGCCAGGTTCTTATCATCAGGTGCCAGGGCCTGGCTGGTATAATAAGTGCCCCCGGTTAAAAGCCCCAGTTCAAACCGTCCATTTCCCTTACTCAAAAAAGGGATAAATACGTTTCCCTGTACCAGGTAGCCATTTCCAAGGTAGTTTTTATCCTTCATAGAGGTTGAGGTCCTATGGCCCCCTCCGCCAATTGAAACAAGAACCGGTTGTTGAGCGTCGGCAATTATAACCGTTACACCCAGGAACAGCGAAAGCAGTATTGTTTTCATAACATTTTGATTTTGTATTGTTTTCTACAATCTTTAGTTGTAGATCAAAGAAACCTGCAGTTTGTTACCCTATATTATCAGAAGATTTATTTACATCCCCCGGTCATCTGTGCCGGTGTGCCCCGGGGAATAAGAGCGATATTTATCTGACGGCGGAGTCCGGTAATACAGCAAAGGGTCCGCCTCCCGGGTTGGTATGAACTATGGCTGGATAATGCACTTGCTGAAGCCAAGGAAAAATATAAAAAGTGAACAGAAAAGACAACATCAACCGCTGAGCAGCCCACCAAAAGCCGCGGTGGAAGTTTTGGTTGGTGAAACCAGGCGTTTTTTTACTACTCGTAAGTTGCGCATAGCAAGCGGGAATTACCGTCCTTAAAAAGATTCAAAATCTTAGTATTTTATGGAATTCCGGCGATCTGCCCGATAAACGTATACTTTATAAAACCCTCCTTCCTGAGGGCGTTTTTGATGTTCCGGAAAAACAGGAATCGCTAACTAAGAAAACCAGCGGATGAAGTCTTTGTGAATTGCCGGACTGTCAAAGTCGCAACACCCAAAATGGAATATTGGGCAAATAAAGGGTCATTGGGTCATTGTAAAGTGTAAAAGTTCGTCAGTCCGTACATAAGCGGCAAACGGCATGTGGTGTAACGATTACACCGCCTCAATCTTTTTCGGGCAAAAGTGGATTGTTACCTGTGCCAACCCAAAAGTCATTTGCTGTGGATAACATATCCTGTACAAATACTTTCCAGACGGCCACTTCATTTTTTAATCCATACTTGATATACGGCAATGTCAGATCTTTTCTTAAAACTAATTCAGAAATAAAGTCACATGCGCCTTCTCTGATTGAAGAAGTCAATACATTAATATTTCTAAAGTCGGGTTTACTCTGTTGTGTATGCACGTATTCATGAACAACAATTCCTGCCAGTCCAGCACTATCCCTACCAGAAAAGGACATCACGACTTCTGATCCAATAATTGAAAGATTATCTCTAACCGTCCCTCCTTGCTGACGAAAACCTATAATAAAATATGTGGCTGCTCTTTTGAAATCAGGATATAGCTCTCTGAGACCATTGATACTCATCTGCAGATTATCAATCAGCGTTTTAACGACGAGGGTTTTGGGTCTGATGCTGCCCCAAAAATCCCGATCGCTATTTATTAAATCTACCTTTATTTTTTTCTGTGCAAATGCATTTACTGATGCCGCCAGTAAAACAAGGGTAAAGAGAATTGCTTTTTTTATGAGCCTTTTTATAACGTTGTTTATAAGCCACCCTACTGTTTTGTAATTTTTAAATCCTTAAAATACCCCTCTGTGCCTATATCCACCCATAGCGCCACTGAGCCGCTTTTATTCCCTCCTTTCATTTCATCAACAATAAACGAGGGGTTCTTTTGTCCATTGATATACAGATACGTCTTGCGGTCGTTGATTTCTAAACGCAACGTAATCCATTCATCTAACCCTATATCGGCGTAAGTCTCAAACATTTCGGGAAATTCTTTCCGTAGTCTGTCGAACTTATAATCGGGATAGGAAAAGTACTGCACTGTATGGTTTCGGCGGAATTGATTATTAGCCCGGCCATTCGTGGGGCGAATGTATATAGATTGAAAACTGGTGTTGCTATCATTAGCCCTGAAAGCAATTCCTATAAATCCACGGGCAAAATCAGGAGCGCTTTTAAGCAATCGACTTAATACCTTGACCTCAATAATTCCATTTTCCAGATTAACACCTTTTAGCCTGGCATAGGTGGGCTCGTCTACGGTTGAGGCCATCTTGTTTTTGTCAAAAGGAAACGCCTCTAAATCTCTTTCAACCTTCAGCACTTCCTGTCCTTTCAGCTTTACAACTGATGCCTTTACCTTATTTAGTTCAAACTCTTGTTTTTTAAAGGTGACGTTTTGCCCAAATAGCGTAAAGGCAAAAAGGATGAATAGCGCGGTTACCGTATATTTTTTCATTTTCAGCGTATTTAAAATAATTTTTCCTGAGGAGGCTTTACACCTGCCAATCGAAGATATACTGTAGTTTGTCCCCGGTGATGGGTCTGGTGTTCAAAAGCCTTTTCAAAAACCTGAGTCCTTGCCATGTCAAACTTTCCGAAAAGCTGAATTTTTTCATTCAATTGTTCAGGGCTTATTTTCTTCAGCCCACCAATTACAAAATCGTATCCCGCTATAACAATTTTTGTAATATTTTCTTTTGACTTATCCGTAGTCTTTTCCAGTTCGCCCATGCCGTAAGGGCTTTTGTTTCCAGCAGCGGCAGCGGCAAAAGCATAGTTAGTTGCGGACAAGTGCAGCATTTGCTCCGCAAAAGTGCGCATTTCAGGAGTTGGCTTATACCTATACTTTTCTGCAGGCATCGCATCCAGATATTCTTTGGTATAGGCTTTTGCCCTTTCCCATTCTTTAACCAGATCATTTACTGACGACTGTGCGAAGGAAGAACTGCTCAATAACAGCATTGAATAAATGGCAATCAAAATTTTACATCTTTTCATATTTTTTGATTTTGTGTTTAGTGACTATTTTAATGTTTTGTGATTTTCAGGTCTTTAAAGTAACCGATAGTTCCAATATCGACCCATAAAGCAACTGAACCCCTTTTTATGTGCCCAAGCATTTTATCGACTACAAAGGTTGAGTACTTTGCATTGTTGATATACATATAAGCTTTTTCGCCCTGTACTTCTATCCGCATGGTGATCCACTCATTGATGCTAACAGGCGCGGTGGTTTCGTATTTTCCATCTGCCTGTTTTCGTAATTTATCAAACTTATAATCGGGATAGGAATAATACTGTACCGTTTTGTTTCGAAAGAGCTGATTATCCGACCTACCTACTTTGGGTCTTAGGTAAATAGATTCGTAGGCTGTGTTGTCTTCATTCACTCTAAAAGCCATCCCTATAAAACCTTGCGATTGTGCAAATAGTGATGGATTTTGAATTTGGCTGTAAAATTTCACCTCAATCGTTCCATTTTCAAGGTCCAGGTCTTTTAGTTTGACAAAGGTTGGTTCATCAACAGTAGATTCCAAATTGGCGGTATCAAACGGGAGTTTTTGCAAATCCCGTTCTACTTTTAAAACCTTTTCGCCTTTAAATGTTTCAACAGAAGCGGTAACATTTGCTAACTCAAATTTCTTTCCCTCAAATTCAATAATCTGTGCCTTGGAAGAAGTGATAGAAACCATTGCTGCAAAAACAGATAAAGCCGTTTTTCTCCATTTCATATTATCCCTGGATTTTAGGTTAAAGAACCTGTTAAATTTTCCCTTTTGCTTCTGCGGCTGTAACGGTTTTACCTAATGCCCCAAATTCGTGCAGGTCGCCAAATACTTCTAACCTTATGGATTGGTCTAGTCCGCCAACTCTTACCGGTTCAAAACCGTTGTCACGGATTAATTGTTCAACGTCTGCGTTAATGCTTGTATCATCTGTTGCATAAAACAACACTGCCTGTTCAGGCTTTTGAAAGGCTGCGCCTGCAAGAGAGTCGGCTCCCAATGTTCCTAACGCTTTTGCCAGTTCTGCACCATTTGGAAGTGCCGTGACATTGAGTTGACCGGCCGATTCATTGTTGCCGATGACTTTTTTGAACCCGCCACTTTCATCAGGAGCAATGGGATTAGAGGGGTCAATGATTAATTTGCCTTGCAAACTGGTTTCATACTGTTTCAGAAAACCGCTTATTTCACCAAATGGTATGGCTAAGATGATAATATCTGCCGCTTTGACCGCGTCCGGGATATTGCTGGGCTTTGCTGCTGCCCCCCAGCTCTCGGCTAATGCATTCACTTTCTTAATGTTTCTACCCCCTACGATAAAATGCCTGCCCGATTTAGCGAGATTACCAGCCACAACCTGTCCGATATTGCCAAGACCTATAACAGCAACTGTTTGATTTTCTTCCATACTATTTCTCTTTTTTGTTCTTTGAATAATTTAGTAATGCAAATATCCATCTGGATAGCCGCTGCTTCCAATGAATAATATCAAGAATTAGTATTGATCTAGTTTAAGGATTTTGCTTGCTAAGCTTGCTGCGCAAACGGCTTAAGAATTCCGGCGTAATTCCAAGAAATGAGGCAATTTGAAGCTGCGGAAGCCGGTTGATTAGGTGAGGATATGTCTCAATAAATGCCAGATAGCGTTCTTCGGCAGTGGAGCTGATGTTCTGCAACAGGCGTTTTTGTAGCGCCACGTAACTATTTTCAATCAAAACCCGGAAAATGCGGTTGAACTTGGGGGCTTGCATATAGAGTGTCGTAAGGTTGTCATAGCTGATCTGTAGTACCATGGTATCTTCCATGGCTTCGATGTTCAACTCGGAAGGTTTTTTGCTATAAAAACTACCCAAATCAATCATCCACCAATTTTCAGTAGCAAAATAAATAACATGGGTATTCCCTTTCTCATCAATCTTATACATACGCAGACATCCGCTAACGATAAAATTAAATTGGGCACAGGTGTCGCCCTCCTGAAGTATATATTGCCGTTTACGGTACAGGCGTGGAACAAAATAGGTGAATACCGAATCTTGTTCCTTATCATTTAAAGGAATAAGATTATTGAAATAATTTATTAACGGCCTTATAGAAGATTTTATTGGTCCTTCCTTCATCTTTTAGTTAACCCTAATTTGTTCTGTCTACAAACTTACATAAAAACCTTAACCGTCAAATGAGACCTCCGTGCTGGAAACATTTCAAAGTATTTAATGAGGCAAAGACAAGAATATTTGATGGTCAGCGGACCATGATTAAGTAGTTTTGGAGTTGGTATTTAAATATCTGCAATATTTTACAGGAATATTTAAACAAAAAACGACATCTCTCTAGGGAATTGCCGTTTTACTTTCTGTGAGATTTCCCCATGTGGGGAAAATTTGTAGCCCGGACAAGAATCGAACTTGTATCTAGAGTTTAGGAAACTCCTATTCTATCCATTGAACTACCGGGCCATTGCCGAACCGGGGACCGGTCCTGCTAAAATGGGTGGCAAATATAATAAATTCGGGCTAACAACAGCAAAGAGAACATTTTCCGGGCAGGGCAAACGCCTCTAATTTCAGCATTGTTCAGCTCCGGAGGAGCAGCGTGTTTATAGTAATCTGCTGTTTTATCAACCCGGCTCCTGTAGGAGCCGCGTGTTTGTTGGGCCCGAAATTTTACCCGGCTCCTGTAGGAGCCGGGGTTTCCCCTTTAATATCTTACTATAAACACGCGGCACTTATAGTGCCTGAAAATGCTCCAGGTGTGCTCTTTTCACCCAATTTAGATGCGTTTGCCCTGATTTTCCGGGTTTGGATTACCCATACAGCTCAAAATGCACTGCCTTTTTATCAAACCCCAGTTCCGTGATCCGCCGGCGGGCCTCATCGATCATATTCTTCCAGCCACAAAGAAAAAAGTTCGCATCCGCTTTCCCGGCAGAATGCGCTTCATAAATAGCATGTACATACCCTGTTTTCCCCTCCCATTCCTCCCGCGACAAGGTGGGTATGTAATGAAAATCCTCCAGCTCCAGGCCCTTCATCTCTTCATAATACAACAGGTCCTGCTGTGTACGGCAGCCATAAATAAGATAAATATCCTTGTGCGGCACTTTTTCTCTTGCCAGCGTATGCAGCATGCTTCTGAAAGGTGCGATCCCTGTGCCCGTACATACCAGGAACAATTCCTGTTGTAACTGCTCTTCTTTTAATGTGAACACGCCCAAAGGCCCACGAAACGTGACCTTGCTACCCACTTCCCAGTTTTGAAACATATACGGGGTACCCAGGCCGTCCTCCACCAGCACGATCAGCAGCTCATATACCCGGGTTCCGTCTGGTGCACTGGCAATGGAATAGCTTCGCCAGCGTTTATTTGGTTTTTCGTGGATGGGGAGGTCCAGCGTTACAAACTGGCCGGCCGTAAAATCAAAATGATCCGTTTCATCCACCTGTATAAAATACCGCCTGGTATTATAGGTCTCATCAATAATGTTGATAATCGTTCCTGTAAGCCAAGTGAGGGACATAACGTTTTTCTTTGTAAGATAAATTAATTTTCACTAAAACCCCAGCTAACAAAGTATGAATTGCCGCCATGGCAGCTGCACTTTATCATACCAGGAGCAACTGGTTTACAATTACTTGATGTTAAAAAGTAGTTTTAGCCGCTATTCACATTGGGATTTTTTTCAAACTCATTGTATCTTTGCGCCCCGATGCAAACGGAAGTGTTGAAGAATTTTTATGGTGCAGATCCCCGCTGTTTACAAATAGCGGGCGAGCTTTCATTGCTGCAACCCACACAACTGGCACTTTCCGGCATACAGGGCAGTGCTTCCCAGTTTATTGTGGGTGCCTGTATGGCACAAACACCGGCATTGAATCATCTCATTATTCTCAATGAGCCGGAGGACGCCGCCTATTTCCAGAACAGCCTGGAAAATATTACCGGGGCCCTGGATATTTTTTATTTTCCCTCTTCCTTTAAAACCACGAAGAATTACCGGCTGCTGAACGCATCGCACGTAATGCTCCGCACAGAGGCGCTTACCAAACTGGCCGGTGGTGGAAATAAGAAAGTGCTGGTCACCTACGCTGATGCTATCTTCGAAAAAGTAGTCGTGTCGTCTACGCTGGCAGAGAACATCATTCACCTGAAGACCGCAGATCCGCTCAATATTGAGGAACTATTGTTGAAGCTGGACCGGTACGGTTTTGAACGCAGTGATTTTGTATATGAGCCGGGGCAGTTTGCCCTGCGGGGCGGTATCCTGGATATCTACTCCTTTGGTAACGACAAACCTTACCGGATCGAACTCTTTGGAAATGATATCGACTCTATCCGGATCATCGACCCGGAAACACAGCTGAGCGAACGGAAACTGCTGCAGGTATCCATCATTCCCAATGTAGATACACAGTTTGCAAAGGAAGCGCATGTATCCCTCTTTGAGTTCCTGCCCCAAAACACGGCCATATGGGTACAGGATGTAGCACTCTGCAGGGAGCGCTTAAAGGATCACTCGGAAGAACTGGCGTATTTCCTGGCACAGCAGCAACCGGATGCATCATCCGGCAACAGGGACGAGGATAAATTAATAAAGAAGGATATCAGCGGCGAAGACTTTATTACACCCGCAGATTTTGAGACCGCACTGGAACACAGACCGGTAGTGCACCTGGAACATATGCCGGCATCCGTCTCCAGGGAATTTGAATTCCACACCCGGGAGCAGCCCGCCTTTAACCGGCAGTTTGAGCTGCTGATCAAAGACCTGAAGGCGCACGAAGCAAAGGGCTTTGCCCTTTATATTTTTTCGGAGAACCCCAAGCAGTTACAACGCCTGCAATCCATCTTTGACGACCAGGATGCAAACCTGGTGTTCAATCCGGTTTCGGCCGCCATTCACCTGGGCTTTACGGACGAAGACCTTAAGATCCTCTGCTATACCGACCATGAAATTTTTCAGCGGTATCACAAATACCGGGTTAAGCAGGCCTATAATAAAAATAAGGCCATCACCCTGCGTACCTTAAGAGAGCTGCAGCCGGGCGACTTTGTAACACATATCGACCATGGTGTAGGCGTGTACAGCGGTCTGCAAAAGATGGACGTTAATGGTAAAACACAGGAAGCGGTCCGCATTATTTACAAAGACAAAGATGTCCTGTATGTAAATATCAATTCGCTGCACAAAATTTCCAAATACACCGGAAAGGACGGCAGTGTGCCCAAGGTAAACAAACTGGGCAGTGATGCCTGGACCCGGTTAAAGGAAAAGACGAAAGCGAAGGTTAAAGAGATCGCTTTTGACCTCATCAAACTATATGCACAGCGCAAGGCCCAGAAAGGGTTTGCCCATACACCGGATAACTACCTGCAAACCGAGCTGGAGGCTTCTTTTATTTACGAGGACACGCCGGATCAGAGCAAGGCGTCTGCCGATGTAAAGAAAGACATGGAATCCGAATCCCCCATGGACCGGCTGGTATGTGGCGATGTGGGGTTTGGGAAGACCGAGATCGCCATCCGCGCGGCCTTTAAAACCTGCGTAGACGGCAAACAGGCAGCCGTATTGGTACCCACCACCATCCTGGCCTTCCAGCATTATAAAACGTTCAGCGACCGTTTAAAAGAGTTCCCGGTAACGGTCGATTACCTGAACCGCTTTAAATCGGCCAAAGAAAAAAAGGAAACCCTCAAAAAACTGGAGGAAGGCAAGATCGACATCCTGGTGGGCACCCACGGGTTGCTGGGCAAGGAAGTAAAATTTAAAGACCTGGGCATACTGGTGATCGATGAAGAGCAAAAATTCGGGGTAGCCCATAAAGAAAAGATAAAAGTATTGCGTAATACGGTGGATTGTTTAACCCTCACCGCAACACCCATCCCCCGGACCCTGCAGTTCTCACTGATGGGTGCCAGGGACCTGAGCATCATCAATACCCCTCCCCCCAACCGCCAACCCATACAAACAGAGGTGCAGGTATACAATGAGGATGCTATCCGCGACGCCATTTATTTTGAGACAGAGCGGGGCGGCCAGGTCTTCTTTATTCACAACCGGGTGGCCGGGCTCAGTGAAATGGCCGCAATGATCCAGGGACTTTGCCCGGATCTTTCCATCAGTTACGCCCATGGCCAGATGGAAGGCTCCAAACTGGAAGAAAAGATACTGGACTTTATCGATCACCGCTATGATGTGCTGGTTTGTACCAATATTGTGGAGAGCGGGGTCGATATTCCCAATGTAAATACCATTATCATCAATAATGCCCATCATTTTGGACTTAGCGACCTGCACCAGTTGCGGGGCCGTGTAGGCAGAAGCAATAAAAAGGCATTCTGCTATTTGCTGGCACCGCCTATGAGCACCCTGCCCGCCGACTCGCGCAAACGGCTGCAAACCCTGGAGCAGCATAGTGAACTGGGCAGCGGTTTCCAGATCGCCATGCGCGACCTTGATATCCGCGGAGCGGGCAACCTGCTGGGTGGTGAACAAAGCGGGTTTATGGCCGAGATCGGCTTTGAAACCTACCAGAAGATCCTGGACGAGGCCATCCGCGAATTAAAACGCACGCAGTTCAAAGAGCTGTTTAAGGAGGAAATCAGCAAACAGGACGATTTTGTAAGCGATTGTACCATTGATACCGACCTGGAAATTCTCATACCGGATGATTACGTAGAAAGTATTACAGAACGTCTTTCGTTGTACCAGCGCCTGGACAACAGCGAATCGGAAGCAGAGCTGGCCGAAATGTATACGGAGTTACAGGACCGGTTTGGTCCGGTACCCGAGCCGGTTAATGATCTTTTTGAAACCGTTAAGTGCCGGAAACTGGCCGTGGAACTGGGTTTTGAAAAAATGACCCTGAAAAATGAAACCCTGCGCTGTCATTTTATCAACCGGCCGGATTCTCCTTATTTTGAAGCAGATGTTTTCCAGAAGATCATTCAATATGTGCAAACGGGTACCAATAAAGCCCGCTTAAAACAAACCGGGCGGCTGTTCTTACTGGTGGCCGAACCCATTCCTTCCATGAAAGAGCTTTATGATTTTTTGAAAGGCATGCATGCGTTTGTGACAGTAGGCGCTACAACATAAAATAACGCCAGCTCGACAAAAAAAAGAAATGGAACCACATAGGAACATAGGCTAGCTCTTCATTTTTAAAAGCATTATAGATACACAAAATCTTGAAGCTTCGCTTCTACCGAAGAACCCGTCCATTCAGGCAACACCATACCCCTTACTCATAATAAAATACAACCGGCAAACGCACACGTGCTGCCCTCGCTGCTACAGTATTTAAAATTGAAGGCTTACAGCCCCTCCACCAATAAAACCTACACCAATGAAGTAGCACAACTATTACAATCGCTCAATAACACGCCGGCCGATGATTTAACAACCGATCAAATAAAGCAGTACCTGCTGCATTGTTACGAAGACCTGAAACTCACGGAAAACACCCTGCACAGCCGCATCAATGCCCTGAAGTTTTATTATGAGCAGGTATTGAAAAAAGAAAAAAATTTCTGGGACATACCCCGGCCCAAAAAGCCATTGCAATTACCAAAGCTTTTAAACGAACAGGAATTAGGTAAACTGTTTAACTCCTTAACCAATAAGAAGCATAAAGCCATGCTGTTTGCTGCTTACAGTGCCGGCCTGCGGGTAAGCGAGCTAGCGGCGCTGAAAATTACAGATATCGACAGTGGCCGGATGCAACTATTTATACAACGGGCCAAAGGCAAAAAAGACCGGTACGTGAATCTAAGCCCGGTACGGCTGGATATTTTAAGAAGTTATATAAAGAATACAGGCCCGGGGCCAAAGGAATATTTATTTGAATCGGAGCAAACCGGCACGGCCTATCCTACGCGTACCATTCAGCAAATATCCAGCAATGCCAAACAAAAAGCCGGCATACGTAAGGAGGTAGGCATACATAGTTTACGCCACAGTTTTGCTACGCACCTTTTGGACAAAGGAGTAGATATCCGGTATATAAAAGATCTGTTAGGGCATTTTAATATAAAAACCACCGAGCGTTACCTGCATGTAAGCAAGCGCCAATTAATGAACATTGTAAGCCCATTGGACGATCTGTGGAAGAAAGAAAATATAGATTGGTAAGAACGGATTGTCCTAACAACAATCTAAAAATATATAACGCTAAAGTATTGGTTTGCAGCCAAATATTTTTTTGACGGGCAGCGCATAATAGCATAAATTAGCGTGTTAGCGGTAATGCTTGACCGACCGCAATCTGACTACAATAACACAAAATGAAAACAGAAATTTTAGAGAAAATAAGACAGCTCGGAGGAAATATTGACAACGTTAAAGGAAATTCTTTAGCCGAAGACATTCTTTCTATAACTTTTGACACTGTTCTTTATCAAAGACCAGAAGACACGCCTTGGCAAACAGCCGAACAAGCAGAACCAATTTATGGAATTGGGGCGTTTATCAATGAAAACGAAGAACTATTTAACAGAGACAAACAAGCACTTTATGACAAAATAATAGAAAAATATTTTTGTTTGACAAAGGAAGGCTACGGAGGGTGTATGACAAATCTACCGAATCCGGGAAAGAGTTGATAATTTAGGGGTATTGAATAATTTAACTCCTATAGCTATGTCCAAAGAATCTAAAGAAGAATTAAAATCAGCGATCTTAAAATCCCTGGAAACAGAAATTGACACCTGGTTGGAACAAGAAGGTCAAATCACCGATGGATACGATTACGAGACAAAATTTTTAGAGGTAGTCCGTCGGATGAATCGGATTTTGTTGGAGAAGTCGATGGGTAAACTTCCGGGAAGTCACAATGAAAAAAAAACTTCAAACCACTTTAGGGAAGATAGAAGTAGCTAAAACGCATCCATTATGCCAGGGGACGATGCATTTTGGGGTGAGTGCAAAATTGCAGGAGTTGGTTTGCTTATTGTCCCAACAATGTGTTTTTCAGGAAGTTGAGGATTTATTATCGGCACTGTTGGGCTTAAAATTTAGCGCTAAACAGGCCCAGCGTATAAGTGAACACTATGGAGCCCGGCTCGAAGACATTGAGCAGGATTGTTCAGAAAAGCAGGTATTAAAGTTTAAATCTGCTCAGGAGCCGGTATATGTAATGTTTGATGGGAGTATGATTCAGACCCGTCAGAACGATTGGATGGAGATAAAGGTGGGACGGGCATTTACACAGAGCGCCTGTATCAGCATACAACGGGATCGCAATGCTATTATCCATTCTGATTATTTGTGTCATTTGGGCAGCAGCAAAAGTTTTCTACAAAAATGGGAACGACATATTGAGCCTTATGAGAAAAAGATTTTCATAGCTGATGGTGCGAAGTGGATCTGGAATTATGTGGAAGATGCCTACAGCCAAAGTGTTCAGATACTGGATTTCTTTCACGCGATAGAGAAACTGGCCAACTATGCCTTGCTTCGTTATCAGGATGACGAATACCGCAAGCAGTGGCTTGATGTACAAAAGCTGCGGTTGTTGAATAATGAGGTAGCTGATATCATCAAAGAGCTGAAAAAGCTGAATGTTCATGCCCCCCAGACCCGGCAGGCTTTAGATGACGTACTCCGCTACTATAAAAGTAATGAGGCGCGCATGCAGTACAAAACCTATTTGGATCAAGGATACCTAATTGGATCCGGGGCGATGGAAGCAGCACATAGAAACGTCGTGCAGCAAAGACTAAAGCTTTCCGGACAACGGTGGTCCGTCTCCGGCGCACAGCAAATCGCCAATCTCAGAGCCTATAAAAAAAGTGAGCGATGGAATATCCTGGTCGAGTTGGTCAAAAATGCAGCATAGGGAGATTTGTCATACACCCGC
>NZ_FMZO01000021.1 GCF_900101395.1 Niabella drilacis | reverse complement strand
CATTTCATTGTTAGGACCAGGCTCCGGATGGAGCCCCGTGTTCAGGCCGTAACGCGCAAGGCGCAGCTGCATCAGGCTGATTTTAACCTGACGCATCTGCGAAGCTTCGGGAAGGGAGCGAAAAAGTGGGAATAAAGATCCCGGTATCAAAAGGGGGCGGCATGGTCAATGGTCGATAGACCGCGGAGTAGCAAAACCTCTCCCTGCTGAAACAAACACAGGAGCATTTTCGCCGTGTATTCCGTAAGTTTACATTTTTGTAAAAGGACAATTATTTTGGCACAGCATAGTACGGGGCCCGCTTTAATGGCAGAGGCAATAGCTCCGGAGGAATGGTCGGTTGCCGTATTTGAGCAACTTTTTTTGGAAATGTACCCGGCGCTGCACCGCCTGTCCCTTCGTATAACGGGGCAGGAGGATGAGGCGCATGATATGGTATTGGATGTATTTCTTAAATTATGGGAGGAGCGGGGCAGTTTACCCCCCGTTGCCAATATCCGGGGATACCTTTACAGCTCGGTAAGGAACCGCTCGCTCAACTATCTCAGGAAGCGGGACCGGTCCCTGGCAGCAGCGCTGCCCCCGGAGGAGGTGGTTGTTCCCTATGACGATTCACTCAAAATGGTGCTGGACGCGGAAACCATGCGGTTGCTGGCCAAAGCGATCGAAACCCTGCCACCGGAATGCGGAAAAGTAGTGCGCCTGGGGCTGGAGGGCTATTCTACCGGCGAAATCGCAGCGCAGCTGGGCATCTCTGCCCCCGCCGTGAGCCAGCAAAAAAGCAGGGCCGTTAAGTTGTTGCGCAAACAGCTGGATGTCCGGCTGTTTCTTATTGTTTGCTTCCTGCTGCGTATCATGTAATATTCCCGGATTTTTTTTTGCGGGCAGCTTAATTTTTACAGCTCCCGGTTGTCTTTATATAAAATAATCCTTTGCATGCCGTATTATAACGATGATATGCCCGGAAACAGGATGAATATGCTGTTGCAGGTGGCACAGCTGGCTGCAAAGGCCCGGCTGGGGGAACTGACGGCTGAGGAAGCCGCCTCCCTGCAATCCTGGCTGCAGGAGGATAAACGTCATGAGGGCTGGTGGCGCAGCCTGCAGAACGATCCTTATTTCCTGCCGGAGCTGGAGGCCTATGAAAGATCCCGTAAAGGTGCACCCGTGGCATTGGAAGCATTGCGTAAAAAACTGGGCGCACAGGGGAGACCTGTGACCATACCTCCCCGGCGCCGTATGTACCAGTGGGTACGGGCTGCCTGCATAGCCGGTTTACTGCTGCTGGCGGGCTTTTGGGCATGGAGGCAATGGAAGCCGGTGGCACCCAGGCATGTCGTAAAAAATGAAGAAGTACCCGCCCCGCAAATGAACCGTGCTATGATCACATTGGCAGATGGCACAAAAGTGTACCTGGATCGTGCCCGTAGCGGCCAGCTGGCCTTACAGGGCGGTATAAAAGTGGTAAAACTTGCCGATGGGCAGATCGCGTACCTGAACCCGGGTGAAGCTTCATTGAAGAATGAGGTCTGGAACACGCTTACCAACCCCCGGGGAAGTACGGCGATCAATATGCAACTGGCCGACGGGTCGCATGTGTGGCTGAACGCGGGAAGCGCTATCCGTTATCCTGTGGCTTTTGTTGGCAATGAACGAAGAGTGGAACTAAGTGGTGAAGGCTATTTTGAGGTAACGAAGGATCCTTCCAAAAAGTTTATGGTTGCTGCTAATGGAATGAGTACGGAAGTGTTGGGCACGCATTTTAATATTAATGCCTACGGGGATGAGCCCAGAACTACGGTAACGCTCCTCGAAGGATCGGTAAAAGTAAGTCAGCCCCGGGGGCAGCCCGTGGTGATCAGACCCGGGCAGGAGGTTTCCGGAACTACAGGAGGAGGAAGCCCCTTAACAGTGTCTGCCGCAGATATGGATAAGGTGGTTTCCTGGAGATCCGGCCTTTTTAACTTCAACGGGGTTTTTCTAAAAGAGGCCATGCGGCAGCTGGAGCGCTGGTATGATATCGATGTGACCTACCAGCCGGGGGTACAGGATGTGGAGCTAATGGGGAAAATGACAAAAGGGGTAACATTGAACGGCCTGATGATCGTACTGCGCCAGTTAGGGGTCCATTACCGGCTGGAAGGACGGAACCTGGTTGTAATGCCATAGTATATGATTGTATCGCATAGGCCCCCGGGGCAGGAGAAAATATTCGCTTAAAAAAAGCCGTTACGGAGGCACCCGGAACGGCTGTGAGTTTAAGTTGAATCAAAAACGTTTCTGTACCATTTCTTAACAACTAAATCAATTGCAATTTATGCAAAAAAAGCCGTATTGGCTGTTTATTAGTCCCCCAGAAAAATCAGAACTTCGGCAAATTTTTCGCATCATGAAATTAACCGCGTTTTTATTAACGTTTGCTTTGATACACGCGTACGCAACCGGGCGTGCGCAAACCGTTACCCTGTCCGGCAAGGAGCTCGGTCTTTCGCAGCTTTTTAAGGTTATCGAAAAGCAGACAGGCTATGTGGTACTGGGAAAGAAAAGTGCTTATGCAAGGGCAAAAAAGGTTTCCGTTGCAGCGGTAAACATGCCGCTCCGTAATCTGCTGGATCTTATCATGAAGGATCAGCCGCTCCAGTACATTATACAGGATAGAACGATTGTGCTGGCGGAAAAACAGCAGCAATTACCCGCAATGATGCCGGAGACAGCCCCGGCTGCCGTTCTGCTGACCGGTATGGTGGTGGATGAATCCGGGAGCCCGGTTGCGGGTGTTTCGGTGCTGATCAGGGGGACCGGTACGGGTACGGCAACAAAGGCAGACGGAAGTTTTTCCCTGCGATCTTCAAAGACCTCAGGTATCCTGGTGCTCACATCGGTAGGGTATGAAAAAAAAGAGATCGCGTTTTCAGGGGAATCCAATCTGAAGGTTGTTTTAAAACAGGCAGCGGTCAGCGAGGAAGATGTGGTGATCAACGTTGGTTACAGCACGCAACGGAAAGCCCTGGTTACGGGTGCTGTTGCGTCTATGAAAATGGATGAAGACCGCAGGAATGCCCCTACCTCTTCCCTGGGTAACCTGCTTGCAGGCCAGATGGCTGGGGTAAATATCAGCACACCGCAGGGATTGGCCGGCTCCAACCCCGGTATCAGTATCCGCCAGGGTACCTCCTGGAACAGCCAGGATGTGCTTTTTGTAATAGACGGAAGGATCAGCAACAGGAATGATTTTAACACCTTAAGTCCAAACGATATTGATGAAATATCTGTTTTGAAGGACGCTTCTTCGGCAGCGGCATATGGGTCCAGGGCCGCAGGTGGTGTCATATTGGTTACTACCCGCCGCGGCAGTAGCGGAAAGGCGGTTATCAACTATGCCTTTAATACCGGCGTGGATAAGAGGGGCAAAAATGCGCCAATGACCAGCGCCATCCAGTTGGGAGAGCTCTTTAACCGGTACAACCCTAATTCGACCAACCGGTGGAGTGCGGACGATTTTGAATATTTTAAGAACATCAATAACGGGTATGGGTATGCTCCGATTAACTATGTATTCAGGGATGCAAAAACCACTGTACATAACCTGAGCGCTTCAGGGGGATCTGAAAAAGTAAAATATTTTATCGGCGGGTCCTATGTAAAGCAGACACCTCCCATGCTGGGATCGTCCTATAACCGGTATAATTTCCGGACGAATGTAACAGCGGACATTACAGAGAGATTGCAGGCGTTTGCCAATGTCTCTTTATACAGCCAGGCAAGCCTTTCGACAACATTTGAATCGCCCAACGATCTGTACCGGAAAAATCTTATCTGGCAGCCGGAGCAGCCTACCTGGACGGAAGGGGGGCTCCCCATTCAACAGGCCTGGCCGGCAAATGTAGGCGCCATGCAACGGGGAGACGGAGGGTATAATAAGAACAATGTATGGAGCCCGGTAGCCAACCTGAAACTGAGTTATAAAATTCCCGGGATTCGGGGACTATCCGCTGCTGCGCAGTTTAATACTTCGTTTAGCTTCAACCGTTCAAAAACATATGCAATACGTTATCCGATTTATATTACAAAAACAAACGGCATTCATCAGATCAGCACTAAGGATGCCGACATTGTCAATACGCAATTGTCGACCCAGGTATCAAAAAACAGGTTGGAGGAAAATTATAGCTGGAGCAACGACCGCCAGTTAAATTACCAGCTGGCCTACGATCACCTGTTTAACAACCGCCATCATGTAAGCGGATTAATGCTTTATGAACAGTATAACTACCAGTCCGGCGGTATCGGCGCCGGGCGCGATAATTTTCCCTACTATACCACGGATCAATGGTGGGCTACCAGCGGTGACCGGCTTAATGGATATACAAGTGGTGCTACTAACAATCCAACAGGCAGAAAGTCCTGGGTAGGGCAGGCTACCTATGACTATGAAGGCAAATACCTGGCAAAATTTTCTTACCGCTATGACGGCTCTATGAATTTTGCACCGGATAAACGATGGGGCTTCTTCCCCTCCGGGCAGGTTGGATGGGTACTGTCTAAAGAACACTTTATGAAAAACAGCACAGGGATTGATTTCCTTAAGCTGAGAGGCTCCGTAGGACTTACAGGTAATGACGCAGTGGGCGGATGGCAGTGGCAGGAATCCTATCAATCATCCGGCAATGCCTATTTTGGTACCAACCAGGAAACCAACGCGGGCATTAACTATGGCCCGGTGGTAAACCCCAATCTTACCTGGGAAAAAAGCCTGATGTACAATGCCGGACTGGATATTAATTTCCTGAAAAAATTTAATGCAACGGTAGAGTATTATTTTGTAAAGACCTATGATATCCTGGGGCAGCGGATCGCTTCCGTTCCGCCTACTTTCAGCCGGAGCCTTCCCAGTGCCAACTATGGACAGGTAAACGGGCAGGGGGTGGAGCTGAACCTGGGCTACCGGGATAAGGCAGGAGCAGTCAGATACTACATCAATGCCAACGCCAGCTACAGCGGATCCAGGTATGTGGTCAGAGATGAAAATATAACCTACCCGTATCAGAAATCTGTAGGGCAATCGGCCAGCCGTTTAGTGACCCGTGTGGCAACCGGGATGCTGCGCACCCAGGCAGATGTAGACGCATTATTAGCCGCCAATCCCAGGTATAAATATTATGGAATAGCGCCGGTGCCCGGGCAATTGGTTTACCAGGACATCAGCGGGCCTGATGGTAAACCCGATGGCCTGATTGATGACTATGATCAGATGGTTGTTAAGAAAAATAATGACCCGGTATTCCTGGGGATAAATTTTGGCGCTGAATGGAAAGGACTCTCCATCGATCTGTCCTTTACCGGGAAAGTTCACCAGTGGAGTTATATAAACAATCTCTGGGGTGGAGTAGATTATCAACGGATGTGGGTGAGCTGGTATACCGACTCCTGGACGCCAAGCAATACCGGAGCATCGTTGCCCTGGCGTTATTCCAACGACGATGGCACCAAAAGAGTAACAAATAATCCCAGCAGTTTCTGGTTGAAAAATTCAGGTTTTGTACGGCTGAGATATGTAAACCTGGCCTATTCCATACCAGAACGGTATGTCCGGAAAATAGGGTTGTCAAATTTTAAATTGTTCTTCAGCGGTACCAATCTTTTCATCATCAGCAGGTTCAATAAATTGTATTACGATCCTGAAATAGGTGATCCGCTCAATTTTCCTGTTAACAGGAGTTTCAACTTCGGCATTAATGTATCCCTGTAACCTGTCTTCAAACAATTGTTATGCGATTATCTCAAAAACGCTTCCTGCTTTTTATTTGTACCGCTATAGTCATGACCATGACCCGTTGCAAAAAGGGCCTGGATTTTAATAACCTGAGCAACCTGAACCCTGACCTGGTATGGACCGATTCCACGATGATCAAATCCTTTCTGAGCTCTGTTTACAGCGGTCTGATGCCGGGATGGCCGGTGACGGGCGCCAACTCAGATGAGGCCATCAACAAGCCCAAGAATATGAACGATTACCTGCGGGGGATCATCTCAGTTTCTACTACTACTTCCTCCCTCGACTATAACTATATAGACCGGCTCAATTATTTCCTGGATAAGCTGTCTGTTACACCGGATGCGGTATTGGCCACATCCACCAATCTCCGGCTCACCGGCGAGGCAAAGTTCTGGAGGGCCTGGGCCTACTGGAGAATGGTCAATGAAATTGGTGGCGTTCCGCTGATCTTACATACCCAGCAAACTGAAGATGCTTCCGCCTTGTTTGTGCCCCGTAATAAAACTTCCGAATGTATTGCGCAAATGGTAAGGGATCTGGATAGTGCGGCCCTGCTGCTGCCAGGGGTGTATCCCAATGCGGCAAGTGACTACGGACGGATCACAAAAGTAGCAGCAATGGCCTTTAAGGGGCGGGTATTGCTCAACTATGCCAGTCCCCGTTTTAACCCCGATAATGATGCTGCCCGGTGGCAGAATGCCTATAACGCTACAAAGGCGGCAGTGGATTATGGGATCAGCCAGGGGCATGGCCTTTATCCCAATTACCGGGATATCTGGTATAAGGAGCGGAACCAGGAAGTGATTATGGTAAACCAGTATTTTTATCCCAATCATCCTACCGATTTTGGCTTCATTCAACCCCTGAGCTATAATAATAATCAACCGTTGCTTTCACTATTATTGGCCTATCCAAAAAAGGATGGCACTCCGATGCAGTTCGACAAAGATCAATTAGCCAACCCGGTATATAATACGCAATTCCTGACTGATTTTTATATGAACAGGGATGATCGCTTCAATTATACCATTTTCTGTGGAGGCAATCCTTATGTTATGGAGCTTGCTCCTCCCTATGTAAAAGGGCAGGGCTTTTGGGTACTCTGGAAGTATGATGCCACCAATAAGCAGTATATGAATATTATGAAGACCGTTCATCCGGGACTTGATGGGATTTTGACCTCAACCGGTTTCTACGAAGTGAAAGGGATGGATACAACGGTTACCCGAACTACGGGAACCCAGGCCCAAACGGATTGGCCCGAGATCCGTTTTGCCGAATTACTGATGAATTACGGTGAATGTGCCAATGAACTTGGGAAAAGTAACGAAGCCTTACAGGTTTTATACCAGGTACGTAAAAGAGCGGGAATTGCAGCGGGCGCGTCCGAAACCTATGGTATTGCGGCCGCGTCGCAGGAGCAGATCCGGCAGGCATACATCGCTGAACGGTTTGTTGAATTTGCCTTTGAAAATATGCGCTTCAATGACCTGCGGCGCTGGAAGCGGTTTGATATACTGAACAGCCAGGGTGCCCGGCACGGATTGTTTATAACGATAAAAGAAGGAGAACCGATGGTAACGCCAAATGACGTAATGACCACTCCCTCGGTAAGAGCAAAATTCACTGCAAACTATATTGACAACCTGGACGGAGACCCGGCCTACAAATATAATCTGGATCTCAATCATTGGTTTAACGCATTACCGGCCAACCAGATCTCGCAGTCAAAGAATGTATTGACCCAGAATAAAGAGTGGGGTGGCACTTTTGATCCGCTGCAATAATTTCCATATTCTCGGCGCTGTTATCCAAAAAAATCACAGGCTGCTTCTGTCTCGAAAAGCGCTCGTTTATCATTTAATAATTAGAAATATGAAGAATATAACTTGTTTATACTTTTTTGCTGTATTAATTTTTGTTAGCGGCCCTTCTGTAAGTGGAGCGGGCCGGTATAGCCCCTCGCAATCGATCCGGCCGGTTGTTCACTACTATAAGGGAACCAGTATTGTCCGTACGCTCGGGCTGGACTTTAAGAATAATAGTAAAGTATCGGATGCTTCAGGAAGCGACTGGATACTGAATGTGGAGGAAACCCCGGTAACGGGACAGTCCGATGCCCGCGATTATCAATTGACCTGGACATTGTCCGGCGGCCAGGTAAAGGAAGCTGCAGTTGGCGTCAATTTCCCTTTTGACGATTGGTCTGTAAACAATTTTGTGCTGGTGCCATCGGCCGTGTATAATGGGAACCGGTTTGAAGTAAAGAACGCCAGTTATCCTCCCTATTGGTATAACAGGGACGAATGGCGGTTGGATATGCCTACAACGACAACGGTGCTTCCCAGCTTGAGTAAATACGAAAATTACAGCAAGATAGAAATGACGACAGGAAGCGCGTCTACTCCGTTGATGGCCTTTTATGCCCCCGAAAAGAAAATGGGATGGATCGTTCTTACCACACAGGGGAATCAATTAGGAGACCATGGGATGTTTATTGAAGAAGACAAGTCACTGTCAAAAGCTGTTTTTTCAATTACCTCACCGGCGGTTCGTATAAAAAGGACGATTATCGGTTCAGGGTTCACTAATTCCGGAGATAAGGCCGCCGAATGGAATACAGGCGATAAGGCATCGATCCGGTTTAGAGTATATACGTTCCCTGTTTCTTCTATACAGGGATTATATAAACGGTTTTTAGAGGTAAGAAAAGATTTGAATAAAGCAACGAGACGCGAAGAATTGCCTTTTAGCGCAACCTGGAACATCATGAATGATCTTTTACAGCAGGACCGTTGGGATAGTTCTATTAATATGTATTGTCTGAGTAAGCCGGGAACGGGCAGTACCTGGAATTATATCTGGCAATTAGGTTGGTGCGGCGGAGGGCAGGTGACGCTTCCTCTATTTATGCAGGGGACAGGTAATGTAAGGGAACGGGTATTGAAAAACCTGGATGTTGTATTTTCCAGGTCCCAGGCTCCTTCCGGATTGTTTAATGCATACGGAAACGGGACTCAGTTTGCCAGCTTTGGTTTCGGCTCCGCATTTAAAAATAATGAAACCTTTATACGCTCGCAGGGAGACTGGCTTTATATGGCGCAGCGGCAATTTAGGGAAATTGAGGCTGCAGGGGAATCGATTCCGGCTCATTGGGCGTCAGGATTAAAAAAGCAGGCCGATCGTTTTGTAAGTATCTGGAAAAAATACAGGCAATTCGGGCAGTTCGCCGATGTAATAACAGGTGATATCTGTATCGGGGGATCAACGGCCGGAGCGATTGTTCCCGGCGGGTTGGCATTGGCTTCGCAGACCTATCGGAATCAGGAGTTCTTAAGAGTAGCGCAAGCGTCCTGTAGGAAATATTATCAGGACTATGTATTGAAAGGATATACTACAGGAGGACCAGGTGAAATTCTTTCAGCACCCGATAGCGAGTCTGCTTTCGCTTTATTTGAATCGTTTATGACGCTCTATGAGGTAACCGGTAGTAAAGAATGGCTGAGGTATGCTTCCGACCTATTGCCCATCTGCGCCAGTTGGACGGTCTCCTACGATTTTAGGTTTCCTGAAAATTCAGCGATGGGAAAAATAGGGGCACGTTCATGCGGTGCGGTATGGGCAAGTGTAGCAAATAAACATGGCGCTCCGGGTATCTGTACATGGTCGGGTGATTCCTTTCTTAAATATTATCGGGCAACCGGTGATGAGCGGGCAGCAGAATTGATTGCCGATATTGCTCATGGGTTTCCCCAGTATATCAGCCGGGCGGATCGTCCCGTGGGGAAAATGCCTCCCGGAGGTGTTTGTGAGCGGGTTAATTTGAGTGACTGGGAAGGGAAGAATAATATAGGGGGCAATATTTTTGCCAGTTGTTCATGGGTCGAAACAGCGGCATTATTGACGGTAACACAATTACCCGGGCTATATGTACAACCGGACAAGCGTCATTTTATTGTATTTGACAACATCGCAGTAACACCGCTTTCATCGGGTAAAGAACCATTAAGATTACGGTTACATAATCCCACCCAATTTCCTGCCGAAGTCAAAGTGTACACTGAATCATCAAAAGAGGCCCGCAAGGTCCAGTTCGCCATTCAATCGGATAAAACAAAATTAGTTTATTTGAATCCCGGAGCGTCTAAGGAATTGTCATTTTGATATAAGCCGTTATTCAGGGGCTCCGGATTTCAGAAGCTACAGCGGATCCCCGGAGTAGGTTCGCGCTACCGCCCGGGGCGGTAGCGCCGGAATCTGCAATGACACGTTTCAGATTAAATTTTATAGTGATGGAGATTGTAAGTACACGACCTTTTTTTTTCTGACCCATTTGTTCACGATTTGCAAAAAATGCGTGAGAAAGAAACGCATCAGAAGTTTGCAGGCCACCCGGATTTTGAAATAACGTTGATCGAAAATTGCAGGGGGAAGCGTTTTGTTGGAGCGCATACAGAAATTTTTAACGATACGGAGCTGGTCCTGCTGAGCGGGCATCTTCCGCATAGCTGGCAATTTTACAAGACCATCGGTCCGGAAACGCAGGCCCATGCGACCACCGTGCATTTTGCGCCGGATTTTTTAGGGAAGGATTTCCTGGAGAAGCCCGAGGCAAGGCTCCTTACCGGGTTGTTTACGAATGCGGCCCGGGGTATACGTTTTTACGGAAAAACGATTGCAGATGCAAAAGCATTGCTCCTGGCCATGGTGTTTGAAGAAGAACTTGCCAGGCTGGGACTGCTGTTGCAGTTATTAGAAGTGCTGGCCCTGTCAGGATCTTATAACCTGCTGAACCCCGCCGGTTTTAACATCTTAAAGAAAGCGGGGGAAGTGGAGATTATGAACCGGGTCCTGACCTACATCCGTCACCATTTCCGGCAGCCGGTTTCGCTGCAGGAGATCGCGGACCTTGTGCCGATGTCAGCGCCTGCGTTTTGCCGTTTTTTTAAAGCAAAAACGGGGAAAACGGTTACTGGAATGGTTAAGGAACTGCGCATCAGTTATGCAGCAAGGCTGTTGCTGGAGGGCCGGCTGAATGTGTCGGAAACCTGTTATCAATGCGGGTATAGCAGTCTTTCCAACTTTACTATACATTTCAGGGAACTACGGGGGATGACACCGCAGGAATTTTTGGAGCGGTATTTTGTGGCAGCCTGTGCGCCCGGGATACTGGTGTGAGATGTGGGATTTGCAAATTTGAAGCCCGATGGTTCGTATATACGTCAGGGTAATCGGTAAACCCGGATGGGGTTATGCCCGGGTAGCCGGGGGTGTAACCGCCGGTTTATTGGCGATTGATTTGCATTGAACCCCGGCGGGGTTCAACCAGAATCCTGATCATTGCCCCCGCGTTTCACGCGCGGTTCATCCAATACAACCCCTTAGGGGTTTATCATGGCAGCAGCCCGGGAATTTTTGGAGCGGTATTTTGTGGCGGCCTGTGCGCCCGGGATACTGATGTGAGATGGGGTATTTGCAAATTTGAAGCCCAATGGTTCGCATATGCATCAGGGTAATCGGTAAAACCCCGGATGGGGTTATGGCCGGGTAGCCGGGGGGGTAACCGCCGGTCTATTGGCGATTGGTTTGTATTGAACCCCGGCGGGGTTCAAGCAGGATGCTGATCATTGCCCCCGCGTTTCACGCGCGGTTCATCCAATACAACCCCTAAGGGGTTTATCATGGCAGCAGCCCGGGAATTTTTGGAGCGGTATTTTATGGCAGCCTGTGCGCCCGGGATACTGGTGTGAGATGGGGGATTTGAAAATTTGAAGCTCAATGGTTCGTATATGCATCAGGGTAATCGGTAAACCCCGGATGGGGTTATGGCCGGGTAGCCGGGGGTGTAACCGCCGGTCTATTGGCGATTGGTTTGTATTGAACCCCGGCCGGGTTCAAGCAGGATGCTGATCATTCACCCCGCGTTTCACGCGCGGTTCATCCAATACAACCCCTAAGGGGTTTATCATGGCAGCAGCCCGGGAATTTTTGGAGCGGTATTTTGTGGCAGCCTATAAGCCCGGGATACTGTTGTGAGACAGTGTGTGGGATTTGCAAATTTGAAGCTCAATGGTTCGTATATGCATCAGGGTAATCGGTAAACCCCGGGTGGGGTTATGGCCGGGTAGCCGGGGGTGTAACCGCCGGTTTATTGGCGATTGATTTGTATTGAACCCTGGCCGGGGTTCAAGCAGGATGCTGATCATTCACCCCGCGTTTCGCGCCCGGTTAATCCAATACAACGCCTTAGAGGTTTATCGTTACAGCCCCCGTAGGGGCAACGTGTTTATAGAAGCATTTCATTGTTAGGACCAGGCTCCGGATGGAGCCCCGTGTTCAGGCCGTAACGCGCAAGGCGCAGCTGCATCAGGCTGATTTTAACCTGACGCAGCTGCGAAGCTTCGGGAAGGGAGTGAAAAAGTGGGGATAAAGATCCCGGTATCAAAAGGGGGCGGCCCCTGGAGGGGTTGCCCTTTAATAACCGGCGGTTCGTTTGGGATAGAGAGGCATTGAACCCCGGCCGGGGTTCAACAGGCATCGTTGAACCAGGAACCCGGAACAAAAAAAGCAGGCATCTGCATAAGGCGGATCCGGATATACGGAATGACGTTAAAAAATGTAATCGATTACTTTTTTACAGAGAAGAGTCGTATCATTGTAATACCATTGGTATTGCTTTTATACAGGTCCATGATGGAAAAAGTTTGCTTTGTGAATTCCCGTATACCTGGCAGGAGAAACAGCCATAAGCGTATGCGGCAGGGTGCTGCATTGCCTGTAAGCATATTTGTGGGAGGACGACCGTAATATTAGTAAAAAATAGCAGTAAAATAAAGAAATGAATTATTTAAAAAAGCAGTTCTGTATCCTGGGCTTATTAAGCTGGATGAGCCAGGTACAATTGGGGCACTGCCAGCAGCAGGTTCCATTATATGATAAAGCAAAGATAAGCGTTGCCGGGGACTGGCTGTTGGGGAACCCGAAGGCAAAAGCCGGCCTTTTCAAAACCAGGGAGGGATACCTCGTCTTCTCCAATGGATTGGTCAGCCGTACCTTTACCACCTCCCCGAATACAGCCACCATCGGGCTGGATGAGCTTAGGGGGAATACGGCTTTCCTGCGGTCTGTTCGCCCGGAAGCCGGTATAACGATTGATGGGTTTACATTTGACGTTGGTGGATTGGAGGGGCAGAAAGTGCATAATTATTTGCTGAAAGAGTGGATCCCCGGTTTAAAGGCCAACCCCATGGCTTTTAAAATGCAGGACTATAAAATAGATGATACCAAACCCCGGTTTGCCTGGAAAAAAAGACCGGGCTGGATGCCAAAGGATATGCCCTGGCCGGCTCCCGGCAAAGAGCTGACATTTACCTATAAGCTGGATCAGCAGGCTATTGATGCATTGGCTGCAAAGAGCAAAAGAGACGTCAACAGGATCCTGCTGCTGGAAGATAGATTCCAAAACCTGAGCCCGGACTGGAAACTTACTGTTTCAAAATCGCATGAGCGCAATTCCTTTATCAATGAAGGAAAGGCCGGCGAGATCATGGCCCTGGAAAATGCGGCTGTATATGCGGAAAGAACGATTCCGGCAGAAACACAGGTGCTGGTGGCCAAAGTGAACAAAGGCACCGACCAGGCAAATGACTGGGGATTAGGTTTGGGAGTAACGCTGACCACCGGCAGTACCCGGCTCTACCTGCGGGCGGGCGAGGGAAAAGTGGTCTTCTTTGATGGCAGACAAAACAACGGAACACTGAACGTGGGCAAAGCTAACCAGGTATGGTTCCGGTATGAAATGCAGGAGCACCGGTTGCTTGCCCAGGCATCCTTAGACGGGCAGCAATGGAGCACGGTAGGCACCCTGCCGGTGAAGCCGGGCGAAAAGATACAGCGGGCCCGGGTAGGAAAAATGGACCCCAACGGAGGAGGTAAAGATGGACCGCCCTCCGCTAAAGAGGGACGGTCCAAAGTGGAAGGCTTTTGGGCCTATGGCGACCTGCCGGCCCAGTTTGCCGGCGATCTGTCCGGCAAGCTTGCTTATATGAAAAACGTGACGGTGCAGGTGCATTATGAGCTTTACGATGACCTGCCGGTTTTTAGCAAGTGGATCACCGTACAGAACCAGTCGGGCCGCGATATTGTTGTCAATGCATTTAAGAGTGAGCAGCTTGCCGTTTTTGAACCCGAGAGCGCTGTGGATGAGCGGCACCACTGGTTACTGCCCAATATCACCCTGGAAACGGATTATAATTTTGGCGGAATGAGCGAGGATAATCTCTATGCTTCCAGCCTCGAATGGAAAAAGGACCCGCTTTATACAACGCAGGTAAATTATGAGCGGGAAACGCCCTGCCTGCTGGAGGTAGCACCCAAAAAAGGACCGGAGCAAAGCATTGCATCCGGTAGCGCATTTGCGAGCTACCGGGTTTGGGAATTGCTGAACGATAGCTGGGAACGGGAACGCAAAAGCCTGGGCTACCGGAAAATGATGCGCGCAATGGCACCCTGGGCAACGGAAAACCCCGTTTTGATGCATGTAAGGAGCTCGGACAACGCATCTGTTAAAAAAGCAATAGACCAGGCCGCGGAAGTGGGTTTTGAAATGGTGATCATGACCTTTTGGTCCGGCTTCAATGCCGAAGATGATTCGCCGGAGAATATCCGGCGGATGAAAGAACTGGCGGATTATGCCCATAGTAAGGGTATTGAACTGGGAGGATACTCACTGCTGGCCAGCCGGCATATCGATGCCAAAAATGATGTGGTGCTGCCGGAGGGCATGCGCCCGCGATTTGGAAATTCACCCTGCATTGAAAGTGAATGGGGGCAGGCCTATTTTAAAAAGCTTTACAAGCTGTATGATCAATCCGGGCTGGGTGTATTTGAGCACGACGGCTCTTACCCCGGGGATTGGTGCTATGCAACGGATCACCCCGGTCATCACGGCGAAAAGGATTCGCAGTGGAACCAGTTCAGGCGCGTGACGGATTTTTACAAATGGTGCCGTGAAAAAGGGATCTACCTGAATATTCCGGATATGTATTTCTTAAATGGCGGAAATAAAGTAGGTATGGGTTACCGTGAAGCCAACTGGTCCCTGCCGAGAGCACAGCAGGAGATCATCGAAAGGCAAAATATTTTTGACGGAACCTGGACAAAAGCCCCTTCCATGGGCTGGATGTTTGTGCCCCTGGTAGAATACCAGGGTGGAGGTAAAGAAGCAACCATAGAACCCCTGAAGGATCATCTGCCGCATTATGAGCAACGCCTGGCTAACTTATTTGGAGCGGGCGTGCAGGCCTGTTACCGTGGTCCGCAGCTTTACGATGCACCGGAAACAAAAAGCATGGTGGCAAAATGGGTGAACTTTTACAAGAAGCACCGCGAAGTACTGGATGGGGATATTATCCATATCAGGCGGCCGGACGGGATGGATTACGATGCCATCCTGCACGTTAATCCCTCCGGGACCGAAAAGGGATTGCTGATGGTTTATAACCCCCTCGATGAGGCCATAACACGAAAAATCAGGGTCAATTTATATTATACGGGGCTGAAGGGAAAGGTACAGGTAGTGGAGCAGGACAGGACGCGTAAAACGCTCTTTTTAAATGCGGCCTCGGAGGCGGTCTTTGAAGTCCGCATCCCGGCAAAAAGTCAAACCTGGTTTGTTATCAAATAAAGAGGGCGCTCCTGTGCGGACCCGTTTCTTTTTGCATGAAAGGCTGTTTGCAATAAGACAGGAGCTGCCGGGCAATGGCTGCGATGATGTGGCAGGGGGAGCTGGCGCAAAAACGCCTGGTCCCGTTTTTGAAACAGGAACAGCCAGCCGTGAACAGGTAAGAAAACATCGGTTTTTATCAATCCGGGGCATGTATAATGAACCGGGATAAGATAATTTTACTGCCGGTTAGAATCCGTTCAAAGTTTCAGGTCAGATTCGTGTTCTACCCCTCAAAGATCACGGATGGGTTCCTGGTTTAACGTGGTGGAACATTGTTGAATGTGGTTTAATATCATTTAAGGGGCGCTGATAACTGAGGACTGGCCGCTTCATTTTAAAACAAAACAGATGTATTATATTAAATTCCTGGTCTTATTCCTTTTCCCGATGGGCCTTGCCGCTCAGACTGGTTCTCCGGCGGTAAAAAAAACTGTAAAACCGCCGGCGCCTTTCCTGCCGGTTCCCAACCCGGCCCAGCTCCGGTGGCATAAGGCAGAGTATATCATGTTTGCGCATTTCGGCATGAAAACGTTTTACCCGAGTGATGATCATATGGGGTATGGCGACGAGGATCCGGACCGGTTTAACCCCGTTCATTTTGATGCAACCCAATGGGTAAAGGCAGCCAGGGCCGGGGGCTTTAAAGGGATCGTGCTCACAACCAAACATCACGATGGCTTTTGTAACTGGCCAACCGCAACCACCGGTCACAGTGTGGCTGCCAGCAAATGGCGCGGTGGAAAGGGCGATGTGGTGCGCGACCTGGCCAGTGCCTGCAGGAAAGGGAACGTATATTTTGGGTTGTATGTGTCCATTATTGATAAACATTTTGAAAAATACGGTTCTCCCAATCATAAAAGCTATGGCGATTTCTATTTTGACCAGATCAAAGAGCTGAGTACAAAATATGGGCGGGTAGATGAATACTGGTTTGATGGTTTTAATGCTGATAACCTGAAGATGGATTACCCCCGGATCGGGAAGATGATCGCCCAAACCCAGCCAGCTGCCGTTGTTTACGATTCAAAGATGCTGGTGGAAACGATCCCGGACCGCTGTATTGCCTGGCCGGGCAATCATGGCGGCATCCGCCCCGACCAGAACTACCGGCAGATGATCGGCGGGGTGATGCGCTGGTATCCCAATGAAGCTTCCATTATATTACAGGGCAATTGGTTTCACAACGGGAAGCCTTCCGTAAGTTTAAAGCAGATGCAGGATTATTACCTTACATCGGTGGGCTATGGGTCAACCCCTTTAATGAATATCAGCCCGAACGCGGATGGACGGATCGACGAAGCTACGATCGACACGCTCAAAAGATTCAAAGCCTGGGTGGATCAATTGCATAACAGTGATCCCGCAAAAAGGGGCCGGGCCACCGCTTCCGGCTACAGGGGGCGCAGCGCTGTGTATGCAGCCGGCAGGGTGAACGATGGTAAATACGATACCTATTTTGCAACGGACGACGGCGTAACCACTGCCCGCATTGAAATAGACCTGGGAAAACAAACAAAGATCGATGGATTTATACTCCAGGAATATATTCCTTTAGGACAACGGGTAGAGGATTATACCATCGAATGCCGTTCCGGTGGCAAATGGGTGGAAGTATTCTCCGGGAAAAAGATCGGCTACAAGCGGATCATTCTTTCCGGCAGGGCCAATGCAAAGGATATCCGTTTCCCGGATGCGGATGCCGTACGGTTAAAAATAAATAACGCGCTGGCCTGCCCGCTGATCAATAATTTCCAGGTGATCAGTTTGTAAGAAGCGGCCGGGACCCGGGCCGTATCAAAAGAATTGCCGGCCTTTTGAAACCACCGGTTAAAAATGAGAAAATAAATGAACCGTAAATACCTCTTCGGCCTGCTTTTTCTGGGACAGGGCTTGTTGCTGCAGGCGCAGAAAAATCTATTACAGGCAGATGCATCAAAAGATGCGCTTTTTTTTGAACAGAAGAAAGCCCTGCTTACAGCAACCTGGCACCAGCCCTTCAGCTACAGCAGTATCAAAAGCAATAGTGCTCCCTTAGGCCCCTATATGGGCAACGGCGATATAGGGGTGGTGGCGTTTACATCGGATAACAGCCAGACATTAAAGATCTCCAAAGTGGATTTTGTTACTGATGGCTGGACCGACTGGGCCGGCAGCGGACCCGCGGCGCTTCCGGTTGGGGGGGTAAGCATCACCGTAAATGCCCCGGTACGTTCCGGTTTTATTACCGTGAACCGGCCCGATGCTGCTGCGTTCAGCTACCAGATGGACCAATTGAACAGTGAGCTGCGGATGACCACCGCCACGGCCCCGCAGGTTAAAATGAAAAGCTGGATGAGCATGGAAGAGAATGTGATCATAACAGAGCTCACAACCGCCTCCCAGACACCGGTCCGTATTTCGGTAGACAGCTATGCTGACAGCCAGCCGGCTGCTTATGCGGTTACGGCGGCGGTGCAGGGCCCTGTTGCACAGGTTACCCGCCAGACAAAGACCGGTAACGTGCGCTGGATTTCCCATGCCGGCATCTCAACAAAAATAATAGGAGCAGCCTCCCGGCAGGAACGCCTTTCAGCGGCAATGGTCCGGTCGGTCTTCCAGCTGGGAGCTACGGATACGGTCCTCGTGGCCGTATATGTTTCGGGGGGTGGAAAAGAAAATGACCCGCAGCTGGCCGCAGCCCGCAAACGGCTCTCGGGATTGAATGAAGCCGGCGTATTGCAGCTGAAAGCAGCAAGAACAGCCTGGTGGAAAGATATGTGGACCCGCTCTTATGTAGAAACGAATGATTCATTACTGAACCGCCACTACCTCTCGTCCGTTTATTTGCTGGCCTCCGCCTATAATGCCCATTCACCGGTGTCGGGGGGAATGTACGGCGTGTGGAATATGGACGACCGGATGATGTATCATGGAGACATTCATCTCAACTACAACAGCCAGGCGGGGTTCTACAGTGCTTTCTCCGCCAACCGGCCGGAGATCGCATTGCCTTTTTATAAAACGATCGAATTGCTGATCCCCGAGGGGAAACGGCGGGCTAAAGAAGAAATGGGCATCATGCATCCCTCCTGGAAGGGAAGATCCTGCCGGGGATTGCTGTTTCCCGTAGGCGCATTGGGCATCGGCGTATTTTATAATTATTACTGGCAGCAAACGATGAATGCCCCGTTCAATGTGCCGTTGTTCAGCTGGTATTATGAATATACCGGGGACCTGGATTTTTTGCGCAGCAGGGCTTATCCCTATATCCGCTTCTGCGGCGATTTTTATGAAGATTACCTGCAGAAGGAAGCCTATGGCGGATCCTACCGGTATACCATCACAACGGGCGGACATGAAAGCTCATGGGATCTGAACCCCCCTTCGGACCTGGCCTTCGTGGAGCAAACGTTCAGCCTGCTGATGAAGTACAGCCGGCTGCTGGGCGTTGACAAACAGCGCCGGAAAAAATGGAATGATATTTTAACGCACTTATCAAAGTATAAGGTGATCATGCCGACAAAAACGCCCAACCAGGGACTGCCGGTGTATGCCAAGAATGAAGCAGGGTGGGATCTGCCGAACCACGTGATACAAATGCATTCCGTATATCCCTGCGAAGTGCTGCACCTCCGTTCCGATAGCGCTGCCCTGCAGATTGCCCGTAATACCCTGTATTATTATGAGGTTTCGCAAAAAGGATTCACCACTTCGATGAACGCGCTGGGCCTGAGCGCCTTTGTGATGTGGGCGCGTGCAGGACTGGACCCGGGTATTTTGAAGGAAAATATGAAGACCCTGATCAAAACGGCCGGGCCGAATTTCCTGATTGCCGACGGGCATCACTGTACCGAGAAGACCACAGTTATAGAAACCGTCAATTCGATGATGCTTCAAACAGCCGGGGATATCCTGTATCTTTTTCCCTGCTGGACAAAAACGCCGGCTTCGTTTACCCGGCTCAGGGCAAAGGGCGCCTTCCTTGTTTCTGCTGCCTATGACGGGGCCACCGTTTCCGGTTTGAAAATATTCAGCGAAAAAGGAGGCTCCTGCAGGCTGGATAACCCCTGGAAGGGGCGAAAAATGCAGGTGACAGAAAACGGCAGAACAGTACCGGTAAAAAGGGAAGGGGATGTTTATTCATTCACTGCAAAGAAAGGAAGTACTTATGAAATTACAGGCTCGTAAGCAAATGCACTATTTTGAAAAAACAACATCATACAATGGCTAAAGGGAGACAAGTTTTTTTGCTGATCGGACTGCTGGCGGGCATCCTGGTTTTGAATAACCGGGGGATGGCTCAGGATAAAATGCCCCTGCAGCAAAAGCTGGCAGGGCAGGCGGTCCGTTCCTCCGCCGGGGAAACATTAAAGGCGGCCAAAGGAGAGGATGTGCTTTTTATCATAGAGGGTTTGGAGGAACCGGCCGGCCGTTTGATGGCGGAATTTGATGTGGTACCGGAAAACTCCGGCTCAAAGTTCGGATTGATCACAGGCTACAACAGCCCGGGACAATGGAATTACATTGGGTGCAACCAAACGGCGGACATCCTGGGATATGCGCATTGGTTTGCAAAAAGCGGTAAAGAACAGAAGGAGATCGCTGTGGACATCGGGAAATTTTTTGCGGGTTACAGCAGGCATGTCATGATACAGCAGGAAGGACGCGTGGTTACCGTTTACCTGGATGGAGAAAAGATCGCCCGGCAGGAAGTGCCTTTTCTGCATGAGCATAAAGGGAAGCTGGGCTTCCGGGTTTTTGACGGCGGCGCGGTGCTGGTAAAGAATTTTAAACTGGGACCGGTTGCGCCGGCCGCCAGGTCCTTAAACAGGGCTTCAGGGATGCGCCTGGGATCGGGGTTTATGGACGTGCTGTTTTCCCAAAGCTACCCGGTGCCCTTTCAGTACCGGCTAAAGGCTACCGGCGCACAGGTAAGCGGGGCGCGCACCATCCCCAATGGGTTCCTGGTCAATGGCCGTTTTTACACCGCCCATACCCGCGTAAGTAAAAAGGCCGGCCAGGTCATTTACACTTCCGTGATCCCTGATCTTAAAACGGATATCACCACGGCCTTTAGCGTACAGGACAATGTGGTGCTGATGAAGGTATTGCAGATCAGCGAGCGGGGAACGGAAAAGGTGAAGACACTGGCCTTTCCCTATCAGGATGTGGTGACGCTTAAAAACGATGAACCGGGCGCTACATTGTCTGTAGCCCGGAATGTGATCAAAGATCTGTTCCTGCCGCTGGCAGAACGGGAACCCGGCCCTGCCGAAGATTATGGGGCCGTGGCCATCCTCAATAACAATCGGTTTGCGGTTTCTATAGAGAATAATGTGCCCTACAATGGAAAACAGGTAGCCTTCCGGACCTTTGAAGACAATGGGGAGCGGTTTACGGCTGTGTACAGCAATGAGTGGATCATCCGCGATGTAAGCGGGGCCCGCCTGCCCCTGCCGGAGATGAAGATCGTTTTTGCCGGGGATCTGAACCGGGATGAGAAAACAGACTGGCAGGATGCAGCGATAGCGCACGCAAAAGTATTTCCCGCCCCGCGGGGTGCAGCGCAGCTGCGTCAATCCTATGCCACCATTACCATGAATTTTGCCAGCGGGGCCCAGTATCCATTTCTCCGGCAGCTGGACAATATCAAAAAGTTCTATCTCGCCACAGATGGCTTTGGCCAGATGGTGGAATTGAAAGGATACCAGTCGGAAGGGCATGACAGCGGGCACCCGGATTATGCCGGGCATTATAATGAGCGTGCAGGAGGGCTTAAAGAACTTCAGCTGCTGACAAAACGGGCAAAGGACTATGGCGCCTATATCGGCCTGCACATCAACCACAGCGAAGCCTACCCCGAAGCAAGGGCTTACGATAACGATATTATAAGTGATCTGCCCGGCTGGAGCTGGCTGGACCAGGCCTACCTGATCAATAAGAAAAGAGATATCGAAAGGGGCAGCTTTGCGCAACGCATCCGGGAGCTGCGCCGCGATCTGCCTGATCTGGCGTTCCTGTACCTGGATACATACCGCGAACATAGCTCTATTGCAAAATATACCGCTGGTTTATTATCGGGGCTGGACCTGGCCATATGGACGGAGGACCAGGATGTGTTTTATAAAGAAGCTTCCTGGACGCACCACCCCTCCGATGCCAAAAGCATGATCTCCCGGTTTATCCAGCACCGGTACAGGGATGGTTATGCCCGGCACCCGTTGTTATTGGGAGGTTATGACCGGGGCGCCAGCATCGGTTTCATGGGCTGGCAGAAGGGACGTGATTTTAATAAGGTACTTCAGCTTTTCTTTACACAGCAATTGCCTTACCGCTTCCTGATGCAGCACCCGTTGCTGAAGTTAAGCGATACAGAAGCCGTGTTTGAAGGTGCGCTTGTATCTTCATCCGCTGGCGGGGTAAACTATATAAAACGGGATGGACACCTGGTTAAATCGGGTGATCTTGTCTTTATACCCTGGTTTTACAACGGGGTGGAAAAAATATATCATTATAATCCCGATGGGGGAAGATCGTCCTGGCAGCTTCCCCGCGAGTGGCGGGGCACGGCAAAGGTCCGGCTGTATAAGCTAACGGACCAGGGGCGTATATTCCTGGCAAACCTGCCGGTAAGCCGCTCGGGAGAGGTAGTGATCGATGCCGGGCCCAAACAGGGCTATGTTATTTATAAAAGTGAACCAACGCCGTTAAAAAGCGTAACCTGGGGCGAATATGGCCTTGTAAAGAATCCCGGTTTTGATAACCGGCTGGAAGGCTGGAGCCGGAAGGGCGGGGCGGTACAGGCGGTAACCACCGCCTACGGGCAAACGGTTGCAAGGCTGGAGGGAAACGGGAGCCTGAGCCAGCCGGTAGCATTAAAAAAAGGAAAGGACTATGTGTTGTCTGTATGGGTAGAGGTCAGCGGCCGGGGCAAGGCTTCTTTAACGATAGGGAGCCGCACTGTTTCCATCAATGAAAGCACGGTGCAGAACTTTACGGATAACTCTGACCGCTACGGGACCCGGTTCCAGTGCCTGAAGATCCCGTTCCGGTACGAAGGTGGGGCGGCCCTGGTGCAATTGGGATTTGAGCCGGGAACAGCCGATGCAAACGCGTCCTTTGATGATGTACGGCTGATCGGACACCCCCTCACCGGTAAGCCAGGCTACCTGGTTTATGAAGATTTTGAGCAGGTGGATGAAGGCTGGGGTCCTTTTATCGCCAGCAAACCCAGCGCTTATACAACGCATTTATCGGAAACGCATGCACCCTATACCGATGATACGATCGATGGCCGGTTCTCTTTAAAAACCTGGCGGGAGGGCAACGGGGAAGTTATGCGTACCTCACCGGCGCTGATCCGGTTTGAAGCCGGGAAGAAATACCGGGTCAGCCTGAAATATAAAGTGAGCGCTCCGTCGGTGTACCGCCTGGAACTGAAGTCAAAAAAAGCCGGGAAAACCCTTCAAAGTATTCCGTTGGATGAGCGGAATGTAAAAGAAACAGCGCTGGATTTTGAGAACGCGGATGCAGATGATACTTATCTCTGTGTTACCAAAAAAGGGGATGGCATATTGATATTGGATGATTTTGGAATCACCGGGTATTAAGTTGCTGCGATCAGGCGGGCGGCTGATCGTAGCGTTATTTTCTGAAACACAGGAAAGCCCTTCCTGAATCGTTTGCTCCGGGAAGGACGGCTGTTGTTATTGTTCAGGTATTGAATTTTGTTTTCTTTACAGGGATTAAATACATCCTTCAGCAGCAGTTGTTTCGCTGTTATCCGGTCCTTCAACAGGCTCATTGAACCTTCATTGCACGTGGTCGTCAATCACGGCACCCGGTTTGCTGTATTGAAGCGCTAAGCTAACCGTAAGATATAACCGTTTTCAATGAAGGGCATTAGCATCCTGCCTGATTTGCATCGGCCTCATACCGGTGGAGAGGTTGGGAATATCGTTCATCCACTCAAAGGAGCCGTAGGGTTAAAAGGCCGGTGGCGCCGCAGCGCGGCTAACCAAGTTATCAACAACCGTCAGTAGCGTACATGATGTTCATCATTGCTGTTCCCTTACCGGGGTGTATATATTTGACCTGCAGAAGTTACAGAATATGACAAGCATATTTGCCGTTTGTGCGGGCCCTTTGGGCAAATGTTCAGAATGTATGAAGGAGCATTACCCGATGATAGGGTTCCGCAAGCAACTGAGCATTCCGGCCTATAGCATCGTGTTGCCGTTACCCGGGGCAAAACACCGCTTATACGAATGCAGCAAAAATGTTGCAGTGGATGAGGGAGGATATAGCCCCATATGTGCCGGGTTAAACGAACCGGAAGCGCCGCACCGTATCGGGAACCTGTCGCAAAAATAATAGCATATTTACGTGGCGGGAAGATCGGCCTTTTTAAGCAGCTGGAAAAAAGTGTACTCCGCGAGCTGCCGGATCCTGCCAGAAAGAAGGGTTGCAAAAAGAATGACTGTGGCCTTTTAATGCAGCGGCTCTCCGGATAACAGTGCAACAGAACGCGCATTACAAAACAAAAGTCATGAACAATAATTTAACTGAAAGCGAGGCAGATGCTGTTTTACAGCACAACATAACCGGGCACCTTGGCTGCTGCTCGGACGGTGTACCGTACATTGTACCGTTATGTTATGCTTATGATGGCACCGCTATCTACGGTCGTACTTATGAAGGATTGAAGCTGCGTATCCTGCGTAGTAATCCCAATGTCTGTTTCCAGGTAGAGGAAATAAAGGATATGATCACATGGAAAAGTGTGATCTGCCAGGGTGTTTTTAAAGAACTTACGGGCGCAGAAGAGCGGAACAGGGCCCTTTTGGTTTTGCAGCAGCGCGTAACAGCCATGGTGAGCAGTGAAGCGCTGCGTCTTTCCCAGTACTGGCCCTTCTCATTAAAGGAAATGGATGAGGTAAAAGGAATACTTTTTCATATTACTATCAATTCAAAAACGGGACGTTATCATTATAAAAACCTGGAGCTGCCTGAAGATCTGTTTGGCTGAAAAGTATACAGGCGCTTTATGCAAAAATGACGGAATGCTGCATTGCCGGAAAAAATATGGCTGCGGTTGTTTGTTTGGAAAAACAACAAAACGGCTCTTCCTGGTTGTTTTGCTTTTATCCTGGGGCGGCTATATGCCGGTTCCTGCTCAACATATATCCCCGGAACCGGTTTTGCCCGTTCTGGTTGAAGTGTTTTACAAAAACCGGAAGGACGGATATATATGGATGGGCGCCGATACCCAGCGGGCCGGCCTGCGGATGCGGCTCATTCAATTACTGAATGAGCGATGTGCATTTCAGGGACTGGACAAAAGCAAATATCTGAAACTGCTGCCCAGGGATGCGTTTGGCATGGCTGCCGGCTCATCCGGTGAAGATAGCTCCCGGGTGAACGATTACCGGTATACCCATGCGGCATTGGAGTATCTCAATGACCTGTTCCAGGGCGACCCGGCCACACGCAAAACAGGAGACGATGCGCTTTCCCGAACGGTAAAGGAGGCAGATCAGCATTATCTTATAAATTTGCTTGCTGAAGTTAGTAAACCAAAGGACCTCGACGATCTTGTGAACCGGCTGGAACCCGCCACCAGCCAGTACCTGCTGCTTAAAAATGCATTGAAAGCTCAACTTGATTCAGGAAATGTTGTCCGGATCCGCCGGTTGTCTGAAACATTGAATAATTACCGGTGGATGTATCATTTTCATTTCCCGAAGTTTATTGTGGTAAATATTGCTGCTGCGGAGCTGAACTATTATGAACAGGACTCATTAAAATTAAATATGCGGGTGGTTGCCGGCAAACCCTCCACAAAGACACCGCGTTTTGCTGCTTACTGCGACCAGGTGATTCTGTATCCGTATTGGAATGTGCCAAAGAGTATTGCAGTAAATGAAATTCTTCCTTTTTGTAAAAAAAACACGGCCGTGCTGGATTTGCTGAGGATGCAGGTGTTGAACAGCAGGGGACAGGTTGTTAATCCGCGGAGCATCAACTGGAGCAAAATTACAAAGCAAAATTTTTCTTACCAGTTCCGGCAGGCTACAGGCCGTGATAACGCCTTAGGGGTAATAAAGTTTAATTTAACAAGCCCCTATAGTGTATACCTGCATGACACCAACCTGAAGGCGGCATTCAAATCGGAAAAAAGGTATTTGAGCCACGGATGTGTAAGGGTTGAAAAGCCGGTTGAGCTTGCTGATTATTTGCTGGAGGAGAAATTAGATGCATCTTTTTTAAATGCAAATAGTAAAGGACAAAAACCGGTTATAAAAACAGTACATGGTCCGGTACCGGTTTTTATCCTGTATATGACGGCGGATATAAAAGAAGGCTCGATGGTTCAGTATTTTGAAGATGTATATACCCTGGATCAATAATCTTTTCAAAAAATGAAACCGTACCGCCTTTTTCTAATACGTCCATTTCCAGTTTTTTATTTCAGGCAGGTCATCAAAATAAGTACAGATATAGCTCCTATGCTCCTTCAGTTTTTCTTCACAGTAGGTATTTAACCGATCCCTCATCTGTACCATGCGCGGCACACGCTTTACGGCCTCCATTGCCAGCTGGTACCGGCTCATATTATTTAGTACCGTCATGTCGAAGGGGGTAGTGGTCGTGCCTTCTTCCATGTAGCCGCGCACATGAAACCGTTCCGGGTTGGGACGCCCGTGAACCAGGTCATGAATAATACGGACATAGCCATGAAAAGCAAAGATCACAGGAGCCTCATTGGTAAACAATTCGGTAAAAGCATCCTCGCCCAGCCCGTGCGGGTGATACAGGATGGGGGACAGGGCCATAAGATCCACAATATTTACCAGCCTTACTTTCAGATCCGGCAGCTGTTCCCGTAAAACTGCCACGGCTGCTACTGCTTCCAGTGTAGGCACATCCCCGGCACAGGCAATGACCACATCCGGCTGTGCGCCCTCATCGTTCCCTGCCCATTTCCATACAGAAGCACCACGCGCACAATGCGTAATGGCCTCTTCCAAGGTAAGCCACTGCAGTTCCGGTTGTTTACCGGCCACTACCAGGTTTGCATAGTCTTTACTGGAAAAACAATGATGCATTACAGATAGCAGGGTATTGGCATCCGGAGGAAAGTAGATGCGGGTAACGCTGCTTTTTTTATTAATTACCGTATCAATAAACCCGGGCCCCTGGTGGCTGTAGCCATTATGATCCTGGCGCCAGGAATGGGAGGTAAGCAGGTAGTTTAATGAAGCCACGGGTTTGCGCCAGGGCAATTCCCGGCTGGTTTTTATCCATTTTGCGTATTGACTGAACATGGAATCGATAATGGTAATAAACGCTTCGTAACAGGAAAAGAGGCCATGCCGCCCCGTTAAAAGATACCCTTCCAGCCAGCCTTCACAAAGATGCTCGCTCAATACTTCCATTACCCGACCTTCCGGGGAAAGGTGATCATCCGTAGTCATTCTTGCTTCAAGAAAACAACGTGCTGTTTTTTCAAATACGGCCTGCAGCCGGTTGGAGGCTGTTTCATCAGGACAAAACAGCCGGAAGTTATGGTGGTCCTTATTCAGTTCAAAAATATCGCGCAGATAGTTCCCGAAATTTCTTGTGCTTTCCGCTTCCCTGGTTCCCGGATGGGGAACATTTACTGCATATTGTTTAAAATCCGGCAATTGCAATTCCTTAAGCACCGTGCCCCCATTGGCAACAGCAAGCATGCCCATTCTTTTATTTCCTGAAGGGGCCAGGCTTTGAAGTTCGGGCATCAGTCTCCCGTTTTTATCAAATAATTTTTCCGGGGCATAACTGCGCATCCAGTCTTCCACCAGGCGGAGCTGCTCCGGGTTGGTCTTTACGGCGGTTAAGGGTACCTGGTGCGACCTGAAGGAGTTTTCAATCGGCTGGTGCTCCCATTCCTTCGGGCCTGTCCAGCCTTTGGGTGTGCGCATGATGATCATCGGCCAGCCGTTCACAACCGGCTCGTTCCCGGTTCTGGAACGTTGCTGTAAGGACCTGATCCGGGCATATACATTGTCCAGTATTTCGATCATATTGCGGTGCATAACCATTGGGTTACTGCCTTCAACAAAAAATACCTCGTATCCGTACCCGCTGAATAATGCGGTGAGCTCAGCGTTTGTTTTCCGGGCAAGTACAGTTGGCCCCGCTATCTTATAACCGTTTAAATGCAGGATGGGTAGTACAGCCCCGTCACGCACCGGGTTTAAAAAACTCAGCGATTTCCAGCTGCCTTCCAGGGGCGCAGTTTCTGCCTCGCCATCGCCAACAACGCAGGCTACAATAAGATCCGGGTTATCGAAAGCGGCGCCAAACGCATGTACCAGCGAGTATCCCAGCTCTCCTCCCTCATGGATGGAGCCCGGTGTATGGGCGCTTACATGGCTGGGGATGCCACCGGGTGTTGAAAATTGTCTGAATAATTGTTTTATGCCCTTTTCATCCATCGGCACATGCGGATATATTTCGGAATAGCTGCCCTCAAGATAGGCATTCGCCACAATGGCCGGGGCTCCGTGCCCGGGTCCGCATATATAAAGCACGTCGGAGCCTGTTTCTTTTATTAGCCGGTTCAGGTGCACATAAATGAAGCTCAATCCCGGCGATGTGCCCCAGTGGCCCAGCAACCGGGGCTTTATATGATCCGGCTTTAAGGGCTCGCGAAGCAGCGGGTTGTCCTGTAAATATATTTGCCCTGCAGACAGGTAATTGGCAGCCTGCCAGTACCGGTGCATGTCTTGTAATTGTTGTTCGGTAATCATGATGCCATTATTTATAATTAAATAAACGGTACGTGTTAAGCAAACTGAAGCATGTGCTGTGCTATTATATATGCTTCATTGGTCTTTACTACCCGTACGCTTACCAACGATTCTTTTGTGGAAATAAGTGCGCTGTTGTTTTCATTTCCGGGGCCTGTCCGGATGCCGAGGTATTGCAATCCATCGCAGATCCGGCTCCGGATGGCAGGGGCGTGTTCTCCCACGCCCCCGGTAAAAACCAGGGTATCTGCGCCATTTAAAGCGGCAGCCATGGCGCCGATCATTTTTCTTGCATGATAGCAGAACAGGTCCAGCGCCTCCGCCACCTGGCCGTTTTCCGCTTCCAAAGCAAGCAGGGTTTTCATATCGGCGCTTATGCCGGATACGCCTTTTAGCCCGGATTCATGGGTCAGTACCTGGTCCAGTGCTGCGGGTGTCATTTTTCTTTGCGTTAAAAGATAGAGCAACACACCGGGATCCAGGTCGCCGCACCGGGTACCCATCATCAATCCTCCAATGGGGGTCATGCCCATGGTGGTATCAATGGCTCTTCCATTGTGCACGGCGGCCAGGCTGGAGCCATTGCCCAGGTGGGCAATGATTATTTTCCCGTCAGCTTCCTCCGGAACTGATTTTTGAAGATGCTGCATTACAAACTCATAGGACAGGCCATGAAACCCATATTTATGTATGCCTTCTTTACGGAGCCATTCCGGCAGGGGATACTGTTTGGCATGCAATGGAAGGGCGATGTGAAAAAAAGTATCAAAGCAGGCGATGTGCCCGGTGCCCGGAAAAATATCCATAAATGTGCGGATGACGTCAATTTCGTCCGGGATATGCGTTGGAGCAAGGGGTTGTATGGATCCCAGGTATTGCAGGAAGGCCGTATCGATGACCTGCGGCCGGCGATGGGCAGGGCCTCCCTGAACGATCCGGTAGCCAACAGCGGCTATGGGCATCTCTTCATAAAGGAGCCATTGTGCAACCAAACGGGCTGCTGCTGCAAGACCGGTGCAGGGCACTTTGCTGTTCTTTAAAACCTGATGTTCACCTGTGGTTACCCGGAAGGTGCATTCCCTGCTTCCAATGTTCAGTATACTGCCTTCTATTACCGGTATTAAATCCATACCACCGGTTTTAAACACATTGATCTTCAGGCTGGAAGATCCTGGGTTTACGGTTAATAAATAGGGGTGTCCGATCATATTCATACCTCGGCCCGGTTTATAATAAGGATGATTGACGCTTAAGGATTAACGGATGATCCTTATTGCAAATAAAATCAGAAAAATATTATTTTATAATGATCAATATCATCGGATAGGGTGTGGCCTGTCATTGAATGCCGCTCTGGAACAACCCGATCTTTATGACCGGCAGTATTTGTTTTGATTGTAAAATATACTGCAGTAAAAATACGATAACAATGAATACTATTATTGCTGCTACCAATTTTTCTGAAGGTTCAAATCATGCGGTTGCGTTTGCAACAGGTATGGCAAGGGCGTTAAAGGCGCAGCTGGTTATTTTTAATGTGATCGGCCTCGTGCCGGCGATGTCTGATGTGCAACTTCCGTTAAATGTTTGTGATGTTACCATTGAGGAAACGGACAAACTGCTGGAAGATCTTGCCCTGAGAGCCAAAACGGGAGCCAATAATGAAATAGAGGTGAAAACGCTCTATAAGGTAGGGTCTGTCATCAAAGAGCTGGATGCGTTGTGTCAGCGGGAGGCACCTTTTGCCCTTGTTATTGCATCCCGGTTCGTTACAGCGTTCGAGCGGCTGATATTGGGTACTTATTCGGTTTCTATTGCAAAGTACAGCGCTTTCCCGGTGCTTGTGGTGCCGCCATCGGCAACGATGAACGGGTTTAAAAAAGTGGCGATAGCTGTTGACCTGGATGCAGAAAATACGATACAATGGCAATTTTTAAAACACTGGCTGGCTCCTTTTGATCCGCAGGTTGATATTGTTTATATATCTGCCCAAACGGAAGGGACCGGCAAAGAACCTCCTGCCGCAATTGATTTTGGAGAACAATTAGGCAATGATAACCTGGAGTATTATTTTTTAAAGAATAACAACGTGGCAGAGGGGATAAAGGACTACATCGTTGAAAAGAAACCGGAGTTATTGGTTATGTCCGTTCAAAAGCATGGGCTCTTTCACAAAAGCATTACAAAGCCTTTTATTGAGAGACCTCCTGTTCCGGTACTGTTTTTGTCTTCAAAACTGAAAGAGGATGGCCGGCCGTTGGCTGCCGGCAGATCTGCAACCCCTCCTTCTGTGCTAACAGGATACCCTGGCTATTAGTTTACAGAGTGATTGATTCACCGAGAGAACGATATTCCTTTTATGAAGTATCAGCTACAGTCAAACACGGAAAATTTTTGGACCTGTACTGCCGGCCGGCTCCTGGCGCTGCTTTCCTGCACGCCGGATGGGCTAAGCAGTGAGGAAGCAGCCCGCCGGTTAAAGCAGTATGGCCCCAACCAGGTGAAAGACAAAAGCCGTAGCTCGCTCCTGCTGCTGTTTCTCCGGCAATTTAAAAGCCCGATAACCATCATGCTTATTGCAACGGCGATCTTGTCGGCCTTTTTGGGTGATGCGTCGGATATGGTCATTATCCTTACCATTGTACTCATCAGCAGCAGCCTGAGTTTCTGGCAGGAGAAGGGGGCTAATAAGGCCGTACAGCAGTTACTGAAGCTGGTACAACTGCGTTTTTCAGTTATCCGCGACGGCTGTAAACAGGAAGTGCCTTTTGAAACGGCAGTGCCGGGAGATATCATTTATCTTTCGGCCGGGGATATCATACCCGCAGATTGCCTGTTACTGGATGCAAACGGGTTGTTTGTAGATGAGGCTACATTTACCGGTGAAACCTTTCCTGTTGAAAAAAGGACGGGAGTGGTTGCCGCCGATGCCCCTTTAATGAAGCGTTCTAACAGTCTTTTAATGGGGTCAAGCATTGTTAGCGGAAAAGGTACAGCGCTGGTGGTGCATACCGGGGAGTTTACGGAATTTGGTAAAATTGCTGCCAGCCTTCAACTGGCAGCCGTGGAAACGGGTTTTGAAAGAGGCATCCGCAGATTCGGTTATTTGCTGATGGAGTTAACCTTACTGCTGGTGCTTTCTATTTTTGCCATTAACGTATTGCTGCATAAGCCGCCATTGGATGCCTTCCTGTTTTCACTGGCGCTTGCGGTAGGGCTTACCCCACAGCTGCTCCCGGCTATCGTCAGCATTAATTTATCCACGGGCGCAGCAAGGATGGCTGCCAAAAATGTAGTGGTAAAGCGGTTGTCTTCTATAGAAAACCTTGGCAGTGTGAACGTTCTTTGTTCTGATAAAACCGGTACGCTTACGGAGGGCAGGGTGGTATTAAAAGAGGCGCTGGATGCGGCGGGCAATGCCAGCCGGAAAGTGGCGGAATATGCCAGGATCAATGCGGCGCTGCAGCAAGGATTTCATAATCCGATAGACCAGGCTATAACGACTGCCTTTGCCGGGTGCAGGGGAAACGATACCGTGCTTGGGGAAATCCCATATGATTTTATCCGGAAAAGACTTACGATCCAGGTTGCAGATGGGGCCGGGAGCCTGATGATTACCAAGGGAGCGTTTAAAGAGGTGCTGGGCTGCTGCAGTTTTGTAGAAACGGGTACCGGTGTTGAACCCTTAAGTGCATCCATTGCGGGGTTAGAGGAGCGGTTCCGGATATTAAGTAACGAGGGCGTACGCACGCTGGGCATTGCCTACCGCAAACCGGTTTCCGCATCGGTGATCAGCAGGGAAGATGAAAAAGATATGATCTTCCTGGGGTATATTACTTTTTTTGATCCGCTTAAAGCTGATATTGTAGCAACCATCAAACAACTCCATGAATCCGGGGTGGTCCTGAAAGTGATTACCGGTGATAATGCATTTGTAAGCGCCCGTATGGCAGAGAATATAGGGTTGAAAGGGGCTGCCATCCTTACCGGGCCGGAGCTGCGTAATATAAGTGATCCGGCCCTGGTGCAGCGGGTGCGTCAGGTGGAGGTATTTGCAGAAATGGAACCGAACCAGAAGGAACGGATCATCAGGGCCCTGAAAAAAGCAGGCTGTATTGTGGGATATATGGGGGACGGTATTAATGATGCGTCTGCACTGCATGTAGCAGATGTTGGGATTTCGGTGGACTCCGCAGCAGATGTTGCCAAACAGGCGGCCGACATTGTATTGTTAAAAAGGGACCTGGGTGTTTTACTGGACGGGATTATTGAAGGTCGTAAAACTTTTGCCAATACGATGAAGTATATCTTTATTGCCACAAGCGCCAACTTTGGCAATATGTTTAGCATGGCAGGAGCTTCCTTATTTTTATCATTTTTGCCCTTACTGCCCAAGCAAATATTGCTGACAAACCTGCTGACGGATTTTCCGGAAACGGCGATCTCAAAAGACAATGTTGACGGGCGGTTTATCAAAGGCCCCCAGCACTGGGACCTGACGTTCATTAGGAAATTTATGATCGTGTTTGGATTGCTCAGCTCTGTATTTGATTACCTTACTTTTGGCGTTTTGTTGTTTTTGCTGCATGCGGATGAAAAAGCCTTCCAGTCCGGATGGTTTACCGAATCGGTTATTTCCGCTGTACTTGTATTGCTGATCGTGCGTACCAGACTGTCTGTTTTTAAAAGCAGGCCGGGTAAGCTGCTTGCCTGGGCGGCTATAGCAATTGTTTTGATTACCCTGTTATTGCCCTTTACGCCCGTTGGTTTCTTTTTTGGTTTCGTGGCGCTTCCTTTTCCCTTTTATGTATGGATGGCCGGCATTGTTCTTTGTTATGCAGCGTGTGCAGAATTTGCAAAAAGAAGATTCTATCATAAAATCACCCGGCATGAATGAACGGCTGGTATGCATTTTCCCTTTTAACGGGCTTTTTGTATAATGAACCTGCACAGTAACTTTTCTGCTGTTAGTTTTTGAAGGTGATCTGCACCCGTTTAAGAATCAGCTAAGGAATGTCATAAGCAGGGCATAAAACTCCAGCCTTATTATAGCGGGTTGGACCGGTATCATGAAGATTATTATCAAACGGGTAATACCGGGAAAAGTTTCGGCGGGAAAGGAGATGGCAATTGGAATAATTACCTAAGACTTATGAAGAGTTAGTTAACAGAACTTCTCACTAATCATGGAGAGATCGGTTGGGTTTGGTTTGATTTGATGGCTGGTGGGATAAAGGCGCCGGGGGTAACCGGAAAACAGGTGAATGGTATGAATTGATTCGTCGCTTGCAACCTGGGTGCCTGATTACCAATAATCATCATCAGACGCCTTTCCCGGGCGAAGATTTCCAGGTTTGGGAAAAAGAGCGGCCCGGAGAAAATTTTTCCGGACTTTCAGGGCAGCCTATTGGTGCCTTGCCGGAGGAAGTTTGTGAAACATGCCGTATGCTTCCATTGGGTAGGCAAAAGTTTTCGAAACTTTTGTATCTTCCGGCCTTACATTTTTTATGCGCATGATTACAAAAAGACAGATCTATCGGTTCATTTGTGCTGGTTTTTATTCCTGTATTTCTTTGACCATGTTCTCCCAGCAACCTCAATGGAACAAGGGACAAAGCTTTATCGAGGCCCCCGATCCTGTAGTATCCGATGGGCAGCGCTGGCTTTCGGTAAAGCCAGGCCTGCATGCTTCGTTTGTTTCGGTCGACAAACGATTCCCTAAATCGGTGGCACCTGATATACCTGTAGAAAAGGAGGTGCGCCTGGTGGGGTGGAGAGGTGAGCGTGTGTCTGCCCAGGTGTTGCTCTGGACAACCGATAGCATGCCCGGTGTAAAAGTTCAGGTGACGGATGCCGTTGCACCGGGTGGTAAAAAGCTCGGATCTGTAGGTTATGCCCGCTTTGAGCGCTACGTCATTACCGACACGTACGGGCCCGGGTGCGGCTGGCGTAAACCCGGCGACTTTCCTGCCTCGCTCTCGCCCGATATGCTCGACGACCTTTCTGCTTTTAACCTTGAGCGCAAAAAAGTGCGGCCCGTCTGGATTACTATTGAAATACCGCGTACGGCCGGGAAAGGAATTTATACTGCAAAGGTAGCGGTGATCCCGGCGATAGGTAAAAAGCAGGAACTGGACGTAACCCTTAATGTAATCGATCTCGTGCTCCCGGAACCCCAGGCCTGGACCTTTCACCTCGATCAGTGGCAGCATCCGTCAGCGATAGCCCGCGTCAACAAAGTGGCTGCCTGGAGTGTGGAACATTTCAAGGCGATGGAACCACAAATGCGCATGCTGGCAAACCTGGGTCAGAAAGTGATCACTGCAACCCTCAATAAGGATCCCTGGCATGTGCAAACGCTGGACCCTTACGAAGACATGATCATCTGGACAAAGGAAAAGAACGGCCGCTGGTCGTATGATTACCGGGTATTTGATAAGTGGGTTTCTTTTATGATGGGGCTGGGAATTAAAAAAATGATCAACTGTTATTCCATCGTACCCTGGAACAATGAAATTCACTACAAAGATGCCGCCACCGGCAAGTTTGTGGATGTAGTGGCTAAACCGGGAACACCGGCATTCACCCAAATGTGGGAGCCCTTTCTAAAGGACTTCGTGCGCCATCTTCAACAAAAAGGCTGGCTGGAGATCACTAATATAGCACTGGATGAGCGGAATAAAGAGGAAATGGGACTGGCTTTCGATCTGATCGAAAAAGCATCGCCCGCACTCAGTGTATCTTACGCCGATAATCAGAAAACCTACCAGCGTTATCCAAACAGCCGTGACGTAAGCACGGCGGTGCAGCATCCTATCGATTCCAAAGATCTGGCAGACCGTACCGCCCGGGGACTCAATACAACCTTTTATGTGTATTGCGGTAACAACTTTCCCAATCAGTTCACTTTTTCGGATCCGGCAGAATCTGCATACATGGGCTGGTATGCAATGGCGGCCGGCTATAACGGCGTGCTTCGCTGGGCCTTTAATTCATGGGTAGAAAATCCGCTGGTTGATTCGCGTTTCAGAACATGGCCCGCCGGTGATACCTATATCGTGTACCCCCAGGCCCGCAGTTCGATCCGTTACGAACGGCTGCTGGAGGGCATCCAGGATTACGAAAAGATACGGATTGTAAAAAGGCTATTGGTGCAAAAAAAGGATCAGGCCCGGCTTGATGCGCTGAATGCCGCAATTACAAAACTGGATAATAACAAACGTCACGATGGCTGGAACAGTGATCTGAATGCTGCAAAAAGACTGCTGAACGAAATTTCCGCATCACTGGTAAAATAAAGGATATAGAAGAAGGAACAAAGATATTTTCTGTTTTTAAGAAATAAAGGACGCTTAAAAAGGTATCGGAACGGCTTGTTCTCAGCGGGTTTCATCTAAAGAGTGTGTGCGCTTTCAGGAATGGGGCAAAGGGCCCCGCTTCGCCTGTCATACTACTGCGTCCGGGTGATCCTTAACAGGTTTTTCCGGTATTCGGATGGAGCAATATCATGGATGCCGCGGAATATCTTATTGAAATAAGAGAGATTGTTATATCCGCAGGCATAACAAACATCCGTAATGGAATTTTGCTCATTTTGCAGCAGCTTGGCTGCATGTCCGATGCGCAGCTCATTTAAGAACTGTGTAAAGGATTTTCGTGTACGGCTTTTAAAATAACGGCAAAATGCATTGGGGGTCATATGGCAGATGTCCGCAATTTCGTTCAGGGATATATCCCGGTGAAAATTTTGTATGAGGAACTGGTACACTTTGTTAATGCGCCCGGTATCCTTTTCATCGTAGTTGCTTTTATACGACATGCTTGCCAGGTATTCGTATTCCGAAGATGAGGAAAGGATATGTACCAGTTCAAGGAAAAAGATAATTTTTTTGATGCTTTTTTCCCCTGAAATAAGGCTCAGCAGTGCGGCTACCTGTTGTTTGGTCCGTCCAAAAAAAAGAATGCCGCGCTGGGAGCGTTGTATCAATTCTGTAATAGGCTGTATCATGTTTTGTTCATCGGTAAGATTCAGCAGGAAGTCCGGGGGAAAATAAATAACTGTAGACTTTACCCGGTTATCTGCTTCTTCTGCAAATGCCCGGTCGTTCTGCCAGATATGCGGAAGATTGGGTCCCATCAGCACCAGGTCACCTGCTTCAAAGTTACCAACATTGTCACCGACAATACGTTTGCCATAGCTTTTTTCGATCCACACAAGTTCACAGAGCTGGTGAAAATGAAACGGCGAATCAAGATGGTATTGATCGATCTGCTTTATTTGTATGGTTTTGGTACCGGCAAGGGCTACCTCTATGAATTGTGGTTTCATACACTGTTGAAATTATTTTGACCATAAATTTATGAAATTCCGGTAAAGCGGATAAAAAAGTTAAAAAGAGGGTTTGTTGCAGATGTTGGCTCTTTTCCCGGTTCATAAGCGGGAGGCTTGCAAAACTGGGGACACCCTGTAATGATAGAATATTTCTAAAACCGGTTAAAATAGCTAAAAAGAACCGGAGGGCGGTGGCGGTATCTTGCACTGAATAATTTTTATATATGAGAAGTATAATCCGATTGCTATTGGTGTTGTGCACGTTTGTTGGTGCAAATACCGCGTTTTCACAAACAAGGACCGTTAACGGAAAGGTTCTTGATGAGACGGGCGGTACTCCGTTGCCCGGAGTAACGGTGGCACTGAAAGGAACCGGTGCCGCTGTGGTCACGGATGAAGCAGGCGGCTTTTCCATTCCTGTTCCGGCCGGCGGCGCGGTGCTTGAAGCCAGCTATGTGGGATATTTAAAAAAACAGATAACAGTTGGCAGTGATCCGGAGCTGCTGATCTACCTCAGCAAATCAACAGCCAACCTGGATGAGGTAGTAGTGGTAGGGTACGGCACACAAAGAAAGGAAAACCTGTCAGGGGCGGTAAATACGGTGGATAAAAAAATGCTGATAAACCGCCCGGTCACATCGCTCACCAATGCATTGCAGGGCACTGTTCCGGGCATGGCGGTCATTTCAAGGCCGGGCGATGTGGGCAATGACCTGGGAAGTATTAATATACGGGGGCGGGGCAACCTGGGCACTTCCGCACCGTTGTATGTCGTTGACGGGGTTGTGGTGTCCGGCGGCGATTTCGCCCGCATCAATCCCAACGACGTCGAAAGCATGTCGGTTCTGAAAGATGCGTCTGCCGCAGCCATCTACGGTTCCCGGGCTGCATATGGTGTGATACTGGTAACAACAAAAAAAGGAAGCGGTGCGTTCCGCGTAAATTACAATGCTTATTACGGTACCCAGTCCGCCGCCTATCTGCCCGGCTTTACGGATGCCTATGATTATGCCGTTTTGTACAATGAAGCGGAAACAAACGCGGGCAGAAGTCCAAGATTCAGTACCGGTATTTTAGACACGATCCGCAAGCAGCTTAACCCGGATCTGTATCCCAATAACAACTGGTTCGATCTTACGCTGCGTAAAAGAGCACCCATGATGGAACACCAGGTCAGTATTGCCGGTGGCGAAAAGGTGAAGTACTTTTTAAGCGGCGCTTATTTTTTACAGAATTCACTGATACCTGGCAAAGACCTCCGCCGTTATTCGGTGCGGGCCAACACAGAATCACAGGTGACTGAAAAATTAAAGTTGTCCAGTAATATTTCATTTATCAGGGATGGCTTCGATAATGACAAAGGGAATATCGATTTTACCACCTTATCGCGCCTGACACCGTTGGTGGTGGCCCGTCAGAGCGATGGCAATTGGGGCAGTATCAACGCCGGCGCTGTAGATGCAGCACTGGCCAGCGGTAATACACTGCGTAAACTGGCGGAAGGTGGCCGTAGTTCTTATGCTACCAATCGCTTTATAGGAACGCTTAACGGAACCTATACACCGGTAAAAGGACTTGATATAAATGGATTGTTCTCTTATAATTTCCTGAACTACCTTACCGGTACGTTTACAAATACCATGGACCCGCTGATCAGCTTTGTTACCAAAGCCCCTTTGACATCAACGGCAGTAACGACGAATCAATTGGATGAGCAGTGGCAAAATACGACCAACCTGCTTGCCCAGGTTACAGCAGGATATTCCCATAAAGCAGCGCTTCATGAGTTTAAGATACTGGCGGGAAGCTCATACGAGAATTTTAAGGACCAGTTTGTCCGGGTGATCAGGAAAGGATTCGTCAACAACGACCTCAACGCGATCAACGGGGGATCCGCCAACCCGTTAAATACCACCGCAACAGGAAATATACAGCAGCGTGGTTTTCGCTCCTATTTTGGAAGACTTAATTATGCGTATGACAACAAATACCTGTTGGAAATGAGTCTCCGGAACGATGCTTCCTCCCAGTTTGCACCGGGACACAGGGCCGGTTGGTTCCCGGGGGCATCCTTTGCCTGGCGTATTTCCCAGGAAGGCTTTCTCAAAAATAACGATGCCATTACGGAGTTGAAGCTGAGGCTTTCTGCAGGAAGGCTGGGTAATACCAACAACGTGGGCAACTACGACTTCTATGACGGGCTGGGGACCGGAACCGTGGTGATCCTCGATCAGCAAAAACAGGATGGCGTGTACCCGGCAAAGATATTTAACCCCTTGCTTAGCTGGGAAAAAGTGGATATGTATAACCTGGGGGTCGATGCAACTTTATTGCGGAAGCTGAATCTTCAGCTGGATGTTTTTGATAAGCAGGCCCGGGATATCCTGCTGCAGGACCCCAATATTCCTATAGAAGCGGGATTGATACCTGACAGCGATCCCTCTAAAACACAGATCCCCTCCATAAATGTGGGTAAAGTACGCAACCGGGGTTTCGAATTCTCGGCCGGCTATAATGGCCGCATCAATGACTTCAGCTATACCCTTGGCGGCAATATCAGCAAGATATGGAATAAGATAACAGAGCTGGGGGGACTAAAGGAGCAGGCTCCCAGTGGGTATTATATCAACCGGGTAGGAGAGGCGATCGGCTCTTTTTATATGTATGAGGCCAATGGATTTTATGAAACAGATGCAGAAGCACAAACGTATAACCCGGCGGCAAAAGCAGGGGATATACGGTATGTAGATCAGAATAAGGATAATGAAATTAATGGCGACGACCGGGTGATTGCGGGTAATGATGTGCCTTATTTTACTTATGGACTTAACCTGGGCGTTAACTACAAAAATTTTGATCTTGCTTTGCTGGGAAGCGGCGTCAGTAACGTAAAGGTATACCTGGAGTCCGAAGCCTCCCAGGCTTTTTTTAATGGAGCGGGCGTAAAAAAATATGTAATGGACCGGTGGACCATTAATGACCCAAGGCAGGACGCTTCTTATCCGCGCCTGTCCAGGACCGGCACTGTGAATTTCGCGACCTCCACGTTCTGGCTGTTCAACGCTGACTATTTCCGCTTCCGTTCCTTATCGGTCGGATACACGATTCCCGGAAAACTGTTAGATCGCTGGAATATGAAGAACCTGCGTATCTATGTGGCGTCCAATAATCCTTTCACGATCAGGGGCGATAAACGGCTTAAGGACTTTGATCCTGAGTCGGCATCCCAACGATCTACATACCCCGCCTTAAAGACCTACTCATTTGGATTAAATCTCACGCTATAGCTACAGGTCAGAAAAGGTAAATCATTTAAAAACGAATTAAAAGAAGTCTGATGAAAAAAAAGATATCTATAATCCTGGCAGCGCTTGTGATCTTTTCCGGCTGCTCCAAAAGCGCGCTGGACTATACCCCGCAGGATCAGCTTGCCAGTACCACGTTCTGGAAATCGGCAAAAGATGTGGAGCTTGCTTTAAATGGCTGCTATGCATATCTCAGCAATGCGTTCAATTATTCATACGATGATGCTTCGGCAGACAACGCATATGCCCAGTATCCCTGGGAAAGTAATGCAACCCGTATAGCCAGCGGCGACATCAAGGCCGATATGGATGCCGGTTATGCCGGTAGATACCAGTTTATACGGCGGTATAATTATTTCCTGGAGAATATTGATAAAGCTGTTATGGACGCCGATCTGAAAAGCCGGTTTATTGCAGAGTGCCGGGTATTACGCGCATTTACGTATTTTGAACTGGCCCGTACTTTTGGACCGGTACCTTTATTGAAGGCCTACTATAATACGGACCCGTTATCTACCGCCGAGGCCCCGGCGCCGGAAATGGATGTGGTAAATTTTGCAATAGCAGAAATTAAAGAGGTAGCCGATAAGTTGCCGGCCCGGTATACCGGGGGCGTAGCCAGCCAGACCGGCCGCATTACAAGCGGGGCCGCATATGCCATACTCACAAGGATACAGCTGCATTACAAACTTTGGGCTGATGCAGCGGCGAGTGCACAAAAAGTAATGGGTGCGGGCTATAAGCTCTTTAGAAAAACCACGCTGGACGCCCCGGATATGACAGATGACTACAGCGCTTTTGTAACCTTCGCCAGCGATGCCGAAAAGCAAAGATTTTACAAAGGGCTGGCAAGCTACCAGCAACAGTTCTGGATCGCCAATGAAGCTAATGATGAAGTGATCCTGGCTTCCCAGAACATTAGTGAAAATGCCAGCTATGCACCTTTTGGCAATGGACTCCGGCTGCTGTTTACGAATGGCGAAATGGGCGGATGGAGCTCTGTTACACCTACACAGGACCTGGTAAATGCGTATTGGGAAAGGAACGGTAATGCCTTTATTCCTCCTTCGCCGGCAACAAGGGCGGCGTTGTTCAATAAAGGCGGAACGCCCGCTGCTGGTTATTTTAACGAGTTTAAGAACCGGGATACCCGTTTGTATGCAAGTATCCTGTTTCCCGGGGAAACCTGGAGCCAGTACAAGGCCGGCTTTACCTTTAATTGGGAAGGCGGAGGCAGTAGTAACAGCATGACAGGATATAATTTCAGGAAATGTTATGATATCAGGTCGCTGGAAAGTAGTTATGAGTATGACGCCGCCGAAGACTTCCCCATTATCCGTTATGCGGAAATACTGTTGAGTTACGCGGAAGCCAAAAATGAACTGAGCGGGCCGGATGCATCGGTATATGCTGCCCTGGATGATATCAGGGACAGGTCGGGGATGCCTGCAGTAAACCAGGCAGCTTATAACTCAAAAGACAAATTACGTACCCTTATACAAAACGAACGGCGCATTGAACTGGCAGGGGAGGGACAACGGTTTTATGATATCAGGCGTTGGAATATTGCAGCTGCTGTAATGAAAACCACTTATGATATTTCCAATGCACCGGTTCAGGACAGGGTATGGCAGGATCGCTTCAGATTGATGCCGTATCCCCAGACAGCCCTGGACCGGAACGCGAACCTGAAGGCAGCGCAGCAGGCGAAGGGTTATTGAGTTTTTTTATTGATAACCGCCGCCCGGATGTGTTGCCGGTGAAATAAAATGCAAAGAAAGGAATGCTCAAACGGGCATTCCTTTTGTTTTAATATAAGATTTTTACCAGCCGGCTTGCCGGTGCATCTTTACGGCAAACGGGTTGGGATAGCAGGCCCGGCCTAATAGACAGAACGCTGCATTCAATAAAACGGCATATGTTAAAATTTTTCTAACACCTGCATAAATAGTAGTAGCAACAGGCTATGGTCCACAATTATTTTTGTTGGGTTAAAACTTAGTATGAGAAAATTTTTATTGCTTGCCCTGCTGATGGGATCCACGGTGCTCTTTGCACAGAACAAGAAAATTGCTACAGGTATTGTAAAAGATACCAGCCGGTTGCCGTTGCCTGGCGTAACAGTGCAGCTAAAGAACAGCCCGATCGTCACTATTACCGATTCTTCCGGTCATTTTGTGATAGAATCCCTGAATCCTGAAAAAGATGTATTGCAGTTTAGTTTTGTTGGCTACCGGCCGGTGGAGGAAAAACTAACCCTGGGCGGGGAGATGCAAATCCTCATGACCCAGGAAACAAAAACGGGGGATGAAGTAGTGGTGGTGGCCTTTGGCAAGCAAAAGAAAACAACGATGGTGGGGTCTGTTACCACCATTAACCCTAAAGAGCTAAAGGGGCCAAGCAGCAATCTTACTTCGATGTTGGCCGGTCGGCTGGCCGGTATCATCGCTTTTCAGCAAAGCGGGGAACCGGGAAAAGATAATGCCAATTTTTTCATCCGGGGCCTGGGCAATTTTGGTACCGGAAAACGGGATCCCCTGATTTATATTGATGGCATCGAAAGTACGACCGATGACCTGGCGCGGCTGAATGCCGATAATATTGAGAACTTTTCACTGCTTAAAGATGCTACTGCCACTGCCATGTATGGTGCCCGGGGAGGTAATGGGGTTATACTGATCACCACTAAACAGGGAGCTTCCGGGCAGACCAGGTTCAATTTTCGGGTAGAGAACCGGATATCAGGTAACACCAAATTATACAAGCTGGCCGACAATATCACGTATATGCGACTGGCAAATGAAGCAGCCACGACCCGCGACCCATTGGCGGCAGCCCCATATGATCCCAACAAGATTGATAACACGGCAGCCGGCCGGGATCCGGTATTGTACCCCAATAACGACTGGATGAAATTGCTGGTAAAAAATTATACCAACAACCTGTCAGCCAATTTTGATCTGAGTGGGGGCACTGAAAAGGCCCGCTTCTTTGTATCCATGACCTATGATGAAAATAACGGCCTCATGCGGGAACAGGATCTGAACAACTTCAGGAGCAATATTAAATTACGCTCCTATTCTTTGATGTCAAATGTTAATCTGAAACTGACCAATACCACGGATGCCCTTATTAGTATCAAAACAAGGTTTGATGATTACCATGGACCCATTGGTGGTGGTGCCGCGGTCTTCACCGCTGCATCTACCAGCAATCCCGTGGCTTACCCCGCCATTTACCCGCAACGTTATTTACCGTATATACAGCACCCGTTGTTCGGCAATGCCTTTGTACCGGGTACCAACAATATAGCGCTCTACCTTAACCCCTACGCAAAAGCTGTTTCGGGTTACCAGCAAACCAATACGGCACAGCTTACTCCACAGATTACCATCAATCAGAATTTAAAAGACATTCTGCCCGGGCTTACAGCCAGTGCCATGGCCTATACTACCCGGCAATCCTATTTTGATGTAAGCAGGCAATACAGTCCTTTTTATTATTCCGCATCCATCATAAACGGAACCCCTGTTCTTTCCCTTTTGAACGACGTACGTAACAGCATCCAGATAGGAGATGTGCCGACTGAATATCTGAGTTATAGCCCCGGCGAAAAAAAGGTGAGTACCGTGTTGTGGGGGCAGGCCGCCCTGAATTATGCAGGCAGGTTTGCAGAAAAACATAGTGTAGGCGCCAGTATCATCACTTATGCCCAATCGTCTTTAAGCGGTAATGCGGATAACTTACAGCAGTCATTGCCCGCCCGTAATCTCAGTTTTTCCGGTCGTGCTACTTATGGTTATGACGAGCGTTACCTGACCGAATTCAGTTTTGGATATAATGCTTCTGAACGGTTCGATCCGAAAAACCGGTGGGGCTTTTTTCCTTCCATCGGCCTGGGATGGGTGCTGACAAATGAAACATTCTTTGAACCGCTAACCAATGTTATTTCCAACCTGAAACTGAGAGGTACCTATGGCCGTTCAGGCAACGATGCCATCGGCCGGCCGGAGGACCGCTTTTTCTATCTCTCCAATGTATCGCTCGCGGGACCGATGTATTATTTTGGTGAGAATTTTAATTATCTAAGAAATACCATCAGAACTTCCCGCTATGCCAATCCCAATATCACCTGGGAAACAACGAACCAGATCAACCTGGGGATGGACCTTTCACTGTTTAGAAAACTGAACATTATTGCAGATGTTTATAAGAAGCAGGTGAAGGGTATCTTGTTGGCACGCAATGCTACTGTGCCTACGTCTATGGGGCTACAGGCCAACGTAGTGGCCAATACCGGCCGTACGGATGTAAAGGGGTTGGAGGTCGCCGTGGATTATACCTCGCAGGTAGGCCCCGATTTTACAGTGATATCCCGTGGCAATTTTACATATGCCACCACTAAGGTCGTACAGACAGAAGAGCCTTCCTACCCGGCGGGGCTGGAGTATTTGAAAAAAGCAGGTAACTCCAGCGATCAGCTGTACGGCCTTATCGCCGAGCGCCTCTTTACAGATGACCGCGAAGTAGCCAATTCGCCGCAACAGAGCTTTGGTGGCCTTGTAATGGGAGGCGATATAAAATACAGGGATATTAACGGCGACGGAAAAATCACCAGCCTGGATTATGTTCCTATTGGCTGGCCCAAAGTTCCCGAAATTACTTACGGTTTTGGAGGTACGGTGGCGTATAAGGGATTGATTGATGTTAGCTTTTTTTTCCAGGGCTCCGCCCGTTCTTCTTTCCTGATTGATGCTGGTTCTGCACTGAAAGGTGACGGTAGTGGTAATGTAGAGGGGGTTTCGCCATTTGTTGTGAATCCGCGTACAATAAGCGGCAATAATATTATTGTGGCACAATCCGGTCTGCTGGATGTGATTGCCCGGGACCACTGGTCAGAAGACAACCGGAACCCCTATGCCTTCTGGCCCCGGTTAAGCGATAAGGTGATCCCCAATAATGCACTGGCCTCTACCTGGTGGCTGCAGAATGGCGATTTTTTAAGGCTGAAACAGATTGATATCGGCTATAACCCGGATGCCAGGATGTTGAAAAAATATGGGCTCACTTTTTCCCGTATTTACCTGAGCGCCCAGAACCTTTTCACCTGGAGCCGTTTTAAACTCTGGGATGTGGAAATGGCCGGCAACGGGTTGGGCTACCCTCTGCAACGGGTGTTTAGTCTTGGCGTCAGGCTCGGGTTTTAACATATAAAAAATATATAAAACAGTACACATGAACATCAATATAAAGCGGAATCTTTGGTTGCTTCTTGCCATTGGATTTAGTACCTCCTCCTGTAAAAAATTTCTGGATATTGTACCGGATAACCTGCCCCAGATAAAGAATGCGTTTACTATCCGGCAGGAGGCCGAAAAATACCTGGTTACCTGTTATTCCTACCTTCCTCTGGAGTCCTCTACGGTATCCAATCCGGCATTTTTGGGTGGTGATGAAATGAGCACACCGCTGAGCAGCCGTTATAATGATTATGCGATGAACCTGCCACGCGGCAATCAGAATGTGGTCAATCCTTACTTTAACTACTGGGACGGAATAGGGGTGCCATCCATGTTCAATGCAATAAGGGATTGCAATGTATTTATAGAGAACATGAGCGATCTGGGCAAGGTGCCGGATATTGGCCTGGATGAGCGTAGCCGGTGGATCGGCGAAGCCATGTTCCTGAAAGCTTATTATCATTTTCTGTTGTTAAGAGCTTATGGTCCTATCCCCATTACCGATATAAATATTCCTGTGGACGCCCCTGCCGACCAGTTTCGGGTAAAACGCCGGCCGGTGGATGAAGTAGTAAATTACATTGCTGCGCTGTACGACTCTGCTGCGGCAAGATTGCCGAATGTGGTCTTTGACCGTATCAATGAGCTGGGCCGCGTTACCAGGCCGGCGGCATTGGCCATGAAGGCAAAGGCCCTGGTACTGGGGGCAAGCCCGCTGTTCAATGGCAACAGCGATTATGTAAACTTTAAGAACAACGACGGAGCCCTGCTGGTAAGTACGGCTTTTGATGCGGCAAAATGGAAACGGGCTGCCACTGCCTGTAAAGAAGCAATTCTGGCCTGTGAACAGAATAATATCAAACTGTATACTTATCCGGGTGCAAACTTCCCGCTGACGGATTCTATAAAAAGACAGCTCAGCATTCGGGCCTCGGTGACTGATGATGATTGGAATGAGGAACTGATATGGGGCCAGTCTGTAAACGGTACCACAACCCTGCAGCGTATTACGGCGGGGCATTTTGACCTGAACAATGGGGGCAATACAACAGCGATTGCCGATCAGGGGCCCACGTATAAGGTTACCCAGTTTTTTTACAGCAGCAATGGGGTGCCGATCAATGAAGATAAAATACTGAATTTTAGCAACCCCTCTTCATTAAAGATAGCCGGCGACGCGGACCGGTTCTATATTACAAAGGGCTATACATCTGCCCGTATCAATTTTGACCGGGAACCCCGCTACTATGCTTCGCTTGGATTTGATGGGGGTATATGGTACCAGCTTAGTTCCCTGAGCGATCAAACCACGCTCCGGCTGGAAACGCGCTCCGGTGGTAAGAGCACCGGAACGCCGCTGCCGATGACTGCTTATTTTGCAAAAAAGTTTACCAATCTGAAATTCACCTGGGGAACCAATACAACCAGCGTGGTACAATATCCCTGGCCTACCATGCGCCTGGCTGATCTGTACCTGTTATATGCAGAAGCACTGAATGAATCAGACGGGCCGGTAGATGAAGTGCACGCCTACCTGGATCTTATCCGGGCGCGTGCAGGGCTTAAGACCGTTAAAGAAAGCTGGAGCAATTATTCCAGCAATCCCACAAAATATACCACCAAAGAGGGCATGCGCAGTATCATCCGCCAGGAACGGAGTGCCGAACTGGCACTGGAAGGAAGCCGCTTCTGGGACCTGCGTCGCTGGAAAACGGCCGCTACGGAACTCAACGGCAATGTCCAGGGATGGGACGGTACACAAAGTGACCCTGCCCTGTATTACCGGCTTACCACATATTGGGCACAACGCTTTGTATCTCCCAGGGATTATCTATGGCCCATCAGCGAGAATAATTTGCTGGTGAATGAAAACCTGGTACAAAATCCGGGGTGGTAGTACCCCGGCATCAACCCCTGTTAAAAGAATAAAACGAATCAAGATGAGATCAGCATATTTTATATTATTGTTTTTTACTGTTGCAGGCCTGTCTTCCTGTAAACAGGAGCTCCTGAATACGCCTGTTGAAAAAGGAGGCGCCAGGCCGGGCACGGTATCCAATATAATGGTGCAGAACACGAACGGCGCTTCCACGCTCACGTACACGTTACCCGCGGCCCCGGACCTGCTTTACATAAAAGCCGTATATGAGATAAGGCCGGGCATAAAAAGGGAGGTCGTAAGTTCCTATTATAATAATACAATGACGGTAGATGGCTTTGCCAAAGCCGGTGCTTACGAAGTACAGCTGTATGCGGTAACGCGCAGCCATGTGGAGTCGGATCCGGTTGCTGTAACGGTAACGCCCCTGGAATCGCCCGTGAACCTCGCTTTCCGGAGTCTGAAGACGCAGGCGGGTTTTGGCGGACCTAATATTAAGGTACGTAATGCCGCGGAACAGCCCATTGTTATTGTACCGATGATCGATTCTCTGGGGAACGGCAATTATGAGAGCCTGGATAAAATTTATACACAGGCGGATAGTATTAACTACACCATACGCGGACTGCAGGATAAGCCTACCCGGTTTGCTTTTTGCGTAAGCGACCGTTTTGGAAACAGCAGCGATACCCTGTACGAGGAAATCACTCCCCTGGCTGAGGTAATACTGGATAAGACCAGGTTTTCTGAATTTACCTTACCCGGGGATGGCCCGCTGGCTTACGCAAACGAGGGGGTAGCTGTCCGGCTCATCTGGGATAATAACTATAATCTGAATGCGGTGTGGCCCCGCTTATACACCAATGTAAGCAACACCAATATACAGACTATAACCTGGAGCATTGGTGTTGCAAAAACGCTGAGCCGGATGAAAATATATCCAAGGTCGGAAAATAACGACCGGTATTATGAGCAGGGGAATCTGCGTGATTTTGAGATATGGGGCTCCGCCAATCCTACCCTCGATGGCAGTTATGATGCCAGCTGGGTAAAACTGGCCGCCAAATCCATCGTGCGGCCCTCCGGTCTGCCATATGGTCAGCCCTCCTCTGCAGAAGATATCGCCTATGCAAAAGCAGGGTGGGATGTGGAGTTTGAGCCCGGACAGCCTCCGGTCAAATACCTCCGGATACGCAATATCCGGAACTGGCAGGGATTCACCAATATCTGGATCTCGCAGGTGGATATATGGGGCAGTAAATAATAGTGAATTGGAGAAAAATATTAGAGAGCAATTAAAAGAAATACAATGAAAAAAAACTGGTTGCCTGTTTTTATGGCCATGATGATATTAACAGTGGCTGGCTGTCAGAAAATGGACGCCTACAAAGACCGATTTCAAAAAGGAAAGGAGATCTCCTATCCCGGGATACTGGATTCGCTAAAGATATTGCCCGGCAACGGGCGGGTGATGCTTACCGGGCTGTTCATGTCAGATCCCAAGATCGTAAAATACCGTATCTACTGGAATGGCGGACTGGATTCGATGGACCAATCCATCACAAGGTCGGCGGGCGTTGATACCGTGCGGCAGATCATTAATAACCTCCAGGAAGGAAATGGGAGCTTTGCAGTAAGAACCTTTGATGCCGCAGGTAACCCATCGGTGCTCGTAAATGCAAGTGGTAATATTTACGGCAGTAACTATCAAAGCGGAATTATCAACCGGGGCTTCCGGTCTGCAGAAAACCCGTTTTTTGGTCGCCTGATTATCGACTGGCTGGAGACCAATACCACGGTTGTTTCAACCTCGGTGGCTTATACTGCGGTGGATGGATCTTCAAAAACATTTGAGACCCGGAATATCAGTGCGCACAAAGACACGATCACCGACATCAGGCCGGGAACGAATGCGCTGATTATTTCCCGGTATCTTCCCGAGCCTGCGGCAATAGACACTTTTGCCGTTTCCGGCGCTGATACCATTAAGCTGGATCCGTTTCCTCCTTTTAACCGGGCCGGCTGGGTAATAACCGGTTTTTCGGACCAGGAGGCTACGGGGGAAGGTACCGCCAACGGCCGTACGCTATATGCCTTCGATAATAATCCTGCTACTTTCTGGCAATCGCAATGGAGCGGGTCTTCCCCGGCCTATCCACACTGGGTCACCGTCGATATGGGCAGTTCAAATGTTATCAATGGTCTGCTGATCTGGCCAAGACAGAATAGCACCTCCGGTACGCCCAAAGATGGAAAAATAGAAGTAAGTACTGATGGTATAGGCTGGATGGCGGCAGGCACGTTTACAGTGCAGAACAATAATACTGCCTACCAAAGGATCGCTTTGTCGCAGCCAACCGCTCCGGCGCGGTATGTAAAAATTATTTTCTTAAGCAACTACGCGGCAGGACCGTATTTAGCCCTTGCCGAATTGAATCTGTATTAAGAGCGCCCTGGTCCGCGGCTGCATATAGAGTGCGCTTCTCTCTTCGGGTAGAATATTTTAAACATACATCAATATACTTATAATACGGGGCCGGAGCAATCATTATTTTCGCAGGCAACTATTTAAACACGCATAATGCCCATCCTTAAAGAATGTTTTTTATTGTTACTTGTTCTCGTAACCGGTATAGCTCCGGCCCAGCAATATATGGCCGATGGCCGGCTGCACCTGCCCCCCAGGCCGGCAGCAGTGGCCGGTGTGGCAAAACCTGTGCAATCCCTGGATGGCAGCTGGGAAATCAATCTTAACGCCAATGCAACATCTGTAGCCGACAACAGCGCTACCCGCGATTGGCAAACGATCCAGGTGCCCGGGGAGGCCCTGATGCAGGGGTTTAAAATAAAGCACGATACAGCATTTGTATACCGCAGAAGAATTAAAATGGATACAGATACCAGCGGCAAACGGCATATTATCCGGTTTAACGGGGTGTTTAACCATGCAAGGGTCTATTGCAATGGCCATTTTGTGCGGGAGCATTTTGGCGGCTTTACCGCCTGGGATGCCGATATTACAAAGTACCTGAAGCCCGGTCAGGATAATTGGCTGCATGTAAGCGTTACGGACAGAGCGGACGATATTTCCTATGCTTCGGGTTATGCGGCGCATCCCATCGGGGGGATCACGCGCAAGGTACAATACATCGTGTTGCCTGGCAATCCCGTGCAATACCTGTATGCAAGCGCTGGTCTTTCCGGTAACGATGCTGCCGGCCTGCTTAGCCTTAAAATGCAGCTGCCCCAGGCAAAGAATATCACAGCAACCTATACACTTACCGATGCCACCGGTAATAAACGGGTTACAAAACCGTTTAAAAAAATGGCAGGCACTGTTTGGAGCGATAGCATCCGTATTGAAAAAATAAAAACATGGACGGCCGAAACCCCATACCTGTACACCCTTACCGTAACGGTTTTTCAAAATGGGAAGCCCTATGAAACGATCGTGCAACCCCTTGGCTTCCGTAGTGTGGAAATAAACAAAGACAATGAAATGCTGGTAAATGGCAGGTCTGTAAAACTAAGGGGCGCCTGCCGGCATGATATGCACCCGCTGCTGGGGCGCAGTACCAACCGCGTGCAGGATAGCCTGGATGTGCTGCTGGCAAAGGAAGCCAATATGAATTTTATCCGTACATCGCACTATCCGCCTTCCGAAGATTTCCTGGAGTTTTGCGACCGCTATGGCATCTATGTACAGGAAGAAACGGCCATCTGCTTTGTGCTCGACTGGCGTTCGGAACCATATCTGAAGTATTATAAAACCATGGACGACCCGGTCTTTACAGGGCGCTACCTGGGACAGCTGAGCGAGATGATCGACCGCGACCGGAACCATGCAGCCGTTATTATGTGGTCCATAGGCAATGAAAGCTGGTATGGCACTAATTTTCAGAAGGAATATGATTTTGTAAAAGCGGTGGAACCGACCCGCCCCGTTTCCTGGTCATTTCCCACAACGGCGCTAAACCAGGGAAAAAGGTGTTTTGATATACTGGTATCGCATTATCCCCGGTATAACGGCTATCCCAATACCAACGGGCAAACAAGCGATCTGGGCAGGTACGAAAAGAATATGAAAGCCGATTATCCCATCATCGGTGATGAATGGGCCCATGTGTCCTGCTACAATACCAGTCTTACAACCTATGATCCAAACGCAAAGGATGCCTGGGGCAAAAGCCTGGATTCTATCTGGCAATACCGTTTTGATGTAAAAGGTTACCTCGGCGGGGCGATCTGGGGGATGATCGACGAAACCTTTATGATGAAGGATACGATGGTGGGCTATGGTCCCTGGGGCATTGTGGACGTGTGGCGCAGAAAGAAAGCCGAATTCTGGAATACAAAAAAAGCGTATTCCCCCATCCGGCTTGATGTGAATAACTACACAGTAAAAGCAAATACCCTTTCGATACCGGTGCATAACCGGTTTGACCATACCTCGCTAAAAACAGTTACAGCAACGGTTACCGGCGGTGGCAGAACGGTTCGGGTCTCCCTGCCTGATCTGCCTCCGCATCGGAACGGAGTGGTCTCGGTTCCCGTTCACGCCGCGGACTCGTCGGTGCTGATCCGACTCGTTGCAAAAGATGGAACGCTGATCGATGAGGAACGGATCTTTTTAAAAAGCGCTCCGGCCGGCGGATTTCAAAAGCGCGCAGCTGTATGGACGATAGACAAAAAGACGGAACAGATCCTTTTAAGAAGCAGCTTTGCACAGGCCGTTATAAACGGAAGGACCGGTGCGATAGAAACCATAGGGGCGGGCGCAGGAATGCTGGTTGCAGGAAATCCCACCCCGGTGATCAACCGTCCAAAGGATGCCGGCGTATTAAAAAATACGGAAGCCATTTTCTCAGGGGGGTATAAAATCAGTACATTTAAATTTGAGCAGAAAGCCCGGGACGAGTTTGTTGTTTACAGCCAGGGCCAGGTCGACAGCTTTCCGGTAACGGTGACCACAACGCTGTATGCCGATGGACGGGTCAGGCTGGATTATACCATTGCCAATATCCCGGCGTATACCTGGGATATTGGCATCGGGATACCGGTAGCTGCATCGCTCAATGAGATCCGCTGGCGGCGGAAAGGCTACTGGACCACCTATCCGGAAGGGCACCTGGCAGCAACGGAAGGCCGTGCCTCAAAAACAGGCGAAGGCGGTATCCGGCAATACGGTGTGCGGCCGCAGTTTGCAACGGCACAGGGCCTGCAGGATTTTGAGCTTACCAGGGGCACAGATGCCCTGCACCTGGTGCGGATGCAGGCTACTGAAATGTACCGGGCTAAAAAAGAGCACATTTATCAATATACCATATCCGGCAAAACCGGCGCTGTTGAGGTAAGGAGCAACGGGACACAGGCAGCAAAAATGACCGTTGGTGCCGATGGCAGCCAGCAATTGCTGGTCAGCGATAAATGGGACTACTGGACCCTGAGCTGGGGCAACTACCAGGGTACCCGTAATAAAGGGAAAAAAATGGAGGGGCATGCTATTTTACAGCTGAAAACGGAATAACATTAACCGGCCTGGAAAACTTCAGGCTTTAATTATCAGATATGCAGACAACAAATATTCTTTGGAAAACCGATCATGAACTCTTCCATATTGTAAAGCATGAGTTATATACGGCCGTGGTCGGCGATATTATGGATAAGCTGGGATACCTGCACCAGTTCCTGCCCCCGCAGATAAAACCCCTGCGGCAGGATATGTTTGTGGTGGGCCGCGCCATGACGGTGCTGGAGGCGGATGTGTTTGGCGAGGAGGGAAACTGTAACCCCGTACTGAAAAAGCCTTTTGGCCTGATGCTGGAAGCGCTTGATGATCTCAAAACAAATGAAGTATATGTATGCTCAGGGTCATCACCCACTTATGCACTCTGGGGAGAACTGATGAGCACCCGGGCTATGAAGCTGGGCGCCGCCGGCGCCGTAGTGGATGGGTATTCAAGAGATACCAACGGTATACTGGAGCTCAGCTTCCCAACTTTTTCATATGGCCGCTATGCGCAGGACCAGGCGCCCCGTGGTAAAGTGATCGATTTCCGCGTGCCGCTGGAGATCAGGGGTGTAAAAGTAAACCCGGGTGACATCATCATCGGCGATAGCGATGGGGTTTGTGTGGTTCCTGCAGCAATTGAGGAAGAGGTATTTGCCCGGGCTATTGAAAAAGCACGCGGTGAAAAAATGGTTCAGAAAAAGATACAGGAGGGTATGAGTGCCAAAGAGGCTTTTGAAACCTATGGCATCATGTAATGCCCGCAGTTGTTTTTAAAGATCTCCGGTGTTTTAATGCTTCAATTTTCTTCAATGTATAAAGTTCATTCATTGTTTGCCAGGTGTTCATTTCCCTGCCCCGGTATACCTTCGCCGGTGCGGTTTATTGGTATGTGGGGACTGGTATCGTTTTTACTGGCGGTACAGATGGCCGCGGCGCAAACAGGAGCCCCGATGCCGGTATTGACTCCCCAGCCCGCCCTGGTAGCGGGTATAGCACAACCCGTTCAGTCATTAAACGGCAAATGGGATTTTGGTGTGGAAGGCCGCCCGCAGCGGTCAGGGATCAATGTGCCCGGTGAGTGGGTCATGCAGGGGTATACGGTTAATGAAGGCGAAACGGCCCTGTATAGCCGTACTGTTGATATTCCTGCGGACTGGAAGGGGAAAAGGGTTAAACTGAGGTTTGAAGGGGTCAGCTCCCATGCAGTGGTACTGGTTAACGGCAGGCAGGTGGCGGTGCACGAAGGAAGCTTTGTGCCTTTTGAAGCCGATATTACAGACGCCTTGCAGCCGGCAAATAACCTGTTGCAGGTAAAAGTGCAATCGCGTACCATCAGTGATGTGCTGGCCTGTACCTCGCAGTATGCAGTACACACCGTAGGCGGTATCCTGCGTAATGTAACGCTGATGGCCGTTCCGGAGGCCCATATCAATAATCTTGCAGTAGTAACAACTTTTGACCGGCAGTATAAAAATGCAATCCTCGCATTAAATACAGGGGTATCGGCAGATGCATCAAATAGCTCTATCCTTTATATCCTGCGTAATAAAGAAGGAAAAATCGTAAAACAGGGAACTTCAGATCATCAGTCACCAATCACAAATTTCAAATTACAGATTATCAATCCGTTTCACTGGACTCCCGAATCTCCCTACCTTTACGAGCTGACGGCGGCATTGCAGCAGGACGGTAAAATCATCGAAACCATCCGGCAAAAGATCGGTTTCCGCCAGGTAACAATAAAAGATGCCCGCGTGTATGTGAATGGCAAACCCATAAAACTGCACGGTGTTAACCGGCATTCGGTGCATCCGCTAACCGGCAGAAGCATCGATGCTGCGCTGGATGTAACCGACGCGGTATTATTCCGTGAGGCCAATTGCAATTTTATCCGCACATCGCATTACCCGCCAACAGAAGCTTTTTTAAACGCCTGTGACTCATTGGGGCTTTTTGTGGAGGATGAGTCATCGCTTTGCTGGATACAGCATGGGGCGTCTCCCATCTGGAAGAAATGGGATTACAGGGACGAACGGTTTTTACCGTATATGCTCAATGCCAATATCGAAAAGATGATGGCGCACCGCAATCACCCCTCGGTCATTATGTGGTCGCTGGGTAATGAAAGCGCCTGGAGCCCATTATGGGAAAAAGTAAATGCGGCGGTAAAGGCGCTGGATCCTACACGCCCAACGCTGCTGCACGACCAGTGCTGGGGCGGGTTTAACAATTTTGGCAGTAAGGCGGATATAGCTAATTATCATTACCCGGGCATCAACGGCGGCCGGGCCACAGACACCATGTCGCGCCCGGTATTCTTTGGCGAATATGCGCACCTGGCTACTTACAACCGCCGTGAGCTGCTGACCGATCCCGGCCAGCGCGCTTTTTATGGCGAGCCCCTGGCGATGATGTACGATTCGATGTATTATTACCCCAAATGCCTCGGGGGCGCCATCTGGAGCGGCATTGACGATGCATTTCACCTGCCCGGTGGCCGCATTGTGGGCTATGGACCCTGGGGACCGCTGGATGCCTGGCGCCGGAAAAAGCCGGAATATTTTGGTATGAAGAAGGCTTATACGCCGGTAAAGGTAACCGGGGCAGACCGGAGCAGTCTGGTAAAGGGGTTTATAATGCTCCATATTGAAAACCGCTATGATTTTACGGATTTAAGCAATATAAAAATAACGGCAACATTTGATGGCGGTGTACCGCAACCTTTAACAGCGGCGATTCCACCGCATGGCAAAGGTGCATTAAAGATCGCTTTTCCAAGGGGTACAAAAGAACTGCGGGTGCAGTTTGCCGATCCGCGGGGCTTCATCGCCAACGAGGAACTGTATGATCTGCGGGCAGGGGAATGGATGGTGTATCCGCCGCTGTCTGCGTATAAATTAGCAATAACGGAAAACGATGCCTCAATTACCATCGTACAGAAAAATATCCGCTTTTTGATCAGCAAAAGCACCGGCATGATCACCAGTGTGCGGAAGGATGATAAGGAGCTGATGACGCAGGGACCGGTATTTGCCATCATCCCGCGCAACAGCGAGGATGGGGGTAAACCCAATGTGGCCGGGGAAACCTACCAGAACGATATCCACCCCCTGAAAGGGTATCCCCTGTATACCATTTTTGCAAACGATATTGCTGTGCAAAAGATGGACGATAGTGTGCAGGTAACAATGACAGTCATTTTTTCAGACAATAGCCGGGGCCGTATGGTTTATACCTTTGCAGGCAACCGCCTCAAAGTACATTACGAGGTCGAATACAAAGGCAATATGGAGTATCCTTACCAGTACGGGATGCTGCTGCAACTGCCAAAAACTATGGACCGGCTAAGCTGGCTGCGCAAAACAGTGTTCACTGCTTACCCCGAAGATGATATAGCCCGTCCCAAAGGCGAAGCCCGGCTGAACGCAAAACGTACAACGGGTGTGGAAGAATGGGGCGTAGTGCCTGCCGGAGATTGGAAAGATGATGCCACCGAACTGGGCAGCAACGATTTCCGTTCCTCAAAACGAAATATATACAGCGCCACATTAAGCGATGCCGCGGGCAATGCCGTAAAAGCCTGGGGGGGCGGCAAACAAACATCCCGAAGCTGGTTGCAGGATGGCGCCATCCTGTGGCTGATCGCAGATTATTGTAATAATGGTTCCGAGCCTTTTTATGGAAGTCCGTTTACGGATGGAAGAGTGAATATCAAGGGCCAAACGCTGAAGGGAGGCGTGGAGCTGGAGTTTTAAACGTATCAACCAACCACGCAGGCCTGTAAGGTTTTGAAAATCTTACAGGCCTGCATAGAACAAAAAAATGAAACGGATCGTATTCTTATGCACGCTTTCTATAGCCACTACCTTGTTTGCGGCAGACAGTACCATGACTGTTAATCGCTGGACTGTCATGCCCGTGCAGGTAAGCGGGCTGCAGCGTTTTGTATTGGACCTGGATGGTACCTGGCTGTTCAATCCCGCTCCGGAACCGGGTTTTGAAGCGCAGCCCCGGGAAAGTAACAACTGGAAAAAGATACAGGTGCCCGGTGAGTGGGTGATGCAGGGCTTTAAGGTGGAAAAGAATGAATGGGCCGGTTACAGGCGTTCTTTTTCCATACCTGGCAACTGGGCAGGCAATCGCTTCAAACTCCGGTGCGATGCGGTATACAGCCAATGTGATATCTTTATCAATGGCAAAAAGGCGGGCAGTCACCTGGGTGGGTTTACACCATTTGAGATAGATATCACCAGCTATGTGCAGCCCGGAGCAGAAGCGGTCATTGCCATAAAAGTAAAGAATGAAAGCCCTGCCGACGCCGCGGCAAGCGCCAGTATGTATGCGGTACATCCGCTGGGAGGCATCAGCCGCAAGATCAGGGTGGTGGCCGTTCCCGAATTAAATATTTCAAATTTTCATGCGGCCACGCTGTTTGATAAGGATTATAACAATGCCAGGCTGCAAACGGAAATTGAGCTGTCTAACGAAGGCCGGGCAGCAGCAACGGATGTTGTGCTGTTGTTTGAATTGCTTTCAAACAATACCGTTATTCTTACCAAAAAAATAACGGTCGGACAAACCATCACCGCCGGAAAAACAATAAAGCATCAATTTGAGGTAGAAGTAGAAAAGCCGCTGAAATGGGATCCGGAACATCCCCGCCTTTACACCTGGCGCGTAAGAATGGAGGCCGGTAACCGGGGCGAAACGGTGCAGCGCCGCATTGGCTTCCGGCAGGTTGAGGTAAGGGGCAACCAGGTATTCGTAAATAATTATCCCATCAAGCTTCGGGGCGTATGCCGCCACGAAATAATGCCGCTGCGGGGGCGCTCACTGGTGGCAGGACAATGGGAGGAAGATGTAAGGATCTTCAGGGATGCCAACGTGAACTATATCCGCACATCGCATTACCCGCCGCCGGAAGAGTTGATTGCAGCCTGCGATAGCCTGGGTATGTTTGTAGAGGCCGAAGCACCGTTTTGCTGGGCTCACAGGGATTATAATGCAACAAAGGCCGATTCGGTGGCCGTGCTGCAATCGCAAACGCTGGATATGATCAACCAGTTTCGCTCGCAGCCATCGGTCATCATCTGGTCGGTAGGTAACGAAAGTTTAAAGTACAAAGAATATTTCAGTCAAACGGCAGAACTGGTAAAAGTGCTGGATCCTACGCGGCCGCGCAATTTCAGCCAGTGGGCACCCGATGCCGATGGTGGTGCGCTGGAGATCGGCAATCATCACTATCCAGGGCCCGCAGGACCGGATATGTATGCAAATGCAAAACGCCCGGTAGTGTTTGATGAATATGTGCATATCAATGCTTATAACCGGCTGGAGCTGGCTGCAGACCCCGGTGTGCGTGATGACTGGGGTATTGGCTTTGCACAAATGTGGGATCGCATGTATGATGCTAAAGGCGTGCTGGGTGGCGCTATATGGGGCGGTATTGATGATACCTTCGTGCTGGGCGATACTACCGCCGTAGGCTACGGTACTTGGGGTATCATAGATGGCTGGCGCAGGCAAAAACCGGAATACTGGCATACGAAGAAAGCATATTCACCGGTAAGGATAGAACAACGATCGAACTGGAAAAATGGCCAGGTAATATTGCATATCCGGAACCGGCATTGTTTCTCCAATCTTAGCGAATGCCGCATTCAATGGCAGGCCGGCAGCGCATCAGGGGTGCTGCGGCCCGATATAAAACCGGGCGAAAGCAGCGATGTGGCCATCTTGTGCCCGCAGCCGGATGCCGGCGCAACATTGAAGATCACCGTATATGATCCAAGAAACGTGCTGGTAGACGAATACCGGTTTAAAAATATTGTTCCAGAGATTGTGCCGCCTGCGCAGCAGATAAAAGAGGTATTGAAATGGAATTATCAAAAGAGTAATACCGGTGTGGTAGCACGCTCAAAGGAATGGGAACTGCGCCTGGACCGTGTAAACAACCGGCTACAGGTATACCGGCAGGGTAAACCGGTGCTCGATAGCCTGGCCGATCTGCTGCTGCTGCCTTACAACGAAGCGGGCGATGGTGTGCAGATGCTGGGTAAGCGTTATTATTATCCGGCTTATACTCCCGTATGTGCCAACAGGATCATTCAACAATATGCCTGCGATGAGGGAGAAACCGTTTTTTCGGTAACGGTATGGGATGGATATAATGAAGCAGATGGGTACACCATTTATCATTTTGAAGCCGGGGGAACGGCACAGATAACCTATGCATACGAGATAAAGGAGGATGTAAACCCACGCCAGTGGGGCCTTGTGCTGCACCTGGCCCCGTCCTTTCATACGCTCTCCTGGCAACGCCGCGGGCTTTGGAATGCGTATCCCGAAGATCATATCGGCAGGCTCGATGGCAGGGCCGAAGCGCTCAATACCAACAGGATCAGCGGGGCGGCCGGCCCGCTTTGGAAGCCTGCAAACGATTGGCTGCTGGACCGCAACGAATGGGGGAGTAATGATTTCCGGTCTACTAAAATGAATATCCTTAACGCCTCTTTGTCGGACAAAAGCAATACTTTGCAGGTGGTATCGGACGGCCGGCAACATAGCCGGAGCTGGATAGAAGGCAACGCGGTGCACTGGCTGGTGGCGGAATACAGCGGCCTGGGCTCCGAAGGTTTTTTTAAAGATCACCGCAAACAGTTTGAAAAGCCCCTGAAAAAAGGAACGGTCATCAGCGGAACCATCAACTTAACACTCAAACAGGTCCGAAAATAAAATTGTAATCATGAAAATAACAGATGTAAAAGTGTGGCTGGTAGAGGGCGTAAAATACAACTGGACCCTTCTGAAGATCTATACGGATACCGGTCATACCGGGGTGGGCGAAGCCACCAACTGGCCGGGCAGCCCGCTTGTATACGAAGCCGCAAAGCATGTGGGGCAGCGGATCATTGGCCTGGACCCGATGCGGACAGATTTTATCTGGACCAAACTGTACCGGGATCTGAACTGGGTGGGACCTTACGGTGCCAGCATGTGCGCTATAAGCGGCATCGATATGGCGCTGCTGGATCTTAAGGGTAAGGTGCTGGGCACGCCCTGTTATGAACTGCTGGGAGGCGCCTTCAGGAAGGAGATCCTGCTGTATGCCAACTACTGGTTTACCGGGGGCGGGCACAATGCTGCCGACTATGCCGCCCAGGCAAAAAAAGTAAAGGAGGCCGGGTTTACCGGTTTAAAGTTTGACCCCTTTGCCCATACCAATTATTTGTACGGGGAAGACCTTTCTTCCAATCTTACCCTGACCGCAGCGCAGCAGGACCTTGCTTTTGAAGTAAGCAAGGCGGTACGCGATGCCGTGGGCCCCGACTTTGATATCATGATCGAAACCCATGCCATGCTCAACTACCGGGTTGCAGTAAAAATGGCGCAACGCCTGGCTGCACTGGACATTACCTGGTATGAAGAACCGGCCGGGCCGGAAAGTGCCGATACGTTGCGGGCGATGCGCGAGCGTATTCCTTCCGGTGTATCAATTTGTGTAGGGGAACGGCATTATACGCGGCATGGCATCCGCCCGGTACTGGAAAAAAATATATGCGATATCATGATGCCGGATATCACACGGTGCGGCGGTCCCGGCGAGATGAAGCGTATGGCCACGATGATGGAAGCCTATAATGTATTGTTGGCGCCGCACAATCCCAATGGCCCGCTTTCTACGCTGGCATCGGCCCATGTATGCGCTGCCGTTCCTAATTTTTTCCGGCAGGAATTTATGTTCAATGATGTACCCTGGCGCGATACGGTGATTGATCACCCGATAAAGGATATGGTAAAGAACGGGTACCTGCATTTAAGTGAAAGGCCCGGGTTGGGAGTGGATCTTGTTGAAGCAGCAATGGAAGCACATCCCGGTGTACTGGAGCCAAGGGCGGGGTTTTATGTGTAGCTGACAGTAAGTACAGTTCTTATTGTCCCGGCTGAAGAATAAAGCTCAGCAGTCTTGCGTCGCACGCTTGTGCTGCTGTGCAACTATCGGCATTATTTCGTGGCTTTGTTTCGTGTCTTCACGGACCAGGGCAAAAAATAAAAATAGAATGTTTCAAATCTGTTTAAAAAATAAAACCGTTCTCATTACCGGCGCCACTAACGGTATTGGACGGGGCATTGCGCGGCAAATGGCGCTTGCTGGTGCGCGGGTAAGCGGTTGCGCCACTACAGAAGATGATAATGGTTTTGTGGCCGAAATGCAATCGTTAAATGCAGAAGCCCTGTACACAACCTGCGATGTTACCAAAGAAAATGATTTAAAAAGCCTGACGGATGCCACCATAAAAAAATTTGGTGGTATAGATATTTTAGTATCCAACGCCGGGCGCAATGTATTTACCGGTGCAGCAGGTAGCAACGAAGAAGACTGGCAACAGAATATGGATTTAAACCTTGCCTCGCATTGGCGGCTTGCAAAATTGTGCAAACCTTTTTTAGAAAAAAGGAATGGTGTCATCATCATCATGACCTCTAATCATTCCCTGGGTACCATACCGGGGTGTTTTCCCTATAATGTAGCCAAAACGGCGCTTACAGGGTTGGTACGGAGTCTTGCAATTGAATGGGCCCCTCGCATAAGAACCGTGGGTATTGCACCGGGTTTTATAGATACACCCGGTAACCAGCAATGGTTCGATTCATTTGCAGATGCACGGGCCGAAAGACAGCGTACGGTAAATTTACATCCCGTAAAGAAGCTGGGCACAGTGGACGAAATTGGCGGTTGGTGCGTATTCCTGGCCAGCGCGTATGCCGCTTTTGCAGCAGGTACGACGTACTTAATAGACGGAGGCAGAAGCGCGCTGATGCAGGATAGCTGAATTGAAAAAAAATAAGGATAAAGAGAATGATACCGCATTGGAATGCCGGCTTATTGTATGAGGCCGGGCTGCAACTGGGTGAAGGGGCCTGCTGGGATGCGCGCCGCCGGAGGTTCCTGTATGTAGATATCAAAGGCAAAAAACTGGGGCGCCTGAATCCTCTGACCCGGCAGGTGGAGGAGCGGCTGCTGGATAAGATGGCAAGTGCCATCATCCCGGTAGGGGATACCGGTAAGTATATCGTTGCGCTGCAAGGCTCGGTATCGCAGCTGGATTTTGAGACCGGTGACCTGCAAACGCTGGTTGAAATAGAAAAAGAGCGATCTGCTAACCGCTGCAACGATGGTAAATGCGATGCTGCCGGGCGTTTATGGTTCGGGACCATGCACGGGGATGCCAGGGCTGCAGAGGGGGCTTTGTACCGGTTCGACGGCAGCAGCCTCCGCAAAATGATGGATAAACGGTCCGTATCCAACGGCCTTGGCTGGTCGCCGGATAACCGGACCATGTATTATATCGATTCCTTCGATTACAATATCAGGGCCTATGACTTCGATGTGGGTTCTGGCGTCATTGCCAATGAACGGGTGATCGTGGATATAGAAGCCCCGGAGCAGGTACCGGATGGTATGTGTGTGGATGCCGAAGGCATGCTTTGGGTGGCGATCTGGGGCGCGGGCGCCGTGCATCGCTATGACCCTGTCACCGGTGCACTGACCGGAAAAGTAATAGTACCTGCACCGCATGTGACCAATTGCGCTTTTGGCGGCAAAGATATGCAGCAACTCTTCATCACTACGGCAAGAGACGGATTAACAGGAGCACAGCTGGAGCAGTACCCGTTAAGCGGCAGCCTGTTTATAGCGGATACCGGCATAAGGGGCCTGGAGGGATTTGAGTTTAAAGGAACCTGATTTTGTTCAGGGTTTCAGGTTCCGGTTCCAGGTCAGAACCGTTGTGGCTGAACGACGGTCCCAAATTTCAATTCTCGAATCTCAAAGCTATAAAAAATAAAATAGATGAAGCTTGCACTCATTGATTACGCGATCATCGGGATCTACTTTCTTTTTGTGATCGGCATTGGCTTCTTACTGAAAAAGAAGATAAAGACCGGCAATGATTTCCTGATGAGCAACCGTAATATACCGTTGTGGATCACCAGTCTTGCTTTTATTTCAGCCAACCTGGGTGCGCAGGAGGTATTAGGTATGGCCGCAAACGGTGCCAAGTATGGGTTGTATACCACCCATTTCTACTGGTTGGGTGCTGCGTTGGCGATGATCTTCCTGGGTATTTATATGATGCCGTTTTATTACGGAAGCAAGGCGCGCAGTGTGCCGGAGTACCTCAAGCTGCGTTTTGATGAAAAGACGCGGACCTTCAATGCGCTTACGTTTGCTGTAATGACGGTGTTTTCCTCCGGAGTATCCCTGTACGCGCTGGCCATGCTGATGGAGGTGATCCTGGGCTGGGATTTTAATGTTTCGATCTGGATGGCAGCAGGGGTGGTACTGGCCTATACCTTCCTGGGCGGCTTAACAAGTGCGGTGTATAACGAGGTATTGCAGTTCTTTTTGATCGTGCTGGGGATTGCCCCCCTGGTGTTTATAGGGCTTGACAAGGCCGGTGGCTGGGAGGGGATCGTGCAGCATGTAGCGGATGCCAAACTGCATGTATGGAAGGGGCTGGACGATCCGGCGCATAACCCCATGGGGGTGGATCTAGTAAGCATGGTATTCGGTCTGGGATTTGTGCTGGCCTTTGGTTACTGGTGTACCGATTTTTTGGTAGTACAGCGGGCCATGATCAGCCGGAACCTGAACGATGCACGGCGCACACCTATTATTGCAGCGGTACCAAAAATTTTGATGCCGGTAATTGTAATATTGCCGGGTCTTGTAATACTGGCGCTGCAAAAACAGTTTCAGGGGTTTGAGCTGCCAACGGCTGCCGATGGTTCGCCCAACTATAATATGGTATTGCCCACGTTGCTTAAAAATTTATATCCAAATGGGATTTTAGGGGTTGGCATTACCGCGCTTATTGCTTCCTTTATGAGTGGGATGGCGGGAAATGTAACGGCCTTTAATACGGTTTGGACCTTTGATATCTACCAGGCACATATAAAAAAGAATGCGCCGGAAAAACATTACCTGTATGTGGGAAAGGCAACAACGGTTGTGGGCATCCTTATTTCAGTAATGACAGCCTATGTAGCACGGGGATATAACAGTATTATGGACCTGCTGCAACTGGTGTTCAGTTTTGTAAATGCCCCGCTGTTTGCAACCTTTGCCCTGGGCATGTTCTGGAAACGTACCACAGGACATGGCGCCTTTTGGGGATTGATATCGGGAACACTGGCTGCCGCGGTAACACATGGGCTCACCGTGGCCGAAGGCAAAGGCGGCTGGCTGGGACAGGTACATCATTTTTTCTCCGGTACCAGCCAGGCATTTACCATCGCCTGGATCTCTTTTGTGGCCTGCTTTATGATTACGGCCCTCGTCAGCCTGGTAACGCAACCCAAACCGGAAGCAGCACTGAAGGGGCTGGTATATAGCCTTACACCCCGGCAGCACGACCGGTCTAAAGTATGGTATAAGAACCCGCTCTGGTTGGGCATATTGGTGCTGGCGGCCACTATTGTTTTGAATATTATTTTCTTTTAAAAATCGGATATATGAACAAATTGTTTGACCTGCGGTTTGTTATTGGCCTTTTTTTCCTGGTGACCGGCCTGTTACTGGTACTGTACTATATTGTAAAGGGAACAGCGTTGGACGGAAAGGTCAATTTGTATTGCGGCATCCTGTTTGTCGTTTTTGGAAGCAGCTTTTTGCTGAGCGTAAAAAGGAAGAGCGGAGGATCCTGAGGAAACCACAAAACGGGCCGGATCCGCGGCGCTTATAAGGATGATCACCATTCTGTTTTTAACCAACTTCTGAAATACATTAAACACCAGTGGAATACCGGCTTTATTGTATACCGGTGGGGCAGCTGCTTTTTTATCCGTCAGCTTCTTCAGCCATTATCACATAGGATCCATTATCTGAACAGCTTGCCTTCGGCAGATGCCCGGTTACCTACAGGACTGCAGATTAACATATTTGTCAACCCGCGGTATAAATGGATGCATACCGGAGCAGATCCTTGCTGCTGCATCATCCAACGGAAAAGTTGCTATACGATCTTAACGCCCGCTTTATGCGCCGGTCCTGTGATCCGGCAGGCGGAAAATTGGTGAAAAGCTTTATTTTTATATCCCGGAACAGGGCCGAATGAAATCCAGTCTGTGAGAAAACTGAAAATAAAGAAAATCATACATAACGCCCGCTGTCTATGGCGGTGTAACCATGTATTTGCGCTCCTGTTTGTTTTGCACTCCTGCCATCCGGGTACGCAGCATAAAATAAATGCCCCGGTAACGGTTACCGACCAGATCGGGGCGTTGAAGAAAAGAACCTTTGAAGTGCCCATCGATAGCGGCCTGGTGATCCAGCAGCAGGTAAGCATTCTGGCAAAACGCTACGGATTAACAGACGAGCTTATAAGATCTTACTGCCGCCTGGGGTATTTCATCGGGCGTACGCAGATGGATGTGAATAAGGGGAAGCGCATGATCGACAGTGCCGGCATGCTGGCAAAGGAATCGGACAGCAAAAAAATGGGGCCCCTGGTGGATCTGTATTACAGTGTTTTGTATAGCGGCCGGGACGACTCACTGGCGTCTCACTATATGGAAAAGGTGATGCCCCGGTTAAATGAGCTGCTCCCTCCCGATAAAATTATGGCGCTTTGTTCTATGGGAAATATTCATTCACAGCGCGGGAATTATGCAAGTGCCCGGAAGTATTACCTCCACGCGCTGGATATAGCTGAACACCAGACCCCGCGCGATTTTAAAGCGGAAATAGCTATTCATGATGTTATGGGTATCGGGTACCGGGCCACTAAGGATACGCTGGCGGCCATAAAGGAATGGAAAAAAGCGCTGGCGCTATGTACGGATTCGATTGAAAAGCTGGGAGAGATCGAATATTTTTACAGCAATTTCGGACAGTGTTATATCGAAATGGGGAGGCCGGACAGCGCCCTGCCCCTGATCCGGAAGTATGCGGCGATTGTTCGTGCCAATTATACGGACAGTGGTGCACGGCTCCTGCCCAATCTTTATTTTGCAGAGATTGCGTTGCAGAGAAAAGAATATAAAAAAGCCGATGGTCTGCTGATTCCCTATGGAAATTATATCGGTACCATGGATATGGATGCCCGTTCGCTGCCCAACGACTGGTTCGTGTACGGGTATTATGAAACGCTTTACAAGGTAAAGAAAGCAACGGGCGATTATGCCGGGGCCATGAAGGCGCTGGAAGATCAGAAACGGTTTGATGCGCTGGTGAACCGGAAAAAGAATGACGATAAGTTGCTGCAGTATGACCGGAACCTGGAAAAAACGAAGATGGATAAGGCCGTGGCCGAACAGGAAAAAAAGGCAGCAAATAGCCGGCTGATCCTTTTCCTGGTCATCTTTTTACTATCGCTGGCCATTGCTGTAGGCCTGGTGATTTTTTTCCGGAATAAAAAGCGGCTGGAGGCTCAAAAGCTAAAAGGGTTATACCAGGCTTCAGTGATTGAAAAAAAAGAGTTGCTGCTGGAAGCAGAAACGGCTGAGCGGAAGCGGATCGCGCGGGAATTTCATGATGAACTGGGTGGCGCTCTTACTGTCATTGGAATGGCAGCTCAGGCGCTTCGGGGCTTCAATATCGAGGCCATTGCCGGGCCGGTTGAGATCCTGCAGCGGAATAGTCAGAAACTTACAACACAGGTCAATGAGATCGTGTGGTCGCTCAATGATCGGAACGATACCCTGGGCAGCCTGCTGGCGTATGTGCAACGGTATATGGATCAGTTTTTATCCGATGCGGGCATAATGTATACGAGCAGTTTCCAAGTAGCAATGAAGGAACTGCCTGTAGAGGGGTATAAACGGCGTTATCTGTTTCAGAGTATCAAGGAGTGTTTCAATAATGCGGTAAAGCACAGCGGAGCAACGGCACTGAGATGCACGGCGGTAACAACTCCGGAGTTACTGAGGCTTACCATCGAAGATAATGGTAGCGGCATGCCCGATGAAGCATTGTTGGTTAAAGGGAATGGATTGGATAATATCCGCAGTAATATAACGGCGTTGGGGGGGGATGTACGCTGGGAGCGGGGTATCGATACAAGAGTTGTGATCGAGGTGCCATTGAAAGGGTTGGGGAAAGCGAAGGTTACTTAGACGTGATCAGCTTTCAGTCATTGATGGGCAATAGTCAACATCATAGAACCTTAATGAATCCTGCTGAATGAGTAGAGCAATGTCGGGTAGCTACTCGTCTTCCAGCTCACCCCATCCCCCTAAACCTGCCAGCGATCTGTGAGAACTGGGACAGTGTTTAAACCAGAAACTTTGAACCCTACCGGCCGTACAGATTGTGGATGTTATAAAATTTGTTGATGGCTTCCACACGGTTATCTACCTGCAGCTTTTCATAAATGCGGTAGATATGACTCTTGAGTGTTTTAATGCTTATATAGAGCTGATCGGAGATCTCCTGGTAGGTCCGGCCCTTTGACAATTGTTCCAGCACTTCGGTTTCCCGGGCGGTGATATTAAATTCAGGCGGTGCCTGTACCTGCTGCATTTGCCGGACGATCTTCCGCGCGATATCACTGCTCATAGGACTTTTGCCTTCGTTTACTTCCCGAATCGTATTCAGGATAAATTCGGGGGTATTATTTTTCATCAGGTAGGAACTGGCCCCCACACGCAACGATTCATAGACCAGTTCATCTTCATCGAAGGCGGTGCACATGACAAACTCAGTTTTTTTGCAAATGGGTTTTAACTGCCGTACACAGTCAATGCCGCTCTGGCTTTCCAGATGAATGTCCATCAATACCACATCGGGTTGCTCTTCTGCTATAAACTTTAATGCCGCATCACCGGTTGTAATGCTTCCGATATGAAGGATGTCTGGTTCCGTTTGCAGCAGACTTTCCAGTAATATTAAAACATCTTTGTTATCTTCAACAATAGCTACACGTATCATGGTTAAAGGCTGATTTCGAAGTCCGGATAATCGATCCTAATCTGCATAAAAATACTGAAGATACAAATTGCAGGATGACCTTTTCGCTAAAATAGCCGTTTTCTTCGCTTAAAACCGGTATGTATCGCGTTTTATTTTAATGTTCTATATAGTTTTACCAGGAAGCCTGGATTTAAATGAACGCGTAAAGGACCAGCAGGGTTAGCAAAAGCAGCCCGATATTATTTTTTTTCCTGCGGCTTTTGACCAGGAAAAGCAAAACTGCTATAATGGCTGCAGAAAGCAGGAAGATGCCGGCAGAAATGCCATTTTCTACGGGACGGGCATAAAGTATGCTTAACAGATACATGTATTGAGATTTTAAAAAGTATGAGTAGCCGGCAAAAATGCCCGCATGCTAAATAAACGGAGACAGGACGGTGGCTTTCGACGGAGTGCAACGGCACGGTCAATACAGGCGTTGAGTACAGGCGCTGTTCCTGCACAAAGGTGCACCTGTTTTCATTTTGCCGGGTACTACTTTTGTAGTAAAAAAGGGGGCGGGAGGCTTGGGAAACAGGTAATGGTCTTTATTCCTGGGTTAGCTGAACCATTTTAGAAGCTGTTATGCGACCATCGGTGTTGTACTGCAGCAGCCGGACGTATTGAATGCGCCGGCCAGTATTGATAGCGTCTGCGATTTTTCCGGAGCAGGTTGCAAAACCTGCGGTAAGGGCGATGCCAAGCAGCCAGCGGACGTTTCTGCCCGATGCATTCGGGATCAGCAACAGCAAAAAGAGGAAGGCAATGCCCGCCAGGGCAACAGCTGTGTCTGCCATACTGAAGGCATAGCCGAGCGGGGTATCCGAGTTGCCATGGGATGTTCTGCTGTTTACAGTGCCGATCGTTTCCCAGGAATTGCTGTTTGTGAAACCTTCAATTTTATATTCCCTGCAGTTTTTTTCGCAGGAGCTGTTCCATTTTATATAGACATGCTGCGCCTTCCTATACGCTGTAACAGATATATCGGTTTGGGCGAAAGCGCCGACTGACAATAAAAGCGCCAGGATAGTTGCTGTGTTTTTATGGGGGGAAGGCCGGCTGTTTTCGGGCTTGAACAGGAAATGAAATGGTATCAGGCTAATTCGCCCGCAACTAATTGCCGGACGGGTACGGTGCTGCGGTAACCGGTCGCTTTGTAAAAATAAATCAGAATACATGTCCTTAAAGGCTCAAAGGGGTATAGGGTTGGGAAAATAGCTGCGGCATACCTGGATACAGTTAGCTGCATTTTGTTATCGGCAAACATACCCTGATATCTTATTCGCCGGCTACTACTTTTGTAGTAAAAATCCGTACAGAATCCCCCTTAATTTTGAAATGCAATACAAGTAGTATTAGTAGTTAAGAGGGGTGCCCAGGCATGGCCCCCGGTAGGTTAAATGCAATACGGCTCCCGTCTCTACGGGAGCCTTTAAATGATAGTGCCCACGTTCTATGAACGGAGTAGATCCGGCGCCGTGGAATAAAATGGCCAGGGGGCAATTTCCTGTTAGGATTTAAGATGCAACGGTTATAGCCGAAAGTTTATTGGTAACCGTTTATTTATGGATAATGTCTATACCGGCGGGCTCCTGCACCGGCTGTTTTCTCCCTCTTCCCGGGGAGGATCTGAGCCGTCTGAGCCTCCTTTTTAATGAAGCTTCGGGGAGCTCCGGGTCGATGAAGCGCTGCCCTTTATGCACCTTGTGAATCGCGTCTGTTAGCACGAGCGGTAAACTTGTTTTCAGTACATAACCGGCTATGCCTGCCTTGAACAAAGTGCTGATATAGGCTTCATTGTCCATATTGGAGCAGATGAGGATGCCGATATCAGGGTATTCGTCTTTCAGGGAGGCAATATAGTCTGCACCATGGAGCGTTCTTATCTGGATATCAAGGATCAGCAGATCCGGGGTTTCGGTCAGGAGTCCGCGGGAAAGGCTCCCGGCATCAAGAAAACTGCCTGTAATATGAAGACCGGGATCCCGGCGAATGCTGTTGCACAATGCATCAACCAGGATCGGATGCTCTTCCAGTATTGCTATTCGGATGGACATTTTTTATAATATACCTTATTTGTTTAACGATCGTTTTTTTGTAGCGTATCCCATTTTTCGAGCAGGGCATCATGTTTTTGTTTCCAGTAGCTAATTGCATCTTGTGTTTCTTTAGGGGGTGAAGTGTCTTTAACGGAGAACATCAGCTTTTTCAGTTCAGGGATATGTTGAGAAAAATCAACTCCCAGGGCGTGGCTGTAACCGGTTAGCAGATGAGCCGGCAGGTCTTCATCCCGGGTATGATTGTAATAGGTCGTGCGGCTGATGCGCATTTTCTTTGTCAGCCAGGTAACCGATCGGCCGCTTTCTTTTACCATTTCTTTTAAAAACTGACCTCTGTGCACAAACCACTGGTTTAAGATGATCGATTTATGTTGTTTTGAAAAGGCTATGGAATGCAGTGGCGTCACAGGTCCGGATAATTCGTATTGCTGTTTTGCACTGTTGTTCCGGTCACAAAACTCTGTTTAATTCCGCTGCGGGGTTTACTACTTTTGTAGTAAATGCGGGGCTTTAGTGAATGGACAATGGTGAATCAATGGCGTTCCCTTAGACGTTTAACCGAAAAATTTGCCGGCTCAACGCTGACAACAAGGGCTGATGGCTGACCGCTGAAATATCAATGCCGGGTCCTCTTTCCAGGCTTCAACGTATAGAAATCATTTACTACAAAAGTAGTAATCGGCCTAAGCCCCGGGCGGGTCATCTTTGCACCAGTAAGAACAGGAAAAAAGAATCGCTATCCAAATTTTCGTGTTTAGACGCTGTACATTTTTGTAAAGAAAATTGAACACTCAGAATAGCAGCCAAAGCACTGTAATGAGCCCGGGCAGGACCCGGATCCCAATAATAAAAAATGAAATCAATAAATAGTTATGTATGAAATATCTATCATTTCCCCGGCAACGGCTAATGCAACTGAAACAGATAAAAATAGCCCTGTTGCCCGTTTTTACCCTGTTTTCCTTATGGGCACAGGCCCAGTGCGATAAGACCATTTGGGCTACCGGCTCCAGTTCGTCAACAGGTAGTGTGTACAAATTAGACCCCGACAACGCCTTCGCCCAACTGGGCGGCCCCTATACCGGTCCTACGGGGGCATACGGCTGGTATTCCATAGCCCAGCCCGGCAATGGTTTTGTGTATATGGCAACGATGAACGCAGCCGTTACTACAGGCTCCGCCACTATCTACAGATTATCCACCACCGCTCCGGCCGGTACACAGCCTGCCAATACCGGAATCACATTGCCACTTGCTGATTTCAGCAATGAGTATTATATCAGCGGCGCATCCGATCCGCAAGGTAATGCCTATTTTATAACCGACCATGGTTATCGGCTTACGAAATATGTTCCAGCTACCGGAGCCGTTAGCATCGTATGGGATCAAACGATCACTGCGGCTACCGGCAGCCCCGCCCTCCCGAGTGGGGTTACTTTCCACACTGAACAGATGAATATGACCATTGATGCCAATGGCGATTATTACTTTATTACGGCCAATACCGGAAGGTTGTTCCAGGTAAAAAAAGGCACTACCAAATATATATACAGGGGGCAGGTTACCGGAGTAACTATTGGTGGCGGCGTGACTATTACCGATTTGGTATTTGCCAATGGCAAAGTATATGTGTCCACAAGTAATTCAGGGAGCCCAGGCACTTCCTATCCTATATACGAGCTAAATACGGCCACTATGGCTGCCACAGCCGTTGGCACCACCGGATCCTATAGCGATTTATCAAATGCGCCTTGCGCAGCCATCAGCATGGCCCGCATCAACGGCAGCCTGGTAAACGATAAAAACGGCATGACCGATGGTGTAAACGGTGCCGGCCTTTCGGGTATTACCGTAAACCTGTATGATAATGACGGAAACATAATAGCCACCACCACTACCGATGCCAATGGCAATTATAGCTTTAGCACCCTTACCAATGGCAGTGCTATACCTGCCGGTAATTATTCTATAGGCATAGTTCCTCCTGCCGGTTTTCAAAATGTAAGCAGCACCGATGCTGTCAGCCCTTACGATGGGCGTACTCCTATAACGCTTGGTGCAACAGGGGGTGTAAACGATGTTGATTTTGGCCTGGATATTACTGCCAACCCCGATTTTAACTCGGGCTATGTAAACCAGCAAATGAGCGGTAACTTAAACACCAATGATAAGGTACCTGCAGGCAGCACTTATGGTGCTCCTGCTATTCCATCAGGCGTTAACAACCCCGGCAATTCAGTTCCCACCATTGATCCTGCCACGGGCAAATATACGTTTACAGGGAGCGACCCTGGTGTATACACTTTTGATGTGCCGGTTTGTACCAGTGGTACACCGCCCGTTTGTACCACCAACCGGCTTACCATTACCGTGGCGGAGCCTAATTCCGCCACCAACCCGCCGGTGGCCAATCCGGACCTGGCCACCATGACGGGCTACACTTCGGGTACGCCACCAGCAGTAACGCTCAATACCCTGGCCAATGATCAGCCGGGCTCGCTTTCGCCGGCGCTCAATCCTGCCAGTGTTACACCCACGCAGCCGGCCCATGGTACGGTAACCAAAGATGCACTGGGTAATATTACCTATACACCCGATCCTGGTTTTGTGGGTAAAGACACCATTCCCTACCAGGTATGTGATCTGTCTGTTCCCACGCCTAAATGTACCAGCTCCTACCAGGTAGTAACGGTGAATGCTCCCGGAACAGCCAACAGTACTTCGGCCAGCGATGACTATGCTACCGCCGTTCAGGGAGCTTCCATCGTTCGTACTGCCGCCACCGGTTTAAAGGCCAATGATGTGGACCCGGAAGGCAATGCAACAACGATCACCGGCATCGGAGGCACGGCCCTGTCCGGCGGAACAGCTACGG
>NZ_FMZO01000019.1 GCF_900101395.1 Niabella drilacis | reverse complement strand
TCCTTTGCGCTTAACTTTACTTGTGTTGACATAATAATGGGGTTGTTCAACACAAATATAAACAATGTTTCTAAATTAAATTGTCGTAACACTAGTGTGATGTTAAGTCTGTTTTGCCGCCACTGAATACACAGAATCACTGAGTTCTTTTCTATGCTTCCGCGTTTCTGTCGCAACTATAGTACACCTTTTTATGCTTAACATAACACTAGTTATAGCCCGGGTTCTGCTGTAAACCGGTTCTTTTAATCTCTGTTCTGGGAATGGGCATCAGGTAGTGCCGGGTTTTATCAAAGCTCCGGGGCTCTATATCCTTATACTGGTAAGTCTTTGCACCCGTAGTGGCATTTCGGGTAATGATCACCTGGCGCACGGGTTTATTTTCTGTTGTCTCTGCTATTTTCCAGCGACGTACATCATAATACCGGTGCCCTTCAAAAGCCAGCTCTACCTGCCGTTCGTTGCGGATACGGGCTTCAAGGGCAGCACCGGTCTCTGTAAGTGGTGCGGTAATGCCGGCCCTTACCCTTATGCGCTGCAGGTAATCGCGGGCAACGTCCTCATGACCTAAATGAAATTCGGCTTCTGCATAGTTAAGATAGATCTCGCCTAAACGGGCCAGGATCCAGAATTTATTGGTTTGGGTAGTAGCGTTGAAATTAAACGTAGTGTCCATATACTTCCGGAATGCATAGCGGGTTAAGCTATTGTTCCAGGCATCAAAGCCCTGGTCAGAGTCATAGCCGCCTTCATAAAACTGGGCTGCCGTAGTGGTACGGTCTGAGAAGAACGCCGGGTTACCGGTAAGCCGGCCGTCAAAGATGATATCGGCATAAAAACGGCGGTCGCGGTTTACATAGGGCTTTTGCGGATCATACCCGGAAGCAGGGTCTGTAATATATTTGCCATCCGCCGTTCCAAAGGCATCTACCAGGTCCTGTGTGGGAGCAAAGGCCGCCCAGCCATGATAGCCGTTGGGAAAGCACATCATTTCCAGGCCGTTAAAAGGATCCCATTCACCTTTGTAACCGGACAGGTGCACGCCGATCAGCTCGGAGTTGGATGTGGTGAACAGATCGGCATAATTGCCGGTGAAGAGGCTGAATCCGGGCAGGTCGATCACAGCTTTGGCAGCAGCAGATGCGGCCGTCCATTTTGCCGGGTCACCGGTGGGGTTCCACAACGGGCTTGCGGCATATAACAGTAACCTGGATTTGATGGCAAGGGCCAGCGGAGTGGAAGCGCGGCCTCTCTGCGCCGTGGTACTGGCCAGTAAAGCAGCGGCTTTGTCCAGTTCATCGCTCACGAATTTTACGCATTCGTCAAAGCTGCTCCGCGTTGCTTTGAAATCGGAATTCAGGTTGAAGGGTTGCGTAATCAATGGTACGCCGCCATAGTCGCTGATCAGCTGAAAATAGGCATAAGCCCGCAGGAAGGTGACTTCTCCTTTTATGCGGTTGCGATACGCTTCCTCGCCGGGCACATCATCGATCTTCGAAAGGAAAATATTGGCGTTCTGGATCTGGCCGTAATTTTTGGACCAGATATCAAAACTGCCGGCATTGTCCGGGGAAAGCAACCCCTTGTTCAGCACGTTCCGGGCGCCACAGGTATAGCCATCGCCAAACTTTGTGAAGCCTTCATCACAGGCAGATGACAAGACCACACTTCTGTTCAGTGAGCTTCCCCAGTCAACCGTAAAGGTGGGCAGCACATTATAAATATTGTTGGCGTAGGCTTCTGCCAGCTTCAGATCTTTCCACACAGACTCATCGGTATAAGAGTCCAGCGGTGCTTTGTCCAGCACCTTTGAGCAGGAGGACAGGAATGTACCGGTCCAAAGAATGCTGATGGCAATTATTATTTTTGATTTCATATACTGATTTTTAAAATTTACAATCCAATACTCACTCCAAACCGGATGATCCTTGATTGTGGGTAATTAACGCCGGTGGTATTGTTCGTTTCAGGGTCCACACCATACTTTTTGAGGTGGTCAAAAGAAAGCAGGTTATAACCAGCTGCATATACACGTACGGCAGAAAGGCCGAGTCGGGCATACACCTGCGGGGGAATGCTGTACGATAATTCCAGTGTTTTCAGGCGCAGGAATGCAGCATTCATCAGCCAGAAATTGGAATTGTTATAGTAATAGGCATTGGTGCTGTTATCGTTAAAGGCCCGGGGATAGATACTGTTCGTGTTGTCCGGCGTCCAGCGGCCATCATAGAGCCATTGGGGAGGTGCAATCAGCGATCCCTGCATCTGCGAGTTGATCAGCTGTTTGGCCTGTGCCTGGCCGGAGAGCAGGACGTTTAATCCAACGCCTTTATAGTTCAGGCCGAGGGTACATCCGTATACGATTTGCGGAACGGCCGACTCGTAGGTGCGTACCGCATCGTCGAAAGTGATGGAACCATCGCCATTGGTATCCTGGATGCGGATCTCGCCAACCCTGGCTCCGGGCACGTGTATGGAGTGATCAATTTCATCCTGTGTACGGTAAATACCATCACTGGCAAACAGCAGCCAGGAGTTGATCGGATGGCCTTCGAATTTTTGCCATTCCGGAACGGTGGCTGCCTCGTCGCTGAAGATCACCTTGCTTTTTGCAAAGGTTCCGTTGAGGCCGATGGCGTATTTAAGATCGCCCGCGGCGTCGTTATACCCGATGGAGAAGTCAAATCCCCGGTTTAGGGATTTGCCGATATTTTCACTGGGCAGGCTCATGCCGGTATACAACGGAATGGAGGCATTCCGGGCCGCAAGAATATCGCTGCGCAGGTAGCGGAAATAATCAGCAGTGATGTTAAGTTTGCTGTTCAGCAGTGTCATGTCGAACCCGATGTTGCGGGTATCCTGCTTTTCCCAGGTAATACCGGGGTTTGGAGTACTGGAGAGGTACAGGGCATTGGCCAGCCCGTAGTCTCCAAAATAGGTTTGATAACTGGTATTGGTGATTAACTGGTACCTTGTAAGAAAGAGGTACTGGTCAACGGCATCACTACCCAGGATGCCCCAGGATGCCTGCAGTTTCAACTGATCAATAAAGGAGATATTATTCCTGAAAAAGGATTCTTCCGAAATACGCCACCCGGCAGAAACGGAGGGGAACAGCCCCCAGCGTTTGTTCTCGGGAAAGTTGAAGGACCCATTGTAGCGCATGGTTACTTCGGCTATGTATTTATTGCTGTAATCATAGGCCAGCCGGCCCAGGTAGCTGGCACGGCCATCCTGCGCAGCAGATCCCGTAGCCACCTGTCCTTCGGCGGCACCGGTAAAGATCTGGTCGATCTGATCGCTCAACAGGTTTTTCCGGTAGGCGTAAGTACCCCAGTTGGTCGTGCTGGTGGCCTCATAGCCGGCAAAGGCATTGATGTTATGGCGGCCAAACTGGTGGTCATATGCCAGCTTGATAAAGCGGGTGCTGCCATTGTACATGCCTTCGTTTTGTGTAACGCTGGATATGGCCGTGCTGGTGCGTACATTGGAATAAACATCCGTGGTCTTATTATAGGAATAGGCATCCCAGGGCTTGGTGAATATTTTTTCGTGCCGCAGGTTCACATCATAAGAGGCATAACCGCTCAGCGATAACCCCTCGGTAATAAACGGCAGTTTCCATTCAAATCCCGCCAGTGGGGTCAGTACATAGTTTTTGATCTTATCGTACCCGGGCGCACCGGTAACCAGGATCACCGGGTTACGCCCGGCCGTAACACCCGCACTGGGCGAACCATTGGGCCAGTACGTGGGTATAAACGGATACATAGAGCGGGTTTCATGCAAAATGCTTCCTACACTCCAGGTAGGATAGGTACGGTCTTCCAGCCGGCCGGCCACATCCAGGTTTACCTTCAGGTTCTTTGAAATACGGGCGTCAATATTGGAACGGAAATTATACTGCCGGTAATGCTCGATGCTGTTCCTGAAATTGCTCGACTGATCCACCAGCTGGCCGGAGAAATAGTATTTTACATTATCCGTACCGCCGCTTACAGAAAGGGAATGGGTGCTTTGCGGCGCGCTTTTCCGGAATACTTCATGGATCCAGTCGGTGCTGGTATAATTGGGATCATTACCCGCTTTGTACTTATCGATCTCAGCCTGCTGATAGGTACCCGGGTTGATCTCGTTGTAATAGGTCATGTATTCCCAGGCGTTCACGATTTTAGGAAGCCGGGTTAATTGCTGAATGCCATAGTTGCCATCATACTGAATGGTGGGCTTACCGGTTTTTCCGCGTTTGGTGGTTACCAGTATGGCTCCGTTGGCCGCGCGTACGCCATAAATAGCTGCGGATGCGTCTTTCAGCACGGTGATGCTTTCTATATCATTGGGGTTAAGGCGGCTGAAATCCCTGTCGGGTACCCCGTCGATCACGATCAGCGGGCTGGTGCCGCCTCCAAAAGAGTTAAATCCCCTGATGAAGAGCGAGGACCCGTCATCACCCGGGCGGCCGGAGCGGTTATTGGCAATAACACCGGGTATACGGCCGGCAATGGCATTGGCTACGTTGGCGGAGCTGCTTTGCACAAGCGCGGTACCTTTTACCGTAGCCACAGCGCCGGTTAAAGTAGCTTTTTTCTGAGAGCCGTAACCCACTACCACCACTTCATCTAAAGACCGGTTGGAAGGCTGCAACACGATCGAAAGCGAGGTTTGGCTGCCCACGGCTGTTTCCGTTGGCTGAAAGCCGGTGTACGTGGCAATAAGGATGGCACTGGGCCCGGAAATGGTGATTTCAAAATGGCCGTCGCCCAGGCTTAGGGTGCCATGCGATGTGCCTTTCTCCGAAAGGGATACATTGCCCAGGGGCATGCCTTTGTCATCGGTTACCGTTCCCTGTATATGCCGTTGTTGCTGGGCAAACAGGGAGGGAGATGCAGTGAACAGCAGCAGCCACAGCAGCAGCAGGGCCGGCAATCGTTTGGCGGGAGCAGGGCAAAAAAAAGCCCTCCCCGTATAAAAACAAGGTTTCATCATGTGTTTTGGGTTTATAACTAAAAAATCATTGTCTTACCGGAAGGATAGCAGCTGCATCAGGTGCTGTCGAAAGGGTATGCGGAATTTGTTTTCATTACAATCGTTTTTGTTGAATAAGCAAGAAATCGTTTGTTTAAGAATAGGTCTGGTCTAATCTATTCTACTACAAATATACAGGCCTTTCTCTAAGACAGGTGCTCATTTTTTAGCTTTGTGTGGCAGTATTTTAACCTTCGGGGTTCAAATGCTCTTTTTTTTGCCGCCTTACCTGGGGCCCTTTTAAAGGGCGTTCGGGGCCGGCAGTAGATACCCGCCGCCCTGTTTTAAGGATTTTCCGATATTTGTACCTGTTAGGCGGAAATAATTATCTTTACCCCAGTGATTCCAATTATCAATGATGAATTTGCCAGATTCGGAGCTACTTGTGCAATTAAAAGAAGGCGATCACACCGCCTTTTCCCGGCTTTACTTCCGCTATGCTTCAATTGTATACCGGCGGATACAGGGCCTGGTAAAGGTACACGAGCATTGCGAGGAACTGGTGCAGGAAGTGTTTCTGCAGCTTTGGCAAAACCGCCATGCCATCAGCAACGAAGTGCCCGTACAGGCGGTGCTGTTCCGCATGGCCAAAAGTACGACCATTAATTTTTACCGGAAGGCCATCCGGGAGGAACGCTATAAGCAATTGCTGGTGCGCTCTGCCACGGCTGACTACGACCCTGTAGGGGAGCATATGAGCTTTCTGGAAACCAGCACCATCCTCAACACCATCATTGATAAACTGCCGCCCCAGCGTAAAAAAGTATTCCTGCTCATAAAAATGGAAGGGAAAACCTATGAGGAAGCGGCCCGGGAAACCGATGTTTCGCTGGGCACTATCAAGGATCATATGGCCAAATCGATGCGCACCATCCGCCAGGAGCTCACCAACTATAAAACCATTCCCCCGCTTTGTCTGCTGCTGGTAACCCTCTGGTGCGAGTAAGCACGGCTGCCCTGCCGGAAATTTTTTTTCAGACGAGCATAGACTTTTTTCTTTTCAATTGAATATATAATAAACGGATCGTATTGAACGCGGAAATCGAACAACTCTATCAACGGTTCCTCCGGGGCAACTGCTCCCGCGAAGAGGCGGAGTTGCTGCTGAGCTATTTTGAAACCGGCGAGGGCGATGCGGAACTGCAGGAGCTGATCTCCCGGCATTTTGACCGGCCGGTGACGGATGCCGATGCTGGCCCGGTTCCGGGGTTCGATGCAGGCAAGGCGCACCGCCAGCTGATGCAGCGGATCCGTGCGCCACGCAGGCTACACCTGAAAAGGGTAGCAGTGGCTGCTTCGGTGGTGCTGATCGTATTGAGCGGGTTCTTTTTAATACGCGCGTACCGCCAGCCAAATAATCTGCCGGTGGCTGTAAAGCTGGAGGGGATTGCTCCCGGAGGGAACAGGGCCACCCTGCTCCTTTCTACCGGTAAAAGCCTGGCGCTGAGCGAAAAGAAAACCGGGATCCTTGTAGATACCGGTGGAATGCAGTATGAAGACGGGCAAACATTGGCGGCCAGGGGTAGTGCTTCCTTTGCCACTCTGCAAACACCCCGGGGCGGGCAATACCGCATTGTATTGCCGGATGGCACAAAGGTTTGGCTGAACGCGGAGTCGGCGCTTACCTACCCGATGGCATTTAATGAAAAGGAACGGCATGTGGAACTGAAGGGGGAAGCTTATTTTGAAGTAACTAAAAATGCAGCACGCCCCTTTGTGGTGAAATTGCCAACGGGTGATGTAACGGTAAAGGGAACCCGGTTTAACGTACAGGCCTATGCAGAGGATCCGGGAGCAAAGATCACCCTGGCAGAAGGCGCGGTAGAAGTGGCCAATGCCGCGGAAAAACGGCTGCTGCGGCCCAACCAGGAAGCATCCCTGCAGCAGGACGCGGCTATAAAGGTAAGAGCAGTGAATGCGGAGCAGGCCCTGGCCTGGGTAAACGGTTATTTTTTGTTTGATAATATGAGCCTGCGGCAGATGCTGCAGCCTATTGGCCGGTGGTATGATGTGGATGTGCGCATACAGGCCCGCCTGAGCGGGCAGGCGTTCTGGGTACGCTATACCCGCTCGAAAGGCTTGCAGGAATTGCTTGATTATTTGAAGGAGTTTGAACATTTCAACTACAGTATAAAGGGAAGAACATTGCTGATAACGGACTAGCAGGCGGGCGATACGCTGCTGATACCGGGCCAGTCAAAAAAATTGCCAGCAATGGCAAGAGGGATACGTTTGCTTATTCATAAACCAACGATAAAAAATGCGTATAAGAAAAATGGGGCGCAGACGATGGGCGCCAACGATTGTTTTCCGGGGACTCCCGGTGGTATGGATGTGGATGCTGCTGCTGGTATATAAACCCGGCAATGCACAAACGGTAACGTTAAAAGGCCGGAACCTGCCACTTGCTGAAGTGTTTTACACATTACAGAAGCAGAGCAATGCCGATTTTATTTACCGGGTAGAGGATGTGCGCGGCCTGAAAGTGGCCGAGGCAGATATCCGGGGCCTGTTGCTGGATGCGGCTTTAAAGGAACTGCTCAGTGGCCTGCCGCTTACCTACCAGCTGAAGAACAGGATGGTGATCATCAAGAAGAAACCTGCCGGGTCCGCGCCGGTAGTGGCCCCGGCCGCAACCCCGGCCCGGAGCGAGATCAGCGGCCGGGTAACAGATTCCCTGCAAAAGGGCCTGCCCAATGTAACAGTACAGGTGCTCAATGGTGACGGTGGCTCTGCCATGACGGATCTGGAAGGACAGTTCCGGCTAAGCGTTAAGAGGCTGCCGGCAACCATCCGGGTATCTGCAATAGGCTACCTGGCGCAGGAGCTCCGGGTAGAGGCATCGCAGCCCCTGGCCATCGTGCTGCAACTGGCCGAAACTGCCATGGGCGAGGTGGTGGTAATGGCCTACGGGCAGAAGCAAACCCGGCAAAGTGTTACCGGTGCCGTGGCCAGTATCCAGACAAAAGAACTGAAACAAAGCCCCGTGGCCAACCTTACCAATGCGCTGGCAGGGCGGTTACCGGGGTTGATCACGGTACAACGGTCCGGCCGCCCCGGCGATGATTATTCCCAGCTGTTCATCCGGGGCATCAGCACTATTGGTGCTACCAACCCGCTGATCGTTATAGACGGACTGCCCCGGGGCGATGCCAACCTGGGCCAGCTGGATGCCAATGAAATTGAATCGGTATCCATTCTTAAGGATGCTTCTTCCACAGCGCTTTATGGTATCCAGGGGGCCAATGGCATCATCCTGGTTACCACAAGGCGCGGGATCAATGGCCCCCCCAACATACAGGCCAACTTTCAATATGCCCAGCAGCAGCCAACCAACTTTCCACGCTTCCTGAACTCGTATGAAACCGGCAAATTGCAGAACGAGGCAGCCCGCAATGATGGCCTGCTGCCGGTTTGGACGGAGCAGGAGCTGGAGTATTTCCGCACCGGCCTGAAGCCTTATGATTACCCGGACGTAGACTGGTATAAAGAGCTTATACGCGACCGGTCGCCGCAAAAAACGGCCAATATCAATATCAGCGGCGGATCGCCCTACGTAAAATACTTTGTATCGGGCTCTTACCTGCGGCAGGAACCCCTGTACAACCGGGCAAATGAAAATGCCTATGGGGTAAAATATAAATACGACCGCTTTAACTTCCGTTCCAACGTAGATGTAACGCTTGATAAGCATACCGACCTGCAGGTAGACCTGGCTTCAAGACTGGAGAACCGCACCACCCCCTCACAGGACCGGTCAAATTTTGAGTTCTTCTGGGTATTGCTGTCGCAGATGACCAATAACCTTACCCCGGTATTAAACCCCAATGGCAGCATCGCCTCGGGCAATATGCGGGAAGATTTTTCCAACCCCTACGGCATCCTGACCCACAATGGTTACCTGGATGCGTACTGGCATAGTACCAACGGAAGTGTGGCGTTATCGCGCAAGCTGGACTTCATTACCCCGGGACTGAAAGTAAAAGGACTGTTTACCTTCGAGAATTACGGCGATATCAATTTTGCGCTGGACCAGGGCTTTGATTCCTATCGTTATAAAAGCATACCCGGAACGGGTACCGGCACCTATACCCAGCACCGCATTGCCACCAGTCTGCAACGGTCGGGCTATGCCAGCGGGCAGCGTTATTATTACTATGATCTCAAGCTGCTATACGACCGCGATTTTGGAAAACACAGCTGGAGCAGTCTGCTGCTGTTCAACCGCAACTACCGCTCGCAGCTGGGCGACCTGCCCCGTGTGTACCAGGGCTATGTGGGCCGCCTGGCATATAACTACGATAAAAAATATTACCTGGAATTTAATGCGGGCTACAATGGCTCAGAGAATTTTCCTCCCGGCAAACGCTACGGGTTTTTCCCCGCGCTGTCCGGCGCCTGGATGATCAGTAACGAACCGTTCATGCATAGCGGCGGTGCCCTCAGTTTTCTGAAGATGCGTTTTTCCCATGGTTATGTGGGTAATGATATGGTGGGAAGCGGACGCTGGCTGTATATTTCCGATTATGCCCGGGGCGGCGGCTTTACCTTTGGTAACCCCGGCAGCGGCAACGATGGTTATGTAGAGAACCGGATCGGGAATACGGCCATCACCTGGGAAAAGGCAGCCAAAACCAACCTGGGGATTGAGACCGGCTTTTTTAAAGACCGGCTGAAGATCAATGCCGATCTGTTTCGCGAAATGCGTACCGACATTCTTACCTATGCCGGGTCCATTCCTTCTTACCTGGGCATCACCGCAGCGCTGAACCGTAACCTGGGGCGCATCGTAAACAGGGGTTTTGAAGTAGAGGCCAACCTGAATACACGCATCGGCGGCCTGGGCACTTTTGCAAAGCTCAATTACCAGTATGTAAAAAATAAGATACTGGAAATGGATGAGCCCAAACTGGCCTATCCTTACCAGAGCATTGTAGGGCTCCCTATCGGGCACGACCTGGGGTATATTGCCGAGGGCCTGTTCCAGAGCCAGGATGAGATCGCCCATAGCCCGGTGCAGAATTTTGCCCCGGTCATTCCCGGCGATATCCGGTATAAAGATATCGATGGCAATAATATAATCAACGAGGCCGACCGGGTAATGATCCCCATGCTCAATGTACCCACCAGTTATTTCGGGGCCAGCTTCGGGGTTAATTATAAAGGCTTCGACATCAGCGTACTGTTCCAGGGCGCGCTGGGCGGCCGGCAGATGTATTCCTCCCAGCTGATCTTTAATTACCGGGGCAGTTACCGCCCCATCCACCTTAACCGCTGGACGCCGGAAAATGCTGCCAATGCTACCTTCCCGGCCCTGCACCTGTCGGAAAGCAATATGGCCAATAACTTTATCAGCTCTACCTACTGGGTGCGCAAAACGGATTATGTAAAACTGAAGAACCTGGAGGTAGGCTACCAGCTGCCCCGCTACTGGCTGCACCATGTGGGGATCAAAACGGCCCGTATTTACCTGAACGGGCTGAACCTGATTTCCTGGGATAATGTAAAGGACCTGGGCATTGACCCGGAGTCGAACACCGGCGGCCGCTGGGGCTGGCAGCCTTATCCTATTATGCGCATCTATAATGCGGGCATTACCATCAACTTTTAATCCCTGGTAAATTGATAACAATGAAATGGAGCACAGGAAACGATTCGTTCTGTTCGGGTATGAAAATGAATATTTTTCTTATGCAACATTCCAACTGACCAAAAGCAATAAAAAATACGCAGATGAAAATGATATTCGTAAAAACCATCTTTTTGTGTATGGTGCTGCTGCTGGCGGAAGCCTGCAGCAAGAACTACCTGGATCGCAAACCCAGTGATCTGATCACCGGCAAAGAGGTATTCAGCAATATTGAAAACGCGGAGAAGTTTGTAAATGTGATCTACGACAATCTGCCCAATATTTTTAAACCCGCATCCCCGTGGATGCTGAGCAGCGCCACCGACGAAACCAACCAGGCGGCGGATAATTCTGTTTCCTACCCGGATGCCGGCAATTTCAATACAGGAGCCATGAGCCCTTCCAATTTTCCGCTGGCCGACCAGTGGAGCGGCTTTTATGCCAAAATACGGGCCTGCAATATCTTCCTCGGAAATTTTGAACTGGTGCCGGAGGATGTAAACTACCCCGAACGCCGTAACCGGCTGCGCGGGGAAGCGCTGGCGCTGCGTGCCTTCTATTACTTTGAACTGATGATCCGCTGGGGTGGGGTACCGCTGATTCTGAAGGAGCAGAATCCTTTTGATAACCCCAACGATATCTTTTATAAACGCAACACGATCGATGAGGTTACGGCCAGTATTCTTAAAGACCTGCAGGAGGCCGAAAACCTGTTGCCGCTTACCTATGCAGAGCGCCCGGCCAACTGGGGCCGTGTTTCAAAAATGGTGGTGCTGGCCCTGCGCAGCCGGGTATTGCTGTTTTATGCCAGTCCGCTGTTTAACCCTGCCAACGACCGCAGCCGCTGGACGCAGGCTGCGCAGGCAGGCAAAGTGGCCCTGGATTCTGCATTGAACAATGGGTATACCCTGCACAGCAACTATGGCGAGATCTTTACCCAGTACCTTAACAGGGAAGTGATCTGGAGCCGTCCGGCCCCCGGTGCCTACCGCGATGGCGGCATCGACCAGGAAATGAACCCGAGGGGCTCTAACGGCTATGGCAATATCAACCCGCTGCAGGAACTGGTAGATGACTATGAAATGAAACAGACCGGCCTATCTGTTAAAGATGTGGCTTCCGGGTACAACCCGCAAAAACCTTATGATGGCCGGGATCCCCGCTTTTATGCAACCATCCTGTATCCCGGTGCTGCCTGGAAAGGCCGCACCCTGGATCCGAACGGGGCCGATGTACCCCGGTCCGGGCAGATCTCTTCCAATTACTGGCCCCGTAAATACCTGCTGGAGTCGGTGAACCTGTTTACCAATACCGGTGCTGCCGATCGTAAATGGGTGCTGATGCGTACGGCAGAGCTGTACCTGAACTATGCCGAGGCGCTCAATGAGGCCGGCGGCGCTGCCCTGGAAAGCCGCAGTGCGCTCAACGCGGTACGCCACCGGGCGGGCATGCCCGATTATGCCGGCAGCGCAACAGATGCGTTACGCGAAGCGATCCGGCATGAGCGCAGGATCGAACTGGCATTGGAAGATCACCGCTTCTGGGATGTGCGCCGCTGGAAGATTGCAGCAGTAACCGATAATAAAGAAGTGCATGGGGTGGGGGTAAGCGGTTCGGGAAATATTACCTATACCTACCCGGTACTGGAAAAACGGGTATTCGATGCCGGTAAAAATTACTGGCTGCCCATACCCCAGGGGGAGATCGACAAGGTGAGCGGACGTAACCCGGAATTTAAACAGAACCCTGGCTGGTAACACTTATTTGAACCAAAAATGATAGATATGAAACCGATTATAAAAGGCCTGGTGGTGTGCATGATCCTGATGGCCACCGCCTGTAAAAAAGATACAAGCTTTGAACACAATGGGAGTGCACCCATTACCGTAGACCAGTTTACCCCGGCATCCGGCGGTGCCGGTACGGAGGTGCTGCTTTATGGTACCAACTTTAGTAAAAATGTGAGTGAGGTAAGCGTAACGGTAAACGGCGTAAAGGCATATGTGGAGGGCACGGTAGAAGACCGCATCCTGATCGTAATTCCACAAAAAGCCGGCAGTGGAAAAATAGAGGTTACTATCAATGGCCGCTCTGTAGCCAGTAAAGCCGATTTTAACTACCTGCCTTCTTCAGTGGTGTCTACCCTGGCGGGTACCGGTACGGCCGGTTTTGCCGATGGAACCGGCCGGCTGGCGTCGTTTAATTTTAATGCACGCTGCGGGCTGGATGTGGATGCAGACGGAAATCTTTTTGTAGCAGATCCAGGCAACCGGCGTGTGCGGAAGATTACGCCGGATGGAACGGTTACCACTGTTGCGGGCAATGGGAACTATGGATATAAGGAGGGTAAGGGTGAGGAAGCTGAGTTCTACCTGCCGTTTGATGTGGTTACAGATCCAACTACGGGCAACCTCTACGTGTCAGATCCGGAAGCCTGGACGGTGCGCCGGATAACGCCCGACGGAACCACTTCGCGGGTATGCTGGGGCGAGGCCTGGGGACTGGGTATTGACAAACGCAATGGTATGGTATATTATGCCAATACTTCTTCCGGTGCTATTGTACAGGTAAGGCCTGATGGCAGCACAAAGGATATTGCTACAGGGTTTACCTATCCTTCGGATGTGACGGTGGATAGCCAGGGGAACCTGTATGTGGTAGAACACGGGAAATCCGTGATCTGGAAACTGAATGCCGACACCTGGGAGCCAACCCTGATCGCCGGTCAGCCGGATGTAACCGGCCTGGTGAACGGCATAGGCGCCGCTGCAAAATTTGATATGCCCTGGGCTATTACGGCAGACAGGAGCAATAACCTCTATATAGCCGGCAACGGTACCTGGGACGGATCGGGCAGCAACAGCAACCAATGCATCCGCCGTATTGCCGCAGGTACCTGGGAGGTGAGTACCTATATCGGTGGCAGCACCGCCGGCTTTGCCGATGGTACGGGCAGCGCCGCCCTGTTCTATGCACCCACGGGTGTGACGGTTGATAAAAATGGTGTGGTCTATGTACTGGACCGCAATAACCAGCGGGTCCGGAAGATCATAACCGAGTAAGGATGATGATGAAAAAAAGAAGACGTTTATTATTGATGGCCTGCATGTTGAGTGCAGGCCTGTTTTCAGGTTGCCGGGCGGCTGCGCAGGGGTATAAAGATTTTCCCTGGAAGGAGCTGCCTGTAAGGGGGCTGATGCTCAGCGTACCGCAGCGGGCGGATGTGGAGGCATTGTGCCGTTTTATAAAAGAGGCATTGCCAAAGGAAGGGGTGAACACATTGGCACTGCGCATTGAATGGTGGTACCAGTTTGAATCGCACCCGGAACTGGCTGCAACCGGGGCTTTGTCAAAAGCCGAAATGCAGCAGATCGCCCTTGCCTGTAAAGCGGCCCGTATCCGGCTGGTACCCATGATGAACCTGCTGGGGCATCAGTCGGAACAAACCGAACTGTTGCCCTTGCTGGCAAAATATCCGCAGTTTGATGAGTCGCCGGACCTCAATCCTCCCCAACCCTGGAAGTATGGGAACTGGTACGACTTTTATCATAAAAGCCTTTGCCCGGCACACCCGGATCTGTTAAAGGTGATCTTTCCGCTGATGGATGAGCTGATCGAAGTGTGTGGCGCTTCGGATTTTCATGTGGGGCTGGATGAAGCCTGGATCATTGGGTATGAAAAATGCCCCCGCTGCGGCGGCCGGGATAAAGCTGAGATCCTTGCCGAATACATCCGGAAGTTACATGCCCGCCTGCAGGAAAAAAAGTGTCGCATGTGGATGTGGAGCGATCGCCTGATCGATGGTAAAATCACCAACCTGCTGGGCTGGCAGGCCAGTATGAATAATACACACCGCGCCATTGATAGGATACCGAAAGATATCATGATCACCGATTGGAAATATGAAAATGCACCGCCCACACCTGCCTATTTTGCTGTTAAAGGTTTTGATGTGCTGGCGAGCGCCTGTGCGGATACTGCTTCGGCGCTGGCCCAGCTGGAACAGATCTATGCAGCCCGTAAAGACGGTACCCGGGCGGAGTTTGCGCAAACGCTTGCAGGCCGCATGCAGGGCGTACTTGAAACCACCTGGATCAGTACCGGGGAATTTATCCGGGCCTACTATGGCCGGCAGCCGTATTCAACCGGCGCTGCTGCCAATATTGCAACGTTTAAGAATCTCTTCCGGGTCATTCGTCAAACGAACAGGTAGTGATCTGCTTTAGACGCGGAGCGTTGGAATTATTGTACCGGCCGGCCATGCGCAGGTGCTTTGTCCTGCTGCAACCATACCGGCTGCGTAAAGGCGCCGTTGGCGGCAACATCCCACACTTCCACGCGCACCCATTTCCGGTTGCCAAGCTGTACCGGCCAGCGGAAGGTTTGTTTACCAAAGGGCAGGGTTTGGTTTAAAGGAATGGAAGTGCGGAAAACCTGCTTCCCATCCCCTGAAACGATTTCCGCGTGCCGGAGCGGGAAGGTCCAGCTTAGCTGGATGGTAATTGTTGCCTTACCCGATGCCGCTGTTTTTAACGTATCACCGGCTTGCTTTCCGTTAATGTTAAATGCCGGGATGAGCACCTCCCCGGTGGATACAAAAAAGCGCCCGTTGCGCAATACATCCAGAACAGGCTGCCAGCCCTCATCATACCGGGGAAGTTTTTTTAGTTGAAGGTAATTAACGTTCAGATGTGCATACATTTCGTTTTGCCGGGTAATGGTAAAAATGTCAGACTCGCCCAGAACGTATTTTTTCAATCCCCAGTTAGCCATATCATCCATAAGATGGAGCACCCGTTTGCTGAGGGTAGCCCATGAAAGATCGGCGGGTATGGCCTTCCAGGCAGCGCCCAGGTAGGTATCTGATTTAAAAAAGTCAGCTTCGCGGTATTGATCCGGGTAACCCGTTGACGCTTTTGTACGGGCATGGGCTACCCAGGCAAGACCCTGCTCCTGTTCCAGCAGCCGGAGCATTTCTTCTTTACTGCCTACATGGTATACATTACCATATAACGGATCTTTGGAAAGAAAAGGCGTACCTGTTTTTTTTGACATGACCCAGTACACCGGTTTGGGGAACAATGCCAGCCAATGACCACCATAGAAATTATTGACCTCTTCACCCGGCAACAGCAGGAAACCGGTATCTGAAAGCCGCTTTGTTTGAGCAAACAATGCCTGCAGCTCCTTCAGCCGGACGGAATCCGGCCCCCTGGGATGACCGACACCATGAAATTCGGCCAGCTTTACAATATCGATCCCGGCGCCTTTTAATACTGTTTTAAATTCCGGTTTTTCAGGAACCGGCTTTCCGCTCAAAGCCACCTGTGTTATGAACTCGTTGTGAAAATGGCTGGCCATTGTTTTATAGCCGGGCAGGGCTACAAAATGATCGTTGTTGGTAAACCTCTTTACGGCATCCAGCGTAGCTGCGGGCGAGTCTGTGCTTACCAGGCAAAAAAAGTTCAGCCGCTGAAAAGTGCCGGGCGGCGCATTAAACCAGGGTACATAACGCCGGTCTCCCAGCGGATCCTGCCGGATACCGATCCCGAAACCCGGTACCATGTTTAAATAGTTGCGGCCCTGCCAGGTAAATTTTAAATTGAAGGCTTCATCAAGCGGATAAAAATACTGATGTGGTGCAGGAAATACAGCACAGCTGCCGGTAGCCGTGTGGCCAATAATGGCCCGGTATTTTACTTCCAGGTTTTGCGCGGTGTCCTGCATGCCGGTTTCCCGGTATTGCATCCGGTCATTTACATCGGCCCAGGCAATGGTTTTCCAGGTATCCTTTTTATGAACCAGCCCGGCGTCATATAAAATGGCGGTTGAATCCTTTGCTGTGGAAATCACCGCGGCAATATTAAACAACGGACTTCCATTGTAAAGGGTGATCTCTAAATGGCCGGAAAAGGAAGCCGCTTTTAGTGTTCCGATCTTTACAATGGTCCGCGAACCATCGCTGGATACCGAACCGTTGCGATTGCTGAAGGTCATTAAACCCGTGATATAGGGCCGGGTAGGTACTTTGTCAAAAAAAACATCCCAGCCGCCGCTGGAAGGGCTCAGGGTTCTTTTGCCTTCCCGCAGGATAAAGACAGGGTCCAGTTCCTTCACTACTTCTGTAAACCTGTTGGCACTACCTGCCTGAATGCTGTGGAAGAGGGGGCGTGCGGGGTCGCGGTCCAGGATCATTTTTACCATACCGGATTTCCCCGCCGGCCACTGAATGGTAATATAGCTTTTGTCGGTATGCACCCTTGCACCGTTTTTCTTAAGGCCGCTCAGATCAATGGCTGGCTGTGCTCCGGGCGCCAACGTGGAAAAGAGCAGCACCAGGAGTATGGTTTTGTTTAAGGCTTGTTGCATGATTTTATCAGCTGCGTTTCAAGATGACAAATTCTTTGGCCACATCGTTATGAACCACAAAGTTACCATAAAAGGATAACTTGAGGACCTGCAATATGGATGCGCCGCAAAAGCCCCGGGGGTTGTGTTATCGGGATCCTTGACCGGCTTATTCCAGATATGACCGGATTTTTTTAATGCGTTGGCGGCCTGGTCCCGGAGGATTGACAACAGCCTTTGATGGATACCTCCGTTTGCTGGAAGCCGTTATTATCCGTTATATACGTTAAAACAGCGTCCGGGTGATCCATAGTAATCCGGTTACCGGCCAGGGAAGCGCTCTGGAATCCTGCGTTACTTACAATGGCGCCACCCGTTTTGTGCGGAAATAGCCTTCTATTTTAACGGGTGTCCAGGTGGCGCTGGTACCGGTTAACACACGTTTTCCGGCTCTTTCCAGGGTGAAGCTGCCTGTAATTATACCTCCCGGGGTCTCCGTATATCTGCTGAAATCAATGCCCCCTGCACTGGGTGTAATGACCTTGCCGGCCACAATAAACTGCTGGTAGGCCGTATTACCCGGTGGCTGGTAAAGGAACCAGGGTATGGAATCGCCCCAGTTGAGATGACCACCAGATGGATACCCTCGCCATTTTAAACTAAAGGCGGCATCCGCCGGACCATTGTTGCCGGAAGATACAACGGCGGCATCCAGGTTGTGTATGCCCTGCGCCAGTACAACACCCAGGGGAATAGTACCGTGTAGCCAGGGACCGTTATCAATGCGAAAGGTTACCCCTTCGGGGCCGATATAAATATTGGATACCAATAGGTATTGTGTTGCATCCGGCCCCTTCAACGCTACAGAAACGGCCACCGGGTTACGTGCCGGCATGCTTGCGGGTGCTGTATAAACGGCTTCTGAACCGATCGGTGTCAGCGTGCCGGCGCCGCCCAGTTTCCACTCTTTAATATACTGTGCGGTTACATCCTGTTGCGGCCCGATAGGGCGGAGCGTACCAGGAACGGGAGGCACTGCAAGTTCATCCGACATGTTATTGTATACATTCAGGTTCAGTGTTTGCGCCAGGTTTACAGCGCCTGATGCCGGGTAGAGCGTGAATGCCTCAAACAGGCTCCAGTCGCTGAAATGAGTGGTGCTAACGGATAGTGTTTTTGCTGTTGCATCTTTTACAGCCCCCTGTCCCCACCAGATGCCTTTTTCATCCTGGTAGGCAATACCTACGGCTTCCGGTACTGTGCCTTCATAAACCAGTGTATCATAGGCAAACGATAGCGTTACCGGTTTTGCAAATGGAACACCGTGCGGCTGCAGGCGGTAAGCCGCACCGGTACCCGCAATATTGGTATTGGTGATCCGCTGGATACTGAAGACCCTGTCTGTGGTAACAGCGCCTGCGGGCACCGTAATGCGCAGCCGGCCGTCGGCAGATTGCAGAGCTCCGCCGGAGGCCCCAATGGTAACGGTAACCGCTGTTTCCAGTACTTCTCCCGCCGGCGTTATTTGCCCGTTGTTGTTATCCGCTTCAGGAATATAAGGATCCTCATCTCCGGTTCCGGGATTCAGGTTCATTTTTTTACAGGATGCCGCAATAAGGATGATAAAGCCCAGCAGTAACAGCAGGATCCGGAAGCGTGGGGAAATAGAAATTCTTTTCATTGATTGTGATTTTATGATAGCTGTTAGCGGTGAGTTATCAGCTGTCAGATTTGAGCATTTGAAGATTTGAAAATGAGAGGGTATGATCGGGTATGAAACGTTGACCCTTAAACCCCGAACAAATCCCAAAGCCTGTAATTAAAATTTTAACAGGAACGAAAGGGCGTCGGCAGTGCCGTTCATTTTAAGGCGGATGACCTTGGTGCCATTGGGCTCCGTTGCCGGCTCATAAGTGTATTGCGTTGTTCTGGTGATCTCTTTGTCTGTCAGGTCCCGGTTCTCCGTGGTCTGCCCGTTTTTGGTTTGCTTATAGTGTGCCGAATGTGCATGGGTGATCAGGGTCTTATTGGCTTCGTTTATTTCTACCGTTCCTTTTGTAAATGACTGGTGATAGGTCGCAATACCCCCTGAAACTGTTTTAGAAGTGAAGTATTGTTCATAAGTTCCGTTGGCGTTGAATTTAAACGCAATGGCTAATTCAAAGCCGTTACCGATATACTCGGATGGGTTTCGATCCCAGTATTCTGTGGTAGAAAAATTGCCAAACATCCAGCCGCCCTGTAATACAGCAGGGACAGGTGTTTTAGGCCCGTCTCCATAGGCGTCGGGGGTGTTGGTCTTGTCTTTTTCGCAGGCACCCAATAAGCTTGAAAAAGCCATCAGCGTAAATAAAATTAGTTTATACATGTTGAATTGTTTTAGAGCACAAAACTATCAGGGCTTTAAAAAACGAATGACCCCGGCTGCATTGAATTGATTATTTGATGTAATGAATTGCTGCCGGTGCTTTTCCTGCTGCGGGTAATGTAGCGCATCAACGCTGCATTCATTACCGGTGATCCCTGTGCAATATCAAGGGAAGAGATCCGCGCAGATCTGGGAGCGGGCAGTAAACGCAGATGGTTATCCGGCGCCTTGCGCTGTAGGGCGCTGCAATCATCTTTTGCGCACTTTGCAGCTGTTGTCCGCACATGGATACGGGTACCTGGTCAGAATTTGCTAACTTTCCGGGAAAGTTATGCAATACCATGAGTCGTCGTTATAACTATCCGCTGCTTTTTCTCCTGGCCTTGCTTTTGGGAGCGGGTATCGGGTACAACCTGCATTTGAACCGTCATGCGGCAACCACCGCAGGTGATGTTTTGCAGATCATCAGCAAACATTATGCTGATACAGCAGATGTGCAGGGGCTTGAGCGGATCGCGCTTCGGGGGATCCTCTCGCAGCTCAATGGCGCTTCTGTTATAACCGGGCCATCTTCCGGAACCGACCGTAGTGCGCCGGAGGTAATAATGGTTACAGCCGGGGCCGGAACTGCTTATATTAAATTGTCGTCTCTTTCCAAAGGCACGTATGCGGCTTTTGCAAGAAAGCTGGAAGCCGCCAGGTCCGCAGGGATGAGCCGGCTTACGCTGGACCTGCGGGGCGTGAAAGGCTCTGCCTTTGATGAGGCTATAGAAATTGCCGATGAGTTTTTAGCCGGTGATAAACAGATCGCCTCCGTAAAACGGGCCCATGGAGCGGTGAAAGTGTACCGGGCAAAAAGAGCCGGGTTGTTTGAAGCGGGCGCCTTAACGGTCCTGGCAGACAGCATCACCGGTGGCGCCGGTAAGCTGATCTGTGCTGCGTTGCGCGACTGGAAACGGGCACAGATAACAGGTAGCCCTATTACAGATACGGCTATTGAAATAAAGAAGTTGCCTGTTGGCGGGCAATACGAACTGATGTTGCCTACCGGAAGGTTTTATGCGCCCCTTGGCGAAAAACTGTAAGGGCCGCTGCAATATAGAAAAGGATTCCTTCCTTTAACCCCGGGGGACCGGATCCGGCACTTTAACCGCGGTTGCTTACCCCGTCCATTCCTTCATCAATTTCTCAAATGCCTCTTTTAATGCGGCCAGTTCCTGCTCCACCACCTGCAGGCGTTCTTCGATATGACTGCCGGTGGATGCCGGTGCCGGAGTGGCTGCTTCAGTAACATAGGATTCCAGCACGTCTTCATGCGCAAATAAGTGCATGTAGCGGGCTTCTTTTTGCCCGGGTTGCCGGGAAAGCTGCTGTATATAGGGCGTAGCGGCCGTCGATAATTTTTCCAGTACCGATTGTACTTCCGCCAGGTCATCAAATTCATACAGCCTTCCGGAGCTGCTGTTGATCTCACCCGGAGTGAGCGGGCCCCTCAGGAAAAGCAGGCACAGTACGGCCAGTTCGTCCGGTGTAAACTGGTAATTGAGCGCAATGGTATGCCGATATTTTATAACACGGCTACTGCCACCGGTAACGGTTGCCGCCAGGTTTTTCCGCTTTAACCGGTCCAGGATCAGGGTAACGGTTTGCTCATCATAATTTACTACCGGGTAACGGGCCGTTTTCTGATTACAGGCTGCCGTCAGACCATTCAGGGTCATGGGGTAATACTCCGGGGTTGCCTTGGATTTTTCCATAAGGGCACCCAGCACACGGATCTCTTCACTATCCAGTACCGGCAAAGATTTTGATTCAGTTAATTCGTTGCTCATAGGGGTAAAAATACGATAACACCGGCGAGTTTTTGACCAATCCTGGAAAATAGCTCCCAAAATATATGCTCCCGGCGGAACCCCTGTAAACAGTCTTCCGGCATGTGTTCGGCAAATCTCTTTTTGCTGCCGGAGTTTTTCCTTTCCCAGGCTCCGGCTTGCTCTGCGGGGGGCTGCTGATGCGGCAGTTCTTCACGGTAGGGGCCGTATCCCGGTTGTGACCGAAACCAGACGGGAAACGTAGCCCGGTCCGATTTTGCCGGATTCGTGTTATATTTAGGGAAAGAAGATCCATATGCTTACCAACATTCATCCGAAGCTGCCCATGCGGGATAAAATAACAACCCGGAATTTCTATATTCAGCAATTGGGGTTCTCCGAGTTTGGAAGCGCAGATTATGAAGGATACCTGATGGTGCAAAGAGACGCTGTCCAGATACATTTCTTTGAATTTAAAGAGCTGGAGCCGGCTGAAAACTACGGCCAGGTATACCTCCGTTCTGACAACATTGAGGCCCTGTACCAGGACCTGCTGAACAGGAAGGTGCGCATTCACCCGGCGGGATCCCTGCAGGTAAAACCATGGGGACAAAAGGAATTTTCTTTACTGGACCCTGATAATAATCTGCTCACCTTTGGGCAACCGGTATAAACGGACAGCATTTGTAACCTTTTTGATGGTTGGGTACTCTAATAAAGTAACAGTCATTAAAAAAAGAAAAAATGGAAACGAATAATCTGCAGCAGCAACTGAAGGGGATCTTCACCCTGCTGAGGGCCACATTCGGGATTGTACCCATTGTTGCCGGACTCGATAAGTTCACGAACCTGCTTACGAACTGGGAATTATATCTGAATCCCTCCCTTGCCCGGTTGCTGCCGTTCCCGGCATCAACGTTTATGATGATCGTGGGGGTTATTGAAATCATTGCCGGTATTATTGTGTGGCGGAAGGCTGCCCTGGGCGGATATATTGTTGCGGCCTGGCTTACGGCCATTGCATTAACGTTGCTGGCCGGCTTTCAATACGTTGATGTGGCGGTCCGCGATCTTGTAATGGCCATAGCAGCTTTTTCTATGGCAAAATTATCCAAACTTGCTGCATAAAACGATGACCTCATTCGAACTCCTGAAAGAAACAGAACTGATTCAACGGATCCTGGAAGGGGAAACCGCACTCTACGAGATCCTTATCCGCCGGTATAACCCCGGTTTATATAAAACGGGCAGGTCCTATAACTATAATCATGAGGATACACAGGATCTGATGCAGGATACCTTCGTGGATGCTTATAAAAGCCTGGAACAATTTGAAGGACGTTCGGATTTTAAAACCTGGCTCATCCGGATCATGATGAACCACTGTTACAGGAAAAGAAGAAAAGCTGCTTTTAAAAATGAGATAGCAAAAGATATAAATGACAATTCAGCACCTATGTTTACAGGCTTCGATAATGATACAGGAAAAATGGTCCAGAACAACGAGTTGGGGCGGGTTATTGAGGACGCGCTCGGCAGGTTGCCATTCGATTACCGTATCGTATTCTCCCTCCGGGAAATGAACGGGTTGAACGTATCGGAAACCGCCGGTTTGCTGGAGATCACAGAGGCGAATGTGAAAGTACGTTTGAACCGGGCAAAGACGATGCTGCGGAATGAGATCGAAAAAATGTATGCCCCTTCGGAGATCTTTGAGTTCAACCTCATCTATTGCGATGCGATCGTACACCGGGTAATGGAAAAGATAAAATTGCTGTAATGGAGAATGATCCTGTTAACGGACTGTTGCATCAGGAGCCGGGTGATCTTCTTTTGAACCCGCCGCTCCGCGAAGATGCATTTGAACAAAGCGACCAGGAAAAGATCGATGAGATTGCATACCATTTTGGCCGTATTATGCATGTGCTGGGGCTGGATCTTAATGATGACAGCCTGAATAAGACCCCGGGACGGGTGGCAAAAATGTATGTAAAGGAGCTGTTCAGCGGGCTGAACCCCACCAGTAAACCGGAGATCAGTCTTTTTGAGAACCGGTACGGGTACGACCGGATGCTTGTTGAAAAGGATATAACCCTTTACTCCTGTTGTGAGCATCATTTTGTACCCATCATCGGAAAAGTGCATGTAGCCTATATCCCCGGCACCCGGGTAATAGGGCTGTCAAAGATCAACCGGCTGGTACAGTATTATGCCCGGCGGCCGCAGGTACAGGAGCGGCTGACCGTTCAGATCGCTGATGGGCTGAAAGCCGTATTACAGCATAACGATGTAGCCGTTATGGTGGAGGCCACACATCTCTGCGTGGCTGCGCGTGGCATTAAAGATATTCAAAGCAGCACCGTTACGGCGCATTATTCGGGCCGGTTTCAAAATGAAACAACCCGGGCCGGGTTCCTGTCCCTGATCCGCAGCGGAAAGTAATTAAGCGCTAAGGTCTTGCCTGTAGCATACGGGTCCGGCCATTTGCTGGTATTTGAACTGCTATTGCCTGTTTGAAGCAATGTGGCCGGGATTGTCCGGATCGGCCCGGCTGAAAGTCTGGTTTACACCCCCTTGATCCTGCTTTTTGATATTAGCTTTGTAGTATCAACAAAGCAGGTTATTATGAAAAGTATTTATCACAGGTTGCTGATAGAGGCATCCGCCGAAAAAGTTTACAGTGCACTGACCACCCGGGAAGGCCTGTCCGGTTGGTGGACGCCGGAAACGACCGCGATACCGGAAGTGGGCAGCATTGCCCGGTTTGCCTTTGGGCCGGATTATTTTAAAGAGATGGAGATCAGGGAGCTGAAGCCGTTCAGCAGTGTTCAATGGCGCTGTATCCGCGCTTTTGAAGACTGGATCGGCACCACGCTTACCTTTGAGCTGCAGCCACATAAAAAAGGCACCGTGTTGCTTTTTCATCATGACGGATGGAAGGAGTATACTCCCGAATTTGCCTCCTGTAGTTACGATTGGGCGCTGTTTTTCAGGAGTCTCCGCTTTCTTTGTGAAACCGGTAAAGGGTTTCCTTATCCCGACTTCAACCGGTAATGTCTTCCCGAAGTGCAACCAATATCCCCTAAGCGGCTTGTTGACCGGGTTTTAATAGAGTACCCGGGTCTTAATGGTATGCCCCGTTTTCTTTAATTCTTTTAATAATTGCCGGTCGTAATTCTTGTCAATATCGATGATCGCATACCCGATAATGGCGTTGGTCATCAGGAACTGGGCGCTGATGTTGATACCGTGTTTTGCAAGCAGCAGGTTTATTTCGGCAATAGCCCCCGGCAGGTTCCGGTGTATATGAATGATCCGGTGCGTATTCTTTACCGCGGGCAGCCGGAGTTTTGGAAAATTATAGCTGTTGCCGATAGCCCCCTTATTGATAAAGCCGATCATATGTTGTGCCACCTGTAGGTTCGACCGTGCATGGCCAAAGACCACGATCCCCATTTCGGTGCAGAGTGGTAACGGAACTACCGGTTTTTCTTTTCCAAAAATGCCGATCGCTTTTAAGCGGCTGGCCTTTTTTATTTTTTTGGGATCAATAACCGCGCCGGCAGCCAGGATCAGCATACCCGCCTGGTGAAATGCTTTTTCATCGGCGTCTTTTTCATGTACCAGCGTAAATCCTTCCTGTATAAAGGGCTGCAATTCTTTTTCCGGCAGGGTGCCCATTACCAGGCACAGGATGCGGTTTTTGGGATAGGAAATGGCACCCGGAAGTTTGTTGATGTACAGGAATTCGTCAAAGCTGGGTGTTACATGATCGGCCTTTGCAGTAACGCTTTTCCGCGAAATGTTCTCGGTATAGGCAAAGAATTTCTTGATCAGTCCGCTCTCCCGCAGCTGAAAATCGGAGTAACCATCACCAATACCATAAAGGTCGCCCTGTAAGTTAAGGTCGCGGATCAGGATCACCTTGCCACCTTCCTTGCTCAACGGGTTCTGGTCGTCGTAGCCGATGATCTTTCCTGCAGCATCAAATACAAAAGTATTGGCATAGATGTTTTCTTTTTTTATATGGAACTTCTTCACCACCGGGGTGATAAATTCTTTAAAGCCACCGGAAACGATCAGTACATCATCGGCATGTTTCTTAAAAAAGGATGCATTTCGTGAAAAGGATCTGGACACTTTCTTTTTCAGGTGTGTAACCAGCTTCTTCAGGTGTGTCCGGTCTGCTTCTAATAACTTTACACGCGCCGCCAGGCTTTCGGAGAACGACATGGTGCCACTCATGGCCTTATTGGTGAGGTCTTCAATCTTCTTATAAACAGCCTCTTTTTTAGGATTGTCTTTCAGGGAGATCCGGACCAGTTCATCCAGTGCCTCCACCTGTGTAAAAGTGCTGTCAAAATCTATGATGTAATATTTTTTTTGTTTCATCTTATGTGTAAAGCCAGTGTACGTGTGTTGTGTGTATTTGCGGTGCAAAAGTAGGGCCTAATGATCAGGCAATGGTATTTTGTATACCGGTTTTTTTATGATGTTCCGGAACTTCATGAAGCGCCGGCAATATCAGGGCTCCGGCAACTGAACGATGCTGTTACAAAAACTCAGCCGCTGAGCCGCAGCAACGCTGAGTTATCTGTGCTTCAGCGCTTCTGTGGCAAACATAGGAGGTATAGGTCCGGACCTTTCGGACGGAACACAGAGAGGCATCTTATATCCGCCTGCAAATACGATTTTATATCAGACCTGTTTGCCCTGCTGATGACAGGGTGGCAAAACATTTTTCAAAAACCAATAGCTCCCGCAGTACCAACCGGTGACAGGCAATCTTCGCAAACGCTTCATTAGAAGCAGCCGTTAAAAAAGGTCATGCACCCGGTGACATGCAGTACGGTGAAGAATGCTTCAAAACTTAGTAACTTTATTGGCAGGACAGTGGTAGGGCTCTTTCAGGAGGCGATATGTAATGGGCAGTTGTTGTGGATCGGTGAAAAAAATCAGGGGCAGCCAGGCATTTATAATAAAGGAATGCAGGTGATCCCTTCAAATTAAAATATGAAACGATCGTTTATTGTTCTTATCCCCTTGTTTTTATGGGCCTGTAATAATGCGGGCGGCCCTGTGCATACGGACAACGGGGCTCCGGCAGGAAGTAACGAAGTGTTGCCGGATGAAGATTTTTTTGTTGATCCGGGCAAATTGCTAGAAGACCATGATAGCTGGTATGATTATACCTACTACAATGTGCATTTATCCGGAGACTTTATGGGGCTGGATGCGGACTCGGTGCCCATTGGAAAAGGAGCGTTCCTGCGCCGGTTAATGACCGGGGATGTTGTAGCATTTAAGATCAAGCGTTACAGGGGAATGCCGGTTTATAAACTATACCCGCTTACCGGCCGGGATGAGGCGATTAGGTCAACCAGCCGGCAACTGGCCTCTATTGAGATGAAGAACTTTAAAATGGAAGGCATGCGGCTTCCGGAGTTTGCATTTACTGATCTGCGGGGGCAAACCTATAATACGGGCTCAACAAAAGGGAAACTGCTGGTCTTAAAATGCTGGTTCATCCATTGCCTTGCATGCGTGCGGGAATTCCCGGAATGCAATGCGCTTGTTGAGGAGTATAAGAACAGGAACAACCTGCTTTTTATAAGCCTGGCAAGCGATAAAAAAAATGACCTTGAAAAGTTTTTGAGCACCCGGGAGCTGGAGTACGCGGTGATCCCGGAGATGGATGCCTATATGAGCAATAAACTAAATATTACGATGTACCCCACGCATTTGCTGGTTGGAACCGATGGAAAGATTTTAAAGGTGGTACAGTCGGTGAAGGAGTTGCAACCCTTCCTGGAAAAGGAAATGAAAAAAACGGCGGATCAAAAGAAATGGTAGTACCGGCAGGTGGTTCTTTCATTTTTGAAACCGGGCATCTGCAAAAGCGTTCAATAGAAAAGCGGCCGGGCGTTGAGAAAAATACCGCATTGGGGGTATTGAGCATGCAGCTGTTAATGCCGTATATTTGCGCCGTTGATTTACAACCAGTCAACAACTGTTATCCCCTCCAAACCAACAGTTGAAGATCCACTGCGGATCCATCGCTCCTCTGAAACCACTAAAGATATGGATATGTCCGGCCATCAGCCTGTTTCAAACGCATGGTATGCTTTGAGGGTGTGGTTCCGCCGCAATATCATCAGCCACTCAAAACTATTTCTGCAGCCCTTTCCTGCGCCGGAATTTTTTGAATTCATTTTTGCTTTACCGGCAATCACCATCAACTTTTTTATTTATTACTTTAAACTGCACAAAAATGAAATCATGGTTTTTAAGGAGGATTAACGCCCGGTTGATCCTTGGTGGTTCTCTGTCTTTATTATTTTCTGCCGCATCCGCGCAAACAACAACGTATTCAAATCCTGCCGACAACGGCACTGCGGCCAACCGGTATACGGTACCATCGGGCCAGTCTCAACGGGTTATTATCCGCGTCTGGGGCGGCGGTGGCGGCGGTGGCACCCGTACACAAGACGATAGGGCCGCTGGCGGCGGCGGTGGTGGCGCTTATTCCCAGGTAACCTATACCTTAACTCCGGGTAATTATACCGTCAATGTTGGCAAAGGCGGCGCGGCATCCGGGGCAGACGGCGGTGATTCTTATTTCAGGATCAGTTCTGTTTTTGAAATTACGGCTAATGGTGGAAATTCTGCTGACAATAGTACCGGCGGAGCAAATGGGGGCAGTGCTCAGAGCAATGGAACTACATGGTGGTGGGCTAATATTGGGGGAGCTACGAATATCGTAAACAACGGTGGAAATGATGGCGCGAATGGCAGCACCAACGGCAGCGGATATGGCGGCGGTGGCGGCGGTGCAGCCGGCACCCGCAGCGTAGGCTCTGATGGATCAGGTAGAACTCATGGTAATGGCGGAAATGGGGAAATTGGCAGTAATGCAGGTGCTGGCGGTAATGGCGGAGATGGTGCTAGTCGTACTATTAACGCGGTTGCTGGTGTAGCACCTGGCGGCGGCGGCGGCGGCGGCTTTTGGGCAGACAATGGTACCAGCCGAGCAGGAGCCAGCGGTGGTAACGGCCGGGTGGAAGTAACCATAGATCAAGTGCTTCCTGTACAGTTTGAAGCAATTTCGGCAACGGCCACAACCAGTGAGCTGCTGGTGAATTTTACTACCCTGGAAGAAAGCAATAACGATCATTTTAACATCCAGGCTTCAGAAGATGGCAAGGATTTTCAAACCATTGCTACCGTAAAATCGAAACATGCAGGTACCGTGTTCACCGGTAATACCACTTATTCCGTAAGCATCGATAAGAACGGCAATGCTGTATTATTAAGCCTCTCCGTAATGGCGGTTGCTGCCCTGGGTTTTGCAGGGGCGCGGAGAAACCGTAAACTGTTTATGGCGGCTGTATTGAGTTATGTACTGATCGGGATCGCTGCGGTTTCCTGCAGCAAGAACAGCACAGAGATCAATACGGAAGATCTGAAAGGTAAAAAGGGCTTTATCCGCATCGAACAGGTAGATACGGATGGTCATAGCAGCTATTCAAAGATCGTTGCCGTTACAAGGGATTAAAGCATTCCATCAGGCATTGTAGAAATTGCATCAGTCTCCGGATTGATGCAATTTTTTTTTTTAAGGCTGTCAGGAGTACGGAGGATCTTTGCGGTTTGCACCGCAGAAATTCCAATCTTTGCAAAAAGCGATGGATCTGATCAGGCAGCTGGGGCGGTTCCCCGACAGTAAACGGAAAAGCGCATTCCTTCAGCTTTCCAACTATAAGAACGGGCAGTTTCAAAACCTGCTGCCCACCCCGGCGCTGGCCGAGGGAGCAAGTATGGTCCGGATCTTCTGGAAGTTTTTTCAGAAAATGCCGGATACCGTTCCCGCTTATGCGCTTCCCTTTGTTGATACAGACCTCCGGGGGTTAAAACCCGAAGAAAATGTGCTGGTATGGTTTGGCCATAGTTCCTACTTCCTACAGCTGGAAGGTAAGCGGTTCCTGGTGGATCCCGTATTCAGCGGGTATGCTTCCCCGTTCCGGAACTCCGTAAGGGCATTCCCCGGCACCAATCATTACCAGGCGGCAGCCATGCCGGATATCGATGTGTTGTTTATTTCACATGATCATTGGGATCATCTTGATTACAGGACCGTGCAGCAGCTAAGGCCGAAGGTAAAGAAGGTGATCTGTGGACTGGGGGTGGCCCGGCATTTTGAGTATTGGGGCTGGAGCAGGGAAAAGCTGGTTGAAAAGAACTGGTACGACCAGGTGGATCTTGGAGAAGGCTGCACCGTTACTTTAACGCCGGCACGGCATTTTTCCGGGCGTTTGTTTTCAAGGAATATTTCATTGTGGACCTCCTTTGTGTTGCAAACACCCGCGCTGAAAATATTCCTGGGAGGCGATAGCGGCTATGGTAGTCATTTTAAAGAAATAGGGGCGCTGCTGGGTCCCTTTGACCTCGCTATACTGGAATGTGGCCAATACAACCAGCAATGGCCCTATATCCATTCGCTGCCGCGGGAAATTTTGCCCGAGGCCCTGGAGCTGAAGGCGCAGCGGGTGCTGCCCGTGCATCATTCCAAATTCAAACTGGCACAGCATCCCTGGTATGAACCGCTGCAGCAGGTAACCGCATTAGCGGAGACCGGGAAGTTCCCTTTGCTTACCCCGAAGATCGGTGAAAAGGTAGACCTGGATCAGCTGGACAAACCCTGGGAACGATGGTGGGAACCGGGGGTGAAAAACGGAAGCCAAAACCGGAAACAATAAGCCCCGCCGGGTGTTATCAGAGCAGCAACACGGTGTACCCGCAGGAATTATCCCCCTCAGGCTCCCGGCGGGCTCACGCAGCAGGGGCGGGGGGCTGGCGGGGAAATCTGATGTTATCCACGGTTTTTCCACATTTTTTGGGTGTTTTCCACGCATTGGTGTGCAAAAACAGGCTTCAGCATTGGGGTCGGAACCGTTATTTTCGCCTGTACATTAAAATGGAAAAATACTGTGCGTTTAAAAAGTCTTGAAATAAAAGGATTTAAAAGTTTTGCCGATAAGACGGTCGTTAATTTCGACGACAATATTACCGGCATTGTGGGACCGAATGGCTGTGGAAAATCCAATATTGTGGACAGCATCCGCTGGGTGATCGGGGAGCAGAAGATCAGCGCCCTCAGGAGCGAGAACCTGGATTCGCTGGTGTTTAACGGCTCCAAGACCCGTTCTGCAAGTGGACTGGCAGAAGTAAGCCTTACTTTTGAGAATACGAAGAACCTCCTGCCTACAGAATTCAGCACCGTGCGCATTACCCGTAAATTTTATAAGAGCGGCGAAAGCGAATACCGACTGAATGATGTGCAGTGCCGCCTGAAGGATATCCAGAACCTGTTTATGGACACCGGTGTCAGCACGGATTCTTATGCCATCATTGCGCTGGACATGGTGGACGACCTGATCAAGGATAAAGACAACAGTCGTCGCCGGATGCTGGAACAGGCCGCCGGTATTTCCATTTATAAGACCCGTAAAAAGGAAGCCCGGCAAAAGCTGGATGCTACGGAGCAGGACCTGAACCGGATCGAGGACCTCTTGTTCGAGATCAACAACCAGCTGAAGGCCCTCGAAAGCCAGGCCAGAAAGGCAGAGAAATACCACGAGATCAAAAAAGAGTACCGCGAAGTAAGCATTGAGCTGGCCAAAGCAGCGCTGGAAGGGTTTAACCTTACCTATAAAGAACTGAATGAGCAACAGCAGGCAGAGACCGATAAATCGGTAAAACTGGAGGCTGAAATTGCCACTGCAGAAGCGCATATTGAGCAGGAGAAGCTCGTGTTTATCGAAAAAGAACGGGCGCTGCAGAGCATGCAGGCGGCGTATAATGAGCTGGTACAGCAGGTACGCACCACAGAGGGTGATAAGAACCTGGCCGTGCAGCGACTGCAATACCTGAAAGAGCGGGAAACCGGGCTGCAGGAATTCCTCTCAAAATCCGATGCCCAGCTGAAAGGGATCGAAGAAAGCATTGGTTTTACCCGGCAACAGGTAAGCGATGAGGAAAAAGCGCATGAAGGGCTTACCGAACAACTGGAAAACTTCAGGGATGAAGTTACCCGCCGGCGTAATATCCTGGATGAGCAGCGCCATGGCGTAGACAGTTTGCGTATGGAGTACCAGCAGGTACAACGGGAGCAGTTTGAAGCCGAGAAAAAAGTAGCGGTGGCCGATACCTCTGTGCAGAACCTGCAACGGACCATGCACCAGATAGAGGACGAGTCAGCACAGCGGGAGGAACTTGTCCAGAAAGTACAGGCCGATCATCAGCTGAAGGAGCGGGAACTGGAGGAGCGGAATGCCTCGCTGGAGCAGTTGCAGGCGCATCATGATCATACAAAAGAACAGATCCTGCAGACCCAGGGTATCGTGGAAGAATTGCGTAACCGGCTGGCGGATGAAAACCGCGTGCTGGACGCCAAACGTAACGAGCACGACCTGCTTAAAAGCATGATCGATTCCATGGAAGGTTACCCGGAAAGCGTAAAGTTCCTGCACAATAATAAGGACTGGAATACCAATGCACCCATTCTCTCCGATATCCTTTATGTAAAAGAAGAGTACCGCACGGCGCTGGAAAATGTGCTGGAGCCCTACCTCAACTATTACGTGGTGCAAGATTTGCAGCAGGGGCTGCAGGCCGTACATTTGCTGAGTGATCAGAAGAAAGGAAAGGCCAATTTCTTTTTGCTGAATAAGATCGGGGAAGCGGACAATAGCAGCGGGCATCGTTTGCAGGGGGCCATTCCGGCGCTGGAAGTGATTGAGGTGGAGGCGAAATACCGTAAACTGGCAGAACACCTGCTGGGGAATGTATTTATTGCGGAAGGAGTAGATGCACTGGAAAACAGCAACGGCTCCGTGGTGATCGAAAAACAGGGCAGGTTTGTAAAAGGAAAGTTTACCCTTACCGGCGGTAGTGTGGGACTGATTGAGGGGAAGAAGATCGGCCGGGTAAAAAATCTTGAAAAACTGCAGGACGATATTGCAGCACAGGATGCGATTGTACAGGATCTGCGGGCTCAGATACAGGCGCGGCACAACGAAGTGATCGCCTTTAATGAAGACCTGCGGGAAAACGCTATCAAAGAAACGCAGAAAGAGATCCAGGAGCTGACCAATGCCGTATTTGCGCTGCAGAACCGCTCCGAGAACCTGCAAAGCCAGCAGGGCACGGCAAAGAACCGGCTGGAAGAACTTGCAGAACAATTGCAAAATACACAAAGCTCCATCTCCGGCGTTCGTGCATCGCTGGCGGAGTTTACAGAAATATTACAGCAGAACGCCAACAAGCTTGCAGAGGCAGAAGATACCTTTAAGCAGACCGAAGGCGGTTACCAGGAGGCAACAGCGCAGTTTAACGAGTTTAACCTGAATGTAACCCGCCAGCAAAGCAAGGTGAATGCGCTAAAGCAGGAGCTGAATTTTAAAACCAATCAGCTGGGCGAATTAAAACGCCAGATTGAACAAAGCACCGTGCAGCTTTCCGATACCGGCGGGGAGATCGTTAGTTCGGAAAATACGCTCAGAGAAATTGAGGATACCCTGCTGAACCTCGTCCGCAGCCGTGAGCAGGATCAGCAAATGCTGAATGAAGCGGACCAGTCGTATTACAATATGCGGAATGTGCTGAACGAAAAAGAAAGCGAGCTGCGGCACAAGATCCGGGAAAAAGAGCAGGTAGAGCACCTGCTGGCAGCCATTAAGGATAAATTGAACGAGCTGAAACTGCAGCTGGCCGGTACGCGCGAGCGCCTGAACGTAGAGTTTAAGATCCAGATCGAAGACATCCTGGACGATCCCCGGAATACGGAGATTGCCACGGAAGAACTGCAGGAAAAGGCAGACCGGATGAAGAAGCGCCTGGAGAACCTCGGAGAGGTGAACCCCACAGCCATAGAGGCATTTACCGAAATGAAGAAGCGCTATGAATTTATTGTAGAGCAGAAGAGCGACCTGGTAAATGCCAAGGAAAGTCTCCTGAAGACCATCGAAGAAGTAGAAACGACCGCCAACCAGAAATTCCTGGACACTTTTAACCAGGTACGGGAGAATTTTCAGAAAGTATTTAAATCACTCTTCACCGAAGATGATCAGTGTGATCTCGTACTGGAAAACCCGGAAAACCTTGCAGATACAGGGATTGATGTAGTGGCCAAGCCCAAAGGAAAACGTCCTACTTCATTAACGCAGCTAAGTGGCGGGGAGCGTACCTTAACCGCAACCGCACTGTTATTTGCCATCTACCTGATCAAGCCGGCACCATTCTGTATCCTGGATGAGGTAGATGCGCCCCTGGATGATGCCAACGTGGGTAAATTCACCAATATGATCCGGCAGTTCAGCCAGAACTCGCAGTTCATTATTGTAACGCACAACAAAACCACCATGAGCACGGTGGATGTGATCTACGGGGTAACCATGCAGGAACCGGGGGTAAGCAAACTGGTTAGCGTCGATTTCAGGAGCCTGGCTGCGCAGAATTAGGTTTTTAGTTGTTATTATTTAATACCGCCACCTGTTTTACGGGTGGCTTTTTTTTATTGCCGCTGAAGCACAGATGACTTCGGCTCCTGTTCCTGATTCCCCATTGTAGTGGATGCCGGGAAATGAGCATGAAAAAATCAGCGTTTCTGTGTATCAGTGGCCATGAATAGTGTGCTGAAAAAAATTATACAGCATACTGATCTTCATCAGTGCTCAATAACAACCGGTTCGTAATTTCGCATTTTGTAAAAATCAATCATTCTTAAAACCTGCAGCATGTTTAACGAACGGGTTCGCCTGGAGCGGCTAAAAAACAAGATAACCACCGTTGAGGAAGCGGTAAAACTGTTTAAAGATGGTATGACCGTTGGCGCCAGCGGCTTTACCAAGGCCGGCGACAGCAAGGTGATTTTACCGGCCCTGGCCGAACGTGCGCAAAAGGAACCCTTAAAGATTAGCCTGATCACGGGTGCATCGCTGGGGCATGGTACGGATGGAAAGCTGGCTGCCGCTCATGCGTTAAAAAAACGCATGCCCTTCCAGGTGGATAAGATTTTAAGGGATAAGATCAACCAGGGAGAGGTCCTGTTCGTCGACCAGCACCTGAGCGAAAGCGCAGAGCAGATCCATAACAGGATCATCGGTCCGCTGGATATTGCCGTGATCGAAGTGGCCTTTATTGAGCGGGATGGCAGCCTGGTACCCACTACTTCGGTAGGCAATTCCGTAACCTTTGCGGCTTTTGCCCGGCAGGTGATCATAGAGATCAATACCAGCATACCCATGGACGTATACGGGATCCATGATATATACCAGGCAGAAGATTACCCGCACCGCAATGTGATCCCCATTGTAGCGCCCTGGAATAAGATCGGGCGTAAATCCATCCCGGTAGATCCGGATAAAATAGCAGCAATCGTATTTACCGATATACCGGACAGCCCGGCAGACATCGCCCCGCCGGATGAAAAAACGGCCGCCATGGCCGCACATATTCTCCGGTTCTTTGAGGCCGAAGTGCGCCTTGGGCACCTTACCGATCGCCTATTGCCCTTGCAGGCCGGTATCGGCAGGGTGGCCAATGCGGTATTGGCGGAATTCCGGCAGAGCAATTTTTATGACCTGACGATGTTCTCCGAGGTATTACAGGACAGTACTTTTGAGCTGATTGACGCCGGCATTCTTTCCTTTGCCTCCGCCTCCTCCCTGGCTGTATCGGAAGTATGGCACAAGCGGTTATTTGAAAACCTGCAGCAGTACAAGGAAAAATTTGTTTTAAGACCACAGAATATTTCCAACACGCCGGGCCTTATCCGCCGGCTGGGTGTTATTGCCATTAACACCGCTATCGAATTTGACCTTTATGGCAATGTAAACTCTACCCATATCGGCGGCACACAGATCATGAATGGTATTGGCGGTTCCGGCGATTTTGCACGCAATGCCTATCTCAGCATCTTTGTAACACAGGCCGCATCAAAATCCGATACCATTTCCCATATTGTTCCCATGGTATCGCATGTAGATCATACAGAACATGATGTGGATATCCTGGTTACAGAGATCGGTATTGCCGATCTGCGGGGGCTGGCGCCCAGGGAGCGGGCACAGACCATCATCGATCATTGTGTACATCCGGATTATAGGGAACTGCTGCAGTCCTATTTTGACCGGGCCTGCAAACGGGGTGGCCATACACCGCATTTACTGGAAGAAGCCCTGGGCTGGCATACCCGCTTTGCAGAAACAGGAACAATGAAACCCGTACCGGAGCCTTAAAAAAAAACAAAAGCGCTAAAACAGTTGTATGCCCGTATTTAATAAGTCGAGAGGCTATGTGGTGAAGCTGGTCATTTTATGTGTATTTGCCCTTATTGTTGCCCAGCTGGCCAACCTGCAGTTAGTGAACCGGAAATACCTGGCGCTGGCAAAGGATAATGCCGTTTTTCAAAAGGTCATTTACCCGGAGCGGGGTATCATTTATGACCGGAAGGGGAGGGCTGTTTTGAATAACACCATCATGTTTGACCTGGTGGTGACCCCTGCCGAAGTGAAGCACCTGGATACGGCAGCCTTCTGTAGTCTTATGGGGATCGATAGTGCGGTGTTCAGGACCCGCATTGTAAACGCTATTATAAAAAACTCCCGTATGCGGCCTTCCGTATTTCAATCATTGCTGAAACCGGAGGTGCAGGCACGTTTTGAAGAGAACAGCTGGCGCTTTCCCGGTTTTGCCTTGCAGCAGCGGCCGGTGCGCACTTATCCGTACAATGTGGGAGCACATTTCCTCGGTTATATCGGGGAGGTGGATGCAAACGATATGGAACGTTCCGGAGATTTTTACCGGCCGGGCGATTATATGGGAAAGAATGGATTGGAGTATCACTACGAAGGAGTACTGATGGGACGGCGCGGCGTACAGTATATGATCAAAGACAATAAGAACCGCCTGGTAGGGCATTATGAGAACGGGAGCTTTGATACCACCGCCATAGCGGGAAGGGGACTAAAAACCAGCCTGGATGTAGACCTGCAGGTGCTGGCTGAAAAATTAATGACCAACAAAGTAGGGGCCGTGGTTGCCCTGGACCCCCAAAACGGGGGCATCCTTGCAATGACATCAGGCCCTGTCTTCAATCCCAACGATCTTACGGGGGCTCAAAAAAATGCCAACTATGCAAAAATGGCGTTGAACGTGAGAGGACCTTTATTGAACAGGGGCATCAAGGGACGGTATCCGCCGGGTTCTACCTTTAAACCGCTGGGAGGGCTGGTGGCACTAAGTGAAGGAGTGATCACGCCGGCCTCAGCTTATCCATGCCGGGGTGGTTATTATGCCTGCGGCAGAAGGGTGGGCTGCCTGGAGTCCTGGGCCGGACATGCAGATAACCTGCGCCTGGCCATTGCCCATTCCTGCAACGCTTTTTTCATGAATGCCTACCGCCTTACCGTTGATAATCCAAAGTATGGTGATGTAAAACGGGGCTATGAAAAATGGGAAGAGTATATGCACCGGCTGGGCCTGGGTGTGCGTTTGGGCGTTGACCTGCCGGCCGAAGATAAAGGCAAAATACCCACGGTGGCGGTTTACGATGAAGCATATAATGAACACTGGACCTCCTGTACCAATCTTGCCCTTGGAATGGGGCAGGATAAGATGCTGGCAACACCCCTGCAGCTGGCTAATGCAGCATGCATTATTGCAAACAGGGGGTATTATTACATTCCTCATTTTGTAGACAGTATTGAAGGCGAAACGCCTGCCGATGCACAGGCTCTGCATAAATACCGGCAACGGCAGGAAACGTTAACGCATATTTCTGCAGCCGCCTACGATGCCATTATCAATGGGATGAACGATGTGGTAACGCAGGGCACTGCCAAGGTGGCCGCTATTCCGGGTATTGATGTATGTGCCAAAACAGGTACCGCAGAAAATGCAACCGTGCTGGATGGAAAACGTATAGAACTGGAAGATAATTCGATGTTTATCTGCTTTGCACCCAAGGACCATCCCAGGATCGCTATTGCAGTAGTTGTGGAAAATGCCGGCTATGGGAGTACCTGGGCCGGACCCATTGCGCGTATTTTGATGGAGCAATACCTGCTGGACAGTTTGACCAGTAAAAGCAGGGCCGACCTGGAGCGGATTTCCCATGCCAACCTGGTGCCCTGGTATTTTGACAGGCTGCAATATAAAACGGATTCTGTAAGAGCGGAGCAATGGACCAAACTGACGAAGGATAGCACACGGTTGTTGCGGTTCTTAAAACATAATCCACATGCTGCAGCAAAAAGCCCGGATAGTGCCCGTGTTGCAATAAAACCGGTATTGGATCCGTTTTCCCGGAATGCAGGGCTGCCGGGCGAAAAGCACAGGCCGGTAATACCGGAATGGGCCGTTGCCGGTTTCGGGGAAAACCGGAGATTTTTCGGGCCGGTTCTTTCTGGTAACTGATGCGGCGCTACGGGCGGCGTTCATCTGCTAAAAATAAAATCCGAATCCCTTTTTTCCTGCTGACATAAAGCTGTCACTACATCAAAGTAGCTTTGTATCGTTAAAGCAATTAAGAGCCTGTTTAAATTTTATTGATGGAATTTATTATGAAGCTATTTTGGAGCGAAACAAGGAAAATTTTGCAGGCATAGTAGGCCACTATGGCGAAAAGTTTAACGCAGTTGCAGCCCAAAACAGCCATAATAAAGCCATTGAATGAATTTTAAACAGGCTCTAAATCCTGATGATATGACAACAATAACCCGATGGCAGGTAGATGATCTGCAGCAAGCCCTGTACCGGTTGCTGATACAGGATCGCAAGGCACTGCAATCTCCTGCGGACCACAGCGAGGGCAGAGGATATTTTGAAACGGCATTGGTTGTAGATCCCTTTGGTTCGGTTTTTAAAATGATAAGCAGTAAAGAAGACACAAAAGCTATAATGAAAGATAATAAAACCCTTTAACGATGGAAACAAAAGATGGTAAAGTAGCGGTATATGCCAAAAACCGCCGCCAATGGCGAAGCTGGCTGCAAAAAAATGCGGGTAAACAGGAACCAGTGTGGCTGATCCTTTTTCATAAAGGGAGTAGCATGCAATCAGTAGACCGTATTGCGGCAACGGAAGAGGCGCTTTGTTTTGGGTGGATCGACAGTTTGTGCAAAAAACGGGATGCCGGCAGTTACTACCTCACATTTTCACCGCGTAATTCCCGTAAAAGCAGCTGGAGCCAGCCCAATATAGAGCGGGCAAAGCGTCTGATATCCGAAGGAAAAATGACGGAAGAAGGCCTGCGGCTTATTGAGATTGCCAAAAGAAAGGGAGGCTGGCAGGAGGCCTAGATGCGGTAAACAGCGATCAGGATCTGTTGAAGGCTGATGCTATTTGCTGCAGCTTCCGCGAAGGATTGCTGCGAATAATGAGATGCTGTGCCGGGTTACCCCAGTTTTATTTCGGGGACATCTCCTTTTACGACCAGCCGCCCTTCGGTCGCTTTTTTTATATCCTCCACAGATACGCCGGGAGCGCGTTCAAGCAGCACAAAGCCTTCATCAGTAATTTCGAGTACGGCCAGATCGCTTACAATTTTTTTAATGCATTTTACGCCTGTAAGGGGCAGGGTACATTGTTTTAATAGCTTGGATTGCCCATCCTTACTCGTGTGTTGCATCGCCACAATGATATTTTTGGCCGCAGCTACCAGGTCCATCGCCCCGCCCATGCCTTTTACCATTTTGCCCGGGATCTTCCAGCTGGCGATATCGCCGGTATCGCTTACTTCAAAAGCCCCCAGCACCGTAAGATCGATATGGCCCCCGCGGATCATGGCAAAGCTCGTGGCGGAATCAAAATACACGCCGCCGGGCAGCAGGGTGACTGTTTGCTTGCCGGCATTGATCAGGTCCGGATCAGCCATGCCTTTTTTAGGGAAGGGCCCCATACCCAACATACCATTCTCCGATTGCAGTACCACTTCTATGCCTTCGGGAATATAATTGGCTACCAGGGTGGGAATACCGATACCCAGGTTTACATAGTACCCGTCTTTTAACTCCTGCGCAATGCGTTGTGCTATTTGTTGTTTTGTAAGGCTCATTTTTTTTGTTTTTTTAACGAGTAGGAAATAGAGCGTGGCCAGTGATTAGTAGCTAGTGGGGAGTGGTTGGCAGGAGAACAGCAAGTAACGAATGGGATTATACGGCTTGCTATTTTCCTTCTCTATTTCTTGCTTCCCGATTCTAAATTTGCAATTATGTTACTTAACATTCTGAATATCGATTCAAGATATTCTTCAAGTTTTAAAATTTTATCTTTTTTTAAGTATTCAAGAATTAGTGATGTTTCTATTTGTGTATCAACTTCTACTAATGAACTTCGGGAGATTTCATAAAATCTTTTCTTTTCAACTTTTGAGTTTCTTGCAGCTCCTTCAGCGAGATTACTACAAACAGAAATAGCAGCTCTGCGAAGCTGACTAACTAAAACAAATTGTTCTTCTTTAGGATAAGCCTGGGTGTGTAGATCGATTTCTTTTACTAATTGTAAAGCAAATTGATATACCTGTAGTTTTTTGTGCGACAGTTCTAACATGCTATTTATATTTAAGTTTAGAATAATTCCTACTGGCTACTTGCTATTCTCTACTAGCTTTCCGTTAATTGCTCAATCCTTTTTTCATAATGCGTGCCCTGGAAGATGCGTTTTATATATACACCCGGCGTGTGGATCTGCATCGGGTTCAGCTGCCCTGCCGGTACCAGTTCTTCCACTTCCGCAATGGTGATCCTTCCCGCGGTGGCCATCGGATGGTTGAAATTGCCTGCTGTTTCTTTGTAAATAAGGTTGCCATGGGTATCGCCCTTCCAGGCTTTTACAATGGCAAAATCGGCCGTTAAGGCGTATTCCAGTAAATGAGGCTTGCCATTAAAATCCCGCACCTCCTTGCCGGCCGCAACTTCGGTACCATATCCCGCGGGAACATAAAAGGCAGGGATACCTGCTCCGCCTGCCCGGCAACGTTCGGCAAGGGTACCCTGGGGAATCAGTTCCACTTCCAGTTCTCCCTGTAGGAGCTGCCGCTCAAATTCGGCGTTCTCACCAACATAAGAGGAGATCATTTTCCGGATCTGTTTTTTCTGAAGCAGGAGGCCAAGTCCGAAGTTATCTACACCTGCATTGTTGGAAATGCAGGTGAGTGCGCTGAGATCCGTTTCCGTGATTGCCTTAATGCAGTTTTCAGGGATGCCGCAAAGCCCGAAGCCTCCCACCATCAGCGTCATACCGCTTTTGATACCAGCGATCGCCTCCTGCGCATTTTTTACAACTTTGTTCATATTATTTGTTTTGCCACTGAGGCACTGGGCCTTCAGATGCTGTTAAGCTGATTTTGGTGTTCCTCCCTTTGCGTCTTTGTCGTTTCTGTTCTTCGAACGGGGTCTTAAAAATGATAGACCATACCGATGCCGTTTTCTGTGACTGCCAATTCCTGCACGGCCTTCTTCCAGTAGCGGTTTTGTTTTTGATGGCTCAGGTACATGGTAATATCATACAGCAACAATCCTGCACCCTGAACGATCAATGAATTTCCGTAGCCCCTGTTCCTGGCCGGGTTTTTTGCATTGTCCGCCCGCGCTTTTAAGAACGCCCCCGTGCCCATATACAGCACATCAAGTCCGCCATTGATAAGGTAAAGTTTTTTTACATTTTTGTAAGCCCGGTACTTATCGGCGTCTGAAAAGGACAGGCTCTTTTCTCTTTTCGCGCGCATCAGCCCTAAAACACCAATGCCGGTATTGACCACGCCCCATAAGGCATTCATGGTGTGAAAGGCTTTTACTTCCGTGTTGGTTGTATTGAGCGCTCCAATGATACCACTACCCATATTAGCCAGGCCCCATCCGGATAATACCCACATGCCTTTCCGGTTGGTTTCGATCCGTTGCTGATGCAACATCTCAGTATTCGGTATGCTGTTTTCCTGTGCCTGTGAAAAACAGTAGAAACAACTGAGAAGGATAACAGATAGCCATTTCATAGCCGTGGTTTTTATGTAAGTTACATCATCCTGTTTAAGATTTCAACAGGTTAAAACCGGGATAGGCCGCGGCGATCTTCCGGATACGGGCCTCGTCCAGCCCGGATGCGATCTTATGATCACGGCAATATTGCAGTAATGAAAGGGTGTTTACATTGCCCAATAGTTCATAACCGGTAAGCGGGCAGCCGCCCAACCCGTTGATCACACCATCAAAACTACGGCAACCGGCTTTCCAGGCGGCGTCGATTTTTTCCATCGCCTGCCCCGGAAGGGTATGAAGGTGGAGACCCAGTTCCACACCCGGAAAACGGGGGATCAGGGTTTTAAAAAGTTTGTAAATGATTTCCGGTGTGCCCAATCCGGTGGTATCGGACAGCGTGATGGTTTGAACACCCTTCCCTGCCAGTAAATAAACGGCGTCCTGTACGATGAATGCTGACCATTCGTCCCCGTAGGGATTGCCGAAGGCCATGCTGATATACACGCGGAGCTGCTTGCCGGTGTCCCGGGCAATACCGGTGATTGCATCAAGCACATGCAGCGCTTTGGAGGAATCGGAATGAATATTCCGTTCCAGGAAGGTATTGGAGATGGAGTAGGGAAATCCTAAAATATCCACTTTGGGCTGGGCGGCGGCTTCTGTTGCACCCCTTTCGTTCCCGATAATGGCCAGCAACCTGGTAGCCGAACCTTCTTTGTTGATGCCCTCCAGCACTTTTGCGGAGTCCGCCATTTGCGGCACTGCTTTGGGCGACACAAAACTCCCGAAATCGATCACCTCAAATCCAACCTGCATCAGTTCATTGATATAGGCCGCCCGTTTCTCCGGCGGAATGATGTAGGGAAGTCCCTGCTGTGCATCGCGGGGGCATTCGGTTATTTTAAGTTCATGGATCATAACGTATAGTGAATAGTTAATTGATCATCGTTCATGGTAAATCGCTGTCCGATATATTTATAAAGCATTACGGAGCCTGGTAATCATTTTGCTCAATAACTCATATTCTTCGTATAATTTTTTAAACAAATCTTCTGGGATATAGTTGCCCTTTTTTGCTAAAAACAACCCGGCCACTACTTCTATGGCCGGGCGCAAGGCGATATTTAAGAATTGCTTAAATACCGGAACAGTTTGCCCTGTAGCGCCTTCGACGATGTTCAGCACAACAGCGTCAGCTGCTTTTTTGAGCTGGGAAGACAGGCTATATCTTTCCTCAACGGGAAAGCGCTTCGTTATAGGATCAATCTCATTGGATGTATCGACCGCCTTCTGCCAGACATTTAATGCTTCAAAACGGAATGCCATATGAATTTAGGTTATTGTATTTGTTTTTTTCGAGTATATCCATGCACTTCAAGGCTGCAGTCTATAGTAAAAGCTATCCGCTATGAACGATTCGACCATGAACTACAACCCCAACTGCTTTGCGATCACGATCCGTTGGATCTCTGATGTACCTTCTCCGATTTGTAAGAGCCGTTGATCACGATAAAAACGTTCGATATTGTATTCCTTCATCAGGCCATAACCCCCGTGAAGCTGTACGGCAGCATCGGCTACTTCCCTGGCGATCTCCGAGCAATAAAGCTTGGCCATGGCGGCTTCTTTTGTAAAAGGCTGATGGGTATCTTTCAGCCAGCAGGCCTTATATAAAAACGTACGCGCCAGTTCTATTTTCAGGGCCATATCGGCCAGTTTGAACTGGTTGATCTGAAAGGACGCGATCGAATTACCAAATTGGCGGCGTTCCTGTGCGTAACTCAATGCCATTTCAAAAGCGCCCTGTGCGCAGCCCAGTCCCATGGCGGCAATACTCAGCCGGCCTGCATCCAGTGTACGCAACATAATCTTTGATCCTTCCCCAACCGGTCCAAGGGTATGCGATTTTGGTACGCGGCAATCGTCGAAGAATAATTGGGCGGTATCGCTGGCACGCCACATCATTTTTCCATGCATGGCTTGTTGCGAGAAGCCCAGCGTATCCCGGTCAACAATGATCGTGGTGAATTCTTTTTTGCCGTTTACTTCATTGGTTACAGCCTGTACAGTAGTACCCCGGTTCAGTGAAACGGAACCATTGGTGATAAAGATCTTGTTGCCGTTGATCACCCAATGATCGCCGTCCGTTTTTGCTGTGGTCTTTGATGCCCGGGAGTCGCTTCCGGCGCCGGGTTCTGTTAATCCGAACGACCATAGGGCTGTGCCTGTGCAAAGCTGCGGCAGGTATTGCAGTTTTTGTTCCTCTGTGCCATAGTTGTAAATGGGACCAATGCCCAGGGAGTTATGTGCCGCCAGGGTGGCTGCCTGTGATCCGTCTACCCGCGCTATTTCTTCCACAGCAATGATATATGCCAGGTAATCCATACCTGCTCCCCCGTATTTTTCGGGAAGGTAAATGCCCATCAGGCCCAGCTCGCCCATCTGCCGGGTAAGCTCCGGTGAAAATTTTTCCCGCTCATCCAGTTCCTGTGCCTGGGGTTTGATGTTTTTTTCCGCGAAAGACCGCACCATATTCCGGATCGCCTTGTGCTCTTCGCTTAATGTGTAGTCCATATTATAATGTATCTTTTTTGGTTTTGTTGCGGTTCGCGAGGACGCGAGCCGCGGCTTTAGTTCGTATCTTCATATCATTCTGCGCCCTGGTTCGTGTCCTCACGAACCAGAAGATGTGTCTAACCAAATTCTTCACGTAAATCCTTTAAAAATGCAAACCGGTTTTCGTTCTTCTCATAGAAACCTGCGGAGGAATACACGTAATCACAGGGGTCTGCTACCAGTTTCCAGCGTTCTGTACATGGATTGCAATGAATGTAATCCAGTTTTTGATAAGCTACATTTTTTGTATATAGATGAATGGCTAAAGGATCCCGTTGCCAGAATTCATACTGTTTATTGATTGCAGATACTTTATAGGAAGAAAGATGATTTTTCTGTTCTGTTGGAATTCGCTTTTTAAATTCGTGTGCCGTAAATTTTAGAAAGGAACCCTGTGCCGTTTCCTTGCCATTTAGCGCATTGGTCCTCCAGATTAAATGAATATGATTCGGCATGATTATAAAAGCAAAAACATCGATTTTTCCGGCGTCTGATAAATGTTGCAAGGGGTTGATGATTATATGTTTATAAGCGTCTTGTTCCAGCAACCGTTGCCAGTTGTGGATGGTTGCCGTCCAAAAGAAAATTTCTCCGATTTCTATGTGGCTTTTCCGTTGTGTTTTTAAGATCTGTTCTTCCATGATGAAAGTATTTCTATTGCGGTTCGTGAGGACACGAACCGTGGCTTTAGCTTAAGTTATTATTTTGTGCCCTGGTTCGTGTCCTCACGAACCAGCGAATTCGCATCCTCTATGTGAATCAATGTGGTCGTTGTGTCTACCTTATCGCCTTCGGCTACATCTATTGCTGTTACTGTTCCGTCTTTCGGACTCAGGATATTATTTTCCATTTTCATAGCTTCTACAATTAATAGCAGATCCCCGGCGTGCACTGCGGTTCCGGGGGCTACAGCTATTTTTATCACCTTGCCCGGCATGGGCGCACAAATATTTCCGGCTGTTGCGGAGCTGACAGATGGAGGAGGCAACCTGTTTGCCGCTATATGCAAGATATCATTGCGTTTTACGGTATAGTCAAATCCGTTGTAACGTATGATGAATATACCCGGCGCCCTTTCAAAAATGTGTACCGGATATGATTGCTGATCCAGTATAAGATTGAATTGCTGCGCTCCTGTAGCCGCAAGCGTTGCACTGCCGGATACTGTTTGATATTCAAAATCGACTGAAGAGTGCGTCTGCCGGTGAATCACTACCACAATATCCTTACCCTCCACATCCAGTATAAGCTGTGGAACCCGCCGCCAGTAACCGATGGTTTCCCAGATGGATGATGCATTGCCCGCTTTGTGCAGCAGGCTGAATACCAATGCAGCGGTCAAAGGAATCTGTATGTGCTCCTTTTTTTTCCGATCTTCGAACTGTTGTAGCAGACCGGCGAGATGGATGTCGATGTATTTTGTGGAGATCCTGTTTTTAATAAAATCCGGGTGATGAAGGAGCCCCGACAGGAAGGCTATATTGTTTTTAATGCCATATATAAAATATTGCTGAAGGGCCTCTGCCATTTTTTTGCGTGCTGCCTCCCGGTCTGTGCCCCAGGTAATGAGTTTTGCGATCATCGGATCAAAATCTCCCGTCACTAGGGAGCCGTGTTGCAGCAGCATACTGTCGATGCGGATGTGCTCGCCATAAGGTTCTTTGTAAAAGCGCAGGAGGCCGGGGGCCGGTAAGAACTGTTGTTCGGGATCTTCGGCATAAATACGGCATTCAATAGCATGCCCCCTTTGGCGGATGTCCTTTTGGCGGATGTCCAGCGGTTCTCCCCGGGCGATGCGGATCTGCTGTTCCACGATGTCGATACCGGTGGTGAGTTCGGTAACCGGGTGCTCTACCTGTATGCGGGTATTCATTTCAAGAAAATAGAAACTAAGATCAGGGCCTACCAGGAATTCGAGCGTTCCGGCACTTTGGTAACCGATCGCTGCGGCCAGCTGTACCGCGGCATGGCAGATCCGGTCCCTTACTTCGGGTGTTAAAGTAGGAGAGGGCGCTTCTTCGATGATCTTCTGATGGCGTCGTTGCAGGGAGCATTCGCGCTCAAACAGGTGAATGATATGGCCCTGCTGATCGCCGAGCACCTGTACTTCCACATGCCTGGGCGCCTCAATATATTTTTCAATATAAACCGTATCATCGCCAAAATAATTTTTTGCCTCACGGGCCGTTGCTTCCAGGGCCTCTTTTAATTCGGTTTCCTGCTGCACCACGCGCATCCCTTTGCCGCCTCCGCCGGCAGCGGCCTTTATCAGCAGTGGAAAGCCAACGGACGCGTATTGTGCCAGCAATTCGGGTACAGTGCCGGTAATACCCGGTGTAACCGGTACTCCGGCAGTCTGGGCCGTCCGGCGGGCCGCTATCTTATCCCCCATGGCTTCCATGGCCTCCGGTGTGGGACCGATAAAAATAATGCCCTCCTTTCTGCAGGCTTCAGCAAATGCGGCATTTTCAGAAAGGAACCCGTAGCCCGGGTGAATGGCATCTGCATGTACCGCTTTGGCAGCGGCGATGATATTGCGGCTGTTCAGGTAGGTTTCTCCCAGCGATTGTCCCTCCAGTAATACCGTTTCGTCTGCTTCATGAAGATAGGCCGCACCGGCATCCTGGGGGGCATAGACCAATACAGTGTTGATCCGCATTTTTTTTGCAGTGCGGATAATACGTACCGCTATTTCGCCACGGTTTGCTATGAGGATCTTATTCATTGAGTGAAAGGTGAGAAGTTTTATAGTTAGAAGTTTGCAGCGGGCCGTAGCATGTTACCGGATCCAGTCGGGTTTCCGTTTTTCAAAAAAGGCCTGCATGCCTTCCTGGCCTTCGGCAGAGCTGCGGGCCCTGGCGATGGCTTCAATGGTGTATGGAACGGAGGCTTCCAGCTCTTTTGCTGACAGATAATGCAATAACTGCTTACATGCAGCAATGGATTCAGGACCCGCCTGCAGTAGTTCCTGTATGAGCTCGGCTACCTTGCTTTCCAGGTCCATTTCCTGTAATACCTGGTTGATAAGCCCTGCCTGCGCAGCTTCCTTTGCATGGAATTGCCGTCCCGTAAGGATGAGCTCTTTTGCTTTTGCTACCCCGATTCTTTTCAGAATATAGGGCGCAATGGTTGCCGGCACCAATCCCAGTCGCACTTCAGAAAATGCAAACAGGGTATCATTGCCCGCATAAGCGAAGTCGCAGGCAGCGATTAAGCCATTTGCACCGCCCATTGCGGCTCCATGTACCACGGCGATCGTGGGTTTGGGGGTATTATAGACGGTCTGGAAGCATTGTGCCAGCTGCCGGTTCTCTTCCAGGCTTTCTTTATAGCCGGATGTTGCAGTGGCTTTCATCCATTTCAGATCGGCGCCGGCGCAAAACACTTTTCCGCGTCCCCGCAGGGTGATCACACGCACAACTTCATCGCTGCCCAGGGTTTCAAATGCATGGATCAGTTCCGCGATCATAGTGTCGTTGAATGCATTCCGAACATCCGGCCGGTTCAGCCAGACAGTGGCGATGTGGTAATGCTGTTCTGTTTCGATAGTCGTGTACATAATGCAATAGTGAAAAATTTTATAGTGAGAAATGGATCGTTTATGGTTAATGGGTCATCATTTATGTAGTTGCCATGAACCATCAGCTATGAACTATAAGCTGTTTACATCCGGAACACGCCGTTTTTTGTTTCGTCCCATTTTTTATTTAATGAGATGGCAATGCCCAATGCAATGATCTTCCGGGTTTCGGCGGGGTCAATGATACCGTCGTCCCATAACCGGGCCGTACTGTAATAGGCGGAGCCCTCTGTTTCATATTTTTTTAAGATCGACTGACGCAGGGCCTCTTTTGTTGCTTCCGGAAATTCCTTGCCTGCTGCCTTTTGCTGTTCTTCTTTTACTGTGGTCAGTACGCCTGCGGCCTGCTCGCCGCCCATTACGGATATTTTGGAATGCGGCCACATAAATAAAAAACGGGGATCATAGGCGCGGCCGCACATGGCATAGTTGCCTGCACCAAAAGAGCCGCCAAAGATCACGGTGAATTTGGGCACATTGGCATTGGCTACGGCGTGCACCATCTTGGCGCCATCACGGGCGATGCCTTTGTGCTCGTATTCCTTACCTACGATAAAGCCGGTAATATTCTGTAAAAATAAAATGGGTGTTTGCCGGGCCGTGCACAGTTCTACAAAATGCGCACCTTTTAAAGCAGATGTTCCGAACAGCACGCCATTGTTGGCAATGATGCCCACCGGGTACCCCATGAGATGTGCAAAGCCGGTGACCAGGGTAGGGGCATAAGCCGCTTTGAATTCATGGAAGCGGCTGCCATCCACCAATCGTGCGATGATCTCTTTGGCGTCCACAGCCTTCTTCAGATCCGTCGGTATCAGTCCGTAAAGCTCCTGCGGGTCATACAGCGGTTCTTCCGGGTCAACCCGTTCCAGTGGCTGGGGGTCCGGTTGTTTAAAGGTCTGTATGATGTTCCTGCAGATGACCAGCGCATGCTGGTCATTCTCCGCAATATGGTCTGCCACGCCCGAAATTGAAGTGTGTACCACCGCACCGCCCAATTCCTCGGCGGTCACTTCTTCTCCGGTGGCTGCCTTTACGAGGGGAGGTCCGCCAATGAAAATAGTGCCCTGGTTCCGTACAATGATCGTTTCATCGCTCATGGCCGGAACATAGGCCCCGCCTGCGGTACAGGATCCCATTACGATCGCGATCTGCGGGATACCGGCAGCCGACATCCGGGCCTGGTTATAAAAGAAGCGGCCAAAATCATAGCGGTCCGGAAACACTTTGTCCTGCTCCGGCAGGAAGGCACCGCCGGAGTCGACCATATAGATACAGGGGAGCTGGTTCTCCAGCGCGATTTCCTGGGCCCGTACGTGTTTTTTTATTGTAAGTTCCATATAGGTGCCGCCTTTTACGGTAGCATCATTGGCAATGATCATTACCATTTGGCCGTGTACAACGCCGATGCCGGTGATGATCCCTGCTGAAGGAAATTGATTGTCATACATGTCGAAGGCAGCAAGCGGCGAAAGTTCCAGGAACGGGGTATTCGGATCCAACAGGTTGTCTACCCGCTCCCGCGCCAGCAGCTTTCCCCTTTGCTTATGTTTTTGAACGGCTGGCTGGGCGTCATCATGCAGCACGCCCTTCAGGCGGCGATGATACTGTTCCAGCAACTGCCGGTAAGCATTTTTATTTTCGTTAAACGCCACAGAATGCGTATCTGTCAATGATTGGATCTGGTACACGGCCTGAAATTTTTTATTCTTCTAAACGTTATACGAAGTAAGGAAATCTTTTTTAAATTAACTAACAATTGTTAGCTTTATTTTGAGGTGTTACACAAATGGGGAATCGGGGGGATGAATGGTTGAGGAGCTATTTTTGTTTTCCTCATAGAATTGCAAATAGTATAACTTTTTGATTTAAAGTTATTCAAAAAGTTATACTATTTGATTTATAAGTTAATTTTTGTAGCTTTATAGTCAGTTTGTGATCGCTAATTATGTTTGAACGTTCTATCTATAAAGAATTAGCAGAACACCTGTCCAAAAGACAGGTTACAGTGATCACCGGTATGCGCCGGGTAGGTAAAAGTACCGCCGTAAAATACCTGCTGGCAAAAGTGTCTCATAAAAACAGCCTGTACCTGGACTGTGAGCGTATCGAGATAAGGATCCTGCTGAACAAGCCGCATTATGAAGAAATAAAGGAGGAGCTGGAGTTAAAGGGGCTTGATTTTACAAAACCCTGTCTGATCGCATTGGATGAGATTCAGCTGGTGGCAAATTTGCCCAGCCTGATAAAATACCTGTATGATACCTATACCGTTAAGTTTGTGGTAACCGGCTCCAGCTCTTACTATATGAAGAATACTTTTTCAGAGAGCCTGGCCGGAAGAAAACATGTTTTTGAAATGTACCCGCTGAATTTTAGAGAGTTCCTGGTATTTAAGGGGGTATGGGCTAAACCCTTTGAGCGCTACCGCTGGCAACCCTATAAGGCTGCATGGTATAATAAGGCAAAAAGCTGGTATGCGGAGTACCTGGCTTATGGGGGGTTCCCGGAAGTGGTATTGCAAAAAAAAGAGAAGGACAAAACCGATTTGTTGCAGGATATCCTGAATTCCTACATTGAGCTTGATGTAAAACTGCTGGCAGATTATGCTGCGGGCGAGGAACTGTATAAACTGGTAAAACTACTGGCTGCCAGAGCCGGTAATAAAATTGATTACTCAAAACTTAGCAGTGCTTCCGGTATCGGCAGGCAAAAAATTGCCGCGTATATGCAATTGCTGGAACAGACCTATCTCATTTACCAGCTAACACCGTTTACCCATAATATCGATAAGGAAATATCCCAGCAGCGGAAGCTGTACTTTAGCGATACGGGCCTGTTGAATGTGCTTGGGGGAAACCAGTTATCGGCAGGGCAGGTGTTTGAAAATGCAGTGGCAGCCCAGTTAAAGCCAATGGGCGTGTTGCAGTATTATCAGAAAAAAAGCGGGCAGGAGATCGATTTTATCTACAATCAGAAAATGGCCATTGAGGTAAAGGAAACGCCGGTGCAGCAGGATCATAATGCCCTGGTCTTAAGGGCGGTGTCTATCGGGATTACGGAAAGCCTTGTTGCCGGTTTTCGGCCTGCACCTACTTTTACCGATTTTATGTGGGCGGGCGCCGTTTTTTAATGCAGAAGATTTTCCATACAGGTTCGGCCCCGGCGTGTTATTTTTGTGGAAGATTGCAAAAACGATTTTGTTATTTAAAAATAGTATTATTGCTCATGAAGAAGATTGCACACTGCGCCCTTTTTTTGCTGGCCGGAGGTTTTTCGCTCCTGCTGCACGCTCAGAAAAATGATCCTGTAGAACTGGTGAACCCGCTGATGGGTACTCAATCCAAGCCCAGCCTTTCCAATGGAAATACTTATCCTGCTGTGGGTGTGCCCTGGGGTATGAACCTGTGGAGTGCTCAAACCGGTAAAATGGGCGATGGCTGGATGTATACCTATGATGCTGATAAGATCCGCGGGTTTAAGCAAACGCACCAGCCTTCTCCGTGGATGAATGATTATGGCCAGATCTCCATCATGCCGGTCACCGGCAAAATGGCATTTGAGCAGGATGCCCGGGCCAGCTGGTTCTCGCACAAAGCGGAGGTTGCAAAACCTTATTATTACAGTGTGTACCTGGCCGATCATGATGTAACCACGGAGCTTACACCCACCGAACGGGCCGCGCAGTTCCGGTTTACTTTTCCCAGGACGGATAGTTCTTTTGTGGTGATTGATGCGTTTGATAAAGGCTCTTATATTAAGATCCTTCCTGCAGAAAAAAAGATCATTGGCTACTCTACCAAACATGCACGCGGGCCGCTGCCGGATTTCCGGAATTTCTTTGTAATCTATTTTGATAAGCCTTTTGCCAATGCCCATACCTGGGAGGGCAAGACGCTCAATGAGTCGGCGCTGGAGATCACTGCCGATCACAGCGGGGCCATTGTCGGGTTTAAGACCGTTAAAGGAGAAAAGGTGCATATGAAGATCGGCACTTCTTTTATCAGCTTTGAACAGGCTGAGCTGAACCTGAAGCGGGAGCTGGGAACAGACGGGTTTGAACAGACCATGGCAAGGGCAAAGAAATCGTGGAATGATCGCCTGGGAAGGATCAAGATCGACGGCGCTTCCGCCGACCAGCTAAGGACCTTCTATTCGGCCATGTACCGTACTTTGTTTTTCCCTCATAAAATGTATGAACTGGATGCCTCCAACCAGGTAGTTCATTACAGCCCGCACAACGGCAAAATTCTTCCGGGGTACCGGTTTTCCGGTACCGGTTTTTGGGATACCTTCCGGGCATTATATCCCTTCCTGAATTTCCTGTACCCTTCCATCAATAAGGAGATGCAGGCCGGCCTGGTTAATGATTACAGGGAAGGCGGCTGGCTGCCGGAATGGAGCAGCCCTGGGTATTCGGATGTGATGGTGGGCAATAACTCTGCTTCCGTGGTATCCGATGCCTATTTAAAAGGATTAAGAGGCTATGATATCAATACGCTGTATGAGGCACTGCTGCATGGCGCCAACAATGAAGGACCAAGGGCTACAGGGCGCCGCGGTGTGACCTATTATAATGAACTGGGTTATGTACCCTATGATGTAAAGATCAATGAAAATGCAGCGCGCACGCTGGAGTACGCCTATGATGATTTTACCATCTACCAGCTGGGTAAGGCCCTGGGGCGTCCAAAGGCAGAGCTGGACCTGTACAAGAAACGCTCGCAGAATTATAAGAATCTTTTTGATCCTGAACACAACCTGATGCGGGGGAAGAACAGGGACGGTAAATTTCAAAGCCCCTTCAATCCCTATAAATGGGGCGATGCTTTTACGGAAGGGAACAGCTGGCACTACTCCTGGAGCGTGTTTCACGACATACAGGGGCTGATCGACCTGATGGGAGGCAAACCCAATTTTGTAAAACAGCTGGACAATGTATTTAGTCTGCCCCCCGTTTTTGACGACAGTTATTATGGCGGTGTGATCCATGAGATCCGGGAAATGCAGATCGCCAACATGGGCCAGTATGCACATGGCAATCAGCCCATACAGCACATGATCTATCTGTACAATTACGCAGGCGCTCCCTGGAAGGCGCAGTACTGGGTACGGGAAACGATGAACCGCATGTATAAGGCTGCACCGGATGGTTATTGCGGTGATGAAGATAACGGGCAAACCAGTGCCTGGTATGTATTTTCAGCCCTGGGCTTTTACCCGGTAACACCAGGTGTGGATCAGTACGTGGTGGGAGCTCCCTTGTTTAAAAAGGTGACCGTTCGCCTGGAGAACGGCAAAACAATCGTCATCAATGCCCCGGCGAACAGCGATCAAAACCGTTATGTACAATCGGTCACTTTAAACGGGCAGGCTTACAGCAAAAACTGGCTGAGCTTTAGCGCCCTTCAGAAAGGGGCTGTTATCAGCTTTAACATGGGTGCGCAACCCAATAAGACCCGTGGTACGGCGGATACGGATGTGCCTTATTCGATGAGCCGCGATGATCAATAATCCTGTAAAGCTATAAGGATATCCGGCTTCCGTTGTGGGAGCCGGATTTTTTTTACGTTCCCCGGTAGCCCGTTGTTCCCGGCGCCGCAGCGGTATATAGGCTGAAGCGGTTGCGCGGAAACAGTAACAGGCCTTTGCCAAGCTCATTTTTTACGCGACCGGTTATTGCAAAGAATTTAGATTAAATCGATTGCAAAAAGGAACAGCTGTAGTATCTTAGGCGCTGGGTTGTTGACCTGTTTTCAGGTTTGAGGTTCAATGTTTAGGATCTTTAAGACCAGGGAATGGTCTCTCCGGACAGAATTATTAAAAGCCAGGATGAAGATAGCATAGCCCCGAAGGAATAAAATATTGATGCAGATGATTATTGATACACACATACATATTTGGGATACAGGAAAGTCCTCCTATGGTTGGTTGGCCGGTGCGCCGGAGCTTTTAAAACGCACATATGCCATCGGGGAACTGGATGCCGCAAGAAAAACGGCGGGTATTGCTGCCGGTATTTTTGTGCAGGCAGATGTGCAAATGGAAGATTCCTTCCATATGCTGGACGTGGCCGGGAAAACGGATTGGATCAAAGGCGTGGTGAGCTGGCTGCCGCTGGCCGACCCCAGACGTACCGCTATGCTGCTGGAACAGCGGCTGTTGAAAGATGAATATTTTGTGGGTGTACGCCACCTCATTCATGATGAAAAGGATCCGAAATGGTTGTTACAGCCCGCGGCAATAGAAAGCCTGAAAATGCTGGCTGCTCATCGTATCCCATATGATGTGATAGGGGTGCTGCCGGAGCACATTGAAACGGTTTTAAAAGTAGCGGAGCTGGTTCCGGAGCTGCAAATGGTTTTTGATCATCTGAATGCGCCGCCCGTGAGTAGCGGAGCGCGTTATGGACAATGGGGCGTGTTGATGCAGGAGGTTGCAAAAAATAAAAATATTTACGCAAAGATCTCGGGGTTGGGAACGGTAGCCGGTACTGAAAAATTCACTGCAGAGACATTGACGCCCTATATCGGGTTTGTGCTGGAGCATTTTGATACAGACCGTTGTTTTTGCGGCGGCGACTGGCCGGTATCATTGCTGGCAGGGGATTATGTGTACACCTGGGAGGTGTATAAGAATGTATTGTCGTCATTGCTTTCGGGCGAAGCGCTGGAAAATGTATATGCCGGCAATGCGATCCGGTTTTATGACCTGAAGCTGGATTGAGTGCCTGCGCACAGAACTGCGTTGTTTGTCTCTGCCGGTTCAACTGCATTTGTTAATCAGGCTGTTTTATGTAGTATACCTGCACCTGCCGGTTTTTCCGGTATGAGCGGTTCTTCCTTCCGGGGATCCTGACGATGCCCGGCTGCCGGTATACGCAGCGGGTAAGCTATTGCAGGGGCAAAAACGTAACGATCGGGGGGCTTGTTTTCCGCTGATCAGCAGATTTGCATAGATTTGGTTTGATACGAAATATCTGGGGATGAAAATAAAAAGCTATATACTATTATGGGCCGTGCTTCTTTTGGGAGTATCTGCGGCAGAAGGACAGGATCTGAAACTCTGGTACGACAGGCCGGCAAAAGAATGGGTGGAAGCATTACCCATCGGGAACGGCCGTTTGGGTGCCATGGTTTTTGGAGGTGTGGCGGATGACCGGATCCAGTTCAACGAGGAAACATTGTGGTCCGGCGGACCGCGGGATTATAACCGGAAAGGGGCGTACCGGTATCTCGATTCCATAAGAGGGTTGCTGTTTGCGGGTAAGCAAAAAGAGGCGGAGCAGCTGGCCGGACGCGAGTTTTTGGGAGTACGGTCAAATGAAGGCGCCCGCCAGGCCTGGATCGTAAAGATGAAGGCCATTCAGCAACAAAAGGATAATCCTTCCGCAACCGCTTATAATGACCGCAACTGGAAAATGATCCGTGTACCGCACTATGAGGGCTGGGAAAAAGAGGGTCTTGCAGAGCTGGATGGCGCTGTGTGGTTCCGTACCAGCTTTGAATTGCCTGCTAACTGGAAGAACCAGCCATTAGAGCTGGACCTGGGCAGCATAGCGGGGCAGGACATCTGTTTTGTAAATGGGATACAGGTAAGCACGCAGGACAACGGGGCTCTGCGTAAATACAGGGTGCCTGGTTCCGCGTTAAAGACCGGTAAAAACAGCATCGCTATTCAGGTACTGAACATGGCAGGCAAAGGCGGGATCCTGGGATATAAGGACAGTGGCAAAACCATGGGTATTTACCCCGCAGGAAAACAGGAGGCAAAACTGTTGCTGGAGGGCGTGTGGAAATACTGGGTACAATCGGATAAAGTGCCCCCGGAAGAAGAATACCAGGCCCGCTACCAGCCATTTGGGGATATACATTTTTATTCAGATGTGGATACCGCATCGGTTACACAATACAAGCGGGTGCTCAGCCTGGAAGATGCTACTTTAACTACGTCCTATAAGAGCAATGGTACAACCTTTAAACGCACATATATTGCCAGCGTGCCCGGCCAGGTAATTGCCGTAAACTTTACCGCAGACAGGGCCGGGGCCATCAGCTTTGCAACGGCAGTTTCCAGCCCGCACCGGGATTTTATACTTAAAAAAATAGACCCGCATACAGTAGCGCTTCATGTACAGGTAAAGGACGGGGCTCTTTTTGGAGAGAGCTATGTGCGGGTGACAACGAAAAGCGGCAATATCACTGTAGAGAACAACCGTTTGGTGGTAAGTGGGGCAGATGAAGCAACGGTATGGATAACGGCAGCTACCAATTACCGCAACTATAAAGATGTATCCGGGCAACCTGCTGCGCTTTGTAAAGCAGCATTGCAGAAAACGGATCAGCTGACATTCGCTTCATTACTGCGCGATCATATAAAAGAGTACCAGCAATATTTCAATACCCTTTCGGTAGATTTCTCCAATCCGGCAGTACAGAACCGGAATGAACAGCTGCCTACCGATCAGCGGCTGGCGCGGTTCTCCCGCTCAGGGGATCCGGAATTTGTAGCGCTGTACCTTCAGTATGGCCGGTACCTGCTCATCAGCAGCTCAAGACCAGGTACCTACCCGCCGAATTTGCAGGGGATCTGGAACGACCTGTTATCGCCACCCTGGGGAAGTAAATATACCACCAATATCAACGCGGAAATGAACTACTGGCCGGCCGAATTGCTGGGGCTTTCTCCGCTGCATAGCGCATTTTTCAGGATGACGCAGGAAGTGGCCGCATCCGGCCGCGAAACGGCAGGGGAATATTATAGGGCACCGGGCTGGGTGCTACATCATAACACGGATCTGTGGCGGGGAACCGCCCCGATCAATGCATCCGATCACGGCATCTGGGTTACCGGCGGGGCCTGGTTCTGCGAGCATCTTTGGGAGCGTTACCTGTTTACGAAAAACGAACGTTTTTTAAGAGATACGGCCTATCCCATCATGAAGGAAGCGGCGTTGTTCTTTAATACCTTCATGGTGAAGGACCCGGTGAGCGGGTACCTCATCAGTACGCCTTCCAATTCACCGGAACAGGGCGGACTGGTGGCAGGGCCTACTATGGATCACCAGATCATCCGCGCTTTATTTAAGAATACCATCGAGGCGTCTAAGATACTGAAGAGGGATGCCGCGTTCAGAAAAGAGCTGGAAGATAAATATCCCCGCATTGCACCCAATAAGATCGGGCGGTATGGCCAGTTGCAGGAATGGATGCAGGATGTGGATGACACAACAAACAAACACCGGCATGTATCACATTTATGGGCCGTATATCCCGGTAGTGAGATCAACTGGGAAACAACCCCGGACCTGATGAAGGCGGCCCGCCAGTCGCTGATCTACCGCGGGGATGCCGCCACCGGCTGGAGCCTGGGCTGGAAGATCAACCTGTGGGCACGGTTTAAAGATGGAGATCATACCTATAAACTCATCCGGATGCTGCTCAGCCCCGCGGGAAGAGGGGCCGGTAGCTATCCCAACTTATTTGATGCGCATCCTCCCTTCCAGATCGATGGTAATTTTGGCGGCGCGGCCGGTATCGGCGAAATGCTGGTACAGTCCCATGCCGGTCTTATTGATATCCTGCCGGCGTTGCCCGATGCATTACCCGGGGGATGGATCAACGGCATCCATGCCCGGGGTGGGTTGGTGCTGGATATGAAATGGGAAAATAAACAGCTTACAACACTAACAATAAGGACCATCGCAGATGGCCGGGCTACCCTGCGCTATAACGGGGCTGTATTGCCTTTTACCTTTAAAAAAGGAAAGCGCTATGAAGTGGCGCCCGGTTTTAAGGATATAAAAGAATTATAGCAAGGGGGTGTTATTCCCCTGAAGGGCTCCGGCATGGTATCTGGTCCCGGTTGCCCAAAAGCTGCGGACCGGCAGGAGCTGCCGGTTACTGAAACGGACGCCGCGCCGGGATACCAGCGTTACAGCAGCTCTAAGCCTCTCTCCGTGCACGGGAATGGACCGGCTCCCGATCCGTGTGGAAATGGCCGGTACCGGCTGTTCACGGGATTGGTTATTGCCGGCCATCATAAATCGGTCTTTAAAGTTGACGGGAAGCCAAAAGTTTATTATTATTGACCTGGTTTTGCACCGGCAACCTGGCGCCGCACCGGGCTTTTACGGATACCTGGTACAGCACCGGTGTCCCCGTTGCAGGCACCCGCTGATGTGGCTCCTGTGTGCCTGGTAACGCTGTTAAAGTGGCGGTTGTTATTATGGGTTTGCAGCCCTTTATTATTTTTGAGGTAATTGGAACCGTTTATTGGAATACCCCGGTTAAAATAAAGGGGAATAAAAAAGAATAAAAAGTTTATGAGAACGATCAGTGTTTTGGGATTTTGGGCGGTATTGGTAATGATTTCCTGCGCCCGTAAAACTGTGCCCGCCGGCAGCCAGGCCGGTAAGGATGCTATCACGTTTATGTCGTACAATGTGCATCATTGCAATCCTCCTTCCAAACCGGGAGTTATCGATGTGGATGCAGTAGTGAGGGTCATCAAAAAGGAAAACCCGGATGTGGTAGCCTTACAGGAGATTGATGTAAATACAGGCCGCTCCGGCAAGATTAACCAGGCCGCATTGTTGTCGGAGAAGACGGGCTATCATTCTTTCCATTTTTCAAAGTCGATCGATCATGATGGCGGTGACTACGGGATCATGATTCTTTCAAAGTATCCGTTGTCGGATATGGCAACGCATAAACTCCCCACAGATCCTGCAACAGGCGGCGAGCCGAGGGTATTATCGCTGGCCACGGTTACTTTGCCGGGCGGAAAAAAAATAAGGGTGGCTTCAACACACCTGGATTTTCATGGAAAGACCAACGGAAAATTGCAGATGACCGAAGTGAACAGGATTCTTGCTGATGAGCGGTTACCGGTGATCATTGGCGGTGATTTTAATGCCACTGAAAAAAGCGAGACCATTCAGCTGCTGGATAAGGCATTTACCCGTACCTGCCACAACTGTGCATTTACCATAGAAGAGGGCAAGGAGAAGCAGGCCATCGATTTTATCGCCTATAAACCCGGGAATGCCTTTTCGGTGCTTTCGCATCATGTGGTAGCCGAAGACTATGCATCGGATCACCGCCCGGTACAGGCCGTGCTGAAAATTGGTTTTTAAGGGGGTAAACGAATCGTTCTATCCGAAGTCAAAAGGATCATGATCCGGGTTTGATCCTTCAAGCAAACGAAACAGGTCCTTATGCGTAAACTTTTTCTTTTTTCCTGCCTGCTGCTGGTGTCTGGTATTTGGGCACAGACCGGCAGACTGCGTCCCAATATTATTTTTATCCTGGTGGATGACCTCGGCTATGGAGATGTGGGTGTTTTTCATCAAAATGCCCGCAAAGCCCTGAAGGATCCGGCGGTACCTTTTATGGTAACGCCCGCCCTGGACCGGATGGCTTCCAACGGTACGATATTTACACAGCAATATGCCAATGCGCCGGTATGCGTATCATCAAGATCGTCCCTGCTGACGGGTGTTACACAAGGCCATGCGGTAGTACGCAATAACCAGTTTGACAGGGCACTTGAAGATAACTATACCATTGCATCTACCCTGAAAGCAGCAGGGTACAATACCGTGGCTATCGGGAAATGGGGGCTACAGGGAACCGGTAAGGAAGACTGGCCCGGCCATCCGCTGCGAAGAGGTTTTGACGCTTACTATGGATACATACGACATAGCGATGGTCATGAGCATTACCCCAAGGAAGGACTGTACCGGAAGACCAAAGAAGTATATGATAACACGGCAAATGTTACAGAGGGGCTGGATAAATGCTACACGGGTGATCTGTGGACGGCACGTGCCAAACAGTGGATCATGGATTACAAAAAATCGAAGAACGGGGCCCCATTCTTTATGTACCTTGCCTATGATACGCCGCACGCAGTGATAGAATTGCCTACCCAGGCCTATCCCGGGGGGAGCGGTCTTACGGGGGGATTGCAGTGGATCGGTAAGCCCGGACAGATGATCAATACGGCTTCAGGAAACATTGATTCCTGGATGGCCCCCGAATTTAAAAATGCGACGTACCTGGACAAGGCCACCGGTAAGATGGTCCCGTGGAAAGATGTCAATAAACGCTATGCTACAGTAGTACAGCGCCTGGATGCGCAGGTAGGCGATCTGCTGCAATTGCTGAAAGATCTGAAGATCGATGAAAATACAATGGTTGTCTTCACCTCGGATAACGGTCCCTCAGCCGAATCTTATTTAAAAGAAGATTATACACCGGAGTTTTTCCAGGGTTATGGGCCTTTTGACGGTATTAAGCGCGACCAGTGGGAAGGCGGAATGCGTACGCCTACCATCGTACAGTGGAAAGGGACCGTAGTACCGGGAAAAACAGTGCTGCTGCCCTCTTTCCTGTCGGACTGGATGCCTACGTTCCTGGATGCGGCGGGTATGACGGCACCGGCAAGAACGGATGGCGTATCGCTGTTGCCGGCGCTTACAGGCAGGGGTATACAGCAGCGGCAAACACTTTACTCGGAATATTTTTTTGATGGCAAAACACCCGGCTATGCCGATTTTGAGCAGCGTCACCGGAACCGCATGCGCAACCAGATGCAGTTCATACGCCAGGGTGATTATGTTGGCGTACGTTATGATATCAAAAACAGCGAGGATGATTTTGAGATCTATGATGTGGTAAAAGACCCGAAGGAGAAGCTGAACAGGGCTCCGGCACTTCCTGCACTGCAAAAGCAGTTTAAGGAAAAAGTGTTGCAAATGCGGATACCTTCGCTGGAAGCTCCGCGTCCTTATGACAGTGTGCCGGTAGCCTCCGTTTCCGAAAAGAAAGCCTCAAAAGGCATCCGATACCAGCTGTATAAAGGATCCTTTTTATGGGTGCCCGGGACTGCCGGTTCAGGGGCCGCAAAATCAGGCACCGGCAGCATAAAGGCAGCAATGAATGCTTTATCTGATGCCGATGCCGGCTCCCTCAGCGGCTACATCCGGGTACCGGCCGATGGGGCCTACACGTTTTATCTGAAGGTGAATGGAAAAGCTTTTGTGCGGTTGCATGAAATTGCCCTGCTGGATGCCGATTATGGTTATACCCCGGGAGCCGAAGTGCAACAGACGCTTTTGCTCAAAGCGGGCCTGCATCCCATTCGCCTGTTATTGAAAAGAGAGGGACCGCATCCGGAGCCGGAGCTGTACTGGAGCGGACCTGGCTTTGAAAAGCGGCTGCTGGAACAGGGAGATTTCTACTAGCCGGGATTTTCATCCTGCAGCTCTTGATGTTTTTGTTCCGCAAATTGGCGCGGATCGCTTCCGCAGATCAGCAGGGAGAAGAGATCCTACCGCCTATCCCGCTCTTATTTTGTTGTAGGACCGGCTACTTTCAAAACCCCGTTCTGATCAATTTCCATCGGGTCAATGAATACCACCCGCTCATCGCCTGTTTTGCTGGTACGGCCATGATATACACAAAACATTTGTTTGCCATCCGGCGAAAAGGTGATGCTGTTATGGCCGGTTCCGGTAACAATGCCCCCTTTTTCAACATTCTTTTGTAATACAGGATTGTTAGCGGCCTTTTTAAAAGGTCCTAAGGGACTCCTGGAAGTGGCATAACCTACTGCGTAATTTTTTCCACCGAAATAATTGGCGGAATACATCATATAATACAGCTCCCCGTGTTTGAAGATGAATGACCCTTCGGTCCAGCGGCGGTTTACTTCCTTTGATGTAACAGAACGGCTTTCCCATTCCGATTGCCGGTCGCTCATTTTCACGGGCGGGCGCAGCAATAGGACCGGCTTGCCAATAACGCCGCTGAAGTCCGGCTTTAGCTCCACTCCGTATACCCAGCTCTCTTCCACTTCATGGAACCACCCTTTTTTGCGGGCCCAGTCGGCGATCTCGCTTTTTACGGGGTGCTTATAACAGCAGCGCGAATAGTAGAGGAATACTTTTCCGTCGGGTTCAAATAAAACATTGGCGTCAATAATAGGATACCCCGGATCAAATACAGGACGTGGCAGCATATCAATAAACGGACCGGAAGGTTTGTCTGCAACGGCAACGCCGATTTTGAAATTTTCCAGCTCGTTGGCCGGGTTCTCTTTCCACTGGGCACTGTAGAACAGGTAGAATTTTCCATTGCGCTCATACACTTCGGGCGCCCAGAAAGAGTGAATGCCCCATCCGTTTTTATTGTCACCGGAATACACCTGCCCTTCAGGCTTCCAGTTCACCAGGTCCGTTGAAGAATAGGCACTGAACCCCTTTTTGGCGCCGCCGCCGGTGCCATACATATAATACTGATCTCCTTTAACATGCAATACATAAGGATCTCCAAATTGTACAGGCAATGGATTGTTAGAGGCTGCAGGTGTCTTTTGCGCTGCAGTTGCCTGCGACAAAAGCAGGAAAAGCGCCGGAAGTATTCGTTTCATATTCAAAAATTTAATGGGATGCATGAAGTTCTTTGCCAGCTGCACAATGCGGAGTCCGGCCTGGCAACCCTGCCGGGATATTGGGCAGGCAGGTCGGTCTGCCCGCCGGGATCATATAACTCTTTAGGTCCGTCGTCAAAAAAAGAGATCAGTTCCCGGGCGCCGCAGCCCGGTTCGCTGTATCCCCGGTCACCGGCAGGGGTAAAAATGATATAAGGGCGCTGTTGCCCTTTGGTGTCAAAGAATAACACCCCCCAAAAAAAGGTCATATGACATTTTAATCCGGAAAAATGCATGTGCTTACAGTATTCCCGGCCGCAATATAAACAACTCTTCCTGATCTGGGCCCGGTAAAAGGGCCCCCGGGCTGTAATAAATGTCTCAGGGATTGTAACAAATGTCGAAAAAACAATTTTAACAGGGATTTTCCGCCCTGGAAAATAAAAGTCTACTAAATTTGTATACTTATGTAAGAGCCTGTTTAAATTTTATTGATGGAATTTATTATGAAGCTATTTTGGAGCGAAACAAGGAAAATTTTGCAGGCATAGTAGGCCACTATGGCGAAAAATTAAACGCAGTTGCAGCCCAAAACAGCCATTGAATGAATTTTAAACAGGCTCTAACTGTCGGCAATAATTTAAAAACGGCATGATGACCCCTGTTTTAAATGGAAATTCCGGCACCGGCGGGTTACAAAACAATTATTATAGCAATCCCTACAATAGTAGCAGTGCCCCGGACCTGCTGTTATGATATTGCAGAACGTATTGCTGTCCCGCATTGCTCCACCCTTTTATTTTTTTTGCTAAAATGTTATTAGGAAAAGTATACGATCATGAAAATACAGGCTTCCGGGGTAGCGGAAACCGTTGCTGTTATACCCGCTGCCGGCTGATGAGATTACGCAAAATCCGAATATCGGAACCGCTAATCAGAATCCCGGGTGGTAATTTTAAACCCATGAATCAAAAGATGGTCTAACTTTAAATTTAAATAACGAATGTTCCGCTTCGCTGTTCTTATATTTTTATTGGGCGTTTCAGTGTTTGCCTGTGCGCAGTCGAAACCCAATATCCTGCTCATAATGGCAGATGATATGGGCTATTCCGATATCGGTGCTTATGGCGGGGAGATCCGGACCCCGCATCTTGACCAGCTGGCAAAGGAAGGCATCCGCTACCGGCAGTTTTACAATGCGGCACGGTGTTGCCCAACGCGGGCATCCCTGCTTACCGGGCTGTACCCGCACCAGGCCGGAATGGGCTGGATGGCAGCGGCAGACCTGGGCACCGGTCCTGCTTACCAGGACAACCTGAACAACGAATGCGTAACGATTGCAGAAGTATTAAAGACCGCCGGTTACCGTACATACATGACCGGAAAATGGCATGTGACCAATGAGCGGAAGATCGATGGCGAGGTGATAGATAACTGGCCACGGCAACGTGGGTTCGACCGTTATTTCGGTATTATTCCCGGTGGGGCCAATTATTTCACACCGGTACTTTACAGCGATAACCGGAAATATAAGGCTCCCGATGATTTTTATTTAACCAATGCGATCTCCGATACCAGCGTGCGTTTTTTAAAGGATCACTTTCGCAGCCAAAAGCAGGATCCCTTCTTTATGTATGTGGCTTATACGGCGCCCCACTGGCCCCTGCATGCCTTGAAGGCCACCATTGATAAATATAAGACGGAATATAAAAAAGGCTGGGATGCCGTAAGGGCCGCACGTTTTAAAAAACAAAAGGAGATCGGTTTATTTGTCGCCTCAGCTGTAAGTACACCGAGGGATACGGCAGTGCCTGCCTGGGACCAGCTGACCGGGCAGGAAAAAGAGGAGATGAGCATGCGCATGGCCATTTATGCGGCGCAGATCGATATTATGGATGAAGGCATCGGGAAGATCATAGAAACACTCAGCGCGAACAACGAGCTGGATAACACCCTGATCTTTTTTCTCAGCGACAACGGAGCCTGTGCAGAGTTTATCAGCAGTGGAAAAAGCAAAGCCGTGGATGGAACAGAAGCCACATTTGAAAGCTACCGGCTGCCCTGGGCCAATGTAAGCAGCACACCCTTTCAGCAGTATAAACATTTTACTCATGAAGGAGGCATTGCCACTCCGCTGATCGTACACTGGCCAAAGGGCATTGCCGCCCGCCTGAATAACCAATTTGTTTCCGGCTACGGGCATATTACTGATATTATGGCCACCTGTGTGGCGGTGTCCGGAGCACAGTATCCTTCGGCATTTCATGGCCACAATATTCATCCCATGGAAGGGAAAAGTCTCCTGCCTCATTTTTCGGGGCAGTCGAATAACCGGGGGCGGATCTATTGGGAGCATGAGGCCAATATCGCCCTGCGTGATGGAAAATGGAAGCTGGTGGCCAAAACACCGGAAGGTGAAAAATTTACAATGGCCTCCCTGCAGCTCTATGATATGGACGCCGACCCCACAGAAATGAAGGACCTGAGCCGTAAGGAACCGGAGCGGGTAAAGGCGCTCTACGCCGACTGGGAACAGTGGGCCCGGAAGATAGGCGCATTTCCCCTCGATACACGGGAATATGGGGTTCGGATGCAGGCTTACCGGAGAAACATCAACGGGGATTTTGATGATAACCTGGGCGGCTGGAATATACACCGTGCAGAGGGGATGAAAGGTTCGATAATAGTAGATGAAAACAGCCGTATCTCGGGGAAAAAGTCGGCTTTCATTTCCGTGTCGCAGCCCGCTGCAAGACCTGCAGCGCTGTCCATGCTCTGGCCTTTTAAAGCGCGGCAGGGAGAACACTTTCTGCTGAGGATGAAAACAACGGCAAATCAAAACACCCGTTTTTTTGTGCGCCTGGAAAGCACGGGCGCGGGCGCTCCAAAAGTCATTGACCAGGAGCTGCAGATACAGCCGGGTGTGGAGGGTTTTGAATTTACTTCTGCTGCCATTCCTGAAAACGGCATGTACCGTGTTGGACTTTATTTTGGAACGGCTGCGCCCGGGTCGGAAGTATGGATTGATGACGTGGAACTTGTTGCTGTAAAAAAATAAGTATGTTGTTCAGACAAATATTTTTTGTTGCAATGGTATTGGGTACAATGGCGCAACCGGGTATGCCGGATATAGCCCCGCTGGTATGCCGCTTGCGGGGATTCTGTCACTTACCGGGGATGTGAAAGAATTACCGGGTATTTTGCAATACAAATAAAAGAAGATTATTATGGCCGGAAGAACCAGGCTGTTATTTTTAGGATTGCTGTTAACAGGGCTTGGTATTAAAAGCCAGGCGCAGCGCGGTAAACAGCCCAATATCGTCGTGATCATGGCCGACGACCTCGATTCGCGGCAGCTCAGCTGTTATGGTGGCCGCAATCTTAAAACCACCAATATCGACCGGCTGGCAGATCAGGGCATGCAATTCAATAATATGATCGCATCGGAGGCAATGTGTGTACCTACCCGTGCCTCCCTGTTCACCGGCTTGTACCCGGTACGGCATGGCTCTTACCAGAATCATAAACCGGTATATGATACCTTAAAAAGTATCGGGCATTACCTTTCCGGTTTGGGATACACGGTTGCCTTAACCGGGAAAGATCATAGCACAAAGCCCCGGACGGTGTTTCCCTTCGAGATCATCAAAGGCTTTGAACCCAATTGTGTATCCCCTACAGACGATTATTCGCTTACAGATGTAAAAGCGTTTATGAGCGGACAACAGAAACCCTTTTGTCTTTTTGTAATGAGCATCAACCCGCATGCTCCCTGGACGATGGGCGATACCACCGAGTTTGATCCGGAGCAACTGATCCTGCCGCCACACTGGGTAGACACCAAATCCACAAGACAACAATTCCGGAAATACCTGGCAGAAGTGCGCAGGCTGGACAACCAGGTAGGGGAGTTGATGCAGGCGGTAAAAGAAACCGGGAAGGAGGATAATACCGTGTTTATCTTTCTTGGAGAACAGGGCGCTCAGTTTCCCGGTGCCAAATGGACGCTTTGGGACGCAGGACAAAAAAGCTCCATGATCGTGCGCTGGCCCGGCGTGGTACAACCCAAATCGGCTACCGGCGCCATTGTACAATATGAAGATATTACGCCTACATTTATTAATATCGCAGGTGGCAGTCCTGTTGCACAGCTGGACGGGCGCAGCTTCCTGGAAGTACTGCAGGGTAAAACGCAGCAGGCAAGGGAGGTGGCTTTTGGCATTCACAATAATCTGCCGGAAGGTCCGCCGTATCCGATCCGCAGCATTCGCGACGGCCGGTATAAGTTATTGCTGAATCTTACACCCGGTAAAAATTATCACATCAAGTATATGATGAATCCTAAAAATGCGTATTGGGTGAGCTGGAAGGAAAAAGCCAAAACATCTCCAAACGATAAACTACTGGTAGAACGCAATATTCACCGGCCCGCTGTGGAATTTTATGACCTTGAAAAGGATCCCTATGAATTGCACAACCTGGCCGGCGATAAAAAATATGCGGCGCAGATAGCCGCGTACCGTCAAAAGCTCGAGGGCTGGATGCACCAGCAGGGTGATCCCGGTGCAACACTGGACATCCCGTTTGAACGGAGATGATATACGGCATGGATTTGAAAAATAAAACCCCGGATACAAGCAAATGAAAAGAACAAGATGGCTCCTTTTAATGGTCGCAAGCCTGTGGAGCGCAATTACAGAAGCCCAGCAGCGGCCGAATATTATCTTTATTATGGCGGATGACCTGGGTTCGGCGGAGCTCGGATGCTATGGCAATACTTTTAACGAAACGCCCCACCTGGATCAGCTGGCGGGAGAAGGGGCCCGGTTTACACAGGCCTACTCAGCAGCGCCGATTTGCTCACCTTCCCGTGCAGGAATTATGACGGGGCAGTATCCGGCCCGGGTACGGATCACGGATTTCCTGGATAATAATGCAGACCGCTACCTGGATCCGGCACGGTCCTATACCATAAACCGGGCGCTGGCGGCTGCTGGATACCATACCGGCATTATTGGCAAATGGCACCTCGACACGAAGTTCAGTGACCCGAAAGGCAATCCGAAGCAGCATGGTTTTGATGAAGTGATCGGCTCTGAAACAAAGTACATCGCAGACGGGGATTATTTTTACCCGTATGATAAGATAAGCACTTTTGATAAAGGCGCAGACGGCGAGTATCTTACGGACCGGCAGTGCAGTGAAGCTTCCGGGTTTATTATGCGCAACAAAGCAAAGCCGTTCTTTCTTTATCTTACTTTTTACAGTGTGCATACCAAATTGGATGCCCCCGATGCATTGGTGAAAAAGTATAAGAAAAAGTTTGATGCAAAATACGGGGAAGGAAAGGCCGAATCGCTGTATGGCCCGCAGAATGGGCGGCACGAAGCCGATCACCCGGATAACCCGTATCTGGCAGCAATGATCGAACGGATCGATGCTGGTGTGGGAACGGTAATGGAAACGTTGAAAAAAGCAGGGATTGATAAAAATACACTGGTGATCTTTTTCTCCGACAATGGCGGGGTATGGCACCTGGGAAATAATGGGGTGCTCCGCGCCGGTAAGTCCTGGCTGTATGAGGGCGGTATCCGTGAAAACCTGATCGCGCGCTGGCCGGCAACGATCCGGCCGCATACCACAGTGGATACACGTGTGATGGCCACTGATTTTTATCCAACCTTCCTGCAACTGGCGCAAACAAAAAACCGGAAGGATAACCGGCTGGATGGCAAAAGCATGGTTCCGTTGCTGCAGGGAAAAACAATGGGAGCGCGCGAACCGTTCTTCTGGCACTATCCCTCGGAGACCGGTCGCTGGATAAACCGCATGTGCAGCGCGGTGCGGGACGGGGATTATAAATTGTTGTATTTCTATAAGGCCCGCCGTACTGAATTATATGACCTTAAAAAAGACCCTTCGGAACAAACAGATCTTGCGGTGCAGATGCCTGAAAAAGCGGCAGAGCTTAAAAAGAAACTGGATCAGTGGCTAAAGGCAGTGGATGCGGAAGTGCCGGATACCATCGTGAAAAAGAAAGCAAAAAAATAGCGGGCAGGAGTGGCACGGCACAATGACAAGAGCGGATGGATCGTCTTTTGAACATTTTACCTGCGTATTATAAATACAATAGCACGGTTTAATATCAGGAATCTGTAATGGTGTTTTTTTAATACTCCTGGAATGCCTGGCAGGGTGACGAAAATATTCCGGGTCTGCAGCTCAACGTATGAGCGGGGCGAAAGATGAAAGCTTAAGGGAGCGATTGTTGGTTCAAAAATAATGATCAGATCATGTATATAACGATGCTATCTTTCAGAGCAATGAGGCATAGGGTGGGAATGTTGCTCCTCGGAGTCTTTTTATTGCTGCAGGCCGGGGCGCAGCAAGCGCGGCCCAATATCGTGATCATTGTGGCCGATGATATGGGCTGGGGCGATGTGGGTTTTCATGGCAGCGAGATCCGCACGCCGCATATTGATCAGCTGGCGCGGGAAGGAGTGGTGCTGAACCGGTATTATGTAAGCCCGATCTGTTCACCAACACGCGCCGGCCTTATGACCGGGCGGCTACCGGAGCGCTACGGACTGAGGGAGAATGTGATCGCTCCCTGGCTGGATTTTGGTGTAGACACAACGGCCGAATTCCTGCCGCAAATGCTGGCACAGGCGGGCTATAAGAACCGGGCGGCCATTGGTAAATGGCACCTCGGGCACTCAAAGCGTAAATACCTGCCGCTGCGCCGGGGATTTACACATTTTTACGGTCATTATAATGGTGCTATCGACTATTTTACACATAAGCGGGAAGGTGAACTGGATTGGCATAACGATTGGCAAACAGCAGCAGACACCGGTTATACAACCGACCTCATTACTGCAGAAGCAATCAACTGTATCAACAGTTATCAACAGGAAGGGCCATTTTTTTTATATGTGGCTTACAACGCGCCACATGGTCCGCTGCAGGCAAAGGAGCATGATCTTTCCTCCTACGGCTTTGATCCGTTAAAGCCGGTTTTTGGTAAAGGGCAACCGGGTGAAGAGGGCTCCGCAGGACGGGGAAATACACGCAGGCAAACCTATGCAGCAATGGTTACGGCAATGGATGCAGGTATTGGACGTATACTGCAGGCACTTAATAACGCCGGCATCGATGATAATACCCTGGTCCTTTTTCAAAGCGATAATGGAGCGGCCCCCAAAGAGGGAGGGCGTAACCTGCCGCTGAGAGGATTTAAATTCCAGGAATGGGAGGGTGGGGTAAGGGTGCCTGCTGTGATCCGTTGGCCTGCTGCATTTAAAGGAGGATGGGTTTGTGAGCAGGTGACCGGCTATATTGATATTGCGCCAACACTCCGGGAAATAACAGGGCTGCAGCAACCGCCGCCGCAACCTTATGATGGCCTTTCAATAATTCAATGCCTGAAGGAGCGCAAAACGGTAAGACGCGATTTTTACCTGGGAAATGGTACGCTGATCAGCAATGACTGGAAACTGGTAATGCCCAAAAAGGAAAGCGCAGCCGGGGGCGCCGGTCCGCAGCTGTTTGCTATTGACAAAGATCCATACGAGAAAGAAGCGTTGGGCGCCCGGTATCCCGGCCGTCTAAAAGCTTTAGTGGCATTGTTACAGCAATACCAGGCTATTGTTCCTGCACAAAAAGTACCACCCTATGAGCAGGGAAGAAAAAAGTTTGAGGCGCCGCGCAACTGGGATATCCGCGAGTAAGCTATCTTATTGCTCCCCGGCAGGTGTTGAAGAACAGGAATTTATTGCAGAATTGCATACTAAAATGATCGATTTCCCGTTTAATGTTCAAATCGGGATTCTATGGCTAAAATATACCAGAAAGAAAACAGTGCACTGAAGATCGCCGTTTCAGAAAAAGGTGCAGAACTGCAAAGTCTTATAGACAAAAGTACGGGGCAGGAGTATATGTGGAGCGGAGACCCGGCTGTATGGGGCAAACACTCGCCCGTGCTTTTCCCGGTAGTAGGCACTTTAAAAGACAATACGTATGAGTATGAAGGTCGCCGCTATCATTTGAACCGTCATGGCTTTGCGCGTGAAATGAATTTTGTGCCGGTTGGACAGCTGGCGGATGAGATCGTTTTTTTACTGAAGCAAACAGAAGAAACGCTGGGCGTTTATCCCTTTGAGTTTGATCTGAAATTAAAGTACCGGCTCGATGGAAAAACGCTCACCGTGACCTATGACGTCTGCAATACCGGCGCTCAGAAGATGTGGTTCTCCATCGGCGGGCATCCGGCGTTTAAATTGCCCCTGTTCAGGGGCGATGCTTATGCGGAATACGCTCTTGAATTTGAGGAGAAGGAACATGCCGGGAAGTGGCCGATTGAAGCGGGTGGCCTGTTGGCAAGGGAGCCGGTACCCTTCCTGAATAATACCAATATACTGCGTTTAAATAAAGGCTTGTTTGCAAAAGATGCGGTGGTTTTGAAAGACCTGAGATCCCGCAGGCTGGCCCTGCGCTCAGACAGGACCGGGACCGGCTTCGATTTTAGCTGGACCGGATTTCCTTACCTGGGTATATGGGCTGCGCCCGGCGCAGACTTTGTCTGTATAGAACCCTGGTGCGGTATTGCGGATACTGTGGGCTCGGGGCAGGATCTTACGGAAAAAGAAGGGATCTGCGGACTGGAACCCGGCCGGCACTTTATTAGAAGCTGGTCCGTAACAATCATTTCATAGAGCGCGAAGGCCAATAAAAAATAGATTTCCTATTTTTAGATCTTTGTCAGGGAATCCTGGTCCCGGTTAAAAAGAGCGGATGAATTTATTTAAACGACAGAAGAAGGAAAAGCGCTTTTGTGAAAAAGTGCTGGAAGATGAAGCGGCATATGCCATCGGTACAAAGGAGGAAAGCCTTCATTTCCTGATCGCCTTTTTTGAAGACCTGCGACCACCAAAAAAAGAGCTGCACCTGGCGGATACCCGGATGAAGGAGATGATCCTTTTACTGGAGGCACATCCTGCGCTCGTAGCCCGGTTGCAACAGGCAATCCTTGTTCAGCTGATCAATGCCCGGCTTGAAGTGGCGTTTACAGAAAGCGGCATCCCGCTCAGCAGTGGCTTTTGGGATGAACTGATCAGTAAACTCAAACATAAGGTCCTTCCCAAAGAACAGGATAAGGATGATTTTGTATATGTACTGGACCGGGTATTTTACAAAAAAAATGACCATGTATGGATCGAAGCTATCCGGCGTTCTACCTGGATCAGCTTCTTTGAGCTGCTGCAGTTCACCCTGCAGGCCAGGGATCAGCGTTTGACCCAGCACCTGACCGACGCCCTCACCGTATTGTCGTTCCAGGTTGCCAATAACGGGTTGGAAAAAGAGATCGCAGACTATATTGCTCCTTTCCGGGAGGGACAGGAAAATCCCTTTCTTTTGCAAAGCCGCTTATTGCATGAACTGCAGCAACAGGTAAAGAATGATCCCTATAACATGCGGGAAGTAGGCAGCCGGCTAAAGAGCGTGCTTTTTGAAATTGAAAATGAATGCTACTATATCCGCCAGCACCAGGACCAGCGGGGTACCAGTATCCGGCAGAGCTACCTGCTGCTGATCCTGGGCGCCCGTATCGAACGGATGCAGATCCTGCTCGATACCATCGACAACGACGATCATTTTGATATAGGCCGGTTTGTAGATCTTTTTAAATTACTGGTCAGGAATGAGAACCTGAAGAACAGCATCCGTCAGTTCATTTCACAGGGCGTGGGGTATATCGCTTATCAGATCGCTGAGCATAAAGGGCAAAAAGGAGGAAAGTACATTACTACCACCCGCAGGGACTACCTGAATATGCTGGTCAGCGCCATGTGGGGAGGGCTGATCATCTGCTTTGTAGCGATCACTAAAAATATCCTTGCGAAGCTGCACTATGCCTATTTCTGGCAGGGATTCTGGTACAGTGTAAATTACAGTGCCGGCTTTGTGCTCATCGATCAGACGGGGTCCACACTGGCCACCAAACAACCGGCCTTTACAGCAAATGCCGTAGCTGTTTCGCTGGATTCCAAAAAGAACAATGAGCAACCGGACCTTCAAAGCCTGGCGCTTACGGTAGCCCGGGTCTTCCGGAGCCAAACGGCTTCCTTTATCGGGAACCTTATCATTGTATTTCCCGGCACCTACCTGCTGGCCTGGGGGTATCACAAAATAATGGGTACAAAGCTGGTGGCCGGTAAAGCTGCTTTTATGCTGCTGCAGGAGCAACACCCTTTTCAAAGCCTGTCCCTGTTGTATGCATGTAATACCGGGGTCTTCCTGTTTTTAAGCGGGATCATCGCCGGATATGTACAAAATAAGATCCGCTTTGGCAATATCGGCGCGCGGCTTGCCCATCATCCGGGGCTGCATGCTCATACGTCCGTGGCAAGGAGGCGCTGGTGGGCCGGGTTTATCGAAAAAAATGCCGGCGCTTATGCCGGCAATATCAGCCTGGGTTTTTTCCTGGGGATGGCCGCCAATATGGGCAAGATATTCGGGATCCCGTTCGATATCCGGCATATCACCATTTCATCCGGCAATATGGCCATCGGGATCTATGGGCTGGGGTTTGAGCATATTCCGGCAAGATACCTGGTTACCGTATTCCTGGGCGTTCTGGGTATCGGTTTTTTTAACTTCCTGGCAAGCTTTTCGCTGGCCTTTATCGTAGCCGTGAGATCAAGAGGAATACAGTTACGCCGCTATCCCGAGCTGATAAGGGTGATCATCCGCCATTTCTTCAGAAAGCCGCTAACCTTTATCGTACCGCCGAAAGGTGAAACAGTACAATAATCTGCCCCAGTTCGGCTATTTTTGTTGAATTGGGGTTCTTTACGATATCATTTATGACAAAGAGGACAGGAACTTTTTTTATAGCGATCATGATTACGCTCGGCTGTTTGGCGCAGGATAAGGTTACGCTCAGCGGCACGGTCAGGTCGGCTGTCAGCGGTGAAACGCTGATCAGCGCAAGCGTGGAACTGCAGGGCGGCGAAACCGGGACCGTTTCAAATGAATATGGTTTTTATTCGCTGACACTCCCTGGGGGCGAATACAACATTACCTATTCAGCAATTGGTTTTGAGCCGGTCACCGAAACCATCCGGCTCACCGGCAACAAAGTGCACAATGTTTCATTGCAGGAGCTGGTCACCAGCCTCGACAGTGTTCAGATTACTGCCAATGCCAGGGGCCGTACTATTAGGGGTACGCAGATGGGTGTGGAACGGTTAACGATGAAGGAGATCAATACGATCCCTATGCTCCTGGGAGAACGGGATATCCTGAAGGCGATCCAGCTGCTGCCGGGCATCAAATCTGCCGGCGACGGTAACAGCGGCTTTTATGTAAGAGGCGGCTCCACCGATCAGAACCTGATCCTTTTGGATGAGGCCAATGTGTATAATGCCTCGCATCTGATGGGGTTCTTTTCCACTTTTAACTCGGATATAGTAAAAGATGTAACCGTTTATAAGGGCGGTATGCCGGCGCCATACGGCGGCAGGCTTTCTTCGGTGCTGGATGTAAAAATGAATGAGGGCAATAACCAGCGGTATGCGGTGAGCGGCGGTGTGGGCCTTATATCGGCGAAGCTCAATGTAGAAGGACCCATCCAGGAGAACAGGTCCTCCTTCCTGGTTTCGGGAAGGCGCACTTATGCGGACCTGTTCCTGCCGGTATTGGGCGACTCTTCCAATAAGAATACCCGCCTGTTCTTTTATGATGTAAATGCTAAAATGAATTATACGCTGGGGAAAAAGGATCGCTTGTTCCTGTCCGGCTATTTCGGGCGCGATGTATTGAAGCTGGAAAAACAATTCGGGATGGACTGGGGCAATAAAACCGGAACGCTGCGGTGGAACCATATTTTTAACGACCGGCTTTTTTCCAATACCTCCTTTATCTACAGTGATTTTAACTACAATATTGCGATCAATAATTCCAATAATGATCTGAATATTTTTTCGCAGATACGCGATCTGAACCTGAAGGAAGAGATACAATGGTATGCCGGCTCCAGCCACTCGCTGCGCCTGGGATTCAATTCTATTTACCATACCATTACGCCGGGGGAGATTACCAGCTCCGGGAAGACCAGCTATAACAACCTGTACCTCCAGGACCGTTATTCCTGGGAAAATGCACTTTTCGCTTCCGATACGTGGAAAACAGCCGAATGGTTGAATATCACCTTCGGGCTCCGCCTCTCCTCCTTTGCCATTTTTGGCCCGGGTGACTTTTATGAAGTTGATGCCAGCGGAAAGATTACGGATACCTTACGATATGCAAAAGGAGCCCTGGTAAAGAATTACTGGAACCTGGAGCCCAGGCTGGCCGCCAGCTTTATCCTGAACAATACGACCTCCGTAAAGGCCTCCTATGTACGCAACACGCAGAACCTGCACCTGATCGCCAATTCCGCAGCTAATTTTCCAACAGATAAATGGATCGCCAGCACCAACAGTATCAGGCCGGAGATCGTGGACATCTATTCCGTTGGCTGGTATAAGAACCTTCCCGGTAACCGGTACGAGCTGACGACCGAGGCCTACTATAAATCCTTTCAAAACCAGATCGATTACCGCACCGGGGCCGATGTGTACACCAATGATGCTATAGAAACCCAGTTGCTGTCGGGTATCGGCAGGGCTTATGGCCTTGAGATGTTGCTGAAAAAGAAACAGGGCCGGCTTACCGGATGGGTAGGCTACACACTTTCCAAGACCGAAAGAAAGATCGGGGGGATCAACGACGGGGAATGGTACAATGCCCGCCAGGACCGTACCCACGATGTGGCCATTGTGACCAATTACCAGCTGAATAATAAATGGAACCTTTCTGCCAACTGGGTATATTATACTGGGGATGCCGTTACTTTCCCAAGTGGCAAATATGTAGTGGATAAGCAGATCGTATTTTACTATACCAAGCGGAACGCGTATCGCATGCCCGCTTATCACCGGCTGGATCTGGGGGCCACCCGGCAGTTGAAAACCCGGCGGAAGAATACGTCATCCGAGCTGGCTTTTAGTTTATTTAATGCCTACGGCCGGGAGAATGCCTACCTGATCTCCTTCCAGCAAAATAAAGATGACCCGGATATTACGGAAGTGATGCAGACCTCCCTGTTCCGTTTTGTGCCCTCGGTTTCCTGGCACTTTAAATTCTGAGCCAAAATGAAAAAGATAAGCTCTGTATATAATGGCTGGTTATTGCTGCTCCTGCTGGTAACGGCGGGTTGCCAGAAGGTGATCCATGTTGATATCAAAAGTGTGGGCAAAAAATATGTAATTGAGGGTACGGTTGCGGATTACGACGACTCCTACAGCGTTATTGTGTCGCAGACGCTGAATGTTTCGGACCTCAATCTGTTTAAGGGAGTGGAGGATGCGGTGGTGACCATTGCCGAAGAAGGAAAGCTCCCCGTATTGCTGCAACATAAAGGCAATGGCCTTTACCGGGCCAATGCTTCCGGGACACCGGGCAAGACCTATGATCTTTTTGTGCGGATAGGCGCCGAAGTATTTACCGCCCGCTCTTCCATGCCGCAGAAAGTAGCATTCGATTCTTTGTATACTACCGGCAGGCAGCTGGTAGGCCGGCGGCAGCTGATTGCCACTGTTGAGTTCAAAGACCCCCCGGGATTGGGGAACGCTTACCGGTTTACCCAGCTGGTGGACGGGGAAAAAGAGAATACCATCTTTGTAACCAATGATCAGCTCATCGACGGACGCAACGTGGTATATGAGCTCCTCATGTTTTCAAGCGACACTACTTCTGATCTGAAACGCGGAGATAACCTGCGGGTGGAGATGCGCTGCATCAATACGGACAATTATAACTTCTGGTATAGCCTGGCGCAGAGTGCACTGGGGCAAAGCCAAAGCGCATCGCCCGGCAACCCGGTCAGCAACATCCGGGGGGGAGCCCTTGGTTATTTCAGTGCCAATACCTTTGATAAAAAAGATCTCTTTATTAAGTAAAAGACCTGGTTAAAACAACAGCAATGAAGCCATCGCATATCGAACATATCGGCCTGGCGGTCCGGAACCTGGAAGAAAGCATCCGTTATTGGGAAAATGTATTCGGCTTGCAGTGCTACCGTGTAGAGGAAGTGGCTGATCAGAAAGTAAGAACTGCTTTTTTTAAGATCGGGGATACGAAAATAGAGCTCCTGGAGTCAACGGATGCCGACGGTCCCATTGCCCGTTTTATCGACAAAAGAGGCGAAGGAGTGCACCATATCGCATTTGCGGTGGATGATGTTAAAGACGCGCTGCAATCGGTACAGGAAAAAGATATTACCCTTATTGACGCAGAGCCCCGGCCCGGCGCAGAAGGCCTGCAGATCGCATTTTTGCATCCGAAATCCACGCATGGGGTTCTTACGGAATTATGTTCAAAACCAACAAATGAAAAGTAGATTGAAATCAATATCCCGGAGCAGCAGGGGATGGGCCCTTGTTGCCCTGCTCTTTTTTACCAAGGCAGCAACAGGCCAGCAACCGGACTATGCGCAGGAATATGCGCTGCTGAAGGCGCAGATAATAAAACACTATTACAAACCGGAACTGAAGTATTATGTAGAGCAGGTGCCGGCGCGCCCGGGCGACCGGAAAGTTTCCTATTTATGGCCGCTTTGCGCGTTGTTTGAGGCGTATCAGGCAGGCGCTGTGCTGGAAAAAAAATCAAAGGATTTTGAGCATACCTTTGAGATCATCCGGAAATATGACGATAAACGGGCGCCGGCGGCCGGTTACGCCTCTTATCCCCCTGGACTGGGCGGGGGAGATCGTTTTTACGACGACAACCAATGGATCGGGATCACGGTAATGCATCAGTATGAAAAGACAAAGGAGCCACGTTGGCTAAAGACGGGGAGCGAGATCTACCGTTTTATGATGACCGGGTATGACACGGTTTCGGGGGGCGGGCTTTACTGGCAGGAAGGGCATAAAAATACCAAGAACACCTGCAGCAACGGGCCCGGCATCCTCCTGGCACTCCAGTTATACAAAGCGACCGGCGACAGTGCTTATTTCAAAACGGCAGTGGGGTTGTATCAATGGGTGAACCGCTGGCTGCGCACAGCCGATGGATTGTACTATGATAACCTGCATTTAAAAGAACGGAGGGTCGATAAGCGGGTGTATTCTTACAATACCGGCACCATGCTGGAGGCGAATGTACTTTTTTATGAAATAACCCGGGACTCCGCTTACCTGGTTACTGCGCAAAAAATGGCCGGGAGTGCCGATCGTTACTTCCTTAAGAACCGGGAGCTGAAAGACAATTTCTGGTTCAATGCCGTATTGCTGCGCGGGTTACTGCATCTTTGGCGGGTTGATGGAGATGCCCGCTACCTGGAAGCGTTCCGGGGCGCCGTAGACCACGCCATTACACATAAAACGAGTCAGGGCCTGGTGGGGAAAGACGGCACCTCTCAAAACCTGGTGCCCCAGGGTGGCATGCTGGAACTGCTGGCACATATGGCAGTGTTACAAAAACAGGGCATCATTAAATAATAAGCTACCTTTATACCAAAGATCCGCATTGCAGCTAACAAAAAAACATAAAACAACTGCGCAGTTCCTCGTATTGGTCCTGCTGGCTTTTTTTAGTTTCTTAATGCTGGAGATCACCCTGCGTTATATCCCGGCAAGCAGCACCGCTTCCTTTTTGCAGATAAAACAAACCGAGGTGACCGGCCTCTGGTATTACCTGCCTGTATTTTATATGCATGTATACAGCTCTGTATGCTGCCTGGTAGCGGGGTTTACCCAATTCAGTCCGGCCCTGCTCAAAAAACGCAGGAGCGTGCACCGGGCGGTCGGGTACCTCTACGTTGGCGTAGTACTGCTCTTTTCGGCACCCACCGGTTTTATTATGGGGATGCATGCCAACGGCGGGTGGGTGGTCGTTTTGTTTTTCACTGTTTTGTCGGTACTGTGGTGGGGCTTTACATGGCAGGCGGTGACGGCTGCAAAAAAAAAGGATTTTCGCAGGCACCGTTTTATGATGATCCGGAGTTACGCGCTCGCCTTATCGGCCATTACGCTGCGCCTTTGGAAATGGGTGCTGGTGCAGCTCTTTCATCCCGCGCCCATGGATGTTTATGTTGTTGTGGCCGGGCTGGGCTGGGTACCCAACTGGCTGTGTGCAGAATATATTATTTATAAAATCAGATCAAAATGAAATACGCTTATCCGGTAACGCTGCTTTGTTTATTATTGTGCTTTTCATGCAGGCCCAAAAAGACGCCGGCAAAAACGGATGCGGCCGCGGTCCGGGAACTGCCGCCGGAGTTGCATACGGATCTTTACGGCAACTGGGTGGGCGACTTTATAAGTATATCGGGGGAGGAACCGGATTATGAGGATGTGGCCCGGATCAATATCCGGCTCACCCGCATCACCGCAGAAGGAGTGGAGGGCAGGAGCGTGGTCAAAGGAAACGACCGCCCTATGAAAGGAGCGCTTACCGTCACCGGGAATAAATATGCCTTTGTGATGGATGAACCGGGCAGCGACCGGCACGATGGCCGGTTCGAGTTTTTCATTATGGGCGATACCCTGAAGGGCAGGTGGAAGGCCTATAAGGCAACAGAAGTAAAGAACCCGGTAAAGGAGTTTACACTGGTAAAAAAGCCGTTTCGCTACAATGCAAACCTGATGCTTCCCGAAGACTGGGAATATGTGGACTATGAAAACGGGCGTATGCAAACTGAGCTTTATACCAACGAGGACGGCACTGTAGATACCTCTATCAACAAGGTATACCGGGCCGCTTCGGAAGAAGTATATAAACTGAATGGCTCGGCGTCGGAATTGACGGAAAAACAACTCAAAAATCTTAAAAAGCTGGACCTGGAGATCATCCGGAACACCATTTTTGCGCGCCATGGCTACTCGTTTAAAAGCAAAGGGGTACGGCAGTTTTTTGACCAGGTAGACTGGTATGTTCCGGTAACCAACAATATTGATGGCGCGCTTACCGGGATGGAACAGAAAAATGTGGCGCTGCTGCAACGGTTTGAAAAATATGCACAGGATAACTATGATTCCTTTGGTCGCTAACCGGGGCCCGGGAGCTGCTGCGTTACTCTTGGTTACGGTTAATGTTGAATGTTCCGGGTTCTCCGGGTAGTCAATCGCTGCGTGTACGGACAATTCCTGCCGGTAGCAGATGGCCGGCAGCAAAAGCATAGGAATGGTGCGGTTTGCCGAACAGGAGTTGCCGCCGGACCATTGCAGTTTGCGGCATTGACATCTGATGCAGCTGCAGTAACCCCGCGGGGGGCAATGCAAACTGGTTGCAAACGGGAGGATCGCCCAAAGATAATTTTGAAATACTGTTCCTATTGATTAGCTTTACATTTGAATTGTAAAATAACATGGAATGCACATCTGAAAAGTCTGTCGGTCATCCTCCGGTGGCTTTTGTTTTTAAGGCTGACCCTATCTGCTGGCTCCCCTGTTTTACGATTTTTTAGATAAAATATATGAAACAATTTATGGAAGGGGCTACCTGCAGGGAGCTCCCTGCTTTGATGAGAAAATGGCGTTGCTTTTTGGGATTTCCTGCTTTTCTGCTGCTTTTTTCCTGTAGTGATTCCGGTTCCAGGGGGAAGAAACTGGGGGCGGAACTTGATATTCCCGATTCGGTGGAGATCAATTTAAAAGCCCCGCAGAAAGAAAGTGAACAACCGAGAAAGAAGCGGATCTTCATGACATTTGATGATGGCCCCAACCTGGGGACCCGTAACCTGTTAACGATCCTGAAAGAAGAAAAAGTACCTGCAACCATGTTCCTGATCGGGTTGCACACCAAGGCCAGCCCGGAGCAAAAACTGATGTGGGAGCAGCTGCAAACCTTCCCGGGGATCGAATTGTTCAACCATAGTTATTCCCATGCCTGGAGAAACCGTTTTACGGGATTTTATAAAAATGCAGATTCCGTTATTTCCGACTTTAACCGCGCCCAGGCGATGATGATGCTGAAGGAGCCGATAGCCCGTACACCCGGCCGGAATGCCTGGCGTATAGACAGCATTGCCCGGACGGATCTTGTAAAAAACAGGACCGTGATCGACTCGCTTCAGAAAAAAGGCGGTTATGTGCTTATTGGCTGGGACCTGGAGTGGCAGTTCAATCATAAAAATGCGCAGGCTATACAAACCCCGGACCAGCTGATGGCCCAGGTAGATCACTTATTTGCCGCTAATAAAACGCTTAAACCCGATAACCTGGTGATCCTGGCGCATGACCAGATGTGGAGAACCTCAACAGACTCTTTAAGGTTGCATGAATTTATCCGGAAGCTGAAAAGCAGACCAGGATATGAGCTGGCACTGATCACAGATTACCCGGGTGTAAAAGAAGCCCTGGCAAACCAGAAGCGCTTTTAAGAATTCCACATTCCCCGTTGCCTGTAGTTAGAATGGTGTTGCTGCTCTCCTGTGTTTACACCCCGGTCCTCCAAGCCTGGTCCGCTGGTCAGTCCGCGGGTATGGTCTAATGCTTATAGGCCCATATCCGGCGTCTCCTCTGTTGAAGAAGCTATCGGGATCCTGTTCTCAGGTTCATTTGGCGGATGATATGATCGATGTTCAGCGTTTCTGTGCTTCAGTGGCCATTTTTTGTATAAATTCGTCCCTATAAAAGTATGTTAATGAAAATGAGGTCTTTCTTGGCAATAGGAGTATTGCTGCTGTTGAGTTTCAATGTGTTGGCGGCCAAAGTAGATACCCTGGAGGTATACAGCGCATCGATGAAGAAGCGCATTAGAACATCGGTTGTATTGCCGGATGGATATGCTAAAACAAAAAAGTACCCGGTTGTATACCTGCTACATGGCTATAGTGGCAGCTATGCTTACTGGGCCGGTGTAAAAGGCGCGCTTGAGGGCGCAGACCGGTATCAGATGATCCTTGTTTGCCCGGATGGCGGCTATGGCAGCTGGTACTGGGACAGTCCGGTAGATCCCTCCTTCCGGTACGAAACCTTTGTATCAGGGGAGTTGGTTTCATGGGTAGATAAGAATTATGCTACCATTCCCACGTCAAAGGGCAGGGGCATTGCGGGGCTCAGCATGGGCGGGCATGGTGCGTTGTACCTTGCAATCAAACACCCGGATGTTTTTGGCGCTGCAGGGAGTATGAGCGGGGGCGTGGATATCCGGCCTTTTCCCAATAACTGGGATATGGCAAAACGGCTTGGCCGGTATTCGGAGTTTCCGGAGCGCTGGGAAAAGAATACCGTCATTAATATGCTGCATCTTATAGAACCCCAAACGCTGAGGATCATCATTGATTGCGGAACAGACGATTTCTTTTATAAAGTAAATGAAGAGCTGCACCAGGCGCTCCTGCTGCGCAACATTCCCCACGACTACATTACGCGGCCGGGTGCGCACACCAGCGCCTACTGGCAAAACGCCATCTTTTATCAGTTGTTATTTATGGATCGCTTTTTTTCGGAAGCCGATGTCAAAACAAAATAGAACCTAAAAACTGAAGAGCGATGAACCAGGATGCATTTAACAGGTTGGTACAGGTTATGGATGAATTACGGGAAAAATGCCCGTGGGACCGCAAGCAGACCATCCATACATTGCGGCAAATGACCATTGAAGAAACCTATGAATTGGGAGATGCCATTCTTGAGGAAGACTGGAAGGGGATGAAGGAAGAGCTGGGCGACCTGCTGCTGCACATCGTCTTTTACGCGAAGATTGCACAGGAGCAGGACCGGTTTACGATAACGGAAGTGTTAACGGGCATTACGGAAAAGCTGATCAAAAGGCACCCGCATATTTATCCGCCGGATGCGGCGATCGGCGGGTTGAAGGAAGTGCGTACCGAGGAAGATGTTAAAAAGAACTGGGAACAACTGAAGCTGAAAGAAGGTAAGACTTCGGTATTGAGTGGCGTGCCCCGTTCCCTGCCTGCAGTGGTGAAGGCCATGCGGTTGCAGGAAAAAGCCGGGCAGGTAGGATTTGAATGGGAAACAGCCCCGCAGGTATGGGAAAAGGTAACAGAAGAAACGGAAGAACTCCGGGAAGCAGTAGAAACCGGGGCCCCGGAAAAAATGGAAGAAGAATTGGGCGATTTATTGTTCTCTCTTATCAACTACGCACGGTTTTTGAATATAGATGCAGAAGCCGCGCTGGAGCGGACCAATAAAAAATTCCTCCATCGCTTTACCAGGATGGAACAGCTGGCGGCGGCGGCGGGCGATCAGTTTGCGGCGTTAACATTAGAGCAGATGGATACATTATGGAACCAGGTAAAAACAGAGGGGCGATAATATGAAGTTCCGCGGCAGGAATAAATACTTATGGGAGTTGCTGCTTTTGTCTGCAGCCCTGGCTATTTTTGTCGGCGCGTTCCTGCTGAATTCCAGCTATCTGAAAAATACTTCCCTGGATGCGCAAACCCGGCTTTTTGAAAAAGAGATCAGAGCGCGGGTGAAGGCGTTTGACCAGCTCCTGTCACAGGCCGGCTTGATGGACCGCCTCACCCAGTCAAAGGAAACATTGAAAGACCTGGCCTCCATTCCCGACAGCCGGTTCTATTTCTATTTATACAAAAATGACCAGGATAAATCATTCCTGCGGTTTTGGAATACGGGGATCGTTGTGCCTTCGGATGAACTGCTGTATAGCGACCAGAATGAACAGGGGATCAAACTGGCAAACGGTTATTATTATTCCATCAGGAGACCGGTTCCGGGCCATCCGGATTTTATGGCCATTTGCCTGATCCTGATGAAGTCCTCTTTTTTCGTAGAAACAGATTACCTCCGGGACTCTTATCCGTTCGACCAGGCAATGGACCAGGTAATGGATATTGGTGTTGCGCCTACACAACATGCTATCCGGGGTCTTGGGGGGCAACCGGTCTTTTATCTGAAAAAAAAGCCGGATATAAAGTTTGCCCGGAAGATGGATGGAGCTGCGGGTACCGGAGTCCGCACAGAAATACAGGAAGTAAAACCGGCACGGGATTCCGCACTTTCCGTGGTATTGAAGATCACCGGGCTGTTTCTGATCTTTCTTTCCTGTTACCTGTTGCTGGCAAAACGTTTTGCAGCATCCAGCTACAGGCTCCAGATCTGGCTGTTACTGGCCTGTTTACTGGCATTCCGCATAGGGGTGTACATTATGAGTAATGCCTGGAACTTTTCAGAGTTCAAATTATTTGATCCGGACCTGTACGGATCGGGTTTCCTGCTGTCTACCTTTGGCGATCTGCTGATCAACAGCCTGCTTTTTTGCTGGATCTGTGTGTTTGTCTGGAACCGCCTTTCCGTAAGGCCGTTCTTTACCGAAAAATACACCAGTAAAACGCTGCGGATTTCCGGCGCCAGTTTCCTGGTAATACTGATCGCTGCCACCTTCAGTATTGCCGATGTGATAAAAGATATCATCGGGAAATCAAAGATCTCCTTCGATGTTACCAATATCGATAGCCTTAGCGTATTTACGATTGTTGGCTTCCTGGTGCTGGCCTGTCTTTGCCTGGGGTTCTATTATCTCAGCCGGACCCTTTATAAATATATTTTTGCAATATTCAGAGCCCATGTATGGCAGGTCTATCTATGGACGGCCGTGCTTGGATTGATGTTTATCACCCTGTTTGTGAGCAGCAGGAATGTTACCTTCTGCCTGCCGGTGTTATTGTGGTTGCTGGTATACACGTTTATTTTTACAAAAGAAGAGGTTATCAGCCGGTTTGTAAAATTCAGTGTTTCAGGAACCGTGCTGTGGATCTTTATTTTTTCGATCAGTCTCTGTTTGCTGATGCTGAACGAGATCACCAAGGCTGAGTTAAGCCTTCGTACGCTTTATTGTCAGAAGCTGGCCACGCAAACCGATCCGGCAAGTGAACGGCTCATCAGCATTGCAAACAAATACATGGATAGTAATTATTTCAGGAATAATTTTCACCGTTTGTATGATGAGGAGCAGAATGCCTATTTAAGAGACAGTATGCGGCAGCGTAATTATATCGGTTACCTCAATAATTATGTGACCAACCTGTATATTTTTGACAGCCTGGACAATCCGTTGTACAACCAGTTTCCGCAAACGGTAGCTTCGTTAAATACGACCATAGCAAACAGGTCGCGCCCCACATCGCTGCCCGATATGTATTTTTATGAATCTGAAGAGTTCGACAATTTTGCCTATATCACCCGCCGGATCATTAAGGATGCTGAAACCGGCCGGCTTATGGGCAGCATATATATTGTATCCAATCCGCGGCGGTTTGCTGTAGCCAATATCAAGCCTGAGCTGTTCAAACAGTTCAAACAGGGGGAGCTTTCCAACTCTGCCGTATACCAGTTTGCGATCTATCATAACTACCAGCTTACATCGTCATCTGCTTCAAAAAAATATCCGTTTACCACCACGCTTACAAAAAACCAGTTTCCCAAAAAGAAGGTGGATGTGCGGGAACGGGGCGGGTATAGCGAGGTATGGTACAGGGCCGGCGCTTCCAAAGTGATCATCATGGTCCGGAAAAGCGAAATGTTCCTGGAGGCCACTACCTTGTTCTCCTATATCTTTTGTGCTTTTTTGTTCCTGGTAGCGCTCATCAATGTGCTGATGATCGTTCTGGGAGCCTTTATGAATAAGCGGCTCCTCCGGAACTCCACTTTCTTTCCAACAATCCGCAGCCAGATCCATGGTACATTTATCCTCATCAATGTGCTGGCCTTTGTAGTGGTAGGCGCCGCCACCATATCCTTTTTTGTCAATCGGTTTGAAGAATCCAATAATGACCGGCTGGGACGAACGATGAACATTATGCTGAATGAAATCAACTTTCATGACAGCCTGAGGGTGACACTGGAAAGCGGGCATTTCAATGAGGATCTGTTCCAGGCAAGCGCATTCAATGCTGTTGTAAAACGGGTTTCGGACATCCACGGGCTGGATGTGAACGTGTACGATTTTACAGGCGAATTAAGAGCAACCAGCCAGGCAGATGTTTACAGCAGGGGGGTCCTGAGCACACGGATGTCGCCCCGGGCCTTTTATAGTTTGTTACGTCTGCGAAGGGCCCAGTACATACAGAAAGAACAGGTTTCCAAGCTTTCCTACAATACCATCTATGCCCCGGTGGGCGCCAACAGCGCAGCGCCGTATGCGTACCTGAGCATCCCGTATTTTACCTCACAGCAGGAGCTCAACCAGGAGATATCGAACTTCCTTATAACCCTGATCAATCTTTATGCTTTTATTTTCCTATTAACGGGATTACTGGCGCTGCTGATCACCAACCGGATCACCGGGTCATTTACGGTGATCAGTAATAAAATGAAGGAGGTGAGCCTTTCGCGCGTTAATGAGGAGATCGTATGGGAGCGGAATGATGAGATCGGCCAACTGGTAAGGGAATATAATAAAATGGTGTCCCAGCTGCAGGAGAGCGCAGACCGGCTGGCAAGATCGGAGCGCGAGGAAGCCTGGCGGGAAATGGCAAGACAGGTGGCCCATGAGATCAAGAATCCGCTTACGCCGATGAAGTTGAGTTTGCAATACCTTCAGAAGGCCATTGCAGAAAAGAGCTCCAATGTGCAGCAGCTCACTTCAAGTGTTGCCAAAACACTGGTGGAGCAGATCGATTATCTTTCGAAGATCGCAGCAGACTTTTCCCAGTTTGCCAATATCAATCATGTGAAGGAAATGGTCTTTGACCTGCACGAGGTATTGCAGCCGCTGGAAAGCATCTACAGCAAAAACCCGGATGTTACGTTCCACTGGAAGATGCTTCCGGGCAGTGTAACCATTAAGGCCGACAAAACGCAGATGAACCGGCTGTTTACTAATTTGCTGGTGAATGCGATAGATGCCTGTGATAAAAATACACAGGGAGTGATCTCTGTAAGGGAGACCCTTGAGAACAGTGCCGTTACGGTTAGCATAACCGATAATGGAACCGGCATCAGCGATGAGATGCGCAATAAAATATTCACGCCTAATTTTACAACCAAAAGTTCCGGAACAGGTCTGGGATTGGCCATGTGCAAGAGCATTGTTGAAAAAGCAAACGGAACGATCTGGTTTGAAACCGAGCTGGGTGTAGGGACCACCTTCTACGTGCGGCTTCCGCTTCTGATTTCTGATAACCCTTCTAACTATATGAAGAGCATGGGGACTTAAACATCAGACGGTGAATGGCCAATGGCCCGCCGGGTAGCAAAACTGCTTACTATACGCCTTTTATAATGAACCGGAATCAATTTTATTAAAATGCGTAATTACTAGTGGTTTGTGAGGACACAAACCACGGCCCACGCCACGGTCAGTGTCCTCACTGACCGTGAAAAGAAATGATTTTGATGCCGGCTTATTATTACTCCTAACCTGGTTCATCGGGTACAAAACCGGGTCCAACTTCAAATGAGCAACGGCGAACCTGTTATAGGGCCGCTTTTCTCCTGCTGATAAATGTATCAAATTGCTCCCGTGTAAAGCTGCTCAGGTTGTATGCCGGGGTGAGGCCCCCTTTCTGCGCAGAGATCACGCCAAACCGGATATCATCAAAGCCTTCAATGGTATGCGCATCAGGGTTTATAGACAGCAGGGCCCCGCTGTTCATTGCGTAATCGATCCAGCTCCAGTCCAGGTCGAGGCGGTGGGGATTGGCATTGATTTCTATTACGACGTTATGCGCAATACAGGCGTCAATGATCTTTTTATGGTCGATGGGGTATCCGTTACGGCTAAGCAACAGGCGCCCCGTAAGATGCCCCAGGATCGTGGTATAGGGATTTTCGATCGCCCGCATCAGGCGCTCCATAGCCCGGGCTTCGTTCATATAGAGGTTGCTGTGTACAGATGCAATAACAAGGTCAAAGGTCGCCAGCACATCATCGCGGTAATCAAGACTTCCATCGCCCAGGATATCGCACTCAATGCTTTTGTAGATCTTAAAAGGCGCCAGTTTTTGGTTAAGCGCGTCGATCTGCTGTTGCTGCTGCACAATGCGCTCCTCGGTAAGTCCGTTGGCATAGGCGGCAGATTTTGAGTGATCAGAGATCACCAGGTATTCCATTTTTTTATCGATAAGGGCTTTGGCCATTTCTTCAATCGTAAAGAGTCCGTCGGACCAGGTACTGTGGTTGTGAATGATCCCTTTGATATCGCTTACCTGGATCAGCGGGGGCAGCTCGTGCTTTTCGGCCCGGTCGATGGTGGCTGCAGTTTCACGCAAACAGGCGGGGATATAGGGCAGGTTGGCTTTTTCAAAAATAGCCGACTCGCTGTCAAAAACAGTGGTATCAAAGTTCTCAGGATAGAAGCGCTCACGGAATGCCGCTGAAAATTCGGCGGAAGAGGAGGTGTTGAACAGCCATTGCGGGATCTTTTCCTGTACGGCGTAAACCCGGAGCCGGAGCCCGTTGTTCAGTTTGTAAAGCACGCTGTTGTCGGTTTCTTCCAGGAGTTCCGGGGGATAGGCGGTTTGAAATTTTTGCCGGATCGTATCCAGCTTTTCCGCTATGATAAATTCCAGCTCATGCAATGTGGAGAGCTGCCGGTAATAGTTGCCGGTATTCCATACCGATCCCTTTCCGAAGATCTTTTCAAGATAGGCCTGTATAGAGGGGAAAATTTCATGTACCTGTGCATAAAGGAAATGACCTTTGTTCTGGTTGTAAAAGTTGATCGATTCCAGGATCTTTACCTGGGTCTTTTCTCCAAATCCTTTATAACGGGTCAGCCGGTTTTCGATACACGCATATTCCAGTTCTCCCACGGATATGATCCCCATTTCTTTCCAGATGATGTGGATCTTTTTGGGGCCAATACCTTTTAATTGCAGCATTTCGGTGATCCCTGCGGGCGTTTCGGCCAGGATATCTTCAAGGGCCTTCATCTTTCCGGTGTCGATCAGTTCAATAATCTTGGACGCCACCGAAGCGCCCAGTCCTTTGATCCCTGCATAGGTGCTGCGGTCCATTGCCGTTAGCTGTTCCTCCAGCCGCTCAATATGAAAAGCAGCTATAGAGTAGGTCCTGGCTTTAAATGAATTTTCGCCGTGAATATCCATTAATTTGGCAAGCAATCCGAAATGATCGGCGATGGTACTGTTGTTCATAGCTGCAAAGTAGGAAAGAGGCAGCAATAAAAAAAGCCTTCCATCCGGAAGGCCTTTGAATTCTTTTAGAAAGAAATCCTTATTTTTTCTTAGCTGCTGCTTTTTTAGGAGCTGCTTTTTTTGCTGCCGCTTTCTTAGGAGCTGCTGCTTTTTTAGGAGCCGCCTTTTTAGGAGCCGCTTTTTTTGCTGCCGCTTTCTTAGGAGCTGCTGCTTTTTTAGGAGCCGCTTTCTTTGCTGCCGCTTTTTTAGGAGCTGCTTTTTTTGCTGCTGCTTTCTTAGGAGCCGCTTTCTTTGCTGCTGCTTTTTTAACTGCCATTTTTTTTGAATTTAATGATTAGTAAATAATGGATTATCGGCGGTAAAATTATACAATTATTTAATGCCGACAAATTTTTTTTCCACAATTTATTCAGTTACAGCAAAGAGCATTAAGCCTGTGCTTCGTTTATAGAAACAAAGGTCCTGTTCTTTCTTCCTTTTCTGAACTCAACGATGCCATCAGACAACGCAAACAGTGTGAAGTCTTTTCCAACACCTACGTTCTTACCAGGATGATAAACAGTACCACGCTGACGAATGATAACATTACCGGCGATAGCAGGCTGACCTCCGAAGATTTTTACTCCAAGGCGTTTGCTTTCTGAATCACGGCCGTTTTTAACGCTACCTTCTCCTTTCTTGTGTGCCATTTTTTTAAGTTTAAAAGTTTAGAGTTAAAAGGTTGAAGTTCTCAGGTTGCCCCTATCAACTTTCAACAGTTCAACCTGCCAACTTTAATTAAGCGATATTAGTTACTTTAATTTTTGTATAAGCCGTACGGTGGCCTTTCTTTTTATGAAAGCCTTTTCTCCTTTTTGTTTTGTAAGCGATCACTGTATCCCCTTTTACATGGTCTACAATTTCTGCGTTCACAGTGGCAACGTTACCGCCAACCGATAACTTACCATCGATGTGTGCCAACAAAACCTCGAGGTTTACAGCATCACCGGATTTGCCTTCAATATGTGGCACAAACAGGGTTTGATCTTTTTCAACCTTAAATTGTTGACCGGCCACCTTAATAATTGCTATCATTGTCTAAAAATTAGGACGGCAAAGGTAAGGAGATTTTTTAATTTTGCAAACAGAACCTTTAAATATATATTCTGTTATATATCCCTTCTCTCATAACAAGCGTTATATTTGTAGTTCCGGTTTTCCGGCAGCGTAGAAAAAACAGATCAATGCAATGAAATTCAAATCATTCCTGGCCAAGCCCTTTGCATCAATTGTATCCAAAAATATAAAAAAAGGCATGCAAACGGCGGTTGAGGACCAGGAAAATATACTGAAATACCTGATCAAAACGGCGCGGATCACCCAGTTCGGGAAGGAACATCGTTTCGCAGAATTAAATGATTATAAGCAGTTTAGGCAATCAGTTCCGGTACGGAACTATGAACAGCTGAAGCATTATATCGAAGAAATAAAGGCAGGAAAACACAATGTGTTGTGGCGGGGACAGCCGCTGTATTTTGCCAAAACATCCGGAACGGTGAGTGGCACCAAGTACATTCCCATTTCTAAAGAATCGATCCACAATCATATCAACGGAGCCCGCAACGCCCTGTTATGTTACATGGCCGAGACCGGGAATACGGCTTTTGCAGACGGGAAGCTGATCTTTTTGAGCGGCTCGCCGGTGCTGGAACGGGTAGGCGGTATCCCAACCGGGCGCCTGAGCGGTATTGTAAACCATCATATACCCCGTTACCTGCGCAAGAACCAGTTGCCGGAATATGAAACCAACTGTATAGAAGACTGGGAGACCAAGTTGGGTAAAATTGTAGAAGAAACCATCCGGCAGGATATGACCCTTATCAGCGGTATTCCGCCATGGATGCAGATGTATTTTGATGAGCTTATCCGGCGGTCGGGCAAGCCGGTGGGGGAATTATTCCCACGCTTCTCTGTGATGGTGTATGGCGGGGTTAATTTTGAACCTTACCAGGCCAAGCTGTTCCAGAGCATCGGCCGGAAAGTAGATGGTATTGAAACATTCCCGGCATCTGAAGGTTTTTTTGCCTTCCAGGATACCCAAACCGAACCGGGACTGTTGCTGAACACCAATAGTGGGATCTTTTTTGAATTCATCCCGGCAGATGAAATCGGCAGGGAAAACCCCAGGCGGTTATCGCTCGGAGAAGTGGAAACAGGTGTGAATTATGCGTTGATCATCAATAACAATGCTGGATTATGGGGCTATGATATAGGGGATATGGTGAAATTCGTGTCCGTGGATCCCTATCGCCTGGTAGTAACCGGGCGCACCAAGCACTTTATTTCGGCATTTGGAGAGCATGTGATCGGGGAAGAAGTGGAATACAGCCTTTTAAAGGCAGCCAAAGAGGATAATGTGCATATTACCGAGTTTACGGTAGCCCCCTATGTAAGCAATGACGCTGGAAAATCGTACCACCAGTGGTTCATCGAATTTGAAAATGAACCGGAAGACATACGCCATTTTTCGCAAAAGGTAGATCAGTATCTCCGGGAAAAGAACGCGTATTATGATGATCTTATCTCCGGTAATATCCTGCAGCAGCTGATTATTACACCTGTGCGGAAGAACGGGTTCATCGATTATATGCGTTCTATCGGGAAACTGGGCGGACAGAATAAAGTGCCCCGCCTGAGCAACGACCGGAAAATTGCAGAAGGTCTTACGCAGTGGATCAAGAATTAAGCATTTTTTTATTCCTGAAACAGCCCCTATCTTAGCCCTTTTAAGACAGGAATACTACAAAAAGTAAATGGGAGACGAACGTATGATAAAACGAATCGCCATTTTTGGCTCAACCGGTTCTATCGGAACACAGGCACTGGATGTGATCGGAAAGAACCCGGATCTCTTTTCTGTAGAGGTATTAACGGCGTATTCCAATGATCAGCTGCTGATTGAGCAGGCGCTGGTATACAACCCGAATATTGTTGTTATCGGGGATGAAAACAGGTATGGCGCTGTAAAAGATGCACTGGCAAAAACAGACATTAAAGTGTTTGCCGGCGAAGATGCCCTGGAGGAAGTGGCGGGTATGGATGTCTATGACCTGATGCTGGCCGCAATTGTAGGGTTTGCCGGGTTTAAACCCACCATTAAGGCGATCGAAAATGGCAAAGCCATTGCCCTGGCCAACAAGGAAACCCTGGTAGTGGCAGGCGATATTGTAATGCAAATGGCCGTAGAGCACCGGGTGCCCGTTATCCCCGTGGATTCAGAGCATTCTGCGATCTTTCAGTGCCTGATCGGGGAAACCCGCAATAGAATTGAAAAGGTATACCTTACCGCATCCGGCGGACCCTTTATAGGGCGTAAACCCAATTACCTCGTAAACGTCAAAAGAGAGCATGCGCTGCAGCATCCCAACTGGGAAATGGGGGCCAAGATCTCGATCGATTCCGCTACCTTAATGAATAAGGGGCTGGAAATGATCGAGGCAAAGTGGCTGTTCAATTTGAAGCCGGATCAGATCGATGTGCTGATTCATCCGCAAAGCGCCATTCACAGCATGGTACAGTTTGAAGATGGCAGCATCAAGGCCCAGATCGGCTTGCCGGATATGCGGCTGCCTATCCAGTATGCCCTGGGATTTCCGTCGCGGATCCTTAACGATCATCCGCGTTTTGATTTTAAGCGGATGAATACCTTCACCTTTGAAGAGCCGGATCTTAAAACTTTCCGCAACCTGGCGCTGGCGATAGAAGCCCTGGAAATGGGTGGCAACCTGCCTTGTGTAATGAATGCCGCCAATGAAATTGCGGTATATGCTTTTCTTAAGAACCGCATCGGGTTCCTCGAAATGACCGATGTTATTGAAAAGGTAATGGCACAGGTGCCCCATATACAAAAGCCTTCCCTGGCTGATTATTTTGAAAGCGATGCCGAAGCACGTACCCTGGCTGCAGATATTATCCGGCTGTAAAGCACTGTTGTTAATTGTTTTCCGGTACCGGATATTTAGGGCCTGTTAATGAAAAATTAGAATTTTATCGCCCTATCTTTGCACCCTTGAATAAATTATATATCTTATTATTAATACATGACTTTACTAGCATTTAACTGGTCGGCCTTTGGCGCAAATGTAGGTCAGTTTATTTTGTCTTTTTCCATCCTGATTGCTTTACACGAATTCGGGCATTTTATTACCGCAAAATGGTTTGGCTGCCGCGTTGAAAAATTCTACCTGTTCTTTAACCCCTGGTTCTCCCTGTGGAAAAAGAAAATAGGAGAAACAGAGTATGGCATCGGCTGGGTGCCGCTGGGAGGATATGTAAAGATCAGCGGGATGATCGATGAGAGCATGGATAAAGAGGCGATGAAACAACCTGCCCAACCCTGGGAGTTCCGTTCAAAGCCCGCCTGGCAGCGCCTGATCATCATGCTGGCAGGTGTCATCATCAACTTCGTACTGGCCCTCTTCATTTTTGCCATGATCCTTTTTGTATGGGGCGAGGAGAAAACCCCGATGCAGAATCTCCGGTACGGGATCGCCGTGGACTCCCTGGCTAAATCCGTCGGGTTAAAGGATGGAGATCTGATCCGTTCGGTGAACGGGAAAAAAGTGGTATACCTGGATGACCTGAGAAAAGGGATGTTCTTCAGCGATAAACAGATCGAACTGGGGGTTAAAAGAGCTGGGATGGATACGACGATCGTATTGCCGTCAGGGTTCTTAAGCAAACTGACCAGGGCTAAGTCGGCCCAGTTGTTTACAGCCCGGTTCCCCGTTATTATTGACGAGGATAAAGAAGTGAAATATGTAAGTGGAAAACTGGAGAAGGGTGATACGATCATTGGCCTGAACAATCAGTACTTCCAGTATTTTGATCAGTATATTGCCGCAAAAAAGGACTTAAAGAACCAGGATATTACACTGCATGCGCTCCGGGGAAAAGATACCGTAAACGTGGTGGTAATGACGGATGAAAACACTGCGACGAAATTTGTCCCCAGGAACCCGGGAGAGATCATTGGTCTTGAGATGATCCATTACAGTTTTTTTGAAGCAATACCTGCGGGTATTAAATATGGCGTCAATAAACTGGCAGAGTACGTGGAGGGGATAAAGCTGCTGTTTACATCAAAGGAACACAAAGTAAGTGATAACCTTGGCAGCGTGATCAGCATCGGCAAAACATTTGGCGGTACCTGGGACTGGGAGCGGTTCTGGACCATGACCGGCCTGTTTTCCATTATCCTGGCCTTTATGAATGTGCTGCCGATACCAGCCCTCGATGGCGGTCATGCGTTATTTACACTTTACGAAATGATCACAGGAAGAAAACCGGGCGATAAATTTATGGAATATGCACAAATGGCAGGCATGGTACTGTTGCTGGGACTGATGGCATACGCGCTCGGGCTGGATATCTTCAGGCTTTTTAGGTAAGCACCGGGTTGGCGTTGCTGAGGACTATGTCAGTCCCCCGGTCGTTACGTCCCACCAATAGGCGCAAACCCCATTGAACAATATAAATCTCCCTTTTAATCCATATCTTTGTATGCTGGTTCTGGTTTCCTGGAAATCAGGAACAGCCCAACCCGATAGCTGAAGGCTAAGTTTTGACAGCTAAAACGGAGTAAAGGGGGCGTTTGGTTTTGACAGCGTAGATCTTTGAAGGTAGAAGCATGCCGGGCGTTGTGTAATTAGCCCGTTAATCTGAATACTCAAACTTCAAATGGCAATACTCAGTATGCCATGGCTGCCTAATCAGTGATTAAGTAGTCATTAGGGCCGCGTTGAGCCGGTTGTTCTGTTACCACGCTCCGCCGCCGACTCATAAAACAAAAACAGGATGCTGTTGCCTCAGGCTGTGCCGGCAGCAAAAGACCTATTCAGCTAAGCGTTTCATTGGTTTGTCCTTTTCCGGTGTTGCGCCGACAAATAATACAGGGAATAAGCATGTAGAAGGCCTTTGGAGGATATGTTTGGACAGGGGTTCGACTCCCCTCGCCTCCACTAAGCTCAAGTTTCTGAAAATCAGTTTCTTGGGCTTTTTTTATTATTGTATGGTAGATAGGTCCGGGTGCATTTCAAATTTTCGCTATGCAGCATTCTTAACAAACTCCCTTTTGGTTAGTTCTACAATCTTTGACCATTGTTGATTCTTCTTCGTTACTCTGAGATACAACATATTTTGGGCGCCATTTCGGCTCCATCTTTGGCCGGATTGCTTCAGCCTCTTTTGGACAACCGTTCGGTGTGCCGATTCGATAGCGCCGGAACCAATAAGCCCTGCACCTATCGTTTTGTATAACGGATAATTCATTCTCGTTTTATTGGATTCATAATAATCGATCAGCTTCTGCGCCTCTTGTGTTTTTTTTGGCAATCTG
>NZ_FMZO01000009.1:23073-231591 GCF_900101395.1 Niabella drilacis | reverse complement strand
TCCACAGAATCGGTAAAACCATGAACAATCTTCAGGACAATGGATGAAAAGCTAAGTTTGGTGTTACGGGTAAAATCAACCGAACGGTTAAGATATTGCTTATCCAGAACGGGGCGCTCAACAAAAGAAAAGATTTTTTTTAGAGCCTTCGCTACTGCGCGCTCCTTCAGATTTTGTTACTTTTGACATATATTTTAGTTTTCAAACACAAAATAAGGCGTTTTTCCCCATAAGGTGATTATACGCCTTATTTTAATAGCATTGGTGAGGACACAAACCACGGCCCACGCCACGGTCAGTGTCCTCACTGACCGAGAAAAGAAATAATTTTGATGCCGGCTTATTATCAAATCCTCAAATTACCGGGCAGGTATGTATTCTTTTAAGAGCGCATCAAATTCCTTCCCGTCGATCATACGGGCGCCCATGCTCTCAAGATATTCTGAATATACCTGGCAGTCGATCAGTTGTACCCCTTCCGTTTTAAGCTGCTCCGTATAGCAGGTAAATGCATACCGGGAGGCATTGCTGACCAGGCTGAACATGCTTTCTCCAAAAAAGACCTGTCCCAGGCGGATCCCGTAGAGGCCGCCCACCAGTATTCCGTCCTTCCATACTTCGGCGCTGTGCGCATAACCCTGCCTGTGCAGCTGCTGATAGGCCCGCACTACGTCTTCTGTGATCCAGGTGCCGTCCTGGTTGCTGCGCTTTATGTTGCGGCAATGACGGATCACCTGTTCAAAATCCTGGTCAATGGTGAACTGAAAGGCATTTTTGTTGAGTAACGAACGCACGGTCTTGCTTTTTCTGAGCTCCCCGGGAAATAACACAAAGCGGGGGTTGGGGCACCACCAGAGTACCGGGGGCGCTTCATACCAGGGGAAGATACCGGAGGTGTAAGCCAGCAAAAGCCGCTGCGGATCCAGGTCGCCGCCAATGGCCAGCAACCCGTCTTTTTCGGCCAGGTGTACGGGCGGAAAAGACAGCTCATCAGATAACGCAAAAATAGCCATCAGGAAATCGCTAAGAGACCAGCTCTTCAATGGTTGCCGAAATACCCCGGTCAAGAATGGCGCTGCACATCGGTTCAAGATCCTCGTACATCCCCTCTTTTACGGCGTATTTGCCTTTAAAATGGATGATATAGGAACATTGCTCTGCCTGCTCATAGGTATGCCCGCAAACTTCCATCAGGGTTTCAATAACCCACTCAAATGTGTTTACTTCATCGTTCCAGACGATCAGTTGCCAGGAAGCTGCCTCCGCCGTAAGTACGTCTGTTTCCGCTTCTGTTTTTGTAAACGGGTTGGTTCCGGGAAAACTCATTCCGCAAAGATAGACCATTCCGGATAAATCCCCCGGATAGCGGGCTTTCCCGCCGGCGCCTGGTGCCGGTTGCCTGCTGAGTGGGGGGCTGTATTTCCGGGATTTATAGCAGCGATCGTTGGTGCCGGCAGCAGCTTCCAGGGGAAAAAGGAGGGTATGTACCGGGCACACAATACCGTTCATATAATTATAAAAAAAATAACAGGGGATTTGGATTTAAAACGATACTTTTATAGCTATTAATTGATTGTTTACTTGTTTCACTAACGATTTTAAGATTTTTTTAAAAACAGTTTAATGGCAGAAAATAACACTTACGACGCTATTGTTATCGGCAGCGGAGTTTCCGGCGGCTGGGCTGCAAAGGAACTTACCGAAAAAGGCCTGAAAGTGATCATGCTGGAGCGTGGCAAAAATATCGAGCATGTGAAAGATTATGTCAATGCCAGTAAGGCGCCCTGGGAATTTCCGCACAGGGGATCAAAAACGCAGGAGATGATCAAGGATCATCCGGTGCTGAACCGCGACTATCCCCTCAATGAGACGAATCTTGACTGGTGGGTTGATGAAAAAGAATCGCCCTATACCGAGGTAAAGCGTTTTGACTGGTTCCGGGGCTATCATGTAGGCGGGCGCTCGCTGCTTTGGGGACGTCAGAGTTATCGCTGGGCCGACCTTGATTTTGAGGCCAATGCCAAAGATGGAATCGCTGTTGACTGGCCCGTACGTTATAAAGAGATAGCACCCTGGTACGATTACGTGGAAAAGTTTGCAGGGATCAGCGGAAACAGGGATGGCATTGCGCATCTGCCCGATGGCCAGTTCCTGCCCCCCATGGATATGACAATTGTGGAAAAAGATATTGCAGCCCGCATTAAAGATATTTATAAGGGCGACCGGCATATGATCATCGGGCGTACCGCCAATATTACACAGCCGCTGCCGGGGCGTACCAACTGCCAGTACCGGAATAAATGCTGGCTGGGATGTCCTTTCGGGGCTTATTTCAGTACACAGTCCTCTACATTACCTGCTGCCATGAAAACGGGTAATCTTACCCTGCGGCCCTGGAGCATTGTTACAAAGATCTTATACGATAAAGATAAAAAACGTGCTACCGGTGTGGAAGTGCTGGATGCGGAAACCAATAAGACATACGTATACAATGCCAAGATCATTTTCCTGAATGCCTCTACGTTAAACAGTACCTGGATCCTGCTGAATTCAGCCACTGATATATGGCCGGGTGGCCTGGGCAGCTCCAGCGGCGAGTTAGGTCATAACCTGATGGACCATCACCTGGGTGTGGGCGCCAGCGGAAGGGTAGAAGGGTATGAAGATAAATATACATACGGGCGCCGGGCCAATGGTATTTATATCCCGCGCTTCCGGAACATGAATGGTGAAAAACGCGATTATATCCGTGGTTTCGGATACCAGGGAGGCGGAGGCCGCGGCAGGGGCAATGCATCGGCAGAGGAGCAAACCATCGGGATAGGATTGAAGGAGTCGTTGACAGAACCTGGATCCTGGAGCATGAATATCGGCGGGTTCGGAGAGATCCTTCCCTATCACGAGAATATGGTAACGCTGGATCAGAACAAGAAAGACAAGTGGGGGTTGAATGTATTGTCGATCGATGCAGAGTGGAAGGAGAACGAGCGGAAGATGCGTATCGATATGAAGAACGATGCCATTGAAATGCTTGAAAAAGCGGGTGTAAAAGATGTGAAAGGACGTGAAGGGGATGGCACTATCGGCAGGGGAATCCATGAAATGGGTACCGCTCGTATGGGCGCCGATCCGAAGACTTCAGTGGTGAACAAATGGAACCAGGTATGGGATGCCCCCAATGTTTTTGTGACCGATGGTTCTTTTATGGCTTCTGCAAATTGTGTGAATCCTTCATTGACCTATATGGCATTTACAGCCCGTGCGGTAGACCATGCAATGGAAGAATTAAAAAAACAAAATCTTTAATCCAATCGGGACCGTTACCGGTTCGGTTGCAAACAACTAACAGGTAGCGGTTCGGTTAAAATACAAACAATGAACAGGAGAGAAGCTTTATCACACGTTGGTATTTTATTAGGAGGCTCCATAATCGGTGCCGAAGTTTTTTTGTCGGGCTGTAAATCTACAGCCACCAAAGCAGCAGGGTTTTCGCCCGAGGTAATTGCGCTGCTGGATGAGATCGGCGAAACGATCATCCCTACCACACCGGATTCGCCCGGGGCAAAAGCTGCGCAGATCGGCAATTTTATGAAAGCCATTGTTACCGACTGTTACCGGGAGAATGAACAAAAAACCTTCAGCGAGGGCATCGATAAATTCAATGAGGCCTGTAAAGCCAAATATAGCAAGGCTTTTACAGAATTGTCTGCAGCAGAGAGAACCGAATTCCTGACCGCCCTGGATAAAGAGGCCAAAGAATTTACAAAAACGGATGCCTATAAGAAGGAAAAAGAGGCCTTCGACAAACAACAGGATGAGTGGGTGAAAGCCGAGGAGGCCAAAAAGAATTTTGGCGCCGTAAAGGTAAAACAAAGCTATCCGCCACATTATTTCAGCATGATGAAGCAGCTGACACTTTGGGGGTATTTTACTTCCAAACCCGGCGCTACACAAGCGCTGCGTTATGTAGAAACCCCGGGAAAATTCGACGGGGCTTATCCTTACAAAAAAGGCGATAAAGCCTGGGCGCTATAGGAACGCCGGGGTAGTACTGTGCTGCATCAGACCGGAATGGCAACAGGTCTTTCCGGGGTGATGGAGCACTTTTTTTTACAGGTCAATAACCTTTAAACTTTCAAAAATGAGTATCAGCAGAAAAGATTTTTTACGAGCGACCTCCGTTTTGGCCGCCGGGGCCCTGGTAAGTCAGCCATTGCTGGCCAGCGCCGGCAAGGTTAAAAAATATCCCATATCACTGGCAGAATGGTCGTTGCACAGGGCGCTCATGAAGCAGCAGATCACGAACCTGGATTTTCCAAGGATCGCAAAAAAGGAATTTGGCATTTCGATCGTTGAATATGTAAACCAGTTCTTTAAAGACAAAGCAGAGGATACGGCTTATCTGAATCAGTTGCTGACGGTTTGCAAGGATAACGGGGTTTCCAATCACCTGATCATGTGCGACGGGGAGGGAGAACTGGGGCATACGAATGATGCAGAGCGGAAGAAAGCCGTAGAGAACCATTACAAATGGGTGCACGCGGCCAGGTTCCTGGGGTGCAAAACCATTCGCGTAAATGCCGCAGGAAACGGCACGGCAGAAGAAGTAGCAAAAGCAGCCGTGGACGGACTGGGCCGGCTTGGCGAATATGCGGCAAAGGAAAAGATCAACGTAATCGTTGAAAACCATGGAGGGTATTCCTCCGATGGAAAATGGCTGGGAACTGTTATGAAGTCGGTAGGTAAAAAGAGCGTGGGTACACTTCCCGACTTTGGGAATTTTTGCCTGAAGCGGGGGGAGAACTGGAAATGTATAGAAGAGTATGATCGTTACCAGGGGGTAAAGGAATTAATGCCTTTTGCTAAAGGCGTAAGTGCCAAGGCATATAACTTTAACGCCCAGGGCGATTGTGTTGAAACGGATTATAAGCGGATCTTTGATATCATTAACGCTTCCGGATTTAAAGGGATCGTGGGCATCGAGTACGAAGGTGAGGAACTGAGCGAATATGACGGGATAAAAGCAACCCTGGCCTTGCTGAAAAAAGTAATGGGCATATAGTCCTGATTGATTAAAGCCCGTCTCCGGACGGCGCCCTGCCAGTTGTGTACGGGGCAGGATAAATTTGATTTGTTTACTTTTGGCTGGCTGAGGCCGGCCCCTGCCGGGGATCATCGACAAAAAGGTGATCCCCGGTTTTTTTTATCGGCCGGGTAGGCCTTTTACTGTTGCTCTTTTTGGGCGGTTATTGCTGGTCGCCCGGATTCCCCGCCCCAAGGTTTCAGCCGTTAACTTAAGCGAAAAGTGAAGCTGACAGCAACATTATACGCATTGCCCCGAACCTGCAATATACCATGCCTGCCCCGGCATACAGTAACGGCAATGCGAAGTTTCGGGGCTCAATTCCCCAAGCAGGATACCTGTACTCTTTGTTTTACTATTTGTAATAATTTTTACTGGAACGTCCCTTGCGGATGGCGGGTTTTTGGATAAGCAGAAATACCTGGTCGCTTTTTCTTCCCATGTTTCGGCGGTGGAAATTAAATAATGGGCGTTTTTTTAACTAATTGTTTTTTATCGTTTTGTGTATTTGTGAAGTAATAATGACAACGCTGCTTCCTCCTCTTTTCGCTAACAATTGCTTAATCTTAATATCATAATCGCTTAATAAGGGACAGTATAAAAGGCTCTAATTTTGGTTTTTCAAATGCAGTAGTCATGTCCGGAACCGGAAATAAATTTACAAATAGTAAAAAATCAGCGATCTTTACCGTTATTTCGGTATTTCTGTGCTATACCGCTATGTATGCGATACGAAAATCCTTCCTGGCGGGGCAATATAAAGATCTGGACCTGGGATATGGCTGGGATGCCAAAACCATACTGGTGATCAGCCAGGTACTGGGTTATATGATTTCGAAGTTTATAGGGATCAAAGTGATTTCGGAAATGCGGCAGGATAAGCGGACGCTATGGCTCATCGGTTTTACTACCTTTGGACTGGCCATGCTGGGCTTGTTTGCCGTATTGCCCCCGCGGTTGAAAGTGCCGGCTCTTTTTTTGAATGGGATACCATTGGGGATGGTATTCGGGATTGTGTTCTCTTATATAGAAGGGCGTAAAAACACGGAGCTGCTGGCAGCGGCCCTGAGTGCCACTTTTATCTTTTCAACAGGGCTGGTAAAATCGGTTGGGTTGGTTTTAATGAAGGATCTTAATGTGGGTGAATATGATATGCCTTTTCTGACCGGTTTGTTGTTCTTTCCCGTTTTTATCCTCTCTGCACTGATACTGCGCAAAACGAAAGGGCCGGATGAAAATGATATAAGAGAGCGTGCACAGCGGGTACCGATGTACGGGAGTGACCGGAGGCGTTTTTTATTGCAGAATGGTTTAGGATATTTCGGACTGGTGATGATCTATATACTCCTTACGGTCATGCGGGATTTCAGGGATAACTTTATTGTTGAGTTTTGGGCGGAGCAGGGGCTATCCGGCGTACCACAGCTGGTTACCTTAACGGAGATACCGGTTGCGGTGGTGGTACTGGTTGTAGCAGCTGCAGGGATACTGGTCCGCAACAACCAAAAGGCATTTGGCTGGGGCATGGTACTCATTGCAGGAGGTGCAGTTCTTACGATCCTTTCCGGGTACCTGTTTCACAACGGGCTGTTATCGCCTGTATTGTGGATGATATTGTCCGGCATCGGGAGCTATCTGCCCTATATCCTGTTTCACTGCCTTATTTTTGAGCGGCTGGTGGCGTTATTGGATCTTAAAGGGAATGTAGGATTTTTATTTTATCTGGCCGACGCATTGGGATACCTGGGAAGCGTGGTTATATTATTCCTTAAAGAAGTGACCGGGTTTAAACAAAGCTGGACCCATTTTTTTGTTGCGTTAAATATGCAGTGCGCGGTTTCGATCCTTGTACTGGTGGTATTTGCGCGCTGGTATTTTAACCGGCAGATCACCCGGAAAAGCGGGGGTATGGTGCCTGCCTGACCGTATAAATTGAAATAGAATGCGCATGCGTAAAAAATATGATTTAATTGTTGTGGGAGGAGGAGTGCTGGGCACTTTTCATGCCTACCATGCCCTGGAGCAGGGATTGAGGGTGGCAGTTATAGAGAAGGATAAACGGCCCCAGGGTGCTACGGTACGTAATTTTGGACAGGTGGTGCCTTCCGGGATGAATACCAAATGGCAGGAGTATGGAAGGGAAAGCCTGAATATTTACAGGCAGATCCAGGACCGGTTTGATATTTCTGTGCGGCACAACGGATCGGTTTACCTGGCCTCCAATGAAGAAGAGGTACAGCTGATCGAAGAACTGAGCAGCATCAACCAAAAAAACGGCTATACATCGCAGTTACTGACCCGGCAGGAGTGCCTGGAAAAGTATCCGGGATTAAAACCGGGCTATGTTAAGGCCGGGCTGTTCTTTCCCGATGAAGTAACGGTTGAGCCCCGGGTGATGATCGGGCGGCTGTTGCAGTATCTTATTAAAGAGAAAGGGTTGGATTACTATGACAGCACCCATGTGCTTAATTGTGCGCAGGTGACCGGCGGGGTCAGTGTGCTTACTTCAAAAGGAACCGAACTTGAGGCAGGCAAGGTGATCATCTGCTGCGGATCGGAATTTAAAACCCTGTACCCGCAGTTGTTTGCCGGCAGCGACCTGGAGGTTACCAAGCTGCAAATGCTTCAAACGGTTCCCCAGCCCGGCTATGAACTGAAAGGCTCTGTATTGACCGGTTTATCCATCCGGAGATATGAAGCGTTTTATGAATGCCCCTCGTTTGCAGCAATAAAGGCAAGGGAGGTCCCGGATTCGTTCGAAAAAAAATGGGGTATACATATTTTATTTAAACAGGCGGCGGATGGCTCTGTTATTATTGGTGATTCCCATGAATATGCCCGGGCGGCCGATGCGGATGACCTGGGTTTTGACCTGCGGACCGATGTGGATGATTTTATGATCATCGAGGCTCAGAAGATCATTGCATTGCCGAGTTATGAAATTCAGAACCGTTGGTTCGGGATCTATTCCCAATGTAAAACACAGGACCTGTTTCAGCATACGATAGATGGAGCTATTCATATTGTTACCGGTATCGGAGGCAAGGGAATGACCGGAAGTGCAGGATTTTCCAAAGAGAACATTAAAAGAGTATTTGATTTAAAATAGAAGTATGAAGAAGATTAAGATGGTTGTTTTTGATATGGCGGGTACTACCGTAAATGAAAACAACCTGGTGTACAAAACGGTTTTAAAGGTGATCAATGACCAGGGCTTTGACCTGACACTGGAGGATGTATTAGCATATGGCGCCGGGAAGGAAAAGTACCAGGCGATCACTGATGTGCTTACGGCCTGTACGGATGTACCGGATGTAAAGCCTGTAGCCGACCAGGCATTTGCAAAGTTTAAGCAGGCACTTGAAAAAGCATATGACGAGGAAACGATCAGCAGCTTTAGCGGAATGGATGCATTTTTTGAAAGGTTGCGGGAGCATCATATCCTTATTGCATTAAATACCGGCTATGACAAAAGAACAGCGTTGAAACTGATCAGTAAACTGGACTGGCAGGCCGGGCGGAATTTTGACACCCTGGTTGCGGCGGATGATGTTGAAAAAGGCCGGCCGTTTCCCGACATGATCCGGTATGCAATGAAGCAGCTGGATGTCAGCGATGCCGGTACTGTGCTAAAAGCGGGAGACTCGGCCATTGATATTGAGGAAGGGAAAAATGCAGGCTGTGGCATTACGGTAGGAGTGCTAAGCGGCGCCCAAACCCGCGAGCAGCTTTCCGGTGCAAAGCCCGACTATATTATCAATAACCTTACGGAGCTGGACGCGATCCTTTTTAATTAGAGAAAAAGCCACAGAGGCGCCGAGGCACGGAGTTCTGGTTGGTGGATATCAAGTCGCGGGATTTTCGGATCGGGGCTCTTGCTATAGGGGCAAAAGAAAATCAGTATTTCTGTGCTTCAGTGGCTATAAAAAGCTCATTCTTTCCCCGAAAGAAAGAAATACATTACGATCATCTTTGCGGGTACGGTACCTTTGTTTACGGGCACATGGGGCACACGCCCGTCAAAAAGGAGGGCATCTCCTTCCCGGATCAGCACTTCTTCTTCTCCGATGATATAGCAACATTCGCCGGTTAGCATGTATTTGAACTCAAAGGCATCGGTTTCTACGGTTGCCCGTTGGGAGCCCGGCTGTACTTCCAGCAGGACCGCTTCAAATCCGACGGAATGGAGCTGCCGGCCCAACAGTGTGCGGTATTCAAAACCTTTTGCCTCATCTTCTTTCTCGATGATCGCATGCTCCTCTCTTCGGGATACGATAAAGTTTTTTCCGGTGGCCAGCGGCACCTCTTTGAAGAAATCGGCAACAGCGATGTCCAGTACCTGTATAATGTTCAGCAGTACCGGGAGTGAAGGTATGGTCCTCCCGTTTTCAATGCGGGAGATCAGGCCGTTGCTCAGGTCTGCTTTACCGGCCACATTATTGATGGTAAGCCCCTTGCTCTTCCGGATCTCTTTGATCCGTTTTCCGATGCCGATCAGATAATCTTCCATAAACCTGTTTTCTAAGGAGCGAAAGTACACAAGATTTTAGCCATCTGCCAAACCTGAAACACGGGGTGGCAAGCCTCATCCTTCGATCAGCTCGCTCAGCTCCAGCCAGCGCAGCTCTTTTTCATCGAGCAGCGCAGTAATTTCACCAATACGGCTGGACAATTTTTCCAGTTGCTCAAAATCGGCAGTGCCGCCTGAAAGTTGCGTGGTAATGGTTTCTTTCTCTGTGTTAAGGTCTGCAATCTCTTTTTCCAGTAATTCGTATTCCCGTTTTTCCTTGAAAGATATTTTTTTTGCAACAGGCTTTTGGGCCGGAGCAGCTTTGGCAGCTGCCGGGACGCTTGCTGCCGGCTGACTTTTTTCCTGCAGGCGGTACTGGGTATAGTTGCCGGGGAAGTCCCTGATAATTCCGTCTCCTTCAAATACAAAAAGATGGTCTACCAGCCGGTCCATAAAATACCGGTCGTGGGAAACGATCAACAGGCATCCGGGATATTCGCTCAGGAAGTTTTCAAGCACCGAAAGGGTTGGAAGATCAAGATCATTAGTAGGCTCATCAAGGATCAGGAAATTAGGATTGCGGAACAGTATCGATAATAAATGAAGCCTTCTTTTTTCGCCCCCGCTCAGCTTGCTTACATACGTGTATTGTTTATCCGGGTCAAAAAGGAACAACTGCAAGAACTGGGAAGCGCTGAGCGTACTGCCATCAGCGAGCGGAAAGTTCTCCGCAATATTCTTTACGAATTCGATCACCCGCATGTCTTCTTTCAGTATCAGGCCCTGTTGCGAGTAATTACCAAAGACGATGGTGTCGCCGATGTTGATCTTGCCGCTGTCGGGCATGTCCGCCCCCTGCAGGATATTGATAAAGGTAGATTTGCCGGCACCATTCTTCCCGATGATGCCTACCCGTTCTCCTTTTTTAAAAGTATAATCAAATCCCTCGAGTATTTTTTTATCACCAAAGGACTTGTAGATCTTTTTCATTTCTACGATCTTTCCGCCCAGGCGGTTCATCTTCATCTGCAGCTGTACCTGGTCATCCGTTACCTGTTGTTTGGCCGTCTTTTCAATGTTGTAAAAATTATCTTCCCTGCTTTTTGATTTGGTAGTGCGTGCTTTGGGTTGTTTGCGCATCCATTCCAGCTCTCTCCGGTAAAGATTTTTGGCTTTGCCGATGCTGGCACTCAGGTTTTCAATGCGCTGTGCCTTTTTATCAAGATAGTATTCATAGTCGCCCTTGTGCACATACAGCTCGCTGCCTTCGATTTCCCAGATCTCGTTGCAGACAGCATCCAGGAAATACCGGTCGTGTGTTACCAGCAGGAGCGTTACGTTCTCTTTGCCCAGGAAATGTTCCAGCCACTCCACCATGGCTACGTCCAGGTGGTTGGTAGGCTCATCCATGATCAGCAATACATGCTTGTGTTCAAAACCAATATCGATCAGCGTACGGGCCAGTGCCACCCGTTTTTTTTGCCCGCCGCTCAGTGTTTTTATTTTCTGATCCAGGTGATGTATATTGAGCTTCCCGAAGATCTGCTTCACCCGCGAATCGAAATCCCATGCATTCAGTTCGTCCATCCGGATGAGGGCCCTACCTATACGGTCGGCATTACCGCTTTCGCTGGCCATTTCATATTCCCGGATCGCCTGCACTGTGGGGTGGTTATGGAAAAAGATATTGTCCGAAACCGTCAGCTCTTCCTCCAGGTCCGGGTCCTGCTCAAACAGGATCACTTCCACATCTTTATGGATCCATAGTTTTCCGGAATCGGGGGTTTCTTTACCCGCCAGTATTTTTAATAAAGTCGATTTGCCCGTACCGTTCCGGGCCACGATGGCTACTTTATCACCTTCCTCAATATGAAATGAAATATCCGAAAACAGGGGTTGGATCCCGTAACTTTTTGCCAGTCCTTCTGCTGAAACGTAATGCATCCGGCAAAGGTAGGCAGATTTTGAAAATTTGAAGATGTGGAAATATGGGATTTATAACAAGTATGAAACGGGATCCAACGGACACTTTAAAAGACGATAGCTGTTAGATCTTAGACAATAAACCCACAAACAGGACCGGGGACTGCAGTTTTTGCCAGGAACAATCGGCCATTAACCATTGACACACGCTCTGATTACCGGGTATGAAACCGGATTCCAACGTCAAACTTCAAATAAAAGAGCGAAATGTGAGAAGTAAAAGAGTTCACATTTCACATTTCATTTCCTGCTAAAAACATTTCACCAGTTCCCCTCAAACTCCTTTTATCAATCCCCCGTCAATCGCAATATTGGTTCCGGTAATATAAGCTGCCTGTTCCGAAGCCAGGAATGTGACCAGGTTTCCCATTTCCTCCGGTTGCCCCAGCCGTTTCATGGGAATGGCTTCCAGTGCCTGTTTTTTGTATTCCTCCGGCGGCATGTTCCTGGCAATGGCTTCCCGTTCATACAATTCCATAATGCGGTCCGTTTCAAAGTTCCCGGTTAGGATATTGTTGACCGTTATGTGATCTTTTGCTACCTGTGTGGCCAGGGTCTTTCCCCAGGTAACCACGGCAGAGCGGATCGTATTGGATAAAGCCAGGGCTTCAATAGGTTCTTTTACAGATCTGGAAGTAAGGTTTATGATCCTCCCAAAACGGCTTGCGATCATATGCGGCAACGCTTTTTCCGTGGTGTACTGAACCGTGCGGAACAAGAGGTTAAAAGCCGTTACATAGTCTGCATCTTTTTTCTCCAGCGCTGTGCCCGGACTGGGACCGCTGGTGTTATTGACAAGGATATCTACTGAATTGCCGGAAAAATAATGATCAATGCACTTCCGGAATGCATCAATATCCGAAAAATCCGTGGCGATATATTGGTGTTGCTGGTTTTCGGGCGCCGGCAGGGAAGCAGCCAGCGGCTGCAATATTGCTTTGTGCCGTGCCAGCAGGGTCACCGTGGCACCGCTTTCGGCCAGCTGCCAGGCAATGGCTTTTCCCAGTCCGCTACTGCTGGCGCCTACCAGGGCCTTTTTATTTTTTAAAGAGATGTGCATAGATGATTATTGAAGGAGTGAACCCTGTTTTTTAAGAAGACCAAAGAACCGGTCAAGATTTGTTCCCAGGCTTTTCTCAAAAGAGGCCTTCATGTCTTCCGGCCGGGGATGCTTGTTTTTCCAGGTGTTAAAATAATCCTGGAAGGCTTTATCGATCTTGTCCTGGCCATACTGGTGTTCCAGCAGGTACATCCAGATAGCTGTTTTGATGTAGGAGATCAGGCCATAGTCCTCCGATGTTTTAAAGTCTGCGGCCGGCTGCTCTATAACGCTTTGCATGGGAATCTGCGCAAGCGCCAGGTAGATCCGCTCCTGGAAGTCCCGCACAGGCAGCTTTTTGATCTCCTCCGGTATTGACTCCCGGGCTACCGAATTGTAATGGTACTTTTCGGCCTCATACCGGAACTGGTAGTAGGTGTTCAGCCCCTCATCCTGCCAGGTATGCGCCCGCTCATTGGAGCCCAGCATGCTCATAAACCAGTTGTGCCCCACTTCATGCGCGATCACACCATCCAGGTATTCACTGGTGGCATCGGGGCAGGTGATCAATGTGATCATGGGGTACTCCATTCCCCCGCTTGAATTATTTTTAGGACCTTCAATAGCCTGCACCGTGGGGTATTGATAGGGACCGATCCACTGGCTGTAATGGCGGACAGCATCCTTTACATAGTCGATACTGTTGTTCCACAGAGTAACCGGCTGGTTGTGATAATAGGTGAAAGCATCTACCGTTTTATCCTTTAACTGTATAGTGTCGTATTGGATCACCAGTCCTTTTTCTGCAAACCAGGCAAAGTCCGGCACATCTTCTGCTGTATAGGTCAGCGTTTTTAAGCCTGCTTTAGCCGGTTTGTAAAGTTTGGGCGGGGAAAGTCTCGCAAAAGTATTCATGCGGCCAATAGATTTATAACGCTCCAGCTCATCTTTATCCTGTAAAACACCCGTGGCACCCACCACGTAGTCGGCAGGAAGCGTGATCTTTACATTATAATCGGCATATTCGCTGTAGAATTCTCCCATATCGAGGTAGGGGAACTCATGCCATCCGTTCCTGTCAAAGACGGCAGGCTTGGGGTACCACTGGCAAACCATGTATTCGCCATCGGCAAAACCGGATCTTGAAAAGTAGGAGGGGAGCTTTACCCGGAAGTTGGTCGTAATAGTGGCGGTGGCTCCGGGTTTGAGCGGGGCAGGAAGCAGTACTTTAATAATATCGATATATTCCGGGTTGGAATGGGGTTCCGTTTTTGCCGTTTTGCCGTCTACTTTAAAATTGAGCCCGTCAATAGAACCATAGGTGATGGAGCCAAGTTTTTCCGTCCTGGAAAGATCACTCCGGATCTGTTTCAGCAGGGCGGTGGAGTCGTTCTTATAGGCATTGGGCCAAAGATGAAACCAGATGAAATCGAGCGTTTCCGGTGAATTATTTTTGTATTGGATCGTTTGTTTTCCGGTAAGCGATTGGGTTTTATCATTCAGCGTTACCTCCATATCGTATTTCAGGTCTTGTTGCCAATATCCCTCCTGCGCAGAACCAACGGCAACAACAGCCGTAAAAATAAGCGTGAATATTTTCTTCATGAACACATTTTTTTAAAGGTAGCCAAAAAATGGCGGGCGGGTGGTTTTACCGCGCCGTTTTAACGTTGTTTACAGAAACTACGGGAATGCCGCCCGGAAAATTAAAAAAAAAATATTTTTGAGCATAGGGGAAAATGCCATTTGGATTGTATTCATTAAGAGCGCAACTATATTTGCAACAGGAAATGGCTTTGGACAGTGTTCAATACAGGCAGGTTTTTGATCTTCATTATGAGGCATTGTACGGCTATGCCTGCTCCATACTGAGGTCGGAAGTCTATGTGGAGGACATTTTGCAGAACGTTTTTATACGGCTTTGGGAAACCCGGGCTACGATCAATGAGGCTTCCGTAAAGGCATACCTGTACACTGCTGTGCGGAACACATGTCTCAACCACCTGAAGCATAAAGGCGTGCAGGCTGTTTATGCGCATACTGCAAGGGTTACTGGTGATGAGGCCGACAGGGGTAATACTGCGGAGCAAAAAGAGCTGCAGGAGCAGATACAGGGATTGCTGAACCGGCTGCCGGAGAAATGCGCCACGGTCTTTTATATGTGCCGTCAGCTTGGGCTGAGCTACCGGGAGGTTGCCGGAGAACTGGACCTGTCGGTAAAAACAGTGGAAAACCATATGACGAAGGCTTTGAAGTTCCTGCGGGGCGGCCTGGCGGCATACCTGGTGAGCCTGTTGCTTTTATTTATTCATCAACTTTTCAATTTATGAGATATGGAGCATAAACTGGTAGCCTATCATGAGCAGCTGTTGGATGCTTCGGAACAAAAGGAAGTGGAGCAGTGGTTACTGGAGGATCCGGCCCATGAAGCGATTTATGAAAAGACGATCCGTACCTGGGAGGCTTCCCGGATGAGCGGGTCCTATACACTTTATAATAAAGAACGGGCCTGGGAACAGGTACAGGCGCAGATTGATAATACGGCGTCCGCCCCGCCCCGTCGCCCGGCCAGGATCATGCGAATGAAATGGTGGCAGGCAGGCGCCATTGCGGCGTCTTTTGCGGGACTTGTGGTACTGTTTTTTATGATGAACAGGCCGGGGCCCCGTGAATATACGGCACAGGCGGCAGCCAGGAATATCCGGTTAAAGGATAAGAGCAGTATTGTACTTTATCCGAATGCGCGGCTGGAGATCGATAAGAACTTTAATGAAAAAGACAGGGTCGTTGTCCTGAAGGGGGATGCGCAGTTCGACATAGCCCGCGATCCCGGCCGGCCTTTTATAATTCATAACCAGGATATGGATGTACAGGTGCTGGGCACTTCGTTTACCATACAGCAGCGTGCCGATTTTAATACAGTATTTGTGCGCTCCGGAAAGGTAAAAGCAACCGTCGGAGGTCAAATGGTAACGGCCGTGGCGCATCAGAAGATCGTAAAGGATAATCATACAGGACAATTGCAGCTGCGTGATATGAAAACCGTGATCGACGAGGTGCTGGAAACGCAAACGATCCGGTGCAGAGACATGCGCATCGATCAGCTGGTACGTATACTGGAGGAGCTGTACAATATAGAGATCGTGCTGGATCCGGCCCTTGCGGGTAGAAAGATAACCAGTACCTATTTTTCCTATGAAGCCCCGGAGCAGGCCATAGAGAATATTGCACTAACGATGAATGCAACCTGGCAAAAGAAGGAGAATCATTACGTCATTACTAAATAAGCCTTTTGAAAAAGTATATCTTAACCTTGCTGCTTTTTTTTTCGGGTTCGTTTGTTATAGCCCAGCAGGCACTATTGGAAAAAGTGATTTCTGTTGATTTCAGGAATATTACCATGTATGATGCACTGATGCAGATCGAAGCCCGGGCCGGGTTTTATTTTTCCTACGATAACCAGTTTATCAAAAACCAGAAAAAGATCTCTTTTGCTGTATCGGATAAGCCGGTGCGGCAGATACTGGATATGATCTTTGATAACGAATACCAGTACCTTGTGCAGAATAATAAGGTAGTTATCCGTAAAAGGGAGCTTCCTTATATTGTGGTGGAGGGGCGTTTGTTTGATGCTACAGATCAGGCGCCCGTGGCCTATGCCAGCGTTTATATACCGGAGTTGCAGATCGGGACGATGTCGGATGAGCAGGGGCAATTTTCACTGCGGATGCCCCAATCGGCCAATATGCAGCTAACCATAAACCGGATCTCATACTACGACACCATTCTGCCCATTGACAGCAAGAATAACAAGGCGCTGAATGTGCCGCTGGTGCCCCGCATAATGGAAGAGAGTGAAGTGCGGATGGTGTACGTACAAAAACACTGGCTGGCCCGCAGGCTGATCGGCACGCGGCAGAAGCTGAGCAGCGTCAACCTGAAAAACTATTTTTACCGGCAGAAATTCCAGCTGGGACTCCTTCCGGGTATTGCTACAAAAAATGTATTGAAAGGACAGCAGGAGAACAACCTGTCCTTTAATGTATTGGGCGGATACGCAGCGCAGGTGGACGCGCTAGAAATAGGGGGCTTATTCAATATAGTGCAAAAACACGTGCGTTCCCTGCAAATAGGAGGGCTGGCCAATATTGTGGGGGGCAGCGTGAGCGGCGTACAGATCGGCGGGCTTTATAACTATGCCGGCGATACCGTAAGCGGCATACAGATCGGCGGGCTTGCCAATGCCGACAAGAGCGCCGTAAGCGGTGTGCAGATAGCCGGATGGTATAACGAAACACAGGCATTCACCGGTTTGCAGATAGCCGGTATCGCCAATAACGCGCATAGCGTAAAAAAAGGAATGCAACTGTCAGGGCTGGTAAACCGTACCTCCGTTTTTCAGAAGGGCCTGCAGCTCTCGGGATTGGTGAATGTAACAATAACCATGACGCAGGGAACCCAGGTAGCTGGTTTGGTGAACCGTGCAAAGAAGATCAATGGGTTTCAATTAGGTGTTGTAAACCTGGCGGACACGCTCAGGGGTATTGCTATTGGCCCCATTAACTATCACCGTAACGGCAAGCACGCGCTATCGGTATCCGCACAGGAGAACGGCCAGGTCAATCTCAGTTATAAGTCGGGGAACCGGGCTTTATATAATATCCTTCAAGTGGGTTGGGTGCAGGCCGGTGATCCCGGGGGCTACTACCTGTTTGGTTATGGGCTGGGTAGCGAGTGGAGGCTGAAGCGGAAGATAAAAATGGCAGCTGAACTGGTAAGCCTGTTTTATACCACGGCAAAAGAGTTCAACACGGATTACGATAACGTCTGTTTTCAGCCATTGCTGGTTTACCAGGCAAGTCCCAGGCTGCAATTGTTTACAGGTCCCCGGTTGCAGTATCAGCTTACGGGGAATAATGAGGGCCGGAACCTCTATACCGGCTTTCGCCGCAATATGATCACCCTGAACGAAAACAGCCGTAAGCCCTTAAGCCTGGGCTGGACCATAGGGATGAATCTTTTTTAATAGCAGCATAGGGGTAATAATGCTTTAGGATGTATTAGAGATATACATTACTAAAGACATGAAAATTAAACATTCTATTTTATTACCGGTATTTGTTATTGCCGGTTTGAAGCTGGTTGCACAGGAAAGCGCCGGCAAAACAGTGCACCTGGGCCTGGTAACCCCCATCAGCACGCAGGGGCGTTATGCGCGGGATATAAGTCCGGCCTTTGCATTACATATATTGCAGGGTGTGAACCATGATAACAAGGGCGCTTCCGTTGCCGGTTTGCACACCACACTTTACGGAAGCAATCGTGGGGTTATGGTCAGCGGATTGGTCAACCAGGTAAAAGGTTCCAATAAAGGCGTGGCCGTTGCCGGCCTGGTAAATACCTCCCGGAATGGAAGAGGATTACAACTGGCAGGGTTGCACAACCAGGAAGCCGGCAATGGGTTTATACAGGTAGCCGGGCTAAGCAATTATAGCCATTACAGCCTGTTGCAGCTGGCCGGCCTGGTCAACACATCGCGGCATGCCGGCTATCAGATCGCTGGTTTGGTTAACAATGCCCAAACCGTGAAGGGCATTCAGTTGTCGGGGCTCATCAACATCGCTGACAGCTCCCGCTATCCCATCGGCATTCTAAACTTTATTAAAACCGGCGAAAAGCAACTCGGGCTGCAGGTTTACGATGATGTGTCGGCGGGTATCGTATTGCGCACAGGGAGCTATAAGACCTATGGCATTATAGGGGCAGGCCTGGCCAGGGACAAGGATCAGAACAGCACGGTGCTCCAGATGGAAACCGGCCTGGGATACCGCATACCGCTGGCCCGTGGCTTACGGGTGAATACGGAGGCGGTGCTGCTTGCGCGGACCGATGTGCATAATTTTATCAGGCATATTGAATCGTTAAGAACATTGCTGGGAGTAAAAGTTACACCGGCCATAGAGCTAACCGTAGGGCCCGCCCTGTATCTTACGGACCAGTCGGATTCTGAGTTGTTCTCCGGGCATTATATCTGGAAGATCAAAAAGCGGGAATCGGTGCTGCTCGTAGCACCGGGCGCTGTTGCCGGTATCAATATCCGTCTTTAATTATTCTAATCAATCACATATAAAAATCAAAACGAAAATGAAACAGATCTTGTTCTTATCTTTTATGGTGTTATTACTGGCAGCCGCCCAGGGGTGTAAAAAAGTATATCCGGATGGCCCGGCGGTACGGGAAACGCGGAATGTAACAGGCTTTGATAAAATTGAAACAACAATCAGCGGTCATGTGGAATATACCAAAGGGGCCGCAACAAAAGTGGAAGTGCTTGCTGCGGATAACGTACAGCGGTATGTGATTACGGAAGTGATCAACGGAAAACTGGTGATCCGCACACCCAATAACGTGACCATCAAAAGAGGAAGTGTAACGGTATATGTGACGGCTCCTGACCTGAACGCAGTAACCCTTACCGGCAGCGGCAATTTTACTGCTTTCGATGAAATAACGGCTGGTTCCATGGACCTGAAGCTCACAGGCTCCGGTAATATGATCCTTGCAAAACTGTCCGTTGCTTCGCTGAAAGCACAGATCAGTGGCAATGGCGATGTGACGGTCAGCGCCGGGCAGTGTAACAGCCAGGATGTAACCCTTACCGGGAGCGGGAACTATGATGTGCACCAGGTACAGAGCAATGAAGTAAAGCTCCGCCTCACAGGTTCCGGCGATGCCAAAGTATGGGCAACAGATCAGCTGAACGTAACAATTACCGGCAGCGGGGACGTGCGCTACGTAGGGCATCCTGTTGTTTCGGCAGCAATTACCGGCTCGGGAACGGTGAAAGGATGGTAATGCCTTTGCAGAATGCGGAGTACCTTTCGGGCTTGTCCGATTTGCAGCTGTACTTCGCATTCTTCTTACAGATATTAAGCGCTTTTGAACGGTTTCTTAAAAAATGTTAATGATAAAATACGGATACCGGTTCACAGAAAAAACCAACATCCCACCCTCAAAATCGTGCAGCTCGTACGTTATTGTTTTTAAAGGGACACCGGTACTGTTATGTTTGTAAAAAATAGTTTTATGAAAAAGATACCCATCCTGTTACTGTTAGTCCTGGTGGCTGGTTTATTGAGTGCAGCACCTTCCGGTGATTTTAAGCTGGTAAAAATTTCTGACGGCATTCGTTTGTATGAGCGCTGGGTGATGCATAACGGAAATAAAGTAAGGGAACTGAAACTGTCGTTTGACGTAGTGGGTGCAGGCGCAGCAGATGTAGTGGCGTTGTTAAAAGACGCCGGAAAAGGGAGCCGCTGGAACGTTAAATCGAGCCAGTATAAGATTACCCCCACCCGGGATGAAAATGTGTGGCTAAACTACATCCGCTATTCGTTGCCCTGGCCGATGGAGGATCAGGACTGCAGCTTAAGGTATTCTTATGCTAAAGGCAATCCGTTCTCTCATTCCGGTATCATTTATTTTGAAAGTATCCGGCACCAGGTATATCCGCAGTTTAAAAATGTGACCCGCCTGGAGGGTACTGCAGGCAGGTGGGTGGTGGATGAGCTGGCACAGAACCAGAGCCGCATTACTTACCAGATCCTCACTAATAAAAGCGGTTCGGTTCCGCGCTGGGTCTCTGATCCTATCGTGTATGACAACATCCTTACCACGATGGCCCGGTTTAAATCACTGTTACAACATTCCTGAGCTATGAAAATTTTTCCCGGACCCCGGATGCCCGGGGGCGGAGTGACCGGTAAAATCGTTCCTCCCGGCAGGATAAAAAAAATACAGATGAATAAAACGTATACATTAATCACAGGAGCCAGCAGCGGATTGGGAAGCGCTTTTGCGCTTTGCTGCGCCCGGTTGAAGATGAACCTGATCCTCATCGCACTTCCCGGGAGTGCCATCAAAAGAACCGGCGAAGAGTTGCGCCGCCTTTATGGAGTGGAGGTGCATATCTTTGAATTTGATCTTACCAGCAATGAAGCATTTGAAACGCATGTCGGGATCATTAAAGCAAGCTTTGCCGTGAATTTCCTGATCAATAATGCGGGTATGGGAGGCACTGTGCCGATGCTGGACTGCTCGCCGCAGGTAATTGATAAGATCATCCGGTTGAACATCTCCTGCACAGCGTTGCTCACCCGGGAGCTGTTGCCGCAATTATTACGGCATGAGAAGAGCTATGTATTGAATATTGCCAGCATGGCAGCTTTTTCACCTATTGCTTATAAAACAGTTTATCCCGCATCAAAGGCTTTTGTGTCCTCTTTTTCATTAGGGCTGCGGGAGGAGATGCAGCATGAAGGGCTATCCGTTAGCGTAGCCTGCCCGGGACCCATTATGACCAATTCCAATACCTCGCAGCGTATCCTGCTGCAGGGGTATAAGGGCCGGCTGGGTCTTGTATCCACGATGGACCTGGCCAACCGGATCGTTCGGCAAACGCTGGCAGGCAGGGCGGTGATCGTTCCCGGGTGGTGGAACCGGATGAATCAGAAACTGATGGGGATCATTCCCTCTACGATCAAGGTTCGCCTGATCTCAGGGGTCATTAAACGGGAACTACAATTAACACATTAAAAGATGCCAAAAGTATTGATCACGGGTGCCAGCGGCTTGCTGGGATATAATACGGCCCTCGAGTTTTGCCGGCGGGGTTTTGAAGTGCGGGTGCTGATCCGCCGGTCGGCGAATACAGAGTTGCTGAACGGGCTTTTTTGCGAACGGTATTACGGAGCTGTTGAGAACGCCGCTGACGTGGCGGCGGCAGTTACGGACTGCGATTATGTAGTGCATACCGCATCCCTTACAGGACAATGGGGTATTGAATTAAAAGAGTATGAACAGGTTAATATACAGGGGACAGAAAACATCATCCGGGCTTGTCTGGGCGAAAGGGTGAAACGGCTGATCTATATCAGCACCGCCAATACCATGGCACCGGGTACCCGGGAGCATCCGGGCACAGAGCTGAATCCTTTTTCACTTTTTAAGATCAATTCACCCTATATCAATACCAAATATATTGCTCAGCAAAAAGTGCTGGAAGCCGTAGTGGAAAAAGGATTGCCCGCCGTGATTTTAAATCCTACATTTATGATCGGGGCGCATGATCTGAAACCCAGCTCCGGTCAGCTGCTGAAATATGCGCTGGACAAAATGCTGCTGTTTTATCCGCCGGGAGGAAAAAATTTTGTGCATGTAAAGGATGTAAGCAGGGCCATTGTCTTTGCCTGTGACAATGGCGAAAACGGTGACTGTTTTCTGATAGCCGGCGAGAACCTAAGTTACCGTGAATTTTTCAGGATGGTGCACCGGCTGGCCCGGCAGCGGCCTGTAATGCTGGGGATCCCTGCCATTGCGCTGAAAATAGGAGGCTTACTGGGAACTGCCATTGGCTATCTGACCGGGAAAAGACGGATGCTGAACTATGCATCGGCTTATTTGCTGTGCCTGCAAAATTATTATTCAGGGCAAAAAGCTGCCCGCACATTTGGGCTCCGTTATACACCGGTTGCTGTTGCTATTGAGGAAGCGCTTGACTGGTTTCATAAAAATGATCATACACGCATATGATACTGGGTGCAATAATTTTGGCATTAAGAAGGATGAGCAGGCGGCAGCTGGAGATGCTGTTACAGCATCCCCTGGTCACCTATGGAGTGCGGATCGTGATCCTGTATGGCTTTAGCGTGGTGTTCCGTTCTTTTGACATGTCGTTTGCCAGTACCGGCGGATCTTCCTTTTTCCGGAAGCAGTCATTTAGCCTGATGTTTGTTGCGCTTGGGTTGCTGATATGGTTGACGGGGGAGGGGCTTTCCCGGTTCTTACAAAAGCGCATGACAAAAAAGCGGTTTCCGTATTCCGTTGTTTTACCCTGTTTGGGGCTGGTGTTATTCGGTGTTTTCGCAGCATTCCTTTTCGGCCTTACGTATTCGTTTTATGATATTTATTTTTTTAATAACTACGAAGCCTGGAAAAGTTTCAGCCGGTTGAGTTATGACCTGATATTCGGGGCCTTTATCTTTTACCTTCTGATCTTGAGTTTTAACGGGCTTCTTTTTTACTATAAGAACTGGCAGGAGGCCCGGCTCAATGCCGAGCGGCTGAAGCGGGAGAATATGCAGGCCCGGTATGATGTGCTAAAAAGCCAGATCGATCCGCATTTCTTTTTTAATTCGCTAAGCGTATTGACAGGTCTTGTTTATCAGAGCGCTGACCTGTCGGCCGAATATATAACACAGCTTTCAAAATGTTATCGTTATATCCTTGATCAGAAGGAAGAGAACCTGGTTCCGGTTCACACAGAACTGTCTTTTCTGGAGTCGTATTTATTCCTGATCCGCATTCGCCATCAGAGCAGCATCCGGTTCCATATGGACACACCCTCGGAAAAACAGCGAGCTGCATTGCTGCCGCCCTCTGCCCTGCAGATGTTGGTAGAAAATGCGGTCAAGCATAACCGCTTTGCCGTAAACGCGCCGCTGGATATCAGCATCCGGTTTACTGATCAGTATGTTATTGTATCCAATGATCTGAGGAAACGCAACGGGATCCGCTTTTCCACGGGTGTGGGATTGTCCAACATCCGGAAAAGGTATGAACTGATCACCGGCGCAACGGTGGATATTAAAGAAACCTGCGATCATTTTACGGTGCAGCTTCCCCTGCTTCCGGAAGCATTAAAAGAGCAGTTTAATCAATAAGAGTAAATGAATAGCATCATATTTGAAGACGAAAAGCTGAATGCAGACCGCCTGATCCAGTTACTGGAAGGACTGGTGCCGGATCTGAAAGTACTCCGGGTGATCGAATCGATCGATGAGGGAAAAAAATGGCTGACAGCACATGGCAGCAATATCGACCTCGCGTTTATGGATATCCAGCTTTCCGATGGTAATTGTTTTGAGTTGTTTCAGCAGGCGGAGATCAGGATGCCGGTGATCTTCACAACGGCCTATGATAAATTTGCCCTGCAGGCATTTAAAGTGCACAGTATTGACTATCTCTTAAAACCGGTGGAGCGCTCAGCGCTGGAGCGGGCCCTGCAGAAATTCAACTACTTTAAACCCAAAGCAGATCCCGGCACGGCCCTCGATCTGTCGCGGATAGCCGAGGCGTTTTACCGGCAGGAAAATACACGGTTTGTCGGCAGGGCCAATAACCAGATCGCATACGTAAAGTCGAAAGATATAGCCTGCGTCTATTATGCCGATGGGATCACCAGGGCGGTAACACATACAGGAAAGAAAGTACCACTGGATTATTCCCTGGACCAGATGGATAAGATGCTGAACAAAACGATGTTCTTTCGCATCAACCGGAAGATGATCATCTGTATCGACGCTATTGTAAAGATCAACAGCTATTATAACAGCCGGCTGGTCCTGCAGCTGAACCCCGAAGCGGATACCGATACGGTGGTGAGCCGGGAGCGGGTGGCGCTTTTCAAAGGCTGGCTGGAAGGGCGGGACGCGGGGACTGTGTAAGGTTTTGGTTCCGAACCTTCGGAAAGGCCGGTGTTTCATTGCTCACGGGACATTTTTTTGTTTCAGGGCAGATCTGTTTTTTGCTTGATGTTTTTCCGAACCCCGAACATTCGGGGCAGAAGACGATTAACTATGGACGATCGACCATCAGCCATTAGCACTGTTCAGATCCGTTTTTATATTATAGCCCCCCATTTCCACACTTCCCTATTTTCACCTTCTCATATTCTCACCTTCCCCAATTGTCGCCTGTTTGCAAAAAAACGCACCAGCAACATGCCTGCCAGGAAGCCCCCGATATGTGCAGCATAAGCAACGCCCGAGGCTTCGCTGTTGCCGATCGTATTTACCTGGCTGACCACCTGCATAATGATCCAGATGCCCAAAGTAATGACCGCCGGAACGCGGAATGTAAATAGCAGCGCCCAGATGCGTACCCGGTTTTTGGGGAATAAAACCAGGTATCCGCCCAGCACACCGGAGATCGCGCCCGAAGCCCCGAGACTGGGAACGAGCAGGCCGTCTCCCAGGAAAAAGGCCATCAATACATGGGCCAGGGAGGCCAGCACACCGCATAAGAGATAAAACACAAGGTAGCGGAGATGCCCCATTGCGTTTTCAATATTGTCTCCGAAAATGGACAGGTACAGCATATTCCCCAGGATATGCGCAATGTTCCCATGCATGAACATAGAAGTGAAAATGGTGGTATAGACGGGTACCGGGGATGGACCGAGATCATTTGTTCCGACAATATCCCTGCCGGTAAGGATCTCTCCCGGAACGGCCGCATAACGCATCAGGAAATCAACATTGGTTCCCAGCCGCTGATAGTAGATGAAAACAAAAATATTGACAGCAATTAATAAATAGTTTACATAAGGGGTAGTGGTGCGCCCGGTATTGTCGTCCCCGATTGGCATCATAACGGATAAAATTTAAAATGAACCAATATGCCTCTTATAAGGAATATGCGATGATAATGCAAAGTAGGATAATTAGACCTAAAATCAAAAAGGGCTTGTAACGGTTAAAACGGATCGTTCTGCGGAGCGCTGCTTCTTTGTTTGCTATCAGTACTTTGCTCTCTGGGGGGGCTGAGACCTTTTTAAGCTGTACCAGCATTTGCAACTGATCCTGCGGGTATAATAAAAACAGGCTGTGGGTCATCCATTTGACTACTTCCCGGTTAATGTCCTGCTGGTTGAACTGATTCAGGATCTCGATCCCGGAGGGGGCAATAAGCGCAAGCAGGGTTTCGTAAAGCCCCTTTTTGTCAACCCGGTATTCATCGTAATGAATAAGCTGCTGGTGGGCGGCTAATACAGCCTTTAATATCTGTGGAGGCGTGGTTGCTGTTTTTTCAACAGGTGCGCCCATCGATTGGCTCAGCCAGCGTTCCTGCAGGTATTGCGCTTTCAGTTCCGGGCGGGTCAGTGTATCATAAGCCTCCTTAATAAGATTGAAGCGGGCGGCAGCATAGGTGTCGGAAGGATTTTTATCGGGGTGGCAGGTATGTGCCAGCTTCCGGTATGCTATCTTTATATCGGCAAGGGTGGCAGAAGGGGGCACCCCCAGTATTTGATAATAGTCCTTCAACGCGAATAACCGTTTTACGCAAATTTAATGATCTGTGGCCAGTCCCGGTCATTGGCAACGCCTTGATTAGCTGGTTCTGAATGCCCTGACGCTTAATTCTCAGTTCCGGATCCCGGTTCCGGATTCCCCGCTGCGAAAATGTTAATAATTTTTACTTAAATTTTTCATAACAATTGTTAGTTTGCCGGCTGTTTGACAACTTCAGCAATAAATTGCCGTCTATAAAATAAGAGAAAGCAACAGCACCTGAATGCCTGCCGCCTCGGTAACAATTTTAACTCAAAAAAATAATTTTTAAACATGAAACGACTTATTACCACATGGAGCTTTGGTTTATTCCTGGCGCTGGCTTTGTCTGTTTCTGAGAAGGCAGCAGCTCAGCCAAGGGTTGGGGTAAGCATTAATTTTCAGACCTTTTATGACGAGCTGAGTCCTTACGGGGAATGGATCGATTACCCGGATTACGGGTATACCTGGCGTCCGCGGGTAGGTACCGATTTCAGGCCCTATTCGAGCAATGGCCGCTGGGTGTATGCCGACGGTGACGATTGGATGTGGGCGTCTGATTATGACTGGGGCTGGGCTCCTTTTCACTATGGCCGCTGGTTTTACGATCCGTTTTACGGATGGATGTGGGTGCCGGGTTACGAGTGGTCTCCGGGATGGGTAGCCTGGAGAGGCGGCGGCGATTATTACGGATGGGCACCGCTGCGCCCCGGTATCAGCATCAATATCGGGTTTGGCAATTATAACCCTCCTTATGATTACTGGACCTTTGCTCCCTGCCGTTATATGGGATCCCGTTATATCGACCGGTACTATTACCCTTACAGGAATAACGTAACCATTATTCATAATACAACCATTATCAATAACTATGGTGGCCGCAGTTATGGAGGAAGAGGATATTATTCGAACGGTCCGCGCCGTACCGATGTAGAACGGTATGCAGGGCGTGTTCAAACCGTTCGGGTGCGGGATGCAAACAGGCCGGGCCGTACTTCAATAGGCCGCAACGAGGTGTCTGTTTATCGTCCATCTGTTCAGAGGGGTAGCGATAACACCCGGTATGCGCCGAGGTCCGTTGAGCAATACAACCGGGAAGCTGCCCGGGTAAACCGCAGCAACACCGGTCGTGGGAGTACAGAAGCCGGAAGAAGAGGTGATGCCGTACGGGGGCGCTATGAGAACAATAACCCGGGTACCGATGTAAGAGGAGATCGGGGCGTGACCGGTGACCGCAGGAGCCGCAGCAACCAGGAAGTATCCGGGGGCCGCACCTCAGGGCGTACGGCTGGCGATGTACAGGTAAACAGGGAGAACGAACAGCTAAGTCAGCGCAGAAGTGACAGGGAAAACGCGCGGAGCAACGATGGAGTGGTACGGCAGCGCGATCAGCAGATGGAGCTGCGCAGGAGCCAGGAAAACACCCAGCGGGCAGAGCAGATGCGGCAGCAGCGCGATCAGCAGATGGAAGCGCGCAGGAGCCAGGAGAATACCCAGCGGGCAGAGCAGATGCGGCAGCAGCGTGATCAGCAGATGGAAGCGCGCAGGAACCAGGAGAGCACCCAGCGGGCAGAACAGATGCGGCAGCGTGAAAGTCAGCGGCAGGAAGCCGTACGTAGCCGTGAAGCCCAGGTACAGAGAAGTGCACCGGTAAGAAGTGATGGCGGCGGATATTCCAGGGGCGGTGGCTACCGCGGAGGAGAAGGCAGCAGCCGGGGCAGCGCCGAAGGCAGAAGAAGGTAAAAGATAGCAGGCAACGTTTAGTTTTTTATAATTTAAAGTGTATGAGAGTCGGCCCCGCTTCCGGGGCTGATTTTTTTTGCCCTCTTGTAACCATGGGGAGCGTGCGGCAGGGGATCTCTTTAGAACGGACCAGGAATACTATATTCAAAGAAAAACATACCGGATTCAGTTATTATATGGATGTTTGGAGCATGATGGGGCATCTTGTGGGAAATATAATGATCATGAAAAGAGAAATTGTTCTTATTGCGTTTGTGTTGTTGCCGGCCCTGACCTTTTCCCAGTATAAAAGCATCGAAAAACTGGTTAATGGCAAGCCCTGTGATACCTGTGAGGTAAAATACTATATGCAAACGGGTAATACATTGGAATATGCATTTATTGGCGGGCGTTTTAATTCCAACCGCCTGTCCGCTGCTCTTAATGAATTAAAAAGAAGCGCGCCCAATGCAGCTTATGAGCAGAGATGTTATGTGACCAGGGATAGTGTTATTGAAATCGCTTTTTTGGATAACCGGAGAGGCAATCCCTATCCCATGGCTCAATCCGTTATGTGGGGAAAAAACTTTGATTATTCATTTATGTGGAAGGATGGCTTCGATTATAAAAATATCCGGGTCAGGACCCTGCTCAACAATAAACAGGTATTAAATGATACCGCCCTGACGGATCTGAAGCCCGTAAAGGATTTTATCATAAACGATATTAAGTATGACCAGGAAACGGGTGACGAAAAAGTGACGGGTACGCGGGGCAATTACAGCACCGGGCGTTTTGCTTTGAATGTCGGGGATGTGGTTACCGTTACACTATTTAACACCAAAATAAAAAAAGAGGAGCTCCGGCTTTATATTAAAAGGGTTTTTGATAGCCCAACCGGTTTTTTCTACTATGAAGTTCCGTTTAAAGCAGTAAGAGCCTGTTTAAATTTTATTGATGTAATTTATTATGAAGCTATTTTGGAGCGAAACAAGGAAAATTTTGCAGGCATAGTAGGCCACTATGGCGAAAAATTTAACGCAGTTGCAGCCCAAAACAGCCATAATAAAGCCATTGAATGAATTTTAAACAGGCTCTAAGTCTGAAGGAGAATTTTCAGGCATTTTTAACCTCAGATATAAGCAGGGAAAAAGTTAAAGACGGGGATGCTGTCCATGACTTTTCTTTGCAAACGGGAAACTTAGGTGTTCTGTCTTTTTCATCGGACAATGATGATATTATTGAGTATAGGTTTTCAACGGATGAAAATTGGAAAAGTACCAGGAACGCCTCTGGTTCCCTCTTTGAAAAGAAGGCTTATATTTTATTGGATCAAACCGATGTTCCTCCGGGAGCAACCAAAACACTTTTACTCCGGTATAAGGGGCTTCCGGGGTCTGTACATAAAATAAACATCAAGGGAATTGATGCGTCAGCACATAACTCCTGGACCAGGATTGGAGCGGGCTTTTTGCTTGCGCTTGGCTTTTTTTACATATTCTATTTGCTGAAACGGCGGCAGCATAAAAAGCAACTACTAAGACTCCGTCAAAAAAATAAGGACGTGGAAACACAGTTGTCGCTCCTTAGTGGCCAGCTGAATCCGCATTTTTTGTTCAATTCGTTAAATGCCATCCAGGGAACGTTAAACAGTGAGAATCCCGAACGGGCGAATATTTATATTGGCCATGTTGCCGGTTTTATGCGTGATGTAATGGATTATGGTAAAAAGGAATTTATATCCCTTGAGGAGGAGCTGAGGCTGGAGGAGGCTTACCTGCAGTTAGAGCAAGAGCGGAAACCATTTTTTTACCATATTAATATTGTTGGACCGGTTGATGCCACCCAAACAGATTTTCCGCCGCTGTTGCTGCAACCGGTGCTTGAAAACAGCATCCGGCATGCATTTGCAGCGTCCGCAGTTGCAGCTGCATTGTCTGTTGAAGTATCGGTGGTCAATAAGAACCTGATGGTACAAATAACAGATAATGGTAGCGAGTGGCAACCCGATGCTGTAAGGGAAGGGCATGGCCTGTCGCTGGTAAAAAAACGCATAGCTGTGTATAATGAAAAGTTAAGCACCATGAACATCAGCATGTCTACTATTTACAAGAGTGGTACCGGAACTATTACTACCTTTACTTTTAACAATTGGCTTGTATGAATAACCTTACCTGTTTTATCGTGGATGATGAACAAGGCGCTATTGATACACTCAGTGTTTTTATCAAACGGTACCTGCCATTCCTGGAAATTAAAGGCACGGCTACCGCTGTTCAACAGGCGCAGGCCTTTTTATGCGCAGATCCCGTTGATCTTTTATTCCTTGACATCCGGATGCGGCAGGAAACGGGGTTTGACCTGTTGCGGCAATTACCCGGACATAAGGCCCATATAATTTTTGTAACGGCTTATGATGAATATGGCATACAGGCCATTAAATTTTCGGCAACAGATTATTTATTAAAGCCGGTTCGGCCGGAGGAATTGATCGCAGCAGTCCATAAAGTAAGCCAAAGAAAAGAAACAGAAAAAGACCAGGTGGCCATGTTGTTGCAGTCATACGATCTGCAGCGATCCCATACACAAAAGAGAATAGCGTTGCCCGGTCAGGCTGAAACCCGCTATGTATTGATCGAAAATATTGTTTGCTGCAGGGCCGATAACAGCTACACGTCCTTTTATATATTGAATGAAAACCGGCCGGTAGTTGTTTCGCGGTCTATTTCCGAGTATGAAGGCCTGTTGTTTTTATATGGATTTGTACGGATTCATCAGTCCTGGCTGGTTAATAAGAACCGGATCAGTTCCTTTAAGAAGGAAGATGGCGGCTACCTTTTCATGGATAATAAAATGCAGGTGCCGGTAAGCCGCCAGCGCAGGCATTTGCTGAAGGAATTATAAGCGCACCTGGAGGCATTGTATCTTTAACCCTTTTTTGCTTTCCCGTTACTCCATATTTTCCTCGTGATGGATCAGCTTGCCTTCCAGTGTCATACCCTGGATCACTACCCGGAATGCATCTGTCACATCATTGTTGTAGAAGGAGATCATGACCTGGTTTTTCTTAGGGTCCACAACTATATTGGGGTTCCAGTAAATGGTGGTGCGTATATCCTTGTCAGCATCGGGTGCAACGAACTGGCTGTAATACTTGGGAACATAAAATTCCTTAATGGCAGTATAACCTTCAATACGGCTCGCCGACATACCTTTACCGGGTTCGGGTTTTACATCATCGCCCCGCCGCGTATAAATGGCAATGGCTCCGTTTGCGCCATTGGCACCTCCTACAAAAGGCGGGCGGAATGCTTTGATATAGGCGATGTCATTTACATTAATGGAGGAGGCAAAGCTAACGTCTGCGGGCATTTCATCGATATATATCTGGGGCGCACCACCTCTCCAGTTCAGGGAAGCGCTGGACCCCGAGCCGGAGATCTGCAGCCCTGCAACCTTCCCCTGCAGGTAGGTAAAGATATCCATGGCGCTTTTGGCAAATGGATCATTTAGTACATCCAGCTGCACAGCGTTCAAATCACCCTTAAATAACCCGGATGAATATTTGTCGTCGAGAACCTGTACCGGCGACTTCGTTTTTGCGGCAACGGTTACGGCCTCCAGCTCCTTATACCGGTTCTTTTCGGCAATAGCGTTGGCTGCCGCCGCCAGCCTCAGGTGATAGGCGCTGCCTGCGGTATCAGCTGCAAATGGAGCCCTCCAGGCGGTGCCCGCATCCGGTACACGGAGTTTATCCGGCATAAACTGGACGGCAGACCCGTCAAGTGTTTTATCCTGTATTTTAAAGGCCACTCTTGCGGTGTCAAAGAATATGGAAGAAGGATCATTGAATCGGCCGTCTTTTGTAATCGGCATCATCAGCATTTTTCCCTCTGTATCTTTTTGCTTCATCATTACTATAATGGAAGAACCCGGTGAAATGGAAGAGGGCATAATGCCCGTCAGTTTACCTGAAACAGAAATATAGGAAGAGTCCCTCGGGTAACGGATAGCGGGTAGTTCGCCTGCGATCAGCTTATCCCAGTTAAAACGGCGCCAGCCATTCGTAAGCATTACCAGGTCCAGGTGCTGTTGTACCTGGAAGGAGCTGTCCTTGAAGTAATAGGCAGGGTTGAAGACCTTTCCCTTAAGCTCGCCGGTCAGCATCAGGCCCGAAAAAATATTTTCTGTGCTGTCACCGCCAATGGCCAGGTCTGTAACGGCAACAGACAATGAAGCCGGTGCTGCTTCGGGCAGGGTTATGATCAGCTCGTTTCTTCCCCGGTGGCTGAGCCCCCAGTGTTCAACTTCCATCGTGGCCGGGCGCGCATAGGCGCTGTTGTTGTCAACATAAGTGATCCGCTCTGCCAGCGGCTTCCAGTTCTTATCAAATACAGTGATCGTCAGGATACCATAGGGCAAACTTTCGAGGGGGATGCTCCCGGTTACGGGACCCGCTTTCTGGGACCTGCTGATGTTGAAAACGGCATGCTGGTACATTGTGCCTACAATATGCAGGCTGTCTGTGCCGGCTGCCGCGCCCGGACTGACCTGTACCTCAAAATTCCGTTTGCCGGGTACGACGGCTACTTTCAGAACAATGCCTTCTGGCTTAATTGCCGGAAGCGGTGTTGTATAATCTGTTTTTTTGTCATCCTTCCATTTGGCAGTATATTTTGCGTTCGGTTTTGGGGTAAGCAGGATATAGCCCATGCCATCGTGCATATTCCGGATGCTGTCTACAAATTTTCCGCCCTCATCCACCACGATACCGGAGATCTTCACCGGGTCGCCAAAGGCGTTAACAGCTTTATAGGCGATCTTGTTCTGCAGCCCCGCAACGGCATCCCCGCCCTCGGGGAAAAAAGTAAGTGCAGGCTTCATATCGGCGCCCGTTTTACCGGCGGCGGGCGGCGCGCTGCTGATAACCGGCAGCTTCTTGGAATAAAGGAACGAAGAGTCAAAATTCAGCATCCAGCTGGTGTAGGCTTTCACCGTCAGTGACTTTCCGGTATAAGTGTCGGGCAGCTCAAACTGGCCGTTGGTCATCCCGTTTACCAGGGGGCTGGAAGTGTGCTGCAGGATCTTCCCTTTATCATCGATCCAGTCTATATAAAAGGTTTTGCTGGCTTCCGCCGGGGCGATCTCAGCCAGCAGGTACGCTTTGAACCAGATGGTTTCCCCGGGCGAATAACTGCTCTTATCATAGTGAATATAGGCGCGTTCCGGGGTAAAATAGCTGGCAAAACGCTCGATTTTTCCCATAATATCCTGTGCTTTCAGCGATGCAAATGCACCGGGGGCAAGCAGCAGGAGCAGGAAGAATCTTTTATAACAGGCTGAATGCTTTAATTTTATCATCATAGTAAAAGCGAAAATTAACATTTGTACCGTAATTGCAGGCATTTCCACCCCCCAATTTTATGATAATTTTAATGAAGAACAGGGTAAAGACGTATTTTTGCCGCTGAAGATACAGTTTTTCAATTATTTGCTTACCTTTGCATCCCGTTTCAAAAAACGGGAACATTACTGAAGAGGTCCAAAAAGGGGGGCGCCCGGGCGTCAACACCTCAAAGGTGTCACAAGAAAATAAAGGTACAATGCCTAAAGTAAAAACGAACTCCAGTGCAAAAAAACGTTTTAAAGTAACGGCTACTGGTAAGATCACCCACCAAAAGAGTTTCAAACGTCACATTCTGACCAAAAAATCAACCAAGCGTAAACGCGGTATGCGTATTGATGGTGTTGTTGCAAAATCCAACATGAATTTTGTGCAGCGCTTATTGCGTTTAAAATAAGCAATTGCTTGATTTTTATTTTATTAATTACAATTAAAATTATTCAGATATGCCACGTTCAGTAAACTCAGCAGCTTCCAAAGCCCGCCGGAAAAAGATATTAAAACAAGCCAAAGGCTTTTATGGCAAACGTAAAAATGTATTTACCGTTGCCAAAAACGTTGTTGAAAAAGGGATGACCTACATGTATGTAGGCCGTAAATTAAAGAAGAGAGATTACCGCGCTTTGTGGATCGCACGTATTAACGCTGCGGTTCGTGAAGAAGGATTGACCTACTCTGTTTTCATCAACAAACTGAAAGAAAAACAAATTGATCTTGACCGTAAAGTACTGGCAGACCTGGCCATGAACAACCCCGAGTCGTTCAAAGCCCTGGTTGCTTCGGTTAAATAAACATTGTTTTTATCATATTATAGAGCCCGCCGGTAACGGCGGGCTTTTTTAGTGGCTGGCGGTCTATAACGGTACTGCGCGCTGTCAGTTGAAATAATAGCTTAGTCCCAGGGATGCATACTGCATTTTAGGCTTCCTGCCCGGTACATCATAGGGTTGTTCTTTATATGTTTTTGAAAAATGATGGGTGAAAGATGCCTGCAGGGCGAACCGGTCGTTGAGCATTTGCTCGGTCTTTGCCTGGCCGGCAAACCCGGCTGTGCGATAGTTCTCTCTGGAACCGCTGCTGTTTACCAGGAGGTAAGGAGAAACCCCCAGGCCAAGGGCTGTTTTTTTGAATATATGGTATTTAGCCCCTATGTTCAGTTGTGTGTATACCTGGCTTACGCACCCCGGAGCAGTACTTTGTACCGGGTTCCCGGAAGGCACGACCTCAGGGAAGCCTCCTGCGTAACCGTCAAATTCCATAGTAATATGCCGGGCCCCGGGCATCTCTAACCGGGTGGGATCGCCGGGGGAAATGAACCTGAGGGTAGTGCGTACCCGGTCATTCGTCATAACTACCCCGGCAGCAGCTTCCAGCAAAAGTCTTTTAACTGCGGTCGGGATCATAAATCCCCCCGAAAGTCCGGCGCCCCATTTGTTGTTAAATGCGGAACCCGCAGTAATGGTTGCACGCGTTGGCTGATTGTCGATTATTACATCGTAGGCCCCTGTATTACCGGTTTTCCGGATCAATGAAAAGTTGCCTTCGGGTCGGATAAACCAATGAACCTGGCCATATCCCGTATATACCAGGAAAAGAAGCAATAAGCAAAAAACTGTTTTGGAAGTACGCATTAATAATTTTGATTTGCTGTAAAACTAGGGGAATTATGGTTGAGGCAGCGGAGCTGTTTTTATGTCTGCCGGTGTGCTTTGCATAAGCTTTGTCTCGTGCATCTGCCAATAGCCGGAATAAGCCAGCCTGGCTGTTTTCCTGGGCAAAAAACATTTTCAAATTTTCAAATTGGCCAATTGCATAATTCAGTAATTTAGCGGGCAATTTTAAAAAACTTAAAAGCTGCCGGCATTCACCGGATTTGTTGGGTAATGAATAATTCATACTTAGGCTTAGTAGACCAGACCTTTAACTTTCCCCAGGAAGGAATCGAAGTAGAAGATGGTTATTTGAAATTTAACGGTATTGACCTGAAAGCCCTGATCAAAAAGCATGGTACGCCTCTTAAGGTCAGCTATCTGCCCAAGATCGGTATCAACATCAACAAGGCAAAGCAATACTTTGCCACAGCAATGAAGCGGCACAAATACGAGGGGGAATATTTTTATTGCTACTGCACCAAGAGTTCGCATTTTTCATTTGTAGTGGAAGAGGCGCTGAAGCACAATATTCACCTGGAAACTTCTTTTGCCTACGATATCGACATCATTAACCAGCTGTATAAAAGAAGGAAGATTACAAAGGACATCAATATTGTTTGCAATGGCTTTAAACAAAAAGCCTATACCTCGCGCATCGCAAAGCTTATTAACAGCGGGTTTAAGAATGTGATCCCCGTACTGGATAACAAGGAGGAACTGCAGATGTATAAGCGGAGCGTAAAAAGCAAAGAGCCTTTTAAACTGGGCATCCGCATTGCAGCAGAAGAAGAGCCTACTTTCCCTTTTTATACATCGCGCCTGGGCATAAGGGCTAAAGATGTACTGGAGTTTTATGTAGATGAAATTGAGGGGAACGAGGATAAATTCCAGCTTAAAATGCTACACATTTTCCTCAATAAGGGGATCAAGGATGATATTTATTACTGGAGTGAGCTGCGTAAAAGCATTAACCTCTATTGCCAGCTCAAAAAGATCTGCCCGGAACTGGATTCCATCAATATCGGGGGAGGCTTTCCTATCAAACACAGCCTGGCCTTTGAATATGACTACCAGTTCATGATCAATGAGATCATCAGCAATATCAAATCGGCCTGTAAAAAGGCGAAAGTACCGGTGCCCAACATTTACACCGAGTTTGGTAGTTTTACGGTAGGAGAAAGCATGGCGCATATTTACAGTGTGATCGGGGAAAAGGTACAGAACGACCGGGAGACCTGGTATATGATCGACTCTTCATTTATTACAACCCTGCCGGATACCTGGGGAATTGGTGAGCGTTTCCTGATGCTGCCTATTAATAAATGGAACAACGAATACCAGCGGGTGGTACTGGGTGGCATTACCTGCGACGGGCACGATTATTACGATTCAGAAGAGCATATCAATGAAGTGTTCCTCCCCAAGATCAAAAATGATAATGGCGTAGGCGGATTGGGAGTACCGGCCATTGAAGCCACACCCAGAAACGCGGAAAGCGATGCGGAACCGCTGTATGTTGGTTTCTTTCATACAGGGGCCTACCAGGATCAGATCAGCGGGTACGGCGGTATTAAACACTGCCTCATCCCATCGCCCAAGCATATCATCCTGGAATATGATAAGAACGGGAAGCTGATCGAATGGGTATATGCAAAAGAACAAAGCTCTCAGAGTATGCTGAAGATATTGGGGTATTTGAGGTAAGGAAACTCCCGTGGCCGGTGCACCTGTACGGATGCTGAATGTTTTCCTCCGGAAAAGCCGGCGGTACGGCCCCGGCGATCCAAAGGGCGGAACATCCTTGTTGCAAAAAATACCCGCTGTACGCTTTTTATGAAAAATATTTTTAAGGTATATGGGTTGTTGTTTTTGGGGACAGTAGCCGCCTGCAGCCGGAATATGGCCCCGTTGGTAAGCTCCATGCATACAGAGGGGCTCCATCATAAATGGAAAATTACGGCGCTGAAGGGCTATGATCAGCCGCTTTCCCAGGCGGGGCTGGATCTGAGGAATGTATCCCATTCATTTGCAATAGCCGGTTGCGACACATTAAATTTTACACCGCGGTTTGGCGACGATAACCGTATAGCACTGGATGACCTGGTTTCTTATCCCGTTGCTGCTGGTTCTCCCTGCCCGAACGATGCGCTGAACGCGGTCTTAAAAGACAATCTTGCAGCGGCCAGCCATTTTGAACTGGATGGCGAACAGCTGGAGCTCCGTAGCAGGGAGGGAGACCGTCTTTTGAAGGCCGTTATCGATCCCGGAGATGAAAAGGGCAGTATCCGGCGCCGGTGGCGGATCACCAAAATGATCAATGTTGCATCCGACAGCTTTGCGATGCAACACCCGTTTATAGATTTTACCAACCTTTCTGCATCCGGGGCCTTTGTGGGCTGTAACCGGCTGGGGTTTGCAACAAAGGTTGTGCCTCCGTTTTCTATTTCCATTTCCCATATATCCGGTACCTATAAATATTGTAGGGATGCCGCCGGTTTTGAGTCGATCCTTACCAAAGCGCTGCCATTGGCGGCAAAATACCAGGTGATCGGTAACCGGTTAAAATTGCTCGATAAGGAAAACCTGCTGTTGCTGGAGGCGGTGGCAGATACCAGCCCGGCAACAGATCTGCAGGGGAGCGGCTGGAACCCGTTGCGCCGGGAATGGATGCTGAAAAAGCTGGATGGGATAGATGGAGAACTGGTGATACAGTCCAGGGCTTCGATCAACCTGGCCGATCATAAGCAAACCGGCGGCATGGCCGGGTGCAACAGGATCATGTTTACCGCTCAAACCGGGGAAGGATCTTCGATCCGCTTTTCCGCGATTGCCGCCACCAAAAAATTCTGTGCCGAATTTATGAAGGTGGAAGCGCGTTACCTGACCCTGTTGCCGCAGATCCGTTCTTATGAGCTCAGCGGGCATTTTATAAAATTTAAAGATGCCGCCGGTAAAGTCCTTGCTGAAGGCGTGGCATCGGATTGGGATTGACCGGTTGGGAAAGCGGGGCGGTAACGCCTTACATGCTGCTGCTTTACAGTGCTGTTGCGTTTGGTCTTTTTGTTTCGTTGTTTATTAGAGGGGCGTTTTGAAAATGGTACCAGGGAAAAGGCCCGGCTCATTTTTACAGAACGAACGCCAGAAATAAACATATTTATGAAAAAACAATTGCGAATAGGGACAATTTCCCTTTTATTATTTATTTCAGCAATGCTGGCATCCTGTAAAAAAAAGGATACGTCCCGGGAACAGGGGGCCATTGCCGGGGATTGGATCCTGTATACGGAGCATGGCGCAAAGATAGGTACGCTGTCTTTTCGTTCAAATGATTCTGTATATTTTAACGAGGGGTGCTGCCCGCAGAGCGGCATTTACGCAACGGTGGCACGCGACCGGTACCAGATTCTGTTTGCTCCCCGGCCGTGCATGGCGATATGCCTCAACTGGTTTGCGACTGATGCCGCTGTTACGGTAAAGCTAAACGGAGACGAATTCCGGTTGTTCCAGGAACAACCGGACCTGCTGTTAAAAGGGCGCAGATCGTCCGATTGAGAAGACCCGCAAGCTTTTTAAAACCTTACAGGTCTTTGAGCTATTATTGCTGCGCAAAATAAGAAGCCGGCAATGGAACGCCGTAGAAGTTGAAAAAATCAGAACGGCCGGCCCGTTCGATCACATCAATTGATTTTGCCGTCAGGGGCACTTTTTCAAAATATATTTTGAAGGCGATCTTTTCGCCGGGCCTGGTAAAATTATGCCGGTAGGGGGCTAAAGGGATCCCTTCCGATTTTACATACTGGAAATGCTTCATATCGTCGTTCGCCTGGAGATAGATCTCCTTGTTCAGCAGCGCCCAGTCATTTTCGTGTGCCGCTGTATATTCAAAGCTGACAATGGTATATTTGGCATCGTTATCGATCCCGGTGATTCTGCAACCGGTGTTTTCATCCGGTCTTATCACAGTTTCGTCTACAACGCTTACATGCTGTATGGTAACAGCCCGCGGCGCATTTTTCCAGTTGACATCAACAGTCCCCTGTGCTATATTCCCGGGCACCAAGTCATCCACTATTACGGTGTCCGCTACTATCCGCGTGTGATTTCCGGCTTTGGTTTTATCCGTTGAAGTTGTGGTTGCCCGGGGAGCCCCGACTTCTTTATCGGTGATGGTAACGGCTGTTGCTTTTTTAGTTGTTTTTAGGGGTAGCGGGGTTTGCTGGGCGGCAACAAACTGTATTCCGAACAGGGCGATGAGGCCGGCGCCGATGGGCAGGATAAAGGCGTAAGATAGTTGTTTCATTTTATTGGATTTTGGTGTAAATAGCATTTTTATACGTTCTTTTACGGGGCTTTCGGCAAACTGATGCGCCAGCGCCATTTTGGGGGCGCCAATTGCCCGGTTTAAGATCAGGCGTGCATACGATTCTTTTCCGAAGTGCTGGGAGGTGATGGCATCCGCTTCATATTCGTGGGCCTGTGTCAGTGCTTTATCGTACAGGTAAATGACCGGGTTCATCCACATTATGGCCTTTGCCAGGATCATCAGCATCTTATCTGCAGAGTGAAATTGCTTTGCATGTACTTCCTCATGTTTTAAAAACAACTCCAGTTCTGCATTGCTTAAAGTGCTTTCATCCACAAAAACATAATTAAAAAAGGAACAGTTGGTAAACCCCGTTCTTTTGGATATCAACCGGAGCCCGTTTCCGGTACGAACCGGGTGTTTTACATATTTTAATATCCGGAGTAATCGCCAGACCGACAATAAAAGCAGGGTAAGCACAATGGCCATATATAAATACCCGGCAGCGGCCTGCCAGTCAAACTGCTTTACCTGTTCCGGAACCTGCGGGACAGGAGGCATCGTTTTTTTTAGAATAACAGGTTCCCCGGGAACCACTGTTGCCACAGGCGCAAAAGGAACCGCTTTTTTTATGGAGATATGGACCATTGGGATGACGCAACTCAGCAAGAGGGAGGCCAGCAAATAGATCCGGTTGATCCTGAAGAATGTCAGTTGTCTCAGGATCAGCAGATAAAATCCAAAGAAGAGGGCCGTACAGGCGCTCACTTTCAGCAGATAGGCAAACCACTCCATTGTTATGCGTTTTTTTTGATAAGTGCTTTGAGTTCTTCGATGTCTTTTTCGCTCAGTTTTTCCTCCCTGACCATAAAGGATAAAAGGCTGGCAGGTGAGTTGTCAAAATAGCCGGAGAATAATTTGCTGAACGTAGTTTTCGTATAGGCCTCCTTACTGATGGCCGGAAAATACTCGTAGGTCTTTCCGTAGGATTTATACTTGACATAGCCCTTTTTCTCCAGCAGCCGTACGATCGATGAAATGGTATTGTAGGGCGGCCTGGGCTCTTCATCCAGCTCATTGATAATGTCTTTTACAAAAGCCTTTTTGAGCTTCCACAAAATCTGCATAATGCGTTCTTCTGTTTTTGTCAGTTCTTCCATATCTCAAATGTATAACGTATTTTTCAGTTATACAACTGTAAAATACGTTAAAGTGGTTAACCATTTGTTAAATAACCGGTGATATGGGTTTGATAGCCATTGGGATACTTAGTGATGTTGCGTTTATACGGTTGCGGGCATTTATATAAGAGGAATAATTTATTTTTAAAAACTTAAATATTGGTTGCTATGAGACGATTGTTTTTTTCTGTAATGTTGGCTTTGGGTCTTTTAATGACCGGATGTTCAAAAAAGGTAGCGGAAAAAAAAGAAGACCGGAGCGGTACGCTTGCGGATTTACAGGGCAACTGGGCCATCAGTTACCTGAAAGACGTTCCGGTTATCCGGTTCGATGGTACCAAAACGGCCTATTCAATCATCAACTTTGATGCCGCTTCCGGTATTGCTTTTGCCGGGTGCAACAGGATCAGCTTTGGTGTTAGCGTACCGGGAGAGCAGGGGATGCTGGCTGTTGACCAGCTGATTGTTACGAATTTGGCATGTGGCCCTTATGCAGCAACGGAAACAGCGATCCTGAGCAGTCTTGAAAATGCGCATCATTTTTCTGTAAAGGACCGGCAGCTGGCTTTATTTGATAAAAAAGGCACCGTCTTGTTGATGGCCGGTAAGATTGCTGCATCTGACTGATCGGCCGTTCTTATGTTACCTTTATTGGAAATAACTGGCAGTCTGTATTCTATGGCCGGAGCACCGGTAACTGCCGGCATTTTTCTGCATTGGGAAAAATTTCCCGTTTTTTTATAGATTTATCCTACCTTTGCGCCCTGAAATTTGCTTTTTCGGGCAGGTTTTGGTGTGCCTGACCAGGGCGGGGACGCTGATTCCGATGGCGATCGGGAGCGAAGCAGGAACTGTTTCATCAGGGTCTGAAGCTGGTTAACAAAAATATAATAATTAAACACTTATGGCAGATTTAAAATTTCAAAGGAACTTTGGTATTGCCGCTCACATCGACGCTGGTAAAACCACTACAACGGAACGTATTTTACGTTACACCGGTATGATTCACAGGACTGGTGAAGTACATGAAGGTGGTGCTACTACCGACTGGATGGAGCAGGAAAAAGAACGGGGTATTACCATTACTTCTGCCGCCGTTAGCTGCCAGTGGAACTTCCCCACGGCTAACGGAAAAGTAACGCCGGACACTAAAAAATATTCGTTTAACATCATTGATACTCCGGGACACGTGGACTTTACTGTAGAAGTAGAGCGCTCTATGCGTGTACTGGATGGTCTGATCGCCTTATTTTCTGCAGTGGACGGGGTAGAACCTCAGTCTGAGACAGTATGGCGCCAGGCAAACCGTTACCGGGTACCCCGTATCGGTTTCGTAAATAAAATGGACCGTTCCGGCGCCGATTTCCTGAATGTGGTAAAACAGGTTAAGGAAATGCTGGGTGCAAAGGCCGTGCCGCTGCAGCTGCCTATTGGTGCTGAAGACAATTTTAAAGGGGTGGTGGACCTGATTAAGAATATTGGTATTATCTGGGATGATGCTACAGAAGGAATGACCTATACAGAGGTGCCCGTTCCGGATGATATGAGGGCTGAAGTGGATGAGTGGAGAGCGCACCTGATCGAAGCGGTAGCAGAATATGATGACCAGCTGATGGAGAAATTCTTTGATGATCCGAATACGATTTCTGAGGATGAGATCCACGAGGCGATCCGTAAGGCTGCGATTGATCTGAGCATTATTCCGATGATGTGCGGTTCTTCCTTTAAGAACAAAGGCGTACAAACTGCGCTGGATGCGGTTTGCCGTTACCTGCCTTCCCCGGTGGATGTGGAAGCCATCGAAGGCCATGACCCCGATGATCCTGAAAAAGTACTGACCCGGAAGCCGGATGCGAAAGAACCGTTTGCGGCACTGGCCTTTAAGATCATGACCGACCCGTTTGTGGGCCGCCTGGCGTTCTTCCGGTGTTACAGCGGTCACCTGGATGCAGGTTCTTATGTGCTGAATGTAAGAAGCGGCAAGAAAGAGCGGATCAGCCGGATCATGAAAATGTTTGCCAACAAGCAAAACCCGGTTGATTTTATTGAAGCAGGTGATATTGGTGCTGCGGTTGGTTTTAAAGAAATTAAAACCGGGGATACGCTTTGCGATGAGAACCACCCGATCGTTCTGGAAAACATGTTTATTCCTGAGCCGGTGATCTCCGTGGCGGTAGAACCCAAAACACAGGCCGATGTTGATAAAATGGGAATGGCTATCGCAAAACTGGTAGAAGAAGATCCTACATTGCGTGTAAAGACCGATGAAGATACTGGCCAAACCATCTTAAGCGGTATGGGTGAATTGCACCTGGAGATCATCATCGACCGTATGAAGCGTGAGTTTAAAGTGGAAGTAAACCAGGGCGCACCCCAGGTTGCCTATAAAGAAGCGTTTAATGCAACTATTGAACACAGGGAAACCCTGAAAAAACAAACCGGTGGTCGTGGTAAATTTGCCGATATCCAGTTTAGCCTGGGTCCGGTGGATGAAGACTGGAAGAAAGAGAACCCCGATAAGAACTACCAGTTTGTAAATGATATCTTCGGAGGTTCTATCCCCAGGGAATTTGTACCGGCCATTCAGAAGGGTTTTGAAACCTCGATGACCAATGGTGTACTGGCAAACTACCCGGTTGATAATATGAAGATCCGTGTATTTGACGGAAGCTTCCACGCGGTGGATTCGGATTCTATGTCGTTTGAGCTTTGTGCCAAGCAGGGATTCCGTGAAGCAGCCCGTAAAGCAAAACCCGTTCTGCTGGAGCCTATCATGAAGGTAGAGGTAACCACTCCTGAGCAATACATGGGTGATGTTACCGGTGACCTGAACCGTCGTAGGGGTATGATGGAAGGTATGGATACCCGTGCCGGTGCACAGGTGATCAAAGCACAGGTTCCGCTGAGCGAAATGTTCGGATACGTAACACAGCTGCGTTCGTTGACTTCCGGCCGTGCTTCCAGCACCATGGAGTTCTCGCACTACACTCCGGCGCCTACCAATATTGCTGAAGAGGTGATCGCAAAAGTAAAAGGAAAAGTAACTGCATAATAACAGTTACCCGATCGGATAGGAAGACCCTGGCTACGGCCGGGGTTTTTTTTAGGGTATTGGAAATCTCTTGTTTTTAAGGTATATTTATAGTAAAACGCTGTATGGTAAAAGAATATTCCAACGGGGAAATCACGGTTGTCTGGAAACCGGATCTGTGTATTCATTCCGGCATCTGTGTAAAGATGCTGCCACAGGTATACAAACCAAAGGAATTGCCCTGGTTAACGCCGGGGAATGCCGGCACAGAGGAACTAAAGGTTCAGATCGCTCATTGTCCCTCCGGGGCTTTGTCGTGGAAGCCGGTGGTAACAGCATGATTTTTCAGGTATAAAAGACCCTATGGATATTATACAGCAGGACGACGGGAAAAAAGGCAGCTTTAAGGCAATGAGCGAAGGTGTGGTTGCTGGAGCAATGACTTACGTATGGGCCGGGGATGCAAAATTGATCATTGACCATACAGAAGTGGATCCCCAATTTTCCGGCAGGGGTGTGGGAAAACAACTGCTGATGCAGCTGGTTGCTTTTGCGAGGGCCGGGCATATAAAAGTGCTGCCCTTATGCCCCTTTGCCAGGTCCGTATTTGAAAAGATAAAAGAGATCCGGGACGTTTTATCTTAGTATGCCATGAATTTTATTATTCATACCGGCCAGGTAAAAGAACCGCTGACGTGTTTTGATAGAAGAAATGGGCGAGGTGTTGAAGGATAGGAGGGGTGCCGGAGTTTTGTGAGGCATATTCGTAAAAAAACAAATCAATTTCCTTTACATTTGTTCAAAGGCTATTGAGCATTTTCAAAAATCTGTAGCAATAATTTATTATATGGGTAAACCGGGTAGTCGCGTAAGGAATGTAAATATTGTAAGAAAGTTGGTGCATTTTACAGTAGGATTATTTACGTACCCGGGCATTGCTATTATGAATAAGTTGCGGATCTATGGAACCGAGCATCTCAAAGATTTGCCGTCTCACAATGTATTGTTCGTAAGCAATCACCAGACCTATTTTGTGGATGTGATCACCTTTTTTCATATCCTGTCTGCCCACAAATGGGGTAAAAAGAACCGGTTAGGAATCCCTTATTATTTTCTGAACCCTTATACAAGGGTGAACTATGTTGCTGCGGAGCAGACGATGAAGAGCAGCTGGCTGAGCCGTCTGTTCCTGCTTGCAGGAGGGCTTACCGTAAAACGTACCTGGAACGAGAACAGCAATGAAAAACGAACCGGCCTTGATCCCTCGGATACCAGAAAGATCCAGCGGGCCCTTGACCGGAACTGGGTGATCACTTTCCCGCAGGGAACCACTACGCCCTATGCCCCTGCCCGGAAGGGAACGGCCCTGATCATCAAACACCATAAGCCTATCGTGATACCCGTAGTCATTAACGGGTTTTCCCGTGCATTTAATAAGACCGGCATTACCCTGAAAAGAAAAGGGATCCTGCTTACGGTAACCTTTAAGCCACCGATGAACATCGACTATGATGCATCTGCCCAGGAAATTACCAACCAGCTGATGGATGCTATTGAACAAAGCAAGCAGTATATGCCGGAAGTGCTGCAGCATTAGGGATAATTTGAGCATTTGAAAATGTGGAGATGTGAAAAAGCACCAGGCATGAAGCCGGATCTGACAAGTGTCAATAGTCAATCAATGCCGTTTCCTTAACAGGCATTTCAGGTTTTAATGTTTAACGTTCCAGGTTAGATTTCATGTTACTCAATGTTTCTAAGGTCCGTCATAGCGTGGATTTTGTGTTTTCATAAGTAAGGCTTCTACAGCGGAAGCTACATCCGAAAAGCTTAAGGGAATGACATTGAATAGTCAATAGGACGTAAAGGGTGTTGATAACTACCCCGAAGTTTCGGGGGCTAAAAGCTGAGGACTGATAACTGTCCTTTCCTGTAGGTAGCCTTGTTTGAGTTGGATGATTTTTCCTCTCTGATGTCCTATTCAGCCACGTTCAACAATGTTACACGGATCTAACGTGAAACCTTAAACCTGAAACTAAAGTGCGTTACCGGGCCCGGTTCAGCAGCTGCCTTCTGCGCATACTGATCAGCGTGCCCAATACCGTAATGATCACACCGCCCCAGAATAAATTGATGTAGGGAAACTTATAGGCTTTCAGCGTTACGTACTCCATTACGCTGGAAGATTCTTTTACCCCGATCTGCGCTGTGCCGTTGCGAACATCGTTGAGCTGCAGCACCAGGCTCTGCGCCATTACTGTATCCTGCGACTGGAAGAGCAGTTGTCCTTTGCCTTTGATCATCAGGAGATCCGACTGATAGGAGGGGCCGTTAATGGATTGCACCCTTAGCGAAGCGGTGTATCCGGTATCGGTTTTGTCGAAATTCTGAAGCGGTAGATTATCTTTCCCTACCAGCTTTTCCAGTATAATAAAGCCGCGGCTATAATAGATCGTATCGCCCACTTTCTTGGAACTCACGGCAAACTGGGCGGTATCCTTGTTTTTTGTAGGATCCGGCAATGCAGAAACGTATGCAAATACATCATGATCCCAGTAATGTCTTGCAGAGGGATTGGCCATCAGGCCCTCGTTCCCTTTATAATTGATAAAAGCATTGGGGTAAAGGGTAAAGCTGTCCGAAGGAGACCGGAAATGGATCTTGAAATAGGTAAGGGCCTTTTTGGGATGCGCCGAATCGCCTTCATAAGTCACTTTATAAGGCCCCATGGTCATGGGAACGCCTTTGACGAGCGTAAGGTTTTCGCCGGAAATCTCTTTACTTCCTTTGCCGAAATCGATGGAGATGCCACTGGTATTGTGCGACAGCACTTCTTTTTTTCCGGATGATAACAGGATCCCTACCAGGACCAGCCCAAAACCAAAATGCGCAATTGAACCTCCGCCATTCTTCATGTTGCCTTTAAGGCTCGTGAACAGGTACAGGAGGTTGGCTACCACGGCATATACACCGGCTACCAGTGCCACCCAGATGTTGATCAGGAATCCCAGCCCCTCTTTGTCGTAATTGATCTTTATTACAACAAGGATAAAAGTGGCTACCAGCGCGCTTATGAATGTGGGTAATGCAATTCTTTTTAAGAAGAGGTTACCGGGAGTGCTTTTATACCGGAAGTATTGTGCAATAGCGGTTAGCACGCCAATGATGATCGCTACCAGCACCTGGATCTGGTTATAGGCAAATTCACTGTTTTCACCCGGCGCAGTATTAAGCTTATAGAGTTTGTTGAATACCGGGAGTGAGGTTTGAAAAATAATGATGAGTGAAGAGAGGAACAGCACCAGGGCTCCGATGAACATCCAGAACTCTCGTGAACTGGCACTTTCTTCTTTTTTTACCGCCGGTACCTGTTTATTCATCAACAGGATGAAGGTAACGATCCCTGCAAGGATCACATAGAGCGGGAAACCCGGGATCACTTCGGCAAGGAAATAGGTGCCAATGGAAAGCGCCGCCGCCGCCATTGCAATGGCAGCACGCTGACGTTTGGTAGTGGCGGCCACAAATGGCATCAGCCATACAAAGATCAGCAGGAAAAGAAAAAGCTGACCGTTCATTCCTATGTCGGCGAATGCATGTACGGAAGACTCTCCCAAAACCCCGCTTTTTGTCAGGAATGTAGCATAGAGCACAAAGAGGAATTCCAAACCAAAAAACAGGAAAGTGGCTCTTAGCGAAAACCCGGTATGCTTAAAGACAAGCAGCGTGTGAACACCGGCTACCAGCATGAGCCAGGGCACCAGGGACGCATTTTCCACGGGATCCCATGCCCAGTAGCCCGCAAAGTTCAACGATTCGTAAGCCCACTTGGCGCCCATCATAATCCCCAGCCCGAAAATGGCTACGGAAAACAGTGCCCAGGGGAGGGCTTTGTGAACCCATTCCTTTGTTTTGCCGGTCCACAGTCCCGCCATGGCATAAGCGAAGGGGAAAAGGGTGGAGGCATAGCCCAGGAACAGGACGGGCGGGTGTATGGTCATCCAGTAGTTCTGCAGCAGCGGGTTCAGGTCATTGCCGTCTTTAATCAGCGTCATATAGTCGGGGCGCACCGGGTTTGCTACATCAAATCCAACGTGCATCACGGGCGCATTATCCAGTACACCGGACTCTCTTAACAGTATGAACGGGTTTGATCCGATCTTTACATCAAAAATATAAACTCCAAGGATCATGGTTGCCAGGAAGAACTGGGCGAAGCTTACGATCATCATCACCGGGGCTTCCCATTCCTTATCTTTTTTGATCACTACGAGTCCCAGCACGCAATGCCAGATGGTCCACAGCAGGGTACTGCCCTCCTGGCCTTCCCAAAAGGCGCTCAGGATGTACTTTAACTCAAGGGACCGGCTGCTGTGCTGCCAGGCATATTTGTATTCGAACAGGTGATGATAAAGGATATGCAGCAGCGCGGCAAAGATAAAAAAGACGGCTGCTGTTTCTATAATGAACGCACCACGGGCCAGCCTGAGCCAGGGTTTGCGGTCTTCCGGGAGCAATACGCTCGTAGCTTTAAAATAGGCAAAACTGGCCGCCAGCGAAGCAACAAGGGAAACAATCACAAAAAAATGTCCTACTTGCCCGGGTAGCAGGTCTTCTCCGATATAATTCATTCGTTTCTATTGTTTGCCCGTTGTAACGGATGGCGGGGTATTATTATATGTTGTTTTACGATCTTCCTGGGGGACGTGTCTGGATGGGTCTTCGTCTTTGTATTTGCTGGGACATTTTGTCTGGATGCTCTGGCATTCAAATACATCACCGGTATATTTCCCTTTCATTACCAGGCGCTCACTTAATTCAAAGTTTTCCGGCTTGGGATTATGGTACACAACGTTGATCTTCTGACCCAGGCTGTCAATAGCGGTAAAAGCCAGGTAATTGGGATTTTTAATGGCATCGTATTCAAGAGGCTCATCCTTATCCCATTTTGCCATTAAATGGACAAATTTGCCCGGTTTGGCTTTTGCAGTAGCAACAGTATCATAAGTGGTAGTGGTTTTTAAAAAACTGACCAGAACAGCAATGGCGGCCGCCACAAGTATCAGTAAAACGATATGAACTTTTTTCATTATCGGGATTTTAAAAATTTTGGCAAAGGTACATCAAATACGCCTCATATTTTACAGTAACATTACAATTGGGGAATTGTTGCAGTAACGTTAAAAAATTATTGCCTGCCGGCCGCTGAGGCGCTGAACACGCACCATTGACAGCAATAGCAATGGGCGGCAATGTTGCTTAGCAGCATGCTTTTGCGCGGCCGGCGAAGCCCTTGCCTGCTATGCAATTGGACCATAAGATACGCAATGACGGCAGGGATGGAAACGAATGGCTCTGTGCATTTTGCGGCAAAAAATCGGCGATAAAAGCGTTTGGTGCCGGCACTTCTGCGGCTATCCGGCAGATCAGCCGCAAAATGGTTATAAAATGACTAATTTTGTAAAATGGAAAATAGTGTAGCAGAGGCACCGGTAATTCTTACCCAGGGTGCGGTAAAAGAAGTAAAGCGGCTCATGAATGCTCCTGGTTTTGAAGCAGGGCAGTACCTCCGGCTGGGGGTAAAGGGCGGCGGCTGCTCCGGCTTAAGTTATATGCTGGGCTTTGATCAGAAAGAAGCCAATGATAAATTTTTTGAAGTAGAAGGGATTCCCTGTATCATTAATAAAGCCCACGAAATATACCTGGCAGGAATGGAGGTTGACTGGTCAGATGGATTGAATAACCGTGGATTTACATTTTCGAATCCCAATGCTTCCAGCACCTGCGGTTGCGGAACCAGCTTTGCAGTTTAAATGAATGGAATGTCCCAGGTACATTATGAAGCCTGCCCTGTTTGCGGCAGCACGCAGACCCGGCCGGTATTTCTGGTAAAGGATTATACCGTAAGTGGTGAAGTCTTTCCTATTGAAGAGTGTATTTCCTGTTCGCTGCGGTATACACAGAACGTTCCGGATCAGGAGGCTATTGGCCCTTATTATAAATCGGAGGACTATATTTCCCATTCCAATACGAGTAAAGGGTTGGTTAGCCGGATGTATCAAAGAGTACGTACCCGAACCATGCAGCAAAAGGCTGCCATTGTGGAGCGGTACTCCCGGAAACGGGCCGGAAAGCTCCTGGATGTTGGCTGTGGAACCGGCACTTTCCTGAGCACCATGAAAAGCCGGGGTTGGGAGGTTGCCGGGCTGGAGCCCGACGCAGATGCCCGTGCAATGGCAAAAACACTCTACAACCTGGTTGTGGCCCCTTCTCATGAAATTTACCAGCTTGAGGGAGAACAATTTGACGCCATCACACTCTGGCATGTGCTGGAGCATGTACACGAATTGCATGGGTACATGGAGCAATTGAAAAGAATGCTGAAGCCGGGTGGTGTATTGCTGATTGCTGTGCCCAATTACACAAGCCGGGATGCGGATATTTACGAACAGTACTGGGCTGCATATGATGTGCCCAGGCATCTGTATCATTTTTCACCGGATGCGATGAAAGTGCTGACCACACAACATGGGCTCCGGGTCATAAAGCTGCTGCCCATGTGGTTCGACAGCTTTTATGTAAGTCTTTTGAGCAGCCGGTATAAATATGGTAAGACCCATTATTTCGGTGCCGGGCTTCATGGGTTGTCCTCCAATATCAATGCAGCGGGTAATACGAAGGAATGCAGCTCGGTGATCTATGTGATCCGGAAAGAGCAGGCGATCTGAGCATTTGAAGATTTGAAAATGTGGATTCGGCACCAGGTATAATACGGTAGTGCCGTTGCTCCATAGCGTCATTGCGGCCAATGAAATCGTTTTTTGCCATAGAGGCTCAGGGAAGCACGAAGGTCCTGGTTCAAAGCAGGCTATCCTCCCGGCCTTCCCGTTCACCCGGATATAGGGAAAGGTACCCTCATTGCATCAGCCGCCGTGCCGTTGCGCGAAACAACAACGCTAATTCCCGAATTGCACTTCGTATAGCTCGGGCCAGTTTTTACCGGTGATATAGATCTTTTTGGTATCCTGATCATAGGCGATCCCGTTGGGCACATTCTCGGCATTCCTGGGATCTCTTTTTTTGAGACGGTCCCAGATCCCGCTTACATCAACCTGCCCTGCAATAATACCGCTGGCCGGGTCTATCTTAAATATTACCGGGTAATTCCAGCGGTTTGCATAAACAAAACCGTCAATATACTCCAGTTCATTTAATGAATCCATAAAGTTGCCGTCCATGGTTACCGATTGGGTGCGCAGCAGCCTGAAGTCAGACGGGTCATAAAAATAAAGGTTGCTGGTGCCGTCGCTTATGATCAGCTCTTTGCCATCGGTAGTAATACCCCAGCCCTCGGTATTGATGGGAAATTCCTTTACCTTCTTCATGTCGGGCAGGGTATAAACAAAAACAACCTTCTCTTTCCAGGTGAGCTGGTAAACCGTATCATGTAATATGGTAATGCCCTCTCCGAAGTATTTTTTATCAAGTGTGATGTGCTGCTCTGCCTTTCCTGTTTGCAGGTTCATTCTCATAAGCTCCGATGGCCGGCCTTCCGGTGCGTAGTCGGAGCCCCCGGTGCCTTCATATAACTGCCCTTTATAAATAACCAGCCCCTGTGTAAACGAGCCGGTATCGTGCGGGTAGGTATTGATAACAGACAGGCTGATATTCTTCACCGTACTTGCCGCCGGTGATTCGGGCGGCGCTGAAGGTGTCTTATCGTTTCCGTTGCAGGCTGCGAGTAATGCAATCAGGACAAATGCGGGAGCGGTATATAGGATCTTTTTAATCATAGCGGATCATTTATCGCCAAAGGCGGATGCAAAAATAAAGAAGAATACAGAAGAACCGGCCTGCTTTAACAATATGCTTTACCCGGGTCATTCATGGCAATGAATTGTGAATGAATGGATGTTATTTGCTGCATATTCAGAATAATATTCTGTTTTTTGTTTTGTTTTCAGAATATAATTAAATTTGAGGATGCAAAGGACAGAAATAAACCTGGATGAAACGGATCTGGCCATTTTACGGCTGCTGCAGGAGGATGCCCGTATGACCAACGTGGCGCTGGCGGCAAAACTGAAAATGGCGCCTTCTGCTATGCTGGAGCGTGTGCGGAAGCTGGAGGAAAAAGGAGTGATCCGGGGATACAGCGCCGTCGTAAACCCGCTGGCGATCGATAAGGATCTGCTGGTCTTTATTTTTATTAAAACAAAAGACAGCTTTGCGGACGACAAGTCGGCGCGGGCACTGGCCGCCATCCCCCAGGTAATGGAGGTGCACCATATAGCCGGAGACGATTGTTACCTGATAAAGGCACGGCTTTCCGGCCCAACAGAACTGATGGAGCTGAAGCGGTCGCGTTTCAGCAAGATCTCCAATATTATTTCGATGCGTACCACCATAGTATTGGAAACCGTAAAAGAATCTTCTCACATTTCAATCGATTGATTTTATGACTCAGGAAAAAGCACCTTCCGTTTTACTGGTGGTGCTGGCATTTGCAGCCGTATATATTATTTGGGGTTCTACTTATTTTTTTATTGAGCGTGCCGTAAAATTTATTCCCCCCATGTTGCTGGGAGGGCTTCGTTTTGTAACGGCCGGTATCATCATGCTGGTATGGGTAACGCTGAGGGGGGAACGGGTGTGGAACCGGTCTGCCATCCTGCATTCCGTTGCCAGCGGTATCCTGATGCTCTTTGTCGGAAATGGAGCCGTAATATGGGCGGAGCAATACCTGCACAGCTCTTTTGTGGCCATTTTCCTCGCATCGGCCCCCATCTGGTTCCTGGTTTTTGATAAGCCCAACTGGGCCGATAATTTTACCAACCGGTATACGCTGCTGGGAGTATCGGTTGGATTGCTGGGGGTTATTGCACTGTTTTATGAAAAAATAACCGGGGACCAGGGCAAACAGGGACTGGTGCCGTTACTGGCTATCTTCATCGGTAATATCGGTTGGGTGCTGGGATCGTTGTACTCAAAATACAAAGTAAAGGACGTATCACCTTCGGTAAACTCTGCCTGGCAGATCCTTTCAGCCGGCCTGGTGTTTTTTATCATCGGCTTTGGAGATGGCAGTATAGCCAGTGTAAACTGGTCCGCCATCCCGGCAGAAGGATGGGGATCGCTCATTTACCTGATCGTTTTCGGGTCGATCATCGGTTACAGCGCTTATGTGTTCCTGCTCAGTGTCAGAAGCGCTGCACAGGTAAGCAGCTATGCCTATGTAAACCCGCTGGTGGCCGTACTTTTAGGAGTGCTGATCAATGGCGATCATCTGACCTCATTGCAACTGGCCGGGCTTGTGATCATACTCGGCAGCGTATTCTTCATCAATCTTGCCAGGAAGGAGCAGGCAAAAAAACAGGCCCGGCTTAAGGCCGGGGAAGAGGAGACCGTTGATGAAATGGAACGCCGGAGTGCCTGAGCAGCCGTCACTTTCTTTTGCAAAAATTCTTTATAGAAATTGTTGCCGCAAATTTTCTGATGGCAAATTATGATTATCTTCAAGCCTGTAAAAATTATTGGACTATGGATAATGTGATTCAGCAGAAGATCGATCAGTGGTTGCAGGGCAACTATGATCAGGATACAAAAAAAAGCATCGAAACACTTCAGCGGGAAGATCCCAGGGAACTGGAGGATGCATTTTATCAGAACCTGGAGTTTGGAACCGGTGGCCTCAGGGGCATTATGGGGGTGGGCACCAACCGGATGAATAAGTATACTGTAGGAATGGCTACACAGGGCTACGCCAACTATCTGCTGCAATCCTGGCCGGGTGAAGAAGTGCGGGTAGCCATCGCGCATGACAGCCGTAATAACAGCCGCTTTTTTGCGGAAACAACAGCCCATGTTTTTGCGGCCAATGGCATTAAGGTATTCCTGTTTGAATCACTGCGGCCCACGCCGGAGCTTTCATTTGCGATCCGGACCCTCAGGTGTCAGGGGGGCGTTGTTTGTACCGCATCGCACAATCCAAAAGAGTACAACGGCTATAAAGCCTACTGGAACGATGGGGGGCAGCTGGTACCGCCCCATGATAAGAACGTTATTAAGGAAGTGGAAAAGATCGCCTCGGTTGATGATGTGAAATGGAGCGGCGGCGATGCCAATATTAAGCTGATCGGGAAGGACCTGGATGAGCAGTATATCGAAATGGTAAAAGGACTGAGTGTGTTTCCCGACGTGATCGAAAAACAAAGCGACCTTAAGATCGTATACACACCCATACATGGCACCGGCATCACCCTGGTTCCGCAGGTATTGGAGCGCTTTGGTTTTAAGAATGTACATATAGTAGAAGAGCAGCAAACACCGGATGGTAATTTCCCAACAGTGGCCTATCCAAACCCGGAGGAAAAGGAAACCATGAGTATCGGGCTGGCAAAAGCCAAAGAGCTGGATGCTGATATCCTGCTGGGTACCGATCCTGATGCTGACCGGGTTGGCATCGGTGTTAAAAATAATCATGGCGACTGGGTATTGATGAATGGCAACCAGACGGCGGTACTGGCCTTTAACTACCTGCTGGAAGCCCGCGGGGAAAAAGGGATTGCACAGTCCAATGATATGATCATTACGACGATCGTTACTACCGGTATGGTTGACGACCTGGCTGCCGGTTACGGTGTGCATTGCTACCGGGTATTGACCGGCTTTAAGTGGATCGCCGAAATGATCCGGGAAAAAGAAGGCAGGGAACATTATATTACCGGGGGCGAGGAGAGCTTTGGTTTAATGATCGGCGATAAGGTGCGCGATAAAGATGCGGTGAGCGCCGTGGCCCTGCTTTGCGAAATGGCTGCCTATGAAAAGAACAATGGCAAAACCTTATTTGATAAATTAATGGAGCTCTATATCCGGTTTGGCTTTTATAAAGAGAAGCTGATTTCTATTACAAAAAAAGGAATGGATGGCCAGCAGCAGATCGCTGCCATGATGCAGGGCTACCGGAACAACCTGCCTCAAAGCATCAATGGTATCAAAGTGACCCGTGTGCTGGATTATCAAAGCAGTAAATCAACAGATCCGCATACCGGTGATGTTACGGATATCCTGCTGCCCAAATCCAATGTATTGCAGTTTGCCCTGGAAGATGGCAGTCTTGTGTCTGCCCGGCCCAGCGGCACGGAACCCAAGATCAAATTCTATTTTAGTGTAAAGGAAAAGCTGGAGCAGGCAGACCAGTTTGATGCGGTAGACAGGCAACTGGATGCAAAGATCGACGGCATTATTGCAGATATGAAATTGAATTAGAGCCGTTATAAAAATAGAGCACGGTCTTCTGTATGGCGAATGCATGTACAGGAGACCGTGTTGTTTTTGCAGATGCGTTTATGCGGTTGTTTTATCCCTGGTTGCTTCCTCGCTCCAGCTTCCGATGCTCGGCCAGCCCCAATGGTCTTCATCCGCATAAGCAAAATCGTGTTGATGCTTCTCCGGGATGGCACCTTTTACAAGAGCACCGGGAGGAATGGAAGGGTAGATCTCCTCAAAAGTGAACATCGAGGTAAGACTGATCCGCCGGTATACATGTGAGCGCGTGATGTCCTGCATATGACTGAGGCCGGCGGCCCCCATCATTTCAACAAAGGTCTTCACGGTATATTTATGATAGTTGGCTACACGCAGTTTTTTATCTTCCACAACAAGTCCTCTTGTCAGCTTGGGATCCTGGGTGGCTACACCGGTGGGGCAGCGGTTGGTATTGCACTGAAGGGCCTGGATACATCCTACTGCCAGCATCATAGCCCGGGCACAGTTACAGGCATCGGCGCCCAGCGCAGCGGCCCTGGCCATATGAAAACCGGTCATGATCTTACCGGAGGCGATGATCTTTATATGCTGCCGGATGTTCAATCCCCGCAGTATATCGTCTACAAAAGCGAGTCCGTCCAGCAGGGGGGCGCCCACATAATTGGAGAATTCCTGGGGCGCAGCACCAGTGCCGCCTTCCCCGCCGTCAACAGTGATAAAGTCAGGATAAGTGTCCTGGCTGATCATGGCCTTACAAATAGCAATGAACTCGCTTTTATGACCAATGCATAACTTGAATCCCACCGGCTTGCCCCCGGAGAGCTCCCGCAGTTGTTTAATGAAGTATATCAGTTCCTTTGGGCTGCTAAAAGCTGTATGATAGGGGGGCGATTCCACGGTTGTGCCGGGTTGTATATGCCGGATCCGGGCAATTTCCGGGGTGTTTTTAGCTGCCGGCAAAATACCGCCATGGCCCGGTTTGGCCCCCTGCGAGATCTTGATCTCGATCATCTTTACATTGGGGATCCGGGCCTTTTCGGAAAAAAGCGAAGGCGAAAAGTTACCCTGCTCATCGCGGCAGCCAAAATAGCCGGTACCGATCTGCCAGATGATATCGCCGCCCTGTTTTAAATGAAAATCGCTCAATCCCCCTTCACCGGTGTTGTGGGCAAAGTTCCCGATTTTGGCACCACCGTTCATGGCTTCAACGGCATTGGCACTTAAAGAGCCATAGCTCATGGCAGAGATATTCAGGATACTGCCGCTATAGGGCTGGCTGCAATCCTTGTTGCCGAAAATGACACGCGGATTATGATCAAGGGTTTTGAAGCTTTTGGGCGCAATGGAATGGCAGATCCACTCATAGCCGGGCGCATATACATCCAGCTGTGTGCCAAACGGCATAGTGTCATTGTCCAGCTTGGCGCGCTGGTATACGGTCGACCGGTCGATACGGTTGATAGGGCGCCCGTCAATATCGGATTCGATAAAGTATTGATAGATCTTGGGACGCAGTTCCTCCATTACATAACGGAGCCTTCCAAAAATGGGATAGATCCTCCGGATGGTATGCCTGGTCTGCAGCATATCATAATATCCCATGCAGGAAAGCAGGAAGAGTGCTCCAAATACCACATACCAGTTCTTGCTGATATACCAGGCAAGAAGAAAAGAAACGACTAATGCAATGATTGAAATGACCAGGAATGTTCGCCTCATAAAAAACGGGTTATAAATTCAGCAGCGAATGTAATAAGAAACGAACAATTATTAGTTTTTGGTTAAAATCCCCTTTCCCGGCAGGTGCTGTTTTATTACGGAGCGGTTGCTGAACGCCGGGGACAGGCTGAAAGCTGGTAACTCTTAACCAAACAAGCCTTCGTCTGCAAAACTATAGTATCCTTCATCGCCTACGATAATATGGTCCATTACCCGGATGTCGAGGAATTTTGCGGCTTCGCGGATCTTTTGGGTAAGGAATTCATCGGCTTTACTGGGGGAAAGATTGCCGGAAGGATGATTATGTGCCAGGATGATACCCACCGCATTTTTTTCAAGCGCCTTTTTCAGGATCACGCGCGGGTCTGCAACGGTTCCGGTAATGCCCCCTTCGCTAACCACCTCAAAGTGGATCGCTACATTGCTCTGGTTGAGGAAAATAACTGCAAAAACCTCGCGCAGGAGGTCCTTTAGCCGGGTTCTGAGGTATTCCCCGATCTGTTTGCTGGTGTTCAGCAGTGGCCGCTGCAGCAATACCCCGGCATGCCTCCGGCGGCCCAGTTCCAGCGCTGCGCTGATGGCCACCGCCTTGGCTTCTCCAATGCCCTTTATTTTTGTAAAATCGGCAATGGTATGTTTCCCCAGCTCGTTCAGGTTGTCGTTCCCAAGCTTAAGTACTTCTTTTGCGATATGCAGTGCGGACCTGTTAGGTGTGCCGTTGTGGATGAGTATGGCCAGTAACTCGGAGTTGCTGAGGCTATGCGCTCCCCGTGCGATCAGTTTTTCCCGGGGCTGATCATCCTTTGCCCAGTTCCTGATGGTGCTTGTGTTTTCCATATCCTAAATTACAAATTCTTTTCCGGTCAAAAAATTTTTTTAATGATCAAATTTTGCTTGGAATTTTGCCCCGGTTATTAATATCTTCGCCGCTCATTTAATAACAAATGGAGTCCCCACTTTCAGATATGCATTCAGCCAAAATTTTTGCCGGTACGGCATCCCGTCAGTTAGCAGAAGAAATATGCCAGCGGTATGGCTGCCAGTTAGGGCAGATTCATACACAGCGTTTCAGCGACGGAGAGATCTATGTAAACTTTTTAGAAAGCGTTCGTGGCGATTATGTATTCCTGGTACAAAGTACCTACGCGCCTTCGGATAACCTGATGGAATTGCTTTTAATGATCGACGCCGCCAAGCGGGCATCGGCATATAAGGTGATCGTCGTAATGCCTTATTACGGGTATGCACGTCAGGACCGGAAGGACCGTCCCCGGGTGGCCATTGGCAGCAAATTGGTAGCCAATATGTTAACGGCTGCCGGGGCCGACCGTATCGTTACGATGGACCTGCATGCGCCCCAGATCCAGGGATATTTTGACATCCCGGTGGACCACCTGGACAGTCATGCGGTTTTTATACCTTATGTTGAGCAATTACAGCTGGAAAACCTTACCTTTGCAGCCCCCGACGTAGGAGCAACCAACCGGATACGGGAAATTGCTACCTATTTTAATGCAGAAATGGTGATTTGTGATAAGCACCGGAAACGGGCAAATGAGATCGCCAGTATGCGGGTAATAGGGGAGGTGGAAGGCCGGAATGTGGTGATTATTGATGATATCTGTGATACCGGCGGCACATTGGCAAAGAGTGCGGGGCTGTTGATGGAGAAAGGGGCAAAGAGTGTAAGAGCAATGATCACGCATCCTATATTAAGCGGCAAGGCGTACGAAAATATTGAAAACAGCGCGCTGCAGGAGCTGGTAGTGTGCAATACCATCCCGCTTCACAAGCCGAGCCCCAAGATCCGGGTGATTTCCGTGGCCGACTTATTTGCCATTGCAATTAAGCATGCGTTCGAGAACAAGAGTATTACAAGCCTTTTTGTGCACTCAAATTTAAGGACATCCAATCCGTAGTAAATTAAAACAATATCATAAATGAAGACAATTACAATCGAAGGACAACTGAGGACCGAGTTTGGCAAAAGAGCCACCCGCCAGGTTCGCTCTCAGGGCGCTGTGCCTGCTGTAATTTACGGGGGTGCTAAAGAAGTGAATTTCAGCGCACCGGCAGCAGCATTCAAAGGACTGGTTTATACGCCTAACTTTCAGCTGGCTGAAGTACAGCTGGAGGGCGCTACTTACAAATGCATTTTAAAAGACCTGCAGTTTGACAAAGTGACCGATGCCCTGATCCATGTGGATCTTCTGGAACTGATCGACGACAAGAAGGTGATTGCCACCATCCCGTTGAAATTTACCGGAAGCGCAAAAGGAGTTAAAGACGGTGGTCGTTTTGTATCCAAGATCAAATCACTGAAAGTAAAAACACTTCCTAAAGACCTGAAAGAGGTGATCGAAGTGCCGATTGACAACCTGGAACTGAATGGCAACATTCGCGTGGAAGATGTAAAGGCCGAAAACATGGAGATTATGAACTCTCCGCGTATTCCCATCGCTTCTATCGTAATGACAAGACAGTTGAAGCAGGAAGAGGCGGCAGCTAAGAAATAAATTTTTTTACAAAGTATAAAAAAGCCTGCATCAAATTGATGTAGGTTTTTTTATTTTCGATATTTTTGATAAACGGGATGAAATATTTATTAGCGGGTTTAGGAAACATTGGAAATGAATATGCACATACCCGGCATAATATTGGTTTTGATGTAATCGCCGCATTTGTTCACAAACATGGCGGAGAATTTAGAAGCGACCGACTGGCTTATGTGGCAGAAATAAAAATAAAAGGCCGTACCGGTATTTGTATTTGCCCAACCACCTATATGAATTTAAGCGGGAAGGCACTTAAGTTCTGGCTGGATAAAGAAAAGATCCCTTTGGAACGTTCCTTAACTGTTTTAGATGATTTAGCGCTGCCCTTAACGAAGATGCGTATAAAGCCGGCAGGAAGCGATGGAGGACATAATGGACTCAGAAGCATACAGGCACTGTTAAATACGACCGCCTATCCGAAATTCAGGTTTGGAATAGGTAGCGATTTTCCAAAAGGAATGCAGGCCGATTTCGTGCTGGGAAAATGGAGCAAGGAGGAAGAGCCCCTGGTAAAGCTGAAGATCGAAAAAGCGGTAACAGCCATTGAAATATTCCTATTTCAGGGTATTGAGGCTGCGATGAACGAAATAAATAACAAAGAGTTTACGTTGTAAAGAGAGTTTTAAATCCTACTGTATTATGAAAATTATTTGTATCGGGCGAAACTATGCAGCACATGCCAGGGAGTTGGGCAATGAAATTCCGGAAGAACCGGTGGTATTTCTCAAGCCTAAAAGTGCATTATTAAGACCTCATTTACCCTTTTATTACCCGGAGTTCACCAATGAACTGCATTATGAATGTGAGCTGGTGATCAGGGTGTCCAAAAACGGGCGGTACATTAACAGGCGGTACGCCAACCAGTACTACGACGCTATTACGCTGGGAATCGATTTTACGGCACGTGACCTCCAGAACGAATTGAAAAAAAAGGGATTGCCCTGGGAAAAAGCAAAGGCCTGGGATAATTCGGCCGTGATTGGCAAATGGCGGCCCGTCAGCGATTTTGAAAACATAAAAAACATCAATTTCGGATTATACAAGAATGAAGAACTGGTTCAGCATGGCAACTCTTCCAAAATGATCCACAATTTTGAGTCGATCCTTTCACATGTTTCCAAATATTTTACATTGAATATCGGGGATATCATTTTTACAGGAACGCCGGAGGGGGTCGGGGAAATTGTGACGGGCGATGTACTGGAGGGGATCCTGGAGGATGAAAGTGTGTTCCAGCTGACCATCGAATAAAAAATTTCCATTTTTAGTCCAGGTGTAAGAATAGAATGCTATTTTTGCAACAAGGATTCAAAAATTGAAAACGCATAGCAGGATAAACTATTTTATGGGGTGGATAATGCTGGTAGTTTTTACTATCGGCGTTACGCCCAGGATCTACCTGCACGATGCTTTTACGCACCACAAGGATCAGCTTTTTAGTGGCGTCGGTACCCATCAGAAGAGCATCGGTACTTTTGAGTACAGTTGCGGGTTTATAAACATCGAAACTACGGTTCCGTTTTTGGAAGCGGACCCGTTTCCTGAACCGGTTGCCCCGGCACCGGTCAATGAGTTCCTCATCAGGGAAACTGCCGGTCCTTTTTTTCGTACATCGGCGCCTGTCACTTTGAGGGGGCCGCCCAGCATTTAATAATAAAGAAGCTGCCTTTAAACACCGGGATAATGGTTTTATAAACCATGCTTTTTCTATTTATTAAATGTAATGGATGCAAAAGAAAATATGGGGACTGATCGTCCTGCAATGGATTGTTTTTTTGATGGGGAATGCTACCCCCTTAACTGGAAAAGAAGAAATACCCGGGGGCTCCCTCCGGGGACTGGTTGTGGATGTTTCAACGGGACTGCCGTTGCCCGAGGCCACCATCTCGTTGCCCGACCTGAAAATAGATGTTGTTGCCGGCCGGGATGGTGCCTACGCTGTTCGGTCTTTGCCCAATGGCCGGTTTGTGATTACGGTATCTTATGTGGGGTACCGGTCTTTTGTAGGCGCTGTGGTTATTAACGGGGCTACCATACAGGATTTCAGGCTCGCCGTTGCCGTAGTTGAGAACGAGGCAGTAGTGGTTACCGGGGTATCCTCCTCTACCCAGCTAAAACACGCGCCTACACATATCTCTGTCTTATCACAAAAGGAGCTGCAGCAATCTTCCGGAACCGGTTTGCTGGATGCGGTGGCCAAAGTGCCTGGCGTATCCATTATTACCACGGGGCCTGCTATTGCCAAACCCTCTATCCGCGGGCTCGGCTATAACCGGGTAGTTACTTTAAATGATGGGGTACGTCAGGAGGGGCAGCAGTGGGGCGATGAACATGGAGTGGAGCTGGATGAATACAGCGCACAAAAGATCGAAGTGTTACGGGGACCGGCGTCGCTGATGTATGGAAGCGATGCCATTGGAGGAGTATTGAATATTCTGACAAATATCCCCGTACCGGAGAATACCATCAGGGGCCGTCTTTCCGGGAGCCTTAACAGTAATAACAATATGCAGGGAGGGTATGCCAACATTGCCGGGAATGTGCACGGGTTTAACTGGAATGCCTACGGAAGTCTTAAAAGTGCCGGTGACTATAAAAACCGTTATGACGGGGATGTGCTGAACAGCCGCTTTAATGAAAAGAATTTTGGCGGTTACCTGGGGCTGAACCGGTCCTGGGGATATTCGCATTTGATCCTGTCAAGCTTTGATCAGCACGTTGGTATGGTTGAAGGAGAGCGGGATGCGGAAGGCCGGCTGGTCCTGGAGGGATATGAACCGGGTGATCAACTGCTGACAGGAAAAACTCCCCTGATACCCAATCAGCGGGTACAACATTTTAAAGCGGCTTTAGACAATGGTGTTTCCCTGGATAACGGAGGCCGGATCACCTTCCTGGCGGGATTTCAGCGAAACCAGCGCAGGGAGTTCGGGGATGTTGAAGCACCTTCGGTCCCGGAAGCCTATTTTGACCTGAAGACGATTAATTATAGCGCGGCGTATCATTTACCACAGATCAACGGCTGGAAAACTTCCCTGGGCCTGAACGGGATGAGCCAGCAAAACAGGAACGGGGCCGAAGAAGCGCTGATCCCGGACTATCGCTTATCGGACATGGGTATATATGGGTATGCTTCCAAAACATTTAGCAACACTACCCTGAGCGGGGGACTGCGGTTTGATAACCGCAGCATCAGTGGTAAGCAGACCTTTGAGGAGGGTACAGAAAAATTTCAGCCGTTTACAAAGAAGCTGTCCAGTTTTTCGGGCAGCGTTGGGCTGGCGCATGATTTTAACGCCAACATCACACTGAAAGCAAATGCCAGCAAGGGGTTCCGGGCTCCCAACATGGCAGAACTGGCAGCCAATGGTGTTCATGAAGGTACTTTCCGTTATGAGATCGGCAATGCGGATCTTAAGAGCGAAGATGCCTATGCATTTGATCTTGGGCTGGATGTGAATACGCAGCATGTTTCGCTGAATGTATCGCCGTATATCAATCATATCAATAATTATATCTATTATCAGAAACTGCTGACGGGCTCCGGAAACGATTCCCTGATCGGGGACGTGGCGGCATACCGGTTTACCCAGCAAAGTGCAAACCTGCTGGGGGTGGAGGCAACCCTGGATATTCACCCGCACCCGCTGGACTGGCTGCATTTTGAAAATGCCTTCAGCTGGACAAAAGGAACGTTTACAAAAGCAGTAGACGGCTCAGACAACCTTCCTTTGATTGCTCCGCTGCGCCTGTTAACGGTGCTGAGGGCTGAGTTCCCAACGCAGCTGAAGGCCTTCAGGAATTTTTATGCAAAGGTCGAAATGGATAATGTTGCGGCACAGCAGCATTTCTTTTCGGGGTATAATACAGAAACGGCAACATCCGGCTACACCCTGTTCAATGCCGGGCTGGGCAGCGATATTTACCTGGGCGGTGTGAAACGGGCGGCTGTGATCTTAGCCGTTAGTAACATCGGGGATGTAGCCTACCAGCAGCACCTGAGCCGGCTGAAGTATGCACCGGAGAATCCCGTAACCGGGCGTGCCGGTGTGTTTAACATGGGGCGGAATTTTACAGCAAAACTGATCCTGCCTTTTAGCTGGAACGTTAAATAGCAGATCTGTAGTTATATTTGTTGCCGGAAATACTTAACCCGCAATTAATAATGAAGAAACAGCTTTTACTTTTAACCATTTTTGCTGTTACGGTTATAACGGCAAACGCCCAGGATCTCAAAACTTTTCGGGCCTATGATCCGGCTGCCGATGCGCAGGAAGGGATCCGGAGCGCTGTGTCCCGGGCAAAAAAAGAAAACAAGCATGTACTGGTGCAGATAGGAGGGAACTGGTGTATCTGGTGCGCGCGGTTCGATCAGTTTACAAAAACGGATACCGTTGCCGATTCTCTTTTGAAAAGATCCTATATCGTATATCATCTTAATTACAGCAAGGAGAACAAAAACCTGCCCGTACTGGCATCCTATAGCTTTCCCCAGCGTTTTGGCTTCCCGGTATTCCTGGTCCTGGATAAAAACGGGAAACTGCTGCATACCCAAAACTCGGGATACCTGGAGGAAGGCAAGGGGTATAGTAAAGAAAAGGTATCTGATTTTTTGATGAACTGGACACCCGGGGCGCTGGATCCCGGGAAGTATAAAGAATAAATCCCGGTTATAAATTCCGTTTCATGCAGCCCGATACATTTTTTAAGATCTTAAAACATCCTGTAAAATTCAGGATGTTTTTATTGTCCAGGCTACCACTTGCGCTGGCTGCCGGATTGCGGGTCTGTGCAGCAGATCCAAAGGCGTGTACGGTATCCGTACCTTACCGGTGGATGACCAGGAACCCGTTCCGGTCTACTTATTTTGCCGCTCTGGCAATGGCGGCAGAGCTGAGCACCGGTGTGCTGGCTATGGCAGCTACCCTGGAGCACCCGGTTAAGATAGCCCTGCTGGTGGTAAAGCTGGAGTCGGAGTATTTTAAGAAAGCAACAGGGAACACTGTATTTACCTGTACGGACGGAGAAGCGCTTCGCAATACTGTTCAGCGGGCTGTTGATGAAGACCTGCCGCAGCAGTTCACGGCAACTTCCCGTGGCGTTAATGAACAGGGTGTGCCGGTAGCTGTGTTCCGCATTACCTGGTCGTTCAGGGCAAAGAGCTGAAGGGGCCCCGTGTTTTATACCTGATGAAACCGTGGCGGTTTGAGAGAAGCCAATTTATTTTTCACCGGTAGCCCGCGTTCTCGGACCATACGTTTCACTTCTTGCAGATCCAGGGCTTGGGATGAATTGTTGAAAGGTCGTTTAAAGTGAACGATAGCAGGCGACGGACCGCTGATCCCTAAAAGCCCAAAAATGAATTAAAATGATGCACATTATCAATTCTTTCTTTATCTTGTTTAGGTAATACAGATCTTATCCAAAAAATAAAGTAAAACGATATGAAGATTGCCTTTCATGGTGCCGCACAAACCGTAACCGGCTCAAAACACCTGATCACCCTGAAGAACGGGAAAAAAATATTACTGGATTGCGGTATGTACCAGGGCATGGGCGACCGTACTGATTCCCTGAACCGGGATTTTGGGTTCATCAGCAGTGAGGTAGATGTTATGATCCTTTCCCATGCGCATATCGATCATTCAGGGCTGATCCCGAAGCTGGTGAAGGAAGGGTTTGGTGGAAAGATATTCTGCTCTCCTGCAACAAAGGATCTTACCAATATATTACTGATGGATAGCGCAGAGATACAGGAAAGTGATATGCGCTTTTTGGAGAAAAAAAGGCAGGGGGCTCCGTCGGAACTATTGCGCCCCCTGTACACGGTTGAGGATGCAAAAAGAGCGATGGGGTTGTTTGAAGCAAGGGAATATAACCTTTGGTTTGATGTGCTGGATGGAGTAAGGGTCATGTTCACCGATGCCGGTCATATTATTGGAAGCCAGTGTGTGCATCTGCAGATCAAAGAAGATAATAAAGAAACACGGATCACTTTCAGCGGAGACCTGGGCCGGTACCGGGATGTGATCCTCCGGTCGCCGGAAGTATTTCCACAGGCAGATTATATCATTATGGAGTCTACCTACGGTAACAGTCTGCATGAGGATATTAAAGATACACCGCAGATGCTGCTGGAGTGGATCAACAAGGTTTGCGTGGAGCGGAAAGGAAAGCTCATTTTTCCTGCGTTCAGCGTGGGCCGCACGCAGGAGCTCCTTTACGCGCTCAACCAGCTTGAAGCGCAAAACCTGCTTCCGAAGATCCCGTTCTATGTAGACAGCCCGCTGAGTATTGAAGCAACGGATGTTGTGAAACGGTTCCCTCTTTACTTTAACCGGCAGATTCAAAACGTGTTAAAGAATGATGACGATCCCTTTAGCTTCCCGGGTCTTGGGTATGTCAAATCGGTGGATGAATCCAAATCCCTGAACTTTAAAAATGGCCCCATGGTCATTATTTCTGCCAGTGGTATGGCAGATGCCGGAAGGGTGAAGCATCATATCAGTAATAATATTGAGAACTCACGCAATGCCATTGTAATGACCGGGTACTGTGAGCCGCATTCGCTGGGAGGCAGGCTGCTGGCGGGCGTAAAGGAAGTGGGCATCTTTGGTGTGGAACACCAGGTGAATGCCGAAATTGGTCAGATCCGGAGCATGAGCGCCCATGGCGATTATGAAGATATGAGCCAGTGGCTGGCCTGCCAGGATCCCAATGCTGTTAAGCAGTTATTTCTTGTACATGGGGAGCCGGATGTGCAGGTAGCGTTTAAGCAGCGCCTGGTAAAAAAAGGATTTGTAGATGTGCTGATCCCTGAACGGCATTTTGAGATAGGGCTTGGGTAATTAATTTGAAAATATGCTGATGAAACTGCTGGGCGGCGCCCAGCGTTTTAAGCATGGCAAAGAAGCCAAATTGGCGACATCGCTTAGAGAGAGGAGACTATCTATTTAAAGCATACTTCAGGTTATCAAACAGCCGTTCAATTAACCTGCGGTCACGGGTAATAATTTCGGCTGTCCCTTTTGCTTCATGTCTGAAAGCAATAGGTTTGCCATAGTTGGTCCTAAGCCCGTTGGGAAACGTTACGGTTACCAGGTAGATTTCTACATCGCCCTGCGCCGTTCGTTCCGTTTGTGTGGTCAAAGAAATGGTATTCACTTTTCCGGTGATAGAACCATATTCGTTATAAGGGAAGTCGTCTAACTTGATGATCACTTCCTGTCCTACGGTTACTTTCCCGGCACCAACAGCCGGTAGCAGTACCTGCCCATAAGGAGTCTCCGCTTCAGGAACGATGGTGAATACCGGCTCCTGTGCTTGTACAAACTGATCATCTGTCCAAAATTTCAAAAATTGTACTCTTCCTTTAAAGGGTGCTTTAAACAGGTATTTTTGTTCCCAAAGGGCAATATTATCCATTAAATCATTAAAAGAAGCTAATAATGTAATTTCTACCTCCTTGCGCTTTTCACTCTTCTGAACGTCAATTTCTGTAATCTTGCTGATCGTTTGTTGGGCTTGTTTTGCGGCTTCTATCTGTCCGCTGTGGGCAATGGAAAGCTGGCCCCGGCTATTCAGGTAGTCCATTTTCGATTTATCAAGGGAAGCCTCAGAGCTCGCACGCAATTCAAATAATTGTGAATCTCTTTTAAGGAATTTCTCTGCATATTGCAGATTGTCCCTATTAATCCCGATTCTTTCGATACTGTTTTTTTCCTCATTTACCTGGTGCTGATAGAGGTTTTGAAGACTGGCGATTTGCTTGTCGTATAACCGGTCATTTTTAAAATTGGCCATTTGATGCATGCTACTCAAAAAAGTATAATACTTAGAAGTCAGTTCCCCCAAGGCAACCTGAGATGGCAATTTAGATAAGATGTTGGTATTCCCTTTATTGTTTGGGTTATATGTGTCCAGGATTTCTTTTATCATCCTCAGCGTATCATACGAAGTCGCATTTTTTATATAAGCAACAACCTCTTCACTTTGCACCGGGGTTTGGGAGTTCCGGATATTCAATTTTATTTTTCCGGAAGCATTGGCCACTAATTTTACAGGGGCGATTGACGTATTTACCGTTACCTGCCCTTTTACGATATCCGGGTAGCGGATGATAAAACCAAAAAGTACCAGGAGCAGGAAAATAAAGATCACGATCAAACTGATACGCAAGCCAAATTTTGCAGGCATACGTTCAATAATGTCTCTTACTTCTTCGGTGCGTTCTGTACCAAGGTATTTTTCGGCCGTATCATCTTTCGTATTATTCTCTAATGGTTCCATTCTCTGTTTGGTTTTTTATGCTTTCGGGCAATGGTGGAGTTCCGCTTTCCTTTCCATTGATTGCTGCCACGGGAGCTTCTGTCATTACGGTACTGCTCAGATCTAATTGTGATTGAACCAGCTGGTAATATCTTCCTTTTTTCTGCATCAGGCTATCGTGGTTTCCGACTTCCACGATGTGCCCATCCTGCATCACAACAATCTGATCCGCCTTACGGATGGTGCTTAGGCGATGAGCGACAACCACTACTGTTTTATTTTTAAAAACATTGTCCAGGGCCGCCACAATCTTCTGCTCATTGAGGGTGTCAAGGGAATTGGTGGCTTCATCAAAAAACAGGTAATCCGGGTCCTTATATAAAGCCCGGGCAATCAGTATCCGCTGTTTTTGCCCACCGCTTAGTCCGCGCCCCTGTTCTCCCATTTTTGTTTGATATCCCAGGGGAAGCCGTTCAATTTCGGCAGCTATATTAGCGGTATCTAACGCCTTTTTTAATTTTTTATAGTCCACCTTTTCATCATCCAGTACAATATTATTCAGAATGGTGTCATTAAATATTTTTCCATCCTGCATTACCGCGCCGCACTTGTCTCTCCACTGCTTCAGGCTAATATTATTGATGTTCATATTACCGATCAGGATTTCGCCAAAAGAGGGTTTGTACAGGCGTAATACCAGTTTGAGCAGGGTCGATTTTCCACTGCCGCTATCCCCTACAACGGCGGTCACCTTTCCCTCCGGGATGATGAGGTATATATTTTTTAAAACGGCCGGCGCCGTTGGTGTATATTGAAAAGAAAGATTTCTGATGATCAGCGTTTTGCTTTCCGGCAGGTCGATGGGATTGGTACCCACATCTTCATGCTCATCCTTTAGCTGGTGTATTTCATTGAGCCGCAAAAAGCTGATTTTTGCAAACTGGTAGGAGAGCAGGAATTGGATCAGCTGTACCACCGGTCCGTTCAGCATACCAATCATGAACTGGGTGGAGATCATTACGCCAAAAGTCATTTCTCCCTTTATAACGGCTACGGCGCAATAAAACGTAATGGACAGGTTTTTAATGTTGTCGATAAACTGGGCGCCCAGGTTTTGGATATTATTGATGTTGAGGGAACGTACATTTACTTTATACAGCCTTGCCTGTATACCTTCCCATTTCCAGCGCTTGGGTTTTTCGTAGTTATTGATCTTTATATCCTGGATGCTTCCAATAGTCTCTACCCAATAGCTCTGGTTTTTGGATACCAGCTCAAAATATTCCCAGTCCAGTTTTTTGCGCAGCCGCATAAAACCCAATACCCAAGCCACATACAGCGTACTTCCCCCTAAAAAAATATAAAAGATGGTTGTATTGTAAAATAAAAGAATAGCGCCAAACACCAAAAAAGTGAGCGTGGAAAAGATCATGTTGATGGAGTTGTTCATAATAAATGAACGGATGCGTTCATGGTCCTGTGCCCGCTGCAGGATGTCGCCCGTCATCTTATTTTCAAAAAAGGTAATGGGCAGCAGCATCAGCTTTATCAGGTAATCCGAGATGAGCGCAATATTCACCCGGGCGGTTACATGCAGCAGGATCCAGTCTCTTGCCATATTGCTCAATAGGATACTCACATAAATAGCAATATTGGCGACAAGTACAATAGTGATAAAATCCACATCATGGGTTTGGATGCCTACATCGATGACGGCCTTGGAAATAAAGGGTAAAAGTCCCTGTAAGGCGGTTACCACCAGCATTACCACAAACAGGTTGATAAAGCTCTTTTTGTAGGGCCGGAAATAACCGAGGAAATTTTCAAAAGTTTTTTTACGTTCAATACGCTCTTCTCCCTGGCGCTGGTAAAAATCGGCCTGTGGCTCAATGGCCATCAGTATTCCTTTGTCTTTCTCCGCTTTTTTGATCCATTTGGCGACGAATTCTTCTTTTCGGTAGCGGATATAACCTTTGGCAGGGTCAGCTACATAAATGCTGCCGGTACGTGGGTTTGTCTTATAAACAACTATAAAATGGCTATTATTCCAATGCACAATCACCGGTAGCGGTATTTTTATAATTAGCTCATCCATCGCACACTTTAGCGACAGGCTGCGCAGCCCAATGCTTTCTGCGGCATGACTTAAATCCAGAAATGAAACGCCTTCCTTTGTGATGCCGCATTTGTCCCGCAGGTGCTGCAGGCTGTAGTATTTTCCATAATATTTGGCAATCATTTTTAAGCAGGCCGGGCCGCAGTCCATCATATCAAGCTGGCGATCGCATGGGAAGCTATAGGATTTCATTTTTATGGAAGTAGCTTTGATTGTGAAGCAAATATTGGGTAAATTGTATAGGAAGAATTATGGGTGTATTTGTTTAACGAAAATTTAACTATTTTATTTTGATGTCTTTATTTTTTTTTTTACGAAATTCGTGAGATACAAAACTTAAAAACTTATTTATGAGAAATGACCTTATCTTAAAGCATCCTCCAGCAAAAAACAGGCAAAAGAGAAAACTAAAACTGGCATTTGAAGAATTGGAAAGGGAGATGGCTGCTATTGGCAGACATGAACAATTAATGTATAAAGGAGGAGGTTCTGGCTCTTCAGGTTTTGATTCTTCTGGCTTCACAATAGAGGGATTTGTGTATTATATGCAGCAGAATGGATTTGTGGTTACCCAGGATAGTAACGGCAATTATTATTCTGAAGGCTACCTGGTGATGGATCCGGTAGTGGTGTATGCCAGCTATGGAGGCAGTGGTTGGAACGGAAGTTCGGGCTCTGGCTATTATTACTACGGGGATAGTGGCTACAATTCGGGAACAGGAGGAGATGGTGGTGGCTGGAGTTATTTCGGCGCTGTATATACGTCGTATTTTCAGACTTATGGGCCAACACCAACTAATAATTGGGCACAAGTTCAATATAGTATGAATTTCGATTTACCGGCGAACACTGCCGTTTCAAGCGACCCAAGTGACTTGCCAAGTGGTTTTCACCTGACAAACGGAACAATTTATAAAGATGGTGGTGATGGGGCATCTATTTATGGAATAACTCAACAGCTTTCCGATGGTTCCATAAGAATTTTCATTGCGCCAAGTGTTGCAACCAGTGCAGATTCGGTGTGGGCAATGGGTATTATAGTACATGAGTCAGTTCACGCATGGAATTTCTACGAATATGGTGATGTGTATACTGATAAAAATCAACTTTGGCAAGACTCTGAATATAGAGCCTATGAAGCTGAGGCGCAGTATTATGAGCAGCATAACAGATTAGGACTTGCGGCGGAGGCATTAAATGCTAGGGACGAGGCAGTAGATAATGGTGCAAATTCCAATTCAAATTTGGAAGATGATCCCCATTGGAAACCTTAGTGATTGAGTTTTATAGTCTGCTAAGCATTTTTGATAAGGAATCAACCAGATTTTTAGATTTTGGGATGATTTTAAAAGGTTAAACATCATGCATTATTTTTATTTAGCACCGTTTCTTTTTTTTCTTACTACAGCATCTGTTGCACAAAATAATTCTGTAGTTGGACAAATAAATCTTATTAATATACATGGATTGAGAGCACCGGATTCGATTGTTACTTTGGGTGTTACATTAAAAAATACCTCCAGTCGTGATATATATATCCCATATACCTCACATACGATGCTTTCAAAGCAAAAAGGGATGTTAATCCTCTATAAGGATGGTAAATATTACGATCGCTTAAATGACTATATTTTTTCAGGAAAAAGTTTGAGTTTTGTTCCCCCAAGTAAGGATACGAATGTTGTTATACAATCGCTTCATGGTTATCCGACTGTCGAGCGTTATAATTCAAAAAATTTAAGCCGGTTTTTGAACTATATTTTTGATTCTATTAGTTTAATAAATTATGATAAAAATGCAAAAGCATCAATAGCGTCTCATTACATTTATTCAAACCCGGATTTTTCAGAACCAGTACCAAAATCCCGCTTGACAGCATACATAAATAATGAATGCCTTTTTTTACAGGCAGGGGAGACTCATTCAAATTATTTCGTTGTGTTTTTAAATACAAATAAATTAAAACCAGGAGATTATGAGATTAGATATGAGCCATATCTACATGTGCCTTCAAAGAACTCGAAAGACGGGCTGGCGGCATTTAGCAATTTAGAAATGATCCTTCAATATAAACAGTATATTCCTCAAAGAATAGACTGTGCTCCATTTTTTTTAAAGATTGTTAAAAGCAAACCTGAAATTAATGGATCTCCAAAGTTAGCAATCGAATCTGCTTTTATTGATGAATAATAACCTTTTCGGAGTGAGAAGGTCTGTTCTAAATGTGGAATGCTTTGCAGAAAACCACTCTGGCATGGCTTAAATCCAGAAAGGAAACGCCTTCCTTTGTGATGCCGTATTTGTCCCGCAGGTGCTGCAGACTGTAGTATTTTCCATAATATTTGGCAATCATTTTTAAGCAGGCCGGGCCGCAGTCCATCATATCAAGCTGGCGATCGCATGGGAAGCTATGGGATTTCATTTTTATGGAAGTAGCTTTGATTGTGAAGCAAATATTGGGTAAATTGTATAGGAAGAATTATGGGTGTATTTGTTTAACGAAAATTTAACTATTTTATTTTGATATCTTTATTTTTTTTTTTACGAAATTCGTGAGATACAAAACTTAAAAACTTATTTATGAGAAATAACCTTATCTTAAAGCATCCTTCAGCAAAAAACAGGCAAAAGAGAAAACTAAAACTGGCATTTGAAGAATTGGAAAGGGAGATGGCTGCTATTGGCAGACATGAACAATTAATGTATAAAGGAGGAGGTTCTGGCTCTTCAGGTTTTGATTCTTCTGGCTTCACAATAGAGGGATTTGTGGATTATATGCGGCAGAATGGATTTGTGGTTACCCAGGATAGTAACGGCAATTATTATTCTGAAGGCTACCTGGTGATGGATCCGGTAATGGTGTATGCCAGCTATGGAGGCAGTGGTTGGAACGGAAGTTCGGGCTCTGGCTATTATTACTACGGGGATAGTGGCTACAATTCAGGAACAGGAGGAGATGGTGGTGGCGGAGGCTATTTTAGCGCTTTATATACTTCGTATTTTCAAACCTATGGGCCACAGCCAGTGCCAACTCCTGAAGCTGGTCGTGGGCCCTGGACTAGGGATAGTGATGGTAATATTGTTGCAATTCCAAGTGATACTTATATTATTTATGAAAAGTACGATATCAGTTTATATATGCAGCAAGTTACATTGACTACAACAGGTGGAGATGTGATAGCCTATAAGGTTTTGAGCGCCTCTGATCTAAATGGGAACGTGTTGCCGCTTGACGAAAAATATATGGCCAACTGCTATGGATCGGCTTTTGCTGATGGAGACTATTGGTTTATTGACAATGAGGCTACACAATTTGACGAGTTTACGGGGTTTACGACTATGCTCTCGTCTTATTACGAGAGTACGACAAACTTAACGGAGGCATCCTTGGCGATAGTATATGTGGGTAGCCAGTTTTCTCATGCGGGGCAATATAACCCGACAACTGGCGCATTCCACGGAAAAGGGGGGGGTAAGAGAAACAAGGGATTGGGCCAATGAGTATGAGTTTCGAAGAGGTTATGAGACCGACCCTGAGAAACAAGGTGATTATGAACAAGGAACAATTGTATATTATAAGAGACGATAGAAGGGGGGGGTAATGTTTTCAAACTATTATAATATTCTTGCTTATGAATGGTAACCCGTCCGTAAAAAAAACGACTTTGATTGTTGCACTATTTGCATTATTTAATCTAAACGGAGTATACGCACAGAGTATAAGTAGTTCAGCCGTAAATAGTTTAAGCGAATACCGTTTGATAACTGTTCCGGATACAGCTAACAATGCGTTTTTCAGAACTCACCCTATGATAGAAAAGCTGGTCGTAAGCTTTTCGGATGAAAGACCATACGGGATATTTGTACTATTTAAAGATGATAAAGCGAGGCGACTTAGAGAATACTATAAATCGGATCATGAAGTGGATTCCGTTATTTTTAAAAAATTATATAGCAGTTTTAAGTGTCCCCAACAGGTCGTAAGACGAAGGAACGATGATGATCTCTGCAACCAATGTGTAATAGCCACTGCAACGGTATATATGGATTCTGTACGTTGTAGCTTTGCTCCTTCTTCAACTGTGGAGGAGGATAGAAGCAGCCGGCAACGAAGAGTATTAGCAACTGTTCCGGAATACGCAGGGGATATGAGTAAAGTTGCAGAAAAAATTCGCCCATATGCCAATCAGGTATTAAAGCCAGCTGATTCAATTATTGTATTTCGTGGCATTGTTATGCAAGATGGCGTATTAAGGAATCTGGAGCTGATTGTGGGCCGGAAGTCCGTTTATTCAGATAAAGTTCAAAAAGTATTTGAACAACAGGTTCATGGTTGGTCTCCTGCGAAGCTTATAGAAAGTAATGCTACCTATGAATCTTACATTAAAATTTATATTCGCATAAACAATGATGGAACGGTTTCAATTTTAACATCTCCGCGTACAATGGTCAATATAACAGGCAGGTAAACTATAGCTGGTATAAATCCTTGAATATTGCAACGAGGCCCCCAAAAAAATTGGTGAGTGTGAAATTAAAAGACACGCATAGGAGAAATGGACTGACTTTACCCCTCCCCGTTGCACACTTATAAAAACGATATGAATGAAATTTAAACTTGCTCTCTGCATTCAAACACTGCTGCTACTGATTACTGTTGCAGTCTTTTCGCAGGAAAAGTCAAAAGTAGACCTTGCTGCAGAAATGGCGGTTATATTCAACCCGGATAAAGCGGATACCGGTCGCTTAATTGCTATTGGCATATCTTTTAAAAATGAAACTGGCAGCAATATCTACATACCACAAGCATCGGAAAGGCTGCTTTCAAAAAATAGAAAAACGTTATCCCTTTACAGAAATGGAGTGCTTTTTAAAGAAATAGATGGAGCCTACTATTCAGGGCGATCTTTCGCTCAAATTGAACGTCCCCCTCTGCCTAAGAATGTTGTAGTGCAATCATTTGATCCGATAAGTTTAGAGAGAATGTCCGGAATTGCCAAAGGGAAGTTCCTTAAATTTATTATTGATTCAATAGCCATGAAGAATAAAAATGCCAACAATACCATTGTCCAAAGGTATCTGAATGAAAAGGCAAAGTTATCCAATACGGATACGATTGGGCTGAGGGCATTCTTACTTCATGAATGTTTGTTTCTGAACGCAAATGATTGCTATAAAAATTACTTTGTCGTTCTTCTTGATATTCAAAAATTATTGCCGGGACGGTATGAGATCCGGTATGCACCGCAGCTGACCGTTTTGTCAGAAAAGAATACAGCTATAAAAAAAATCTTGAATTACGATAGTGCGATACCTTCTCAGGTGGTATGTAACTCAATTTATTTTGATATTTTGTAAGGACTTGAACCCTATGGCAGGAGGTGACATCTTTAACAATGGCTGGCAGGAGCAATGATCAGAAAGGAACGTATCGGCAAATCGATTTTCAGGTATGGCAAAATTTATATTGATAGCAATGATCCTGTTGAAGACAATAGCTTGTTTGAGCCAGTCGAAACCGGATCCGGATAATCGGAAAACCGATATAGGCGGTCTTTACCAGATGATTGAACATTTAAGGGATCAGAATAATATGCTGAACTATCAGCTTCGGCTCGCTACGGAGTTGGGCGAAGAGAATGTTGTACATAAAAGCAAGGATTCGAGTGTTACACTTTTTTTTGATAACAAGGGTCATCTGATCAAAAAACAAAAGCTTCTGTACCGTAATAACACTACGGTTGAATCGAGTTTGTTTTTCTTTAATAAAAATGGGAAACCGGAATATATTGAAAACTGGCATAGAACATATTATTTGATGGATAATAATAGGAAGCCTGACACTGTATTTGTTTTCAGCAGGCAGGGCCGTTCCAGGAGTGAATACGATACTATGGGTCGGATAACCAAACACGTAGTTTATTTGCCGACCCCCTTGATAAAAAAATTATCCTTTAAATATGATTCAGCCGGGAAAAAAAGCCAGTTTAATGATGATTCTGGACGGGGATTTTGGGATTGACCGGCCATACGATAAATCGGATGTAAAAACAGGAGGGGAGTTGATAATGAACCGGGATCACTTTTATTAAAATGCGTAATTACTAGTGGTTTGTGAGGACACAAACCACGGCCCACGCCACGGTCAGTGTCCTCACTGACCGAGAAAAGAAATAATTTTGATGCCGGCTTATTATGAATCAGCTTGTGTTGTTGGAAAAGCGGCCGGGGCGTAGTGAAAACAGGTTTTACTCCTGATTTTTAATGATTAAAATAGTCGGTGCGCAATGAGATTTACATTTCTTTTAATTGCTTTGTTTGTTTGTTTGGCACCCTATGGGCAGGTATCAACGAAAACACTGCACAATGTTGGCACAGATAGTGTAGTGGTCAGCAATAAAATTTTTAACTATTTAAAACAGCTTCAGCAAACTGTAAAGCTACAGGGGTACGAGTTATTGGTTTTGCAGCATCTTGGGCGCATTGATAGCGCAAGGTATAACAATGATTCGTTGGTGGTTTCATTCATTGGTAAAAATGGGTTGAAACTCAAAACGATTAAGCAAACTTTCCTAACGCGGAACAAGATAAGCAACTTTGAGGATTCGGTTGTATCCTATTACAATGAAAATGGAAGGCTGGTGTATATGGAATGGTGGAATAAGGTTTATGACAAAGCCCGGAAAGAGATAATTGAGCGGCAAAAGATAACGTATAGCCGGTATGAATATGATTCAAAAAACAGGCTTGTCAGGCGGTTGAAATTGATGCCAGAATACCGGGTTTGGGAATCCACTTTCTCCTATGAAGAGAACAAGAATGTCAAAGAAGATGGTAAATGGATTGACCCGGCTTCATTTTGGGCACCTGTAGAAGAAGCTTTAAAATGATAGCCGGATTTATTCTTTTTTAGAGGGAAGTTGGACCAAGGAACTATTGAGTTTGGATTGCTCTCTTTGAGTTTTATTGACGATCCCGCATTAATTTTATTTGTATATGCCAAACGCATAAAAAGTCCGCCAGGATCAATGAAACAACCTTTTTTTTAAATATTTAAATTTAAAAATACGCATATGAGAAAGAAACTAATTTTAAAACAATTTGTTGATGGGGGTAGCCATAAAAGAAAACTAAAACTTGCATTTGAAGAGTTGGAGAGGGGCCTTGAAGGAATTACAAAAGAAAACTTGGCTTCTTATAAGGGGGGTAGCAGCGGAGACACCGGAATAAGTAGTGAATACTGGATTTGGGGAGCTGATAGTGGATGGACTTGGATGGGTTGTGGTGAACCGGATTATAATGCACCGCATTATGGGAGCGACTTGGAAGAAATAATTGTTTCATCCTCGGGGACGGTTATTAGTAGGACCGTTGCTCCTGGTTACATTTCGACTACAACTGCTATGAGTTATAATCAAGGATACGAACTGGCTGGTTCATTAGGTACTTTGAGTGATATACTAATGGCTGTCTATGGTTTTCAAGCTGGTGTAATGAGCTCAGGAACAGCAATACCGTCAGCATTATTAGCATATGCGAACTCGCAACATAATGGGAATATACAGGACGCCATCCATTACCTTCGGGAAGGCAATATTATTGTAGAAAGGGCAGAGATATTCTCCTCTTCCGGTTTTGATTCAGCCACATATACTTTTACATCAGCTGACGGTTTACACTTGGGGACAATTACTCTTTGATAATAGGTTTTCCGAATTGCCCGGAGTCAGTATGCATAGATGGTGAAATATTTATATTTTATTTAAGGTAACCAGTTTTTATGTTTAGATTTTTTTATGTACTTCTATTTGTTGTTCTATTCGTTTTTGAAATCTACTTTATAGTTAAGAAGCCGCAAATAATTGGAACGAGGGGTGTTTTAATAATGGTAATCATACTGACAAACAGTTTGATATTGTATGTTTATAGGAAGGGTATTAAATATGCAATTTTTCTTCTATGCTTGTTATTGCTAATTTGTTGTACTGCTTTATATATATTCTATTAAAAAGATTAAAACACTTACTTTGTACCATTTCAATGCATGTTTTTAAGAAAAGTTTCTTCGGTCCTCTTCAGTGCTCAATATACTTTTCTTATTCTGAGGCTTGAAACAATGCTCTTAACGTTTATTGATCTTAAAAAACGTTAAACCTGCGCATCCTGACGATAAAACGCAAACTATAGTTGGAGGTTAAGGTGAGATTTAGCTATGAAAGTTTTTTATTGAGGGATATTAATGTTCTGCTAAAACCAGGATTAGACAAAGATGAATATGGAATACCTCTATAATAAGATATGATATACCTGTACCTGATTGACTACCACAGTCATTTTAAAACAAATGGGCTGGCAACTTATGTAAGCCAATTGCAGCTGCAACTATTTAAAGAAAAAAGGATCTGCTTACATTTTGTTTGGGTAAATAGTAATGTGAAAGATGGATTTCTGAAAAAGCAAATTAAAAATAACCTTCACTATTTTATACCCGGGCCTATAGATATTCCCGTTGACAAAGAAAGATTTGATAAAAAGGCTGCTGAATATTTGGCTGGCGAAACAGCTAATAAGCAGAATATTATCTTCCATTTTAACTGGATCAACCAGGCACCCTTTGCCCGGTTATTGAAGCAGCAGATCCCCGGCTGCAAAACGGTTTTGACAAAACACTGCATTCCCTGGCGTGATTTTATTATTAAAGACTACGCTACTTTTGTTTATCTTGATAAAAAATTGAAAGGCCCGGCATCTGTTGAAACTATTCACCCGGCACTGATACGGGAGAAGGTTAGTTATGACTCGGTAGATCATGTTATCTGTGTAACTGATTTTGCAAAGATGGCTTTGCAAAAAATGTTACAGGTACAGGAATCAAAAATTTCAGTTATCTACAATGGACTTGAAAGTATCAGAACCTCTGATAAGAAAGAAAGGCTCAGGAAAAAGTATGGCTTCGGCCAGAAGGAGAAGATCCTGTTTTTTGCAGGGAAACTCCATCAGAGCAAGGGGGTTAACGATTTGGTGGCAGCATTTGGTTTGCTACAGGAAAGTACGAAGAATGAAGACGTTGTAGGGGCTCGGCTCGTAATAGCAGGTACCGGCAATTATGATGAGGTTCTAAAAAACAGTAACACAGTTTTTTCAAAGATAACGATTACGGGCTTTTTGGATAAAAAAAGACTTTATGAGTTCTATCAGATGGCGGATATTGGGATAGTGCCTTCTTATGTAGAGCAATGCAGTTATACCGCTATTGAAATGATGTATTTTGGCTTGCCTCTTATCGTGTCTGATGTTGATGGATTAAGAGAAATAGTGCCGGATGATTGCGGACTTAAAGTTCCGCTGATATTAGGCAGACGCAATCCGTATATTAATCAAAAGCGGTTGGTCGACAGCATACAATTTTATTTCGAAAATCCTGAAACAGCTGCCCGATATGCAGCCAATGCCCGCCACCAGGCCCAAAAAAACTTTACGGCAAAACGTATGGCGGCAGCAACAGTTGCCGTTTATGAACAATTGATTGATCAACGTGAGTCGGCTGCGGGTATAATTGTTTCTGAATGGGATCCTTTGGTAACAGTTTTGCTATATTGTTACAACGCCGAAACCCATTTACGGGAATGCATAAACAGCATCTTAGGACAAGCCTATTCGAAGTTTGAATTGCTAATAGTAGATGGCGGATCAACAGATAAATCGGGCTCTATAATTAAAAGCTATAAAGACGAGAGGATTGTCTTCCTCAAAAACGATACGAACGAGGGGCTTGTAAAAACGCTGAACAAAGGTATAAAAGCAGCCAAAGGAAAATACATCGCAAGAATAGGTGCCGGCGATGTCATGCACCCCGAGCGGCTGCAAAAACAGGTGCGTTTTTTGGAAAACAAAAAACATAGTCGTATAGCAGTAACGGGTAGCCATCATTATGTGATAGATCCTTCCGGAAAAATGATTGGACTAACGCAATACCCGGTTGCGGATAAAGAAATAAAAGCGATCATGTCATTTCAAAACCCGTTTTCATCTTCTTCTGTTATGATCCGTTCCCATGTGTTGAAAAAGTACCGCTATACCAGTAAGTACCCGGATGTGGAGGATCATAGCTTATGGTTTAAGATAGCCGCCCAATTCGGGTTTGCCAGTATTCCGGATTTTTTAACATATCGCCGAATGAGTGATGCCCATGCCTTTTCAGAGCACGCAAACATGAAAAACAAGCATATAGCGGCCTTGCTTTCAGACGAACTGGAAAGGCTGGGCGTGGAGTATACTTCCTCTGAATTAGCTATACATATGGCGATTAGTTTTGGTTACGGAAAACGATATTTTAATACGCCGGAGAAAGAATGGGCATTACAGCAATGGTTGGATAAATTGTTTTACCGATTAAAGGGGCAATACGATTTTTCAGAAAACCTTACTGCACAAATGAAGCAATATGTTTTAGAAAATTTTTGTGGGGGGCCTAAATGAAATTATAGTTTATAGTATTATATGTCTTTTTTTTCAATCGTCATACCTGCGCATAACAATGCAGACAGCATCATTGAAACGATTCATTCGGTTAAAGATCAGTCTTTTAAAGAATGGCAATGTATTATAGTGGATGATTATTCTACTGATTATACAGCTGTAAGCGTGCAAAACTGCGTATGTGGCGATAATCGATTTTTATTTATAAAAAATGATTCGGGGAAGGGGGCTAATGTGTGCCGGAATTTAGGCATGAATAAAAGTAATGGAAAGTACCTCGTTTTTTTAGATGCGGATGATATATTATTGCCCTTTTGTTTGCAAAACAGGGCTGACGTTTTGTCGGGTAAGAAGGTTGATCTGTTGATATCCCCAACCGTTCATTTTGATACAAGCTTGGATAGAGCAATTGGCACATTCAAATGCGCCCAAAACTTTTCTTTGGATGAAATGATTGCGGCATTTATTGAACACCGAATACTCTGGACAACCACCGGAGCTACCTGGAAAAGAGATTTTTTATTGCGGATTGGAGGCTGGAACGAGAATTATCCCCGTTTGCAGGATGTGGAATTAAATATCAGGGCATTATTGCAAATCCCACGGATTTCGTTTTTGGAATGCCCCGATTCACATTTACGAAGAAGTGCTTTCACAAAACAGAAACAGGAAGCTGCGTTTGCGGGATTTAATTTATTATTAAGAGATTATTATTTTAAAATAGTAGGTGGTATCAATGAGGAATTGCTGGAGCAGCGTTATCAAAGAGCATTTGCTTCATTGACAAAAATTATTTTAACCTACTGGTGCCGGCTAAAAATTAATTTAACCGATAAATGGGGTCTGTTTTTTCTTGAAACAGCAAAAGAAATAATGGAAGAACCTGATTTTGTAAGGACAGAACGTCTTTTAAGATCAATTAACAAAGTCGGAACCGGCATTTAACGCTGCTGCACGGCCTCTTTTAATTTTTGCAATACCCCCGTTTGCAGCATTTTCTCCGCCACGTAGATCATATTGCAAAAAGCAGTGGCTTTTGAAATACCGTGCCCGATGATCACTGGTTTTTCGACTCCCAGTACCGGTGTGCCGCCATAGATCTCAAAATTGAACCGGTTTAGATAAGCATTTTCCAGCCCTTCTTTTTGAGTGATATCATAAATGGATTCGGCCAGCTTTAAGATAATATTGCCGGTAAACCCGTCGCAGACCATTACGTCCGCTTTGTCATTAAAGGTATCGCGTCCTTCGATGTTGCCGATAAAATGAATGGCTTTGTTAGCCTTCAGCAGGGGATAGGCGCCCTGGGTAAGCAGGTTGCCCTTGCCTTCTTCTTCTCCCACGTTTACGAGCCCTACTTTGGGATCCGGGATCTCCAGGATATGCCGGGCATAAACGGCGCCCAGGGTGGCAAACTGGTTCAGCTGTTCCGGCTTGCAGTCCGCATTCAACCCTACGTCCAGGATCAGGCCGGTGCGGCCGCCCTGTTTGGGAATAATGGATGAAATGACCGGGCGCAGGATCCCTTCGATCGTTTTCAGGTTAAAAAGCGCACCCACCAGCATCGCACCCGTATTGCCGGCGCTGATGAATGCATCGGTTTTGTCCTTAGCCAGGTAATGAAACCCCGTAGCAATAGAGGAGTGGGGCTTTTCCTTTAAAGCCTTCGTCGGATGCTCGTGCATATCGATGACCTGTGTGGTAGGTACAACCTGTATGCGGTCCGTAGAGATCGCTTCTTCGGTGATGATCCTGTTAAGCTCCTGCACATCTCCAAACAGGGTTAGCCGTATCGTATGATTGTCCTTATTCTCTGAAAGATATTTTTTAATCCCCCGCAATGCTTCAAGTGGGGCAAAGTCTCCCCCCATTGTATCAATTCCAATATTCATCTTATACGGATTAAAATTAAAAATTCCAAATACATTACCAACCAAAGGTCGTCAATGAATTTGGAATGAACAAGTTAAGTAAACGGGACTTAACGTTTTTTTTAAGCTTTTGAAGGCGCTTTTTCTGCAACAACCTTTCCTTTGTAAATCAGTTTTCCTTCGCTTACGTGCGCACGGTGACGTACATGCGTTTCGCCTGTAGTTGCATCGGTTGTTAAAGTAGCCGAAGTTGCTTTATAGTGAGTTCTGCGTTTTGCGCTTCTTTGCTGGCTGTGCCTGCGTTTAGGATTTGGCATAACTAATGAAATTAAATAGTTCTAAATTATCTTTTTCTTCTTTTTTACAAAAACTCAATTGTCCAGGTTCCTGAATTTTTCCAGATCCTTCCAGAGGGGGTTGCTCTCCTGTTTGGATTTGGCTTCAGCCTCCAGTTTGTTCAGCATTTTCAACGCTTCGGGGTTGCATTGCGGACCTTCCGCATTCTCAAACCCGCAGGTCTTATGCATCGGTATACTCAGGTTTATGAATTCATAAATCCAGTTCTCCGCATTCAGGTGACTTTCTCCCCGGCTGATGTAGTAAACATCCGGATCGTCTTCCTGGTCATTCATTAACTCCGGCTCTTCCACCATTTTTACGGTAATGATAAACTCATCCCATAAATCCAGGGAGATCGTGTTGTTGCAGCGGTCGCAAACCACATCCAGTTTGCCCCCCACTTCGAACTTCAGCATCATAAAACTGCTCTTTTTATCAAGCGACAATTTTATATGGGCTTTACAATTGGCAAAGTCCTGCTGTTGAAATGCTTCAAAGAACCGATCTGTTATTTCATAATTGAACTCATGAACTCCCGGTTTTAAACCCACAAAAGCAATATCATACTCTCTTCTGTAAGCCATGGCTCAACTCCTCCCTTTAATTTGGGATGCAAAGGTACGTAATTTATTTGAAACAGCCTAATTGGCGTCTGAATAGTTTAAAAGTTGAAAAGTTAACAAGGGCCTGCCCGTTAACCCATCAACCTGCCGGCGTCTCTCTAAGGGAATATCCCTAATTCAGCATAAGTAGTAGCTACTTTATTGATTGCCACCACGTAAGCTGCCGTTCGCATGTCCGGGATATCCGGGTTATTGCGCCATTCCTCCATAATTTCCCGGGTAGCGCCGATCATGGTCTCCTCCAGGCCACTGTATACAAGATCCACCTCATCGGCACCATGCATGATCATTTTCCGGTTTTTTTCTGCTACTTTCTTCCCGGAGAGGTGCTCCAGCTCCTCCAGTATGGTGGTATTTACATTTTCTGTGAACCGTTTCTCCAGGCGGCCATACCGCACATGGCTCAGGTTCTTCAGCCACTCAAAATAGGAAACGGTTACTCCCCCGGCATTCAGGTACATATCCGGGATCACCAGTACCTGCTTTTGTAAAAAGATCTCATCTGCTTCGGGGGTCAGCGGGCCATTGGCTGCTTCACCAATGATCTTTGCTTTTATACGGGGAGCGTTGTTCTTATCAATGACGTTCTCAAGCGCCGCGGGGATAAGGATGTCGCAGGCGAGCTCCAGCGTTTCCAGCGAATTGCTGTGGTTGACGGCTCCGCTGAAATTAAGAATGGAGCCCGTACGCCGCCTGTGCTGGAAGACTTCTTCCACATCCAGCCCCTGTTCGTTGCTGATGCCGCCTTCATACTCGGCGATGCCTACGATAAGTGCACCGGCCTCGTGAAAAAATTTAGCGGTATGATAACCTACATTTCCAAGTCCCTGTATAATGACCTTTTTCCCGGCAACACCGGTGGATAATCCCAGTTTTTCCATTTCCTCCTGCATGTTGCAAACTTCACGGATACCGAAAAATACGCCCAGCCCTGTAGCCTCCCTGCGCCCGCGTACGCCGCCCTGGCTTACAGGTTTGCCGGTTACGCAGCCGGCCGCATCAATTTCCTGCGGGTTCATGGCGCTGTAAGTATCCACGATCCAGGCCATCTCCCGTTCGCCGGTTCCGTAGTCGGGAGCGGGTACGTCTGTAGCGGGACCGATAAAGTTCTTTTTGATCAGTTCCGATGTGTAGCGCCGGGTTATTTTTTCAAGTTCGTAGGGGGTATAGCTCTTGGGGTCGATCTTGATGCCGCCTTTGCCTCCGCCAAAGGGAACGTTAACAATGGCGCACTTGTAGGTCATTAACGCAGCCAGGGCCATTACCTCATCCTGGGTCACCTGCATTGAAAAGCGGATACCTCCTTTGCAGGGGGTCTTATGATGGGAGTGCTGTACGCGGTAGGCTTCAATGACCTCGATGGCCCCGTTCTCCCTTTTTATGGGGAAACGCATCCGGTAAACCGAATTGCAGGCACTGATCTGTTCCAGTAACCCTTTATCCCATTTGGTAAATTGGGCGGCCCGGTGAAAGCTTTTTTCTACCGCTTCAAAAAAATTGTATTGAACTTCAGACATAGTTGTATATTTTCAAATTAGCAATGTTGCGCAATAGTTCCCAGGGAGCTTGTCTGAACTAATCCCTGGATTCTTTCTCGAGCTTTTTCAGCCTTCTTTCTACCCGGAACATATAAAGGAATATGCCCAGCAGGATCACCAGCAATACGGCGATGACCACATAAATTCTTCCGTTGCTTCTCATGATAGAGTCGGGGGCGGATTGTGCTGTGGCCAGGCCGGGGAGGGCCAGCAGGGTTATAAAAGCGAGAAAATGGTTGACAGATTTTTTCATTTTTTCAAAAGCGATTTTTCTTTCAGTAAATTGATCCTGATCTTCAGCGTTGCGATCCATACACCCAGCAGCGCCCACCCGATAAAAGCGGGATATTCCACCATCCGCATTTCGGAGCTTACATCTTTAAAGTTCAGCGCAGGATTTCCTTCCTGTCCCGGATGCAGGCTGGGCAGCAGCCTCGGCACAATAAAAATGGTGGGGAAGAGCATCGCAAATGCAAAAATGTTGTAGACCGCGCTCACCCTCGCCCTCTTGTCCAGGTCACTCATAGAATCTCTCAGGATCAGGTAGGCAAAATAGATCAGCAGGGCTACTGCGGTACCGATCAGTTTGGGCTCCCGGGCTACCGCGCTGAACGATTGAAAGGCCGGGTTGTTGGGATCGGCCCAGGTATAGCTGGCCCAGATCGACCCGGTAGCATAGCCCAGCAGTCCGAAGAAAAGGCCCACCGTTGCGTAGTTTTTAGCGGCGATATCGTACTTCAGGTTCATGGTGCGCAGGTACCTAACGGAATGCACTACAGAGCAAATAAAAAGCACCATCATAGCCATCCACATACCTACATGGTAAAACAGGTTGCGACTGGTTTCACCCAGGATGGGTAAGTTGGGAACTTTAACAAGCAGTCCGGCTACAAGCGCGTATATCAAGAGAAGTACACAAAGGATTTTCCACCACGATTTATACATATTCAGGTATTCTTATCTGTACACTTTAGAGTAAAACACAAAAGTAAGCGGAAAGTTGTTTACTCAACCAAATTTGAAAATTGAGTAATAAAAATAGAATTCCTGTAGAAATTCGGTAACAGTTTTGCCGGCCCCCGGTATTTCCATCAACAAAAGATCCCGCAGGCTTATTTTATACCGGAATCCCGGAGCAACCTGATGTCATATCAGGCATACACTGACTGTTAAGATCTGCCACGGAAGCGCGGAAAAACAGTTCTTCCCTGCTGTGGCGAAAAAGCATCATGGACAGGGCACTAGTCCTTCCATAGAAAAGGAAAGAGGATCACTGCAAGAATCGCTACCAGTACATCCAGGGAAACCAGCAGGGCTATATCGTTCCATAAAATAGAAAGGACCGGATTAAAGGCTGCGGAAGTGATCTTCATCAGCAACATCAGTTGCGGCACGATGATGGGGAACCCGAGTATGGCCATGATTGCCGCGTTTTGCTGTGCCTTGGCAGCAATAGCTGCCAGGAAGGTAAATACCATGCTCAGGCTCCATCCCCCTAATAATACCAGGCCTATGAATGGAGCTGTTTTCTGAACCGGGTTGCCCAGCAGGGCCCAAAACAGCAACAGGCTTACGAAGGACATCAGCAGCATCAATGCGGAATTGAACAGCAGCTTGGCCAGTACAAAGTGAACAGGGGAGGCAATGGTATAAAAATAGAGCATGCGTGCCCGGCTTTCCTGTAAAAAGCTTTTGGCCACCGCGTTGATACAGATGAATAGCTGGATCACCCAAAAGAGCCCGTTCCAGATAGCGCCCTCGGGTTCATCAATCACCAGGAAAAGCACAAAAACGGTAGCTGCAATATATAATAAAATACCATATAAGCTGTATTGCTGCCTGATTTCAAGAAGTATATCTTTTTTTACTAAATGTATAATAGGATGTTGTGGCAATGGCCCTCCGTGTTTAAACTTTATCAAAATAGCACTTGCGGCAACGGGGCTCATAGGCATCCGTGGCGCCCAGCATGATCTGCTCGTTGTCCGGGATCTTACGATAGGAATAGTTGGCAATATTGCCGCATCTCACACAAATGGCATGCAGCTTGGTAATGTAATCGGCTTTTGCCAGCATAAAGGGCATTTGCCCAAAAGGCTTGCCGGTGAAGTCCATATCCAGCCCGGCCACAATAACACGGATCCCCTGGTAGGCCAGCCGGTCGCATACATCCGGCAGTTCGGGATCAAAGAACTGGGCTTCATCGATGCCGATGACATCGGCATCCTGTCCTAATAAAAGGATCTTTTGGGAGTTGTCTACAGGAGTAGATAGGATGGCATTGGTATCGTGGGATACAATATGTTCCTCATCATAGCGGGTATCCAGCACCGGCTTAAAGATCTCCACTTTAAGGTTCGCAAATTTTACACGCTTTAACCTCCGGATCAGCTCTTCTGTTTTACCGCTAAACATGGAGCCACAGATCACCTCTATCCACCCGCGACGGCCCCCTGTAAGATTCGGTTCTATAAACATCTTCTGTTTTTATTGTAATGGAAACAATTTTTGGAGTGTTATTTGTATATTGCTATCATTACATTGTGTCCATAATTGTTCAAAAGTAGGATAATGCAGCGAATAGAAGCACTGATCGAAAAATTAAGAACCCAATTTAATAACAAGGCAGATCTATCTCAGTTACTGATCACAACGCAAATGATCCAGCGGGAGATCAGCGGTGAGATGAGGGAAACCGCTGTGTTAGGCAGCAGCAGTGTTGCTGTTGTGATGCCGAATATGCCTTCCGTGAACAAAGGAATCATCATTAAGGATAAGCAGGGAAACGAAAGGGAATATTTCCAGTTGGATATCTCCGGTGAGGATGAAGCGGATGAAGAAGAGCTGCGGCTGCTGGAGTTGCAGCATGAAGCGGGAATGTACACTGCCGCGCCCGAACCTTCTTCAGCTAAAAGTAGCGGTAAAGGCGATAAGCGGATGAAAATACAGGAATTTGATCCTTTAATTGAAGTTCCAACACTGTTTCAGCAGGTCCGCAATGGGGACCTGCTTGTGGCGGCAGATAATAACATCGCAATAACCGTGGAACCGGAACACGGAGCTGCGGCTGTTCCTGTAAGCCGGATCAGCGATCTTACGGTTGATGTTTCCGATACGGACAGGGAGCGGTTTGTGAAAAACCTGTTCCGGGGCGATGCGGTTATGTACAACCGCAGCATCAAAACGATCAATAATTTTGATACCCTGGAAGAAGCTGAATACTGGGTAAAACGGGAGCTTAAAACAAAACTGGGATGGGCCAACAACCGCGATGTGGAATACTTCGACCGGCTGATCTATCGCAGGTTTTCGCAGATATAACTCAGTATAATGTGGGTAGCACCGGTGTTCTCGCTTACAAACTGCCCTGCTTTTACCCCTGATTCCTGCCGGAAATCCCTGTTTGCCTCCAGTTTATTTAGTATCTTAATTAATTGGTAATTAGTATTGTAACTAAAGGCACCTCCATTTTTAATGAGGGTTCTGGCTTCTGCAAATTTTTGATAATTCGGACCAAATAGAACGGATTTCCCAAAAACGGCAGCCTCAAGGGTATTGTGGATGCCGGATTTATTAAAACCGCCGCCGATATAGGCGATATCTGCATAATAATAGAGGCGGGATAGCATCCCGATATTGTCGATGATCAATACATTGCTTCTGAGTCCGGGTGCTTCCTTTAGCCGGGAAAAAAGCAACGCAGCAGGAAAAAGGCTTTTTATTTCCTTTATATGATCTCCATTAACTTCATGAGGAGCAATTATTAATGTGATTTTGCTATTGTTTGATTTTAGATAAGTGGCCAGCTTTTTTTCATCATCCGGCCAGGTGCTTCCGGCTACCAGTACCAGGGGGTGTTGATGAACGAATGCAGCAATGGCCGGTATCGGCTCAAACCCGGAAGCGATCTCAGCAACGCGGTCGAACCTTGTATCCCCGGCTACCGTGATCTTTGTGGCCGGTATGATGGGGCTAAGCCGGTCTTTACTCTCAGGGTCCTGTACAAAAATATGCGTAAAACAGCGGAGCATACCCCGGTGAAAGCCTCCATAGGACTTAAAGAAAATGGCGTTTTCCCGGAACAATGCGGATATCAGCAGCACCGGCTTTCCCCTGTCTTTAAGTGCATGCAACAGGTGATACCAGTATTCATATTTCACAAAGATGGTGAGTGCGGGTTTTACCAGGTTCACAAAATCCCGGGCATTGCGGCGGGTGTCGAGCGGAAGATAAAAAACCCAATCGGCATGCGCATAATTTTTCCGGATCTCGTAGCCAGAGGGGGAAAAGAAGGTGAGCAATATCTTATGACCGGGGTATTGTTTTTTCAATGATTCCAGGATGGTACGGCCCTGTTCAAATTCTCCCAGCGAGGCGCAGTGTATCCATATAACAGGCGCCGCATTATCTCTGAGAGCATGCCGCAGCCGGGCCGTTAAGTCTTTTCTTCCGGCCACCCATAACCGGGCTTTTTTATTAAACAGGGAGGCCATAACAATAAAAGCCCGGTAGCTATGCAGGAAAAGGGAATATATAAAAGTTGACACTTGTTCTTTTTTGCAAATTTAATGCGCTGCAAAGTAGTTTTTATTTAATTACATTTGCAACCCAATTAAAGCGATTTATATGAGACCTTTATATATGGTAGATACGCATTCTCAGTATCACAGGATAAAACACCAGGTAGACAAAGCTGTATTGGATGTAATGGAAAGCACAGCTTTTATCAATGGCAGGCCTGTAAAGGAGTTTTCGGATCACCTGGCAGCCTACCTGGGCGTAAAACACGTGATCCCCTGTGCAAACGGAACAGATGCCCTGCAAATAGCCCTCATGGCACTGGGATTGCAACCGGGCGATGAGGTGATCACACCCTCATTTACCTATATAGCAACAACGGAAGTGATCGCCTTATTAAAACTGACCCCGGTTTTTGTAGAAGTGGACCCCAGGACTTTTTGTATAGATCCGGCTGCAATTGAGAAGGCGATCACCCCCAAAACAAAAGCGATCGTTCCCGTTCATTTATATGGTCAATCGGCCAATATGGAGGCCATTTTAAAGGTTGCGGAAGAGCACCGTCTTTACGTGGTGGAGGACAATGCGCAGGCGATCGGCTGTAACTTTCATTTTTCGGATGGGACATCAAAGAAAACCGGAACCATCGGGCATATCGGGTGTACCTCCTTTTATCCCAGTAAAAACCTGGGGGCTTTTGGAGATGGGGGCGCTATGTGTACCAATGATGACGCATTAGCGGAAAAATTGAAAATGATCGCCAATCACGGGCAAAAAGAGCGGTACTATCATGAGATGGTCGGCTGTAACAGCCGGCTTGATAGTATACAGGCAGCCATCCTGGATGTAAAGCTTAACCACCTGGACGCCTATTGCACCGCGCGGCAGGAAGCGGCCGCTTACTATGACCGGGCATTTGCGAACACGGCCTCCGTCATTACACCTCATAAGGCAGACTATTCGGATCACGTTTATCATCAATACACCATCGCGCTGGAAGGGGTAAACCGGGATGCGTTTAAAGCCCGGCTCGATAAAACGGGGGTGCCTTCCATGATCTATTACCCGGTGCCGGCACACAAGCAGAAAATGTTTGAACAATTTGGAGTAGGCCAGCTGGAGTTACCACTGACTTCCTGGTTAACGGAAAGAGTGATCTCCCTGCCCATTCATACCGAAATGGATGAAGAGCAGCTGCAATTTATAACGGACACGGTGCTGTCCATTCTTTAATATTCAAAAGAACAGGTGAGCATATGTACGAAGCACTATTGAGCAAAAAGGAAAAACTGGCCGTAATCGGGCTGGGATATGTGGGATTGCCGATCGCTCTTGAGTTCGCAAAGAAGCTTTCCGTTATTGGGTTCGACATCAACGGGCAGCGGATCGGGTTGATGCAAAAGGGTATCGATCCCAGTAATGAGCTGGAACCGGAGGCTTTTGAAGGTTGCGACATCACTTTTACCAGTTCGATCGATGTACTGCGGGAGGCCCGTTTCTTTATTGTAGCTGTGCCCACACCGGTGGATGCATCCAATATCCCGGATCTGACACCGGTGCTGAAAGCATCCGCAACCATTGGAAAGGTCATCAAGAAAGGGGATTATGTCGTTTTTGAATCTACCGTATATCCCGGGTGTACAGAAGAAGACTGTTTACCGGTGATTGAAGAAATATCCGGTTTAAAGTATAAAGAGGATTTCAAGCTGGGGTATTCGCCGGAGCGGATCAACCCGGGTGATAAGGAACATACGCTCAGCTCTATTGTTAAGGTAGTGGCGGGCTGTGATGCAGAAGCCCTGGAGGTAATTGCCGCGGTGTACCGCCTTGTGGTAACGGCGGGGGTACATAAGGCTTCTTCCATAAAAGTAGCAGAAGCCGCCAAAGTTATTGAAAATACGCAGCGGGACCTGAACATTGCCCTGATGAACGAGTTGTCTATCATCTTCAACATGATGGATATTAATACCTACGAAGTGCTTGAAGCTGCCGGCACCAAATGGAATTTTCTGAAGTTCCAGCCGGGGTTGGTAGGGGGGCATTGTATAGGAGTAGATCCTTATTATCTTACCCACAAGGCAAACCAGCTGGGGTACAACGCAGAAGTGATCCTGGCCGGCCGGAGCATCAACGACCGCATGGCCAAGCATGTGGCAGAAAAGGTGGTGAAACATATCCTGAAGAACGGCACCAATATCGCCGAGGCCGTGGTGCTGATCAAGGGCGTTACCTTTAAGGAAAATGTGAGTGATATCCGGAACAGTAAGATCGCCAACGTGGTTGCGGCGCTCAGGGAATATTCGGTAAACGTTCATGTAGAGGATCCCCTGGCCGATTCAGATGCCTTAATGCATGAGTACGGTTTTTCGCTTACCGGCGCCCCGGCCTCTAATTACGATGCTGTTATAGTAGCGGTGCCCCACCGTCAATACGCTCAGCTGGATGATGCTTATTTTTGCAGCATCACAAAAGAGAACGCAATTGTTGCAGATATAAAAGGGACGTACCGGAATAAAATCAATAACCGGAGTTATTTTAGTTTATAATGCCATTTACCAATACCAATATCGAAGGACTGCTGTTATATGAACCCCGCGTATTTGAGGATACACGGGGGTGTTTTTTTGAAGCGTATAATCAGGCTGCTTTTGCGGAAGCGGGGATCAGCTATCATTTTATACAGGACAACCAGTCTCATTCTTCCTACGGCGTTATCCGGGGGTTGCATTACCAGCTGAACCCCCATGCGCAATGCAAGCTGGTACGGGTACTTGAGGGTTCCATCCTGGATGTGGCCGTGGATGTCCGGAAACAATCACCCACCTATGGCCGGGTATTCACCGTGGAGCTTTCATCGGCAAACAAAAAGCAGCTGCTGGTCCCCCATGGATTTGCACACGGATTTTCGGTTTTGAGTGCCGGTGCAACCGTGCTTTATAAATGCGATGCATTTTATCACAGGGAAAGCGAGGGCGGCATTCTGTATAATGATCCGGACCTGGCCATCAACTGGCATATACCGGAAGCGGAACAGATCATTTCCGAAAAGGACCGGCTGCTTCCCGCATTCAAGGATGCTTTAAATAATTTTTGATATGGAGCAGCCCGTTAAAATCCTGGTTACAGGATCCAATGGACAGCTGGGATCGGAGCTCCGGCAATATGCCGGGCTTCCCGGAATGATTTTTGATTTTACGGAGCGCGCAACCCTGCAGCTTACCAACGAAGCGGATGTGCGGGAATACATGGAGCAGGTTCGTCCGCAGTATGTGATCAATGGTGCGGCTTATACGGCCGTGGATAAAGCGGAGGAGACCGGAGCGCAGGAGGAAGCTGAAGCTGTAAATGCGCGGGCGGTTGGTTACCTGGCAAAAGCCTGTACCGCGGTTGGAGCAAAACTGGTCCATATTTCTACTGACTATGTTTTTGATGGAACCGCCTCGCAATCCTACAAACCTTCAGATCATCCCAACCCGGTAAGTGTGTACGGCGCTACCAAATTAAAAGGAGAGGAGCTGGCGGAGCGCTATACAGATGCCGTCATTCTCCGGACAGCCTGGGTCTATTCCTCCTTTGGAAAAAATTTTGTAAAAACAATGATCCGGCTGATGGCGGAAAAGCCGGTGATCAATGTAGTGGCCGATCAGTATGGATCACCCACGTATGCCGCTGACCTGGCCGCGGCTATTATAAGCATAATTCAGTCGGGAAAATGGGTCCGGGGCATTTATCATTATACCAATGAAGGGGAGACCAGCTGGTACGAATTTGCCGGGGCGATCCGGGAACTGATCCACAGTACCTGCATGATAAATCCCATTCCAACTGCAGACTATCCAACGCCCGCCAGGCGTCCCGCTTATTCGGTTCTTGATAAAACCGGTATAAAAGAAACCTACGGCATCATCATTCCTGCCTGGAGGGAGAGCCTGGAAAAATGCATCAGCAAGCTGCAGCCATAGTGGTGGGGAAGCGGTTTGCAACATTCCGGAAGGGAGGGTGTTATTGATTATAGTAGGTATCTTATACGTATAAACATTTGTTAGTGCGGTATAAAAATTTATTTTTGCCGGTAATTGTAAATACTTGTTCATGAAGCGGATCTTAACCATTTTTCCTTTGTTGCTGGCTGCATTTGTTGTCGCGTCGCAGGATTCAACCCAAATCAAATTGACCTATAACCAGGAAAGGATTAGTGAAACGGAGATCCGTCTTGTGATTACGGCCCATGTTAAGGCAGCGGGCATTGAGTTGTTTGGCCTGCAGACGCCGCAGAACAAGGATGTTTTTTCTGCGGTGGTATTTGACACGGCTGCCCGGCAATACCTGAAAGATAGCCTTACAGAAAAAGGGAGCCTGGTGCAGCACACGGACGCGGTACTGAATGTGCCGGTATCCTTTGTAAAAGACTCGGTGCAATGGGCGCAATCGGTAACACTGAAAAAAGGTGATAGCGCTGTAGTGAAGGGCGCTACAACTTATATGTATAAGGCGGGAGACAGTTTTGCCTCCTTTGAAGAACCTTTTAAGTTTTATGTAAAGAATGAAGAGGTAAAAGCGGCGGCCGGTGAAACGACCGGCCCCGGCACGAATAAATCCCTGCTTTGGATTTTTCTTACCGCCTTTGCCGGCGGATTGTTAGCGCTGTTAACCCCCTGTGTGTATTCAATGATCCCCATTACCGTCAGCTTTTTTACGAAGCGCAGCAAGACAAAGACGGAGGGGATCCGCAATGCCCTTGTTTATTCATTGTCGATCATTGTCATTTTTACGCTCCTGGGCTTTTTCATTACGGTTATCTTCGGCCCCGATGCATTAAATAAATTAGCGACCAACTGGATCGCCAACCTGGTCTTTTTCCTGGTGTTCCTCATCTTTGGTATCTCATTTTTGGGAGCATTTGAAATTGCGCTCCCCTCTTCATGGGGTACCAGGGCCGATAGCAGGGCCAACACCCAAAGCCTTTTGGGGATCTTCTTTATGGCGCTTACATTGGTAGTGGTATCATTTTCCTGCACCGGCCCGATCATCGGCAATTTGCTGGTGCTGGCCTCTAAGGGCAGCCGGATGGGCCCGCTGGTAGGAATGTTTGGCTTTTCGCTGGCCCTGGCGCTTCCCTTTGCATTGTTTGCCTTTTTCCCGAGTAAGCTGAATATGCTGGGTAAGGCGGGCGGCTGGTTAAACGCGGTAAAAGTGACCCTTGGGTTCCTGGAACTGGCGCTGGCGCTCAAATTTTTGTCTAATGCAGACCTGACGCAGAACTGGCGCATTCTCGACCGGGAAATTTTCATCGTACTTTGGGTCGTAATATTCTTCCTGCTGGGCTTGTATCTTTTAGGGAAATTGAAGTTCCGGCATGATGACGAGCTGCCCAGGAATGATTTTGGATTACCACATTTATCGGTAACCCGGTTGTTTTTCGCTATTGCCTCTTTCAGCATGGTCATGTACCTGGTTCCGGGATTATGGGGGGCTCCGTTAAAAGGCCTATCTGCCTTCCTGCCACCTATGGGTACCCAGGATTTCAACGCAGATGACCTGCCATCGGGTTTTGACCCGAAATCGATGAGCAGCAGGAGCGGGAGTGAAAAAGATACCGTACATTTCCGGGAAGGATTGCCGGCGCCGGTGAAGTATGTGGCGGTGATGAAAAAACATGAGCCGGATGTGGTCGTTAATAACGGTCTTGTGACTTATTTTGATTACCAGGAAGCCCTCGATGTGGCCCGGAAGGTTAAAAAGCCATTGATGCTGGATTTTACGGGTGTGAATTGTATCAACTGCCGTTTGATGGAAGGACAGGTTTGGAGCGACCCCGCAGTCATGCAGCGGCTGAAAAACGATTTTGTGATCGCTTCTTTATTTACGGATGTACACAATGGTGTTGATATACCGGTGGGAGAGCAATACTATTCTAAAAGTTTGGGCAAGCAGGTTGAAACACTGGGCGAGAAGAACAGCGATCTGCAGGTGAGCCGTTACGGATCGCTCGTTCAACCCTTATATTTCTTTCTTGATGAGGACGAGCAGCTCCTGGCTGCGGAAGGGTACCCCTATATACCCTCCGTGTCTAAATTTGTGGCACACCTGGATCGGGTAATTGCCGAGTACAGGAAGCGGAATCCTTAACAGCTGTTTTAATAAATACGGAGATTCATTATGGATAACAAGGTATTTGATGAAAAGGAGATGCGGTTTCATACCCGTAAATGGGTAAAGCCGGAAGATCTGAACCCCAACCAGTCGCTGTTTGGCGGGCGCCTGCTGCAATGGATCGATGAAGAAGCCGCACTGTACGCTATCATCCAGCTGGAGAATACGCATGTCGTTACCAAATTTATTTCCGAAATTAATTTTATCGCTTCCCCCCGGCAGGGCGATATCATTGAGATCGGCATCGTTGCCACCCGGTTTGGCAATACTTCCTTAACGCTGCGCTGCGAGGTAAGGAATAAAATAACCCATGAACCCATACTGACCATCGACCGTATGGTATTTGTAAACCTGGATAAAGAAGGAAAACCCACGCCCCATGGTAAAACAGCCATTACCTTTGTGGCAGAACGATTGTTGAAATCATCCTAAATAGTCCGGCGCCGGCAACGGGGCCGGTCGGTTTAAAAACAGGAAGTGTATGCAAAAAAAAACATGGCTGCTGGGCCTGATCCTGGTGGCGCTGATTGCGAACGGACAGCAAAAATTTTCAGGAAACCCGTTATTCCCGGGCTGGTATGCAGACCCGGAAGCGGTGATCTTTAATAAAACCTACTGGATCTATCCCACTTATTCCGCTCCCTATCATAAGCAGGTCTTTATGGATGCTTTTTCTTCCCGCGACCTGGTGCATTGGAAAAAGCATGAAAAGATACTGGATACGGCTTCTGTAAAATGGGCAAAGCGTGCACTTTGGGCGCCGGCCATCGTAAAAAAGAAAAACAGGTACTTCTTATTTTTCGGCGCCAATGATATCCAGAACGATCAGCAAACGGGGGGTATCGGCGTAGCTGTGGCATCAAAACCCCAGGGACCTTTTAAGGATTACCTGGGGAGGCCGCTGGTAGACCGGTTCCATAACGGGGCACAACCCATCGATCAGTTTGTGTTTAAGGACAAAGATGGCGCCTGGTACCTCATTTACGGAGGATGGAGGCATTGTAATATTGCCCGGTTAAAAGATGATTTTACCGGCTTTATACCCTTTAAGGATGGCAGCCTGTTCAAAGAGATCACACCGGAAAAATATGTGGAAGGACCGGTAATGTTCATGCGCGGGGGAAAATATTATTTTATGTGGTCTGAGGGAGGATGGACCGGGCCGGACTACAGCGTGTCCTATGCCATAGCCGATAGCCCGCTGGGGCCTTTCAGACGTATCGGAAAGATATTGCAGCAGGATCCGGCGATCGCCACAGGGGCCGGGCACCATTCTGTGGTGCAGGTGCCGGGGCGTGATGAATGGTATATTATTTATCATCGCCGCCCGCTTACCGAAAAAGACGGCAATGCGCGTGAAACCTGCATTGAACATCTTTATTTTAATGAGGATGGTACCATAAAACCGGTAGTGCTCACCAATGCCGGTGTTGCGGCCAGACCGCTGAAATGATCCCGCAGCTTTCTGCCCCTGCTTAAATTGCCCGGGCTAAATTAAGCAGCAGCAATTTTCTATTTCTCTGTATCTTACCCGCTATTATTTTGCGCAATGAGATACAAGGCATTTATCTTCGATTTAAACGGAACCATCATAGATGATATGGCCTTTCATTCAGAAGCCTGGTTCAGGATCCTGAATGAAGAGCTGAACGCCGGGCTGAGCCGGGAGGAGGTAGACCGGCAGATGTATGGCAAGAATGGTGAAGTACTGGACCGGATCTTTGGCAGCGGGAAATTTTCCGGGGAGGAAAAGGAGGCGCTTTCCATCCGGAAGGAGCAGATCTACCAGGAAGCATACCTGCCGCATCTGCAGCTGATACCGGGGCTGGAGCGCTTCCTGGAGCGGGCTGCCGCCCGGCGGATCCCTATGGCCATTGGTACAGCTGCCATTCCGTTTAATGTTGATTTTGTGGTAGACCGGTTACATATCCGGCATTTTTTCCAGGCGATCATAACCGCCAGTGACGTATCCAGGAGCAAGCCGGACCCGGAAACCTTTCTCACCTGTGCCCGCGCGCTCGGCGTGACGCCTTCAGACTGCCTGGTTTTTGAAGATGTGCCAAAGGGGGCCGAGGCTGCTCAAAATGCAGGCATGGACACTGTTATTATTACAACCGGGCACCAGCCGGAAGCATTTCATGCACTGCAGCAGATCCTGTTTTATATACCGGATTTTACCGGTAAGGCACTGGACCTGCTGTTCTGAGGGCTCTTTTGTGAAAAGATAATTGTAATTTTTACAATTATTACAAATAAATTGTATTTTTAACCTTTAAACGATTTTAGTCAATGAAAGAAGCATACGTTATCGGGGTGGATTTTGGTACGGATTCCGTTCGCTCTGTTATTGTAAATGCATACAGCGGAGCCGAAGTGGCCGCTTCCGTATTTCAATACCCCAGGTGGAAACAGGGGTTGTATTGTGTGCCTTCAAAGAACCAGTTCCGGCAGCATCCGTTAGACTATATAGAGGGGCTGGAGGCAACGATTAAAGATTGTATAAAACAATCAGGAGCCTCTGTTGCCGCGCAGATCCGGGGGATCTCTATAGACACTACGGGATCCACCCCGGCAGCCGTTGACCGGCAGGGCAGGCCGCTGGCACTGTCTGCAGCATTTGCCGATAATCCCAATGCCATGTTTGTTTTATGGAAAGATCATACGGCTACGGCCGAAGCGGCGGCGATCAATCAACATGCAACACAGTTTGAAACCAATTATCTCCGGTATGTAGGCGGCATTTATTCCAGTGAATGGTACTGGGCAAAATTGCTGCGCATTTTCAGGACAGATGCTGCCGTTCGGGAGCATGCGGCAAGCTGGGTGGAACATGCAGACTGGCTGCCTTTTTTGCTTACCGGCGGCAACGATATACAGCAGCTCAAGCGGGGTGTTTGTACCGCCGGTCATAAAGCCCTTTGGTCCGAAGCTTTTGGAGGATTTCCTCCCAATACCTTTTTTGCTACGCTGGACCCGCTGCTGGATGGTTTTGTAGCGCATTTGCCCTCCAAGACCTATGCGGCAGATGAAGCGGCCGGAATGCTTTGCCCGGAATGGGCCGAAAGACTGGGGTTAACAACCAGTGTGGTAGTGGGTATCGGTGCCATGGATGCGCATATGGGCGCAGTAGGCGGACAAATAGAACCCTATCATTTGAGCAAGGTAATGGGTACTTCTACCTGCGATATGCTGGTTGTGCCGCAGGAAGACCTGGCCGGCGACAAAACCGTAAAGGGTATTTGCGGACAGGTTACAGGCTCAGTGATCCCCGGAATGTCGGGCCTGGAGGCCGGGCAGAGCGCCTTCGGTGATGTATATGCCTGGTTTAAGCAGGTATTGTCCTGGCCACTGCAACTGGTGAAAGCATCCAATGTATTAACCGCAGCGCAGGCAAAAGCGCTGGTGGAGGAAACGGCAGCGCAGGTAATCCCCGAGCTGGCCAAAGCGGCAGCAGCGCTGCCCCTGGAGGAAGACGACGTGCATGCGATTGACTGGCTGAACGGGCGCAGAACACCGGATGCCAACCAGCTGCTGCATGGCGCACTAACCGGTTTGAGCCTGGGAAGCGATGCCCCCCGTATCTTCAAAGCCCTGGTAGAAGCCACCTGTTTTGGCGCCAAAGCCATTGTGGACCGTTTTGAAGAAGAAGGCGTTCCTATTAAAGGGCTGATCGGTGTGGGAGGTGTGGCAAGAAAATCGGCGTATATCATGCAGGTGATGGCCGATGTAATGAATATGCCGATCCGCATCCACCGGTCAGAGCAGACCTGCGCTATAGGGGCAGCTATGTTTGCAGCAACCGTTGCCGGGATCTATCCGAAAGTAGAGGATGCAATGAGGGCCATGGGGCAGGGATTTGATAAAGAATATTTTCCCGATCCGGAAAGACATGCCTACTATAAAAAGCGCATGGAACAATATAAAAGGATCGGCGCATTTCTGGAACATAATAATCTGTAACAATGAGATACGAAACGATCCGCCAGAAAGCTTATGCGGCAAACATGCAGCTTCCGGAACTGGGGCTGGTGCTTTTTACGTTTGGTAATGCCAGCGAGGCAGACAGGCAGGAAGGTGTTTTTGCCATTAAACCCAGCGGGGTGGCGTATGCAGACCTTTCACCGGAGAAAATGGTGATCGTTGATTTTGATGGTAAAACAGTAGACGGATCGCTGAACCCCAGTTCCGATACGCAAACACATGCCGTGCTGTACAGGCACTGGGAAGGAATCGGCGGCATTGTACATACCCATTCTACCTATGCAACGGCCTGGGCACAATCGCTGAGGGCGATCCCCATCTATGGCACCACCCATGCGGATTACAATATTGTAGACATACCCTGTGCGCTTCCTATGGATGATGCCATGATACAGGGCGACTATGAGATCCAAACGGGTTACCAGGTGCTGGATCATTTTAAGGAGAATGGTTTTGACTACAGGGAAGTAGAAATGATCCTGCTGGGCAATCATGCCCCCTTTACCTGGGGAAAGAACGCAGCCAAAGCCGTGCACAACAGCGCGGTGCTGGAGCAGGTGGCAAAAATGGCGTATCTCACCGAGCAGATCAACCCGCAGGTGCCACTGCTCAAAAAAGCGCTGATGGATAAGCATTACCAGCGCAAGCACGGCCCCAACAGCTATTACGGACAGTAATCAATGATACCGAAAATATAAAATATGATCAATCTGGAGCAATTAGAATTGTGGTTTGTTACCGGCAGTCAGCATCTCTACGGCGCAGATACGTTAAGAGAAGTGGCGGAACATTCCCGGGAAATCGTTCGCTATATCAATGCTACATCAAAAGTACCGGTGAAGCTTGTTTGGAAAGATACCGTAAAAACACCGGAAGAGATCCGGCAGGTTTTTGCAGAGGCTAATTTCAACGCATCCTGTATCGGCGTGATCGCCTGGATGCATACTTTTTCCCCAGCAAAAATGTGGATCAACGGATTAAAGATCTTTCATAAACCCTTGCTGCAGTTCCATACCCAGTTCAACAGGGATATCCCCTGGAATACGATCGACATGGATTTCATGAACACGAACCAATCGGCTCATGGCGACCGGGAGTTTGGTTTTATGCTGAGCCGGATGAACAAGCACCGTAAAGTAGTGGTCGGGCATTGGAAGGATGACCAGGTGCTGGACCGTATTGCAAGCTGGAGCCGGGCGGCGATGGGTTGGCACGACTGGCAGGGTGCACGGTTTGTACGGTTTGGCGATAACATGCGCTATGTGGCCGTAACGGATGGCGATAAAGTAGAAGCCGAAATGAAATTCGGGTATAGTGTAAATACACATGGTATCGGGGACCTTGTAGCAGTGATTGACCAGGTGGGCGAAAGGGAAGCGACAGCGCTGGTACAGGAATATATGGACACATACCAGGTAGCCTCCTCATTAAAGAACGATGGTGCCCAATACCAGTCGCTGCTGGATGCGGCGCGCATTGAACTGGGGTTAAAAGGGTTCCTGGAACAGGGCAATTTCAAAGGGTTCACCGATACATTTGAAGACCTCCACGGAATGATCCAGCTGCCGGGCATTGCGGTGCAGCGGCTGATGGCGCAGGGTTACGGATTTGCGGGAGAGGGAGACTGGAAAACGGCAGCATTGGTGCGGGCCATGAAGACCATGGCCATCGGGCTTGAGGGCGGTAACTCCTTTATGGAAGACTATACCTATCATTTTGATGCGGGTGAGCCAATGGTATTGGGCTCGCATATGCTGGAGATCTGCTCTAGTATTGCAATGGGAAAACCTTCCTGCGAGATCCATCCGCTGGGGATCGGCGGAAAAGCCGACCCGGTGCGCCTGGTATTTAATGTAAAGGGCGGCCCCGCGCTGAATGCTTCCATGATGGACATGGGCAACCGGTTCCGGCTGCTGGTGAACGAGGTGGAAGCGGTGGAACCGCTGCACGATCTGCCCAAACTTCCGGTGGCCCGCGTGCTCTGGAAACCCTATCCCGATATGAATACCGGCTGTGCTGCCTGGATCCTGGCAGGAGGGGCGCATCATACCTGCTATTCGCAAAACCTTACGGCAGCGCATCTCGAAGATTTTGCGGGCATGGCGGGTATTGAGTTTGTATGGATCAACAAAGACACCGACCTGTATCATTTTAAAAACGAGCTACGCTGGAGCGATGTTTATTACCGGTTGAATAAAATTTAAGGATCGATGTGATAAATTAGAGCAGGTTTAGTTATTTTAGCGGACTGTTAAATATCATATTAATATTGCATGCATATGAATAATGAACTAAGCATATCGGACTATATTGTCTTTTTAGTCTACTTTCTGATTGTGGCCTCCTACGGCTATTGGGTATACCGGAAAAAGAAACAGGCTACGGTTTCTGCATCACATGACTATTTCCTGGCGGAAGGTTCGCTTACCTGGTGGGCTATCGGCGCTTCGCTGATCGCTTCCAATATTTCTGCAGAACAGTTTATCGGTATGAGCGGCAGCGGCTTTAAGATCGGGCTGGCTATTTCTACCTACGAGTGGATGGCGGCTGCCACGCTGATCATTGTGGCGGTCTTTTTTATGCCGGTGTACCTGAAAAACAAAATATACACCATGCCGCAATTCCTGAACCAGCGGTATAACGGTACGGTGGCCATGATCATGGCCGTGTTCTGGCTGCTGCTCTATGTGGTGGTGAACCTGACCTCCATTTTGTTCCTGGGGGCGCTTGCGGTAAGCACCATCTCCGGCATCAACTTCTGGGTCTGTATGTCCATGCTGGCGCTTTTTGCACTGATCATTGCGCTGGGCGGTATGAAAGTAATCGGCTATACGGATGTGATCCAGGTGTTCTTCCTGATACTGGGCGGCCTGGCCACTACCTACCTGGCGCTGTCGCTGGTTGCAGACCATTTTAAACTGGATGGCGTGATGAGTGCGCTGGGAACATTGAAAACAAAAGCAGACGATCATTTTCACATGATCCTGAAGAAGGATAATCCCAATTACCTGGACCTGCCGGGGCTCACGGTGCTTTTAGGAGGTATGTGGATCGTGAACCTGAATTACTGGGGATGTAACCAGTATATTACCCAAAGGGCGTTGGGCGCTGATTTAAAAACGGCCCGTTCTGGGTTGTTATTTGCAGGGTTCTTAAAATTATTAATGCCCATCATCGTGGTGATACCCGGTATTGCGGCTTATATCCTGCACCAGGAAGGCGTGGTAGGCGGGGTAGATTTCCAGGCCCAGATGATCGAACATGGGGAGATGAACCCGGACAGGGCCTATCCTGTATTGCTGAACCTGTTGCCGGCCGGTTTAAAAGGATTGGCGTTTGCAGCGCTTACGGCGGCCATTGTGGCTTCCCTGGCGGGCAAGATCAACAGTATCTCCACCATCTTTACACTGGATATTTATAAAAAGCGGCTGAATACTGCGGCAACCGAAACCCAGCAGGTAAATGTGGGCCGGATCGCCATCGTAGTAGCGATGATCCTGGCTATTATCATCTCTCCGTTCCTCGGTATCGACAAAAAAGGCGGTTTCCAGTTCATACAGGAATATACGGGCTTTGTGTCGCCGGGTATCTTTGCCATGTTCCTGTTAGGATTCTTCTGGAAGAAGACGACTTCTTCCGCGGCATTATTTGCCACCATCGGAGGTTTTGCTTTTTCGGTGGCGCTTAAATTCTTACCCGGTGTTATGGATCTGCAATTCCTTTCTTCGATAGGCTTTTCGGTTCCCAACGCCAGCGGTGTTTACGAAATCCCGTTCCTCGACCGGATGGGGATCGTATTTGCAGTATGTATCATCGGCATGTATATTATCTCCAAAATAGAGGTAGCAAGAGGCGTACAGCCCAATGGACTGGAAGTGGATGCAAAAATGTTTAAAGTCAACTCCGGCTTCCTGGTGGGGGCGCTTATTATTTGCGGCATCCTGGCTGCATTGTACACCTTATTCTACTAAACAGGGCACAATACTGGCAAGGCCGGTTGCAGTAAAACTGTGACCGGCTTTTTCTTTTACGGGACAGTAGCCCTGCATACCGTTTTAGAGCCTGTTTAAATTTTATTGTGGAATTTATTATGAAGCTATTTTGGAGCGAAACAAGGAAAATTTTGCAGGCATAGTAGGCCACTATGGCGAAAAATTTAACGCAGTTGCAGCCCAAAACAGCCATAATAAAGCCATTGAATGAATTTTAAACAGGCTCTAAATAGCGGAACCTTTTTAATTTTGGGTTATGAACCATTATGAACAGATCGCTTTTTCGGAGATGCGGCGCTGGCAATTCAATATGCAGCGTCCTCCCGGTATTTTGAACCGGTTCTCAAAAAAGACGCAGGATAAGCTCAATGCGCTGATCCCTGAAAAGGTGCATAAGGGGATCACGGTCGTGATCAAACAGATGATCCATGCCGTTCTGTTCGGAGCCAAACATACCACCGCAAAGCCTTTAACGAATGCTGCATTCATATTGCGGGAGCAGACCGTAAAAGAAAAAATAAAGTTTTACAGGAGCGCTGCAGCCGTGGAGGGCGGTATAACAGGAGCGGGGGGGATTTTAATGGGGTTGGCAGACTTTCCCTTATTGCTGGCGTTGAAGCTGAAGCTGCTCTATGAAATAGCAGCTGCATATGGCTTTGACCTGGATGACTACCGGGAGCGTGTGTACCTGCTGCATATTTTTGAACTGGCGTTCTCGAGCGCAGCACACCGTAACAGGGTATATGAGAAAATGGATCGTTGGGATCTTAAAGTGAAGGAAATGCCTGCCGATGTATCGGCGTTTGACTGGCGCCGCTTCCAGCAGGAGTACCGGGATTACATCGATCTGGCGAAAATGGCACAGCTCTTGCCGGTAATAGGTGCACCGGTTGGTTTTATAGCCAACTATAACCTGGTAAAAAAACTGGGGGTTACAGCCATGAACGCCTACCGGATGCGGATCCTGCCTGCCGGAGCAGGGCTTTGACTATTTCTTAAGATATGTTTGTGATATTTTAACAGCAGGCATACCGGTCGCTGCCGTTTTTGAGACCTATCTTTATCATCTAAGTGAGTGTACTATGACAAAGCGTTTACAAGCGGTTCACATATTGCTGATCTGTTTTTCATTAATGGCGTGCACGGCCTCTGACTCCCAGGAGAAGGCGCCTTCGGTAGCTTCCGGTCCGGCCAAAGCCGCCGCGCCGGACACCAGCGATACAAAAAAGGGGAGTAGGCCTGGTGCTGTTCTCGATACTGCCGGGTACGACAAACGGATGAAGGCAATCGCAAACGGGGATTCCTCCGGCCGTTGGCCGGTAAAAGCGCCCTATCCCTTGCCAGGTGCCATCTTTCCCTTTAACCGGGTGATCGCATATTATGGCAACCTTTTTTCAAAAGGGATGGGCATCCTTGGCGAGCTGCCCAAAAAAGAAATGCTGCGGAAATTAAAAGGGGAAGTGACCAAATGGGAGAAGGCCGATCCTGCTACTCCGGTACGGCCGGCGCTGCACTATATTGCGGTTACCGCACAGGGTACTCCCGGCAGGGATGGCAAATACCGGCTTCGCATGCCGTTTCACCAGATCGATACGATCCTGAAATGGTCAAAGGAGATCGGGGCATTGACCTTTATTGATGTGCAGGTAGGACAAAGCACCCTGCAGGAAGAATTGCCGCGTTTTGAAAAATATTTTAAGCTGCCAGGATTTCACCTGGGGATCGACCCGGAATTTTCAATGAAAAACGGCGAAACGCCGGGCAGCAGGATCGGGACCTTCAGTGCCGGGGATATCAATTACACGATCGATTATCTCGCAAAGATCGTGCGGGAAAATGATCTTCCTCCCAAGATCCTGGTCGTGCATCGCTTTACCAATGATATGGTAACGGGGTATAAGAAGATCAGGAAAGTTCCGGAAGTGCAGGTCGTGATCGATATGGACGGCTGGGGCAGCAAGGCGTTAAAGACGGGGACCTATAATACCTTCGTTTACCGGCAGCCGGTACAGTTCACCGGTTTTAAACTGTTTTACAAAAACGACCTGAAACGTGGCAGCACCGGGCTGTTTGAGCCGAAAGAGCTGCTGCGGTTTACACCCAAACCGGTCTATATACAATACCAGTAAGGAGCCGGGAATGATTCCTGATTTGAAAATTTGAAAATGAGGAAATGTGGATCCCGGCGACGTCTGTCGGGAGTGGGAATGAACCCCGATCCCGTTCCGGCTGCTGCCCTGATAAACCCGTAAGGGTTTTCTTTGATGAACCACGCGTGAAACGCGGGGTTCATGATCCGGATCCTGGTTGAACCCCGGCCGGGGTTCAATACAAATGAATCGCCCATAAACCGACGGCTATCCGGGCATAACCCCATTCAGGGTTTTACCGCTTACCTTCACGCATATGCGACAGATCCGGGAAGGCAATAATCAACAGCCCTTTGGATATAAAACGAAATCTAACGTTGAACTTTGAGCCCGTCTGTGACCTGTGAGAAGTAGAAGGCGCCAACTGAAACTTTAAACCTTCTCTTAAGGAAACGGCATTAAGTCGTCAACAGCCCACCCTCCAGGAACGCGGATCAACTAAAACAAAAGCAGCTATTTCAATTCAAAGGCAACAACACTGTAACTATTGAATGTAGGAACGTACAGGATCTTTGTAGCCGCATCATATCCGAGATCTGCGGTATTCATCCTGCCCTGGACATCCAGCATTTTATGAAAATTGCCGCTGGCAGAAACATAGTAAATGATGCCCGGCCAGCAGGTAACAATAAAATCACCATTCCCTGCAGGCTCAATACCATCACCGCCCTGTTCAAAACCGGAAGCAATGATGGTCTTTTTTTTGTTCCGGTCCAGCTTCCACAATTCTTTACCCGCAAGAACGTAAAGATCGGTGCCGATGGATTTCAGACCGTTGGCGCCGGTAGCGCCTTCCAGGTATACTTCCGGCTGGTCTTTTACGATCTTATAGATCTTATTTAAACGGGTGTCGGATACATAGACGGCCCCGTTTTTGTCGACGGTTATGTCATTCAGGAAAACTGCATCCGGGATAGGAATCGTTTTGATCACCTTTGCCGTTTTCACATCGATCACTACCACATCGGTCAGATCTGCAACATATAAATGCTTTTTATAGAGGCCCAGTCCCTTGGGGGCATTAAGACCTGTAACCCAGTTCAGGTTCTTGACCGTTCCGTTTTTGTTCAGTATACCAACGCCGCCCCGGCCATCCTTTTCATTGCCTTTACCATCGATAAGGGAAACGTACAGTTCGCTTTTTCCCGGTACCGGTAAAACGGATTCCGGAACGGGGATAGAATCATTGGTTTTCCAGAGCTGAACAATGGTATGCTGGCTATGACCGGTTATGAAGCAACCGACGGCCAGCAGGAACAAAAAGAAATGTACCGATTTCATGGCTGATATTGTTCAGGTGAAGATAGACAAAAAAGCCGGTATGGCTTGCATCCCGGGGGCAATGAGCTGTCTTTATCCCTTCCTGTCGCGGGTAAAGATGCGCCCGATGTCTTTTCCCAGGCTTTCCAGGTCTACCGTGGGATTCAGAAAATGCTGATCGCTGATGTAAAAGTCGTCGGTTTCAGCGGGTTTTACCTGTATCGGGTAGATCAGCAGAAAATTGCTGGATCGGAAATACCGGTCGAGGTAGGTAAAGATCCGGTCCATATGCTGATTATACGAGGGATACTGGGGGCGGCTTAATACAAAGATGATCAGGTCATTTTTATCAGCCTCCCTCGACAGGATCAGGATGTCTTCCCAGTTGGTAAATTCAGAAAAACGGTATTGAATGGGATTCTTCTCGTTCAGGCTGCTCAACAGCGGCTCGATATTCTTTGCAGCAAAGAATTTAACACCGCCGCCGCAATGTTTGGCCAGCGTCCAGATGTTCGACAGCCAGTAAAAGAACCCGGTTTCCCGTTCTGCATTCCGGGGGATCACAATAATGTTGTTCTTAATGGTAGAGAGGGGTTGCACCGGGTTGTAAACATAAGTGGTGAGCCTGTCGTTTTCGAGGATCCCGTTGATCAGTGCAAAGCTCTTGACCGAATTGTAGGGCCGGGTGCTGTAACCCAGGATCAGGTCCGTGATCTTATTGGCTTTTACTTCGCCGGTGATCCCGTTGATGATATTATCGTCGTAACGGATGATATCGTGGACTTTGACATCGGCGGCGGCCCCGGTTTGCACGGCCAGCTCCAGCATTTTTTTGCCGGCCCGGTCCGATTCATCGGGGGCATCATGTTTATTAATGATGTTCAGCGCATAAACCTGGTCGGTATTACGGGGCGTTTTGATGGAAAGCGCCAGTTGTACCAGGTGCTCTGTTTTTTCAAGTGCATTGGTTGCGATCAGTATTTTTTCGCCTTCGTCTGTTCCTTCAGCCGTATTACCGGTTTCGGCGCCGGTTTCGCGGGCCAGCGCCTGTCCGCCCTTTTGCGCGGTAACGGAGGCAATGGTGCAGGTAATAAGGATCACCAGGATGGAGCCGTTGAGCACCGCTTCATTTAATAAACGGATAGGTTCCCCGTCTGGTGTTTCAGATATGATAATATTATAGCCTACCATTACAGCGGCCAGTGTTGCGGCGGCCTGGGCCAGGCTCAGCCCAAAGATCACCTGCAGCTGGTGTTTATTCATCCGGAAGGTTTTGGTAGTAGCCCAGGCTGCCAGGTATTTGGCGGTAATAACGCCGATCGTAAGCACAGCAGCTACCTTTATGGTTTCGGTATCCTTTATAAAGGCTTTAAAGTCGATCAGCATGCCCACGCTGATCAGGAAGAACGGGATGAAGAGCGCATTGCCGACAAACTCTACCCGGTTCATTAAGGGGGATGTGGCGGGGATGAGCCGGTTCAATGCCAGTCCCGAAAGGAAGGCCCCGATAATGCCCTCCACACCGGCCAGTTCGGCCAGCACTGCTCCCAGGTAAACCATTACCAGCACAAAAATGAATTGTGAGATCCTGTCGGGCACCTTTTTAAAGAACCATCGGCCAATGACGGGGAAAAGAAATAAAACGATGAGCCCAAACGCGAGGATGGACAGGGTCAAACGCAGCCAGAAGGCGGCATCTACCTGGCCCTTGGTCATTCCTACAATTACGGCCAGCACCAGCAGGGCCAGGGTGTCCGTGATCATGGTACCGCCTACCGCAATATTAACGGACTTATCTTTTGCAATGCCGAGTTTGCTGACAATGGGGTAGGCCAGGAGCGTATGAGAGGAGATGAGGCTGCCCAGGAGGATCGCGGTCATCCAGTTAAAATGCAGCAAGTAGTAGCTGGCCAGTGTGCCGATGAGCATCGGGATGCAAAAAGTATACATCCCAAATGTAATGCTCTTCCATTTATTCTTTTTGAATTCGATCAGGTCTATTTCAAGACCGGCCAAAAACATAATGTAAAGCAGACCCGTTGTACCCGAAACCACAATGCTGCTGTCCCTGTCCAGGATACCGAAACCATTAGGGCCGGTCAGTGCACCGGCAATGATGAGCCCGATGAGGTGCGGGATCTTTAATTTGTTGAGCAGAATAGGGGCCAGCAATACAATGATGATGACGATCAGGTATTTTAAGATAGGATCGGTAACGGGGAGCGTTGCTTCAGCAATATTTAACAGCATATCCGTAATAAATTAAGATGGGCGTTTATTGATTTTTCGGCCGGTCCATATCAGCTTTGAAAATAGTTTCGCATCCATCGGGCTGGGTGATCAGCCTTTGCCCGCTGAGTTTATTTCTCTGCTCAACCTTTAATGCTACTTTCATGGATGCGGAAGGTTGTGCAGTTTCAGATTCGGGCGTGGAAAGCTTTAGATCGGTACCGGTAAAGGTGCCGGTATAAATACGGATCAGTTTATCTCCCTGCATGGCACGGACCGTAACCGTAGTTTCATTGCCAGCAATAAGCCAGGTTTCTTTCCGGATATCCCCCACGGCAAAGCCGGAGCAGTTGGTTTGGGTACAAACCATTGTAACGTTCCAGTTACCTGCCAGTGAATCGGGCAGGGGAACACTTTGCTCTGCGGGGAGGTTGCTGACAGAGTCGATCCGGGCTATATTTAATTTCAGACTGTCTTCCAGCAGCTTTAATGCTTTTTCCTTAAGCATTACCGCCGTTTCGCGTGCCTTCAGTGCCTGCTCCCGCTCATCCAGCTGTTTTCTCCGTTCTTCAAAACCACAGCTGCAAAAGTTCAGTCCCAGCAAAATGATACCAATGATCAAAGGTCGTTTCATAATTAGAAATTTGGTGCTGTTTCGCTAAGATAGAACAAAAAAGCAGAAGTGGAGAGGAGATGAGATACCGGATGTCAGAGAGGAGAGGCCGGGTATTATGTGCGCATATATTTTGTAGCGGAGTTTAACGTTCCGGGACTGATACGTTTAATAGTTGAGATAGGGCCCGTACCACCGGGTCCCTGTATCTTCAAATGCTTAAATCTTCAAATTATGAAGAGGCCCAGTTGTTCCGGTAGCGTTCTTTTAGCTGGGACCGGTATGTTTTCGGGGTAACACCGGTTACTTTATGAAAGATCCTTGTGAAGTAGGAGGCCGACTGGTAGTTGAGTTCATAGGCTACTTCCGAGATCTCCTTGGTCAGGTTTTGCAGCAGGATCTGGCTGTGCAGGATGCTGATTTCCTGGATCCATTGTTTGGGAGGTTTACCTGTCGTTTTTTTGACACATTTGTTGAGGTAAGTTTCGGAGATCTGCATTTTTTTGGCATAGAAGCATACGTCTTTGTGCATTATATGATAATGCTGCACCTCTGTCCGGAACTGGTAGGAGATCTTAAGATCCCTGGTAAGGGCATGTGCGCCCGGGTTACCTGACCGGATCAGTTTTAGCAGGATTGCCGAGAACAGGGCCAGGCAGATGTCTTCAGAACTGTTCAGTGCCATAGCGTCCAGCTCTTCTTTTAGCAGGGAAAACGATTTTTCGAGCCATTTCACTTCTTTGGAGGATAGCTGGATATAGGGCGCTGTAAAAAAGAAATCCAGTTCCCTGTTATTCAGGAAGAGGTTGGTGATAACATTGTTTTCATAGATCAGGTAAAAGCCCTGCAGGTCCGGTGAAAGCTCCAGGGTACGGGTAATGCATCCCTGTTTGATATTAATGACCTGCCCCGCCGTAACCGTGTAGCTCTGGGTTTCGAGCTGTTGCTGGATATACCCCCTGGTTATCAGCATCAGGAAATTAAAAGAAGTTCTGTAGGGGGGAACCGGTATCAGGATATCTTTCAGATAAGACTCGATCCTGTAAAGCTGGAGTTGCGAATGATCGTGCAATACATGGGCAGAGATCTCCGGGAGGAACTGCCGTTTGTACTCATAGTTACTGATCAGTTTTATGGTAGGTGCCATAAGGATCTGCGGATTAATACGGTATTGTAAAGTTAATTATAAAATCGGGTTATTTGTCCGGGGCAATACCTTTTGGCGGAAGCGGGATCCATCTTTTCAGGGTCAGGGTGACCCAGCTGGCGGCAACAAAGGGGAACGTAAGCACGGACCATTGCATACGCAGCATGGCAATGTCGATAATTACGGTCAGCACCACGGAGAATAGTACAAAAATTCCGTCCACGGGCTCGTCCCCGGCAAAGGTAATAGCGCATAACAGGGCATTAAAGCTGAAGAGCCCCATTTCGATATCGAGTGCCGGCTCTGATAAATGAATGGCTATGTAAGCGCTGAGAATGGCCCCGGTAATGCCATACAGGGCGGCAATGGGCTTATTGATGAAGACGCCCAGGAAAAACAGGAGGCCGCCAATGATACTGTCCTGGAAGATGACTTCCCCAAACCCATGGATGCTGGTGGCAAAATCATCCTTTTCGATCATTTCATTGACGACGGCAACGGAATTGGGCTCAATAATAAGGTGATGAAAAACATAAAGCAGGATCCAGGTAACGATGATGAACGGAAAGGTAAAGCCGGGCAGCTTTTTTACAATGAATACATGTTGCAGAATGGTAGCCAGTGCCGATCCGATGATCACTGCAATCCATATCACAGGAACCGGTTGAAAATAAAAGACCATGGCCACGCCTACCAGGGTGGCGCTAAAGCCATACAGACCCTGTTCAATTTCCTGCCGGTCATATTGCAGCAGTTGGGCGGTAAGCACGCCGGTAACGGCCGAAAGCAGGGCGGCAATACCACCCGGAACAGAACCATAGAAGATCCCAACGAGAAATAACAGCCCGGTCAGCGCGTTTTCCTGCAACATGATCTGTCCGATGCTTCTGAATACGGTACGGGCAAAAATGAATGATTTTGATTGCATAGTTTTAAAGTTTACTATAGGATTTCAACGAATAAAAAACAGATTGAAAAACAGGAAGCCGGGTTTTCCCTACCTCCGGGGCCGGAGACCGCTCCAAAGGAGGCCGGGCCGCTTTGGAGGAGAAGGAGGTGCTACCAGCCTAAAAAGACCATGCCAATGCCGCAGACCGTAACCACGCCGCCGCCAATGGCATGCATATACCGCTCCAGCTTGCTGGTATTAAAAAAAGAATAACCGTAAATGCCGATGAGCACCATGGCCAGCATCGTGATCACCGTACTGATGGTGAATACGGAAATGAGTACGACAATTTCCGTTACGGAACGCTGGGTGCCTGAATAAAAAAGCAGGGGCACCAGGGGCTCACTGGGCCCCATTACAAAAATGGCAAAGAGCACCAGGGGCGTCACTTTTATACGGCTTCCGGGCATCACTGTTTGTCCGTGTGTATGCTCGTAAACGTATACGTCGTCGCCCATTACATCAAAATGTTTATGAGGCTTATTGAGCCAGGCCTGCCGCAGGCCGTAAGCCAGGTACAGGACACCGAAGATCAGCAGCGCCCAACCGGATATATTACCTCTTACATCCTGCAGCCAGGCGATCTTTGTAAGCTGCCACCCGAGGAAGACACCCACCAGGCCGATGAGCACCGAGCTCAGGATATGCCCGATGCCGCAAACAATGGTGAGAAAAATGGTTTTGGGAAGACTCCATTTCCGGGAGCGGGAAAGTACCACAAAGGGGAGGTAGTGATCCGGTCCGGATGCCGTGTGCAGACCGCTGATGGTGATGGCCGTAAGCGCCAGTGCAATTAACCGAGAATGTTCCATATCCGTTCCTGTATGTTTTGAAAAAGGGTGAATAATTGTTCGCCGCCATGGCCCAGTACCCGTACCACCAGGCCATTGTGCTGGAGCCGCGAAACGCCGCCAAGAATGTCTGCCTCCTGTTCTAACAGTTCCTGTACCTGGTCAGCAAGCCCGGGAGCAGAGGGTATACCGGCGGTAGCAGAGTAAATAAGGGTGCCCTGGTGCGTATAGGTTTCCAGCATGCCCATGGCCTGCAGATCATTTTCCTTCGGCTGCAGCAGGATATTGTCTTTGAGTACCAGTCGCCCGTTATGAAATACTTCGAAGAAATTGTGGAAGCTGGTAAATTCAAAAACCTCGCCATGATGTTTTCGCCCGCAGGTAATGATCTCGCTCATCAGCAGCTGACAGCCTTCCGCCATATCTATCCGGTTCAGACTGGTAAACCTGGAGTTTTTATGCGGCACTACGGGGTGCGGCACAAAGAAAAAAGAGCTTCCTTTTTCCAGCGTGATCTGCATTTTTTGCGTGGCGCTGGCTTCCATATGGAACAGCCGCTGGTAGGATTGCGATTGCAGCTGGAGCCTTGCATTCTCTTTTACCCGGATCGAATATTCATAGGCATCCCCGCTGAGAATGCCGGGCGATGAGCTCATGATCATCAGGTACGCATGCGCATCTGATTTATGCTGGCCAACGGGTATGATGCGGAAGGGCTGCGTAACATAAGCATCTTTCAGGAACGATCGTTGCCCGTTCATTGCTACCGTGAAGTTTAATGTACTGATCATATCAGCGGATTAATGCAGGCTCCTCTACCTCTTCTAATAATGCATATTTTTTAATCCACCCGATAACGGCATCCAGTCCCTGCTGGGTCATCAGGTTGGTAAACACAAAGGGCGCTCCCTTGCGCATGCGCCGGGCGTCGTTTTCCATTACTTCAAGACTGGCGCCTACATAGGGAGCCAGGTCAATTTTATTGATCATCAGCAGATCCGAACGGGTGATGCCGGGGCCTCCTTTACGGGGGATCTTTTCGCCTTCGGCCACGTCGATGACGAAGATGGTCACGTCGGCCAGGTCCGGGCTAAAGGTTGCGGAAAGATTATCACCGCCACTTTCAATAAGGATCAGCTCAATATCGGGAAAACGCTCCGCCAGCTCATCCACGGCTTCCAGGTTCATGCTGGCATCTTCGCGGATGGCGGTATGTGGGCAACCCCCGGTTTCTACACCAATGATCCGGTCCTGCGGTAATAAACTGTTCCGGGCCATAAACTCGGCATCTTCTTTTGTATAGATGTCGTTGGTAATTACGGCCAGGTCATACTCGCTCATCAGGCGGCGGCTTAACCGTTCCAGTAAGGCGGTCTTCCCCGATCCAACGGGGCCTGCTACGCCTATTTTTACATATTTTCGTTCCATAGTTATTTGTTGATATTTTATTTTTTTATGAACCCAACAAAGGATCTGTATTCAGCTTCCTTGCGTCGCACTCTTGTGCTGTAGTGCGGCTATCGGCCTCACCCCGGTCCGGCTCCAAAAGAGAAGGGGGCTAAGACATATACAACCTCGAATACAGCCGCTCGTGCCGCATACACCGGATGTCGAAGGCTACGGCACAAAGCCCCAGCATTTCATCCGGGATACCGGCGGTTGTCTCGCTTAGCTCTTTTAGCAAGGGCTGGATCTGGAAAAGGATATCCTGTCCTTCCAGCTGCCCCAGCGGTACGAGTTTTACGCTGTTAGTGATCATACCTACCGCGGCGTTGTAGTAAAACGCGAACAGGGCTTCCTCTAAGGGAATATTCAGGAGCCGGGCATACATACCAAATACAATACAGTAATGCGGGTCGGCTTCTTTTTCCTGTACCAATTGTTCAAACAGTTCCATGACTTCGAAGGCTTGCTGCCTGCGGAATATTTTGATCAGCCGCAGTCCCAGCTTTATACTGGCCTGGCGGATCTCCATCGGCGATTTTAATGCCGTACATTCTAAGCTTAGTTGCTGCAACCGGTGGATGTTCTGTGCCTCAGCGGCCTGGTATGCCCTTGCCATAAAGGCGGCGTCATTGTACCGGATGTTCCGTTGCAGCATCTGGGTCACAAATGTTTTTGCTGTTGCTGCATTGTGAACAATGCCTTCCTGAACATAGGTCTCCAGGCCGTTGCTGTGCGTGTACCCGCCAATGGGTAAGGTAGGATCCGAAAGGTGTAGTAAAGCGCCTAAAAAGGATGAATGCATGAACTTGTATTTTTTGTTAACCGGCGGAGCCGGTAAAATAGGAGTATGAAGCGTGGACGCTTCATGCAACGATGCTATTCTTTTGATGCGAGGTTCAGGATCTTTGAAAAAAGTGAATTATTATTGCCATGATTATGTGGTTCTACGTTTGATTTTAAGATATTGAGCAGGCGTACTACCTGTTTCTGGGGTTTATAGCCACTGCCTTCCAGCCAGCGGAACATCGGCATCTCAAAGGGCATCATTACCTTGTTGTCCTGGATAAACAGGGGCATATGCTTGTTGCCGATCTCATAGCATACGGTACCCATTTCCAACAGCGTTTGCGGGGCAATTACAATGGCTTCGCAGGGTTTGATGTTTACGGTTACCAGTGTATCGCCATCCCGTAACAAAACATCACCCTGGCGCAGTCGTTGTCCCTCGCGTAAAAATTTAATGGCGATCTCCCTGCCGGCAAGTGTGCGTTTCCGTTGAATGCGTTTGGTGGTTTCGTACCATTCCAGTTCCAGCAGGTCCTGCGTTAACCCGTTTGCCGCCATGTCGGAAATATTGCCCATGATTTCGTTGATGATCATGATCTGTGTTTATTAAAAGAGATGTTTTTGGATACACCCAGGCCAATCGTGCTGCCATTGATACCGGCAATAAAGAGCTTGTCTTTTGTTTGTGCCGCGTCGTTCCCTTTGGTTTGCCGGTACGACAGTTCACAGAACTTGGCCTTTAATGCCCATCCATGTCCCAGGATAACGCCAATAAGCGGATACAAACGGAACAGGTATCCTTTGTAATCATAAGAAGCAGGTGTGTTCAGGTCTGTTGAGCCCCATACATAATGCGCATCCAGTTGCCCGATAAGTACAAAATGTTCGCCCAGCATTTTTGAATCGCTGTAAAAAAGTCCGGCTTCATGATGCCGTTCTGCAAGATCGTGCAAGGCGTCTTTTTCACGGCTGAAGGCATAGTTGATACCGGTAACCGCATGGCCGTTAAAAAAGTATCCCACGCCAATAGGGTTGGCACCAAATGTTTGTCCTGTTTTATTATGATCCTGGTAATTTAACGAGCCGTAGATCATTACCGACCCCTGCTGGGCAAAGCTGCTGTAAGCTGTTGTAAGACCTGTTATCAGGAGTAATGCGGTTATAAATTTGAATTGCATCAGATAAAAAATTAAATATTGAATGCCGGGTGAATGTTTAACCACATAGATACAGAAGCTTCATAGCCGTTGCAAAAAGCCATGTGCCTATGTGGTTACAGTGTACTGAGTATTGTTTATAATTGCTAAAACAGGAAATACCTTTGCCCCAGGGAAACTTCTGCAATAGGCTCGCAGGTGATCTTTTTGCCGTCCACCCGCACTTCATAATTTTCGGGGTTTACGGTGATCTCCGGTAAGGCATTATTGTGGATCATATCCCGTTTTGAAATGTTGCGGCAGTTGGTTACCGGTAACAATGTTTTTTCCAAACCGTATTCCTGCGCAATATTCTTTTCCAAGGATACTTTTGAAACGAAGGTGAAGGCGGACCGTGTTAATGCTTTACCATAGGCCGCAAACATATTCCGGATGATGATCGGCTGTGGGGTAGGGATGGAGGCATTGGCATCGCCCATTTTGCTGGCAATGATCATACCGCCCTTGATGATCATTTCCGGTTTGGCTCCAAACAATGCGGGTTTCCAAAGTACCAGGTCTGCGATCTTTCCGGTTTCGATGGATCCTACATAGGAAGAAATCCCATGAGCAATGGCCGGGTTGATCGTATATTTGGACACATATCGCTTTGCGCGGAAATTGTCGTTTTCATTTTTTTCATCTTCCGGTAAATGGCCTTTTTGCTTTTTCATTTTATCGGCAGTTTGCCAGGTGCGGGTGATCACTTCCCCTACACGCCCCATCGCCTGCGAGTCGGAGCTCATAATGCTGAATACGCCCATATCCTGCAGGATGTCTTCCGCTGCAATGGTTTCCGGGCGGATCCGGGAGTCGGCGAAGGCCACATCTTCCGGAATGTCTTTACTCAGGTGGTGGCATACCATCAGCATATCCAGGTGCTCATCGATCGTGTTTTTGGTGTAGGGACGGGTTGGGTTCGTAGATGCCGGCAGTACATTGGGGTACATCGCGGCTTTAATGATGTCCGGCGCATGTCCGCCCCCTGCACCTTCGGTATGGAAGGTATGAATGACCCGGCCGTTAATGGCGTTGATGGTATCTTCCAGGTAACCCGCCTCATTCAGGGTGTCGGTATGGATCGCCACCTGCACATCATAGGCATCCGCTACTTTTAGTGAAGCATCGATCACCGCCGGCGTAGCGCCCCAGTCTTCATGGATCTTTACGCCCAGTGCGCCGGCTTCTACCTGTTCGGCAATGGGGGCTTCCGTAGCACAGTTTCCTTTACCAAAAAAGCCAAGGTTCATGGGGAATGCTTCTGCCGCCTGCAGCATGCGCTGGATATTCCATTTACCCGGGGTTACCGTAGTGGCATTGGTGCCATCTGCGGGGCCGGTACCGCCGCCGATCATGGTGGTAACACCACTGTACAACGCGGTTTCTATTTGTGTGGGGCTGATAAAGTGGATATGCGTATCGATGCCGCCGGCAGTGAGGATATAGCCCGCACCTCCATGTACCTCTGTGGAAGCGCCGATGATCATATTAGGCGAAATATTATCGGAAGTGTCCGGGTTGCCGGCACATCCCACGCCTACTATTTTTCCGTCCTTAATGCCCACATCACCTTTTACAATACCCCAGTGGTCAATCACGATCACGTCGGTAACCACCAGGTCCAGTACGCCCTGGTCGCGTACGGCGGTGGACGACTGGCACATGCCATCCCGGATGGTTTTTCCGCCTCCGAATTTGGCCTCATCGCCGGCATGGGTAAAATCCTTTTCGATCTCGATGATGATCTCGGTATCGCCCAGGCGTACTTTATCGCCCTCGGTGGGGCCGAATATATTACTATGCGTTTTTCTGCTTATTTTAAGACTCATGATGCATCAATTTTTAATTGGTAATGGGATGATTATTTTACCTCTTTGTTTTTAAACTGGAACTTTTCTACATTCTGCATGGCCGCTAGTTTGTTTTTGGGCAGGGTGGTGTCGCCGTTTACCAGGTTATTATGGCCATATACCCGGCGCATGCCGCCCAGTTCTACCAGCTCTACTTCTTTGGTTTCACCGGGCTCAAAACGTACGGCTGTGCTGGCAATAATGTTCAGCCGCATACCAAAGGCTTTTTCGCGGTCGAAGGACATGGCTTTATTAACCTCGAAAAAATGAAAATGAGAGCCCACCTGTATGGGGCGGTCGCCGGTATTGGTTACGTTGATCTTTACGGTTTTCCGGTCTTTGTTGGCAATAATGTCGCCTTTTTTTATAAAGTATTCTCCAGGGATCATGGGAGTTGGATTTTAAAATTATCGGATAGGGTCGTGTACGGTTACCAGTTTTGTGCCGTCCGGGAATGTGGCTTCGATCTGTATGTCGTGGATCATTTCGGGTATGCCTTCCATGACATCGCTACGGGTAAGGAGGGTAGCTCCGTACTGCATCAGTTCGGCAACCGTTTTTCCATCCCGGGCCGCTTCCAGCAGTTCGCTGCTGATATAAGCGATGGATTCGGGGTAATTGAGTTTCAGACCACGGGCCTTTCTTTTTGCGGCTAATTCTCCGGCCACGTGGAGCATCAGCTTTTCCGTTTCGCGAGGCGTCAAATGCATAATAAGGGATTTATATAATTGTGATTGAAAAAGTAATTGAGCTACCTGGATGGTAACGATGGTATAGTGGCAGATGGATGCAGGTATCAGCTTTCAGTCATCAGTGTCTGTTCTCCTGAAAACTGTGATCTGTGATTTTATCAATATCCCAATCCCGATCTTAAACTAAAATAAGCGCATTCAGACAGGTATTTGCTGTCGAAAAGGCAGGACATCTGAAAGTTGTGATAAACCCGTTGCTACTGATCAACCGGTTGGGTCGTTGCCGGGGACACATGAATGATAACCAGGGATACCGGATCCGGTTTGCATGTTTTCGCTGGCTTCGTTGCAGAACCAGCCATAAGCCACATTCAGGCCATTATTTAAGTAAAGGGGATAAGGAGGGTATGATGCAGCAGATAGATCGGCAGTTTCCCGGTGATCAATGCGGAACGATTGATCTGTTCTTTATCCGGCTGAATCATTCGCCGCTGAAGCTGGTAATCAGGGTACGCCGTATTCAAAAAGGTAAAAGAAAATGACAGGTATTTGTCGATAGAAAAATCTTCTTCTGCTAAAAAAAGAAGAACATCGTCCTGGGGATTATTGGCCTTGCTGTAGCCAGGATCAATGGGATCTGTGGCGGCGCAGTGCCAGTTGTGCATTTTTGTTAAATGCGGCTTGCCGGCCGCTGTATGGCCTGCGGTATGCCCCGCAATGATGAATGAAAAGACAATGATTAAAATCCGCGATAAACTTTTCATATTGATTTTTGCCATTCAAAAGTACTGCCATCTGCAATTGAAAAATAGCACAAATCACGACAAAATTGTTACGTATCTCGTTTTTACATTTTTATAGGGATTGTTGATGTAAAGCCGGATGCTCCCCGTAGCGGTGCGCTTCACACAACAGCCCCGCTTTACATAGCGGTTTAAAAGAAGTGGCTGAAATGAAGCAGGGCGGCGAATTTTGTGCCCGGTGTAAAAGCAATGCCATCTGCCGGCGCTTCGTTTTTTAAACGGGTGACAGTTTCAAACTGGGTTTCCTTCCATTTAACATTAAAGAGGTTATTGATGGTTAGCCCGATCTCGTATTTTTTTTGCGTATAGTTCAAAACAACATCATTGATGAAATAACCCTCCGCAGTTAACGAGTAGTCTGCATTTGCGGGCCGGTTGCCCAGCCAACGGTACCGCAGGCTGCCGTTGATGCCATTTTTGAAGATGCCGGTAATGCCACCCGTGCTGCTCCATGCGGGCGCCAGGGGAATATAGCGTTGTCCTGCCGGATCATCCAGGGAGCGTCCGTTGGCATAGTTCAGGTCGGCATCTATATAAATGCTTTGACCCGGCTGATACCGTGCCGAAAGATCAAAACCAATGCGCCGGGTACGCCCGCTGAATGCTACGGTACCGCCATCTCCCCCGTAAACAAATTCTTTTTGTAAATAGCTGTACCAGACCGCGGCATTCAACAACAGGTTCTTTACGGGTTTAAACACGGTACCCAGGTCGCTGCCATAAGCTGCGGGAAGTGTTTCCGCTCCATGCTGCGCTACTACTACACGGGCATCATTGGAATGAAAGCCTTTCCCGGTAAATAAGTAAAACTGAAGATGGGGAGCAGCCTGGTAATAGAAATTCAATTTGGGGCTGATGGTATAATTCTGAGCCCGGTAGGTGCCGGTTCCGCTAAAGGCGGAATCCTCCGCTAGTTTATTGTTGTACCGGTAATACAATTGATCGTACCGTAACCCGGCATTTAAGGTAAAGCGGTTGTTGAAATGAAAGGTTTCATTTGCATAGATCCCCGCTGCTGATTCGCCGATATCGCCCAGTTTTAAAGGATTCAACAAGGTATAGCGATCCATTGTATGCAGGAGTGCCGAATTGTATGTTTGATCAACACGGAGGTTGATGCCTGCTTCTGTGATGAGTTGTGTATTTCCCCAATAGCCCTGGTGCAGATAGCTGCCGTTATAACCGGCCATGTTGCGTTTTTCCCGCTGCCTTATTTCATCCCCGTTTATACTGTCTTCCAGGAAAAACGTAAAATTGGTATGCAGGTCAAAGTTATAATAAGTGTAATACACCTGGTTTGTTATAAGATCGTGGTTTGTTAAGGTGGTGGCCAGTTGTGCGTTGATATGGGTTCTTGAGGTAATGCCGCCCTCTTTTGGATCCAATGCCCCATAAAATCCGATCAGCCCGCTGTTCACCGCACTTTCAGGTATCTGGCCGGAAGCATTCCAGGTGCTATACATGGATGCGGCTGAGAGGGAAAGCGTATTATGGGCATTTAATTTTCCATTGTATTTGGTGAAAAAATTAGCCCGCTGAAAATATTGGGGATGGTCAAAATAGCTGTTGCTGTACCGGTATTCGCCGGCAGCATACCAGGTTCGGTCTTTTTGCTGCTGCTGTTGCCCCAGCAGGTTTACAATGGCGAGGGCACGGTAAGTGTTGTACTGTCCGGCTTCCAGTTTTACCAGGTTATCAATATGGTCGGCCGTGTGAAAATCCACAAATCCTGTAACCGCGAGGTCTCCTTTTTCTGCATCATACATGCCCTTTTTATAGGTAGCGGAGGCGATGGTTTCGGGGATGATAAAATGGCTGTCGGCATAGCCCTGGCCGTGTGCATGCGATACCATATTCACGGGCATGCCATCCACGCTGAGCCGGATATCGGTTCCGTGATCATTATCGAAGCCCCTTAAAAAAATCTGTTCCGCTTTGCCACCGCCCTGGTGCTGACCAATGAACAGCCCGGGCACGATGCGCAGTACTTCCTGTGAATTGGATACACCCCGAAGGCGGATATCCGTTTCACTGATGGCTTTATAGGGATTGGTGGTATTGCCGGTGATCACCACATCGGCCAGTTGTACGGCCCGGGGTTGTAAAAAAATGATCTGGCCGTTGCGGATGCTGTTTGCCGGGATGGCCCTGGTCTGAAAACCGACTGCGGATATCAATAGCGTATCAATGGCTCCCGGCGCCCGGAAACTGAATTTTCCACGGGCATCGGAAATGTCCGAAAAACCGGAAGGTTCCCGGATAATGGTGGCCTCGGCGATGGGATGGCGGGTGCTGCTGTCTTTAAGTGTGCCCGAGATGTTTTTTGACTGGGAAAAACAAACCGATGTAACCAACAGGAGAAGGATCATGAAATACTTACACATGTATCACATTTTACGGATGCGAAAGTAAACGGCAACATCAATCATAAAAATAAAATGATTGCAGCAATAGTGCATTCATGCGGTTGGGACGCAGAAAAGTGACAAAAAAAATGAGATTTGTAAACGTTATTTCAGCAGCATGAAGTTTTTCCGGTGCAATTCAACGAAAACCAATAATCGAAGGGCAGGCCGTTTTGAATGCGTCTTCAGTCATTGTATCGCTGTTCCTGATCAGCGTTGCTTTATCTAAACCCAGGTCTCTGTCAACAGATGTTGATGCGCCGGCCAACAGCACGACGAAGCCTTATACAGCGATTTTGAAGTCCTTCTTTGTTTTGCAGAACCCGCGTTGTAATAAAGGAAGAAGGCGGAACGTATCAACCACCCGATCGCCTTCTTCCTGCTCCGCCCTTTATGCATTGCAACTGATGCCGGACGCATTATATTTACCGGGGCATTCGTGAAGCCCGCTTTTCCCTTAGGCAGGAACAACCTGGTCTGGTACAATGGCTTTTCGCCGGGCGGATAATACTTTGGATCTTCAACCCGTTGGCTTTTTTAATATCAACGGGATGGCAGGATTGTTACCCCGTATCTGTATTTTTTTAAAGAATTTGCCATCAGTGGTTTGTCTATAACAGCATTTTGTTCCCTTGTTTTTATAAAGGCACTTCATTTTTTTGCGGCTGCAGGGTTGGGTGCCAGTGATTCAATTTGGGTCAGGGTTATTTTCATAAAATTATCCGAACCGGTAACATTTTTAAAGCTCAATATCAATAAAGATTTCAAGGAACCATAAAATCACTGTTAAATTGTTATGAAATCAACATCATTCCGGCTGAATGCCTACGCTGGTCCAGCCACCGTCTATGACCAGGTGCTGACCATTGATATGGCGCGACCGCTCATGTACGAGGAACAATGCGGCGTTGGCAATATCGGCAACGGTGGCCGGCCGGCCACCCGGTGTGATCTTCTTCCAGGTATCTTCATAGTTTTTATCGGCGGTGGTGCGCTCAGTGAGGGTAGCACCGGGTGCAATGGAATTGATATTGATGCCGTATTGCGAAAGCTCGATGACCAGGTTGCGCGCCAGCATTTCCAGTGCGGCCTTGCTCATACCATAGGCTACCAGCCCTTTATGCGCCAGGTGCCCGGTAACGGAGGACATGAACAGTATGGAACCTCCGTTTCCCTGTTCCTGCATCATGCGTGCAGCTGCCTGTGCCAGGAAAAAGGAACCGCCCAGGTTCACCTGCATTACCTTGTAAAAGTCTTCGGGCTTATAGTCCAGAAAAGCGCCGAACAATGTAATGCCGGCATTGGCGATCACGATGTCCAGCCGGCCAGAGAGCGCCCGGGCTTCCCGTACCAGTTCTTCAATGACGGCCATTTCACTACAGTCTCCATGAACCGCAAGGGCGCTGTTCGGGTATTGCCGGTTAATAGCATCGGTTGCCTTGTGCGCCTGTCCGGCATCAATATCATTCAATATAACGAGGGCACCGCCGGCTGCCAGTTGCCGGCATATCTCAAAACCGATTCCCTGTCCTGCGCCGGTTACGATCGCTGTTTTGTTGGTAAAATCCATTTCGTTTTTTGTATGTTAATGTGAGTCTTTTGTAACGTTTGCGCCGCTGCTGCCGTTTAGAAAATCAAGATCGGCACCGAGGTGCGCCTGCTGCACATGCTGGGTATATAAATGAACATAGCCCCGTGTGGTATGGGGCGGCAGCGGCTGCCATTGTTTTTTACGTTCGGCCAGTTCCGCGTCGCTCAGGTGTACCTGGAGGGTACGGTTGGGCACATCCAGGGTGATCAGGTCCCCGGTTCTTAATACGCTGAAATTGCCGCCTGCTGCTGCTTCTGGGGCAACGTGCAGCACAACGGTTCCAAAGCCGGTCCCGCTCATACGGCCATCAGAAATGCGCACCATATCGGTGATCCCTTTTTGCAGGAGTTTTTTGGGCAAGGTCATATTGCCAACCTCCGGCATACCGGGGTAGCCTTTGGGGCCTACGTTCTTCAGTACCAGGATGCTGTTTTCATCCACTTCCAGGGTATCATCTTGGATCCGTTGTTTATAGTCCTCGATGGATTCAAAGACGAGGGCCGTACCGGTGTGCTGCATCAGGTGCGCACTTGCTGCGGAAGGTTTGATGACGGCACCCTGTTCGCAGATATTCCCGGTCAGAACGGCGAGCCCTGTTCCGGCGCTGACCGGCTGTCGGGTATTGGTAATGATGGCTGTATTATAACATTGGGCATCGCGGTAATTTTCGCTGATGGTCTTGCCGTTGACCGTAAGGGCATCTTTGTGCAGGTGCGTATCCAGCTCTTTCAAAACAGCGGGCAACCCGCCGGCATCGTAGAGGTCTTCCATAAAGAATTGCCCCGATGGTTGCAGGTTTACGATCATCGGAATATCCCGGGAAAGGGTATCAAAGTCGCCCAGTTCCAGTGGTACTCCGATGCGCCCGGCGATGGCCAGCAGGTGAAGCACAAAATTGGTGGAGCCGCCAATGGCCGCATTGGTAATGATGGCATTTTCAAAAGCGGCGCGGGTAAGGATATCGGATGGCTTAAGATCTTCGCGCACCATTTCCACGATCCGGCTGCCGGATTGCCGGGCCAGCACTTTGCGGCGCGCGTCAACAGCCGGAATGGCCGCATTGCCCGGCAATGTGAGTCCCAGCGACTCTGCCATGCAGGCCATGGTAGAAGCCGTGCCCATTACCGCGCAATGCCCCTGGCTATGACAAAGGGCTTCTTCCATTTCGCGTAGCTGTGCTTCATTTACGGTGCCTTCTTCCAGCCCTGCAGCAAGCCGCCATACATCGCTGGTGCCGATGCTGGCGCCTTTATACCTGCCGGTAAGCATCGGGCCTCCGGAAACCACAATGGCCGGCAGGTTTACGCTGCAGGCGCCCATTACGAGCGATGGGGTGGTTTTATCGCATCCGCAAAGCAAAACCACCCCGTCCAGCGGGTTTCCCCGGATGCTTTCTTCCACATCCATACTGGCCAGGTTGCGGAACAGCATGGCGGTCGGTTTCATCAATGTTTCACCCAGCGACATAACGGGAAACTCTACCGGAAAGCCTCCGGCTTCCAGCACCCCGCGTTTTACATGGTCGGCCAGATCCCTCAGGTGAACATTGCAGGGCGTTAGTTCGCTCCAGGTATTACAGATACCGATCACCGGTTTTTTAAAGTCATGATCCGGGATCCCGTTGTTCTTCATCCAGGCGCGGTATATAAAGCCGTCCTTCCCGGTACGGCCAAACCAGTTGCGGCTTCTGAGGTTTTCTTTTTCCATATAAAAGACTTCGTTATGCTGCAAGCTACTATTTTCCTGTTGAAAAAGTTTGTTCCTGATCTCAGATCTCAATTAAGTATAACTGATAGCTGACCGCTAAGCATAACCCGTTATACAAAGATCCCGGCTGCATCCTGATGATGACACAGCCGGGATCTGTTATTTTTTAAGAAGGGTGGGGAACTTACTGGCCCTGTGCCTGGCTGTATGCTTTTTTGCCATCCCATTCGTTGAGCAGCTCCAGCGAACAGATCTTGAAGTCGCCGCTCAGGCTTACGTACAGGCCGATCACATCCTGCTGGGTAAGCGGGTGATTATCGATGCTCTCAAAACGAACATTGTACTGGTTCACAAGATCCGTGTAAACAGAACCGGTAGGCCATACCTGTGTACCGCGGTTGCTCACATTTACGATATTGAATTTTACCCCCGCATGCCGCTGGCATTTTTTTGCGATCACTTCGGGCAGCTCAGAGCTTTCTATAAAAAGGTCGACACCAACGATCTTTTCCTGGCTGGTTTCTTTTGATTCCAGCATTACATTTTTATCCAGGTGCATTACGGTGCAGGTGCTGGCCACATCGGCCAGTTCCGGCTTGGCATTGAGCTGCGGTTTTTTGCCAAGATTGGCAATGATGGCGTCGGCGAACCCGGTAGTATTCACTGCCGGGATGGCTTTATTTCCGAAATCGCCGGTGTGCACACCCTGCTCCAGGGTATACAGCAGGGCATTTTCGATCTGTGCTGCTTTTTCCAGCAGTCCCAGGTGCCGCAGCATGGCAATACCGCTTAGCAGCAGTGCCGTGGGGTTAGCAATGTTTTTCCCCGCGATGTCCGGCGCTGTTCCATGTACCGCTTCAAAAATGCAGATATGATCGCCAATATTTGCAGACGGCGCAAAGCCCAGACCGCCCACAAGCCCGGCGCAGAGATCGGATACGATATCCCCCTGCAGGTTGGTAAGCACCACTACATCAAAATTGTTAGGCTGTACGACCAGCTTCATGCACAGGTCATCAACGATCACGTCGTCGGCCTTCAGTTCGGGGTATTCCTTTGCTACTTCATAAAAGCATTCCAGGAACAGGCCATCCGTAAGCTTCATGATATTGGCCTTGTGGCCACAGGTGATCCTGCGGGCATTTTTTTGCCGCGCCATTTCAAATGCGTACCGGATCACCTGCATGCTGCCGGGGCGGGTAATAAAACGGCGGCTCAGTGCTACATCATGCGTCAGCATGTGTTCGATGCCGCCGTAGGTATCTTCAATGTTTTCTCGTACAATGGTAATGTCAATGGGGATGCCGGCTTTGCTGAAAACGGTATCGACTCCGTGCAATGTCTGGAAAACCCTTTTGTTGGCATAGGTATTCCATGTTTTACGGGCCGTTACGTTGATGCTTTTTACTCCTTTCCCTTTTGGCGTTTCCATTGGGCCTTTAAACAGGATACCCAGTTCTTCAATGGTTTTTTTGGCCTCATCGGTCATGCCGTTGTTAAAGCCTTTGTCGAATACCCATTTACCCATTTCCACATAGTCATATTCAAGGGGTACTTCCGAGGCTTTAAAAATATTGATCACCGCGTCCATGATTTCAGGACCGATCCCGTCACCTTTTGCTACTGCAATTTTCATTCGTATGTATTTTTTTAGTTTGCCGTTTTCACGGCGGTTATTTTTGTCGAATGCCCGCCCGGATGAGCCATCCGGATACCCGGACCAGGGGGAGGAACCAGGTATGCTCATTCCCCCGGGTTAAGAAAATTTTTCGTGCTCCGCTTCACGGGAAAAATGGATTAACGTTCTATGATTGTTGCGGTGATATTAAGCATTGTTGTTCAATAGCACTGGATTTCAGACCTTAGTAATTCCCTACCTGGAAAAATTAAACAGGTCGCACCATTTAACAGGCTCAATAGCGCTGCAAAGGTAAGAGAATCTGCCGCCATAATAAATGGGAAGACCATTAAAAAATACTATATTTACCAAAACTCCCACTCATGAGCAGTTTGATTTCAGCCGGTATTCATGTAAATGTTGAAGTGTTCTTCCAGCCGGAATACAGCAACGCATTGCAGTCTGAATTTATGTTTGCTTATCGGATCACCCTGGAAAATTACAACGCATTTTCAGTAAAGCTGCTGAGGCGCAGCTGGTACATTTTCGACAGCAATGGCAGTTACCGCCAGGTGGAGGGGGAAGGCGTGGTTGGGGTACAGCCGGTGCTGGCACCCGGTGAGAACTACCAGTACATGAGCGGCTGCAACCTGCGTTCCGAAATGGGCAAGATGAAAGGCAGCTATGAGATGGAAAACCAGAACAGCCACCAGCTTTTTTCTGTGGAGATCCCCGAGTTTGAGATGATCGCTCCTTCAAAATACAACTGATCCCCCCGGGGGATTTTTTTTAAATCAATCTACTAAAAATATTAGCTTTTTAAAACTAAATTAATTAGCTTTGTGTAAAACTGTTTTTATGCAAGCTATTGGATCTGTAAAAGCGGTGGCCGTTGCTGAATACCTTTTATTGATAACACCCCACGAAGAATTGTTCAACCGCATCCGGTTGGAAAAACAATCTTTTTTTGAGAAGTACCAGGCCCCGGAGGCGGTCCGGGGCAAACCGCACCTGACGCTGGTACGCTTTTCCCAGTTTGAAAGTGCGGAGGCAAGGATCCGGCAGCGGCTCTGGAACAAGGCTGCGGAGTGGCTGCCTTTTTGCGTGGAGCTGGCCGGCTATGGAAGTTTTCCTTCGCATACCATTTACCTGAATGTGGCCACCAAGACGGGCATTCAAAACCTGGTGAAAAGTATCCGGACAGATAGCCAGGCACTAATGAAGGCCGATAAGGATAATAAGCCGCATTTTATCCTGGAGCCACATATCACTATTGCCCGGAGGCTCCGGCCCTGGCAGTATGAAGCCGGCTGGCTGGAGTACCGGGATAAAAACTTTAGCGGAAAGTTTATGGCCAGTGCGATGACCTTGCTGAAGCGTGCGGATGCAACCGCACCGTACAAAACAGTGGAGCGCTTCGAATTTAAAAGCAAGCCGCTTCTGGCAAAACAGGGGGCGATGTTTGGAATTTGAAGATGTGGGAATGAAAGCAGACATCATGTATGAAACCGGATCAGGCAAATGTCTATGGTCACTGGTCAAAAGTCAATAGTTTCCCGCCCCCCAAAGCTTCGGGGGAAACAAGAAACCGACTCCTTCGGGAGAACTTCGGGTATAAGATGGATTTAACCTGAAACCTGAAACATTAACCCCGGAACAATAAAAAAGCTACCATGGAAAAAAAATTACAGCAGGATCATTTTAAAGTGTCTGTTTCAAAAAAGGAAGAGGCGCAGCAATATTTGCAGGGAAGGGGCGCGCAGATCAACACCCGGAACCGGTTTCTTAAGAATGAAACGGTAAGGGAACATATTGAAGCGATCGATGATTGGGAGGAAGTGAATGTGCCTACCCAATACCAGGAGCAGGAAGCAAAAACCATTGTAAACAAGGTGGAGAGCCCGGATGTGGGCATGGGGTACAGCATGAATGCCTACGCAGGCTGCGAGCATGGCTGTATTTATTGCTATGCCCGTAATGTGCATGAATACTGGGGATACAGCGCCGGTCTTGATTTTGAACGGAAGATCATCGTAAAAACCAATGCGCCGCAGCTGCTGCGCAAACAGCTGATGCATCCCAAATGGGAGCCAGTGCCCATCATGCTGAGCGGTAATACGGATTGCTACCAGCCGGCAGAGAAAAAATACCGGTTAACAAGGGGGCTGCTGGAAGTGTGTAATGAATTCAATCAACCGGTGGGGATCCTTACCAAAAATGCAGGTATCCTGAAGGATAAAGATGTGCTGCAGGAAATGGCGAAAAAGAATATCGTACGGGCCATGGTTTCCATTACATCCTTTAATGAGGACCTGCGCCGGGTGATGGAGCCGCGTACCACTACTGCGCAGCAACGCCTGAAGGTAATTGAGGACCTGAGCAATGCCGGGGTAACCATGGGCATTATGATGGGGCCGATGATCCCGGGTTTGAATGAACATGAAATGCAGCGCATTATGAAAGCCGCATCGGAACGGGGTGCCACTTTTACGGCATATACCTTTATCCGCCTGAATGGCGCGATCAAATTCCTGTTCCACGATTGGTTATATAAGAACTTTCCGGACCGGGCGGATAAGATCTGGCACCTGATCGAACAAAGCCATGACGGTAAGGTCAATGATTCGCGGTGGGGGCTTCGCATGCGGGGCGAAGGGCATATTGCGCAGATGATTGCACAGCAGTATGCCCGGTATGGGAAGCTTTACCATATGAATGAAGGAGAAACCGGGCTGAGCCGCACTGCCTTCCGGAGGCCGGGGCAACAGGGCACCCTGTTCTGACAGCGGCCACCTGGGCCCGCCAGGTCAACTAAAAGTCTTTGGGAAGAAATAGTTTGTATTTTTCAAGGATCTTTCCGTCGGCATAGAGCTCAAAGTTAACATACCCCGCTTTGTAAAAATAAGAGCGGTCAAGTTTGAACCGTTTCTCCTTTACGCCTTTCAGCTCAAAAAGTGGCTGGTAGCTTTCTGTAAAGAATTTGATATCGTATTTCCGGGAGTCCATCGGGAGCTCTACACGTATATAGCGGTCCGGGGTCATAAATATATACCTCGATTGCGTGAAGCCCGCGGGCAGGAAGCTGGCGGTGTTTGGGGGCGGGTTATTATTGGTGTTCACATCTGCAGGGATTTCCACACCCGATGTATCAACCATCGGTCGTTTGGCCTTTGTCATTACATAGCGGGATCCTTCCAGTAATACGTATACCCGGTAATACATGCTGTCATTGGGTGGGTTGGGATCCGAAACACCATTGTCCTTCAGGTTGGGATCCGGAGGGGCGCCAATAGACTGAAAATACCGGCTGCTGTCGTAGGAGCGCTGAACAGAGATCATCTTTACAGAAGGGAAATTATGCGTCCAGGAAACCACGACCCGTTTCCCCACTTTCAGTACGGAAAAATCTTTGGGAAGGTCTTCCTGTCCAAATGAATCATTGCCGATTACAGATCCGATCAAGAGTAACAAAACTATTTTTTTCATATCCAGTGCGATGTCTCTTCTGTATTTGTGATTTAAACAAAGATAGGGCAGCGGTTTTTAAAGTAACCTTAAAAAATTAGCGCTCCCTTTGGCAGGGACCGGTTGCCCTGCAGGCCGCCACTGTGGATCACCAGGATATTACGGTCGGTTTTAAAGTCCTGCTCCAGCATTGCCTTTACGCCGTAAAAAAGCTTGGCCGTGTATACAAAATCCGTAGGGATCCCTGTTTGGGCATAGAGCTCATTCATAAAACGGATCAATGTGGGATTATATTTTGCATAGCCTCCGAAATGAAAATCGTGGTAAATAATACCGGAAGGGGAAGAAGGAGGCAGGAGTGCCGCTACTTCCTGTGTTAAGCTTTTGTGATTTTTTAAAACGCTGAAGCCTGTAACGGCTGTGCCTTTGGCGGCCGAATGCAGGAGCCCTGCCATCATAGTGCCGGTGCCGGTGGCACAGCAGATCCGGTCAAAAGTACCGGAAATAAAGGGCATTGTGGCGGCACCCAACATACCGGGGATGCCATAACCGCCTTCAGGGATCACCAGGCAGCTTGTATCCGCAAGTGCTGCGGGAAGTTGTTTTTGCCGGTATGCCTCACGTGCAATAAAATGAAGTTCCATGCCCAGGGATACCGCATCCCTAAGCGTTTCCGAATATTGCGGAGGCGCTTCGCCACGAATGATGCCGGCACAGGGGATCCCCGCCTGGTTGCAGGCAGCTGCTGTGGCGAGGATATGGTTGGAATAGGCGCCACCAAAGGTGACCACTTTTTTCCCGGAGCTGCGGGCTGTTTCCAGGTAAAAACGCAGCTTGTACCATTTATTGCCACTGATAAGCGGGTGCACCCGGTCCAGCCGGAGCACCTGCACCCTTGTGGCCGGGTTGCTGAGCCAGGGTACGGGCTCCAAAGTTGCCAAATCTTCCTGAATTGCCTCCATTTTACCTATTTTTGAGATCTCGTTAAGTAAATATATCAATCCGATAGAAGACGTAAAAAAAAATTGAATGAAACCTACATTAGTGATTTTAGCTGCCGGTATGGCATCCCGTTATGGAAGTATGAAACAGGTGGAGGCATTTGGCCCTTCAGGAGAAACGATCATGGACTATTCCATTGCAGACGCGATCAGCGCAGGCTTTGGTAAAATAGTTTTTCTGATCCGGAAGCAGTTTGAAGCCAATTTCCGGGAGCTGTTCGCCTCTAAACTGGATGGGAAGGTGAATTATGAATTTGCGTTCCAGGAGCTGGATATGTTCCTGGAGGGGGCGGCAATACCGGAAGAGCGTACCAAGCCCTGGGGAACAGGGCATGCGGTACTGAGCACGCAGCCGGTAGTGAATGAGCCTTTTGCTGTGATCAATGCGGATGATTTTTACGGAGCAGATGCTTTCCGTAAAGCATATACATTTTTAACGACCGCAGCCGATGAAAAAACCTATGCAGTTGTGGGGTATAATTTAATGAATACCCTGTCCGACCATGGTACCGTTAACCGGGGTGTATGCGGGCTCGATGCCAATGACAACCTGGAGAGTGTAGTAGAACGCTATAATATAGCCGAACAGGGTGATACCGTGATCTCTGACGACGGGCAGGAACCCCGGGAGCTTTCAAAAGATACCACGGTATCGATGAATTTCTGGTGCTTTCACCCTTCGGTGTACAGCTGGTATGCAGACCAATTCAAGGTATTTATAAAGGAAAACCTGGCGGTTCCCAAATCCGAGTTCCTGATCCCGGCCGTTGTGGACCATTTTATCAAAGAAGGCGGTATTGTAAAAGTGATCAAAACAGATGCTCCCTGGTTTGGCGTTACCTATAAAGAGGATGCGCCCGCGGTTCAGAAGCAGCTGAACGACCTGATCGAAAAAGGGGCGTACAGCACTAACCTCTGGGGGTAATCACGGCAGGTGACCAAATTGGAGCGGCTGTTTCAAAAAAAATTGAGACAGCCGCTTTTGTTTTCGATATAGAGCATGCCGCATATAACAACGAAGACATAAAGCAGCGCGATGCTGATACCGGCCATTGCTCCTTTGCGTCAGATCAAAACACCGTTGCAGCATGTCACGAATGCCAATTAAACTTTGATCCTTAGTTCAGCAGGATCTCATCTAAAAACACCCAGGCCTTTTGTCCCTTGCCGGCATGCCAGGAGGGCAGGCTGCTCACAGGTTTGGCAATCAGTTTGATAACCTGTACCGGCTGCGCGGCAAAGCGGCATTCATAACCGGTGGTATAGGCCGGCACCATTGCAACCGGCTGCGATGGCTGCACCCTACCCAGTAGTTTTAACGACTGTGGGGTAGGCCCGCCCCAAACCTGCAATTCATGGGCGGGCATAATATAGCTGCCCGCAGACACCAGTGAACCAAAAGTAACCGAACTGAGGGTTGCAGCCTGTTTAAAGAACAGGAGCGCTTCAAACGGTTCCTTGTACCCGACCCATTCTTTTGTACCGAAGTTCTCTTTTCCTAATTGGCCATCAATGAAGGCTTTTCCTTCCTGCGCTCTTGCCTGGTATTCTTTTTCCGGTGCCGTGATCAGTTGAATACTGTCGGGCTGGATGCTGCTTTTATAAAAGCTTGCTGCCACCAGGTCGCTGGTGATCCAGCCCGGCAGATAGGATCTTGCTTTAACAGTCGCGGCTTTATCGATGTTAACGGGTTGCTGGTAGATCGGGGAGGTAAGACTGTCCGGCTCACTGCCGTCAAGCGTGTACCGGGTGACGGCGCTTTTTACAGGATTCTTTATTTCGAGGAAAAGATTGTTTTTAAAAATCCGTTGCTCGGTCTTAAAGACCGGTGTACTTAGTTTGGCCACCACGGTGTCGCCTTTGTACCCGATGTCAAAAGCGGTTTTGGGAAACCGGTTTTTCAGTACCGCCAGGTCTTTTGCGGTAAAGGAGGTATTCCAGATCTGCACGGTACGGAGGGCCTTCAGCGGCGCAAGGGCAACCAGCTGTCCCGGCTGAATGGCGGTTCCCGAAAGGGACAGCTGTTTCAGATGCTGCAGGCCGGCAAGGTACCGGAGGCCTTCGCCTTTTACGGTGGTAAAGGACAGGTTGAGTGTTTTCAGGTTACTGAAGGTTCCGATCGTTTTAAGGTCTTCGTCGGTAACCGGCATCCTGCTCAGCTGGAGGGATATAATGTTGTTTTTGACTTTTTCAAGATCTTTTAACTGACCGGACTTAAACCGGGCAGCTCCATAGAAGTTTACGTCAAGGGCGGGTGAACCCTGCGCCAATGGCGTTATTACCCGGTATTCTGTATTCAGGCCGGTTATGACGCTTTCATCCGCTGCCGCAAAATCATAGGTATCGGTATCATTGCTTTTAAAGAAGGAGGCTGCTAACGTCCGCAGCGAATCGTTGCCGGGCAGGTCTGTAACTTTTTTTGTAAAGCTGGCACCGTCTTTTATCCATAGATAGAGTATCCTGGTTTCGTCCTCTGTAAGCTGGGGCTTTCCTTTGGGGGGCATATGCTCTTTATTGTCGGAGGGTAAATGAATGCGCTGCATCAGGAGACCCAGATCAGCGGCCGTAGTATCCCAGGGTTTTCCGTTCTTGCCGCCTTTGAGCAGGAGCTGGGAGGTTTCCATGACAAGCGCTCCCTTTGCCTTATTGCGGTTGTGACAGCCCATACATTTATTTTCGAGAATGGGTTGTATAAGATGCGCATAAATAACCGCGTCTTCGAGCGGTACCGAGGGCCCGGTATCCTTGTTCATAACCGGCGCCAGAAGAAAATCGTTCCCGTGGGTAATGGTGGCCCCTTTATGACCGGCGATCAGTAATACGATGCAGCAGGAAAGGCCGGTGGCCATGATCGCGCCCCTGTGTTCCCGGATCCGGTTCCGGAATGTGTACCAGCCGAGACTTAAGAATGAGCAGGCTGCGCCCATCCATTTATGCATACTGATGGCATCAGCGTCGTATCCCTCTTCCTTAGATAGAAGCAGCCCCATCAGGGCGGCGATAACCGTTGCAAACGAAGCCGCCAGTAATAACGTATCTGCAAGCGGCTTCAGTGGTTGCTGCCGGGAAGAGCGAAGCAATACCTCCAGTAAAAATGCAGCCAGCAACAGCACAATGGGGAAGTGCAGCGCCAGCGGATGCGCCCTGCCCAGTACCTGTATATAGGCAGGTACCCGGAGATAGTGATCAAAGAATAGTAAAAATAACAACAGGCTGTTCAGGGCAATGCACCCGTTAAAAAGGATCTCCTGCCATTTCAGTTGCTTCATAATTCAATACGGTTTCAAACTTCAACAATTACCGGGGACTGCTGTTAAATGACAGGTTCTAATTTATAAGGATATACTTTGCCGGAATTCCATTGGGCCACATAGAGGTTTTCATCGTTATCCACACATACGTCGTGCGGGTACTGAAAAGCAGGTGTGTCCTGGTACAGCTCCTGCAGCTTCCCGTTGGTGTATTGAGGAGCACATCCTGCAAGGTTGGATACCACCTCGTTGTTTTTATTAAGGATGGTTACAAAACCGGATTTCTGGTTCAGCTTGCTGCTGCTTTGCAATACCGCTGCATAAAGGTAATTGCCCCTTATAACAGGCCGGCATACCCAGGCACCGGGTAATTCCACGGTATCAATATAAACACCGTCCATCGTATATCTTTTAAAAGCGTTCTGTTGTCTTGACGTGATGATGAGGATGGGTTTCTTATGGCGGTGGTCAATACAGATGCCATGCGCATTGAGCAGGTGGCGCGGCTCGGTTCCGCGGCCGCCAAAATGCCGGATATAGCGGCCCTTATGGTCGTACTGGATCACGAAATCCTTCCCGTAACCATCCACCACGTAAATATCCCCGTTGGGGGCTATGGCCGTTTCGGTAGGTACATATTCTTCCGCTTTGGTATAGGCACCGGTCTCCCGGGGATAGTCCAGTACCAGCAATACCTTACCGTCGATCGTGGTTTTGATGACCTGGTGCCGGTTATTATCGCAGATAAACAATACGTCCGCTCCGTTCTCGTTAAAAAGGGTAAGCCCATGGGCACCGGGATATTCAGTACCCCAGGCGTTTAAAAATTTCCCGCTTTTATCATAAATGATCACGTTGTTCCTGGTTTCATTGGTAAGCAGGAGGATCCGGCCTTTACGGTCCTGTACCATTTCGTGGCAGTCGTTTACGGGGTACCGGGCTACATCTGCCTGGCTCCATTGGGTATTTAAGCGGTATCTTTTATTGTTGTGCCCTAAAACTACCTCGTTTTTAATAAGCCAGTGCGGCGTGTACAGGATGCCGGTAACGCCTAATGCTGTATTTTGAAGGAATTGTTTTCTGTTCATGCTTTTTTATTGGAAGTGAAATGTATAGAGTGAAATGTTTGGAAGTGAAATGGTTGGGGTGAAATGTATAGAGTGAAATGTTTGGAGTGAAATGTTTGGAGTGAAATGGTTGAAGTGAAATGTTTGATTTGAGCTGTTTGGATTTTGATTCCTGTTCCTGCTGAAGCCTCCTTGTTTGTTTAAGGGGCTCTCTATCATTGCTGTCTGGCCTGGTTCCGGCGGCGGGCCCGGATACTAAAAATAGAGCTGCTACCATCTGTTGCAGGAACGTAATCTGATAACCGGCAGCTGATTGATCATTTCCCCCATTTCCCGATTGAAGCTACGCCATCAGACCCGTTACAATTTTACCTGCCACATCGGTAAGGCGGTAACGGCGCCCCAGGTGCTTGTACACCAGGCGTTCATGATCGAGCCCCATCAGGTGCAATGCGGTGGCATGAAAATCGTGCACATGCACCGGATCTGCAACGATATTGTAGCCAAACTCATCGGTTTCTCCATATACCCCGGGTTTAACACCGCCCCCCGCCATCCACATGGTAAAGCAGCGGGGATGGTGATCGCGGCCGTAGTTGTCTGTTGAGAGGGCCCCCTGGCAATAATTGGTTCGCCCAAATTCCCCGCCCCATATAACCAGGGTTTCATCCAGCATGCCTCTTTGCTTCAGATCGGTCACCAGCGCTGCAGAAGCCTGGTCCGTATCCCTGCACTGCCCTGCCAGCTCGTTGGGGAGGTTGCCATGACTGTCCCATCCCTGGTGGTATAGCTGTACAAAGCGCACCCCGTTCTCCGACAGCTTACGGGCCAGCAGGCAGTTGGCTGCATAGGTGCCGGGCACCAGGCAATCGGGGCCATATAGTTTAATGATGGATTCCGGCTCCTTGCTGAGGTCGGTCACTTCCGGTACGGCGGTCTGCATCCGGTAGGCCATTTCATATTGCTGTACTTTGGCCTTTATTTCCGGGTCGCCCACAACACCGTAGCTTTCATTATTGAGCTCAGACAAATGATCCAGCATTTTCCTGCGTTCCGTTTTATCCATACCATCCGGGTCATTCAGGTAAAGCACCGGGTTTTCCCCGTTGCTGAATTGCACGCCCTGGTGAATCGAGTCTAAAAAGCCGTTGGTCCATAACTTTGAATACACACCCTGGCCATTGCCTTTCCCTTTGGAAAGCAGCACGCAAAAAGCCGGCAGGTTCTTGTTCTCGCTGCCCAGGCCATAGCTAAGCCAGGCGCCCATACTGGGGCGGTTGCCTACCTGGGCACCGGTTTGAAAAAATGTCAGCGCAGGATCATGATTGATGGCCTCGGTATAAAGACTTTTTACAATACACAGATCATCCACGATCCGCGACGTATAGGGCAGCAGCTCGCTGATCCATGCCCGGTGCTCCCCGTACTGGTTAAATTTGAATACCGTACCGGCTAACGGGAATTTGGACTGGTTGGCCGTCATGCCCGTGAGGCGCTGTCCCTGGCGTATGGACTCCGGCAGATCGAGCCCCTGCATCTCGTTCAACTTTGGTTTGTAGTCGAACAGGTCTAACTGGGAGGGTGCACCATTCTGAAAGAGGTAGATAATACGCTTGGCCTTTGGCGCAAAATGCGGAAGCCCGGAAACAATGGCTTCTTCAACATCCTTGCTGCTGAAGAGCTCCGGAATGAGCAGTGAGCCTAACGCCGCACCACCAATACCCATTCCCAGCTTTGTAAGAAAGCGGCGGCGGTTGTGATGGAGGCCATGCTCCAGTACTTCTTTTTCCATATCATTATTTTTTTAAATGTTCATTGCCAGAAAGCCTCCTAAGCTTTTACAATGGCTTCTTCCATATTATAGATCATATTGATGACCCGCATAAGCGCGGCTGCTTTTGTAATGCCGGCGGGGTTTCCGCTATGGGGGTATTCGCCTACGGCCATTGTTTTTTCTGCTGCTTCATTTTTGTTCCTGAATACAGCAAGCTGGTCGGTATAATATTTTTTCAGGATCTCCATTTCCCGGGCAGCCGGTTTGCGGCAAAGGATGCTTTCAAAGGCAGTGCTAATGGCGGCATCGGCATTGCCTGCTTTTTCCGATAGTTTTTCCGCAAAGACCCTTGAGGCTTCCAGTACTGTTGGATCGTTCATCATGATCAATGCCTGCAGGGGCGTGTTGGTGGTTAACCGGTTTACCTCGCACTGATCCCGGTTGCTGGCGTCAAAAATGATCATGGAGGGTGGCGGAACTGTGAGCTTTATAAAAGTATAGATCCCCCTGCGGTAAAGCTCCTGGCCGTTATCCTGGGCGTAGGCTGTAAGTGCGCCCCGTCCCGATGTGGCCGCTTCCCATAATCCTTTGGGCTGGTAGGGCTTTACGCTGGGGCCGCCGATCTCTTTGTTCAGCAGGCCGCTGCTGCCCAGTACCATGTCGCGGATACTCTCCGCCGGCATCCGGATACGGGGCGCCCGGGCATAATATACATTGTCCGGATCTTTTTCAAGGTTTTCGGTACTGGTCTTTGACGATTGCCGGTAGGTGGCAGACAGGAGCATTTTTTTGATCAGTCCTTTAATGTTCCACCCATGCTCCATAAAATCGGCCGCCAGCCAGTCGAGCAGCTGCGGGTGGGTAGGCAGGTTACCCTGCATACCAAAATCGCCTATTGTTTTTACGATGCCCTTGCCAAACAGCTGCGCCCATAGCTGGTTTACAAATACACGCGCGGTAAGGGGGTTCTTTTTGTTTACGGTCCATTGTGCCAGCCCCAGCCTGTTGGCCGGATAAACGGTCGTGTCAAAATCCATTACCGTCCGCAGAGCCCCGGCTGTTACCACTTCACCGTGCTGGTCATAAACGCCCCGGTTGAGCACGTAGGTGGTCCGCAGCGTGTCCAGTTCACCCATCACCGATACGCGTACACCCGCGGTATCCTTTTTATTGATGAAGCTGAGCAGGGTTTTAGTGTCGTCCGTTGTAAGGGTCAGCACCGGGGTTTTGGCCGGACCGGAGTTGACAAGGCCTTCCAGCCCCTGTTCTTTACTGTTATTGAAAAAGGCAAATAATTTGTAATAATCCTTCTGGGAGATGGGGTCGTATTTATGATCATGACACTGGGCGCATTCAGCTGTCATTGCCAGTATGCCTTTTGAAAAGGTTTTAACCTTATCAATGGCGTATTCCACACGGTACTCCTCTGGTATAACACCGCCTTCCTCGGTTATTTTATGGTTGCGCAGGAAGGCTGTGGCCAGCAGCTGTTCTTTACCGGCATTGGGCAGCAGGTCGCCCGCCAGCTGCCAGGTAAGGAACTGGTCATAGGGCATATTGCTGTTAAAAGCGTGGATCACCCAGTCGCGGTAGGGCCATTGGGTCCGGATATCGTCGTCCTGGTAACCATAGCTGTCGGCGTACCGCGAAATGTCCAGCCAGTGGATGGCCATTTTTTCACCGAACTGCGGACTTGCCAAAAGCCGGTCCACTGCTTTTTCATACGCGGTGGCGCTTTGATCGGACTCAAACTCCTGCTGCATTTCCAGGCTGGGAAGCAAACCGGTAAGGTCCAGCGACATGCGTTTCAGCAGCGTGCTTTTATCAGCTTCTTCATTGGGCCGGAGATGGTGCTCCTCCATCTTTTCCGCGGTAAAATAATCGATCTCGTTTTTTGCCCATTCTTTATGACCGGTTTCCGGCAGGGCTGCCTTCCGGGGGGGAATAAATGCCCAGTGCTTTTCATAGCGGGCACCTTCCTCGATCCACCGGGTAAGAATATCGATCTCGTTCCTGTTCAGTAAGCCCAGGTGCGATTCGGGCGATGGCATCTGGTAGGAGGGATCGGTGGAGGTGATCCTTTTGATCAGCTCGGATGCGCCCGGTTTACCGGGCACGATCGCAAAAGCGCCTTTTGTTTCCCGCAACGGGGCTTTGGCATTGGCTTCAATATCGAGGCGCAGGCCAGCCTCCTGCTTGTTTTTATCAGGACCATGACAGGCAAAACATTTATCGGAAAGAATAGGTCTTACATCATAGTTATAGCTGATCTTGTTTTTTGCAGTGCCTTTTTTATGGCCGCAGCCGGCAGCCAAACAAATAAAGACCACTATCACGAAGATCATGCTGGCAAACGTTGTCGTTATCTTCATCTTTTTAAGATAAAAGTATTCGTTCTGAAAGGAATTCTCAGTCAGTAAATTTAGGCATAATCGACCGTTTAAAAACAGTTTCAGGCGGGCGAAGGCAAATAAAAACCGGGGCCTGTACATGCGCTGTAAACATATGTATAGCGTTGTATACATTGTTTGCGGTGCTGCGTCTCTTTTTTGCCGGGAAATAGCGGCACCGGTGCAGGAGGGGGCGGGAACAGGCGGGCTCTTTACCTGTACGCGCGGTAAAATAATTAACTTATCCATAGGAGCGTGCGGGCATCAACAAGGCGCGGGAACCGTACCAGGAAAATTCTATTTTTAAACGGGTTATAAGACATTGTATTTCTTTATCTTTAAAAATATTAGACCTGTTTTTTTCAATGGACTCTTCTGAACAAAAAAAGCATAATAGTTACCGGTACGAGGCGCTCTTTAACCAGGCTTCTATGGGCATCATCGTGGTAGACAGCCGGGCTGCCATTCAATCGGCCAACCCCTTTGCCCTCAGGCTTTTTGGCTATGTGCTGGAAGAGGTGCTGAACAAGCCGATCGAGATGCTGATCCCCGGCCGTTATCATTCCCGTCATGTTGGCCACCGGGATGTTTACTCGCACAATCCCAAAACCCGGCCCATGGGGGTGGGTATGGATCTGTTCGCTATAAAAAAAGATGGCAGCGAATTCCCGGTGGAAGTAAGCCTGAGCAACTACGAGGACCAGGAAGACCAGTTCGTGATCGCCTTCATCAGCGATATTTCCATCCGGAAGAAAGCAGAGGCCGAGATCGAGGAACTGAACAACAAACTGGAGTATACCGTGGAGCAGCGGACAAAAGAGCTCCGGGTAGCCATGCAGGACCTGGAGCAGTCAAAGGACGAGTTATCCAAACTCCTGGAGCGGGAAAAAGAGCTGGGCGAGTTAAAGTCCCGGTTTGTTACCATTGCTTCGCATGAGTTTCGTACCCCCCTGAGCACGATCCTGTCCTCCACCTACCTGATAGAGCGGTACACTACCACGGAGGAGCAGCACCGGCGGGAAAAGCATCTGCAGCGGATCGTTTCCTCGGTTCAGCTGCTGACGGATATCCTGAATGATTTTTTAAGTGTCGGCAAAATTGAAGAGGGAAAGATCCAGGTCCGGTTTACAAATTTTGATATAGAGCAGCTGGTGGCAGATATTACCCGTGAAATGGAAGTGACCCTGAAGAAGGGCCAGCGGCTTGTATACCGGCACCGGGGCAACCGGGAAGTGGCGCTGGATGCATCGCTGCTGAAACATATCGTGATCAACCTGGTTTCCAATGCCAGCAAATTTTCGCCGGAAAACGGTCCTATCGAGGTGGAAACGCTTTGCCGGGCAGGGGTAGTACGGCTTTCTGTAAAGGACAATGGTATTGGAATTTCCCGGGAGGATCAGAAGCACCTGATGGAGCGTTTTTTCAGGGCAGCGAATGCCGGCAACATCCAGGGTACCGGGCTGGGGCTGCATATTATTTCAAAATATACAGAACTGATGGACGGGCATATTGAATGCGTCAGCGAATTGGAGCAGGGAACAGAGTTTATCATTACATTTGGCAGCGCAGGAGCGCAGCAGCCGGAAGTTCGGGGGCCGAAGGGATAGGAACCATTGCACGAAACGGTTTATTATGAACGCATATTGAAATATACTGATGAAGAAAATATTACTCATTGAGGACAACGACGATATCCGGAATAATACCGCGGAGATACTGGAACTGTCCAGCTATACCGTCATAACGGCGGAAAATGGTAAGGAAGGTGTGGAAAAGGCGATCGCGCATGTTCCGGACCTGATCATCTGCGATATTATGATGCCGGTACTGGATGGCTATGGGGTGCTGCATGCCATTCAGCGGAATGAAGCAATAAGGAATGTGCCGTTTATCTTTCTTACGGCAAAAACAGAACGCAGCGACTTTCGCAAGGGAATGGAGCTGGGTGCAGATGATTATATTACAAAACCCTTTAGCGGAACGGAGCTGCTGAATGCAGTGGATGGAAGGCTGAAGAAAGTGGACCTGCTGAAACAGGAATTTTCCCCGGGCCTGGAGGGCCTGGAACAATTGCTGAAGCTTTCCGATAACAAAACGGCTTTGACGGCATTGACGGAAGACCGGGATGTCAATAAATATAAAAAGAAGCAGCTCATCTATTCGGAAGGCAACCATCCTACCCGGCTCTATTATGTTCAAAAAGGGAAGGTAAAGACCTACCGGACCAATGACGACGGGAAAGAGCTGACGACGGAGCTTTTCAGTGCCGGCGATTTCCTGGGCTATATAGCACTGCTGGAAGGTACTCCCTATAAGGATACGGCAGAAGCGTTGGATGAGGCGGAGCTGGCTATCATACCCAGGGAAGAGTTTACCGAACTGATCAATAATAACCGGATCGTTGCCCAGAAATTCATCCGGCTGCTTGCAAAGAATATAGTGGTAAGAGAAGAGCAGCTGCTGGGGCTGGCCTATAATTCACTGCGGAAAAAAGTGGCGGATGCCCTGATCCTGCTGGAGAATAAATACCGGAATACGGCGGATACAGATATGCCATTTGCCATCAGCATCAGCCGCGAGGGGCTTGCTGCGATTGCGGGCACTGCCACGGAATCGCTGATCCGCACCCTGAGCGATTTCCGGAGTGAAAAGCTGATCGAGATCCGGGAGGGGAATATCGTTATTTTGAACCGGAAGAAGCTGGAGAACCTGCTCAACTGACCGGCCGGCGGTTCCGGGACGGGGCTCTGCCTCCGGGGAAATTCTTTTTCAGCAGGAGGAGGCGGTACCGGATATCGCTGTAGATAATGCCTATGAGCAGGCAGATGACCGCAAGGAAAAGAATGCGGATATGCAGCCAGGTAAAACCGATGCCCCCGGCCACGCAGCCCAGGAAGAAAAAACTGATGATGGCAAAGCGGAGCTTGACCGAAGCCTTTAATTTTTTCCGGTGTTCCGGTTTACGCCAGAAGAACAGCTGCGACAGTTCGATCCCCAGGTCCGTGAACAGGCCCGTGAGGTGCGTGGTACGGACCACTGCATCAGAGATCCTTGTTACCATGGCGTTTTGAAGCCCCATCGCAAACAATAATGTGCAGGCGACCAGCGGCGCAAAATGAAGAATAGTGCCCGGGGCAAGAAGGGCCACGCCGGTCAGCAGCAGGATCTCCGTAAATACCGGTATGGCATTGGCGTATCTTGGATTGATCTTTTGGGTCCATTCTACCAGGGTGCTGGATACAAAGGCGCCGGAGAGATAGGACAGGATATAGAGCAGGAAGTACAGCGCATTTTCAAAATCCTGTTTTACCACCCCGTCTGCAAAATAGGCAAAATGCCCGGTTACATTGGTGGTCAGCACCTGTACGGAAAAGAAACCGGCAACATTTACCACTCCCGCTACAAATGAAAGCAGCGAGGCCAATTTGAGGTTATGGACAAGTCTCCTGGCTTTACCCCTGTGTCTGAACATAGCGCGCGCAAGTTATGCAAAATGGAGGGATTATGATTCTCTTTCCTGGGGTCCGGATCGTTTTATACCTTCGAGCAGATAGTGATTGAATTCGGATTTTAGCTTGGCAAACTGTTTTTCCATCAAAAGAAGATCGTTATGTAAAAGGCGTATCCGTATTTCAAACAGTTTTTCATCCTGTTCGGAGAACTTCCCGGCGCCGGATTCATTCAGCCGGGTAAGGTCGTCGCGAAAGATACCGATCCGTTCGTCGTTCCGGACCAGTTTGTTTTGTAAAAGTTCGATCCCTTCCAGCAGGTTTTTGTTAAAATGTGTTCTTAAAATTTCAGACAGCCTGTTTTTCATGATAATGGATTCCTCTATCATAAAATTTACCGCCCTCCTCCAGGTCTCGCATTCGTACTGTATCTGTTGAAATTTCGGATCGTTCATATGATAACCTTATTTTTAGTAGTAAAGCCATGTTTACAAAGAAACATGGCTTGGTGAAGCAGGAATGACCCACTTACTTATAGGCAATTGGTCTGGCTGCGGATTCCTCTAATTCCGGCAGGAACCGGGAACGCCGTTTATAAAATTTCATAAAACATCTGTCTTTATGGGTTGTTTGTTTTATTAAAGCTGCTAAAATAGAACGATCGGGCGGGCGGCCGTATGAGCAGGGTTAGGGGGGGCACTGATTGATGTCATGACCACAAACCGTGCTAACGGGCAACAAAGACCGGCGCCAGGTGGTGACCGATGATCTTTTGGATGAAGCTGCCTCTCAGGGTGGTGGATAATGCCGACCGGCCAAACGCCCCGGTCACCAGCAGCGGGTTCCGGAAACAGCCAACCCAGGTATTAAAATGTTTATCGGAATCCCAGCGGAGCTTTAAGATCTTTACACTTGTAAAATGCACATGGGCATATTCCGTTAAGAGCTCGAGCTGGGGGATCGAATCACTCGGTTCATCTTTTATATACACGATCTGGGCGGGGATATCCTTACTCCAGGGAAACAGGGTACAGAACGTTTTTAAAGCTTCCATGCTTTGGCTGCTGCCATCATAGGCGGCAATAATATGTTCCGGGGGGGGCGCATCCTCCGGAACCGCAATAACCGGGCAGGTAGCCCAGCGCAGCAGATCCTGCATCCGTTCATTTGGCTGTGCCGTGGCGGCGCCGGCGTATAGCAGGTCCTGGCTGAAAACCAGCAGGTCCGCGTAACGGGTCTCCTGCTCCCAGAAGGTTTTTTGCCATTCCGCGTGACTTTTTTCAACGGTATAGCATTGGATGGCATTGTCCCCGCATTGGCGGATGAAACGACCGGCACCTGCGGCAGGGTCATGTGCCGCTGCAGTAAAGAACAGGCCTTTTATAACACAGGGTTCCTGCTGATGCAGTTGTCGGATCCATTCAAAACCTCCCTGCGGGTAATGGTCTTCGTCGCACACAAAAAGTAGCTTCTTCATAAAATAACGGTTTGGGCAGGGGCAGACACAGCTCCTGTTTCAGCCTGCAAAGTACATCCGGAAATGCTGTGGCCGCAATGACGGTGGTTAATGTTCCGGATGATCCCCGTCAAGGCAGCCGGCGTCTCCCAAACAGGGGAAGAACACGGTTGATTTTTTTAAAAAAAAACTGCTGCATTTATTTCTTTAAATTTCGATTTTTCACCTATATTTGCACCCCGCTTGAGTTTGTTTAAAGAAATACTTTAGACTTTCTGGCCGGAAGTTCTGAATTGAAAAATGCCCGGGTGGCGAAATTGGTAGACGCACTGTCTTCAGGTGGCAGCGTTCGCAAGGATGTGCTGGTTCGAATCCAGTCCCGGGCACAAAATAGCTTTGTAAGTCATTGATTTGCAAAGCTATTTTATTTTGTGCTTGTCGGGTTTTGATACTCAAATGATACGCGGTATAACCTGCAGTTTCCTGATTACATTTAAATAATTGGAGCTCATAAAACGGCACATTGCGTGGCACACGGCCAAAAAATCTTTGCTTTTGTCATCTTAAAATGCTTCATTTTCGAGAAAAAAATCTCAAAAATGAACATACAAATTATAATACGCCGCTATCAAAATTATTAAAACAAATAATTCTTGTCTTTGAGTCCAAAGGAACGATCATGCGAACACTAAAGCTGGAAGGTCATCTGAGTGATGTTCAATTAAAGGAAAGGCTGTCTGCCGCAACAGGTAAACCAGAATTTGGCCGTTGGCAGATTTTGTACTTGATACAGGTGGGAAAGATCGGATCTGCAGCTACTATTTCACCCTTAGTAAATTTATCCAGACCGAGCATTTATAAGATAGTGGAAGGCTATAACAAGTCTGGTGTCATCAGTATAAAGTACAATCCGAGGGGAGGCCGGCGCCGGTCTTTATTAAGCCAGGAAGAAGAAGCCGCACTATTAACGACCATTGAACAAAAAGCGGCAAAAGGGTTAATAAAAGCAGCTAATGATATAAGGGCAATAGTAGAGTCTAAAACGGGCAAAAAAGTTTCTGATGACTATTTATGGGATTTGCTTAAGCGTAATGGCTGGAAAAAGAAAATGCCACGCCCCCATCATCCTAAAAGGAACATTGCTGAGCAGCAGGAGTTTAAAAAAAACTCCCCGGCCGTTTGGCTTTCCTCCGGTGGAAAGTAGCCCAGGTACAGGACAGTAAACCGCTTGTTGTATTTTTTGAAGATGAAGGCCGCTTTGGCAGGATAAGCAGAGAGATGTATTGCCGGGTAAAAAAGGACATGGTTCCTGCTGTTGCCAGCCAAATGGTACGGGAATATATTTATGTCTATAGTGCAATAGCGCCACAAACAGGAGATTGCTTTTCCATGATAGCGCCTTGCTGTAATACGGAAGCCATGAACAGCTTTTTAGTGCAATTATCCAACCAGTACCAACACTACAGAATTGTAATGCTGTTAGATAAAGCAGGGGGGCATATCAGCAAAAATGTTCGGTTGCCTGACAACCTGCCGCCATACTCCCCGGAACTAAATCCTGTAGAATTATTGTGGAGAAAAATCAGACGAAAATACTTCCACAACAAAATATTCAACAGTCCTGATGACGTAGAAGATACTTTGGCGGTTGCTTTAGCTGCCTATCATCAAACCCCAACAAAGGTGCAACAACTTTTCGCTGGTTATTCTTATTTTAATAAAATTGATGGCGGCTAATTATAAGTTGATAAGTATTTGACAGGCAGGGCTTATAACGTGTTGATAATCCGGATTGGTTGGAGCCCGTTTCTGAATCATGGCCTTCCATTACGTTCCAAATTAAATTGCAACACCTATTAAGGTTGATATTTGAGCACCAACTCCTCAAAATCCAGCCTAATCAATTCCCAATATTTTTGCCGATAACATTTAGGATTGAAATCATTGTCTGTTTCTGAGAAGTCAACCAGCTTTTTCAACAATTCATTTTCGGAATAACTAAAAGGGTAACGAGTGGAGTAGAAGCTAAGTAATTCTGTTAATGTGAAACGATCTAGCAACTCATGCAAATCCCAGAAATCCTTTTTCCTACCACCACGTCCAACCACTTCCAGTTTCATAGCAGCTATTTCTTCAGGTGCTGCCAGCCGGATATGATCATATTTCACTAGAGGAAAAACAAAAGGGTCAGTATAAAATAAATCAAGTTTTACAGCATCATTTTCACTATTTCCAATAAAACAAGGTACCCCCATGCCATTGTCTGCCTTAAAATCGCCCTTAACATAAGTGAAATTATTTTTCAGTTCTTTTTCAATTAAAAGAAAATCAATACTCCCGTAAGTTTCATCCGTAAAGAGGTCTATGTCTACAGATTCTCTGTGCCCGAATTGCAGTGAAAGCGATGTACCTCCTACCAGTCTGAAATGCTTGAATGACTCCAAAGTCATTATCTTATTGAGAGATTCCCAAAGTAAAGAGGAAACTGTATTTTGAAATAGTTTCATATCAGGCCGGTTCTGCTATCAGGTGATACTTTCTGGTATTTTCTTGAAAAGAAGGTAAGAAAGAATATTTGATGGAACGTATTTCTTTGGCCACTGCGTCTTTACTGTAGAAGGCGATCATTGTTTCAATTTCCTTCTTGTTGCCACGTTCCAGTATTCTTTTAATGATAGCCCGCCTGTTTTTTTGCCAATTAAGTTTCTGGATATCGGTATCCCAAAAAAGGACTTTTCTGAACCGGGTTAAATCGGGAGTTGCTTTTTTCTCTTCTTCTGCTGCTTTCCTTACTTCGTATCCGGCTTGGAGCATCATAAAATAATCATCAGCTATATTAAACTGTTTTGCCAACTTTATGGATAGGGAAGGGGTAATGCCTCTTCTTTCATTCAAAATCGCGCTGATAGTCTGCTTGTGTTCGTCTATTTTTTCTGCCAGCTCTGTACCCCCTATACCCAGGGTTTTCAACTCTCTTTTCAGAAGCGCGCCTGGGTGAACACCTTTTATTTTTGAGATTTCGGGTAGCATGATTTTTGCTTTTTTCAAAGTTAAGGATAACTATAGAGGTAAACAAATTTGTTTACTTTCATCAGTTTGCTCCAACCATGAATTGTAATCAGGATCTGATGCACTTTGCAAGATGTCTTGTATTAAAGTTGATTTATCTTCGCAATTAGCTGGCAGTAGGCGTTTAGGTTGACAAGTATTTGACAAACAAGGCTTATAACGTATTGATAATCAGGATTGGTTTGAATCCAGTCCCGGGTACAAAATAGCTTTGTAAGTCTTTGATTTGCAAGGTTATTTTATTTTGTGCTTGTCAGATTTTGACACTTTTTTACGCTTTCTACCGCTGTTTTTGACAATCAAATGACAAGCGGTATGACAAGCAGTTTCCATCCATCATCAGCGCCATTTTTGCTGCACTTTTTAGTTCAAAGAATTTTAATAAATCACAGCCAAACCTCAGCTCCCAATACCTACAGGAGCAAATACCCTTTTTGACTCTTTACCCTATCTGGTGAAAAACATAATGGGTAAAGACTACATACCTCAGTGTTGCGCGATTTTACTTTTTTTGAATACAGTAATGAAGGCTTGATGAATTCAGTTTAAAAATTGTGGCGTATGAACTTCATTCAAATTCTCAACAGAAAAGGCGATACAATCTGTCTGTTTTATTGAGTTTAAACTGAACGTCAACATTGTTCCCACTTATCGCATAAAGAAAGAATTTCCCGGTATCAATAACGGTGTTATTTCTTTTTAAGTAAACAGAAATTTGTTTTATTTCGGCCTCCTGCGCATTTTTTATAATGAAGGGAGGAAATTCAGCCAGTAAGACATAAGGCTGTTCTTTTGCCGGCTTGCACTGAGCAAAAAGAGAGATACAAAATATGATAGCAACGAATTCCTTCATTCCTTAATTTTATAGGAATAGGCAATGTTCGCTTTAGATTCTGGTTTGTCGATGCTTGGTTTGATTACAAATTCAAATGTCGGTTCAAGCCCGGATGGCTGAACGGTGAGGCCGCCCAATACAGAAACCGAATACCACCCATTTGCCAGTTTGATTGTTGCCGTTCTGAATTGCTTCAAATCTTCAACCCTGTCCTCCGTAAACTTTCTCAAATAGGGCATGGTAAACAGGTATATGGCTTCATGTTCAACTTTCAGACAATAGCCCTCTTGTTGAACCTGTAATTCATTCTCCTCTTTTAATAATTCCGGTGTGGTACCGGAAAGATTAAAATAGATCGTATAAGGGTAGTTTTCTACCCCGGCAAGCGGAACAATAATGCCATCTTCAACAACTTTATCGCCTGTTTCGTTTGTTGTAAACTCAGTCAGTAAATCATCTGGTAGATTGTTGTCTTGTTTATAACGCAGCAAACAATCCGGGTCGCCCAGAATGAAATAGTCCATCAGGTCATTGAGTATTTCGTGAAATTTGTAAATGTCTTTCATTTTTATCGCACAATGTTTTTATCAGGTATATCACTAATCATAAAGATTTTCAATTTCAGCAAATAAATTTTCGGGCATACCTTCAATAAATTTTTCAGGATACGGAACATTTTCACCCGGAAATTTTTGAAACATCATTGGAGGTATCCGTTTTTTTGATTCAACAGAAACATAAGCCGTCCAATCATCGCCTTCATCGTTTTCGGGATCAAAAGCAAATAATTGTTGCGAATAATATCCTTTGCTATAATTTTCTTCCAACAAGGTTTTGCCGGAAAAATCCGTCCCGGGATTTGACTTCCAGTAAATCATCAGGATAGTGGCTTTATCGGTATTCGGGTTTTCAATTAGCCAATGAATAAACGACATATAATTATCCCAATTCCAATCCATCATCATTTGATGCCAAACTTTGCCGGGTTGCGTTTTGGCAAACTCAATGATTTTGTTTACAGCTATTTTTTCAATCTCCTTTTCTTCCATAAAAGTATTTTAATCTCTTTTTCTTTGCATTAGTCTAATTCTGCCCGTGAAAATAAATCCTGTATCAACGTTTCGTTTTCGCAGGCTTCTTTAAATGCGAGGATAAATGTTTTTAACGCATCGGCATTGGAAGAATAGGCGCAAAACATTCCTGCTTCAGGGTCGAACTTAATGATATCTGTCAATTCAGGTTCTTGCTCTTCTACAAATACTTTTGCCAATGAAGCCCAATCGTATCCATTACCCTCAAATCCTTCTTCCGCTCTTGTCTGAAAAATTTCAGATTTATAATCCCCGGCATTCAAACAAACGGAAAATTGCTTTTGATGCTCGACCCAAAAGAAGGGAAAAATATTGTTCGCAAAATTCATCGTTTCTATTTTAATGATTTTAAAGCTTTAAATAGTTGACTGGCCGATTCTTTAATTCCATCCCGGTATTTGGCCGTTACCTTCTTTTGATTTCGCTCGAACCAATCATTAAAAACGGATTCTATCTGCTGAATATTTAGTTTAGCTGCACGGCGAGATGCTATTTCAGGGTATTTTTTACTCAGGTAAACAAATATATCCAGATGCACCAGTAAAGGCTGCACATTGTCCTGTGAGGTTTTCATCCACTCCGTTATTTTTTCGATCTGTTCGATCGCCAGGTTAAAATATCTGGCCGGCTCCAGTTTGGCCATCTCATTTCCATCCGGTTCACTATTATATATTTTCATTCATTTTTGTTTAATGTCTGCAAAAAATATCCAGGCTGAGGGGTGTCTATACGAACGGCAGCGGTTTACAAAAATTTCATTTCCCTAAAGTGGTAATCAATGTCTTTTCCTCCTAAATATTTTTTATGATATTCCAGTTCTTCCCCTGCATTGGCAAACTCCACATCACCCATTAGTTTCTGCAGCTCTATTATTTCATATTGCAGGTATTGGTTAAAATCTTCAAATACCTTTGCCTTTTTTAAAGGATCGTGACTGAATAGCCAGGCAGAAAAATCATCCTTATTAAAACAAACCGGATCGTTGCCCGGGCTTTCGGCAAAAACAATAAAGGGTTCAGGCTCCTGATCCGTAAAATGCTCTTTCACAAAGCTCCAGGTTGATTGCGATAATTGAATAAACTGTTCCGGCCTGTACAGATTGTACATAAAGTCGCTGCTGTCTATACCTCCAAAATAGGTGTAGTAATCAACGACTGTTTTGGACAGATTAAAATCGTTATCAAACGCATCTAAGCCCAAGACACCTACATCATAATTTTCTAAAAAAGCAGTAAGCTTCTCTATCCAGTTGGATTCGCCAATAGTATGGATTGGCATTGTTATTTTTTCCATATAGTTTTTAAATTTTATAACCTCTTGTATTGCTACCTGACTTTTTCATTTGCGTATTTTCGTATCGTGCCCGCACGAATCATCGTTAGCTATTTCTTTTTTTTCTTCTTTGCTGCTTGCTTTTTCTGCGGTCAATTGCCGTAATAATAGCCGGTTTTTTCTCATACGTGATTCCAATAGGATTTCTAAAAAATAGGCAATAATACTGGCGCCAAGCATTTCCATCGAAATGGAAAATTGTACTTCAGTAAGCAAATTGTCCAGTATATCGTGGTTTGCCAGAACTGCTGTATATTCAATAGTTTTGGCCGCAGCAGCCATGAATACACTGATAAAAAAAGAATCAGTATGTATTTCTTTTTGATGTAATTGGTGTCGGTCAGTTTTGCCAATAATGCCGGGTTTGTTTTTAAAAAATCCAGCTCTTCTTGCGTAAGTGTGCCATCTGTATCAAAAATATCCTCATCAATTAACTTTTCAGTTATTTGTTCAATTTTCTTTTTTTTCATTGCCAGGCATTAATGTTACAGGAATAGATCTAATGCTTCTTTTGTGCGTTTTCATACCTTGAGCTCAGCGCTGCTCTCCATTCCGTACTTGGGCATTGCTGAATTAATAAAAAGTATTCTTCGTTATTGATCTTTCCGTAAAGACTTTCTACAAGTTGCAGCAAATCCCACTGCAAATCATAAAAAGCTGTTTGCGGAAACAACCTAATCAAAACTTCTCCCTCTTCAGGCGTTATCGGCTTTTCAATGCCGGAAAGCAGCTCATCATACTGCTCAACCAGCAGATCTGTCCGCTCGTCATCAGCAAGTGATTCGCCGGGCATTTGGCCGATTTTTTGTAATTTTAAAATAGCTGTTCTCATATATCGAAATGAATTTTACTCAGCACGGGAACCACCAGTGCATATAATAGACTTTACCGTTTTTGAAGAATATTTTGATATGCCCGTCCGATACCCCCTCATTATCTTCTTTTAATTGTATGACCCAAAGTTTACCTTCTTTGCCCAGGTTCATCCTGCCGCTTATGGCGGTGGGAAATAGCTGTTGTATTTCCTGTAAAGGAGTATTCCCGTCTATCTTTCGGCCCTTGTAGGTAATATAATTTCCATTGGTAAACCAAAACTCATCGACGGCTACCTGTTGTTTGTTGTTTTCAAAACGCGAACCATTCTTATACAAATACCTGTCATCTGCATCTTTACTGCCATCGGGATTTTCAAAAATATAGGAGCAGGGAGCTTCTTCGGTCATTAGTTTTATACTATCGGCTTTGCCGAAAACTTTTCCAAAATCGCTGAGGGAAAAAAATCTTTTCAGCTGGCCATTAAATCTAATGTCATCTGTTATCATTACATCTCCCGGCACATTATCTGTACCGGGTGTGGTAACAGGAGCCGCTGAACTGCACCATTTGGAAAGATCAGTTCCCGGGAGAATCGATCTGTCGTACCGTAAGTGAACAGGATTCCCGGGATCGTTTGTAATATCCATAAGCTGGCCGGTTTTCCAATGAAATGCTAACCAGCCTACCGGGTTTTCTGCCGCTCGCTCTTTTCCCGATCTATCTGAGCGGTCATTTACATACAGTTTAATTATTGCTTTGTCAGCGGCCATATTGTCTATGCGGGCGTATACAAGAGCAGCGTTAAAATGTTTGAACGCAGCGGCGTTACTCGATTTTACGAGTGCAGTAATAAATTCTTCGCAGGTCTTAAATGTATTTTCGTCTTTTATAACCGCTTTTCGGGCAACAGTATCATTGTTGGTTACTGATGATTTTGAATCTGCATTATCTGTACAGGACAAAGCTAGAAGTAATAGGATAATTGTTGTTTTTCCCATGTTTTTATATACTAATTGTCAATTATGGCTCCAGTGAAAACCCGTCTTCGGCATAGTAAGGATCTCTGTGCGTTTTTGTATTTACCGATTTTTTATAGCTCTTTCTGAAGAGGAGCTTATGTTTGTCATTACCCAGTTGCAGATGGAGGCGACTAACCCCAACCCGCAGGATTGCCTGAGACCTGTATTGGGCGTGACTCCCGTAAGTTAACGGATGCAGCGAACGATAAGTTTGATCCGTCATGTCCCATACAAAATCTGCATCCAGGAAGGACTCCCTCCCAATCTTATACTTCACGAGCAGGGTATCGCCCCGGGTATCATCTATCCTTACCGCCTGTATTTGTTCGTTGTGACCCTTTCCTGCGAGCAGGGTGTCAAGAGCATATACCATTCCTGCAAGTTCTTTATTCCTGCTTTGTATTGTTTGCGCTTTACAGCCAAAAGATAGCAGTATGAAAACCTTCAGCAGCACAATATTGTTCATCAGCCTATTCATACGCTTTGCTTTAAAATGCGAGATCAGTCTTTCTTTCAAATTTAAAAATCATTCTTTTACGAGCTCATAAGTCTCTTTTATGCCTACAAGCTGGGCCATTAAATTACCTGATAATTGATATTTGTTTTTATCCAGTCGTAGGGTAAGTACCCGATCTTTATTGTCAGCAGCAGCCAATTGTATTTCCTTCGTATTTTTGTGCACAATTGTCAGCTTCTTTTTAATATCCTCCGCATACGTGTCAAGATGGAAGCGGGCGCCGTTTTCGTCAATATCCAGATAAATCATTCCCCAGGCACGGAGGTCGGCGTATTCCTCTTTTAATCTTAAAAAATTGCAGGTGTAGTGGCCTGCCCAGTTGGTATCTGCATGACTGCTTGTATTATTTTCAACTGTATTACGGACCATGTCCAGGTAAATAAACCCAAGATCAATGGTGTCCTTTGCTGTAAGCCCAGTATGTTTTCTAAAGTTCCTTATATCAATTACAACCTTTTTGTACCCTTTTTTTTCTATGAAAAGGTTATAGGATACGGCTCTTTGCAGGTGCCTGTCCTTATAATTGGTTACGGCTGATTTTTCAATAAAAAAGTTGCCATCCTTTTTTGTGTTGAGGGTATCAAAAGCATTAAACGCATCCCTATCTGTATAAATTTCTGCTCCCGCTAAGGGGGTGCTATCTTTCAATGATACTACTTTTCCTTTAACGGGTTCAACCAGGATATATTCCCTGTTCTTGCACGCCGCAACAGATAAGATCATTGCCCCCATTACATATATTTTCGTCATTATGGTTGTTCCTTTATTTTAGCCGGTAAGGCTCTTTTAAAAGCGTTGCTTTCCTTAATTAACGATGAATAATAAAGCGGCTGAAATTAATGCTGTCCCAATGGTGTTTTTCATGTGTTTTGAATTTAAAAATTGTTACTGTTTGATTGTTATAAGCCTGCCCCCGGTTACTTGGCAATAACGTCCTGTTGATCTACAGGAGCGCGACAATAGATGGACGTTAGCCGAGTTTTTACTAAAGATAAACAGAATTACTAAAGTTTATCAAATCCGGAGAAAATAACCCGGGAAACACCGTTGGGCTAAGCGGTATTTATTGAGGTCCTGAAACATAGTATAGCATATCTTTGGTAGTGGCATCATGCCCGCTGACTGTTTCCTTGTGGGTAAATGTAAATCCCGGGCGGTGATCAGTTGCCTTGAAAACCGTATCGCTTTCCGGGAGCGTACTGTTAATTACCATTTCAGATGCCGCTGGTTGTGGAAACAGAGGTTCCTTTTAAATATCAGCCACACGGGAGTTGCTGCATCCCGGCGTCATTATCGGATCGTATTACCCATGTTGAACATCGGCAGGTACATGGCAATGAGTACAACGCCCACCACCAGTCCCAGTACAATAATGATAACGGGCTCAATAAATTTGCTGAGCTGGGTGGTCTGATAGTCCAGGTCCCCGCTGTACCGGTCGGAGAGGTTTTTAAAGAACAGCTCCAGTTCATTTACTTCCTCGCCTACTTTTACCAGCGCCACCATTTTGGAAGGGAATATGTTTTTACTGCTCATGCTTTCATGCAGGGGAAGGCCCTTCAGGATATCCTGTTCCATTTGCTCCAGTGCAGTTTCGAGCGGGTAAAACCCCATTACCTGTTTGCTTAAACCCAGGGCCTGCACCAGCGGTACCCGGGCTCCCAGCAACAACTGCATGGTAGAGGCAAATCGGGCCAGGTATATTTTGGAAACGATATTTTTTATCACCGGCATCTTTTGCAGCAGGAGGTCTTTATACTTTTTATACCAGGGTTTGCTGCGGCTGATGCTGATAAAAACAATAGCGGTCAGCAGCAACAGGAAGAGTTTGCCGGCAGCGGCCTGCATAAAATGAGAAAGGAGCAATACCTGTCGCGTCAGAAAGGGGAGGTTGCCGCCAAAGCGCCGGAACACATCGGCAAACATCGGCACCACGTAATTCATCATAAAGAACACGGAACAGAACGCCACGGACAATACAATGATGGGGTAGGTGAGTGCCCCGATGATCTGCCGGCGCTGCCGGATCTTTGATTGATAGTAAACGGAAAGCTGCTGCAGCACGGTATTCAGTTTGCCGGTTTCTTCACCGATCTCGATGGTAAAATATTCATAGGGCGTAAAGCTTTTATTTTCGCGCAGCGCGGTGGAAAGGCTGCTGCCATTGATCACTTTTTCGAGAACGGCGCTGAGGATGGCCCTGGGTGCTTTTTTGGTCTGTTCATCCCGGATCAGCTGCAGGGCGGTACGGATATCCAACCCGGCATCCATCAGGCTGCCCAGCTCCAGGTAGAAGGACTCCTTGATCTTATCAGGAAAGGGCTTGCCAAACAGGGAAAACTCGCGGGTCAGCAGTGCTTCAAGCTGTTTCATTAAGGGGTGCGCCTGGTTGCCCGGTGGCGCCGCCTGTGTATGCTGCTTTTTCAGCGTATGGATATCGATGGAGGGTTTCCTGTTCATGGTTCCGTTGTTGTTGAATCGTTAAGAAGATCTGCCTGCGCATAGTGTTTCCCGAGAGAGGTATGAAAATATTGTGTGCCGTAACGGTGTTGCAATTTTATGGAAACGAGCAGGGGCGTACTGTCATTCAGGTAGCGTTGGGCGGCGATCCGGGCACCGGGATAGAGGGTATCGGACCGGTCCCCGTCGCTGCGCACTATAAATGCCGTATCTAACCGGTAGGTGATGGTCTTTAATGCCACTCCCTTTTCTTCCCGGAGGATGAGCTGGTGGTGCTCCGCATCCAGCCGGATACTGCGGGCCTTTTCAAAATCCTGCTGTAATTGTTTTTTAGTGAGATAATAACCGGTAAAAAAACGATGGGTAGTAAAGTAATGTGCAGACTGACGGGCCAGGATCATGTACACGGTGGCAATCACACCAAAGAGGATGGCCATCAGGAGCAGTCCAACCACCAGCTCCGGGAGGGTGAAGGCCGGGATCTTTCGCTTGTATATTTTTTTAAGGCAGTGCATGGGCTGGTGGTTCAGAAGGTGCAGGGGAGCGAACAAGGAGGACGCGGGTTAAAAGCGGGGCTGCCAGGCTGTCTTTTTTGTAAACGGTAAAGCGTACCTGTAAAAGGGCGGGCTCCCTTGTATCCGGGCTGGCCTCCCGGCTGACCGCCCAGTTATTGATGACCTCTTTTTGAATGCTGAAGTCCTGCCGGCTGAGGGAGTTTTGTATATAATCATCAAGGGCCCCGGCTGCGTTCATACGCTGCATGCTGAATCCTGATTGCTTCACAGATACAAAAAAATGAATGCTGATAAAGAATACCAGCAGGATGAGCACCAGTGCTACGACGGATTCTATCAGGGAGAAGGCCCTGAGTGTTTTCTGATAAATATTATTTTTTACCGGAGCCATTTTAAGATGGTTTGACGGCTGCTGCCGGTGAACAGGGAAAAATAACCCGCCTGCTGAAACCAGCGGGAAGGCGTAATGGAGGCATCGATAAGGATATTCTCCATGCTCATAGGACCACGTTGTTCAAAGAAAAAATGGGTAAATACTGCGCCCTCTATCCGCCCGTTGAGGTAGGTATAGCCTTCATTATATACCATTCCCCTTACCGTGGCCCCGGGTTTGATCTTTACCACAGGCCTGATATTGGTCCGGTCATTTTCAGTAAGGGCCAGGATCATCCCGTGCAGCACTGTTCCTTCATGTAGGGTTACGGCAGCGCCGGTATTGCCGATGGCATTGCTGCGGCCGATGCCTGCCAGCGCCGTGGGGTATTCAAAGGTGCAGCCGTTTTCCGCGGTGATGCTGTCCAGGGCAATGGCCTGTACGGCTCCTTTAAAGCCCTGGGCAAAATGGATAAAAGGAGCCACCAGGATCACATCTTCGAGGAATGCAGTGGAAGGTACATCGATCACAGAGTCGGACAAGACGATCAGCTTGCCCTTCAGCCAGCGGTGCTTCAGCTGTCCGTTCCGGGGCAGGATGATCTGCCGGGCTGCATCATAAAAGGACTGCGTCAGGGAGTCTGCACCATCGGCGGAACCCGCCCGCAGCGTGTCTCCGACCCGGCTGGCCAGGCTGCGCAGCTGTTTGCGGAAGATGGCAGCCAGGGGAGGGAGTTGTTTGCTGCTGGTGTCTGTAATCCCCTCAACAAGGTTTTTGCGGAAGAAGCCTTTATCCTGGAAGAAGCCGCTTCTTATCCCGGATTTTGGCAGGTATGCCCTGCCTTCGATATAGGTATCGCCGGTCACCGACAGGGGACGGTCATGGTCGGCAAGATAGAGGCTGGCATCCCCGTAGCGGAATTGCCCGGCGCCATATAAAAACGCAGCGGCTTTCATGCGTCCTTTATAGGTTACTTTAATCCCGGACACCGGGAAGCAGCCCCAGAGCTCATTCCTGCAGTACAGGGAATCTGTTTGGTCTTCAAACAGCAGCGCGCTGTCCGGCCCCTGTGTGGTGGCGGAAAGTTCCGTTGCCAATACCCGCTCCATGCCGGATTGCAGATCATCTGCCAGCCGCTGATCCAGCTGGTCCTTTATTGAAAAATATTTAAAATGATAGAGCGACAGGAGCAGCATGCCACAGGTAATAAAAAGGACCAGGGAGAGGACCAGGGTCGCGATCAGTGAACCGGCCGGCAGCTTTCGATATAAAATGGTACGGATCAAAAATAGTTATTTTTTTGAGGGCTGGCGAACCCCCTTTTTATAAGTAATCACAACGGCGCTGTCGTTTACCATAGTTAGCTGTTGCCCGGAGAACAGATGGTTCTTTTCAAAACCTTTTTTCAAAAGCCGCCCGTCGGCATCATAGGTTTTTATATACAGCGCCCCGTCCCAAAATCGTTTGCGGGTTAGGGATTGAAGCATCCCGTTCGGATGCCAGGTACGCCAGCGCCCTTTTTTTGCTCCCCGCTTATACCAGCCTTCTTCCACCAGGCGGCGTTCATGATCCACTACTTTAAAATAACCGTGCAGCAGCCTGCCATAGTAGCTGCCCTCGGTAGTGTAGATATGCCCGGATTTAAACCAGGTATAAAAATGGCTGGAATGCAGGCGGGGCGCGGCATCTGTAACCTGGAAGATGAAAGACCCGTCGGGCGAATCGATCCGTACCTGTCCATTGTAGTATTGGGCAGGGGCACAGGCTGTGAGGAAAAGAAACGGCAGGATCAGCAGCAGGCGATTCATAATGCGTGAATGTTTGAGTTGTGCATAAAGGTAACAATGGGGAATGATCCATTATTTATTTACAGGATCCAATCTTAAAAAATACGTATTTGTACGTATTGTTTGCATGGTTGCATGCATGTAATTTTGATTTACAGATATGTTATTTAGAATAGCCCCGATGATCCATGTGATTTCATAAATGCTTTCGATCCCATAAGAGCGCAGCTGATAATAAGCCAGGGCGGAGCCGCAATTGATGCGGTTACCGGATGGAAGATGTTTGCGCAGCTTTCGATTATGAAGGGTGTTATTCCGTTGCATTAAAAATGATAAGTACTGAAAATTAAAAGCTATGAGCATCCGATTTTTTCTAGTTGTAAACATTCTTGTATTCTTTGCCTGCTTTAGTGGCTATACCCAGGAAACAAAGCTTACCCCTGTAACGCCGGAGGCCGCGGCACTTACTAAAATGGTTAACTATCCTGTAGATTATAATACTGGGGTCCCGGATATTCGCATACCATTTTATGAAATTAATGTCGGAAACATAAAATTGCCGGTTGACCTGGTATACCATGCGGGTGGATTTCGGATTAATGAACAGGCAACGCGGGCCGGCTTGGGCTGGTCGTTAAGCAGCGACCTGCAGATTACCCGAACAATAAACGGGAAAGATGATTTTTCTCAGGGAGGATACCTGAACAACCCGCTTGTGAAAACTTATTATAGAAATGGTTCCTTCTGTCCCGGATGCGCCTACTCCGATTCTTACCAGGAATCCTATTACCTGGCTACCGGAGAAAAAGATGCGAGCCCGGACAAGTTTAACTATAGATTGCTGAATAAGTCGGGATCTTTTTATTTTCAAAAAAATATAGCGGGATCGGGGTATACCATTGTGCCCGTGCCGTTTGATAATATAAAAATACAATTCAATAACGGCCAGTTTATCATTACGGATACGGATGGTACAACCTATTATTTTGGCACTCCCGGTACGGGGAGTGTGAGCCAGGCATTGGCAGGTGGGATGGAGATTTCCGGTGCCGATGCAAGCGGGTCCTGCCCGGCATGTGTTACCTCTGCCTGGAAATGCAAAAGCATCTTTAGTGCCCAGGGCATTGAGGAAATTTCGTTTAGCTATACGCCCAAGACGATGGTGACTTATGCTACTTATAACGACTATATAGAATATTATAATAATGAGAGCCCCTGCACGATGTATCATTATTATAGATCCAGCGACTATCCATTGAGCGGGTACACGAATTATAGTTCACTTCCCGCGTTTTATGAATTGTCGTCTCCGAAATACATGGTGGTTTATGGAAATAGCGGAACATCATATTTTCATATACCCTATCTGGATAATACAGGAAACGTGGTGGATGCGGTATATGAACGAACTAACGTAACAAATGCATCCTTACAAAACGTACATGGACTTTCCGTTTCAGAGATTAGTTTTCGCGGAGGGAAGGTGCAGTTTAATGGCACTGATCAGTTGAACTATATCCGGGTATTGGGTCCTTCTGGCCAGGAACTTAAGACGGCGTATTTTTTTCAGTCCTACACTGAGCCTGTTTATAAGCAGGAAGCAAAAAATTATAACGGTCTGAATTTTCAGGGCACCCGGTATTTGGATTCGCTGCACATCAGAAGCGGTACGGAAACTTTTGAGCGGTACGCGTTAGGATATGAATCAAAGTATTGCTTTGGTAACCATTTGAAGGGGCATGATGCCTGGGGCTACCCAAACGACAATACCGTGGAGATTGCCTATGCCAATAACACATCCGCCAATATAATGTCCTTGCCAACAATCAAGATCAACCAGGATCGGTTTTACAGAAGTATACTGGGTGGATGTACTGATTTCGCGTCCGATATTCCCATTGCTGTTACGGGTAATGACTGGGCCGAGGCGCCGAATGAACCTGCGATGAAAAGAGGCCTATTGAAACGCATTGTGTATCCAACGGGAGGCTATACCGATTTTGATTTTGAAGCTAACCGCTATATGGAAGATTTTTACTGGATGGGAACGCATAATGCCCTGCCTCAGCTATGTGGCGGACTACGCATCCGAAGTATCAGTAGCTTTAAGGAAGATGGAACATTTGCCGGCCAAAAATATTATCAGTATGGCCCATTGGAAGAGGGAAGCGGCAAATTGATCAATAAACCGGCCCGGGTAAAGGAGGATGGTAAGTTTTATTATGGCGCTGCCGGCTACGAGCAGCAGATTGCTTATCTGAAGGTTGGAAACCCCAACGTGACCTGCTATAATAAAGAATGTTTGGATGTTTATGCGCTGGAAACAAAGACAACCTATCAGCCCGCTTCGGCGTTGGATTATACCTATAGCAATGGCGCACCCATTTATTATGAAAAAATAACGGAGTATAACCAGGACCTGGGCAAAAAGACGGGCAAATCAGTGTATGAGTATTATCCGCCGGAACAATTTTATGACTATGAAGCGCCGCTGCATGCCTATAACCGGATAGAGGGTACGAATATAAACGTTCAAAGAACAGACGGGTTAATGGGCGCTCAAAAATCGATAAAGCAATACAAGTACAACACCAATGCAAAATCCTATGAAGTGGATCAGCTGTACCAGCTGGTGCGTAAAAAGGAATTTGAGTATACCCGTTATCTGAAACCAGAGCAGGTGAGGGTCAACTATGCTTTTTTGCGTGTAAGCTACCCCATTGTTGAGGGCTCCTTTCAGGGAAGCGCGTACACGCTCTACAATCCTGCATTGAGCTTTTCGACATCTCTGAACAATCCCGGACCTGATTTTATTGAGGGGGCATATGGAATACCCGTTGGCCGGCTGCTACCCGGCAGTGTAACCGAAACCTCCTATGCCGATGCAGACAGTCTGAAAACGATTACCCAATATGATTACGACAATTTTCCCTACCTGAACCCCTCAAAAATAACGACAACGGACAGTAAGGGAATGCAAACGGAAAAGCAGCTTAAATATGCGTATAATTTTGGCGGCACCGCCGTATATGATTCCATGGTGCGCCGAAATATGGTTACTGCGTCCATTGAAGAAATTGAGATGAACATCACTTTGGGTAATAAAGAGATTGCCAGGCGCAAAACGGATTATAAAGATTTTTCGCTGGGCTGGGGTGTGCCTGCGCCTCTTAGTATCAGCAGCTCTGTGAACGGGGCCCAGCTTCGGGAGGATGTTCGCTACCAGGAATATGACCCGTATGGCAATGTATTGGAACTGAAAGGAAGAGATGGTTTAACCACTTCCTATCTCTGGGGTTATCACTCCTTATACCCGGTGGCTGAATTAAAAGGGCGAACTTATGCGTCTATTCCGTCTTCGTATAAGTCCAATACTCAAATTATAAATCCGGGTAGTGATGGAAGCCTGAGAACCTTGTTGTCCGGACTGAATGAACCCGGTGCCGTTGTGAACGTTTATACTTATCGGCCGCTGGTGGGTATTAGCAGCCAGACGGCTCCCAATTCAAAAACGGTTTATTATGAGTATGATCCCATTGGCCGGCTAACTGCAAAGAAAGACCACAATGGCAATATTCAGAACCAGTACAGCTATCGCATGCGTAATTACAGTGCTTTAGGAGCGCTGCCTGGATATGCAAACGCGCCGGCTATGCGTACCCGCAACGAGCAGTCGGGGGGATTTTGGCTGTTCTATAATATGATTATCAGAGGTGGAAACTACGTTGGGCTTGACCAGCCAGGGGTCGATTATGTAGCCGGATCATCTGCGGAAACCATGTCATTGGATGGTGCTCCCGACAATCCCGGAACGAATATGATGGCTGCTATTAAACTACGTTATTCTATAGTGTCGCCCAGCGCTATACCCTCAACAATGATGATGGACTTTATTAAAAACGATGCCGTGGTTGCCTCCTACAGGTTCAGACCCTACACCGCAACGCCTGGGGAATACACGGTTCATATCCCCGCTGGCACTTACAAAGCGAGTGTTCGGTTAAGCGCGGATTATAAATGTCCGAATGGATGTTTGGTCTACAGCTTCTATGATCTGAGCAAACCTGCTGAATATTCATTTCTTCAAAATGGCGATGAACTTGTGCTGGCAGCAGGAGGTCAGTACGAGATCAGTATTGGAGAGTTGAATTAGTGGCTTTTTAGACGGGAAACAAAATTAAAAATTAAATAAAGGGCATCAGCATTAAAAAAAATGATTATGCGCGTTGTATTATTACTCACCCTGTTGGCAATAAGCCTTGGGAGCCGGGGCCAGCAGGCAGCGGAAGACCGCAATTTTGTCAAAGTTTTGGAACCAAAATATCCTACTACGAATTCCAGTGAACTCCCGGGTAAATCCGTACAGGATGTAAGCCAGGTAACGCAGTATTTTGATGGCCTGGGACGGCCGGATCAAACGGTGGTAAAACAGGGCTCGCTCAATACATCCACGAGCGCTTATAAGGATTTAGTAACGCCGGTAGAATATGATGCTTTTGGCCGGGAGTCCAAAAAATATCTACCCTATGCCAGTACCGATGTTGCCGGTACGTACAAATCCAGTGCTGTTGCCGATCAGGGGAGCTATTATAATAATGCGCCTCATTTGGCTGGTCAGGGGGAGAACACTTTTTACAGCCAATCCTTCTTTGAAACCTCCCCCCTTAGCAGGTTATTGGAAGCCTACGCTCCGGGAAAAAATTGGGGCGGAACAGCCGTCCAGGCAAACGAGCAGGACCGGCACGGTATTAAAACCAAATATTGGTTCAATACGGATCATGATAGTGTAAGAGTATGGGACGTAACGGATGCATACACAATGGGCGGTTTCGGAAGTTATTACAACACGAACTCGCGAATGTATCCTGCTGGTACATTGTATAAAAATGTAATAACGGATGAGCATGGAAACCAGGTTGTAGAATTTAAGAATAAGAAAGGGCAGGTAGTGCTGAAGAAGGTACAGCTGCTGCTCGCTGCGGCAGATGATGGTGGGGGCCGGGGGCATAGCGGCTGGCTTTGTACCTACTATATTTATGATGAACCAGGCAACCTGCGCTGTGTGATACAACCGGAGGGAGCAAAAATAATGAACAGTACGGGATCCTGGTCGCTAAACACAGACCTGCTGGACGAACAGTGTTTTCGCTATGAATATGATAATTATAGCCGGATGATTGTGAAAAAGGTTCCAGGTGCCGCCGAGATTATAATGGTATATGATGTGCGCGACCGGCTGGTAATGACCCAGGATGGAAACCAGCGCAACGCTGGTAATTGGAGCTATACTCAATATGATCACCTGAACCGCCCGGTAAGAACCGGTATGGTCAATCTTCAGAGCAATAGCCCCAATACGCATTGGACGGCAGCCATGAGCCTATCCGGGGATAATAGTGCCATTCAGTACCCTACCCCGGGAATGTTGGTTACCCCAATGGTATTAACAGAAACTTTTTATGATAGCTACAGCTGGATGGCCAATTACCCGGACCTGGCCAGTATCAGTGGTACATACAGTACCGGTCATAATGGATACTTACTTGCCCCAACGGGCCAGTTCCCCTATGCACAGGCAAATACCCAGGATACCCGTACCCGTGGACTAGTAACTGGCAGCAGGGTGCGGTTGTTGAATGAGCCCGGGGAGCAGTTTACAACAACGGTTACGATTTATGATGAAGAAGACCGTCCTGTACAGGTAAAAAGCAGGAACCATATGGGGGGAATAGATATGGTAACCACCCAGTACAGCTGGAGCGGTCAGCCCCTGGTAATTGTAAGCGAGCAAAACAAGCCGGGTGGCACTGCTGCTTCAATAACCACGGTAACCAAAAACAGTTATGATGCACTGGGCCGGATGATACAAACGACTAAAAATATAATCAATAACCTGAACACTGTAACCAGCGGGGACAAGGTTATTGCGCAGAATGAATATAATGAGCTGGGGCATCTGAGTGCTAAGAGGCTGGGCGTTAACGGCAGTACAGCCCTGGAAACCCAGGTATTTGAATATAATGTACGCGACTGGCTGCTGGGAATGAACCGGGACTATGTAAATGCAGGAACTTCAGCTACATCTGGATTTTTTGGTTTTGACCTGGCTTATGACAGAACGGATAATAATAAAACCGGCCAGGGAAATGCAGCTATTAATAATTATTCCAGCGCGTTGTACAATGGCAATATTGCCGGCATGAGTTGGAGGGGACGGGGCGCTAACGGTACAGGTGAGATCCGAAGGTATAACTTCGTTTACGACAAGGCCAACCGGTTGCTAAAAGCTGACTTTGGACAATACAGTAGTGGCAGTTTTGTGGCAGGAAGCATTGGCGTGACGGGGAGTGTTAAGTATGATATGCAGCTGGGGGACGGGATCAACCCAACCACCGCCTATGACTTTAATGGCAACATTAAAAAAATGGTACAGTACGGGTACTTACAGGGAACAAACCAGTCTATAAAAATAGATGATCTTACATATAATTACAAGAATAATGAAGCATCAAACAGGCTGGCCAAAGTAACAGATGTTGCAGGAGATACAAGAGTCCAACAACTGGGAGATTTTAATGATGGTGGTAATAGCGGAGATGATTACGACTATGATGCTAATGGTAACCTGACCAGGGACGGGAACAAGAATATTAGCAGTATCAGCTACAATATCTTAAATTTGCCGCAGCAAATAACGATACCAGGCAAGGGTACCATTACCTACAAGTATGATGCATCCAAGGGTAAGCTGAGTAAAACGGTTAATGAGGACGGCCAGCAGCCGAGGACAACACAGTACCTGGGCGACATGATCTTTGAAAATGAGGTATTACAACAGGTGGCCATGGAAGAGGGGCGGCTACGGCCTGATGGTAGTTCATTTACAGCAGATTACTTCCTGAAGGACCATTTGGGGAATGTGCGGTTGGTAGTAAACGAAAACGGAACTCTGTTAGAGGAGACGCATTACTATCCGCTTGGGTTAACAATGAAAGGAGTTTCCTCTCAAAGTGCAACGGCCAGTTTGCAGAATGACTATCTGTACAATGGTAAGGAGTTGCAAAATGATTTAGGTCTGGATCAGTATGATTATGGTGCCCGCTATTACGATGCTCAAATTGGAAGATGGCACGTGGGCGACCCATTGGCTGATGAGATGCGGCGGTTTTCTCCCTATAATTACGCGTTTGGCAATCCAATCCGGTTTATCGATCCAGATGGTATGTCCTCGATAACCTTCAATAGTGGAGATCCTGGATTTACAGAGGCTTTTGAAGCGCTGAAGAGAAGTCTTCTGTTTACCTCGTCTAATAATGGCAACGATGAGGAAGATAATCCTCTGGATAGAGTATCGCAGAACGATCCAAAGGTGCTACCAGAGGTCATGGTAAAAAGCAAGCGTAAATCCTGGTTTTCCAGAGTTTTTAGTTCTGCCTTGGATATTGCACAAACTGCGTTGGACGTGGCAGGCTTGATACCTGGTGTCGGTGAGGCTGCAGACTTGCTAAATGCCGGGATATATACTTTGCGGGGTGATTATGTCAATGCTGGCCTTAGTTTGGCGGCCGCCGTGCCGTTGATAGGAACGGTATCTACGGGCGGCAAGATGTTTAGGCGGGCAAAGGCGGTATTTCAGAAACATCATGTAATACCAAATAAAATTTATAGAGAGTATGAGCAAGTACTGAGTAGTGCAGGGTGGGTTCAAGACGCTGGTATTAATTTGAAAAAATTGCCAACGCCCTTCCACGGTAATCACCCTGCATATAGTAGGAGGGTTAAGCAGGGTGTTGAACAATTGATACAAAATAATAATTTGAATAAACAAAGTCTTATGCAATTGCAACATGAACTTAGGCAGGAAATAAATAGTATTTATTTAAACGGAGGATATAAACGTATGAATGATTATTATAAAAGTTTAGGATTTTAGTATGAAGTACTATTTATTAAGAACCGTGTCTGATCCTAAAATAGTGGGGGTTACAGATGGGGGCGGACAAGTTGAGCTCGATGCAAATAACCCTATTACAGAAGAGCTAAAGAATTTCTTTTTTTTTGCAAGTTATTGGAATGAAAAGAGGACTGCGCCAAACTTCGATGTTAGAAATTGCACGGCAACCATAGTACCCAAAGCAAAGTTAACTGACTTCTTGAATTTTAGCCCTGCTCTAATGACTTGTCCATTCATGATTAGTGAGCGGTTGGCAGAGGTATTTGCGAGTTTTAAAGTACAAAAATATTATACCTATCCTGTGACCCTTTCTAAAGAAGGAATGCTTATTCCGGATAAATACTTTCTTTTTTGCTGCCCCTTTCTGGGATATGAGGTGATTAATTTTCCTGAGTCCGTATTTTATACAAAAAAAAGCCTGTTCGATAAGGAACGAAATTATATTCATTATAAAGATGAAAAGGACTTTTCAGAAAATTACATAGTGAGTGCCAAAATTGAAAAATTGGTTTTAAATTCAAATTTTGACAGTTCTCTAGATTATTTCAAGACTCGTGTTGGCGAGATCTATATATCAGAGGGGTTAAAGGATGCTATTGAAGTTCTAGGATTTACCGGGGTGAGCATCTTTGATGATAAAGAACCGTTAATAGTAGTTTAAATGGACTTGATAGAGAAGATATTAGCATTTTCGCTGGCCGGACTATTTTTGTCAAGCTGTGATTCTGTTCAAGGAGGGGGTGTGGAAGCAGATGGAATAGTTCATGTGAATGTACTTCAATCAACGGAGCAGGCTCAATCAGATAGTTTCAATAATGCTTCTGCATTACTGCAGGAGGTTAAAAAAGAGCCTCCGTTTTATCGTATGGTGTCTATATACAGTGGGAGAATTGAGGTGTCTGTGCCGACTTCATTTGTCGAGATGTCAGCAGAGAAAGTAACTGTAAAGTATCCAAATGTCGGTAACCGTCCTAATGTGGTATATACCAACGACCGGGCAAATGTAAACATTGCCTTTACATACACTACAATACCGGCGGAGCAGGGGGATTTACAGGAGATAAAGGACGCCCTCTCTCTACAGTTGCGGTCAGCCAAACCAGTCAATTTGCGAAGTTGGATTGAAAACGTAAACGGTTCAGATTATGTGGTCTTTGAACTTGAGAGTCAGGCCATAGACACAATGATTTATAATCTTATGTTCGCAACCGACGTTGACGGTAAATTGTTGCTGGGCTCATTTAATTGTCCTTATGCAATAAAAAATGAATGGCAGAAAAAAGCGAGGGAAATATTGTCATCAATACGTAAAGGCTAAAGAATCGTTTTTTTTAAGGTGTGGTGTTAACTCAGGAAAAGTATCGGATCTGTTTTCTACCGTTGTTGCTATGTGGCGCTCTTGGAAACCGGGGGCAAATGATGATTCTCTGCCAGGCTCGCGGTTGCTTAGTCAGATTGTGATCAGCGGTATGAACCATGAAACCGACTGCTAAGGGCTTAGGTGTCAGTAGAGCGACAAGTTGGAAGTGGTATCAATTGTATTCAAATCTATCGGCACTTCAACGAACTATTGTCTATCAGGGTGGTAAAATGGGATGGGCTTTCATCCGGAGCTTTTTCCAGACAGGATTCCGGGATTTAAAGTTTTTAAAGCCAAATTTGGCTCCCAGGCTATTGAGCCTACTTCCAATCCCATTGAGTTTGTGCTGGGGGCATTGCTTGGTCTGACAGAGAGAGTTACTCTTGCTTTAGCCGCTAAGGGGGGAGGAAACTATGCATATCGCTCGTTAACAAGTGCAAATGCTGAATCTTTAGCTGCTGGTAAAGGGATTTTTGCAAATGCACCAGGCGGATCTTGGACTTTAGAACAACATTTAATTCACGGGTCAAGTCCTAAATCATTTCTGAATAATCCTTGGATAGCTACATCAAGCGATATAAACGTGGCTAGATCTTTTTCCAGTGGAAATGGGTTAATTAGAATTGACTTATCTAAAATTTCAGCAAATTCTATGCAGAGGGGATGGATGAATTTACCAGGGTCATCAGCAGGCTATCACTATTCTATCTGGCAACAAGAGGTTTCAATTTTCGGACATATTCCACAAAATGCAATTAAAATTATCAAATAAAATGGAAGAAATAAGATTTTATAAAGTGAGTGAGCCTTATGGCTATTTTTCAAACTTTTCACCACACTCCATTTTTATTGACAACGAAAAATGGAATACAGTTGAGCATTATTTTCAAGCGAGTAAATTTAATGATAAGGAAATTAAGAAAAAGATTCAATTAATAGAATCGCCAATGCAAGCAGCAATCGAAGGAAGAGATAAAAAGAATATTCTTAGAGAAGATTGGGAGTTGGTAAAGGAGAATATTATGTATAAGGCTCTAAAATGTAAATTTACACAGCATCCTAAGTTAATGCACAACTTATTATCGACCAAAAATTGTATAATTATTGAACATACCGAGAATGATAATTATTGGGGAGACGGAGGAGATGGAAAGGGGAAAAATAAGTTGGGAGTTTTACTAATGCAAATTAGGGACGAGTTGTTGAAGCAAGTAGATGATGAGTTAATTGTTTTCCCACCTTGGATTGCTTTTCCAACTATAAGTCAGTATGATTTGTTCTGGAGAATGGGGTCAGGGGAAGAATATCTTACTCAATGGTCAAAATATTATTTGGCCACAAATACGATTGATTACAGAAATAAGTATCCAGAAACAAAAGAATGGGAGGGTATTTACGATTAGATGAATAATTGCCGCTAAGGGGGAGGCTCATTAGTTAACCTGACCGAAGAAACATTTTCACAAGCCTTATTTAAAGGAGCAGAGAATGTTGGAGGCTATTCCGTTTATGGGACAAAGGGGTTAGTAGGAAGTACATTTAATAGAAACATTTTCTTGCTGGAGGCTTCGGGCAGTAAGAGCTTATCGGGATTTAGGTCTTTTGTTGGAAGTTTAGAAAGAGAAGCTTTAGGAACCGGTGCAAATAAAATATCTATTTACGGTTCATCTGTTATTAATAAAGGCTTTCTTAATCCTAACATAGCCAGGCGCTTTGGCTACTCTTTTGAGCAATTAGGGAGTGGAGTGTTTTTCCAAAAACTTTAAAATAAATCTATTATGAATACTACTGATAAATCGTCAACATATATATCAATTTTCAAAAGAAAAGGAGGTGAAGGTTTAACCACTAAAATTATTAAAGAAGCGGACAATAAAGATTATAATGGTTTGTTTGCTCAGTTAGAAAAAAATGAAGCCCCATTGCTTATTTACTTTTTAAACTTGCTGAATTGGTTTTTGCTTACTAATAATAGAATTTTGATGTGTAATGAGGGACAATCTATATTTTTATATCTTGCTGATATAATTGAAGTGCGCCCAGCGTTACAAGAGGAAATGAATGATAGGATTAGCGATAAACGAAAGTTTACCCGGTTAAAAATAAAAACGAAAAATGGGGATTATTTTATTTGTAAATTGGAGAAAGGGCAACCTTATGAAGGAATTTATCAGGTGTTACATTTTATAGCGACTAACAACATTAGGGAAAGCCGCTAAGGGGGTACTTAATTCAAATGAAATCCATTTCATGCAGAGTAGTATAAAAAATGCCACTGGCGAATTTACAGTCTTAGGAAATGCGCAAGCATTAAAATCAGGAGCATTAAATCCAGAAGTATTGAGAATGAATGTATGGAAAGATGCAGCGGGTAAAGTTTGGACACTTGACCATAGAAGATTGGCAGCATTTAGACTATCTGGTTTACAAGAAGCCCCAATTCAATGGGCAAATCCAAGTGGACAAATGTGGAAAATGACTACGACAAATGGTGGTAAGTCAATTTGGTTAAAATTTGGTGGCGGCAATGGTGCTACTGTTAGATAAAAACAACTGAATATGGGAAATTTAATTAAAAAAGTCGAGAACTTAAATACGAAAGAAGATTTTATCGCATTTCTTGAATTGCTAATTCAAGATTTAAGAAATAATCCTAATGAATGGGAAAATAAAAGTCTTGAATCATATTTGGAAGCTGCTGCAAGTTGGACGGAAGATATGGATGGATACTATCAAAATAATAATTTGCCTATACCTCAAAATGTGAATTGGAAAGTGTTTGCAAATATTTTAGTAGCGGCGAAAATGTATGAATAAAGAGAGTTGCCACTAAGGGGGTAGCACAAGCTGAAAGTAAAGTTTTTCTGGTTACTAAGGAAGGCGTTGTATTACCTAAAGGAGCAAAAATCCCAAGTGGATTTGTAGAGAATCCTTTCCGAAGTTCTAACTACGGAATAATAGAAAATGGAAAATTTGTTGAAAAGCTAAGAATTGACCCAGCAACACCGGCAGGTATGAAAGGTCCAAACTTCAGTCATTACCACCTAAATGGTAGCGGTAAACATTTGATAGGAGGTTGGCCTTGGTGGTAAACTATAAAAATGATAAAAATGAACTTTAATGATTTTTACTGGCATGATGCCATAATAAAAAATATACAAATTGATAGGAATAGCCCAGGTGTTAATGATGTTATCATATTTGACATCGAGTGGCCAGAGGAAAAAGGGAAAGCCAACTTTATTTTTGAAGAAGTTTATTGGGCTTCTATGAATCTGAATTTTGGGATAGTTGCAAATGAAACTATTTTAAGCGCATCTGAACTCGAAGAAAATGACCAAGATTTAAAAAGCCTTTACTCAAAGTGGAAAGGAGTAATTGATGATGTGAAATTGAAAGGTTATAAGTTTAGTTTGAACTCAACTGGAGGTGAGATAAAAATCATTGCAAAAAGGTTTAGAGAGGATAAGTAATAGTTGCCGCTGGGGGGGCAAGTTCAGGCGCTCAGTATTCTGTTGCTTTTGAAATGAAGTTAGCAAGTAGTTCTTATCCTGGGGTGTATCGAAGTGCTCACTTCCTTGAAGCAAATAAGGCGTTTAGTGCAACAATGGCAACTGATGCAAGGTTTGCTTCTTCAATGTCACAACTAGGAATAAATATTCCGCGTTCTTCAGTTGGAAGTATATTAGGGAAGTCTCCAACAGGCTGGGTTTGGCATCACGATATAAATGCAGGAGTAATGCAATTGGTCCCAAAAACACAGCATACACTAGGCAGTTCTTTTTGGAATACTTTGCATCCAGGAGGTAGAGGTGGTTTTTCAATTTGGGGAAAATAAAAGTAGTAAAATATGAAATTAACTGATTTAATTAAAGACATCGAAAACATAGACGAAGAGGCTATCATTTTTCAAGAAGATAGGGAGAATCCCAATTCTGATATTATACTTTCCTTTGCAGAAGAAGGGGACGAAGGAGTTAAAGAGGTAGAAGGTAGAAAATATTATTACCTAATCGAAGTCTTTTTGGCAAAAGAATTTGTAGAGGATTGGGCAGCGAGTTTAGGGCATGAACCAACCTTGGAGGAAAAGGTAAAACGATTGTATGATTATGCAATCAATGACGCATAATGTGTAAATCGTCAGCAAAAAAGTTTACCGTTTAGAGAGATTAGTTAAGGAGATTAATTAAGGAGAGATTAGTAAATTTATCTCATCATGGAAAGTCAAAAACAGGTCAAACAGACCCCGGAAAATTACATCAAAGAACTCCGTCGTAAGACAAGGCGGGTGTTCAGCACAGAACAAAAAATATCCATCGTAGTGGAAGGGATGCGTGCAGAAACATCTGTCAGGGAGATATGCCGTAAATATGGCATAGCAGAATCACTTTTTTATAAGTGGAACAAAGAGTTCTTTGAAGCTGGAAAGCAAAGGTTATCGGGCGATGAAGTACGTCAGGCTACCTCGGATGAAGTGCTGGAGCTTCGTAAAGAAAATGCAAGGCTCAAGGAAGCGCTTGCCGATCTGATGCTGCGCACTGATATCTTAAAAAAAACTATGCAATATTTAGGGTAAACGAAAAGCATAGAAAGTATATGAGATATACAGCAGCAGAAAAACTGGAGATCATCCGCCTGGTGTAAGGTTCAGATTTGGGTATCAACCGCACCTTGGAGGAACTGGGCATCCATAAGCGTACGTTCTACAACTGGTATCATCGTTATAGGCTGACAGGTGGCTTTACCGCTCCTGGGGCGGGTACAAACAGCAACAAACACCGTTGGAATCAAATACCCCAAGAGCAGAAAAACCTGATCATTGAACTGGCATTGAACCACCCTACATTCTCTCCCAGGGAACTGGCTATCAGGTTAAGCGATGAGCAGGGTGTTTTCGTCTCAGAATCAAGCGTGTACCGGCTTTTAAAGCAAAGAGGGTTGCTTACAGCTCCATCACACATCGTGATGCAGGCGGCAGATGAATTTAACAAGAAAACCTTGTTTCCGAATGAAATGTGGCAGACTGATTTTACATACTTCAAAGTCAAAGGCTGGGGTTGGTATTACCTGAGCACGGTTTTAGACGATTATAGCCGTTATATTATCCACTGGGAGCTGTGCACTACCATGCAGGCCGAAGACGTGAAAAGAACGGTGCTCCGGGCCATGGGAAAGGCGAACCTCAAAGAGGGGCAGCGGCCGAAGCTCCTGAGCGATAACGGCAGTTGTTATATCGCTGGTGAACTAAAGTCTTTTATGCAGGAAGAAGTAAAAATGAAACACATTCATGGCGCGCCTGCTCATCCGCAAACGCAAGGCAAAATAGAACGCTATCACAGAACCATGAAGAATGTGGTTAAACTCGAGCACTATTTTCTGCCTGAACATCTGATAGCAGCCATCGAGGAATTTGTGCGGTTCTACAACAAGCAGCGTTATCATGAATCACTGAATAACCTGACACCGGAGGACGTTTATTTGGGCCGGGGCGATCAGATCCTTCAGCAACGAAAAATCATCAAGGAACAGTCATTAAAAAACAGGTATTTTCTTTTTCAACAGCAAAAAACAAAAACAGCTTAATTTTTATTCTTTAACTTCAATCTCATGCCTGTAAGTCTCCTTTAAAATTTATGCTATACCGGTAAACTTTTCTTTGAAGACATACAATTAGTGGCTGGAAATTAAACCCTGCACAATTAAATAATGTTTTAACACGAGGAAGTTTAATAAATATGGAAAATAATAGAAATAACGAACGAATTGTGTCACTTCAGTTGAGTAATGACGAGGCAATAGTTTTGTTGGAATGGCTAATTAACTTCAATCAAGAAGAGCATAGTGGACTTTTTGAAGATCAATCCGAAAAGAGAGCTCTTTGGAATTTAGAAGCACTTTTAGAAAAAAATGTTACCGAGATACTTAATCCGGACTATTTGGAAATACTTGCCAAAGCTAGAGAAAGACTGAGAGATGACGCCTGACTCAATTAATACCCCTCTAGCTCAGGTCAGTAGCCGATGACTGTGCATGGCTGACCTGTGCTATTCTGTTACTGGTATTGTTGTTGTCAGTATCGCTGAGATGGAATGAAAATGGGAGCCTTCTCAGTGAGAACGACTCCAATATAATCAGCTATAATATCTTAAATTTACCGAAGCAAGTCAGTGTGACCGGCAAGGGTACGATCAGCTATCAGTATGATGCGGCGGGTACTAAGCTAAGCAAAACGGTAAACGAGACCGGCCAGCCGCAGAAAGTAACGACTTACCTGGACGGTTTGATCTTTGAAAATGATGTCTTGCAGCATATAGCTATGGAGGAGGGCCGTATCCGACCCAATGGGAGCAGTTTTGTATATGACTATTTCCTTAAAGACCACCTGGGGAATGTACGGATGATGATCGATGAGAGCGGGAACTTATTGGAGGAGACGCATTATTATCCGTTCGGGCTCTCCATGAAGGGGATAAGCTATCAGAATTCAAGTGTAGTTAGGAATAGGATAAAGTTTAATGGCTATGAAGAGCAAAAGAATGAGTTTAGCGATGGTAGCGGTTTAAATTGGTATGATTATAAAAATCGTTTTTACGATAATCAATTAGGTCGATTCTTTTGTGTTGATAGATTGGCAGAGAAATTCCCGTATTATACACCCTATCAATTTGCAGGAAACGAACCTACTGTTGCAATAGATTTAGATGGATTAGAACCTCTTTATATAATAGACTCTAAGAATCCGACTGATTATTCAAAAAAGGAAAATAGGCAAGCTGCAAAGCAAGCACTGCTCAAGTACTTGTCGGCGACTGATGCTAATGATGCTGCAGTACTAGCCACAATGGGAACCAGAGGAAGCAATAATGCGATAAATATTGATGGGACGCCCGCCACTGGTATTGATAAGGGTTTTGCTATTGTAGGAGTTGCTATCCCTTTTGTAAGTGGAAGTGCTCTTAAAAGTGTTTGGAAGGCTATTAAATTAGGAGCGGAGGGCACCCAGTTGTTAGAAAAAATCGCTGCCAAAGTTGGGCGAATCAGTACTGCATTGGATGAGAAGCATATTACTGCGGCTGTTAATGATATTCTTGGAAAGCCCGTTGTAATTAATGGAAAAGTATATGATCATCTTAAGGAAGTTGATAATGCTTTAACAGGGGTAGGAAATCAACTTGTTGAATTAAATAAGGTAATCGATTCAGGAGATTTGGGGAAAGATGCCCTTAAAGCAGCTCAGGATATGCGTAGCCAATTGCAAAAACAAAAAGATTCTATTACGGATATATTAAATAGAGCAAGAGAAAAAGCAAAAGAATTAGAAAATGGACACTAGTAAAAGTTTAGAAGAGCTTGAAGGTGAAGTTTGGAAGAATTATGAATTTCCAACAGAATTAGTGAGACGAAGTTACGAACTCAGAAAAATTCCTGTCGCTAACCTTGATATAGATGATTTGCGATTGTTAATTAGCCAGGAAATCGGCTTAAAATATCTTGTAACATTGGCTTTAAGTATTCTTTCTGACAATATTCTTGCGGAAGGTAATTATTATCCGGGGGACTTGCTTAAGAGTATTTTAGAGATACCTAAAGCTTTTTGGCAATCGGATAAATCGAGTTTGACTGAATTGTACTTAATTATCGATAAGAATATTTCTGCGATTAATAGTTCTGATATTATCGACGATTCTATAAAAAAAATGTTACTGACGGGGATAGATACTTTAAAGAAATAATATAGGGTTATGAACTCCCGCTCCTCGAGACATGTTGCTATCCGTAATACCGCTTATATGAGGCTTGTAGTCTCATACGATTAAATTATAGCCTTTGGCTATAATGGCAGTACTAAAAAGACAGTACCTGTGGTTATAATGGTGCTGTTTAATCCGATGACGAACCCTTACCAGCTAGGCAGCAATAAGCCGGCAAAGGGTAATGCCGGCAGTACCGGAGTTGCCAGCAGACAGACTTTAATGATGGCACTATCCATGAGCGGGATAAGCTACAAAAACGCAGCGGCAGTTGAGAACAAGTATAAATACAATAAAGGATCTGAATTACAGAATAAAGAATTTTCTGATGGTAGTGGGTTAGAGATGTACGTTACAAAATTTAGAACTCTTGATCCACAATTAAGCCGTTGGTGGCAGGTTGATCCCAAACCTGATTATGCGTTGAGTGTATATTCTTCAATGAGCAATAATCCTATTAGAAATAATGACCCTTTGGGCGATACTATTATAGTTAATAGAAGAGGGTATATTGTTAAACAATATGGGATAGATAATTTAGTTTTTTTACAAAAAGGGAAAAAGCTGACTCAAATAGGTGAGCTGGGTAAAACTATTAATGCTAACAAAATATTCAAGAATTTTCTTAATGCGAATATAACGTTTTCGAGAAAGCATTCTGACCCATTTGCATTCAGAAACCTTGTAAGAAATAAGGGTGAATGGGATTTGAAAAATAATAAGGGCACAATTTATGGGATTGCGAATAGTTTCGATAAGGGTAAAGAAATAAAAACTCAATTTTCTTTTCAAAGGGCAAATTATACTGCAGCAGATTTAGGTAATTATCATTATGGAGCAACTGGGAAGGCCTGGAATTTATTTGCGTTTGGTGAACACACACTATTAGAGAGTGCAGGGAACGCGCAAATCGCAGCGGGTACTTCAAAGCCCGAATGGCAAAAATATAAGATTGAATATCGAAACGCGGGTCATGGTGAACAATATGAGAAGAAAATTTCGCAACCGCCTTATGGAGATGACCCAGCGGATCAACAAATGATTATGAGAGGGTTTAAATATTATGATGCTAATAAAAATAACTTACAGGAGGAAGAGTAATTATGAAAAGAATAATACTTTTTTTTTCAATATCATTGCTGGCTCCAGCGTGTATTTCTTTTGAAAAAGACGAACGACTTTTGTCTATGCAGAAAAAAAGAATGGTGAGAAAATTGAAATATATTATGTAGGGCTGGGTGCTACAACTAATGATGTAATACAGGTCAGAAAGGACGGCTCAAATACTCCTTTGTGGGTAAGTGATAAATACAATTATTTAAAAGAAGCAAAACTAATCGATGATACTTCTCTACAGCTTATTTTAAGTGATACCGGATATCATAATAATGATGGTGTGAACGATACAATATTGGTGCATCTTAAATAGTGCCGCAGTTCTGTATTCCTTGCAGAGAAAGCTTTAGAAGCTATTATACTCAAGAGACTTGGAAAGATAAGAATAGCTAAAGGTGAAAGTAAAACCAGTCGGTCTATTGGTGCCGATATAAATAGAGCAGATAAGGCACTACAGTTTCGGGTGGATACAATGAAGTTGTTTAAACTTTTAATTTTTTGAGAGAATCTGGTGATAAAAGCGAGCCAATGCAATGCCATCCAGGTGAAGATTTTCTTCTGATACCGCACCAGTAGCGCTTTGTAGGCATCCAGCCAGGCATTGGCGTGTTCAATGTAAACAGCAGTACTGCGGCTACAGCCCCTCTAGTGCAGGTCAGTAGCCGATGACTGTGCATGGCTGACCTGTGCTATTCTGTTACTAGTATTGTTGTTGTCAGTATCGCTGGATGGAATGAAGATGGGAGCCTTCTTAATGAGAACAACAACTCCAATATTATCAGCTGTAATATCTTAAATTTACCGGAGCAAATTTCTGTGACCGGTAAAGGAACGGTCAGCTATTAGTATGATGCGACGGGTACTAAGTTAAGCAAAACGGTAAATGAAACCGGCCAGCCGCAGAAAGTAACGACTTACCTGGACGGTTTGATCTTTGAAAATGATGTCTTGCAGCATATAGCTATGGAGGAGGGCCGTATCCGGCTGAATGGGAGCAGTTTTGTATATGACTATTTCCTTAAAGACCACCTGGGGAATGTACGGATGATGACCGATGAGAGCGGGAACTTATTGGAGGAGACACATTATTATCCGTTTGGTTTGACAATGAAAGGGATATCATCGCAAAACGCGACAGCCAGTCTACAGAATAAGCACCTGTACAACGGAGAAGAGTTGCAAAGCAATTTAGGGTTGGATCAGTATGACTATGGAGCGCGATTTTATGATGCACAGATCGGACGGTGGCATGTGGCAGATCCAATGGCAGATCAAATGCGCCGATTCTCTCCATATAACTATGCTTTTAATAATCCTATTCGATTTATAGATCCGGATGGAATGGCTCCTGAGAGCTCATCTCGTGAGGCGATAATGGGACTTCTGACTTGGGCGAAGATGTCGGCGGCGATGGGTCGAGAGGAGGAAAGAGATGATTGGTATGCTACAAAAAATGAGAATGGGTCTACTTCAGTCGCCTGGTTTAGTGATACAGAGGAAAGCCTATCCTGGAATGGCCAGACCTGGAAAAATACGGGAGTAACGGATAGGGCCGATGAGCTTGGCGGTGAATTAGCGGGTGAGTCTATGTTTTATGTTGATTTTAGTAGGCTTTCTAGTACTATTGATAAACCTATTGCTGACAATTTAGTAAATAATAGTGCGACTCCCGCGATTGCTCCTGCTCTACCCGGATTTAGAGATCAGCTTTGGGTCACCCCCCCCTTGAAACTTTCATATGGGTACCCTGACATTGGATTGGCGCGGGCGGGTAGTCTATTAAAAGCGGGTAGCTTCTTAAAAGCTTCCAGGGGAGGCACAATAATTAAACAGACCTCAAAAAAAGCCGATTATTTATTTTTTAATTGAAGTGCTGCTATGAATTGGGGAATACAACAATTGGGACATAATACTGAGAAAATATATGATGCAAATGGTAAATGGATTGGATGGAGTAGCTCAAAAGGTAAGGTCTATTGGGGACATGGGGATTGGGGCAGAGGAGTTGGATCTTCTACTTTTCCGCATTTGAATTATAATATTGATGGTACTAAAGGGCATCTATTTCTTCAAAACAAAATACCAAATAGGGGGATGTGGGAGGATTTTGCAAATTATTTTGGAAAGTAAACTTATGCTGAATTTAAAATATATAGTTGAAAATAGTGGGGACTCAATTCTTGAAAATTATAATTATTCAGGAGGCGTGTTAATGATAAATCTATATTTAAGTGATCTTGAAAAAAAAGTCCTGATAGAGATCAGAACGGATGAAATGTCATTTAAAAACTACTACTTAGATCAGGCAGAAGAACTGTATAAAACTTGTAGAATAGAAGTTCAAGCGTTGTCTGACATCCTTTCTGTCGAAAACGGTATATATGTGCCTTCAGGTAACTTCGGAAAGTTTATGAACGAAAAAAAAACGAACCGTCATTTAGCTTACGGAGAAAAAATTACTGCAAAAAAATATATTTTTTCTTTGGTTGGCTATGATAGATTGATATCTTGTCTTGTGTTCGATTTGGATTGTATAACATTGTATGAAGTTGCTTCTACTAACGGATAAGTAAAACTACATATGATTTGTTTGAAAGGAATATCGACCCAGCAGTCAACAGTTGCATTACAAAACAAGCAACTATATAATGGAAGGGAGATGCAAAATGAATTGGGGCTGGATGATTATGGGACCAGAAAGTAAATCAAAATTTCTCACTCATTTTTTTTAATAAAAATGACAAACGCTGACAGTAGTAGTAGAATAATGGCAGATGTAAGCATGACTTTTCCAGAGTTTGAAATTCCAGAGGGTATGGAGGAGCTTCCCCTCTAGCGCAGGTCAGTAGCCGATGACTGTGCATGGCTGACCTGTGCTATTCTGTTACTAGTATTGTTGTTGTCAGTATCGCTGGATGGAATGAAAATGGGAGCCTTCTTAATGAGAAGAATAACTCCAATATTATCAGCTGTAATATCTTAAATTTACCCGAGCAAATTTCTGTTACCGGTAAAGGAACGGTCAGCTATCAGTATGATGCGGCGGGTACTAAGTTAAGCAAAACGGTAAATGAAACCGGCCAGCCGCAGAAGATAACGACTTTCACAATTTTAGCAAGCCGGTTTAAAAGCGCAATTGTTGAAATTTAGAGAAAAGTGGTCATTGTATGAGCGTTTAACCTGCTCATTGCCGTCTAAAAAAAGCAGCTCAGGAGAAAGGCAATGCCAAACCTCCGGCGTTTGTTCCCGGCTAAAGGAACAGTCTGCCCCTGTTATGGGTTCTCCTGGTACGGCCCGGCGCATCCCCGGACTATATGTGCCGGGAACCCCCATACTTTAACAATCGCCTGCCAGGCTTTTGCGCACGTCAGGGCAATACGAAGCAGGCCGTTGCAGCATTGTGCATCGCAGCAAACCTGCTCATTACGGCCAGCGCTGATGAACAGGCAGCACTATGATGATCCTAATAATATGTACCTGCAGATCAGGCTGTTTAATATGGCGGCTTTTATAAGACCGACATTATTCCGTACATTAAGCTTTCTCATTAAGTTCTGCCGGTGCGTATCTACCGTTCGTTTACTGAGATAGAGCTGGGATGCGATTTCCTTGGTTGTCAGCTCTTCCCCGATAAGGCGGAGGATCTCCATTTCTCTTTTTGACAGGGTGAAGGCCTGGGGGGCGCTCTCATTTCCGTTTTTGTATAAAGCAAGGATCGTCTTCGAAATAAACAGGTTGCCCGTGGCGCAGGAATCCAGCGCCGTTTCCAGGATGTCGGTCGTTAAATCATTGTAATCAATAAAACTCAGCAAATTGTAGTTGACAAGCGTGTTGATCGTGGGAAGTGTAAAGTTCTCAGAGATCAGAACAGTTCTGCTATTCAGGGGGTAGTGGTTATAAATGAATTTTAGCAGGTCACTGCAGTGTTTTGAAATGATCAGCGTAATATCGTTGCCGGATATCAGATGTGGAGCTGTCGTCCAGTTTTTAATGGTCACCGTCTCTCCAAGTGTTTTGAAGAGGATGGTGGAGAATTCTTTCGGTAGGTCGTAGTTGGTTAACGTTAAGGCACTCATGTTTTAGTGTATTTTGAGCCCTGGTATACGGGGAATAATTTTTCTACAAGTTATAACTCGTCAGAAGGGCTCGCTTTTTGAAATATTGTTTTAAAAGCAGTAGGTCTTTATCCGTGCTGTTTTATTACCGACAGCACTTTTTCTTTAAAGGGTTTTTATCTGGTATAGAATTTCATCACAATACTATTAAATACTATCAAAAGGAAAAATACGTATTTATACGTATTTTTTTGTTGCTTGTGGTTTTATAGGTTTGTAAAAGGCAATTGAGAAACATTGATGACGAACGGCAGCGGTTTCTTATTGGCCGTTCCAAACAGTTTGATTTTTTGATCCTGACGAATAATTTCCGATACTAAATGCCCAAAAACCTCCATATTCGTTCTTCCAAACGCTATGCTGCATTTACCCTTACCGAAGTACTGGTGGTGCTGATTATTATCGGCATCCTGGTATTGCTGGCGCTGCCCAGCCTGATGCCGCTGATCTCCAAGGCCAAGAGCACAGAGGCCAAGCTGCAGCTGGAGCATGTATACACCCTGGAGCGGTCTTATTTTTTTGAGAACTCTGTATATACCAATGATCTGAACGCTATTTCCTTTGAGCAGCAGCAGCTGACGACGAATGGCGGGCAGGCCAATTATAAAATAGAGATCATGGATGCCTCTCCCAAAGGGTTTAAGGCCCGGGCCACGGCTGTGGTGGATTTTGACGGGGATGGCACGTTTAACCAATGGGAAATTGATCATAACAAAAAACTGGTGGAGACCGTCCCCGACTAACGCTATGCAATTATTGAGCCTTCTTTTATTAACGGCCGTTCTTACGGCAATGACGGTCCGGGATTTCCGGTTCCGGGCCATTGAAGGACATTATTACCTGCTGCTGACGGCAACAGTGGCTTTTTACACGGTGCTGCGCGCACCGGCCGGTGTACTGGTCGCCAATCTTTTGATCAATGCATTGCTGGTACTGCTTTTGATGGCGGGGCTGTGGGGCTATTTTAAAGCCCGGAAGGGCATTTCTTTACGGGAGCTTTTCGGTACCCAACTGGGTATAGGCGATCTGCTCTTTTGGGTGATTACCGCGCCGCTCTTTGCCCCCCTTAATTTTATTTCCTGGATGACCGGTTCGTTACTGGTTATCCTGCTGGTATATGGGGCCGTTCAGGTAACAGGAAGCCGGCAACAGCCCCGGGCCACCATTCCGCTGGCAGGCATGCAGGCCTTGCTGCTGGGGCTGCTGCTCGGGGCGAACCAGTGGGTGTTCCACTATGACTTTTTTGAAGAACCATTGCTGTTAACCGCAGGCGGTACATTATTATGAATACAACAGCCGACATATCGAAGCTGATCACGCCGGAGCTGGCCTGGAAATACCATACGGCATTTGCGGGTTTCGAAAACGGGGTATTGCTGCTGTGGGCAGATGCCGCTGCGGCAGAAACGGAGCTGGACCGGCACCGGGAGGAGCTGGAATGGATCACCGGTTACCCGGTACGTTTTGAAAAACTGGATACCGCGGCGCTTACCCAAAAGATCAGTGCCGCCTATGCTAAAAAAGATACAACCGACCAGCGGGGACAGCATAATTTTTATACGGGGCACCCAGACCATTTTTTGAATGATCTGATCGCAGAAGCAAAAAGCCTGAAGAGCAGCGATATTCATATCGAGACCTACGAGCATGATTGCCGGGTGCGCATCCGGGTGGATGGGCTGCTGGTGCTGCGCTACCTGATCGAAAAAAAACAGTACCCTGCCCTGATCAATAAGATAAAGATCAGCGCCAACCTGGACATCGCCGAAAAGCGGCTGCCCCAGGACGGGCGGATCTTCTTCCAGAAGGGGATTGATAAGTTTGATATCCGGGTTTCGATCGTGCCTACGCTGCATGGTGAAAAAGTGGTGCTGCGGTTGCTCAGCAATGATGCCACCGACATCCGGCTGGAGACCCTGGGCTTTTCAGACAATGACCTGGACAATTACCTGGAGGGGCTCAAGAAACCCTATGGTATTGTGCTGATCAGCGGTCCTACCGGCTCGGGCAAAACAACCACCCTGTATGCCACGTTAAAACTGCTGAACCTTTCCACCAGGAATATCCTGACCATCGAGGATCCCATCGAGTATACCTTAAAAGGGATCAACCAGGTACAGGTAAAAGAGAATATCGGCCTGAGCTTTTCGGTGGCATTGCGTACCTTCCTGCGGCAGGATCCGGATGTGATCATGCTGGGTGAGATCCGGGATGCGGAAACCGCCAATATGGCGATACGGGCGGCACTAACAGGGCACCTGGTATTGTCTACCATCCATACCAACTCGGCCTGGGGCACGGTGTCGCGTCTCATCGATATGAACATTCCTTCGTTCCTGATCGCCAATACCCTCAATACCTCGGTGGCCCAGCGGCTGGTGCGGTTACTGTGCCCGGACTGTAAACGGGAAGCCCCCTTTTTACCTGCTTTCTTTCCCAAAAACTACCGGCCGCCACAGGTGCTGCAAACCCACTGGGTGCCGGGAGGCTGTAGTCATTGTTATAATACGGGTTACCGCAGGCGTAAGGCCATTTATGAAGTGATCCCCGTAGATGCGGAGCTGGCGGATAAAATAAAAAAAGGCAGTTCGCGGGTGGACGAGCTTTTAAAAACAAAACAAATAAAAACATTAGCGGATAACGCTTTTGAGTTACTAAAGACGGGGGAAACCTCCCTGGAGGAAGTGTATCCCATGTTACTGAACTAAGCGCCCCGGAGAAACGTTTATGAAAAAGTACTATCTGATCATTGCATTGTTGACGGGCTGGTGTCTGCCCCGGGCAGCAATGGCCCAGCAGGACCGGATGATGCAGCTGCGCAATATCCTTACCACGCTGTCCGCAGACCTGCCGGGGCTGAACCAGCCCATCCAGATGGATGTAGCCGATATTTCCATTGCAGATTTTATGCGGGGGCTGGCCCGGTCCTATCAACTCAACATCAATATAGCGCCGGATGTCAATAAGAAGATGACCAATCATTTTTCCAACACCCTGGTACGGGATGTGTTGGTATTTATAGCAGACCAGTACAGCCTGGCCTATGATTTCCAGGGAACGATCATCAATGTAAGGAATTACCGCGATCCGAAGCTGGATCTTCCCCCGCCGCCCAAATTGATCAAAGCGGAATATAACGCGGCTACAAAGCTGCTCTCACTGGATCTTTCCAATGATACCCTTTATGATGTTACCAAAAAGATCACCCAGCTAACAGGGATCAATATTGCGGTAATGCCCAATTCTATCAATAAGCTGGTATCGGGTTATGTAAAAGACCTGCCGGTGGGGGAGGCGTTGGGAAAGATCGCCGTATCCAACCGCATTAAGATGACTTCCGGCAACGGCGATAATTTTATCCTGGATGCGCTGCAGGATGACGAGGAATACGTGCTCAAAAATACAAAGCAGGCAACGGATGGGTATACCATTGCCCGGAAGACCGGGGGCGGTGATAAAAATGCCCCCGGCCGGATGTCGATCGATGCCAGCCAGGTGGGGGATGAAAAGCTGCTGAATGTAAGCGCCGTAAATACGCCGCTCAAAGAGCTGGTAAAGAACCTCTCCGCGCAGGCGGGGGTGCCGTATTTTATTTATGCGGAGCTGAACGGCAATGTGACGGCCGAGGCGCATAACCTGCGGTATGCAGAAGTGCTGCAAAAGATCCTGCTGGGAACGCCTTATTCCTTTTCGCAACAGGATGGCATTTATATGATCGGCGAAAAGAATTTTGAAGGCATCCGGGCTCAGCGCCTGATCCAGCTGCACCACCGGTCTGTAGACTCCCTGGTGCACTTCCTGCCGGATGACCTGAAAAAAGATATTTCGGTAAAAGAATTTAAGGAGCTGAACGCCTTTCTGGCCACCGGTCCCGAACCGCAGCTCAATAAAGTGGAGCAACTGGTCAAGCAACTGGACCGCAAAGTACCCTTGATCACCATTGAAGTGATCATTATGGACATCAACAAAGGCTCCGTGGTAAAAGCGGGATTAAAAGCGGGTATTTCAGACAGTGTGCGTACGGGTGGTAACCTGCTGGGAGGCGGACTGGATTTTACACTGGGCTCGCGCCCCATTAATAATATCATTGATAAGATAGGACTGAACAACGTGTTCAACCTCGGGCATGTAACCCCTAATTTTTACCTTCAGCTGCAGGCGATCGAAAACCGGCAGAACGTGGAGATGCGGCAAACCCCCAAGCTTTCCACGCTCAATGGCCACCCGGCTTCGCTGAGTATCGGTAATACGAGGTACTATGAAGTATCTACGCAAAACACACTGGGATCACTCAATCCCACGATCGTTTCCACCAAACAGTTCAACTCGGTGGAGGCGAACATGGAACTGAAGATCACGCCCTTTGTATCGGCCGATGAGGACGTTACACTGAATATGGAAATGGATATCTCCAATTTTACGGCAGATACCAAGATCGATGAACCGCCTCCCACGGCCACCAGCAAGTTTAAGTCGATCATCCGGGTAAAGAATGACGATATGGTGCTGCTGGGCGGTATTGAACGTACGGAAAAAGGCGACAGTTATGACGGGATCCCGCTGTTGGGAAGGATCCCGGTATTAAAATGGCTGTTCAGTTCGCGCAACCGAAAAAATGTAAAAGTAGTGTCGGTGGTCTTTATCAAACCCACCATTGTTTATAATTGATCCATGTTCCGGAAGCTAAAAGATACCATCAGTACCATTAAGGAAGCCGTGGGCCTGGAGCTGCACATCGGGGCGGATGAGCGCTGGCAGTTCAACGGTGTTTATGTCAGGTTTGTTGACAAAAAATTAAAAAAGATCGCGGAATATCATGGCATCGGTGATCTGAAGGTACTCAAAGCCCAATTGCCCAAACAGGTGCCCCTGGTACTGGTGATCAATGGTAAGGGGATCCTGATGCGTCAAACCGCTGAACCGGAAAATAACCTGGTGAACCAGTTGTTCCCCGGGTCCAACCCGGCTGATTTTTTTACAGTCACCTGCCCGGATGGGGCAAGCGGGCAATATCATTTTATCTGTCGCAAAACACTGGTAGCACAGGTATTGGATACCTTGCAGGCTGCCGGCCTGATGCCGGTATCTGTGGGCATTGGATTGGAACCCTTATTACAGGCATTGCCCTTTCTTGAAGCAGCGGAGCAGGTGATAACCGCGCCGTCCTATTCGGTAACGATTGTACAGCAGGTGATCCGGGCGATGGACTATGGCCCCCGGAACGCTGCGGGTGCGGCAACGCTGCCGGTAGGTGCTGAAGTGTATGCAGCGCATAACATGAACGCACTGGGGGCGGTACTGCAGGTACTGTTAAAGCCCGCCGATCAGTTAGATGGAGCTATTGTTACCGAACCGGTAACGGCTGCGGGAGCGGACTATAAATATTATAAGCTGTTCCATTTTACCAAATGGGCGGTGCTTACCATGGTGCTGGCCCTGTTACTGGGTAATTTTTTTGTATTCAATCACTATTTCGGGAAGAACAAGGCATTGGCATTGCAGGCCGGTCTTGTAAAGGCGGCCACGCAGCGCAGCCTGCCGGAGCAGGTCCGGTCCGACTCTTCCTATACTTTTTTTATCAACGCGGGCTGGAACAAAAATACCCGGCATGGATATTACGCAGACCGCATTGCGGCGCTGGCACCGGAAACGGTGCGCTTTTCCCTGTTACAAACGGCGCCGGTGCAGGAAACCGTGGAAATGGGTGATTTTGTGTTTGCCCATAATAAAATCATTGTACAGGGCACTTCAACAGATCCCACCGACCTGGAGACCTTCAGCCGGGCGATACGAAACATCCAGGGCGTGCAAGCGGTAACCATTAGTAATTATTTATACAAGCGGGACCTGCTGGCAGCGGTATTTACCCTGGAGATCAATATGCAGCCATGAGCAAAGAAATGAACATAAAACCACCTGTTCCATACCGGAAGCGGCTGCAATGGCTGCTGGGATCAGTGATCCCCCTGCTGCTGATCTGTTACCTGCTGGGGTTCCGTAAAACAGCGTCTATGATCGGTGAATACCACAGGAACCAGCATTTGCAGGAACAGGGCGTGCGCATGGCAGACAGTATGCAGGTGTTTGAAAAAAAACGGGACGCGGTTGCCCGCTGGCAAAAGCAATACCGGGTAGACAGCTCCCGGCTGGATGGCGCCGTTCTTGCCTCCATCAACAGCCGGTGCGATGAACTGGGCCTGCAGTTCAAAGAGTACAAGCCGCTGGGCACAAGCAGCCAGGAAATATGGACACGGATGGTAACGGTGGAAGGCAGCTTTCAGCAGATCCTGCAACTGATCTTTCAATTGGAGCAGGAAGACCAGCTATGCCGGATCGCTTCTGTAAAATACCAGAACGTCAAAGAGGACGATACCGAGGTGCTGAATTGTAGTTTGTATATTCAAAACGTGGTCAAAAAATGAAAAACAGGTTTATAATGCTAATGGGCTTACTGGCCGGACTGATCATCGCATCGGCTTCCTGCGAAGCCATCTTTGATGATGACTATTCGTCATACTCCGTAAAGCTGGCGGCCCCGGCAGACAGCATATTGCTGGCAGACACCCTGGTGGAGCTGCGCTGGACGCCGATCACGCAGCCGGCAGATTACCAGGTACAGGTAGCCCTGCCCAAGTTCGACTCACTTACAAAGCTCATAAAAGATACCATTATCAGCGGCAGCAATATCCGGATCACGGCGCTGGAGCGGGGCAAAAAATACCAGTGGCGGGTACGCGCCATCGGCAAAAATACGGTGAGCCCTTACTGTGTTCCCCGGATGTTTTTTATACAAAATGCAATACCGGGTGAAGAATAGTCCTCATATGAAGTACCTGCTGATCGGCCTGGTAGCGCTGATCTGGGGCGTGATCCTTTACAAAGTGATCCGGGGATTAGCGGGTGATGATCCGCCGCCCGTGGTTACAAAGGTAAAACCACCGCAACCGGAGGATACGCTTACCAGGTACGTACTTACCACCCTGCAATACCCCGATCCCTTCAGCAATGAACTGATCACGGAGGAGGAAGAAGTGACCGGAGCATCCGTGCCCGGCCAAACAAAGGTACCCGCCGCAAACCCGTTACCCGCGCCGGTTGTGGCAGCAGCGCCACCTCCCACACCCCCTCCAGCCATTAAATACAGCGGCTATATCTACAACCCGCAGACCAAAAAAAGAACGGCCATGATCAGTGTTAACGGTCGCAGTATGACGGTGGGTGTCAATGAACGGATCGATGACAAGATAACGGTGCTGGAGATCACCGATCAGAAGATCGTTGTGCGTATTGAAGGAAGGAAGATGGATGTTGCGATTGGAGGGTGATTGCTGCAAGGCTGCATGTGGTGTAGGTAAATATAAAAACCTAAGTAGGATTATAGTATTGCGATTGGTTATCTATGGATCACAATGCGCTCTGGCAATGATACCCTCGCAGAACTGATATTGGTCTCTGTTTTTCTGAATAAAAAAAATAATACTGCCATGAAAAAAAACCATATTCCATTAAGTCCGAGATTTGATCATCTGAGCCCCCGGGAAAAAGAAATCCTGGTATTGATTGTGGAGGAAAAGACGAATGTCGAAATTTCAAAAGAACTGTTTATAAGCAAGCGGACGGTGGATGGACACCGCCGGCATATTTTGAATAAACTTAAGGTAAAAACAACAGTGGGATTGATAAAAGTTATTTATGAGGATCTTATCAATGTAAATAATAATAAACTGTCATAAAAACAGGTATTTATACGTATTGTTTGAAACAATGAATAGTGATAGCTTTGAAAATATGATGGGAAAAATGACAAACCTTTAAATAACACGCTTATACGCTCAATGGCCCTCATTCTTCAGCGTATAGTGGTTTTGAAAATTATGGCTCTTACAGATAAGTAAGTGATATGTTGTGTGACTAAAGGGTTGCGTTCGTAGCTATTCGTCGTTGTGCCGTGGGTATTAGGACAATGAATTCCTATTATAAAATATAAGCTATTTAAAATTTTCGTCATTTCCAAATAACTGCTATGATTAAACAACATTCCGCCTTTTTTTACCAAAACATGAGCAGCCGTCTGCTTAAAATACTCTTTGCTTTCTTTTTAAGCATTTTATGTTGCTCTTATGCAATAAGCCAGGTTAATGATCCTCAACAAAAAACAGTTGTTGTTCCTCCTTCTCCTGACGCTGCTTCGCTGGGCAAGTATGGTGAAATTCCGGTGAGCCTTTATACCGGTACGCCATCAATTAATATACCCGTGAGCCAGGCCGAAAGCCGGTTGTTTACATTGCCGATATCTTTAAGTTATGATGCAAAGGGAATACAGGTAAATGATCTTCCGTCAAAATGCGGGCTTGGCTGGAGCATTAACACCGCGGGGGCTATTACCCGGACAGTTTTAGGCAAGCCTGATGAATCGAATTTCGGGTATAATACGAAGGCCGGAGATATTCCGTCGGGGTTATCTAATATAGTACCCGGAACGAATTATTTACGCAACCTTTTCAATAACACAATAGACGCTGAAGCTGATGTTTTTTACTTTAATTTCAATGGACACTCGGGAAAGTTTTCAAAATTTGGTAATGAATACAGGACCATTCCATACTCTAAATTGAAAATTACACCTATTGTCAGCGCGGGCTCTATAACCGGATTTACTATTGTTGACAATAATGGTGATATCTATGAGTTTTTAACATTTGAGAGGAGCAGCTCAAGTTACAGTTCCAGTCAAATGGAGACAGAGAATACGAGTGCCTGGTTCCTGACAAAAATTGTAGACCCATTGCATACGGACTCCCTTGTTTTTAGTTATGATGCCTATGGTTTTTCTAATCCCCGGATACTGGCCTCTGAAACAAAAAAGCGATTAAATCAGCCCAACGTTGGAGGTCAACTGCCTACTTCAGTGAATAATTCTCAATATCTTGACCAAAATTTCAATAGTCAGCGGTTAAAGCAAATTTCGGGACCCAATTGCCTTGTTAATTTTTATTATTCTTTACAGAATGGTCTCAACAGCGATGTGAAAATTGACTCCATCATCGTTTCCAATATGCAAAAAGTAGTTGACAAAGTGGCTTTTTCCTATAGCAGCCATGGTGGAAAAATTGTTCTGGATTCTCTGAAAACGGCTTACCGAACTGTAGTAGATAACCAGACCTATAAATTTGAGTATCTTAATCCTTCATACTTGCCCAGTGTTAGCTCGAAAGCCCAGGATCACTGGGGGTTTTATAACGGTGTAAGTAATTCCACACTTGTGCCCACTTTTAACTATTATCAGGGAGTGGAAAACGGAGGCGACCGGCATACTGAAGAAAGTAGGGCATTGACCGGCTTGCTAACGAAGATCACTTATCCAACAGGAGGAAGTAGTGCCTTTGAATATGAGTCCAATCAGTACGGACTGGTAATGGCGGGCTCCGTTCCTGGTAATTATTCGTATAAGGACGAGACATATAGTGCAGTTGCGATGAACGCTGCGGGTAGGTTGGAAGGGCGGGATACAGTAGAACTGTCTGAGTCAACACCTGTCGAAATTTCATACAGGATTTTCAACTGTAACCCTTCTTTGCCTGGCTGCCAATCCCCACATCATGAGCCCTCAGAGGGGAAAGTTTATGTTCAGGCAGTCAATTCAACGGGTTATGTAGTATATGTTGAGGGAGGGACGATAGATGACGTGCGGCATGGTTCGTACAAAATTTCATCGCTTTCTCCCGGAAAATATGTGCTCTATGCTTCAGCTCCGGGGCAATACGATAAAGCTTCAGTTTTCTTTAAGTATAGAAGAAAGCTAATAGACACTACAGGATATCGGCTGGGACCGGGCGCGCGTATCCGTAAGATCACACATTCAGATGGTATTGATACCACTAATAATAGGATACAATGGTTTGAATATAAAATGCCGGGTGAAGGTGCATCAAGCGGGGTGTTATTGACGGGGCCTGTTTACCAAAGTAATTATATTGAATACTCATCTGCTCCCGGGATTCCTACTCCAACTTGCGGTTATGAAAATGCTTATACAACAGTCTCATCCAATAGCACGGTCCAGTTGGGTACCACCAGTGGAAGCTATATTGGCTACCAGGCTGTTACAGAAATATTTGAAGGTAGTGATTCTGCCTATAAGACCATCAGTTACTTTACTTCTCCCGCAGATTATATGGATACCTATAACGGCAGTCGTACGCTTCCTCCTACCAGTTATGATTATAAAAGAGGACTGCTGGTCAAAAAGGAATATTATAACCAGGAAGGCCAATTAGTTAAACAAGAAAAGATGGATTATCTGTTTGATACACTGTTTCGCAAAGAAAATCTGAATCTTCGCATTGGTCAGCAAACGTATTGTATCGCCAGCACTATGCAAGGCGATGGGACCTATTCGCCGGAGAAATTTTACGCGGGATATTATAAGAATATATCCGAATGGGTGCACCTTAAATCGGATACAGTCAGGCTTTTTGATCCAGTACATAATACAAGCCTTCAAACAACCAATACTTACCGGTATGATACGTCATCGCTACTGGTTGCCAGGGTGGAGACCCAAAACAGCAATGGAGAAACTATTGTGAAAAGCATCACCTACCCCTATAACTACAATCTGTCGGGAGTTTTATCTCCGCAGGGAAATGTAGAAGGTATCGCCGCATTGCAAAAGAAAAATATTCTGACCCGGCAGATTGAAACCTATAAAAGCGTGTCATTGTCCGGGGCAACGCCTGCTACCACCGAGGCCCAGTTATTTACTTATGATCCGTCAAACCTGGAAATCGACTGTCTGTATCAGCTCAAATTACGATTACCCGTAACAGACTTTAGTGCATATACAATAACCGGTAATACAGATCAGATGGATTCCCGCTACATGCCCCGGGAAACTTACAAATATGGCAAAAACAGGCGACTTATATCTGTTGTGCCGGAGGATGGCGTTCCTACTCATTATTTATGGGGATATAAAGGCCAATATCCCGTAGCGAAGATCGTTGGCAGCAACTACAGCACAATTCGCCAATTGGTAGATTCATCTGTGCTCAACAACGGGGATAGTGTGCAGATCAGGCAGCAGCTGTCGAACCTCAGGAATTCGTTGTCGGCCAGCTCCGGTGTACTCGTAACTACTTTTTTATATGATCCCTTAATTGGAATGACTTCTCAAACAACGCCATCGGGCAATACAATATACTATGACTATGATGGTATTGGAAGACTGATAGCGATCAGGGATGGTGGAGGAAATATTATAAAAAAGATCTGTTATAGTTATGCCGGACAGGTAGTGGATTGCAATACCGGACAGGTAATTGACACCCGTCCTCACTGGGTTGCTACAGGCAATCTCAGATGTGTGAAGGATGCCAGTAACAATAATACACAGGAACAGGAGCTGGAGCAACGTGATGACAATCTGAACAGTATGAGTTATAACCAGCTTAGATGGATTAGTAATGGTACTAATGCCACTGCTTGCCCGTTGCCCTGTCCCGGGTGTTTAGGTCGGGATAAAAAGTGTATCAACGGAGTTTGCAAAACGGGCATAAAGATCTATACCGGTTCTACCTATAATCATACAACAGGAAACTATACCTGCACTTATCATTATCAATTCCCGGATGGAAGCGTTTCGGACGATTATACGGAACGCAGCAGCGAACCCTGTATGGTACAATTTGCACGATAAACTATCACTATGAAGCAGTTAATAAAAATAATGCCTGTTTATATCCTCCTGTTAATTGGTATGAGAGTTCAGGCGCAGCAAAAACCTTCCAATACCCGGAATTTCATATATACCCGTGCTGTTTTAAAAGAGGGCGTTAAAACGGTGACAGATCTGCAGGCGCTATCTGCTGCGGATGTACGGGCTGAAGTGGTTTATATTGACGGGCTCGGCAGAAATATTCAGAATATAGCTATACAGGCAGCTCCGGACGGAAAAGATATTGTGACACCGTTAACTTATGATGCGCAGGGGAGGCCCGATAAAAATTACCTGCCCTATGCCGCTGGTGGAGTGGCTGGCTCATACCGGTCTGCTGCCGTTAGCTTCACCCAATACCTGGGAAGTGAGCAATACCAGTTTTATCAGCAGGCTTCATCATCAATTCCTGTTATTCCAAACCCGTATACTCAAACAATTTATGAATCGTCTCCAACAGGTAGAGTTACAGAAGTAGCCGCTCCGGGCCAAAGCTGGACTATTGGCAGCGGCCATACGATCCGTAATAACTATGAATTTAATAGTGCCGGCGAAGTAAAGAGATGGAAGGTAAATACGGCTGGCCTGGTAATTACAGGCGCCAGTAGCCCGGGTTATTATGCTGCGGGACAGTTGTATAAGAATATAACCTGGGATGAGAACCGTAACCGGGTGATCGAATACAGGGATAAAGACGGGTTGGTGATATGTAAAAAAGTGCAGGATGGAGGCGATACACTAAACGCGCCCACTTACATGGTCACCCAGTATATTTATAATGACTTAAATCAACTGGCTTATGTAGTGCCGCCTGCATTGGAAACGATCACTGTTTTTACAGAAAGTGATACCGGTTTTTTAAATTACATTTATGCGTATCATTATGACGAAAGATCGCGGGTTATTGAAAAAAAGCTCCCCGGGAAAGGATGGGAGTATACCGTTTATAATAAGGCGGATTATCCCATTTTTACCCAGGATTCTATGCAAAGGGCCCGGGATGTATGGGGGTTTATGAAATATGATACCCTGGGCCGTCTGATCATGACCGGGGAAACTGCCAGTACTTCCCAAAGAGCTGTTCTGGAAGCATTAGCCGGCACTCAAAACAAGTTGTTCGAGGTTCGGGATAATGCCAAATCCTGGGGATACACGAATACCGCTATCCCCACTGTTGTAACTGCTTTGTTTGTGGTGCATTTTTATGACGACTACAGTTTTTTAAACAGTACAGTAAATACAAACCCATACGCTTCTTTGTTCAATGTTCCTACCGGAACAAACCCGGAGGAAGTAAGCGCTATAAAGGGATTTCCAACGATCACCGTTACCAATGTGTTGGATAGCGCAACATATTTATACGTTGCTACCTATTATGATGCCAAAGAAAGGGTAACCAGGATCGTGAAGCAGCACTTGCTTAACGGGGCAGATGTAACCAGCAATACCCGCAACTTTGCAGGAGAGGTAACCAGTACTACCCGTAAACATTATGCCAATGGCAATACAACTGCCCCGGTAGTTACGGTTACAACAATCAATCAGTATGATCATGCGGGAAGAATCCTGAACACCATAGAAAAGATAAACACCCAGGCTCCGGATACGATTGCCTATGCCTATAACCCACTGGGACAGCTGGAGCAGAAAAAAATTGGCAACCAGGCAATTAATACAGCCTACAACGCCCGTGGCTGGATCAGAAATCAGTCCTCCTCATTATTTACACTGGAACTGAAGTATGACAGTGCTGCGGCTGCCGTTAATAAACAGTATAATGGCAATATTGGCCAGCAGCTTTGGAAAAGCGGCCCCGGTCCCCAAACCCAGCGAACGTATACGTATGTTTACGACCGTGCCAACCGTATTACCAGCGGTACCAGCGACGAAGGGTATAATGAACAGGGGATCACCTATGATAAAATGGGCAATATAACGGCGCTCACCCGGCCCCAAAATAGCGCTACCTCCATTACCTATAATTACGGTGCCCAAGGTAACCAGCTGCAGAGTGTAAGTGGCGGTTATACCAGGGGCTATACTTACAATGGTAATGGAAGCGTGGCATCCGTGACGGGGACAAACCCTTTGACAATTGTTTATAATGCATTAAATTTACCGGGAACGGTTACCGGGGCAGCGTCTGTTGGCTATGTGTATGATGCCGCAGGAAACAAGCTAAAGAAGATAACGGCGACAGAAACAAGGTGGTATATGGATGGTATTGAATATATTGCCAACTCTGCCGCCCCCAGCCCGGTTATAGATCTTTTACATACAGCAGAAGGTGTTGCCCGAAGAAGCGGCACTACTTACAATTATGAGTACTTCCTTAAAGATCATTTGGGTAACACCAGGGTGGTATTTAATAAGGGGGGAACGGTGCTGCAACAGACGGATTATTACCCATTTGGATTGGACATTAGCCGTTCTCAATCAACACCCAATAAGTATCTTTACAACGGAAAGGAAAAGCAGGAAGAATTGTCACAATATGACTATGGGGCAAGGTTTTATGATCCGGTGATCGGAAGGTGGCATGTGGTAGATCGGTTGTCGGAGAAGATGCGCCGGCACAGTGTTTACAATTATGCATTTGATAATCCGATACGGTTTATTGATCCGGATGGAATGGAGAGCACCGATTGGGTAAAAAGAGGGAATAACTGGACTTATGATAAGAATATAACAACTCGTAGGCAAGCAATAGAAGCTGGGTGTGATGATTTTGCAAGGGACGGTACTACTGTTCTTAGAAATGTAAAGATTGCAGGCAGCGATAAAGTGGGCAATGTATGGTTACAGGAAGGCGGCAAGGCGAGCTATGTTGCTGATAACTTTTCGGTTGTATCTGCGGCCGAACCATCTGATATACCAGATAATTTTGTTACCCGCGGAATAAGTTCACTAAAGGTTGGAATAGCTACCTTAGGCTCTGCCGTCGGTGGCTATAGCAAAACTGATGTTACTGATTTATGGGGCAATCCAACAACAACTGATCAAAGAATCGGGGATGGATTAGCGGCGGTGGGAACATTACTTCCTTCTGCAGGGTTATTAGGAACAAGTACTAATGGGGGATTTAAAACGTTTGCAGGAACGGAAAAAGCTTGGGCTTCAGGAGCAACACCCAACTCGATTTATACATATTTAAGCGGCGATGGAAAATTTGCTGTTTCAAATTATATATATAATGCAGAAGGAAAGGTGATGTTCCAGGTAGACTTTGGAAGACATAACAAAATTTTTTCTTCAGGGCATGGTCACAATATGAGCATACCGGGTAATTTGGGAAGTGGGCATATGAGCCATATGCCGTGGGAACAGGTTCCTTTGAATTATTTTAAAATTCCTAAAGGCGTACGGTATTCAACTCCTATAGGTCAATAATAATGCAGATATGTTAGCTGAAATAATAAACAAGTACGAAAAATTTTCTGATGCCTTAATTATAGGAATCGAATATCATCCGAATGATGCTACAAGAACTTTAGAGGTTGTGATCAGATGCATGAATAACATGAATGGTCATCAATTTGAAACAATTAAACTTATTTTTACAGATGTAAAATTAGTTCAGTTTTTTGAAGTTGAAAATCAAAGCAGTACTCTAATAAATGCTGCACTTATAGCTGATAATAATGGTATTATTACCTTTGATTTTTTTCCTTTAATATATGCTGGTTCAGAGTTATTTGAAAATGAAAATTCTGATTTCAAAATCAAGTGTAAAAATGTGAGCTATACACAAATAGAGCAGCCAAAATAATGACAGATTGAAAAATGTTTTATTTTGTGGGTAGAAAGTTCTTTGATTTTTGATCTCCTACCTGGCAGGGGCCCTTAGCAGTAACGGGAAACCGGATAAAAAAATATGTAGAGTACGATCATTTGAGGAACACCAGGGTGGTATTTAATAAAGCGGGAACGGTGCTGCAACAGACGGATTATTATCCTTTTGGGCTGGCAATCCAACGCTATTTAGGTGTACCTAATAAGTACCTGTATAATGGCAAAGAGCTACAGGACGAGTTGGGGTTAGGGCAGTTTGATTTTGAGGCAAGGTTCTATGATCCGCAGATCGGAAGATGGCATGTCTTAGATCCCGGCAGTGAAACCATGCGTCGGTGGTCTCCTTATAATTTTGCGTTTAATAACCCAATTAAGTTTACAGATCCGGATGGGATGGCTCCTGTGAATGAGTATGACATCATCTACGACAAGTCAACAGGAACGACGACGACTGTACAAACAGAGACAAAAGGGGGGAACGAAACAGATTATATCACCTACAAGGAAAAAGATAATTCGATTGGATATGCTCGTACTGTTGATTACAATAGAAGTTGATGTTAAGGCGGTAGTCGGTACACCTACTGCGGTTTCAAGTATCGAATGAAGATGGTTTACAGGGAGGGGCGGTTGTGATGAAAAAGGAAAACTTCGTTCAAGGCATGTCGAGAGAAGATGCGGAACGAAATAGTACATATAGAGATGGGGATGATCCAAATTATGGGTTTTCTAGCAAGGAGGCAGCACTAAAATGCGGGAACGATTATGCGAACTTGAAGAATAGGCCGGATTATGATGGGTTTGTGACAATTAATGAAGGTGTTGCATGGGCTAAAGCACATCCTGGAGCGGTAAGCAACCCTACAGCAGACAACACGTTATATCTTGATGCTTCTAAAATGGATTTTGGTAATTTAAAACCCAGTGATATGGTTGAAGGAGTTAAGGGTAATGTTAATTTGTTTGACTTCGTAGATTCTATTACCTTTTATAAAAACATGGATAGTCTTCAAATAAAAGTCAAATTACAGAATAGATAATAATAAAGCCCGGTAATGACCGGGCTTTATTATTTATAGGCTGATCTTGTTTTAGCATGTTGAATTAACCCGTCAATGGAATACATGATACAGGTTTTATCTTCATCATGGAGTTTTTGAATAGAAACGACCTTATCTAAAAGGGACTTGTCGAGTTCCACAGTTTTCCGGGAGCGGGAAAGCCGCAAAAATGTTTGGGGGCCTGTTCGCGCCTGAATACCGGGATCTTTCGTATATTTAGATGACCAAACTTAATGAGCAGAACGATGCAATCCCCAACTGTACACAGTCCGCCGCTGTATCCTGGTGCCTTTTTGCTGCGTTATCTGCGGGAGCCGGAGCCGCATTTTTTTATACCAATCCTATAAAGTTAAAATATGACCAGATATTCCATTTTCGCCGTTTTTATTGCTGCAACAGCGCTTTTATTTTCCTGTAAACATGATGCGAAAGAAAAACCCGCGCCCCTGATCGACATGAAGACCTTTTTCAGGAACGGGGAGAAAAGTACTTTCCGGATCTCCCCCGATGGCCACTATTTCAGTTATCGCGCGGATTATAAGGGGAAGACCAATATTTTTGTTCAGAAAGTGAGCGACAGCACAGCTATCCGGGTTACCAATGACACGTTGCGGAGCATCGGTGGTTATTTCTGGAAAGGAGACCGGATCGTATATGCCCAGGATATAGGCGGCGATGAGAACTTTCAGCTCTTTTCCGTTAAGACAGATGGTACAGATCTAAAAGCGTTAACGCCCTTTCCCGGTGTAAGAAGCGATATCATTGATGCCTTACTCGACATCAGCGGAAAGGAAAAGGAGCTGATCGTACAAATTAATAAAAGGGTAAAGGAATACTTTGATCCCTATCTTTTGAATATTGAAACAGGCGCCCTTACCCTGCTTTACGACAATAAAGAAAACTATGATAGCTGGGTTACGGATAACAACGGGGTGATCCGCCTGGCCTCAAAAACGGACGGCGTAAACATTACCTGGAATTACCGCAACTCGGATAAGGATCCCTTTACACCGCTGCTGACTACTTCGTTTAAAGACCTTTTTACACCGGCTTCTTTTGACAGGGATAATAAGATCCTTTACGCGCTTAGCAATATTGGCAGGGATAAGGTGGTACTGGTTGAGTACGATCCGGTAACCAAAAAGGATATAAAGGAATTGTATGCAGACAATAACTATGATTTAGGTTCTATCAAATATGACCGGAAAAAACAATCGCTGACCTCCGTTTACTGGGTTGCCGAAAAACAGAAGCAACATTTCTTTGACGCGGAGTGGGGAGCCATCCAAAGCGGCCTGGACAAAAAATTTGAGGGGTATGAAACAGAAATCGTAAGTTATGACGATGCCCGTTCAAAGGCCATTGTTGCCATCAGCAATGACCGGGCACCTGTGAAATATTATATTTATGATTTTGGTACCAGGGCCATTAACGAAGTGGCCAATCCCTATCCCTGGATCGAGGAAAAACAAATGAGTTTTGTAAAACCCATTACCTACCAGTCCCGGGACGGGCTGGTGATCCATGGCTACCTGACGCTTCCGCTGGGTCTGGATCCCAAAGGATTACCTGTTGTGATAAATCCGCATGGCGGCCCCTGGGCCCGGGATGGCTGGTACTACAACCCTGAAACACAATTTCTGGCCAACCGGGGTTATGCCGTTTTACAAATGAATTACAGGGGCAGCACCGGCTACGGGAAAAAGTTCTGGGAAGCCAGTTTTAAGCAATGGGGCAAACAAATGCAGGATGATATAACTGATGGCGTGGAATGGCTGAAAAAGCAAGGCATCGCCGATCCAAAACGGATCGCTATTTACGGGGGCAGCTACGGCGGCTATGCAACCCTTGCGGGGATCACGTTTACGCCCGACCTGTACGCGGCGGCTGTTGACTACGTTGGCGTAAGTAACCTGTTCACATTTTTGAATACCATACCGCCCTATTGGAAACCCTACCTGGACCAGTTTCATGAAATGGTGGGCGACCCCAAAAAAGACAGCGTGTTGCTGGCATCGGCATCGCCGGTCTTACATGTGGATAAGATCCGGGCACCCCTGTTCATTGCGCAGGGAGCAAACGACCCCAGGGTTAACAAAGCGGAGAGCGACCAGATGGTGGCTGCATTAAAAAAGCGGGGAATAGAAGTGGAATATATGGTAAAAGCAGACGAGGGACATGGTTTTCATAACCAGGACAATCAATATGATTTTTATGGCGCTATGGAACAATTTTTAAATAAACACTTAAAACCGAAAAAATAGCGCGGGCCAGGGGCGGATCCTGCAATAGCAATAAGCGCGGGGTATGGAAGGGGATGGCAGGGAGGTTCCCGTTCAGCCGGCATCATCATCATCCCAGCCCGGGATCGCATGCCGGATCAGCCCGATGGCGTCTTCGGCCGCTTACCTGGTATCAAATATACCGATGGCTACGTCACCGGAATGGGACCTGTAAAGGAACTGTTCCAGGCATCGCATATAGTAGTCTTTTAAAGGCTGGGTAAATAGCCGGTTTTCCCTGATATTGCCCACCAGCATGTACCATTCGCGGGCAACCACCAACCCTTCGCCAAAGAACTGGTCTTCCTCCGCTTTTTTTATAGTATTGCGGGCTGCTTGCTCCGAGGTATAACCGCCAAGAAGGATCGTGCAGGTATCCCGCTCGTTACGGAAATGCTCCAGGTTGCTGGTAAAAAAATCCTGGAGGTTTAGAACAAAAAGTTCCCGGGTATGGATATTCCCGGTCAAAGCATAGAAACGGGACACATCCAGCAGCCCGCCATGCGTTTTTAGCGCATTGTTGATCAGGTCGTCTACAGTCATAAGGAAAGCCGGTTTTAGCGTAAAGATACGGTTATTTTCCCGCTATTGGGATTGGCATGGTCCGGCAGGGCATTCCCGTTCTGCCGGACCATTTGGGGGGCAGTAATACCTGCTTTTCCCACTGGCGGTACCTATCCTAACCCCGGCTATGACGGTTTTTGCAACGGATCCTCCGGGAGGAGGACCTGGGCTTTTAGAATGTATTGCAGACCGTAGGCAACAACAAGCCCGGCAGGAATGCTGATGGATAACCAGGTAGCCATATCCCTGGTAATTCCCTGCCAGTGTTTATAGTAACGCAGGTAGGCTCCCAGTCCTGTAACAATACCCGCTGCTGCCGCCATTACATAGACCAGTATGCATTGTACTACCCATTTCCTGGGCGACCGGACCAGCGGTTTTAATTGCAGGGCGTTGATGATGCCGATAGAGAGGAAGAGGAACAGGATGTCGAAGGGCACATACAGGGTATAGTAACCCAGCCAGAACACCCAGGGGCTAAAGAACAGGAACGGCCAGATGCCGGCCAGGCGCCTGCGGTTGTCCGCTACCCGGAAGATACTGTTCTGTACGTTTACAAGAACGAGAACGAAGGCAAACAGGGAAAGGGTATGCATAATGAACTGCGGGGGGCTAAGCCGCTGGTCGTGATCGCCGGTAAGCCCGTGCGCAATAAGGGGATGTAAAAAGCCCAGTGCGCCGGGATAAATGGTCATATTGCCCCGTACCCACTTTTTTAAAAACATGTTTTTACCTGATTTCATAAATTTGTATTTAGTAGGGCAAAGAACCACCATTCTGGAGGGGAGGAAAGGGATATTTGCCGCCTGAAATGATATATTTTACGCCATGGCTTTACAGGGAACGGTTATCCGCACTATTTTCCAGACGGCTGCTTCAATGGGAGCTGCCTTTGATACTGTTTGCCGGATGTCGGGCATCAGCCCCCGGGAAATAAGTGACTCGGAAAATATGGTAGAGTGGGAGAAGGCGGCCCTTATCTGGGTGCCGCTTTTAAAGTTGTCCGGCGATCCGGTCATCGGGCTGCATGTGGGCATGAGCGTAAACAAGCTGCTCCACGGGATGGTAGGCTTCCTGATCCAGAGCAGCAGGGATCTTGACCAGGCGCTGCAGCTGCTGTGCCGGTATGGTCCGATGATATCCCCGATGGTAGAATACCGGTATACGGTAGCAGATGTGGCCGTTCTTGAAATAGCGCCCAATAAGATGTGGCTTACAAAGCACCCGGAGCCTGCGCGGCATGCCAACGATTTTCTGATGGCAGCCACCATCAATACAGGCAGCACCCTGTCCGGCAGGCGTATTGTTCCGCTGCGGGTAGAGCTGGCTTACGAAATGCGGGAGATCTCGGCATACCGGGATTTTTTTGGCTGTGATGTGTTTTTCAATAAAGAAGCCAACCGCATCGTGCTGAGCAGGGAAACCATATCCTCCGCAGTACTCACCAGCGATCAGTCCATGTTCCGGCTCTTCAGCTCTATCCTCGCAGACAAGCAGGCGCTGCTGGCTGCCGGCAGTACGGCAGCCAATTTAAAGCAGGTATTGTTTATGCAGTTCAAAGGACGCATCCCCGCAATTGAAGAAGCCGCTGCCGCATTGAACATGACCGTCCGCAACCTGCAGCGCAGGCTGCTGCAGGAGCAAACCAGCTTCCGTGCCGTTGCCGGTGACATCCGGAAGGAAATGGCTTTTCAGCTCCTGCAAAACCCCGCCATCAAGCTCTCGGAGATCTCCGATATCCTGGGTTACTCAGATCTTACCGCATTCAGGAAGGCCTTTAAATCCTGGACCAACACAACACCGCGGGCGGTAAGGAAGGGGCAGGTTGCATAGTACCCCGGCTCACGGGTCGTACTTCAGGTACTCTTCAGGCGCAGAGGGGCGGCGGTTTTTGGGGTGATATTGGTACCAGGGTTTAATTATCTTTTCTTATTGATGCGGATGCTTTTCGTGCTACCTGTTCCCGTTGTTTTACCAGGGCCAGGCGGTAGCGCACAATTTCCTGTTTTTCAGGGCAACAATACTCCATCGATTGGAGGAGTTCATTTTCCCGGATTTTCAGGAAGAGGCTCCGTCCCTCATCCGTGTAACGCTTCCCCGGTAAAAGGATAAACCGGAGTTTGGCCTCCAGTACCTGGTACCGTTTCTGTTGCTGTTCCAACAAACGGCTCAGCCGGGCTACCTCAAAGCTGGCAGCCGATGCCTCGTTTTCCAGGAAAACAGCGACCTGCTGTTTTATCCCACGGCGGGCAGCAGTAACCGGAACTGCCTCTTTGCGATTGCTTTTGCAAAATGCCAGCCAGTCGCTTCTTAGCTGCGCAAACCGTAAAAATGCATCCGTAGGCAAGGAGCGATTCCCTTTAAGATGATGCCCGGTTAAACTATGTGAAAATCCCAGGATGACTGCCAGTTCGCGGATCGTAAATCCGGCTCCTTTCATAAAATGGTCCATCATGGTAGTTGCTTTATATTTCGGGTTTGCGCACCGCGACAAAAAACCGCCGGCGGTTGTAGACAATACTATTGTAGATTTTTTAAATGTCTACAAATGCATGTCTGCAACAGATCTTATTATCGGGGCGCGCATATTTGGAAAGGTCAAAAAGTGTTTTCATTCCATATGCTGGTAAAGAAGCGTTAATGATTGCTGTTTTAAAGGCACTAAAAGAAGGCCGGCCGCTGAAATTTTTTTAGGATAGCAGTAAAGGGTGGCTCCTGTTTTTTGCAGGCTTCTTTTAAATGGTAACACAACAGGATCCTCAGTCATTGGTTTCTGTCTTAAAGAGTGGTGTTATGCCTTTTTTTCAAACAGACCTGGGTTCTTAGACACAAAAATGCCCCGCAGATAGGCGAGGCGCTAAATGTTTTCACAACGGAATCATCCTTATTGTGAATTGCTTTCAGAAGCAAATATAAATGAATCTTATTTGACTAAATACGGGAATCCGTAAATTTAGCAATAGATATTTATTATTTTAGAAAACCAAACTAAGTAAATTCAAGGGGCAGTGCTTAGAGTATAGAAGGTTAGTAATTGAAAATGTACTTAATTTTTATTCATTAAAAAATAGGGGTTGGCAGTTAAGCAATTCACAACATACTACTCACAAAATGGCTAATGAATAATATGAAACCAACCCCTAAATACAAAGATAGTGAATTTAAAGATTGAGTAGTATGGGTTCGTTATAAAAATTATTCATATATTTGATTGAAAAATAATTGTTTATGCCAGCAAAGAATATTTTAGGATTAGATTTAGGCACAACTTCAATCGGCTTTGCCAAAGTAGTTGAAGATGATCATTATCAGAACTCTGCTGTTGAGTTGATTGGTGTTCGAGTGAATCCCCTGACCACGGATGAACAAACCAATTTTGAAAAGGGTAAGCCCGTTTCTGTAAATGCTGACAGAACCCTCAAAAGAGGCATGCGCCGTAACCTGGATCGTTACCAGCTTCGACGGAATCACTTAATCAAGGTGCTGCAAGAGCATCATATTATTGCAGCAGATACAAAACTTGCTGAAGACGGCAAAAATACAACCCATGCTACTTATGCATCAAGAGCATTGGCTGCGACAGCGGAAATCCCATTGGACATCTTTGCGCGAGTGCTTTTGACTATTAATAAAAAGCGGGGTTATAAAAGCAGTAGAAAAGCTAAGAATGAAGAGGAGGGCCAGCTGATTGATGGGATGGCTGTAGCAAGAAGGCTGTATGAAGAATGCCTGACACCCGGCCAGCTTTCTTACCAGTTATTAAAAGAAGGTAAAAAATACCTGCCCGATTTTTACCGGTCCGATTTGAATGCCGAACTGGATAAAGTGTGGAACTTTCAAAGGCAATTTTACCCCGACATATTAACCGAAGAGTTTAAAAAGCATTTAGAAGGAAAAGGGCAAAGAGCAACATCCGCTGCATTTTGGGGACAATACGGTTTTAACACGGCAGAAAATAAAGGCGGCAGGGAGGAGAAAAAACTGAAAGCCTATCAATGGCGTAGCGAAGCTGTGCAAAAGCAATTGGTAAAAGAGGAAGTGGCATATATGATTACTGAAATCAACAATGATCTTAACAAATCCAGTGGTTACCTGGGCGCTATTTCTGACAGGAGCAAAGAGTTGTTTTTTAACAAACAGACGGTCGGACAGTATTTATATGGGCAACTGAAAGAAAACCCTCATACACGTCTGAAGGGCCAGGTGTTTTACCGCCAGGATTACCTGGACGAGTTTGAAACAATTTGGGAAACGCAGGCAAGGTTTCATCCGGAACTGACACCCGAATTAAAAGAAAAAATTCGTGACGTTATTATTTTTTATCAACGAAAATTGAAGTCACAAAAGGGGCTCATCAGCTTTTGTGAATTTGAGAGTAAAGAAACAGAAGTTGAAAAGAACGGGCGAAAGATAAAGCAGCGGATAGGCTTGCGGGTTGCACCTAAATCGTCGCCATTGTTCCAGGAGTTTAAAATATGGCAGGTATTAAATAACCTGGAGTTTCGCAACAAAAATACCAAAGAAGTGTTTGTGCCGGATATAACTGCTAAACAGCAGTTATTTGACGAGCTTAATATCAAGGGGAACCTGTTGGCAAGTGAAGCTATAAAAATGCTGGGTTATAAAACGAAGGATTGGGAAGCCAATTATCATACACTGGAAGGAAACCGTACCAATAAGTCTTTGTACGATGCTTATCTGAAGATTTTAGAGCTGGAAGGGTATGACGAAAATTTACTGAAGCTGAGTAGTAGTGATGATATTGATGTTTCCAAAATAGAAAAGCCTGCATTAGAAATCAAACAAATGGTGCATGCTGTTTTTGAGGTTTTGGGTATTGATAGCACTGTTCTGGATTTTGACGCAGAAGCAGATGGGAAAGCATTTGAACAGCAGCCTGCATACCAATTATGGCATTTACTGTATTCAGCAGAGGATGATAATAAAAAACATGTACAGGAAGATATTTTCACCTATGGGCGCGATAATATTGGATTAAAGAAAAAACTATGTGAAAAGTTGGGTTTTAAGCCGGAACACACAAAGATTTTAGTGAATGTTGCTTTCAGTGATGATTATGGCGGCCTGAGCAGCAAAGCAATCCGGAGGATTTATCCGTTTATTAAAGAGCTTACTTATGATAAAGCATGCGCAGAAGCCGGGTACAGGCATTCGGCTTCTGCACTCACAAAAGAAGAAATAGCTACCCGCCCTTTACAAAAGCGGTTGAATTTATTGAAGAAGAATGAACTCCGCAGCCCGGTGGTAGAGAAAATCCTCAATCAAATGATTAACGTGGTCAATACCCTGATTGATGATGAAAATACGAAGCGAAAAGCCCAGGGCGTATCCGAAGATTTCCATTTTGATGAAATAAGAATTGAGCTGGCCCGTGAACTGAAAAAGAATGCCAGGGAGCGTGCAGAGATGACCACTAATATTAATGCGGCAAAGCAACTGCATGAAAAAATTATTAAGATACTGCAAACGAAATTTGGAGTACCCAACCCATCCCGAAACGATATTATCCGCTACAAACTATACGAAGAACTAAAGAATAACGGGTATAAAGATTTATATACTAACACATACATTTCACCCGACATCCTGTTCAGTAAACAGATTGATGTGGACCATATTATTCCGCAAATGAGTTTGTTTGATGATAGCTTTTCTAATAAGACAGTTGTGTTCAGAAAAGATAACCAGGATAAGGGAAACAAAACGGCCTATGACTATCTGCTTGGTAAATACGGAGAACGAGCATTGGAAGAGTATATTTCCCGGATAAGCAGCTTGTTTGAATTGGGAAAGAAAAATAAAGAAGAAGGTATTAGCAAGGCAAAGTTTCAGAAATTGCAAAAACGTCTTATTGATATTGGAGATGGCTTTATCGAAAGAGACCTTCGGGAGAGCCAATACATTGCTAAGAAAGCAAAGCACATGCTTTACGCAATATGTCGTAGCGTAGTTTCTACCAGCGGCGAAATTACAGCAAGGTTGCGTGAGGACTGGGATTTGGTAAACGTGATGCAGGAAATTAATTTGTCAAAATTCAGGACATTAGGCTTGACAGAAATGATCGAAAAAAAGGATGGTGGCCAAAAGGAACGCATCACCGACTGGACTAAGCGAAATGATCATCGACATCATGCTATGGATGCTTTAACCATCGCTTTTACACGGCATAGTCACATTCAATATTTAAATCACCTGAATGCGCGTAAAGATGAGGTAGATAAATGGCACCCGGTTGTTAGTAAGATTGAGGAAAAAGAAACGGATCTTGTTTATGATGATCTTGGAAACCGGAAAAGAAAATTTAAGGCCCCAATGCTCAACTTTCGGGAAGTGGTAAAGGAGCATTTGGAAAACGTGCTGATTTCTCATAAGGCCAAGAATAAAGTGTTTACCAAAAACAAGAATAAAATAAAGACTGCCAGGGGAGAAAAAATAAAAACAGAGCTTACTCCACGAGGGCAATTGCATAAAGAGACCGTTTATGGCCGGTATCGTTATTATGAAAGTAAAGAAGAAAAAATAGGGACAAAGTTTAATGAAGGTATAATAAGAATGGTTGTGAATCCGCAGTATAGGAAACTTTTGCTGGAGCGACTTGTTGCAAATGAAAATGATCCTCAAAAGGCTTTCGGGGGTAAAAACGCTTTAAGCAAAAATCCGATTTACATTGATGAAGTTCAAGGAGGATTTTTACCTGAAAAAGTGTTATTGCAGTGGCAGGAATATGATTATTCCATTCGCAAAGATATAACGCCTGAAAATCTGAAGGATGTAAAAGCCATCGAGAAGGTTTTGGATGAGGGAGTAAAAAAGATACTATTAAAACGCCTTGCTGATTTTGGTGATGATCCAAAGAAAGCTTTTTCCGATTTAGATAAAAAACCTATCTGGCAGAATGAGGCTAAAGGAATCGCTATAAGACGGGTGACTATCAGCGGTGTTAAAAATGCCGCACCATTGCATCATAAACAAGATCATCTCGGTAAGGATATTTTAGACGAAAACGGAAAGCAGATACCAAGCTCTTTTGTAAGTACCGGTAATAATCACCATGTAGCGATTTATCGGGATGTGGAGGGGAATTTACAGGAAAGGGTTGTTTCGTTATTTGACGCCGTACAATTAGTAAATGCCGGTGAGGCGGTAATTGATAAGGAGTATAACAAAGGGATAGGCTGGCAGTTCCTGTTCACAATGAAGCAAAATGAAATGTTTGTTTTTCCGGATGAAAAGACCGGTTTCAATCCGAAGGAAATTGACTTGTTGGATTTGAAAAACCGAAAACGAATTAGCCCCAACTTGTTTAGAGTGCAGAAGTTGGCAACTAAGAATTATATGTTTAGACATCATTTTGAAACAACAGTTGAAGAAAATAAAAAACTATTTGGATACACGTATAAACATTTTCGGAGCACTGGTTCTCTAGAAGATATAGTCAAAGTTCGTATCAATCATATAGGAGAGATTGTAAGCGTAGGAGAATATTAAAAGAAAAAACGTGCTCCATTTTGAAACATATTACCATATTTATAATCACGCCAATGGTGATGATAACCTGTTTCGTGAGGCGGAGAATTACAATTTCTTTTTAAAGAAATACCACCAGCATCTTGATCCGGTCGTTGAAACGATTGCCTGGTGCCTGATGCCGAACCATTTTCATCTGCTGGTTAAAATAAAAAGCGAAGAAGCGGTAGCGTCAACTTTTCTGAAGTTCCAAACTTTAGAAAAGTTTGAGCAGCGCAGCGCTTTTTTAAGTAAACAGTTTTCTAATTTCTTCAGCAGCTATACGCAATCGTTTAATAAAGTTTATAAGAGGCGTGGCTCTTTATTTATAAAGAATTTTAAAAGAAAGGAGGTGACAGATGAGGCTTACTTGCGTAGTTTGATTCTGTATATTCATCTCAATCCCGTTAAACATGGGTTCGTAAAAGAAATGAACAGCTGGTTCTGGACTTCCTTGAAAACGTTCCCCGATGCCTATCCGGATTTAGCAAAACAGCTATTTACGAATTTCGAACAATACAATATTTCGCATCAAAACAAGCAAATCTATTTTGAGGAATATACGAAACTGGAGAACGACTTAATTTAAGCGATATGATCAAACGCACTCTGTACTTCGGTAACCCTGCTTACCTTAAAACCAAAAACGGGCAGTTGTTGGTAGAGCTGGCCGATACCGGCGAAACGAAAACCGCTGCTATCGAAGATATAGGGGTGTTGATCTTAGATCACCAGCAGATCACCATCACACACAGCGTTATTGCCAAGCTGCTGGCCAACAATGTGGCGCTGATCACCTGCGATGATATCCACCTGCCTACCGGCCTTATGCTGAACCTGGACGGGCATACCCTGCAAAGCCAGCGTTTTCAATTACAGGTAGATGCATCCATACCGTTAAAGAAGCAGTTGTGGCAGCAGACTGTAACCGCTAAGATACAAAACCAGGCGAACCTGCTGGCCATGTACAGGATACCCAATAAAACCTTACTGAACCTGGCTGCCCGGGTAAAAAGCGGCGATAGTGATAACTGCGAAGCGCAGGCTGCTAATTACTACTGGAAGAATGTGTTTCCGCTGTTCCCGGGGTTTAAACGGTTCCGGGAGGGGGAGCCTCCCAACAATTTATTAAATTATGGCTATGCAGTGCTGCGTGCCATTGTGGCAAGAAATTTAGTGGGCAGCGGGTTATTGCCCACCCTGGGCATTTTTCACCGCAACCAGTATAATGCTTATTGCCTGGCGGATGATATCATGGAGCCCTACCGGCCATATGTGGACAAACTGGTGTATGATATAGTAAGGGGCAATGGAAAGTTTCTTGAGATGACACCGTTCATGAAGCAGCAATTGCTGAGTATCCCGGCAATGGACGTGCTCATCGGCGATGAAAAAAGCCCTTTGATGAATGCGGTACAGCGGACAACTGCCAGTTTGGCCAAATGTTTTGAAGGCGCCAGCCGTAAGCTGCTGTATCCTGTATTGCCTCCTTCATTTGTTTAAAAATGAATTTTGAACGGTTAAATGCTTACCGGATTATGTGGGTGATTGTGATGTTCGACATGCCTACGGAAACAAAGATCGAGCGGAAGCGCTATGCGAAATTCCGGAAGCGGATCCTGGACGATGGGTTTACTATGTTCCAGTTCAGCATGTATATCCGTCATTGCATGAGCCGGGAGAACGCTGAGGTGCATGTACAACGGGTAAAAAAGATCCTGCCGGAAAAGGGGCATATCGGCATCATCTGTATTACTGACAAGCAGTTCGGGCAAATGGAGATCTTTAATGGCAGGGAAGCAACAGAATCGCCGGTGCCGGCTCAGCAATTGGAGCTATTCTGAATACAGAAAGGAGCATATTGACAAAATAGCAATAAAAAAACGGGGAATTTCCCCGTTTTTTTATCCTGTTGACAACCTGAAATCCTTTACTGTTGCGGG
>NZ_FMZO01000009.1:0-21007 GCF_900101395.1 Niabella drilacis | reverse complement strand
GTTGTCAAAGACCAAAGTTAATCCGAAAATTGAAAGCAATTCGAGGCTGTCTCAAAAGTCCGAGACAGCCTCTTTTTATTCGGTAAGGTGATGGAGCGTGAAGTCAAATACGCGATTCTCAGCGCCTTCAAAAACCTTTTGATACACCTTCATACCGGGAAACAGCGGCGTTTTATTGGACGAAAGGCGATCTGCCTGAATAGCTCCGCTGATGAGCCGCAATCTTCCATTTCCCGTTTCTATCCTATCTTTGGCGGCTATGTTGAAACTATTAAAGAGCGGCGGCTGGCTGCTGGGCGGGGTGTTGCTGATCGCTGCTTTTGCGGATTTCAGAAAACAACCGGCGCTGAAGGCCTTTCACGTGAACGGGTTTGCACAGGGCACTACCTACCATATTGCCTACTATGCGCCGGATAGCAGCCTGACCCGGTTTGAGGCCGATAGTATCTTTCATTCCCTGGACAGCTCACTCTCTGTTTATAAACCCTATTCCCTGATCACCCGCTTTAACCGGGAAAAACGGGGGCTGGTGCCCGATGGACACCTGAAAAAAGTGGTGCTCAAGGCTCAGGAAGTCTCAAAGGCCTCGGCGGGGATCTTTGATATTACGGTGATGCCCCTGGTAAAGCTCTGGGGCTTTGGTCCCGACGGGCGGTCGAAGACCATGCCGGGCCCGCAGCAGGTAAAAGAAGTATTGCAATATGTAGGCTACCGGAAATTATATTTCAGGGGAGATAGCCTTTTGAAGAAAGATCCCCGGCTGACCATTGATGTTAACGGCATCGCGCAGGGATATACCGTGGATGTGATCGCTGATTTCCTGGAGCGCAGGGGCGTGGAGCATTACCTGGTAGAAGTAGGGGGCGAGATCCGCGTAAAGGGCCGGAAACAGCCCTCCGGCGAAGTGATGAAAATAGGGATCGAGAGCCCCCCGGGAAAAGACGAAGACCCGGAAAACCCGGTACTGATCAGAACGGTTTTTGTAAAAGGAGGTGCCGTAACCACTTCGGGCAAATACCGCAATTTTTACCAGAACGGCAATAAAAAGGTATCGCATCTTATGGATCCGCGTACCGGGTATACGCTTCATAATGAAATGATCAGCGTTACGGTATTTGCAGCAGATGCTATCACGGCCGATGCCTATGACAATGTTTTTATGGGCATGCACCTGGGTGAAGCTTTTAGCTTCCTGAAAAAACACCCGGAGCTGAAGTGTTATTTTATCTATACAAAAAAGGACGGCACGGTTGCCGATACGGCTTCTGCGGGTTTTGATGCGATGCGGGTCCGGCAATAGGGGCGCAGACTGCTAATGTTGTACGTGTTTTAAACAGCAATACGCGCTAAGCTATTATAAAGAACGGGTACTGCTTTAATATGCGATCGGTAGCAATTGCCGGCTTTTAGCCTGGGTCAGCGAAAAAGGATCTGTGTAAACCAGCGGGAGCGGCCATGCCCTGCAATTCAGCCATTTTCTTTCATGCAAAAGCGCACTCATTGTCGAATTCGCGTTATATTAGCATTTTAAGCCAACATCTTTAATCAGTGATCGATATGAATAAACGGATCCTTACGGTTTTTGCCCTTGCCTTTTCATTGCTGGGTTCAGCACAGCAAAAGAATGCTGTAGTAGCGTTGATTCCTGAACCGGTTTCGGTTATCGAAAAACCGGGCAGCTTTGCATTACCGCAGAATGTAACGATCAGTCTTCCGGCGAAGGCCGACCTGGGGCATACCTATGCATTGTTAAAGGACCGGATCTCTAATACCGGTGCAACGGTACAGGAACAAAAGGAAAATACCAGCGCCACCATTAACCTGGTGCTGAATAAACGGGCCGACAGCAGGCTCGGGGATGAGGGTTATACCCTTTCGGTAACAACCGGCGGTGTAACGGTAACCGCCAATAAGCCGGCGGGGCTGTTTTATGGCGCCCAAACATTTTTGCAATTGCTGCCGCCGCAGATCGAAAGTGTTGAACGGGTAGATGGCTTGCGCCTGCAGGCTCCGGCTGTTGAAATTGTGGATTACCCGAGAGTAGGATGGAGGGGATTGATGCTCGATGTATCCCGTCACTTTTTTACGGTAGATGAAGTAAAGCAATACATCGATAATATGTCGCGGTTCAAGTATAATATGTTTCATTTTCACCTGACCGATGACGAAGGATGGCGGCTGCAGATCAAAAGTTTGCCCAGGCTAACAGAAATAGGGGCATGGCGGGTTAACAAAGTGGGATTGTTCAATACCTTTTCTGCGCCACTGCCGGACGAGCCAAAATCCTATGGAGGGTACTATACACATGAAGATATCAAGGCACTGGTGCAGTATGCCAGGGACCGGTTTATCGACATTGTCCCCGAAATTGATGTACCCGGGCACAGCCTGGCAGCGATCGCCTCTTACCCGGAACTGTCCTGCACCGAAGGGGCCGATAAATATCAGGTGCGGGCCGGCGAACCTATTATGGACTGGTCGCACGGGGCGCCTCCCATTGCCATGGTGGATAATACGCTTTGCCCTGCCAACGAAAAGGTATATGGCTTTATGGACAAGGTCATTACCGAGGTGGCGCAACTGTTCCCCTTTCCGTATATTCATGTAGGCGGTGATGAAGCACCGCATAATTTCTGGGAAAAGAACCCGCAGGTACAGGCTTTGATGAAAAGGGAGAAGCTGAAGACCATACCACAGGTACAGGCTTATTTTGAAAAGCGCCTGGAAAAGATCGTAAACTCCAAAGGCAAAAAAATGATGGGCTGGGATGAGATACTGGAAGGCGGCATCTCCCCAACGGCGGCGCTGATGAGCTGGCGCGGGGAGCAATATGGCATCGAAGCATCCAAATCGAAGCACTACGTGGTAATGAGTCCCACCCAATTTGCCTATATCGACTATATGCAGGGAGATGTAAGTACGGAAGTGCCCATTTATGCCTCGCTGCGTTTATCACAGGCATATAAATTTAATCCCATTCCTGAAGGGGCAAATGCAAAATATATCCTTGGGGGGCAGGCCAATCTTTGGACGGAGAATGTTTACAACGCCCGGCAGGCCGAGTACATGACCTGGCCACGGGGGCTGGCCATTGCCGAGTCGGTTTGGTCGCCGCAGGAGAAGAAGGACTGGAAAAAATTTGCTGTCAAAACCGAGCAGTTCTTTGACCGGTTCAATGCCGCGGAGATCAAGTATTCTCCCGCGATCTATGATCCGTCCGTAACCGTTTCCAAAAAGGACCAGGCTTATTTTGTGACCCTTACACCGGAGATCGACGGCCTGGATATTTATACCAGCTTTGATAATTCGGCGCCGGATCGTTTTTATCCGAAATATAAAGAACCGCTGGAGATCCCGAAAGACGCCGATGAGCTGCGCATCATTACCTACAAGGGTAAAAAAGAAGTGGGACGCCAGATGACGATCAAGGTAGCGGATCTTAAAAAACGCGTAAAAAAATAACCGGCATATTGTTTTGTTGAAGATGCGTAAATTCCTGCTGACAGGTTGTGTGGGCCTGGTGCTGTGGAGCAGCTGCGCCACAGGCAGGCCGGTGCGGACCGACTATAAAAAAGATGTATTGCTGCAGACAAACTATGGAGATCTCCTGCTGCGGCTGAGTGATCTTACCCCACAGCACCGGGATAATTTTATAAAGCTGGTGAAGAGCCGGTATTATAACGGGGTGCTTTTTCACCGGGTGATCCGGAGTTTTATGATCCAGTCCGGCGATCCCGGCAGCCGGAAGGCCCCGGGCGGTAAACCCCTGGGGGAAGGTGGGCCGCCCTACACCGTGCCCGCAGAATTCAATGCCAGCCTGTTTCACCGCAAAGGAGCCCTGGCCGCTGCGCGGGAAGGGGACGCGGTAAACCCGCAGAAGGCCAGCAGCGGAAGCCAGTTTTACATCGTTCAGGGAAAAGTGTGGAGCAGCGGTGCCCTTGATACACTGGAAATAAAAAGGCTCAACGGAAGAACGATCCCCGCTGCCCGCAGGGAGGTATACACAACCGTTGGCGGCACGCCGCACCTGGATCAGAACTATACGGTATTTGGCCAGCTGATAAAGGGATACGAAGTGCTGGATAAAATAGCCGCCGTGCCTACAAGCAAGGGGCCGGACCGGGACCGCCCCATATGGAATGTGCGGATCATCCGGGCAAAAATGGTAAAGCGCAGGCTTTAGGGTTGGTTCCGGGTGTCACGTTTAAAGTTCGGGCCTGGTCCTTTCTTATACTCTTAGTACCCGAACCTCCTGTTTGCATTCAGCATTTGAGATTTAAGCCCTGAAACTTCGGGGGAGAGCCGGGAGCTATGAAACCGGATCTAACGCGAAACGTTGAACTGCAGACCTGGAACAAAAAAAGATTAGCCCAGCTCTGTATCAATAATCGCCTCCAGCTGGTTCAGCTTTTCCATGATCGAATCAGCATCCATGGAAGAGGTGGCTTCTGCTTTAAATTCGGTGGCAAACCAGATCAGTACCATGGACACATAGTCCTGCATATCCTTTCCCGGAAAGGTTTTCTTAAATTCCATCACCTTATCATTAATGATCCGGATGGAGTGGCGAACGGTTTCTTCATCAGCGGGCTCCACTTTGATCCGGAAATGCCGGTCGGCGATCATTATATTGGCGGGGATCAGGTTTTCTTCCATTGACATCATTCATTCATTTAGGTTAAACGCTTAGTAAGGCAATACACCGGTCGATCTCTTTCAGATAGCCATTCACCCTTTTTTCAAAGGCTTTCCGCTCATCCGGGCTCATTTGTGTGTTCCCGTACCGGGCAATATCAAGTTGCTGCTGTATGGCTTCCACATTGGAAACCGCGGTTGCAGCCGAAGTCTTTGATTCTTCCAGCGCCAGTTTCAGGGCTGTGTTTTCCTTTTCAATAACAGCGTTCCTGCGACAGAGCTGCACCAGTTTTTCCTGTATTTGCTTTATTTTATCTTCTATTGCCTGACTCATCGGTAAACAATTTCAGTTTAAGGCGCCGCATCAAAGATCGACATAGCCTCAGGTTAAGATTTATTTCCGGATTTCTACCTGCAAATCTCTCTCCAAACTTTGCATGATCTTCTTCATCCAGCCATCAATCTCCCCGTCGGTCAATGTTTTTTCTTCATCCAGGAAGGTAATATTGATGGCCAGCGATTTTTTCCCCGCTCCCAGCTTATCACTTACAAATATGTCGAAAAGCTGTACAGCTTGCAGCTTCTTAAGATTTAATTTCCGGATCGCGGCTTCTACAGACTGGTAAGGCAGTTCTTCCGCCACGATCATGGCAATATCGCGCTGCACCGCGGGGAAACGGGAGATAGGCGCAAACTGGGTTTTATACTTTAAGGCCGCCTTCAGGATCGCGGTCCAGTTCAGGTCTGCATAAAATACCGGCTGCTTTATGTCGAACCGTGCCAGGAGATCCTTATGAACCGCTCCCAGCTTACCAAGGCTGGTTGCACCTGATTTAAGCTCCAGTCCGTACTGGAAATTGGTATCTTTTAGCTCATCAAACTGCAATCCTGTTAACCCGCACAGCTGCAGCCCTTTTTCGACAAGGCCCTTTAATGCAAAAAAATCATATTTGATACCGGGCTGTTTCCAGCCGGCGGTTTGCTGGTTGCCCGTCAGGTACAGGCAAAGATGATCCGGCTCCTCAAATTTTCCTTTTTTGTTGATGCTGTAGGTTTTGCCAAATTCAAATAACCTTAGGTTGTCATTCTTCCGGTTAAGGTTCCGCACTACAATCTCAAGGCCCGTTTCCAGCATATCGGGCCGCATGATGTTCAGTTCGGCGCTCAGGCTGTTCTTCATCTTCACAACGGTGCTGAGTTCCTCTTCCGTATAATAGGCTTTGTTGGTGATCGAATTAGTCAGGATCTCATGGTGCCCCGAGCCGGTAAGGAAGGATACGATCTTTTCTTTTATTAATTCACTTTCAATATTTTCATCAATAGAAGGTGTTATTTTTATAGAGGTGGGGATTTCAACATTATCCAGCCCATCGATACGAAGGATCTCTTCAACTACATCTGCCTGCAGGCTGATATCCGGTTTATGATACGGAACCGAGATCAGGAGTGAATCGATGGTATCTTTTTCTACTTCAAATCCCAGGGCCTGTAAGATCGACTTTACGGCATCCGGGTGATAATTTTTGCCGCTTAGCTTTTTAAGATAATGGTATTTCAGGGCGATCTCCTTTTTGGGTTGCGGCTCCGGGTAAATATCATAAATGTCGGAGCTAAGGGTGCCGCCACAGATCTCCAGGATCAAAAGTGCGGCGCGTTTTAAAACGTTTACGGTAGCTGAAATATCTGTTCCCTTTTCAAAACGGGTGGCTGCATCCGTGCGCAATCCGTGCCGGAACGAGGTTCTCCGTATAGTAACAGGGTCAAAGCAGGCGCTTTCAAGAAAAATACGGGTGGTTTGTTCCGTTACCCCGCTTTCTATTCCGCCAAACACGCCCCCGATGCACATGCCGCCTTCCGCATCACAGATCATCAGGTCCTCGGCGCTCAGCTTCCGTTCTTTTTCATCCAGCGTGGTAAAGGGTGTTCCCTCCTGCAGGTTCCTGACAATGACCTGGTTGCCACGGATCTTATCAGCATCAAAAGCATGCAGCGGTTGCCCCGTTTCATGTTGAATAAAATTGGTGATGTCTACGATATTATTGATGGTTCTCAGACCAATGGCTTTAAGAAGGTGTTGCAGCCATTTAGGTGATTCTGCCACTTTGATGTTGTCAATGCAGATACCGCTGTACCGCGGGCAGGCGGTCTTGTTTTCTACCGTGATCTTCAGCGGGGTCTTGCCTTTGGGGGCTTTAAAGCTGTTGGTATCCGGGAGTTTGGGCCGTACTGCTTTTTTATCGTGATGCGAGAGGTAAGCGCACACATCCCTTGTCACGCCCCAGTGGCTCATGGCATCCATGCGGTTGGGAGTAAGCCCGATCTCGAAAATAGTATCAGAGTAGCTCTGGAAATATTCGGATGCGGGTGTGCCGGCTTTAACCTCCTGGGGCAGTATCATAATGCCGTTATGAGATGTGCCCAGGCCAATCTCGTCCTCGGCGCAGATCATACCCTGGCTTTCCTCACCGCGGATCTTTGCCAGTTTCATGGTTACCGGCTCACTGCTGATGGGGTAAATGGTGGCACCAACCGGGGCTACGATCACTTTTTGACCAGCCGCCACATTGGGCGCCCCGCAAACGATCCGGAGCGTATCGCTCCCCACGGCAACCCGGGTCAGTTTGAGTTTATCGGCATTGGGGTGGGGGCTGGTTTCCAGCACCTCGCCTATCACAAGGCCCCTGAGGCCTCCTTTCAGTTCTTCGTATTCATGAACGGCTTCTACTTCCAATCCGATGGAAGTCAGGATCTGGCTTAATCGTTCCGCACTTAAGGCTACCGGGAGGCCCGCTGGTCCGGTAGGCAGGTAGTCACTCAGCCATTTATAGGATATTGTCATTTGCGCTTAAAAATTAATAAAATCGGACTGCGAATATACAATTTAGCCTTCAGCTATACGAATAAGATCTGCGAAAGTCAGCAGCAAACCGGTCTGCGGATGGCTGGTATCAGTCTGAAATAGAAGCCTGTTGACAGCGGCCCGCTTTTAGCATTCCGCCATCTGCTTTTTGCTTTCGGCAGATCCTGGCGGCAATTGCATAAGCCTTGGGTTGGGGACAGGAGCCCGATTGGATCGTTGGAGCAGATCAGCGGGAATGAACTGCGGGCACCTGCTGCCGGGTACAAAAAAAGCCCCTGCATTATACCAATGCGGGGGCTCCAAAAGAGGTGCTTTTGCTACGGTAAGTCTGCGGGTTGAGAAATACGCCCCATAAACAGGATGCTTTGTGAAGTATTTTCGCTGATCACAATGCCAAAGGGCCGGTTACAGATAAATTGCGGTACGGAAGGTAGGCTGGTTACGCCAACGCCAACAGTCGTAACGGCAGCGGCTTCCGTGCCTTCTTCGTCCACGGCGGCAAAGGTATTTTGCTGTATAAAACTGATAAAAGAAGGGTCCCTGCTCAATGCGCTGAAATCGGCGGCCAGGTGGTCAAAGGCTTTTGATATTCCCATGGCCTCCAATACCGCATTGAGCCTGAATTCCTGCTGCAGTCTGAACCGGGGGATGGCGACCCCCACGTTCATAGTGCGGAATGAGCCTTGCAGCGCATTCCATTTTGGTGGATCCATCTGGTTAAAAAGGTCTGCAACGGCACTTGTTTTTGGCAAAAGAACAGTCAGGGTAAACTGCCCGTTGCCATATGGTTTTTGAATGGCATCAAAATCGGTGGTGGTGGCGTATTTTACCGTATCTGTCCGGTGCATCATGTTCACCTGCAGGGATGTCCCATCTGCTTTAGTGAATACTGCGGGCCGGGTTTGATCTTTATCGAATTTAACCCGCCAGACGCCTTTAAAATAAAGTGCATTCAGCAGGAGCACTACGAGATCCTCATCCAGCCGGTCCAGCACTTTCGGTATCTTTCCATGGGTATGGTCGCTGGCCCACCTGTTGATCAGCGGCAGATCCGAAGGCTTAAAAGAGAGACCGGATACCTGCGCCTTATAATAACCGGTCAGCGTTTGTAAAAAAGGAGCTTCTACGGGAAAGCTGTTTTTATAGAATAGGGCATTGGCAAGACCCATCGTTACGGCGGGGTCGGCTCCGGGCAGCGCTTCCAGGAGGGTGCGGCAGGCCTGGTTCAGCGCCTCCGGCGACAGGTCCTTTGCCTGCAGGGTATGCAGGATCTCCTCCCTGGTTGTGCCGCTTGCGCCATTGGCCACCATGCTCAGGGCCATATGCAGGCTTAACGGCGAAACAAACAGGTTCTCCCCCGGTTGTTTTGTTTTTAGTAATTCTTTAAAAAAGGAGAAGGAAAATCCCGACTGGGACCCCCGAACCGAAGCAGACAGGGCAATGGGCGTTGGCTGATCAGCCCGGGGATCCGGTTCCCCTTTCCCAGGCGTGCTTTTTGCACAGCTGCCAAGCAGCAGGGCTGCACAGCCTGCACAATAAAACGATTGCCATTTTGTCATGACCGGTCTGGTTTAAGTTGTTACACCGTACCTAAACGCAGGATCTGTCCTTTTCGCAACAGGAACTCGTTAATTCCAGGTTTTTTTTTCTTTTTTGATCAGCATAGGAGCAAAAAGCAGGTAGTACAGCACCATCCAGAGGTCCATGACCAGCACCCATTTACGGAGATCCGCCTCGTTGAGCCGTTTCATCACCCTGGAAAAAATGAGCTGCTGGATAATGGATTTGCCCGCAAGGATACCCAGTCCCACCCGCCAGTCGAACCCCAGGCAGCAGGCTATTACCAGGAAGTAAAATAAAAAATGAGACAGACTATATAAACCAAGGAGTATCTTATGTTTTGTTTTGTAATATTTGGAAGTGCTAAAATGCCGGTTCTTTTGATTTTTCCACTCTTTCCAGGTCCTTTTGGGGCTGCTGAGCGTATGCGCAGCCGGGTCTATGACAATTGCGGTATTATGGGGTGTGGCTACTTTATTAATGAAAAGATCATCATCGCCGCCTGGCAGGTGATTGATGCCGGAGAAGCCTTTGTTGTTTAAAAAAAGGCTTTTTTTATAGCTCAGGTTCCGGCCCACACCCATGTAAGGGTGGCCAGCCAGGGCATAGGACAGGTACTGGAGCGCGCTGTGGAAGGTTTCGTACCGGATCACTTTATTCAGGAACCCCGGGTGTTTGTGATAGGCTCCGTAGCCCAATACAATATCGGCCCCATCTTCGTAGGGTTCCTGCATTTTTTGCAGCCAGAACTCCGTAGCCGGTACACAATCCGCATCTGTCAGCAGGAGGATCTCATGTACGGCTTCGCGGATACCCATGGATAACGGATATTTTTTACCCGGGATGTGCTGTGCATTCTGCTGGAGGTTTAAGACGGAGAGTCCGCCATATTTGGCATGCAGCTCCTGCAAAATAAATTTACTGTCATCAACGGAATTGTCATTCACCACAAGGATCTGATGGCTGGTAGCATATTCCTGGAAAATAAGGCCCGGGATATTCCTGGTAAAATTGCGGGCCTCATCCTTGCCGCACACAATGATGCTGACGGGTTGCTGCTGCATCGTTTTCCTGACCTTAGGCCTGAAAAAGACCAGCCGCAAAAAGAAATAGAAATAGTAGAACAGGAGAACAGCCGTAAAAAGCAGTAATACAATAAATATGATATATCCAGGGGTTAGATCCGGCATGCCGCAAATATAGGGTGCTAATTTTTAATTCCGGGTTTTGAGACCTGAGATTTGAGAACTGCGATGGCCTTCAGCAATCAGCAGGCAGTTGTCACCGCCGGGTTGGGGAGCTCAAATTTCAAATCGGCTTTCTCAAATCTCCCTTATTGCGTTAAATTTGCGGCCAATTTATGGCGCAACTCAGTTTTCAGTTACAGCACACCGATACGGGATCTGCCGCTAGAGCAGGGCTTATCCAGACCGATCACGGGTTGATCGAGACCCCCATTTTTATGCCGGTGGGAACCGCGGGCTCCGTAAAAGCGGTTACCCAGGCCCAGCTGGAGAGCGAGGTACAGGCGCAGATCATCCTGGGCAATACCTATCATTTATACCTGCGGCCCGGGCTGGAAGTGCTGGAAAAAGCGGGCGGACTGCACCGGTTTAACCAGTGGCACCGCCCCATTCTTACGGATAGCGGCGGTTTCCAGGTGTTTTCCCTGGCCGGAACCCGCAAGATCAAAGAGGAGGGCGTCACTTTTGCCTCGCATATTGACGGAAGTAAGCACCTGTTTACCCCGGAACGGGTGATGGACATCCAGCGGGTAATAGGAGGAGATATTATAATGGCGTTTGACGAATGCCCTCCGGGAGGCAGTGAATATGGTTACGTGCGCAAGAGCCTGGATCTGACGCACCGCTGGCTGAACCGTTGCTGGGACCGGTTTACCTCCACCCCGGATAAATATGGCTATACCCAAAACCTGTTTCCCATCGTACAGGGCGCCACTTTTAAAGACCTGAGAAAGGAATCCTGTGATTTTGTTACCCAGAAGGACGCCCCCGGCAATGCCATCGGAGGCCTGAGCGTAGGGGAGCCGGAGGATAAGATGTACGAGATCTGCGACTGGTGCTGCCAGCACCTGCCCGTGCACAAACCCCGATACCTGATGGGGGTAGGAACGCCCTGGAACATCCTGGAATGCATTGGTATGGGCATTGATATGTTTGACTGTGTAATGCCCACCCGCAACGGGCGCAATGCCATGCTGTTTACCACGGAGGGCGTTATCAATATCGATAATAAGAAATGGGAATTTGATTATTCGCCCATCGATGAGGGCTTGCCCAATCCTATGAGCAACCTGTACAGCAAGGCCTACCTGCGGCATCTTTTCAAAAGCGGGGAGCTCCTGGCGCTTACCGTTGCCAGCGTGCACAACCTCGCTTTTTACCTGTGGCTGGTACAGGAAGCCCGCCGGCAGATCATTTCGGGCAATTATCATTCCTGGAAAAACCAAATGATTGTTAAGTTAAAAAGGCGGCTGTAAGGAATATCTTTTTTTTCGGCTATTTTTACAGATTATATATTTCATGAAGAAACTGGACTGGTACATATTAAACAAACTGTTGATCTCGTTTGTGTTTTGCATGTTGTTATTTACGGTGATCGCTGTAGCCATTGATACCAGTGAAAAATCAGATGATTTTGTAAAATCAGGACTTTCTTCCTGGCAGATCTTTACCAAGTATTATATGGGGTTTATCCCCTATATCTGGAGCTTATTGTTCCCGCTGTTTGTTTTTATTGCCGTTATCTTCTTTACCAGTAAAATGGCGTTGCGGTCGGAGGTGATCGCCATCCTGGCCAGCGGTACCCGGTTTACCCGTTTCCTGCGCCCTTATATGATAGGAGGGCTGTTGCTGGCAACCCTGCTCTTTTTTGGCCGGGCCTACTTTATCCCGATGGCCAATAATATCATGAGCAATTTCCGGAAGACCTATATCGATAAAAATGACCCGCTCAAGAACCGCTCGGAAAGTGCCTGCAGCACCTGCTTTTACAAACGGGTAGACAGTGTTACCTACATGGGGGTTAAGAATTTTGATGCCCTTACACAGAAAAGCGGTGCATTTTTTATAGACCGGGTTAAAAAAGGGAGGGTTGTTTATAACCTGCGGGCGGAGTCGGTGCGCTGGGATACCACCAAAAAGATGCGGAGATGGGTGGCTGAAAATGTAGTGGAGCGCCAGGTAGACAGCCTTGGCGAGCGGGTAACACATCTTAAGGAGAAAGTGGTGCGGCTGAATATGGCCCCGGATGAATTGATCAAAGACGAATACCTCAAGGATAAGCTGACCACACCGGGGCTGAAGCGCCTGATCAAAAACGAGCAACTGCGGGGTACAGAAGGATTGAATGCCCTGAAGGTTGAATTATATAAACGGACATCTACCCCCTTTACGGTACTGCTGCTCACTTTTATAGGCGCCGTAATTGCCAGCCGTAAAACCCGGGGCGGAAGCGGAATGCACCTGGCCCTGGGCATTGTGATTGCAGCCGTGTTCATTCTGGCCGATCAGTTTTCAACGGTATTTTCCACCAAGGGAAGCTTTCCCCCGCTGCTCGCAGCCTGGATACCCAACCTCTTTTTTACCCTGGTGGCACTCCGGCTATACACAACGGCACCCAAATAACCGGTCAGCCGTCAGGTATCAGTGTTCAGTTTTCAAGTCTCAGGTTAAATCCGTATTTAACGTGGTGGAACATTGTCGAATGTGGTTTCATATTATTTAAAGGGCCCTGATAACTGAAAACTGACAGCTGACAACTAATCGCTGCTATTTTAAACCCTTTTACAGGTATTTTGTTAAGTATTTATTGCCTCTGAAAAAATACTAAAATATAATTTGTTGTGGCAATTGGCTTTAACTATCTTTAGCGCAAACCATTTTTTAATAGTTAAGACGAAGAGCATATATGGAAGAATTCAAAGTGAAGTTTAAAGAGCAGGCGGATAAGCTTGGGGCAGAGATCAAGACCCTGCTCCAGGAACATGGGAATACGGTTATTGGTGAAACCACGCTGGCGCAGATTTACCAGGGAATGCGGGGGATGACCGCCCTGGTTACCGAAACTTCCCTGCTGGATGCACAGGATGGGATCCGTTTCAAAAGGCGCTCCATTCCTGAACTGAGAGAGCAGCTCCCCAAAGCCAAAGGAGGCTCCGAGCCGCTGCCGGAAGCACTGTTTTACCTGATGATGATTGGTGAGATCCCTACCGAAGAAGATGTGGAGAACCTGAGCGCCATATTGCAACGCCGCAGTCATGTGCCAACCTATGTGTTTGATACTATGAAAGCCCTGCCCAAGGATACGCATCCCATGACCCAGTTTGTGGTAGGGGTAATGGCCTTGCAGGCCGAGAGTGTTTTTGCAAAACGTTATGCCGAAGGGTTCTCCAAAAAAGAATACTGGGAGGCTACACTGGAAGATACGCTGAACCTGATTGCGAGGCTACCGCATATAGCGGCTTTTGTTTACCGCCGTAAGTACAAGGGTGGTAAAGCGGTGCAGCCGGATGGCATGCTCGACTGGGCTGCCAACTTTGCTCATATGCTGGGGTACGACAATGAAGAATTTAAGGAGTTGATGCGCCTGTATATGGTCATCCATGCCGATCATGAAGGGGGCAATGTTTCTGCACATGCCACACACCTCGTGGGCTCGGCATTAAGCGACCCGTATCTGAGCTATGCGGCCGGGATGAACGGCCTGGCGGGACCCCTGCACGGCCTGGCCAACCAGGAAGTGATCAAGTGGATCTTTGAAATGCAGAAGGAGCTGAATACGGAAGCGCCCACTGCGGAACAAATAGGAGAATATGTAAAAAAGACCCTCGGCGAAGGAAAGGTAGTGCCGGGATACGGGCATGCCGTACTGCGTCAGACGGATCCCCGGTTTACAGCGCAGATGGAGTTTGGTAAAAAACATATGCCCGATGACCCGCTGGTAAATACGGTTTGGAGAATATATGAAACGGTACCGGGCATTCTGCAGGCGCTGGGTAAAGTAAAAAATCCCTGGCCCAATGTGGATGCGCATAGCGGCGCATTGCTGGTGCATTATGGCATGAAGGAATACGAATATTATACAGTACTTTTTGCTGTAAGCCGGGCGCTGGGGGTATTATCAAGTCTTTGCTGGGACCGCGCCCTGGGGATGCCCCTGGAGCGCCCCAAGTCCGTGACCACGGCTGCAGTAAAAAGATGGCTGAATAAAGAAGTGGAAAACCTTGGCGATTAGGACTTTTTTGGTACGGTTTTTTAGGGTTTATTAGTAATTGCTGATTATTCAACTAAATAAAAAAAAGTTTATGAAAAATAGAGATAAGTACCTTTTAGGCATTGCCGGTGCTGCACTGGCAGGCATCGCAATCGGATTGCTGTTCTATACAGAGGAAGGCAAGAAAACACGTAAAAAAATGAAGAATACAGCCAATGACTGGGCTGATTCACTGGGAAGCCTGATCGCTTCCGGTAAAGAAAGTCTTTCAGACCTTTCGCACAAAGCGGTAGATAAAGCAAAAAAAGGTTACCAGCGGTTCAAAGGCCAGGCCGGGGACCATTATGATGAGCTTAAAGGCCAATACAATGACTTAGCTGATGAGTATGCCAAATAAGGTGAGATAAACGGATCATTTACCTATAAACGGGTTGTCTGCAAAGTTTATTGTTGAGTCAGGAACGCTGGTTCGTTAAAAACAATATACTTTTGAGGCAACCTTTTTTTATTGTAACTATAAAACGCAAACTATGCTTGAACTGAAAGAAAAGCTGGAAAATGTGGCAGAAGATGTTGAGGAAATTGCAAAGACCTATTACCGCCTGTCGGTGCTCAACATTGTAGATAAAGGCAGTAAGCTGGGATCTTCCTTTCTAATCCTGGCGCTGGTTACCGGTCTTGCCTTTTTTATCTTTCTGTTCATAGGGTTTGGAGCCAGTTACTGGATCGGGCATGCATTGGGTAATCCGATGCTTGGCTTTTTTATTGTAGCCGGATTCCTGCTGTTAGTTTTAGTACTCATACTCGCACTGAGCAAAAAGACCATTCAGCCGCTGATCCGCAACATTATTATTAAGAATCTTTATGACTAAGCCCGTTATTACCACGCACCAGGAACTCATGCAGGAAAAGGCCCGGCTTAAAGCCCGCCTGAGGCAACATAAAACGCAGTTGCGGTATTCTGTTGAAGAAATAAAGGATACCCTGAATCCCATCAGCCAGATTGCCAAAACCACCAAAAAGATCTGGAATGCCGACAGCTCAAACCCGCTGATCGCGATGGGTGTTACCAAACTGACGGATCTGGTGATCCGCAAGGGGATCCTGCGCAAAGCAGGCTGGTTGTCGCGGCTGGTGGCTCCCGTACTCGTGCAGAAGATAGCTACCTACCTCGTTAGCGAAAAAGCGGCGGACCGGATCGGGCAGCTGCTGCACAAAACGGCATCGCGGATGCGCGATGAGCGCCCTGCCCGCAATAAAGAAAAATAAAGAAGCCGTCTCAATATTGAAACGGCTTCTTTACCTGGTGGAGAATACCGGATTCGAACCGGTGACCTCTTGCATGCCATGCAAGCGCTATTAGCTCTACTTCTTATTGATTTTCAACACCTTCCTCTATCTTTATATCGCTATTAATACCCAAGTGGTACCCAAAATATTGTTTTCTAAATTTTAGTTGCAGAATTACAATCATAGTAGATTGTGAAAAGGGAAACATATTAGGAACTATCCTCAAACACATTATACCTCTTAAAAGTATGATAGATCATTATAGAATTATTCTTTTGATCTGCCAATATGCCTAAAAATTGATTCCTTTTTTGCCAATTATAAAGATTTCCCTCATCTTCCTCCCAGCAAAGGGCATCCTTTCCTAAATAAGCCTCAAACCGGGTTACAATGGCCTCCCAATCCTGATAAGTCCTATTCAGCTTGTAATAAGCCGTAATCAGCCTTTTCCTGTAGAAATACAAGGCTATACTGGATATGGGAATTTCAAGAATTGCATTTACAGGAAGGGAAGCCACTGTATAATGAAAAACACCATTATCTTCACCCTCAAGAATTAGCCTTTTTACGAGAAGAAAAGAATCATCATATAGCTTATATGGTAAAAAATTAAAGTTCATAAAATTTGGAATTAAAAAAGCTGCCCTTTTGGACAGCTTAATATGTTTAAAATTGCCTATTCCTTAATTGTGCTGAATCATTGAATAATTTAAACAGTAAGGAAGATTTGCCAAATCAGATAAATGACATGTTTTTAATTGGAGTATTTTTAGTCCTGATAATTCTTAACGCAATGTAAAATCACAAAATAGCTTACAATCGCAATCATGAATGTTGGTATTTCAGGGGTCAACAGTTTTCTCAAAATATAGCTTGCAAAACAGCTTAAAAACAAGGAGACACTGACATTTGCGATTGTTTTATCTCGTCGCAATATTCTTTCTGTTCCTAAATGATTCCTGCGAATTTCAACAATCTTGTTGTTTTGCTGCATCAAACTAAGCCTATCTGCATTAATGTTAGCGATCTTTAAAGTTATTCGACAACTATATTTTCTCGGTCTCATTCCCAATTCAAATTTTAAAATTTCACCGGCAGTTTCATTATAGTTTAGATGTAGCATGTCTCCCTCACAACTCCAAGAGCCCTTTGCTGTTCTTTTTGTCTCCCTTTTTAATGTAAGATCACCTCTGGGTTTAAGTTTCATTATCGTTTTTCCATCCTTTGATTCCCACTGGCCAACCAGTATTTCTTGTTCTTCTATAGTCATCATCGTTCTCAATACTTATTTACAGCAAATAATCAAACAGCATTAATGCTAAATATTAGTGCTTTTGTTCTTCATATTCCCTTCTTCCTGTTTCTTCGTCTACAAACTCCAACTTTACTCTGACAACGCCCATGACATTTTGGGTAATTATGCGCATGTAATATTCTCTCCCAAATTTGACATTTATCATTGCTCCCTTCTTAGGAGCACCTTCAGCCACAAATGAAGTTTTTCCCTCGGCATATAACTTAAGCATTAAATCGCTTCCACTTTTGACTTTCCCAATACTTTGGCGCGAAACTTCATCATTACTCATATAGATATTTGCCTTAACCGCAGAGCCTGAAAATTTTCTAGGTCTGTAGATATATACTAACGCGTATTGTGTGGAATCTGAAGTAGTTAATTTTTCACTATTGTGAGACTTGATCTTTATGAAATAGTTTTCGCTCGCTAATGCAATATTTGTGATGACGCAAATACCAAAAAGAGCTGTTAATGATAATAATAATTTTTTCATGAATTTGGATTTTAAAATGGATGTATATCAAAAAACAATCTAGATTTATTCTCTTTTACCTCTATTGTTAATACAGGATATTTATGAATCTCGTCATAAAACTCAAGTATAAAGTCATCCTTGTCTACTCGATTCTCTCTACTTATATTATGAGTAATCTTACCTACAGAAGTTCTTTTCATACAATTAATCATATGAACATAGAATCCAAAGAATTTCCACTTAGTCGGAAAAGTAGTACCCACATAGTAGGTGTATAGGAAAGGAAGAAACTTGTATGGTTTCTTTGAACAACTTGCATTCGTAATACTCTTTAAGGCCACCTTTTTTGCTAGCATTAAGAATCCCATACTATAAAATGTTCAATATCTCTTATCAATTTTTAATTTTTCCTTTCCCCCAAAAGCACATGTTGCTCCAAATCCTAAAATAAAGGAAAGTAGTACGTAAGTAGTATTCGGTACTATTTTCTTAAAATAACTACTATCATTTTCATAATGCTTTTGATAGTCTGTTTTTGAAGTCCGATGCTCTTCATTATAATAATAATATTGATGGTCTGCCGTTATAAACCCAACTAGAATAGCCAAAGCAGCGCCAATTACTAAAGCCAATGCAGTTTTTTTATTCATGGTTTTTAAATATTGAAGCATCATTTATGAAGTTGACTGGACATTTCCCAATTGCAAATCAGTTTAATTGGCCTACGAAATGATGTCGTCAACGACATCAACAAAGATAAGTATTATCCTGACATTTGATATTCTTTGTAATATTAGATGACAGAACAACAACTTTTAAAGAAATTGGGCTTGAAAATCAAGCAGCTAAGGACCGAAAAAGGACTGTCACAAAATGCATTTGGATTGGAGGTCAATTTGGAAAAATCGAATGTCTCCAGATTAGAAGCAGGTAATGTAAATCCCAAATTTATCACTCTTGTCAAAGTAGCCAAAGCTCTTAACTTACCTGTTTCAGAACTGGTAAAACTGGATTAGCTCTAATCTGAAAAGACTATTATGATAAGAGTTGAAAAAATTACATTTTGAAATGTAAAAAGGTGTAATTGGGCTATAAATGGCCTCCTTTTCGCTTTTACATTAATAATAGATTTCATTCCAAACTGAAAATTATAACATTTTATCTTAGGGGCTTACTAGAAAAAAAGATATAGAGTGCCTTTTGCAGTCAATTACCACAAAAAGCACCCTATAAAATTAATTAGATCGTTGCCATTTTGCCATTCCCTGATGGCTCATAAAATTGGGTAAGGTCTACCTGTGTTGGTTTGGGTAAAGCCCTGTATTCATACCTGAAATCAAGGGATATAATTTCACCACTGGAAGTAGTGTAATCATATTGTTCACAGTGCACTCTTTCTATAGTTCCTGGCAATTCTGTCCCAACAAGAGCCTTGCAACTATCTTCATCCAATGTTGAGGCCATGGATGCTTTTTTTACTGTCAGGTACTGGTTACCTGATTTTGATTCAATAATTTCAGCGCCTCCCTGTAATTGCAGGGCATAGAATTGTTTGCCCTCAAAGGTTTCTCTTAGTTTGTAACTTACAATTTTTACTGACATAACTTTTAGATTTTTAGGTTAAAAAAATGCATTGTATTGCAAGAATGAGTGAGAGTGAATAGTTTGAGGTGCTGATGCTAGAAAGCAGGAGTGATTGGGAAGGAGCTTGAAATATCCTCTAGAAATGATAAATAATATTATCTACTGGAAAAACCACCAGACAACAATTTAAGGCCGGGGGGTGTTTTTCTTTTTCATTTAGGCCGGGGATGAATCTATACTGGGTTGCGCTCTGAAATTTTTTATAAAAAAATTTTCTTTAAAGGAATTCAAAAAAAAAAATACGCTATCCCCTGATACAAGGAACGCCAGATAATTCAAACTGTTAATTATTCTGATAGTTGTGGTAATGGAGAGCATTTATCAAATGGCAAAACCCTTTCTCGCATCTTCTGCTTGTTTTTGAAATGTCTTGAAATCTCCATTGTCTTATTAAAAAAATCGTTACTTCCATCTTTCCTCTCGTGATAATATGGTTTAATAGATTTGCAGTTGTCATGCTCAAAAACCATATTAAGTAATGTTCTGTCCGATAACCCACAAGAATGACCCAAAATCACTATTTCGTAGATATCATCATCTAAAAAACGAATTAAATCATGATAACTGGTATTTCTGAAATATCCGAAGGATTTTGCAAATTTTAAGTACTCATTTTCGTATTCATTTTCCATTTGTTTATATGTTTCATCCATTTCATCTCCATATCCAAAAACTATGTCTACATCTGAAGTGCCATGAATGTTATTCATTAAAGAACTTGTAAGATTCAACTCGGCTGCGTACTTGGCTATGGTATCTGTATAATTAAAGTTAAGAAACATTGTGCTTTTAGGCATGATTTCCCATCCACCTGAAGCTATATATTCTTTCTCTTTTTTCCTTATATTTTCTAATTCCTTTTTATGTATTGTGGGAATATCCCTGAGATTAATTGAAGAGTTTAGCAAATTAAACACTTCGTCTTGAAAACCTGTATCGAGTGTTATTTTGCTAATATAATGATGCAACATCGTTTTTAAATGAGCGAATGAACTATTCAGCTTTTTCACTTTCTCAAGTTTGTCCTTTTTGTCAGAAAGAAATAACTTCTTCAAATTGGCATAATATTCACCTTCAATATCAACCCAAGTATAATTACATGCATTCATAAATAGCTGTTCGAAAAAGCCATCCTTGAGCGTGAGGATAAAACAATTCTGCCTATTGTTAGGGTCGGGATAATTTCGGTGATTTCTCCCAAAAATGTCTGCTGCATTGACGGGATTTTGCTTTACAACGAACTTTTGAAAATCCTGTATACTTTTGCAGTCGGCCAAATTGTGGTTATTAACAATATATCTTTGAGGATTAAAGAAAGCAACCTTTAAAAGCCCATCCTCGAAAGTTCCCTTTAATTCACCTTCTGTAAAGCATTTCATCAAATAGCCAAAAATAAAATCGGAGTATTTTGTTTTCAGATTATGAGCCAAATCAAATCCATTTCCAATAAGAATTAGTCTGTTCATTTTGTGATTATGTAGCACTAAAGTAGGTACAAAAAAACAAAAAAGCAAGCCCATTTCTGGGACTTGCTTTAACCTAAAAATCCACAATCTTTATGCTGAGTTCAGGTAATCTTTGATAGATATATAAAAAAATAAAGATTAGAATAGTAAATAATTATAAAAGGAGAATAATTAAACTCTTCCTGGGTGCATTTCAAATTTTCGCATAGTTATTTTGGGATAATGGGTAAATTTAAGAAACAAACCCATAAGTCATGACCAAACAACAATACCTTGATGCAGCAGAAAAACGATATGATGAGCTCCAGCGATTGAACCTGCTTACTGATTTTTATGATTATGAAAGCGAGTTTGTAAGAATTTGGCAGGACTTGGGTCGGGAGGTCCTGGAAAAGAACATTAGCACTCCGGGCAACGATAAGCGTAAAAAAAAACCTCACGACGCTCGGATACGTAACAATAAATAACAAGCATCCTTTTAGTGATGGTAAAAATGGGTTTCAAATTTCTCCAAAGCTGCAAGAGCTAATGGTTTATGCAGCACA
>NZ_FMZO01000044.1 GCF_900101395.1 Niabella drilacis | reverse complement strand
GGATCCCTATTATTACTTCCAGAGCCCCCTACCCCAGGCCGTTGACGCGCTGATGCTTACCCAGGGCTGGGTACGCTACGAATGGCAGCCCGCAAGCTTTACATTTGACAGGGAAAAACAATTTACGGTCACCGGAAAAGCCACTAATGCTCTTAATAAACCGTTTGCTCAGACAAAAGTGATCGTATTTGGGAACGAGGGAAAGAACGGAACTTTCCTGATGGACACCACCACCAACGATAAGGGCATATTTACACTAACGCGCTTCCCTTATTTTACCAATGACAGCGTCAGCATGGTCATCGAGGCTTTTAATAAAAAGGGGCGGGCCTTTAATATCGGTATCGAATTAAACGAACCCACATTCCCCTCCTACACCGATGCGTCAACCGTCATAGCGCAGCAGAATATTTTACTGGACACCGCTATCGCCCATTTTGTTAATAAGCAAATGGACATCCGTAAACTGATCCGGAAGAACGGCGATTTCCTGGACGAAGTAGTGGTGAAGACAACCGCGGCGATCCCCGGTTCCCAAAACCTGAACAAGAATGGCGGTGCCGACCAGGTGGTCAGTGAAGCAACACTGGATAAAACACCCAAACAAACCCTGCTGGATGTTTTGTACAAACAGGTGAAGGGATTTAGCCTGGGGGCGCTGCCCAAAAGCAGAAACAATAAACTGCTTTATATGATCAACACCAATATTGTGCGGTTTATTATCGACGGGGTCGATCTTCATTTTTTCTTTGATCCGAGAAACACATTCTACGACGACAACGACGACGGCATCAGAGATGGGATCGACTATCGGACTTTCCTGGATAACTACTTAAGATATTTTTCGGCCGAAGACATACGGGCCATCGAGGTCATGAACACTTCAAAATTCAATAGTGCTTACCGTTCTGAGTTTCTAAACATGCAACTGAGAATGCGCTTTAATGCTTCGACCAGGGATTTTTCATTTGTGGAGATCACCACCCGGTCCGGCACCGGTCCTTTCTTAAAGAAAGCGCCAGGCGTTTACCTGTACAAACCGGTGGCCCCGGTGCTGGCAAAACAATTTTACAGCCCGCGCTACACCACACCCGACGAAAAAACCGTTGTGCCGGACCTGCGCACTACCGTATACTGGAACCCGGAGGTCATTACCGATCATAACGGCAAAGCACGGGTCTC
>NZ_FMZO01000005.1:401818-428671 GCF_900101395.1 Niabella drilacis | reverse complement strand
CGGCTACCCGGGCATAACCCCATTCAGAGTTTTACCGATTACCCTGACGCATATACGAACCATCGGGATTCAAATTTGCAAATTCCACACCTCCTCTCACACCAGTATCCCGGGCGCACAGGCCGCCACAAAATACCGCTCCAAAAATTCCCGAGGCCCCTGCCATGATAAACCCCTAAGGGGGTGTATTGGATGAACCGCGCGTGAAACGCGGGGTTCATCATCAGCATCCCGCTTGAACCCCGCCGGGGTTCAATACAAATCAATCGCCAATAAACCGGCGGTTGCACCGCCAGCTACCCGGCTATAACCCCATTCAGGGTTTACCGATTACCCTGACGCATATGCGAAATTCCGGAAGAGCATTGATATATGCCAGAACCATTTCACGTTTCACGCCCCTCACGGATGCAAGGGTTTAACGTTCCGGGCGAAGAAAAAAGTGCATGGTGTATAGGACTACGTTTTTGTTCTTCTATGAACGATTGGCTATTGACCATGCCCGCTCTGTTTGATACCGCATCTCTATTCCCATATCGTCACATTCCCGAACTTTCAAATGTTCAATTCTGAATCGGATTGCTGATCACCTACCGTTGCCGGCAGAAAACTCGCCCCTGCGTCTATTTTAACAAGAATTGATCTTATTTTTGCAAACTACTGCCTAAAGGGCTCAATTTCCGCACTTTTGCAGTTTAAACGATTGTTTCAGCAAATAACATTTAATTAATTATGATCCCATCTTCTGCCCTTCCGAAATGCCTGCATTATATCATTATCGCGCTGCTCCTCTGTTCCTGCGCCGCCAAAAACGGGAAGCCCCGCGTGCTGGTGTTCAGCAAAACTGCGGGTTTTCATCATGAGTCGATCGCAGATGGTAATACCGCTATCCTGCAGCTGGGAGCAACCAACAATTTTGACGTAGACACCACCACGGATGCCGCCATTTTCACCGACGATAGCTTAAAAAAATACGCGGCTGTCGTTTTCCTGAGCACCACGGGCGATGTGCTCAACTACCGGCAGGAGGCCGCTTTTGAAAGGTATATACAGGCCGGGGGCGGCTATATGGGCATTCATGCCGCTACGGACTGCGAGCCGGACTGGGGCTGGTATGGGAGACTGGCGGGTGCTTACTTCCAGGACCACCCGGGCATTACCGACAGTTTCCCTAATGTGCAGCCGGGTGTATTGCTGGTAACAGACAGCACCCAAATGGCTACCCGGCACCTGCCGCAGCAATGGAAAAAAACGGATGAGTTCTACAACTTCAGGAAGATGAGCAAAGACGTAAAAGTGATCCTGACCGTTGATGAAAAAAGCTACCAGGGCGGCAAGAACGGCAACCCGCACCCCATCGCCTGGTACCACGAATTTGATGGCGGCAGGGCCTTCTATACCGAACTGGGACATACACCGGAATCCTTTTCTGATACACTATACCTGCAACATATTTTAGGGGGCATTCAATATGCAATCGGTAAAAATAAAAAGCCGGACTACTCCAATGCAACAACTCAGATGCCCCCTGACGACGACCGGTTCTCAAAAGAGCAGTTATCGCAGGGCACTTTTTTTGAGCCTACGGAAATGACGATCCTGCCCAATCTTGATATACTGGTGATTCAACGGCGCGGAGAAATCATGCTGTATAAGAACGACACGAAAAAAGTAAGCCAGGTGGGCTTTTTAAACGTTTATTATAAAACAGATGTTCCCGGTGTGAATGCAGAAGAAGGCATGCTGGGTCTGCAGAAGGACCCGGATTTTGCGAAGAACAACTGGGTCTATATTTACTACAGTCCTGCCGACAGCGCGGTGAACCGGCTTTCCCGTTTCACGTTCAAAAATGACACGCTCGATGCAGCCACTGAAAAAGTGATCCTCGAAGTAAAATCCCAACGGGATATCTGCTGCCATACCGGCGGCTCCATCGCATTTGGCCCGGATGGCCTGCTGTATGTTTCATCCGGCGATAATGCAACGCCCTTTGACGAGCCGGGTGTACGGTTCGTGAATAACGGCTACAGCCCGATGAATGACATACCGGGTCACCAGCAATACGATGCGGGAAGATCGAGCGGCAATACCAACGACCTCCGCGGAAAGATCCTCCGGATAAGAGTGAAACCGGATGGCAGCTATGAAATACCGGATGGCAATCTCTTTCCAAAAGGTACAGATAAAACAAGACCGGAAATTTATGTAATGGGCAACCGGAACCCTTACCGTATTTCTGTAGACCAGAAGACCGGCTATTTGTATTGGGGCGAAGTGGGTCCCGATGCCGGTTCCGACAATCTTAAAGAACGGGGCCCCCGGGGCTATGATGAGGTGAACCAGGCACGCAAGGCCGGCTTTTTCGGATGGCCGCTGTTTGTGGGCAATAACTACGCTTACCGGAAATATGACTACAGCACAGGGCAAAGCGGCGACAATTTTGACCCGGCGCATCCTGTTAACGCATCGCGGAACAATACCGGCCTAACGCAGCTGCCACCGGCCCAGCCCGCATTTATCTGGTATCCCTATGCCGCTTCTCCTGATTTTCCCCAGGTTGGCTCCGGCGGCAGAAATGCCATGGCAGGCCCCGTATACTATACGGACCTGTTTCCCAAAGAAACCCGGCTGCCCGATTATTACAACGGCAAACTCATCATTTATGACTGGATCCGCGGATGGATGAAAGCAGTCACCATGCTGCCCAACGGCGATTTCGACAAGATGGAACCCTTTGCCAGCGCGGTTAAAGTAAACTCGCTGATCGATATGGAAGTTGGACCCGATGGCAGGCTGTACCTGCTGGAATACGGATCAGGCTGGTTCTCCAAAAATCCGGATGCCGGCCTGGCCCGGATCAACTTCAACGGCGGCAACCGGGCCCCGGCTATCCAGTCCGTTACGGTGGATAAAACAACCGGCGTGCTGCCCTTCACCGTTAAAGCAACGGTTGACGCCAAAGACCCGGACAATGATAAGACCACTTATACCTGGATACTGGGAGATGGAAGCCGCAAAGAAACAAACGTGCCCGAGCTTAGCTATACCTATTCCAAAACAGGCGACTTTAAAATAACCGTTGAAGTAAAAGATGATAAGGGCGCGGTTACCAAAAGTGATGCGGTAAGTATCTATGCCGGCAATGAAACCCCCGTGGTAAATATTGCCGTTACCGGCGGCAACCGGTCCTTCTACATACCCGGTGTGCCCCTGCATTACAATATAACGGTAACCGATCCGAAAGATACCGCGGCTTTTGATGCAGCCAGCCTCTTTGTGTCCTCCGACTTTGTAGAAGGACTCGATAAAGCCGGCGCACCCATGGGGCACCAGCAGGGGCAGGCAAGTGTCAGCGGCAAAAACATGATGTTGTCATTGGATTGCAAAGCCTGTCATAAAGAAGCCGAAAAATCAGTAGGCCCGTCGTTTGTACAGGTAGCCGAAAAATACAGTAAAGATCCCGGCGCCGTTAATTACCTCACAGGAAAGATCATCAACGGTGGCAGCGGTGTATGGGGCGAAACCGCCATGTCTGCACACCCGACACTTACAGAGGACGACGTTCACCAGATCGTTGCCTGGATATTGTCGCTCGGTAATAGCGGTGCCGTAAAAAAATCGCTTCCCGCATCAGGTACGATTGTGCCGCCGGCGGATGTAAAGCCCAACCGCATCCTCGTTTTGTCGGCAAGCTATTCGGATAAAGGCGGATCAAATATCAAATCGCTTACCGGCACCCACACCCTTTCATTAAAAAGCAATACCATATCCATTGGCGAAGCAGAAAGAACAAAAGAGGGAGGGTTAGCGTTAAAACAGATCGATCTCACAGGCGTACATTCATTAAATGTAGTGTATGACCAGCAGGAGGTTCCGGGAAAAACATCCGTTATCGAAGTACGGCTGGATGCTGCCAACGGGACATTATTAGGCAGCAAACCGGTACCCGCCACAGCAAAAGAACCCAAAGAAGCCGTTGCGCTTATCCCGGTTAAAGCCATAACGGACGGACAGTTTCATACCCTGTACTTTATTTACAGAACAGAGGACAAAGTTCATAGCAATATAAAGCGGGTGCAGTTTAATGGTAAATAATCTTTATTGGGTAGAAGCGTTGGAGGGAAGTTCCGGGTTTAACGTTAAACCTGCTTTTTACGCTCAATGTTCAGATTCCATTTTCAAATTGCCCCGGGTTTGTGGTTTGAAGTTTAAGGTTCAACGTTAGATCCATGTGCGTGCCTCAATGTGCTATTGAAATTGTTATGTTCTTCCCGACGATCAAAACTGATAAGTGATAACTGATAGCTAATAGCTGAAGACTGGTAACTGATAACTGAAGGCTGAAGTTTCGGGGGCTGCCCGCTGACAGCTCATAAAACAAAGATCAATATGACCGTAAGGAGTTTTTTTGTAACGATTCTATTATTCCTGTTTACAAATATATATGCGCAAACAACGATCAGCGGCAGGGTTACCGATGAGCAGTTCCGTCCCCTCAAACAGGTAACCGTTCATTTATTAAACACGCCGGTGACAGTCACCAGTAATGAAGCCGGTGATTTTACAATAAACGACATTGATGCCGGTCCTTACACCATCCGGCTTTCTGCCGTTGGGTATGCAACAGCTGCGGAGGACATCAACATACAGGCCGGGCACAGCAATGTCTTTCATTTCCGGCTGACCCCCTCAGCACAACAGCTGGAAGCCATAACGGTAACCGCTCAAAAGAAAGAAGAGCTGCAGCAACAGGTACCCGTAAGCATTACGGTGCTTTCCGCAGCACAGGTGGCAGACGCCCGGTTATGGAACAGCAAAGAGCTGACGGCCCTGGTTCCCAACCTGGCTTCGGGCCATTCCGGCGATCAACGAAATATAACTTCCATCCGGGGCATTACCAGTACTTCCTACGATCCCGCAGTAGCCACCTATATTGATGGGGTGAACCAGTTTGGCCTCGACACTTATATTTCGCAGCTGTGGGATGTAGAGCGTATAGAGGTATTGCGTGGCCCGCAGGGAACACTGTACGGGCGGAACGCAATGGGTGGTGTGATCAATATCCTCACAAAACAACCTGCCAATACCCCAAACGGTTTTGTGGAGCTTAACGCGGGCAATTATAACCAGTGGCGGTATAGCATGGGGATCCGCACTCCCCTGATCAAAGACCGGCTGTTTTTGGGAGCAGCCGGCTCCGGTTATCATACAGACGGGTATTACAGGAACCGCTACAATGATACGCCCTTTGATAAACAGAAGCTCTTCACAGGGAACGTTTATTTAAAATATACGTCAAAGAAAAGCTGGAATGTGCTGCTGAATGTAAAACAGCAGCAGCAACAAAATAACGGGGCCTTCCCCATTGTACCGGGGGCAGATGAAGCATTTGCAGCTCCTTATCAGCTGGATCAGAATGCAACAGGCAAAATGATGGACCGTACATGGAATGCCTCTTTAGCCCTGACTCATTGGGGCCGCAAGCTCCATTTCAGTACCCAGGCGGCCTGGCAAAACAACTACCGGTATTACAAGGCTCCGCTGGACGGTGACTTTTCGCCCCTGGATGCTGTTACCATCGGCAATGATTACGGCCATAAATGGAACAATGTAAAAGTGCTGACACATGAGCTGAAGCTGGGCTCCGGAACGGACCGGTCATCGAAGATCAACTGGACTGCCGGAACCTATTTCTTTCATCAGTACAACCCGGTAAAGCAGTCCACACATTTTGGAAAAGACGCGGGGCTGCTGGGCGTACCCGACACGGACTTTTCCACGATCAGTATCAGCCGGGGCAGGAATACGGGCTTTGCCCTGTTTGGACAACTGGACCGGAAGATCGCCGGGAAGCTGACGGCGTTTGCCGGCCTCCGCTATGACTACGAGCACCGGCACCTGGCTATCAGGGGCGAGTACCAGAAAGACCAGGAGGCTGCATTGGTTACCCTTCCGGACACCGCAGCATCTGTGCGCTCCAATGCCGTTACCCCCCGGCTGGGATTGCTGTACCCGGTAGCAAAAAACAGCCAGGCTTTTGCCAACTACAGCCGTGGCTTCAGAACAGGGGGATTAACCCAGCTTTCTTCTGATCCCTCCCAGCCTCCCCTGTACCCCTACCGGCCCGAGTACAGCAATAATATAGAAGCCGGTATTAAAAATACGTTCCTGGATAACAGGCTCCGGCTGAATATCACCTTTTTTCTAAGCCATATCAATGATGTGCAGGTACCCACGCTCGTTATGCCCGATGCGATCACCATCACCAAAAACACCGGTGCGCTGGCCAGCAAGGGTGCAGAACTGGAAGCCGCCTTTAAACCCGTAAAAGGATTACAGGTTGATTATAACCTGGGATATACCAACGCCACCTATCGCTCCCTGAGGGTTGCGCAAAACGGCAATGAAGTGGACCTGGCCGGCAGGAAGCAGCTCTTTACACCGGATGTCACCTCCATGCTTGCGCTTCAGTATAGTTATTGGATCCCGGAAAAGCGCAGGATAAAGATGACAGCAAGGGCGGAATGGATATACCTGGGCGAACAATATTTTGACCTCTCCAATCATATTCGCCAGGCGCCTTACAGCCTCATCAATGCCAGGGCCGGCATAAGTACCAAACAGGTTGAATTATTTTTCTGGATGAGAAATGCCGCCGGCAAAAAGTATATCGAATACGCTTATGACTTTGGAGCAGTACACCTTGGCGATCCCCAAACATACGGTGTAACGTTACGTACACAGTTCTGAGAAAACGCGGGGCAAATACATCTGAACCTGGTAAAAAGAGCCCAACCCTGAACAAGATCAGGCACGGTAAGTGCCCCCTGTTTGTAGCAAGGTGTTAAAGAGAGCGCCCCGGCTCCAAAGGAGCCGCGTAAAATGGCCACGACCAAACAAACACGAGGCTCCTTTGGAGCCTGGTTGATTCAACCGGCATATTTGCTATAAACACAACGCTCCTCCGGAGCGGACCAATGCTCACTCTCAAACAATCGCATGTGTGTCAGGCTAATTTTGGCCAGTAAGGGATTGTGGCAACCATGGCATAGGATTGATATCTTTTCTATACATCACTTACCACCCAACCGCTGTTTTCCCGGGCTGCTGCCATGATAAACCCTTTAGGGATCGTATTTAATGAACCGCGCGTGAAACGCAGGGTCAATGATCAGGATCCTGGTTGAACCCCGCCGGGGTTCAATACCAATTAATCGCCAATAGATCGACGGTTATCCCCCCGGCTACCCGGCTATAACCCCATCCGGGGTTTACCGATTACCCTGGCGCATACACGAACCATTGAGCTTCAAATTTTCAAATCCCACACACTGTCTCACAACAGTATCCCGGGCGCACAGGCCGCCACAGAATACCGCTCCGCAAATTCCCGGGCTGCTGCCATGATAAACCCTTTAGGGATTGTATTTAATGAACCGCGCGTGAAACGCGGGGGCAATGATCAGGATCCAGGTTGAACCCCGCCGGGGTTCAATGCAAACCAATCGCCAATAAACCGGCGGTTACCCCCCCGGCTACCCGGCTATAACCCCATCCGGGGTTTACCGATTACCCTGGCGCATACACGAACCATTGAGCTTCAAATTTTCAAATCCCACACACTGTCTCACAACAGTATCCCGGGCGCACAGGCCGCCACAAAATACCGCTCCGCAAATTCCCGGGCTGCTGCCATGGTAAACCCCTAAGGGGTTGTATTGGATTAACCGCGCGTGAAACGCGGGGTTAATCATCAGCATCCCGCTTGAACCCCGCCGGGGTTCAATACAAATTAATCGTCAATAGATCGACGGTTATCCCCCCGGCTACCCGGCCATAACCCCATCCGGGGTTTTACCGACTCCCCTGATGCATATACGAACCATCGGGATTCAAATTTGCAAATTCCACACCTCCTCTCACACCAGTATCCCGGGCTCGTAGGCTGCCACAAAATACCGCTCCGCAAATTCCCGGGGCGACATTCCCTGCAGCTCCCTGAAATGTTTATTAAAATTGGAAAGACTGCTGTACCCGCATTGATAACAGGTTTCCGACACATTCAGCCGGCCCTCCAGCAACAGCTTTGCCGCATAACCGATGCGTAGCTCCTTAACCATACCGATCACGGTTTTGCCCGTCTTTGCCTTGAAGAAACGGCAAAACGCAGGCACCGACATCGGTACCAGCGCCGCAACTTTCTGCAGCGAAACCGGCTGCAGGAAATGATGCCGGATATAGGTAAGCACATTGCTCATGATCTGTACTTCCCCCGCTTTTTTTACGATGTTAATGCCCGCAGGGTTCAGCAGGAGATAAGACCGCGACCGGGCCAGGACCTCCAGCAACTGCAGCATCAGGCCCAGCCGGGCCAGCTCCTTTTCAAAAAGCATGGCCTGGAGCAGTACTTTTGCACCTGTGATCGTTTTGCCGTAAAAGCGCATGCCCCGGGCCGCATTTGTAAACAACCCGGTAAGGAGCCTTGCCTCGGGTCTTTTCAGGAAATCCCTGCCCAGGAAGTCCGGCGAAAACCTCGCAGTGATGGCATGGACCGGCATTTCCGGGTCGATGGCACTGCTGTACTGCCAGCCATGCGGCAGGTGCGGTCCCACAAGTACCAGCTCCGCCTCATAAAAATCTTCTACATGCCCGCCGGAAAAGCGCCGGCCTGCGCAATTTTCGATCAGCACCAATTCAAAATGCGGATGGGATCTTAATACGACCTCCTCTTTCATCTCCGGCAACTCCGACCAGATCGAAAAGGAACGATCGTGGGGGAGTGCAACATTTTCGTATAAGATCTTCATGACTGTAAAATTTGACTAAGAGCAGTATGCTGTTTATATAATGCTCCTTTTTTAAAAGTTTCAACAATCCCTGGCGCCCGGACAACAAAATATGTAATCGATTGCATAATTATTGCCGTCTTATTCTTTTACGGTTACGCAAGCCATCATCCCATCCTGTTTGATTGCTGCCGGAAAATTCAGCTTCTTTACTACACAATGCCTGGTACTGCTCAAAGAAACAACAAATCAGGTTCTGTTCATCCAACGGCACATTCCAAAAGATACACTATTTTACCATCAGCAAGCCCTCCGGGAAAGACCTTCGCCGGAAACAGCAGGTTATTTACAAGCCCCTGCAATACCTGCTTTGCTGAACAATGCTGCATCGATCCCCTTCAGCGCTACAAGCGCATCAGATGGCGCTAAAACATCCCCGTGTTCCGCGCTTCCTGCTCAAGGCATTTTTTCCAGCAGGATGCAGGCCCCGCCACCAGGCGCCAGCTGCAGTGTTACCCGGTCTGCTGCGGTAACGGTTTTTAGAGTGGTGGTATAGCTTTCTTTATTCGTTCTGTAGTCCGCATCTTTGCCATCCCTGATAATTGTTGCCCTGTATTTACCCTTCCCTATTACCTTCAATGGTACGGTAACCGTTCTTCCCTCTTCATTGGTAGCCGCCGCAATCAACCATTGATCATTTGCAGATTTCCGTGCCATCACGATATACGCACCAATAGCACCGTCCAGTGTTTTGCTCTCTTTCCAGGGCATTTGCTGGGCACTGATAAATTTCAGCAGACCGGGATGTTTTATATAATTTTCAGGGATATCCGGAATAATCGTTGCACCGGAGAAAACGATCAGCGTCCGGGCTGCTTCTGCCGTAATGGTAGCGGGCACCGGCATCGGGTTATCGACCCTGCCTTTTTGCTGCATATCCATCACCCCGTTATTCATATCCAGAGGACCAGCCACCATGTTTACAAACACTGACGTTGTAAAAGTTCCAGGCTGGAAAACACGGCGCGCATCCAGCTGTGCATGACAATATTCCCTGGTAACGGCATTGGGCCAGGTACGCATTTGCCCGTAGGGATGCACCGGCCCGTCATGAAAGTCCACCATCAGTTTATTCTCCGCGCACAACTTCGTTATCCATTGTGTACGTTTGTTTTTCTCTTCCATATTCCCGGTCATAAATCCGTATTTCACACCCGAGGCACCCCAGCGTCCATACTGCCGGATCGTTTGCTCCAGGGGATAATGTTTTCCGCCCACATCATTCAGGTACAACCAAACCCCCACCCCTTTTTTCTTTCCATAGCGGATCAATTCCTGTACCTGCGCTACTTTCCCTCCTTTCAGCGGATCTGATTCCTTATTAAACTCGGGGCCGTACCAATCTGCATCTAAAACCAGGTGTTTGATCCCGTTGGCTGCAGCAAAGTCGATCATTTTTACCCAGGAGGGATAGGACATACTATATTTAAAGCCGTTTGCTGCTGCACCGTTGATCCGCCAGTCCCAAACGGCCACGCCGGGTTGAACCCAGGAAAAATCCATCCCCTTTTCCGGACCGGGATTCAATAATTCGATCAGGTGCGAATCGACCAGTTTACCAGGCGTATCGCCATACAAAACAACGCGCCAGGCATCAGCCCTTTTTGAAGCAACATAAAAAAGCTTTGTTCCTCTATCTGTTTTCAAAACCAGCGGCTCCCCCGTTTTCAGGTTCGCCTCATGCACCGCCATATAATCCTGGTCCCCGGCCTTAACCGTCATTACCGGCAAACGGGTACCCTCTGCATCCTCCAGCTTTTCCGGGCCAATATTCCGGTTCTCGCCATTATAATACCATGCGGTAAAATTGCCCGAAAACTGAAACTGGGTCAGCTCCTTTTCCGCTGCCAGCCCATCATAGCGGAACGCAAAGCCATCGTTGTAGAGCCTGAATACAATACTATAGATAGCCAGGTCAATCACCGCTTCGTTATATACATCCGGCACCAAGCTCCGCTTTCCCCAAACGGGCTTCCATACCTGGTTTACGCGTTTCTTCTGAACACTTGTCCAGCCGGGTTGCGCAACCGTTTCCAGTCCCAGCCCCGAGCTGCTGATGAGCGGGCGGCCATTGGCGCTAAAGCGATATAAGATACGCCCCTCACCGCTTTCCCAGATCGTTACCACCAGTTTTCCGTCCGGAGAGGCAACCGAAAGCCGGTGAGGCTCAGGGGCGGCCACCAGTACACAGGGCATTAAGAACATCATAAAAAGAATACTCAATGAACATTTACGCATATCAATCAACATTTTAAAAATAAAAACATACCTGCCCGATCCGGCCCTGGCAACAATACTGCTTCACAAAACACGAGGATCATCCCGGATCGCTCATCACTGGTTACATACCTCCAAAAGCTAAATTCCAGCCACATCATATTTTAAAAACAGGAAATCGGCAGGCCGGGAAATGGTAAAGCTCAGTCCGCCCTCTTTATCTGCTTTCTTTGTAGTGACCGCCCCGGTTTTTACGTCCGTGACCCTGATGGTTTTTCCTGCCAGGAACTTCAACTTTATCTTTTTAACCGGCTCCTTGTTATGAATTTCCCTGAACAGTAACAAATAGTTGTCCTTTATGCCGCTTTCACTTACCATCTGGAACCCGGACCAGGTCCTGTTATCCGGCTGATCGCCCACCGGGAAGGTATAGGCGGTGAATATTTTTTCCTGGTGTTTCTTAAATACCGCGATGAATGCCTTTAATTCTGCGGTTCCTTCCGGATCCAGGTACTGGCCGCTCTGGAAGAAACAGGGAACAAAGGGAAGCCCCATGGCAAAGCAATAGGAATGGCTGTGCTCCGGTGCATCGCTGAGCGCAGGGTTCACCCGCTTGGGGTTTTGAAGCATTACCTGCAGTTTGTTACTATTAAAATATTTCGACATCAGCCAGTGTTGCATCAGCACCTGGTAGGGCACCATTGCCAGATGCTCCGGCAGGCCTTCCTGGATGTTCTGAAAATAAATGCTGCCGTACTCTTTACAGTAATACCATCCATAACGGGGGTCGTCGTATTCCGGGCAAAGGGTAAACTGGTTCTTCATGGGCGCATACTTCATGGCGGCCCGGTACTTGCTGATTCGGTCTTCGTAATCCTTTCTACTGGCCAGGTGATCAAAGTCCACTTTCCAGGATATAAATCCGAGTGCATCTATATTCTTCTTCAGCTCTTCAACGGTAACATATTGCGCAGTGACCCACAAACCAAACCGCAGCTTATACTGATCTGCCAGCTGCTTCAGATCCTTCCAGCCGTTTCTGTAGCGCGGACTAAAGTCCCTGGCCGCGCTTGATCCGCCGTTCTTTTGCCATCCATCATCGATCTGCATCACATCGATACCGATATTTGCCAGGGCCGGGATCTCCTTCTTCAAGAAGGATTCATCTGTAAATTGCGCCCCGCCGGGGTTTGCCGGCCCCCAGGTATTGCTGAGGATGAACAGATCCCGCTCCGGGAACACCGGGTAACGTGCCCTGTCGAACCGCTTTAATGCCATCTGCATGCCATCATTACCTCCATCCCACAGGATCGTCCAGGTGGCCCAGCAGTCCCGGAAGCAGTCGGTAATGATCTCTTTGGCTGCAAGCCCCCAACCGGTTACCCGTACACCATCCGGACCAGAGTAGAAACTGCCGGTATAGTGCGCCGGCTGATTCACACATTTAGGCGATTCCTTTACCACGCAAACGCCCTGCCTGCCGGTGTTATACTCCACGCTGAGACCGCTTGCCCAGTTATTATCTTCTGTTTGAAATACCGGGTAGCCGGTCACCACTTTTTCTTCAAGCATGAGGCGGCTGGGATCATGCCTTCCCCCCGGGTTATTATAATAGCCCCAATACCGCCGCTGGTTTTCTTCTTTCAGACCCAGCGGAAGATATTCGCACCGTGGACCCGGTGTTGTCATCATATTTCCATAGTAGTTGATACGCCCTTCATCATCTTTTATTTTCGCCGTATTAAACCCATCCAGCGCTTTCACCCGCAACTGAGTACGGATGCCCGTTGCGTTTGGGTATACCCAGATGATATGCTGCAGCATGAGTTTTCCATCCGGGTATTTTATAGTAGATATTACCTGGAGATGGCGGCTACTAAATCCTTCATCATCGCTTTCTGAAACGGCGATGTCCAGTAATTCACCTTTGGATGAATCTGTAATTGCCCCTGGCAAATTCCAATCGCATTTTGCAGCCGCCACCGGCTTTGCGTACTCCCTTCCCGATGACAGGCTTCTGAGCCCCACGGTTTGCCACCCGGTTCCGCTCCAGCGCCATGTACGTTCTACCCTGCCGGTAGATACAATGATATTGCCCCGCTTCAGGGTTACCCGCGCCTGCTGAAGCCGGTATACCGAATCTTTTACAAGGGCCGCCTGCCCTACTCCAACTGATAAAAAAAACAATAATAAAACCGCTATACTCCTTTTCATATCTTTATTTTTCGCCGGTGCCGCATCTGCATTCAGATTTGAGAATCGGGCATTGCGATCTGAGCTCTTCCTCCTGTTGCCCGGCCGGCCCAAACCCTCTCTGGTTAATGCCAGGGATTCAACCGGATACCGTATTCACCGGTCAATTGCAGGTGCAGGATCAGTGGTGCTTCAAAATAAACCGGGAGCAGTTTGTCCTCCGCCCTGCCGGTGTACTGCCGTATTGCATCCGCAGCACCGGCAAGATCCCGTAAAGAAAGCACAGTACCATCCCGCCTTAATGACCTATAAGATCCTTAACGGCGAAAGGCCACAGCAGCAGGATCAAACCTGGGCCGGGCACTGCTAACCGACACCACCGGAAAAATCAGGGCCAGGGAAATCACTTTATCATACAAATCGCTCATCCGATAAAATTATCCGATTTCACAATTGAATCATCTATGTTTCATTGATAAAAACTGATGCTATTTTAACACACTTCTATTCGTTTTCAGGATTTCCCGGTTGTATCTTATCGGAGGACTATCGACACAAATCAGCTTTGGTTTTATGTTTCATAAACGTTCTTTGGTTAAAAGTTCAATGTTAGCGTCTCGTTTTATGCCTGACACCTGGATTTTATTCTCATACTTTCATATTTCCAAATTTCCCCCCACGACAGCATCCCCGGCTCATAGGCTGCCACAAAATACCGCTTCGTAAATTCCCGTGGCGACATGCCCTGCAGCTCCCTGAAATGTTTATTAAAATTGGAAAGACTGCTGTACCCGCATTGATAACAGGTTTCCGACACGTTCAACCGGCCTTCCAATAACAGCTTTACCGCATGGCCAATGCGCAGCTCCTTAAGCAGCCCCTTCATCGTTTTACCCGTTTTTGCTTTAAAGAAACGGCAAAACGCCGGCACCGACATCGGCACCAGAGCCGCGACCTCTTCTAAGGAAACCGGTTCGAGGAAGTTTTTAAGGATGTAGTCAAAAATTGTGCTCATGGTCTGTACTTCCCCTGCTTTTTTCCCGATATTAAAACCTGCAGGGTTCAGCAGGGTATAAGACCCCGACCGGGCCAGGGTATCTAACAATTGCAACATCAAAATGACCCGGGGCAGTTCCTTCTCAAATAACATCGTCTGTAGTATTTCCTTGACCTTTGCCATGGTTTCTCCGGCAAAGCGAATGCCTCCGGCCGCATTGGCGAATAACTGGGTCAAAGGCCCTGCCTCCGGCTTTTTCAAAAAATCCTTGCCCAAAAAATCCGGGGAGAAATGTACAACGATGACATGCCCAGGCATGTCCGGATCCACCGTTTTATGATATTGCCAGCAGTGTGGCAGGTGGGCGCCCATAAGCACCAGGTCGGTATCATAAAAATCTTCCACATGCCCTCCTAAAAAGCGCCGGCCCGAACAATTTTCGATCAGCGCCATTTCAAAATGCGGATGGGATTTTAACACGGTATCTTTTTTCATATCCGGAAGTTCCGACTTTATCGAAAACGACTGGTCGTGCGGAAAAGAAAAATGTTCATACCAGATCTTCATCGCTATTCATTTTTAAAGCAACTTCAAACATAACGGCAGGTAACTGCCTTTGCAAATAAACTGATATCCCTTTTCAATGCTGCTCCCATATTTCTTCCCGGTAAAGCGATCACCGGCACATAATGTACCAAAACCCATTGATCTGCTTTTGCCAGGCTTAGATGTCTGTCTGAAATACGGACTGCCCGGGTGATACTATTTTTCTGAACGAAACACTAAAGTGCCCCCCTTTAAAATTTCCCTTACCGGGATAAATGGCTTGTCCAGGACCTTGCCGTTAAAGCGCACTTTTGTCAAAAGCGCTTTTTCCCCTAACTCCGGTGCTTTGATCCGGAGTTGTTTCCCGTTCTCCAGTTTTACCGTAATCTCTTTAAAATGCGGGATCCCCAACGCATATTCCCCCGACGCGGGCGCTAACGGGTAAAATCCTAATGAGCTGAACAGGTACCAGGCCGACATTTGCCCGCAGTCATCATTACCGGATAAACCATCTGGCTTGTCCTGGTAATTCTTTTTGATAATGCCGGGAATACGGGATTGGGTCTTATCCAGCCGGTTGCAGTAGCTGTACATATAGGCAAAATGGTGCCCGGGCTCATTATCGTGGTGATAATGCCCATCCTCAAAATTCCGATCCAGTTCGGCAACGAATTGCCGCTCCCCTCCCAACAGCCTTATGAGCCCTGGTATATCCTGCATGACACAAAACCGGTAGGTCCACTTGCCACCTTCGGTAAATCCCTCATCCGGCGCGGCCCAGCTCCCGTTGGAGTTACGCGCCTGGAAAAAACCGGTTTCCTTATTAAAAAGGCGCTCATAATTTTTTGTCCGCCTCATCAATATATCATAATCCTCCCTATGTCCCAAACCTTTAGCCATCTGCGCCACACAATAGTCATCCATGGCAAACTCCAGTGTGCGCGATGCGGATTCATTGGTTTTATCAGCCGCAACGTACCCGGCCTTCATATAATGATCCAGCCCCGCACGCGCTTCATAACTGCCGTTCCAGGGAGCCCGGTCGCCCCAGCGGTAATCGCCCCGGGGCGCCACAAAGGCATCTTTCCGGATAGCCTGGTAGGCGGTTTCCAGGTCATAATTCCGGAACCCGTTCACATAAGCATCGGCAATCACCGCATCGGCATGCGTACCGATCATAATATTGGTATAGGTAGGGTTGGGCCATTTGGGGATCCAGCCGCCTTCTTTATACATTTGTACCAGGGCCGTAACCATATCATTCACGCGAGCGGGCTGGGTTAACAACAGCCAGGGATGCAGTGCCCGGAAGGTGTCCCACAGGGAATAAGCACTATAAGACACCCCATCGTGGACCTTTTCATCAAAAGGGCTATAGTACCTGCCATGTTCGGAAAACTCCCGCGGATATTGCATGGTACGGAAAAAAGCCGTATAGAATATGTCGAGGTCCTCGTCCGAAGCGCCTTTGATGGCTATTTTATCCAGGTTCTTCGCCCATTCTTTCTTTACCCGTTCCTTTATTTCCGAAAAAGTTGCCGACCGGGGCAATTCCTTTTCCATATTTATTACCGCCTGATCATAGCTTATAAAAGAAGACCCGGTCTTTATTTCCACGATATCTGTACCCGGGCTAAATTCAATAAAACCTCCTACATGGGCCCCTTCTTCCTTTTTATTCTTTTCCGTAATTCTTCCGTCATTCCATGTTCCAAAAGCGGCAAAGGGTCTTGAAAATTTCAGCACATAGCACCCTTTAAAATGATGCAAACGGGGCCCCAAATGGCTGTCGTGCCTTTCTTTGTTATAGATCCGGATCTCCTGTCTTTCGGGGATTATTTCAATTCCCCCGCCCTCTTTTTCCCTGCCTGCTTCCAGAAAGAGTATTGCTTTCCCTTTTTGGGGATATTTCACACGGAAAAATGAACATCGGGAGGTGGCTGTAAATTCAGTGGTAACCGGCAGCCCCCCATCTTCATAAGATACCTTGTAATAATAAGGCGTTGCCGTTTCTTTGCTCCGGTCCAATATTACAGCGCGTTCCTGCGTTTGTATTTTCAATTTACCTACCTGGGGCATCAGGGTAAAAAAGCCGTAGTCACCCATCCAAACAGCCGGCTGGTGCGTGGCCATAAAACCCAAAAGTTTTTTATCGTTGTAATGATACATGGTACGGGATATACCATTGATACGTGTTACGGCGCACCACTGCGTCATGCCATAAGGCTGGGTTACCGCCGGGGTAGTACCACCATACTCGGTGCTGCTTTCGCCGGTAGACCCGATGAGCATATTAACATGGTCAATGTTCCTCTGTGCGGATAAAAAAACCGCGCTGCCGGTAAGGCAAACAAGCAGGAGCCCTTTCAAATTTTTTAAAAAAAACATGTATTAAATTCTAAATACCCAATGCTAAACCCCGTCCGGATGAGGCGTTCAGGCAGGGCCTGCAAATAAATAATTTTAAACGCAGCCTCTTCGCCAATATTATTTATCTTCTTTAAAAGGAGCCGACACGGTGCATATCTCTGGTGATAACCTGGCCGGCCCCTGTGGTTGATCGAAAAATAATCTTAAGCAACTCACGTTTCGGCATTATACTAATAGTACTGCAACAACCGCCATTCTGTACACTGGAACAAGCCTGTGTTATCATTATTATTCGCGGTAATATTTAACCGGTAGTACGTATAAGCGCTACTATTGTCCGTAACGAATTTAATTGTCTGCGTTCTGTTCGGAAAAGACTGGTTTACCCTTGTGTCCAAAGTAGTCCAGGTAATGCCATCGTTGGAGCCTGCAAGATTCCAATTCTTAGGGTCCCGCACCGGGGCATCATTACCCGAAGTTAAAGTATAGGCATTGATGACTGTTGGAACCGGAAACTGTAGTTGCGTATACATATCGGTATAGTAGGTTTTCAATAAATACTTTGTACTATAGTTACTGTCAACCAAACGAATTGCTGACTCTGCAGGACCGGCATCGTCGTAATTGAATGTAAATGTTGTATTCCTATTTGTAATATCTCTTTCCCGGTACAGATTGGAAGGGGTCACCGAATCAAAAGGAACTGCAAAAGTGTCGATCGCTGTTGGGTCCGGCAGTATATAGGTTTGGTACCGGAAGCTGCTGCCCCGCAGGTAACCCGGCAGCATCGTAACCATCCCCTTTTGCACCGGCATAATCAGCGTATCATGCGCCATTCCCAGGCTGTCCGCAAACTGTATCCGGATCTTTGTGCCGCCATCCGTTGCACCAACGTCCGCCCAATTGATCGTCGTAGTATCCGTTGCCCAGCTCAACTGAGCGGAACTGATCCCCCGGTTCAGCAGGGACTGCTGGTACTGATCGCCATACACATACCCGCTCACATTCACCGGGATCGAAACATTCCCTTTGGCGTCATAAGTCCGTACCTCAAAACTAATATTACCTTCCGGCAACTGTCCCACAACAATCGAGACGGTATCCACCCCGTTTTTCCGCTGAAAAGGTACGGACAATGAATCATGCCGGTTATTCCAGAATACCCGGATCAGGGTAATGGAAGGATCTGAAAGGAACAATCCCCGGATCTCTACCCTGTTTTTCCCATTAAACACCCTGGCAGAATCCAGTTTTCCAGGATAAAACAGCGTTCCTGAGGAGCCAAACTGGCTGCGAAAATCGTCTATCTTTGAGCAGGATGCCATGCCTGACGCGACTATAATCGCGAACAATAGAATATAAATTGATCGATACATGATGAGTTGCTTTTTAATTATCAATAGGATCCCCAAAGGGTGAGTTGATCCAGGGTTAAAGGAGTGCTTTCGATCCAGTTGCGGATCGTTCTTAACCTGAAATACCGGTAAGCCGGTTGCCCGATAGGGAACTGGAACTCCCATCCGGCCACAGCGGCTGCAACGTCAGCTCCACTTTCCTGGCCATAAGGAAGCCCCGAAGGTTTGATCACATGGCAGGTCAGCACTTTTGTCCAGCTGGCGTCATAGCTACCGTCCGGATTGGGGTTATTGGAAGCCCATATCTCGATGTCACGGGGATTACGCCAGGCATAATAGGGCGTATTCCGGCCGCAAAAATTGACCCGGCTCCAAACCGCGGGCATGCCAAAGTCGATCGTCACGGTCTGCGGAGTGGTAGCTGTTTCGTCCGTGAAAAAAGTAGGCCATCCTTTATGGCTCGGCCCCGGCGTATCCCAGAGTAGCCGCCAATCCACTCCCTGATCGGTATATCCCAGCTTACATTCTCCCGGCAGATTTAAATGCGCCCATTTGGTTTTATCCAATAATCGTTCAAACAGGGGCTTTATCGTTGCTACCAGGGTGTCGGAATAATTCTGATACTGATCCCGGATATAAAGGCCGAACTTCCGCCGGATGGTGTCCATACCCCGGAAATTACTATTGATCAGCGAATCGTTGGCATAAGCCGTATTCACAATCGTCCACTTGCCATTGTTGGCGGTATCGGCGAGCAGCACAATGGCAAGGTTGGCGCGCAGTGCATTCTGGCATTGTGCATTGATACCGCCGAATGTGGCCACGCTTTTCAGCGACCGGTACGCCAGCTGCAACGGTGACGGGGCGGGGTTAACGGTGACGGATACCGGGTCGGATTTGACTTCAGCCGGGGATACCGCGTACAATTTTATCACATGCGCCAGGGTATCATTAAAGCCGTCTACCACAAGGGTGTTGCCATATCTTGATGCTTTCACCTCCCTGGGACGTCCGGCAACCGGCTCATATTCCGCTACCACGTACTGGATACCGGCAGATTGCTGATTACCGGCCGGAAAGGAATAGGTAATCGTTGCCTGCCCATTGGCATTGGTCACGGATGAAACGGTGACGGTTGCCGGTTTTTCCGCAGAGCCATCCAACGGCCGGTTGATCACATCGCGTTTGCAGCCGGCAATCACCAGTAGCAGGGCGGCTGCCGCCAGCCATCGTGTATTTATTATTTTTTTCATCAGTATATTTTATTTTTTAAAGAAAAAATTACCATCCCGGATTTTGCACCAGGTTATCGTTTACAAGCAGGTTATTGTCCTTGATGGGGAAAAAGTAATCCCGGGGGGCAATGAATTGCTGAAAAAACAGGGTCTGCGGACGGTAATACTGGGCGGCGTCTGTCTGCGTCCGGTCCCAACCCATAACCGGCTTATTCAGTTCCTGCGCTGACAGCTTCCATCTTTTGAGGTCCCAGAACCGATGCCCTTCAAAACACAGTTCTATCAGGCGCTCGCGCCGCACAATATCCCGCATCCCCTCTTTTGTAGTGTATTTGGAGGGACGGGTGCTGTAATTGGTCCAGGAGTCCTGCACCGTGCCCAGGCCGGCTCTTTTTCTTACCTTGTTCATATACACCAGCACATCCGCTACCGGTCCCTGCGCCTCATTGAGCGCCTCTGCATACAACAGGTATAAATCCGCAAGCCTTATGATGGGCCAGGAATAATCCCGGGAAAAATAACTGTTGCCCGACTGCCATACCCATTCCCAGTTGAGCAGTTTTTTCAGGAAATAGCAGGTGATGGGCTGTGATATAGTAGCTCCCCGCGTGCCGGAACGCATGGGAAGGGTCCAGGTGCCATTGTCCGAATTGGAGGGACTGTTTTGCATATACCATACACAGCCATCAAATCCCAGGTCGGCATAAAAGCGGGGTTCCCGGTCAAAGTTCAGCCGTGCCGTTGTATAGCCTTCTATCAGGTTGTACCGTTCATCATGGGTAGCCACCCGCAGCGCACTGTACGATGAAAAATCGAGGGTCCTGTCTTCATCGATAGGCACCCCGTTCCGGGTATAAAATTGCTGGGCGATCTTTAAGGTTGCACCAATCCTCCCCCCCGCGCCGGCATTGCTCCCGGCGGCCGGATCAAATTTGGCTGGTATAAGGGACTGCAGTCGCTGCACGCCGCCCGGCCTTCCCCAGATGATCTCACTGTTCCATTTCTCGCACACCGCGTTCCGGATGCTCATCTGGGTCATCGTGGTGTCGGTGAGCGGATAGCGGGTTCCGGGAAACTGATACAGGGAAATACCTGCTGCCTCACAAACCCCGATAGCCGCCTTACAGGCGTCGGCCGCACGCTGCCATTTCGCCGCGCTATAAGTGGTATTGAACAAAGCCTGCCCATCCTTATTGGCAAAACCGGTATAGTCCGGATTGCCGTTGAACAGGGGGCTGGCCGCCATCGTCAGCAACTTTGCCTTTATGCTCAGCGCAATGGGTTGGGTAACCCGCCCCAGCTCCGTAATCTGACTGGTGATGGTGAGTGGCAAATGAGCCGCCGCCGAATCCAGCAGACCGGCAATATAATTGACAGCCGAGTCCACCGGTTGCCGCTTTACGCGCAACTCCGGCACCGGTGCATTGATGGGCTGGTTCTGGTCGATGATGGGAATGGGACCATAAGCCCTCAACAGCAGGAAATGATAGTAAGCCTTCAGGAACCGGGCTTCGGCTATCCACCGCACCCGGGTTTCCAGGTCCAGGTCCGGTACCTTGCTCAGATCGGTCACATTCTCCAGGAATATATTGCAATTCCTTATGGATTTAAACGTTCCCCCGTCCCAGGTATTGGCCAATGGACTCGTAATGTTCTGATAGCCTTTGGCGATCTGCCACATTTCAGTAGCAAACGCCCCGTTCCCACCCAAATCGTCTGTCCATATTTCGTCACCCGCTAAAATTCCGGGGTTCGATTCCAGGTTTGCGTCATTGGGCAAACCATTATAACAGGTAGACAGGTAGGTGATGGCCATGGCCTTTGAGGCAAAAGCATTATCGAGCGTGGCCACATTATCGGGCACCACATCCAGGAAACCCTTCTTACACGAACACAAAAAAAGAAGCAAGATGCAGAGCGTCTTTATTCCATTTATTTTTATTCCAAATGATTGCATAGTGATACCATTAAATTGCTTAGAAACCGATATTAATACCAAAATTCAACACTCTTTGTAGCGGATATCCCAGCCCGTTACCGGCCATTTCAATATCCCATAATTTGAATTTGCTGATTGAAAAAATATTCGAACTGTTTAAATACGCCCGCAGTGCCGTCAGGTGCAGCCGGGTCAGTAGTGCAGCAGGCATGTTATACCCTAATTCCACGGTTTTCAGCCGCAGGAAGCTGCCATCCCGCATCCACCAGGTCGATTGTCGTGTGTTGTTGCTCGGATCTGTCAGGGTACTGTTGAGACGCGGCCAGAACGCATAGGAGTTCCGGTTATTTTCCGACCAGTAATCTTTTGCTATCACATCCAAAAGCCCGTTCTGATTGCCTCCACTTTGGATGAACGGACTGATGGCCGTGGGATTAATAAAGAAGGATGAACGCGCCGATCCCTGGAAAAAAGCATTAAAATCGAACTGCTTATACCCCAGGGAAAAACCGAATCCATAGATGATCTCCGGTGTGGTAGGCCACCCGATGGGGATGATATCCCTATCGGAAATCATCCCGTCATTATTGATATCGCGGTATTTTATATCCCCCGCCGCATACTGCCCGTAGGTTTGCAGGGGCGAATTGTTCACCTCATTCTGATCGATAAACAAGCGCTCCGCGAAGAGCCCGTAAGCCTGACCAATGGAACGGCCTGCTTTTGAAAGATAGGCCAGCGCTGCGGGATACACCGGTTCCTCATTTACCAGTACCTTGCTCCTGGCAAAAGTGAGGGTACCTCTTGTTTGCACCCACCAGCTCCGGGAAAAGGTCTTTTTATAATCGGCGGAAAAATCGATCCCTTCGCTGGAGGCCTTTCCTACATTGGCCGAAATATCCGCCGCCAACCCATCGGTAGTAGGCACGGTATTGCGGACCATCAGGATATTGGACCGCAGCTGCCGGTAGGCATCTATAGTAACCGAAATGTTCTCCAGCAGTTTCAGATCCAACCCCAGGTTGGTTTGCTCGGATTGCTCCCAGGTGATATCATTGTTGGCATACCGGCTGATAGCGACGGTAGGCAGACTAAAATTAAAATCGGTGCCGAAATTAGTACTCCCGGCATTCATATTGACGTTGGATAAATAAAAGAACCGGTCGGAAGCATTCCCGATCTGGTCATTACCCACCCATCCGTGTGTGGCCCGCAGCTTCAGATTGCTGACAACATTTTTAAGGGGTTCAAAGAAGTTTTCCTCAGATACCGTCCAGCCTACACCAAAGGAAGGGAAAAATCCATACCGGTGGTTGAGGGCGAACCGCTCAGACCCGTTCCAGCCGAAATTGAACTCCCCGAAATACCGGTTCTTATACCCATAGGTAGCCCTGCCCGAAACACCCATATTGCGGAACGGCAGGGATGCCTGCAGATCCGACGCGTTGGAGGTAAGCGAGTTTTTGAGGATACCGATGAGCATGCCGGATACATAATGATCCTTGTTGAAGGTCCTGGAATAATTCAGAGCCGCCTCTGCATACGTGGTGCTGGTTACCGATGGAGTGGATGAACTGAAGCTCAGGTATTCCGTGGGGGCTTTACCGATCAGGGTGCCCCCGGAGCTGGCATCATTCAGCAGGATGAGGTTGTTTATGTTCCTCCCGTCATACGAATAAGCCGTATAGAAAAACGGGCTATACGACCTGTTAACGCTAAAAGTACTGTACCGGCTGGTATAGGCCATTCCCCTGGCGCTCAGACCCGGTGTAATAAAATCCAGTTTCTGATTGATATTGAATTGTGCCAGGATGGTGTTGGCTGTTGTTTGGGCATACCCTGAAACCAGGTTCGCATAAGGGTTCTCATAAAGCGTGGTTCCGGTTCCTCCCACCAATGCATTTCCGAACAGGGGATGTTTGGCGTAAGGCAGGTAACTGGCCGGATAAATGGCCGGGAATGCCACAGGGTTCACCGTCACCATATTGGAAAAGACCCCGCCGGAACCCCCTGCCGGTGTATTCCGGTTATCAAATTGCCCCTTCAGATTAACAGCAATATCGGTTTTGCTGGTCAGCTTTAAATTAATATTAGACAGGACAGAATAGGACCGCATCTTCGCATTGCTGTTAAAATTGCTGAGCCGGTCCACCTTAAACACACCATTATCGATATTATACGTCGCCGACAGGTAGTACCGGGCCTTTTCCGTTCCCCCGGAAACATTGACATTATACCGCTGATTATCCGTATAATCGTTGATGAGCTCCTTCATCCAGTTGTTATTGGGATAGAGCAGCGGGTTAGCCCCCGCAGCTGTCATATCAATCTTTGTTTGGGCATAGGGCAAAATGCCTAAGGGATTACGGGTGTACACCGCCTCATTAGCCAGATTCATATATGTAATATTATCGGCCAGCTTAAAATTCCGCGTATTGGAGGAGAGCGAATTCTCCACCCGGACATTGAATTTGAATTTTCCGGCCTGTCCTGTTTTGGTCGCAATAAGGATTACTCCATTAGCACCCCGGGCGCCATATAACGCAGAGGCCGTGGCATCCTTCAATACGGAAAATCCCGAGATGTCATCGGGCTGCAGCCGTGCCAGCCCGGTAGCATCGGTTTCTACTCCATCGATCAGGATCAGGGGGTCAATCTTCCCGGCGCCAAATGTGCCAACCCCCCGGATAAAGAACTGTGCATTATCCTCACCCGGCGCGCCGCTTCGCTGATAGGAAATAATTCCGGGAATCTTACCTGCCAGCATTGTTGTAAGGTTGCTGGTAGGCCCTTTTAATTCTTTGGGATCAACAACCGTAACAGAACTTACCAGGCTCGACTTTTTCTGTGTGCCGTAGGCCACGATCGCAACATTCTCCAATTTATTGTCGAGCGCCTGCATAACAATAGCCACATTTTTTATGGCGTCAACGGCGATCTCAACGTCCTGGTACCCCACGTTTGAAAGGATGAGTGTGGCCCCGCCATCTTTTACACTCAATGAGAAACTACCATCCGCCGAAGTTGAAGTACCATTGGTTGTGCCTTTCTCAATCACACTTACGCCAACAAGAGGATCGCCATTAGCATCCGTTACTTTACCGGTAACTTTAAAATCAGCAAGGACGCCGGGCTGGCCGATGATAACCACCAGGCCTTTATTGATCTTTTTATAGGAATACCCCGTCAGGTTCAGCAGCTGATCCATTACATAATCGATGGTCGCCTCTTTTGCCAGCAGATTCACTTTCCGGCTGCCCAGCCCCAGCTCATCCGTATAAAAAAAACGGTATTCATACCTGTTTTGTATCTTGTCCAGGATCGCCGCTATAGAAGTGTTTTTTACTTCCATATTGATCCTGCTCTGCGAAACTCCGTTTATTGCTATGGCCTGGAGGGAAGTGGTAAGCAGTAAAGTGAGAACAAACTTCATCAGCAATAGGTATTTGATGATCAAATGCCCTGGCATAATTCTTCCAGGGCAATCACTTTTTTTCATATTTTTACGTTTGTGTGAGATAGAAAAATGATTGCACACTGTGCAGTTGTGCACTGTCTTATTATGGGAAATGTAGCCGCATTTCCCATTTTTTATTTACGTTGGTTTCGTTGATTTTATGTGACTCGTTTCATATGACGGATTTTATTTTTAAGCATTGTTAGTAGATCGTAACAAGATCTTTTTCGATCCTGTACTTTATACCTGCAGATAGCTTCAATGACTGAAGTACATCTTCAAGCGTATCGTTTTCAAATACCCCGCTGAATGTTTGCGAAACAGCGTTATTTTTAAGTATAATTTTCACATTGTACCACCGTTCCAGCACCGGCACAATCTGCTCCAGACGCTCCTGGTCAAAAACCAGTTTATTATTAACCCATTGCGTTTCTGCCACCAGGGAGTCCTTTGGGGTCGGTTTGATGGTCAGTAATTCGATCTGCGGAAGGTGGGCGCCTTTATCTTTCAATGCCGGCCTGGGGTACCCGTTCTGCACCACTAATTTTTCATTGGGCGCCAGCATGATCTTCTTGTCCTTTACCCCCTTTAAGCTTACCTGCACGGAACCTCTTAACAGGGTGGTTTGGGTACTGGGTTCATCAGTATAGCTCCGCACATTAAAAGCGGTTCCAAAAACCCTTACATCAATACGTTGGGTATGCACGATAAAGGGTCTTTTCTCATCATGCACTACATCAAAATAGGCTTCGCCAGTCAGGACCACTTCCCGGGTCTGCTGCCCGAATGATTGCTCGTAGGTTAACCGGCTATCGGCGTTTACCCAAACCTTTGTACCATCCGGGAGCACCATATGCGTCTTATTTCCTTTTTGCGTTGCTACCACATTGGGTAGCGTATTAACCGGTGCCTGATCCCGGAAAAACGCAATGCTCCCGGCAATGATGAGCACCGCAGCGGCCACCGCAGCAATGGCCTTCCAGTTCAGCATAATCCTGCGGGCCTCTTCTTTCCGGGGGCTGATCCGGTTATGAACCCCCTTTATAAAGTGGTCTACCTCGCTGTCAGCAACGGCTCCTTCATAGCTGGTTGAGGTAGCCATAATCTCTTCCAATACGGCGGCAAAAGACCGGGCATCCGGATCCTCCTGCAGCAGCCGGCTCAGCTCCACCTGCTCCTGCAGGGTAAGTTCGCGGGCGCTCCTTTTGCCTAATAGTTCAAAAATCCGTTCCTTATCCATATAAAATGGCTGTTCCGCTATTAAGTATCATTTTTTAACCCTTACCCCTAAGTGAATACCATATTTTTTTTGCCGGGTCCGGATCCATTCAGCAGAACAACAACCCGCAGCCGCTATTGAACCAAAGAACGGCCGATCCCGCCGCCGCAGGCCATCCTACCGATACCCCGGGATAATCCCTGCGGGATTTCATCCGGTTAAACATGCAGGAAACACGGGGTTAATGACCAGGATCTTTGTTGAACCCCGCGGGGGGGCAATACACACCGGGCACAAACAAGCCGGCGGTTATACCACCGGCTATCCGGGCCTAACCCCTCACGGGGTTAACGCCTTTGCCTGATGCTTATACGCCTTCCAAACTGCATGACTCCACAAGACCTTAAAAAAATAGCGCCGAACCTCATGGACGATACCTGCGATGAAGAAACGGCAGCCGAAAACTCTGTTTATAATGA
>NZ_FMZO01000005.1:0-401085 GCF_900101395.1 Niabella drilacis | reverse complement strand
TAACCACGCGTGAAACGCGGGGTTAATGACCGGAATCTTCGTTGAACCCCGCAGGGGTTCAATACACACCGGGCACAAATAAGCCGGCGGTTATATCACCGGCTGTCCGGGCCTAACCCCTCACGGGGTTAACGCCTTTGCCTGATGCAGATAAGCTTCCCAAACTGTATGACCCGAGAAAAAATAAAAAAACGGTTTCATGAAAATAATTGTATCTTAATAGACCTATTAACCGATAAATGAAAAACCATGAGTTATCGTCAAATCTTTTACCACGTAGTCTTCGGTACAAAATATCGCAGAAAAACCATCGAAGAAGAAAACTGTGAACAACTTTACAAATACATTTCGGGAATTGTTAAAAACAATAAGTGTAAGCTGTATCGTATTAATGGGATAGCCGATCATATCCATCTTTTGTCCGACCTGCATCCATCAGTATCACTTGCCGACTATATCAGGGATATCAAAGTAGCATCCAGCCTTTGGATGAAGCACAGCGGCCTGTTCCCTTATTTTGAAGGATGGCAGGAAGGCTATGGAGCGTTCACCTATTCACTAAAACAAAAAGATATAGTTATTAACTATATTAAAAATCAAAAAGAACACCACAAAAAGGAACCGTTTCATGATGAATTCAAAAGGCTCCTCATTGACAACGGCGTCGAATTTGATGAGCGGTACCTGCGATGAAGAAACGGCGTCCGAAAACTCTGTTTACAATGAAGGACCGGCCGGCCTCCAGGATCACCCCGCAGGGGTTCCATCCAGGTAACCGCACTTGAAACGCGGGGTTAATGACCGGGATCTTTGTTGAACCCCGCAGGGGTTCAATACACACCGGGCACAAATAAGCCGGCGGTTATACCACCGGCTGTCCGGGTTTAACCCCTCACGGGGTCGAGCGGCTCTACCTGATACATATACGCCTCCTAAACTGTATGACTCCACAAGACCTTAAAAGATAGCGCCGAACCTCTTGGACCACGTCTACTATAAAAAGCGGTAGCCGAAAACTCTGTTTATAATGAGGGGCCGGCCGGCCTCCAGGATCACCCCGCAGGGGTTCCATCCAGGTAGCCACGCTTGAAACGCGGGGTTAATAACCGGGATCTTCGTGGAACCCCGCAGGGGTTCAATACACACCGGGCACAAACAAGCCGGCGGTTATATCACCGGCTATCCGGGCCTAACCCCTCACGGGGTTAACGCCTTTGCCTGATGCTTATACGCCTTCCAAACTGTATGACTCCACAAGACCCTAAAAAAATAGCGCCGAACCTTATGGACGATACCTGCGATGAAGAAACGGCGGCCGAAAACTCTGTTTATAATGAAGGACCGGCCGGCCTCCAGGACCACCCCGCAGGGGTTCCATCCAGGTAACCCCGCTTGAAACGCGGGGTTAATGACCGGGATCTTCGTTGAACCCCGTAGGGGTTCAATACACACCGGGTACAAACAAGCCGGCGGTTATACCACCGGCTATCCGGGCCTAACCCCTCACGGGGTCGAGCGGCTCTACCTGATACATATACGCCTCCTAAACTGTATGACTCCACAAGACCTTAAAAAAATAGCGCCGAACCTCATGGACGATACCTGCGATGAAGAAACGGCAGCCGAAAACTCTGTTTATAATGAGGGGCCGGCCGGCCTCCAGGATCACCCCGCAGGGGTTCCATCCAGGTAACCACGCGTGAAACGCGGGGTTAATGACCGGAATCTTCGTTGAACCCCGCAGGGGTTCAATACACACCGGGCACAAACAAGCCGGCGGTTATACCACCGGCTGTCCGGGTTTAACCCCTCACGGGGCCGAGCGGCTCAACCCCATGCCTATACGAGAGCCTTCGGCGCCGAGCCGAAACCCTTCACGATTATAGAGATGACCGGTATTACAGAAATGTTTTGGCGGCGCTCCGCATAATGGAAGCGGGATCCGCGCCTGCAACAGGCCCTGCATAAATACAGGTCCTAAGAACTTCGTTTCTTCCTGAAAAAGTGACGCCCCTCCTCGGGAAAAGCGGCTTCCAGGGCCCGGGAAAGTGTTTTTAAAGCAATGGACATCTGCGCTTCCACCGTTTTTACGGAAAGGTCCAGGATCTCTGCCACTTCTTTGTATTTTAACCCTTCATCCTTTACCAGGCGAAAGATCAGCCGGCAGCGGGAAGGCAGCTGATTCACCGCATCCGCAATCTGTTGCAGGTTTTCCCGGCTGATGAGCGTTGAATCCGGCGCAGTATAGGCAACGGGCAGTGACTCGCCGGGCTCCTCAAAATGGATCTTCTTCCTCTTGGCAAACTGAGTATAGCAGGATTGCTTTACAGCCCGGTACAGGTAGTTGGACAGGTTCTGAATAGCGGGAAGGGTTTTCCGGTTCACCCAAAGCTGCACAAAAATATCCTGGATCACTTCTTCCGAAAGTGGCCGGTCGTTCAATATCGAACAGGCAAAGGATAATAAACCCGGGTAGTAATAACGCATCAGTGCGTCAAACGCCTGCTCATTCCCCTCTTCAGAGATCCACTTTATTAAATATGGTAAATCCGTCCTTTGCATCCGGCATTCAGCTGCTTTTTTACCAGGCTGGAATGCATCAATTATGCAATCGATTCTATAATCAGCCTTTCTTTTCAAAGAAACAACAAATCATACTCCGATAGTCTTACAGGATATTCTAAAAGATATACTATTTTAACATCTATTACGATTCCGGAGCTGCCGAAAGCCATAAGTGCATAACAGGTTGTGATCGCCACTCCTATGTCACTTAAAATGGCCCCCTGAATTTTAACAATTACGCCTTATACAAATAATAAATAATTACTATATTTATTATAGCAAACAAAACGCACCAGTATGGCGCTATTGAAAAAAGCACACAGTCCTCCTTCCCCGGAGTAGCCCCCTATCCTGAAAGCCCGTTAATGACCAGGTACTGACCGCTGTGAGCCTGTATAATTGCGACACCTGCAGATCCCCTGTTATAGTGCTTCTAAACAATTTTCCATGAATCCACCCCGTAGCAATACCCGGCAGCCATAACCCTTATTGCACAAAAGGATCCTCCCCGCCCCCGGGGCGCATATCGCCATTGCAGCCGGCGAACAGCGATCCTATGCAAAATTTGTAAACCGGGTTTTATCAACTTTTTTTTTGTTCCCGGAAAAAAGTTTGTTAACACCTCCTTGTCCACCCCGATAAAAAATACGGATCATGATCTCTTTCCGACAACAAACCGCATTCAGCCAAACAGAACTGGCAGCCTTGCTGGACACCTCCAAAAGCAGTATTTCCATGCATGAAAAAAGCGGCCGCTCCCTGCCCCTTGATGCTGAACGACAGCTGCTGGCCTTACAAAAAGCCTGGACACGCTTCCTGCAGGAAGGAGCCCCCCCGGGCTATTCCTTAAAGAAGGCGTCCTCCGGTTTTAAGCGGTTCCGGTCCCTGCTGAATGCACGTATACAAAGGGCTGCAGATAACAGGCTCCCTTCTCAGAAAACCGGAATTGCTGGAAAAAGAAGCAGGAACAATTTGAGTTCCGAAACTTTGTAAGATGATTTGAAGATGCGGAGATATGGCTTCCGAAAATCCGGGAGTGGGAATGTGAAGATAAAAAGCAGGTCTATTGCGATAAAATGTAGTATGAATAAGCCTTTGGAGGCCGAAAAGGACCTGATCTTTTGATAGCAGGCGCAGCGCGCCGCAAATAATGGTAACAAGCACTTCCAGGAACCTGGCCGTAGCCGCAGCGCGGCGGGAATCCTTTCGGGGGAGACTTATAGTACCGGTGCGCTGCACCTCTGTGCCATCTCCTGCTCGTTGCTAATAAGCGCAACGCTGCGCTGCAGCTTTGGCCTTTAACCACTATTCCTAAAATTAACCTGATGCGCATGCGATGACTATCGCATGCGCATCAAGATAAAAAACAGGTCTATCGCCATAAAATGTAGTATGAATAAGCCTTTGGAGGCCGAAAGGGACCTGATCTTTTGATAGCAGGCGCAGCGCGCCGCAAATAATGGTAACAGGCACTTCCAGGGACTTACCCGTAGCCGCAGCGCGGCGGGAATCTTTTCCGGGGAGACTTATAGTACCGGTGCGCTGCACCTCTGGTCCATCTCCTGTTCGTTGCTAATAAGAGCGACGCTGCGCTGCAGCTTTGGCCTTTAACCACTAAATTCCTAAAATCAACCTGACGCGCATGCGCAACTTCGGGGGGAGTATCGGGGATCCGTACACAGCCTCAGCAACCGGCAACGGCTTCAAGCATTACTTTTACGCGTGATCTTACTTTTTACATTCTACAATTATATCAAATTTTATACTGCCCCCTTTCGGGCTTTTGGGTACTATATTTTTTATACGCATTAATGCTCTTAATGAATTACTGAACTTAATGCAATACACTCCGGCAACTGGATTTGTATAGTTTACATACTGGCCGTCCATATTATTGGCATAACCAGCATTAAAGGCTTTCCAGCTATTTTCTTCTATTATTTTTTCAAATGTTGCGTCACTCATGCTTCCTTTGTATAGTTCCCCGGAGTTGATATTTTCCTGCTCCCATCCGCCCATACCGTCTTCTTTGAATAGATCAATATCATCATAGCTGATGCTTAAATCGGATTCTTTGGCGTTGGCCGGGAAGGTAAGGATCAGCGACCCGCCGTAGCCACTAAATAATACCATAGCCACATCTCCCTGCATTTCATTCGCGCTTTCTATATCAACACATTGACCGGTGGAGGGCACAAAAAAGGGGCCGAATTTGGTGTTTTTTTGATCACCCATCATGATATCCCGGTAAGACATCAGGTATTTTCCGGATTTTTCCATCGTTGAGGCAATACCGGGATTCCCGCCCCCCTGCGAAATACCCTCCTTTGTAACCTCCTGATTTTTGTTGATTGTTTCCCCGGTTTTCTCCGGATCCAGGTCTTCTGCTTTTTTGTCATTTTTCTTTTTCTTCTTCTTTGAAAAAAGTTCATAAAGGTCCACCTGGTCGATGGCTTTATCCACCGCTTCATTAGCTTTGTTTTCCAGTTTCTTGCCAACAGTCTGTGCCGATGTGGCCAGACTTGTCATCAGCAGTAAAAGAAGGATACCATTTTTCATCTCAAAAGTTTTTCGTTTATTAAAAAGAAAATCAACGGTCTAATTTTTTTCGTACGTACCGGCATTCCATCTTGCAATACCGCCGGCATAAATAACAAGGTTTCCATCAGTTTGTAAAGTGAGAATATTTCCACTTGCGTAGAATTTATCACCCCTGGGTAAAAACTTCTTCAGCCCTGCATTGTCCTTATTTTTTTGATCGGTCCAGGCATCCCATTGCGCTTTCCCATTATAATCGTACAATACCAGATTACCATCGTTTTGAAATATACATTTCTGGATGGCCTTACCATTGGTATGCGTGTACCAGATCGCTTTAAATTTATTGGGCCCTGTCACTTTATAAACAACAAGATTCCCATCGCTCTGCATTTGTAAAAAATACCGGTTATCCTCTGAATAATATTTTTGATCTTTATTAAAAGTGGTGCCGCCTGCAAAACTGCCCCGGGGCAGGCTGTTGGGGACTCTTATAGTTGGCCTTGTAGTTTGCTGTGCTATCGTATTTACGCTGATAAGCAATAATAAAATAAGGATACCGTTTTTCGTTTTCATGATTTTAGATTATTAAAAATTAATGGCTGCATTTACCGTTTTCATCGCTCCTTCACGGCTATAAAGTGTGATATCTTTTAACGTAATGGTTCTGTCAGATACGCTCATGCTGCCTGTAGTTTTACCGGTCCCGAAAAATGATTTGCCACTGGCAAGCCCATTTCCCCGGCCGGATAGCGTTATGGAAGCAAGCCCGGGCATGGGATCTGACATGGCTAATGCTGGCCCGTTAAACACCTTCAATGAGGGATTATTGATAGCGTCGCTTTCGTTGAGAAATGTAATTTGCAGCAGCGCAAAATTGGGATTTTCAGCCCCGCCATCATTGTCATGTTGGCAAAGCACCGAAAAGTTTCCTTTCACTTTGTCACCAAAATATTGTGTACTTACGGCTCCCTCAACCGATTTTCCGTCGAAAGAAAAGCTGCCCGTTTTTGTATCATCTTCATCAACTTTAATACTGTTTAACGCCGCGGTTTCATTGGTTGTTTTATTGTTGTTTTTGCATGATGTAAAAAATATCAGCAATAACAAAGCGGCAATAATGGATTTAGTCATTGTGTTTTTTTAGTGATGAAGAGGCAACTAATGTATTTCGGGTACTTTTACAGGAGGGTCTCCTGGATCGGGGAAAACATTACCGGGAAACGATTTGTTGGCGGCAGGCAATATCCAATTTCCTGAAACAGGATTGCCGTTTACTTTTGCGGTAAGATCCCAAACGCCTTCGCTACCGCCAATAGTAACGCCTTGAAACGCCACGTCTACAGATGTTCCGTCGGTAAATAAAAACGTTACAGAAAAGTTGGCCTTAAACGGACTTCCGTTATCTGAGTCGAGCTTCCAAACACGGGCTTTAAAGCCGTTTTGGAGGAAGCTTTTGTAATTGGCATTTTTAAAACCAGGCGCATCAGCAGGGGAAAAACTCCAGGTTCTCGAATGATTTTTCGGTTTGTTTATGGTTTCTATAATCTCACCACCCTGTGTATTTTTACTCCAATAAAATTTATTGTCATTTACACCTTCTAATGTTATAACTAAAGTTCTCTTAGGATTATAAAGATCAGCGCCCCAGGCAGTAAACGTTATTTTAGAAACCGTGGCGTTTAATATTTTGTCAATGCGCTTCTTTTCTTCTGCAGCTTTTTGGATACGTGGGTCTATTGGCGGTATTTTTCCGGAAGGCTTGTTGTTTATATGAGTTGGCGTTGGTAAAGGTTTTAGTACCTGTACCTGCGCACCGGCATTTACAACAAATGCCGAACAAATTATGCCCGCAATTATTTTTTTCATCAGTTTATTTTTTATTTTTTTAATGGTCTGATGGAACGCCCTATAAACATTCCCCTGTGTGATAAATTTATTATGGGCGTTTCATCTGTATATTTTTATTGGTTAATGCTGTTGTATTTAGTGCCTGTTTCTGTTTGATGCTGAAAGTAGTAGTACTGCTGTACAAGTGTGCGACGCAAAACCGATGATAGTAGTACTGTTGCCGGGTTCATAAAAATATGCGGCACATTTGCGGCAATTATTTTTTTATGTACTCGTAAGTAGTTGTTGTGTGTACCGGGCCTCCGTTGTTGTTCGACTCTTTGCAACTAATTGGATAGCCATCGGCGTTGGCCGTATAGATGTATGTAGATCCATAGATCGTTGGAACAGGACCGTCGGAGTAATCCATTATTACATCTTTATCTGTAAGGTTGTAATTGCTAAAAGCACCGATAGGGCCTGTGGTGCGATACGGGTCTTTTATATTATTAGGGGTGTAGGTTATCTGAACATTGAAACTCCCATCCTCATTGTACCAGGTAAATGTGAGCACATTTTTTTTGTCAGACGTATAGGTAAATACCTGTTTGGTAACCGTGCCATACCTGCTTGTTCGCATACTTTCCACCCTGTCATTGTAGTAGGCGTATTCGTTTTTATAATCTTTGCTGCCGTCATTCATATATTTTTGCTGGCTAACCATTCTGTTCATATTATCGTAAGCATATTCCACGCGGCCGATGCCATCGGCTGAAAGTTTTTCAACGGCAATGTTTCCTTTGGCGTCATAAGTAAAGGAGTTGATGCCTTCATACGGGCTTCCTTTTGCATATATTATTTGGGTAATACGCCCCAAATCATCATAACTGTATTCATCAATAGTTGTACTACCACCGCTAACAGTTGTAGTCCGGGCTAACAGAATTTTCTGGTCCTTTGCCGGGGCCTTATCCTTTGTGCAGGACGTTATTGCAATGGCCATGAGCAATACGGGGAGCAATTTCATTTTCATTGATAAAAGTTTATTGGAACGTTGAATTTTGTTACACAACAAACTTATTGCAACCTCGTACCCGCCGCCATATTGTATTGACGAAAGGAGTGTTTTAATTGACGAATGAAAAAAATCAGTTTTTAGCAGCAAAAATAACCTCGGCTAACGTGCCTTCAGCCAGGGCTGTAAAACGGACTGCTGCGTTCATCTTGCCGGACAGTTCCGCTACCAGCTGCAGGCCAAGGCCATTAAGGGTTTGGGTCGTGCGTCCGGCCAGTGTCTGTTGTTCAAAATCTGCCTGTGCAAAGCTGCGTCCGCTATTTTGGATGGACAATATCGCATGGCCGTGCTGTGCTGCCATGCCAACAACAATCGTTGCGCCCGGCGGCGAAGCCTTGACGGCATTCTGCAAAAGATTTCGGTAAATGGTCTGTAGAAAATTGTCATCGGCCATAACGGTTGTGCCCGGTGCAATATTATTCTGCAGCTGAATGCTCTTTTCTTCAACAGGCAGTTGGAGCAATTGTTCTACCGGATGCAGGACGGGCAACAGCGCTATTTCCTTTACATTCGGGTTTAGCCGGCTCATCTGTGTTTTGCTCCAGAGCAGCAGGTCTTCCATCGTTTCCAGCAGGGACTCGGTGGCTTTTTCCATCTTGGCCGCACGCCCTGCTTTTTCCTGTTCATTGTGCACATTCAGTTTCTGCAACTTTAAGAACTGGTACATTTGTTTCACCGGAGCACGCAGATCGTGGCCAATGATACCAAAGAGCTTTGCCTTGGTCTGGTTGGCCTCTTCCAGTTCATTGTTCAGTTCGGATAACTCTTTGTTCTTACCGTCCAGCACATCCGCTGTTTTTTTCTTATTCCTGTAAAATACCACCAGCATCACGGCAATAACCGCTGTGAGCAATAAACCTGCCGTAAGCCACAGGCGTTGCTTTTTAGCGAACCCGAGGTCTTTTTGTTGTGCCTCGATTTGCTGTTGCTTTTCTTTGTTTTGAAATTTGGCTTCTGCATCGGCCATGCTTTTTTGTATATCCACTGTGTACAGAGAATCCCGAATAGGCAAATACCTTTCGTAGTACAGTGCCGACTGCTGCCACTGTCCCGTACCCGAGTAGCATTTTGCTATTTCCCGCAGCACATTGCCGTATTGTTCCGGCCCCTGGTCCAGACCTATTTTTTCGGCGCTTTTCAAATAAGGAAGCGCCGCGGTATAGTCTTTTGCTGCAACAAGTGTCTGCCCCATTTTATAATTAAACGCAGTCAAATTAAGGGTATCAAGGAGCGATGTTTCGGCAAGTGACCGGGCAATATTCATATAAAACAGGGCGCTGTCAACTTTTTTGTTGGTCAGGTAATAATCGGCAAAAGACAGATCGGAGAACATCCTTATGTCCCAATCGTTCCGCTCATTCTTCTTGTCTGTGGGTGGCGGCCCAAATTCCTGCATGGAAAAATCTGTCAGCGAGTCGCGGTACACGCTGGCAATATCCGGCCGGAATAACTGCAAATAAGCATCCGCCGTATTTTTATAATAATGAAGGATGGCGTGCTTATACCCATCAAGGAATTTTTTGGATGGACTGAGGTATTCCAACGCTTTTTTAGGCTGTTTCAATTCCAGGTACAACGCACTGATATTGATGTAGGCCACACCGAGGTCTGTAGAATCCGCTCCATTCAATTTTTGCAAAGGCAGATCTTGCTTAAAGATCTCCAGATCTGCCAGCATCACGTTCATCTGTTGCTCGCGACGTCCAAGTGTTTCGTAATACTTCGTCAGTGCATTGTACATGCTATGTTTGAAGCGATTGTTACGTGTAGTATCAACGATACGCAGTGCCTCCTGGGCGGCTTTGTCGCGTTGCCGGGCATAACCGTCCATTTCGCTGTACATATACAGCAAGCGTTCCAGTCCGTTTACAATTCGTTTCGGATTGTTGGCACGGCGGCCATAGTCCACCGATTTCTCCAGATAAGCAATAGCGGTATCCCCATCTATTCCCTGGTTATAGGCACCAATGTAAAAATTGAACCGGGAAAGGTTGTAGTAATCATTTGCCGGTGTTATCAGCAGGGCGTAACGTGCCGTCGTAAACATATTCCTGTACGCTTCAACCCTGGCTGAAGAATCGCATAGATCCCCAAGCGCTTTGAGTCGCTCTCCGGAGGTTTTGTATTTTGTTGCATCAAAATTGAGAACGGGTTGTTGGGCTGCAACAACAATAGTTACTAAAAAACAAAGAAAGGTAAGCAGGGTTTTTCGCATTATCTGGTGATTTCATTTTTTACAATCTCCTTATAGGTTTTACCGACCGGCAAAGTAGCATTGCCGCAAATGATCTCATCCGACGAAACCCATCCATTGATCTTATCGCTGGCTACCGCATAACTGCGGTGAATGCGCAAAAAACCGGTCTGTGGCAATTTGTTTAAAAAGGCATTGAAACCTACAAGGGTAAGATAGCTGCGCTGACGGGTGACCACTTTGGTATAGTTCTGCATGGCTTCGAGGTAAATGATTTCATTTACCGGTAGTTTGGTCTTGTGGCGTCCCTCACTGATGAGCAGTATTTCCGTCCCGTGCAATAGTTCGTAGGTAATTGCCTTCTGTTTCATGTTCCAGTAATCTTTCAATCTTTGTACGGTGGAAGCAAAACGTTTTTCAGTGACAGGTTTCAGGATATAGTCAAAGGCAGAAAGTTCAAAACTCTCCAGTGCAAATTCCGGATGGGAGGTAACAAAAACGGCCAGTTCGATTCTATCCTTCAGTTGCTTCAAAATCTCCAACCCAGTAGCGCCAGGCATTTCTATATCCAAAAAAACAAGATCCGGTTGCAGGGAAAGAATGGCCTGTAAGCCGTCAGAAGCCGATGAAAAGCAACCTGCACAGGTTAAAAGTGGGTCTGTTTTTATGTACTCGTTTAGCAGCAATAAATCGTCCGGTTCATCATCAATACATATGCAGCGTATATTGTTCGTCATCGGCGATGGTAAATTTACTCAAATATACCAAAATAAGGCATTGCCGCCGGCGACAAGGCAGGACAACCGCATCTAAATTGGGTAAAAAGAGCGGAACCAGGAACATTACCAGGCACGGTAAGCGCCCGGTGTTTATAGCAGGATGTTAATGAGAAAACCCGGCTCCTTTGGAGCCGCGTCGATTAAAACGACACATTTGCGAAAAACACAATGCTCCTCCGGAGCTGATCAATGTTGCAATTGGATGCGTTTACCCTGGCCCGGTATCAAAAAACCACCGGCTTTATTTGCATCCCTGTTAAGCTCGCTTTTCCCCGATCGCCCTCTACCAGCTGTACCGTTACCCGGTGCCGGCCGGCTTCGTTAAATTTCAGCCAGCCAATAGGGTGACTGGCATATATATGATCTGCTCCCTGCTGGTTCTGGATAGCGATACCTTCACTGTTTGCTACCCGCCACACCATCCTGCCAGCTCCTGCATACTTCAGGTCAATGGCATAATACCCGGGATCTTTAATAACTATGTCCCATGTTACAGCAGTATTGTCCTTCCAGTTATTGACCACATACGCGGTTTTCCACTCACCAAATTTCTCCATCCACTGGTGCTTGCCCACCGACCCGTTCTGCACCGTAGCAAATTTTGTGGAAAGGGCAATGCCCCATTCCGGGTCTACCGCCTGCACAGGGTCCACTTTCAGCGGTATCTTATTCTCTGGTGTGAGTTTGATAACGGATGCCAGGGGATCGGGACTTAAAAAAGGTACATCGATCACCAGCCAGCTTCCTTCTTTCCGGAACTTCAGTTTTTTTTGCCCGCCGCTTAAAAGGCTTACGCCGGATACGCCGGACAGCAGGCCCGGCACATACAGTTTACCCCGTGCCGGCCAGTGCAATACCGACAGGTACAGGTCGCCGCCATGGGTGGTTACGTCACCCCAGGGCAGGGCGTGGTTCCAGGGGGAAGCTCCTGCACCGTAAATAACCTTCGGGTATTTTGCGATCCATTTACCGGCAGACCGCAATGATTGCTGTGCCGGCGCCGGCACCACGCCGCTGCGGTCAGGCCCCACGTTCAACATGAAGGTGCCACCGCGGGCTACCGTAGCGATCAGCCCCGACAATACCTGCGCCGGCGCCTTCCAGTTTTCATCATACCAGGCATAGCCCCAGGAATCATTGGTTACATCAATGCCCTCCCAAAGACCGCTGATATTTTCAAGCGGCGTTTCCATATCGCCGAGGGTCTGGTAATCGCCCAGGTTGTACCCTACCCGGCCGGAAACCAGCGCCCCCGGCTGGTTCCGGTGCACCGTTTCCACCAGCTGCTTCGCATATTTTTCCGGCATGCCCCCCGGCGTATCAAACCAGACGAGGGCAATATCGCCATAATTCCGGGTGATCTCCTCTACCTGCGGCAGGCACTTTTCCTTAAAATAATCATCAAAGGTTTTGGGGTTCCCCGCGGCATCCTTTGCCGGGCCGCCATTGCCCCCCGGGTAGGTCCAGTCCTGGTTATGGGAATAATAGAACCCGAATCCCAGTCCCAGCTCCCTGCAGGCTTTGGAAAGCTCCTTCATGGGATCGCGTCCGAAGGGTGTTTGCTGAACCACGTTAAAATCGCAGGCTTTTGAATCATACATGGCAAACCCATCGTGATGTTTGCTGGTGATGACGATATACTTCATACCTGCATCCTTTGCCAACCGGGCAATGGCATAGGCATCAAAGTCTTTCGGGTTAAACCCCCTGACCGCTTTTTTATATTCCTCAACAGGGATCCCGGCCATATTCTCATTCATGAGCCATTCTCCGATACCGTAGTAAGTTTTCCCCTGCCACTCGTTGGCCAGCTGCGAGAACAATCCCCAGTGAATAAACATAGCGTAATTGGCTTCATCAAAAAAGGCAGCCCTGCGCGTTGCCCCGTCTTTGCTCTTCGCCTGGGAGCTACCCCACATCTTGTCCATCTCCTGCGCCTTTGCGCCCCGGCAGGCAATCAGCAGGCAAATCATTATTGCAAATCTTTTCATATTGCGTTGTTTCTTTAGCACCTGGTTACAAAAGAAGCACAATTTCCGGTTCCGTTATTCGACGATCTATTCCGGTATATACACTATTTGATCTTCATTCAGTACCGGGGCTATTGAACTGTATATACAGTCACCTTCATCCTTAGGGGTCTCTTTGTCTGCAGCAGCACAAAAGACGCCCTCCTCCCCGGAACCAATGCCCCGGTTTTAAGTTCGTTTATCGAAAGTTCTGTTGTACCATTACCCACCACACCAGCCGGATCCCAATGGATCCCGTCCTGTGAAGTAAATACTTCTATTTTCTCCGACAGACTGCTTGTTTGCAGGCCCGTTACCATCCTGTGCCCGGGCAAATCAATACGGTACCGGTTCCCCTTCCAGGAATTTTCATCAATGTGTTTTTCAACTGCTTTTTTGCCATAAACCGGGTCATCAAACATTGACCCTTTTATCATTTCAGCATTCTCCTGTACCGTCCCTGTCATTTTTAATTCGATGATGGTCACCGTTGCATCCGGCCTTGCAGGCTTATGAAAGATCCAGTGACGACCATTCGTATTCCATTTTGTTTTTTCATCTATATTGACATAACGTGCAGCCACAATACGGTTATTATGAAGTGCAGGAAGGGAAACAGATCCATTGGGCCAGTCAAATAGATACAGGAAAATACGTTTCCCTTTATAAACAGCGCCGTAATTGCGGAAGGGTGCCCAGGGACCACCCCTTGTGCCATAGTAAGCAACGCCGAATTGTTTAAGCCAGCGGCCGATCTTTAAAAGCGAATCTTTTTGTTTTTCATCAAATGCCCCGTCAAAATGCGCTCCCCAGCTCAGCAGTACATTTCCGTTGCCGGCTGCCGCCTTAAGCATTTGCGCAATAAGGTCCTTTACGGGTCTTACGGGCGAAGGTTCATAGCCCCAGCTGCCATTTAGGGTCATGGCACTTTCCCAGGGGCGCAACTGGAACATCCCTATCCGCTGTTCCGGCGTATCAAAATCGCCCGGCAGGCTGGTGCGGTTATTAATAATAATACCCGGCTGCAGTTTACGGATCATACGTGTTAAGTTTTCCGCGTCCCACATATCCGCCGTAAACATGCCACCCCACCAGGCCGCGTCAAACCAAAAGATATCAATCTTTCCATAGTTTGTAAGCAGTTCCCGCACCACGTTGAACTGATACGCGATGTAGTCTTTATGAGAGGAGCCGGGCACAACCGTTTTCCCCGGTTTTGCTTTATAGTAAGGCGGGGCAGCTATTCTTTGCAGGGTTGACGTATCAACAGGCGCATAATCCCGGTGATACCAGTCGCGCTGCGAATAATAAAGGCCTACCCGCATTCCGGCCTTATGACAGGCCGTTACCAGCTCCTTCAGGTAATCTCTTTTAAAAGGAGTATTCGTTATTTTAAAATCAGCATACTTGGTGTCCCACATATGAAACCCGTCATGATGTTTGACCACTATAACGATATATTTAAAGCCTGCGTCTTTTGCGATCTTTACCCATTCCCCCGCATTAAATTTTGCGAGGCGGAACAAACCCGGCCAGATTTTTTTCCAGGCGCTGTCCGGGTAACTGCCATGCCCGGAATCGGGTGCTTTATGATCATAAACAATGGGCCAGCTCATATCTTTGTTAACGAAGGCATTGAGCCCGAAGTGTATGAACATCCCGTAACGCGCGTCGCTGAACCATTTCATATCCCCCGGTGTTGCAAAATTGCTGGCCGACCATTGCGCTTTTGAGAACACCTGGTACAGGTAATACTGATTGGAGTCCTGAGCCCGCGGATCGCCTTCTTTTACACTCCACTGTGCAATAGACGGTCCGGCCGGGAAAAGGATCCATAAAGCGATAAAATACTTTTTCACATGCTATGCTTCATTAATTTACTGCCTACAACCATCATCAGCCATTTTATATGCCCGTTTAACCGGTACACCCTGGCGTTAAAAATAATCCCTGTAATTTATAGTGCTGCTTTGGCTGCTACTTTATGTTAACGGCCTGTATCAACATAGTGGTATGTGCCGGCAGCGCCGCCACACGGCATTCCTTATCAAAAGCCCTATCCTAAAAGCGTTTCCCCGGAAGAACGCCGGTATCCCAGCTCTGCACCGCCTGTTACAGGAAATATACATCCTGTGATGAATGCAGCCCTTGCTGAAGCCAGGAACACACAGGCATCTGCAATAACATCTCCTTCCGGGCAATAACCCAGTACATGGATGTCATTCAAATATTTTTCCATTGTTTCGGGGTGCGGCTGTTCTTTACACCATTTCTTTAGCATAGGCGTCCAAACCCCCGCCGGAGCTACCGCGTTTACTCTTATACGATGGGGCGCATAGTCCAGTGCCATCGATTTGGTAAGTGCATTTACAGCTCCCTTTGTAGCCGTATAAACGGCATGAAGCTCCTGGCCAATTTCTCCCACAAGACTGCTGGTATTGATAATGGTTCCGGCTGTTTTGATCAATGCAGCGATTCCATGACGGGTCGTATGAAAAATACCCTTTACATTAACATTGATCAGCGTATCAAATTCTTCCTCCGAGGTCAGGTGCAGCGGCTTTGAGGGAGAGGCAATACCGGCGTTGTTATGGATCACATCAATCTTTCCATACATGGCAACCGCTTCTGAAATGGCTGCCTGAACGGAGGCCGATACGGCAACATTACCCACAATACCCAAATGCCCTGCGCCTAATTGTTTAACGGCATCCTGAACCTGATCGCTCTCCGGGGCAAAAATAATTACACGTGCGCCCTCCTTTGCATAAGCCCTGGCACAACACAGGCCAATTCCCGTTGACCCGCCTGTTAAAAAAACGACCTTATCTTTTAGCTGCATAAATTTAAATTATAGTTGGAAAACACCGCAGTACGAAAATACGCCTCCGGCACGTAATTTATATAGAATATTATATTCATTAGATGGATTATACTATGGTTCCTGAAAATGATTTCATTTTCACCTACCTTTAATAAAGACGTGCGTTATGATAAGAAATTTCAAACTGAAAGACGGCTTTTCGGGTGAACTGCAGATCAATGTTCCCCGGGAGATCGTCATTAATCACCTCCGGAAAAGACAATTCCTTGGCAACCTGTTTATCACACATATTGGTTTTTTCCCAAAAGCCAGGTTCCATTTCAGGGAACGGCCTTTTGGCTGTGCCGATAATATTTTGGTTTACTGTGTAGACGGGAAAGGCCACTATCGTTCAAAAACGGCTGAGCATACGCTTTTGCCGGAGCACTTTTTTATTCTTCCTCCCGGGGAATCCCATATGTACCAGGCAGATATCCGTACTCCCTGGACCATCTACTGGCTGCATTTCAGCGGCAACATGTTAAAAGCATTCAACCATCTTATAAAGGTTGACGATTTTACCACGCCAACAAAGATCAAAAAGGACAAAAGGATCATTGAGCAATGGAGTGATATTTACAGTGTGCTGTCAACAGGGTTCAGTGATCAGAACCTAACCTATGCTACGCTTTGCCTTTACAAACTGCTCACCTTCTTTGTATGCCCCATTGATATTTATACCCCCGTAATAAAAAAAGACCCCATCAACGATTCCATTGCTTACATGAAGGCCCATATTGACCAGCAGCTAACGGTGCAGGAACTTGCCGGCAAACAACAACTTTCCGGCTCGCATTATATGATGCTTTTTAAAAACAAAACAGGCTCTTCTCCCATCGACTATTTCATCCGGTTAAAAATGCAGTATGCCTGCCAGCTGCTTATGCAGTCCGGCTTTAAGATCGGCGATATCGCCGCAAAGATCGGCTACTACGATGTTTTCTATTTTTCCAGGCTCTTTAAAAAAACAACCGGCTATTCTCCATCCGAATACAGGGAGCGGGTATGCACAAACTAAAGATACAGATGCGTTTGCCCTGTATGCATGCCGGTCATTTTTATCCCTGTGTTTTCTTTTATCCTTACCGGGCCCTTCAGATTATAATAACATAATCCATAAAAAAAATAGTTTACCCTATCCGATCTGCTTTCCGCTCAGGCTAATTTTGTTTCAAATAAAGCCAGGCGCTACGATTGCAGGCCCATATAAAATGAGAAGAAAGGAGATTACATCGTTGTTATACTGAGTTACAGCCAATCCATCTGCCCGGGTATCCATCGGCCCGGGAGAGGTTTGTGTCCCTGATCTCCTGTTGCACTGCGGGTTTCCGGCCAATGGGAACGATAACGGGTATGTTGCCGTAAAGGGAATGCTATGCGGTTTACCATACAGGTGACCCGTCCTGTATCCGTTTTCTGCACTAAAGAGCAACATACAAAATAATAACATTTTTAAACCAAAAGGAAAGAATACAATGAAGGTAGCTTTTGAATTCAAATTTGCCCGAAGGAAAAACGGCGTACGCCTGTGCTTATTCTTCATGCTGCTTTCCGGATCTATTATTGTTAATGCCCAGAAGAAGATAACAATAACCGGAACGGTAACCGACACGCTGAATGCGCCGATCGCTTCTGTAAGCATCGGCCAGGAAAAGTCCGGTACTGCAGGCACCACAACAGACGCCAACGGCCGTTTTATCATTGATGTGGAGCCCGGTACCATTCTTGGTTTCAGTTTTATCGGCTTTGAACCCTATGCCTACAGGGTGCCCAATGCGCCGCAACAGAACCTGTCCATCGTGCTCCGGCAAAAAGTGATTGCAGCCGGCGAAGAAGTAGTGGTAACCGCGCTGGGAAGAAAACAGATCAAGGAATCCATTGTCGGTTCGGTATCCACCATCAAACCGGAAAACCTGAAGATCCCCGCCAGCAACCTTACCAATGCGCTGGTAGGACAGGTGGCCGGGGTGATCGGGTTCCAGTCGAGCGGCCAGCCCGGCCTGGATAACTCTGACTTTTTTATCCGGGGGGTAACCACCTTTGGATACCGGGCAGACCCCATGATCCTGATTGACAATATAGAAGTGGGAAAAGACGACCTGGCACGGCTGAACGTAAACGACCTGGAAAGCTTTACCATCCTCAAAGATGCCAGCGCTACCACCCTGTACGGCGCAAGGGGAGCCAACGGGGTTATCCTGGTAACCACAAAATCCGGTAAAACCGGGAAAGCGATCCTGAATATTGTTTTGGAGAATACCGTGTCGACCCCAACAGACCGGATCAAACTGGCCGACCCCATAACCTATATGAACATGTATAATGAAGCAACCGTTACCCGCGACCCCATGATGCCTGCACCATTTTCTGCCGACAAGATCCATTATACCGGGCTCACCCTGCAAAATGCACCTGCCGGGAACCGTTATGTTTACCCGGCCGTAGATTGGCTTAACCTGCTTTTCAGAGACCGGACCTTTACCCAGCGCGCCAATATGAATGTAAGCGGGGGGTCCGACCTTTCACACTACTTCATATCCGGGTCTTACAGCAACGATAACGGTATTTTGAAAGATCACCCGGACAATAATTTCAAGACCAACTTAAAGTTCACAACCTATCAGCTCCGGACGAACGTGGATTTTAACCTTACAAAATCCACACAGTTATCGGCCCAGCTTTGGGGATTGTTTAATGAATACTCTGGCCCGCTCACCAACAATGCCAGCTTTTCAACCGACCTGTACGATATGGCTACCCATACAAGCCCGGTATTATTTCCCGCATATTATGAACCGGACTCCGCCAACCTGCTCACCCAGCATATCCTGTTTGGCAACGCCTATGGTTCTTCCGCCAATTCCGTTGGTTACTTAAATCCCTATGCACAATTGCTGCGCGGTTTTAAAAAATTCTCCAATTCAAGAATGACCGCAACGCTCCGGCTGAATCAAAAGCTTGATTTTATTGTGCGGGGCCTGTCCTTTGATGGTTTTGTGAACGTAAACCGCTACGCTTATTTTGACAATACCATGGCCTACAACCCCTTTTACTATACCATACCCGTGGGCGGTTATAATATAGGATCCAACAGGTACGTACTTCAATGGATCAACAGCCTCTCCAGCGGAAACGCCTTTGCCGGGGGCATTGGCGCCGGGGGCAATGGCAGTGCGGCAACAGAATATCTTGTTTACAGCCCCGGCAAAAAGGACGCCACGGCCTATGTACATTTCCAGGGACGCCTGGACTATTCCAAACGGCTGGGCGATCATGATATCGGTGCTACCTTAAACATTATAAGAATGCAGCGGCTTGAGGCCAATGGCATAGATCCGGTTACCAGTCAACCGTCACTCCCCTACGCACTTCCCTACCGCAACCTCAACTTTGCCGGCGAAGCCAGCTATGCCTTCCGGTCAAAATATTTCTTAAGATTCAACTTCGCCTATAACGGGTCCGAGCGGTTTGATGTAAATAACCGGTATGGATTCTTTCCGACCATCGGGGCATCGTGGATCGTATCCAAGGAAAAATTCTGGCAGGATGGGTTGTCAGATATTATATCCAGCTTAAAACTGCGCTCCAGCATCGGATACAGTGGTAACGACCAGATAGGCAGCCAGCGCTTCTTTTATCTTTCCGATGTAAACCTGGCCGGGGGCAACCCTGCCTCCTTTGGCATTGGCAACGGGTACAGCCGCCCGGGTGTTACCATCAGGAATTACCAGAACAGCCAGGTTACCTGGGAACGTGGCCTTCGTTTTAACGGCGCCGTGGAAGCGACTTTTTTCAGAAGCCTTGACCTTATAGCCGAATACTGGAAGGAGCGACGCAGCAACATTCTGCAACAACGCCTGATCCCCAGCAGCGAGGGTTTGGAGGCCGGCGTATTTACGAATGTTGGCGAAGTGGAGTCCAACGGATGGGACCTGACGCTTAATTATAATAAAAGCTTTTCAAAGGACCTCACCGTTGCTTATATGTCTAACTTCACCTACTCACAGGCCGTATATAATAACTACGAAGAGCCTGCATACCTGAGCGAGCCCTGGAGAAGAAAAACAGGATCGATCGTAGGCCAGCCCTTTGGGTATATTGCAGAACGGTTATTTGTGGATGATAAGGAAGCAGCGACCTCCCCGGTACAAAATTTTGGCGGTCAAAAACCCAAGGGCGGGGATATCAAATACAGGGATGTGAACGGCGATGGGCAGATCACCATTGCCGATATGGTACCGATCGGGCTGCCCACCACTCCGCAGATCTCCTACGGTTTTGGAGCATCCGCAAAATACCGGTCGTTTGACCTCGGTTTCCGGTTCCAGGGAAATGCCCGCACCACCTTTATGATCGATGCCCGGGGGATCAGCCCCTTTGTGATACCGGCAGATGGCGTACCCGGACAGGCACAGGTTTTGCAGGCTGTTGCGGATGACTACTGGTCAGAAGACAATCAGAATATTTATGCATTCTATCCAAGGCTGGGTACAGATGCCAACATCATCACCAACAACCTCCAGCCCAGCACCTGGTGGCTCCGGAAAGGCGATTTTTTAAGGCTGAAGCTGGTAGAGCTGGGGTATACGCTTTCCCCTGCAATAGCGCGGCGCGCCCGTATAACCAATCTCCGTATTTACGTCAACGGCTCTAACCTGTTTTTACTTTCCAATTTCAAATTATGGGATGCAGAACAAAAAAACGGCTTCACTTATCCCTTACAAAAGACCTACAACCTTGGCCTTAACGTTACATTTTAACAGGATAAATCATGCAAAACAAAATACATATTCTCTACCTGGTTCTTTGCCTGGCTATGGCCGGCAGTGTAACTTCATGCAAAAAGTTTCTTGATGTTACCCCGGAAAACGTAGGAACCCTCGACTATGCATTCCGCAACCGGAATGAGGCCGAAAACTATCTATTCAGTTGTTACAGTACCCTGCAATCCCTGGCGGATATAACCAGGGATCCTTCCTTTACCACATCGGGGGAGATCATTTACCCGAATGTACTGGGTGAAGGCCCCAAATTATATGACGCGGGATTTCAATTGATGCGGGGTACGCAAAACATATCCAACCCGGTGCTTAACTATTGGGATGGCAGCAACGGTGCCCCCTCTGTCTTTAAAGCCATCCGGCGTTGCAATATCCTGCTGGAAAATATTGACAAACCGATCGACCTGTCTGTCTTTGAAAAAGACAGGTGGATCGCCGAAGTAAAATTCCTGAAAGCCTATTACCATTATTTTTTAGTAAAAATGTACGGCCCCATCCCCATCTACCGGACCAATCATGCCATCACCGATCCCATTGGAACGCTGCGGGTAAAACGGCTGCCGGTAGATTCCGCTTTTGACTATGCCGTGCAATTATTGGATGAGGCCATTCCCGAGCTGCCAACAGAAATAGCAGATGTTAACAGGGAGCTGGGCCGGGTTACCCAGGCAGTGGCCCTGGCTGTAAAAGCCGAAATACTGGTAACCCGGGCCAGCCCTCTTTTTAACGGCAACCCGGATTACAGGAATTATAAGAATGCGGACGGACAGGCACTTTTTTCTGCCAGCGCGGATCCCGCCAAATGGGCTGCCGCCGCTGCTGCCTGTAAGGCCGCTATCGACGCCTGCCGGCAGCTGAACCTGGGTTTATATCATTTTATAAGACCCGCCAATATACCGGCAACCCTTCCCCAGGTATTGTCCGGTATACTAACCCTTCAAAATGCCGTAACCGAAAAATGGGACCTGAACAAGGAAATCATCTGGAACCTGAACAGTTATTTTCCTCAGCAGGCCAATGCCGTTCCCCGGATCACCGCCGAGTTTGACCTTGGCTCTGCCCCGGGAACACTGGCCGTTCCCATTTCAACAACGGACCTGTTCTACACAAAAAACGGCGTACCCATCGATGAAGACAATTCCTGGGACTTCTCCGGCCGTTTTAACCTGAGAACGGGAGATGCCGCCAATAAGTATCTCATTGCCCAGAACTACCAGACCATTAAAAACAATTTTGACCGCGAGCTCCGGTATTATGCAGGCATTGGCTTTGACGGCGGCATATGGTACGGCAATGGTGTTACCAACCCCGATGCCGCTTTATCTGTACAGGCGCAAAAAGGACCTGCTGCACCCAAGGACAATTCAAGGCTCAACGTCACTTCCATCTGGCCCAAAAAGCTGGTGCATTACCTTAGTGTTTTTGATAAGAACGGGTTTTCCCAGACCAGTTTCCGGCTCCCCAGGATCCGCCTGGCAGACCTTTACCTGCAGTATGCAGAAGCGTTAAATGAAGTCAACGGCCCCTCATCCGAAGTGTATGCCTACATCGACAGCGTGCGGCTGCGCGCAGGCCTGAAAGGCGTACAGGAATCATGGCAGCAGTATTCATTCAACCCCGGCAAACCATCAACAAAAGACGGATTACGTACCATCATTCACCGTGAGCGCAGAATAGAGCTCTGCTTCGAGGGAAAAGCCGGCTGGGACTTAAAAAGATGGAAAGAGTGGACCTCGGTAATGTCGCAGCCGATGCAGGGCTGGTCCATTTACCAATCGGCGCCTTCCGACTTTTATATACCTGTAACCCAGTTTATCCCTACCATTACTTCAAAAGACTATTTCTTCCCGTTATCGGACCAGGCATTAAGAGAGAACGAAAACTTAATACAAAGTCCTTTTTGGAAATGACCCATTTATAATTCGAAATCCATAAATATGAGACAACCCTATTCTTCCCGCATATTGTTTATGGCCGTTCTGCTCAGCTGCCTGTTACTGTGGGTTCAATGCAGCCGTGTAGCCGACTTTAACCACCCCGTATCAACAGACAAAACCAAGCCAGGCGTAGTCACCAATATTAAAGTAAAGAACTTTAACGGCGGGGCTTATATTACCTATACCCTTCCAAAATCAGAGAATATTTTATATGTGAAGGCAAATTATGTGATCAATGAAAAAAACCAAAAGGCACTTGAAACCAAATCAGCCTATTACTCCGATACGGTAACGGTAGAGGGCTTTTCAGAAAGTAAAGAATATGAAGTCACCTTAAGGGTGGTCAGCCGGTCTAACGTTGAGTCGGATCCCGTTACAGTAAAAGTACACCCCGATACGCCCATTTACCAACTCGTAGGCAATACACTCTCTTTAGGCGCAGACTTTGCCGGGATCCGGGTAGATGCCACAAATGAAGCGCGGAAAAACGTAGGCGTTGTATTGGTTTATAAAGATCCCTATTATGGCCGGTACGTGATCCGGCAACAGCAGTTTTCCAACTTTAAAGATATCTTCTTTACATCAAGAGGATTAGATACCCTGCCCAAACAGGTGGGGGTCTATGCTACAGACAAATGGGGCAATATATCCGATACCGTTTTCAAAACTATAAAACCACTTTATGAAACGCTGCTGAACAAAAGCAAATTTTCCGTGTATAACCTGGCCAGTGACAGCCCCATCGGCTATGGATGGGTTACCGCCAACCTGTGGGACAACAACCCCGGAAGCGGGTGGCACACCCCCATACCACCCGGGAACATCCCGGTAACCGTAAGCTTCAACCTTGGCACTTCTGCAAAGCTGAGCAGGTTCCTGTTGTGGGGCAGGGCTGATGTTTACTACTGGGGACACGGAAATCCCAAATACTTTACGGTCTGGGGATCCAATTCAGAGCAACCGGCCGATTTTACCCCGCCTGCTAATTCTGAAGAAGGTCAAAAGATCGGTGAATGGATCAATATCGGCAACTACCGGTTCCCGGACCCTCCCTCTGGCAACGCGCCTTCTTCCCCTACAGCTGCAGACAAAGCCTGGTTTAATGCCGGTGTGGAATTCATCATGCCCTTCAATGCTCCGAAAGTCCGGTTTTTGCGCGTTGTTGTTACAGAGAACTGGGCCGGAACAAATGTTTTTGCCCATATAATGGAGCTTTCATTTTATGGAGATACAAGACCCTGATTTTTATTCCTACTAAATAAATCACTATGATTGATAAAATTAAGTTTCAAAAAAGCGGTTTCTTAATAGGGAGCTTCCTGCTTGCAGGTGTCCTGAGCTGCTCCCGGAAGGCAGACGATTACCAAAAGTATCAAAATGGCAGGGAACAGATCTATACCGGGGTTGTAAGCAACTTACGGACAGATCCCGGGAAGCTGAGAGCCCGGATCAAATGGAACCCGAGCTCTGACCCCAGCATAAGCCGGTATCTCCTCTTCTGGAACAACGGGAATGATTCACTTGAAATCGGAACAAAAGGAGAAAGCACCGCGGACACGATCAGCGTCATCATTACCAGCGGATTGCAGGAATCCGATATTCAAAGTTTTTCACTATACACTTATGACAAGGCCGGGAACCATTCTATCGGGCAGCTCACTGCTCCCTTAAGAATCTATGGTTCCATATACGAAGCCTCCCTGTACAATAAACAACTGGTGACCGCAAATCCCTATAAAATTTACCCGGTCAACAATTCCATAACGTTTTATTTTACCAAATCAGACACTACAAATATATTTAATCAATTATACTATTATACTAAAAATGACGCAGTAGACAGCATTCGGTTTACCGGCGACTCCGTTAATGTAAGCAATCTGAAAACGGGCACCCGCGTGGCTATACAATCGTACTTTTTACCGGTCAGGAATGCACTGGACACCTTCAGGACCCGCAGGGCAGACTCTACCATTATCATTAACTAAGACTGTTCGCATCTGAAAACAAACCTGAGATTACGGAATGCGTCAGGTTTGGATCTACTATAAGCTCCGGGTTCCTGAACTACTGGCGCTCGGTAAAAAAGCAGTTGCGTCAAAGCCCGTGTAGACGGGGACTGCAGGTTTAAGAATCATTTCCGGGGGGCCTGTGTTGGAGCTAACAAGATCAGAGAGCAGCTGATCTGGATTTTGACGGCATTTGCATAAACTTTTTACAATGGTGATCTGCTTTCAGATCACCACTAATAGTAGCGACAAACACATCTGAACCCGGTGAAAAGAGCGCAACCCCGAGCAGGATCAGGCACGGTAAATGCCTCGTGTTTGTAGAAGGGTGTTAAAGAGAGGGCCCAGGCTCCTTTGGAGCCGCGTAAAATTGCCACGGCCAAACAAACACGAGGCTCCTACAGGAGCCGGGTTGATAAAACAGCAGACTACTATAAACACGCTGCTCCTCCGGAGCTGAACAATGCTGAAATCAGATGCGTTTGCCCTGCAGAAAGATATGGGGCAAATACATCTGAACCGGGTGAAAAGAGCGCAACCCCGAGCAGGATCAGGCACGGTAAGTGCCTCGTGTTTATAGCAAGATATTAAAGGGAAAAACCCGGCTCCTATAGGAGCCGCGCAAAATTTCCGGCCAAACAAACACGCGGCTCCAAAGGAGCCCGGTTGATTCACCCGACACATTGGCTATCAACACAACGCTCCTCCGGAGCGGATCATTGCTGCAACCCAATGCGTTTGCCTTGCAGAAAGATATGGGGCAAATACATCTGAACCGGGTAAAAAGAGCGCAACCCCGAGCAGGATCAGGCACGGTAAGTGCCTCGTGTTTATAGCAAGATATTAAAGAGGAAAACCCAGCTCCTATAGGAGCCGCGCAAAATTTCCGGCCAAACAAACACGCGGCTCCAAAGGAGCCCGGTTGATTCACCCGACACATTGGCTATCAACACAACGCTCCTCCGGGGCGGATCATTGCTGCAACCCAATGCGTTTGCCTTGCAGAAAGATATGGGGTAAATACATCTGAACCGGGTGAAAAGAGCGCAACCCGGAGCAGGATCAGGCACGGTAAGTGCCTCGTGTTTATAGCAAGGTATTAAAGGGGAAACCCCGGCTCCTATAGGAGCCGCGTAAAATTTCCGGCCAAACAAACACGCGGCTCCAAAGGAGCCCGGTTGATTCACCCGACACATTTGCTATCAACACAACGCTCCTCCGGGGCGGATCATTGCTGCAACCCAATGCGTTTGCCTTGCAGAAAGATATGGGGCAAATACATCTGAACCGGGTGAAAAGAGCGCAACCCCGAGCAGGATCAGGCACGGTAAGTGCCCGTGTTTGTAGAAGGGTGTTAAAGAGAGGGCCCAGGCTCCTTTGGAGCCGCGTAAAATGGCCACGGCTAAACAAACACGAGGTGCCAAAGGTGCCTGGTTGATTAAAACGGCACATTGGCTATCAACACAACGCTCCTCCGGAGCGGATCATTGCTGCAACCAGATGCGTTTGCCAGGATTTAAAAGCCAGGCAAAATCGGCTGCCCGATAAAAAAGCACCTTTTATTGATGCTTCTTATTTTTCCCCGACATCAATGATCCTGAACTACGCATTACCCGGGTAATACTACTCTTGGGCTGGCTGGTTAAAGAGCGGATAACCGCGATCCCCTTATCAAAGACAAGTGCTTAACCAGGCCGTATTCTACCAGCTTTGAGGAACCTGGTATCGTTGGCTCCCCGCCTCCTTTTTAAGGAATGCCCCGTCTGCATTTATCTTTCGTTAAAAAGCATTTTCCTGGTAACGGGTTCTCCGGCACCATTCCAGGAATTCTTTATATACCCCCTGTGCACACATGAAGCAACAGGCCTCATCTCCTGCATGCGCGGGGTAGTACTCATTTCTTTGCATTTAAAATTGAAGGAGAGACTGGTTATGCGTATTATCTTTCAAATAATATCTCATCCATATCACAATCGCTTTAAACGGATATGCCGTACAGCAATGGTCATCGGCGGGCCGACATGAACCTGGAATCCCAACAGCCCCTCCATCTCCCTGTTTTGTACATCATCATCGGTTACATCGCTCATTAAAACGCCATTGATATAATGCTGTAGCCGGTTTCCTTTCGCCCAAATGCGCAACTCATTCCAATCATCATTAATGCGTGATTTTAGCGAGTCTTCATTGCCCAATGCATCCAACCGCTCACTTGCGGTCCATCTATTCTCCCTTGCAAAATCAGCAATGGTTCCTTTCACAGGCGGCAGCCGCACTTTCTGGCCGGGAAATGCCAGTATTTTCCGCCCTCCTTCTTCATAATTCTGCCCGGTATATTTTTTTGCGCCATCAATGTCCGCCTGATATCCCCGCATAGCAAAAGGCTGGCCTGCTACTTCTTTACTACGATAATTAAACCCGCTGTTTCCCTTTGCCGACACTTTATATTCCACGATCAGCTCAAAATCCTTCAGGTTGCCGCCCTGCCAGATGATAAATGAGTTCCGCTTCAGCTCTTTGCCAGGCCTTATCTCCCCCACCAACAGGCTGTCTTTTACATACCACAAAGCCGGATCGCCTTTCCATCCTTTTAAGCTAACGCCATCAAATAACTCCTCGTAGTCACCTAAAGCCGGCCGGACCTGGGCCTCCAGGCCTGTACCCGGCCTCAAAAAACAAAACCATAAAAGAACAAAGCTGAAATATTTCATATCTTATACATTGGGTTCCAGAACAACTTTTTAGGCTCCCGGGAGCTACGCTGGTTTACGCCCCTATTGAACTTCCAAAAACGGACCGGGTGCTATTCCATAATTTTCCATTAACACAGGCCCCTTGTCTGCGATGATGCCTCCTCCGCCGTTACGGGGATTCATCATCACCAGCTTATTTTTCCGTGAATAAGCATTTACGAGGTCGCACAGGTCGTACTGCTTTATGGATCCGGCAGCGGCCGAAAGGATATATTGCGTTTTATAAGCCGGCGTTTCGATCACGGACTGAAAGGAGATCAGCGGATCGGTCAGCCAGAGCGATGCGATATCATTGCTCCGCATCACTGCAATATGCAATAAGTCGGTGGTCAGCACGCCTCTTGCCACGCCCATTATTTTGTTATGCTCCATTTTTATCCAGTCTGTCAGTACGGAAAGCTCCTTCATCCGCACCCCCAGCAACGACTGACCGGTTAAAATCCCGGTATACCAAAGATTCAGCGGCACTCCGTCTACATATGCATCCCCACCTTTTATATACCCGTTCCCCAGCTCACCAAAACCACTCAGATCCGGCACTACCACTTCATATCCGGCCAACGCCAGGGAATCGGCCATTGAGCCTTCTTTTATGGCTTCCGATTTTCCCCGGTCGTCCAGGAGCAGCACAGCGTTGCTTTTATTCCTGCTGTTGCCATCCGGTGGTTTTAAACAATAAAACGGAAGGTAGTACCCGGCCGGGCTTTTTATTAAATAGGATTCGATGGCATACTGTTTACGAAGCTCCCTCCCCGAAAACACCGGCGGCTCCATTCCCCGTGGCTGATCAAAACCCGTTACAGCCCTCACACGTTTTCTTAAATCTTCCTCTCCCTTAACAGGAGCACGATCCTTTACGATCTGCTGCATATGGTTACGGGCAAGTGTTTGCAGGTTAGCGCCGCCCAAAGCGAGGTATACATTGCCATCGGGTGTTACATTCAGTGCTTCCGGTTTAAAGACAGGCACAGGTTCATCCACAGCGCTACCGGGGTTTTTCAGGTATTTTTGAAAAAAGCGGTATGTGGCCTCCCGGTTCTTCCGGGTGGAGGCATGTTCCGCATCATCTTCGGTCATACCCACCAGGTCTGGTTGTCCCAACCAGGTATAAGCGCGCTTTGCTTCTTTAAAAACATCCCTTGCCCCCTGGATGCTGAAGATATCCCGGGTGGTGCTCACGATCAGCAGGGGTTTCGGCGCAAAAGAGATCAACAGATCCGGGATATCCAAACCCGCCGCGATCGCGCCGGCAAAGTTCTGTTCGGCATCCTGCGGCCCCATGGTCATTAATAACTTTTCATAGCTGGTAATATAACACTCCGGCGCTGCCGCTTTGATCCGGTCATCAAAAGCGGCGATATATGCAGTTTGTGTACCACCTCCGGACCTCCCGGTAATGCCGATCCGGGTGGTATCTATTTCCGGGCGGCTGCACAAATAATCCAGAGCCCGTATACCATCCCAGATAAAATAATATGCGGGCGACCTGCCGGTAAGGAACAACTGGCTGCCGGGGTATGAATGCTCCTGGGTAGGGCTGAATTTCCGGCTTGTATCCTTTGCATACTGCCGCCGCTCTCCCTGTCCTATGGGGTCAAAGGCCAGGACCGCAAATCCTTTTTTTACAAAATTGAGGATCGCATTCTGGTAAGGCCTGCTGCGAAAACCGGAACTGCTGTGCCCTGCACAATAAAGAATGGCGGGCAGTTTTCCTTTACGCGCTGCCGGCATAAAGAGCGCTGCCGTTACATAATAGCCCGGTAACGATTCAAAATATATTTTTTCAACCTTCACGTCTTCATCTTGCAGTGTGCCGGTGATTACCGCATTTAAAGGCGTCCGGGAAGGGAAGCTGCCCAGTACCTGCGTATAAGCCTGCCTGACCCTATGCTGCCTTTTTTTCCAGCCCTCTGCTGACGCCAGTGCATTTACCTGTGTTTGCCGCTGCTTCAATTTCAGCAGCGCCTTATCGGCCAGGTAACCATAAAGCGACTGGCTGCTGCTGTGGATGTACTTCCATGGCGTAAAAACATCTTTTACCTCCTGGGCCGCAGCCTCCCGCATCCCTGTACCGGCCCAAAAAACAAATGCGGTCAATATGGCTTTCAACCTGCTGCAATCCATAGCTTATTTCTTTTTCTTTGATGTTGCCGACAAATAGCTTTTCATATACTTCTGGTCGCTGGCATCGCTGTCCTTATACTTCTTCCGCAGTGCCTCCAGTTTTTTGTGCATATTGTCCCTCACACTCCTGTACGCGGGATCATTATATACACTATGCATTTCATGCGGGTCTTTTTGCAGGTCGTACAGCTCCCATTCATCAATATCATAATAAAAATGGATCAGCTTGTACCGGTTGGTACGGATGCCGTAATGGCGTTTTACCATATGAATGGATGGATACTCATAATACGTATAATAAATAGCATCCCTCCATTTGCGGGTTTTACCGGCGACCAGGTTCCTGAATGATACCCCCTGCATATCGGCCGGAATTTTTGCACCGCCATAATCGAGGAAGGTTGGCGCAAAATCCAGGTTCTGCACCAGGGCATCTACTTTTGTACCGGGCCTGATCTCTTTTGGATAACGGATCAGCAAAGGGGTTTTCAGTGATTCCTCGTACATAAAGCGTTTATCAAACCACCCATGTTCCCCCATATAAAATCCCTGGTCGGATGTATACACCACGATCGTATTTTCCGTCAACCCGTTTTGATCGAGGTAGTCCAGTACGGCTCCCACTCCTTCATCTACCCCGGCGATGGTGCCCAGGTAGTCCTGCAAATAGCGCTGGTAACGCCAGTGCATCAGGTCTTCTTTCGACATCGTGGGATACCGTTTTTTAAAATCTTCATTGATCGGGTCATAGACGGCATCCCAGGCCGCGCGCTGGGCCGCATCCATTCTCCGCATGCTCCTGTTATAAGACGCTGTATCCCATTTTATGAGGGAATGCAGCTTCAGTTCCTCCAATACTTCGGGTTTTATCTTGTCATCATCGGCCCAGTTCATATCTTTACCGATATTCATTTCTGCGGTCTTAGCCGCAGTGCCCCTGCCCTTGTAATCGTCAAACAGGGTTGCCGGTTCTTTAAAGGTCTTCCCCGTATATTCCTTATAATGCCGTTCTATAGGCATCCATGCCCGGTGCGGTGCTTTCTGGTGATAGAGCAGGCAGAAGGGTTTTGTGGTATCACGCCCTTTCAGCCATTTCAACGCCAGGTCTGTGGTGATCTCTGTTACATGGCCATGGATCTGTTGTTTTACACCATTAATGATAAAATCGGGGTTATAATAATCGCCCTGGTCGGGTAATACCGCCGAATAATCAAACCCCTGCGGCAGGCCGTCCATGTGAATTTTACCTACCATGGCGGTCTGGTAGCCGGCTTTACGCAGCAGCTTGGGAAAGTTGTCCTGGTTCCAGTCAAAATGCTGCACATTATCCACTTTACCATTGATGAAGCTGTGCTTGCCGGTAAGCATTACCGCCCGGCTGGGCGCACATAACGAGTTGGTGACGCAGGCCGTTGTAAACAAGGCGCCTTCTTTTGCAAGGCGATCGATATTCGGTGTCTGGTTCAACCCATAGCCATAGGCGCTCACTGCCTGGTAACCGTGGTCATCACTCATGATGTATATGATATTGGGGCGACCAGCCTCAGCCCTCTTTGCCGGCTGGCCGCTTACCTGAATGGCCGTTAGCAACATGGTCATAAAAATCAACCTGTTCATTGTCCTTCTTTTTTATTTTTCTTCTAAAACCTATTTTTCCCGGGGCAGTGAAAAAGCGATATAAACGTCCCCTTTAGCCGTTCCCAGCTTTGTACCACCGCAGGCAATAACGATGTACTGTTTACCATCAATGGCATAAGTAACCGGCGTTGCAAAACCTGCGGCGGGTAATGGAAACTCCCATAACAGCTTTCCTGTTTTACAATCAAAGGCCCGGAACTTTGCATCTTTTGTAGCGGCAATAAACAACAGCCCGCCTGCGGTAACCAGCGGGCCTCCATAATTCTCTGTGCCGGTAGCCGGTATCCCTTTTGCTTTTAACGATGCTGTTTCGCCCAGGGGTACCTGCCAGTTATGCTGCCCCGTATTCAGATCAATAGCCGTAAGGGTGCCCCAGGGAGGGGTTATGGCGGGCAACCCGTTTTCATCCAGGAACTTGTTATAGCCGTTAAATTCATAAGGAACAGAGGAGCCCCCCGCTGCTACTGCTATATCGTCAGCAGCCTCTGTTTTTTCCTGTCCCCATAAGAAACCGATAATGGCCTGTTTTTGCTGATCCGTAATCGTTGTAAACCCCGGCATCATTCCCCTGCCGGTTTTCATAATGTTCAGCACCTCCTGTTTTTTCATCCTGCTATTGAGCGCCTGCAGGCTGGGATAGCCGCTACCTGGATTACCTGCCAGGTCCGGCCTGTGGCAGGCCGCGCAGTTGTTATTGTAAAGGATCCGGCCGCTCATGCCCGCATGGCCGGCCTGTTCTTTCTTCCGGCTCAGGCTAAAAGACCAGGCCATTTCATTGGCATTTATATACAGGATGCCATCGGGGCTTACCCCTGCACCACCCCATTCAGCACCGCCATCGGCCCCGGGGAACAGGAGGGTATTTTTAAATTCCAGGGGATGAAAGGCGCCTTTGTTGCTATTTTGAAAAACCGTTAACAATGAATCCCGTTTATCGGAGAACCGTGTAATATCTTCATCGGTAAGCCGCTGCCTTGCAAATGGCCCGGGTAAACGGGGTATGGGTTGTGTGGGCCAGGCGGCTTCTCCCTCCATCACAGAAGCGGGAGCTGCCACTTCATCTATGGGAAAAACCGGCTGGCCGGTATCCCGGTCCAATACATATACATACCCCGACTTTGTTACCTGGGCCACCACATCCATTAATTGATGATCCTTTTTGATGGTTAGCAGGTTGGGGGGCGCCGGCAGATCCCGGTCCCACAGATCATGCCTTACCGTTTGAAAATGCCAGATATAATTTCCATTCTCTGCATTCAGCGCCAGGATACAATTGCCAAACAAATTGGCCCCCTTCCGGTTTCCACCGTAAAAATCAAAGGCCGGGGACCCCGTTGGTATATAAACAATGCCGCGCTTTTTATCCAGTGCCATACCCGCCCAGTTGTTTGCGCCTCCTATCGCCGGGTCTTTCCAGGCATCCCCCGGCCAGGTACCGTATCCTTTTTCGCCGGGATGCGGGATGGTATGAAATACCCAGGTGAGGCGGCCGGTTTGCACATCAAAGGCCTGTATATAGCCCGGCGCTGCACCGGCTCCCTCCCCCACCCGGATGGGCATGATGATCGTATTTTTATAAACGGTGCCGGGGGTGGTAGACACCACGTATTTATCAGCAGCGCCGGGCCCCAGCCCTGCTCTAAGACTCACACGGCCATTCGCACCAAAACTGCTTACCGGCTTTCCTGTTTTTGCATCAACGGCATAAAGCCAGGATTGATGGGCAAACAGGATCCGCGCTTCACCGCCCCCGCTCCAGTAAGCCACGCCCCGGTTGGTAGCAGCCGACCGAACCGTATCCGGGGCAAACCTCCATCGCTCAGCGCCGGTTTCCGCATCCAGGGCAAAGAGCTGGTTCAATGCAGTAACCCCGTAAAGTGTTTTTCCTGCCATGATGGGGCTGCATTGCATCTCGCCCGGCTCACCGGTATGAAACGTCCAGGCAATTTCCAGCTTATTAATATTGCCCGCATGTACCTGGCTGAGCGGGGAATAATGATTCCGGTCCGTGCCGCCCAGGTACTCCGGCCAGTCAACATTCCTGTTTTCAGAAACCCCGCAGGACGCTGCTACACATAGCATGCAAAAACTGATACTTAATAACCGTATAATCATAAACCGTAAATGCTCAATTGGCAGCGCCCTTTTCCGGGTCTGCAGTTATATAATCCAGGGATCTCAAAAAACGTTCCGCTTCTTTAAGCGTTTCCTTATAAAAAAAATTGCTCCGCTCTTTGTTGGGGTTAAAAAAACCATGGCCCGCATTGTCATAGAGCACCAGGTCGCACCGGCTGGCTACTTTCTCCATGACGGTCTTATAATATTCAGCTGTTGCAACAGGGATCAGATGATCGTTGCTACCCAGCAGGATCAACGTGGGCGGGGCGCCTTTCCGGATATTGTGCAGGGGAGAAAAATGGAGATAGGATTCCCCGATCCGGTCATAACCATAGCCTCCGGGACCATTATCAATTACGGGATTGAACAATACCAACGCTGCAGGAACCGGGCTGATCTTTAAGTCATCCGTTTGCTCATTATAATCGCTGATCAGTGCCGTTGCTGCAGCCAGCTGTCCGCCGGCAGAACCGCCTGCTGCCACTATCCCGGCACTATCGATATGAAATTTTCCGGCATGCTGCTTTAGGAACCGGATCGCGGATTTGGCGTCTTTCAATGCTTCAAAAGGTGTTGCCCGGTTCCGGCTTTCCACACGGTAATCCGGCAAAAAGCAAACCAATCCTTTACTTGCAAAATAGGCAGCCTGCGACCGGAACTGCGCCGGGCTTCCTTTTGTCCAGCCACCGCCAAAGAAAAACACGATAGCTTTATGCTTTACATTTGCATCCATACCCCGTGGCTCATAGATCTCCATTTTCAGATGGAGCGTGTCGATGGTTTTATAAACCACCGTACTCTGGCCAAACAGGAAATTTGTCGCCAATACAAAAAAGAAGAGGTATAAAAATCGCACCTGCATTCAGAAAAATTTTTAATTACGGTTATCGTTATTGAAGTTATTGGAACAGTATCACAATGAAGGCCGGCTACGCTGTTTACAAATCCATTTTTACCGGCTTAATAGGGAAAGGTTGTGATATGATGCATGGTGTACGGCACCGCGGCAAATGCCGTATTCGTACTCACATTATCCGGAGGAAGCATGACCAAAGAGCCGTTTTCACCGGATAGATACACTTCGCCCGTAACAGGGGAAACAGCCAAACCATTCACCGATCCCTGGGGAATGTAGTTGCTTAAATTTTCCCAGCTTGCACCCCCGTTTACTGACCGGAAAAATTTATTCCCGGTATTGGCCCGTTGGTTAATCGCATACATAATGTCAGGATTTCGCGGATCAATAGCAAACCGGTGAATATAATCCGTCCCTGCTGCGGCGCTGCCCGGAATAATATCCAGGTCCGTTGACGTTCCGTTGCTCAAATCCCATTTGGTAATTTCCCCGTTTGCGCTGCTGGTATACACAATATTATTATTTTGGGGATGCACTTTAAATACAAACTCCGTGCTTTTGCCCGGAACCGTCAGGTCCCAGGTAGATTCGATAATGGGATTTGTACTCCAGGATCCGACCTTCCCCTGATTGGCGGACCTGAAGATTTTCCTGGTGTTGCCATCGCTTTCCAGTTTCATTGCATAAATAATATCGCCATTTGTTCTTGATATACCACACAACACACTACCGGCCGGCATATCAGACATTGGATGCCAGCTTGCGCCATCATCATCCGATCTTTCCCTCCACTGGTAACATACATTTGTTTTCTGCAGGCTAAAACCTACCACCCACCTGTTTTTGGATTCCGGAAGTATGACCGACCAGCTACCCCCATTGTCCGTTGAACGAAGTAACTGGCCAACACCATTCATCCCAACAGTAGCCAGGATCACCTGGGTGCCCGGCTGCAATGCGCCTCCTATGCAGGTTTGGCCCGCACCCCCGGGTTTTGCAAACTCATTAAACCATCGCCCCCGCAGTGTGGAAACAACAGGGCCTCTGTCCACCATAAAATAGCAGAACCGATCCGGAGTATTAGGGTCAAACATCTGATCCTCATTAATAGAACTATGCGAAGAACCGTTATAATAATTATCCGATGGATCCCACCGGTGCCCCCCGTCCGTTGAGATATAGTTTTTCGACTTGGAGTGCATAAAGATACTCCCATTGCCCGGGTTAAACAACACATGCGCGTAAGTTCCTCCCAATTTATTATTCCAGGCCGAATCGTAGCCCGGACGATAGTGCACATCCGCCGTTGCCGGGCTCCACCAACCGGATCCGCCATTGTCGCTTATCTGTATCTGATGCGCATTTGAGACGGGCGTGGCAACGATCTTATTGGAATTCTTTTCGCTTACATAACAATAATTAATATCAGTCCATTGTAAGATAGCGGCCCAGCTTGTACCGCCATTAGCAGATTTATACACGCCTTTTTTAACAACCGCTACAATAAGGGTATCCCCGTTGTCTGACTGGTAAAGACTGCCCATGATATCGCCTGGCGGCAACTTCCCGGCGGCGTCGACGTCGTTGCTTAATTTATAGACGGTCCCCGATGCCGCTGTTGCATTTGTTATTTTAAACAAGCCGGCACTGCCATATAAAAAGACCTGGTTGGCATTTGTTTTATGCACTTTTATACCGCGGATATTTTCTCCATAGGTTGATCTAGGTAAGTTCCTGACCTGGACCCAGCTGGCACCGCCATCGCCGGAGGTTAAAAAACCGTCCTGGGCAGGTATGCTGTCATGTCCCTCTCCAAAGGCGGCGTACCACCTCGCAGCCATGGTGCCATTTTTTGAGGTTGGTGCATACGCAAACAGCTTTGTACTGCTGCGTACCGCCGATAGCGTGGTGCGACCGCCATTTCCTGCTATAGACCAGCTGACACCACCATTGGTAGACAGATATATACCCTGGTAATTTGAATTTATTTCAGCATACGGGCGGCAATTGACAGCGGCGAGGATCCTGTTCTTATTTACAGGATCCGCTTCTACAGACATAACAAAATTACTGTTTAACCCTCCGCATTTAAGGGTAGACCATCTCTGACCAAAGTTTGTAGATACCCATATATTCGAAACGTCCTGCCCCATATATATGCGGTTGGGGTCAGCCTCACTATAGGCAATCCCCTGCATATGCTGTGTGTGATCGCCGGGTTCATAGTAATTCGGCGGGTTCCACTCTGCCTTCAATACTACAGGCAACGGCTTTATCTGCGGTATCATTGCCGTAAGGGCTCTCGGGCCAGCGCCCCGGTTCGCACTTTCCCGCTCCTTCGAAAAATCTCTTTTACAGGCAACGATCAAAAATAACGCGGCAAACGCGGCATAGAAAATTGTCTTTTTCAAAACGCAATGCGTGCAAAAACTCAAACTATTATTAAAGGGTTTCATCTTTAAGCGTTTTATGGTTTAAAAAAAGGCGTTCAACAAGACCTTATTGAACGCCTTATCTACATTGAGTTAATTGTATGGTTCTGTAAGAAGATTGCTTATATAAGGTACTGCATCATATGCCGTATTTCTTGTAGCATAAGGTGGCAGCATAACAGACGATCCATTTTCACCGGAAATAAACACTTCACCGGTTACCGGCGACACGGCTAAGCCGCTAAGGGAACCCTGGGTAACGTAGTTACTGATATTCTGCCAGGAGTGGCCGCCATTTATGGTGCGAAAGAACTTATTGCCGGTGTTAACACGGTCGTTAATTGCATACATCACATTAGGATGTCTTGGATCAATGGCAAACCGGTTTGCAGAGAAGTTAACATCTGTACCGCCGGTGATTATCATATCCTTTGACCTGGCAGGCAAAGTACCTACATTCCATTCCGTGATGTGCCCGCTGGCGCTGCTGGTATATATGATATCGGGGTTTTTGGGATTGATGCGGAACACACAGGTAACGTCATCTCCCGGCAGTGTCAGGTTCCAGGGGCTTTCTATAACCTGTTCCCAGGAATCGCCGCTGTTGATGGAACGCCACACTTTTTTTGCCGTATTTTTTAGATCTATCGCATATAAGACCCTGCCGTCGGAACGGGCCACTCCACAAAGAATGGCATTCGCCGGCATATTGGGCATTTGCATCCAGGTTTTTCCGGCATCAACAGATCTTTCACGCCACTGGTAACAGGTGTCGGGATGCTGCAGGTTAAAAGCAATGCACCAGCGTTGCTTATTGCCTTCGCTCACCACCGTCCAGGTCTTCCCATTATCCGGGGAACGCAATAATTGCCCTACGGGCGACTTTCCCACGCTTGCCAGTATAACCGGTTCGGTAGGGTGCAATGCGCCGGCCATACAGGTACGTCCGTTCAAACCCAGCGGGCCCGGCTGGATCGTACTCTCATAGAACCATTTACCACGGGTATCGGTGTAAGCATAGGAGCGGTCAACCATAAAATAACAGAACCGGTCCGGATTGGTGGGGTCAAACATTTGCTCATTCCAGATGTCGCTATGAGAAGCTCCGTTGAATCCATTATCGGATATATCCCAGGTAAGGCCACCGTCTGTTGAGCGGAAGTTTTTGGATTTGGTGTGTATAAAAACCCGCCGGGGGTCGCGTGGATCGGGAAGCATATAGGTAAACTGACCGTTCAGTTTCCGGTTCCAGTCGCTGTTATCATAACCAGCGCGATAATGCACATCATCCTTTGCAGGGCTGGTCCAGGTCAGCCCCCCGTCGTTACTAACACGAATTTGTGCTCCGTTTTTTTCGCGGGGCACTGCAAAGATCATATTCGTGTGTTTTTCATTAACGTAGCAATAGGCGATCTCGTTCCATTCATAGAACAGGGTCCAGGTATCGCCGGCGTCGGTTGATTTATAAATACCTTTCTGAGCTACTGCAACCATCAGTACCTGCCCATCATCCGATTGATAGATACTTCCTCTTACATCCCCTTCCGGCAAACCCGAACCGGGGCGTCCACTTAACCGGATCACCGCTCCGTTGGGATCGGTGGCATTTTCAAAACGGAAGAGCCCATTACTGCCATATAAGAAAACTTCTTCCGGCTTGGTTTTATGTACTTTCAGACCACGGATATCCGTTCCAAAAGTAGCAGCCGGCAGTTTCCTCAATTCAGTCCAGGTATCGCCCCCATCTGCAGAAGTAAGAAACCCATCGTCAGCGGCGCCCGCTTCACCCTCGCAAAAGGCGGCATACCACCGGGTAGCATAACCTTTCCCGGGATCTTTTGTGGAAGGCGCGTAGGCGATTAATTTAGTGCTGCTGCGAACTTCAGACAACTGTTGCCTCGGAGTTTTCTGCTGCCAGGTAATGCCCCCATCCTTTGAAAGATAAATGCCCTGGTAGGCTTTATTTACCGCATCAAACTGGCGGCATCCCGCCGCCGCCAGAACGCGGTTCTTATCAAGCGGATCTACCTCTATGGAATAAATAAAAGAAGTGCCTAACCCAAGACATTTCAGGGTGTTCCAGTTCTGCCCAAAATCGCGCGATACCCAAACATTGGATACATCCTGGCCCATATAAATCCGGTCAGGATCCGATTCAGAATAAGCCAGGCCCAACATATGCTGGGTATGATCTCCGGGGGTTCTGCTACCCGACTCCCATTCCTCCTGAGTTACAACAGGCAACGGTTTGACCTTGGGAGCCATAAGGGTAGCGATGCTACCACTGTCACCGGGCCCGGGATCAATGGGAACGCTGAATCTTTTACAGGAAATAAATGAAAAAACAAAAAGCAATGATGAAAACAGGCATAAAGGCAATCTAAATGGTTTCATAATTTAATTTATTTATTAAGTGAAACAGGGGTGGGGAATCCTACTCGTATGACGCTATACGCTCATGGTCAGAAGTTGTAACCTGTTGAAATGGAGTTGTATTTCGGCTATGGTTTATTTAAGATCCATTTTGTGATATTGGAGATGTATTCATTCTTTTTAGCAGCCGGCTCTCCAGCCAGTGCCGTCACGGCTTTGCGGACCTGCCCGTTCCGCACACAGCTGTTATCGATTGCATTAAGGGCGTGTACCTGTACCATAATATCGGGGTTGTTTAGTGCCACTAACAACACCGGCTCACTTGCCTTCTTATCGCCCAGCCGGTATAAAGTTTCTGCAACGGTAATGGCCACATCGGGCGAAGCATCGGTTAAAGATCTTTTCAATGCAGGAAGCGCCCCCCGGGCCTTTTCGCCCAGCTGTAACAAACCGTTTGCCGCCCAATACCGCAGCAGCATATCCGGGTCCGACAGGTATTTTGAAAGCCCTGGAATATCTTTTATGGTTGCAAAACCGGCAAGGTCACTTACTGCAATGAGCTGATCCATCGGCTGAGCTCCGGAGCGCATATAGTCATAAACGGTCATTCCCTTTGTGATCGCTTTTATCATTCCCTCGGGTATAAAGCCCGCGTCTTTTATTTCCTTCATCCATCTTGTATTTTCCGTCCGCATCCGCAGCAATACATTTTTGAATGCCGGATCATCAGCCAGGTTGCGTACTTCCCAGGGATCCTTTTCCGTATCGTATAATTCTTCAACGGGTTTTGCCCGGAAGAAGCGGGACTGCACTTCATTACACCTTCCCTGCCAATATTCCTCCTCCCAGGAACGCATGGCTGCGGCTTTCCACAAATAATCGATATGCTGTGCATAAATACGGTAGGGCATGTAATTGCGGATATAACGGTACCGATGATCCCTCACAGCCCGCGACATATCGATACGTTCGTCCATACGGCCCCGGAACATATAGGCATATTGCGGATCCGGCGACTTTTGTTTTCCCAGGAAAGCGTGTCCCTGCAGATACGACGGAACAGGGATATTGCAAATACTTAACAGGGTGGGCACAAGGTCTACCAAACTGACCAGCCGGTTAACTTTTGAGCCGGCTGTTGCCGCCGGGTACAGCTTCTTAAATTGCTCCGGTATTCTTATAATAAAGGGGATGCGGGTGCCGGTTTCATATACATAGCGTTTGCTGCGGGGCAACACGCCGCCATGATCGCCATAATAGATCACGATGGTATTTTCCGCCAGCCCGGCCGCTTCCAGCTCCTGTAATTTTTCGCCAACCCAGGCATCCATTTTTTCGATATAATCATAGTAGCGTGCCCAATCGGTCCTGATGGCCCTGGTATCCGGCTGGTAAGGGGGCAATTTCACTTTGTCCGGATCATGTTTGGGCCGGCCTGAATCGGGTTTATGCAAACAGCTTTCATGTGAGATGAGCGTGTTGAATACGGCAAAAAAAGGTTGCCCGGGTCTGCGGTTCTTATAATGTGCCGTATTGCTGCTTTCATTCCACAGGTCTTTTTTTACATCTGCGATATTGTAATCCTGTTTTGAATTATTGGTACAGTAATACCCTCTTTCCCTTAAATACTCCGGCAGCAAACGAACCATATCCGACTTCGGATAATAGCTGCGCATGCCATCGTTCCCGGCTGCACAGGCATACACCCCGGTAATGATGGTGTTGCGCGAAGGAGCACATACAGGTGCATTGGCATAGGCATGTGTATATAAAAAACCTTCACCTGCAAGCCGGTCCAGGTTCGGGGTCGTAGCCATCGCATCACCATAGCAGCCTAAGAGGGGACTGTTATCTTCGGACGTGAGCCAGAGGATATTGGGTAGCGCTTCTTTTGCTGCACTTTCGGGCTGCCGGGCCTGCATTAAAACCGGCCAGCAACAGCAGATCATAACCACCGGCAGGAATTTCCTGCAATCGCTCTTTTTCATTCGCTATATGGTTTAATATAAAACGGTCTTCTTTTGTAAGGTCACTTCAACTGGAATAAGACCTGGTTCAATCTGTAACAGGTTTTCCAGGCCGTCAAAAAACAGTAACGGCATTGCCCGGTCCTCCGTGTATACGCCGGGCTCCTGAACAATCATCACAATACCGGTATACCTTCTGTTTAAGGATCCTGAAAAATGCCGGGCACTTCTTTTTATCCTGCCTGTTTTAGTGTTAAAGAGCAATCGTTATACCTGCAATCTTATAACAATAGCGCAACGCTATAGTACTGTTATTGCCGGTGCAGCGTCTATCAACAATACTCTTATTTATAGTCGGCTTTTTTTTGAGAAACCCCCAAAAGGTCTCTCATTTTTTTTCATCTTATTTCATTGAAGCAGCATATTGCAACAAATCCAAACCCCGCGGCTCTCTGAGCACCGGCCAGTCTTATGGGCTCCTGTTATTTATTAGGTCCACTTGCTAAGGATGTATTGAACCCCGGCGGGGTTCAACCGGGACACCCGTCATTAACCGCGCGTTTTACACGCGGTTAACCAGCCCCAACCCTTTCAGGGTTATAAGACGCTTCCTGCAAATACTTCGTCTGAAAGCCCGGGATAACCGTATTGCTATTCAGGCATTGCTGTTTAACGTTGTAACCAATCAAATCGCGCTGTAAGAAAGTAAATCCAGAGGATGCACCAGTAACATGTAGCACACAAAAGACCATCACCGCCGCAAAATTCATGTACGGTTATCTTTTTTCTGTACCGTTTCTTTGCCCAAAAAAGGCCCCCGATCGCTATTGCACGCGCGTCAAGCTAAGCAGCTAACCCCGAACGGGGTTTAATGACCGCATAGCCGGCGGCGTAACCGCCGCTCCATTTGCGAAGGATATGTTGAACCCCGCCGGGGTTCAACCGGGACACCCGTCATTAACCGCGCGTTTTACACGCGGTTAACCAGACCCAACCCTTTCAGGGTTATAAGACGCTTCCTGCAAATACTTCGTCTGAAAGCCCGGGATAACGGTATCGCTATTCAGGCATTGCTGTTTAACGTTGTAACCAATCAAATCGCGCTGTAAGAAAGTAAATCCAGAGAATGCACCAGTAACATGTCGCACACAAAAGACCATCACCGCCGCAAAATTCATGTACGGTTATCTTTTTTCTGTACCGTTTCTTTGCCCAAAAAAGGCCCCCGATCGCTATTGCACGCGCGTCAAGCTAAGCAGCTAACCCCGAACGGGGTTTAATGACCGCATAGCCGGCGGCGTAACCGCCGCTCCATTTGCGAAGGCTATGTTGAACCCCGCCGGGGTTCAACCAGGGCTCCCGTCATTAACCGCGCATTTTACACGCGGTTAACCAGACCCAGCCCTTTCAGGGTTATAAGACGCTTCCTGCAAATGCTTCGTCTGAAAGCCCGGGATAACCGTATTGCTATTCAGGCATTGCTTCAAAAGCCGGGGCATCATCAAAGGTTCCTGCTCCGTAAGGAGCAACGTGTTTATAGCAGCGTATCATTATTAAGATCCGGGCTCCATAGGAGCCCCGTGCTTACGCGGCACAACCCTTTTAGCCGCTGCAATTGCAGGCCGGTTAAAGCATTTTTGAAACGGGAAGCCTTTCGACAATGATCCTCCAGGATTTTGCTACAGCCTCTTTTCCATCACTGTTCTATTGTTCAGGCGGGGCCGGGTTAAAATCAAAGACCAGCTTCAGCTGCAGCAGGCCTTCATAGAGCTTATAGCCATTGAAGGGGTTGAGCGCGGCCTGCGGGCCCTGCAGACTATCGAACTTTGTGCCGATCGCATTGATGCTATGCAAAAAGGATATATTGCCCGGGGGGTATTCTATTGCCGTTTTAGCCGGAGATCTGGGTGTTGGCGGTGTAAACAGGCGCAGGAAAATATCATCCGATGCGATATATACAGTAAAACCTTTTTTGTCTTTTGCACCCAGCTCCGCCCAATAAGTTCCGGCATGGTAGCCCTTAAATTCAGGATATATATAACCCGATTCCCCGGTAACGGTATTGTTGTAAGCTTTTTCCCAAAGGCCAAAGGACGCACCTTTCAGCCGGTTCTTATATACCCGGTAAGGACCGTTGCCTAACCAGCGTATACCCGTTACCTCGCTCTCGGGAAAATCAAAAGATACACCTGCAAAGAGGTTGTTATTCTTTGGTTCATAATTTACCGTGAGCCGGGCCAACCCGTCGGGGCCTATTTTCCAGGTAAAATCATTGCCGCTTTCATATAATGCAGACAGGTAAACCGTATCCTGCTGCTGATAACAAGCCACTTTCTTTAAGACCTGTTCCCTGCTGATGAGCACCGGCCCGTTCGATAAAGGGATCACCACGCCGTTCCTCATTACACGGGTCAGCAAGGCCGTTTTCTTATTAAAGCTGAGCCGAAGCTCCCCCACCGCTACCTGCCAGCTATCACCCTCTTCTGAAAGCCGGGTAGCACCATATGTTACCCGCGGCAGTAGTTCAGCAGCGCTTTGCCCGGCACTTTTAACGGGCCATGTCCAGGTATGGATCAGCCGGCCAAAAGGATCCCTGGCGGTGATCTGCAATGCATCATAGCGCATCCAGCCTCCGGGCATATCCACCTCTAAGGTACCTTTCTGCCCGGGCTTAAGCGAAACAGTCACCGGCTTTGCCAGGTCTTTTTCAACAGGGGCTTTCATTCCCGGGCCGGGGCACTTTATCCAGCTTGCTTCAAAGTGGCATTCTTTCAGATCCGTATAGATAAACCGGTTCTCAATCCTGAACTTTCCGTCAAATGCAGGCGTAATATATCGCTGCTCAAAAAATACAGGCGCCCATATTTCCCTGACTGCGTAATAACTTCCTTCTTTTTCAAGATAAGGGCCCAGGATCCCATCGGGCGCATGGTTACCGTCGGTATCCAGGCTGTCGTTACGATCGGTCCTTTCCAGTGCTTCATCTGCATAGTCCCAGATAAAGCCTCCTGCGCAAAGCGGATCCCTCCACATTTGCTGCCAGTAATCTTCCAGTCCGGCTCCCGCCCCTCCATCATATAACCCATGCATAAATTCAGTGGGCAAAAATATTTTACGCCGGCTGTGATCATCATGCGCGAGGTAGTTGTAACTGATATAATGCGCTGTATTGAATTTCCCGAACTGCTGCCAGGGATGCAGTACCTCCCGTTGCTGGATGTCCAGCTTACCAAACATAGTATCCAGCGTATAATTGTTGCCGCCTTCATTGCCATTGTCCCATAACAGAATACCGGGGTGATTCACATCTCTTATAACCATTTCCTTCAGCAGTTTCAATCCAACCGTATCATCATAGGGAGGTTTTTGCCAGCCGGTGAGCTCATCCAGCACAAAGAGTCCCAGCGAATCACAGGCATCCAGGAAATGTTTTTCAGGCGGATAATGCGACATCCGCACCGCATTCATGTTCATGTCCTTTATAGTATTCACATCGCGGATACTCAGTGCTTTTGAAGAAGTGCGGCCATACTTTGGATGAAATGTATGCCGGTTCACGCCTTTCATTTTAATGCGTACCCCGTTCACATATACCCCATCGGCATCCCGCACTTCTACCGTTCTGAAACCAATGGTTTCGTTATAGCGATGCAGGACCCTGCCTTCCTGGTCCAGCAACTCAAATACAGCACGGTAGCGGTTGGGCAACTCGGGTGTCCAGGTCAGTACATTGCCGGCCGTTCCTTTGATCTGGGTTTTTGCACCTGTAACAGCTGCCGACAACACTACTGTTTTTCCTGTTTTAGATGGCTTTACAGGCAATGGGGTCAATTTTACCTGCACAGCAGCGGCCTGGCGAAAACCGGACAGGTAAACATCCGCGGTAAATGCCCCGTCGCCCCGTGCATCCACTGCCACCCGCTGAATATTCATTTTGGGCTTCGCCTCTAAATACACCGGCCTGAATATACCGCCAAACATCCAGAAGTCCGCCGTGCGCTCCGCTTCGTTCACCGAAGCATTGCCGGAGTTCTTTTTTACCAATACCTGCAATTCATTTTTGCCGCCAAACTTCAACAGCTTACTTATATTGTACCCAAACTCATAAAAAGCGCCCTGGTGCACGGCCCCGGCGGGCATGCCATTGATATGCACTTCTGCGTCCGTCATCACCCCTTCAAAAACGATCCGGGTCTCCAGGTTCTTCCAGCCGGCCGGCACCGTAAATGTATAGCGATAAGTGCCGGTCTCATTCAGCCGTTCCTTTAAAGGATCGTGTCCATAGTTGTAGGCACCAAACCCCTGCTGCTCCCAGCAGGAAGGCACTGCAATGGAGGTCCATTTGCCGCTCCGCCTTCCCGCAGAGCACAAAAAGTTCCAGTTAACCGTATCATCTGCCCCCCGGCCCGATAAATACTTTACCTGCGTATCCTGTGCCTGCAGGCCGGTTGTACCTGCAATCACCAAAAATAAAAAACAAATAAGGACTTTTAATTTCTTCATCGTTTCAATTGCTATTGCCGGTGATCCATATCATTGAGAACCAGGCCCAGGCTTCCCAGGAAATCCATACAGGCGGCTTTGGCAGCATAGCTCCTGCCCTCCAGCCCGCGGCATTGCTGCACCGGCTCAATGAATGGTTTTTTATAATGACTATATAGTAAAAAATTTACGCTCATCAATGCCCAATACTGGTTTTTGCCCAATATATGATAAGTTAAACAATCCTTTGCCCGGGGATCCTGGTCCAGCTCGTAGCATATAGCAGCAGCGGTTATGGCTACCGGCGGATATGCATCCTTCAGCAACGGCAATAACCGGGATCTATAGGGTTTTAACGCAGCTCCCTTTTGCGCGCGCAAGCCTGTTACCGCCCAGTAACGGACTATTTTGTCAGGATCTTTTAACAAAGCTAACTGTTTTTTCAGCGTTTCCGGCGTGCGGAAACCGGACAGCGAAGCCGCCGCATAGATCTGATGAAAGGGATATGCCTTTTCGTTTAAACGGTATGCATAAGGAGTAATATGTGTTGAAAGGGTATCCAGCTCTCCTTCAGGCAGCAGCATGATATCTTTTTCCGAAAGCATTTCTTTTTCCAGGCGTCCCCGCATTTTCCGTAACACCCGTTGTTCATTTTCAGCACCTGAAAGATCCCGGGTTTCCCAGGGATCGGTTTTTGTATCAAATAAAAATTCGGCAGGCCTTGGCTCAAACAGGCTTTGCTGCAACGGATCCAAAGCCCCCTTCTCCCAATCGCTTCTCATTAGCTGTTTGATGGTTCCGATTTCCATATACCGGATATAGCGGAGCTGCGGCATCCAGGGCATAAAGTTTCTTGCATAAAAATAACGGCCGTCTGTTACAGCCCGTACCAGGTCGGGGCCGTTATCCGACCGGTCGGAGGACAGTACCAGGTATTCCGGCGCTTTCCTCCTCGCTGTCCCCATAAAAGCCCTTCCGCTCATATAGGCAGGCTTTACACCTCCTGCCAGTGAGATCATGGTTGGGGCCAGATCCGTAAAATCGATCAGTTCATCCGTGACTACATCTGTGCCCCAGGGCGACAGGTGCTTATACATTTCAGGAAACCAGATCACAAATGGTACGCGAAACCCAAAACTGATACCATTGGTCTTTCCCCGGGGAATACCTTCACCATGATCACCATAAAAGATAATGATGGTGCTGTCCATAAGATGATCTTTTTTCAAACGGTCAAGCAGTTCTCCAATACGCTTATCTGTTAATGATAATGAATTATACACACGTGCCATTTCTTTTCTCATCTCCGGGGAGTTATGATAAAAGGGGGGCATTTCAAAAGCATCATCGGCTATTCTTTCGTCTGCACTGAGATTTGCCCAAATGGCCTTTTTATATTGTGCGTAAGGATTGGTCATCGTATTGGACTGATGCGATGCATTAAAATTAAATACCGCAAAAAAGGGCTGTCCGGGCTTTCGGTTCCACCAGCCCGCTTTTACGCTGCTTTCATTCCAGGCCTCTTGTGTATAGGCGGTTTCATTGCTTACATTATAATCCGTTTTGGCGGAATTGGAGGTATAATAACCTGCCTGCTGCAAATAGTAAGGGAATCCCTTCATAAATACAGGAACGGGGAAAGCGCTGCGGTGATGCCCGGTACCCGTGCAATAGGTCTTTACGCCCGTGATGATCGCTGTGCGGCTGGGAGAGCAGACCGTGCCCGTTGAGAACACATTGGAAAACCGCACACCTTCTTTTGCGAGCCGATCTATATTAGGCGTATGCGCCGCTCTGTTGCCATAGCAGCCAATGAACTCCGGCGAGGTATCCTCAATAGTGATCCAGAGTATATGGGGCCTTTGTTGCGCATGTACCGTAATGCCCTGTAAAAGGTACAAAAACAGGAAACAGAGGTACAGGTATTTTACATGTTGTATTTTGCCTGGTGTGTGTTCACACACACCAGGGCGATGATTTATCCGTTTCAATATATTCAACTTACGCATAGTTAATCCTGTTTTTGCCCGGGTTGAGTTTTTGAGTTTTCCCTTTATATACAAACAGGCCATCCGATCCGGCCGGCAGTGTTACTGTTCCCGTCCATCTATCACCGGTTATGGAAAGATCCATCCGGATCATACCCAACGGATGGGGCATTGTTGCTTTTATATACTTTAACCCGCCGGGAGCAGGCGCTATGCGCACAGATCTGAATCCCGGCGCTGCCGGCTCAATACCGCAGACAAGCGCCAGCAGATCATAGTTCGGGCTGGCACTCCAGGCATGACAATCCGATCGTGCCGGCTCCGGCTTTTCTGCAAAAGTAGTCAATCCCAGCGCCAGCATGTCTTTCCAGGGTTGCAGCATTTTTAAATACACATTGGCCATTCCAGCCTTTTTTAATGCCCTGAATAAATAAAAACGGTAATACAGGGTTGCCTGAACCAGGCTGGTATCCGCGATGATCCTGCTGACAAGCATTCCCTGCTTTTCTGTCGGCAGCGCTTCCGACAGCACGGCCATGATATTGGCATGCTGGCTGAAACTGTTTTGTTCCGGATCATCTGCAAATAATTGTCGCTTCTCATTCCAGCAGTTCTTCTTTACGGCTTTCAGTAAGGATTGATATAGGACGGTATAATGGACCGCCAGGTCGTTTTCATTCACCAGGGAAAGCAATTCAACAGCATCCCTCAGCGTATAGGCCAGTTGCAGCGTTAGTACGGATGATCCGCCTGTAAGTCCGCCCGGAGGCACTCCGCCCAAAGGTTTTTCATTACTCCAGGGCCAGGGCTTGGCCCAGTCTGCAAAGTTCCAGTGTGGCAAAGCGCCCAGCATTCCGGTTTGCGGGTCTACTTTATTTTCGAACCAGGACAGCACGGACCGGATCCCCGGAAGACATTCCTTTACCAGGGCCGTATCGCCCCGGTGCATCCAGTGATCCCGGATCATATTGATCCAGAACAGGGAAAAAGGGGGAATGAATTGTGGCTTATAGCCGGGAAAACGGCTGTCCGTAATGCCCTCGTAAGTGCGCGACCGGTTAAAGGAACGGATCGCTTTTTTCATTAACCGGTCATCGCCGCTTACATATAAAGAGATCAGCGCCTGTATGCGTGTATCCGCTATATATTGCAACTGCTCATAATAGGGACAATCAAAATAGGTTTCATGCGCACAAAGCCGGGCCGTGCGCCAACCTGTTTGCCAGATCTTTTGCAGGCTTTCATCACTGCTTTCAAAGGAAGCATTTTCCCTGAAAGGATAGCCGGTATACATTGCATAAATATCTTCTACCTCCAAAGGCTCCTGCCGGGTTTCTATTTCCAGTTGTATATAACGCCAGGTGCGGAACCACAGGGGCCGGAACAAACGCTGCCTCCCGCCATCGGTAATAAAATAATCCGACGGCGCTTTGATCATTTCGTACCCTTCCACAGCATTGCGATCGCCTTTCCTCCCGTTCTTAAACAATGCCTCCGCATAGCTCAATTTTATCCGGGCATCTTTGCCGCCATTGACCAACAACTCCGGGTAACCGGTTGTCAGAAAGCCCTGATCGATCAACAGCTTAATTTTCCTGTTGGCCGGTACCAGTAATCTCCCGTTCTTTGCAGGCCATGCTCCCGGAATGCTGACCCCGTCCGCCTTTCGAACGATACCCATACGTTGTTTTGTTTCCTCCATCGGTGGTATATCCCGTGGTGTAAGCACCCAGGAGTAGCCGGTACCCGATCCGTAGGGAGTGCCCCGCTCCAGCAGCGCGGCATCCATCCAGCCCCTGTCATTATAACCTGTTTGCTCCCATCCCCAGGGATAGTGGGCCGCATCAACGCTGTCCGTGGCGCCAGCAAAATAATTGTAGGCCGTAGCCGGGGTATAAGCAGCATTGTGCATCACTTTCCATGCCTGGCTGGTGTTGATCACCGAATCTCCGGCTGCCGTACTTTGCACGATCAGTCCTGTCTGGCAGCTAATTTGCGCCAGCGGGCGGTGTTCCCCCATGTTCCAGACAACCGCCGCGATCGTATTGCTCCCCTGCTTCAGGCAATGGGCAATATCTACCTGCTCATAGTACCAATGCAGCAGGTCGCCCCTGGCGGGGCCCTGGCTTACCGGTACCCCGTTCACAAAAAGACGATACCGGTTGTCTGCCGAAACATTGATCAGGTACCTTGCCGGCTGATGCGACAGGCTGAAGCTTTTGCGAAAATGAAACACCCCATAGCCTGTTGGAACCACGCCCGGACAAGTGATCCAGTACGCAGGCCATTTGGCAGCCAGGTTCACTCCCGATGCCTGCACCGCCAGCGACAACACGAGTCCGAAGACCAGGGATCCTATATAGCTGGTTCGATTCATTTTAAACTTTCGATGAAAGGGAATTGCGGTGCAGGTACTCTTGACTGTTCCATCACCTCCTGCAGTTCTTTAACAACATCCGGATATTGAAGGGCAATGTCTTCCTGTTCGCCGGGATCTTTATCCAGGTCAAACAACTGTGCTTTTCTTTTTTCTTTATTGAGCACGTTATATACAATGTATTTCCACCTGCCTTTCCGGATAGCCTGCCGGCCACCAAACTCATGAAACTCCCAATACAGATGATCGTGTTCCTTTTGCGTTCCTTTGCCCAAAAGTGTGGGTAAAAAAGACAGTCCCTGGGTATTGGCGGGTGTTTTTACATGTACGAGCTCCGCAAGCGTAGGCATCACATCCCAAAATGCAGTAATCCTATCCGTTTTACTACCTGCTGCAATATGACCCGGCCAGCGCGCCAGCATTGGTTCGCGGATACCGCCTTCATAAAGATCCCGTTTGTACCCCCTGTAAGGGCCATTGCTATTAAAATATTCAGGGTCGGCACCCCCTTCGAGGTGCGGGCCGTTATCGGATGAAAAAATAACGAGTGTATGGTCATCCAGCCCGTATTGTTTCAGCCGGTCCAGTATTTCCCCCACCTGGTGATCTAATAAAGTGATCATAGCGGCAAATGCGGCATGCCCTTCCGGCTGGCTTTCATAGCCGCCCTTTTTGTAATTGGGTGCCCCATAGCTTACACCCTTAAATGTTTTTTCGGGTAACAATTTTCCCCTGAACCTTGCCATATATTTTTCGGGTGCTGCCAGCTCGGCGTGCGGGATGGTGGTAGGGTAATAAATGAAGAAGGGCCGGTCCCGGTTCTTATCGATAAAATGCAATACCTGCTGGTGGATCAGGTCTGGTGCATATTCCACTTTTTTATCCGGCAAGTTTTTTTCAAGGATAACTTTTTGCTGGTTGTGTACTAAAAAATCCGGATAATAGCTATGGGCCAACCCCTGCGAAATATACCCGTAAAACTCGTCGAAGCCCTGTTTGTTGGGATCGCCTTCAGAGCCCACTGCTCCTAAGCCCCATTTGCCAAAAGCCCCGGTGGCATAGCCTGCCTGCTTCATAAGCTCTGCTATGGTGATGACAGTATCCGGCAGGGAGGCCGGCTTTTTATTACCGGTACTGTTACCTCTTATAGGCGTATAACCAGTGGTTTGCCCTGTCATCAGCGAAGAGCGGGAAGGGGCGCATACTGCAGTCCCGGCATAATGCTGCATAAATTGTATTCCGTCCCGGGCAATACGATCGATATTGGGGGTCTGAAAACGCTGCTGCCCGTAACAACTCAGATCGCCATAGCCCATATCATCCGCCAGTATATAAATAATATTGGGTTTACGTGGCGCTTTAGCCGAATTGGCTCCCTGGGCTGCTACCTGATCCAGGGATCCTGTCAGCAATAAAACAAATAGCACGATCAGGGACACCCGCCTATCGTATACAGGCCCTAACCACTGCGCTATCATTTCTGTGCAATTATTAATGTACATTTTTATCATCTCCTGCTTTTTTAAAAACCGTTAATCCTTTAGGAGGAACGGCGGCTTTTTGAATGCGCTCCTTCAACTGACCATCCAATTGGCCGATCAATTTTTCATATGATACATCATTTGCCAGGTTCTTCATCTCCCCCGGATCTTTAACCCTGTCGTAGAGCTCGATCATTCCTTTGCCCCCTTTTCCCCAGCGCGTGTACCGGTAATCCGGTGTTCTCAGTGTATACCCGCCGCTCATCTGGCTTAAAGCGCTGTTCCTTGTTTTTTGACCCGGGCTCTTCAAAATACTTTTAAAACTGTACCCCACAACATAAGCCGGCACCTTCAAGCCAGCAAGATCACTAAGGGTGGGGTACAAATCTATGATCTCAATAATAGAACGGCTCACCGTTCCTTTTTGTTTCATACCCTGATAAGAAACAATCATCGGGATCCTGTCCGAATTTTCAAACAATGTATTTTTCTGATAGTACTCATGTTCGCCCAGGTGATAGCCGTGATCAGACGTGAATACAATAATCGTATTCTCCTTTAAACCCAGGCTATCCAGTGCCTGTAATACTTTTCCCACCTGCGCATCTAAAAAAGAGATGGTGGCATAATAACCCTGGATGGCCCTCCTGGCCAGGGAATCAGGCATATTTAACTGCTCTTTGTAATACTGTAATCCTGCTACCGCAGGTTTGGGCAAAGTAGAAAAATAGTTATTATCAATACGAGGCAGTTTTATGTCGTTAACGTCATAAAGATCAAAATATTTAGCGGGTGCTACAAAAGGTGTATGCGGTTTGTAAAAACCCACACCAAGGAAAAAGGGTTGATTTTCGTCCTTATACTTTTTGAGCAATTCAATTGCTTTCAGGGCAACTTTTCCATCCGTATGATCTTCATCGTTTCCTTCTGCAGCCAGCCAGCTTAAGGTGGCTCCGAAAGCGCCCGGTTTCAGTGAAAAAATCTTATCTTCTAAGTCTCTGTCAATTCCCCTGGGATAATACCGTTCATTCCAGGACGCGGAATCATCATTACCGGGTGTACCGATGCCTTTAGGATTATCATAGTGATATATTTTCCCCACTCGTGCAGCGGTGTACCCCTGCCGCATAAAATTCTGCGATAGCGTAATTACATTAGGGACATGCTGCCGGATATAATCGCGCAGCTTATAATGGCCCGTTTGATCGGGGTAAAGCCCTGTCATCATACTGGCACGCGACGGACCGCATAGCGGGAAATTGCAAAAAGCATTTGTAAATTGCATCCCCTCTTTTGCCAGCCGGTCAATATTGGGGGATTTGACCAGGTAATGCCCGTAAGTGCCGAGGTCGCAATTAAGGTCGTCTGCAATGATAAACAGCACATTCATTTTTTTTTGCTGTGCCGATGTACTCAATGCCCCTGTGCAAAGAAACGTCAGCAGGAAAAGGATCACCGGCCTGAACCGTGCGTGAAGACGTCTACCGGGTCGAAGAAAACACGCGTCACGTTGAACGCGCTTTACATAGGGCCTGTTTTTGACCAATCGTATCATCATCATTTTTTATTTTGCTTTATGGCTACTCCTGTTGCCACTGAATACACTGAATTTTTGAAAAAGTCTCTGCGCTTCTGCATTGCCACTGCTCCGAACCCCGAACGGTTACAGAAGGTTTTGGGGCCCGGATTCAAACCGGTATGGTGCCCGGGCGATGAGGTCTTTTGCTGGAGGAATATCAACAAACTCAGCGCTTCTGTGCCTCAGTGGCAAGGCGCTCCGGTATATGATCCAACAGATCCAAGGCCTTTGCATCTTTATATCTTTCTGCCCATTCTTTTAAATACCGCCGGTGCGTTTCCAATACGTTCCTGTATGCCGGAAGGCGCGCCAGGTCCTTCATTTCACCGGGGTCTTTATCTATATCAAACAAGGATTCCCGCTGCCGGCCTTCATCATAGATCCAGTATTTGAACTGCGCGCTGCGTACCATCCGCCCTTCGGGTTTAAAACTTTTTTTCCCGGGGAAAATATTTACACCAACAGCGACCCTGTTTGCTGCAACAATATACCGGCGATCTGCACCCGGGAGCAATACATCCCGGCCTGGTAATGCAATGGAAGGATCAATACCTGCATAGGCACAAATAGTAGGGATCAGGTCGATGCCGGTGTTGACCAGGCGATCCGATCTTTTGTGCTCCAGCCCCGGGCCTGATAAGATAAACGGAACCCGCGCAGCTTCCTCATAAAATACCGTTTTCTGGTTCCACTGATGAGCGCCCTGCATATCGCCATGGTCGCTCAGGAATACGATCAGCGTATTCTCATACTGGCCCGAAGCCTTCAGTGCTTTTAAAACCCGGCCTATATAGCCGTCTGTTTTTTCAACCAACCGGTAATAAGCCCACCTGTAGGCCTGCCATTGTTCCATTGTAAAATTCCCCACCGGGAATTTCGGGTTTGCCTGCACGGCTTTGCGCAGATCCCGGTTAATATCGCTTTCATTGACTGAGGGTGCATGATTGGGCAATAACGGCGGGTAGCCGGCAGCGGACACCGGTGTTGCGATGTTACCGTCCGGAAGCCGGTCGCCCCTTGCCCATTCGCATATATTGTGGGGGTTCACGAAGGAAACGACCAGTAAAAAGGGTTGCTTTCTTTTTTTATTGATGAACCGGATCGCAGAGCCCGGCAACAGGCTGTCGGCGCCTCCCAACTGGTTATTTTCGGCCCATTGAAATCCACTGATCTGTTTATTCTTTAAAGGAAATGCCGGCACATGCCATTTACCCACATACCCGGTTTCATAGCCTTTTGCTGAAAAAAAAGTACCCATTACGGGAAAGTGTACCGTGTCGGACCTGGGCGTTTCATTATCCATAATGCCCAGCTCATGCGGGTACCGCCCTGTGAACATCGCCGAACGCGAAGGTGTGCAGAGCGGATTAGCGCAATAAGCCCTTGTAAAGCTAATACCGCTTTTTACCAGCGCATCCATATTCGGTGTATGAAGATAGCGGTTACCGGCAACAGCGCTCATAGCATCAGCAGATTGCTCATCCGTCATAATGATAAGTATATTCTTCCCCGACCTGGTTTCCTGGCCCTTAGCGGACAACAAGCTCCCAAAACAAAAAACCATCAGGCAGATCCATTTTAAATACATGCTGTGCTATTTAATTTCATAATAAAAAATACCGGCATATTTTTCATTCAATGGCCTCGAATAATAAAGCCGTTTTCCATCTCTTGAAAAGGCAGGGTTCACATGAAAACGCCGCTTCCACACGATATCATAAGGGTTATACCTTGCAATCTCAATCGCTTTTCCGGGATGCCCGTCAGGATACAGCGTAAACACAACCGGGTTGGTCTGGTAAAAGGTTTCGGATGCCACCCATTGCCTGTCCGGAGAGATGCAGAGGTGATTTCCTTTCGGAGTAATGTTTCGCTGCAGGATATTCCCCTCCAGGTCTACCCGCACCAGTGTAAAACGTAGCTTCGGGTCTCCGGGCTTTTTGCCGTCCTTTTCATACCGCAGGTGCCCGATCAGGGATCCATTGTCATACCAGATGGAATGCAGTGTTTGTGTCATTATCGTAAGGCCGCTTCCATCCCTGTTACAAATGCCCTGTAACTGCCCCTCTTCAAACGGCCCCACATCCAGCCGGAATGCGATCTTCTTTCCATCCGGTGCATACTGGCAATGAAGCGCCCGCCAGTCCTTAACGGGGGCCACCTGATCCCCCGGCAAAAAAGAAGGTAACGGTATTTTTGCTATGTCTGCATTGGACAATACTAATTTTGTTTCAAAGGTATCACCGTCCAGTTCGTAAATACCCGGTTCACCGGTTCCTTCTCCGCTATAGATATTGTACAGGATCTTATGGTTAATGGGATAGTGACCAAGCCCTGCACAGCTGATCTTTTTTGTTAACAGGTCCTTGCCGGTACGGGCGGCAACGATCCGGATACGGCCCTTATCAAAAAACACGATCCGGTCATTGTCGATCCATTGGGCTTCCACACCGTTATGTGCAACAGTGCCGTCTATATCCGCCAGCTTCCGGTGGTTCTCCAGGTCCCGGGTACAGGTCCATAGTTCCCCGGGCACAGATTCTTCCCGGCCATAAGGCTCTTTCTTACACCGCACATAAACGAGTACCTTCCCATCCGGGCTTTCGGGTGTCGTATTGTAAAACGAAAAGACCGCCGACATCCCATCCGGACTTACCTGGTGCTCTTTCAGCTGCGGCTGGGCGTTCAGTGTGATGGTGCCAAACAACAAAACTGCTGCCGATATATGCCGTATTACAGATCTTGCTTTCATTACAACTATTATGAGTTTACCGGATCTCGCAAAAGAAGGTTCCATTATATTTTTTATTGAGCGGTCTTGAATAATAGATACGTTTCCCGTCCCGCGAAAAAGCCGGGTTCACATGAAAGCGCCGCTTCCAGGTAATATCATAGGGATCAAATGCCTCAACTGTTACGGTTGCTTCCGGATGGCCGATCCTATATAATTTAACGATGACCGGGTTCGTCTGATAAAATGTTTCTGAAACAAACTGCTGCCGGTCCGGCGACATAGCCAGATGGTTGCCGGGAGGCGTCATCATTTCCTGCAACACATTCCCATCCAGGTCCCAGCGGGTAAGGGTATACCTTCTTTCCGGGGCTTCCGGCCGTCGGCCATTTTTATCCACCTGCAAATGCCCGACGATGGAGGCATTGTCGTACCAGAAAAAATGCAATGCCTTATGCATGATCTTTAAACCGGTGCCATCGCGATTACAGATACCCAGCAGTTGTGCTTTTTCGGACGAACCGACATCTAAGCGGAAGGCGATCTTTTTCCCATCCGGTGAATACTGGCTATGAAGCGTGCGCCAGTACTGAAGCGAATCAATATCCTTCGGTTGCAGGTAAGCGGGGAGCCGCAGTTTCGCGCAATCCTTTACACGCAGCACCAAACGGGTTTGCTGTGTATTGCAATCCAGTTCATAAGTACCCGGTTCTCCCCTTCCATCACTGGCATAGATATTATACAATATGTAGTTTTGGTACGGCTGATGTCCCAGCCCGTCGGCCTTAATTTTCTTTTTCAGCAGGTCTTTACCGTTATGAACATCTACCAGCCGGACCAGGCCACTGTCAAAAAAAGCGATGCGGCTGTTATCTACCCACTGCGCCTCCACCCCGTTATGGGCGGCCGTTCCGGCTATATCGGTCACTTTACGGTGTTCCTTTAAATCACGATCGCAGACCCATAACCCGGCTGCGGTAAAATGATCCCGGCCTGAAGGCTCCTGCCTGCAACGGACATAAACAATGGTACTGCCATCCGGGCTTTCGGGACAGGTATTGAAAAGAGAAAAGATCGTAGACGCGCCATCTGCACCTACCTGGTGCGCTGTTAATTGAGGGGGGCGTAGTGATTTCGCCTGCTGGGCCCTGACCGGCCCTGTAAACAGGATGCCCGCTGCTATCGTTGTAAGCCAGGCAAACCATTTTGCAGGATACTCCTGTATGTTGATATGCATCTTTATAAGATTTCTATAAAAAAAGTACCGTTATGCGTCGCATCCAGCGGCCGGGAATAATAAAGCCGTTTCCCATCCCGCGAAAAAGAAGGGTTTACATGAAACTTTTCTTTCCAGGTTACCCGCTGCGGATCAAAACGGCATACTTCCCTTGCCTGCTTACCCGGCCGGATGGTATAAAGCGTTAACACCACCGGGTTGGTCTGGTAAAAACTTTCTGAGGCAACATATTCCCGGCTGGGCGATAGCGCCAGGTGGTTGCCCCGCGGTGCCAGCATCTGGCCGATCACCTTCCCGTTAAGATCCCAGCGTGTAAGCGAAAATCTCCGATCGTAAGGTTCGGGTTTTTTCCCATCCGGCTCATTGCTCAAATGCCCGATGATCGAATGGCTGTCGTACCACAAAAAATGCAGCGGCTTTATCCAAACCTTTATATCCGTACCGTCTGCATTACAAACCCCCAGTAAAATTTCATCATCCTTTGGCCCCAGTTCTATGCGGAAACATATTTTTTCCCCGTCCGGCGAATACTGGAGATGCGATAATTGCCATTGCAGCAACGGGTAGAGGGAATCTTTTTTAAGAAATGCAGGCAGGGGCAGCGCTCCCAGGTCTTTCAAATGTAAAACAGTACGTACTTCCTGTGTATTACAATCCAGTTCATAGATGCCCGGCTCACCGGGTACTTTGCCTTCACAGATGGAATAAAGCAATTTGCCCTTATATGTTTCATGACCTATTTCAGAAGCCACCCGCTCTTTCCGGAGCAGGTCCTTACCGGAATGAATAGCTACTACCCTTAATTTCAGATCATCGAATAATGCGATCCGGTTATTATCCACCCACTGCGTTTCTGCACCATCGTGCACCGAGATGCTTTTTATCTGCGCTACCTTACGGTGATGGCTGATATCCCGGTCGCAGATCCAGAGAGCAGCCGGTACTCTTGTTTTGCCTGGCGCCGGCTCTTGTTCGCAACGGATGTAGGCAATTGTTTTGCCATCGGGGCTCTCCGGCGTGGTATTGAAATAAGAAAAAACCGTGGACGCCCCTTCCCTGCCTACCTGGTGCTCTTGGAAGCGGGCATTGCCCTGCGCCGCTGTGATTGCCGGAATACATGCCGCCGCCAAAATCGCAGGCAGACAAGTCAACAATTTTACAAAACCGTTCATCATCCGATTCGCTTTATAAGAAGGTTGTCTATTTCCATTGATGTATGCCAGGTCCTGAACCCGAACAATCCTTTTTCACAGGGGCCGGTATCCGATGCTTCCAGCGTCTTCCTGTTATTTTCCCAATATTCAAACTGATCCCCTTTCTTTACCAGCTTTATATGCAGTTTCCCGCCCCGGCCTGCTCTTGGGCCAAAGCTTTCACTTACCCGTTTAAAGCCCGGGTTCCTGCGAAAGCGATAGCGTACCCTGCCGGGGTCTTCATTCGTAACATTGGTAAAGATGTACCCGCTCAATGTATGATAGCGCCGGTAAAGCCCATCCTGCCGGCTGGCTGCTGTTTGCCGGAGCGGCCTCCCTGAGGGATCACCGTACATAAAGAATATATTTACGTTATTGGCGTCATCAGAAGACGATAACAAATACACATCAAATTCAACACTCAGATCGCCGGCCAGCTCCCGGTCCAGCCAAATTGTGGCAGCCCGGCTTCCCGTGGTATCGGCATCTATAAAAAGGCGCCCGTTCTTAACGGAAGCAGCATTGCCTTCGCTCCAGAAAAATGCGGGAAGCGCGCCATCGGGGTCGTTAAAGGTTTCGTTCACCACCACCGTATCTTTAGCAAAAGCGCACAAAAAGCTATAAATACCCATGAGCACAAGCCGGTACATGATATATGAATTAAAGTGATCTGTTAATGGCGCCTGTCTGAAGCCTAATCCCAATTGGGGTTCTGGGTCAATAATGGATTCAGGTCCCGTTCATTTCCCGGGATGGGGAATAAATAATCCCGATCCTCCCTGAATACTTTTTTAAGACTCAAGCTAACAAACCGGAAATCCAGGACATCATTGTTCAGACTGAAAACCGGGTCCTGGGCGGGTGTCAGATGCGCTATATGCCATCTTTTTACGTCAAAGTACAGATGTGTTTCAAACATCAGTTCCTTGTAGCGCTCCAGCCGGATGGCCCGCTGCATCTGGTCTTTGCCCAATCCTGCAGCGAGATCCACGATCTTCGCCCGCTCCCGGATGCGGTTCACGGCATCATATACCTCGGGCACCGGTCCCCTGGCCTCATTTACAGCTTCTGCATACATGAGCAACACATCGGCAAAGCGGACCAGCGGAAAATTGGTGGGGCAGGTACTCGGATTCAGGATATTTTCTTCACCCAATGTCATGAATTTACGTATCGGGATTACACCGGCGGGCTGTTTTTGAGTGTACCAGGTGGTGCGCAATGCAGGGGTATCTGCGTTAATATAGGAACTATAAGGCCAATACACTTTATAATAGGCATTGTTATTGCCATAAAAAGTAGATCCCGGCAAAATAACGCTTTGATGGAGCCGTGTATCCATATTGACAAAGCTGGTATCATACCATTTAACCAGGTCCTTGCCGTAGCTTACTTCCCCGGTATTACCTGCAGGGTAGCCGTTCCGTTTTGGAATCGTAGAAAGATTTACAGCACTGCCATCCCTGTGTGTAAACACACTCAGGGCTGTTGTAGCCGCCTCTGCATAATCTTCTCCTCCCTGGCCAAGGCTCCTGTTTCCATACCATTTTTCAAAGCTGCTGCCCATGCCTGCTTCGTTAGTATACTGAAGCTCGAAAACAGACTCTTTATTATTCTGGGTTTTCCAATAAAAGGAATCGCCAAAATTATCGGTGAGATCATACGTGTAGGGTTCCTGCAGCAGTTTGGCAAATTCCGCTTCGGCCTCCGGCCAGCGCCGGAGGTAGAGGTAGGTCTTCCCCAGCATGGCTATTGCCGCGCCGCTGGTAGCCCGTCCTAAATCAGCAGATGCATAACTAACGGGCAGTTTTTCCGCTGCGTCTTTAAAATCACTGATGATCAGTGCCGTTACATCGGCCACCGAAGACCTTGGCAAGTAGGTGGCGTCTACGGGCATGGGTTTATCCAGGATAACCACCTCCCCAAAATAATTCCAGAGATAGAAGTAGCACAGCCCCCTGAAGAATTTTGCTTCGCCGGTAAGTCGGTTACGCAATGCTTCGGTTACCTTTTCATTATTGTTGAGCCCCGCTATTACATCATTGGCATACATAATGGGCTGGTAGAAGTTGGTATACAGGTTTAATATACCTGCCGCGCGGCTGGTGCTCATTCCCGTGGATATGGCATTAGCGCCCGCCCTGCCGTAAGAATAACTGTCCGGCCCCAGGTTGGTGGTAATATTGAGGAACGGATCCTTAAAAGCGGTTTGCGCGGCCGACTGGTAGATACCATTAACCGCCAATGTAGCATTCGCATCGTTCTCAAAGATCCTGGAACTTCCCACACCATCATACGGGGCCCTATCTAAAAAATTTTTATTACACGCCATAGCAGGCAGGATCAATAAAAAAGCGATTATATAAATTTTGAAATTCATGTTGCTGAAGTTTAATAAAAATTAAAACCGAACCTGGAGGCCAACGGAAGCCGTCTTTCCCAGGGGATAGGACGCATCATCATTCTGGGACCTGGTCATTTCCGGGTCAAGGTTCGGCCACTTTGTCCGGGTAAAATAATTTTCAAGGTTTGCAAAAAACCTTAATTTATTCAGGCCCATTTTTCTGATCAGCGGGCCGGGCAGCGAGTACCCGAGCTGCAGCGAGCGGATCTTCAGATAATCGGCCTTGTGCAGGTAGAAATCAGAAACCTGGTCATTTACCGTACTGCCACTATATACCTTGGGGATGGTAGTGCTTTTATTTTCCGGCGTCCACATATTTAAATACTCCGTAGGGAACACAAAATTGCTTACGTTGTGATTGAGCGCATAAACGGCCGATTGTAAATACCGGTCCCATTTGCCTACGCCATCAAAGTATACGCTAAGATCGATACCGGCAAAGTCCAGGGTAAGGCTGCCGCCATAGGTATAAAGCGGTATGGGATTGCCTTTGAGCACACGGTCTCCATCATTGATCTGTTTATCCCCATTGGCATCTTTATACAAAAAATCTCCGGGGCCGGGCGTTACAGGGGCAAAGGTATACCCTGCAGCCTTCAGGTCATCGATCTCCTGCTGTGTCTGGATGATATGGTCTACTTCCCTTACCCAGAATATGCCGATGGGATAACCTTCTGTCCATGCAGCGGCATTCTGGCCATGCGGCTCAATAAAGCTGCCTTTATAGTGCAGGATACGGTTTTTATTATATGCAAAATTTACGGCGGCCGCAATACCCAGCCTGCCCAGCTGTTGTGTATAGCGGGCATCTGCCTCGAAACCAGCGTTGCGTACTTCTGCCGAGTTTACAAAAGCTGCGCCAATACCACCGGTGGTTGCCGGTGTAGGCAGTTTGGCGAGGATTTTTTGAGTCAGCTTATTATAATAGCCCAGGGTCAGCTCCAGCCGGTTAAACAGCCGCATATCCATACCCAGGTTGGTAACCGTGGTACCTTCCCAGGTGATCAGCGGGTTTCCAAAATCGGTATAGACCAGGGCCGATCCGGATGTTTCATTAAAGGGATATTTTACTACGGAATAAAAGTTCTGCCAGTCGTAATTGCCAATACCGTTATTACCCAGCTGACCGTAAGAGGCACGCAGTTTTAAGCTGGTAAACACGGAAGTTAAAGGCTGAAAGAAGTCCTCGCGCGAGATCACCCATCCCGCAGAGGCCGAGGGGAACACGCCCCACCGGCGCTCCGGCGCAAACTTAGAGGAACCATCATACCGGATATTGGCCTCAAACAGGTATTTGCCGCTGAAGTCATAGTTGAAGCGCCCGAAATAGGAACGCAGTGCGTAATCGCTGGCATTCCCGGTGGGAGGCAGTATCTCTCCGGTGGCTGCATTAAAAACCGGCGTTTCATAGCCCAGCAATCCCTGCCGGCCGGCGCCAAACCCCTGGTTTTTTGCATACTCCTGGTTATAGCCCAGGAGCAGGTGGCCGTTGTGTTTCCCAAATGACCGGGTGTAATCTGCATATACATCAATGATCTGCCGTTCATTTTTTTGAAAATTATTTCTTAAGGTCCTGATACTTGCAGACTGATCATTGGTGATCTCACCGGTTTTAAAATTCCAGAGATCCGCAGGTTCCGAACCACCCCAGCTGTATTGCTGAAAAATGGTCGCAAAATAACTGGCCGTAACAGAGAGGCCTTTTAAAGGCGTGAACACCGCAAAGGCCTTTCCCTGGAAGCGGTTGCCCTTTGTTTCGCCGCGCTGTTGTTTTGCGGTGCGTAAAGGATTATTATTGCTTACTTCACCGGCCAGTTGCGGGGCACCGTAGCGGCCATCCGGGTGCTGGGCCAGGGTGGAGGGACTGCTGGCCCTGAACCATTGAAAGATACTGTTGATATCATCCTCATTGCTCAGGGGATCTGATCTTTGGGAGATATAGGTAACATTATTCCCCAGCCGGAGCCAGTCGTTCACCTTATAGGAAAGATTATTAAGGAAACTGACCCGTCGAAAAGCACTGTTGGGGATCATTCCGTCATCCATATTATAGTCCATGGACGAATAGAAATTGATCTTGTCATTGCCGCCCCTGGCAGATATGTTATGATCCTGTACCATATTCTTTTTCGTAATGGCCTTCCACCAGTTGGTGCTGGGATAGCTGATGGGGTCTTCTTTAATGCCCTTGCTCCATTCGGCAAAGTCTGCTTCATCGTAGGGTGGCGGATCATCGGGTTTGTCATTCAGCAGTACCCTATTGATCAGCTTCATATGATCGAGCGTGTTGTAAGCCCAATCGGGCAGCATGGTCGGCTTCTTCCATCCTACATAGTTGTTATAGGTAAAGTTCACCTTACCGTTCATGCCCTTTCCCGTCTTGGTCGTAATCAGGATCACCCCGTTGGATGCCCGGGAGCCATATATGGACGCAGAGGCCGCATCTTTTAGTATGGAAACCGATGCCACATCATTCGGGCTCACCGAACTGATATCGGCGGCCTGCCCGTCTACGATCACCAGCGGCGCCGAGCTGGTATTTAATGACCCCACTCCTCTTACGCTAAGGCTGGCGTTATTGTTGGCGCTGGGAATACCATTTGCCTGCTGTACCCTGATACCGGCCGCCAGGCCTGCCATGGCGGAAGAGACATTGGTAATAGCCCTCGAATTCATTGACTGCTTATCAAAATCGATGGTAGATACGGCGCCGGTAAGATTGCCCTTTTTCTGTGTTCCATATCCCACGATGACCACCTGGTCCATTTGCGCGTCTGTCTTTTCCAGCACTACCGCCATATTATTGACTGCCTGCAGTTCCTTTGCCTGGTACCCCAATGAACTAAACACCAGTATCGCATTGGCGGCGCTCACATTCAGGGAGAAGCTGCCATCGTCTTTGCTGGCCGTACCATTCGTGGTGCCTTTCTCCAGGATACTTACTCCTACCAGGGGTTTGCCATCCGTATCCGCGACCTTCCCCGTTATGATCCTGGCTTTGCTGGCCTCGCCCGGCACGATCACCACAAGCGCATTATTGAGAAACTCATAAGACAAAGCAGTATTTTGAAGAATTTTCTCCATCACATAATTCAGCGTTGCATTTTCTGCTGAAATGCTCACTGTTTTATTTTTAGGCAGCGTTTCCGTTTTATATACAAACCGGTATGAGCCCTGCGCCTCAATCGATTTTAAAGCGGCTTCAACGGAAACATTTTTGAGCTGGATATTGATCGTCTGCGCTGAAATATTGTCAGCAAATGCCTGGAACGAAAAAACTAAACTAAGGATAATCGCAAGCTTCGCCATTAGCAGATATTTGACCATTCCATTGCCGCAAAACAGGGCAATAGAATTGCATTTTTTTTGCATACCTTTACATTGGTTTTTGGATAAATAAGTGTTGTCGCAAATACAACTTTGTTTAAAAGCCCGGGAGAATGCTGGTACCATTCTCCTTTTTTTATTGAAGTTTATGAACCGTTCATTTCATATTGCATCTTGTTTTTAAGTTAAGGAACAATCGTTATCTTATTTTTACTGATCGTATAATCAAATCCACCGGCTAATTTCAATGCATGTAACACCTGCTCCACGCTCTCATCTTTGAACAACCCGCTAAACTCTTTTTCTTTCAAATCCGCATCATTTATTTCCACCGTAACCCCATACCATCTCGATATCATTGAAGCAATGTCCTTTAGCTTATGATCCCTGAACGCAAGACAATCATGCAGCCATTGTGTTTCAACTGTAACAGAGTCTTTAAAGGGTGTCTGCAGCCCGGTAACCCGGATCTCCGGCATAGCGCTTTCACCCCGCACCGTCTTTTCCCGGGAGTCATCCGCTTTTTTAAAAACCAGTTTTTCATTGGGCTTCAGCAGTATTTTCCGGGTATCCTCATTATTCATGCTCAATTCGATGGATCCCCGTACCAGGGTCGCTTCCGATTCTTTATCCGATGTATAGGCCTTCACATTAAAGGCGGTTCCCAAAACCCGGATATTAAAGCTATTCGTATGTACGATAAACGGATGCTCCGCATCATGGGTAACATCAAAGTAAGCCTCCCCCGAAAGATGTACTTCGCGGTTTACTTTTCCAAAATCTTTATCATAGGAAAGCTCACTACCCGCATTTAACCACACCTGGCTTCCATCGGGTAATTTCATACTTGTTTTGGACCCCATTTTAGTGGCCACAACAGTATCCCTGGTTGTTGTAAGACCCCGTCTCTGGAAATAAAAAGCGCCTACCAAAAGCAGGGCGGCAACCGAAGCCGCGGCCATATAGTACCTCATCCGGCGGGTTTTACCTGCGGGGGCCTGATTTCCGGCGCCAGCCGGCAATTGAGCGGTTCTCTGTTTGAGCGAGTCCCAGCGTTTCCGCAAATACGTTCTATCAACTTCCCTGATTTCTTTTAAGGGTGTTTCATACAGCTGCTCAACCATACCGGACAGTTCCTGGTAGTTGGGATTATTGCCCAGGAACCCATTTAATTCCTCCTGTTCTTCAGCAGACAATGCTCCTGATTTTTTCCTGAGTAATAGCTCTAAAAACCGATTGTAGCTCATATAAGCAATATTCCTTGTTAATAAAGTCGTTTTTTTGATCCCTAACCCCCAAAAGCTGTTCAACTTTTTTTTAATAAAAACCGGTTAATTTTTCCTGGGAAAGAAATAGGCCGAGAATTCCGGAAAGTCTGTCTTCAGCGTATCAACCAGTTTTTTTATGGCGATATTCATCTGGTTCTCAACAGTTTTTTCTGAAAGATCCAGCAACTGCGCAACTTCCTTATACTTCATCCCTTCTTCTTTAACCAGGCGGAATATAAGCCGGCACCGGGCGGGCAGCTGGCTGATGGCATCCGAGATCTTCAGACAATTTTCTTTATTTATCAGGGAATTGGCCTGGGGCAGGTAGGAAAATGTAAAGGCTTCCCCGATCTCTTCAAAAGAAAGGCTTTTGAATTTTTTATTCCTTTCCATCGCATCAATTGAAGCATAGCGCACCGCCCTGTAGAGGTAAAAGGGTACTTTACGGATCTCCCGGGCCGTTTTCCTGTTCTCCCAAAATTTTACAAAAACATCCTCCACCACTTCTTCCGCAAGCTGCTGGTCTTTTAGAAAAGACGTGGCATAAGAAAGCATGCCTGGAAAAAATTTCCCAAACAACTCCCCGAAAGCCGCTTCGTCGCTTTCCGAAATCCGGTATAGGATCGACTCGAAATCCAATGATGCAAAATGAAATTTACTGACAAAAAAAATCCGGGGATAAACATAGACAATATTTATCCGCCGGCAAAAATAAAAATGATATTGAAAAATGAAGATACGTTTCATTTGCAGGCAACCTGTATGATGCAAAGGATCATTGATCAGATCCCCAAAGCAACAGCATTGCCCAGGGGTCAGGATTCAACAATACGCCCCTTCATCCGTAATGAAAAAAGCCCGGTGCCCCGTTTGGGAATCCTGCGTTCACCGGGTATATCTCCGGTGTAAGCGCTTTATAAAGGTCCTACTTTAACCAGCTTGAACCAGGCTTGATGAAAATCATTTTACAGGGTGGCAGATCAGGGTTTAAGACGTACAACGCCGGTACAGCGGAAGATGCGATAGACCTTTGATCAGTATAACAACCGTATATTTCATGGGTTATTGAGCACGGGGTATGCAGATGCGGCAAAAGTACTGGCAGATGCCTTGTTCAACAGGAGCGGGAACTGCATTTTTATTATCCAGATGCATGGGCTATCGGATGGCTTTGTCCCCGGAACTATATCACCCGTATGGCTTAAGGAATAAACAACACACTGGTTTCTCTACTATGATGGCGACCGTATACCTGTCTTTCAGGGTTATGACCGGATCATCCATAACCTTTTTTACGGGCTTCCCAATTCCCTGCTTCCACTTATGGGGTGTATGAAGCAAGGAGCAATTACTACCCCGTTTAACCTGACGGTGCGGAACCATATAAGCAGGTACCGGAGGCCCATGGGCTTCCGGGAATCAAAAACCGGAAACGGAATATTCACAGGAGCTCCGGCAACCGTTTTTATGAACCCTGGCCGTTGCCGGCTACGAAGGCAGCCGGGCGGCTAATGCGGCAGTTTTTTTCTCAGCCAGCCATAAACCCAGGTCCCTGCTACGGCGCTCAAAAGCGTAACTACCACCACGCTGCTGCCGGTTCCGATCTGTGCAAAAAGCGGCCCCGGGCAGGCGCCGGTCATGGCCCATCCCAAACCGAAGATCAGCCCGCCATAAACCTGCCCTTTGTTGAAGGTTTTGGATGAAAGCATCACCGGCTCACCATAAATGGTTTTTATCCTGAATTTTTTAATCAGCCAAACCGAAAGCATACCGGTTGCCACAGCACTCCCGATGATGCCATACATATGGAATGACTGCAACCGGAACATCTCCTGTATACGAAACCAGCTGACCACTTCGGCTTTCACCATGAGTATACCAAACAACACCCCGACAGCCAGGTACTTGAGGCTGTGATACCACCTGTGCTCCAGCCGGCTTTCATTGATACAGATCGCGTCTAACGAGCGTGTTCCGGGATCCCTGTCCGTTACGGCCGCCTCGTGTATTTTATATTGCCCCTGCTCCTGCATATATCACTGTTTTATTTAAAGTTTGAGAATGAACGGCAGGATAAGGTTCGCCATAATGAAACCACCTGCCATAAAGAAAATAGTGGCGATCAACGAGGGTAATTGCCGGTTCGACAACCCCGTTATAGCATGCCCGCTGGTACAACCGCCGGCATACCTTGCTCCAAAACCTACTAAAAAGCCCCCGCCTGTCATTACGATAAATCCTCTTAAAGTAAACAGCGACTGCCAGCTGATAAGGGCACCGGGTACCAGGTGATCCGTACCTGTGATGCCATAACCAGCCAGCTCCTGCAGGAGCGCGGGATGCACTTCGATGGAATGGGGCGCCGATAACAGGTACAGGGCCATGCCACCCCCTAAAAAGATGCCCAATACAAAAAAGAGATTCCAGGCTTCCTTTCTCCAGTCATATTGAAAGAACGGGATATTGGCAGGCACACAGGAGGCGCAGATATGCCGCAGTGAGGAACTGATGCCGAAGGATTTATTACCGGCTATTAAAAGTACCGGAACGGTCAGACCGATCAGCGGGCCTGCCACATACCAGGGCCAGGGCTGTTTTATCAATTCTATCATGTTGTATTATTGGTTTTCGTTGATCAATCGCTCCAGTTCACCTGCCGGTAACACACCGGACTGACGCCACCGTACTGCTCCGCCTTTAAACAGGATAAAGGCAGGTACCCCCTGAACCCCGAAAGCAACGGTGGCCTGCGGGTTTTTGTCTACATCAATTTTAATAATGCGTGCACGGTCCCCGATGCGTTGCTTCAATGCTTCCAGCACCGGCGTCATCATTTTACAGGGCCCGCACCATGCTGCAAAAAAATCTACCAGCACCGGCTTGTCGCCGTTAATCATTTCCTGGAATGTCATGTGATGATTCCTCCTTCTTTTTAAATATTGAAAATAAAAGTCCGCCCATAACCGCACCGTAGATCGTACTGTTCAGCGGTTTTGAAGTGATCGCGCAGCTCCCTGAACGGCAGCCGGTGAACTTCCAGTAGCAATATCCTGCAATGGCACCGGCGATCACACCAGCCAGTACCAGCAGGTGGCTTTTAGTGAACTTCTTCATAGCTGACAGCATCGGTCTGTTTATTATTTTGCGGGGCAGGCCTGTTACAGGAGGAAGTGCTACAGCAGCCTGTATTCAGCAGCGCCATTGCCGAAAGCACCACACCTCCGGTCATCAGCAGCCATTCTTTTGTTTGGATCGCTGCCAAAATGATCAACAGTCCGGCCACTAACCGCAATAAACGTATCCTGCTCCAACTTGATGCTGATATTTTCATGTTCTTCTTTTTTTTATAGTGTTGATACCGAATAACCGGTAAAGCGGGCAAATGCCTGCAACGGAAGTAAGCAACAGGATGCCGGCCAGTATCCCCAGGATCACCGCGGTTATACCCTGGATCCGGTTTGCCAGACAGGCGCCCAAAATGGCCACGGCCACAAGCAGGCGCAGGGCTTTGTCTGTTGTTCCTATATTCTTTTTCATACGCATCTATTTTTGAGACCGAATCCTGTTTACCTGTTGCCAGCTGCCTCCATTGATCACATTATCAAAACCATTTTGTGTCAATAGCCGTTTTGCCATACTGCTGCGGCCACCGCTTCTGCAGAATACGACAATGGCGTTCTTGTTTTTGAATGCCGCTAATCTTCCCTGCAGCTGATCCAGCGGAATATTCACCGCACCTTTTACACTGCCGGCTAAAAATTCTTCGGGGGTCCGTACATCTACCAGGAAGGCCCCCGCCGCTATCACAGCTGCTAATTGAGTTGCGTCTTTTTTTCCAAACAACGACGAAAAAAGTCCCATAATTATTTATTTTAAATGTTATCCTGCGATACCGCATTGCCGGTAACAACCTTGCCCCCGGCGCTTAGCCATTCTTTCATTCCGCCCGGGAAATTCTTTATATTTTTAAACCCGTTTTTTGCAAGTATGGAACAGGCAATGGTGGAACGGTCACCGGCCTGGCAATGAATGATTACCGGTTTGTCCTTACGGATCTTATCCAGGTTTTTTTCAAGCGTTCCCACAAAAACATGGGAAGCTCCTGCTATATGCCCCGCTTCATATTCAGCCGCGCCCCGCACATCCACGATCTGTACCTCCGCATTGCCAACAGCAGTTTTAAATGCGTCAAGAGCAATAAGATCCGCCGCCTGCAGTTGGGTCCCCAGGTCTTCTATATCTGAAATATAGCCGTATATATTATCCAGGCCGATCCGCATCAGCTTACGCGTCAGGTCCTCCATTTGATGGCCATCGGCAATAAGCATGAACTGTTCCTGGTAATTCAGCAACCAGCCGCACCAGGTGGAAAAAGAATGATTGCCCTGGATGTTCAGGCTTCCCGGTATAAACCCTTTTGCAAAATCTGCCTTACTGCGGGTATCGATCACCCGCATACCTTTGTTGTAAGCCGTCATGAATTGTTCTTTGGATAACCGGGTATGCTGCGGAACCGCTATCAGCAGGGGGCGCGGCTCCTTGTTCAGCCGTTTCATCATTGCAAAATAGGCGGGCGGCTCGGGTTGACCCGATAAAAGATACTCCGTAAATGCCGGCTCGTCCGCTCCGTATTGAAATGCCCAGTTGCGGATCTTTTCATACCCTACGGTACTGCTGTGTACCGCACCCAGGGCTTTTCCACAGGCCGAACCGGCGCCATGTGCCGACCATACCTGTACATAATCAGGAAGCGCCGCAAACTTTTTAAGCGACTGGAACAGCTGCCGGGCGCCTGCCTCTTTTGTGCCCATGATCCCTGCTGCTTTTTCCAAAAGATCGGGGCGGCCAACATCTCCTACAAATACAAAATCACCGGTAAACAGCATGACCGGCTTATCCGTGGCCGGGTGGTCCGTCAGCAGGAAACTGATACTCTCAGGTGTGTGCCCCGGTGTGTGCATGACTTCAAAACTCAGGTTGCCGACCCTGATGCGGTCGCCGTCCTTTAGTCCCTGGTGTGGAAATTGGTACTGCCAGTCTTTACCTCCTTCGTCCGAGAGGTACATCGTTGCTCCTGTAACAGCGGCAAGCTCCCTGGAACCGCAAAGAAAGTCGGCATGAATATGCGTTTCTGCTATATGCGTGATGCGGAGACCGTTTGCTGCCGCAAGCTCCAGGTAAATATCGGTATCCCTCCTGGCGTCTATTACCATCGCTTCTCCGGTTGCCTGGCAACCGACCAGGTAACTGCCCTGTGCCAGGTTTTGATCGTAAATGTGTTGAAAGAACATGCTATTTTATTTTAATACTATTATTTTTTGATACAGCGAATTTCCTGCTATGAAGGCTTTTATACAGCTACTTTTGTTACACAGGGAGAAATATTTTCAATCACGCATGCATCGCGGCTACCTGACGAGCTCCTTCACCAGGATATAAATGCCCATTACCAGCACAAACCAGCCAAAAGCGGGTTTCAGTATTTTTCCATTCACCTTTCCCGAAAAATAGCTACCGACCAGGATGCCCGCTATCGCAATAAAAGCAATAACACCCAACAGTCCCCACTGTACGGCGTTATGGGTTAAGGAAAAGAAAAATCCCAATAATGAATTAACCGAAATAATGACCAGCGATGTACCGATGGCGGTCTTTACCGGTAATTTTTGCAGGTTTACCAACGCGGGAATGATCAGGAAACCACCACCTGCCCCCACCAGCCCGGTAATAAGCCCGATAAAAGCCCCCTGCATTATCAATGGCAGGTACCGGGGATGCTGCCGCAGCACAGGGGAGCATGCCGGCTTTCGTTCTCCTCTTATCATGCTGTAAGAAGCCAGGAGCATCAGTACTGCAAAAAGCAACATTAACAATGCCCCCTTTGTAACGGCAATGCCTGCTATGCTGAACACCGTTTCGGGGATAAAAGGAAGGATATAAGCTCTTGTTAAAAAAACGGCGCCAATGGACGGGATGCCAAAAATAACGGCGGTACGGACATGCACCAATCCCTTTTTCAGATAGGCCACCGATCCTACGGCACTGGTAACCCCTACAATAAAAAGGGAATCAGCAGTAGCCGATACCGGGTCGATCCCAAACAGGTATACCAATACGGGAACCGTAAGGATGCTGCCACCTCCGCCGATGAGCCCCAGGGAAATGCCGATAAGAACCGATGCCAGATAACCTGCAATAACCATTATCATTAAAATTGATGCAGCAAATCTGCAACTATTCCCAAACCTGTACAGCTACTTTGGTTACACAAGCATAATTTTGTTCGGGCCCGCCTAACCGTACCCCACACTTCCGACGGTTTTAAAAGCCCGGGAACCACTACACAAACAATACCCCGCTCGCCTGTAGGTCCGGGGATGCTGCCGGATAGCCGTTAATACATCTTTTTAGCAGGACGGTACATGTTTCAAAGGCAGGAACCCTCTTTTTTTCAAGTCCTGAGAAAAGCAAATATCAAAGTACCGGGATGCGTTACCAAGAACAGTTTTTGATCAGTCTGGCAATCAGTTTTTTTCGCCGGATGATCGTAATGCGCTCACTCCCCGAAGGTATGAAAACCCGGCCAGGCTACCGGGCAATACGATCTAACGGACATCATACCTCATGGTGACCTGCATCATTAAAAATGCTTCGGTGATGGTGATAATTTTATAAAGCCTGATAAGAAGTTCCGGCCCATACGCGGTAATCAAACCAGACACTGCTGTTAAAAACTGAAACAAAATGAAAAAGTATATCCTTATCATAATCGTTATTTCCATCGCCGGCTTTTCCCGCGCCCAGCGAAATATTGAAATTGCCTTCAAACCAGGCGTCAGCATTCCCAGTTTACATGCAGCGGGCTCAGACAATCCTTTAAGTTCCGGATACAGGTCACAAGCCTACCAGGACGCTGCCCTGCATGCCGAATATAAGTTCAGCAGGAGCTTCTCGATCCAGCCGCAACTGGAGTACTCCCTTCAGGGCGGGAGAAAGAACGGGCTGCAGGCGTTTCCGGTGCCCGGGGAGATGGCTCCCCTGTTTCCCCCCGGGGAAGCGCCGGCCTACCTGTATGCCGACTATACAAGCGAAACCAAACTGGCATATTTCCTGTTGCCGGTCCTTGTCAAATACCATCTGAATCCCCAAAAGAAATGGGATGTATATATAGCTGCGGGGCCCTTTGCCAGTTATCTTTTAGGCGCAAAAAACAGGACAAGCGGATCCAGCATTATCTATCCTGACGAAAACAAAACGCAGCCGCTTGATCCGCAGCCCCGGTCGTTCAACAATGAAGACAATATTGCCAACGACCTGCACCGCTTTAATACCGGTATTACCGGGCACATGGGTTTAGGACGTAAAATCATTTCCGGCAGCATTTTTCTTGAAGTAGGCGGTAATTACGGCATCATCGTCATCCAGAAAAACAGCGCCAACGGAAGAAACAGAACGGGTGCTGCAGTAATAAGTCTTGGGTACCAGTATGAGCTATGACCCTGGAAAGAATCAAGCCGGCAATCCGCAACGCATTAACAATCGAACACAACTGCGATCTAACGGGCAACTGCTTTTTATGATACAGGGCTTCAATTTAAATGATTTCAATGCGATGACTGAAGAACCGGATAAAAAGACCTTATTTTCAAAAGGAAATCTCATTTTCTATGGGCTGGCAATGCTGATTTCCCTGTTTGCCGTTTACTACTTTGGCGAAATCAAAACAGATATCCGGCTTTTCCGGGAAATCAATCCCGGCTGGCTGTTGCTGGCCGTATTGGGACAGATCGGCACCTATTTCTTCGGAGCGGTCGTTTATCAACAGTTGCTGACAGGATTTCATATCCACATCCGTCAGACCGTTTGGAAGCTCTTCAAGATAAGCTTTATCACTTTGTTCTTCAATCAGACCATACCAAGTGCCGGCATCAGTGGAAATACATTTCTGTTTCAATACCTGCATAAGTATAAAGTTGCGGTCAATAATATCGTTGCACTTGTAGCGGTTGAGCTTCTGAGTTTTTACGCAGCCATCGAACTCGTCATCATCCTGACAGCAGCGTTTAGCCTGCTATGGTCATATATGCCCCGCTTGCTATACCTCCTGTTAGGTATCGGTTTTATGGTTTATTTTTTATTGGGCATGGGAATAAACCTGCTTGCCAACAAACGCGTGATCAGCGCTTTAAAAAAGAAGCTGTCATCCGCTAAATTATTTGCGAAACCGGGCAATATGCTGCAGACATTCTCCGCTGCAAACGGGCCCGTGGTACGGCCTATAGCATTCTTTAAAGAACACCCGGGTGCGGCGTACAGGGCCATCGGGCTGCAGGTGCTGATCTTTCTTTCGGACACTTTTACCATCCTGGCACTGTTCCGTGGCTTTGGTACGCCTGTACATATGCTTACAGTATCTGCCGGTTTTCTGCTCACCCGCATCATTTCGCTGTTACCGGTAGCTCCGGGTGGGCTTATCCTGTACGAAAGCAGTATGACCTATTTTTTTTCAAGGCTGGGCGTACCTTTCAACCAGGCGCTCGTGATCACCCTTTTATACCGTGCATTATCATTCTGGCTGCCCATGATCATCGGCTTCTTTGTGTATAAGAAAATGCGCCGCGAATAATCGCCACAGGTACAGTAAAATGCAGCAACCGGCAGCCCGCCTGTATCCCCGGCAGGGATCAATATCCCATACCGGCGATGCGTTTTGAGCGGTCCGTTTCCGCCTTCTTCAGTTCCTGTTGAATGGTACCGGCACTTTCCGGTAGTTCCCTTACCACATCCTCCGGCCTTTTATCATTCCGGAAACCCAGGAATATAGCAGGTTTCCGGATCCTTCCTGTTTTTGTCCAGGCAGCAAATTCAAAATTGGCAACAAGCTCAGGGCGCACATAATGCAGTACCGCACCTTTAGCGTCGAGGACGGGGTTCATAAAGGGGGGATCGCTGATCTCCAGCGCTTTCAGTTTTTTTAAAATCCCGGGCATCTCCTTTTCTTTGTAGCCGCCACCGCTGCGGCCGATCCATATAAACATTCCATGATCGTAAGCGCCAAAAAGAAGGCTTTTAAAGCAGCGCGCCCTGGCAGATTCGGCCCATCCCCCTATGACGAACTCCTGCCGCTTCCTGGTCGGGATCTTCAGCCACTCGGCACCACGCATACCTTCCCGGTAAACACTCTCCTTCCGCTTGGCTATCACACCTTCCAGGTCCAGGGACCGCATCTGTTCATATAAAACAGCCCCGTCATCAAAACTTTCGCTGTACCTGAAAACAGGCCTTTTACTAACAAGCTTTTTCAGCAATGTTTTTCTTTCGGTAAGCGGACGTTGCTCCAGGTTTTGACCATCCAGCCAGAGCAGATCAAAGACACAGTAACGGATCGGTGTATGGTTCCCATTATAATGTTGCAACGCATCAAAATCGGGCCGGCCCGCCTTATTAAAAACCACTACCTCTCCATCGATGATCACGTTCCGTTGCAGGCTTTTCAGCGCTTTTTCGATCTCGGGGTATCTTGCCGTATAGTCAAGCCCGCTTCTGGACTCCATGCGTACGTTACCATCCTGTACATAGGCGATCATGCGGTAGCCATCCCATTTAACTTCAAACAAATAGTCTTTTAACACCGGCACTTCTTTCACTAATTTGCAAAGCATGGGCGCTACCCGTTCCGGTACAGCCGCTGTTTTTTGTTTTGGCATATATTCCTGGTTGTTTTAAAAAAAGTATAGCCGGCGCTCAATAACGCAATATCATAGCGATCCCGGCGGACGGGGCAATGCTCAGTGGAGAGCTGTTCACTCCCCCGGAGCTGCTACCCTGGTCATATTCTCCCATGGCAGCGGCAGCAGCCGTCATAGCAAGCGCAATCAGCCGGCGGCCGCCGGCTTCCATAAAAGCAATGTGGCCGCCCTGTACTTTGATCTCCTCACACCCCGCGAAGACAGGAAATATTACAATCGTTTCAACATCCCATTACTTTCCCGGCGATTGGCGGTTGCTACGGAGTGGCTGGAAAAGCTTCCTGTAGCCCGACACCTTTGCGCCGGCTATTTTGGCACCAGCACCGGAGCCGCGTCTGCATTGCAGGCAGCTGCCGGGCTCCGGCAATCCCCGTAAGATCATTGTTGCTGTGCCGGTAGCTTCCCGAAATATTCCCCGGTGTGGGCACCTCTTATGAGAATTTTGCCAGGGTAAGTGATGAGGAAGCCGTATCCTACATGGAAAAAGTCATGGAAAGCAGCATATGATCCTGCGTTCCGACAGGTACCTCCCCGTCCTTTATTTATTTTTTTTCTTTTGTTTCTCCTGCTTCCTGAAATACCCCCGCAGCAGAAAACTGTGCTTCAATGCTTCCATACTTTGACTGAACCCCTCCGTTCCTTTCTGGATATGATCCAGGCTGGTATTCAATTTTTCTATGATCGCCGTATCATAAAGCAGTGCATGCACTACTCCATTGTTCTTTGCCACGCCTGCCTGTACATCCCCTGCCACATTTTTAAGTGTGCCGATCAGTGAATCGGCGGTTTCACCGGCCAACCGGATCCTTTTGCCTGCCTGGCGGATATCGCCTGCCAGTACCGTATCTGCCAATAATATCCCGGCAGCGCCCCGGCCAGCGCGCATATCTTGCACAAGCCGGTCCAGCCCGCCGGCCATCACCGATGCCCGGCCGCTGGCCTGCCGGATATTAGACAGCGTTACTTTTATATCTGCAGGAACCGTAGAATCATCCAGCAGGGACCAGATGGCGCTCCTGTTAACCCGCTGCACGGTCATTTTCAGCTCAGAAGCAATCACGGAAATATCCCTGCCTGAATGATCCAGGGTATCCAGCAGCGCAGCCAGGCTGACAACGGGCTTTGTCGTCAATGTATCCCCATCCCGGGCAAGGCTACAGATCAGCGAAACCGGCGTAATATCCACCACCTTATCACCTACAAGGCCGTCCGTACCAATAGAAACAACAGCATCTTTGCGGATCACCCGCCGCATTTTTTTGTCGATCGACATCGTTACTTCGATCTGTGTACTTTCCTCTATTGTAATCTTTCTAACTGTGCCAACCTGTATACCTGAGAAACGGACATTATTTCCTTTAACAAGCCCCTGTGCGTTGTGAAACCGCGCCTTCAGCACATAGGTGGTACCGAAAAGATGCTCATTCCTGCCGATCATATACAGTAGCAAGACCAGCACAAACAGGCCTCCCAGTACAAAGGTTCCTAATCTTATATTATCAGAAATCCGGGTTGCCATATGATCTATTCAAAAAATTGTTTAACCCGGGCATCGCTGCTCCGGCAAAAAGTTTCATAACTTCCGTCTGCATAACATTTCCCGTCGATCAGTATCACAATTCTTTTTCCCGCGATCTTTACGCAATTCATATCATGCGAAATAATCAGGGAGGTGGTATTGTATTTCTGCTGCATATCTGTCATTAACCGGATAATTTCCTTCCCGGTTATGGGATCCAGGCCTGTTGTGGGCTCATCGTAAAGGATCAGCTCCGGTTTCAGGATCAATGTACGGGCCAGCGCAATCCGCTTGCGCATTCCCCCGGATAGTTCTTCCGGCATCATTTCGATGGTATGCGCCAGGCCCACATCATTCAATGCTTCCAGCACCCTCTCATTGACCTGCTCACGAGACAGGCGCATCCAGTGCCGGCGCAGCGGAAACTCCAGGTTTTCACGCACGGTCATTGAATCATAGAGCGCATTGCTCTGGAACAGGAAGCCCACTTTTGCCCGCAGCTGATCCAGGCTTTCGCCTTTGGCGTCCTGCACCCGTACTCCCAAAACCATAATGGTACCCTGATCCGGTTTCAGCAAACCTATTATACATTTGATCAGAACTGACTTCCCCGATCCGGACCTTCCCAGGACCACCACACTTTCTCCTTTTTGCAACTCCAGGTTGAAATCGACCAGTACATGATGCGCACCAAAAGACTTATATAGATGCGCGATCCTCAATACCGGCGGTGCAGCTGCCCGATCTTTCCCTGTTGAGATATCAATGTTCATGTACCTGCTGTTTTTAGTTAATACCGATGGCCTCCGCAATTTGAACGGTCAGCAGGTCGATAATAAAAATCACTACGGAAGCCACCACCACCGCCGAATTGGCGGAACGCCCGACCCCCTCCGTACCCTTGCGACTGCTGTATCCCTTATAGCAACCAACTGTGCCCACCGCAAATCCAAAAAAATAGCTTTTGATAAAAGCGGGCAGCACATCACTAAATGAAAGGTTGTCAAAAACTTGCGACCAGAACAGGTTAAAGCTGGTAATGCCACGGATATTAACGCCCAGATAAGCGCCGTAAAGAGCAATGGCATCACCCAGCAACACCAGTACCGGCAGCATCAGGGTAGCTGCCAGAATGCGGGTAACAGCTAAATAGCGGAATGGGTTTGTACCACTTACTTCCATAGCATCGATCTGTTCTGTTACTTTCATAGAGCCCAGTTCTGCACCAATGCTGCTGCCGATCTTCCCCGCAAAGATCAGCGCAGTGATCACCGGGCCTATTTCCCTTACTACCGCAATACTTACAATCGCCGGGATCTGAGATGCCACTCCGTATGCTACCATGGAAGGACGTAACTGCATCGTTAAGACCAGGCCCATAATAAAGGTGGTAAGACTTACCAGGCCAAGCGACCGGTAGCCAATAACAAAACACTGCCTGATAAATGCGGCCACCTCATAGGGCGGACGAAATGCCTCGCGGAAAAATCTCGCGGAAAACCGGGCGAGGTCGCCGGCCTCGGCGAGGAACAGTTTTATGGAAGTCTCCTGCTGCATGATCCAGCCTTATCTTCTTAACATACGTTACATCCGTCACGCATTGATATTTAAAATTATCATATAGTAGCGCAAAGACCGATGACCTACATCATCCCAGCCCCTGATCGTGCTTTCCGTTTTCATTTTGCACCAGGCAATTATTCAATCCGGCTGTTCTGAAATCTTTGTGTCCGAAAAAAAAGGCGCACCCTTAATGGCAATACCCGCTCAGGCGCTATTGGAGCGCCTGAGCGCAGCAAACATCCCGACGGATCCCTTAGTATCTGGCAACAGATTGATGATCTCAAACAGCAGTATCATGGGGCAAAGCCATTTATCCAATGCAACGGCATTGTTAATTTCATACAAAAAGTCATGGATCTTACACATTTACATTTATTAATAACACATTTGCCTATATTGGCATCCGGTACTGGCTTGTTGATCCTTTTATATGGAATATATACAGGACGTTTTCATACAAAACTGACCGCATACGCAGTACTGCTGATCGCAGCCACCGGCGGTATCATAGCTTTTGCAACGGGCGAAGCGGCAGAAGCAACAGTTAAGCAGATCCGGGAGATTGCCCGGAACAGGATCGAAGAACACGAAGAGTTTGCAACAATCACTGTAGTTGCGGTCATCGTCCCGGGCATAGCCGCCCTTATCGCGATCTATTCAACCTGAAAACCGCCAAAACTGGCAAAGGCGCTTTCACATATCGTTATGACCATATCTCTTATTTGTGCCGGCCCGGCTTCATGGACAGGCTACCTGGGCGGCCAGATACGATATACGGAAGTGAGCAACAACGCATTGCTTAACCTTGAAACACCGGCAGGCCCAGATAGCGACTAAAATACAAAAATCCCAAGGAGGTATGATAACTGTTTAGCGGCCCGAAACATCCCGGAGCGAGCACCCTACCGGATATTTATCATTCACCAGGGTATGGCGATTCGCTACCTTTTTTATTGAAACCTGCTTATCCTACTGGTTAAAATGTTCCTGTTTAAAATAGAACGTACACACATAAAGGATGATCCGAATAACGTTGTAAGAAAGTCGCTGAATAAACCTTACAAACAGCCCCTGGGAGCGGCTGTAGTCCTGGCTTACCACTGTACAATGAACAGCGATCAATTGGTCCAGCTCCTGCTTTACCTGACGAACAAAAGGGCGGTTGCGCACGTCGAGGTTCAGCTCAATGCCGGCGTAAGTACTGATATTGTTTATATTGAAGGAGCCGAGGGTGAGCCAACGGCCATCCCTGAGCCCCATTTTTGCATGCAGAACGCTGTCGCGATACTCATATACCGCTATACGATTGCGCAATAGCCAGGGATACAGGTACCGTTCTGCCTGCTTGGCGATCAATACATCCGATAATCCCGCAGTAACGACCCGGATCTTTACGCCTCTCCGGGCCGCCAGCTTCATCTGCCGCCGCAACCGTTTTCCGGGGAGGAAATAACTGCTTACAAGATAAACATCCTCCCGCGCCTTGCTCAGCAGGTTGAAATAACTTTTCCAGATCTCACTCCGGTTGTGTACCCAATCATTCCGGCGTATCCCTACCGAAATACCCCCGGGCTTTTTTCCGGGGGTTACCGGCATCTTTGCAGACATATCTAACTTCCGGTTACGGGCAGCTTCCTTATTCCACAACTGTATACATACCTGCTCCAGCGCTCCTGCTGCTGTTCCCTCCACAAACAACGCCATATCCAGCCATGCAGGATGATCCGGGCGGCCATAGTAGTCATCGTCAATATTATTGCTGCCCACCAGCGCCTTACAGCCATCGGCCACCACGATCTTGTGATGCAGCCTCCTGCCAAAATAGAAGCCTCCGTTTTTAAACAGGGGTTCAAAGCGTTTCAGCTCCACACCGGCATCTTTAATGCCCGCTAATAAATCAGCTGACAAATGTGTGGCATACCCATCCACCAGCAGGTAAACGCGTACTCCTTTTGCTGAAGCCTGGCGCAGCCACGCTATAACCATCCTGCCGGTATTATCATAGCGGAAAATATACATCTGAATATGGATGCATTGTTCGGCTGTGAGGATCAGGTCACGCAATAAGTTAAAATACTCAATACCTCCTCTAACAAGCAGCAGTGCAGCCTGCGGCCCGTACGTATTTTTCCTGTTTTTATGAATAGACATAAAAGAACTCATTATTAAAAATCAAATTACCCGAAATATCCGGTGTAGTCAATGACCCTGATCATCCCGCTTGATGACTGCTAAAATTCCTGCATTGCAGTGACCAGGCTCCGGGTGCCCGGCTCGTACTGCACCTTCCCGTTAAATTGACCGGCATCATTCTGCCTGTTGAGTCGTATCATTTTTATCCGTCGCTGATCAGGTTACCTTAGCGATTATTAACAATAAAAAGAAAATCATGAATCATTTTAGTAAAACATTGACAGCGGTCGCCGCCGGTCTGGCCGCGGGTGCAACGTTGGGCAGCTTATTTGCTCCGGAAAAAGGCAGCGATATCAGGAAAAAGATAATGGCTGCGTGCAAAAAAAAGAACGCCAGGAACAACAATACATTTGGGAATACAAAAGTAACAAAGCAGGAACCGGCCTGAATGCGGCCATGGTCCTGATCAGACTTCTTTCATCTCAATCTTTTTTATGGCGATTATAAAAGTACTGGAGCTAATGGCCAGCTCCTCCAAAAGCTGGGAAGATGCCGCCTTACAAGCCGTTCATTAGGCATCCCGAACCGTCAAAAATATTCGCTCTGTATATGTTAAAGATCACAGTGCGGTTGTAAAAAATAATAAAATCTCGGAGTATCGTATTGTTGCCAAGCTTAGCTTCGAAATTGAATCTAAAGGCTTAGCAACCTGACCTTCCCGGTGCTGCACAACGCAGGCTTACAGGCGTATATCTGCGATCATGCACATCCAGAACCTCTCTTACCTGCGGAGCTTCCCCCGGGGTGAGGGAGGTTTGTATATTATCCCCTTGCCACACATATGTGGATGCTTCCGGACCTGCCTGTTTTCTTATGCTGACATACGCCGCTGCTCATTGCAGCAGATGGCTAAAAAATGGCAGGTTTCGTTTGAAACCTGCCCGGATAGCTGGCGGGTTAGTGGCCGTTGCGGATCAGCCATAAACCGGCCTCCGCATGCCGTTTTAATCAAAGGCAAATTCCACCAGGTCTATTTCCAGTTCATTTTCCACACTGGATACGCCCGGAGCATTCCATGCTGCCTGCTCTGCATCTTCCTTTTCTGCAAATGAACGGACTTTCCCATGCAATGTTACCTTACTGCCGGAAACATCAATACCGATGCGTTCTGCATCCACCGTTGCGCTGCGTTCAAATGCGTCCCGTATCTTTTGCTGAACGCCTGAAGTGGTTACCCGGGGTTTTACGGTGATCAAATTCAGCACGCTGCGTACTCCGGCCAAATTTTGTATGGCCGCCTTGGCATTATTACGCTGGTATTCCCATTCCACTTCCCCGTCAAGCTGTACCAGGCCATCCTCCACTTTAATTTTGATCTTTTCTTCCTGCACAGCCGAATGCCATTTCAGGGCGTTCAATACCGCTTCTGCGATTTCTGCATCTGTTTTACGATATGCAGGAGAAATACCTACCTGGATATCTTCTGCTACGGCTTTTACGCCCGAAACCCTCTTTGCATCTTTTTCCGCCGCAATTTTCTGAGAATAGGCGCCCACCTGTCCGCCAAGCGTTACCACTCCATCTTTTACCGCTACCCCTATTTCCGCGGCGCTCAAAACGGGGTCCCAATTCAATTCTTCCATTACGTCCTTTTGAATCTGAATGTCACTTTTCATAATTTTCGTTTTAATGTTTGTAAATAAAGTTGTGAAACCAACGCGTAATTTCAATCGTAAATTTATCTTCATCCCCTGCCCGTTTCAATGACTGACATCACCGGCCGGTTTGAGGCTTATCATTAAAAAGCCACCGGCATTGAGCCTGTAAAATACAGGAAGGATCCAGGGTGCGCTATAGCAAATCATATACATCCTGAAAATAACGTACCGCGCCGGCCACCGTGGCGTCTGCCGTCATGTACAGCACAAAGACCGGAACGGGCTTTGCTATTCTTTTAGGGATAGGCTGCTGTCCCCTGATGCTGGCTGTTAAAAACTGCTCATCGAGTTTTTCATCCAGCAACTCATTTGCCAGCTCAAGCGGTTTCTGGATGCGGATACAACCATGGCTGAAGTATCTTTTCGCTGCTTCAAAGTCCGATTTCAGGTTGGTATCATGCAGGTATACGCTATAAGGACTGCTCAGGTTGAACTTTATTACTCCAAGGGCATTATCGCAGCCGGTTGACTGACGAAAACGATATGGAAAATTCTTTGCCGTGAACTTCTTCCAGTCCAACTGCTTCGGGTCAACGACCACTCCTTTGCTGCTGATCACCTGCATCCTCAGGATATCCAGCACCACCAGGCTCTTTTTGCAAAAGGGAAGAATTTCATTAACAGCGATACTCCGGGGCACATTCCAGTAAGGATAAAGGATGACCTGGTCGCAGTATGTCACAAAGCGGGGCGTCATTGTGGAGGGCTTTCCCGCCACGATCCGCATATTCAATTTTACCGAGTCCTGCTCAAAATAATTCAACTCGGCAGCAGCAATATTAACCACTACAAAATGCTTAAACCCGAAATGAAAAAACCAGCGGTAATTATTGAGACTGATCATCAGCGAAGCGATCTTTTCCCGGTCGCCCAGCTCCAGTTGTTTCTGTAATTCCTCTTTTAAGGCCCGGTAAAGCGGCTGTGACGGTTCCAGCTCCGCTACCGTGGCGCGCAGCAGCATGCTGTTGTTTATCCCGTTCAAAAGACTGATGATATGCCGGCGATCAATCTCCTCGTATTTCCCGCTGATCTCATCACTCCCTACCCGTGTGCGCGACCTGGGATCTCCTGCGCAGAGATCGCCAAAATAGGCCAGCGCCGCGTCGGTGAACCTGCGGTCGTACACCAGGCGTTCTCCCGGTTCGGGATCGCCGGTAACAGCCGGCAGCATCGACAGGTACTTTAGCGCATCCAGGCCCTGGAGCGGCGCCTCTTCTTTAATGATCCGCACCAGTTCCTGCTGCGGGGTATCGTCAGCGGCGGCGGTAGAATCCAACCAGAATAAATGCCCTTGGCGCTGACGGTAAAACGCATCCACCAGCGAAGGGTTTGCCAGCGGCCTGTTAATGCGGCGCTGCAGTGCCTGTGCAGCGGCCGCTACTGTGCCAAGCAACAGGAAAACTGCGATCATAATCGCACCTGCTATGGCAGAATGATACTTCCCGGATGTTTGCCTGATGTACATATTTTTCTTTTAAAAGCCACCCAAAACAGGTTTCAATAAATCTTATTCACCGCTTACCGCTCCGGGGCCTTAATGCCCTCCCGTAAACCAGCGGCTCCCGCTCACATATGCATTGCCCGGCTTAAACCTGCCGATTCTATTTCACCATTGTTCAAACGCAGTTCGGGGGGGATATACTTCAGTCCCAATGCCCGGTACATTTCTTTCTCCGTTGATCCTGCTATTTTCCGGTGCGTTGCCCGTTCAAAAAGGCCATATTCATTCATCATATAACCCTTTTCTTTAGCGATCATCCGCAGATGGACGGTATGCCCGCGGGAGCCCGTCATATAAAGCAACGCCGCACCATATTCGCGGGAATGCATGAGCCGGATATCTACCTGGATATGCCGGCACCGGAGTAAAACGCTGGCTTTATTAACGCCGCTGACCAACACCCGCAGCACATGCCGGGAAGCTATGAAAGTTTGCACAATGGCCCGGCGGGCTTCCGGCTCGGCGAGAACCAGTATGTCAATATCTCCAACCAAAGGTTTTTTCCTACGGATACTGCCACAAAGCTCGGCGCGCTGAACGCCTGGTATTTTCGTTAACAGGCCAACCAGGGCGGTACCGATCCTCCGGGCATCGGTCAACGAAACCGGCTGCCCTCTTCTTGTTACCGCCAGCAGCACTTTCATGTTCTCTACTCTTCGCTTACCAATCCCTTTTACACCGTCCAGCCGATGATCATTGAGTGCCTCCACAAGCTCGTCCTCGTTTTTTATACCCAGGCGGTCATAAAGTATTCTTAATGTTGCAGGCCCAAAACCGCTGATATCCATCAATTCCAGTAACCCATACGGCACCTGTTTTTTCAAATGGCTGAAAACTGCAATTTTTCCGGTCTGCAGGTATTCTGTTATTTTCATGGCCATACGTTCGCCGATATGATCAAGTGCTTCCAAACGCTTTATATCAGAAGCGTAGACGGCAATATCTTCGCGCATATTCAGAAGCATTTCGGCAGCGCCCTGATAAGCCGCCACCCGGAATCCTTCGCCTCCCAGGTACCGGTAACAGCGGGCTATCTGCCGGAATATACAGGCGATCGCGTCATTATTCTTGTATTCCGGAACCTGTCTCATAAAAAAAATCAGGCATTCGCCTTTCAGAAGTGGGAAATAAAAACGGGATGTCCGATAGCGCCTCCATTCAAATGCATTCCACCGCCTGGCACCAGCCTCGAAAAATCCGTTCTTCCGGATGCCCCCATTACGATAAAACAATTGTTCCGTCTCTGGTAAAAATCAAATAGCGCACTGCCGAAATCCCTGGCATATAAGGCCTCAAAATGCATCTGTGTATAATATGGTTTCAATTGCTCCTCAATTAATCGCTCGTGCCTGCAGTCCGGAAAGCGGTCTGCAGCAACCACCACCACCGGCTTATGTTCAAAGCAAGGGAACAACCGGGCAAATCGCCTGAAGGCAAATAAGGCGGAAGCGGAGCCGTCGTAAGTCAGTACTATTTCATCAATTTCCGAGGCCGGGCCGGAGACGATCACCAACGGGCATTCTGCAGCCTGGAGCAATGCCCAGACAAACGGCCCGAGGTATGCATTATCATCCGCATCCGGTGAAATCGCTGCATCTACCACCATCAGATCTGCGAAACGGCTGGCCGATACCGCCTCCCGCAGGGAATCTCCTTTCAGACAGTTTACGGTACCGGAGACCCGTTCCTTCCCGCATACCTCCCTGAATTGACGGATATCATCCCGGATGCCTGCTCGGGGATTCAATACCGACTTTTTGTCCGGCGCGGCCGGTGCATAAACTTCCAGGTTAGCCGTTCTTTTTGCGCACAGCGCCTCCCGCCCCCCCGCCAGTAAAACCCCCTGAAGGCGGGACCGGGTCATTGCCGCCAGATAGCAGGCAAATTCCGCTGAACTGTTATTGAATGCAATATCATTAATGAGCAGGAGCAGATTTTCCATTAGTTTACATTTTTTATCGTTAACGATGGGCAACAAACAACGGCTGTTGCCTGTTTTTTTAATATTGCTGCTACAAAGCTTTTTTTACCAGTTGCGACACCCACGACCGCCCTCAATAATGATCGCTCCCCGCTGGCCGGCTATCTATTCAGCCCATTCCGCAGCGCCGTACCGCCTTAAACAGGCAGCACCGCATAACCGATCACCAGCAGATCCGCATACCGGCTTTCTTTTTTTAGCTTCAACACGGGCGTTTCTCCTCTTCCCCAACAGGAGGAGTGCTTATTCCGGTACTTATTATATAACGCTGCGAACCGGGCTGGGGCGACTATCAGCTGTTGCTGCGTTCGGTCATCGTATGGAGGTAACAAGAAGAGAGAACCTGCCCGCAGTAACCAATAACGCAATGAGCGCTTTGGTAAAAAGACCCCATACAGATATACAGGCGTTTCCCGGTTCAATTCCCGGATAAACGAAAACGCCTCTTGCTCCATATTGATGCCGTCAGCTGCAAATAAGATCTTTATCATAACGCTCCCCGTTCATCATTCAAAACTACGGCCGTGTTCTTTTGCTTATCTATGACAGCCGTCAACCCGGCCGATGATACTCATTAAATGGGAAAGCTTTTTATCAGCCATCACCAAACAGGCATGACTGCAATCATTATGAAAGCCGCCGGAGCTCATTGAAGCGCCGCAATACCAAAATGTATCTTGCTACCATGAAACAAGATCAAGGGGAATACCCTTTCATTTAAACAAATGCCCTATATGCTGCCAGGTGTTATTAACTGCAGAACAAAAAGGCCACCACTGTGGCCGGTAGTGCCGGCCGTAAGCCTGTTATTACTGGGTATCAGTGCCTATATCCTTATTTATCCCTGGAACAGCTATCTCCAACTGATCAAACTTTCGGGGATCGGCATTCTTTTGAACGGGTTATTGCTTATAGCAGCATACTATACCGGGAGAACATTTTTTAGCCATTCAAACTGGATCCTTGCGGAAGGGCTGTTAAACAGTGTATCCGGTTCGCTGATGCTGTTCAATCCCTTATTAAATTTTCTCCTCTTTTCATATTTTGCCGGCACCTGGGCAATCGCCTGGGGTGGTTTGAAGATCGCGCAGTCCCTGTTTCAGAAAAAAATATTAAAAGGCTGGCAGCTTTTATGTGCCGAAGGGGGGTGTGCGGCTGCGGTGGGCACCTTACTGCTCGATCTGCCTTTTATAAAAACAAGACAGACTATTCAATGGCTGGCACTGCTGCTCTTGCTGATGAGTATATTGAACATCATGATCAACCTCAAAAATAAAACTTACAAAAAGGGCCGTCCGATCATGTTTTAAATAAAGATGCAGGAAATACCCGTCCATTCCCAGCCGTAGCATTACATACCCGGCTTGTTTGCCTGCCTCTTAATAAGGATCTTATATATAAATAAGCACCCGCTAATCCTGTTCCTGCAGGCCGGAGTCCTGCGGTCCGTCCGGTGCTACAGCCCTGCTGTCATCATTCCCTTTTCTGTTCTGTAGCTCCAACGTCAGAACGTCCGTGTCCGTTGTCTGGATCCAGACACGGCCGGAGAAACGCGCCACCTGCACGGCGATACCGGTTTCCCGGAGGAATCGCATGCGCGTCAGGTTAATTTTAGGAATAGTGGTTAAAGGCCAAAGCTGCAGCGCAGCGTTGCGCTTATTAGCAACGAACAGGAGATGGAACAGAGGTGCAGCGCACCGGTACTATAAGTCTCTCCCGAAAAGATTCCCGCCGCGCTGCGGCTACGGGTAAGTCCCTGGAAGTGCTTGTTACCATTATTTGCGGCACGCTGCGCCCGCTATCAAAAGATCAGGTCTTTTTTGGCCTCCAAAGGCTTATTCATACTACATTTTATGGCAATAGACCTGTTTTTTATCCTGACGCGCATGCGGAAGAATCGGGACTCAAAATCTGCTACGGTCCAGCCGGCTTCGAAACGGAACGACCGGATGCCTGTTAAAGGGGCCACCTCCCTGAACAGCAACCGCCTGCTGAGTTTATCCCCTAGCGACGGGGCCTCCCCCTTCAGGTGAGGATGCCTGTAAAATCAAGTTTCAAATACGGGAACTGTTTTTGAAACTGATCCTGGATATCCCCGATCGTACTTAACTGGTGTATATCAATTTTCATCATCTTTATTTTACGTTCAATACGAATTATCGCCCAATACCGGTTGCAACATCCTTTATCCCCGTAGGTTACCGCTCGTTCGTAACGGCTACTGTGCATGCAGCGCTACAACAGGTACACTGCAGTGCAAAACAAACTTTTTGGTATGACCGGAAAAAAAAGGATCCTGCAGCAAGGAGTGTGCGCCGGGAAGGATCAGCAACAGGTCAAACCTGTTCTTTTCCACAAACGCTATGATACTTTTTGAAGTCCTTTTATTTTCCAGGTAATGAAACACCGGGGCCAAACGATGAAAGCCTGCCCGGGCGCTCAATGCTGTACTACCGGAACGAAAGGCATCTTCATCCTCCCAGCCTGCGCAGACCATATGCAGTCCGGCTCCCAGGTCGGAAATAAGCTGATCAATTTTTTGCACAGGCAGCTGCCCTGCGGGGTTTTGGAAATCCCAGGCAAGGGCTACTTTCTTTATGGACGAAAACCGTGCCCTGTAAGGCACCGCGAGCAGGGTCCATGGCAAATGCCGCATTTCATAAAGGGTATGCCCGCCCCAGACCAGCTTTTCCGCCCGGGATCCCCCCTGGCTGCCCATAATAACCAGATAGGGCCGCACATGCTCACAAAACAATCTGACCTCGGAAAAGAAATTGCCGTTGCGCACTTCACTAAAGATGCTGAGCCCGCCCCCGGTCTTCCGGTGAATCTTTACTCTCAATTTTACCAGCTCTGCTTCTGCGTTGAGCCGATCATCATCCATTGTGAGTGACACAGGTACCTGGGTAAAATTAACGGGCAGGTTGCAAACATATAGGAGCAGCAGGCTTGCCTTACAGGTCTTTGCGATTTCAACGGCATAGTTCACCGCATTTAAAGCAGCCCTGGAAAAATCTACCAGCACAAGTATCGTTTTCATATTCTTATTTTATCCGGGTCTCAATAACCAGTTCCGGGCGCGCCCGGATGAATATTAAAAATAAAGGCCTTTTTTCTACCAGGTCAATGAGTTCCGTCAAGCCGCTTCGTGATCACCGTCAACCCCCACCCGGTATCCAAAATCAAAAGCAACCACGGAACATGCTTCCTGCAAGGGCCCAGACCGCCCCGAACCTAATATCCGTCAAACAGGATGATGACCCCGGTCATTGTAATTCCTTCCTGCCCGGAATTACCTTTAGAGTCGCAAAAGACAAGAATGTCGTATTACAGCTTAATAAACGTCGCCTGCTATAATGTCCAGAGCATATTTTTTTCAACAAGCGAACTTCATTCCCCGGATCATTGACCGGCTCATTCTTCCATGGGTAAGCTGGTTAAGAGTAAAGGGCGTTATCGGGCAAACGTCGGTGCCTTCATTAACAATCTCAGAGGAAAAAGAGCGGTACCGCATTACTGTTGCGGCACCCGGTTTTCAAAACAAGGACCTTTTTTTCAAGGCAAATCATAAGAAGCTCTTTATCAGGATATTTGATCAGGGACCTGACTCAACCCAAACAGAACAGGCTGCTGAGGCCAGCGAGCAGAACAGGTTTGCCTGCTCGATCCGTTTGCCGCCGGAGGTAAGGCAGCACATGATCGATGCACATCTCGAGCACGGTTTGCTTTTCATCCTTCTGCCCAAAGGTTTCCAAAAACCTGATCGTAAAGCAACTTCATTTTCCATTTATAAACAGTAGTGTATGAAATCAGATAAAAAGATCCAGCAGGACGTAACAGAAGCCCTTCAATGGGAGCCCATCCTGAATGCCACAGCAATCGGTGTGGCGGTAACCGACGGAGTGGTAACGCTGAGCGGTCATGTTGATCAGTACATAAAAAAAAGAACCGCCGAATCGGTCGCCAAAAGGGTCAAGAACGTTAAGGCCGTTGCAGTCAATATTTCCGTTGAAATTTCATCTAAAGATAACAGTAATGATACAGAAATAGGTCAGGCGGTCGTTGAGGCATTTCGCTGGAACAGCCTGATACCGCAGGACAACATTAAAGTGAAGGTGGAAAACGGCTATATCACGCTGGAAGGGTGCGTGGAGTGGCAATATCAAAAGCAGGAAGCGTATAAAACGGTTAAGCCGGTACTTGGCGTTAAAGAAGTGTACAATCTGATATCCGTAAAGCCTGCGATCAGTAAGGCGCTGGTAAAAGACCAGATCAAAAAAGCAATGGCAAGGAACGCGGATATCAAATCTGATAAAATAGCTATTGACATCTCCGGCAGAAAGGTGACGCTTAAAGGGACCGCGGGCTCCTGGCAGGAACGAACGCTGATTGAAAATGCCGCATGGTGCTCACCCGGTGTAACAACCGTTATTGATGAGATCGAAGTCCGCTAACCAGGAAGGCGGTTTTGCTTTTGAACATTTTTGTACATTAAGAACCCGATACATAATGACGAAGATATTGCTCGTTGAAGACAATCCTGAAGTCAGGGAAAACATGACCGAGATCCTGGAACTCGCAGGTTATGAAGTATTTACTGCCCCCAATGGGAAAGAGGGTATCGACGCCGCCATCCGGGAACATCCCAACCTTATTCTTTGCGACATCATGATGCCGGTACTGGACGGTTATGGTGTATTACACATGGTTCAGAAAGAAGCCCAATTGCAAAGTATCCCGTTTATATTCCTTACGGCCAAATCCGAAAGAAATGAAATCCGAAAGGGCATGGAAGCCGGGGCAGACGATTACATTACCAAACCCTTTGACAGCATAGAATTGCTGAACGCGATCGAAATGCGGTTGAAAAAAGCAGAATTGCTGAAACAGCCCTTCCAGGGTAACCTGGAGGGCGTTAATGAGCTCATCGCTGTCAGTTATGGCAGAGATTACCTGGAAGAGCTCCGGAAGGACCGGAATATTAACCGGTATAAAAAGAAACAGATCATTTATTCCGAAGGCAACCATCCTTCCCGTATATATTATATCCAGAAAGGAAAAGTAAAGACCTTTAAACGAAACGACGATGGAAAAGAGTTGATTGTCGGGCTCTATGCAGAAGGTGACTTCCTGGGTTATCTGCCACTGATGGAAGGCCGCACCTACCGTGAAACAGCGGAAGCAATGGAAGATGTGGAACTGTCGATTATCCCGCGATCAGAATTTGAAGAACTGATCGGAAGCAATCCCATGGTGATGAAGAAATTCATGACTATACTGGCCCGCAATATTGAGGAAAAGGCGGAACAACTGCTTGCAGTTGCCTACAACTCCCTGCGAAAAAAAGTTGCAGATACCCTGGTAACGCTGAACAGAAAATACAACAGGGACCATGATGAAAGCTTTCATATAGATTTATCGCGCGAAAACCTGGCAGCGATAGCTGGTGTAGCCAAAGAATCGCTGATCCGCATGCTCAGTGAACTGAAAGAAGAACACCTCATTAACCTGGAGGGGCGCAAGATCCGGATCTTAAATTATGCAAAGCTGGAAGATATGTTCAATTAGGTCCGCGTTCTACAAAATCAATGAACGCGCATTTCATTTTCTGAAACTCATGCAGAAGGTGTTGCACGGCCTCTTCCAGGGCTGTATATTGCCTGCTGTTTGCATCAGTCATTCCCTGGATAGCAATTTCTTCCTTCAACAGCGCTATATCCCGGCGCAGCAGATCAATGATCAGGTCTTTTTCAACAAACTGCTGCTGGAACATTTCTGCCTGCTCCACAAAATCTGAAGACACCTGCCCGCTGACGGCCTTTGAAAGCCAGTCCTTAAGCAATACATTATCCATTTTAAGTCGCATTAAAACGGTGCACCATTTGCTATTTTCATTCATATACAATTGCTGTTCTTTTTAAATATCCTGTACCGCTGTTTTTGTCACTCTTCTTATTAAAGGTAATGTTCTCCGGAGCGCACACTTCTAATTTCAATCATCATTTGAGGAAATACGCATCATTGTTCACAGGGCATCACGCAGACCGGCATACAAACCCTGCAGCCGGGGAATTATGGCGCCGTATTGGGCTATTGCGCCCTCTGGCATTTTGTTCATTAACACCCGGGCATTTTTGATAAAGATCATAACCGGTTATAACGCCACTCATGTATTTCAAAGGCCCCGGTTTGAACCTTTACGTTTTAAATACAAGCAGTATGAAAACAGTTATCCGGCCAAATCACCGCGGGCTTTTCTTTAAATCTGCTGCTGTTATTGTGGCCACGCTGTGCTGCATCCTGCTGCTGTCAGGCCACAAATTCTGGCCCCGCCGGAGGTGCAGATTGTAATGAATAAGGATAGATTGGGATTTCCCGGAAAAAAACAGACAGCTACCAGGACGTTATCACAAAGGAGCCGGTACAGTTCAGGGATTTCAAGCTTTTACCGGAATGATCTTACCAAAGGGTATCATCAGATCAGGCAGCCCAAAGAAGTACTGGCCCTGTATCCCGTCCCCATTTATGTGCAGTATCAATACGCCCCGTTTGTAAAACGGCCACAAGTCGCCAGCCATGCAAAAGAATTATTCAGGCATCCGGCATCACCAATACTGCGGCCCCCTGTACTTTGCCTTTGCGAAGCGCATCCAGCGCATCATTGGCCTGCCGGAGCTCAAACAACTGAACGGTGGCCTTCACCGGTACCCGGGGCGCAAGGGCCAGGAACTCCTTTCCATCGCTGCGTTTCAGATTGGCTACCGAACAAATGGTACGTTCCTGCCACAGGAGGTCATAAGGGAATGAAGGAATATCAGACATGTGAATACCTCCGCAAACCACCATCCCTCCCCGGTCTACATCCGCCAGCGCCTTGGGAACCAGCGGGCCATGAGCTGCAAAGATAATAGCCGCATCTAAAGGTTCCGGAGGATCCTGCAGTGAATCACCCACCCATGCCGCACCCGCCTGCCGGGCAAACGTCCGGGCAAACGGGTCACCGGGGCGGGTAAAAGCACACACCGTTTTCCCTTCAAAAACGGCTAGCTGCAGCAGCAAATGCGCTGCGGCCCCAAAACCGTAAAACCCGATCCGGTGTGCAGTAACGGGTATCTTCCGGTAAGAGCGGTAACCGATCAGGCCGGCACACAATAAAGGGGCTGCCGCTGCATTGCGCAAGCCTTCGGCCAGCGGAAAGCAAAACTGCTCCCAGGCAAGGGTGTAGGCAGCGTAACCTCCATCCATATCATACCCTGTACAAACGGCATACTCACAAAGATTTTCCCGGCCGCTGCGGCAATAACGGCAGGTACCACAGGTATGGCCCAGCCAGGGAACCCCGACCCAGTCGCCCGGCTTTAACTGCTGTACACCCGGCCCCGTATGTACCACGTATCCAACGATCTCATGCCCGGGTACCAGCGGCAATTTGGGATGCAAGAGCTCGCCGTCAATAATGTGAAGGTCGGTCCGGCATACTCCGCAGGCCGTTACTTTCACCAGTACCTGCCCATCCAGCGGTTGCGGCACCGGCAATGTAGCATACTCCAGGGGCGCACCCTGGCGTCTCAATATCATTGCATTCATTGTATCAGGTAAGCGCATGCGTTACGGGTTTTGAATATTAAAATGGCGAACTGTATTTATCAGCCGGCTGCCGCTCCAGCTTCCATCCACAAGGATACGCCTTACGGTAAACTCCGGAGTTTCCGGATCTACCCGGCCATAGAGCTGGAACGCCAGCTCATAATTGTTGTTCATCAGCTGTTGAACGGCGGCCTTGTTCCAGCTCCCAAAAGGATAGGCAAAATAGCGGACAGGCCTGCCGGTGAGCGCCTCAAGCAGCCGCCCCGGCTGTACCAACTCAACACGCCAGTCGGCTTCCTTGTAAAACCGGACATCATGATGATCCCAGGTATGACAGCCGATCACATGCCCTTCCTCAGCCAGATGACGCAACTGTAAACCGGTCATATACCGGCTTTTATCAATGGACACTGTCATAATAAAAAAAACCGCCCTAAAGTCATAACGGTCCAGTTCCGGCAGTGCATTTTCATACTGTCCCAGGGTTCCATCATCAAACGTGAGCATAAAGGATTTCCTTGGCGGAGGCACTCCGCGTTGCAGATACGCCATCCACTCACCCGGCAGGATCGTATGGTAACCGGAGTCCTTCAGTATTCTCATGTGTTCGTGAAAAGCCATCACGGGTATAATATAGCTCCGGTCAGCTTTGGCATCTGAGGGCTGCCAATTCCTCACCTGGTGGTAGCATAAGACCGGAGGCTGGTAAAAAAAACTACCGGAAGTAACAAAATCCTGGGCCACTGATCCGGACAAGCGGTCAATCCGGCTGCCGCCGTACCGTATTGCAGGAACAAGGCCTGCCGTTTTATGCACACCCGCCGGGTGCAGCAAAACCAGGATCAAGCAGCAATACAAGGTACTTCGCCCGCAAATGCTGCTTTTTAGTTTTCTTGTTCGGTTCATTGTCCAATTAGTTTCATAAATAAAAATTCAGGTATCATACCCTGTGCATGGCATTAAAATAACATAGACCAACAGCCGCCCCTGCTAAAATCAATATCCATTCCAGTCACAAGACAAGGACTTTTGCTGACGGAGCTACGGGCCCGGCCGTTATGAAAAGCCCTCTTCACAACTGCTGTCAATATATAGTATGACGAAGTTCATTGTATTGTACCTGCTCCCGCAATAGCTTTGAGCATCCTTTCACTAAATCCGCTTATGTTATGCAAGTACCTCCGTATATAAACAAAGAAAAATTAATGGCTTTTGTAACAAGTGCCTTTATTATCTACTCGATCCTGTTCCTGGGCCGCCATGCAATCAAAGACGCTTTTACCGACCTGTTCTGGAAACTATATGACCTGATTGTTAAAGAACAGCCGGCTCCGGGCCACTGATCGCTATACTACCGGTACAATATAAGAACCCCGGCACTTCTGCGCCAGCCCCTTTTTTGAAACACCGCCAATAGCTATGTTGTTTTGCAGGGCCGGGGTACTCTATAAAAATTCCACATAGTTCTCCCGTATATCCGGGAATCTCCCTCTCAGCGGACTCATTTCGCTTTTACAAACGGAGCAACGGCCCGTTAGTTGTTTCAGCTCAATACAAAACAGAATGCCCTCTTTATCCGAATCGGAAACCGCAAAAGGCCAGTAAGATGATTGCAACAGATCATCGTTTTCAATTTTGGCGGCAACCCGGCCCTGCAATACACGGATCGCTTCCAGGCGATCTTCTGTGTTGCTTAACTCCTTAAACACACCCCAGCAAACCACACTTTCCCATTTAACCATTGTTTCCACATGCTCTACCTGGAAGCATACTTCGGGGTTTTCGCGCATCATTTCCAGCTTCAGCCCTTCTGCCGTCCGGCCAAAAATATATCCCTGATCATATGCATAACAAATAGGAACAACATACGTAAGTCCGTTGGTATGACATCCAATATGACCAAAGATCCTGTGCTGCAGCACACTTTCGATCTGGCTCCTGCTTAATTCCTGAAACATTGTTTAAACTTGATAGGTTAAAAAATCAGATTACTTCCAACATTGCCATAACCGGCCACCGGTACCTTCCCCGTTACCGGGGAACCGTTCCGCAAGCTAAAGGTAAAGTTGTGTCTTTAGGAGCCGGCTTACAATGACCATCGTCAATAATATTGTCAATAAGTATTAAGGCCATAAAAGCCTGCAGGTTCCCGCAAACCAACAGGGCCACATCAACGCCCTTAGTTTACTATTCCAACGCCATTTCGAGGCAATCCGGCCTATCCTGGTACAGTTTTCTTACAAAATAGCCGACACGTTGTTTTAAACCGGCAATTACCGATGAGCAATGCGCACGGGCACAGAAGCACTTTGCCTGTATGATCCTGAACCTTATTAAAACCTTATGCGGCGGCGCATCTGTATAATATACAATGGCTGCAATTCCGAAAAGATCCATACTCCATCGTACCCCTTTTTTGTGAAAATGCAACCGGGACGCAAATTGTCCTTTCATTCCATTGATATCAACATAGGGTCTTTCTACGAAAAAACAGATATTATCCTGCTGATCAAAATAAAATGCTTTAATTAAGGATGTCGGACATTTCAGTACCTGATTGCTCTGATCGTAAAACAGCCCGGTATCAAAGTCCATAATTTTATCCTTCAAAAATGCCACCTGGATTCCTGTATTCATGCTATCACTCTTTGAATGTAAATTAAAGCGCACCATACCGGTAGCCGATGATTGCTGTTGACCTCAACCATGACGTTTATCACTATTGATCACCAGGACGAAGCATTCAGCATCAGGATAACAGACCGATGCAGAAGCTATCGTACCTTATTCATGATCCATTTCTTGGTCGTTTCAGCGGCGACCAGGTAAACAACTATAATAAAGAGAAGAACCGCCAGAATATCTGCGGGCAGCCGGTAAAATGCAAACGCTTTGGACAGCGGCGTATAAAGAACAAAAAGAAACAGCAGGCAGGTAAACGCATTTGAAAGCAGTAAGCCTTTGGAGGGTTTACTTCTCAGAAAAAAAAGCCGGGTCCTCAATACAAATAAAATAACGATCTCCGACAAAAAACTTTCCATGAACCAGCCGGTCCGGAGCAGTGCCGGAGCGCTGTAAAAATATCTGTACAACACCCCAAAAGTCATAAAATCAAATACCGAGCTTTGCAGCCCAAAAACAAACATAAAACGGCCGATATATTTCAAATTCCATTTGGCAGGTCTGAGCAACGTTTCCTTATCCACATTATCCGAGGCCAGGGCAATAGCCCGCAAGTCGCTTAAAAAATTATTCCATAAAATCTGTACCGGCAGTATCGGTAAAAAGGGGAGCACGAGCAAAGCCACCGCCATACTGATCATATTACCAAAGTTGGCACTGATCGTAATATAAATATACTTCATTGTATTTTCAAAGGTCCTTCTGCCCTCCACCACCCCCTGCCGGATCCTATCAATGTTCCGGTCCAGCAATATGATGTCGGCTGCTTCCTTTGCCACATCTACAGCGTTTTCGATTGAGATGCCCACATCGGCCGCACGTAAAGCGTTCACATCATTAATACCATCGCCCAGGTATCCTACAATATGCCCTGTTTGCCGGAGCAGTTTTATTATTCGTTCTTTTTGCTCCGGCAATACTTCAGCAAATACACTGGCCCGGTTTACCACCTGGCAGAGGGCGTCATCCGGCATCTGTTCCATTGTTCCTCCACAAATCAATGGCTCTGCCTGCACGCCGATCTGTGCAGCTAAATGAGCCGCAACAAAGCGATTATCGCCGGTAATGATCTTCAGATCGACCCCTACCGCTCTCAACTGGTCAATGGACCCTGTAATGCCATTTTTTGGAACATCTGACAATGTCATCAACCCTAAGAAAGTCATATCCGTTTCATCCTCTTTTGTGATCCGGCGATCTGCAGCCATGTTCTTATAACAAACGCCCAGGGTCCGGTATCCCTGGGCACTGAATACCTCGAAAGCGTGCTCAACCTGCCCGGTTAGTGCACGGTCAAGCACGGTCTTCCCGTTCTTCGTCTCAACCGTACTGCAGACGGCAAGAATATTATGAACGGAGCCTTTGGTAATCAGGATATATCGTTGTTCATTCCCCACCAGGACGCTTAGCCGTGGCGTCAGGCCAACGGCCAGGGTAAGCGCAAACAAAACGGAATCGAAGACCGGCTTGCCCTGCAATACATTTATAACAAGTATGATCCCGGGAATAACAAAAGTCAGATACATCAGCAGATAGCCAAATTTATAGATCCCCTTTTCAAAGGCGATTGGCCATTCTGCCTGCTGCAACGAGCGGCCGATCTTTCCCAGGAAGGTATTCCTTCCTGTATTTACAACCAGGGCCGTTGCTGATCCGTTCGTAACACCTGTACCATTAAAAACGGCATTGGTGACCTTCGACAGGGGACCCGTTGCAGAACAGCAGCCCGCAAATTTTGAAACATGAAACGATTCCCCTGTAAGCACCTCCTCATTTACATGCAGGTCATTCGACTCTAAAAGACAGGCATCGCCCGGAACAATGTCTCCCGCATTCAGCAGTAAAATATCGCCCGGAACCACCTCCTCAAAAAAAACATTCCGGGCTATGCCGCCCCGCTTTACACAGGCCTTAAGATGCGTTAGTTGTTTCAAGCGTTCGACCGCTTTGCCGGCGGTACGCTCCTGGAAAAATCCAAAGACACCTGTAAGTACCAATACAACAGCAATGATGGCGCTCTCAGAATACTGCTGCAAAACAATTGACAAAATAACCGCAAAAACCAATAATAGCACCAATGGGCTCCTGTACTGCGCAATAAGCAACAACAAGTCGCTTACCCATGGCTTCCGTCCAACACGCGTTCCCCCTGCCTTTTGCTGTCTGAGGCGTTCATCTGCAAAAGCCTGTCCCAAACCTTCACGGTTGCTGTTCAACCGGGTCAGGAGTACATTTACATCCTGTAACCAAAATTGTTCCAACGCTTTATTATTTGTTAAGTAAGGCGACCGGAACGGCTGACCTCCACAAATAACGAATAGCCAATACAGATTTAAAATGACGCAGGTCACCAACAGCAGTACGCCTTGTCAATGTGACCAGGATCAGCCCGGGCATTAATGCTCCTCATGAAAAAAGTAACACCGCCACTGTAGCTTCATATAAAATTCTGAAAAGCAGGAACCGGTTCCTGAAGTCCGTTAAAAATAAAATCTTCCGGCATGAAAAAATATATCGTAGCATTTGATGGTCTTAAATACTCGGAAAGTGTAAGAGATTACGCTATTCATCTTGCAAAGCAAAACAATGCTCATTTAACAGGTGTGTTCCTTGATGATTTTATGCATCACAGTTATAAAATAACCCAACTGTTAAAGCAGGGAGGCGACTTTGAAGCCAGGCGAAAAAAATACGATCAGAAAGACGAAAAGACACGGAACCTGGCGGTAGCTGACTTTGAAAGTGCCTGCCAACAGGCATCCTTAAACTATTCCCTGCATCGCGATAAATGCGTTGCCATACAGGAGCTCTTGCATGAGAGTATTTTTGCCGACCTTTTGTTCCTCGACAGTACGGAAACCTTCACCGCATATGCGGAAAAAGCACCAAGTCTGTTTATCCGGGATCTTTTGGGCAACGTGCACTGCCCCGTTGTGCTGGTACCGCATTCATTCCAACCCATCAGCAAACTTCTGTTATTATACGATGGAGCCCCATCATCCGTGCATGCCATTAAAATGCTAAGCTATACGCTGGATGCTTTGAAAGAATTGCCTGTTACTATACTAACGGTAAACGCCGCAGATCAGTCATCTCATCTTCCCGATAACAAATTATTTAAGCAATTTTTAAAACGTCATTTTTCCAAAGTCCAATATATCGTGCGAAAAGGGGCTCCCGGAACAGAAATCACCAATTATCTGAAACAGGCAAAAAACGGGGCATTGATAACGTTAGGCGCATATAGCCGCGGGGCAATCAGCCGCTGGTTCAAGACCAGTATGGCAGATATGTTAATGAAGGAAATGAAATACCCTTTGTTTATTGCACACGACTAAACCCGGCTTACGATCTATCTCGCTGCCCAGACAGCCCTGCGCCACCAATGCCCTCAAAAAGCATCATCGCGTTAAGCAGATCCAACAGTACAAATGCCCCCTTTTGTGGATCGGCCGGCCGATCCACAAAAAGGCAGGCTTTTCAGCCTGCCTTAAAACGATAGCCGCAGTGCTATACCCTTTTGCAGGTCTTATTCTGCGGTAGCTAAATTAATTCAGTTGTATCCTGGTTAAGCTAACAGTTTTTTTTCCGCTTTTAAAATATTCAGTTTACTGCCTTTTAAACAGGTATATCTGAACTTCTTACTTTCCGACCGCAATTGAATTAATCTGATACAAATATCAACCTGGTATCTAAGCAAACAAATGACAATGAGCAATTAATTATTGATCTTTATCATCATTTGAATCCTGCAATGGAATAACAAATTGATTTACCTCTGCAAGTATTCAGCAGCATTCAATTGATTATTAACATATTAATATTTTATAACAACCAAAAATAATTAGTACCTTCAACTTACCAAATCAACAGTCATGAATAAGGATACCGGCATTGGTTTCGACGTTCTGTTCACCAATGCATCGCTCGGTATAATGGTAGCAAATGAACAGGGCACCATTGTATTGGCAAACCCTTTTCTTCTTAAACAGTTTGGCTATTCGGAAAAAGAATTGCTTGGGCAAAAGATCGAAAAGCTGATCCCCGAGCGCTATCATAAGCGACATGTCACCCATGTTCATCATTACAATGAGCATCCCAAAAACAGGCCCATGGGGCTGGGTTTGGATCTATACGCAACCCGGAAAAACGGAACGGAATTCCCGGTGGAGGTTAGCCTGGGCAGTTACCCGACCGAGCAGGGCAAACATGTGATCGCCTTCCTAAATGATATTTCTAAAAGAAAGGAAGCGGAACAGGCACTGCAGCAACTCAATGAAGCACTGGAGCAAAAAGTGGAAGAACGAACGGTAACGCTTAAAAGTACCGTAAAACAATTAGCCGCACTTATTGCAGAAACCGAAGCCAAAGACACGGAACTGAACCGGATCAATATATTTCTAAAAAATATATGGAACCATGCCGCCGCCATAATTATTGTAACAGACAATGCCGGCATCATCAACATGATCAACCCGGCTGCCGAAAGACTGCTGCTCTACAGCAGCAATGAATTAATCACCAAAGAAACGCCAACCATCTTCCTGAATGAAGCCGAAATATCTTTTGCCAGCCTGGTTGATAAAGCCGGCAGCAGAACATCCAATGAAGTAGAAGTATATTATAAAAGAAAAGATGACAGTCAATTCCCCGTTTCGCAAACCTTTACCGCAATGCGTAATGCCCAGGGGGTGATCGAAGGATACCTGATGATTGCTATGGATATCTCTAAGCGGAAGAAGGCTGAAACCGATCTGCTTGTTGCACTGCAGAAGGAAAAAGAGCTGAGTGAACTGAAGTCACGGTTTGTTTCCATTGCTTCCCATGAATTCAGAACGCCGCTCAGCACGGTGCTGTCATCAGCCTATCTGATCTCTAAATATGCGGAGAAGGAGGACCAGCACCGGAGAGATAAACATATACAGCGCATCGTTTCTGCTGTAAATATGTTAACTGATATTTTAAACGACTTTCTTTCGGTTGGAAAGATCGAAGAAGGGAAAATCCAGTTACGGAAAACGGTCTTTGATATTAAGCAGCACCTGCAGCAGATCACCAACGAGCTGCATGGCTTACTGAAGAAAGACCAGCAAATACACTACCGGCATGAGGGTGTATTAGAAATTGAGCTGGACCCTTCGCTGGTGAAACACATCCTGCTAAACCTGCTTTCCAACGCCATCAAGTTCTCTCCCGAAGGCAGTGTTATTGAACTCCGGAGTGTCCGGACGCCGGAGCATCTCAAAATATCAGTTGCAGACCAGGGTATTGGCATATCACAGGACGATCAGCTCCATTTGTTTGAGCGGTTTTTCCGTGCGGCAAATGCAACGAATATCCAGGGAACGGGGCTTGGGCTTCATATTGTAAGCAAATATGTCGAATTGCTAAATGGCACCATCACCTGCAACAGCCGGCTGGATACAGGAACCACCTTTGAACTCAATTTCCGGATGGACCCCTGAAGCGGCAGGGCCACTCCTGCCAAACGCCGCTCATATTGTATCCCAGAATAGAATGCTGTTACACGGTAATGGGGAACTAAAAGCCGTTTATAACCGCCCGCTGTTCCAAACCGGTTCCGGTTTTCAGAACAAGGAAACCACCGGGATGCGGGAACAAATTTCGCGGATCCGGCCCGGCATAAAAACAGAAGTTTTTAGCCCCCCATACAGCCCTCCTGTTGCCGGCTGCCGTTTCAATACCGGAGGAGTACAATAACCCGGCAGAAGCATCGGAGGATTATTTTACTGCTACTTTCTTTTCTACCCGTGCTTCTCCGTCATTGTTCTTGGGCAATTCCAGCGTAAGGATACCTTTATCATAGTAGGCTTCGATGGCATCCGTCTTTACATCCTGCGGAAGCGTGAGTGTACGGGAAAAGCTGGAATAGCTATATTCTTTGCGGCGGTACTTCTTTTCATTTTCCTCGTGTTCCTTTTCAGAACTGGCGCTGATGGTAAGCACATTATCATCCACGTCAATATCAAAGTCGCCCTTTTCCAATCCGGGTGCCGCCACAGTTACCTTATACTGATCTTTTTCATCAGAAACATTGAGTGCGGGCACAGTGTCGTGATTGAAAAAGTTATTTCTTCTGAGCCAGTCGCTCCAGGGAGTAAAAAAGTCATCGATAACCCCGGGGAAAGCTTCTTTCAAATTGATCAGTGATTGTTTAGACATAACAGCCTCCTTGTTTTTTAAAATTAAAATTTATTTTCAGTTCTATTTTAGAAATTACACCCTGTAGCAGTTTAATAAAGATAGAGTACGCGGCAGCGGCATTACAATGACCCGGGTCAGTTATGATCATGACTGCCGCCATTGCTCAGGGCAGCAGCTTCTGCTCTGCCTGAACCATATTGGCAATACCATTTAACAAGGCATCGGGATTAAAGGAGATACTGTCAATCCCTGCCTCAACCAGGAATTCGGCAAAGGCCGGATCATCACTGGGGCGCTGACCACAAAGGCCGATTCTCTTTCCCTGCTTCTTTGCATGGGCGATCATATCTGCGATCATCTTCATTGCTGCAGGGTCTCTTTCAGAAAACAGGGAGGCAACGATACCCGAATCCCGGTCTACACCCAGCACCAGCTGAGTGAGATCGTTGGAGCCGATCGAAAACCCGTCAAAGACCTGTGCAAACTCAGTAGCCAGCAACACATTGGACGGAATCTCCGCCATCATATATAGTTCCAATCCGTTCGCTCCCTGGATGAGTCCTTCCTCCCTCATCACAGCTACTACTTTGCGGCCTTCTTCCACGGTTCTGCAAAACGGGATCATGAGCCTAACATTGACCAGGCCCATTTCATCCCTTACTTTTTTCATTGCCGCACACTCAAGACCAAAACCTGCTCTATATAAGGGATGATAATAGCGTGATGCGCCGCGAAAACCCAGCATTGGGTTTTCCTCCCGGGGCTCAAACGCACTACCGCCCAGCAAATGCGCATATTCGTTGGTTTTAAAATCGCTCATCCGCACAACCACTTCCCTTGGGTAAAATGCAGCGGCTATCGTTGCCACAGCCTGCGCTAATTTTTCAATAAAATATTGACGTTTATCTACATACCCGATGGTCAGTTGCTCAATTTGCTCCCTGGCCGTAATATCCTGCAGTGTTTCATACTGCACCAGGGCCATAGGATGAATACGGATCACATTGCTGATAATAAATTCCATGCGTAACAGCCCCACTCCTTTATTAGGATAGCTTGACCATAGGAATGCTTTTCCCGGATCGCTTATGATCAACATCGGCGCGGTTACTGCAGGCATCCGTATGTTGCCCGGTTGTATTATTTCCTCTGTCCACTCTGCCCGTCCCGCATATATATAGCCTTCTTTTCCTTCTGCGCAGCTAATGGTGACCGGCATCCCGTTCCTGATTTTCCGCGTAGCATCTCCACAGCCTACCACAGCAGGCGTTCCCATTTCCCGGGCTATTATTGAAGCATGGCTGGTACGGCCGCCTTTATCGGTGATAATGCCTCCTGCTTTTTTTAAGAACGGATCCCAATCCGGACTGGTGAGCGTAGTGACCAGGATATCCCCGGTCTGTAACTGTGTTGCTTCCTCCGGCGTGGTCAGTATACGGGCAATGCCGGAAACGATCCTGCCGCCTACAGCCGTACCTTTTGTGATGATCGGATAGCTGCCTTTTAAGCGGTAGATGCTAAAAACAGGATCTTTCTTTTTGCTGTGAACGGTCTCCGGCCTTGCCTGTAATATAAATAGATCATTGGTAAGCCCGTCCCTGGCCCATTCTATATCCATCGGTCTTTTATAATGATCTTCGATGGCCACCGACCAGCGTGCCAGTTGCTGAATGGCATCATCGTTCAGAATAAGCCTGTGCTGCATCTCCTCCGGCGTATCCGTATTAATAACCCCGGCGCCGCTTTTGTCTTCACTAAACCGCATCCATTTTTCTTTACTGCCCAGCACCTTTTGCAGAATGGCATACCTGCCTGCCTTTAGTGTTGGCTTAAATACCAGGAACTCATCCGGTGTTACGGTACCCTGAACCATATTTTCTCCCAGTCCCCATACCCCTGAAATATGGACCACTCCCGGAAAGCCCGTCTCTGGCTCCAGGGTAAAGCAAACACCGGAGCAGGACCTGTCGGACCGGACCATTTTTTGGATTCCAACGGATAAGGCTACCTGGTCATGGGCAAAGCCATTCTCAATACGGTATTTTATAGCCCTGTCTGTATAAAGAGACGCGAAACATTTCGTAACAGCCTGCAGCAGTGCCTGCTCGCCCTGTATATTCAGAAAGGATTCATGCAACCCGGCAAAGCTTGCGCCAGGGAGGTCTTCCGCCGTGGCACTGCTTCTTACGGCAACGGATGTAACACCCTCCGCATTCATTGCCCGGTAGGCCTGCAATAACGCTTCTTCAAGAGCTGGGGGAAGATTCGCTGCCAGCAATACCCCCCTGCAGGCCTTTCCAACATCTGCCAGGTTATCGCAGGCAGCGTTACCGAGCTTTGCCAACAGCTGCTTCAGCGGGTATGCCAGCTGATTCTCCCGTATAAAAAAACGGAACGCATCGGCTGTGACGGCAAATCCGCCGGGCACATTTATCCCCAGCGCAGACAGGTTATTATACAGTTCTCCTAAAGAAGCATTTTTACCTCCCACGATACCAATGTCGGCAATCCCGATCTCAGAAAAATCCATGATATATTTCATCCCCATTTTTTTTGCCTACCGGTATACCTCCCGAACCTAAAACAATCAGTAAGCAGCATTTTATTTTTTTATTTAACCTTTGGAGACATAAACAGCACCGGGACCGGAGGTGATAAGATAAAAGACTTTGTTACGCTTTTATGAAAAAAACCGTGCCGCTGAACAAACATAATCAGCAGGTCCGGCTTTTGTTCAGCCACATATTCCCTTATACCCTCTTCCACATGATCATTGGCCAGAAAACGATAATGCGGCTTAAAACTGTCCAGTTGTTCCTGTACATCGATGGTCAGGGGTACTTCCCTTGGGGAGAGTTCCGCGTTGGGCGATACTGCAACAATATCAATCTCTGCACGAAACTGCCGCAGCCAATCGCGCAAAACCGCCCACGGAACAGGGTCATCACCTTCCAGGTCGATCGCTATACCGATCTTCTTAAAATCAGTCAGCGTAGCCGTTGCCGGCACTACAACCACCGGGCAGGAGCTACGTTTGGCAATGGGAATGGAATGCGTGCCCCATAGGATCCGCTCAAACGCCGTAACAAACTCAGACGCTATAAAAACGGCGACCGGCTCTTCCTCACCACACAATAATTCCAACTGATTCACTACCGTTCCTACCTTGTAAAGCGCCTCTATTACGATCTCGTTCTTCGTCCGCTTTTTCATTTCCAGCACGAGGTCCGTCAGCAAGGCATCTGCCTGTTCTTCGGCCACCTCATAAAAATCCAGGGGCACCTGCACATCGGTGGTCACCGGCAGGATATCCACTGCATTGAAGATGATGAGGCGGGCTTTCAGTAGCTGCGCCAGGTCCGCTGCAAACGCAACAGCGTGGTTGGCTGTTGCTGAAAAATTAGTAGCTGCGATAATCGTTTTCATACTACATTGTTTATTAAATACTATGGAATGATCAACCAAAAACAAACAGATAGCTCCCGGGCCAGATCTTACCGGGGCCGCTCTAATGATGCGTAATAAAAACCGGCTGTTTCATCAGTTGTATCAGCGGCTCCGCGGTACTGTCCTTAAATAGCCGGGACAGATAGGCACGACCATAGGCCCCCATCACAATAAAACAATGATCCCTCCTTTTTAAAAAATTGAACAATTCGAATGCGGGGTCCTTACCATGGACAACCTCATACCCTATCTGCGAATAATAGCCTTTTAACAACTCACTTACCTGCTGTTTATAAGACACTTCCGGGATATCCCCTACCTGAACAACAATCATACGCCTGTTGTCAAAAAAAGGCAATAAATAGGCAAACTGCCGGATGGCAAATACAGAAGAGGCAGAACCGTCATACGCAAAAACCACTTCATCAATATGACTGATCCGTTCAGATGCGATGATCACCGGGCATTCTGCTTTCTGCAACAGCGCTTTTAAAAGCGGAGCCGGAAAACGCCCCTGCGCATCCGAAGCAGCCGTTTTTTCGCCGGCTACAATAAGGTCCGCGAACCGGCTTTCGATCAACGCTTCAGCAATATCATACTCCCCCATACAATGAATGGTACAGACAATATTTCGTTTTTCACAAAGCGTCCGGAAACGCTGGATATTCAGCGCCCGGGTTTCGGTAGCAGTTTCAAAACCGATCGTATCCGGCTCGCCCAGGATGTCGCCGCACGGAGCAGGATCCAAACCGGATAACACGGCATCACCTGCGGCATCAGCAGCTTCAAAAAACAAGCCCTTTATCGACGCCCTGGCGTTCCCGGCAATGTAGCAGGCAACGTCCAGCGCATCGCAATCCAAAGAACAGCCATTTGTAATAAATATTATTTTTTTCATAATTCCGATTTTAAATCCCGACCTCCGCAACTTAGTAAGAGGTAATAAATAATGGCGCGCCCTGACATTGAATGTCTGGTGCAAGGTTGGTACATCCCACGTTGAAGCCCGGGAGTGTTCCATACGAACCGGCAATGATCAATGTTCCTGCTTCATTCATTTCTCCGGAAAAATACCTCAGGATACTACCACCCTCCGTTTCTATTCTATAGGAGGGATAATGGCTTTTGGCCAATTCAGTGAGCTGCTTTTCATTGAGTGCGGAAGCGTCCTCAGCGATATTGTTTTCAACCGCCATAAACAATGTTTCATTAGTCGCAAAACCGGGCAACAGGTATGAAAACTGTTTCAGTGCATAAACCGAAGCCGCACTTCCGTCAAAAGCAATAATATTCTTCGTTGGAGCCGTATACGTTTGCGGAATGATAACGATCGGGCACTCACTGTCGCGGATCAGGTCTGCCAGACAGGATCCGCACCAGCTGCCTGTATCCGCAATTTTCAGCAGCTCTTCCCCGATCAGAAGCAAATCCGCATACCGGGTTTCATACTGCAGCTCCGGCAGCTCAAACCGGCCGCCATCTGAATAGAGGGTGTAACAGATGTTGTTTTTTTTGCAAAAACCTATAAATTCATAAACAAGCTCAACCAGCCCCCTGTGCATTTTCTCATCACACGGAAGATCCTGTGCCGGGCAAGCGTTATGGGTCAGCAGATCCGTAAAATGAGACGCCGGTAAAAATAATCCTGAAAGCAAAACCGGCATCTGCCCGTTCATTTGCTTTACAAACTCAAAAACCGTTGGGCTAATGACTGTACCTTCAGAAGCTATTAATACCTTGATCATAATTGTGCTTATGATCCAAATGTATCCCCCGGCACAGTGTAAAATCAATGATGATCATCACTTTCGATACTGACTGGCATCAAAATATTCCGCCGGTTGCTAATGACAGGAGCCCGCACGCTACAAGCCCCCCGCAAAACGTGCTGTAATAAAGATGATGTCAATCACTGCACGCGTTGATGGCCATCATAGCCATACTTCCCAAATGCTATTAGATTGCAGAAAAAAAAATGAAAGCATTAGTATATCATGGCCCCGGCAATAAATCATGGGAAGAAAAACCCAAACCGGTTATTCTTCAGCCCACAGATGTAATTGTGCGCATCTCGAAAACCACGATCTGCGGAACCGATCTCCACATTTTAAAGGGCGATGTACCGGAAGTTGCAAAAGGGCGTATACTCGGCCATGAAGGCGTTGGTATTGTCGAAGAAGCCGGAGCGGCTGTCGGCAATTTCAGGAAAGGCGACCGGGTGCTGATCTCCTGCATCACTTCCTGCAGCAAATGCAGCTACTGTAAACGGGGCATGTATTCCCATTGCATTAACGGGGGATGGATACTGGGGCATTTAATTGATGGTACACAGGCAGAATATGTCAGGATCCCCTACGCAGATTCGAGCCTGTATCCCATTCCCGAAGGAAGCGATGAAGATGCCCTCGTCATGCTAAGCGATATACTGCCCACCGGTTTTGAATGCGGCGTTCTGAACGGGAAAGTGCAACCCGGCAGCACAATAGCTATTGCAGGCGCAGGTCCCATAGGACTGGCAGCACTTCTGACGGCCCAGTTCTATACACCATCGGCCATTATCATGATAGATCCGGACGACAACCGGCTTTCTGTTGCCAGCCAGTTCGGGGCCACGCATATTATCAACAACCAGCGGGAAAACGGGGTGGAAAAAATCATGGCCCTTACGGCTAACACCGGTGTAGACACTGCCATTGAAGCGGTTGGCATACCGGCAACATTTGGACTCTGTGAAGCAATTATTGCGCCGGGGGGCACGATCGCCAATATAGGCGTACATGGAAAAAGTGTGGATCTGCACCTGGAAAGACTGTGGTCCAGGAATATCACCATCACCACAAGGCTTGTAGATACGGTAACCACCCCTATGCTGTTAAAGACGGTAACCGCAAAAAAAATTGACGCCAAAAAGCTCATTACCCATTACTTCAGGCTGGATGATATCATGAGCGCATACAACACCTTTGAGCATGCATCCGCTCAAAAAGCGCTGAAAGTAATTTTAAACAATACCGGGGTATAAATATTAAAGAATGACCGCCCGATGAAAAAAGTACTTTTTGTTTGTGATGGCGATAATTATTCGCATGAGGCCTTTGAGTTTATTAAACAGCTGCAGCAACATGAGCCGCTGTTTGTAAAGGGCCTCTTTTTTTCCACTCTGGAAATAAAGGAGCTGCTCTATGCCGGTTACCCTTTAAACAATGATCCCGGGCTGCAGGATACCGAAAGGGGCATTCCGCCCCAGGTAGTGGAGCGTTTCATCAACCAATGCAAAACCAATCAGATCCGGTATCTTGCTAAAGAACATAGCGGTTTTTCCTGGAGCCGGGCATTCTGGGAAAAGGAAAGCAGGTTTGCCGATCTTCTAATCATCAGCCAGAAAATGCTTTGCCATAATATTGATGCGCAACAACCTAATACATATATGCTGGAATTGCTTCGCTGGGTCGGCTGCCCGGTATGGGCTGTTCCCGAAAAAGCGACCCGTATTGAACAGATCATCGGGGCCTATGATGGTTCCCCGGAATGCATGCATGCGCTGGCGGCATTTTGCAGCATATTTCCCTGGCACCTGCATTTACCCACCTGCTTTGTGTATATTAAAAACGAAGACCGCGCTGAGATCCCCGATCTGGAACTACTGGAAGAATATGTTAACGCACATTTTACAGATGCCGAAATTCAGCAACTGCATGGGGATCCCGATCAGCTCTTTACCACCTGGATCGCATGCCACAAAAACCCGGTTATAATAACCGGTTCCTTCGGGCGATCGGCCGTTTCCAATTTCCTTCAGAAGAGTTTTTCGGGGCAGCTCATCGGGGAACAAATTGCGCCCCTGTTTATTGCCCGTTAGATTGCTGATTATTTCCGGAACAGCCGGTGCGACAATAAATACATGTACATTCAGGCTCACCATTACGATTCACCCCTGTAGCACCCGGGAAAGTCCGGCATTTGACGGCTTTTCAGAAGCAAGCGGTACCAGGCATTTCAGTTCCGGGGGCAGGAAAAGAGTGATCATAACCAGATCATAAAAATCACGACACCCGATCTCCGGGCCGGATCAGTCGCCCGGTAAAGCATCGTATCGCCTTTTAAGCCAAAGGCTAACCCGGACCAGCATTATCAGGGCAGGCACTTCAACCAAAGGCCCTATTACACCTGCGAATGCCTGGCCTGAATTAATACCAAATACACCGATCGCTACTGCAATTGCCAGCTCAAAATTGTTTCCCGCAGCAGTAAAAGAAACAGCAGCATTTTTAGAATAGTCCGCACCCAATACCCTGCCGATAAAAAAACTCACCAGGAACATTATGACAAAGTAAATAACCAACGGCAGGGCAATGCGTAATACATCAAATGGTATTTGCACCATCAGCTTTCCCTTCAGGCTAAACATAATCACAATCGTAAAAAGCAACGCAATAAGGGTGACCGGTGAAATAAAAGGAATAAATTTTTGCTCATACCACTGCAGTCCTTTCCATCTTAACAGTGCATAACGACTGATAACGCCCATTGCAAATGGGATACCGAGGTAGATAGCCACGCTTTTTGCTACCTGCTCCATACTAACAGGAACCTCCAGTCCCTTGTAACCGAACAGCGGGGGCAATACAGTGATAAAGACATAGGCATAAACACTATACAAGAGTACCTGGAAAATGCTGTTCAGTCCAACCAGTCCCGCCGCATACTCCCGGTTGCCCGCTGCCAATTCATTCCAAACGATCACCATGGCAATGCAACGGGCAATGCCTATTAAAATCAGTCCCACCATATACTCCGGGTACCCGCGCAAAAATAAAAGAGCCAGCAAAAACATCAGCACCGGGCCAATGACCCAGTTCAGCAACAATGAGGCCCCCAAGACCTTTGTGTTTGCAAAAACCTTCCCCATCTCCCCGTAGCGCACTTTGGCCAGAGGCGGGTACATCATCAGGATCAATCCTATCGCCAGCGGAACATTCGTTGTACCGGATGAAAATGAGTTTACAAACTCCGGTGCGCCCGGTATAAAATAGCCAATGCCTACCCCTGCCGCCATGGCGAGGAAGATCCATAGTGTAAGGTACCGGTCTAAGAGCCTGTTTAAAATTCATTCAATGGCTTTATTATGGCTGTTTTGGGCTGCAACTGCGTTAAATTTTTCGCCATAGTGGCCTACTATGCCTGCAAAATTTTCCTTGTTTCGCTCCAAAATAGCTTCATAATAAATTCCATCAATAAAATTTAAACAGGCTCTAAAAATCCAAGCTGTTTCCGTTTGTGGGCCGGAATGCAATTATTGACAGACATAGTCAGGATAAGTGTTGCTGAATAAAATTACGGCAGTAGGTTTTGATTTGCTCCCGTACTGCCCGGAACTGCTCCCTGATCTCAGGTTCCGTACCGGTAGCCTTTGCCGGATCCGGAAAATCGTAATGGAACTTTTGCGCACCCGGCGGGAACCAGGGACAACGTTCTTTCGCATGATCACATACTGTTATTACGTAATCAAAGTCGATATCCGTATACTCGGTAATGTTATTGGAAGTATGCCCGGAAATATCGATACCGTCTTCTTTCATGGTGGCAACGGCATACGGGTTTACGCCATGGGTTACTACCCCTGCACTATAAACTTCCGCTTTGCCTGCGGCGAAATGTTTCAGATATCCTTCCGCGATCTGGCTGCGGCAGCTGTTGCCGGTACAAAGCACTAAAATTTTTTTCATTTTTATATCGTATTTTTTAATCACAACAACCGGGAGCACAACAAGCCTGCATGGGTTTTTCCGCGTATACGGTAATGCTATAGATACCGGTATTACTTTCCCTGAACCGGCTGATTGCCTCCGGCGAAAGATAGGCCGACAATATATCGTCCGGTATCGTTATGGATTTTTCTTTTTGAATCGTAAGGCCGGCGAATCCACTATTATGAATAAGCCCGAGGTACTCCTGTTTTTGAATGGCGCCGGATACGCAGCCGGCATACATTTCAGCAGCCTGCTGAATATCCTGGGGAAGCGTTCCTTCCAGCACAATATCCGAGATGCTGAAGTGGCCGCCGGGCTTTAAGACCCTGAAAATTTCTTTGAATACACCCGCCTTACCGGGCACGAGGTTTAACACACAATTGCTTACCACAACGTCAGCAATACCGGAAGTCACAGGCATGTGCTCAATATCGCCCTGGCGGAATTCCACATTATTAAAACCCAGTTTTTCAGCATTCATCCGTGCTTTCTCAATCATCGCGGGTGTGAAGTCGATCCCGATAACCTTGCCGGTTTCGCCGGTCTCGTGCCGGGCTACAAAGCAGTCATTACCAGCTCCGCTGCCCAGGTCGATCACGAGGTCGCCTTTCCGGATCTTTGCAAACTGCGTGGGAAGGCCGCAACCCAACCCAAGGTCGGCATCGGGTGTATAACCATCGAGGTTGGTATAATCATCACTCATGATGTTATACACTTCGTCTGAACAGCACCCGGAGCCACAACAGGAAGCGGCGTTCGTATCCCTATCCTGTGAGGCAATTTCACCGTATTTTTGACGGACCATTTCTTTTATTTGTGCATCAGTAGCCATCTTTTTCATTTTTATTTATTGTAATATTACGATTGATTTTATCAAAAAATTTTAACAGCAGCGATTCCCGTCTAATGAAACCTCTTTAAAAAAGCTGCGAAAAAGCTCCCGGTATTGCTTCCAGATTTCCGGGTTGATGCAATAGCAAACAGATACCCCTTCAATCGTTCCCTGGATAATACCGGCGGTTTTTAACTCCTTCAGATGCTGAGAAGTGGTGGCCTGTGCTAATCCCAGCTCCTCAACCAGATCTCCGCAAACGCAGGCGTTCTTCTTTACCAGGTATTGCAATATGGCAATACGGGCCGGATGCGCCAACGCTTTAGCCATATTGGCGATATCATTTTGCTGTTTGCTAAATAGATCTGCTTTTGTTGTCCCCATGTCACTCCTTTATCAATCGCAATATTACGATATATTTTAAATACCACAATTTTTTTTTGTACCCGGAAATTGATACGGGCTTTCCTGCCCGGGCTATATCTGAAACTCGCAGCAGACTTGCTTTGCCATATACGCAAATACCCCGTAGTACCGGGAAACGGGAAACGCTCAGCCGTACAACAACTGCGGCCTATTTCCCGGCCCGGAAGTCGTGATGCTGAACGTTGATACAGTACAAACCTGATATAAAAGACGAGCTCAAAACCTGTTGTACCACCCTGGCAACTATATCCATCTGCTTTAACGGCCCGGCGGAAGTTACAAACGGGAAGCTTAGAGGAAGCGTGCATTTTATCCGCAACGCTGCGGATATAAGTTCAGATAAACACCTGTTATTTTTCAAACCGTCCTGTTACCTCCAGTATCTTAACCCGGTACAGGGCGGTTTTGATCCGCGTGCCATCGTCTATTGTTCCTGACACTTCATGCTCGTGCGGATGAATCGTACTGCTGGTAGACAGAGGGTATACCCGGTCGAAAAGGAGCTCCCTTGCCGCTGTTGCCTCCGCTCCCTCCAGCTCTTCAAAGAGCCCGAAAACGATCACGCTCCGCCAGTTGCGCATATCCGTCATTACATCTACCTCGAAACATACTTTTGGATTCCTGCGAAGGATATCCAGTTTTTTGCCCTCATTTGTTTGCCCGTAAATGTAATTGCCGTCATATGCGTAAGTTACGGGCGTAATATACGGCTGGTCGCCATCGGTACAGGCAAGCCTGCCGGTCACCTGGCTTTGAAGGATATTAGCGATGGCCGTTCCGGTTAATTCACCTAACATTTGCTGAGTTTTTATTGATCGCAGTGCTGTTTTCAACCATCAGGGTTCCTGAAACTTCCAGACTGCAAGGCAAATTTACCATTAAGCCTCGCTTTACTAATGATTACTGTCATATCCCGCTTTGATTATGCTCATCGAACAATACCCTGGTGAAGCTTAGCCAGGGGTTGCAGTTACTGTTTATTTTTCCGGGCTGCCACCAACAGGTTCCCCGCAGCAACGACCGGCTTCCATAGCTCCCCTGTTCTTTTCATCATCCCTGCTATCAAGCACTAACCTTGCCTCCGGTACCTGGTAATGAGATTGTTTTCCCGATCTTTCAATAACGCGTCGGCAATCTTTTGCAAAAGGGGAATTACAGGTCCGTTTCATCCCCGGCTCCTCCCTGGCGGAAATATTCTTTGCAGGCAGCTGTATGAATCCGGGCCTTCGTATTATTACTGCCGATATCCCTGTAAAGAGCGAAACGCTGCTACCGGTCCTACCAGACAATTGTAACTACTGCATTCGCAGGTATCGTATACCCCGCATTCCGGCCGGAGCAATTGATATGAAAGGGCTGCTCGTTATCCTGCTCATTTAAAACGATCAATACTTTCCTGCCCGCCGCTGTTACAAACGCTACGTTAGAAAGACCGGCAGCCTCGCTGCTGTAGATCCGCCGGGACCCTGCAGGCACAAATTTTGATGCATGTGCAATGATATAATAGGCTACGTTCCGGTTCACAGAATTGCCATCAAGGGTCAGCGCACCTTTACACTGCGTACATCCCCCGGGGGTGTGCGGATTATAACCCGGATCACTGGCCAGGTTCCATTCCAGTGCTATACGGCTCCAGTTCCTGATAGTGCCGATGATCACGTTTTTTATATGCCATTTCAGGTCGCCGCTAAAGGCCCCCTTTGAGCCGGTCCACTGCTCGGTAAAGTACAGGTTCCTGTCCGGATGGGCGTCATGCACCTGGCTCATGGCGCTTACATTCCCCGCATAGAGGTGAAAGGCTGACCCGTCTATATATTGCTTTGCCCCCGGATCATCCAGGATCGTAATGGGATAATCGGGCCGGTCGAGGTTATGATCATATACGACGATCTTTGTATGGATACCGGCGGCCTTAAACGCTGGTCCCAGCTGGTTTTTTATAAAATCCCGCTGTTGCGCCGCCAGCATCAGCAGGCTTGGGTTATTACCCGGATGCAGGGGTTCGTTCTGGGGTGTGAGCGCATCAATGGTAATGCCCTCGGCCTTCATTGCCCGGATATATTTTATCAAATACCGGGCGTAGGAGGCATAGTATTCCGGTTTCAGGCTGCCGCCCCTGGTGGCGCCGTTGTCTTTCATCCACGCCGGCGGGCTCCAGGGCGAAGCCAGTATCTTTATTTTGGGATTGATGACCAGGATCTCTTTGAGCACCGGTACCAGGTTGGCCTTATCCGGGGCGATGCTGAACTTTTCCTGTTCAGGATCCGTTTGCCCGGCCGGCAGATCGTTATAACTGAACACCGCGGGATCCAGATCCGAAGCACCCACGCTTATCCGCAGGTAACTAACACCGATACTGTTTTCGCCGTTCCCAAACAATTCCCGCAACAGGGCGGTTCTTCCGGATGCATCCAGCCGGTTAATGAGCATCGCGCTGCCCCCTGTTAATGTATAGCCGAAGCCATCAATTTCCTGGAAGGAACGGGTATGGTCTACCTCAATAACCGTTCCCCCGGCTGTTCCCTTTAGGAAGCGGACCGTATTGCTTTTCTTTAGCAATACCGAGGAATCGGCTTTGGTTACCCAGACAGTTGCATTACCCGGAGCCGGTTGAGGCTCCCTGCCACCGGGGTTACCGGCTTTATTGCACTGGGCATAAACGGATAAAAAAGCGATCAGGCAAATGCCCGCAGTGGTTCTTTTTTGTTGCATCCTGTTTTTATTTTATAACACGCTTCCGGAATCAATAACCCGTTCGGATCTGAGCTCTCCTGCATCGTCCCAAAGCAGCAGCGAAGGCCGCTTTAATGCGCCCATCCGGGTTCATCGTAAACGCAATGCGGGTATCTTTATAGCTATCCGGCGGCGAATCTACATCAAAATAAAGAATAGTGCAGTCTTTCACGCCCGTTGCCCTAAATTAAGCCGGCTGCGGCTTTTACCCGGTCAGGGGCTATTTATTTCTTCGTCAACCTGTATCTCAAATGAGTTGTCAGGTTTGATGGTATCACCTCTATCACCTGAATATCGTATTTGTCTTTATCAATGCCGTCAAACAGCCGGATACCGCTTCCCAAAAAAACAGGCGCAATATGAACCAGGAATTCGTCAACAAGACCCGCATTAAGAAACTGCTGAATTGTATCCGCACCGCCCTGTATTCTTATATCCTTCCCCCCGGCGGATTGTTTTGCTTTTTCCAATGCATGCTGTATACCATCATTGATAAAATAAAAAGTAGTAGACCCTTTTTGAACCCAGGGCTCGCGTTTTTCATGGGTCAGTACATATACATCTGCTTCGTACAGATCTTCTGCCCAGTGAACTTCGCCCTCCTCAAACATGCGTTTTCCCATGATGTAGGCGCCGGTTCTTGCAAATACCTCATCAATTATGGTACTGTCTGCACCGTATTCCTCGCCCCCCTCCATTTTAATATGCTTCCAAAAAGCTTTTTGTTTAAACATCCAGCCGTGGATCTTCCCGGAAACGCCACCCATCGGGTTGTTGGGACTCCTGTTATCACCTGCGAAAAAGCCATCAAGGGATATGCCGCTGTCAAAGATAATTTTGCCCATAATTTTTATTTATTGTGGGGCAAAGTTAATCGCTTCCGCCGGTTCCGCTGGCCGCCGCCAGGACCAACATTTCCGCAGTGTCGTTAAGGCCGCTGCTCCCCTGATTGATCACCAGATCTTTATCCTGTCCTTTGGCTCCCGGTACATCCTGTTACCTGGCTGCACGCTGAACGCCTTATAAAACGGCTCAAAGTTCATCAGGGGACCAAGTACACGCCAATCAGGCGTGGAGTGTGGGTCCGTATGCACCAGCATCCGCATAATCGCATCTGTATATTTGCTTCTCCACGCCTGTGCATAAGCCAGGAAAAAACGCTGGTCGGATGTGAAGCCATCAATTTTTGAATCAGTTTGCCCCTGTTGGGTCATTTTAAAGGCATCATAGGCAATGGCGATCCCACCAAAGTCTGCTATATTTTCGCCCGATGTCAGCTTGCCGTTGAGATGCAGGGAATCCAGTACCACAAAGCCATCATATAACTGTTGTATTTGTTTTACCTTTTCATCAAATTTTGCTTTATCCTGTTTTGTCCACCAATCATGTATATTGCCTGTTTTGTCATATTGCGCACCCTGGTCGTCAAATCCATGTGTTATTTCGTGCCCGATCACTGCACCTATTCCGCCATAGTTCATCGCATCGTCTGCATCTTTGTCAAAAAAAGGAAACTGCAGAATACCGGCGGGAAAATTAATATCGTTTCTCGTGGGATCATAATATGCATTCAGCGTTGGCGGTGTCATGAACCAGAGCGATTCATCTACCTGCCTGCCCAGCTGGGACAGCTGAAAGTCAAAATTGTTCCGGCTGGCTGCCACTATATTCTCAAAATACTTTGACCGATCGATGTGCACCCTACTATAATCACGCCATTTGTCGGGATAACCGATCTTCCGGCGGATAGCTTTGAGTTTTTCTGCTGCAACTATTTTGGTAGAATCACTCATCCAGTCCAGCTTTTGAATACGCGCGGCAAATGCTTCTATAAGGTTATCGATCAACACATCCATTCTTTGCCTGGCTTCCGGTGGAAAATACTTTTTTACATATAATTGCCCCAATGCCTCGCCCAGCTTTTTGTCCGTTACACCGCAAATACGCTCCCAACGCGCCTGCTGTACCTGCTGGCCGGTCAGATCTTTACGATAGCTGAATGCAGCATCCTGGAAAGGCTGGCTCAGGTAGCCCGCATAATTTTTTAGGATATGCGCCCGTAAATATAATTTCCAGTTTGGTATAGAAACGGTTTGTAAAAGTGTATTCAGCCGGGTGTAATAGCCGGCCTGCTCCATATCTACAGAATCAGCGCGCCCTCCTATGTTCCGGAAAAATGCCGTCCAGCCGATATTGGGTTGTTCTTTATCGATTTTGGCAAATGCTACCTTGTTGTAATTGGCTTTCACGTTGCGCAGCTCCACTGCCGTTTTATGGGAGGCGGCCATATCTTTTTCTACCTGGTACACGGTGCCGGTGTTTTTTACGGCATTAATACTGTCCGTACCGGTCAGGCGAAAAAGGGTACTGAGATAATTCTTATAGGCATTCTGAACTGCAACAGTAGCGCTGTCTGTCCGAAAATAATAATCCCTCTCCGGCAGACCAATACCGGCCTGCAGCAGCAACCCGATATTCATCCGGCTGTTTCCCTGGTCCGCATCAACACTAAAGCCGATAAGGGTCTGGTTCCCGTTTTTTTCCTCTGCTGCTACCAACTTCATCAGGGACGGTATATCCGTAATGGCATCGATCTGTGCCAGTAAAGGGTTCACAGGTTCGTAACCCCGGTTGTTGATAAGGACCGTATCCATACCGGAGGTATAAAAATCGCCCACTTTTTGCTCAATGCTCCCTGCACCGGCGCCGTTCTTTGACGCGTCTTCCAAAAGCGTTTTTAATTTTTGCTGTATTCCGCGATGCACATCCAAACCACTTCCCGCAACGGGATAATCCGGCGGAATTTTGGCGGTGTCTGACCATTTGCCATTCGCAAACCGGTAAAAGTCATCACCAGGCTTTACAGAGCTGTCTACGAATTGCGTTTCGATAAAATGCTCGCGGATCAACCGGGAATGGGTGCCGTTGTTATGGCAGGATGCGCCGGCACAGCAAAGCGCCGCACCAATGGCGAAAGTAGCGAGTCTGCTTTTATGCATTTGTTTAGTTTTTATTGTTGTACTGCTGATAAAAACGGCAGCATAGAGGATCGTCTTTCTCGTATTTATGCGATAACACTTTTGCCGGAGGCCCGGGACCTGCTTACATCCGCAACCTGGCTTTTGGATGCGCTTGCCTGAAACGAAAAAGCAGGTAAGCAGTCGTTTTGGCTGCGACCCCGAAGGACACTGATCTGCTACCTGCTGAAGTGCAAATTTCAGCAAAACCGGTATGCAGATCTGGTAAAAAAGTGTGCAGAAACACTATTTTTTCACATAAGATGCCGGGCTTTTTCCATAAACCTGTTTAAAACTACGCCCAAATGCCGAAGTATCCTGATAGCCGATCTTATAGCAAACATCTTTTACATTATATCCCAATTCTAAAAGACGAAGCGCTTCTTTCATTTTCAGGTTCCGGAAATGCTGCGCCGCCGTAAGCCGGAAGATGGTTTTAAATTTCTTATTAAAGGAACTTTCAGACATTTTACACTGTGCCGCCAGGAAACCAGTACCGGGGAAATCAGCGCCATATGACTTTTCCATATAATTGAGTGCAAATTCCAACTCACCGGGATCCCCGGCCGGGGTGCTTTTCTTATGCCTTTGAATACCGCAAATTTCTTCCAGGAACAGGTAAATCAGCTTATGAACTCCCGCTTTCAGCTTCAGTTTCTGAAAAACATCCTTTTCCTTATCGAATACGGAACAAATATTTTCTACCTGCTGCTGGTATTGTTCTGCTTCAGCCTGCACGAATGCCTTTTCCCGGAAATTTAGAATATCGGCAAATAACGGGCGTTTTAACAGGGATGCCAGGTCTGAATTTTCTGCGAACCATTTTTTATGAATTTCGAGCTGGATACCGAATGCCTGTTGTTTGGCCTTGATAAAAATTTCTGCATTCATTTGTCCATTGAAAAATGCCGCAAACTGGTTGCCGGAATAAAATTGCTCATCAACTTTTAAATACAACGGATTCTTCGTTCTCTTTTCCGTGAAATAAAAAACCAGCGTACAATAGTCAGACGCCGGATTGGGGATCAGCCCATATTCGGCATCTACCGGGCTATAGCTTGTAAAAGAGAACAGGAAAAGTCCCTCTTCCAAAAGCCGGTATTTAAAGGAAGAATCAATAATTTCATTTTTAATCGCTATTGCACCAGAGCTCCTGTCGTGTTTTGCATCAGGATGCAGCTGAAGCATACTGTTGATATACACTTCGGGATCGGAAATAATTGTAGCAAAGCGAATAGATTCAGGGAGCTCCATATTTTACCTGTATAAACTTCAAATTTATCAAATTATAAGGGATAATCAGGAACCGTTAAAAAAACAGGGAAAGGCAGCCAATTTTCTCATCAGCACCCAGGATCGCAAATACCGGGGGCCGGCTATGATCCATGCTGATACGCTTATCCGCCCGGTTAGCCGGCACATAAAATCATAGGGTATTCATACGCCAAATTGTTTCAAATGATGATCGCAATGCAGGTAAATAAACTGTCCGAATTGCGCTTTGGTCATTTTTCCAAAAAACCAGTGGGTGAAATTTTCACCCTTAAAAAGTCGTTGGTGCGTTTTTCCCCAACCCGCCGGATCCGTTTCTTAATATACGCTTTAAAGCCGGTTCCAAATATGCGGCCGGCCAAAGACCTGGCTATGGGCATATTTCCATAATAATATTCCTCGCACAGCGCGCAATGCCAGAGACCGAAATTTTACCCGGCTCCTGCAGGAGCCGGGTTGATCAAAACAGCACATTGCTATAAACACGCTGCTCCTCCGGAGCTGAACAATGCTGATATCGGATGCGTTTACCCTGGATTGCACGCCTGAACGTTCAATGTTAAAGCTGGTTTTATACCCGGTGTTCAGGCTGCATTTCCAGTCCGGGACATTCCGGGCCGGATCCACATTTCCACTCCCAACAACCATTGCATGCGCGTCCGGCTAATTTTGGCCGGCATGGGATTGCCGGTAACCATGACATAGGATTGATACCGTTTCTATATATAATTGCCCGCCAAACCCTGCCCTGATAAACCCTTAAGGAGTTGTATGTAATTAACCGCGCGTGGAACGCGGGGTTCATGATCAAGCTCCCTGGTTGAACCCCAAACGGGGTTCAATGCGAACCAATCGCAAATAGACCGACGGCTATCCGGCCATAACCCCATCCGGGGGTTACCGGCCACCCTGACGCACCTCCGGTAGCCATCAGGATCCAGATCTTTATAGAACAATTGCTGCAGGATCCTGTTATTTATTAAATTTGAAGAGATCATCACTACCGGATGAGCAATGAGAGACAGTTTGCCTCACCGGGAAGAAAAATAATTGAACAAATGAAAAAAATAGGTTTTTTATCGTTTGGCCATTGGGCCGACCATCCCGCTTATACTACCAAAACAGCGGGCGACACCTTGCTTCAGTCAATTGACCTGGCGGTGGCCGCAGAGGAGATCGGGATGGATGGGGCCTATTTCCGGGTGCATCACTTTGCCAAACAGCTGGCGTCTCCCTTTCCTTTATTAGCAGCCATTGGCGCCAAAACCACCAAAATTGAAATTGGTACGGGCGTTATTGATATGCGGTATGAGAACCCGCTGTACATGGTGGAAGATGCCGGCGCTGCCGATCTGATCTCCGGCGGCCGCCTGCAATTGGGGATCAGCCGCGGTTCACCCGAACAGGTCATTGAAGGGTGGCGGTATTTTGGTTATGAACCGGCAGCAGGGGAATCCGATGCCGATATGGGCCGAAAAAAAGGGCTGGAATTTTTTGAGCAATTAAAAGGCGTGGGATTTGCCCGGCCCAACCCCAATCCGATGTTCCCAAACCCGCCCGGGCTGCTGCGCCTGGAGCCGTTCTCCCCGGGTTTGCGGGAACGTATCTGGTGGGGATCTGCTTCTGACGCTACCGCTGTTTGGGCAGGAAAAGCGGGTATGAACCTGCAAAGCTCCACCCTGAAATTTGATGAAAGCGGCAAGCCGTTTCATATACAGCAGGCCGAACAGATCCGCCTGTTTAAAAAGGCCTGGAAAGAAGCCGGGCATCAGCGGGAACCGAGGATCTCTGTAAGCCGGTCCATCTTTGCTTTGGTGAGCGACCAGGACCGGTACTATTTTGGCCATGAGGCAGACCGGACCGATAAAACAGGGATCCTGGAAGCAGACAAACGCGCCATTTTTGGCCGGAGCTATGCTGCAGAACCCGATCAGCTGATCAAAGAATTAGCTGAAGACGAAGCGATCCGGGAAGCGGATACCGTTTTATTAACGATCCCCAATACCCTGGGTGTAGACTATAATGTGCGCCAGCTTTCTGCCCTACTGAAATATGTAGCCCCCGGGCTGGGATGGCGGTAAACAAAGACGTTGTGCATCGAAACATTGCAGCTGTTTTTAGCAGGGCAAAAACCGGTGCGACCCGGCTGCCGGGCAAGGCAAACGTCTGCAATGACGTTCAGCGGTGCTACTGCTTTTGTTACATTAATGTAACATTCAGGCCAATAGTTGTTTTTATGGAATTGGTGACCAGGCAAGCCGATTTGGATTTCTCTAAAACCCGGAGGGCTTTTTGCTGGTCCGTTTCATAGTTTTGCAATGTCACTACAGGATCTATGACGGCCTCCGTGATCTGGTACCGGCCTTCCTTTTGTTCCAGCTTACATATCGTTTTACAGGAAAAACGACTGAATGCGAGTCTGAAATTTTCTGCTATCGCTAAAAAAGTGGCCATATAACAACTGTTTATAGCTGCTGCGTATAAATGTTCAGGCGACCAGATCCCCGGTACGCCGTTGGGAAATTCAGGTGGGGTAGCGCAGGCTATGGTCTCCCCTAAAACCGGTGAAGATAACAAACCCCTTCTGCCGCTTTCCCATTCAAGGTCTACTTCGTAAAAATGTTCCTGTAACATCCTGGCTGTATTTAGATTATTTAATTTGATACTGTAAAATTGCATCCAATTAAAAATCGGTACAGTCACTTTGGTTACACAAGCGTAATTTTATTTCTGCCCAGCTGAACCATTCCGTTTTCCTCCAGCTGCTTCAGCAGCCTCGAAACCACTACCCGTGCCGTTCCCAATTCGTTGGCCAGTTGCTCATGGGTAACGCTTAAGACACGGTTCCCCGTCAGTTCTTTTTTCTTTTGAAGCAGGGCCAGCAACCGCTCATCTACTTTTTTAAAAGCAATAGCATTGACAATTTCCAGCAACTCTTCAAAGCGCTTATGATAGAGCCGGAAAATATAGTCCAGCCACTGCGGGTACTCTTTAATAAACAGGGATACTTTTTCAACAGGCAGGAAAAGGATCTCGACATCCTCTTCCGCCTCCGCCCTGACCTTGCTTGTTTCGTTATGCAGTCCGCCTAAAAAAGACATAATACAGCTCTCACCGGCCTTGATATAATACAGTAAAATTTCCCTGCCGTCCTCCTCTGTCCGGACCACCTTCAGTACCCCCCTGGTAACAATAGGAATAGAACGGACCGCTGCATTTTCGTTCAGGATAACGCGCCCAGCCTTGTAACTTTTCTGGATACTGTTTTTATACAGTTCCGCCAGCAACCCCGGAGAAGATTTAAACTCCGCTATCTGTTCAGGTAATTCCATCATACAATTTACTATAAAAATACTTTAAATATGGAGCCCGCACCTGCTCCACAACTTCCGGCCACTCTTCTTTACAGCGGGCTCTTTTGATTTCTTTTCAGCAGCTTATAAAGCTCGAACCACAGTACCGATACGGCCGCAATAAGTATTGCTGCAGAAAGCTCCGGCAAAGTGAGACCCGTTACATCAAAGAAAACAGAAAAGGGCTTTACATACAATATGGCCAAAAGAAGCGCCAATGTGAGCCCATTGATGATCCCAAATAGAGGGTTCCTGTTTTTAACACTTTCAAACATGCTGTAAAAGAAAGAGCGGTTTACCAGGCTCAGCATAACATTGGCAAAAATCAGTGTGCTAAAAACCATTGCCCGGGTCTTTTCTGCGTTACCGCCACCCCGGACGCTCAGCTGGTAGGCAAAAAGCACTCCTGCCGTAATGACCAGTCCCTGAATAATGCTGATGAATAGCTCCCGCCCGTTCAGAAAAGTGTCGGTCATTGCCCGCGGTGGCAGCTTCATCGTATTTTTCTCCATTGGCTCGTTCTCAAATACGATAGAACAGGTGGGCCCCATCACCAATTCCAGGAAAATAACATGCACGGGAGTAAATATCTGCGGAAAGGCCCAGCCCAGGAACAGGGGTAATGATACAGAAAGTATGATCGGGATATGGATAGAAATAATATAGCGGATGGCCTTTTTAATATTGGAATAGATCCTTCTGCCCGCAGCAATACCGGTAACCAGTTTTTCCAGGTCATCATTCGTAATAACCAGTGAAGCTGCAGCTTTCGCAATCTCTGTTCCCTTACTGCCCATCGCCACGCCAATATGCGCGGCCTTAAGCGCGGGGCCGTCGTTGACACCATCACCCAGCATTGCCACTATTTCTCCTCTCCGTTTCAAAGCATTTACAACTGCCAGTTTTGCCTCCGGGAACATCCGGGTAAACAATACCGTTTTTCCGGATACCTGTTCCAGCTCTGCGTCGGTGTATCCGACAATCTCTTTTCCTTCTGCAACCTCAGCCGTATTTTTAATACCGGCCTGTGAAGCGATGCTTCTTGTTGTATCGGCATTATCGCCCGTAATTACCTTTACCTTTATGCCTGCATCATAAATATGCTGAAATACGCTGTCAATCCCCTTCTTGGGAGGATCATAGAACACCACCAGGCCAAGAAATTCAAATTCAAATGCCTGCTGCTTTTCCGGGAACCGGTTCCCTTCAAAAACCGACCGGGCTACCCCCAGTACCCGGTATCCCTGTTGTCCGAATGTTTCAACGGCATTCCTTATGCGATCCTTTTCTGCGGCCGGAAGCCGGCAAGCTGCAAGAATGGCTTCGGGGGCGCCCTTGGCTGCAATGATCCGCTCCCCGGTGGTATTTTCAAAGAGATGCGTCATCATCGGCGGTTTCCCTTCCAGGGGGTACTCATAAAAGAGCCGGTACTCGCTCCGCAGATCTTTAGCCTGGGTCTGTTCATATACACGATGCAGGGTCTTTTCCATCGGGTCAAAAGGAACGGGCTCACTGCTCCACATTGCGTAGGCGATCAGCGTTGACACCCGGGCGTCACCGAATGCTGCTTCGCTGAAGGTTTCGTCCGACCGGTAATCATACAGCTGTTTCAGCTCCATACTATTTTCCGTGATGGTACCGGTTTTATCGGTACAGATCACCGTTGTGCTGCCCAGGGTTTCCACAATGGCACTTCGCTTAATGATGATACCTTCCCGCATCAGCTTCCAGGCACCAAGGGCCATAAAAGTGGTGAATGCTACCGGAATTTCCTCGGGGAGTACAGACATAGCCAGGGTAAGGCCATTCAGCAGGCTGTTTAACAGGTCCCCGGTATGATAAAAATTAAAGGCGCAGACCATCAGGAATACTACAATACCTGTAATGGCCATCACTTTAACAAATTTCCGGATCTGCAGCTGCAGCGGGGATACTTCTTCTTTTACAGCGGCTATGGATTCCCCGATTTTCCCGACACGGGTGTTCTTCCCGATCCTTTCTACTTCAAAAATTGCCAGCCCGGAAACGACGATTGTTCCGCTGTATACCTGACGGTCCTCAGCATCGCTGCTTTTGAAAACCGATAAACTTTCTCCGGTAAGCGATGCTTCGTTGACCGAAAAGTCGTTGCTGTGTATGATCCTTCCATCTGCATTGATCAGGTTGCCTTCCTCCGTAATGCAGAGATCCCCCACCACTATTTCATGGGTAGGTATTTTTACAACCATTGCATCCCTGATCACCACGCTCAACGGCTCATTCAGTTTTTCCAGCGCCTCCAGGGCCTTTTTGCTGCGATTGTCCTGATAAAAGGAAATAGCGGAAACCGCAATGATGGCCAGCAGCATAAACAATGCCTCTCCATAATCACCGATCACAAGGTAAATAATGGAAATAGCAAACAGCAGGACCAGCATGGGCTCCTTCACAATACGCACCAGCAACTCCAGCCCGGTGCTTTTATGAACAGCGTTCATTTGATTATAGCCATATTCTTTTCTTGAGGCCATTACCTGGCGTTCCGTGAGCCCCTTTAAATGACCGGGAATATTATACGACATCACATTTTCTTTGCGGGTTCTACAATAAATCATCCTGATTTCTGCCGTCTTTGGAAACAGCCTTATCGGATTTGTTGCTTAACCTCCTTTGCCCATGCTTCCAATTCTTTCCTATCAGCATCCGACAGTATTGCATTACGATGAATCAACGTATAGGAAGTTAAGGGCATTTCCCCTTTCCCGACCGTTTCTGCCACCTCATCCAGTTTATGCAATTTTTTCTTAGCGGGATAGGTATTGAATTCATCAAAGTTCAGGTGTTTTTTCCCGGAACTAATATGACTGGCCAGCCACCATTTCACCGGCTGCACATTACTATACCACGGGTAGGTGGTATTATTGGAATGACAATCGTAACAGCTCGTTTTCAGCAATGCCTGTATATGCGGGGGCACCGTATAATGTTTATCAATGGCATTTTCGGAAACAACAGCAGTACTGTTCTTATCCGTACCGAAGAACTGGATAACGACCAGCAGCAGCAACAGGGCGATGACTATCTTTTTTAAAATCGATTTCTTTTTCATTCTCGGACATTTAATATTTTATAAAATATCTGGTTGATCTGTGTGCCTCAAAAAACGGACAACGCAAGGGAAGGTTCTTTTACTCGTTTTCGTCCCCGGTATTTTTTAATTTCATCAACAGCGTATAAGCATTTTTAGTTACGATATTTTTTCCTGAAAATTCCTTATAATTCTGAACCTGTACAAATCCTTTTTCCGTTGTTCCTGTTATAACGGGGGCTAACCGGTAGTTTTTTCGTTTTTCTTCTACAAAAACATAAGTTTTGCCTTCAAAATCCACAACGCTTTCCTCCGGCAAAACATTGGCAAGGGCCGTTTCCACCTGAATTTCTGCATTCATATAGGTACCGGGGATCAGGCCCGGATCATATCTTTCAAAATGGCAATGGATATCCGCCAGCCCGCTGGCATCCACATCCCTGCTTATTAAATGGATCGTACCGGTATACTTTTTGCCCGGATCCGTATTAGTATAGGCAATCAATTGCAGCCCCGGCTTCAACATTGCAAGGTCTTTTTCATAGACTTTGAGATTGAGGTGAATATCATCCGGGTTGATCAGCTCAAAAAGGATATCCGAAGGATTTACATACTTTCCAATATTCACATTCACTTTGCTGACATACCCGTTAATGCTGCTGTACACCGGGGCGCTTTTTCGGATATGATCCGGTGTAACAGTTGCCGGAGCAATATTTACCAGCTGCAATTGCTGTGCAATGGCATTCATCAGGATCTGCTGGCTGTTCATCTCGGATTGCGCCTGCTGCATGATTTTATCGCTGCTTGCCTGGCTTTGATTCAGCTCTTTTTGACGGTTGTAATCCAGAGCAGCAAAGTGCAGCTTCGATTTTGCCGTCAGGTAGTCCTGCTGCAGCTGAACAAACTGCGGATTTTCAATGATGGCGATCACTTCTCCTTTGGCCACTCTCATCCCCGGCAACAGCCGGGTGCTTTTCAGGTATCCCCCCAACGGCGTGCTCACAGAGATCATGTTTTGAGGAGGAACATCAATTTTACCGTTTAACTTCAACAGTGTAGCCATTTGCTGCATCGAAAGCTGCATTGTTTCAACCGGCGTATTCTGCAGCTGGGCATCCGTTAATATAACCCTGCTGTCATCCCGGGGTATCGCTGCTACCGGTGCCTTATCTTCCTTTCTGCCGCAGGCGGTAAGACATCCTAAAAGTACCGCAACGAAGCATGTATAGTTCATTTTTTCTGTTTTTATACGTTTATTGATTATTGATCCGGGACATTACTTCCCCGGTGCGCTTTGCTTCCTATAAATCTACCGTGATATACCGGAGCGCTATTGCATTCTCATTCAATTTCCAAAGTGCTTCTGCATAATTACTTCTTAACAAAATTGCCTGGTTCATCAGCACGATGCATTCAAGATAATTGATAGCTCCATTCAAAAATTGTTTCTGAGCCGTTTCTTCGATCACCCGGGCGGTTTTCAGCTCCGAGTTTTCGTACTGGTTTACGATATCCAGGTTGCTCCTGTATGCCTGTAAAAGCTGCTCATATTGTTTCCCGAGGGCGGCACGGGCATTTTGAAGATTGTCTGCATCTACGCCGGCCGCTATCCTGGACGCCCCTACCCTTGCGCGCTGGCCGCCGGAAGCCAGGGGAACGGTGATACCGACACGGAACGAATGAAAGCGCGGCATTGCATCATACAGCCGCTCATCGGGTCCCATACCTTTAAAGCTGTTGAGGTTGTAGCCCAGCAGCACTCCCGGAAGCAGCTTCGACCGTTCAACTGCAGTCTGTTGTTCGCTTACCACTTTCTGTTGTTCCAGCAGGCTTAGCAGGGGATGCATATTTACTTCATCCGGCACAAGGACCGCTTTCCGGTCATCTGCCGGCATATATTCCGTTTCTGTATTCAACAACCACCGGAACCGGAACCCGAGCGTGTTCAGCTCCTGTTGCACCTGCCTGAGCTGGATGCTGATCGCCGCTTTTTGATTATCGGCAGTCGTTTTTTCCAGCACATTGCTCTCCCCTGCTTTCAGGCGCAGCGCTGCCTTATCCTGAAAATCGGAATAGAGCCGGAACGCTTCCCTGAGCAGCTTTTCCTTTTCTTTCCAATACAGCAGGTTATAGTAGGTAAGACTGACAGCTTTTTTTAACTCGAATTCCTGCAAGGAAACATTCAGCTGGCTTTTCTTCCATTCCCCGGTGTACAGGTCTTTCTGCCGCTTATATACCGCGGGGAATGCAATACGCTGCGAAATACCGAATCCAACATCCCTGTAGGCGCTGTTGAGCTGTCCGTAATCCATCCCGATATCCGTATGGGGGATATCGGCGGTGGCAGTCTTCATTAGCGCCCTGGCGTAATCGGAACGGAGCCGTTCATTCCGCAGGCTCCGGTTCTGCTGCAGGGCAAGGGTAATGGCTTCCTCCAAAGAAACCGTAACCTGTGCCTTTAAAGTACTTCCGCAAAGCAAAGCGAACAATATCAAAAGCAATGCCCGGTTTTTATATACCTTTTTTTTCATTTCAGACCTTTTTTCAATGGTTACATATAAAAGCGGCAGCACAAACAGGGTGAGCAGTGTTGCAATCAACAGCCCGCCGATCACTACCGTTGCCAGGGGACGCTGTACTTCAGCCCCCGCCCCGTTACTGAGCGCCATTGGTATAAAGCCCAGTGAGGCTACCGAAGCCGTCATCAGCACCGGCCGCAAACGGCTTCCGCCACCAGCGGCTACGATCCTTACAATATTGCGGACCCCATTTTTATAGAGCCGGTTAAATTCAGAAATCAGCACGATCCCGTTCAGTACGGCCACCCCAAACAAGGCAATAAATCCAACACCCGCACTGATACTGAAAGGCATTCCCCTGAGCGCAAGGAGGAACACGCCACCAATAATAGAAAGCGGGATGGCCGTATAAATCAGCAGGCTCTCTTTTATGGATTTGAATGCCAGGAACAACAGCGTAAAGATCAGCACCAATGCTACCGGCACCGCAATCATCAGCCGCTTTTTGGCATTGCTCAGGTTTTCAAAAGAGCCCCCGTATTTAATGAAATACCCTGCGGGCAGCTTTACCGTTTTTTCGACCTTTGCCTGCAGCTCTTCTACAATACTTTGCACATCCCTGTCTTTTACGTTAAACCCCACCACGATGCGGCGCTGCGCATTCTCACGCTGTATCTGGTTTGGCCCCTGTTCAACATCCACACGGGCCAGCTGCGATAAAGGGATCTGGTTTCCGGAGGGCGTCGGAACCAAAAGATTCCGGATATCCTGGATATTTTTACGGTCACTGGCGGGAAGGCGTACCACCATATCAAAGCGCCGCTCCCCCTCAAAAATACGACCGGTACTTTGCCCTGCAAATGCGGCATTGATGACCCGGTTCACATCTGCAACCGAAAGATGGTGCTGTGCAATTACAGGACGGTCATATTTCACTACCACCTGGGGCAGACCGGAAACCGGTTCTATGTACAGGTGCTGCGCTCCTCTTACCGTTTCGATGATCCTGCCTATTTTTTGCGCGCTCTGAACCAGGGAGTCCAGGTTATCTCCAAACACCTTCAGCACTACATCCTGCCGGGCACCGGTCATCAGTTCATTGAACCGCATCTGGACCGGGTACTGAAAACCGACGGTGATACCGGGAACATCATCCAGGGCCCTGGTCATTTTGTCTGCCAGCTCCGGAAAAGTTTCGGCCGATGTCCATTTCTTCTTGTCTTTCAGGATCACCATCATATCCGAAGCGTCCATCGGCATCGGGTCCGTGGGAACCTCCCCGCTTCCGATCTTGGTGACCACTTTCTCCACTTCGGGGAAACGGGTTATCAGGATATGCGCTGCTTTTTGCGTTCGTTCAATCGTTGTGTTAAGATTACTTCCCGGCAGTACGCGGGTATCGACGGCAAAATCACCTTCTTCCAGCGATGGAATAAATTCGCCCCCCAGTCTGCCGAGGATAAAAATAGCGCTCACAAATAACGCCAGCGTCAGGGCAAAGATCATTTTAGGGATCCTGAGCACCCTGAACAGCGCTCTTACGTACAGTGCCTCTATTTTCTTCATCATGCGATCGGAGAACGAAGGCACCCGGTTCCGCTTCCGTAAAAGGACGGCGCTCATCATCGGGATATAGGTCAGGGATAGGAGGAATGCCCCCAGCAGGGCAAATGCGACCGTTTCCGCCATTGGTTTGAACATTTTTCCTTCAATACCCTGTAATGTAAGGATCGGAAGATACACAACCAGGATGATCACCTGCCCGAAAACGGCACTGTTCATCATCCTGCCTGCCGACGCTTCTACGATATGATCCATTTCCCTGCCCGGGATCTTTAAAAGGTGCTTCAGCTTCCGATGCTGCATCAACTGGTGCAGCACCGATTCCACAATAATGACCGCTCCATCAATGATCAGTCCGAAATCCAAGGCTCCCAGGCTCATCAGGTTTCCGCTTACACCAAAAAGATTCATCATGCAGATGGCAAAAAGCATTGCCAGCGGGATGACGGAAGCCACAAGAAGCCCGGCCCTGATATTTCCCAAAAACAATACAAGGATGAACACCACGATCAGCGCGCCTTCCAGCAGGTTGGTTTCAACGGTACGGATCGCATGGTTGACCATTTTGGTGCGGTCAAGGAACGGCTCTATCACCACCCCTTCCGGAAGCGTCTTCTGAATTTCGGCAACCCGGGTCTTTACATCCCTGATAACCTGGCTGCTGTTGGCCCCTTTCAGCATCATGACCACCGCTCCGGAAACTTCGCCGTTATCATTATAGGTCATGGCACCATAACGTGTGGCATACCCTGTTTTTACTTCGGCCACATCCCGGATGAAGAGCGGCACTTCGTTCTGCTTACCGGTTATGGAAATGTTCCGGATGTCTTCCAGCCCCCCCACCAGGCCTTCACTGCGGATGTATAGAACCGTTGGCCCCTTTTCAATATAAGCGCCGCCGGTGTTCTGGTTATTATCGCTTAATGCGCCAAATACATCATTGATCGTAATACCATAGGCATTAAGTTTGTCCGGGTTTACGGCAATTTCGTATTGCTTTAATTTTCCGCCAAAGCTGCTGACCTCTGCTACACCTTTTACGCTCAGCAGCTGTCTTCTTACAATCCAGTCCTGTATGGACCTCAGCTCCGTAACACTGAATTGCTGTTCATATCCCTTTGCCGGGCGCACTACGTATTGGTAAATTTCTCCAAGCCCGGTGGAAATGGGCCCCAGCTGCGGGTTCCCGATCCCCTGCGGGATCTCCTGCTGCACCTGTTGCAGGCGCTCTGCAACCTGCTGGCGCGCCCAGTAAATATCAATATCGTCATCAAAAACAATGGTAACAAGCGAGAGCCCGAAACGGGAAAAGCTCCGGATCTCTTTCAGCCCGGAAATATTGCTGTTTGCCTGTTCAATAGGGAACGTGACCAGGCGTTCTATATCCGTTGCGCCAAATGAAGGTGCAACCGTAATGACCTGCACCTGGTTATTGGTAATATCCGGAACGGCATCTATGGGCAACCGGGTTGCCTGATATACGCCAACGCCGATAAGCCCCAATACCAGCAATGCAACAATGAGTTTATTCCTTACGGAAAACATTATAATTTTAGTAAGCATAATAATCCCTTACATCTTAAGTATTAAAAAATCTGATCATGCAGATCGCTTTATCCTGCGGGATATACCGGTCCTGCAACGGGATGCTGCCGGCACTCAAAAAACAGGCTTGCGCAGCGCCCGGCCCCGTTTCCCGGGTTAACCCGGAGTTTATACAAAGGCCCGGAACAACCCGGCAACACATCTGTATCAGCGCGCGGAAAATCCACAAGACACGACCCTGTTACGGATCTTTCCATTGCGGGCATACACATTCAAACCCCGAGAAGCCTGACTATATACAGCCCAAAAAATAAAATGATGAAAAACGGCTACCCCACCCTGGGAGGCTGCCAGATGGAACTTAAGAAATCTTTTTGATAAAAGACGTTCCTGTAGAGTGCAACCGGCTTTGATGGAGGTACCCTCCATTTTTTGAGTTCCACCAGAAAACCGTTATCTAAAGTAAAAACAAGCGTTAAACTACCGGAATGGGATACGAACGGCAGCTTCTGATCCGTTTGATAATCGGCATCTTTAACCGGGTTATCATAATGCATTTTCAAAAATGCCCAGAGCGTCATCCCCGGATCTTCCTGCCGGTGCTCAATGAAATGCTCTACCAGTATAGGTATTTTCAGGAACTGGTATGCCTCGGTCGAAGAGACCAGGTAGAGCGAAAGCATACCTATAGCGATCCAGTTCCTCATTGGCCAAAGATACGAAAAACCCCGTTAGCAAATCAACCGATGTTACCGCACTGCCGGACAAACGCGCCTGGTTGCAGCATTGATCAGCTCCCGGTGGCGCTTCCTTAATGTCTTGCCCGAAACACGGGGCACTCCCAAGTTGCAGGCAAGCCCGTATCCCTGGTTGAAAAAAAGTTATCTGCCGGTAACAGTCGTAACCCTTTCTCCCACCGGGTGCTCTGCTTTAAACTCAAAGCCCAAAAGGTGGGCCATTGTTTGAGCAAACTGGTCCTGGTAAATACGGGTTGAGGTCTTCACTTCCCCGGTAGCCGGAGTATCCGGTCCAATGACGGCCAGCCAGGTATTTCCCGAACCAGCAGCCGAAGCGCCATGACCGGTCCAGCTCCTGCCGCCGCCACGGCCATGATCCGGGCATATTACAAAAGTGGTCTTATTCCTGTAAAAGGCGTCCTGCTGCAAGGCGTTCCAAAGACTGCCGATCATCTGATCCGTAGCCCGGGCTGCTTCCAGGTAAAAATCATATCGTCCCTCATGCGCCAGTACATCCAGGTCTCCAAAATCGAGGTACACCATCCTGGGATGACGGGCCAGGATATATGTTCTGGCAATGGCATAAGTATTCATATCCCACCGTTCTTCTTCTCCTTCAAATTTGGGAATATAATCCTGCAATTCATTCGCCAGCTGCTGTGCCTCCGTAAGTCCCGGGCCTTCTACCTTTTCATAGGGATTGATGAGGGGCATTTTATTCCGGTTCCTGTTCACGATCCGGCTTACCGCCCCCCAGCTGGCAAATGTGGCGACCTTCCCTCTGTAGCCTTTTTGTTTTTCTATAAACTCAAACACGTTTGTGTTAGGATTATCCGGGTAACCGTTGGAGTTGATCTTTGGGTCGAAATAGCCGGTAATGGTTTCTGCCCTGCCGGGATAAGAGAACCAGTAATTATTGCGTACATTCACTTCGTTGCCCAGGTCGCGGTTGCCATACAGCTGTCCTTTGCTGACAAGCGTGCTCCAGAAAAAGGGCATCAGTTTAGAGCGTCGCTCCCCAGGCGTGCCGGCCCAGTATTTTTGCATCAGGGCCGCGCTATCAGCTTTCCGGTATTGCCGTTTATTAAAAATGGACGTATCCATACCCCGGAACAATTCTTCCCAGCGATAGCCGTCTACGGAAATAAAAATAATGTTTTCTGTCTGACGCTTCTGCGCAACACTGTTGAGGGCGATGAGCAGGAGCGGAAGGATCATCCACTTCATGATTATACGTTAAGATTGTTATTATTATTTAAAAACCGGTTTCCTGTACACTTTTAATTCCCGCTCCACACTTTGCCATCTAAACCCCAGGTTTCATAATCAACCCGCATGCCCATCCAGGTCATGATCCGGAACGAATGATCTACAAGACCGGGAGTCAGCAGGCGCAAATCCAAAGCTGATGGATTTAGTACATCAGATATGGGGGGACGGGTAGGACTTCCAACAAACGTCAGGTCGGCTCCCGTATTACTATAATCTTTCAAAACAGATCCCGAGGCCTCATTCATTTTCCACCAGCCGATGAGGCTATTATACAGCGGATGGCTGCGGTTAAGTTCCAGGTATTGCCAGCTATTGATCAGATCCGCAGGCAGTACCGTATTCCAGATGCGTACATCTGAAATATAGGTATCCGCAGAATATCCCCACCCCGAGTAATACCCCTTTCTTCCATCTTCTCCTATTACAAGAGGAAGTCCCGGATCTACAGAACCCGTATTGGCGGCTATATTGTTGGTTGTAAATAAAACACCATCCTGGTATACAGAAATGACGCCTTTCCGATCGAAGCTCACTGAGAGCATATGCCATTTATTATCTGTAAAAACAGGGCCATTAAAGTCCTTTCTGCTCGTTGCACTTGCCCTGAAATTAATACGGGAATGATTACCTTGTTTGAAGATCAGCCAACCTGTATTTCCTCCGGAGTTCCAATCTTTATTGGTGATCAAGGGAGGATCGTCCGATGTAGCATTATTTGTTTTCAGGCGTAACTCAACTGTAAAGTTCTGGGAAGTCCCAAATTTGAACGCTGAATGGTCTGTATAGGCATATTGCTGTGCGCCGTTCAGAACATTGAACCTTATAAAATTCCCTTCATACGGAATATTAATCAGAGGCCTTGGAATAACTGTCTTTGTAAGGTTAGGGTTATAATAGATGCTGAATACATTGCGGTCCTGGCTGGCACCGCCTCCATAGCTTCCGTCCAGCTTACCGCCGTGGGTTGACGTAACGATCACCAACCAGTCCTCTTTTTCATAAGTATCCCGGTGCTGTAAGGTATATACCATCTCATCAATATAGTTATCCAGTGTCTGCAGTGCTGTACGGTATTGCATTACCCCGATACCAAATCCATAGGTCTTACCGACACGTTCCGCCAATGAAAAATCAACAAGCAGAAGGTCAGCATCATCGGCCTTCAACCGGTTCACCGCCGAATCTTTTGCAGCAAGATCATTGTCTGGCATATGCTGGTGTTTTTCCATTTCAGTACCAAACAGGCCGGTACCCAGTAGTGGTAACGTAGTAAAAGCTACCGCCCGGAACCTGCGGTCATTGTCCTTCATCCGTTTCAGGAAGCTGGGGTACTGTGTAAAGTTTGCGGAGGCAAAGTTCTCTGTTGTTACATTGTGCTTATTCAGGCGGGTGCCTGTTACCAGGTCTGCCCAGGTAGTGCCGTCATTACTGATAGTATCAATAAGACCGTAAAAGCTGTACACACTATTATCCAGCATTTTTTTAATTGTCGGAAGATTGGCTTCTTCGACAGCTGCACCCGCTGCCCCATCCAGCACGATCAACAGTGTTTTTTTCTTTTTCAGACTGATCAGCGGACCATCTTCCCCCCCGGCCTGATCTGTCAGTACCGGCTTATTACAGGCCTGCAGCATTATGAAAACGGCCATCAGCCCAAGGCCTGCTGCTCTTATACCGAACTTCAATTTGTTCATATTCCCAAGTATTTATATGATCCGATCAATAATTCAATTTAACAATCCCCGACACGGGTTTGAGATCAAACGAAGAGAATCCTCCCACCAGCACAATTGAGTTGCGCGCCGTAAGAGCGGCAGAGGCCGTTACCAGCCCTCCCTGAAACCCGCTGAAATTATTGTACGTGGTGCTTAGCTTCCCATCGGCTTCAAGAATGGCCACTCCCCCCCTGCTGTATCCCTGAAACTGGTCAAAGAAGCCACTCACCAATATTTTTCCGTTGTCCAGAACGCGGATATGCGATAAAGAGCCCACAGTGCTTTCACCTGGGTTAAAGTTATTATCCAAAGCACCGGAGGCGGTAAACAGCGCTATTCTTTTAAGGGATTTGCCTGCCACATTTACAAAATAACCGGCAGCAACTACCCTGCCATCCGGCAAATGGTCAATGGAGGAAACCGTATTATCCGGCCCGGTGCCCACATTAAATGCCGGATCGAGGGCCCCTAAAGTGTCCAGCCGGGCAATCCTCACGGCCTGGGCTCCATTGAAAGTGGTAAAGGAGCCGGCGATCATCAGCTGGTCTGCACTATTGAGGTAGGAATCTTCTATACGCCCGTTCACCGACGGTTTGCCTGCAGGAAGGGCCGGGTCAAAATTGTAAGTGGTATCGAGGGTAAGATCGGCATTCAGCCGGGCCAGGTAGTTCAGATGCAGGGTATCCACCAATACGGAATCCCGTTTGCCATCGGCGGAAACACCCCCATACGTTTTTCTGAACACCTTGCGAAAATCACCGGCCAGTATAATTTTACCATCGGTTTGCCGGTGCAGGGCTGACACAGGCGCATCAAAACCCAGGGCAAATGCCGGAACCGTGTCTACCTGTGCAAGACCGGTATAGTGAACCAGGAGGGTATCCGGCGAACCGTCCTGGTTAAGGGTGATCATGTTTTGCACCCTTCCGTCAAAGCGGCCGCGGTACCTGCTAAAACTACCGGCTACCAGGTATCGTCCGTCCGGCAGCGGCAGTGCATCCTGTACATTGCCGCCAAAAAATCCCCGGCGTGTTCTAAAACTCCGGTCTATGGAGCCATCCGGGTTCAGGCGCGCCATCCCGTTCAATCCATCGGCCTCCCCCGAATTATCATAGTCGGTAAAACTACCGACGATCACATATTTTCCATCACCCTGGAAGCGGATCCCTGCCACGCTTCCGCCACTGGCTCCCGGAAAGGATTTAAAGGCAGCATCCGCTGCCACCGGGCCGCTGATCTGTTGCTGCGGACCTGCCAGTACCTGTTTATTAATGGTGAGCGTGATCATTCCGCTGCTGGCCCGTACCGGTACTTTTACTTCCAGGCGGGTATCGGATACACTCAGCACTTCCCCTGGCTCGCCATTAAACCGCACCAGCAGTTCCTCCTTCTTATATTGGGCAAAGCCGGATCCGTAAAGTGTTATGGTATTGCCCGGTGCGCTTACCGAAGGCCGCAGGGTTTCTGTACTCAGCTTTACTTTCAGGGGCTCCTTATCCGAGCCGTAGGGATAGGGCCCCAGCGCTGTTTCCTTTCTACAGGCCCATAGCAGACAGCCGCATAAAAATAGCAGGATATAGTTCGTTTTATACATAATTGCTCTTTAAATCATTTTTTAAACATCATACCACTCCTGCCCGCACTAAGGCACATTATCGTTTACAACCGCGATAAAATCGGATCCGTAGGCAAAGAATGCAGTACCTGCCAGCGCATGTACCACCCCGTTTTGCGGCTGCAGATTGGAGGTAGCCACCTGCTCTGTAAGCGCACGGGCAAGGTCGGCAAAATTGCTTCCTACTGCCGAAAGCCAGATGGTACGCGGCCCCACGTCCTGTGTGCCGGAATATGCTCCATATACTACGCCCATATTCATAATAAAACCATCGTAGGACTCTATGTTCTGACCCGGATACAGGGCTGCCCTTGCAAAATCGACGCGACTGATGTCGTTCATCATATACCGGCCTTTAAAAATATAGTGGGAAAGGTACCTGCGCCAGATATCACCCGGTATATCAGCAATACGGAGACTATCTTTGCCCTGTGCATAGCGGCTGCCGTTTATGGCATTCATTGTAAACATCAGCGACTGGTCCGGCGGCGCAAAAAAGGTAACCGTTTCTTTTTGAAGGATCTCCTTCATACCCGACCGGTCAATCACCTGCACCAGCGAATCAAAAAGAAAAGGACGCTGCTGCAGGAACTCGTAAATATTTTCTTTGAATACGCCGGACTGTAGGCCGGTGTTCCTGAAGTAATCCTTTTTGTTACAGGCTGCCAGGAACAACAGGGCAAAGAGACAAACGATCAATGGATTCTTTTTCATCAAACTGTTATTTTTACGCAATCACGATTTATAAGTCTAATACGCTCTCCCGCTTACCGTATCCAATACAGGTTCAGCACGATCTCCGGGTTATTTTGTCTTGCCTTGGCATCAATAGGCCAGGTCCATGCCCCGCGGTCAAACTGGTCCTGGGTCATGGGGGTAATGATCTGGTTGGGATCCGTTACCCTGCCCGTGCGTACAAAGTCGTACCAGCGGTGCCCTTCTCCTATAAGTTCTTTTTGCCGCTCCCAGAAAACAGCATCCTTCAGGTCTTCGGCGCCGGCCGTAAAAAGCGGTGTACCGGCCCGGGTACGTACCGTATTGAGCATGCTGATGGCTTCGGTGTTATTGCTTCCCAGGTTGGCCAGGGCTTCTGCCCCCAGCAGCAGCACATCTGCATAGCGGAACACCATCAGGTTGTCCTCAAAACTCCAGTAGCCCGTAGGATCAGCCACATTGATCTGTTTTAAGAACATAAAGGTTTGATTATTGCTGTAAGGGAGATAGAACCAGGTATCCCTTCTTTTATCCGGCAGGTTGGGTGGATAAATGCGTTCCATTAAAGGACGTACAAAATACAAGTCACTGTTGCCACCATAATCCACAATCGGGGAATGCGTCATCCATTGCCCCAGGTTTACATACAGCGAGGTATTGCCATAATTCCGGTTGAGCTCAAACTCAAAAATGCTTTCCTTGGTCTTTCCCTTAAAAATGCGTTTGGTTTCCTCAATGGGCAATAATTCAAAGGCGCCGCTATTTTTTACCGCTACACATTTTTCGGCTGCATCCTTCCAGTATTTAGACTGATTGGCTTTGTCAAAGCCTGCCAGCCACATGTTCATCTGCGCGATCAGTGTGTATACGGATCCCCTGCAGGCGCGCACGCCCAGGTCGGAGGGATTGGTTGCCGTCCAGGGCAGATCATCTTTTACAGCATCCAGTTCAGCGATCAGTGTATTAAAAATGGTAATGAACGAGGTACGGGGCCTCGGCGTTTTATCATAGGGCTGGGTATAAAATGGCACATCACCATATAACCGGCAGATATAAAAATAGGTAAAGGCCCGCACAAACTTTACCTCAGTAATGTACTGTTTCTTTTCTGTATCCGTTAGCGTGGTCATTTTTTCGATCTCGGCAAGTGTGATATTGCAATTGGCGATGGACTCGAAATAGGGTCCCCAATCGTCGATATCATTGAGATGATAACGTTCCGGTACACCCAGGTTGGTAGTATTGGACAGATCGTTTTGCGACAGGGTATAAAATCCCTGGCCCAGCTGACCGGAGGCAATACTGCCCCCGATGCCTCCGCAACGCATATCACCTACGGCGGGGATCACCGGCGAATTAAAGTCATTGAACTTCTGGAACAGGAATCCGTAGCAATTGATCACAGCGGCCTCCACATCCTGCCGGGTTTTCCAAAAGGAGTTGGACCCGGTCCGGTCCGCAGGTTCCACATTCAAAAACTTTTTGCAGGATGCAGCGGCTGATGCCAGTAACAGCAGGAATAATATTTGATGCAACCACTTCATGTGTCTATCATTTATTTTTAATAATTCAGTTTTAAAACTCAACGTTTACCCCAATGGTATAGGCCCTGGTATTGGGATAGTTGCCCAGGTAATCGCGCCCCAGGCTATTCACCGTTTCGGGGTTGGGGCCCGAGTAGCGTGAAATAAGGAACGGGTTTTTTACCGTTGCATACAACCTGGCATTGCGCAGTTTCAGCGTATTGTTGAGCCAGGTCTTACTGAAATTGTACCCGAGTGTGGCACTGTTGAATTTTATGTACGTACCATCCTCTTCAAACAGGCTCTGACCATCTCTCAAAGATTCCGTGCCCGTGTTTACCAGGAACGGATTCGGATACCTGGCATTCGTATGATCCGGCCGGTAATAATCCACATCACTGATATCCACAAAAGTCGACGGCTGATCTGCACTGCCGTTCCCGTCTTCGTCCTTCAGTTCCAGCGGATCCTGGTAATTGCGTAACCGTTGTGAAAGTGCATTGTTGCGCAGGGTCCTGTCAAACAACAGCGATCCGCTTACGGTAAGGTTAAAGTTTTTATACATTACCATGCCGCCGAAGCCACCGGTAAACACCGGCTCAAAGCTTCCGCCTACCTGCAGGTCGTTTCCGTCTATCACATAGTTACCGTCCACATCTTTAAAGTAGGTATCTCCCGCCTGGAAATAAGAAGTAGTGTAGCCATTACGGAATCCCAGGCCGGTTACCGGGTCTACCGGCACGTCTTTATTGTTTGCAAATACACCCTGCGATAACAGCAGGTAGTTGTTTTGCCCGGCACCTACACGGGCAATTACAGAATTATTATCACTGTACCAGACCAGGGCATTCCCGGGCAAACGGCGTACAATCTGCTTGATGGCCGATCCGTTCACATACACGTTCCAGTTAAAATCTTTTCCGGGACGGGCTGGCCGGAAGGTAAGCGAGACCTCCAATCCCCTGTTGGTTAGCGCCGCATCATTGGAAAATGTTTTTTGAAAACCCGTGGCATCCGCCAGCGGGGTTTCATAAATAAGGTCATCAATATTTTTTTCGTACAGGTTAAACGAAAGCCCGACCCGGTTGGCAAACAGGTAAAAATCCCCCCCGAGGTTCTTGGTTTCTACCCGCTCCGGCCGCAGATCCGGGTTGGGCAGGTATCCCAATATGGGGCCAATACGCACCACGTTATTATATGCACCTCTTACTCCAAACTGTCCCTGCGAAGCATAAATGTTCGATGTGGGCCGCAGGTTAATCCCATAAGTAAAACGCAGGCTAGCAGCCGTCACCCATTTTACGTTCTCCATAAATTTTTCCTTTTCTATATTCCAGCGTAATCCCAGGGAGGGGTTACGTGCCCAGCGGTTATTGGCGCCTGCATAAGAACTTCCGTCCTGCCGGTAGCTGAAATCGATCACATATTTTTTACTGAAATTGTATTGCAGGTTCGCCGCAACGGCAATGGTATGCGTGGTTTTATATTCATTGGTACCGCTGCTGTTGTATTGTACGCCGGCATAGTCAGAGTACCAGGAATTATAGCCAAAGGGTCCCCAGTAGTAGTCATTGGGACCATTGCGGTTTTCAATCACATAACCCGTGCTGTTGTCTACCGTTAACTCACTAAATACCGATGCATACACGGTATGTTTATCATTATAGGTTTGGGTATAATTGATCTGGCTGCGGTTATATAAGCTGGAACGCCGGGCCGAAAAACCATAGAGTCGGGTGCGATTGGCATCGGCCGCAGCAGGTTTAAAAAAGTCTTCGCTGTCCATGGTATAATCATAACTGGTATTGGAGCTCAGCCGCACATTTTTTATGATTTCATAAGAGGCGTCTACAAAAGACCGGAAATTATGCGTTTTGGCATCGTTGGTACTATAGATGGCACCGGAAAACTGGGATACATCCAGGAAAAACGAAGGTCCCGGCAACAACGACGAAGCTACATTGGATCCGGCGCCTACTTCCGTAAGCCCGTTACCACTGCCTTTAAGCTTATTACCTATAGCGGCAAACACCTGCGCATTGATCCTGAATTTTTCATTGGGGTTAAACCCTAAACTCATGGTAGCCGCATAGCGGTCGAAACCTGTATTCCGGATCACGCCCCGCTCAGAATAATAGTTCAGGTTGGCTTTATAATTCAGTACCTGGTCGCCACCGGCAATGGAAAGATTATGCGAGTGGTTATAGGTAGGCGTATAATAAATCCCCTGCCAGTTGGTCGCATTATTGTAAAAAGGGTTCAGGCTATCGGAAATAAAGGGCTGCCGGTTGATCTGGTAAATATATCCGTAATCCCCGGTGTTATACACGGTGTTTACCCGCAGCAGGCGTTCGTCCTGCCCTCCGATAGTCTTGCGCAGGGGCGGCACCGTATTCATAAAATAATTACCCACATAAGAGATGATCGGTATTTTAGACTTCCCTTTTTTGGTAGTAATTACAATAACCCCGTTAGCCCCGCGTGAGCCATAGAGCGATGCGGCCTGTGCATCCAGCATTACGTCCACGGTTTCGATATCTTCCACTGGAATAAGGGAAAGCGGGCTGGTACCGGGTCCTATGGATTGAAAGCCGTATTCAAAACCGGCATCCGCATCAATAGGCACGCCATCTACAATGTATAGCGGAGAGTTTGCATTTACATAGGCATTGTCACCGGTGCCGGTGGCGCCGATACTGGAAAGGCCCCGGATGGTGGCTGCCCCCCGGAACCCCGGGGCGCCGGTATTCATCTGCACGTTCAATCCTGCTACACGGCCCTGCATCAGTTCCTCCAGGTTGGCGGAGGGTATATCTTTGATATCATCCGCCGTAATGCGGGTAATAGCGCCCGTGATCGTTTCCTTCTGCTTACGCTGGTAGCCCACTACCACTACCTGGTTCATATCGTTGGCGGAACGTTCCAGCTCAAACAGCAGGGTGTCTGAAGGCGCCTGCCGGGCCGTAGCAAAACCGGCATAGGATACTTCGATCTCCTCTCCCGGTTTCAGCTGTACACTGAAATTACCCAGCTGATCCGTTGTAATAAGGGCTTTCAGCGGGCGCCCTTTCCAGGCGGTAATGGTAGCACCGCTTAAAGGTTCTTTGGTATCTGCAGCGATCACCCGGCCCGAAGCCTTTATGGTTTGGCCATTCAGCTGGCTTACCCCAAAAGTACCCAGCAGGATCAAACAGGCCATCAATCTGTGTATCGTTCCTTTCATATCTTTTGTTGTTCGCAGTTATTAATCGTTCTCAAACTTCAGGTTCTTTTTGAAATGAAAGACAAGCTCCCAGTCTCCCGGTTCATAAATAGAAAAATTAAGCCCAAATACGCCGTTGCGCAGGCTGTTGCCAAAGCCCCGGCGGGGATACTCAAACAAGACCTTTGCCTGTCCGCCCGAAGCATACCGGGTCGTAAGCGTGGTAAGCGGTATCGGGTAAGCCGCATCATATTTTACATAGCTGTCTGTCATTTGCATATTGAAACCATGCACCAGCTCCGTCCATTTGGTATTGCTGAACCTGGAGGGGTTGATGGGCAGCGAGTCTTTATCCAGGAAGCGAAAGGTAAGGGAACTGCCATTTCCTGTTTTCCTGAAATATACCGCAGCCATATAGGGCTGCAGCAGGCTGTCCGTGGTATAGTAGAGGTTGGAGGAAGTAGTTAGCCGCACCTGCCTGGGAACAGTGATGGAAGTGGTATTCGTAGGGGGATAGGTCTGGAAACTTTCAGTAAGAGGTTTACGGGTTTCCTTATTATACTCAAAGGGTTCATAAGGTATTTCCTTATACGGGATGAGCTTTTGGTTGGTAAACAGTTTGCTGGCCCCGGTATTATTGGATACTTTAATATCAAAAAGATAGAGGGAATCCGTATCCGGCTTTCCATGAATAACGGCAGAGGAAGCAGCGGCAAACACCAGGTCGCCGGAGCCGGGCCGGATGGTAAAATAGGGTTTTTGCACTTGCTGCCGCTTGGCCTCAATTTCAGCCAGGGAGGTTTCGAGTCCCGTATACCGGCCCACCCAGTCCTTTACCGTAGTGAGCGCTGTCAGCTCCGGGGCCGGGGCCCCATTTGCCCGTCGCAGATTCAGTAATTCAAAATTGAGCGGATAGCTGGATTTGTCGGCATTGAACTGCGTTAATACTACCAGATTCCTTCCCAGTACAGGCGTGTAAGTATCCGTAGCAAAACTGACCCTGGGACTGAGGTACTCGGTTACAGGAGGCATTTTCTTACACCCTGCAACCAGTGCCAGTGCCAGTATGGCGCCTAAAAAATAGCGGTTCTTGTTCATGCCCATTAGTTTTTATTGAGTTTTACTTCTTCTATGATGATGTATCGCCCTGCCGGCGAGCTGGTTTGGTCGTATTGATAATCGAGATGCAGCGTGAACCTATCACGATCAAAATAGCTGGGGCCATGCTTTTGAAGCGTAGCATTTGCCTGGGCTGTTGCAGGTCCTATAGCCGTTACGCTATCGCGGCTGTCCAGCGTGATCTTTATTTTATAAAGCGCATTACCGATAAAGTCGCCCCCATCCATGAGCACTTCATTGGCCGAGATGGCGGTTACCCTTTTACCGTTCCTTAAAGCGGCTGTAGCCAGTGGACCCCAGGGGCGGGTGGTTGCGTTGGGTAAATACAGTGTGCCAGAGGAGTAATAATAATAGTCACTCCAATAGTTCTGCCGTTCTGCCGCACGGATATGAAAAGTGCCAAAACCAAAAATATGACCGGGTTCCAGTACGTGCACCACGCCATTGGAAAGCCGTATATCTGTAGTGCTGGTGCGGCTGCTCGACCAGTCCTCCTCCCATTTTGAACTATAGGTAAAACTGTATTTCAGCACCTGGCTTCCTCCCTTGTCTACGCCTTCTGCATTGGTTGTCTGCTGTGCCACGTTAACGGTGCGGTCGCCCACGGTACGCAGGTATATGCCATCCCTGTTTACGGCAATTGCATCTGCCATCCAGCTGCCTCTTGCAATATAATACGCCAGCAACTGCCGCAATGAAGAGCTGTCTATATCCTTAAGCGCAACCGGGCCCAATCCCTGCCCGCTGCGGCGGCTGTTATAGTTGATCAATGCACTGCTGATGCTGGCATCAGAGGGAATAAAGAAGGTCACATTCTGAGAAGCAAGGGTATCCCTTAAGCCGGACCTGTTAATAATAAAAAGCAGTGAGTCGAAACCTCTTCCCTGTTTTTGCAGGTATTCATACACATTGTAGGGAAGGGTGTTACCCTCCGGTGCATCATTCCGGTAGGTGTTATCCTTTTTGCAGGACATTCCCATCAAAACCGACAGCAGGCAGAGGATGCAATAATATTTTGCCGTATTCATTGTATTAAGATTGAATATTATTTCCAGTAACTGTTTTGTTGCAAAGAACCGTTATTGAGCAGCGTGTTCTTTGAAAGCGGCCACAACGCTGCCCCCTGCCCGATCTGTGCTATTGATAACCCGGAATACAGGTGTGCCTTACGGTTGCGGACCAGGTCAAACCAGCGCTGCCCCTCTCCCAGCAGCTCCCGCTGCCGCTCTTTTAAAATGGCATCAAGCAGGTTGCCGCCGGTTTGCAGCTTAAACTCCGCAAGCCCGCGCCGGGTACGTACAGCATTCAGATATACCATGGCGTTGTTGATATCATTGAGATAATACAGGGCCTCGGCTCTTAACAATACAATATCCTCATAACGGGTAATAACAATGGCCGACTGAAAATTATTAAACAGCGGCTCCTGGGTATAGGTCCGCGCTTTGATTTTACTGAACATAGGCACCGGGTTCGAAAAGTTCTGGAAATACCCCCCGCTTACCGCGCCGGCCACACTAATGGCGAAGCGCTGGTCATTGGCTTCATTAAATATCTGTAATACGGAATCGGCCGGCACATATACATCGGGCACAGGCTTATCTACCAGCGGTGCGCTCAGCGTCCAGTCTTCGATATGCCCCTTTGCCGAAGATTCCTGGTAACGGGCATCTGCCGTAAGAGAAAAAATAACACCGTTGCCTAAAGCACTGAATACCCCGGCGGTTTCTGCTGTGAGTGTAGATGCCGATGTAAACGTATATTTTCCCAGGCTTGTATTTTCATATACCAATCTTGCATTGGACTCGCAGGAGGCATAGTCGCCCCGCCAGGCATATACATGCGCCAGCATTGCATAACAGGCGGCCTTGGATGCAATACAGGACAGCCAGAAACTGCCGGCCTGGTCATAATAAACCCCGATCTGTTCCGGCTGACTTCCGTCATAATTCCAGGGAAGGTTCACCGAAGCGGCAATTAATTCCTGTTCTACAAAGTCCAGGATTTTTGTTTGGGGATCCCTGGGCCGGCTGGTAAAGCCACCTTCTACCGCATCGGTAATCAGGGGCGCATCACCCCAAATACGCACAATATAAAAGTAAGCCAGGGCCCTGAGAAAACGCACCGAGGCTATATCCACTTTCATTTTCTGCTCGTTGTACCGGAAGTCTTTTTCCAGTACCTGCGGCAATTTCTGCAAACAAAGATTGGCCTGTGCAATAACGGCATAAAAGCGACGCCAGTCCTTCCATTCCTCCAGGGTGGCAAAATTGGCATTGAGCTGCTGTGTGGTTACGGCCCCGATATCGGCACGGCTGGTGGCCCTGAAATTGCCGGCTCTTAACTCCCCGTAGGCAAAGAATGCATTTTCATTAGCCAGGGCTGCACGCATTAATCCATAGGTGGCAAAGACTGCCGACCGGGCATCATTGCGTTGCTGCCACATATTATTTTCAGGCACCTGGTGCCGTGAAGGTACATTCAATTCCTTTCCGCAGCCTGCGAAAAAAAACATCAGTAAGAGTATTAGGATATTGTACGGTTTCATAAAATCTTATTTTATTAAAGGTCTAACTGCAGGCCAACAGAAAAGCTCCGGGCAAAAGGAACACCGTACCCGTCATCATACCCCATGTAGTTAGACAGCTCCGGGTCTCTCCCCGTATAGGGTGTTACAGTAAACAGGTTATTGGCAGTGATATATGCTTTCATGGAGGTGATCTTTGCTTTCTTAACCCAGGCAAGATCCTTCAGGTTATAGGAAAGCAGTACCGATTTAAGCTTCAGAAAATCGGCTTTCTCCAGGAACAGGGTTTGATCCCGCTGATACGGCTGTACTAAACTCCAAGGATTGTAAAGCGGGTACTTTTCCCTATCGGGTATCTGCGTCCAGAAGGTCACTTCCTTTACCCCGCTCATACTTCCCGACACCTCGCGGTTGGCAAAATCAAAACGGTTGGCCACCGCTTCATTCACCAGGTATTTGCCCCATGCAAAAGCAGTAAGCAAATCCAGCTCCCAGTTCTTATAGTTAAAAGACTGGTTAAAAGCACCGCTGATCTTCGGATACATATTTCCCCTGAATACGCGGTCGTTATCATCCACAATAAAATCACCGTTCACATCCTTCCAGCGGGGGTCTCCTTTTTTCACCGTTATGCCATAGTAAGTCAGCGGTTGACTGGTAGCAGGATTTACGGGCACAGCAGCATCACTTTCATAAACACCTTCATTCTGAAGGAGCCAGTAGGCGTCTATCCGCTGGTCTTTTTGCAGGTGACGGCCGTCGGCTGTAATGCTGTTTAATCCGTCCGGCAGGGCGGTAATACGGTTATCGTTCCAGTGCAGCAAAAGGCCGGGGCTCCACCTGAAACTGCTGTTCCCGAAATGACTGCCGATACTGGCTTCCAGTCCGGTATTTTTTACGGCCAGTCCATTCTTATATTGCTTTGTAAAACCATACTCGGTAGGCACCGGCACCGGCGCTACCATATTTTTATCATTCCGTATATAATAGGTGGCTGCTATATCCCATTTTTCTCCAATGCCCATTTCAAAACCAATAGTTGCCTGGCCGGCATAAGACCATTCAATGCCCCAGCCGGTATAGCCCCTGTTAAACGGGAGGGTAAGCGTAGGCATAGATCCGTAAGAAGGGAGGAAGGGTGCACCGTTGTAGCCATTATCCACCGTGTATACCGGGCCATATCCATAGCTGTCGTTATCAAACACCCGGCCGGTGCGGCCCATACCTGCTTTTATTTTAAGCCGTGAAAATACGGGCTCTAATCCCAATTCGTCCCTGAGATCCCAGGCCAGGCCCAGTGAAGGGGAGGTAAACCACCAGTAACCGTTCTGAAAATAAGAAGATCCTTCCCGGTTTACACCTGCGGTCACCTCATACCGGTTCTTTAACGTAAAGCGGGCACTTCCGGAAAAGGAAACCAGGTTATGGTTCAGGTAATCCTTAAAGGCAAAGATCGTTCCGTCCTGGAAGGAAGGCGTTGAACCACCGGCAATGATCTTTACAAAATCAGACCCGCCCCGGTATCCTTTGATATAATCGTATTTACGGCGGTCCCATTGCGCGCCGGCCGTACCCGTAAGCTGCAGCACCATGCCGCCCCCCAGGTTGGGCCTGTAGCTGATCTCGTTCTTCCAGGCCGACCGCTTATCCAACCCGATAAAATAGGAAGCAAAATTATTTCCATCATTAACCGTGGTGGGAAAAAAGAGATCCCGGTTATTATCATGATAGTTCATCAGGAAAGAACTGCTGAGGTCCCAGTTTTTAAGCTGGTACGCAGCTTTGATCATACCGGCCAGGAAATGATCCTGGTTCTTATCAAAAGACCAGCGGTCCAGCAATGCATAATAGTTTGACAAATAATCCTTGTTGGGCGAGAGCGGAGCACCGAGCGTGGGAAGATACTCCTGCTCGGCAAAACGTTCCCGAAGAAAGGTGTTCCGGCTCCTGTCTGTAAGACCTAACTGTATTTGCGTGGTAATGGTAAGATCGTCAAAAGGCACCATACCGATATTGGCCGCAACGTTGTAACGATCCACTCCTGTATTACGCATGATGCCGCTCTCCCGTACATTACCCAGGCCTAACCTGAAATAAGCCCGCTCCGTTCCTCCGGAAATGGCGGCATTAACGGAATGCTGCCAGGCATTCTGATAAAAAACGGCATCCCAGTTGGCAGGACCATAATACACGGCATTGGATGAGTCGGCCAGATAGGCCGGGAATGCTGCCGCCTGCTGCGGTGTAGCATACGCATCGTAAAAAGGTTTTCTGAAATCGCGCTCATAACGGCCGTTTGCTGTTTTCAGGTCGTAGGGACGCAATACAAAGCCTCCGTGCAGATTTACATTGATCCGGTATTTTCCGGGGGTGGGCCTGCGGCTGCGGATCAGCACTACCCCATCTACCCCCTGTACCCCATAGGGCGCGATAGCTGCCGGGTCTTTCAATATTTCAATCGATTCAATATCACTAATATTCAATGCCGTGGTTATATCCGTTTCGGAGCCGATCCGCTCGTAATCATATTGCTTGACGCCAAAGGCGAAAGCATGATTCTGGATCAGCGGAACGCCATCCACAACGTACAAAGGGGTAATAGCGTATATATCGCTTTGCCGGGCCACCGGTGCGTGTAATCCTCTTACCAACAGCCAGGAGGGTATACCGGGCTCGCCTGATTTGCGCAGCGTTGTTACGCCGGCTACTTTAGCATCGAGTAAAACAGGCAGGCTACTTCCCGGCAACTGTTTCATAATGGCTACCGGCGCCTGGCCGATACCTTGCGGCCTTACTATTTCAGGAACCGTATCGCGCTGAACAGCGCTGCTATCCTGGGCGGCAATCCGGCCCATACATAGGATCATCGCAAGGACAATAAACAGTCTGGATACATTCTGATACATGTGAATTTTGTTAAATCTGGATATCGCAATAAAGCGCTATTTTAGTTTGGCGCAACAGGCTCCTTCATTCCTTACTGAAGGTGTCTGCGCTTTTGTCTTTTCCCGTTAACCGTTCCTTAAAACGGCATTACTTCTTATAATCTCCAAGCATGATGACCGGTTCTGCTTTATCTCTTTTACAAATCAAACCGAACACAAAAATGAATGATTGTTTCTAGCTGGCAAGGCAATCCACATCAATTATTTGTTAACAAATGCTATATTTAAGTTTAGTATAAATGTACACGTGTTTTTCAAATAAAAAAACTTTTTTTTTGCGCAATCGCTTGCACAAAGCGTGCAGTAACACGCTCCTGTACAGGAATAGCAACTATTCCTCCTGTGCACACAGCATAAGCATCTAATAAACTTTTATTTAGTATTTATATACTTTTCTATTTCTCAGCAAGAGTCCCTACTGCCCTTGAAACCAAAGCATACAGTGCAGCTGTTACAACCCGAAAAAGGGCTTACTATGCAATCAAAATAAAGGGAACAGGTATATATACAGCAACAGGAACAGCTGCCAAAAAACCGGGCCGTGATTTGCAAACTGCTTGACAGGTGTGGCATGCAAAGACCGCAAAACAGCGCCACAAAGCATCGTATAAAATATCAGAAAAAATACATTACAAGGATCCGCACTTTTGACCGGCCTGTGTTTTTGAGTTTATGCGGTTCCCGCCCATCAAAAAAAAGTGTATCGCCGGCATTCAGCTGGAAAACGTGCTCCCCTACCTGGTACTCCAGCTTTCCTTCAATGATATATTTGCATTCAAAGGCATCGGTCCGGATCATTTTTTTACGCCCCGCTCCCGGTTTCAGTTCCAGCAGCACCACATCCACCGTTTGCGTCATCAGGGAACGGGAAAGTATCCTGTTATACTGAAATCCGGTCACAGGCTCTTTCTTAAAAGGCGCATGTGCATCCTCCCTGATAATAAGTACCCGCGGGATACTGTGCGCTTCATGCAACCCGGTAAAGAATTCTTTTACATTCAGCTCCAGGCTGTCAATAAGGGCAAACAGTACCGGCAGAGAGGGAATGGTCCTGTTATTTTCTATCTGGGAGATGAGGCCTTTCGTGACCCCGGCCTTACCGGCCAGCTTATCCAGGGTAATCTTCTTTTGAACCCGTTGTTCCTTGATCTTTTCTCCAACCAATAAAAATAACTCCCTGCTCATTGTCTGTATTTATACATTACTGAATACTAAGAAACTCCCGGTATTGATGTACCGCCTCCGGAGTAAACGGTATCATGTGAACGTTTGATCTTAAACCCAACATGAAACCTGTTACGAAAATAAGTGGTTTAACCAAATGAGCCGCAGAAATTTACCACGGTAGCGGCGGGCAACCGGAGCCTTTACAAAACACCCCCTGTTGGGCCATCACTAAAAACACTTAAATGTTTATTATTTATAAACATCCGGATTAAAGTTCTATATTTATGCTAAACATAAAAATCTTCTTTTTATCTTTATTTGCTTTGTAAATGGCGGGACCGGTTGCTCCTTTTTAATATTAATCAATTGCAAATCATTACATAACGATATCAATTTTCATCAAAAGAACTATTCGTACAATCATCGCCGGCAAGACCGCCGCCTGACACCCAAAATTGCTTCATCCAGTAATTTATAACCACACAAACAAAATTGTTTACAATTACTAAACTCAAATCATGGATCAAATATCGACCACCAGCTTTTCGGTAAACGGCATAACGTATACGCCCCAGCAACAGCCTATTGTTGTAATCTGTATGGACGGATCAGCAGATGAATATTATAATGCGGCCTTAACAAGGGATAAAATGCCCTGTCTCAAAGCAATGATCCGGTCAGGATACAGGGGGCTTGTAAGAGGTGCGCTCCCCTCCTTTACCAATGTCAACAATACTTCGATCGTTACGGGCCTCCCGCCTTCAGCGCATGGCATCTGCGGCAACTTTTTTTATGATGAAAAAAACGACATGGAAGTAATGATGAATTCCGCGGAATACCTGAGGGCCGGTACCATTCTTGCGGCGGCGGCGGCCTCCGGAAGAAAAGTAGCCGTAGTTACGGCTAAAGAAAAGCTACGGGATATACTGTCCCATCAACTAAAGGGCATTGCCTTTTCTGCAGAAAGGGCATCTGATACAAAGCTGTCCGTTCACGGGATTGAGCAAGCCGAGCAGACCGTTGGTTTGAATACCCCCGAAATATACAGCGCCGATGCCAGCCTGTTTGTTTTACGGGCCGGTGTTGCGCTCATTGAAAAAGGGATGGCCGATTTTCTTTATCTCTCCCTCACAGACTATATGCAGCACACCTATGCGCCTGAGGCACCTGAAGCGTTAGACTTTTATGCAGCGATAGATACCGAACTCGGGCGCCTGCTAAGCCTGGGAGCCCGGATCGGGGCAACGCCTGATCATGGAATGAATCCTAAAATCACAGCCGGAGGGAAACCGAATGTCCTGTATGTAGAAGACCTGCTGGAAGCGCAGTTTGGTAGCGGTTTTCGCGTTATCTGTCCCATTACCGATCCCTATGTAAAACATCATGGGGCCCTGGGCTCCTATGTGGTTATCCATATTGAAGACAAATCCATCATCCAGGAAGTGATCGCATTCTTACACACTATCCCCGGAATTACCGAAGTCTATAACAAAGAGGAAGCCGTAAGGCATCTGGAGCAGCCTTCTGACAGAACCGGGGACGTGGTGGTGCTCTCGGGCCGGAATGTTGTTGTTGGACGCAAACCGAGATATCATGATCTGAATGCCATTGAAGGTGCGCTCAGATCCCATGGAGGCAGGTATGAAGAAATGATTTCGATGATCCTGTCGCATCCCCTCAACAATGAATACCTGCTGCGGTCGGCCGGGGATCCGCGCAATTTCCAGATTTTTGATTTTCTCATCAACGGAACAAAATAAATAGTCATATGAACCAGGACGCAATAATAAAAACGGGGCCCGTGGAGCTAAGCTGCTATGTAGCCGGTCAAAGAGTACCCCAGGGTGCTACTCATACGGTGCTCAATCCATATAACAATGAAGTGGTCGGTATCGTGCACCTGGCAGGTGCCGCCGAAGTGGAAGCTGCTATAAAGGCCCCGCTGAAGGCCCACACTTCATTGTCACACTATGAACGTTTCGAAATACTTGACCGGACAAGAATTTTACTTAAGGAAAGAAGCGAACAGTTTGCACAGCTCATCACTGCCGAATCGGGGCTGGCTATACGGGAGGCCCGTTACGAAGTGGGAAGGGCTTTAGATGTGCTGCGCTTTGCATCTATCGAATGCATAAAGGATGAAGCCAAAGTGTTCTCCTGTGACCTTTCGTCAAACGGGAAGCAACGAAAGATCTTCACCAACAGGGAGCCCTTAAACCTGGCTGTTTGCATTACACCGTTTAACCATCCGCTTAACCAGGTGCTCCATAAAATTGCACCGGCTATTGCCGCAGGTACACCGGTGATCCTGAAGCCATCAGAAAAAACGCCGCTCACCGCCATCAGGATCACCGAGCTCCTTTATGAAGCAGGCCTGCCGCCTTACATGCTCAGCGTTCTGCTGGGTCCCACAAAAGAGGTTGCCGCCCCTCTTATACAAAGTTCCTGTGTAGACATTGTTTCTTTTACCGGAAGCGTGGCCGTAGGCAAGCGGATTGCGGCAACTGCGGGATATAAGAAGGTCGTTTTAGAGCTTGGCGGCAACGATCCGCTTATTATTATGAACGATGCAGACCTGAAGTTTGCCGCACTGCTGGCAGCAGAAGGCTGTTTCCGCAACAGCGGTCAGCGCTGCACGGCCGTAAAAAGGATCCTGGTTCACCAGGAGGTGGAGGCGCCTTTTACGGCCCAATTCTTAGCAAAAGCAGCCACTTATACCTGCGGCGATCCGGCAGACCCGGACACCATGGTTGGAACGGTTATCGACGAGCAGGCGGCCATTCACCTGGAAGAACAGGTAAAAAATGCACAGGTCTCCGGTGCAAAGGTCTTACTGGGGGGCAAACGCAATGGAGCGCTGATGGAACCAACCGTCATCAGCGATGTACCGAGAGATGCGCCCGTGGTGGTTAATGAATCTTTTGGGCCACTGGCCCCGATCATGACCTTCAAAGATATTGATGATGCCATCCTGTTATCCAACGCTACCGCCTATGGGCTTTCATCAGGAATTGTAACCAACAACCTGAGCGCAGCTTTCCGCTTTATAAAGGAGCTGAAAGTAGGAACGGTCAATATTAATGAAATTCCCGGGTTCAGGATTGAGAGCTCCCCTTTTGGAGGGATAAAAGACTCCGGCCTGGGAGTAAAAGAGGGCGTGATTGAGGCAATCAATGCCTTTTCGTATACAAAAACCTATTCATTACCGTGGTAGTACATCCATCCCTGTCAAAAATACAAGCCGGGCAAACAGCCGTGATCATCATTGACAGCGGTCCTTTTACGGATGCCCCTGCGTGCTGCTGCGCCCGGCCAACCGGCGGCCAAAAGCACAACGGCGCACGCCCGGGCAGGACCAATAAAGAAAAGCGGTTAAAGTTTTCCCCATGATGCATAACATTCACCAAATATTAAAACGTTCCAACTTCCTCTTCGTTTGTTGGTGCATGCTGGCGGCCTTTGGCACGTACTTCTGTATGTACGCATTCAGAAAGCCCTTCAACACCGGCATCTACAGTGGCTATCATATCGGGCCAATTGATTATAAAATCGTGCTGATCATAGCGCAGGTTTTCGGCTATATGATATCCAAATTCCTCGGGGTAAAGATCATTGGCGGATTGAAGCCCCGCAACCGGCAAAAGCTGATCATCCGCCTGATCCTGATTGCGGAAGCATCGCTGCTGCTGTTTGGACTGATACCGCCTCCGTATAATTTCCCCTGTCTCTTCATTAATGGCCTGCCCCTGGGCATGGTATGGGGCGTAATATTCAGTTACCTGGAAGGGCGAAGATTCACGGAGCTACTCAGCATGGGGCTTAGCACCAGCCTGATCATCTCCTCGGGATTTCTTAAAACCATCTACCTGGCCATTCATTCCTGGTTCCCTTTCCTCTCAGAATTCTGGTTGCCGGCTATTATTGGATTGCTGTTCCTGCCGGTGTTCCTTTTTTGTGTATGGATGCTGTCCGCCATTCCCCCGCCAACCGAAAAAGACATCTGCTCCCGGGCCAAAAGATTACCAATGAACCACGGGGACAAAAAAATGGTATGGAAGCAATACCGCATGGGCTTGATCGGGATCATTATCGTTTACACCTTACTCACTATGCTACGCGATTTCAGGGATAATTTTTCTGTGGAGATCTGGAACGAGCTGGACAAAAACTGGCAGGACAATGTTTTCGCCATCACCGAAAGCATTTCCGGACTGGTTGTGCTGGTGGCGGTGGCAAGCCTTTCGGCAGTTAAAAACAGCATCACAGGGTTCTGGAGCGTGATATTGCTCCTGTTTGCGGGTATTGCCCTTAGCGGGCTTTCAACACTGCTGTTTCAATTTCATTACATAACGCCATTCTGGTGGATGCTGCTCCTCGGCACCGGACTATTCCTTGCCTATATCCCGATACAGATCGCCCTTTTTGAGCGCATCATTGCTATTTTTAGGGTAAAAGCAAACGCCGGCTTTTTTGTTTACACCTGCGACTCTATAGGCTACCTGGGAAGTGTGGGGCTGTTGCTCTACAGGGAATGCTTTGATCCCAGCCACAGCTGGTCAAAGGTCCTCATTCATTTTTCCTACCTGGAAACCGCTATTGCCTGCGTTGTCCTCCTGCTGACGGCCCTGTTCTTCAATAAGATGATCAAAGCCAGGAAAGCGGGTCCCCGCTGTTACAAACCAGCCCCGGACCCATCGGAATAAAGATATAACGGGAAAATCGTCAACGGCCCCGGAACAGCCTTGCCTGTCTTCTTCATACAAAACCAGGCTGCTCCTCTTTCAGGGATCCGGAGAAATTGATATTTCCTTAAACCAGGGGACCATTTCCTGAAAAAAACAGGGTCTGCTTTTATTGATCCTGTCTGTTCACCAGCTGGAATTGTTACGGTTTTGATAAAGTGGTTGCCAAAGCGTTCAGCCTGGCAGAAGCCAATGAAGCGTTTGCCTATGCTCTGACGCAAAAGCCACCAAGAGTAGGCGTAAGAATATAACATGCGCCCGAAGCAGGACAGGGCAAGCGCATCTAAATTGTGTGAAAAGAGCACACCAGGAGCATTTTCAGGCACTGTAAGTGCCGCGTGTTTATAGCAGGATATTAAAGGGGAAACCCCGGCTCCTGCAGGAGCCGGGTTGATAAAACAGCAGATTACTATAAGCACGCTGCTCCTCCGGAGCTGAACAATGCTGAAATCAGATGCGTTTGCCCTGCGAAGCAGGATCCTCATGCAGATTATGAATATATTTGCCCTTACTTTGTAACCGGAGGTATCTGCTGTGAAAGCTGATCCCGGGTAAAAACGGTACCTGCGCTCATGTGTTAATGGCTGCCGGGGCCATTGATGAACGATGCACTCTAATAAAACGACCCAAAGATTAAATTATAAAAATGAATTGCTTAACGATCTTTTTATCAGCAGTGCTTTTCATTGCTTTTAGCAGCCGGGCCCAAACAAGAGTAGTCCTTATTGGTTTGGATGGCTTCAGCACAGAAGGCTATAACAACATCTCCCACCCCAATATTGACAGGCTGGTATCTGATGGCGTATTATCCACCACCACAAGACCGGTGATGCCCTCCGTTACTTTGCCCAACTGGACCAGTCACCTTACCGGCTCAGGGCCGGAAGAGCATGGCGTTACCGGCAACGACTGGACGGTGGCCAAACATAGCCTTGAAGCCATTGATAAAGATGCAGAGGGATACTACCCTTCCATCTTTAAAATACTGAAAGAAAAAATCCCCGGTGTAAAGACCGCTTTCTACTACAACTGGGCCGAGCTTATTCACTCCATGAACAAAAAACATATTGATGAGGTATCCTTTCAATACAACGACCGGTACGACAGCAATTACGCAAAAGCTTACAACTTTATTGCAGCCAATAAAAACCGGCCCTCGCTTACTTTTTTATATAGTGTGCATACGGACCATGCCGGCCATGGATATGGGTGGATGTCGCCGCAATATATATCGGCCGTTAAGGCGGCCGACAGCGCCATTGGTGTATTCCTGGCCCGGCTAAAAGCTGCCAATTTGTATGACAATACTTATTTTTTCCTGATCACCGACCACGGCGGTAAGGAAAAAAGCCACGGGGGCACTTCTATGCAGGAAATGCAGGTACCCTGGGCAGTTACAGGTCCCCGGATCAAAAAAACGGGGCGAACCGATCTATACAACAGCAATAAAAATACTTCACTGGTAATTGCCCGGATCTTTGGGCTGAAACCAGACGTGTTGCCCAAAAGCTGGACAGGCACAGTGCCGGAAGGCATTTTTAAACGTTGACCCTTAAAAAATCAAACGCGGGTTTATTACCCAGCCCAAATACTTGCCGCATGAATATAAGAACGACATGGATCATATGCTTCCTTCTTTCGGGGGGGCTGCTATTGAACGGGAACGCACAAACTTCCGGAACGTTAAAGCTTTGGTACACCAGTCCGGCCAGCGCCCTTGCAAAAGACGATCTTAACAGCTGGAACAGCGACCCGGAATGGCTGAAGGCCCTGCCCATCGGGAACGGACATATAGGAGCCATGGTTTTCGGCGATGTAAATAAGGAGCGCATCCAGCTCAACGAAATGACATTGTGGAGCGGCAGTATGGATGAAGGCGATAACCCTGAAGCCGCAAAATATTTACCCCAAATAAGAGCCCTGCTCTTCCAGGGAAAATATAAAGAAGCGACGGAGCTTACCAATAAAACCCAGATCACCTCCCAAAAAGGATCGGGTAGTGGAAACGGCGCCAAAGTGCCCTTCGGATGTTTTCAGACCCTGGGCGACCTGTGGCTCAATTTCAACAGTCAGAGTCCCTATACCGGCTATTATCGTGAGCTGGATCTGATCAACGGCATTGCGCTTACCCGGTTCACGAAGGACGGCGTGGTATATACGCGTGAAGCCTTTGTCAGCCACCCGGATAAGGCGCTGGTGATAAGGCTTACGGCCGGCAAGCCCGGCTCCCTTAATTTTGACATGAGCATTGATCGCCCGGAGAAATTCACCACTTCCTTAAATGACAGGTGCCTTATCATGGAAGGCGTTCTGGACAATGGCAGGAACGGCAACGGCATGCGATACAAAACAGTTGTTACGCCCCTGCTTACCGGCGGCAGCCTGCATCCCACTGCCGGTGGTTTGCAGATAAGGAATGCGAACGCCGTAACCCTTGTACTTACCGCCAAAACGAGCTATCGCCTGCACTACCCGGATTATAACAATACCCGTTTCGAAAACGAACTGGACGCTATCACCCGCCGGGCCACCGCCAAAACATATGCAGCGCTTAAGCAGGCCCATATAAACGATTTCAGCAGCTTTATGAAGCGCGTCAGTTTTCAGCTAAATAACACAGGGCGCACATTAGCCACCGACGTACTGGTAAGCAAGCATGCCGGTACAAAAAATGAGCAGGCGCTCTATCCCTTATACTTCCAGTTTGGCCGTTACCTCCTGCTTTCCTCCTCGCGCGCCGGCGGGCTTCCGGCCAACCTGCAGGGCATCTGGGCCAATAAGATCCAAACACCCTGGAACGGAGATTATCACACTGATATCAATGTGCAAATGAACTACTGGCCGGCGGAGGTGGTCAATTTATCAGAGAGTCATGTACCCCTGATGGACCTGATCCGATCGCTTTCTCAACCCGGCAGGAAAACGGCCCGTATCCAGTACAACATGAAGGGCTGGGTGCTGCACCCCATCACCAATGTGTGGGGCTATACATCGCCGGGCGAAAGCGCCAGCTGGGGCATGCATATAGGCGGGGGCGCCTGGATCATGCAGCATATATGGGAACACTACGCTTTTACCGGTGATCAGGTATTCCTGAGAAGCGCCTATCCGCTGTTAAAAGATGCCGCCCTTTTTTACCTGGACTGGCTGGTAAAAGACCCCCGAACGGGCCGGTTGATTTCCGGACCCTCCCCTTCACCCGAAAACAGTTTCAAGGCACCCGATGGTTCCATTGCACAGATCAGCATGGGCCCTGCCCATGACCAGGAAGTGATCTATGATCTTTTTACACATACGCTGGAAGCATCCCGGGTACTGGGTATGCGCCAGGATGATTTTTTGAGGAAACTGGAGCAGGCCCTGCAACACCTGCTGCCCCCGCAGATCGCTCCCGACGGGCGTTTAATGGAATGGGCACACCCTTTTGAAGAGACAGAGCCTACCCACCGGCATTTATCACACCTGTTTGCGCTGTACCCGGGCAACCAGATCACGTCCACCAAAACGCCTGAGCTCGCCGATGCCGCAAGACGATCGCTGGAAGTAAGAGGCGATGGCGGTGTGGGCTGGACCTTTGCCTGGAAAATTGCCCTGTGGGCAAGACTGCACAACGGTAACAGGGCCCTGGGTATTTTAAACACCCAGCTGCGACCTACCCAATCAATGGATACCAGATACAACGATGGTGGCGGTACTTATTATAATTTGTTTGACGCGGGACCTCCTTTCCAGGTTGACGGGAATTTTGGCGTCATTGCCGGCATGGCAGAAATGCTGCTGCAAAGCCACCAGGGGTTTATTGAGCTGCTGCCCGCACTTCCGGATGATTGGGCTACCGGCGAGGTAAAAGGACTTGTAGCCCGCGGCGGGTTCGTGGTCAATATGAAGTGGAAGGATAAAAAGCTGGTCAGCGCAGCTATCTTCTCCCGGAACGGAGGCCCCTGCAGGCTAAGGTATGGTCCGGTAACTCAAACCATAGAAACCCGGGCTCAGAAACAGTATGTATTTAACCCCAACCGGGCACCGCAAATGTAAGGAAGCAGCAGCGCTTCCGCACCGGGCGGACTGCCGGTTCTATGCGAACCACCCAGCCCCCCGCCCACGGGTATTATGGGTTTGTTTTCACATCTTTTTCCGGGTTAAAATTGAAATCAAAATTGTTCTGTGAAAGTTTGTAGTTGATCACCCGCTCAAACAGGAAGGGATAATGATTCCAATGAAAAGCGGGGTATTCCTTATTGGTAATAATCCTGTTATTGCTGAAGCGCAAACCATCTACAGACTTCGCATATACCAGCGGCCGGTCAAATGTTTCAAACACGTTATTTTCGATCCTGATACCGGAATGAAAGTAACGGCGCTGCCTTTTCAGTTCCGGTATTTCCGGGTAAATGGAGATAACAGCATTGGTAAACTGGAACATATTCGTTAAAGCATTCACGAACCGGTTCCCGCGGATGAGCACCGATGTATCCAGGCTTTTATCGAAGGTGATCTCAAATTCTTTTGCGCCGACAAAACCCGGTTGATCCAGCGCCTTTATTGAACGGATATTGTTCTTTTTACCGATAACTTCCATTGTTCTGCCGGCTATAAACTGAACCTGGTCCCCCTGCTCTCCCCATTTAAAGCCATAGGTATTTGCCATCCGTTCAGATCCATCAGCATTTTGCCTTTCAAACCTTAGCCCGCCGGGTTGCACGTAGGGCAAACGCATCTAAATTGGGTGAAAAGAGCGCACCGGAAGCATTTGCAGGCACTGTAAGTACCTCGTGTTTACAACAAGGTATTACCCCGGCTCCTACAGGAGCCGGGGTAATCAAAACAGCATATTGCTATAAACATACCACTCCTCCGGAGCTGAGCAATGCTGAAATCAGATGTATTTGCCCTGGGGATGCATGCCCTATTCCCTATCCGTTCTCAAAACCTGTCCGGGTTAAATACCTCAATCTGGGTGGCCGTGTCTTTGCCCGACAAAATATTTGCAATTGTTTTACCATAAGCCGGCCCCAGGCTCAGCCCCATCATGCCGCCCCCGCCGGCAATGCTCAGGTTGTTTATCTTTTTAACACGGCCCAGGTAGGGCAAACCGTCCGGCGGGCAAGGCCTGTAACCATACCAGGTACCGGTTGGAAAAGCAGGCCGGCAACCCGGAAAATATCTGGGTACGGCTTCTACAATTCCTCTTACCCGGTTGCTGTAAATTTTATTATTGGCCGGTCCCAGTTCCATCGTACCGCTAAAGCGTATCTGCCCGTTCATAGGCGTTACGGCCACCCGTGCTTCCAGCAGCAGCGCCCCGTGTATCATCGATATGCCCGGCCCCGGGTGGTACATAAAGGAGTAGCCCTTACCCGGCATCAACGGGAGCTTCAGCTGCAGAACGGAAGCAAGTTCCGGAAGCTCGTAGCCGGTTGCCACCACTACTTCATCCGCTTTAAAATCCCCTTTTGTTGTAACAACTTCCGTTAATGTTCTGCCGGATGATTTAAACCCCGTCACCTCTGTCTGATAGTGTATCTGTACACCCGCTGAAAGAAGCTGCCGGGTCAGTTGTCGCATCAATTGCGGCGGGTACAGGATACCATCACATCGATACAACACCCCTCCGGCAACATCCATTTCCAAACCCGGCTCCAACTCCCGGATACCGTTTTTATCATGCACTGCTACCTCCAGGCCCAGCCGTTGTGCCTTTTCGGCAAGCTCCGCTTCTTCATGCGCCATCGCCGCTGTTTTGTACAGCATCATAATACCGTTTTGCCGCAGCTCAAAATCAAACCCCGGCGTGGCAGCCAGCTCATCATAAAGCCTGCTGCTGTAAAGATTCAGATCCCTGACCGGCCCGGCACTGCGACTCACATGCTTTTCATTGGTATGTTTTAAAAACCGGATGCCCCAATCCAGCAAAGAGAGATTCAGCGATGGCCGTACATAAAAAGGGCTTTTACTGCTCAGCATCCATTTGATACCCTGCGATACAATGCCCGGCGCTGCTAACGGGGTAAAATGGCTGGGCACTATCATACCGGCATTGCCATAAGAACAATTATTCAGCCCATCGCCTTTTTCCAGCACCTGTACATCCCACCCTTCCTTATTCAAATAATAAGCGGCCGACAATCCTGCAATACCCGCACCTATAATAACTACTTTCATTTTTATTTTTTATGCATCCGGCGGAGCAATACCTCCCGGGCCGGTTTCCCCCGTAATTGTCGGCAATGCTCCTTTGCCTGGTACAAAAGAGCACCGGCCGTTCTTCTCAAAACCCGGTGATCACAGCACCTGGAACCCTTTTGCATAAGGGTCATCCTCCGTATCAATCCAGATGGTATTATAACCATAAATCCTTGCCCATCCTTCAATGGAAGGTACGATAGCCGCTTTGCCGGACACTTCAGTTGCTTCTTCTATACGCCCGATAAATTGCGAACCGATATAACTTTCGTGAACAAAAGTATCGCCCAGATGCAATTTCCCTTTCGCATACCATTGCGCCATTCTTGCCGATGTGCCGGTTCCGCAGGGGGAACGGTCCAGGGCGTTTTCACCAACCAATACGGCGTTCCTGCCCGTAGAACCGGGTCTTGTGGGCTTTCCCGTCCACTGAATATGCGTAAGGCCATGAATATTGACATTTTCCGGGTGCGCAAATTCATATTTTTCATTCAGGAGTTTGCGGATCAATTTACCATAATGGATCAGCTGCGCGGCCGTAAAGCTGCTGATATCGGCAAAGTTCTTTTGCGGATCCACAATCGCATAAAAATTGCCGCCATATGCTACGTCCGCCACAATTTCACCCAGGTCCGGGCAGTTTACCGTAAGACCTTCCTTGTATAAAAAGGAGCTTACATTCGTCAGCTTTACCGTCTTTACTTTTTTGCCTTCCTGCATATAATCGATCAGGACCAGGCCCGCAGGGGTTTCCAGTTTCAGCTTGCCGGGGACCCTGGGGACCACCAATCCTTCTTCTATTGCAATGGTTACCGTACCTATGGTGCCATGCCCGCACATAGGCAGGCAGCCGCTTGTTTCAATATACAGTACCCCGGTATCATTGGCCGCATCTGCGGGCGGATACAAAATGCTGCCGCTCATCATATCGTGGCCCCGCGGCTCAAACATCAGCCCCAGGCGTATCCAGTCGTACTCCGCCATAAAATGCAGCCGTTTCTCCATCATGGTATTCCCGTTCAGCAAGGGACCACCGCGGGCCACCAGGCGTACCGGGCAGCCGCAGGTATGGGCATCAATGCAATCGAATATATGTTTCATATTTCAGGTTGACAAGTTAATGGGTTGACAAGTTTACAAGGTGATGGGACCGTCTAAAAAGCAAACAGTCCTGTCCGCCTGTTAACCGGTCAACTTGTTAACGGTTCTTTACTCAACACGTCATTTACGGTTCTCCAGATGCCCAGCGGGTTCTCGTTTTTTAATGCATCCGGCAACAGATGGTTGTTCCAGTTCTGGAAAGCAACCGGTCTTACAAAACGTTTGATGGCATCGGCCCCTACCGAAGTGAACCGGGAGTCGGTTGTGGAAGGGAAGGGTCCTCCATGCTGCATGCTTAAACAAACCTCAACACCGGTAGGAACACCGTTGAGAATAAAGCGGCCGCAAAAATGCTGCACAGCATCAACCAGCGGCCCGTTATTGTTCATGTCCGCATCCGTAGCCATCAGGGTAGCCGTGAGTTGTCCCTCCATCTGTTCCGCCACCACCGTCATTTGCTCCAGGTCCCGGCATTTTATGATCAAAGAATACGGGCCGAACACTTCCCGGTGTAAAACGGGGTTAGCCAGAAACGTTTCCGCTGTAACAGCGGCAATAACCGGCCGGGCCTGCTGCTGACCCGGATCGGCATCCGAAGCCGCAACAAGGGTAACCCCCGGCTGCGCCAGCGCCTGTTCTTTACTTTCGGAATAATGATTGCTGATCCCCTCATGCAACATCGTTGCAGGAACAGCTAACCTGATCTCGGCGGCCATCGTTTTCACAAACCGGGTTAAATCTTCGCCCTCTACAGCAATGATCAGCCCGGGATTGGTACAGAACTGGCCGGCGCCTAAGGTAACCGATACGGCCAGTTGTTTTGCCAGTTCCTCCGCACGGGTCTTTAATTGCTCCGGCAGCAGGAATACGGGGTTAATACTGCTCATTTCCGCAAATACCGGGATGGGGCTTTTCCGCTGACCGGCCCAATCGAACAATTGTTTACCGCCCGCATAAGACCCTGTGAAGCCTACGGCTTTTGTATAAGGATGCTTTACCAGGGCGGCCCCCACGTCGAACGAAGCCCCGTGTACATGCGCGAATACCCCATCGGGCAAACCACATTCCGCAACCGCTATTTTGATGGCTTCCGCTACCAGCGTGCTGGTTTTTGCATGCGCCGGATGAGCTTTTACAATTACCGGGCAACCGGCTGCAAGCGCCGTGGCCGTATCCCCCCCGGCCGTGGAAAAGGCAAAAGGGAAGTTGGAGGCGCCAAAGACCACTACCGGCCCCAGGGGCACCATCATTTTGCGGATATCGGGTTTCGGCGGCACTTTTCCAGGAGCGGCCGTATCAATACGGGCTTCCAGCCAGTCGCCCCGTTCGCAGGCATCCGCGTAAGCATCCAGCTGAAAAACGGTCCGGCCTCTTTCGCCCTGGAGCCGGGCTCCGGGCAGGTTGGTTTCCGCACCTGCCGTTATCAGCAGCTCATCGCCTAAAAGCATTACCTGCCGGGCAATAGCCCTCATAAAACCGGCGCGGGCCCGGAGCGTGGTTTTGCTGTAAATGGCAAAAGCATTCCGGGCATTACCCATTACTTCTTCTATCTCCTTAGCTATAGCATCTCTAAACATAACTTAATTTAAAATTCAGGCCGGATCAAACAGGAAATGCGCCCCCCTTCCTGCCCCCGATAATATGCGACACATCGGGCCGGGTGGCAATACCCCTGTTAATAATATTCAGGATCTGCTCCCGCTCTTCCCCCACAAGTGTCAGACGGGGAGCACGTACATATTCACTGCCGATTCCTGTTTGCTGTTCGGCCAGCTTAATATACTGCACCAGCTTTACATGAATGTCCAGCTCCAGCAGGGGCATAAACCACCGGTAGATCTCCAGCGCCTCAGCAATCCGACCGGTTTTTACCAGCTCGTATAACGCTACCGTTTCAGCAGGAAAAGCGCATACCAGCCCGGCAACCAGGCCATCTGCCCCTGCAACCAGCGCCTCCAATGTAAGCGTATCTACCCCGCCGAGGATGCTGTACCGGTCTCCAAACCGGTTGCGCAGGCGGGTTACATTGGATACATCGCGGGTGCTTTCTTTTATTGCGGTGATATTGGGGCATGCAGTCAGCGCTTCAAAAGCATCCAGGGTCACCAGCGTTTTATAATCGTTCGGGTTATTATAGATCATGACCGGCAATGCCGTACTGTCTGCCACGGTTTTGAAATAGGTAACCAGTTCCCGGTGATCAGGCACATAACGCATCGGAGGTAACAGCATCAGGCCATCTGCCCCCCATGCGGCCGCCAATGCGGCCTGCTCCAGCGCCAGGCGGGTGCTTCCTTCGGCAACATTCAGGATCACCGGTATCCGGCCATCTACCTTTTCAATCGTAAATTTTACAAGGCGCTCCTTTTCTCCGGTGGTCAAAACACTTGCCTCACCAAGCGTGCCACCCAGGATGACTCCTGTTACACCCGCCTGAAGCTGTGCTTCCAGGTTCTCTTGAAACAGACCAAGATCCAGCTCACCATCGCTGGTGAACTTTGTTGTTATTGCAGGCATTACCCCCTTCCATTGAAACAGCATCATCTTTTAATATTTTTGAAATGTGAAATTATATGTCCCGGAGTTATCCGCAGTACAATTATTTAACCCATTGCAGGCATATTTTACCTGTTAATTCCATGAAGAAGCACCCGAGGCTTTAAGGCGATCACGCATAAACGAACGCTTCTTATATTTATGCTCCAACGGGGCCAAACACAACGGCGAAGAACGAAAGGCTGCTGCTACAACTTGCTTTTATAATTTTTGAGATACACTACCGGGGTTACACCCGCGATGGATTTGAATACCCGGTTAAAATTGGTGATGCTGTTGAACCCGCAGGCATAGGCAATACCTGATATATTATCTTCGCCTGGTGTTGTCAGCTTTTTACAGGCTTCGTTGATGCGCAATTCGTTCAAAAAACCCACAAATGTATTCCCGGTCTGCTTTTTAAAATACCGGCAGAAAGATGGAGGCGTCATATGGGCAACTGCCGAAATCTCTTCAAGAGTAATATCCTTGTCGAAATGCTGCATAATATAATTATAGATATTGCCGATCTTTATTCCCTCGCTCTCGCTTACGCCGTCCATCACGGCCGGAGCAAACGGCTCAATAAATTGCTGCGCCAGGTGCAGCAGCTTCAGCAGTTCCAGGAACCCTACCATGCTGGAGATATGTTTTTTGCCCAGCATGGTGCGGATCTGCGCGGCAATGTCGCCACCATACTGCCCGGGGATCTTGAAGCCGGCCAGGTGCCCTTCAAAAAAACGCTTTACCAGCTGCATCTCCGGCAAACTGAACAGGGGCTTTAACTTTTCAACCGGATCAAAAAAAACCGTCAGGGCATGTACTTTGCTGACCGGGTCCGGTTCAAAATAGCCCGCATTATTTTTAAATACATGCGGGTGGTTTGCGCCTATATAAAATACATCCCCCGGACCAAAGGGAAACATATTGGTACCGGCCACCAGGGTGCCCTCCCCTTCAACAACTGCAGTGATCTGCACCTCGGCATGACGATGCAGGTAGGGATAAAAATAGGGAAGCTGTTCCTCCTGCACAATAACTGACTGATCATGGACAACCGGGATTGTAAACTGCAACACCTTCATCCTATAAATATACGTACATTACTCAATGATACCCCACTACCCTGCCAGGGCAAGCATATCTTAACGGGGCCTTCGGTTCCGGCGGCCGTTATCCCCGGTATGCCCCTGGCGTCAATACCCCCGGGCCTTCAATACATTTCAGAAAGATCGCAGTTTTAAGCCGAACAGGGCGGAACGGGATCAAAAAAGCCCTCCGGACGGAAAATTACTGCAAAGTTCCGCCGTTACTGCAATGATAAGCTACCTTTGTCAGGGGCCAAAAGAAGCTGATCGCGGGCTCTTATGTGACGTTTGCAGAAAGAAGGTACACCGCAGTTTGCACAGCTGCCTGAAGGCTTTGAAACGGGCAATGCAGACAAGATCGTTGAACGCACCTCTACTTCACAAACGAAGATAGAAAGGATATAAAAAGTCAGGCGCCGGACAATTACGCGGGGCATTTAACACCCGGCGCCCGATAGCTAAATTAGTAACGTACAAACTCTAAAAGTTATGATAAACGATATTTTAAAAACATTCTCTATTCGTGAGCAAAACCCGGGAGCTTCTGACGGCATTGATTTTATGCCTGGTTCCGGGGATCGCATTACCGTGTGGTCGCCCGTTGACGGGCAAACAATAGCAACCGTACAAACCGTTACAAGGACAGCGTATGATGCTGTTATTTCCAGAGCAGAGTCTGCCTTCCTGTATTGGCGGACTGTTCCCGCACCCCGGCGCGGCGAGATCGTCCGGCAGATCGGCGAAGCCTTGCGTATCTACAAAGATGACCTGGGAAAGCTGGTTTCTTACGAAATGGGGAAAAGCCTGCAGGAAGGGCGCGGAGAGGTGCAGGAAATGATCGACATCTGCGATTTTGCCGTAGGGCTGTCGCGCCAGCTATATGGGCTAAGCATGCATTCTGAAAGGCCCTGCCACAGGATGTACGAGCAATGGCATCCCCTGGGCATTGTGGGGATCATTTCTGCATTCAATTTCCCGGTAGCCGTATGGAGCTGGAATGCCATGATCGCGCTGGTCTGCGGAAACGTGTGTGTATGGAAGCCCTCCGAAAAAACGCCCTTGTCTGCGCAGGCCTGTTTCCGGATCCTTTCCGAAGTATTCAAAAGGAATGATTTACCCGGGGGGCTTTGCAATCTTGTACAGGGGGGAAAGGATCCCGGAGCATGGATGGCCGGAGACCCGCGCGTAGCGCTGGTTTCGGCAACCGGTTCTGCCAGAATGGGAAAAGCAGTTAATACCGCTGTTGCTGCAAGGCTGGGCAAATGCCTGCTGGAACTGGGAGGCAACAATGCTATTATCGTTTCCAAAGATGCGGACCTGGATATGACCCTTATGGGTGCGGTATTTGGTGCGGTGGGTACCGCCGGGCAACGATGTACCACTACGCGGAGACTGATCATCCATGAAAGCGTTTTTGACCGGTTTACCGAAAAACTAAAAGGCGCCTATGCCCAGCTGAAGATCGGGAACCCTTTAGAGGCTCAAAATCATGTGGGACCGCTGATTGACAAAGATGCCGTTGCACATTACACGAATGCCCTGGATACCATCAAAAAAGAAGGAGGAACCTTTATTGTGGACGGAGGAGTGCTGGAAGGCGCAGCATACGCTTCGGGATGTTATGTAAAGCCCTGTATTGCCAAAGTTGAAAACCGCTTTTCCATTGTACAAACAGAGACCTTTGCCCCGATCCTGTATGTTATGCAATACCGTGAGATCGAAGAAGCGATCGCAATGCAGAATGATGTACCGCAGGGTCTGTCCTCCGCCATTATGACCTTAAATCTCCGGGAAGCGGAGTTGTTCCTCTCCGCTGCGGGTTCGGATTGTGGTATTGCCAATGTTAACATCGGTACTTCCGGCGCAGAGATCGGCGGCGCCTTTGGAGGAGAAAAAGAAACAGGTGGCGGCCGTGAAAGCGGTTCAGATGCATGGAAGGCATATATGCGCCGCCAGACCAATACTATTAATTACGGCAGGGATCTGCCATTGGCACAGGGCATCGAGTTCAATATCTGACCGGGAAAAACACAGCAGAGCAAACGCGCCCGGGTTTTATAAGGTACAGCATATATATTGTTCCGAATATTTGCATATGCAGCAGAAGAGCGCGGGTAACAAAGCAAACAAACCGACGGCTATCGGGTTATAACCCCATTGGGGGTTCAACTGCTGGCAAGCATTAACCCAATATATGCGAATATCCCGACACTGAAATTGCAAAAGGCATTGAACCTTCAATGATCTTTTTACTTACCGCACCAACTCGTCTGGCCATACAACGGGTTTATTGCTGTTTTTCCAGACAGGCATTTGAGCGCCCCGGCGCTTTAGCTCCAGCGTCCACCGTTTTGCCAGCGCTTTCAGCTGTTGCTGGTGGGAGGCAGCCAGGTCATGCTGCTCTGCGAGGTCCTTTTCCATATCATAGAGCTCCAGCTTTTGCTGCTTCATCAAATATACCAGCTTCCACTTTCCCAAACGCATAGCGCCGGACCAGGCATAGCCCTCGTCTTCATTAGCCGTCCAGCGGTTGGGATAATGAAACAATAAGGGACGCCCGTTCCTTACACCGGAAGGATTTTTCAGAACCGGTACATAACTGACACCGTCAATGGCTGTCTTTAACGGAACACCGGCTATTTCGAGCACCGTAGGGAAAAAGTCCTCGGCGCTTACATAGCTATTGGTTTTCGTGCCCGGTTTTACCACACCGGGCCATTTAACCATCAGGGGCACCCGGATGCCACCCTCGTAAGGAGAGCCTTTACCCGCACGCAGGGGCAGGTTCTGTGTATTACGTTCCCCGCCTCTGCCGGTGTTGGCCAGGCCGCCGTTGTCCGACATAAAGACGACAACCGTATTTTTCTCCACTCCTCTTTCTTTTAAGTAATGCATGATATCCCCCAAACTTTTATCCATCCCTTCGATCAGGGAAGCGTATGCTGCTTCCGTAGCGTCAAGACCCGCAGCCAGGTATTTATCCACAAACCTTTTATCCGGCTGAATGGGCAGGTGTACGGCATAATGCCCGAGGTAGAGGAAGAACGGTTTTTTATTTGCGATAGGGAAATCCATCGCAGCCATGGCTTTCTGCGTCAACGCCTCCGTTAAAAAAGTATCCTTACCATAAAACGCCTGTAGATCGGGGACCGCATTAAAAGTGGTTTTACCGGGCATATTGCCGAAGTTCTGCTGTCCGTAATAGCTTTGCGGATGCCCCAGTGAAGCGCCGGCTATATTTACAACAAAGCCCAGGTTCATCGGATCACTTCCACTGGTACCCAAACTGCCCCAGTGTGCTTTTCCCACATGAATGGTAAAATAACCGGCATCTTTCAGCAGCCGGGCAAGCGGCCTGGCGCAAAAATAGGTGTTGGGCTCATTCGTGGTACTTAAACCACTTACATTCCACCGGGGCGCCTGCAGCTGGTCATCCTTAAAATCTGTGGGGGTACCGGGTGTAATCGATGTCCAGTTGGTGATATGTGTTCTTGCAGCACTCATCCCGCTCATCAAAGTCGTACGCGTTGGTGTGCAAACCGGGTTTACATATGCCTGGTGAAACAACAATCCTTCTTTGGCCATGCGCTCCATATTGGGGGTATGAAACCTGCGGTTAAGGGCCATCACCGAGTCCCCGAAGGGCTGCGAAGTATCCATCCATCCCATATCATCCACCAGGAACAAAATGATATTGGGACGCTGTCCCGGGTTTTTACCTTGCCCGGCAACGGTTGCCGTTGTTAAAAGCAACAGCACTATACCGGTGAACAATCGCATCATAAAAATAGTTTAGCTCGAAAGTTCGGAGTATTTCCGCATTTATTCAAATGATCATCCCGCCGCCGTTTTCATTGAGCATCTAAAATAAGCTGCTCCCCTGCTTTTGTGCTCAAATAGTAAGTATATCCTGCCGGCTGTACAAAAGCCGTTGTTTCCTGCCGGGAGTGATCCAGGAAGCCGGTAGTCCGGATGGGTTCCATCATTGGATTTTTTGCCGCACCCTTTAAAAGCCGGCCACCTTTTACCCGCAGCGCCACCGGGCTCTTTATGGGGAGGATACCGCCTTTTTTTGCAATGATCCGGGCGCCTGTCAGCTGATGGCCCGCCCAGCTGATATCCACTTCGAAATCACCGCGGGCTTTTATACCTTTTATGCTGCCCTGCGCCCATTTGTCCGGCAATGCAGGCAACAGGTGCAGGTAGCCGTCGTGCGACTGTAACAGCATTTCGGTGATCCCTGCCGTAGCGCCAAAGTTGCCGTCTATCTGGAAAGGCGGGCAGGCATCAAACAGGTTGGCATAGCACCCCGAACCGGAAAAAGCCGGGTCATCTTCCTTAACCAGGTGAATGAGCTTTGATAAGATGCTCAATGCCCGGTTGCCATCATACAGGCGGGCCCAAAGATTTACCTTCCATCCCATAGACCAGCCGGTAGCCTGATCGCCACGGCGTTCCAGCACCCGCTTTACCGCGCCGGTCAGTACCGGGCTGCTATTGGGTGTGATCTGGTTGCCGGGATGAAAGGGATATAGATGCGACAGGTGGCGGTGATGTACATCCTGCTCTTTAAAATCCCATTGCCACTCCTGCAGCTGTCCAAAGGAGCCCACCTGGTAGGGCAGCAGTTTGCCCAGCTTTGCTTCAATCTCCGTTTTTAAAGCATCTTCAACGCCCAGTGCTTTCTGAGCTTCCAGGAAACGCGAAAAGCTTTCCCTGATGATGGCCATGTCCATGGTAGGTCCCGGGCTAAGGGTAGAGCTTTGCCCGCTGTCATATACAAATGCATTTTCCGGCGAATGTCCCACCGGTGTTACCAGGTAACCCTCCCCGTTGGGAATGAGCCAGTCTTTATAAAACAGCACTGCTCCCTTCAGCAGCGGGTATACCTCTGTTTTTAAAAACGTTTTATCACCGGTAAAAAGGTAATGCTCCCATAAATGGCTGGTAAGCCATCCTGCCACCATCGGCCAAAAAGAGCAGGCACAGATATCAATAGGATCGGCCTCGCGCCAGATGCTCATGTTATGGTTCCCCATCCAGCCCTGGTTGCCATAGATCCGGAGCGCGGCTTCTTTACCATTTACGGCCAATTCCTTTATGGCTTTAAAAAGCGGTTGATGACATTCGGAAAGATTGGTAAGCTCCGCCGGCCAGTAGTTCATTTCCAGGTTGATATTGGTGGTATAGGCACTGGCCCAGGGCGGTATTACCTTATCATTCCACATGCCCTGAAGGTTTAAGGGCTGTCCGCCCACCCGGGATCCTGCTATCATCAGGTATCTTCCATATTGGAAGAAAAGGGTTACCAGGTCTTCATCGCTGCCTTTTGCATAGTTCATGATCCGCTGATCTGTTGGCAGCAACGCCTGTTTATTTTTTGCATTTAACGTAAAACGTACCCGGTCAAATAATTGCCGGTAGTCGGCTATATGCCGTCCCAATAATGCGCTATAACTGAACCTGTGGAGTTTTGTCATCTGCGCACGGGTGCGTTCTGCAGCCAGCTCCGGAAATAAGGCCGGGCTGGTTTGAAAATCCTTAAAGCTGGTAGCCGCGGTTATATACAGTACCAGCTCCTGCACTCCTTTTACAACAATCCGCCCTTCCCTGATCATCATTTCACCCCCGGTATGGGTAAACCGGATCCTGTTTTGGAAATACATTCCCAGGCCATTGGCTTCATCTGCATAGAGCACTGTTTTGGCAAGGGGTTTCCTTGATCCATCCAGGTTAAAGAGCTCCGGGTATTTCCGCTGATCGCCCGCAGCCTCCACCTGTGCCAGGCTTCTCCTTAATACAAAGCCCGGCGCACGGCCATTTAAGATGTACGCATTTCCTTCTGCAGTCAGTTGCATTACCGGCGTATGCGGAGTGGTAAGCCGGATGCTTCCATTGATCGTACCCGGCCCTGCAGCGCTCATCTTCAATACAAGTACCCGGTCCGGGTTGGATGCAAATACCCGGCGTTCGTAGCGCGTGGCTCCCACCGTATACTCCACACCGGCAACAGCGTTTGAAATATCCAGGTAGCGCCGGAAATCTTTAACGGCACCATTGTACTCCAGATCCAGGAGGAGGTCGCTCATCGGCTGATAACATTGTAATGCCCTGCCCAGCCACTGTTTGGTAATAAGGCCCTGTGCTTCGGCATACCTGCCCGCACGCATCCGCTCCATTACCGCATTGTAGTGTTCGCGTACCGAAGGCACCTTATAGTTGGTTGCAGGGTCGCCTGAATAGAGCGTACTTTCATTGAGCTGGATCCTTTCCTTCACCGGATCTCCAAAGATCATGGCCCCCATAAAACCATTACCCACCGGCAGGGCTTCCGTCCAGGTTTTGGCGGGTTTGTTGTAGTAAAGCTCCTGCTTATTGTCCTGGGAGAATGCCGGTCCTCCACAAAGGAGCAGTATCATTATCCCCCAAAACCGCATTGGCAATTTTCGTTTTCTATCTGTTTTTATTTTTGTATGGCAGCGCATTCAGAACGAAGATAAGGTTTCTCCCGGGCAATGACGGAGCGCTGTATGTTTCCTGCTGATTACCGTAAGCGCTTTTAAAAATCAACCCGGGGTTGATGCAGGGAGCCTACCATTTATGCATGACGGTTGTTTTTATCCGCCCGGACCTGGCGGGCACAAACGCCCTATTTTACCGCAACGGGGCAGCTCGCTAAAAGCTGCCAGCCTGGTGCTGCCTGCTATCTCAATACCAGCTCCACTACATAATCTGTTTCATCCGGTTGCTTTTCCAGCAATAACAAAACACCATCTTTCTGCTGAACAAATTTTACCGGCTTTTTATCGATGAACACCCGCGCAGACCGGATCTTCTTGCCGGTCAGCGGAAGAAGCAATTTCGTGTCCTGCAGATCGAGAATATGCACAAACAGGCGGTTATTTTTTTGCGTGGTAACGCCCCATTTTTGCGCAGCTACCAACCCACCCCTGGTACCATAAATGGTTTCACCATATTGCTGCAGCCATTTGCCCATGGCCTCAAAGCGCTGCACTGCGATCTCCGGCAATGTTCCGTCCGGGCGGGGGCCCACGTTCATCAGCAGGTTGGCATTGTTTCCCGCAGCCTTTACGAGGTACTGGATCAACGTTTTTTCTGATTTGTATTTATTATCCGTGATCTTATATCCCCAGGAAGTGTTCATGGTTTCACAGGTTTCCAGCGGCAGCGCTGAAACTTCCACGCCATGTGAAAAGCCCGCTGTGTTCTGCCCGGGCAGATCCCGCTCAAATGCCTGTGCATCCTCGCCTGCCAGTGCTGCCCAGTGATGGTTGTTGATGACGAGACAAGCGGGCTGCAGGGAATGAATGAGGGTGTAGAGCTCATCAAATTTCCAGTCAAACACTTTTCCCTTATCCCAGGCGCCGTCGAACCAGATCGCCCCGATCTCCCCATAGTTGGTCAGCAGCTCTCTCAGCTGCTTTAACATAAACTGATGATAGGTGTTATAATCCGGCTGTCCCTGCCCGGTCCATTTTGCTGCAAGGCTTCCGCCTTTGGGGTTGTAATCGGGCCGGCCCCAATCCAGCAGGGAATAATAGAAATGCAGCTTCATACCCTGTTTGTGGCAGGCTGCTGCCAGCTCTTTTAATACATCGCGCTTAAAGGGGGTTGCGTCTACAATATTATAACCGGAGCTCTTTGTGCCAAACATGGAGAATCCATCATGATGACGGGAGGTAATGCAGATATATTTTGCACCGCCTGCCTTTAACGCAGCCACCCATGCTTCCGCATCAAACTTCGACGGGTTAAAGCCGGCTGCCAGTTTGCTGTATTCTTCATAGGGGATCTTTTTTTGCAACATGGCCCACTCACCATCAGCCAGCATACTGTAAATACCCCAGTGGATAAATACCCCCAGCTTATTATCCTGGAACTGCTGCCGGTAGGCCAAATTTTCCTTTGCAGGAACATAGTCTTTTTGTGCGGCGGCGGATAAGATTACCGCAACCAATATTCCCATTAAAAAAAAACGTTTCATATAATTATACCTGTTTTTAAAAGCCAGTATCCTGCAACCAATATTGCAGGATACAAAAGCCATAAAGCTATTATTTTTCTGCCGGATTTTGTTAGCACCCGGGCACTTATTTATGATCCTATTTTAGAGCCTGTTTAAAATTCATTCAATGGCTTTATTATGGCTGTTTTGGGCTGCAACTGCGTTAAATTTTTCGCCATAGTGGCCTACTATGCCTGCAAAATTTTCCTTGTTTCGCTCCAAAATAGCTTCATAATAAATTCCATCAATAAAATTCAAACAGGCTCTTAACCATTTGCGGTATTATCTTTACAACGGTCCGCATTGTTTTGCTCACCAGCGCTGCACTGCACCCAGCTCTATCAATGATACTGCTTTCGAGTTTGTCCAGTCATTTTTAAACAGGCATTTCACATAACGCAGCGTGGTCCTGCCGGCCAGCCATACCGGCTGGCGGTCTGCACTCCTGTTTAAAACAGCCGTAGCTAACGAGACCCATGGCTGGGTATCATCACCGGTATTGTTGGTCAGTATTTCCACATCCTTCAGCTGCGCTGTATAGCCGGCGGTACGCTGTATAAAATAAAAACCGTCAACCGGGGTCTCCTGCCCCATATCAATAATGATCCAGTGCGGGTAGTTATACGCGGCACCCGGATTGGTGGCCCAGTATGATTTCTTAGTATCATCTGAAAAATATCCGTCAATACATTTTGAGGCGGTTTGTGCGGCATCTGCACTCGAAACGGCTTTTACACTCCAGCCAGCGGTCTTTGTGATATCCGGGTAGTGCAGCACCTGCTGCGTTTGCATGCCCGTCTGAAATACATCCATACAACTGCTATCCGGCCGTATGGTGGTCTGGCAGGTAAAGGAAGTGCCTGTCTTGTATCCGGGAAGCGCAGTTCTTAACGAATCCCGGGGCACAATAACCGAAAGCGCCTGGCCATCGGTTCCCGTATAACTTACGTTCACTTTTGTATCGGCATAAGAGGCATTGGCATCACTCCATTGTACAAAGACCGTATCCGTTTGAAAATTACTGGCGCCTAACAGCATCCGGTTCATCACCTTTTGCTCAAAAACGGGACCGTACACTTTTGAAAAGAACTCAGCCGGCACAGACGGCGCCCCGTTATGATCATAGGTAATCACCCGGAAGGTATATTCGCCTTCTTTAACGGAGGGGATCAGTATTTCTTTTCTTGTTCCTATTTCTGCCGGCGTTATGGCTGTTTCAAAAGAGTCCCTGTTATTGTTCCAGAATACTCTTAACCTGTTCACTTTCGGATCTGAGCTCAGCAGCGCGTTTATTTTGATCCGTTCCTTGCCGGTGAACACCCTGATCGAATCGACCCTTCCCGGATAAAGGATATCCGGGTTTGTAAGAAATTTGCTGTAAGTAGCATCCATCTTGGAGCAGCCGGACAAAACGGCAAGCCCAACAAGAAGCGTACAAAAACATCCTTTCATATTCATACTATTTTTATCTTATGTCCTGAATAATTACTAATTCCCGATTTTTCCCCAAAAGCTTAACTCGGCAATGGCCATTGACTGTTGATTGCCCCAGGTACTCAGCACCCTGAACCTGATATAACGGAAAGCACCGTATATCGGGGGAAACTCAAAATCATGCCCGTCTTTTGCCACCTGTGTGTCTTCAGCGGAATTGGTGCCCAGGGCGCTTCCGGAAGGTTTGATCACTTCGTAGCTGCCCAGCTTTGTCCAGCTATCCCAGGACCCATCGAGGCCAGGGCTGTTGGAACCGTATACTTCAAAGGTTTTTACATTGTTAGCATTGTAGATACTTGATTGCCGCTGGAATAGTTTCATCCGGCTAAGGGTTGCATTTACACCCAGGTCAATCGTAAACACTTCCGGCCATACAGCCAGTAAGGGTGCGGTATGGAACATATTGTCGCTGCCCAGGCTGTTGTCCCACATCCGTTCAAAATACCATTGGGTATAGGTAGGATGCGGAGCGGTGTTATCGCCCGGCAGTTCAAATTTCTTCCAGGTGGTTTTGGGGATGGATTCTTCAAATACGGGTGTGAGCTTTTTAACCAGCGTGTCTGAAGTATTCCCCCACTTATCTTTTACAAATACCCCAAAATCCCGCTGGTCGGTATTGTAGCCCCTGGCCGAGAAGAAAGCGCTCCGGGCATTGGAGTAGTAAGTGGTCTTCTCCCTCCATTTCCCGGTGGAATCCTTGTCGAGGAGCCGGATGGAAAGGTCGCCCTCCGCCGCATTCAGGAAGCTGACATATACCCCGCCAAAGGTCTCGGCCAGGTTCAGCGAGTTCCTGGTAAGTAAATAGGGCGGTTCCGAAACCGTTACCTTTACCGTAACAGGGTCTGAATACACTTCTCCCTTTGCCACTGCATTAAGCGTTACATCATATTCGCCAGCCCTGTCAAAACCCTCCACGATGAGATAATCTTTATACAGGGAAGATTTGGCCTCGTAAGTTTTACCGGAATTCAATTTATAGGTAGCTTTTACATAAAGCAGGTCTTCCGATACGGGCATCCTGAATTTTATTTCGGCGGCCCCGCTCAGGCTGGTCACCTTGTATTGTGTAACCGGCGCCGGCTTTTCTCCTTTTTGCCGGGGACCTTTCACATCTTCTTTAGCGCAGCCGGTACCCAGCAGCAAAAGCCCCCAAACGGCGTATGTGTATATTTTTTTCATAATAATAGTCTGTTCAATAGTTGATTAAATTACCAGCCCGGAGTTTGCACCAGGTTATGATTTACCTCAAGCGTATTTTCCTTTATGGGCCAGAAATAGTTCTTATTCAGAAAATGCTGATCAAATACCGGGGTGGGAACATAGTACTCTGCCTCTGTTTTTTTAAACACACTCCACCCCATAACAGGGGCATTCAGCTCTGTAGTTGCGGTCTTCCAGCGACGGAGATCCCAGGTGCGCTGGCCTTCCAGCATTAGCTCAATGGTCCGTTCCCCCCGGATAATATCGCGTAGCCCTTCCTGTGTCTGGTATTTGCCCGGGTACCTGGAATAGCCGTTCCAGCATTCCTTAACGCCTTTTACACCGCTGCGCGCCCTTACCAGGTCCAGCAATGCAATAGCTTCATCATTAGGTCCCTCGGCCTCATTGATTGCTTCGGCACAAAGCAGGTAAAGATTCGCCAGGCGCATTACCGGCCAGGCATAGTTGCGTGCGGTGGCGCTGGATGCATTGAGAATGGTTTGGTAATTGATCAGCTTTTTGGGGAAATAGCCCGTTAACACATAGTTATCGTTCCGGTAAATACCCCCCGATTGCCCGTAGCGCATATTAATATCGAACTGGTTGTTCTCCGCCGTCCTTCCCTGGCCAAACAGCTTTCCCCCGTCAAAACCCAGGGTGCTGTAGAACCGGTCTTCCCGGTCAAAATTCAGGTCGGCGGTCATGTACCCGTTGATCAGGTTGGTACTTTCCCCGGGCGTCACCAAACGTAAATTATAGCGGGCGCCGTAGTTACGGGTCTTGTCCTCATCCAGGGGCACGCCATTGCTGGTGTAGAACGCTTCGGCCAGCTTTAAGGGTACTGCCAGGTTACCGGTGGTGCCCCCGGTATTGCTGCCAACAACTCCCCGGGCAATAAAGAACGGCTGCTCATTACGCCCCCCGCCTACAACGGCTTTGTTATTTACCCAGATGGCTTCCTGGTTGGTCCGTTCAGTAAGCGCTTCCCGGAAGCTTAGCTGGTTTACCAGGCTGGCAGAAAATGTTTGTACCGGCGAGGGTAAGAACCGGTGCAGCACAAAACCGTTTGCCTGGCAAAACTGTACGGCATCGCGGCAGGCAGCGGCGGCTTTCACCCATTTATTTTTGTCGAACGAGGGGCTGAACAATCCTTTGCCTTCTTTGCTCACCATGCCGGCATAATCCGCATTCCCGTTAAACAAAGGGCTTGCTGCGTATACCAGTACATAGGCTTTCAAGGATTTGGCCACGCATTTATCAATACGGCCTTTTTCCTGCGTAAGTTCGGTGATCACATCCGGAAGGCTCTCCGCCGCTTCGTCCATTAGTTTTACGATATAATCAAAACAATCGTCCGCTGGCTGCTGGTATACTTTTACCTCATCTACAGAAGCTGAAATAGGCAGGTTCACATCGATGATGGGAATGGGGCCGTACATCCGCAGCAAGAGGAAATGATAGTAGGCCTTTAAGAACTTTACTTCACCGGCCCATCTTGCTTTCTCCAGGTCATCCATGTCGGGTACCCTGCCAATGTTCTCCAGGAAAATATTGCATTCCCTGATGGCCCTGAACAGCGGAACACCATCCTGCGCGCCATCCCAATAATTCAGGTAGGGCTCTACAATGCCCTGGTACCCCTTTGCAATTTTCAGGGAGTTCCCGCTATAAGCTTCGGCCCCTACATCCACGGCCCAAAGCTCATCAGCCGTCATCAGCCCGTAGCTGCTATTGACGTTAGCCTCCGGGGGCATATAGGAATAACAGGTAAGCAAAAAGCGTTCTGCCGTAACCCGCATGGTAAATGCGTTGTCGAGGTCGGCAATATTGTCCGGGATGATATCGAGGTATTTTTTTACACAGGAAGGAGCTGTAGCCAGCAGCACTGCCAGGCATCCTGTTACGATCTTTTTATGAATGTTCATTTGCAATACAATTGTGTTTGATACAAAACTTAGAAGTTGATATTGAGGCCAAGGCTATAGTTGCGCTGTATGGGATATCCCAACCCGTTGCTGCCCATTTCTATATCCCAGAGCTTAAAGTTGCTCCAGGTATAAATGTTGGAGACCACCGCATACAACCGGAAGCTGGATACCCCCAACCGCCTGAAATACCTGGTGGGAGCGGTATATCCCAGCTCTACCTGCTTTAAGCGCAGGAAAGCGCCGTTGTACATAAACCAGGTACTTTGCTGGGTATTATTCTCGATCAGGTTGGGGCTTAACCGGGGCCAGATGGCATAGATATCCCGGTTGTCCTCGCTCCAGTGATTATCCGCATACACTTTCAGCAGCTGGGTATTGGCCTGGAAGGGTGCCGTAGCTTTTGGATCAACCCAAAATGAAGAGCGGGCCGATCCCTGGAAAAAGAAGGAAAAATCGAGGGTCTTGTTGCCGGTGGACACCCCAAAGCCATACACCATTTCCGGTGTGGTGGGGTACCCGATGGGCACCTGGTCTGCCTCGGTGATCCTTCCGTCTCCATTTACATCATGATACTTAATATCGCCCCCGGCATACTGCCCGAAGCTTTGTGCAGGCGAGTTGCGGACCTCTTCATCATCAATAAACAGCCGGTCGGCTATATACCCAAATTGCTGGCCGATGCTATAGCCGATCCGGGAACGGTATTGCTCCGTATAATCCGGTTCTTCATAGTTCAGGTACTTGCTGGCAGCATAGGTAAAATTGGCACGCGCCTGGGCCCACCAGTTCCCGGAGAATCTTGCATTGTAATCCATAGAAAGATCCACTCCCTGCCCGGTAGCTTCCCCTACGTTCGCTGAGATATTTTTTACCAGCCCCATCGTGGAGGGGATCGACTTCCGCTCCATCAGGATATTACGGCGATGCTCTTTATAGATCTCGGCCGTCAGGTTCATTTTTCCAAAAAGCGACAGTTCCAGCGCCAGGTTCTTTTTTTCAGCTACTTCCCAGGTGATATTGGGATTGGGATAGGATACAATACTGATGCCGGGTTTGGAATATGCCCAATCCTGGCCCAATGAGTATCCCCGGCCTCCATCTGTCATATTCATTTCGGAAAGGAAGAAGAACCGGTTTGCCGGGTCCCCAATGGCATCGTTACCCACCAGGCCATAAGTAGCCCTTATTTTCAGGTTGGTGATCTTGTCTTTTAATCCTTCAAAAAAACGTTCGTTGGATACTACCCAGGCCGCCCCGGCAGATGGAAAGAACCCAAAACGATGATGCATGTCAAAACGCTCTGAACCGTTATACCCGAAATTAAACTCCACGTAATAACGCTTGTCAAAACCATAGGTGGCCCTGCCCGAAACGCCCAGGTTCCGGAAGGGCAGGGATGCGGTTAGTGAGCCGGCATTCCCGTTCAGCGAATTACGCATGATATAGATAAGCAGGGCGCTTACATTATGTTTTTGGGCAAATGTGCGGTTATAGTCCAGCGAGCTTTCGAGGTAAAATGACGATCCCTGTGTTTTGCCGCCTTCCTTATAATCCAGGTACTCTGTTCCTTTCTCTTCATTTAAAAGTTCATACTGGTACCCCCCGGTTACCGGGTCCTTCCCGGTTACCTGGTACCAGAAAGGATTATACTGCCGGGTAAGATCAAAATACGCGTTACGCGTGGTATTCATCATTGCCTTAAAAGACAGTCCCGGTATGATAGCGCTCAATTGCTGCTTCAGCTCCAGCTGTGCATACATATTGGAGCGGGAATAGTTCTTGTACCCCTTTACCATATCTGCGTACGGGTTCGCATAAGCCCCGTCATCACCGGCATTACCAAAGAGAATATGACGAACGAAGCGCTCGTTATAGCCGGCCGGGTAATAGGGAGCAAACAGTACCTGGCTCGTATGCATGATATCATTATATACATCTGCGCCTCCGCTCAGGGGACCGGTATAGTCGTCGAAAGTACCGCTGAGGCGAGCCACCAGTTCGGTTGTTTTGGTGGCATTTACATTTACATTGATACGGAGCGAAGAAGTAGTTAACCGGATATTGTTGTTGAAATCATTCATTTTGGGAACCTTCAGCACCCCGTTGTCCTGCGCTATATTCCCGGCAATAAAATACCGGGCTACTTTTCCGCCACCGGATATGCTCATATTGAGCCGGTGATTCAAGGTATTGTCCTTCAGTAATGCACTGCGCCAGTCAACGGCGGGATAGAGATAAGGGTCTGCACCGGCCGTTGCTGTTTTTTCGATCTTTTCCTTCGAAAAGGGTTCCAATCCCAGCGGGTTACGGGTGATCACTGCTTCGTTATTCAGCTTCATATAGGTAACCGGGTCGGCCAGCTCTACATTCCTTGTAGGGGCCGACATTTTGCTTTCCACCCTGAAATTGATCTTTGCCTTTCCCTCCTGCCCCGTCTTCGTCGTGATCAATATGACCCCGTTGGCACCCCTTGCACCATATAAAGCAGTAGCGGTAGCGTCCTTCATAATAGAAAACGCAGCGATCTCATCCACATTCAGGCGGGCCAGGTCGGTTACCGTGATCTCCATATTGTCCACCAGTACCAGTGGATCCACCTTATACCCGAAGGTAGTTACCCCCCTGATGAAAAAGCTGGCATTATCTGCCCCCGGCTCCCCGGAACGCTGGTAAGCGATCATACCGGCAATATTACCGGCAAACGCCGTTGTGAGGTTACTGGAAGGAATTTTCAGCTGTTGCGGATCAATAGTGGTCACAGATCCAACTACAGCTTCTTTCCGCTGCCTGGTACCAAAAGCCGTAACCACCACCTCGTCCATTTTTTGCTTCTCAAGATCCTCCTCCAGGATAATGATCCTGTTGCGGTTGCTTCCGGCAAGCAGTGTCTGCGGTTTATAGCCCACCGCAGTCACCACCAGTGAGTCCCGGTCCGAATCTATTTCGATCATAAATTCCCCGTCGTTATTGGTAGAAGTTCCGCGCGGTTTGCCCTTGATGGAAACCGATACGCCGGCGATCGGCCGGCTTTTTACATCAAGGATCTTTCCGTTCAGTACCCAGGAAAAAGCAGCCTTCTGTTCCGTTTCCCGGAAGATCGAGATCAGGCGTCCTCCTGTTTTCTGGTACGTGAGCCCGCTTCCTTTTAACAATTCTTCCAGGGCCTGGTCAATGGTCACGCCCTGCAGATCGGCCCGTACCCGGCGCCCCGACAGCAATTCATTCTTATAAAAAAAGCTGTACTTTGTTTGCTGCTCAATATTCCTGAGCGCCTGTTCTATAGGCACATTCTTAAGACTCAGGTTTACTTTCTCCTGCCCGCTGCTGTTTGCGGCAATACACTGTAACCCTGTTACCAGGATCATTAATACAGAAAGCTTCATTAGTAGGAATAACTTAACAGATGTTCGATGTTTTAGCCGTTCTAAAACACGAAATAATAATTTCATATCTTCGTAATGATTAAATGAATAAATAACGCTTGGCAAAGCTTTTTTTTCGTTGATCACAGGGAAATGTTTGCAGCATTTCCCGTTTTTTTAGGGATACTCACATAGTTGGTCGTTTAGATTAAAAAAATCAGGGGGTTATGGTTACTGTTCTGTTATGTATCGTATAATTAAAAGCACCCGTCAGTTTCAGCGATTCCAGCACCTGCTCCAGGCTGGCATTGCCTACGGCGCCACTGTATTCCATATCTTTTAAATGATCATCGGTGATCTTTATTTCCACATCAAACCAGCGCGACAGTTCCATAGCAATCGCATCCAGCCGTTCATTGTCAAATACGAGGCGGTTCTTCACCCATTCTGTTTCCACCGACCCGGAGCTGTCACTAACGGGTTTTATTTTATTGACCGTATACAAAGCAGTATTGGTCCGGGTGGTTTCCTTCCCTTCTTCGGAATTGCGCACCGTGATCTTTTCAAATGGTTTCAGTAAGAACTTACGGGCGGGGTCCTTCCGCATACTGATCTCCACCGATCCCCGGATCAGGGTTGTTTCTGTATTGCTGTCATTCTTATACGCCCGCACATTAAATGCCGTGCCCAGCACTTTTACATCGATCGTTTCCGTATGGATGATAAACGGCCGGCTTTTGTCCTTCACCACATCAAAATAAGCTTCACCCGTCAGAACGATCTCCCGGTTTACCTTCCCGAAATCTTCGTCATAAGATACCTTACTCTCTGCATTCAGCCATACCTGTGTGCCATCCGGGAGCAGGATATAGGATTTTGATCCCTTCTTGGTTGCTACCACATTTTGTTTGAGCGATGGGCCTCCCTTTCTATACAAAAAGTACCCGCCCAGGCCGCCCAGGAGCAGCAGGCAGGCCGCTGCAGCAGCCATCCTGTTTAACCGGAAGATAGCTTTCTTTTTCCTGACCGGCTCCTGCTGCTGCAGTTGCCTATGCAGTCGCTGCAGTGAGGATTCGATCTCGGGCACCGGGTACGGATCTTCGTACTCAAGCGGCTGGCGGAATACATCATCCACCAGTGACGCCAGCAACTCCGCTTCCGGGTCCCCGGCCAGCAGTTCCTTCAATGTTTTCAGCTCCGGCAATGACAGTTCGCCCGATTTCTTTTTTGCCAGTAGTTCAATCAACCTGCTCGCTGCCATGTCACGTAGATGTTATTCTGTTATATAGACAAGATTTTTCCGGGATCCCCCCAAATCCGGGAGATTATTTTTGCATTTTTTTTTGCGCATAGTACGAAGCGTACTCGGGCAGGGATTTTTCTAGCAATTCCACGATCCGCTTCATGGCAATGGTCATCTGGTTCTCGACCGTTTTAACTGACAGGTCCAGTAAGCCAGCCACGTCCTGGTATTTTAATCCTTCTTCTTTGATGAGCCGGAATACCAGGCGGCAGCGGGGCGGCAGTTCATTGATGACCCGGGCGATCGCCTGAAGGTTCTCTGCCGTGATCATGCTGCCTTCCGGTGTTTTAAATGACAGGGCCGCGGGCTCTCCCAGGTCTTCAAAGCTGATGTTCTTACGGCTTTTGACATAGTTCAACGCCTGGTGGCGGGTTGCAATATAGATATACTGGGAAAAGTTCCGGATGGCCGTGAGCGTTTTCCGGTTCTCCCAGATCTTCACAAAAACATCGCCCACTACCTCTTCTGACCGGTGGCGGTCCCTGACCACTGAATTGGCAAAGGATACCAGGCCCGGCAGGTAATACCGGTAAAGCCGGTCGAAGGCCGAAAGATCATTCTGTTCGGCCATGGCATTTGTAAGCGTTTTGATTTCCTCCGCAGTCATACTATTTCTTTATACGGCTTGCATTCATAATGAACCGGAATCAATTTTATTAAAATGCGTAATTACTAGTGGTTTGTGAGGACACAAACCATGGCCCACGCCACGGTCAGTGTCCTCACTGACCGAGAAAAGAAATAATTTTGATGCCGGCTTATTATAACACGGTAAAACTATTTATTTCATCCGCTCCCGGCCTATGGTAAATTGATCATTCCTGATGCTATTTTTGCACCCCGGCATAACAGGAAGCCAATGATCCTTTTGAGGCAGGAAGCGAACCGGATATTTTGGGAACTTCTTTTTGGGAACTTTTTTTTTGTTTCCAAAAAAAAGTTCCCAACTCCGTGGCAGCCTCCGGGTACGGCCCTCCATGATAGTGGCAGCTCCACCCATTGCGGCCGGATCCGCAGGCTGCAGCGCCCTGAAATCTCCTGTAAAAGACCGGCTGGCTCCTTATTCTTTTATTTCCGGCATAACAGATCGTTAACAGTTTGATAAAACCGGGAACGGGCAGGCGGATCATTCCCAGACTGTATCAAAAGGCGTTATTGGGTTGTGCCGGACAATATCAGGCTGAGTTTTTGATTTGTATAGCAAAATCGATGAGAGGCGATGACAAAATACGCTTCCGGTCACCCTGAATTTAGTTCAGGGGTTGCTCTTGTTTCAGGATCTGCCTGCATTGTACTTTCCATTGTCGTCTTCCGGGCCCATTGTAGTACCGGCAATGATCTCCATAAAAAAACGCGGAGACTGTAAATATCTCCGCGTTTCATATCGTACCCGACATGGGGTTCTCAGTGCTGCTGCACCACCGTCCTCCCCACTAAGGCAATGTATAAGACTGAGCTATGGCAGTCAGCGTATCGATAGATCCGGCGGGCAAATAAGCCGTGGCTACCTGTATGCTTGTTCCCGACTGAAGCCCCTGCAATGTGGTTTGGGTATCGGCATTTGCCACCCGAACGGCTTGCGCAACTCCGCCCAACTGGTATTTTACGGTTGTATAAACAATGGCGCGACTGGCAATGTCGTTCCAGTTAACGCGCATATCCCCGTTGGATTGCTTAGCAATGGAGGCTATGGTCCTATTGCGCAGGTTACCGATGTAGCTATCACCCAATACCGACACGGATATCTGGCGCGGCAGTGAGCGAAGCCCCGTGGCATCCTTGGTCATAAATTCAAAAATATAATCGCCTTCATCTAAATTATCCATAACGTAGCTAACGGAAATCCGTTCAGTAACCGGGCGGTTAACATCCAACAGAACGGAATCCTGCCGGTTGTTCCAGTAAATCACCGTTTGGGTAATACGGGGGTCTGCTTTTACCTGCCAGGTAAACTCCGCCCGGTGATAGCCCGGAGCCACACTAAGGGAGTCGGCAACACCAAGATAGACTCCTTCGGGCCGGTAATAAAATTCCTCGCTTACATCAAACATGCTTTTATTACAAGATGCAAAAACACCGGAAATAACGAGCGCCGTTGCGATCGCGGCCCATACTTTACCCCGATTCTTTTGCTCCGCAAATACATTCCTATATAACTTCATAATAGTTGTATAATTTTAATTAGTGTACAGAATCATCCCCGAATATGGAAAGCTCCGCAAAGTGGATTGCTGCGGTCTTTTGCCAGGTTTCTTTAATTACAAACCGGAGGTAGCGCATTTTTCCGGCGCCTGGTTTAAATAAGAACTCAAAACCTGCGGCTTCTGCTGCTTTATCTTCATTGGTAATGCCCGGTCCGCCAGAGGGTTTTACTTCTTCAAAATCACCCAACAGGGTCCATTCATTTTTCCAGTCATCGGTTTCCCAATATTTATCGGTATGGCCGTGGCTGAGTGTATTGCTGCCCCATACTTCAAAGAAACGGGGGTTGTGCTGGCTGTAAGAATAATCCAACCGGTTCCAAAGTACCATCCGGCTTAGCAGGGCGCTAACACCCAGGTCGATGGTAAAGGTTTCCGGCATTACAAAGCCCGCTGTGGGCACGGTATGCCAGATGACGCTGGTGCTGCCGTCCCATACATTGGAAAGTGGGCGGGTATTATGGCTGGTATTATTATCCCCGGCCAGATAGCCGTCTGTAAACTTCTTTTTATCCAATTGTTTTTCAAACAGCGGCGATGCGGCTTCCACCAGTGTATCGGTGGTATGTCCAAAACGGTCCAGGATCCGTACCCCAAACTGACGTCTGGTGGTGTCGTACCCTCTTAATGCCCGTACATCTTCATCCCTGCTGGAAAAGGAAAGTCCTTGCTCTTCCCATTTTCCCTGGTCGTTCACCGCGTACAGGAAAAAGCCCAATAGCTCCTGGGTTTCGTTGGTCCAGTTAACGAGCACCCCACTAAAGTCGGGGGTTATTTTAACGGTTCTAAAAACCGTTTGTAATGCAGGTTCCAGGGGCACAAAGGAGCCGGAAAAGGGTTGCGAACGGTTTTCACTGTGGTCTACCAGGTACAATGAGTAGTCAACCGGCGCCACTTTCCCCAACCCTTCTACTTTAATCGAGTTTTGATACACGGAGGAACGGGTTACTTTTTTTTCACCGTCGTCACCGGTGTACTCACAAAGTACATAGGAAATATCGGTTTCATTAGGAAGGCTATAGCTGATCACTGCTCCACCGGGAGTGGCCGTTACTTTGGTACTGGTAATGGCAGATGGTGGCTGGCTATCAGTGCGGGGTTGCCCCACTTCCTCGCGTTTACATGCTGTGGTCAAAACAGCAAGCAGGGCACACGCTGTAATTTTGGACAAAACGCTCCTGCTCCAAAAATGTATACTGTACATAATCACTTGTTTCTTGTTAATAATCATTTTACCATCCGGGATTCTGTACCAGGTTGGAGTTCCGGATCACCGATACCTGGTATATAGGCCAAAGATATTCCTTGTAGGTAAAGTTGCGGCTATTCTGATAGGTGGTTACTACATAATAATCCACATCTTTCAACCCCTGAAAGTCCCATCCCTGTACGGGCTGGTTCAGGTATTTTTGGGCATCTTTCCAGCGCCGCAGATCAAATGGCCGCTGTCCTTCAAAGGCCAGCTCAATCATGCGTTCCCGCTTAATGATCTCCCGCATTCCCTCTTTCGTAGAGGGCTTGGCGGGCAGCGAGGAATGAAGACGCCAGGACTCTTCTACCCCCTTGAGACCGGCACGGTTGCGGATACTGTCTACCCACTGATACACTTCATGATCCGGTGCGTCCTTTACCTCATTGAGGGCTTCTGCATAAAGTAAGTAAAGATCTGCCAGCCGGATCACCGGTATGGTATAATTATACGGACTTAAGCCGGTACCGGTGATAGAAGACCGGAAGCTTACCAGTTTTTTAATAAAATAGCCGGTGGGAATATGATTTGCGCTATAAACCACACCCTGCGGTTCTCCGCTCCGGTGTTTAATAGTGGCCGTAGTTACCCCCAGCTGGGCCTGTACATCATACAGTCCGCGGTCGAAAGCAAGGTTGGCATAAAACCGGGGCTCCCGGAAATAGTTCAATTTGGCCGTGGTTTCATTGCTGGCAATAAAATACCTGTGGGTCTGGTTCGTATTTTTCTGCATGCCGTACCGCTCTGCATAGTTCCAGGAAGGATCCTCGTCAATAGGCACCCCATTATTGGTATAAAACTGCTCGGCAATTTTGAGGGTGGCGCACAATTCCTGACTTCCCGATACCTGAGTCGGGTAAAAATTGGGGGTGCAATAGTTCTGGAAACTATTGGCAGATGTGGTGGGTGCAAAAATAATTTCCGGATTTAGTGTGGCCCGCTCGGTTACGGCCCCTCTTACCGTAAAGTTTAATTGAAGCGTATCGGGTATACTTATTAATCCGCTTTTATAACGAAACAGTCCATGCCCAATCGAATGGGCCATATCTATTGCTTCCTTTATAGCGGCAGTGGCCCGTACCCATTTGTTACGGTCTACCGTAGCCGGAAACAATTTGATTCCCCGGTTATCGGCCACCTGTGCATAATCGGGGTTGCCGTTCAATAACGGACTGGCCGCCCATACCAGCACTTTTGCTTTCAGTGCTGCTGCCGCCACCTGGGTGGGGCGTCCCATTTCGTTAATGGGATCTTCAATCATTTCCGGCAATCCGCTGCGGGCTTCATCTAAAAGGTCTACGATATAGTCGGTTACCTTATCCACCGGCTCACGGTATACCCTTGCTTCAGACGGTTCCACTTCCATGGACAGGTTCTTATCCACGATGGGGATAGGCCCGTACAGCTGGAACAGGAAATAGTGCAAATAGGCTTTTACAAATTTCACTTCGGAAATCCAGCGCTCCCGCTCATAATCGGTAATGTCCCGTACCTTGTTGATATTTTCTAAAAAGATATTGCAATCCCGGATGCCGACCCATATGTTTTTACCATCGCGGCGTCCATCCCAATAGTTCCAAAGCGGGTCTGCCATATTCTGGCCTCCCCTTGCAATCTGAGACCCGCTTCTGCCATGGATACCACTGTTATCCATATCCCACCAGATCTCGTCCGAGCCCACATTTCCGGGGTAGGTAAAGGGGTCATTCTGATTAGGCATCATATTAAAGCAGGAAAAGAGAAATTTTTCCGCACTGGCCCGGTTGCTGAAAGCATTGTCCAGCGTGGCCACACCGTCCGGTACCACATCCAGAAATTTCTTACAACCAAAACTACTCAAGCACAGCAGCAACATAACTGCGATCCTATATCTGTTCATCATTGTTTGCATCATTGTCCGATTTCGTTGTTAAAGTTCAAGATTGATTCCCAGGTTTACCACCCGCTGAACGGGATAGTTAAAGGCGTTGCCCGCCTGCTCCGGATCCCACAGTTTAAAGTTCCGGATCTGGAACAAGTTATTTCCGGAGGCATAGATACGTGCTCCTTTAAAACCGATCCGTCCTAAAAGTGATTTGGACATGGTATAGCCGATCTCTGCGGTTTTCATCCGCAGGAAGGAACCGTTACGCATCCACCAGGTGCTGGAAACCGTGTTATTGTCGATATTAGTGGTGGAGAGCCGGGGCCAAAAAGCAAATATATTGCGGGTATCTTCCGACCAGTAGCTATCCGCGATAGCCTGCAGCACGGCCCGGTTTTGTACACCGGCAATATCAGTATTGGTTCCAAAAGGCGCAACAGCCTTAGGATCAATCCAGAAAGAGGATAGTGCAGAGCCCTGGAAGAAACAGTTAAAATCAAATTTCTTATACCCTATAGAAAGCCCAAAGCCATAAATAATTTCCGGGGTGGTCGGATACCCGATGGGAACCATATCATTTTCATCGACCCTTCCGTCACCATTGATGTCTTTGTATTTGATATCGCCGGCCTTATATTCACCAAAGGTTTGCAGGGGTGAGTTGGCTACTTCTTCATCATCTAAGAAGTACCGTTCTGCGATATAGCCCCAGCGCTGTGAAATTTTTTGCCCTTTATGAAACCGCCAGGGCGTGTTGGCATAATCCGGCTCTTCGTACAACTCAAACTTGCTGGATGCATAGGTAAAATTTCCACGCACAACAGCCCAAAAGTCCTGCGAAAAATTCTGTGTATAGTCCAACGAGATATCAACACCCTTTCCATTGGCTTTACCAATATTGGCTTTGGGGCTGGCCTGAAGGCCCATGGTAGTGGGAATATCGGCCCGTAGCTGTAAGATCTTGCTTCGGTTTTCAACAAAATAATCGGCCTGAATATTGATGTTCCGCAACAGGCTTAACTCCACGCCATAGTTACTCTTCTGGCTCACCTCCCAGGTAATTAGGGGATCCGAGTAACGGGAAATAGAGATGCCCGGCCGGTTATAGCCAAAGTTCTCTCCAAATGTGAAGCCTCTTCCGCTATTGTTCATATTTACATTGGAAAGATAGTAGAAGCGATCCTGAATGTCTCCGATGGCATCATTACCCACCAGGCCATAAGTGGCTTTCAGTTTTAGTTTGGAAACGATATCCTTCATGGGCTCCCAGAATTTTTCATTGGATATTACCCAGCCGGCACCGGCCGAAGGGAAAAAGCCCCAGCGCTCTTCCATAGAAAACCGTTCAGACCCGTTGTACCCGAAATTAGCTTCTACAAAATACCGGTTATCATAACCGTAGGTAACCCTTCCGGCTAAACCTGCATTCCGCTGCGGCAGCGAGCTTTGCAGATCATCGTAAGAGCCATTCTTATTTTCGCGCACATTAAACAATAACATACCGGAAACCGAATGGTCGCCAAAGCGGTTGTCATAATTCACCGCAGATTCGAAATACACGGAATTGTTCATGGTCCGGTCTCCAGGCACATAGTCCAGGTAGTCCGTACCAGTGTTCGGATTCAGCGCCATCAGCCGGTAATCATTCCTGCCTGCCCCTATTTCGGCAGTTGGCGCCAACGCATAAGTGAACGGTATATACTGGCGCCTTACTTCCAGATCTGCAAACCGGTTAATATTATACATGGCCCGCGCAGACAGTCCCTTGGTAATAAAGTTCAGGTTCTGGTTCAGCCCAAACTGGATGTACATAGAAGAGCGGTCATCTGTCCGGTATCCTTTTACCATATCCGCATAAGGATTCAGGTAGTTTCCTGAAGCCGTATTACCAAAGAGGATATGCTTGGTGTAAATATTTGCAGAGTCGGGCTCATAATATGGCAGGAAATACACCGGGTTGGCCACCACTGCTTTATTGTACAGGCCCGTACCGCCATCCAGCGGTCCCTGGTAGTTATCAAATGTACCACTCAGCCGTACGATGGCTTCCGTTGTCTTTGTCAGGTTTACATTTACATTGGATCTTAAAGAATAGCGGTTGATCTGGATATTATTATTAAAATTCTGCCGTTTATCCATTTTAATGATCCCGTTATCCCGCGTGTAAGCGGCGGCAATATAATAACGGGCCACTTTTCCGCCTCCGCTTACATTGAGGTTATAGCGCTGGTTATAAGTGATCTTGTCCAGCAAAACGCTTTGCCAGTCAATGGCGGGATATTTTACCGGATCCGTTCCCAGCGCGGTATAATAGATCTTGCTTTCATCATAAGGAAGACGGGTTCCCTCTATCCGGGTGCGTACGGCCTCGTTTTGCAGTTTCATAAAGGTTACCGGATCTGCAAAGCGTACATTCTCCGTGGGAGAAGAAGAGGAGCCTTCTGCCCTGAACTTAATTTGAGCCGCTCCCTGCTTTCCTTCTTTGGTTGTAACCAGGATGACCCCATTGGCACCTCTTGCTCCATAAAGCGCGGTAGCATTGGCATCTTTCATCACCGAAAAGCTGGCAATATCATCCACCGTTAACCGGGAAAGATCGCCGGTTTCCATTTCCACTCCATCAATCAAAATGAGCGGATTGGCTTTACCGGTTCCAAAAGTGGTAACACCCCGTACAAAGAATTGTGCATCATCGGCACCCGGTTCTCCACTGCGCTGATAGGCGATCACCCCGGCAATACGTCCGGCCAGTGCGGTGGTCAGGTTGCTCGATGGCACCCTTAGGGTAGACGGATCTACCGTAGTTACGGATCCCACCACCGCTTCTTTACGCTGCTTTTGTCCGAAGGCCGTGATCACCACCTCATCCATTTTTTGTTTCTCCAGGTCTTCTTCCAGTACGATCACGGTATTCCGGTCGGTGCCGGCTGCAATTGTTTTGCTTTTGTATCCAACAGCCGTAACAACCAGCGAGTCCTGTTCGGAATCTATTTCGATTATGAATTTTCCATCATTATCTGTAGAAGCGCCCCGCTGTGTGCCCTTAATGGAAACAGAAGCGCCCACAACCGGAACGCTCTGCACATTGATCACTTTTCCGTTCAGCACCCACGAAAAGGCATTGTTTACCGTTACATTTTTTACAGTTGTACGAACGCGGGGGCCCGATAAAAGCCCGTTCTTATAAAAAGAAAGATCGCGGGTCTGCGGTTTCGTTTTAAAGGCCTGCTCAACCGGTATCTCCCTCATGCTCAGGCTTATTTTTTCCAGCCTGCTGCCTGTAGCTGCCATAGATTGAGCCCCTGTTACCAGGATCATTAAAATAGAAAGTTTCATCAAAAGGGATAACTTAATAAGGGTTCGATGCCTCGGTTTTACCAAAGCATGAATGATTAATTTCATATTTTTGCAATGATTTAATGTGATAATATCGCTTGGGGAAGCGGTTTATTGCTGCAAATTCTGCGGGGGATGCTGCGAACATTTCCCGCTTTTTCTTTAACTCTTCATGTGCATAGTGTGTCTGTTTTGTATTTTATGGCGAAATCGTTACAATTTTATTGTGGAATAGTACAATGAAATACCCGGGTTGATCTGAGAGATTCCAGCACCTGGCTCCCTCCCCTATGGCTCCGCTATACTCCTCCAGTTTCAGTTGCCCGCCGGCGATCTGAACATCTACGTCAAACCTCCACAACAATTCCCTGGCAACCGGTTCTGGATCTGAATGTCACCGGCGATCGGGCTAAGATCATTTCTTTGTACGTACAGCAGCAATCGATGATCCCGGACCCTTTCATTTTTCCCCGCACAAAGGCACCCCCGGGGGCCTTGTGCAGTTAAACTGTTCCATTCTGATGACCCCAAATCTATAATAAATTGGGGGCTTCGGTCACAGTTTTTACGATAACGTTATAGCCGTATCTGAATTGGGTGAAAAGAATGGAATCAGACACCGTAAGTACCCCCGGGCTGCAGCAAGGTGCTCAAGAGAAAAAAAGCAGCTGTCTCCAAAAGCTGCTTTATAGCACATTGTCGTTCTCTACCTGTTTCAGTATCTATTGACGGATAATCATCTTCAGAGGCCGGAACAACCCCGATCGCTATCGCATCTGCATCAAGGTAAGCGGTAAAGCCCCGGATGGGGCTATGCCCGGATAGCCGGCGGTGCAACCGTAGGTTTATTTACGATTGGTTTGCATTAAACCCCGGCCGGGGTTCAACCAGGATCCGGATCATTCCTGATGCCCTTTTTTGTACCCGGGCCAAAACAATTGCCGCAAACCGGCTGGCCGGGTCATTACATTTATTAACCCGCCAGCTGGTATGCGGCAAATATCCTTTATCAACAGGATCCTGAAGCCGGCAACTGAAACAGTAACCTGCTATATCATCATTATTCTACAGGAACAACGGCCTGCCCAGGGGTTAATCCGTCTGCCGCTGCTTTTATTTTCAATACGCCCCGGGCTCCTTTTTTTGCCTTTACGATCACCAGGGCCATACCATTATAAGCGCTTTTTTCGGGGCTCTGGAAAGACTCAAAACTGGTAGCATCCCCGTTATCAGTGGCCACGATCTCACCGGGACCTTCTACTGAAAACCGGATCTTCGGATGCGAACGGGGCACCATCCGGCCGTTTTTATCTTCCACCTTAACGGTGATAAAAGCAAGCTCCTGCCCGTTGTTCTTAATTCTTTTTGCGTTACTGCTTAAACCCAGTTTTGCGGCTTCCCCGGTTGTGGCAACCCTATCCGTTGCCCACTGTTTTCCCTGTTTATAGGCAATCACTTTTAGCTCGCCGGGTGCATAGACCACATCATCCCAAACCAGCCGGAAATCTTTGCCGGGCTGCTTTTTCTTACGGCCCAGGCTTTTCCCGTTCAGGAACAGCTCGGCCTCATCGCCGGAGGTATATACATGTACGGGAACCACTGAATCTATACGCTCCTGCCAGTTCCAGTGCGGAAGGATATGCGCCATGGGCAGGTTGGGCCGCCAGTGCGACTGATACAGGTAGAAGCGGTCCTTGGGAAAGCCCGCAAGGTCAATGATCCCGAAATAGCTGCTGCGGGAAGGCGGATTATTCTTAGTTAATTCTTCCAGCGCTTTTTCCAGCTCAGCGCGCTTTGAAGGGTCGGTCCGGAAATTGAGCAGGTTGGTCTCATCCGAGTTATAGGGAGTCGGCTCGCCGAGGTAGTCGAAGCCGGTCCACATAAACTCTCCCAGCAGGTTCGGGTATTTTGCATTAGTGGCAAATTGCACGTCCGGCGTGCAGCCCCAGCCCGGATGATCGAGGTCGTAGGAAGTGATCTGCCAGTTCTGACGGTTGGTACCAAAAAAATATTCTCCCCGCGAACTTACGCAGCTGGAGGTTTCACTACCCATGGTAGGCATGTTTGCATACCGCGGATCCGCATCCCATTTAGCCTGCTGACCAAAGAAATAATTCACCCCCATCAGGTCCAGCCCCTGAACGGCGCCGGAGGACCTTCCTCCATCCGGATCGTTATAGCCATTGGATACCGGGCGCGTGGGATCCTCCCGGCGCATAATATCCGCCAGCTCTTTCGTCATGGCTACATCCCGCTGATCCATTACTTCGTTCCCGATGCTCCAGATAAATACCGAAGGATGATTTCTGTCGCGATGTACCAATGCCACCAGGTCCTTCTCATGCCATTCGTCATAAAGCTTATTGTAATCATTCTTCTTTTTGCCATGTTTCCAGGCATCAAATGCTTCATCCCAAACCAGGAAGCCCATTTCATCGGCCAGCTCCAGCAATTCAGGGGCGGGCGGGTTATGGGAAGTACGGATAGCATTCACCCCCATTTCCTTTAGCAATACCAGCTGCCGTTTTAATGCACTTGTGTTCATGGCTGCGCCCAGCGCACCCAGGTCGTGGTGATTGCACACTCCCTGGATCTCTACGCGCTTACCATTTAATAAGAAGCCATTCCTTGCCGTAAACTCCAGGGTCCTTAGTCCAAGTGTGCTGTAATAGGTATCGGTCTTCTTTCCATTCACCAGTACGGTCGTCACGGCAAAATAACGGTTCGGGTTTTCAATGCTCCAGATCCGGGGATTCCGGATCGTAACCGTCATATCCACTTTGTTATTGCTGCCTTCGGCCACCTCGATATTCTTTTGCTGAACGGAAGCTACTTTCTTTTTGAGCGTATTTCCTGCTCCCGCTTCAAAAATATCAGTTTGCAGGGTGGCTTTTACCGGCTTGTTGCCCTGGTTATCGAGGGTTACTGCCATTTTTATATCGGCAGCCTGTGTGGTAACGCTGGGCGTGGTAATATAGGTACCCCAATGCGCCACATGCACAGGTTCCGTTTTTACCAGCCATACATGCCGGTAAATGCCGGCCCCGGGATACCAGCGGGAATCCCATTTTTCAGTGTTCAGTTTTACGGCCAGCACATTCTCCTTTCCAAATTCAAGATAAGGTGAAAGGTCCATCCGGAAGGAGGTATACCCGTAAGGCCAGGTACCCACATAGTGCCCGTTGAGCCAGATCTCTGCGTAGGCCATGGCCCCGTCAAAATCAATGAATATTTTTTTGCCGGCATCTGCCGCGGGGATCTTAAAATGCTTGCGGTACCAGCCGATCCCTTTCCAGGGCAGTTTACCCGTATTTCCGGAAAGATCTATCCGGAAGGGACCCGTAATACCAAAATCGTGCGGCAGGGAAAGCCGCTGCCAATCCCCGTCGTTGAACCCGGCTGTTTCTGCCTGCTGCGGCTCCTCCAGCCGGGTGCCGTCCGGTTGCAGTCCGTATCTTTTAAATAACCAGCCTTCATCAAAGGACGTTGTCCCTGCACTGCCGAGACGGGTAAAGGAAGATTGTGCATGAATGCCGCTACCGCATAAGATAACGGCCAGTAAGCCTAAAATAAATCGCATTCCTTGTTGTGTTGTTTTTTTGTTATAAAATATTTTCCTGATTGATGCATATTTCATTTGAAGGATGTGCAGGGAACGGGAAAACTAATGGGCATTGCCCGAAGTTATCGGACCAGCCAGACCCTGCCGCTTTTTTTACCTTTTAACCCCCATTCTTTAGCCCCGGGCGCTGTTGCCGGCTAAAGCTCCCGGATGGCATCATCCGATAGCTCTACGTTAAACACTTTCAGATCACGGATCCATGCTTTGGCGGCATTCTTTTTATCACCGATAAACTGCAACGGGAAAAAGAGCGTCTGCACTTTGGCCGTTGTGTGTTTCCCGTTCGGAAAGGTCCTTTTTGCCCCCTCCAGCTTCTCCTTCAATACCCCGTTTACATAAAGTGCCGTGCCCTTGTTATTCCCTTTGATGGTAAGGTTCGTCCATTCATTCACCGGCACCGTATAGTCAAAATTATAATGATAGCCTTCCCTCGAAAAGCCCAGTTTCCCGGTGCCCTGCTGGTTCAGGGTTACCACGGCATCTTCTGAACCAAACAATACGGAATTGGGTGCGTTGCCGGATTCCGGCTTTATAGCAAAGCTAACGGTATAACCGTAGCCGATACCCGGGAACGGTGATGCAACAAAACTTTCACCGCCTTTTAAACCCAGGGCTTTTTCATTTTTATCAAAGGATGCATTTACAGCTGCCGGTTTCCGGTGCCCTTTAAAATGGCCGCCGGCATCCATAGCCAGTACCAGCGAATCCTTTGCCCGGATACGCCCCAGCATGTTCAACCCCGGCCCTTCACCTACCTGTTGGGCGCGGGCTGCAAAATCAACATACGCCATTGGCTTTACACTGCCGCCCCACATCTTCTGCGACAATACCTGCATAGCCGGGAATACCCGGTGGTGCACATCTTTTTCAGTGATACCGTTGCCCACATGATCGTTCCAGACAGCAAAGGAGCCTCCTCTTAACAGCGGGTAGTTTTCATCAAAGGTCTCTTTGCCGATCCGGTTGGGAGTCCATTCCTCGTACAGTCTTTTTACATTCAGGTAGTCGTAATAATAACCGGCAGCCGGCACAATGTAAAGCCAGCCATCCGGTGTGCTGATGCCTTTGTAACCCAATGCAAACATATCCTTTGGTTCTGCATACCCATTATACCAGAGGTTCATGGTAACCCCTTCTACTTTTACGGGAGTGGTTCCCTGTGCATGAGTGAGTGATCCCCACATGCGCACTTTCTTTCCAAAGCCTTCTACAAAGCGGATATAATGATCGGCAAATTTCCTGAATTTTTCCGCATCTTTTTTAGCATATTCATCCGTACCAATATGCACTTCCCTGCCAATAAAAACCGGGTTGGGTCCCTGCAGGTATTCCCTGAACACATTATCGATGACCTCATAGGTAAGCGGGTTATCCAGGTCCAGGTGGTCCATACCATATTGTTTGCTGCCCACGCCCGGAACGGCTTTGCTAAACGCCAGCGAATGGGCCGGAACATCAATTTCAGGAATGATGTTGACCCCGTACTGCTGCGCCATCAGCTGAAGGTCGATAAATTCTTTTTTTGTGTAGCTGCCATCTTTTGCTGTAAGCCCGGGATACCGGTCGTTCTGCAAACGAAAGGCGGAATAGGTGCTGTCCCAGTTATCACCGAAGAATTGTTTAAAGCCGTTATCATTGAGATGGATGTGAAAATCGTTCATCTTATAATAGGACATGAACTTTACATAATGCTTCAGGAAATCGAGGCTGAAGAATTTACGGCCCACATCCAGCACAAATCCCCGCACTTCGGATTGGGGGTAATCGCGCGCGGTCCCTTTTGGAAGGGAGCTTTGCTGCGCTAATAACTGGAGCAGGGTGCGCGTGGCCCAGATGGCGCCCACCGAATCTTTTGCCTCGATGGAAATGCGGTCACTGATCTGCAGGGCATATCCTTCTGCAGGCAGGGCCTCGCCTGTTACCTCCAGGGTAAAGAACACGGCTCCCTTTTGCGGCTGCCCTGTTCTTACCGGCAGTTTTGTGCCGGGAGTCATTACGGCCAGGTCTTCTGCCAATAACCGGGCAACAGGAAGCAGCTGTTTTGCATACCGGGGATCTACTACCAGGCGGGTTGCCGGCTTCCACTTAAAAAAACCATCGCCCCCCTGCCATTGCCGCAGGGCCGGAATGATAAAGGGTGCCGGGTTGGTTTGTGCCTGCGAGACCTCTGAAAGTCCTGCCAGTCCTACAACCACTAAAATTAAGACCAGTGTTCTTTTTTTTATTTTCATTATTATCATTTTCATGTTGCTATTATCGCTGCCGGCGGCGGCTTCAACCTGAGCACCCCGTAACAGTATCATCATTGCCCGCGCTGAAATTCCGGCTGTTTTTACAAATGGATAAAAACATTGCCCGGTATCAGCCATAAGACCAATTTAATAGGCCTTTGTTTCTTTTCCTTTCGTAATCCCGTTTTCGTTAAAGGCGTCTACCCTGAAATAATACGGAACGTCTTTATTGAGCCCGGGCAGTTCCAGGTTGCTTTTATCATATACCATTGCCGAATGGAATAGCTGATGCGGAGCCGTTCCAAAATATACCACATAGCCCGTGGCTGTTGCCGCCTGCTTCCATACAAGATGCCCTCTCCGGCTATCCGCCGCATCACGGCTTACTTCAACGGAGTTCACAGCCGCCGGCCTGTTACCTGCGCCCTTCCCAAACACGCGGAATCCCGACAATGAAAATTTGCCTCCCGGCACTGACCGGTTCGTGATCCGCAAAAACCGTGTTTTAACAGGCCTGGGTAAAACGATATAGTCATTTGCCCTATCCAGTTTACTATCTGTTCTATCGATCAGCGGCTTCCAGCTTTTGCCGTCAGCGGAACCTTCGATCACAAATTGATACGGCCCGTATGCCATACCGGCTTTGAGCAAGGCATCCTGGTCGGCAAAATTCACCTGCAGCGCATTAACCGTACACTGCTGCTGCAGATCCACCTGCAACCATTCGCCCGCATTGCCTGTTTGCGCGCTCCACCAGTTGCGTATTTCCTCGTTCACTGCCTGCTCCGGGGCGTGCCCCGGTAAGGTTGAAGAAGCCTGCACCGGTTTATTATAGGAAAGCAGCATCCACCCGGTAAACAGGCTTTCCTTTCCAAAATCCATTTTACGATGCGGCATCACGGAAGGATAATCGCCAAATGCGGTATTGCAATGCAGCTGCCCGTCCTTATCAAAAAACGCCGGGAACAGGCCGATCCTCCTTTCAAACATATGCCGTACGGAGATGGTCATAGTAGCCACATGCCAGTAGTTCCCGTACCTGTCTTTAAAGGTGCTGCCATGTCCCGCGCCATTTATAAAGCCCCCGGGCTTATAAGAGAAAGGGCTGTTGGGCATATAGGTAAAAGGGCCCAGCGGTTTATCCGATACATACACCCCATCTCCATACACTTTAAACTCGGTGCCGGGGGAAGCATACTGCAGGTAGTATTTACCATTGTATTTGTTCATCCAGGCGCCTTCATTCCACCCTTTTTTGCCGTTGCTGTGGGTTTCCCCATGCTCTTCCCACCCGTGCTCCCTGATGTTGTGCTGAATGAGGACCAATGGCGTGCCGATGGTATCAAAGCGGCGTTGGGTATCCAGCTCCACTCCCATGATCGGATCTACATTGGAGCAACCGTAATAAAAATACACTTTGCCATCATCATCGTTAAACAATGCAGGATCGGTAACCCCCAGCGGAAATTTTTCGCGGTATACCTTCCAGTTGTCTGTTTTAGGGTCCGTACTGTAATAAATATTGCGGGCGCCTTTTGAAGCGATAAAAAATACCGTATCATGAATGGTTGCAACCGTAGGCGCATAATCCTCGGTGGGCAGGGTTTTGGAGGGCAGGAATACCCAGTTGAGCAGATCGCTGCTATGCCAGTAACCACCAGACTTGGAGGCATAAAGGAAATAGGTATTCCTGTACAAATGGATCACAGGATCCGCAGCTTCCCGGTAACCCAGCCCGTCATAGCTAAAACGGTAATTAAGGTTGAGCGGATTGCACCAGGTAGCCGGTGCCTGACCCCATGCGGCAGCGCTGAGTAAACAACACCCGATAAGTATGACTTTTATTTTATTCATTTTTCTTAATACTACTGGTTCGTGAGGACACGGACCATGGCTGTGGCCTTTTATTATTTTTTCTTTTTAGCTTTTCCCGGGGCTATTTCTTTGGGATTTTCTGTTGTCTTCAGAACTGCCTTAGCGTTAAGTGCTGTAACTACTTTTTTTCCGGTCCTGGCTTCCAGTTCCTTACGGGCTACTTTGGCAACATTCCCACCCTGCCGGGCTACGTCTGCATTTTCTTCAAACGTATTGGGATTAACAGACTGTGAAATATCTTTGGCAGAAGCCTCAGCGAGCATATTCAAAATCAGTTCAGTATTGGTTCACCCCGTTAGATAATTTATTAAGATTTTCATTTACTTGTTTTTTGTTCATCGATATTTAACTGATGGCTCCCATTAGATAATTTTTCATTCTCTGCTTTAAATAGCGTTTTCCCCAAGCTGTTTTTAAATATTTTTCTCTATGAGTTGCATCCTGTTGGTTTATACATCCCTCAAAATATATCAGTTCAAAAGGTATTCTATTTTTCGTCGAATTAACCTTTCCATTATTATGTTCGTCCAAACGATGTCTTAAGTTATTCGTATAACCTGTATATAAATCACCGTCTTTAAGGGACCTCAATACGTAAATATAGTAAAACATTTATCCTACAATTTTATATCTAACTGGGTAAATATTATCGCGGAGGTTTTCTTTCTTTAGCCCCTTAAGGATTTTGTATTCCTTAGTGGTTTTATCTGACCATGCTTTGGTAATGATATCCGTAAGTGTGGCAAACTGTCCCCCCTCCTTCATTCCTCTTTTTTTCCATTCATCGGTAAGTTCTTTACGAATTTCAATACTTTTCACCCTTTGGTTGATCCAGTTTTCAGAATAACCTAATTTCAGGTATTGCTCCAAAGCCCTGTCGATAGTAATTTCCGGGTCCTGCATTTCGTCCAGGCGCTCGGAGGCCAGTTCCGCCAGCCACAGTTTGAAAGGTTCCGCTTTGGGCGACGGAATTGACTGTATAAGTCGGAAAACCTGCTCCGTATCGGCAACATCGGTCAGACGTAATTTCCCGTCGGGAGCAGGCATCTTCAACTGTCCGATTTTTTCGGACAGTTCACTTCCTTCTTTTCTGAGTTTGGCTTTAAGGTCACTCCAGTATTTACGGGGCCGGTCGGTGCCCGTGAGGACTTCGATAACATCAATTACCGAAAGATACCATTTTTCCTGCTCCCCATCCCAATGCGTGCGGACCTGTTTTTGTTCAAAGACATTGATGGTATTTTCTTTCTTCATAACCATTTTTTTGATGTGTAGCAAAAATATCACGGGCGGGCAGATCATTCCACCACAATTTCATCACAAAACAGCCAGGCGGCCTGCCCTTCACCGGGATGGCCTTTAGGGCATTGCCCCAGGTTCTTTGCGGTAATACGCACATACCGGAAACTGCGCGGATCAAACCGGGTGGTAAAATCCTTTGTTTGCGGCGCTTTGTCGGCAACAGGCACCGTGTTGCTGACCGTAGCCAGCTCAGTAAACTGTTTCCCATCTGCGGATACCTCAAACTTTACCCATTGCGGAAAGAAGATCCATTGCCCGTAGCTCTGCAAACATCCCAGGGTAATGGAACCCGCTGTTGCTGCCTGCCCCAGGTCAACGGTTGCCACCATATCGCTCCCGTTGAATGCATGCCACTGTTTTCCAGCATCTGTTGTGCCCCGGATACCATCCACCAGCGTGGAGGGGCCGTTAGCCGGATAATACTTACTGTAGGGCGTTGCATACTGCAACGGGCGCCCGGTTGCTTTATTCAGTGTAAAAGCCTGTTGTGCAGGCCGCCCTCTTATCATACTATTGTTTATGGCCAGGGCTGCTTTTACCGTCATCGCACCCTTTACTTCAAAAGGGTTTTCATAACGCAGGCTGCCCGTACCCGGGTCGGTACCATCGGTTGTATAATAGATCGTACCGTCTTCATTTTCCGTTTCAAGCTTCACCAGCAAGCGACCATCAACCACCTGCGGTTTAATGTCTACTTTAAAATTGCCCTTCGAATAATGCAGCCCTCTTTGCTCAAAGCCCACGAGGTGCGGCTGCAGGCGCTGATTAAAATCCTTCCAGTTGCGCGATTGTTTTGTACTCCACAATACTTCTGCAAGTGCCGGCATCCGCGGCAGGATCATATACAATACATGCTCGTAGCTTGCGATCTGCTCCGTCCATAAATTAGCCTGTGCGCCCAATACATGCTTTGCCTGTTCGCTATTCAGCTCCGCCGGAATGGGCTCATAGCTGTACACCCGCTTGAGGGTATTAAAACCTCCGAAAGCCAGTGGTTCCGTTTCGGGATCGCCCTGGTAGTAGTCAAAGTAGAGCGGGCCGGTTGGGCTCATGACCACATCATGATTCATCTGCGCGGCCTTAATACCTCCCGATTCGCCCCGCCAGCTCATAACGGTTGCCTGTGGCGCCAGCCCCCCCTCCAGGATCTCATCCCAGCCGATCAGCTTCCGGTTATGGGCTACCAGAAATTTTTCCATCCGGTGGATAAAATAGCTCTGCAACTCCTCTTCGTTTTTCAGGCCCTCCGTCTTCATCCGGCGCTGGCACCGTTCACACTGCTTCCAGCTGGTCTTATCCACTTCATCGCCGCCTACATGAATGTACCGCGACGGGAACAATGCCATTACCTCCTCCAGGATGTTCTGAAGGAATACAAATGCGCTGTCATTGCCTGCACAATAATTGGGATGCACATCCCGGCCATAAAAATCGCCGGGCTCATTAAAGGTATGTTTATGCGGTAAACAGGAATACTCCGGGTAAGCTGCCATGGCGGCTTCGGAGTGACCCGGCATTTCAATTTCGGGCACTACAGTAATCTGCCTTGCTGCTGCATAGGCCACAATTTCCTTTATTTGTTCCTGTGTGTAATAACCTCCATAGGTGGCCTTATTCCTGTCGGCATTAAACCGGACCTGGGACCAATCCCAGGCTTTGCCCCAGTCGTCCACGCGCCATGCCGCCAGCCCTGTGAGCTTCGGATACTTTTTTATTTCGATCCTCCAGCCGGCGCCGTCTGCCAGATGCCAGTGAAAACGGTTCATTTTATAGGCGGCCAGCAGGTCGATAAACTGTTTTACGAGCTCCGGTGAAAAAAAATGACGGCTTACATCCAGCATCATCCCCCGCCATTTAAACCGGGGATAATCACTGATCTCCATACAGGGGATCCGGATGACCTGGTTGGTGCGCACGGCCGGGAGCGTTTGCAATAAGGACTGCACGGCATAAAACAATCCTGCCGGTTTGCTGGCGCGGATCGCAATGCGGGTGGGTGTAACGGATAAAACATAGCCTTCTTCACCAACCCCCTCAGTTGACCCAATACTAAAATGGATGCTCTTTCCTACGGCGGCGGCTTTTACCGGGAGCGCATAACCACTTACCTGTTTTACCGCACCGGTAAAATAGCTGATGATGCCGGATACCTCCCTGCCGGCGGCTGAAGCCTGTACCTGCACATTTTTATCCAGCAGGAAAGCCCCGTCCTGTAACTGCAGCCTCACCGGCTGTGGGATGATATGCACCGGTGGTTGTGCATTTAAAAAAAATGTCCATAACAAGAACCCTGTCAATAATCCGGATCGCATATTTTCTTATTTAAAAATTCATATTCAACCAATACCCGGGTATTTTACAACCCTCCTTCTAACCTGACCACTGCCGTATAGCCCCTGCCGGCGGAAGGCGGAATGGTCAGCCGCAGCGCTTCATCATCCTGCCGGAATATTATTTTTTTGCCGGCTCCCAGCAGAACGGCCTTCTTTATATTGCCCGGGTGCTGCCCCGATCGCAAGCCCAACGAAGGAAGTACCAGCTCACCGGCAGCCGGGTTCAGCACAAACACATACAGGTTTTTTCCTTTTACGGTAAAGCGTACTTCGTTGGGCGAATAAGCCGGGCTTGCAATAGTCCGTTCGTTAAAATCATCGGAAGAGCCCTGTTTTTTGTAGGCTTCTTCATCAGTAATGCTTACATCTTTTGTACGCACGATCCCCTTGAAATTATCACCGTATATGCTCCATGGAACTGAAGCATAGATGGCTTCTTTATTCCGGTTCATCCACCAGCCGATCGTATCCAGTATCATTTTGTGATCCGGCGGAATGGTACCATCGGCGAGGAGCTCCACATTCAGCAACAGGTTGCCGTTCTTACTGATCATGTCGGTGAAGGATTCGATAACGGTTCTTGCATTATGGCGGGAAGGGATCTCCTTTTTATAGAACCAGTGCGTAAAGGTCATGGTTCCCTGCCAGGGATCAGGCAGTATGCCGGAAGCGCCGCCACGCTCAATATCCTTCAGTACCATCGGCTCATTGCTGATCTTTCCGGCCACCACCACGGAGAGATTCCCGTGTTTTTGCAAATGACGGTTCAAAAAGACCCTGCTGGCTTCTTTCCCATACTTACCGTATGGAAAACCATAACCATCGAACCAGAGCATATCCACATCATATTTCGTTGCCAGTTCTATATGCCGGTCCAGCCAGTTCTTCTTCACCCCTTCCTCCCATTCTTTTGTTCTTTTTTCGGGTGGCAGGCCGTAGAGGTCGGCCGGATCCAGCCCCTCCCACCATTTGCCAACGCCATCGGCCTTTGTTAAGTAGCCATCATATTTTACCCCCTTTTTGGGTCCGGAAATATCGCTGCCAAAAGCCGGCAGCCACCAGCTCATAAAACGGTCATCATGCGAGCTGACCCCAAAAGGGATATCGTATTTTTTTGCCGACTGCCGGAATAAACCAATAATATCTTTTCGGGGCCCTACGTTAACAGCGTTCCAGGCGTGATAGGTAGAGTTGAAATTATCAAAATGGTCGTGATGGTTGGCCAGTGCCACAAAATACTTTGCCCCGATGCTTTTGAAATAACGCAGGAGGGCATCCGTATCCAGGTGCTCGGCCTTCCATTGATGGATCACATCCTTAAACCCCACTTCGGAGGGGTGCCCGAAATGGCGCAGGTGGTAAGGGTAAGCATTTTCTCCAAACTTCTGGCCACCGACATCCTGCATATACATATGGCGTGCATACCAGCCGCCGCCGCTATCCGGCAGGGTTTGCGCTCCCCAGTGGACCCAGATACCCAGCTTTGCCTCCGTGAACCACTTTGGGAAGCGGTAGTGTTTTGAAAGCTGCTCCCAGCTCTGCTCCCCCGTTCCCTGTGCCCGGGCAGCATGAATGCTTCCCAATAGCAGGATCGATAAAAAAACAAGACGCCCCCGGGCCTTATACATATCACTTACTTTTTTGCGGTTACAGATGTGGTTTCAAGAATACGGCCATCGATCATCAGTTTAACCGGCCGGGGTTTTTCAGAAGAGATCCTGTAAGCCGTTACTTTTCCGTTCTTCCAGCTACAGTCCACAGTAAATCCTCCGCGGGCCTTCAATCCCTTAAAGGAACCGGAAACCTTCCATGCCGCCGGTATGGCCGGCAGCAGGCTGATGAAACCGGCGTGGCTTTGCAACAACATTTCCGGTATGGCGCCACTGATGCCCAGGTTGCCATCGATCTGGAACGGGGGGTGCGTGGTGAACATGTTGGGCAACATATTGTAGGTAAACAACCCGCGGATCATCATCCCTGCTTTTTCTCCCTCGCCCAGACGCGCCCACATGGCACAGCGCCAGGGCCAGGACCAGGACCGGCGGCTGTCGCCTATGGTAGACGCGACTGTAAAAGGCTTATTGATATTTTTTCCATAGTTACCGCTGCGGCTGCGTAAAGAAATGATCGCCGCTTTTGCCAGCTCCGGTGTTTGTGTAGGGTTAATCTGCCGGCCGGGATATACCGCAAACAAATGCGAGGTATGGCGGTGCTGATCATCCGGATCATCCCGGTCTGCCTGCCATTCCTGCAACTGCCCCCATTTTCCGATTTTATTGGGCGCCAGGTGACGTTGCATGTCCGCTACTTTTTCCTGGTAGTCTGCATCTATCCCTAATGCCCTGGCTGCATCCAGGTAGTTCTGGAACAGGTCCCATACCAATTGCTGATCATGCATCACCCCATCTTCGCGGGGGCCGTGCTCCGGCGACCATCCATTGGGCACCACAAGGGTACCATCCGGCAATTTCTTTAACCGGTCTTCCCAATAATTACAGATCTCTTTCAATATGGGATAGGCCGTTTTTTTAAGGTATCCCGGATCCCTGGTGAACGCCCAATGCTCGTATACATGCTGCGCATACCAGGCGCTGGCCGGTATATTCCATTCCCAGCCATTACCCCCAAAAATGCTCTGGCTGGTGCGGGCCGTCCATCCACGTGTATGCTGACCAAAAGCCCTGCGGGTGGCTATACGGCAGGGTTCCGCCTGTGCCACGATATAATCGATCAGCGGCTGGTTGCATTCCGAAAGGTTGGCCGGCTCTGCCAGCCAGTAATTCATCTGGATGTTGATATTATTATGATAATCGCTGGCCCATGGCGGGTTATTGCTATTGTTCCAGAGCCCCTGCAGGTTGGCCGGCAGGCCACCGGGACGCGAACTGCTGATGAGCAGGTACCGGCCATACTGGAACAGGATCTCTTCCAGGTCCGGATCCTGCCCCCCGGCTGCATACCTGGTACGCCGGGTATCGGAAGGCAGGCTGCGCAGGGCGGCAGGCGTGGTTCCGATATCGATACGCGCAGCGGCAGCCAGCCTTGTAAAATCCTTTATGTGCGCCGCGCGCAATTGTACATAACTCTTACCCATAGCTGCGGACAACTCCTTTTCGATCACCGGCAGCGGATCTGCACCGCGCCAGCCGGCGTTGTAGTCCGGCTTGTAATTGGTACGGGCATCCAGGTACAGGGTCAGGGTTCTGCAACCGGTAAACACCAGCTGATCCTCCTTTGCGAGCACAGTTCCCCCATCATGCGCTACCCTTACCTGCGCGGCATATTTGAGCTGGTTTGCCATGATACCGGCTAACTGCAGCCGGCTTTCAACGGCCTCCGCTTTTGCGCCCTGGGCCGACCACAGGCTGATGCGTCCGGATAATTGCCCCTTGCCGCCGGCGGTATACCGGAACACCATTACCTGGTCCGGGTGGCTGGCAAAGGCTTCGCGCTGATAAGTAATTCGATTGCTCTTAAATGAATTGCTATGGATTCCGCTAACGAGGTCCAGGCTCCGCCGGTAGTCTGTACAGGCAGCGCCCTGGTCAAACGCCAGGCGAACCTCCCCAAAGTTGCGATAGGCACCAAAACCGTGGTCGCCGGTATTGTAAGCCCCGTCCCAGTTGTTATCTCCGCTCCACAGGCTTTGTTCATTAAACTGGATGGTATCGTTGGCCACACCTCCCATGATCATAGCGCCCATGCGCCCGTTGCCGACCGGGAGTCGTTCCGCATCCCATTTAACAGCCGGTTGGGCGTACCACAGAACAAGAGGTGCATCCTGTGCCCAGGCACCGGATATCGTCAAAAATGTCAGTAAGACAATCAGTATTCTTTTTTTCATGCTCAATATTACTATTTTTTATGGCGTTTGAGGTTATCCTTTGGGCAACAAGGCCACCCTGGGTACTTTGCTTTCCGGTAACGGGAGGATGGAAAGCGTTTCGCCTTTGGAAGTGGGTATCAGAACCCGGTTTCCCGATCCCCGGAAGTCCCGTCTTTTATTACTCCGGATCACCAGTTCTTTACCCGGCCACGGGTTTTGCAGGGTCACTGTTCTGCCCTGCTCACTTATTATTTTCAGATACTGTACTTCTTTATTCCTGATAGCGGATGAAATAAGGAAGGCTCCTTCACTCCGGATATTGGTAAACGCTGCATCCTTGTTTTTGGGCCATACCGCAAACACCCGCAATACGCCCTGGTGCCCCATGCATAACATTTCATTGATGGTATTGGGCACGGTACTGCAGTTTTCAATCCCATGCGGGTTATTGAGCTGAAACCCGTTGGGGTAAGTGTGCAGGCTGTACGCATGCAGCTCTTTGAGAATCGTATCTGCATCATACCCCACGCGTACCGCTGCGGGGAAAAAGCTGTTGGATCCGTTAAAGTCCTTCCAGCGCCGCATGGCATCGATCGTATTATGTGCTACTTTCAGCAAACCGGGGTCGCTGTTGAGCCCGATGGCGCCGGCGGGATAAATATGCTGGATCCCCAGGGTATTATCGCCCCACCAGGCCGTTCCCTTTTCGCTGTACCGGAAAACGGTGCGCCCCTCCCGTTCCTGCGTGGTATACCCTGCCAGGCTATCAGCCTTTCCCTGCCAGCTGCTGCGCAGCGTTTTATCTACCCCCAGGAATGTACTCATATCAATAGCAGTTTTGAGCACCATGGGCACCAGCCCCAATGAGAGTACCGGGTTCAGGGTGCCGATCGTGCCTTCATGAATGGCATCATTTTCGATAATATAGCGGCCGTTCTCTTTCTTCAGGTATTTTTCCCAAAACAGGGCCACGGCTTTTATATAGGGATATACCCTTTGGGTAAAGGTCTTATCATATGTGCGGTAGAACTGCATGCTCAAATTAACAGCGCCATAAGCCGCATTGCTCTTTTGTCCAAAAAACAATCCTTCATCCTCCGCTTCCCCGCTTTTAATATAACCCGGCCGGCATTTTTCCATCAACGCGTTCTTCCGCGTTGTTTCTATACCCAGGGGACCGATCCCTACCGGGTATAGTATTCCCTGGCTGATCCCGGTAATTTTTTGAGAATAGTAGCGGCCCCGTTTAATAAAGCCGAGCAGGGGGGCCTCGTAGGGTAAGGCCTGCTCCAGCCGGTTGGCTCCATATAATGCATAAAAAGGCGCGCTGTAATTATAATTCAGGTGATAGTCCCCGTTCCATGCCGGTATTTCCCTGGTAACCCAGCTGCCAAAGATGCCGGGAGGAAACCGGGGATCACGGCTGCAGGCTGCCATATTGTAAAGCGAGCGGTAATACTGGTGTTCCGTTATTGAATCGCCGATATGTACAAAACTCTTATTCCAGTAATCATTCCACCAGGCCTGGTGTTGCGCCGTCATTTTGTTAAAAGCCGCGATCGTAAATGAATTCACCCGGTGCAGCACGGAGGAAAGTGGATCTTTGCTTTTGAAATTACCCGAGAACGCGCAGGCCAGGTAAACGGTTTGCCCGGGCAATACCGAAAGCGTTTGCCTATCGTTCCCTACCAGCTTACAGGCCGCCGTAGCTTTTGTGGGCAGGTCCACGTCTTTTGCAAATCCCCTTTCAATCCACACCGCGCCGGTCTTATCTGTTCCTTTGTGTACCACATCCTCAAATTTGTTTTCCAGGGGCGGGTTTATATGAAACTGGTCCTTACCCGGCAGCTCCAGCGCCATATTGCCCTCCAATGCCGTAGCGCCTGTGTTGGTGACCGTGATCAGCAACATATCTTCTGCCGCAGAAAGGATCGACGTTAATTGCACCGCTGTTGCCTCCTTTATGAACGAAGACTTTGTTGTTGCCGTATACAGATCCTGCACCACGCGGTATGCGGCACCTTTTAAGGCAGGGAAACAGATACTGAGCCTTCCCAATACCGCTGGATAGGACTCATTAAAGCCCGACTTCAAACGCCAGAAATCATTACGGGCCAGGTAATAATATTGTGCCTCCGGCGGCCCTGCCATTGCCGCTGCGGTATAGCCATTGCCCAGCAGCGGGGCATCCACAGCCACAGTGCCAGGGGTTTTAACAGGCGGCGCATTAAAAATATTGTGGTAACGGGTTACGATCGCTTTTGCCCCACCGGTTTGTGCGGATGCCGCAGTGCTAACCAGTAAAAGAATAAAGCCTGTTATTTTTTTCATTTGTGGCAATACGGTAATGTTCTTACTTAACAAGAAGTTTCCAGTCTGTTTTAATATCCTTTTCTGTCATACCAGACAGTTCTACGGTCAATCCTGTTGCATCGGCCATCACATTCTTCTGAATACGTACATTTTTGCAATCTGCCAGCCATACCGGCTTCAGCAGGTGTTCCTGATCCATTGATGGAAGCCCGGTGATCTTATTACCGGTAAACAGGAGTCCGTCCACGCTCCGCGCGGAAAGCAGTTTCCCATCCCGCGTATTAAAAGTATTATCCAGGATGCGGATATTCCGGTGCACATAGCGGCCCGGGACTTTTACATGATTTTCCGGCGCAATGTTTATGGCGCCGCTTCCGCTGTTGTACCCGCATCCGTCAAACACGTTATTGCGGATGGTAACATCCTGTACCGCGCCCGACTCGAACCAGCTGCTGGCGTCATCGGCTATAAGTATGGGAAACATACCTGTATGATAAAAGGTATTCCCTTCAACCAGCACCTTACGCGGTGTTGTGATGAGCAGCCCGCGTGTATTGGTCCGTTCAAACCGGCTGTTGCGGATGACCACTTCCGGCGTCCAGGTACGGTTCTCGATACACAGGCCGACAGTAACTCCTTCCGGTATAGCCCCGCTGAGCCGCAGTTCCATTTCTTTTTTATTGACCAGCGTTGCCGACTGAAGCCTGGCCCAGGCCACGGGCAAAAGGGTTTTGGGATCAACAAAAGCGATGCTATCCCCGGCAAAGAACGCCGGGAAACCATAGGTCTGGTGATGCATAAAGCGAACCGTGAGCTTTCCGTTCTGACCCATACCGGTGATCTGGAGATGGGTGCCGTGTACATTTATAGGATCATCATGCGCACCGGAAGTGTAACAGCTATCAATAAGTACTTTGCCCCGGCAACCGGAGAAATGAAAGCAATCGGCAAAGGCAGCAATAACCCGCCCGCTTCCCGGCGGGGGCGCTACCGCTACCTTACGCAGGGTAATATTTTCCGAGAACTGGGATACAATGCCCAGCCCATGCATATAATACATCTTTACATGCTCCAACACGGTGTTCTTGCTTTGCGCGATCAGTCCCCCGCAATTATCGCGATAGGGATCACGTACCGTAAGCACATTGCCCGGCTTATAGGGCGGCTTTTTAAAATCGCCTTCAAACACTACGGTATTCGGGCCTGTTTGCCGGGCAACCGCCTGCTGCAAGGGTTTCAGGCTGCTGTAATACATGCGGTCTTCAAGCGGATCAAACCGGAGGGTATGATCGTGCTCCGTCTTCCACCCTTCTCCAAAAAGTACCAGTTTGCCACTGTCCACGGTAAAACGGGAATCAGGGTGCAGCCGTACTTCTACCGACCGCTCCTGTACAGCCGTAACGGTCAGTTCGCTCATGGTTGGGCGTTCATAATCGAACCGGATCTGTTCTATCCGGATATTCTGACTGCGCAATATGGCAAAGGAAACCATTTTGCCATGCAGCATGATAAGGCTGTTGCTGCCATCGATGGTGATATTGGCGCAATCTTCCAGTAAGAAAGCAATGGATTTTATCTTACTCAAGGTATCACTTTCTGTACTGTTGGAGATATACAGTTCCCGTTTTGCCGCCCCATCCGGCCATACATCAATACGCCCCTGCGGTAGTTTTAGTATGGCTGCCGGATGCCTGCGGCAGGCCGCGATGGCACGCTGCAAGGCCGGAGCAGCGTTCTCATAACTGTTTGCCTTTACGCCATAATCCTCCGCATGAAGCACTGCCGGAACCCGGGCCGGTAACTGAAAACAATAAAACAGGCACAGCAATAACAGCCAGCCGCACCGTACTGTTGTTAGCCGGGCCGTTTTTATGCGATGTATTGTTTGTTTTAGTATCATCTTTGTTCGTTAGTGAGATGTTATTAGTGAAATGTTATGAGTGAAATGTTATTGGTGAGATGTTAGTAGTGAAATGTTATGAGTGAAATGTTATTGGTGAGATGTTATTGGTGGGATGTGAATAGTGAAAGATGGGGGATGGACACCGTTAATGTATAAAGAGCTTGCCGTTTTGCCCTATCTGTACAAGAACTTCTCCACCGGCCCTTACAGCCACCTTTGGCCAACCTGTAAATGCCGTATACGACAGGGGTTTTGCCGCCTGCCTGCTATTTTCCGCAAACACAGATACCGATGCATCATACCTGGTGTTATTCTTAACCGCCAGCGTTATCCCTTCCTTTCCGGCTTTTACGATCCGCGCCTCCACATGATCAAATACCCGTATTACCTTTTTATCCGGCTGCACATAGATACCGGGCAGCTCTATTGCCATTAATGCCCCGTTGGTCTCTGTCCAGGAGTTCCGGGTGTTGATGTAGTTGCCAATAGCCCCCTTCCCTTCCGCGTCGCTGGGCTGTATACGCTCCATACTACTGCCCACAAGGTTGTTGGTGGTCATATGATCCGGCGGTATATTCACCGCCTCTGCCTGTGCATGCTGGATATCCCTGATCAGGTCCGCATACAAAGGATTGCCCGTTGCCCGGAACAGTTTGAACAGGTAGTCGCCCGATGCGGTACAGATACCGGGTGCCGCATGTTTGTTCTGGATACTGGCCCATACAGCACCGGCCATTTTACTTCCCAGTTTACCGATCTGGCTACCTGCCGGAAAAACCGGGTCATAAGAGATCGTCCATGATGCACACAATGCGGCCTGTACTTCTGCTTTCCTGAGCCAGCTTTTATCACCGGTATAGTGATAGAGGGCCATCAGGGACTCCAGGAAACCAAAGGCCGATTCAGAATTGGCATCCATTGAAATATCCCCGCAGTCTCCGCCGGTAAGCCCCTGCTTTACCACATCGCGCTGGTAGTAATATTCAGCGGATTCTTTAGCAACCTGCAACCATTCTTTATTTTTAAAATACCCCGATGCGATGGCCAGCCCGGCGGGAACAATGGCTCCTGCTGTAGAATTATAAACAGCGATCCTGCCGGTGGCGGGTGCAATATATTGTCCAAATTGTCCGTCCTGCTTCCAGGTACGGGCAAAAGCCGCTGCCAGTTTTTTTGCCGCCGTTTCCCATCCTGGTTTGACTGATGCTTCGTATCCCTGCGCTTTCAACAGCATCAGGTGTTTTAGCAGCCATAACAAGGCATCCGCGTTCTTACGTACCATGGCCTGCACTTCCGGAAAAGCGGGATTCATTTTTTCCGGCCGGATCTTTCCATCAGCTGTAATCCCCCCATAAAAATACCCACTCCTGCCCTGCAGTTTCGTTACTACAAAATCCAGTTCCGCTGCCACCCTTGCCCGCTCTTTTGCATTATTCAATGCCAGCATGGGGTAGGTATTCATCATACCGCTTACCCATCCCAGCTGAAAGTCTTTACTGTTTTCCGGGAGATAATAGCTGCCTACGGGAAATGCCCGGAAATTATTGCTGGTAATAGTGGTGGCCAGCCCGGCATAATAACTCATCGGCAGCCAGTTGCGCGGCTGGTTGGGACCGGAGATATCCTTCCGGTGCCTCATAAACCCGGTCAGCAGGTCCGGGATGCCGGTTGCAGGCATTATACAGATCCTGAAATGCAGGGCTAACTGATCCCCGGCCTTCCAATCCGGTGCTTTATCGCCGCTGGGATGAAAGTCGCCAAACCCAGGGGCCTGCCGGCGCATTGCCGGGGCCGTAATGGAAAAGCGGCATTGATCGCCCGCAGCATTTTCTGCAATCGTCAGTCCATGATTGCCATATGCCGATCGTTGTTCTGTTAGTACCATAAACGCTTTCTGCTTTGCCGGTGCATAATAACAAAGCGCCGGTGTGGCTGTATTGCCGGTCTGCAATTCAACCAGTGAAGCCTTTCCCGGTTCTATGGATAAGCGGGGGTTATTGGAGATGGTGAGGGGTACCCTGGGATTATAATACAGATCCTTTGGGTAATCCGGGTTATAACCGTTGCCGATAGCGGAGTACCGGTTGCCATTGTATACAATGGCCGGTACCAGTACGTAATTGTTCCTGCTCCAGCCGCTGAAATCAAAATCCACATTTACCGCAGTTGCCCTGGATATTCCTTTGGTCAGCGTGAAGACAGCCGTGATATCCAGCACACCCCGAGTATCTTTAACCGGCCGCACATTTAACTGCACCTGCCATCCATCCGGCAGGCCGGGCTGCTGCTCCGTAGCAATATGTTCCTCTGTAAGCGCCGTACCCTCATATTTCCGGATACTTACCTGCAGGCGGCCATTCAGAGGTTTTAACCATCGGTCTACCATAGCAAACGACTGCGCACCGGCGTTGTGACAAAACCAGCTGCCTAATCCGATGGCCAAAAAAAATAAATACCGAAGACTATCTTTCATTTCTAATGTTTGTCTGGCATGAGGCGTCATGCACCGCGTCACTGTATGATATCATTGTACCGATACCGTTTTCTGCACAAAACCCGGCGTAGCAGCCACCGGCTGCCCCCCTCCCACACTGATCGTGAGTTTTCCGGAGGGTATATAACTTTTACCAGCGTCGCTGATCAGTTCCAGGTCTTCCGGCTTCAACAGAAATTTCACTTCCGCTGCTGCCCCTTTTTTCAGCGAGACCCGCTGAAATCCCTTCAGTGCCCTTAGAGGGGCCCTTTCCCTGATGCCGGCATAAGACAGGTACAGCTGAACCACTTCCTCTCCGTCCCGGTCACCGGTATTGGTTACCGTTACGGATACAGGTACTGCCCTGCCTTTTGTAATTTTCGAAGGCAGGTTTAAACCGGCGTATTTGAACCGGGTATAGCTAAGCCCCCAGCCAAAGGGATATAATACTTCCTTCGTATAATACCGGTAGGTACGGCCGGCCATGGCATATTCCTTAAAGTCGGGAAGAGAAGCATCGTCCTTATAAAAAGTTACCGGCAATCTCCCGGAAGGATTATAGTCGCCAAACAGCACATCGGCAACAGCTGTACCGGCACTTTGCCCGCCATACCAGGCATTCAGGATCGCCGGAAGCTCCTGCTGCTCCCAGGGCACGGCGATGGCGCTGCCGGTAAGCATTACAAAAATCACGGGTTTTCCCGTTGCTTTTAACTGTTTCAATAGTTCTGTCTGAACCTCCGGTAACAGGATGGAAGTGCGGTCGCCGCCATTAAAGCCTTTGGCGTTCACCCACATCTGCTCACCTTCCAGCTCCGGCGAAATGCCGCCGGCATAGATGATCACATCTGCTGCCGCTGCCTGCCTGGCAATTGCCTGCATATCGGCCTTCCTGTCACTTCCTTTTTGCAGGCGCATAAAGGCGCCGTCTTCGTTCTGCCGGTATTCTAAAACCAGGTTATAGGTTTTGTTTTTCTGAACGTTCCATTTCAGGTTGCGCACCCCCAGTCTTCCTTTCCAGGAATTTGCCACCAGGCTGTCGTTAATAAACAGGCGGTAACCATCGTCACCTTCCATCTGGAACAATAGTGTGGTATCGGCAGCTGCGGTAAAGCTGCTGCGGTAACGGGCCGAATAGTGATCGGCGCTAACGCCGGCCGCCGGCGCCTGTCCCTGGCTGAAAAAGCAGTTCACCGCAGCGACCCTGCCTGTATGAACAGCCGCCCCTTCCAGGTTTTCATTATTGAAGTATTGTACCTCAAAGCCCGGCTGGCCTTCGTAACGAAAGAACCCATTTTCCACATCCGGTGTAAAGATGGTATCTGAAGTATACCCTACACCCGGCTGCCAGATCACTTCCGCGTCCGGGCCCAGCTTTTCCCTGATACCTTCAAGAACGGAAACGATACGCGTGGGGAACCCATTATAATTGCCCAGCAAGGCAACACGGTTATCTGCATTGGGCCCTATAACGGCTACCCGTTTTAGCTTTTTACTCAGCGGCAGCACTCCTGTGTTTTTTAACAACACGATCGATTCCCGCGCCATTTTTAACGACAGGGCTTTGTGTTCCGGTGCTTCGAGGGTACTCATCGGCAACTGCCCATAAGGCACTTTATCTGCCGGGTCAAACATCCCCAGCCGGTAGCGAATGGTAAATAACCGTTTTACAGAAACATCAATTTGTTTTTCGGAAATCAGTCCCGTCTTTACCGCATCCACCAACGACCGGTATACATTGTTACCGCATTCCACATCGGTACCGTGCATTACCGCATCGGCCGAAGCATCTGCATTTGTTTTATGTGTTTTGTGCCTTTTTACAAAATCATCAATACCGCCACAGTCACTGGTGACATAACCGGTAAACTTCCATTGGTTGCGAAGGATATCGCTCATCAGCAGATCACTACCACAGCAGGGTTGTTTGTATACTGCATTGTAAGCACACATTACCCCGGCCACTTTTGCATTGACCACCAGCTCCCTGAAGGCAGGCAGGTAGGTATCCCAAAGATCGTAGGGCGTTGGATTAAAATTATCTGTGTGCCGCGATGCTTCCGGGCCGCTATGCACTGCATAATGTTTGGCACAGGCCGCCGCCAGCAGGTATTTGGGATCATTCCCCTGCAGGCCCCGTACAAATGCAGCGCCCAGTTTGCCGGTCAGATAGGGGTCCTCACCATAGGTTTCCTGCCCGCGGCCCCAGCGGGGATCACGAAAGATGTTGATATTGGGTGTCCAGTACGTCAGTCCTCTATAGCGGTCGCCGGTTTTGCCTTCCGTAACGGCAAGATGGTTGATGGCCCGGCCTTCCAGTGCCGAATAATAGGCCATCTGCTTTAGGGCAGCGGTATCCCAGGTAGCCGCCATACCGATGGCCTGCGGAAAGACCGTTGTTTTATAAGGTGTACGCGCCACTCCATGTAAGATCTCATTCCACCACTCATAGGCGGGGATGCCCAAACGCTGAACGGCCGGGGCCGCATTGAGCATCTGCGCTACTTTTTCTTCCAGCGTAAGCCGGCTTACCAGGTCCTTCACCCGCTGCTCCATGGGAAGGGAGGCATTCCACATGGGATATTGTTTGTAATCCTGGGCATGGGATGCTCCTAAAGACAGGATGGCAATGAGCGCGGAAGTTATTTTTTTTATTGACATTATATTATTGTTGTTGTATGGAGAAGGGGGGTATAAAGACATTGAATCTGACTGAAGCCCCTTGTCTTTCTTAAATTTTTTCGGGTTTGCCGATAACGGGCACAACCAGTTCCATTTTTACTTTTTCGCTGCCGGCATGCAGTGCGCTTATTTTAAACCGGCCTTCTCCCCTGCTGATCTGCAGCGGCTCATTTACCGGAATGATGTCCAGTAATTTTCGGCCCCGGTCTGCATGATAGAGTTGTCCGTTCTTATAAATAATGTACTGCCCCCCGGAAAGTGTTTTATTCACCGTCAGTTCCTGCCCGCCCGGGGTTATCATTTTTAATCCCTCAACAGTTACTTCTTTAGGCATATTCATTTTAATGGAGAACTCCAGGGGTTGTGCTTCAAAAACATTCTGCAAAGGCAGTGCCGCCCCGTTTACCGTATAAGCCAGATCGCGGAAGCGGTTCTCTTTAACAGGATACAACAGGAAGGAACGCGCACCCGTTTGTTCGAGATGGAATTTATAATCCAGGTCTTTCAGCTTTTCTTTATGCGCCTTTGTAAATACAGCGGCAGCCCGGGCATTTTCCCAGGTGCGGTAGGCACTGAAGATGGCCTTCTTTTCGGCGCTGGCTTCTACCGTTTGCTGGCTTAAGCCCAGCATATACGTAGCATCCCAGCCAATAGATTTTGCCTGCAGGTTCTCAGCGTCATACAGGCTCCAGTCTGCCTGGTAACTCTGAATGCCAAACGTTGCGGGGAAATAGCTGCTTTCAAATACATACCGCATATCTTTTCCTTCGATGCCCCATTTATTCAGCACCGGGCTGAACATATGATCACCCCCGCCCACATTGCACACACTCATATAATGCCAGGAGCCCTCCTGTATGGCGCTGCCCATTACCCGAAGGTAACGGCCGCCATTACGTTGATAGCTGTCAAAAAGACCGCGGAAGAAGCGTTTGAACGAATACTGGCCGTGCCCCTGGTACACACAGCTTTCCAGCCCGTCAAAATCGATATAGTCCATCCCGCCATCGGCCAGCCATTTGCCGTAAAAACCCGCATATTCGTCCTGCAGGTTCATATCCGGTGCAAAGCCATGATAGCAGTTCGGCTGCAGCTTTACAATTGTAGTTCCGGCTTTGTAGGATCCGCGGGCCGTACCATGAAATCCTCTTTTTATTTTCAGGAAGGTGTAAGGCGCCGTGCGCGTGATACCGTCATACTCGATCAGCTCTTTTCCTATTTTGAGCACATTGGTATGATTGCCCTCCCAGCCGCCAAATTCATTAAAATAAGCGGTATCGGCAACAGTGATCACTGTATCTTCCCGGCCTATATCTTTTGTAAGAACGGTACGCTGCATAATGGCCAGACTATCGCTGGGCACGGGCGCCACATCCCGGTTGCGGCCCGGCTGCAGGAACTCGCAGAGGGTATGCAACCCATACCGGATACCCTGCTGCTGCATCATTTTTCCAAATTGCGGAACAGGAATATCTCTTTTCCCGTTCAGGGTGATCCGTTTTCCATCCCAGGGCTGCACCCGGTCCGGGTAATATTCGCCCAGCCCTTCGTCCTGTACGCTGGTCAGCTTCAGCTGCCGGGCATAGGAAGCAAGGCTGTCATGCGGTCCCCACCACGCCATATCCGGGCGGTAGGCGGCGGGATCTTTGATCCATTTGCCATCGATAGTAGGATGCGGCAGCCCCTCAGCCAGCACTACTTTTTCGATCGTATTGAGCCCCTGCATATCCGGGCAGGCATAAAAAGCAATGGATGAGCCGATATAACCGGCATTGGTGGGCGTTACCAGCTGGTAGCGGGCCGAGTTGGCTTTCCCATCTATATTATCCGGGTAATAAGGAAAGCGGATCATCTGCTCTTTAAGCCGGTTACGGGAATGCATGCAGATGCTGGAACCAAAAGCCGGCTCCAGCTGCGCGCCATTGCCATAGTTCATCCGGAAGTATTCTTCCGGCTGCGAATAGAAGGCCACATCACTGATCCCATCTCCACCGATGCTGAAGGTTTGCCCCTCTTTCAAATGTGGCGGAAGCGGGTATTTCTGAGGATCGGGCGAGTGAATGTAATAATACATAAAGGACATATCCCCTTCTGTGGGCGGGCCGCTGGTTGTGTTATCATCCAGCCCCAGCATCCCGATCGCAAAATCATCATTGCGCACCACACTGATCAGGTCTCCAATTTTTTTTGATATAATTGTTTTGTAGGGCCCCCACACAATATTATCAATATGATCTCTTTGAGTAAGTTCAATCAATTTAAACTTAAGGTATGGCTGCTTTTGTTCCAGCTGCAGGGTTGCCCGTGAGCCATTGGGGTACGACAGAACAAGCCGGCCGTTCTTTTCCCTTTTAGCAGCCTCAGGCAAAATGTACTGCCTGTTGCTGTACAGGCTCATTAATGCCGAAGGCTGGCCTGCCGGGCAGTATTCCCTGCCGGAGCCCCTGCTTTTGATGGAAGTGATCCACCCTTTATTGCTGATGGTAACGGTTGCATACTGTGTTTGTAACCGGATGGCCTGCGCTGCAGCCGGCGCGCTGTATAACAGCACCGCCAGCAGCACCAGTACCGCTGCGGCTCCTCCTGCCGGCTTTTTTGACTTCTTCCTGGTCCTGTCTCCCGGAAGCACCAAAAAAGGAACCCGCCCCCGGTCTGCCGGCGGCCTGGAAGGGTATATCCATACTTTCTTTTCCTGAATTGCGGCTTCGTTCCCCGTCTTCTTCATTTTTACTGGTTCTTTATGGTTGTAGCACCGGGTAAGGGATCACTTAAAATGGCATCATGCACGCGCTAACCCGGATTAAGAAAAATTACCGCAATAGCAACGTATCGTTTCATTCTCATTCCATTGAGCTGTCCGGCTCAAGCTTTCCATTAGCCTTCTGCGGCACTGATACAAGTGGTAAAATTATCCCATTCCCGATCAACAGGAATACACAGGATTGATAAAGACTGATGCTTTTTTAACTCCCCGGGGGTATCAGGCGAAGACCGGGTCCATGTGTACCGTATAATGGGGCAACTGAGGAGACCATTTACCAGCCGGGACTCCTTTCAGTAATCAACTATCAATCAGGAATTTCAGGCTAAGAAACGGTCTATAATCAGTGAGAAGCGGTACACAGGGGCGATTAAAAACCTAAACGCGATCCCGGCTACGCAGAAAAAACCGGTACCGTCAACCGGATCACTTCACCGGTCGGATCCAGATGGCCTGCCCCCCTGAAGGACGCAGCGGGGCGTCCAGCACGGTTGATGCATCAACCGGTATCCGTTTAATGGACATACGGGTACGTACCGGGGATGCGGGATCATCGTAATAGACCGAAGCCATGTATTTTTTGCCCGGCGCCAGGAAGGAACAATTAATTTTTATATCCCGGGCATCATTGTTGGTGATACTGCCCACAAACCATTCGTTCCCGCTTCTGCGGGCAATGGTCACGTACTGCCCGATGGCTCCATCCAGCACTTTGGTATCATCCCATACCGTAGGCACCCGGTCAAAGAATTCCAGTTCGGGCTCATCCTGCGAATCTTCCGGCCTATCGTACCAGTACATAAATTGCAGCGGGCTGTAATATACCACGGACAATGCCATTTGATGCCCGGAGGTTGTTTTTAATACCCGGGCATTCTGAGTAGCCGCCAGGTTGGGTTTGAGCTCGGGCCGGTGATAATAACAAATGGTATAATCAGCTGCCCCGGCCAAAAAACGGGTAAACGGCAATATGGTATTGTTATTGGCATCCGGCATTTCCTCGTTGCCCCTTATTCCTTCCTGTGTCAGCAGGTTGGGATAAGTACGGCTAAAACCGGTGGGCCGGTATTCGTCATGAATATCTACCATCAGCTGGTACCGCGCACATTTCTTTACCGCATCATGCAGCCATTGGGTCCACTTAAAGGAGCCCACATTTACAAAACCGAACTTGATACCCGCCACGCCCCATTTCTGGTACAGGGGAAGCAATGCATCCAGTTGTTTTGCCAGGGCGATCTGGTTCACATACAGGAACACACCAACGCCTTTTTGTTTTGCATATCGGATCACTTCCTGCATATCCAGGTCGTTGACCGGGTTCCGTTTGGGATCTACGCTTACCCTGGTAGCGTCGGCAGCAGTATCATATTCATGCCCGTACCAGCCCGCGTCGAAATGAATGTACTGCAGGTGCCTTTTTGCAGCAAAGTCCACCAGCGCCTTTGCCCCGCCTGTGGAAAGCGTTATTTCCCGCATTACCTTACCGGGTTTGATCCAGCTGGTATTTTTAATAGCGCAGGGCGGATTGAGGTTCAGGAGCAGATCATTGTTTGCCAGCAGCTCTGTGGGCTTTTGCGCGATCATGATCACCCTCCAGGGCGTTGCAGCCGGTGTGGGCAGTACCACCGGGTCATACATTGAACAGGCGATCGTATTGGGCTGTGCCGGGTCCAGCATAAATTTTGTACGGCAATAATTGACTACTTCCGCTTCAGCCAGCACTGCGTACAACCCGTTCTTCAACTCCACGGTAAGCGGCCGCTCGGCCTGCGAGGGCCATTTATTTAACGGCAACAAACGATAGATCCCCTGCGCATGATCGGTAAACCATACACGGGTGTCTTCCGGAAGTTCAAACGCTGTAAAATCTTTACGGATGCTGACCGTTGCCGGGCCGGAACTGCTCTTTGGGAAACTGTAGCGGAATGCAAGGCCTTCGTTATACGCCCGCACCTCTACCTGCATGGTTTGCCGGGAGCCGCTCTTCTTCCTGAAGCTGAAGATCTTTGCCTGGTACCGGTCGCGCACCCGGCTGCGTTCTCCGTAAACGGGCGTCCACCAGGTGTCTTTTGATTGCGACCGCACGGCATAACAGGTGAGCCCCGTTTGCCAGTCATCTACCCCCATCACCGAGCGCCGGACCACTTCTTTTCCCTTGTAGGATACGGTATAGCTGATACTGCCATCCGTTACAAAAAGATTGAATTGTATCTTAGCGTCGGGCGATCTTAATACCGTACCGGTTTGGGCAAAAGCTGCTGTTGCAGTAACCAATAATAAAAAGAAGAAAAGACTTTTATTCCGCATAATGTTATTTTTCCACGAAGATTCTGAAGCGCTGAATACTTTTATTTTTTGCTGCTGAGGCCTGAGATCTGATTTAACCGCAATAGCAAGGTTTCCCTATTGTAAGTACCGCCTGCCCAGCCAGCCCTACGTTCCGGCGGCTCCTTCTAAAACACCCGTTGCTTTATCCCCGGCAACCCTGCTGCCTGAACCGTTATTCCCAGCTGGGCCGTGGCCTCCGTGGTCCGGAGCAGGAAGGTGGCGATACCTGCTTCTGCCTGAACCGTAGCAGGGCTTTCCAGCGTGGCATTCCCATTTATTTTCAACGTAACGGCGGGGGTAGCATTGACCACCAGGTTGCCCTTTGCATCCATGATCTTTGCATATACAAAAACCAGGTCGTTGGTGCGTGCTTTCAGCCGCCTGCCATTCTCCCCTATTTCCAGGCGCAGTTTTTGCGGCCGGCCGGGGGTACTGAGTTCTTTAACGGCAACGGCCTTCCCATTGATATAACCTACCGCCCGCAGGTTTCCCTCATGGAAGGTTATATCCTTAAATGTAAAGGGCGGATGCGGCAGGTAATTGGCATTACCTCCGTTAAAGGGCCGGTTACGGTCAGGTAAACCGGTGCCATGGCCTGTTTCCGGGCCTGCATCGGGATGCTGCCGGGCAATAAGCCGGTTGTTCACATACAAGGCCACTTCATCGCAATTGCTGTACACCAGCACATTCTTCCATTTATTGGGCGCCTGCCAGTAATGCGCAACAGCAACCATGGGCCCGGTTGCAACGGCTGCACCGGGTAAGCGCTGAGCGCTGCGCTGGCTCTGAAAGAATGAATAAGAAAATTTGGGGATGCGGAAAATATCTGCCACGCCCCAGCCCTCTATCCCCACCACGGCACCGGCCAACCCGTCGAAGAAAGCCCAGGTAAGATCCCCGATGGCACGCGGATAGTTTTTTTGATTCTTATTATGCTCCCATTGCAGGTTCCATGCCTGCTGCAGCAGGGCATCCTGTCCATCGCCCCGTATTTTACGCGTGGTACTGTTGCCACCGCCAAATTCGTAGTCGCCATATTCCCGGATCAAAAATGCATGACCCGGATAGGTGGTATTATTCCGTGCACCCGGGTCCCCGTTCCAGTCATCATAAGGCACATCCCAGCAGGCTTTGGTGAAATAGGAGTCACCACTGGTAAAAAAATTTGCGCTACCCTTCCATTCACTCCGGGCCACTGCGGCCTGCAAACAGCGAAATTCGGCGGGTGGGTATGCTTCATTTATGCTAACCTCCCAAAGCAGTACGCTGGGATGGTTCCGGTCGCGCCGGATGGTTTGGCGGATGTCTTCCATTACATGTTCCTGGAAGGCCCGGGAACGATTGAAGAACTGCCATCCCGGGATGCAGTTGATGATCAGCAGCCCCAGTTCATCTGCAGCATCCATAAAGGCCGGGGCGGGCGGATAGTGACCGGTACGCACCGCGTTCATCCCTGCATTCTTTATCAGCCAGGCATCCCGGTAGCTGGCATTGCCCGGCAACGCATTGCCCACATAGGGATAGCTCTGGTGCCGGTTGGTGCCGGCGATCTTAAAGGGCTCACCGTTAATGAGCAGCCCTTTTTCTTTGGTGATTTCAAAACTGCGGATGCCGATCGGGGTTATTCTTTCGTCAACGATCTTACTGCCGGACCTGATAATGGTTTTTAGCCGGTACCGGTAAGGATGATCCGGATGCCAGAGCTGCGGGTGCACAACGGTAAGCTGCTGCTCATAGTGGGCAGCGCCTGCTGCAGCCAGGTTGCTGGCGGGAGCAACTGCACGGGCCGCCACCTGGTCCTGTTTATTCAACAGCACCTGCTCTATTGTGAACCTGCGTGCTGTTGAAGATTCGTTGATGATATGCGTTTGTACCTGCACAGTGGCCTGCGCTTTTCCTACCTGCGGGTAGGTAACAAAGATACCGCCACCCGCAGCCTGGTTGGCCGCTACCGCATCTGTAATGTGCAGGGGATCCTTTACATCCAGCCATACGCTGCGGTACAGACCGGAGTAATAGATAAAGTCCAGCTTCTCCACCGGTTTGCCCGGGGGCACTACCGGGTTGGCTTTATTGTTCAGCTTCAGATAAATTGTGTTATCCGTATTAAAGCGGATCAACTTTGTAATGTCGATCACAAAAGGAAGATACCCCCCCGTATGCCGGGTTATATAGGTTCCGTTTACCCAAACATCTGCAACCTGCATGGCAGCTTCAAAATAAAGAGACACAGACTTCCCGCGGTTAGTCGCCGGCACGCGGAATGTTTTTTTATACCAGGCGATGCCCTCCCTCGGTTTCACAATCACGAGCGGTTCGGGGAATGCCGTATGTGGCAGCGTTACCTGCTGCCAGGCTCTTTGCCCCAGGTCCTGCAGCTGTGTCCCCAGGTCCTTTGCACCATCGGTTATTGCTGTATCGGTCACGTTGGTCTGTTCTGTCAGGAACTGATCATTCCAGTTATTACCCAGCCGGCGAAATGAATCGATCTTTTGTTTGGAAACATATTCCTGGCCGATGAACTGCCAGTTGCCGTTAAAAGAACTGCGTTGTGCAAAACCCACCTGTAACAACAGCAAGGCACTTATGAACAAACAACCTTTTTTATATTGCATAAAATCCTTTTTTAATACCCCGGACACCGGCTACAGGTATCCGTTGTAGATCGTTTACTGATTATTTTACCTACTCCAAACAAAGCATCACTGCCGTGGCGCTTAATACGACGCGATCTCCATCGCCTTCAATACCGCGCCGTTCATGGTCTGGCGCAGACCGATGGTAATATTATTGGTTGCTCCCGGGCCTGTCTTCAGCCAGCATTCCGGCAGGTAAAACTCCCGCTGGGGGCCCACTTCCCAATAACGGCCGATATTGTGCCCATTCAGGTAAATATCACCCACGCCCGATGCATTGATCAGCATCCTCCAGGTGTGCTGCTGCGCTTCCTTTGAAGCGGGTAGCGCAAAAGACGCGCGGTACCAGGTCATCAGTGCCTCCTGTTTCCCTTTCGGCTGCAGGTTGTTGCCCTTTCTTGGAATTTCCATTCCGGTGTCCAGCGTAACCGTCTTCCAGCCTGCATTTGCGACCATACCACCCGTCCACCCGTTTTGTATACCGGAAAGCTGTGCCCCCAGCTGCCAGTCCAGCTCCTGGCTGATGGCCGCAAGGGTATCGGCCAGGCCGGCCCGGCGGATACCGCAAAGTTCTTCCATTGGTACATAACCATGCTCATGGCCGATATTCTCATACAGGGCAATGATCTCGTTCGTTCCTTTTTTAAGAAGTCCGCTGATGTCAAAGGCATTATCAAATTCATCCGGCCGTATACGGGCAAAAGATTTGTCGAGGTTGCGGGTGGCTTCCGCCGCATATTTATCGGAGGGATACAGGCGGGGCGCTATCTTCCCGTTTACCTGCACGCTGATAATATCCCGGGAATAGGTATTGAACAACAACCGTGTAAAGGCTGCAGGGTCTTTAACCACCGGAGTAGAGCGGTACAATACATACCGCGGATCGTTGATATTGAGTTCCGGCAGCGATTGCCCGTTTATCCTTTTCCATGCCACATTAAAATCCTCATCCCTTTTCAAAACTGTTTTTATGCGGATGGTTACCGGATCGTTCTTTACTACGGGATCCTTTACCGGATCTGCAAACCACCAGGTGCCCTCGGCAGCCTGTTTTCCCGGTGGAATCACCAGCACTTTGGTGGCCAGCCCGTCCAGCTGGTATGCGATATCGAAGGTAGGCAAGCCTGCCGTTAATTTATGGGCAGTATCTCCACCGGCACTGATCAGCACCTTGTTCCCGTTCTGGTCAATATTGTAGATCGGATCTTTGATAACCGCTGTTGAACCGGGGATCAATGTTGCGGTGCCTGATGCGGCACTGTCCGGATGGGTATTGTGCAGGAACACGAAACGGGTGCCATCGGCGGCTGTTCTTACCCCGCCATAAACACCGGCAGGCGCGCCGGTAATGCTGCAGGGCCCGCCCCTGCTGTGCAGCAGCTGATCCTGGTAAGTTTGTATAAACCGGCTTACAGACCGGGCCACCTCATATTTTTTGCTCAGGGCTCCATTTTCGCGTATGGCCGCATTGTAATCATAGGTAGCCGTTTGCCCGCGCGCTCCCCAATTTGCAAAATGGGTGCCCCCTACAAACATATAGGTATTGATGCCGGTAGCGCCTCCCAGGATCGACATTAAAGTAATAGCGCGGTAATGCCGGTAATCCGAATAATTATCCTCGCTTAAACTTCCCTTTGTTGTAGAAAACCATCCGCCCTGCAACTCTGTAACAAAGGCTGGTGCATGAGGCTGACGCCTGCGCAGGGACATGATGCGCTGGGCGCAGCTGGGCGCTTCCCTTAATCCCACATAAAAATTGTCCGTGTCAAACACTTCTTTCAATATGGGATCCCTGCTGCCCCTGGTTTCGCTGGTTAAACAGGTAAATACGGGGAGGTTAATGCCTGCATTCCGCACGGAATGGTACAGCGCTTTCAGAAACTGGTCTTTACCCTTTGCTCCATGTGCGTTGTATTCATTTTCGATCTGCACCATAATAACCCCCTTGCTGCCCGCCGGCTTACGGGTAAGCTGGTAGCCCGCAAGTACTTTGCTGACCGCATCAAACCAGTGCAGGCTCCATTTTACATGCTCCGGCTCATTGCTGCGCAGCCAGAATGCATCCGGTATATCTTTGGGCAGGAACTTTGCCAGCCACCGGGGGTAACCACCCCCGGCCCACTCCGCGCAGATAAAGGGCCCGGGGCGGGCGATCACATAAAGCCCGAACTCATCCGAAGCCATTTTTAAATAGGCCTTCAAGGTTGAAAAATCAAATTTCGACTGATCCGCCACACCGGAAGGCATGTTCAGTTCTGTAATATTCCAGGGAATATAGGTTTCCACGGTATTCATACCCGCGGCTTTTATTTTCCGGAAACGGTCGCGCCACAATTGCTGAGGAGTTAGGTAATAGTGAAAGGCCGCGCTGTAAATAAACACATCCTTTCCGTCGATCTTCATACAATCCCCGTTATAGCTGATACGGTCGTTCACCACCGGAAGCTCATTACTTCCTGTAAAATGAAACCAGTTAAAGTCTGCATAACCCGGTACGGCATCAGGGACTGTATTATAGTTAAACAACATGAACCGGTTGGCCGTCCATGTAAGTCCCAGTCCCATCTTCAGCTCATTACCGAGCGGGTGGAATTCCTTCCCGTTGAAGCTATAAGAAAAGGTTGCAATAAATCCTTTATCCGTTGCCTGCGCTTTTAACCATACCCGGCTGGCCGGAGGCAGCACTGCACTGTCGATGGTTCTTCCATTGTTGACCATCACCAGCCGGCGCGCCCGGCCCTTCTGCTCAATACCCACAAAGGCATAGGGTTTTTCAAATACGGCCAAACCGGCCACATCACCATCTTTCATACGGCTAAAGTCCAGTTCCGTTATTGCCGCGGAGGCGGGTCCCTGCACGCGTTGCGACAGGGAGTTTCGGGCGCCCAGCAGGTCTTTGGCGTAGCCGCCCTTCAACCGTAAATAACCCGGGCGTTCTGTTAACGACCATTTTGCATTATCCGGGTTATGGTTCCACTGCCACTGCAGGCCGGGCCGCTTTGAGCTGAATTCATCGGATGTGGCAGGGGTCTGTACCGGGTAGGTTTTGCCGGTGCGGGGTTTTGTATGTACCACCACGCCTTTTCCTTCCCCGTTCTTACCCAGCATGGGCCAACCCTCTTTCCATACAACCGGCACCAGGTGCGGTACACGGCCCATGGGCCCCCTATCCTGCATAATGATGAACCACCAGCTCCCGTCCTGCACCTGTACCATGCCACCCTGGTGCAACCCGTTCCGGGGATACGAAGACTCATCCTGTACGATGATCTTACTTTCATAAGGCCCGTAAATATTTTTACTGCGCAAACATACCTGCCAGCCCTCCGTGCCGCCAGCCGGGCAGGTGATATAATAATACCCGTTGATCTTGTATACGTGCGATCCTTCCATACCGTAGTTTCCCCCGGGTGCTGATGATCCATCCGGCACCGGGATACCTTTATCCCAGATCAGCTTTTTTTCCCCTTTTACGGAAAGCGCGTCCGCAGCCAGTTCGGTTACGTATAAATGATGCTGGCCATGTACCACGTATACTTTTCCGTCATCATCAAAAAACAGACCCGGGTCATACAGGTATTCAGGAAACACGGTACGCTTCCAGGGGCCGTTTATATCCTTTGTGGTGCACATGGAGAACTGTCCCTTTTCTTTTCCCCAGTTGGGTGTGCAGAATCCTACGTAGAACAGGCCCTTATGATGCCGGATGGTAGCGGCCCAGGAGCCCCGCAGGTACATTTCCCCACCCTGCAGGTCATAACGGGGATCCTCATCATAACGGTCCACCGCGTAGGAGGCCATCTCCCAGTTCACGAGGTCCTTTGATTTCAATACCGGGCAGCCGGGAACATAATGCATGCTGGTGGAAACCATATAGTAGGTATCCCCTACCCGGGTAATATCCGGGTCCGGCCAGTCGCCCCATAAAAAAGGGTTCTTATATGTTCCGTTACCGTTATCTGCCGTCCATACACCCCGTGACGCCTGTTTTTGCGCCTGCACGGGCATAGCCATGATCCCGGTTAATAAAAAAAATACAAAATAAGTAACTGCACTGCGTTTCATGCGTATGTCCTGTTTTTAAGCGTCTAAACCGTTCTGCTAAAGCAGCAAGGGGCCAAAACTATCGAATATGTCCGCACCCTTACTGATGCAATATTGACCAAAACCGATGCTCTTTTTGCCCAGGCAGTACAGCGTGCGTTTATTCCCCGTATCGGCAGCCCGCATCATTCCTGATAGCGCCTGTCTCTTTGCCCCGGGGCTGCCGGCCTGCGGACGATGAAAAGGCACTCTGACCAATGATTGATGGTATACCTGTTCTATTTTTTTCCCCGTAAAGACCGCCTGCTCCCGTATAAACCGACCAGGGTGCTTTTTAAAGCGGCCGTATATTCAGCTGCTGATCGAGCAGGATCCGGCGACCGGCAACCAGTTTTATTTTTTTGCTGAGCCTGCCATAAGTGATGGTGCAAACATCATTTTTGCCGGGCAGCAGTATAGCCTGCTTCAGCGTTCCCTTTGCCCAGGAAACGGTAAGTTTGTGCCCGCCGTGGATCCGTATACCGGACAACCGGCCTTCCGGAAGTCCGGCGGGACAGGCAGGCAATAACCGGATCCTCTGCCGCTGCGAAAAAACCAGCATTTCCGATAGCAGCCGCGGCAGGCTCAGCACGGCATCCAGGTTATATATGGCATGGTCCGGGTTGTGGGAGGTAACCAGCCCGCTGTAAACATATTTGCGACGGGCAAACCGGTTCAGGTTCTCCATGACCTTGTCCGCATCCTGCAATCTTGCAGCCATTAAAGAGATATGGATGAGGCCATGGGCTGATTCCGTATCATACTTAAACCGCCTGTCCAGGGCTACCCGCGCCGCCTGCAGCAATGCCGGGTTGGCGCCGGGTTGTAAGAACTCCGTTCCCGGGAACACAGGGTATAAATGAGAGTTATGACGGTGCGCATAGTTATCCGGGTAGCCGGCCGGAGCCCATTCTGCCAGGGCGCCATCTGCATTGACCCGGTAAGGCAGCATCTGGTCATGATAGTGCCGCCAGCGGTCCATATCCTGTTTGGCTGCACCAAACATTTTGCCCAGTACCAGCAGGTGTTCAAAAACCTCCCGGGCCACGGCGATGTCGATGGTACAATCCTTTGCCAGGTTGGATGACTGGTGTCCCACGTTGTTCTCCGGTGATATACCCGGGATAATGTGGTAGTAGCCGTCCTTCATTTTTACCAGGTAGTCTTCATAAAACTGCGCCATCTCCCCGTACAACGGCAACACCTTCGTGCGCAGAAAAGCCGTGTCGCCCAACAGCATTCCATGCTCATAAAAAGGCATCAGGTTCCATCCTGCCCCGGAGGGCCAGTACATCCAGGGGAAGTCGGTACCAAAGTGATTTAAGAACCCACGCTCCGGATCGCTGTAATGCGGCACCAGGAAGCCCCTGCACCCCAGGTAATTTTTTGCATTCAGCCGCCAGGCGGGCAGCAGGCGTTCTACATAGCCAAAATAGGATGCCGCACATTCCTGCAGATCGCCGGTCGACATTGCCGCTATGGCCAGGTTTACGTTGGAATCAAATACAAAGCCTCCGTTCCAGGCCGGCCGCCAGCCACCACCCCATATTCCCTGCAGGGGAGGCGGGTATTTACCACAGGAGGAGATCAGCAGGTAGCGCCCCATGGCATGCAGCTGCTCCAGGAAAAGCGACGTAACTCCTTTTTTGTCTGCATGGGTAAGCATCTCTTCCGTTGGTGTGCCGGCCCACTGGCCGGCCGCGCCCAGGTCCAGTACCACCCTCCGGAACATTTCGCCATGAAGGGCTGCATGCGGGCGCAGGAGCTGTTCATAGTGCAATGACAAATTGTTCAGTTCATTCTTTACCTGAACGGCCTGTGATGTGTTGCCATATTGCAGCGGCGTGATGCGTAAAACAACCAGGATCTCCGTTGCATCTTCAATGCGGATCCGGCTGCCGCTACGGGTACGGCGTCCCCCAACGGATGTTACTCTTGCCACTCCCTCATAACCACCCGGATCATTGGTGTACTGCGCATGATAGCGGATCCAGCCGTCATCCGTAGCTTCGGAATTTATGGAACGAAAAGCCTTGCTGATGTCCACTCCATCGATCTGCCCGGTCCTGCCCGGCGTTTCATCAAGACTCAGCGATACGCTCAGCTTCCGCGCTCCCAACCCGCGGATCCGGAGCACGTTCACATCGTTTGCCCGCGAAGAAAAAACAGCCTGCTCCACTTCTCCCTTATCATCCCTCCAGCGGATCATTGACTCCCCCGTTTCCATATTCAGCTGCCGCCGGTAATCACCGGCTGTACCAAAGGTTGTTGTTTGTATATTAAGATCAAAGGCCGGATGCGGCGATACGGGCCAGGCCTGCGGTGCACCCATGGCTTCCAGCTGTCTGCGGGCAGCATCCGTTGCAAAGCGGGCGGCCTCCGTTAAGCTGTCGTTCTCCGCCATCCGGCGTACCTGCGGCAACAGCCCGGCAATATCCGCCACAGCGATCTTGTTGCGGCCCCAGGCCCTCAAAAATAATTCCTCATGTACGCAAATGATCCGCTCTTTACCGGGAGCGCCGAGATGCATAGCGCCTATACTCCCGTTACCGGTAACAAAAGCATCCTGCCAGGCAAGGGCCGGCTTTTTTGACCAGGCGGTCCAGCGCCCCGGCAGCATGCCTGCTCTTTTTACGGGAATACTGCGCTCCTGCGCGCTGCCGGTATAACCGGTAAAAATAAATAAGCCGGCGCCCAGCAACGCGGCTGTAAAAAACTTTTTCAAATGCAAACAATTTTGACCCAACACTCTTTTAATGGCAAAAGTACCGGGTTTGAAAATAGGAAAATCTGAACACAGGAACCTGTATATATGAAATCCTTTGCCGTTTCCCTATGTATTCGGAATAGGAAGATCCTGTTTTATGAAAGAGACGTTCTGTTTCCAAGGGCTTTATTAGTTAGAAGCACTCCTGTTTTTTATAGCGCATCCTGAAAAGGGGCGTTCGGTGAACTGTACGTGAAATGCGTGGTTAAGCACCGGGATACCCGTTGAACCCCGTCAGGGTTCAATGCCCCTCTATCGCAAACGGGCCGGCGGTTACACCCCCGGCTATTAAAGCGCAACTCTTTTAGGGTTGCACCCAAAGAATTTCCCGGATCCTCTTAAGGAAACGACATTGATATAAAATTCCGGGATCAATCAAAGAACCGGTTTATAATTGGAATAGTCAAACCGGCGTATGACGATCCGGATGCCGGAGATGCGGTGTGTTTATTGCATTGTGAGCATTGAGAAAGCCGCTCTGTCAGGAGCCACATAAACACGGAGCCTGCTATGGAACGGATCAGACCTGCCATCAGATGCATTTCCCATGCAGGCTGAAGCGAGGCAAACGCATCTGATTTGCTTGAAAAGGATGAAGCAGGAACAAGATCCGGCACTGTAAGTGCACCGTGTTTGTTGCACGATCTTAAAGAGAGCCCCCCGGCTCCTGCAGGAGCCGCGTAATACCGGCAGGGTCAAGCAACACGACCCTCCCAAGAAGCAGGGTTGATCAAACCAACACATTTGCCACAAACACAACGTCCTCCCAGGAGCTGACCGGGACTAAAGCCAGATGCGTTTGCCCTGATCAATACGGTCCCTTAGATCCGGTTTTCTTAATTTGATGCATAGGGAATCTTAATTCTGATTGCCGACCGCTGCTATCATCTTCCTTAATATAACTGAACCGTTTGCCGCCGTACATCGTTGCCGGTTACCGGCAGATCATTGCGGGCGCCTGCCGCTGCGGCAGGTACCCGCTGCTCCACCAGTACAAAGGATTCAAATTGCTGACCCGTTTTTGCATACCTGATCCGGATCTCCTTTCCCTGCCAGGGTGCAAGATCGTAGCCTGCCATATTCCAGTCGGTTGCTTTACTGCTTTTCATGCCGGCAACAGCATAGCCGGCAAAATTATTGAGTTTGGCACGGGATGTTTTTTGAGGCACCAGCGCCCTGTCGTCAATGGATATGGCAGGCAGGGCGGGATAACCAATGACCAGCAATTCGCAGCGGCCTTTTATATCAGAAGGCACAGTTACCCGGGTTTCTGCAACGCGGGCATCATCGACGGAGGTACGAAAAGAGATCGAAGAAGGGTCCGGCATTTTTTTACGGGGCGCTGTTCCCCGCTCAAGCACCACCACCATTGTTGCATAACCGGGAAGCGCTATGGTGATATTTTTCCCGGACTCGAAAGTTGCCGGGTACCCGCCATCATAAGGATAGGTAACCCGGGCTTTATAGGACTGGCCAGGGGCGCCATAAAATCCGGTACTGCTGTTAAAGGGAATGGTCAGCGTTTGCGTTGCTGCCGAGGGGTTCCGTGCGGTTAATATGGCGCGTGCCCCGTTCCACCCTATATAGCCATACGCATTCCCTTCGTCCGGCCGGCCGCCTACAAACACGGTATTATTAAGTTCTTTTTCATATTGCCCGGCCCATTTCTGCACACCGGCCAGCGCTTTCCATAGCTCCGGGCGCATGGCATTTAACGAAATATACCATTCCTTTAATAAAGTGCCCCGGCCGTAGTGCATCACTACATAATCGGCCCAGTCCTGCAGGGAGATATCTTTTTCCTCCGCTGATGTTTGCAGGATGCCATGGGTCATCAGCCTCGATACCGGAACCAATGGCCGGTCCGCAGGATTCCCGAACATACGCCAGATATAAGTATCCCTGTCGGTAGTGAACATGGCTTTGCGGGATAATTCCGGAGTATTGCCATTAATACCGTCATCACCCGCCAGCATCCATAAAAAATCTGCATACTGCAGCCACCAGGGCGAGAACCAAATCCAGTTGGTCAGGTTCTGGAAGATCTCCGGCTTTGCCTTGCGGGTTGCGGTGAGCACCTGCAATGCCACATCCAGGTTGGCTTCATGCCCGTGCCGCTCTGTGGGCGGATGGTTGTTGCCCTCCCCTGCATCACAGAGATCATTAAAATCGTGTTTAAAATAGACCAGGTCGGCTTTCCGGGCCAGTTCCGGTACGCGCTGCAGGATCTCTTCCTTATATTTGGTGGCCGACAGGCTGTAATAGCGGCCGTATTGGGAAAAGTATTTATTTCGTTTTGCCTCTGCATAACCGTTGCCCACCCCCCAGTCGATATTGCTGGTGTAATTGTTGATAGACAACCATAGGCCCAGGCGGGTGCCTTCCGCTTTGAGCCTGCGGCTCAATGCTGCCAGGTCCGCATCGCCATTGGGAAAGTATTTTGGTGAAGGCTTCCAGATACTGTTGCGATCCTGCCATCCGTCATCAGGGACCATCCCGTCAATTTTGATCCCATAAGGTTCAATGATGGCCTTGTATTTTTTGTACACATTTACAAACCGATCGCCCCGCAGGTCCTTGGCCGATGCATCGAACCAGTTATTGTAGTTGACAAAAGAACGCGGCTTTTTCCAGATCGTTTCCAGGTAACGCATAAATGCCCGGGTAATATCCATCCCGTTTGCTGCAAAACCGGTCACAGCTGTTTTACTCTGAATTTCATAATGTCCCCCGGAGGCAACAGCATAGCCGGGAAAGTGCATCAGCCGTACCATACCCTCCGTTCCCCGGGGTTCTATATCCCTTCCCTCCAGGTCTATAAAACTGTAATTGCCCACGGCATCGTAATACCGTCCGTAACTTTTGGGGGTATTGCCATCCTTACAGCGCGCATAGCCCGCCGGGTATTCCAGCCCTGTAAACCACTGGTCTTTGATAAACACCGGCTCCCCCCGGCCCCCACCGCACTGTGCATCGCCGTTTATAAAACGCTCTACTTCCAGCCGGTCCACCGTTGCCGGATGATCATAGAGGATCCGGATCCTTTTCCGGATAAACCGTTCGCCTTTTACCGCAAAATACGTGATAAGCAGGCGGTGCGGACCGGCGGTATCGGACAGCGGCCGGTAAGCGATTTCGCAAAAGCTGGTATCTTTTTTTGAATAGCGCTTCGGTTGTTCCGCCGCGGTAAAGTTGCTGAGGGTAAGCCCTGCATCGCTATTCATGGGCAGTATAAAAAACTCCTCGCTTTTTACAGCAAGCACCGCAGTGCCGTCGCCACTTAAGAACCGCGTGGTCCGCCACACTTTGCCATCGAACTGAAGCACCCGCTGTACCTGGTCGTTTTTTATACGCAGCTCCAGGGCAGCCGGCGCCTTTTGCGCTGAACAAAAAACGCTGGTGAAAACGCTGGTCATCAAGCAGAAAAATGGAAATCTTTTTTTCATTTATATACAATCTGAATTACCGGTTATTTTTAAGCTCCCCCCGCTACGGATTCCTTTCCGTGGTATAAATATCAGGATCCTTCCAGCCTCCTGTCCTTCCCGCACCGATCCATCAGCAATTTCACCGTTGGCCCGCCGAAGCCCATTAAAGGAAAGGTGATCTTTACGTATATGATCCACAGGGTATCCGCTGCAGAAGGTTTCAACCAATACGCCGGGATCCCTTATCCAAACCCCGGCCGGTAAAGGTACCACTATGGCAATCATCAATACCCCGGTGCTCTTTGCAGCACAATGGGCTGTGTTTTGCGCCCGTTCACCACCTGGTATAAAGTCCAGGTATTTTTGCCGGCGCCCGCTTCGAGCCGCCAGCTTTTGGCAGGGTCCGAAAGCAGGGTCTTTACCCAGCGCGGGAAGGCATTGGCAGCCCGCGCATCTTCCCAGGTACGGATCACGCTGAAGATGGCATCCTTCTGCGGGCAGGCTTCTACATCTTTCTGGTTCAGCGTAAGGCTGTAGGTGGTCCCTACCCCTACAGAAATCGCCTGCACATGTTCGTATTGTTCTACTGTTGAATTTTTCCGGATCGGGAAATTGCCTCCCATGCCAACCGGGAAAAAATTGGCATAGGTCACATCCCGCAGGTCCTTACCCTGGCTGGTGGTACTGCCCCATTCCCGGGTGTCCGCATCATAGAGGTTTTTGCCACCGCCCACATTCCAGATGCTCTGGTAATGCCAGGAGCCTTCCGACAGGGTAGCACCCGTAAAACGAATGTATGGTACGCCCAGCACTTTTGCCCGCTCAAACATTTTATGAAAGAACCGCTTCGTTGAATAATATCCATGGCCATTGTTAAACAGGAATTCCTGCCCGTCAAAATCATAGTAAGCCAGGCCGTTGATCTTACACAGATCGGCATAGTATTTTGCAATTTCATCCTGCAGCTGCATATTGGGAATAATACCATCATACCCGTAATTGATCGTTACCTGGAGCTTATAAACAGTATCTCCTGCGGAATGGCTGGCAGGCGTCGTTTTCCAGTAACCGCGTTTTACATTCAGCAACCGGTATGGTACTTTATCCGATACGCCCAGATAATGGATCAGCTCCTTGCCGATCTTTATCATATTCAAACTGGCTGCATGCCCTTCCCAGCTGGCTATCTCTTCGAGGTACCGGGGATCATCCACGATGATGACGGTATCCGTTGTACTGATGCCCCTGGCCAGCAACCGTTTCTGCTGATAGCAAAGGCTATCGCTGGGTACCGGGCTGGCATCCATGGTGCCCGGGGCCAGCGCGTTCGTAATGGGCGTACGGCCAATGATGATCCCTTTCTTTGCGGCCAGTTCCGAAAACGCTTTATGCGATACATTTCCCGCCGTCATTTTGATCGGCTTCCGTTCAAAATGTTTTCCGTCGATATAGCCCCCGTTGCCGCGGTCGGGGCGGATAAACCCCTGGTCGTACAGGCTGATGGCCTTAAAGCCAAGCCGGCTGGTATACGCGATGATGCTGTCGTTCAGGTTGCCTGCGGTCATTGCATCCGGCACAAAGGCTGCCGGATCCTTTACCCATTTCCCATTAATAGTAGGGTAAGGTAATTTTTCCGCCAATACAATATTCCGGATCACATCCATCAGTGCGGTGCTGTCCGGGCTGCCCCACAGGGCTACCGATGAACCGATATAATCCACGCCCGGCAGGGGCTGTACATCTATATGATTGGGAATATTGGCCGGCATATGCGGGATCAATGAAAAAAACACCTCCCGCTTTTTGGAGCGGTCGCGCGACTGGTAGGAGATTGAGATCCGCCCGGCGTTATCGATCTGTGCGGCATCGCCGTAAAGGATCCGGTACCAGGGCTCTTTATGCGCATAGAACGCTACATCGCTGATCCCGTTGCCGCCCAGGCTGAACACCTGGCCTTCGTGCAGCGAATCCGGGAGGGGAAAGCGCTTTGTATCCGGTGTGTGAATGATGTATTGAAAAGGGGCGGCATCGCCTACCGTGGTAGCCTGCCCTCCCAGGGTATTATCATTGAGTGCCAGCATCCCGATGGCATAATTTACCGCAGCACTGGTATCGCGTGCTACGCCGATAATTTCCCCCATCAGGTTGGTGATGCTGGTATGATACGATCCCCACTGGATCGCTTCGATGCCCTCCCGCTTTGAAAGCGACAGCAATTGCAGCCTGAAATACTTTTGCTTCGGGGCGATCCGGATACGCGCTACCGACCCGTTGGTATAGGTTAGCGTTAATAACTGCTCCGTTGCTTTATACGATGCTTTTACCGGCTCATAGTAGATCTTTCTGACGCCGTCATACAATTGCATCAGCGGCGAAGGCCGGTTTGCGGGGCTAAATTCGCGCTGGGGCCTGACCGTACTGTTTTTCATGCTGGTAATAAAGCCCCTGTTGCTGATCCGGATCTTAAAATAATCGGTTTTAAAATCCCATTGGGCACAAAGATGCAATGCGGTCAGCGCCAGCGCGCCTGAAAGTAAAATCCGTTTTAAATAATGTCGGTCCATTTGATACTGTTCTTTTTTTAGCGGCTCACTATTTCCGCAGTGCCCGCTGATTTAAATTCAATTTCCAACTTAGGCGCGGTGGCGCTGCTGAATGCTCCCGAAACCCGTACTTCATTGCTGTTCTTTTCCAGAACAGGGATGCCTCCGCTATTCAGTTCTTTTATTTTTTTCCAGTTGCTGTCGCACTGGTAGATCTTTTTACCATCGCAATAGACCCGTTCTCCAGCCCTGAGCTGGGAACGGAGCCCGCCGGCATGATCCCCACTACCAGGAAAAAGAGTCTTTTATACATTTCAGAAAAAATTACAATTTACGGATCTTAAACCAGCACATTCATTTATCTGGATACTACCTTTACCCGGATGGTATCCGCCAGGCTCCCCCTGCCGTCGGTTACAAAAAAGTTTTGGGAACGGGATGGCCTGACGTTTATGGAACGGGAGCGTTCTCCGTTACTCCACCGGTATGCGCCGGGCCAGGACGCCGAAAGCCGCAATTTTGAGCCGGCCCTGACCGTTTTAGAAACGTTCTTACTGACATCCTTGAAGATCGTGAACTGATCGGCCACCACACTGTCGCGCCGGATGAATCTGGCGTCTAACCGGTTACCCTCCACTTCAAGATATAACATCCCGCCATCATTCATGGAATAGGGCATCGCATTATGGGGATACCCGGACTGGATATGCCCGCTGGCCCCGGCAGATCCGGCCACTACATAAACAGTGCCCTTATTGGCTTTGCCAGATGCAGTAATATAGGGATCGGAGTTTTCGCTGCCATCGTATTTTCCACTGGAGGCACTCAATGCATGTATGCCGGGATCAAAATCGTTTTCCGGCCCGTAATGCCCGTGCATCAGGCGGGAGCGTTCGTAATTATGGCTGTGACCGCACAGCACCAGGTCTACCCCCATGCGTTCCAGGATGCGGATAAAATTTTCGCGGATATGTACCAGCTCCGCCTCTTTATCTGAGTTATGGCTGCCCATAGTGTAGGGCGGATGATGCCAGTAAGCAATGACCCATTTGCGGGTGTTGGCGGCCAGGTCCTTTTTGATCCAGGTAACCTGCGGCCCCAGCGTATCATACAGCCTTAATTTCTGATCCGTTTCCGTTCCATAGGAATCCAGTGAAAGAAAATGAATATTGCCCCAGTTGTAAGAATAATACGCCTCGGTACCGGAGGCTACTCCCCCGCATTCTGCTGCGGTTGGCATGGTAAAGTTGCGATAGTACGCGCCATCACGGGAGGCCTGGGAGGAACTGTAATAATCATGATTGCCCGGAGCGGGAAACAGCACGTGATTTTTTAATACAGTGCCTTCATACGCCGGGAAGAAATTTTTGGAATATTCCGAGTCCTTGCCGCTGGAGTACGCATTGTCGCCCAGCAGCAACATGATCTCTGCAGGGTTAGTTCCGGTGAAACGAAGATAGGAGTTCAGCGACCCGGCCTGGTAACCTTTGCTGTTAGTACCGCAATCGCCAAATGCAGCGATCCGTATTTTGCGTTGGGTGCCCTCCGGCGGTGCGGTACGGAAATAGTTATCCTTATTACCCTGGAGTATCCCGGTGCTGCTGCCCACGCGGTAGTAATACCGGGTGTCGGGTTTTAGCCCGCTCACCTGCACCACATGCTCCGTGGTAGTTTCCCTGTCCTTTATGATGGTTTTATACCGGCCGGGCTGGGTGCCGATCTCTACCCGCGAATCCGTTGCCATACGGGTGCGCCACCGGATGGTGACCGCTGTTTCTGAACCCATTTGCAGGTAAGGTCCCCGCGTTAACAGCTGGCTGCTGTCCGAAAAATTGCGGGATGTTTCCCCGGCGTATGCCTCAGCCCCGCCCATCCCGGTGATACAATGCAGTAAAACAGATAAAAAAAACCGGCTATTCATTTCACAATATTTTTAATTTTCGTTGAGCCCCGTAAAACAGCCCAGGTGTTTCCAAAAGCCCTTAAACCAGCACCTGCCTTTCACATACCCGTTAATACCCCTTTGCTCTTTTTAATACGACCGGCTGTGTCTTTTTTCCATCAACCATCTGGTAAAGCGTCCAGGTATCAGGACCGGCACCCGCCTCCAGCCTCCAGCTGTATGCCGGATCTGTTAATTTTGTTCTTACCCAGCGGGGAAAGGCGTTGGCCGCACGGGCATCTTCCCAGGTGCGGATCACACTGAAGATCTGCTCTTTTTGCGGGCATTTTTCCACGTCCTTCTGGTTCAGCCGCATGCTGTAGGTAGAACCAATGCCAACAGAAACAGCCTGGATATGCTCGTATTCTTCTACGGTAGATTTTTCTGTAATCGGGAAATTACCGCCCATACCCACGGGGAAGAAGTTGGCATAGGTTACATCCCTCAGGTCCTTACCCTGGCTGGTGGTGCTGCCCCATTCTCTTGTGCGGGCATCGTACAGATTTTTTCCACCCCCTACATTCCAGATGCTCTGGTAGTGCCAGGAGCCTTCGGACAATGTGGCCCCGGTAAAACGGATATCGGCGATGCCATGTTCCTTTGCCCGCTCAAACATTTTGCGGAAAAACCGTTTGGCTCCGTAATACCCATGCCCGGTATTGAACAGGAACTCCTGCCCGTCAAAATCATAATACCCCAACCCGTTGACATAACAGATATCGGCATAGTATTTTGCTATTTCGTCCTGCAGCTGCATATTGGGGATCAGCCCGTCGTAGCCCGCGCCGATGGTCACCTGCAGCTTGTACAAAGTATCCAGTGCTTTATGTGCCGCCGCCTGTGTTTTCCAGTATCCGCGCGTTACATTTAATAAGCGGTAGGGCTTTGTATCGCTGACACCAAGAAAATGAACCAGCTCTTTGCCCACCCGGATGATGTTGAGGCTTTTGACATGGGCCTGCCAGCTCCCGATCTCGTTCAGATACGTGGGGTCATTTACATAGATCAGCGTATCCATGGCGCTGATATCCCTTGCCAGCAGCCTTTTTTGCTGATACCAGATACTGTCGCTGGGCACCGGGCTGGCATCCTTTGTACCGGGCGCTAAAGAGTTCGTGATCGTTGTACGGCCAATCACCAGGTGCTGCCGGGCGGCCAGCTGTGAAAACGCCTTATGTGAAAGATTGCCGGTGGAAAGCCGTATCGGTTTCCGCTCAAAATCCTTTCCGTCAATATACCCTTCATTTCCCCGGTTGGGTCTTAAAAAACCCTGGTCATACAAACTAATGGCCTTAAATCCCAGCCGGCTGGCATAGGCAATGATACTGTCGTTGAGGTTACCGCTGGACATGGCATCCGGTACAAAGGCCGCAGGATCTTTTACCCATTTGCCGTTGATGGTGGTATAGGGCAGTTTCTCAGACAGGACGATATCCCGGATCACATCCATCAATGCCGTACTGTCCGGGCTGCCCCATAACGCTATGGATGAGCCGATATAATCTACACCGGGCAATGCCTGCACCTTTAAATGATTGGGTTTATTAACCGCCATATTCGGCATCAGCGAATACTGTACTTCCCGTTCCTGTTTACGGTCGCGCGACTGGTATACGATCGATATCCGTCCCTTGTCGTCGACCCCTGCCGCGTTCCCGTACAGGATGCGGTACCAGGGCTCCTTGTGTGCATAAAAAGCCACATCGTTGTGGCCGTCTCCGCCCAATGTAAATACCTGCCCTTCATGTAACGAATCCGGCAAGGGGAACCGCTGGGGATCAGGTGTATGAATAATGTACTGGAAGGGGGCTGCATCGCCCTCTATGTCGGCCGTTGCCCCGATCGTATTATCATTCAGTGCCAGCATACCAATGGCATAGTTAACTGCAGCACTGGTGTCCCGGGCCACCCCGATAACCTCGCCCATCAGGTTGGTGATATTGGTATGATAGGATCCCCACTGGATGGCTTCTATATGCCCGGCGTTGGTCAAAGAAAGCAGCTGCAGCTTCAAATATCCGGGCTGCGGCGCCACGCTGATACGGGCCACCGACCCGTTGGGGTAGCTGAGCGTAAAAATCTTTGTCTTTTTTGTATAGACCGACTTTTGTGGCGCATAATATTTTTTTTGCCCTGCATCATAAAGCATCATCAGCGGCGATGGCTTGTCTGCCGGGCTAAACTCGCGGTAAGGCTTCACCGTGGTATTCTGCATACTGGTGATATACCCCTGATCGTTTACCTCAATTTTGAAATAGCGGGTCCTTAAAACGGTCTGTGCCATAAGCGCCGGCCCCCATATACCAGGCAACAGCAGTATAATTGCGATCCTGAGAAATGTAATTTTGTTCATTTTATTATTCGTAGTGATGAATGTTTTTTATATTACCCGTTCTTTTTTATAACCGTGCCTTCCACAACAAAACGGCTTGTTTGTCCTGCTCCTATTTCGATCTTTTTCCAATCGAGGAAGGATGTCAGTTTTAATGCCTTTGCCGACTGGTTCCCGTTTTCCGCAAGCAAACGCACGGTGGCGGCATAGGGTGTGGGATTGTGCAGCTCCACCCATACTTTCTGATGTTTTTGATCCCGTTTGGTCACCCTTCCCTCCAGGTGATCAAATACAAAAAAACGATCTATATCAGTACGCAGGTACACACCGGGAATTTCAAGCGACATTAAAGCGCCATTGGTCTCGTTCCACCCGGTTTTGCCGCCATCACCCCGGGAGCCACGGCTATCCGCATCGCAATAGGTCAGCCGCTCGGTAATATGCCCGTTGGGCTGAATGCCTTCTGCATAAGCATGCGCAATATCATACAGCAGCTCCGCGTAGCGCTGTTCCCCGGTTGACCGGTAGATCCTGAACAGTGCATCCCCGGATTGGGTACAAAATCCCGGCGCGCCATGCTTGTTCTGTGTGCTGGCCCATACCGCTCCGGTGAGCTTTGCTCCCAGTTTGGCCAGCGCCGTGTAGGCAGGCAGCCGGTAATCGAAGGACGTGGTCCAGGTAGCGGCCAAATTGGCCAGATCGCGGCTCTGCCTTAAATAAACAGGCTTGCCTGTAAACTCGTAAAGCGTCATCAGCGCGGTTGTAAAAGCAATGGCTGTTTCTGAATCCGCGTTCTGTAAGATATCGGCACAGGCCCCGGTGGTCATGCCGGTAAGTGCAAAATTTTTATAATAATATGCGGCGGCGGCTTCCGCTACACGCAGGTATTCGGGGTTATGATAGTATCGGGAAGCGAGCGCCAGCCCGGCAATCGCCATCACACCGCCGGAGCTGTTATACACCGCTACCTTACCTGTTTCATGATCCAGGTCGTTGCCCCATTGCCCTTCTTCCTTCCAGGTTTTGACAAACGCATCGGCCAGCTTCCGGATCCGCCATTCCCAATCCGCCTTTATAAATGCCGCATGGCCCTGGGCTCTCATCAGTTCAAATTGCTTTACCATCCAGTAAAGGACATCGGCATTCTTCCGGGTGAGCACGATTTCCGGGCGGTCGTTATAGGCTTCTCTTCCAAAAGGCCACCCATCCTTATTTAAGGCTCCCCAAAAATAGCCGGACCTGCCCTGGCCATAGGTCATCCCGAAATCAAAGGTCCGCATCACGCGCTCGCGGTGCAGGGCATCGTTTAATGCCAGCATCGGGAAGGTATTGATAAGCCCCCCGATCCATCCGAAGGAGATCCAGTCCGCATTTTCGGGACAGTAAAAACTGAATTTCCCCTCGTAATAACGTTTATCGATATTGCGGGTCATGATCTGGTTAATAGCACTGAAGGGCACCAGCTGGCGGGGCTGGTTTTTGCCGGTCAGGTCCTTCCGGATCTTCGAAAACGTATTTAAAAACCCGGGGATGTCTTTCGCCTTAAACTTATACAACCGCAGTTTTATGGTATGTGCATCACCCGGGCTCCAGGTAATGCCCCGGTCCGGGCTTTTGCTGAAACCAATGAACTCCGGTTTCCGTTCGCGCACACCCGGCGCGCTGACCACCAGGGTAGCCTGGGTCCGGCTTTTGTTCTCTTCGAGGATCAGCCCGTGATCTATCACCTGGTCCTTTACCATTATTCCCTGGTCGCAGAGCAAAACAAAGCCAAGTCCCTTCCTCCGGTCGTAGATACATACGGCCGGTGTTGCGGTATTGCTGATATTGATCTCCAGTCTTGAAAGCTCACCGGCATTGGGAGAAAGCTGGGGCAATGAAGTAGTGGTCTGGGGCAGGTCCTTCCGGTAAAGGTCCGACCGGTCTACCCCCTCATTATACCCCCGGGTTACGATCCGGTTCCGGTTCCCGTTGTACACGGAAGCCGGGATCATCACATAATTGGATACATCCCAGTTACCGAAGTCGATCGCCAGCGCCACACCGGCATCAGCAATTGTTCTGCCTTCTCTTTTAAAACGAAAGGTAAGATCCATTATCTCCTGGTCTTCTTTCTGTTCAGAATATTTATCGATATTTAATTCCCATTCATTTTTTGTCCCTTTTTTCCCAACCGGGACCGGTTCCAGGGAACCCAGCTGCGCCCCTCTATAACCACAGGCCAGCACCCGCATGTTCCCGGACAGCCCCTTTAAAAAAGTATGGATCTCTGCTGAAACAGGCGCCGCAGCAGCGCCCGGGGACGGCAGCCAGGAAAGACCAGCCTGCGCAAACAGGAGCAATGGGGCAAAAAGCATCAAAACAATAAATACCGGCAGTTTATTGCAGCACAAGCGTTCCTTTAATTTCAGTGTGTATTTTATCGCAATCATTTCGGGCATAAAGATGCTGAAATGAACCGGTATGAACAGCATTTATATTGACAAGCTATGATGTTTTCTTTGCAGGAAAGAGCGCCGGTTCCTCGTTAGATCCCGTTTCGTTGCCAGATGAACTTCCCTTTATTTGAAGTTTAAGGTTCAAGGTTCAAGGTTCAACCGTTGTTGTACTTGATGTTTTCCTGGACCTCGATTCCGAAGCTTCGGGGCCTGGCTTTAAAACTCAGGTTAATCCCGGTATTGTTCCATGTGAACACCGGCGGGCTGATTGCCTGGCTATTAAGGCAAAATCCATATATCAAGATCCGGGTACCGTTTCCGCCGGGGGGATGCCGCATAAACACGGGGCGCCATACGGAGCCCAATCCAAATAATGAAACATTGCTATAAACACGTTGCTCCATATGGAGCAACAATCGTTGAAATCCGGGAGGAGCAAATGGAACCGTATGGCGCTTCAGGATTGTGTTCCTTAGCCGGCTCTCATGCGAAGCTTCGGGACGCGGCTTTAACGTTAGCGTCGTATTCTATACCCCGTGTTCAAGCCTCAGGTTCATATTCCCCGCAGGGGTTTGATCCGATGAACCGCGCGTGCAACGCGTGGTTCATGACCACAATCCGGGTTGAACCCCGGCGGGGTTCAATGCAGGCCGGTTGCAAACGAACGGGCAGTTACGCCGCCGGCTATCCGGTCATAACCTGCTTCGGATGCCGCACATGCAATTCTGGTCAGACCAAGGCTGCAACACCAGAGCCATTTGCAGCCCGATGTTCGTTATGCAGATCAGTAATCCGGATCCGTTCCGTTTTCACTCCCGATAGCCGGGATTCCTATTTCCGCATTTTAAATATTTCCTTAAGAAGACGAGACCAATCTCTTCTTAACAATGCGCCCTACTCCGGCCCCTTCTTATGGCATCGATACTTTTTCCGGAGCTTGCCGGGTTATATATCTTACCACCACATCGGGTTTGGCCCCATTTACCCCCTCACAGGCAAACGATACGCCGGATGCGCCTTTGGGCAACAGGGCCTTACCCTGAACATTCAGGTCAGCCAGTACCTTATAATTCTGGTCCGTTAATGTAGCCCTGCCCTGGTGATCCAGCAGGATGTACTGGTTGGCTTCCAGCTTCCCTTCGATCTTTACCACGCCGAGTGGTGTGGTAAAGGAAGGATTGGCAACGGCACCCTCGCCTTCTACCTTTATCCGCAGCGCAAAAGGACCTTCCGCCGGGCTTTTCCATGACCAGTCGGCCCCGCCCGGTTGCCCCGGCTGCAGCTCGGACAAATTACAACGGAACCGCTCAGAAATGAACAGGGGATATAACAGGAAATTCTTATCATCCTTTTTTTCGAGGTGCCATTCGGTTTCCGGGTCCTTCAGCCGCTTTTTCTGGTCCTCTGTAAACACATTTGCATAACGTAAGGCATCCCAGTTCTTCATTGCCTCCAGCAACCGGTCGATCTGCCCGTGGTTCTTTAATGTTTTCATGTTAATGCTCATGGCATACCCGGCATCAAAGCCGGCAGATTCCGACAGGGCCCATTCCAGGTCTTCAAGCGAAGTGGCTTCAAAATTACGCTCTGCCAGTCTCACCAGGAACCATCCCAGCATCCTTGGAAACAGGTTCCTCCTGAAATACTCCTGGTTCCTGATCCGGCTGGCCACCTGCCCTTTACGCATTTCCTCGCCCCATGGCTCTCCCCAGTTCATCCTTGTATGAATGTGCCAGAGATAATGATCCAGGCGGCTGGCGTCATTGATGAGGTCTGCCTTATTCTGAAGCCCGTTGTAATATTCCGTTACGAACCGGGCCGTGGCATAGTAATCCTGACCGGTATACATACAGCCTTCCAGTCCATCAAAGGAGATCTGCCTGATCCCTGTTTTATTAAAGACCGCCGCCAGGCGCTGCGCAAATTCATCCTGCAATTCCAGATCGGGGAACAGGGTCCGGTACGGGTAATCCCATAACTTGTATAAGGGCTCATTTTTTTCATGCCGGGCTTTCTGTGTACCAAATGCGCCCCTGGTACAGCCGGTAAGTATGACCCGGCCCTCTTTATTTTCTGCCTTGCCATAAGTGATCAGCTCGTCGCCGATCTGCAAGGCATTCAGGGTGAGGGGCACATTAAACAGATCGGATGCTTCCGTTTCCAGGGTCGTTTGTATATCATCAATACTACCGGTGAGGTTCAGCTGCCCCTGCTTCAGCAGCTTTTTACTGGGCACCGGTGTTACATAAGCATCATTGGTGGTTAAAAAATTGGATAGGGTATGCACCCCGATTTTGATCTCTTTTTTTGAAGCCCTTTCTGCCATCGCTTTCATCCCTTCATCCCCTTCCTTTGTTAAGGAAGGATTCCACTCAAAATGGCCCCAGGTCCTGAACGGATCCGGGTGGTACAGGGTCCTGAATCCGGCACGCTGTGTCTTCTCCAGGACAAAATCAAGATCCTGTTCTGAAAAATTGGTGATCAGGTAAGAGCGCATAGCCCCTCTCGACTCCTTGCCCCATTCGCCTTCGATCACCGGGTGCGGCAGTCCCTGCTCGGTTTCTACTTTTCCGATCCGGCCCAGGATCCGGCTGCGCCGGTCTCCAAACAGCGCTATCCTGGCACCGGCAATAGCTCCATCAGCGCCACTTACCGGGAGCACCAGCGCCTTTTCGACCTGGTTCACCTTACGGTACTCCTGCTCCGAACGGTTCCTGGCTGATAACTGGAATACGGCTCCCTCTTTTGTATCGGCCACCGCAAAATTAAAATAAGGTGTGCTCGAAACCGAAAGGTCTGTATTGCCGCCGGCATAGCTAAACCGGGCGCCATAAGCCGCTGCATATTCCTGCGGGATACCGCCATTGGTTTTTATATTCAACGCCTGCATGGCAAAAGCGATATCCCCGCCCTGTACCACCCCTACCACTTCCCCCACAACCTCATGCGGTACTACTTTTACCGGGCCAAATACAACCGTTTTATAAACGCCGCTGATCTTGCTGACCTCATAAGTGATGGCCTGCGGCTGCTGCCGTACCAGCAATTCAATAACCTGCTGGTCTTCCATGGTCAGCAGGAATTTATTACCGCTCACCTTCAACGCGCCCGGAAGCACGATCTGCCCGTTCTTTACCGCCGAGATCAGGGGATAAGCGCCTTCGCCGATAATTTCTTTCCCTTCCACCTTAATAGAAGTGTAAAACCCTTTATCGTTAATAACAATAGCCGTAGAAGCTGTTTTCAGCTCTACCGCATGGATCCACTGACTGCATAAAACAAAGACGAGGCCCATTGCCCATTTACTCCCCTTCATATTCCTGTGATTAAGTGATCAATTTGCGCTGTTAAGCTACGGTTTTATTCTTTTACTTTCAGCCTTACCCGATAAATGGGAGAGCTGTCCTGTTACAGACAGCTCTATCCCGATGTCACACCTCTTATAGCTGGGTTTGATTGTATTATTTGTAGTGCTCCTTCAACTCCCGCATCAACCGTTCCTAACAACAGGTTTCTTTTTTTTAAAACCTTTTATAAAATTCAGTCAAAACCCGCGAACCAACTACCGCCGGATTGACAAAAACCGATGTTTTTTTTACCGGCACGCCCTTCCTGCTACGCCTATTGATTGAAGTCCGATCTCAGGTCCTGGCGCAGCGCTCGGGAGCTGTTCTTGATGCTCCTTTCCACAGGTTGGACCTGATCGTATTTTTTGATCTCCCCCCTACTGCAGCGGATCAAAATCACCGCCCCAGTTATTATTCTGTTTTAACAGGGGATTACGGTCTCTTAATGTTTTGGGAATTCCATAAAAGTAGAATTTATCGGGGATAGCGATATTCGTATTTTCGGTCTGAACAACGGTCGACTTAAATTTTGTCCATACGGTATTGATATCGCTTAATGGCTGTACATCGGTTTCGCCGGGCTTTAGTTCAATAGCCAGGCCATGCCTTTGTGTAAGCGCTCTCAGGTACCCAAACAGCTTCCAGCGGCGCAGGTCATCCCAGCGTTTGCCCTCGAAGCAAAATTCAACAAAACGCTCGTTTTGATAAGCTGTACGGATGTCGGCCTGCGAAACAGCTGTGATACCGTAATTATTAGCAGCACCCGGCCATATCCCGGCCCGCTGCCGGATCTGCTTTAACGCGTCCAGAGCTTCACTGCTCTTGCCTGTTTCATTGGCACACTCCCCAAAATTCATCAGTACTTCAGCATAGCGGATCTCGGGCCAATCTACCGCGGCATTGTAAACCGTTCCTGCCACAATGGTTTTATCGATCGCCTTTATCCTGTAAAAACTTGAGTTAGACCAGAGCGGATCGGTGGTAACCTGGTTGTGCTGCCCGGTGATGCCGGTAGCTCCATAGTAATTGTCGATATGATTAAAATAGGTCCAGAGATAGGTATTGGACGCTTTCATTCCGGCCAGGTACTGGTTAGGAGCACCGTTATAATAAATATTCGCATAAAACCGGTCATCCCTGCTGCGGAACAGGGTATCGTACATCCGGCTCTGTGCCCCCCATGCGGCCCCATCCTTCATCGGGAACGCATTTACCAGTTCCAGTGAAGGCCGGTCGTAACCCACATCATCCTTGGACCAGTTCAGCGGGATCAATCCGCCCTGGAAATAAGTAGCCTGCGGGTAATTGTAGCGGCGTACCATGATCACTTCCTTGTTCAGCTCATCGTCCCATATCTTATTATAAGGAGCATAAAGCCCTTTCCCCTTTCCATCAAGAAAATCCTTTGCGGCCTTATTGGCATCGTAGGCTTTTTGCCAGGAGGCAACGCCACCCAGCCCGTTAAATAAAGGACTGGCAAAGAACAATAGCACCCTTCCCTTAAAAGCCATGGCTATCCCCTTGTCGATCCTTCCTACATCCTCCCCTGTCCAGGCCTCCGGCAATACGGCAATGGCCTCATCCAGATCTTTCAGGATCTGCGTAACACATTCCGAGGTTTTGCTCCTGGGCACCTGCAAAGCGGTAAGATCCGTTGTGGGCTCCTGTGGCGTAAGGATCAACGGTACACCTCCATAGCTTTTAACAAGGCTGTAGTAGGCCCATGCCCGCCAGAACAGCCCCTGGCCTTTGAGCGTGACCTTGCTGGCCTCATCAAAGGATGCCTCGGCAATATTCTTAAGAAAAATATTGATAGTGCGGATATTGGTGTATTGCGAAAAGCCATCGTAGGAATCTTCTGTTGCCGTACCTCCCAGCCAGGAATTGGCCTGCCGCTGATAGGCCACCCCTTCATCGGTATTATTACCGCTGCCGTAGGTATTGCCTGGCATAAGGTTCGAATAAATAGTATTCAGGTAAGCGGTTGCCAGCTGGGGGCTGCTCCAGACCTCAGAAGGATTTACCGCGCTCAGGTTCTTTTTGTCCAGTACTTTCTGGCAGGCCGTTAAACAGAACACTGCGGAAATAACAGCGACGAATATGTTGAATGATTTTTTCATGCTCATTATATGTTTTTTGAGACAAAGCGTTATAATTTAACATCGATACCTGCTGAGAAGGATCTCATGGTAGGATAACTCATAAACTGGTATACTTCAGGATCGTAAAACTTAAACTTCGATGCGTAGAAAAGATTGTTACCCGATGCAAAAATATTGATGCCTTTTACGCCTACGTGCTTCAGAAGCCCGGAAGGCAGCTGGTACCCTATATTGATGTATTTCATACGCACAAAACTTCCGTTGTATACATTGAACGTAGAGGTTTCCGTATAACCATAAGATTGCGGATTGCCCCAGGGGTATAATTTTGGCGTGGTACCCTCCTGGTTGTCGGTGCTCCAGGAGTCGGCATGATAGGTGGGCACTTTGGCACCGCCGCCAAAGTTCCTGCCCCAGGCATCGCCGTAGGATAACTTAAAGCCGGCTGAACCTGCAAAAAGGGTTTCAAGCGTAATGCCTTTGTAACTGAGACTTAGTAATAAACCTCCGGAATAGGGTGCATTGTCAGAACCAAAATAATTACCCAGCACCACGCGGTCATAGCTGTCTACCTTACCATCGGGCTTGCCACCCGGACCGCTGATATCTTCAAATTTTGCGGACCCCAGTGTGGGAGGCGCACCAAAATAGGTAAAGCCTGTGGGCAGGGCGTCAATATCCGCCTGCGTTCTCAGAATGCCTGAATACACATACCCGGTTCCATAGCTCAATGTTTTACCAATCGGGTTGTCCACATCAAGCGCGTTGGCCGCCCTGTCCCTTTTAATAACCTTATTGGTGGCTATGTTGAAATTGCCCCGCACATTGATAGAAAAGTCGGGGTTAAACTCATGCCGGTATCCCAATTCAATTTCCATACCTTTTGAATCCACGATCCCGTAATTTTCGGCAGGCAATGTGCCTCCGAATTCCGCAGGTATTACCAGGATACGGGTCCCCAAAACATCAGATGTCTGCCGCTTCCAGAAGTCGAGGGTCAAATTGAATTGCTTTAATAAAGTCAGATCAATACCCAGGTCATACGAACGTGATTTTTCCCAGGTCAGGTTTGCGATCGGGATACCCGAGTAAAGCAGCCGGGGAGCAGCGGTTCCATTGGTGCCCAGGTAATAGCTGGAAGACGAAATATTATACTGATCCAGCCAGAGCCATTTTTTGATATTCCTGTCTTCGGGATCATCATACCCATTGGATCCGTAGGAGAACCGGATCTTTGCAAAATCCATGATCCCCGGGAGTGCGGTATTATTGTAAAAAGCTTCTTTTGATAGTACCCAGCCACCGGATATGGACGGGAAATTACCCCAGCGCCGGCCTGGTGCAAACTTCACCGACCCATCCCGCCGCATAGAAGCCGATAACAGGTAACGGCCGTCATAGTCATATCCCAACCGGAAGATATAGGATAGTCTTCCATCCTGTGACTCCGATCCGCTGTTCCGCCAATCCTTGGTATCGCCGCTTGCCGCAAAGAACTGATCGGTGGCCAGCAGGGGAAAATTATAGCGGTAGGCGGTAAAACTATTATACTGTGCCTCCCACTGCTCATAAACGGCATCCCCACTGATATGATGCAGGCCAAAACTTCGATCATAGGATAGCTGCCCGTTTAGCTGGTAAGTGTTTGATTTGGCATATTCATTACCGATATATTCTGTACCGGGCTCCGTGCTCATGGTAGTGCCGATCACCTCATTGGTGCGGATCAGGTTGTTGGTACCGGTGGTTTTAAAATTATATAGCAGCTGTCGTTTGGCAAATGTTTTAATATAGCTGTTATCAAAGTTCTTGCTGTAGGCCATCTTGAGGGATAAGCCTTTAACAAACGGTACCCGGTATTCCGCATTGATCAACGCGTCGATCTGCTGGTTATTATTCCGCCAGTACCCGCCGTTCTTCATCATTTCTACAGGATTTCCCAGCCATCCCGGATTCACCGGTTTTCCATCAATGTAGGCAGGCGCCCATGCGTCCCAGTACAGCAGCTTACCCCATAAATTATTCAGGTCATCAGAGCCATAATCATACGTAAAGTTGAACCGGTTGCGGGTTCCGTAGCTGTTGCTTAAATTTAAGCCCACCGTAAGGTCTTTGGTCAGCTTTGCACTGATCTTTCCGCGCAGGTTGTATTTATTGTACCACACATTGGGCAGGAAGCCCTTCTCATTATAATAAGATCCGCCGAGGTAATAAGTAATCACATCGTTCCCTCCGGAGGCGCTCAACGCATATTTCTGGTTGGTGGGGTCCTGGTAAGCCGCATCCAGATAATTTTCGCCCTTGGGATTATTTTTCAGCACCCAGTCAATTTCATCCTGCCCGATTCCTCCATTCACGGCCTGCGACAATTTCAGGGCATCTGCAACGCCCATATAAGACGGCATTTTACCGGGCTTTTCGATACCGGTAATCGCATTAAACTGTATAAGCGGCCTTCCGCTTTTGCCCGACTTGGTGGTTACCAGGATAACCCCGTTCGTAGAACGCGATCCGTAAATCGCCGCAGACGCAGCATCCTTCAGGATCGTAATATCTTCCACCTCGTTAGGGTCCAGGGCGTCGAAACTGGTTTTATCCCGCACTACACCATCAATTACATATACCGAATTTCCGCCATTCCAGGAGGCCTTTGCCCGAACCCGGATTCCCGAGCCGATACCCGGTGTACCGGTGCCTGACTGTATAAAAGTTCCACTGAGCCTGCCGGCCAGTACATTAGAAAGATTGGAAGTGGGGATCAGCTGGAGCTCCTTGGCATTCATAGACGAAACAGCCGAGGTGAGCCTGGATCTCTTCTGCGTTCCATAACCTACCACAACCACTTCATCCATATCGGAGCTGGCCGCTTTTAATTCAATGATCATTTCGCCGGAAGCAGCAGCAACCGTCAGCGGCTGGTAACCTACCATGGTAACTGTAATGCGGCTGTCCCGGGCAACATCTATTTCAAAATGCCCGTTATCGCCGGAGACGGTGACCGCCGTTCCTTTCTCCTGCTGGATGGTAGCGCCCACCAACGGAGTACCATCTGTGGCGACCACACGCCCCCTCAGTTTTATGCCCTCCTGGGCACTGGAAGCAACTGCAATAAACATCAGGCATACCCAGCCAACAGTTGCAAACAGCAATTTCGTTAGTCTACTCATAAAAATAAATATTAGAAATATGGCTTAAGAATATCCGGCTTTTTTAAGCCGCTTTATAAAGTTTAATCAAAAAGCGCGAACGAACTACTACCTGATTGACAAAAACCGATGTTTTTTTTGCTCATAAAAAAAGGGGCCGTGCCAAAGCAACAGCCCCCGTGCAATGCTAACAGATTGCCTCTAGCCTGAAGATATGCTGAAACCGTTATTTCATCGTCATTACCTCATCAAAAGAGGTACGATGCGTGCCATTCTCATTCATCCAGTATTTCACTTTCAGCACTTTGGTAACGGGGTCAAATTTGTTGATCCCGGAAGGATCCAGTTCACCGGAACGGTTGTTGCCCGAGGGCTGGCCGTTCTTATTCACCACGCTGATGACGTTATAGTTTTCATCGAAGTTAAAGATCACCCCAAACTGGCCATAGCTGGAGTTGCTGCCACTGCTTTTGATCCAGTGGGCAACATCCTTCGTATAATCTTCGTCATACAGCTCCAGCCGCCGGGCACCTACCTGGCGCAGGGTAACGTTCCAGGGGTAGGCTCCGGTTAGCGCCGCACTGGTAACATCTACCATGTTGCCGGTGCAGGTATACCGGCCCGCAGCCAGGCTCATTGTTTCTGTTTTTTGAGCATAAAAGGTGTCGATCCCTTTTACCGGAACATATGCCGTTCTCAGGTCTACCGATGCTGCAAGGGGATCAATATCTGCCAATGTATCCGTTAACGCCGCCATGTCTGAAATCTTTTTCTGTACCGCCTGGCCGGCAATGTTCCGATAGGTCACCACCGTAAACTTGCAGGTCGTATCTACGGAAACAAAAGCGAGCGACATACCTTTTTTGCTGTTTGTTAATGTTACACTCCGCGTAAACAGCTGCCCCTCATAATCAGCGCCCAATGACTGACCCGAAATCAGCGCAGAAGCAGGGGTAGAACTGTTACCATCTTTATCCAGTGCTACAATTTCAAATGTATAGTCCTGCTCGGAAAGACCGGTAACCATCACTTTCTGTATCGTGCTGTTTTTCTCAGCCGGTACTTCCAGTTTTTTGTTCTTATTATTCCAGTAAATAATATACTTAATAATATTGGGGTCTTTTGACTGGGTAAACTGTAGTTCTACCCTTCCCCTTCCCGAATGCGCTTCCAGGTTGTAAGGCGCTCCGATGTAAATGATCTCCCCGTCCTTTAAATAAGGAGCGTATTCATGATCCATCTTGGTGCAGGAGCACAGCACCAGGAGGGCAAAAATGACTGCGAAATATTTATAATTCATATGCTGATTTTATTAATAAAAAATGCTACTGATAGTCACCCATAAATTTGAGGGAAGCCATTTCGAGGCCATTACCGCCGCTGTAGTTCTCAAGGATCACCAGCCGGAAATAACGCATGGGCACGGCAGGCAACGGCATAATAAACTCCGTACCATTATTAACCTCTGCCTGATCTGCCGCATCCAGCTGCCCGTAAGGAAGACCAGAGGGTTTCACCAGTTCAAATACATCTCCGATCTGCGTCCAGCTTGCATCCAGGGCTCCGTTAGGATTCGGGCTCATGCTGCCGTAGATCTTAAAATATTTCAGTGTCCCGTTCCGGAATTCAGCACCGCCATTTTTACGCATATAGTACCGGATCCGGCTCAGCACCACCGGCTTACCCATATCAACGGTAACCCTTTCAGGCAAAGAATCGGTTTTTTCATTGTTAGGAACCCCATAGAACGCCCAATCTCCTGCACTATAGCCATTACGCAGTGGCACGTTGAGATCTGATCCACAACAAGCGGTTTGGTCACCGGGTAATACCAGTGCGTTCATAATACTCCGGTCCAGCACCACCTCGTTCATCGACCGTACTTTTGACCACACCGTATCCGATACATTACCCCAACGGTCCCTCACATAGGCTCCGTATTTTCTTTCGCCGGGACCAAATCCCCGGATCGAAAAATTACCGGTAACAGCTTTGGAGTAGTTGGTATATACATATTCCGGTTTACCCGTGGTGTCTACCAGGGTCACCACTGCAAGGTCCCCGGAACCAGGATTCTGATACTGGATATTGGCGCCTCCGAAATCGCCATAGATCTGAAGCGACTGCTTCACTGAAAGGTAAGGAGGTGTATCCGGGTGCACCGTAACCTCTACCGGGTCCGATGTCACTTCACTCCGGCTAACCGTGCGCAGGGTTACTTTATAATCGGCAGACTTCGCAAAACCTCTTACCACAAGAGTGTCTGTAAAATAAGAGGCTTTTACCTGTTGCTTTGTTTTTTCATTGACCATAAAGTCTGCCTGCACATACATTATACCCGGGTTAGGTGGAATATCATAAATGATCTGGGCACCACCGGCAATATTGATCACTTTTACATTCGTAACTGCCGGTGGCTTGTCTGTGCTTTTATAGAGCGGTTCCTGGTTGGTTCCGGTTTGTTTCTGACAGGAGAAAAAACCAGCCATAAGAAGCGCCATCAGGCCGCACGTAATACTTTTATTATTCTTCATCGTATAAATCAGATTAAATCATGAAACAATTACCATAATGGGTTTTGTACCAGGTTCGGATTTACCTGCAGCGCATACTCTTTAAGCGGTGCCAGAAAATCCCTGTAGGTATTATGCGGAGTATAAATTGTTTTTAACCGGTAAAAGTCCGCTGTCGTTTTTTGCTGGAAGTCCCAGCCGGTAATGGGGCGGTTCATCAGATCGAGCCGCTTCCAGCGACGCATATTCCAGTAATTTTCTCCTTCAAAGATCATTTCGATCATGGTTTCCTGCTGGATAATGTTCCGCAGCCCCTCCTTCGTAGTGGGTTTGGCCGCGTTGCGGGAATGAAGGGCCCAGGATTCCACCACTCCTTTCAGGCCGGCACGTGCCCGTACCGAATCCAGGTACTGATAGGCTTTTGCACCAGGACCTTCCGCTTCGTTGACAGCTTCCGCATACATTAAATAAAGCGTAGCCAGCCGGATCGCCGGCCAGGCATAAGAATCCGGCGTGTAGGAGCTACCGCTTCCGGTGGTTTTCCAGCTTACCAGTTTCTTGGGATAATAACCGGTAAACGAAACCCTCGAAAGCCCGCCGCTGGTGGATGGAGATCCCCACAATGTAGGGAGGTAAAGTAAATTGGTTTCGCTCGGACGCTGCGACATAAAATAAGCAGCTCCGTCAAAAACAAGATCAGCATAAAAACGATACTCCCGGTCCATATTGAAACTGGAAGTAGTGTAGTTAGGCTTCATGATACTGCGCTGCTCTGCAGGTACTGTTTTTAAACTTGTATACCGGTTCGCATAATCCCAGGTGGGATCCTCGTTGATAGGCACGCCGTTTTTGGTATAGAAAATTTCACAGGCGTTCAGGTTAGCCGCCCATAGAGAATAGGTATACGAATATACTTCATTGCGGGGAGCACAAAACCGCTGCAATTCACTGGTACTGCTGTTAGTGAGTACCCAAACCTGCTCAGGATTCCATTGTTCTGTTACCGCCCCCCGGATATCCATCAGCTTTCTTGAGCTGTCGCTGATCGCGTTCAGATCAAAGGGCGCATTGAAATAATGCAACCGGAACCCGGCGCTGTGTGCTGCTTTTATGGCATCATCACAGGCTTTTGCAGCCTTTACCCACTTACTGTTATCAAAACTGGTATTCACCAGTGCCGCTCCATTCCTATTTTTCAGATCCGCATAATCACTATTTCCATTAAATAGAGGACTTGCGTTTAACAACAATGTATAGGCTTTTATGGAAAGTGCGATGGGAACCGTAATACGACCCAGCTCCTCCCGCTGGTTGTATACAACCGGTGGCAGGTCCGGCGCTGCCTCATCGATCAGCTCCGCAATATAATTGCTTACTTCATCCACCGGTGCACGGGTGATCCGCACTGCCTCTACATCGGCCGACACCGGCAGGTTTTCTCTCATAACGGGTACCGGACCATACATCCGGAACAACAGGAAATGATAATAGGCTTTGAGCGTCTTTACTTCCGCAATCCACCGTTTCCGTTCTACGTCTTCTATATCCGGCACTTTGCCGATATTCTCCAGGAAAATATTACAGGTACGGATAGCCTGAAACAACGCTACACCGCCATTGGCACCATCCCAATAATTGTTGATCGGTTCTACCGTGTTCTGGTAATCGTACCCAAGTTCCAGTATCGAATTAGGAATACCCGGGGCCTGCGATCCAGGGTAGGGAGAAGCGATTTCCCGGCTTCCGAGCAATCCGTAATTGCTGCTGGGGCTTCCCAGTTTAGGCAAATAGGAATAACAGGTAAATAAATATTTTTTTGCCGTTACCTTCAGCTGAAAGGCCTGATCCAGTGTAGCAATATTGTCCGGCACAATGTCCATAAATTTATTGCAGGAGAAAAATCCCAGGAGCAGGATTACCGGCAGAACTTTTATCAATTTCATATCCACAGATTTTCTTTTTAATTTTATTTTAAGGTAAGGTTGACGCCGGCGTTCAATACCAGCTGGATCGGATATCCCAGGCCATTGCCCCCCATTTCCACATCCCAGAGTTTAAACTTGCTAAAGGTGTGCAGATTGAGGCCGTTCAGGTAAAAACGGGCATTGGAAAAATGCAGCCGGTTCATCAGGTTGCTTGACAGGGTATAGCCCAGTTCTGCCGATTTGATACGTAACAGTGCCCCGTTGCGCATAAACCAGGTATTGGCCACCTGCGGATCGCTCTGGGATGCTTTACCCATACTGTTCATACTTGCGTCCACACCCAAACGCGGCCATAACGCATAAATATTCTGGTTATCCTCGCTCCAATGGTTATCAGCCCATACCTTCAGCAGCTGCCGCTGCTCGCCAACAAAGGGAGACGTCGCATCCACATCGATCCAGAAGGATTCGCGGGCCAGCCCCTGGAAGAATACCGAAAAATCGAATCTTCCAACCCCGGTTGACACCCCAAAACCATATACAATTTCCGGTGTTGTAGGATACCCGATGGGCACCTGGTCCAGCGTCGTGATCTTCCCATCTCCGTTCACATCCCGGTATTTGATATCCCCACCACCATAAGGGCCAAAACTTTGTTTGGGAGAGTTGAGCGCATCAAGGTCATCAACAAACAAACGCTCTGCTATATAACCCCATCGCTGCGAAAGGGAATGCCCGGGATGCAGCATGTTGGACTCTTTGTATTGCGGCTCTTCATATACATCGAAGGCACTGGTAGCATAGGTAAAGTTGGCCATTCCCTTGGCCCACCATTTACTGGTAATCTGCTGCGAGTAATCCACCGCTACGTCAACACCATGCGAACGTGCTTTTCCGACATTGGCACGGGTAGTAGCGGAAAGCCCCATCGTAGTTGGAACAGATGCCCGATCCATCAGGATATTAGTACGCTTTTCGCGGTAAACATCCACATCAAGATTTAACTTGCCAAAGAAAGAGGTTTCCAATCCAAAATTGGTTTTGGTTGCCTGTTCCCAGGTGATCTGGTCATTTGCATACCGGCCGATACTGATGCCTGAAAGAGAGAAATCCTTCAGGGTGCCAAATGTCATCCCTCTTCCGCCATCATTCATATTCACTTCAGAAAGATAAAAGAAGCGATCTGAAGCAGACCCGATATTATCATTACCAACTAAACCGTAGGTAGCCCTCAATTTCAATTTTGAAACCACATGTTTTATACCCTCCCAGAATTTTTCATTGGATACGGTATAGGCCGCACCGGCAGATGGGAAGAAACCAAAGCGATGGATCCGGGCAAAGCGCTCTGAGCCATTATAACCAAAATTAAACTCCGCTGCATAACGGCTATCATATACATAGGAGACCCGGCCCGAAAGACCCAGGTTACGGAACGGCAGTGAACTTTGCAAAGAGCCCGGGTTGCCGCTGGTGCTGTTTTTAGCAATCCCTACCAATGTACCACTCAGGCTATGTACTTTATTGAATTCTCTTCTGTAATCCAGCGCAACTTCACTATAAAAATCCGCGGAAAGCGTCTTATCTCCTTCCTTATAATCCAGGTATTCAGTACCCTGCGCAGCAGCCGATCCGGTCTCCATATTCAGAGGAATCAGGTCATAATGTTTGGTAGCATAGTCGTAATTGGTTGCCACATAATAAAAGGGGTTATAGGCCCTGGTTAAAGAAAAGGCTCCATTGCGCTGCAGGTTTAGCAAACCGCGGGCAGATAAGCCCTGGGTAATAAAATCCAGTTTCTGGTTAACAGCTATCTGTGCATTCAGCGCAAAACGGTTAGATGATTTATAGCCTCTTTGCAGTTCTGCATAGGGGTTATTATACTGTGCATTCCCTGCATTACCAAACATGATGTGTTTTACAAATCTTGTTTCTAACGTAGGATCATAATAGGCTGGAAACATGACGGGATTGGACTGCATGATCTTTCCAAATATATCCGCACCGCCAGACAGCGGGCCTTTATAATCATCGAAGGCACCGGAGAGCCGCACGATCATTTCTGTTGTTTGTGTAAGATTAATATTTACATTACTTCTCAGGGAATAGGACATGAGCTTAGAATTACTGTTGAAATTCGTTCTCCTGTCTACATTTAAAATACCATTATCAATGTTCAAACCACCGGAAACATAGTAACGGGCCACTTTGCCACCCCCGCTCAGGTTCAGGTTAAAACGTTGATTGTTGGTTGCTTTTTTTAACAGCATTTTCTGCCAGTCTGTAGCGGGATATACCACAGGATCGGTGCCCAGCATGGTTCCCTCAATCTTGTTTTTTGAGTATAATAAACCACCTAACGGGTTCCGGGTCAATACCGCTTCATTAGCCAGTTCCATATAGGTGACGGGGTCCGCCAGCTCTACATTCCGGGTAGATTGCGACCTGGAGTTTTCAAACCGCAGCGAAACATTCACCTTACTTTCCCTGCCCTGCTTGGTGGTGATCAATATAACCCCATTGGCCCCTTTTGAACCATACAAAGCGGCGGCTGTAGCATCCTTTAAGATAGAGAAACTGGCAATATCATCCACCTGCAACCGTGCCAGGTCAGTTGTTGTCACCTGAATATTATCAATGAGGATCAATGGAGAAGAACGGTAGCTTTCTCCAAACGTACTTACACCGCGTATAAAAAAGTCTGCGTTATCAGCACCGGGCTCACCGCTTCGCTGGAAGGCAATGATACCGGCCAGTTTACCGGCCAGCGCGTTGGTAAGGTTGCTGGCCGGGATCTTTAGTTCCGCGGGGTTGATGCTGGTAACGGCGCCCACGACCTCCTTTTTCCGCTGTGTACCATGGGCCACTACCACCACTTCATCATCCGTGCTGGCTTCGGCCGGTTCCAGGGCAATTTTCAGGGCACCGGGCTTTGTAACCGGTATATCAATGGATTTGTACCCGATAAAGGACACAACCAGTGTGCCCCCCTTCTCAGGGATATCGATACTGAAAACACCGTCGATACCAGAAACCGTTCTTTTTTCGGTTCCTTTTAACTCAATGGTAGCGCCGGGCAGCGGGGCTTCATCTCCCGCCGCCACAACGCGTCCTTCCACCTTCATTTGTCCCTGCGCGTAAGCAGGCAGACAGATCAATGCAAGGCATAACAAGCCTGTTAAGCATAATAGGGATCTCGTTAGTTTTAACATAATTAAATAATGGGTTTAATACTATGCGTGAATCGTTTTTAACAATGAGGTAACAAATTTTATATTATATATTTCTTCCAACAACAGCTGTTTTGATCAAGATTGATGCTTTTTTTGCAATCGATTACATAATTGGAACAACAGCGCAAAAAAGACCTACCCTACCACAAACAGGCGCCGGGCAGTTCTGCTTCCTGCCGTTGCAACAGGAGGCAGTCAGCTACAGCGCAGCACAATAAATGCCTGTAAAAAGGTGGCACCTCCAGCTTTTTTTATTGCGGCCTGTGCGGGGGAAACCAACCTGGCCCAACCCCGGAAAAGCACGCCCGCTAATCCACGTTTAAAAGGATCTGTATATGGCTTAAAACAATCCTGTTAAAAAAAATTTATCAACGCTGTAAAGCTTATAAAATAATTGGAAGGCGCCTACATCGTATTTGACCAGATTTGATGCTATATTTGCAGGAAGCAAGGCAACTATGCAATCGATTACATTCTTAACAGGGCAATATCGGACCGGTGTTTATGTATTGATCAACGAAAACTATTGCGCTATCAAAACAATGCATTCTATTGCAGGGTTGCCCGGATTTTAAATTTCAACATATGCAATTCATATACGAAAATTTTACATTCCCCCCCGATCAGTCCTTTACCATCCGTTCTGAATTCCTGGAAATAAAAAAGTACCAAACATTCAGAAGCCATGTAAATTTTGAGATCGCCCTGCTGGAAAATTGTACCGGTAAGCGGTTCATCGGCGATCATATCGAAGAATTTGAAGGAACCGAACTGGTGCTGATGGCCAGCTACCTCCCCCATTGCTGGCAATATTACAAAACCAGGGATGCGCTGATCCCTGCGCATGCGATCATTGTACATTTCTTCCCGGATTTCCTGGGCCAGGAGCTTCTTCAAAAACCAGAGGCCAGGCCGCTGGGAAGGCTGTTTACCGATGCCTCCAAAGGCATCCTGTTTTCAGGCGAAACCCTCGTAAAGGCCAAGAGGATCCTCCAGGAAATGCTTTATGAAAAAGGTATTACCCGGTCTGCATTAATGCTGCAGCTGCTGGATGTAATGGCCCGCTCAACATCTGCCCGGATCCTGAGTTCACCCGGTTTCAACATCATTGAAAATTCCGGGGAAGCCAACAAGATCAACAATGTATTTGAACATATCTTCAAAAATTTCAGGGATTCCATCAGCCTGGAAGAAGTGGCTGCTATTATCCCCATGTCCTCCGCCGCGTTCTGCCGTTTTTTTAAATCCAAGACCGGGAGAACCCTTACCGATTTTATAAAAGAAGTACGGATCGGGCACGCAGCAAAACTGTTACTGGAACATACCCATAACGTTTCTGAAGCCTGCTATAACAGCGGATACAATAATATTTCTAATTTCAACAAGCACTTTAAAGAGATAAAAGGAGTTTCTCCGAAAGAGTTTATAAAACGCTACCAGGTGCAGGTTTAGTTCCACGTTTAAGGTTTAAGGTTTCACGTTAGTGCCAGGTCCGGTTTTGCTATCCCTGCATTTCGGGAAACTTTCTTTAGTTTAAAGTTCGACGTTCAACGTTAGACTCGTGTTTTATACTCGGGGCCCTGGTTTCACTTCCTTATTTCCACTCCCACCCCGAATGTTCGCATGCGCGTCAAGCTAAGTGGTTAACCCCGAATGGGGTTATGACTGTATAGCCGGTGATGTAACCGCCGGTTCGTTTACGGTCGGTTTGCATTGAACCCCGCCGGGGTTCAACCAGGACCCTAATCATTAGTCACGCGTTTCACAAGCGATTAATCAAATCCCCCCCCTTACACGGTTATCATGGCAGCGGCCCCGGACAAAGCAGCGGTTTCGCGGTAAGTTATATATAGAACCTGTACTAATCCTATGTCATTGTTACCCGCAATCACCTACTGGCCAAAATTGACCTGACACATATGCAAACTTTCGGGATTCAAATCTTCAAGTCTATCATTGAACACCCACTACAGGTCCTTGCCGTTGAGTTAAACCCGCAACCGGTATATACATTTTGTTTGCACCAAAGTGAAAGTAGATCTTTTTTAAATGCCGGAGAACATCGCTGCCAAAAATTATGGACTTCACATGCGTACCTTCGGTCAGCTCCACTGAGGAAGACAGGTTTGTGATCAAGTTTCCATACAAACTAACCGAATCCAGCAAAATGTTCAGGTTTGTTGTCCCTTTTACCATTGTTGCAGCCTTGCTTTGTGTACCGGTTGAAGCCCCCTGAAAAACATTCTTATACTTCTTATAAAAAAAATTGCTGAAAGAGAAACCAGGACGTGCACAACCCAAATCCAAATTTATGGGTTCTGCAAGCTTTAACCCGCCCATACTAAATGTAGCTTTAAGATTTCTAAATATACCATTAAAAGGGGGCTCAAAATTTATTTCCCCATACCCCCCAGGTGCCGAAAATTTTGCAGTATCCAATATCTGGACATAGCGTTGTTCATAATTAACCAAAACAATAAATTTCTTTAAAAAGCCAAAGCCCAAAATACCGTCGGGTAATTTTGACGCGGGCAGATTGTGATAGTCTTGCACCTGTACTCTCCGCATCGTATCTTCAAATGACGAAATTGATACCTTGAACAAAGTAGTATCAATACGATCCGTTTCTAAACGAAATGATTTCAATGTATCTATAATCCCGATCCGCGCAGCAGACGGTTTAAAAAGTATAATACTATAATCCGGATGGGTGCCATTATCAAGAAGCAGACGAACGGGTCTTTTATTTATGAGGACTTCAACAATGATATGATTGCCGGATAAGGTATCAATAAATGGTATATTTTTACCTATCAATGGCGGAGTAATGTCCTTCCTTACTTCCGGACGGGAATTGCCTGTGCAGGAGAAAAAAAACAAAAGCAGCAAACAGTAAGTAAAGTGCGCCCTACAATTAACAGCGTTTGGTTGAGTCATATAAGACTTTTTAATACCTGATAATTAATGATCAATAGTGAATAGATGGCGGGAGTCTGTAAATAAAAAAAACTTCGGGATCCTAAATCTTCCGAACTGAAAACTCCTATGTTTGTTTAAAGTTTCAGTCCTGATAACTGAAAACTGCCCCGAACTTTCGGGGGCTGACAACTGCTCACTTCCCAAACGAGTAAAACGGTTTCACCTCTACCCATTTCTGACCGGGTGTAGTACCGGGTACTCCTTCCTGGTAACTATCCATTAAACGGTTCCATTCCGCGCATCGCTTATCATAAGATTCTGCTGCTTTGCTCATACGATCCAGATCAGCACCGGCCGGTACAACAATCGACATCACCACCAGGTGCTCAAAACGCGAAAGCGTTATTTTTTTATACCCTGCCCTTTTAAACCCCGCTTCAACCTCCGGCCAGATATGCTGGTGATGATCCAGGTACTCCTGCAGTTTTTGCTCCCCCGGCGCTATACTGACTACAAAGGTCCGCTCCTGCAGCGGCGCTTCCGTTTTTTGTTGCTTACAACCCATAATTACTGCCAGCAGCAACAGGTAAAAGCAGCTCATTTTTTTTGTATACATACCGTTGACTTTTATTCTTTGGGCATCCTTCAGGAAATTTAAACTACCGACTGAAACCCCGGGGCAAAATAAGCAATTTAAACGTATGAAGAGCGGCTTATTATAGCAGGGCAAACGCATCTAATTTCAGCATTGTTCAGCTCCGGAGGAGCAGCGTGTTTATAGTAATCTGCTGTTTTATCAACCCGGCTCCTGTAGGAGCCGCGTGTTTGTTGGGCCCGAAATTTTACGCGGCTCCTACAGGAGCCGGGGTTTCCCCCTTAATACTTTGCTATAAACACGAGGCACTTACAGTGCCTGAAAATGCTCCTGGTGTGCTCTTTTCACCCAATTTAGATGCGGTTGCCCTGCTTACTATAGCCCCCTAACCTTCAATTTCCAAACGAAGTCTATTTCGGTGCTATATTTACAGCTTTACATTTCCCTACCGGAACACCCAGTAGATCAGCGCCATCACCAGCGCCAGCAATGCCCAGCCCAGCCAAACCCGGCGCAGGTCGCTTCCCCGGTTCTTGTCGGTTTCCAGTAAGGAGGGCAGCCGTGCGGCATCACCTGCGGGTGCCGACAGCAATGAAACAACCACCCCTACTACCAGCAGCCCTATAAAAAGATAAACAGAAAGGATCAGGAAATGCGGCCAAAAGCCCGGGTATGGAAAATTCAGCACATTACAGATCCCCACCGCAAGGCACACCAGGCCACCGCCATACAATACGACCTCGGCAGCCAGGCGGCTCATCCGCTTCCAGGTGATCCCGGCAAGAAAAACCACCGACAAAGGAGGCGCCAGTATGGACACCATGCCCTGGCTCAGCTCAAAGAACCCCTTGCCCGAACGGGAAAAAAGGAATGCGATCCCAATAGCAAGACCGCCGGCAACAAGCGTGATCCACCTTCCCATACGGCGTTTTGCAGCGTCATCCATTTCCCGGAAACGTCCCGCAACATCTAATGTAAAAACCGTGCTGAATGAGTTAAGCCCCGAGGAAACCGTATCAATCAACGCAGCAATTAATGCGGCCAGGCACAATCCCAGCAAACCATGCGGCATCAGTTGTTTTACCAATGTAATGTATGCATTGTCTGCCTGCGCCGTATCCTTAAATAATACAAAGCACATGATACCCGGGAAAATAAAGATCAGCGGCATAATAATCTTAAGAACGGCCAGGAACAGCGCCCCATATTGCCCCTCCTTAAGATCGCGGGCTGCCAGCACTTTTTGTACAATGGTCTGATCCGCGCACCAGTAATAAATTGCCACTACAGGATACCCTGCCAGGATGGCGATCCAGGAATACTCAGGATCGGAAGCCGGGCGGAACAGCTTCCAGTAATGCCCGGGTACGGCCTTTACAAAAGCATCGATTCCGCCGATCCGTTTTAGCCCCAGCCAGGTAAGGACCACCGATGAAACAATAATAATGACCGACTGAAAAATACCGGTACGCACCACGGCTTTCAGTCCTCCTACAGCTGTAAAGCTGGTTGCTATAACAGTGATGAGCACCACCGAGAACATTAATGACCAGTCAAATATCTGCGAAATAATCAATCCGCCGGCATAGAGTGCACTTCCCAGCCATACCAGCAGGATAGAAATGAGGCTGTAAATAACCAGGAAATTATATGCCCGGTTGCCAAACCGCAGCTTCAGGAACTGCGGCATGGTGCTGATCTTTGTAGCCATATAGTGCGGCAGGAAGAACATGGCCAGCAGTAACAGGAAGATCCATGCCAGCCACTCAAAGTTACTGCCCACTACCCCCTGCGAAAACCCGATGCCCGCAAAGCCAATCAACATCATGGGACCTGCGTTAGCGCTGAACAGCGAAAAGCCGATCTGCCACCAGCGAAGTGTCCGCCCCCCGAGGAAGATATCCGAACCGCCTTTGGTCCCTTTTTTATTCAGGTAAAATCCGATAATCAAAAGCAGTACCAGGTAGGCCAGCAATACGACATAATCGATAATTCCCAGGGATAGTTTCACTATATAGTTTTTAATGTGATCACATATTTACCGCCGGCTCATATCTGGCTACATTCTCTTTTGTCCAGGTATGCTGCCGCAGGATCCGGTTGTTCCGCTGCCAGTAATCCCAATCGATCCGGATCGGCAGCCCTTCGATATCCGGCAATATAAACCGGCCGTTCTTCCACTGGGGGTGCAGCATAAAATATTGTTCGAGGCCATGCATAATGGAATACAGGTATTCCACCGGCCAATCATCCGGTGCTGTTGTGAGCAGGGACACGGTATAAAGCGAATAGCCCCCTGATGAAAAATCCAGGTTATTTTTTAATGCAAGGTCCCTCACTTCCTGCCATTCCTGTATCCCTCCCAGCTGCGTAGGCACCGGCTGCAAATGGGTTACACCTGCATTTACCAGTGCCGGAAACATTTTTGCCGTACGCTCAGACTCTCCATAAGCAATTTTAACAGCCGATCTTTTGCAAAGTTTTTCGATCTCGGCATAAGCCGCAGAATGGATCGGCTCCTCAAGCCAGGCAATATCCTGCCCCGATACCTTGTCCATAAACTCCAATGCCTGCGCCAATGTCCAGATCTGGTTGGCATCAACGGCAAGCTGTATCTTATTGCCGATCAGCGCTCTTACAAACTTTACCCGTTCCACATCTTCAGCCATTTTTGTTCCGAAATTGCCGCCCACTTTGATCTTCACGCAACTGGCCCCCGCATCCAGGAGCCGGCGCATTTCGGTTTCCAGTTCCTGCAGGCTGTAATTGGTTCCGCCCCCGCTTCCATACATCCGGGCCCAGTTCCGCCCCCCGTTCAGATACTTATAAAGCGGCTGGCCGCTTCTCCGGGCTGCAAGGTCATGCAGGGCCATGTCCAGCTGGCCGAGGAGCGCGGCGGCCTGCCCCCTGAATCCTTCATTGCGGATAGACCAGTATAACAGGTGATAAAGCCGCTCATAAGGCTGCCCGTTATGATGAAACAGTATCGGGAAAAGACATCTCTCCAAAATATTGATGTAGGTGTTAAAAACCGGGGCTTCCCCCACATTCCCGTCCTTATCCTCAATGGTAAGGATGGAAAGACCAAATGTATGAAAGGGCCCCATAGTGGCATCCTGGAAAGGTGTAACAACCGTTACCGGTTCCAGTACTCTTATTTGTGCACGGATAATACAAAATACCTCACTATCGATCTGCTGCATTGTAGTTACTTAACGATTAAATATTTTTTGTATAATGAATGATCTTATGATACAGGTCTTCCGCAAGCGGCCCGCGGGCGATAGCCGTAAGGCTATCGCCGAGCTCTTTTTGACTGGCCGGTCCTATAACGATATTTACGGGGAGCGGGATACTTTGCAAAAAACGGAGTGCCAGTGAAGGAAGCTGTAGATGATGCTCCACCGCCATCTGATGGATGCCTGATGCCGTATCAATGTACCGTTGTTCTAACCACTCCGGCCGGGCTGCGGCAAAAGCGTTAAAGCATCTGCCCAGTAATCCCATATGAAGCGGGCTGGCCGCCCAATAGGCAATATTGCGGCTGCAGCACTCTGGCAGGGTGGTATCCAGTGCGTCAGTACAACAGGCGTTCAGCCGGTTGTATTCCATTACCACATCAAACATTCCTGCCTCAAGGTATTTAAGGAAAGAAGGCGGGTAATTGCCGCCCAATCCGATTTTCCTTGCATAGCCCTCCCGTTTGAAATCCATCATTTTTGCAATTGCCGGTCCGATCTCCGGTTCCGGGATCGCAGCCGGTTCGTGAAGAAACAACACATCAATTGCCGGTATCCCTAATATTTCAAGGCTGCCTTCCACACTTTTAACCATTGCCCCGGGTGTGTAATCATAAATGCCATGATCAGAAGCATAACTTTTTAAACGCCCTACCTTCGTACTGATGCGGGGCCGGGTACCCTTCCATTGCCGTAATGCCTCGCCCACTATTTGTTCCCCGTTACCATAAGCAGGCGCCGTGTCAATTGCGGAGATCCCGGCTTCAAGCGCATGAATAACCGTATGAACCGATGCTTCCGGGTCTACAGCGCCCCAAACACCTCCCAAACCAGCTGTTCCTAAAACATACTGCTGCAAAAAAAAGGGTGTATTCCCTTGTTCATTCATACGACATTCATTTGTTCTTCCGCGTAAAACTATTCCATTTTATACGATTCAGCCATTCCTATATTGCTTATTTCTTATGCTATTTTGCTTTCGGTGGCATTTTGATTAGGGTGGCCGGTATATTCAGGGCCTGCTGAATAAATCGGCCACCCACCCGGTAACGCTGCAGAAGCGTAAATTTACGTCCCGGCTAAAGAAACGGATACTTTTTTTGCAGGGGCGTCCGTTCACCTTGTGGCGGAGCGGTCCCTCAATAGGGTTATGCCCCCATAACCGGCGGCATAACCTCAGGTTCGTCTGCGATTGGTTTGCATGGAGCCCCGGAGGGGGCAACCGGGATCAGCGCTAAGCTTTACGCTTCGCTTAAATTAACGGCTGCACGATAACGACCGGGGATGCTACGCTTTGCCTCATGTAGTCCAATGACGAATTTTACCCGTAACGGTTTTTTGTTCCCGGGGCCGGAACTTTATTTGTAAATTGAAGCCGGTTTGAACAAACAAATCCTTAAAACAGCTTTCAATAAAACATGATCCATTTAGCCAAAGAACTCGCCGGACAATTCAGGGAAGTACATCTTACCGGCGACTGGGTTTCAACCACCAGCCTTAAAACGCAGCTGGAAGATCTTACATGGCAGCAGGCCACCAACCGCATTGGCGCACATAACACCATTGCAGCTCTTGCCTTCCATCTCAATTACTATATTGCCGGTATTATACAGGTACTGCAGGGAGGCCCCCTTGATATACATGACCGGTACAGTTTTGATGCACCCGCTATCCGGTCTGCAGAGGACTGGGATCTGCTAAGATCTAAATTATGGGCAGACGCGGAACAATTTGCCGCACTTGTGGAAGCAATGCCAGCCAGCGATCTGCACCTTCCGTTTGCTGATGAAAAATATGGAAGCAATTACCGGAACATTAATGCGATGATCCAGCATATTTATTATCACCTGGGGCAGATCACATTATTGAAAAAACTGGTAATACAACCCCTTTAATAATGATCTATGGGCTGTGAGCCCATCCGGAGCACCAGTTTTCCTCCCTTTGTAATACTCCCCCAATCAACAAACGGACGATGCAAAAGCCGGTCATTAAACCTTATGGATTGTACATAGCCATGTGCGGCACTGTTGGCCCTGGTTTGGACTACAAAGGTTTTGCCCTTATAGTACCGTTGATTTAAGCGGATCGTTACTTTATCAAACAACGGGCTGCCCACTCCCATTTCCGGATGGGGAGCCGTCAACCCTTTTACATCAAACAAACCGATCGAAGAAAGAACATACCAGGCCCCCAGCTGGCCCTGGTCCTCATCCTGTCCGAATCCATAGCCATGTACACCCTCAGTGCCATAGAACTGGTTGCAGATGGCGCGCACCCATTTTTGTGTAAGCGACGGCTTACCGGAAAAATTAAACAGCCAGGAAACATGCAGGTTAGGCTGGTTGCCATGGTTATACACACCGGCAATACCGGCAAACGCATCAATAGCAGCGCCTCCTCCGAACAATGCCTTTTGGGCAACGATAAAAACGCTATCCAGCCTCCGGTTAAAAGTCTGCCTTCCTGTTTTCCGTACCAATGCTTCAATATCGTGTGGCACAAAATAAGTATACTGCCAGGCATTACCCTCCTGGAACCCACGCCAGGGCTGGGAAGGATCAAATGGATCAATAAACTTCCCGCTGGCCAGCCGCGGCCTGACGAGCTTTAATTCCGGGTCATAAACCTTCTCCCAGGCCTTTGACAAACGCATCAGCGTTTCGTGATCTTTTTTCTTCCCCAGCAACCCGGCCCACTGTCCTACCGCATAACCGCTGAATGCATATTCCAACGTGTGCGAAACAGAGAACTGCCATAGCTCGGAGCCTCCCGTTCCCTTATCCAGGTGATTCACATACCCATATTTTAAGAACCGGTCTATATCCATTTTGCCCGCACCAAAAGGGCGGTCCTTCCATTCCAGCTCATTTTTTAATGCTGCCTGATACGCCAGCGGCACATCAAAGTCCCTGATCCCCGCCATATAGGCACTGGCGAAGACAAGCCCCATAAAATTCGTTCCTACCCCCGACACATACCGGCTGTTGGCAATACCATCGCCCAGCCAGCCCGCATCCTTATATACCAGCAACTGGCTCCTGATAAAGTCTGAATAATATTCCGGGTACACAAGGGCCCAAAGCTGTGCCAGGTTCCAGTAAATGCCCCAAACGGCATCGGTATTATAATGCTGATGCCTGGGCTTTCCGTTTTGATCCAGCGGGATCTGGCCAATGGTACCATCATTCCTGGGATAAGCGCCACTGACATCACTGGCCAGCCCGCGGCCCAGTACCGCATGATAGAGCCCTGTATAAAACTTTATGCGATCCGTCTTATTGGTTCCTTCCACAACAATACGGCCCAGGTAACCGTTCCATATTTTCCGGGACTGCGACCTGGCCTGATCAAACGAAAGGCCCGCAGCCTCCTCTTCCAGGTTCCGCCTTGCATTTGCAACCGAGGTATAGGATAAGCCCGCTTTAATAGTTACCGGTTCATTGTTTCCGGTAGCAAAACTCAGGTAGATCCCCGCTCCCTTACCGCCGGCCTCCGTGGCTCCGGCTTTTATATTTGATCCGTTAAAAGCACCACAGGCGGTATACTTCTTACTTACAACAGCTGAAAAATACATAGTCACAGACGCGCCGGGCTGATATTTCTGAACATAAGCGGGCAAGGTGGTTACCCATCCCTCTACCCGGCCATCCGGCAACAGGTATACTTTTGCATCTTTAACCGGGCCGCTTTCTCCCTGCTGGTTACCGATATCAAATAAAAGATGCGCCTCCTTTGATTCCGGGAAGGTATACCGGTGAAAGGCAACCCTTTTTGTTGCCGTCAGCTCTGCCCGGATCCGGTAGTCCTTCAGCCACACAGAATAATATCCCGCAGTGCTTATTTCCTCTTTATGATCAAACCGTGAACGGTAGCCGCTATCCGGGGCCTCCAGCTTTCCCGGAACAGTCTGCAACGCTCCCGTGATGGGAACAAAAACGATGCCCCCCACCTGGAATTCATGAAAATTGGGAAAGCCTTCAATTGAGGTATGGCGGTAATCATACCCTGTAGCCTCCCAGCCGCTTGCATTGCCATAGCTGCCGTTAGTAGATGGCGCCGGTTTGGCCATACCAAACGGGAGCGCCCCGGGGGTATAATGGAACCACCGGCAATGCGCCGTGCCAATATTCGGATCGACCAGTTGCGTAAAGTCTTCCTGCGCGGCCGATCGCAGACCCAATGCCATACCTGCGGCTGCTAAAAAAAATACAGGGATCCATGAATACTTCCTCATTACCGAATATTTGATGATACTATAAATTTTTCCAGGTCTGGCGCCAGGTCCTTCTTTAAGCCTGGCAGGCCACTCTTATTGATTACATAATACGGTGCCCGGACCGCAGCCCTTTCCAGATTTCCCGTTCTCCACATTCTCTGATGCGCATATTTCCAAACCCTGTCATTAACGATCTATTATTTGATCCTCCGCATCATCCGGCATGGCTGTTCCGGTTTCTTCAGGCAGCGGGTCCTTCCATTCGGCCTCTATCTGTTCCAGCGATTTGCCTTTTGTTTCCGGAAGCAGCCTGTACACGGTTATATACGCGATCACACCAAATGCCGCAAAGATCCAGAAAGTGGTACCGGTGCCCGCGGCTTTTAAAAGAACAGGCGTCAGCTGTCCTACGATCGTATCCGCGATCCACATCACCATAATACTGATGGCCATGGCCCTTCCGCGGATCTTACCCGGGAAGATCTCCGCCGCCACCACAAACTTCAGCGGCCCTATCGAAAAAGCAAAGCAGGCCAGGAATGCCATAACACATACCAGTAACCAGATCGTTGCAGTGGCTCCGGTTACGAAACAAAGCCCCGTAAAGAAGAGTGCCGCCGTTGCCCCCGCCGTGCCCCACAGGTACAGGGGCCTCCTGCCTGTACTGTCCACCTTCCACATGGCGATGAGGGTAAAAAGCATATTGGCAAAGCCAAAGATAACCTGGCTTAAAAAAGCGTTGCTCAGCGATACACCCGCATTGCTTAAGATGCTGGGACCATAATAAATAATGGCATTGATGCCGCTGAACTGCGAAAACAGCGGAAGCAATATTCCCAGCAGCAGCGCCTTTCGCCAGCGGGGCGATAACAGTTCCCTGTAAGAGCTGTCCTGGGCCTGGGGCAATGCGCTGCCTCCCAGGTCTTCCCCCGGAGCGATACTTTGTATGATAGCCCGTGCCGCTCCTGCCCGTCCCTGCTGCTGCAACCAGCGGGGGCTCTCCGGTACAAAAAACAATCCCAGCAAAAAAAGGACGGCGGGCAGCACCCCCACGCCCAGCATTGCCCTCCATACTTCCCGGCCGCCGATATGCTCCACCCAGCTCTCTGTGCCCCTGGCAGGATGACCAGCTGCATAATGAACCAGGCCGGCATTGCTGAGGTAGGCGATGAGAATACCCAGCGTTAAGGCAAACTGGTAAAAGGTCACCAGCCGCCCCCGCATCTTTGCCGGCGCTATTTCCGAAATGTACAGGGGCACTACATTTGAAGCCAGGCCAATGCCTACGCCTCCCAGAAACCGGAAAGCGATCACACCCGCCAGCGATGGTGCAAGAGCACAACCCAGTGCCGACAAAAAGAAAAATACCGCAGCAATGAATAAGGGCTTTTTTCTTCCCCAGCGATCACTCAGCTCCCCGGAAACGGCCACCCCCGCAATACAGCCAATGAGCGCTACCGAAACAAACCAGCCCTCTTCAAAGGCGGAAAGTGCAAACTGTTTCTGAAGGAACGGAAGCACACCCGAAACCACCGCCATATCAAATCCAAAAAGGAACCCGCCTAAAGAGGCTACCAGCGTGATCGTAAGAATTGAGGATCGCTTATTAAGTACCTTCATGTGTATTTTTTGTTTATACTTTTATATCCGTCTGCGAACAGCGCCAAATACCTATCCTCTCAGATGATCAATAGCGTCTTTGATAAATACCCGCAGCACACGTACCCTGCCTTTACCATTGTTGACCAGGGTATACTGCTTTGCTGCTTCAGGGATCACAAAGGTTTCCGCATAATAAAACACCGGTTCCTCCCCCCCGGTTTGCACTGTTATGGAGCTTCCCTCTACCAGCATCAAAACATTGCAGCTATCATTGGTTGTAAGCAACACCCGGGAATCAAACTCAAACCGGTGCACATCATAAAAATGATGGGGATGCGTGGGCAGGTGATACTGTTCCCAGTCGCTTCCCCTGTCAATGAGCCGGGGTTTTGCAATGAGCTCCCGTGTTACATAATCTCCTTTATACTCAAAACGCAGATTATTAAAAGCATGTTCGATATTGATGGGCCGGGGCGCACCATTCAGATCTACCTGCAGCCAGTCATACATCTTGAATGTAAAAATATAAGGCGTAGCGCTGATCTCCAATACAAGATTATCGGCGCCGGAGCTGTGCACCGTGCCGTTAGGGATCAGGAACAGATCATGGCGGTGCGCATCATGTACCTGCACAAATGCTTCCACCGCTACCGGTACGTTATTGGCCTGACTGTTTTCCAGCGCTGCACGGAAAGCATCCGGTTCAATATCCTCCCGGAAACCCAGGTATACTTTTGCATCATCCTTGCGATCCAGGATATAATAGGTTTCATCCTGGGTTATGTGTTCTCCGAAGTTTTTACGGATATACGGCAACCGGGGATGACATTGAATGGAAAGATTGCCGCCATCCCATGTATCGAGAAAATCGAACCTTACAGGAAATTCATCGCCGAAAAAGCCCGCGTGTTTGCCAATGACCTCCGTCCTGTTCCAGAGCATCAGGAAATCAAATGCCAGCTCCAACAGGCAGCCGCCGCTTTCCAGTACGATCCCGTTTTCCGGTACGATCAGCTCAAATGACCAGGCATAGTTGACCGCTTCCCGGTTCAGCCCGGGAATATGTTCTTTCATCCACTGCCCACCCCATGTACCCGGTTCAAACCAGGGACGCACACGAAAAACAGTTTGCGCCATGCGGCTTAACCCCTGGCGGATATCTGCTGCCAATGCCCAACTCAGTGTTCCGGACCATTGTGTATCGCCTATTACCACAATTTTATTAAGTATATCCTTTTTATGGGCATTATGTACTACCCAGTCTACAAAATAAAAACGCTTGTACATTCCCGCCGGTGATGTTGGTGCAGCAGCGCCCAGGTTGGTGATGGAGCCGGCCCGCATCCGGTACTGTATTTCATTTCTGGGCACATCCAGGTATACCACCGGTGCATCCCAGCCACAAAGTGCCGCGCCGGCGCCGAGCACGATCGTACAGCCGGCGGCCGCATCTGCCTGAATGCTCCTTAAGTCATCCATATCAAAAAAATCGGCCAGCGAACGGCTACAACGGGTACCCCATACGGCATTTTCCTCCCCCAGGAAAGGCGCTATCAACGCGTTAACCTGGTCTTCGGGTTTCAAATAGCCGGCGGTAAAGATCCACTGCACAGAAGCACCTATTTCAAGCAATACCTTATTCAATGAGTTGTATACGTCCTCCCACAGCACCCCGCTATAGCCGTCAATAATAACCCTTTTCTCCCGGAGGATCCATTGCGCCAGTCCCTCATAACCTTTGCAGATCCTGCCGGAGCCCAGCGCATGAAAAGGATACATTGTATAACCCGCCCGCTCTGTACCGGCCTGCTGCTGGGGCATCAGCGGCTGCCCGCTTTTCCGGAACCTTTGCATTTGTCCTGTATCTTCACCGGTCTGTCTCATTTCCGTCATAATAAAATAGTTATTATTTACAATAGTGCTTATAAAACAGCAGTTACAAAATTTTTATACCGCACCCCTCCTGCCAGGCAGTTCCGCCCCCGGTATGTACGATAAACAGTAGGCATTCACCCTAAAAAACGGGCATATCCTCCAATACGTTCAATCGCTTTTACCGGCAGGTTTTCAGGGCAGAAGAAGCATACAGACAAATGTACATACATTTAAACAAGCATTCAAGAGTTTTTTTTCTTAACTTTATGGTTTTTATGAAACTATCTCTCGATCATACCAATCACATCCCACTTTACCTGCAGGCGGAACAGCTGCTTCGCGACCTGATCAAAGACCCTGAATATGTAAACGGGAAGCTGTTGCCCAACGAGATAGACCTTGCCCGGCAACTGGCCATATCCCGTACCACCCTGCGGCAGGCCATCAATAAATTAGTATATGACGGCTTGCTGATCCGGAAAAAAGGGATCGGTACCCGGGTTGCAGGCATTACAGTAAGTTCGAGATCCAATAACTGGCTCAGCTTTTCGCAGGAGATGCATGCCCGTGGCATACCCATTAAAAATTACGAGCTACATATCAGCTGGGTAATACCCGAGGATGTTGTCATCGATTTTTTCCAGATCCCTTCGGGTAAAAAGGTACTAAAGCTGGAGCGGCTGCGCGGCCGTCCCGAAAACCCGTTCGTTTATTTTGTCTCTTATTTTCATCCCCGCGTAGGACTAACAGGAGAAGAGGATTTCAGTACCCCTTTGTATGAAATTCTTGAGAAAAAATACCATATCATCGCCAATCTCTCCAAAGAAGAGATCAGCGCAAAACCCGCTTCAAAAATCATCGCGGATAAACTGGAGATCGCAGCCGGAGATCCTGTTCTTTTCAGGAAACGGTTTGTATTTGATCATGGCGACCGCCCTATTGAATATAATCTTGGCTATTACCGTGCAGATTCTTTTGTTTATACAGTAGAAAGCCGGAGGGAATAACCCGGGGAAATGGGGCGTTAAGGCTTAACGCCGGATCCGTTTTACGCACCGGTTCCGAAACTTCGCATATTTGCCGGGGTAAACCGCTACTTCCCAAACGGGTGATACTCCAATAGCCGCCGGTTCGCTGGTGATTGGTGTATATTGAACCCCTCCGGAATCACACTCATTAACCACGCATTTCTCGCCCAGTTAGAGCCCGTTTAAGATTGAAGGGACAAGACCGGTATATAAGGATCCGGGCGCCACAGGCGCCACGTGTTTATAGAATTGTAATCATAGCGCAACCGGCTCCACAGGATGCCGCGTAACACGGGGCGTCCTACGGGGCCCGATCCGAATAATGAAACATGCTATAAACAGGTACCCCGTCCGGAGCACCAATCCCGGGATTGACGGTAGCAATTTCAGCAACCGTTTTTCATTGGACAATATGGATCTCTAAGGTTCTGTTCCCGAACCTGTGCATATGCCGATTTATAGGGAACGGAGAAAAGCAAAAACTTCATTCGGGTTTCTCTCAAGTCTTCATCATCGCTGTCCGGAGAGTCTGGTCACTTATGAAAGCCAGGCACAACAACAGGGAAACATCCGTTCAGCATAATTGAGGAACCCTCTACTATGATCAAATTGTTGTATCACATTGAATATTGTTGCAACCCGTTGAAGACCGTTGAACTTGCAGCAACGGATTGGCAAAGGCTGAACGCTAATACCGGATTCCTTACCTTGCAGCCTAAAAAAAAGCCTGCAACGAAAGATCATTCATATCGACATGGATGCGTTCTACGCTTCGGTGGAACAGCGCGACTTCCCGGAATACCGCGATCAGCCGATCGTAGTGGGGGGCAGTCCTGAAGGGCGCGGAGGCGTAGTGGCAACCGCCAGTTACGAGGCCCGCAGATTCGGGATCCGCTCTGCAATGTCTTCCAAAACAGCGCAGCGGCTCTGCCCGCAGGCTATTTTTGTATTTCCGCGGTTCGACGTTTATAAGGCCGTATCCCGGCAGATACATCAGATCTTTCACCGCTATACCGATCTGATTGAACCGCTGTCCCTGGACGAAGCTTACCTGGACGTAACAGAAGACAAACAGGGCATCGGGTATGCTATGGAAATTGCAACCGCGATAAAACAATCGATAAAAGAAGAACTGGGGCTCACCGCATCTGCCGGGGTATCCGTTAATAAGTTTGTCGCCAAAATTGCCTCCGATATGGAAAAGCCAGACGGGCTCACTTTTATCGGTCCTTCAAAGATTGAAGCATTTATGGAACGGCTGCCTGTAGAAAAATTCTACGGCGTAGGAAAAGTCACAGCCGCTAAAATGAAAAAAATGGGACTTCATACCGGTGCCGATCTCAAAAATCTTTCCGAAGCTGAGCTCATCCGGCATTTTGGCAAACCCGGTAAATTTTACTACCAGATCGTGCGAGGCATTGACGACCGGCCGGTGGAGCCGGACAGGGAAACCAAATCCATCAGCGTGGAAGACACCTACCAGGAAGACCTGACCACCAAAGAAAGTATGCTCCAGGAATTAGAGACCCTGACGGAAAAGCTGGCAGACCGCCTGTCCCGGGCAGGGCTAAAAGGCCGGACGGTAACTGTTAAATTCAAGTTCCATGATTTTGTTATCAACACGCGGAGCCATTCCCTCCTTACCCCCTTCAACGACAGCATCCGTATATTTGATACCGTCCGCATTATCCTGGATAAGACCGACCTTACGCTGAAAAAAGTGCGGTTACTGGGTGTAGGACTATCTAACTTTGAATCTCCCGGTGAGCAAAACAGTCCTGCACACCAGGCCAACCAGTTAAGACTGTTTTAACATCCATCGTCTTTTGCAATCCTGCGGTTCCATTTCCACGCCAGACACCCGGGCAGGGGCAGCCGGTAACAGGCCAATATAAAAAAAAGGCCTGCCCTGAAAAGAGCTGGCCGTTGCTAACCTATGAAAAACACCGGATGCAAGGTACAGAAATTATTTTAAAAACAAAAAAGATTAATTTTGCCTGTTTTATGATCACAGGTTACCGAGGTTTTTATATCATTTTGCTTCTTATGATCGCATGTGCGTCCTGCAGGAAGGTGATCCATCCCCGTTTATCCGCACCCGGCGCAGCCCCGGTTGTGATACAGGCCACACTTTCCGGCCGGAAAGATTCTGCCGTTGTATTTATTTCTGAGACCCTGGATATTTACGCGCCCAATGTATATGTGGGAAAAGAAGGTGCTACTGTTTCTATAATGCGGGGCGACAGCCTTCCGGTGCAGCTTACCCCGCTCGGAAACGGCCGGTATGCAGGATATCTCAGGACCATTCCCCTGCAGGATTATTTCCTGAGGGTTGACCTGGACGGAGCCTCCTACACGGCGGCCACCCAAATGCCTCCGAAAGTAAAATTTGACTCGCTCTTTATTACCCACCGGAATGTACTGGGAAGAAACCTGCGGATACCAACCGTTCTCTTTACCGACCCGCCCGGTGAAGAGAACTATTACCGGTTCATTCTCTCCGTTGACGGCTTTGAAAGCACTACGATCTTTATTGAAACAGACCGGCTGTTCAATGGCAACAAAATGACGCTGGAGTTAGCAGATCTTTTTACAGACAGTGATGCTCCTACTTTCGTTGATAAATACGATAAAGTGATCGTAGAGATGCAATGCATCAGCAAACAAACCTACCAGTACCTTTACGAGCTGAGGGAAAGCGCACTGGGACAGGGTAACAGTCTAAACCCCGGCAATCCCCGGTCAAACCTTACGGGGGGAGCGCTCGGTTATTTTAGCGTGCACAGCTCGGAAAACAAAATTATCTTTTCCGACTAAGAGCCTGTTTAAATTTTATTGATGGAATTTATTATGAAGCTATTTTGGAGCGAAACAAGGAAAATTTTGCAGGCATAGTAGGCCACTATGGCGAAAAATTTAACGCAGTTGCAGCCCAAAACAGCCATAATAAAGCCATTGAATGAATTTTAAACAGGCTCTTAAATCCCCTGCGCTTCCGGAAAAAAGAAGGTTTCAGCATACAGCATTCAGAAAAAACAGCATTGAGCCCCGGCTGTCAGGGCAAGCGCATCTAATTTCAGCGTTGTTCTGCTCCGGGGGAGCAACTTGTTTATAGCAATGTGCTGTTTTGATCACCCCATTTAGATGCGTTTGCCCTGCCCTGGTGCCTTAAGCCGGAACAATTATTAATAATTATATTTGAGCCTTATTATCATACAACAACCCTGTTTTTATGGAGATCCGCCAAATTTATCTGCATGAAGCAGCGCTCGTCGTGAACCTGTTTGACCAGTACAGGGTCTTTTACAAACAGGCATCGGACCTGAAAAGAGCGCAACAGTTTATTGAAGCGCGGCTGGGCAATAATGAATCGGTTATTTTTGTGGCCTTTGCAGAGCTGAACGGGCAAAAGCATCCCGTCGGCTTTACACAGCTTTACCCAACCTATTCTTCTGTAAGGACAATCAGGAACTGGATCCTGAATGATCTTTTTGTTCAGGATGCCTTCCGGGAAAATGGTATCGGGGAAGCCCTGATCCGCAGGGCCATGCAATTTTCCGTTGCCTCCGGTGCGCATTTCCTGCAGCTGGAAACCGCCGTAGATAATCTTACGGCGCAAAAGCTTTATGAACGCATCGGGTTCCGGCAGAAGCAACCGGATACCGATTTCCTGGTATACCGGATCCCGCTTATCTGACAAGAACAGATGCCCGTCATAGTTGGCCATTTGCCGGATTGCCTTTAACTTTACGCAAAACGATCATTTCATGTCATTACTTAACCAGAAAGGACAAAAAGACAAAAAGAATAAAGATAAAAAAGGCGGTGCCGCCGGATCTGCCAATTCAAAATTCATCCAAAAACCCAAGAGCGCGGGTTTTGTAAGCAAACAACAGAATACCGGCTCACAGCGGGGCAGCTGATCGCTAATCAAATTGTTCCAGTACTTTAAAATGCTTCCGGGAGGCACGCAGGAAGGCTTTTCCTTTCAGGAAAGACCAGTAGGGAATTCCGTGCTTATTATTATACCGGCTAATGGTATACAGTGCCTTCCAGTGCTGTAAGATCACTTTGTAGGCTGCGCTCAGCCGCATATTGCAATCGTAAATATGATTCGGTTCGGCGCCGGCTCCGTTAAACTCCAGCACTGTAAAGTTCCTGCCGGCCTTCAGATCTTCTATAGATGCCGTTTTGATATCATAACGGCCATAAAAAAAACTTTGATTATAATGGCTGAGCCGGTCAAAGACCCGGAGGAGGTGCTCATCTATTTCCGTATGCAGGTTCGTAAACCGGGCACCCCGGTTATGATTGCCCGCATATGACAGGTAAAATATTTCCTGGTCGGGCAGCACACGGTCATAACGGTGTTGATGCCGGTGCTCCATTTCCTGCAACCGGTACCGGGCCCGGGGATGCTGCTCAATCAGCTGTTTTAGGGTGCTCTTCCCATCCCCCTTCACCTGCAGTAATTCTTTATGGATAAAGCCGGAGACCACGCCTTTTTTTTCCCATGGATAGCGGTAATAAAAAACACTCACCTCTACCGGGTAGTCAACTTTTTCCTGCGCGATATACTCCACCGGCATACGGGTATGATATTTCCGGAGTTGCTGCTCATCCTCAATAACGCGGAAGAGGATCCCCTTCATTCCCACATCCGGTTTTACCACGAACGGATATTGCAGTCCCGACGCTGTTAACTGTTCCTGTACTTTTTCAAAAGGGATACCATCCCGGATATAGATTGTACGAGGTATGACTTCTGCAGGGAGCTGTTCGTACATTTCCTTTTTCCCCTCCCCTTCAAACCCGCCAAAGGCAATGGTAGGATTGCTGGGTGTAAAAAACCAGAAAGACCTGCTACGCAAACAGTACCAAAGCCAAACAAAGCTTATGGGGGCGTACAGTAAATTAAAATTCCACAGTTCCCAGTTAGCAATCCTCTTAAAAAAATTCTTTACACTCATTAATAAAATATGCGCAAATATAAGCATCCCCCTGCGGGGAATGTAAAATATCCAATTTAAAAGTACAGAAGAGCCCCTTTGTTACAATCCTCATTGAATATTTCTCATTTTACATTTCTACATTCCCTCCGTACCTTCGTGGACAATTGAATGATAAGAGCATGAGTATAGTTACCGTAGCGGAATTGTTTGCCCGGGGAGAGAGCCCGGAAGTGTTATTCTGGGTAGGATGTGCCGGAAGTTTTGATCAGCGTGCCCAGCGCATTACCCGTGCATTTACTGCCATGCTGGACAAAACGGGGATCAGATACGCCATCCTCGGCAAGGAGGAGATGTGTACCGGAGACCCGGTGCGGCGGGCGGGCAATGAATTCATGTTCCAGATGATGGCCTACCAGAACATACAGGTATTGAACGGTTACAATATTAAAAAGATCGTTACGGCCTGCCCCCATTGTTTCAACACACTCAAAAACGAATACCCGGCGCTGGGGGGAAATTACGAGGTTATCCATCACACTACATTCCTGCAGCAACTGATCGAAGAAGGCCGCATCAAGCTGAAAGAAGGAGGCTCCTTTAAAGGGAAAAAGATTACTTACCACGACAGTTGCTACCTGGGCCGCGCCAATGATATTTACGAAGCGCCACGGAAAGTGCTGGAAATGCTGGATGCCGAACTCGTCGAAATGAAACGCTGCGGCAGCAAAGGATTATGCTGCGGAGCCGGCGGCGCGCAAATGTTCAAGGAAGAGGAAAAAGGAACCACCCGCATCAACCTGGAACGGAGTAAGGAAGCGATCGATACCGGTGCATCTATTATTGCCGCAGCCTGCCCCTTCTGTAATACCATGATCACCGACGGCGTTAAGAACGCAGAAAAAGAAGATAGTGTGGAGGTGCTGGATATTGCGGAGATCATTGCCAGCGAACTGGAATAGGCATTTACCCGAAATCAATCTTATGGTTACAAATATTTCAAAGATCACCATCAATGCCGCACCACAACAGGTTTGGGATGCACTAACCCTGCCGGAGCAGGTAAAGCAATGGCAATACGGAAGTGAGCTAACCACCAGCTGGGAGCCCGGAAGTCCGATCCGCTTTACAACAAAATGGGAAGATACGATCTTTGAACAGTGGGGAACTATAATTGACATTCAGCCTTATACAAGCATTTCCTATAATTTATTTGCACCAAGGCCCGGGCTGGAAGACCGGCCGGAGCACTATTTTATAATGAACTACCTGCTAACGGAAAAAGACGGCGGCACCGAGCTGGAGATCCGGCAGCTCGACGACCGTCCCGGGGCCAAACAGGAACCACCCCAGGGGGAGGAGAACCCGGTGCTGCAAAACTTAAAAAAAGTGGCTGAGCTGAACGAAGCAGCCCGTTTTCCTGTTATACCTGAAACAAAAACAATGAATTTAGCATATAAACATCTTTTAAATCCTGGTTTTTCACCTTATTCAAGGGTATGGGTCTACCAATCCAGCCGTCTGCTCAGCCTTTCAGAGGCATTTGAAGCAGAAGACCTGATCCGGGAATTTGTGGGCTCCTGGGCGAGCCATAGCGACGAGGTAAAGGCCGAAGGACATCTTTTCTTCGGGCAATTTGTTGTGCTCATTGCAGATGAAACGCTTATAAAAGTAAGTGGCTGCAGCACCGACAGCTCCGTCCGTTTTTTGAAGAAATTGGGCGAAACCTTCAAAGTCGATTTTTTTGACCGGCAGAACCTGGCATTTGTAAAGAACAATAAAATAGAGATCGTTCCGCTTTCGCAGGTCAAATATGCCCTGCAGCATCAAATACTCACGCCGGATACGCTCTACTTCAACAACCTCGTGCTGAACCGGTCTGAACTGGAAAATGACTGGATCATCCCTGTAAAGAACAGCTGGCTGGCAAAAAAAACAGGCATTGCTGTCTGAACGGTAAAACGGCATTACCGGCAGCAGGAACGCCTCCGAGTTGGTAAAAAATGAACAATCCTTATATTTGTTCCTCAAAACATTAAACAAGGAAACTGAATATGTCCAAAGAGATGGAAGATTTTGATGCCGACCTGAGCGGGGCTGGTCAGGATAAAGATAAAACAGGTTGGTTCAAAAGAATCAAAAAAGGTATTCTTACCAAAACATCCGAAAAACGGGAAACGCAGGAAGGGCTTTGGACAAAATGCCCTGAATGCAATTATATTTCCACGCAAACCGAGCTTAAGGAGCAGCAATACGTATGCCCCAAATGCGGATACCATCACCGCATCAGCAGTCTCCAGTACTATGATATCCTGTTCGACGATAAAGAGTATACAGAACTGTTCAATAATATCCGCGGCAGGGATTTCCTGGGCTTTACCGATCTGAAACCTTATAAAAAAAGACTGGAAGACTTCTGGAGCAACACCAATATGGATGATTCCATGCGGGTGGCTGTTGGAAAAGTAGAGGGCGAAGGAATTGTGATCGCCGCCATGGATTTTGCTTTCATCGGGGGATCCCTGGGGAGCGTGGCAGGAGAAAAATTTGCAAGGGCCGTAGACCATTGCATCCGGCACCGGCTGCCTTTTATGTGTATTTGCAAGAGCGGAGGCGCCCGTATGATGGAGAGCGCGTTCTCCCTGATGCAGCTGGCCAAAACCAGCGGCAAGCTTTCCCAGCTTACAGATGCACAACTTCCTTACATCTCGTTCTTAACCGATCCTTCCTTTGGGGGCATTACGGCATCTTTTGGTATGCTGGGCGATCTGAACATCGCAGAACCGGGCGCCCTTATCGGCTTTGCCGGTCCCCGCGTGATCAAAGAAACCATCAAAAAAGATCTCCCGGAAGGCTTTCAGCGCAGTGAGTTCTTACTCGAGCATGGGTTCCTGGACTTTATTGTGAACCGGAAAGACCTGAAGCATAAGCTGGCTACCGTTCTCCGGCATTTTAAAAATTAATTTTGGGCCGGGCATCCGGTCAGGCATCAGCCCCGTTGCGTCGCACACTTATACGCCGGTGCATGGGGCAGCCGGAATCATCAGTTACAACAACGTTTAAACGCATCAGCTTTTAAGCCTGGAACTTCAAACCTTAAACATTAAACTCCGTTGGCCAACCAACTCTCCATAAAGAACCGTTCCGCATACTACGAGTATTTTATAGATGCTACCTACCAGGCCGGCGTTGCCTTGCTGGGTACCGAAGTAAAATCCCTGCGGGAAGGTAAGGCCAGCTTTAATGATAGTTACTGCATCATTCACCAGGGAGAGATCTGGCTTAAGAGCCTGCACATCTCCCCCTATTCTCATGGTACGGTCAATAATCACAACCCGGACCGCGACAGGAAGTTACTGCTCCAGAAACGGGAGATCAAGAAGATCGAAGCCAAACTAAAAGAGAAAGGATATACACTTATCCCCTTACGTATTTTCCTTAACGAAAACCGCCTGATCAAAATTGAGATCGGCCTGGCCAAAGGAAAAAAACTCTACGACAAACGCGAGAGCATCAAAAAACGGGATGTGGAGCGCGATCTGAAGCAATACCTGAAGTAGGCAACGGGCAGTTTTCAGTCTTCAGCAGTCCGTTATCAGGATCCTTTAAACAATATTCAACAATGTTCCGCCACGTTAAACCAGGCCCCCTCCTGTGATCTTCGAGGGGTGAAACACGGATCTGACGTGAAACTTTAAACCCTGAACTCAAACAAAAAAATGATCCATGAGCAGTGAAACACGGCTCAAACCCCGTCCATGCTAAAACACCAGCGGGTACGTTTTACCGGCGATCGTCTGAAGCCGTTTCTCTGCAGCGCCATACCGGATCATACAGGGGCCGCCGTTTCTTGAAAAAAGGCTGGCGCTGACCAGTTTTTTATCGTTCCATTTCATGTTCACCACAAACCCACCTCTTGCCACCAGGCCCTTTACTTCCCCATCGGCCCATTCGTCCGGCAATGCCGGCAGCAACTCCGTATACCCCTGGTGGCTTTGCAGCAACATTTCGGCAATGGCCGCCCCGCCACCAAAATTGCCATCGATCTGGAACGGCGGATGCGCCCCAAACAGGTTGCTGTAAACACCGCCACCGCCCATTTTTACAGACGCATCCTTACCCACATAGTGCATTAATTTCTTCACCGCATCATAAGCACGTTCTGCGTTCTGCAAACGGGCCCACAAAGCTATGCGCCAGGTGATAGCCCAGCCGGTGCCATCGTTGGTGCGTACCCTGAGCGATTGCCGGACAGCGGCAGCCAGCTCCGGAGTTTGGGAGGTGGTGATCGTGCTTCCGGGGTAGGCTCCAAATAAATGCGACAGGTGCCGGTGCCTGGGATCCTCATCTTTCCAATCGTGGTACCATTCCTGCAGGTTGCCCTCCCGGCCTACCTGGTAGGGATATAGTTTTGCAAGCGCCCCTCTTACCCGGTTTTGCAGGCCTGCATCCATCTCCAGGAGCTGCGCTGCCTGTAAGTAGCCGTTCAGCAATTCCCGGATCATGGCCAGGTCGGCCGTACTGCCGTATAGTGTTTGCCCGTGGTAGCCCTGGTCGGTAATATAAACATTCTCCGGTGAGGTAGAGGGCGCCGTAACCAGGTACCCTTTCTTATCAGCAGTTAAAAAATCCAGGCAAAACTGAACAGCGCCTTTCATCAGCGGGTAGGCCTGTTGCTGCAGAAAAACCCGGTCCCTTGTAAACGCATAGTGCTCCCACAAATGGGTGCTCAGCCAAACCCCGCCCATGGGCCAGTTGGCCCAGCAGGGAGCACCCTGGCCATAATCACCTACCGGGTTGCTAAGCCCCCAGATATCCGTATTGTGATGGCATACCCAGCCACCGGCATTATAAAAATTACGGGCAGTAGCCGCGCCGTTCTTTGCCAGCCGTTTCATAAAATCGAACAACGGCTGATGCAGCTCACTAAGGTTGCCGGTTTCGACGCCCCAGTAGTTCATTTCCGCATTGATGTTGGTAGTATAGTTGCTGCTCCAGGGCGGGCGGGTAAGCTCATTCCAGATCCCCTGCAGGTTGGCCGGCTGGCCACCGGGCCTGGAGGAGCTGATCAGCAGATACCGGCTAAACTGGTAAAACAACGCAATAAGGCTGTTATCCGTGTTACCGGCAGCAAAACGGTTCAGCCGCTCAATGGTCGGCAATTTTTCATTTTCTGCGTCGCCCAGGTACAGCGAAACGCGGTCAAAATACTTACGGAAGTCATTGGTATGCGCCGTCAGCAGCGATGCATAATTTTTAGCAGACGCTTTTGCAAGACTGGCTGCAGCCAGCGCTTTTTCATTACGCCCCTCTGTACCTGGATTTTTGTCAAACCCATTATAGCTGGTGGCCATCGACAGCAGCAAGACCACCTCGGTAGCATTGCGCACCTGCAAAACCGTATCGGACCATTGCTGTGCGCCATCATTCTTCAGCAGCTTTAAGGAGGCATTAAAACGCATGGCATTAACCGTGTCATAAACGATCGCATTCTTTATGTCTCCCCGGTAATTGGGCTCTGCATGAATGGGTGCCCAGCCATTCAGTTGCAGCATTCCGTTCTGAATGGAACTGCCGGCCTTTATTTTACTACTAAAGCGGCAGGAAAAGCTGAGCCTGTTGCTCCCTTTTGCAGTTAGCCGCATCACAATAACCTGGTCCGGGTAAGAGGCAAAGACCTCGCGCGTATAAACTGTACCGTTTATGGTATAGCTGGTTTTTGCAACAGCCCGCCGAAGATCCAGCTCCCGGCGGTAGTCCGTAACCGTTCCCTCCTCACTAAATTTAAAATTAAGGCTTCCCAGCGGCGCATAGGATTCGGTAAACGGCCCCTGCATCCGCCGCACCAGGGAATCAGCACTTCTATAATCTTCGTTAAACAGGGCATCCCGTACCGGCTGCAGGTATTTATATGCGGCCGGGTTAATGGTATCGGCGCGTAAAGGCCGGCCGGCCCAAAGCGTTGCTTCGTTCAGCGAAAGCCTTTCTTCCGGCACACCACCGTATACCATGGCTCCCAGCCTCCCGTTGCCAACCGGCAGGGCCTCCTCAAAAGCCTCCGCCGGTTTTGTATACCACAACTTCAATGCATCGGGTGTTTGTGCCTGCACGCACTGCAAAAATACAAGCCCCAATAAGGTACCGTAAACACGCATTGTTCTTATCATATTTTAAAAAGTTTAGATCCTTTTATTGGCCACTGAAATATTTCTCCTGCCCACTGAACGCGAAGCCCGCGATGATCCCGCAAGGCATACGCCAGGACTATAACGCTATTGATCCCCTGCGAACTTATTGCAATCTTAGTGCATTTTGCACTTTATCTAAAATGCGGACAAGGCGCAGGGCTATAAACCGATGTCAACTTTGTACTGCGGTACCACTTCTACCTTTTCGATCACTGCGCCTTTTGCCTTTATATCCTGTACGCGGTCCGGATCCACGCCCGTAATATCCTCCTTCCACTCCTGCACCGTCAATTGCACCGCGCCCCCGCCTGAATAATTTTTTGTACCAAGCAGCCAGGGTTCCCCGTTAAAGACATGATCTGTTAATACCATTCCATCCCGGCGCGCAACAGCACTGCCGCCAGCATATTTTATTTTAAGCCATACATCATTGACCTGGCGCGGCAGTGATTCCGGCAGCTGAATCGTTGCATTCCCCTTTTGTATATCCACCCTTATCCCGGGCTTGTAGGCCGGCACTGTAATGCCGTATGCTGCAAACAACCCCCGTTTACCGGCTGTAACAACGCCCCCTGCTACCATAGAAGCAACGCTCTCCGGATAGATCTTAAAATGGAAACGGTTACTACCCGCCTGCTGCAATTGTATATGCCGGCCGTCACTGATAAGATCTGCACCCGTGATCACCAATACCTCTTTCCCTTTCACAGTCGTACGCCAGCTATTTTCAGCTTCCCTGCGCGTAAGCGTGATGATCACCAACCGCTTTCCTGTTTTACCGGTCAGGCGCAAAGGTACACCAGGCTCCAGTTTCCGTATCTCCGGGCCTGCGCTTTTTTTTGTTTTTAAAGTGGCAGCATCGATTGCTATTACCGGGTTAACGCCTTCCGGTTTCATAAAAAACAAGGTAGTGGCAGTACCGTCCTCTATCTTTGCCAGGGGTTGCGCCGTGGCATATTTTATCAACACGTCATTTACTTTTAAATTGAAGGGAAGCAGCAGGTTGGTCTGGCCTTTTAAAAAAACGGAAGGATAATGAATCGTTTCACCTTTTAATTTCACAGCTACCGTTATATCCCTGTCCGGCATGGGGATGCGTACCTGGGTATTGTTCAGGAACAGGAAGCCGCTGTTATCCTTTACACGAACGATATACCGCAGGTTCCGGGTATTGTGTACGTCCCGCACAGGGTTTGCAGGCTCCACCTGCGGCATAGCAGCCAGCAGGCTGCCAAAATCATTGATGAAGCAGTGCAGTACCTTCAGATATTTATAAGAGGGACGAATGATCCCGAACTCACCGACAGGCGCCTGAAAATCGTAGCTTTCAGGAAGCCCCGGTTCCTTTAAGCCCGGCGTTTGTGTACCGCCATGAAACATATAGTAGCCGATCATATTCATACCACGCCCCAGCTGGTTCTGAAGATGTGCTTCTTCCACCTCTGGCGCCACTACAAAACGGTTTTGATAGGTCATCTGGCTGCCGGCGCCCTGCTCGCACAGGCCGCGCGGAAAGCGGTTCATATCATAATACAGCTTTCCCAGCGCATCGGTCATGATCCACTGATCATCACCATATAAAAAATCTGCGGTTGGGCCGCCGCCTCCTTTTTCCCAGCCCCGGTAACAGTAAGAGCCCTGCAAAGGGATCACTTCCATCTTTTCCTGGTCAAAGACGGTATTGGCCGTTACCGACCAAAATACGGGATGCATGCCGGAGGCCAGCGCCATCTCCTTCAGCTTTGAAATATGCGCTGCCTGGCCGCCGGCATATTCGTTTTCAAGCTGTATCCCAATAACAGGGCCGCCTTCCTTAAAAAAAAGACCCTTTGCCTGCGCGCCTATCTGGCCGAACAATGTTGCGGCAGCAGCGATGTATGCCGGGTCATTGCTCCGTTTCCCGGGCATTTTTGCAATCCATTCGGGATGGCCGCCATGGAGCTGCTCACCGTGAGCCCAGGGCCCGATCCGCAGCCATACATACATCTGATGCTTTGCACATAGTTCCACAAATTTTCGCAGATCGCGATTCCCCTTCCAGTCCCACACACCGGGGGCGGTTTCATGTTCGTTCCAGAAAATATAGGTGGCTACAATGGAAAGGCCGGCATTCTTCATCTTCAGAATCCCACTTTCCCAATCCTGCGGTGGTACCCGGTTGTAATGCATTTCGCCCATCAGCGGGAACCAGGGCCGGCCATTTTTCAGGAAATACCGGTTAGTGGCGGCAAGGCTTACCCCCTGCGGATCCGTACCCGAAAAAGGGATGGACTGTGGTGCTTTCGTTACTGTTTCCGATGCATCTATTTCATACACCTGTGCCTGGCCATATAAGACCCCGGCTGAAAGGAAAAGGAACAACTGTGCAAACAAAAAATACTTTTTCACCCCGTTTGGTTTTATTTAATTGTTATATGAATCTTCACCGGGAAAAACAATACCATCCATTCAGCGATCCCCAGTCTCCTGATGATTTTGTGCTCCCTGATCATGACCGTTGGGGCCGCACCACGATCGCTTCCCCTTTTAAAAGCGATAGCCGGATGCGGCGGTTCACAACCGGCACGCGCTTTAAGAACCGGGCCCCCGATGTATCGACCCGGAACAGCTCCGCATTTTTCACATCCGACCAGTCACTCGGCAACGTCCATGTTACCGAGCGGTACCCGTCCCGGCTATAGGCGATCACTTCCCGTTCCTTAAGCCACACTGCCGGTACAAACAGGTTGTTCCCTTTGCGGAGTATCACATCATAGTGGGTGATCTGTGAATCCTTCAGACTTACAGTAAGCCCGTTGCTATAACGGGCAACCCGTTGCAATCCCGTGCCCTGCAGCTGTTCCCGGCGATAGCGGTTCAGGTATATATACGGCAGGGTGCCGGTATAGAACTCGTATCCAAACGCCTCCTGCCAGTGCACAATGGTACGAAAATCATCCTCCAGGTCGTTAAAACAATCCTCCCCGCGGGTACTCATACCAAACAGGAAGCCCAGCTGCATTTCTTCAGCTGCCTGCCTGGGAAATTGCCGGATAAACAGGAACGGCCCCCCACCCGTGGCCACCGATGCCGGCGTATGCATATATCCGCTCTCTGTTTGATCGAACCAGGTAAACCAGGGCGACAGGCCGGTAAAATGATCGTATCCCTCCCGAAGGCGCAGGTAACTTTCCTGGGCCACATCAAGTCCAAGGGTTTTAAAGTACCGGATCACACGGCGCTGGTAGCTTTCTTCTTCTTCCCGGGAAATGTTCAGATAAGGATTCCCCCGCGAAAAGTAGGCGTCCAGCAGCAGGGTTTTTGCCTCCTTCAGAAAAGGCAGCAAGGTAAGCAGCTCGTTGATCCGTTTTACTGCATAGCCTTTTTCCCATTCCTGCCGGGCGCAAACCTGGTAGGCATCCAAGCCGTTGTAGGCACCGATCTTCATGAGTGCGCCATCCTTCAACCTTGCAATCAGGCCCTCGTTCCGGTAGGTGTCCCATAGGGGACTGTTCTGATAGGCATCGGCCATATTCACATGTACGCTGATCGTCGTATTGTATTTTTTACATGCGTTAAACAGCCAGATCAGCGATTGCCGTCCCGTGCTGTCCCCGGGTCTTTTCAGCGCATCATTCACCTGGTGCCATGCGGGGTACCGGTCATCGTGCCCGTTATACTGCCAGCCCACCAGGTAAATGATCTTGGGCACATGACGGGTAATGGCATCCACCTGTTTAACGAGCGTATACACTTCTTCAAAATTACGCCGTACATAGGAGCCCCCTTTGCCATTGGGTGTAGCCAGCATGAGGTGCATCACCAGTGTTTGCCCATAATCATGGGCATAGGGCGTTTCCGGTTTACCGGTTTTCGTCCAGTCATAAAAAGCACCCGAAATATGACGCCAGTCTGCATCCTGAGCCTCTATAAAGCCCGGGAGCATTCCTAACAAGCATAAAAAAACAACTCTTTTCATTTCATTTTATTGAATCTGCTCCTGGTTATTGATCGATAATGAGCAACCAGCCCTTTTGCGGGGCTACGGGTATGCGTTGGTCCTTTTCAAATTTCTGTGCCGGCTGAAAACCGGGGATCAGGGGGGCTTTTACGGAACCACCCCGTGGAGACCAGCCAATCCGCTTCCAGTCGATGTTCAATTTTACAACCGCTGTATCTGTTGCCCAGCTGGCAACCGCTATCAATAAACGGTCATTCCTGCTGTAGGCTGTGGCCAGCACTGCCGGGTTATCTGTGGTTACCACCGGGGCCTTTTCCCAGTAGCCGGTCATTTTTGCATCTGCAATGCCAAAATCATCCCATACCTTCCAGATATCCCGCGGATCACAATTCACGCCCTCTGTATACCAGGGATAACGCACCGTCATTCCGTACACCATTCCCCGCCAGGGATTGCCTCCGCCATGCAGCATATCGCCCATCAGCCCAAATGGCAGACCGGATACTTCTACCAGCCAGTTGGCCGGCGGCATTTTATGATACTGGAAACTTTCGCCAAACCACAGCTTGTTGATATAAGGGAAAAACTCTGTATACTGCGTAGCCGGACCTTTTGAAAAACCGGTATTGGAATGCAGGTCAATGATACAACCGGGCCTTACCTGGTCCATCACCTTGCGCATCCGTTTGAGCAGGTCCCGGTCGTACGATACATCATCCAGGTACAAACCGTCAATACCGGTATACTTTACCAGCCAGCGCAGCCCTTCAATATAATAGTTATACCAGCGGCTGTCGCCGCTGGTGAGCAGGGCTGCATCGGAACGCTCATAGCCGCCGATGGTTGTAAACCATTGCGGATCGTAATGATCCACCAGGTGCTCGCGCAGCCATACATAGCCACCACCCCTGCCATCTGCCAGAACTTCATTGCCCAGGCTCCTTAATGCCCAAAGCTCCGGCACCTGGTTGGTGAGCTCCCGGGTGGTATAGTACAGTTTTACTTTCAGTCCTTTTTTGTGCCAGGTATTGGTTACGGCACGGATGGTATCAACCGTAAGAAAGGGATAATTGATATAAGGATTGATCGCATTGGCATGATGCACATTAAAAATCCTGATCCCCGTTTTAAGATCGGCCTCATGTGGCAACGGATCGCTGCCATTGTGGTAATACCGGTCCGTAAACTGCGACCGGGTATCGGCCTGCTTTACCGGGGTAGGCAGCAGGGCAAATTCAAACCGGAGCGTATCTGCAGCATCCAGCATCCGATCACCGCTGTAAGCGGTTGCGTACCGCACGGCTCCCTGCTGATGCAAAGAAAAGCCGCCCTTATCCTGGTTGTACCAGGCAGGCGGCGGAGGCGGATGGTACAGGTTCAGCAACGGACCACTGTAACGGGCGCCCCGTAGTTCGCAAAAGATACCGGCATGCACATCCCCGGTCCAGAAGGCGTCCTGCGGACCTTTCCATTTCCAGTTGTATACCGCCGGGGTCTCGCACCCGGGCAACCCCATTCCCATAAAATACTTACTGATCGCCTTTTGCACCGGCAACTGCAGCCGGATGTCCTTTATAGATACCGGCACATGACCGGATACGGTTATATGAAACCGCATATAGCCATCGGCCTCCATGCTTCCGGTACAAACCAGCGTAAACCGTTGATTCGAGGCCCGGGCTTTCCAGCGGATAAGGCCGCCGGTTTCTTTAATAAACTCCGGTCGTCCTGTATTCCATTTTTCAACGCCTTCACTGGTTTCCACGATAAAATTTACCGGGGCCGCCAGCAACCCTGCACCGAAGGTGCGGATCGATTCCGGTAATCCCATCGGGCCAACGGTCACGGCTGCCGTACTTCCGGTGATGGTATATTGATTCCGCTTCAGTGCGGTATAAGGAGCTACCACAGCATCATCGATCCCAAGGGTGGAATTCAGCCAGCGCAGCCGGCTATGCCGCCACAGCTCATGATCGCCCCGTTCTGCAATCATTTTATTGTCTACCTGCAGCGTCACGGGAACCCGCTGTTCCGGCACTCCTTCTGCAGAAACGGAAACGGTAAACGTATACCTTCCCGGTTTTGCAGTTGCCGGAACATCCACCCCCAGCCACAGCGGCTGCACGGTTCCTTCTGCCACATCCAGGGTTTTGGTAAAAGCAACACCCCTGGAGTCCCTGCCGCCGGTATTAAAACAGGTAACCGGGAACGGTGTTTTACCAAAGCGGACTTTCAGATCTTTCAGAGGCCCACCCGCTGCAAATACGCCCACCTGGAACGTGTAGTACTCATTGCGCTGTGCGGTTCCGGAAAATGCCGCCGCCGGACCATACCGGATCCATCTATAAGGCAGATCGGATTTCATTTTTACGGGGAACCGCCGGTCTTCCGGGAACAGGATCATTTTCTGAGGATACCTTGCCATCAGGGTGCGCAGCTCTGCTGCTGTGGCCGTTACTTCCATGGGATAAAAACGATCAAAGTCCGTACGGGCTTCCAGCCGGCTTACTTTTGACAACAGCAACTGCGCAGCAGATGCCGGAAGACCCTGACGCTGCATCCAGGCGGGGTCCGGCGCAGTTTCCGGCTTTAAATAATCCCCCGCAAACCAGCCGTTTTCCTTACGCCCCTTCCAGGGCAGGTAATATACATAATAGGTTCCCCTGCCGTTTACCGGTTCAAATACGAACTCGGCCATTTCTTTGTTTACTGTAATACGATAAATATGCCGCACCGTATCCCCGTTTGCCGCCAGGATCAGCAACCGTTTTTGCTCGGGCGCAGCATCATGCCGCCGCCAGAATAACTTTACATGGGCCAGTCCCTGTACCGGGCATTCAACAACCGCCCTGTGGTTGCCCAGGGTTTCGGGCCAGGGCACTTCCGGCACACCGTAGGTATGCTCCTGGCTGTACCCATTCCCCGCAAAGGGCCACCATACAATAAGCAACAGTAATTTTTTCATCATGGGGTCGTTATATGAAGATCCGTTTGCACCGTTTTACGGTCGGTAGCTGTGATATGCACCTGAACCGGCCATGGCAGATCCGTTGTATTCTTTTTTATGGAAATATTTTTACAATCGCGCAGTTCAAAGGCCGGCTGTTTCAACAGGGCTCCGCCGCCCGCTCCCCTTTTTATACGGTTCGCATTAAAAACCAGCCCTGCAACACTTTTGGCAATGAGCACCGGCGCATCCATCAGATCAAATGTATTACCGGTGATGGTGATATTGCGGTGTACATAATAGACGGGAGCGCGCTGATGATTTTCGGGCAGCAGGGCAATTACATAAGATCCCGGAGCCTGGTTATACCCGCAGGATTCGAAGGTATTGTTCCGGATCGTTACATCCCGGACCGGGCCGGATTCGTACCAGCTTGCTGCATCATCAGCGATCAGGATCGCATGCATACCGGTACGCCTGAATACATTGTTTTCGATCACCACTTTCCTTCGGGTAGTGATGAGCACACCCCGGGTATTGGTGCGTTCAAACAACGAGTTCCGGATCTCTACAGAAGGCGTCCAGGTAAGATTTTCTATACAAAGCCCCGGACCTGCGGCCCCCGGTACCGGCCGGTCCAGCTCCGCCACCATTTCTTTTTTATTGACCAGCACCGCCTTCCGGATCCGCGCATACCCCATTTCCTGCAAGGTTCCGGGGTCAATAAAGGCGATACTGTCGCCCGCAAAAAATGCAGCAAACCCATAGGTCTGGTGATGCATGAACTGCAGTTTTACATGCCGGTCATCGATCTTTTCCGTGATCTTTAAATGAGTGCCGTGCACATTTACGGGGTCATCATGTAAACCGGAAGCAACACAGCTATCGATCAGGATCGTCCCTTTGCAACCAGAAAAATGAAAAGCATCGGCAAAGGCAGCAATGATCCTCCCCGAATCTTCGCGGGGCTTTACGCTCACCCGCCGGAAGCTGATGTTCTCCGAAAACTGTGATACGATGCCCAGTCCGTGCATATAATGCATCTGCACCCCCTCCAGCCGGATGTTTTTACTCAGCCAGATAAAGCCCCCGCAATTATCGCGGTACGGGTCCCGGAAGGTAAGCACATCATCCTTGCTGAAATCCCGTTTACGGAAGTCACCCGAAAAAGCCAGCTGAAAAGGGGCGGTTTCTTTTACCGCTGCTTTTAAAAAAGGCTGGAATGAACTGTAATACATGGCCGACGTAGCAGGGCTGAACCGGATTGTATGAAACCTGTTGGTCTTCCACCCTTCGCCATAAAAGACCAGCCGGCCATCCCGGACCTGGTACCGGCTGTCCGGGTGAACCGCCAGTACAGCAGCACTGTCATTTACCGAGGCCACTCTCACTTCACTCATGGTTGGCCGCTCGTAATCAAAAGCGATATTGCGCAGTGTGACATCCCTGCTGTTGATGAAGGCAAAGGAAACCATTTTGCCATGCAGCACCACCAGGGTATTGTTGCCCTCGATAGTGAGGCCGGCCATACCATCCAGCAGAAAGCCGATATGTTTTACTTTAGACAGGCTGTCCGACTCGGTATCGTTGGACACATAGAGTTCCCTTTTAAAAGCCCCATCCGGCCAGAGGTCGATGCGGCCGCCCGGCAGTCGCAGGGTTGCGTTTGTTTTGCCCCGGCAGGCTTCCAAGGCTTTTACAACCGCCGGGGCTGCATTCTCAAAACTGTTGGGCCGGGCCCCGTAACCAGCCAGGTCAATGACGGCATCACCTGGTACGGCCGTTTGTGCATTACCCAATGTACCTATCGTTAAGATGCATGTATAGAGCATCACAAAGCAGCGGCTGTTTTTTTTATTTATGCGCATTGACCTGTTTATTTCTTTTATGATCCGGATCTATGGTGCTCCGGGTTTCGTTGCAGACTTTTACAACGAGCCGGGGATTGCTGTTGGTACATAAAGGCGAGACGATGCCTCTTTCTGCCCGCTTAACCTGCCCCCATACGATCAACCGGGATGGCATCTTCAGGGCGCCGCTGAAAAACCGGCCATCACCGCACCGGCATCGTGCATGCCCTCCCCCTACGCTCCAACACAAATTACATGCGCAGCACTGCTATACCCATCGGCGCCATGTTATCGCGTAAGTACCAGCATCTGGTCCTTTTCCAGTGAAAGCACCAGCTTACCGGAACGTACAGGAACCGGCTGTAATTTTGTTTTACCATCTGTAGAAACCGTATATACCTTTAACTCCGCAAACCGGCTGAGGCCCTCCGGCAGCGCCCATTCCCTGTTCCGGTATCCCTCGCGGCTGTAGGCGATCCAGGTGTTGTCATCCACCCACAATGCCGGCAACAATATATCTCCATTATCCACAAGGGTCCCGCCGTTCTTTTCCAGCCGGAACTGACCGCCGTCCAGGATGGTGCGCACCCCGTTGGAAAACCGTACTTCTTTCCGCTCCCCGTTCCGGATCAGCTGTTGCCGTTTCAGCCTGTTCAGATAATACCAGACTAATGTATGCGTGCAAAAATCTTCTTTAAACCCCGTAAGTCCTTCTTTGTCTTTTTTAACGAGGTCTTCCCCATGCATGCTGGTACCAAACAGCCTGCCCCATTCGCTGCGATCTGCACCACCCGTATACAGGGACGAAGGCCAGTTTGTGTAAAACGAAGATCCGCCTCCTACCCACCAGGCCATCGGCTGATACCCCTCAAAGGAGGTGGGACGCAAGAAATCAACGCCCTCACTGGTCACATCGATTCCCTTTCCGGCCCAGTAGCGGAAGATTTTCTTTTGTGCTGCTGCTTCATCGGCAACCGTAAAGGACAGGTAAGGGCTGATGGGTTTCAGTTCCAGGTTGATCCGCTGCTTCCCGTCTGCACCGGTTTCAGGCACCGGGGGGCTGGTATGGAAGGCATCGATATGAACCGTACCTGCCTTCTGCAGGGGCAACATCCGGCAAAGACGGTCGATCCGTTTTTGTGCCATCCCTGTCTTCCACTCCTGGGCATAGCTGATGGGACTGCCCCATTCCGCCCTCAGCACTGTACCATCTTTGTGCTTTGCAATGATGTCCTTGGCCAGGTATTCGTTCCAAAGCGGACTGTCTTCATACGCATCAAACATATTGATATGAACGCTTACGGTGGTATGATACCTGCGCGCCTCCTGCATCAGCCATTTCAGGCTGGTAAGCGCATCCGGATCCTGCGCACGTTTCAGTCCCGGGTTCACTTCAAACCAGGCAGGGTACTTACTGTCGTGCCCGTTGTATTGCCAGCCCGCCAGGTAAATGATCTTCGGAATGCCCAGCGTTAGCCGGTCTATGCGTTTGATCACTTCCAGCGCCGCGGCGAAATCCAGGAACACTTCGCTTTTGCCGTTGTCCTTTCTTTTATACGGGCCATCAAAAAGGGCCTGCGACAGCATCAGCTTCAGCACCAGCGTCTGATCATACCGGTAATGCCAGCGGATCTGCTGCCGTACCGGCTTGTGCACGATCTGCAGGGTATCCGCCGCTTCCTGGCTACGGACCACCAGACAAAGCCCCATAAAAAATAATAAGGTTATGATCTTACTCAATCGTTTCATCTTTTATACGTTCAGTTCGTTGATAATTGTCAAGGAAGCAAACCCGCTTTGAATGCTGCACATTCCAGGGAGCATTACAATGGGCAAATTCATTGCCGCTTACCCTTACATTTTCCGCCCCGGAAATGAAAATACCATTTTGGGAATACCCCGGTTCCCCTTCAATGATGTTTCCTTCAATGATTATATTTTTATGAATGCCCGGCGCGGTGGCATCCGGCGCTTTTACATTAATGGCAATAGCGGTGGCCGCACCATTGGCCCCATCGCCGCGCCCGCAACGGATAAACCGGTTATTGCGGATGATGATATCTGCAGCACCCGGTCCCTCGCGCCAATCGCCCTCCGCTCCCACATGCACGGCGGTACCCGTTGTTTCACGAAAAATATTGTTCTCTATTAAAACACTCCGGGTCTTCACCAGTACCGCCCGGGCCAGGTGGCTGCTTACATTGGAGTTCACAAATTCCAGTCGCGGCAGGCGGCTTATATTAATGAGATAATAATTGCCGATATCCTCCGGCAATGCCCTGTTCAACTGTACCTGCGACTTCCAAAGCATGGGGAACGTATCCGTTCTGACTACCCGGTAACGGCCCGCCACCTGCAATGTCTGTTTTGAAACCAGCTCCAGCATATCGCCGGCATCGGGGTAATCAAGCACCGCGGCGTGCGTGGTAAATTCCTTATCGAGCTGCAGCGTATAGGTTTTGGGAGCCACCTGCGCTGTAATATCATGATAATAACCATGCACATTGGTGGCATCATCGCCCTGCCCCTCAAAGGAACAACCATTAAAACGGATGAGGCCTTTACAGGAAGTAAAATGTGTGGCATCCGTATTGGTAGACTCATAATTACCTGCACGGGGTACGATCCGCAGGCCGTTCATTATGATGTTTTCTGACCGGTTGCCTACAATGCCCATCCCCGGTTGTGCATGGATGGTAACCCGCTCCAATACCGTATTGGCGGCGGATTGGATCAAAATGGCCGGACGAAAATGCATGCTGTGATTCATCAGCGCGATGAATCCCGATAAGATGCCGGCCGCACCGGAACCGATCCTTAGTACATCCGGCGCGATCCATTCCTGCTTTTGCGGAAAATACAAGGGGTTTCCCAGCAACCGGTTACGGACCGGGTCCCAGTACATGATACGGGTGATGAGCAAGGGCCCGGATATATCATACCCGGGCGGTAATTTTACATCAAAAAAACCAGTCCCGGTTTTAATGATCCGTCCCTCACTGTGTGGAGGGTTGGTATAATCGATGGTAAGCCCCCTGATGGTCAGATGCTGGCATCCTTCGATGGTTACCGGCTCCATCCAGCCCTCCGCCATAAGGAACGCGCCTGCTGCTTCTACGGTAAGGCCTGCAATATTTTGAAAACGCAGTCCGCTCACGTAAGGGAAATAAGGTTTAAACACCACGTCCTGTGGATTGCGGCCCAGCCGGCCGCTGAGCGCATCATGCATCAGCCTGGTAGCCGCGGTATCTGCAATGCGGTACCGGCCCGGCGGGATGCGGAGTGTTCGGATCTTTTTTTGTTTACAATAATCAATGGCCCTTTGCAGGGCAGTGCGGTCATTGACCGTGTCATTGGGCAGGGCGCCGAAGTCGGCTGCAGAGACCATTTGCTGCGCAGCAGGCTGCGCACCGGGTTTCAGCGTTCCTAACAGCAACAACGGTATGTAAAGAAAGCTTTTTTTCATGGTCTTCATTTTTCCGGCACCAGCAGCACCGGTATGCCGGGTTGTAATCTTAAAGAAATCTGTTGTGCTTTTACCTGGATGGTCTTCCACTTTTTTAACCCGGTGCCTTCCACGGTCAAAACCGCTGCACGGCGCACCCCCTGCCAGCTGCCGGGCACCTGGCAGGTAAGCACAGTGCCGGGAAGACTAAATGCTGCCAGGCTGTTGTCGCTGCGCCAGCCTGCGGGGAAACAAACCGTGCTTCCGGTGCGGAGTTTTCGCTGCCCTTCGTATACCGTGCTGTCGCCCAGCGATACTCTTACGTCATTGGAGAAATACGCCACCCGGTTATTGCCGTCACCTTCCACACGCAGCCGTTGCAGCCGGTTGAGGTAATCATACTGTATGGTATTGAGGTAAAAATCCCTGCAGAATGCCGCCTGCCAGTTGACGTCCCGGTTATGGCTGAGCGCCCCGGGAAAAAGGTTCTCTCCGTACATGCTGGTGCCAAATAAGAATTCGAGCCCGAAATCACTTTGTTTCAGGTCCGGATTAAAATGCCCGCCGGTGACCAGCCCCGCAGGTACTTTCAGAAAATCATCCTGCGTGCGGTGATTAAAATGCCAGTAGTAAGGGATCAGCCCCGTCATATAATCCATGGCCCATTCGCTGGTGGGATCGATCCCTTTGCTGATCCAGTATGCCGCGATCTTTTTCTGATAAGCGGCCTCCGTCACCAGGCTTTCATAAGCGCCTTTGTTTTCCCGTGCGATCCACGCATCAATGTGGATGGTACCGGCCTCTTTCAGCTGGGGCAGCAGTGTTAACAAAGAATCGATCCGCAGCTGCGCATAGCCCTTGTTCCACTCGTTGCGGTAATTGACCTGGTAGGCCTTATGATTATTATAATTGCCCGTTACCATCAGGCTGCCATCCGCATTCCGCGAAATCAGGTCCTGCGCTTTATAAACGGGCCACAGGGGACTGTTGTCATATGCTTCGGTCATATTGATGTGCAGGCTTACCGTGGTATGGTATTTACGGGCTTCCTCCATCAGCCATACCAGGCTCTGGACGGCGTTTGTATCCTGCGGCCGTTTCAGGCTTCTGTTGATCTCGAAGAAGGCCGGGTACTGATCATCATGCCCGTTATAGGTGGCCCCCACCAGGTAAATGATCTTGGGCATCTGCAGGGTAAGTGCATCTACTTCTTTTACCAGGGCCAATGCCTGTTCAAAATTCATATTGACCTCACTTCCACCTTTGCCGTCCGGCTTTGCCAGGAACATTTTCATGACCAGCGTATGGGCATAATCGTGCCGGAAGCGGAACGGGGTTTCCTGTGCCATGATGGCCGGCGGCCTTCCCAGTGCTGCCGCAGCAAGCAATAGTATCATCAGCGTTCGTTTTATCAACATGCTATTTATTTATAAAGGTTCGATCCGGGCCACCCATCCACCGCCGGGTGCCAGGTCTAATTTCAGTGTACTGCCGGCCTCCATAACCGTTTCGGTGCGCAGATAGTCTTCCGCCCTTTTATCTGCATTGATACCGTCTCTGATAATGGTGATCTTATAGCTCCCGGGCGGCAGGAAATCCATTTTCAGCTCCAGGTTGCGTGCCAGGGTATCTGTTATAGCGCCCACAAACCAGTTGTTGCCATTGCGCCTGGCCAACGCCGTATACTGCCCGATCTTCCCGGCAAGCAGCCGTGTTTCATCCCAGGTAACCGGTATACGGGCCAGGAAGTCCGTACATTCCTTCTCCCGCTCATAGTCGGAGGGTGCATCCGGCAGCATGGTCATGGGGCTGTTGAGGATCACGAACAATGCCATGGAATGGGCCCGGGTTCCTTCCATCATCGGGTAATCGCCCAGGGTACGGAAATTTTCACGGGTGGCATTCCGCATGGTGCCGGGTATATAATCCATGGGCCCGGTAAACATACGGATATAAGGCAGCAGATTATGGTGTACAGGATTGTCCAGGCGGGTCCAGCCATTGTATTCAAATTCGATCAGCGCCTCACGGGTAAGCACATTGGGGTATTGCCGCCGGAGCCCGCAGGGCTTATAGGCCCCGTGAAAGTTGACCAGCATCTTTTTTTCGGCAGCTTTTCGGGCTACCTTTTCATAAAAGGCCACCATCGGCTGATCATCCCGGTTCATAAAATCCATTTTGATCCCCCTGATGCCCCACTGCGCATACAGGTCAAAAGCCGCGTCCATCTGTTTTTCCATCGAGCTCCAGATCACCCAAAGCAGGATGCCGACACCTTTTGTTTTGGCATAGGCCACCACCTCGGGCATGTTCAGCTCCGGCACTTCCTTTAAGATATTTTCCTTGGGGCACCAGCCATCATCGAATAAAAAATACCGGAATCCATGCGCCGCACAAAAATCGATAAAGTATTTAGCGGTGGCCGTATTGATGCCCGATTTAAAATCCACGCCATAGATATTGTTCTTTGCCCACCAGTCGAACAGCACCACCCCCGGTTTTACCCAGGAAAAATCGGCTGCGGGTGCCTGCGGCGATGCCAGCAGGTATACCATATTATTGCTGATCAGCGCTTCCTCGTTATCGGCTACGGCAATGATCCGCCAGGGAAAGCTCCTGCTGCCGCTTACCCGGGCTATAAAACCAGCCCTTGTTTTTACCTGGCCCTGGTTGTAAATGCTGCCACTGTAATCCAGGCCCTGCGGATAGGCCGGGTTGGTAACTTCCAGGCGGCCGGTGCCGGTACCGGTGAGCCACAGCCCCGGGTAATTATAAAGATCGCTCTCCGTTATCATTACAAAGCGGCCGTTGCTTTTTTGTACCAGGAAGGGGAAATTGCACAGCCGGCCGGAGGTAATACCGGATACGGGCTTTGTTTCATAAGGCGTTTCATAGGCCGAGCTGATGGACTCCGAGGCCTGGAAACGGGCCGTATCCCCTTCTGCAAAATGAAGTGAAAGCTGCTCACTGAGCACTACCATACTGTCTTTGACCGCAGTCAGAAAACGATAGGCCAGCCCTTCATTGAACAAGCGCAGCGCCAGCGTATAACCGCCTTTAAAATCGATGACCAGCTCATTGTACCGGTTGGCGTAGGCAGCGCTCTTCTCCCGGATCACCGGCCGTACCGTTTCGTTTACCGAACGGCGACGGGTGCCCTTTACCTGCCGGTTATTAAAGTCCACTTTTTGATCCCGGATATTCAAGCCGGGGTTATCCAACTGTACCAGTTCCTCTCCACCTTTTGTAAGCCGGATACGGATATTGCGCTGATCTACGGCAATTTCCGCAGTAAGCTGCAAACCGGGCGACTGCAGCTGGTAACGCTGCGCCCCTGCGTTAAAATGCAGGATCAAAACAAAGAGCCCATATAAACAGTTCCTCATCGATATTTTATTTTAAACAGGTCTGTTGATCAAAAGAACAAAGTTATTGATAGAAGAATACCGGTCAACCCCTGTTATAAGGAGGGCCGGCCAAAAAGGGTACGGGTAACAGAACCGCTTTTTAACCAGCCCCCGGAACCGCATTGCTATGGAATGAACAGCAATGCCTATTTTATAAAATTCACAATACGCACCACCCACTCCCTGCTGCTGCCATCAGCCGCCGTGATCCTGTACCTGCGGGCCTGGCTGAAATCACCGGGAACACCCGGTTTGGGCGCACCGTCAACGGGCACCATGGTAGCTGCCGTGGAAATATTGCACATAAAGGAAAGATTGGCGGTGGTCACTTTTGCCCTTTCTTCCGTTGTAAAGGAGCCGGAGGCCGCCGGTACGGTAACAATAAAGATCGCTGAGTCTGAAGCGGCACCCGAATCTTCTTTCTTTTTAAATTGCTTGCCGGAAAGGCTCATGGATACAGCCCTTACAACCGGGCTGCCACCGGAACCGGGGCTTTCATACAGGTATTCCATGAATACATCGGTCATCATGGCGTCTTTAAATTTTGGCAGATCCTTGTCCAGTCCTGCTTTCAGGCAGGATGACGCGCCCATCGCTATACAGCTGATCCATATCAGATAAACTACTTTTTTCATTTCAATATTTTTAATCCGTAAATCAATCGGTTACCAGTTAGGGTTTTGCTCCAGACTTCCGTGTCGTATGATCTGGGAATTCTGGATCGGAAGCAAATACCTGCGTGATTCATCAAACACCCGTACCTGGTTCTGTGTCCAGTTCAACACTTCGATCCGGTATCCGTTCCGGTTCCGGTTGATCTCCATATAGGTGGGTGGTTCTTCCAGCTCGGGGATATTCCCCCCGGCTGCTATTCCGTTGTTTGCTGCGCCACCATATTTGCCCCAACGAAGCAGGCTCCAGTAATAATCCTGCTCTTCAAACAGGTCTACCCGCCGTTCTCTTTTATAATCCGTCCAGGCGGCTGTGGCCGTAGCAGCAGTCGAAGGTGGCAGTCCTCCATGAGTAACACGGGTCATATTCAGTGCCGCTACCGCTTCTGCGATCCGGTTCAGGCGCAGCAATGCTTCGGCCTTATTGAGGTAAACCCGTCCCAATCTGAAAATAACCCAATGATAATCGGTGGGGATCCCTACAAAGGGCCGCGGAGTTACACTATAAGTACCTTTGCGTACAAAGCAGTTGGTCACCGGCATACAGCACCCGGAGGACAGGCTTCCGTTGATGAGCCGGTTCAGGTTTCCATTGCGGTTGGTGGTCACCGTTTCTCCATACCACTGCACGGAATCGTACACGATGGATGCTGCCAGTCTTTTATCGCGGTTATTATAGATGATGCTGTTTACACTGCCTGCACCTGTTACTACGGCACTGTCTGCAAATGCTGAAGCGCGTTTGGTAATATTAGCGAGGTACTGAGCGCTCTGATCCCATTTCACGGCTTTGGTTGGGTCTGCAGCATCAATGGCCAGGTAGGCATCCATCATACTCTGCGTGGGCGAATACTGTGCCCAGGCCTCAAACATCTTATCTACCTTAAATTCAGGAGTAGCCCCTCTTAACCGCACATTATCGTTATTGGTATTGGGAATGATCTGCTGCATATCGGTATTATCGCAGTTGGTATTGCTCTTATCGCGGTACATGGCCAGGATGATCTCCGGGGAGGTCCGTTTCTTTTCATTGAACAGTCCTTCATAATCCGTTTCCAGCGAGTAGCCCCCTTTCTGGATCACCGAATCCGCGGCATCCAGGGCCTTCTGATAATAACTGTTATCCCCGGTATAGGCGGCTGCCTGAAGGGCCACTTCCGACTTAAGGGCATAGGCAGTCCATTTGGAGGCAAGGCCGGAGGGCGCCGTAGCGGGCAGGCCGGTGATGGCCGCGTCAATATCCTTCATGATCAGGTTATAGGTTTCGGCAATCGTTGCGGTTTGCGGTAGTTTATAATCGGCTTCATTTTCGGTGAGTACTTTGTCTACATAGATCACCCTTCCGAACCTGCGCGCCAGCCAGTAGTAGGTCATGGCTCTCAAAAATCTGCCGTGTGCCTGAAGCTCTGCTTTATCCGCATCGGGAATAGTAGCGGAAGCAGCCGATTTTTCAATGATCATGTTGCAGCGGCGGATACTGGAAAACTGGTTAAAGCCAAAATCATTATCCCGGGTAATCTCTTCTCTTGTAAAAGCTGTTCCCGCCGTAGCCACCAGGTTGTTAGTCCAGGTCTCTGTGCCGATCTGGCTGGTGTAGAGCCCCTGGAGGATCTGGCCATAAGTACCATACACAAAGGTCATGGCGTTGTTCCTGGAAGCCCATACGGAAGGCTCATCAAACCGGTCGTAAGGTTGTGTGTCTCCCAGCTTTTTACAGGACCATACGATGCCCGTTAAAACAGCCAGGGTGAATATAAAAATGCGTATACTTTTTTTCATTGTTTTCTTTTTTCATTAATTGTTCTCATAATCTTTTTACCGGCTAAAAGCCCAGGTTGATGGACAGGGCATAGGTCCGCTGCACCGGGTAGTCGTAATTATTATTACTTCCGGTTTCAGGATCCAGGCCGTAATCCAGCAATTTGGAGAACGTAACAAGGTTGGTGCCGCTGAGTGTAATGCGCAGATCGGAAACAAAGCGCAGGCGTTTGGCCAGGAGGTCTTTGAAATTATACCCCAGCTGAACGGCCTTTAAACGCAGGTATCCGGCATTGATCACCCAAAAATCAGAGCTACCATCATTATTGCTCCCGTTCACCCCGCCGCTCGATAACAGGCGCGGGTATTGGGCGCCGGGATTGGAAGCGCTCCATCGGTCTTCCGTCTGAAATACATAGCGGATGCTGCTGGCACTATTGCCCTGGAATACATCACCCAGGTACACGCTGCGTTTACCGCTTCCCTGCCACAGCATGTTCAGGAACCATCCCTCGTAACTCAGGTCTGCATTAAAACCATAGTTCACCCGGGGAAATCCGTTTTTACCGATCCTGCGGAAATCGTCGTTATCAATCTTGCCATCGCCGTTTACATCCTGGTACATGATATCGCCGGGCGCCAGCGTGGTATTTCTTTTGCGCGGATTATTGATAATGTCTGTGGCATTCTGGTACAGGCCCAGGGCATACAGCCCTGTTGTTAAAAATCCTGTCTGATGATACGAGGTCATATACGGGTTTTTGAGCGTGGCGCTATCTTCATTGGCGTTTACTTCCCAAAGCTGGTCAAACCTGGTAAAATTAGCACCGACCGTGTATTTCAGCTTCCCGGCATGGTCCGAATACTTCAGGCCAAAATCAAACCCGGCCCTGCGAAAGGCCCCGTTGGAAAGCCGGAAAGGCAATGCAGTACCCAGGGGATCTGTATACAAAGAGGCAGAAAGGGAAGCCAGGTAACCCGTATTACGCAGGTAAAAATAGTCAACAGAACCGCTTAGCCGGTTGTTGAGCGTGGCAAAATCCAACCCGGTATTGAAGGACTGCTGGGTATACCAGGTAATATCCGGGCTGGGAATGGCCGGCGGATTCAAACTGGGTTGCAACACCCCGCCTACCACATAACCGCTGCCGGATCCATAGCCCGGCACATAGCTGAAATAACCGATCACCGGGTCACCGGCGCCGTTGCGTTCGATCTGTCCTACCGAACCATAAGAAACCCGGCCCCTGAGATAGTTGATGATATTACTGTTATCAAGCGCTTTCATAAAGGGTTCTTTCGAGATCACCCAGCCGAGCACTCCGCCGGGGAAAAATCCCTTTCGTTTTCCTTCAGGGAAAAGATCGCTTCCGTCATAGCGGAAAGCGCCCTCAAAAAAATACTTCCCTTTATAATCATAATTCAGCCTTCCCAACCAGGCATTCCGCACATTTTCGGAGGAGGAGCCGCTGTTACGTGAAGTGCCTACAGGCCCGGCAAATAACTGGTCCAGCAGAAATACATAAGAGTTGCGGGAGGCATTTACACTTTCTCCAAACCCATATGCTTCTTCATAACCACCCATTACGGAAAGGCTATGATCGCCAAAAGTTCGTGTATAATCCCCGAAGCCCTGTAATACATAGTTGTACCCGGTTGTGGCCGTAACGGATAAGCTGGGCGCGGAGGCAGGTTGCGACGGCACATCACTTCCGATCGCGTACTGGGGCGCTGTAACATTCCATCCTCTTATAAAAGACTGGCTCTGGCGCAGGTTCCCGTTCCCTTTAAAGGAAAGCCCTTTTACTCCGGGTACGCTCCATTGCACTTCCAGCAGTCCATTGATATCTCTTCCTTCATTTTTTAAATACCCGCTCCGGGGATCAATTTCGACAATGGGATGATCGCCCTGGTTGGCGTATTTGGTATGCGCCAGGTCTGCATATGCTTTATCGATCGGGGACCGGTTCTGGATATGGCCCCACACGTTGTAGTTCTGACTGGGAGCATATGCGCTCAGCACATCCCGGTTGATCTCATTAACCCCATACAGGCCGATGGTTGTTTTCAGGCCGATCTTCTCAAAATTACCGGTCACATGCAAGCGGTAGTTATAGCGCTTCAGCCATTTGGTATCGAACTTATACAGGGAACCCTGGTCCAGGTATCCCAGCGAGGCAAAATACTGCATTTGCTCGTTGCCACCGCTCATCGACAAATTGTGCTGCGATTGCGGGGCATAGCGCTTTAATGTAAGCCCCTGCCAGTCGTTATCCTGGAAATTCAGCGGATCGCTGTGATCCTTATATTTTTGCACATCCGCATCCTGGAATACCGGGGCCGCTCCTTCTGCAGCCGCTACCTGGTTCTGCAACGTTACATATTCATAAGCATTGAGCTTTTCAGGCAGATAAGTGTTCTGGGAAATGGAACGGGTAAAATTGTAATTCACATTCATTTTCCCCTTGGTACCTCTCTTAGTAGTTACCAGCACCAGTCCGTTACCGGCTGCTACCCCGTAGATCGCTGTGGCCGGCCCGTCCTTCAGAAAAGAGATATTCTCTATATCATTGATGTTTAGGGTTTGGAACTGTGCTTCGCTGGATATGATATTATCGATCACATATACAGGCGTACCACCACCGCGTATGGAGATCGTCGGTTTTTTTCCAGGCCCGCCACCGCTTGCAGAAACAATAAGACCAGGCACACGGCCGGCCAGTCCATCCCCCACAGAAGCAGCACCCAGGTTGGTGATCGCATCCGGTTTTAAGGTAGATACCGAGGTTACATTTTTTCCCCTTGTAGTACGGCCATAGCCGATTGCAATTACCTCATCCAGGCTTCCCTGGCTGGCCTTTAACACAATGGTAAGCGTTTCCCGCTTATCCACATTTACCTGCTGCGGCTCATACCCGACGGACGACACTTCCAATACCGCGTCCGGAGCAACATCGATGGTAAACTCGCCTTTGGCATTGGTACTGGTGCCCCGCGTTTGCCCCTTAACCAGGATACTGGCCCCGGCCAGCGGTTTACCCAGCTCGTCCAGTACGGTACCCGTAACAATAACCGGCACTCCCAGTAATAATTTCTTTTGCGGATCTTCTTTTATTATAATCGTTTTATCAACGATATTATAAGTCAGCGGCTGGTCTTTAAATGTAAGATCCAGTGCTTTCCCTACCGGCATATTGCTGACAGCGATATTCACCGGGCGGCTAAAGCGCAGCAGGGCGTCTTTGTAAAGAAAATTGTACCCCGTCTGCTTTTTTATTTCAATAAAGATATCCGAAATGCTGGCATTCTTTTTCGAAAAAGAAACTGTCTGGCCGTTGACCGCTGCCGAAGCGTACATCGTTGCCGCCAATAAACAAATCATTAAAAGCTTCATGCGCAAGAAAAATGTGGCTGCCGTCCCCCGCCGCCGGCGAAAAACGCAATCGTTCCCTGTAAAATTCATACTTTTGTTGTCCCGATTTCCTATCGGGATAGGTTTGGTGAGTAGAGATTGGTTTAAAATTTATTTACTGAACCTCCGGCGGGAAGTGGCTTCAACACTTTCCGCCTTTTATTTTATTACTGACTTTTCTTTACAATTATGTGCCGGTCCCGGATTTCGAACTCCAGGCCGCTGCTGAGATGCAGCATCTCCAATACCTTTGAGGCATTGATATTCCGGTTAATGGTACCGGACAGGGTAACCTCCGGAACCGCTCCTTCATAAACTACTTCCACGTCGTACCACCGGCCGATCTCCTGGAGGATCTCTTTCAGCGGCGTCTCCTTAAAATTAAAGAGGTGGCTTTTCCAGGCCACAGCACTCACCGTGTCTGAAGCCGCTATATTGAGCCCGTCGGTAATGATTGCAGATTGTCCGGGTCTAATGAGCCCCGAATCCTTTTGATTGCTGACCTGCACCATGCCCTGCAACAGCGTTACTTTGGTTTTATCATCAAATGTATTGATATTGAAATGTGTTCCCAGTACCTTTACCAGCGTACTGCCGCTTTCTACAATAAAGGGTTTACCATCCTCATGAGCTACTTCAAAGTAAGCCTCGCCACTAACCTGCACCCTTCTTTCAGCAGTGGCAAACTCTAACGGGTACTTTACAGAGCTTTCTGCATTCAGCCATAACCGGGTGCCATCCGCCAGCACCACAGCGATCGGCTGGCTGCCACGGGGATTAAATACCGTATTGAACTGTCCCGGCTGCCGGGCAGTACCGGCAGTAACAAGCGTATCACGGCTCTTCAATACCTGCTTATTGCCATTGTCTGAAAAAAGTACGGCGTTGGAAGCCGCCGGGGGCGCCAGATCCGTAATAACCGGCAATGCGGCTTCCTGCTTTTTTCCGGAGCCATATTGCAGCCACCACCACCCAAGTGCCAAAACCAGCAAAACAGATGCCGCAGCCATCCACCGGCCCACCGGCCATCTTTGCGGACGGGACAACCGGCGGCTGATGTTCCGGTACAAGACCTCTGATTCCTGATCGGTTAACAACGTCTGAAAAGACGCCGGGTCCCAGAGTTCATCAATCAGCGCTTCCACAATACCTGTATATTCCCGGTTTACGTAATATCCGTACAACTCTTCCGTATCGGCCGGAGCTGCCTTCCCTTCCGCATGTAGCCGGAGCAACCACTCTATCCTGATTTTAGGCGTCAAAAGCAATACTTTTTTATTTTTATACCCTCCAGTATATAATAAAGACAGCCGGCAGAACAAAAAGGGCTATTCCCGGAAAAATTATTTTTTTGAAAGCAGTACCATAGTAATAACCAGTTCCATATTCCGTTTACAAAATGCAATGATGGATGCCGTTGCTACCTTTAGATGGTTTTTTACCGTATAAATACTGAGGTCCATTATTTCAGCGATCTCTGCCACCTTAAAGCCCTCCTGCCTGCTGAGCAGGTAGGCCTTTTTCTGCTGTGGCGGCAGGCGGTCGATCGCTTTCTGTATCAGGTGATTGATCTCTTTTTGCTCCAGTTTGGGCGCCAGCAGGGTTTCTGCAAGGGCTGCTCTTTCCTGCTCCTGCTGTACTTTGCGCGTCAGCCGCTCCTTTGCAGCTTTTTCCAGCACATTGAGGGTATGATTTTTTACAATAATTTTGAGCCAACCCTCAAATTGCCGTACTTCCCTCAGTTCAGCCCGTTTATCCCATATTTTTAAAAATACATCCTGTACGATATCTTCTGCTATCGTTTGAGAGCGGCTCAGGTAATACCCGATAGCATATATCTGCTGATGGTAACGGTTATATAACTGCCGGAAGGCGCGCTCATCGCCCGAAACAATCCTTCCCAACAGAACCCCGGTTGTTACTTCCATAAATAAACCCTGCTATGGCAGATAAAAGTAGGTATTAAATTCCAAATGCTGCCCTTAACCGGGTAAAGGACCGGGTACTTTGCTGAAATTAAAAAGCCAGGGTAAAAACCCCGGCCGGCTCTAAGTTTTAATCTTGTCCAATTACATAGTGCAAATTATTTAATATTTCAATACGCGTTCGTCACCATTTTTAGTGACACACCAGGCAGCAGCCAATCGCCCCCCCGCGTTCATTTTGCGCCCGGTCCGGTCTTTTCTGCCACGGGTTCTAAGGCAAAACCCGCCCTGCCAGTCCCCGCTGGTAACCTCCAAGCCGGCAAAACCCCTCTGCGTATGCACAGCCTGCTGCCAGTCCCCGGAACTTCGCCTGCGTTCCGATCAATTCAAGCACATCTGTATTTGCCTCATCCTTCATGTCTTTGAGCCGGCTTTATGACATTGCAACATCTTCTTTTTGATTTCAGAAACACCCTTTATATCTACATACCCGGAAGGCATAAACCCGATCCCGCAAACAGTGTCCATATAATAGATCTACGCCTCATTTAAACGGCAGGGAGGAAACGACTGGCCGGTGATGCCATACGCCCCGCTCTTATGTTTGCATGCCGGGGCCACCCGTTTCTTTGTGCTCCCGGCCGGGATCCGCTAAACCCAGGTTTCCAATTGATGCCGGAAGAATATATCCCGGCAGTGCATTCCGGGCAGTTTCCTGCCGGCCTCCGCCGGCGGGCAGCCTCTTTTTCTGCATTTCATTAGCCGGATTTGCCGGCAGCAAAGCTACCACACACCGAAAGAATGGCCGGTGATAGAAACGGCGCCTTAAGAATACCGGTCGGGGAATTTTAAACGCATCGCCCCAAAACTTGTTTGCCTTCCGCCCTGAATCGTTGTATATTTATTATCATACTTTTGCCCCACACGATTTGTATAATGGCCGGTGATAACGTAATAGGGCGGTGAACAATCACTGGTTGTAACAACGGGCTCCCGGTGGCATCTGTAAACATTAAAAGCCCTGTTATGCACCGGGCTGGGGTACATCGTAACCTGACAGGGCCACGCGGGCTGTTAAACATTATGGATAAAATTGTAATAAAAGCATGAAAGATCAGCGGCGGGGGTTGCTCCTCCTACTATGTATTGTGGCACTCAATAGTTTTGCTCAAACCAGCCATCCCAATATCATTTATATCCTTGCGGACGACCTTGGCTACGGCGATATAAGCGCATTAAATGCCTATTCAAAGATCCCCACAAAAAACATCGATGCGCTGGCCGATGCCGGCATGGTATTTACAGATGCACACAGCAACTCGGCCGTATGTACGCCTACACGTTATGGCATACTAACAGGCCGCTATGCCTGGCGTACCCGTTTGCAAAATGGCGTACTATGGAGTTATGATGCCCCGCTGATCGCCCCCAACCGCAGCACCATTGCGTCGCTGTTAAAACGCCGTGGTTACCAAACCGCCTGCATCGGCAAATGGCATTTGGGGCTGGGTTGGCAAAAGGATGCCAATGGCCGCATCGATTTTACGCGGGAGATCAGCGGAGGTCCTGCTTCCCTGGGGTTCGATTATTTCTATGGCATTACGGCTTCCCTTGATATACCCCCCTATTTTTATATAGAAAACAACAAAATCACGGCTACTGCTATCGACAGCATAAAAGGAAGCAATGGCATGGGGTTCTGGCGTGCAGGTCCCATCGGAAATGATTTTGAACATGCTACCGTGCTGCCCCGGTTTACACAGAAAGCAGTAACCTACATTAAAGAAAAATCACGGAGCAAGGCCCCGTTCTTCCTGTACCTGGCATTGCCCTCACCCCATACGCCTATTCTTCCTTCGGCGTCCTACAAGGGCAAAACCGCTACCAATGACTATGGCGACTTTGTGCTGATGACCGATGATATGGTAGGGTGCATACTGCAGGCTGTAAAAGACGCAGGCATTGGGAATAACACCCTCATTGTTTTTACCAGTGACAACGGGGTTTCCCCATCTGCCAATCTAAAAGAGCTGAGTGCTGCAGGGCATAGCTCCAGTTATACCTTCAGGGGAAACAAGGCCGATATTTATGAAGGCGGGCACCGGATCCCTTTTATTGTAAAATGGCCGGGTATGATACCAGCGGGCACTTCGTCCGGCGTTACGGTTTGCCTTACCGATTTTATGGCAACAGCTGCGGCACTTACCGGTCCGCCATTAAAAGCTACGGAAGGAGAAGACAGCTATGATCTTCTGCCCCTGCTGCTGCAGAAAGGGAAATATAAAAGAACCGCCACCATTCATCATTCTATCGACGGCAACTTTGCCATACGTGAGGGCAAATGGAAATTGGAATTTGCCTACGGCTCGGGAGGATGGAGTGTTCCTGTAGAAAAAGAGGCCCGGCAACAGTCCATGCCTCCGCTGCAATTATACAATCTGGAACAAGATCCCGCCGAGCAGACAAATGTTGCAGCACAAAATCCGGAAATAGTAGCCCGGCTGAAGCGCAACCTGCAGCATATTATCAGCAACGGCAGGAGCACGAGCGGTACTCCGCAGGCAAACGATGTAAAAGTAAATTACCTGCAATATCAATAATCAGAATTCATGCAGCACTGTACATTGCAACAGTAGGTAGCTTGCGGGCATGAGTTTTTAACGCCCGTTAACAGGTGGCTGTTTTTTACCACGGGTGTTCCACAATTCCCGTATTGTTTCTTCAACGTTTAAACCGTCGGGGTTATTGGCAGATCTTGTGTTGCCCCTGTATTTTCCCGGGCCTTTTCCTTCGCACAAACTCACCACCCTGCTTACCGGCATTTGCAAAAATCCGTTCGGATCCTGCTCACGGATCCAATGATCGGCATATTTTAACCATTGTTTACGATAATCCTCACTTTGCAGGTAAAACCAGGTAATTTCATCATAGCCCCATATAAAATGACTGGTAATGGTGGACCGGCCCGGCGTACTGCTGCAGCCGAAATTATCAAACTCAACCAGGTAGGGCAATGAGCTGCACAACCAGCCACTCGGTGTAACCCCTCCCCTGCTACGCCCGTAAAGTGCATCCAGGTATCCCTTTTCCAGCAATGCCTGCCGGGGCTTATCCGGTATTTCTTTAATGCGCAGGGGAAAGCTGTTAAAGTCCAGCAGGCTGGCCCCATCCACGATCATGCCCCCCGTTGGAACATGCGCATCCAGCAATACCCAGCCACGACGCGTTGCAGTACGGGCATACCTTCTCAATTTATCGATGAACGCCTTCCAGTGATGCAGATCCGGATCCGCCATCCCTATTAATGCCGTTTGCCCCAGATGCAGGGCTTCGCACCCGATTTTGAAATACGTGCCTGCGAGGAACAGGAACCACAATTGGGTTTCCTGTTGTGCAATATCCGGCACGCTGGATCCGGTATGCCAGTGATCAACCATCTTTCCCCCGGGATTCAGCATCCGCTCATAACGGAAAGAGCGTTCCTCCGGAGGAAGCCCCATGGCTTCAAAGGTCCAGGCGGGTATGGGGATCTTATTTACCTCGCGGGTAACGATCTCGAAAATAGCCGCCTGAAAAACCACCTCCCTATCAAAAGCATGTACCCGCCCGATCAGTTTTTCTGCCTGCTCCAGGTAGCCGGGAACCGTTAATGCAGCTTCCCGGCCCCAGCGATAAATGGCCCGGCCGATAAATTTCGCCCCTGTGTTCTTTATCAATCTTATATCATCCTCTTTATAGGGATAGGGACCATCAATTCCAAAGGGATCCACTGTCAGAAACTCGGTCATGGTAACCGACCGCTCAAGATAATTGCTCAATACCGGTAAGGAGATCCCCGACCTGTTAAAGTGAAATGACTTTGATGGCGCCGCCGGCTTCCGGGCCACGCTGCAGGACAGGAACAATAAGCCAATAGCCGCCAGGCATGCAGGTAGCTTCATTCGTATACTTTTTATCCCGGGGTATTGGTGAATCACTGCTCCGTTCCGATATTACCGTTAACAAAAGCGTTTTGGATCTTATTGATGATATTTACTTTTCCTTTTACCGTATTTTCACTTACGATGGCCCGCGATACGCTTTCGCCTATAGCAACCTGCGGGGCATTGGTTCCAAAATCACATCCCCTTACCAATAAAGTACCGCTGTTTACCTGTATGGATGGGAGCCCCTCTTTGTTCCGGTCCCACTGTACAAACGTACAATCAGAAAACCCAATGGTTCCCGTTCCGTCGATCATTGCGTTCCGGTTGCAGGGCCCCCAGAATGCACAATTTACAAACCGGACATTCCCTTTATTCGCTCCGGTTACCACCACCATCGTAGGATCTGCGCCCTCCATTGCAACAAATTCGCCATTAGTGATCAGCAAACCGTAGGGAGCGCTTTGTTCTACCAGCACGGCCGTTTGACAGTCGTCGGCGCCGATACCAAGAAAATTTCCGTTACAGGCCCCGGTGCTTCCGCTGCTGGCGCCAAATTTATACCCCGTCTTATAACCAAAGCAAAAGGTATTGAATACATAATGCCAGTCGGTACGTTCGAAAATAAAAGCTTCTCCATTTTCTTTCTGCCAGTTAAAAAGTCGGGGTTTCATACTCCACCAGGGATTCCAGTGAACATTTTCAATACGGCCGATATCGTAAATACCATCCACATAGATCCCTCTCCGCAGGGCCTGCCCACTGATATTGCGGATCAGCGCCCTTTCGTTTTTTGATGCATCAATAGCATTATACGGGTTCAGCATCTCAACATCCAGGACGGCAGGATTTTTTCCCCGCATCGCTATACCCCAGGGATAAGGCTCCGGAATATTTTCAGGATCCTGCAGGGGCCAGTATAGAACCACTCCCCGTAAAGTACTATTCGTATTTAATGTAATGAACGGGGCTGCGTCTTCCGTTCCCCTGTTACCTGTAATTAAAAAAGTGGTACCGTCATCCCCAGGCTTCGGTAACCCTTTGTTACGAATGCCGTTATGTGAGGGTACAGATTCGAAAGCCCCTTTTAGCGTCACAGCCTGTGGAATATTCAAACTCCCTTTAAAAAGATAGGTACCCCGGGGAACATACACGGTACCACCCTTTGTTCCAAACGAGGTAAGCGCCTTTTGAAAGGCCCCGGTAGCATCCGCCTGTCCATCGGGCCGGGCTCCAAAATCAAGTACTGATACCACATCGGCAGACTCCGGGTGGGGGTTGATATTGACATTTTTATCCTTCTGGGCAGCGCTCCAAAGTGTTGTCAGCAACAACAATACCGCCAGGCAGAAAGATCTTCTGCTCCTTTTGAAACTTTTCATACACATGGTAAACCTATTAACCGTTAAGCTTTCGTTCCTGATCGTGCACCTGATAGTTACGCTCCCGGATCACAGGATCAATTCCGGCGCCGGGAAAGAGCCCGCTGTCCCGGACCTTCATCCGGTCATCAATCGCATTCTTCGTCAAAAGAAAGCCCCCTGCCGCTTCAAATAGAGAAGGCAGCAATCAGGATCATAAATGCCAGTTCTGCAAACTGCACCCCCATACGTTAACGCAACCGTACAAATGCACTCTTCATCGCCCCGGGTATACTTTTACATTTTTCAGCAAGCTTCTCTTCTACGCAATGGTCAGTATCTGCATCCTGCAAATCAGGGCCACAAGTTAATTGAAATTCCGGATTGTCCCGGCTAAAAAAGTATTTTATGCATTTATGCGTATTACACAGAAAAAAGCAGAATTTCGCGGCCGATTATTCAATATGGAGCATTTTTTTGAATTACCTGTTCGCTATAAAGGAGCAACATTAATTTTGAGAGGCCGGCTTGTGACCTTTGCCTATTCTTACAAATTTTATGTAATGGTCAATGGCCGGGAGCTGATTTTTGAACGCGATGACGAGCAGCAGTTTCGCGTGTTGCAGGAAGCTTCAGAGGATGCTTCGGAAATTGACCGGGAATTGATACAGCAGATCATCATTACGCTGAATGACCTGCAGCAGGTATAAACGGCTGGCAGGAGCGGAATACCTCAGAACAACGATGACCGGTGCATTGATCAGACATTTGTTTTTAACGTATCCTTCAGACCAGAGCCCGTCTTTTCTGTTATGTTCCCCTGTTTCAGACCAGGTTTGCCCTGACGGGTTTCATCCGCAGCCTGAATGATAAACCTGTAATCGCCGGCTTCCAGAACCTCAAACTGTATTTCGCCGTTTTCGCCAACCGTCAGACCTGTCATCGCCTCGCCGGAATTTTTACCCCCCTGTACCACCACTCCATGCCGCTGCCGGGCATCGGGTCCTGTAAGCGTAAACCGGTAATTGCCGGGCTCCAGGCCATTCAATTCAAATTCGCCTTTATCATTACTTAAGATTGTCAGCTGATGTCCGCCGGGATTGTGCCCTCCCTTGACAATCACCCCCTTAATGGGTTGACCGGGACGGGCTTGTCTGGCAGGATCGTACATAGGATCAACTTCGTTTGTAATTTCCCCTTCATACAATGGATTATGGCCATCATGAGCCGCCATGCCCTGTGCAACTTTCTCTCCGAAATTCAATCCCTGCGTTTGTTTTACAGTTGTAGGCGTCATGGAAAGACGGCCGGCTGCATAAGACGAAGACACAGCCCCGCCGGGCTTGGCAGGTACCCCTTTGCTGGAATCATTAACCGTCCTGGCATTGGCACCTGCCTGAAGGCCACCGGCAACTTTTTCTCCGAAACTGCTGACCGGTGTCTGTCTTGCTGTTGCAGGCGTCATGGAAAGACGGCCGGCTGTATAAACGGAAGCATCTGAATTACGAACCGGCTGCTGCGCAATAGCCTCCCCTGCTGTTACTGCAACAAGGAGAATCAATAATATTCTTTTCATAACACATGGGTTTTAGATTGTCTTTACCTGTTTTACCTTCAGATCAACACAAACAGTATTTTGTTACCCATGCAATGCGCATAATATGCAAACAAACAGTTATCCGGTTCGGTACACTCCGGTAAATGCCCGCCTGCCAAAGGCCGGCGCAGTATTGCCTGGCCTGTCAGGGGTTTATAGCGGTGAGGAGATAACACAATCCCGGGCGCATCCCTCCGTCCCGGTCTCTGCGTTCCACAGGCAGGAATAAAAAAAGGCTGCAGTTCTTGCAGCCTTTTCAAAAATATACCGGAAGGTTCCTTATAGTTTGGTAATAACGCCACATCCGACACGGGGGCCGCTATTGCCTGTAGGCTGGGTTTTGTAGTCATCAGTACCTCCATGCACAATAACAGCACGGCCAATGATCTCTTTATCACCTGGCTCTACGCTCCAAAGGTCCGTGGTTACACTCTTGGTGCCATGACCGGAAGCGTCCAATTTAATATTGCCGATATCACCTGAGTGAAAAGCTGCGGATCCCCATTCACCATGGTTGGATTTTGTAGGGTTCCAGTGGCCGTGAGAATTTTCGCCTTTCATACCACAGTCTCCATGCTCATGAAAGTGAACCGCAACATTGCTGTCGGCCCTTTCCGGCATATTAATCTCCAGGTCCAGCCGGATCTTACCATCGGTCAGCTTATAAAACTTTGCAGTACCGATGTTCTTGGTACTGTCGCTGGTTAACTGTAGGTTGGCTACTGCCACCTGTGTTCCTTCCGGTGTAACCGCATCTGATGTTGCCGGAGGCATTGTATCTGCAGGTGCCGTGGCGGTGGTATCAGCCCCGTTTTTTTCTGTAGCGCTGTTTCCGCAGGATCCCAGGATCAGCAAGGCGGCAACACCTGCGGAGAAGAACATTTTTTTCATAATCATTATTTTTTAAAGTGTTGAGAGATGCACTATTAATACGCAAAACTAAATGAATTATTGTAATAAACAGGGCATGGTACCAGCAGAATTGTAATTTCGCCTGGATCATAACAACCGTACCTGCGCTTATCCTTTAACGATTCCCGCGCGGTACGTGGATCAGAATAGTTAATTTCATGCATCAAAAACAAGAAAAAAGAACGATGGAAAATCCATGGAGCGTACTGGACAAACAGGATGTATATGATAATCCCTGGATCCGTGTTACGGAATATAATGTGATCAACCCTTCGGGAGGGAAAGGGATCTATGGGAAAGTCCATTTCAAAAATATAGCGATCGGCATCCTGGTGATCGATGCGGATCAGAACACTTTTTTGATCGGTCAGTACCGCTTTGTACTTAATGCATACTCCTGGGAAATCCCGGAAGGCGGTTGCCCGGAAGGGAGTGATCCCCTGGAAAGTGCAAAAAGGGAATTACTGGAAGAAGCAGGACTGGAAGCATTGCAATGGAAAGAGCTGCTGCAAATGCATCTATCTAATTCTGTATCGGATGAACTGGCCATTGTATTCATGGCTACAGACCTGGTGCAAAAGACACCACAACCCGAGGAAACCGAACAACTGGTGATAAGAAAACTCCCCTTGCAGGATGCATTGGATATGGTTGAAAGAGGAACCATCACTGATGCCATTTCCGTTGCTGCATTGCAGAAAGCGGCGCTGCTGCTGGAGAGAGGGCATCCGTTGTTCTGATCCCTGAGAACCGGGTATTTTAAGAACCTAAAATATGGGATATGAAACAGGACCCTTCACGATTACCACATTTCAATGACCCGCGCCTGAAAACAGTTCGGGTCATCAGTAAATTAATGGATGAGCAATTCTCCATTGGAAGGTTTAAGTTTGGACTGGACCCCGTCCTGAACTTCATACCCGTACTGGGAGACGTAAGCGGGTACCTGATGTCGATCGGGCTGATCATTACCATGGCTCAACATGGGGCGTCGGGCAAGCTGGTAGCAAAAATGGTTCTCAATGCTACCCTGGATGCTTTTGCCGGAGCTATTCCTGTTTTGGGGTGGGTCTTCGATTTCGTTTACAAAGCCAATACCCGGAACCTGAAACTGCTGACAGAACATTATACAGAAGGCAAACATAAAGGCAGTGCCCGGTCGGTTATTTTTGCCGTGCTGCTCGTAGCGGCAGGCATTCTTGTGCTTCTCGTTATCCTGGCTATAAAGTTCCTGCAGTGGATCATTGAGTGGGATGAAAAATCGAATGGATTAAAATTTAATTTTTAAGGCCCGATTTTCTTTTCTTTGCGTGGTGAAAGAGTTCAGAAAAAAACAACAACGACCCAAAAAGTCCAGTCTCGTTTACGGAAAGGCTGCTGTATTACAGGCCCTGGAGCAGGGTGAGGCACTTGACCGTATTTATCTCGACCAGAAACTGAATGATCCCGGTGTAGGTGAGATACGGCGCCTGGCTACCGCCAAACAGGTTCCGGTCAACTATGTGCCCGCTGTAAAGCTGGCCCATTTTAATGTAGCGAACCACGAAGGCGTTATCGCCCAGAAATCGAGGATCGTTTACCAGAACCTGCAGGACCTGCTCTCCTTTGTCATCGAAAACGGGGAGGTGCCCCTGTTCCTGATACTGGATGGGATCACCGACGTACGGAATATTGGCGGTATTGCCCGAACAGCCTGGTGCTGTGGTGTGCAGGCAATCATCATACCGGATAAAGGGGTAGGCGCATTAAATGAAGACGCGATCCTGACCTCCGCCGGGGCGCTGGAAAAAATTCCCGTTTGCAGGGTCAACAGCCTGATGAAGGCGGTTGATGAGTTACATCTGAACGGCGTTACCGTATTTGCCAGCGCCATGGATGCTTCGCTGCCGGTGGCAACAGCGGACCTCAGCGTTCCGGCCGCCATCATAATGGGAAGCGAAGAAAAGGGCATTTATCCTGCCCTTTTGAAAATATGTGATACAAGGATCTCGATTCCCATGCAGAACCATTTTGAAAGCCTGAATGTGTCGGTGGCTACCGGAATGATCCTGTACGAAGCGATGAAACAGCGGATGCAGGGATAGTTGCCGGCCCGTACAGGATAAGAGCAGCCGCGTTGCAGCAGGCCCGGGCGATACAAAGTCTGAACTATGATTTTTATGAAACGATTCTTTTTGCTGTTGCCTGCCGGGCTTCTTCTGTTTGGCTGTTCATCCAAACTGAACCGCTCCCGTACCGGGGAGGACGCGTTTACATTATCGAAGCAGGAAAAAAAAGAAGGATATGTATCCCTGTTTGATGGGCGCACCCTCTCCCACTGGATCGACAGGAACCACCAATATGAAGTTGCAGACGGCGCCATTGTGAAGAAAATAAAAGGGTATGGTAATTTATACTCAGCAAAGGAATACCATGATTTTGTGCTCCGGTTTGAGTTTTTGCTGACTCCTGCCGCAAACAATGGCCTGGGGATCCGTCATAAGCTGGCAGACGGGGCCACCGGATATGACGGAATGGAACTTCAGATCCTGGACAACGACGCAGCCCCGTACAAAGATCTTAAGCCCTACCAGTACCACGGTTCCCTCTATGGATATGTTCCGGCAAAACGAGAGGGGCTAAAACCGGCCGGGCAATGGAATAACCAGGAGGTTCAGGTACAGGGATATAAAGTAAAGATCGTTCTGAACGGGGAAACCATTTTAGATACCGATATAAAAAATCTTCCGGCAGCAGCGCTGGCAAAGGACCCTAAATTGCTGTATGAAAAGGGACATATCGCATTTCTGGGACATGATTCAGAAATACGGATCCGGAATATCCGGGTTCGGGAATTATAGGCCTGCAAAAGGGCTAAGGAACGCGGGCAGATTCCCGGCCAGGCAGATCACGTAAATCAGTATTGCCCATACCCTGTGTAAAATATTTTATATTTTGTATAAAAAAAATGTCAAAAAGTTTTGACATAAAAAAAGCAACCACTATATTTGCACTCCCAACGGAAATAACACAAGCATCGGTAGCTCAGTTGGTTAGCAAGAAGTTCTTTTTTAAAAATAGTTGGATCGGTAGTTCAGTTGGTTAGAATGCCGCCCTGTCACGGCGGAGGTCGCGGGTTCGAGTCCCGTCCGGTCCGCAAAAAAGGATTATCAGCAATGATGGTCCTTTTTGCTTTTTACCCCACTTTACTTTTAAGGGGCTGACTTTCAGGTTCTAATAACAGAACTCTCTAAAATTCCTTACTACCTTTAAAACAGCTTAACAATTTAAAAAAGTAGACTAAAAGTAGACTAAAAATTTAGGCTACCGGAGTCAATAAAATTGTTCAAGCTATGGCACTCCCAGTTAAGTTAATTTGTCGCACAGGCCAGGTTCACGCTGATGGAACCTGTTCCATTTTTGTTCAGTACTGCTGCAATGAAAGCCAGAAACCTTTGTTTGGAACGGATGTTAAAATACCTCCTACCTATTGGGATAAAGCAGGTCGCTGTATTAGTGAACGGCTTCCTGCAAATCATGGAGATTACAATGAGCTCAATGATGAACTAAAGAGGTTAAAAAAAATTGTCGAAGACATTGTAACCTATGCAGGGTTAAAGAAAATCCCACTTGAAGCTCGCGCCCAATTTGCAAAGACGCATTTTTCGCCAACGTTTGACTTTAACGATATTGAGACAAAAGAAAAAGAGGCAGCAGAACAGCAGGAAACTGAGAAAAAGAATCGAATAAATGTATACTATCAATTTGATGAGTACATAAAATCCAAGAAACGTAAAGTAAGTAAAGCCACCCTCACCGTTTATGGCAATGTAAAGTCCCATTTACTCGCCTTTGAGGTGTTCCGGGGGCAGGAAATATCCTTTGATAACTTCGATTTTAGCTTTTACGAAGATTTTGTAGACTACCTGACCTTTGAACATATACATATCCGCAGAAAGACGGTGCAGACCGGGCTAAAATTAAACACCATTGGAAAAACGATCAAGCATCTCCGGGGATTTATTAAAGACAGAGTTAAACGAAAAATTGTTAAGCCAATCGATCTTTCTGATTTTAAAATACCGGAGGAAGAAAGTGACGCTATATACCTGACTTATGAGGAAATCGCCAAGATTTATCAAGCGGACTTATCAGAGCATCCATATCTTATTGAGTACCGGGATCTGTTTGTATTAGCCTGCCTAACTGGACTGCGATTTTCAGATTTTTCTACTCTGCGGCCTGAAGATCTGCAACGGGATATGCTTTATAAAAAACAGGAAAAATCTGACCATTGGGTGATTATCCCCTTACGACACGAAGCAAAATTAATTTTCACTCGACAGTTCCGGGATAGAATACCTGAGCTAACGAATCCCGAATTTAACCGGCATATAAAAACTATAGGAAAGCTCGCCGGCATCACTCAAATGATCAAATTTTCTTATAAAAAAGGAAATCAAAATATAGTCGTGACCAAACCAAAGTATGACTGGATTACCTCTCACACTGCCCGGCGCTCATTCTGTACCAATGAGTTTTTAGCCAGCACACCTGTTGAACTCATTATGAAAATAAGTGGTCACAAAAGAACAAAGGATTTTTACAAATATATCCGCATTACACCTGAAGAAGCGGCCAATAAAATTAAAGAATTGTGGTTGGCCCGAAATGATATGAAATTGATAAAAGAGTCGGTAACTGAAATGGAATTGCAGTATAATTAAAAATGAAGGACGAAAGAGGTAGCTCTTCGACAGCAGGTTACTTTAGGCCAGTATAGGTCTATATAATGTGCTTTGCTCCAATATAATCTTAGGTAGCTGCCTTAGTGTATTAAGTTTTTATAGCCGAGAATTATATTCTTTATCAGTTACAAATTCCAGCCAAACGGTTTCCCCCTTTTCCCTGCCGGTTATAGCGATCTGTACAAACGCGGTATCAACGCTGGCACCGTGCCAATGCGGAATATCAGGCGAACATTTTATAACATCACCTTTTCTCAACACTTTCTTTGGCTGCCCCTTTTCCTGGTAATACCCGATTCCGTCCAGTGCCAGGATTATCTGACCCGCGGGGTGAGAATGCCATTTGGTTCTGGCTCCGGGTTCAAAAGTAACGCTGCCCACTGCTATCTGGTTGACGCTATCCGCGTTTACCAGCGATTTTAACCAGGCCGTCCCTGTAAAATTATTATTGGAGATCTTTTCACCTTTTGGGAAAATGATATCCGCATTTGTATTTTCCTGAGATTTTTCTTTGGTTTCATTGCACGATAGTATACCCGCAACAACGCAAAACACCAATAAGAAATGTCCATTAAAATTTATTCTTTTCATTATTACCGTTTAAATACTTATTTTTTACTCTTATTCTTCAACACCTCACTCACCACCTTCTTTGCATTCCTGGCTTCCTTTCTGCCAATCGCCTGCTTAATAACTTCTGTAAATTGCTGCAACTGGTCAGGTGCTATTCCCACATTCAGACAGATATTCAAGTGTGAGCGCAGCATGGGTTCTACGCCTCCGATACTGCTGAGTACTGATACCGTTACCCATTCTCTTTCGGCATAGGTCAGTACATCGCGTTCAAAAATATCAGCAAACAGGTGTTCTTTAAGGAAGACCTCTATTTCCGGAGCAAATGCAGCATAACCCGTTTTAGGTCCTGCCTCCGGTACTCCGGTTAATTTTTCAAGGATGGCTTTACCCCGTTCATACTTACTATGTTCACTACGGATCGGTGATGCCTTCGCACCCATAATATCATTAATACCTTTAGCCTTACGTTCATCCAATACGGCCATAAATGTCTGTAGTCCGCGAAGGCTGCGCGGGAACCCGGCATAGGCATATAAATGAACAAGAACTTCCTTGATCTGGTTTACCGTCAAGCCTGCCTCCAATCCGGCATTCAGCTCTGCTTTAAGTTTTGACAGGTCACCCTTTCCTGCAACAGCAGCGATTCTGATAATGCTTTGCTCCCTGAGGGTCAAGATTACTCTTTTTTCCGGATCACTTTGAGCATTTAACGCAAAGGGAGCAATACTTAATACAATTGCCAACCCTATAAAAAGTTTAAATGTTTTCATGCCACAAAAGGTTTTCGGTGGCTTTATCTGCCGCCGGGAGTCAATAGCCTGGTAAACGATAATACACCTAATTTCCAATTGCCGTTCTGTTTTACATAAACCTCGGTGACCATAAACGGGTTCGTTACTTCATTGCCACCTACAACAGCTAACAGGTCTATTCTATTTAAAAGAATGGCCGTATTATCAATTACTTTCACGGAGACCTCGTGAATATCTGCTTTCTTATACCAAATGCCGCCGCTTTTAATTGTTTCAAGTTCGCGCTGCTTTCCCCAGGAGCCGCCCATGTGAACAAACATAGATTTCTCATCAAAAAGGCTGTCCAGAACGGCAACATTTTTATCTGCCATCCACTGCCACTTTTCCCTCGATAGCTTAATAATTTCCTGGTCTGCGGTGAAATTTTGTGCGGCTGACCATTGTGTACCTGCAATAGCTAAAAACAGGCCGAGCATTACTTTTTTCATACTGAAAATGATTTTATAGATTCTTGCCAAAAAAATCAACAAGTTTATTAACTGCCTTATTTACATATTCCGGCTTCCAATAGGTTTGTATATGAGTAGCGCCATCAATCAGAAATAATTCTTTGTTTTTTGCATTTGTTGCTTTTTTAAACGCTTCATCTGTCATATATTTTGTATCGGCCTTACTTCCCGCCATCATTAAGAGGGACTGGTTGATTAATTCAATCTGATCGGTAGCATCCCAGCTCATCAGGTCCATTAAGCTGCTCGTGGTGTACAAAAAGGTTGAATTGGGATGTGCATGGGTTCTATAATAGTATTCAAATCCTTCCCGATACAGATCGGTCGGGGTTTTGGCAATTTCCTCATCTGTAATACTCGCTACTCCCGAATACAGCATTTTACCACCGGCGGCCTCCTGCGCACGCGCATCTGAAGCTTGTTTTAAGCGTTCCTGTATGGTAGCTAATTGCGAATTCTGAAACCCGTTGCGTCTTACCTCGCCAGAATTAAACATGCTCAATGTTGCCACAGCTTTAAACCGTTTATCCGATTGGGCAGCTTTCAGTGTATAACCACCACCACCGCAAATACCCAAAACACCCAGGCGGTTGGCATCAACCCCTGCATACTGGCCAATAAAATCAGCCATGCCGCGAATATCTTCAGTCCGGTATTGAGGTTTATCTGTATGGCGAGGTTCTCCTCCACTCGCGCCCTGGTACGCAGCATCCGCAGCAATAGTAATATATCCGTTTTCTGCCAGGCGCTGGGCATATAACCCGGCAGTTTGTTCTTTTATACCTCCGTTAGGATGTGCTACCACTACTGCCGGATATTTCTTTGAAGTATCGTAGTTGGCCGGCGTATAAATATTCGCTGCTATATCGATCCCGTTTAGTTTATAGGTTACAGGGTGAATATTTACTTCCCCTTTTTCATTCCTCGTTATTGCCCCATCATATACCAATGTAAAGGGGTTTTGTTGATACTTCTTTTCTGTAGATTGCGCATTTACCATATCAGTAGCAGCGAGTGACGTTGCTATTGCGATTATTGATGTTAATTTTTTCATTTTATATTTATCCTTTTGAAGCGTTAAAGCGTTTGCTTTTTATCATTTTACAAAGCCTATTTTATTCAACCAGTTTTGTACCGCTATCTGTACCTGCTTTTCTTTGTCACCTTGCATCACAAATAAAATTCCGTCTCTTTCTATACCGCCTTTGGTAGAAAAGCCTTCCAGAACTTTACTCTTCGGGCAAAGCTGCTTTACCGTTTCAAAGCTGCTGCCAACACCGTATCCGGCATTGGTATTAAAAGGAACTACTGTTTTCCCACTCAGGTCATATTGCTTTAAAAAGCTTTTCATAGGTGGAGGTAATTGCATACTCCAGGTAGGAAAGCCTATAAGAACTACATCGTATTTTTCAATGCTATCAATAGTTGTTTTTAGTGGCTGCAAAAACCCCGTTTCGTTTTCTCTGGCCACCTGATCTACCGTTTTTTTATAATCGGCGGGGTATGGCGTTTTTAATTCCAGCGCCACCAGGTCGCCACCTGTTTTTTTATGAATTATTTCGGCTACGGCTTTGGTGTTTTTTGTTCTTGATAAGTAAACGATCAGCACTTTTTTATCTTTCGGTAATTCGCCTTTTTCAGTTAAAGGGTTTTCTTTCTCAGATGCCAGTGCTTCCGCCCCTGAACAGGAGGTGAGCATTAAAAGAAAAATGTTTAGTAATAACCCGTATAATTTAACCCGCTTCATTTCTGCTGTCATTTAATGATACAAAGTTCTAAAGGACAAAGAAGTTTTATGGTAGACGGATTACTGGAATTACTACCAATATTACTTATCCAGTCCTTTTTGTTGTAACCATTTGGATAACTGGTCGGCGATTTGACCATTATTCAAATCTGACATGATGAAATGTGTATTGCCCCTAATCCCTATTTCCGGCAAATGAACAATGGTGGCGTCACCGCCATGCGCGTTTACAACTTTTGCCCATTGCCTTGCAGTGGCCAGCACATTACGCCAAAAGTTAAGCGAAGCCGCGTTGGTTTCTTCTTTGGGTATATAGTCGCCGTAGTAAATCACGATAGGTATTTTGGTTAATTTCAAAAACTCGTTAAGCGGCACACCTTTACCACCACGATTACCTTCAGGAACTTCGCCTTCGGGAAAAGTAAATCCGCCCGGCTCTATGGCTACGATGGCCTTTACCCGGCTATTTTGGATAGCCGTTTTCCAACCGGGAGAACCGCCGGCGGAATGGGTAAACAAGATGCCATCACCCGTTCTATCAAAAACGGCCGACATGGCATTGACGATAGTTGATTCATCTACATTTCCGGTGTTAGGCGTCATCATCCGGTAAAACTGATCCAACGATTTTTCGTCTTTTGGAAATTGTACACCTTCGTTAAAACTGGGATACAAACCTATACGAAATTGCGTAAACCAGGTTTGGTCATCAGGTGTTGCTGTGATTTGTCCCGGCTTTGTGGTTTGTCCTGCATCGCCGCGGCCCGGCTGGTCAACAAGATAAACTCCATATCCTTTTCGCAAGAAAATATCAGCAAAGCCCTCTCTGCCATCGGCAGTAGTTTGCCAACTGCGGCGGGATTGACCATAGCCGTGTAGGAATACCATTGAATAGCGTTTTGCATTTTCAGGAATCTGGTAAAAAACATCAGCATGGTCGCCATGCCGGGTTTGCCCGCCCTGCTGCACATTCCACGGTTTTAAGGCATCGAATTCACCTTCACTTTTAACCACCGTACCACCTGCCGAAAACGCCCCTTGCTGTTTAATGATCAAATTGCCACTTGAATGTGGTTTCGTTGACACACAAGATGCAATGCCAAATACAAGAATTACCAATAAATAAATACCAGATCGCTGTTTGCCCATTTGTTTATAATCTGCTGTTTTCCTTTTCATTTTATTAATAGTTACTATACAATTTTATTTTCCTACTCGTTTTTGTAAATGTTCAGGATACCTTGCCCCTACAATTTCGATATCTTTCAGCGCTTCACCGATACCCGCCAATTCGCTATTATTCAAGTGAATATCAGCACCCCCTACATTTTCCTGCAACCGGTGCATTTTTGTTGTGCCCGGAATGGGGACAATCCAGGTTTTTTGAGCCAGTAACCATGCTAATGCTATTTGCGCAGGTGTGGACTGCTTTTCAGCAGCAATGGCTTTCAACAGATCTACCAAGGCCTGGTTGGCTTTCCGGTTTTCTTCAGAAAAACGGGGAACGATGTTCCTGAAATCAGATGGATCGAATTTTGTGTTTTCATCAATAGCCCCAGTTAAAAACCCTTTGCCCAATGGACTGAACGGTACAAAACCAATACCCAGCTCTTCGAGCGTGGGGATGATCGCTGTTTCGGGTTCACGGTAGAATAATGAATATTCGCTTTGTAAGGCGGCAACCGGTTGCACAGCGTGCGCTTTGCGGATGGTTTCCACTCCGGCTTCTGATAGCCCCCAATACCGAATCTTACCTTCTTTGATCAAGTCTCCGATGGTTCCGGCAACTTCTTCGATGGGCACATCCGGGTCTACTCTGTGTTGGTAAAAAAGATCGATATAATCCGTATTCAAATACCTCAATGAATTTTCCGCCACCTGACGTATACGTTCCGGACGGCTGTCCAGTCCCTTGGATGAATCCCCGTCTTTGAAACCAAATTTTGTGGCAATTACAACCTGGTCTCTAAAAGATTGTACCGCTTTCCCTAAAAGAACTTCATTTCCTCCCTGACTATAGGCTTCAGCGGTATCAAAAAATGTAACGCCCAAATCGTAAGCTTTCCTGATCAGGGAGAGGGCATCAGCTTCTGCTGTAGCAGGCCCATAACCAAATGTTAGCCCCATACACCCTAAACCTAATGCAGATACTTCCAGTCCGCTATTTCCCAAAAATCTTTTTTTCATTTTTTGTGCTTTTTAATTGAATAGTGCAAAGTTCCGATCTGAAAATGAGGCTATTGGTATACAGATTACTGGTTTTACTACCATTATTACTGATTGGATGTGAGGAAAAGCTTCTGTTATCAGGGAGTTTGTACTTTTACATTAGAAAACAAGGATATGGAAAGAGCAATCACCTTTAATACCGTTCACGACTATAATGTCTTCAACAATAACCCCACCTTACATCCGCTGGTAAACATTGTGGATCTTTCTATGGCAGACCCCAGGTCCGGTCACCGGATGACCTTTAATATTTTTTGTATTGTACTCAAGAACATAAAGTGCGGAGATATCCGGTATGGTAATCATTATTATGACTACCAGGAAGGAACTTTGGTGTTTTTTTCTCCCGGCCAGGTAATCGATGTAACGAACCCCGAAGTGTATCAGCCTACAGGAACAGCGCTGACCTTCCACCCGGATCTGCTACTCAATACGCCGCTTGGAAAGCGAATGAATGAGTTCAGCTTTTTTTCTTACCAAACAAATGAAGCACTTCATCTGTCTGAACGGGAGAAGAAGATTGTACTTGAATGTTTTGATAAAATTACTTATGAATTAGGCCAGTCCATCGATAAGCACAGCAAAACACTAATTGCTTCCAACATTGAGCTGTTTTTAAACTATTGTACCCGGTTTTACGACCGGCAATTTATTACCCGCGAAAATGTTAACCGGGGCATACTGGAAAAATTTGAAGAATTGTTAAACAGTTACTTTGTCTCTGAAAAACCGCAGCTGATTGGTTTGCCTTCGGTTGCTTATTGTGCTGGTGAGCTACATTTGTCCGCCAACTACTTTGGAGATTTAATCAAAAAAGAAACCGGTAAATCTGCCCAGGAATACATCCAGAATAAAATAATAGATACAGCAAAGAATAAGATATATGATGCTGGCAAAACCGTTAATCAAATTGCTTATGAGCTGGGCTTTAAATATCCCCAACATTTTACTCGCTTATTTAAGCAAAAAACCGGCGTAACTCCTAATGAATACAGGAGCATGAACTGAAGAGGAGAGTTCTTCCGTTTATTTGAAGCATTAACGATGATTACGTATCAAATCTAACCGTTTGGCTCCAGGAGATTGTTAAAATCAGACATTAAGCAGTTCATTATTTTTAAGAAACCTGTTCCACTGCTGTGATAACTTCATGAATGCCGAACGGTTTATTAATAAAAGCTTCAGCGCAGGCGTCTTCTACATTGCTAAACTGATATGCCGACATAATGATCACTGGTATATGGTTTGTTAAGCCGTTTCCTTTTATCTTTTTGCACAAATCAATACCATTACCATCGGGAAGCATAATATCCAGTATGATTATATCGGGAAGCTTTACTGCAAGGGCATCATTCAGGTCTTTAGCTGAAGTACCCGTTCTAACCTTATAAAGTGCGCCCTTAAGAATATATTCTATCAAATAGCGTATATCATCATCATCTTCTATTATTAAAACATCTTTTTTCACACCTAATAAAATAAATTACTTAATAAAATGTTTCTAATCTTTCTTTTGCGGGAGTGAAACGGTAAAAATAGATCCGCCGCCTTTCCGACTTTTTGCTTCTATTGTTCCTCCATGTCGAACAATGATTTCTTTGCTTATATATAAACCAATTCCTAACCCGGAAATATTTGACTGATCATCAACGGCCCGGTAGAACTGACTAAAAATTTCAGCCAAATGTTCATTATCAATGCCAATGCCTTCGTCCCTGACTGATAAATGAATGTTGTCACGTGATTCCCATATTTTTATTTCAACGTCTCCTCCTGATGGAGAATACTTAATTGCATTATTAACCAGGTTTGTAAGTACCTGCTCCAGTCGAATTCTATCAGCATAAACGATTATGGGCTCCCTGTTTTTAACGCTGAGGGTGTGTTTTTCAAAGTGGATAAAGCTGGAGAGGACCTCCGTTGCCATACTAACAATATTAAAGTATTCATAACGAAGCTGAAGTTTTCCAAGTTGAACGCGGGAAACATCCAAAAGATCGTTCAGTAACATTATTAATTTATTCACTTGCCGACTGCATCTTTCAAGCAAACTGAAATTAATGCCATCCGGGGAAACATTCTTTTGTAATACTTCTAAAAATCCTCGCAAAGAAGTGATGGGCGTTTTTAGTTCATGAGTTGCCAGTGCGATAAATTCGTCTTTTTTTTTGTTCAACATTTTAATCTCCTCATAAAGCTGTTCTTTTTCCTGCTTGGCCGTAATGTTTTCAGAAATATCCCGCACAATTTTAGATGCTCCAATAATTTCATGGCGCTCATTAAATATCGGTGACAAGGTAAGAGAAATAGGGATTTGTCTGCCATCGCTGGTAACACGCATCGTTTCAAAATGTTCCAAACGCAAGCCTTTGGAAATTTGTTGTATGATAAAATCTTCTTCGTGTATCCGGTCTTCTGGTATGATCAATGATATGTGCTTGCCCAGTACTTCTTTTTCTGAATATCCAAAGAGCCGTTCAGCAGCGGGGTTCCAACTTGTTATAATACCCTTCAGGGTTTTACTTATTATTGCATCCTGAGAAGAGGATACAATCGCTGCCAGTAATGCCTGTTTCTCTTCTGCTAATAATCCCAAACTCTGGTTATTCATTTTATAAAGTATGTATGTAAAGCGCTGGGAACCTTTTAGAGCCAGGGAGCCCAACAATCTTTACAAAACCACAATTTTCAATCCATAAATAAGGTTTTGTGCAAAAATTCTCTATAGTGCCTATAATATACGCCTGTTAGAACGTGAATTTATAAACGAAAGTCCTATTCTATGCATATTAACAACAACTCTTTAGTACTTAGCCCTGCCTAACAGCTATTGAAATAGTAATCAAATGTAATGCCTTTTCATGCATAGTTTAATTTCTATAATGCTGTTCTTCCCTGACGCAGTACTGCCTGCTGACTCCTGGTGAGGAAAATATTACCCCTTCTTTCTCTTGAAAATGAAAAATAATATCTGAGCTATGATTTTGTAAAAAGAGTGCCTGTTAGCGGCTCTTTATATGCGCTCTTTATAAGAAAACATTTGTGGGGGACCGGTCATTGCAGATACACATCAAACCTGTGATATATGTAAGTCTGGCATATAAATATGTAACGCAAATAACGACAAATTGAAGATCTTTATAAACATTGACCTCCCAGGCATCTAATTTTAGGCGTTTTCAAATTATGAACATAATGGCTACTAAAAGCAATCGCTTTTTTGAACCGGCAACGGACGGAAAAGGAAATCTGAAACAGACGGAAAAGGGAACCATCGGGTTGAAAAAAACCTGGTTCATACTTGAACCGAAAGAAAAAAAGATGAGATCATCCCGGGGGGTACTAGCTAACTATTCAAAGATGCGTGAGCGGATTCTAAAATTTGTAAGAAGCATACAGCTGTAGCAAATTTATTGAACAGGTGAAGATCTGTTATTAATAAAAACAAATGTCAACCATAACCCTTTTCCTATATAAAGGTTGCATTATGCAAAAAATGCCTTTATTTAATACAAAAGATAAACTGAGCACGGTGTATAAAATAATGGCTGTAAATTTTATACGTATCGAAAAAGTGGCTCAATTTATAATAGAAGCGCCGGATGATTTTGTTTTTGAAGATGTTTCAAATGATGTACTACTCCAAATGTGTAATAATGCAAAGCAAAGGATCAACCATCATTTTATAGCCGTTAAGACGACGTCCTTTAGCAGGTGCTACAAATTCATTCAAAAGAGGGCTTTTACATAAGGCCGGTTGTTAACATACTGTTCACCTGAGGATGTAAAAAAGACGTTTAAAATCAGCGTCTGAATACATTTTCAAAAAAGTTAAGGGTTTAATAAAAGGAATTATGCATATTCCTGTTCAATTTGAATTTGAAGGAAAAAAAATCTTTGGTGAGCTGAGAAGAAGCAAGAAGATGAATTCCAGACATTACCGGTTATATATTAACAACCGGGAAGTGGGGGAATTTTTTAAAACAGAACGTTTCGGATGGCAATATACAACCCAACAGGGATACTTTCCGGTTATAGCCATGCAGCTATTGCCATATGTGGATGAAAGAGAAGACTGATAAAAATTGCTGCAGTTATTTTGGGCACCTGAGTTCTACAGAGTTGGGAAAGCGCTGCGCCTGATCCAGTTAAAAGCGGAAACCTCACTTTTCGCAGCATCCGGCAGATCCCGCGTAATGGTCTGCTCAATGATCCTGCCTTCCAGGAGGCTTACCCGCCCGGCCAATGATGCGTAAAAGTTGATCAGGTAAAGCACCTGATCGCCATTATTTTTATCAAATCTTCTGCGGCTGGGCTGGCCACTAAAAGCAGGCTGTTCGTTGTTCCAGGTATAGTGGGTGCCCGACAGATCTTGTTTTTGGAAATGCATGGTACATGTTTTAAAATGAAGCACACTGAGTACTCACAACAGTTATACTATTAAAAAAGAAGGGGCCGGACGGCCCCTTCGAACATTTATTACCATTTTCTATTAGACCGCTCTTCCCGTTCTTTTGCAGCCGAAACAGCAATTCTCCTGCCATCGACATCCTTACCGTCCAGCTCTTTCATTGCAAGTGTGGCATCTGAAACTGAGCCCATTTCTACGAAGCCAAAGCCCCGGCTCTTCCCGGTGGTTCTATCCATAATTACTTTGGCAGAAGACACTTGTCCGAAGCTGCTAAAAAGTTCGCGCAAATCATCGTCAGAGGCATGAAACCCCAGGTTTGAAACATACATGTTCATTGTAAATAAATTTTTCTTTTAAAAAATAGAGGCTAAATGCGGCAGCAAAAAAAGAAGAAGGAGAAAAATAAATGCTATTGGTGCGTAGTAGATATGTAACTGATCCTGACTTGAAGTGATGGAGTATTTATGCCTATCCTTGTAAAGATAAGGCTTTTTAGGCAAATGTGAGTTTTTCTTTTTAAGGGATTAAGAGAATTAAAGTAGGGATGCCATTTGCATCCTATATCCACCAAATGCCCTGTGCCACAAGGTTGCAGGATTTTATAAACAAATGAGTGACATCGCCTGGAGATGGAAACATACCACGCGCGCTGCCTGGTGTTATGAGTTCTATTATATCGTTTTTGGAATTTATAGAACAGATCTCAAATACATCCGTATCCTTTTTGCGTTCCTCATCAAATTGTTCTTCAGGAGCTCCGCTGGAAGGAAATCTTTTTATAATATCTCCTTTCCGTAATAACGGAACCTGTGCTGTTGAGATCTTTTTGCTGGTCATATCAAACAGTTTAGCAGATAAAAAATTTTAATGATGATTGAAGCAGGCACCGGAAAGGAAGTAGTACAAAAGGGAAGACACTACAGCCGAAAACGATCTGCAGAAAAGAATATCGTAGTATAAACATATAGGAAGCTTTCTTTTGAGCAACCAGGCACACTATATTCCTTACTGAGACGAATAAAGCTTCTTTATTAATTCCGTGAATCTTCTGGTAGCTGAATATTCTTTAAAGCCAGGAATAAACGATTTAAACTGAAATAGCTACTTTTTTAATATCGGTAACAATGTAGTAGAGCGATCCGCTTCTTAATTCATTATAGCCATCCCAATCGTCTAAATGTATCGTCGTACCTGTGGCTGCATAATTGTTTAACAATGCAATAGCGTTTCCGGTAAAACAGACATTCGTCGATATGTTTTCTTTATCCCCGCCCAGGATGTTCAGTTTGTTGCCTGCATGAAATTGATTTTTGGACATAAAAGTTGTTTTTAAATTATAGTAAATAAAGCGGGTAGAAAAATACGTTTCCTTAAGCCATTACCGGTTTTTTGGCAAAGCGTATAATGCGTAGCCATTTTAATAACAGGATAACCGGGTACACCGGATCTACCTCGTGCCAGCGGTTACCAAAATTTACAGAAGACGGATGTTTATGATGATTGTTATGATACGATTCTCCCAGCATTAACACATCTACCACCAGTAAATTGCGTGATGTATTTCTGAGTCTGAAGTTTATATATCCGTATTTATGTGCAAACCAATTTACCAAAGCTCCATGAAAAGCGCCCATCGTAATAACAACAGGTAGCAATAGCCACCACCAGAACGAAGAAGCAAAAATCAAAAAAAATGAAATATAGATCACTACCCAAAGTATACGTGACAGCGGGGAGTTTGCCCAGCGATCAAAACCGTGCCAGTGGGGCAGATTCTTTTCAAATCGTTTTTCTATAGGATATCGCTGGTGTACGATCGCTGAATAGATTTTTTTAGTACGCCACATCATGCTAAACATATTGGAAGAAAAATTAGGTGAGTGTGGGTCTTTTTCCGTATCTGTATAAGCATGATGCATCCGGTGCATGATTGCATAAGCCCGCGCACTCATGTAAGAAGATCCCTGGGTTAGGTAGGAAAACACGAAAAAGAAGCGCTCCCAGAACCTGCTCATCGTAAAGGAGCCATGCGCTGCATACCGGTGCTGAAAAAAAGTCTGACTGAATAGCGAAAGATACCACAACGCTACAAAAAAAATTAAAATCGTCATAATACTATGATGCGTAAAACAGGAATGCAGAAAACGGTATAAAAAGGAGCCGCTTTTGAATGAGAAGAAGAAGGGGAGCGGGAACCCGTGGATGTTTCGCTGTATCTGTAACCAGCTAAAGATACAACCTTTTGATCATATGGTCAAATAGAATGCAATAGCTGTAGCGATGGGCGATGGATCGTTTCGCCTTTTTAATGGCTATAATGCAACAACAAAAAAAGGCAGAATATTTCTTTCTGCCCCACGTTTTCAATAAGATGGATTTCTTTACTGGTATATAAAACAGATGAAGGGTTAGGCGCTGGGTTGTACTTTCCTGAGAATATTAATTACCTCGTCTCTTTTTTTGTTAAGCCGGGTTCCTACCCTGGTGAGTAAGTCATTCTCTTTTCCTTTTTCAAATTTCAGATCGGCATCCACTAAAAGCGGATATTTTTCTTTAAGTGTCTTTGACTGACTGGTCCAATCTCCTATCATTTTAAAATTTTCATTGTTTGTGATTTTACCTGTGTACATGACATTTTATTTAATTTGTAACGGATTTGTTACGCAACAAAGGTCAGGTGTTTTTGAGGCGCTATTACTACACATGCGCTCATTAAACTTACAAATATCACAGGTTTTCGAGGTTTTGCTTACGTTTTAGCTTCAATTGCTTATAAAAAGAAGGAGTTAGTCCTGTGATCTTTTTAAACTGGTTAGATAAATGCGCTGCACTACTATAATTAAGTCTGTAAGAAATTTCTGTCAGGTTCAATTCATCATATAATAACAATTCCTTTACTTTTTCAATTTTATGCATAATGATAAATTGCTGCAGGTTGATGCCCTTTACCTCTGAAAAGGTGTTGGAAAGATAAGTGTAGCTGTATCCTAACTGTTTACTGATATAATCAGAATAGTTTACTTTAGGTAATTCGTCCGCATGGTGGATCATTTCCGTTACAACGTTTTTTATTTTCTCAATCAGGATACTCTTTTTGTCGTCCAGTAATTCCAGGCCATATTTAAGCAGGTTTATTCCAAGCAGATGGCGCTGGCCTTCGGTAATTGTTTCCTGAAGATCAACCACGCCAAGATCTACAGAACCGTGCTGAATGCCCAGTTTTTTCAATTCCTCCTGTACTGCCATTTTGCATCGGAGGCTTACCATGTATTTTATGTATATCCTCATTGCTATGATTTACCTGGCTAAGATTCCTCCCCGGCCGGTTTCATGATGTACGCACACTCACACTTTACAGAGTTGTTATCCGGGCCTGATTGTGAGGCATGTTATCAAAAGACTCATTTTGAGGAAAAGATCAATGGCATGAATCAGGATTTACCCGGGATCCTTTGTGTGCGTTCCCTCATCAGGCAAATAGCCTGTTCCCTGGTTTCAAATGTATTATTGATGTTAACCAGATTACTGGCCAGTTTATTATATTGCCGGGTCATTAAATAATAAAAAACATGAAGATAATGGATGCCATCAAATACAATGGCTTTCTGCCGTGCAAACTCATCCTGCCGCTTTAAAAACTCCTGCGGCATGTCTGTATAATGCATACCCGGCCGCAAGTGATGTATGATATGGTACCCATCATTCCAGCATGTGTGATTATAGGGCGTATTAATACAGTTAATTGAATTTGTATAGATGTTTTCAGGATTGCTGCCGTCTATAAACGAATGTTGTGCCCAGTTCCCCAGCATCATTACAAACCGGGCAAACAGCAACGGAAAAACACATACCATTAATGTGGCCTTCAAATTGACAAAGCAGAGCACAATACAAAAAATGATGTATGACCATTCTCCAACGGTTAACCGAGTGTACAATTTCTTCCTTTTGCGGCTATATAAATACTGAAAGGTTTGCATCACTCCCAAAAACAGAAAGTTAAAAAAATAGGATAAAAAGCTTTTGAAACTATCCCTTTGGTAGTGCATCGTACTGCTGGAGTCTTCTTCGTTATTGTTTTCAACATGATGCATTCCCATGTGGTGGCTGAAATAACTTTCGGGAGTATGTCCAAACAGCGGGCAAATAATCCAGCTGATGTATCCATGAATTTTTTGCTGATGACCGGGCTTGAACATTTTCCTGTGGCACAGGCAATGGAACATTAACCCGAAGCGGCCCTTAAAATAAAACTGAGAAAAGTAAAAATAGATAAGCGCCACCAGCCACCATGCCCATCCTTTTAACAGAGGGGTAAAAAGCAGCAGTGCAACCGGCAATATGAAAATATGGATCCGAGTAAGCAGATACATAAAGGGAAGATCCCGTTTGTCATTCATAAAGCGGAGCCAGAAATTTTCGTAACGGCTAAAATGGGCTTTAGTTGTATAAACGGGATCCGTTAAGGCGGATAAAATTTTCATTCTTAAATTTTTATTGTTTTTAGACGCCCGATGTATTGGAGTAACCTTTGATTCGAAAAGCTCTCTCACATCGGATTTATCCGTATATTCTATTATTGTTCGCCGTTGATGGAAGACTTTAGCAGCTGGTTTGAATTTCGCACATTGTGTTGTGTGGAGAATAATAATTGTGCTCCGTTTCAGGCAGACATTTTAAATATGTAGTTAAATATTTTCGTAAGATACTTATTTAAACCGGCATTATTAATATTTACTGGCTCTGCCGGTGTTAAAGAATCGCCATTATCGGGATTGTAATTGTTCTGATTATTTGCAATAGGTCAATAAGGTAACTTATTTATTACCCTGTTTGCTGCGGCCGGTATTCGATAATTGGCTGACCTCTAATGGCTGAGATGGATGCAGGCCTTTTTTTAAAATGGAATTTTCATCAAGCACCTGACTTTGATTTGCTTTTATAGACTACCAGGGTTTGTATAAAACATTGATTATAAACAATGCCAAAACCCACCGGTAATCAATGTTTTCTATTTTTCAGAAAAAGCATAAAACGTCATCGCTGTGAAAATATAATGATCAATACCGGTTAAATGAACTACCTTCGGTTCTTTGTATGTTATCCTACACTGGATTTGTCTTCCTTCCTCCATTCAAATATAGTGATTGCTTAACGTAAGACAGGCATCGCCTTCGCACTGTTTGTGAATAGCATTGCCCTATTTTATCATTTTTTAATTTACTTAATTTTGTCATTTAACAATTTACAGCTTATTGCGCCTTTGCTAAAGGCGCTGAGTGACACATGCTATACTACACCCACCCCTGTACAGGAACAATCCATCCCGGTAATTTTGCAAAACAGAGATGTGCTTGCCTGTGCTCAAACCGGCACCGGCAAAACGGCCTCTTTTGCCCTTCCGCTGTTGCAACTGTTGCACCTGCAGGGAGCAACAAAGCAAAATAATTGCCGGGCTTTAATTTTAGTACCTACGCGGGAGCTGGCGCTACAGGTGGCGGAAAGTTTTGGTGTTTACGGAAAGTACCTTTCGTTAAAACACCTGGCAGTTTTTGGAGGCGTATCTCAATATAACCAGGTGAAAGCATTGCGGCAAAAGGCTGATGTTCTTATTGCAACTCCCGGCCGTTTGCTGGATTTACTTAACCAGGGCTGCCTTTCTTTAAGCAATATTCAATACCTGGTACTGGATGAGGCTGACCGTATGCTGGATATGGGCTTTGTGAATGATGTGCGAAAGATCCTGTCCAGATTACCTTTGCAAAGACAAACAATCCTGTTTTCTGCAACCATGCCTACGGAAATTCAACAATTAGCCGGTACGCTGTTAAGCCAGCCAATAAAAATAACAGTAACGCCACCGGCAACAACAGTTGACCGTATACAACAATCGTTGTATTACACAGAAAAGCGGTTTAAGCCTTCGTTGTTGTTGCAGTTACTGAAAGATGAGCGCATTCAGACAGTGCTGGTATTTGCGAGAACAAAACATGGAGCCGATAAGATCACCCAAAATCTTACTGGTGCGGGTATAAAAGCTGCTGCCATACACGGAAACAAATCGCAGTCTGCAAGGCAAACGGCGCTACTGAATTTTAAAAAAGGGGCAATAAAAGTGTTAGTGGCCACGGATATTGCAGCCAGGGGGATTGATGTAGACCACATGGGACATGTGATCAACTATGAGCTGCCAAATGAACCGGAAACCTATGTACATCGTATCGGGCGTACGGGAAGAGCAGGCGCAGAAGGCATTGCTATTTCTTTTTGCGATTATGAGGAGAAATTGTATTTACGCGATATTCAAAAACTGATCCGTAAAAGCATACCGGTTATAAAGGGGCATGCTTTTGATGTACCCCTGATGCACGGAGATGATTTTAAAGCAGCGGATTCGTTGCAGATACCGCGCCGAACAAACCGCCCGGCTAAAAGAAAGGGCCGGTCGTTTATGCAGCATATTTAATCAACAATGCTGTAGTGCCAGAGCTCCTAGCCATATTTTTATTTTAGGTGAAAGCTTTCCGGAAATAAGCCTGCATCATAAAATACAGTGGCATAAAAATGTATTAATGGAAAATGTAAAAATCGGAGACACAGTTACACTGCAGTCTCCGTTCGATTCTAAAAGACAATATACCGTGTTAGAAATAAATGGTAATTATGTTACCCTGCACCTGGCTGGGCAGCGCAAAAACCTGGTTATTTATATCAAGTGTATAAAAGGTAAACAATAGATTTAAGGAATAGGGACGATTTTTTTTATGAATTGTATGGCACCGGGTTATAAAACAGGTTGTTTAGCCAAATTAGTTAACAATTTTGGGGCCGCTCTTTGAGAACTGTTCGTATAAAGAGTAAACACGCTAAAAAAGCTCAGCAATATATTAACGAGTTTGCTCTAAAAAAGCGGTATATTCAGGAACTGTAAATTACTTCCATGACCTGTTCTACTTTTTTAGGGATTTTTGGGTATCATTACAGGAAAAGCCAGGGGATTAGCTCGGCAGCTTTTTTCCCGGGATACGGGACTGAATAACAGGCTTAAAATCTCCAACAGGGCACAGTCCGTTTTGGTGCCGGTAAGCGTTGGTATGGATATCAGTTTGCTATTATGTTTATTAACCGCAGAACGAAACAACATGGAACAAGATCCTGTTTTAATAATAACCAGCTTCCGGAAAACTGCGTTTCGATTGTTTGAAGAGCTTTACCACGATTTTAAAGAGCAGGCTGGGAAATTAGACCGTCAAACAGACGAAAATGTATTTCAACAGTTGTGTGGAAGATACGAGCGCCGGCTGCAATACCAATTGGGCCTGGAGGCCAAAGATTTGATACGCACTTATAAACGAAACGACATATTACAGTTACAGCAATCGCTTACTGAGCATATTACGTATTGCCTGTTGGAGTTTAAAAGAAAAGCCGGTAGCCTTTAGAAGGCGCCATTAGCCGGTAATCTCCAGCTTTGTAAATCCATCTCCATAAAAAACGCGGGCCAGATCTTTATTTCCGGTCTTGTCATATTCAGCAATCCTGCTTTCATCTACAATCCGCCAAAAATTTTTCAGCTTTAATTCATTAGTCTGTTGTTTGTATAAATAGCCCTTTAATTGAAGAACGACTTTTAAACCAGATCTCGAATACGGGTCGGTTTTGTTTTTGTATGGCGCTGCCTATTTGTTCGGATGTCATATAAGTAAATATATTTATCGGGAAGGTTTGTGACGTAACAGGTTTGTTTATAATGATCAATGGTCTATAAGTGCATAATTATTGTTCAACGATTATGCCTGATAATATGGGCTTCATTCATCCAGCTAAACTGCATGTGAGCCCGGTGCTGTCTTTTAAAAATACATGGTATCAAATTCAAATAGTGATCAAAACACTCGGAGGACTGAAGAAATACCCAACTCCCCCAATTCTGTTATCAGGCTTCCCTATTGAAACCCAACCGTTATTTATGATTGATTTTGGTTAAACTGCGTGAATGAAAGCGGAATGAGACAGGAATACAAAAAGTCAGAGAAATAAGAACCGTAGAAAATTTAAATTACTTTATGTGCTATTACGTTGCTGAAGATACACTATTAATAACATACTACAACAAAAAAAATATATTGCCGGATTACCTGGACTCAAAAAAGGAAATCAGGTATAAATTTAGAAGATATCAGATGGAGTTGCTTCAATATGGTTCCCTTTACAAAAAGAAGATTAAATACCTGCATCAGGAGATTGTTTTTCCTTTTTGAATCTTCGTATAATTTTAATTACAACAGGCACCGTAACCAGCACAATAATTGCCATCACTACATAATTAAGGTAAGGGCGTAAAAAGGGCATGGTTCCTATTACATAACCGGCAATTGAAAAACAAAGTATCCATCCTACAGAACTAATAAAGGCAAATAACAAAAAACGGCTGAATTTTTGTTGGATGATGCCCCCAACAATGGGAGTGAAAGTGCGAATCAAAGGAAGAAATGCACCAACAATCAATGCCATGCCGCCATATCTTTTATAAAAGTTTTCCGCTTTTGTTAAATACTGCTTTTTAAAAAAAGCTGAATCTTCCCTGCGATATAAAACAGTCCCTGTCTTATAACCGACAATATAACCCGTAATATTTCCCATTAGCGAAGCTAAAATTCCTAAGCTGCACAGCGTAAAAAAGCTATGGTCCAGCACATTGGTAGCAATCAATACGCCTGCCATAAAAAGAAGCCCTCCACTTGGAAGAAAGAAACAGAAAAAAAGGCCTACCTGCCCATAAATTGCCAGGCAAACAAGTAGTAACCCGCCATATTGAATTAGTGCCTCGGGATTAAACATTTGATTTTAGTTAAACAAACTGCTTTGAAAAGCTACTTAAAATTCTCTTTTGGATAAAACAAATTTTTGTTTACGGCAAAATTTGATTGTAACAGCACGATATAAGGGCGCAATAGTCGTAAAATCAAAATCCATTTTAAACTATATTTAGCCGCGGAAAGCGACCTGCCTTTTTAAATATAAGAGAGCCAATCTCTTTTAATTCCTGTATCGCCCGACTCACTTTCTGCCTCACGATTTCCAGCTGTGCATATCCAACCTCAAAATCTGCATCATACCTTGCCGAGCAATAGGACTTTTGAAGCAGCCTGAATGCTTCTTGTTCCTTTTGTGTTGCTCCGCAAAAATCTGCTGCAATGCCAGGGGCTAAAAAGCCAAAGTATTGATTAAGGTGGTTGATGTTATGAATATGCAGCTCCAGCCCGGTTTGGGATTTAATAAAGGCTGTCAGCAGTAATTCTGTAGCCTGGTGATACATAAAAAGCGCCAGCTTATACTGTTTGCGAACGGTAAAAAGCGCTGCCCCGGCGATGTACTCGTTATAAAGAGTAAAACATTTTTGGAAACATGATTTCTCCGTTTCCGGAATGCTTTCCGCAATAATATCCTTGCCCCATTCTTCAAGTTCCGGGTTGGTGTTATAAATAAACGGAGCGTTTAACAAAACAGTTAACGCAAAAGGATCTTTTGCGCTTAGCCAACGTACAAAAGTGCTTGTTTGCATTACAATACAGCTAACAGCATGAAAGTGGTTACACTTTTGCTCCATTTCATCCTGGTATATCTTATGCCGCTTATCATCGCCAGTAATCAATACCAGCAGCCAAAAAGCTGAAGTGTACGCGCTGGCAGCACAAGATTCCATAAAAATATTGTGAGCTGTATTTTCTTTTTTACCTAAAACAAAGATGGTGTCCACCTGCGTAATCTTGGTAATAGTGTCCACCACCTTTGTGGCAATGGCTTTATCGTCTTCGGTCAGATAAAGCGCTTTATGGTTAGCAACGGTTTCTTCTTTCATGGTTAACTGTGTTTAATATGCCGGGGTTTGCGGAACCATTTTTTAAACCACCAGGTTTCGTGCTTATCCCGCCATTTGGCGTAGCGGTCTACCATTTTGCCATTGCTTTCGCGTGGAAACAGCAGGCCAACGGCATCCATTTCCTTAAAAATTTCGCGAATATCGGCTTCCGTATAATGCTCCTGCCCGTAGCCGTGTGCAATAAAATAGTTGATCAGGTGTTCTTTTTCTGTGTCCCGGCCCTTACGATTCCAACTGCCGCAGGACAGATTATCCATAAAGTCGGTTAGGGCCTCCTGGGGCGTTACGTCCATCAGGCGGCAGAGCAGCAAAAATTGATAGGGAAGAATGAAATTAAAGTCAGCAAAGCGTTCATAGGCCCCGGTTTGCCACTTTAGTTCCGGCTTGGGCTTGCGCTGTTTTTGTTTGGGGGTGGGTTTCTTTTTCATTTGTTTGCATTTATACCCTAAATCTGCACCCACTACAGCCGCTATCCTAACTGAAAAGGCGATAATTTATTGGAAAAATGAGGTATTTTAGCGCGACGATTTATTTATCTTTGAAAAACGCTGTAAGGGCATAAAAATCAAATCTTATGGAGAAAACAATACATCAGGGCAGAAATGTAAAGCGGTTCAGGGAAATGCTGGGCATAAAGCAAGAAGCATTGGCTTTGGATTTAGGTGATGATTGGAACCAGCGTAAAATATCACTGTTGGAGCAGAAGGAAGTAATTGAAGAGCCTTTGCTAAAGCAAATCTCTGAGGTATTAAAAGTACCTGTAGAGGCAATCACAAATTTTGATGAAGAGCAGGCCGTGAATATTATTGCCAATACATTTCACGATAGTGCTGTAGCTAATACATTCACCGAAAACTCACAAGCCAACTTTCACTGCACATTCAACCCCATAGATAAATGGGCGGAAGAGATTGCCGAAAACCGGAAATTATACGAGCGCCTGTTACAGGCTGAAAAGGAGAAAATGGAGCTTTTGCAGAAGCTGCTGGAGAAAGTGAAGTGATTTTATGTTTTGGAGAAGTCTTAGTAGACGCCTTTAAAATTAAAAATAGATAACCTATTGATAATGAAATTTTTAATAAATTTCAATCAAATCTAATTTTCTACACCAGCTTTTAAGCACATTATTAGCACGAAACTGTAAATTTGCAAAAAATAAACCCATAAGTTGATTTTATGACATTTTGCTCTATATTTGTGTTTCCAAACAATAAACTTTACGCCGTAAAGTTTGATGGAGAAACGCAAGATGAGTACCAAAAAGCATTTAATCAATGGCAGGATGTGGAATACCTGCACGATTTTTTTGAGGAGCATAAAGCAGACCTGGAAAATGGATTTTATAACTGTCCCTCTGTAGATGAAGCAATAGCGCAAACGCTGAAAGAAAGCCGCGAATTTGAACAACGTATAAGAGCTTTATGCAAGCAGGAAAAAAACAACCTCAATGATGTAATCTTTCGTCCTTTAAATAAAAAAGAAACAAAAATTGAACTTCAGCAAAATAAAGCGTATGGCATGGGTAATTCCCGCAGTTGGCTGCGACTGTATGCAATACGATTAAGTCAATCGATTTATTTTGTTACTGGAAGTGCAATAAAATTAACAGCTACGATGAGCGAAAGAGAACACACAAAAAAAGAATTGGAAAAACTAACAAAAGTAGCGCAAGACCTCAAAGATGAGGGAATAATAGAGGAAGATGATTTTGGCTATCTTGAAATTCAAAATCAATAGTTCTTATTATGAAAAATCAAGAAGAAATTTTAAGCAAACTGAAAGAAGTTGCAACTGTTGAACAGTCGGATTGGATTAAAGATGCCGATTACAGGCATGAAAATAAAGGATGGCTTTTAAAATCGCAATTAACGGCCATTCAAATATTAAGGGCATTAAAGAACCAGCATCTTTCCCAAAAGGATTTAGCGGCAAAACTAAATGTAAGCCCGCAGCAGGTTAATAAATGGGTAAAGGGCCAGGAAAATTTCACCTATGAAACAGTAGACAAAATAGAGCGAGCTTTAGGCATCCGCATAACCAATATTGCGGGTGAGTTTGATGATGAAAAAACAGAGGTAGTTGTCAAAAAAACATCCGAATATCAGAAAGCAGATTATTCAATGCCTCACTTTCAACAAAGCGAAATTTCAAAGACTACTACATTGATTTCGATGAAAGCTTATACATTCGAAAAGTGCGCCCCAACACCCTCTTTCTTAGAAGCCGTTTAAAATGGAAAAATATATTCAATTCCAGATTGCCAAAATAAATACAGTACAATTTGCTACTGTTGAAAGCGCATACCCTGATGTGCCCGGCACAAAGGTGGAAACAACTTCCCGTCTCTATTTTAATATAGACCATACTAATAAATATATACGGTGTGGTATTGATATTGGCTTTGAAAATGAAAAAGCGCCTTTTATTATTCTGGATGTGAATTGTGAATTTTCTATTGCGCAGGAGAGTTGGCAAAGTTGTTTAAGAGAAGATAATAAAATTGAGTTTGAGAAAGGTTTTGTTCAGCACCTTGCAGTTTTAACAATTGGTACCGCAAGAGGTGTTTTACATGCGAAGACAGAAAACACAAAGTTTAATAAATACCTGCTGCCTACACTTAACTTAACAGAGCTCTTCCAGGAAAATATGATTTTTGAAATACGCGCTATTTAATCCGGATTTGGCAGCCTCTTTTTCTGTATCAGATATAAACATCCGACTGTTCCGGGGAGATGTTTTTTTCATCTGACTCAACGCTGTAATTCGAGTAGTGTTGTGGCCTTATTATATTTTGTAATCATCCTTTAATTCATAAAATGTTACTGGAATAGAAGGCTTTTTCTCCTTCTTTTGCTCTTCGATATGAATAGCAAAGGATAAATACATAATTGCTGATCGTGCCATTTGCATAAGTACATACACCTTTTCCTCAAATTCATCTCTGGTTATTTGGAAAGTCAGGTCATTGTCTGTTAAGCCTGTTTCACCATACTCGACAATTTTAAATGATTTATGCTCTATAAAATTCCTGATCGTAGCAATCTGCTGTGCTTCTGGGAGAATAGCCTTAGAAAATTGCGACTCAAATTCCACTAAATCTTTACTTAACCAGTACATTCCACGTAAAGGCCAGTTTTGTGAATTAATAATAATAGGGTTTAATTCTGACTGGTTGTTCTTTCTTGATTTGGAACACCATATTTTTCTGAAAGAAACATCTTTGGGATTTAATCCGAGTTGTAGATACTCATTAAGCAAATATGCAATCTTATCAAATAAAGAATAACACACTCTGAATACAATTTTAAGTTTCTCAGTATTGATAGAGTATAGCGAATAGTCAAGAGTGTCCATCTGCTTGTTTTCTTTATCTGAAAAATGGACTTCTGTCTGATTAATCCCTTCATAATAAAGGAACCGGGCACTAACATACTCTTGTTTTATTTGATTATATATTGTATGATATACAGGCGGTTGGTCTAAGTCCAATGTTATCGTTGGCAGATAGAAGCAATCATGCCCCACTATGTTTTCAGAAAGAAAATCGTTAAGTGGATTAATAAAAAGTGTGTTCTGGATACACCATTCCCTATATGCTGTTTCTTCTTTGGAGTTGCCCAAGCTGAAATCCGTAAGAGGTTTAATATTCTTTAAATTATCTGCACCGTAGCGCTCTTTGATAGTTTCTGCTACATATTTAAACCCATCCTGCCCTTCTTTATAAACGTCATCACGTGTGCTGGCTTCTACTAAATATTTATACGCAAATTGACAAAATAAGAAACGATGCCCCTCATCATAAAGCGCTCTGGCATAGTGAGCAAGACCAAACCCTAAATTCCCAACAGCCATTCCAAAGCCGGGCATAATTCTCATAGCCTTCTGCCAATATTGCGTGGCCTCTACAAATCTACCTATATGAGAAAATGTGTTACCAAGATTGATAAGAATCTGTGATTTTAATTCTGGGCTATCAAAATTATTAGTAAGAGTTAGAGCCATGCGCAGATGGATTACCTGATTTTCTATTTCAGGTGTTTGAAACGCCCAAAATTCAACAGAATTGAGTGTTTGTATAAATCGTTGTAAATACGCCCAACCGTTTGAAACGAAGTAATGAAATGTTGCTTTTTCATAATCGCTAAAATTATCCAGTTTCTGTTTTTCAGAAAACCCTAACCCTCTTTCAATAGCATTTTTATCATTCTGCTCACGACCTGTTTCAAAAATAATAGCAAGAATATTGCAGACTTGGTCAGGTTCAAATTCATTAAGGTTATTCAACGCTAATAAATCCTCAAAAGTCAGTTCCATACAAAAAATTTATTCACATCAAATGTACTAATAAATTTAGTAATACTTTTGCATAAAGCACGAAATGTATGATAAGAGTATACTGCGATAGTAATATATATCGTTACTTGAACACAAAACATCCTGGTTATAATCAAGAATTGTTGAATGCCTTTGACGCATTAAATGATAAAATGCTTTTTACTTTTTCAGATGCTCATTTAGATGATTTAAAAGATAGCAAGCCAGAATATATAGAAGCGGATTTGCTTTTAATGGGGAACTATGTAAAGGACAATTATTTTTTGCACGATTTAATACGTGATAAGGCTACTGGTCCTTATCTGGCAACACCAATACAAGCATTCAAAGGAAAAGATTATGACGCTTATAGAAAAACATTTGAAAATCCATTTGATATTGACGCTCTATTAAATGATCTTGATGATTTTCCAGAAGGAAAACTTGCTAAACAATTGCTCAAGGGGTTATTGGATATCCCAATAGGCGCAATTGCGAGTCAACATAATTTCGCTGCTATGGACGAAAAGAGTATAGCGCTTTTTAACAAAATGATCCCCGGATATAACCCTCAAATGAGCATGAATGAGTTTATAAATAGCATATGGCCATATAGCAAGTCGCTATTAGAAGATAAAAAGGAGTTTACTGAGTTAAGAAGGTTTGTTTCTTCGTATATGAATAGAGATGATTATAGTTTTGAAAATTGGGGAATGGCTTTTGATGAAAGGATTAAAAAAAGCACGCTTGGTAAATCATATTTAGAGTTAATCGATAGCATTCTTTCGGATAATCAAAAAAAGGATCTTTATCAAAGATTTAATTATGCTTACAACATGCTCGAAACGTTTAATATAACCCAGGAACGATCTGGAAAGTCAATTAAGAAATTCAATATGAATAGCCTGAATACAGATGCGCTTCATGCATGGTATGCTTCTTTTAGCGATTATCTTGTTACTGACGACAAAGGCTTACAAGTAAAGGCATTTATTGTTTATCAACTCTTAGGTCTACCGGTAAAAGTTTTGTCTTCAAAGGATTTTATTAATTACAGAACGTTGTTGCTCGGCCAAGAAGAAACATTACAAACATTTATCAAATCAATTCAACATGATTTAAAACATAGTATGCAGCTGTATGATAGAAATGATCCTTTTAAAAACGAATCAGTAAAAACTTTTAAACCGGGGCATCCCTATTTTAATTACTTCAACCGTTTTCAAATTATTCATTCTGAAGAAATCTCATTTATTGCGTTCTACTGCGATAGGAATAGTCATGCAAGTTTTATGATGTATCGCGAAATCGAATTACTTGTTGCAAAATTAAATCGCATGCTGGGTATAGATATTGACGGCAGAGGAGAATACAAAATGGAAGAAAATGACAAGTACAATGATGACGAATATATCCGAAAATGGATATTTGGAAATATGCATTTCAGGTTATTAACTGCTTCAAAAAGTTGGGGTAATACAATTTGCTTAGGATTTGAGATTTTAGATGAACAATAATAATATCTAAATTGCAAATGCCGCGATTCGCATTTTATTATTTTCTTTAAAAAACTATGCATTTAAAACAAAGCATCATTTAGCAGGTAACTGGTGCTTCTGCCACCTGCCGGTTCTTTAACCAACAGTTGCCGGTTTATCAGGTCCTGGATATCCCGTATAGCCGTGTCTTGCGATGTTTTGGCAATCTTTGCCCATTTGGAGGAGGTGAGCTTACCGGTAAACCCATCCAGCAATTTATTCAGCATCAGCTTTTGCCGGTCGTTTAAAGTATGCGTAGCCGGCTGTTTCCAAAAGGTTGCCTTCTTCATTACCCCGGCTAATGTGGTGCCTGCTGCATCTATGGATCGTTCCAAGCAGCCCAGGAACCAATGGATCCATGGGGTTATATCCATCCGGCCTTTTTGCGTTGCCTCCAGTATATCATAATAGGCTTTGCGCTCAGCCCGGATTTGGGTAGACATGCTGTAAAACCGCTGGCGGCTTTCATCTGCGCGGGCCAACTGCATATCTGTTATAGCCCGGGCAATACGGCCATTACCATCATCAAACGGGTGTATCGTCACAAACCATAAATGGGCAATAGCAGCCCTTAATACCGGGTCTGTTTTGTCCGGAGTATTAAACCAATCCAGGAATGCTTTCATTTCAGCCGGAACCCGGTCTGCATCCGGTGCCTGGAAATGCACAGTCTCTCGTCCCATAGGGCCGGATACTACCTGCATGGGATCATCAGGCAGATTATCCCGCCATTGGCCGGTTACGATCCGGTGCATACCACTGCGCCCTGCCGGGAACAAAGAGGCATGCCAGCCAAAAAGACGGTCTTTAGTAAGTAACTCCTGGTATTGCTGGGTGGCATCCAGCATCATTTCCACAACGCCCTCCACATTACGGTCGGCAGGAACTAAACCGGCTATATCCATTCCCAAACGCCGGGCTACAGAAGAGCGCACCTGTTCGGCATCTAATACCTCGCCCTCTATTTCACTGGATTTGAGCACATCCAACGTAAGGGTTTGCAGGGTAGCTTCCTCCCGCAGGCTAAACCCCAGGTTTTCCATCCGCCCCAATAGCCGGCCCTGCTGATGGCGTACGCCTGCCAGTAAGGAAGCTATATCTTCCGTGTTCCATTGAAAATGAGGCCATTGGGCTAATTGATAGATATACATTCTACGCGTTTTATGCAACGAATATATCGAATATTCTCCGCATTAGCTATTTTTATACGCAAAAAAAGCGGAGAATAATAGTGTTATTCTCCGTATTTCCCTGGCTTCTGTATTCTTTAGTTTTATAATCCCATGGTATTTTCTCGTTGTTTGGTTTGGATAAATGCTGTTTGCTTTTGCAAGGCTTGCCGGTTATTGCTTTCTATTTGTTTTTCGATAGTTTGTAACGAAAGGCCAATGTCACTCCCCTTAATTTTAATGCCTTTTTCATCCATAAAAGCAATACCGCGTCCTTTAATAATTTCAATACGTAATTCCTTTGCTTTTTGCTGAAAACGCTCCATCGTTTTTGAGGACTGTAATATTTGCTTCAACTGTAATTTAAATTGTTCCTTTCGCTGGTCAATCCTCGGTAGTAGTTGTTGCTGCTTTGGTAAAAAGCGCCTGGGGCTTAGCACTTGCTGCAGTTGATATTTGCGTTCCATTTTTCGGCAGAACTCGGCCATGCGTTTATAACTATTGCTATCCGATACATTTGTTTTGCCAGCAAAGCCAATACGGTTAGCTACTATATGAATATGCTGATGCTGCGTATCCTTATGTTCTACTGCCAGAAATTGGTTCTCAACAAACCCAAATTCTTTTGCACAATCCTGGACAATATGGATCAGCTGCGCCCTGGTCAACTTCTCGCCCGGAGCAAAGCTCAGTGTAAAATGAAACACCGGTTTGGATTGTTTGGGGTTGAGCTTTCTAACTTCATTAAAGTCCCGCACCAGTTCCTTTTTATTACCGAAACATTTATTAAAGAGTAAAACTTCCGCTCTGTTATGCACGATGGTTTGATCCCTATTCATCTCCATTTTTTTATCTTCCAGGCAGTATTTGATACACCCGGCAAATCCCTTTCCTATAATCGCCTTACCAATCATCTTAAATAGTTTTTAATATTTAGAGTCAGCTCTTTTACCTGTGCTGCCAGTTGCCTTAATTCTGTGCGCTCAAAGGCATTAAAAGCCTGTGCAGCATTATTTTTATAAGCCAGTGAATTTATATTAGCCGCAAGGTGGCTAAGTTGGGCGGCGAAATCCAAAACTTCTTTGGGCAACGTTTTCTGCCGGGTGTCAATATGACTATTGAAAGCTGCTTCACGTAAAAACTCGGAAACAGTAAGCTGTACCTGTTTGGCTTTTTCTTCTATGATTTGCAGCTCTAATGCGCTGCAAGCTACACGTAGCCGATAGCTACGTTTTACTTCTTTCCTTGGCCTGCCGCCCTTGTTCTTTTCATTTGGTGTATTCATACTATATTAATTTTAAAGTTTAACAACCGCGCTTTGCGCCCCCATGAATGCCGCCCTAAAGCGGCATGAATGGGCCAGCATGTTCGAAGTAGGTGAGGTTACGAGCCTACGAGAACATAGCTGGCTCCCGAAAAATCGATGCACTAAACCGGATCGAACAGGTTTAGATCCGCAGGATCAGGCTTGTTTGATCTTAATTAAATGTGTTAGGGCTTATTCAAGCCCGGAGTTTCTTCATTGACGCCTATATGCCGTGAAAGGAAATTGGAGTGCGCTTATTGTGCTGCGTTTTATAGTTCATTGATCCGTGGCAGTTTCTTATCGCCCGATCCGGGTTTTGAAAATTGAAATCCTTCCACTTTGTTTACAGCATGATCAGCCTGGGGTAAGGCTACCGGTGGGGTGCGTTGCTTATTCTGCGCATCTTTCTTTCGCTGTTGTTGCAGCGCCGAATTAAGGCTGCTAAGATTTATTTTCTCTAAAGGGACATCGAGTTCAACAGATAGCCACCGGCGAAAGCGGGAAGGGGTTTCCAGGAACGCCATTTGTTCCCGGTAGATATCCAATATTTTACCGTACACCCCATACCCATTATCCAGCAGGTCTTTTCTTATAAATTCTTTATACATGATTTTCGCTATTTATTTCGTTGCCTGGATTTTTTTCCAATAGTGCCCGTGCCCGCCTTATCAATTAGCTTTTGCGCCGCTTCGTAATGTTCTTTATACCACACAAGCGCCTGTTGCATGTCCTGCTGCTTTTTGTCATTGCTAAGGGTAATGGAGAAAACGACCAGGAGGGCAATCACTCCCAGGCATAAGCCAAGGCCCCATTGCCCCATGCCGTGCAAGAATGCCTGCCAGCGGGGATGATCAGGGTCTACCTGTAATGCTTTTTTCGACTGTTGTATTTGTTCACCCATTTCAGCCAGTTTTGTATGCATTGGTGTAAACTGGCGTTTACCTTCCTGTAGCAAGATGGCAAGAATGGCAAGGGCCGTTTCATCCAGCTCAATGCCATATTGGAGCGCAATCTGTAACCGAAGCTTCTTTAAATCAATCCGCGATTGTTGCATGGGCTTAAATTTTTGATAACTCTTTGAGCATTTTTATCCTTTCGATAAACGCATAGGCTTCGATCCCTTTCCCTTCGCTGATTTTTTGCAGAATACTCCTGTGCGGGGCTGTGGTGATATCAAAGTCTCCATATAGTTTAATAGCGCCTATATGGTTTTCGGTCGCAGACCTGAAAGCCATCAATTCCCTAATAAGCTGCGGTGTACCTGCAAACGTACTTTCATTAACATAAATGTTGGTTTCAAAAACACCTCCATTTAATATGGTAATCTTTTGCAGGTAATTTGTACAGGGTTCATAGGCGCTGCCCCCGGCAAGAATAACATTGAAAATAAATTGAGCGTTTAATTGGTCTTGGACTTCCTTAAGCTCTTCAACCGTATAATCTTTTGAAAAAAGGGATGGTAATTGATCACTTTCCGGAGCGCCAAAGTCCAGATAAAAACAGTCGTAGTCCTTTTGCGAAAGTTCGTATAGGTTTTCAAAAAGCAATTGACGGTCCAGTTTTTCGCGGCTGTCCAGCAGGCTCATTGTTGCAAAACGCGACGGCGTTTTGCCCTGGAGAAATTTTAACTGTTGGCAGCTTGATTTCACAGAACTGTCAAAATCTACAAAATAAGCCCTGTCATTGTCCTGTTGTTTTAAGGCTTGCAGATACGTAAGCATTGATTTACCGGCACCCCCTTTGGACTGGATATTAAATTGAAATTGTTGCATTGTTTGAATCTTTTATAATAAATAAATATTGCTGCAAAGGGAGAAAGATCAAAGCCCTCTGCCTCTTTGCGTCCTTTGTTGTTCCTGTTGTTTGGCCCCGTCCATCAGCCAGGCGTTAAGATCGTCACGGGATTTGTATAGATCACTGCTATCTGTATATTTTGCTAACCCCATTTCCTGATTCCAGGAAAGTGCTTTTTGTGTGTTTTGCCTGCCGGATAGATCCCGGTCTAAAAGCAGAAATATTTTATTATGCTGCTCCATCAGGGAGCGGCTCTTTTCAAAAAATGCAAGGGAGTTAAGTACCAGGCAATTTGTAAAGCCAATACCAGTTTGGGGGCGGATAACCGTGAACGACAAAAAATTGAAGAAACCTTCAAATACATAAAGATCTTCTTTACCATTATCAAAAAAAGTAATGTCCTTTGGGGCAGCGCTGCCCTTAAAATGAGCGTTCCTTAACTCAAAGCCGCCTGCATTATTGGGAAATCCAATGGAGTAATATTTTTTATCGCCCAGTTCATATTGCACCTCCCGGCAGTAGTTCTGCGCGATGGAGAGCGGGATTTTTCGCTGTTCCAGGTAACTGATTAGAGCAGGGGACTGAATAGGGCCGGTTGCCACGATCCGGATCTTTTTCTTTTCATCGGGAGATGGTGTTGCGCTGAAAAGCGGGAAAGCCTGTGCTTGGCCCCGGTGAAAAGAAAGAAATCCCTGTAATTTGTTTAACGCTTCGTGAATATTGCAGCCATGATATTGTAAACAGAAATCAATAATACTGCCGCCCTTTCCCAGTCCATGATCATACCACAGATTTTTTCTTCGATCCACCTTAAAAGATGGTGTTCTTTCATTTCTGCCAGGAAGCGGCGATAAGTACCAATATTCCCGATTGCGGCTCATCTTGATGTCCGGATGATGCCCCAGGAAGGCAAGGTAGTCTATAAGGTCAATTTGCCTGATTGTTTCCCAGTTAATACTTTTCATATTTGAATGAGTTTGAGTGTTAATAAAATTGCTGATGGTGATTTCCAAGCCAACGCTTTAGGGTGTGCCAGGATCAGGTTGTAATAATTGCTGGATGTCGTTCCAAAGAAAATAAACCCGTGACCGTATCTTATACGGCTTTAGTTTGCCGTGTTTAATCCAGTCGTAAATAGTAGGCTTGGTAACCTGGAATAGCTGACAGACTTCTCCAATTTTATAGAGTGGCTTATAGGTAAGGCCTGTAGTGTTGTAACTGGTAGCTGGTGGAGGTCGTTTTTCTAGTTGTCCAACTTCTTCACGTATCAATACACGAAGTGTCTGCCAGAACTGTTCCGGATCTATCGGGAACAGCATCGGTGTTGCTGAATGCGCACCATTTTCATTTTTTTCCATTTTTAACTGAATTAGCCAGCTAAAGTGGATTTATGGAAAGGAAAATATGGGCTAAGTATACTTGTTTTTGGCTAAATAGACTTATTCAGTTGTTTTTCTTGCTATGATCAGGACCTGAGAAACTGTTGTTCTAATTGCTTTAACAATTTTATGCCCTCTGAGAACTGCATTGTCTCTAAAACCTTAAAGGCGTCCTCAAAACTTTTATTAACTTCTACACGGAGACGGGACTCCATTTTTGCGCGTTTCGCCTTTTTGAAAATCAGATCAAGTTCATTCTTCATGCTTTTAGTGCTAACTCCAAATAATTTATGAAGCAGATCGGCACATTTATCATTAGGAGATAGGTAGTTTGCGCAGCTGGTTTTGTCAAATACGTAAAAAAGCAGCACCAATGTACGATTGGATAGTTGATCCTGTCGGCACTTTTCGAGTAATGAAAGTTCACGCCCTTCATAAGTGGCTATGGCGTTTTCCAAATTGGGAAGGAAGCTACTGTTAAATATGGGGCGGTAAATAAAATAATATAGTGGTGGAAAAGCGCCAATAGTGAAAATAGCGACGCTTAAAAAATACAATAGGTCTAAAGTACCGCTAAAAAAAGAAGTAACTAAAACTCCTAAAATTATTATTGAGGAAAAATGCAATAACGCACTTCGCCAATAAGTATCGATTAATTGGCTCCGGGTAGCAGTAGCAGGCCAATATCGATGAATGCTACGTCTCCGCTCATGCATTTGACGGAACCGGGTGTAAATGTAACTGGGATTTTCAGGAAGTTCAAATGTAAATCGGTCAATCAGACGCTTCATATTCATACGCTTCATTTTCTGTGTTTTTTAGGTAAGTAATATTCGATTAGCAATATAAATTTACGAAATATTCAATAGGTTCCAAATAGTCAGTTTTCCGCTCTTTATTCAAAGACTGCAAAAAGATTAAAATCGGATAAAACCGGTTAAAAATGGATGACCAAAGAAATATTAAATAAAAGAAGCGTAACTTTATGCTGTTAACGTTAAGCGTTATAAAGTGCAGTAAGATTTGAAGGATTTCGTGCTTGGAAGTATACTAAAAGTAGACCAGAAAAGAATCGCAATTGATAATCAATGAAATATGGGCCTGTGACTTATCCCGTCCGGTCCGCAAAAAAGGATTATCAGCAATGATGATCCTTTTTGCTTTTTACCCCACTTTACTTTTGAGGGGCTGACTTTCAGATTCTAATAACAGAACTCTCTAAAATTCCTTACTACCTTTAATACAGCTTAACAATTTAAAAAGTAGACCTGTTTTCAGGGCTATTCAAGTCGATTAAAATTGTTCAGGTTATGTCTCTCCCAATTAAGCTAATTTGTCGAAAAAACAGGGTTCATGCTGATGGAACCTGCTCCGTTTTTGTTCAGTACTGCTGCAATGAAAATCAGAAACCTTTATTTGGAACGGATGTCAAAATATCACCCATCTATTGGGATAGTGGAAGTCGCTGTATTAGTGAACGGCTTCCTGCAAATCATGGAGATTACAATGAACTCAATGATGAACTAAGAGCCTGTTTAAAATTCATTCAATGGCTTTATTATGGCTGTTTTGGGCTGCAACTGCGTTAAATTTTTCGCCATAGTGGCCTACTATGCCTGCAAAATTTTCCTTGTTTCGCTCCAAAATAGCTTCATAATAAATTCCATCAATAAAATTTAAACAGGCTCTAAAGAGGCTAAAGAAAATTCCAATTGAGGGCCCCGTTAAATTTACAAAGAAACATTTTTCGCCAGCTTTTGACTTTGGCGATATTGAAGCAAAAGAAAAACAAGCTTAGCGTCTATTATCAATTTGATGAGTTTATAAAGTCCAAAAAGCGGAAAGTAAGTAAAGCCACTCTTACCGTTTATGGCAATGTAAAGTCCCATTTACTCGCTTTTGAGGCGTTCCGGGCGCAGGAAATATTCTTTGATAGCTTCGATTTTAGCTTTTACGAAGATTTTGTGGACTACCTGACTTTTGAGCATGTACACATGCGCAGAAAAACAAAATACTGGAGGAAGAAAGTGACGCTATCTACCTTACCTATGAGGAGATTGCCAAAATCTATCAAACTGATCTATCGAAACATCCCCATCTTACGAAGTACAGGGATTTATTTGTACTGGCTTGTTTAACCGGGCTGAGGTTTTCAGAATTTTCGACCCTGAAACCCGAAGACCTGCAAAGAGATATGCTCTATAAAAAGCAGGAAAAGTCCGATCATTGGATGATTATCCCGCTTCGGCACGAAGCAAAACTGATTTTTACCCGCCAGTTCCGAGACCGTATACCAGAGTTGACGAGCCCAGAATTTAACACGCATATTAAAACCATCGGAAAACTTGCTGGAATTACCCAAATGGTAAAATTCTCCTACAAAAAAGGGAATCAAACGATAACTGTTACTAAGTCAAAATATGAGAGGGTCACCTCTCATACAGCCCGCCGTTCCTTCTGTACTAATGAGTTTTTAGCAGGTACTCCGGTTGAACTCATTATGAAAATAAGCGATCATAAAAGAACAAAGGATTTTTATAAGTATATCCGTATTACACCTGAAGAGGCGGCAAGAAAAATCAAAGAATTATGGATGGCGAGGAATGATATGAAATTGATAAAAGAAACAGTAGTTGAAATGGAAAGGCTATAATTAATTTAGCAAAGTACATGTCCTGGTGAGATTGGTATAACGGAAAAAAGAGGCGATATTCATTTTTCTGGTTCCGCAGCTTATCAACAATTGGCATCATAAATTAAAGTAAAAATCCACTCTCATCAGCCTGGCGGTGTAACATTCCAGACATTCAGGCGTATAGTATATAGGAAAATTTCCACAATGAGGGGTATTATAACGTTGATCGCTCTGATTTTCCCGGCGTACCTTTTTAGCCAGGAACTTACTATTATTGGTAATGCCCACCTTGCATCAAAAAGTTTTAATGCAGACACACTTTTCACTATTCTTGAAAAAGTAAAACCTGATATTATTCTTCTTGAACTGGATAGTGGGCTATTTTCAAAAACATTTGATGAAAAATTCGAGCTAAAATACAAATCAAAAGAGAACGAACCTATTGCTACAGCCAGGTATATTAAACTACATCCTTTAACTATTGCCTCACATTTTGATTACGAAAACAGGGATACGTATCGCCTGCAGCATGGAATTAAACAATCGCAAAATTTAACCGGAAAGTTGCTGGATAGTTTATATCAAAAAAAACTTTTGAGAAAACGACAAACTAAAATTGTAAAAAAATACTATTCGCTTACAGAAGAATTGAATGCTTATGTTGACAAGCCTGCTTTTAACTTTAATAGTTATGAGCTGGATAAGCTTGCAAAAAGGAAACAGTTCTACCAACACCGCAAAATCACAAAAGTTATAAATCAAAGGAGTGAATTCTCAAAACTATTTGTACCCACAACTTTGGGAACAAAAGTAAGTTTACGAAATGCTTATTGCAGCCTGTCACACTTTTGGGATTTGCGAAATAAAACTATGGCAAAAAATATCGTTGCGATTGTTAAACAAAACCCCGGAAAAAGGATTGTAGTATTGACTGGTTTCTCTCACAGATACTTTCTAAAACGGGAAATATCCCGGCAATACAAGGGAATAAAGCTGCATGAGTTTTACGAATATTAAATGTAAAAGACAACAATATTCAGCAAAAACTATACGGACTCGACCATTTACGAGCTGTAGCAATTTTATACGTTTTTCTCTCTTTTACACCTTATTGAAAGATAAAATTCTTTAGTTCAGTTTTCGATATTCAACAGGAGATAATCCTGTTTTCTGCTTAAATAGCCTTGTAAAATGCTGGGGATATTTAAACCCCAGCTCATAAGCAATTTCATTAACGGTTTTGCCAGCATCATATATCTTATTCTTGGCTGTATCTATTATTTTATTCTGAATGTATTCCTGGGCCGATTTCCCAGTTTCTTTTTTGATCAAATCTCCAAAGTAGTTGGCGGATAAATGCAGCTCGCCGGCACAATAAGCAACCGAAGGCAAACCGATTAGCTGCGGTTTTTCAGAGACAAAGTAATTGTTTAGCAGTTCTTCAAATTTTTCCAGTATGCCCCGGTTAACATTTTCGCGGGTAATAAATTGCCGGTCATAAAACCGGGTACAATAATTTAAAAACAGCTCAATGTTAGAAGCGATTAGTGTTTTGCTATGCTTATCAATAGACTGGCTTAATTCATAGGAGATTTTATCAAAGCATTCCAGTATGATCTTTTTCTCTCGTTCTGACAAGTGAAGCGCTTCATTTGTTTGGTAGGAGAAAAAGCTGAACTCATTCATTCGCTTTCCAAGCGGAGTATTGAGTAACAAGTCCGGATGAAAGATTAACGCCGCTCCAGTCGGTTGATAAACTTCGGGATTTGCTACATCGATTACCTGCCCGGGAGCAAAAAATACCAATGTTCCCTCCTGGTAATCGTAATTATGATTGCCATACCGGATATCTCCGCATTTTACCTGCTTCAAGACGGCACAAAAAATATTAAAAGCCATCTGGTGCCCCGATCTCGGCGCTGCCTTATTAAGATCAACAATGCTTACCAGTGGATGCAGGGTAGAATTATTGTTAAAGACATTATAGTCATGAACGGTATTAAAGGTGATTGCTCTTTCCATATCCTTGTTTTCTATTGTAAAATTACAAACTCCCTGACAACGGGAGCTTTTAGCCGCATCCAATCAGTAATAATGGTAGTAAAAGCAGTAATCTGTATACCAATAGCCTCATTTACAGTTTGGAAATTTGCAGTATCAAATTAAAAAACACAAGAAATGGAAAAAAGATTTTTGGGAAATAGCGGACTGGAGGTATCGGGATTGGGATTAGGTTGTATGGGATTTACTTTTGGGTATGGACCCGCCACACCGGAGGCTGACGCCCTCTCCCTGATCAGGAAAGCCTACGATTTGGGCATTACATTTTTTGATACGGCGGAAGCCTACAGTCAGGGAGGAAATGAAACCCTCCTGGGCAAAGCAGTGCATCCTTTCAGAGACCAGGTGGTGATTGCCACAAAATTTGGGTTCAAAGATGGGGATTCCTCTAAAGGACTGGACAGCCGCCCGGAAAGGATCCGGCAGGTTGCCGAAAATTCATTAAGGTATTTGAACACTGATTACATCGACCTGTTTTATCAGCATCGGGTTGATCCGGATGTACCGATCGAAGACGTAGCCGGAACTGTTCAGGATCTGATCAAAGAAGGTAAGATCAGGTATTGGGGGCTATCAGAAGCCGGAGTGGAAACTATTCGCAAAGCTCATACAGTACAGCCGGTGACTGCGTTACAAAGCGAATATTCTATGTTTTTCAGGGATCCGGAAAAGAAAATAATTCCGGCATTGGAAGAACTGGGCATTGGATTTGTACCATTTAGTCCTTTAGGTAAAGGATTTTTGACAGGAGCCGTTGATGCGAACACCGTATTTGATCAATCTGACTTCAGGAACACGGTTCCCCGTTTCAGCAAAGAAAACAGAGCAGCCAACCAGGTATTGGTTGAACTGGTAGGTTCTATTGCCAAAAATAAAAACGCTACACCTGCCCAGGTAGCACTGGCATGGTTGCTCGCTCAAAAACCGTGGATCGTTCCCATTCCGGGCACAACAAAGGAGCACCGGCTGGAAGAAAATGTTGGAGGGGTAAGTATTTCCTTAACTGAAAATGATCTGGCAGCTATCCGCACGGCACTGGAGGGTATTGAGATTGCCGGGGAAAGATATCCGGCTCATTTACAGGCACGGGTAGGCAAGTAACTGTCCCCAAACCGTTGTTGTTATAGTATTAATCACAAACCAATAATAATAGGCATGAATAACCGCAGAGACTTTTTAAGATCAAGCGCTGTACTGGGCGGGGTATTGTTGTTTTCACCAGCCAACAGCGGTGCCCGGTCCCTTGAGAGAAGTAATCTCAATAATAATGAAGAAAAAAAGACACGGGTACTTGGGAAAGGAAGCCAGGCGCTGAAGGTATCCACTCTTGGCCTGGGATGCATGGGCATGAGCTATCATCGAAGCTTTGTTCCTGATAAAAAGGCAATGATCGCATTGCTGCGCAAAGCTCCCGATCTGGGTGTTACCTATTTTGACACCGCCGAGGCCTATGGTCCCCTGATTAATGAAGAACTGGTTGGTGAAGCTGTGGCTCCATTCCGTAAGGATATTATCATCGCTACTAAGTTTGGCTTTAAGAATGGCAAGCCGGCGGAAGGTCTGGATAGTCGGCCGGAACAGATCAGGGCGGTGGTGGAACATTCGCTAAGAAGCCTGAAGACGGATTATATTGACCTGCTTTATCAACACCGGGTAGATCCGAAAATACCTGTAGAAGATGTGGCCGGTACTGTAAAGGACCTGATCAGGGAAGGTAAGGTGAAGCATTTTGGAATGAGTGAAGCTGGTGTGGACAATATTCGTAAAGCGCAAGCGGTTCAACCGTTAACCGCTTTGCAGAGTGAATATTCTTTAATGACCCGCGAACCTGAAAAGGATGTTATAAAGCTATGTGAAGAGTTGGGGATCGGTTTTGTTCCTTACAGCCCGCTGAGTCGCGGCATGATCTCTGGTTACCTGAATGAACGGTCAAAATATAATCCCAATAACGATAACCGGCCATCGCTGCCACGTTACCATGCAAAAAATGTTATTGCCAACTGGCCCTTGATTGATGTTTTGAAAGAATTCGGTGATCAGCGCGGACTAACCGTAGCGCAGGTGGCGCTGGCCTGGTTACTGGCGCAAAAGCCGTTTATTGTTCCTATTCCCGGGACCACCAAACTGGCCCACTTGCAGGAAAATATGGGGGCAGCAGGTTATGAGTTCGCATCCGGGGAGCTGGAAGCCTTAACTGGTAAACTGGATCAAATAAAAATCGTTGGCGAACGCTACGTAGGCCAATCAGCTGAACAAACGAAAAAATAACTTAATTCAAACGCCTGTACTCATTCGGTGTTACACCAACTTTTTGTTTAAACAGACGCGTGAAGTGCTGCTGATACTTAAAGCCCAGATCAGCAGCTACTTCATTGATTGTTTTCTGACTATCAAATATCCTTGTTTTCGCCTCGTCTATCAATTTACTTTGGATGTAATCCAACGCAGTAGTACCTGTTTCTTTTTTGATAAGGTCGCCAAAATAGTTAGGAGAAAGATGTAATTGTTCTGCACACCAGGTTACAGACGGCAAACCTAAAGTTTGCGCCTTTTCAGACCGAAAATAGTCAATCATTAAATTTTCAAACCGAGCCAAAACATCTTTATTGGCATGGCTGCGGGTAATAAACTGACGGTCATAAAAACGCATACAATAATTCAGCAGTAGTTCTATATTCGATACAATAAGCGTTTTACTATGCTTATCAATATTCTGCTTTATTTCCGAAGCAATCTTTTCAAAGCATTCCACAATCGTTTTTCGTTCCTTTTTTGAGAGGTGCAACGCTTCGTTTACTTCATAAGAGAAAAATGAATACTCCCTGATTGTTTTGGCTAAATGCGTGCCTGCAATCAGATTGGGGTGGAACAGCAATCCATACCCTGACGGATTCGTATTCACACTATGATTGTCAATTCCGTAAACCTGCCCTGGGGAAACAAAAACGAGCGTTCCGTCCTCATAGTCGTAAGGCTGCCCGCCATAAATAATGTCGCCGCATTTGGCATCTTTCAGGAACACGGCATAGATGCCCATATACCGCCTGAAGTTCCGGATAAACGGAAGTTCGCTGAAATTAACCACACTTACCAAAGGATGCAGGGTGTCTACACCTGCATAATCATTATAACGCTTTACCGTGTCTATTCTGTCAAACTGTTCCATAACCTAATCTTTACAGTACAAATTTAGCAAACCTTCTTGTTGGGACAGTGTGTCTGAAGTTGAATCCGTAAAAGTGGTAAATAAATCTGTGTTTTGTATAAATAGCCTGCAGCCCATACTTACGAACTTTGCAGAAATAATTTCAACAGGCAACATGATAAACGAAAAAGACATTTTTGAACGACTGAGAAACGGCCAAACAATACCGCCTGGCGATCCGCAGGCCCATAAAATGCGGGAGGCTTCTTTTGCTACGAAAAACTTGCTTGTTCAGATGAACAATTCTGCTGACCCCGCAGAGATAAGAGCATTATTAAGCAAGATTACGGATAGTCCAATTGACGAAAGCGTGGCCGTGTTTACCCCTTTATACATCAATTACGGAAAGCACACAAAAATTGGCAAAAACGTATTCATCAACTTTGACTGTATTTTCCTTGACCTGGGAGGTATTACTATTGAAGATAATGTGCTGATAGCGCCGAAAGTAAGTTTATTATCAGAAGGTCATCCCCTCTCACCCCAAAGCAGGCATGTACTTGTGCCAGGTCATATACATATCAAAAAGAACGCCTGGATTGGAGCAAATGCCACCATACTTCCCGGAGTAACTATTGGTGAAAATGCTATTGTGGCTTCAGGTGCAGTGGTCTCAAAAGATGTTCCTGATAATACGGTTGTGGGTGGTGTACCGGCAAAAATTATTAAAAGCATAGCATAATATGAGCAGGTTAATGTATACACTCGTCATCTTGCTAAGCTGTTCTCAACTGTATGCCTGTAATACAGGTAATGATGGGAGCACAAACAAACAAGAAAACAACCTTTCCAAACATGATAGTATGAAATTAAAAATAACAATCGGCGATAAAACCGCTACGGCTATTTTGTACGATAATCCCACAAGCAGGGATTTTGCAGCAATGCTACCGCTTACCGTAAAACTGGACGATTATTCCAATACGGAAAAAATATTTTATCCGTCCTGCAAGCTATCTACCAAAGATGCTCCCGCGGGTTTCGACCCGTCCATTGGCGACATTACGTTGTATGCGCCCTGGGGAAACATCGCCCTGTTTTATAAAGATTTCGGCTACTCCAACGGCTTGATTTCGTTAGGTAAAATCACAAGTGGTATGGACGCCTTTACTGTTAAAGGTTCGGCTACTGTAAAATTTGAATTGGAAAAGTAATTAAACAATAAAAGAAAATGAAACAACTATCCATCATAGCAGTGATGCTTCTTATGCTGTTGGGACAGGCTTTCGCACAGGCGAAGCAAGAACAGCAAGCTAAAAAAGCGGCCACTATGAAAAAAATATCAGCGAAAGACTTTACCACGTTTGAGACCAGCGATAACATAGAACTATACAGTGTATCATTCCCCAATCAATACAATATGGATGTCGCCGGTCATTTGTTTATACCAAAAAGTTTTGACAGGAATCAGAAACACCCCGCCATTATTGTAGGACATCCAATGGGAGCAGTAAAGGAACAAAGTGCGGATGTTTATGCCTCCAATATGGCGGAACGTGGATTTATCACATTAGCTATTGATTTATCTTTCTGGGGAGAAAGTGCCGGTGAACCAAGGCAGGTGGTAGCGCCTGATATTTATGCTGAGGATTTTAGTGCGGCTGTTGATTTTCTGGGCACCCGTCCGTTCGCCGATAGAAACAGGATCGGCATTATTGGCGTATGTGGAAGTGGAAGCTTTGTCATCAGTGCTGCTAAGATTGACCCACGGATGAAAGCGATCGCTACAGTGAGCATGTATGATATGGGGGCGGCTAACCGCAATGCGCTGAATAAATCGCAAACACTGGAACAAAGGAAACAGCTCATTGCTGAAGCCGCCGAACAGCGTTACATAGAATTTGAAGGCGGCAAAACCCAATATACCAGTGGCACTTGCCACCGGGTAGAGGCAAACACAAATCCTATACAACGGGAGTTTTATGAATTCTACCGTACACCGAGAGGAGCATACACTCCCAAAAGCAGCTCGCGGGCGTTAACTACACATCCCACATTGAGCAGCAATACCAAGTTTATGAACTTCTATCCGTTCAACGACATTGAAACCATTTCACCACGTCCAATGCTTTTTATTACAGGAGATCAGGCTCATTCAAAAGAGTTCAGCGAGGATGCCTATGAGCGGGCGGCGCAACCTAAAGAATTGTTTTACGTGAAAAGAGCCGGGCATGTGGATTTGTATGACAAGACCGATTTAATTCCTTTCGACAAACTGGAAACCTTCTTTAAAACGCATTTGAAATAATATTTTATGATGAAAAGCTCATTAAGATTTATATGCGCAATGCTGTTTGTCGGCATAATAATTAATTTTACAGCATGCAATAACAATAAAAATCGAAATAATATGACAGTGCAAAATGAAATAGCACTTTTTCCCAAGGGTCAGCAGCTTCCCGCTGAATGGTTTAGCGGCGAGGCTTTCCTGACACCGTTGGTTGGAAAAGATAAAAACAACGAATTTTCTGCGGGGGCCGTAACTTTTGAACCGGGTGCCAGAACCAACTGGCATACGCATCCCAAAGGCCAGGTTTTAATTGTTACAGAAGGAACAGGATGGTACCAGGAAAAAGGCAAACCAGCTCAGCCGATCAAAAAAGGAGATGTTGTAAACATTCCTGAGAATGTGGAACACTGGCACGGAGCTACTGCAACCGAAAAAATGGTGCATATCGCTATTACTAACTATAAAGATGATGTACAGGTAACCTGGCTGCAACCGGTAACCGAAGAAGAATATAACGACGTTCACACTAAATAATATTAAAATCAAATTATGAATACTCATACGGTTAAAGCTTTCGGAACAGAAGCGCCTGAAGCGGATTTAAAACAAATGTCTATTGAACGCAGGGAGGCGACTGCAAAGGATGTGGAGATCGATGTCCTGTATTGTGGGGTATGCCATTCCGATATCCATACCGCCCGGAATGAATGGCCCGGTACCATTTATCCAAACGTACCTGGTCACGAAATTGTCGGCCGTATTACCAAAGTAGGCAGCAGCGTTACCAAATTTAAAGTGGGTGATTTAGCTGCCGTTGGCTGCATGGTAGACAGCTGCAGGGAATGTGAAAGCTGTAAGGAAGGACTGGAGCAGTATTGTGAAAATGGCATGACTGGCACCTATAATGCACCTGATAAACATTTGGGGATACAAACCTTTGGCGGATATTCCGAACGCGTGGTAGTAGATCAAGATTTTGTGTTACGCGTACCGGAAAACCTGGACCTGGCGGCAGCCGCTCCGCTGCTCTGCGCAGGCATTACCACGTACTCGCCGTTAAAGCACTGGAACGTTGGGCCGGGTAAAAAGGTAGGCATTGTTGGTATCGGCGGGCTGGGACATATGGGCGTAAAATTAGCCAAAGCAATGGGCGCTCATGTAGTAGTGATCACGACTTCCGCTTCAAAAACGGAAGATGCAAAACGTTTGGGAGCGGATGAAGTAATCCTTTCAAACGATGCAGAACAAATGAAGAACAACGCGGGAACATTGCATTTTATCCTGGATTGTGTATCTGCTCAACATGATATAAATGCCTATCTGAGTCTGCTGAAAAGAGACGGTCAGCTCACGCTTGTAGGAGCGCCGGAAGAGCCGCTTCCCGTTGCGCCCTTCAGCCTGATCCCGGGGCGCAAAAGTTTTTCAGGTTCCATGATCGGCGGTATTGCGGAAACACAGGAAATGCTGGATTTCTGCGGTAAGCACAATATTACTTCAGATATTGAATTGATCCCGATACAGGATATCAACAACGCATATGAACGCATGTTGAAAGGTGATGTCAAATACCGTTTTGTAATTGATATGGCTTCGTTGAAAAATAATAGTTAACCAGCATTTACTGCTATTCTGCACAATTTTTACGCCCCCCTTGTCTCGGAGCGTTTGAGCTAAAAATCTGAAAGATTTGTCATTGGAACTATCGGACATTTATATCCGGTTCCGTCAGATGCATGCGCGGAGTTAAACGATGTATCAGCCTATATATAAAAACTGTTGCAATTGACGATACTCAAAACCTGATTGTGCCTTATTTAAACCAATCCGGCATCCATACCGGGAGGTCCTTTACTTCCATTTTTGCTTCATCCGAAATAGGTATTTTTAATTTGTCAAAATAGCTGCCTAGATTTTTTCCCAGGGCTTTTGAAAACAATACAAAATACCGGTTCCGGCGATCGTCATTTTCTTTTTTCTTTAGATACGGTTTCAGGTTTTTATACTCTATGTTATAAATTTTCCGTAGCGAAGCATTCAGCTTTTGAATAGCTTGCCATCCAAATGTGTCAATGACAGGATAATATAGGGTGTGAAGCATCAGGAACGGATTAGTTTTCCATTTATCATAATCCGGATTCTTTATATATTCTTTTATTGAGCGCTCCACACTTTCCCTGGTATTATCTTCCCGGGATTGATAAATGCCCTTTTTGATTACTTTATTGTATGTATAGAGTGTGTATAAGTTTACACTAACCTCCGTTAACTCCACAAAATCCAGCCCATAAAACTGGTGCCGGTGCCCGATCTCATGCAATAATCCCCAGGAACCTGATTTTTTCATATAAGATTCATTTAGGAGTTGGCCAACACTCTCGTCATTAGGTATCATAATTCTTGAAGGAAGTGTGAACATATATCCCCATCTTATATCATTGTCAACAATGATCCGTTCAGGGTGCACCCGTTTTCTTGAAATCACTGCTAAATCAGCATTGGCATCCATAACCTCATCCCAAAACCGCATTAATTTTTCAGGATCGTTAAGTGCACGAATACTGTCGGATGGAACTGTCAGGATCAATTTGTCTGAGCATAATTCTGCCCAGGGAGCGGGACGATTCCGGATATGTTGAATCCAATCACTCCTGGAGGTTTTCCCTAACTGAAAATAAGGAGCCTCGATGGCATTGATGACAGTTGCTTCAAAGATGTTGCCTGCATCTGCAACAGGAATATTGAAATACAAAAGTCCTCCATAAAGCGAATAGATCGTTATGGTATCCTGATCCATCGCAAATATTTTTGTAAGGTTTTGCGGGTTTCTGCTATACCCACCAGCACCCGATACATCGTCCTCATGGGCGCCAATCTGAGCGGCAATATTACGCGCCGTATCATTTTTATTTTTCAGAACAATTTTTACAAGATCACCCGGCGCTACATACAATCCGGTACTATAGCGCCTTTTAGCAGTAATGGGAGGCTCTCTAAGCCCGCTCCAGGCATTGGAATACTTAATTTTGACCGGCCGGGTTACACGCAGCGCATTATCCGGAACAATACCCGGAAAATCGCTGTTGGTCGTAGCACGATACGTATGCTTCATTATTGAGGCCTCGTTGTCTCTTTGCAGACGTACCAAATACTTCAATAAGTTAGGCCAATTCGTTGCATCCAGCGGTTTCTTTAAAGATGCAGTATCGGAGTATTTATTGAGGGGATCATCTGTTATCCGGTAAAGATCATTGAGTGCTTTCGAGTTTTTGGGACCTGCAGAAAGTATTAGTTTCAAAATGTTCAATGGCACAAGTGCTTCGTCCTTTTGATAAAACAGTTCCTTATACCTGAAATTTTCAATATTAGAAATAATACTGTCAACAGTAAAATATTTCGGAATAGAAGAAGTAAACATTGTATCGCTGGCCGATTTGACGAAAATATGATGTGCCTTGTGGTACAACCCGGCTTTAGTCAACACCTCGTTCATCCTGGTGGTATCGGTAGCATATTTAGATTCTTCAAACAAATTCCATAAGGACGAAACATAAACTAATGTGCCCCCATCATAAACAAAGTTTGCAAGCCGTTGGATATACATACTATCCAGGGGTTCCCTGGTAATAAAAATAACTGGCAGGTTGTTAAACCGGTGCTGATCAAAAATGGTTGCTTTCACATCCATGTCTTTAGCTATGGATGCGATCCGGTCAAATTCCGACCCTTCGATTCCAATTTGCTTATTGTTATTTAAAGACCAGCCAATAATGTTCTTCCAAAGTTGACGAACATTTTCGTTCTGAATCAGTGGTTCCTTTAGATACCGATCACTTCCCACTACCAGGATTTTCCCTTTGCCGTAGCGCCCGGTGATTATTGAAGGCGCGTAAAGCTGCCGGCCGGAATGATAGTTCAGGTTGAAGTAAGCAATTGTCTGTGTTTGATAATTTATGGGATAAGTGGCCAGGAGATGAACAGAATCCGGAGGTAAGGGTATTTCTCTGACATTGGTCAGAATTATATCCTGATCCGATCTATCCTGGGAGCGGGCAACAATTGCTATACAGGTAAGACAAATCAGCGATAAAAATGTCTTAATAATGATCGCCCGCTTTTCGCAGGAATTATGAATAGCTACTACCGCTGGTAAATATTCCCCTGATAGAAAAGAAAAATCATCTTTTTTCATAGCCTGGACTTTATTATTTGGGTCAACATCAATTATCTGCAATATATAACTAAGTTAATAGTTTTTAAACTATTTTTTTAGTTATAATTAAATAAATGGATTTTGATTATATACCCAAAAACTAAAATCCCCTGGCAGCCGGTTTACGGGGAAGAGCACCCTCAAAACGAAACGCTCATCCGGAAAAGAAACTAAAACGAGGTAATGCGAACTCTATTGAGCAACGGATCCGGGCGATAAAAATAGTGCAGATCAGTTTTGATGGTCCTGTCAGGGTCATGAACAAATAGCCGGCCCGCCGGTCAGCGAAAACGGGCGGCTCCCTTTTTTGTTTGCACTGCCCTACGCATCAGGCCGGATATTTCTTTAACTTGTATCCTATGAAAAAGATCCTTTTATTTGGCGCCGGAAAATCTGCCACAGTGTTGATCCGCTATTTACTGGATCATGCCTCAACAGAGAACTGGACACTGACGATAGCGGATATCACTGCGGAGCCGGCCCTGAGTAAACTGAACGGACACCAAAGCGGCAAGGCTGTTGTAGCCGACCTAAACGACCTGCATGCCCGGGAACGACTGGTCAGGGATGCAGACCTTGTCATTTCCATGCTTCCTCCATCCTTTCATATATTGATTGCAAAGGATTGCCTGGAGTTTAAAAAGCATTTTCTAACAGCATCATATATTGATGAGGAATTACTCCTGTTAAAAGAGGCCATTGCAAAAAACAACCTGCTCTTCCTCTGCGAAACGGGGTTAGACCCGGGGATCGATCATATGAGCGCAATGCAGCTTCTGGAGAAGATCCGGGATGCAGGGGGCGTTGTATCCGGCTTCAGGTCTTATTGCGGAGGACTGATTGCACCGGAAGCAGATAACAATCCCTGGCACTATAAAATTAGCTGGAACCCCCGGAATATTGCCCTGGCAGGGTATGCCGGAGCTACTTTTCGAGAAAACGGGCAATTAAAAAACATCGCTTACGAACAGGTATTTGAGCACTGTCCATTGCTGGAAGTAGCTTCACAAGGTCAATGGGCGAGCTATCCTAACCGGAACTCCCTTACCTATGTACCGGTTTACAGCCTGGAAAATGCAACAACCGTCATCCGCAGCACTTTGCGTCATCCCGATTTTTGTATCGGCTGGAACTACATTGTAAAAGCTGGGCTTTCTTCAGTTTCGGACGCCGGACTGATCAACAGTTACCGCGGGCGCTCCATCGCTTCCTGGTTTATCGCCTGCCTGAATTTTTATACCCGGTCCCAAACTTTTGAAGATTTTCTGAACCGCTACGTTTCCAGGAAGGAGCAACAACTTGTAGACCTGCTATTCCGCTATTTGGGGCTATTGGGCACAGAACCCATCCCTGAGCATGCAGTCGTCTCTGCGGATATACTGCAATACCTGCTGGAAACAAAGCTGGCCCTTGCTGCAAACGACCGGGATATGATCATCATGGTTCATGAAATTGAATATACCATACGGGGGCAACAAAAAAAATCAGTCAGCACCCTGGTTGTAAAAGGCGACGATGCCCTGCATACCGCCATGGCGAAAACCGTGGGCCTCCCATTGGGCATTGCAGCCCGGCTGCTATTAGATGGCAGCATCAGCGCAACCGGCTTACAGATCCCCGTTACAAAAACATTCTATCAACCCATCCTGGAAGAGCTGGCACAGAACGGGATCCGGTTTTATGAAACGGAACAGGGAGCGTCCTCATAAACCGGCCACAGATCTGAAAACAAAATGGCCTTCACAAATGAAGACCATTGACCATAAATATACTGAAGATCATTTTGAAGCAGCACCACCTTTCGTTACTAAAATGCAGTCTGTCCCTGCATTTTATATACTCCTATGACGCCACACCTGCCATCAGCTGATCCATAAGCGTTTCGTGATGTTTACTTATGGGCACTACCGGTAGCCGCATGGTATTTTTGCAATAACCCATTTTACTCAGCACATACTTTACACCGGAAGGGTTCCCCTCTTTAAACATAGCATCCACCATGTCCAGGTACTTCAGGTGCAGGGGAAGTGCCTGTTCAAATTTTCCGGCCAGGCAAAAACGTACCATCTCCGCATACTCCCGGGGATAAGCATTGGCGATCACTGAGATCAGTCCCTTAGCGCCACAGGCAATCATTGGAAGTGTCATAGCATCATCTCCGCTGATCACCATAAAATCATCCGGCTTCCCTTTCATGATCTGGTTCACCTGCTCAAGACTCCCCGAAGCTTCTTTTGTTGCAAAAATATTTTTACAATCATGTGCGATACGCAATGTTGTTTCTGCCGAAACGCTCATCCCTGTGCGGCCGGGTACATTGTACATGATGATCGGCAAAGGGGCCGCATCACTCAATGCTTTATAGTGCTGGTAAATCCCCTCCTGCCGGGGCTTATTATAGTAGGGAGATACCGAAAGGATCGCATCAAACCCATCCAGTTTCATATTTCCAAAAGCATCGATCACTTCATATGTATCATTGCCACCCACGCCGGCAACAAGCGGTACCCTGCCCGCGGTTATCTTTTTTACAAAATCAAATACTTCCTGTTCTTCCTCCCTTGTCTGGGTAGCGCTCTCCCCGGTAGTACCTACAGCAACCAGGTACTCTACCTTATTTTCAATCCAAAAATGGATCAGGTTTTCAAAACCTGCCCAATCGATGGAACGATCTTCATTAAACGGAGTAACGATAGCGATTCCTGTTCCTGTAAATTTTTGCTGTAATGACATTTATTTGACGTTAGATTTTATATATAGCTATTAAATTTTAGACGCGAGGCGACAGATTTCAGGCTGGGGGTAAAATTTCAGACTTAGCCTTAGATTGATGGTTCCCTGCTGACTATTTATATTCCTCCCAGAACCCCATCTTTGAAAACTTATCGATCCGTTCATTGATGCGCTGCTGCGGCTCTTTGGGAGTCAGTTCTTTCAGCGCTTTCACCAGTTGTTGTTTCAGATTGCGGGCAGCCGTAGCATAGTCCCAATGTGCACCACCATCCGGTTCAGGAACGATGCCATCAATGAGACCAAACTCATTCATTTTAGAAGAAGTCAGTTTCAGTTGTTCTGCCGCCTTCACTTTATAATCCCAGCTGCGCCAAAGGATAGTGGAACAGTTTTCCGGAGAAATAACCGTATACCAGGTATTCTCCATCATAAAAACACGGTCACCTACGCCAATCCCCAGGGCCCCTCCACTTGCTCCTTCACCAATAATAACGCAGATCACCGATACCTTCAGGCGCATCATTTCATAAATATTCCGGGCGATAGCTTCACCCTGTCCCCGCTCCTCCGCTTCCAGACCGGGAAAGGCGCCGGGAGTATCAATAAGCGTGATTACCGGTTTGTTAAATTTTTCTGCCAGCTTCATCAGCCGTAATGCTTTACGATAGCCTTCCGGATTGGCCATTCCAAAATTACGCAGCTGGCGTTTTTTCGTATTAGAACCTTTTTGTTGCCCGATGATCATAACGGTTTGACCTTCAAGAGTAGCAAACCCACCTACCATAGCTTTGTCATCCTTGATATTACGGTCGCCATAAAGCTCCACATAATTTTCGGTCATCAGCTCAATGTATTTATGGGTATAAGGGCGATCCGGATGCCGGCTTAGCTGAACACGCTGCCAATCAGTAAGATTGCGGGTAATACTCTTACGCGTTTCTGCCACTTTCTGCTCTAATTGAGCAACCTGGTCGGAGAGATCGATCTTTGTCTTCTCCGTACGTTCTTTTGTTAATTCGATCTCATCCAAAAGGTCCTTAATCGGCTTCTCAAAATCTAAAAATTGTCTAACCTGGTCTTGTGGCATAATTTTTTCTTCTTAATACGCGTCGAAATTAAGAATTTCTACAGGATAACCGGAAATTTTAGCCAAAAACATTCCCGGCGTTTTTTGACATTTTGTTAATATGTATGTGTAAAATGATATAAATAAAACATTTCGTTTCTTAAACTTGCAATGTTATCTTTGCAAACTATTCAGTGCTCGAAACCTCGAAACATTTATGAAAATACTCGAAAAGGCCCTCTTTAAAACACAGGGAGGAGTGTGTACATTATTCTCTGTTCTCATCGTATTTGCAGTAACATCCTGTAGTACGAATAGGAATCTTGTGTACTTTAGTAATTTACCACCAGGTGGAGATACGGCTCAGATTGTGAACAAAATGAGCGCAAGAATTGAAAAGGGAGATATCCTGGGCATCACCATTACCACCCTCAGCCCGGAGTATAACCAGCTCTTCAATTCCGGCGCTCCCCCCCAGGCCCTGGTAAGTCCGCAGGGAAGTACCACAGCAAACCCCATAACTACCTACAATAACAATAGTTTTGATGCAGCCCGCAGCGGCTTCCTGGTAGACGAAAATGGCCAGGTAAACCTGCCGGTTCTTGGAAAAACAGAGGTGGCAGGACTCACCCGCAAGGAAGCTCAGGATAAGATAACCGGTGAAGTGGCAAAAACAGCCAAGACCCCGATCGTCAATATTAAGTTCCTGAATTACAAGGTCACTGTCATTGGGGAGGTAGCTCACCCCGGCTCTTTTACGGTTCCCGACGAACGCGTAAACTTACTGGAAGCCCTGGGTATGGCCGGGGATCTGACCCCCTACGCCATCCGGGAGAATGTTCTGGTGATCCGTGAAAAAGAAGGCACAAGGACTATGCAGCGGATCAACCTGGCTGATAAAAATATTTTCAATTCCCCCTATTTTTACCTGCAGCAGAACGACGTGGTATATGTGCAGCCCGAAAACAACCTCAAGGCCAAGCAGGCTGATGCAAGTAATTACCGCTGGGTCCCTATAGCTACAGCAGGGATCTCGGCCATCGCAGTGATCCTGGCCTCTCTGCTCCGTTAATAATGGAGGTGCGTACCTAAAAAGTGCGCTGCATTTGCAATTTTTATGATTAACCATTTACTCCTTCTAAATGAACGAAGAATCCGTAGTATCCGTTGAACAACCGAAAGAGCTTAATTTACGGGCAGAGATCACCCGGTACACCCGCAATTGGTATTGGTTTGCCCTTGGGGTGCTTATATGTCTGATACTCGCCTTTTTCTATTTACGATATACAACCCCTGTTTACCAGACAACAGCAGAGTTGTTGGTAAAAGACGATAAAAAAGGCGGCGGAGGCGCTGCAGATGCCATGCAGATGTTCCAGGACCTGGACATCTTTAATACCACCAAGAGTGTTGATAATGAAGTGCGCGTTCTAAAGAGTAAAAGCCTGTTGCAACGGGCCCTGCGCCAATTACCCGATCTGCAGCCTACCCAATTCGTACAGGGCAATATACGCACCTCCGAAGGTTATGGAAAAAGCAGCCCGTTCATCATACAGATCGATACGCTCTATGAAGATTCGCTCTTAAAAAAAGATGTTGGAAATTATTCGGTCTCAGTAAATAAGAACCGCTCCGAATTCGTGCTAACACATGACGACGGAAAATCGCAAACGTTCCGGTTCGGACAAAAGATACAAATGCCTTTTGGAACGTTTAGCATTGCACCGAACCCTAAATACCGGTTTTCGGATGATAAGATCCTTATTCGCTTCAATAACATTAAGGAATATGCCGCCGCCTATGCTAAAAATATGTCCATTGACGTAAGTGACCAGCAGACCAGCACGATCATTATAACAGTTAAGGACCCCGTTTCACAAAAAGCCATTGATATCATTAACAAACTCATTGAGGTTTATAACCAGGATGCCGTTGATGACAAAAATATTGTTTCCCGCAATACCGTGGCGTTTATTGACGACCGTTTGCGGACATTGGTCGGTGAGCTCTCCGGGGTGGAAAAAAAGGTATCGGACTTTAAGGAGAAGAACCAGATCACCGATGTCACTTCTGATATCAGCCAGTATATGACCCAAACCCAGGGACTGTATCAGAAACTGGAGGATGCAAAACTCCAGGCGTCTATCCTTAATTCTTTACAGGCCTACATTGGTAAACCAGGCAATGAGCATTCCCTTGTACCCACCTCGTTAGGCATCCAGGACCCCACTCTTAATGGCCTTATCGAAAACTTCAACAGCCTCCAGCTTAAACGTCAGCAAACATTGACCACGGTAGAACCGGGGAATATACTGGTACAGAATATTGACAACAGTATCGGCGCTGTTCGTAAAAGCATTTCAGAAAATATCCGTAACCTGCAAAAAGGGGTATCTGTTACAAAAGGATTGATCAATCAGGACTATGGTCAGTTCCAGTCAAAGATCAAAACGGTTCCCGCTGTCGAGCGTCAATTATTGGAGATCCAGCGCGAACAAGGCATTAAACAAACCATTTACCAGTACCTGTTACAAAAGAAAGAAGAATCCCTGATTTCACTGGCAGCGACGGTGTCCAATTCCCGTATTATTGATGATACCGCCTCGGGCAGAACTCCCATCTCGCCGAAGAAAAGCATTATTTACTTAGGAGCTTTACTATTGGGGCTCCTTATTCCATTTATTATAATGTATCTCGCGGACCTGCTAAACGATAAAGTAAGACTTCAAAAAGATATTCTTTCACGCACCAATATCCCCATTTTGGGTGAGATCATGCATGCAAAATCCGACGAAGAGTTAGTAGTAAAAGAAAACACACGCACTCCTATTTCAGAAATGTTCCGCCTGATCCGAAGCAACCTCAAATTTGCCACTTCAGGAGAGGACGACAAAGTTATTTTAACCACATCCAGTATGAGTGGAGAAGGAAAGACCTTTTTCTGTACCAATCTGGGAGCGAGCCTGGTCCTGAGCGGTAAGAAGGTCATTCTGCTGGAATTTGACCTGCGTAAGCCCAAATTATTAAAGGGCTTAGGTATAAGCTCCTCCAGAGGCATCTCAAACTTCGTAATTGATCGCAGTCTGAAGCCGTCGGATCTGGTACAACCCATACCGGAGCTGAAAGGGATGTATGTCATTGGGTCCGGCCCCCTCCCTCCAAACCCTTCCGAGCTTCTGTTAAGCGAACGGATTGCAGAACTCTTTGATTTCCTGAGACAGCAATATGATCATATCATTGTCGATTGCCCACCAATAGGCCAGGTATCAGATGCATTTACGCTGGGTAGTTTTGCCAATATCAGCGCCTATGTAGTACGCTACAACTATACATTTAAAGAACAACTGAACATCGTACAGGACATTTACAGCAATAAAAAACTCAATCATCTGATGATCGTTTTAAATGATGCTCAACCTAAGAACTCCTATGGATATGGGTATGGATATGGGTACGGATATGGATATGGGAGCGACACAAAAGCAAAAAAAGGCCTTGCGAACAGGATCAGGAACTTCTTTAAAAGATAGCATACAATAATAGAACCTCCAGATGAGCAAAAAGCAAATTTTAATTACGGGAGGCGCCGGGTTTATCGGCTCTAACCTTACAGAATATTTTTTGAACAAAGACTATGCTGTGCGGGTGCTGGACAATTTTTCTACCGGCCATCGGCATAACCTTGCCCCCTTTTTTAGTAATTCGGATTTTGAGTTAGTGGAAGGCGATATTCGCAACCTGAGCACCTGTCAACAGGCAGTGGAAGGATGCCATTACGTACTGCACCAGGCAGCCCTGGGTTCAGTTCCGCGATCAATCAAAGATCCGATCACAACCAATGAGGTCAATATCTCCGGGTTTCTAAATATGATGGTAGCTTCCCGGGATGCAGATGTACAACGTTTTATATACGCAGCCAGTTCTTCAACATATGGCGATTCAACAGCACTTCCCAAAGTAGAGGATAAAATCGGCAAACCGCTTTCACCTTATGCAATTACCAAATATGTAAATGAACTTCATGCAGATATTTTTAGCCGGACCTATGGGCTGCAAACGATCGGTCTGCGCTATTTTAATGTATTTGGAAGACGGCAGGACCCCAATGGGGTTTATGCAGCGGTGATCCCGCTTTTTGTAAAAAAACTCATGAACCACGAAAGCCCGGTCATTAATGGAACAGGTGATTATTCCCGTGACTTTACCTACATCGATAATGTACTACAGATGAATGAACGATCCATGGTTACAAAAGACCTGGATGCTATCAATACCGTGTACAATACTGCTGTGGGAGACAGGACCACCCTCAAACAGTTGGTGACGCTTTTAAAAGAATACTTATCGGAATATGACCCGTCCATCAGCCAAATAACAGTCATCTACGGTCCGGAGCGACCAGGAGACATACCCCACTCGCAAGCCAGTATTGAAAAAGCAAAGAAGTTATTAGATTATGTGCCCTCCCATGCTTTTGCCCATGGACTAAAAACAGCGGTAGATTGGTACTGGAACAACCTAAAATAAGTTTTTATTATGCCCCCGAAAAAAATTGCAGTTATTGGACTTGGTTATGTTGGACTCCCACTTGCTCGTTTGTTCGCTTCACAATATCCGGTTGTAGGATTCGATATTAATAAACAGCGCGTACAGGAATTAAATAGCGGACTCGATCATACACTGGAAGTAGAAACGGAGATACTGAAATCTGTATTGAAAAAAAATGCGTCCTTTGACTGCGCCGGGCTTTATTGCAGCGCAGACCTGAACGATATCGAAGAAGCAACCGTTTATATCGTAACCGTTCCTACCCCTGTGGATAAAAACAACCGACCCGATCTTACGCCGCTATATAAAGCTAGTGAAACCGTAGGTAGGGTGCTAAAAAAGGGAGATATCGTCATTTATGAATCAACCGTATATCCCGGTGTAACAGAAGAGGAATGTGTACCGGTTTTAGAGAAAGCATCAGGATTAAAATTCAATCTGGACTTTTATGCCGGCTACTCTCCGGAACGCATTAATCCCGGTGACAAAGAACATACCGTTGAAAAAATCCTTAAAGTCACCTCCGGTTCTACACCCGAAATCGGCAAGGTTGTAGACGATCTATACAAGTCTGTTATCGCAGCTGGTACACATTTAGCGCCTTCCATCAAAATAGCTGAAGCCGCCAAGGTAATTGAGAACTCTCAGCGGGACATCAATATCGCCTTTGTAAATGAATTAGCCAAGATTTTTAACCGTATGGGGATCAAGACACAGGATGTACTTGCAGCAGCAGGCACCAAGTGGAACTTTCTCCCCTTTAAACCGGGGCTGGTAGGTGGACACTGTATCGGTGTAGATCCTTATTACCTCGCTCAACGGGCCCAGGAATTTGGCTATCACCCGGAGATTATTCTGGCAGGCAGAAGGTTAAACGACAGCATGGGAGCATATATCGCTCATGAAGTGATCAAACTGATGGTAAAAAAAGACATCCCGGTGAAAGACGCAAACATTCTGGTACTGGGTATTACGTTTAAGGAAAACTGTCCGGATGTGCGAAATACCAGAGTTGTTGATATCCTGAACACATTAAAAGAATACAACACACATATTACAATCTATGATCCCTGGGCGAACCCTGCTGAAGTAATGCACGAATATGGTTGGAAATCCGGGAACAAACTAATTGAGGATAAAAAGTATGATAGTGTGATTTTAGCAGTAGCACATGTCGAATTCACAGGCATCAACTTATCTGCACTACTAAATGAAAGAAATGTAATTTATGATGTAAAAGGCGTTCTAAAAGATTTAGCCGATGGTCAGCTTTAAAAAGCGAATACTTTCAACGACATGACTTATTTAAAAAAAAATATCAGACTACCCTTAATTGTCATAAGTCTTTTTGTTTTTATAATTGGCTTCTTCATAAAACTGAATATCCCAACCAGCAGCGCATATAAAAACATCTACTTTTTACCTATTGCCTTCGCTTTTTTTCTCTATGGCATTGTTGGCTTTTATGCAAAGCTGAAGAACTATTTTGTCTTTTGGATACTTACTACCCAGCAGATCTTACGATATGTTATAGCCCCCCTTTTGCTGGTTATAGAGGGAAAGTCGCGGTATGGGAACAATACGAGCAATGCAGACTATGCAATAACAATGATGCTAATCGAGCTACTCGCTATGTTCTTTGCTTACAAACTAATAAAGCAAAAAAAAAGCAATATAGCCCGTATACATTTTTTAAAAATCAACTTTATCAACGTTGCATTACTCGGCACATTCGTGGCCCTTTTATTGTCCGACAATAATTTCATAAACAAGTTAAATTTCGTTTGGAACATCAATGCATATATAAAGGAGCGTTCCGCAGGCGAAATCGAAAAAACGTCGCCCTTGCTAACTATCACCTTCCCGATCATACGAGCGTATATTATTTTATTTATTTTCTCCCTTATTCACAAGCTTCGCGTCCGGCCAGGGTTCAAAGTTGCCCTATCCTTCTTTATTATCCTGCTGAATGCCACGCTCATAATTGGTGTTAGCCGGTTCAGCATTATTTATGCATCCTTTCCATTGGTTCTGCTGATGATCTTTTTGTACCCCAATTACAAAAGAAAGGTAATTTTAACGTCTTCGATCTTCTTTCTTGCAACACTGTTAATAGCATCCATTGGCAAATTCAGCAGGAATAATAAAACGGCCGAAGTTAATACATTCTTCTCTTTCTATCAGATCAATGCTTATTTTTCAGGTGTGGCCAACTATGCGATCGGATACGACAGCTATGAAAAGAGCAATGTCACAGACCTGGCAGATCACTTTTATTACCTCTCCTCCGATCTTACGCAGAACATACCCGTGATCTCGGCTTTATCAAGCGACCAATATAAATCAAATATAAAATTCAACAACGAGATCTACGGATCCTTTATGACCCGGGACCAGATCGTTCCGATATCCATAGCAGGACTCTACCATTTTGGATTTTATCTTTTCTTTATACACATGTTCCTGATCAGTCTGCTGGCTTTTAAATTTGAGAACAAAGCATACACAGCCAAAGATGTACTCCTGTTCTTTGTTTATATTATCCTTGCCGTTGGCTGTAGCACCTGGATGATGATCAATATTGGCTCCCTTTCCGCCACACTTTTTGTTTACTCAATATTCTATATCCCTCTTTTCAATTTTACCAACCGTTTGAACAGAATACAAAGAACCTAAGCCTTTTTTAACATTTTATCATCTCAACCATATAACAACCCATAAATCATAACAAATAATATTCAATATAAAATAACATCTAAAATTAAGGCCTGTACAAAATGATCGTAATAATTCTAACAGCCCCCTAAACAAGAAGGCAAAAATAATAATATGAAAAGGAGCGTTACTCATGACCCAGGTATTTAAGCGTTTATTTAATAGCACCGACAAACGAGTTCTTTTGGAGAACTTTTTATCGCTCTCGGCCCTGCAGTTATTCAGTATGGTATTACCACTACTAACATTGCCCTACCTGTTGCGTGTTATCGGCTTTGACCACTACGGTACAATTGTATGGGCCTCCTCCCTTATCGCTTACTTTCAAACACTTACGGATTATAGCTTTAGAGTAACCGCCACAAGAGATGTGGCCATACATAAGCATAATCAAAAACAATTAAACCTTATTTATTCCAAAGTAATAACGACGAAAACCCTGTTCCTGATTATATCGACCATCGCCCTCATAGCCATCATTAACCTGTATACTCCTTTCTATAAGGAAAGAGCTGTCTTTTACCTCACAATTCCGCTTCTTCTGGGATATGCCTTGTTTCCCGAGTGGTTCTTCCAGGGTATTGAGAACATGAAATACATAACCTATCTAAACTTAAGTATTAAGATCTTCTTTACACTGGGCATATTCATTTTTATACGACAAAAAGCAGATTACTGGATGTACCCGTTATTTCAAAGCTGTGGGTACATAGGAGCTGGAATTGCAGGTCAGTATATACTGATGAGAAAGTATAAAATTAAATTTTACCTGCTTCCCCGCCGGATAATAGGTCAAACTTTAAAGCAGAATTTCCCTATTTTTGTTAACCAGTTTGTTCCCAATCTGTACAATAATACCAGTGTATTCTTCCTGGGTATATTAACTACGAACGCTACCATCGGCGTTTACAATGCGATAAATACAATTGTAAATTTAGGGGTCACCCTTATAGAGATCTTCTCAAGAGTATTTTTCCCCTTCCTAAACAGGAATAAAAACGCATTTAGCAAATACAAAAATATAACGCTTGGGCTCGCAGCTGCAATTATACTTTTCTTTCTACTTGGGAATAAAGTAATTTTCTGGGCGCTGCATATCCAAGATCCCGATGCATTCTTTGTATTATTTATATTATCATTGGGGCTAATGGGATACACTCTATATAACATATATGGCGTCAACTTCTTTATCATTCACCGAAAAGACAAGCTCGTGATGTGGAACACGATGATCGCATCTGGTATTGGTCTGATATTGGCATATCCCTTAATAAAAGGTTGGGGGATTTTTGGAGCAGCCATAAATCTCTCCTTTTGCAGACTATTAATGGGTGGGGGACTTTTAAAAAAATATTTTGCTTATGACCGGGTTCGTTAAAAAAAATATTAAATTTCTAAAGAAAAAAGCGATATGGTTTTATATTAAATACCGGCATGCGCCAGTTCTTGGAAAGGGTGTGATATTTAATGGAAAGCCAATCATTTACAAAATCCCCGGCGGACATATAAAGATTGGCGATCACACGCTCATAAATTCTTCCAATAAGGTTTACCATGCAAATATGTTTACACGATCCAAGATAATCGTGGACAGACTTAATGGAACAATTGAAATTGGCAGCAATTGCAGAATACATGGCACATGCATCCATGCATTCAAAAAAATTCGAATTGGTAATAACTGTTTAATAGCAGCAAATACACAAATACTTGACGCCAATGGACATGCGTTGTGTTACGATAATCCGGCCGCGCGTTTAACAACCAGTGACGAAGGAAAAGAAATAATCATAGAAGACAATGTGTGGATTGGCCTGGGATGCATTATTCTGGGAGGTTCGCATATTGGGGAGGGAAGTATTATTTCTGCCGGATCGGTGGTAAAAGGCCCGGTTGAAAAGAATGCAATCTACTCAGGCAATCCGGCCGTTCTAATAAAAAAATTCTAAATATAATGGTAGCAATAGTTGACACAAAAGGTAGATTTTCTGATCGGTGGATCGAGTACTGTAAGAGCAGAAATATTGCATACAAGATAGTGAATCCCTATGCAAACAATATCATTGAAGAGCTCAGCGAATGCACCATTTTCCTATGGCATTGGCACCATGCAGACTATAAAGATCAATTATTTGCCCGCCAGCTCCTTTACGCTCTTGAGCAAAAAGAGATATCCGTATTCCCCGATTTCAAAACAATGTGGCATTTTGATGACAAGCTGGGGCAAAAGTATTTGCTGGAAAGTATCGACGCTCCCCTGGTCAAGTCGTATATCTTTTATAGCAAAGAAGAAGCTGTTCAATGGACAACGGCGACACGTTTCCCTGTTGTTTTCAAATTAAGAGGGGGCGCAGGCTCTATAAATGTCAAACTGGTTCACAATAAATACCAGGCGCTGGGACTGATTAGGAAAGCGTTTGGCAAAGGATTTCCCCTGTATAATCAAACAGCTATTTTTAATGACACGGTTTCGCAATTTAAAAAGGCGAAAACAGTAAAAAATATCCTGCGCATGTTAAAATGGGGTGGTTATGTTTTATTCCCCCCAAAGTCATACAGACTCTTTCCTAAACAAAAGGGATATGTATATTTTCAGGAGTTCATTCCCAACAACACTTTCGACATCAGAATCATAGTTATCGATAAAAAAGCATTCGCCATTAAACGACATACCCGAAAAGGAGATTTTAGGGCATCGGGAAGCGGAAGCATCAGTTACGCGGCTAAAGACATTGACATACGATGTGTTCAAATTGGATTGGAGGCAGCAAAAAAACTACATACGCAATGCGTTGCTTATGATTTTGTATTCAACGAACAAAATGAGCCTTTAATCGTAGAAATAAGCTACGGGTTTACGATGGAAGCATACGATAGTTGCGAAGGTTTCTGGGATCGTCATTTGAACTGGCACCCGGGAAGGTTTAACCCACAGGCATGGATCATTGAAGCATTGTTGAAAAAAAACAAACCACTCAATGAGCCGGTCTCTGAAAACAGGCCTTCACAGACACAGGATTTGTAATATAATTTCGGTATACTCTAATCAAAAAATCAACAATATGAAAAAGCGTTTTATTGTAGTTTTAATGATATTGATCTGCACAAATATTCTGCATAGTCAATCTTACAAATACAAGCTGGTTGAGGATGCAACAATACAAACGAATGGAATTTTCAATGATTGGGGGGCTTCGTACAAAACGCAGGCCTACCCGGTCATTAATATCCTTCCCAAAAACTATTCCCAAAACGGGAACGTTGATTATACAACCTACCTACAAAAAGCGGTCGACAATAACTCAGTGGTACTGCTGCCCGACTTCCCTATTCTCATCAATGACATCGGGATCAATTTGAACACCAATTCCACGATAATCTTTCAAAAAAATTCAAAACTAATTCTGGCCCCCACCAGCAAGACCCGTTATAGCATATTAAAGGCAAATGGGGTAAATAATGTAAAGATACTAGGGGCCAACATTGAAGGCGATCGATTAAAGCATTTAGGAACTGAGGGCGAATGGGGGTATGGTATTGAGATCAAAAGCTCGAGCAACGTCCTGATCCAGGGCGGAATAATCAAAAACTGCTGGGGCGATGGAATTTGTATAGGCCGGTCAACCGCGGCGCTCAGCAGGAATATCACCATAAAGAATTGCCTGATTGACAACAACCGGAGAAACGCATTAACGATCGGATCCGGCGACGCAGTCTCAGTGCAGAATTCCATATTTGCAAATTCGAACGGCACCTTCCCGATGGCGGGCATAGATCTGGAGCCGGATAATTCAAACGATGATTTAAAGAATATCAATATATCAAACGTCACAACATTTAATAACGCCCAGGATGGAATAATTATCTCTCCGGACAATCTACGCTCAAAAGATAATACAAACGGCAAAACACTCAGCATTACGATTCAAAATCATGTCGACAAATTCTCCAGAGTAGGCCTAAGCCTGCTATTAGCAAAGGAAAAGAATCTCGGGGGTCCTATAAACGGGAATATCGATATCATCAATCCAAAATGGATTTACAGCAGGGCCGCTGCCTTCAAAAATTATGTAGCAACAAAAAACAACATTAAAATAAATATAAAGAACCCGGCTATCAGGACTGAAGGAAACGGAAGTCTCTTTAAAAACAATCTGGGGGTCAATAAAATGCTTAAAGAGGCCTCTATTAATCCGTTAATTAATATACAATGAAGATTTTCTTTCTTGAAACTGTTCAAGATTATGGTGGAGCAAGGATAAGCACTGTTGAATTAGCCGAACGGTTACATCACCAGCATGAAGTACGAATGGTGGACTTTGATGGGAGTTGCGCCCCCTTTCTGGATGCTGTAAACCAGAAACAACTCAAAATATCCATACTATCAAAAAGAGAAAAGCCTTTTCTGATCCGTGCGCATAAATCCAGGGTAAAAAACCTGTTTAATTTTGCAGGCTACCTTTTCTACTGGAAACGCTTACGAAATGCATTAAAGGCCCTGCTAGTTCAATATGATCCGGATATAATTGTACTAAACAATGCCAAAACGCTCTCCGTTTTATTCGGGCTAAAAAAACGTGCAAAAGTGATCTATTTTGCTAGAGGATGGTTCATCCCACGATTTATTCCCAGATTTAATAAATACATTACTCAAAAAACGGTAGATCAGTACATCTGTGTTTCTGAAGCCACCAGACATGCATTATACGCCGGTGGAATGGCCAGCCTGAAGGACCTTTTTGTTGTTCACAATGCTATCAATGTAAACAAGTTTAGTAATATTGATCCCCTTCCGATAAAAAAAGAGAGCGACGAAATCATTATAATGCATTCGGGAGGTTTCCTGGAGAGTAAGGGGCAGCTCATCTCGTTGGAAATTGCATCAAAATTAAAAACCCTGGGTCTAAAATTCAAACTGATTTTAGCAGGTCTTGTTTATAAAGAAAAAATCTCATCAGAATTTCTTAATACCCTGAAGTTAAAAATACAAAAATCAGATCTTCAGGATCACGTCCAGCTTATCATAAACAACCACAATATCATTCCATTGATTAAGTCAATCGATGTATTGATCCATCCCTCAGCTACCGAAGGGCTACCACGTGTGGTAATGGAGGCCATGGCGTTGAGAAAAGTGGTCATTGCAAATGCTGTAGGAGGAGTAACGGATTATTTATTACACAATTTCACAGGTTTTATAACAAACTTTAACGATTCGGATGACTATGTCAAATACATTGTACAAGTCACCGACAAAAGTGAATATGAAAGAATTTCTCAAAACTCCTATTCGCTGATAACATCCTCTTTTACAGAAGAACAGCAGGTATCACAATTTGAAGCAGTCTTTACCAAATTATATCATAGCAGGTCATGAAATCTATAACAATCTTTACACCAACTTATAACCGGGCAAATTGCCTGCATAAGTTATATAATAGCCTGTGCCAGCAAAGTTGTAACGATTTTCATTGGCTGATTGTCGACGACGGATCCTCTGACAACACTGATGAGATTGTAAACACATGGATAACTGAGGGAAAAATCAGTATCGAATATCATTACCAGGAGAATAAAGGGAAGTTAGCGGCGCAAATACTGGCATGTGATTTTATAAATACCGAATTGTTTCTATGCATAGATTCTGACGATTTTATACCTGATGACGCGATCTCAAAAATCAAAAATTTCTGGGCCAAAAACGGGGATCCCAACGCCTCCGGGATTATCGGACTGGACGCATATACAGATGGGCAAGTTTCCGGCACCATGCTACCTGAAATCAAAGAATGTACTTATTCTGAATTAATCGACAAATATAAAGTCAGAGGTGATAAAAAATACATTTTCAATACACGGGTCTTTAAATCATACCTGCCGTATCCCTATTTCCCGGACGAGAAGTTTCATGAAATCAGCGCCATCTTCTTTTTAATAGATCAAAAACATAAGTTCTTACTATCGAACGAGGTGTATTGCATCATTGAATATCTGGATGGAGGCCTTACAAATGGTATATTTCATCGCTACAAAAACAGCCCAAAGTCATTTTCCAGCTACAGAAGCTTAAAAATGAAATATGCGGTTAATTATAAATCGAAATTCAAGAATGCAATCCACTATGTGTCATCCTCAATCTTTGCGAGAAACAAAAATTACCTCTCAGAATCGCCGAAAAAGATAACAACCATATTGGCAACTCCATTTGGGATTTTATTGTACCTGTACATCAATCGAAAAACAAGGAACCAGAAAACAAGAATAAAAAACGGAAAATTAAAATAATGAAAGCAATTATTGTCCCGGGAGTAACGGATCTGAACAAAGGAGATCAGGCCCTCGTCTGGGAGAGCTACAGGATCGTTAGCGATACCCATCTCTTTGACAAAATATATATCCTTTCTAATGGCGACACCCCTTTTGAAGAGCAACAATTGTGCGCCCAAACTGTCGAAAAGGGGTTCGAACTTATTCCTAATATCATTCCCCATCCGCGCCGCGGCAAACATCTGCAGGACAAAGTCATTAATGAAGGCAGGCTGGATCTTGTAAAACAAGTGGCCACTGCTATGTGGGACTACTTTACGAGAAGCGTTATTTTAAAGTTCGCGCCTCAAAAAGCCCTCCTGAAACGCTTCTTTGGGCAAAAGGTTATTGAAACGCTGAAAGTCTTTAACGATGCAGACACCATATTTGTAAAAGGCGGAGGGTTTATTCACGCACACGGAGAAAAGACAGCTCCGTATGTTATATGGTATCTGTTATTCTATGTAAATCTTGCCAAGCGCCTTAAGAAAAAGGTAGTTTTCCTGCCTAATTCCTATGGCCCCTTTGAAGGTGTAACCGTAAAAAAGCAGGTCACCAACGCCTTCAAAAAAATGGAACTAAAATTAGCAAGAGAGCATATTTCTGCTGCAGCCCTGGGCAATCTTCTTAAGGAAGAGATACAAGTATTGCCGGATCTGGGATTTTACTTAAAGGCAAAAGACAAATCTTTTGGCGCTTCCTTATTACAGAACTATAAAACAGATGCTTCTCAAAAAAAAGTGGGAATCACCATACGGCCCTGGCGGTTCCCCGGCCTTACGAATGTAGACGCCCTGTACGAAAAATACATCAATTCCGTGCATGCATTAATCGTTTATTTAAACGGAGCGGGATACCAGGTATTATTCTTTAATCAATCTATGGGACCTAATATGCATGAAGATGACAGGAATGCAATCCGATACCTGATAACCAAACTGGAACACGAAAACTTTTTATGGATAGATGAAAATTTCACCTGCGAGGAATTGAAATCAATCTATTCCAATCTGGACTTCTTTATCGGAACAAGGTTCCATTCGGTCATCTTTTCCATGACAGCCGGAGTACCGTCCCTTGCAATTGCATATGGCGGCAATAAGGGCCAGGGAATCATGCAGGATTTCAACCTGTCTGACTACGTTGTTCATATCAACGACGTCACTCCCGAGATCTTAACGTCAAAATTTAAAGACCTGGAGCTTCATGAAGAAAAAGTAAGGCAGATTCTTGAAGAAAAGACCCAACAGCTGGAGACGAAAAGAAATGCCACCATTAATTTGATTAAGAAAAAATTAAATAGCTAATGAAGGTACTACAGGTTGTTTCTGTTGCTTTTTCGCTCAGATATTTTATCGGCGATCAGTTTGAATACTTCGCCCAAAGGGGCGTTTCGTATTCCGTTGCCTGCTCGCCTTCAGAACAACTTTCACAATATGCAGAAGAAATGAAATTCAAGGCGGTTCCAATAAACATCAACCGTTCGATATCTCCGTTACAGGATGTTGCTTCGATATTCAAATTATACTCACTAATCAAAAGAGAGCAGTTCGATGTCGTAATTGCACATTCCCCAAAAGGGGGCTTAATCGGAATGATGGCGGCCTTAATGGCTCGGACTCCGAAAAGGATTTTCTTTCGCCATGGGCTGGTTTTTGAAACAACATCCGGGTTCAAACGAAAGCTGTTGATCTTTATCGAAAAAATAACCGGAGCTTGCGCCAACAATGTCGTAAATGTTAGCCCGTCAATTGCAGAAAAGTCAGTTCGATTAAAACTGAACAGCCCGTCAAAAAACCTGCTGCTCGCCAGGGGAACCTGCAACGGGGTCAACGTTTCTAAATACAAAAGGAATCCGGCCCTGCCAAGGTCCTCCAGGGCGATTATTGGCTTTATCGGACGTCTGTGCAGAGACAAAGGTATTGTGGAACTGGTTGAAGCATGGAAACTACTGCTCCCTGAATTTCAAAATATCGAATTGCTCCTTGTGGGCCCTTATGATGAGCGTGACACACTTCCTGAAGAAACAGTCCAATTCATTCAATCATGCTCCTCAATAACTCAGGTTGGCGAGGTAGCACAGACCATTAGCTTCTATGATCAAATGGATATTTTTGTACTTCCATCCTATCGGGAAGGATTTCCTACAGTTGTGCTGGAGGCCTCATCCATGGAGCTCCCTGTTATTACAACCCGCAATACAGGTTGCATAGATTCCATTATAGAAAACAGCACGGGGTTATTTACAGATTTAACGCCCCAGGATATTGCGGAGAATATAAAGCGCTACTTAACAAATGAGCCCCTTCGAAGAATACATGGAAAAAATGGACGGGAATTTGTTACAGAGAATTTCTCCGAAGAAATAATATATAAAGAGATCGAAACGAAAATACTTAAATGAAAATAATCGTTACAGGAGCATCAGGATTCATTGGTCAGAACATCATGGAGCATCTGGCTGGAAGCTTCCAGATAGAAAGTGTTTCTTTAAGAAAAAGCGACTGGCAGCATTCCTTCCAGGGGGCATTTACGGTTATTAACCTAGTAGGGAAAGCGCATAATCATAAAGGAGTAGCTACTAAAAATGATTACTTTTACGCAAATCTCGAGCTTACAAAACAAATTTTTCAATGCTTTATAACTTCATCTGCTACTCTTATGATCCACGTCAGTTCTCTTGCTGCATTGGAAGAATTCGAATCAACGATACCTTTGACTGAAGAAAACAGCTGTGCTCCCGACTCCTGGTATGGAAAATCAAAAAGAGCCGCTGAAATATGGCTGCTGGACCAGCCCCTTCCAGAGAACAAGAAGCTGATCATTTTACGGCCACCAATGGTTCATGGGCCTGGTGATAAAGGGAACCTTGGACTTTTATACAACCTGATTTCAAAAGGAATTCCCTACCCTCTTGCCGCATTTAATAACCTTCGCTCATTTATTTCAATTGATAATTTCGGCTTTCTTATTAAACAGATCATCAGTCATCAGGAAATCGTCCCCACTGGAATCTATCACATAACAGACGATGAAGCTGTTTCAACAAATGACCTGATTGAAATAATTCGCGCTCAAACCGGCAAAAAAGGGATCACGCTTTCACTTCCAAAAGCTTTTGTAAAACTGGTTGCAAAGACAGGCGACCTCATTCCCCTGCCACTAAATACCAATCGGCTAAAAAAATTGACTGGCACTCTTCTTGTATCAAATAAAAAAATCAAAAGCGTATTAAAAATTGAGAAACTACCCATAACTGCCAGAGAAGGATTAGTAAACACAATTAAGAGCTTTCAAAAAAAGTAAATATGCCCCTACACTTCAATATTGAGCAATTTATCAGAGAACACATCACCCGCCGCCCTCAAAGCCTGTTTCTCCCCGACATGGAAGACCATGCCGCAAAATTGCATACGGAAATAAAGGACAAAAACGTCCTGGTCATCGGCGGCGCCGGCACGATCGGTTCTTCATTCATCCGGGCCCTGGTGCAGTACCTGCCCGGCAAATTAATAGTGGTCGACATCAATGAAAACGGACTTACCGAGCTCGTCCGGGACTGCCGGAGCCGGCCCGAGCTCCAACTGCCGGACGATTTCAAAACCTACCCGGTAAACTTTAGCGACAAGGCATTCAGGAAAATTTTTGAACATGAAGGACCTTTTGATATCGTTGCCAATTTTGCAGCGCACAAGCATGTCCGCTCCGAAAAAGACATCTTCTCTATAGAAGCAATGGTTGAAAACAATGTAACACGGGCAAAGGACCTCCTGGATCTGCTGACTCAATATCCTCCCAAACATTTCTTTTGCGTATCGACCGATAAAGCTGCCAACCCCGTAAACGTAATGGGTGCCAGCAAAAAGCTGATGGAAGAAGTGATCCTGGCTTACTCCGGGAAAATGAAGATCACTACCGCACGGTTTGCCAATGTGGCCTTTTCAAATGGGAGCCTGCTGGCAGGATTTATCGAAAGAATTCTCAAACAACAGCCGCTATCCTGTCCCTCAGATGTAAAACGTTTCTTTGTTTCTCCGGATGAGTCGGGGCAGATCTGCCTGTGCGCCTGCATCCTGGGGCAGTCGGGTGAGATCTTCTTTCCTAAACTGGACACCTCCAGTATGGTCAACTTTGCCGACGTGGTGCCTTCCTTCCTGGCTGAAATGGGCTTTAAAATAAAGCGCTGTACATCTGAAGAAGCCGCAAAAAATGCAATCGACATGATCAGGGACGGCTACTACCCGGTTTATTTTTTCCCAAGCAGCACAAGCGGGGAAAAGCTATATGAAGAATTCTATACCGATGAAGAGGAGCTGGACACTGCCACTTTTCAATCGCTTGGTATTGTAAAAAATGCCAAAAGAAGAAGAATTGCCGATCTCGATAAGATCATCGAGACCTTAAAGCAGGTTTTTGAAGATACAAAGGCAGAAAAAAAAGATATTGTTTCTGCATTGAACTCGATGATCCCTGGCTTTGAGCATATCGAAACAGGCATCAACCTCGATCAGAAAATGTAGCCGGTGATGCCCGTCCTTTATTACGGACATCACCGGTCTCAATCCTTTGTCCCTACTTAATCACCGAACAATGTATTCCTTTTTTAAACGTTTTTTTGACCTAATTGTCTCGCTGACCCTATTCCTGGTTATTCTTCCTTTTATGATCCCGATCGTGCTCATTCTTCTCTTAACAGGAGAGCACTATGTTTTTTACCGGCAAAAAAGGATCGGTTTTAAGAACAGGTATTTTTATATTCTTAAGTTCGCTACAATGCTGAAGAATAGCCCCAATATGGGTACGGGACTGATCACCGTCAGGAACGATCCCCGCCTGCTCCCCATCGGAGGCTTTTTACGAATGACAAAAATCAATGAGCTGCCCCAGATCATTAATGTGATCAAAGGTGATATGAGCCTCGTTGGTCCCCGCCCGCTGGTTGATAAAACATTCAACGCATATCCTGAAGCCGTCCGGAGCCGCGTATATGATTCTGTACCGGGCATCACCGGTATCGGATCGATCATTTTCCGGGATGAAGAACAGCTGCTCACCAATACCAAGATGGACCGTGTGGAATATTATGAACGGGTGATCGCCCCCTATAAAGGGGAACTGGAGATGTGGTATAACCGTCATAAGAGCCTGCGGGTTGATTTCTGGATCATTTTCCTCACTGCATGGTCGATCATTAATCCGAGCACAAAACTCCCGCACAAAGTTTTCAAAAATTTGCCCCAACGGACTTTTGCAGATATTGCACAAACAAGGCCCGTGCTTAATGCAGCAGATCCTAAAAAAAGGAGCGTACACTCTTAAGCCCTATCTTTGCCGCGGTTTTATATACCTCGATTATGAAACCCGGCGTATTTTACACGATCATATTATGTTGGGGGCTGATGCTGCAGGGCCCGCTTTTTGCCCAGAGTGCACGCTACAAAGCGCACCTGAACGTGGCACGTCAGCATGGTGTGCCATTGCTGAAAAGCAGCGCACAGGTCAAAAACTATGTAAGCAAAAAAAAATTAACGCGGGTAAGCTCCGGAAAAGGATACCGGTTACAAAAGCTCAACTATAGCGCCCCTTACCTGACTCCAAGGGCAAAAGCCGTACTCAACCAGATCGCCCGCTCCTTTTATGCGCAAACAAAAAGCACCTTTACCGTTACATCCCTTACAAGGACCCTACATGCACAAAGCCGGCTACGCCAGGTAAACGGGAACGCTACTTCTGGAGTCAGCTCCCATAACTATGGCAGCTCTTTTGACATTTCCTATATCCGTTTTAACGGGCGTAAAGGTCCGAATAAAAGACTGGAACGAGCCCTGCATGCGGTGCTTGCTAATTACCAGGCACGTGGCAAGATCCTGTTCATCAAAGAATACTATGTCAGTTGCTTCCATATTACGGTTCGTTAAACTCCGGCATAAAATTCAGCATCCACCGGATCCCGAACCGGTCGGTCAACGATGCATAATAACTTCCTGACTGCGTAGGAATGACGCGTTGTGTGGCGTTGCCTCCCTTGCCCAGCCGCTGATATACCGCCATTAATTCATTCAGACTCCTACATTCCAGCATCAGCGAAATATTGTTTCCCTGGCACAATCCCTCATCGGGTACCATATCCGTAGCTATGATCTCTGCATAGGGCGACCGCAGTGAAGCCTGTAAGATATACTGCTCCATCGCCTTTGGCAATCGCCCGGCCCCCAGGGATTCGCCCAGCGTCTGGAACTGCAGTTCTCCCCCCAGGCAGTTTTTATAAAAGAGCATTGCCTCAAGGCAATTCCCGTTAAATGTTAAATATGATTTTATACGGATCACTGACGATTTTTTCAATTACAAAATTGGCCAAATACCCGCGCATAGAATGGTGGCATATACGCCATTGAGAGGGTTGTTAGCGACAGCTACATTGTTTATCTTTACGGAAATTTTCAAAATGAAACGGATCTGTATCTACGTCCCGATCAACGGGGTTATTGAAGCCATTACACCGGCAGCAAGAATCTTCCAGACCGCTAACGATTTTCTGACCGCCAACGGCTACCCTGCAAAATTCGGAGTGGAACTGGTTGGCCTGAAGAAATCAATTCCGCTGTCTAACGGATTATACACCGTAACTACAGACCGCCTGCTGAAGGAAGTTACAGCCGCCGACCTGCTCATCATTCCGGCGCTTATTGATGCAGACATGAGCAGGGCCGTGGCAGCAAACGAGCCCGCGTTGTCACTTATCGCATCGATACATGCCCGCGGCACAGAAGTGGCTTCTTTATGTTTGGGTGCATTTTTACTGGCGGCCACCGGCATCCTCGATCATAAAAAATGCTCTACCCACTGGGCCTACTACCATGAATTCACGCAACTATATCCACAGGTGGAAATAACTGACGGCACTGTGATCACGGATGAGGCCGGGGTCTATTCCAGCGGCGGAGCCAATTCTATCTGGAACCTCCTGCTCTACCTCGTGGAAAAATATACCAACCGCGAAACGGCCATCCTCCTTGCCAAATATTTTGCCATCGACATCGACCGGAACAGCCAGAATGCCTTTTCTATTTTTAAGGGTCAAAAGGGCCACAACGATGAAGGCATAATAAAAACACAGGAATTCATCGAAAAGAATATTGGCGAACGCATCAGTATTGATCAGCTGGCCGGCCTTATTGCTGTAAGCAGGAGGAGCTTTGAGCGCCGGTTTAAACAGGCTACGAATAACACTGTGCTGGAATACATCCAGCGCGTACGCATTGAGGCCGCTAAACGGAAATTTGAATCCAAACGATTGAATATAAACGAGGTCATGTACGATGTAGGCTATACGGATACCAAGGCCTTCAGGGATGTATTTAAAAAGGTAACCGGCCTTACGCCCATCGAATACCGCAATAAGTACTATAAGGCCAATCTGGAAATGCCGGCGGCAAACTATGCGTTCTCATAAGACACGTATCAAAAGTTCATCGATCAATAGATCCTGGAATAAGTTCAGCACAACGTAAACAAAAAATCGCCTGTGTTGTCATCCTCCCCCGAATGTTCGCATATGCGTCAAGTTAAAGAGAGGTCTATTGCCTTGTAATGTAGCACGAATGCGCCTTCGGTACCAAAAAGATCCTATTTTTTGATAGCAAAAGGCGCAGGGCGCCGCAAATCATTGTAACAGGAACGCCCAGGGGACTTGCTGTCAGCCGCAGCGCGGCGGGAATCTTTTGGAAGGCGGTTTATATTGCCGGTGCGCTGCGCTGCAGCTTCGACCTTTAAGGTCTTACAATTAACTTAACTCCTATGCAAATGTTCAGGGTTGTTTCAGGGCCAGGCTGGCAGACGCCGGAACACTCCCGATTGTAATTGGGGAAACAGGATACAAAATAATAATTCACATGTCAAAACCCGATCAAGATCCCCCTAAAGATACTATTTCTTCAATGCGGCACGCACTTTGGGGGCTATTTTGGTTCCATAGATCTCGATCGATTTCATAATATCCCTGTGCAACGGTGCGCCTGTATCCATATGCGTGGCAAAGCGGGTCAGCCCAAACAATTCCTGCAGATATAAGATCTTATCGATCGCCTCACTGGCATCTCCGATCACCAGCGCTCCGTTCTTTGTTTTACCAAAATCGAACTGGTTCCTCCGGTAAGGAGGCCATCCCCTGCTTCGCCCAACACGGTCCATCTGCGCAGCATACAGCGGGTAATACATTTCACTGAGTGCGGCGCTGTCTTCTCCATAAAAGCCATGCACGTGAATACCTACCTGGTATTGGTCCATCGGATGCCCGTATTGCTGATAAGTTTCTTTATACAGCTCAAAAAAGGGCTGAAACTGTGCCGGAGATCCCCCGATAATGGCGATCATCAGCGGCAATCCCAGCCGTCCGGCGCGCTCCACAGACGAAGGAGTACCTCCCACAGCTATCCAAACCGGCAAATGATTATCCGTAGCCCTTGGCAATACCATTTGCTCCTGCAGCGGCGCGCGATGCTTCCCCTTCCAGGTGATCACCGGCTCTTTATTGATCTTTAATAACAGGTCCAGCTTTTCCTCAAACAAAGAATCATAATCACGAAGATCATAGCCAAATAGCGGAAAAGATTCAATAAAACTTCCCCGGCCTGCCATCAGCTCAGCCCGCCCCCCGGAAAGCAAATCGACCATCGCAAAGTTCTGGTACAATTTTACCGGATCGGAGGAGCTGACAACCGACACAGCACTTCCTAACTTTATATTCCTGGTTACCGTTGAAGCCGCCGCCAGCACAATTTCGGGGGTAGGCACGGCGTAATCCGGCCGGTGATGCTCTCCAATACCAAAATAATCCAGCCCCACCTCGTCCATTAATTTTATTTCCTCGATAATTTCTTTTAACCGTTCACCGGGAGCCTGCACGCTATTGGTTGCCGCATCAAAATGAAGGTCTCCAAACATACTGATACCAAGTTCCATATTTTTTATTTTGACTACAAATTTAACGGTCTCCCGCGGAGCCGGGCTTAACCTAGATTAACATCCTTCCGATCATGAACTTTGTGACAATAGCCAATGGCCGGGGTAGAACAGGAATGGATCAAGAGCTGGCCGCTTGGCTGGTCCGGGCGTGCCGGAAGACTATTACAGCCGGAGACATGACATGCACCGCCCAGGGCTGGCAACTGATTACCGACAGCGGATAATGCTTTAAAATCCGCCTCCAAAAGCTTAGCTTTATAAAAAGTACAGGCATGAATGATTCCGTATTCACCGGTTCGCCCAACAGCCACACCAAGGAAAATGCACCCATTCCGTGCAGGCAGCTGCGCCCCGCGTTGTTTGAATATATAAAACTGGAACGCCCGGACCTCAAACGCTCGGACAATATTTCTTACAATGAGTTAAACGAATATAAGCTGCGTTATATTTCCAAATACCTCCTGCGGGATATTCATCAGCTTTCGGAACTGGAAGATAGTGTGATCTCTTCCATGACCAATCAAACGATCATATCGGATATGATCGATGAGGACGACAGCGATAAACTCACTGTTGGTCAGCGCCTGGCCGACCGGGTATCCGGGTTCGGCGGCAGCTGGACATTTATCATCTCATTTATCATTTTTCTTCTGGTATGGATCCTTGTTAATATTTACTGGCTGCATAACAAAGGGTTCGACCCCTACCCCTTTATCCTGCTCAATCTTATCCTTTCCTGCCTGGCAGCCCTCCAGGCACCGATCATCATGATGAGCCAGAACCGGCAGGAGGAAAAGGACCGGGGCCGGTCGAAAATGGATTATATGGTTAACCTTAAATCGGAGCTGGAAGTGCGCATTCTTCATGAAAAGCTGGATCAGCTATTATCCAACCAGGAAGAATATATGAGCCGGTTAACAGATATGGAAAAGAAACAGCCCCGCGCGGATCATTAGGACCTGATTAACGTGGAAATCTGACCATAAGATCCGTATTCTACATTAACGGAATTTTAGCACCCTAATCAGGCTTATCGGAAATCACTCTCCGTACTCACTCTCCGGCACCGGCAGGTTTTTTAATGTTGCGCTTCTGAGCGAGATCGTTGAAGAAGCAGAATACAAGCCAATGCCGTTCCCGAAATAGGTATAATCGATCAGCGAGAGTTTTACGATCCCGTCAATAGCCAGCTCTATATAATTTCCGTAACGGATCAGCCGGAAATGGAATTCCTTTTCTTCCTTTAAATGGAAAATATTATCCTGGAGCACGTTGTACACAAAATTTGACCGGGTATTGACCGCGTTGAAACCCCAGCTCTGAAGATGCACCACACTATTGATCACATCAAAACTATAATAATACCCGGACCCCTCCTCGTCGATATCCGTTACCAGCCCCAGTTTGCCCATGCCCTCCACAGCAAGTATGCCTTCCCAGATGAAGCTGGGCGCCGATTTCTGTATCACAAAAACTTCATACCCGCTGCGGGATCCGCAGATCCACTTGTCCTGATCCTGTTCGAAAGACGCCGTAGGGTTTTTGAACAGTGTAATGATCGCCCCCATTTCATTCTGGGTGAGGGTATGGATCACCATCTGGTCCCACCGGTAATAGCTCTTTAGTACCAGCCTTCCCCTGTTATCTGTTTCCAGCTGCTTGGGCGGCGGAAAGATACGCAGGGCATTGACATTTCCGTTCGCATAAAAAAAGTTATAGACCAGCAGGTAGTCGCCATCCTGCTGGATCCGGGCCGCATAGTTACCCTGCGGCAGCAGCACATTATTATGAAAGCAATGGTACTCGCCCATAAAATCCGGGGCGAACCAGTACCGCACTTTTATATCTTCCCGTATCGAACCTAACAGGTAGTGCGTTCCGTTGAGTTCAAATACACAGGGGCATTCCACATCATCATACATCCTTGGGAAATGCAGCGGAGGGTGAAAGATCAGCTCCTTATCCATCAGTTGCACCAGGCCTACACACCCCCTCCGCGAGACCGGCCCCACAGCAGCCCTTGTACAAACCAAAAAGAATGTTTTTCCCTCATAATCGTACCGGAAAGGATCCCGGAAGCTCATCCAGAGCCGGGGATTGTTTTCATAGGTTTCATAGTGAGGGGCCCGTGGACCAAAGGGGAACACTTCATCATTCACTTTCTCCCAGTCGAACAGGTTATCAGACACTGCCAACCCGATCTTTGATACCACACCGCGGTCCTTACGCTGTAACCCGGTATAATACATCTCGAACCGGTTGCCGGACTCATATATCTGCATGGTCCAGAGCATATCATCATCCCAATCGCCCGGATCGCCTACAAACAGGGCGTTCTTTACCCTCCGCCAGGTAATACCATCTTTTGAAACCGCATGAGCGATATAGTCATGATTGGGAATGATCAGGTGAAAAAGATGGTATACATCCCTGTGCAGGATCATTGTAACATCTCCTATTTCCCATTCGCTGAATCCCGAGCCTGAATATAAATTATCGGTTAACCGCTCCATTTTTAAAAAATTAGTTATATTTCAACCGTTTTAAAATCTGATTGCCGCACCGCAGCGGCCGGGCACTATTACGTAAGTACCGATTTCTTCCAGAAGCTATATCCGGCGATCTCCGCCTTCAGGAAGATGGTACCTGCTGCCTCACCTCTAAAATGATATGCAATGCAGGAATACTATATACAACTTTTTAGTCCGCATGGATTGATCCGGCACCACAAACCTGAAACCGGGAGAGATAAAGACACGGGCGGACAGGTAAAATATGTGCTGGAATTACTGGAGGCCCTGTCTCATCATCCGCAGGTCCGGAAGATCGATCTGTTCACAAGGCGGATTGCAGACAAACGGGTTTCGGAGACCTACAATCACGAAATAGAAACGTTGTCTTCCAAAGCCCGTATTGTACGGATCCCTTGCGGCGGTCAGTTATACAAACCTAAAGAAAGTTTATGGGATAACCTTGATGAATTTGTGGATAAGGTTATCCGCTTTATTGAAAAGCAGGACGATTACCCGGATATTGTGCACGGGCATTATGCGGACGGCAACTATATAGCCGGCGAGATCAGCAAGATCTTTGAGATCCCCTTTATTGCAACGGGGCACTCGCTTGGCCTCAATAAAAAAAATATTCTTTTAAAGGACGGTCTTTCAGAAGACACCATCAACCAGAAATTCAACATGATCCGGAGGGTGAATGAAGAAGAAGAAACCCTGCGGCTGGCCAACCTGATCATCGTAAGCACCCAGCATGAGATCGAAACACAATACCGCTGGTATCATAACAAGGACAAGGCCCGGTTCCGCATCATTCCGCCAGGCATCAATAACGAGGTCTTCTACCCCTTCTACCGGGTGGGGATGCCCTCCTTCAATATTCCGCTGGAACAGGAACAGGCCATGTACCGGGTGAGCTCAGAAATTGAACGTTTTCTATTTGCTCCCGGCAAGCCCCTTATCCTTTCTATAGGCCGTGCAGATAAACGCAAAAATTTTGAAACGATCATCGACTGTTTCGGACAGGATAAAGAGCTGCAGAGCATGGCAAACCTGGCCATCTTTGCAGGTGTGCGAAAAGATATTACCCAAATGCCGCAGGATGAACAGGAGATCCTTACCGGGCTGCTGCTGCTGATGGACAAATATGATCTCTACGGTAAAATGGCACTTCCCAAAAAAAATGACCCCTCGCTGGAGGTCCCGGAGATCTATCGACTGGCGGCACAACGAAAAGGCGTTTTTGTAAACGCCACACCAGGTGAGAACTTTGGACTTACGATTGTTGAAGCGGCCGCCTGCGGTTTGCCTATTGTAGCTTCGCCCACGGGAGGCCCGAAGGAGATCATCGGCAATGCCCGTAACGGCATGCTGGTGGATGTACAGGATACCAAAGAAATTGCAGACGCCTTAAAAAAGATCATTGCCGATACCGCACTCTGGGAAAAATATTCTGCCAACGGTATCCGGGCAGGGCAGGAAGACTATTCCTGGGAATCACACGTTAACGTATATATCAAAGCCATTGACGAAATATATAAACCCAAAATACAGCTGAAAGAAACACAGGAGCTTCCGCTGGGTAAAAAACTGATGAAGGCTGAGTTCTTTTTCATTTCAGACCTTGACGGCACACTCATAGAAGGCAACGATGCATCCGGCCTTGATGCAATAAAACAATGGGTTGAGGAAAATAAGAACAGGGTTATTTTTGGCATTGCCTCCGGCAGGAATAAAGCGCTCACCGCCGCTGCGCTTCAGCAGTTCCGGTTCCCGGAACCGGATATCCTGATCTGCTCGGCCGGAACAGAGATCTACTATACCCGGAATTTTCTGCCCGACCCTGGCTGGGAAAGTCATATCAATCATCAATGGAAACGGAAGGAACTGGTGGCTGCGCTGGAGAACTATCCGGGCCTGCACCTGCAGGAAGCCGATGCCCAGTGGGAATACAAGCTCAGCTACTATGTTACCGAGCGCTTTAATGAGGGCGACCTGGCCAATCTCTATAAATTCCTGGATGACCGCCGGCTCAGGGCAAAGATCCTGCTGACCGATAACCGGTTCCTGGATATCTTGCCGGTGCGGGCCGGAAAAGGAAATGCCGTCCGCTACCTGAGCTATAAATGGCAATTGCCACTTGATCATTTCATAACAGCCGGAAATGGAGGGAATGATATCGACATGCTGCGCGGCCGCACCCGGGGCATTGTAGTAGCCAATCACAGCCCGGAGCTGGAGCTGCTGAAAAAAAGCCGCCATATATATTTCGCAAAGCAAAAGCAGGCCGTTGGGGTTATGGAAGGCATTCATCACTATTTAAATCACCATCCTTCAAAGACCGGGAAACCGGATGCAGGCGGTCATCAGGAGAAAAGTCCGAAATGAGGAATTATATTCTTATTTTTACCGCTCATAATTCAACTGTATGGCATATAATCTTTTAAAAGGCAAAAAGGGAATCATTTTTGGAGCATTGGATGAAAAATCCATTGCGTGGAAAACTGCCCAGCAATGTTACAATGAGGGTGCAGAACTGGTATTGACCAATGCCCCTGTGGCGTTGCGTATGGGGGAGATCAATAAACTGGCAGAAGCATGCGGCAATGCCCCCGTAATAGGTGCTGATGTTACCAATATGGATGACCTGAAGGCCCTGTTTGAAAAATCAATGGAACATTTTGGAGGCAAGATCGACTTTATCCTTCACTCTGTAGGTATGGGGCTGAATGTGCGTAAAGGAAAAGAATACACCGATCTGAACTACGACTGGAATCATAAGACCTTTGATATTTCCTCTATGAGCCTGCATCGTATTTTAAAGACCGCCTGGGACCTGGACGCGCTCAATGAATACGGAAGCGTAATTGCCCTCACTTATATTGCCGCACAGCGCGTATTTCCTGATTACAGCGAGATGGCAGATGCAAAAGCGCTGCTGGAAAGCATTACCCGGACCTTTGGTTACTATTACGGGGTAAAGAAAAAAGTACGTATCAACACAATCTCCCAGTCGCCCACAAAAACAACTGCCGGCAGTGGTGTAAAAGGGTTTGATAATTTTATCAGCTATGCAGAAAAAATGAGCCCGCTGGGCAATGCCCCTGCAGAAGCCTGCGCCAATTACATTTCCGTTCTGTTCAGCGACCTGACCCGGTATGTGACCATGCAAAACCTCTTTCATGACGGAGGATTCAGCTTTACGGGCGTTACAGAAGCCGTTCTGGAATCGATGACGGTGGAAATTTAATATAGCCAACATAAAGAGCCTGTTTAAAATTCATTCAATGGCTTTATTATGGCTGTTTTGGGCTGCAACTGCGTTAAATTTTTCGCCATAGTGGCCTACTATGCCTGCAAAATTTTCCTTGTTTCGCTCCAAAATAGCTTCATAATAAATTCCATCAATAAAATTCAAACAGGCTCTAAATATTTCAAAAAAGGGAAAGAGATCTCGTTCAGGAACCACAAACGGGGTCTCTTTCATTGTTTTGTTTTAGCCGGAACATTCCCGGTTTCATACACGCTCCCACGTTTTTTACACCTATTATGAAAAGAATACTTTTCACCTGCTGCCTGTGGCTAACCGCACTGGTAATGCATGCTCAATCCGATACACTGGGCCTGTTTGAAAAACAACAGGAGGTATATGCCTTGGCAGATAGTGTCAATATCCGGACGGCGCCCTCGCTGGCTGCTGAGAGCATCGGCCTTATCTCCGTAGGAACCCCGATGATAATTACCGGGATCAGCCCCGTGGCCCTTCAATTGAACGGCGTCATCTTCCCCTGGTATAAGGTTGCCTGCAGCAATGGCAAAAGTGGTTTTATCTGGGGTGGTAAACTGGCAATGGCCTCCTTCAGAAGTCATAAAAATCCGGATATCAGTTTTCATTATGGTGTAGAGCGGGTTACAGACAGCAATATCGTGCTGCAGATACGGGTTGTAAAAAATGCAAAAGAACTACAACGGATATCTTTTACCGGCCTCGGCAACCGGTCGCCCCGGTTATACAGCTGCAGGAACCTGTCCAACAAAGGACTGAAAAATGTAGATGATATTATTGAAGTACAGGGCGGCTCCGAAGCCTGCGGTGAAGCCGGGGGTACCCTTACTTTTTTCTGGGCAGACCAGCAACTTCATTTTGTAAGACGCCAGTTCGATACCCCGGATGGGGAATATTTTGACCGCACCTATTTTATTTACCCGAGCGACATGCAAGGTATTAAAGACCTTATCATTGAAAAGCATGAAGAGGGAAGCATCCTTTTTGAAGAAGGACAAAAGGTTGCCAGCTGGGACAGCAATAATGTTAAATACGGCACTAACAAGGCAGAGAAATACCGCTGGACGGGTGAAAAGCTGGTACCAACCCTATAACGATATTTGCTTCGGTAGTTTAGTTTCAACCGCAAAGCGCGCAATGACCACCGCAAGGTTCGCAATGGGATTCGATGGCGGACAAACCACTTGGCGTCCTTTGCAGGAACCTGGCGTACCTTGCGTTTAATATCAACCACAAAAATCGCAACAATAAC
>NZ_FMZO01000038.1 GCF_900101395.1 Niabella drilacis | reverse complement strand
GTAAATTAGCCAACAAAAACGGCTTCGGCTTGCGGTGTGCAAAGGCTGAACATTTGAATTTCTATTTTCCGCCCATCGCCAATACGTATCCGTTGGCGGTAATGGCACAAACGACACACAAAACATCGAGCGATAGTTTAAATCTTGATGATTTTCTACAATTTACCCCGATATTTTAGCTAACTTCGTACCAAAGAATTTAGCATTGACAACCCATCATAAAATAATAAATGGCGACAGCCGACAAATGACAGAATTACCCAATAATTCGGTGCATTTGGCTATTACTTCGCCACCGTATTGGCAACTCAAAGACTATGGAACTGACGACCAAATCGGTTTTCACGACAGTTATGAAAATTATATCAACAACCTGAATTTGGTTTGGAAAGAATGCTACCGCACGCTACACAACGGTTGCAGGTTGTGTGTAAATATTGGCGACCAATTCGCCAGAGCAGTTTATTATGGACGTTACAAAGTAATTCCCATTCGTGAAGAAATCATCAAGTTTTGCGAAAATATTGGCTTTGATTATATGGGAGCCATCATTTGGCAGAAAGTTACAACTTCCAACACTACAGGCGGCGGCGTTCAAATGGGTTCATATCCGTATCCAAGAAACGGAATTTTAAAATTGGATTACGAATTTATTCTTGTTTTCAAAAAATTAGGCGATGCGCCAAAACCAACAAAAGAACAAAAAGAACTTTCAAAAATGACCGCAGAAGAATGGAATACATTTTTTGCTGGACATTGGAATTTTGCAGGTGCAAGACAAAACAATCACATAGCGATGTTTCCCGAAGAATTGCCTAAACGATTAATCAAAATGTTTTCGTTTGTTGGCGAAACGGTGCTTGACCCATTTGCAGGAAGCGGAACAACAGCATTGGCTTCAAAAAATTTAGAACGCAACTCTGTTGGTTACGAAATTAATCCCGATTTTATTCCATTTATCAAAGAGAAATTAGAAGTTCATCAAAAAGACTTAAATGGAACGGCTTATGAATTTTTGAAGCAAAAAGAAGTTGAAGTGAACTTTGAAAAGGAAATTCAAAAACTCCCCTACATTTTTAAAGACCCACATACGCTTGATAAAAAAATTGATGTCAAGAAATTACAATTTGGTTCCAAAATTGACAAAGACAGTTCGACCAAACGTGAAGAATTCTTTACCGTAAAAGAAGTTATTAGTCCAGAAAAAATTCGTTTGAGCAGTGACTTAACAATAAAACTTATCGGTATTAAGGAAGACCCGATTATTAACGGGAAAGCCACAGCATTTCTCATTGACAAAACGAAAGGGAAACGAGTTTTCTTAAAATACGACAGCGTAAAACACGACAATGAAAACAATTTGTTGTGTTATCTCTATTTGGAAAACAAAACATTTATTAATGCTCATTTAATCAAAAACGGGTTAGTACAAGTGGACAGCAATATTGATTTTAAATACAAGGAAAAATTTTTAAACTTATTACAAGAACAAAATGGCTAAGGAATATATCTCAGGTTCTGACGGACACAACCTAAAATTTAAACGAGAAACACTTCTAAATTATGGAATGAACCGTTGGGGCTTGAACAAAGCTCATAGCGTTGGTGCAACTTCTGAATTGATTAGGACTTGTGCACCAACAAAATATGAAGAATGGGAAGAATTTTATTTTACAAAAGCCAAACAAAAGAAAAAGGAAGGACTTCAAATTACCAAAGAATACATTACAGCTCTTGGACAAACACTCTATATTAAACTTTCAGAAGTAGTTCAACACGAACTTGAACAAATTTCGGAAGAAGAATGTATTGACTATGCTTACAATTTGGTTCTGAATAGAACCTACGAAGGCTATCGCACAGAGATTGAAACAATTTACGGACAACTTGAAGGAGCAATCGGACATAAAATTGAACCAGCACCCGATAATTGGGATAGAACATATGGCGTTGATTTTTTCGTGAAAATAAATGATACGAGCATTGGTATTCAAATAAAGCCTATCGCTTCGGGACAAGCACTTAATCAATACCAATGGATTGAAATGCACCGAAAAAATCACGAAAGATTTGAAAAAGAATTTGGTGGTAAAGTGTTTTTCGTATTTTCTACAAAAAGTTCAAGTGGGACAAAGAAGATTTACAACACCGAAGTCATTGAAGAAATTATTACAGAAATAAAACGACTGATGAAGTAAAGCCACTAACCGCCAACAAACGGTTTTGCAATAGTGCGGCTGATAGTTATAGGCTCAACTTCGGTAATTCTATTTAACTTTAGTGCAAAACTCAACTGAAGGTTCGCTATTGCCGCACCATCGCAAAGCCGCCGGACGTTAGCTGTAATGCCATGACAGCATCCGTCTATTCAAACACGACTTTAATTGGACACACCGACTTACAAGTTGGTGACGAAAGTATGGGTTGCGTTTTTGGTGACTTTATCCCAACAGACAACTATTATAAATTTGTTCAGAAATCTGTTTGGGATTTTTGGGCGATAAACAAACCTGACTATAAAAAATGGCATTCTTTGAATATCAATGTTCAGCTTGAAAATGGCTATTTTTTATATCCTATAGGTGGTTATACTTTTGACGATGTAGAAGAACTGCCAGACGAAACTAAACGTATTGACATAGCAGGGCTTTTTCGGCACGTAATCGAGGACTTCTTCCAAACTGACCCACCAAGACCTTTTGTAGAAGAACCGTGGGAAACAATTTCAATTGAACAGAAAATTTTATTTGACACAGAATTAAAAAAAGAAACCAAAAGAGTATCAAGTTCATTTTTTGGCATTATCAAGTCGACATCTAAACATATTTTAGCAGACTATGAATGCTCCGCTGTTTGTAAAAGTAGACAAACAGACGATATTCTTTTCTCAATCCATGACAATAATGGTTCCGACAAATGTTACGCGTTAGTCCATCTCACATTTGGTGGTAAGAAAGAAGACAATACCACATTTCCTACCACAACTTTGTTTGACAGTTTTGACGCTTTTAAATTTGAACGTATGTACCCTGACAAAGCAGAATGGGAATATTGATGTGAAAAAGGCACAATGCAGGTAACAAGCGGTTTTGCAATAGTGCGGCTGACGATTATAGGCTCAACTTTGGTAATTCTATTTAACTTTGGTGCGAAACTCAACTGAAGGTTCGCTATTGCCGCACCATCGCAAAGCCGCCGGACGTTAGCGGTCAGTGTATAACGACAGCCTAAAATTCAATTGCAACAATGAATCAGAAAATTAAAAACAAAATAGAAGCGACTGATACAAGCATAAACAACCTTCTAAAAGACCAAAAATTTACGATTGACTATTTTCAACGAGAATATCGTTGGCAAGAAAAACACATCAGGTTGTTAGTTGAAGATTTGACAAATACTTTCCTCAAATCATACAAAGAAGGCGATAAACGTTCAGATGTTGCAACATATCAGAGTTATTATCTTGGACCTGTTGTTTTTAGCGTAAATCCTGAAAACAACAAAAAATCAATCATTGACGGGCAACAAAGAATTACATCAATTTCACTTTTGTTGATTTATCTAAATCACTTGCAAAAAAAATCACCCCAACAAGTTGCAATCAGCGAGTTGGTATTTTCTGAAAAGTATGGCGAAAAGTCATTCAATATGAGCGATGAAGCAAGAGAAAATTGCCTAACCGCACTATTTGAACAAGGAGAATACGAAATCACAGAAAACGACGATGAGACCGTTAAAAATATGATGGAAAGATATGAAGACATTAGCGAAAGTTTCCCAGAAGAAATAGACGAAAATGTTCTTCCATATTTTATTGACTGGTTTATTGAAAATGTTGTAATAATTGAAATCATTGCATATTCAGACGAAAATGCTTACACTATTTTTGAAACAATGAACGACAGAGGACTTAACTTAACAGCAACGGAAATGCTTAAAGGTTATGTGCTTTCAAAAATAACAGACAAAAAACAAAGAACCGAAATAAACGACCTTTGGAAAACCCAAATTCAGAAACTCCACGAATATGAAGAAAACGCAGACCAATCGTTTTTCCAAGCGTGGTTTCGAGGAAAATACGCTGTAACAATTCGTCCAGGTAAAGCAGGTTCAGAAAATCAAGATTTTGAGTTAATCGGTTCAAGATTTCACAATTGGTTTAAAGACAATCACAAACAATTATTTGGACTTTCAACATCTGAAGATTTTTACAACTTTTTCAAAGTTCAATTTCCGTTTTTTGTAAAATGGTATTTGAAAGTTTGGGATTCAATGAGTCAATATGACAAAACAATTCCTCATCTCAACTATATTCAACATTACGGAATTGCACTCTCATTGCAAGAACCTTTGCTCCTATCATCAATTAACTTTTCTGACAGAGAAGATGAAATCAAAACCAAAATTGACAGAACAGCAAGGTTTATAGAAACATTTACCGTTAGACGAAGCGTAAACTATCGTAAATTCGGACAGACAGCCATTAAATACACAATGTTTAATGTGATAAAATTGATACGCAACAACAACCTTGAAACATTGAACAAAAATCTGTCCGCAGAAACTAAACAAATAGACGCAACTTGGGATGATGTTTGGGAGTTTGGTTTACACGGAATGAACAGAAAGTTTGTCAAACACTTATTGTCAAGAATTACAAGCTACATTGACAATTTAGTAGGCAAAGACACTAATTATACAACATACCACCACCCGACAGGAAAACAATATGAAATAGAACACGTTTGGGCAAACAAATTTGACGAACATACAGACGAATTTGAGCAAAAAAATGATTTTCAAGAATGGCGTAATTCTATTGGTGCTTTACTTCTGTTACCGCAAGGAACAAACCAATCCTTTAACAGCGACAAATACGAAGATAAATTAGAACATTATATCAAAGAAAACACTTACGCCCAAACTTTGCACTCAAACTATTACGAGAAAAATCCAAACTTTTTAAATTCAGATATTGTCAGAAAATTACAGTTTAAGGCACACCCTCAATTTAAAAAACAAGACATTTCAGACAGACAAAAACTTGTACAACGAATTTGCGAAGAATTATGGTCAACAGACTATTATGCAGAATAAAAAACACCGAACCGCTAACAAGGTATTGCCAAAAGCGGGGCTGAACGGCTTCGATTGGACATTTGTGCAAGGTTCAACATTCGTTCTTCGATTGAAATTTAGTGCTAAAAATCCCCGCCTTCGGCAATGCCCAAAACGTTGTACGCAATACTAATCGACCTCTCCAAAAATGAGAATAATAACTTTAATTTCAGCTTTTATTTTCCTGACAGGACTTTCAAAAGCCCAGACAAATACTTATTTAGAAGACTTAGCGGCATTAAAATCCATTCTTCAAAAGACACCCTCCTTTAAGGCTCAAATGAAGGGAAACAAGCAGGACAATTATATCAACCTATTCAACCGTTTATCTTCGGACACGACAAGCGAACTAAACAACTATAAATACTTTTATAACCTGTCGCAATTACTTTTTCCACTTCGTGATAATCACTTGGGATTTTATCAACTCCCAGACTATAAGAACTTTAAAACCAAAGAAACCATTGACAGTTTTATAGCGACAAAAGAATTCTACCTCTATCCAACCTGCGAAATCAATATTGACTCTTTGAAAATTGAATTAGCTAAAAAACCTGCTGATTCAATTGAGGGGATTTATCATTATGATAAATTCTACTCTGTTGGTTTGTTCAGAAGTGGGGATAGGGAATATATTGGTGTTGTACTTGACACTAATATCAAATTATGGCAAAAGGGACAGATTGCTATTCATTTGTACGAATATATTCCAAACCATTATAAAGCCATTTACGGTCATCCGTTATATAAAAATTTTCTTCTTCAAACCAATGAAAAATACAAGAATCAATCGTTAGTGAATTCTTACTTCTATGGTTCTTATTCCCAAAGTATTTACACAAAGGAGCTTGGACACGCTGACTATATGAATCTTCCGACAAACTCTTCAAAATTTGAGTTAAAAACCATTAGTGATAACATTCAGTATTTACTAATCAGAACATTTCAAGCAGACAAAAGTACTATGCTATCATCGCAAAAATTTTATGACTCCATAACGTCTGCATTAAACAAGACATACCTCGTTTTAGATTTAAGAAATAATGAAGGCGGAGCAAAAAAAGAAATGAAAAAATATTTTTCGCTTTTAAAAAAGTATACAAAGCACGGACATTTATACATACTACTAAACAATGGCACATTAAGTCAAGCGGAAATTTTCACCTTGAAATTGCAGAAACTTAAAAATGTTACCACAGTTGGACAAACTACAAAGGGCATGTTGACATATGGAAGTAATTATGGGAAAAGGAATAAATTACCAAGTGGTAAGTTTGAAATATATCCTACCGATATGAAAGGCGATGCTAAACTTTTAAAGTATGAAGACTATGGAATAAAGCCCAAAATTACTTTGGAAAACGACCAAAATTGGATTGAACAGGTAACAGAAATTATAGAGAAGAAGTAATGCCTACAACAATCGGTTTTGCAATAGTGCGGCTGACAGTTAAGTTCTCAACTTTTGTACTGCTATCATCGCCTTCGCCGTTCTTCTTGGCAGAAAAACGTAAATTAGCCAACAAAAACGGCTACGGCTTGCTGAGGTGCTAAATTCAACTTTTTGTTCGCTATTGCCGCACCATCGCAAAGCCGCCGGACGTTGTATGCCATTTTTCTGCAACACCCTATATATATCGCTATGACAGACCTTGACAAACTTTCTTTCGCTATACAACAATTCGCAAGCATGACCGATGACGAATTTATGCTGTCAAAAAAAATGTGACAACATCAGCTTTACCAAAAAAATGACTTTTACAATAAACAAAGAACTGTTTGCAGATATTTAGGGTTTATTATTAACGGCGATTTCCGTTCTTATCTTATTGACGAAAAAACTGACACAGAGAAAAACGTTTTTTTATTTTCATCTAACCAATTTGTAGTAACATTTAAGAGTTTCATTAGCCAAGTTCCCTGCGATTATCATACGCAGGCTATGACAGAAGCAAGCGTTTTGTGCATTTGTATTGAAGATTTGCTTTTTCTATATCAGCATTCCCATGCCTGGGAAAGATTTGGCAGGCTATTGGCACAGCAGGCATTCAACATTGTGAACGAAAGAACAGAAAGTTTTTTGTTCAAAACACCTGAAGAAAGATACCTTGATTTGATAGAACATCATCCTGATATTTTCAACAATGTACCGCTATATCACATCTCTTCTTATCTCGGTATTCAAGGACCATCCCTAAGTCGCATAAGAAAACGACTTTCAGTAAAGTGATACGATTTTAACTTGGGTTAAAGGATTTGGTTAACAAGAGTTTTAGCTTTGCAATCAAACAATACTTAACTAAAAAATATGAGCAATCGAATCAACTCAAAGACAATCGTTTTTTGCCACGGGCTTTTTGTAACCGCCAAAAGTTGGAAAGGATGGGTAAAATTTTTTGAAGACAGAGGTTATACTTGTCATGCCCCGTCAAATCCTTATCACGACCATTCTGTAACAGAAATGTGGGAAAGCACACCCGAAGAATTAGGTGCTGTAACATTTGAAGACGTGGTAAACAACCTTTCAACTTTTATTAACACCTTGCCCGAGAAGCCTATTTTAATTGGGCATTCCTTGGGTGGGCTTGCTGTACAAAAACTTGTAGAATTAGGCAAAGCCGCAGCAGGTATTATGGTTGATGGCGCTGCACCTGCGGGCATTATCCCAACTGAATGGAGTTTTTTGGAAGCAAATTTGCCTGTGCTAAATCCGTTAAAAGGCGACTCTGTTTTTCATCCTTCTAAAAAGTGGTGGTTCTATGCTTTTGGCAACAACTTGACCAGAGAAGAATCAGACGCAGCCTTTGATGAATTTGCTGTTCCTGAAAGTAGAAACATACCAAGAAGCACAACCAAGTCATTTGCAAAAATAGATTTTGACAAACCCCATGTTCCATTTCTTTTTATAGCGGGAGAAAAAGACCATATCATTCCCAAAGGACTTAATGAAAAAAATTTCAAGGCATACAAAGACGAAAACAGCATTAAGGATTTTCATATTTTCCTAACAGAGGGCACTTTATTTGTGGCGACAAAAATTGGGAAGAAGTAGCGACTTATGTGTACGATTGGGTAAAATAAAAACGGCATACAACATACGGTTTTGCGATAGTGCGGCTGAAGAATAAATGCCCAGCTTCAGTAATTCTATTTATCTTCGGTGCAAAACTCGTCTGACGAGCTTCGATGCCGCACCATCGCAAGGCCGCCGGCCGTTGTGTGTAAGCTGTTCAGATACATCCTAAAAATTCAAAGCATGACCAAGACTTCATTATTACTTTTATTTATTACAATTTTCGACATGCAGCTTTTCACAAGCACAAAAGCGAAAATTTGAAATTGTTGGGGAAATATCAGGGCTTACAGATAGCTCCTACATTAAGTTGTGGGACTTCTCAACAGGATCAAATGTTTTTATGGACTCGACACAAATCATCAACACCAAATTTACCTTCAAAGGCTTTTTAAGCAGTAATAAAAAATATCAAAGTGTAGGTATAACCACTCCTGATTTTAAAAACATAACAATTTTTTGGATTGAAAGCGGTTTCATTCATTTTACTGCTGAAAATGGAAAATTTAGAGATGCTGTGATAAAAGGTTCATCACCCGAAAAATCTACTTTAGCTGTGTCCGATATAGGGTACAGGGTCAATGCAGAAAAATACTCAACTTATAGCTGTCTGAAAAAGGGGGTACTTACATTTTTGCGTGACTTGTAGTGATTTTTCTCCTTCTATTTCTATCTACGAAATGAAATAAAGACTACCGCTAACATAGGTATTTATGAAAGGTGGGCTGACAGTTAAGTTCTCAACTTTTGTACTACTATCATCGCCTTCGCCGTTTTTCTTGGCAGAAAAACGTAAATTAGCCAACAAAAACGGCTTCGGCTTGCGGTGTGCAAAGGCTGAACATTTGAATTTCTATTTTCCGCCCATC
>NZ_FMZO01000008.1 GCF_900101395.1 Niabella drilacis | reverse complement strand
CGGCTGCACCTATGAAAAACGACTTAATTGTACCCATTTGCACCGGGTAGGTGCCGGACATTTGTGCAAACATGGGTGCAGCACCATCCCCGGCAAAACGATGCACTAATATCTGAATCCCATACGGAGGCGGTAAAATGCCATCCGCTGCGGCATTCTCATCAAATTCATATAACGCGTTATTAACCGTGGCCGCCACATAGTATTTTGCATCATTATCCTGGTCATCTGTATTCCGTTCATAAGAAATATTCGCATTATTCATGCTATACGATATATTTCCATAAATATGCTTTAAAGGCAGGTTGTATTGCCCCAGGTTGGCAAGATCATTATAGCCCCTTATTTCCTTGCGATCACTTTCAAAAATAACATTCATAATAACCGGCAGCCGTGGCCCGACCGGGGGCCGGAAGCCTATAATGGCACTGGTAGCTTTAAAGCATCCATACCGGTCGGTTTGCGCCACTACCCGCTGGCCCATGGGCCCCAGGATCTCTACCCTTACATCGGCCACCCCCTCATAGGCTATCCCTCCATTTCCCCATTGTGTTTCTTCAACCGTTATCCGCCCACTCGGGTAATTTTCATCCGTATTCATACTGCAACCATTGTAGGTAACCGTAAACGGAGCCAGCCGGTTATCCGCAGGCAATAGCGGCGCCGGGTGATGGGGCGGTGGCGGCGGATCAATTGGCGGATCCGGTACAACAGGACAATACTCCCAGGGATCACAAGGATCATCCGGTCCCCCTTCACCCCCACCCGAATTGACGGAGAACGGGAACACTTTTCCCGCTGCCTGGTAGGCAAGCGCCGCAGCGGGTGACTCCGGGTTAAGCAGGCAAACACTGTCTAACAATGTATAGGGACAGTTGGGCAGATCCCCTGCATTTTTGATGGGAAGGAACGTGTATAAGGTGGAATAATCCGGATCGCTTACATCCAATGAATCCGTTGCCAAAGGGAAGGGGTAAACAGGAATATGCTTATCCTCTATGGCCTGGTAATGCGCCGCCGTTACCGGTTTAAAAACCATATACAGGTGCGTTGGCTGGATAATAGGATCAGCCGTAAGCGAACGCGGACTTGTAATTTTACGCAGGTTGGTCATACTAAACACAAAATCGCCTTTTTTGTAGCTGGCGCCTTTTACGTTTTTCTTTTTTTCACTTAACGTATCGGCACCGTCCTTTTCATGAATGGCTTTATTACATCCAACGTAAATAAAAAGAAAAAGCAACAGGAGGCCGGAAAAAGTAGTTAATTTTTTTTTTCATAAACAGCGGTTGGTTATTGGAGAACAGGTTATATAATAAAAATTCAAATCTAAGGTAGCCATAAAACCGGCACTTCCAAATTTTCCCCTGTCACGAATTTTAGGGACAAAATCAGCCCCAAGGGCATTGGAGAAAGGCCGCTACCTTTAAACAGGAAAGCCTGGCGTACAACAATAAGAGCAGTACGGCCAGTCCGTTCCCTATTCCCGGGCATCGGGCGCTATGGCACTTTAACCAACCTTAAGATCTGCATTTCCCTGCGAAACCGGTGGTGGGTTGTATTCAACAGATCCTGGATCAGCAACCCAAGATTTCCACCTTTTGTCCCCAGAAAATTCCCGGAAAGGAGCGGCGCTCTTTTCAAGCCGGATATTTTAATAATTTTACACAGCGTACCTGGCAGGGGTCCTGCGCCAGGGCCGGTTAAACGAGTTACATATGAATATTGCTGCTTTATTTCCGGAGTTTGAATATGGCCATGCACAGTTAAACAAGTTTGTTGAAGCAGCGGGCTATTTCACCATCCTGTTAAAATCGGGGGAGATCATTCATTTTTCGCCCGAGCGTCCTGAAGAGTTCAGGGAGTGGCTGCACATCCATAAGATCGCTGATATTAAAACATCCAACTGATAGAAGGTAAGCATCCTGCCGCCGGGCAATTGCATAAAGCATCCCGGGCAGCCGGGCTCCTCATAAACCTGCGCCATCCGTATACGGATCGCGGGTCTTTCCGCAGGCGGTTGGGATGATCACACCGTTATCATATCATAGACGACCACCCGGTCCCATAAATGGCTGTATTTTTCAACAAAGGCTTTATGAATGGGATGCTCCTGGTAAGCATCCTGGTCAGCCGTGCTGTTAAAATACATCAGCTCCGAAACCTGGAAGCTGTTGTCTACCACATCGCGTTTGACCGTTGAAGCCGGCGTGCCGATCAGCAGCTGCCTTACCTGCGGAACCGCCTTCAGGGTCTTCAGTCCTTCCACCAGCGCCTTTTGGTCTGCTGCGGACCCGGGGCGTTTTAGCCAGAAGAAAACATGGTGGAGCACCTGTTGTTTCGCCAACCCGGGGTGGTGGCCGATCATGACCGGCGCTGCGGCCAGTACCGCTGCTTTTTTTATAAACCTCCGCCGGGCGTTTGTATGTCGCTTTTTATGCTGCATGATTTTTTACTATTAGGCCTCTATGCCGGAATAAAGATAGGCATTCCCGGTAAAAAAGTTTACGCGGCTCCGATGGAGCCGGGATGCTGATATAACATTTTTTCTATAACCACGCGGCGCCTGACAGCGCCGGGAGCATAAAATCCCTTTGCACCGCCAGCCGTCTTCGTTTAAAATCAGCTACCCGTGCAGGAACGCAATACACCCTATCGTCTCAACCAAAGCAGCAGTATTCAAAACAGCCCCCCTGCTCCGCAGGAGCAATGTGTTTGTAGCAGGGATCCCCCCATGAGGAGCCCCGTGTCCCCGACAGGACCGCATCACTCCTGTGCGGCAAATGTAGTTTACAATAAACCCGGGAAAAGGGATCAGCCGTATTGCAAAATTTACGCAGCTCCAATGGTGCCGGATGGCCGACACAACATTTTCTTCTACAACCACGCGGCGTTCAATAACCCCGGGAGCATAAAAGTTTGTCGCACCGCCAGCTGTCTTCGTTTAAAAAATCAGCTACCCGTGCAGGAACGCTATGCACCCTATCGCCTCAACCAAAGCAGCAGTATTCAAAACAGGAGCCCTGCTCCGCAGGAGCAGCGTGTTTGTAGCAGGGATTCGCCCATGAGGCACCGGGCTCCATAGGAGCCCCGTGTTTATATTACCGGGGCGATCCGTTAAAATGCCATAACATGAATATCCGGCAATATATTGCCCCATCCCTGATCCGCGGTAAGGCTTGGTTTATAAAACAGGACTTGTTAAACACCGGACCCGCTCTTTAACGGTTATTGCGCAATGACCAGGTTGCTGAAATAAACCTTTGCATCATTCTCGGTCTTTATCGGGGCGCTGATAAAAAAATATTTTGCGGCACCGGCCTTAAACATCTTAGCATCCAGCACTTTGGTCTTATCCAGGTATACTTTCATCTGGTCATTATTTACGGCGATGGACACATGCAGCTTATCGTTTGCATAGGGTTTCAGGTCATATTCAGTATTGATATATTTATCCGCAGGCCCGGCAAAGCTTGTGATCTTGTTTTCATTAAAGAACTCCAGCGATGTATGGGCAATATCCCCCTCGCCAAAACTGCTCACACTGTTATTACCGGCGAAACCAAAGTTCACCGGGCTGATATCGTCTATCTTATCGCAACTGGTCAGCAGGTCGAACTCCACTGTAAAGGACTGCGGAAGTTTTACATTGCTGTTCAGCTTGTACATGGCACCCGTCTGCATTTCGAGCCAGGTACCGGCAATATCACCCGACTTCACCAGTTGGCCGCTGCCATTGGTTTTGAGGGTTGCCGGTAAGGAGCCGGTATTCAATTTCTCAAACTGACCGGTATACAGGATCGTGCTTCCGGCCTTAAAATCAAAGCCGGCATCAAACGACACCCTCTTTTTGCCGGCGGCACCACTCTCCGTTCCTACGGTTGCACCCGTGTTTCCTTTTGCCGAAACGCCGCCGCTGGTAATCACTTCACCGGCTTTCTGCGTGATCTTTTCTCCTGCCTTGTTGAGGATACCTCCCAATTATCCATTACTATGCAGGGCCGTTAGCACCAGTCCTGCTAATACAACTGATCCGAAAGAAAATGTGTTTGTCATGTTTTGCTTAGATGATGTTTAATTTGAATATCTCCCTGGTACGGTGGTACGGATCCCTGATCCGCCAGGCAGGGACCTGCCAAACTTCAAAAAAGCCGGCAAAACATATTGAGCAATAATAATACCAATTTGCCGGCTAAACGTCCGCCCCGTGATCCCCCAATAACGGGATACAGCAGCGGGCTTAGCCTATCTGTACTGTTCCCGGAACCACCCCTGTTATTTATGCACTTTATCAATAAACAGGTACCGCCCCGTTCTTATAAAGGCATCGGCCATTTCTACCAGGTTGCGTGTATAAAACCAGAATGATCTGCCGTTACCTATAACAGTTCTTCCCCGGGCCTCTTTGACCGGCACCGCATATATTGCAGCATCCGGGTGATTCTACGGGATCTCCCGGAAGCTTTTATAGCCGGCATCCGCTGTCCCCATTTTACCAGATCAATCAGGTGGCGAAAAAAAGTATCACTAATCCTGCTGAGTAGGGCAAACGTATCTAAATTGGGTAAAAAGAGCACACCAGGAGCCTTTTCAGGCACTGTAAGTGCCGCTTGTTTATAGCAAGGTATTAAAGAGAAAACCCGGCTCCTGTAGGAGCCGCGTAAAATTTCGGGCCCAACAAACACGCGGCTCCTACAGGAGCCGGGTTGATAAAACAGCAGATTACTATAAACACGCTGCTCCTCCGGAGCTGAACAATGCTGAAATCAGATGCGTTTGCCCTGTCCTGCCGAGTAAATTGTCATTGAATTCATACAAAATACCCATAAATTAAAAAACAATAACCCAAAGTATTCCCGTCGCAAATTATAGCGACTTTTGATAGTACGCACCCGCCAGCCGCTGGATCAGGGAAACCCATTTTTCAAGAGCAGTGTCGGGATGTACGCTAAAATCAGGATTCGTAAACTGGTACGATCCCCTGCTGGTGACCACCGTATACGTCTGGTCGGTTCCGTCAACAGGTTGCTGACTCATACCACTGATCACCTTTTTAATTGCTTTGAGATCGAGAGAACGGGTAAGTTCATCCCATTGCTGCCCTGTGTTTCTTTCAGCGAATGCGGTTCGCCGGTTGTCCTTTGCAGCCATCAGGGTATTATATAAGACAGAGTCCGGTCTTATCACCAGGGTTTCGGTCCAGCCAAGCATTCCCCCGGCATTACTGTAGCGCACCAAACGGATCTGTTCCTGATTATCCGGAGATCGCTCCATCCTTTCTGTTTGCTGACCGGTGCAGGAACAAAGTAAGGTCATGAGCAGGATACAACTTAATAAAAACACTCCTGATCCCTTCCTGAATTTTGTATATCGGCTGGTGCACATATAGATTCTAACGGTTAGGTAAACTGAAGACACATGCTTTCTGCTCCTTATTCATCGCTGCCGCACAATATTTTTAATACGATCCCGCCGGGTGTGCACAGCGATCACTATTTAATATCTAACTCCGGGCGGGAACAACCCCTGAACAGGAACCAGTGTCACGACGCTTTCTTCATCTGCTTTTGCAGCTCCTTTATGGTCATATTATACATAATACTGTGCCGGTTGTTCACGCGCTGTGCCAGGTGTACATGAGCAATATAATCCTGTACGATCTGGATCTTATCACTGGGTGTTACCACCAGTAACTGTAAATGTAATTGCTTACACAGCTCCATCAGGTAGGTGGCTTTATCCTCATCCTGGTTGCTGAAGCTTTCATCTACCGCAATAAAACGCAGGCTGCGGCTGTTCTTTCCCTCACGTGTGATGCCAAACTGGTAGGCAATGGCACTACAAAGAATCGTATAGGTAAGCTGCGCTTTTTCCCCGCCGGATAACTGTCCCATCTGGCGGTAGGTCTTTTTCAGCTCGCCGGTATTGCGGTACTTTTCATCGGCCCAGAATTCGAACCAGTTCCGTACATCCATCACCCTTGCGCGATAGGTTTCGCTTTCATCCAGGCTGTCGATCAGTGGCTGTACTTTTTGACGGAAGTGCAGGGCCTTATCTTCAAAGCTGCTTTGCTGCCAGTTGGCTGCCTGGGGCAGCGCATCCAGCAGGGCATTGCGGAAGGCATTCACCGTAGCATCCTGTACCCGGCGTTTGCCCAATTGGATATACGTATCCGGAAGCTTGTTAAAGTTGATGCCGCCCAGCGACTGGTTGAGCTTGTTGACGCTGTTATTGATCTCCCGCTCCCATTTTTCCATTTCTTCATTTAATCCGCCGATCTTATAAGTAATGGTATCGTTGACAAAATTCTCAAAATCCTTCCGGTATCGGGGAAGGTTCTCGCTGGCAAGCTTATCCAGCCACTCTTTAAACTCCTCCGCATGCGCCGCCTCTTCCGGCAGGAACTGTACATCACTGTACCAGTCCGGGAAACGTTGTAACAAAGCCGGGGAGGGATTTTTGATCTGGCTGATGCTCCGGTTCAGGTAGGTTTCTTCCTTATGCAGGAGCCGCTGTACTTCCTGCGTTTCATGCTCCAGCTGTGTTTTAAACTGCGTATACACGGTTTCGATCGTCTCCAAGTCCACGGTAGCCAATAATGCCGCATGCTGTTGCTGGAACAGCAGCAGTTCTTCCTTATCGGTTTCCGTGATATGCTGCAACAGCAATTGCAATTGCTCCCGTTGCTGCGCCATGGCCCGTATCCGGTTTTGCAGGGTGGTTTTTGCCTGCGCCGCCTGTTCCCAGCTTTTTTCCACCTCTCCACGCTGCAGGATCAAAGCTTCCAGCTGCGCTGTCAGCTCCTGCAGCTGGTTGTTGCTTTTGCTCAGCGCCCCGATCTGTTCCTCCGTTTTATGAATACCCCGCTGCGCGCCTGCTACATCCAGCAGCGCATAGCCACCATGCTCCTGCAGCCGGTTCAATGCATAGAACTGCCGCTGCAGGCGGGTTGCCCGGTTGCGGCAGCGTTCTATGACCTCGGCTGCGTTCGCCAGTTCATCTGCGAGTTTATTCCGCTGGCTGATGAGCGCTTCCCTCTTGCCTTCATTGTTCCAGCCCATCACATAACGCCCTGCATCATTATTGCCGGGACGGTCGTCCTTCTCATGCCGGTCGCGGTTCTTGATCAGCCCGTTCAGTGTAATGGCTTTATCATAGCGTTCCAGCGGTTTCTCGTCTTCCAGGCAGGTATAGGAAAATTGCTGCGCCACCTGCTGCTCTACCCAGGCAGACAGCGGATGCTCAGCATGAAAATCCAGTTTATAAAAAACGGTATCGTCCTCCGCCAGGGTGTGGAAGGTATCCAGCACCCGGTAATATACCAGCCGGGTACCCGTATTGGTCTGGTTGAGGTAACGGGTCACTTTTTTATAGTACTGATCGGGTACCAGCAGGCGCAGCGAAAAGCCGTGCAACAATTTTTCGAGGGCCGGTAGCCAGCGCTGCTCTTCCGGTTTTACCTGCATCAGTTCGCCGGCAAAGGGCAGTTCTGCGGTATCCAGTTTTAATGCCGCACATAGCTGCTTACGTACCTGCACCAGGTGTGCAGGGATATTGCTTTTGCTGTGCAGCAGGATATTCAGCTCTTCCTCCAGTTTATGCTTAGCCTCCCCTGCTTTTTTATGCTGATTTTTGGCATCAAAATCATCGGCTTCATTCAGCCGGTTCTCTTTTTCGAGTCGCTGGGCAAACTGACCGGCTTCCTTCAGCACCCGCTTATAACTTTCTTCGTCAGATGCGCTTTTATCTTCCAGGTGTAAGGCAGTACACCATTCTGTAAATAATGCCAGGTTTTCCTCGGCAGCCGCTCTTCTGGCCTGTAAAGCCTGAAGGTCCTGCTCCAGCTGTTTCAGCCGCTGCCCGGCCTGGTTCTGATCGATCTGGTTCCGGGTAACCCGTTCCTCTTCATGCAGGGCATCGATACCTGCTTTCGCCAGGGCGGTCTTTTCTTCGAGTTCTTTTACGCCAGTGCCGGCTTCTTCCAGCGCCTGCTGCAACAGCAGGTCCTGGGTATACCCCTTCCATGCAGCCGCCGTATGCAGCGCCTTTTGCGCATGCTGCTGCCGGGCCTGCAGATTCATAAACCCGGCATAATGTTGCTGCACGGGCTGCAGCAGCCGGATCTGCTCTTCGGCCTTTTCGATATTCCGCTGGGCATCCAGCAGGGTTGCCAGGTGTTTTTTGAGTTCCTGGAACAGGGATTCCATATCGCGGGGCTCCAGCATATGGGTACGGATAAAATCATCCAGGTTGCCCAGCACTTTGATACCCACCGTTTGGTTAAACAGGGTGAGCGCCTGGATACTTTGCATCCCCAGCACATCCACCAGGCGGTAAGCATATTTACTGGCCGCATCAAACCACTCTACCTGTTTGCGTGTGCCTTTATTGTATTGCTGATCCAGCCGGCGTTTCCAGGCATTACCGAGATCAAAGGGTTTAAAGTCTTCCTCAATATGCAGGCTTTTATGGGCGATCCCAAACATTCGTTTCATATCGCCGTTATTAAAATACCGCACCTGAAACAGGGTTACCTCCTGCAGGGCTTCGTTGGTAAAATTGGCCAGCAGGATGCTGTAAGCCTCTTCGCGGTTTTCGCGGAGGTAAAGGGCTTTTGTAACCCCGGTTTCACTGTTGATGGTGCCATAGCCACCCAATACGTAGGTTTCTTCCGTACGGTCGCCTTTCTTCTCGCTGCCGCTGCTCTGGTTATAGAACCGGTATTTTTTTTCGGGTACGATGAGGGTCAGCAAAGCATCCACAAACGTGGTCTTTCCACTTCCGTTGGAGCCGGTAAGCAGGCTGGTTTCCCCGCCGGGAACGATGGTATGGATCTGTTCATCGAAGGTACCCCAGTTAAAAACCTCCATATATTGCAGGCGGAAGCCGCTCTTCTCATTATCCGTGCTGAATACGCTTAGCTGCATGTGCTGTTAATTGCTGTTTAAAATCTTCTAATACTTCACTGTCTACCCGGGCTTTAATGAGCTTCTTGATCCGGAATTTTTGTTCATCGGCTACTTCATGCGTACCGGAGCGTTCCAAAAAACCATTTTCGACGGCGCGCTCAATCAACCGGTCGATATCTTTCAACATTTTTACCCGGCTGGCATTTTCTTTAAAAAACAACTCGGCATATTCTTTTATCTCCCGCCGCTTCTTGATGAGTTCCCGCTGAGTGGCCTCTCCTACTTCAAATTCCGCCATCATATCACGCAGCAGCACCAGCATTACGCTTTCATCATAAGCCAGCGCCCGGCGCTGCACCCAGCTTACACTGGCAGCGTCTTCCTCAGAAATGGCATGCTTTATATAGGCATACCCATCCTGCTCATCCAGTACCAGCGTTAATCCCAGGCGTTGTAAAAAAACGATCAGTTCTGCTTTGTATTGCAGCAGTTTTTCCCAGGTGCTTTTCTCCAGGTATTCTACAGGGCCTTTCAGCAATTTGATGAACACAGGAGTAAACGAATGTATCTTTTCGGCCATCGGGTCTCTTTCTATTTACTAAATAACAAATAAGGTACTTCTACAAATTTATCGGCATTGCCGTTGAGCGGTATCAGCTCCACTGCGTTCCCTACCACCTGTACCCTTTTTGATTTTTCTTTTAAAAAACTGTAATAACTGATCACTTCGGCTAAACCATGCTGCAGTTGCGTGGCCTCGATGATCTCTTTTAATGTTGCTGTTTGCTTATGCTCCAGCACCTGCTCCACTTTTTGCCAGAGTTGTTTCCGGTCGATAAAGCTGGTGTTCAGCAGCCGGTTAAACCGGTCTACATCGGCGATCTTTTCCACTGCAGCCATGGGCTGTTTTAATGCGCCTGCTGTTTTCTTTGCCTCCAGGGTAAGCGCCCGGTCCATTACAATACGGATATCGGATGCTTCATCCAGCTGCAGCCCTGCATCCACCGGCTCTTCTTCCATAAGGTCCAATACCAGTTCCTTAATACCGCTGATCTGCTGGCGCAGCCTCCGGTGCCGGGCAATTTCTTTTTCGGTGATGATACGGCTGAGCTTTTCTGCCATTTTATCATTGGCATCATAAACGGCACGTCCCTGCTCCAGCAGGAATGACTTGATATTCTGCAAAAAATCGGTGTCGGCTTCCAGCTGACGGTCGTCCAGCAACAACAGCAATTGTTCCGTAAGCTGGCGCCACTCCTCCTGTCCGCTGCGGGAAATAAGAAAATCCCAGAACGCATAAAAGCTTTTTCCCTGGTTGCTGCTCCGGAGCGCGTCGTACGACTCAAAGGCAAAGCCCACAATAGCTCCTTTATTCTGCTCCGCGCGCGTATGCTGCTCCACGATATTGCGGTGGATCTGTTTAAAATTATCTTCCACTTCCCGGAAATCGCCGATCAGTTCATAGCAAAGCCTGATGAACAGGTCGAGCCGCTCCTGTACCTGAGCGTTATTGTACCGTTGGGGGGCCACACCCAGCTCCAGTGCCCTGATCTCGCGATCAATTTCCGCCCTGCGATCCTTGAGGATCTGCAGTTTGCGTTCCCGGTCGTCCTCGGTATTCTCTACCATATCCCGGAGCGAGGAGAACAGCATTTTGAACCGGCTTTCTGTGCCCACGTGGTGCTGTCCCTGTTGCAGATGCTGCATCCACTGGAACACTTTTTCGGTATAGGCGCTGAGCTGATAATTAGTGTTCCCTTCCGTATCCGGAAAATCCTGCAGGATGCGTTTCTGCACCCAGTTCAGCAGGTATTTACGGCTCCGGCTTTCCTCGTCTTCCCCAAAATCGATCCGGGCTTCTTCCCAGTCCTCCGTGCCGTCGGCATGAGCTCTCAGGGTTTCTGCCAGTAGCGGAATGAGTTGGTCCTCCCGGATGACCATGCGCCGGTCTTCTTTAAAAACGGTGTATAAAAAGGGTAATACCCAGCCAGCATTCCGCAGCCGCAACATTTGCAGCGCGGGAGATGAATGGATCAATAATGCAATTTGCTCGCTAGTCATGCCGCTACAAAACCACCTCTTTTACAATAGGAAGTCTGCAAAATAAGATAATCTGATGAGATTGAGAGAACAACATTTATGAGCCTCCGGGGCCGCGCCCTCCTTCCCCCGTTTAAGGGCAGCAACAGGAGTTGTAAGGGATTTATTGACCATAAAACGGGGGCATCCTATTAGCGGGAAACTTATTTTAAATAAGATATAAATATATTTAATCAATTAATAATAAATTAATTAATAAACTATATATTATTTTTAATTCAAGCATAAATCTCTTACTACTTTGCCTGTACTTTTTAGCTGTTCTTAAAGACAGGGATGCTCAAAAATATTTGTATTTAAGTCACCCGGCTAACTATACTTTATTTTATACACACGCGGCCACTGACAGCGGAAGGAATATAAAGCATTTCATTTCCCAACCCTTGTGTGAAAAGCAGCAAGACATGGAAGAAAACACTATAGATCACAGGAGCACGGCGTTGGAAACGCTCCTCAGGAGCGGTGTGTTTATAGCAGGATCGCATATATATATATCCGGGCTCCGGCGGAGCCCCGTGTTCCTATTAACAGGATTGAGTCTGATTTCCCATTAGCATTCATATAAAGTGGAGTTCATATCAGAAAAAGACCTGTGTCATAGCCATAAAGTTTACGCAGCCCAACCAGCGTCGCTATACGAACATGATATTTTTCTATAAATCCAATACCCCTGACGGAGGTTCCCCCTCTCTTCTTTGGATCATTCATGGTTTGAAGACCGCCGTATTTTCCGCAGATCTCCGCGTATCTTATAAACGGCCCAACAGGCCGTTCAGGGCTTCGGGAAGGTGATCTTCCCGAGGATCTTTACTGATCCTTTACCACTGATGTGCGCAGACGGCCGGTTTATGAACATCATTTTTCCAGGCTAACTGTTGTAAACTCGCGGGTTGCCTCCCCGCCCGGTTTACTTTGTATGTTTTCCGACTGCGTTACCATGTCTGCAATCCGGAACCGGGTCTTTTTAAGCAATTCCGTGATCCGCTCATTGTTATACAGTGTAAATCCATATTGCGTAAAGGGGAGCTCCTTCATAAAGTGTTCCTGTGCAAAGGTGATGTTCAGTTTTCCGCCGGGTTTCAATACGCGGTATAATTCAGACAGCAACCGTTCGGGATCCGTCCAGAAGTAGATGGTATTCACGGTAAAGACCCTGTCAAGGTAATGATCGGCAAACGGGATATGCACACCATCATACAGCTGAAAAACAGCCTGTTTCCTTTCTACAAAAGCCCGGTTCTCCTTCCCGGCTTCCTGGTTCATTGTTTTAGATAGCTCCAATCCATAATAGGTCAACCCGGTTTTTTGCTGCAGCAGGTACGGAAGGTGCTTTCCGCTGCCATGCCCAAGCTCCAGGATGTGATCGTTATCTGCAATGGCAAGCTGGTCTATCGCATGCCTGGTCATTCCAATATTGCTGGCATGCATCATATCAGCCACCTCTATTCCCTTTGCTCCATCAGGTTGCCGCAGCTGAGCGGCCAGCTCCTTTAATCCGTTGTTATCGTTCATATATTTTTTTTAAAGTGTACCCAGGCAGTTTTCCGGTTCAGATCCTGGGCAGGGAAAAATAGAAAGCAGCTCCCGATCCGGGGGTACCCAGGGCCCATACCCTTCCTTTATACCGGGCAATGATCCGCTCAACCAGTGAAAGCCCGATGCCATTTCCTTCAAATTCCTGGTCGCTGTGCAGCCGCTGGAACGCACCAAAAAGTTTATCATAATGCATCATATCAAAACCACTGCCCTCGTCCTTTACAAAGTAAATGATATCCTTCGGTGTTTCCTCATAGCCAACCTGAATAACGGTTTTGTCTTTTTTGCGGCTGTACTTCATTGCGTTTCCCAGGAGGTTGCTCCACACCTGTTTTATCAGCGTCCGGTCTACATACGCATCGGGCAGATCGCTGATGGAAAACTCAAAAGCCCTCCCCTCCGGCTCCTGCTCCTTCAGTGTATTGAAATATTCGACGGCCATCGCCTTCATGGAAACATTAACACTGTTGAGCTCCTTTTTTGAGGTTGTGAAAAATGCCAGGAGGTTATCGATCAGCTGGCCCATATTTTTGGTACTCTGCTCAATAAGCCCCATTAACTCCCGGCTTTCATCGTCGAATTGCAGGCTGTATTCTTCCTGCAACAGCTGTACCAATCCCTGTATACCGGCTAACGGGCTCCGGAGATCGTGCGTTACCGAATAGGAAAAAGCCTCAAGTTGCTTATTGGCGACCTCCAGTTCTGCGGTACGCTGCTTTACACGTGCTTCCAGCTCTTCATAGATCTGCACGTTCTCCAGTGTTACGGCAGTAATGTCGGCCAGCGACTGTAGTATCTGTGCCTCGTCCTTTGTAGCCTGATGCATATTGGCCCAGTAGTTGCCGATGGCCCCGATGGGATCCATGATACGGATGGGTACCATTACCAGGCTTTTTACAAAGGTGGGCCGGTAGGCTTCGGTAGGGATCCGGCTGTCCTGGTATATATCCGGGATGATCACAGACTGCCGGTTGAGCATGGTCCAGCCGCTGATGCAGGTTTCTATCGGGAACCGGCTGCCTTTCCACAGGGGGCTGATGGCATCTTCATCCACATAGAAGCATTTATCTTTATCCCTCAGCACAAAGGTGGCGCCATCGGCGCCCGTCAATTCCCTCGCAGCCTTGCGCACTATGCGGGTGACCGTTTCCAGGTTCCGGGCAAGCGATAATTCCTGTACCACATTCACCAGTTTTTCCAATCTTTTACCAGGGGTGGTTTCCATAATGAGTGCGGACGGTTTTAGAGCCTGTTTAAAATTCATTCAATGGCTTTATTATGGCTGTTTTGGGCTGCAACTGCGTTAAATTTTTCGCCATAGTGGCCTACTATGCCTGCAAAATTTTCCTTGTTTCGCTCCAAAATAGCTTCATAATAAATTCCATCAATAAAATTTAAACAGGCTCTTAGTGAAAGTAATTTGTAAACGAATATAGAGAAATATGTTATAATAAAACGGAGCACCGTAACTTTGGAGCCATCAACGATAATTAAAAACAACAGATATATGCTTGCAGCAAACGACCAGTCCGGCCGGGTTTCACGCCGGGATTTTCTGAAAAAAGGCAGCATTGCCTCATTGGGATTATTAACCACGCCTTCTCTTTTAAGGTCCGCTGACCTGTTTAGGGGCCCCGGATCAAAGTTTTCGGGCGTACAGATCGGTGTTATCACCTACTCCTTCCGGAGCATGCCCGGCAGTTTACAGGAAGTATTGCAACATACAATAAACAGTGGTGTGAGTGCCGTGGAACTGATGGGTGAGGCAGTGGAAGCGTATGCAGGTTGCCCTGCAGATAAAGCACAGATAGCCAACTGGCGCGCTACGGTTTCAATGGACAAATTCAAAGCAGTAAAAAAGATGTTTGACAAAGCAGGAATAAAAATCTACGCGTTTAAACCCAATGCACTGGGCAGCAACAATACCGATGCTGAAATCGAGTATGCCATGCGTGCGGCAAAAACGCTGGGTGCAACTTCCGTTACCGTAGAGTTGCCAAGGGACCCGGCACAAACAGAACGGCTGGGCAAACTGGGTGCCAAACATAAAGTTTATGTCGGCTATCACGCACACACACAGGCTACCGATACCTTGTGGGATACGGCATTGGAACAATCGCCCTATAACTCTATGAACCTGGACTGTGGTCATTACATTGCTGTAAAGGGACATACCAGCGCTTCATTGCTCGCCCTGATCCGGAAACGGCACGACCGGATCACTTCCATGCACATAAAAGACCGGCAAACGGCAGCCAATGGTGGTGAAAACCTGCCCTGGGGTGAAGGCGATACACCCATAAAGGAGATCCTTACCCTGCTTAAAGAGAACAAGTATAAGATACCGGCTACTATTGAACTGGAATACAGGATACCCGCAGGATCGGATGCGGTTCAGGAGGTAAAAAAATGCCTGGACTACGCCCGGAAGGCACTACAGGGGTAGGTCTTGTTCCTGGTTCAAAGTTTAACGTCAGAGCCGTGTTTCACTTCTCACGGCTCTTTCTTTTGTTCCGAGCCTTCGCATGAGCATCAAGGTAAGCGGCAAAGATTCCGGATGGGGTTATCGCCGGGTAGCCGGCGGTTAATACTCCACCTTATAATCCTTCTTAACCGGTTGCCCGCTCCAGGCTCTTTTGCTGGTCCAGTCTGCCGGGGGATCTGTCCAGAATTTATTATCCGCCGGCAAACCCAGCGGTAAAAACCCCAGTGTGGCCATGTACAAGCTTCCGGTAGAAGTATATACGTCCGCCATCATAGGCTGATGCCCGTTAAAACCCAGCACCAGCCACCCGTTGGCATCAAAGTTCTGGTTGCCGTCAAACATATTGGTGATCACTTTCGTCAGCGCGCAGCGTACCTGGGCGGGCTGTATATGTTCCGGCAGCTTTTCCATAAGTGCTACCTGTCCCAGCGCCTGGAATGCGGCAGTACGATAGGTAACCGAACGCCCGAAAGCGGGATAAGTGCCATCCGGACCAATAATGCGTTCCAGGAACTCTGCGTGGCGTACCATCCGGCTCAGGGCCGTCTCATAATCGCGGGTGGTCACATGCACTTTCCCCGGCCGCTTTTCCAGCAGGGTTCTGATAAGATCGGTAAGCATCGGATGAATGACATAGGAGTTGTAATAGTCCATACTAAACAGATCCCCATCCTTATACCAGCTATCACCGGTATACCAGTCTTTCATTTTGTTCAATGCATAGTCTACCCGAACAGGGTCATAATCCTCTCCTATATACCGCAAAAAGCCTTCGATCAGCGCAGCAAATACCAGCCAGTTATTATAGGCTCCGCTGCGGTTACGCAACGATTTGAAGGCATCGATATAACGTCGTTTGGTTAGGCTATCCAGCGGTTCCCACAGGGCTTTTGGCGCCCTGAGAAAAGCGTGCGACAGGTATGCCGCATCTACTATGGGCTGGTTCTGCTTTTTAAAATTCAGGCAGTCCGGGTTTTCGGGGTCAACCGCGTTCCGGAGTCCCTGTAACAATTCGCGACGCATTTTTGCCCGCAATGCCCCCTCTTCCGTTGCATCATCCGGCAGCTCCAGCCAGGGTGCAATGCCGGCAACCGTGCGGCCCACGGCCTCCAGGTACGTTACATCTTTTACTACCAGGTTATAATCCGGCCCCTGCTCCAGCGGCAGGTTCTTCTTTAGTGTACCGGCTGCCAGGTTGTGCACTACGGGCCAGGCTATCTTATATAGCGCCTTTACCCATTGGGCACGGTCCTTTGCCCCCGTTGTAACGACAGTGGGTACCGGTGTTCCTTTTTGCCCGCGGCCTGCCTGTCCGTTTACCGGGCCCCATAAGAGTAACAGCAACAGAACAGGCAATTGAAGTTTCCGGATCATGTATATCATTTTATATCTTGTTTTAGAAGTTGTTTCAACTGGCCGCTATTGCAGCATTGTTTCCTTAAAAGTCTGAACAGCTTTTAAAATAACCTTTCGTTACGGGTAAGCTTCCGGTACCGGAGCAATGCTTCCAGGAAATAATAATCGGCATATACCAGGGGCACATCAATTTCATTATTATGGGGAATGCTGCCCACGCTGTGCTTCAGAATAAAGTTGCCGTTCGTGTGTTCCGCTGCCCGGTATCCCGGCCCTGCCAGTGTTTGCAGGGTTGCTTCGGCAAATTGGCGGTACACCCCGGCCTTCCCCTGGTCCACATACCCGCTCAGTTCCAGTAATGCCGACGCCGTTATGGCCGCTGCAGAGGCATCGCGGTAAGGGGTCTTTACCCGGAGCGCATTTGATTTTATGCCGGGCGTATACCCCGGTTGCCCGATATTGAAATCCCAGTACGGAATTTTATCAGCCGGCAGGTTCTTATTATTTATATAGTAGTCGGCCAGTCCCTTTGCTGTTGTAAGAAAACGTTCATCTTTTGTAAACCGGTAGATCATGGTAAAGCCATAAATAGCCCAGGCCTGTCCCCGGGCCCAGGTAGAATTATCGGCATAGCCCTGCGCCGTTTCCCGGCCCACCACCGCGGATGAAGCCGTATCATAACAAACAACATGATAGGTACCGAAATCCGGCCGTACCTGGTTTTTCATTGCATTAAGGGCGTGGGTAACGGCAATATTTTTAAACGAAGGATCGCCCGATGCTTCGGAGGCAAAAAACAGGAGCTCCAGGTTCATCAGGTTATCTACAATTACGGGGTAATGATAGGTCTTATTTCCATGCCAGGAATCAAAGCGGTTCCAGGATTTGATACTACCCACCCGGGGATCAAAACGAGTGGCCAGCGAGCGGGCCGATTGTACCAGTACATCTTTATATGCTGCATTTTGTGTAAGCCGCCAGGCATTGCCGTAGCTGCAATACATCATAAATCCCAGGTCGTGATGTTCGGTAAAGTTTTTCAGCGGCTCCAGTTTTTCCGTCCAGCGAAGGGCTTCTGCTTTCAGCGCCGCATTCTTTGAATATTCATAGGCATACCAAAGGTTGCCGGGAAAGAAGCCGGGGGTCCAGTCATATATGGAGGTGGTCACCAGCTGCCCGTTCTTACTGATCGTACGCGGGTAAGCGCCCCTGGGAGTTGAAAATTTTGCGTTGGCATCTTTCAGCAGCAACTGCAGCATTTTTTCACCGTTCAAAAGGTTTTCCTCCGCTAAATCGTTAACAGAAGCCCGTTGGCTGCCTTTAGACGCCGCACAGGACACCAGTACCATCACCACCAAGGGGAGTATAAAATTTTTTTTTCTAAGCATTGTTAAACATATAAGTTAAAGTTATTTACATGAAGACCGGCGAAGTGTACGTACAGGCATACAAAGCCAGGAACAGGCGAAAGCCAATCCCCTCCTATTCTATCATTGCAATACTAATACGCCCGAATCTATCGCCGGCTTGCAGGGAAGCTTCCTTATATAACAAGGAATGTAAAGACAACGCTTATCCGCAGGGGGCGCTTGTCTTTACATTCCTGTTTATCGGCCAGCCATTACCAATTTGGGTTCTGGGTGAGCGTATTATTGCTTAATCCAATCTGAGTAGATGGCAAGGGCGATAAATAATCCCGCTGCGGATTGAATTTCCTTTTATCTGCTGCCTGCATAAGCACATATCCATTCAGCATGGTCGGTTTTGTACTACCACCATAATCCAGGCCTTCAAAATATTTGCGTTCAAGAAGAGGCTTTACCAATTCTGTTTCTGCCGTTTTCCATCTTATCAGATCCCAATAACGGAACCCTTCATAAGCTAATTCAACAGAACGTTCCCTGCGGATCTCATCTCGCATGCTGAGTCCATTGGCCGTAACAAATGCATTGGTCAACAATGGTAATTTCAAATTATCATTGTTCGTAGCTCTTTTCCGAAGCAGGTTAATTGATTTATCCAGATCGATATCCGATATGCTATTACCTAATTCATAAACAGCCTCCGCATAGTTAAGCAGTACTTCCGCATAGCGGATGGCAATAAAATCTAAAAACAGGTTGGGGCTCGCCAAAAAGTCTGCCTGGCCGGTCCAGTACTTTTGCTGATGATAGTAGTAGGTATTTCGGTAAATAGGATTGCCGCCGGCTATCGATGCATAAGGATCGCCTACTTTAAACAATGTCTGCACCATTCTTGGATCCCTGTTCTGGTAATCGGTAAGTAAGCCTGTTTCTTTTCCATTGGAATCCAACGGAGATTTTCCGGCAGGCAACCCGTCCGAATAAAGCGCAGTTAGCACGAATGCCCGGGTTGCTGCATTACGGCCATCTGTCAAATAAGGCCGCATATATCCTCCGTTATTGGACACATTGTTTGTTATATCCTTTCCGTATAAGCGCGCCAGTATATTTTCCTTATTATTGGCGTAGGTTTCCCCGGGATACCGGAAAAGGTTTTGAAAACTTAATGCCCCGCCGGCGGTGTACAGGCCGTGCTTTCCTTCAGTCATTACTGCCAATGCCGCATCGCGGGCTATGGTAAAATGCTTTGCAGGGTCCTTATCCCCCGGCAGTTCAGGTGCACCATGAAACTTTTGCCAGCTGCCTTCATTCAATGCCACACGAGATTTAAAAGCCAGGGCGGCGCTGCGTGTAATGCGGCCGTACTCCCTTCCTGCCGTTCCGGATGCAGAAGTGCTGGCAGGCAATTCATCTGCCTGCGGACAATTCGCCGCTGCGAAATCAAGATCGGCATATATAGAATCAATAACAGCCCTTCTGTTTGTTCTGGGTGTATATAATGTAGGATCCTCGCGCCCGGTAATGCTTTTTCCGATATACGGAACATCCCCGTAAGCTCTTATCAGCCGGAAATAATTCAGTGCCCTGAAGAAACGAGCCTGTGCAATACAGTAAGTTTTCATCGGGCTGTCCGCAATTCCGGCGGATTTCTCCATGACATTATTCGCAGCTCTTATGTAGGCATAAGAGTTCGTCCATGTACCGTCGTTTGAAGGGACCGTTCTTGAGCCATCGCTCACTGTATTCAGCGAGCCTCCAAATACATCTGAAGAAAAATCACTATACAGATCCTCCAAAGGAGTGTCGAAGTTAGGCAGGCTGTTATACAGATAATTTGTTCCGCCGATCAGGTCACTTTCCGTTTTCCAGAAAACAGGGTCGGTGATCACTGTTTGTGTATTCTGCTCCAGCATTTTTGTACAACTGCTTGTCATAGCAACTGCACCTGTTAAGATCGCAACGATAAATAAATCGTTTTTATTAAAATGTATTGCCATTGTTTGTGTCTTGTTAATCGATTTACAATTTTTTGACTTCAGCATCTTAAAAACTTATATTCAAGCCTGCTGCATAACTCCGCCACAGTGGGTATCCAAATGTTACCTTGTCTGTATTTTCGGGGTCAAAGTAGTTAAACCACATCCCGGTTTTTTCCCATAGGTCCTGGCCGGAAAAATAAACACGTATATCACCTACTGCTTTGATATGGTGCACCCGCTTAGACAGGGTATAACCTACCTGCAAATTTTTGAGGCGTATATAGCTGGCATCCTGCACCCAATGAGATGAAACCACATCATTTACCCGGTCACTCATCCGGATTGCCGGGAATTTTGCGTTCGGATTCTCAGGGGTCCAGTAATCCTCGTGGATGGCCCAGGGCATTCTCCAGCCGTCATAAAAAGCTATAGTGGCATATGGTTCCAGTAAGAGACTTCTCTTGCCCACACCATTAAATAATACTGAAAGATCAAACCCTTTCCAGTTCACCCCTGCATTAAAACCGAAAACATAGCGTGAATTCGTATTACCGAGGTATACCAGGTCCCCATGGTTTGCAGCCGTATTAATTCCCTGATTGATAACCCCATCTTTATTTACATCCACTAATTTAATATCACCTACTCCGGTGCTGGGTGTTCTAACAGGAACGCCCTTCAGTTCATCCTGTGTATCGAAATATCCGTCTGCCTTATAACCGAAAATCGAATTGGTCGACATCCCGGGAATGGCGGCATTGATACCCGAGTTATAAGAAACCGATCCGTCGTACCGAACCACTTTATTCCTGTCGTCGCTGAGGTTTGCTGATATAAAATAACTACCATTATTGAACCGGTCATTCCAGTTAACCGTTACACCCCATCCTTTCACCTGTACGGCTGCCAGGTTTGCCTGGTTAGGCGTTACCCCCAAAAGTGCAGGAAGCTGCTGCCCAACAAAAACATTATTATTCTTTTTAATAAAATAATCGTAATGAATGGTCAGTCTCCTTTTCAGCACTTCAAGGTCAAATCCGAAATTCGCTGTTGAAATCACTTCCCAGGCTTTGCTTTCTGACGGAAGGCTTCCCTGTAAAAAATAGGCCGTACGTGAATCATTAAACGGATAATACCCTCTTGAAAGCGGGCTTTGGAAATCATAATTGTTCAGGTTGGGATCTGCGGTTTGTGCACCACCGGCCGTACCATAGGAAATAGCCAGCTTCAATTCATTCACCCAAGGTAAGGCATTTCTAAACCAGTCTTCCTGTGCTACCCGCCAAAATACGTTACCGGCATAAAATGACTGGAACTTATGACCCGGTGCCAGACGGGAACTGCCATCCTGCCTTAATGTTCCCTCAAAATAATATTTGTTTGCAAAGTTGTAGGATAACCTCCCGAAATAAGACAGCCATGTATTTACCTGCATATTATCTCCAACGTTGCCCACATCAGCAGTAGCCAGGGTTGTATAATTCAATGTAGGAAAATCATTCAGCAGGAGTGCACGCTGTATGGCCTGTACCCAATCGAATTTATACGATTTAAATTCGTAACCGCCCAACAAATGAAAACTATGCTGATCAACCTTATAATCATAATCAGCCGTAGCATAAAAATTCTGGGTAATTGAAAATGGTCTCGTTTTATTTAATGAATTCACCTGGTTAATGGGCGTGCCCGCTACCGGGTTCATATCTTTATCGATCGTATAACGAGGAACGGTCCGGTTAAAAATCACCCGGTTCGACAATACCATTCCCGGGCTATACACAGCTTTCAGATCGAGGCCTCTCAGCAACTGCTTTGCCGATAAGCTGAATACTCCGTTCATGTTATATTTATCCTCCCTGTCATACCCGCCGTCTTTCAATATTGGGTAGGCTGTGGATATTGTACCGATGTAAGCATATTTGGTTTCGTCGGTCCCTGGTGTAAATATCGGGTTGCGCGCAGCCCGTATAGAATATACACCATACATAAGTCCTTCTCCCGTTACACCGGTTGGAGGCGCATCTATATTTTCCCTTGCAAATGAAAGTCTTGAATCCAGACTGAAGATATTAGACAATTTTGCATTATAATTCAGGCGTGCATTGAATTTATTATAATTATCGGGCCCGAATTTAAACACCCCTTGCTGGTCCATATACCCTAAGGAGAACAGAAAAGTTGATTTATCTCCGCCTCCGCTGGCCGTAAGATTGATGTTTCGCTGCGGACTCTGCTTACGCATTAAAATGTCTTCTAGGTTATAATTATAGTAATAATCCCAGGCATTTGTATTGGTGTTCCATACTTCATTGATCTTCGGATCATCCAGCCAGTTCAGCTGTTCATCTGTAAAATCCGGGTTTTGATTTGCATATTTTCTTGCTGCATTCTGCAACTCGGCCTGCTTCCTGGAACTGATCAGTTCGGGGCGGGCATAAGGCGTTCTCCATGTATACATGGAAGTAATATCCACCTGCGTCTTTTGGTTCACCCTTCCGCCTTTTGTTGTTACCAATATTACACCACCCCCGGCCTTAGCACCATATATTGAAGCAGAAGCCGCATCTTCAAGCACTGAAATTGACTGTATATCATTGGGATTTAATGCATTAATATCTCCTTCGATACCATCGATAATCACTAATGGCGAATTACCCGCACCCAGGGAAGTGATTCCCCGTATACGTGCTGATAAACCTTCCCGGCCAGGCTGACCATTGGTACGGGTAATAACAAGTCCCGGAGCTGTACCCTGAAGGGCTGCAAGGGTATTTGTTACGGGTCTGTCTTTCAGCACTTTTTGATCAACTGATAATACTGCGCCCCCTACATCTCGTTTACTTTTGGAACCATAACCTACCACCACTACATCTTCCAGGCTTGAAGCGTTTGCCTTCAGGCTGATGGCCAGGGGTGCCTGTGTGCCCACGGTAACGGTGGCTGTTTCATAATTGATCGCAGACACTTCCAGCACGTCACTGGCAGCTGCACTGATCTGAAACCGCCCCTCGTTATTGGTGGCAGTACCCGTTCCGGTGGCCTTGTTTACAATAGACGCATTGGGTACCGGTGCATTGCTGCCATCCGTTACAATACCCTGAATTTGCTTCGACTGCGCATGCAGCAGCGAAGGCAACAGTAAAAATAATACGGCGATCACCCAGCATACGCCGCGATGAAGCCAATGGCCTGAATCCTTTAATGGCATAGACACAAACTTTTTAAAATTGATAAATGATAGCAGATGTAATGATTGACAGCAATTCGGACAAGCATTTCTCTCATGTACAATCTCTTGCTGCAATATCTCTCCATATGCGGGCAACAGGGGGTGAAAATTTTAAAAGACTTGGGTTGTTTTTTTAAACAATCAAATAAAAGACTGATAATCAATTAAATATTTTTATTTATTTAAAGCCTTTTCTCTGCTTATCTTTAACTGATTTTTAAAAATACATGAGGCGTGTTAAAAAGAGCATCTGAAATGTGCTGCAGCTTACTACCCTTTAAAGGCAAATTCCAAAACATTATAAAGAGGTGGTTCTTCCTGTATTTCCTGATAGGTACAACCGTTTGTTATTCTCAGGGTATCAGTTTCAGCCACCTGACATCCGAAAATGGCTTATCCAATAACTCGGTGCTGTGCATTACCCAGGATGCCGAAGGTTTTATGTGGCTGGGCACTTCCAGCGGCCTGAACCGGTACGATGGTTCCCAGATCAGGATATACACTACAGACAGCAGCCAGGGGACCGGCCTTTCTTCCAATAACATCCTTTCACTTTTCCGCGATACCCGGCAACAGCTTTGGGTAGGTACCAGTACAGGACTGAACTCCTACAATGATGAAAAAGACCGTTTTGAAAAGATCATTCTCCCGGTAAACGGCCCTGTAGCAGTGAACTGTATTTTCGAAGACCGCCTGCAGCGGCTCTGGATCGGAACATCGAAAGGTATTTTTATTCTTACCGGCAAACACCGCGACCGGGTTTTCCGTTTTGTAACACCCGGTAAACAGGACCTGGGAGGATCCATGATCAAAAGCATTTTTCAGGATCATGCCGACAATATCTGGATCGGCTCCACTGCCGGCCTGGTGCGGATGTGGAAAACCGGCGGCCTTTATCATTATGAGTCCTTCCACCACGACCCCGCAAACCCACAAAGCCTGAGCAGCGATAATATATCCGCCATTTGCGAAGATGGGTCGCACCGTCTGTGGGTCGGCACCCAGAACTCCGGTCTGAACCTCTATGAGCCGGTTACAAAAACCTTTGCACGATTTACGAAAACCAATAACCCGCAGGGGCTTATCCATAATAATATCCGGACCCTGATGGTCCGCAACGACAGCGCTCTCTGGATCGGTACACAGGAAGGGCTGAGCATCTTAAATACCCGTACGCTGAAGATGGCTTCTTTTCAAAACGAAGGTGCAGATCCCAGGAGCCTCAGCCAGAACTCTATTTACAGCCTGTACAGGGATGCGAACGGATCGGTCTGGATCGGCACCTATTTTGGAGGGGCCAACCGCGCTGATGCCTTTACCACCGGGTTTAAGGTCATGCGCAATGACGGGAGCCGCAATTCCATTCCCAACAACGTGGTCAGCACCATCCTGGAAGACCGCAATACCGATCTATGGATCGGAACAGAGGGTGGCGGCCTTGTATCATATAACCGCCGGAACGGACAATTCAGCGTTTTTAAAACGGACCGCGACAACCCCGGCAGCATCGCCTCCAATCTTGTAAAAGTGGTGTATATCGACCAGCAGGGGTATATCTGGTGTGGTACGCACGGCGGCGGGTTGAATGTACTGGATCCTGCCACCGGGATCTTCCGGCATTATTTATACCGGCCGGAAGATGTGGAAAGTACCGGGCTGGAGATCACCTCGCTGGAGGAAGATAACCAGGGCCGGTTCTGGCTGGCCACCAATTCCGGTATCCGTATCTTTAAAAAGTCGGGCCTTCAGCTGGAGCCTGTCCCGGTTGACCGGGTCAATGAACAGCTCAGCCAGCTTTCCGTTAATAAGATCTATAAAGACCGGGACGGGTGGATCTGGATGGGGGGACTTTCCGGTCTTTTTGCTGTAAAGGGCAACCAGCTCCATACCATCAATACTTCCCTGCCGGCCAATACCTTCCTGGAAGATGCTGCCGGCAATATATGGGCCGGGGCCCGGAATGGAACGCTGATCTTTTACGACAAAAAGAAGCAGGCACTCTCGCAGTACTTTATACTTTCCGGTCAGTCGACAAACATTGTCGGGATCCTGCAGGATCATCGCGGGTTATTGTGGCTAAGTACAGATGAAGGATTGGTACGTTTTGACCCGGCAACCCGGGCAGTGCTTTCCTATACTGTTGCCGATGGTCTTGCAGGCAGGGAATTTAATTACAACTCCTATTTAAAAGATCACCAGGGGGCCTTTTACTTCGGCGGATACAGAGGCATTACGTATTTCTTCCCGGACCAGATCGAGGTGAATACTTACCGGGCGCCACTGGTCTTTACCAATCTGCGGCTCAACAACGCAGAAGTACGCATTGGCGCCCCGGATGGCCTGCTGCAGCGTAACATCAGCCATACCGGTCATATCACTTTTGATCATAACCAAAACCTGTTTACCATTAATTTTGCCCTGCTCAACTTTATCAAAAGCAATAAGAACCGTTATGCTTACAGGCTGGCGGGCTTCGACAAGGACTGGAAACAGGTACGGGGTCCCTCTGCAACCTATACCAACCTGCCACCCGGCAGTTATACTTTTTCCGTACGGGGGTCCAATAATGATGGGTTGTGGACCCAGCCGATCAGCATGAAGATCACCGTACGGCCTCCGCTCTGGCGTACCTGGTGGGCTTACCTGATTTACCTGCTGTTCTTTATTGGGATCCTGTTCCTGGTAACCCGTTTCTTCTTCCTCCGGGCATTGCTCAAAAAGGAAGATGAACTGCACCAGGTAAAACTGAATTTTTTCACCAACGTTTCCCATGAACTCAGAACCCACCTGGCCCTGATTATGGCGCCGGTCGAAAAACTGCTCGACATGAACCGGACCGATCATTTTACCACCCAGCAGCTCACACAGATAAAGAACAATTCCAACCGGCTGCTGCGGCTGGTGAGCGAGCTCATGGACTTCCGTAAAGCTGAGTCGGGCCATATGAAACTGCAGGTAAGAGAGCAGGATCTGATCTCTTTCCTGCAGGAGATCTATAACAGCTTCAGCGAGTTGTCCCTGGCCAAAAACATCCAGATATCGTACACGCATACGACCCCTGAAGCTCACCTGTATTTTGATGAAAAACAGCTGGAAAAGGTCTTTTTCAACCTGCTGGCCAATGCCTTTAAATTTACTCCTGAAGGTGGACGTATCGCCCTTACGGTAACGACCAACGCTGCGTTTACAGAGATAACGGTAGCCGACACCGGCAGGGGTATTTCCACGGCCTACCTGCCCAGGCTGTTTACCAATTACTACCAGGTAGCGGACCACGGAATGCAGAACACGGGATACGGGCTGGGCCTGGCACTCTCCAAAAAGATCATGGAACTGCACCACGGAACCATCCGCGTAGAAAGCACTCCCGCCACCCCGGGAACAAACGGGCATACCTGTTTTTTTGTAACCCTCCAGCAGGGAAGCAGTCATTTTGAAAAGGACCCGGATATAACCCTGCTTTCACCGTCGGTTCCTGAAGCTACAGCCGGAAGCGGCCAACAGCCAGTGCCCGAAGCAACAGGCGCCGAACCACATCAGCAGCCTGCGGAACGCAAGCACCGGGTATTGATCGTCGAAGATAACCCCGAGCTACGCAGTCTTATCCGCCAGCAGCTCGAAACCAGTTACCAGGTGCGGGAAGCGGCAAATGGCCGCCTGGGTTGGGAAATTGCAGCAGATGAGATACCGGACCTGGTCATCAGCGACGTAATGATGCCGGAAATGACGGGTATCGAATTATGTAACCGGCTTAAGGCGGATGAACGCACCAGCCATATCCCGGTAATACTGCTAACTGCGCGGAGCACGCAAACCGATCAGATCGAAGGGCTGGAAAGCGGGGCGGATATTTATATTACCAAGCCCTTCAGCACAAAAATACTGGAGCTGCATATCCGTAATCTCCTTGAAGCCCGCCGGAAATTGCAGCAAAAGAATATCCGGGAATTTACACGGCTGTCGGCCGATACCTCGGAAGGGTCCGGTGATCCGGATAGCGGGTTCCTGCTAAAAGTGATCGCCCTTATCGATAGTCACCTGGATGATCCGGACTTTGGAGTCGACAAACTATCAAGAAAAGTAGCCATGAGCGCTCCGGTCCTTTATAAAAAGATCCGGGCGCTCACCAATATGTCCGTTAATGAATTTGTTAAGACCCGCCGCTTTAAGAAAGCCGCGGAACTGGTCCTGCAAAAGAAGCTCACCATTAATGAGATCTCCTATGCTGTGGGCTACGAGGACCGTAAATATTTCAGTAAGGCATTCAAAAAATATTTTGGCGTGGCGCCCAGCGATTTCAACCAGCATACCGCGGACCAACACCGCCCCCCCGCTGAGGAAGAGGAGCCGGAGAGCGGCAAGGAGTAGCTTCCGGTTAAACCCGCCTTATACTCCCGCTGTATCGATCTGAGGTTGACAGCTTGTTGCTATCGCTTTTGGGAGATCCCACCCACTGCTCTTAACCAATGGCGATCGGGATCCAGCCGGAAGCGCTCCTTTTACTGGCAGTCACCATTTTGGGGTTAAGATAAAGGCAGAAGGCTAAAACCCGGGTCAATTCCCTTTCAGCATCCACCCTCTTTTAAACAAGACCTCTTTTTTCGAAAGGTACCAGGATCGCCCCTTATCCTTGTTTCCCTGGAAGAATAGATAATAGTGCTGGTTGGGGGCTTTAAAAATATCCGGGTGTCCGGACTCGCTTTCATTCCAGGTGCCGGGTTTCCCGTTGGGTAAAAAAGGCTGGGCAGACAGGCGTTGCCAGCGAATACCATCGGTGCTCCGGGCAAGGCCGATCTGTTGTGGTTCATTATTATAGCCTCCCGCATAAAACATATAGAGGTATCGCCCCTGCTGTATACAGGTAGCGGCTTCGATGCAATTTTTCTCCCAGGGAAGTTCGGGCTTCAATATGGCACTGTCTGTAAGCTGGGTCCACTCCTCCCGGTTAAAACTGGTGTTCATGCTGGCTGTTGCCGCAACACCCTGCATCTGCACTTTATAGTCCGGATCACGGGTGGCAAAGTACAGGAAATAGCGGTTCTTAAAAGCCACAACCTCGGCATCAATAGCCCTCCCGCAGGTCCAGCTGCCGGTAGGCCGGAAGATAGGGTTGGTGCTGTTCCGGGTAAAATGAATACCATCTTCGGATACCGCATGGCAGATAGCATCGCTTTTCCCATTGCCATAGGTCTGGTAAAACAGGTTTACCCTGCCATCTTTTACAAGGGCACCCGGGGCACAAAGCCCGTTCTTTTCATAATCTGCGCCGGGTTCAATGGTGCCGGCCTTTTTCCAGTTGGTGAGGTCATGGCTTTCCGCAATCCCAATGCTCCAGTTTTTATTGTCAGATCCCGGCACCGAATAGTACATCAGATAGCGCCCCTTAAAAAAGATCACTTTAGGATCCTTGGCCACGGGTTTTGCCGTTACTCCTGAATCACTGTAATACATGTGCGGCCGTTGCTGTGCCGCTGCCATCATAGCGGCAAGAACGCAACAACCGATAAGAATTCCTCTTTTAAAATGGTTCATATAGCGTAACGTTTTTTTGAAGCGTCACAAGATAGCGATAAAATAACGGGTTGGGAAAATCTCTTTATAGCAAGCGGCCTAACAGCGAACAGTAACAGGGGCAGGTGGTCAATAGCGTACAGCATATTAAACGGGCCCCGACCTCCCCCCAGTGTCTCTAATCCGTAAATCATGACTATAAAACATTGAACGTTGCGCCCGAAACGGCCAGCCTCTATGTATTTATTGTTGCCGCCCCCCTGTCCTGTGAAGTTTTGGAACAGCGATCCGTTGCGCTTTATAAATACCGGAGTGCCCGCTAAAATAATATGCCGTAAAACAGGCCACCGCAAAATAAAGGATGTTTTCACCACCAAACAGCTCCACGCCCATTACCATACAGGCAATAGGGGTATTGGTAGCCGCCGCAAATACGGCAATAAAACCAAGTCCGGCAAAAAGATCGGCCGGAGCGCCGCTCAATGCCGCAATCGTATTTCCCAGGGCTGCGCCAATAAAGAATAGGGGGGTCACTTCCCCACCCTTAAAACCCGCGCTTAACGTGATAGCCGTAAACAGCAATTTCCACAGCCAGCTCCAGGTGTCCACGCCCCCGGCGGCAAAAGCGCTCACAATGCTATTATGCCCGTCCGGGTTCACCACGCCCAGGCCCAGGTAATCAAAATTGCCCAATGCGTAGCTGAAGCCGATGATCAGGATCCCGCCCGCCACCGGTATCAGCCATTTTACCGGAATCAGCCGTGTCCAGGCCTGTTTCATCAGATGCGTACAACGGGCAAAAGCCATCCCCGCCAATCCAAAAGCCATACCGGCAGCAATCACTTTCAGCAAAAGAAACAGGTCGAATGTAAAGCCGGGGATCCAGGTGGTAACGGCCCGGGCGATCCGGGTATCGATGGCATACTGTGTATGATGGATGCCATAACTGATACAAACGATATGGGCCAGCACGCTCGAAATAAGACAGGGGATCAAAGCATGGTACTTCATGCGTCCGATAAACAACACTTCCATAGCAAAAAGCGCTCCTGCCACGGGTGTACCAAACACGGCGCCAAAGCCCGCTGCCATTCCGCACATCAGCAGGATACCACGGTCCTCCTTACGGATCCCGTACCATTTGGCAAATAGATCGGCAATACTGCCTCCCATTTGCACCGCCGTGCCCTCCCTGCCGGCAGAGCCGCCAAACAGGTGCGTAATGATCGTTCCGGCAAGCACCAGTGGCGTCATACGGGCAGGTACCCCACCCCCGGGTTCATGCACTTCATCCATCACCAGGTTATTACCCGCTTCTGCATCTTTACCAAAATAGTGATACAGGGCCCAGATCAGAACACCTGCCAGTGGCAATAAAAAGAGCAGCCACCAATGCTGCCAGCGGGTATGGGTAGCCCAGTCCAGCAGCCATAAGAAGAGGGCTACAAGCGATCCTACTACAAAAGAAAGCGGAACCAGGCGAATGGTCCAGTGCGCCAGCTGATAAAAGATTTTTCCCTGCTCTGTTTTAAACCGGTACATCCTACAAATAGATTAATGATGTAATAAAATATTACTATTTGTAGGCGCCATCAGATCCCGCCAAAGACGTGAACGGTTGGGTCAGGAAGACACCATTTCCTGTTTTGTATACCGCAAATATACGGCTTGCCTGTATAATACACTAAAAGGCTATTTTAAAAGAGCGCATCCCCGTTAAAAGAGCATACTATTTTTTAAACGATCCCTGTTTTGCACCGCGAAGAAGCGGGGATCGTTATTAAACCCTTCTTAAACAGCTCCGGGTCTGGTTGCCATTTTATACGCCAATGCCGTTTCGGGGATCGGCTTCATAGCATCCAATAAAATATGGCAGGTTCCCTGGTCCGACAGCTCATCAGCCACCTTCTTAATTAAAGCCAGGGTGGCTTTCATCAGGCCCGAACCCAGGCTCAGGCGGGCAACGCCCAGATCCTCCAATTCCTGTACAGACGGAGGTACTCCGCCTCCTATAGTTGGGTTTGCAAGAATATTGATGGGCGCATTAATTTCCCTGACCAGTGTAGCAATCGTTTCCTTTTCCCATACAGGCTGTACAAAGATGCAGTCAGCACCGGCTTCGCGGTATTTGTTACCCCGTCTTATCGATTCCGATAATTGCGCTGCCGGTGAACCGGACGAGGTATAAAAGGAATCCGTACGGGCGTTAATGACCAGATGAAAGCCCAGCGAGTCAGACAGGGAGCGGATGGCAGCGATCCTTTCACAAAACTCCATTTCATCTGTCAGTACCGGGTTCAAATTGATGCTGTCCTCAATATTAATTCCAACAATGCCGGTATCAATGATCATTTTTACCGATTCAATGATCCCATCCAGGTTGCTCCCATACCCCGCTTCGATATCCACCGTTACCGGCACCTGTACTCCGTTAACAATCGATCTGATCACACCAAGCATCTCCGGCAAGGGTATCACCTGGCAGTCGGGGTAACCCAGCGACGCCGCTATTCCCATGCTCGTTGTAGCGATCGCTTTATAGCCGCAGGCCTCTATTAATTTCGAGCTCCCGGCATCCCACGAATTTAACAGGACCAGTATTTCTTTATCATGGTGTAATTTCAGGAACTTTTCAGCCTTTTCTTTTTGAATATTTGGAACCATAACCCCTGGTTTTTTAGAGCCTGTTTAAATTTTATTGATGGAATTTATTATGAAGCTATTTTGGAGCGAAACAAGGAAAATTTTGCAGGCATAGTAGGCCACTATGGCGAAAAATTTAACGCAGTTGCAGCCCAAAACAGCCATAATAAAGCCATTGAATGAATTTTAAACAGGCTCTTAATCCGGACATCCGAATGCGCTGTTACCCGGCGCGTACAGTAAGTTACACCTATTTTTTGGCAACGGCACAATTTCCCGCGGATAGCAGGAATGAAGCGTCCGGGGAAATGGCAGGAGTCCGCAGGAGGTCAAAAAATGGACTCCTGCACCACCGCTACTTATACAGGAGGATTTGCCGGCGATGTTGAACAAAATCCTGCCCTGGTTAATCAACAGGCCTGCGGCAGGAAATGATTTTATACCATCCCACAAGGATTGCGATCACAATTGAAAGCAGCCCGCCTTATTTAATGATCCGGCCATTTCCACGGTGATGTCCGCAAACCCGGTTTAAAATTATTTCGGGCTGAACCAGCAATTTTGGCATCATACTTGTATTATAGTTAATCCCTTTAAACTTATCTTTTGCAGTGGTAAATCCTGCATTTTCCCGGATTGGTTTAAAAGGAGCATTTATCAAATTGGTACAAATTAGTCAATTTTCTCATAAGCAGTTAGTTTTGGTTGCGTCCCCTGTTTCTACAGGGGACTATTTGTAATATCCTGTCTTCAAAAGTGGCAGACCATTTACCGGCCGGCCCCTTAGTCGTTGTATCGCTTTGCAGACTTCAAAACTGTTTGATACCAGAACTATTTTTATGTCTTATAATCATTGGTGGCAGATCGGGATGGTGGTTTATCATTTGTAAACTTTACTTTACCCAGAATATATCCGGCAACGGAGCCCAATAGCGCCGACAATTCTTTCCCTTCCAACACGCCGGTCAATCCAAATAAGATTATGGCAATTACAATACTGAACAACGTGACAAACTGGATCCCTGAATCCGAGCCGAAAATAATTTTCCGGACATTCTCATCCCTGCTCACTACCCGAAAAAACGTATACAATAAAATGCACATTAAAACCAAGAAAGCAATACTGGCCCAAAACATAAAATTTTGCTGGGAAAGCCTGGGAATCATCAGCTGATTAATTTTATATTCAACATCACTTCTCGCATTATTGGCGCTATCAAGACTTTTGATCATCAACGTTCTTAGATTTACATTCTCTTTTGCGCTTTTTAACTCGTCAAGCAAACCATCGTATCTTTGTTTGCCATCTTCCAGCCAGTATTCAAGGTTCAATTTCGAAGTATCTTCCGGACGGAGACCTGCAATTTTACCTTCACTCCATTTAATGTTATTCTCAATATACTTAATATCTCTTTGAATAATTGAGGTATCCCTGTCTAAATTCAACTTCGCCAACCGGCTTTCTATACCAGGAATTAAAACATTGAGCCGGGTCCTTCTTTCACTTAATTCACTAAAAGAATTTACATCAAACGGTCCCGGAACACTTTGTGCGTATACCTTTTCCACTTCAAAGAGAAAAAAGAGCAGGAGAACAAGGATTGCTTTCATATTATATACATTTTAAAGCTTATATTATATAACGGTCCGGCCTATCGTTTCAAATAATGCCCAAAAACAACGGTGTACCACAGTAAATCAATTCAGGCAAAGGCCTTCTTCTCATAATGCATCAGCCCCGTCTCACTTATTACCCAGAATATAAGTAGCATAGCCAACCTGGAATTGCATAAAATTACTCCTGGCATTACCCGTTTCCCAGTTAAACCTTACCCGGCCAAACAAGCGGCTATTAGGGTTTGTACGTATTCCCATTGCCAGCTCTGATACTCCTAATATAGAGGAAGATTTAGGGTACATTAGCTCCGGGTTATTATTTTTAAAAGAGGTTTGCAGAATAGTCGGGCTAAGTGTTTTAAAATAGACCCATTTTTGAGAAAGAGAGAAACATACCCGTTCTTCCGGTAAAAAATTGAGCTTTATCTCCGGATAAAATTGAAGCGTGCTCACCGAATAGTTGTTTACCAGTCCCGTTTTAAGCAACTTTCCTTCGTTATTCTTCAAAGTAAGTGAATCAGAAACTGCCGAAAGCCCAAAACGACCGCCAACATTCAGATATACTTCGTATTTTAAATTGTGATTATTAAAATATACGAGGTTCCAATCAGTTCCGGCAGATATCCATTGATGTTGATATAGCGATAGCACATCGGCATAACGATGGTAATTTGTATCAAACGTAGAAGAACCCGTTTCCCCAGCAGCTTCTATAAACATATCCAAATCGGAAAGCACCAAATATTTATTATTCGCTTCTACTTTGTTTACTGAAGCCACAGGCGCTATATATTGAAAATATCCCCAGGTCCCCAATGTCGGATATATAAAACGCAAGGGTAAGCGTTGGACACTGTTTATATTTATACGCTTACTCATTTCTGCCTGAATCAGTCCATTGGGCTTTTCAGCATTTAAGCCTTCAAAATCTGAATAAATCTGCGCTTCAAAAAGCTTTTTTGTCTCCTCCTTATGGAGCGCCACACTTGTTCCTCCCAACATATCCAAAACCGTATCCTTAGGACTATAATCCCGGCGCTTGGGTCCAAGCATATAGTTATAATCAAGCAGATCCTCCAGAACTATAGAATATTGCACCTGGTCCGAACTATATCGATTCTTGCTTTTCTTTGTTATGGGATAAGGAGGAGACTTTAGCTCAAACAATGATTGCCTGGAAAACTTCTTGAAATTTTCTTCTGAGGTTATTCCAGCAGGGATGGGTAAGGTAAACTTATAAGTGCCCGTCCCTATTTTAATATAGGCAACAATATTTTCCAGATAACCGTCATTGATTTCGGCCTGTAATCTTAATACCTTCTTTCTGGAAGTAAATTTTCGTTTTGATCTCCATCGACCGTCAATTATACCGGCATTCCATACGTAAACAGAGTCGTTAACAATAAGTGTACCAGCAACCGGCGCCGTGTTTAACATATTGGTTAAATAGTTTTTCAATAGTTCCCGTCCAAAGATAAGCATTTCGTTATCCTTCGTTTTACAGCTATCCTCAAGCGATGTAATCCCTTTAATATGAGTTAAAAAGTTCTTAGCAAATACTTCCGTATTCGTTGTCCATGTATAATAGCTGCTCAAAATAGAATCATTTTGCTTTATGGAAGTCTTTATGGCCGTTTCAAGCGTCGGTTCGCATTGAATTGTAAGCGCCCTGTCACATACAATAAATGTTTCTGTATATGACTGGCTGTTTGCACTTTGGATTACAGTAAAAGTAAATGCTGTTATTACAAATAGTTTCTTCATTTTATTTTTCCTCCCTATCTATATTTATGAGCCATTAGCAATTTTCGTCCATAGCGGCCCACTCCAGATCACCTGTGGGATTCCTGTCACATATATACTTTTTGCCCCGGTAGCATTTTTCTTCCCCGTAGACCGTACAAACCCCGTAAGGCGCATCCTCCATATGATCCAATAAAACAAACTTTTTTTCTGCCTGCTGTTTGCCCGCAACAGCTTCGCTTACCATATCGCGCAATCTTTGCTGCTCAGCAACGGGTATATATTGCACATGCAGCGGGTCCCACATTCCAAGAATAGTGAGCCCGTTATCGTTATATATCTTGCGCAATAGGTTCACATCTCCTTTATACGTTTTTTTACCACCGATGATAAAGATGGAATCCCCCGCAATACCAAAATGATGCATGCCGTCCTTTTTAACCTTGCTGGCTCCATCATTATAGTATTTTTCCTGCAGAACATTGCTACGATAGGTCTCAGTAAATGTTACATCCTGATCTGGATATCTGTTCTTATACTGTTGCACACAGGTCGCAAAAACTGTCTTAAAATCAGGTAAAAGCAAATCCATATTGGCAACCGGATCAGGAGAATTAAACTCAGCACTTTTGAGAATAGTACTAATATAAAAATCAACGATCTTCTTCATACTATATTTTTTTTCGCCTACTCTATGATCCTCTTTTCGGCTTCCGAGGTTTTCCAGGTATTTTTCCATAGTAAGCAGGACTGTCAGCGTTCACCGTCTTACAACAGCACCTCCCCCCGGTTTCCCGTATTTTTGTGATCAGGTGCCGCGCTTAAAAACTAATATTCAGCTTTAACTGCAGGCTATTGGCCTCTAACTCTTTTTGCCCATAAGTATACTCCCCGGAGGTACCCGTGCCCTCTTCATAATTCATTTTTATCTTACCCGGAGCATAATCCAGGGCAAGACCGATGATACCCCGGCGAACAGTAAGCCCAAACGAAGGCTTAAGCCCGAGCATTAAGGCACTGGTCACCCCGTTATCATCCTCATTTTTTTGAGCATTGATCAAGTGGAAATACCGGCTGCCGCCTGCATATTCAAAATTGTAATAGCTGGCGCTGGCAACCAATTGTACCCGGGCATCGATCACCAGCTTCTCAACCGCGTTTACAGACAACACCGGCCCCAGTTTTGAGGATAACCCCATTATTGCGGGCGTTGTAGTGGCCCCCGGATCACCTGCGGTTGTTTCATAAGCCTTCCACCTATTCAGCGGATTATAGCTCGCCGAAAAAACGGTCCAGTCCAGCCCGTAACCCAACCGGTCCCCGGCCTGCGGCCGGTTAAAATAATAAGCCTTCCCTATTTCCAGTACATAGCCGGTACCCGATCCATATTGGGAAGCAAGGATATTTTCTTTAGGGCTCATCGCCTGGTTGAGCTTACCGGGGATATTGCTGATCCCCAATCTTAAATACCCCCTGCGGAAAGGAGAACGTTCCGTACCCTGCGCATACAGGGTTGTAGCCATTATTGTTATTATGCAAAAGAAAAACAGTTGTTTCATTGATAAAATTGTTTTTAACAAATTGGTTGAGTCCTCCATTCAATCGTTGACAAGAGGCTTAATCTTGAGTCGTTCTTACATTCAGCCGCAATAAATCAGCATCCGCCTGCAGCGCATTGCTACCAACCCAAAAGTTTGCAAAAACGCTCTTGCCCCGCAGGAAAATGCATCGGGCCATCACGCACAGCACCACCTGAATCTGACGGATACAATGTACCCGGGTTCAACGCTGCTCCTGCCCTATTTCCCCAGCCTGCTTTGCAGCTCGGGGATCGCATTTTCGAAAGTGCGCAACACCCGGTCCCATTTTTTAAAGGCTTCATCGGCATTGGCGCTGGTGCCCGCATCAGCATATTCCGACACCAGCTTTGCTTTATACACCAGCGGATCGGAAGAACTGGTTTTAATAATAAGCCGGGTGCGGATGGTGGCCGCCTTAAAAGACTTTACAGACCAGGCGGTACAGAGATACCCTGTCGTTTTATCGGTAATGGCAATGACATCAAAGTAGCCTGTAATGATCCGGCTCAGCGTTATCCAGGACTCCGCCTCCGGTTTTGAAGCCCTTATATCAATGTCCTGGTTGGCAATATTGGTCACAAAAGAATTTTCAAAAGCATCGTCGGGTTCTAACCGGATATACTCCTTTTTGCTTTCAACATCGCGGTACGAATAAGTCCTTTTCTGGGTAATAAAGCCCACTTTCTCGATGCGTACATACATATCCTGATCGGGGGTCACCACTATTTTCACCGGCTGCGATACCTGTTTGCCGTTCAAAAAAACGATGGCGCCCTCATCGGTCGTCAGCCGGATCATTTTTGATTTGGCTTCCACGGTAAATGACAGCAGGGAGCAAACGATCAGCAAAAACGAAAGGGTTGTAATTTGTTTCATGGTATATTATTTAATAAAGAATTACCGTATAAAAATCGGTCCCGGTTTTACCATCACCATTCCCGTCCGCTGCGAGGCCGGCGGTATAAGCCGCCAGTTTCCAGCTGCCGCCGGCAGGCAGCCCGGCTTTGGTTTTACTGCCGGTCTCATCGTTGTTCTTGCCGCAGGAAAAAAGAAGGGCCAATAAAGCAGTTATCAATATTTTGATTCTGATGTTCATTTTACTTAACTTTAAGGGAGCAATGACACGTTTGTTTCCATAGCAAAACTGCTGCTGAATTTTGCTCAAAGCAATCGTTCAACCACCCAAAAAGCCGGTTTAAGAAGCGGGGATACAATACCGTGAAAACACGGGATGCACCGGTATGTGGCTCTGTTTATTTTGTGGAATGATTTCATTATTAAATACGAAACGATTATGAGAATAACAAGCCGTCACGTTCAACTTAAGTTCCTGCTTTATATAACTACCGCCATGCTGGCCCCATTTTACTGCAGCGCCCAGCTGCCAACGGGCACGACGATCCCGGATGCCGAAAAACGTCTTATCGCCGCACTTGAAGACTACTCCATTCTCATTAGATTGGAAACAGCCAGGATACGGCGGAACGAATATGCAGAAGGGAAAAAAAAGATCCTGGATCGCATTACCAGCTCCCGGGGCAAAGGACCGGAAGCCGACTCGCTTTTTATGCGGCACACCTCCGATTTCCAGGACTTCCTTGACGATAAAATCCTAAAAAAAGGCGTCACCGGAATGCGCATCTATATTGGCACCCGGTGGAAAGAAAACTTTTACCGGCGGTGCCCGGATAAACAAAACAGGTGGAAACTGGTTTTTATTTTTACCCCTACCATAGGCAAGGATGATCAGCATCCCTCATCTGACTATTCAAGAAAGACTTTTTATATTTATACTCCTGAAGGGAACAAACCTTTTCAGGCAATTAATAAACAACGGGCAGGCAGGTATGTCCGGAATTTTCAAAAGCCGCGTAGAACCAAAAAGCGCATTGAGCTCAACAGCACTATAGACGCATATACGAGGGCCCTATATGGCAATGAAACAAAGCATATTTTTTTCAACCGGAATAAAGTATGCGAAATGACAAAATATATACAGAGCCTGAATGCTCCATCTCTTAAAATGCTGCTATTTACCTACCCTAAAGCAGAGTCTGACTCTTTGCGCTCCCGCCTGGGGCTTGAGTTTATTTTTGCCAATCCTGATGGGAGTGATTATGCGACCAATGCAGATACCGCCCTTGTTTTGGAAAGTATTGGAACAGCTCTTGGAAGCTTAAGCGGTGAAACAAAAGAAAAGCTTATACCTCTGTTTATGCAGATGCAGAATGCGGGGGATGGTCAAAAAAAACGAAACCTGTTAGCTTCAATGATAAGAACTTTAAGACGAAATGAAGCGTTGACAGATGACGAGATCCTTGCTTTTGACACGGGGAGCCCTACCCCTCCACCCAAAAATACCGGCGGCGAATCTCTTGACCCCAGCGAACCAATGACACCATGACCGAAATACTGGAATATCCCTATATTGCGACCCTGTACCTGGCCGTCATTACAGGAATCATTGTGTTTAGCAGAATAACATCACCGCCTGTGAGGCGGGTATTTATATTGGTGGTCTATACTACGGTACTGGAGACCAGTGTTATATTTTTCAGAGAAAAATTCTCCACAGATACCAACGTACTTCCCCAATACAACTTCTTTATGCTGATTGAATTTCTTTTCTACGCCTGGTTTTTTAAAGGAGTAATTAACATCGGAGCCATAAAGAAAAGTATTGACGTATTTTTACTATTATTCCCTGTGCTTTGGTACATCTTCGTATTCGGCTTCTTTAACATTTCCCAGTGGAACAGCTACACTTTTTTATTGGGCGGCAGCTGCATGGTTTTTTTTGGTCTGACATACTATTACCAGCTTTTCAAATGGTTGCCGCCAAACTATTCCATAGCCAGAAGCAGCGAGTTTTGGATTACAACCGGGATTATGATCTTTTACACAACCGGGGTACCCTATATGGGAATGTATAATTTCCTAAGTAGTAATTTTGAATGGCTGGCGCAAAGTCTGAAACCCGTGCTCCAGGTTACCAATATCATAATGTATTCCTTATTTGCTTATGCCTTTATATGCCAAGTGAAAATGACAAATACAACGAGGTCATCATTGTAATCATAGCAGGCATCATTATTTTTTGGGCCCTTATCGGTTGCATTGTATATTTCATAATGCAATACCAAAGGCGCCGCTTTCAGCATGCCAGGGAAAAAGCAGACCTGCAATCCGCTTTTGAAAAAAACCTCCTTCAATCCCGGGTCGAGATCCAGGAACAGGCTTTTGATCAAATCAGCCGCGAACTGCACGACAATATCGGCCAGCAGCTTTCTCTGGCAAAGCTGAACCTGAACACCCTGAAAACAATTGCCAGCCAGCAGGACCAGGATAAGATTGAGAGCAGCCGTGAGCTGATCAGCAACAGCATCGACCAGATACGCAACATCTCCAAAACCCTGCTGGGCGAAAAAATAAACAGCATCGGTATTGCCGAAGCCATAAAAAACGAAACTGAACGTCTTAATAAAACAGGCATTTTCGAAGTATCTTTCACAAATGCAAGTCCAACCTTTGAGCTCAACCCGCAAAAAGAGATCATTCTCTTTCGCATGGTGCAGGAAACCCTGAACAATATCATCAGGCATGCCGGAGCAACCCATGTAATGATCCGGATCGGTTATGAAGGAACCTTGCTGAAAATTTTTATACAGGATAACGGAAAAGGCTTTAATTTAGAGACGGAACGTATCAGCGGCATCGGGTTGTTGAACATGAAAAACCGGGCCCAAACCATTGGGGCGGTACTGAACATTACGAGCGCTGTTGACCAGGGAACTACTGTTGAAATAATATTAGAAAGCAGCTAAATAACTAACGATGCTCCAGCCTGTATCCATTGCCATTGTTGACGATCATGCAATGCTACGTAAGGGCCTTGCCAATATCTTAAACGAGGAAAATGACTTTTCCGTTATTCTGGAGGCTGACAACGGCAGGCGGTTTATAGAGCTCCTGGAGCGGGAAAAGCTGCAGCCCGATGTGGTACTGCTTGATGTTCACATGCCCGAAATGAACGGCTACGAAACAGCCCTTTGGATTGAACAAAACCTGCCACTGGCAAAGGTTTTAGTGCTCAGTATGAACGATGACGAGGAAATGGTGATCAAAATGCTGCGCTGCGGGGCCAAAGGATATATACTTAAAGATGCGGACCCCCCGGAGCTCTACCGGGCTATCAGGGATATCAATGCCAATGGCTATCATTTATCAAGACTGGTGACCGGCAAACTGCTTTTTACCATGAACAGATCAAAAGAACAGCCGGCCAATCCTGCAAAATTATCTGCAAGGGAAAAAGAGTTTCTTGTTTTTTGCTGCAGCGACCTTACCTATAAAGAAATTGCGGATCGCATGTTTGTAAGTGCTCGTACCATCGATGGCTACCGCGACAGCCTTTTTGAAAAACTGGAGCAAAAGTCGAGGGTAGGCCTGGTATTGTATGCGATCCGGCATGATTATTTCCGCGTCAGGTGAGTATTGGTGATGGGACCTTTTAGCAGGGTCAAACGCTGATAACGCCCGCTGCGGTCCCTGGTACATCCCGGTTAAGATTCATAGACAGTTACTCCCCATTGAGCGTCTTGCGGGCCTCATCCACGGTTTTGTGAACAGCATCCGATGTCTTTTTAACCCCCTCTGAAATTTCTTTTGCACTTTTGGAGCCGGCTTCGGTAATCTTCTTTACTTTATCCAGGCCTTCCTGTACCTGGTTCAGTCCCTCCTTCATTCCATTGGCGATCGTTTCTATACCCGGGGTATCGCCACCGGATGTATCGGACACGCCTGCAGTTCCTGTTACAGCCCTTGCCTGGCTGATGCTGTCGGCAATGCGCACTTTCCACAATGAATCGGCTCTTAACGAATCGAGGTCGGCCTGCTGATCGCCCGTACCGGTATTGCAGGATATAGAGAACAACAATATTCCAAAACCAAAAGCGGTTGTAAACAGGACTTTCTTCATAATAAAAATAGCGGCATTTGAGCCGCTATACGCTAAACAAAATCTGTTCCAAAACAAAAGATCCCCGGCCCCTATTTTTTTAACGCTTCTTTGCCGGCCTCAACACCAGCTTTTGCAGCATTGCCGATCTTTTCAGCACCTGCTTTTACTGCATTGATGCTCTCCCGCGCTTTTTCTTTTGCTCTATTTCCCAGCTCCACCGAACCGTCCTTTACTTTGTTGGCCGCATTCTCAAGGTCTGCCTTTAAAGAATCACCCAGGCTTCGCAACGAGCTATCGGCATTCCTGCCGGCCTCTGACAGGGTTTCAGAAACCGCCTTTGTTGTACTGTCTGTAACTTTTGAGAGCGAATCGGATGACAAAGAATCCCGGCTCGCCTCTGTGCCTTTACCAGAGCTCAGATCACAGGAAGCCAGCAATAATACCATTCCCAAAGCGGTCAATTTCAATCCATTTTTCATAATGATCTTGTTTTTTGTATTATTCCGCCCGGCCCGGAAAGTAACCCGCTGTAAGGGTTATTTTTTTCTAAAGAACAGGCGTACAGAAACGCCACTGAAATCGAAGTTTTTACGCAACTGGTTTTCCAGGTAGTTCCGGTAAGGTGTTTTAACATCGTCCGGGAAATTGCAGAAAAAGGCAAAAGAAGGCACCACCGTGGGCAATTGGGTCACAAACTTTATTTTGATCGCATGCCCTCTTACCACCGGTGCATGATGCGCTTCCACTGCTTTAAGCATGACCTCGTTCAGTTTGTTGGTGGGGATGCGGCGCTGCCGGTTCTGATATACTTCCAGCGCTGTTTCAATGGCTTTATAGATCCTTGTTTTTTCGGTAGCCGATACAAAAAGAATGGGCACGTCACTAAAGGGAGCCAGTCTTTTCTTTAACAGGTCCTCATATTCCTTGGCCGTATTGGTCTTCTTATCCTGCACAAGGTCCCACTTATTGACGAGCAACACGATTCCCTTGCCTTTTTTTGCCGCAAGACTGAAGATATTCAGATCCTGGGCGGTGATCCCTTTTTCGGCATCCAGGAGCAATATGCAAACATCTGCCTCATCCATGGCTTTGATGGCACGGATAACAGAATAAAATTCCAGGTCTTCATGCACCTTGGCTTTACGGCGGATACCGGCGGTATCGATGAGAACAAACTCTTTCTGAAACAGATTATAGTGCGTATGAATAGTGTCCCTGGTAGTACCCGCAACATTGCTTACGATGGAACGTTCCTCTCCAACCAATGCATTCAGCAGGGAAGATTTACCTACATTGGGCTGGCCAATGATCGCAAATTTCGGCAGCCCCGCAATATGCTCATCAATACCGGTATCTTCTGTCATGAGATCCGTAACCGCATCCAGCAATTCGCCCGTGCCACTTCCGCTGGCCGCCGCAATAAAAAAGACCTGCTCAAAACCCATGCTGTAAAATTCACTGGCTTCAAGCATGCGCTCGTTATTGTCCACTTTATTAACAACCAGGAACACCGGTTTGGTGCTTCTGCGCAGTACTTTGGCCATGGAGTCATCCAGGTCTGTAATGCCGGTAGCCGCATCGGTCATAAAAAGGATCACATTTGCCTCTTCTACTGCAACCAGTACCTGTTTGGCGATCTCCTTTTCAAAAACATCGTCGCTCCCGTGTACAAATCCCCCGGTATCTATAACGTTAAAGGTTTTACCATTCCACTCGCTGATCCCGTATTGCCGGTCGCGGGTTACACCGCTGACATCGTCAACGATCGCCTTTTTTTGCTCCAGCAAACGGTTAAAGAGCGTGCTCTTTCCCACATTGGGCCTTCCTACAATTGCTACGGTAAAACTCATTTTTTTTATTTTTTATATCGACTGTTGTACTTCGATCTTCTTCCTTGCCACGCTCGCTTGTACACCGGTACAAAGGGCAGCTTTAAATTTGAAAATGCAACATCGGGCACGAAACGGGATTCAACCTGAAACGTTGAACTCTATACCGCATCCTCCCTGTTAGCGATCTCTTCTTTAACCCCTGCAATAAATTCCTCAGTGGTTTTTGTACCGGCATCGCCTTTGCCCTGCCTGCGGATGGCTACTTTGCCCTCATTCATCTCCTTCTCCCCGATCACCAGCATATAAGGGATCTTCATTAACTCGGTATCCCGGATCTTTTTGCCGATCTTCTCATTACGCTCATCAATCTCCGCACGGATGCCGGCCCTGCGTAAGGCCCTGTACACATCTTTGGCATACGCCTCAAATTTGTCGCTGATGGGCAGCACCTTTACCTGTACCGGTGCCAGCCATACCGGGAATTTTCCGGCATAATGCTCCAGCAGGAACCCGATAAAGCGCTCATGGGTACCCAGCGGCGCCCGGTGAATGATCAGCGGCACATCATGTCCGTTGTCCGCCGTGGTATACTGCAGGTTAAAGCGCCGTCCCTGGGCAAAATCTACCTGGTTGGTGGCCAGCGTAAACTCGCGGCCAATAGCGCTCCAGATCTGTACATCGATCTTGGGACCATAAAAAGCCCCTTCACCCTTTACTTCCACAAACGGGATATTGGATTCTACCAGTACTTTCCGTACCAGTGCTTCGGTTTCGAGCCACAGCTCCGGTTCGTTGATGTATTTCTGTCCCAGTTTTTCCGGATCATGTAACGACAACCGCATTACATAACGATCGATCCCAAAGATCTTAAAATACTTCAGGTACATATCGTTTACCGCGCGGAACTCATCGCCAAACTGTTCCTTGTTACAATAGATATGTGCATCGTTCATATGCAGGCAACGCACCCGCATCAGTCCAAACAGTTCCCCGCTCTGCTCATAGCGGTAGCAGGTTCCGTATTCGGCCAGGCGCAGCGGAAGGTCTTTATAACTCTTTGGCTCTGCCGCAAATATTTTGTGGTGGTGCGGACAGTTCATCGATTTCAGGTAATATTTCTGCCCGTCTACCTCCATCGGCGGGTACATACTGTCCTGGTAATACGGGAGGTGACCGCTGGTAAGGTACATACTCTCCTTGGCGATATGGGGTGTTACCACCCGTTTATAGTCGCCGGCATCTTCAGTTTCCTTGGCCAGCTTTTCCAGCTCTTCAATAACAATGGTTCCATTAGGTAACCACAACGGCAGGCCCTGTCCCACATCATCATCCATGGTAAAGATACCCAGCTCCTTACCCAGTTTGCGGTGATCCCGTTTTTTTGCTTCCTCCAGCATCTGCAGGTATTCATCGAGCTCCTTCTGATTGGGAAAGCTGATACCATAAACGCGGGTCAGCATTTTATTTTTTTCATCTCCCTTCCAGTAGGCGCCTGCTACGCTGGTTAATTTCAGCGCCTTAATGATGCCGGTGGCAGGGATATGCGGCCCGCGGCACAGATCGGTAAAATTCCCCTGTGTATAAAAGGTAATATTTCCATCCTCCAGGTTATTCAGCAGGTCCAGCTTATAAGCATCGCCCTTCTCCGCAAAATACTGTATGGCTTCCTGCTTCGGAACTTCTTTACGTACATACGGATTATTCTGCTTTGCCAGTTCGTTCATTTTCTTTTCCAGGGTTCCCAGGTCATCCTCGGAAAGCTTACGGTCTCCCAGGTCCATATCATAATAAAAGCCTCCTGAATCCAACGGCGGCCCTACCCAGAATTTAACACCGGGGAAAGAAGCCTCAACCGCCTCGGCCATTAAGTGGGCCGTTGAATGCCAGAATGCCTTTTTACCATCCGCATCGTTCCAGGTCAATAAGATCAGGTTGCTGTCCGAATAGATGGGACGCGTAGCATCCCAAACAACTCCGTTTACATTTGCTGCAATTACCTTTCTTGCCAGCCCTTCGGAAATAGACTTGGCGATATCCAGCGCTGTAACACCGGCTTCATAAGAACGCCTGGCCCCGTCAGGAAATGTTATATCGATCATATTCATTAAAATTCAATAAAATAAGGTTGCAAAATTAGCGAACTATTGGCAGTATGCAAAGGACGGATCTCAAAATGTCTCAGCTACCCCGAATTTATTTCGGCAGCCGGATATTTTATGGCCCGCAGGTACGCCCCCACCGATCCGGCCGGTCAGCTGGTTGACCGGGCTCATTCCGGGAATAACGAACACAAAACCGGATTCGCAGCATGCCATTCCTGAACAAATTGATGATCAGGATGTATTATCCTGTAACAGCATTATCCTTTTCAGGGCTCCGGGCAACGAAAAATTGCGCTCTTCGCCTGAGGATCAGCATATAAAGCCTGGAGCATCAGGCTTTCTGGCACGGTTTTGCCGGCTTTATTCATAAATAATAATATACATATGAAACAATTATCTTTTATTGCTTTTTTGCTGATAGCCGGCTCCCTGCCCGCTACCGCCCAAACCGGATGGAATATCGGAGACCGGGCTGCTCTTGGGCATAGCTGGACGGTTGGCAATAAACCCAATAATACCAAGCGCCGGTTCCATCCTGTGTTTGAGCTGGGCCGTATCGCCACTTACAATTTTACCGACGTTGCCGGTATTGGATTTGGTACCTTTTTCAGCAGCCAGGGCGCCAGTTTTAAGGATGAGAACTCTGAAAATCGGCTGATCGGAAGAGCCAATTATATTAAGATCCCGGTTTTTGCCAGTTTTAATTTCGGAGAGGCAGACCAGAGAGTACGACCAAGACTCACTATCGGCCCATCTGTACAGTTCCTGGTAGGGGGTAAATCTTTTATCAGAACAGATGCAGATGCTTTTGCCGGTCGCTATACCACCAGGGCCATGAACACCAAGATAGATGTGGGCGGTAATGCCTCTCTGGGATTCAATATCCGTATTTTTGATGGGTTTTACCTAAACCACGAGATCAATTACTATCATGGATTTGTGGAGCAAAAGCCCAATACCCCCAGCGAAACCCCTTCGTTTACCAACCGGAACCTGACCATGAGCCTGGGCATGCAGATCAACGGCGAAGCTATGCGGAAATGGAAAGGGAAAATGATGAAAATGCATCATAAATAACAGACGCGAAAACACGGTATCTTAGCTTCCAAATCGTTTATATGTTCAGATACCTGCTTTTTGTTCTCCTATGCATCTGTGGCGTGGGGGCAGCTTCGCAAAACCTGGAAATACTGACCAGCGGAACCGCTGCCAATATCCGGGGGATCGGTGTTTTTAAAAATACCATATGGGCCAGCGGCAGCAATGGTTATATTGGCCGTTCAGCCGATGCCGGCAGATCCTGGGAGTGGAAGCAGGTGCCCGGGTTTGAAACAAAGGATTTCAGGGACATCGAAGTGCTGGATGAACATACAGCATTGATCATGGCCATTGCCAGCCCGGCTTATATCCTTAAAACATCTGATGACAGCCATACCTGGAAAACAGTGTTTGAGAACAGGGATTCCGCTATGTTTCTGGATGCGATGGCATTTGCAGATAAACAACGCGGGTACGTGATCGGCGACCCGGTCCAAAACAGCCTGTTCATCGCTCAAACAAAAGACGGGGGCAATTCCTGGGCGCCGGTGCCCGGCCCGGCCGCCCTGCCGGGTGAAGCCTTTTTTGCCTCCAGCGGCAGCAACCTGGTTATATCCCGGCAAAAGCCGGTAATGGTGAGCGGCGGCGTCCATTCAAGGATCTTTAAGGGCAGCAAAATCACCCGTCTTCCCCTGATGCAGGGCAGGCAAAGCACCGGGGCCAACAGTATTGCAGCTCTTGGCCCCATACTGATGATCGCGGGTGGCGACTTCCAGGATCCGGCCCGCAGCGACAGCACACTGCTTATTAGCCGGGACGGGGGCAAAACATTTCAGCAGCCGGAAAAAGGGCCTGGAGGCTACCGGAGCGCCATCGCGCCGGTAAATAAAAACACCTGGGTTACCTGTGGACTCAGCGGTGTGGATATTACAACGGATGGAGGCCGGCACTGGGATCCCGTTTCCGACAGGCCCTTTAATGCTGTTTATGTTGAAGCAACTACCGGGACGGTGTACCTGGCCGGGCCAAAGGGCACTATAGCCCGTTTAGTCCTCCGGACAATACGGGAGTGAAAAGTATGAAATCGAATATTCTGAATTTAAAATCCCGGGAACCGGGAGAAACCGACCGAAGCTTAATTTACAGACCAGGGGCCATTTCTACATTCCGCGTTTAATTATTTCATATTTTTTTTCTTTTAGTACAAAAGAAAGGGACCGGTTCCCCGGCCCCCTGATCAAAACATAATCGAAAAGACTTATGACGGCTATTTTTTAATATCTTCTATCACCTCTTTGGTCTTGTCTCCTACTTTTTTTGCGCCTTTCTTGATAGCCTCGCCGGTTTTCTGTGCTGCATCTTTGGTAGCTTCCACACCCTTGTCTACTCCTTCTTTTGTTGCTTCCGCCGCTTTTTGCGCTGCATCTTTGGTAGCCCCGGCTCCCCTCGACACGCCTTCTTTTGTTTTATCCCAGGCATTTTCAACAGCCTGACCGGTACGGTCAAAGAAATTGCCCGACTTGCTTATATATTCCCCTTCTTCCAGTACCACAACCTTCCCTTCTTTGCTTTTTACAGTACCATCGGGAGTAATAATAATGCCGTTGTCCAGTTTAACCTCCTTATCGGCAACCACCCAGTTCCCGTTGGTATACACCAGTACCTTCCCTTCTTTCAGTATCACATCTCCTTCATTGTACCGGATCGTTTCAACAGGTGCAACCGCATTGGTATCCACAGTAACCAAAGCAGCAGCGGATGAATCGGCGGTATTTTCCGAAGACTGTGTCTCGGAGCTGTTACACGCAGCCAGCAGGGTGATACCCAATACAAAACCTAATGTTTTTTTCATGCTCTAAATTATTTTCCAGGATTAATAATAGCTTAATAAAACAAATACTCTGCCAACAATGTATCATACATAGAACGGTCCGGATAAACGCCCCGGACCGTTCCTTAATATTATGAAAGACCTTTAATAGCCGTCGCGTTGCCGCTGTTTTTTATCAACAATAGCACCTACCCCGGCGCCCGTTGCAGCCCCGATAACACCTCCGACAACACCACCACCCAAACGGTTCTTGCGGTTAGCCACTGCACCGATAATGGCGCCGGACGCGGCTCCTACAATTGCTCCTTTAGCGGTATGGCTCATTCCCTTCCGTTTCTGGGGAGCGGGCGCCTGGGCTACAGTACCGGAGGATCCGGATTCATAATTTCCATCTCCACCCCCGCTCCTGTATGTAGTGCCCCGGCTGCTGCTGCTTCTGGAGCTGCTCCGGGAACTTGAAGCGGATGAACGGGCAGCTGCTGCCGGTGCCGCGGTATTTTCCATCTGCTGCTCCTGCTGCAAACGGTTGCGTACTTCATTTTCCATTTTCCATTTCTGGTACTCTGCCAGGCCCAACGTGTCCTGCACCGGTATAGCGCCTGTGCTGTCTTCTTTCTTCGTATTGCGGCAGGCTACCGCCAATATCATAATAGCAATAACTGCAAATGGTATAATTTTCTTCATCATAGTAGATACGTTTTAAAAGTCCGAATTAAAAATCTATTTGATATAATATAAAACTGTGCCAAACTATCCTAAAAAGAGCAAAAAATAATGCTTAAATAACTAACATTCTGTAGTTTATAATACGTAATCAACTCATGTATCGTTATTAAGAGGGCTTTTCTTCAGAATAGCAGCACCGGGCGGGGTTAATCATTTGTTATTATCAGCCCCTCCTGAAAAATAAAAGCCCCGCTACGGTTTTCCGTAGCGGGGCTGAACAAATATTGGATAATTAAATTATTTTCTTTTATAAGTTATATGATCTATGCGATCAATTTTTCTTTACGTCTTTTTACCTGGTTTACTAATGAATCAAATGCATTTTCGAACGACTCTTCAAAAGATTTGCTGGTGGTTTTTACAAAAAAACTGTGCCGCGGCACCTGCACCCTGATCTCTACTATCTTGTCTTTAATGTTGTGTACGATATTATCTAGTTTCAAATAGACATCCGTACCAATAATGCGATCCTGGAAGGTAGCTAATTTTTCCATTTTGTGGTTGATTGATTCAATCAACTTCCTATCTGCGTTAAAATTAACGGTTTGAATGTTCACATTCATGATCGTTGAATTTAAAAGTGAATAATCGATATTTTCCTATGTCAAAGACCTAAAACTCTTTAGCCTAAAGTTAGGTAAAAAAGATATCGATTCCCAAAATTAAATGCTAATTTTTAAGAGAATTTAACTGCTTTTCCCGGGGGGGCTTTTCAGCCTGCTTTCGGATGTGCCTTCCGGTATTCTTCTTTCAGTTTTTCAATGGAATTATGGGTATACACCTGGGTGGCGGCAAGGCTGGCATGCCCCAGCAGGTCCTTTACAGCCTTTATCTCCGCACCATTATTCATTAAGTGAGTGGCAAAGGTATGCCGGAGCACATGCGGGCTTTTTTTATCCAGTGTGGTAATCGTAGAAAGATATTTCCTCACCAGCAGGTATGCATATTTAGGATAAAGCTTCTTGCCCTTTTCGGTTACCAGCAATTCATCGGGCAGATCGGTAAACTGTTGCCGCTTCGCTGCATCATATTCTTTTATTGAGCTGATCAGGGCCGGATCGAGGGGCAGCACCCGCTCTTTATTGCCTTTCCCCAATACCTTAACCTGCCCACGGGAGCTGTCCACCTGGCTTCCTTTCAGCTGGATAAGTTCACTTAAACGCATCCCCGTTCCGTAAAAAAGCTGGATGAGCATTTTTGCATTCAGGCTTTTCCAGTCTTCCGTTGCCAGTACAAGCGTTTCGTTCAGGCTCTTCATGTCCTGCTCATTCACAAAACTGGGCAGCCGCTTGCTGGTTTTGGGAGCAACAACCCGGAACATGGGATTTTCCCCGATTACCCCCATCTTTATATGGTATTTAAAAAAGGATTTCAGGGTGGAGATCTTCCGGTTGATGCTCCTGGGTGTGATCCCTGCTCCCATTAAATCCGCCAGCCAGCTCCGGACACAACCAAAATCTACCGCGCCCAGCGGCAATTTACCGTAAGTTTCGCTGATAAAAATGCAAAACTCCCGCAGATCTGTGGAGTACGCCGTTACTGTATGTTGGGAATACCTTTTTTCGAACCTCAGGTAGCGGGTAAACGATTCAATATGATCGGGTAAAAGTTCAGGCATAAAAAAACCTCAGGAAAACTCCCGAGGTTACAATATTATATAAAATATCAGCTATTTTATAATTCTATTTTACCGCTGGCGATCTGCTGCTTGTAAATTGCTTTTAAACGCTGGCCACGGCTCTTCACAGAAGGCTTTGTAAAATGCTGACGTTCACGCAATTGCAACAAAGTCTTTGACTTTTCGAATTTCTTCTTGTACTTCTTTAAAGCCTTGTCAATGTTTTCGCAGTCTTTAGAATCAATAATTAACATAAAATATTTATACCTCCTTTCGGTCGTTTTTAATTCCGATCTTATTTACCGGGATGCAAAAATAGGAAAAAAAATATCAACTATCAAATATTAAATTTCAAATTTCTTCCCGGAAATTTGAAGCATGTTTACAGGAATCATTGAAGCGATGGGAACGGTTATTTCCCGGCATGAGAACGGCAAAAATATCACATTCTGGATCGGGAGCACGGTTTCAAAAGAGCTGAAAGTGGATCAGAGCATCAGTCACAACGGAGTATGTCTTACCGTAGAAGCCGTTGAAGAAGACCGGCACCAGGTTACCGCCATAGCAGAAACGCTGGAGGTAAGCAACCTGGGCCACTGGCAGGCGGGCACCCTTGTAAACCTGGAGCGTTGTATGTTGATGAATGGCCGTCTTGACGGGCATATTGTGCAGGGACATGTAGACGGCAAGGCCATTTGCAGGGATATAGTACCCAGGGAGGGCAGCACGGAATACACTATCGAATTTGACCGGAAATTTGCCCCGATGGTGATCGAAAAAGGATCCATCAGCCTGAACGGCATCAGCCTTACAGTATTTGATGTAACCGGAACAACTTTTACTGTTGCTATCATCCCCTACACCCTGGCCCATACCAATATGGGGCAATTGCAAAAAGGAGCCGCCGTTAACCTCGAGTTTGATGTGATCGGCAAGTATATTTTGAGGAGCCGAACATTGGATTAATACGTCATATAAATCTCAGCATATAAGTTACCCACTTTTTATTCGAGATTTCAATCTTAAAAAATAGGCCTCAAAAAAGTAGAAGCTTAACACTGCCAGTGTGTAAGTTATGCAAAGGCTAATCAAAATTAATATGACGTTGTTCTGACAGGCTAAAAGTTTAACTATAAAAATGCTCGTAATAGAAATAGCCAGACCATGAAATACATATAGTCCGTACGATATCTTTCCCGTAAATATTAAAAACCTGCGTCCCACACTGAATAATACCCACCTTCTCTTATTACTTAATCGTTCGAGAATAAACAATCCTGTATAAATAACAATTAAGCATCTGTTAGAAAAATTCAGATAAAAATCACCCTGGTTGCTGTTAACCATATAAAACAATACAAGCTGAAAAGGAATATAGCAATAGAAAACATTGAGCCAGAGCGATGGTAGCCTATCAAAGAAATTACCAATTTTACATTTGAAACGTTTATATACAATTGCGGTAAGACCACCCACCGAAAAATCAAGGAAGTAATTGAGCGTACTAAAATAAGAACTCTTCTTTTCATGAAAACTGAAAAGAATAAATCCCACACCAGTGAAAAGCAAAATTACAAAAATAATCGATAGTTTTCTATGGAGTAGTTTCAGGGCGAACCCTAGGATCACATAAAATTGTTCTTCCACAGAAATGGACCACAATATCCGAAGAAAAAAGACATGGTCTGGAGCATAAAAATTGGAAATAAACAGCACATAAAACAGTGGGGCCGGCAAAGTGAGCCGATCTCCAAAATGTGTAGATACCGGTTTTAAAACGAAAAAAGCAACAGCCAAAAAAGCAAAATAGAGTGGCCATATTCGCAGCACCCGGCGGGTAAAAAATTTCAGCAAAGAAAACCTGCCGGTAGCTTCATATTCATATAGCCCCAATAGTGTAAGCAAAAATGACGAGAGGATAAAAAAGATCTCAATCCCCATCCAAAACTGCGTGTGCAAAAAAGACAGGAAAGAAATCCCCTCCTGGCTTCCATTTTCGGGATGCCACGCATGAAAAAAGAAAATCAACAGAAAAGCGATCCCCCTTAACACATCAAGCTGCGGGAAATAAATCGATTTAGATATACTGGCCATATCTACCGCATAAAATACATCTTGCCATAACCTTTATTGAAGTACTTATCCGTATTGTCATCCTTTGCCTTGTATTTTTCCAGCGACTTCCCGTTCAGGTTTGTAATAACCCGGTACAGGTATACCCCGTTGGCAACCTTTTGTCCGTATTGGTCCGTTCCATCCCATCTGAACTCCGTAATATTTCTTCCAATACGCAATGGTCCTAATTCCGCCTGCGTGATCTCTCTTACGATTTTACCCGTGATCGTAAGAATCTGGATCCGGATATTCTGGGGCACTTCAGAACCTGTCAGAGTAAACACGAAAGCAGTAGCTGTTGTAAACGGATTGGGATAATTCAGCATATTGGAGATCATCGGCTTATTGATCACCTGGAACCCAACGCGATACTGCACCTGGCCGGATGCATTGCCACTCTTATCCTTTGCAGCAATAGCCAACTCATAGTCCCCGTCATCCATATGCGGTTTAAAATTCATCATAGCCATATTTCCGTCGCTCTGGCCGGCCGGGGTAAACCGAAGCGTATCTGTACCTACTTTGTAATTATATGTAATATCTCTGGTCTTATCAATCAATTGCACTTTTATCAGGTCCGGGTTATCCAGCAGCAGCCACTTGGCATCATCTGTCAGTTTTACCAGGATATCCGGTTTGGCAGAAACAATATCCTTGTTTAGGATATGGGTTCCATCAAACGTCACATCGATATATGGGTTGACAGAATCACTCCTAACATAAATATCTTTATAAAAGAAGTTATTAAAATGATATTGTTCTAACGGCGCATTATTAGGATTAAACTCCAAAAAAACCGTGTTCTTTCCCAGGAACTTTTTCGTATCCAGAGGAACGATCAGTTTAATTGTATCACCCGCTAAGAGTTGTTTTTGCTTCAAAACCGGAATAACTGTCTCAATGTTATTTTGGTTCCGGATACTAAGCTTTACATTCACACTATCAAAAGCAGAATTGCTCACATTTTTAAACGCGATCCCAAGATTTAATGGTTCTCCCGGATCAAGGGTATCTTTTGCTGAAAAGTACAAGCCTGGTGCGATAGTCCCTTCTGGAACAGGAGTATAGTACACTTTCAGGTCCTTAAGCTGGTAAGGAGTATAATTTACAGTATCAGAAATATGTAATATAAACCTTAAGCCCGGGTATAAACGGGCATCAATTGCAGAAATATCCACAACGCTTTTGACTGGCGCAATATCATTCATTAATGATACCCCCTTTCCATCTTTATCAATACCAACAACCTCCAGTTTGACATTATCTGAATTAGGGCTGTCCTGGCTCGTTCCTTCCCATATTAATGACTGCCATTTCTTAGCAGGTCCAAATATAGGAGAACTGATGACTCCTGACGCATTCAGGGTTTTTACCCGGACCGTCTGAGAAACGATCTCTCCTGGTTGTTGGCTAAAGGCTTCCCCGATAACCTTTCCTGTTTTATTTTGAAAAAAGAAAACGTATTTGGAGGTTTTATTGATTTCATCAATATGCGCAAAACCAAGCGCTTTTAATTTGTGGTACAACGACTTGCCGGCCCCATTGAATAATGTATCCCCCATCCAGATTCCGGGTAATGAATTAGACTCAACCGAACTATTTGCCAAAACAATATAGTACTCTGCAGGTATAGAATCAACGAAATTCATTGCACTATTTCGTCCATTAATGGTCGTTAAATCAAATTCAAAAAAGGTGGGAGTAACCGTTCCATTAACACCAATAGGTCTTCTGCTACCATATCTTCCTGAGCTACCTAGATCTTCATTTTCTATCACTTTCATATTCCTATTGTTCACCACATAGAAACGAATCGTTTCTCCCTGAACCGGAGATAATAATCCTCTTTGGGTAATAACATCTGCAACAGTCAGCTGCCAGGCAGTAGTTTGTCCGTTAGCCGGGTACATTCCTGTGTTTACACCAATTGAAGAAAGTGTAGAATCAAAATAATATCGGCGATCGGCAGCCAGCTGAATTCCCGAAAAATCGGATTCCAACAACTGATGGTAATGAGACTGGCTAGCGCCTTCCTGGGTTCCGTTCGTATAAATAAATGACGCATAGTTCCAATGTGGTTCTTCATTTGCTGGTGGAGTATCTGCAACTCTCCAGTAATAGACCATATCATTTTGAAAAGTAACCGATGGCTGAAACTCAACCAACCCTCCTACGATTGTTTTATTCAATATTATTTTAGCGGGGGAATTAAATAATCTTGTGGTATCCAATTCCATAATGTATTGCTTAGCCTGTGCAAAGGGGTCCGCTGTTGACGCTGCAAAAACGATATTTTGCTTGTTGACTATAGCATAATCATATGGATAAACCGGGCGGATCTCATCCTGATATATATAAACATCCTTTACTATAACATTATTGCCCTTATTCAGCTCTGCAATCGTATTTTCCGGATCAATGGAGATCGTGATCTTATTCTGCCCCTTATGTTTTACCGGGTCGATCGGTATGGTATATTGCAGCGAATCAGCAAAGTGGATCGGAGAAAGCGTATCTCTTTTAAATACAGACGAAGAACCATCGGGCAAAGTCCGCCTCAACTCAACAATTACGGCTTTGTTAATCGCTTTTCCAAGATTGTTGATCCGGGCCTTTACAGTAAAATTTGTTTCCGCTACTGAAATAAAACTGGGGGCAATACTTACCGATGCATCCTCAACCGCATAATCCGGTTTGTCAAACTGGTATAAACGGATGGCCGGGTCCCCGTTCAATGTATATTCTTCGCACTGCGCCCTTTGCAGGAAATCGTTCTCGCCGCTGGGCCGTTTATACACTTCGGCAATCGCATGTACCATCAGCTCACCAAGTGTTTTTCCATAATCTTTTTGCGCTAAAAGAGTATAGAATCTTGTATTGTAGATATCGAGCGTGGAAATATAACCCAGGCTGGTACCGGCCATCATACCGATACTGCCCCTGTCTTTTGCCAGAACATATTTTTCTGAAACCGTTTCCAGGGTCGACAGCCGGGAAGTGCTATAGCCGAAAATATCGCCCACGTTACACCCCATCATATTAAACACTGGGTATTTACCGGAATTGGAATAGCTGGCAGGGTCTTCCATATTAAACCCCAGTGTTGTTGCAGAAGAATGGCCAAAATACGTCAGAAGTGATGCCCCATTATTAATCCTGTTTGCCAAACGCTCCGTTAATTGTTGTCCCTGATTAACAGTCGAGGGAATAATATTCTCTACATTCATCCCGGAAAGGGTGTCCTCAATAATTTTTTGATGCAGTCCCAACAAACTTCCGAGAAGATCCTGTGTAGACTGATCGCTGGCACCTACAATGTGGATGACCGCTTTTTTCCAGGCACTTTCATCGATACCGGGCGGCGTGGATGCCAGATGCTGCTCATACTGTTTGATCTTTTCCAAATAAACGGAGATCTCGTTCCCATTTACTACCGACAGCCGCCCGATGGGAGTAAGCGGTTGCGAGCTGCTCCCCTCTGCCGCCAGCAATACATCGGATGCCGGGTACCCAAATGTAGGTACCAGGTTCAGCTGTGCTAATTGCGGAGCCAGCTCATTGGTGGGATATACTCTCGACGAAACATAGGAAACGCCTTTACCGATAAGAAAAGCCTGCCCTGGCTGCTGCGAAAATTTGCTGCGGGCAAACCGTAAAAAGTTCCGCACCAATAAAGGGTGATACTGGATCCCGTAGGCAAACTGGTCGGTGAGCTGATCGACCAGGTAGATCTTTGCGTTGTACCCGCCACCAGCTGCAGAAGCACGGTAATCGCGGTAATCGTCTACAGGCCGTGAACCGTCGCCGCCGGAAAGCAGTGCACTATTCGTGATCATTAAATAATTACCCTGGTTTTGCGCTGTACTATAGTTGACAAAGGTCCGCGACTCCAGGGCAGACACCTGCCGGATATTTGCCGCGGCCTGGCTTACAAGCACCAGGTCCTGTGTTTGCCCGGCAGCAGGTAAAAACACTTTTAACAGCAAGGGATTGGTTGCATCAACAGCATAACGGCGCCCATTAGCTTTGTCGTAGAGAACGGGGGCGCCACCGGAAAAATTAAAATTAGAGATCTCCAGGTAATATCCTGAACTGCGGGCGGGCAGCGTGAACGCGAAGTTGGCCGCGCCACCAAAATCAAATTTACGTGCGTAAGTAACCCCAACGGAGGCTACCCGCATACGGCTGGAAACCGTGGCAGCATTGGTGATCACAAAACCCTCTGCTCCCCCGGTGAGCATGCCCGCCGGCATTGTCCTGGACAATTTTGCGTAATCAAAATTCACCAGCGGCTGGTCAAAGACCAGGTTCCCGTTTACGGTAAGCTGCGCCTTCCTGGTAGCTGCATTATTGCCTGCAACGTTCATCTGCACCGTAGCATCAGGCGCTCCTGTGCCAGTATAGGCATAAAGATTCCTTTGGAAACTCCTGGACTGTCCTTCACTGATATCAGCAGAAGCCCAGCCCTCTCCCTCTTCAATAGAGGCCACGTACAGGATACCGGTACCGGAGCCTTCTGGCCGGCCTAAATGGATCTGCTCGCTAAAACTTGTATCAGCCCGGTATATAAAATAAGGCTCGGGCGTGGCCCCCGCCGGTATATTCGCGGAGACAATACTCAGCCGTTTATTACCCCCTGCCGGGTTTACGGTCAAAAAGTAGGCTGAGGAATCTGTAAAGAGGCTTTTGGCATCGGAAAGCTGCTGCTCCGGCAACCGGTATAGGGCATTATCCACCTTACCGTCATTCATCTGTCCCCAGAACTCAATATAACCACCCGCACCCAGTGCGCCCGATCCTGAAGAAGTGTAGAGCGGTACTTCCACCCCATTGCGCCATAATTGAAAATGAGCTGCATCCACCGTCCCCAGGTTGGCCGCAGCAAGCGTTGCCGCAGGAATGCGATATAAACCGTTTGCGGCTATTTTAAACTTATAATAGGTTTTGCTATAGTCGATCCACTCATTACCGAACTGCTGCGCACCTGCAGCAATTGAAAAGATCAGCAATCCTATAGTGAGCAGTTTTTTCATTCGTTGCCACGTATTAATTTTGGTTTCTTTTTCTCCGGACATCCATTTTAAGGGAGAACACATGCGTAAACAGCGGGTTCGACTGGTTGGCCAGGTTCGTGAACGCATAATCGATCATGAAGGATTGCACCCGAAACCCGACGCCAATGCTTGGCTGAAAGATCCACACTCTTTTCTGGTTCACGGTATCACCATCCGCAAGTCCCTTCTGAAAATTGTTGACCCCGCCCCGTATAAAAATAACATCCCTGTAGTTATACTCAAGTCCCAGTTTAGGATCAATACTGACCGGATCGCCGCTTACTACGGTATTCCGCTTCCCGTCGAACGTCAGATCCAGGTTTGCTTCAGCCAAAAGCCCGGATCTTTTGCCAAATGGAAATACACGGGCACCACCCAGTATTAAACGCGGGGAAGTCATTTCAGTCGATTTTACAGGAATATCATTTTTGGCAAGGTAGAGTGCTTCCTTTTCTTCTTCTGTAAAATTAAAGGCCCAGCTGTTGAACGTTGTTGTAATATCCCTGCCCACGATCCCGAACCGCCACCGGTCCTGCACAAACTGCAGCCCTGCATCCAGTCCAAATCCCCAGGCCTTGGCAAAGCTGCCCACGCTCCGGTGGATCACTTTGGCATTAATGCCAAAATTGACGCTTTTCTTTTCCGTACGTTTCAGGTTCTGAGCATAAGACAAAAGGAACCCGTAATCTGCAGAGGAAAAGGATTTAATATTATTATAATTGAGCGATCCGTCCGGCTCTACCAGGAACAATGTATTCATGATATCGTCCACCGCAAACCGGAGGGCCGTGATACCCAGTGTCCGTTTGGAGCTGGTTGTAGGCAATGCCATACTGAGATAGTCATATTTGCCGATACCAGCAAAGTATTCGGCGTGCATCAGGTTCAGCTGAATGTTGTCCTGCACATTTACCAGACCTGCGGGGTTCCAGTAGCCGGCAGTACCATCTGCAACCGTTGCTACCTGGGCGCTGCCCATACCCAGCCCCCGGGCGCCGGCGCCAATATTCAGGAATTCATTGGAATATTTCCGGAACTGGGCCTCCGAAACAAGGGTCACCAGCAAAAACAGCAGTAAAAAGCATGGTTTCAATGCTTTCATTCTATCAGATTAAGTTTAGGGTCCACAATTTTCCAATAAGTACAATTATCCGCAACGAAATTAGGCATAAAGCACTTACAAACATCGGTTTTTAGATCAGTGCTATCATTTATTCGTTCAACCGGGTAAAACCACATCCTGACCGCTGCATTATTTTTTACGTTCCTCCTGCTGTTGGCAGGAACACAGGGCCGCAAAAAGGATGGAAGAAAAAATGTTATACAGCCCGGGAACGCACATTCTTAAAGACAGATAGCGTACCTTTGCAGCCTTTATTAAAGGGCTATAGATTATGAATATAATATCAGAACTGAGATGGAGAGGCATGATCCAGGACATTATCCCCGGCACCGAAGCGCAGCTGGAGAAGGAAATGACCACAGGATATATTGGTTTTGATCCCACCGCCACCAGCCTGCATATCGGGAGCCTGGTACCCATCCTGCTCCTGGTGCACCTGCAAAAAGCAGGACACCGCCCGGTGGCCCTTGTAGGAGGCGCCACCGGTATGATCGGTGATCCCAGCGGCAAAAGTGAGGAACGGAACCTGCTCAATGAAACAACCCTCGCAGCAAACGTGGCGGGTATCAAACAGCAGCTGGAAAGATACCTGGATTTTTCACCGGCGAACCCCAACGCGGCCATCATGGTCAATAACTACGACTGGTTTAAGGGCATCAGCTTCCTGGAATTCCTCAGAGACGCGGGAAAGCATATTACCGTCAATTATATGATGGCCAAAGACAGCGTTAAAAAGCGCTTCGAAGGCGAAGTAGGGATCAGCTATACAGAGTTTGCCTACCAGCTGATGCAGGGTTTTGATTTTTATCACCTGTATACAACGCAAAATGTAAAGCTCCAGATGGGCGGTAGCGACCAGTGGGGTAATATCACTACCGGTACGGAGTTCATACGCCGCAAAGCGGGAAAAGAGGCATTTGCCTTTACCTGCCCCCTGATCCGGAAAGCAGACGGCACCAAATTCGGGAAAACCGAAAAAGGAAATGTGTGGCTGGACCCGGAAAAGACCAGCCCCTACCAGTTTTACCAGTTCTGGCTCAATACCAGCGATGAAGATGCCGCATCCTGGATTAAGATCTTCACTTTCCTGGAAGAGCCTGTTATTAACGACCTCATCAGCCGGCACGGACAAAATCCCGCAGAGCGCCTTCTTCAAAAAACACTGGCCAGGGAGATCACCTGCTTTGTTCATGGAGCACAGGAATACGAAAAGGCCGTCATTACTACCGAAAAGCTGTTTGCCAACCAAAGCAAGCCCGCGTCCGAAATGAGCATTGAGGACCTGGAAGGACTTGAAGGCGTTATAAAAGCCACTATCCCCGGGGCTGCATTGGAACAGGGTATTGATATTATTTCGCTGCTGGCAGACACGGGGGTAGCCTCAAGCAAAGGAGAAGCCCGGAAACTGATCCAGGGCGGCGGCATCAGCCTTAACCGCGAAAAAGTAAACGATATCCAGCTGCCGGTTACCCGTACCCACCTGTTGCACAACCGCTATATTTTATTACAAAAAGGGAAAAAGAACTATTACCTGGCGGAAGCAATAGGAATGGAAATATAAGATCCCATTCAGAACATAAAATAAAAGCTCCCGATCTTTAACCGGGAGCTTTTATTTTGTAACAATTTTCTATGCCGGGAAAATATTTCAGGCACCCACCGCTTTACCAGAACTGAAAATATGAAGCATCCGTATCTCCAGGCTGTAACAGGACCATTGAGCAGCGGCGGGACCAATGAGATTTTTTAATGTAAAATCCCCCCGAAGCGCCGGAGGCTATTTTATGTTTCCTGAAGTTTACTTCAGGGACCTGATCACCTTCCACATAGCATCAGCTACCAGCTGGTTCCCTTTTTCATTTAAGTGAACACGGTCCACTGTCAGGATCCCCCGGTCTTTATTTTCCGGGTTGTTCTGCTGCAAATAATCCAGGAATATCTTGCGGAGATCGACCAATGGCACCCCGTTTTTAGCAGCATACTCCCGGATCCATTTTGCATACAGGTTCAGATCACCGTCCTGCTGATTGGTACCGTCATTCCACTCGCCAATTACAGAAGGCGTACAAACGACCGGCTGTATCCCCTGTTTCTTCAGCGTGGAAATAATCGCGTCGTAGAATTTCCCAAACTTGTCAAAATCGGTACCCGTTCCCATTGCTTTATGCCATACGTCATTGATGCCAACATATACCAGCACAATATCCGGTTTCTGATCCAGCACATCCGGCTGAAACCGGAGAAACAGGTCGTATACCTTATTGCCGCCAATGCCCTTGCCCACAAACTCAAACTGATCGGCCAGGTGCGCTGCCTTGCTCATACTATCGATCCGCATAATATATCCCCCCGGGCCTGCTCCCTGCTGGGTGATCGAATCTCCAAAAAAGATCACTTTCTTTTTTTTAACCGGTTGAAATGCTAACATCAGTAATACCAGGGGCAACAGCAATGCCGTTTTTTTAACCATCATATTCATTTTATATTTTATACAGTTTTAACTACGTGATCCATGCAGCGCCACCTTCAGTAACCAAAGCGATCGTTCCCCGTTCCTGTGCCCTGCACTCCAACGGCAGGGCGCCTCTTCACATCACGGGCCATAAAATTAATGAGATTCCGCCAGGTTCGCCGGCTCAAAACGGATAATTTTCGAGGGGTATCTTTTTGCATAGGCAAACAACATGTTGGTAATGGTACTGTTTTCCCTATAAGGCGTTACCTCTTCACGCAGCTGTTCGGGGCGTTCGATCTGAAGATCCCCCGGAATAAACCCCATGCCATAAAAGCTGCCTTTCCAAACCAGGATGCAGGACTTTTCATCATGATGAATACCCTTATCAACGATCGCAAATGACGGAAGGTTCTCCAGCTGGGCAACGGCCTGCAGAACCCGGCTGTTATATACATCAGGAGCCTCTCGTTTTTCACAGGCGCCACGGCAGAGCAACCGGTGCATTTTTTCATCATAAAGGGCTTCGCCAATAAAACACAAACGGGGGCACAGCTCATATTCCTGCACCAATTGCCGCAGCGATGCTTTGGCCCCCTCCATATGATGGAACGAATTCAGCAGCACTTTACCCCGTACCGTTTTGTCAACGCCCAGTCTTAAATAACCGTTCTGGTCCTCATAAGATATGATCCCATACAGATCTTCCCTTCTTTTTTGCGAAGCATTAAAACGGGGCCAGAGCCGTTTGATCTCCGTTGATTCCTTTACAGCAGCCATCAACTCTGTACCACACTCTTCGTAACTGATGTGATATACATGACGCATGAAATTCTGTTTCTGCCGCCCGGTAGAATTGTTACTGAAATGACTGCTGACCCGGTAGCGGATATTTTTCGCCTTGCCTACATATACGATCTTTCCTTTATCATCATGAAAATAATACACGCCGGGGGTATAGGGCAGCTGCTCAAATTCCGACCGGGGTACATTGGGGGGCAGCGCCTGTTCTTTCGATGTTCTTTTAAGACTCCGGAGTATATGTTGCTCGGTGTCGTTCTTCAGCAGCAGCTGAAACAGGGTTACCGTGGCATCCGCATCCCCCCCGGCCCTGTGCTTATTGGAATGCGTGATCCCCAACGCTTCACAAAGCCTGCCCAGGCTATAAGATGCGTGCCCGGGCAGGATCTTCCGGCTTAAACGTACCGTGCAAAGCTTGTGGGTATCGAGTTCGTACCCGCAATAGGATAACTGGCTCTTTACAAAAGAATAATCGAAATTTACGCTATGGGCTACAAAAACCCGGTCCTGCAGTAATTGGTACACTTCGGCTGCTATGGCTTCAAAGAGAGGCGCCTGCTCCACCATTTCATTGCTGATCCCCGTAAGCGCCTGTATATAGCCGGGGATCTGCTGTACCGGGTTTACCAGGCTTTCAAAACGGTCCATGACAATCCCTTCTTCATCCAATACCTGTATACTGATCTCCGTAATGCCGCTGGCAGCAGCATAAGAGCCGGTTGTTTCAATATCAACAATTGCGTATTGCATTCCTGTAAAAGGCTAATTTCGCAAAAAAATCAAACTTGAACGAAGAAAAGTTTATCATGTTCCATAACCGGTTAACCAAAGTTTACCGGCACCGTTCCAAACAGGCTCAGAAACAGGGCATCAGCTGTTACCGTATCTATGATCATGATCTTCCTGAATTCCCCGTCTGTATCGAATTGTATGAGGCACACATCTATATAGCCGAATACAAACGGAACCATGGCATGGATGAAACCCTGCACGGGCAATGGATTAAACAAACCATTGAGGTAATTGCAGCGGTAACGGGTATTGCTCCGGAAAAAGCGCACGTTAAACTCCGCCAGCGTAAAGCCGGCCGCCAGGGACAATACCAGAAAACCGATATTACCCAACATGAGATCATTGTACAGGAACACGGGCTTAAATTTATTGTGAACCTTGAGGATTACCTGGATACAGGGCTTTTCCTCGATCACCGCATTACCCGTAAAATGGTAATGGAGGAAAGTGCGGGAAAACGGGTATTGAACCTGTTTGCTTATACAGGCTCCTTCTCCGTTTATGCTGCTGCCGGAAGGGCTGCGGCTATTACCACGGTGGATCTTTCCCACACTTATACACAATGGGCAGAGCGGAATATGCAGCTGAACGCACTGGAGCAGCCCGGCTATTCATTTGTTCAGGCAGATGTCCTTCAATACATAAAGGAGGTTCCGGCAAACACCTATGATCTTATTGTAATGGATCCGCCTACTTTCAGCAACAGCAAACGGATGGATGATATACTGGACATTCAGCGGGACCACGTATCCCTGGTCAATGATTGCCTGCGCATCCTGTCCCCTGGCGGTATCCTGTACTTTAGTACCAATGCACGGAAGTTCATGCTGGACAGGGACAGGCTTCAAACCGGCCACATAAAAGACATTACCCGGGCTACCACCCCTTTTGATTTTGAAGGCAAACTGTTCCGCTGGTGTTACAAGCTGGAGAAGTAGTTTAATTCCTTATTTATATTCAATTCTTTATACGTGTTTCCTGATATTCCATATATTAATAGATCCTGAGGTGATGCTGGGTTTGTTGTGTGATCGGCTGCCCTTTTCCAATGAAGCAGCAACGCTTGTTTCACTTGATGAGACAGGTAAGATAAGGGACTCTGTAATCCCTGTAATTAGCAGCCATGTCTATTATCTTTTTTAAAAAACGGCAACTCACGAAAAAGTGATCCGGGAAACCTATTTAAAACAGATCAGCGTTGACCTTAGCGACTTAACGAGTAAACGCGGTGCCGCCCATCCGGGCTGTACAAGCCAAACGGCCTGCGAAGTAGCTGAAAATCTTCAGGCGATTCTATATCCCATTGTCCGTAATAGAAAAATATGTGCGGAATATTTACCTGTACAATAATTGTACTGCCTTTGTAAAGACCTGGCAATTCTTTTAAATATGTTTCTTTATAAAATGCTTTCAGCTGATCATAGTTAATTCCAATAGTGTCCCAATGATCCCCGGTCATTAAAAACCATCGCTGCATCTTATTAGATAACGCATCTGTGAACCCGTCGAAATCAATGAGAGCGGAGCTCAGCGTATCGCCTTCCAGGGTAAGTAGTTTAACAGTATCTATCGTTTTATCGGCATTGCCTGGTTTAAATGAAACCGTTCTCAATAGTTTAATGGAATCAAAAGGGATAAAATGAAAGCTCGTCACCCCATCTTGTCCCCGTGTATATTTACCAAAGGAAACGATGGAACGTTCTTCACATCCTCTTTCCTGAAAAAACACTCCATCCGTGCCTAACACAAGGGTTTTCGAGCACAAAGAACGCATCGGATAATTATCTTTGCTAAAATATTGAACGGTGTCTCTTTGGCCCGATGCACTGCTGCTCAACCATACAATGTTGATGAGGACTAGCGGAATTACTTTAATAAACAGTCGCTTATCTCCAAGCCCAACACGCGTTAATCGAAGAAGATTCATAAACACATTTATATAAGCTTTTCTTGCGTCAGCCGGAAATAATGTTCCATTCCCAGATGGGAAAACATACTACTTCCCATATTGCTGCTGCAATAAATAGAGGTAGGGGGCAAAATGATGATGGGCAAATTTATCAGCAGTATTCGTACCAAATTTCTGGTAGTATGCAGCATCCGGCATCAGGATCACTGGTGTGCCCGCCCGCATATAACTCATCGACGGCACGTATTCCGGCTCTTTCAGATCCGGCAACACTTTCTTTATCGCCAGTTTATAAAGCTTATGCCCAAGGATCTTTGTATATGCTTTCTGAGCCTTTTTTGTGCTCCGGTTCAGCTTGCCGTAATACATATTGCCCACCAGGCGCAGGAAAAATTTTTGTTTTTTTAACGTGCCGGGAATATCAATGATCGGGTTCACTGCGTTCATATCCGAAACCCGCTGAATGCTGTACGGTGTTTCCGGTACCCAGTCTGCGGCATTCAGGACCGAATAGGCCCAGCCTCCCTTATTGATAAAATCGAAATCATATACATACTGCATATTACCCGGCTTGGGTGCCGCACTGCTATAGGTTTTGAACCGGATATCCGCCGGCAGTGCCCCCGCTTTACGCCGGTAATAAAAATAAGAGCTTACCAGGTAACTCAAAACCCCTCCCTGGCTGTGTCCGAAAATAAAAAAGTCGCGCACTCCTTTTTGATACAATTCTTTAATTTTCGGCATCATATCCGTAACCAGGTAGGCCATTCCAATGGTCCAGCCGGCGTGTACATAGGCGTCTTTGCTCTCCGCCAGTTTATAATCAAATTTTGTTGAGGCATTCAGCTGCAACGACCCTGTTGCCGCGATCATCGGGCAATAGTAGTTCTCCATCCAGCTCGCCATATCTCCCACCGTTCCACGGATCACGATCACCGCCTGGTTATATTCGTTTGTATACAGCCACCACAGGTTTTTCATTCCCATTTCCGGCGATTTATATACCAGCTTATAAGGGTCTTTCTCTTTTGCCCGTGCTGCTTTATCCGGTACGCTGCTTTCATAGTGCGCCATCGACAGAAATGCTGCATACTCTTTCACATCAAACACCGGTTGAAACTGCTGGGCAGCAACAGCCTGTACCCAAAAGGCAAGCGCAAGAAGAAAAGAAAATTTTGATTTCATAAAGCTACTATTTAGCTGAGCCAATATGAGCGGAGCTCAGAACGTATCGTGAATATACTTTTTTTCCCTGTTATTCTCATGCCCCTTCTCTCTATATCCTTTTTTAAACCCATGTTTAAACCCCATAACAGATCGGGGGATGTAATCCTAACCGGAAAAAAGGCCCGGTTCAGTTGCTGAACCGGGCCTCAAAATTAACAGGGAAAAACCTAAAGCGTTTTCAGTACATCATTCATATTACGGACAGCATCTGCACTTTTGTTAAAGGCAGCCTGTTCTTCGTCCGACAGTTTAAAATCAATGATCCGCTCCCATCCGTTGCGGCCCAGGATCACCGGCACCACCAGTGAAATATCCTGCTGTCCGTATTCCCCTTCCAGGGCCACACCGCAGGAGATCAGTTTTTTCTCATCCCGCAAAATACTTTCAACCATGGCAGCCGTTCCCGCACCGGGGGCATACCAGGCAGAGGTACCAATCAGTTTTGTCAGCGTGGCGCCACCGACCATGGTAGCGGCAACAATTTTGTCCTGCTGCTCCTTCGTCAGGAAATTCGTAACCGGCGTACTGTTCCAGGTAGCATGCCGGATCAGCGGGATCATGGTCGTATCTCCATGTCCGCCGACTACTACTGCATTCAGGTCCGCGGGTGAACAGCCCAGTTCCTGGCTCAGGTAATACCGGAACCGCGCAGAATCCAACGCACCTCCCATCCCCAGTACCCTGTTCTTGGGCAGACCCGAAGTCTGAAGGGTAAGATAGTTCATGGTATCCATGGGGTTCGATACCACTATAAGGATCGTATCAGGCGAGTATTTCAGAATGTTTTCAGTAACGCTTTTGACAATACCCGCATTTACACCAATCAGCTCTTCCCTTGTCATGCCCGGCTTACGTGGCAACCCTGAGGTAATCACCACCACATCCGAATGTTCGGTGGCCGCATAATCATTGGTAACGCCTTTGATCTTGGTATCAAACCCCAGCAATGCTGCAGTTTGCATCATATCAATGGCTTTACCCTCAGCCACCCCCTCTTTAATGTCCAGCAAAACCAATTCAGATGCCAATTCTTTTCTGGCAATGTTATCAGCACAGGTAGCTCCAACCGCTCCGGCACCTACTACAGTAACTTTCATATAATCGTTTTAAAGATGAATTGAATAGAAACAAATTTAACTGATTAAGTTTCAATAAACCAGCCCAGGTATCAAATCCGCCGATAAAATAAAAAAAACAAAAAAAATATCATAAAACGTATTGTTACAACAATGAGATTGCCTATATTTGCAATCCCAAATCTGACACCCGTCAGCATAAAGGTAGGATTGACCCATGGTGTAACGGTAGCACTACTGATTTTGGTTCAGTCAGTTAAGGTTCGAATCCTTATGGGTCAACAGGCGGTACTGGTTTTCAGTACCGCTTTTTTATTCCCAACTTTACAATCAGCAAGCAGCAGCTACATTATTTATGCTACCCCTGTACAACAACCTCAACAAAAGAATTATCAAAGCACCCAAACGCTTATTTTATAATACCAGTCTGCTTTGTTATTTACCGGGCATCAGCTCAGCAACTGTACTTGAAAAGCACCACCCCTACAGCAATATTTTTGAGAACGGGATCATTACCGGAATTAAAAAGAACCGGTTGATGACGGCGAACAGAATGAGGAAAAAACATTAGCGATCCATACCCCGGGTTGGAGCGTAATCGCTGAAATATAGTATGTATGAGTAAGCGCATTCAATTATCTTTGAACATATAAATATGTATATGCTAAAAATAGGGATCGTTGGCGTGGGCCATCTGGGGAAATTTCATCTGAACAACTGGCTCGAGATTGAAGGTGTTGAAGTCGTGGGTTTTTATGACCCGAACGAGGAAACGGCAAATGAAGTGATCGAAAAATATAAGATCCCGCGCTTTTTTGACGCCGATGCGTTCCTGGAGCTTTGCGATGCGATCGATATTGTAACGCCGACAACCTTTCATTACCAGTGGTGCGAAAAGGCCATCAAACTGGGACGCCATGTATTCGTGGAAAAACCCTTTGCCGACACAATGGATGAGGCACGGGAGCTGGTTAAACTGGCGAAGGAATCCAACATCAAATTGCAGGTAGGGCATGTTGAACGTTTTAACCCGGCCTTTCTTGCACTGAAGGAGGTAGCACTGAAACCCATGTTTATTGAGGTACACCGCCTGGCCCAATTCAATCCCAGGGGTACAGAAGTGAGTGTGATCCTGGACCTTATGATCCACGATATTGATATCATCCTGAGCATTGTAAAAAGCGATGTCAAGCGCATATCCGCCAGTGGAGTAGCTGTGCTTACCGAAACGCCGGACATTGCAAACGTCCGGATCGAATTCGATAACGGCTGTGTAGCCAACCTCACCTCCAGCCGCATCTCTATGAAAAAAATGAGGAAAATGCGGTTGTTCCAGAAGGACGCTTATATCGGGATCGACTTTCTGAATAAAAAGACCGAGATCATCAAGCTGAAGGAGGCTGGCGATGCCAACTTATTTGCTTTTGATATTGACACCCCGGGCGGTAAAAAAACCATTGCGATGGCAAACCCGGCGGTTCCGGAAGTGAATGCTATTAAAAAAGAACTCGAGGAGTTCCGGGATGCCATCCTTAACAATACACAAACGGTCGTATCGGAGATTGACGGGTTAAAAGCGATGGACGTCGCACACCAGATACTTGAAAAAATTGGCAATAATACAATAAAGAATTAGTGAACAATCCTAAAAGCATTTCCGCCTCCTGGTACCTGCTGGCGGATTATGCGGGTGCTGCTTTATCCTGGCTGATCTTTATCAGTCTGCTCCGCCGGGGGCCCGGGAACCTGGGATCGGCAGACTGGCTGGTTACGTTGTTTATTGTTCCGGTATTGTGGCTGCTTTTATTTACGCTGGCCGGCAGCTACAATAATCTTTATAAAAAATCGAGGGCCGAGGAATTCCTGGTCACACTTGTCTGCTCCTTTATAGGAAGCGCAGCCCTCATTTTTATTTTCCCGGAATTAAAATACCATTTATATATCGGCATCCTGCATTTATTGTTCCGCCTTATTTTTTTGCACTGTACGATTACCTGCCTTTTCCGGGGGGTTCTTCTGGCCGTGGTAAAACACCAGATCAGCAACAGGACCGTTGTTTTCAATACATTGCTGCTCAGCGAAGCGTCATCAGTAAACAGCATTGTTGCCAGTACGGGAAAGGGATTGTCTGAGGCGGCTTTCCATTATATCGGTTACATTGAACCTGCACCGGCTCCCCAACCCGACGGGATTATCCTGCCCCGGCTCGGTTCACTGGCAGCCCTTGAAACGATCATTGCCGAGCGCAACGTAAAAATGGTGATCATTAATAAAAACGGGTCATCACACTCCCTGCCGGTTGAAGACGTACTTGCCCGGCTCAGCGAAAAAGACGTTGAGATCAACCTTGTTCCCAAAACCCTCGACATCCTCTCCGGCTCTGTAAAGATCAGCAGTGCATTGGGCGGTGGTCTGGTAAACATCCCCAATACGCTCCTCAGCAACTGGCAGTCGAATATCAAACAGGTACTGGATGTAGCCTGCGCTTTCTGTGGTATGATCCTGTTATCCCCGCTCTATCTTTTTGTGGCCCTGCGCGTAAAGCTCAGCAGCCCGGGGCCCGTTATTTATAAGCAGGAGCGGATCGGCTACAAAGGAAAACCTTTTATGCTGTACAAGTTCCGGTCGATGATAACCGGCGCAGAAACAGGCACGCCCCTGCTTTCCTCAAAAAATGATCCGCGCATCACCCGCTGGGGAAAGATTATGCGGAAATGGCGTCTCGACGAGTTGCCCCAGCTCTGGAATATCCTTAAAGGAGATATGAGCCTGGTAGGCCCCCGGCCGGAACGGGCATATTTTATTGACCAGATCGTAAAAAGTTTTCCCTCTTACAAATATGTACTTAAAGCCCGGCCGGGGCTCACCAGCTGGGGAATGGTACAGTTCGGTTATGCCGAAACGCCCGAAGAAATGATCGAACGCAACCGGTATGACCTGATCTATATTGAAAATATCTCTTTGGCGATGGACCTTAAAGTTCTATTACACACATTTAAAATTATCTTGCAGGGAAAGGGCCGTTAGGCAGTATATGCAGATCCGTTTTTTAAATAGAAAAGATATTGATGTAAACAAGTGGAATGACCTGGTTGCATCCAGTATCCAAAGCAGGATTTATGCCACCACCCTGTGGCTGGATCATTTTTCACCGGGATGGAAAGCGCTCATAGGAGACGATCACCGGGTTGTAATGCCACTTCCCGTAAAGAAAAAATATGGGATCCGTTACCTGGCTCAGCCAAGGTTTACACAACAACTGGGACTTTTTTCCGCACAGCCTGTTACACCCGCAATCGAGAAAAAATTTCTTGAGGAAGTACAAAACCGGTATGCCTTTGCAGAGATCAGCATCAACACAGATATAGAAGAGGATTACAACGTTAATAAATTCCTTATCCGCAACAATCATATCCTGGACCTGAGCCCGGGCTACCCGCAATTAGCAGCCCGTTATGCCAAAAGCCTCCGGCAGCATATTGTAAAAGCACACAGGAATGAGCTCAGCTATCAGTCCCGGGGCTCTGTTGCCTCCGTGGTCAATGCCTCTTATGATCTCAATGCTGCAAAAGCAAGGGTTCATTACCGGTATTATCAACAGCTGCAGAAAATTGCAAAAATCCTTCAGCCGGACGGAGGCTGTTTTGTACGGGAAGCTGTAGCTTCAAACGGAGCCATCGTCAGCTCCGGCCTTTTTTTTAGAGACCGCTACCGCATCTATAAGATCATCACCGCCACCTCCCCGCTCGGACGGTCCTTAAAGGCACATCATTTCCTGATCGACGAATTGATCCGGGAGTACGCCGGCAGCACGCTCCTGCTTGATTTTGAAGGCAGTAACCTGCCGGGAGTAGCCTCGTTCAATACATCTTTCGGCCCTCAGACAGAACATTACTACTTTGTAAAATGGAACCGGCTTAAATGGCCCTATAAAATTTTTAAAAAATAATTTTGCTGATTTGTCCAATTTCATACGAACCGGTTGTTATGGAGGTATCAACATTTAATAACCGTCCTGCGCTAAAGGACACAAAATTGAAATCATGGAACAAAGAATCAAATTCACGGAAACAGGGAAAAATGCTTTAGCCACACTATACCCCGTAGGAAAGTACCTGAAGCAAACCACACTTGATCAGCAACTGTTACATTTGATCTATTACCGCGTGTCACAGATCAATGGTTGCGCTTTTTGCCTGGATATGCATGCAAAAGACCTGAGGGCCGGCGGCGAAACCGAGCAGCGGCTGTATGTATTAGATGCCTGGAGAGAAGCGCCCTTTTACAGCGATAAAGAGCGGGCTGCGCTGGCCTGGGCGGAGGCCCTGACCAAATTGAACAGCAGCCTGGTACCGGATGCTGTTTATAAAGAGGCCGCTGAACATTTTACCGAAAAAGAGATGGTAGACCTGACCCTGGCCGTTACAACCATTAATACCTACAACCGCTTCAACATTGCGTTTGGCGCACCGGTAGGCACTTATAAAGTAGGGCAGTTCGCTTAAATAATATTACAAAATTTAAACCTGCATTTTTATGAAAGATTTTTTATTGCTGTTTCGTGCCGATTATGTGGAATATGCCAAACGCTCTCCGGAAGAGCTGCAATCCATGACCAAAAAATGGATGGATTGGATCGGCGGCATTGCCGCACAAAATAAACTGGCAGATCGGGGCAACCGGCTGGAAACCGGCGGACGTGTAATCAGGTCCGGCAACATGATCACCGATGGCCCCTTTTGCGAAATAAAAGAAAGCCTCGGCGGTTACATCGTAATAAAAACCGCTTCAATTGATGAAGCGACCGAGATAGCACTGGGATGCCCAGTGTATCAGATCGGAGGTTCTGTGGAAGTCCGTGAGATCAGTTTAATGTAGTCCATGGACCAGCAGGAACTCATCCCCCACCTATTCCGTACAGAGTACAGCAAGATCATTGCTGTGCTCTGTAGTCATTTTGGCATCAACTACATTGAAGTGGCGGAGGACATTGTAAGCGACACTTTTTTGACCGCCGCTGAGCTATGGGGTATAAAGGGAATTCCGGAAAACCCGGCCGCCTGGCTGTATACCGTTGCAAAAAACAAAACCCGCAATTACCTGAAACGTCACCAGCTTTTTGAAAAAAAGATTGTTACCGATTTCAAAAACCAGCCGATGGATACAGACCCCGACATCGATCTTTCGACAACAGCTATTGCAGACAGCCAGCTTGCCATGATCTTTACGGTATGTCACCCATCGGTGTCAGAGGAGGCCCAGATCGCCCTGGCATTGAGCCTGCTTTGCGGTTTTGGAGTACAGGAAATAGCGGATGCCTTCTTAACCAATAAGGAAACGGTTTACAAACGGCTGAAACGTGCCAAAGAAAAACTGCGGGAAGAAAATATTGCCATTGCGCCGCCTTCCGTCCGGATGGTGGCAGAACGGATGGAAACGGTGCTGACCACTCTTTACCTGTTATTCAATGAAGGGTATTATTCTGTTTCAGGAGATCACCCGCTGAAAAAGGACTGCTGTATGGAAGCCATGCGCCTTTGCCTGCTGCTACTCGGAAACCCACTTACCGATACACCGGCTACCAACGCGCTAATGGCGCTCATGTGCTTTCATGCATCCCGTTTTGAAGCACGTACCAACAGCAAGGGCGAGATCATTCTTTATGAAGACCAGGATACCCGGCTTTGGAATAAAGACCTGGTTGAAAAAGGCATCTTTTATCTCAATTGCGCTGCAAACGGCAGCCAGTTGAGCAAATTCCACCTGGAAGCAGGCATTGCATACTGGCATACCCATCCTGAAGACAATAAAGAAAAATGGGAAGCCATCCTTCAATTGTACAACAAACTGCTGATGCTGGAATATACGCCCGTTGCCGCATTAAACCGTACCTATGCACTGGCCAAAGCCAACAGCATCGAAGAAGCCATAGCGGAGGCTGAGAAGCTGCAATTGACCGATAACCATTTTTACTTTGTATTGTTGGGCACACTTTACGAGCACCTGGATCCCATAAAAGCGAAAACACTTTTACAAACGGCAAAAGAAATTGCCCGTTCTGAAAGCGACCGTCAGCTGATCCAGAAAAAAATAGCGGAACTGGGAGAGAAACACTAATTTAGGGGAAGTTTCCATCAGATAACACGCTCTACTATGGCATTCAATGAGGCACTGGTCAAAAAAGTATGCACCTGCCTTTCAGGGTTTCACGGTATTGGGGAGAAGACGGCCTTCCCGGGTATTACATTTATGATGAACGATAAAATACGGGCAGGTGTGCGCAATGATGAGCGGACCTTCCGTTTTGCTCCTGAGCTTCATGATGTACCGGCAGCTTCCGGTAATTTCAGGAAAATGATGCGCCGGGATAAAGCGGAGCGGGGCATTAAAAAAAGAAAAAAGTCAATAGACCAATAAACAACAACGGATGAAAGCGATCGTTCTTGAACAATTCGGAAGCATCGATAACCTGCAGTTTAAGGACTTGCCGGTTCCACAGCCGCAGGCGGGTGAAGTTTTAGTCAAAGTGGTCTTCGCCGCTGTAAATCCCTATGATCGTAAAGTAATAGAAGTATACGGGAAAGAAGTAGGCGTTCAGTTGCCGGTAATACCCGGCTCCGAGCTTTCGGGTATCGTGGAAGCCACCGGGGATGGCGTTACAGGTTTTCAGCCGGGTGATGCTGTTTGCGGTACTTTGAGAACCTTTGGCGGCTGCTATGCTGAGTATGCTGTGGTCAAAGCATCTGACGTTGCAAAAAAACCGGGGGCTGTTTCCTTTGAAGCCGCTGCAGCCATTCCGGTCGCAGCGCTGACTGCCTCAAAAGCCATCCTGGATGAAGGCGCATTAAAAGCCGGTGAAACAGTGCTGATCCATGGCGCGTCCGGCGGCATTGGCTCTATGGCAGTACAGCTGGCTAAAGCAGCTGGGGCCTACGTTATAGCTACAGGCTCCGGGAAAAATGAACAACGGATCAAAGACCTGGGAGCGGATATTTTTATCGATTATACTACTCAGGATTTTACAACCATTGCAAAAAACACCGACCTGGTACTGGATACCATTGGGGGCAAAACCCAGGAAGATTCTTTTGCAGTACTCAAACAGGGAGGCCGGCTCATCAGCCTGGTGCAACCCCCTTCAGGGGAAAAGGCTGCGCAGCACCAGGTATATGCAAAGATGATCTTTGGAGGTCCGGATGCCGGCAGGCTGCAGCAGCTCCTGCAACAACTGGCAGATGGCATTTTGAAGGTAAGCGTAGAGAAAGTATATGTGCTGGCCGACACCAAAGAAGCACTTCGTGCGATCAGTACCGGGCATCGCACGGGAAAGCTGCTCTTGAATCCTTAACCCCGCATGCGTGGACTTCCTCCCCCATGCAGGTGCTTTGCTATGCCGGGCTTACCGGCACTAAGCAGGATTTCCGTTCAGTAATTGCTCCGCGATCACCAGGTCGATCGGGTGCGTGATCTTAATATTATTCTTTTCGCCTTCTACCAGTGAAACCTTCATACCAAAAGCTTCCACAACAGAAGCTTCGTCAGTAAATTTCCCTTTTTGTTCAATGGAAAAGGCTGGGATCAGCAGTTTGCTGTGAAAAACCTGGGGGGTTTGCACCAGCACTACGTTCTCACGATCAAGGGCATCACTGCCGTCTTCGGTAAGCAGCCGCACGCTATCGCTGGAAGGAACAACCGGAACGGCACTGCCGGTTTCAACGGCCTGTTCATAACAGCGACGGATCAGTTCCGGTGAAACCAGGCAGCGCACAGCATCGTGCACAAAAATTATTGCTTCATCATCTACCAGCTGCAAGCCATTTTTAACCGATTCAAAACGACTGATACCACCAATAGTGATACGCACACGGTCTTTATCAAAATAAGCATCGATGATCTCCTGGCCCATATCGGTATAAACCTCGGGCAACACCAGTACAATATCCAGGTCATCATACGCCCTTAAAAAGGTATCGATGGTATAATATAAAAGAGGTTTATTTTTTAGCAATAAAAACTGTTTGGGCAGCCCGGCCCCCATCCTTGTTCCCGTACCCCCTGCTACAATAACCGCTATTTTCTTCATCCTGTCCCTAGTTTCCGTTTGTATTTATTGGTAAAATGAAGGGCCACCCGTATATAAAACAGCTCCTCCATCATTCACCTTTACCTACCCGTTTTTCACTATTCCTAATCATCCAGCTTCAGCACCGCCAGGAATGCTTCCTGAGGAACTTCCACATTACCGATCTGCCGCATCCGCTTCTTTCCTTCCTTTTGTTTTTCCAACAGCTTCCGTTTACGGCTGATATCCCCGCCATAACATTTAGCAGTAACATCTTTGCGCATAGCGGAGATGTTTTCCCTTGCCACGATCTTAGCGCCGATAGCAGCCTGTATAGCGATCTGGAACTGCTGGCGTGGCAGTAACTCTTTTAACTTTTCGCAGAGCTTCCTTCCAAAATCCTGCGCACGCCCCCGGTGGATCAATGCACTCAACGCATCCACCTTGTCATTATTCAGCAGGATATCCATTTTTACAATATCACTATCGCGGTATCCCAAAGGATGATAATCAAAGGATGCATAGCCCCTGGTTTGTGATTTCAGCTTATCATAAAAATCAAATACGATCTCCGTTAACGGCATCTCAAAAATCAGCTCCACCCGCGACGTGGTCAGATAACTCTGATTAATGAGGATGCCCCGCTTACCCAGGCAAAGCGTCATAATATTACCAATATAATCCGGCTTGGTAATGATCTGCGCTTTGATATACGGCTCTTCGATGCGTTCTGTTTTTACCGGGTCCGGAAATTCGGTAGGATTATTTACAATGATCTTTTCGTCCCTGGTGGTATACGCAATAAAGCTTACGTTGGGCACCGTGGTGATCACCGTCTGCTTAAACTCCCGTTCCAGCCGCTCCTGGATGATCTCCATATGCAGCATCCCCAGGAAACCGCAACGGAATCCAAAACCCAGCGCCTGTGAGGTTTCCAGTTCAAAGGTCAGTGAGGCATCATTGAGCTGAAGCTTTTCCATACAATCCCGCAGTTCTTCAAACTCATCCGTATTTACAGGGTAAATACCCGCAAATACCATGGGCTTCACTTCTTCAAACCCCTTGATCGCTGTTGGATTTATATTGCTGGCCAGGGTAATGGTATCCCCTACCTTTACTTCTTTGGCATTTTTAATACCGGTAATAATATAGCCCACATCACCCGCGCGTACTTCATTCCGCTCGGTCATTTTCAGCTTCAGGATCCCTATCTCATCGGCTTCATACTCCTGGCCGGTACTTACAAATTTAACCTTATCGCCTTTTTTCAGCACCCCGTTCAGGATCCTGTAGTAAACGATGATCCCCCTGAAGCTGTTAAAAACGCTGTCAAAGATCAGCGCCTGCAGCGGCGCTTCCGGATTTCCTTTAGGGGCTGGTATCTTTTCCACGATGGCCTCCAGCACTTCTTCGATCCCAATCCCGGTCCTCCCGCTGGCCAGCAAAATATCTTCCGGTTTGCAGCCGATCAGGTCAATGATCTGGTCCTTCACTTCATCGATCATGGCGCCATCCATGTCAATTTTGTTGATCACAGGAATAATCTCCAGGTTGTTATCAATAGCCAGGTAGAGGTTGCTGATGGTTTGTGCCTGTATCCCCTGGGTGGCATCAACCAGCAGCAGCGCCCCTTCACAGGCCGCCAGGGCCCGGCTTACTTCATAACTGAAATCCACGTGGCCCGGCGTATCGATCAGGTTCAGCGTATAGTCCTCGCCAGCCTTCGACCGGTAGTTGATCTGGATAGCGTGACTTTTAATAGTGATCCCTTTTTCCCGCTCCAGGTCCATATCGTCCAGCACCTGGTCCATCATTTCACGATCACTGATGGTATTGGTCGTCTGCAGCAACCGGTCTGCCAGGGTGCTCTTTCCGTGGTCGATATGCGCTATAATACAAAAATTCCGTATATTCTTCATGCTGATACCCTCATTTTCAAGGGCTGCAAAGGTACACTTTTCAGAGGAATTTCCGGGAGTTATTGGCTTTTGGGGGTTAAAGCCTGCAGAAACTTAACCACCAAGAGGGAAAAAGCCCCTCAACGTTTGCTAAGTATTTGTATTATAGTTGTTTAATGTGAAGGGGTAGCCAACTCCGGGCACACTCTGCGGTTCAATTTTATCGGGAACATTACCAGGAAAGGACTGCAGACCGGACATAAAAAAAACTGTTGCCATAACCGGAACAGTTTTTTAAATTATATGCTTAGATCCTATTTTTTTGTCTTCAGAGACAGGCACACTTCTTTTACGAAGGCTTCTGTAACGCCCGTTAAGGCTGCTATCTTAGCAACACCAAAATCAGTGCTGGAGAGCAGGTTTCTTACTACTTCATAACTTTTTTGTTCAGCACCTTTTTCCTCTGCGGTCTTTAATACAGAGTATTCGGTCCACTTATCCAAAAGATCCCGTTGATATAACATGTATTCCTCCTTTTTTAAGTTAGCTACTTCTGCTATTTTAAACAGCTTCTGAAATACCTCTGATTGTAAAGTTACCGGAATTTCTTCCAATTTCGGCATGTTTCGCAGCACATACAGCCAGCGTTCCAGATCCGTTTTTATTTCCGCTTCGTCCAGCTTAAAATTAGGCAACTCTAAAAATATGAACCCCAACTTATTGTAAACCTCACACGCACTACCGTCCTCTGTCAGTCTCACCCAATGCAGGTATTTGCCTGTCTGAAAACGGTCAAAATTAAAGTCCGCCAGCCCTATAAAATATACTTCTTTTAACTCAAAATCCCAGTGCATCCTCCCCTTCGGGCCCTGATCATACAACCTGCTGGCCGTATAAAAGACAGCACGATCTGTAAAAAATTTCTGGGCGGCCCGTTGTACTTCGATAATAAAGGTTTCGCCATCACCCCCCATACAGATGATGTCAAAAATGCTTTTGCGGTAATGTTTTGCCGGAATGATGTTTTCCTGCGGGTGGTATACCAGATCACTTTACGCCCTCTGAACAACTCATTCAAAAAAGCGATCAGCAGATCCTTTTGGGAAGATAAGCCAAAGATCCTTTTAAAACCAAAATCAGTCAGCGGGTCAATGTACCTGCCCAACGGTACAGGTACCGGTTTTTTCATATTAGCCATGCTTAAAGATACGAATTTCCTAAAATCGATATTCGTTTCCGAATAGCAGCTGATCAGTCTAAAAATCAACCTGGGACAATGCAATTCCCCACTCGATCCTTCTTTCATGATTCTGTTAAAATTGCCGGCTGTTGATACAAAATCCCAAATTTAGTCATCCGTTTAAAATAAAATGATTAGCTTAGAAGGATTGAACGATTCGGATTTTTTAATTATTATAAACCGCCATTATGAGTACGACAAACGCGCATAATACCCCCCTGGCCAGTCTTGATGAATGGGAAGATGATTTATTGAAGAGATACCCTGACCCGGACGTGATCGCAACCACGAAATCAACCGAAGACTACCGGAATTATGACGATCCCCAACGGGATACGGTAAAGAAATTCTACCGGCTCAACCATACCTTCCAGACCCACGATTTTGTAATGAAAAAAAGGGGCGATTTTCTCAAATTCAACCGGAAGGAAATGACCGTATGGGATGCGTTTGACTTTCTGAACCAGCTGGTGGATGACTCAGACCCGGATACGGACCTTGACCAGTTCCAGCACCTGCTGCAAACCTCGGAAGCCATCCGCAGGGATGGTCATCCTGACTGGATGGTGCTTACAGGGCTGATGCATGATATGGGAAAAGTGCTTTGTCTTTTTGGAGAACCTCAGTGGGCGGTGGTAGGCGATACTTTTCCGGTGGGATGCGCCTATTCTGACAAGATCGTTTATCCCGAATTCTTTAAAGAAAATCCCGATTACGATAACCCCAGATACAGCACCAAGCTGGGCGTATACGACGCCGGGTGCGGACTCCGGAACGTAAACATGTCCTGGGGACATGACGAATACATTTACCAGATCATGAAAGAGCACCTGCCCGAAGAAGGACTGTATATGCTGCGTTATCATTCTTTTTATGCATGGCACCGGGAAGGCGCTTATGAATATTTAACAGACGACCACGATAAAAAGATGTTACGCTGGGTAAAGCTTTTTAATCCCTATGACCTCTATTCAAAGAACCCTGAGCCACCCGATTGGGAAAAGCTGCGGCCTTATTACGAAAACCTGGTTAATGAATACCTGCCAAAGACCTTAAAATTTTAATCATACAAATAAAAAATCCGCTGACGGGTAAAACCGCACCAGCGGATTTTTTATTACGGGAAATGCTTTGCCATGCACCAACTACAACTCCTGGACTACATCGTTTTCCTGGTTTACTTTATTGCGGTATCCGCTTACGGATACTATGTATATCACCGGAAAAGATCGGCCACGGCCGACTCAAAAGACTTTTTTCTTGCCGAAGGTTCATTAACCTGGTGGGCCATTGGCGCATCGCTGATTGCTTCCAATATTTCCGCAGAACACTTTATCGGGATGAGTGGTTCGGGCTTTGCCCTCGGGCTGGCTATTTCTACCTATGAATGGATGGCCGCTGCCACGCTGATCATCGTAGCTGTTTTTATCATACCGGTATATCTCAAAAACAGGATCTTTACCATGCCGCAGTTCCTCTCGGTGCGGTACAACGATAAGGTCAGCACCATTATGGCCATTTTCTGGTTACTGGTTTATGTGTTTGTGAACCTCACTTCCATCATTTACCTGGGTGCTCTGGCCATCTCCTCCATCAGCAGCCTGAGTTTTGAAGCCTGTATCATCGGGCTATGCCTGTTTTCGGTCATTGTCACGCTCGGGGGCATGAAAGTTATCGGTTATACAGATGTGGTGCAGGTGGTCGTGCTGATCATTGGAGGCCTCATCACCACTTACCTTGCCCTGTCGCTCCTCGCAGACCGGTTTGGGTTCGAAGGCAATATCTGGAAAGCGCTGGGCATCTTAAGAAAAGAAGCCCCGGCTCACTTTCATATGATCTTCAAAAAAGGGGATCCGCATTACTATGAATTACCGGGAATGTCGGTGTTAATCGGTGGCATGCTGATCAACAACCTGGCTTATTGGGGCTGCAACCAGTATATTGTTCAACGCGCCCTTGGCGCTGATCTGAAAACGGCACGGAAAGGCATCCTGTTTGCAGCTTTCCTGAAACTGCTGATACCGGTCATTGCCGTATTGCCCGGTATCACCATGTTTGTATTGCATCAGAACGGGATGTTCCGGTCAGAAATGACCGATGCAACCGGAGCCGTCAAGCCGGATCACGCTTACCCCACCCTTATGAACCTGCTCCCTGAGGGGTTAAAGGGGGTGGCTTTTGCGGCCCTTACCGCAGCCATAGTAGCCTCCCTGGCAGGTAAGGCCAATAGCATCTCCACCATTTTTTCACTGGATATCTACAAAAAATTCTTCAATAAAGAGGCCTCTGAAAAAAAACTGGTGCGCGTTGGCCGCTGGGCGGTGATCCTGGCAATGCTCATGGCAGCCCTGGTAACCCCGGCGCTCAGGTCGCTTGACCAGGCCTACCAGTTCATACAGGAATATGTTGGCTTTTTTTCACCGGGTGTGCTGGCCATTTTCCTGCTGGGCATGTTCTGGAAGCGCACCACAGCCAATGCCGCGCTGGCCGGCGCGGTGCTCACCATCCCGATCTCCACTGTGCTGAAATTTTTGCCCGCCTGGACCCGCGGGGCTTTTCCGGACTACCCGTTCCTGGACCGGATGACCATTACTTTCTTTTGTGTGGTGCTGCTGATGACCGGTATCAGCCTGGCATCTCCCCCAAAAGCTGCAGCATCGTCGATAGAAGTAGACAAGCGGCTCTTCAGCGTATCATCGGGCTTCCTGATGGGATCAGTCATTATCTGTGGCATCCTTGCGGCACTGTATACGGTTTTCTGGTAAAACATCTTTCCGCCCCGGCGCAATTTCTCCGGAACTTGATCGCCGACAAGTAAACGCCTGTTTCGGGCGTTTTTTTGTATATCCCCGATATTTTTAGCATAGGGGTGTTGCGTTTCCGTTCATGGCTGCGTTATCGATATCAGAACAATATTTATATCTCTCAAATTATAAAAATGATGAAAAAAATTTCTCTGGGCAGCCTATTATTGTTGACCATCATGTTCCTGAGTTCCTGCTTAAAGGATCGCGATAACTATTACGACAGCCCCGAATTTCAAAATGCAGCAGCCGTAAGTATCATTAACGGCGCCCCGTTGGGGAATCCGTTAGACATCCAGTTCCAGGGAACCCAGCGCTGGCTGCTGAATGAGTTCTACTATACCTACCGGACCAACTATACCCGTGTTTACTCGGGCGCCCGCAAGCTGTACGTTTTTAATCGCGGGGAATCGGACAGCCTGTTCTCGAAAAACGTAACATTCGAGGAGCGGAAGCGCTATTCGATCTTTATCGTGGATACCCTGAGCAAAATGGACGCAGTGTTGGTGCGCGACAGTGTAATGACCCCGAAGGGAGACTCTGTTTTACTGCGTTTTGCCAATATGAGCCCGGATGCCGGTTCTGTAGATCTGTACATACAAGGTAACCCAACCCCGGTTGCGCAGCACATCGGGTACAAAAATGTAAGTACATTTGTAAGCTTTAAGTCGGACAAGGACATCAAATTTGAAGCAAGGGCGGCCGGGAGCAACACAGTTCTGGCAACCTCGGAGGTAAAGAATTTATATAATGGAAATCAATATACTATTTGGACTTCAGGATTTAAGTCAATGCACACTACCAACGGAAAACTGATCGTAGAAACAATGGCGCATTATTACTAGTATATCCCATATTTCCATAAAAAATCAGCCACCGTTGCTTTAAAAAAGGGGTGGCTGATTTTTGGTATATTTAAAAGAAGGTAAAAACATAGCAAGGGAATTGGGTATACAGGACGCCGAACTGGAACTGGTGCTGAAAAAATGTGAGCAGGACTCAGTACCACACAAAGAAGCGCTTTATAAAAGCTATTATGGCTTTATAAAAGGCGTGGTGAGGCGTTATGTAAACGATTATCATGTTATGGAAGAGTTGGTGAACGACTCTTTTGTAAAAATCTTTAATAACCTGAATACATTCAAAGCACCCGGGTATTCGTCAGATATTGAGCAATCCTTTAAAGGCTGGGTAGCCAAGATCGCATCAAGAACGGCTATTGACTTTTTGCGGAAAAAGAAAATGAATTTCCTGCAGGAGGAACCATCAGAGAACCATTTTCCGGAGCAGGCGCCGTCCGGGGTGCATACCAGCGAAGTAAAAGATATCCTGTCATTGCTGAACCAACTACCGGAAGTTCAGAAAACCGTTTTTAATTTATATGAGATAGAAGGATTTAGTCATGAGGAAATAGCCCGTCTGTTGCAGATCTCCGAAAACGTCTGCCGGGTTTACCTTTCAAGGGCAAAAAGTAAATTAAAAGCGCTTTATATAAAACATTTTTAATAAAAAGTCATGGAAGATCATCAGGATGATTTTTTAAAACATATTAAAGGGGTACTCCGGGAGCACGAGGAGGATTACCGGCAGGGTGCCTGGGAACAGTTCTCCCGGCAGCACCTGCAGGCTGCCCCTGCAAAAATAGTGCGGGTCATTCCCCTGTGGAGGCGCGTTGCCGTTGCGGCAGCCGTGCTGGCAGGTATATTCCTGGCCGCTCACTATTTTATGACATCCAACAGCGACCTTCCGCCGGATCTTGTAAAAGATACGCCCGCTCAAACTCAAAATGGTCCTGCTGCTGCAGATCCGGCAAAACCCGGGCAGCCCAATTCCCCGCTGACTCCGGGTACCTCCTCCGATGAGCATTTAAACGCCTTCCCGGCAGAGCAACACGTAGCAGCATCATCCCCTTATAATGGCAACCGGCAGATCGCACAAAACAATACAATAGAGGAGGCGCCCGTTTTCCCTGCAGATACGCCTGCCGGCGTCAAAGAGCCGGCCAGCAACGGCCTGGCTCCGGCCAAGGCAGCACCCGCCGACCGGCAGCCGGAACCGCTCCCTCCCGGCAGGGTTGCACCAGGGAGGGAAAAAATGCAACCCTCCCGGGATCGGTCCTATAATCCCGCGCCTTACTTTGCACACGAGTCATCCGCCTCCCGCGAAGAGAGCCGTTCAAAAAAATGGACCCCCAGCGTATACATTTCACCAATGTTTGGAGAAAGCGACGTGAATATGGGATATGGTGTTGCTTTGGGCTACGCGGTAAATGACAAGATCAAGATCAGTGCGGGAATTGCACACAATAAAATGACCGCTTCCCGCAATTTTGACGTTTCCTTCTCCCCTCCCAATGCGGCGCTAAACAGTGGTGCCAAAGGCGCTCTTGCCGCAGCATCCCCCGCCCGGAGCCTTATGAACAATGACGCAGCAGTGCCGCAGCAACAGTTAGAACGGGTAAATGCCTCGCTGAGCGGCTTTGATATTCCTGTTGACATCAGCTACAACTTCACCAACCGGCTCTATGCCACAGCCGGGGTTTCGGGGATGGTAGTGGTAAAAGACAATGCCTTGTACTACTATAAAGATGCCGAGAACCAGCAGATCTCCGTTGAAAATAACCAGGGTATTCTTAAAGAAGATAAAAATATCCAGGTAATAAAATCTTCCGTTTCCAATGCGGCCCCCGAAGCATCTGAAAAAGAAAGGACCCCGTTCCTTGGGTTCTATAATGTGTCTTTCGGATACAAACAGAAAGTCACCCACAAGAATAATGTAGCTATAGAGCCTTTTCTGAAAGTTCCCATGAAGAATGTATCAGATCAGAAACTGAACTATACAGGTATGGGCATCCGGCTGAAGTTCGATTTTTAGGATCTTGTTTGTTTTTAGTTATAACATCTATGCGGGGTTCTTTACCCCGCATTTTTATTTAAAGATTCCTATCTTTAGAATCAGCCATGAAGTTACTGAGTGCAACACAAATAAGGCAGTGGGATGAATTTACCATTAAAAATGAGCCCATTGTTTCATTGGAACTGATGGAGCGGGCGGCGAATGCCTGCACCCGCTGGCTGTTGCAGAATACGCTTGCCGGCACCTATTATATTTTTTGCGGAAAAGGAAATAATGGGGGCGATGGCCTGGCCATTGCCCGTCTGCTTTATAACGCGGGCAGGGCCATTAAAGTGTTTATCCTGGAGTCGGATGCCAAGGGTTCGGACGACTACATTTCCAACTTCCGGATCCTGCATCACCTGTCGGCTATTCCCATTTACCAGGTCCGGTCAGAAAAAGACCTGCCGGTCATACCGGAAGAATGCATACTGATCGATGCGCTTTTTGGCACAGGGCTGAACCGGGGATTAACAGGACTGGCGGCCCAACTCATTGACCATTTGAATAATGCCGGTGCTCCGGTAATATCTATTGATATACCCAGCGGCCTCTTCTGTGATCAATCCTCCCGTGGCCACAGTATCATCCGGGCAAGGCACACGCTCACCTTCCAGGTACTGAAAATGGCTTTTCTTATTGCAGAGAATGCCGTCTTCTTCGGACAGGTCCACCTCATCGATATCAACCTCCATCCCTCCTACCCGGACCTTGTTGATACCCCTTTTTACATCATCAATCAATCAATGGCCCGGCGCATTTACCGGCCCCGTACCGCCTTTGCACACAAGGGCAATTTCGGTCATGCGCTGATCATTGCCGGAGCTTATGGAAAAACAGGCGCCGCCATACTGAGTACCCGGGCCTGTTTGAGGACCGGGGCAGGACTGGTAACAGCCCATGTACCCGACAGAAGCGTTTCCATACTACAAACCGCGGCACCGGAAGCCATGGTATTCCCGGACCCCGAAGCGGATCATATAGCCACCCTTGGTTATACGCCGGAGCTGTTTTCTGCTACAGGGATCGGACCCGGGATCGGCACCGGTGTCAAAACAAAATTTTTCCTCAGGGGACTGCTGGAACATGAGGCGCTAAAGCTGGTGCTGGACGCAGACGCCCTGAATATCATTGCAGGGAGCCCCGGTCTTTTAAACCACCTGCCCCCGGGTAGTATCCTTACACCCCATCCCAGGGAATTTTCCCGTCTTTTTGGAGAACAGGATAATGATTTTAAAAAAATGGAGATAGCCATATCTAAATCAATGGAATTGAATGTTATAATAATTTTAAAAGGGCACCACACGCTGGTTGCCCTTCCGGACGGGACCGGCTTCTTTAATATAACGGGAAACGCCGGGATGGCCAAGGGAGGCAGCGGGGATGTATTAACCGGGATGCTTACAGGACTGCTGGCCCAGGGCTACTCCTCCAAGGAAGCTGCCATTATGGGTGTTTTCCTGCATGGACTTGCCGGGGATCTTGCAGCCGGAGCCCGGGGTATGGAAGCGATGACCGCCACGGATATCATCGAAAATATCGGAAGCGCCTTTCAGCAATTGTTGTAATAAATGATCCTTAAAGGGGCTCCCGCAATCAAAAACCAGGCCCGGGCATTTTGCCGGAATACACCTACTTGCTCCATCTTTTTCATAGCTTTCAAAAAACCTTTATAAATGATTTAAAAGTTTAAATAAAAACCGTTACTGCTTCAATAATTTGCTAATTGCAGCCTTAAAAATAACCCTTCACTTATTGAATGCAACACTTATATTTGCAGCCTTGCTTATGCCTTTATAATATATTAATGTAGAAAAATTTATATGCAACATCTGATCTATTTAGTACCTCTCATGGCCATCATCGGCCTCATTTACACTTTAATAAAATTCCGATGGGTTGTTAAACAGGATGCAGGAACACCAAGAATGAAAGAGATCAGCAACCACATTGCCGAGGGTGCTATGGCTTTTTTAAAGGCCGAATGGAAGATCCTTGCCTATTTTGTGGTAATCGTTGCCATTTTACTGGGTGTACTGGCCAATGCCAACCCCCACTCCCACTGGATGATTTCCGTTTCCTTTGTCATTGGAGCCGTATTAAGCGCGGTTGCCGGTTATATCGGAATGCGGGCGGCCACATTTGCCAATGTGCGTACCGCCAATGCTGCCAGAAGCAGCCTGCGTAAGGCCCTGAACGTTTCCTTTGGCGGCGGAGCTGTTATGGGAGTGGGCGTAGCCGGACTGGCGGTACTGGGCCTGGGTGGCTTATACATTCTTCTGAAACACTTTTTTGCTCCTGATGCCGATCTGAACTCTTCAGAAATGCTGACCACGATTGAGGTACTGACCGGGTTTTCCCTGGGAGCAGAATCCATTGCCTTATTTGCCCGTGTAGGAGGTGGTATTTATACCAAGGCTGCCGATGTAGGTGCCGACCTGGTAGGTAAGGTAGAAAAAGGCATCCCCGAAGATGATCCCCGCAACCCGGCCACCATTGCCGACAATGTAGGCGATAATGTGGGCGATGTAGCCGGCATGGGTGCCGACCTCTTTGGATCCTATGTAGCTACCGTACTGGCCACGATCGTTCTCGGACAGCAGATCAATGTGGCAGATGGAGCCGATTTCCTGGGAGGCTACTCCCCCATAGTACTGCCGATGCTCATTGCCGGGATCGGTATTTTATTTTCCATTATCGGAACCTTTTTTGTCAAGATCAGCGAAAATGCAGGCATCAGTACCCACACTGTTCAGAAAGCCCTGAACATGGGTAACTGGGGTTCTATTATCTTAACCGCACTTGCGTCAGCCGGATTGGTATACTGGATCCTGCCGGAGCAAATGGAATTGCGCGGCTTTGTATTTACAAAGACCGGGGTACTGGGCGCCATCGTGGTAGGACTGGCTGTAGGTGCTTTAATGACCATTATCACCGAATACTATACAGCGATGGACAAGCGTCCGGTGAACTCAATTATTAAAAAATCGTCCACCGGGCATGCCACCAATGTGATCGGCGGACTGGCTGTAGGCATGGAATCCACATTTCTGCCTATCCTCGTTTTAGCAGCAGGTATTGTGGCCTCTTATAAATGTGCCGGTTTATATGGTGTATCCATTGCAGCCGCTGCCATGATGGCCACTACGGCCATGCAGCTGGCTATCGACGCCTTTGGTCCTATCGCCGACAATGCCGGCGGTATTGCCGAAATGAGCGAACTGCCTAAAGAGGTAAGGGAAAAGACCGACGTACTGGATGCGGTGGGCAATACCACAGCCGCAACCGGTAAGGGCTTTGCCATCGCTTCAGCTGCATTAACCGCCCTGGCATTATTTGCAGCCTTTGTTGGCGTAGCGGGTATTAAGGGTATCGATATTTATAAAGCCAATGTACTGGCCAGCCTTTTCCTGGGCGCCATGATCCCTTTTATTTTTTCGGCGCTGGCCATCCGGGCGGTAGGTGAAGCGGCTATGGCCATGGTAGAAGAAGTAAGACGGCAGTTCCGTACCATTCCCGGAATCATGGAAGGTACAGCAACCCCCGAGTACGATAAATGCGTAGCTATTTCTACAGAAGCATCTCTTAAAAAGATGGTGGTGCCCGGTGCCATTGCCATCGTCTCCCCCATTATCATCGGCTTTTTGCCCGGATTTGGTGCAGAAGCCCTGGGCGGGTTCCTGGCAGGTGCCACCGTATCCGGTGTATTGCTGGGTATGTTCCAGAATAATTCCGGCGGGGCCTGGGACAATGCTAAAAAATCATTTGAAAAAGGTGTAGAGATCAATGGAGAAATGTTCCACAAAAAATCAGATCCGCACAAGGCATCCGTAACCGGAGATACGGTGGGTGATCCGTTTAAAGATACTTCAGGTCCGTCTATGAATATCCTTATCAAGTTAATGTCGATTGTGTCACTGGTTATTGCTCCCACCCTGGCGCAGGTAGAGGGGAATGTAGCCAAACAACCCACACCTGTTAAACAGGAGGTAACCAAAAACGCCGTTACAGCCACGGGCAGGATTGCCGCGCATTTCAGCAGCGTTTCAAAGTAACGGCAATAGCTAAACATATTTCAGGGTTGCTTCTGTCCGGAGCAACCTTTTTTATTTCCGGTAGCCACTTGAGCACTGAACATCCTGGCTTTTTAAATGAACCCAGCGGATCGTTCAGAAATAAAGGCTTTTGCCAGAAGGGGAATCAAAAACCTGTGTTTCTCAGAGCTTCGGTGGCATAACGCGATCTCTGTACCTTATTAACTATTTAATATCCGCAAATACGAAATATACCGCGCCGATCATCAATAGAAAACTCACCAGGTATTTCCAGTGAAAGGCATTATTGGCAAAGGCCACGGCATAGATGGTGAACACCCCCAGTGTGATGACCTCCTGTGTGATCTTCAGCTGGAACAGGTTTACGCCTGCTTTCTGCCCGATACGGTTGGCCGGCACGGCCAGGCAGTATTCAAAAAATGCGATCAGCCAGCTTAGCAAAATCGCCTTCCACAATGGCCAGTTCTCATTCTTCAGATGATGGTACCAGGCCAGTGTCATAAAAACATTGGAGCAGATCAGCAATAGGATGGTTCTGTAAATCATAATTGTGATAATAGGCGGGTTTAAGTTTAGTTCAGTGCTTTTTTAAAAGCAGCAACCGCCAGGGGATCGATCCCCGAATGCCGGATGCTTTCTGCATCGTTGGCAAATGCGGGTGTATTGAATTTCATTTTTGAAGGAATCATTTCCCTGAGCGAACTGTGAAACTGGGTACAGCTGGTAGCAGCAGCCAGCGCCCTTACATTATCTGCCCGCACACCGCTTCCCGGCATAATGATGATCCGCCCGGCAGCCTGCTCATTGAGCTGGCGGATCAGGGGAGCCCCCTGTATGGCCGTTAGTTCCTGCCCGCTGGTGAGGATCCGCTCACAACCCGTATTAATGATCTGTTCTAACGCTGATAATGGATCCTTACACCGGTCAAATGCCCTGTGAAAGGTAACTCCCAGCGGGTAAACCGCTTCAACAACCCGGGCGGTACGTTCTACATCTATTTCACCATTCGCTCTCAGAAAGCCGGTCACCACACCGTCACAATCCAGCTTTTTACAATTAACGGCATCCGCCAGCATGCATTCAAACTCATCTTCGCTGTACAAAAAATCGCCCCCTCTTACCCGGATGATCGGGTAAATCGGGACGTCAAATTTTTCCCGGCAGGTTTTGATCACCCCGTAAGACTGGGTAGTTCCCCCCTCACCCAGGTTGGCACAAAGCTCAATCCGGTCGGCCCCTCCCGCCACAGCATTCTTTGTCGATTCAAAATCCGTGGTAGCGATCTCGATGGTGCATTCATTATATATATGTGGCATATGCTTTTTAGTGAGATGTTGTTAGTAAAATGTTGTTAGTAAGATGTTGTTAGTGAGATGTTGTTAGTGAGACGTTGTTAGTGGGATGTTGTTAGTGGGATGTTGTTAGTGGGATGTTGCCGGTCTGATTTAACCAGGGTCGTTTATTATCAGGAGGTAAAATGATAATTCGAGTCAACAAGGGTTTCTTTTATTTTTGTCTTAATGGCATAGTTAAACCCTTTGTGTATGGCATAAGAGCCTACGATCCCGTTTTTGTTAATGGCAATAAAAGCCACCTGTATTTTCTGCGCATCCGCTTTCTTGATCTTTACAATACGCTCAATGATTTTCCGGCAGGCCACTTCAGGTCCATATCCCTGACGCATCATTTCCACCACGCTGTGCGAGCCGGCCACCCGGATCACATCTTCGCCCTGTCCCGTAGCCACACAGGCGCCCACTTCGTTATCAACAAACAGCCCGGCCCCAATGATGGGCGAATCACCCAGCCGGCCACGCATTTTAAAGCCCATGCCACTGGTGGTACAGCTGCCGCTGAGGTTTCCTTTTGCGTCCATGGCCAGCATCCCGATGGTATCATGATTCCATTCGCCATTATCGAACCGCTGCGGTGCAAAAGGGCCGTGGCCTTTATTTTCGCGGTTGATCGCCGGTTCATATTTTGAATGCTCCAGCCATTTTTTATAGGCGTTCTGTGCATCGGCCGACAGTACCTGCGGCTCTAAGGGGAACCCTTCTTCCACCGCAAACTGCTGGGCACCGCTGCCTACCAGCATTACATGCGGCGTTTTTTCCATCACCCGGCGGGCCACAGAAATGGGATGTTTGATCCGCTCTAAAAATCCCACGCTACCGCAGTTGAACTGGTGATCCATAATACTGGCATCCAGTGTAACAATCCCCTCCCGGTCAGGGTTGGCCCCCAATCCCACACAACAGTTCTGCGATGCTTCCGTTATTTTAACGCCGTTCTCCACCGCATCCAGTGCTGTTCCCCCGCGCGACAGGATATCCCAGGCACCTTTATTGGCTGCCAGTCCCGCATCCCAGGTAGATATCACAACCGGGCCATTCTGGGTTACCACCTGTCCACGGCCGTTTTTCAGTAATAACGATGTTACTCCCGACAGCAGTCCGAGCTGAAGAAAACGCTTCCTGTTGATCATATATCTATTTTTTTTCGAAATTAAACATTCCCGTGCATTCTCCGGAAAATTTGAAGAAGTGAAAATATGGAAATGTTAAACTGAAACAGAAACGGATCTAACGTAAAACCTGAAACCTCCTATTGATCAAAAGAATCAGAAAGATAGGTACGTTTATCGCCCGTTGCAAACAGCGGTTTGGATACAGAAAACCGCTCCAGCCGCCCGCGGTATTCCCGCTGTACCTTCCGTTTCATAAAATTAAGCCAGCCAAAAAACTGACCTCTTAACCCGTAGGCCTGGGCGATCCATTTGGTCAGGCTAAATCCATCGCTGTGTTCTATGATCTTTCCCCCTCCGAAACGCATAAATGATTTGGCATCAAAAACGATCTGTTTCTTTGAGCGGGACGAATACCAGGTTGCCTTCCACTGGCAGGTAGCATATTCGTGGTCAATCTCCTCGCTTTTTATAACGGTTAACCGAAAATCCCGGATATCCCTGCAGATCATCTCCCATTTATCCATAACCTGCTGCCCCTCTAACATTCCAAAAAGCGGGTCGCTGTAAACAATATCATCACTATACAGCGCATTCATGGCCTGGTGGTTCCGGTTTCCAAAGGCTGTAAAAAAAGATTCGATAATTTCAATATTCGTCATCCCTGTATAAAAACTCCTGTAAATTATAATATATACGGTCCCTGTTAACCGCGAAAATAAGACAATCGTTTGCATTGCACCTTCTTAATTTCTAACTCAAAAAATCCTTAACTTGGCGCACAAAACCCAATCATTCATTATGCGTGTCATTTTATGTTTCGTTGCTTGTCTTACGATGTTGAGCCTCCGGTCCCAGGAAATCAGTATTATCCCGCAACCCAAGTCTGTTGTTGTGAAAAGCGGATCCTTTATCCTCAGCCGTACCACCCCGGTTGTGGCCCCATCAAAAGATGATAAGAACATTGCAGCGCTGTTGAATACCTACCTCAAATCCTATTACGGCTTTTCCCTGCCGGTGGTTTCCAAAGGATCAAAAGGCATCCTGTTAATGACAAAGTCTGCCTCCGGTGACGGTTATACCCTGGAAGCCACACCCGCTTCCATCCGGATTTCGGGCAACTCGGCAGCTGGTACCTTTTACGGAACCCAGTCTTTAATACAACTGCTGCCTGTAGAAAAAAGCAACACGCTCTCCATCCCCGCCGTGTCCATCACTGATGCGCCGGACGTGGCCTACAGGGGGCTGATGCTGGATGTAGGCCGTCACTACTTCCCGGTGGATTTCGTAAAAAAATACATCGACTATATTGCCCTTCACAAAATGAACTATTTCCACTGGCATCTTACAGAAGACCAGGGCTGGAGGATCGAAATAAAAAAATACCCCCGGCTTACGGAAGTAGGCGCCTGGCGTAACGGCACCATTGTTGGCAATTTCCCCGGCAAAGGAAACGACAACAAACGCTATGGAGGTTTTTATACCCAGGCAGAGGTGAAGGACATCGTAGCCTATGCCGCTAAACGATATATTACCGTAATTCCTGAAATAGAAATGCCGGGGCATGGCGGCGGCGCTATTGCAGCCTATCCTTATTTGAGCTGTTTTCCGGATAAGCCCACATTTGACTATTTCCCCAAACAGAGTACATGGTCCGGTGATAAAGCCGGAAAACAGGTACAGCAGGCCTGGGGCGTATATGAAGATGTGTTCTGCGCCGGTAAAGAAAGCACTTTTAAATTCCTGGAAGACGTGCTGAACGAAGTATTACCGCTGTTTCCCTCCAAATATGTACATATCGGGGGTGATGAGTGCCCCAAGAAGAACTGGGAAAAATGCCCGTTGTGCCAGAAACGGATCCAGGAGCTGGGTATCAAAGGCAACAAAGAACACAGCCCGGAACATTACCTGCAAAGCTATTTCATCCAGCGGATGGAAAAATTCATCAACTCCAAAGGCAAAAACATTATTGGCTGGGATGAGATCCTGGAAGGCGGCCTGGCCCCCAATGCTACAGTGATGAGCTGGAGAGGCGAAAAAGGCGGAATTACTGCAGCACGCCAGAAACACCAGGTGATCATGACCCCGAATAATTATGTATATTTCGACTACCAGCAATCACCCAAAGAGGATTCTGTCACCATTACCAATAACCGGAGCTCTTTGCCCATTGAAAAAGTATACAACTGGAAAGTGGTACCGGATAGCCTTACTGCCGATGAGCGCCCCCTTATCTGGGGCGGACAGGCAAATCTTTGGACCGAATACATCAGTAACCCCAAAAAAGCGGAGTACATGCTGTTTCCCAGGATGAGTGCCTTAAGCGAAGCCTTATGGAAGCCTGTTCAGGACCGCAATTATGATGATTTTAAAAAACGGCTGGAAACCCAGAAGAAACGGTATGACCTTTGGGGCGCCAACTATTTTGGAAAGTAACCCGCCATCAATCCACCCTATTTACAAAAAATAAAATAATATAAAATGCCTAAGTCACAAACTGCTAAACAAAGCCTGGATACATTGGAAAAAGTTGAGGTGCAGATCGTACCGGATCTGAAGGCAGGTTCACTGGCTATTGCCAAAACCATTGCCGGCCTGATCCGCCAAAAGCAAAAATTAAAACAAAAATGTGTACTTGGCCTGGCTACCGGGTCCAGCCCCAAAACGTTGTACGCCGAGCTGGTGCGGATGCACAAAGAAGAAAAGCTGAGCTTCAAAAATGTGGTCACCTTCAACCTGGACGAATACTATCCCATCAGCAAAGAGGCTATCCAGAGCTACAACCGCTTTATGCAAACGCATTTGTTTGACCACGTCGATATCAATCCCAAGAATATCCATATCCCGGACGGGGAAGTGAAAAAAGAAGATGTGAAGGCTGCATGTACGGCGTACGAGCAATTGATCGACAAGGCCGGGGGCATCGACCTCCAGATCCTGGGGATCGGCAACAACGGCCATATCGGCTTTAACGAACCCGGGTCCGGCATCCATACAAAGACCCGCCTGATCAACCTGGACAATTCTACCCGGATCGCCAACTCCTACGAATTCGCCAACATTTCAGAAGTTCCCCGCATGGCCATTACCATGGGGATCAGTACCATATTAAAGTCCAAACAGATCATCCTGATGGCCTGGGGCGCCGGCAAGGCCAAGGCCGTAAAAGCTGCTGTGGAAGAGGATGAAACCGAACACGTACCGGCATCCCTGCTGCAGGGCCACCCCAATGTAACGTTTATTGTAGATGAGCCGGCAGCTTCCGAGCTCACGCGGCTGAAATCGCCCTGGCTTACCGGGGATGTGGAGTGGACACCCCGGCTGATCAAAAAAGCAGTGGTGCATATGGCCCTGCAACTCAAAAAGCCCGTGCTCTCCCTCACTAATGAAGATTATAATGAATACGGATTAAGCGACCTGCTGGTGGAAAAAGGCAATGCTTACGAGATCAACCTGGAGGTATATTATATGCTGCGCGACAGCATTACCGGCTGGCCCGGCGGAAAACCCAACGCGGTGATCCCCTCGCACCCGGAACGCTCCGTACCTTATCCCAAACGGGTATTGATCTTCTCCCCCCACCCGGATGATGACATCATCAGCATGGGGGGCACTTTTCAGCGCCTGCACGACCAGGGGCATGATGTGCATGTGGGCTACCAGACCTCCGGTAATATCGCCGTAACCGACGAGTTTGTAACCCGCTTCCTGGATTTTGCCGTTGGTTTTAATACCATTGCAAAGATCGATTCCGATAAACCCGCCAAGATCCTTGCCCAAACACGCAAATATGTGGCCGGTAAAAAACCCAACCAGATCGATACTCCCACCATCCGCGAAATAAAAGGGCTGATCCGTCGCGGGGAAGCCAGCGCTACCTGCCGTTATGTAGGAATTCCGGATAGCAATATCCATTTCATGAACCTGCCTTTTTATGAAACAGGGACCATCGAAAAGAAGCCCCTCGGAGAAAAAGACGTCAGGATCACCATGGAATTACTGCGCGAACTAAAGCCGCACCAGATCTATTGTGCAGGCGATTTTGCCGATCCGCATGGTACACACCTTGTATGCTTTAATGCCGTGGTAGCTGCCCTGCAAAGACTCCGCGAAGAAGGCGATGAATGGATCAATGATTGCTGGTTGTGGCTGTATAAAGGCGCATGGCAGGAATGGAATATTGAAGATATTGAAATGGCCATCCCGATGAGCCCGGAGCAGGTATTGAAAAAACGTTTCGGCATCTTTATTCACCAGTCGCAGAAAGATATGGTGCCCTTCCAGGGATCAGACAACCGCGAGTTCTGGCAGCGTGCAGAAGAGCGGAACGCCAATACGGCTGGTATTTACGCCGACCTGGGCCTGACACACTATGCCGCTATGGAAGCGTTTGTGCGCTGGCATTATTAATAAGCAACGATTATAATTCAATAAAAACATCCGCTCCCCGCGGATGTTTTTTTATGCGGCAATAACGCCTCGGGGCATTGCCATTAATAGAAGGGTGGCTGATCCATCCCGATGTTTTTCTTTTGGGTCTCCTGGCCGGCCGCGCTGTTAGGGCATGCAGATCAACGGGGATCGCGCCGCACAGCAACTGGCAGCGCATGCAGGCTACCGGCGATCCGTTTAGGAAAAAACCGGTCTGCCTTTCGATACAACGTGCACATTTATCCACGTGCCGCGAAGGGCCTCTTCAGCCTCCCCCGGCATCATAGAACCCGAACAAACAGGTTTTCCGGGGCAGCAGATCTTTTTTTATTTTTTTAATAAAGAACCCCAAATGATACAATAATTTTTACACAACTCGTTTCTTTATTAAAAAGATTCAAAAAAACAAGCCTGATTATTTTAGTTATTTAATTGGCCGGCTTATCTTTAGCACCAGCATTAACGGTTTACTAACTTCTTAAAGCCATTAAACATTCATATGAACCGCAGAAAATTTATCAAGAACAGTGCTGCATCCTTTGCGGCATTTACGATTGTTCCGTCCTATGTACTGGGAGGTCCCCGGCATATAGCGCCCAGCGACCAGCTGACCAAGGCGATCATTGGTGTAGGATCTATGGGGCAGGGCCATATTGGCTACCCCGGCGCACGCCTGGTTGCTATTTGTGATGTCGATAAAAAGCACCTGGCCCAGGCGCTGGACAAATCCCCGAAGGGAACCAGGACCTATCACGATTACCGGGAGCTGTTGCAGGACCCTGCCATCGACATTGTGCATATTGCCACCCCCCCGCACTGGCATGGTATTATGAGTGTTGATGCGGCCAATGCCGGTAAGGATGTATGGTGCGAAAAACCCATGACGCGCACTATCGGCGAAGGTAAACGGGTGCGGGAAGTGATCCAGCAAAATGAACGCATGTTCCGGCTCAATACCTGGTTCCGTTTTAAAGATAATTTCTACGGGATGAATACCACGGTAAAGCCGATCAAAAAACTGGTGGAGAGCGGTATGCTGGGGTGGCCTTTAAAAGTAACCGTAAATGCGGCCACCGGGTTTAACTGGAAATTCTTCTGGGTGGGAAAGACCTCCCTCGATGTGCAGCCCGTGCCCCAGGAGCTGGATTATGACTTCTGGCTGGGCCCCGCACCTTTTAAACCCTATAATCCCCACCGGGTACACCAGACCTTCCGTGGTTACTGGGACTATGATGGTGGCGGACTGGGTGATATGGGGCAACACTACCTCGACCCGGTACAATATTTCTTAGGGAAAGATCATACCAGCCCGGTACGCATTGACGTAGATGCTCCTGAACAGGACCCGGATGCTGCAGGTACCTGGAAGCGCATTGAACTAACTTATGAAGATGGCTGCAAGATCATCCTGGATGGCGAAAACCGCGACACCAACGCCGCCTATATAGAAGGTCCCAAAGGAAAAGTGTTTAACGGGTTCCGTACAACGATCCCTGACCTGGACAAAAAGCTGGCGGCACTGCCCGACCCCGAACCACAATTGATCGACTTTGCGCAGGCAGTAAAAACCCGTCAGAAATTTGCCCTGAATGAAGACAATGGCTTCCGTTCCTCTACCATGGTGAACCTGGCCATAACAGCCGTACGGCTGGGGCGTTCGCTGGAATTTGATCCGGTAAAACTGGAATTCATAAACGATGCTGCAGCCAACGCACTCATTCACCAACCCATGCGTGGTCCCTGGTCCATTTGATGATCCCTTAAAAAACAGACGATGAAATGGAGCATAAAAATTTTTATGCGAAATTTCCCCGAAGGTTCGGGGGCCAAAATGCAATAAAAATATACACATGAAAAGATTTACAATACTAACTTTTATATTCCTTCTGTTGGCGGGTATTGCCCCTGCCCAGCAAAAAACAGATGTAAGGACCACTGAAACAAAAGTGGCCGATCTCCTGATGAAATTACCGCCGCAAAGTTCGCCGGCACTGGATGCAGCTATCAAAGAGCTGATCAGTATCGGCGAGCCGGGCTATCGCAAGATCATTGCGGCCGTTCAGCCTCCGGGCAAACGCACCGATGAAGCTGCCCGCTATGCCATCAGCGGCCTGGTAAAATACCTTGGAAAAGGAACCGACCGTGCTGCACAACGCAGCGCAGCGCTGGCACTCACCAATGGGTTAAAAACCGCCAAAAGTGAAGAAGTGAAAGACTTCCTGCTGCAGGAACTGCAATACGTAGCCGGGGACGAAGTAGTGCCCGTAGTAAAAAGCTACCTGCTTAACAAACGGCTCAGCGACCCCGCCGCCCGGGTACTGGTACGGGTAAATACAACAACAGCTGCCAACGCATTGTTGTACGCCCTGTCTGGCGCAAAAGGCAGCCAGCAGATCACTTTGATCAAAGCACTGGGCGATATAAAGTATGCTCCCGCCGCCAAAAAGCTGCAGCAGCTTTACCCGTCCCTCCGGGATGTAAATGCACAAAAAGTATTACTGTATTCCCTTGCCGTGATCGGCGATCCGCAATCCGCTGCGCTCTTTAAAGCAGCTGCCCAAAAAGTAAACTATAAAGCAGAAGCTTCCAATACCGTTAACTCCTACCTGCGTTACCTTTATAATACTGCAGAAGGGTCCGGCAAAGCAGCCGCAGAAAAAACAGCCCGTGAGCTGCTGGCCATGAATGATCTTCCGGGCCAGTTCCGGAACGCGGCCCTGGGCCTGCTTTATAAAGCAGGTGGCGAAAATACCCGCCCCGAACTGCTTTCGGCACTTTCTTCCGGTAATAAACAATACCGGGCTGCCGCCGTTGCATTGCTGGAGCAATCCTATAATGCCCAAACTGCTGCACAAATACAGGATGCCGTTAAGAAGACCAGCGATCCTGATCAGCAGGCCGACCTGTTATACGTATTCGGAGCACATAAAGATCAATCGGCATTACCGCTGCTCACCAGCTTTTTAGGATCCGGCAACAGCAAGGTAAAACTGGCTGCCATTGCAGCCATTGCAGCTGCGGGTGAAGGCAAGGCCATTGCGCCACTGCTGAATCTCATTAAAACCGGCGATGCATCTGTTGCGGATGCGGCTAAAAATGCGCTGATGACCATTAAGGGTGCAGATGTTGCCAGCCAGGCAGCCACCCTGCTGCCCCAGACTTCCGGAGCCGCGCGCACGGCATTGCTGGACATTGTAGCCCGCCGCGGTGGCGAAAAATATGCTGCTGCTGTTTTTGCAGACGCTGCCAATACGGATGCCGCCGTACGCCTTGCTGCGATAAAGGTGCTGCCTTATGTTGCATCTTCGGGTGACGAAGCAAAGATCGCCGGCCTGTTAAACAACGCCTCCAATACGGAAGAGACCGACGCGCTACAACAATCGCTGTTCGCCGCTATTAAAGAAAAAAAGACAAAGGCCGAGCAGGTAGCCGCTGTAAAAGAGTTGATGAGTAATGCGGGCGGCAATAAAACCCACTACTACTCAGTATTGGGAGCTATTGGCGGCAAAGAGGCCCTGGATGTGGTACAAAGCGACTTTAATACCGGGGGCCAGGATCAAAAGGCGGCAGCATTGAAAGCACTGGCGTCCTGGAGCGATTTTACTGCGCTGGACGCCCTGTATACTATTGCCAAAGATCCTGCGAATGCTTCGTTCAAAAATGATGCACTGAATAGTTTTATCGCCGGTATCAACCGGTCCAAAAACCCGGTGGATCAAAAGATACTGATGTTCCGTAAAGCCATGGACCTGGCAACAGGCAACGGGCAGAAAACAAATATCCTGAGAGGGATTGCCAATAACAGCTCCCTGCTCTCCCTTGTTTTTGTATCCCGGTACCTGGATGACGCCGCTTTACAACAGGCAGCAGTGCAGGCGGTACTATCCATCGTCACCGATCATACGGACCTCTATGGACCGCTGGTGGAAGACATCGTAAACAAAGCCATTTCGCTGAACAGGGATGGTGAAGCCTCCTATCAGAAAGCAGCATGGGTAAAACAACTGGCCGGCCTTCCAAAAGAGCCAGGCTATGTATCCATGTTTAATGGCAAGGATCTTGCCGGCTGGAAAGGCCTGGTAGAAAACCCGATTGCCCGGGCAAAAATGTCGCCCGAAAAACTGGCCGAAGCACAAAAGAAAGCAGATGAACAAATGCGTAAGGACTGGCGGGTAGAAAATGGGGTACTGGTATTTGATGGCAAAGGTTATGACAATCTTGTTTCAACAAAAAAATATGAGGATTTCGAATTGTTTGTTGACTGGAGAATGGAAGCCAAGGGCGATGGAGGCGTATACTTAAGAGGTTCTCCACAGGTGCAGACCTGGGACCCCTCCCGTACTGACGTAGGCGCTCAGGTTGGCTCCGGCGGCCTGTACAATAACCAGAAAAACCGGAGCACCCCGCTGCTTTTTGCCGATAACCCCATCAATGAATGGAATACCTTCCGCATAAAGATGGCAGGCAACAAGGTTACGGTTTACCTGAACGGCCAGCTGGTGACCAACAACGTGGTGCTGGAAAACTACTGGGACCGTAAGATCCCCATTTTTGAAAAGGAAGCCATTGAGCTGCAGGCACACGGCACCCGCCTCGAATTCCGCGATGTATATGTACGCGAAATTCCCCGGCCCCAGCCCTATGTGCTGAGCAACCAGGAGAAGAAAGAAGGCTTTGTACCCTTGTTCAACGGAGTGGATATGAAGGGCTGGACCGGCAACACGGAAGGCTATTTTGCCCAGGAAGGTGCTATCGTATGTGACCCCAGCATACCGGTTCCGGAAGGCGCCAATCACAATGTATATACCGAAAAGGAGTACGGTGACTTTGTGATGCGCTTTGAGTTCCAGCTTACACCAGGAGCCAACAATGGCCTGGGGATCCGCGCACCATTAACCGGCGACGCCGCCTACGAAGGCATGGAGCTGCAGATACTGGATAACGAAGCTCCCATTTATAAAGACCTCCAGCCTTACCAGTATCATGGCTCTGTTTATGGTATCATACCCGCACTAAGAGGCTATCTAAAGCCGGTAGGTGAGTGGAACTACGAGGAAGTAAGAGCTGTAGGCAACCGGATCACGGTGATCCTGAACGGGAAAACCATTGTAGACGGAGATATTGCCAAAGCCAGCAAAAACAACACGGAAACTCCGGATCATAAAAAGCACCCGGGATTGCTGAACAAAACAGGGCATATCGGATTCCTGGGGCACGGGTCCTTTGTGAAGTTCCGGAACCTGAGAATAAAAGATATGGGTAAGAAATAGTGACGAGAAGTCAGTAGTGAATGACGATCGTAAAAGAGGTTGCCGAATAAAAACAGGCAACCTCTTTTTATTCCGCAAAGCGATAGAGTAGCCAATCAAATACCCGCGATTTTTGAGATCTTCAAAAAACTTTTGATACCGGCTCTTTTTTTGAAGCTGGTCGCTGCGGCATCAGGGTTACCCGGGCGCTCGCTTTCCCCAACCCGTACAAGGTATTGGAGATTGATTGCATTCAGCTATATTTATATCCTGAAACCACAAACGGTATGATCAGCTACATAACCAAGAGGCCACTGATCGGGTGGATTGCAATGGCCTTCTTCATTCCTGTTTTAGGAGCGGGATACTACTTTCAGCAACACCATGAGCTGTTTCTTATGAGAGTGTTTGTTGTGCTGGCAGGCATAGGGCTGGTGGCACTCGCCTTTACAGGCCTTTTCTTTGCGGACCATTTTGGCAAGCCCATCAAAGTTGAATGCAATCACCAGGCCCTTTCCATCGGGTACTTAAACAAGAACGGAGGCATTATACAAAGCAGGGAAGTGCAGTTCTCTTCACTAAAGGGCTATACCCTGCACCCTTTTAATCTCTATGCGGATCGCCTGGTATTTTACTATACTAACGGTACAAAAGCTTCTTTTTTACTGGCAACAAAAAGCCAGGTAAAAGGATTTACGTTAGAAACAGCAAAACTGATCCTGGAGATCGGGAAAAACATCAAGGAATACAATTCCCTTCACAGCCCCGGGCACTGCATTGTGCGCTACCCCAGCTTTATGGCATCGAACGCCGGGCTGGCATCAATCATTATCCTGTTTTGTATGATCGTTGTTTCAATAGCGGTTTCCGTAAAAAACAATACGGCCATTGCCATCACTACTATTGTTGCCTTGCTGAGTATTGTTAACCTGCTCTTATACCGGTACCGGGAGCGCTCCGAAATAAGAGCAACGAACAACTGTGCTTAGCCTGTTTAAAAACCGGCACGAAAGGAATTATTCCCTCCACCAATCACCTCTTTTATCAGAGCTTTACTACCTGCCCCGTCTTTACAGACTCATCGCAGGCAAAGGCAATCCGCAGGCTGTTCACCGCATCATTCATATGATCGGTAAGATCCGTATCATTGAGAATAGCATTATAAAAATAACGTTGTTGCCGGTTACACAGCTCCTGGTGCCCCGGTTCATCCTGCATATCGATCCACTCATCCTTCTTTGTAAACCGGTCTCCGGCATCGATGTCTGCATGGTGCAATAAAATAGATTCCGTCTTTGTATGCGCGTCAATATTTGATGACGAACCTGCCGTGCCCGCATTTTTAGCCACGATAGAAACGGCACCTTGGGGTCCGATCACATCTTTTACAAAAAAAGCGGTCTCGCTGATCATAGGCCCCCACCCTGCCTCATACCAGCCCACAGATCCATCCTCAAAACGGATCTGCAACTGGCCGTAATTGTAATTATCCGCAGGCACCTCCTCAGAAAGCCGGGCGCCTATCGCGGTTACCTGTACCGGTTTGGACCGGGTCATCTGGCACATCACATCAATATAATGTACGCCACAGTCTACAATAGGGCTCATATTCGACAGGAATTTCTTATGCACCTGCCATTCGTGCCCGCTGCTCTGCTGGTTGAGGTTCATCCGCATAACGAGTGGCTTTCCCAGCCCTGAGGCCAGTTCTATAAATTTGATCCAGGAGGGATGATGCCGCAGAATGTAACCGATCACCAGCTTTTTATGATTTTTTTTTGCCGCATCTACCACGCGCACGGCACCGGCAACAGAATCGGCCAGCGGTTTTTCGATAAATACATCGCACCCCGCTTCCAGGGCCGCAATTGCATAAGCTTCGTGCGTATCCTGGTAGGTAGCAATGCAAACTGCATCCGGCTTTGCAACAGCCAGCGCCTCGTAGTAATCGGAATAAAGCGGGTAATCTGTACCCAGTTGCTGATTCAATACCGCATTGCTGTTGCCACGCGTCACCAATCCGCAGATCTCAAATTCGTCCATCTGGTGATAAGCGGCAGCATGGGAGCTACCCATATTTCCGCAGCCCGCAACCAGCACCCGTATCCGTTCTTTGCTCATATGACTTCATTCATTTTATTTCCCGGTAAATACCCAAACTTACAGGAAATCAACGAAAAACCAACAGCCATCAGTGGATAATCTTCAACCACCTGCAGTAATTTTCAATAACTTTATCTTTGATCAGTAAGGCATGAAATGGCGTTGACCAATACCCATCGTCAATAGAGCCGCAAACCTTATTCCCCTGTTTTATACAGCAGCAAATTAAAAATGATAAAGTTTACTTAAAGAAAATCAATGGTGCAACGCTTAAAAATAACAGGGCATCGTATAAGAAGGTACCGGCTCGGGTTTTTTAAGAAACGTCTTTTAAGATAATCTTAAAAGCAGAACCGCTAATTTTGCAGCTTTTGTACCACGAAACCCAAAGTACATGATGAAAATGTTAAGAAAAACCGGGTTGGCCTTACTGGGCAGCGCTTTGCTGATGACAGGATACGGGCAATCTGATGTTCCAAAAGGATGGCACCTTAAAGACCTGAAAACGGACGGGTACTATGGCATCAGCCTGGATAAGGCCTATGATTTCCTGAAGTCGAAAAATAAAAAAAGCCAGCCGGTTATTGCGGGGATCATTGATTCCGGTATCGACACCACCCATGAAGATCTCCGACCCGTGCTTTGGACCAACAAGGGCGAGATCCCCGGTAACGGCATTGACGATGACAAGAACGGCTATATCGACGACGTGCATGGATGGAACTTTATCGGTGCCAGGGACGGGAAAAATGTAACAAAGGACTCTTATGAAGCAGCCCGGATATACTGGAAGTGGAAAAGCAAATTTGATGGGAAGGGTGAAAGCGGGATTCCCCAGGCAGACCAGGAGCAATACCAGATCTGGCTGCGTGCAAAGAACGATGTTTTTAAACCCGATGAAAACGGCTCTGATGACATTTTCCTGGAAACAGCATTGAAGATGATGAAAATGGGCGATGAGATCATCCGTATCGATCTGAAAAAGAAAAAGTATACGCTTAAAGATCTCTCTGCCTACCGGGCTACCACCTATAATGCCAGTCAGTTCAAAGATTTCCTGATTTCTTTTAACAAAGACAATAACAGCGAAGACCTTACGAACAAAGACCTGTTAGAAACTGTAGGGGGAGACGTTGAAAAAATAAACAATAAAAAACGGGCACCCGAGCCCTACCGAGATGAAGTGGTGAAAGATAACTATGACGACATTAACGACCGGTACTATGGCAATAACAACCTCACCGTTGACGACGAATCCTCCATGCATGGCACACATGTGGCCGGGATAGTCGGAGCCGCCCGGAACAATGGAAAAGGAATGGACGGTGTGGCAGATAATGTGCAGATCATGGCCGTACGGACCGTGCCCAACGGAGATGAGCACGACAAAGATATTGCACTTGCGATCCGTTATGCAGTTGACAACGGCGCGCGCGTGATCAATATGAGCTTTGGCAAGGGGTTTTCCCCCGAGAAAAAATGGGTGGATGATGCCGTAAAATACGCTGTTGACAAAGGGGTGTTGCTGGTACATGCCGCCGGAAATGACAATGAGAACAACGACACCACCTATAATTTTCCTTCTGCATATTACCTGGATAAAAGCAGACCCGCTACCTGGCTTACCGTTGGCGCCAGCGGACCCGATGCCAAAAGCGGGCTTGTGGCAAAATTCTCCAATTATGGGAAACGGGAAGTTGATGTTTTTGCGCCAGGTGTATTGATCTACTCCACCCTTCCGGAAGGAGACGTCTATGGCAACCAGCAGGGCACCAGTATGGCAGCACCCGTGGTTACCGGCCTGGCAGCCCTGATCATGAGCTATTATCCGGAGCTGAGCGCTGTGCAGGTAAAAGAGATCATCGAACGGTCTGCTATAAAACCGGCGGAGAAAGTGATCAATCCTGAAACAAAGGCAACCGTTTCGCTTTCAGACCTCTCCGTATCCGGAGGTATCGTTAACGCCTACGAAGCTGTTAAACTGGCAGATACTTACAGGAATAGCGATCATAAAGCTTTAAAACCGGCGGCAAAAAAGCGCAAATAAAGAAATTTTGTTAAGCAAGAGGCTGTTTCCATATATTTGGGGCAGCCTCTTTTGCTGGAAAGAGGGTAAATTGTTAATTCTGTAAAGCAAAAGGCGGCATTGTGCGCCCTTTACAATAAATTTGTTGATTAAAATAGTTTGAATCGATGCCACTGCACCATTTAATTGTTGTTTACCTGATCAGTATCCTGTTAGTATTTCTTCCTTCCTTTGGTTTGGCCCCCCTGTTTAAAAAGGCCGGATATGCATCCTGGAAAGCTTATGTGCCCTTTTACAATACCTGGGTAATCCAGGAAATTACAGGCCGTCCCAAACATTGGGTATTCTGGCAGTTTATTCCGGTTGTAGGTTGGTTCATCACCCCCGGCATCTTCATTGAGTTTGCAAAAGTGTTCTGCCGGTTTTCCTTTGCCGATCATTTCTTTGCGGCCCTGTTTGCGCCCTTCTATTTTCCCTGGCTGGCCCGCAATAAGGATGCGCGTTTCATCAAGGCAGAGGGGGTAAAACATCACCAGAAGCCAGCCTGGAGAGAATGGGTGGACGCCGCCATCTTTGCAGTGGTAGCAGCCACGCTGATCCGTATTTTTGTGTTTGAGGCCTATGTGATCCCTTCCAGCTCGATGGAAAAAACATTGCTCATCAACGATTATCTTTTTGTAAGCAAGTTCAGTTACGGCCCCCGCATTCCCAACACCCCGCTTTCCGTGCCTTTTGTACACAACTACCTGCCCGGAAGCAGTGCCAAATCCTATACCACGCTCATTGAGCTGCCTTATATCCGGTGGTTTGCATCCCCTGTAAAACGGAACGACTGTGTTGTATTTAACTTCCCTGAAGGCGATACGGTGATCAACAAGGATGGCTATCAGTCTGCCCAGCCCTATTACATGTATGAGCGCATGCTGGGCAGGGACCGGGTGCTGAACGATCCCGAATTTCAGCCGCTGGCCGTGCACCCGGTTGATAAAACAGATAACTACATCAAACGCTGCATCGGGGTTGCCGGCGACTCGCTGAAAATTGTAGATGGTATTGTGTACATCAATAACCAACCGGGAAATATCTCCCCTACATCGGCTACCTTCTATACCTTCCGCACCAAGAACAATGCGCCGGTTGACGCCGATTTCCTCCGGGAGTCCGGGATCCGGCTCAATATGGAAAGCAACAGTCCTGATTTTTCCATGATGAGCGGTGGCAGTTACAGTATTAATCTTACACTTCCCGAGCTGGATATTCTTAAAAAGCTGTCCGTGATCGATCCTAACAGCATTGTAAAAGACGTTTATCCGGCAGGGCTTACAGAGCCGGGTGTTTTCCCTTTTGATACCCTGCATTTCAAATGGAATAAAGATAATTTCGGAAGCATCTGGGTTCCCAAAAAGGGCGCTACGATTACTTTAAACCCGCAAAATATTGCCTTATACCGCCGGGCCATCCAGGTATACGAAAAGAATACGCTGGTTGAAAATGCAAATGGTACTTATGTGATCAATGGTACCCCAACCAATCAATACACGTTTAAGATGGACTATTACTGGATGATGGGTGATAACCGCCATAAGTCGCAGGACAGCCGCTACTGGGGCTTTGTGCCCGAGGACCACGTGGTAGGCAAGGCTGCAATGATCTGGTTCAGTTATGAAAATGGTCCCCGCTGGAAACGGTTCTTTAAGATCATTAAATAACCTCCCCGCAACGGCCGGGGACATATAAGAGATCAGGAAATTCCCTAAAAAACAGAAAAGTGGAATGCCCCTTCCCGAAACGGGGAGTACGGAGCGGGCCTTTAGCAACCCTGTTTAAAATCCTGAACACTGCATGTTTGTTTTCGCGGACTTTCGGGATAAGGGTATTACCATAAGCGGAGCTTGCTGGTCCCATCCATTACCCCCTACCCTGTAACAGGACGCATCATAATAGCAACATAACAACAGCTGCCGCAGCGCAGTTGCCGAAACATTCTCAGCATCCATCACAGAAGAAAATATGCCGAAATTCCTGGAAGTGCGTCCCCGCCCGCAAGCCGGCGGCAGAACCGGAAACCAGGTTTTCTGAATTTTACTTTGTGCAGCCCGACCAAAAGATTATCGGGTATCTAAAGTGCTACACCGGTAATGCCCCAACCGGGATAAAGGATGTGAAGGCATCCGAAATTGAATGACGGTATGTGCTGCAGGAATTTTACGGTAAAAAGGTGGGGCAACTGATTTACGAAAAAGCAATGCAGGTGACAAGGGATAACCAGGCCGGGTATGTATATGCCGGGCGCCGGAAAAAATACCAGCACTATGCGTTTTACCAAAAGAACGGATTTACCGTATTTGATAAACATCTTTGCAAACAGGGAAACGGGGAACAGACAGACATTACGATGCAAAAACTCTTAGAGCCTGTTTAAAATTCATTCAATGGCTTTATTATGGCTGTTTTGGGCTGCAACTGCGTTAAATTTTTCGCCATAGTGGCCTACTATGCCTGCAAAATTTTCCTTGTTTCGCTCCAAAATAGCTTCATAATAAATTCCATCAATAAAATTTAAACAGGCTCTTAAAGACAGACGGATAAGCACGGCCAATTATCAGCTGTCAGTTATCAGGGCCCTTAAAACAATATTAAACCATATCCGACAATGTTCCGCCACGTTAAACACGGACCGGAACCTGAAACTTGAGACCAGGAACAAACATAGGAGCTATCAGTGTCATTGAGAATCAGGATTTGATATCCTACAGTAACTTCAAATTATCACCCAGGGCACTCCCCTGTCCAAATCTGTAAGGCAGCCCGCAATTAATGCATTCCCGTTTAACGTAACCGACCATGAACCATTGACTATTGACCTCCTCTTACTGATTGATCAACGGCTTCATCTTTGTTACCATGTCGGCTGCAGACTGGCGCTCCAGGTTTTTGATCTCAAAAGAGGCAAGGGCTGTTTCCAGTTGTTTCAGCTTCACTGTATTGCCGCTTTCCTTATATTGCTTTTTAAGGATCCGGATCTTTTCAAAATCCTGAACTCCTTCAATCATTTTCTCAAAACGGATGGAGGTTACCGGTCCCGGGTACACCTGGTAGGTATCTCCCGCAGGCCAGGTGCGGAAACGGCTGTCATTTGCCGGGTCTGCCACCCAGCTGTTATAAGCCCAGCGCAGGTAGCCCTCCATATTTTTGGCAGCTGTATACCAGCCGATCCATACATGCTCGGCCGGCGGTGAAAACGTAAAGCCATTCGGATATTTTTCAGTGCAGCAGGTATACCAGGTGCTTAGCTGCCCGCGCTGGGCTCTTGCCTCCAGTACCGCTGCCGGGAACTGGTGCGCCGAGGCTATGCAATAGTCATCTATATCTTTTTCGATCTCTGCATGATATTCGCCTGCCAGCGCTATCTTCCAGTCTTTATCAATCTGCTTCAGCAATGTAATAACCGCTTTCATAGCATCCATCGGCCGCTCGTCCATCGCAATGGTAGCCTTTCCAAACCAGCCCTTTGCTTTCAGGTGACGGGTAAAGTCCTTGAGCATAGGTGTCCAGAATGCATTGTAAGCCTCGGAACCGATCTTGCCGGTAAATACCGTGTCGCGGCCCAGGCGCTCGTCATAATACCGGAACGCCACTTTCCAGGGCACCATGCTGTAACAATTGATCCGCTGGTCAATACCCGTGCTCATTACAAACTGGATATATTTATCAAATAAACTATAGTCAAAACTCCAGTTTCCATCCCTCTTTTTGGTCCATTTGATCAGACTCGGATAATCATCATAGGTCTGGTGTCCCCATGGCTCATTTACGATGCTTGCCGTAATGAATTTTTGCCCGGCCTTAGCCAGCATTGTATAGTAAGGCCGCATCAGCTCAAAATGTGCATCGCTCCAGAGGGGCACATTGTGTACACGGGCCACAGCAGCGGGGTGCTGCCACAGATCCAGGTGAAATGCCCATTGAGACGAAGGCGGCAGCACTTTATCCAGCACTTTAATGGTTAGCTTCAGCTGGTATGCTTTGCCCGCTTTTACGGTGATCATCCCTTCATAAGTACCCGCCGGTACCTCTGCGGGTACATCGATGCTTACCCACAGGGGCTGCACCTGGTTCTGCTGCAGTGTGCCGTTGTTTTTTTCAAAATGTATGGCATCTGCTACCAGTGATGAATCAAAATCTTCGGGTTTACGGTATCCGCAACCATTGCGAAACTCATCCGTCATTACATATCCCATGAGCCCGATCTGTACATGGCCGGCCGGGATTTCCACACCGCTTTTTGACTTTATTGCGCCAACAACAGCATCCACGGCCACTGCTTTTGCAGACCACACACCCAGCTGCGTATGCACCCGCTCTCCCTTCCAGGCAACCAGTGTTTCTGCAGTTCTGGATACCGCTTCCGGAATACGATCCTGGGGGTACCGTTTATTACTGTTCAGAAACCCTACGCGTGTACCCCCCTTAAGGGTTTGCCAGCGGGCATTTTTTTCCGCCAGGGTCATTGGTGCTTCTTTCTGAAGGGCAAGGCTGATATCCTGCGCCGTTAAAACACTAAAAGTAAAAAGCAAAGCTGTCGTTAGAAAATATCGCATGATCATGAATTGAATAGGTGGCAAAATAGTACATTCTTCCCTTAAAACCAATGATAGTGGAAACGATTGCGCACCTGTGTATATAGCCTGCAACAGTACTTTTTCTTAGTTCTTCTTAGGAAATACATTGTTTTGAAGCGCCCACTTCTCCCATAATGCACCCCACCTTCAAAAGAAGATGCTTTTGCAAAACGGTACGGTGTATTGGCCACATTGGCCCAGGCTGCGCCAATGGAAGTAAAACTGGTTTGCGGCCCCGGAAGCACCTCCTTATCCGCCGGATAGTGGATGCGCTCACCCGTCCGGATGGCGCCCGGGCGGTCAAACCCCGGCCCGTAGGCCATTGCATTTTCGGGGCTGGCACCGTTATCACTTAAAAAAATGATCAGTGTGTTGTCCAGCTTCCCTTCCTGCTTCAGCGCGGCAATGATCCGTCCAATCCCCTGGTCCATCCGGTCCACCATTGCCGCATGCACAGCCATGGCCCGGGCATCCCAGTCCTTATGCCGGTTAAGTTCCCAACCGGCTGCACCGGCCTCCCTTGAGGAAAGCTTTACAATATTGGTATCGATCAGGCCCAGCGCGGCCATCCTGCGGTAACGTGCCTGGCGAATGGCATCCCAGCCCGCGGTGTAGGTATGCTCATACTTACGGATATCTTCCGGCAGTAGCTTTTACCACTGGATCGCCTGGTCTTCATCCGGTATCTGTGTATTGATCTTTCTCTCCATAATCAGGGACCCACGTACGGTATAATCGATAGACGCATTGGTTGCAGATGTATAATCGGTAAAATTGTAATCGATATTATTGATGGTAACATACCTGTGAACCAGATAGGGCTGAAGTGCATCTTTAACATCCTCAACCGTATAATAAATTTTTTGATTTACATTGAATTTTATGGAAGGGTTATCAGAACCAAGTGTAACTTCCTTGGTCTGATCATCAAAATGTGCGTTTATTTTATAATACCTTCTATCGGTTTTATTTTCATCTACAGTACCTGCGTAGAAAAATACGGAACTTTCATCAACCACATAAGCCTCTATTTCGCTCTTTACTATTGCAGCCCCGCTTTCTTCTCCTTTTAAATAAATTTTGAGCGCTGTGCCGCTATAGATCCCCGAATAATCATTAAACGGTACAATCCTCAACAATGCCTTCGAGTAATTCCTTCTTGGGTTTGGCGTATAACCGGTTGAAGGCTGAATAGCCAGTGGAAGTATCCATTTGTTTACCAGGTCAATATTTTTAAGTGAGAACCCAATATTTATCTTGTTTGTATTCACCTCCTTTGGTATAGACACCGTATCAGGAATCTTAAAATACTGGCTTGTCAGCTCTTTATAATACAGGTCCGTCCTGTTTTGAAAATTCGCATTATTGAAGGCGCTCAGCGTATCGGGATCCACCCCGATATGCACCAGTAAATCTTTGTCGTTGTTCGTTGAACCGCTGACGATTACCGGCAATTGATAATGAACAACGCCCTCCGGTTTGTAGCGGATATAAACAGGCGTAACATCATCTCCGTTTAAAGGTGCTTTGAAGGATACGTAATGTTCAAATTGTTCAGAAATCCAATCCTTATTACAAGCGATACTTCCGAAAACAAACAGGATGGACAGGAATGCAGCTATCTTTTTCATTCGTAAATAGTTTATTGATTTTGGCCGAATGGAACTGATCAGGTATAAAATTTTCATTCCCTGTATAATAAAATGAAAATTTTATTATGAACGTTTCATTCGTAAATGTTTTAATTATTTATAAGTTTGCCAGCCCGGGTTTTGCGTCAAACGGGCATCACGCCTCAATTCATCGATTGCAATAGGCCAAAAATACATTTTGGAAGCGAAGGTGCTTTGAAGCGCAAAAGCTGCCACCGGCTGATGAAACAGATCTCTTTGTGTGGCGGTCATCAGCGTATTGTAGCCATATATAGGAAGGGTTAGCTCAGTGGCTGCATCCTCCCATCTGCGCAAATCGTAGTACCGTTGCTGTTCACCCATTAATTCAATTTGCCGTTCACGTTTTATCGCGGTGCGCAATTGAGTGCTGCTTGAATAGATGGTACCGGAATAATCGGTTAACCCGGCCCTGATCCTGACAGGCCTGATTCCTTTACGCATTTCATCAACGTCCCTGGCAATGGTATAAACCACCGAGCTATCCCAACTGGGTATAGCATAGGAACTATTTAATTCGTTTAAAGATTCGGCGTAGGCCAGTAATATATCTGCATAGCGAATAGCCGGCTCGTACTTTGGTACCACTTTACTCAAACTTCCGTTTTCATAAGTGTCCTGCGGATTTACATATTTCATTACCCCGATGCCGGTTCTTAGCCAAAACATGGTATTGGTATACCCGTTACCTGACCCGCGATAATAAAAAACCTGCTTTTCCCTGTTATTGACCTGCGACTCGTTGGTGAGGTGCCATACGCTGCCATTATAGGCCACCGAGGCATAAAACCGCGGTTCCCTGTTCGCAAACTGCAAGGATACGCCGGACGCCAGGGGCATATACTTTCCACCTGCAACATCCTGATCGGTTACAAAGCCTCCTACCCGCTGACTGCCATCTCCCCTTCCGTACTCCATGCCCTTCCCCGGCACATCGGCACCATCGTTCATGTAATAGGCATCGCACTGTTTTAATGTTAAACCATGTGTGTTCCAGCCGGAAGCTATCCGTGGTAATTGATGCACCACCATCACATTTATACCTTCGGAGGATTGGTTCTGCCCGCGTGTAAAGATCAGCTCCGGGTTTGAGGAGGCAGGTACTTCGCCATCAAAAAGGGCGCGATAAGAATCAAACGGATCTATATCAGCCCATCCCTCCGGCCAGGGCTTATCTGAATAATCGGCGTTATACGGGGGCTTTATTGTAGCTGGATGGGTTATGGTGCCCGAGGATTTATACGGCGAAACGAATAAGGAATAAACACCCAACTGTATCACGTCTTTTGCCGCAGCGGCTGCCCTGGCCCATTTTTGTTCATCATAAGCAAGTGAAAGCAGTGATGTTCCTTTATCATCTACTAATTGTGCTTTATAATCCATACTCAGCTTACCTCCATTCATCAAAGGGCTTGCCGCATACAAAAATACTTTAGCACGGGTTGCCAGCGCTGTTGCTGCTGGGAACGCTGCAGTTTATCAGTAACCGGCAGCAGGAAAAACAACGGCGGCAAATGCAGCTGTTTTCACTCAACAAGGAAAAAGAGCTCAGCCAGGCCAAGATCGATTTCTTTACCACGTTGCGCACGAGATCCGCACACCGCTTACACTGATCAAAGCCCCTATGGATAAGCTGTTAAAAATGACAGACAAGATACCGGAAGCGGAAAAGGAACTGACGGTCATGAACAGGAATACCGAACGGCTGTTGAGGCTTGCCAGCCAATTGCTAAACTTCCGGCGGATCGAGTCCGGCAATTACACCATTCATTTGAGCCCGGTAAATATAGCGGCGCTGACAGAAATAACCTGGGAAAGCTTTCGCCCGGCGGCTGATCAAAAACAGATCAGCTACCGGTTTTACAAAAGCAGCGCAACGATAATGCTGCAGGCAGATGAAGATGCGCTTATAAAAATACTCAGCAATCTCCTCGACAACGCCATTAAATACGGACGCTCCCAGGTATGCTGCGAAGTGCACATGAAAACCGATACCGGAAAAGAAGAGGTACTGATCACTGTAAAGAATGACGGCCGGATGATCTCCCCCAACGCCAGTGCCCGGATCTTTGAGCCCTTTTTCCGCTCAAAAGAGAACGGGAATATACCGGGGGCGGGCATCGGCCTGCCTTTTGCACGGTCACTGGCCCTCCTCCACCAGGGCACCCTTACCTATCACGAGGAGGATCATATGAATGTGTTTACGCTTACATTACCGCTGGCGCCGGGATCATAAAACATCCCTGCATCAGTACGTTTTCAAGCCCGGAGCCGGGAGGAGCAGGCAAAATGGTCCCCGGCAATCTGTGAGGACCGGGGCACGGCACCGGAAGAAGAGCACTGCCCTCCAGGCCGTTTGAGAGGGAGCAGGTACTCATAAAATTAATGCATGCCGTCCTCCTGGCGCCTGTTAAATGCTGCGGTAACCTTATCGATATAGGCCGCCGGGCTGATCTTAAACTGCTTGAGAAAATTTCGCTTAAACTGGCTGGGCGAATTGTACCCGACCAGCCCGGCCACCTCGTTAATCCGGAGATTTCCTTCATTGATAAGGATCGCCGCTTTTTTCAGCCGGGTAAGGTTGATGATATCATGCGGCGCCAATCCGGAAAGGGATTTGATCTTTCTGTATAAAGTAGGGCGGCTTACGTTCATCAACAGGGCCGGTTTTTCTACGTCCAGGTCTGTATCTTCAAGATTCCGGATAATATGCCCATGCAGGTTCTCCAGAAAATCCTGATCCATTTTTGAATATGCCATGCTGTTGATATGTGCCAGCGGCGACCGTGCATAAAAATCTTTTAGCCGGGCCCTCCCTTCCAGGAGGTTCTCCATCTGTACATAGAGATGCTCCAATGAAAACGGCTTTTCAATATAGGCATCCGCGCCGGTCTTCAGCCCCTGTATCTTTGACTGGAGCGTGTCTTTTGCAGTCAGTAAAATCAAAGGGATATGATTAAATTCCAGGCTGGATTTGATCCGCTCGCAGAATGCGAACCCGTCTATATGCGGCATCATAACATCACTTATGATCAGCTGGACAAATGCGGTCTCCAGTACCTGAAGCGCTTCTGCCCCGTCATGCGCGGTAAGTACAGTGTAGCGGCTTTTCAGATCACCGGCAAGATAGTCAAGGATCTCTTCGTTGTCATCAATCAGCAGTACTACCGGCTTTTGCTCTTTTTGGTCGGCGATCCACTCTTCCATATTAAACCCTTTGCCCTGATCATTTTTGGCTGTTTTGATCAAACCTGTAAGTTACAAAAACCGCCGGACTCTTCCAATTTCCAATACCAGTCAACGACCGCAATACTGCTCACAAATTTAACCGGCCGTCACAGACAATCTGCCGTAACCCCTAACTCCCGTAAAGGGGCATGGCCCGGATATTTATGGTGTTGCCAGGCTTACAGAAAAAGGCCGATCGCTCGGCTCCAACCCCCTTTTTTTATTGGGCGTTGCACTCATTTCAAAATGCAGGCGCCCGCCTTTTACAATGTCCTGGTAAGTGATGAAGTTTTTTGAATATACCTTACCATTTAGCAGTGCCCTGTTGATGTAAACATTCTTGGCTGAATTGTTTCCCGCTTCAATGACAAATTGCTTTCCGTTCTCCAGCGTTATGGTCGCTTTTTTAAATAAAGGGCTTCCGATCACATACTCATTGGTACCCGGTGTAACACTGTACAGCCCTAATGCGCTCAATACGTACCAGGACGAAGTTTGCCCCTGGTCTTCATCACCGGGATATCCGTTCTCCGAAGCACTATACAGTCTTTTCATCACTTCCCGGGCATGGTACTGGGCCTTCCAGGGCTCATTGGCATAATTGTACAAATAGACCATATGCTGGATGGGCTGATTGCCATGCGCATATTGTCCCATATCAGCCATCACCATTTCCGTCATCTCATGGATCAGGCCACCATAAGTGCCTACTTTCACGGTATTCGGCACAGAGAAGACCGAATCCAATTTTGCCGTAAACAGCCGGTCACCCCCCAGCAGCTGCTTCAATCCGGCAATATCATGAAATACCGACCACACCCAATGCCAGGCATTTCCTTCTGTATAGGGGCCGCCCCATTCTGTGGGGTCAAAGTTCTTTATCCAGTTACCCTGCTCATCCTTTCCGAGCATAAATCCCTTTGAGGGATCAAAAACATGTTGATAGTTGAACATCTTTGCACCAAAGCGATCCATGTATTCCCGGTTGCCGATGGCTTTTGCAAGATAATACCCGCAAAAATCATCATATGCATATTCGAGTGTCTTGGCTGTAGCTTCGCGGTAACGGGGATAGGGAACGTAACCCAGTTCATTGTATTCTTTATAGCCATCCCTGCCATTGGCGGGCCCCCAGGGGCCTTTATGATTGGCTTCATGATCGTAAGCCTTTAATGCCTTTAGGGGATCAAAAGTATGAAGCCCCTTTGCCCATGCATCCGCCAGCAGCGAAATGGCATGATTACCGATCATGCTTCCCTGTTCATTAGGAAAGGACCAGGCCGGCAGCCAGCCACACTGTTCCTGTGCATCCAGCAACGCACTCACATAGCGGCCGTGCATAGTAGGATGCAGCAACGCATTTAAAGGGAACTGAGCCCGGAAGGTATCCCAGAAGCCGGTATCAGTAAACAGGTATCCTTTATGTACCTTGCCATCATAGGGACTGAAATAATAAGGGTTACCGTCTTTATCCAGCTCATAAAACTTGCGGGAAAAGAGGCTGGCCCGGAAAAAGCAGGAATAGAAGGTCGCTTTATCTGCCTCGGAGCCTCCTTCAACAAGCACCTTCGACAAATGCTCATTCCATATCTTAGCCGCTCTTGCCTTTGTTTGCTCCAGCGTCCTGTCTGCGCCCAGCTCGCGCTCCAGGTTCCGCTCTGCCTGTTCCTGGCTGATATAAGAAGAGGCAACCTTCGCCTGTACATTTACTCCGGCCCTGAACTCCAGATATGCTCCCCTTCCTGCACCTTCGGCTTTTACAGTACCGGCGCTGATGCTATCGGTCCGGTTATCCCAGGTACCATAGGCAGTAAAAGGCTGATCGAACCGGATCACAAAGTAGTTCTTCCATCCCTTTTGAAATCCGCGGCCATTATTGACATAGCCCGTGATCTTACGCGCAGCAGGATCTATTTCCACACCGCTCAAACCGGTGTACCCATCCAGTACCAGGAAGCTTTTATGCCCTTCCGGGAAACGAAACCGCAAATGAGCGCCTCTTTCAGCAGGTGACATTTCTGTGGTGATGCCGTTTTCCAATGCCACCTTATAGTAATGCGGCAAAGCAACTTCTTTTTCATGGCGGAATACAGCCGCCCGGGCCTGCTCATTCACCACAAGGTTATCCACTACCGGCATTAGTGAGAACACCGCATAATCATTGGTCCAGGAGCTGCACTGATGTGCCTGCTGAAACCCGCGGATGGTATTTTTTGTATATTGATATTTCCACCCGTCGCCATTGCGCCCGGTTTGTGCCGTCCAGGTATGCATGCCAAAGGGCAATGCCGTTGTTGGATAAGTATTCCCCCGCGTCAACTCATGTGCGGAATTTGTTCCCTGTAACGTGTTTACATAGTGCACAAGCCCCCCGGGTTGTGAAAAAGCCGTACGCACAAACACTCCGACAATCAATCCAGCAGCAAGAAGCTTTTTCAAAACAGTCATGATAAATCCGGTTTATACCCCTAAGATAGATTACAAAAATATAAAGCGCTCCTGTTACCGTTTATTGAGCTGCTGATCCAACACCTTCATAAAATACCCCCCTACCACGCTCCGCGCCTGGAATCCTACCTGTTTGCCGGTGGTGGTTTCATGCCAGTCGCTCATCGGCACCCTGCTTTTGGTTTCCCTTGCATACCGGTATAGGGGTTCTATGAACTTTTCAAAATCGCCGCGGTTACCCGTCATCGTTGCCGTCCACATGATCCAGTCAGATTTTGTATAAGTTTTCCGCGAATCTAACGGCAGCCCATATTCCTGCTGTTTTGTTAAATAGAACCGGATCTCTTTATCATATACAGATTGCGGAAACAGGTTAAAATTGAGAACCTTATCCCAAACCAGGTTATATTTCTGGCTCCAGGTGCCTTTCTTCTCAAATGCAAGGGTGTAATGATCCCCGTCGTTGGCCAGCTCCATCCATTTGGGCACCATTGGTTTTACCAATGCCAGATATTTCCGGGCGGTTTCCTTTTCCCCCAGCATTTCGGCCAGCATGGCATAGCTGCGCAGCGCCATTATCGCCTTGGCCGAAAGGTTTACATTGCGGGCCATATGACCGGCAAAGTCATCGGTACACAGCTGGTTGGCCGGGTCAAAACCATCCCGGCTCAGGTAGTCGGCCCATGTGGTCAGTGTTTTCCAGTGCGCCCTGGCATAGCCGGCATTTCCATCCACCCGGGCAATCGCCGCCATCAGTATGATCATATTTCCCGCTTCTTCCACCGGCATATCTTCACCATAGGTTTGACCATTTGCCAATGGATAAGTGCCCAGGTCGTGTGCTGCAAAGGGTTTGGTCCATTTTCCGCTTTCACTGTAATAAAAGATACCATTCATCATCCCCTTTTGCAGGGCCGCATTGTACGCCAGAAAAAGCGGCGCCGACGGATAGGTCAGATCCACCGTGTTGATAGACCCGTTACTGAAATTTTCCTTGGAAAGGAAGAGCAGGTCTTTCTGCGGGCTCTCCACGAGCGCATGTGCCGCAATGCTCTGGCGGTATACCAGCTCACAAAGCTTTGCATAAGCGGCGCCACCCGCCCTGAAGGCATCTCCATAAATCACTTTATCAAAATCGTTCACTTTTTTAACCACCGTGTTATAGGAGGCTGCGGCTTCATTCATTATGGCGGTAAATGTTTTATCGCCGTTTTTATTCCACCAGGGCCTCAGGTTATTATGAAAGTACTGGATGGAATAAAGCTCGTCATAACCCAATAACATAAACTGCTCTTTACCGGCGGCTCCTATCTTTCCCATATTCAATACCGTATTCAGTACCAGGTTCTTTCCCCTGATGCCGGATTGGTTGCCAACCGCCCTGTTACCGGTAAACCCGGCAATACCTTCCTCCTGGTTACGGGTAATAAACTGTGTGGTCATTTCTTTGCGGGCACCTACATAAAAATATCCCCAGTCTATACGCAGATCGTCTCCTTTTTTGGCAAGCACCGGCTGGCTGGTAGTGCCCGTCTGCAGCATGTTCAGCGCTCCGTTGCTCACTACATTTGCCATTACTTCCTGGGAGGACTCATTTACGGCAATATTGGAGGATGCGCCCAGGTATACTTTTACATCGTGTTGCCGGCCATCATTCGATTTTACGGCATACGTGATGTAAGACACGGGGCGGGCCATCAGATCCAGTTCCTTTAGTAACAGCGGGGATATAAAACGAACGGTCAGATCCACACCCCCTGCTTTAAAATCGTAAACCGTTTGCAGGGCTTTCACTTCAACATTAGACTGGGTTGCTTTTAACACCTGCTGTGATGCCGGTGGCGGAACTTTCCGCGAAATACCCAGATCCAGGTGACGTCCGCCGGCTGTATTGCGCAGGTGTACCGCCAAAACATTCTTACCTTCTTTCAGGCTCGCTCTCAAAGCCTTGTTCAGCTCCAGGTAGGTCATCCGGTTTACCCAGCCGATCTTATGATAAACCAGGTTCCCGTTCAGGTAAATATCGATATTGTCATCATGATTGATCTTCAGGTACAGGTCACCCTTCACAGGGCCTTTTACATTGAAAGTCCGGCGTACCCAAAGATCATCGGTATCCCAGAAAGTTTTTGCCACCGACCGGTCATCAGAGAAGGGGGCGGCCCCCTTCTTCCAGTTGCGATCATCAAACCCTGGCGCATTCCAACCGGAACCGGGCTCCTGCTCGGTATATTGAACACTATAAGGTGCTTCCTCGCTCGTTGGAGCCACCGCTGCAAAATGTCCCTGTTCCCTGCCGAGGAACCGGTAAAACCGGCCATCAACTTTTACGATACCGATGAGCGACTGTTCTGTGCCGGACCAATGCGTGGTTACCGATTCATTGAGCTGATCCGTATTACTCCAGATGCTAAAATAGGGAGTATGAGTAATAAGGGGGTAGCTGGGAGCCTTCTGTTCCTGGCTATACCCTTCCTGTACACAAAGAAAAAGGACCATCAACAGGACATACGATCGCACTCCCCGATAAACTGACTGAAGCATAAAATGATACATTTCGTTTTTAATGATTGAATACTGTGATCATTGAACAGGCGGTCTGCCATTTCCTGTGCCGGGTTCGTTTATCCCGCACTGCTCCTGATGACAATGCAATTCCCGGCGAAATTCTTAAAAAAAAATCAAACAGGCATCACAAAACGTCTCAATAGTTAGTCAAATCTGTTCATTCTTAAAAAGACCGGTCAACTGTAAAAGACCTGTATCCGGAATGGCAATGCCTTATATCCTTATTAGAAGTACCACAGGTGGTAATGTAACCCCATCTGTTAGTAGCAACAAAAAAGCTATTCCCCGGTGGGGAACAGCTTTTCCCTATTCATTTATACAACTTATTTTCCCGCTTCCAGGCGTACCTTCCTTACAAAACCAACTGTTACCCCTGCAGCTAACATCAAAAACAGCCTTCCGGTAATGCTTTGCAGGACCACTATGCTCCTGGGGCAGCTTCCGGCCTTTGAACAACGCATTCAAAAAAGACACCAGCTGCCGCTTATGAGCTTCCGAACCAAAGATCCTTTTAAATCCAAAATCAGTTAGCGGGTCGATATAGCGCCCTATCGGCGCTATCGCCGGGGTTTTCATAGTTGCCATCCTTAAAGATACGGTTTTTCTTAAGAGAACATATCAGAAGGCCGGCAACTCTCAGGGCAAACGCATCTAAATTGGGTGAAAAGAGCACACCAGGAGCATTTTCAGGCACTGTAAGTGCCGCGTGTTTATAGCAAGATATTAAAGGGGAAACACGCGGCTCCTACAGGAGCCGGGTTGATAAAACAGCAGATTACTATAAACACGCTGCTCCTCCGGAGCTGAACAATGCTGAAATCAGAGGCGTTTGCCCTGCGGCAACTCTGATTACAAGGTTATTTTTTGCTCCGTGCCCGTGCCAGCAGGATCCGCCGCTGCCCTCTTTCCAGATCCCCCTCCTCGCCCATCAGCATTCCCCAGGCATGCAAGCCGTCCACACGGTCAAATATTATTTTTAATATCGCCAGGAAAGGAATGCAAAGGAACATTCCGGAAATGCCCCAAAGCATTTCACCGATAATGATCCCGATAAAAGCGATCATCGGGTTCAATTTTACTTTCGAACCTACAACAATCGGCATTACCACATTGCTGTCAATGGCATGCACGATGATAAAGGCGGTAATGACCAGCAATACCTTCGCACCGCCGATAGTAGCAAAAGTCACCAGGCAGCTAAACAATAGTGCGGTCAGGATCCCCAGGTAGGGTATCACGTTAAAGATGCCCCCCATAAAACCAAGCAGTATCGCGTACTTTACCCCAAGCAGGGAAAGCACGACGATCAACATCGCCGAAACGATCAGCATCTGTATCAGCAATCCTATAATATACTTTTTAATAATGGACTTTACCCGTTTCACAATTTCCGCTACCCGCTGCTTGTGGGCATCACTAAATACCGACACCAGGAACGCGTACAGCACTTTCCGGTAATTCAGTATAAAAAAAGTAAACAAAAGGGTGAACCCCAGAAAAATAAGCGTAGACGAAACGGTAGACAGTGTTGTGCTTACGATAGTAGCACTTTGGGAGAATAGTTTTTCGGCTCCCTGGTTAATATAGGTCCATTGCTTTCCCGCATTGATATGGAATTTTGTACTGATCCAATCCTGTGTGCTATAAAAAGCCTGCAGTCCGTTCTGTTTAAGCCGTGGCCAGTCTTCCGTAAACGAACGGGCTTCAGCACTGAAGAATGTTATTACTCCTGCAAAAATCAATAGCATTAAGATCACCACCGTAGTGGTTGCCAGGGTTCTCTTAAACCGGCATTTCCGCTCCAGGAACAGGGCAAGCGGCAAAAACAGCAGGGCCATCAAAAAAGAAAAAAACAGGGGTGCAAATAAAGTTTGCCCCAGCATCAGCAGGTATCCTATACTGATGATACAGAAAAGGACCAGCGCCAGTCTTGATAAAAAAGAAAGGGATTGATTCATAGACCTAGTATGAGGTTGTTAAATTTAAGGGCACAGGAAAGCTACTCACCCGGCGCCCGCTCTTTCAGTATCCGCAATTCCCTGGGATAATAATTGTTGACCCGGTTGGGCAGCACGTTCATCCAGCCCAGCGGGTGTCCGGCAAAAACAGCCAGCTGCCAGCCTTTTTGTGTCGCTTCCAGCACCAACTCTTTCCGCTGCAGGTAGCGGATCGCTTCTTCACGGGACAGAGCGGCCCGGGCCACCGTATCAGGGGTCAGCCCGCTTAGTGCCAGTGCGTGGTCGGGGATCAGTTTATCACGGACCAGCTCCCCCACCAGTACCCCGGAATATACGACCTTCATCTTCCCCGCTAAAAGATCCAATGCTTCACAAAGCGCATCCGGCCAGGCATAGATCCGGCCACCAAAAATAACAAACTGCCGTTCCGCCGTGCTGATCCATCTGGCAAGCACGCCCGTTTCTTTCACCGAAAGCGGTTTCTGCTTCATCCGGTATTTTTCCGGTCTGCCGGCAGCGCCCTTTTTCCGGAACACACTCATAAAAAATCCTTCTCCCCTTAAAAGATGCGGCCAGAAACGGTATCCAAAATCCGACCCTTCTTTTACCGTTACCACATTCCAACCAGGCTCCGGATCCAATGCTACACCTTCCAGTTCCATCTCCGTCCCGAGCCATTTCAAAATATCCTCATCTTCTTCTTTCGAATAAGAGCAGGTCGAATAAACAAGGAGCCCACCCTCCCGGAGTGCAGGCAGTATATCAGCCAGGATGCGTTGCTGGCGCTGACTGCAAAGTGCCACACTGTGTTCGCTCCATTCTGTAATCGCAGTTTCATCCCTGCGGAACAATCCACTTCCACTGCAGGGAGCGTCTACTACCACTACATCAAAAAAGCCCGGTAATGCCGCAAAGTCGGCCGGATCATTATTGGTTACGGCGATATTAGGAGCCCCCCATTTGATTATATTATCCTTTAGCACGGCGGCACGGCTGCGGATCACTTCGTTACTCACCAAAAGACTATCCTTCGAAAGCAGCGACTGTATATGTGTGGTCTTTCCACCGGGAGCAGCACAAAGGTCCAGTACCTTCAGCGGTTTTGTAAGATCAACGGTCTGCCGCAGCGCCTGCTCCAGGAACATACTGCTGGCCTCCTGTACATAGTAACAACCCGCATGAAAAAGCGGGTCAAAAGTAAACGAGGGCCGGCTGGCCAGATAGTACCCCAGATCCGTCCAGGGAACCGGCTCATAACCTGTCTGAAAAGCCGGGGCAGCAATTTTACGGGGATTGATCCGGACCGATGTAACCTGTACGTCCGACTGGTGTACGGCAACAAATGCAGCCTCATCAAAGCCCGGCAGGTCTCTTAATGAATGTATGAACGGAGGTGGTAATTGCACAGGACAAAACTAATGATTTGCAGCAACCCGCAGCACTTCCGCAAAAACTAAAAACTTTCTGTTGTTTTTTATCTATTTTTATTCGCATTGATGAAGCTCCGTCATATATACCTGTTCCTGCTATTTTTGTTTGGTGGTATCCGTGTTCCGTTTGCCCAAACAATAACGCGGCTCAGCAACTATCCCGAATCCTGGAGCACCTTTGGCAATATGGAACCTCCCATGCAGGACAGCATCGATGACGTACTGGTCCTCTCAAGTAAGCCGCTCTTCGACCATAATGAGCTATTTGGCCTCAGGCTCCAGCTGCTGCTGTCAGATGTGCCACATCCCCGGATCGAGTTTGAAGCAGAGGTATGTGCAGACAGCGGGTTCTTTTATATTGAATCGGAGATCAAAAACATCGCCGGTGAAACCGAATGGATGATAACGGGGAACCCGGTAAACGAGCTGTTTCATCACCTGAATACAGGGAGCCGGTTTAAAAAGTTTTCATTTGAGCTGAATAAGGAATACGATTATGCCAGGACCGTAGGCGGCAAATCGGTTACCCTTTCTATCGGGATAAAAGGTCCCGGCCGGTTCCGGCTCAAACACTTCGCGCTTTTGTCAGACAAAGGCGTGGTAACCCCCGAAGACCGGACCAGGCTTTTTAAGGCCGATACCGCCTTTGAGCAGGCCCCCTATTACAACGGCTCAGGAACCAATGCCCTGCCGGCATCCGTAACTACAGAAGATCTTTTTATCCTTGGAAAAACCTGGGGCTTTCTGAAGTACTACCACCCCGCAATCCGTAGCGGGAGCTATAACTGGGACTTTGAGCTTTTCCGGTTCCTCCCCCGGTTTTTAAAGAGCTGCACCACCCGGGATCAGCGCAATGCCCTCCTTTTGGAATGGGTCCGGAGCCTGGGCTCTTTCGAAACCCGCAACGCCCCGCAGGCAGCTGTTGCCGGCAGCATAAAAATGTACCCGGACTATGGCTGGATCCGTAAAAATGAGCTGGGCCCGGCATTGTACAGGACCTTGATGGAGGTAAGAAACGCCAAAAGAACAAGCACCGGATATTATTCAGGACATACGCCAGACGACAGCACCGTGTCCATTCCCTTTAACGAGCTGGCGTATCCGCACCTGAAATACCCCGATGCCGGGTTCCGGCTGCTGGCCGTTTTCCGGTATTGGGCCTGCCTGGATCATCTGTATGCCTACCGGTATCTTTTGAACAACAAAGACCAGCAGTTCCGGCACAGTATCAGCCGCTTCCGTGCCTGCAAAAATGAGCAGGACTACGATCATGCCGTAAAAGAAGCTGTTGCCTTTTTAAACAGCGGGCACACGATTTTATATGATGTGTATACGGCACCCGCTAAAATGCTGGGCTTTTATGCTGAAAATGTAGCGGGAAAGATCGTGGTAACAAAAGTGAACGAACGGGAAAAAACCATACATCGGGGGGATATCATTGAGCGGATCAACGGGATACCGGTATTTACACGCATCAACCAGTACAAGGGGTTGCTGCCAGCCCCGCGACCGGCCATTTTTTACCGCGAGGCAGTAAGAGCCCTGTTATTCACGGACGACAGCAGCACTACGTTTTCCATTGTCCGGAACGGACGGCCACTGACCCTATCCACCCAGCAGTACCTTACCAACGGATCCGAAGCCAGTCAATTGCTTACGCCTGTGGATACCTCTTTTATGGAATTAAATAAGCATACGGCCTATTTAAACCTTCCCGTTATCCCGGACAGTATCAGCTTCTGTTCCCTTTTTAAAAAAGTGCGAAACTACAAAAACCTGGTCATCGACCTGAGGAGCTACCCTGTACTCTCCTGGGACCTCATAAAAAAACATTTTTTCAACCAGCCATCCGCGGTATTTAAGGCCACTTCTGTTGATCCCCTGACCCCGGGGCTCTTCCGCTTTACCGAAAGTGGTTTGGAGATCAGCCGCCAGCCGGACAGCGACATATACAAGGGCCGCATTGCAGTACTCACAAACGCCTATACACAAAGCTATGCGGAAACACTTGTGATGGCTTTTAAAAAGCGCCCGCAGACCATTACGGTAGGACAAGCTACGGCCGGCGCCAATGGCAATACTTTTGCTGTGGCATTTCCCGGCGGCTATTTTACGCGGATGGAAGGTCTTGGAGTATACACTTTACAAAAAAAGGAAACACAACGAAAGGGGCTGGTTCCGGACTATAGAGCAGCGCCCGCTATCAGGGATATTGCCGAAGGCCGGGATGTATTTATTGAAAAAGCAGTGCAATTGCTCAATGCTCCCTAAAATCGGATCCTGCCGGAAAGTTTTAGCTTTCAGTTTTAACCGTAGGGATCACCAGGTTGGGCAGGACTTGCCCCGCCTCCGGGGTTTTCTTCCGGCCACGTTCCGGATAAATTCGCTTTCTTTGTATGACACAATTCTTAAAATCAATAATAAATTTTATATCATGGCTGAAATTACATTAAAGGGGAACCCTGTTACAACTGTGGGAACATTACCTGAAAAAGGAAGTAAACTAAAGGACTTTACGCTGGTGAACGCAGGGCTGGCAGAGAAAAAGCTGGCCGACTATGCCGGTAAAAAAGTGGTACTGAATATTTTTCCCAGTGTGGATACCGGCGTATGTGCTGCCTCTGTGAGAAAGTTTAACGAAAAAGCAGCAGCGCTTGATAATACCGTGGTCCTGAACATTTCAAAAGACCTGCCGTTTGCGCTGAACCGTTTTTGTGCAGCAGAAGGGATCAGCAATGTAGAAACCCTCTCCGACTTCAGGGGGCATTTTGGCGATGATTATGGGGTAACCTTCGCCGACTCTCCCATGAAGGGCCTGTTGAGCCGCGCGGTGATCGTAGCCAATCCCGATGGGGAAGTAGTATATACCGAGCAGGTGCCGGAGATTACTACAGAGCCTGACTACGAAGCAGCACTGGCCGCATTAAATTAACCACGAAAGGGGGATGAATTTTATATAAAATCATCCCCCTTTTTATTCTTCTTATATATGACCAAATCAAGACTTGAAGCATTCAGTGATGGTGTACTGGCCATCGCAATTACCATTATGGTGCTGGAACTGCGCCCGCCTGAAGACGGATACACACTAAAATCCCTGCTGGAGCTGCTTCCTACGTTTCTGAGTTATGTATTAAGCTTTATTTATGTAGGCATTTACTGGAACAACCACCACCACATGTTCCATCTTGCTGATAAAATAAACGGGGCGGTCCTCTGGAAAAACCTGAACCTCCTGTTTTGGCTGTCGCTCTTCCCTTTTACTACCGCATGGATGGACAAGAACTATATGCAGCCGCTGCCTGTTGCCGTATACGGTTTTGTGCTTACAATGGCCGCCATAGCCTACCTGATCCTTCAGAAAGAATTAATAAAAGCCGGGGGGCCTGATTGTAAACTGGCCCAGGCTGTCGGGACCGATACCAAAGGTAAAATTTCCGGAGTCTTATACCTTGCCGGCATCGGAGCCAGCTTTGTAGCTACCTGGATCAGTATCTCCCTGTATACCATTGTAGCGCTGATCTGGTTCATCCCTGATAAGAGGATCGAAAAGTTTTACCACGAAAACGGCGAGATCTAAAACCGGACAGAGAAGCCCTGTTTCTCCCTGAATTCTTTCCGGAAACTTACAATACCAATATAAAAAAGGTCGATATCACAGGTTACGGCTTCATGTGCAACAATATTTTTCCAGGCGGCTTCCATTTCCCCGCTCCAGTGGATGTCATCAAATACCAGTAACGTATCATTATGAATATGTGGCAGTAACTGGCTGAAATAGCGCTCTGTGGGTTCCTGCCGGTGGTTCCCGTCAATGAAGGCAAAATCAATTTCCGGCATCGATTCCAGCACTGCCGGAAGGGTATCGTCAAAATTTCCCTCTACCATCTCAATGTTCTTCAGTCCCAGGCCCGAAAAATGTTCCCGGGCCAGCGCAGCTACGGACGGCGCCCCTTCCATGGTAATTACCCGGGCGCCGGGATCAGCAGCGGCAAGGTATGAAGTGGTAAGGCCCAGCGAGCTCCCCATTTCCAGGATCCGCTTTGCCCCATAATGACGGACCATCCGGTACATAAGCTGCCCGTATTTTGCAGGTTTAGCTGCATTTTTTGCAATGGAAGCTACTTTTCGTATACGGGACCGGGTCTTTGAGGAGCCCGCACCCATGTCTTCCACGGTAATAACGCCGGGGTCCTTTAAAAGCGCTTTCCGGAGCGCCTCGGTTCTCTCATAATCCGGGTAGCGGGTAAAATCATTCATCACCTGGGTGATAAACTCAAAGACGAAAGGAGAGTGCATTCCATGTCCCTTGCTGTTGGAAGCATGGATATAGTATTTAAAGTATTTGGATGCGGCAACTAAAGGAGAATAAACCATGGAAATGCAGAATATAAAATTTTAAATGCAAAATATAAAATTCAACCCTTTTTGAAAAAGCCCGGCTCATTATGAACATAACAGGGCTTCAATTTTACATTGAATATTGAGTACCCGATATTTTACACCTAATTGCGTTCCCAAAGCTCAAAAGTATAATCAAACAAATGCTTCTCATCTGCCTGGTATTCCTGTTTACTTGTTAAGGTCCAGGCATTCTGATCAAACACAGGGAAAAAAGCATCTCCCTCCAATGCTGTGTCCACCCGGGTCAGGTAAATCCGGTTAGCCCTGGGCAGGTATAATTTATAGATCTCTCCTCCCCCGATCACCATCAGCTCCTTCACATCCATTTCCTTTACCAGCAGTTCTACATCTTTCTGGCTGCGGGCAACAATAGCATTTTCGATCTTCAGGCTTTTATTGGTACTGAGGACGATATTTTTCCGGCCGGCCAGCGGCTGCTTAAATGATTCGAAGGTCTTACGTCCCATTACCACGGGCATTCCCCAGGTCACATTTTTAAAATGCTTCATATCGTTTGGCAACGACCATAACAGTTTATTATCTTTACCAATAACGTTGTTGTTGGATGCCGCGGCTACTAAAGAAATGATCATAAATATTGAATATTAAACACCGAATTGAAAATTTTAAACTATTTACCCCGTTTTTTTTGAGCGGCAGATATGCGGGCGGCAAAAATCGCAATCAACTCATTCCATTCCCGGAGAGCAGTGCCCACTACCGGCTTCTCCTTTATAATCCCAAGATGAATTTTAGTTTCCCTTAGTTCTTTAAGGGCACACTTCATCTTATGAATAAAGCCGGTCTGAGATTCCGCTGCCTGAACCGCTCCATACATCAGCGCAAATGCTGTTCCGTTCTTCGACAACTGATGTTCAAGATTATTTCCCGCCTTTGTTGAAGGCAAGATATCGCAAACATTCAACGCAAGGGCCGCAAAATGAGCCAACGGATCTTCCAGTTCATATCTCCGGGTATTTTCCATATTTCAAATCCCTTATTCTACATTTAGTAAGTATTTATACCGCTACTACCCCCTTAATGCCGGGATGTGCCTGGTAATTGACCAGTTCAAAATCTTCAAACGAAAAATGGAAGATATCTTTTATCTCCGGGTTGATCTTCATTTGCGGCAGCGGATGCGGGGTGCGGGATAACTGTAATTTTACCTGTTCCAGGTGATTGCTGTAAATATGAACATCCCCAAAACTGTGGATGAATTCGCCCGGCTCCAGGTCGCAAACCTGTGCGATCATCATCGTTAACAGGGCGTAGGAAGCGATATTAAAGGGCACGCCTAAAAATACATCCGCCGAACGTTGGTACAGCTGGCAGCTCAAACGGGGCTTTCCGGGTTGCTCACCTGCTGTTTTTGGAGCCGCCACATAAAACTGGAATAAGGTATGACAGGGCATCAGCGCCATCTCCGGCAACTCGCCCACGTTCCAGGCGCTTACGATCAGCCGCCGGCTGTCCGGACTTTTTTTGATCTGCCGGATCAGGTCCGTTATCTGGTCCACCACTTTTCCATCCCTGCCTTCCCAGCTCCGCCACTGCTTTCCGTACACGGGGCCAAGGTCCCCGTTCTCATCCGCCCACTCATCCCATATCCGTACACCATGTTCCTTCAGGTATTTGATATTGGTGTCCCCGTTCAAAAACCAGAGTAACTCATAGATAATACTTTTCAGATGAAGCTTCTTTGTGGTAACAACCGGAAACCCTTTTTGAAGGTCAAAACGCATCTGGTATCCAAATGTGCTGAGGGTTCCTGTTCCAGTCCGGTCCGTTTTCTCAACTCCTTCATTTAAAATATGTTGTAGTAAATCCAGGTATTGCTGCATGGACGCAAGATAATCATTATAATGCCATCTCCGAAATCTGCCGCAGTGCCTGTGTGAAACCTGTGCATAGGAGCATCCTGATTTTAGCTATCAGAGTTATCCGTTTTCGGCCATCAGGGCAGGACATAGCGTCCTTTAAACAATATTAAACTATATTCAACAATGTCCCACCACATTAAACCAGTGAAAAGTGAAACGGCTCTAACCCGCCGGCGGGCAGGCTGGAAACTTTAAACCTTAAACTTGAAACAAACACAGGAGTCTTCAGCTGTCAGTTATCAGCCCCTTAAACAATATTCGACCGCATTCAGCAATGTTCAGCCACATTTAACACGGCATAACTCAAACTGGAAACCTGAAACAAACATAGGAGCTCTTAGCCGCCAGCTCATTTGAGAATTGAGAATTAAGATCCGGGATACCAGATCGGGTATAAAAAACAGCCCCAAACATGAAAGCTGATACTAAAAACCGGCCCCCGGCCACCGATAAGCCTGTGTCCATACCCGGAGTTGCTCCATCTGCTCCCGGTGATCCTGGATCCAGACTTCGTTCATCACATTTCCGGAGGGCGAAAAGATATGATGCGCAAAACTTTCAACAAGCTTCTGTTCATGCAGCCCTCTGAAAAACGGAAGATATACGCTTCCATAAAACCCGCTGTGCCCCGTCTGCCCTGCCAGCAATTCAATAACTGAGGCCAGGCGGCCTGCAAAACGGTCTGCCGGCAAAAGCCCTTCTGTTTTTGAAGCATCAGCTGCCCCTCCAAGTTCAAACAGCAAGCTTATCGACTGAAAATCATCATCCGCAGGCCGTTTATGTCCCCGTTTCTTCAAAGCGCCCCGGGAGATCTCAATATGATAGGTATTGGAATCTGTTTTCTTTGCATTACCTTCTACCAGGCGGCGTACTTCACCAAGGGCATCCTCTGCCCGCTTACTCCTGTTATCCAGCAGCAGGTAAGTCATGTAGGGCATTAATGCCGCTATTTTATTGTTCTTCAGCAGCATCGTTCTGCCCAGCATAAAATGAGAGGAAAGATGCACCGGGTTTTTGGAGAGGGATGCTTCCAGTTCTGAAATACCCGCATCAATCTGGTTCATCCTTAAATAAGTGATCGCCTTGTTATAGTTGAGCATATTATTGCCGGGAACCTCCCTGATCCCCTCCTCATATACTTTTAAGGCTTTCTGATGATCGCCCTGCTCATCCAGTGCCGCCCCCCAGGTACTATATGCATTCCCCATAATACTGCTGTCTGCCCGTTTGCTCTTAATAATGACCTGACTTAATTCGATCGCTTGCTTATAATTTTTGGAGGCCATCAGGGAATACGATTTTTCATATTGAGCGATCACATGATCCGGGTCTATTCCCAAAACGCTGTCGTATTTTTTTACAGCATCCGCATATTGTCCCTGATCATGAAAACGGATCCCCTCCATCATCAGCAATTTGATCCTGCTGGTGTCCTGCCCCTGTACCTTTAACAGCAGCAGTAAGAACCCGGTGAGCAGCAATTGTCCTTTCATCTCTGGCATTTACTCCAAAATTACAGATCATATACCGCATTTTGATAAAACGGGATTTATAATAAGCATGATTCCGGCCCGCCAAAGACACAGGGTGCTGCCCGGCTCCGGCATATGCGTGGCTTACCCTATACCGGAAATAAAATATACATTGCGGCAACAAAAAGAGCCGGGTTACCGTACAGGCAATCCCGTCCGGATTTGTCCGGGCGGGATTTATAAAAGCGGTCCTCAAATACAGCTTCCTGTACTGTTCATCATTTATACGTCTAATAGGCGGCCGTAAAACGCTGCCGGGTATGTGCCGGATGTTCTGCTTCATTGATGACCGCTACCGCCAGGTCCTCTACGGACAATACACTTCTTCCGGATGCATCAAAAACAGGAGTATCCCCGCCCAAACGAAATTTACCGGTACGGCCGGCTGTAACTCCCGGGTTCATTTCTATGGCCGGGCTGAAAAAGGTCCAGTCCAGCTGCCGGTTAGCCTTCAGCTCATTCAAATAATCACGCGCAGCGAGGGCGCCTGCTTTATATTCCCGCGGGAAATCCGGACCATCCACCAGCTGCTTCCCGTCTACCAGCAAACTACCGGCCCCGCCCAAAACGATCAGTCGTTTAAGACCGGTTTTCTCCACAACGGCTTCAATATGCCGGGCACCATCCAGGAAGTCCTCATAAAGATTGGGATTCGTCCATCCCGCATTAAAAGCACTGATAACCACATCGCTGCCCGCTAAAGAAGCTGCCAGTGCCGCTTCATTGGTCACATCCACATTTTTCAGGGTCAGGAGGCCCGGCATGTCGCCCAGTTTAGACGTATCCCGTGCCAGGGCTATTACCGCATGCCCTCTTTCAAGAGCTTCCTTTACGACCGCGCTACCTACAAAACCGGTAGCTCCAATAATTGCAATTTTCATTATCTGCTATTTTTATTATTTAATTGTATTATTTTTTATTACAGTTTAAATCAAAAAAAATCAAACCCGTTCCAGCAGGTCCCTGATCGTAATGGAACGAAACCTTTTCAGCAAAGCCTGTTCCGCTTCGGTATTTAAACCGTCCATAATAACGCCGATACGTTTACCAACAGTACAGTGCTGGTTGGGCAGGTTCCTGGAATGAGCAAACAGGCCCTCCTTATAAACGACCCTATACAGGTCCGATAACCGGATCTTTGAAGGAGGCATTGCCAGGCTGCTTCCGCCATTTTTACCTTCCTGCGTTACAACAAATCCGGCGGCCCGCAGAACGCTGATCTCCTTTCGTACCAATACCGGGTTGATGTTAATGCTCCCCGCTATATAAGATGAGCTTAATGCCCCCTCTTCCTGTGCCAGCAGGGTAAGGATATGAATTACTGTTGCAAAACGCCCGTTGATCATTCTGTAATTATTTTTATTACAGAACAAAGATACAGACAAGCGCCTGAAAAAATGAAACCGGGAATGTTAAATTTTCCGTGCGGCGTTTTTGTACAGGGCGCATACCCTTTCTATTACCAGGCGTCTGAAGACAGGCCCCCGGGTTTCATCAACCAGGGCGAAAGAAGATCATGCACTTGCGCCGCTCCCGGAAATTTCCGTTATCTTAACGGCAAATTTCTACTATGGCCAGCCAGCGTTTCAGCAATCATGTCCGGTATTATCCGCCGCATCATTTTGTCTTTTATCCCTTCCTGTTGCTGCTGGAAGCCGGCGCTGTTTACAACATTTTCTGTGATCCTGCTTTAAGAACGGTATGGATCTTTATCGCCCTGCTGATCCTGCTTATTGGCTGGTTGTCCTATATGCTGCGGCAGCATTATGCCCTTATGCTTCAAAACCGGATGGTAATGCTGGAAATGCGGCACCGGTATTTTGTACTCACCGGCAAGCCCTTTGACCCACTGGAACAACTGCTGTCTTTTTCGCAGGTTGCAGCACTGCGGTTTGCCCCCGATGAAGAATTGCTGCCGCTGATCGAGAAAACACTGCAGGAAGCGCTTCCTCCCCGGTCTATTAAACAACAGATCCGGAGCTGGAAAGCCGATACTATGAGGGTATAAAGTCCCTGCCCGCCTGCTTGTCCTTACCCTTTATATTATAAATGGGTATGATAACCTTCAACCAGGATCATCCTACGGCCTTAAGCCGTTGGAACGCCCTGAACGCTTATGCCATAGACAATGCCTGCACTCAAAAACATCGGACCTGAGCGGATTTTTCAACCTGATTGAGCAAATCGTTCAACAAAAACACCGTTGATCCTTTATCTGCAGAGCTCTGCGCTTGCCTTTACCATACTGCCCGGCCCGGTTGCCTGTCTTTAAAGGGGGCTCTTTACGACGCTTTCAGCACAATACTATCCCGGGGCACCGCTCATGCGGCCCCCAAAATAAAAGGAAAAATTGTTCAATGAACTTGGTGTTATTGTGAAATCCATCCGGTAGTGTTTCCAGTAGTTTTATCCCATCATTTTTTTACCAAACAAGCCATATGTATGAAAAAAGTATTACTCATACTGCTTTTAGGAACCATTAGTCATTTTACATGGGCCCAGCAAGTATTACAGGTCAAAGGAACGGTACGGGATAAAAACAACAATCCCCTGCCAGGTGCTACCGTAACAGTAAAAGGAACAACGACAGCAACGCAAACCGACGAGAACGGAAATTTCATTTTAAATGCGGAAAAAGGGCAAACCCTGGAGTTTACCTATACCGGTCTTCAAACCGCAGAAGCCTCCATTACCGGCACCAATACCATCACGGTATCCCTGAACGAAGGCAGCCAGATGGACGAAGTAGTGGTGATCGGGTATGGGACCATTAAGAAAAAAGATCTTACGGGTGCCGTTGCTTCGGTAACCGGTAAAGACCTGCAGTCCAACCTGGCCAAAAGCGCTGCAGGCGCCTTACAGGGCCGGATAGCAGGTGTATCCGTCTCTAACGCAGGAGGTACGCCGGGCGCAGGCTTAAGCATCAATATCCGCGGCCTTGGCTCTTTGCGCAGCAACGCTCCGCTTTATGTTATTGACGGGGTGTTTGGCGATATTAATTTGGTTGATCCCAATGATATTGCCTCCCTGGAGGTTTTGAAAGATGCATCTGCCGCAGCCATCTATGGTTCGCGGGCGGCCAATGGGGTGGTGATCGTTACCACCAAGGGAGGACGTAAAAACAGCCCGGCCGTTATCGGCATCAATGCCTTTACGGGGGTGCAAAGCCTTCCCAAAAAAATGGACTTAATGAGCGGTCCGCAATGGAAGGCCATTGAAAAAGAAAACGGCCTGCTGCCCGCCCAGGCAGAAAGCTTTATGGCCAATACCAACTGGCAGAACGAAGTGTTTCACACGGCGCCCATCAACAAAGTAAATTTAGATGTATCCGGTGGAGGTGAGCGATCTACCTACAATGTTTCTGCGGGCTATATGGATCAGGACGGTATTTTAAAAACCACCGGCTATAAGGCATTTACCATACGTACCAAAAATACGTTCAGTTTTTTCAACGATCATTTTCGCATGGGTAATACCTTCTTAATTAAATCGGGCGACCGCAAATATTCCGACCTGACCATCACCGATGTGCTGCGTCAGAATGCATTACTGCCGATTTATGATCCCGCTATATTGGGGGGCTATGCCACTTATGCCCCGTGGATGAAAAATTTAGAAAACCCTGTTGGTTTTTTAAACCTGCATAACAAGCACGTATATCAGACGGATATTATGCTGAATGGCTATGCCGAAGCAGATCTGTTTATAAAAGGGTTAAAATACAGACTCAATGTTGGTATTAACCGGACCACCGGCAGGAATTATGACCGGGGTCTGGCCTATACCTATGGCACAGCCAATCAGCAATCCTATCTTAACGAAAATGCTTTTTTCAACAATCAGTGGCTCATTGAAAACACCCTGCATTACGACCGCACACTTAACAAGCACACCATTCATGTTTTAGCAGGTTATTCGGCCCAGGAAAATACCAGCCGGGGCTTTGGAGCCAGCCGGAAAGATCTTCCTTCTGGAACCGATGCTATTAACGCAGGGGCCTTACCCGATCAGTCTACATCCGGAAGTCTGCAGGAAGCAGCGCTCATATCTCAGTTTGGCCGTTTAGTATATAGCTATGACAGCCGTTATCTGCTGACGGCATCGTTGCGCCGGGACGGATCGTCCAAGTTCGAGGACGGACATCGCTACGGGGTATTCCCCTCTATCGCCCTGGGCTGGAATGTGATGAATGAACGCTTCTTTGAGGCCGCAAAAAACACCGTAAATGAGCTGAAAGTACGTGCCAGCTACGGCAGGCTGGGTAACCAGGAAATACCCAATTACACCACGCAGAACATCACTACCTATGGCATCAACTACATACAGGGCGGCAAGCTGTGGCCCGGATCCATTACCGGTATCAACTGGGTTTCCCGCCCGGACCTTACCTGGGAGGAAACCGTTACCAGCAATATAGGACTGGACCTGGCCTTTCTGAGGAATAAACTCAACATTAGCGCCGACTATTATATAAGAGATACCAGGGGGGTACTGCTCAATATCAATCAGCCCCCTTCTACAGGACTTACAGGCTCACCGGTGATGAATGCCGGAACCATCAGCAATAAAGGCTTCGAATTTTTAGCCACGTACAGAAATGCTGTTGGCGCATTGAACTATACTATTGGTGTAAACGCCTCCACGGTTAAAAATGAAGTGAGCGCCGTAACCGTGGGCACTGTGCAGCAATTTGAAGGCTTTAATCCACGGGGTGAGGGCGTTGTGAGCTGGGCTAAAGTGGGATACCCTATCGGCGGTTTCTGGGTAATTAAAACCGACGGCCTGTTTCAGTCAGATGCCGAAGCGCAGGCGTACAAAGATGCCAACGGTAACGTAATACAGCCCAAAGCAAGGGGTGGCGATATTAAATTTGTTGATTTTAATGGTGATGGAAGAATTGACAACAATGACCGCCAGTACGTAGGAAGCCCCTTCCCCAAACTGGCTTATGGCATACGGGGCGGACTGGATTACAAAGGAGTAGACCTGGCTTTCTTCTTTGACGGCATGTACGGCAACAAAATATACAATTATACCCGTGCACGCATGGAGCAGACCAACGAGGTAAACAACCACTCAGCAAGCCTGCTGAACTCCTGGACTCCCTCCAACACCAATACCGATATCCCCCGCTACACCCGGGAGGACCCCAATGATAATAAACGGCGGGTAAGCGATCGCTGGATCGAGAGCGGTGCATTCTTCCGCCTAAAAACAGTGGAACTGGGCTACACGCTGCCTAAACAGTGGTTAAGCAAGGCCACATTAAAGAACGGCCGTATCTTCCTGGCAGCAGACAACCTGTTTACCGCTACCAAATACAAAGGCTATACACCTGACCTGGGGCAAAGCAATGGCGAAAACGGCGATTATACCGGTGTGTTTTCAGCGGGTACTGATTATGGCCGTTTTCCGCTGGCACGTACCATTATGTTTGGCATACAGGCCAATTTTTAATGTTGAAACGGCATTTTGTATCACAATTTTTATTTCTTTTAAAATAGTAATAATGAGGCTTTCAATAAAAAAATATACAGCGGCGGCAGCAGTTCTGTTGTTCCTGGGTGGCTGTAACAAAGATTTTCTAAACAAAGTCAACCCCAACCTTCCCGTAGAAGCAACCTATTGGCAAACGGAGTCTGATGCACTGGCTGCCATTCCTACCATTTATTCACCCATCCGCAATCAAATGGATGGCTATTTCGGTGCTTATTCCGGCTATCAGACCCTGAACAGGGCCGATGACATGTGGTTCCTGATTGGTGAAGAGCCCTTTACCTGGGAGTATGTTAATTTCCTTAACTCCGCCGGTACCGCGGGAAGCAATTTTGGAGACCTGTACAAAGGGATCAACAGGGCCAATGTATTTATGAAAAATATTGACCGGGTAAAAATGGATGACGGTAAGAAGAAACAGATGATCGGTGAGGTAAGCTTTTTACGGGGCATGTACTATTTTTTGCTGGCTGCCAATTTTGGCGATGTGCCGCTGCGATTGTTGCCCGCAGGCGATGATCCGGACGGCGGTAATAAGCCCTCCTCACCGGAAGCGGATGTATGGAAGCAGGTTATAGCAGATTTTAAGGTAGCCAAGGAGAACCTGCCTGTGAGCAGACCTGACGGCGAGAAAGGCCGGGTTACCAGGGGCGCAGCTATCGCATACCTGGGTAAGGCCCTGGTATATACCAAACAATACCCCGAGGCCGAGACCGAGTTAAAGGCCCTGCTCACCGCACCTTATAACTATGATTTAACGGAGAACTTTGAAGACAATTTTAAAGAAACCACCGAGTTTAACAAAGAGTCGGTATTTGAATTATCCTATGATGGATTTTTGGGTTCCGGCGGAATATGGGGCAATGATTGCGCCTCCTGCCAGCTGGGTTTTGCATTACCCAATTTTTGCGGACCGGCTGGTACCGGCGCCTGGTTTAAATTAGTGCCGGGTATATCCATTGTACGCGATTTTGTAAGCGAAGAGCGTCCCGCAGGCTCTGATACCCGTTTCGACAAACGGATGTACACCAGCTTCTTCTGGAAGTACTCCGATTATGAAACAGGGTTGACCGATGGCTCCTGGTTTGGCAATCATGATTTCGATTGGCTCTGGCATGAAGCCCAGGCAAAAATGTCGGTAAACACAGGATTGACCTATCCGAAAATAGGTGATAAGGCCGGACGTTTCCTGTTAAAAAAATACACCAATTTTTACAAGAACGAAGAGGGCGCCAACAGTATGTACAATGCGGCCAATAACAATAATAACCTGCGCGTGATCCGTTTTGCCGAGGTCCTGTTGCTTCATGCAGAAGCCTGTATTAAAAACGGGAACCTGCAGGACGCGATCACCGATCTGAAGCGCATCCGGAAACGCGCCGGGCTTAACGAAAACAAAACCTGGGCAGGTGCCGGTGAACTGATGAACGAAGTGGTTCGGCAGAATGAACTGGAGTTTTTCTTTGAAGGGCATCGCTTCTTTGACCTGAAACGCTGGTACACACCGGCCGAAATGAAGCAGATCTTTGTGACCAATCAAAAGCAGGGCGCCAATAATTTCCAGCCCAAGCACTACTATCTGCCCATTCCCGAATCGGAGATAAATACCAATACAGCAGTGCAACAGCACACATTGTGGCGTTAGACAAGTCATACTACAGGATGGAAGATAAGCGCGCTGCCTGGCACAACCCGCCGGCAGCGCGCATTTCCGGCAGCTGGCCCTTAATGGTTTTAGTCCGGTAATCTGTTTCGTTTTTATCTCTCCAACAGAAAGGTCATTTGATTACTGCCCGGTATGGCAAACGATCCGGCAGTTTAAAAGCAACATTAAACAACATCCGACATGCTGATAACCCGCTCCCGTCACTTAAAAAGGAATCGTATAGTCCCCGGCCTGTTATTAGGACTGGTGCTATTGCTATTTTCCTGTACACGCCGTGATGATGGGCTTACAAACATGCCATCAAAACAATCCCTGAGCGACAGGGCAGATCAGGGGGACTTATTGCTCGATATTTCCAGGAATAACGGGGAATATATTTTTAATTTTGAACAGGGATCGTTGCAGGTTCCGGTACAGGACATTACAAAGATTGTACCCGAGCCTGAACGCTGGCGCACCGGGATCACCTTTAGCGACGGCTCCGGGCTGGTTATCCCTGCCAAAGGTACCAGCCTCGACTATATAGTGGAGGATATAACGCTTAACCCGTCAGGTTACAACCCACTCGCCGCCCTCGTAAATGTATGGCTGCCCACTTATGGCCGGGTAAAGGTAACCGTACACGGTAAAAACGGGGAGGCGGGCACCATTACACACCTGTGCCACGAGGATAAGCCACGCCAGAGCGTGCCTGTTTTTGGCCTGTATGCCGGCTACGACAATACAGTAGATCTTACCTTTACCGACCGGGAAGGCCGGGAGCGCGGCAGCACAACAATCCATATCCGAACAACGCCGCTTACCGTACAGGATTTTCCCAAATGGAAACTGGTAAAAAGCCAGCCGGGAAAAATGGAGCCGGGGATCAATCTGGTTAACTATCCCGGGATGTCGGAAGCAGATGTGTCGCTGCCTTATATGATCGACAACGAAGGGGAGTTACGATGGTTATTGCTTTTAAAATCATCGCCCAACCTGCAAAAGCTTTCCACATCCATCGGCTTAAAGCGCACAAAAAAAGGAACCTTCATCGCCGGGGACCAATTGCAGCCAAGGATCGTAGAACTTGATATGTTCGGGAACCTGCTGCATCAATGGGATCTTCAAAAGCCAGGCTATACCTTTCATCACGAAATCAAAGAAGCGGCCAATGGAAATTTCCTGATCACCGTTACCAGTCCTGCAGCACGTTTAACGAATGGGCAGCCACGCATCAATGACCATATCATCGAGCTGAACCCGGAGTCCGGCGCACTGGTCAGTGAATGGGATCTTGCCAACCTGCTCGATACCGCCCGCTATGTAAAACCTGATGGGATCACGCCTCCGCAATACTCCCAGAACCCTACAAACTGGGCACATAATAATTCAATTAATGAAATCGGAAATGACCTGCTGGCCACCGCAAGGTACCAGGGTATTTTCCGTTTTACCCATGCCGGCAAACTCCGGTGGATCATCTCTCCTCATAAATACTGGGGAGCCGCCTATCAACCCTACCTGTTAAACCCGGTGGATGAAAACGGCCTTCCGGTAACGGACCCGGCCGTTATTAACGGCGATGCGCATACAGCAGGCTTCGACTGGCCCTGGGGCCCGCATACTCCTGTTGTGATAGCCGATGACCATATCCTGGTATTTGACAACGGGTATAACCGTAATTGGATACCCAATTTTAGCCCGGGCGTCACCAACTACAGCCGCGTAGTGGAGTACCGGATCGATGAAAATAAAAAGACTGTACAGCAGGTTTGGTCCTTTGGCAAAGAACGGGGCGCAGAGGGCTTTTCACAGGCTATTTCCGGGGTACAGCTCCTGCCCCAGACCAGGCACGTATTGTTCTGCCCGGGGATGGGGGTACCCACTTCCATCGGATCCGGCGGGCGTATCATCGAAATAGATCCCACAACCAACGAGGTGCTATTTGAAATGGAGATCGCTACGCCCAGCGGTACCGCATTTCACAGGGTGAACCGTATGCCCCTTTACCCGGAGACGCTCTGACAATGCTTTAAGAGCCTCCTGTAAGAAAGACAGCAATTATGACAGAACATTTTGAGCAACGTTTGGAAACGATCATCCGCGAACAGGAACAACTGATCTCAAAAATAAACACGCCATTGAGCGACTACAATGGCATTGTACGCAGATACCGGAACCCCGTTATTACCCGGCAGCATGTTCCGGTTGCCTGGCGCTATGACCTGGACCCCTGCACCAATCCGCTTTGCATGGAGCGCATAGGCGTGAATACCACATCCAACTCCGGAGCCATTAAATGGAAGGGCCGGTACCTGCTGATGGTACGGGTGGAAGGCGTTGACCGCAAATCCTTTTTTGCTATAGCCGAAAGTCCCAACGGCATCGACCAGTTCCGCTTCTGGCCAAGACCGGTATCATTACCGGACCTGTCACCTTCGGAAACAAATATCTACGATATCCGGCTTACAGTACATGAAGACGGCTGGATCTACGGCATCTTTTGCAGCGAGCGGCACCATCCGGAAGCCGCCCCCGGCGACCATTCGGCCGCCCTTGCCGCCTCAGGCATTGTACGTACCCGCGACCTTGTCAATTGGGAACGGTTGCCCAACTTCAGTGCAGCAAGCCAGCAACGGAACGTTGTACTGCACCCCGAATTTGTGAACGGGAAATATGCACTCTATACCCGGCCGCAGGACAGTTTCATTCTTGCCGGCAACGGCGAAGGCATTGGCTGGGCATTGATCGATGATCTTTGCTCCCCCGTCATTCATTCGGAGAAGATCATTAACAGCCGGCAGTACCATACCATCAAAGAACTGAAGAACGGTGAAGGCCCCCCGCCTATTAAAACGGCCAGGGGCTGGCTACACCTGGCGCATGGAGTGCGCAGCTGTGCTTCAGGTCTGCGTTATGTATTGTATATTTACCTGACTGCGCTCGATGATCCTTCCAGGTTAATTGCGGAGCCCGGGGGATACCTGCTCGCACCCGAAAATGAGGAGCGCACCGGTGATGTATCCAACGTGTTGTTCTCCAACGGCTGGATCTCCGATGATGATGGCACCGTGTACATTTACTATGCATCCAGCGACACCCGCATGCATGTGGCCGTATCGACCATTGACCGGCTGCTGGATTACTGCCTGCATACGCCCCGTGACGGCTTCCGGTCGGCAGAATCGGTAAAACGGATCAATGAGCTGATCGATAAAAACAATGCCTTCCTGGAACGGTATGCATAAAAGAAAGCTTTTTTGAGCCGTCGCCCCGGTGAACCCGGCATTACTTTGCAAAGAAAACAGCCTTTCTATGCCGTCAATAAGGAACAGGAAGCCGATATTTGCTTATCTGACGATATAAAAGGTTAAAAAAACTTTGCATGAAGCTTGATTGGATCGATGCGGCTATTGTTGCCATATACCTGATCGCAATGATCATTATCGGGCTATTGCTCAAAAAAAAGGCATCAAAGAATATGGATGCCTACCTGCTGGGCGGAAAAACCCTTCCCTTTTATTTACTGGGGCTCTCCAACTCATCCGGCATGTTTGATATTTCCGGAACCATGTGGCTGGTATACCTGGCTTTTACCTATGGGTTAAAGAGTCTCTGGATCCCCTGGCTGTGGCCGGTGTTCAACCAGATCTTTATGATGGTTTATCTCTCCGTATGGCTGCGCCGTTCGGGGGTACGCACCGGCGCCGAATGGATCGGTACCCGGTTTGGGCAGGGCAAAGGTGCAAGGCTTTCGCACACTATTGTTGTCCTGTATGCCATTATCGGCGTTATCGGGTTTCTTAGCTATGGCTTTGTAGGCATTGGCAAATTCATCGAAGTGTTTCTTCCCTGGAGTTCAGTGGCCCCCTATCTTCCTTTGCGTATTGATCCGCAATATGCCCCGCATCTTTATGGTATTTTCTTTACGGCCATTGCCACTTTTTATGGTATGCTGGGCGGCATGAAGGGGATCGTATGGGCAGATGTGATCCAGTTTGTCATTAAAACAACGGCCGGGATCGTGATCGCGGTTACGGCCATTACCCGGGTAAGCCCGGAACTGCTGGCAGCCCATACGCCTGCGGGATGGAATACCCCATTCTTTGGATGGACCCTGGACCTGGACTGGAGCCGGCTGCTGCCCGTTATCACCAATAAGATCGCAGAAGACCAATATGGTCTTTTTGCCATTTTTGTAATGATGATGTTATTCAAGGGCATCTTCTTCAGCATGGCCGGTCCCGCACCCAATTATGATATGCAGAAGATCCTTGCCTGTAAAAGCCCCCGGGAAGCTGCTTTAATGAGTGGTTCGGTATCTGTATTCCTGCTGATCCCGCGGTACCTGATGATCATGGGATTTACCGTACTGGCGGTTGTGTTCTTCAGTAGTGATTTCCGCCTGCAGGGCACCGGCATTGATTTCGAAACCATACTCCCCAGGGCCATTCACCAGTTCCTGGGCGTGGGACTTACGGGCTTGTTGCTGGCCGCCCTCCTGTCTGCCTTTATGTCTACCTTTGCCTCCACCGTCAACGCAGCTCCGGCCTACCTCATCAATGATGTATACCTGAAATACATCAACCCGGATGCTTCCTCCAGGGTACAGATACGCGCCAGCTACGTCATTGCAGTAGCAGTGGTCGTCTTCAGCACTATTATCGGCATTTACATCCACAACATTAACTCCGTGCTGCAATGGATCGTTTCTGCTTTATATGGTGGCTATATTGCAGCCAACGTATTAAAGTGGTACTGGTGGCGTTTTAATGGCAATGGGTTTTTCTGGGGAATGCTCACCGGCATTGCCGCAGCCATGATCATCCCGGAATTTTTCCCGGATACACTGCCCCTCTATTATTTCCCGGTGCTGCTGCTCCTGTCTCTTGCCGGTTGTATTGCAGGCACCCTTACGTCGAAGCCGACAGACATGGATACCCTGGTCCGCTTTTATGTAAAAGTACGTCCCTGGGGTTTCTGGAAGCCGGTGGCAGAAGAAGCCTGCAACCGCTATCCCGGGCTCAGGACCAATACCGCTTTCGGGCGTGATATGCTAAACGTGGCCGTTGGCATCATCTGGCAATGCTGCCTTACGCTGATCCCCATGTACATTGTGCTGCAGCAACAGTTATCCCTGTTCAATACGATCCTCGTCCTGGGCATTACCACCTGGATCCTGAAAAAGAACTGGTACGATAAAATGAACCGCGAAGAAGAAGCATACAACCTGTTTATGAAGACCCTGATAAAAGAGCCTTCCGGGGAGCAGGGCAACTGCGGGGAGGAACGGCAGCAAGGCCAGCAGAAGTACCAGTAATAGTGAAAAATACTTCAGCATCATTCTTACCGGCTTTTTAAACGGGAGCCCTTACATCCACTGGTAGTTGACGAAAAGTGAGATAACTTTGTCCCAAACAACGGGCCGGGTTCATCAAGTGTAAAAACGGGCCCGGCCCTGAAAGCTTATCCGAAAAGCGTACTGCTCAGGTACCGGTCGCCACGATCGCAGGCAATAAACACAATGGTTCCTTCCTGTATCTCTGATGCCATCCGGAAGGCCGCAGCAGCCGCACCCCCGGTGCTCATACCTGCAAATACCCCTTCCTCTTTTGCCAGCCTCCGTGTATAACTGACAGCTTCTGCCTCGGTAATATCCATTACGCGGTCTACTCTCCCTGGATCAAATATCCTGGGAAGATAGGCTTCCGGCCATCTCCTGATACCGGGAATGGAAGCCTCTTCGGTTGGCTGACATCCAATGATCTGTACATCGGGGTTTTGCTCCTTTAAAAACCGGGAGCATCCCATAATGGTACCGGTCGTCCCCATCGCGCTTACAAAATGTGTAACAGCGCCGCCGGTATCCCTCCATATTTCGGGACCCGTGGTTTTATAATGCGCGCCCCAGTTATCATCGTTCGCAAACTGGTTTAAGATAAAAGCCTCCCCTTCGGCAGCTTTCGCTTCTGCATAGTCACGGCAGGTTTCCATTCCTGTCAGCAATGTTACCCGGGCACCAAAAGCCTCCATGGTCAATGTCCGCTCCCGGGTAGAAGTATCGGGCATTACCAGCTCCAGCTCAAGGTCATAAAACCGTGCTATCATGGCCAGGGCAATACCGGTGTTTCCACTGGTGGCTTCCACCAGTTTATCCCCGGGTTTTATAGCGCCCCGTTCCAACGCCGAAGCGATCATATTTAAAGCCGCACGATCCTTAACGCTGCCACCGGGATTATTGCCCTCCAGTTTGGCAAATACCTTAACTTGAGGGTTGGGATTAAGTTTTCTGAGTTCCACCATGGGGGTATTGCCCACCAGGTCCAGTAAAGAAGCCATATCGAAACAAATTCTAAAATTACAAAATCCAGCTGTTGGCCTCCAGCCATTAGCTGTCGGCTATCCGAGCAGCAGGCACAAAGTTTCAGCATTCAACATAAAACCCTGTACCGTTGATTCCGATAGCCATCGGGGAAACACCTGAAACAGATACAGGAGCAGATCGCTACTCCAGTATTTCCTGCTCCACCAGGTCGATGGACGGCCGGTGGTATACTTTTGAATTGGGCGGTATACTCCGCGTAAGCCATACGTTCCCGCCCACAATACTGTTGCTGCCGATCACCGTGTCACCCCCAAGTATGGTGGCATTGGAATAGATCACCACGCCATCTTCTACTGTAGGATGGCGCTTGCGGTCCATAAGGCTCTTATCCACGCTAAGGGCGCCCAGGGTAACGCCCTGGTAGATCTTTACATGCGCACCAATGAGGGTCGACTCCCCGATCACTGTGCCGCTGCCATGATCAATACAGAAATACGCACCGATGGTGGCGCCGGGATGGATATCGATACCGGTAATGCCATGCGCATGCTCGGTAAGAATGCGGGGCAGATGCGGGATCTGCAGGCTTAACAGCCCATGGGCTATACGGTAATAAGCAATGGCAAAAAAGCCGGGATAAGCGCGGATCACTTCGAACCTTGTTTTGGCCGCGGGATCACCGGAAAGAATTGCTTCAATATCCGTGTTCAATAAGCGATACAATTCGGGTAACCGCCTGAAGAAGCTGCCTGCTTTTTTTGATACCTGCTCACAGGTATCAGTAAGTTCCATAATGGCCTTCAGTTCTTTTTCCCGGAGCTCCAGCTTATGATGCACCTCATCTATGCTGATAGGAAAACAATCAGCACGCTCAGGAAACAGCAGGCAGATCAGCGCATCTGCCCAGGCGGCAATAACATGATTCGGAGGCACTGCGGGCACTCCTTTTTGCGATTCAAATATCTGTTGGTAAAATTGTTTGTCCATATTCACATGATCCTTCCCCACAAATCTACCACAATAATTAAAAACCCGGGGTAAAAAGTAGCAAAAGGCCAGGTCAACCGTATCTGAACCCGCTTCCGGACATTATTTTACCGATGCTATTGCCGGTCCCGGCTAAGGAGAACGGCATTCCATCGAATACCAGCACCCACAATATGTAGGAACCATTTTCACGCAATATCTTTACAGCGGTTTAGAGGGCTAAGAGTGGGGTTCGTAATCTTTCCAGACCGTCGTACACCCCTCTTATTTTTTACCTGGCAGAAAACATACCTGCTTTGTATGCGGTACCTACCGCTGAAATAGCCCGCAAAAAACAACACTGTGCTACTTACTTTCCAGGCTCTTCATAAAGGCAATAATATCTTCTTTTTCGTTCTCGGTAAGATGCAGATTTTCCCGGGGAAGCGTCTGATTGGGCAGATAGATCCCCAAACCCGCACCCCCTCCCTTATTATAAAACTCCAGTAGCTGATCCAGGGTCTGGTATACTCCATTATGCATGTAGGGCGCCGTCTTATCAATATTCCTGACGCCGGGAACCTTAAATGCATTTTTATAGGAATCGATGCCGATCACCCTGTAATAACCAGGATCCGGGTCCAGTGTGGAATCTGTAAGCGAAGCAGGAACGCCCAATACCTCTGTTTCACTTCCAACATACTTGGGAGGAACGATTCCATTGAACAAAGGAATAAAATGACAGGTAGCACATTTTGCTTTTCCCGCAAACAGGTTAAAACCCCTCAATTCCTGCCCCGACAAAGCGCCGTCATCACCGCGCATATAGGCATCGAACCGGCTGTTAAGCCTTGTAAGGCTGCGTACATAGGAAGCCAGCGCATTCGTTACCTCATCCGGATGAATATCCGGCTCTTTCTTTGCAGGGAAAGCCTTTGCCAACAAGGGGCGGTAGCTGCCATTCCCCGCAATATATTTTATGACAGCCTCCATGGAGCCATCCATTTCTGCTTTGTTACAGATCACATCCCGCACCTGGTCCTCCAGGGTAAGCGCTTTCATGTCATAGAAGTAGTTCGACTGTAGGGCGGCATTAAGCAGGGTTGGCGCATTTCTTTCCAACAGTTTTGCAGGATCGCGGATATCAGCCGGCCGGGCCAGACCGTCTGTATATGCCCGTTCGGGTTGGTGACAGGAGGCGCAGCTCCGGGTGCCGGTACCCGACAACGATGCATCAAAAAAGAGTTTTTCACCCAATCTTATTTTGGCATCGGTTATATGAAATTCCGGTCCCGGGGCAAATGCATTCACATTGAACGCATCGGGGTCAAACAAGGTTCCTGCCTCCTGCCGGAGCATCCGGTTGTACTGGATCCCCGGAGACGGCAATGCTTTCTCCAGCAGGGCGATGCCGGTACTGATCTTATTGGCAAAACGGGTTATGAATGCCGCTCTGTCAAAGGCAATAAAACCGGGGTTTTGATGAAGGTATGCAATAGCAGCATCCAGATCAGACAACAGGGGCGTTTGCTGCTTTTTACCGGTATACCAGGTGAGGACATCCCGCAGGCTTTTTAACGACACCGACGATTCCTCCATACTGTTCAAAGAAAGCGCATTGTCATACCCGGTAATGCCCAGGGAAATGACCCGGAATATTTCCAGTTTGGCAGCGTCCAGTATCCGCCAGTCAGCCAGCGGGTGATCAGCAAAATAAGCAACCAGGTATCCCGTATTGGTCACCAGATGTTCTGCTTCACTGATCAGCGCCTTTCTCCCCGCAGTATCGTATACCGGGTAGATCAGCTGTTCGATCATCTGCAACCCCATCGGATCAATAGCGCGGGCCAGCGATGGGTCCAACAGGTCGGCATTCTCGATCTCCTCTACAGGCGGTCCGTTTAACCGTTCTGTCAGGTCTGCCGCAAAATAGGCGGCAGCCCATTCAAATTCCTTAAATAATAGTCTTGATCTCAAAAACACCTGCTGCAGTCTTTGCAGGTCCGGCTTTTTTTTGCTGACCTCCACAAGCAGGGTATCTTTTACATAATTGCGGAAGAAAACGATCTGGTTAAAAACGGTTGCCTGGATTTTCCGTTCGCGCGGGCCCGCTGCCGCATGATCCCAACCCGGATAAAAAGAGGAAAAGCTTACAACAAGTAGCCCTGTAAACAACAACGCTGCTATTCCAATCGCTTTATACATAACACAGCTCCCCCGGGTCAACCGTGGTTATTTAAAGATGAGGGCATTCCTGAACGGGCTTGCATTCTTATCCCGTTCGGCCAGCGGAGCTGTGCCCCATCTATGTGCAATGAAAGAAAGAATGCTTACCGTTTCATACTGGGTATGGTCTACATGGTTCTTCTTTGCGAAGGGCCCGATAACAATGGCCGGGATACGGCTTCCGGGTCCCCATCGGTCGATAACCGGCGGAGGTACATGATCAAAGAAACCGCCAAACTCATCATAGGTCAGTACCACCAGCGCATCCTTTGCGTTGGGCCCCTCCAGCACCGCGTTGATCAGGTTCACAGCCAGCTGCTCTGAAGAATATACATCGGAACTGCCCGGGTGCTCGTCATTTCCGCCCCCGGGTTTCACAAATGAAACGCTGGGCAATGTACCTTCTTTTGCTGCTTTTATAAAATCGTTCTGGTCTTTCAGATGCTTCCGTCCTTCTGTGCCTTCTTCGTATTTGGCAAAGTACAGGAAGGGCTCGTGGTTATATGCAAAATTATTCTTCCGCCCGGCCACTGCATCATCCCATCCTTCCGAGTACCAGGCCCAGGATACGCCTTTCTCGCTCAGCCGGTCTCCGATCGTCGGCATCGTTTGGGAAGGCAATAATTTGGATGTATCCGATTTCAGGGGATAGGGCCAGTTCCGGGACAGCACATGATTGACCGCATAACCATCCGGCGTAACGATCCCGTCTTTTTTCATCCTGCCCGCTGCATCTACCTCGGCGATCATCGATTTGGGAGCGTTGGGCCAAACGGGTGCAGCTGCCGCAATCAGGTATACATGGTTAAAATAGGAGCCGCCGAATACGCTCTGAAAAAAGTTATCGCATAACGTGTATTGCCGGGCTATCGGGTACAACGGCAGCTTCCTGGTGTTGTAGTAACCCATTGCCAGCCCTTTGGAATCGTTATAGGCGGCAAACTGATCCATCTTGCCCCCATTTATCTGCAACTGGTTGTGATAAAACCGGTGTGTAACATCCGGCGTTTTTTTATCAGAAGGTACGTATTGATCGATATTAAAAAGCTTATTGGGCAGGTTGGTAGGAAAGGCATTGTTCCTCGGAATCTCGGGCAGGTACTTATAAGGGATCCCCTTCGCATCTACCTGTACAATTTTTTTCCGTTGGGCGTTCCGGATTCCGTTTACTCCTTTGAACTCACCATACAGGTTATCAAAGCTGTGGTTTTCCATATAAATCACCACCAGGTGGTTGATCTGCCGGATCCCCTCGTCAAATGAAACATCCCCTCGCTGGGCTTTTTTGCTGGTTCCGCAACTGCTGATCCCGAAAACAATAAGGAAGATAAAAAAAAACCGTTGTATAGACATCCTGCTTTCCTTTTTGAAGATTTAATAATTAATAAAAGATGTATGGGGCTGGTTAAAGAGCTTACCGGAACCTGATCCGCAGGTATCCTGTTACTCAGATCCCAGGCATTTTTAATCGTTCTGAAAGCCTCAATTTTCATTGCGGCGGTTACAAACTTACAGCATTTTGTCTTAAACGGTCATTATTGATCCAGGGCAAACGCATCTAAATTGGGTAAAAAGAGCGCACCAGGAACATTTTCAGGCATTGTATGCCGTGTGTTTATAGCAAGGTATTAAAGCGGAAACCCCGGCTCCTGCAGGAGCCGGGGTGATCAAAACAGCACATTGTTATAAACGCGCAGCTCCGCCGGAGCTGAGCAATGCTGAAACCAGATGCGTTTGCCCTGATTATTGATCAGATCCAAGCAAGCTTTTTGCAGGTTGCTGCCGGAGTTCTATTACGGCAGGCCTCATAAAAAAAGGAGCACCGGCCTGTGGCGGTACTCCTGTATTCTGAATCAGTTCCTGTATTACTTTACCGAAAATTTATAGTAAGAAACCGTATGATAAGCAGTACCTGGTTTTAATTCCACACTCGGGAATGCAGGCTGGTTGGGCGAATCCGGGAAATGCTGCGTTTCTGCGCAAAAAGCTCCGCGATGAATATCCTTTGCCCCGGATTTCAGGGTATTCTTCCCTTCATTGAAATTACCGCTGTAAAACTGCAATCCCGGTTCCTGGGTATAAATATCCATTACGATGCCGGATTGATCACCGGTAAAAGTGGCAGCATGTGTTAACCCATAATCGCCCTTTGTACCATTCAGTACATAATTATGATCATAGCCTCTTCCATATTTCAGCTGCGTATTGTCTTCCCCGATACGCGCGCCGATCGCAACCGGTTTTGTAAAATCGAAAGGCGTTCCGGCAACAGGGTCCAGCTTACCGGTCGGGATCAGTGTAGAATCCACCGGTGTATACTGATCTGCATAAATCTGGGCAGTCTGCTGCAGGATATCGCCGCTTCCCTCCCCATTCAGGTTAAAATAAGCATGGTTGGTCAGGTTCACAATCGTGTTCTTGCTGGATGTTGCCTGGTACTCCATTTTTATGGCGTTGTCTGCAGTAACACTATAGGTAACTTTTACCTTCAGTTCACCCGGGAAGCCTTCTTCCATATCCGGGCTGGTATAGCTCAGCTCAAGGGTACTGTCGTTGGGCTGGGCAGCGTCCCATACTACATACTGGAATCCCTTTTTACCTCCATGCAGGTTGTTAGGCCCGTTATTGGCGGCCAGTGTATATTCCCTGCCATCCAGTTTAAACCGGGCTTTGGCTATACGGTTTCCGTAACGCCCGATGGTTGCACCCAGGTAGGCTTCAGTTGCGTTCCTGTAGCCATCCACACTATTTAAGCCGATAACCACATCCGTGGACTTGCCGGATCTGTCCGGTACCCAAAGCCCTACAATACGGCCACCATAGCTGGTAATAGCCACCCGCATCCCGTTATTGTTCTTTAAGGTATACAACCCGGTTTTCTTACCGTCGATCGTTGCCTCAAAATTTGCGGGGTTCAGCGCCCCTGAACTGTCAGCACCGGCTACCTGGGCGGAATCAGCCGTTTTTTGCGTCTCCTCGTTATTTTCCGGGTTGTTGCAGGCGATTGCTCCCGCTGCCAACACCACCAGCGCTGCCGTCTTAAGAGTTTGATTCATGTTGATCATTTTATTGATTTGATTATTTTCAGGTTTTAAAATTAACGATTATCATCTTCAGGGCACTACCGGGAAAGCTACAATTCTCAAACGGGTGAACCCATAGGGGATCAGCGTAAACGAGCGGAGTTCCGGCTCCACGCGGCCTTTATAGATCCCTTCCCGGTCCGATACGGGCTGATCCGCTACCTTTCCGGCTTCCGACTTCCATCCGGGGATCTGCCTTCCCGCGGCTGTAATGGCAACCGGGGCAAAATCCTGCGTCCATTTGAAACCCGGTTTTAGTGAATGTTCCGTCACCTTTAGACTTCCGGGGTTATCGGCGATCTGCTTCAACAGTCCATAATTCCAGGCATCACCGGTTGAAAGGGTCTCATATGCGCCCTCCGCTGGCTCTGTTCCCCCGGTTACCTGTTCCTTCAGTTTTAAGGCATAAACCAGGGGACCTCTTTCCACGGTTCTTGAGTTGCGGCCCCAGTTTGAGAGCTGAACCTCCATCGGCAACCGGAGCCGGATCTGATCGCCCTGCTTCCAGGTCCTTTTCAGAGTGATCAATCCCTGTTGCGGTTCCGCAGCCTGAACCATGCCGTTCACACGCAGCTCCGGTTTCCTGCACCAGCCGGGGATCCTGAGTAAAAGGGGGAAATCAACAGCCGCTCCCGCAGCTACTTCAAACAGGATCTCATCACTGAACGGGTAGTCTGTTTTTTCAATGATCGTTACCGGCACAGACCCGATACGGGTGGTGAGCCTGCTTGGAGCATAAACGAGGGCTGCAATGCCCCTCTCGCCGGCGCGGTGCCAAAGGTTCCGGACAAACTTGGGCCAGCCCTGGTGCATGTTGGCCAGGCAGCAAGTGTAGCCGCTACGCGCGCCAAACACATTATTCATCTGGCGGTCAAACGGCAATGAAAAATCATACACGCCCCGGTTCACATCTACCTGGTTGGCTATCTGGAAATACTGTTTATAATTAAAATCGGCCGTGGTCTGCGGCGGAAACGCATTAAAGGTCATGCGCTCCAGGGCATCGGCAAACCGGAGGTCGCCTGTAATAGAAAGAGCTTCTTCCATGGAGAACATTGTTTCCACGATCGCGCACAGTTCCGTGCCCTGGGTGGGCAGGTTCCCATGCAGGTCTTCATCCGCTGAAAAGATCCCGTTGGGCAGCCCATGCAGCACCATAATATCTTGCCAGCCCCTGTTCAATATGTCAATATACTTTTTGTCCGAAGTACGCTCATAGTTAAGTGCCGGCTCTTTAATAGCCATTCCTACGTTCACTCCATGACGCGTCATCCAGGCTTTATTATTCTGAAAAGCCGCTGCCTGCATCACCCAGTCGCGCCCACCCAGCATCGTGCTCCAGGGCAGGGACTGATCGCGGATGGTAGCGGCAAGCCTCAGCAAAAACGGCTCTTTAGTGATCCCATAGAGCCATTGTACCACCAGCATATTCTCAGAACCTCTCGAAACAGCCCATTCCGTCCACTTCGAAAGCGGGGCCTTTGGCAGCGCCGCCTCCTGGTAGCGGAAATACCGCAGCATAAACGGGATAACCCGTTTATCGCTGGTGGCACTGTAGTACTGCTGCAGTACTTTCAGCATGACCATCTTGGGCCACCAGTCCTCCCCTTTTTCTGCCGTTGCAATGGTGATGGATTTCCCCGTTTCTTTTTCATACGGGGTTAAAGGACCAAAATATCCCGAAGGCCGCTGGTGATCCAGGGTCCAGTTGATATACCGCAGTACCTTTGCCTTCAGCCGCGGATCATTTAAAAGATAGGCTACAGGCACCGCACCATCCAGCCAGTAAGGCGTTTCTTCCCAGCCGTCGCCGTTGCCGCCCAGCCAGCCATTGTCGTTTTTGATCTTCCCGTGTGTTTCATCCAGGTGGCCCGTGGAATTCGCTGCTACCGTCTGAAGCTGATCCAGCAACCAGCCCTCCGGCTTTACAGCGCCAATATCGAAAGTATTGAATACCCTTGGAGCATAATGCAGGCGTTCTCCCGGCACAGCGGGCTTTACCTGTGCCAGCACACCGGTGGCCAAAAACAGGGAGCAGGTCCCATAATAAATAAGCAGGCGCATACGCAATCATTAATAAGTGTCAAATATACAATAACCGGCACTGCTGCGGGTTTAAAAATTACCGGGCTTTTTCGATCCTTCCAAAACGGATCTTTACGGCATGCCCTGCCGGCGCATTTTTCCGTGAGGTTACAATCCCGATAGTATCGTTTCCAAACAGGTAGATACTTTGCCAGATGGTCTGATGCCAGTCGGCTTCAAAAGGCGCACTGTGCCTCCAGGGCATGTCCTGTTCTTTCCAGGTACGGCCAAAATCCCTGCTTACAGAAACCGTACCCCTGTTGGATGATAACAGCAGGTTGCCATTGGGAAGCGCCAGCACATAAGGAGCGCCCTGATGACCGGGGATGAAGGTGCCCAGCCCTTCCTTCCAGTTGATGCCATCGGCACTGGTTTTATAATAGATGCCGCAGTCCTCTGGTCCGCAAACCTCGTAAACCACGATATAACTCCCGTTCAGCATGCGGTCCACTACCGGCATTCCCGGCCTCGATTGCGGATGTCCTGGTGTATGGGCCACCCAGGTTTCCTTGCCCCAGGTCTTTCCGGCATCCGGTGAAATACGTTGCGCAATAACCTGGCTGTAGGAGGGCGATTCCGTTACATGCTTTTCTGTGGCATACATTACCGCCAGCCGCCCGTCGTTTAAAAAATAAAAATGAGGTTCATACATTCCTTTATCCGGTGTGCCCAAAGTACCCGGGGCGCCTTCGTTAGCATCGATGATACTCAGGAACTGCCAGCTCTTTCCCCCATCGCTGCTTTTATAAACCGGCAGCCGGTATGATTCCTGCCAGCGCACTGAACGACCTGCCAGCAGTACATCCCCTCCGGGCAATTGCACCAGTTGTGCATTGTCCAGATCCCGTCCGGGGTCGGCAATAGTGCTGATCGGTTTCCAGTTTTTACCATTATCGGAGCTTTCCGAAATTTCCAGTTCCAGCCCGCCATGGGCATCTTTTTTGTATCCCCTGTTGCGCAGTACCGTATAGCCGGCCAGCCATTTTCCTGTTGAAAGCTTTAGCAGCCTGGGATATTGCGCGCCATATACCGGTAATTTTTCACCGGCGGCCGTTTGCCTGTAACCTGCGCTGATGGTCACACTGTCTGTCCAGCGGACAGCTATTGCGGGAGGCATTTCCTTTACAACTACAGGCCACCCGTTCCTGTATTCAACACGGTCCAGGTATAGCATGCGGCCATAATTTTTCCTGTCGTATGCTGCCCGCGGAATGGCGTGATAGGCGATCCAGGTTTTCCCGTTCCGGTCTTCAATCACGGAATTATGCCCTGGTGCAACCATCATAGCGTCACGCTCAAGAATCACACTACTTTTATTTGCCGCCACGGCGCCCCTGCGGATATACGGACCCGTAATATTTTTTGCGCGGGCCACCATCACGGCATAGTGTGCCTCCACACCACAACAGTTATCGCCGGAATAATACAGATAATAGTACCCGTTCCGGTAATCGATCCATGCACCTTCCACGAGCCTCCCGTAGTCTTTATCGGCCCCGGCCGGCAAAACAGCATATGTTTCAGCATCCTTTGCAAATGCCGTCATGGAAGGATCCATTTCCCGGATCTGCAGGGGCCGGAAACCAGAACCCCATACCATGTAGTACTTCCCCGACCGGGGATCCCGGATCACCATTGGGTCAATGGCTTCAAAGCCCGGTCCTACGATAAGGGGGCTGCCGGAATCGCGGAAGGGGCCTTCCGGCCGGTCGGCAAAAGCCACGCCAATGGCTTTGCCAGCTGAAGTATCCACGGTTTCCGCAGAATAAAAAAGTACATATTTTTTTAACTGCTCCTGGTACAGCACATGAGGAGCCCAAAAATCGCGGTATCCCCAGGAGGGCTTCTCCGGCAAGGCATCGCCAATAATGCGCCAGTCTTTCAAATTATCCGATACGGCAACCTGGATGTTCATAAACTTAGCTGCTGGTCCGGAATTGGTGGCATATGCATAGTATTTCCCCCCGGCAGTGATCACCGTAGGATCGGGAAAATCGGTAGCGATCGCGGGCGACTGTGCACTCAACTGCAAAGCAGCCGGCAGGATCAAAAAGCAAAGCAGTTTTTTCATTTTACTTCTTTTGGGAAGGCTCCGGCAGTGGTTCGGTTGTTGGAAGGGGGCGGCCGAAATCCGGGGTTCCATCCCTGCGCCAGGTAAACCGCTGCGCACGGGGCGAACGGTGCCCGCCACACCCCTGCCCGGGCCGGGGATTGGCATGATACAGGATCCAGTCTTCCTTACCGTCCGGCGATTTAAAGAACGAATTATGCCCGGCTGCATATACCCCGTTTTCCGGGGCTGCCTTAAATACCGGCTCCGGGCTCTTTACCCAGTTGGCCCGGTTCAACAGGTCACTGTTCTTTTTAAGAGACAGCATGCCCAGGGTATAATTTTCCGTCCAGCAGCCGCTGGCAGAGTACACAATAAAAATGCGGTTGTTGCGGATGAGGAACTGCGGACCTTCATTTACATAAACATGATCCGGAGTTTCGCCTTTGAGATACCCGTATTTTTCCCATTTGTGCTCCGGCTCCGAGATCAGTACCCGCTCCCCTTCGATCGTCCAGGGGTTGCTCATTTTTGCAATATAAATATTCTGCTGCCCGTTGGCATCACCTGCCCACCCGGACCAGATCATGTACAGTTGCCCCTTATACTCAAATACATCTCCATCGATGGCCCATTTATCAGAGGGGTCCGCTATCTTTCCTTTAAACACCCATTCGCCCTGCATCGGATCAGCCGCACTGTTTTCAAGTACATACATCCGATGGTTATGATTATTGCCGTTATCCGCGGCGAAATACATATACCATTTTCCTCTTAAGAACAGGATCTCCGGGGCCCAAAGTTCTTTTGAATACATGGTATTGCGCGGAGGCGTCCAGATGGTTTTCTGTTCTGCATCTTTCAGGTCCGAAAGGTTCCTGGTTTTCCACAACACCAGCCTGTTTTGCGTGGTATGGGTATAATAATAATACCCGTCCTTATAAAAACTGTAGGGGTCTGCCCCGGATGGAAGCAACGGGTTGGTAAACGTCCGCAATGCAGTTGCGTTTTTTGAACCGGAGCATGCCGCTATAAACGCGGTAATAAAAAGAATAGAAAAAAATCGGATCATTTTATGTTGTTTAAAAATCTGAACGTTTCGGGAGCTGCTTTCACTAATGGATCGTTTTTCTTTTTTGAAAACAGCAATTGTATGATCGCTGTTTTTCGGGGGCCAACCTTTGTACCGGAAAAATGGGTATGCAGTACATATTGCCAGTTACCGTTTGCGTCTCTAAAAAGATCCCCATGCCCGGTACCGTTCATACCCACCGTGGTTTTAGAAATCACCGGGTTAGCCGGGTCCTTCGTCCACGGGCCCAGGGGCGATGTACTGGTGGCAACGCCGATGGCATAATCAGGATTGCGGAAATCATTGGCCGAGTAAAGCATATAATAAAGACTTCCTCTTTTGAAAACCGTCGGGCCTTCCGTAACGCTCCATTTAGCATCCTCCGTATTTTCCCAGCCCTGCTCAGCATAGATGCATTCCCTTGCGGTGTTCTCTTTGATTGCTGTCAGTTCACTATCCATTTCTGCTACAAAGATCCGGTTGCCCTCCCGGAGGCGCACATGATAGAGATAGATCTTTCCTTTATCAAAAAACACAAAAGGGTCGATCATCCGCACCGGTCCCTCTAAAGGCACCTGTTTTTCCTGTCTGAACGGTCCCAGCGGGTGACCGGCAACGGCGATGGCAATATGCTCATTTGCCGTATAAGCCATATAAAACCGGCCTTTATACATAAAGACCTGGGGCGCCCAAAAGCCCCGGGTCCCAAATGCATCTCCCGGGGTCAGTACTTTCCCGGCGGCCTTCCAGGAGCGGAGGTCTGTGGATGTATAAGCAATAAAGCCGTTATCCGCTCCCCTGCCATTTGTGCCATACAAATAATAAACCCCATTATGAAAAAAAATAGCGGGGTCTGCCATCAGCGGATTTTGCCCGTCTTCCGTTTGCGCTCTTAACGGTGACGCGCAATACAATGAAACAATAAGGATCATTAAAAAAATACGGTACATATATCTTTTTCTTTTGTTCTGCCTGCAATACTTTTACCCCCGGAAGCCCGCACCTTTATTTCCAAAGGAATCCCCCGGATAAACGTTCAAGGGGACCTCTTCGGAAAGGGCGCCCGATATCCATTGACCGATCATTGACAGAACAGGGTAATGATATCAGGGAACGGGCTGTTATTTTTTCCCGGTCATTAATTTTATAAAGTCTACTTCCTCCTGTTTATAGGGGGATCCGTCTTTCCTGAAAATATCATGGAACCAAAGTGGCGGTTCGCCGGTATATGTTTTTGTCCAGCTGTCCCAGGGATAAATGGTTTGCGATTTGCCATCTACAAACCCCCAGTTGATCATCGCCACCTTATTTTCTTTTGCAACCGGCAATGAGCTCTGGAACGTGCTCTTATTGGGTCTTGCCATATACTCAGTACACCAGAGCGGCTTATGGTAGCGCTGAAGCTGCTGGATCTTTTTCTTTAGCGTCAGCGAGTCGTCATAACAATGGAAAGATACGATATCGGATTCTTCCAGCTGCAGGCGCTCGATCGGCTTCAGGGTACTGTCCGCCTCCCAGTTGCCGGCCCATACACCTGAGGTCAGGGGCTGCGAAGGGTTGGCACTCCGGGCCCATTCAAATGTTTTTTTAAGCAGCGGCAGTACCAGGTCTACCTTATTGGGGATCTCCACTTTTTCATAGGATGCCCCGGTCATATTATCCGGTTCATTCCATACGTCCCAGGCTATGATCCGCTGGTCATTGGCAAATTTGCCCACCAGGGCTTTTACATACCGTTCCAGCCCCGGGTATTGCGTGGAGTCCTTTAACACCTCCTGCCCCGGGCTTTGTACCCAGCCGGAGTTATGCACAAAGGGTTTGGGATCCCGTTGCTTCCCGGCTTTTGGAAAAGGATCCCAGCAGGAATCAAAAATGGTGAACAATATTTTTATTTTATGCCGGTCTGCGATCTCCAGGAATTTATTGATCCGGTCATAGAAACCCTGCTCATCATTTTTAAATACCAGGTCATGCAGGTAAACCCGCATTACGTTCATACCGATCGACTCTGCCATCGCCAGTTCTTTATCGATCGTTGCTGTATCAAACGTTTCCGCCTGCCACATCTCCAGCTGGTTAATAGCCGTACTGGGTAAAAAGTCTGCACCTACATACCAGGGCTGTGCGGCATACCAGTTATTGGCCTGCTGCACGGTCCAGACTTCCCGTATATCCGGCTCTGCATCCGCTTCGTCATTCTGTTCCTGCGAGGTACACGAGACCCCAAAGAGAGCTCCCACAATAGTGACCAGCCCCATAAACTTTACTTTTTTAAATACCCGATTCATGATTTGATGATTGTTTTGAGTTATGGATTATTTTAAATTTCTATTGTGGAGCCCGGGGCGCAGTACGGGCATTCCGCTGATGAGCGCAGAGGGTACCGCTGATTTTCGCAGCAACCCGATCTGCCGGAGTGCTGATAATGAACCGGCGTCAAAATCAACTGTACCTCTTTTCTGCCCCCTGCCTGATGGCTGGTAGCAATACCGGCCGGGGCGCCGCAGCCATTTGTGCCCGCATAAACCTTCCGGAAACATTTCAATAAAATCAATAGCAACTTTTTACTAAATTCATTATCTGTATGAGCTCCCCTAATGCACAACAGGAAAAGCCGAAATACGTAAACGGGCGGCTCCCATCGGGATCAGTTCTACCGTTTCCTCTTTGCCCGCCGCAGTTACCGGGCTTTGGGGTAATACATCTGTAAGCCCATTCCCGTCTATCTTCCAGCCGGGGATCTTTTTAGCCCTGGCGTGCAAAACAACCGGCGCCTGTTCGGGCGTAAAAGGGAAATTATTGCGGGGCCACTGCTTTTTTGTGATACTGAAAAGCGACCCGCTGTTTCCCTTATTATACATCAGGCCGTAGTTCCAGTCAGAAGCGGGCACGATCTCATACGAAGGCCATTTTTCAGGGTCGGCCGATTCCTGCCATTTGGAGTCGCCGATGGCCGAGGCCTTACTGTCGGCCTTTATATACCGCTCTTTGATCTTTAGGGAATACGTCAGCGGGCCCCTGTCAACACTGATGCTGTTCTTATTCTTTGCCCATTCACGCACTTTTATCTCCATCGGCAGCTCCAGTTCTACCTTATCCCCCGTCTTCCATGTCCGTTCGATCCGGATATAAGAGCCGGGTTTAAAATGTTGTGCCGATTTTTTGCCATTGATCAAAACTGCCGCATCGGTACACCAGCCCGGTATCCGTAAATAAAGGGGAAACCGGTTTGCAGATGCGGTGGTTATTACGAAATTCATTTTTTCATCAAACGGGTATTTTCCCGTGCTTTTCACCTGTACAGGGTTTCCATTGCCTACCCGGGCATTCACTACGGCCTCAGCATACAGCAGTGCTGCCAGTCCCTTGTCCGGTGTAGCCATAAACAGGTGTTCTGCATAATAGGGCCAGCCCTGTGCATGATTGTGCTGACAGCACCGGGAGCTGAAAGGATTCATCATCAGGAAGGGGCCCTTATTGTCGATGCCCGGATGGTGATTCTTACTGTCGCTGATCGACATATTTGGGCTGGTGATATACCGCAGCGCTTTAAAATCGGGCATTACCGCTGCAGGATAGGTGTTCAAAGCAACGTCTTCGGCGTTGTCTGCCCAAAACGGATCACCGGTAATTCCGAGCAGGATCTCATCGGAGGCCATTTGCTCTACCATACCACAGGTTTCCACGCCCTGCCGGGGATCTGCATAGCCCTTTCGTGCATTTTCATCTGCCCCAAACATCCCCCCCGGTACGTTTCCAAACCGGTCCCTTACCAGGTGAAAATCGTTATAGGTAGCTTCCAGATCGGACGGGTTACCGGTTTGAAGAAAATAGGTAGCCGGCTCCCTGAAAGACTGGGCAATATTTACATTATGCCAGTTGGGGAGGCTTTCTTTCTGACGCCAGTTGGCCGTATTCCGGTCAATTTTCTTTGCCAGCTCCAGCAGCCATTCGTTATTACCGGTACGGTTGTACAGCCAGTACACGCTTAAAAGATTATCGCCCCCGCGGCTGTTCTCCCAGTAGTCTTTCAGGAACAGGCTGTCCGGCAACCGGTACTCCCATTTAAAGTAACGTTCCATAAATGGCAATACTCTTTTATCATTGGAATATTCATAGTACGACTGTAAACACCAGAGCATGATCATATTTCCCCAAAGATCCGGCCTGCCGTTTTTGAGGATCTCCGGTCCAAAATATCCGTCTGCGCGCTGGCTGGCTAAAACCGCGTTGATCCAGGTCTTTGTTTCTGCTATTATTTTGGGGTCGTTAAGTATATATCCCAGGTTCCCGTATCCTTTTAGCCAATAGGGAACTTCCTCCCAGCCATGATCCCCTTTGCCATCCGTGCTCAGCCAGGCATTGTCCTTTTTTGCCAGCCAGGCACTGATCTCTCCCAATTGCCCGGTAAGGCCGTCGCGCTGGAGCTCCAGGTACTTCAGCAGCCAGCCATTGGGCCGTACCGCACCAACCGGCAATTTTATAAAATGCAGTGGTTGCAACGGCTTTTTGCTGCCTGCATAAAAGTTATTGGTTGCCGCATTATCCGGACGGTCCACATTGGATACAATATCAGCAGCAGTCTTTTGCTGTGCATATCCTGTTACAGTAAGGAACAGGAGCCCTGCTATCCAGCCTTTTTTAATACCAGTCATATTTTCAATTTATCTTCAGAATGATCTTCTACAAAGATCCGGTTTCTAATGCTACGGAAGCCAGAAATCAAACGGTTCATCTCTTTTGGCTACCAGGGTTCCCTCTTTAAATACCAGGGCTGCTACCTGGATGGAGGAGCGTCTCTCTTCAAAGGGGTAGATGCCACTGGCATTCATCTTTGCTTCAAAATGTGTTTTGCGCCCCGGGTGTGTGAAATAGAACACATAGGCTTTGCCTCCAGCCACAACGGCATCTCCGTGCGCACCAGTGGGACTGTCATCGGGTCGTCTGCCTTTTTCTGAAAGGATCATTCCCTGCTTTTCCCAGGTTTCCAGGTCGGAGGACCGGTATACACGCATCCCGGACCACTCATCAGTAAGCATCCAGTAGTACCCGGCAAACGCAAACACATTGGGTCCTTCATGCGGCGCGCCGTCGATCACCACACTGTCCTGCGGTGTCCAGTGCTTCAGGTCCCGGCTGTCGGAAGCATAAGTATGCGCTCCCGGCCCCTTGTACCACATCCGCCATCCGCCTCCGGGCTTTTCCATAATGCAGCCGTCAATAACATTTTTAACCCCCACGTTTATGAACTGCTGAAATTTCCAGTGCCACAAGTCTTTACTGGTATAGTACGCCAGCTGCGAATCGCCCCCCCAATGGCTGCGTACGCCCCGGATATAGGTAACAAATAAATGATATACCCCGTTCTTATATACAACATCCGGAGCCCAGAACGTATTGGTGCCGGGCTCAATAGCCAGGTCAATTGTTCCGCGGTATACCCAGGTTTTACCGTGATCGTCTGTGGATGCTATAGCAATGGGGTTTCCATAGCAAAAAGCCACATCCGGCAGTTCCTGGTTGGCCCTGCGCTGCGTATAAAGCATCCACCAGCTTTTTTCCTGTTCATTATAAATCATCACCGGGTCTGCAGCGCCGTCCGTAACGGGGTCCCTGAAAAGCGGCGCAGGCGCTGCCCGCAAAGAAACGCCCCCCTGGGCTGCCGCTTCCCCTGCGGGCCGGCAAAATAAAAAAAACAAAAAAACGATCTGCGTATACTTCATAATCAAACGCGGGGTGCAAAAACCAATGGGCTTAAAAAGTTATCTTCTGTAACGGTCCGTAAAGCATATCTTCCACACCCGCAATCTTTACACCAATACGGGCAAAAACATAATTCTGGGTGGGCTGTATATCCGGGACTGCAACAGATAGCGAAATATTGTTCATATCCGTGATAGCACCTCCCCCAAGATCGGCATTCGCAATCTTCCGGGTATCGCTGGCTGCCACAAACTGTGTTTTATTGATGTACAGTGAAACCCGCTCTATATTCTTTGCATTGGCATCGGTGATGATCTTTTCGAGTGCGCAGGTTGCCGTTATTGTTTTCCCGGAGGCGGTGATCTGCTGGTTCCGTATCATATAATAGGGGGTTACTTCAAGATCCAGCGATTTGTTACCGCTGATATCCAATTGCAATGTATCCGGTATTCCATTGGAAAGGTTTTTTCCCATAAAAGCCCCCTGGCCACCCGGCAGCACCAGCTTATAGCTGCCGTTAAATAACATTGCTGAATAACTGCCATCCTGTGCTACCGCTACATTAATGGAACCACTTTTTCCGAAACCCGGCTGCCACAATTCAAAATACACCTGCCCATCTTCCGTTCCCAGGGGCGTGCCCTGGTACACGATCCTCCCGGTAAATGCCGAGGAGGGCGGCGCATAGTTGTCTTTTGCACAGGAGGCCATCACCAGGGTCAGACAGAGCATCCATAAACGGCTATAAAATTTTATGTAGTTCATCTGAAATACAGTTTTAGAGTTTTACTGATTGGGTTGTTTTACTATTAATGGGTTGTTGGATGTAATGGAAGCATTGATCAGCGAATAGTAATTACCCATCCTGAAATTATGAGCCTTCGAAACCCTGCTGGGCTTTACCACTTTGAAAATATACTTCCCGTTATTGGGTCCGGAAGGGTCGTAATATTTATAGGGCCACAGGCCAAAGACCATGGTATTGATCCTGGTGGCGCTTCCTAAATCCTGTGTGACGGTGGTGGCATTCAATGCCTCTCCGTTCCAGGTCTTATGCGCAATGCGCCATCTTTTGCGGTCCCATAGAATATGATCTTCAAAGGCAAGCTCCACCCTCCTTTCATGCACAATGCGGTCAAAAGTGATGCCGGCCGCAGTCAACGGTGTTACCAGCCCGGCCCTTTTTCGTACCTCGTTCAGGTACCCGGCAGCCACGTCTTTATTTCCCAGCTCAAATGCCGCCTCGGCTGCATTCAGCAATACCTCTGCATACCGGTAACGGATCCACCAGACATCGCTTTGGGTACCGATACGCCCGGACCCTACATTCGGGTCCATATACTTGCGTACAAAAAAGCCGGTCTGTGCGCCAAATTCCAGGGCATCAATGGGGCCGTCTTTTCCCACCACCTGAACCGCTTTGGGGTCTCCCGGTAATACCTTGTCCTTTATTTGTCCGAACTGATCACCGGTGATCACGGATCCGTTCGCAAGCTGCCAGCCCGCCCAGATGTCTACGGTGATCCCCTTGAACTGGTCACCCGGGATAATAATGGTGCCCCGCAGCCGGGCATCACGACCGGCAAAGATGTCGCCAATATTGTTATAAAATGCAAACCCACCGGCAGCTTCATTTGTTTTAAAAGGGGCAAACGTGTTATTGAGCAATTCAAATTCTTCTGCCAGGTTCAGCGAGGGGTTCAGCCTTCCGCCCTGCTGTTCTTCTGCAGAAGTACGGGGCTGATTGCTTAAGGTATATCCATGTGTTTTGCCGGCTTTTATTAGATAATCCCTGGCAAAGATCACTTCCGGGTTACCTGCCTTGTCGGTAAACAGGGAGGCAAAATTCTCCGACAGATCATCTTTTTTTTGATATAGTGAATAGGTTTTGGAATCAATGATCGCTTTTGCAGCAGCAAAAGCCTTTTCATAATAGGCTTCGGCTTTTTCCTTGGGGATGCCCACTTCACCTCCCGGCAATGAAACCTCGGGAGTAGCAGCGCCATATCTAGCTACCGAGCCGGCATACAATGCAGCCCGGGCTTCTGTAGCCAGTGCTGCGCCCCAGGTAGCTCTTGTCTGCGTTCCGTCTTCGGGCAACTGATCTTTTATGGCTTCCAGCTCGCCCAGTACAAAATCATATACTTCACTCTCTTTAGCGCGGGGGTGCCTCAAATAGGTAGGATCGCCGCTAAAATCGTAATCCATTGGCTCCAGGATCAGGGGAACCCCGCCCATCTTCTTTACCAGGTCAAAATAAACAGATGCCCTTATAAACCGGGCCTCAGCCAGGAAACGGTCTTTATCCATTGCGTCCAGCTCGGTAGCCGCGTTGCCGGCCTGGATGAACATATTCAGATCCCGGATAAATGCATAATCCCAGGAAGACCACCAGTCATAGGCCCAATCCGTACTCTGGATACGCCAGTAATCACCCGCAGCCGAAGGAAAAGCTTCATCAAAATTGGAGAACTCCCACCAGCGGTCAATCCGCTGGTAATCCGGAAAACGGTCGTAAAAGCCCGCCAATACGGATAACACCAGGTTCTTATCTTTCCAAACCTCTTCCGGAGCAACCACATCCGTAGGTTTCCGGTCTAAAAAATCCGAATCCTTCCTGCAACTTGCAGCCAATACGACGGTAAACAATAACAGGTATATAGTAATGTGTTTCATTATACTTCAGGATTTACAATGATAGATTAAAACCAATGTTTACAAACTTATTCTGGGGATATTGAAGACCATTATCGTCTGCAATTTCAGGATCCGTTTCCAGCTTCTTTATATTGTCGATCGAAAACAGGTTATACCCATTGATATAGAACCGGGCCCCGTTAATCTTCAATCTTTTGATAAGCTGTTGCGGAAGACTGTAGCCCAGTTCAATGGTCCTTGCACGCAGGTATTTGATATTGTGCAGCCAGAAGGTTGAGTTTTTATTATAATCGCTCCTCCAGCTTTCATTGAAGCTAATGGCCGGGTATTTCCCGGGGATCCAGGCACTGTTCAGGTCAAAAATATCTTCCCGGTGCCAGCGGTCATTATAAATTTCGGAGCGAAGCGCTCCCGTATTCTGATAAGGCCAGCGCATTTCCCAGTTCTGATTCCAGGAGTATAGCGCTCCGCCGGAGAAATCAATATTGAAGTTAAAGTTCCGGTAATTGAGTCCGATCTGTAACCCATATTGAATATTGGGCTGTCCCTGTGTGGTATACCCGATGGGCCGCTCGTCGAGTTCATTGATCGATCCATCACCGTTCTGGTCTTTGTAGATAAAGGAGCCCGGACGCAAGGTGCGGTTGCCTTCGCCGTCTATATTTACAGGATAGTTATTAATTTCCTCAAATGAGCGGAACTGGCCTGTAACTTCATACCCCCAGAAAATATCGGAATACCGGCTCTCGGCAGAGTTTCGGTACTGGTCCCAGGAGTTAAAGAAGATGGGTTTGTAGGACTCCAGGAATTTGGCGCGGGAAATGGAAATATTGCCACCTACCGAATACCCCAGCTTCCCGCTGTTATTGGAATATTTTACCGATCCCTCCGCGCCAAAGCGTGCATCGCTGTTCACATTCTCGCGCGGCAACCCATAACCGATCTCGCTGGGCAGCAGGATATCATACTTGGTTCCGAGCAGCCCGGTCCTTTTACGATAAAAATAATCGGCTGAAGCCTGCAGTTTATGATCAAAAAACTCAAGATCGACGCCAAGATCCGTGATCCGGCTCTCGAACCAGGACACATTGTCTACTTTAATTCCCGAATTCCGCAGCGTAGACGTGGTAATGGGCACCCCATCCAGTATAGCAACACCCGTATTATACTGATAGCCTACTAAATAGTCAAAGGGGCCGATGCCGATATTATCATCTCCAAGGATGCCATAGGACCCGCGGATCTTCAATTCATTCAATACGGAGTTCTCCCCGATGAGGTTCTGAAAGAACCGCTCCTGGGTAAGCCGCCACGCGGCACTCACAGAAGGGAAGTAACCTACCCGGCGGTCGGGGGCAAATTTCCAGGAAGCATCCCTTCGCCCGGCAAACTCCAGGTAATACCGGGAAGCATAGTTATAGTTTAGCTTTAATACATACCCCACACGGGCTTCCTCCTCCTGGATGTCTGCAAAGTTCTGCCCGTCCATATCATTCCAGAACATAATGGGCAGACCATTCACTTTGGGCACTGCATGCTGGAACGTTCTCAAATGTTTCCGTTCGATGCGCTCATTCAGAAACAAAGCGGCTATATTATGATCGCCAAAAGAGCGGGAATAATCCAGCTGCGCCTGGAAAACATTATTGAACACTTTTTCCAGGATCCGCTCCCTGTAGGGGTTAGAGCTCCCCACTTTCTTTTCGTAAGTATCGGATTCGGGGTGATAAGTATATACATCATAGGTATACTCATGCCCGTTGGTAACATTATCTGCCAGGTAGTAGGAATACTTCCCGCTTGCCGTAAGGCCCTTAATACCCGGCACCTGGTACTCGGCGTTGAAATTGCTTTGCAACACCCGCCAGTCGGACCTCCAGTAGCCGGTTAATGCCTTCGACTGTACCGCCCAGTTCTCCGCATTATGACCGATGTCATTAGGATACAATTTATTGTTGTTGGCATAAGCCAGCTCCATGGGGCGGTTCCGGAATAATGCGAACCGCGCAGCCCAGTAATCATCTACCCCCGGCACACCCGGCTGATCCCGCGTTTCGATGCGCCCGTTGATCTGAAGTCCTACTTTCAACCGCTCCGATATCCGCGCGTCAATATTGCTTTGAATATTGGTACGGTTAAAATCAAACTCCCTGTCGGTTCCATATACGCCCTTCTGGTCGAGATGCGTAACCGACACATAATAATTCACTTTTTCGCTACCGCCGGTCGCATTTACGTTAAAGGAATACTGGGGTGCATTTTTTGCAATGATCAGCTTTCTCCAGTCTTCGTTCCAGTATCCGTATTCGGTACCCGCCTTCCATTTATCCAGCTCGGCCTGGGTAATATCTGTTTTCCCGTAAAAAGTCATTTCTGCGTCGGCCTTCCCTACCATCCATTCATAGGCATTGGTCGTATGCGGAAACCGCGACCAGTTCTGCCACCCGTAATAACCACCTACATTTACCCTACTTTTCTGACCGGTGCGTCCTTTCTTGGTCTTTACCAGCACCACGCCGTTTGCAGCGCGGCTGCCATAAATAGATGCGGCGGCATCTTTTAAAACGGTGATGCTTTCAATATCATCCTGCGCCAGGTTGTTAAACTGGCCGGCATCCTGCTGGATGTCGTCAATAATAAACAGGGGAGCGCCCATTCCGCGTATCTGGATGTTGGCGCTGGCGCCCGGCCGGCCATCGGGCATCCGGAAGGAAACACCGGCCATTTTACCGGCAAGGGCCGTACCTACGGTAGACCCGCCCCGTACCCGGGCAATATCATCCGCACTCACCGATGCGATAGCGCTGGTAATGTCTGCTTTTTTCTTGGACCCGTACCCCACCACTACGATCTCGCCCAGGTCCGAGGTACTTACGGTAAGCGATACATTAATGGTCTGCTGGTTATTTACAGCCACCTGCTGCTCACCGTAACCGACCGATGTAAATAACAGGGTCCCGTTTGGAGGCGCAGTAATCTGGTACATGCCCTGCTCGTTAGTGGCAGCAGCGGTGGTGGTTCCCTGCAAAGTAACACTGGCACCGGCAAGCGGCGCTCCTTTTTCATCTGTTATCTTCCCGGAAATTAAAGTCTGGGCCGACAAACCCGCAGAAACAAGTACAAGAAATACAAGGATCTTTAATTTCATACAGCTTTGATTTAGATTGTAAAAAACGAAGCAACGTTACAGCTGTGAAAATAAATCCGCCCGCCTGTCCATCAAGCGAAATTTGTTTCAAACTTTCATCAATTTGTCTCAAACGGGGGTTAATGGGGTTGGGCCACTTTGTTCCAGGTTGAAGGCCTGCCCGCCGGGCGGTTAGATCCGTTTTCTGCTTGTGATTCTATGGCGCACTGACAGGCTCGGGCAACGTTGTTCTTTTTAGCAACGGACACAAGATGCAATAGAGGTGCTGCGCACCCGTAATATAAGCCTTTCCCAAAAAGATTCCCGCCACGCTGCGGCTACGGGCAGGTCGGAATTCAAATCTTCAAATCCCACACCCTCTCCCCCGTTTTATGTAAGTTTGACAAAATTTTTGATTGAGGCGCTATTTTTTCCTGTTCTTCCTGTTGGTATCGGTCACTCATTTCCCCTGTTATTCGGAGGGATATTACTTCCAGCATTTCCAGACCGAAAACGGCTTGTCCAACAACACGGTTTCCGCTGTAATACAGGACCGGAAAGGATTTATCTGGGTAGGCACCAAGGACGGGCTTAACCGGTTTGACGGCTACAATTTCAAGGTTTTTAAACTAAAAACGGACAGCTACCTGCAACTGGGCAACAATTCTATCTGGAAAGTACACGAAGGCAGGAACCAGGTCCTGTGGGTAGGCACCGAAAGGGGCATGTACCTGTTTGATCCAACAACCGAGCGGTTCTCATTCTTAAAGAATACCCCGGCAAAACAGGTGCGTGATATTGCTGAAGATAATGAGGGAAATATCTGGATGATCATCGGTTTTCAATTGTATCAATGGAACAGCCGTACCCTCCGGGTAACCCGTTTTACCCAGCAGGGGCTCCAGTCATGCTCTGCCCTGACCGTATCGGCAAACAACCAGTTATGGATCGGAAATATGAGCGGCGACCTTGCCAACTATGACCAGGAGAAAGGTCTGTTCCGGTTCTATTCCGTCTTCTCGCATTCAAAGCCTGCCGTTTCTCACTGGATCGAGCGGATCTATGACACCGGAAAGGGTTATTTCCTGATCGGCACCTCCAACCAGGGAATAAAAAAATTCAACATCAACGAGCGCAGCTATGAAGACCTGCTGACCTACAATAATGACAAGACTGAGATCTTTGCAAGAGACTTCGTTAAAACGAAAGCGAACGAATTCTGGATCGCTACAGAAAGTGGTATTTACATTTACAACGACGAAAATGGCCAATTTACCAATATCAAAAAGAACTACCAGAATCCTTATGCCATCAGCGACAATGCCATTTATTCCCTTTGCAGGGACCGGGAAGGCGGAATATGGATCGGGAGCTATTTTGGAGGGCTGAATTACTATTCCAATGAAAATCCTCCATTTGAAAAATACTTTTCAGGCAAGGATGATCATTCCATACAGGGCAACGCCATCCGGGAGATTGTAGCCGACAATGCCCGCCACCTCTGGATCGGTACAGAAGATGCCGGTTTAAACCGGTTGGATCTGCAAACAGGGCTGTTTAAAAACTTCCGGCCCGACGGAACTCCTTCCAGCATTGCCAATACCAATATCCACGGGCTTCTTTGCGACGGCGATTCTTTATGGATCGGAACATTTGAACACGGGCTGGATATTATGGACCTCCGGAGCGAAAAGGTGATCCGGCATTTCAATGCAGGGCCGGGCCCATACGACCTGAAAAGCAATTTCATCCACAGCATCTACAAAAGCACCGATCGCCGTATCTGGCTGGGCACGTCCAACGGGATCTATATCTACAACCCGGGAACCAGCGATTTTAAGGAGTTGCCTTTCTTTCCCAAAAACAGCTTTTACGCATGCATTCTTGAAGCATCGGACGGAACCATCTGGGCAGGCACTTTCCAGGACGGGCTGCACTATTACAATCCCCGCAAGCATATTGCCGGCAGGTTGCAGATCCTGCAGCAGCATAAAGACCGGCTTTCGCAAAACCGGATCACTTTCATCCATGAGTCTTCCGGAAAAGAGCTCTGGGTCGCTACAGAGGATGGCTTATACAAACTTGATCTGCCTGCTAAAAAGCTCAAGATCTATACAACAGAAACAGGTTTTCCAAGCAACCTCATTTACACGATAACCGAAGACCATCTGCATCGCCACTGGATCACTACCTCCAAAGGGCTGGTGCTGCTGGACCAGCAGGGTAATATCCTCCGCACTTTTACCAAAACAAGCGGCCTGCTGGGAGACCAGTTCAACTATTCCTCGCTGTACCGCAGCAAAGATGGCAACATTTATTATGGCAGCGTAAAAGGCATGATCAGTTTTAACCCGGCACTGTTAAAGGCAGACAACTATATTCCCCCGCTTTATATCACTGATTTTTCTGTCTTCAACACCCCGCTGCCCATATCGCCACAAAACGGGCCGCTGAAGCAATCGGTACTCATCACACGCCACATTACCCTCCCCTACAACCGGTCCACTTTCAATATTGATTTTGCGGCCCTCAATTTTACCGCACCTGATAATGTGGAGTACGCCTATAAACTGGAGGGCCTCGACCGGGACTGGAACCATATCAAAACAAACAGGAGCGTTTATTTCACCAACCTTCCGCATGGTGAATATGTATTTAAGGTACGCTCAACCAACAGCAGCGGCCGTTGGCAGTATAATGAGCAGCGGATCCGGATCACCATAAATCCGCCCGCCTGGAAAACCCCGCTTGCCTATTTTTTATATATGCTGCTGCTGGCCACGGCAGGTTTTCTTGTGATGAAAACGTACCGGAGGAACCAGGCGAGCAAACAGCAACGGAAAATGCAGCTGTATGCCGTACAAAAAGAAAAAGAGCTGATCGATGCCAAGATCGATTTCTTTACAAAAGTGGCACATGAGATCCGGACCCCGCTTACACTGATAAAAGCGCCACTGGAAAAGATCACGAAGCTGATCCGGCAAACACCGCAAACGGAAAAGTACCTGCGAAGCATGAACAGGAATACCGACCGCCTGCTGGAGCTGAGCAATCAGCTCCTCGACTTCCGGAAGGCTGAATCGGAACAGTTCTCATTAAATTTTGTTCCCGTTAATATACCCGAACTGCTGACATCGATCTGGCTCAACTTTCAGCCAACTGCAGAAGAACGGGGCGTTATCTTTGAACTGAGTGTTCCGCCGGAGCCTTTTCATGCGGCCATTGACCCCGAAGCTTTTACCAAGATCATCAGCAACCTGCTTGATAATGCCATCAAATATTGCAAACAAAAAGTGATCACAGTCCTCGAAAAAGGGGATCAAACCTTTTCAATAAGGATCAGCAATGACGGGGAGCCTGTTCCTGAAAAGGACCGCGACCGGATCTTTGAGCTCTTCTTCCGTTCCCGGTTTACGGAAAGCATTTCCGGAGCCGGCATCGGGCTTTCCCTGGCCAAATCGCTGGTCGACCTTCACCAAGGCAGCATCCGTTTGGTTTCAACAGGGAATTTAATTACATTTGAAACGCTGTTCCCCATCCGGCACCCGCAATTATAAACCCCTGTTTTTGAATTTTGAAGCCCAAAGAAATATTCACAGAAGACGTACCAAAATTTACAATACTGGTTGTAGATGATAACGAAGATATACTGGAATTTCTTGCAGACGATCTTGGGGAAAAGTATGTGGTGTTAACTGCAATCCATGCGCACGCAGCCCTGCAGCAGCTCGAAACACATATTGTTCACCTGATCATCAGTGATATTATGATGCCCGGTATGGACGGCCTGGAGTTTTGCGACTATGTAAAAGCGCATTTCGAGTTAAGCCATATCCCGATCATACTGCTCACTGCCAGGAACACGCTGCAATCAAAGATCGAGGGGCTCACCGCAGGAGCCGATGCGTATATCGAAAAACCGTTCTCGCCCGAGCATCTGAATGCACAGGTAGCCAGTTTGCTCAGCAACCGGATGAAACTCAAGGACTATTTTGCCCAGTCCCCGCTCGCCCATATCAGAACGATGGCGCATACGAAAATGGACGAACAATTCCTGGAAAAGCTGCAGCAGCTCATTGAGGCAGACCTGCCCAACACCCAGCTGGATGTGGAGTTCCTGGCGCAGCAGCTGAATATGAGCCGCCCTACCCTGTACCGCAAAATCAAATCCATTTCCAACCTGTCGCCCAACGAAATGATCAACCTTACCCGGCTAAAAAAAGCCGCCGCACTGATCAGCGAAGGCCACCACCGGATGAACGAGGTTGCAGAGTCTGTAGGGTACAGTTCCCTTACCCAATTTGGCCGCAATTTTCATAAACAGTTTGGCATGACTCCCACCGAGTATGCAAGAAAACTATGACCTGCCAGTTATCAGAGTTGTCAGCATTCAGTTATCAACCACATTCAACAATAATCAACCACGTTAAACCAGGAACCCACCTGTGATCGTTGAGGGGACCCACACGGATCTGCCGTGAAACTTGAAACCTTAAACTTTAAACAAACATAGAAGTCTTCAGCCATCAGCATTCAGTTATCAACCACATTCAACGGATTTAGCGTTGAACCTTGAACTTTAAACGAACACAGGAGTGGCCTTGCGGTATTCCGGTGCAGGCATAGCATCAGGTTCCGGCAGCCATTGCCACTATCGACAATGCCGCCACAAACCCCGTGCTCCAGGCATTCTGAAAATTATACCCCCCGGTGATCCCGTCCACATCGATCACTTCACCGGTAAAGAAAAGCCCCGGAACTTTTTTACTCATCATCGTTTGGGCATCGATCTCCGCCAAAGCAACGCCGCCAGCCGTAACAAATTCATCTTTATAGGTTGTTTTACCCTGTACCGGCAGCTCCAGCTCCAGCAGGTTTTTGATCAGTTGATTCAGATTCTTTGAAGGCAGATCCGCCCAGCGTTTCTGCTCATCAATTCCGGAATGAGCCAGCAGGAACTGCCAGAGCCGGCCGGGCAACCCGAGCTCATTTTTTCCCCCGGTCTTTTGCCCTGCTTTTTCTGACCGCCATGCCCCCATGCGCGCCCTCAATACCGGCTCCGGAAGCTCGGGCAACCAGTTGATCAACGCCCGGAACTCCCATTGCACACCCGCCAGCTCCCTGGCCGCCCAGGCGCTCAGCCTTAACACCACCGGGCCGCTGATGCCCCAGTGAGTGATCAGCAGGGGCCCCCGCTGTTGCAGCTTTGTTCCCGCCAGGGTAACCTTAGCATCCTCCACGCTCACCCCCATTAACCGGCTTATGGGATGGCGGGGACTGTTAAACGTAAATAAAGACGGAACAGGCGCTTCTATGGAATGCCCCAGGTCCTTCAGCCATTGAAACTGTGCCTCCCTGGGAAAGCCGCCACAGGCGACACAGACATAATCGCCGTGGAACACCGCTCCTTTTGCCGTATGGATCCTGAAACCCGGTGCCGCCGGCTCAATAGCGGTAACCGCGCACTGCATCCGGATATCCACGCCGTAACGCCGGGCTTCCTCCAGCAAACAATCGATGATCGTTTGTGATGTATCGGTAGCCGGGAACATCCTTCCATCGGCTTCCGTCTTTAACGATATCCCCCGCTGCCGGAACCACTCAATCGTATCCTTTGTAAAAAACCGGTGAAAAAGCTTCTTCACAAAATGCCCGCCCCGCGGGTACCTTTTGGCCATTTCCGCAATCTCAAAGCAGGCGTGAGTCACATTGCAGCGACCGCCTCCGCTGATTTTTACCTTGGACAGCAGTTTATTATTTTTTTCAATTATCACCACTTTCAGCTGCGGATCCATACGGGCCGCGTTCACTGCACAAAAAAAACCCGAGGCGCCGCCCCCGATGATATAAACCGTTTTTGCCAATTTCTAATTTTTACCAAAGATAAGATACCGTGTTGCCACAGAGGCGCGGAAACAAAGAATTTGCAATACTAAAAAGAGGTTAAACACCGCTTACTTTAGCCAGCCACCCGCCCGCATCCAGTTCAAACATCTTTCGAACCAATGATCGTCACTGGTTTTATTGTTGAGTCCATACCCGTGGCCACCGGCAGCATAAATATGCATTTCGGCTTTTACGCCCGCAGCCTGCAGCGCCTGGTAATAAGCAATGCTATTGGCCACGGGCACCACTTTATCATCTGAACTGTGCAGCAGAAAAGCAGGCGGGGTTTCCGCTGTTACCTGCTTTTCACTGGAATACTGATCCGCTTTTGCCGATACCGCTGTATCCTTTCCCAGCAAAGCGCGTCTTGAACCCTTATGTGCAAGTGGCTCCGTAAAGCTGATAACCGGGTAAACCAATATAGAAAAATCCGGGCGCAGGCGGGTATGCCGGGGGTTATCAATTACCTGGTCATTAAAATGCGTGGATGCTGCAGAAGCGAGATGCCCGCCGGCAGAAAAACCGATAATGCCGATCCGTTCCGGGTTGATATGCCATTCGGAGGCCCGCTCTCTTATGGTCCTGATCGCCTGCTGCGCATCCTGTAATGGCCCGATGGTTTTATTGATCATGATCCTGTCGTCCGGCAAACGGTACTTCAAAACAAAAGCAGCAACACCATTCTCAGCAAATGCTTTTGCCACATCCGTTCCTTCCTGGTTGATCACCAAATAAGAATAGCCGCCGCCGGGGCAGATCACCACTGCGGTACCGGTGGCTTTCTCTTTTGAAGGAAAATATGCAGTTATGGATGGAGCCGTAACCGATCGCACCAGGATCCGGCCCGTAGCCGTAGTATCCCGGCGCTCCGTTATAACCGCCGTCTTAATGGAATTTGGTACCACCCGGTATAAAGGAACTACCTGCTGCGCCCGGCATCCCGGGAATACCGATAACCATAAAATAGTGACCAATAAACAAGGCTTCATATACGATCGTTAATTACCTGGTGAAGAATTGCATAATATATTATGTAATTATGTAGAACATATCAAAGGTATGTATATAAGAGGAAAGATCAAAATCCAGAGCCGGGGCTTTTTTCCTGCCACAGAAGCACTGCGTAATGTGTATTGCAAAACGGCCCCGTTTAATTATCCGCCGACCTGTTCTGCCTGCCGGTACGTATGATCAAGGATCGTTCCCATCGCATCCAGGATGCGGTGCCGCCCGCTTTCCCGGGACAGATCAATTCCGCAGATCTTACTCCCATTTGTCCTGGCATGTAATACCATATAGTAGATCGCCGAAACCAGTATACCGGTAACCGCCCTGAGATCCACTGCTGAATCCCGGAAAATGGGATCTGCTTTTTCAAATACCTTTTCACCCAGCGCTTCCCGTTCATCCGTTAATGCCCGGATAATTTTGTTAGGCTCACTGATCCCCCAAAGCACGATCTTCTGCATTTCCTTTGAGGCTGCAAAATATTCAAAGTCCGATTTCAGCAGGGAGTACATAAAATCCTTTGTAATTTCCGGCAGTATTGTTCCGTCTGAAGTCCGCATTTTTTGCTCCTCAATTTTCCAGAAATCAACCTGCTGAAGGTATGCCTTCAGTAACCCGTCCAGGCTCCCGAAATTATCATAAATGAGTTTTTTATTCACCCCGGAAACGGAAGCGATCTTATTGATCTTTAAAGCAGCATGCCCTTCTTTAGCAAGTATCTTACCAACGGTTTTAATAAGCTTTTGCCGCGTCCGCTCTTTGTCGCGGATCCTGATCTTATTTGTCATTTTTTGTCCTGTTTATGGTCCACACATTTAACGTGTAAAGATATCGTACTCACTGTTGACTCGTGCTGCAAAAACAATTCCGGAGTGCGTTACCTATACCACGAAAAAGTGCCCGGACCTTTATTGCGCAATTCAAATTTAACTTAGTTTTTTAGTGCCCAACCGGGAACTTATAAAATTTCCCAATATTTTCGTCCTCGCCGCAGATCCATCTTCATATATCATGAGTGATGCCTGTTCAGGAACCATCCGGGTGGCGGAATAAATTTCAGATCTATCATGCTGCAACCTTATAAATTATTATTTCTTTTCCCGTTTACTTCGCTTGTGAGTTTGAATACAAACGCTCAAAGTGCAGACTCATTAATCTCCGCCCATAAACCCGGGCATACTGTTTTTCCTGCAACCAGAATACACGCATCAAAAAGAAGAAACAAAGATATTTATATTGATAGTATCGCCCTGAAAGACCCGGGATTCCGGGACCCCAATAAGGCCATGTGGCGCTCCATTATTTTGCCGGGCTGGGGGCAGGTTTATAATCGGAAAGCCTGGAAAGCACCTATTGTTTATGCAGAATTAGGCACCACTGCAGGCCTTTTTGTTTATAATTATAAATGGTTTAAACGCTTTCAATACGCCTATAACGTTGCGTTTAATATTCAAAACGGAACCGATAGTCTTACCGGGCCCAATTTTGCGAAGGTATATGAGCGGCTTAAACGGCCGTTCTTTTTAACGGGCGGAATTAATGGGAACGGGCTTCAGAGCAGAAGAGGTGCATTCAGGCAGGACATGGATTATGCGCTCGTATTCTTTTTAATAGGTTGGGCTTTAAATGTTGTGGATGCAACCGTTGATGCGCACCTGAGCGGCTTTAATGTTGGCTCTAAATTATCTTTACAAGTACAACCGCCACCTTTAAACCAGGATACCAAAATGGGAATAGGCCTGGCAATGCAGCTTCAATAAAAAAATCACATCGTCATCTTCACCATCGCAGCCGGTGTCCTCCGTTAAATTTACCGGAATGAAGCAGCTAAAGGAGTACACAGATTTTAACTTAGTTTTTCAGTATCCTTTCGGTCACTATTTATCTTTTGCCCATATTTTTGCCCGGCAGCATTTTTGAAGAACCGCTGCTGATCTGAAACGAACAATCATTTACTTTTTCAAAACTTAAAACTTGTGAAGAAATTACTATTTCCTGCTTTCTGTTTATTGGGGCTATCCCTGTTTTCCTTTAACGCCCGTGCGCAAACGGAGCTTCAAAAGAACAGCATCGGCATCAGCCCCGGGGTTCAATGGATTGATGGAATGGGTGCACGTCCTTCGCTCCATATCAGTTATGAGCATCGTATTTCGTTCTATAGCGGCATAGAAACCGGAGTCAGTTACGCAAGCCTGGTAGCCGCTGCCACAACAGGCGGCACGGATCTTAAACCGAAGAAAACCTATTACCATCTGTTTACCCTTCCTCTGCTCTACCGGCTGCACACAAAGATCATAGACGTTGCAGCAGGCCCTTCCTTAAATATCCAAACAAGCCTTCCCCCCGGCAGTAAAACAGCAGCTCTTTCCCAGGGTATGAAAAAAGATCCCGGCCAACCTGCTCTTGGCTATTTATTAAAGGCGAGCAAACCGGTCCGGTTGAATAAACGCCTCACTTTAGATCCGCAAGCCGGCATCTATGGCAATCAATATCTCAAACAGCCACAGTGGACTACCGGCATCGGTCTTAAGTATCGTTTTTAAGCTTTCAGGAGTTCCCCGTACATAAATTTTAATTGATCACCTAAAACCAGCTTCTTGAAACCGCAAACAGCACTGTTCACTTTGTTAATAACCGTTGCTGCATTGAATACGTTGATCTGCCCTGCCCAAACGCCACGCATCTCCCTCTACGGTTATGTAGAGGACTCCGTAACCGGGGAACGGCTTATTGGTGCAACCTTATCGGCGACCACGGATCAAAGCAAACCGGTTGCCACAACCAATGCGTTCGGGTATTTTTCGCTAACGGCTCCGCATGGCAGCAGCCTCGTACTTACCTGCAGCTATGCCGGCTATGAAAGCAAAACGATCACTATTGATCCGGCAGGGTTAAAAACGGTTATTGTAAAACTGGTGCCGGAGGTGGTACAGGAAGATGAAGTGATCGTAACCAGCAACGAAAACCGCATCGCTACCAACAATATCGGCCAGCTAAAGCTTTCGGGCAGCCTGGTAAAAAAGATGCCGAAATTCCTGGGCGATAACGACCCGTTAAAAGTCATGCAAACACTGCCGGGCATCACCCAGGGTATGGAAGGCACTACCGGGCTGATCGTAAGAGGCGGCAGCCCCGATCAGACGCTTTTTTTACTGGATGGCATCCCGGTGTACAATCCCACGCACCTGGGCGGGATCTTCTCTCCTTTTAACGGCGATGCCATAAAAGATGTAAGCATTTACAAAGGGAACTTCCCCGCGCGTTTCGGAGAACGCTTATCATCCGTTGTTGACCTCGCCACCAAAGATGGCAACATGAAAAAACTGGCCGGTGAAGGATCGGTGGGTATGTTGGCGTCAAAGGTTTTATTTGAAGGACCGGTTCAAAAAGACAAAAGTTCGTTCCTCATCTCCGCAAGGCGCACCTACTGGGACCTGCTGGCAGCGCCCATTATCGGGCTTACCAACACTGCAGAAGAAAAACGTAAAATGGGTTTGTATTTTTATGACATCAATGCAAAGTTGAATTATATCTTATCGCCCAAGGACCGGTTATATGCCAGCTTTTTTACCAGCAACGACAACTATCGGTTCAAAACGACCACGGATCTGAAAAACTACGATCATTTTGATGAGAACATTGCCCGTATGGGCTGGCAAAATATCAGCGGCAGCCTCCGGTGGAACCATGTATTCTCCCCCCGGATCTTTGCCAACACCACGGTGTATGCCACGGATTATAAGATCCGCACGGACTATTACAATAATGCCCTTGATAAAAATGTGCGTACTATCGAGGATGGCCAGTACCGGTCGCAGGTGAGCGATGCCGGTGTTAAAACAGATCTTGAATACAGGCGAAGCAGCCTTCATGCACTGCGGTTTGGAGCGGCGGCCTCTTACAAACAATTCCGCCCCGGTTCCAGCTCCCGTAAAACCACCACAGACGGAACGGTTACCCAAACCAGGGCTACGGCAAACGGCCGCCAGAGCTCGCCGGAGCTTGCGGTGTATGCAGAGGATCATCTATCCATTTCTGAGCAACTCAATGCCAATGCAGGTCTGCGGGCCAGCACCTTCAAAGCAGGCGCTACCTGGTACAAAAGCCTGGAGCCGCGTGTTTCGCTTAACTACACGCCAATCCGCAATTTAAGGATCAGCGCCGCCTACTCTCAAATGAACCAGTACATTCATTTACTGGCCAATAATTCTGTTTCATTACCTACCGATATCTGGGTACCCGCCACCCCTCAGATCCAACCCCTTTTCTCCCGGCAATATTCACTGGGCGTAAACACTTCCCTGACCGACAATGACGTGGACCTGGGCGTAGAAGCCTATTATAAAACCTTCAAAGGCGTTACGGAATACCTCGACGGGGAAAGCTATTTAAGCTCCTCCGTAAAAAACTGGGAGCAGGTGGTAGAAACCGGTAACGGCAAGGCCTATGGCATCGAATTGTTTCTTCAGAAAAAATTCGGACGGGCCACCGGCTGGGCCAGCTATACCTACAGCCGCTCCCTCCGCCGGTTTCCCACCATCAATAACGGCAAAGAGTTCCCCTTCAAATACGACCGGCCACACGCTTTTAACCTGGTATTTATGTATCATTTTAACCAGCACTGGCGGTTTAGCGCCAACTGGGTGTTTCAATCGGGTGCGCCTTTTACCCTACCCACATCCACTTACAAAGTCATTAACCCCGAGTCCTATTCTCCCTATATTTCGGGGGAATACATCAGCGGCCGGAATGCATTCCGGTTACTGGATTATCACCGCCTCGATATGGGTTTTACCTGGTCTAAAAAGAAACGGAGCTTTGAAAAGTACTGGGATTTCAGCTTTTACAACCTGTACAACCGGAAAAATCCTGTTATCTATTCTTTTGACCAGGATTTTATGCGCAATGCAAAAGTGCTAAAGGGCACCGGGATCTTTCCTTTTATGCCCAGCATCAGTTATGGATTTAAATTTTAAAAAAAGCGTTATGAGAGCATATGTTCCCTTTTTAGTTGGTTGCAGCCTTCTGGCCGCCTGCACAAAAGGAGTAAGGATCAACATCCCGCCCGATAGGGCAATGCCGGTAATGACCACGATCATCACCAGCGACACGACCTTTGCTGCAGACCTGTCGTATTCCAGGCCCGTCCTTGAGGCCGGTAAAGACTATCCTGCTATTAAAGATGCAACGGTCCGCTTATTTGTAGACGATGTTTTTACAGAAACGCTGACCGGCCGGGAAACCCCGCAATCTTACCAGTACTTTTCAACCTATAAGCCAGCAGCCGGGCAAAAACTGCGCATAGAGGCAAAGCTGAAAGATCAGCTCCTTAACGGGACAACGATCATTCCTGCAAAGCCTGAAGCCATCCCGGGCAGGGCCTACCGGACCGAAGGAGACGGTTTCGGTAATAAAACGTATAAGATCAGCTTTACAATAAATGACCGGGCCGGCACACATGATTACTACCAGCTGCACATTTTCCCGGTGCACAACGGAGTTCCGGACCGCCAAAAACCGGTTGCCTTTATTATCGAAAACTTAAAAACACAGGAAGGCGGCATCTTTGACGATTTTATCACACCCGATCCGGCAGGCGCTCATTATTTTGATGATGGTCCCTTCAACGGACAAAGATTTACCGTTCAAGTTAAAAGCAGGTATCCCGGTGATTTTGATAAGATCGCCATCCAATTATCCGCACTTTCAAAAGAGGCGTACCTGTATTTTAAAAGTATACAATTGCAGCAGTTGCGCAACGACGACCCCCTTTATGAAAAGGTGACCATCTATTCAAATATCGTAAACGGGCTGGGTATTGCCGGTTCTGCAAACAGAACACTTGTTTTGCAGGAATTAGAAAAGTAAGGCGTATACTTCTTCCCTTAGTCAACGGGGCCTGCCAGCCACCGTTCAGGTATCAGGTCCTTTATTAAAAGGGTGCATAATATTTTTTAACGGATGCTTCTAATAAAGCGTTTGTTCAACTAAGATAAAATAATGAAGGGCAAAAACATTCAAAGAACCAGTTTAAGGTGAAAGGTATAAAACCGGTATATAAGGATGTGGGCGCCACGTGTTTATAGAACCGTAATCATAGAGCAACCGGCCCCATAGGGTGCCGCGCAACACGGGGCGTCCCAGGAGCCCGACCCCAATAATGAAACATTGCTATAAACACGATGCTCCATCCGGAGCACTAATCCCGGGATTGAAAGCAGAAATTTCAGCAACCGTTCTTGATCTAACAATATGGGTCTTTAAGGTTATGTTCACTAATTTGACGCATATGCGATTTATCAGAAGCGTCGAAAAGAAAAAGCTTCATTCTGATTTCTCTGAAGTCTTCATCATCGCCGTTTTGATAGTTATGTTACTTATGAAAAGCCCGGCACAACAATGGGGAGGCATCCGCTCAGCATAATTGAGGAATCCTTTGCTATGATCAAATTGTTGTATCACATTTCAAAAGATGTGTCCGCATGATCGTCGCTGGCGGAGGTGGAATACCCTTCCCCGCTGGGCCAATGGAAGATATTTGTTTTTGAAAAATGTGATACCCCCTATTAAAATATTCCGCAACCATAATTTTTATAAATTTGTAACCGCTGCTGTATCCTGCAGCCGCAGATCCTGAAATATAATCAAGCAATAATGTCTTTTTACAAATGGCCCTGTTTTGTTATCGCCTGTTGCATGGCACTCTGGTGCCCGGCTCAGTCCTATTCCTTCAGGGTGCTGCGGTCTGGTGAAGATTACCGGGAGGCCCTTCGCAAAAACGCGGATAACCGTATGCTGGAATTAAAAAGCCATATACCGGGCCTGGTTTACGACCTCCGCTATGCCACCACCCATAATTTTATGCACCGGCAAATGTACCCGCACCGCACCCGTACTACCTTCATGCGCAGGCCGGCAGCCGAAGCATTGGCCGCCGTGCAGAAAGAATTGAACCGGCAGGGATTGGGGCTTAAAATCTTTGATGCCTACCGTCCCTTTTCCGTTTCCGAAAAATTCTGGGAGCTGGTAAAGGACGAACGCTATGTGGCCAATCCGGCAAAAGGAAGCAATCACAACCGCGGAACGGCAGTGGACCTTACATTAACGGATCTGAAAACAGGGAAGGAACTGCCGATGGGTACAGGGTTTGACAATTTTACCGACAGTGCGCATCACAGCTTTACCGCATTGCCGCCGCAGGTGCTCCGCAACCGGGAGCAATTGAGAACCGTAATGCAGCAGCATGGATTTAAAGCGCTGGATTCAGAATGGTGGCATTATACCTACGCAACCGGTAACTTTGATGTGCTGGACCTTTCATTTCGTCAACTCAATAAACTGAGCCGATGATCACCGACCGTTTTTATATCCTTACAGGTGGGCCCGGCTCCGGGAAGACCACATTGCTTACAGCCCTGGAACAAGCCGGCTTTAATACGGTGGCTGAAGTAGCGCGGGCCATTATACAGGAACAGGTGCTGACCGGAGGAACCGCCCTGCCCTGGACCAACCAGCAGCTTTACACCGAACAGATGCTGCACCGGTCTGTACAAAGTTACCTGGCAGTAAAGGAACAGGCAAAGAGTAGCGGAGAAAGCCTTTTCTTTTTTGACCGTGGCATACCAGATACTTTATGCCACGCTGTTATGACGGGGCAGGGCATTTCGGCTGCAATGGACGCCATCGCGCGCGCGCACTTATACAACAACACCGTGTTCATCCTGCCTCCCTGGAAGGAAATTTACACTACTGATGAAGAACGCAAACAAAACTGGAAAGAAGCTGTTTTAACGTACGGACAAATGAAAGCCATTTATACCCGTTATCGCTACCAGGTGCTGGACGTGCCAACAGGAACGCCTGATCTGCGCAAGGCATTTATCCTGGCGCATACCAAAGGATAACTCTTTTACCAGGCAACTGTTCCGTTCCGGGCAGCGGTCTATTTTCCGCCCTGTTACTTTACATACACATTCACATACAAATCAGCTACCCCATCACCATCCGCATCTTTTTGATTCCATTGAAGCTCCAGTTGCGTTGCAGCAATGCTGTGCACCGGCTCATTATAAGTGGGATGATCCGCACCATTTTCTTCAAACCAGGCGATCATTTTTTTTGCAGAGGCATCGTACTTATAATGATCCAGACCAAAACCCGTAGACTCACACTTAGCGCCTATTTGCGCATATCCCTCATTGTTCAAAACACCCCCGGATAAGAATTCGTAATAGGTCTTTTTTTCGCAGGCGTCTCCCTCGGTCTGCTTTAGTACTTTACCATCCTTTCCGGAATAAATCACCGACCGGGCATAATACCACTTTCCTAAAAGCGGATCGTTCACTTTTGTATCTTTTTTACAGGCAAAAAAAACAAGTGCAAGGCCCAGGGGTAGTAGTTGTTTTTTAATCATGGTTATTGTGTTTCAGGTTTAAAGTTTCAGGTTAGATCCGTGTTTCACATCTCCCCGACCACGGATAGGTTTTTTGTTTGACATTTAATGTTTGACATTAGATCTATTTTTATGTCTGATAATCAGAGGGTGTGTCAATGGGCGATTGTTCCTTGCAGAAACTACCGTCCCCCCTTCCCGTTTGTGCGTCTATTATCTGAGAGCTGACGTTTATCGTCTTTTAAAGTGTCCGTTGGATCCTGTTTTATACTTATTGCAGCCCCTGCATTTCCACGCTCATCCCGAAGCTTCACATGCGCGTCAGGTTAATTTTAGGAATTTAGTGGTTAAAGGCCAAAGCTGCAGCGTTGCTCTTATTAGCAACGAACACGAGATGGAACAGCGGTGCAGCGCACCGGTAATATAAGCTTTCCCAATATATCCCCGCCGCGCTGCGGCTACGGGCAGGTCCCTGGAAGTTCCTGTTACCATTATTTGCGGCGCGATGCGCCTGCTATTAAAAGATCAGGTCTTTTTTGGCCTCCAAGGGCTTAGAGCCTGTTTAAATTTTATTGATGGAATTTATTATGAAGCTATTTTGGAGCGAAACAAGGAAAATTTTGCAGGCATAGTAGGCCACTATGGCGAAAAATTTAACGCAGTTGCAGCCCAAAACAGCCATAATAAAGCCATTGAATGAATTTTAAACAGGCTCTAATTCATACTACATCTTATGGCAATAGACCTGCTTTTTATCTTGACACGCATGCGAAGCCTTGGGATCCACATCTTCACATGCTCAAGTTCCCCAACCGGCTTCCATGTCGCAATAATAGTGCCATCAGGCGGTGGTCGTTTTCTTTGGCAGTACCCATTGCAACAACCACCCAATACCCCAGACCAGCAGGGCCCCGATGGCATTGAGCCATAAAAAGCCCAGCGATATAACCTTATATTCATTCAGGAAGAACAGCACCACCACGATCAGTTCGGCGATCAGCGCTGCCCAGAACACGGCATTGCCTCCTACCCGCTTTGCATAAAAAGCCACCAGGAATATTCCAAGAATGGTCCCGTAGAAAAGCGATCCCAGTACATTCACCACTTCAATCAGACTGTTTCCCCAGTTGGATACAAACATTGCAACCGCCATGCAGAACAATCCCCATAAAAGGGTATATTTTTTGGAGACCCGGTAATCCTTTTCACCGCTGTGCCCTTTCGAAGAAAAGCGCTTATGAAAATCGATCACCGTACTGGATGCCATAGAATTCAGCGCCGCAGCGATGCTTCCCCAGCTGGCAAGAAAAATAATAGCGATGATGAGCCCCACCAGCCCTACCGGCAGGTAATCTACCACAAAATGGAGGAAAATATAGTTGGTATCATTATCCGCACCCCCATTTTTCTTTACCAGCCCTTTGATCTGCGAGCGAACGCCCTCCGTTTCCTCCTGCAAAACCCGCAACTGCTGAAATGCCGTTTCCTGCCGGCCGGGATAAAGCGCCAGTGCCGAATCCTTTCGTTGCTGGATGGATAAAAGCTCCTGCTTCAGCTGGTGCAGGGAATCCCGGTAAACCGACTGCTCCAGCCGTTTTAGCTCCAGCTCATTGAAAAAAGCCGGGGCTTTATTGAACTGGTAGAAAGTAAAAACGAGTACGCCGATCAGCAGGATCAGGAACTGCATCGGCACTTTTACCATGCCATTCATCAACAGCCCCAGACGGCTTTCCGTGAGACTTCTGCCAGTGAGGTAACGGCCCACCTGCGACTGATCGGTACCAAAATAAGACAACGCCAGGAAAAAGCCGCCGATCACACCGCTGAAAATATTATACCGGTCGCCCCAGTCAAATCCTTTATCTGTAAAACCGGTAGTGATCACGTTCATCTTACCCAGCCTGCCGCCAACACGTAAGGCATCGGTAAAACCGATCCCCGGGGGCAGGTCTTTTACAATAAAATACCCGGCAATAAACATAGCGCCCATGATGATCAGGAACTGGAAGGTTTGTGTATAGGCCACCGCACGGGCGCCGCCTGTTACTGTATAAATGATCAGCAGCCCGCCCATGAACAGGTTGGTCAGGTAAATATTCCAGCCCAGAAGCACAGAAAGGATAATGGATGGCGCATAGATACTGATCCCGGTTGACAATCCCCGCTGCAGCAGGAAAAGGAAGGAGGTAAAGGTCCGGGTTTTCAGATCAAAGCGTTGCTCAAGGTATTCATACGCGGTAAATACCTTAAGCCGGCTAAAGACCGGCACAAAGGAGATGCAGATAATGATCGCCGCCAGGGGCAGACCGAAATAGTACTGAACAAAGCGCATCCCATCCGTATAGGCCTGACCGGGAGCTGCAAGAAAGGTGATGGCGCTGGCCTGTGTGCCCATAATGCTCAGCAGGATCAGGTACCAGGGCATGCTCCTGTTCGAAAGAAAATAGCCGTCAAGATCACGCGTTGTACGGCTTTTATAGACCCCGTAGAGGATAATGCCCGATAGCGTAATAATAAGAACAAGCCAATCCAGTGACTTCATGAGTAGGTTTTTGTGATCTGGTAAAAACAGGCGATCAGCAGCAGCAGCACCACTACAACCAATACATACCACGCTGTCCATCGTCCAAACAACGGCGCCTTTTCCTCATCCTGTATATGTTTATTCATATGCATTTTGATATTTGATGCCTAATACCAGACACCAGATATTAGATGCTAGATACTAGACGTTAGACACTATATACTAAACGTTAGATGTAGGACTGTTGTGCCGGCCCCGTTCACTATTGCCTATTCAATGTCATTTCCTTAAGCTTTTCGGATGTAGCTTCCCCTATAGAAGCCTTACTTATGAAAACACAAAATCCACCCTATGAAGGACCTTAGAAACATTGAGCAACATGAATCTAACCTGGAACATTAAACCTGAAACACCTCTTAACGACATTGATTGCCCATTCTCCCCTCAACGCTTTGTACGCAGGCTGTTCATAAAAACGATACCCAGCCCGATGACCAGCCCCAACATCAGCCCCAGTCTTACTTTTTTGATAAGGGTGCCGATCACCAACCCGATCACGATGGCCACAAGGAATGCCATTTCCCCCCTGCGGATCCCCATAAATTCTTTCTTCTTATCTGTCATTTACTTTTGTTGTGTCTGCGAATTTAGTGCTATAATATTTGCAAATAAACGAATTGCGCCCGGAACTGCGGCAGGTAACTGCCGGAAAAATGCAACCCCGCAGTAGGTAAAACATCCTTTGCCGTACCGCCCGGTTACCAGGGCGCCCGGATCATCCGGCTCGCCGGGGTCGTGCATAACCAGCACCGGCTTCAGTTGTGCATCCCAATTGGCTGCATGGTAGGTGCTCCGCTCCTGTATCCAGCCCTTAAAATCTTCCCCCGTTATCTCGTTGGGATAGTGCAGGACCGGCATCGCCGGATCAATAAACCGCACTTCCGCCTGCTCGTCTGTGATCCTGTTTCTTGAGATTGAAAAATCATACGGACCGATCTTTGCTTTTACCGGGCCGATATTGTTATTGGTATTGTATTGTACAATGAGGTTTCCCCCCTTCCGGACATAAGCCATCAGCCGGTCATACGCCTCGTTCAGCCATTCGTGGATATTATAGGCTCTTACCCCGCTTACAATGGCATCAAACTCCGAAAGATCGCTGGTCAGCAGCCGGTTGCGGTCCAGCGTAACCACCTGGTACCCCATTGCAGCCAGTACCTCAGGCACTTTATCCCCGGCTCCCGGAATATAGCCTATTTTTTTACCCACTGTTTTCAGATCAATGTTCAGCAATTTTACAGAGTCTGTAAAAAAATAGCTGATATACGGGATATGATCATAATGGATCGATTTCAGCGCCTGCCCATACCGGTCCGCAGCGGCCGTTTTTCCAAACACATAGCCATGCACAGCAGTTACCGGCTTTGTAAGCTGCCGGCTGGAGACCGGTATAAAGACCCCATTGCCGGTATCCGCCACCGAGACTGTTGCACCCGGCAATCCTTCAAGCCCGAATCCCAGCTGACCCGGTACCTGCTTATATACCGAAAAATCCAGCTTTAGCTTTTTGCCAGCGGCTGTTCCTTTTTGGAACAGCAATATTTTAGGCGAAAGCTGTACCGTGATCCGGGGTGTAACAATAACGGGCTCGTACAGCTCCCCTTTTACGGGGTCTGTAAGATGATACAGTACCGGTTCGGTAAATGTAAAGCTGGCCCCGTCTACTTCAACGGTAAAATCGGCACTGAAAGCAGGGAGTGCATCAGGGATACCGATCTTTTGCTGATCACTTACGGTGTAATTGGCTGCGGCCATTTTTTCCTGCAACCAGTAAGGCTGTGTTAACGGCGCAGCTTTCGCAATGGGCAGTGCCACGGCAAGCACCCGGTTCCGGTTCTTTTCCAGCGGCTGGTTTACAGCCATATCCTGCTCACCTACCCGGATACTTTTCAGTACCAGTTTTTCACCGGACCGGTTGATCGCATTGGCATTGAGCTGTACCGTATCATCCGGGAACAGCATCTGCGTACTGCTGGTTGCTCTCAGGAACAGGCCGCAGCATTGCCGGATCAGCTCCCGTACCTCTTCCATTTTCTTTTGTTTCCAGTAGCCCTCCGGTAGCTGCCTGATCAGCTGGTAAAGGGCTACCAGGGGTTTTACCGATGCTGCAGGGTTCAGAACCGAGAACTGGTCTTCTATTTGCCGGATCGCTTCGGCAATTTTTTTCCCCTCCGGCCCCACCCGGTTCCAGCTAAGATCCACACCATCCATCAGGTCCGTAACCGGATCGCTGCCGCCGGTCGTTTTAAAGTATTCCCAGCTTTCGCCCCGGGTTCCGGCAGAACCAAATCCCTGGCTTTTGTGCTGGCTTCTGCTGAGAGCCGCGATCTCGCCATAGCTCTTTCCAAGGGAAGCATTGTATCCGCCTGCATCTATTTTGAACTGTGATGGAGCGGTGGTATTGGTTCCCCCGAAATTAAACGTATTCCAGAGGATACGCCTGGCCTGCCAGGGCTTTACATATTTTAACTGCCCGGGGTATTGCCGGGGATCTGCGGCTATCTTAAATGCCTCGTTTGCCAGGATAGCAGAGGCGGTATGATGACCATGCCCGCCCTCCCCTGTTGTGGGAAACCTTGTAATGATCACATCCGGCTGAAATTTCCGGATCACCCAAACCACATCACTCAGTACCAGCTGACGGTTCCAGATCGTAAAGGTTTCTTCCGGATTTTTTGAGAATCCAAAATCAAAAGCACGTGTAAAGAACTGCTCACCCCCGTCCATGCGCCGCGCTGCAAGCAACTCCTGTGTGCGGATCAATCCCAGCTCGATCCCCTGTTCTTCTCCAATAAGGTTTTGACCGCCATCCCCGCGTGTGAGCGAAAGATAACCGGTACGGTAATACTTTTCATTGGCCAGGTACGTGATCAGTCTTGTATTCTCATCATCCGGATGCGCCGCCAGGTAAAGCACAGACCCTAATACATTCAGTTTCCGGATACCCTGGAGGATCTCGCTGCCCGACCAGCTCCTTGGCCCCTGGGCTGTAGCAGCCACACTCAGGCACAAACAAAAAAGGAAGTATACAATACGCTTCATCCTACGAATATACAATGGAGCGCTGAGAATTGACACCATCAGCTACAGGGCAAACACATCTAAATTGGGTGAAAAGAGCACACCAGGAGCATTTTCAGGCACTATAAGTGCCGCGTGTTTATAGCAAGGTATTAAAGAGAGAAGCCGGCTCCTGTAGGAGCCGCGTAAAATTTCGGGCCCAACAAACACGCGGCTCCTACAGGAGCCGGGGGGATAAAACAGCAGATTACTATAAACACGCCGCTCCTCCGGAGCTGCACAATGCTGAAATCAGATGCGTTTGCCCTGCCATCAGCTAAAAGCCAGGAGCTGTGGCTGATGGCTGCCAGCTGATCAATCAGGAACTTTTTATACCTTCCCGAAAATTTTATTACATGCACAGTCTTGTTGTTACCGGAACCCTGTTATTGCTGACGGCTGGTGCCTCCGCACAAAAAGCAGGCTCACCGCCTGCTAAGGGCCCGGGTATTGATGCTTATCATTATACGATCACCAAAAACAGCACGGCTGCTCATGGAGCCGTTGTATCAGCACACCCGCTGGCCAGCCTGGCCGGGCTGGAGATGCTGCGGAAAGGCGGCAACGCGGTAGATGCGGCGATTGCCACACAATGGGCGCTGGCGGTTGTTTACCCGGGGGCCGGTAATATAGGCGGGGGCGGTTTTATGGTAGCCCGGCTGGCCGGCAATAAAGAAATAGCACTCGACTACCGCGAGATGGCGCCCTCCAGGGCCCATCGTGATATGTACCTCGATAGTAAGGGCAATGCCATTGCCGACAAAAGCCTTAACGGTCATCTTGCATCCGGTGTGCCCGGAACCGTGGCCGGTTTGTTTGCTGCGCACCAATATGCCCGGCTTCCGATGAAGGTACTGATACAACCGGCCATCGACTTTGCAGAAAAAGGGTTTGTGATCACTGCTGCAGAAGCCCACGGACTGAATGCGAACCGGGAAGACTTTGAACATTTCAGCACCCGCCCTGTCGCTTTTGTAAAGAACGGCCCATGGCAGCAGGGAGATACCCTGATCCAGAAAGAACTGGCCGCAACCTTAAAGCGGATACAGGCATACGGTCAGCAGGGATTTTATGAGGGCAAAACCGCCCGGCTTATTGTTGAAGAAATGCAACGCGGCGGCGGCATCATTACCCTTGAAGATCTGAAAGCCTATAAGGCAAAATTCCGGCAGCCGCTTAACTTTTCCTACAGGGGATACAATATTATTGGTATGCCGATGCCCAGCAGCGGGGGGCTGCTGTTGAACCAGATGCTGAAAATGATCGAGCCCTATAATATTGGCGCCATGGGATTTGCCACACCGGCTTCTGTGCAGCTGATGACCGAAGCCGAGCGCCGGGCCTATGCAGACCGCGCCCGGTATATGGGCGATGCAGACTTTGTAAAAGTTCCGGTTAAAGCACTGACCAGTGAAGCTTATCTCAAAAACAGGATGAAAGACTATGATCCGCAAAAAGCCGGTAACAGCAGGCAAACCGTAGAGGGTGTGGTACCGGGTTATGAAAGCGAGGAAACCACCCACCTCAGTGTATTGGATAAAGAAGGCAACGCTGTAGCCGTAACCACTACCCTCAACAATGGCTACGGAAGCCGTACCGTTGTCGGTGGCGCCGGCTTTCTCTTAAATGATGAAATGGACGACTTCAGCGCCAAACCCGGGTCGCCCAATCTTTTTGGCGCTGTGGGCGGAACGGCCAATGCCATTGCACCCGGTAAGCGGATGCTTAGTTCCATGGCCCCCACCATTGTCTTAAAAAACAGGAAACCGTTCCTGGTAGCAGGCACACCGGGCGGCACTACAATTCCTACTTCCGTTTTTCAGACGATCGTTAATATCATTGATTTTAACATGACCCTGGATGATGCCGTCAACAAACCCAAATTCCATCATCAGTGGCTGCCGGACCGCATCGACATTGAAAATGGTTTCCCGGAAAGCACTTCGGATGCATTAAAAAAAATGGGGTACCAGCTATACGACCGTAAACAAATCGGCCGCACAGAGGTTATTAAAGTAATGCCTGGCGGGAAACTGGAAGCGGTTGCCGACCACCGGGGCGATGATTCAGCGGCGGGGTTTTGATGACTTTCACTGTTCCTGGTTTGGAGATAGAAGGGAAAAGTGTATCGTGTATAGTGGGAAACTTTACGGTGTGTACGTCTCATCTCTCACTGATCGCCGGTGGGTTTAAAGTTCCGCGCTAACCAGGTTCTTCGTATATTAGCAGGTTCATCAGAAATCAGAAAATGAACGGAACAATATTTATACAAAGCGCGATCCGGCAGTTCAAAGATTATAAAGCGCTTGCTGAAAAAACATTTGCGCAACTTGGCGAAGCTGATTTTTATTTTCAGCCGGATGTCGCCAATAACAACCTCGCGGTAAACATAACCCATATGCATGGTAATATGCTCAGCCGCTGGACAAATTTCCTCACAGAAGACGGCGAAAAAGAATGGCGTCAGCGGGATGCGGAATTTGAGCAGCAGCAACTGGACCAGGCCCGCCTGATGGAGCTTTGGGAAGAAGGCTGGCGATGCCTGTTGAGCACGCTTGAGTCCTTAAAACCGGAGGACCTCGAAAAAACAGTGACCATCCGTACCAAACCCTTAACCGTTATAGAAGCGGTTCACCGCCAGCTGACACATTATGCCTATCATGTAGGGCAGATCGTTTTCATTGGCAAACATATCCGGAAAGACCAATGGGAAAGTCTTTCAATAAAAAAAGGTGCATCCCATACCTTTAATGAACAACTCAAATCCGGTGCGCGGTAAATCATGGCAGAAGACCTTACCATACACAGCGGCTCAAAAAAAGAACAATACCTTGCCCTGTTGCCGCAGATACAGGCGCTTGTTGAAGGAGAGCCGGACCTCATCGCCAACCTTTCCAATATCGCCGCCGCCTTAAAGGAGCAGTTTCACTGGTGGTGGGTAGGCTTTTACCTCGTTAAAAACGAGGTATTGGTCCTGGGCCCCTTCCAGGGTCCGGTAGCCTGCACCCGTATACAGAAAGGCCGGGGCGTTTGTGGCGCTGCATGGGAGCGGCAGGAAACCATCATTGTGCCTGATGTAGCACAATTTCCCGGCCATATTGCCTGCAGCAGTCTTTCAAAATCAGAGATCGTTATTCCGGTAGTACGCAACGGTAGTGTAGTAGCGGTACTGGATGTTGACAGCGAATTATATAATCACTTTGATACTACCGACCAGCAATACCTGGAAGCACTGATCCGCAACATTTCTTTTCCTCCCATCTAAAGAGCAACACATGAGCACAAAAAAAATCATTGTAACCGGGAAGGTACAGGGCGTTTTTTTCAGGAAGACCGCCAAGCAACAGGCCGACAATATGGGGATCCTGGGCTCCGCTCAGAACCTGCCTGACGGCACGGTGCTTATTTATGCCTATGGCGATGCAGAACCGCTGCAACGCTTTATTGAATGGTGCAAACAGGGATCCCCGGGGGCACAGGTGGCACAGGTGATGGTTACCGATGTACCTGAAACCGAAGAGTATAGATGGTTCGAGATCCTGGGTTAATGATTATTAACAGGTTTTTATTGTTCGTCCGGGCCCTTCTTCTTACTTTTGAACAGCATCTTCTTTCCCGCCGGGTACCTGTATGCAGGCTCTGGACCCCGGTTGTTGGCCGTTCTTAAAAATCAGGCGCGTACAACGGCATATTGAAAACATCAAAATGTATACAATGATCACAACGCAAATCACCATCAAAGGCAGCACAATCCGTCATATGCTACAAAAGAGCCTTCAGCAGAAGGCCGAAGAGCTGGAGATCACAGGCACCATGAAGGTGGATAAGGACCATAGCATTACGCTGGTAGCCACCGGCAATAAAGACGATCTCGAACGTTATATTGCATGGTGTGCGGCGGCCGCTACGGAACATGGCGTAGCTGTTACGGAGACCAGGAATCTTGGTTTCAAGGCCTTTTATAATTTTTCGCTGACATAAAAACCAAAAAAATTTGACAGGCGGTTCCTGACTTTTCGGTGATATTGCGTAAGTTGCTTCTTATTTAATCAATTCTCTTTTTCATGAAAAAGCAACTTTATTTAACGTTTGCAACCCTATATGCCGGCAGTGCTCTTTATGCGCAGGGTGGTGATCCCAGGATCACCGAAGTTTGGAACCCCGAACCCAGGATCGTAACTCCCGGTCAAACAAGCGCAGATCCCCCCTCTGATGCCATCGTTCTTTTTGACGGCTCCGGCCTTTCAAACTGGGAACGGGCCGATGGTAAAGGCGCCGCTGCCTGGAAGCTGGAGAATAAAGCCATGACGGTGGCCCAGGGAGCCGGCGCCATCCGCACCAAACAAAGCTTTGGCGATTGTCAGCTGCACATAGAATGGCGCGCTCCCGCAGAAGTAAAAGGCGATGGCCAGGGAAGAGGGAACAGCGGTATCTTCTTAATGAGCAATTATGAACTGCAGGTGCTGGACAGTTATAAGAACCGCACTTACAGCAACGGACAGGCCGGCAGCATCTATAAGCAACTGATGCCATTGGCCAACGCATCGCGCAAGCCCGGGGAATGGCAGACCTACGACATCATCTTTATAGCACCGCGTTTCAACAAGGACAGCACGGTAAAGTCGCAGGCCCGCATCACCGTTATTCATAATGGCGTACTGGTACAGAACAATGCAGCTATTTTAGGGGCCACGGAATACGTTGGGATCCCCCAAAACATTTTTCATAAAGAAAAAGAGCCTATCATCCTGCAGGACCACGGCAATCCTGTAAGCTTCCGGAACATCTGGATCCGGGAACTGGAATAAATACTTATGGTTACAAAAAAAAATACCGGTCTGACGAACCGGTATTTTTTTTGAAAAAGATCAGGGCAGGGCAGCACTTTATTTTGAGCGGAAGACCGGACTCGAACCGGCTACCTACAGCTTGGGAAGCTGTCGCTCTACCAGGTGAGCTACTTCCGCTTTTTAGAGTGGGTAAATATACTCTATATCCCTGGAAAATAAACAAATAAATAATTTTTATTGTGCCCGGGAAGTACACTTCCTGTTATAATTTCTTTCCGGATACATTTATCGTTATCCTATTTTTGTATATACGCCTGAACAAAGGCCGCCGGGCACTATTGCTGTCCTGTTTATCCAGGTTTAAAAAACGATCCTCTTGTTATGACTAAATACGTGTTTTATCTTTTGTTAAGTTTTTTCATAGGCCCGGCAGTTACTGCGCAGGAAACATTCCCGCTGTACCCGGGAAAGGTACCCAACAGCAAACCCACCCTCCAAAAAGAGATCCATCGTCCGGATGCAGTTGTGGATACGGTTATCTCAGGGGTATCTGTTCCCACTTTAGCGGCATACCCCGCAACTCCGCAGGCAGGAAAGAAAACCCCTGCGGTCATTATTTGCCCGGGCGGCGGCTACGGCGTCCTCTGTATAAAGATGGAAGGCGAAAAAATAGCGCGGGCATTTAACAAAGCCGGTATCACTGCCTTTGTACTTAAATACCGGTTGCCTGGCTCCGGTGCGATGCCGGATCCATCCATGGCCCCCCTGCAGGACCTGCAGCAGGCGTTGAAACTCGTGCGCGAACAGGCAGATGCCCGGAACATCGACAAAGACAGGATCGGGATCATGGGATTTTCTGCCGGGGGGCACCTGGCGGCCACCGGCGGCACTCATTTTCAACAGTCCTATATCGACAATCCATCCCAAACCCGGCTTCGCCCCGATTTCATGATCCTTGTTTACCCCGTGATCAGTTTTACCGATTCGATCGGTCATACCGGCTCCCGCAATAACCTGCTGGGTGCCGAGCCGGACCAAAAAGCCATCCGCTTTTTCTCAAACGAGCTCCATGTAACAAAGGAAACACCGCCCACATTGCTGGTATTGCCGGACGATGATCAGGTAGTACCACCCCAAAACAGTTTTGTCTTCCTAAAAGCGCTTCGGGAACATAAGGTCCCCGCCTCCCTTCACCTGTACGCAAAAGGCGACCATGGCTTTTTGCAAACGCCTCCGTTTGAAGAATGGTTCGGAAGGGTCTTATATTGGATGCGGGAGATGCAATATATCCGCTGATTTATCCTTATCTTTGCCCTTTAATGAAGCTTTCCACCAAACATTTACTGGGTATTAAAGACCTTACAAAAGGTGATATTTCCCTTTTTTTAGATACAGCAGCACAGTTTAAAGAAGTTTTACAGCGACCGGTTAAGAAAGTTCCGTCCTTAAGGGATGTAACCATAGTGAACCTGTTCTATGAAAACTCAACCCGCACCCGCATTTCTTTCGAACTGGCTGAAAAAAGACTTTCGGCAGACACCATCAATTTTACCGCATCCGGCTCATCGGTATCCAAGGGAGAAACCCTGCTGGACACGGTCAACAATATCCTTTCTATGAAAGTAGATATGGTGGTGATGCGGCACAGTGCCACCGGTGCGCCTCATTTCCTGTCGCAGCATATTCCAGCCGCCATTGTAAATGCAGGGGACGGTATCAATGAGCACCCTACACAGGGGTTGCTGGATGCCTTCTCCATCCGGGAAAAGACCGGAACGCTGAACGGCACAAAAGTGGCCATTATCGGCGATATCATGCATAGCCGTGTAGCCATGAGCAATATCTACCTGCTTACCAAAATGGGCGCAAAAGTAACGGTTTGCGGCCCCCCCACACTCGTGCCCAAGTACATAGAGGAAGCCTTTGGCGTTACGGTAAACTATAATTTGCAGGAAACCCTTAACTGGTGCGATGTGGCCAATGTACTGCGGATCCAGCTGGAACGGCAGAACCAGGTACTTTTTTCATCGCTCAGGGAATATAACCTTTCCTATGGTATCAGCCGGAAGCTGCTTGAAAGCCTGAAAAAAGACATCCTGATTATGCACCCGGGACCTATTAACAGGGGGGTTGAGCTGGATAGTGACGTTGCCGACTCCGGCCAGTCCATTATCCTGCAGCAGGTAGAAAATGGGGTGGCGGTAAGAATGGCTGTACTATATTTGCTCTCGAATAAAAATCAATAACCACATATTTAACCCGGCGCTATGTCTAGAATCTGCCTGTTTCCCGGAACCTTCGACCCTATTACCCTGGGGCACGTGGATATCATCAACAGGGCGCTGCCCTTATTCGACAAGATCATCGTGGGTATTGGCATCAATACTTCAAAAAGCCCGATGTTCAGTGCAGAAAAACGGCTCAGCTGGATAAAAGCCATTTATCCGGACAGCTCCCGGATCGAAGGCGCCATTTACGAAGGGCTTACCGTCAATTTTTGCAGGGAGATCGGTGCCGGCTTTATTTTACGTGGTATCCGTTACGTAAGCGACTTTGAATATGAAAAGACCATCGCCGATGCCAACCGTACTTTAGACCCGTCTATTGAAACCGTTTTTCTCACCGGCGAGCCAAAATATACTTCCGTGGCATCAACCATTGTGCGCGATATTATAAAGAACAACGGAGATGCCAGCCCCTTCCTGCCGGAAGCCGTATATACATCCCTGTAAGAACGTTTTACCGATCTGCATTTTTAAGAGCATTTGGCAATCATCCCTGAAATCTCGCAGAAGAAGATCATGCGGGTTTCCGCAACGGCAACATGACCGTATCTGTGATTGCCTGCCGCTCCCGCCGGAAAAACAGACGAAAAGCTGGTTGCAGACAGCTTTTCAGAATTGTTTAATCTCTACATTCCTGGAGCGATCCACCAGGTTGAAAATAATTACAGGGTTATCACGCTCCCTGATCATTATTGATTGTGACTGACCGGAGGCAGATGGGCTCCCGTTCTGCGCTTCTGCTGTGAACCTGAAGCGTTTGACCGGCAGGTTAAACGAAAAGTTGCCCGATGCGTCCGTAACAGCAGAAAAATGATCTCCCTGTTCACTCGTTGCCAGGATCCTTATGCCTTCCAGGGCCGGTGACTCCTGTATATATTCACTTTGATGACAGATCACCCTGCCCGATACGGGCGCCGTTTTTACAAGGGCTATCTTAAGCTTCCGGTTGCGTGTTAAAAACACTTCAACCGGTGCCATCAGCCACCACCCGTTCCCGTTTTGGATCTGTATTTTATGCGTTGAAGCTTTTAAATTCGTAAAGGATACTTTTCCTTTGCGGTTACTTTGCGCCAGGGACTGATCCAGCATCACGATCACATTTTCTACAGGATATTCATCTTCATCCCATACCCCATTTGCATTTTTATCCCCAAAAAACAAAACCGTAAGGCTCCTGTACCCCGGCGCATTTTTTTGCAGGAACGATTTTGTGATGCTCACCTGGGTTTGCAAAAAATTATAACCGGAATATTGCTGATAGGTATTATAGATCACCTGTGCGGATGCCTGCCAGGTTTCTTTAAAAGAAAAACTAACCTTGCCCTGGGCCGTATTGGACCATCCCCGGAGATCGTAACCATAATAACTTAAATTATCGGAAGCCTCCGCTTCAAGCCGTTTATTGAATAGCGAAAAACGCAAATAGGGCCCAAACGCATACTGTCTGAATTGCCCATCCTGCCAGGGCAGCGGTTCCTGTATTAAATAGTAAGGATTGTACTGGACCAGGGCATTAAAACCCGCCTGCCGGTAATTATAATTAAATTTCCCCTGCCATACCGTATACGTTTTACCGGGCAAATAGGGGTTGTTGCTTTTTACACGTCCGTAGTCGCCGGAAAGCATAAAGGTATGCCCGCCGGTATTATAGGACAGATCCGCTGCCGCATGCCAGGAGGCTGAGCGCAGCGCGAGGTCTGTGCCGGGGATCTTTTGCTTTAATGCCTGGGTATAAAAATAAGATCGTAAGGTAACCAGCCAGCGGTCCATAGCCGTTGTAAAGCCAGCCTGGTATTGCGCTGTCCTGGTATTAAAGAGCGCCGGGTAATACAGGCTTTCATAACGGGGCAGGTTGTTAACAACCTCATAGTGTACAAAAAGGTGCCGCTGCGGAGTAAGGTGGTAATCGATATGTTCCTGTAATAATAAAGCGCCGCGTCTTAAACCGCTATAGTAGGGTGTGCTGTAATAATTATCCGACAGGATCCCCCACCTGCCGGAATGATACCGGTACCGGATACCGCCGGCGTACCCGTTATGAGCTGCCCCATCATTGCTTAAAGGCTGCTCATGGCTATAGCCGGCTTCCAGCTCTGCAAACTGGTCGCCTTTGAGCTGCCATCCCAATCTTCCGTTAACCAAATTTGTTTGTATCCCCGTAAAAGGATCCCTGCTATGCAGGTAACGAAGGCCTCCGGTATTTTTTTGGGTGGTATGTGTATAATTTGCCGCCCAGATAGTAGCTTCCTCTTTTTGCCTGTTTACATCCGAAAACAGCAGGTAGTTATTTTTCAGATAATATCCGCTTACTTCATTGGCGGAATCGGGAAAAAAGGAGAGTTTAACCCCTTTGCCAAATAAGGAATAATCAAGATCCTCCGCAATATTGCCTGCCTGTATGCCAAAGTGCCGGTTCCGGTAGGAGATCCAGGAATCATACATCTCGGCCCCGGAAAAAGGTTTTGTATAGTAATTCAGGTTTAAATTGTAGCGAAGCGCATCCCCGGCCGAAGGCTGAATAGCGCCCCTGCTGGTTAGCTGGTAATAACCCAAACCATTATCCGCATTCCAGTAACCAAGCTGCACGCTGTTGTTGATCAGGGAAGCGTTTGTGGTGTTTGCAATGGCCAGCCGTTTTTCATTACTTAAAATGAGCACTTTGGTATAAGCAGTAACCAGTTCCCTGCCCGATGAAGGTTCGATTGCCTGAACAGACAGATTAAAATCCGACGTAAGATTTTGCAGGAGCCTGTTACGAAAATGGAAACGCAGTATTTGCTGTCCGCCAGGCGGCAGGGTGATCATTCTATCATTGTCTGTTATTTCCAGCCCTTCCGGGTATGGCTTAAGCCGCAACCTGATGGTCTGATCTGCATAGCCGTTGTTGATACACTTCACCTGCACATTTCCTTCATTTGTTTGAACGTTCAGGTAATTTACCGGGTTCACTGCTGACAACAATAACTGTTGCCCGGTTTGGGCATAAATAAAAAAAGATGCCTCTGCCAACCCGGCCTTGCTGTCAATAACATAGCGGGCGCTTATTTTATTTCCTGTTGCCTTCACTAAAGAGGCACTTGCAAGGTATTTGACAAAGACCTGTTTTCGTTCTCCCGGATTGAGGTACAGCGTATCGGGCAGCCCGATCAGCGCAAAAGAATCTGTTGCATTCTTCCTGAGGAGAAGAGGATCCTTTAAATGATTTGTAAAGAGTAATATATTGGAGAACGTTTCTCCGTGAGCGGCGGGAACGCTATCTTCCAGGAAAGAAAGGGATACCCCCTGCTGTCCCTTCAGCAAAAGGCATAGCAGGGAGAAAAAGAAGGTTAATAACCATTTTCTTAATCGCCCGGAGGGAGCATATGGTAATAGGTTCAGCAAGGGTTAAGAGGTAGCTGAGATTTACAACACAAAGTAAAAAAAAATACCTGTACTTTGTTTTATGTTTTTTTTGTTGTAAGTTTACACCAGCAAAACCTCTGAACTATGACTACTAATAAACTTTACACTTTAGCAATTACATTTGTATCATTCCTTGGGATCATCTCATCCACAGCAGATGCGCAGCCTACAACGGGTACTACCAATCTTCATGTAGTGATCAATCCGCTGTTGAGTATTACGGTGCAGCAACCGGATGTAACACTTACGTTTGCAACGCTGGCCGATTATCAGAACGGTGTCAGCACCCCAATGACGGGGCATCTGACCATTACAAGTATTTTGCCTTATACGGTAAGTCTTGCCGCCAATGCTGCCACCTTAGCGGGCACAGGAGGCAATACACAAACGGTAAATGCTTCCGCTGTTTCGGTAACAGCGCCGGCAACCGCTAATAATACCAATTTACCGGGTAATAATCTCCGAACGATCACCTCACTTTCCACAACCCCGGCACCCTTGATAGGCGGGTCCTATGCGCTTGCGGCGCCCGCGGATGTCACCTATTCAATTCCCCAGGCAAATGTTGCCACACAGATCCTCGGAAAGGAGCCCGATACCTATACCGTAGCACTTACTTATTCCATTACAAACCCGTAGGCACTCAAGACATAAGAGAACGTGTTTTTTTTAAAAACAAAAGAACGGAAGAACCCTGACCCGGGCATTCAATGCGGCCGGTACTACGTCTTAATTGCCGCCCTATTAATGGCGTTACTTTACTCTAGCCGGGCCGGTGCACAAAGCGTTGCCATTACACCGTCGCGTATCTTTTTTAACAGCCCTGCAGGCCAGGCTGCAACAGAGCGCATCAGGGTTTCCAACACAGACAGCGGGGTCCTTATTTTAAATGCCGCACTCAGAGACTGGTACCGGGACAGCCTGGGAAACAAAATCTATTCCGGCCCCGGAAGCCTTTCTACATCCAATGCCAACTGGATACGCATCGATCCTCAGCAACTTATACTACAACCGGGAGAAACAAAAGAAGTAACCGTATCCCTGCAGGTTCCGGAGAGCGCCAAACCGGTAACCAACAGTATGCTTTTTTTAACCCAGGTAAATGAAAGAAAACCCGTAAAAGGGATTGACCGGTCGGGCAGAAAAGTAGATATCCTGATCAGGGTAGAAATAGGCATACAACTATATAACACCATCCCGGGGATCAATAAAAAGGACCTGGCCTTCATCGCCCTCCAGGACAGGGGGCTCAACACGGATACCACCAGGTGCCTGGCCGCCACTATCCAAAACACCGGTGATATTGCAACAGACGCTACATTGCGGTTTGAACTGACAGAGAAAACATCGGGCAACAATATTAAATTACCGCCACGGGTTATTTCAATGCTTCCGGGAGCATCGCAGGTGGTTTTTATAAATTTCCCGGCGCAGTTGCAGCAGGGAAAATATCAGGCTACCGTCATTTTAGATGGCGGTGACGGCACCGATCTGAAAGTGGCACAAAAAGAGATCGCATATGACTAAGCACGGCTTTTATGTTTTGTCATTGTGCTTCTTTCTGACGATCCCCGGTAAAGGGCAAAATCCCGTACTAACGATCAATAACAGCAATATCGCAACTGAAGTGGCGGTAAGCAATAATACTTTTACGGCCAATAGCTGCCTTTTGGCATTAGGTGCTTATGTACGGGTGCGGGCAAATGCAGACTTTTCACCAACGCTTACACCATCTATTCTATCCAAAATAAAATTACTCATTACAGCAATAGGCCCCAATGTAAGCCTGGGATCTTCCGTAACAGAGCGTTCCCTTTCTACATCAGACCAGGCCCTGTATTCCGCGCTAATATCCCTGGTAAGCGGCGGGGCGGTAACGATCCGCTATCGTCTTCCTCAGACAGAAATGATCAATTATGCATGGAAGGCGGGCACATACACCGCTAATCTTACCTTCACAACGCCCGGGGGGGCGCTTTGCCTTGGTGCAGGCACTTACCCGGCGAGCCTGACCGTTATTGTAAATCCTTTTATGGTGGCTTCCACGCCCGCTAATATAACGGCAACATTAGATAATCTTAATTATTTCCGGAATACCGCGCTGAGCAGCAGCCATTCCCTTCCTTTTACCTATACCGTCCCCCTCGGGCTCCGGGTAAAAACCGCAGCGGCCAATTTCGCATACAGCAACGGCTACCCCGGGGCCGCCAATCCCAATACCAGCACCAATAACGTATCCGCCAATGTATCTGCCCCCGTTTCTGGTTCCGGCATTGCATTGAGCTCCTCCTACCAGAATCTATCTCCGGCAGGCGGCTATACCATTCCTATTGGCAATAAGCAAACCAATACGATAAACTATACCCTGTCGCCTGCCCAATTGCGATCTGGCTTTATTCAAAAAGGGACTTATACAACAACCCTGAACTATGAAGCTTTTGACGCAGGCACAACACCGCGGGCTACAGCCATCCAGCAAGCTTCTGCTCTAACCATCAATGTAGCAGACCTCGGAGAGCTTCGCGTAAACAACAGTGATGTAACGGTATCTTTCAGCAGCCTGAACGATTATAAAAACGGGGTGTCAACCAGTTTGAACAATGCCCTCACGGTCAGTAAAACCACCCCCTACGACATCTATGTAAAAGCGTCTTCGTCCAATCTCGTCAATGGCAGCAACACAATTCCCGTAAGTTGCATTTCCATATCCTCCGGTACCGGCGATCCGTCCGTATCAACGATCACCCTCTCACCCACCGCGCAGAAAATCATATCCGCTTCGGCACCGGTCATCGACCGGCAGGTGGGACTTCAATACAGCGTTCCTCCCGACAAGGTTTCCCAGGTATTAGGCAAACCGCCCGGCACCTATAGTACCACCGTAACCTATAGTTTTGTAGCACCCTGATAGCGGAAGCCCCCCGCTTTCTTTGAGGCAGGGATGCTGCCTGATATATAAAACGATACAGGGAGCGTTTAATCAACCGGTTTGCGTCCGGAAATAATATTGTACAATATTACAATAACAGCGATCACCAAAAGGATATGTATCAAACTTCCCAATCCCATGCCGCCCCCAACGCCTATCAAACCCAATATCCATACTACAATGCATATAACAGCGATCAACCACAATAGATTCCTCATATTTAAACGATTTCAATGGTTAAAAAATATCAGGCCCTGTTCCTTTTGTCTTCTATTACGCGGCCAAATATGATGCCGCACATCTTTGAATCCCGGCTGTTACAATACTCCCCGCTCCCGGTACTGAATAGCCGCAGCACTAAAATCATTTTCCGCAGCCACTCTTTCGCAGATCGGGAGCACCTTCCCGGCGGGCAATTATATACGCTTTTTGTGGAATATTTTACACCCGGCAGCCGGTCTCCGTTCTTATAACTATCGGAGCATCCCCCAATGTTTCACCTATCGCAATGAGGTTTGGCGGAAAGGTATTAATAACACCCGTTCATTCCTGCCTATCCGGGAAATTTCTATTACAATGATCAACTCCGGCCGTTCCTGTATAACGCGCGCTACACGAACGAGTCCCAATCCTTTGTCAAAATCTCCCAATAGCTTTTCATCGTCACGGGTCACAAAATTAAAAATCCAATCAGGTGACAATATTTGGCTTAAAATGCAACACTGCTAAACTTCTTTGACTGATCCTTCTAAAAGCTATATGCCGAGAAATTTTTTATGATGGGCTTGTCAAAAGCCGCTTCAATATTCAGCCGCAACCTGGAAGTGATGACCGGCTGCTTTAATACGTAAATAAATTTATTGCCGATGGCGGTACCCGCTACCTGTTTTACCCATTTGCCATTTACCCATGCTTCTACTGAAAAGCGTTTTACTCTTTGCCCGTTTTCTATGGCTTCCTGTATTACCAGCTGGTTAACAGGTTTTGCAACAGGCCATACGAGCTGTATTGTGCTCCCGGAGCCCTTTGATGCGGCAACGGGTTTATCAAAGCGCTTTCTTATTGCTGCTCCAAATTCCTTTAACCGTTGTACATCCGGTTCCGGTAACAACCCGGTATTATCGGGTGTAAGACCCAGTATCAGTGTAGCATTGCGGCCTACCGAATGGTAATACATATCCACTAAATCTTTCAAAGGATAGATATGTTTTTCATCGCCGGGCTCCCAAAACCATTCATGCCTGCCTCCATAACCCCTCAGTGGAGCATCGGCCATAGCAGGCATATAATACTTCCCGTTCATATCCCCCTCTTTCAGCAGTGCGTAGTCATTTTTTGAAATGCCCGGGATAGCGCTCTCCCCTGAGCCGGTATGGTTATAGGGGAATGTAGACCAGCATGGATAGGGAACCGTGCCGGTTTCAGAGCCTCCCCACCTCGCTTCGGCCAGCTGATCGTTATGATAAAACAAACAACCGGGCTGATATTTTTTTACTATTGGCAATACATCCGGTGCGCCTTTGTCCGGGCTGCTGGCGCCGCCATCAAACCATATTTCAAACAGGGGGCCGTAACGGGTACATATTTCGGTAACCATGCCCTCTACCATTTGGTTATAATAAGCCTGCCGTTCCTTTTGCATGGCACCGCTGCCTTCGATTTTAAAATCATGTACACCCAGCAATGAATTCCAGCGGATACCGATATACACTCCCGGTTTTATACCATGCTTGCGGCAGGCAGCTACAAAATCTTTAACCAGGTCACCGCGCCCGCCCTTCCAGTTCAGCGCCTTCATGCAATAAGGGTTCACATCGCTTTGATAAAGTGCAAAGCCTGTTTCATGCGTTGCCGTTATCATAGCAAACTTTGCACCTGCGCTTTTTGCAGCAAGTACCCATTGCTCCACATCCAGCTTCCCGGGCTTAAAGATATTGTAGTCCGGCACCGGCTTTATACGGTTGACAGCTTGTTCATATTTGGCGGTATCAAACACATGCAGGTCGTAATGAAAAACCACACCCAATTCAGCCTCCTGCCAGGCTACCTGTGCCGCATTAGGCAGGGGTACCGATTGAGCAAAAATTGAATTTGGGATCAGGATCCCTAACAGTGTAAAGCAGGCTTTAATAAATCTCTCTTTTAAAACAGCGAAATAAACCATCCGGTTGTTTTTAAAATGCAATTTACGATAATGCCGTTGCAGGTTTACCGGGCTGATCCGGGCCGCGGCTCCTCCCGTTCTTTTATCCACCGGCACGGGGGGCGTCCCTGTCTTTCAAGCACCTTCCCGGAAGGCGTCTCCGTTCATCGGCCTTTGCGCTGTCTTTCTTATACGCACCATTTCCTCTGCCAATGTACTTTTCTGACCACAGGGTTTACACCGCAAAAATACGATAACCGTTGGTCCGTGCCCTATGAATCCGGTGCTTGCTACCGGGCCCATCCGCTTTTGATAACAGGTATGCGACCCCGCCAGGCGCCTTGTACAGCAGGCTGGAGCGTCCTTACTACGGACAAACCGACTCAATAATAGTGGCTGCTCTTTTTGAGTACAGGCACGCTCTTCTTCTGGGTAAAATGGGATAAAGCGCTATTGAACACCGGGCCGGAAAACATATCAGGCGATGCGCCTTACCCGTAGTTAAAGATCACCTATTAAACGCCTCAAAAAACCTCAGGGGTGTTATCGGCAAGAGCTTTCAGCTTTGTTTAAATGGCAGCCTTACTCATGACTATTGCGGGCGCCAGCCTTTCAACAGAAAGATCCGGATCAGTAAGGAACTCCCATACTGAAATCAGCTATTATGGTTAAGTCTGACCCGGTTCCGGGTCCCGGCGGATAAATTTGCCGTTATTCTCTTCCCCCCTGATCGTTTTCCTGTCCGGGAATAATCCCCCTTAGCCGGGGCTTTAACACCCGACCAAAAAGTTAGCCTTAAAAGTATTGTCTGTCAATGTCCGGGTCCCGCTGAAACCTGTGGCTTGAGCTACTACGGCAGTGGTGTTATCTTTCCTGATATTCATTTTAAGGCCTCGCTGGCTTACTATTTTCTGTAACCGTGCCCTGCCAGACCGAACCGGTGCTGCATCCTTATTTTTTTCAGGAATCAATGGCAGGCGGGGAAGCACCAGGAACTGTCATCATGAAATTGACGTTGGAATTTTCCACCTCCATGCCGGTGTTATTCGTTATTATTAATGCTATTTTTCTTTTTCAGAAAGTATAGCCAATTCCTAAGGAGGTGCTTCTATTCTTAACAGCAGCAGCATCCGTATTCTTCTTAATTATGTCGGAAAACCCCGCGGTATAACGTGCGTTGATGCTGAGGTTGGGTGTAAACCGGTAGCCGGCGCCCAGTCCCATACCGAAGCTGAATGATTTCGTTCCCTTTTTAGCGTCTTCAGTCATGGATTCTCCTTCAAATTTGTACCTGAATTTCGAGCTTGTCAATAAGCCAACCTCCGGGCCTGCTTCTATATAAACCCCGGGTGTGGCATGATACCGGAACATCACCGGTACATTGATGTATCCTAAATTCCACCTTAACCGAACATTGCTGTTTTTTTCTTTAGCGCCCTGCCCGCTGTACAGGACTTCCGGCTGAATACTGAAACACCGGGCAATGGGTGCATTCATCATTACACCTGCATGGAAACCCGTTTTAGACTGCATATCCATACCTGCCGCCTTCTTTGTGTTGGTTAACCCGGAAAGATTACCTCCCGCTTTGATACCGAATCGCAGCCCGGGTGCAGACTGTGCGGATGCCATTGTACATAAAATAACACCTACTCCCAAGAATACTTTTTTCATGCTTTGAAATCTTTGTAAAAATATTTTCGATTTGATTGATTTTACTACCGTTGGTACCGGCTAACGCTCCAATCCATATGCAATACCAGCCATAGCCAACCGGCCATTTATATAGGTTCTTCTTATCAGAACATATAACTTACCCCTAAAGAGAAGTTATTCTGCTTCATCCCGTTGTTGTTTTTGGACATACTGGCTAATCCTGCATTAAAACGGGCATAAGCGCTAAAGCCGGGTGTAAACCGGTAACCGCCTCCCAATCCTATACCGGCATTGAACGATCTGGTGTACTGTTTCTGGTCTTCTGTTATAGTTTCTCCCTCAAATTCGTATCTGTTCCTGGCACTTACCAGGAAACCAAATTCCGGACCTGCTTCCAGGTAAAACGCCGGTATCGCGTAGTACTGGAGCATTATCGGTACATTAATGTAATTGAGATTGTACCTATTGTTCTTTACATTATTTTTATCGTCCGTTGTAGCCCCCTGCGCACTATACACGACCTCCGGCTGGATGTTGAAATTCCGGGCGACAGAAGCGTTCATAAACACGCCTGCGTGGAAACCGGCTTTAGATCGTGCCTCCTCATGGGTTAAAGTGGAAAGGTTGCCACCGGCTTTGATACCGAATCGGGGCCCGGTTGCAGATTGTGCGGACGCCATTGTACCTAAAACAATGCCCAATCCCAGAAGTGTCTTTTTCATCATTTTGATTTTTGTTTAATTGACACAGCAAAACTGCAATGATCAGGCTGCCGGCAGCACGGCCAATTAACAAAGAACCCGTTCCACTTAACGGACCGGCTATTTATACCAGGTAATGAAGCTGCCTGCTCAGTGCAGGAGCACATGTACCCATCCATTCTGATTTAACCCGTAGTTCATCGACCCGGAAAACGTCGCGGCGGCTTTAGAAAGAGGGCGCCAATTCCTTCCTTACAGAATATGGCAATTTGATTGACGGCATCGTTACTCCCGGGGCAAATGCATCTCATAATGAACCGGAATCAATTTTATTAAAATGCGTAATTACTAGTGGTTTGTGAGGACACAAACCACGGACCACGCCACGGTCAGTGTCCTCACTGACCGAGAAAAGAAATAATTTTGATGCCGGCTTATTATCAATCGGAAAAAAGAAGGGAAGCAGCAACATGATCAGGCACTGTAAGTGCACCGGCTTGTGGCAGGGTGTTAAAGAGAAACCCCGGCTCCCAGGAACCCGCGTAACATCGGCAGGCTCAAACAAACACGAGCTCCCCGGGGAGCCTGGTTGATGAAAATAATACATCTGTTATAAACACAATGCCCCCCGGAGCGGATCAATATTGCAATCAGATGCGTTCGCCCTGCCCCCTACCGGCTTTTTTCAAAAAAAAGCCACTCATTTCTTACATTTTGCGCGTGGTCACCTCCACCCTTTTAATATCATTCGCCCATAAATTATGGAATATGCTGAAAGTCTTGCCCACTACTTTAATATTGCCGGAGGTATACGTATTCGTAATCGTCAAATAAACCGACGGAACAATCAGCGTATCCCCTTTGCAGGCATCCAGTAATTCAGGTGGGGTCCATTGCTGATTTTCCCAATCACTGCAAACAGATAGCTGAAGAGAGCATTTGCCTTTGGGATCCCAACCTGCCCGGTAGCTGGAGACGATAATATACTTTTTTAAATACCTGCTCCATGCTACAGACGGTCCATAGCCCTGATGCCCATAGATCGGGGACTCAAGCCCGTTATTAGCGGGTTGTGTCCACGCGCCATTGTACCATTTATTCCAGGTCCCGGGAGACTTCTTCAGCGCTCTGGCTACGCAGGTGCTGTCAGTGAATGTGCCGTTCTTCGTATAAATTTTTGTATAAAACAGGTACAGGTATTCATCATTGGGGTTTTCAAACAAGCTGCAGTCCCCGGCCCCCAATGCATATTCCGGTCCTTCCTGCCCTCCTTTCAATTGCGGATCAGGCAAATACCTGGTGGAATAACTCTTTTCCTGAGCCGTTATAATCCACCCGTCAAAATTCCACGTGTGTCCGTGATCTATTGATGTCATTAGGCCAATATGACGAAAATCAGGTTCTCCTTCAAATTGTTCATTAATGGTATAGCCCGTACCTCCCGCGTACCATCCCGTTTCATTATGTATATAACAATAAAAGGTATCATTAGAATCTATGTATAAACCGAGGGGCCAGATCTGCCCCCGGGATTTTGGTCCATCAGGATAAGGGATATTATCAAACGCGAGCCCGGCTGCCCCCAGTTTAAAATTCAGCGCCGCATCATAACGGTAATGCATTCGGTCAGCCGAAGCACCTTTCCATACTTTCAGTTCCCCCTTCGCGGTATGTCCGAAAATCCCCCATAAATTACCGCTGCGATCCCTGCACAATGCTAAATTGCCATCCTGGTGAATACCCTTTGCATTGGTAAACCCTGATAGTTTGGAAACATCTTTAAAATAAAATTTCTGCGCCCGGCCCCTGCCGGCACTCAAAACCAGAAGAACTGTGATAACGGTCATTGTCCTGATTCCCATCATCTGAAGTTGTTTAAATTTTTATAAATCGGGCCCTTTCAGGTATAAAGAACACAATTTACATCCTGATTTTCTTACGGAGCCCGTTTCAACAACTGTTGGATAAAATATATTTGTACTTCTGCTCTATAAAAGACACATTGTTGGCCGCAGGCGAATTAAGATAATTTATGGGGGTGCAAGCATACAGACAGCAGCCAATTAGGGTTGCGGCTATATGTTCCTGCTATTTATGGATAAACATTAAAATTTCCAACCCGGAATTTCCTTTTGCAATGCACAGCGAATAATGCATCAATTTCCACCACTACTTTTAATCCTGTATTGTTCATCAGCAGCTCCGCCGGTACGCCTGCGATCTGCGGCGCTCCAAATAAAAAAAAGCCGAAGAATACTTCGGCATTATAAATTTTAATTTGATTCATAACCAACCTATGAACTTGTTGAATTATAAAGAATACTGCCAACATTTTTAAAACTAAAAATCCCAGTCAATTTTATAATCCCTAATCACCGCAATGCTTATTCCTTTTATTTTGTAATAATTCATTCTTTCCTGCAAATTCCATTTTGGTGTATTTTCTATTTCTACCCAACTTGCCAAATTTTGTTCAACTTGTTGTATTTTAATTTCAACTTCCTTTGAATATTTTTTATTTGTCTGTGCAGTTAGTAAGCCAAACGAATAGCAAAAAAGTGTTACACATAAAATTGTTTTATTGAATATGAATTTCATAATTTCTTCAAATTTTAGAATGTTTAATAATTCTTTATCCTATTCAATCGTTTCAAAAGCTAAAATTCACTCCAAGTTGTCCATAAAATGGTAGCAATGGCTGTGATTGAAAACTCTGCTGTAAAACTTTCCCTGTTTTGAGAGTAATATCTGTTTTTTTCATAGAAAAGCCGCCTTGCAATCCATAATAAAAATTGCCCCCGGTTGCCGGCTCATACCAGCCATCCTGCACATTATCATAGATATTATTTTTGTACCAATCACTGTGTTTAAAGTGTGTAACAATGGCTTTATCAAAACCGGCTTCAGCTCCCAAAAACCAATGTTTTCGATAATAGCCCAGTGTTCCGGCAAAATCACTTCCAAAATTGAAAAGTGTAACCGACTGATTGTGATACCGCCTTGCTATACCCTGAACTCTCGCTGAAAATTGAAAATGATCTAATGCAACAATCCTTATATGTGTACCTAACCTAACCTTAAAATCATCTGCCAATTGATTTCCTGATGGCACAGAAAATTCGCCCCCAATCCATAAAGGAAATTTTTTAATGGGTATTAAGCGATGATAGCCCAAACCAGCCGTTACGCCATATTCTGCGCCAATATTAGCATGTAAGAGGTTCTTGTTTTGTTTAGACGTATTTTCCCAATTAACAGCCTGTGCGTACATTTTATTTTGAAAAAAAGAAAAAGCAATAATTGCTATAATATATTTTAGAGTAATAGCCTTCATATCTGTTGTTATAATGATTGTATATAAGAAATAATCTTAGGTTCCATAGTTGTTGTCCAGAAATTTACCTGGTCGAACATTCCCGAATGACCTACTCCCTGTGCTTTAAAAATTTCTTTATTGAGGTAAGCTGATGAAATCTTTTCTGCCCAACTACCAGGATAAGCTTTATTGTTAGAGCTATATATAAAAAGTGTTTTGGTAGAAAAGTTATTGATACCAGCCGAAAAATCGGGCTTGACATCTTGTCCTAATTCATACGATGCAGCATTAACAACTGCACCACTTCGGGAAGCAACATAAGAAGGTGCATTATTACCTAAATCAGAACCTAAATCACCAACTATTGCATTTGTAGAACCCATCAAGCCAGCTTTGTAATCTAAGATTTCGTGCTGGTCTTCTTTGCCAGTCATAAACTGGTCAATATAGGTAGCATCATTTAATGCTTCGCTCCATAGTTTGAAAGACCGGGATTCTGAAATATAATCAACCACATCATCCCATTTTAAGCCACCCGGCTCAGCAACAATTAAACCATTTACCTCATTTGGATACTTACCAGTGTATCCGGTAGCTAGCATGGCTCCCCAGGATTGCCCTAATAGAATTACTTTTTGCGAAGCGGATGTTTTATAATGAGCTATAACACCTCTCAATTCATCGTAAAATATTTTATTGATGGCATCACTACCCTGTGACTTATACCAACTTTTTGGAAAACGTTGAGAAAGACCTGCACCCCGCTGGTCGTAAAAAACAACTCTATAACCTTTTGTTGCGAGGGTTTTGCAATTAAGCATGTAACGATAGTCGCCTCCGGGCCCACCATGAATACATATAATTAATGTGCCATTTTCCGGGCCAAAAGCTTCGGAATGCAGCTTTGCACCATTCACAGTTATTGACAGAAGTGTGTTGTCTTCAATTACGGTTTTGGGAACAAGATTACCAGGTTCGTTGATATATCTTTCTTTATTGCAGGAAAATGAGAATACTGACAGGGTTATGACGGTTAAATAGATTCTAAACAAATTTTTCATGCTACATACTTTTTGATTTTATTATACCCAACTTGCTTTATTGAAAAGTATATGACATTGACGAGTTAGGGTTAGTATATACCTGAGACTTCACAACCTCACTATTGATCAATATTTCCAGTTTTACGGTTTGAGCAGGATTAACGAAATATCCAAGCGTTACAATGTTATTTTTGTTTACAGTTTTAGTGATGACTTTCGTGAATGGTAATGTTGGGTTGTTAGCAGTAGTTTGCCCTCCGGTTTCATTATCATACGTTATTGAAGCAAGGTTGTTCGTTGTTGTACTGCTAACCTTATAAGTTATACTCACTTGTTTAGGATAAGTATTATCAGTACCTGAACCTGATTTTTTGCAAGAGGTCACGAGTAAAATGATTAATCCAACAAAAAGATATGTTTTAAGTAGTTTCATTTTTTAAAGTTTTAGATATGTTATATAAAAAGAATAATTGCTTAAAATTTATTAGTTGCTTCAGTGTATTTAGTTGTATTTTTTATAAACATAAATACTTAATCCTTCGGCCAGTGCCACGCATTCCACACAATAATTGATGTAATAATGCTTTCTAAAAAAGACAGCATCACATAAAATGTTCTCCATTCAGTAAAAGAAGAAACTCCCACAAACAAAGTGAACAGCGTTAGAAATACGCCAATTGAAATATTAAAAACTCTATTCCATTTTGGCTTTAGTATGAGTGAAAGAAAAATCATTAGTGATGGAAGTGTCAAAATAATAGTTGCAAAAAGCAATTTGTAAGGAGTATTCAATATGTTTTGCCCGTTTATCAAGCCTGCAACTTTTTCGGGAACGTATAATTCAAAATAGTCACCATAGATGTAAAGAAACATCACGGAAGCCCAAAGTGCTGAAAGCACCAGTTTGACATTGATTTTGAAATCTTCGTATTGATATTTTTTACTTTTCATTTCTCTTTATTTGTAAACCAGAAAATAGCAGCCAAAAACAGATACCGATTTCTGCAACTGCCGGAAGCATACTCATATATTTTCCTATCCCGATTTGGGAGTAATTTTCAAGTAAAGTATTTCCGGTAAAATTTATTAAATAGCCAATGCAGCCCAGCATCAATAAAACGCCTAAAAATTTCGGCATAAAGCCTGACCTGTAAACCAGCAACCCAAACGGGAAAAGCCAAAAGCCCCAAAACACAGTTGTAAGCAAAATCCCATCATTATACTGATGAAGAGAAAACATTAGTTTACTTTGTAAGTCTTCTATTGAAATATTTTGTAGTAAGGATTCTTTTCCAATCAGCGTTAGTGCCGCATATTTATGTTGCAAATTGTTAAACGATAAAGGCACACTTAATAATGCTAATATCACCATTACCCTTGCATGAGACTCATTAACAGTTCTTAAAAGCCGGTATAAGAAAAGTGGCAAAAAGGTAAATGTGACATAGCAGAGTACGCTGCTGTAAATGCCAAATCTGAATAAAGAAGCTGAAGTAGTAATATTATTGAACGTTACCCTGCTATTGTTCCAGTCAATAAGCTTTTGAGGAATATAGGCCAGGCTGAACATTCCTGTAATTATTACAATCAGATAAATAAGACCCACAGCTCTCGCCGTATTTTTACTTAAGTTCATGTTTCTTTTCTTGAAGGAGATTGAAAGACAGAAAGCAAAAATCGTCAAGCAAAATCAATACAAGGTCTCAATGGCTACTGTAATACAAACAACTTACATCATCATAAGTATTTGATAATAAATAAACTGTGGGTATTGATACTCCTTGAGTGAGAATTGATACTATTGATGTTTCATTGTTCCTGACTGTTCAGATATTCACTTGGTGTTTTTCCGGTATATCTTTTAAAATTCCGGTTGAACGAAGCTTTTGAGTTGAAACCGCAATCATAGGCAAGTGATATGATGGTATATTGCTTGTTTTCGGGCATATTTAGGAGCCGGAAAAATTCCTGAATACGCCGCTCATTGATGAGGTCATAAAAATTCTTTCGCTCATATTTGTTAATAACCTCAGACAATTTATTGGGATGGGTAGGAATAAGCTTTGCCAGTTCTGCCAGGGTTAGCTCCGGATTTAAAAATGGCTTTTCACTTTCTAAAATTTTCAATAATTGCTCATGTATCTGTAAAGATTCGTCCTCACTTAAATTGGAATATTGGTATTTGACCGGATGGGGTAGTTTATCGGGATCTTTCCCCTTTTCATCATCTATTAAAACCACAGTGGAGACGGTAGCGACTTTTGACCCGAAAACATTTACCTGTGTGATGCCGAAATAACCAAGCAAAATCACAAAAATGGTAGATGATGTCGAAATTATTTTTTCGCTTTGCTCGAACAGAACTATTAACCAAATTGTCAATATTCCGATTATCAGAAATACCAGCCAGTTGAATTCAATCCTTTCTGTATTGGAAAATTCATTTTTGATATTTCTACGATATTTAAATAGAATCCTGAGCGAAAAAAAACTATAAATAATGCCAGAGATATAAATCACCGATATTCTTAATAAATTTTCAAATTCATAACCGGCCCCTTCTGATTGCATAATAGTCAGTTTTTTAGTATGACTTAAAAAGAAAAAGCCAGTATAAATCAGAAAGATAATTGCAGCAGGCACGAAATGCCAAAGATCCCGCCATTGAAACTGAATATTGTGGGTTTGGTACCTAGTATATAAATATAAAAATACGGCGACTATTATGGGACTGGAAAAGCCAAGAACAAACAAGTCTGGACAAGTTAAATACAAGCCGGTTTCCAATAAAAATGAATGAAAAATAGTTTGGGCCGCAAAAAATAATAGTCCAGCAAGAATAAAATCAGTTGTATACTTCTTTTTCTTCGTTAACAGGATTACAGTCAAAAATAATGCAATCGAAATGCCAGTGACAAAAAAATAACTCATAAACAATATACTGGTAGAAAAGCAAAGATAGCAAGATTGGAATCTAAAATAAATTTCACAATAATAGAGGGTGACCCGCTTGCCGTTAAAGTACTATCGGACTATGTTGCGCAAGTGCCTTTTCGCAATTAGAGAGTACCTTTAAGGATGCCATACTTGTGATCTCCTCCCAAATTTCGGACGCAGCTAAGTTGGGGTTTTCAAGCTGCTGACCCTGTACCCTATATCGGACACAGCTAAAGTAGATTTTTCGGGTGCAAAAGATATTGAGTTGTAAAGAGATTTGCGTATAATAATTACAAATAATTTTGTAACGTGGTTATCTCTTTTAGTCATAACTGCTGTATCAAATGCTGTAAATCCGGGTCATTCTTAATACGCTCCAGCTCGCTTTCAACAATATGCGTACTGTGCAGCTTCACCAGTTTGTAATTGGCTTCTATGGGTACGGCTCCACTGGGGTATATCAATAAAATGCCAGAAGCTAAAAAGAAATTTATTGCACCACATGAATTTGAAGCCCCTGTTTTAAAATGGGCATTTGAACAGATTATAGCAAACAATTTCAATACCGAACAGATATGGAAAATAGTACGACAAAAAACCGATGGTAAAGGTCGGTTTAGCAAAAATAACTTTTGGGTCGCTCTGCGAAACCCGTTGTATTGTGGCAAGATCTTCATTCCTCCGTATAAAGAAGAACCAGGCTATTTAGTAACTGGACAACATGAGTCGCTAATTAGTGAAAAAATGTTTTACGATGTTCAGGATATTCTTGACGGGAGAAGACGAGTTATAAAACCTAAAATTGTTTCAACGGAAAATCTCCCGTTGCGAGGGTTTCTTAAATGTCCAAAGTGTGAGCGGATGTTAACGGGAAGTGCCTCAAAAGGCAAGATGGGGATTTACTATAATTATTACCATTGCACGTCCTCATGCGGAACAAGATTTAAGGCAGAAGATTCTAACAAGGCTTTTCTAAAGCAGTTGCAGTATTTATCTCCAAAGGAGGGCGTTGTAGATATTTTCATCGAAGCTTTTATAAGAGATTTCAATAATAAAACCAAAGCCCAAAATAGTGAAAGAGCCAGTATAATAGATGAGATTGATTCCATGAATAAACCTTATCAAAACGCACTAATAAAGAACGCTGATGGTGAAACGGCGGACGACGATTTTCAGGAATTAAAGAAAATGACTAAAAGCAGGATTGAGCAATTGGAGAAGCGATTAAATGACTTAGCCATAGTAGGTACTGAAATTAAAGACCTGGTGGCATATGCTTTAAAGAAAGTAGCGAACATTGATAGGCGTTATGAGAATGGAGATATTGAAGAGAAAAGAGCAATCGTGAGTTCGATGTTCCCTGAATTTTTGGTTTTTGACGGAACTCAACATCGAACCTCAAAAATAAATTCTGCCATAACACTTATCTATCAGAATAATAACAAGTTACTGGACAAAAACAAAGGGACAAATCTATCATTTTTAGATTTGTCCCTACAAGTGATCCCGCTGGGACTCGAACCCAGGGCCCATACATTAAAAGTGTATTGCTCTACCAACTGAGCTACGGAATCAACTGCGTTCCCGTTTGGGAGTGCAAAAATAAGGGAATCAATTTATTGCTCCAAAAAAAAACCAATGAATCTCAAAATATTTTTTCAATTTTCTTATGCCGGGCTTTACAAAGAGCCCCCACGCACTGCCTTGTTTAAGGAAGCCGGTCGGGTTCATATCCTTTTGACCGTAATAATGAAATGACCCTGTCCAGCTGTTTGTAAAATTTATCCTTTCTCCGTTCATCGGTTCCATAATGGATCAGCAGGATGCTTCCGTCCAATCCCTTTTCTTCCGCCACTTTTGTCAGCCGGTCCAGCAGCTGCTCACTGCTTTTATAATTGGATTGTTCCGGCCAGGTATAATCCGCATTGGTACCGGTGCCTGGTGTAAAATTGATCACCGTCAACCCCATTTCTTTTGCCCATTGCACAATGGCTTTGTTATACCATTCATAAGGCGGCAAAAACCATTGGCCTTTTTTAATGCCCATACCGCCCAGTGTCTTGTATGCGGACTCAAGATCATTTTTAAATTGCTCTTTTGTTACCAGCAGCGAATCCCGTTTTGTCCAGTCATTATATAATAAGTGTTTATCAGAATGGGCCGCTATATAATGTCCCTCTTTTTTTAATTGCACCACCAGGGGCCGGAACTCCGGGGTACGCAAAAAATCTCCTGTAAAAAAGAAACTGGCCTTTACACGGTTTTGTTTCAGCACCCGGTGAATATAGGAACCACCCTCCCCTTTGTCGTGCGCTGAAAAGACCAGGTAAACCTTCCGGCCGGGAAAGCCGATAACGGCCCCTTCACTATCAGTACGCAACGCCGTTTGTGCATGGGCTGCAGCCTGCATCTTCGAAAGATAATAACTCAGGCTGGCCGTACCATCCATGGTAGGCTCATTACTGGAATAATCACCATAATCATCATGATAAATAACAAGGGGCGACTGGAACTCCGCGAATTTATCGGGCTTATAGAGCCGGATGCCAATCAGCTTATCCCAGATGCTTCCATAGATAGGACCGTCTACCAGCCCCCCTGAAATTTTGTACCCATGTAAATGGGTAAATGCCGAATGGGGATCCCTGGGGGCTACGCCCCCTTCCGGCAGATCGCAGATCATACCGGTGCCCCAGGGATTGCAGCCAAACAACCAGTCGCGCATAGCCGCCTCCAGCTCGTCATACTGATGGTCGCCACTGGCTTCTTTATAAAGGCTGATCTGTGTTAAGAGCGCCACCGTAAGATTATTGGAACACCATATAAAAGGCACACCCATTAAAAAAGGATTGCCGCCCCCCCGCTGTTTTACCCGCTCAATACCCGCTCTCATAAAAGAGAGGTATTCTTTCGCACCGGCCGCCTGCCGGGCCCCGAAATAATGCCCCAGGTTCACAAACGGATACCACTGGTAATGCCGCGCGGTATCTGCACCCATCCAGGGAGTAACAGGCTCCCGGCGGGCAAAATCCAGCGCCTCTGTAAGATAGTCCGGCTTCCTGTCTGTTTCGTAAAGGGCAAGGGCAGCCAGTTCCATATCGTCCACATAATTATCTTCCTCATAAAAATACGGCGCACCAAAAGGAATGGTCTGGTTATTACCGGGATACTTTTTTCCGAATGCATACGCATCCCTTGCTTTTTCCGCCAGCTGCGCTGCAAAAGCAGGGTCATACCCCTTCAGGATCTTCGCACCCAGGGCAAAGGCAGATGCAAATTTGCCTGCGCTGGAAGCCACTCCCCGGGTCCGGTTCTGGTATTTGGGTCCCTGCGGTTTGCCGGAGATAAAATAGACCGGCCGGCTCAAACCCATGCCTGGCCCATAGTGTACCGTATCCTCATTGGGCAGCCGCATACCCCGGTGATCCCGGTCGTCTGCAATCTGGTTATAGTATTCCTCTTTGCCCGGGTTCATTTTTACCATCCACTCGAGTCCCCATCTTGCTTCATCCAGGATATCAGGGATCCCGTTGCCCCCCTTTTTCCCGGCAGCATCATACGCATCGCCAAAACTTCCGGGGTTCATCATATAGGCAAACAGCATTTGAAAAGCAGCGTTAGCCGATGTAGGCAGGTATTGCAGGTAATCAGACGCATCGTGCCATCCTCCTGCCACATCGATGCGCGTGGAATCTTTGCGTTTATCCTTATGGTACACTATAAATCCGTCCTCCGTATGACAACTATCGTTCAAAAAAGGATTAAACCGGGAACGTTGTTGCCGCATATATTGCAGGACAAAGTCTGCAGTACCATCGTATATACCATTATTAATGGTAAAAACAGGTGAAACAATACCCCCGGCTTTTATATAATACCTGCCAGGCGTTTTAAACGCTGTAAAATTTAAGCGGAAGCCTTGTTTAAAAGCAGCATAGGCCGCAAAGGCCTGTACCTTCCGGCTGGTAAAAACGGACTGGTGTGTAGTTGCATCCACAACAGAAAAATGTCCGCAATGGATCCGGTCTTTAGAAACAAGCACCGCTACTTTTATATCTTTTTCGGTGTAGCCCAATTGATTGATCCGTACCCATGACTGGGCATAACCCGCTACTGCAGCCCATCCCAAAAGGATCACCAGCTGTATTTTCTTCATTATATACCCGGCATTAAAAGTTATTTTTTAATATTTTATAAGTAGGTTTGTTGAAATATTTCAAATAGCCGCATGAACGAATATTACAAAGATAAGGTGGTCGTAATTACCGGGGGAACAGATGGGATTGGCCGTGCCCTGGTGGATGCCCTGCTTGGATTCGGCGCCAAAGTAGCCACCTGCGGGCGGAACCATGACAAATTATATGCCTTACAGGCGGCGCACCCCTCTTCTTTTTTACATACCCTCGTTGCAGACGTAAGCGCAGAAGCCGAATGCCAGCGTTTTATTGCCTCCACGGTTGAGGTTTTCGGGCGCATCGATGTCCTTATCAATAACGCCGGCATCAGCATGCGCGGACTTTTTAAGGACCTGGACGTTGCGGTGATAAAAAAACTGATGGACATTAATTTTTACGGGGCCGTTTATTGTACCAAATTTGCGCTCCCCTGGCTGATCGAAAGCAAGGGCACCGTTGTGGGCATCTCATCCGTTGCCGGTTACAGAGGACTGCCGGGGCGGACCGGCTACTCATCCAGCAAATTTGCCCTGCAGGGCTTCCTGGAATGCCTGATGACCGAACTCCGCGATGACCAGGTGCATGTAATGTGGGTAAGCCCCGGCTTTACCGCTTCCAGCATCCGCGATAATGCGCTGAATGATAAAGGAGAGAAACAAAAAGAAAACCCCATGGATGAAGGCAGGATGATGACGGCCGAAGCCGTTGCCCTGCGGATCCTCAAAGCCATTAAACAAAAAAAGCGAACCATCGTGATGACCACCACCGGAAAGGAAACCGTTTTCCTGAATAAATTTTTCCCGTCGCTTGCCGACAAGCTGGTTCACAAATTTTACTTTAAAAACAAAGAGTTGATAAAGTAACAAATGGTCGTTTACTTTGCAGGATATACCCGTAACAAAAAACAAGTGAATCTACTGAGCAGGAAATGAACTTTGTAACATTAACATCTGATATCGGATACCAGGATTATTTAGTGGGAGCTGTAAAAGCCCAATTGTTACAAGTAAATGCCGATCTGCAACTGGTAGATATATCACATAACATCACACCCTTCAATTTCCCCCAGGCTTCCTATGTTTGCCGCGGAGCTTTTAAGAACTTCCCGGAATTTACCTTTCACCTGATCCTGGTAAACCTTTTTGGTACCCGGCCGGAGAACCTGCTGGTCGCTTTCCACAAGAACCAGTACATTATCTGCGCGGACAACGGCCTGCTGAGTATGATCCTTGAGGAAAAACCGGATATTATCATTGGTGTACCGTTGAACAAAAATGCAATAAAAAACACCCTCTATGTTACAGAGGTCATGGCCAAAACGGTAGAGCGCCTGGTGAACGGCGAATCGATTCAAAAAATAGGGATCCCGGATTTCAGTTTCAGGGAAAAAAACCCGTTGCAGCCGCTGGTCGACAGCAGCTATATTGAAGGGCAGATCATTTTTATTGATAATTTTGAGAATGTTATTGTAAACATTACCCGGGAGCAGTTTGAGCAGCAACGCAATGGTCGTGGTTTTAAGATCGTATTTAAAAGAGACGAGGTGATTGACCGGATCAGTGAATCTTATGCAGATGTACGGGAAGGCGATAAACTGGCCCTCTTTAACAGTGCCGGCTATCTTGAAATTGCTATCAACAAGGGAAATGCCGCAGGCCTGTTCGGGCTAAAGGGTTTTTCCGACAAGGCCAGCCAGTCTTCCAATATTATGCAGAACCAGCTGCTTTATCAAACCGTGCGGATCTATTTTGAGTAAGAAACGGCTTACCGTTCCAGCTATCAGATTCAGTTTTCAGTTTTGATCATCAATAGAACATTGAGGCACGCACACGGATCTACCGTGAAACTTTAAACCTCAAACCTGAAACAAACATAGGAGCGGTCAGTTGTCAGCGTCCGTTCAACCACATTAAACAATATTAAACCACATTCAACAATATTAAACCACATTCAACAATGTTCCACCACGTTAAACCAGAAACGGCCTGTGATCTTTGAGGGCTGAAACACAAATCTACCTGAAACTACCTCAAACAAAAGTTATTTCGCCTCAAACCAAACCGGCTTCTGCTCATCCCAGCTGCCCCCGTAATTGATAAACAGCTCTTCCCCCGCCCGGATGTCCCGCACGGTTTGAATGGCTATGGAGTTGGTTGTATAATCCATTTCATATTCGCAGTTGGCCATATAGGAATGATTATAAACCGGAACCCAGCCCAATGCCATAGCACATTGCCCGCCGGTGCCCCATTCAAAGATGTAATCATGTAAAAGTGTCTGGTCCAGCAGCTCCCGCTCCTTTCCGGACATTACGATCACCGGGGCGATCTCGATAACGGAGCCCGCCGTAATCGCAACGCTTGTAAACACGCCCTTCCCCATTTTTTCTGTTCCTGCAATGAATAAACCAGGTGCCATCACGTTGTTATCTTTATTAGTAAAAAAGGAATATTTAACCAAAAAATAATACCGGGAGCCCCCTTCAGCAGCTCCGTTTGCAAAATAAACAAAGTTCCCGCATTTCTCTCCAAAAACCGCCTGTAACGGGTGTTAAAAGAAACCGAGCCCCTCAAAACTTTTCGTTCAGCCGGTTGAATAAGGAATGAAAAATTTTATGTACGTTTGACGCATGTCTTTTGAAGAAGAAGATAAAACATTGGTAGAATCTTTCAAAGAGGTCATTGCCACGGAAGACAAGCTGGAGATCAAAAAATTTTTAGATGCCCAGAATATTACGGATGTGGTGGATCTCGTCTACGAAATGCCGGAGTACGACAGTCAGATCATTGCAAACATGTCGGTACACCGGGCTGCCAGCGTTTTTAAACTGCTGGAGACAAGCAATCAAAAAGACATTATCCACAAGCTTCCTCCCAACAAGGCAGCGGAGCTGTTAAACGATCTGCCTGCAGATGACCGTACTGATTTCCTGGAGGAACTGCCCTCCAACGGGGTCCGGGAGCTGATCAAATTACTGGACCCGCAGGAACGGAAGATCACCCTTTCGCTGCTGGGATACCCGGAAAACAGCATCGGGCGCCTGATGAACCCCGACTATGTTTATGTGTATTCCTACAATACCGTTGCTGAAGTTTTTGACATTATCCGCAAGTATGGCAAGAACAGCGATGCCATCAACGTGATCTATGTTATCAATCATAAAGGCGAACTGCTGGACGATATCCGCATCGGCGAATTTATTTTAAACACCCCCGATACCCTGGTATCTGACCTGATGGACGAACGCCGGGTCATATCCCTGAACGCGTACGATGACCAGGAAACGGCCAGTGAGGTCTTTAAAATGAACAACCGGATCGCGTTGCCGGTTGTCAGCCAGAGCAATAAACTGTTGGGGATCGTAACCATCGATGATGTGCTGTGGGTGGCCACGGAAGAGTACAGCGAGGACATGCAGAAAATGGGGGGTACCCAGGCATTTGAAGAACCTTACCTGGATATTGCCCTTTTTAAACTGTATAAGAAACGCGTGGGTTGGCTCATCATCCTCTTTCTCAGCGAAATGCTCACTGCTACCGCTATGCAGTTCTTCGAAGTGGAGATCGAAAAGGCAACCCTGCTGGCCCTTTTTGTTCCGCTGATCATGAGCAGCGGCGGCAACAGCGGCTCCCAGGCCTCCACCCTTATCATCCAGGCCATGACCCTGGGTGAGGTAACCATTGCAGACTGGTGGAGGGTCATGCGCCGCGAACTGTTTTCCGGGGCCATGCTGGGCCTTACGCTTGGCACCATCGGGCTGCTGCGGATCATGATGTGGCAGCAATTGCATCTTTATGATTACGGTCCGCACTGGCTGCTCGTGGGAATCACTATTTTTTTTACCCTTATCGGTATTGTACTTTGGGGAAGCCTGATCGGCTCCATGCTCCCTATTGTCTTAAAACGACTGAAACTGGACCCTGCCACCTCCTCTGCACCCTTTGTGGCCACGCTGGTAGACGTCACCGGCATTATCATTTACTTCTCCGTAGCCTATATGGTGTTAAAGGGCACCCTTCTTTAAACAATATTTTAATAAAGGTGCGCAATCGATTGCACAAAATTTTGTTTATTTTCGCCCTCTTTAACAAAAACACTAAATATCATGTGCGGAATTGTTGGTTATACCGGTACCAGGGAAGCTTATCCTGTTATTGTTAAAGGCTTAAAAAGACTGGAATACAGAGGCTATGACAGTGCGGGGGTAGCACTGTTAGATAAAGATCAGCTCAAGATCTACAAGAAAAAGGGGAAAGTGGCAGACCTTGAAGAGGCCATCGGAACCAAAAATATTGAGGGTTCAACCGGCATCGGGCATACGCGCTGGGCTACGCACGGGGAACCCAGCGACAGGAATGCGCATCCGCATCTCTCCAAAAGCGGCGCTATTGCCATGATCCACAATGGCATCATAGAAAACTATGCCCAGCTGAAAAACGAGCTTACTAAAAAAGGCTATACGTTCTCCAGCGACACCGATACGGAGGTCCTGCTTAATTTTATTGACGAGATCCGGCAGCAGAACGATTGCTCGCTTGAAGAGGCTGTGCGTGTTGCGCTCAGGCGGGTCACCGGCGCTTATGTGATCCTGCTTATTGAAGCCGGGAACCCGGACACTATTATTGCGGCACGCAAAGGAAGCCCGCTGGTGATCGGGGTCGGGAAGAATGAGCACTTCCTGGGCTCCGATGCCTCTCCCATGCTGGAATATACCAAGGAGGTGGTTTATATCAATGATTATGAACTGGCCATTGTAAAACCCGATCAGCTCATCCTCAAAAACCTGGGTAATGAAAGCATTACCCCTTATGTTCAAAAACTTGACCTGGAGCTGGCCGCTATTGAAAAAGGGGGCTTTGATCATTTTATGTTAAAGGAAATTTTTGAACAGCCCCAGACCATTTTCGATTGCATGCGCGGGCGGCTTCATTCTGCAAGCGGAACCATTACCATGGCCGGCATCCAGCAGTACGCAGAACAGATCATCAATGCCAACCGGATCATTATCATTGCCTGTGGCACCAGCTGGCATGCTGGTTTGGTTGCCGAATACATTTTCGAGGAACTCTGCCGCATTAATGTAGAGGTAGAATATGCCTCAGAATTCCGTTACCGGAACCCCGTTATCAACAAAGGGGATGTGATCCTGGCCGTAAGCCAGAGCGGCGAAACAGCCGATACGCTTGTAGCCATTGAAAAAGCAAAGGAAAAGGGAGCTATCATCCTGGGCGTGGTAAACGTGGTGGGCTCTTCCATAGCAAGGATCAGCCACGGCGGAGCTTATACACATGCCGGCCCCGAGATTGGCGTAGCTTCCACCAAAGCGTTTACCGCGCAGCTGGTAGTGCTAACCATGATGGCCCTTAAGATTGCGTATATCAAAGGCAGTATTGATGGAAACCGGTATAAAAAGCTATTACTGGAATTGGATGCCATTCCTGAAAAAGTGGCCTGGATCCTGAACCATCACGAAAAAATAAAAACGATCGCAGAAAAATACAAAACGGCAAGGGATTTTCTTTACCTCGGCCGGGGCTATAACTTCCCCGTTGCACTGGAAGGAGCCCTGAAGTTAAAGGAGATCTCCTATATCCATGCGGAAGGGTACCCCGCAGCCGAAATGAAACATGGTCCCATTGCCCTTGTTGACGAAGAATTGCCGGTGGTCTTCATCGCCAGTAAAGATTCCTTCCATGAAAAGATCATCAGCAATATGCAGGAGATCAAGGCCCGTAAAGGAAAAGTGATCGGCATTATCACAGAAGGCGATGAAACCAGCAGGGCGCTTTGTGATGATTACATCAGTATCCCTGAGGCCGATGAGATCGTAGCGCCCATGCTGGCCGTGGTTCCGCTGCAGCTGCTCTCCTATTATATCGGTGTTGCAAAAGGATGTAATGTAGATCAGCCCCGGAACCTGGCCAAGAGTGTTACGGTTGAATGACAATTTAGTTCCAGGTTTGATGTTTAAAGTTTCAGGTTCGTTCCTCCCCGGGGTCAGGGACCATACCCGGCGTATCAAACCGCAATCCAACCAGAAACATGAAACGTTGAACCTGATAATGAACCGGAATCAATTTTATTAAAATGCGTAATTACTAGTGGTTTGTGAGGACACAAACCACGGCCCACGCAACGGTCAGTGTCCTCACTGACCGAGAAAAGAAATAATTTTGATGCCGGCTTATTATGAAGCCTCAAACAGCCTGTCATCTAAGTCTAACGTCAAATATCTAATATCTAAATACGCTCATGAACCAGATCAAAAAACACCCGGTAGAAAACCTGGGTTATAACTTTATTCCTTCTGAATTTTTGCCGGAAGGAAAAGATGAATTTTACATCCGCTTTCAGCAAAACCCGGCAACGGATTACCGGCAACTCACCAGGCAGGAGACCGCCATTCTCAAATCCAACGGCAACCGGTCCGACAACTGGTCACAGGTCCTGGTCAGAGAGGGGATCGATATCCTGCTTATTGAAGAATGCACGTTCTTTGGGCTGGTACGCATCGGCCGGCTGGAGCCCTATTTTTTAGAGTTCAGCCAGCTGCGTACGCCTGTAGGTCTTTACCGCAGCCTGATCGTAAGCTGCGATATCGGGAACAATGTAGCTATTAATAATGTCCGTTTATTAAGCCATTATATTATCGAAGACGAAGCCATCCTGATCAATGTTAATGAAATGTCCTGTACCTCTCACAGCAAATTCGGCAACGGCATTGTTAAGGACGGGGAGCCGGAAGACCTGCGGATATGGCTGGAGATCTGCAACGAAAACGCCGGTCGTAAAGTGATCCCCTTTGACGGGATGCTTCCCGGTGACGCCTGGCTCTGGTCTAAATACCGGGCCAGTGAGCCACTGCAGGATGCTTTTAAAGCATTTACCGACCGGCAGTTTGGCACCTACAGGGGAACCTACGGAACCGTTGGCAAAAGAACGGTCATCAAAAATACCCATATTATTAAAGATGTAAAAATAGGCAGTGATGCATATATTAAAGGCGCCAATAAACTAAAGAACCTTACCATTAACTCCAATGAGAATGCCAAATCACAGATCGGTGAAGGCTGTGAAATGGTGAATGGGATCATGGGCGCAGGCAGCCGTGCCTTCTATGGTGTAAAAGCGGTACGTTTTATCCTGGCGCCCTTTTCGCAATTAAAATACGGCGCCCGGCTTATTAATTCCTACCTGGGCGAAAATGCCACCATCTCCTGCTGTGAGGTGCTGAACACCTTGCTGTTTCCCGCGCATGAACAACACCATAACAATTCTTTTTTGTGCGCCTCTTTGGTAATGGGACAAAGCAATATTGCTGCCGGGGCCACGATCGGTTCCAATCATAATTCAAGAGCAGCAGACGGAGAGCTCCAGGCCGGGCGCGGTTTTTGGCCCGGGCTCTGTGTAAGCCTCAAACACAATTCAAAATTTGCCTCCTTTACAATGATCGCCAAGGGCGATTACCCTGCTGAGCTCAACATCCCCATGCCCTTTTGCCTGGTAAGCAATGATGTGCATAACGACCGCCTCCTGGTAATGCCGGGCTACTGGTTTCAATACAATATGTACGCGATCCTGCGTAATGAACGCAAATTTGCCGACCGGGATAAACGCAGGGAAAAAGCGCAGTTGCTGGAGTATGATTTCCTGGCGCCGGATACTGTCAACGAAATGTTCGTGGCCCTGCAGTTGCTGTGCCGGTTTACCGGGCAGGCTTTTTATCAGAAACACGCGCTCATTGGCGGCAGCAGGGAGCATGAGCAAAAAGGGAAAGAACTGCTGGAAAGTAATGCTCCTGTTTTAAAGCAGCTGGAGATACAGGCAAGGGGCTTCGAAAATTCAGGGCGCCCTGTGCACCTTATCAAAGTGCAGGAAGGGTATCTCCTTTACAAAAAAATGATTGCCTACTATGGTACCCGGCTACTGATCGGGTACCTGCAAAAGAACAGCGATAAAAGCATCCGCTCCCTCGCCCTGCTTTTTGCCGGGGCCGGGAGCAGGTCCAACTGGTTAAATGCAGGCGGGCAGCTCATCCCGGAGGAAAATATCAATACATTGATCCGGGATATAGAAAACGGGAGGCTGGAACGGGGGTGGCAGCAGGTACACGCATTTTATGAGCAGCAGGCCCTGCTGTACCCGGATCAGAAACTGCAGCACGGCCTGGCGGCACTGATGGAAACCGGGAATTTCCGGCCGGATATGGCGAGCCTTCCATTGCTCAGGGAGCTGCTCCTCAATGCCATTGACACGAAGCAATGGATGGCACAATCCGTTTATGCCTCCAAAGCCAAAGACTATGAAAATCCTTTCCGGAAAATGGTCTATGATTCTACCGGGGAAATGGAAGCGGTTGTAGGAAAATTAAAGGATAACCCCTTCATCAATGAACAGCTAAAAGAAGCCGAAGCTTTTGAAAGCAATATTCAGGAACTCATCGGGGCGTTAAAAGAGTGAAAGCGGAGGATCAAGCCGGAACATTGATTATCAAAAACAGGTCTGACATGAAACGTTAAACCTGGAAGTTAAACCTGGAAACTGCCAATAGCCTGGAAAAGTGAGCCGTGCGTCAATCTATTCCGTTGCCGCCACCGCCGCCTGCCCGTACATCTGGTTTTTATATTTGAGAGAAGGAGAAGAAATGAACGGACCAATCCCCAGGGAACCCCATTTTTCATCTACTACCTTAATAGTTGCATCATCGGCTACAATGATATTGGGCCAGTCCCGCTGAAAATTATCAAACGCTTTTGTTTTGATGGTTCCGTCCAGCCCCATACATTGATACCCATCCTTTGCCGTAGGCGCCAGCAGGTGATCCCGCACAGGATCCAGGTTATTACAGAAACGCCAGAGCGCCAGCGCCAGGTCCGATGCATTGACCGTATGCTCTACATACAGGATCATTTTGATCAGCTCCATGCCCGGCAGGGCTGCTACCTCCCGGTGCAGCTCCTTTATATGGCCTTTACGATCTTTTTTTACAGAAACGACCAGGCAGGGGATCTGTTCCTTCGGCAATGCATCATTTACACCGGTGATCTCCCGGAAACGGCCGGTGAGCAGCCCGGCAAAATCCACTCCGGTTTCTCCCATCAGTGGCAGGTAATCATCCGCCGTTTCTTCTTCAAACTTTAGTGTGCCATCAATACACATTTTCCCGCCAAAGCCCATTTTGCTGCAGCTATGATCCAGCACATCCATGGGGCCCTGGCTGAAAGACACATCGGTTGCAGGGTTCAGGTTCTTAAAGATTTCCCGGGCACAGGCTTTATAGTCGCCCAGCTTTAGCGCGCTGCCGTCCGCTGTTTGCGAAACCAGCACCAGGATCTTGTTAAACATCATCTGTCCTGCGCCCCACATGGCATTCATCACCTTTTGTCCCTGGCCCGCATAGTCTTTGCGGATCTTTGTAATAACCAGGTTATGAAAAACGCCCTCCACAGGCATTTCCATGTCTTCAATTTCCGGCACAAGGGTCATTTTAATAGGCGCCAGGAAAATGCGTTCCGTGGCTTTACCCAGCCAGGCATCTTCCTGTGGCGGAATGCCCACAATTGTTGCGGGGTACACCGGGTTCTTCTTATGCGTGATGGCTGTGATATGAAATTTCGGATACCAGTCCGGCAGCGAGTAATAGCCGGTATGATCTCCAAAAGGGCCCTCCCAAAGCATCTCATCGTTGGGGTCCACATAACCTTCGATCACAAAATCCGCGTCTGCAGGCACTTCTATTTCCGGTTGGGTAATGCATTTTACCAGCTCCACTTTTTTCTTTCTCAGGAAACCCGCCAGCATATATTCATCCACATTTTCCGGCAAAGGAGCCGTGGCGGAATAGGCATAAACAGGATCACCACCCAGCGCTACCGCTACCGGCATTTTTTTATCCAGCTTCTTATATTCATTAAAATGTTTGGCCGATACCTTATGCTTATGCCAGTGCATGGCGGTAAGCTGCGGACCAAATACCTGCATGCGGTACATACCTACATTCCGGATATGATTATTGGGATCTTTTGTATTGATAATGGGCAATGTAATAAACGGCCCGCCATCCTGCGGCCAGCAGGTGATCACGGGTAGTTTGGTAATATCCGGAGGTCCACCCCATTCTCCTCCTGAAGGAAGGGGCTTTTCCGTATATACTACTTCCTGACAGGCACCCCGCCCCTTTTTCACCTTCGGCATCCAGGAAGCAAATTCGCCAAGCTTCGGCAACAGCTTCAGCTTTTCTATGATCCCTTCTTTAGGCGCCGATAATAATTTGAACAGGTTTTCAATATCCCGTGCCACATCATCCAGTTCATTTACACCCAATGCCAGGCACATCCGCTTTTCACTTCCGTATGCATTCATCAGCACCGGAAAATCATACCCCGTATTTTCAAACAAAATGGCTTTTCCTCCCCCCGGTTCCTTGCTCATACGGTCGGTAATTTCCGCCATTTCCAGCTTTGGGTCTACATATGCCTTTACCCGCACCAGTTCACCCGCCTTTTCTATTGCTTCAATAAATTCCTGTTGATTTTTATATGCCATTGGTTATTTGAGATATCAGATTTGAGAATTGAGAATTGAGAACTGAGCTATCAGATCAGCCTTTAACTTTCAGGTACCAGGGGCCAAAGATTCAATGGACTCCGGGGAGGCACTGTTAAGATGCGGGACACTCCTTCCGGGAATACTTTACACCCCGGTAACCCGGAACCTGAAGCTTGAAACATCACCCCTTAAACAATCCCGTATATTCGATCCCCAATCCCGGTTTATTGTTATAAATAAGTTTGCCATAATCATATCCCAGCCCGGTTGCCACATCTTCTTCCAGCAGCAATGGGCCGTCTACATCTACGTGATCAATGAACGGGGCCAGGTGCGCTACCGCAGCGGACCCTACCGTGCTTTCATTCATACAACCCACCATGATCCTGAGTCCTTTTTTCCTTGCATCTTTTATCATACGCAATGCCGGCGTAATGCCGCTGCACTTTGTGAGCTTGATATTGATCCCATGAAAATGCCCCACGCATTTTTCAACATCCTGTTCAAAAACGCAGGCTTCATCTGCATACAGCGGCAGGGAGGAACGTTCATACAAAACACGCATATCTTCCCAGTTATCCTTAGCCAGCGGCTGCTCCACATACTCCACCCCCAGGGCCTCCAGCTCGGGAATCAGCTTCAAGGCGGTCTCCAGGTCCCAACCCGCATTCGCATCCACCCGGAAAGGCACATCGGTAACACTCCGCAAAGCTTTTACAACAGCCAGGTCATCGGGTGTACCTACTTTTACCTTGTATACCGGCCAGGGGCGTTCTTTCAGCTTGGCTGCCATTTTACCGGGAGTATCAATGCCAATCGTAAAATCAGTCAATGGGCTGTCCGCAGGGTTGCCCTTCCAAAGAGCATACAACGGCTTACCAGACAACTTGCCCCACAGATCCCAGGCGGCCATATCCAGCGCACAGACCAGGAATGGGTTCGCGGGCAGCAAATGATGCAGGAAGTGCCAGTAGCGCTCCGGCTCCGTAAAAGCAAAGCGCTCGATCATCAGTTTCTTTGCTTCCAGGTCCTTAATCATATCCTCCACAGATATATGGTAATAGGTGATCGCAGGGGCTTCACCATATCCCTTTATACCAAAATGTTCCAGCTCCACGATCAATGTGGGCTGGTGTGTTTTTGTTCCTTTAGATATCGTAAAAGGATGCCTGAATTTTAAATTGAATGGGTAATAATTACACTTCACGCTTCACTTGCCGGTGTTCCCCCGGCCGGGTTTTGGCAAATGTAAGACAAAGGAGCTGAATCGCTGCCTCCCCCTGCAGCGCAAACGCAGCTGATTGCAGCATTGATCCGCTCCGCAGGAGCTTTGCGTTTATAGCAAACGGGCCGGTTGCAGCAACCAGGCTCCCCGGGGACCTCGCGTCTATTTGCCCCGGATAATGTTACGCGGCTCCTGCAGGAGCCGGGGGTTCTCTTGAATACCTAGCTACAAACAAGGGGCGCTTACAGCGCCTGATCCTGTTCCTGCTTCCGGGGCACGGCTCTTCACCGATCTCCCCTGTAAATACCAGGAGCTACATCAGCAACAGTACCTGGCAGCAATGATATGGCCTATTGAAGCAGCCTATATAAAAGATAAAGGGCGCATTAATATGGCCGATTGCAGGTGGGTCTGCCGCCGGTCCTCCGATATCCCGAACCCCGAAAAAAGTTGCGGAAAGCCACTATAAAGCGATAGCTTTTTTGTAAATTTAAGGAGACAAAACGGCGGATTATGAAAAAGCTTCTGGTTATTACCGATTTTTCTGACGCAGCCGGCCATGCGGTGGATTATGCCTGCAACCTGGCTAACCGGCTGAATGCAGAACAGTTTTTTATATTGAACACTTATGAAAGCGTGCCCATCTATGATTCGGGAGAAGCGGGATCCCTGGCGTTAAGCATGCAGGAGGCCGACGCGTTGGAAGAAGGGCGGAAAGAGGAGCTGCATTTACTTAAAGACCGGATCCGCAGCCTGCTGGCCACCACCACGAAACTGACCACTTTGGTCGTCAATGATGCCCTGGCACCGGCTGTGAACCAGGTCTGCGATGACGAAGATATTGACCTGGTCATTATGGGTTTTAAGCCGAAGGATGAGCTGGAGACCTTTCTTGTAGGCGATAATGTGCAACGGGGAGTAGACAAGATCCGCTACCCGGTACTGCTTGTACCCAGGCATGCGCCTATTGCTATCCCGGACAATATTGTGCTCGCATCCGATTTTAAGGAATCGCTCAGCAAATCGATCCGGGTAAAGCTGCATAAATTCCTGGAGCGGTTCAATGCACGGGTAACAGCAGTGCACCGCTGTATGAAAAACGAGCTGAACGAAAGAGAATCCAGGCTGGCGAATGAGCTGCAACTGGAACTGCAGGATTATCATTTTCGGCTGCACCTGGCCAGCAACGTGGAGGACCTGCCAACAGCGGTGCGGGCACTTGCCAAAGAAGACAATGCATCCCTGGTCATCTCCATCCATAAAATGCGCAGCTTTCTTGCCGGCCTGTTCCATAAAAGCATCACCAAGAACCTTGCCTGGCGCAGCGAGGTACCGGTGTTGGTGTTGCATATGGAGTGACGCTTTTAATTTGACGTTTGAGCCGTTGTTACCTGATCGGCCTTCTTTGGTTTCACGTTAGAGCGTGTTTCACTTCTCACTGATCACTCTTTTGTTTGAAGTTTGATGTCAGATCCGTTTGCTGGCCTCATGTCCTATCGACTATTGACCATTAACCATTGACTATTTCCTACTTTACATTCCTGAAGGGATATCATCATCCGGCAGCAGGTCCAGCTCGGCCAGGTACTTACCGGGGATCTGTTTGCTGACCTTTGCTTCCAGGTTCCGGATGCGCTCAAACCGGCCAATGATGGTATTGCCTTTTTTAGTGCCCTCCTTCAGATGATTCATAGCATCGCGGTGCGCCCTGGATGCCTGGCTTAACGCGCCCTCCACCCGCTCCATCTCTTCCAGGAAGAGTACAAACTTATTATATAACTCCCCGCACTGGCGGAAGATCTCCTCCACGTTCTTTACCTGGTTCTCTTTCTGCCAGAGCAGCTTCACCACTTTTAAGGTAGCCACCAGTGTTGTTGGGGTAATAAGGACGATCTTTTTCTTCAGCGCCTGGTTAAACAGGTCGGGTGCCTGGTTCAATGCCAATGTAAGCGCCGGTTCTACCGGCATGAAGAGGAAAACATAGTCCGGAGTGTTGAGCCCGGCCAGCGATTGATAATTCTTATCTGCCAGCTTTTCGATGTGATCCGTAACGCTGCGGATATGCAGCCGGAGCTGTTCCTGTTTGGTCTTCAGATCAGCAGCATTAAAGTAGTTGACATAAGCCGTTAATGAAACCTTGCTGTCAATAATAATATGCTTGCCATTGGGTAGCTTCAGCACAAAATCGGGGCGCCGGATATTGTCTTCCGCCGCATCCCGGTATACTTCCTCCCGGGTAAAATCAATATATTTCTGCAGCCCCTCAGCCTCCAGGATCATATTCAGCCGGTCTTCGCCCCAATTACCCTGCATCTTCACCTCTGCTTTTAATGCAGTAGCCAGGTTCCGCGCATCATCTCCCAGTTGCACATTCAACTGCTGTAAGCGCTCTATTTCCTTTTTCAGAGAGGTAAACTCCTGTATGTCTTCTTTCCGGGTAGCTTCTACTTTCTCCCGGAACTGGTCCAGGTTGGTCTTCAGCGGTTCCAGGATCGTATTCAGCTCCTTTTTATTTTCATCCAGGAAGGTTTTCTTTTTCTCTTCCAGTACATCCGCAGCCAGTGTTTTAAACCGTTCATGCGAGAACTGGTGCAGCTTCTCCAGCTCCGCCGCAAACAGTTCCAGCTTCTCCTTCAGCGCATCTTCCTTTTCCTTCATCGCTACCAGTTCATTACTCAGCTGCAGAAGCCGCTGGTCGCGCTCCTCTACCTCTGCTCTGGAAAACTTCTGCTCCGATTCCCGGGTCAGTCTCAAAAGCTCTTTCTGCTGTTGCTGCGCCGCCCATTTTTCATCTTTTAATTCCTCCTGTAGTGTATGGATATGCTCCTGCAGCAGTTCACCAGCTTCGCGGGCGATATATTGCTGCTGTACTTCCGCCCGTGATAAGCGGGAGGCGTTTGACTGCTCCAGCAAACTGATCTTTTTCTGTAATGCCTCCGCTGCGGAACTGGGTACAGAAGCCGTTGCCAGCAGTTTTCGCGCAACCAGGTAGCCGATTGCAACACCAATGATGATTCCAAGGAGCAGGTATAAACTTTCCATAGTCAGATCCGTTCAATTAATAAATCCCATCTTTACCATTCCGCTACAAAAGTTCATCTTTTTTCTGAGATTCCGGCATCAAAAGGCAAATTCACCGCAGCGCCGGTTTTCGGGCAGGATCCACGGCGCTGATGCACCGGGGGCAGATCTACCGCGCCCGGAGCGGGTGCTGCAGATAGATGATCACCAGGTTCAATACAAGAAAAGGTAACTCGATCAATGCCCCCCGGATGTTGCCATCGGTCAGCTGAATACAGGCAACCAGCAGTATACCTGCTGCCATGATGAAATTTCCCCATAGAAACGTTTTTGGAAAAAGGATCAGCAGGGCAGCCAGTATTGTAATAGCCCCATTGATCTTTACCCCGGCGGTCCCCAGGCCGCCTTTGGCAAAAAGTTCCAGCATTTCCGTTTTGGCATTCAACATGGCAAGCCCCTGTTTAATGCCCATCAATACGGCTGTCAGTATCAGGACTGTGTTAATAATTTTCAGCATCATGGTATATTATTTAAGGTATTGCCAAAGAAATGCCCCCGTCTAAATTACGATATCGGTTTTAGAATCCCGCGTACCCGGCTTTGGCACCCAGGCTGCCGGGGCATACAAAGAAAGAGCAGGCACCCGTTATTTTGCCTGCTCCTTTTTTATTACAGGAGAAGTCCTGTTAGCGCGTGGTATATCCCCCGTTGGCAAAGATGGTTTGCCCGGTGATCCACCAGCCATCGGTCACCAGGAATTCAACAAGCGGAGCAATATCCCTGATATCCGTTAATCCGCCCAGGGCAGAAGCCGATTGATGATAGGCTACGGCCTCCGGGGATTCCTGGCCATAGAAAAACGGGGTGTCCATCGGTCCCGGAGCAACGGCTGTAACGGAAATCCCTCTTCCGCCAAATTCTTTAGAGGCCATTCTTGTAAAATGCTCTACCGGTGCCTTGGCCCCGGCATAGGTAGAATACAAGCCGGTATATGCTGCCAGCAGGGAAGTAACAATGGTGCAGATCTTTCCATGGTCCCTTAATTTCTTACCGGCCTCCCGGATAAAGAAATAAGCCACTTTAGAGTTAATGCTGAACATTGCATCATACTCGGCTTCGGTGGTATCCACAAAGGGCTTTTTCAATACCATTCCTACGGTGTTAATGGCAATATCAATACCGCCGAACCGGGTAATTGCTTCATCAAAAAACCGGGTGATGTTTTCCACTTTGGTCAGGTCTCCCTGGAATAAGAACGCTTCGGCGCCGGTGGCCTGCACTTCGGCCAGCGTTTTTTCGCTGTCTGCCTTTGAATGCTCACTGTTGTAATGGATCGCCAGTTTTGCTCCCTGCGCAGCAAAATCCCGGCTGAGCAAGCCACCCAGGTTTTTACCACCGCCCGCGATCAATACTACTTTTCCTTTCAGATCTTTTTGTGCCATATGGTTGTTTTTTATTAAAAATTATTCAACAACCAAAGGTCTGTAACCCGGCCGCTACGTTTATGGTGAACTTTTCGGTTTTTTACCCGCCAGTGCCATTTGCCGAGGCAAGCCGGTAAGCGCCGGGCGTCCTTCCTGTAAATTTCCGAAAGAACTTTGAAAAATTAGACGGGTCATAGGTCAGTTTCAGCGCGATCGCAGCCACCGGCCAATCTGTTTCTTTCAGCATTTGCTGCGCACGCTCGATGATCTTCAGATCATAGAAATAACAGGGATGGTTCCCCGTGGCTTTCTGAACCGTATCCGTAAGGTGCTGGTGCGAAACAAAAAGCCGCGCAGCGATCTCCGAAAGCGGCATCATTTCAGCGGCATCTCCGTTCACCACATCTTCGAGGTGCTGATCTAGCAGCTGCAGGTACTGTTCAGTAATTTCATCGCTGCGCCGGGCAGCATTTTGTTTTTTTTGTCTCATATGATCAGGGGTCTTTCCTGGTTCTAAAATGTTGCACGCTCCGTTTCAGTATAAAGTTTCCGGGTTGGCCCCTTTTTTATATCCGTTGATCCCATTTTTACAACCGGGGCACATCCGTTGCTTTAATATTGCTGCCATAAAACAGAGCTTCATGCGTATAAAGATAATTTTAATATCGCTGCTTGCCGGAGCTGTTTCGTGTGGCAGCCATAACAGCACACGCGTCTCCGTAACTGACCGCAACGGTGCGCTCCGCATCCAGGTTCAAATTCAAAAGGGCTGGCGCAACGTTGTAAACTATGACAGGAGCTTTCCCAATGCCGGAATGAACAAAGAACAGCGGGATGTATTGGTGCGTCATATACTGGATTCATTGAAACAGGAATAAGAGCAGGCTTCAGAGGCCCATCCGGCGAAAAAAAGCTTCTTTGTAATGGGTGCCAATGGGGACCTCGCTCTTTTGAATAAGGATACGGTTGCCTTCAATACCGGAGATCTTGCGTTTATTGATGATATAGGAACGGTGTACCCTGGCAAACAGTGCATCCGGCAACATATTTTCCAGCAACTTCAGATGAAGCCCCACCAGCAGTGTCCTGTCCTCCAGAAAGATCTTTGTAAAGTCGCGCTGTGCTTCAAAATAAAGCAATTCATCAAAGTTGAGCCTTATATGCCGGTTGTCCATTTTTATGAAGAGGTGATCCGATACAAGGGGTGCAGCAGCCATTGCCTGTTCCTGTATGGTAACCACGGGGCTTGCCAATACCTCCTGCGCCTTTACAACCGCCTGTGTAAAGCGCTCAAAGGTGACAGGCTTTAACAGGTGGCAAGCTGCACCATCAGCTGGTACAGGAAGCCAAAGCTGATGAGCCGGGTAAGCACAGTACCAAGCAGCCCGCGGTGCAGGTAGGTGTAGTATTCCGGTTGCTTTACACGCAGCTCCTCCCAGCAGGAAGCACAGCTATTCAGGATACGGATTTCCCACAACGCATCCATAACAACAAATAATCCAAATAAGACCAGTGACCAGAAAATACCCCGCCGGTATTTTTTGCGTGCAAAAAAACGCGGTACGATCCAGTACATCAGGGGGTAAAAGACAAATGCCGCTCCAACAATTAGCCGCAACGGGTTTAAAAACATTGCCGGGGCAATGATAAGCGCGGGAATCGATACCAGGCCATAGTAGAACTGCAGCAGATAAAACGCTATCCAGAAGAGCGTATGCCGCACTACACGCCGCGTTGTTGCATTCAAAATGCGTTCCTTTAAGACCTGGGGCTTCATCCCGTAAAATTCGCGATTAAAGTTCAGCGGTCAAATTTTATCGACCAACCGGCTCCTGCCGGCAATGAACGGGGTGTGGATGCCGACAAGCAGTTTTAACAGATGTATTTTCCATTGATCCGCCATAATCCACCACTTGCAGGTAGTCAATGAGCACCGGTCGATTTTATTTTCCGCCCTGCGTTTACCCGGTCTATTTTACAGAAAAAACAACAATCATGTTTACATTTTTCAGAGCAGCATATGAAAACCTGGCGCAAACAGGATCCCTTGTAGAAAGTTCTTCGAGGCTGGCCGGCCGGATGACGCGGATCGTTGACTTCAGCCGTTCTGTGCATATCGTGGAACTGGGCGCCGGTACGGGCAGTATCACGCGGCATCTGCTTGACCAGATAAATGCAGTTTCTCGGCTCACCTCGTTTGAGATCAATCCGCAGCTTTTCTACAAACTGCACCTGCTGAAACGGCCGCAGTTTGCTGCTGTTAACGACGATGTTTGCCAGCTGCCGCGGTACATTGCCCCCGAAACGGCCGACTATGTCATTTCGGGCCTTCCGCTGGCCAACCTGAACAGGTCCACAAAGGAGCATATCCTTGAAGCCGTCAAATCCGTATTAAAACCCGGCGGGTTCTATATCCAGTTCCAGTATTCGCTTAACGACAGGGCCCTGCTCCGGCGGAAGTTCCCGTTGGTTCAGCTCGGCTTTGAGCCCATTAATATACCACCCGCTTTTATTTATTATGCACAGCGACAGTAACCCCGCACCGCAAAGGGCCAGGAAACTATTACGCTTTACCTGGGTGCTCCTCATTGCTGCAGCAGTGATCTTTTACCTGTATCACCGGCAGCATTTTACACAGGAAGCGATTGCGGCTTTCCTGCTTCAGTACCGGCAGCAGGTGTGGCTGGTTTATTTCGGCATATGCGTGGCCCGCGGAATATTCCTGCTGCCTTCAACCCCTTTTTTGCTTGCAGGCATGCTGGTGTTCAGGAATACGCCCCTTCTTTTATTCGGGGTATTTATGCTGAGCATTTTTATGGTAGCCGCCTTTATTTATTATACAGCCGGCTGTATGCGGATCACCGGTTCACTGGCCAAACAGGCTCCCCGGCTGGAACGCATACAACGGGGATTGAACAGCAAAAAGGGATTCTGGTTTATCCTGGGCTGGGCATTTATGCCCTTTACCCCAACCGACCTTGTCTGTTATGCTGCGGGACTGCTCCGGATGCGGTTCCTGCGCCTGATACTGCCCCTGTTGCTTGGAGAGGCCCTGATCTGCGCACTCTATATTATCAACAGCAGGCTGATCTTTTCCTGACAGCCCATGCCCGGTTTTTAAAAAGCAGCTTATACGGCAAAACATTGCTAATAGTCCCCTCCCCTTAAAGATCCGTCTGGCCATTATAAAAATACCGATCCGGGGTCCCCCGGCCGGGGTTCAATGCAAACCGATCGAAAATAAGCCGACGGCTACCCGGGCATACCCTCTTCAGGGCTTTACTGCTTACCTTAACGCACAGAAGATCGCCACTGGAACTCCCGTAGCTATCACAACTGATGACCGGCCGCAGATCACTGATTATTTACCCTCAATTTAGATATCTTTACCCTTTTTAAAACCAGCTACAATTACCCGCAAGGCATATGAATAAAAAATCGTTCCTCTTCTTTTTTCTCCTGGTCGCATCAGGTTTTATCGATCCCCTGTATTCCCAAACAAGGATCTTTGCAGCCCCTTCCGGCAACGACCGGAATACAGGGACCCTGCAATCGCCTTTCCGAACGCTTCAGAAAGCACTGTCGGCTGCAGCTTCCGGCAAGGGGGACGTAACCCTATTCCTAAGAGGGGGTACCTATTACCTGGACACCACGGTAGTGCTCCGGGCAGACCAGTTCCGGCCGGCCTCGCTTGCGGTTGTCAATTATAAAAATGAAGTGGTGAACATCAGCGCCGGCAGACAGCTGCAGCTCCGCTGGGAACCTTACCGTAATGGTGTCTATAAAGCAGCAGTACCGCAGGATATGGTCTTTGAGCAGCTTTATGTAGATAACCGGCTGCAGGTGCTGGCCCGTTATCCCAACTATGACACTACCGCCCGTGTTTTTCACGGTACAGCAGCCAATGCCATCAGCCCGGAAAAAGTACGGCAATGGCAAAACCCCGCCGGCGGTTACGTACATGCACTGCATGCACATGAATGGGGAGGGTTCCACTATCTTATCAAGGGGAAAAAGACAGACAGCAGCCTTTTGCTGGAAGGCGGATGGCAAAACAACCGGCCGGCGCCGATGCATAATCAACACCGCTTTGTAGAAAACATCTTTGAAGAGCTGGACGCCCCGGGAGAATGGTTCCTGGACCGCGCCAAAAATGAGCTCTATTACTATCCTGCAAAAGACGTGAACCTGGCCAGTGCAGCAATCGTGGTATCCGTTCTCAAAAACAGCATCGTATTAAAAGGAACTGCGGAAAAGCCCCTGCGCCAGGTAAGCCTTACCGGGCTTAACTTTTTCCATAATGACCGCAGCTTTATGGAAACCCGCGAGCCGCTGGTCCGCAGCGACTGGACCATTTACCGGGGAGGAGCCGTGCTGATGGACGGAACGGAGCGCTGTGCGGTAAAAGATTGCCGTTTCAGGGAGATCGGCGGCAATGCGGTTATGGTCAGCAATTACAATAAAAACGATACCATCAGCGGCTGCCATATCTCATTTATCGGGGCCAATGCCATTAGTTTTATCGGAGATCCCCGGGCACTGCGCTCCCCCTCCTTCCGCTACCAGGATTATACTCCGTACGACCAGCTGGATAAAACGCCCGGGCCCCGTTCCAATAACTATCCCCGGCATTGCATGGTAACCAATAACCTTCTGCATGACCTGGGAAGGATCGAAAAGCAGGCAACAGGAGTACAGATCGAAATGGCAGCAGCCATTACCGTAAGCTATAACAGTATTTACAATACGCCAAGGGCCGGACTCAATATCGGCGACGGCGCCTTTGGAGGGCACCTGCTGGAGCACAATGACGTCTTCAATACAGTGCTCGAAACCGGGGATCACGGTGCTTTTAACTCCTGGGGAAGAGACCGCTACTGGTCTGCCAACCGGCATTATATGGACAGTCTTGTAGCCCTTCATCCCGAACTGATCTTACTGGATGCCCGGCAGCAAACCATCATCCGCAATAACCGGTTCCGCTGTGATCATGGCTGGGATATCGACCTGGATGACGGTTCCTCCAACTATCATATTTACAACAATGTTTGCCTCAACGGGGGTATCAAGCTCAGGGAGGGCTTTTACCGGATCGTGGAAAACAATATTATGATCAATAATTCATTTCACCCGCATGTCTGGTTTAAGAACAGCGGGGATGTATTCAAGCACAATATTGTTATGAAAAAATATGCCCCCATAGAGATCCGGTCCTGGGGCACTGCTGTGGATTCCAATTTCTTTCCGGATGCCGGCGCCCTGGAGCTGGCGCAGGAGAACGGCACGGACCACCATAGCATTGCCGGTAAACCTGCATTCGTAAATCCCTCGGCGGGGAACTACACCATTGCTGCAGGTACGGCTGTGTTCCGGACCGGGTTTCGGAACTTTCCGATGATCTTTGGCGTACAAAAGAGATCCCTCCGCAGCATAGCACAGCAACCACCCATCCCGGTCATCACAGATCCCGGGAGCATCAGCAGGAAATCAGCGATCGCAGGTTTCCTGGGCGGGAAGGTAAAATCTGTTGAAGGTCTTGGAGACCGGTCTGCCTATGGTCTTCCGGATGAAACCGGTGTTATTATCGTTACGGCTCCCGGAAGCAGTTTGCTTGCCCAATCGGGTCTGCAGGAAAAAGATGTGCTGCGCAGCGCGGATGGCAAGCCGGTTAAGGACCTGAAGGACCTGCTGGAGCTATACAGCAGCAGCAACTGGAAAGGGCGTATCCCGGTTACCGTTATCCGCAACCAGCAGCCGCTACAGCTGGAACTGAAAACCAGGTAACCGCAAAAGGGGTTATTTTGTTTATAAACCGGATAAGATATTTGAAGGATAAACCCGTACTTCTTTTTTACTTTACAGCATAAAACAAGCAATTCGTTATGAAGCCCGTCTCCAGCTTTTTCTAAAGCCAGCGCCGGGCTTTTTGTTTAATACAACCCCTGAATTTGTTTCAGTTCAAGCGTCTGTTATACCGGTTTAAGATTAAAACGGTAAACCGGTTCTTTAACTCTTTTTGTAGCGCTCCCGGTTGATGTTAACTTTGACGCGCATGCCATTGCCATGGGAACGGGATTCAACAACAAACCCCCGTTTCATATCCGGGGGTCTGTTGCCTGCAGCCCTGATGGTTGCCGGTGATGTGCAAAACATCATGGAGCATTCATCACCGATACCTCAACTTAAGTGCGCAATAAATGCTCCCGATGCATAAATACGGAAGGCTGACGACTGATATCATATCACAATACATTCTTCAGCTTCAGAACCAGCAGCTCGCCCGGCAATGATCCGGGCTTCAATGCGGAAAGATCGACCCAGCAATCCCTGCCGGTATTCTTTACTTTCACTTCCTTTCCGTTGGCAAGAAGTACCGCCGTTGTATTGGCGGGTACATTCAGATCCTTTATCTGCACCCTGGTCTGGTAATCCGGCAGGATACAAAACAGGTCGCGTCCTTTTTTTGTAAAAAAGAGTTCGATATGTGCGGTGTCCTTCTTTGGAACAACCAGGTTGGCCACACTGTAACCCGCCATATAGCTTTTACCGCTTTTACCGGGAACAGTGCCGCTGCTCCACTGGTAAGGGTGTGCATATGCCCGGGTGCCATAGATCGCATCCCCGTTCAGCTTTAACCAGTTCCCGATCGCTGTAAGCCGCTGCTGCATGATCACCGGGATCCGGCCATCGGCGGTTGGCCCGATATCCAGCAGCAGGTTCCCGCCCCTTGATACAATGTCAACCAGCATCAGGATCAGCTCCCGTTCGGTTTTATAATCGGTCAGCTGCTCTTTGCGGTTATACCCGTAGGAATGCCCGATGCCCTGGCTCTCTTCCCATACCCGGCTGGCATCCATGCCGCCGCCATATTCAGATGTGGTGTAAGTAGCCCCTGTATTATGCTCGCGCGTATTGCTGCCCCACCGGTCATTAACCACCACATCCTTTGCAACGGGCGAATCATTAAACAGCCAGGCCAGCAACTCGGGGCTGTGCCAGGCAGTATCCGGCATATCCCACTCACCATCTGCAAAAATGAGCGACGGCTTGTATTTATTCACCAGATCTTTTAGCTGGGGTAACATATGTTCTGTCACATACTGTTTACGATCCTTTTGCCAAACCGGGTTAAACCACTCATACAGGGAGTAATAGTACCCCATTTTCAGCCCCGCGGCTTTTACAGCTCCGGTAAGATCTCCCAGCAGGTCCCGCTTAGGCGTACCCGTTACTGCATTCCAGGGACGGCCCCAGCTGCGATCGGCTTCCGGGCTGTTCCAGAGACAATATCCCTCATGGTGTTTTGAAGTAAGCACTACATAGCGGGCCCCTGACGCTTTAAAGACATCAGCCCACTGTGCCGGGTCAAACAGCTCAGCCTTAAACATTGGCTCAAACCGGGGATATTGAAACCCCGCGCCATAGTTCTTATCATGAAAGGGCATGAAATTCTTGTTTTTTTCATTCAGCCGGTACCAGTACCATTCGGCATAGCTTTCGCCGCTGTTGGGTATTACGGGGGCATAAGAAGGTACGGCATAAAGGCCCCAGTGAATGAAAATACCGAATTTATCCTGCTGGAACCAGGCCGGGATCCCCCGCTTGTTGAGTGAGGACCAGTTGGGTTCATATCGCTGCGCTGCAATCGTATAGCTTAGCAGGATCATCAGGAGGAGCAGGTTTCTTTTTTTCACGTCTTTTGAGTTTTTATGATTGAAATCGTTTTAACAAATTTAAGCAGCCCGTATCCGGAGTATCACTACAGGGAAGCATCCCGCCGCAGCTTTTTCCGATAGCCTGCCGGGGTCGTTTGCTGTATCTGCTTAAAAAACTTATGAAAATTTGCCGTTGTATTATAGCCGCATTCATAGCAAATGGCAGAGATCGAATGCTGCTCATCATGCAGCAGCTCACAGGCATACCCGATCCGAAGCTCATTCAGGAACCGGGTAAAGGGCTTATTGGTACGGCTTTTGAAAAAGCGGCAAAAGGAATTGGTGGTCATATGGCAAAGATCCGCCACTTCTTTTAACGTGATATCCTTCTTAAAATTTTTTAAAAGGTACTGGTACACTGTGTAAATACGCCCGGCGTCCTTTTCATCATACCGGTTATTATACAGGATGGTGGCCAGCGCATCAAATTCCGTAGAAATCGTCAGCAGATCTACTACTTTCAGGAAATCAATAATTTTTGCGATCCCTTCGGTCTCCGTAATTTTCGACAGCAGCTTGACCACTTTTTTGCGGGTTTCACCATAGATCCACATACCCCGCCGCGATCGCTGGATCATCTGCTTAAAGCCATCCAGCGTTGCTTCATCATCTGTAAGATGGGAAAGAAAATCCGGATCAAAATAGATCGTTGTGGATTTCACAAAATCGATATTGGCATCGCTCCTCCAGATATGCGGCAGGTTAGGCGCCATCAGCACCAGGTCGTTCTTTTTAAAATTAGAAACAGAATCCCCTATGATACGGGTCCCCACACCCTCCTCCACCCATACCAGCTCACATAAATGATGGAAATGAAAGGGGCCGTCGAACCGGGTCTTGGCCGTTTTTTTAACCTGGATCTTCCCGGCCTTTGAAAATATAATATCAACAAACTGTGGTTTCACGCTGTTATCAAAATACTCATTTTTTTTATAATAAAGCTGGCAACAGGGACAGAACAAGACCTCCTGCAGCTGGCTTTTTCAGAAGCTGTTTGAAAATAGATTTTTCCTGCTCCAAAAGAGCTCCCCTGCTGGCCTCCGCGGATCTTTTTTGCACCCGCACGGGTAACTGGCCGGAGGCCGGACGGGGTACCCGCTAATGGACTCTTTTCTGCGTTTACCCCACACTCTCCCCGCCTGCCCGATCATCCGGACAGGGCTGAAAATAACCATTACTACTACTTTTAATATGGATCAAATCTAAACAGCTTCCCAGATCTCCTGCAATTCGTTATCCATTCCGGTTCCAAAAGATCTTGCATCCCCAAAAGTAAATGAACAACAGTTTAGCCGGGTATCATTTCTTACCTTATAACTACACTATTTTATCATTATTCATCAAATACATTACCCTGAATCCCGGAGGTTCCCACCCGGCTGCCGGCGTCGCCAACCGGGGCAGCAGGACAATGGGGAAAGGAGCGTTTGGTATGGGTGCAGCAGAAGTTTTGAACAGGATGATAAAAGACAGGCCGGCTGAAGTACCCGGCCTGTAATATGAGCGCAAAACCGGGTCTCTACTTCCCTGTATGGAGATAAAAAGTCTGGCTTCCGAGCGATCCTTATTGTGGCTCCCCTCCCGGGGAAGGGGCAATGGACAACCGCTCTGTAACAATGCAATATTGCACACCATTAACGATCTCCGTATGCCATACCCAGTCCTTAATATCGAAGAGGCCATACCCTGAAAGCGCCAATTGATTGATCGCATCACCGGTAAAACTAAGCGGCAAATCATGACGAAACCCCGCGCTGACGATCCGGGCTTTATTGTTTTTTATGGGTGGTCTCATATAATTATTTTAAAAGGCTTACTTACCCTTTCTAAAACAAAAGGTTTGCCAAAACCCAAAAACATAACGGAATCAATACACTACGGTGAGCAAGTTTTATTTAAGACCAGCTGATACACAGTGGTTCCTGCTTATTGGCGAGCCAGCTTACGCCCACTGCGCCGGAAAAGGGCAGGCTGAAGACGCTCTGCCCGCCCTTATCAGTATGTAGAAATAAAATGACGCCGGGGATCTTTTTTCCACACTTTTTATTAAAAGCACCCGGAAAATCCCGTTTCCGGCCCGCTTATTGCGGCTAAAAAGCAGAACTGGCGGTCAGGAAAAAGTGCCATCCACCCGGCCGGGGTATTTAGAGAGGAAGGGAGCGAAAAATCCGGCAGGGCGGGTTGTTGCAGCCGGCTTATCAAAGACCCGGAGATCCGGGGCCGGTCTTAATAGCAAAACCCCCAATGTAAAGAATTACCCGGGGGTTGAGTTGCATTATAAACCTATCTTGAGCACAGGAACATTCCATCCTGCGCATACGAATCATTTACGAAACCTGTTACTTATTCAAAATACTGCGGCGTTCTCTTGCAATGTAATTGGAAAATACCGGACGAAACCGCTGCCGGGATCAACGCCTTACTGATACGATACAAAAGTATTTTAAGGATATTTCCTGCACCTGGAAATTCGATGAATCCCCTCTTTTTTTCGGCCAATAGCCCGCAAATCCGCCGGCAGATCCGGGGCTTGCAACAACCGCCGTTCATATAATAACAGCGCCCTATACATATATCCCTCGTTTTCTCCACCTTCTAAATTTTTTTAAAAAAGAAGCCAACTCTTACAATATTTTTTTCCCAACAACGTTCTTAGATAAAGCATATTTTTAAACTAAAGGTTCATATTTAAATAAGATTTTCAATTTTCTCATAAGCAGTTAGTTTTGGTTGCGACCCCTGTTTCCACAGGGGTCTATTCATATGTCCGGTACAAAGCACCCCCTGTTTGCTTTCAGCAGCCGGCCTTCAAATTGTGGCAGCAGGAATGGTTTTTTTAAGCATATGAAAATGGGAACATGAAACTTGAACACCGGGCAAAAACAGGTCAGACGTTGAATCCTTGTCCTGACCGGAATTGCATGTGCGGCATTCGAAGTGGGTTATGACCGGATAGCCGGTGGCGTAACCGCCGGTTCGGTTACAACCGGTTTGCATTGAACCCCACCGGGGTTCAACCCGGATTACGATCAGGAACCACGCGTTGCACGCGCGGTTCATCAGATCAATCCCCTGCGGGGAATACGAGCATGTAGGAATGTGATCATAAGATTGAACACCGGGCAAAACAGACCAGGCGTTGAATCCTTGTCCTGACCGGAATTGCATGCCCGGCATCCCCCAATTGGCCTATGGCCGGATAGCCGGTCGTGCAACCGCCGGTTCGGTTACA
>NZ_FMZO01000023.1 GCF_900101395.1 Niabella drilacis | reverse complement strand
GCGGGTGTATGACAAATCTCCCTATGCTGCATTTTTGACCAACTCGACCAGGATATTCCATCGCTCACTTTTTTTATAGGCTCTGAGATTGGCGATTTGCTGTGCGCCGGAGACGGACCACCGTTGTCCGGAAAGCTTTAGTCTTTGCTGCACGACGTTTCTATGTGCTGCTTCCATCGCCCCGGATCCAATTAGGTATCCTTGATCCAAATAGGTTTTGTACTGCATGCGCGCCTCATTACTTTTATAGTAGCGGAGTACGTCATCTAAAGCCTGCCGGGTCTGGGGGGCATGAACATTCAGCTTTTTCAGCTCTTTGATGATATCAGCTACCTCATTATTCAACAACCGCAGCTTTTGTACATCAAGCCACTGCTTGCGGTATTCGTCATCCTGATAACGAAGCAAGGCATAGTTGGCCAGTTTCTCTATCGCGTGAAAGAAATCCAGTATCTGAACACTTTGGCTGTAGGCATCTTCCACATAATTCCAGATCCACTTCGCACCATCAGCTATGAAAATCTTTTTCTCATAAGGCTCAATATGTCGTTCCCATTTTTGTAGAAAACTTTTGCTGCTGCCCAAATGACACAAATAATCAGAATGGATAATAGCATTGCGATCCCGTTGTATGCTGATACAGGCGCTCTGTGTAAATGCCCGTCCCACCTTTATCTCCATCCAATCGTTCTGACGGGTCTGAATCATACTCCCATCAAACATTACATATACCGGCTCCTGAGCAGATTTAAACTTTAATACCTGCTTTTCTGAACAATCCTGCTCAATGTCTTCGAGCCGGGCTCCATAGTGTTCACTTATACGCTGGGCCTGTTTAGCGCTAAATTTTAAGCCCAACAGTGCCGATAATAAATCCTCAACTTCCTGAAAAACACATTGTTGGGACAATAAGCAAACCAACTCCTGCAATTTTGCACTCACCCCAAAATGCATCGTCCCCTGGCATAATGGATGCGTTTTAGCTACTTCTATCTTCCCTAAAGTGGTTTGAAGTTTTTTTTTCATTGTGACTTCCCGGAAGTTTACCCATCGACTTCTCCAACAAAATCCGATTCATCCGACGGACTACCTCTAAAAATTTTGTCTCGTAATCGTATCCATCGGTGATTTGACCTTCTTGTTCCAACCAGGTGTCAATTTCTGTTTCCAGGGATTTTAAGATCGCTGATTTTAATTCTTCTTTAGATTCTTTGGACATAGCTATAGGAGTTAAATTATTCAATACCCCTAAATTATCAACTCTTTCCCGGATTCGGTAGATTTGTCATACACCCCACTCTGCACTGTGACAATAAATCAATATTTTTGAAGATCAATTTTAATCCCCTGCATGAAACGATTCCTTACAGCGATTGGCTGGATCACGGTGGCATTTGCAACATCGACCTGTTCCAAAAAAGATCTTCCCTTTGCAAACAGCAGGGATGCCGCAAGCTACAATAGACCGGTTGGGGCTGCAGCAAAGGACCTCCTGAACAGTAATACGTTCAGCTCTCTTTTGGTAGAAGTACAATATATATCCGGCTATGCCCCCGACCCTGCCGCACTGGACCAGCTTCAGCAATTCCTGGCCAGCCGGACCAACAAACCCGGCGGCATTACCATCACAACCCGGGCCATAGAAGATCCGGGAAGCACGACCCTTTCCCTCAGCCAGATCCGGGAACTTGAGAACAGGAACCGTACGGCGTTTAACAACAATACCCGGCTCAGCCTCTATATTCTTTACAGTAACAGCGACTATACCGATGCCGGCACCCTCGGTATAGCCTACCGCAATACATCTGCAGCATTGATGGGGAAAAAGATCCATGAAAATTCCGGGAGCTTTGGCCAGGTAAGTCGCACCAAACTGGAGGCAACCGTGCTGGAACATGAAGTAGGGCATCTGCTGGGGCTGGTTGATCTTGGATCACCCATGCAATCGGCTCATAAAGATGCGTCGCACGGCAATCATTGTAAGGATAACCAATGCCTGATGTTTTACGCATCCGAAACTACGGATGTATTCGGCTTCCTGTCGCGCACCAACCCACCAGCCCTGGATGCCGGTTGCCTGGCAGATCTGAAGGCCAATGGCGGGAAGTAGCGGTCAGTTTTCAACTATCGGCGTTCAGTCACATTTGAAAATATGGCCCCAAACCCTGATCCCGAAGCTTCGGAACAGGACGGGGAACACCAGGCATGAGACGGATCTAACATTGAACCAAAGAAAGTTGATGGAGCATATAAACGGCCCTAACCCGGAACCAAACATCCAACTGACATAGGAATTATTAACCATCCGTATCACCAGCTGATCAGGGGTATGAAACCGATTGAGCGTTGAGCTGTTGAACCTTATAGTTTACCATTGAATCCGGTCTTATACTTACCATAAAATTTTCAGTCCCACCCCCGATAGCCATCGCATACGCGCAAAGGCAATTGGGGCCCGTAGGGGATTATGGGTACCATAGGATTGGTATGGTTTCCATAATATATCATTGACCACCCAACCGCTGTTTCTCCCGGAGCTGCGGCCATGATAAACCCCTAAGGGGTTGTATTGGATTCACCGCGCGTCAAACCCGGGGTTAATCACCAGGACCCTGATTGAACCCCGGCAGGGGTTCAATGCAAACCAATCGAAAATAAACCGCCGGCTACCCGGGCATAACCCCATCCAGGGTTTTGCCCCTTACCTTGATGCACCTACGAAGCTTCGGGCTTCTAATCTTCAAATGCTGAAGACTGACCGCTGAAAGCAGATGGCTATTCTCCCGTAATCCCCTGGTAATAGTTATATATTTTTACCCGGAGCAGGTATTCATATTTTCCGCCGATCAGGTCAATATTAGCCCGATCGAGGCTATTTTTAACGGTAAGGTATTCCACCGAGTTCCACTGTCCCACATTAAAACGCGCTTCTGCCGCCCGGTAAGACTGCTGCAGGGCATTAACCCGCTCCTGTAATTTCTGATACCGGTCAAACGCCGCATTCATGTTGATCGCCGCTCCTTCAATATTCTGTTGTAACTGTGTTTTCACTGCCTGGTTATTCTGCTCCGCTTCTTTCAGGTTCAGCCGCGCTATCTTTATATTATTCTGTGTCTGCAGATTATTAAAAATAGGTACCGATAAGGTAAAGCCCAGGCTTTTACTGTTATTATTCTTCAGTTGCTCGGTCAGGTCTGCAGAAGAGGATTGCGCATAACGGCTGTTCATCCCATAACCAAAGTTCAGGGTTGGGAACAATTTTGACCGGGCCGCCTTCAACCCATATACCGCGCTCTTCACCGAAAATTCCGCTGCTCTTACCTGGGCAAAATGTTTCAGCGCCGCCTGGTACGCTTCTGCGGTATTTGCCGTATTCCGCTCAAGGATATCTGTAACAGCTATTCTTTCAAAAACCATACTGCTGTCATACGGTATATTCATCAATGTACAGATAGTGATCCTGGCAGTTTCCACATCCCGCCGGGCATTGATGATCGTAGCCTGGTCGCTGGCATACTGCCCCTGCATATCAAAAAGATCCGAAGGGGCAATGGCTCCTTTTGCATCCATATCTTTCAACCTTTTCACCTGCCGGTCCGAAAGTATCGCCTGGTCATTTGTTTGCGAAAGCATATCCTGGGCGCTCATCATCTGAAGATAGGCCAGGATCACATTTAGCGTAATATTATCCTTCTGCTGCTGCCAGCTCATGTTGGAAGCCTCGGCTGTCATAACGGCCTGCCGGGCAGTATGCTGCAAATTCATTCCCCTAAAGAGCGTAACACCACCGGAAAGATTATAATCCCCCGAATAAATATTATTATCAACAAATGCATTGGTTGTATTATCGATGCTCCTGCCAAAATACCAGCCATGACCGGCCGAAGCATTCAGGCTGGGCAACATATCAAGCCGGGCCTGCCGTTTCGCAATCGCGTCACGCCCCGCCTGGTTCGCACGCTGGGTTACCTGCAGGTTATCTTTAAGCGCCGCTTCGATGCACTGCTCCAATGAATAATGGCCCTGCTGCGCAAAGATAGCCTGCGGGGCAACGAGAGAAACAAGAATGATAAAGAAAAATTTCATGGATTGAGATTCGAGATTTCAGATTTGAGAATTCCGGAGAGATCACTGATGTGAGCGCTGAGCTGTCAGCCCTATTGACCATTGCCTACCTCCGCTCCACGTGCCCGTCCAGCAGGTGAATGATCCGGGAACCATATTCCGCATTTTTTTCCGAGTGCGTTACCTGTATTATCGTAACCCCCTCCTGGTTGAGCTGTCTGAATAATTCCATGATTTCTTCTCCCTGCCGGGAGTTCAGGTTGCCCGTAGGCTCATCGGCCAGCAGCAGTTTGGGATTCCCGATCAGTGCTCTTGCAATACCCACCAGCTGCTGCTGCCCTCCTGACAATTGTGTAGGAAACAGGTCCTTTTTTCCCACGATCTGGAACCGGTCCAGCATATCGGCCACCATGGCTTTGCGCTCGGAAGTTTTAACTCCCTTGTACAGCAATGGTGTTTCTATATTTTCATAAACGGTCAATTCATCAATCAAATGATACGCCTGGAACACAAACCCGATATACTGCTTGTACAGGGCGGCCCGCTGCTTTTCCTTTAGGTTTTGTACCGCATCCCCCATAAAATGATACGCTCCCTCATCAAAATCGTCCAGCATACCCATTACATTCAGCAGGGTTGATTTCCCGGAGCCGGAGGGCCCCATCACCGATACAAATTCCCCCTCGTCTATATCCAGGTTAATATCCTTCAATAAAAACGTCCTGTTAATGCCCGTATTCACCCATTTGTAAATTCCTTTTAATGATAATAACATATGCTACAATTTCTGATTTAAGATTTAAGAAATCAGCTGTCAGCGATCAGCCATCAGCTATTAACTATTGACCATTGCTTACCCTTCACTCCGCAACGATTTTGCCGGGTTGGCCCGTGCAGCCCGGAAGGTTTGAGCAGCGATCGTAAACAGCGCTATCAAAATGGCCCCCATGCCTACCAGCACAAATATCCACCATCGTATTTCGGTATGATATGCAAAATTCCTTAGCCACCGATGCATGCTGTACCATGCAAGGGGCGATGCTATCAGGATTGCCAGGGCCACCAGCTTTACAAAGTCTACCGACAGCAAAGTAACAATATTGGCGGCAGAAGCACCGAGCACCTTCCGGATACCGATCTCTTTGACCCGCTGTGCCGCAAAAAAAGTAATAAGTCCCAGCAAACCCAGGCCGGCAATTACAATAGCCAATGTTGCAAACCCCGATAATATAATGGCCAGTCGCTCTTCTGCCCTGTACATAGCATCGTACGCTTCATCCATAAAATGATATTCAAAAGGAACGTCCTGCTCATACTTCTGATACAGTTTTTTTACCTGGTTCAGTACCAGGGCCGTATTGGCGCCTGCCCGTATCTTTACGAACAGGCATCCGTTGCTGCCCGTCCACACCGAACGATCGCCCCGCCACATCGCATTGCTGTCTGCATCCGACACTACAGCTATAATCAGGGGCTGAATAGCATATTGCAGCGATTTCCAGTTAAAGTCCTTTAAAACACCGGATACAACAAAAGGAGCTATCTTTTGACTAAGCGGAGCTTTCCCAGGGCTTAGCTGCGCAACCGCCGCTTCATTTAAGAGTACATTTTGCCGGGTCTTATAAAACAACGGATCGGCGGGAGGCAATTTCCATTGCAATCCTAAAATGGAAATAAAATCCTGATCCACTTCCAGCATCGGCATCATGGTTATTTTTTCAGTTCCCGGCGGCGTAACCCCTGTCATATCATAGCCTCCGAATAAGGGGCGTAAGGCAATGGCGGCTTTTTGAATACTGCCAAGGGAATTCACTTCGTGCTTAAAAGCCAGTGAATGCCGGGAAAGATCTTTTCCAAAAGGGATCGTCACCACATGATCCCGGTCTATTCCGGTATCGGCAGTTTTTATATAACGGATCTGCTGCTGTATAATGATACCGCAAAGAACAAACAGTACCGCAACCGCAAACTGAAATATTGTAAAAAAACGGCGTACCCCGGCATTGCCCCCATTTATGATCCGGCCATAAAGCAAAGCTGCAGGCTTAAACGAAGATAGCAACAATGAGGGGTATACGGAGGTGAGCAGGGTAAGCACAACAAATAAAACCCCAAAACGGGCAAGCATGCCGGGTTTCCGGATGAACGAAGAATCGATATTTATTTTCAAAACCCCAAACAGCCAGGTTTGCAACACAGCACACAGGACATACCCCAGAACAAAAGCCATTCCTATACATAAAAACGATTCGGTAAAGAATTGAAGCGCCAGGTTGCTTCGCCCCGCGCCCATCACCTTTCTTATACCTACCTCCTTCACACGCAGGACCGCCCGGGCAGTGGCCAGACTTACGTAATTGATCATTGCCAGAAGCAGTATAAGCGCCGCTACAAAAGGAAAAATTTTCAAATATTTCACGGTATTCACGTCACTCCCCGACTCTGCCCGGAAATTTTGCATCGGTATTCCTACAAATCTTCCATCCGCTTCGCCGTCTCTTTCTTTTCGCAGCTGCGCCAGCGAGCGCTCCACTTTCGGCATGGCACGATCGTCCCGTCCCGTAAAAAACGTCAGAAAGTCAAACCTGCCCTTTTCCGCAAGCTGCCTGAGTTCCGGCATGGCCGACATGCTGGATAAAGAAGCTACAAAATCGTACCGGATGCTGGAGTTGGAAGGCGCATTTTCCGCAACGCCGGTAATCAGAAGATCATAGGCATTATTGTACCGCAGTACCCTGCCCATCACATCGGTAGTACCAAAATATTTTAACGCTGTAGCTTCAGATACGACCACCGACAAAGGGTTCTGTAATACCTCCCGGCTGTTCCCCTGTAACAGGTTGAAAGAGAAAAAATCAAAAAAGTTGCTATCGGCAAAAGCGAAACCCGGCTCTGAAAATTTAACGGATGGATGAGCGGGGTCCTGAATCATAACATGCTCCATCCCCTTTCGTATCCTTAAAAAGCCTGCTACAGAGGGCTCTCTTTCTGTTACAACCGGAGCGTCAGTATAACGGAGCCGGGAAACAAACAGCGAATCGCCATCAGCCCCCATTCTGATCCCCATCGAAAATATCCGGTCCGCATTTCTATGAAAGAGATCAAAATCACGCTCATGTTTTACGTACAAAATAATAAGCATCCCTGCTGCAATACCTACAGCAAGCCCTGTAATATTGATAAGGGAAAATACTTTGCGCCTCAAAATACTCCGCCAGGCTGTTATTAAATAATTCTTGAGCATCTTCTCCAGTTTTCGGCTATCCGCCATTAGCATCCGGCCCTGCATTCATACTGATCACTTTATATGCACGATTACTATTACCCCATTCCCAATCTTGATGCCACGAACACAACCAGCTGACAACAAATGCATTAACCATAAAAACGGGTAATGCGCTGTGCGTTTTCAAAACAGGCACTGTCCGGTTTTGATACAGTTTCACAGACGCTTATTATCTCCCTCCAACGCCCGGCTCCCTTTCCGTAATATCGTTTCAGGTATGCTTTAAAAGTTCCCCCTTCCTTCCCAGGTATAGATCGGGTCGCCTATACAACCGGGCCGGAGAACACGGCATACTGATTAAACGCCGCAGCCGGCTACGCTTCATCTTTAAAAAGTGAGGGGCCACCGGAATGCGCCGGCGATATCCTGCGCCTCTCCCGTCATTGCTGCCAAACCGGGCTTCCTGCGGAAAGATTCCCGACAATGAATGGATAAGTCCATGCACAGATCGCCGGATGGTAAAAATACCGCTACCTCACTCATTCCGTTCTCAGGCTTTTCACCGGGTTCACGATCGCCGCCCTTACGGCCTGTACACTTACCGTAATAACGGCGATCAGTACCGCCAGCAATCCCGCCGCTGCAAATACCCACCAGGTAAGGGATACCCGGTAGGTAAAATGCTGCAGCCACTTGTTCAACACCCATAAAGCAATTGGTAATGCAATCAGGATGGCGATACCAACAGGTTTAATGAATTCTTTGCTGACCAGGGTTGCAATATTGCCAACCGAAGCCCCCAGTACTTTACGTACACCGATCTCTTTGGTACGCTGTCCTACCACAATAAAAGCCATTCCAAACAGCCCCATACAGGACAGGAGTATGGCAACGCCCGCAGCAGCGGTAAACATTTTTGCCAACCGTTCTTCAGAAGCATACCACCGGTACACATTTTCCGTAACATATGAGCCGTTAAAATCAGAACGCGGATCTATTTTCCGATAAGCATCCCGGATCATATCCATTGTTGCAGAGGGGTTCTTCGTTATGACCCTTACCAGCAGGTAGCTCACCGGTTCCTCCGGGTCCATCTTTATGGTAAGTGGTTCATTCTTGTTATACATGGAATACAACTGGAAATCAGGAATAACACCGATCACGGTCCAGGGCCTTTCAGAGCTGTCGGCAATAATCGATCGCCCAACCGGGTCTTTAATGCCCAGCTGCGCCAGCATGCTTTGGGTAATAATGACATTATTGGCAGTATCTGAAGCATATTGGCTCAAAAAGTCACGGCCCTCCCTTAGCGTAATGCCCAGTGTTTTGATGATATCATAATCTGCCAGCAGTATATTGGTCCGTAAAGAGCGCCCGTTATACTCAAAGCCCTGCGTCCACTTATTGGTACCGCCATCGGCTCCGATCCCTAAATTTATTGACGAACCGGAAACACTGAGCACGGAAGGCTGTGAAGCCAGGAGCATCCGCATCTTCGATACCGTGTTCTTATCGGCCTCTGTCTGATTGACCGGTATTGAGATCAATGCATCGGTATCATAGCCCAAGGGCGCTTTACGTAAGTACTGAAATTGGCGGTAAATGACCAGGGTAGCGCAAATCAGTATTACAGCCATTACAAATTGCAGTACGATGAGCGCATTTCTCAGCACACTGTTCTTTTTCAGATGCAGCTTTCCTTTTAAAACCTCGGTTACCTTTAACCGGGCCATTATAGCAGAAGGATACCCGGAGGCAAGGAATGCCATCAATAATACCAGCAATACGAGCACAATAATAACAACCGGCTGACGCAGCAATGCCCCGTTTACGGAAGCGCCAAAAAGCTGGTTAAATGGAGGGATCAGCAGCAGGGCCAGGCCGGTGCCCATCAGCGCAGACAAGCTGATGATGAACAGGCTCTCGCTCCAGACCTGCAGCCATACCTGTTTTTTTTGTGCACCCAGGCATTTACGGATACCGATCTCTTTGGTACGCGTAAAAGAAACCCCGATGTTCAGGTTTACAAAATTAAACCCGGCAATCAGCAGGATACAACAGGACACCAGTAATAATACATACAGGAAGGACTTATTCAGTGCATCGCCCGCCCCCACCTGCAGATCAAAATGCAGTTCGCTTACCGGCAACAAATGCAGCCGCATATAATCGCCATCAGGGTAGGGCTTATAACCCTCCTTTTTCATAAACCGCAGGTCTTCTGCATAATATTTTTGCACCAGCGACCGGGCCGCCCTTTCAAAATCCTCCTTCGTTACAGAAGCCTTCAATTTTATATACAAATCACTGCTCGTCTGGTCCCATCTGTCTTTCGCCTCCGCATAACCTGGTTGCAATTCGGTTCTTGCCAGCACATCAAACCGTATCGACGTGTTTTGCGGAAGATCTGCCAGTACCGCTGCAACAATGAGCCTGATCCATTTCCCGTTTATATGCACCTCAACCGGCTTCCCTACCGGGTCCTCAATACCAAAAACGCTTTGTGCGGCCCGCCGGGTCAGCACCACATTATTGGTGGTGGTCAGCGCGCTCTGCCGGTTGCCCCTGAGTACGGGGAAGGAAAAAACATCCAGGAAATCGGCGTCTACCAGCTTTATTTCCTGGTTTACGGTCTTATCCTGATACCGGATCCCCGTCCCCGCGCCATCACTTATCAATGCTGCTTTTTCTACCCCTGCATACTCTTTTTTTATCGCTTCTGTAACAGGAAGCGGGAACCTCGCCCGCCGTGTTTCGCCCTGGGGTGCGTTGCCCGAACGATATACTTTATAGGTCCGTTCCGCTGCCGGGTAAACGCTATCAAATGAAAATTCATGGTACACCCGGAGCATCAGCAGAATGGCGCAGGCAAAAGCCACCGTTAAGCCAACTCCATTAATGACGGTTGCCAGCTTATTCTTCCTAAGGGCGCGCATTAAGGTTTTTAAGTAAATCCTGAACATATGTAACGTTTAAATTAGGAGAGCTGCCTTCACAGGCGCCCTCTTTCGTCCTGATCGTCCTGCCGGTATTATGAACGATTTTTCCCGTCTGCTTTTGATCATCAACCAGGCTACTCCGATCGCAGTGCCCGAACAGGATCTGATGCAGCCGCGCGGAGCGTTTGGATGGCTAGCACGATCAATGAAACCATCACCAGGATCAGCGCCGCACCCAAAAACAGCTCCCAGCCTACCGATGCTTTATAAACAAAGGTCTCCAGCCATTTGCTGATGGCCAGCCAGCCAACCGGAATGGCTACAATGGTACCGATCAACACCAGCTTCAGGAAGCCCAGGCTTAACATGACCGAGATCCGCGCAGCGGATGCTCCTAAAACCTTCCGGATGCTTATTTCCTTTGCACGGCTTTTAGCTACAAAAGAGATCAGTGCAAAAAGACCAACCAAGGCGATGACCACTGCCACGATCGTAAAGAATAAAATCACGTTTTGTGTACGTATATAGGTTTGAAACAATTTTTGAAAATCATCGTCAATAAAAGAATAACGGATCGGATTTTCGGGCTCAATACTTTTCCACTCCTGCTCAACAGCCCTGATGGTGGACCGCAGGTCGTTTCCCTTCAGCTTCAGTACCAGTCCCCCGCCCCACCGGTAAGGACCTATCTCGTTGTTAATGGAATAAGTGAGCGGCACCACCGCATTTGCATAGTCGCTCACATTATAATCTTTTATCACGCCCACGATCCGCGCCGGCAGGCTGTCTTCATAAGGAAAATAAATCAACTTCCCGATAACATTCCCGGCGCCTAATTTCCGGGCTGCCGTTTCATTTAAAATAATATTCCTGGTATGCTGGTCGTCCGGCCGCTCATCAAACTTTCTGCCGGTAACCAGGGGTATCTGTAACGCATCAAAAAAATCGGAACTTATTTTTACCACGCCCAGCCGTACCTCCTTTCCTTCAAATTTAAACCCAAGGGACATCGTATCTAAAAACGGGGCTCCCGGCATATTGGTTGTCTTTGCCACGTATTCCACGCCGGGAACGGACAGCAACCGGTTCCTTACATTTTCAAAACCTTCTTCACCTGTTTTCTGCAATACCTGTATGCGCATTACCTGGCTGCCGGAAAACCCTTTATCTTTCGACTGCATAAAGTCCATCTGTTTTTTTATTCCCAGCGAAGCGATCACAAAAAAGGCGGAAAATACAAACTGGAGCACGATCAGCACATTTCTAAAACCGTTTCCTCCCGCGCCCTCCGAGTAATGGCCTTTTAATATCTTTGATGTGCTGAACCTGGAAAGAAAAAAGGAGGGGTACAATCCTGAAATAAGTACCACCAATAAAAAACAGGCCAGAAGCTGAAGCCCCAACACAGCACCGTCCGTAGCTTTTAAAAGGTCAAACCCGATCCCGAATGCTGCTTTAAAATAGGACAATACCGGCCATAGCAATAACAGGCCGGTTCCGAATGCGATCAAACACTGCAATGTAAATTCACCCAGGAATTGTTTCACAATTTGCCAGCGCCCCGACCCCAGCACTTTCCGGACCCCTACTTCCCTGGCGCGCCTGACAGAAGCAGCAATGGAAAGATTGCTGAAATTAATGGCCCCGATGATCAGCAGGAGCGTGGCAAGCACCATAAGGGTAGAAACCGTTTTAAAATTGGAGGCGCCCTTAACGGGAAAGTTATGAATGGCCGAAAGCCTTTCAGAGAACAACAGCGTGCGGCTGCTTTTAGCCTGGTATTCCGCCAGCGAAGTACTGTCCTTTTTTATCCGCTCGTTATAGAAGACCCGGTTCAGGGACCGGTCGAGCAGATCCGGGGCAACCGGCTGCTTCATCTTCAACAGGGTCTGGTACGAAAAGTTTTCCCAATGAATATTATTGTCTGCTATACGCACAATCGCTTCCGTATTATAAACAGAAGGGCCATCCGGTTTAGCAAAAACAGCATTGACCATGAGGGCCCGCCCATACAGGGTTATCGTCTTGCCCATGGCATCCGTACTTCCAAAAAGTTTACGCGCCACTTCTTCGCTGATCAGGATCGTATTGGGCGCCGCCATCGCATTTGCCGCATTTCCCTCCACGATCTTATAAGGCAACACTCTTAAAAAAAGGGAGTCTGCATACATCAGGTTTTTCTGGTAAATCTTTTTATCACCGGCCGTCAGCAATACTTCAAAATCACCCGAATTCTGAACCATGGTGGCCGCCTCAATATTGGGGTCATTGTTCATCAGCAGCGCGGCAAGAGGCGCCGGTGTATTCGTCTCGATCTCGCCATCCTTGTCCATAGAAACACGGTACACAGATTTTAACCCGGGCGACCATTTATCGTAACTAAGCTCATAGTTAAGGTACAGCAATACCAAAACAAAACTGGCCACGCCAATGGCCAGTCCCAGGACATTAATAACAGAATAGGCACCATTGCGATAAAAATTCCTGAATGCGGTTTTGAAATAACTTTTGAGCATTGCATTTAGATTTGAGCTAACAGATGTCAGGCATCAGACATCCGTATCCAGATTTATACTATTGATTATCGACTATTCATTATTGACCGGGCCCTTTAACATTTCCGTTGCAAGCACCCGCCACCCCTAATCGGCGGGCAAAATACGCGGTCACCTGTTCCGTACTGATGAGCGCATTCACTTATGTTCCAATATTGTTTGATCATCACTTCTTTTTTTCAGAAGATCTGCGCCTGCCCCTAATTTACCGGTAACGGCCCAACCTTAATGCCACAAACCTATCTTATTGAAAAACAGGCAAATTACGAATAATTGCAGCTCTTGCGCTGTGCGCTTTTAAAACAAGGGTTGTCCGGTTTTGATACAGCTTTCCGGGTAACTACCCGCGGTAACGAACGGGTAAGCTTATATGGCGTTTGATATACCCAAAGCACTAAAAACATCAATACGCCGGCCTGGTGGTTTATATGCCTTGCCCCTGTTCCCTACTCCGCTTTTAATTTTTTTGCGGGGCCGGCAATGGCCGTCTCCAAAGTCCTTGTAATAATAAGAAGGGCCACCAGCAACATAACGATAGCAGCAACCCCTAAATAGATCTCAATACTTTGCGGTATCCGGTATACATATCCAGCCAGCCATTGCGTTATAAAATAATAAGCCAGCGGCCAGGATACCAGGTTGGCAATGATCAGCAACCCGATATATTCTTTCATAAAAAGCATAAAAATATGGATCAGCTGAGCACCTAAGACCTTCCGGATCGCAACTTCTTTTTCGCGTTTACTAAGCGCTACAGATACAACACTGAATATACCCGCAAACACTATCAGAAGGCAAAATACGGTAGCTGCAAAGGTTGCTTTTTTTAACTGCAACTCCGACTGGTACAGTGCAGCAAACTTTTCGTCCATAAAAGTATAATCAAACGGGGCATTGGGCGATAACTGGCGCCACCGGTCCCTGACCCGTTTCACGGATTCCCCTGTTGCATGATCCAGTTTAATGATCAGCAACCGGTATCCCGGCATGTCATTCACATGAAATATCACCAGTGGTGTAATGGCCTCCCGCATGTTTGCCATGTTATAATCCTTTACAATACCAGCCACTGTAAAAACCTCCCCTTCTGAGGATCTTAACCGTTTACCCACCGCATTATCTATTGGAAGCTCCAATAAACGGGCGGCCGTTTCATTTAAAACAATCTGCCCGGGCACAAACGGTTTTTTATCATTGAGGAAACTCCCTGCCCGCATGTGCAGTTCAAACGTTTTGCCGTAGTCTTCGTCGCTGATAAAAGAAGGAACTGAAACCGGGGGCCGTTGTCCTCTTACAGGCAACAACTCAACGGAACTGTTAACAGGCACCCTGTCAGGAAGATCAAAGCTTAAAGTAGCGCTCTTTACACCAGGCAGTTTCAATAGTTCCTGTTTGATGCTTTCCATTTTTTGCACGCCGGTTTTATCCCAACGCTTCGGAAACGCCGTAACCACCAGTAATTGATCCTTATTATAACCCGCATCACGGTTAAAGATAAAACGCACCTGTTTGGCCACTACAGCAGCACCAATAAATACCAGGATGGCCATCGAAAACTGTAGGGTCAGTACCACCCGGCGCAAAACCCGGCCCCGCTCCATCGTTTCTGTCTTACCTTTTACGGATGTCACGATCTGCGAACGGCTAAGCGAAAAAGCGGGATAGATACCTGCAAGAAACCCGACCAACACCACCAGCAAAACAAAAGCTGCCAGTATTTTTCCATCAAGTCCATTCAGGAACAGGAGATTTACTCCCAATACCCGGGAAAACCAGGGGCATGCAGCCTGATAAAAGACCAGCGCGATAAATCCGCTTACCGCAGTCAACAACCATGCCTCCACAAGAAATTGCAGAACCAGCTCTCCCTTCCCGCTTCCAAACACTTTTCTTAATCCTACTTCTTTTATACGGGAAGTTGCTGTGGCCACGCGGATGTTTATGAAATTAAAAACCGCCATTAATAATACAAACACCGCAATAATGCTGTACGTAGCGATCATTTTTATAACAGCGTTGTTGTTATCCGTAAGGTAAAAATCCTTCACCGGGGCATAGACCACCGTAAGGTTTTTCTGAAAAAACTCCGGGGCATGCCTGGCGAGTACCTGCCGGGAGGGCCGTGCAAGATCCCCGGGGGCCACGCCGTTTCTTAACTCCACCATCGTTACACAGGAATTATTATTCCAGCTCAGCAGCGGATCTCCATCGGGATAATACCGGCACCCCTCACCGGGAATAAAAACGTTGTACCCCTCGGGATACCCCTGGTTAAATACAGAATTATAAGGCTGATCTTTTAAAACAGCAGACACCCGGTAGTCCTGCTTCAGACCTTCTGTTACGGTTTGTACAGAAATGATTTTTCCAATAGCATCCGCATGGTCAAACAGTTTTTTTGCCATCGTTTCTGTAATAACGGCAGCATCCATATTGTCAAATGCGTGGTTAGCATTCCCAAACAAAACAGGCAATCCATACATGGAAACAAAATTGGTATCACCGATCGCTATGTTTTCCTTAAAAAAACGGTCCCCTGCAGCAACCACATTGGCCACCGGATTAAACCGGTAATAGTGCTCTACAAGACCCGGGTATTCTTCTTTCAATGCCTTGGCAAACGGTGCACGGCCGGTAACCTCGGCACTCCCGCCCTTCGTCTTCCAGCTACTTTTAATAATATACTGGTTATTTATATTTTTAAACTGTTGATTTACGCTCCTCTGCTGAAAGATATAAACACCCACTACCAGGGCAAAACAAAACCCCATCGCAAGACTCAGTATGCTTACAACTGAAAGCAACCTGCGCCTTGTAATATTCCGCCATGCAATTTTTAAGTAGTTCTTTATCATCGTATCCAGGATTTGAGAATTCCTACCTGCCGTTCCTGACCGGTGTTCCGGGTTTGTTGTTTAATATCCGGTTTCGGGCATACGCTGCCGTATGCTATTGCCTCCTTTCATTCCCCATTCCTATTCCGATCGCAGGGCTTTCACCGGATTCATCAGGGCCGCTTTTAAAGCCTGGATACTCACGGTCAACAGTGTCAGCACCAAAGCCCCGGCCCCGGATAAAAGAAAGACGCCAAAAGACAACTCAGTCCGGTAGGCATACTGCTGCAGCCACTGATGCAGGTAATACCAGGCCAAAGGGATCGCTACAAAACAGGCGATGAGCACCAGCAGCAAAAACTCCACCGAAAGCAGCCGCCAGAGCTGATATACACCTGCTCCCAGTACTTTGCGCAGGCTGATCTCTTTTTTGCGTTGTTCCGCCACAAATGAAGCCAGGCCCAATATACCCAGGCAGGAAATAAATATCGCAAGGGCCGTAAACAGGACCGATAACCGGCCAATGCGTTGTTCGCCGGCAAATTTACGGGCATAGATCTCGTCATTAAACGCAAAATCAAAAGGCGCATCCGGGTTGTATTTTTTAAAGACCTGTTCTATTTTATCCAGTGCATACTGTAAGGACACGCCTTTTTTTATTGCAATGGTCACAACATTTGCCCATTCGGGGTCATTTAAAAAGACGGTAGGCACCGGGGGGGCATATGGCGAAGTCATCACCATATCTTTAACAACCCCGATCACTGTATAGGCTTTACCATTATGCCTGATCTCCCCGCCAACAGCCCCGGCCGCGCCCATCTGCATCGCAGCCGCCTCATTAAGGATAACAGCAGCGGTATCAGTAGAAAACGCCCCCGAAAAGTCGCGCCCTTTCTTTATCTCCCAGCCAATGGTATTTCCAAAATCGGTTGTCACACCAATGATTCCAAAAACAGGCGACCCAGCCGGATCCTTTCCGCGCCATTCGAACCTGCTGCTGGAGCTGAAAACATCGATCGTGGGGCTGGAGGATTCTGCCATATTTGTTACGGTTCCCGTGGCCAGCAGCTCATTCCTCAATGCATCATAATGCCCATAAAGATCCGGGGTATTCATCTGTACGGTGATCAGTCCCTCCTTCCGGTAATTTACCGGCCGGTCCTTTGCATACCGGATCTGTTTAAACACGATCACACTGCCAATAACCAGCGCTATTGAAAACGAGAACTGGAGTACTACAAGCACTTTACGGGGGGAACCGGCTGTTTTCCCTGCACGGAAGGTTCCCTTTAATACCTTTACCGGTATGAATCCTGAAAGATAAAATGCCGGGTAGATACCGGAGAGGAACCCGGTGAGGATCATAAAACCCAGCGCAGCGCACCAGAACGCCAGGGAATGCCAGGGAAACAGCAGCTGCTTGCCGGATAACTCATTAAACAAAGGCATGGCTAAAAGCACCAGCAGCACCGCCAGCAGGAAGGAAAGGAAGGTCGTCAGCACCGATTCCGTCAGAAATTGCCAGATGAGCCGGCCTCTGCCAGACCCGACCGTTTTGCGGATGCCTACTTCTTTTGCCCGCTGCGTACTGCGGGCGGTTGAAAGATTCACAAAATTGATACCGGCCAGCAACAGGACAAAAACCCCGATCACCGAAAAAAGATATACAAACCGGATGCCACCGCCCACCGATCTCCCGCCTTTAAATTCGCCGTACAGGTGCCAGCGATCCATTGGAAACAATTGTGCCTGCTCCCACTCCTGTTTCACGCGTTTATGCGTCATCACTACGTTTTCTATTTTGCCGGAAACCGTTTCCACATCGGCACCTTCTGCCAGTGCTGCAAATACCTGGAAGGACTGCTCATCCCAGTCTGCAACTGCCTTGCGGAGCCACTCCTCCGTAGTGATGTATTTTTTCCAGGGCAACAATAATTTTGTTTCATAAAAAGTGGTATTCGGCGGCAGGTCTTCATATACCCCCGCTACCCTGAAATCATTCTTATTATCGAAGCGGATCGTTTTCCCGATGGGGTCGCTGCTCCCAAACAAGCGCTGCGCAAGGGAAGCACTGAGTAACACAGCGGAGGGGTCGTCCAATGCACCGATCCTGCCACTGCGCATTTTAAATGAGAACATAACAGGGAATGCGGCTTCTGTCCAGAGCCCTTTGGCTGCTATCTTTTTATCCCCTGCGGCAAGCACATGACCAAAATTCCAGGAGGCAGCGGCAACATTGCTGAAGTTGCTTCCAAATTTATTGCGCAGGGCATCGGCAACCGGTATACAGGAAGCCTGTTCTGTTACCAGTGTTCCATCATTGCTGCGATACGTGCGCATCAGCTGTGCCAGCCGCTGATGGTTTGCATGGTATGCATCAAAATGCAGCTCATCCCAAACCCAAAAGCTGATCAGCATCGCAACCGATATTCCTATAGCCAGACCGGATATATTCACAAAGGAATAAAGTTTATTCCTTTGCAGATTTCTCCAGGCAACGGCAAAATAATTTTTGAGCATTGTTACATTTTAAGCTGTCAGATTTAAGTACCGGCATACAACCGGGATATCTTTTCTTCGAACCGGCACTTTCTATGTTCCTGCCCCAGGTTCCCTTTTAACAGCTGCTGTTATGAGCTATTTTATCATTACGCATTATCCAATATCCTGCCCGTTTTTCCTTTACTCGCTCCGCAACGCTTTTGACGGATTGGATAATGCGGCACGGATGGTTTGCGAAACAATAGTGATCAATGCTACACAAAGCACCACCGATCCTGCCGCCAAAAATACGGTCCAGCCGATCGCCGTCCGGTAGCTGTATTCCTGCAGCCACCGGTTCATAATCCACCAGGCAACAGGAGCGGCAACCAGCAAAGCAGTAACAATTGGCCTTATAAAATCTTTGGTCAATAATAACAGGATCCCGGGAACCGATGCCCCCAGCACTTTCCGGATACCGATCTCTTTGTAACGGGTTTCGGCCATATAGGCGGCCAGGCCAAACAATCCCAGGCAGGCAATAAAGATACTTAATGCAGCAAACAGCCCTATTAGCCGGCTAAGGTTTTGTTCCCCTGCAAACTGTTCAGCATAATCCTGGTCTGCAAAACGATATTCAAAAGGATAGCCGGGGTTGTACCGCTTAAAAATGGCGGCGATGCGGGCAATGTTTTCCTGAACAGGATTGGCCGGATCCAGTTTATAATGAAGAGTGGCCACCCCCAAAGCAGGATTTGCCCCAAGGATCATCATGGGCTGTATATTACCATACGGAGAGCCGCTGATGTAATTTTTTACCACGCCAACAATGTGCAGATCCAGGTCGCCTGCGCCCCTCCATATTCTCTTGCCTACCGGGTCCTTTAAATGCAGTAACTTAACCGCCTCTTCATTTAAGAGCACAGCCGTACTATCCGTGGGGAACCGCTCTATATCCATGTCGCGGCCGGCGATAATTTTTGTGCCAAAGGTTTTTGTAAATGCCTCGTCTGCATTAAACAGGTAAAAACTGGTATTTTCATCGCGCTCTGTACTGCCTTCCCAATGAAACCCATAGTAGTTGGGCAGGAAACCGGTAACCGGGTTCTGCGACCCGGCTACAGTAGTAACGGCGCCGCTCTTCAGCAAGGCCTGTTTAATTAAAGCATAATTTTTTTTTGCCATTCCTTCAATGGGAGAAAACAGCAGCAACTCTTTATTATACCCCGTCTCCCGCTGCTGCGCATACTTCATTTGTTTTTTTATGATCAATGTACAGGTGATCAGCGCAATGGCAAATGCGAACTGGGTAACCACCAGTATTTTCCGGATGCCAATCCGCCCCTTCCCGGTTGTTCCTGCACCTTTTAATACTTTTACAGGTACAAAAGAAGAAAGATAAAGTGCGGGGTAAAGGCCGGCACCCACACCCGTTAGTAAAATAATACCGCCAAAAAACAGCCAGAGCCGGAAGTCGGTAAAATGTAATTGCAGCCGGGACTCTATCAGCCCGTTGAAGGCCGGGAGCGCCAGCAGTAAACCGGCAATGGCAAGTACTCCCGAAAGCAGGGATAAGCATATACTTTCGCTTAAGAACTGTAATACCAGGCCCGACCTGCGGGCGCCGGCTACCTTCCGCACCCCCACTTCCCGGGCTTTGTGCGCTGTTCTTGCGGTGCTTAAGTTCACAAAATTGATACAGGCAATAATTATCATCAGCAGGGCAACAGCCATAAAAATGCGTACTTTCCCGATCGCCCCGTCTGTCAGTGCACCATTTTCGCTTTTGCTATACAAATGCCAGCGCTGTGCAGGATGCAGGAACTGCGTAAGTTTTTTGGTTGTGCTTTCCCCTGTCGTATGTTCCGCTGTAATATTTTTTATTTTACGATCCGCAGCGGCGGGGTCGGCATTCTTTCTTAATAGTACGTAGGTCCTTACGTTGTTGCCCGTCCAGCTGGTACGGACCCCATAAAGTTTATCATAATAAGCCCAGGGCAGCAGGAACTCGAACCGGAACCTTGTACCGGCCGGTGCATTCTCTAATACCGCTGCAACCCGCAGGGTATTGGAATCGTTCAACGTAAGCAGTTTTCCTACTGCATCATCGCTTCCATAAAGCTTCCTGGCCAGGGACCGGGTAATAAAAATATCACCGGGGTTCCTCAGCAAGCCCCTTCTGTCGCCTGTCATTACCGGAAATCCAAACATCGAAACAAACCCTTCATCCACAAACAGCCCCTCCGGTTTAAACTGGCGTTCCTGATTGGCGATCAGGAACTGCTCACCGGATACCCGGGTCACGTCTTCAATTTCGGGGTAACCTGCCTTTAAAGCAGGTCCCATCGGGTTGGGCGTAGCGGCATATGTATAAGGCGCCCCGTTATCCACATCCCGGTTATACACCTGGTAAAGCCGGTCGGTATTCGCATACTCCCTGTCGAAGGAAAGCTCCTGCTGTACCCACAGCAGGATCAGGCAGGTTGCTGCCATACCTACGGATAAGCCCAGGATATTCAATACGGAGAAGGCCTTATTCTTCCCTAAACTTCTCCATGCCGTTTTAAAATAATTGTTGAACATCATTGTTTTGAGATTTGAGAATCGACAATTGAAAATTGAGAACCCGGCAACCGGCATCTGGCAAGCTGGCAGCTGCAGGCTGACCGCCTATTCCGTTCTCAGGCTCTTTACCGGATCTGCCATTGCTGCCCGGACGGCTTTATAAGCCACCGACAGGAAGGCAATGATCAACGCCATGCCCACCCCGGCAATAAAGAACCCGGCATGCAGCGGGATCCGGTATACAAAATTCTCCAGCCAGTTGTGCATCATATACCATGCTGCAGGAACCGCCAGTAAAAAGGAGATCCCGATCAATATAAAAAACTCCTTTGAAAGCAGCAGCACCAGGCTGGCAGCGGATGCTCCCAGTACCTTACGGATACCCACTTCTTTTGTTTTTTGCACCACCATAAAAGACACCAGTCCATAAAGCCCCAAACAGGCGATCAGGATTGCCAGGCCGGAAAAGATCTTATACAGCAGCGACAGTTGCGTATCCTGCTGGTAGAACCGTTCGATATTATCGTCCAGGAAAACGGCATTATACGCGTATTCCGGGTAATACCGTTTCCAGACCTCTTCCACCCGGTCCTTTGCGGCATTCAGATTGGAAGCATGCAGTTTAATACCCAGCTGCCCGTACAATCTCTTTTGCGTAGCAATAAACATAGGCTTCACTTCCTGTTTTAATGAATTGGCCTTAAAATCCTTTACCACACCGGTGATCACGCTCCAGCCGCCGCTTCCCACTTTAATGGTTTTGCCCACCGCATCTTTCATATTTTTTATACCCAGCATCCCTGCCAGCGTTTCATTGATCAATCCCGCCCTGATAGTATCGCTGGCGGCATAGTTGGTCCCCGCCAGTAAAGACATCCTGTAGGTGTTCAGATACCCGGTATCTGCAAACTTCAGGTATACCTGGAAGGAGGCATCGGGGCGATGATCAAAAGCAAAATTGGTAGAGGAATTATTATCAGAGGTGGGCGCATCCGACTGGAAAGAGAACTGCTGCACGCCCGGCACTTTCTTTAGCGCGCCCGCAAAAGCCTCCTGCCGGGCCAGGCTCACGCTATCCGTACTGCCGTTTAACAGCAGGATGGCATCTTTATTAAAGCCCAGGTCTGCCTTGCGGATAAAATCCATTTGGGTTACCGCTACGATGGTACCCACCATTAATACCTGTGTAATAGCAAACTGGAATACGACCAGTACCTTCCGCACTGAAACGCCACCGGATCTGAGGGTGATCACTTTCTGGTTAAAGACCGCAGCCGGCCGGAAGCCGGAAAGAATAAGCGCAGGATAAAGCCCCGCCAGGAAGGCTACCAACAGCCCGATGGCGAACAATAATCCAAGGTTGGCGGCATTCAGCAATGTGAGCGTTTCCTGTATAGAAGCTATATGTTTTATATGCGGCAATGCTACCCAGGCCAGTAAAAATGCTACAATCACTGCAACCAATACCAGCAATGCCGTTTCTCCCATCATCTGCCAGAAGATCTGGCTCCTGTTACCCCCTAACACTTTCCGAACACCCATTTCTCTTGACCTGGTGATCCCCTGCACAGTAGCAAGGTTTACAAAATTGATCCCGGCCATCAGCAAAATAAATACAGCGATCAGCGACAGGGTAACCAGGGTGGTGCGGGAGGTGCGATGGTCGCCCAGCGTCTCATACCGGAGGTTAAAATGCAGGTCTGAAAGCGGCTGCAGGGTATTGATCTTTGTGGAACCTCCGCCCCCGTTCTCCTTGCGGTATTGCTCCTTGCTGAACTGTGCCAGCTGCCGGTTTATCGTTTCCTCGGAAATGCCCGGCGGCAGTTTGGTATATACCTGGAAATTACTGGATACACATCCCCAGCAGTTTTCATTGTAATAATACTGACCAGGCGCGTGTTTGATGGTCTTCATAGAGATCAGCACCTGCAACGGAAAATCTGTATTGCCGGGGGGATCATCAATAATACCCGCCACTTTTAAAAGGATGTTATGATCCAGTTTCAGTGTTTTGCCGAGGCTGTTCGCCGCTGTTTTAAAATACTTTTTTGCCACCGTACTGCTCAAAACCACGGTATTGGGCGCATCCAGTACAGACGCGTTGCCACTGATCCACCGGGTCTGGAACAGGTTAAAAAACTGGGGCTCACAGAAGAAGATACCGGTATTTTCCACAAAAGCCGTTTCGTTACCTTTTTCATCCGGCACATTAACGGCACTCTGATAAGTAGCATTTATAGCGCCAAAAGAAAGATCGGGAAACCGGGCGCGCAAATACTCCAGGGCCGGTACCGGAACACCCGGGTTATAGGTAACCCCGTCGGAAAATTTATCCTGGGTTACTACGCGATAGATCCGGTTATAGCCGGGCTGCGCCCGGTCATAGCTCAGCTCATACCGGACCACGATAAAAAGGAGCAGTGCCGCCGCCATACCGATGGCCAGCCCGGTAATATTAATAAAAGCAAAAGTTTTCCTCTGTACTATATTCCGCCAGGCGGTTTTCAGATAATTTTTGAACATTATTTCTATTTAAACATTCTGAATCAAATACCAGGGATCCGGGACAAAAGGCCTTCTGCCACAGACCACTTTTACACCAGCCCTCTTTACTCACTCCGTAATGCCACCGCCGGGTTAGCCACTGCAGCTCTGATGGCCTGAAAACTTACCGTAAATAAGCAGATCGCTAATGCGAGCAGCAGCGTAATAAGGAATACCATGGCATTCACACTGGTATGGTACTCATACCCGAGCAGCCAGCCCTTCATCATATATGCGCTGACAGTTGCTCCAATAACAAACGAAATAAGCACCAACAGCACAAATTCTTTGGAAAGATTAAGCCAGACATTGCCGACACTCGCGCCCAGTACTTTTCGAATACCAATTTCTTTGCGGCGCTGCTCAGCCGAAAATGCCACCAATCCAAACAGGCCCAGGCAGGAGATGATCACAGACAACACGGTAAAAAGCATTGCCAGCGTACCCAATTTTTGTTCCGATTGAAATTTATCTGCAAAAATGGCATCGGTAAATTTGAAATCAAAGGGATACCCGGGGTTAAGCTGCTTCTGCAAAAGTCTCAGCCTGCTTAAACTTTCATTTATTGGTAAAGCCGGGTTCAGTCTCAGGGTAATATTCCCGATCCAGTCTTTCATGTAGCCGATAATAAGCGGTTTCGACTGATCATAAGGATTGTTAATACTAAAATCTTTTACCACGCCAACCACTTCGCGATCGCGCCCCTGCCATTTGATCTTCTGTCCTATGGGATCTTTCAATCGCATCATTTGCACAGCGGCTTTATTCAGGATGACCGCACTGGAGTCTGCCGGATAAGCTTCCGAAAAATCGCGCCCTACTGTAAGCTGCAAGCCCATTGTTGATACAAAATGGTATCGCGTAGCTATCTGGCTGATCATCGTTTTATCTTCACCGGCCAATTGGCCCGGCCATACAACGCCAAAAGTATTGCCAAAGGAATTGTTGATGCCTCCGCCCGAGATCGCACCATCAACAATGGCCCCGGACCGGATCGCTTCCCTCCGGAAAATTTCAAAATCCTTTACCAGGTTGCCCTCAGGAAGCAGTTCTATTAACCCTTTGTTATTATATCCGAGCGGGCGGTTTTTTACATAGTGTACTTGTTTAAAAATAAGCATACTTGAAAGAATCAGGCAGATGGCAAACGCAAACTGTATGACCACCAACACCTGTCTTGGTCTTACAGACGCCTTCCCCCTGCTGTTTAAGCTTCCTTTCAACACCTTAACCGGGTTAAACGAGGAAAGGAAAAAAGCAGGGTAGCTACCGGCAAACAGCCCTGTAAGCAGTACCACGGCGCCTGTCAGTACCCATGCTCTTAGATTGTAGTAAGGTAATGCCAGCTGCAGATGCATGAGTCTGTTAAACAGGGGCAGCAGTACCATCATCAGCGTCAAAGCAATTATAAAACTCAATACAGCCATTAAAACCGATTCGCTTATAAACTGCGTTACCAGCAGGCTTCGCCTTGCTCCGATTGCCTTCCGGATCCCCACCTCCCGCGCGCGTTTTATAGAACGGGCAGTACTCATATTCATAAAGTTGATACAGCCCGTTACTAAAATGCATAAAGCCAGGATCAAAAACAGGCGCACATATTCGATACGGCCACCTGCTTGTATCCCGTTTTTAAAGGCATCATATAAATAAGCTTTTGAAAAAGGGAAAAGGAACAGGTTATTATCCTTGTTATGATCCATGCGAAGCAGCATTTTATCAAATGCGCTATTTAAGGCGCGCACATCTGTATGCTCTTTTGCTAATATATAGCTATTGAAGCTATAGTTATACCAGGCCTCCTCTTTTACCCATTGTTCCATTCCAAGAAAGGTATTCCAGGGGATCAATGCGTCAAACCGGACCGATGCATTGATGGGCAGATCATCAATGACCGCAGCAACCTGTAACGGGTGCTCCTTATTATACTGAATTGTTTCTCCAACAACATCAATTCTGCCAAAGAGCTTCACGGCAGATGAGCGGGTAAGCACTACGGATGCCTGATCTTTTAATAAGGCAGACGGGGTACCCTGTAAAAATGAAAAAGAGAATATATTAAAAAATGAGAGTGACGCTGCCAGGGTCTCCAATCGAAAGACCCGGTCCCCGCTACCAAACAATCTTTCCCCCTGAGCGGCGGTAACCGCAGCTTCCTCCACTTGCGGAAAGTCCTGCTTTGCAACCCGCGCCACACCAACAGGCGTCGATTTCCCCGTAGTGATTTCATTATTATTCTTAAAATTGGTATATACCTGATAAATACGATCCAGCTTTTCATTGTGCCGGTCGTAGGAAAACTCATGATACACATACAGCAGTAAAATAAAACAGGCGGCCATTGCTATGCCAAGCCCGGTAATATTTAAACCACCATAAAGCCGGTTACGTATTAAATTCCGCCATGCTGTTTTTAAATAATTTCTGATCATTGCTTTTATTTATGCGCTATCAGTGAGATGTTGTTAGTGAGATGTTATTAGTGAGATGTTATTAGTGAGATGTTATTAGTGAGATGTCATTAGCGAGATGTTAACGGGATACCTCCTAACGCGGGAGCTTCAGATCGTAAACAGTCAAACCATTGACTACAAACCATGAGCTATTGACCATTGCCTATTAACTATTGCTTATTGCCCCATCCCTACTCCGAACGTAATGCTTTTACCGGGTTGGCTATAGCCGCCCTGATGGCCTGGAAGCTGACGGTAACCAGGGCTACCATGATGACCAGTGATCCTGCAACCAGGAACATCCACCAGGTCACTTTGATACGGTATGCAAAATCCTGCAGCCATCGCTCCATGACCCACCACGTAAAAGGCATGGCAACCGCCAATGCGATCAATACCAGCTTTATAAAATCTTTTGATAACAGCACCGCCAGGTTTCCCACACCGGCTCCCAGTACCTTGCGAACGCCGATCTCCTTTATACGCTGCTCCGCCGTAAAAGCCGATAACGCAAAAAGCCCCAGGCAGGCAATAAAGATGGACAGCATCGCAAAACTGCTGAACACCATTCCCATTCGCTGCACATCGGCATACATACCGGCAAAGCGTTCATCAAGAAAAGTGAACCGAACGGGCTGATGGGGTGCAAAGCTTTTCCAGGCTGCCGTAATGGATGCAATGGTATGCTCCACTCCTGCAGGATCGATCTTTACCGCTATCATGGATGAGGCGCTAAACCGGCTCATGGTCAGGCAAAGCGGCGCTACCTCCCGGCGCATCGTTTCAAAATTGAAATCTTTTATTATGCCTATTACCGTAAACGTTTGCCATCCGTTCGTAATGCGCTGCCCTACCGGGTCCTTTAATCCAAGCGCCTTTACCATTGCCTCATTAATGACCACTGCAGCCGTATCGGAAGCCAGCTCTTTTGAAAAATCACGTCCGGAGGCGATCTGCATTCCCATCGTTTTTATATAATCCGCATCCACATACCATTTCTGGCCTCCCACTGCCGCATCTTCCTTTGTCCGGCCTTCCCGGTAAAAGGGATTCCCGTCCCTTTTTGTATCCACTACCGGCAAATAATCGCTGACAGAGACCTGCTTCACCTGCGCTATTTTCAGCAGTTCATTTTTTAACGAGGGCAATACGGTCACCGGATCGAGGGTGCCGGTGCCCTGCAGCAACATTACCTGGTCCTTATCAAAACCTGCATTCCTGTTTAGCAGGTAATGGGTTTGGCGATACACCACAACTGTACCAACGATGAGTACTACCGATGTGGCAAACTGGAATACAACCAGCCCGTTCCTCAGGAAGGACCGTTTGCTGAGCGGGGCGCCTGTTCCCTTTAACACCTGTGCCGGTTTAAAAGCCGAAAGATAAAAAGCCGGGTAAAGCCCCGCCACCAGCCCTACTCCCACGGCACCCAGCAGCAACAGGGGCAACAGCCACCAGGCGCTCCAGGGTATCGTCAGCGACCTGGCGGCCATCTGGTTAAAATAGGGCAACAGCAGGATGGCCAGCACCAGGCCCAATACAAAGGAAGCAAGACTGTAACCTACCGACTCCATAAGGAACTGCCGCACCAGTCCGCTCCTATGCGAGCCCACTACCTTACGCAGCCCTACTTCTTTTGCGCGGCTCGCCGACCGGGCCGTTGAGAGATTGATGAAGTTGATACAGGCGATGATCAATATAAAACAGGCTACGGCACCAAACAACCAAACAAAACGGATATCACCTTTCGATTGCCAGTCGTTAATATCGGCCGACCGCAAATGAATATCTGTCAGCGGCTGAAGCATTAACCGGGTATTCTTTATTACAGACTCGGGGTCTTTGGCACCCGAGCTTTTCAAAACCGGCAGGTAGTACCGGGTCAGCATCTCTTTAAATTTGTTTTGCAATACGGCGGGATCCTTCCCTTTCTTTAAAACCATATATACACTGTAATTACTGGCGTTCCACCGGGATTGTTCCCCGGGCCAAAGCTCATGATCCGTAAGGGTCAGCAGAAAGCGGAACGGGAAGTGTGATGTAGCCGGAAAATCCTGTATGACGCCCCCGATCTTATAGATCCGTTCTTTATTCTCGTTCAGGATCATCGTTTTGCCAACCGGGTCCTGGTCAGGGAAATACTTGTCGGCCATGGCTTTGGTCAGTACCATCGTATTCGGTTCTGCCAGGGCTGTAGCCCGGTTCCCGTATACCATCGGCAATTTTAAGATATCCAGCAGGCTCTGATCGGCATAAGCAAATTTATCCTCATAGGTATTTTGCAGCATATCGGTTGACCGCACCTGGTTGCTGCCGGCTCCGTCAAAAAGCGCGCTGGGCATCAGGCGGCCCGTCTGTTCCACTTCAGGAAAATCCTGCCTGATCACCTGCGCAACGGGAGCCGGGAACGACCATCCTTTTTCCCGTTTTCCCCGATTGTCAAATGCTGCAATCAAACGATAAATACGGTCTGCATCCGGATAACTGCGGTCATAGCTCAGTTCATCCCGGATAAAAAGAGCGATCAGCAAACAGGCCGCAATACTAAGGGCAAAGCCGCCGATCTTGATGACCGCATACAGCTTCTGTTTTTTCAATTGCCGCCAGGCGATCTTAAAATCATTTCTAAGCATAAAACATATGGTTTAAAATACCGGCCTTACGATCTCCAGGAAGTTGCGCCAACGATGTGCCGTATTTTCAACAAATTAATAATCAACGTACTAAAAAACAGACCAGGAAATACATGTCCGCTTTTAAAACAAAAAACTGTACGCTTTTGGTACAGTTTTAAAACCAATATGCCTGGCAGCCCCGTCACATGTTGAGGTTCACATTCCCGCTGGAGGCAGCAACCTCCACCAGCAATTTTCCCGAACCGATCGTTCCTTTTACCCGATCCTTTTCTATGGAGCCATTGAAATTTCCCAGCCGGCTTACATTGACCCTGCTCCCCTTCAAATCCAGCCGGGCATTGCCGGTACCTGGCATATCCACTTTTACACTACCGGCCGAGGTCCGCAGCTTTACAAAATCTTTTGTCCCCGTCAGTGTTGCGGTGATCCCGCCACCGGAGGTATGAGCGTCCAGGTTGCCATCAATGTCCCTCAGGGTTACACTGCCGCCGGAAGTGCCGGCAAGGAGGTCGCCTTTTATCTCCGAAGCAGTGATGGACCCACCGCTGGTATGTGCCTCGATCCGGCCCGAAAGATCCGACAGCGAAAGCGAGCCTCCCGAAGTCTTCAACCGGATATTTCCTTTGAGATGATCAGCGTGGATAGAGCCGCCGCTGGTAGCCAGGTCGATCTCATCCTGTGCATCCGAAACCTCGATGCCACCACCCGAGGTCCTGCCGGTGATGTTCCCCGTTACCTCCCTTACCCGCAGGCTTCCGCCACTCGTTCTAAAATGCTGATCACCTTTAACGCCCAATAGCGCAATGCTGCCGCCGCTGGTCCTTAAATCAGTATTCACAATTGCTCCTGTATGAATCTTAAAAGAAATGGATAACGCCGTTTTTTCATTCCAGGTACGGTCCTTCCGGGTGGCTCTTGCAATCAGCTCATTACCGGATGTGCGCACTTCCAGGTCATAATACCGCTCCAGCACGGACCGGATGTCGGCCTCGGACATCTTTCTCCTCCGGTCAAAGTTGGAAGCGGTTACATACACTTCAACAAGTCCGGGAGCATTTCCGCCTTCTACCGTTATGAAGCCGCCGGAGGTTTCGGCCTTTACCGTTTTTACAGAAGCGGCATTGAACGTTTTGGTCAGATAGGGGGTCTTGTCTGACTGCCCCTGCGCTACAGAACAGCCGGCGCCAAAAATGAACATCAATAATAGAAAATTCTTCTTCATATGATCTTTTGTTTTCTGATGAATGATTTGTTTGACAATTGAAACGAACGGGTCCCATTCATGAACCGGCTCTACTTATCAATCGCAACAAATGGGTAAATGTTACATTGGTCAGATATTAAATGGCAGACGTTAGATGGTAGATAGCCGATTTATTAACTGTTAACCATTCACCATTGTCTATTCAGGAGCACTTCGCGTATGAGGCGGATCCGTCAAACCTCAAACGTCCAACGGGAAACCGGTCCCTGCTCAGTGAAAAGTGAAACACAACTCAAACATTCAGCCTGCCCCCTCTTAAGGAAACGATATTAATTCGCCATGAACTATTGCCTGTTCACCATTCACTATTCACTCCGCAATGCTCTAACAGGGTTTGCCGTTGCTGTTCTGAAAGTGCGCAGGCATAACACCAGCAGGGCAATGGCCAGCATGCCCGCTGCACTTGCCAAAAACAGCCACCAGCTAAGGTTTGTCCTGAACGCAAAATCCTCCAGCCATTTCCTGGAAAAATACCAGGCAACAGGAAAGGCAATTGCCGATGCGATCATTACCAGCAGCAGCAGGCTCTTTGAAAGCAGGAAAATGATCTGTCCCACAGAAGCTCCCAGCACCTTACGGATCCCGATCTCCTTTTCCCGCCTGTTCGCCATAAAGCTAACCAGGCCCAGCAATCCCAGGCAACTAATCAATATCGCCAGCCCGGCAGCCCATTTCAGCAACATCGCTATACGCTGCTCCGTTTCATACAGCGACCGGATGCTCTCATCAAAAAAGCTATACTCAAATTCCTTATCCGGATACAGGGCCCTGAATTTTTGTTCCATTGCCGCAACTGCAGGCTTCCACGAAGCGGGGTCCGGGCTCAGCAACACCGAAATCACCGGTGAAAACATTTGGTTATTGGCAAAGAGCAGCACCGGCTGTACCGGGTTGTGCAAAGACATCGTAGTAAAATCCTTTACCACTCCTACGATCTGAGCCGAATCTGCCGGCCCGCCCTTCATATACTGACCGATGGCATTTTCCGGATGCTGAAATCCCAGCTGATGCAGCAGGGTCTGGTTAATTAATACATCCGTTATCTTTGAGCCGGTATCTACCCGGATATTATTCCCGCCGATCAGCTGAATTCCAAAGAGATCCAGGTAATGCTCATCGATCGTACGAAAATGAATATCATCCAATATCCTTTTTTCTCCTTTATGGTACCAGAACACCCTTCCGCTTTTTCGGCCATCCTGGGTAGGCAGCGCGGTTGATACGGATACGTTGCGGATGCCGGGTATACTTTTAAGTTCGTTTACCAACACACCGCTTTTACTTTTTTTACCCAGCATAACATCCGGAACGGGAACGGATACGATGGCTTCTTTTTTAAACCCGAGATCTTTATTGAGTATAAAATAAATTTGCCGGCTGATCACCAATACCATTACCAGGAATATCAATGCGATCACAAACTGGGCTACCGTTAACACTTGTCGGATAACGGCACTGCGCGATTTTCCGCTGCTGAGTACCTTATTCTTTAATACCACTACGGGTTGAAACCGGGAAAGAATAAAGGAGGGGTACAGCCCTGCCAGAAGTGTTACCACAACAATAAGCACCATAAGAAAAACAAACACATTGCCTTGCAGGATCTCCCCTGCCTCCAGTCCCTTTGGAATAAATTCCTTAAAAGCATAAAGAAGGAAGGGCGAAAAGCCGAGCGCCAAAACAGATGCCAGCAGGGAAACAAGGAAGGTCTCCGCCAGGAACTGGTAAACAATCTGTTTTTTGCCGCTGCCAAATGTTTTACGCACACCGATCTCCCTTCCCCGCAATGTGGATTGCGCCGTAGAAAGATTAATAAAATTTATAGCGGCAAGCAGCAGCAGCAACAAGGCCAGTACCGCCAGGTTCCGCAAAGCGTTCTTACTTACCTTACCGTCCAGCGCAGTATTAAAATGGATATCATTTAAAGGCTGCAGCCCGCCGTAGCCCTTATACCTGGAATGGGACCCGCTCAGACCGGCCCGGTACAGGTTCCGGATCTGCGCCTCAATATTTGCCGGGTCTGTTCCCCGTTTCAGCAACACAATACATTGTGTGCCGCTGTTTATATTCGTCCAGTTGGGCTCTCCCAGGAAGCTTTTCTTTAAACCGGTTTCAGCAATGGTTTTAAAGGATACAAACATCCGGTTGTCAAAATCCGTTTTCTCCTTCAGATCCGCGATAACCCCACCTACTGTAGTAACAATACTGTCGTTATAAACGATCTTTTTTCCAATGATACTTCCGGGGTCGTTGCCGGGAAAATATTTTTCCGCATTTGAAAGCGTAAGCACGGTTTGGTTCAATTGTGCCAGTGCCTGTGCATTCCCGGCCAGCCATTGGTGCGGGAATATCTTAAAATAATTTTCATCCGCCAGGATAACATTATCATTCTTTGTAAAGATCCTTTGCGGGGTCTTATCATCTCCGGGAACGGTGATCGTCAGCTTATAAAACGCGTACCGTTCCATATGCGTTACCGCCTCAATACCGGTAACACCCGCTTTTATTGCAGGCGGCGCCATTAGCGACAAACCGGCGTCGCTCCCGTCCGGCAATTTTGTAATAACCCGGTAAATACGCTCCCGGCCGGGCTCCCATTTATCAAAGCTGTAATCGTACCGGATGATCAGGAAAATGACCAGTGCGGCGCTAATGCCAATGGCCAGGCCCAGTATATTAATGCCGGTAACGGCCTTATTGTTCCAAAAAAAGCGGAGCGCTGTTTTAAAATAGTTTTTTATCATGGATTGGAATTATTAGATGATAAATATCAGATGCCGGATACCAAACACCCCGCACCAGGTAGCTGGCATCAGATACCGGGCCTGTTGTATGGTAAACTTCAGGCACCGGGTCCCGGCTTCCGGATATTAAACCGGCAATGCTACACTTTAAACGATATTCCGTCATATTTAACGATCTTCAGCGGCACACCCTTATACCCCGGTTGTCCTGTACGGCTATCTACTTCCTGTTGCCTCCATTGCTTATTCGCTGCGCAATGCCTTAACAGGACTTGCCGCCGCTGCCTTCAGCGTTTGCGACACAATTGTAAACAGGCCTGCTGCCAGCAGGAACAGGAAGCACAACAATACACTCCCGATCCCGAATGAGCCGCGCAAAACGAAATTCTGCATAAATAATCGCGCCAAAACCCAGCCAACCGGCATTGATATAAGGCCTGCAACAAGGAGCAACTTTACGAAGCTTTTTGACAAAACATGAACGATCTGCGCATTGCTGGCGCCTGTTACTTTACGCACACCTATTTCCTTCCGCTTTATTTCTACAGTGTATACGACCAGCCCTAACAGGCCCAGGGTAGCCACGGATAAAGCAATGAAGCCTAAAAAGCCCAGCAGGGAAATGGTTGCAGCCTGCGAATTTCCGGCATCCAGGTCCTCACTCAGCCATGAGAAAGTAACAGGCTGGCCCGGATCCAGCACCTGCAATGCGCCCTGTACCTTTGAAGCAATCTCCTTTCTGTCTGCCGCCGCCGTTTGGATGTATAAATAGCGGTTCGCCGGTGGGTTGCTCCGGATCGCCAGCGGGAATATGGGTTTTCCCATATTTTCGTAATTGAAGTCCTTCAGTACGCCCCTCACCTCGAGCTGCGTGGTATCATTGATCCAGAGTTTTTGTCCCACAGCTTTCCCCGGATCTGTAAAACCATAGGCAACCGCCGCCTTTCTATTCAATAAGATATAATGCTCTTGATCCTCGCCGGCCGCCGGAGGAAAATTAGTACCGGCAATAAAAGCCAGTTTCATATCTTTTAGAAACCGGTCTCCCGCATAATAATAATTCAGATTGATCGCATGATCCCGGTCGCTGAGCCATATGGGGTCGTTCATGCCGCCAAACCTCGCCGAAAATTTCATCGAAGCTGCTGAAACAGATTTCACCCCCGGTACCGAAGCCACCCGTTGCGAAGCAACCCCCTCCTTCAACCCATTCAGCGGTACTATTAACACGCCCTCCCGTTTGAAGCCGGGATCCGACTTTGACAGAAAGGAGAACTGTTTATAAAAAGCGAAAAGAAAAATAATAAATACCAGGGAGAGGGCGTACTGAAAAACGATCAGCGCCCGCTGCAGGCTTACATTACCCAGTATCCGGGCTGTTCCAATATTCTTTAACACCCGCAACGGTGTAAACGAAGACAGGATCCAGGCAGGGAATATGCCGGCAATGGTTCCTGCCACTATCGCGTACAGCAGGGATACAATAAAAAAGCGGGAACTAAAGCGGAACGAGGCGGGGATCATTTCATAGCTATCATTGAAGGGCTGGTACCGGAGTATTACCGACAGGATCACAAATGCAAACAGGAGTGCCAGCAGGGAAAGCAGTACGGCCTCCCATACATACTGTAGAAAAACATGATAGCGCCGGGCCCCGGAAATTTTGCGCATGCCTACTTCTTTGGCCCTTGTGAGCCCCCGGGCAATGGTAAGATTGGTATAGTTAAAACAGGCTGCCAGCAGGATCAGCAGCCCCAGTCCCATAGAAAAATAAAGCTTCCCCCAGGATGTGCCTCTTGCGTTGTCATTGCCCAGGTAAGCCTGCCCCGGTGATATTTTATTTAATGACTGGATCCCGAGCGCACAACTGCCATCCCTATTCCCGCGGTTCAGCACCCCGGCTATGGCATTCAGCTGCGATTGAAGAACCGCCTTTTTGGCGCCCGGCTTTAATAATATATAGGTATAAGCAGCATTGAATGCATACCAGGCGGCCGATTTTTCTGCCAGCAGCCCGTCTTTCTCCATTTGTGCCACCGTGCTGTAAGAGCCATATACGGCATAGTCCAGATGCGATTTGCCGGGCGGTGTTTCCAAAACACCGGTTATGGTATAATTCACCCCATTGGCCATCTTTATGGTTTTGCCGACAACCTCTGTTTTTCCAAAAAAATTAAGCGCTGTTGCTTTGCTCATTACAATGGTATTAGGCTGCTGCAGCGCTGAAACAGGGTTTCCTTCGTTAAAACGGAAACCAAAAATGCTGAAAAAAGAGGGATGAACGAATACGCCATCGATATAAAGCTCTTTTCCGTTTGCCGTGGCTACGCCACCCAGTGCGGGATATACCGTTGTAACGGCAGCAACGGTACTGCTGTCTTTTTGCAATGCATCTGCCAGTGGCAGCGGAGTACTTGCCATGGCCCAGTGTTCCCCGTTACGCTTTGTATAGTCGGAAAGCACCCGGTATGTGCTGCCGGGGTGAGGATGAAACCGGTCATAGCCAAGCGCATCCTGCACAATGACCATCACCATCAATCCTACCGACATGCTCAGGCCCAACCCAAAAACGTTAATAAAGGTGGTGAGCTTATTCCGAAACAGGCTGCGCCAGGCTGTTTTAAAATAATTTTTGAACATACTACAATTTTCAGTTTATTATCCAGATCCCGTATCCGACATTTAAAACTTACCTATAAACGATGCCCTGCTGACGCCCTCCTATGAACAGGATCCCCTTCACAAGACAGACAGCCGCCGGAACCCATCAACACATTTGCACATTACTACTCGCTCCGCAATGCTTTGGCCGGGTTGGCAATCGCCGCTTTTATAGTCTGAAAGCTCAAAGTAACTCCTGCAATAACAAAAGCAACCCCGCCCGAAACCATAAACATCCACCAGCGGATATGGACGCGATAGGCGAAATCGCCCAGCCATTTGTTCATCACAAGCCACGCCACAGGAATAGCGATCACTAAAGCAATAATCACCAACTTCAGCAGCCCCGTTGATAACAGCCGAACCAAACCAATACCCGAAGCGCCCAGCACTTTGCGGATACCGATCTCTTTTACCCGCTGGGCTGTTGTAAACGTGATCAATCCCAACAGGCCCAAACAGGCGATACCAATGGTAACGATCGTAAAAAGCAGCAGCACTTTCCCCTGCTTCTCTTCCGACTGATACTGCTTTCTAAAATTCCGATCCAGGAAATTGTACTCAAAAGGCGATATGGCATCAAATTTTCTAAATACATTTCCAATAAAACCGGTAGTGGCCGCAATATCCTGCCGGCTAACACGCACATACACATTCGTTTTCTCATTTGCGCCGGCCGGCAGGTGCATAACCAGCGGCTCAATTTTGTGCTGCAGGGAATACGTATGAAAGTCGCTGGTAACACCGATGATCCTTTTAACCACCGGTTTTCCGGATGCATCTCTACCCATTTGTATCCCTTTGCCAATGGCATTTTTCCAACCCGTTTTCTTAACAAAGGCGGCATTCACCAGCAGGGTGTTGCTATCCGTAAGCATTGCCTCATTAAAATTCCGCCCCTGCAGCAGCCGTATGCGCATTGTGGGGATATAATGTTCATCAATAGCCAGCCCATAGGCCAGTGTCATATTCTGATCAATAGCCCCATCTTCTGTCTCCACGTTAAAAGAGCCCATTCCGATATTATTATTTCCAATAGGGCTACCGGAAAATGCCACTTCTTCTATCCTGCTATCTGCTAATAAACTGTTTCGGAACTCCTTACTTTTTAAACGCATATTTTCATCATCCGAACGGAAGGTGAGCACCTGGTTTTTATCAAATCCCAGATCTTTATGAGTCATATAGCGAAGCTGGCAGTACACGACCAGGGTAGCCACAATCATCACCACAGTTATAGTAAACTGAAATACCACCAGCGTTTTACGAAACAATGCCTGAAGAGGCTGTTTGCCTATTTGATTCTTCAAGGCAGGAACAGGTTTGAAACCAGACAAAAACAACGCAGGATACAAACCTCCTGTAGCGCCAAGTACTGCTGCAAACAATAAGAGTGCTGCAACGGTTTGGAGCGGGCCAAAATGCCAGAACTGCAGGCTTTTACCAGCCAGCTGGTTAAACACAGGCATAAAAGCTCCTGCCAGCAGGGCACTTAATAAGGTAGCCCCAATCGTTATCGTAACCGATTCTGCCAGAAAGAGACAAACCAGATCTTTCCGCCCCGAACCAATCACCTTCCGCACGGCAATCTCCCGCAATCTTACAGAAGCACGGGCCGTAGTAATGTTGATATAGTTGATGACTGCGACGGACAAAATCAGCAAGGCTACAATGCAGAAAATATAAATAAACTTCATGCTCCGGTTTGCGCCCAGTTCATACCCTACATTTGAATGCAAATGAATGGATGTAAGTGGTTGTAATTCCAAATCATATTTTATATCAAGCCCCTTGCTGTAAAGATATTTTTTTACAAACCCCGGTAATTTCTCCTGCAAAGCAGCACCCTCCTTTTTGTCCCTCAGTACACCATAAGTATAAAGATAAAAATTGGACCAGTCCGGGTTAAAATCAGCCGGGAAAGAACGGATGGCACTAAAGGTAAAATGCGAATTCTCGGGAACATCTTCAACAACACCTGTTACCTGTTCGGGCTGTTTATTTTGGAAATAAACAATTTTATTCAGCGCCGCGTCAACCGTGCCAAAAAGACGCACAGCCATTTTCCTGGTAAGCACAATGGATTGGGGTTTCAGTAATGCTGAATAAGGATCTCCCGCCAGGAACGGAAAACTGAATACCGAAAAAAAGTTACTGTCGGCAAAAAAAACATCGTCTGCTCTTAAATGTTTTTGCGCGTAGGTAATCAGCCCGCCGGCAGTGGGATCCAGACGAACTGTCGCCTCTATCTCAGGATAGTCCTTTTTAAGCGCTGCCGCCATAGGACCGGAAGTGCCCGTAATATCAAAGCTTCCGCCATCCCATTTACCATGTGATACCAGCCTGAAAATACGATCTGATTTTGCGTGATACCGGTCGTAACTCAGTTCATCTGCCACAAAAAGCATAATGAGCCAGAAGGCCGCCAATGCAAAAGCCAGGCCGGTAACATTAATAACGGAAAAGGTCCTGTTCCGGAGCAGGTTTCGCAAAGCCGTTTTAAAATATTTTTTGAACATACCGCAATTTCTGATTTACGATTTCTGATTCGGCACCTGAGGCCCGGGATCCCACGCCCTATTTTCATCCCCACAGTCAGGGGGCCCCATCAACACATTTGCCCATTTTCCTTATTCGCTCCGCAACGACTTCACCGGGTTGGCCATCGCAGCCTTGATGGTTTGTGTGCCTACTGTTATTAATGCTACCAGTAGCGTCATTAATGCCCCACCCAGGAACATCCACCAGGAAATGGTGATACGATATGTAAAATGCTGCAGCCATGCTCCCATTATAAGGGAGGCCAGCGGCACCGAAACCACACTGGCAATCATTACCATTACCAGGAAACTTTTTGAAAGTAAGGTTGCAATACCGGCAACGCTGCCGCCCAGTATCTTTCGTACGCCAATCTCCTTTACCTTTAACCGCAGCAGGATCGTTATAAGCCCAAGCATACCAATGGCCGCTATAAATATGGTTATAAAACCAGCGTACTGAGTCATTTTCAAAATACTGTCAAGCATCTGGTATTGTTTGCTTACCCGGTCGCTGATAAAATCATAATTGAAAGCACGCTTGCCCGGCATTTCCTTAAATTCCTTTTCCAGCATGGACAATACAGGCTGTGCTTTCCCCTTTGCAATATTTAAACTCAGAAAAGCGGCCCCTTCCAAAGCCTGTTTTCCGGTATAATAATGGATCAGCGGCTCCACTTTGCCGGGGAAATTCTGAAATACAAAATCATTGGTAACACCGATGATGGTATAAGACGGGCCACCTGACTTCGGGATAATCTGCCGGCCGACAGCATTCGTCCACCCGAAGGCTTTTTCTGCTGCCTTATTGATAATTACATTGCGGGTCTCTATTGAATCTGCAGCGCTATTATCAAACGGCCGGCCTTCAGATACGGGGATATCGTATGTCTGAAAATACCCGGCATCTGCTCCACCCTGAAACATCCATACTTCCTTTTGGGCAGACCGGTCAACAAAAGCATTGGTATTATACCCATAGGCGGTAGGTATAAACCGGTTAACGGAGAATGATTTAACATCCGCATGATTCCGGAGCTTATTCAGGATTACGTTAAACCGCGACGAAGCTGTTTTAGGATCTTTGAACGCCAGGTCAAGGTCAACAACGGCCACATCCCCTTTATTGAATCCCAATGAACCTGCTTTCATATAATTTAACTGGCGTGCAAGTATGATAGCAACATAGATAATAATAACAGACAGGAGGAACTGTAGGGTAATAAATATATTCCGCACATAAGCGGTTCTCCCGCCGCCGGAAACGATCTTCCCCTTCACCGCATCACTGATCTTCAGGCTCAGCATGCGTATGGCCGGCAATACCGCAACAATAGCTGCAATTACGAAAGCCAGCAACAGGAAGAGCAGTACCAGCGGATAATCCCGGTTCAGAGAGAATTCCATATCCCCGAACCGTGCGCCAAAAGTACTGTTAATGAACGGTACCAGCAGGAAATAAGAAAAGAGGACCGCCAATGCCAGGGAAACAAATACCACCAGGAGGTTTTCGGTAAAAAATTGTACTATAATACCTCTTTTTGAGCCTCCCACAATCTTTTTTACCGCTACCTCTTTTGCCCTTCGGTATAAATTACCCGCATTCAGATTGATCAGATTTACTACCAGGATCGTTAATATGAAAAGAATGGTACCAAGGCTTCCTGTTACAACAGATTTGCCTACTTCATCGGCATTGTCGGCGAAGTGCCGGCTAAAAGGTCTTATGATCACTTGCTCCCACTGCCGTTCCTTTGAATAGTTGAGCCGTACGATCTTATTGATAGCAGTTTCCAACGCCATCATATCTGTGCCGGGTCTTATGCGAAGATAATTCACTGCAAAGCCATTATACCAGTTTACATTATCTTTAAACCCGGGGCTGTCTTCCAGGAAGGCAGTGGTCAGCAATACACCCGGCTTTATCGATGTATTACCGGGGATATGCTGTAGCACGCCTGTTACTGTAAGCAGCGTGGTGTCATCCGCCGCAATCGTTTTTCCCAGCGGATTTTCATTGCCAAACAATTTCTCAGCATTCTCCTCACTCAGAACAATACTGAATTTGCCCGCCAGGGCGGATTCCCTGTTGCCATATTTTAGCGGGAAGGGAAACACTTTAAGAAAAGCGGTATCCACAAAAGCAGTCGTATTGTCCTGTATCTCATGCTGCCCATTTTTTAACCAGGGCTGGTACCATTGCTGGTAATGGGAGGCCGCAACCACCTGTGGGCAGGTTTTTACAATTTCACCAAGCAAGGGATAGGTCGTCTGCATACCGCCCAACCCACCTTCCTTTGGAACAGACCGGAGGTAATACATATTATCCCGGTGAGCAAACTGGCTGTCGGCCGTCTTAAACTGGTATACCATTGCCGCCAGTACCATTACCGTGGAAAACCCGAGCACCAGGGCGGTGACGCTGATTCCGGTGGTAAGTTTATTTTTTTTAAACTGGCGCCACGCTGTTTTTAAATAATTCCTGATCATAATTTTGAGATTTGAGCGGCTCAACCGGGAATTGAGCTGTCTGCATTCAGGTTGCTGCCGTCATCATTCCGCTACACCCCACCTGTCATTCCTTACTGGCTATTTCCCAATTTCCGCATTTTCTACACCAGGATATTCTCCGTTACCGTATGTCCATCCAGCATACGGATGATGCGATGGCTGTAACGGGCGTCATGCTCGCTGTGCGTTACCATCACAATGGTAGTACCGGCTTCATTGAGGTCGGTAAGCATCTGCATAACCTCATTCCCGTTACTGCTGTCGAGGTTACCGGTAGGTTCATCCGCAAGGATCAATTTGGGTTTATTCACTACGGCTCTGGCAACGGCCACACGTTGTTGCTGCCCGCCCGATAACTGCTGCGGGAAGTGATTGCGCCGGTGCATGATCTGTACTTTTTCCAGCACTTCATCTACCCGGGCCTTACGTTCCGACTTCTTGACACCCGCATACATCAGCGGCAGTTCTACGTTCTCAAAAACGGTCAGTTCATCAATCAGGTTAAAACTCTGGAACACAAACCCGATGTTCTTTTTGCGCATATCAGCACGCTTGCGCTCGTTAAATTTGGCTACCTCAACACCATTGAATAAAAAGCTGCCTGCATCAGGATCATCCAGCAGCCCGAGTATGTTGAGCAGTGTAGATTTTCCGCAACCGGAAGGGCCCATTACAGCAACAAACTCTCCTTCTTTTACCTGAAAGGAAAGGTCATTCAATGCTACAGTTTCCACTTCTTCGGTGCGATAGATCTTTTCGAGATTGGTTATTTTGATCATATATAGAATTGGGGGTTGAGAATCGAGCTATCAGGCATCAGCTTTCAGCTATCAGATTTTACACGAATCTGTATAATTAAACTATTTTTTATATCTACTTACTATTAACACTATCAATAACGACCCTATGAGCGCTTTTGCAAAACTTGCTATTTGGCAAAGGAATCATCAGCTCACCTTAGCCATCTACCGCATTACTAAAATTTTCCCAGGGAACAAAATATGGCATTGACTTATCAAATAAGAAAAGCGGCCTATTCTATTCCTACGAACATCGCAGAAGGCTGTGGCAGGAGAACAGTTCCACAATTCAAAAACTTCCTCGATATAGCCGCAGGCTCCGCTACCGAAATTCATTACCAACTTATTCTTTCCAAAGATCTTTCCTATATTACCCCTACGCCTGCCGAAAGCTTAATCCGGGGGGCATCGAAATAAAAAAAATGATTCAAGGGTTCATGGATCAACTTTAAACAACCGGTTGCTGAAAACTGATAGCTGATCGCTACTTCTTCAATACCAGTTCCTGCATATCTCCATAATTTTCATAACTGCTGGTTACCACTTTATCCCCGGGTTTAAGACCTTTGAGCACTTCATAGTAATCCGGGTTCTGACGTCCCAGCTGCACTTCCGCCTTATAGGCCGTTTTCCCGTCATCACTCAGTTTGAATACCCAGTTTCCGCCGGTTTGCTGATAGAACCCGCCCTTTGCCAGCAGGATCGCCGTGGTTTCATCACTCAGCGCCAGGCTTATGGAAAGGGTTTGCCCCCGGCGGATGTCCTTAGGTACGGCACCTGTAAATTCCATGTCTACCTGGAACCGGCCACTGGTAACCTGGGTATATACTTTTTTAACCCGCAGCTCGTAGTTCCTGCCGGCTATCGTTACATCCCCGGTGAGGCCGTTGAAAACGCGGGAAATATAATGCTCATCTATATCCACCCGCACTTTATACCCGCTCAGCACGTCGATCTGCCCCAGGCGCTCGCCCTTGTTTTTCGATTGGCCGATCTCTGCATCCAGCGAGGTCAGCTGCCCGTCTACAGGAGCACGCAGTACCAGGTCGCCCACCTTCCGGCTGTACAGGCTCAGGGCCTTTTGAGAATTATTGAAAGACTGACTGGCCTGTTTGGTTTGTAACTGGTTCGACTCGGCATCCTGTTTGGTGATCCGCTCGGCAAGATCTCTTTTTTTGAGCCTGTAGTTATAATCCAATTCCGTTTTCCGGAACTCCTGCTCGCCGATGGCCTTATTTTCATACAGGTACCTGTTCAGCTTGTATAACCGCTCTGCCTCTTTCAACTGGCTTTCGGCATCCGTCATCTGGTTCAGGTTATTCACCGTATTCTGCTGGGCCGTTGCCTTGGCCAGCTGTACCTGCGCCAGGGTAGTATACACTGAAGACTGCTGGCCGATGAGGTTAAGCTCAAGATCGGTATTGCTCAATCGCAATATCGGTTCTCCTTTTTTCATCATGGCCCCGTCTTCCACAAATTTTTCTTCAACCCTTCCTCCTTCCATGGCATCGAGGTAAATCGTACTGATGGGCAGCACCACGCCGTTTACCGGTATGTATTCCTTAAAAGCAGCCTTTTTAACCTCGCTAACCGTTATGCGCTCCATATCCACATTCAACTTACTTTTGCCACCGGCCATTACAATGCTGAATATAATTAACAAAGCCAGTGCCGCGATACCAGCGATGGACCATATCCGTTTCTTGTTCCAGAATTTTTTCTCTATGACTCTGTCCACTTGCTCTTTTTTTGTTTTGATAACTATTTGATCCCGTATTTAACATCGAAACGCCCGGACGCTTTATTTCCTATAAAGGTTACCGAATATCGCCGGTTAGCAGGCAGCACCAGGCTATCTGACAGTACCTGGTCTACCTGTGCGTCAACAATCGTTTTATCAGCAGAGCGGATCATCATTTTCAGCGTTCCGCTTTTACGTTGCACCGTGTAATGTACAAAACCGCTGTCGCTTCCCGGCAAATTCATTTCAAAACGCTGTCTGCCGTTCAGCCTGCCAAAATCAGCATAGGTATGGCCGGGTTGATCTGCTCCCTCCCAGTTATTGGTATACCCTGCCGGAAAACCCGCCCGGCAGCTCCCCAATAACAGCATTCCATACAAATACGTTGTCTTCATCTTCTTTTGTCAATTAAAAACAATACAGCAAAACATTCAACAATATGCCAATTTAATAAACACCTAACAACCAACATATTGTACCGGCAACCCTTATTTTCTTGTCCGCTATCGCACAAAAGCTGTCCGGTTTTGATACAATCCGGATCCAGGTGAGGAACAACGCCTTGCCCCTCAGTATTGTTGCGTAAAGCAGGAATCATGATGCCGTAAAATACCCGGTTAACAGCTGAACCTGTTATTCATCCCTCTTTATACACCAATAGCCCTTCCATCACTTTCAATTTCAAAAAAATAAATTTCAGCGGTATAAAGTTGGTGCTTTTGCACACCCGTTCATTTTTTTGATCCCTGATGACTCCTTCTGATCCCATCTGATCTCATCTGACTGCCAATGACCTCAAAAAGCATGTTTTCTGTATCGGTTCTGTATCCTTTGTATATCGTTTGTATATCCTTCCTGTATCCTTTCTGTATCCTTCGTATATCCCTCCTCTATCACTCCGGAAGGCCTCAGATCGGAAAAAAAGGGAGCCGGTAAGACTACCCGCTCCGTATTATACATGAGAAATGTCGGAAGATAAAAAACGATACACCGGGGGCGCTTACAGATCGCCCCTTTTGTATTTTTTTAATGAAACAATATTGCCACCCGCATTCACCACCAGGTTTAGCAAGTGGGTTTTATCCTTTAAGGTGATATAGTAAACCACCTGGTCATTGGCGCTTAGTTCAGAAACGCTGCTGATTTCCTCTTTGTCAAATTTCTTTTTCAGACCGTAACGGATCGAAGCGGGCAGGTTTTCCTCCCCGTAATAGCGGATCGTCCGGACCAGCTGTCCGCTGTTGTCAATAACAGCACGTACCCTGATATTGTTGATGCTGAAGCTGGCTTCGTTATTGTCTTTTTCCGAGCGCCAGGTAACATGCTGTGCATTGGCGAAAACCATTTCAAAAGTTTTCTGTACTTTTTCGTTTACAACCGGGTTGCTGTTTACAGCCGCTGCGCTGAGCGATACAAAGACGGCGATGATCCCTGCTAATTTTTTCATTGTTCTATGTTTTAAAAAATTTATAATGCTTCTTTTTTTCATTTACACTGTATGGCAACAGCGTGCCACAATATCAAAAAGCTATGTATCAACATTTTACACTTATCACAATTTCCAGTCCTGCGTAAAAGCGAACACCAAACGTCTGTTTTTGATACAGCTGTAAAAATTTCAGCAATGAATATTTGTAGTACGGAGGACTATCCTCATTTTTGTACCGGTTATGGTATTAAGAGATGCATCCATATTGATCGTAGACGACGATCCTGATGTGCTGACAGCAGCAAGGCTCCTGTTAAAATCGCAGGTAAAAGAAGTATTCACGGAAAAGAACCCCGAGAACCTGCGTTCCGTTTTTTCCAAAAAAGACTTTGACCTGGTATTGATGGACATGAACTTTAACAGCAGCATCAATACCGGCAATGAAGGTTTATACTGGCTGCGGAAGATCCGGGAGCTGGGGTCAAAAGCATCGATCATTATGATCACTGCCTACGGCGATATCGACCTGGCCGTACGTTCATTGAAAGAAGGCGCATCGGATTTTATGCTGAAACCCTGGCAAAACGACCAGCTGATCCAGAATATAAAAGAGCTGCTGAAAAAGAGAACCGGCAGGCCTGCCGTGCCGGCAACGGCTAAAGATGCCGGCGGCCTGCTGGGCCACTCGGAGGCCATGCAGGATGTGCTGAAGAAAATTGAAAAGATCGCCCCCACGGATGCCAATATCCTGGTGCTGGGTGAAAATGGGACGGGGAAAGACCTGGTAGCGCAGGCTATTCACCAGCAATCGCTGCGCGTGCAGCGCCCGTTTATAAAAACGGATGTGGGGTCTCTGACGGAAAGTCTTTTTGAAAGTGAGCTCTTTGGCCACACAAAAGGAGCTTTTACCGATGCGCGGGAAGAACGCGCCGGCCGCTTTGAGGCAGCCAGCAGCGGTACGCTGTTCCTGGACGAGATCGGCAACATTACCCTGCATCAGCAGGCGCGCCTGCTGACCGTACTTCAAAACAGGCAGGTAACCAAGCTGGGATCGCACCAGCCGATCCCAATCGATATCCGGCTGATCTGCGCCACCAATGTGCCGCTTGAGGAGCTGGCCAATGAAAAGCGTTTCCGTAAGGATCTTATTTACCGCATCAATACCGTGGAGATCATCCTGCCGCCGCTGCGGAAAAGAACGGGCGACATTGAGCTGCTGGCCCGGCACTTTGTAAAACAATACAAGGAAAAATATTTTAAGCCCAACCTGGAGCTGGATAAAAGAACGATCGACAAACTCAATCACTATCACTTTCCCGGTAATGTGCGGGAGCTGCAATACGCCATTGAGCGCGCCGTGATCATGAGCGACGGAGAACAGCTGCTGCCCGGTGATATTGTGTTCTCGCCCATCGAAAGCCGGGAAGTGGAACTGGCAAAAGCCCCGGAGTCCATCAACCTGAATACGCTGGAACGCAACGCCATCCTGCTGGCGATCGAAAAAAACAATGGCAACATCACAAAAGCTGCTAAAGAGCTGGGGCTTACCCGAACCGCCCTTTACCGCAGGCTGAATAAATATGATATTGAATAAAAAAAGAACCGGGCTGCTCCTGCAGATCCTGCTGCTGCTTTTTTTAACGGCAGTGATTGCATGGTGCTGTGTGCGCAGGGAGTGGTGGTGGGGCGTTGCCTGTTTCCCTCTCTGGTTCTATGTGCTGACCCGCATTATCGGGTCCGCAGAGAAAACGGATAAGATCATCCTCGAATTTGTAGAAGCCGTTAAATACAACGACTTCAGCAAAAATTACAATACGGCTTCCGCCAGTGGCGACATGAAGAAACTGCTTGCCGGCCTGAATTCCATCAACGACCGCTTTAAGACGGTTAATAAAGAAAGGAAGGCAGAGAATATCTACCTGCAAACCATCCTGGAGCTGACGGGGATCGGCATCCTCTCCTTTGATCATACAACCGGGCTGATCCGCTGGATGAATGAAGCATTCAAAAAAATGACCGACATCCCCTATTTTAAAAATATACAGGCCCTTGAAAAACGGAACCCGGAATTCCTGAAACTGCTGCTGAACATGGAAACCGGGCAAACGAATGTCTTCACCTTTAAAAAAGGCATGCTGGATGAAAAGCTGCTTATCGGCGCCACCCTATTTGCGACCGATGGCAGAACGGATAAACTGATCTCCCTGCAAAGTATTAAAGGCACACTGGATGAAACCGAATCCGTAGCCTGGCAAAAGCTGCTGAACGTGATGACCCATGAGATCATGAACTCCGTAGCCCCGATCTCATCCCTGGCCGATACCCTGAAGAACCAGCTGGAGCCCAGGGAACCCGATGCGGGGCCTGCGCCCATCGACCCGGAAGACCTGAAACTGGGGCTGGAAACGATCCGGAAGAGAAGCGAAGGACTGCAGCGCTTCGCCATCACTTACCGCAACCTCAACAAGATCACCAAACCGGTTTTTAAAAAAGTGCTGGTCAGCGATATTTTTGAAAACCTCCAGAACCTGATGCAGCCTACGCTGGACCAGAAACATATTGAGCTGGACGTTATTTTAAAGGATCCGTTCCTGAGCGTTCAGGCCGATGTCAGCCTGATAGAGCAGGTCCTGATCAACCTGATGACGAATGCCATCGAAGCGGTACGGATGCAAGCCACACCGCAGATCACACTTTCGGCGTTCAGCGAAGGCGACCGTCCCTATATTAAAATTGCCGACAACGGCGTGGGGATTCCCAGCAATATTGCGGACCAGATCTTTATCCCTTTTTTCAGTACCCGTAAAAATGGCAACGGCATTGGCCTTAGCCTTTGTAAACAGATCATGATCCTGCATAAAGGCAGCATCCAGGTAAAAAGCAAGGAAGGCGAAGGAACCGTGTTCCTGCTTTATTTTTAAGGGGCTGTTATCAGTTTTCAGCCGTCAGTCTTCAGCCCGATTTCACACACGATGCCCATTTCCAAATTTTCAAATTCCTCCCCCTCACAACATCCCCAGTATCTTTTTCGAATGTCCTTTGAACCGGTAACCAAGAGTAAGCGAAACTTCGTCATCCATAGTGTTGAGCTTTCGCACAATAAGATGGGTTTGAGAGGCCTGGATGCTGCCATTGATATAAGCGTAAAAGACCGGACCGCTATATCCTGCATTTACCCAGGCCTGCAGGTTCAGCATGGGTTGCACCGAGCGTGCATTGTTCAATTCCCGGAGACCGCCAATGCCCCCGATAACCGCAGGTGATACGATCCATGCTCCCCTGTTAAATACCCAGTTGTAATTATACCCGCCCCCGGCCACCAGGCTGATCCATTGGGGATCGGAGGCCAGCAACCGGTACGTGACCGAATCGCGGATCAGCGCGCGGGAGGGGGTTTTCCAGTTGATCTGTTGCCACTGCGGGATCATATTAAAAATAAACCCGCCGGCCGGCCGCAGCTGCCGTTCCGCAAAAGAAAGTCCTGCACGGTAGGTATAATGTTCCGTATTGGTAAAGTAATACGTACGCACGCCGGCCCGGAAGAGCTGCATCCCGCGAAACGAATCGAAGCGGGGATGCCGTTTTGCCGTCCGTAACAGCAGCCCGTCATACCCGTCAAAAAAAGGATAGAAGCTCACGCGGGGCCGGTTATACCGGAAAGAAAAAGAAGCATGCTTCAGCCGGATGCCCTTTGCCAGTTCCGTACCGGGAATGCCCCAGGCATACTGAAAGGACAACCATTTATAATTGATAAAAAAACCGGTATAGGCGTTGCTATTGGCCGTAAGCCGGAATGCCGCCGGCCTTTTCCCATAGCCCTCAAAACTAAAGCGGGTGGTATAGTAGCCGGGATATGCTTCAATGGTATTTTCGCGGTCAAACCCGGCTATAAAAGCCGTGTCCCGCCGCACCTGGGCCTGTGCAATGCCGGCTGTTATCAGCAGCCAGCATAAAACGGCATACCGGTAAACAGGTTTCATCAGAAATAGCCGGCAACAATTTTCACAAGTCCGGCCGTATCACCGCCAAAGTGATGACCGCCTTTTAAAACAACCGCTTTAAAGCTGCCGGATTTTACCGCGGATACCGGAAAATCCTTATCATCGCCCGGCAGGACGGCTACGATCCGCTGGCCGGCCGCCCGGTTGATCTCAGCTACCACATCCATGCTTCTTTTTTTGGCACTGCCCCACATATCGGACACACGGATCACAAAATCCGTGGTAGGCGAAGGCGCCAGCAGTATCGTACGCAACAGGTGCGTTTTAACTGTATTGCCCAGCCGGTTCAGGATAAAGGGTGTTACATCGGCTCCAAACGAATACCCAATGATCAGCCATTGCCGGTTCTGCCGGTTTTTCAATACGCCATCCACGTAAGCCGTCAGCTCCGCAGTTACCTGCTCCGGTGTTCTTTTATTCCAGAAATAAGACCTGGAATTGATCGCCGTTACTGTGTACCCTGCCTGGTTGATCCCTTTACAAAAATCATTGGTAAAACTGTTCAACCCACCGTCGCCGCTTATATAAAGTACCAGCGGCATTTTATCATTGCCCTGCCAGTTTTTCAACGGCAGGTCCGCCGCACCGGCCGCCCCTGTATACAGGGACAGGAGCATTCCGCAAAAAAAACAGATTCCTTTCATATCTTAAATTGTATCTGATAAAGGTTTCATTACTTTTCTGAGCGCACCAGGGATCTGCAACAGGTCAAAATCATTTCCAAAGATCATATATTTATTTTCCCAGATGGTCGCATATTTTTCTTTAAAATCGCGCAGGGTCTTATAGTGCCGGAAGCTCCCCATGCGCTGTGAAGCATATTTGATGATGCGCTCGGCCGGGTTATCCGGGGCGTCCAGTCCGTTCAGCGGGATCATTCCCAGGTTCAGGTATTTAAACTCCTGCTGCCGGGCATACTCCGTCAGCTTTACGATCAATGCGTCCATACACCCGCCCGGGGCTTCCAGGCGTTTACGGATCAGGTCATAAGTGCATTCTTCGGGCGTATAGTCCCTGATGATGTTCAGGAAGGCCTGCACTGCTCCTTCAGCATCTTTTACAATGATCACATCCGATTGCCGGATCGCTTCCGGGTTAAACATCCCCTGCGAAAACACCATTTCCTTCTTTTCAAATTTATCCAGCCACTCGTCCGACACCGACTCCAGTTCTTTCAGGAAAGCATCACGCTGCGGCGCCGGCACCAGCACGGTCTCGTACCCTTTTTTCTGCAGGCTGTTCAGCCCGTTACGCAATGATTTACGACCCTTTCCTTCCAGGGTAAACTGCCCCACTTCCATGATTGCCTCCTGCCCGATAAAGATCTTCATCTTTTTCAGGTCCTCAAAATACAACAGGCTGCTTTCATCTACCCGGTAGTACACCGTCTTTAACCCCTCCTGTTTACAAAAGGCCTCAAATTCTTTCAGCACTTCCATTTTATCTTCTGCCGCGCAAACCGGCTCCTCCAGTACCACGGCAAAGTCATTGGCAACCCGGTAGGATGTAAAGCCGCTGGTGATGCCGGAAAAGAACAGCTGTTTGTCTGGCATCGTCTTAAAATAATCCACTGCCGACCTTCCGTGCTCTTCCAGCACATCCTTTGCTACATCCGCCGCTGTCCGGGCATCCGGAACGGTATCTGCAAAGATGCGCGGGCGCAGCAGGGAATAGATCAGGAGTAACCAGGAGCATACGCCCAGGAACCGGGTAATATTTACGAAGTCGCGCCCGAAATGGGTTTGAGGCGTAAGCTCATCATCCGAAAACAACAGGAAGCTCCGGAGCGTATAGTAAACCGACTGACGCCAGTTGAAATCGATACCAAAATGCCGTTTGTCGATAAAGTAAAAACTGAGGAAATCAAAAAGGCAAACAGAGATCAGCGTGATAAAGAAGGTGGCAAAGCCGATGCGGATCCACCTGGGATTTTCACGGATACGGTACTGTTTGCTGTTGGTGATCAGCAGCACCAGGATGAAACCTGCCAGCAGGCTTTCTTCATAGTCCAGCGCTTTTGCAATATTGCCGAAGATGGAAAGCACGGTAAAGATCAGCGCGGCGATCCACGCTGCCCGCAGCCCTTTGATGAGATAGGCTGATGTAACCAGCAGCGACACGCCCAGCACCAGCACCATCAGCTTGGAAGCATGTATGGCTTCTACCGGAAGATAATAGCGGTCCAGCCGCATCCGCTCGGCCAGCGGCGGGGTGGCTACAGAAATAATATTTACAATGCCCAGGAAAAAAATGGCGATCGCCGGTACAATGCGTGCTGCCAGCTGCCGTCCCCTCCATATAAAGGCGAACAAACCCAGCAGCAGGGGGATCCAGAATTCAAATACCCGGTATAGCAGGGTAATGCCCAATCCTTCATCATGGCGGTACCCGTACCCCATAAAGATATACAACATGGTAAATTCCACAGCGCCCAATCCGCGCAGGAACGGCGACAGGATCATCAGCACTACCGAAAGTGTGTACCCCACCGCAGCTACCTGGAACGAAGGAGCCGCACCCAGCGCATAAATGCTGATATAAACATGTGCAATACCGCAACATTCAATGGCCAGCGAGGCTGCAATGGTAAGCCACAACTGCCGTTTATTGATGGTCCCTGAAAAGATCTCATCAATATTATTGATAACAGAAGGGAATTTACGGCTGATCCACTGGTACAGCTTCCCTTTTTTTCTAAAAGCATATACGACCAGGAACACGCTCCCCAGCAATAGTCCCAGCAGTAATAATGAAAGCCCGGCCGCACCGGCATGCCGCTGTTTGCCAACGGTATAAAGGATCACCGGCACCCCTATCAGGAAAACGGTCAGTAGCCCCACATAACCGTAAATGGCGCTGGCCTGGTGGATCTGTGTGGCATTCAGATTCCGCTTACGCAACTGCGATGTGGTATAAGCCAGGGAACTGATACCTCCTGCCGGGAGGAACACGCTCAAAAAATTCCGTTTTAAGAAAAGCTCAACGGCGTCCGTCAGCTTCAGCCGCATGCCCATTGCCCGGAAACTATAAATATACATTAATGCCTGGAGCAACACATACAGGGCCGACACCGCCAGCCCGGCAAGGATCCAGCTTCCGTCCGCAGCCCGCAACTGGGGCAGGATGGATTGCAGCTCCTTACGTTCGCTTCTGAAAAACACAAAGGCCAGCAGGATCACGAGTACAGCCAGGATCTCCTTCCAATAAGTTTTGGGTGAGAATTTCCGGAACTGATTTAATATCCGCTCTTTCATATAGATCTGGTTCAGTTATTGGAGCCGGTAAACATAGCCTAATTTAGATGTAAAACCATGTGGATTTACATCTAAATTGTTAAAAGAAAGATGAAAAGCCTTCATGCCGGCTTCCAGGAAAAAGCCGGACCCTGGCGAAACAGCATACCGGGTACCGGCGCCCCCATAACCATAGCCCCCCTTTTCACGGATGCGGTGCCGCGTACCGGGATGATCCGGGAATTCTTTATCATACCAGGCAAAACTGATTCCCTCCTGCAAATGCGCATAAGGGGTCCATTGTCTGTAGGTTCCTATATTAAAATACGCACTTACATACACAGGGATAAAATTCAGGTGGTACAAATTCCAACCGTTATCATCGTGATAGGCAGTTCCCGAATACTCAACTCCCACCCCCAGCGCCCATTTGTTGCCCCAATACCGGTTGTAAGAAGCGCTTGCCCCCGCAAAATGATTACTATGGGTACTGTAGAGGTCTTCCACGTTCAACCTGAGGTCTGATCCCGACTGTGCCCCGGACTTTGTAAACAGCAGCAGGCAGATCAGCATGGTAAAGAGTGTGCCCGGCCGGCGAAGACAGCATTGGTTTAAAAAATACATACACAAAAATACAGCTTAAAAAAACAACCCCACCAGGTGAGGTTGTCTCAAATATCCAGGCGGAAACCTGTATCCACATTTATAAAACCGGCCGCTATCACTTTCTCTTATCATCTTTTTTTGCAGCTTCTTTCCTCGCATGTGCATGATGTTTTTTACCGGCTTTCCCCTTCTTGTGCGTCTTGCTCATTTCTGTTTTAACGGTTTTATCCTGCATAGGGATCCCCGTGGCATTTACAACTGCTCCTGTGGTTAATAAAATCATTGCGGCTACTAAGATCTTTTTCATTGTGCTACTTTTAGTAATGATGAAATGTTGTTTGCTGCGTTAAAACTACGCCGGCCGCGCGGCCATACAAAGATACAATAGCCGGAACGGCAAAACGGATCGTTGAAAAAGGGAAAAGGGTGCACCATTAACGGGAACCTGTTCATCAATAAATAGAGCGGGTACTGGTAACCGGGCAATAATCAATGTGCAACCGGGTACGGGACCGGCTCCGGCGTTTTCCGGTTAACTATCGGGATAGGGCCTTAAACCGGTCCGAAGACCGGAAGGACGCTTTCGGAACTCCCCCGGGAAGGGCCAGCCATCACCCCGCCGACCCATTTTGCCTGTTCGGCGATTTTACCGGTGCCAGGCATTTTCCGGGTTGTACTTTTAGTATTCAGAATAAATCCCCGTATCGTGAACACCTGGAAAATCATATATATGACACTGTCGGTCCTGCTGCTGATCGGGTTTGTATATGGATTGCTCTATGAGCTATACGTGTTCCGGAACTGGCCCGTTGTAGCCCTGTTTATGGTGCTTATCGTGGCGGATGTGGTTGTTTTTGTAAAACTGTTCTGGAACCTTACTACCAGTCATCGTGATGATACCTGAACGATAGTATCCCCCCCTTCGGATCGTATGACACAGCGCCGCAGCGCCTGTGACGGGCACAAAGCGTTGGGATCGCCTGCCGGCTGCGCGGAGCCTATACCTGCGATTTTCGGATCAAAAATTTCATGTAAGTTTGACAGGAATTGCCCGGTTATGAAATCTTCCTTTCGGTATATACTTGTGGTTACGTTTATAGCGGCCGTTATCGTCATCGTTTTCCTCCAGTTTAACTCCAGCCAGAGCATTAACCAGCTGATCAATGGCAACGAGGACCTGATGAATGTACTAAAGCTGAAGATGGAACTGCAGCAGGTACAGGAAAATGTAACCCAGCTGGAAACGGAAGTGAAAAGTATTGTTATACGCGGGCATGACCTGCGGGACGGCCGGTTTGAGCAGCAGGCAAAAAAGGTCAGCCAGTCGTTCCGGACGCTGGATTCTTTTGAGATCAATCCTGTTATCGGGGCGGGCATCCTGCAGTTAAAACGCCAGGTGAATAAAAAGATCGCGCTGAACAAGGAGGTGCTCCGCACTTTTGCAGGGGATGGCAAGGAAGCAGCCGAAGCATTGATTAACGACCAGGAAGAAGCCCTGCTTTCAGACTCCATCCGCAGCCAGGCACACCGGGTTGACCGGCAATACCAGGTAAGCGTTACGCAGCTGATCCGGAATGCAGACCGGAACGGCAGAAATGCCAAAGCTTTTGGAACCATCCTTGCTGTAATTGCGGCCGTGGCCTCACTGCTGGCCTTTGGATATATATCCTATAAAATGGGCGAACAGCAGCGGCTTATTGATCAGCTGAATGCATCCGAGCAGCGGGCCCGCCGGTCGGCTGAGGCCAAAGAGAATTTCCTGGCCAATATGAGTCATGAGATCCGCACCCCCCTGAATGCGATATTGGGTTTTACCGGGCTACTGCAAAAAAAACAGGGGGATCCGGAAGCGGCGCAGTACACAGACCTGATCCATAAAGCCGGCGAAAATCTTTTACAGATCGTTAATAATATCCTCGATATTTCAAAAATTGAGGCAGGCATGATGCCGGTTGAAAAAGCGGTTTTTGACCTCAGGGAAACTGTAGCTACCATTGAACACCTTTACCGGCAGCGCAGCGAGGAAAAAGGGTTGTCGTTTGCTGTACAGGTGGCAGACGATGTTCCGGAGCTTGTTGAGGGAGACCCGGTGCGGCTTACGCAGATCATTGTAAACCTGGTCAGCAACGCCATTAAATTTACAGAGCGGGGCTCCGTAACGGTAACGGTTACCCTGGAGCAGGCCATGAGTAATAAGATGGTGCTGGCTTTTGTTGTATCAGATACCGGTATGGGTATGGATGCGGCAGCGCGTGCGGTGGTATTTAACCGTTTCCGCCAGGGCGATGAAAGCATTACGCGCAAATATGGCGGTACAGGCCTGGGGCTAACGATCGTAAAGGACCTGGTGCAGCTGCAGGGCGGGAGTATGGAGGTAACCGGCGAAAAAGGGACCGGCACTGTATTTACGGTGCGGCTGCCATTTGGGTGGGTAAGCGGGGGACAAAAAAAAGAGCGGGACAGTGCGTTATTAAAGGCGTCTCCTGCGGGATGGCGGCATAAATCAGTGCTGGTGGTGGAGGATAATGAAATGAACAGGCTCCTGCTGGCACAATTGCTTAAGAGCTGGAACATCGGCTTTGATATGGTATCCAACGGAAGCGATGGGCTCCGGCTGTTGAAGGAAAAACCGTACGACCTCGTGCTTATGGATATCCAGATGCCGGAAATGGATGGCTATACCGCCACGGCGGAGATCCGGAATACCCTGCGCAGCACCGTGCCTGTCGTGGCCATGACGGCAGATGCCTTAACCAGCCAGAAGGATAAATGTTTACAGGCTGGAATGAATGATTATATCTCCAAACCGCTGGATGAAGCCGTATTGCACCGGTTACTGGTACAGCTGCTGGAAGTACCTGCCGCCCCGGCACCGGCCGCAGAAACACCTGCCGGGATTCCTGCACAGGAATACCTGCACTATTTACAACTGGATTACCTGTTTGCGGTAAGCAGGGGCAACAGGGAATACGAAAAAGACATCATGGAGCAGTTTTGCGAAATGGTGCCTGAGGAGCTGGCAAAGATACAGCGGGCCTGGGAACAGGGCAATGCCGGACTTGTGCGAAGAACGGCCCATAGTATGAGAACGACCGTGGCCGCCCTGGGGCTAACGCCCCATACCGAAGCGTACCTGTTGGCACTGGAACATATAGCACCCGCCGATCCTTTATTTGCCCATACGTATAAGCATTTGAAGGAAGTGTGCCGGCACGCACTGGAGGAGGCCGCTGCCTATTATGCGGCACACTATGGTTGATAAGGTATACGCCGGAGCATGCCGGCCGTTTTCTTTTTTAGTTTCAACGACCATTTTTGCCTTTTCGTCTATTGCGGGTATCGCAGTTTCATTAACAGGAGTACCTTTAGTGCATAAATAAAAACAAAAAAATGAAAAAACTTTTTATTGCCCTGTTCGCGCTGATCAGCTTTAGCCTGTCGCAGGCGCAAACGGCTCCGGCACAGGCAAAGCCCGCAAAAACGCAGGCTGCAAAACCGGCTTCGAAAGCCGCAGAAAAAAAAGCGGCAGAAAAGAAGGCCGTTACGGAAACAAAGGCGGCGCCCGCCACGGCTCATGTAAAAAAGGATGGCACGCCGGACAAACGCTATAAGGAAAATCAGCATTTAAAGAAAGACGGCACGCCGGATAAACGCTATAAAGAAAATAAGAAGTAAATACGTTTTGAGTTCTTGATTGTTAAGGTGCCCTTCGCTTAAGCGGGGGGCTTTTTATTATAACCGCCGCGCCCCGGTTAAAAGCAATGCCGGCCGGTTCTTATTCTGCACAGATACTGCCGGGGCGCCTGGTACTTCTGAAAGTCTCCACGTTAAAAAGGCGGGAACCGATTTCCCGGAGGAGTTTCCTGTGAAACACCCGGGGGAACAAAAGAAGCGCGTCTACAGTACATTTAACCGTTTATTGAGCGCGCTCCGGTAGGCATCTGCAACCGGCACAGGCCGGCCGCCTATAACCAACCCGCCCTGCTCCACACTGTCGATCTTATCCACTGCCACAATATAGGACCGGTGCACACGGATGAATTGCTGCGCCGGCAGCCGCTCCTCCACAACCTTTAGCGGGCTGTGTACCGCGTAGAATTTTTTGGCGGTATGCAGTTTTACATAGTCGCCCATGGCTTCTGCATACAGGATCTCATCAAAGCCCAGCCGTTTTACCACGTTGGAATCCCTTATAAAAAGAAAAGCGTCCGGGTGGATGTTTACCTGCACCTGGTTACTGGCAATCAGCTCCCGGGCGCGGTCGATCGCCTGCAGAAAGCGCGCCGGCTGAACCGGTTTGGTAATATAATCGGCCACGTTCAGCTCAAATGCTTCAAGCGCATACTCCTTTTTGGCAGATATAAAAATGATCACCGGCCGGTTCTCCCCCAAAAGACGGGTTAGCTCCAGGCCGGTCATTTCCTCCATTTCGATATCCAGCAGCAACAGGTCTACCGGCTGGTGGCGCAACAGGTTACTGGCCTCCAGCGCGCCGGAAGCTTCCCCTGCCACCTCCAGATCGCTCACCTGTGCGGCCAGCTGTTTTAAAGTGGTACGTGCGATCTTATTGTCATCAACAATCAAACAATTCATAAATCCTGCTTTTGAAGCCCGTCAAAAGTAGCGCTTATTTCGAGATTCCGGATATCCCGAAACGGCTTTAAAGAGTGCCCTGCAATATTTCCTGCAGCGTTATGCAGCCCTCCGGTACAACACAAACACCATATTACCCGGATAGTGATCCGTTACAAATGAGCCGCCGGCTTCACCGTGTTCCGGTCCATTACCGGTGTAATACCGAGCACAAAAAGTTCCTGCTAAATAATGAAGAAAAATCTTGGACAATAACAAACAATCCATTAAGTTTGCGCTCCGTTTGGGGGATTAGCTCAGCTGGCTAGAGCGCTTGCATGGCATGCAAGAGGTCACCGGTTCGAATCCGGTATTCTCCACCAGGATAAGGCTTTACAATTCATTGTAGAGCCTTTTTTTATGTCCTTTTCTGCCAAGTGGTACTCCTTCACTTCAAATTTGGGTATCAAATGGGTATCAAAAACCAGAAAGGAACTGTAAGTATTGAAAATTACAGGTCCAGAATCCGGCTAAGGTGGAGGCATTTAGGAACGAGATATACACTAAGCCTCCTGGCCTACAACAAAATAAACCTGCAAAAAGCTCAAAAAACGGCTTTAGAAATTGAAAGGGATATTGCTTTAGAGATTTTTGACGGGTCATTAAAAAAGTATCGCGGAGAAACTACCCCTGCCCCCCAAGCCAAACCCTTCACTAAGCAGTATGAGGAATGGGTATCCGACTACCTGAATATGGATTGTGAAAAAAATGTCAATTACAATGCCTTCAGGAATATGATAAACAAGTGGGGAGCTGTCAGCGAAAAAAATGTCCTGAAGAAATTCAACGCTGAACAATTCTGTATTGGCACCTATAATAGAAGACTTACTATGCTAAAACAATATGTAAGCTGGTTGGTAAAATCTGGAATCTGGAAAGTCAACCCCATAGTGGATGTCAAATCCAAAAGAGGAAAACGGCTACCCAGACCAAAGCGAAGGCCTTTCACAGAAAAAGAAATCGGGAAAATATTGGATGCCTTTAAAAATGATACCTGCACTCCTAAAAATTCAGCATACAAGCATTCCCATTATTACCCTTTCATATACTTTATATTCAAAACCGGGGTAAGAAATGCAGAAGCCATTGGCTTAAGAGTGAATAAGGTAAACGTAGCAAGCAGAACAATCCTTATTAATGAGGTATTAGCACGTTCACTAAAAGGTACAAGTTCTCGTCAAAGAACAAGGAAAGAAACAAAAAATGGGAAAGAAAGAACCCTGCCATTAACACAGGATTTACTGAACGTTCTCAATCCCTTACTAGAAAAAAAAGATCCAGATGATCTGGTGTTTACTTCATTTAAAGGGCTATCAATAGATGATAATAATTTTCAGAACAGAGTTTTCAAACCCATTCTTAGAGACCTGGAAATAGAGGAAAGAGTACTATATGCTTGCAGGCATACTTTTGGGAGCAGGTGTATTGAAGGAGGCATTAATCCTGTAATGACAGCTTTTCTCATGGGTAATAACCCAGAAACTGCATTAAGGAATTATACCCATCAATTAACCTTACCAAATAACCTACCCAAAATATAGAAGTACTTGTAAAAATAGGGGCTGATTTTAGTCCCTATTTTATTTTCATTAAATGATAAATATTAAAAAGATGGATTAATGTAGTGCGTTAATTAGCATGCTTTGGTTATTATACAAAGGATATAGTACAAGTTTGGTGCTATCCTACCCTTTTGATAACAAAAGATCAGTCTTACTAGGAAATAAAATATTATAGAAGGGTGAAATAGCAAGGGAGCAATTCTATTACCATCTACCCCAGATCAAAGTATGAATATCAAAGCGCCAAATAAATTTGACATTTCCCTGCAACCAACAGTTAAGTAGATCACTTTAATAGCTATATTGGGCTACTAATTATCATGCTATGAGTATAAAAACAACTCCAGTCAAAAAAGCGACCCTGCCTATTGAGTATAAAATGTTATCTGCAGAAGACTTTGAAAAAGATTATCTAGTAAAAGACAACAAAACAACATATATTGAACCCAATCCCAGTGGCTATATTTCTGACACCTTAATTGGAGAGGTTGACTTATATGAAAGGAATACAGTAGCTATAAATTGTGGAGTAGGTCAGGGAAAGTCTACGACCTGTATAAACTTAGCAAAGCAATATTATGCAAAAGTAGATGAAAATGGAGAGAGAGAATTTACTATTGTTTTTGCAACTCCATATATTTCTATTCTAAATCAATACCACAGATTACTAGTTGAATCAGATTCTGGCATTTCTGATTCAGACATATATTTATATACCTCAATAGATGAAACTTCCGATTTTAGGAAAATTGCAAAAACTCCTATTCACTTGATAACTATAAATAGTTTGCTGGGAAACTACGGTGAAGAGGCTTTTTTACAGGCTAAGCTAAAACGAAGTTACTTAGATAACATAATATTTCACTGTGAGAGAAAGAAGAAAAAGGTTATTTTTTTCTTCGACGAAATTCATGAAGGTGTAAGAAGTTTTAAGCAAAGATTTATCTGGAATCTTTGGAAGTGGCAGGAAGTTATCTCAAAAATATTTGTATTGAGCGCCACCTTTTCAGAAAGCGCAAAAATAATATTAAAATATCTTGCTGATCTTACTGATGATCGCATACAACTTGTTGAATCAAGAAGGGTACGTATTTCTCAAAAGCTAGTCCCTTTAAATATATGTTTGATAAATGGCTCATACCATGCCAATAATGAAGAAATAGCCAATATTATACAACAGGAAGTAGACAAAGGAAAAAGAATTCACATTCTTTCCTATTCTGAAAATCTTGCTAGTGAAATGGTCTTAGGGATTAAAAACAACAATACATATGACCCAACTAGTGTCAGCAAGATACTAAAAAACAACCCCTCTCACGAAGAATTGCGGCTTTGTACTGGAGAAACCGGAGTAAGCTTTGATGAACAGTTCTGGAATATTGGCACTAATTTCAAAACTGGAATAAATATAACACGGGCCAATACATCATTTATTATTATCCTACCTCATATGAGATCCTATGATTCAAAAAACAGAGATTCTATGGGGATTTTCACGGAAGGCTCAAATACAATTATTCAGGCAATAGCTAGAATGAGAACCGCTATTAATAACGAAATACTCCTAATAATGCCACCCCCTAAAAGACTAATACAAAATGAAAGATTGTCTGGCGGTCTGAGCGATTATTTAAAAAGAGTTTCGGTAGTTCCTGTTTTAAGACAACTAAAATTGTTTAAAGAGTCTGCTAAATACCATAATATTAATAGTCAATTGAAATTATTAGAACGATTTGATGCTCAAAGAAGATCAGTAATTTCAAAGGGATTTTCAAATTTTAATTTCAGGAGTATGTACATTAAGAAAAGAAGCGAAACAAAGCCCAAACTTGACTATCCGGATTTACAGGAGTTTGTAATGGAAGACGGTGATAGATATCTTTATTCAAGTTTTGAGATTTTTGGATCTAATCTTTCTGCATATGCAATATGGGCTGCGTTTAATAATCAGTTTGAAAATGCAACATTGCAAAATGTACTCTATAAGGATAAGGTAATTCTCAAAGAAGGGGGTATTGTACAGAAAATTCTAGAAATTTTCAATAGTCAGCTTTCAGGAGATTCCCATAGTGGCTTTACGTCAGAAAAGAAATTATTTGAAATCTTATACGCATATTTCACAGAAGCAATTGCAACGGAGGTTAAGAAAAATGGGAAAAAACACTATATAACTGCCGCAAAGTCTCCTGAATTTAAAAAGGCTTTAATCACTGTAGTAAAACTTATAAAACGTCCTACAGAAAGGTTTAGATCACAAGTTTATCCTTCTGGGGGCACACAAAATGCTATAGATTATTTCATAGATAGGAACACATATATTTTAGCCGCATTAAATAGTGTTCAAAATGACTTACTACTAGTTGGTGAAAATCATGTAATTGATCATCATCTATCAGATAATGATCAATTGTTCTTAAATCAATATCGAAAGCTATATTTATTTGCAGAACTTTATAAGAAAAATGCTGTATTTACTTCAACCAACGGCAAAAGGTATATTCTCAAGAAAAACGACATTTTGGAGAAAGAACTCTTTTCTGTGGAACAACAACTTTATTTCTTGGACATACTCAAATATTTGCGAGAAAATGACTTCTTTTTTAGGGATGATACTTTTAGCTTCTTCCAGTGGACTTCAGGATTAGATATTCCTACATTAAGAACGAGTGAAGTTGACCTAAAAAAATATTTCGGGAAAGCAATAGACACTTTAAGAGATATCTTATTTACTACTAAGCCAACGACATTATCAGAAAGAACTCTTTTGACCAATACAAATAATATTGAGATCACGAATCTGAAATCTAAGCCATATGAAATAACAAAAGAACATGATTACATAAATATAAGTGCACTAAATCTTGTTTATAATTCTTCAATCCCCTTTATAGAAAGTACAGCATATAATCATTTCGAATTTCCTGAAAATCCCAATGATTGTGAAACAATAGGAACTCTGTAATATCCAAAATTTACCATGCTCTATTATAGGTGTGAGTAAATCTTGGATATTTTCTTGTAGCCACCCATAAGGTGGCTTTTTTATTTTAAATCATACAAAATCAACTATTTATGAAATTACAAACAGCAGAAAGACAAAAAGTAAAATTAAGGCTAAATATAGCCTCCCCCAGTGGCTTTGGTAAATCCTATTCAGCATTGCTCATTGCCTATGGAATCTGTTCAAATTGGGAAAATATTGCAGTCCTGGACACAGAAAATGGCTCTGCCTCTCTTTATGCCCACCTGGGAAAATTTAAGACCATAAGGCTTGATCCTCCCTTTACCACTGACAGGTATATACAGGCAATCAAAATATGCGAGCAGGCAGGTATAGATGTTATCATAATTGATTCAATTACCCATGTATGGAAAGGTCAGGGAGGGCTATTGGAGTATCAAAATTCTTTAGGTGGGCGCTATCAGGACTGGGCCAAAGCAACTCCATTATATCAAAAATGGCTTAATACTATTTTACAATCTCAATGTCATATAATAACTACTAACAGGAAAAAGCAGGGCTACAATATGATTACAGATGGTAGTAAAACTAGAGTAGAAAAAGCTGGTCTTGATGATGAGATAAGGGATGGTTACGAATATGAGATGACCATTGCCCTAGAAATTATCAATGATAAACACTTAGCAAAGGCGTCCAAAGATAGAACTGGTTTATTTACTGATAAACCTGAATTTATTATCACAACTGAAACAGGAAAAAAAATAATAGATTGGTGCAATTCAGGAACGCCTATTTCAGATAGGGCCAAAAACAATATGGATTTGTCAGAACAACTTTTGACTAGAATTGAAAGCCGTAAATCTGTATCTGAACTTATCAAGCTATATCAGGATTACCCACAGTATCAGGAGCCGTTACTAAGCCATTTCACAACAAAAAAACTATTCTTAGAATCAAAGTCAATTATTCAACCACAAAATTTCAGTAAAAATGGAACTTCAGTTAATACCACAAATCACAGATCAGGATAACATTTCTTTTGATAGTGATCAGTCCAGAAACAAAAGCAAATCATTTATTGAGGCTAACACGAAAGAGGTTAGCCTCACACATTTAGCTAATGACTGCATTATACCAGTCTTCTCAAAGGATAACGAGACAACAATAAGTCATCATCAATTCGTTGAAACAGTATTTGAAGCAATAAAAATGGTTTTCCCAATGGAATCTATATCTGAACCTGAATTAAGAATAAGCCACGACATCAGGGGAAGAATTCCTGAAGCCATTGGGAAACCTGCTAAAGAGTTATTAGAACATGAGAAAACAACCTACTATGAAAGAATGGCGTTTATTTATGAAGTAAAAAGTATTACAAATATCATCAATGGCAATGAACTGATATTAAGTATAGGTGGTGTAAGGGCATATAACCAAGAAAACTTATATAGTAAAAAGACAATGGAAAAATTCAAAGTTTTCATTGGCTTTCAGAATCAGGTTTGTTGCAATATGTGTATTTCTACAGATGGATATGCAGAAGAAGTTCGAGCAAGTAGCACTGATGAATTACTTTCCAAAGTTGTACCACTATTTCTGGATTTCAATGCTAATGCTATGCTTACCAAGCTTGACAGTTTTGCTGACTATGAGTTAACTCAACGCCAATTTTGTCAGTTTATAGGTAAGGCCAAATTATACCATTACCTGCCAAAGAAGGAAAAAACTGCAATCCCCTATTTAGCGATGAATGATGGCCAGCTAGGAGCAATAGCCAAAGCCTATTTTGAAGATAAAAATTTTGCATCAAATTCAAATGGTAATATCGATTTATGGAAAATGTATAATTTGTTTACAGGTGCTGTTAAGAGCAGCTACATTGACAATTTTGTTGAGAGAACAGTAAACTCCTACCAATTAACAGAGGGCTTTATTCAGGCTTTAAATGGTCATGAGGGGTATAGTTGGTTTTTGGAATAATGCAAATTTACAAGCATAGTAGATGTAGAAAAGGAAGAGTGGGTGCATTTCAAATTTTCGCTATGCAGCATTCTTAACAAACTCCCTTTTGGTTAGTTCTACAATCTTTGACCATTGTTGATTCTTCTTCGTTACTCTGAGATACAACATATTTTGGGCGCCATTTCGGCTCCATCTTTGGCCGGATTGCTTCAGCCTCTTTTGGACAACCGTTCGGTGTGCCGATTCGATAGCGCCGGAACCAATAAGCCCTGCACCTATCGTTTTGTATAACGGATAATTCATTCTCGTTTTATTGGATTCATAATAATCGATCAGCTTCTGCGCCTCTTGTGTTTTTTTTGGCAATCTG
>NZ_FMZO01000040.1 GCF_900101395.1 Niabella drilacis | reverse complement strand
TTTTTTGTGTGTATAAGCGTATAGGTATCCCGATACAAGACCCCGCCGCAATCTCCATCACAATGACCACGGCTGTTAGCCGGGCAGGCATTCTTATTGAAGAGGACTGTAACAAATACCCTCTTACTGCCGGCACAATAGGCTCGCCAGAATAGGCGATGCCGCCGAACCAGGTGATGACGTATATTTGGTATCAGGGTAAAATGGCGTGCTGAGGGTTGCCCAATCTGCTTTAACATATGGAGCTTCTTTTTAAATCGATAGTGACCGGACTGCTTATACTGTTCCCGGCAGTTTTAATGGCACAGCTTACAGAACATCGTACAGATGGGGAGAAGTGGCGCGTGTACGGACAGGTTAAACGGATGGGCCTGACCAAAGCAAGTCTTCAGTATAGAGCGCATGCGGCCGATTCTACGTTTATCCTTTTGCTTGAGGACGACCGGAAAGAACTGAAAAGCTTTTTTAGCATCCGCTTTAACAGCAGGGGCAATACGCTGCATGGGCTTTACGGTATCCTAATCTCATTTTTTGAAAAGGAGAACTGGAGCAACAAGGAATATATAAAGGTGTTTACCCTCGGCGAAACAAAGGTAACGGTGTATAAAATAACGGATCTTGACCCGCAAAAGACCATCATGCTTTCTGCAGATAAAGGTCGTGCGCGGCTTAGCAAGAATGAAATCAATCAGTTGTTCCATAGGCTATAAACAAAGATCGCGATCGTATGCCCACAATTTGAATGAATGAAAGTGAGCTTCCCCAATAATAAAAGGAACCATAAGCATGATTATCCTGTATATCATTATGATCTTAATTGCGATGCTTCCGCTCTGGAAAACGATCCGCTTTATACGGTTAGAGGAACGGATCAGAAGGGAGGGGATTTCGACTACGGGCATTGTTATCCATATTCATACAACCCGGTACCAGCGGGGGCCGGCAACGGACCGGGTGCATACCCGCTATCAAAGTATTATACCGGGTCAGTATCACGAGGCAAATTTTGTCACAAAGCACCAGAAGTACCAGGTCGGTCAAACCATCCCCGTAAAATATATCCCGGAACAACCGGATAAAATTGTTGTAGCTCTGAGAAGAGGCTATTGGCTGATGCTTATTTTCTCAATCGTGTTATTATTGTTTGTCTTTTTTGCGATCTACAAAATTAACGAGATGGTAAAAGCCGATGGGCAGCCGTATACGTTCGATCCCCCCTGGAAAGATTAAGAAGGAATAAATGGTTGGTGTGAAATGCTGAAAAAGCGGGGCTTGTAAATCCAATTGCTTATGGATAAGTACAAAAGTCTGTATCGCCGGATGGTGGTCCCGATGCTCTTTATGCAATTCGGTATTTTCAGAGATTACTGGAGCGATTTTTCAGATAATGCCTGGGCGGTAGATGTGCATTACTGGACGGGCACGGTCTGGTACCTGTACCTGATCATTCAGCCGTATTACGCCACCCATGGACAACTGGCGAAGCACAGGACCAATGGCATCATTGGAATGTTTATTGCCGGTGGTGTATGCTTAACCGCTTTTAGCATGATGCACCGGGACATCGCCACAACGGAAAGGGCCCGGATGGCACCTGAGCAGTTTGGCCCCTTTCAACCCTGGTTTTTCTTTGGCGTGGCGGCAGCGGTAAATGTGTTCAACTTTTTTTTAGAGCCGATAGGAAGATCGGAGATCGTACAGAAGGTTTTAAAAACGATGATAAAAGGATGAATCCGTAACGGCTTCAATAATTGTAAAATAAATTTATGGATACTGCATTAAGAAAAAGGCCCTCTTATTTTTTGATGATATCCATAGCAGGAGTGCTGGCCGCATTTATTGGTTTTGCAAAAACATTTTTTTTGCCCCTGTCAACCGGGGATTTTAAGGCGCCGGTTGTGGTGCATGTACATGGCGTATGCGCTTTTGCCTGGATTATTTTGTTTTTTGTTCAAAATATATGCATCCACCGGCGGCGCTATATACTTCATAAACGGCTTGGTGTTGCCGGCATAATCATCGCTGCGGGCGTTTTTATCACGTTGTTTTTTGTTGGGCGTTATACGGTAGATAAACAGTTGGCAAACGGGATAACCCCATCAGGTTATAACGACCTGCCGGGGGTGATAACCGGTGCTGTTTTGTTCTTTGGGCTTGTTTGTGCAGGTATCATCAACCGGAAAAGAAGCAGCTATCACAAGCGCTATCTATTACTGGCAACCGTAGTAGTGCTTTGGCCGGCATGGTTCCGCTTTCGGCATTATTTTCCCAATGTGCCGTATCCGGAATATTGGTTCGCATTGGTGCTGCCTTACAGCCTGATTGTGATTGCATGGATCTGGGAGTATTATAAGTATGGGGCCATACACCCGGTGCTCAGATGGATGGGCCTTTTTATTATTACAGAGCAGACGCTGGAGCAACTGGCCTACGATTCATCCATCTGGCGGATGGGAGCAAAATGGCTGTATGGATTCCTTTATACGGCCGGATCTGTTTAACCCTGGTTGCCCGCTGGCCCCGTTTCGCAGGAAAAGCAAAAGATCGTTTATAGCAATGCGGTTGCTTTTCTCAAAAAATAAAGCCCCGGGAACAAGATCAGCTGTTCCGGTTCTGTAAAACGGTATATTGGTATGGAGCTGTAATCGCGGAAAATGGAGATACTTCGCTTTTTATTTCCTCCTTTCTGGTAAAAACGGCTTCGCAGCATACTTTGAGGGCAAATAACCCGGTTCAATGCGTTAAAGCCAGTATCTTTGCAGCCTAATTTTTTAATAAGCAGGAAGTGAAATTTACAGAATTTGGATTCGACGAACGTCTGATGGAGGGTATTGATGCCTCCAATTACCAGCAGGCAACCCCTGTACAGGAACAGGTGATTCCGCATATACTGGAAGGAAAGGATGTATTGGCCTTTGCACAAACGGGAACGGGTAAAACCGCAGCCTTTTTGCTGCCATTGATCAACCGGTTGCTTACAGGCCCTTCTGCGGGAACGGATGGCATCAAGGCCATCGTTATTGTGCCTACAAGGGAACTGGCCGTACAGATCGCACAGCATTTGGATGGCCTTTCTTATTTTACGGATGTCAGCTCTGTTGCCGTATACGGCGGGGGAGATGGTAATAATTTTATAGCGGAAAAAAGAGCCTTAACAGCAGGGGCCGATATTGTGATCTGCACACCCGGCAAAATGATGGCGCACATGAAAATGGGCTATGTAAAGCTGGAGCACCTGCAATGCCTGGTGCTGGATGAGGCAGACCGCATGCTGGATATGGGTTTTTATGGTGATATTATGTATATCGTGAACCATTTGCCAAAACAACGCCAGAACCTCCTGTTCTCTGCTACCATGCCGCCGGAAATAAAGAAGATGGCACAAAATATTTTGCACAACCCGGTGGAAGTAAGCATTGCCATGAGCAAGCCTCCGGCAAAGATCGTGCAGCAGGCCTATATGGTGTATGATGAACAAAAGATCCCGCTGATCCAGCACCTGCTGGCCGCAAAAAAATACAAGGCCGTGCTTATATTTTGCAGCAGTAAGCTCAATGTTAAACAATTGACCCGCGATCTGCGCAGAAAAGGGATCAAGGCTGGTGAAATACACAGCGACCTGGAACAGGCGCAGCGGGATGATGTGCTGATGCGGTACAAAAGCGGTAGCCTTCCGGTATTGGTAGCTACCGATATTCTAAGCCGGGGTATTGATATTGATCATATCGATCTGATCATTAATTTTGATGTGCCACGTGCCGGAGAGGATTATGTGCACCGTATTGGTCGTACAGCCCGTGCGGAGGCAGAAGGCAGCGCCTTTACCCTGGTGAACCAGAAAGATCAGCGGAAATTTATGGCCATCGAAAGACTGATCGGCCGGGAAGTAGACAAAATAACCATACCTGAGCACCTCGGTAAACAACCCGTATACAATCCTGTCCGGCAAAACCGCCCGGGTGGGGGCAGCGGGGGTAAGAAAAAATATTATAAGAAAAAGGGCGACCGGCACCAGTGATATCATCTGGCAAGTTCGGATCAATATCCTTCGGGTACCAGGGCAAAAGAGCACGACATTTTTGATACCGGTTGATGCCCTTTTTTGTCTACGCATCATTGATTGTTCATTTTTGCGTTCTGAGAGCATGTAAGAGTGCTTCCCTTGTAATGATATTACCTGTTAATTTGAAATAGGGTGATATTTGTAGAATATTAAGTCCGGGCCCTATTGATCTGTTAGGTCTCTTGTGCAGCCCAATGAATCGGGAGTGATAACATAAAAGATGCCGGCCTTTTTAACTTTTGTGAGGGGCTGTATATTTTTCTCTTTCGACAGTTCTGCGACACAAAGAGTGAAATATTTCCCTGTTTATTTAGTTATATTCATTTTGATGAAAGTGCTACTGAAATTGGTGTTGCCTGCCCCTAATCCAGATTCACCAATTCCCAATTGCCCATATTCATTCGAGCCGGTAACCCAAAAAGAGCTGTCTGATTTTAATATAATGGTGTGTAGTGAGCCATCGCTAACTTTTATAACATTGTCAGTGATTCTTTTAGGGGTACTTCGGTCAATCGTAGTGCCATCACCTAATTGCCCTCTATAATTATTCCCCATAGCCCAAAGGGAAAAGTCTTTTTTAATAACATGACTATGGTAATAACCACAGGAAATACTAATGGCCTCATTCATTATTTTAACGGGAACAGTCCTGTCTACAGTAGTGCCATCACCCAATTGCCCATTGCCGTTAGACCCCATAGCCCAAATTGAGTGGTCTTCTTGAAGGATCAGCGTATGTAAAAATCCTGCAGCCATATCTCGAACATGCTCCATTATTTTTACAGGCGAGTTGGCATACCCGTTAGGAACATCCGCATTATTGTCGCCGACTCCAAGCTGGCCAGCGAGATTATTTCCATATCCCCATACCGTATTATCTTTGGTAAGAATCAACGCATGTTGTTCCCCTGCTTCAATTTTTATAACATTGTCTTTTATTTTCTGCAACTGATATCCTGCGGAGCTGGTAGTCGTATGTATAACCCATAATGTATTATCGCTTTTTAATGCAATCCCAATGGGCGTAGCAGGAGCGTGAAAGGCTTTCGAGCTGATTATGTTGTCAGCAATTTTGGTGAATTGCTTATAGGTTTGCATACTCAATGCATCCCAACCAGAGATCCATAATGTCTTATCCTTCTTTACTGCTAACAAATACCCGGCACCAACTGAAATCTCTGACACATCATCAAGTATTTTAACAGGACTGGTATACACCCCACCCTCATTATCTGTACCAAACATCCAAACCGTATTTTCGCCTGCAGCCCACAAAGTTCCATCTGGCTTCAATATAAAGCTGTTTGAATAACCTGCATACAATTTGTATAATTTATAATTTTCACTGTTAATATGTTTATCTGCTGGTTTTGATATCTCCGTTCGTTTACAACCAAGAGAAAGTATAGCTAATAAGATTGTGCAACATAGGGTTAAACGCTTTTTAGTATTCATAAAGAGATAGTTTATTTGCGAAGCGAAGATAATAACCCTGCGTACATATTTAATTTATTTGTTCTTAATGCTATAAAGCTTCCGGCTACGGGAGCTGCCTTTTTTTAATCGCCAAGCATACATTTCCCTGCAAGGAAGCAGAAAACTGTACTGACTCCAGGGGGCTTCTGCCGCCTGAGAGTACGATCCTGTGTACGTACCTTTAATAGCTCAGCCCTTCTCATTACAGGAAGCCCCGGCCTTTTCCCGGCCCTGAAACTGCAATGCCGGCAGTATACCCATCGCCCGTAGCCGGACAACTTGCGGGGGGAAAAAGCGAGCGTATAAATAAAAAATATTTTCTATATTAAAATTTTGCTATATCTTTAAGGGCAGCATGTGAAGAAAGAACCGAGCGTTAACCTTATTTCGTCATAGAAAAACCCTGAGTATGGCCCAACTAACCGAACCTATGTTTAGCATAAACGGGAGCCCGTTAATGCAGTTTACCTCTTTTTCCCTTATCCAGAACATTTTTGCTCATCACCAGTTTACGTTGGTTTGTCCTGCGGAGTCGATCGACGGCAGGTCGGGTATGTTCACGGCCTCCAAAGAGATGATCGGCGGCAGTTTTGGCGCGCGTATCAGCGGGGTGGGTCTTTCAGGCACGGTGTTGTTCAACGGGATCATTACGGGAGTGGAGACGGCTCGTTTTACGGGTCATCACGGGGATGTGATCATAACGGGCTACAGCCCTACGATCGTTCTGGACAGTGGTCCTCATTGCAAGAGCTGGGAGAAGAAAGCGCTGAAGAATATAGCGCAGGATGTGCTGAAGTTTTTTCCGCAGAACCTTTTGGAGCCCCAGGTACAACCGTTGTATGGGGAGACGCTGGCCTATACGGTACAGTATAAGGAAACGGCCTGGGAGTTTTTGCACCGGCTGACGGGTACGTATGGGGAGTGGCTGTTCTGGGATGGCCGGAGCCTGGTAGTGGGTCCTCCGCGGGATCAGAAGAAAACGGAGCTGGTGTATGGGCGTCATCTGAGCCGTTTTAATGTGGCGCTGGAGGCGCGTGCGACGGAGCAGCAGCTGCTGGCCTGGGATTACCTGAACAGCCAGGTGTACAGCAGTG
>NZ_FMZO01000027.1 GCF_900101395.1 Niabella drilacis | reverse complement strand
CTCTCACCGATTCCGCAGATGTGCACAGATTTTTTAAAATCCGTCTGTGGAAATCCGCGTAATCCGTGAGGGATGGCGTCTTCGATAGTTGTTCTTCGTTTCTTTTTCTCACTGATTCCGCAGATGTGCACAGATTTTTGGAACTCTTCTGTGGAAATCCGTGTAATCCGTGAGGGATGGCGTCTTCGATAATTGTTCCTCGTTTCTTTTTCTCACCGAATCCGCAGGTGTACACAGATTTTTGAAGTCTTCTGTGGAAATCCGTGTAATCCGTGAGGGATGGTGTCTTCGATAATTGTTCTTCGTTTCTTTCTCTCACCGATTCCGCAGATGTGCACAGATTTTTTAAAATCCGTCTGTGGAAATCCGCGTAATCCGTGAGGGATGGCGTCTTCGATAGTTGTTCCTCGTTTCTTTTTCTCACCGATTCCGCAGGTGTACACAGATTTTTGAAGTCTTTCTGTGGAAATCCGTGTAATCCGTGAGGGATGGTGTCTTCGATAGTTGTTCCTCGTTTCTTTCTCTCACCGATTCCGCAGATGTGCACAGATTTTTTAAAATCCGTCTGTGGCCTTTGTATGAGCGTCTATCGCCGTTCCCAATACAAAGATTGGAAAATGTTTTCAAATAAAAAGTTTTTAATATTTAATGTTTTTGCTATATTTACAGTAACCTATCAAAAACGATCACAAATGAAAACCACCATCACCCTAACGCTTGCGTTCGTGTACCTGTTCGGGAATGCGCAGTCCCCTTCGTTTTTAACCGCCCGAGATACCATTCCGCAAACCGATTCGCTCATCAGCGCGCTGAAAGTTGAAGTTGCAGAACAACTGCCTGTGATCAGTCTGGATGAAGCAGATCCGGACGAAGCCAGCAGTACTACAGTTTCATCGGTACTTGCGGCTGGCAGAAATCCTTTCCTGGCTGCAGCTGCTTTCAACTTTTCGCCAATGCGCTTCCGACTCCGCGGCTATAGTAACGGAGACGCTGTTTATCTGAATGGTGCGGATTTTACCGGTCTGGATAATGGTGTTCCTTCTTTTGCCCTGTGGTCCGGGCTTACCAATATAATGCGTGTCCGGCAAAATGCCTATGGGTTAGAAGCCGCCGATTTTACCCCGGGCAAACCAGGGCTCAATACCAATATTGATATGCGGGCAGGTGCTCAATGGCCCCAGACACAGGCAGGATATGCTGCCTCGAACAGGAACTACCGGCATCGTTTTTTACTGACACATGGTTCCGGTTTTAATCGAAAAGGCTGGGCTTATAGTTATATGCTCAGTACCCGGTATGCCAAAGAGGGATATGTACCGGGCACTTTTTACCGGAGCCTCAGCTATTATGCCGCGGTTGATAAGAGGACGAATTCCCGGAATGTTTTTTCTGCCATTGTTTTTGGTGCGCCTACAGAAAGCGGAAGACAAGCGGCAAGCGTGCAGGAGGCGATGGACCTGGCGGGTACCCGTTTTTACAATCCTTCTTGGGGTTATCAAAACGGAAAGCAACGGAATGCTGCGGTAACAACCACGTTCCAGCCTGTTTTTATGGTCGTGTACGAGCACAGGCCCAATACTAAAACAAGCTGGATGACCACGCTGGCTTACGTCTCTGGAAAAAGAAAACTTTCTGGATTTGACTGGTACAATGCGCCGGACCCGCGCCCCGACTATTACCGTTACCTGCCTGGTTATTACGCCTCAACGCAGCCCGCTGCTGCCGAATCCTTGCGGGCATTATTATCCGGTACCCCCGGCCTGCTGCAGGTAAATTGGGACCGTCTGTACGAAGTGAATCGGGCAAACCGGGTGACCATCCGCAATGCCGCAGGAGTTCCCGGGAATGATGTTGTTGGCAAACGGTCGCTTTATATCATAGCCAACCGGGTAACTGATCTGCGCCGGTATCTTGGCAGCTCTGTATACAATACAAAACTTTCTAACGAGATAGGATTGGCTGCTGGCCTCAGTTATCAGTTCCAGGAGAACCGGCAGTACCAGGAAGTGAAAGACCTGCTGGATGGCGATTTCTGGCTGAATGTGAACCAGTTTGCGGAACGGGATTTTCCCAATGATCCCGGCTCTGCACAGAATGACCTGGATCATCCGGATCAGCTTAAAAAAGCAGGGGAACAATATGGCTATCATTACCAGATGATCATGAGCCGCCTGATGGCCTGGGTACAGCTGGCTATTACCTGGAGCCGGGTTGATCTGTTTTTTGGAGCCAGCGCCGCCGGGGCTCAATGCTACCGGTACGGGCTGAACCGGAATGGTCTTTTTCCTGAGAACTCCTACGGACCTTCTGTTCACCAGCGGTTTATCAGCCCTGGTTTGAAGCTGGGAGGAACCTACAAATTGAATGGCCGGAATTACTTCTTTTTGAACAGCGGATTTTTTCGAACGCCACCCTTATTTGACAATGTATTTGTTTCACCAAGGACCCGGAATACAATGCAGGAGGATCTGCTTAAAAGCGAAAAGACCTGGCTGGCGGAGGCTGGATATAAATTAAACGGCCCCCGGTTGAAAATAGGACTTACGGGGTATTATACCCGGATAAAAGATGCTTATGATGTAATGACGTTCTATCATGATCAATACAGGAATTTTGTGAATTATGCATTGAGCGGGATCAATACAGTGTACTTTGGTGGAGAGCTGGGGGCAGAGATCAGGCTGGGCCCAGCATTGAGTTTTAACGGGGCGGTATCAACGGGCAGGTATTATTATGATAGCCGCCCCAATGCGGTTGTTACTGCAGATAATAGTGCGGTAGTGCTGGCAGAGCAGCTGGTCTATCTGAAGAATTTCCGGGTGCCTTCTACTCCGCAAGATGCCTACAGCGCGGGTTTTTTTTACCGGTCGCCACAATATTGGTTTATCAGCCTTACGGGGAATTATTTCGATAACGCCTGGCTCAGCATCAATCCGATCCGGAGGACAATTGCTGCTATTGGCGATGCAGATCCCGCTTCGCCCGGCATTCAGGAGCTGATCGATCAAATGACCGTACAGGAGAAATTCCCCGCACAGTTCACACTGGATCTTTTTGCCGGTTGGTCAAAACGCCTGCCCCGGTCCTTCAATATTCATAAAAAGCCCATGTACCTGGTGCTCAGTATCGGGGTGAATAATCTTTTGAATAATACAAAAATCCGCTCCGGTGGTTTTGAACAGTTGCGGTTTGATATGGAAGACAAGGATACCAGCCGGTTCCCCCCCAAGTACTATTATGCATATGGGCTCAATTATTATGCAAGCATTATGTTCCGGTTTAAATAAACCAGGGCCGCTAACCCGTATTGTCGCAAAAAATAAAAACATTTTTATGAAAACATACTATTCCTTCCTCCGCATAATCCTGGTCCGCGCTGCAGTGCTGATCATTTCCTGTAATAAAACATTTGACACCCCCCTGGTAAATATGGATCCGGAAGTACCGGTCAATATGACCATCGCGGCTTTGAAGGAGCGCTACCAGGGATATGGCATTTTTCAAAAGATCTATGATGATATAACGATTGCAGGTGTGGTAACCGCCAATGACCGCTCCGGTAATTTTTATAAGCAGATCGTGATACAGGATGCAACCGCTGCAATCCCCGTGTTGCTGGATGGAAATAGCGTATATACCTTGTATCCGGTTGGCCGCCGGGTTTTTGTAAGGCTAAAAGGAATGATGCTGGGCGATTATGGGGGAACGATCCAGCTGGGCCTGGATTCTGTGCGCGATGGGGAATACCTGAATCTTGGACGCATACCGGTTGTGCAGTTCGACCAGTTCATTGTCAAAGGCTCTTTTGGCAATACCGTAGTGCCCAGACTGATCACACCGGCAGATCTTTCAACCAATATAAAGGATCCTTTACAAAGCATGCTGGTGCAACTGGAGGACTTCCAGTTTGCAGTCCGGGATACCTCCCAAACCTATGCAGATCCCGGAAAGGAGGTAAGTGCAGTGAATTTTACCCTCCGCGATTGCGGACAACAATCCCTCGTTTTACGGAACAGTAGTTATGCCAGTTTTGCTGCATTAAAAATACCTGGTGGAAACGGGACCATTACAGGTATTTACAGCATTTTTAATAAGACGCAGCAGCTTTTTATACGGGATACAGGGGATGTACAATTCCTGCAGCCCCGGTGCGGACAGGGGCCGGCAATACCCATAACAATCGCTGCATTGAGGCAACGATATAAAGAAGAATCCATTGCCCTGGATCGTTATGCCGTGGGGGGCACAGTGATCTCGGATGCGGGATCCGGGAATATCCCCTTTGGATGGGTGGTGTTGCAAAGCGGCAGCAGCGGGCTAATGATAAATATTGGAAGCGCCGTCACCTATCATACCGGGGATTCTGTTGTTTTAAATCTCAGCGATGCAGACTCTCTGGTCAACTACGGGGGCGTATTGCAGCTAAAGATGAATAAAAACTTCGAACAGCCGGCACCTGCAGCAACAGGACGTACCATTGTGCCGGTCGTTCGAACAATACAGGAGCTGAATACGGCACTGGAATTGCCCCTGGGTGATGCCAGGAACCCGGAATCAACACTGATCACCATTTTTCAGGCAACTGCTGAACCTGGCTTTTTTTCAGGGATCCATGCGCTTCAGGATGCCAGCGATGTTATAAGGCTATATACGCAGGAGGCAGCTGTTTTCGCATCCGCCCTTCTTCCTCCCGGACCGCAGTCCTGGACAGGATTTGCAGGGAGTAATAATGGTAACACGCAGTTTTATTTGCGGAATACGGATGATGTTACCGGGTTTGTGCCTGCTGTGCCGTTTACGGCTTTGTTCAGTTTTACAGGAGTATCTGACAAAACAGGAGCTACGGACCCAACGCCATTGCAGGAGATCCCTAACCTGGTTATTGCACCTTTCAAGGCGGTTGGAGTAGGTGATCATGCTACTGCCGGCGGGCGCTTTTCGTTCAGTGGATGGCCCACGGGTGCCATCAATGGATCGGATGTGTTGAGTGGCGCTGTTGATGACGGCAGGTATTATGAGGTAACGATCGGACCTTCGCCCGGAGCATTCCTGAATCTTTTTCAAATAAGCTTCACCTTACGGCGCTCTGGTACCGGCGTGCGGCAGGTAGTGGTGCGCTCCGGCAGGGACCGGTTTAAGCAGAACCTCCCCGTTGCCGTGGATCCGGGGAATAAAAATGTGCAGGTAGCAGATGAAAATACCTTCCGGGTAAGCGATGCTTCAACCACCGATAATACAGGATGCGCAGTGATAATGGGTACCGCATTTATGGAGCTGACGGAGCCGGTGACCGTCCGTTTTTATGGCTTCAACAGCGAATCTGCGGGGGGCACGTTTAGTATCGATGATGTGCGTATAAAAGGAAGCATTCGTTAACCGGCCGCCGTCCCTGGTGGGGAGTATCAACTGTGAAATTTTAAATGTAAAATGCAGCAATGGAACTGGTTTTACATGATTAGACGACGGTTCCCGGAACTGTACCGTCAGCGCCTTAAATACTTTAAAATTTAATATTTTAAGTGGGGTATTTTAGAGTTCTAACTTCCTTGTTTGCGCAGGTATTTGGTAAGGATCACGATGGTTTGTCCTTCAATTCTTCCTTCGATCTGTTCGGTGTTGTTTTCTACGAGCCGTATATTTTTTACAACGGTGCCCATTTTGGCATTCAGGGTAGAGCCTTTTACATCAAGGCTTTTGGTAAGTACTACGGTATCCCCGTTCTGCAATATGTTCCCGTTGCTGTCCTTATGGAGGTCAACGGTGCCATCGTCTTCATGATCCCCGGTGGCCTTTGCCCAGGCCAGCGTTTCATCATCCAGGTAAAGCATGTCCAGGTTATCTGCCGCCCAGCTCTCATTCCGCAACCGGTTCAGCATCCGCCAGGCCGTTACCTGTACGGCGGGAACTTCGCTCCACATCGATTCCGAAAGACATTGCCAGTGCGCAGCATCCAGCTCTTCCCTTTTTTCGATCTGCGCTTCGCATTTGCTGCAGATGAAGATCGTTTGGTCGGCGCTGTTTTGCGCTTTGGGGGCTACTTCATAGGCTCTTATACCTGTAGTGCTCTTACAAAGTTCGCAGCCATTCTTGCTTCTTTCTGTGGAGTCATTTGCCATTGCTTCAATTTTTGCCGGCAAATGTAGGGTTTATTGTTGAATTGTTCTGATGACCCTTGCGGGATTACCTGCGGCAAAACTATCGGGTGGCACATCCTTTGTGACCACGCTTCCTGCGCCAATAACACAATTGTTGCCAATATGTACCCCGGGTAATATTGTAACATTACCGCCTACCCAAACGTTATCGCCGATTGTGACCTCTTGGGCGTACTCCAGTCCTGTGTTCCGTTCGGCCGCTTTCATCGGATGCAGGGGCGTATAGATCTGTACACCGGGACCAAACATACAATGATGGCCGATGGTCACCCGCATGGTATCCAGGATGGTGCAATTAAAGTTAAAGAAGACGTGATCGCCGATGGCAATGTTTACCCCATAGTCACAAAAGAAAGGAGCTTCAATGTATAGATCTTTTCCCTGGTGCGGGATCAGTTGCTTGAGGAGGGAAGCTTTTGCTTCATATTCCGCTGCATCGTACCGGTTATATTCCTGGCAGCGCCGGTGCGCAAGGGTGCTCATGGCCCGCAGCTCCGGGTCTGCAGGTGTATAGCGTGCACCGGAAAGCATTTTTTCTTTTTCTGTGCTCATTAAATGATGATTTTAAGGTACTGTAAATATAGTAAAACGCTGACGGCATGCCGGACCTGTAAAAAAGGGATTTCTTATTTTGAAAATTTGTATCCTTAAGCATGGCTGCTATGAAAGAAACGGAGGCTCCTCCGACAGGTTGGTATATTGACCTGCTAACTGATTTTGGCGTTAAAAGAATATTCGGCTCAACTCAGAAAGAGTTGCTGAACGCTTTCCTGAACGAGTTGTTCAAAGGCTGTAAGGTAATATGCGACCTGGTCTATAATCAACAGGAAAATAATGGTCCTGCACGGCATTACCGTAAGGCCATTTTTGATGTTACCTGCACGGGGGCAGATGGGGAGATCTTTATCATTGAAGTACAACGGACCATTCAGAAACGGTTTATAGACCGGGCTATCTTTTATACTGCAAGCAGGCTGCATGAGTAAGGGCCGAAGGGCTATAAACATTGGGATCTTGAATTGGAGGAAGTATACTTTATTGGGCTGGCAGACTTTAATTTTAACCGTTCCCAGCCCCGAAAATACCTGCATAGGGTAAGACGATGGTACCGTATTTTATAATAAATTGGAGTTCATATTTTTAGCATTACCGAACTTTAAGCTTGAGGAAAAGGATATAAAAACGGACCTGGAGCGTTGATTGTATGCGCTGCGCGATATGGGGAAATTAGAAGAAATTCCGGTGACTTTATAAGGAGAAGTTTTTCAAGAACTGTTTGAAATGGCAAAGGTAGCTAACTTAAAAGCGAGGGAATTTATGTTATATCAAAAAGATGTTTTGGATAGATGGACCGGGTACGCAGTGTTAAAGACCGCCGAGGAAATTGGAATAACAGAAGGAAAGGCTAAAGGGAAGGCAGAAGTTGTTACGAACCTGATCAGCAAATTTGGCTTTACGGATGAGCAGGTCATAAATGCTGCTGAAGTATCGCTTGACTTTGTAAAAAAGATCCGGGCGTCTTTAGAGAAGGGCAAATAAGATTTTCGAAATAGCGAAAAAGGACGGTCACTATCTGTTTAGTGACCGTCCTTTTTATTATGGAGCTATAGTTATTCATAGTGCCTGAAAAATGCAATGCCGTCATTATTCCGCTAACCCCGTATTTTTGCCGGATTCTTTAGGTGAACATGCAAAAAAAACATAACGGGTTAAAATGGATACTGGCAGGGCTGGTATTTGCCGTATTGTGGTCATCTGCTTCAACAGCAACAAAAGTTGCATTGAACGTTGCCCAACCGCTCGTGATTGCTGTAACACGTTTTGGCGTGGCTTCTCTCATTATGCTTATAATAGCACACCTGGTGCTTCGCAAACCGTTGCCACAAAAAAGAGAATGGAAGCCCCTGGTTATTTATGGTATGCTGAACATCACCGTTTACCTGGGTCTGTATGTATTTGCCATGCAGCAGGTAACCGCCAGCATCGGGGCCCTGACAGTGGCTGTGAGCCCCGTATTCATTAGTTTTATATCCGTTTTCTTTCTAAAAAAACCCTTACCGCTGCGCATTATCCTGGCTATTTGTATCTGCCTCCTGGGTATTTTGGTAGTGGCCTGGCCCTTGCTGGGCGGAGCCTCGGTTACGCCATGGGGCCTTGTACTGCTGCTGGCCAGTATGCTTTCTTACTCTATCGGAACCATGTATTTTTCTTCAAGGAGCTGGGGACAAATGCACCTGTTTGTGATCAACGGCTGGCAAACTTTTTTTGGGGGGCTGTTGATGCTGCCGGTAGCCCTGGTTACCTATAAAGCACCTGCCAACCATTATACCTGGGCGTTTTGGGGTGGTACGCTTTGGCTGGCAATACCGGTTTCCATAGGGGCCGTGCTGCTTTGGCTGGATCTGCTGAAACAGGATGCTGTTAAGGCAGGAATGTGGCTGTTTATTTCGCCGGTATTCGGAATTATCATTGCAGCGCTTTGGGTACGGGATCCTGTAAGCATCTTTACTATTCTTGGAGTAATACTGGTATTGGCAGGGCTGGCGCTCAGCCAGTCCGACAGGCGCAGGGCCGGTGACAAGCGTTGAGTATTCATCTGGGAAGGCATCTGCCTTCGGAATGTAGAAGAAGGGTCCGATCTTATCGGAATATTTATTACCAGGAATTTGATCAGGCTATGTTGCATGTACATAGCACAACGCCGAAGCTCTGCAACCCGAGTACAAAGCTGGCCGGCGAAGTTTTACAAAAGCGCATCAACTATATCGTACCCGCGTAGCGATGTAGCGCGCATGTGAAAAGCCAATAGAATAAAATTACTTAAGGCCGGCTTACCCTTCCGGCAAACAGGTGCATGTAGGGTTGATATAATACCGGCGGGAACAGACCAGTTGTAAGCGCGAACTTACCGTTCATCCATTTTTTTTTGTGGAAACCAATCTTTTTATAATTTTAGTCCACCTTTTACTCAAGAACAATCAACGTTTGCACTCAAAAAGGTATTCCCATATTTGAGGCGCTATTATTTTATTAATGAATTTTATTATTTATTAATGTATATGTTAGCACAACAAAGTCTACTTTCGTTTCGGGGCGGAAAGAGAAAGGTATTCCGCTGCCTGCTGTTTTTATCAGCAATTGTTTTTTATCCGGGATCTTCGTTTTCCCAATCCGGAGGAGGGACCGGTTCAGCCTTTACGGCCCGGTTAATGAACCTGGAAGCTGCAGTTAATGAAACCTTCCGGTATAATGCCACCCTGCATAATGGCGCCCGGCAGGCCCGGATCTATGAATTAAGGTCGGATGCACCCATCGGCTGGAGCGTGGCCTTTAAAGTGGAAGGCAGCCAGGTTGCATCGTTCCGCCTGGATTCAAACAAAACGCAGGACATTTCCATAGAGGTAAATCCCTCGCCTGTTGCCCGGCCTGGTAAGTACAGTATCCCTTTAAAAGCGATTTCCGGAATGGATACCGCTGCTTTAACTATTGAAGCCGTAGTAAAAGGGGCCTATGCCGTGGAGCTGAGTACCCCAACAGGAAGACTGAGCGATGAAGTAACCGAGGGCAGCAATACACAGCTGCATCTTGTTGTACGCAACACCGGTACTATTGCGCTGGATAACCTGGAGCTTTCTGCACAGGCGCCTTCACAATGGGATGCTTCTTTTGAGCCTTCAAAGATCAACCAGCTGGAACCGGGGAAGACCCTCGACGTAACAGCAACCCTGAAGGTACCCGGGAAAACTATTGCAGGAGATTATGTAACCAACTTCAGTGTTAAAAATCCAAACGCTAATTCCAGTGCGGCATTCCGTATGACAGTAAAAACCTCGCTGTTATCAGGTTGGATCGGATTGCTGGTGATCCTTCTGGCGATCGGTATCATTTATTATCTGATCCGTAAATATGGAAGACGATAATCATGGAAGCTCCGATCATTGAACTGAAGGGGTTAACGAAATGTTACCGTTCATTAAGAGCCGTGGATGACCTGGATCTTACCATTAATAAAGGAGAGATCTTTGGGCTGCTGGGACCCAACGGGGCCGGCAAATCTACCACGATCCTGATGTTGCTGGGGCTTACCGAACCCACTTCAGGCGTGGCCACGGTTTGCGGTTTCAATGCTACCAAAAACCCCATACCGGTTAAGCAAAAGGTTGGTTATATGCCGGATAATATCGGTTTCTACAACAATATGACTGCGTTGGAAAACCTCGTGTATGTAGGCCGGCTGAATGGTATTGCTGAAGCTGAGGTAAAAGAACGGGCACGGGAAATGCTGGAAGAGGTAGGACTTTCGGGTGCCATGAATAAGCGGACGGCCACATTTTCGCGTGGGATGAAACAGCGGCTGGGCCTGGCAGATGTGCTTATTAAACAGCCGGAAGTGATCATCCTGGATGAGCCTACGCTGGGGATTGACCCCAGTGGGGTAAAGGATTTCCTGGCGCTAATCAAACAGCTGAGCAGGCAGCAAGGGCTTACCGTACTGCTCTCCTCACATCACCTGCACCAGGTACAACAGGTATGCGACCGTGTGGGGATCTTTGTAGGAGGAAAGCTGTTAGCGGAAGGAAATATTGACACCCTGGCTGGCAACCTGTTTGCCCGCGAGCCTTTTGTAGTTGAAGTGACTGTACAAAACCCGGTTCCTCCAACATTGGAAACGGATCTGTTGGCTATCGAAACCGTAAAGAAGGTGCTGGTAAATGATCATTTATTGCAGATATCGGGCAGTACAGGATGCACCCCGGACCTGGTACGCTTCCTTGTTCAAAAGGGAATGCATATTACAGGCGTGCAGCAGCGCTCCTATGGGCTAGATGAAATTTATGAACGTTATTTTGAAACCAATTTAAACGAGAATAGTTCCAGTGAAAAATCCAGCGGTTTATTTCAAAGGTCTTTTTTCAGGAAACGTAAGTAGCAGGAGTACGAAGGTGGGCGACCGGCCGTTTTCAGTGATGGTCCGCAAAGAAGTAGCGGATCATATACGCAGTTGGCGGTTCATTATTTTACTGGTCCTGATGCTGCTTACTTTTTTGGGGTCTATGTATGTATCCTTGTCCAATATCTCCAAAGCCGTTGGGAATGCCGAGGATCCTGACAGCCTGTTCTTATACCTGAAGTTACTGACCATCACCGATAACAGCTTGCCGCCTTTTCACATCTTTGTTGGTTTCCTGGGGCCGCTGCTGGGCATTGGCCTGGGGTTTGATGCGGTCAATGCCGAGCAGAATAATGGTACACTGATCCGCTTACTGGCGCAACCAGTGTACCGGGATAACCTGTTGCTGGCAAAGTTCACAGGTGCGCTCATTGTGATCAGCGTGCTTTTCTTATCGCTTGGGTTGCTGATGATCGGGGGCGGGCTTATTATTACCGGGGTGCGTATAGAGCCTCAGGAGTTTTTGCGCATCCTGTGTTTTATTGTGCTGACGATTGTTTATGTGGGGTTCTGGCTGAACCTTTCTATCCTGCTTTCGGTTGTGTTTAAGCAGGCGGCCACCTCGGCACTCACCGCTATCGGGATCTGGTTATTTTTTACTGTCTTTTACCAGATGATCATGAGCCTGGTGATCAAAGCCGTTTTGCCGGATCCTGCCCTGCTTTCGCCGGATGAAGTAACCGGTTATAATAACACCATCATGACCTTTCTGAGGTTGGTGCCCAGCCAGCTTTATGCAGATGGGACGACTACTTTGCTGATGCCTTCGGTAAGAAGCCTGGGGCCCCTGTCGATGGAACAGATGTCAGGAGCTATTCCTACACCGCTTTCGCTGCGGGAGAGCCTATTGATCGTATGGCCGCAGTTGTGTGGCTTACTGGCTGCAACCTTGCTGTGTTTTGCCCTGGCGTATCAGCGCTTTATGAGAAGGGAGATCCGTAACTGATCCCTGACCTCATTGCCGGTTTACGACTGAAGCACCGTTCCGAACGGTCGGAACACAGCATACTTTACTTTTCCGAATTAAAACCTCCCGGCTGCCGGTTGAGGGAGGGCATATCAAAAAGCAGGTGTTCCTGATCCACCATTGCTATGGCTGCCGGAGAATGAGAATAAAAAAACTCAGTGTTTCAGAATCTCTGTGGCTTTATCTCTAATTTCGCAATCCTGCGGGGTTAAGGTTTAAAGTAAAGAAGCGTGCCATTCGTTATCAATAAAAGCAGCATCAATTCTGCTGAATTGCCCCTGTAAAGTGTATATGACAGAACAAACAACAAATATCGGTAAGGCAGCAAAGCCAAGCATGTTCCGCATGCTCAGGCCCTACAGGGGACTTATCAGTTTATTACTGGTCCTTGCGTTATTCAGTAACGGGCTAAGCCTGGTTGTGCCGAAACTCATACAGTCGGCTATCGATGATTTTTCGCAGAGCCGGTTCCACATGCAGCGGCTGGTGGTCTATTTCCTGGCTGTATCGGTGCTGATCCTGTTGCTTACCTATTTTCAGAGTTTGGTGCAAACCTATGCATCGGAAAGGGTTGCCCGGGATCTGAGGAAACAGCTTGCGGATAAAATTTCCCGGCAAACGCATGCTTTTATACAGGATACAAGCCCTAATAAATTGCTGACCAATATCACTTCGGATGTAAACGCAGTGAAGACCTTTGTTTCGCAGGCGATCGTCAATATTATATCGTCGGTGGTACTGATCCTGGGCACGGCTGCCCTGCTGCTGAGCATCAACTGGCGGCTGGGGCTGATCGTGCTTGGGGTGATCCCCATCATCGCACTGGCGTTTGTTTTTGTGTTCAAAAAAATAAAAACACTGTTCAAACGATCACAGGAGGTGATCGACAAACTCAATAAGACCATTAATGAATCGATCCTGGGGGCAGCTCTCATCCGGGTACTCAACGCACAGTTCCTGGAGTACAATAAATTTATGGAAGCCAGCGGTGAGGCAAAGAACCTGGGGCTGTCGATTCTGAAATTGTTCGCAACGCTGATCCCTATCATCGTATTTACGGCCAACCTTGCGGTGCTGGCAGTTGTGGCAATAGGCGGGCACTATGCTATTACGGGATCCATGACCATGGGAGAATTTGCCGCTTTTAACAGTTATATCGCTATTTTGATCTTTCCCATTTTGCTGATCGGGTTTATGAGTAACCTGATAGCGCGGGCTTCCGCCTCGTATAGCCGCATTCATGAAGTACTGAATGCCCCGGATACCGAAGAGGGCGGCAGTTTTGAGAAACAGCTGGAAGGTGCTATTGAAGTGAAGGACCTCACAGTAATGTTTGGTGAAAAAAAAGCGTTGGATCATGTTTCCTTTAGTATAAAAGCGGGCTCCCGTACCGCTATTATTGGTCCCACTGCCGCCGGCAAAACGCAGTTGTTTTATGCCTTAACCACATTGATCAACCCTCAGCAGGGAACGATCTGTTATGATGGGGTACCTATACAAACCTATAACCAGGAAGTACTGCTGCGGCAGATAGGGCTGGTGTTCCAGGATGCCATTATTTTTAATATGAGCCTCCGGGAAAACATCGCCTTCAACGCGGATGTTTCGGAAGCAGCGCTGCAAAAGGCTGTGCGTACGGCAGAACTGTCCGATTTTGTCGACAGTCTTCCCGGGGGATTGGATACCGAGGTGTCTGAACGGGGCCTCAGTTTGTCCGGAGGGCAAAAACAACGGATCATGCTGGCCAGGGCCCTGGCAGGTAACCCCCGGATCCTGTTGCTGGATGAATTTACGGCGCGGGTAGACCGGAATACCGAGCAGCGGATCTGGAAAAATGTTGCGGAAAATTACCCGGGCATCACCATCGTTTCTATTACCCAGAACCTGGACCCGGTAAAGGATTACGAGCAGATCATTTTGCTGATGGAAGGCGAACTGATCGCCAGAGGCACCCATGAGCAACTGTTGCGCTCCAACCCGGAATATAACCAGATCCTGCAGAGCCAGCAGAGTCTGAACAATTATCAAACCACTGAAGCTTAAACAGAATGCAGGAAGAAAGCGGGAATCATCAAACGGATTATAACCTCGACCGGGAACAGAAAAGTTCTGCAGGCGCTGCATTGCGCAAGATGTTCCGGTTTATGAAGGGTGAAAAAAGAAACCTCCTGGTGGCCTTTTTTGTTATGGTGCTGAACGCCGGCATCACCATGCTTACCCCTTACCTGATCGGCTATATTGTGGATCATTTTATTCTTAAAAAGCAATATGGCCCCCTGATGCAGTACAGTGCCCTGCTGCTGGGTATTTATATTGTATGGGCCGGCACAGAATACCTGCAGGCTAAACTGATGGGTGGGGTAGGACAGCGCATGTTGTACCTGCTGCGAAACGAGGTATTTGATAAACTGCAGCAATTGCCGGTCGCATTTTTTAACAGTAACCGCTCCGGAGACCTGATCTCAAGGATCAATAATGATACTGATACTGTGAACCAGTTCTTCTCGCAGTCGCTGATGCGGTTCATGGATAGCATCTTTTCCATGATCGGCGTGGCTGTCTTTGTGCTGTCGATCCATTGGAAACTGGGGGCAGCGTCCCTGGTACCTGCTGTTTTTATCCTGTTGTTTGTGCTGCTGGTTTCTCCCTGGGTGAAGAAAAAGAACGCGATCAGTCTTAAAGCCAACGGGGGGCTGAGTGCCAATATACAGGAGGGGTTGCAAAATTTTAAAACCATTATAGCGTTTAACCGGCGCGACTATTTCAGGGATCGTTTTGCACAAGCAAATGATGCAAACTATAAAACCGCCGTTACAGCAGGTATTGCCAATAACCTGTTTACCCCGGTATTTGGATTTTTCTCCAACCTGGCTCAATTGATCGTGCTGGGCTTTGGGATCTACCTGATCCTGAACGGGCAGTTCACGCTTGGTTTGCTGATCAGCTTTATGAGTTATGTGCAATTCTTTTACCGTCCGCTGCGCGAACTGGCAGCATTGTGGGCCAGCTTCCAGACGGCGCTGGCTGCCTGGGACCGCATCTCGGTGATCCTCTCCCGGCAATCGAACCTGCCCATAGCAGGCAAACCGGGTGCAATCGCAGGGGCTCCTGAAGCGGTAATGGCATTTCAGCATGTATCTTTTCATTATCCCGGAGGCAAGAAAGTGTTGCACGACATCAGTTTTGAAATGCAAAGCGGTAAGACCTATGCGCTGGTAGGGCCTACAGGCGGGGGAAAGAGCACGACGGCAGCCCTGATCGCAAGGTTGTATGATCCCGTAGAGGGAACAGTACTGTTGAACGGAAGTGATATCCGTACCTATACAGCAGAAGAGCGTACCAACGCGATCGGGTTTATTTTACAGGAACCCTTCTTATTTACAGGAACACTACGGGAAAACATCCTGTATGGCAATAAAACACTGCACCGGCTGAGCGACGGGCAGCTACTGCAGGTGATCAGCGATGCGGGGCTGGGCGACCTGCTTGCCCGTTTTGATGCCGGTTTGGAAACCCGGCTGACGGCTTCGGCGGATTCTGTCAGTCTCGGCCAGAAACAGTTGATTGCATTTATAAGAGCTGTATTGCGTAAACCGCAGATCGTGATCCTGGATGAGGCAACAGCCAATATCGATACGGTAACGGAAAAGCTTTTGGACGGGATCCTGGACAGGCTGCCCGCAACCACCACGAAGATCATCATTGCGCACCGGTTGAATACGATCGAAAATGCCGACGAAATTTTCTTTGTCAATGCCGGTGAGCTGATCCCTGCGGGAACCCTTGAGCACGCTATGGACATGCTCCTGCAGCACAAAAGGGCAAGTTAGAAAGTAAAACCGATCGATTGAGAATCATGTACGGTTGATATTGACTCATTAAGAAATGAAGGGTAGTTAAGGGGGGCTTAATGTTTCGTCATTCCTCAGGGGGTGCCGGTCATGTTTTTTACGGATACTATTTCAAAATCGCTGAAGTCATTTGTAACGGGGTATCTTAGAGCCTGTTTAAATTTTATTGATGGAATTTATTATGAAGCTATTTTGGAGCGAAACAAGGAAAATTTTGCAGGCATGGTAGGCCACTATGGCGAAAAATTTAACGCAGTTGCAGCCCAAAACAGCCATAATAAAGCCACTGAATGAATTTTAAACAGGCTCTTAAAGTATGGCAGGCTAACAATCTATTTTTTGGTGGTGGAGCACACAAAGTCGGTAATGTTAAACCTGCCGGAATCCTTAATGGCTTTAAATCCCCCCTGTACATCGATCACATTGTGAAACCCACGGGCTTTTAAAATAGAGGAAAAGATCATGGAACGGTAACCGCCGGCGCAGTGCACGTAAACAGGCTGGTTCCGGTCGATGGCTGCAATATGATGATTGATATAGTCCAGCGGTATATTTTCAGCTCCTTCAATATGCTCGGCCTGGTACTCGCTCTCCTTGCGTACGTCCAGGATATGAGGCTGGCTAATGGCGGCCAGCTGATCGGGGGAAATGCTTTCAATATGATCCGTTTCCTTACCGGCCTTTTCCCAGGCGTCAATACCACCCTTGAGGTAGCCAATGCTGTAATCGTAACCCACGCGCGCCAGCCGGGTTACCACTTCTTCTTCACGGCCTTCGTCGGCAATGATCAGGATCTCCTGCTTAAGGTCCGGGATCAGGGTGCCTACCCAAACAGCAAAGCTGCCATCGATCCCGATATTGATCGAGTTAGGTATAAAGGATTTTGCAAAGTCCTGTGGTGTACGGGTATCCAGCATAATGGCGCCGGTATGGTTGGCCGCGTCTTCAAATGCATCGGGGTCCAGCGCATGATTACCCCGTTCCAGCACTTCATCCACACTATCATATCCCTCAATATTCATTTTTACATTTTGGGGAAAATACTGGGGGGGCTCTGTCAGCCCGTCGGTAACCGCTGTAATGAATTGCTCTTTGGTCAGTTCAGGGGCCAGGGCATAGTTCACTTTTTTCTGATGCCCCAGGGTATCCGTGGTTTCGCGGCTCATATTTTTGCCACAGGCACTCCCCGCGCCGTGTGCCGGGTAAACGATCAGCGCATCGGGCAGGGGCATGATCTTATTGCGCAGCGAATCGAACAGCAACCCGGCCAGCTTTTCTTTGGTAAGATCCCCGGCTATTTTTTGGGCCAGATCCGGCCGGCCCACGTCTCCTATAAATAAGGTGTCCCCCGTAAAAATGGCGGTTTCTTTCCCGGTTTCGTCTATTAGCAAATAAACGGCACTTTCCAGGGTATGCCCGGGGGTGTGCAGCACTTTTATGGTGGCGTTGCCGATCTTAAATGTTTCCCCGTCCCTGGCTATGTGGGCGTTATAGCCCAGGTGGGCATCTGTGGGGCCCAGCACGATCTGTGCGCCGGTTTTTGCGGCAAGGTCAATATGTCCGCTCACAAAATCGGCATGAAAATGCGTTTCAAATATATACCGGATGGTAACCCCATCTTTTGCGGCCCTGTCAATATAAGGCTGAACTTCCCGCAGGGGGTCAATAATGGCCGCCTCACCCCGGGAGGATATGTAATAAGCACCCTGGGCCAGGCATCCGGTGTAGATCTGTTCTATTTTCATATTCAGAAAAATTCAAGGTGCAAAGTTCGTATTTACTACTATATATAAACAGTAGGAATTGGTTTTTGAGCCATAACCACCTGCTTGCACATGTATTCTACCGGACACTCCATACGGGGAATATTGAAAATTCTGAGCTTCAGTGCCTCAGTGGTATTATCTTCCTACATTTGCCGCATGCAGTTTAAGCAGGTTATTGGTCAGCATACGCTGAAAAAGGAACTCCCCGAACTGATGAAGGAGAACCGGCTGGCACACGCCATTTTATTTTTAGGCAAAGAAGGCAGTGGTGCCCTGTCGCTGGCCCTGGCATTTGCCCAGTATATTGTTTGTGAAAGGGCTTCCCCCAAAAATCCTCCGCAGCAGGGCGCTTCACTGTTTGGCGACCTGACGCCGGCCCCGGTGCCGGAAGTAAGCGGGGAAGCTGATTCCTGCGGTACCTGTCCATCCTGTGTAAAGGCAGCAGCTTTTGCCCATCCGGATATACACTTCAGCTACCCGGTGGTTACCAAAAAATCCGGAACTCCGCCCATTAGCACTGATTATATTACAGAATGGCGGGAGTTTTTAAGGGGATACCCATATGGTAATGCCTACGACTGGCTGCAGTTTATTGGCGCAGAGAATAAACAGGGAAATATCACCGCACAGGAATGTAATGATATCATAAAAAAATTAAATCTAAAAAGCTTTGAGAGCGAATATAAGGTGTTGATCATGTGGCTTCCCGAGTACCTGGGCAACGAGGGTAACAAGCTTTTGAAACTGATTGAAGAACCGCCCCCCAACACGGTATTTTTATTTGTGGCTGAAAATGAAAGCCAGATACTGGCAACCATCCTCAGCCGTGTACAGCTGATAAAAGTGCCGCTGCTTGAAGACAGGGATATTGAGATGGCCCTGACGGAAAACAATCATACAACACAGGAAACAGCCGCCCGGATTGCCGCTGTAAGCCAGGGAAACTATCATACTGCCCTGCAAATGGTGCAGCATGCAGATGAAGACTGGCAGGAGCTGTTGCGCGACTGGCTGAACGCCATTATGAAAACAGGGCCCATAGCCCAGTCAAAGTGGGTGGATGAGGTCAGTAAACTGGGCCGGGAAAAGCAGAAGCAATTTTTACAGTATTTCAATCATCTGCTGCAACTGGCGCTAAAAATGCAGGTATTGGAGAACGCCGGCGAAGGATATCCGGAGAAAGACCGGGATTTTGCGGGCCGTTTTAACAAGATCACGGGTATGGAGCAGCAGGAAGCGATTATTACGGAGCTGGATAATGCTGCTTATTATATAGAACGGAACGCTAATAGTAAAATGCTGTTTATGGCCCTTACCATTAAAATTTATCATATCATTAAAGACAAAATCGTATTTTTGAATGAATGAGGTGTTTGGTAAGGAGAGGAATTGATTTTTTAAAAACAAATGGGGTGTTGAAGTTTTTGTGCGTTTTGTGAATTTGATTTTTGCCGTTTATTAGCCAGATATATCATAACCGGTCGACTTTCCGGTTATTATTGCAATTAAGACCAATATATTGTTTGGCCTGGTATAATAATATTACATCAAAAGTTCATAGCACGCTGCCACCCTCCCTATAAAAAATTCAGAATGGGTTGTTCAAATTGCGGTACCGCCACTGGTGGAAAACCGAATGGATGTAAAAGTAATGGTGGTTGCAGTACAGGTGGTTGTAACAGGATGAATACCTATGATTGGCTACGCAACCTTCCCATGGCAAACACCGAAGATCAGTGCAACGTGGTGGAAATAAGCTTCAGCAAAGGAACGAGGAAGGATTTTTACCGGAATACAACATTACAATTATTTGAGAAAGGGGATCTTGTGACCGTGGAAGGCGTAAGCGGTTTTGATGTGGGAGAAGTTTCTCTTACAGGCGAAATTGTGCGGCTCCAGATGAAAAAGTATGGAGTCAAAGAAGAAAACCCCGAAATGAAGAAAGTGCTGCGGACGGCAACAGACAGGGATCTGGACCAGCGCAGGATCAATAAGGACCGGGAGCCGGAAGCGGTGATCCGGAGTAGGGCAATTGCCAAGCAGCTGAATCTCAACATGAAGATCAGCCAGGTAGAGATGCAGGCAGATGGGCGGAAAGCGACCTTTTTCTATATTGCTGACGGTCGTGTGGATTTCAGGGAGCTCATCAAAGTGTATGCCCAGGAATTTAAGGTAAAGGTAGAAATGCGCCAGATCGGTGCCCGCCAGGAGGCGGGGAAAGTGGGCGGTATTGGAAGCTGCGGAAGAGAATTGTGCTGTTCCACCTGGTTAACCGATTTCAAATCTGTGAATACCACGGTAGCCCGTTATCAGAACCTTTCCATCAACCAAACCAAATTAAGTGGCCAGTGCGGTCGTCTGAAATGCTGCCTGAACTATGAACTGGACACTTACCTGGATGCGCTTCAGGGATTCCCGAACGACTGTGACCAGATCCAGGTGGCCAAGGGTAATGCTTACCTGATCAAAAAGGATATCTTCAAAAACCTGATGTGGTATGCCCTGCCAGACAGTAATAAACAGTACCCGCTGACCATTGAAAGGGTGCGTAAGATAAAATCGCTGAACCGCCAGAACGTGATCCCCGAAGAACTGGAGCCGGTGGAAGTAACCAGTTCAAAGCCGGTGGAGGTGGAGCCGGAGTTTGTGGATGTGGTGGGCCAGATCAGCCTGCGCAGCCTGGAGCGGGCCGACAAAAAAAAGCGCCAGCAAAAGAAAAATCAACAGCAGCAGCAACGTTCGCAGGCTACGGGTCAGAAACAGGCCCAGGCTCCCAGGCAGCAACCCGCAAAGCAGCCATCTTCCCAGCCCCAGCAAAAAAAGGCAGAAGGCGGGCGCCCGCAGCAATCCAGGCATAAGCCCAACCGGCATAAGCAACCAGAAGGAAAAAAGCAGGGCAAAACGGACGCGTAGGTTTTTTTGAAGACCGGCTGTGTTTTCCGGGTTGAGCACCGGTACCGGATTCCCTCTCACAGACAGGGGCTTTGGTCCTTTTATCTCGTTATATTTGCCGGATAAAGGATCGATACATGCTTAAGAGAATGCCCTACGTATTTTTGCTGGTGACCGCTGTTGTATTATTTGTTACCGGGCTTTTTACCAGCAACAGGGAATGGATCGATATTCACCTGTATGATACCATGTTTGTTATGGCGCAGGCGCATATTTTGGGATTTGCCGCTTTTTTTCTCTTTTTATTATGGCTCATTTATATGGCAACCCACAGGATCCTTTTTTCAAATAAGCTGACCTGGTTTCACACGCTGGCCACCCTGGTAATCCTTTTGTTTATTTTGTGGTATGGATACAGGCATCCCAACGGCTTATCACATCTGCCCCGCCGGTATATGGCGGAACCGGGTGAGGAGCCGGTATCTTTTTTCAGGAATGCTAATGCCGTCCTGGTTGGCAGCATTGCTGGGCTTATTGCAGTGCAGCTGGTCTTTATCGCCAACCTGCTCATTGGCTGGTACCGGAAGGCCCTCCGGTAAACCCTTCCTCATCATCCGTATTTCAGAAGCTTCAACCGTATATTTGCGGTCTAAACAAGAGATACAATGCCGGACAGAACCGTGGCGCCTCCCTTTGTGGATGCCGTGAATTTCAATCTACAGTTACAACCGTACCAGAAATATACGCTGAAAAACGGCGTAAAAGTATATGCTATTGACGCAGGAACAGAAGATGTGCTGCAGATCGAATGGGTGTTTGATGCCGGGAACTGGCAGGAAGAAAAGAACCTGCAGGCCGCGGTAACCAACCATTTGCTAAAGAACGGAACCGGGTCTAAAAGCGCGTATGAGATCAATGAGTATTTTGATTATTACGGGGCCTACCTGAACCGGAACTGCTATGCGGAAACCGCAACGATCAGCCTGCACTGTCTTACAAAGCACATCAAAGAATTGTTACCTGCGGTAAAAGAGATCATTGCCGGAAGCACCATGCCGCAAAAGGAGATGGAAATTGCCGTGCAGAATATGAAACAAAAGCTGGATGTGAACCTGAAAAAGAGCAGCTTTGTGGCCGGTCGGCTGATTGATGTATACCTGTTTGGCGAAATGCATCCCTATGGCCGATTTAGCCGCCATGAAGATTTTGACCGGTTGACCCGTGAAGATCTGTTGTCGTTTTATGAAACCTATTACCGGAACGGAAGCCTGAAAATCTTTATTGCCGGAAGGTTGCCGGAGCATATTGATCAGCTGCTGGATGCCTGTTTTGGCGACCTGCCCAACGCTGCTGTAAAAAACCGGAATTTCAGTATTGATCCCGCAGCGCAAAAAAAATATGAAGTGATCAATGACGACAAAAATAACCAGGGCTCTATACGGATCGCCCGGCCTTTTTTTAATCGGCATCACCCCGATTTTTTAAAATGCCAGGTGTTGAACGTGGTATTTGGAGGGTATTTCGGAAGCCGGCTGATGGCCAATGTCCGGGAAGAAAAGGGGTATACCTATGGCATTCATAGTTACCTGCTGAATAACCGTTATGATAACGGCTGGATGATATCAACAGAAGCCGGCCGGGAGGTAAGCGCCGCCGCCATAGCAGAAGTATACCGGGAAATGGCCATCCTGAGGGAAGAGCCGGTTGACGCGGAAGAGCTCCTGCTGGTTAAGAATTTTATGATGGGATCGATCCTGGGCGACCTGGACGGGCCTTTTCATATCATTGGACGCTGGAAGAACATTGTGCTGAACGACCTGGACAATGCCTTCTTTGAACGTTCGATACAAAATATAAAAACCATTACGGCCGCCGATCTGCAGGAGATGGCCAATAAATACCTGCACCCGGAGGCGTTTTATGAGCTGACGGTGGTTTAGGTTCCCGGTTTGAGTCCCGAAACTTCGCATGTGCGTCAAGCAAACTTTAACAGGATTCATAAAACCGGTTTAAGATTAAAGGGATAAAAGGGGTATATAAGAATCTGGGTGCCATGGGCACCGCGTGTTTATAGAACAGTGACCATAAAGCAACCGGCTCCGTAGGATACCCCCGTGTTACGCGGCATCCTACGGAGCCTGATCCCAATAATGAAACATTGCTATAAACACGATCCTCCATCCGGAGCACCAATCCCGGGATTGACGGTAGAAATTTCTGCAGCCGTTCTTCATCTAATAATAAGCCGGCATCAAAATTATTTCTTTTCTCGGTCAGTGAGGACACTGACCGTGGCGTGGGCCGTGGTTTGTGTCCTCACAAACCACTAGTAATTACGCATTTTAATAAAATTGATTCCGGTTCATTATAACAGGATTGATCTTTAAGATTATGTTCCTTAACCTGCCGCGCATGCGAAACTTCGGGATAAAGTTTTAGGTTCGCCACAACTTTGAACGTGAAACCTTAAACCTGAAACTTCTTAATCCAGCAGCCATCCAAATCCCAGCGTATTGATCGCCCTGCGCCCCCAGTTGATGACTGCGGGGATGGTTTTTCCGGCATTGATACGCCGCAGGTATGCCACCCGGAACTGGTCGGAATAATTTTGGTAATTAGCAGCCTGTATATTGGAGCCGATAAAGAACCGGTTGGAGATCACGGAGCCTACCAGCTCCCATTTTTCAGTATTGTATCCAACGGCCCCTCTCAGGCTCAGGTTGGGACTAAAATACCAGCGGGTACGTTGTTCCCCCGTGGTCATTTTTTCAAGAGTTTGTGCTGCATCGCCGTTAACTGATACAAGGCCTGTTACGAATAAATGTTTTTTAACTACAAAAGTATGCGCATAACCCGCGGTGGGGCCAAACATAATATAACGCATATAATTTACAGAGGCATTGGGGAATAAGGATGAAAGATTTGCCGGCACAAAGGCACTGTCGCCCTTTGCGTTTCCGTAAATAAACTCGCCGCCGATCATAAAGGTACCGGACGATCGTTGCTGCCAGCTATCGTATACAAACGGGGCCTTTATAGAGAACCGGTCCCCGTTCAATATTTTCCTGATCGTGGCTCCAAAGATCTGTGTTTTGATATCGGGCCGTACGTAATAAGTACCGGAGGCAAAATCAGGGTCCTGTTGTCCTCTTAAATAGAATCCTTTATTCACCTGGAAATGAAGGTCGCCCAGCACAGATTTACCGGTTATCGACATCTGGAAATTGGCAGCTTTTGTTTTTCCTTTTTCTTTTTTATAATCGGGATCAAGGGTGCCCAATCCTACAGAACCGCTTACAGAAAGCCAGTCGTAACCAATGGAGAGTCCCAGCCGTGTAGGATTATTGGTGGAGTACCGCAAAGGAAATGCCTCGTCTATAGAGCGGATGGAATAAACGCTGTTCTTTTTTACCAGGAGGGGCCCCAGGGTCAGTTTATGATTGTATCGCCGGTAGTAGCCGGTATCCTGTTTTATGCCTGCATCCATTTCCTGTGCAGGAGCCATGAGGCCCAGGCTAAAAAACAACAGAACGGCTATGACTTTCTTGATGGGCACGATCCAGGGTTTAATCGGTGATTGCTTCTTCGTAAAAATAGAGTTTTTGCTTCATAAACAAACAGCAGGATCTCACTTCGATAGTGGCCGGGTGTTCAATGGGGGAAATTCAGGTTTTCCGGCGTTTCCGTCAATGATATAATACCCTGGCCATGGGGAATGCAACGGATAAGTGATTGTACAATGGTTGATCCTGAAACGGTCCCGGGTGTAATAGTATTTTTTTACACTTTGTTTTTTACAACAAAGTACCTGCTGCCGGTTATTGCTTTCCTGCACCCGTGATGGAAGCAATCGCTCCGGTTAAAATGAATACAAATAGGGCCCATTTGTTCATAGGAACAAAAACACGGCAAACCTGAACGTTAACAAGATTGCCGGCACTTGTTGTATGCCTGCTTACTTATTGGGAATCCCCGCTATAAATTCCCTAACGATGTTCCAGGTTTGTTTGGATGATTGCGGGTCTGTATTATCGGCGCTGACCATCCATACGGAAGGCTGCACACCGTCGTCATTATCTTTATCAAGGTCTTTATCCTTCAGCAGGTTTAATAAATATACAATTGCCGGGGCATTGCATACGGGGCCCCAGGTGTAGCGCGATGTAGAGCCGGCCGGGTGCCGGGACGAATTGATGCAATAAGCTCCCAGTTTTACGGTACAGGCAATGCCTGCGGCAATGCTTATTTCATAATTTTGCGCCACAATGCCGTTTTGGTCCTCAGTGCTGGCCGATAGCAGCGTAAGCCCCGCAGGAAATGTAACCCTGATTGCAGCCGCAGTGGTGTTTTTAAGGACCAGGTACACATCCACCAGGGTACCAAAGCCGGCTGTTTTACAAACCGGAGACATATTTTCACCCGTAATGCTGCCCTGGAGCTGAATGCCCTGGGGCAGGGAAAATGCAGTGCCTGGTATGGCGCCCTGGTTGTCTCCAAAACCGGGGATTGCTGTTATATGCGGAGCGCCGCTACTATCTACTTTATCTTTTTTGGAACAGGAAAAAAGGGTAAGGCCAATAAAGGCCATCAGGAACATTGTTTTCATTTTAGCTCTGTTTAATGATTCATGGTTAATAAGAGCAAACCTAAAAATAAATCGGCGTATTTGTTTCTTTTGAGCCTGATTTTTTTGAACTGCATTTGCCACTGAAAACACAGAAAGCAGAAGTTTTCAGCGTCTCTGCGGCTTTCGTCAAAGAAAACGGAGTGCTTCAGTGCCTCTCCTATGTTTGTCACAAGTACAGATGACTTTAGGCTTCTGGTCCAGCGTTGCTATGGGTGCCATGAAATGAAAATAAAAAAATCAGTGTTTCAACACCTCAGTGCCTTCTAACAAAAAAATGAAAACGATTCATTAGGTTTGTGGTATGACAATGGATCTGAAGGGCCTTGGCCCGGATCAGTTAACAGAAATGTACCGGCACCTGCTGTACCCGCGGCTGATCGAGGAGAAAATGCTCATCCTGCTCCGGCAGGGAAAGATCAGTAAATGGTTCAGCGGCATTGGCCAGGAAGCGATCGCCGTAGGGGCAACCCTGGCGTTGGAGCCCAATGAGTGGATCATGCCCCTGCACCGGAATCTTGGCGTATTTACAGCGCGCAATTTGCCTCTGAGCCGGCTGTATATGCAATGGCAGGGGATGCAGGGGGGCTATTCAAAAGGCCGGGAGCGGAGTTTTCATTTTGGAAGCCCGGAGCATTATATCTGTGGCATGATCTCCCACCTGGGGCCGCAGCTGGCGGTGGCCGATGGTGTGGCATTGGCTTACCGGCTGAAGGAAGTGCCCCGGGTGGTGCTGGCATTCAGCGGGGAAGGCGGCACCAGCGAGGGGGATTTTCATGAGGCGCTGAACCTGGCTGCCGTTTGGGACCTGCCGGTGATCTTCCTGGTAGAAAACAACGGGTATGCATTAAGTACCCCTGTACAGGAACAGTACCGTTGTATCTCCATAGCCGATAAGGCCCGCGGGTATGGGATCGAAGGCGTAACCATTGATGGAAATGACCTGCTTGCTGTTTATGATACAATAAAGGGCGTGCGCGAATACTGCATCCGCTACCGCAAACCCTACCTGGTGGAGTGTATGACTTTCCGGATGCGCGGACATGAAGAAGCCAGCGGTACCCGGTATGTGCCCGAAGAGCTTCTGGCATTATGGGCACAAAAGGATCCGGTGCTGCAGTATGAACAACTGCTTTTAAACAAGAAAATCATCACGGAAGATATCTTGCAGGCAACCCGGCAACTATTGAAACAGCAAATCGACGAAGAGCTGGCAAAGGCAGAACAGGGAAGCCTGCTGATGATCGACGCCGCGGAAGAGCTGCAGTCCGTTTATGCCGCACCGGGTATTACCGGTTTGCCAACAGATACCGTGGGCATGCCCGCAACGGAGCGGCGGTTTGTAGAAGCGATCAGAGAAGGGCTTGTTCAAAGCCTGGAAAAGGATAAGGACCTGGTGGTGATGGGCCAGGACATTGCGGAATACGGAGGGGCTTTTAAAGTGACGGAGGGATTGGTCACTATTTTTGGAAAACAAAGGATCCGGAACACGCCCATATGCGAAAGCGCTGTTGTGGGGGCTGCATTAGGACTGTGCCTGGAGGGAAAGAAGGCTGTGGTAGAAATGCAGTTTGCCGATTTTGTATCAATGGGCTTTAACCAGGTTGTAAATAACCTTGCAAAGATCCACTACCGCTGGGCGCAGGCTGCCAATGTGGTCATACGTATGCCCACCGGTGCAGGTGTGGGTGCGGGCCCCTTTCACAGCCAGAGCAATGAAGCCTGGTTTATGCATACACCGGGGCTGAAAGTCGTGTATCCCTCCACGCCGGCGGATGCAAAAGGGTTGCTGATGGCGGCGATCGAAGATCCAAACCCGGTATTGTTCTTTGAACATAAGGCCCTGTACCGGAGCATCAGCGGGCGGGTACCCGATAAGCCCTATGTGGTTGAGATCGGCAAAGCCCGGCAGGTGCGCAGGGGACAGGATATTGCGGTGATCACCTACGGGATGGGTGTTATCTGGGCAGAGGACTTTGCCGCGGCACACCCCGAAATATCCATTGAAATACTGGACCTGCGGAGCCTGCTGCCACTGGACTATGAAGCGATCCGTACCTCCGTAAAAAGAACCGGGAGAGTACTGGTCCTGCATGAGGATACGCTTACTGCTGGTGTAGGTGCGGAAATTGCCGCGTGGATTGGTGAACATTGCTTCCCCATGCTGGATGCACCGGTTCTGAGATGTGCCTCACTGGATACGCCGGTCCCTTTTAATAAAGAACTGGAAAAAAACTTCCTGGCAAAACAGCGGCTGGGGCAATCGATTGAGGAGCTGATGGGTTATTAAGGGTAAGAAGTTAATGGTGAGATGTTGATAGTGAGAAGTGAATGGTTAATAGGATGAATGCGTCACTGCTCACTCACAACATTTCACCAACGACTTTTCACTAACAACTTCTTACTCAATAAAATAAAAAAATTATGAACATGGAAACGCAGTTCCTGTTGGAAAATATCAAGAAGCATGTAGCGCTGACGCCGGCGGAGGAAGAAAAGCTGGCGGAAGTTTGCCTGGTAAAACAGGTAAAGAAGAAACAGTTCTTTCTCCAGGAAGGAGAAGTGCAGCGCCACCTTGTATTTGTGGTAGAGGGATGTTTAAGAAGTTATTCAGTGGATGAAAATGGTTTTGAGCACATCCTGCAGTTTGCCCCGCCCGGATGGTGGATCAGCGATATGCGCAGTTCGCTGGAGCAAACACCTGCTTCCCTAAATATTGATGCGGTAGACGATAGCCAGGTTATATTGATCAATATCGGCGATCTGCAGCGCCTGTATAAAGAGATTGCCTTTCTCGATCGTTTTTTCCGCATCCTTTCCGAGCGGTCCATTGCCACCCACCAGCACCGGCTGATCGACTCCCTGAGTCTTACGGCAAAACAGCGCTATACCAGCTTCTGTCGCCAATACCCTTCACTCATTACCTGTCTCCCCCAAAAATATGTAGCTTCTTATATTGGCATTACGCCCGAGTTCCTGAGCAAAATGCTGAAGGAGCCCATAAAGAAATAATTGAACCTGTTAAATTGCGCTCACGATCTGTTAAAATCCGGCTATCGGAGGGGTCCCGCATACGCTACTTTTGTCATCTGTTCTTGTTTAATGAACAGCAATTTTCAATAGGGGGTTTTAATTAATGAGAAGTATTCAAAGTGTTAAAAAAAAATTTTCCACATCAATTTTTTGTCAGATTTAACACTTATACAACCGGTTGCATAAAATTTTCTTAAAGAAAAATGATTTGTGCAAACGGTTGCATCAAAAAAAAATATTTTTAATTCAAAATTGCCCCTATCTTAGTCGGGTAATTGTGCAAAACACAATTTATTAAATCAAACATAGCTAAGAAGAGAATGTACAGGTTGTTTGCCACAGCTACAAAGTTTTCTTATTCCGTGAAGATGCTTCATGTTTGAGGGGGCCTGACGGAGTGTAATCGATTACATTCTGACAGGCGAAAGGAGACGTTTTTTATTACTCTTGTTGTGTCCGTTGTCATTGTACAAATGGAGTGCAGCAATAGGCGGGTGTATATTGTTTATAACCAAATTATACATAACATATGAGGATCGGGTTTATAGGTAATTTGAGAAGGGGATCGTTACTGGCGGTATTGCTGATGGCTTGCTGTGTTGTGTTTGCACAGGAGGACTCAACGGCTACTGCCGGGGATAGCGTAAAGCTGAAGGCAACGGCAGGTATAACGCTTGCTGCTGCTGATGCCGATTCTGCAGACATCTCTGTCAATAAAGTACCCCTTAAATTTATTCAGAAGCAGCCGTATGTGTCGGTGCAGCAAATGCTGAAAGGCAATGTAGCCGGTGTGTATGTGCAGGAGCCCAGTGGCGAGCCGGGTACAGAGCAGAATATCTTTGTACACGGTATCGGGGCACCCTTGCTGAATAAAAAAGACCTGTTTGAGCAGCAGGCAGCCGTTTTTATAAACGGTATTCCCCTCATAAGGGAAAATCCCTTTGCGTATGAGGTACAGAAATTTGATATTAACCGGATAGGGCCTGCTACCAACCTTTATTCGATCCTGAATGCTGACAATATCAAGTCGATAGAAGTCATTAAAGACCCGGCCTCCCTGGGCTTCCTGGGCCCGATGGCGGCTAATGGCGCCATCTGGATCACTACAGAAAATGCGCGTCCCGGGAAAAGCACGTTCAGCGTAAACGCGTATACCGGGGTGGTGCCGGCTGAGAAAGTAACGCCGCTGAACGCCAACTACGAGAACCAGTTCCGGACGCCTTTTTATGACCGGTACGCCACGCTTAACGATCGCCTGAGATACCCCGCTTTTTTAAGAGACTCCACTAACGCCAACTACTATGGCCCTTCAGACTGGACGGATCTTTATTACAAGAATACACCGGTATATGCAGCAGATTTCAGCCTGTCCGGCGGGGTTGAAAGGGCCAATTTCCGGTTCTTTGGAAGTGCTATGAAGAATGCGTCGGATGTCGACAACACTTCATTATCGCGCTATGCGGGCTCCTTCTTTATCAATGTGGCCCCGGTAAAATGGCTGATGGTTTCCAGTATGATCAATTTTACCCGGTTGGCGCGGGAGCGTAACCGCAATATCCGGGATCGCATTGCCGAACAGGGCTATATCCCAGACCTGACCAACCCGCTTACCCCCAATAAATCCGTTTATGGTTCTTACCTGGGTGAGTTTGGCAAAGTGGTGGACGATAATATCTCCAACAGCATACAGGGTTACCTGGCCTTATCGGCCAATATCGGCAAAGTGAATTACGACGGGCGCCTGGCTTTTGATTATAACGAAAACATGCGGGATGCTTTTTGGCCCACCACCCTGCTGGAGGGAAACAATTTTGTATCCGCTTATTTTGGCTATAACCAGCGGATATTGCTTTCCAATACCCTGGGCTATACTTTTGATTTTTCTCCCAAACAATCCCTCACCATCAAGGGTGGTCAAAGTGTTACATCCGACGTTAATAAATATGAGTATGCTTCCGGTTTTAACGGTCCCAATGATTTTATCAAGATCAATATGGTAAATGGGGATCCCAGTGCTTCGGACTACCTGATTCCCAAGGGCTTCCAGGTTAAATATTATCCCGCCCGTATGGAATCGGCGCTGGTATCCTTTTTTGGGAATGCAATATGGAAAATGGGGGATGCGCTCAGCTTTAATGCGATCGTAAGACGCGATGGCTCTTCCTTTATGCAGCCGGACAGCCGCTGGTTTACCAGCTATAGCGGGGCATTGGAATGGAATATTACAGAACACCTGCTTACACCGGGTAAAACGCTGAGTGCTTTAAAGATGAATGCCTCCTGGGGCCGGCTGGGCAAATTGCTTTCAGACGACCGCTTTTCCGGGGGGGCCATTTACCGGGTGGATATGGGCTGGAGCGGTGAGCCGGCCATGGGCTCCTATGTAGGCATACCGGGGCTTACAAGACCCTATACCTCCGGATGGGTGGGGTACGGTATGCCCTGGGCCTATAACGACAAGCTGATGGTGGGGTTGAACGCAGGCCTGCTGGACAACAGGATACAGGCCGGTGTTGCCGTGTATAACCGGGATGACAAACAAACATTACTGCCGATACCGGTAGCCTCCGAATGGGGATATACCGGGGTGTATAAGCCGGGTCTGGTGGTGAATAATAAAGGACTGGATCTTTCGGTAAACGCCAGCATCCTGGAAGAAAGAGCCGGAAAGCTGGGATGGGTGTTCAATGCCAACTTAAATTATAACCGGAACGAGGTAACGGCGCTGCCGGATGGTTTGCAGGAGCTGGTGCTGGGCACCAGCAAGCTGGAAACAGGAAAACCGGTAGATGCCTTCTGGATGTTTGAAAACAACGGGATCTATGCCAGCGATAACGAAGTGCCGCTGAATCCCAATACCAACAAGCCCCTGAGCTACCGGGGCATGGCACTGAAGGCGGGTGACCCGCGCTGGACCGATCAGAACAATGACTATGTGATCGATGAGAAGGATAAAGTGCTGGCTGGTAATTATATGCCAAAACTTTCCGGTGGTTTTGGAAGTACGCTGACCTATGGGGCCTTCAACCTGGATTTCCAGTTCTACTATGTGGGCGGGCGTAATGTCCTGAACCAGTATGCGGCCAACCGGCTGGATTTTGTGAACGTGGAAGCCAACAATGATATCAACTCTGTTAAGGAAATAACCTTCTGGGAAAAGAAGATGGATCTTTCCGGTTATCCCCAGTATAATCCCTGGAGTTCTGTGTTGCCCTACCGGGCCGACCAGGACCTGTTCCTGGATAACGCATCATTCCTCAAGCTCCGTACGGTTTCGCTGGGGTATGATTTTTCAAAAGCAAAGAACCCTTCAAAGTTCTTTGAAAAATTCAGGCAAAGCCTGGTTTATATTACCGGAACCAACCTGCTCACTGTTACAAAATTCAAGGGTGATGATCCGGAGCTGGCAGATTACAATGGTGTCTATACCGGCTTTGGACTGCGGATGCCCCGTTCTGTGATCGTTGGGTTCAGGTTAAATTTTTAAATAGATTAAAAACATCGGAATGTTATATAAGCTGAAATTTGTTTTTACTGCAGTGCTTTTTGGCAGCCTCCTGTTTTCCTGTAATAAGATCCTCGACAAAAAATCGTCGCGCATCGCTGATGAGGAGGGCTCCTGGCAAAGTTTTGAGAATGCAAGAAGTGGCCTTATCGGGATCTATGGCCTGTTTCGGGCAGCGCTGGCCGATAATAATGCGCACTGGATGTGGGGTGAGCTGAGGGCCGGGGATTTCAGATCGGTATCCCGCCAGGATCTGAAAGCAGTGGTAGACGGGGAGTTGACAGCCGCCTATCCCTTGCTGGAAAAAGTGGCCAACTGGCGCCGGTTTTATGCAGTGATCAATGCCGCTAATGTTTTTATTGAGCGGGTTGAGGGATGCATGGCAGACAAGCGGTATACCGAAGCTTATTATAAGCTGGATATTGCACAGGCCCGGGCCCTGCGCGCCTTTGCCTACTTTTACATGGTACGCATCTGGGGTGATGTGCCATTCACGACCTCCTCCGGTGATGGCGGTAATTTTGAAGCCCTGCCCCGTACCGACAAAAACAAAATTCTTTCCTTTGCGGAACAGGAGCTGATCGCTGCAGCAGATAACCTGCCTTATCTTTATTCAGGATCGGACCCGGAACAAAAATTTCCGCCCAACTATTATGGCTATGGCCAAGGCACCTGGCTCAACGCCCCGGTTACCCGCCTGGCAGCTTATGCCCTGCTGGCCCATATTGCCGCCTGGAAGGGACAGTATACAGAGGTGGTGATCTATACCGACTTTATTGAGAATAATTTTTCAAAGAGCAATGTTTCCGCCAGTTCGGTGGCCTTTATTACATCGCCTTCCGGGCTTTTTTCGGGAGATGCAACGGATAATTACCGGCAGTTGCTGGGGTTCCGGTTCCCGAAGAACCAGAAGGAAACCACGATCACCGGCCATATTGAGCAACTGGCACTGGCTAATACAGTGAATTTTGCCATGTCGAAACAGCTGCCGGATATTTATGTGCCCAAGGATGTGATCGCTGAACTGTTCCCATCCGCCGCCGGTAATGACGACCGTTTTGGTTATGATAACCGCTATACTCCCCCTTTGTTGTACACCACTTATTTTGAAAACTACAATGCGGAGATCCCGGTTTTCAAAAAGATAAGGGTGCTGGACGGTGGTACGGGTACCGGAAGCTACGCGGTGTTTAACTCTTCCATCATTTTTACCCGCCTGGAAGAGCTGCGGCTGCTGAGGGCAGAAGCCTATGCTGCCATCGGCGACGACGGGAAGGCGCTTACTATTTTAAACTCATTAAGAAGTAACCGTAACCTGAAAGCCGTTTCGCTTTCGGAGAATGGGGATGTGCTGAAGGATATTTTTGACGAACGCCGCCGGGAGCTGATGGGAGAAGGCTGGCGCTGGTACGATATTGTACGCTACAATCGCATCCGCAGGAATGATCCGGAATTTAACAAGCTCCTGGATAATGACGGTATCTACTGGCCTGTTGCCCAGGATGTGCTGACCCGGAACCCCGAGCTGAAACAAAATACCTACTGGAAATAAAAAATTGTAAGACAATGAAGGATCTGCTGTATACATTTTTGAGGCGAAAAAGAGCCGCCTGGCTGCTGTTGCTGGCACTGGGGTATGCCGGCTGTACAAAAACAGATAACCGTTACCGTGATGATAAGCCCACAGCGGGTAAGTTTGCCGGCACGGCTTATGAATACCTGCAATCGCAGCCCGGCCTCTATGATTCCATGCTGCTGGCCATCAGCCGGATCAACGGCCTTAGCGATACGCTTAAAACCAGGGAGCTTACCCTGTTTGCGGTCAACAACCGGAGCTTTTCGCTGGCCATCGGCAACATCAATATAGCCCGGAGAGATTCGGTGCCCCAGATGCCGCCCGTTTCCATTGCCAGTATGGACCCTGTTGTGCTGGATACTTTTTTATGCCGCTATTTTGTGAAAGACAAGCATCATTCTGCAGACCTGCGCCATACCACCGATGGTGTTTTCCTGCCCACGATGAAATACAACTTTGATATGCAGCTGCAGCTGGGGTATTCTGATGCTTCGGGCTATGTGGGCGGAGGGCCGCTCTCCGTTATTTTCAGCTACCCCGGTTCAGACAGCACCAAGAAGATCTTTACCCGTTACTGGACCCGTGTAAACACCATGGTGGTAGATATAGAGGCAAAGAACGCGGTGATCAACCTGCTGCCGCCGGGCCATGATTTTGGTTTCGGATCCGATTTTGTAAGGGCGATGAACCGGAGAGACCCGATAATTCAATAACCAGCAATCATCATGACACAAGAAAGATATATGTACAAGAGATTAACATTCGCATATTGGACGGGCCTGGCTGCATTAGTGCTTTTGGCAGTGTCGTGCAGCAAGAACCTGCCAAAGGAGAGAGAGAATGTAGGGGACAACAGCCGGTTTACCACCACTGTGTTCCAGCCGGTTTTGGGGCGGACCACTTTTTTCCAGGATAACTTTTTTAAAGGAACCACTACGTTCCCGGCTACGTTCAAGATCGTAAACCCGCGGCGCTGGAATGGCCTGCCCGCACCCGAATTAACCGACATCTTCCCGGTAAAAGTATGGAAGGCGGCTTACGATGGTAACGAAAAATCAGTGGCCGAGATCGAAGCAAAAAGAGAGATCCAGTACCGGCCGCTCTTTGATATCGGGGAACATAGCGGAACCGTCACCATGTGGTCGGAGTCGCGGGCGGCGCTGATCAAACCCCAGCCCGACTCGGGGTACCGGTTTGATGTAGAGCTATCCAACTCCGGCGGTCGGAAGTACTTCAGGGATCTGAAGTTGCAGCCTTTTTACGAGCGGCCCTTTGAGCCCTCCAACCGGGATGCTATTACCGGGCAGCCGGTGTCCAACGGGGTATTTCCCAGCGGAATCAGGATAAAAGGCACGACCAAGGGCCGGTACCTGGGCCCTTTTGATATCCAGGTCTATATCCGTAAGGTAGACCGGCCCGGGCTTTCGGGCAATACGCTCACCTTCCGGTTCCTGGATACCCTTTTCAATCCCATAGACCCGGCCCGTTTTGCTACTACAGACTGGGCGCACCTGGTGCATGGGTTTAATATGCGTAAAACGGCCACCGAGGTTACTTATGATGTAGCCTATCCGCTGCCTGCTATTACTTTACCTACCAGGTATACCAATACGAATGGCGACCGGGCAAGTGTATGGTTCACCTTTGACCGCCTCGGTTTTGGCGGTTTTGCAGACAACGGTTTGCTGGCGCTCGACTTTGCTATTTATGAGCCCGGCAACTGGGAGATCGTATTTGCGTTTATAACGGATAATCCAAAATTTGACAACGATTAATTTCAGGATATGCACAGGATGTTGATGAGCATTAATAAACTATACGATATGAGAGCCATAGTGCACATAAGCCTTGTATTACTGCTGTTCGCTTTTCAAACAGAACGCGCATCGGCGCAGGGCACGGTAAAGGTTAGCGGAACGGTGATCGATGCCGATTCTCAAACACCCATGTCGGGGGTAACGGTATCGAGGGGGAAGGAAACCGCCCTGAACCATTTGGGGCAAACGGACTCTATAGGACGGTTTACCGTAAGTGTACCCATTGGCACGAATCTTATATTTTCCTCCATTGGTTTTGAAACAGTGACCCTGAAAGCGGGCAATGTGGTAGACAGCATGCGGGTGGTGATGAAGACCAAGGATAACCCGATGAACCAGGTAGTGGTGCAGGGGCTGCGGCAAACCAAAAGGGAGCTGGCAACGGGCTCCAGTGTTACCATCAGCGGTAAGGAGATCCAGGATATACCCGCCGGTAACGTAATGTCGCTGCTGCAGGGGCGTGTGGCCGGTGTAAATATCCAGAACAATACCGGTTCCCCGGGCGCCATGGGTACCATCAATATCCGGGGTAGTTCCAGCATCGGCGTGTCTTCAGACGGTATGTTAACGCCTACGTCCCCGCTGTTCGTGATCGATGGGGTGCAGGTAGATGTGAACTCCGGCTACCAGTATGGCTACCAGACCGGGTCTACGGGTATCAATCCTGTATCCCTGATACCGCCGGAAGATATTGAGTCGTTCGAGTTTTTGAAGGATGCCACGGCCACCTCCCAGTATGGTGCCAAAGCTACCTACGGGGTGATCATCATCACTACCAAAAGAGGGCGCTCCAAAGTGCCGGTAGTAGGCTATTCTGCGAATTTCTTTATGAACACCCCGCCCAGGTTGCGGCAGGTGCTGGGTGGCGCGGAGGAAAGAGCCATCCGTCTGCGTACCATCATGGATTATGATACCGCCTCGCCGGAGCGGTCGCGGCAGGAGATCAATCTGATCCCGTATTTAACGGATAGCCTGAACCCCTATTATAATAACTCTACCAACTGGCAGAAATATTTTTACGGCAACACCTTTAACCAAACGCATAATATTTCCATTTACGGAGGGGACAGGGTATTCAGCTATAAAACCAACCTGAACTATTATAAGGAGAACGGGATCATCCGCAATACCGGCTTTACGCGGTACAATATCAATATGAATGTGACCTATGAGCCAACCGAAAAATTCAAGATGATCGCCAGCCTGCAGGGAGGCCTGGGCACCAAGCAGAACGGAAGCGGCGTAGGCCTGTTTCAGACAGGGGTGGCTTCCGGGGCCAACGCCTCATCGCTGTTGCCGCCGCCCACACTTTTTTCAGACAACAACAGTGTGCTGAGCTCGGAGAGTATCCGGGATCATAATAAAACGTCGAATATCCTTTCCAACCTGGTTATCCGGTACCAGCTGCTGCAGGGACTCCAGCTGCAGAATGACCTGGGCTATGGATTCAACTCCGGAACCTCGGACCGGTTTACCCCATCGTTTCTGAATAATGGTTCTTCCAGGGCGGAGAATTATAACGATCGTAACTATTCCTTAACCAACCGTACAATGCTCAGCTATGTAAAGTCATTTGGTGGTGAGGAAAAAGCACACATGGTAAGTGCCTATATGTTTAATGAAGTATCAAGTTCCGGGGCAAAGGCCAATACCATTTTCCTTTCGCAAACTCCGGATGACCAGGTCGAGGGCCCCATTGGCGCCAATGGGGGAAACTCCAAAGGGGGAACCACCAACATGACAGACAGCCGGCAACATGGCTATGGCGGAACCGTAGAGTACAACTATATGTCAAAATATGTCCTGAACTTTGGTTACCGGCTTGACGGAACTTCCATCAACGGCCCTTCCCGGGGCTATACCCAAAGCCCTACTGTAAGCGGCCGCTGGAACTTTGGCAAGGAAAGCTGGTTTAAAAATGTTTCCTGGCTCAGCTATGGGGGCATCAGGATGGGATGGGGACGGAATATACGGCCCAGCGGGAACATTTTTAATGTGTATGGAAAGTACATTTACGGACCCCGGTATAACAATGACCCCACAGTTACCATTGACTTTGGAAATATCCCCAGTCCTGAATTTCTGCCCGAAATTGGCTCAGATATTACCGGGGCGCTCGAACTGGGGTTGTTCCAGAACCGGGTGGAAGTGAGTTTAGAGCCGTACTACCGTTCCAACGATAACCAGATCATTGATATTGACCTGAACAATACCAATGGCTTTTCGCGTAAGGCAACCAATACCGGTAGCCTGGTAAATCAGGGTATTGACTGGACCTTTACCTTCCGGATCTTTAAGCCGGAAAGGCCGTTGCAGTGGACGGTACGGTTAACGGGTAACTATAATAAGGGCACACTGACCCGTCTTCCGGATGGGAGCAGGGAGTTATTGCAGGGGATAAGTGGGTCCGTTCCCGTTATTAAACGCCTGGGCCGCAATCCTATATCCAACCTGCTGTACTATACCCAGGGAGTGTATGCCAGCACGGCCGATGTTCCTGTAAATCCCGCCACCGGTAAACGCCAGCAACTGGGTATCGGGTCCGGGTTCTATTTCCAGGCGGGTGATCCCCGGTGGACGGATGTGAACGGGGATTATATCATTGACGAAAAAGACCTGCAGCCCATCGGCAACCCCGAGCCCCTGTTCTTTGGCGGTCTTTTAAATGAATTTATGCTGAACCGGTCGCTTTCCTTAAGCATTAATATGGCCTATGTGTATAAACGGGATCTTTTGAATACCGTAACCGCTTCTGATCTTCAGCGATACACCCGGCCTCTTTATTTTGATGTAAGCGGCGGCGGTTCGCTCACACCGATTGACCAGTATAATTACTGGAAACCCCTGAATGCGGACCGGTCCGTGGGCACTGAAGGCGCCAAATACCCGAATCCCTTTGATTTTCGCAGGGCGGGTACCCTGGACCCCTTCCGTACCAACCAGACCCTGTTTATGGAAGATGGTTCTTATCTGAAAATAGGCTCCATTGTATTGGGGTACATGGTGGATCGTAACTTTACACAACGTTTTGGGATTTCGCAGCTCCGGGTTACGTTAACGGCCAATAATGTGTATACCTTCTCCAAATACAGCGGACCCAACCCGGAAAATGTTACCTCGCTGGGAAGGGATGTTTCCGGTGGATATCCCTCTGCGCGTAGTTATGCGGCGGGTATTAATGTTCAATTTTAAAAACAGTGCGATGATGAAAAAAGCCTTATATATTATTTTGATCGGGTGGGTGCTGCTGGGCAACCTAGGCTGCAAGAAATTCCTGAGCCTGAACCCGCCCAGCGATCTTTCCGGTAACAATTTCTGGCGCAATAAATCGGATGTGGAGCGGTATACCAACGGGTTGTATGAGCTGTTCCGCGAGGCCGTGTTCCGCCCGGATATGACAGCGCCTTCCGGTGCCGGCGAATTTCCGTTCCTGTGCTGGACGGGCGACCTGAGGGGCGCTCCCCTGGTGCACCCCGGCGGCGGAAGGGAATATTTCGGGTACCTGACCAGCAATAACATCAAAGCAGTTGTAAATTACAGTGTTGACTTTTGGAATACCAATCGCTTTACCCAGTGGGACCGTTTTTTTAAGACCATCGCATCGGCCAATATTGCTATTGACCGGATCCCGGGTATTGATGACCCCTCTATGTCGGATGCAGACAAAGCCCGGTACCTGGGCGAGGCGGCCTTTATGCGCAACCTCTGCTACTTTTTTATGATACGGATCTATGGCGATGTACCCTATTACACAGAACCCTATTTTAACGGCAGCCTGAGGCGGGCGCCGATGGCCGAAGTCCTGAAAAGCTGCTCGGCCGACCTGGACCAATACCGCAAGGGCCTGCCCTGGACCTATGATAACCCGGCCCTGCTGGCGGTAAGGGCCATGCGGGGGTCTGCCATTGTACTGCAGATGCACATCAATATGTGGCTGGCTGCTTTTGACGAAACCAACCAGGAGACTTATTATAAAAAGGTAGACGCGCTGGGCGATGAGCTCTGGAACGAGGGGGGCAAGCAGGCTTATGAACTGCTGCCGCTGACCCGTACCAAGGAGATCTTTAAAGGCCGCAGCCGGGAGGGACTTTTTGAAATACCCCAGAATGTGAACTACGGGGAGTCCTTTGGCTGGAGCGCTTTTTCGGATAATGTGCTGTATGCGCCCTATAAGCGGGCGGGTATTACGGAAAGCTATATTTACTACATCCCCGACTTTATGTATGAGCTCTATCCCCAGGATAAGCCGGACCTGCGCAAGACGGCCTGGTTTAACCCCGCTACCATGTACAGCGGCACCGGTAAATTCATTATGCTTAAATATGCAAACGTATTTGCCAACGAAAACGCGGAGGATGTGAACCCGGATGATAACCAGATCGTGTTTCGCCTGCCGGATGTAAACCTTTTGCAGGCAGAAGCCCTTACGCACCTGGGCGACCGGGGCAAGGCCCTCCGGCTGGTGAACGAGGTAAGGGCCCGCGCCGGTGCAACGCCCTTCCTGGATGATGGAGAAGAGACGCTGCTGGACAATATCTTTTATGAACGCTGCCGCGAGTTTATGGGCGAGGCGCAGTACTGGTATGATGTGGTGCGTACCAAACGGATCACCAACCTGCAGTACCGCTATGGTTTCCATTGCTCCGTGGAGCAGTTTAAGGCGGGCGCCTGGACCTGGCCCATTGATCCCGCCGCAAGAAACAATAACCCGGATATTGTCTTAAACCAGTACTGGCTCAACTAAGGATAAGGTATTTTATAAAAACCATGAAATGATTGAGATGCGTAATATATTGACCCGTTATTATTTGGTACTGGCAGCGTTGCTGGTATTGGGCGGCAGTTGTAAAAAAGACTATTACAGGGATACGGGCACCCTGTCCCCGGAGTTCAATGGTACCGTGCTGGAGTATCTCCGGTCGAGGCCGCATTATTTCGATTCCACCATAAAGATCATAAAGATGGCTGGGATGGAAAATGTATTCAATACGGAAACCATCACTTTTTATGCGCCCATGGACTCTACGGTGCGAGCCACCCTGGAGACAGTGAACGGTATCCTCGGATTCCAGGGGAAGCCCCCGGTAACCCGTATGGAGCAGATCAAACCGGCCGTTTGGAAAAAATACCTCTGCCGGTACCTGTTTAAAGGAGCCAAATCAATGAACGATTACCCCCAACTGGACCCGCAGAATCTTTCTGCCTTTTCCGGTCAGGTATACTCCTCTTACGACGGGCAGCTGATGAATGCCGGGGTGATCCAAATGAGTGCCGGCGGCGTAAAATATGCAGGCTACCGTTACCTGCAGCTGGCCTACATTCCCTCAGAAGCAGCCGCACGCGATTATTTCAGCTGGAGAAAGGTGGATGTAGCTTCGGTCAATATTAAGCCAACAAACGGCTACGTACATGCCTTGAGCAGTTATGCATCGGATGCTTATAACGATAATAATAGCGACGATCTGGTGGTTTATAATCTTGCTTTTTTTGGCTTTGATCCTTTTAATTTTTACCTGGATGCGGTCAATGCCGGGATCGAATAGTGTTTATTAAAAATAGAATTGACATGATGAAACATATTTGTTTTTTTCTCGCTTCCTTATTGCTTTTTTTCGGTTCCTGTAAAAAGGAGGATGTTAAGGCCACTGAGGTATACCCGCCTTCGCCCTTGCCCCTGGTTAAGTTTTTGGGCGACAAGCCCTCACCTGCCAGCGGGGGTGCGGGTATCGTAACCACTTTTGCGGTAAAAGGTCTGGATGGGAAAAAAGGGCAGTTCAAATTTTTTATCAACAAAATGGAAGCCGAAGTGGTGGCGGTAAGGGAGGATGCCATTGATGTAAAAGTGCCGGAAAACGCCAGCTCCGGCGGATCATCGATACTGATCAACAACGAGTACTATTTTGGCCCTTCCTTTATTGTAACCGGGAAGGTGTCGATAGACCCGAATTTTAACCCGGGAGCCTACCGGTCGAACGCGCCCATAAGAGGCATTTTTTCAAGAAGAGGATACGATAATTCACTGGTGGTTTACGGGGAGTTTACGGATTACAAGAATGCGGCTACGGCCAATGCAGCGGTGTCCCGTATAGCCGTTATCGATGGCAACGGCGACTTTGTAACCGGGGATGAACGGTTTGAGTTGGGCAAAACAGGCTTTGACGGTCCGGTAACATCGGTAGCAGAAACTCCGGACGGAAAATACCTGATCGCCGGTACCTTTTCCAGGTGCGACACCATCAACAACCTGGGCGGTCTGGTTATTTTTACCGGCCGGAACGGGGCGCTGGAGCGTACTTCCGTAGATGTTATAAATCCGGATCCGGACAATCACCCGGAAGACAGTAAGGCCCTGGTGCCCATCTTCAACGCACAGCTTCAGAGCTTTGGAGGCGGTTTCCTGAGCGGGGTCACCAACCTGTTTTATAAAGAAAACGAGGGCCGGTATACCTACACTGCGTTTGGCAACTTTAACCGCTATGCCAGTGTTTTATACGAGCGGTCCACCAGATACAGCTACCAGTACGATTATGTAATTTCCGACCAGCTGGTGCAGATGAAACACGGCGGAGAATTTGATTCTTCCTTTAACTATGATCCTATCCTGAAAAAAGGGTATGAAGCGGGTAACGGGTTTGTCACCGACGCTATCCGTCTGCCGGATGGAAGCTTTATCGTAGTAGGCAGCTTTACCACGTTTAACAAAAAAAGGGTGAATTATATTACGAAGATCGATCCCGCTACCGGGCTGGTGGATGAAAGCTTTAATGCCGGCCAGGCTGGCGCCGATGGGGCTGTTAGCCGGATCACCTACAATAGCACCACTCATAAAATGTTACTGACCGGTGGGTTCAAAAATTACAATGGCCAGCCGGCCAACGGGGTGGTAATGATCAATGAGGACGGCAGTGTGGATTCCGGCTTCCAGCTCAAAGCTATCGACGGTACGGGCATCTCCTATGCCGGGCAGCTGAGAGACGGGCGGGTCATTATTTCCGGCGGGTTCTCCAAATACGATGGCATTGTAAGGGAAGGGATAGCCATCCTGAAAGCCGATGGATCCCTGGCGCCCGGCTGTAATGCCATGGGAATGTTCAGCGGCAGCATTTCCGCCATACTGGAGCGCCCCGATGTGAGTGGCTCTAAAGTGCTGTTTATTGTAGGGGATTTTAACCGGTTTGATAACAAAGAAGTGGGGAATATCGTAAAAATAAGGATTGCTCCCTAACCCTTGCCGGTGTAAGGAAAATTAAAATAATGAATATCATAAATCATTACGGAAGATGCGTACTTTTTATACCAGGAATGTAGCCGCTTTGCTATTGCTGTTAGGAACCACCATGGTGGCCTGCAATAAGCCGTTTCTCAATCCGCTGGATGGGGGAGCGGGCAAAGATGATGCGGTGATTGCCCGCAAAGTATTAGTGATAGAAGTGGATGGAGGTGTTGGAAGCGAAGTGCAGGCCATTAACCCGCCCACCCTGAACAACCTTACCAGTTTTTCCATGTACACATGGGATGGTTTATCAAATAGCGACAATATTGAGCAAACCAATGCCCTGGGCTGGGCTACCCTGTTAACAGGGGTAAACAGTGCCAAGCATAAGGTAACCGGCAATGATTTTGCTACCAATGATTTTGCGCAGTACCCCAGTCTTTTTACCCGGATCAAAGCCTTTAATCCTGCTGCCCGCACCGTATCGTTCAGCAGCTCAGCCCTGATCCCCGACGGAGTGGCAAAGGATGCCACCGAAAAAAAGGCATTGGCCTCCGATGCCGAAACAAAAAATGCGGCCATTAACGAGCTTAAGAGCCAGAACCCTGCCTTTATGTTTGTGCAGCTGGGCGATGTGGATGCTGCTGGCCGTGCCGGATCTTATACGGCCGACGATGCGGGCTACAAAGCAGCTGTGCTCAGCACTGATCAATACATCGGCGAAATTTTAGAAGCGCTGCAGGCGCGCGCCTCCTACAAAACAGAGAGCTGGATGGTGATCATCACTTCCAACAAGGGCAGCAATACCGCCTATGACCCGGGATCCGGCTACTGGTATGCGTTTAATGATAAACGCCACAATACCTTCTTTTTTTCCTTTAACCTCCGCTTTGTAAGCAAAATGTACAGCAAACCGGAGGGGGGGGTGCCCTATGGAGGTAAAGCGCCTCAGTACAATGGTACCCAAAACAAAAATCAAAGAGCCCGGGTCTTTAATGATGGCGGCTTGTACGATATGGGGACCACCGGCAGCTATACCATACAGTGCAAAGTGCGGATCCCTAATGGAAGCTATGGGTACCCCGCTTTTTTATCAAAACGGCAGGGTTTTTCCGGGGGGAAAACAGGATGGGTATTTTTCCTCGAAGGCAATTACTGGCAGATCAACTTCGGGCGTACCACGCCCAATACCAGCAACCGGCAGATCCGCGGCCATGCCATCTCCGATGGCAAATGGCATGCTTTAACCGCCGTAATCAAACAGGAAGGCGCCGCCCGCAACGTGTACACCTACACCGACGGGGTGCTTTACGATGGCGTATCCATGGCGAACCGGAATATTACGGACTGGGGCAACCTGAACAGCCCGGAACCGCTTACCGTGGGTAACCTGATACCGGATAATAATACAAATCTAGGCGACTATCTCGTAACGGATATCCGGCTTTATAATACTGCACTGCCCGAAAGCTATATCAGTGGTAATTATTGTAAGACCGAAATTGCCGCGGATGATCCTTATAATGACTATCTTCTCGGGTTCTGGCCTGGCACCAGCCCCATAACAGAGGACAACAAGGTGCTGCTGCCAGATCTCAGCAAGCACAAACAGCCCTTTACATTAAGTACCTACAGTCCCACCGATTTTGTGGATGTAACAGATAAAGTGTGCCCCAAGGTTGATCCTACGGTGTACAAAACAGTACCCAATTCGGCCGATGTATCGCTCCAGGTATACCAGTGGCTGGGCATTGCGGTGCCGGATAGCTGGAAGCTGGACGGGCGCTACTGGATACCGGCCTTTAATGATTTGCAATAATGAATAAAATGAATATGATGCAGCGCATGAAAATATTTAAGAAATATATGCTGTTCCTGGTGCTGCCGGGGATCCTGATGATCTCCTGCCGTAAGAGCAGCCCGGGTATCAGCGAAGATGGCACGCAAAATAAGGGTGCAGACGGACCTTCTATTACTATCGATACTTCCATTGCCACCATCGATGCCAGCAAGTTCGACAAAGCCCGGGTATTTCCGGGGCTGGTTTGTAAGGAAGAGCCACGGGTGGAAGTGAGTTTGAACATGGACCTGAAGTATGAGTATGTGGCGGAATTTCTACGTACCAGCCGTCCCCCGGTTCCACAGTTCAGTACCGGCTTGTATGCGGCGCCCGGCGAACTGGTAATCATCGACATTCCCTCCACGGAATATTCCCTGTCTGTACAGGTAGGGGCCTGGACGGACGACCTGTCCTTTATCGCCAACTCGCTGCGGGATCCCGTAATTATAACCCGTAATCAGTTGGCGCCGGGGCGCAATTATGTACGCAATCTTTATGGCGGCCCCATTTATATTATACCGGCCCGGCCAGTTGAACAGCCTGTACCCATCAAATTCAGCAACGTGGTAAAATCGCCGGATTTTGTGCTGGGCGTTACTTCCAATGAAGACTGGAAGGCCGCTATTGCCGGTTCCTGCGTACCTTTTATTGAGCTGCGTTCCAAAAATATTGTATTTGTGGTGCCCCGCGAGTATTGCCTCCAGTATCCTATTGCCGATCCCAATGCACTGATGAGCGCCTGGGATAATGCCATCCTGGAAGATTTTTACAAATGGCAGGGGCTAGAGGAAAACCCGGTTGATGAAAGAGACCAGGCGCCCCTGCTGCCCTGGCGGGTGGTGCAGGATATACAGCCGGCAAGAGGGTATGCGCACTCCGGTTATCCGGTAGTAACGTATAATGACAAGGGATGGTTTGATGAGTTCACCAACCTGGATGCACTGAAAAAAGGCGGGGCCTGGGGTGTCTATCACCAGTTAGGGCATAACAACCAGCAGCCCCTTTACTGGAGCTGGAACAGCCTGGCGGAGGCCACCGGGTTCCTGTTTGCCTTTAAAGCAGCGCACCGCAATGAAGTGAATGACCCCCTGGCCTGGCCCCCAAAAAATGACAAGCTGGCTGCCAGCATGGAACGGGCCATCGCTTTTGCAAAGGACAGTACTATTTCGGTTAAATTGTTCAACGGATCGGACGAGCGCGTGAACGATCCATTTGCAAGGGTGACCCCCTTTGTACAGATCATCGATAAAATACCGGCCAACTGGGGATTCCCGGGTCAAAAGGATGGATGGGCTTTTATAACCGAATTGTATAAAAAATCCCGGAGGGCCAACCGGATCTCGCTCTCGGACCAGGATAAGCAGGACTTTTTCTACGAAACATTATGTAACTATACCAAACAGAACTGGAAGATCTTTTTCCAGCGCTGGGGTATTGCCATCAGCAATATTTCATTGGGTAAAATGGAGGACCTGCCGCTGATGACCCAGAAAATATGGGAATACAACCCCATTACCCGCACCGGTGGCGATGACTTCTTTGATCCGGATTTTTATGCCAAATCCAACTGGTCGATCCTGGCCTTTAGCTCCCAGGAACCCAATGGAGAAGGGCCTCCCAATGGGTTGGCAAGCGCTATTATTGATGGTAACATAAATACCTTCTGGCACCCGCAATGGCAGGCTGCTATCGGCACTGTGCCGCATTGGATTACCATCGACTTTGGCTCCCGCCTGAAGATCAACGGTATCCAGTTTGTTCAGCGCCAGACGAGCGGCGGATTTAGAAAGGTCAAGAACCTGACGCTGGAAACCAGTATTGATGCGGTAAACTGGACGACGGCTTCGGGTAGTCCTTACGCGCTTACGACGGATAATACCCCGCAAACTCTGGCCTTTAGCTCTACTGTTACGGCCCGGTACCTTCGCCTTTCGGTACCAACTATACAAGATACTTACGACCAAACAGCCGAGGGTTTCTGCTCTATGGCAGAAGTGGATGTAATAAAACCCTGAGGACAAGGGAGCCTGCAATAATGAAAAGACCAAAAAGTAAAATGAAGATCGTTATGAAACAAAATATAAAGTGGTTATTTTTTGCCGGTATGCTGGCGCTCACGGTTGGGGCGTGTACAAAATATGCGGATCCTCCTCCCGTTTTTGAAGACCTGTCCACAGGGGATAGCACCCAGGGGGGAGGGCGTAAAGTGCTGCTCATCGGCATCGATGGTGGGGTAGGACCTGCGTTTAAAGCCATTAAACCGCCGGCAATTACCGAACTGCTGAAGCACAGTAAATATTCTTTTGATGGCATTTCCGAAACGGCTACAACGGATGCGGCTACCTGGAAATCGATGGTAACCGGTGTATCATATGAGCTGCACGGGATCAGGGACAGCAGTTTTATTTATACCCCCCCTTCGGGTACGGATGAGCATAAAAACATAAAGACCTACCCGAGTTTCCTCAACTACCTGTTAACCTCCTCCAAGGGGCTTTTGAACACGGTAACGGTATCCTCCTGGAAGAGCTGGCTGGGTACATTATTGGCGGACTCTAAAAAGCAGATACAAACGGCGGATGATAAACAGGTGAAGGATTCTGCCGTGGCGCAATTAAAGAACGGGGACCCGGACCTGATGGTACTGGAGTTCAGCGGGCTGAACCAGGCGGGCAAGCAGGGCGCTTTTTCCGCTTCTGATCCCGGTTATAAGGATGCCGTTACAAAAATCGATGGTTATATAGGCGAGATCATGGCGGCCCTAAAGGCCCGGCCGGAATACAACAAGAAGGAAGACTGGCTGGTGATCGTGGTTTCCAATCACGGCGGTTCCGGCAATAAATATGGCGGCCCTACCGAGGCAGAGCGGAATATGTTCGCGCTTTATTATAACGAACAGTTAACCGGTTACGAGATCCAGAGCAGCAAGCGGACCGGGGTGCTTTTAAAAGGAACATCGGGCAATGGATTGGTAAATGCCAGCATTCCCAACGATAACGGGCTGTATAGTTTTGGAGACAAGCAGAATTTTACCTTTGAAATGAAGGTAAAGATCCCCACCAACCAGGGCTATGGTTATACCCGCTTTGCCGGTACCCAGGCACCTAACGGTGCTCAAACAGACCGGGGCTGGTATATTATGATGGCGCAAAAGAAATGGCGCGGAGCGGTAGGAAATCCTTTGAACAACGGATGGAAGGAGACCGAAGACTCGCCGCTTGAAATTGCCGATAACAAATGGCACACCCTTACTACGGTTGTGAAGATGGTTGGTGACAAACGGTATATGCAGACCTTTACGGATGGCCTTTCTTCGGCTCCCATGGAAATTACGGAACAGGGTAACCTTAATTCAACAGCACCCCTTCGGCTGGGATATATGTTTTCGAATGGGGCAGTGGATATTCCGATCTATTTCAGCGAGATCAAAATGTATAACGAAGCGCTTACGGAAGCCGAGATCAAGGCCGGGCTGTGTATCGCAGATATGGCACAACACCCGAAAAAGGACAATCTCATCGGCTACTGGCCGGCTAACGATGGTGTAGGAGCGGGTGCTGTGTTTAAGAATAAGGCGCCGCTTGGATATGATTTCAAGATCCAGGGCGATTATGCCTGGAGCTGGGTAGATGACAGTCCCTGTGCGCCCTTTGTTACAGGTCAGCAGCTGGCCCCCTTATTGCTTCGTACCCAGGATGTGGCTGCCCAGATCTTTTACTGGCTGAGGGTTCCGGTAAAAACGGAATGGAGTCTGGAGGGTAAAGAATGGTTATCCCAGTTTGACCGGGAATTTATCCGGTAAATAAAGGAAGTGAATACAAGAAATGGCTGCAGAAACTATAATTTCTGCAGCCATTTTAGTTGTTGGTATACGGATCTGATGGCAATTCAAAAGCATACTCCAGCGCTCGTTTCAATCATCCGGGCTGCTCCCACGTGTTACCGGTGGATTGCTGCTGTTGCAGGGCAAAAACACCGCTTATCAGGCATGCATATACCATGAAAATAGCATTAATAATAAGTAGTCAGGGCAAACGCATCTGATTTCAGCATTGTTCAGCTCCGGAGGAGCAGCGTGTTTATAGTAATCTGCTGTTTTATCAACCCGGCCCCTGTAGGAGCCGCGTGTTTGTTTGGCCCGAAATTTTACGCGGCTCCTACAGGAGCCGGCTTTTCCCTTTAATATCTTGCTATAAATACGAGGCACTTACAGTACCTGAAAATGCTCCTGGTGTGCTCTTTTCGCCCAATTTAGATGCGTTTGCCCTGAATAAGCAGTATACATACGAATATTCGTTAACTTTATAAAGTATTATCCTGTAAACTAAAATTTTATTGCCATGAAAAAACGTATTGTGCTCTTTACCGCTTTTTTTTGTCTGACTGTTATCACAAAAACCACCGCGGCCTCTGTATGGTGGCCAAAACCTTTATGGGGAAGTTGCCATAGTATAGTTGAGCAGGTGTCAGGCAACCACAGCAAGCTTCTTCTCACGTTCACTGCTGTTGTAGTAAATGAAACCACTACCTCGTCAGCCTATAATATGGCGCTGCAGCATGATTTCCCGGTAGGCTCTTTTTATCCAGGCGTTAACGATAGTACAAAGGTTTACCATGCTACTACCGGCTGGAAAACCTTTTATTTTGTAGGACCAACTACCGGGGATTATAAAGTTGTTGACCAATATGGAGTTGCTTATCATCCAAACGCAACAGGCCATTTGAACTTTCCGGTTTATGTGGACGGGTATGATATAGCGCATATTTACATCCGGTACAATTCGAGCAATTTTAGGGTGGGGACGCTGACCAGGAAATAGTAAACTCCATAGATGGCCGGTTCCCGTAAAAACGGAATGGGGCCTGGAGGGCAAAGAATGGTTGTCCCAGTTTGACCAGGAATTTATCCGGTAAAATAAAGAAAAGGATTAAAGGAAAGAAGCCGTCTCTTACAACAGGGACGGCTTCTTCTTTTTAGGTGTTGTGCGATGGGTTTATAACAGCCGCCTTATAATGAACCGGAATCAATTTTATTAAAATGCGTAATTACTAGTGGTTTGTGAGGACACAAACCACGGCCCACGCCACGGTCAGTGTCCTCACTGACCGAGAAAAGAAATAATTTTGATGCCGGCTTATTATTACAGGCCGTTGCGAAGCGTTTTTCCGTTTCTTTCCCCCGTATGCCGCCCCCGGTCCACGGTAACTTTCCCATTCACCAGCACATAGGCAAACCCGGTGGAGTAGGCATGGGGTTTTTCAAAAGTAGCGAGGTCCTGTACTTTTTCGGGGTCAAAGATCACAATGTCGGCCGCCATGCCTTCC
>NZ_FMZO01000034.1 GCF_900101395.1 Niabella drilacis | reverse complement strand
GCCATCCCATGTGCGTCAGGTTAAAAGGAGGTCTATTGCCTTACAATGTAGCACGAATACGAGTTTGGGCCCAAAAAAGACCTGATTTTTTGATAGCAAAAGGCGCAGCGCGCCGCAAATCATTGTAACAGGAGCGTTCAGGAACTTGCTGTTAGCCGCAGCGCGGCGGGAATCTTTTGGGAGGCGATGTATATTACCGGTGCGCTGTACCTCCATTCATTCCTGTGTTCGTTGCTAATAAGTGCAACGCTGCGCTGCAGCTTTCGTGTTAGCAAAATTAACTTAACGCATATGCAACGCATCGGGATTGCTCCACTTTGGTGTCCAAGACAAAAGTGGAAATGATTGTTAAAACAGTAATGGTAGTTAAACAGCAGACCCTATTTAAGGTTTGGTTTCTGTTTTTTATGTGCTATTGGGATGGGGTGAAGACAGGTACAGGGGGACTTACATCAGCAATCACCAGGCCCCGCGGGTTCTTTTCTGGAGGCGGTCTGTTACCAATACCGAAAACACCAGCAAAATAGCCGTGTTACCTGCAATAACCACCGGGCTTTGCCACCGTTGCTTCATAAGCATTTCTACGCACATGGTGCCGAAAGCCGCAATAAGATAAGGATAACGCACAAACTCTGGCGGGTGTTTTTTGTACAGCTCATTTACCAGGTAGAATATAGTAAGGTTAACCACTGCCAGGCCAAAGATAGCCAACAATATGGCCGGACTCATATTTTGAAAGCTACTGCAGCCTTGCCAGCACCTTAGGCCGCCCCAGCATATAGAGCTAAGACAACCCACCAGCATAATGGCTACAATATTTTCTTTGGCAGCAATCTGTTTTTGTATCAGCGTGTTTACCGCTACCAATGCAACTCCTGCCAGTACCAAAAAATAACCAACAGGGTTCTCCCCGTTGGCGCTGGTATAAACAACCAATACGGCCACCAGCAAGAAAGCCAATACCGACAGCAGCAGCTTTTTTAAAGAAAACTTTTGATGCATTGCAAGAACCGCCAACAATGGAATATCCAATCGTTGCAGGGTACTTACCGAACCTGCCGAAATATACTGGTATGCCGTAAAAATGAGCAGCAAGCTAAGTCCCAGGCAAATAAAAGCTCCGATTTGCAATTTGGGTTGTGTAGGCAGTAGTTTTTGTTTGGTAACACCTGCCACCACAAATACCAACAGCAGATTGAACAGCGAACGGATAAAAAGCACCTCTGCCCCCGAAATGTTTTGGGCGGTAAGTTGCGAGATGCCAATGTTCGCTCGCTATGAGCAACAGCACAAGAGAAAAGGGAATTAGCTTGTTCAATTTATTACTACTTGTTAGTAACATTTGGAGAATCAGTGTTATTTGTAGAGAATAAATTTATCCCTAAGCCGATTGCATAGAATGGCTTCTTATTATATATCCACCTTTTTGATTCTTCTGAATCTGAATTAATCCAATCAAACCCAACACCAAGACCGATATAGAACTTTTTGTAATTAAATAAAACATTTATAGTGGGAGACAATGCAACCTTTTCAATATTTGTATTTATTGAAGGTGAAGTTGATAATGAATCAATTATTATTTTACTAAATGAAAGTCCTCCCAAAGCTGCTATTCCCCAATCCTTATTTAAATTTTGTTTTATGCCATATGCAATTCCTAAATTCAAATCAGTTGACCAATTACCTGAAAAACCTTTTACAGCAGGCCTTATTCTCGCTAAATACGTAATTGTTCCAAACACAAATTCTCGCTTAGGGATGGAGGTATAGACCGAACCATTTAAAATTAAAGTATCTTCCTCAATTAAAAAATATCTTTCTGTAACATCAACTATATTATTCGCAGAAACCGTGTTTTGTTTATTGTCACTTTGTGATTTATCTTCGCTTACTAACTTTCCTGTACTTAAATTAAATCGGTGTTTACCTATATTTTGCTGTATCTCTGCTTTATTATTTCGTGCGGGCCTATAAAAAAAGGAAAGATTGTTTTCAATGTTTTGTTTGGATAATTCCCACCTTAAAAATTTAATAATATATTTTTCTCCCTTTTTACCAACAATTGAAAAAATTGCATTAATTGGCATTTGTGTAAGGGGTGTACAATTGATGATATTACCTTTTTTATCGCATTCTTGAACATCTACATACTTATTAAAAACAAATTGGGATAATGGGTTTATTTTTTCAATTTTAATCTTCTCCTGTCCCCAACCTACTACTGCCCAAAACAACATAATACCCGTAATTAAAATTTTCGTTCTCATGCCATTAATTTTTAAAAGTTAAACAATTGATGATTTTGATTTTTCATGCTGTTCAGAATTATAATTAAGAATACTAAACCATAAACATTCTGAATATTTCATCTATTATTCGACTTCATCCGTGGAGCAAAGTCGAACCGAAAGTCGCGATATACATCAATTTGATATTGTTCACAACTACTTTGCTTTAAGTATTATACAATCCGAAACAACCTTATTAGAATCGTCATAAATTGAAAAACATATGGTTGGGGATCTGCTCTTTTTGAAAATTGCCGAATCAATTTGAGTGTAAAAAACATTGTTATTACCCGACATATTAGTTAAGGGAATCGTTTCATTATTCGCTTTTATTTCGCCACGGACTGTTTCATTTGAGTTGATATTATATGCCCCATAAACGGAAATCACTTGATTATTTGACGCATCAAAATTATTAATGGGCGAAACAATTTTAATAAATTCCACTTTTGATGCTGGCTTGAAACTGTTTTTAAATGCTAAAACACTAATGACAACTACTTCAAGAAGAAGAGTAATAAATAATCTTTTTAAGAAGAAGGGTTCGATTTTTATTTTTCCCACTAATGCTAAAATTGTTATTGTAGCGGTAGCTACAAAGACAAGCACACAAGTCCAAACTAAAACTTGTTGAGGTTCTAAGATTTGTTTCATGTAGAAGCATTTAAAATATTTTACCTACTCTATCCAGTTTTCGGCTACCCTGTTTGGTACTCTTTTATTTGGTGTTGCTTTTCCGCCTGGTGCAACGTTGGGAAGCAAGCCCGTTTATTGTCATTCTTTAGTTGTAAAAATTCAATAATTTTAAGAAGCTCATTACTCTGTTATTTCTATCATTTTGTTTGATATACCAAAAAATCCCATTCTGGAAAAGCTGCATTTTGTACTTTGGGAAGTGTACCCATATTATAAAAGCCAATTTCATCACACATCTTCAGGCTCTTTTTATTATCTGTGAGCACAATTCCAAAAACATATTTGAGGTTACTATGATTTTTACAATAATCCAATGCGTAATCCAGCAACATTTTGCCAATACCTTTTCCCTGAAATTCCTTTTTCACATAAGTGCTTGATTGTCCGAAACCAGATTTTACAACTGGATTCGGCGAAACGTGAAAGGGTAATATAGACCGCCAACCCACAATCGTATCCTTGTAAAGACATATCCAAAATTTAAAGTTCTCGTTTTGCTGTTCAATCTGATGTCGAAAATCTTTTTTCAAATTATCCACTTTCAGATGATCTTCATTCGCGGCAGCCCCTTGCTCCAGAACGCCTTGCCGCCATATTGTTGTAATGTCATCTACATCCATTGCCGTTGCCTCATAGATCATTATTGCATCCGGTATGTTGGATTTTATTTGTTTTAACAAAGACATTTCCTTAGCGTTCTTTACAGTTTGAAAAATAAAAATTCAATCATTTTTTCAGCATAGCTCTCACCTGTCACTTGTTCGTGGATGGCAAAATTTTGCGGGCAGTTTACTTCTAAAATATAGGGCTTGCCATTCTTACTGCTGATAATTAAATCCACGCCTCCATAGTTAAGGTTAGCTGCATGAGTCGCATTGATCGCAATCTTATTTATTTCATCAGGCAGATTTACCCGATGGGCCTTCTTACTGTAAAGATCACTCCTGAAATCATCCGGCTTTGTTGGTCTTGTGTTTGCATAGATAACTTTATCACCCAAGACAGTAAGACGCTCGCAGGAATGAGAAACAATGAATTGTTTTATCTGGAAATTGATGTTTTGAGAAGCGAGATAATCTGTAAGGCTGAACAATGTGGCATAGTTGTCAACCTTGATAACACCCAGGCCTCCCGTACCGCCGTAGGTCTTAATAACAACAGGAAAGCGATCTAAATAATTTACATATTGTTGCAATAACTGTTTCTCATTGCTGCCTTTATAAATTGTTTTTGGAACGGAGATTCCTTGTTTTTCAAGTTCAATATTTATCAGATTGCTATCGTCCTGAAAGGAAAGATAATTGTATGCCCGATAAAAGGTTCTTTCCTTGTTATTAAGCATTGTTTTTTCGAGCAAATAACTCCCCCTTGCGCAGTTGTACAAACCATCATTGTCTGTTGGAACGGGCAGGTTTGAAAAGTCAGCCTTCGCTTCATCTATAAGACAAAACCGGATATTGTATTTCTTGCAGGCAGCTTTCAGCGAAACCAATCTTGCTTCGATATTGAGGCTGTCTGTTGTTTTACTACTATATAGACAAAAGAAGTTAGGCATTTTTTTCTCTGTATTTGACAATGAAAAATAAAGTGACTCCTGATGTAAGTACCCCAATCCCCTGCCCGACTATTACGGTTATGTCTTTTTTTACAATTCCGTGAAGCAGCCACAAAACATAAGACAGCACAACCAATATCCATTGCAATAGTGAAATGCCTTGTGCGTTTTTTGTTTGTATTAAAAGCTTTATCTGGCCGGGCCCACCAATAAGTTTTACGGCTAAACTCGAAATAATTGTTAGTGTTGATATTGTTCCTTCAAATGACATTGTTATAACTTTACACGGGTCTTACCATAAATATTTTTTCAAACTTGTTACTATTTTTCTTTGAGGGCGGCACTATGCCTATCTCAACCCAGCCTGTTTGGGCGGTTATTTTTCGTGCAGGCTTGTTACTAACAGAAACAAAGCCAATAACATATTCTAATTCACTTTTTTCTGCCTCTTGCATTACATAATCGAGTAGTATTTCCCCCAATCCTTTAAACCTTGTATCTTTTGCAATGTAGGTACTACTTTCAGCAAGAGTATTTTGCCTAAAAGGGTTGCTCGATGTCTTGATAAGTGATTGCCAGCCTAATGTTTTATCATTTTGATCTACGGCAACCCAGAAATTAAAAATGCCCCGCCGCTCAAAAAAGTTGAATGCAAATTTTTCCTTTACTATTTCCATATCAAATTTTTTATCATCAAAGGAGTTTCCGACACCTTCGAGCCATATAGCAAGTATTTGTTCAAAATCCTTATCTTCTGCCAACCGGATTTGAATATTTTGTGTTGTTGCTATTTCCATACGTAATGCATCTTATTCATTAATATGGCTTGGCCAGTTACTTTAAGTTCGCCTGTTTGCTGTTCAAAAATTTCGTTGGTGTAGTATACTCTGTTTTTGTCGGGAAACAGTTCTCTTATGGTAAAAACAGGTTTGATGTATTTTGCCCATTGGCTAACAAGCATATGCCCATCGGGGTACAATAGTATTCCGTACATTTTTGAAAAAACACCGATACTGAAAAGCCGTGTACAATGCAACGTCCAAACATCGACTGCACTCCATAGCTCTTTATTACATGTACCGGATTGGTATCGCCGGACAGTTGAGCGTAGGCCAAAGCCTGTTCATCGGTAAAAGAGAAGTCATGTTTAAAGATATTACCAATTATTGGTTTCATAACAGATCCGTTTCTTCTAAAATAAATTATAAGGTTTACTTCGAACAATAGTATATTATCATATACTATTCCTCAATTTGCTTAGAAATGGTCTTAAAAAATGTTAAATCGAGCTTTAAATCCCTATAAAGTGTATCTTTAGAAAGCTTAATCAATTGCATTAACGTTTGCCAACTTTCATTTCGTGAAGCTGAAATGCTTGCCTGCGTTTCTGCTATCGATATTTTTTCTGCAGCATCAATTAATCGATTGTAAGTCTTCAAAATATTATCATCAATATCCGAAGCATTATTTTGTAACGACTCAATACGAAAAGCCAGGTCTCTTATCATATAGTTTGCAGCATTTTTCTTGCCTAATTCCGCAACTGATTTGACAGCTGAGAACTTAGCCGCAGCATCAATTTTGCCAGCCACATTAGCTTTAACAAGGACATTAATAGTGCTATTTAAGGCTGCATCAGGCGGGTTCTCAGAAATCACTTTTACGGTCCCGTCTTCTTTAGCCAGATAGAGCCCACCTCTTTGCGTTGCATCGTAATGAGCCCAGAAAAGGGTTGGCAAAATCCTCCCGTTCACCTGAGTTGTGTATAAGTTTTGGCGGGAGATTCCAACACTTTTCCTCCTTTGCTCGCTTTTTTCAAAAATGCTACAACTATGTAGGGCTATAAGCGTCAATCCACATAATAAAAAAAGTGCCTTTTTCATGATCATTATTTTGACATGCATATTGTTTATAATTTATTTTTGATCGTATCTTTCCATATCAGATATAATACTGCTCCTGAAGCCAAAATTCCAACTCCTTGTCCGAGTATTGTTACCCAATCTCTTTTAAGAATACCATATACCGTCCAAAGGACATATGAAAAGAAGGAAATTCCGAACAATGTTACCGATAGTCCTGCTGTTGATTTTGTTTTTTGAATTTTTTTGATTTGTGATGGGAAGCCAACAAATTTTAAAGCAAAACTACAAGCCACTGTTAGGCTGCCAATAATAGATACAATATCAATTTTCATTTTATTAGAAATTTAATTTCCAACTATCTGTAATATCATAGGTCATAACTTTAAGAGGATTTATAATATCCAAATCTCTGAACTGGCTTTCCATCACATCTGCCACCAAAAACAAGTCAGTACAGCCAAGTACGACTCCGTTGTAGTTATAGTTTGATATAATTTTCTTAATATCCAAAAGAACAAGTTCTTTCGATTCCCCCCTTTTAATGCGATATATACAATTGTGAATTTGCTCCTGATCCTCTGCTTTTGGGTGAAATAATGTATCAGTTTCGGGAAGAGCGTTCAATTTATAGGTGGCATTGGTCGCTAACAACAAATATGTTCCTTTTTTAAGATCGAGTAATCGATTTATATAATCTACCAAGGATATTACGGGCTCTTTTAGCGAAGCCAAAATATCATCGAGAACAAGATGAAAAGAAAAGCAGCAGATAACAATATGACTTACACCACTTCGCAAAAAGCTGGAAATTTCGCTTTCTAGAATCTTAGTCAATTCCTGCCTCCTATTCGATAATAAAAATTCTGTTCTGTCTGGAATATATGTTGCAGAGTTAAGGAGAATCGGAAGCTGGTCCTGTTCATTTGCCGTTTGCGAAGTCAGCAAGCAAATAGCTGAAAGAAACTTTGCAGAAGCATTGCTGCCCATTCCACCTAAAATACCCAATCGCTTAATACCTTTGAACATTGCGGAATTGAATAGACATTTCTCATAAAAAAGTGTATGAATATTATCTCCGCGATCGTTTATCAGCGTTGCGACCTGGTAAAAACCTATGCTCTTGAGAGCCTTTCTGTTTCTGGTATTCTCAACCCAGGTTCTGCCGTGAACAAAGAGTTCACCTCTTGCTTTTAAAAGATTATCAGATAACTCATAGAATTTCTTAGCCAGTTTGTTTTGACGATATTTCTCATTTATGATAATACATTGATACCATGGCTTGTAGGTTTCCGGATGCTCGAAAAAATTACATAGGCAACCAACAAAGCCGCCTTCTTTAGAAGCCAAAACTGTGAATCCTTTCCTGGTTCTAAATCTCCCAAAATAGTCCTCTATTGGCATTCTTGAGGAAAGTGCCGGAACAAATTCATGGTCACATTTATGGCCAAATTCAATAATGACTGACCACCATTGTGAGGTTGGTGTGATCGAGTAAAACTCAAAGCCATTATACTCTTCTAAGAAAATATCCATCCTGTTCATTTTTGCATTGAGATAATCATCATTATCTGCTTATCTCTCTCTGTATAATTAATTTTTGAATTTCGCTGGTACCCTCACCGATGGTGCAGAGTTTCGCATCCCGGTAGTACTTTTCTACACCGAACCCGGTCATGTACCCATTGCCACCCATTATTTGAACGGCCTCACCGGAAACTTTAACAGCTAACTCTGAAGCAAACAGCTTGCACATGGCGCTTTCTTTTATGGTATTCGCTCCCGCATCTTTTTTTATGCAAACATCTTTCAGCATTAACTCAGCCGCATAAATTTTCGTGGCCATTTCAGCCAGTTTAAAGCCGATGGCCTGGAAATCAATAATAGCTTTTCCAAACTGTTGCCTTTTTTTTGCATACTGAAGAGCCAGTTCATAGGCTCCTTTTGCAATGCCCAACGACAGCGCTGCAATAGAAATGCGCCCCCCATCCAGAATTTGCATCGTTTGTTTAAAGCCATTTCCGACAGCGCCGATACGAGTATCATCTGATACTATACAATCATTGAAAAATAATTCCACGGTTTCACTGGCGCGCATGCCCAGTTTTTCAAGCGGCTTTCCGGCGCTAAAACCCGGGGTGTTTTTTTCTACAAGAAAGGCGGTGTGCCCGTTCTTTCCGTTATCGGTTTTTGCAATAACCACTATCACATCGGCAGATGCACCCTGGGTAATAAATGTTTTGCAGCCGTTAAGCGCCCAGCCTTTATCCGTTCTCAGCGCGCTACATGTCATACCAGCGGCATCACTACCAGCGTTGGGTTCTGTAAGCGCCCAGGCCCCAAGGCTGCTGCCATTGCAAAGGCCAGGTAAATATTTCTTTTTCTGAGCTTCATTTCCAAACTGGCAGATATGCTGGCTTACCAGTGAGTTGTGGGCTGCAATGGATAAACCCACCGAACCACAGTATTGCGAAATGGTTGTAATTGCATCAGCATAGGCTTCATAATTCAATGCCAACCCGCCATATTCCGGCATGGAAAGCATTCCCATCAACCCCATCTCCGCAAGTTGGCAAAACAATTCTTTAGGAAATGCGCTTTGTTTGTCCCAATCAAGTACGAAAGGTTTAATGTGCTTTTGCGCAAATTGGGTAAGGGTTGTTGTTACATTAAGTGTTTGTTCCATTTAAGGAATTAAGAATTATTTCTGTTATTTAATAAATGGGATCTTGAGCTATTCTGTAATAATTGTAAGTACTGTATTTTATCCGGGCAATAAGGTTGATTTTATCAGGTTTACCCCAATGGTCAACAACGCCTTCGGAACAGAAAAAGCAGTGCTTGCGGGATGCGCCTACAATTCCCCGATAGTTCATTACGTATTTAAGCCCCACTTCTCGTTTATAATGTCTTAGTCCGATCCATGCGGCTCCCTTGTGATAGTTTTCGCCGTTATTTAACGCAGCAACAGCATTCTTAATAGTCGATGCACCTTCATGTTTCTCAACTAGTGCTCTTTTTGCCATTGCGGAAAAACACAAGTTGGCATAATCAAAGACTTTTTTATCTTGTAAGCAAGTGAATTTAGAGCCGTCAATTGTTGTTTTCAGTTCGTCTTCTGAAAGTGTACTTTCAAAACCATCTTTCATAAAAAATAAATAGCCATTTTTATTTGTTGGTTCAAAAATCACTACGTTGTCAAGCCCAAAAATTTGTATTCCAGCTTTAATGACTGCTATAGAAACGCAGTTTCCTGTTTTACCTTGTCCGAATGATTCTATAATTTGTTGAGTTGTCATATTGTTTACTTTAGGCTATGGATGTTTGAACAGTTTTGCTTTAGGTTGGAAAAACCTCACAGATTTAGTAATGATTTTTAATACAAAACCTGCGAGGTTATTTTAAATTATGCCGCACAGAATTTTCCAATACCGCCTTTTCCTAAAATGTACTTTACTATCTTTTCGATAATTAAAGCCACAATTTTACCGCCCGGCAGTATCTCTTTTAAGGCATCTATTACAGCTTTGATGATTTCTCCTACAGTAGAATCGTCAGTTAGAATAGCACAGAGTAGTTTTTTTAATTGCTTCCATAATTTTTTTCCAAATCCAAGAAACAAGTTTTCAGATTTAAAATAAGTAGCAGATTCCATTTTGGTAGCAAATCCATAGTTGTGAAATTCCAGCTTATTGGCCTCCATATAATTATTGGCCAAAAGATCTTCAATTTCTTCATCAGTTGGCTCTTGCACCTGATCAAGATTCTTTTCAATTGCAGCAATATCAATATTGCCATCTACATTATTAATAAACATAATTTTCAATTTTTTATTTCGCCTACTCTACCCAGTTTTCGGCTACCCTGTTGCGTACGCTTTTATTTAGTGTTGCGTTTCCGCTTGGTCCAACGTTGGGGGGCAAGCCCTTTTGATTGTCGGTCATCTTTTTATCATAATGAAATCATTAAGCCCTGACATTACTAATTGGGTTCATCGCAGTTTTCAGTCTTTAACCATCATAAAACACCCGGTACTCCATCAGCTCTTTTAACGAACGGCAACTAAGTTTCCGCATCAGATTTTTGCGATGGGTCTTCACCGTGTCCAACGCTATATTGAGCGCCCCCGCTACCTGCTTATTGGACAAGGGCTGAATCACCAGGCGCAAAATCTCTTTTTCCCGCACAGACAGCGCATCAAATAACGGCTGCCGGACACGGATCATTTCTTTAGCCAGGTCGATCTTACTTTTATCATTCACCAGGAGTGCGGCAATATCGTCCACACTGATGTCCATCGTTACTCTTAAAATACACTCTTCGCTCAGGCGCTCTACTTTCCATTGGGACTGCGTCTGCAATGTTTGGTTTTATCTGATCAATCAATTTCTCAACAAACTGCCTGGCGATCCTCCTCTCTTAAGTTTTGAACTGAACGTCACTTACAATTTCTCCGGTATTAACCATCATTAATGTATTGGCAGACCGATACAGTTCTTTCTATACAAAAACGGCAAACAATTTTGCAACTCATCGGCATCGGTTTGGAATTTATTAATACCCTAATTAATTTTCTGGTACTCATTCGTGTTCTGTTGCAAATATGACTTTCTATATTGCTCCGGGCAACGGGTGATATCACCCTGTTATTCCCGTGAAAACACCTTATGCAAAGGTGAATCTGCCGCCAATTTTAAACAATACCCACAAGTGGGTAAAACCGATGGATCAAAAAAATATATGGTAAAGCATTAGCTCAGCGATCTGCTCACATTGCAATTTTCGGAGCAGGTTACGGCGATGTGTTTTTATGGTTTCTACAGAAAGGTAAAGTTGCCGGGCTATGGCCTTGTTGCCAAGACCTTTTACCAGATGAAAAAGGATCTCTTTTTTCCCTGATGGAAAGTTTCCGAAACAGCGGATAGCATCGTTTTACGAAACGCTGTTCATTAAACAGCTGCCTGATTTTTTTAGATCGTATGGCATATCCTCTTGTGAAACGGTAATATTAAAGTCGGTGGTGCCGTTCTCCGCTGTATGTTGCAGGGAGCATTGAAGATTGTTTTGCGGAAGGTACGGTAGCAAAGCCGTTTTCTTGTTGAAGAACCAATCCTCAGCTGGTTGTTCATGTGAAAAATAGCCCGGGTGATCGGTAACTTCTTCTTCAAAAACATCCATAACCGAGTACATCGCCAGTACATCCGGGCTTACAATAAAGCCAACCTTTTCTGTGGCTCCTGTTTGTATACAGAACCTGTTTAAAAACGCATTCGTCCATTTCTCTTCCCCTAAACTGATGATATGTGTAAAACGGGTATTGTTCCAGAGCGTAAAACGAGGCATTACTTTTTCATATGCCTCTTTAAATGCCTTAATGGCCTGCACAAACGTTTCTGAATCGCTACAACGGAAAAGTGCTCTCTTTGATATAGGTTCAGGGACATAGCCGATTATTTTTACAACTATAGGAAGACCTGGTACATCATCAGCTCCGCCATATTCCGGCATTCCAGTTTACGAAGTAAGTTGCGGCGATGGGTTTTTATGGTTTCGCAGGATGTACTGGTAATATCAGCAATCTCCTTGTTCGCTTTCCCCCGGATGATCAGCGCCAGTACAAATTTTTCCCGGGGTGTGAGCATTGAAAAGCGTCTTATGGAATCGGTATAGAACCTCCGGTTCCGCATCATTTTTTTGAACTCGAACATATAATGCGGAAGGTCGTCAAGATCCACATCAATGGTAATACGGGCTTTGTTTTGCTTGGTAAACCGTTCGATCTTCCATTCCGGCTCAGAGGTTTCATCCAGTACTGGCGGCTTAGTCAATTTCAAGTCTGCCCAATTGAAAGCAGCTTTTTCATGTGTAAAGAAACGAGGCGTAAAGGAGGTTTTGCCTTCGGTGTACATATCCATTAATGACAGGTTTGCGTACAAATCAGGACTCAGGACATGCGCCACTCTATAATTAATACCATATTTGCAGGCGGGTATATCCAAAAAATCAAGTATCCAGTCTTGTAGTTTTGGTGGTATCGTATAACACAAACCTGTTTCATCCCAAACAATTTTTTCCGGCTTGATCTTTTCAAATATAGTTTTATACGTTTTAAGGCCATCAACAAGCTTGTCTGCGGTATCACAACAGTTCCAGCTTCCCTGGAAAATATCCCTGTTTTGGTTGTATCGGAGTTCAAGATGTTCCGACTGAAATAGCAGTTCCATGAGACTTTAAGATTGGTAATTAAAGTTATTAAAACTTTTCAAATATTTTTTTCTGTACATCCTATATTTATTCTCGTTATCCGAACTTTTGGATAGCTTTAATATATCATTAATCTTAATAAGGTAAAACATTTTGACCGGGTGAATTTTATTATTACCCTGGAGAATAATGTGCAGCTGCCGGTTGCCCGTGCGCAAAAAGAAAAACTGATGGCCCGTTTTGGAACATTGTAATATAGCTCATCCATAAAATTAGCGATCCCGGACCGGCCATATTTATTGTACATTGGCCTTTTATTTGCCCGGGAAACCGGGTTTAAAAACAACACACCATGCAACAACCCATTTCCCGCTACCATTTTACAGCCGACTGGGGCGGCTCCCGCAATGGCTTTGCGGAGATATCCGGATTGAATATAGAAATAGAAGCCGTTCTTTTCAGGGAAGGCGCAAGCCCCGAAGATCAGCTGCGCAAAATACCCGGTCTGCGCAGTTATTCCAATATCGTGCTGAAAAGAAATATCCTCAAAGGAGATAATGACCTTTTCGACTGGATCAATACCAAACAGATGAATAATATACAGCGAAGAGATATTACCATTTCGCTGCTGAATGAAAATCACGAGCCCATCGTTGTATGGCGGGCTAAAAATGCCTTCCCGGTAAAATATACCGGGCCCGTGCTTTATGCAGGAACGGGCCAGCCGGCAATGGAAAGCCTGGAGCTTACCCACGAGGAGCTTACGGTTGTGCAAATATAAACCGGATCAATGGCCACCCCCGGATAACAACCGGCCAATCGCTACAAACAGGACCGACACCAGCAGAAAACCGCCGGCCAGCACAACGCTGTTCAGCAAAGCACGCGGATAGCCCAGCGATACAACATCCACAAAAGGATAGGGATAAAAGCCCGAGCCTGCACCGCGGATAAAGATGCAAACAGCATATACCGCGGGATAGATCAGCCAGGCACCGGTGTCCTTATAGCGCAGGCCGGACTTTGGTATTGCCATCAGCCAATATAATATAAACAGCAGCGGTACCCCTACATGAAGCAATTCATCTACCATCCATTGCCAGCCAACAGGACTCCACAAATGACGTAACACCAGGTTATAAACAAGTCCTACGATCGTTATGTAAACGGCAATGGCCGTTGCCGTTGCCGGCCTTGAAAAAAAGCGGCCCAGCCGGCCCGATAGTTTCAGAAGCAACGCTGTGCAATAAACCGCAACCAGTACATTGGTAAGAATGGTGTAGTAACTAAAAAAGCGCAGTAAGGTTTCCCGGGGCGGGTTTTTTGTATTCAGAAACATCAGGTAAAGCTGAAGGATCACCGCAAACCAGGCCAGGGCCGCCAACAGAACCACCAGCCACCTTTTTTTTATTGGATTATTCATAACAGTTGATGCATGGGGTTTAGTTGTTGCGGATGTATTCCAGTGTTAACTGGAGGTGATAATAGCTGGGCTTTATCAGTCCCAGCCGGGGATTATTCAGGTCACTAATGACCAGCATGGTCAGCGAAACGGTTACAAAATAAATAACGGGAACCATGTAGTGGATCTTTTCTCTTACACCATTCATAAACCCCACTAAAACCCCTATCAGCATCGATACAATAACCAGCAGGAAGGTCACAAATGCAGGAGTTCTTTCATAGTTGGAATAGGCAAAAAGCGACACGGTATCCTGCAGCTGGTCAAAATATTCCCTTATTTTATCAACCGGGCCATTATAGCCCTCCCGCTTCAAGGCAGTGAGGTTTGCCCAGTAGGCATCGCTTTGTTTTTTAGCGTCATAAAAAAAACGGATATCACCGGATTGCTCATACGCCAACTGGTTTTTCAAAAACTCCTGGAGCATTTTTTTGGTATACAACCGGAAGGAGTCGGGCATTTCCCGACTGTAGCGGTAAAGCGCATCTGCATTGTTTGCTTCTTTATGTAAATAGGCAAACCGCTCCCGATGGGCATTTCCTGCCTGCAGGAACGTGAACGAAATAATCAGACCAAATATGCCAACGATGGAATTTTCAATGCCGGAACTTTCCCAACGGGATCTTTTCCGGTAGTATGTGGCATACCAAATACCCCCGGCAATACTGAAGAATAATAGAACAATGTAAAGACTGATCACCCATAGAGAGTCCAGCATAACCTGACGCGATTTGATCGTTATCATAAAAACGGAAAGGCCCGTAACCGGTATCATCCTCCACGGCTCCGTCCCTGTCCGGTGTATTTTCCGAATTTACAACAAATCTGTCGCATTCCCCAGGCCGGATGAACCGGCCTGCATCCGGGCCACTTACTTAACGGTATTGTAGCCTTTTCCTCCAACGGATTGTAATGCCTCTATAAACGTTTTTTCGGGCAGCTCAGCCTCCCGTTTATAATCCACCGTTTGTGTAAGGAACGACCCGAAACCACTTACAAACCCGTTTGCAAAAGCAAAAGAAAAGGTATGCTGCCGGTACAATGCTTTCTCAAAAAAGACAGTAACCTGATGTCGCCGCTCTATAACGTTTTCGTAGATATTCAAAATCCATATCCCCGCCTGTTCTATTTTTATATCAGCGATTCATCATAACGATTTTGTCCACTCAGCTAAGCTTCAGCATACCCTCTTGTCAGCCCCCTGTGGGAACCGGCCATTGGGCTAAAAGCAATCAACATCCATGGCTTGTACCATAACGGCCCGAACCTGGACCGCGTCCGGGAGCACACCAAACGAGATCTTTATATACCCGGACATCAGCAACATTGGCGAAAGTCCGGAGCTGCAGTTTGCAGCAGACAAGCACAACCGGATCACAACAAATTAAAACTTAAAAAACTAAAATAGTCAGCACAATGAAAACCAGTTATACATTGCTCTTTCTTCTTTTTGTTCATACTGCTTTTTGCCAGAAGGCCGATAACACGCTTTCAAAAGCAGAAAAAAAACAGGGCTGGATCCTGCTTTTCGACGGCCAAACAACCAGCGGATGGACCACAACGCAGGGGAATCCCGTAGCAAAAGGATGGCAGGTTGCCGGCGGGCTTCTGTCTACAAAAAGCGGCGGAGGCGGAGGTGATATTGTTACAGAAAACGAATACAGTGCCTTTATTTTAACCCTGGATTTTAATATCGAAAAGACCTGCAACAGTGGTATCAAGTACTTTTATACGAAATATGCTACCGGCGGTCAGCTGGGCCTTGAGTTCCAGGTTTTAGACGATGCAGATGCAGAAGACAATAAAAAGGAGAACCATTTGTGCGGATCTTTGTACGACGTTCTGGCCCCGCACAAAGGGACCAAAAGGATCAACCCTCCCGGCCGGTGGAATACGATAAAAATAATATCCCGCGGTAAAGATGTAGAACATTGGCTAAACGGGAAACGGGTCCTCAAATTTACCCGCGGCGACCAGGCTTTTCTGGCTGCTGTTGAAAAAAGTAAATTCAGTAAAACAGTACCGGTATTTGGAACTGTTGAAAAAGGTAAGATCCTTTTACAGGAACACGGAGGAACTGCTTCTTTTAAAAACATAAAACTTCTAATTTTAAAATAAAACTTTTATGACCCGGAGAAGAGATTTTATTAAAAACATAGGATTGGGCACCGTAGGGATCAGCCTCAGTCCTGCCGCATTTGGCCTGTCTGCCAAAAGTTACCGGAACATTATTGGCGCTAATGAACGCATCCATGTAGCCTGCATTGGGCTCAATGGAAGGGGAAACGGGATGGCAAAAGTTTTTGCCAATCAGCAGAACACCGAAGTGTCCTGGCTTTGTGATGTAGACAACCGTGTGTTTTCAAAAGTGATCAGAACGTTGAGCGAAAGCAATCAAAAAACGACGCCCAAAACAGAAAAAGACTGCCGCAAGCTACTTCAAAACAAAGATATTGATGCCATTTATATTGCCACCCCCGATCACTGGCATGCCCCGTTAACCATCATGGGTTGCCAGGCGGGTAAACATGTTTATGTAGAAAAGCCGTTAAGCCATAACCCTCATGAAGGAGAGCTGGCGGTAGCCGTGGCCCGCAGGTACAAAAAAGTGGTTCAGATGGGTGCCCAGCGCCGGTCTGCCCCCATACTTACACAGGGTATTGAACAATTACATAAGGGTATTATCGGCCGCGTATATATGGCCAAAACATGGTACACCAATACCCGGAAAGCCAATTTTTTAAAGCCCGCCGCCATCCCTTCCTGGCTGGACTACGACCTGTGGCAGGGTCCGGCACCCCGTATGCCCTATAAAGAGGGCCTGATCCATTATAACTGGCACTGGTTCTGGCATTGGGGAACGGGAGAAGCCCTTAACAACGGTACGCACGAGGTAGATGTAGCCCGCTGGGGACTTGGAGTAGATTTCCCGATCAGGGTATCCTCAATGGGCGGACGCTACCAGTACAAAGATGATTGGGAAACGCCCGATACACAAATTGTAACGCTGGAGTATCCCGGAAACGTAATGCTGATGTGGGAAAACCGGAGCTCTAATGGAAGAAAGATCGAGGGCGGCGACCGGGGTATTATTTTTTACGGGGAAAACGGGAGCCTGGATACCGGCGGCGACGCATACAAGGTTTACGACCTGAACGGGAAACTGGTAAAAGAAGTAAACCCCGGTTCCGGCGAAGCACAAATGGACGGAAGAAATACCTCCAGCCCGAGCCTGGGTCTTGATAACCTGCATGTAGCCGATTTTCTCAATGCGATGAGGGAAAACAGGCGGCCCAATTGCGATGTGGAAACAGGTTATAAAAGCACTGTAGCCATGCAGCTGGGCAATATATCCTGGCGCGTTGGACGCGATATTAAACTCGATCCCCAAAACGGGCATATTCTTAATGACCCCGAGGCTCAGAAACTCTGGCAGCGGACTTATCAGAGCGGATGGGAACCCCGGCTCTGACCCGCCTGCGATCCGGATCATGCGGGTACCGTATCGTACCCCACAATAAGTGCCAGCGTGCAATGGCCTTGCTGCATATTCAAAAATAGCTCTCGTACCGCTATCACTATCAGGGCGTTCCGGCAAAACCAATAAAGTTCTCTCAAACGAGAAACCTGATCTTATAGATCACTAAAATCTTATATTTGAAACGCGGTTGATTGTTCAATTAAAAAATTCAACAGATTTTATGAAAAGAAGAAAATTCATTGGCCAAACTGCTAAAGGAGCACTGGCATTTACCATTATTCCCCGCTCCGTTTTGGGAGGCAACGGGTTTGTTGCGCCAAGTGATCGCATTAACCTGGGATACATCGGAACAGGGAAGCAATCTTATGGTCTGGTCAACGCCATTAACGGCCCCAGGGAAACACTGGTGCTGGCAGCCTGTGACGTGTACGAAAAAAAGCTGGAACATTTTATCGGGCTGGCCCGGAAAGCCAATGAAAAAAAAGTAGCTGCAGATGTAAAAGGGTATAAACATTACAGGGAGCTGCTGGATCGTAAAGACATTGATGCGGTGGTAATTGCCACTCCGGATCACTGGCATGCGCAAATTGCAATAGACGCGGCCAAAGCCGGCAAGGATATTTATTGCGAAAAACCGCTGGCGCTCACCATTGCCGAGGGACGTGCCATGGTCAATGCCACCCGTAAATACAAGCGTGTTTTTCAAACAGGCAGTATGCAACGCTCTTCCTTTAATTTCCGGCAGGCCGCGGAACTGGTTTCCAATGGCTATATCGGAAAGGTCAGCGAGATCAACGTTTCCGTAGGCGAGCCAGTAAAACAATGTGACCTGCCTACAGAACCGGTTCCTGATGGGTTGGATTGGGATCTTTGGATCGGGCCTTCTCTCTTTCGCGGGTACAATGCCATCCTGGCTCCGCCGCTGGAAGCGAAGGACTGGGCCTGGTGGCGCGGATACCGCGGCTTTGGCGGCGGTCTGATCACAGACTGGGGAGCACATATGTTCGACATTGTACAATGGGCACTGGGAATGGACAATTCCGGACCCGTACAATTTATTCCCCCGAAAGAACCGGGAGCAAAAAATGGATTGTCGTTTGTTTATGCAAACGGAATAAAAGTCAACCATAAAAACTGGGGGGAAGGCAATGCCATCCAGTTCCTGGGCGAGAAAGGCAAGATAGAAGTGAGCCGGGGATTTATCAGGAGTAACCCCGAAAACCTGGCATCACTGAAATTCAAAACCAGCGACAAACGTTTGTACTTTAGTGATAATCATTACCAGGATTGGGTAGATGCCATTAAAAAGCGCTCCAGGCCGATCTGCGATGTGGAAGTCGGGCACCGGACCGCCTCGGTTTGTAATGCGGTGAATATCGCTTACGAATTACAAAAGGATCTGAAATGGGATCCCGCAAAAGAAGCCTTTGACAATCCTTACGCCAATATGATGCGCAGCCGCCCGTACCGGGGTGAATGGGATTTCAACAAATTTTAGCAGTAACACGATGACAGCAGCACAATCTTCAGAAACCGGACCCCAGGCGTCCGGTTTTTTAACTCAGATATCCCGGTCCCCGGGCGTTCAGCTCTGGTCGGTAAAAAATGACCTGTTCCGCAACTTTGACGCCACACTGGAAACGCTTGCAGATGCCGGGGTCCGCTATGTGGAAGCTGCAGGCTATGATCTGGAAAGCCGGACCCTTCTCGGGTTAAAGCCGGAGGTTTTTCAACAAAAGATCGAGGCTGCAGGAATGCAATGTATCGGTACTCATGCCGCCGTTTCCCCGGATACGATCGGGCAGATCCTGGATGATCTCTCCCCGGTGAATATAACCAGCCTGATCACCTCCATGTATCCCGATGAAAACAGGACGGCAAACGACTATTACCGTATTGCTGAGCGCTATAACCATATTGGAAGCATCACCAAAAATGCCGGTATCCATTTCGGCTATCATAATCATCACTTTGAATTCACCGCTGTACAGGGCGAACGCCCTATCGATATCCTCCTGAAAAACACGGACCCCGGACAGGTGGTTTTTGAAGCGGATCTCGGCTGGGTTGTGCAGGCCGGCGAAACACCCGAAGCCCTCTTTAACCGGTATCCCGGTCGCTTCCCGCTGTGGCATCTGCGGGACGTAACTGCCGGAGGAGCACCCGCAAACGCCGGCGATGGCATCGTAGATTTTCACTCATTGCAGCCGCTGAAAAAACAGGCCGGGTTTTTGTACGGGATTGTGGAAACGCCCTCTGCGGCCACCGATGGATTGAACCGCGTGATCGCCAGTTTTAACTATATCATGAGGGAGCAGCTTTACTAGAGTATGCTCTTTTTGAATGTATTACTGCGGTCATTATATCATGCCGTTTCTCTCATAAAATCGGTAACTTTGATATCTATAAAAGTTCATTGTTATGAATGCCGAAAAACCTCATTATAGTTATGATACGCTGAGCGAAGCAGTGGACGACCTGGCCCGCAGGGGATATACAGAAGACTTCCTGGCAATGGAAGATAAAGATTGCCTTTACTGTAATCAGCATTCCCTTGAACTGTCGCCGGAAGATTTTGAGATTGACGAGATCTACCGTTTTGAAGGGATGACGGATCCTGCAGATGAAAGCATTGTATTTGCGATCTCTTCTCAAAAACACAATATCAAGGGAACGGTGATCAACAGTTTTGGCGCTGATTTCGGGTACCGCTCGTCCAAGCTGGTAGCACATTTGAAACAGCATCGGGGATAAGTGGGTAACTGATCCATAGTGGTTTTTTTAACGCGAGGGGCGCGAAGAAAATACAACAGTCAGCCTCTATTGCGAACCTTGCGGGTGCATTGCGTGCATTGCGGTTTCTTTTACCGCTAAGAGCGCGAGGATTACGCGAAGAACGCTAAGAAATTACGACGGGCCGGCCGTCGTTGCG
>NZ_FMZO01000029.1 GCF_900101395.1 Niabella drilacis | reverse complement strand
TTTTATTAAAATGCGTAATTACTAGTGGTTTGTGAGGACACAAACCACGGCCCACGCCACGGTCAGTGTCCTCACTGACCGAGAAAAGAAATAATTTTGATGCCGGCTTATTATGAAACAGCCCCCCATAAAAAAACTGCCGCAGACAAAACGCTGCGGCAGAAAATCTGTAAAAAAGCAGTATTCTTTAATTCTTACTGAACCTGAAATTAGCAAAATAAAACACAATGGGCTGAGCCGGCGCCGTAAACGCTGTAGAGGTTTCGCCCCCGATATTGAGCACCAAAACCCGGTTATGCCGGCCCACCGCCTGGGAAAGATCCAGCCTTACATCATACCAGGTCTGGAGTGCGGCATCGGGCAGCTTATAATCGGACTTCCCGAGATCCCATCCCTGCTGTCCAAAAGTACTTTCTGTACCAAATGCCCATAAGTAGTTCATAAACCGGGGCCACAGGATCTGGTAATCCTTATAGTTATTGGATATATCCGTCTTTGGCGGACCGTACACTTTAAAACGGATGTATTTATACTGCGATACATTAAACTCATACTCCTTCGGCAGCATCATTACAATGGAAGCATCTTTGGCCAAGATCGTTCCTTTAAACACATTTTGCAGATCCGTACCTGCGGGATACTCGGAAGCTACAGGCTTGGGATCCATGTAAAACGCAGCGGTTTGTACCCGCCCATCAATAAAGAAGCGGTCATAAGGTATCAGCTCATCATTCGGCAGGGGTACCAGCTCCACGATCCCTTTATCTACATAAGGCTGCAGCAAAGCGTCAATACCCAGGGAACCGGGGATATATTTCACCTTGGTTAGCTGGCCGGCCTCCAGCATATCCAGGAGGAAAAATACGTTTGCCTCGGGCATATCACCCACACGCCGTGCAAAACTAACCTGGCTTCCGCCTCCGATCGTTTTGGTAACGCTGTTCCTGTTATACGCATTCGTTTTCATCTGGAACAGTGTACCCCCGGTAAGATCAATCTCTTTTACATTCGGAAAATAAAAAATATCCTGTAAGGTAAGGGTATGTACGGGGAAGGTAAGCTTTTGAACAGAAGCTGTTCCGTTTGCAGTGAAGTCAGTAACACCGTTCGCTTTAAGAATATCGGCCTCTGCAGGTTTAAACACTGTGGTGGGCGTGGGCGTATTGATCTGGAGGGTTTGGTCCAGGGTAACAGTATCCAGGATGGGCACATTGTTTACCTTGGGAACGACCTTATATTTGATCGCTATCTGTGCCGCCTCTCCCTGAACAAGATTGGCCATAAAGATCCTGGGTTTGTCCCTCCGCTCGCCGGTCTTCACCTCGCCGAACCGATCCTTATAGCTATAACTCAGGCCATAATAATTGGACAAAATAGAGGACAATCCTGTTGGCCAGTCAAGAGCAACAGTAGAAGGAGATGCCAGCACCCTCGGCGCTGCCATCTGCAGCAGTTCCAGATCACTGGATGTGTAGGGAATCACCCCTATTTCCTGGGGCACCGATTTATTCTCAAACTCATCGATCGTATACACTTTAATACGATACAATTTTGATTGTTTCAGATCTGTAACATTTACCCAGGACACCACAGAGTCCTTAACGATCTTTACATTATCATACTCTATAACCGTTTTCTTGGCCTTGCCGAGGTTCATCCCGGAAGCCGGGATCCTTCCGGCCCTGGACAGATCAAGCTCCACCCGCTCGTAACCGATACGGGCAACGATCGTATCAAATTTCCCCGGGTAAACCACTTCTCCCGCATATTTGTCAATGTTATCATACATTTTACCGCAGGCGGCTATCGTAACGGTTATTACCGATAGACAAACCAGCAGGTGTATATATCTTTTTTTGCTCATAAAGTCTCTTTTTTTGGCAAATGATCAATTCTTTTTTCTACCATAAAGTGTTACCTCAGAAAGGCAGTTTGCATCCGCAAGGGTGTAGTTGCTGGTGAACCCCATTACGGCCTCGTACCGGATCCAACGGGTAGGCTTGGTATATTGCGGGTTATCCGGGTACATATAGGCCATATCACCGGCTTCTCCCATTTTCACAAACTCCAGTTCGGTAAGGCCCACGGGAACATCAATTTTCTTTTGCATTACCGTATCCCATTTGTTCTGAGTATCGTTCCAGGTATAGAACCGGTAGATCCCTACGTTTTCTGTCTTATAATATTGCCCGCGGATGATATTCGCCAATCCCCCGGAGTGCCGCTGCACGGTTACGATCCGGCTGATCTCATAATAGTCGCCCAGGTCGATCATCAGGTTCCAGGGCATATTTCCATCAACCGCCTTACCGGTACGTCCACGGCTTTGTGTATGCATAAAATTCAGGTTATCGCCCCGGTCGATGATCCCGTCAATAACCTTGGCGGTCCTGCCCTCCAAACCGTCACCAAAAACCATGGGAACCCCACCAATGGTATCATTGGCATTCGGCAATTTCCAGGCCAGCTTCGGGATCACCACATCTTCCAGCAGGGTCAATTCGCCTTTATCGATGGGGGTGGTCATATTGCCATATTTATCTTCTACCCTTACTTTTACTTTCACTTTACCGTCTGCACCCAGGACCAGGTCGTTGACAAACCGGCGATCCTGCTCAAGATTAGATGAGAAAACTGTTGTCAATTTTCGATCGGCGCCATTTTGCTTAAACTCATAATCCACATAAACATTAATGTTCTGCTTCAGCTCATTTTTCCAATCCACAAAGAAAGAGCTGAATCCGGCTCTAGCCGTCATGGAGTTAGCCACCCTCGAATAAGCCGGCTCCAGGGATACCACATCTACTTCCACAGGCTGCGACCGGTTTCCGGACCTGTCTACTGCATAGAGTTTTACCTTTTGCGGATCAATACTGGCAAAGCCATAAACATCCAGTGAATCCTGGAAATAGGAAGACATAAACTTAAAGACCTCGTTGTTTTTATTGGTATACTCCGCTTCTACTCCAACCAGGTCCTCATCAGTAGGTATGGTGTAAAAAAAGCGGGCGCCGCCATATAAAGGCGTATATTTTTTCAATGTAACGGCGCCGGGGGGCGTTTTGTCGTTGCCCTGGGTCTTAAAACCTTCTGTTTTAGAACATCCCATGACTACCAGTACGCAAAGAAACAACTGGAAGGCAAGTATTCTTTTTTCCATAATAACTTTATATTTCATTTTCAATATTGTAATTACCATCCCGGGTTCTGAATCAGTTTGCCGTTTGTATTCATCTCATTCAGATCAATAGGCCACAGGCAATCCGTGATCGTAAATTTCCGCTGTTGTTTTACTTCCAGGTTAAAGAACGTTTTAGCGTCTGCTCCTGTAACCGTCCATCCCCAAACTGGTGCGGAGAAGGCCGCCGGTGCACGTTTATGCCGGATCATATCCCAGTAGTGCTGCCCTTCAAAAGCCAGCTCTACAGAGCGCTCATAAAGGATAATATCCCGGAGCCCCTCTTTTGTTAAATGTTTACCGGGGTCACGTGTAAGACTAGGGTCGGCCCAAACAGCTTCCACATCCGGTATCCCGGCACGGCGGCGTATTTTATTGATCTCGTTATATACTTCGCTGCTTGGCCCGGAATATTCATTGAGTGCTTCTGCCCTCATCAAATAGAGGTCTGCCATCCGGATAAGCGGGTAAGGGAATTTGATCGTCCGCTGCCAGGCACCCGACATGGACTCCGGGTGTACCATTTTTTGTACCCCGATCCCCGTGGTTAAATAGTCTGTGGCATTGATTGATGAGTTAAACCCACCATCGGAGTTCGCAAACATTTTGGTGTTGATCCGTACCGTATGCGCCCTCCAGAATCCGCCGGTGATGCCCAGGTTGGCGTAGAAGCGCGGCTCCCGGTTCATATAAAGGTTGATCGTTTCTGCACCCGGCTGCATATATCCCATGAGCGGTCTATACTCTGCATCAGCCGCGCCGGGTGTTGTTAACTGTTCATACTTCAGGTTCATATCAAAGGTCCGGTCCTCATCCAGGGGCAGACCATTCTTTGTATAGTAGCGTTCGGCCATCTGGTAAGTAGCGGCCAGCCACTGCCATGAAAATGTTGCCGAATTGGTAACGCCGTCTCCATAACCCAATGGCAGGCGGATATTGGTGGAGTGTGCTATTTCGCCCTGGCCATAGTAATTCAGGTTGGAGTAGCCCCATACCACTTCCTTGTTCCAGGGATCACAGATCAACATCCGCAGATCATACAGGGTCTTCATTTTGTCGCCATTCAACCGGAAGGCCGCTGAATCATAGAGGTAGGGTTGCTTTTCATAAGTATAAAGGCCATGGCCATTTCCTTCTGCAGATGCAATGGCGGCATTAATAGCATCAATGGCCAATTTCCATTTTTCCCGGTCATATTCCATGGAGAAAAACGGTTTACCATCGCTATCCAGGAAATCCCCGAAATACTCCCGGTTACCATTGTAAAAAGGACTGGCCCTGAAAAACAATACTTTCGCCTTAATGGCCAGTGCTACCATCTTATCGATCTGCCCGAGATCGTTCTCACCGGCCCTCTCTTTTAGCTGGGGAATGGCTTCGTCCATCAGGTCCAGCACAAATTTGAAACAGTCTTCTACTTTGGAGCGGGGAATAAAAAGCTCTTCCTTGGAAGATTCGGGAGTGGCCATTTTTGTCGGCAGCACTACCGGGCCATAATAGCGTATCAGCAGGAAAACATAATAGGCTTTCATCATTTTCACCTGCGCCTTCCAGTCGTTGCGTTCTGTCTCCGTCATGTCGCTTACCCGGTCAATATTCTGTAAGAACACGTCGCATTGACGAATCCCCTGGTAAAGCGGGGTAGCACCGTTGTTGCCCGACCAGTAGCCCAGCTGCGGAGATGATTTCGACTGTAAACCCCGCATGACCCTTATCCCATGAATGTTGCCGGTAACGTCATTTAAATCCAGGCGGCCGATCCATTCATCGCCCAACAGCCAGGAGGTGTTGTGTGTATTATCATCCGGAGGCATATAGCTGTATACCTTGGCCAGGGCGTTCCAGGCGTCTTCCTTTTTCTGGAAAATATTTTCAAGCCGCATGGTATTATCCGGCACCACGTCCAGGAATTTGGAGCAGGAAACACCCCCGGTCAGCAAAAGAGTAAATAGAATAATTTTATACAATTTCATAATCATTTTTTTAGAACATCACTTGAATACCAAAGGCAAATCTTCTGTTAGGAGGGTAACCCAATCCATTACGTCCCATTTCCGGATCCCAGAGCTTAAAGGGAGTAAATACTGCCGCATTTTCCGTACTTATGTAGGTGCGGGTACCGGGCGAAATGCCAATCCGCTTCAGCAGGGATGCGGGAGGGCTATACCCCACTTCTACCTTCTTTAATCTTAAAAAAGAGCCGTCTCTCAGCCACCAGGACGATTGCTGTGTATTATTGTCCATCGGATCCGTGGAAAGGCGGGGCCAGAAAGCATGAATATTGGGGTTGGTTTCGCTCCAGTGATCATCGGCAATAAGGGCTAAGGCATTTCTTCTGCTGGCAAACGGAGCAATGCCTCCATCCCCTGCGCCAGCGTTAATAAAGAAAGAAACGCGGGAGTTACCCTGGAAGAAAAAGTTCAGGTCAAAATTCTTAAAAGAGGCGGAGGCGCCAAAACCGTACTGGATCTCCGGAACCGTAGGATAGCCCATGGCCACCCGGTCGTTGGCGTTGATCACTCCATCGCCATTTACGTCTTTATATTTAATATCCCCGGCCATATAGCGACCAAAATCCTGTTTGGGGGAGTTGGCAATTTCTGCAGAATCTACAAAAAGCCGCTCCGCCACTAAGCCCCATTGCTGGTTAATATTGCTTCCCAGGCGTCTCAGGTAGGCATCGGAATAATTTTTTTCATCAATTTCCACCAGTTTATTGGTGGCATAGGTAAAGTTACCCATGATCTGAACCATCAGGCCATTCTGAAATGATTTGGAATAATCCACATGCGCCTCAAACCCTTTTGATGAAACCTTTCCCACGTTTCCGCTGATAGAAGCTTCCAGCCCTGCCGTAGATGGGAAGTTCTGGCGCTGCATGTAGATCCCGGATCTCATATCCCTGTAAAAATCGATCTGGAATTTCACCGCATCCTTGAACAGGTTCAGATCCATCCCCAGGTTCAGTTTTTTAGAAAGTTCCCAGGTAATATCAGGGTTTGCATAGCGGTTGATGGTATAGCCGGGATAGGCATTCATAAAGGAACTGCCCCAGCGGTAGGCACCACCGCCCAGCTCTATATCCGATAAATAGAAGAAACGGCCGCTGCGGCCAGCGATCGCATCGTTACCTACCAGTCCCCAGGTACCCCTGAACTTCAGTGTGCTTACCACATCTTTTATAGGCTCCCAGAAATCTTCATTGGAAACCAGGTAGCCACCACCAAAGGAGGGGAAGAATCCAAAGCGGGTATTGCTTGAGAATTTTTCGGAACCGTTATAACCATACGTAAATTCAAAGAAGTAGCGGTTGTCATAGTTATAGGTTGCCCGGCCGGAGTTACCCAGGTTCCGCTCGGGGAGCGTTTCGTAAATTGAATTACTGTTACCCGCGGTAAGCAGCTTTTCATCCGACATACCCACCGTCATTAACCCGATATTGTGCCGGCCAAAAGTCCGGTCATAATTCAGCATTACCTGGAAGTAATAGTGCCCGTTGGCATCCCTCCCGGGGAGTACGTTCCCCAAATAGGGGCTGCCATCGTTGGGGTTCAGGTCAAACAGTTTGTACTCACCCGTAACCTGGTTATAGCTTTCGAGGTCAAAATAATACGGATTATAGCTGCGGCGGCCGGAGTATTTGCTCCAGGTATCCACGGAAGCGCGGGCCTCCAGTTTTAAGCCCCGGGTAATAAATTTCAGGTCCTGGTAAAGCGTAGCATTGGTAGTGATATCACTCTCGTTGCGTCCTTCATACCCCCGCACCATTTCCGCATAAGGATTGCGTTTCAGCCCTCCACCCAGATAGGTGTTTCCAAACAGGGTATAATCCGCGCTTGAATGCTTTTCATCCGGCTCATAGGTGGCCGGAAAATCTACCGGGTTGGTGTTCATTACCATATTATATACATCGGTAGCAGAAACAAAAGGACCGTTATACCGCTCAAAACGTCCCTGGATCCTTGTATCCAGCTTGGTAGTAGGCGTCAGCTTAAAGATCACATTGGAGCGGATGTAAAACCGGTTGATGTCGATATTATTATTAAAGTTGTTCCTTTTGTCCACCTTCAGTAACCCGGATTCCTTATCAATACCAAGCGCAACATAATAAGTAGCCACCTGTCCGCCGCCGTTGATATTTAAGTTGAGCTTTTTATTTTGCGTTGTTTGATTAAATAAGGTGTTGTACCAGTCGATATTGGGGAAGATCATGGGATTCTCTCCGCTGGCGGTTGATTGAATTTTTTGCTCGGAATAATACGCCCCCAGGATAGGATCCCTGGATATACGGGCTTCATTATAAAGCTTCATATAGGACACCCCATCCAGCATTTTTGGAATTCTTGAGGAAGCGCTCACATTCAGGTCAAAACGGGCACTCAGCCGTACCGGCCCTTCTTTTCCCGATTTTGTATTGACCATGATGATACCATTGGCCCCCCGGGCACCATACAGTACCGTAGCCGAAGCATCTTTTAAAATAGAAAAGGACTCAATATCATCCGGCTGAAGACGGGCTAATACATCCGTGGAGGATTCAAATCCATCAATCAAAATGAGCGGTGATGCCTGGTACCCGAAGGTGGTTACCCCCCGGATAAAGAACTGGGCATTATCTGCACCCGGCTCGCCCGAAGGAGAAAAGGAGATCATCCCCGGGATACGGCCCGCAAAAGAGCTGGTAAAATTGGAAGAGGGGATCCGGAGATCCTCTACACTCACCGTGGTAACAGCACCCACCACGCTGGTTTTCTTCTGCTTACCAAAGGCTACCACGGTAACCTCATCCATTTCGCTTTTGCCGGCATACATTACGACCTCAAGGATGCTTTTTTCACTAACAACGACGGTCTGATCTCTTCTTCCTACATGGGAGAACAAAACAGAGTCGCCGGAGGCAGCATCAATTTTAAACTCGCCGTTCTGGTTGGAGGCTGTTTGAAAACTCGTTTTCAGGTTGGTTATGGTAGCCCCTGCTATAACGGTACCATCATCTGCATTCTTAACTACTCCCGTGATACTCCTGGTTTGCGCAAATCCTGTTGCAAAACAAAAGAGCAACAAAAGAGCCCCTAGTAATCTCTTTAGAAACATTGGACTGTTTAGTTTAAGTTTATTTTTATATATTCTGGTTTGCTTTTTAGTTTATTGGCAAGGCCAAACAATCGTTGCTGCAAATAACTAAAATAAAATGAAACAAAATGAAATATTTTTAATAATTAAATAAAAATTAAAAATAATTCAGCAATGTTAACTCATTGTTAAATAGAATCAAAAAAAATATTGAAAAATCGATTTTTTGACGCCCGACTGATGTTTGATTTGCAATAACAGGCATTCATTTGTGTTACAATCCGTAAAATACAGGTAAGATTCTAAAACATTTTTTAAATCTTCCTCGGGGCCGGTTATAGCCCTGTATATTTTGCAATCGTTTATTTATGAGAAAAGGTCGCGTCAGCTGTCTTTCAGGGTGCTGGGATCTGTTTCCGGCTCCGGCAAACCTAAGCCGGCAATTTCTGTATAAACAGATTCACTAACCCTGAAGCCCCATTTCCGGAAGAACCGGCTTAAGTTCCTGCCGGAAATCGTACAGGCCTTTAACATAAAGTAGCGCATTTTATCGGCATCCGCAGACAAATCAGGTCTTTCCGACCGGGTCTGCTGATGCAGCCTGATATAAAAGTTATCGCCAAACGCCAGCCATAATTGATGAAACATAAACAGCCGGGTAAAATTACCATCTGCCATCTGGGTATTGGAGTTGAAATCTTTGTTGGGATCGGTTAACGCCAGAAAATTCATCGCATTCGTTGTGGGAGCGCCCTTTAGCCGCGTTGCACCGCCGCCATTGATCGCCCGCTCCGCTGCCATTGTATAAATATTTACGGTTACTTCCCCCAATACCGACCATTTCCATGCCTGCTGCTGACGCATATGTCCCAGCTCATGCCAGGCGCCCCAGCCGCTTGCGATGATCTTTTGAGCGGTTAGTGCCTCATCCATCAGGCCCGGCGCAAACCATGTACGGTAGTAGCTCGCAGCTCCCCACAGGCCGCGTTTATTTGACTCCGTCATCAGGATCTTATGGGTGGGTAACTGGTGTTCAGGTGCAGACCCGTCCAGCCCGCTGATATAATTTTCGCCCTTATCAACACCTTTATCAATCGTTTGTAATATAAAATTAGCGGCATCGCTGCCGGTACTGAGCGCACGGCTCCTTTTAACAACAAGGTATACATTTTTATTAAGCAGCAAGGCTGCCGGCGCCCCGGTATAAGTATTGAGCTGCGCCTGCCAGTCAACGGTTTCATCTTTTATAAATACCGGCGCCCTTACCGCACCGGTCTGAAACGTGATCCGCACTTTAGCCGCAGGGGTACCCGTTGTGGTATAACGGACCCACAGCAGGCCTCCCAGCGGATCAGCCGCAATGGTATTGGTTCCTGCTGTAAGCTTCACCGATAAAGGATCCCAGCGAAGCGTATCAAAAGAGTACGTGCCGATCAGCAGTTTGGGAAGTGCACTCCCCGCAAGCTGTTCAACCTTTAATGTTAATACGGTATTGGGCGGCAGGTAAAAACCGGTAGGCTCAAAATCAGACCAGGGATTGCCCTGCCGCAGCCGGTCAACCGATTCCTTAAAAGCATCTGTTTTTTCATTAAACTCCTGTATTTCGGAGCCAATTGCATTTTTTGCTACCTTCACCGGAGTATCCGTATTTTTTGGATTGCCTGGCTCCCCGCCCGGAACAGGACGCTCTTCAGCTTTTACCGGGGCTGCCTTTTGGCAGCCAAGGACCATAAATATTAAAAGGCTGGCAACCAACCAGGGCTTCATAAATACCGATAATCTCATAATGACCTGCAGATTTTTGAATAATGATTCCGCAAGAACTGTGCTCAACTATTGAACAACCGATTGCACAGTACTGGTAAATATAAGGAGCCGATCAGAAAAGCGGCCCCGGTTTTAAAATAGTACATAAGAAGATGAGTTCCGACCAACCACATTTTGAAGATTTTTGCTCCGCGGCCATCCACGGAGTACAGGATGAAGGCAGCCTGCGCAGCCATGCGATCCCCATTCATGCCACATCTACCTTTGTATTTGACAGTGCCGAACAGGGCATGAACCGCTTTGCCGGCACGGAGCCGGGGTATATTTACTCCCGCTTTGCCAATCCTACTACAACTGCCGCCGAAAAACTGGTGGCCGCGCTGGAGGCCTTTGGACTGAAAAACGAACGGAACGAGCCGCTGCAATTAAAAACACTGCTTCATGCCAGCGGGCAGGGCGCTCTTTCCACACTTTGTTTTTCGCTGCTGAAAAGCGGGGATATGGTGCTGACCAATACGGCACTCTATGGCGGCACGCATGAGTTTTTTGCATACCTGCTGTCTAAATCCGGCATTGATACATGCTTTATCGACCTTTCCGACCTGGATGCCGTAGATGCGGCCCTGCAACAGCACCCGCAGATCCGGTTGATTCATATTGAATCGCCCACCAACCCGCTGATGGGTTGCACTGACATTGAGGCAATCTGTAAACTGGCAGCTCCCTATGGTATAAAAGTGAGTATTGATAATACCTTTGCCACCCCCTACCTGCAGCAGCCTTTTGCATTTGGAGTGGACTTCGTATACCACTCAACCACTAAATTCTTAAATGGTCATGGCACGGCCATTGGAGGTGCGCTCGTTGGAAAAGACATCGAATTTATGAAGACTACTGCCACAAAAACCTTCAAACTGCTGGGCGCCAACGCCAATCCCTTTGACGCGTTTTTGCTCATCAATGGTATTAAGACCCTCCCCCTGCGAATGCGCCAGCACAGTGCCAATGCGGAACGCGTTGCCACCTGGCTGGATGCACACCCTTCTGTAGCTAAAGTGAACTATAACGGGCTGAAAACACACCCTGACTATGCACTAAGCACCCGCCAGATGCGGCACCCCGGCGCTGTGCTCAGCTTTGAATTAAAGGGAGGCATCGCTGCCGGCAAACAGTTCATCAACCGCCTGCAGATGTGCACCCGGGCCGTATCCCTGGGTACGGTGGATACATTAATCTCACACCCGGCATCAATGTCACATGCCATCATGAAACCCGAAGAACGGTTAAAAGCGGGCATTACCGACGGACTGATCCGGATGAGCGTGGGCATTGAAGCCGCGGATGATATTCTAGCCGACCTGCAACAGGCGCTTGCCGGGTTACCTGCTTAATCTGACACGAACCCCGGACGCAAAACAAGTAAATGCCCAGGCTCCAGGAATGAACGGGTATAAAAATACAGCAAGGGGCCTACGGGCATTACCACGATCATCGGTACAAGGTTTGACAGGAAATTCAGCCATTTTGAACCAAACCAGTCGATATAGGATCCATATAAGCACAAACTTGCAAGCGTCAGTAAAAAAATCAGCACGGCCAGTATGCGGCTGGGTACACGCAAACAACGGGAAAAGAATAAAAGGCTGCTTACAATAAACCCCTGAACCACGCCCAGTAAAATAATGGTTTGTAAAAAACGCTCCATAAAAGTAATTCACCGGTAAAATAATCATTTTCCGGCAGAAAGGGATCGACGCCGGTATAACGGCCGGAACAAACATTTCTTAAAGGCGCTGCCAGTCACTTTTCGCTGCAGCGCTTTTATCTTTACAGGAGTTCCACCCGCTACATTAAAAAAAAACAGTATAAATAAACAACAGGGACTCACACCGCATGGCACGCTTCTTGGTTGTTATACACAGATATTTTTTCAACAGGCCGTAAACCGCCCGCCGCTGTTATTGCGTGGGGCTCCCTGTGTTTTGCCCGGCTTCTGTGGAATAAAAATTAACTTTACACTCCCCATCGGGGTCTGTAACTTTTTTTATCTGGCAATACTATGAAAATTTCAAAACCCGTTGATGATTTCGTAGTGCGCATGCGCGAACTCTTTACAGGAGATGCCACGCCTGAATTTCAGAAAGAAGAACCGTTCCGGTTAGAATTGTTCAGTCATGACCAAATGCAGCTGCATGGAGCACAGGTAGCGCACGCACATGTGGTAACCGGGGGTCATCCTCCGGATAAGGTATTACCCCGGCTGGACGACAATGAAACCGTCATTGCAAAAGTATATGACCTGCTCAATGATTCTGCAAATTCCAAGCAGCCGATCGCCCCTGCCAGCGAATGGTTCCTCGACAACTATTACCTGGTTAAAGAACAAATAGCGCTCGGAAGAACCCATTTACCCAAAGGGTACAGCGAAACCCTCCCGATCCTCGCAAAAGGAAGGTCGGCCGGTTTTCCCCGGGTGTATGATATCGCACTGGAGCTCATCGCCCACAGCGACGGACACATCAGCATTGCCACCCTCACCGCGTTCATTGAGTCCTACCAGACCGTGACCCAGCTGACCCTGGGGGAGCTTTGGGCCATACCCATTATGTTGCGCCTGGCCATTATTGAAAATATCCGCCGCATCGCCTCGCGTGTTGCCCTCGACCGCCTGGATAAAAATGTTGCGGTTTACTGGTCGGAGCAATTAATCGAATCCGCCCAAAAGAAACCGCGCGATATCATCATCATTATAGCGGATATGGCCCGGTCCAGACTGAGGCTCGACAGTGCTTTTGTTGCAGAGTTCATCCGGCGGCTGCAGGGCCGGGGCCAGGGATTATCCCTGCCGCTTACCTGGCTGGAAGAACGGCTGGCAGAAACCGGGAGCTCTTCTGTTGAACTCGTCAACATTGAAAACCAGAAACAGGCAACCGACCAGGTATCTATCCGCAATTCCATAGAAAGTATCCGGCTGATCCGCAGCACGGATTGGCGCAGTTTTGTAGAAGAGGTCAGCATTGTTGAAAAGATCCTGAGCACTGATGCAAGTGGTATTTACAGCCAGATGGACTTTATAACCCGCGACCGCTACCGGCATGTTGTGGAATGGGTGGGTAAAAACAGTACCCTGCAGGAGTTCCAGGTTGCTCAAATGGCCATTGACCTGACAAAAGAAAGCGCCCGCAACAACGAACCTGTCCGGCAGCACCATGTCGGATATTTTCTTGTTGACGAGAAAGGGCAGCACGTGCTGATCAAAAAATCGGGCATGCGGATAACGGTCAGGCACCGCTTTAAAAACCTGCTCAGGTACAACAGGCTCCTGTCCTATGCAGGGTCTGCATTGCTGCTTACCCTCCTGCTCAGTGTGTGGGCCGGCTTTTATGTATACCAGCGGGTTCCCGGCATTTACCAGGCCATAGCCTTTAGCCTGGTATGCTTTGTTGCGTTGAGCCAGGCCATCATTATCCTTACAAACTGGATCGCAACGTTGATCATCAAACCCCGCCCCCTGCCCAAAATGGATTACTCAGAGGGGATCCCTGAATCGGAATGTACCCTGGTAGCGGTGCCCAGCATGCTTTCCAGCGAAAAGGCTATTGAAGAACTGGCCGATGCACTGGAAGTCCGCTATCTTTCCAACCCCGAGGAGTATCTGTATTTTGCCTTACTGACCGACTTTACGGATGCCCCGGAAGAAAAAATGCCGGAAGATGATGCATTGCTGACCTACGCCGTCAAACGCATAGAAGCACTGAACCACCGGTATGTTAAAGAAAGTGCCGGCAGGAGCCGGTTTTTCCTGTTTCACCGGCCCCGCAAATGGAATACCTGTGAAAGAGTATGGATGGGGCAGGAACGTAAACGCGGAAAACTGGCTGAGCTGAATAGTTTTTTAAGAAATACGGGGCACTATGATTTTATGAAGATCGCCGGCAACACCACCGGGCTGAAGCAGGTCCGGTACGTGATCACCCTCGATGCCGATACCCAGCTTCCGCGTGAGGCAGCCTGGAAACTCGTGGCTACCATGGCACACCCGTTAAATAAACCGGTGCTGAATACCCATAAAACCCGCGTAATAGATGGGTATGGTATTTTACAGCCACGAACTTCGGTAAGCATCCCCGGTTCTGACAGTAGCTATTATGCAAGGATGCATAGCAGCGACTCCGGCCTGGATCCCTACACGCGGCTGGTTTCCGATGTGTACCAGGACCTGTTTTCCGAAGGTTCCTTTGTTGGCAAAGGCATCTATGATATTGATGTATTTGAAAAAGTGCTGGGCGATACTTTTCCTCCCAACCGCATCTTAAGTCACGACCTGCTGGAAGGATCCTATGTACGTTCAGGTTTACTGACAGACGTTGAGCTGTTTGAAGAATACCCGGAAACCTACTGGGCCGATGTAAGCCGCCGCCATCGGTGGATACGGGGCGACTGGCAGATTGCCAGCTGGGGCACCCCCTTTGTACCCGGCAGGGAAAATAAGGTACGTAAAAATTTTATATCCAGCCTCTCCCGCTGGAAAATATGGGACAATATCCGCAGAAGCCTGGTGGCGCCGGCGGCGATTGCCTTTCTGGTCCTGGGCTGGGCCCTGCTGCCCGATGCCCGGCTGTGGACCCTGTTATTGCTGATAGCCTGGTTGCTGCCACTGATGGCAACCACTATCTGGCAACTGTTCCATAAACCGGAAAGTATGCACTGGCGCGCGCATTTTTCTGAAACAAAAGACCATATCTTTTCCGGTCTTACACATATCCTGTTCGGGATCATCTGTCTTCCCTTTGAAGCTGCTAAAAACCTTGACGCGATCTTCCGTGCCAACTGGCGTATGCTCATCTCCCATCGCCGGCTGCTGCAATGGACCCCCTCCGGCGCATCCAATGGCAAACAAAAAAACCTCATCCAGGCATATCGCTACATGTGGGCATCGGTGGTCCTTCCCGCCGGCATTATAATGTTGCTGGCGGTACTCAACCCCGCTGCTCTTTGGCTGGCAGCCCCCCTGCTGGCGGCATGGGTGCTGGCACCTGCTGTAGCCTGGCGGATCAGTAGTCCTTCTTATCAAAAAATCATTGCCCTCTCTTCAAAGAACATAGATTTACTTCATTGCTACGCCCGCAAAACCTGGGCTTATTTTGAAGACTTTGTTACCCAGGAGGACAACTGGCTGGCTCCGGACAATTACCAGGAGCACCCGGTGGAATCGCTGGCCCACCGCACTTCGCCAACCAATATCGGCCTTGCACTGCTCTCTAATCTTGCGGCCTACGATTTTGGCTATCTTTCTGTTAACAAGCTGGCGGAGCAGACACATAACACCTTTGAAACACTGGCGGCACTGGAGCGCTACAAGGGACATTTCTATAACTGGTATGATACTGTATCGCTGGTACCTCTGCATCCTAAATATGTTTCTACTGTTGACAGCGGCAACTTTATTGCCGGCATGATCCTGCTGCGGGAGGGACTTGACGAGATCCGGCAGGAAAAACTATTTAAGGAGCAGCATGCAAACGGGCTGCTGGATACTTTTTCCGTACTCAAAGGCCTCATCGATAAAAAGGCGCTGCCGGAGCAGGCGGGCTTACTCGATAAAACCATAAACGGGCTTAAGGCCGCTTATCCGCATACGCTGCAGGAGCTTTTATTCCGGCTGAACACACTCCAGGAACAAACTGCAGCCTTTAAAAACAACCCGGCGATCGCCGGAAACGCGGAAGCGCTAAACTGGGCCGGACGGTTGGAGCTCCAGCTGGCAGACCTGGTTACCTGTACCCGCACTTTTTGCCCCTGGGCAGCCTATCTTCCGGTACCGGACCGGTTCAGCCGGCTCCAGATCCTCCAGGAGATCCCCTCGCTTAATAACATACTGGAGCTGCAGCGTGTACTGCCCGTACATATAAACGAATATCTGGCAGCAACCAGCCATAATGATGAAAAAGAATTACTGCTTCATCTATTAAAAAGCCTGGAAACAGGCGCATCCGCAGCCACCGGCTTTTTAGCAGGTATTGAAAAAATGAAACACCGCTGTGCGGACTTTGCCGCAGCAGATTATGACTTCCTTTATAATAAGAAGCAAAACCTTTTTCATATCGGCTACAACGTAAGCGAGGATGCTGCTGACAAGAGCTATTATGATATGCTGGCTTCAGAAGCGCGCATCGGCATTTATACGGCCATTGCCCAGGGCAAGATCCCCCAGGCAGCATGGTTTACACTGGGCCGCCTGGTAACCAACCTGGGCAATAGCCCTGTGCTGCTTTCCTGGAGCGGATCAATGTTTGAATACCTGATGCCGCAACTGCTGATGCCCGTTTACGAAAACACCTTACTGGAACGCAGTACGAAAGGAGCTGTAAGGAACCAGATCTATTACGGCAACAAGAACAATGTGCCCTGGGGAATCTCGGAATCGGGCTACAACCTGGTTGATACCAGCCTGCATTATCAGTACCAGTCTTTTGGTATACCGGGCCTCGGCTTAAAAAGAGGCCTCGCCAACGACCTTGTTATTGCTCCCTATGCCACGATGATGGCCCTGATGGTGGCTCCCGCAGAAGCGCTGGAAAATCTCAAAACCCTGTCGTCAAAAGGTTTTGAGGGCCGCTATGGCTTTTATGAAGCCATCGATTACACCCCCTCCCGTATGCCAAGAGGACAATCTTTTGCCGTTATTAAATCCTTTATGGTGCACCACCAGGGGATGAGTTTTCTTTCCCTGGCCTACCTGTTGCAGAACCGCAAAATGCACGACCGGTTTACACGGGATCCGCAATTTCAGTCGGCCCTCCTCCTGCTCCAGGAAAAAGCGCCGCGCTCCACCAATTTTTATTCCCATACAGAGGATGAAAGCGCCCGGCAAACCATCTCCCATGAGTCGCACATGCGGGTACTCAACACACCCAATACACCCATCCCCGAGATACAACTGCTCTCTAACGGCCGTTATTCCCTGGCTATCACCAACAGCGGAGGAGGCTACAGCCGCTGGAAAGGTGTGGCGCTCAACCGCTGGCGGGAGGATACAACAAGGGATAACTGGGGCATATTCTGTTATATTAAAGACCTTGGTACCGGTCATTTCTGGTCCAATACCTACCAGCCCACTTTAAGAAAAAGCAAATCTTACGAAACCGTCTTCTCACAGGGACACGTGGTCTTCCGCCGGGTAGATGATGGGTTTGAAACCAAAACAGATATGGTCATTTCCCCGGAGGATGATGTGGAGATCCGCCGCATCCGGATCACCAACCGGTCCGCTACATCAAAAACCATCGAAGTGACCAGCTTTGGCGAAGTCGTTCTTACCGACCAGGCGGCAGACGAAGCGCACCCGGCTTTCAGTAACTTATTTGTACAAACGGAAATAGATACGGAAGCAGATGCCATCCTTTGTTCCCGGCGACCCAGGGCCCGCCAGGAAAACCCACCCTGGATGTTTCATACCCTGATGCTGCATGGTGCCTCCAGTGAATCGGTCTCTTACGAAACGGACCGGATGCGGTTCATCGGCCGCGGCCAGTCCATTGCAACTCCGGCTGCGCTGCTGCAGCAGGAACCGCTTTCCGGAACACAGGGTTCTGTGCTGGACCCCGTAATGGCCATCCGGCACCGGATCATCCTCAAGGCCCGGCAAACCGTAACAGTTGATCTCGTAGTAGGGATTGGGGAATCAGAAACAATATGCAGGGCATTGCTCATCAAATACCGGGACCGTTACATTAAAAACCGGGTATTTGAACTGGCCTGGACCCATAGCCAGGTCCTTTTGCGCCAGATCAATGCAACGGAGGTAGAGGCCCAGCTCTTTAACGCTATTGCGGGTTCCATTATCTATGCCAACAACAGCTTCAGGGCCACACCATCGGTTATCGAAAGCAATTTAAAGGGACAGTCGGGCCTGTGGAGTTATGCCATTTCCGGGGACCTGCCCATTGTATTGGTGCGGGTAAAGGACAGCAATAATATAGACCTGGTTAAACAACTCATCAAGGCGCATTCCTACTGGTCGCTAAAAGCACTGCGGGTAGACCTCGTTATCTGGAATGATGATTTCGGGTCTTACCGGCAGGTGTTCCACGACCAGGTGATCGGCTTTATTACCGCAACCAGTGGTGGTGTACTGGATCAGCCGGGGGGCATCTTTGTAAGAGCCGGAGACCAGATCTCCAATGAGGACCGCATCCTGTTCCAGACCGTTGCCCGTGTTATCTTTGACGACGATAAAGGTACCCTGGCGGAACAGGTCCTAAAAAAGCGAACACCAAAAGGGCTTCCGGAGCCGCTTCCGGTACAACCCTCCAGCATCAAAACATTGCCGGAGCAAAGCCTTACTTTACCGGATCATCTCCGGTTTAACAATGGCACCGGCGGATTTACCGAAGACGGAAAAGAGTATATTCAGATCTCCGGTCAGCAAAAGAAATCACCTGTCCCCTGGTGCAATATCATTGCCAATAAAGAGATAGGATCCATGCTTTCTGAAAGCGGGTCTGCTTATACCTGGGTCGATAATGCCCAGGCCTTCCGGCTCACACCCTGGCAAAACGACCCGGTATCCGACAGGTGCAGTGAAGCCTGGTATATCCGGGACGAAGAAACCGGAAGCTACTGGTCGCCCACGCCGCTGCCGGCTGCCGGCAAAAATGCCTATATTACCCGGCACGGTTTCGGCTATTCTGTTTATGAGCATATCCATCAGGGCGTCTTCTCCGAACTGTGGGTCTATGTGGATAAAGACCTGCCCGTAAAATATGTAGTACTGAAACTGCGCAATCTTACAGCACAGGACCGCCGGCTGTCCGTAACCGGCTACGTGGAGTGGGTACTGGGCGATATGGTACATAAAAACAAAATGTTTGTTGTAGTCGATAAGGATCCGCAAACAAATGTGCTTTTCGCCAGGAACCGCTACAATACTGCCTTCGCAGAAAAGATCGCTTTTTTTGATACGGATACCGCAGAAAAAACATTCACCTGCGACCGTACCGAGTTTATCGGGAGGAACGGCAGTCTCCGTAACCCCGAGGCCCTGTCAAGAAAGCACCTGTCCGGAAGGGCTGGTGCCGGCATCGATCCCTGTACCGCATTGCAGGTACCCGTACACCTGGCGCCGGAAGAAGAAAAGGAGCTGGTATTCAGACTGGGTGCGGGCAAGAACGAACAGGAAACGCAGGAACTGGTAGCCAGAATAAAGGGGAAAGCCTATGCCCATGAGGCCCGCCTGAAAGTGCACGATCAGTGGAACCATATTTTAAGCGCCGTTGTGGTAAGCACCCCGGATGATGCCATGAATATTATGACCAATGGCTGGTGGTTGTACCAGACGCTGGCCTGCCGTATTTGGGGCCGCAGCGGCTTTTACCAGTCGGGCGGCGCCTTCGGTTTCCGGGATCAGCTGCAGGATGTGCTGGCCCTGATGCATACCACCCCGGAGATCACAAGGGAACAGCTGTTGCTGGCCGCCTCCAGGCAATTTAAAGAAGGCGATGTACAGCACTGGTGGCATCCCCCCACCGGCCGCGGGGTACGTACCACCTGCTCGGATGATTACCTCTGGCTACCCTATGTTGCCTCCCGGTATATTACCACCACGGGCGATGCTGCCGTTTTGAATGAATACGTTTCGTTTATCGATGGACGTCCGCTACAGCCTGATGAAGAGTCCTACTACGACCTGCCGGTGTTCCTCAATCACTGGGAAACACTCTACAATCACTGTAAGCATGCCATCCGCTATGGATTAAAATTCGGGCAGCATGGGTTGCCGCTGATCGGCTCCGGCGACTGGAATGACGGCATGGATAAAGTGGGTGAGCATGGGAAAGGCGAAAGTGTATGGCTGGCCTTTTTCCTGTATGATGTGCTTACGCATTTTGCGGCCATCGCAGAAAACTATGGCGATACCGACTTTACAATCCTTTGCAACACGGAAGCCGAAAATTTAAAAACGCATATTCATGAAAATGCCTGGGATGGCGCATGGTATCGCCGGGCCTATTTTGACGACGGCACCCCGCTTGGCTCCGCCACCAATGAGGAATGTAAGATCGATTCCATTTCCCAAAGCTGGTCATTGCTTTCGGGCGGGGGAGCTCCGGAACGGAGCCTGCAGGGTATGAAAGCGCTGAATGAACAGCTGATCGACCGAAAGAATAAGATCATCAAACTACTCACTCCTCCTTTCGACAAATCGGATCTTTACCCCGGTTACATCAAAGGATATGTGCCCGGGGTGCGTGAAAATGGCGGGCAATATACCCATGCGGCCATCTGGACGATCATGGCTTTTGCTGCCCTCAAAGACAAAGAGCGGGTATGGGAATTGTTCTCCATGGTAAACCCCGTTAATCATACCCGCAGCGCACAGGATGTTGAAAAATACAAAGTAGAGCCTTATGTGATGGCGGCAGATGTTTACGGGGCTCCGCCCCATGAAGGCCGCGGCGGGTGGACCTGGTACACCGGCTCTGCCGGCTGGACCTACCAGCTGGCCATTGGTTCCATCCTCGGCATCAACCGGCAGGGAGACCGCCTGTACCTGACACCCTGCATCCCGGATGAGTGGGAAGGCTACCAGATCCGGTACCGGTTCGGCAATACGCTCTATCATTTACAGTTTAAGAATGAAAAAAAAGAGGGCCGTGTCCGGTTCAGCGAAAACGGGCAAACTTCAAATGAACCGTTTATTGCATTAAAGGATGACGGCAATGAGCACTATATAGAAGTAACGTTATAACGTCTGCGCTTTACCATCATTGCACAGGAAGAACGCACCGGATCTCAGCGTTGATCAGCTCCCGGGGAGCGTTGTGTTTACCGCAAACAGATCGTTCTGATCAGCCGGGTTCTTTCTTTTCATCCGATTTAGACGCATTTGCCCTGAATCATTGCAGCCCCCGCGGTAAAATAACCACGAATGAAGTATTTTCGCCCCATATACAAGTACAGAATTCGTTCATATGAAAAAATTGCGCTTATTCACAGCCGGCCTTGCCCTTATCATTGATCTTACAGGATCCGTTGCAGCACAAATTACCATTCCTGTTGAAACAGGAAACGTTGCCGTGGTACTGCAAACAGATAAAAACAATCATCTAAGGATCATTCATACCGGAAAAAAATTGCAGGAACCGGAGGAGTACACGGCAGCCGGCCGGATGTACCACCTCACCGGGGATGGCGGCAGTTCCAACAATAGCGCTTTTGCGGTAGCGGGGATCGATAACAATTTCTCCGAACCAGCCATTGCTGTAGTACATGCAGATGGCAACAACTCGCTCGATCTTCGCTACGAGAATAAAACCCTCACCAGTGAAGACGGCGCCGTGCTCACAAAAATCACTTTAAAAGATGCAGTCTACCCGTTTTATGTAGATCTGTTTTTCAAAGCCTGGAAGGATGAAGATGTCATTGAACAATGGAGCGTGATCCGGCACACGGAAAAAGGAAAAGTAACCCTTAACAAATACGCCTCAGCCAATCTTTATTTCTATAACAGGGACTATTACCTCACCAGCTATAACGGCAACTGGGCAAAAGAGATGCAGCCCGAGCAAACACAGCTGAAGCAGGGCATGCATACCATCCAGTCGCGGCTGGGCACCCGCGAGAACCTGATCGGATCGCCCAATTTCATGCTGGCCCTGGATGCCCCGGCCACAGAAACCAGCGGCACCGTCATGCTGGGCCAGATCGCCTGGAACGGAAATTATTCTATACAATTTGAGACCGACATCAATAAAAAAATGCACCTGGTAGCGGGAATCAACCCCTACCAGTCGGCCTATGATCTCAAACCCGGCACACCCTTTGAAACACCACGGTTCACCTATACACTGTCCTTTACCGGTACCGGTACCGGGAGCCGCAACCTGCAGGCATGGCTGCGTAACCACCAGTTACTGGATGGAAAAGGCCGAAGGCTTACCCTGCTGAACAACTGGGAAGCCACCTATTTTGATTTTGACCAGGAAAAACTGGTAGGCCTTTTTAACGGCGCCAAAGACCTGGGGGTAGACCTCTTCCTGCTCGACGATGGCTGGTTTGGCAATAAATACCCCAGGAACGGAGACAAAGCAGGGCTGGGCGATTGGCAGGAGAATAAAAAGAAACTACCCGACGGACTTCCCTACCTGGTGAAGGAGGCCGGCAAACAGGGCATCAAATTCGGTATCTGGATCGAACCGGAAATGGTCAATCCTAAAAGCGAACTTTATGAACAGCATCTGGATTGGGTATTGCGGGAAGAAAAGCGCCCGGAGATCTACTACCGCAATCAACTGGTGCTGGACCTTACCAACCCGCAGGTACAGGATTTTGTATTTGGGGTGGTAGACGGCTTATTTAAAAAGAACCCCGATCTGGCCTTTATCAAATGGGATTGCAATGCTCCCATTTTTAACGGGCACTCCCAATACCTTGAGCAAAATAAGATCCCGCAATCACATTTATATGTAGAATATACCCGCGGCCTGGAGAAAGTATTACAGCGCATCCGGGCCAAATATCCGAAAGTGCCGATGATGCTTTGCTCCGGTGGTGGCGGCCGCTCAGATTACAGTTCCCTGAAATACTTTACCGAATTCTGGCTCAGCGATGATACAGATCCGTTGGAGCGTGTATTCATTCAATGGAACTATTCCTACTATTACCCCGCCATTTCCATGTGCAATCACGTAACCGACTGGGGTAAGCAACCGCTGAAATACCGGGTAGACGTGGCATCCATGGGCAAACTCGGCTTCGACATCCGGGCCAATGAGCTTAAGCCGGAAGACCGTGCTTTCTGCCAGCAGGCCGTTAAAAACTACGATGGCTTCAAGGATATTGTGTGGCATGGCGACCTGTACCGCCTGGCCAGTCCCTATGAAAAGGACCTGGCTTCACTCATGTTTGTAAATCAGGGCAGAAACAGGGCCATCATGTTCAACTATCTTACCAATAACCGGTATATCAGTGAAGCTAATGTTGACCCCATTAAGCTACAGGGTCTTGATCCCGCAAAAAAATACCGGATCAAAGAGCTCAACCTCTACGATAAGCAAAAGACCACGCTGGACGAAAGCAAGACCTATAGCGGCGATTTCCTGATGACCGTAGGATTCAATCCCAATGTAACATCGGGCCGCACCAGTGTGGTACTGAGCATTGAGGCATTGTAGACAGCACTTAAGAGTCAGCTACCAGCTAAAAGCGAACGGCTGGTACCTGACGCCCTTACCGTAAAAACCCTATAAAAAAAACGGGTTTTTACGCTTTAATACGTCTGCCCGCAACCGGAACTTTATAGCCGAAACAAAACAAAAGCATATGTCCCTTAAACATGAACTCTCCCTAAAGCACAAAAAAATCGGGTACATGGAATTCCTGGCCGGCTTTTTTATCTGTGGCACAGTGGCTACGGTTGGACTGTTTATCTATGTTTTACTCGATCTGCTCCGTTAGTTCCTCCGCCACAGCCATCCTCATAATTTTGAAGCAACAGACCCCGTTTTTTTTTGCTATTTTCGGCTCGAATACCAAATCTTCAAAAGAATGAAACGAAGCCTGTTGCCGCTTTTAGCGCTGTTCTTTTTTGTTACCACTTTGCCGGCCCAGGAAAGCAGCAGTTACCAAAAACCACCGGCTCTCATAGAAAAGCTGCTCCTCGCCACCTTTAATCCCGGTGTCAGTTTTAACGACGACGGCTCGTGGATGGTGCTCATGCAGCGCAGTACCGGTCCTACCGTAGAAGACCTGGCACAGCCGGAGCTGAGGATCGCCGGGCTGCGCATCAACCCTGCCAATTTCAGTCCCAGCAGGGGCAGTTATTACACAGGCCTCACGTTAAAAAATGTAAGCACGGGTAAAGAAGTGGGCATCAGCGGGCTGCCGGAGCCATTAAGAGCCTCCTCCGTTTCCTGGAACCGCGCGGGCAATAAGCTGGCCTTTCTGCAGGAAACACGGACAGCAATAGATCTTTATATCGTGGACATAAAGGCGGCGCAGGCAGTTAAAATAAACCGCACACCGCTCAATACCGCTACGGGCCATGATTTCAGCTGGTGGGACAATGACCAGTTGTTCTACCAGGCAACCACAGCCGCTCCTTCGGCCCTGCCTCAAAAACCCGCCGCACCGGATGGGCCGGTTATCCAGCAAAACCTGGGCAAGGTGGCTGCCTCCCGCACCTACCAGGACCTCATCAAAAACAAATACGATGAAGCCCTGTTCCGCTTTTTTGCAACAGCGCAACCTATGCTCAACAACAATGGTGTGGAAACCCCTGTCGGTAAGCCGGGTCTGTATGCATCCATCCAGCTTTCGCCTGATAAAAATTACTTGCTGGTAGAACGCCTCACAGGCGACCTTTCCTACCTGGTGCCCTATTATGGCTTTGCCTCCGCTATTGAAGTATGGGATGCCAAAGGCAACCCGGTGAAGACCATTGCAAAGATCCCTTCTTCGGAGCTGGCACCCAGCGGCTTTGATAATGTACTGAACGCACCGCGTGCTCATAACTGGATCGCCACAAAACCCGCCACGCTGGGCTGGATCGAGCCGCTGGATAGTGGCTTTATCAAACACAATGTGCCCAATCACGATCAGTATGTAACCCTCGATGCTCCGTTTACTGCAACTCCGCAAACCGTAGCAGCCACGCCCATGCGCATGTACAATGTGAGCTTTGTAAACAAGGATATGGCACTGGTAACCCAGGGCTCTTTTGCCCTGCAAAAACGCATCTGGCAGCGGCTGGATCTGCAAACCAAAGTGCTCACCACGTTGGATGACCGCAGCACCAACGACGCTTATAATGACCCCGGTACACCATTCACCGTAAGAAACGAATTTGGCCGACAGGTGCCGCTTATTTACCAGAAAACAAAATTCGTCATGAGCGGACAGGGAGCTTCCCCCAAAGGCGATTATCCTTTTGTGGGCACTTTCGATTTTACTTCCTTAAAAAAGGAAAAGCTATGGCAGGCAAAGGACCCCTATTATGAAGTACCGGTTAAATTGCTGTTGCAGCAAAAAGGGCTGTCCTTTGTAACCAGCCGGCAGAGCAATGCCCAGCCGCCCAACTATTTTATTATAAGCGGCAAAAAAGAAACACCCCTTACCAGCTTCCCGGACCCGCAACCGGAGCTGCGCGATCTAAAAAAAGAAAAAGTCACCTATACCCGTAAGGATGGCATCCAGCTTACCGCCAATGTATACGTTTCAAAAAACTATGATCCGGCAAAGGATGGCAAACTCCCGGTGATCATTGTGGCCTACCCCAGAGAGTATAAACAGGCTTCCGATGCCGCCCAGGTACGCGGCAGTAAGAACACCTTTACGCAGATCAACTACGGGAGTTTTGTATTCTTTGCGCTGGAAGGTTATGCGGTTATGGACAATGCCGAGTTTCCCATTGTGGGCGAAGGCAGCAACTACCCCAACGATAATTTTGTAGAGCAGCTGGAGTGGAACGCCAGGGCGGCCATTGACAAAATTGCCTCCATGGGCATTGGCGACAGCACCCGCGTAGCCGTTGCGGGTCATAGCTATGGCGCGTTTATGACAGCCAACCTGCTGGCCCATACCAGCCTGTTTAAAGCAGGTATTGCCCGCAGCGGAGCCTATAACAGGACCCTTACCCCCTTTGGGTTTCAGAACGAAGAGCGTACTTACTGGCAGGCTCCACAGGTATACAATCGTATGAGCCCCTTTAGTTACGCAGATAAAATAAAAACGCCGCTGTTGCTTATCCACGGAGAGGCGGATAACAACCCCGGTACGTTCCCCGTTCAAAGCGAACGGCTGTTCAACGCCATCAAGGGCCATGGCGGTACGGTGCGCTTTGTACAACTTCCTTTTGAATCGCATGGCTATGCAGCCAGGGAAAACCTTCTGCACCTGCTTTGGGAGGAATACCAGTGGTTAGAGAAGTATGTAAAAAGGGGGGAATAATTTTTTGTTCTTTTAAATCAAACGGTACGGGACCGGCATGCCCCAGCAAGCACAGCAACGATTTTTTGCTGGCATAGTTATTAACCAATCCCTGCCATGTATCCCTTACGGTCGTTTCATCTTCAAAAAACTCCACCCACAAAAAGTAGCCGACTGGGTCCGCGTAATAGCTCTCTGATGCTAAATATTTCATGAAGCGCTTCCAGATCATTTCTTTTTCACCGGGGTTTGCAATCTCTTTATTTTTTATACCATGATAAAATGGCGTTAAGAAATGATAATAGCCTGGAAATATTTCATACAGCTGAAATCCCAAAAGGATCTTTTGAGCGTTGGCCATTGATGAGTACCAGACCTTGTCCGAAATTTCATCAAACAGGTTCCATGTGCCGGAAGACAGTTGCCCGTTTACACCTTTTCTGCCGCAGTCAATGGAAGTATCCCGGGCTTCCTTGCTAAGTCTGTCTATATCGGACGCGCTTAAACTATATGTCTGGAAAATATCATTAAGAGTCATCGTATGCAATACAACTCCTTAAATATACGCAATCGGCCTGTTTTTAAGTGTTTATTACCGCTTCCAGGCGCTATAAGCCATTTAGATATTTTTCATGCACTGCCGGGCCGGAAAACAGAAATCCATCCGGGAGAATGCATATCCTCATCCGCGATTTACCCGCCAGCCGTACCCGTCTTAACCTCCCCGGCCCGTTTGTAGTTGGCAATGATCACGCCACCTGGCGTAATGGTACTCTCGGTTAATTGGAACGCTGCAGGAATAGAGCCGTCTTCAAACAGCTTTTTCCCACTGCCAAGTATTACCGGGTAAATCTTGAGCCAAAGCACATCTACCAGGTCCTGTTTCAGCAGCAGTTGCACGAGTTTGCTACTGCCCCAAACCTGGATGTCAGGACCGGCTGTATCCTTGAGCGCTTTGATTTCTTCCACATTGCCGAGAAAGACCGAGTGGTTCCAATCCGAGTTTTTCCGGGTAGCAGACAGGACGTATTTGGTACCGGCATTGATACCCGGCCAAAAGTCGCCATGGTGCGGCCAGTAGTTTTCCCAGATCTCAAATGTTTTCCGTCCCAAAAGATAATCGGCAGGTTCCAGCTGTTTTTGCAGGATCTTAGCGCTCACCTCATCTCCGTAAGGCGCCGTCCAGCCTCCATATTTGAACCCTCCGGAGATATCTTCCTCCGGCCCGCCAGGCGCCTGCATCACGCCATCCAGTGTAATCATTTCTGAAACGATTATATTCCGCATAGTAGTGCCCTCCTGTTGCGTTTAAAGTTTTTAAAAGTATCTTTTACGATACAAAGCTCGCTAATAAGCCCCCTGTTATTGCAGTGCAAATACGACAATTTTGGGGGAGGAATACGATTGGGTCTGCCCCTCAACTGCGGTCCGTTGTTGTGTTTTTCAACGGAGTTTTATCAACCCAATCTTACTACTGTCTGTAATGATTATTTGCGGAAATAAATCATCCTTTGTATGGGGTATTCCGTCTTGTCTGGATGAGAAAAGTCAATAGTTGTTGCCGATTTTCTCATAATTATAATAAGTGCCCCTTTGTGTTCATTCCCTGCGCGGCATCATGGATCGATGCCAGTTGATCATCTTCCCGAAGTTGTTCCAACCTTTCAGGATATTGTCCGTGTGATAGTTTATAGAACCCGATGTTTTTCACCAGGCTGTTTAATTGCATTTCTGCGATATGTTCAAAACCGAAGCCTGTGTTCCTGCATAGAATAGCGTCGAATAAACAAGGATTGTCCACAAAATACCCGTCGCGCCGATTATCGAAAGCCACTTAAAACATGTTGCAAAATCAGGATTTTATAAAAGGGATTTCAAGGTGATTTTTGAAAAACAAAACTTTGACCCGAAGCCGTTTACCCGCTCTCTTTCAAAACCGCTTGTTGGTGGCTGTGTTGTGCTTATTCGTTCGTTTGAAATTTAGTAAACGAGGTTTTAATTTTACCTTGTTGTTTTTGCAATTTATCTGTATTGAAGGGGTCGTATTCACTGACTGTCCACTTGTCTTTTTTGTATATAAATTCGTAAACTAAGTGTATCGTTCTGTCTGGATTTGCTTTTGATGTGCAACTAAAGTTAAGTTCCAAAATATCTTTGTTGTTTATTGTCAAATCCACATCAAAGCAGTTCCTTTCGTTGAGTAATGTTTCTAACTTCTTTTTATTATATTCCTCATTTTCTTTACCTATTTCGTATTCTTGCGGTAACATAGGTTCTCCCATCAAAATCACTTCACTCTTATGGTATTTATACAAAATCCAAGAATGTTTCAATTGTTCAACATTTTCAGTTTTGCAAGTGCATAATTTTAATTTATCGGATACTGTACACATAGCTATAAAATCATTTGCTTTTTATCAACTTTATCTCGTCTGTTGTCAAGTCGTAAAGTTCATAAATTATTTGATTGATTTTGCTTTCATCGTAATCATAAAAATGTTGCTAATACAATTTGTCGTTTTCCCATAATTAAAATGCCGGGTTATCACCCACAAAACCGGGTCTCTTTTTCTATTCATGCCCTTGCTTCATATGCCTGTAAACACCGGTTAACGAAAGGATGCAAACCGCCACCATACACAGCGAAAGAGATACCAGCAAAAACGAAATGACCCCGTCCAAAAATGCCGGTCCCTCCTGCCCCCCTGCCAGGGGCATCATTTTACCAAAACCGGTAACGGCCGCAATGATCACCGCAGCGAGGTTGGCGAAGGTTCCATATACCGCTAACCAGAAGGTTATGGCAAGCGCTTTTTTTGAAAGCCTGATCCGTTTCCAGATCAATCCCAGTACCATTAAAAAGATCCCGTTCATCACCCCCTCCAGGTGGGCAGAAAGTGCCATACGGGGGTTCGCCATATTATGCACAAACAATCCAATAATAAGTCCCAATAAAAATAATAATAGCCCAAGAAATAGGAGTTTTCCGGATTGTTTTGTTGAAGCTTGATTTTCCATATGAGATCCAGTTTTAGATGATGTCAATTTACATATTCGTCTTTCCAAACATCAAAGTGTTTAAGTTTTTTCGGTTTAACAGAGTTTTCCATCAAATGAGTGCCGGTCTTACCGCAGGTCCGCCGGCAGGCAAAACAAAACGACTCCCGGCGCACTTTAATTTGCGCAGGTCGGCGGGAGATCAGGCTTCTCATCAACAAATAAAGCAGACACGGCGATCCAATCCAGGCAAACGCATTCGATTTCAGCACGGATCGGCCCTGGAAAAGCAGCAGCCTGCTTCTTTGACCTTGACAGTTTTACGCGGAGCCGGGAAATACCTTGCTGTAAGCACAGGGCGCTTACAGTACCTGAACATGTTCCCGGCTCTCTTTTCACCCAATTCAGATGCGTTTCCCCTGCGATCCCATCCTTATTTCCTTTTATTGATCCGGCCCTTAAAACAGCTTACCCCATCCATGAAAGCTTCAACTACAATTCTGCCGGCCGGCATATGGGTAAGATCATAACTGAACAGGGTATTTTTTATGCCTTTGTATTCATGCTTTTGCCAAACCACTCCATCTACCGTTATTACAACCGTCATGTTGCTCAGCTTATTGGATACCACACTTAGCTGTGTCAGATCGGTCACAGAGCGGGGATAAAGGGAGAATGCATGTTTTGCCTTCGTAGTATCCGGCACAAAGCCCGGTACTGCCTTAAAGCTCAGCATTTCGCCGTTGCCACAGTCGCTCTCAAAAGCATGGATCAGGTTCCCCTTCATATCAAACAAACGCAGGTAACCATCACCGTTCCGCGGCTCCGCCCAAAACTCCAGTCCATCACCCGCAGTATCCGTAAGATATAGGGAATATTTGCCCCCGGTAAGACGAATGGTATCTGTATAAACCGTTCCTGGCTCCAGCTGCCGCGGTGTTTTCTGGAAAAGGGTGTCCTGTTTATTGTTAACCAGGAATACCCTGTTATCCTTCGGCTTGTTATTGGTGAGCAGTTGCAGTACAAATTCCGAAGGTAGTTTTACAGGGGCCGTAAAAGTTGCCTCAAGGGAATTATCACCGGACCAGGCATCTTTTTTTCCATTGGGATTCACAAGTATTACGCTAAAGGTATTGGCCCCGTCTTTCTCCCCGATCTCCCCGGGCAGTACTATTTCTTCTGTTTTATTAAACGAAAGATAGCCCTTCCAGCGAAACGTCTTTTTTTCAAAGCCCTCTGTCCCGTACAGGATGGTGAGTGAACGCAAAGGATCGGCCCCCAGGTTTCGAATGGATACACGCGGATTGAAGCTTGCCGGGTTCAGTCTGAAAAAACGTTGCTCATCGCTGGGAACCATAATCGCTTCAACTGCCACATCTGTCTTTTGCCGCGGCGCGGAATATTGAAATAAATAAGCCGAAATATTTTCAACCGCCTGTATATTACCGGTGGCTGTATAGGGTTCCATTTGCAGTGCTACTTCATGCCGGCCGGGTTTTGTAAACACATCGATCACATCCGGTTCCTGCAGATCACCGGGGCACCAGTAAGCACGGTCGTAGATCCATGTACCACCCTGGGGATATAGCGGATTGCCGCCGCAATCCTTCCACATATTGCGGTGATCGATCATATTGCCATCCAGCTTCAGATCCCGCCAGCGGCTGCAAAACTCACTGCACCCGCGCGGACGGTCCATCCCGTGCCCGGTATGCTGGATACGGATGCGGTTAATAGCGGAGCCTGCTGCTGATGTATAGCTGACCGGCAACAGGCTGTCTTCGATCTTTGCTTTTGGATCGCCATATTTATACCCCTTGTTCCAGAGCGGCACCATACCCAGGGGCGTTACAACCGGTGGTCCGGATACAATTTCAAAATCAACGGTCAGGGCCCAACCCACAGTATTGCCTTCATAACCGGAATGTGTGTATACGATCTCCACGCTATCACGCAGCCAGGGAGAAAAATCCGTAACATCTACCTGCCATTTCCAGCTCCAGCCTTTGTTATAGATACTTCCATAGGGGGTAAGCATCCTGCCCAGCTCGTAATTCAGCTCTGTGCCCTTCGCTCCTCCTTTCCGGCGTAACGTAATATGATCGAGGTAGTCCCAATGCGCAGTCAGCAAATTATCCGGGCTTCCCAGGGTAAGATGCATGGTTATTTTACGTACCGGTGCATTTTCTTTAGGGAATACGCCCCAGGCGGGATACGCTTTCTCCCCCCTGGAGGGATCACAGATGACCGTTGTGCGGTTATGCGTAATTACATGACTTACCGCAGGCTTTTGTGCCCCGGTAACCAACGAAGCTGCAGCCAGCAGCAGGAACAATACCAATCTCAATTTCATAAGCCGGTAGATAAATGATTTTGGGCCCGAAGTTAGAATAATATTCTCTGTATATTTCTACTATTCTAACCAGCCCATTATGAACATCAATAATCGCCAAACCATCCCGCTGAAAAGGCATCACCACACACAAAAAGGGCTGTAGTTTAGTACCCGCGGCACACAGGACAGAGCGTATCTGCCCGACTGGATTACCCGGGAATACCCTTGCATTGCACCGTATATTATTTCCGACCCCGCAAATTGGTACAAGCAGGGGTTGAAAATGTTCAATCGCTGCAACGACGGTTTCCCGGGTTTTGTATTATTTTGCAGGTCGTTTTAAAAACAGCAGCATGCAGTATTTTGAAGGATCCGCGATCACCCATATCGCCGTACATAAAGTGGGCAACCAGTTGGAGGACGAATACCTGACGCTCTCCAAAAAGGAGCTGGCGGTAGACCCGGAGGTAAAGGAACTGATGACCCGCTATTTCCTGAACCCGTTTAAATCAGAAGAATATTTCCAGTTTTACGCCGAGGGGCATATCAGTACCAATGAAGCCTGGAACTATGTTTCGGCCATTTTTGAAACGCCGGAACAAACCCTGGCCCAATCCAAAAACCTGGCCCAGCACCTGTACAACCAGGGCACCCACCCCAGCATCAAAGGGGGGGAATTTTATGTGGTATATTTTAAAGAAGGCCTGCTGAACGGCGAAACAGTGGACGCCATCGGGCTGTTCAAATCGGAGAATAAGGAGCCTTTTTTAAAAGTACTCCCCGTGGAAGATGCTTTTGAAGTGGAAAGCGAGGAAGGCATCAACATCAACAAGCTGGATAAGGGCTGTATGATCTTTAATACCGACAAGGAAAATGGCTATATCATATCTATTGTGGATACCAAGAACAAATCGCCGGAAGCCCGTTACTGGACCGATAGCTTTCTGCGGATCCAGCAGCGCCAGGATCAGTATTTTAATACAGAAAGTACCATGGCCCTGTACAAATCATATGTAGTAGACCATTTACCGGAACAATACAACGTAACCAAGGCCGATCAGGCGGACCTGCTGAACCGGAGCCTTAATTTCTTTAAGGAAAAGCAGCATTTCGACCAGGAAACCTTTAATAACGAGGTATTGCACCACAAGGAATATGTGGAAAGTTTTGACAAGTACAAACAGCACTATTCCGCCGAGCGGGATATTGAGATCGCCGATAATTTCTCCATCTCCCCTGCGGCGGTAAAGCGGCAGAACCGGTCGTATAAAAGCATCATCAAACTGGATAAGAATTTTCATATCTATATCCATGGCGACCGGAACATGATCGAGCACGGGGAAGATGACAAAGGACGGTTCTACAAATTATATTTCCACAATGAAGAATAAGCGGGAATGCCCCATTCGCTCAAAAGATGTTAAAACAGTTAATAAAATATAGAAATCAGTCAATATAGAATAATTAATATTCTCTATTTCAGATAATTTTGAAGGATGCAAATAAAATTACCCGTTGTTTGTTCCGGTACCAGCCTGCTCGGGAACCTGTACAGGGAACTGCCTTATGATGAAAAGCTGGCTATTGTAAAAGAATATATTGCCGCCACGCCTGCGGGGGACACGCCCCTGTTTGACTCTGCGGGGAAATACGGCGCCGGCCTGGCCCTGGAAGAGTTGGGAAAATGCCTCCGGGACCTGGGCGTTGCCAGGAACGAAGTACTGATCAGCAATAAACTGGCCTGGGTACAAAAACCTCTGACAACACCCGAGCCTACTTTTGAAAAAGGGATCTGGCATGGCCTGAAAAACGATGCGGAACAAAAGATCAGCTACGAGGGTATTTTGGAATGTTTCCGGCAGGGAAATGAATTACTGGGCGGTTATATACCACAATTGGTTTCCGTACACGACCCGGACGAATACCTGGCCGCTGCTGCGGATGAAGCCGATTACCAGAAACGATACAACGATATCCTGGGTGCCTACCGGGCACTTACGGAGTTAAAAGAGAAAGGCGAGGTGGCCGGCATCGGCATCGGGGCCAAAGACTGGAGGGCTATTGAAAAAATTGCCCGGGATGTAAAACTGGATTGGGTAATGATCGCCAACAGTTTTACAGTATACCATCACCCCAAGGACCTGATCGCCTTTATGGACAGCCTGTTCCGGCAGGGCATTACGATCATCAACTCCGCGGTGTTCCACGGCGGCTTCCTGATGGGCAGCGACTACTTTAATTATATCCTGCTGGATCGCAACAACCCGGAACACGCGCATTATTACCAGTGGCGCGACCGGTATTACGAGATCTGCCGTGAGTTTGAGATCGACCCCGCCGCCGCCGCCATTTATTTCGGTTTGCATGTGCCGGGGGTAAAAAGTATTGCCCTGAACAGCAGTAACCCGGCCCGTGTGCGGAAAAATGTAGAAATGGGACATATCGAGATCCCGGTTGATTTCTGGAACCGGTTAAAAGAAGACGGGTTGATCGCTGAAGATTATCCGTATTTGTAAACTATGAATAGTAGCAGGTGAGCACCCGATAAATGCTGTAAAATACCAGAAGTATCTGTTTTTAACCGCTGTATTTTACGTATTTTTATAAGTGAAACACCATTCCTTATTAACGCTTAAATTTGAACCTATGACAAATACAGATGCTATGGACAAAAAAATACATCCCGGCCGCAACGTAAAGCGCTTTCGCGAAATGCTGGGTATAAAACAGGATGCCCTGGCTTTTGAGTTAGGCGATGATTGGAACCAGAAGAAAATATTCATACTGGAAACCAAAGAAACCATAGACGCGCCCCTGCTCCAACAGATATCCGCTGCCTTAAAAATACCTGCGGAGGCTTTTCAGAATTTTGATGAGGAACAGGCGATTAATATTATTGCAAGTACATTCAATGATAGTGCAACAGGCGTAATTGTTAACAACTATAATCCTGTTGAAAAGATTATCCAATTACACGAAGAAAAAATAAGAAAATAAATGTTCAGGGTCTTGACATTGTTTTGTATGAAGACAATAATAATGATTTCATTTCCCTTACCGACATAGCGCGATATCGGGATACCGAAAGAAGCGATTATATTCTTCAAAACTGGATGCGAAACCGAAGTACCATTGAATTTATAGGTTTATAGGAAACATTTCATAATCCTGGTTTTAATTCCATCGAATTCGATGGAATTAAAAATATGTCCGGTTCTAACAGTTTTTCCTTAACGCCCAAACGCTGGATCGAAAGTACAAATGCCGTAGGAATTATTTCAAAAACAGGGAGATATGGAGGTACGTTTGCTCATAAAGATATTACATTCGAGTTTGCTACATGGTTGAGTGCAGAGTTTAAATTTTATCTTATAAAGGAGTTTCAACGCCTGAAAGATGATGAAAACAATCGCTTAAATTTAGAATGGAGCCTACAGCGTACCATATCCAAGATCAATTACCACATTCATACAGACGCCATAAAGGAAAGTTTAATTCCGAAAGAAATTACCAGACAACAAGCAGGTTTTGTGTATGCCAACGAGGCCGACTTACTAAACGTAGCCCTTTTTGGCATTACGGCTAAAGAGTGGCGGGACGGTAACCCCAGCAGAACCGGGAACATAAGGGACTACGCAACGTTGGAGCAGCTGGTAGTTTTGAGTAATATGGAAAGCATCAACGCTTTGCTTATAGAACAAGGATTATCACAAAGTGAAAGACTGCTTCAACTAAACCGGGTGGCTATAATGCAGATGAAATCATTAATTGAAAGTAAAGCAATAAAAAGGCTGAAATGATGACAAGGTTGAGAAAGTTGCTGGAATCAAAATAAATTTTTAGGGCTTTCCGCTGTATATTTTGTTGCGCCCAGCCCCATTTTGAGCTTGTCGAAGGGCTACACAAAAGGATGCCACTGCAACGGCAAAGCCCTCACACGGCCCGCTCTTCGATATATCGCCCCATAGGAGCGACGTATATATGCTGTTACAAAAAGTTGAAACAAGTTTGATGCAATGTTATCAATTGTCGAAATAGCAATTAATTTTGCAACATGAAAACGCTTGTTTGCACTGCCCCCGGCCATTTTGCCTTCCGTGAAGATGCCCTTCCGGAAGCCGGCACCGGCATGGCCCGTATACGCCTCAGGCGGGTGGGTATCTGTGGTACGGATCTCCACGCCTTTGAGGGAACCCAGCCATTTTTCAGCTATCCCCGCATCCTGGGGCATGAGCTGTCTGGTGAACTGATCGATACCGGCGGGGCCGAAGGGTTTGAGCCGGGTGAACGGGTCACCATTATGCCCTATTTCAGTTGTGGCACCTGTATTGCCTGCCGGATGGGCAAACCCAATTGCTGTACAGACATCAACGTATTTGGCGTACATATCGATGGCGGCATGCGGGAGGAGATCGCTGTACCGGCCGGCAGCCTGCTGCACGGCCAGGGTCTTAATGCAGATGAGCTCGCACTGGTAGAACCCCTGGCCATTGGCGCCCACGGTGTACGCCGCGCAGCTGTGCAACCGGGGGAATATGTACTGGTAACCGGCGCCGGCCCTATTGGATTAGGCACTATGGAACTGGCCCGTATCGCGGGTGCGCATGTAATTGCCCTGGATATTAATACAGACCGGCTGCGTTTTTGTAAAGAAAAACTGGGGGTGCATGCGGTTGTGAATGGAACGGATGCAGATGCGGTTGAGCAGGTAAAAGCGATCACCAACGGAGATTTCCCAACAGTAGTTATCGACGCCACCGGCAACCTTCGGGCGATCAACAGCGGTATTCAATACCTGGCGCACGGCGGCCGTTATGTGTTGATCGGCTTGCAGAAAGAAGCCTTTTCGTTCAGCCACCCGGAATTTCATAAACGGGAAAGCACCTTAATGAGCAGCCGCAATGCCGTAAGAGAAGATTTTGAGCACGTGATACGGTCCATGAAAGAAGGCAGCATCCGGCCGCAGACCTATATCACCCATACCGTTGCTTTTGATGAAGTGCCCGCACAATTTGAAAGCTGGCTCAATCCCGCCACGGGCGTCATCAAAGCCATGGTGCATTTTTAAGACGGTTCGTTCAGCAGCCCATCGATAAAGGATTCGAATTCCTTTTTGAATTCCTCATAATGTTTCCCGGTGCCCGGTCCGTTAAACCCGGAATGGACTTTCCGCACATTTCCTTTTTTATCAATCACAATAGAGGTAGGAAAAGCCTTAATACTTTCCAGCTGGGGCAGCGTTTTTTCTGTCCGTTGCTCGTCGGAGACCGCTACGCCCGTTACCAGGAACGGATATTTAACATTGTATCGCTTCTGAAAAGGGATGAGTGCTTTGCGCGATGCTTCAAAATCCCCCGTACGCTCATAGGCCAGCCCGATGATCTCCACTCCCCGGGCCTTATTACGGGCATAAAAATCGCTCAGGTACGCGGTTTCATCCATACAATTGGGGCACCAGGAGCCCAGGATCTGTACAATCACCACTTTATTTTTATACCGGGGATCATCAATGGATACCCATTCACCGGAGGTGGACCGGAACCGGAAATTCAGCCGGCTCTCGCCTTCCCTTAATTTGGTATAGGTATTTTCGTCCGGAAGCTGCACCGTATCGTTTCGCCGGGCTGTCCAGCTTTGTGTGGCTTTTAGCCCGGAGTACACCGCTGCTTTGCTGATGCTGTCTTTATCATTCAATAATGCCGTGAACACAAATGCATGTCCGCCGTCAAAGCCGGAAAGGTGTAAAGAATCACCGCTAACGGATCCTTCCAGGTAACGGTAGTCTCCCGAAGGAGTGAGAAAGGTGCCGGTGACCCGGCCACCAGCTTCCTGCACAAATTCACCGATGGCCTGCTGGGTCTTTCCATTGCCGGAATTGAAGGTTGCCGCCCATCGCCCGCTGATATCCGCCGCCGGCGGTTGGGTGCGGGGATACCGCTCGGTTACATTGTGCGCGGCGTAAAACGGGATCTCCTCCTTCCGTACGCCATAATTTTTTATATACAGGCCTTTCAGGTTTCCGTTCTTTTGCACCTGCAATGCAAAACCCGAGGCAAAAAAGGGCATCCGGATCCAGAGCGAATCGCCCCGCTGCCGGATGGCATCTACCAGCAGGCGTTCCCCCGCATTGATCACATACCACACCGGCTTGCCTTTGAGTGTAGCCGATTCAAAATTAAAGATGATCTTTTGCCCATCCGGTCGCTGTAGTACCCCCTGCCAGATGCCAGGCTTTATCCCTTGAGCCTGGCTTGACACCGGTGCCGCCAGAATGAATAGGAGAAGGGTGTATCGGTATATTTTATGCATTTATAATTCTTTTATATTAAAGCGAAGCTGGTGAAGACCGGCTAAAAATTTCCTTTTTTTGTTCTGCCCGGCCCCAATCTGTCGATATTAAAACAATGTTGCCTGTTATTTGGTTGAACCTAAAAGTTCAGGCAACGAAACAGCTACCAGATGATCAGTTTACATCAAACCACAACTTTGTAAGCAGGTTATCTGTACCCTGGGCCGCCACTGCGGCTTTATAATTAGCGCCATTGAGCGATTGCTCCGTGCCGGGATAAATAAACCGCACCGGTATCTTTCCATCCAGTACCCCAGATGCTCCCGGTGCCAGTTGCGGATAATCCAGCCGGCGCCACTCTGCAAAAGCTTCCAGTCCCTGTCCATAAAGTGCGATCCATTTTTGCTCGCCAATGGACTTTTTATAGTTTGCGGGGTTGTAGGCCACCGCAGGCTGATTGAGGTATGTACTGATCACCGTATTATCGGCGATCTGGTATTGCTGCAAGGAAGCGGTTACCGCCTGTTTGTACAGGTCTGCAGCGTTACCGTTATACAATCCCCGCGCAGCAGCCTCAGCCAGGTTAAACAGCACTTCCGGATAACTCAGGATCATGGCAGGATTGGCATCCGAGCGGAAAAATACCGAATCCGGTTTTGATGTTTTTGAAAATCCCAGGTTGTTGGCGTCACTATTGGTGAGCCCGCTGGGCACACCTACGTAATTGGTAACCGAAAGATCGGCAGGTTTATCAGCAAATACCGCCAGCCGGGGATCGTTCAGCGCATATAATTTATCGATAATGGTTTTGCCCACCCGGTAATCGTCCCGGGTTGAAAACCAGGCGGCCATGGGGTTTTGCAACGGAGGTTTATCATAGACCAATCTGGCCGCTTCCCCGTTACCGGCGATCAGCAGAGAGAGACTGGCCGTTACTTCACTGATCACTTCCCGGGCTTTTTCCGGTTCCCGGTCGGCAATACGCAGGGCGATGCGCAACCGGAGCGCCCGCGCAAATTTTTTCCAGCCGTCCAGGCTACCGCCAAACAAAACATCCCCGGAAATGCTGCCGGCAGCGGGATCCAATGCATCTGCAGCGGTTTTTAGCTCATCCAGCAACCCAAAGTATACCTCCTTTTGCGAATCATATACCGGGGTAAGGGTTTCCTTTATTTTTCCGGACTCCTTATAGGGAATAGCTCCATACGCATCGGTCAGCAGCTGAAAGGTCCAGGACCTCAAAATCGTTGCTACCGCCTTATAATTCTTATTGGCTTTTTCGTCAGGGAACCGGATAATCGTATTGAGGTTGGTGATTACCTGCGCATAGCCGGTGTTCCACAGTGAGGTAAAGCTGCTGTTACTGAAGATATACCGGTCGGGTTCTGTATACTGGATCTTGGCCCAGTGCTGGATGAGCAGCAAACTGGAATTAAAATTATTATCGGCACCCCAGTAATTATCCGCAGCCGTTTTTTCTGCCGCCGTTAAAAGATAATCCGGCTGCGGATCCTCCACTGCATTGGGGTTCCGGTTGATCTCCGCCAGGTTCTTTTTGCAGGCGGTAACGAAAAGCGTAATTAAAATAATAAATAGTGTAATGATATTCTTAAACATAGCTGCCGGTTTTAAAATTTAAGGTTCAGGTTGAATCCGATGTTCCGGACGGTTGGAAGCGTCAGGTCTTCCAGTCCCTGCGCATTGCCGGTGCTGAAAGCCACTTCCGGATCGATATTGGGTACTTTTTTATGAATGATCCAAAGGTTACGGCCCACTACCGAAAAGGAAGCCCCCTGAAAACCGATCTTCCGGATCCACTGCTGTGGCAGGGTATACCCCAGCTTCACTTCTCTTAACTTTACATAGGAGGCATCGTATACATATGCCTCTTCAATGCTCCGGGCGGCTTTGTAATACTGGGAGGCCGGGATAATGGTGGTATTCTCCTGACCACCGGCGGTAACCCCGTTAAAGATCATACCATCATCATACACGGTTTCCCCGTTGGGGCCGCTGGTGCCGGCCCTGGTACCATTGATCTTTTTATTATCGGGATAGTAATAACTAAGCCCGCCGAGCTCTGCATCCCGGCCCGGAAGGGTAAGCGCCAATACACCGGTATAGCTGCCGGTGGAGTTGGTGCCGGCAAACAGGGATCCGCCGATGCTGGCATCTACCAGGAAGGAAAAACTGAAATTCTTATAGGTAAGACTGTTGCTGATACCGCCCACCCAGTCCGGCGTAAATTTACCCAGTACTTTCTTGTTGGGGTCCGCCAGCGGAATACCGCTGTTGTTTACAACAATATTGCCCTGTGCATCCCGCAGGTATGCATTTCCAAACAGGGTACCATAGGGTTTTCCTACAGAAGCAAGCACCTGTACGCTGCGGTAAGACCCCAGCACATAATTCTGCAGCCGTTGTTCATAATCCAGTATCCGTACACGGCTCCGGTTGGCCGCATAATTCAGGTCTACGTTCCATTGAAAATCACTGCCCTTTACAGGGATCAGGCCCAGCTGCACTTCAATGCCTTTATTGTTGATCTTACCGGCATTCATCAGTTTTTGATTATAGCCGGTTGCGGCCGTTACATCCACTTTTAAGATCTGGTCAATGCTATTGGTATTGTATACACTCAGATCCAGCCGTACCCGGTTGTTAAAGAACGCCGCTTCCAACCCGGCCTCTGCCGAATTGGTTGTTTCCGATCTGAGCTCAGGGTTCAGATCAATTGTTGAAGTGATCAGCTGCGGATTGCCCAGGAATGGTGCGTTAAAATTAAAGATATTGATCAGCTGGTAGGGGTCTGCGGAGCTGCCCACTTTTGACCATCCGCCTCTCAGTTTCAGAAAATTCAGCGTATTGCTGCTTATGTTCAACGCATCAGACAGGATCAGGCTGGCATTTACCGAAGGATAAAAATAGGACAGGTTCTGTTCCGGCAGCGAGGAAGACCAGTCGTTACGGGCGGTTAAGTTAATAAAGGCAATATTCTTATATCCTACCTGCGCCGAAGCAAAGGCACTATAGATCTTTGACCTGGAATAAAAATTATTGGATACCAGCGGATCCCTTGAATTGGCCAGGGTATATACATCCGGCACTGCCAGGCGGGGCGCCTGTTGTATATTTTCCTCATAGATCTTTGTACGCAGGTTCCATCCACCCAGGGCATCAAGGCTAAAATTGCTGTTGATGTTTTTATTATAACGGAGCGTGGCCTCTGTATTATTTTCATTTACTCCATACGCATCTTCTTCGTAAGAGCCAAAAGGTGTACCGTTGGTACCATAGGCCACCCGGAGTTTACGGCGGTCGTTATAATAATCGGTACCGGTACGGAAGTTGGCGCTCAGTCCGTCGAGAATGGCATAGTTGACATTCACGTTCCCGATGATCCGGTTGCGCCGCTGGCTTACCGTGTTCTCATAGGCGATCCAGTACGGGTTGCTGTAATAACTGTTGTTCCAGTTGATGCCGTTGCCGTTGGCGTCCTTATAGTTCTTTAGCCGGCCGATATCTACCTGCCGGCCAAACCAGGTAAACTGAAGCATGGTACTGGTAGCCCGTTTACCACCGGCCCCCGGCAGGTTGGGCGCGTTATTCACAATATAATTGGCATTTACGCCTACTTTTAATTTGGGTGTTACATTGTAGCTGGCATTAAAAGACAGGTTGTTTTTCCTGGCTTCACTATTGGGCACCACCCCCAGCTGCTTTTCGTTGTTATAAGAAATACGGTAGTCATAGTTATCTCCGGCATTTGCCAGGGCGATACCGTTACTATAGGTAACACCGTTCCGGAAATAGTCGCGCACATTGTTGGGATGCGGTACAAAGGGTACCGGCTCTCCATTGGAATAGAACTGGGGAATGAGCCGTCCATCCATCTTTGGGCCCCAGCTTTCATCCACTCCATCATTATCCCCGCTCCCCTTGCCATCCACATAGCTGAACTTAGCTTCGGAGCCCTGTCCGAAAACATTCTGATACTCCGGCAGGATCAGCAGGCTGGCAATATTCACGTTGGAATTTAAGGTAATCCCCAACCCTTTTTTACCCCGGCCGGTTTTTGTTTTGATCAATATCACGCCCTGTGCTGCGCGCGAACCATAAAGCGCCGCGGCATTGGGCCCCTTCAGTACGCTGATGGTCTCAATATCTTCCGGGTTCAGATCCGCAATCGCATTGCGGAAATCCCGCGAGCCTCCGGCACCCAGCTGTGAGTTATCTACCGGGATCCCGTCCACTACAAAAAGCGGCTGGTTATTCCCGGCGATAGAGGTTTCACCCCGTATCACGATCCGCGAGGATCCCATATCGCCTTGCGTATTGGTAATACGTACCCCGGCGATCTTTCCCGCCAGGGCATTTACAATATTGGTTTCTTTTGCCTCGGAAATATCCTTTGCCTTTAACTCCTGTGTGGCATATCCCAGGGATTTTTTTGCTTTGGTTACACCCAGCGCGGTTACCACTACTTCATCAAGCGCTGTATTGGAGCTTTGCAGCGGTACCAGCAGGTTCCCCTGTATGGTATCGGTATTTACCTGGCGGTTGGCATATCCCACATAAGAAAATAGCAGGATCGCATGCGGTCCGGCCGCTATCGAAAAACGTCCCTGTTCGTCGGTAAGCGTGCGGCGGTTGGTTCCTGAAACCTCTACCGTTACCCCTGCCAAAGGGCTGCCGGACAGTTGTTCCTGTACCCTTCCCGTAATGGTTGCCGATTGTGCAGTACCCAATAACGGGAAAAGAAGCAGTACTGCATAAATCATCTGTCTTAGAAATTGGTTCATCGTTGCGTTTTGTTTTAAAATATTCGGATGGCTACGGCCGGGGCATAGGGGGTCCTCCGGCTCCCGGCCGTTATTTGAAACTAAAATGAAAAAGGAATGAAGATCAGCAGCAGCAACAACATGCCATCATCATGGCAGCGGGTTGCCCTGTTTGTATGTTACGACAGTTCTTCTGCCGGCAATTGGGAGACGCATGGCCATACCCCGACGATTGCATTTTTGTGTTCATGTTCAAAAATTGCCGTTTAAAAAATTAGTTATGGAAAGAAAATCGTGGATAAAGACAATGCAGAAACATTGACGACCACTTATCTTTCCTTTTTTGGATGGATGTAGCACCGCTCCTATGCTGGTGGTTGCTAAGACGTCCCAGGGCCATTTCCCTCAGTCTTTCTTGATAAGTTGTCTGCTTAAGACAAAGCAAAGGTAGTAGCTAAACCATTAGCAGCAAAATAAATTTCTACAAAACAGGTAGACTATTCGTTTTTTAAAAAAGCCATCGCCGTTTTTAAGCGATGGCTTTACAAAAATGTCGTAGCGGTCTTATGGTAGTGCGCTGAAATTGATTTGTGGCGCTATGCCCGTGGGCTGACGTTCGATCATCGTATCGTAAGGAACATAATCATTAAAGAAACCGCAATTCCTCAGGTAGAACTGTTGCCCCTTTACACCACCTGCGTAATCTTTGCGATATCCTACGCGTGCCGTATTATCAGCAGTAAAACGCGCTTTGGTAAGTTCGTGCCAGTTGCCCTTGCTATCGCGCACCCACTGGTTTCCAAAAAACACTTTACGCTCAATATTACCCTGGTCCGGACTAAAATTCTCCAGGAAGGAATGGGGTCGTTTCAGGTAGGTAGCCAGTTTGGGGCGCCGGAAGCTGGCCACCAGCAGCCAGGTGTTCTTTGCCCCATCGTAAAAATAAGCGGTATAAATGGTATGACTGTCGCCATCCGGTACTACATGCAGCAGGAACTTATAGGTAGTAGCAGCCTTCCAGTTGTACCGCAGGATGCTTTGGCCGCCGGAGCCCTCATTGCCAAACTCACCATTGTAAACGCCTTCGCCTTTTTTCAGCATTTTGATCTTATGGTCTTCCGGGATCTGTTTTGGATCATCAGTCTGGTAAGGGCTCCATACAGAAAAAAGGATGCGGCGTTCGGTTGCGGAGTTTACCTGCATTCCAAAATAGCCCTCTCCAAAACCATTGGCCATAAAATAAGAACCGATCACATCATTTCCTGTGGGTACCGTTACCTCATTATAGAACCACTCGGCATCCACATCTTTGGGTAGCTGGTAACCCATATGTACAGAAGGACCTCTTCTTCCCCAATGAAAAAAGCTGCCTTCATTGTTCTTTGTATAACTGGCTTTATCGGTAAGGGCGGACCCCTCCAGCTTTAATGCTGTTACATCGGGAAAACAACAGCCCTCTTTTTTGATACCCTTTACTATAACAGGCACATAGCCGCTGTCTTTTATATTCCATTCCCCGATATAAAAAGAAGAAGCCCCGTTTTTCAGGGTTGCCTTACGGGCCTGTCCAAACAGGGATACTGTTATTTGGGGACTGCCGTCAACGGCACCGGTCTCCAGCCACAGTTTAAGGGTGCCGGGCTGTGTTACCCGTATATAGGCCGTAAAGCCGTCACCGGTTTTCGTCCAGTTAGAAACCCCGTTATTGCGGATCCTCAGCCCATCTCCTGTTCTTTCCTGTGCCCAGGCGTTCCCTCCCATAGGAACGGTTACGGTCTGGGCATTGATAACAGCAGAAGAAAACAGCAATCCTGCAAACAATCCTTTTATGGAACGGTTCATAAAGCGTAATTTTTTGTGTGTATGCGAATATATTGTGAAACCCGGTGATTCGGCTGCACAACCGATTGCATCGGACCGGGCAAACGCATCTAATTTCAGCATTGTTCAGCTCCGGAGGAGCAGCGTGTTTATAGTAATCTGCTGTTTTATCCCCCCGGGTTCTTTTGGAGCCGCGTGTTTGTTGGGCCCGAAATTTTACGCGGCTCCTACAGGAGCCGGGGTTTCCCCTTTAGAGCCTGTTTAAATTTTATTGATGGAATTTATTATGAAGCTATTTTGGAGCGAAACAAGGAAAATTTTGCAGGCATAGTAGGCCACTATGGCGAAAAATTTAACGCAGTTGCAGCCCAAAACAGCCATAATAAAGCCATTGAATGAATTTTAAACAGGCTCTTAATATCTTGCTATAAACACGAGGCACTT
>NZ_FMZO01000030.1 GCF_900101395.1 Niabella drilacis | reverse complement strand
ACAGCATCGCATTGCGGGATTTCGGTAAGGTGACTGAGAAGGGTTAACATAACAACTGGTTTTGGGGTGTATTATCCATTTAAGGTACAACCGCCGGGGCCCCTTTGCGTCAATAAAAAACACCTTAACAATTGATTAACGCAACAAGGGGTTCTTAATGATCCACTTTCCCGGCACACAAAAACTAACAAGCTGTTTATCAACCTGTTCAAATTTGCCACTCCCAACCCGGAATCGCCTCAATTTAATTAAAGTATTTTATAATGTGTACTGCCCGGATTTACCGGGCCGTCTGAAGGGGGCTTTAATCGCGTCTTGCCCTCCCGGTAGCGATCGCCCCGAACAGGGTTATGGCAGGAGCCGCTTATTTTTCCAACAACCCCGAAAGTATTTTCTGGTTATAATGAAGCCCCAGCCATTGATACCGTTTTTGTTCATACTGTACTCTCTTCTGAAAGTCGGGCCAGCTCTTGTTTTCAACATCCGTCCATAATACCTCGCTCATGGCGCTTAGCCGTGGAAAAAGCATATACTCCAGTTTTGCTGCGTTGGCAATATACTCTGTCCAGACACTGGCCTGGGCACCGATGATATATGTTGCTTCTTCCGGTGTGAGCGATGATGGTACGGGGTTATACTGATATACCCTTTCGATGGGGAGCAAGGCCGGTGCGGTGAGTGAGTCCTCCTTTTCCAACCCCTTGCGGTTGAGGTAACAGAAGTTTGCCGGGGTCATGATCACGGTGTGCTTTTGCCGGGCCGCTTCTATGCCGCCCTGCTCGCCCCTCCAGCTCATTACCGCAGCATTGGGAGCCAGCCCTCCCTCCAGGATCTCATCCCAGCCGATGATCTGGCGGCCTTTGCTGTTCAGGTATTTTTCGATCCGCCGGATAAAATAACTCTGCAACGCATGTTCATCTTTCAGCTGCTCCTCCTTCATCCTTTTCTGGCATTGCGGGCATTGCTTCCAGTTCGTTTTGGGGCATTCATCACCACCAATATGGATGTATTTTGATGGGAACAGCGGTAATACCTCATCCAGCACATCCTGTAAAAATGCGAAAGTGGCATCCTTGCCGGCGCAATATACATCATCAAAAACGCCCCAGGTTTCCTGCACAAATTTTTTACGCCCCGTTTCCTGTGCCTGCTGCACCGTTTTCAGGGCTACCATATTCAGCGGGATCATCGTAGTCCGGCCCGGAAAACAGCTGAGCGAAGGATAGGCCGCTATGGCCGCACTGCTATGGCCGGGCATTTCTATTTCAGGAATAACCGTAATATAGCGTTCAGCCGCATATGCGACCACCTCCTTTATCTCTTCCTGTGTGTAGTAGCCTCTATAGGGACTGTTATCACTCCCGGTACCGGGGTAATAGCCCCTGATGGTCCCATTGCGCCCGGCGCCTGTTTGCGTCAGCAGCGGGTACTTCTTTATCTCGATGCGCCATCCCTGGTCATCCGTCAGGTGCCAGTGAAATACATTCATTTTGTAAGCCGCCATGATATCAAGGTATCTTTTGAGATAGCTTACGGGAAAAAAATGCCGGGAAACATCCAGGTTCAATCCCCGGTATGCAAAGCGCGGATGATCTGTAATCTGAACAACGGGAACAGGCAGGCGGCTCACTTTTTCAAATGGCAGTAACCGGATCAGCGACTGCATCCCGTAAAAAGCGCCTTCAGCATCATTACCGGTGATCCGTATCGCTTTGCCCGTTACCTGTAATTGATAGGCCCCGGGGATCTGTGCCGGCCCCAACCGCGCTATACGAAAAATAATGGCTTTACCCGAGGCGCTTCCCCGGCCTCTTTGCACCGGGAGTGTAAAGCCATAACGGGCTTTTATATAGTCGTTCAACAGGGCACCGGTTTTTTTCGCAGCTGCATCCGCAATATATATTTTAGCAGACGGATCCAGTAAAAAATATCCCTCACCCTGCGTTATGCCGGCCGGCCGGGGAATCATGTTTACCTGCTGTGCAACGGCATTTACAACAAAAAAAAGCATTACCAGGGCCAAAGCATTCCTTTGGCTGCTGCCGGAAAAATAACGGGCCATCAAAAAATATTTTTTAATGAAGAAGCATAAAAACGAAGGTCATCAATTACCAAGGATCTGTTTTGCATCCGTATCCTTATACTCCTCAATGAGTTCCTTTAAACGCTTCATAAGCGCTGCCTGTACGGTTTGGTAACCCGGGTCGTCAAATACATTGCGCATTTCATGCGGATCTTTTTCCAGGTCGAACAGTTCCCATTTATCGGTCAGCTGGTAAAAACGGATGAGCTTATACCGGTTGGTACGCACGCCAAAATGCGGGATCACGGAATGCTCCCCGGCTTCATAGTAGTGATAGTAAAGTGCATCCCTGGGCTGCTGTCCTTTATTTTTTAACAGGGGCAGCATCGATTTTCCCTGTATCTCCGCAGGCACTTTTAACCCTGCCAGCTCCAGGGCCGTAGGCGCTATGTCGATGTTCATGACCATATCCCTATATACCGTACCAGGCTTTATAACGCCGGGAAAACGTGCCAGCATGGGCGTTCTGAACGATTCTTCATACATGAACCGTTTGTCGAACCAGCCGTGCTCGCCCATATAAAATCCCTGGTCCGACAGATAGATCACCAGCGTGTTATCTGCCTGGCCCGTTTTATCAAGGTAGTTCAACAGCTCACCGATATTACGGTCCAGGGAGGCAGCCGTGGCAAGATAGTCCTTCATATACCGCTGGTATTTCCATTCAGTTAGCGCTTTGCCGGAAAGGTTCTTTGAGATAAATTCCTTTTCTATTCTTTTGTAATAGGCATCATACACCTTCTTTTGCTCCGCATTCATCCGCGTATAGTTATCGGCGCCGAAATCATTGGTCTGCATTACCTTCAGATCATAGCCCAGGCGTAATGTTTTTTCGATATTCATATCCTGGTGCGCAGCGGCATACCGGGTTTCATAGTTGTCATAAAAATTATCCGGCAGGGGAAACTGTTTTTTATCAAATTTTCCCAGGTCCTGCAGATCGGGCATCCATACGCGGTGGGTGGCTTTATGTCCCACTACGAGGCAGAAGGGCTTTGAAGCATCACGGGAGCCCAGCCATTTTTCAGCCAGCTCCGTGGTAACATTGGTAACGTAACCGGTGCGCCGGATGGTATCTCCGTTCATCTCAATAAAGTCCGGGTTATAATAGTGTCCCTGGCCGGGAAGAATTTCCCAGTAGTCGAATCCCTGTGGTTTGGTATCCAGGTGCATTTTACCGATCCAGGCGGTTTGGTACCCCGCCTTTTGCAACCGCTTTACAAACAGATCCTGGCTGGCGTCAAACTTGCTCAGGTTGTCCTTAAACCCATTTATATGACTGTACTTACCGGTTAAGATGCAGGCCCGGCTGGGACCGCAGATCGAATTCGTTACAAAGGCATTGCTGAAAACAGCGCCCTCTTTTGCCAGGCGGTCAATACCCGGTGTTTCCATCATTTTGCTTCCATAAGCACCGATCGCCTGGAAAGCATGGTCATCGGACACAATGATCAGGATATTGGGAGGCTGGGGCTTCCGGCTCTTTTGCGCAAAGCCGGTAAGACCTAAAAGGATTGCGCCACTGATAAAAAAAAACTTTTTAAAACAATATTTCATCTTTTGCCACATTTATTTATTTACAAATATTAAGAACCTGTTTAACATAAAACGCCTATGATCGTGCTCCTGCCAACGGTGCAGACCATCTGCACCGGCTTCTGCACCCACCGGAATCTCCCACTTAATTTGCAGCGTTATATATTGCCCGCAATAGCGAGACTTCGGAACCTGCCGGCAGATCCTGCGACAATTCCCATATCATAATCCCTTTATATCCCTCCTGCCGCAGGAACCGGGTCTTTGCCTTTATCAGCTCCACTCCATTATAACTATACTTCTGATATTTATTGGACCGGGGCGATGGCTGAGCCCGGCCTACAATATCAGCATAAGTAACGGCAAGCGGCGTATGATCGTCCCCGTCAGGCAACCGTTTGCCATAAAAAGGAACACCTACTATCAGTTTATTTCTCTTGATGCCTGCTGCGTCACAGGCTGCCAGCCATTTTTTGAATAGTTCCCAGGTGGCCTGGTTGCCAGCCTTGTCAAACTTCCCGTACGCCATCAGGTTTATTTCATCAACAAAGTCCTGAATTTTAACCGCCAGTTTCACTTTTTTTTCCGGTACCCCCAAAGCTACGGTAAACCCGATACCCGCACTGCGCAATTTTTCCGACAATTCCTTAACCAGCAAAACATAAGCATTTTCATCTACTTCAACCGGGAAATCTTCCCAGTCAAGATCGACGCCTGCTACCCGGTATTGCTTACAAAAAGCGATAACGGATCTTATATAGTTTGACCGGGAATCCCTGCTGGCGGCCATTACCGGAATATTTTTTGACTGGGTCCACCCACCTATCACCCAATACAACTGCTGATCCTTCGACAATTCAGATCGTAACAACGACAGCCGTACGGCATCGGCCGGAGGAAAACTAAATGTACCGTTGTCTGAGGGCGCTATTCCAAAATAATAAACGCGATTAAGATACGGCAACGAAGAAAAATGAAATTTATCAAAGCTATAATTGGCCAGGTAACCGCCTATAACAAATTCCCTCGGGGGACTCGTACCCGGATACCGCTTACCGCTGTCTGTAACCTGTTCTTTGGAGGCAGTGAACAATAAACAGAACAACAAACTCAGCACAACTGTTTTCATACAGGAATTATTCAGACTTATATTTAACGATTCATGGGAGGTTCCCGCAGATGAGCGCGGATCCGTTTTGCGTTTACCAGGAATCAGTGCTCATCCCCTCCCGAACGTTCATTGGACAGGTGCGGAAAATCCTATCCTGCCTGAACGTTTCATAAAAATACGGGGACTATCATTTCTAAAAATCCTGTTCACTCCACCACTCCCGCAGCGTAAACGGTTTTTGACCGGTTACCTGCTCCGTCAACGGCGATGAGCTCAAAGCTGTAATTTCCACTGGCGAGCCCTTCAAGGTCCACGCTTTCTACCGGGCTATCTGTAGGATTTACATCCTGGCTGTTATCCCTGTTATTCCAATAGATGATATACTTTAACACGGTAGGGTCTGCCGTTTTTGCAAACCGGATGCGGACTCCTTTTACCAGGGGCGTTATTCCCACATCGTAAGGCGCCCCCACATAGTGCAGTTCCCCATCCTGTAAGTACTTCCGGTGCATATCCTCCATTTTGCTACAGGACAACATGCATCCGGTAACCGCTAATAAAAATCCAAAAATATATTTCATGTATCAAAATTTAATCATTACAAAAACCCGGTAATTCTAATCAGCATCGCCCCAGAAATAGATGGTACCAATTCTTAACCGGTTGTCATTCTCCACTGCCCATGTATCCACCGTAACAATCCGGACATATTTAGCCTGCACCACAGGACTGGGGAAATCAAAACTATGCCCTGCGTTTGCAGCGTCGATATCCTCCTGGGTATTTTGTCCAAGCACTTTGCCGGATGGTTTGATAATTTCGTAGGTACCTAATTGGGTCCACGTACCGTCATTCAGCGCGCCGGTAGGGCCCGGATTCATACTGGCCCACACCTGAAAAACTTTCAGGTTTGCAAAATTATAAAGTCCTCCATCCGTGGTCTGGTAAAACTTAAAGCGGCTTAATTTTGCCGGTTTACCCAGGTAGATCGTTGTCATTTTCCCGAAGCCTCCATAAAAACCGGCGGTTGCCCCTGTATAGGTCAATACCTGCTCCAGCGTTTTGCTTGCGCCCCAAAGCGTAGCCATATCCTGCGGCAATTTTGCATTGGTCATAATATTTCTATTAAGCAGCGTCTCATACAGGGGGGTAATCGTATTCCATACCGTATCGGAGATATTCCCCCACCGGTCAACAACGTACGCGCCCATTCTATACGGCCTGGGAGCAAAACCCCGCACACTAAAATTCACGGGTATCGCTTTTGTATATTCGGTGTAAACAAGCCCCGGCCGCCCGGTTGTATCCACCACCAGTCCTATGCCCACTTCTGCTTCCTCCGGATTCTGGCAGGTTATATTAACCCCGCTAAACGCATCCTGCATGGCAATAGTAGCCGCGATGGAGCGGTACGGTGGTGTAAGGGGGTTTACCTGGACCTCTACCGGGTCTGACTTTATTTCACTCTCCGTTACACTGCGCAGTGTTATCTTATACGCGTCCTCCCGGGCAAACCCGTTTACCAGGATGGTATCTGCATAAAAAGACACTTTCTCCTGTCGTTTTACTTTATCGTTCACAACATAATCTGCCTGCACATACAGGATCGACGGATCCTTTGGCAGCTTATATGTTATAATGGCCCCGCCTGCAACGTTGGTTACTTTTACATCCGTAACAGGCAGCGGCTTTGTGTTGCTGGTGAAAAGCGGGGCCCTGTTATCATCCGACTTCCGGCAGGAGGCTATGCCGCTTACCGTTAGTGCATACATCAAAATAAAAACTAAATATTTCATATTAAAATCCTTTAATCAATGCGATCCAATCATCGCTGTTCTTTCAATTACCATTTGGGGTTTTGAACCAGGTTGTGATTCACTGATAAATTATATTCTTTTATGGGTGCCAGGAAGTCCCGCAGCGAAGCAGCCGGCTGGTAGTAGTTCACCTTATTATAATACAATGCTGGCGCATCTGAGGGCACAGAAGTTTTCTTTAAAACATCCCATCCCGTAACCGGCCGGTTCAGGATATCGAGCCGTTTCCAGCGGCGGGCATTCCAGTAGTTGTTCCCCTCGAACATAAATTCGATCTGTGTTTCCTGCTGTATAATGCTTCTCAGGCCTTCCCTGGTTGTATATTTTGCCGGGTTACGGGAATACTTCGTCCAGGACTCCGCAACGCCTTTTAAGCCTGCCCGTGCGCGTACTGAATCGATATAGGAATAGGCTTCCACCGAAGGACCGGCCGATTCATTCAGGGCCTCTGCATACATCAGGTACAATTCAGACAACCGGATGGCCGGCCAGGTATAGGGCACAATAGTGCGGGTATTATTATCGCCAGTGCATTTATAATTCACCAGCTTTTTGGGCCAGTACCCCGTCATGGAATACTTGTCATTGGTAGCCGTTCCAATACCTGTATAGTAGAGCAGGTCTTTCATATAGGTATTATACACAAATGAACCGCCCTGGAAGGTGAGGTCCGCGTAAAAACGGTTTTCCCGGTCCATATTGAAAGCGGAGGTCACAAAACCTTTTTTCAGGAACCCGGAGTCTGGCGTATTGGGCACAGTGGCCAGGGTTGTATACCTGCCGGCATAGTTCCAGGACGGATCTTCATCTATAGGCACACCATTCTTTGTATAAAATAACTCGCAGGCTTCCATATTGACCCCATAAAAAGCATTACCGATAATAGCCGGCCTCGAGCCCCCGTTGTTGGGTATGGCCAGAAGCTGCAGGGCGCTCGGTTTTGAGTTTTTAAAGCCCCAGATCGTTTCTACATTAAAATCTTCGGTGATAGCACAACGGATATCGAGGCTTGCTTTTGTGCTGGGTAAAATGGCAGGGAATCCAACGGGTGTCTGAAAATAATACATTGTATGTCCAACGGAATGCGCTGCTTCGATCGCCACCCTGCAGGCCTCCGCTGCCTTCTGCCATTTTGCCACATCAAAGGCTGTACTTACCAGAGCTTCTCCATCCTTATTTTTAAAGTTTGCATAATCTGTATTTCCATTTACCAGGGGACTGGCGGCCCATACGAGGGTTTGTGCCTTTATCGACAATGCAATCGTTTGTGTAACCCTACCCATTTCCTCCGTCACATTGGTGATCGCCGGCAGCAGATCGGGTGTGGCTTCGTCTATAAGCTGAACGATATAGGACACAACAGAATCCACCGGTTCCCTTTTTACCTGTACTTCCTCTACGCTGGCAGAGATAGGCAGGTTCTTCCGCATTACCGGAACAGGCCCGTACATCCGCAGCAGGAAGAAATGATAATAGGCTTTGAGTGTTTTTATTTCAGCTGCCCATTGCCGCTTTTCCCCGGCCGACATATCCGGAACCTTATCAATGTTCTCCAGGAAGATATTGCAGTCGCGCAGGCCTCTGAATAAAGGAGTGCCGGTTCTGGCGCCATCCCAGTAGTTTGCCACGGGCTCATTTACCCCCTGGGCTCCGTAAGCCATGTCTAAAAACTGCTGCATCGCAGGGGCAACCGCTGCGGTTACCCCCCCGGTTGGGGCTACAATTTCCCGGGAAGCCACAAGCGTAAAATTGTCCGAATACTCCCCCAGTTTCGGCAAATAGGAGTAACAGGTTGCCAGGTATTTTTTTGCCTGGGTCCGTAGCGCAAATGCATTTTCGATGGTGGGGGTATAATCCGGCACAATGTCCAGGTATTTTTTGCAGGATGCACTGCCGGAAATGGCCGCCAGCAGCAGCAAAATATTTTTTATTTTTTTCATAATCACTGTTTCAAAAACTGATGAAATGTATATTGACGGGTATTACGAAATATCTTTTTATTTAAATGAGAGATTAAGTCCCAGGTTGGAGATCCGCTGAATGGGATATGCGAGCCCGTTGCCGCCCATTTCAATATCCCATATCTTAAACCTGCTGAATGTGAAAATATTATTACTGTTCAGGTAGATGCGGGCATTGGCCAGGTGGAGCCTGTTCATAATCCCGGGGGGGAGTGTGAAACCTATTTCCGCCTGCTTTATCCGCAACAGGGCGCCATCCCGCATGAACCAGGTGCTCTTTTGCACATTATTGGCATTAACCGTTGGGCTCAGGCGGGGCCAGAGCGCATAGAGATTCTTATTATCCTCGCTCCAGTGATCATCGGCATAAGCCTGTAACAGCAGCCGCTGATCGTCTACAAACGGTGATGTTGCGCTGGCATCGATCCAGAACGACCGGCGGGCCAGCCCCTGGAAGAATATCGAAAAATCAAAATTCCTGTAGCCTGCAGATATCCCGAATCCATAAACGATTTCGGGAACTGTAGGAAAGCCAATGGGTACTTTGTCAAGATCTGTGATCTGCCCGTCTTTATTGATATCCCTGTATTTTATATCACCTGCCCCGTAGGGTCCAAACGATTGCAGCGGAGCATTGGCGGCATCTTTATCATCAACAAACAGGCGCTCCGCTATAAAGCCCCATTGCTGGGATAAAGATTTGCCAACATGTGTTAAATGATCCAGTTCGATGGTTCTGCCATCTACCAGGGAAATATACACGGGTTCCTCATACCGCTCATACCGGCTGGCAGCATAGGTAAAATTGGCCATTCCTTTTAACCACCAGTATTTAGCCGGGTTAAAGTTCATATCCATGGAAAGGTCGATCCCGCGGGAAGATGCTTTGCCCACATTAGCTCTTGGGATGGCGTCCGGATCCAGCCCCATGGTTGAAGGAATGGAAGCCCGGGTCATCAGGATATTGCGCCGCTGATCCTCGTACACATCGGCCTCTATATTAAGCTTGCGGAGCAGCGTCATTTCAAAGCCGAGGTTGGTTTTCTTTGCAATTTCCCAGGTAATGTCGTTATTAGCATACCGGTTTACTTCGATACCGTTAATAGGGAAATCGCCCGGCATTCCGAAAACCGCCCTGCGGTCGGTGCTGTTCATATTCACATCAGACAAATAGAAAAAACGGTCCTGGATACTTCCGATGGCATCATTGCCTACCAGGCCATAGGTGGCCCGCAACTTCAGCTTCGATACCCAATCCTTCAGCCCTCCCTCCCAGAATTTTTCGTTGGATACCGTGTATGCAATACCTGCGGAAGGGAAAAATCCCCAGCGCCTGGAAGCATGAAAGCGCTCGGATCCATTGTAACCGAAATTGAACTCGGCGGCATAACGGGCATCATATACATAAGTGGCACGGCCAGACACACCCAGGTTCCGGTAGGGCAGCGAAAGGATCAGATCGCTCGATTCACCGGCTGTGAGGCTGCTTTTGGCGATCCCTACCAGTGTTCCGCTCAGACTATGCCGTTCTTTCAATACACGCCTGTAATCAACCGCTACTTCGCTGTAAAACTCGGAGGCGACACTCTTTGAAGCATTGGATCCGGTCAAAAATTCTGTACCAACCGGTGGAACAACACCCGTTGTGGCTTCTGCATTGATGGGATACAGGTCATAGGTTTTTGTAACATAGTCGTAGTTGGATAAGGTATAATAAAAAGGATTATACGACCGTATAATAGCGGAAGCGGATGTACGCTGAATACTGACCAGCCCCCTGGCAGTAAGCCCCTTTGTAAGAAAACCCAGGTTCTGGTTTAGCTGTACCTGTGCATTGATAACGGAGGACCCGGATTGCCGGTACCCTCTTTGCAGATCTGCATAGGGATTATTATATTTACCATTCCCGTAGTTACCAAACATGATATGTTTGATATAACTGGTCTTTTCCGTGTTGTTGTAATAAGCAGGAAACAGAACAGGGTTGGTTTGCATAATGTTTGCAAACACCTTGTTGCCCCCATCAATGGGACCCGTATAATCATCAAAACTGCCCGAAACACGGGTCTGCAATTCCGTTGTCTTTCCAAGATCGATATTGATGTTGGAGCGGATCGAATAGGTTTTCAGTTTAGGGTTGCTGTTAAAATTGCTTTTGCGGTCTACTTTTAATATGCCATTATCCACGCTCATAGCTCCCGATACATAATAGCGGGCCACACCGCCGCCGCCGCTCAGGCTCAGGTTGGCGCTCTGGTTAAAGCTATGATCCTTCAGCAACATGTTTTGCCAGTCTGTAGCCGGGTAAACCATCGGATCGCCACCGGCTCTGGTCTGTTCAATTTTGGAGCGGTCGTACCGGTACCCGTTCAATGGATTGCGCGTAAGATTGGCTTCATTAGCCAGTTCCATATAGGTTACAGGATCGGCCAGTTTTACGTTCCTTGTGGATTGCGAAAGTTTGTTTTCGATCCGGGCTGTCACGTTCACCTTCCCCATCTTTCCTTCCTTAGTTTTGATCAGGATAACGCCGTTGGCGCCCTTTGCCCCGTACAGGGCGGTTGCCGTTGCATCCTTCATAATGCTGAAACTGGCAATATCATCTACCTGCAGCCGGGCCAGGTCCGTTGCTGACGCTTCAATATTATCGATCAGGATCAGCGGGCCATTCCGGTAACCAAAAGTGGAGACGCCACGGATAAAAAAATCGGCGTTGTCTGCCCCCGGCTCGCCGCTACTCTGGAAAGCGATCATCCCTGCAATCCTGCCGGCCAGTGCCTGGGTAAGGTTACTGGAAGGGATCTTCAGATCGCCAGGTTTTACCGATGTTACGGCGCCCACAACCTCGGTTTTTTTCTGCTGCCCGTAAGCCACCGTAACCACCTCCTCGTTATCTTTTATCTCCAATTGCAAGGTAACCTCAAGCGGGAATTTTGCCGCAGCCGTTATTACGACCTCCACCGTCGTATAGTTCACATAGCTGATGACCAGCGTACCCCCTGCATCGGGGAGTGTTATGGAAAACGCTCCCGCATGATCCGTAACGGCGGTACGCTCCGTACCTTTAAGGGCCACCGTAGCACCTGCCAGCGGCTCCCCCGTATTATTGCGGACCGTACCGGTTGCGGTAATATTAACCGGTGCTACAGGGATATCCGGTACGGTCACCTGCTTTACAGGAGGTGGCAGGGGCCGTTCCTTTAACACGATCACCCGGTGTTTGATCTCATAACCAAAGGGCTGATCCCTGAAACACTCATTGAGCGCCGCCTCCAGGGGCATATTTTTTACCGAGATGCTGACCGGAACCGCTCTTTTGATCAGCGCCTCATCGTACACAAAGGAATACTCCGTCTGGGTTTTGATGTCTTCAAAAATTTTTTGCACTTTCAGGTTTCTCCCGTTTATAGTAACCCGCTGTGCATTGCTCTTTGCACCGGCATGCAATATCCCTATTAGGAGAAAACAGACTGTCAGCTTCATGATCAACAGAATTTTGGAAAGTTTTGGCCTGCACCATGCAAACCCTTTGCTCATGGCAATAAGAATCATACTTTTGTAAAGTTTGGAACCTGTCAGCCGACAGGACACGTTAAGAATTATTTTGTACTCAATAAGAAGGAGGCAAAGTGATTTCCCAAACAGCCATCGGGGGTGTCGCAAGCGCCCCCGTTTTGTTTTGGCAAAACAGCAACCGGTCAGTGTATCATATCTCTTTTATTTTAATTGTAAAAAATACTGTTAAGCGGCACGCAGCACAACCCTGTTCCCTTTTATGCTGAACGTTATTTTACCCGTAGTTTCCAATATCTCAAGCAGATTCCGGATATTCTCTGTTTTCGGGATCACCCCCGACAAGTGAATATGATCTACCTTTCCCACATATTCTGTTTCGATATTATACCAGCGTTCCAACTGCCGCATGATCCCCTTTATATCCAGATTATGAAACCGGAACTCATTATTTTTCCATGCCAGCACTTCGTTCATATCCGCATGTTCCAGACTGAAGTGAGTACCTGCTCGCTCTAAAATGGCCTGCCTGCCCGGGCTCACTTTTACTTTACTGTTTTTTACGGAAGCTTCTATGGATCCTTCCATCAGCGTTGTTTTAATGGCGGCTTCATTCGTATATCCCATGATATTGAACTTCGTTCCGAATACGGTTACTTTCATAGCTGCATTCACCGATACAACAAAGGGCTGATACGCCCCTCCTTTTTTAACCGGCACATGCACCACTTCAAAATATCCTTCGCCCGTTAAGGACACTTCGCGCAATGTTTCCCTGAACGAGGTCGGGAACCGCAGGGATGATGCGGAATTTAACCACACTTTTGTCCCATCTGCCAATACTACCTCGTATTGCCCGCCGCGCGGTGTGGTAATAGTATTATACATGACACCACCCGTTGATGTCCCCTGGTCGTTTACCTTGTAGACAAGCCGGCCCTCAGCAGATTTCAATACCTGCATTCCTCCCTGACTGGCAACCGTCCCTACCTCCGCACTGTCTAACAGAATCTGCTGACCATTTTCCAGCGTAAGGACCGCATGATTCCCGCCTGGTACAACAGGACTGTTTTCTGCTTTGAGAGATGATGCCACCGGCTTCGTACGGGGAAAAGACCAGTACACGCCGGCAGCAACAACCAGGGGGAGCAGTATGGCCGCAGCCCACCTGATCCCCGCCCGGTAGCGCATTACTGTACGCTGACGGAGGTCCAGGGTTTGATCCAGGCGGCTGTAGATACGCTGCTTTACCAGGTCCCTCAGCTGCTCATTACCCGGGCTTACGGTTATTGCGGAATCGTCAAATGAATAATACCAGTCATTTACCAGGCGGATTTCTTCATCCGTGGCTGTTCCCTTCAAATAATGTTCTATGGCCTGTAAAGGTGTCTGCATACAAAAATGCTTCTATCAATAAGTGTATTGAGCAAAGCCTTTCACCCACAGGATTTAAAAAAAATAAAATTTACAGCTCAGAAAATGGAAAAAAGTAAACTATGCAGGTGTTGTTTCAGGCGTAATTTGAGGTGGCTTAATGCCCTGTAAATCTGGTTATCAACTGTTTTGGGGCTTACATCCAGGGCGGCAGCTATTTCCCGGCTGCTCATTCCCTGCTCCCTGCTGTACTTAAAAATAAGCCGGCATTTTTCCGGGAGGCGATTTATTTCTGTTTCTATGATCTCCAGGATGCGCCGGTTATGCAGGGCGGATTCTGTTTTTGAATGCACCACATACCGATGTTCATATTCCTGTGCATATTTCCTCGCATGGTCCCGCTTTTTTATTTGCGCCAGCACGGTGTACTTAACCGCGGTTGCAAGATAGTTTTCCAATGCCAGGATCTGCGCTTTCCTGCGATTATTCCATAAGCTTTCAAATACATCATGTACCGCATCCTCGGCGGCAGGGATATCTTTTAAGCGGTTATAGGCGAGGGCAAAAAGCTTTTCCCAATACCGGTTATACAGTTCGCCGAATGCAGGCCTGTTGTCGCTGGACAACATCATAAGCAATTCGCTATCACTGCAGGCATTCATTGTACGACCGTTGAATCTTTTTTGTTTTTTGACAATTCGCGAAAGTAGGCATTTCAGGTTAACATTTCAGGAGCCCGCATCGTCTAAAGCCGGTTTTGCCGACGCTATTTTAAATCCGTTCTTTAAAGCATTCCCTGGCTTAATGATATTATCCTGCTGAAGGCTGCACCTGCTTTTGATGCCGGCTCATTGCTTTTCTGCTAAATCATCCACACTGTTCCCGTTATGTGATCCCCGCCTGTTTTATGAATTATTTACTGTATCCTGGTCCGGCCGGAACTCCTTTAGCTGCTGCTATTTTTGCGCACCCGGTATCTGTCCCGGCTCCCGGCATTCGGCGCAGGGCGTTTTGGTAAGATCATCGCCCAGGGAGCTCCGATACTTTCCGGCAACAGCCATCAGGGCCTTTACCACTTCGGGGTTTGCTTTTTGTACATCCTGCGTTTCGCCCGGGTCATGGGCCAGGTCGTACAGCGCCAGCGGCACCGGTGCTTCTGCGTAACCACCGGGGAAACCGTTCTTACCCGGCATATAGGTTTTATAAGTCTGCCTCCGGTGCGGCAGCACCAGCTTCCAGCTGCCCTTGCGAACAGCCTCCAGGTTGTTGCGCCCGTAATAATAAGCCAGCTCATCCCTGGGATCGGCACCCGCTTCGGCAAACCATAAAGAGGCGATATCGACCCCATCGATCTTATTTTTGGGCAGGGGGGCACCGGCAAGGCGTGCCAGCGTAGGCAGCAGGTCAATGGTGGCCGCAAGATTATTGCATACCGTACCGGCGGGTACCGTGCCCGGCCAGCGTACAATACAGGGTTCCCGCTGACCGCCTTCCCAACTGGAACCTTTTCCCTCGCGCAAGCCCGCAGTATTGCCCGCATGGTCGCCAAATGTAAGCCAGGGCCCGTTATCACTGGTAAAAATAACCAGGGTATTCCGGTCGATGCCCTGCGCCTTCAGGGTCTTCATGATCTCGTTTACCGACCAGTCTACCTCCATCATTACATCGCCAAACAAACCGGTCCCGCTCTTACCCAAAAAGCGCGGCGATGCGGCAATGGGCACATGGACCATGGAATGTGCCAGGTACAGGAAGAACGGATCTTTTTTATTGCGTTTAATAAAGTCGCAGGCCCGTTCCGTATAAGTGGAGGTAAGGGTACCCTGGTCTTCCAGTGTTTTAATATAACGTACCGGCCGGTCGCCTTCCAGCAAAGGCAACGGAGGGTATTTGGATTTGCGGTCTGCAGTATCTGTTACCGGCCTGCCATCATAACCCACAGGCCACATATCATTGGAGTAAGGCAGCCCCAGGAACTCATCAAAGCCGTAGTGCACCGGCAGGAAAGGCGCTTTGGCCCCCAGGTGCCATTTACCCACCATACCGGTGCGATAACCCACCTTTTTTAACGTGGAAGCAATGGTTTCTTCTGCCGGGTTCAATGCCAGGCTGGCCCAGGGCATTAAAGCCCCGTGTATACCAATGCGGTTGGGATAACAGCCGGTCAGCAGGCCGGCACGGGAAGCACTGCAGGTAGCCTGTGCTGCATAAAAATTCGTAAAGCGCATGCCCTCCGCGGCCAGCTTGTTGATGGCCGGCGTTTTGTAGGGCGCACCACCATAACACTCCGGATCGCCATAGCCCATATCATCCATAAAAATGATAATGATATTGGGCTTTGTTTTTCCCTGTGCATGAGACGGGCTGCCGGAGCCGAGCAAAAACAAAATTGTCCAAAAAAAGCTTACTGAAAATCGCATACCTGTTTTTTTAAGATGACCTGTATTGTACAGCCTGACAAAGATGCTATTTATTTTTTTTTCAATGGAAAACAAACAATAAAGCTGTTACGATCGAAACCCGTATGCAGCGCATCGCCCTTCCCCGGCTCCTGTATGGAAGCTGCGGCAAATAATGCCTGCAGGTTACCCTTCTTATCCTGCAATAAAAAGGGCCGCTCCAGATGCGCCAGCGCTGTTCCGGGTTGCCCCCGGACCTTCAGCTGGCGCAGGGCCACCAGGGAATGTTTTGCCGCCTGCCAATGCAGCCCGTCTTCAGAAGTAACCAGGGCCAGGGCCCCGAACTGGGGCGCCAGCACCTTATCATTCGAATAATATTTTACCACGGCATAAAAACGTTTCCGGCCCCGGTCGTACCACAGGTACGGATCTTCGCAAGCCAGATCGGCCGTCGTAAACACCTGCCCCAGCAAACGAAAGGGCCGGTCCGGCTGCTCACTTACGGCCATCCACATCGTCATATGCCCTACATCCGGTTTGCGCGATTTAAACATCATATAATACCTGCCATCCGGCCCCTGTGTTACACTGGGATTGGTGGTCACCTCAAACGTATGCCTGTTGTCCGGCTGCATCAATGGCACCGGCGATCTTTCAAACCGGCCATTTACCAGGTCTTCGATACTGGCAGCCTCAATGACACCGATCTTCTGGGTGCAATTATATCTGAGCCAGTGCAGCCAGTCTTTACCAACCGTACGGTTATCCGAAAAATGAAAAGCCGGGTCAAAAGAATTGCTGATATAATAGAGATAGTAGCGGTTCCCGAATTTCCGGATCTGCGGGTTATGCATGGTGTACCGGTCCCAGTTGCGGGGATCTCCTTCTCCCTTCAGTACCGTTTTAACATAGCGGTAAGGCCCCGTTGCCCTGTCCGCAACCGCATACGCTATTTCCGAATATTTGAGCCAGCCGCTAAACCCGTTAAAGATACCATTCATCGGATCATCATCCAATGCCCGCTTACCGTGGCGCCACCTGGCATAGAACATGTGATAGCGCCCGTCGGGACCTTTGATCACACTGCTGCACCAGTTGTAAAAAGAATCGGCAACAAACAGCTGCGCAGCTCCTACCTCCTTTGGCATACGGTGCTCCAGGTCCAGGTTATCCTGGGCATAAAGCCCTGTTCCGCACAGGAACAGGAATGTTAAGAAATAAAAACACCTTTTCACCAGCATATGTACTTTTACCGGCCTTGCTCCGGGCCTCTTCTGTAAAAAAGGATACCCTCAAATTTGGAACACCGCAGCTTGTCGTTACCGTACAAAGTAACGGTCCAATTGCTATTCCGCCGTTTCAAATATGTGCCAATACCTGCACTATTTTAACATTCATCAATTCATACCTGCAGCCTATCGAATAATTAAGGCTACTGCTGCCCGATGGCCTGTTTATTTTCAATGATCGCTATGGCCTCCGCATTCTTATTGAGCTCCAGCACGATCACCGAATCATTTTCATCCGGCAGCTGTTCCGGCAGCTGCAACACTATACGGTCGCTACGTTGCTGAACGTTTACCCGGGAGCCCCCGAGGAACCGTGCATTCTTTATTTTATAGCCCGGTATTGCTGCCAGCTCCAGCTGTTTCCCCGGGTTTTGAAACAGGTGCAGATAGATCTTATTTCCTTTGCGGGTAGTGGCGAACACCTTGTTGGGCTGATAAGGGCCTCCTTTGGTATTATAGATCGCCTCCCCGTATTTGCGCAGCCAGGCACCAATTTCCTGCAGGCGCAGCACCTGCCTTTCCTCGATGCGGCCATCGGGCATGGGACCTATATTAAACAGCAGATTCCCGTTGCCGCCTGCCGTGCTGGCCAGCGTTTGAATACACTGTTTTAAGGACTTCATCGGGTCGCCGGGCTTCCAGGCCCATTGGTTGCAAAGCGTGATGCAGGACTCCCAGGGCGCGGTCATATTCAATCCCCCTATTTTTTGTTCGGGCGTTGCATAATCCCCTACAGACTGTTCATTCAATATTTCGTGTGTACCTTTTCCCAGGCGGTTATTGATGACCACATCCGGGTCCAGCTTTCTTAAAAAATCGTAGATCTCCTTTCCATAAGCCTGTGTCCAGGGCGCTTCCCAGTTGCCATCAAACCAAAGCATGTACGGATGGTAACCGGTAACCAGCTCCTTCAACTGATTTTTCATGTATTGCACAAACTGCGGCATATTTGCTTTCGGATCAGGCTCCTTGTTGCCATCGTTGTGCAGGGGATAACGACGGTCGTACCAATCCAGCACCGTATAATAGATGCAGAATTTTATATCGTATTTTTTACAGGCTTTTGCCAATGCACCTACCACGTCCTTCTTATAGGGCGTATTCATAATATTATAGTCGGTATAAGCTGTTGGCCAGAGGCAAAAGCCATCGTGATGTTTTGCCGTAATGGTAAGATATTTTACGCCTGTTTCCCTGGCCGTTTTTACCCAGGCATCCGCATCAAAAGCCACCGGGTTAAACTGTTTATACAGGCTGTCGTAATCGCTTTGCGAAACCCCGTGGTTCCTGGACCAGCCGATCTCCGTTCCCCGCAGGGACACCGGTCCCCAGTGAATAAACATACCAAACCGTTTATTCATAAAGCCCTCCATGGTCTTTTTGCTGATGGTACTATAGGGCTGGGCCACCAGGAGGCCGCTGCTCACCAGGAGCAGCAACCCGATCAATTGTATCTGCTTCATTATTTATACTGTTTTAAATTGTTACTGTTACAACTATAGCGGCTAACATTACCTGCTGTTATTTCCGGATACGGATGCGGTACCCTTTTACAGCAAAGAATAATACATACAGGTAGCAAAGCGCGGGGAATATAAAAGACCACCGGATACCAGCCTGGTCGGAAACATAGCCCATGGCAGGCGGCACCAGGGCGCCGCCTACGATCCCCATGATCAGCAGGGATGAGGCCGTTTTGGTATGCCGGCCCAGTCCATCGATGCTGAGTGTAAAGATGACGGGGTACATGACCGAAGTCAGCAACCCGATCAGCGCCAGTAAGAAGAGCGACCCGTAACCACCGGCCAGCAGGGCCACCGTTACCAATAAGAAGGCCCCTCCCGCGGAAATGACCAGCATCCGGGGCGCTGCTATCTTTTTCAGGATATAAGCACCTCCCAGTCTCCCTGTCAGCACCAGTCCCATAAACAGGGAGATAAACAATGCTGCCTTCTGCTGGGTTAAACCGGGTATCTGCAGCGACTGGGCATACCGGATCAGGAAGCTCACGATCCCCACTTCGGCGCCCACATAACAAAATACAGCGCCTACCCCCAGCAGGAGATGCCGGTAATTGAGAATATCTTTAAAGGTATACCGGCCGGTACCTTCTTCCTCGCGGATCCGGGGCAGTTTTATGAAGATCAGCAGCACCGCCATCGCAAAGAACAGCAGGGCCAGCGAAACGTAGGGCAGCTTTACGAGGTTAGCCTCAGCGGTAAGGAATGCCTGCAGCTGTTCGGGCGTGTACTGCTGTATGGCAGCCTCCGGGATATCTTCTTTGTGCAGCAGGAGCAACGACCCGATATAAGGAGCCACTGTAGCGCCTACCGACCCCACGGCAGCAGATAAACTCAGCCTGCTGGAAGCCTCGGCCGGGTCGCCGAGCCTGGAAATATAGGGAGTAGCCGTTACCTCAAGAAAGGTGAACCCCGCCGCCATTATAAACAGGGCGCCCAGGAACAAGGGATAATAGCGGATCTCTGCTGCAGGAAAAAAAAGCGCAGCGCCGGCCGCAGCTATCAGAAGGCCTGTGACCATGCCTGCCTTGTAGCCCCTGCGGTGAATAAAGATCCCCGCCGGGAGGGCCATCAGGAAATAAGCGCCAAAGAAAGCAGACTGCACCAGCGAAGACTGGAAATCCGTAAGCCGGCAGGCACGCTTCAGATGCGGGATCAGGATATCGTTGATGTTCCGGCTCATATTCCAGAAGAACATCAGGCTCATTACGATTAACAGCGGCACCAGGAATGCGGCGCGTTTGGATGAGGGAGAGGTATGCTGCTGCATGCCGGTCATTTATAAAGCTTAAAAATTTGTTTCATCTCTACCCAATGCTCGTGTGGCCGGGCAAAGGGCAGTTTTTGCTGAAAAGTATCCATCAGCGCCGCCCACTCCCGCTGCCGGGGCAGGGTTGCCATCCGGGCAAAGCCCGACTGCAGATCAAAATCATCTGCCGCCTCCAGGATCATCATCAGCCGGTTGCCGGCCCGGTAAATATCCATGGCCGCGATGCCGCAGCTGCGGATGCCTTCTATGATCTCCGGCCAGACGCCGTCAGCCTGGTGATACTGCTCGTACCGGGCAATGAGCCCGGGATCATCCTTCAGATCCAGTGTTAAACAGAAACGTTTCATATTTTTATTCTTTTAAGGGTCGATCAATGCACAGGAGCTGCCGGCTTCCTGTGGTGTCTGGTACCTTCCGTCAATGATCTGTACCGGGTGCACAAACTGTTTTTGCAGGTGGGGAATATGCTCCAGGAATAGGGCTTCATGCCCCAGCCGGATATGATTGAACAATACCAGGTGCTGGTGTAATTGCCCCATATCCCCTACATGCGGAACAACCGGGATGCCATACTTCCTGCACAGGAGGCTTACGGTAATAAATTCACTTACGCCTCCCAGCCTTACCGCATCGGCCTGTATAAACCCGGCACATTTTGCCTGCAGGTAGTTTTTAAAGATGACCCTGTTGGGCACATGCTCCCCGATTGCCAGCGGAACAGGCGCTATGGCCGCAGCCAGCACCCCATGCGCAGCAATATCATCGGGATGCGTAGGCTCTTCGATCCAGTAAGGGTTCATGGATCGCAAAGAAGTACAGATCTTCAGCGCCGCAGGCAGTGTCCACTGCTGGTTCGCATCCAGCATCACTTTTACCCCGTCGCCCGCCGTTTCTCTCACAATATGCGCCCGGCGGATATCCCGTTCTGCATCTTCTGATCCTACTTTGAGCTTCAAAGCGCCAAACCCCCTGCCGATGGCCCGGCGGCAGTTTTCACGGACCTTTTCGTCGTCGTAGTTAAACCATCCAACAGAAGTATCGTACCCGGGATATCCTGTTTCCAGTATGGATTCCCGGAGGGGCCTTGTAGCCTCCTCTCCCCTGATCAGGGCCAGTGCGGCTTCCCTGTCCAGCACATCCTCCAGGTAACTCAGATCCAGGGTTGCCACCAGTTGCTCCGCAGTAAGGTCGGTAAGCAGTTTCCATAATGGTACGCCTCTTTTTTGTGCCCAGAGATCGAAGCAGGCATTGGTGACCGACGCCAGGGCCAGGTGTACAATGCCCTTATGAGGACCCAGCCACCGGAATTGCTGTTCATTGGATAAGCGGTTGAACAGGTTGCCAAAATCGGCCATAACGGCTTCGATATCCAATCCCTTTAACCGGCTGGCATAAAATGCCGCGGCCTTGCAGACCAGTTCATTCCCCTCCCCGAGGGTAAAAGCAAAACCGGTGCCCTTTACGCCCGAATCATCCGTCAACTCTGTAACTGCATAAGAATAAACCGGGTCCCTGTGAACCGCATCACTGCCGGCGCCACCGGACAATGCAAACCGCCGGTCCCGGATCGTTATGTTCCGAATCATATATCGTAGATCAATTATTTAATAAAATACCGGGGCATTCCCTCTTTTATAAACAGTACCGGTATAAGATACTTTCCGCCACTACCGCCTGTACCCCAGCTCTGCGCCACCGCCAACGGGTAAAATGCACCCGGTAACAAACCTTGCCTTATCCGAAACCAGGAATACACAGGCATCTGCGATCACATCCCCCTCCGGGCAATAGCCCAGCGGGTGGATCTCATCGAGGTATTTTTCAATACCGGCCGTATCCGGCTGCTCGGCAGTCCAGCTCCGCAGCAGGGGCGTCCACACACCCGCAGGAGCCACTGCGTTTACCCGGATCCCATATGCAGCATAATCCAGCGCCATCGATTTGGTAAGGGCATTAATGGCCCCCTTTGTTGCCGTGTACGCGGCATGATGCGCCTGCCCCATCTGGGCTACCATGCTGCTGGTATTTACAATACATCCTTTTGATTCCTGCAGTGCCGGCAGCGCATACCGGGTAGTGAGGTAAATACTGAAGACATTTACATTCATGAGGGCCTGCCACTCTGCTACAGAAGTTTCATGAAGCGGTTTTGAGGGAGACGCAATTCCGGCGTTGTTATGGATGCAATCGATCCTCCCGTAATGCTGCAAAACCTGCGCTATAGAGACTTTTACCTGGTCTTCATCAGACACATCACAATGCAGGCCCAGGTGCTGACTGCCAATTTCGCCCATCGCTCCCGCCAGCCGCTCCTGCTGCACATCCAGCAGGGCTACAAGGGCTCCCTCTTTTATATACGCCTTTACACATTCATATCCGATACCGCTGGCGCCCCCCGTAATAACAATAACCTTCTTTGATAATAGCATAGCAATTTCCCGTTATCCGGAACAAAGTAATAAAATAATTACCAGCCAATCACCCATTGTATGTTCCATTACCTACACTATTTTACCATTTTCCATCTACTCTTCCACTTAAAAGGAATATCTTTAGGATTATGAAACCCATACTCCTTAAGATCACATCGGGACCGGCGATCTCCTTCAGTGCAAGATCCGACAGTAAATCTTATAAGAACAACAGCTGGCATTACCACCCGGAGTTTGAACTGATCCACGTGGTAAAGGGAGCCGGAACATTGTTTGCGGGGGATGGCATCCATTATTTCAAAAGCGGCGATCTTGTATTGATCGGCAGCTACCTGCCGCATTACTGGAAATTTGACAGTCCGTACACGACCGACAAACCGGAAAAGTCCTACATCGAGCTTACGCAGTTCCGGGAAGACTTCTGGGGGAAGGATTTCCTGTTGATACCGGAGAACCAGAAAATAGCAGCGCTGCTTGAAAAGAGCAAACAGGGACTGGTGCTTAAGGGAGCAAGGGCGGATACGGCCAAGGAGATCCTGACCAGCCTGATCGCTGCCACGGACACCAAACGGATCATCCTGCTGCTTGAGCTGCTTAGCTGTATCACAGAATGCAGGAAAACCGGCCTTATCTCATCGGCTTACCAAAGCGATAATCCCTTCACCCAATCGGAACGGATCAATAAGATCTATAATTATACCCTCCAGCATTTTAAATCGCCGATTTATATTAAAGACATAGCCGCCTTAACGAACCTGACCGAAAATTCCTTTTGCCGTTATTTTAAGTCCTGCACCCGCAAGAGCTATACACAGTTCATTGCGGAATTACGGATCGGCCATGCCTGTAAATTGCTATCAGAAGGGCAAAAGAGCATCAAAGAGATCTGCTATGAAAGCGGGTTTAACAATATCACCCATTTCAACCGGCTGTTCAAACGTATGAAAAAGATCCAGCCCAACGAATACCGGAAGCTGATCAATACCTGAGGGCATCCTTCTTGCTGATCTGCGCAGCGGGTCACCCCGGCTACCTGCGGGCTGCAGGCGATCATCCTATAGTGTACCGTATGCCATGCAACAAAATACACCGGTCAACAGCCCATCTCATGTGTCAATAGCCGTTCCTGACTTCATGCAACTACTATTGAATGCAATAGTGACCGTTCCTGCTACTTATACAATACTAATCTGATTTAGGTACAATATCCGCATCGGTAATGATGGCCCTGCATTCGACAGCAAAGCCCTTGGAATTTGATGTCTTACTTGCAATCCAACTATTATCATTCATGAAATCTTTTACAACAATAAAATTCTCATCCCCATTGACTTCAACTGTGATAGAATCAATATCACTTCTGACACAAGCACTGTTTTCTCCATATATAGCGCCTGCGGTTGAATTGAAATCTACAATTGTCTGAGTTTTATCAGACGCAACCAAAAAGGTTCCCCGCTCTACCCTATTTGGAGGCGAACCATACAAAGTTACTTTAATGTTATGGGTGGACTTATTCTCAATTACTTTCTTTGACTTATAGTTTTTACTGCAACCAATTGCTATAACAGATAAATAAATGACCGAAAGAATCAGCAGAGCTCTTTTCATTGATAACTTTTTAATTAAGAAGATACATTTCCATCAATTTGAAGTTTTTGCAACAGAACTAATACCCATAAGATACTCTTAAGCTATCAAAAGCTTCCGGCGTATTTCCTGGGTAAAATATTACGCAATTTATTCATCAATATGGCAGGGCTGGTTGTACCTGCATCTAGCTGGTAAAAGATCCCTCCTATGCCCCCCCCCTCGGATATTGTCCGTTACTGCTGTTGCTTCACTCAATGACGGTGTTACATTTTGATTACAGGTATTATTATCAATAATGTCATGCAAAAAGCAAGCGGGGATATGATTAGCCTCAAAACGTTTATCTAAATGATCACCTCTGTTTTCCGCCACAGCATACCAGCTATTGAGAAATGTTGGAGCTCCTGGATTTGTGAAATATTCCGTAATCGCGCTATGCGCATTGAGCCCATACCTTCGGTGTGCATATTCCCTGACCATAAAATAGCCCCACATTTCTATAAGATCCGTTCGCTCTACGCCGCATTCCTGCATTTCCATAGCCGCTATGGCTGACGATAGACTCATGACAAGCTCATTTTTATTTAGGGACAATATCAGCATTTGTTATTGTTGCCCTGCATTCCACGTCTATGCCGTTAATATTTGAATTTTTAGAAAACGTCCAGCTATCACTACTGGTAAGGTCTTTTACAACTCTTACATCATCATCACCCGGAACGATTATTGAAACGGAGTCATATTTTGAAAGAACGCAGTTTTCTGAACTGGCGTACATAGGTCCGCTTCTTGACGTAAGGTTTACTATTATCGCCTCATGATTTGCTTCGATTGTGTAACTTTCCCGCTCTTTTCCGGAGTAAGGAGTATCAAAAATTAAAATCCTAATGTTCTTCATTGATGAGTTTCTAACTATTTTTTTTGAATGTGACGTTCTGCCACAAGCAGAGAATAAGACAGAAACCAATAATAGGAATAAGAAAGCGGATCTCATACTATAATTTTTATACGATTTAATAACCATACGAACTCCGTAATGCATCAAAGGCTATTAGGGTATTAATTGGAGTGATATTGTTGGGTAAATTATTTCGAAGTTTGTTCATTAAAATACTTGGAGATGAAGTACCCCCATCTAAATAACTATATATTGTACTAATAGAATAACCGCTAACCGTATCAATCACCGGATTGGATTCATTCAACGCAGGTGTTATATTCCGATTATAATTATTATTATCAACTAAATCGTGTAAAAATCCTGCAGGAATATGATTCCATTCAAAGATTGTCTGACCAACACTTCCTCTGTTTTCACCGACAGCATACCAGCTGTTATTGAATGTAGATGGAGACGCGTTCCCCGCACTATAAAATTCCAGGATAGCACTATGCGCATTGAGCCCATACCTTCGGTGTGCATATTCCCTGCCCATAAAATAGCCCCACATTTCAATAAGATCCGTTCGCTCTACGCCGCATTCCTGTATTTCCATAGTCGCTATGACTGACGATAGACTCATGACAAACTCATTTTTTTATTTAGGCACAATATCCGCGTCGATGATCGTAGCACGGCATTCTTCATCTATACTCCCTGAAGTGGAATGTTTCGAAAATGTCCAGCTATCACTACTGTTAAGATTCTTTGCAACCAGAAGTTGATTGTCATCGATCACCTCAACAACAGTCGAATCAAAGTCCCTGTTACCACATCCTTTGCCGTTCTCGTAATACGGACCAGTTTTGCCGCCGGAAAAACTTTCAATCACGACCTCATTTTGCGGCTGTATTGAAAAAGTACGACTTATCTCACCTGGATAAAGCCTCTTGTAAATCAGTACCTTTAAAGAATGAGAAGAATTATTGCGTACTATCTTTTTTGCATCATAGCTCTTGCCGCAAGATGCCAGCCCAAAAAAACAAATAACAAACCCGATAGCGGAATGCTTCTTCACGTGATAATAGTTTATTGATTTACCCCCTCCACATTGTCGCTTCTTACCAATGCACAATCTTTTATAAGTTAGCTCTTCAACTAATGATAGAGAATTGATGAATCGTGCTCGTTTAATTGCCATTCAAAAGTGGAAAATTTACTTACAATCTGTCCTGTTGTGTATGCCTATTATGATACATGATATTATAAAGCCAGCCAGATGCTGCACCCGGCAACAGAAATCTTCGGACTATTCTGGCATTATATCATTGTTGCTGATGACCATATTGCACTCAGACCGATAGCCTTTTGAATTATTTCCCGAGCTCGAAGTGCTCCAATCATTATCATTGTTAAAATCCTTTGATACTTTTAGGCCATCTTTTCCCTCAACTTCACATATTACGGAGTCTCCAACTGCTACACAAGACTTTACATTATTAGTTCCCATATAACTTCCACTGGCTATTACTTTTTTCTCTCCGGACTTGACCAGAGTTTTACTACCCGGATTATGGTATTCATAAATTAGCAGGTTGTAGTTAGATTTATTGTCAACCGTCTTTCTAAACTCCGAACTCGGATCACAAGCACTAAGAAACAAAAGGAGCATAACCAAAATGGGAAAAATGGATTTCATAACGAAGATTTTTCAAAAAACAACTTAAAGTCAATCAGTATCCATAATAGGATCGAAGGGCATTGTAATTCTTCAGCCTATTACCTGCTCCAGACGGCATTACCGTTGCCAACTTATTAATTAGCATGGCTGCAGTGTTTGTGCCTCCTCCTAATTGATTATAGATCCCTCCTATCGTATAACCATGAATGCTATCTATTACAATATTTGGATTTTCAGTTAATGAATGTTGCCGATTATATGTACTGTCGTCACGAATATCATGAAGAAAACCTGCAGCTATATGATTACCAGCTTCAAACAAGGTATTAAAATTCCCACTATTCTCATTCCAGGCATACCAGCTATTTGCAAAGGTTGTTGTGTTTGAAAAGCTAAATGCAGGCAAACTGCTATGCGCATTGGGCCCATACCTTCGGTGTGCATATTCCCTGCCCAAAAAATATGCCCACATTTCTATAAGACCCGTTCGTTCTACGCCGCATTCCAGCATTTCCATAGCCGTTATGACTGACGATAGACTCATGACAAACGCATTTTTTTATTTAGGTACAATATCCGCATCGGTAATGATGGCGCGACATTCTGTATCAACACCTCTTGAATTCGACTTCTTTGAAAAGACCCAATTATCAGTGCTATTAAGGTCTTTTGCAACCTTCAGTTGGTTATTATCGATCACTTCAACTACAGTTGAATCGAAGTCATTGGTGCCACAACCTTTCCCATTGCCGTAATAAGGGCCACTTTTTCCGCCGGTAAAACTTTCTACCACTGCCTCACTTTGAGGTTGTAATGAAAAGGAATTTCCAATTTCCCCTGGGTAAAGCCTCTTGTAAATAAGAATCTTTAAAGGATGCGAGGAATTATTGCGTACTGTTTTCTTGCCATTATAGTTTTTTCCGCAGGCCGCTATTCCAAAAAACAAAATGACAAGTACGATGGCGAGATGGCTTTTCATGCAATGACAGTTTAATAATTTATCAGGCTATTGTTTTCTTTTATATTTAAGAACAAAAGTTGTTTGACTAGTACCCATAGGAACTTCTTAATAGATCAAAATGATTCGTTGTGTTTCCAAATGGGAGAATGGTGCGAAGCTTATTCATCAATATTGCCGGCGATCCCGTACTTCCATCCAGATTGTTATAAATGTCACTTATTTTATAACCGGCAATAGTATCTGCCACAACAGTTGATTCAAACAATCCGGGTATCCTATTTTGATTGTATGCATTGCTATCAATAATATCATGCAGAAATCCTGCCGGGATATGATCGTGTTCAAATATATTTATCCCAACCCAACTTCTGTGTTCATTTACGGCATACCAGCTATTATTGAATGTAGATGGAGACGCGTTCTCCGCACTATAAAATTCCAGGATAGCACTATGCGCATTGGGTCCATACCTTCGGTGTGCATATTCCCTTCCCAAAAAATATGCCCACATTTCTATAAGACCCGTTCGTTCTACGCCGCATTCCTGCATTTCCATAGCCGCTATGACTGACGATAGACTCATGACAAACTCATTTTTTTATTTAGGCACAATATCTGTATTAGTGATCGTAGCACGGCACTCAACATGATAACCTTTTGATCTGCTACCAGAACGGGAGTACCGATATGTTTCACCACTATTTAAGTTAACTTTTATTTTTAATTCAGACTTCCCAATAACTATAATACTAATAGAATCATACGGTGGTGAGCAAGAAGTAACGTAATCTTCAGGAAATATTTTAGCTATTACTGTTTCAAATCCTGCTTTTGTTATAAAGCTATCTGCAACTTCATATTTAGAAGGGTTTTGATAGCTGTAATTATATATTATTGTTTGTATATCATACTCAGATTTATTTTCGACAATGACTTTATGTGTTCCTGATTTAGTACATCCGCATAGTAATAACAGTACACTCAATTGAAAAATAAATTTCATACATGATCAATTTTAATACCCGTAATAAGAGCGTAGTAAATTAAAATTAGCAATATTATTCCCTAAACCTGCAGGCAATTGATTCGATAATTTGCTCATCAGAATAGCAGGACTGGTAGTACTCCCATCAAGGAAACTATATATTGTGGCAATCTTATAATTACTAATACTATCAATTATAACCGAAGGGTTCTCTATTAATGAATGCTGATCGTTATAAATATTGCTATCAAGTAGATCATTTAAAAAATAAGACGGAATGTGTCCCCAGTCAAATAACCGACGATTGGTACCTCCATGTTCACCTGCAGCATACCAGCTATTGAGAAATGTTGGAGCTCCTGGATTTGTGAAATATTCCGGAATCGCGCTATGCGCATTGGGTCCATACCTTCTGTGTGCATATTCCCTTCCCAAAAAATATGCCCACATTTCTATAAGATCCGTTTTCTCCACTCCTGGGTCACCAGCATTTCCATAGCCGTTATGACTCACCGTAAATTCGATATTATCAAACCACATATTAAAATCTGCTATCCGGTAATGACTCGCATGGGCAAATTCATGATAAGCAACTTCTTTGATCCTGTCCGTAGCAAAATGGTCGGCGTCCCAATGATAGCCAATAGCAACATCCGGGGCTTTACTGGCAATATTCGTCGCTATCGCAGAAACCGTCACCGGATCTCCATAGAACACTCCGGTGGCAATACCGGCTGCACCTATGAAAAACGACTTAATTGTACCCATTTGCACCGGGTAGGTGCCGGACATTTGTGCAAACATGGGTGCAGCACCATCCCCGGCAAAACGATGCACTAATATCTGAATCCCATACGGAGGCGGTAAAATGCCATCCGCTGCGGCATTCTCATCAAATTCATATAACGCGTTATTAACCGTGGCCGCCACATAGTATTTTGCATCATTATCCTGGTCATCTGTATTCCGTTCATAAGAAATATTCGCATTATTCATGCTATACGATATATTTCCATAAATATGCTTTAAAGGCAGGTTGTATTGCCCCAGGTTGGCAAGATCATTATAGCCCCTTATTTCCTTGCGATCACTTTCAAAAATAACATTCATAATAACCGGCAGCCGTGGCCCGACCGGGGGCCGGAAGCCTATAAT
>NZ_FMZO01000031.1 GCF_900101395.1 Niabella drilacis | reverse complement strand
GTGGTTAACCCTGCAGTTAAGGTAATGCGACTGCCCGTAAATTTTACTTCCCGGATACGAGCGTTCCATTCATCAGCCCTGGGATTAATGATGGTAAAACGACTTTCATACAGGAGGGAGTCTCCGAAATTGCGCATCCAGCTGGTATAAGCCCGCAATGTATAGCTGCCCTGTGGAAAATTGTCTGCTGTTAGCGGAATGCTGCTTTGAAAGCGTCCCCAGTAGCAGGGAGCTGCGGTTCTTTTTACTACTTCTCCGGCATTGTTGATGAGTTCAATATAAGCAATGCCGGTGCTGTCGGTTATAGTATTATTATTGGCCGCAAGGATATAGCCTTTCATCCACATGGTGTCCTTAACCTTGTAGTAGGGACGGTCATAGTGAACAAACAATTTTTCCCTTGGGCTGCTATCGTTGCTCCTGTCATTCGCTTCCACTTTTTTTTCAAGGGCTGTAAACGCCTGGCTAAAACCGGCAAACGGCAGGATCAACAGGCCGCAAAGCAGGGATATTGTATGCCTTACCGGTGAAAAGGGGTTCTTCAAATTATAACAAATGCTCATCTCCCGTAAACAATGGTTTGGTTTAAATGAATATTATAGATGGAGGCGGGCGAGCCCGGCTTTAAAATCCGCCCACAGTTCCGCAACGATTTCAGCGGCCGGGCGGATCGATCTGATAGAAGCTGCTGCCTGGCCAATTTCCAGTTCCCCGTTTTCGAGATCTCCTTCAAACATCCCTCTTTTGGCCCGTCCCCGTCCCAACAGTGCTGCCAGCTGTTGGGGCGTGGCTCCTTTATGCTCCAGCGTCTTTACCTGCTGATAGAAATTGTTTTTTAAAAGGCGCACCGGCGCCAGCTGTTTTAAAGAAAGTTCCGTATCTCCTTCCCCGGTATCGATCACTTTTTTTTTAAAATCGGGATGGCAGGAAGCCTCTTCGCTGGCAGCAAACCGGCTCCCGACCTGCACTCCTTCTGCGCCCAGTGCAAAAGCGGCCAGCATCTGCTGCCCGGTAGCAATACCCCCGGCGGCAATGACGGGTATCTGCACGGCAGAGGCTACCAGCGGAACCAACACCATTGAAGTGGTTTCTTCCCGCCCGTTATGCCCGCCTGCTTCAAATCCTTCGGCTACCACCGCATCACAGCCCGCTTCCTGTGCTTTTAAAGCAAATTTGCTGCTGCTGACCACGTGTGCCACGGTGATGCCGGCGTCTTTTAAAAGCCCTGTCCATATTTTGGGGTTGCCGGCGCTGGTAAAAACGACCGGAACTTTTTCATCGATAATGATCCTGATATGCGCTTCGGGCTCCGGATACAACAGGGGCAGATTGACACCGAACGGCCGGGAGGTAGCGGCCCTGCATTTCCGGATATGTTCCTTCAGGACCTCCGGGTACATGGAGCCGGCGCCGATAAGACCCAATGCCCCGGCGTTACTAACGGCGCTCGCCAGTCTCCAGCCGCTGGTCCATACCATACCCGCCTGGATAATGGGATAAGTGATGCGGAATAGTTCTGTAATGCGGTTTGTTGTTCTGGGGTTCATATTCCTGGTTTCGGGTTCAATGTTTTGCCAGCCTGACGAATCGGTCGATAGTCGATAGTCCATGGTCGATAGTCGATAGTCCATGGTCGATAGTCCATGGTCTATGGTCGATAGTCCATGGTCTATGGTCTATCGTCTATCGTCTATCGTCTATCGTCTATCGTCTATCGTCTATCGTCTATCGTCTAATTCCTGAAGATACCAATTTAATAAATTTTCAATGGGTAATTTAACAATTTAGCCGAAGTTTGCAGTGGATATATGGATAAAAAGAAGGCCTGGAATATTTTAAAACCGGTACTGAAAATTGCCTTTACAATGCTGGCTTTGTGGCTGGTGTATACCAAGGTAGACCTGGCTGCTGTGCGGCGGTTGTGGAAAGAGGCCAATGGCTGGTGGCTGATCCCTGCCCTGGCGGCCTTTGTCATTTGCCAGGTAATCACTTCTTTCCGGCTGCTTTATTTTTTCAGGAACATCGGCCTGCCCCTTTCAGCGCGCTCGAACCTGCGCCTGTACCTGCTGGGGATGTTCTACAACCTGTTCCTGCCCAGCGGCCTGGGGGGCGACGGGTACAAGATCATTGTATTAAAACAGCGTTATCCTACCACCCATAAGGAGGTCTTTTCTGCTGTTTTTTTCGACCGGCTGGCAGGATTGTGGGGATTGGGGTTCCTGGTCTCCTGTTTTAGCCTCTCGTTGCCGGAAGTAAGGCAGTACAGCGCCTGGATCCTGGCTGCCTTCGCAGGCGGCACCCTGGTATATTATTTTATCCTGCGCCGTTATTTTAACCGCGTTAGCCGTCATTTCTTTGCCACGCATTTGTTGGGCATTTGCACCCAGTCGCTTCAGCTGGCTACCGTCGCCTTTATCCTGGCGGCATTAGGGTGCAGGGCCAGCTACTGGCCTTATTTTGCCATTTTCCTGCTATCTTCACTTGCCTCGTTGTTCCCTTTTAGTATCGGGGGGTTAGGCGCAAGAGAAGTGGCCATTGTTTGGGGAGCGGGCATTTTTGGGCTGGATAAGGATCTTGCCGTATCCGTAAGCTTAAGCTTTTATTTAATTACAATGGCTATGGCCCTGTCTGCGATCTTTATCCTTTTTGGCAGGGAACGGGAAAGGTCGCCGGAATCATCAGCTACAGCTGCGGATCCGGCAGGGGAGCATTAAATTAATTTTTGGTTATGATGAACAGGAGGAGAGGCACCTGGATGCTGAGCTACTATGGCACATTTTTATACCGCATCCTGCTGGTATTGTTGTTGTTTTTTATTTGCAGGTTCCTGTTCTATTTCCTGAACATATCCCTGTTCCCGGGGATCGAAGCCGGCGATTGGATAAAGATCCTTTCAGGTGGATTGCGGTTCGATATAGCCGCGATGCTGTATTTTAACTGCCTGCTCATTTTCCTGATGACCGTTCCGGTTCCGTATCTGCTGCGAACGCACAAACGTTATCAGCGTGTGGTTCAGTGGGTCTTTTATATGACGAACGGCATCGCATTGTTGCTGAATTGCATCGACTTTATTTATTACCGGTTTACATTGAGGCGCACCACCACCAGCGTTTTTAGCGAGTTTGCACACGAGCAGAATAAATCGGGGCTTGCGTGGAATTTCCTGATCGACTACTGGTACGTGGTGCTGATCTTTGCAGGGCTGACAGGGCTGATGGTATTGCTTTACCGGAAGGTGCAGGTACGTAATGATCAGCCGCCTTCCCGGATACCGGTATATTATTGTAAAGCTGCACTGATCTTTGTGCTGGGTGTGATCCTTGCTATTGGCGGGATCCGGGGCGGGTTCCGCCACAGTACACGTCCCATTACGGTAGGTGATGCAGGTGTTTATGTAAAGCGCTCCCACGAAGTATACCTGGTATTGAACACGCCTTTTGTTTTTATCCGTACCATGGGGGTAAAGCCGTTAAAAGAATTGCATGATTTTCCGGATGCAACAATAGGGGATGTTTATACGCCGCTGCATACACCGGCGGATTCGCTGCCGTTCACCAAAAAGAATGTAGTGGTCATCATCCTGGAAAGCTTTGGAAAGGAATCTGTGGGATTTTACAATAAGGAGCTCGACAACGGTAAGTATACCGGGTTTACGCCTTTTCTCGATTCGTTGGCTGCTGTAAGTAAGATCTACTGGAACTCTTTTGCAAACGGCCGGAAATCAATTGATGCGATCCCTTCCATTTTTTCCAGCATCCCCAGCGGGCTGGATCCTTTTGTACTGACACCGTATGTGTCCGACAGCACGAAAAGCCTGCCAAAATTACTGGCAAATGAAGGGTATCATACTTCCTTTTTCCATGGGGCCCCCAACGGGTCGATGGGATTTCTGCCCTATACAAAAATGATCGGTATTGAGCACTATTTCGGGAAAACAGAATATAATAATGATGCTGATTATGACGGGATCTGGGGGATCTGGGATGAGCCGTTTTTTCAGTTCTTTGAACAGAAACTGAATAGCTTTCCGCAACCTTTTTTTTCCGGGATCTTTTCGGTATCCTCGCACCATCCGTTCGAAGTTCCGGAACAATATAAAGGAAAGTTTAAGAAAGGACCGTTACCGGTAATGGAATGCATCAGCTATACCGATATGGCCCTGCAGAAATTTTTTGATAAGGCGCGCCGGCAGCCCTGGTTCAATAATACGCTCTTTGTGATCTCCGCAGACCATGCCACGGTGTCTTATCATGCCGAATATCAGAATGCCTGGGGCGATATTGCCATTCCCATTATCCTGTATTCACCGGGCGACAGCAGTTTCAGGGGGGTGGATCCGGGCGTGATACAACAATTGGATATTATGCCCACCGTATTGGGTTACCTCCATTATCACAAGCCTTACCTGGCTTTTGGTGAAAATGTGCTGGACCGCAAGGGGCCGGGCTTTGCATATCAATACTCCGGGGGGCACCGCTGGATCAATGGCGATTACCTGCTCTTTTTTGATGGTAAAAGATCTACCGGCCTGTACAATTTTAAACAGGATCGGTTAATGAAAACAGACCTGCTGCAGGATTCCGCACAAAGGGCCGCAGCTATGGAACAGAAAGTAAAAGCATTCATTCAGCAATACAACAACCGCCTGATACGGAACCAGCTGATAGCGCCGGGAAGCTAGCTTTTGCGGGCTGGAGGTTATGAAGCGGCAGGGCGTTTTTTACTTTTAAATTGTCCGCGGATTGAATGGGATTGAAGATGGTTTGATACTGATACCCGCTTTTCTTTCCTGTATTTTCAAATTTTCACTCCCGATAGCCATCCGGATCCTCATTGTCAAATTATTCTGATCACTCCCCGTTAACCGTGATTTGATAAAAGTTGCTGGCGAAATTTCCAGGTATAAAATCATTGACAAAGGAGAATAATAGCCGGTATTTCCCGGGCTGCTGTGGCGCCTTAACGGGAATGTTAAGCCGGATGCTTTCGCCGGGCTGGAGTGTTTTCAGCGGCAACGCGAAGTTGGAATCTGAATTAATGAAATTATATTTTTCGACCAGGAAAGCATAATCTGCCCGGAGCTTTGGTTCAAGCAACTGCGCCTGCCCGCTCTTGTTGATGATGGTAAGGGTCATAGATTGCTCACTCCCGTATTTCATTTCTTTAGTGGGATGCTCCAGGATAATCCTCAGCCCGTTCAGCGAATGGTATTGCGGTAATGGCAGGAGCCTCCCCGAATTGTAAACCGTTCCGACCGGGATGCCCGTTCCGGGTTTCAGGCTCGTATTTTCTGTATAATAAAAAACGTTCCTGCCATTTAAAAGGTGATCGTCTGTAATATTGAAATTTGTTTTCCGATAACCTTTATCGTTGTAGCCAGTGGTTTGGGCATCAGGATGGTAGAACTTGTAAAGAGAGGGCAGCGCATACGAATTGGAGAATACTACCGGAGTATGGCCGGCTTTTTCATAAACCGCATCGGCCCATACCCGGGCGTAGGAAAAAGACCGGAAATGCTTGATAAGATTGGCCGGCCCATTGGGCACCAGGAAAAGGATCCGGGCCAGGAGGATGAGGCCGATATTGCACCAGGCTGTTTTTAAGAACAGGCTCCTGAATTTTTGGCTGCCATTGACGATCAGTGACAAAAAGACCGCAATATAAGAGATGCCGGCAATCATCGTCCAGTGAGGTTCCACGGTATTTTTGAAGGACGAGAACAGGAAGAAGATAAGGGTGCCTGCAAACATAAAAAGATGGGCGCGCATAAGCGTATCCCGGATCTTTAATTTGAAGATGAAAATATAAAAGGGCAGGGAGATCAGCGGCCCCCAGATCAGTATTTGTCCCAACAGGTAATCCGTAGTATAACTGACCCGGTATTTTTTGGCGATGCGTTCGATCAGGTGAAAGCGCACCGTTGGCCAGTCGTTCAGGTACTGCCAGTAGAGATGAGGGAGGAATAACAGGGACACCATCAACACGATCAGCCAGAAATATTTATTGGTCAGCAACTTCAGGTTCGATAGTACAACAAAGCCCACCAGCAGGATACCGTGGTATTTACTGTAAAACATGCCGGTAATGGCAATGGCCAGCCAGAGACTGTTGATGAAGTTCTTTTGGTTTAAAAAAAGCTTATACCTCAGAAAGAACAGGGCGGCAAAGAAGAACAGGGCGGCATCCGGTGTGGTTATAAAAGCGTATACATTCAATACCAGCGTGGCCGCATAGAGCAATATGAACCATCGGATCTTTTGCAGGTACCCGGGCAGCCCCCTGTAGACAAGTGCAATGGAGCAGGTTGATAATAAAATGGTCCCGAGGCGTGTAAAGAAGGGCCCGTGCCCGAAAAACTCACCCAGCCGGATAAAGACCGTAACCAGGGGAGGGTGGTCAAAATAGCCCCACTGCAGGTTTTGAGACAACATCCAGTAATAAGCCTCGTCTCCATCGATACCAAGGAAGATCGCCTGCAGGCTGTTGATGAGGAACCAGAGGATCATGAAGCCGGCAAGCAACCGGGTGTCGCTACCCATTGTCCGGGTAGTTCCTGTGCTGCCAGGGGAAAAAGAGGGAAACGTATCTGTATGTGCAGGCATAATAGGGATGTCTGTTTATGCGAAAATACTAAATTGGCCACTAACTCACCAGGGCGGGCCAGGGCAAACGCATCTGATTTCAGCATTGCTCAGCTCCGGAGGAGCAGTATGTTTATAGCAATATGCTGTTTTGTTGAACCCGGCTCCTGCAGGAGCCGGGGTAATACCTTGTTATAAACACGAGGCACTTACAGTGCCTGCAAATGCTCCCGGTGCCTCTCTTCACCCAATTTTGATGCGTTTGCCCTGCAGGGCGGGCAGCCTTACCGGTTTGCGCCTAATGACTGTATCCCAGCGAAATGCTGATGCCGATAATCATCATTACAATAAATGTGATGAGTACATACAGGTAATCTTTTTCGACCAGGAATGCAATAAAGGAGAAGAGAAGGCGCAGCGCAGGAGTAAGGAAAAGCAGGATGATCCCCAGGAAAATAATGGAAGTACCACTGTGACTTTTGATACCGGTGACCATTTCTTTCAGCAATTGCCCGATGCTCTTGTCGGCCTCGGTAAAACTGGCGTAATGCATGGGTTCCCCGCCGTGTTTTAACAGGTATACCACACCTCCGGCTGCACCTGTACCCAGGGCCAGCCATACCCCGTAACGAAGCAGGGTTCCGATAATAGTTTGTAATGTTTTATCCGTGAAGTTGTTTTTCTGCATCTGTAACTGGTTTAAATCTTGCCGGCAATGCCGTTATAGATCATGTTAAATGCCAATAGTAAAATAAGGATAGCAAAGAAAAGCCGGAGTTTTGCGGGGTTTGAACGGATCAGGATCCGGGATCCCGTCATCGATCCGAAAAGCACACCGATCATGGTGGGCATACAGATACCAGGCTGCACATATCCTTTTTGCAGATAGATCACGGTGCTGGCAATGGCGGTTACTCCCATCATAAAATTACTGGTAGTGGTAGAAACTTTAAAGGGGATGCGCATGATATTGTCCATGGCTATGACCTTAAACGCTCCGGATCCGATGCCCAGCAGCCCGGACATCATGCCGGCGATGCCCATCATACCGAATCCTCCCAGCACATTTTTTGTACCATAGGAGATCGGCCGGCCATTACGATCCGGGTAGCTGCCATCCAGTTTTAATTTCCGGGCCAGCGGGCTGCTTTGTTCCAACACGTGCTCTTCTTTTTTCCGCAGCGAATTGATAGAAGAAAAGATCAGTGTCAGTCCAAAAAGTACCGCAATTAATGAGCCGGGGGCTATTGTTGAAATGAGCGCCCCGCAAACGGCCCCGGTGGTGGTGGCAATCTCAAGAAAGATCCCGAGGCGCATATTGGTAATGCCTTCACGTACATAAGCGGCTGCAGATCCTGATGATGTGGCAATAACAGAAACCAGTGCGGCTCCAATGGCGTAATGAATGTCGACCCCCATCCCGATCGTGAGCAACGGAATGATGATGATGCCTCCCCCAAGACCGGATAAAGAGCCGATCAGCCCCGCCATAAAGGCACCCAGCAGCATGATCAGCGTAAATGTAAGTACAGTCATATGCGATAAAAGATGATCCCTGCCGGCTATTCACAGTTTATTGCAGCCGGCTGATGTTTGAATACCGGATCTGCCCCCGGATCATTCCGAAGGTAGGAAGAAATGATGAAGGGATACTTCTTTGATGGATGGGCGGTAAACCGGTATATATGAAAAATGGGGTTAACTAACCCCATTTACTGCTACTTCTTTATTGATCTTCTGGATCAGCCCCTGCAGTACCTTACCCGGTCCGGCTTCTGTAAACCGGGTGGCACCGTTGGCGATCATCGCCTGTATGCTCTGGGTCCATTTTACAGCGCCTGTAAGCTGGGCGATCAGGTTCTCTTTGATCTCTTCCTTGTCCATTACCGGCCGGGCAACCACGTTCTGGTAAATAGGGCAAACCGGCTGGTGAAAGGCTGTTTTTTCAATAGCGTCCTGCAGCTCTTTCCGGGCGGGCTCCATTAAGGGCGAGTGAAAGGCGCCGCCTACCGGCAGTACCAGTGCCCGTTTGGCGCCGGCTGCTTTCATGCGCTCTACGGCGATCTCAATTCCCCCGGTAGTGCCGCTGATCACCAGCTGGCCCGGGCAATTATAATTAGCTGGAACAACGATCTCCCCGGTTTCTTCCTGGATGGCCCTGCAGATCTCTTCCACTTTTTCATCCGCAAGGTTTAATACGGCGGCCATGGTAGACGGCTGCAGTTCACAGGCTTTTTGCATGGCATTGGCCCGTACTGCTACCAGCTGCAGTGCATCTTCAAAAGCCAGTACATTGTTGGCCACCAACGCCGAGAACTCGCCCAGCGAATGTCCTGCCACCATATCGGGCCGGTTGTTCTCCATCACCTTATAGGCTACAATTGAGTGCAGAAAAACGGCAGGCTGCGTCACTTTTGTTTCCTTTAGCTCATCTGCAGTCCCCGTAAACATGATATCGGAAAGGCGAAATCCCAGGATCTCATTCCCCTGTTCAAACAATTTTTTTGCAAACGCATTGTTGTCGTAATGCTCTTTTCCCATCCCGGTAAATTGCGAGCCCTGTCCGGGGAATACCACTGCCTGTTTCATATTCACTTTTTTATTTTGGTTCTTTTTCTTTTAACTTAAACGTGCACTGATGAGCTTTAAAAATTCGCTCCGGGTTGAGTTTTTCTGGAACTCACCATCAAATGCAGAAGTAGTTGTTTCGGAATTCTGTTTTTGCACACCCCGCATCATCATGCACAGGTGTTTTGCTTCAATCACCACGGCAACACCCAGCGGGTTCAGCGTTTCTTTAATAGCATTCATGATCTGCACCGTCAGGCGCTCCTGTACCTGCAGCCGGTGTGAGTATACGTCTACAACCCTTGCAATCTTGCTAAGCCCCGTGATCCATCCGTTCGGGATATAAGCTACATGCGCTCTTCCAAAAAAAGGCAGCATATGGTGCTCGCAAAGACTGTACAATTCGATGTCCTTTACAATGATCATTTCGCTGACGTCCTCATGAAATTTTGCCGAGTTAATGATCTCGTGCGCATCCATTTGGTAGCCCTGCGTCAGTACCTGCATGGCTTTCGCTACACGTTCAGGGGTTTTCAGCAGCCCTTCCCGCTGCGGGTCTTCACCCAGTTGCGCTATCACCTGTTGATAGTGCTGGATGAGTGCCTGGGTTACCGGTTCATTATATTTGTCTTCTTTCTTATAGGCCATGTTTGCCGGTCATTTAAGATGATGGATATTCAACAAAATTTCTTGGTGTTTCATACAGCCGGATCTTCAGGTCATGATCGTTGCCGATATGCGGGCGCAGGATGTCATAGATCACGATCGCAATATTTTCTGCCGTTGGGTTCGTATGTTTAAATTCATCGGTATCCAGGTTCAGGTTCCGGTGATCAAATTTATCGATCACATTTTTAGCCACCAGCTCACTTAATTTCTTAAGATCCATTACAAAGCCTGTTTGAGGATCTACTTCCCCGGTTACCTTTATTTCCAGCTCATAGTTATGTCCGTGATAATGTGGTAAAGCACATTTACCAAAGATCTTTTCATTGGTTGCATCATCCCAGGCCGGGTTAAAGAGCCGGTGTGCCGCGTTAAAATGTTCTCTCCTGAAAACGGATACTCTCATACTGGATAAAGGTACGTACAAACTTAACCAAAATACTCTACATAAATCCTTGGCGTTTCATAGAGTTTTATGCAATGAAGCAGTACGCCTTCGGGCAAATGCGGGCCCAGCTCGTTCCATATAGCAATAGCCAGGTTTTCCGTGCTGCACAGCTTTCCTTTCATGAAGTCTACGTCTTCATTCAGGTTCCGGTGGTCCAGTTTTTCAATGATATGATCTTTAATGATCTCGCTCAATTTTTTTACATCATACACAAAACCGGTGTCGGGATCGGGTTCTCCTTTTACCGTAATGTATAGTTCATAATTATGCCCGTGCCAGTTCTTATTGGCACATTTGCCAAAAACCTGCTCATTCTGCGCCTCCGTCCATGCAGGGTTGAAAAGTTTATGCGCTGCGTTAAAGTGCTCAATTCTTGTGAGATATACCATATATCATAAATAAGTAAGCCGGCAATGGCCCGGCTCTGAAGAGGGGAAGTACACAAAAAAGATCCCTCCCTTTCAAAAAAACAGACTGCAAAGGTAACATTTCCCCCAATTATAAAAATGCCGAACTTCGCGGGGCGGAACATTTTTGCAACCGTTACACAGGATATGCATAAAAAAATATTATTGCTGGCAGCCACGGAGCTCGAAATAAGGCCCTTAAATTCCTTCCTGAAAGAACAGGATGCGGTGGATGTGCTGATCGCAGGTATCGGGGGTGTCAGTACCACATATGGATTAACCAGGCAGCTTGCCCGGCAACGATACGACCTGGTGCTTCAGGCAGGTATTGGAGGGAGCCTGGCAAACCGTTATGCGCCAGGAACCGTGGCGGTTATTAACAGGGAGTGCTTCGGCGACCTGGGTGTGGTGGAGGAAGGACGGCGCAGATCGGTTTTTGACCTGCAGCTGGCGCCGGCTGACGCTCCGCCATTTACCGGGGGATGGCTGCTGAACCCCTACGACGGGTTGATGGCGCTTACCGGGCTGGATCAGGCTAAGGGTGTTACTGTTAACGAGATCACGACCAGCAAGGATACGATCCGGCATTTTAGAAATGATCTGGGTGCGGAAATAGAATCAATGGAGGGCGCTGCACTTCATTATGTGGCTTTGCAGGAAGCAGTACCCTTCCTCCAGGTAAGAGCGGTATCCAATTATGCGGGTGAAAGAGATAAAACAAAGTGGGCGCTGGGTGCGTCCGTTTCGAAGCTTAATGAGATCATAGAACAGCTCATCAGGGCTTTTATTGCATAGGCCGCCGAACATTTCCTGGTTTTTTCCTGTTTTATAAAAAGGTTAATAAGAAGAATCATATGAAGCTGAAACTGGGGTTTTCTCCCTGTCCGAATGACACGTTCATTTTTGATGCGCTGGTGAACGGGAAGATCGATACGGAAGGGCTCGAATTTGAAGCAGTACTGGAAGATGTGGAAACGCTGAACCGCTGGGCACTGGAGGAAAGGCTGGATGTAACAAAGCTGAGCTTCCCCGCCTATTTTAAAACAGGGGAGCAATATACACTGCTTAATTCCGGAAGCGCTTTGGGAAAAGGAGTAGGGCCATTGCTGGTCAGTAACCGGCGGCAACCCTTTTCAGCAGCAGAGATCAATGAGGCAGCGGTTATATTGCCGGGCGTCAATACAACGGCACATCTGCTTTTTAGTTTTGCTTACCCCGACGCCCTCCATAAATCATTTGGTGTGTTTCATGAAATAGAGGATGCTGTGGTCAATAACAGGGCGGCGCTGGGTGTGATCATTCATGAAAACCGGTTTACCTACCAGGATAAAGGATTGGTGAAGGTTACAGATCTGGGTGAATACTGGGAGCAGGCCATGAAGGTTCCCATACCACTGGGTGGTATTGTAATAAAGAGATCGCTGGGGGATGCATTGTATCAACAGGTAGATGCGCTGATCCGGAAGAGCCTGCAATATGCTTTTGACCGGTATCCCGCGGTTTCGGCCTATGTAAAGGAACATGCACAGGCAATGAGCGAAGAGGTAATGCGTAAACACATCGATCTGTATGTAAATAATTACAGTCTGGACCTGGGCTCTGAAGGCAGGGAGGCGGTGCATACCCTGGCAGGGATCCATCGCCGGATGCATGCCGGCGTTTAGGAAAAAAGCAGCTGGTTGTGCCGGTGCTGCAGGCTTGCTGTTAAAGCACCGTTGTAGCACTTTCCATCGTACTGTACTACATTCCGGATACCCCGGAGCGCATTGGTGAGGAATAAGGCATCGGCTTCTTTTAATGTTTCGGGGGTACAGGACCGTTCGGTGATCCCCGGTTCCGCGGTCAGCAGGTACGACCGGAATACACCGGCTACGCAGCCGTCCGTAACAGGCGGGGTGAACAGGGCCCCGTCTTTGATCCAGAAAAGGTTAGAAATGCTGGTTTCTACTACCTGCTGTTTTTTATTGAGGATAACACAGTCGTTCCATCCCTGGCGGTTACAGCATTGCGCGGCTCGGCTGTATATAAAACTGGCGGACAGTTTCAGTTCCGAAAACCGGTGTACCTCTTTTTGCATTTCATTATACAGCCCCAGCAGCAGGCCTTTGTCCGGGGCCGGCGCAAAGGGTTCGGCTTCTATTAAATAGTGCAGGCCCGACCGGTCAAAAAGTCCGCCATCCCCGTTGGAAAAGGACAACCGTACCCGGGCGTTTTCCTGGCAATGGTTGAGGCCGCACAGTTTTAGGATCTCCTCATAAAGGCGCTCCGGGGATACATCCCCGGCAAAGGAATAATCCAGGAGCGACAGGCTTCTGAGGATCCTGCCCCGGTGCAGATCCCACAGGGGTATTGCAGAGTGGTGCACCCGCAGGGTCTCAAAAAAACCATCCCCGTACCGGTAGCCTTTGTTAACCGCGGGGATAACAGGAACGGCCGCATCTGAAAAAACACCGTTAAAGCATTGATAATACATGGGAGAAATAGTCTGCTGAACGGGAATTATTTTACGGTACGCGAAGGTTGCGATGGAGCCCCGGCGGATGGAGGCGGAGCGGCGGCATGGGCAGAATCTCCCGGAGCACTCTTAACCGTATCCTGTTTGGCTCGTGCCTGCTGTACATTGATCGAATCCAGCATGGCCACAAACAGGTCGGGTTTGCGCTGGTAATATTCAAGACTTTTGTCAAATTGTTTTTTAGAGATCTTATGCAGCGTAAAGATCTGTTTTAACACCTGCTGGTTCACTGCCGCGCGGTTCAGGTTGGGATTGCGAAAGTATACATAGCCATTCACAAATTCACCTCCTTTTGCAATGTCCCATAGGACAGCCTGCATTTTATCCTGGGGCAGCACATCTTTGGGGCGCCCAAGCCCGCATGCGGTAACCGTGATGCCGAGGATCAGTAATGGTAATAGCTTATTCATATTGTTGTAGTGCCCGTTTTGATAATGGTATCCAGGATGTCCTGTGCCACTGCTGTTTTTGATTTGGATTCAAAACCGGATTTTTCACCGGTTTTGGAGTAGATGGTTATTTTGTTGGTATCTGCACCAAAAGCGGCGCCATCATTTAAAGAGTTCAGTACAATATAGTCCGCGTTTTTTTTATGCAGCTTTTCAAGCGCATGCCGCTCTTCATCATTGGTTTCCAGGGCAAACCCCAGGAGTACCTGCCGGCTGGTTTTAACGGCTCCCAGGGATGCCAGGATATCGCGGGTTTTTACCAGGCTCAGTTCCAGCCCCGGTTCCTGTTTTTTTATTTTTATTTCACTGGTCGTTGCCGGCCTGTAATCGGCTACAGCTGCGGCCATAAGGGCTATATCCGCGGAGCTGAAATGATCCATACAGGCCTGGTACATTTCCTCTGCAGAGGTAACTTTTACTACCGTAATACCAGAGAGGTCCTGTTGCAATATGGCAGGCGCCGGGCCCAGGACAAGGACCACCTCCGCGCCGCGCTTCCGGCATTCCTGTGCAAGGGCATAACCCATTTTGCCGGAAGAGTGATTACCGATGAACCGTACCGGGTCAATGGCTTCATGTGTAGGACCTGCCGTTACCAGCACTTTTTTCCCTTCCAGGCTTCCGTCTGCTTTATTATTAAAAAAGGATCCGATCTGCGCCAGGATCGCTTCCGGTTCTTCCATACGTCCTTCGCCGATCAGCCCGCTTGCCAGCTCGCCATGATGCGGCGCCAGCACAATGTGTCCGAATGCTTTCAGGATCCCGATGTTTTTTTGAGTGGCGGGGTGGTGCCACATATCCTCATCCATGGCCGGGGATACCATTACCGGGCAGGTTGCAGAAAGATATACCGATAATAACAGATTGTCACAATGCCCCTGTGCCATTTTTGCCAGGGTATTGCAACTCAGCGGTGCAATCAGCATAAGATCGGCCCATCTTCCCAGTTCCACGTGATTGGCCCAGGTATTGCCGGAAGCTATATCGGTAAGCACTTCATTTTTTGAAAGTGTAGACAGCGTAAGCGGCGATACAAAGTCCCTGGCTGAAGGCGTCATGATCACTTTGACAATTACTTTTTGCTTTACCAGCAATCGCACCAGGTGAACGATCTTATATGCGGCAATACTGCCACTGATACCGATGACTATTTTTTTCCCTTCCAACATTTATCAAAAGTAAGTCAAAAAATAAAGGTGAACCCCTTGTTTTTTGAAGTGGAGTGCTGTTTTTCAGAAGGTGCAATGGGCACCCGGAGCTGTTTCATTTCCAGCTCCATTCTTGAAACAGCGGTCGCTATGAAAAAGACACTTATAATATCAGGATCCTGGTGTTTGTGCGATTGTTCTAATGCGTCGATATAGGCTTTTTTTGATCGCTGGTGCCATTTTATCGCGCTACATCAATATCCTGTTCCCATGCTCCGACCTCCGAACCTTTGGGGCAAAAGTGCTTTTGTGCCTCAATGGCTGTTTCTGCCCAAATGAAACAGCCGCAATGAATAACTGGATCCATTGCGGCTGCATTTCAAATATAATGACCGGTCTTAGCTGAACAGTTCGTCTTCAGCTTTGCGATAGTAGATTTTGTCATCCAGGAACTCCTGTGTGGCCAAAAGTGCGGGATTCGGCATCCGCTCATACGCCTTGGATATTTCGATCTGCTCTTTATTTTCATGGATCTCCTCCAGCGTATCTGTATGGCTGGCAAATTCATCCAGTTTATTATGGAGTTCTTCCTTGATGGAAATATTGATCTGGTTGGCTCTTTTACTTACAATGGCAATAGACTCATATATATTGCCGGTCTTGTTTTTTATCTCCTGCAGGCTTTTAGTTTCAACGCTACTGGGAGTACCAACACTAAGATGTCTTCTTAACTTGCTCATTATTATTGAATTTTTGAATTTGTGTTTGCGACATTGCCATATATTTCTCGATATCGGCTTTATATTTACTTTCGGGAAAACGGTCCAGGAATTCCCGGCACTCATCCATCACACTCTTAAAGCGCTCCGCCTTTTTATCAATGATACTGTTTTCGGCAAAAAGATAATAAGACTTTACAGACATCATTTTGTATTCATCCGCAATCTGGGATTCGGGGAAGTTCTCCAGCAACGCTGCAAAGCTAACCCCTGCAGCCCGGTAAAAACCCATGTCATAATAAAGCTTCGCACTTTTATAATCCTTTATTTCCAGTTTTTTCCTCAAATCATCCAGTATCCGGTTGGCTTCCGGAAGCCGCACTGAGCCGGGGTGGGTATTGATGAACGTTTGCATAAACCCAACGGCCTTAAAGGTGTTGCTTTGATCCAGCTCCGGCTTGGGCGACTGCTTGTAAAAAGCATAGGCGCGCATATATTCAATTTCCTCAGACTTCGGACTGTTGGGGAAACTTTCCAGGAATGTTTTGAAGTAATTCTCCGCCATTGCATAATCCCTTTGATAGTAAGCAGCGTATGCATACTTATAATAAATATCCTGGAACTGGGGGGTGGTCTTGTAATACGGTAAAATATCTTCGTAGATCAGTTGCGCCTTGTTGTATTTCTTTTTAGTATAAAAGGCTTCTGCCATTTTCAATTTATAGGCAGCATCCTTACTCTTTAAAATTTTATTCATGCCAGGCCCGCAGGACGACATTAAGAACAAGGCAGAGATGATAACAAAAAACCTCATAAAGTTTGCAAAGTTAACTATAACCATGCAAATATTCATAAAAACCTTAGCTGCCCAAAAAATGAGTCGTTAAGCTTTTGATAAAGAGCGGCTTGCCGGCCTATTTTTCACCATTGCCCGCTAAAAACTGATCCAGGGCGGTGATCATACTGGGTGTTTTAGGCAGGGGGGCCACAATCTGGGGGGTCAGCCCTGCCCGGATCGCCGCCTCGCGGGTATTATCGCCAAAGGTGCCGATAACCGTTTCCTGCTGTTTAAAATCGGGGAAATTGTCAAACCAGCTCTTTACGCCACTGGGAGTAAAGAAGCAGAGAACGTCGAACTGCTTGTCACCCAGCGATTTTTTTACATCATTGCTTTTTGTACGGTACATAAAAGCAAGATCAAAAGAGCAATCGTGCTGCTTTAACCAGCTGATGATCTCGTTATCCTGCTGGTTTTCAGAGCACACATACAGGAAATTGAGGTTCTCTTTGTGTTTGTTGATCACATCCAGCAGGCTTTTATTGCTGCCGTCTGTACCATAGAAGACTTTTCTTTTGCGGTAAAGAATGAATTTTTGAAGATAGAGCGCCACTGCTTCCGTGATGCAGAAATATTTGGTGTCCTGAGACACATTTATTTTCATTTCTTCACAGGTTCTGAAAAAGTGGTCGATGGCATTGCGGCTGGTAAAGATAACCCCCGAATAAGTGGGGATACTGATTTTCTGGCGTCTGAAATCTTTTCCGGTGATCGGTTCCAGCATGATCAGTGTTTCAAAATCCAGGGTAACACCGTGTTTTTTTTCAAGGTCGAAATAGGGAGATTTTTCGCTCTTTGGTCTTGGCTGGCTGATGAGTATATGTTGTACTTTTCCAGCTTCAGGCTTTGCCATGGGTTTTGTTGCTACGTTACTTGACATTAAAATTCTCCTAAATTGGGTGCAAAGGTACGCTATTCCCCGTTAAAAAATGTAAAATAAACTTATAGATTACAAAGGCCGGAAGCAATTCGAATGCAACGAAATAGATAAAGAAATGGAAGAGACTGATCTTATTACTCTTCTGAGCCATCTGAAGCGCTACTGTAAACCGGTAAAGAAACAGGGCACCGATGATCAGCCAGCTAAGCGTCCAGATAATGGTCTTGATCCCCGTGCCGCCCAATGATGTGACAATGATTACAGGAAGCAGGAACAGCACAAGGATCTTGTTTACAAGGAAGATCAGGAAAATGTAGGCATCTGTAAGATGCTGCAGCTTAAACAGCCAGCCAAATAATTTCAGCAGGAAAAATTTTGCCAGGTACGCCAGGGATACAAAGGCTACTGCAAAAGCAAACAGCTGCCAGAATGGATAGGCGGGCTTATGGGTAGCCAGTTGTTCTGCCATCAATGCAAGATAGTAGCCGGCAACAAATACAAACAGGATGTTAAAAAGAAAAGATGGCAGGGTATTCTGACTGAGCTGTTGCTGCAGCTGGCGCTGCTTCAGGGTACGTCTGAAAAACAGGGTGGTCAGATCATCGAAATATTTTGAAAAAGCGGTCTTAAATCCGGCAAACAATAACATGATGCCTGCCAGCGTATAAAAGTAGATCTCTTCACCCGGCTGCCGGGGCCGTTTGCTGTACGGTGTTATAACCGGTGTGGCGGTAAAGACATAATAGGGGTGGTGGGCCAGTATCTTTTTTGTGAGGTTAAAATTGCGCTCCAGCGCGGAGAGCTGCGCCAGGCTTTTCAGGCTGTCGGCAATGGCAGCCCTGATCCGTGTACTGTCTGCCGCCGGCAGATGCGGTATTGCCGCGCCGATCCGGTTCAGCGTGTCTTTTTTAACAGAAGCCTTCCTGGTTGCGTGTGCCAGCGAGTCCCGCTTTATGCCGGTTCCGGAGGCCGGTCCGGTTTTTTTTACTGCAGCCGTATCTTTTTTTGCCGCCGGTGGCCGCAAGGTTTTTACAGCGGTATCTTTTTTCCGCGAAGTGTCTTTTTTCGCATTGGTTTTACCGGTATTGGACTGCTGCTGCAATTGGGGCCTGGGAACTGTTTTTGCCGGTGTGGTTGTTACAGCTCCCTTTTTTCCTGTTACAGCAGGAGCTGCCGGCTTTGTAGCCGCCGGTTTTTTTACAGCTGGCCGGCTGGCCGCCGGTTGCCGGTTGTTATTGGGTTTTGATACCGGTTTTGTTACCCGCTGCGCCGGTTCTTTGGCACTGTCTTTTTTTTGAGCAGATGCATTGCTCATAGAAAAGAAACTGAGGAAAAGTATAATGATTAAACGAACCAAACTAAATACGTCTTTGAACCGCAAAAATAACAAGCCGGCCCCAATATCACCGAAAAAGATGAAGCCCCTGCGGAGCAAATGAATTTTAACCGGGCCATTCAGGATTTCCGGGTAGCTTCACCTGTACGGCATCCGCGCAAAACCAATATGCCGCATTTTTGTATCCCGATCTGCAGGAATGTGAGGAATCGATTTGTTCTATTGCCGGAATTTTGATACTTTCCTGCTGTTAAAAAATGTTTATGAAATATTGTTTATTGCTGGCGGGCTTTTTTATATGCAGCGTTTCCGACGCTGCGATGAATACAAACGGGGATTCTGCGTTTAATTATGAAGGCGGCCGCTTTGAGAAAAATGGATACGTATTGCATTTTACATCCAATGCGGCGGACTTTAGTGCAGCGGTTAAAAAGCGGATGGTGGATGCTTTCTTCACCGTATACCCAAAATTGGTGAAGGATTTTAATAAGGATGCCGCAAAGGAGGTCCGTTTTAAAATAGACACTGCTTATCATGGTGTTGCGGCCACGGGCGGTGGAAACGTGGTGTACGATCCTGCCTGGTTTGCAAAAAATCCGGGAGATATTGATGTGGTTACCCACGAGGTTATGCATATCGTACAGGCTTATGGACGCAGTGTGGGCCCCTGGTGGATCACCGAGGGTATTGCCGATTATATCCGGTTCAAATACGGGGTTGATAATGACGGGGGGCGCTGGAAACTACCGGAATATACCGACCGGCAGAAATATTCAGATGGATACCGGGTAACGGCACGGTTCCTGGCCTGGATAGAAGCGAAAGCAAAACGCGGCACTGTAAAAGCGCTGAATACGGCCCTGCGGGATCATTCTTATACTGCGGAAAGTTGGAAACAGATTACCGGCAGATCGCTGGATGAACTCTGGTCTGCGTATTCAAAAGATCCGGTCTTATAAAGGCCATTGTTCGCGAAGGATACCATAAACGAAATTTAGCCGGTCGGGTTCGCCATGATAGGCGATCCATTCTTCCTTTAATTTTAACGCTCCCAGCTTTTCAACTGCTTTTTGCGAACGGTAGTTTTCTGCACCCACATGAAAATAAACCCTGTTCACAAACCGGAATATATAATCCAGCATCAGTTGTTTTACCTGCCTGTTAAGCCCGGTACCCCAGAACCTGGTGGCATAAAACGTATAGCCGATAAAGATGCTGTTGTCTTCAGCGTTGTAATGGTAAAACCGCGTGCTTCCCGCCAGTTCGCCGGAGGGAAGTACCCTGCAAAGAAAAGCGCCTCCGCTTTGTATGGCACCTTCAAAGAAGGTTTTGAACACGGCTTGCCGGTAGCGGTCCTTGTTGGGATGCATTTGCCATACAGCGGGGTCGGAGGCCACAGCGTATAATTGTTCAAAATCGCCTTCCTTTAATGGCTGGAGTTGTACCTGCTCATTTTTGAGGAGCGGCTGAATGGAGAACGGAGGTAGGATCTGCTGACCGGGCATATTAAAGATTTGAATGCGGAGTGAAGATAGATAAAAACGGGATGTTAGCGGTTATGGGGCGTTTTATAAGTTGGTGCCGGAGCATTATACCTTTGCTTATGTGCGGGTTCCGGGTGTGTATCCTAATAAATCCAGGTCCTCATCAGCGGTTACAAAATAGGTCTTCGCATTTTTTAAGACATAAACGTCGTCGGAAATGGCCATTACCTGCCGATAGTGATGGTCAGTGATAAGGAACCCTTTGTTTTGGGTTTCGGTTCTTATCAGCTGCATTAGTTTTTCTACCTGCACCGGGCTCAGGCCCGAGAACGGTTCATCCAGCAGGGAGAAGCGGGAAGGGGATTTTATGATAACATAAGTTTCCACCAGCCGCCGTTCGCCTGTCGACAGTTTCCCGATAGCTGTATTATTACCCGCCCGGAGCTCAGGGAACAATGCTGTGAATGCTGCCGGGTCCAGTCCGAAATTTTTAAACACGGTCCGGATGGTGGCACTTGGGGGGATAAAATGAAACTGGGGCAGGCTTGTTACCAGGTGGGGATGCTTGTAGGCATCATAGACGATATGCCCGTTGAGCTGAACCGATTTCTCTGCAGGTAACAGTCCGTAGATGATCTGGAAAAGACAGCTTTTCCCGGAGCCGTTTCTTCCCAGCAAACCGGTAACCCTGTGTTCATGGCATTGAAGACGGATGTCCGAAAGAATAACCCTGTGGTTCAATGAGAGCCGGATACCACCGGCGAAAAGGTATGGAGGGATCGCATCAGGCATGAAAACAGCAGGTAATAACGATGAAAAGAAGGAGGTCGAAAAGCAGGAGTGGTATCCAGATCTGTTTACGGGAGATCCCCTGGTTATAATAGTAATAGTATTCGTTTTTTTTGCGCCTGTTGATGGTGAACCAGGTAAGAAGAAGGGTGCCTGACTTTAGCAACCACAGCAGGGGGAAGATACCGGACCCATATTGCCTGTAAAGCAATGCGGCTACGGCGTCTACGATAAGGGAGAACAGGATGAAGCTCCGGTAGAACAGGGATAGCAAATGGATATATCGGGTTGGTTTCATGATGAAGAATGCTTACGGAGCAGCTCATACAAGCCTTCTGCTTCGAATAATAAACGGCCGATTTTCAGATCAGACCAGCCGTCTTCAAGTTTATAGGTGAACCGGGGACTACCGTTTTCGATAATACAATCTATATGCAATACATGAACGGTATTGCTGGTAACAACGGGCTGCGTTTTTAATTCATGCAAATGGGTGGAAACGAAAAAACAGGAGTCTTCAAACCGATGCATTCCTTCAAGTGTGCTGCAGGTAATGGCAAGGGCATCCGCACTGTTGGTACCTTTGAACAGCTCATCAAAAACGGCAAAACAACGCTTCCCCGCTGCTGCTTCCAGGATGAGGTGTTTAAGATTTTTGATCTCATACATAAAATGGCTGTACCCGTTCTGAAGATCATCCCGGTGATTGATAAAAACGGCAATATGATCAAAAAAGGGTATTTCGGCTGCGCTGGCAGGTACTGCAACGCCGGTATGCGCCAAAAAAACACAGAGACCGATGGCTTTGAGCAGGGTCGACTTTCCTGCCATATTGGGTCCGGTAAGCAGACCAACGTTTTTGGCAAGCACTATATCGTTCTTTACCGGCTCGTTCAGGAGGGGATGATAAAGATCCCGGATGGCTATTGGCCCCGTTCCCAATGCCGGGAATGCAAAACCTTTCCGTACAACGGCAAGGCTAATGGAAGTATAGGCTTCAAACCGGAAAAAGACCGGCCAAAACCGCTGCCAGCCGCCGTCCTGCTTCCGGGCGATAACTTTTGCAGACAATTGCTTTACCGCCTTTTCTCCAAATTGCTGCTCATTGATAAGCCCTGCATAGTAGGGCAGGTCGAAGTCCGTTAACTGCTGATGGATGGTTTCCAGTGCCGCTTTGTAGGTGCCCGGAAAAACGGAAAGATTGATCATGGTGATCCATTTCCGCAGGAGCTCCTCAAAAAAAAGTACAAACTGTGCATACGCGTTCATTAATACCTGCTGCTCCCGTTTCTGAGCCTTTGAGGTAAAGATACTGCTGCCGGAAAACGGCCGGTCCTGGGTCTGTATAAACTGGTACACCTCGGCAAACGCCGCGCGGGAATAATTGTAACTTTTAAGAAAGGGATAATTCTTTACAAACCCTTTTAGTATCTGCTGGCGCTCCCCGATGTGGGCGATTGAAGGAAGTGGCTGAATAAGCAGTTCTGAAAGAACCTGCTCGGCAAACGGATTATTGGTGTAATTGAAAACCGGCAGTATCTCTGTCAGGATGTTGAGATCAGTTATCTGGTGGTTGCTGGTCAATAGACAGGGTTTTGGTACTCAAATTACCGGGTTTCAGCGGTATTGCAGTGATAAAGGGTCCTAAGTATTTCATAAAATTTTGAGAAGGAAAGGGGAGCTTGTTTTAAAAGAAAAAGGCCGCTCAGAAATGAACGGCCTTTAACCAAATGAAACGTTGTCTTGCTTTATTCTACGATCAGTGGTTTTATTCTACCGGGAGTGGTTTCACATTTCGTTCTGCACCGGGGTAACCGATGTTCTGATTGATGACGCCGTTTGGATTTAAAACGATCGCAGCCGTAGGGATAGGCCAAAGGATATGATGCACACTTACTTTGTATTCTGCCCATTTATGTTTTACCCCTTTGTTATAAAAATTGCTCCGGCTTACTACCCGGTCGTACCAGAAATTGACGCCCATCTGTTTTACATTGGAACCGGTACCTCCAGGGCCGCTTATGTTTTCCAGTTTATAAATGTGGCCGCCAAAGATCTCGCAGGGCTTGCCGGTTTTTGCATAGGTATAGGCGATCCGTACCAGTTCGATATGCCGGTTCTCTTCATAATAGAGTTCACGGGCCCGTTCATCCAGGATCTCCCCGATATTGATATCGGCTGCTGTCAGTGGCATGGCGCCGGCGCGGGTACGCACTTCGTTCATCGCAGTTGCTGCCGATCCCGGGTCGTTTTTCCAGTAGTAACATTCGGCCAGCATCAGGTATACCTCTGCAGAGCGATAAATGTACCAGGGGGTTTGACCACCGGCCCAGGTGGCTTGTAATGGGTCGGGAACGAATGTTTTATAATGCGGCCAGGGGAACCAAAGCCGGATGGTATCTTCCACGCTCATGGCGGCGGGTTTTACAAAGTGTTTGCCGTACCAGGGGCTTTTGCCTTTGATGCTGGGGTTGTTATATAGCAGGTCTTCCATTCGCCTCCAGCTATCATGGTTGTATGGCCCGCGCAGATCATTGCCTTCCTTATCGGACCGCCATATTTCGTTGGTAGAATACCAGGTGGGGCGCAGGCGACCGATACCGCGCCCGTAGGTTTTGTTCAGGTCCAGACTGTCTGGGGTGCCGTCAGGTGAAGGAGAAACGGTGCCGGTTGCACCATCCGGGGTTTTAATACCCCCGCCATTCCAGTAGGGTACGGCGTTGCGCATGATCTGGATGCGGTCATTGGGTGAAGTCGTCGGGTCTTCTGCATTAGGGTAGGCTACCACATACATCAGCCCCTCGGTATTCGACATATCCAGTTTGGCTTCCACACTGTGCAGGTCAAACATCAGGTTTGTATGGGCCTTGGTTTTATTGCCGGTAAAGCGGTTTTTCATCAGTGGGTGTGCCGCAACCACTTCTTTACCTACGGCAATGGCACGATCAAAATCAGTTAAGGCCATGCATACTTTCATTAGCAGTACGCCGCAGGCCGATTTGGAGGTGCGTCCACGGTCCACATTGTCCGGTACCCATTGGTAGGCAAATTCCAGGTCTTTTTTCAAACGTGCCAGGATGCTCCAACGGTCGTTGGAAATAAAATCGTCCTTCGGATGGTCCAATACATGTTCCACAAAGGGCACATCTCCAAACTGGTGCACCAATTTAAAATAGCGGTAAGCCCTGTGAAAGTAGGCCGATCCCAATATCGCATTTTTTTCGGCCTCGTCTTTAAACTTGGTATTGTCAATATTGTCGATCACGGTATTAGCGTATTTAATGCCATTATAGCCTTCGTTAAAATACCAGCCAACCCTGGTGTTATTGATATTGTTCAGTTCCGCATCGGGCAATAGGGAAACGTCCATATCCATTTGGGGTCCTGCCTTATCCGTAGTGCCTTCAACGGCTACTTCCGACTGCATAATTTCGGTAAGAATAGGCGCACCGTCTCCAAAATATTCATGCCGCATATTCCTTTCACAGGCGGTAAGCGTTGAGTAAAAAGCGCCTGGATCTTTAAGTGTAACGCCCGGCTCATACAGAGAAAGGGGTTTGGGTTGCAGCCATTCCTTATTGCAGGCAACCAGTGCAATTGCCATCAGTGAAATGGGCAGCATTTTTTTATATATAATTGATCGGTTCATGATACTAAAATTAAAGTGTCAGATTAAGGCTTAAGTTATAGGTGCGGGGAGTAGGGGCTCCGCCAGATTCCGTGTCTCCAAATTTCCAGTGGGGCGACCAATACAAAGCATTGCGGACAGAAGCCGAAATACGCAGGCTCTGTGCTTTTATGGCCGTTAACCAGGATTGGGGCACTGCATACGAGAGTGCTATATTATCAAGCCGGATAAAGGACTGGTTCACATAATTATTACCGAGGTTTTTAGAACCGATGCGGGCGTAATCGTTGATAGGGTTATCAACCGTCCATCTCGGCTGCATATAATCGGTGGTTCGGTCCGGGAAACTGTTACTGTTGGCCGCCCTGTTAAAAGTGCCGTATTCCCCCCAATTTGCATAAACAAACAGCGACAGCGTTAACCGTTTGTAGTTGAGGTCATTTCTCCAGCTCCACCGGTAGCGGGGAGTGGTATAGCCCTGGAAAATCTTGTCAGCATTGGTTAGTACGCTGTCGCCGTTCTGATCCTTATATTTAAAGTCGCCTGGCTGATTTCCATACCGGGCAGCTGCTCCCGCTTCATTCGCCTGCCATACGCCAACCCGCTCATAGCTCCAGTAGCGATCCGGGTCCTCTCCTATAAACCAACCTTTGGTAAGATCGTCGGCTTCCTTTTGCCCGATTACATTGCCATTAGCGTCTTTTATATCCACCATATTGCCGTATAGACGTAGAATCTTCCTGCGGTTCAGCATAAAAATAAAACCGCTGCTCCAGTCAAAGTCCTTCTTCTGAATGATGATGCCGTTAATACTTGCTTCAAACCCTTTATTACTCATCTGGCCCAGGTTGGCTGCTACGCTTGTGAAGGCTACAACAGGGGGTAATGAGCGGTCCACCAGCAGATTTTTGGTAATGGCTGTGTAAGCATCAATAGAACCGCTAAGCCTGCGGTTGAGCACTGAGAAATCAACCCCGATATTATAGGACTCCTTGGCCTCCCATTGCAGGTCCAGGTTGGCCATGCGACTTACATAGAGTTGTGATGCAAGGTAAACAACGCCGCTTTGATTAATATAGGGATGCAGCGCGGAAGTCATATTCGAAAGGGCTGAGTACTGATCGGAAATGTCCCGATTTCCGTTCTGGCCCCATGAAAGCCGCAGTTTCAAATAATCCAGCCATGACCCTGTTGATTTCATGAATTTTTCTCCCGATAGATCCCAGGCAAAGGCGAGAGCCGGGAAAGTTGCCCGGGGGTTCCGGGCACCAAATGCGGAATAGCCATCTCTTCTTATAGAAGCAGTCAGCATATACCGGTCTTTTAAGGAATAAAAGAGGCGGCCCATCAGGGCATCCCCCGTTTTGTAGGTATCATTACTGGAAGCATGTGGAACGGTAGCTGCCTGCAAGCGATGGTAACCCAGGATATCGCTGGGGCTATAAGCTGTTCCCGTGGCATCGGTCTGCCAGTATTGTCCTTTTTCCGCATTCTGTAAAAAGGTTACTTCAAAATTATGAATACCATAGCGTTTTTTCCAGCGCAGCACATTATCAATTTGCCAGTTAAAGGTTTTTTCAAATTTACGCTCGCTGCTACCGCCGGTTGCTGTCCAGGCAATATTCTTGGAAGATTCATGATTATAATACTCATGCCATATAAGGGTCGGTGTATAATTGGTCTGCAACTCAAATCCGTAGGGAAGGCTAACAATAGCATAAAGACTTGAGTTGATGGATGAGGTCTGATCCTTACGATCGCGGTACAGGTTATCATAAAAAGGATTTACCGGTGTCGCGTCGCTGGTGGGCAGCCGCTGGTACAACGGAAGAACGCTGGTATCGCCAATATTATTGGAACCATAAGGAGAAATGGCGGTCATCTGCGCCCAGTCTGCCTGCAGAAACCCTTCGTTCCTTATGGAAAAATTGGTATTGGCGCCTATTTTCAGGAAGGAAGCTACTTTTGATTCAAGATTAAGTCTCGTACGAAAATCCTTAAAACGATCGCCAACAATAATTCCCTTACGGTCTACATGGTTAACAGAGAAGTAGTAGCTGGAATTTTCGTTTTTGTTGGAAATGGCGGCCGTATAATCCTGCTGAAAGCCCCGCTGAAAAACCAGGTCCTGCCAGTTGGTGACCTTATTGTTGATATAATTGTCGATCTCCGGACTTTTCAAATCAAGCCGGGCTAACCAGCTGCGGAGCAGTTGTTCCTCCGTTACAGAAGTTGCCGGTGTTTTCTGGTCGTAATTATACCAATCCAACGGCTTTACATTGGTTAGTTTACGCGGGTCTATGAACATTTCAGGGTATTGCTGAAGGTATGCTGAGGTCCTTCTTCCCACTTCGTAGTCATAGCGCCACTGCAGGAATTCGGGGCCGTTCATTACCCGGGGCATATTGGCATTTTCTACAAAGCCTACATTGGAATTAAAGGTGATACGCGGTTTGCCGGATATGCCTTTTTTGGTAGTAATTAATACCACACCATTAGCGGCCCTGGCTCCATATACGGCGGTGGCGCTGGCATCTTTCAGGATGTCAATAGACTGGATATCGTTGGGGTTGAGATCCGCAAAGGATCCGTCGAAAATTACCCCGTCCAATACGTTCAGCGGACTGCTGCTCGCCTTTAGGGTACCGGAACCTCTTACTAATAAATCAGCATCTGCTTTAGCACTGTTGCCCTGACCAATAATCAGGCCAGCGGCATTACCCCGCAGGAGGTCCTGTACCGACCGGGGTGCTTCTTTTTCCAGTTTGGTGGCTTGCACGGAGGCTACGGCGCCGGTAACGTCTTTTCTTTTGGCTGTGCCATATCCGATTACGACTACTTCGTCCATCCCCAGGGTTTCTGTGGCCAGCGTTACATCGATTTTTGCATTGCCGCTCACCTCCTTTTCCTGCCGTTGATAGCCGGTAGAGCTAAATTCCAAGATGGTATTGGGCCCTTCCGGCACATTAATAGTAAACGCTCCTTTTTGATTCGTGACGGTTCCCGTGGAGGTTCCTTTGATCAGGACTGTAACGCCCGGCACCGGCGTTCCACTTTGATTAGTAACAACGCCGGTAACCGCCCACCGGCCTCCTTGACCCAGAACGGATCGGGCATTCCATACTCCGATAAGTGTCATAAAGACAATTATCCAGTTCCTACAGCTGTGCATAGTCTTAATTTGGTTTAATTTAAAAAATGGATGATCTGTCTGATTGCGTTTTATGGGCGCAACCTCCCTGTCAGTATACTACTGTGTATGCTGGTAAACTGCGTTACAGAAATTTAAAAAAATTACACAATCGTTATTCCGATTATTACATTCCTCATGCTCAAGCAAAACAAATGTAGTGATTAATCGATGAATAAAATACACAGGAAGCGGGAAAGGATTTACGAAAACGTTGTAAATCGTTTATACCGGCTCCGGCCGGCGATGAGTTGTTCCGGGTTTAAAGTTCAACCGGGGCAGCCATCGGACAGGTCAGACCATTTTATAACTGATGAGCTGGGGCCATGATTGGGCGCAATGCATTTCACTGACCACCACCGGGTGTGTGGGTTTAATAATGAACCGGAATCAATTTTATTAAAATGCGTAATTACTAGTGGTTTGTGAGGACACCAATGCTATTAAAATAAGAAAAGTCTGTATCCAGGATCGTCCTTCCAGGGAGACAGGCATCTGCGATGGTTGCTACTATTGTAGGTAATGGGCATAGTACAACCATGAGCCTGATCCTTAAGGTTTCTGGCTTTTCTGGCAAAGCGGATCCTGTTTTCAGCAGCTGATTGTGCTTTATTTGTACATGGGACTAAAGCGATTTTTTCGTTTAAACTTGTGGTTTCTGGCAAAAGACCTGTTGGGTACAATAGCTACAATAGAACTTGAGATCTTGCCTGCCA
>NZ_FMZO01000037.1 GCF_900101395.1 Niabella drilacis | reverse complement strand
CTCATGGGGGTGGGGAGAAGGGTCATTTTTTTATACCGGAGATCGGGGAGGAGGTGCTTGTGGGTTTTGAGAGTGAGAGTGCGACGAAGCCGTATGTGATCGGGACGGTGTATCACGGGAGTGCGAACACGCATTTCAGCAATGCGGGCAATGATCTGAAAGTGATCCGCACGCGGAGTGGTCATACGGTGGAGTTCAGTGATGCGGGGGCCGGTACGCATATTATCATCAAAGATCCCGGGGGTAACGAGATCTACCTGGATACGACGGGAAAGAACATCACCATCACCGCCCCCGAAACCATGACCTTTAATGCTACCAATATGCGGATGAACATCAAAAAAAATATGAGAGTTGATGTAGGGGAAGACCTGGTAACCACCATCGGAAGGGATAAACAGGAAACCATCGGGGAGCGGAGCATGAAAAGATCAGCGGACAGTGAAGAACTGGTGACGGGAAACCGGAAAGTACGGGCCGGAAAAAGAATGGAGACCATCGGAAGCGAGGTGCTGCTGCACAGCAGTAGTGGCGGGATGCTGATTGATGCTACCGATAAATTAACCCTGCAAAGCAAAAACCGGATCAACTATGGAGAATAACAGCACCCGTAAGAAGAATGAACCCCGTGTGCAAATACGGCCCAGGGAAGGGAAAAGGAAGTATGAACTGAGGATCGGGTCTTCATTGCATACCATATCCGTAACAGAACAGGCAGACATTTATTTGGAAGTGACGCTCTGCTGTTCCCCCGCCCACGCTGACGGGATCGTTTACACAGTATGTTTTTCACGCCCGCGGTTTGGCATAGATGCTACATATAACAAGGAACAATGGGTGTACACGAAGATCTTTGACATCCACCGCAACCTGGTATTCCGCGCCGACAAATGGGGTAAAATAAAAGATGTACTTAACCGCGAGGAAGTCCTGGCTGCCTGGGAAAAAACCCGACAGGATCTGTCTGACAGCGCATTTGGCAAAGACGCCGGGTTGCTTCAGAAGATCGCAATATTCGGGGCGCAATTAAGGACCGATCTGGCTGCCGTATACCGGAATGATCTTTTCTTTCAATGGCTCTGCAATGATCTGTATGGCACTTACGAGGGCGCCGGGGCGCCAAGGACCACCGGTAAGCGGGTCGCCGGTTTGATAGGAGCCGCTGATATTGCCATACAGGAAGAGAAGCAGGTATTGTTTGCTGAAGACGCCAAGACCATGATCGAAGTATGCGGCACCCTGGCCCCCCGGAAAATAAATATTAAAAGACTGAATCACGATCTTTTTCTGCAGGTGGGTGCAACCGGGTCCGGGAACCTTCATTTTTCTTATGCCGGGCACTACCTGTTTACGGACCGGTCTGGTTTTTTTGATCAGGCGGCTCTGTCGGTAAGTGCAGTTATCGACGGTATCTATAACCGCAGAATGATTTACGCTTTAAATACCATTTTATGAAGAACCGTAATTATGTTATTGACGGAGGAAGGGTCAGGTGCAGCCTCGGCACTGCCATTGGGAAGATCAAAGTGAGCTCCCAGCAAAAAGTATATATCGGAGGTAAACTGAAGATGACCGACCAGGATACCAGCCTCATCCTTCCCTGCGGCACCTGCAGCCGAAGCAGCCCGCCACCGCCCTGTACGCCGCAGTTGCAGCGCTGGAAAAATACCAGTAAGAAAGTGACCATGGGGGACAAAAAGTTTGTAATGGATGATTCCTATACGCAATGCAGCTTCGGGGGAATTCTGACGATCCAGCAGCATGCGCAGGAAGCAAGTGTACAGCTAACGGCTTTCCTGGCCGGCTCTCTTCCGGGGCTTTCAGGAATGCATTAAAATCAACAGTTATGGGTAAGATCGTTCGCAATTCAGCAAACGGGATCCCGGTGCTTCCGGCCCCGTTAAAGAGCCCTGCTGGTCTTGAGAGCCGGCCGCCAGCGGATCACACGTATCACTATAACCCGGTCAGGAGCCTTGTTTCCACCGGGCAGGAGCCGTTCGACCAGGAGGGTACCCCTTTTTTTCAGGGCTATATCATTTTCTGCAACGGGTACCTGAGCGACCCCGTAAAGAACATCGGGGCCAACGTTAATGCCATCATGGACACAAACCCCGACCAGGACCGGTGGTATATGCTTAAAGGGGCCAATGCCGATGAGCAGGATCGCGCAAATGATGAAGATATTTTCACTCCCGCTGAGCTGAATGCGCGGATCCCTGCTGCGCAGCGGCAGGATCCCCAACAGGCCGACAATATCATGCAGCAGCACAGGGGCGGTTTTACCAAACAAAACCTCCGGGAAGCCATTCTTGGGAAAGATCTTCGTTCTGTTTTTGCATATGGGCAGGCAGAATGGTCCTGGGGGTACTGGAACATGAAATCCAACCAGTATAGCGGAACCAATACCTATGCCAGCTATTTCAATGCCCAGGGCAATGAATACTTCATTAACGGATCGCATGGTCTGGGATCGGATGCCGCACATCGGATTGACCACGGTATACTGCTGGGATACCGATGGGCGGCAGCTTCATGGGGGATCCTCGACCGGCAAAGCTTTGAGGCCATCAGTGATGCCGCGTTCAAAGAGGTCTTAAAAAGCTACACGCCTCCCTATCGCCCCGTTACCATTGTGGGCCATAGCCAGGGCAGTGCCTGTGCTGCAGGCGTGGTGCTGGGTATTTTAAACTATGCGGCAAAGCTGAACTGGGAGCAGATACCGGTAAATATCCTCTTCCTGGGATCGCACCAGCCGGTAAACCTGACCGGGGAAGAATACAAGAACCTCCTGCGGTGGAAAAAGGATTACCTGCAAATCGATAAGTCGGTGCTGACCTTTTTTAAGAAAGATCCGTCAAAAAATACAACTTCCTTTATCGATGGCCTGGCCGATTTTTTCAATGAGGACTACGATAAACTACGGCATGAAGAAGGTATTTATGAGCACCTGAAAAAAATAACGGGAGACTGGAATGCGTATAAACGAAGGGCTGTGCAGTTCGATTTTACCAATGACCGCGGGGATCCGGTAACGCGTTGCGGCGATATACCGGAAATAGACAGCGCCTGTGACCCCCGCGGAGACTGGACCCTCCTTAGTTTTGAAGTATATCCCCTTGGGACCGACCTTAAGGCAACTGTACCGGGCATAGCCCATAAAAAACAGATCCCCGTTTATGATGTGGATGGGCATACGTTGCTGGGCAACCTGCTGCTGCCGCCCTTTATTGCCAACCGGCGGATCGAGTTCGACGATTGGGAAGAACAGGTATGGACGGATTATGAAACCCTGGCAAAAGATTATGCCCGGTCTTTTTTAAGGTACCTGGAACTAAAGCGATATTATCTCCAGAAATACGGGGAGGTCTTTGACCCGTACCGGGGACGTACAGCCGTGGCCTCGCCGGATGCAACGATGCATGGGCTTTATGCAAAAGAAATGACCGTCGTCAGGAGTTCATTAAGGCAACTCTACGGGCGTTTCTTTTCAACAACGGCTGTTGCCCTCAGCCAGGACGCCCGTTTTGCTGTTTCTTATAATTATATAGCCGCATTAATGGATTATGCCGCCCTGCAGGAGGCCGATCTGTATGCTCATTTCAGCCCGGTGCCGCTGCTCACCAATAAAAAGATCCTGGACGACTGGAACTATGAAGGGGATACCATTGGGGTTAAGACAAATATCTGGGAGCGGATAGTAAAGGTGGGGGGAGATAAGTTTTATAGGGTGGAGAAAAGGTATGACGAAAGTGATAAGTGGGGACGTTATATTTATTATCGGGTTGATATGAAATATGATTTGACTGCTGTTGAAGTACTAACTGAAGAATGTGAAAAGTTTATTTTAACAAATATTGCTAATACGGAATATATCAATAGTGTCATTAAATATAGGAAGTAATATGAATTCAAAGTACACGCTTGTCTTGTTGCTTGTCTTAAGCCTCAAAATTTGTTGTTCACATAAAAAAGGAACTATGATGCCATTTAAATACAGCCTAGAAACAATACCCGGAACTGAGAAGTACGAGGTGAAAATGCTTTCGGAAAATGAACAAATACCATATCGAAAATTTTTGTATGATACTATTGCTAACACTGTTATTCTCTTGACAAACAGATTTTGTAAAATTTCCCATAGTGGAAGTATTATTGATACTACATTGGTTGAATCAATGGGATTATATAATAATGGAATTGTAGATAAGAATGGTGGATATATAAGTGAATGGATTATTAATAATGATACTGGATTTGTTAAGCCCGAATATATCCCCTCACCCCAAGGTGAAAGTGCATTTAAGGCTTTTGATGAAGATTATCATAAAGCGAAATATTATATGCGGCCCCCTGGGGGATATCCTATCTTCAAAATCAATGGGAAATGGATTACATACGGTCTTCCTTTTAATACTGAGTTGAATAAGTATTTTGCTACAGAGGAGTGCAAGAAAAAATACCCTCTTAAGCCCTCAAACCGCTTTGTTTCTATGCAGGAGATCGGACCGGATTTTGGAGTGGCCCCCCAAAAGCGGGATACCAGCTTGCTGAAAAGCCTGGGCTATGCAGCTGTGGATAAGGAAACAGAAGACTGGGGCATTACCCGGCATCGTTATTCGGCTGGTTTTTACAATATGGAACTGTACCTGCCGGGTGGTGACACGCTCCGGTTCCGCCATTTCGGGGCACTGGGCATTAACCTGGAACTGTTCCGGGTTCCCAAAGAATACGGTGGAAGAGACGATGTGTTCTTTATTGCACAGGATCCCAATCCCCTGTATCCGGATCTTTCCACCGGGGGCGTTTATGTAATACGCCCCCGGTATCTTCCGGAAGACAAACCGCGCCGGTCCGGCCGGCTGAGCGCGCTATTGCAGGCAACAGGAAAGAACGATCATCGCTGAGGACGGGCATTACAGCGGTGCCAGGCCCCGGATCAGAAAATTGAAACTGGCCGCCCTGTATGGATAATTGTTTCAGGATTTTACCAGCCCCACCGGGGAAAAGAGTATGAACAGCAATATAGCGGCGATCACAAGCGCCAGCCCGACAATACGCCGGTACTTCCAGGGCTGTACAGCCACCTTATTGTTTTGCTTTAACTCAAAGGGTACGGGCATGGGTTTCCACCGGCCGATCAGGAGCATGAGCAGGGTGGTGATCACAAACAGGATCGCCAGCACATGAAGAAAATGTAACGGACAGTCAAAGAATAGTTGGGTACACCCATAGCTTATGATAAAAAAGAAGAGCCCGGCCCGGGCAGCCAGCGGCGGCACCCTTTTGGTAAGAAATCCTACCAGCATTATGGTGAAGATAGGCACGCTGAACAGCCCGCCGATCTTCTGAAGCCAGGTATAGAATCCCCCGGTGGCAAACAGGATAAAAGGGGCGATCGTCATGGCGATAATGGACACCAGCACCTGGAACTTTTTGGCGGTGCGTACCGGGTTGTGCCTGCCGGAAGGCTGCCTTCTTCCGGCGGTCAGCGGCTTGTAAATGTTCAGCACGAAGAGCGAGGCCGCACCGTTAAGCCCTGCAATAAAAGTGGTGATCGTAGCACCAAATAACAATGCTGCCAGGTATCCGGAATAGGCCGGAGGCGACACGTCACCGGCCAGTTTTGAAAATACGGTGGAGGTATTGGGCAGCGCTGTATACAGATGGGCAGCAATGACGCCGGGAATATTCAGCAGCAGCGGAAGCATCAGTTTGCCCAGGGCGGCCAGTGCGATTCCTTTCTGGCAGGTGGCCAGGTCTTTGGACGCCAGCGCCTGCTGAACAATGTATTGCTCGGTGCCCCAGTAATACAGGTTCACCAGCAGCATACCGGTAAAGATCGTACCAAAGGGAATGGCATCGCCGGGTTGCCCGATGCTGTTCAGGTGTTCGGTCTTTGAAGACAATAGGGTATGCAACCCTGCCTGCCAGCTGCCTGCGCCCAGGTAGCGCAATGCAAAATAGGGGAGCAGCAATCCGCCGGTAAACAATGCGAAGCCGAGCACCGTATCAGAAACCGTAAGCGCTCTCAGGCCACCCAGCAAGGCATACAGCGTTCCCAGTATCCCGATGGCCCATACCAGCAGCCACACCGTTGCCTGCTGGCCGATGCCCAGATGCCCCGAAATATCAAACAGCCCGTCGAATGCTACTGCGCTGCCATAAAGCACAGCCGGCAGCAGGTTTACGATATAGTTGGCCAGGAAAAGAAGAGAGACGATCGACTTGACGGACCGGTCGTACCGCAGTTCCAGGAAATCGGGGGTGGTTGCGATCCCCGTCCGGAGGTAGATGGGGATGACCAGTTCGGACACCAGCTGCATAGCCAGCACCGAAGTAATGCCCCAGGCCATCACGCTCATATTATTGACATAGCTGAGCTCGTTCTCACCAATAAAGGATGCGGTATTGATATTGGTAAATAACAGTCCGCAGCCAACCGCCGCAAAGCCGAGTTTCCGGTTGGCAAAGAACAGGGCATTCAATGTTCCCGTTTTTTCCTTTCTTGTTTTGAACCAGGAAAACAAAACAACGGCAAGAATGATGATGATAAAACTGGCCAGTATCATGGAAGCAGCCGGGGCCGGTTTAAGGGAGTTTGATGTTTAAAGGCGTTTTACCATCCCACCAGAAATTGAGCCCGCTCCGGCCTTCTTCCTTTACTGTAATGCGGTACTTCCCCGAAGCCCGCTGTACCTGCAGGTCGAATTTTGTATGGAAGGCATCGATGTTTTTAAGGGAGAGCCGGTCCCATTTTTTGGGGAGCCGGGGGCTGATGGAAAAGGACCGGAAGCCGGTAGGATCAAAGCCGATCAGCCCTTCCACAAGGGCCCGGCAATAAAGGCCGCTTTCGGCTGAAAGATGGCGCTGGTTGCCCTCCGGCCAGGCTTCAATGGCATAGGGCACATGCGCACCCAGCAAACGGCTGCCGGAATAAAAAGAAAGATAGGCTATGGCCGTATCAGTGGCGCCTGCCTTGAATAAGCCCCGGAATGCATAGAGGGTAGACCGGTCCCAATACGTGCTGGATCCCGACTCGGTGAGCAGGCCATTGGACGACCATAACTTTGGAGAGAGCAGGGCCGCCTGTGTCTGATCTTTCCGGTCATAAATGCCCATCACCAGCGGCAGGCATATCCAGGAGCGGAGCTTGTCATTCCCTTCGTAATACTTATACGTTTGATAGCCCTCCACGGCGCCGCCAAAATATTGCTCCATATGCTGCCTCAGCTCCCGGGCTTCCTGCTGCCATTCCGCAGCCGTCTTTGTTTTGCCCAGCGCCGTTGCCAGTCGTGATCCGTATAAAAAAGCGCCGTAGGCCAGGGAATTGGTAGAAAGATTCACCTTCCCTGCGGGGAAGCGGCCTTCCAGCTCATCCGACTGGGAGGCGATTACCCCGTCGGCCGTTTTCTTGCGCAGCAGGTAGGTATTGCACCATTCGATCAGGGGCCAGAGCGTTGCGGCCTCAATGGTATCGCCACTGGTTAACGCAAACTGGGAGGCGCCATAGCCGATCATGGCCTGATCGCCCCGGTCGCCGGCACCGTTCCAGTAACCGGCTCCCTCTGCAATAATGGAGCTGGGAATGGGGGTGTAGGAGGGATTCATGTAACCGGCAAAGAGCCGGTAACTGTTGCGGGCCGATTCCATACCGGCTGCATTGCCCAGGTAAGCGAAGAACGGGTTGATATACTCCGCCTGGTCATTGGCCCAGATCGCAGCATAGTATTCCCCGCCACCCGGGCCATGCATCAGTCCTTCTTTTGTTTCATAAATACTTTCAGCCGCCCGGATCTTTGCAAAAGCAAACATCCGGTTGATCACCGGGTCCGGGGTTTGCAGTACCAGCCGGTTCTCAAGCTCACGGACCAGCGCCTGTCTTTTTTCCAACTCGTAGGTTGCGGCATAATAACAGGGGTCTTCAAATTTTTTCCTTGCCGATATCACGATCCAGAAATGACGGGCCTCCCGCGGCTGAAGGGTCATGAGCCCGCCGTTGTATAGCTTTGTATGAATGACATAGGAACCATATACCCCTTTCTTTTCATCCGTAACGATGTTACTGTCGATGAGGGGGATGTTTACCGAAACCGGCGCCGGGCCCTGGTTCCGGATGATATATGACTCTACATAAGCCGCATGATCTGTGGAAGGGAATAGGGTTCGTTCCAGCAGGATGTCTTTGGAGAGTGTACCGGTCGTTTGCAGATAGCCGTGTATCAAAAAGCTGCGGGGTGTTTCGGTGACCCTTTTCCCGTTGATGGTAATGGAATCAGTGATATTGCCGCTGAATTCCCTGACCAGGTTACCACGGGTGTCGTTGGGGATCGTGCGTAACATCGGGAATACCAGTTTCCGACTCAGGTATGCAGCCCCCGACGGCTGAACGCCATAGCGCACGATGGCGGAAAGCTGCTTGCCGCTCATCTCCATATGGTCATTGTGGGTTTGCCCGGGCTGAACGGTCCATTGAATGCTGCCGTCGTTATTCAGTGTCCAGTAACGTTGTTGTGCAAACAGGGTAAGGCCGGAAAGTAACAGCGCCGGCAATAGTAATTGTTTCATGATGGCAGGAATCGTTTGATGAAAAATAGTTTTAAAGGGTATTTCTCCGGGTGAGCGTAGTAGGTATGGTGGCCTGGATGGGCTCATTGGTCAGAATGGCCTTAGCCGCCATGGTGCCCATCAATGCAAAGTCGGCAGAGTAAGTGGTAATGCCTACAAACTCTTTGGCCGGTTCATCATTGTGCGAGAGGATACCCACATCCCTGCCGGGTTTGAATTTTTTTACCTTACATTCTTTCAGGATCTCCCACATGGCAAAGTTATCCAGTGTAAAATAGACCTTTCCTTTTTCGACGGTGCCGGGTACGAACTCCCGGAGCAAAGTGCCGTTGATCCTGTATTTTTTTATGAATTTCCGAAAAGAGGTTACGATCTCTTTGGGGTCCAGGGAATCAGGTGAATGATAAAAAATAAATTCGTCAAAGGTGCGGATCTCGTTTACCAGCTGTTCAAATACCAGGTAAGAAGAACGTTCGAATTCCTGGGTGATATGGTTAAAAACGCCGTCGATCGGTTCATAACGGTCAAACATCAGCAACTGGTTGCGTGCAATGGTATTGAGCAGCTCTTTGGACCGGGGATGCGGGATGGGCGCGATCACATACATACCAAACTGCCGCCGGATCCGCTGGAGGATGGTTTCAAATATCTCAATGTTTCCATGATGAAAGAATACCTGCAGGTTGATGCCCTCACCCAGCGTTTTGCGGAAGTTCCGGTAAAACTGTTCCTCAAAGCTATCAAGATTATACATGAGCAGGGCCACTTTTAGCAATTGCTGGGTACTTCCACTGGCCACAAAGTATCCCAGGCGGTTCCGCGATTCCACGATGCCCCGGCTGATCAGCTCCCGGTAGCCCCGGATGATCGTTTCTCTTGAAAAACCCAGGGAGCGGATCATCATATTCACCGAAGGCAGCGTATCGCCCGGGGATAAGATCTTTTCATTAATCGTATTGATCACACCCTGTACGATCCGGTCGTGCTTGGAGTAGGAACTGACCTGTTCCAGTTCGGTGATCTTGTCAAATACTGTCATTATTCACGAGCCTTTTTCAGGTGGTTTAAATTGATTTAGAAAATAACTGCCGTCACTTTTTCCCGGGGAGCAACAGCAATATCCGTATAAAAAAACGGCTGCCCGGTCACAGTTGTTTGCTGAACCGCTTTTTTGTTTTTCCCGTTGACCCGGATCGGTCGACCTGTTCCGTGAAAACACGCCCGCCAGTGGATCACCGAGGGGCCTTCGTTAACAAAAGTGCTGCCCTTATTCCAGTGCCGGATACCGATGCGCGACGATAATACAGGAAGATCGCGCAGCTCACAGGTATCGCCGGAGGGGCGGTTGTACAGCGTGGCAACGCTGTGCCTGCGTGCATCCACGCTCACCCCCATAATGCCCTGCACCAGCCCCTCAACCACGCCAAAGGACACTTCGGGGTAATCATGCCGTTCCGTGGCAGGATTGGACAGGAATAAAATGTTCTGGTATGCCTGTGCTCCATATCCGTAGCGCGCCAGCTGGTAGGGCAGGTAAGACCGGTTTTCGACATTCCATTTTGAACGGAGCAGGTGCTGTATCGTATGCCGGATGCGGCTGCTGTCGGTTAATGCATTGTACCAAAGCAGGTAGGTTTCTCCCTCACCGCTTCCAAACCCTCCCTGGCCGGAGTAATAGGTGTGATACCGGCTGGTAGTATCATTCCACCAGGCGGCTTCCAGCTGCTTCCGGTAGGCTTCTGCCTTTTGCCGGAATAAAACAGCCCTTTGTTCCTGTTTCCACAATACGTTCATCTCTGCATAGCTCATCAATCCCCTGTAGATCGCCGCTACCAGATCGATACCCATCTTTACATTGTGTATGGCCTCGTAATAAGAGGGCAGGCCCCTGCAACGGTGGAAATAATCTGTATTGTTAAAAGGCACCGGCGCGTTCAGGTAAACAGGGCGCGTTAACAAAGAATCTACCTGCAGCTTCCACCGTTCCAGGTAACGGGTTGCTGTAAGGTCAAAGAAATTTTTGAATGCAGGAGCTGTTATATAACGGGTGTCCCCGGTCCACAGATACATCCGCCAGCAGGCATGAATGAGCTCAAAATTAGCATTCAGGTTGTACCAGAATTCCCGGTCATTGCGGTAGTCTTCAGGCGCCGGCCGTCCATCCCGGTTCATCTCCCAATAAGTACACCAGTCTTTGCTTTCTGAAATATTGGATACAAAGCGGGTGAATATATTGCTATTTTCAGCGCTCATGCCCAGCACTTCGGCAGGGATGCACTGGTGCGATACATCCCGGATGCAAAAAGCATTGCGTGAAGGTAATGCTGCCTCATACCAGGGACCCACGGGGTCCGAAGGGTTGCCCCTGTAACTGAGCGCCATTTTTTTTGCACGATAAAAAGCATTTTGCAATGCTGTATCCGAAGAACGGAATTCAATGGAAGTGGATTGGGCTTCTGCCTGAACGAGCCCGCAGAGCAGAACAAAAAACAGGATCAATCCGTCCCTTATCCTTTTTGATAAATCCTTTGTCATCGGCTATTTTTTGTTATGTGCAAATTTATTGTTTATACAAGTATCAATTTGGCTCCTGTTTTAAGGACAACCATTCACGGCCGTTTCCCGTACTGTGCAGCCTAAAAGTGCTTCCGGTCCGATGCCCAGGTAAGCCGGACTGCTGCCGGTATTGGAAACCCGGCCTGAAATAAAATCCCGGTACCAGTCCATCCAGGGAAAGGTATAATGATACAGTTCCGCCGCGTGTACCGAAAAGCCACCCGCTTTTTCAGGAAGGTTCAATCCCTTTTCCTGGTAAAAGTTTTCGCCTACGGTATGCAGCCATTCGTGTACCCATACGCCGGGGTCACTTGTTTTGTACTGATTGATCGTTGCTGTGATATCGGCGCCCGGATCCAATTTGACGGTTACGTAGCCTGTTTTCATGGCTTCCGCGATGGGGTTGGTCCTGGCCAGTCCGAAATAATTACCCGGAAAACCGCAGGGGCCTTCCTTTTCGCGCCAGAACACGAATACACAGTCGTACACGCCGGGCTGTATCTGCGGCGTCAGCGCCGCAATGGTAGCGGGTTCCACCGTATACCCGCTGTTTCCTTTCGTAAGGGTAACAGGTGCCGTGATGTCTTTGCGCTCCACCTCCCATTTCATGGTTCCCCAGGCATATTTTTCAAAATGTTCCTTCAGGCTCCAGGTAAAAAAATGATAACCGGCATCCAGATCCGCCGTAGAAAAATGAGTACTGCAGTCGCCGGTTGCTGTGTTCCCCCGGGTTTCATATAACCCGATCCACAGGGCCTTCCAGGTTTTGGGCACCGGCTTGTCTGCTGTAGTAAAAGCGACAGCCGTATTGGCTGCCGCCGTAAGGGTCTTCCGCAGATAGGTCCCCGAATTTTTCAGGGCCACCCCCATGGTATGATGACCCGCAGAAAGATTGACGGTGCCCGGCGCCGTTTTGCCGGTATACTTTCCGTCGATATAAAGGTATCCCGCTTCGCTTCCCGGTGTGGATATGGTTACGGGAACCAGGCCGGGGAGCGAAGGGGCATTGTCCTTTTTACAGGCGGGCAGCAAAGACATGACAACTGCCAGGGTGTAAAAAATGGATTTCATATTGCTGTTTGTATGCGCTGTCATAAAGCCTGCTGATAAGGCATCCTGTATAAAAATTTTCATCGTGCTGAACGCAGCCGGTGGAGCGCTCGATCTTTTTGAATGCTCCTTACTTTTATGGTACTATTGTTGTGACAATTTAGTTATGAAACGTAATGTTTTGATAACTTTTTGTCAGCGTCTTGTCTTGTAAACTTCCATTCGATAGTGCATTTATTTTCGTTTCTCTCTTTTGTCCATTTTTCTAAGTCTTCTGCGAGTTTTTCTTTGCTTTCAATTCTTGTACCGGTACATTGTCTGTCCATTATATTGATTTCTATTTCTGCCATGTTAAGCCAACTGGCATGCTTGGGGGTATAGATAAACCGCAGTTTTTTCATCAGCCTTTCTGTTTCCTGTTTGCCAAAAGTTTCAATTAACGATCCCTCAAAATGGGTGTTAAGATTGTCCATTACCAACTGAATATACTCGGATTTGGAAAAATGCTCGTCAACCAAATCCAAAACAAAATAAGCAAAATCCCGCTTCGTCCTTGTATCGGTAACTTTGGTGTACCGCATGCCCTCTTTGGGTACTATTGCCATAAAAATGTTACAAGTGCCCTTCCTTTTGTATTCATAATCGTATTTCTCAAGGCTTCCCGGGCGTGCCGCTATGGGTTTTCTATTGTCTGCTAATAGCTGCTTGCTTTTCTCATCCATGCAAACTAACGGATGGAGAGGATCATAACCCTCTTTATACAAATCCAATAGACGATACATCCGTTTTCTGTATTCCGGAGTTATTTGCTGTATACACCACATTTTCTTTAACCAAGGTTTACATTCATTTTTTTTAACGCCAATCTTACTGATTCTCTGTTGATGGTCTCAAAACCGCGTTTTGATTGTATTTCCTTTGTCAGTAACCGTACTGTCCAACGCTTCCTTCCGTCGGGACAAGGGCCACAGGCCAATGCCGCTAACTCCGTTTCATGGTCGGTTGTGTATTTAGCCGGTTGGCCACTACGCGCATCTTCTTCCAATGCCTTTTCTATACCTTCTTCTAAATAACGCTTTTTCGTTCGCCATATCGTTACCCGATCTACATCCAGAAAATCTTCTATCTCCGTATTCTTTTTTCCCTTATTTAGCAGCAACAAAATATTGATCCGATTATAACGGCGTAAACTTGAATCGCCTGATCGCTTTTGCTCATCTAAATAGGAAAGTTCCTTTGCGCTTAACTTTACTTGTGTTGACATAATAATGGGGTTGTTCAACACAAATATAAACAATGTTTCTAAATTAAATTGTCGTAACACTAG
>NZ_FMZO01000035.1 GCF_900101395.1 Niabella drilacis | reverse complement strand
CCCAATATATTCCCGCCGCGCTGCGGCTACGGGTAAGTCCCTGGGAGTTCTGGTTACCATTATTTGCGGCGCGCTGCGCCTGCTATCAAAAGATCAGGTCTTTTTCAGCTTCCAAAGGCTTATTCATTCTACATTTTATAGCCATAGACCTGTTTTTTATCTTGACGCGCATGCGAACATTCGGGGCGGCAGACTACTGACTATTGACACTTGTGAGCCCGGTTTCATATTTGATGCCCGATTCTCCTATTTCCGCATTTTCACATTTCCATATCTCCACATTTTCAAATTATTCCAGGTTTAAAGTCAGCGCATGGTGCATGCTATGCGCGGCTCCCGTGCTAAAACTGAATGTTCCCTGTTCACTATTGGCTGTCTTACATCTATTGTCTGATGTCTGTCGTCTTTTCATATTGGAGCCGGTGTTATATTTTATATTGAGTATATATTTCCAATGGAAGATTTTGGAAAACTGATAACTCGAAACACTTACGATCGTTTGTTTTTGTTCGTATTTTTGCCGGATGAATAATTACAATAACCCGATCATTGATGCGCTTCCTCATCATTTAAAACAATACATTGTTGCCCAACATTATGAGCATTATACACCGGTGGATCATGCCGTGTGGCGTTATGTGATGCGGCAGAATTATAAGTATCTTAAAGACGTTGCCTACTATCCCTATATTCCCGGGCTTAAGCAAGCGGGGCTTACCATCGAACATATACCGGATCTGCAAACCATGAATGATCACCTGAAGCAGATTGGCTGGGCTGCAGTAACCGTAAATGGTTTTATTCCTTCCCAGGCTTTTATGGAATTCCAGGCCTGCCGTGTATTGATCGTTGCGGCAGATATCCGGCAGATCCAGCATATTGAATATACGCCGGCGCCGGATATTATCCATGAATCGGCCGGGCATGCGCCCATCATCGGTGAGCCGGAATATGCTGCCTACCTGCAATTTACCGGTGAGGTGGGTACAAGGGCCATGATCTCCCGGAAGGACCAGGAGCTTTTTGAAGCCATCCGGGCACTGGCCGTTCTGAAGGAGTTGGCCGGCACACCGGAGAAGGATATCCGGGAGGCGGAAGCGGCATTGTCGTTTATCCAGAACAACATGGGAGCCCCCTCGGAGATGGCCCTGCTGGCACGCCTGCACTGGTGGACGGTGGAATATGGTCTCATCGGGAGCCTGGATGACTATAAGATCTACGGCGCCGGGCTGTTATCTTCCATTGGCGAAAGCGTATCCTGTATGCAGCCTGCTGTAAAGAAAATAATGTATACACCGGATGCGGTCAACTATCCGTATGATATCACCAAACCGCAGCCCCAGCTATTTGTAACGCCGGATTTTCAGAACCTGGTGCGGGTACTGGATGCATTTGCGGATACGCTTGCTTACCGGCGGGGCGGATCCTATGGTTTGCAAAAGGCAATCGGTTGCGGACTCGTATGTACCGCGGCATACAGTTCCGGTCTGCAGGTCTCCGGTGTTTTTGTGGAACCCGGTATTGGGGAAGGCACTTATATCAAAACAACCGGGCCCACGGCACTGGCGTTTGGAGGCCGGCAGCTCGCTGGCCATGGGAAACTGCAGCACCCGAAGGGTATCGGATCCCCTGTTGGAAAACTGCGGGACTCGGATCTGCCACTGGAGGATTTTACCATTGACGATCTGAAAAATGCGGGCATTGAAGCCGGCAAACCCGCCGCATTATTATTTCGCAACGGCCTGCAGGTACAGGGTAATGTGGAGGAGATCGTAACGCGGGATGATAAGATCATCCTGATCCGTTTTTCGGCATGTACGGTGATCGACAGTATTACGGCCCGTCAGTTGTTTCAGCCGGAGTGGGGTATATATGATATGGCGGTGGGGGAGCGGATCATTTCCGTATTTCCGGGTGCCGCAGATAAGGATGCCTATGACGAGGTAACGGCAGTGCCAGGAGAAATGCCCCGTTCTGCCTATGATGCGCAAACAAAGGCTTTGCATCAACTCTACCGGCAGGTGCGCGATGTGCGCGAAGGACGATCGGCCCCTGTGCTGCTGAAAGCCGTGTGGAACCAGCTGCGCGAGCTGTATACGGATGACTGGCTTTGCGCTTTGGAGATCCTGGAGGTATTGAAGGACCGGGATCCGGACAACGCCCTGCGGCAGCAGATCGAAGCCGATCTGCTCCGGCTGAAAAGGGAGCGGCCTGCATTGGCCAAACTGATCAGTGATGGATTACAGGCCCTGGAACAGATCGCCATCATGCCGGGAACAGTGCAGTAAGCGGTGCGCTACTCTTCCTGTACGGGTACCTTTTCTGCCTGCATGCCGGCGTTCCCCTGAAGGTCCATCCCCTCTGCCCAGATCGTATAGGTACCCGGATGATCGCCTGTATAAAAGTGCAGGACGGCTTCTCCTTTTTCGTCGGTGACCACGTTGCCGTTCCAGTAAACGGTAGACCGGAAGTCTGCCGCAGCATTCACTCCTTCTGCTTTGCCATACCGGGGTGCGTAGAAGGTCCTTCCATAGTGGAATGGCTGGGGAAACAGATAGTTCTTGCCGATATTGGCCTTTTGATAACCACCCTGGCCACGGTAGGTAGTGATCTCAATAAAGACAAACTGCATAGCAAGCGTCATTTCGCCGTAAGTTAAAAAGCGTTTCTTGTATGCCGCCGACCATTTGGGCGAATACATCACCTCAATGCCTGCTATATCCGCCATATCAAAACTGTTTAAATCACGTACCCAGGCCGATTCTCCACTTGTTGCTTTCAGCATCGCCCGGTCCCGGAGGTTTTTTGCTTCCGGGGTTCCGGATAGCGGAAACATGTTTTCTGTGGAAGAGAGTGATGCTCTTTCAAAGTCTATGCCGTCCATATATATTTTTAGCCGGACAGGACTTTTTTTCCCCGTGGGGTCGGTCATATATACGATGCTCCCGTCAAAGCTGAATCCTTTGATCTTTTCCCGCAGTAAGTCCAGCAGGGTCTTTTTTTTGCCGTATTGAGTCCTGATTTCCGCCTCGGTTATCACCTGGTCTGCTCCACCGGGGCCATTCAGGTTTTCAGAATTCCGGATGGCTTTTTTTGCAGTGACCACCACGTTTTCGAGGAGGGTGCTGTCTGCCGCTAATTGCGAAAGGGCTTCCTGTTCTGCAAGCGCTATATTACTGATGATGACCGGCTCCTTTGCGCCGTCGTCATCGGTAAAGGCCAGGGATCCGGTACCGGCGGTGTCTGCTTTATAATAGAACTGAACCCCTTTGCCCAGTTTTTTCAGATCACCGCCCATCACGATGGCGGCAAAGGCCGAAGATTCAAAGGGGGGAATATTGTTGAATTCAAAGTCTCCTTTGTCATCGGTCTGGGCCAGGAGCATGAGGGGACTTCCATCTTTCTGGGTGCCTACCAGTCCTACTTTTACGGCTTTTGCGCCGCTGTTGATTCCTTTGATAATCCTTCCTTTTATGACAAATTCGGGCTCGGCCTCATATTGAAAGGCAGTGCTGTCCCACTGGTACCTTACAAAGCCCTGGGTCAGCATCAGCGCATCTGCCGCGCGGGCAATACTGTCACCGGTATTGCTGAAATAATAGCCGGGTGTTTCGACGGGCCCTTTCAGATCGGATTGCAGCAAAAGGTAAGTCAGGATGCTGGGATCCTGTTCCCTGTTCCGGGCTACCTGCCCATCGTCGGTAACAGCAATGGAAAAGCTGCCGGCAACCGGGAGGTTTTCTGCATTACGGACGGTAAGTTTTAATGATACGCTATCTCTTTTGTGGTAGGCTCTTTTATCTGTACTGAAATTTAATGAGAGGGGGTCCTGATGATTGATAAAGAATGCACGTTCATTTAATACCTGCCCGTTTTCGGCCAGCAGGTTTACGGAGGCCACACCGCTCAGGAAGCCGGATCTTTCAATGGCAATGCCCGGGGTAGTGGCTGTAAGATCGATTTTTGTTTTATATACTTCGTATCCCCGCTGCTGAACGGTCAGGAAATAGCTTTTATTGAGCGCGGTTCCGCTCCCTTTTATAAGGATCTCGACATTGCCGGACGAGTGGTTGTTGTTTACATGGACAAGGGTGCCATTCATTTCTACGGCGGGCAGGGGAATCCGTTGCCCGTTTGCCAGCAGCGCGGTATATATACCCTGCGGTTGCGGCACCAGTTTAAAAACGCCCATGCCTTTATACAGGGGTGTAAAATGGGTGATGACCTGGCCTGACTGATCAACGACCGAACCACTTAAAGAGCTATGCTTTCCGTTCTCATTGACGGCTTTGAACGCAACCGTGTTTTCTATGCCAGCAACCAGGTGACCGCTTTCGGGCATGAACTGGAGATCCGGACCTTTTTTCAGTGTAACCGGGAACCGGGCCAAAAGCTGCGATGGTGTATCGCCGATACCCGCGTAAATAATATCAGTAAGATTGGATATGGGAAAACGAACCGTTACCCTTGCTCCGGCACCGGTATTGAAACCTTCCTTCCGGATCAGGCGTCCCGTTTTATCCGTAATGAATATCTGGGATGTAAGGTCCTTTAGCAGTTGATGGTGGTTGTCTTTTAATGTAAAGGTCAGGTTGACTGTTGACTGGTTTTGGCCTTCTTCTATCCTGACTTCCTTGTTTGCAATGAACCATTGTTGTTGTCTCCTGCTCAGGGAGATCTCTTTTTCATAAAGCAGGCTGTCACCAAAGTTCCGCATCCACCGGGTATAAGCTCGGATGATATATTTACCGGGATTGAACAGGGTATCTGTGGCAAATTCGCCCAATCCGGTACCGGCAAGGGTATGAAGGGCGTAACGGCGGATGATCCTTCTGCTTTCGTCGATCAGTTCAACATACGCAACACCGCTTTTGGACGAAGGGGTGTGATACAGGGCCTCTGTTAAGTAGAGTTTGTACCAGATGGTATCGCCCGCCAGGTAGTCATTTTTGTCGGTATGCAGGTATAGCTTTTCCCTTACAGGTACGGGTTGTTGTGCTTTTCCCGGCTTGTTGCAGGCCAGGGCCAGGATAAGGCAAATGACAGGTCTGGTAAGCATGGTTGTTTGGCTTATTAAGTGTTGTTCTGTATAAGAATACCGTAAATCTAATCAATTTATCGGTCAGCAGCAAGAACCTCAAGGGCAAAGCATCTGATTTAGCACTTTGCCGGAAACACGGGGGCAGTTACAGTGCCTGGGTCCGCTCTTTTGACCCGATTTAGATATGGCTGCCCGCAGGAACTCCGGGGTCAGGAGTTCCATGTGATCTTATACCACCAGTCTATTTTGCCGCCTGCATCTTCCTGGTTGTGGTTCATCCCCTCGGCTCCGGCGCCCCGGTTGTGCATACCGCCACCACGCATACCCCCGCCACCTGCATGGCCTCCACGTCTGCCGCCGGCGCTCATACGGGTGGATGGTTCATCATGTCCGGGATAGGTATTGCCCTGCCGTTTCATTTCAGGTACCCGGATGCCGATAATTGTGCGGTTCTTACTGATCATGAGCTGGCTTTTAGGGATAGATACTATGTACCTGAAAAAGCCATCCGGTTCGTTGGCTGCTTTAAAGTGAATAGTACCGGGGGCGTTATCTGCCGGATCCAGCAGTGCCGTTTTTCCATTATTGGTGAACCGCGCCTGTTTATAAAAGAAAGTATAATCCCGGTCACCGGCCGGTTGCTCCGGCATTTCCCGTTGCTGATCCATACGGGTGGAGGCTTTGGGTTTTTGTGGTCCGGCAGCAGGGCCGCCGCCTGTATGAAAGGGATACTCTACAAACCGGGTCTCGCTTTTTGATCCCGCAGGGGGAAAATATATTTTTACGCCCTCCCGCAGCATCCGCATCCGGGCAGTGGGGTTGTCGGTCTCCAGGATCACATAGAGGTACTGGTCGTCGTTCCGGAAGTCGTAGCGGATCCGGGTATGATCGTCATAAAACCTGGAAGGATAATCGCGGGTGGTGGCGGCATCCATATGAAGTGATTCTGCAGGAAGTACTTTACTGCCGGAGCAGGAGCACAAAAGGAGCGCCGGCATTGCAGCCAGGAACAGTTGTTTGCGCATACGGGAAATATTTTCCGGTAGGACTCCATTTTTAAAGAAATACTGCTGTCGTTCTGCGTTAAATGTTTTTAACAATTAGTGTCATAGAGTCACGAAAACTCCAAGTAAAAAAAGGCCAGAAAGACCGGTTGCATTTTAATGCTTTTATGACGAACGTCTGACCCGCTTTGCCTGCAAACAGGAACGATTTACAGAACATGGAAAAACAGGGCAGCGCTTTGCAAGAGATAGAACGGGCACCTTGCTTTCCTGTGTCGCCGCTTAAAATAAAAACACGGAGATGCGCTTAAGTTAAGCCTCTCTCCGTGTCTTATAATCTTTGTAGCGGACTACATCCGTTCCGGTACCCGGATGCCGAGTAATGCCGTTGAAGCGGCAATAGTTGCTGCTGTAAGAGAGCAGATCTTTAGCCGCAGGCTTTTCTTTTCCGGGGTTGCGGCATTGCGGACAGAGTGGGCTGTATAAAAACTGTTGAACAGTTTTGCCACGCTGAAGGCATAGATCGCCAGCAGGGAGGGGTTGTGTTCACCGGCCGCCTGTTGCACCTGGGTATGGAACTGTTCCAGCAAAATGATCAGTTCCCTTTCCAGCGGCTCCAGCTGATCCGGATCTGCTACACCTTCTGCCAATGGCTCGTTGCGTAAAATGGATTTGATACGCGCATGCGTGTATTGGATGAACGGACCGGTAAAGCCCTGGAAATCGATACTCTCTTCGGGGTTAAATACCATCCGTTTTTTGGGATCTACCCGCAGCAGGAAAAATTTCAGTGCACCCAGTGCAATGGTATCGTACAGCTCTTTCAGCTCGGTTCCGGAGAAATCTTTTACCTTGCCGAGCTCTTCGGTTTTGGCAGCTGCAACTTTCACCAGCTCATCCAGCAGGTCGTCTGCATCCACTACCGTGCCCTCGCGGGTTTTCATACGCCCGCTGGGTAATTCCACCATGCCGTAGCTCATATGGTAAATACCCCCGGCATAGGGCTTATGAAGCTTTTGCAGGATGAGCTGTAATACCTTCATATGGTAGTTCTGCTCATCGGCAATTACATAAATGCTTTGGTCGTAAGGAAAGTCTTTATATTTCTCATCGGCCAGTCCCAGGTCCTGGGTAATATAAACGGCTGTGCCGTCTTTCCGCAGTACCAGCTTCTCATCCAGTCCTTCTGCGGTAAGATCGATCCACACGCTGCCGTCTTCTTTTTTGAAGAAAACCCCGTTTTTCAATCCTTCTTCCACGAATTGCTTCCCTAATATATAGGTGTCGCTTTCATAATAGATCTTATCAAAGTCGGTACCAATGCGTTGGTAGGTCTGGTCAAACCCGGCATACACCCAGCTGTTCATTTTTTTCCAGAGCGCGATCACGTCCGCATCCCCGTTCTCCCAGTCTACCAGCATTTGCTGTGCGGCCTTCATGACCGGTGCATTTTTTTCAGCCTCTTCTTTGCTCATGCCCTGTTCCATAAGCACCGCCATCTGTTCTTTATGCTTTACGCCAAACAATACATAGTAGTCGCCCACCAGGTGATCGCCCTTAATGCCGGTGGATTCCGGTGTGGCACCATTGCCATAGAGCTGCCAGGCCACCATCGACTTTGAAATATGAATGCCCCGGTCGTTGGAGATGCAGCATTTGCGGATCTCGCTGCCGGTTGCTTTCAGGATCTCGGCAATAGACCAGCCCAGGAAATTATTGCGCAGATGCCCCAGGTGCAGGGGTTTGTTGGTATTGGGAGAGGAGTATTCCACCATTACCCTGGAGGCCTGTTGCTCCTCCCTGGCCAGCGAGGGATCTTTATAATGCGTATTCAGAAAGCTGATCCAGAAATTTTCTGCAATGCTCAGGTTCAGAAAACCCTTGATCACATTGAACGAGCGGATCAGGCCCGGGTGATGATCCACCAGGTATTGGCCGATCTCCGCGCCCAGGTCTTCCGGTTTTTTCTTCAGTTCTTTGATAAAGGAAAATAATACAACGGTATAGTCTCCCTCAAATTCGGGCTTGGTACTGTTTATAGCGATCGACGAAGGGGGCAGCTCTCTTTGATACAATTCTTTTAATGCGTCCGCAACAATCGGTCTCAACGTATCTACAATGCTCATTCTTAACAATTTTGATGCAAAAATAAGGAACACGGCCGCAGAAATCATGCTAATAAGGAATATCTTCGCCGCCGATGAGGCAACATCTGCACAGTGCAAGGGACCGGATCCTCCCGTTGATCGATTTTTTTTATCCGGTGTTCAGGCGGTTCATGCCGCTGCAAACTTTCCGGTATGCGGTTTCCGGGGCGGGCAATACGTTCCTGGGGCTGCTGGCCTACTATATTACTTATAAATTCATTTTGCGGGGGCAGGACTTTCATTTCGGCTTTTATGCGCTGAAGTCGCACGTTGCGGCACTGGCCATGTCCTTTGTAGTGAGTTTCCTGGTCGGATTCTTCCTGATGAAATACGTGGTGTTTGATGACAGTAAGATCAAAGGGCGCGTGCAGTTGTTCCGGTACCTGCTGGTCTGTGTATTTAATCTTACCGTTAACCTGGTGCTGCTGAAGTTCCTGGTAGAAGTCTGCGGGATCTACCCGGTATTTGCCCAGATCGGCACCACGGTGGTGGTAGTGCTCCTGAGCTACCTGGCACAGCGGCATTTCAGCTTTAAACGGGTGCCGGAACCTACTTACCTGGAAGATGACCGGTCTGATTCCGGGTCTTCACCGGATAACGGAAACAGGTAATGGTTCATCGTCAGTGGCTCATGGAATACCGGGTATGAGACCGGATTTGATTAGTATCAATAGTCGATGGTCAATGGTCAATAGTCGATGGTCGATGGTCAATAGTCAATGGTCAATAGTCGATGGTCAATAGTCGATGGTCAATAGTCGATGGTCAATAGTGAAGGAGCATCAGGTACAAAACGTGAACCTCAAACCATTGGTGTTGGGGTTTGAGGCAATCGGATAATTTTGAAGCGGACACCAGTGACCTCAGATTTCAGATAAAAGAGTGATCCTTGTGATGTGAAACAGGGCTCTAACGTTAAACTTTGAACATTGAACCAAAGAAACCCCACCGAGGCAAGCCCACGGCTCTAACGTCAGATCTGAAACCATCAAAGATCCAGCCCCGCTACATTCAGCAAAAACGCACCACTGCAATAGGCGCGCACCGCCAGCCAGTCCGCCTGGGGAAAGATACCGGCTACGGTAATGTCCTTTACATTTCCTGAACCGCTGATACCTTTCATAAACTGCCGGTTGAGCTGCTGGTTGATATTGGTTGCGGCGGTTGCCAGGAGCGTGCCCAGGTCATATCTGGCCATTTTTTCAATTTCGCCGGTGATCTTTTTCGAAAACAGCCAGTCCGCCGTTTTTAACAGGGCATCGCGCGACCGGATATCGAAATCCACATCGGCAACCTGCAAGGTTTTAGAATCGGCATAATAGAGCGGTTTACCGGTTACGTAAAAGTACCCGTCGTTGCTGCCGGTAAATTTGACCTGCATGATGAGGCGGTTATCGCGGCTGCCCAATAATCTGCACTCCAGGAAGATGAATCTTTTTTTAATGAACGCTTTGCTGAAGGTGAACTCCTTTCCGGCGATCTGGCTGGTGAGGATGCGGCTAAGCGAATCATAGTTCATCACCAGGTCTGTATAAACCTGGAAGCCCCGGTTCCTGCTGAAGTTGCTGATATGCGGAACGGGTGCGGTAACGGTGCCCGGTTTTTCAAACCGTACCACCGGTTTGGCTGCCAGCCCCACGCTGATCTGCAGCTGGTTACCGGTTGTATGAATACTGTTGATGCGTACTTTTTGCGGGTTGATCTGCAGCCACCCCATATTATTAATGTTGTAGGGCGTATTCAGCTGGTTCCACAAGGTTTGAAAATAGGGCTTCAGATCCGTACGGCCATAGTTCTTTTCGAGGTCGGCCCTGGAAATATCCAGCTCCTTTTTCAGCGCATCCATGATTACACCGGTGATATCCTGCCCCCAGAAGCAGACGGTACATTTGTCAACCGGTTCCGGCTCCTTGCGGGTTACCTGCATTTTAATGGTATAATTGGTAAGGAGCGAAATAGCCACGGAAAACCCCACTTTTACCTTGCGCTCGCCTTCATCAAAACCACACTGGCAGGCGGGGGTCCAGGGGGTAAGAGCCTTGCCGTTGACGCAGGCCCTGGTAGAACCGATGATCTTGTAATAGCCGGTGAAAGAAATATCCAGCGTTGTGTTGTTCAGGCTGAATTGCAGCGGTCCCCGCCGGAAGCTGTATTTATAACGGGTATCGCAGCCCTCCTGTACCCATTCGTTTGGAAACTTTGGCGATGTGAACAGCGTATCCACTTTTTTATTGGCCAGGGCAAAAAATGGGGCCAGGTCAACCAGGACGGGGATGTTCAGTTCCGATTCCGGTATGGCAACAGAAGGATATTCGGGTGCAGAAAGGACCGGGGCCGGGGTATTGATGGTTTGCCCCCGGGCAATAACCGTAAATACCAGGATCCATAAAAGAGAAAAAACAGGCTTCATAGTTCAAAATGAAGCGCTAAAATAGAAAACTTTTCCTGCTGAACGTGTAAAATGACAGGAGTATGTCATCCGGCAGCATTTTAGCCAGATTTCTGACATTTTTGCATATTTGATTACTGCGGCATAATCATTGAAAGCTAATAACTGCCACAAAATGTGGTAATTTTTAATAAAAGGAGAAATTTAAATATTATGGGTAAAATTATTGGTATTGACTTAGGGACCACCAACAGCTGCGTTGCGGTAATGGAAGGTAACGAGCCTGTGGTGATTGCCAACGATGAAGGGCGCCGTACAACCCCATCTGTTGTTGCATTTTTGAAAAACGGCGAACGTAAAGTAGGGGATCCTGCAAAAAGGCAGGCGATCACCAACCCGCAAAACACGATCATGTCTGTAAAGCGTTTTATGGGCCGCCGTTTTGACGAGGTTTCTGAAGAGATCAGCCACTGGAGCTACAAAGTTGCACAGGGTGACAATAATACCGTTCGTATCGATATTGACGGGCGTTTGTATACCCCGCAGGAGATTTCTGCCATGGTATTACAAAAGATGAAAAAAACAGCCGAGGATTACCTGGGCCAGGAAGTGAACGAAGCGGTGATCACCGTTCCGGCTTACTTTAACGATGCACAACGCCAGGCAACCAAAGAAGCCGGTGAAATTGCCGGCTTAACCGTACGCCGGATTGTAAATGAACCTACAGCTGCCGCATTGGCTTACGGGCTTGATAAAGGCGGCAAAGATCATAAGATTGCCGTGTTTGACCTGGGTGGCGGTACCTTCGATATCTCTGTACTGGAACTGGGCGATGGTGTATTTGAAGTAAAATCTACCAACGGGGATACACACCTGGGTGGGGATGATTTTGATAAAGTGATTATGGACTGGCTGGCTGAGGAGTTTAAATCAGAAGAAGCCATTGACCTGCGCAAAGACCCGATGGCTCTGCAGCGTTTGAAGGAAGCTGCTGAAAAGGCAAAGATCGAACTGTCCTCTTCCAGCGAAACCGAAATCAACCTGCCGTATATCACAGCCGTTGACGGAGTGCCGAAGCACCTGGTAAAAAAACTGACCCGCGCTAAATTTGAGCAACTGGCAGACAACCTGTTTTCCCGTTGTTTAAAACCCTGCGAAGCGGCGCTGAAAGATGCAGGTATGAATCCTTCAGAGATCGATGAAGTGATCCTGGTAGGTGGTAGCACCCGTATTCCCAAAGTGCAGGAAATTGTAGAAAAATTCTTTGGTAAAAAACCCAACCGCGGTGTAAACCCGGATGAGGTGGTAGCCGTTGGGGCCGCTATCCAGGGCGCTGTATTAACCGGGGAGGTAAAGGATGTATTGCTGCTGGACGTTACCCCGCTTTCTCTGGGTATCGAAACCATGGGCGGTGTAATGACTACCCTGATCCCTTCCAATACGACCATTCCTACAAAGAAATCGGAAGTGTTCTCTACCGCCAGCGATAACCAGCCCGGTGTACAGATCCATGTATTGCAGGGTGAGCGCTCCATGGCCAAAGACAACAAGAGCCTGGGTATCTTTAACCTGGATGGCATTCCGCCGGCACCGAGAGGTGTACCGCAGATCGAAGTGATCTTCGATATTGATGCCAACGGTATCATGCATGTAACGGCCAAGGATAAAGGAACCGGTAAAGAGCAAAAGATCCATATCGAAGCAGGAAGCGGTTTAAGTAAGGAAGAGGTAGAGAAAATGAAAGCAGAGGCCAAAGCCAACGAAGCTACCGATAAGGCAGAGCGCGAAAAGATCGACAAACTGAATGCTGCAGACAGCCTGGTATTCCAGACCGAAAAACAGCTGAAAGAATATGGGGACAAGGTTCCTGCAGATAAAAAATCGGTGATTGAAGGAGCGGTTGCCAAATTGAAAGAGGCACATAAACAGCAGGATATTGCCGCTATTGATAAGGCTAGTGAAGAACTGAACGCTGCCTGGACCGCCGCCAGTGAAGATATCTATAAATCGGGGCAGGGTGCCGATGCAGGAGCCCAGGCCCATGCAGGCCAGCCTGGCGACAATGGTCAGCAGGGTGGAAATACCGGGGGCGCTGATGATGTAACAGATGTTCCCTTTGAAGAAGTGAAGTAAATAATCGCCAATAGCAAAAAGTGATCCCGGTAAGCAATTGCCGGGATTTTTTTTTATTCTTAGTTTTCAGCTTTTAGCTAAGCGGACATTCGGGCGGGAGTGGAGATATGGGAATGAACCCGGATCCTGTTCCGAATGTTCGGAACGGAATCGGAACGGGGAACAAAAGCGTGATCTGTCCGGCATGAACTTAAAACGGGCCTGTTCTGGACAAAACCGGCCCTCGCTAACCGTGAAAACATTATGTTGAACAGGATCAATCCTGCAGGTTTCGGTGCTGAGTGCGTATATCCGGTATACTATGTTCTGTCAGCCATTTCCGGAAGGCTTCCGCGTTGCCCGGGCTGAAATGCACGATAGCGCCCGTTTTGAGCATAATGGTAAAAATGCCGGATGCTTCAATATATTTATTCAATGTAGCAGGGGCGTGTTCAAATTCGGGATAAGTAGGGACTGTGTAAGTTTTCGTCATCGGGATTAATATTTAGAAAGCTATCGATGGATCAAAGATACAAATAAATGGGATTTGTTTTTAATATGTGCTGATTTATCCGTGTCACCTATTTTAGTGACAGGTTCCGGCTTTTTATACAGATGATTCTTTTTGTTCATTCGATCCTGCAGAAACACGCAATGGGAGATCGCAGCAGGTGGCCCGGACCCCGGAACGGCAGGCGTTGCAGGCAGGAAGGACAGTCGCCGCTTCAAAAAACGGCAGCCCGGTCCGGTGCGGGCTTACAGGTAAACAGCTGCTGCATTATTAAGATGTTGCACAATCGTTTGCACAACAGGGGCGGTATATTGGTGATGCATTAATGGGTATTTTTATGGTTCTACTAAATAACAAAATACTTCCATTATGAGTAACCGAAGAAGTTTTCTTAAAAACATTGCTGTAGGAGCTGGTGCGCTTGCCATTGACCTGCCGGCATTTGCCATCAACGATGAAGCCATGCAACGCTCTTATGAACTGGAAAAAAGTGCTGCCCGTTTTAATATGTGCGGCTATCGGGCTCCCAAGATCGATAAAGTGCGTATCGGATTCATAGGGCAGGGAATGCGCGGTCCGGGTGCGGTGCAGCGTATGTCGCATATCGACGGCGTTGAGATCGTGGCTATTTGCGACCTGATCCCCGAACGCGCCACCCGGTCCAACGCCATTGTGCAGAAATCCGGCCGCCCTGCTGCGAAGGAATATTCCGGCGAAAATGGCTGGAAGGATATGATCCTCAAAGAAAAGCCGGACCTGGTGTATATTACCACGCCCTGGAACCTTCACACGCCCATGGCCCTTTTTGCTATGGAAAATGGCTGCCACGCGGCTTCCGAAGTGCCCATTGCACTCACCCTGGATGATTGCTGGAAACTGGTGGAAACCTCCGAACGTACCCGCAAACATTGTATGATGCTCGAAAACTGCTGCTACGATTTCTTCGAGTTGCTGACCCTTAATATGGCCCGCCAGGGTATGTTCGGCGAGCTGGTGCATGCCGAAGGCGCGTATATTCACGACCTGCGGGATCTCAACTTTAAAAAAGATACCGGTTACCAGAACATGTGGCGCCTCCGTCAGAATTATGAACACAACGGTTGCCTGTACCCCACACACGGTCTTGGCCCCGTGGCGCAGTGTATGAACATTAACCGCGGCGACAAAATGGACTGGCTGGTATCCGTATCCAGCAACGACTTCCAGATGGGACAGATGGCAAAAGATCTTGCTGCTAAGGATTCTTACTTTCAGCAGTTCGTAGGCAAACCATACCGCGGAAATATGAACACCACTACCATTAAAACCAATAAAGGCAGAACCATCATGATCCAGCATGACGTAACTTCGCCGCGCCCGTATTCCCGTATCCACCTCCTGAGCGGCACCAAAGGTGTAGCACAGAAATGGCCCGATCCGGAGCGCATTGCCTTTGGTCATGAGTGGATCAAAGAAGATGAACTGAAAAAACTCTACGATCAATATACCCCCGAGATCGTTCGGAAAATCGGCGACCTTGCCAAACAGATCGGTGGCCACGGCGGTATGGACTTTATGATGGACTGGAGGCTGATCGACTGTCTGCGTAACGGCCTTCCGCTGGACCAGGACGTATACGACGGCGTGGCCTGGAGCTGCATCTTCCCGTTAAGCGGCAGGTCCATTGCCAAACGCTCTTCCAGTGTGGATATTCCCGACTTTACCCGGGGGGGCTGGAAAACCAATGTCCCGGTAGAACTGACGCTGAAAGGCGGTGGCACCACCGGCGTGGTGAACCTTGAGAAAAAAGAAGCATCCAAACAACTGAACGTACATTAGATCTGTATACCGGTTTTTAACGGCGCTCCCCACAAGGGGGGCGCTTTAAGAGCCTGTTTAAAATTCATTCAATGGCTTTATTATGGCTGTTTTGGGCTGCAACTGCGTTAAATTTTTCGCCATAGTGGCCTACTATGCCTGCAAAATTTTCCTTGTTTCGCTCCAAAATAGCTTCATAATAAATTCCATCAATAAAATTTAAACAGGCTCTTAATTTAAGTACTTTATTTTTTTGTTTTACTTTTCCAATTTAGCGATGTGGGCCAACAGACTCCGGGCGTTTATAAGCGCTTCCCGGAGATGATACATTTGCAAATGAGAATACCATATAGCCGGCATCATTTACAGCGACCCAGCCGCTGCGCCGGCCGTTTGCTGGGTTTAGCAGCCGTTTGTTGAAACAATTAGGCGAAAGCGCTTCGTTTTTCTGCGGGGGATTTGTATTTTTGAACGGATCCGGTTGCCCGATACGATTGCAGGCAAACCCAGGAAGATTGATATTTTTAAACAACAATCAACAATCAAGTGAAAAAAACAGTATGGTCTCTTTTTTTTGTTGCGGCTGTAAGCGCAGCAAATGTGAACGCTCAGTGGAAGCCTGTAGAAGGAAAGATTAAAACCCGGTGGGCCGAAAAAGTGAATGCCGCCAACCCTCTTCCGGAATACCCGCGTCCGCAGCTTACCCGGAGTAATAACTGGAAGAACTTAAACGGCCTGTGGCAATACACGGTATTACCCAAAAGCGATGCTGATGCGGTACCGGCACAATACAATGGCAATATCCTGGTACCCTATGCTATTGAATCCGCATTGAGCGGTGTTGGCAGAACGGTGGGGAAAGATAGTATCTTGTGGTACAACCGTACTGTTGAAATACCTGCGTCCATGCGTAAAGGAAGGGTACTGCTGCATTTCGGAGCCGTAGATTGGGCAGCGCAGATCTATGTGAACGGGATCAAAGTGGGAGCACATGAAGGGGGATATGATCCTTTTTCAATAGACATTACAGAGGCGTTGAAAAAGGGTGCATCGCAATCCATTGCTGTGCGTGTATGGGATCCGACAGATGAAGGGCCGCAGCCCGCAGGCAAACAGGTAAAAAACCCTCATGGCATCTGGTATACGCCGGTAACCGGCATCTGGCAAACAGTGTGGCTCGAAAATGTGCCCGGAACCTATATCCGGTCCACAAAGCAAACGCCGGATGTGGATCAGCAGCAACTGCAGGTTTCTGTAAATGTAGTAGACCTTCAGCCGGGGGATGAGATCAGTATATCGGCCTGGGATGGTAAAAAACAGGTTGCGAGCCAGACTGCTGCGGATGGTAATAATATCATGCTCCGGATCCCTGATCCTAAATTATGGTCTACTCAAACGCCCTTTTTGTACGATCTGAAAGTAGCGGTAAAAAGAAAAGGAAAGATCATTGATGAAGCCGGTTCCTATTTTGGAATGCGCAAAATTTCCATGGCAAAGGATGCCAGCGGCATTCAGCGGATGATGCTTAACAACCAGTTCCTTTTCCAGTACGGACCGCTGGACCAGGGCTGGTGGCCCGATGGACTGTATACCGCCCCCACGGACGAAGCACTTAAATTTGATATTGAGCAAACAAAGGCCCTTGGATTCAACATGATCCGGAAACACATAAAGATAGAGCCTGCACGCTGGTATTATTACTGCGATAAACTGGGCATCGTGGTTTGGCAGGATATGCCCAGTGGCGACAGGGGGGGCAACATTTGGTCGCAGCAGCTCCGGGTAAAAATGCCGGAAGGAAAAAAAGTGGATGATGCGCACCAGCTCAAATCGCAGGTACCGGGACTGGTGTTTGACAGGAACCGGTCCGCAGCATCAGAAGCAATTTACCGTAAAGAATGGAAAGCGATTATGGATGAACTGCACAACTATCCGTCAATCGTTGTATGGGTGCCTTTTAATGAAGCCTGGGGGCAGTTTAAAACAAAAGAGATCGTTGAATGGACGATGCAATATGATCCGTCGAGACTGGTGAATGGTATGAGCGGGGGAAATTTCTTTATCGGTGTTAGCCCGGTGGTAGACCTCCATTACTATCCGGGCCCCTCCATGCCCGATCCGGAAGTATACGGACAAAATCAGATACTGGTGTTGGGCGAATTCGGGGGATTGGGATTACCGGTCAAAGAACATCTCTGGCTCGATAAGGGAAACTGGGGATACCGGTCCTTTGATGACAATGAGAAACTATTTGCACAGTACAGCGAAATGATCCGGTCGATCCCCGATCTGATAAAATGGGGCTTGTCGGCCGCTGTATATACACAGACCACGGATGTGGAAATTGAGACCAATGGCTTGTTTACCTATGATCGTAAAGTGTTAAAGTTTCCCATGGAAAAAATGTTTCAGCTGCACCAGCTGCTGTATAACAAAGCGCTGGTGCCTTAATACCAGGGTGTAAAGGACAGATCCCATGGATCTGGATGGGAATGGGGGCTGTATCAAAAGCTGCTTTAGACATAAGGCTGTTCTGCCCGGAACGGCAAACGGAATAAAGGCTTTTGATACGGCCCTTCTTTTATTCGGGAAATTAACAAAGCGTGAAGTTACATGCGCCGTTCCCCGGGGTTCTCAAAAGCCTTTTGAAAAACACGCTTACCGGGCGTGTGAGTTTTACACAGTACCGGTTTACCTGGCGGCATTTGATATCTGGAAGCGAACTGCTAAGCGGCCTTTCGATGGCTGTTGCTGTCTTTTTTCAAGGGTTTCAGGCCCCTCCATGTGCGGGCAGTACACATTATAAAATACTTTAATTAAATAAAGGCAATTCCGGGTTGGGAGTGGCAAATTTGAACAGGTTGATAAACAGCTTATTAGTTTTTGTGTGCCGGGAAAGTGGATCATTAAGAACCGCTTGTTGCGTTAATCAATTGTTAAGGTGCTTTTTATTGACGCAAAGGGGGGCTGGCGGTTGTACCTTAAATGGATAATACACCCCAAAACCAGTTGTTATGTTAACCCTTCTCAGTCACCTTACCGAAATCCCGCAATGCGATGCTGTATTGAAGCAGGCGTACCGGCAGCAAAAGACCCTGCAGTGGAAAAAGCTGGGCCTTGAGCTGCAGATAGAACGCCGGCTGGATGCAATAGCCGCAATGGGGGAGAAGATCCGGTCAAAAGAACTGGAGCTGGACCATGCCCGTAACGTGGCAGCCCCCTTGCCCCAAACAGGTCCCGACCCCGTAAAGGGGCTGGAGTTAGAGATCGCAATGCTGAATGCCCGGGAAAAGAAGCTTCATCCGCAGTGGGTGGTAGAAAAAGAGTGGCGGCTTCGGTGTGTGGAAGCCGGTCTGGAGGAAATATCGCTGTTGATACTGGAGCTTGAAACCCATAAGGCCCAGTTGCAGAAACAGGCAGTACTTCCGGGTGAAGTACCTGCTGG
>NZ_FMZO01000039.1 GCF_900101395.1 Niabella drilacis | reverse complement strand
GGGTAGCGATTATTGCTCACGGATTGCACGGATTTACACAGAAGCTTAGAGGTCTGTGCACGTCTGTGGAATCCGTGAGAAAAGAACAGCGGAACTGTGTTGAGGATCTTATGGCTCACCGGAGATTGCACAGCATTACGCAGACCATAATATTACCCGGGTATTCATTATATGCGATATCCGCAAAAATCGGAAGAACCCTCAAATGTTATGTGCCAGCACGGGTACGCCCGGTTTTGTTGTGCATTAAAATACCTATCTTTCCTGTATGAAGATGCGTCCGGAAAAATATTTGAAGTATCTTTTTCTCCCCAACCTGTTTGAGCTTTTTGGTACAGAACGGACCCGGGAGATCCTGTCTGTTAACCCGACAGTTGTACCCAAAAGGGAAGAAGCGCAACAGGTGATCATTACAGCGTATTGTTATAGTAAAGAAAGTATAGAAGAGCGAAAGGACATTTCTTTACAGGAGGCGCTGGCACTAAAGGAAAGCAATAAGATCGTATGGGTCAATATTGACGGGTTGCGTAAATCAGACGTGGAAACGGTAGGTGCCCGCTATGGCATTCACCCTTTGTTGCAGGAAGATATCCTGAGCGTTGACCAGCGGGCTAAAATGGATGAAGTGGATGATATCCTTTTCTGCCTGGTGAATATGCTCTATTACAACGAGCAGAAAAAATCCGTGGACCAGGAACAGATCAGCTTGGTGCTGGGCCGTAATTTTGTGATCACCTTCCAGGAAGATCTCAACAGGGATGTATTTACGGCATTGAGGGGGCGGCTGAAACTGCCTGCCAGTAAGACCCGGACCAAAGAAGCGGACTATCTGTATTATACCCTGCTGGATACTATTGTAGACCATTATTTTATTGTAATGGACAAACTGGGAGATGAGATCGAAGACCTGGAGGAAGAGATCATCCGCAGCGCCAGCAAGCGGACGCTGGCTTATATTAATTCCCTGCGCAAAGAACTGATCGTTTTAAAAAGAACGATTTACCCGGTACGCGAGGTGATCGGCGGGTTGATCAAAAGCGAAAGCGAGCTGCTGACGGAATTGAATGAGCGTTATTATAAAGACGTGTATGATCATATTGTGCAGGCCATTGACCTGGTAGATAACTACCGGGATATGCTTACCGGTATGCAGGACCTCTACCTGAGCAACGTGAACCTGAAGATGAATGAAGTAATGAAGGTTATGGCTATTGTAACCTGCCTGCTTGCGCCGGCAACGGTGATCGGTGGGATCTTTGGAATGAATTTTAACGTGCTCCCCCTCACCAACCAGCATTTTGGTTTCTGGATCGCCGTTACGGCCATGATCCTGATCCCCATCTGGATGCTGCTGATCTTTAAAAGAAAAGGGTGGTTCTGATGGTGTATTAACAAGTAGTAGCAGAAAAAACTTCCATTTTTTATGCGGCTGCAACTTCAATAGTCTTTTATCCGGTCCTATTTTAAAGTGCCGTCTGATACTAACGAATGCTTTTGTGCAGACCCAAAAATTGTTAATAACAGATATATCAAACTTCGGCAATAACTACAAAATGGGAATGGAGATCCGGTACCAGAACAGGTTTTACCGGCCAAAAATGCTAGCATGCTTTTTATGCCGACTATAAATCAGTAATGCCCTGGCTCTTCTTCTATTTCCTCAGGTGCGCCGGCTGTTTTATGGATTACTACACACTATGCGTCCTGTAAAGATGAGGCAATGCATTCTTTTATTGTTTGTTTTTACCTGCGCAATAAGCAGCCGGGGACAGCGGAACGTTCCGGTTCATATTGTAAGAGAAAGCAATTTGATCTGTGGGTTTTCGACCAATGCGGTTATTGATTCTTCTTTATGGCAGCGGTATCTGGATGACCGGCTTTTTCTGGCGCCGGAAGTCACAACAAAAATTCCGGAGGGCGTTTATGAAGTAGAGATCCTGTATATTGTTGATACATCCGGGTGGTTTCATTTATACAAAGTGCGTAAAGACCCCGGGTTTGGGCTGGGAAAACGGGTGGAGCAGCTACTGCTTAAGGGCTGCCCGTATCGCTGGTCTCCTGCAACACAAAACGGCCGACCGGTTAAATCCTATCACCGTCAACTGCTTGTTTTTGACACGAAACACTGGCGGGGTTATAAATAGCGGCTATTTTCTTTTAAAAACAGGTACGGTATACAGGGCCCGCCAGCGCAACTTCCTGCATAATTTCTCTTAGTGCCTGGAGGGCTTCATCCTTATTAGAAGGGTTATATACTTCATGCAGCCATTCTTTTATCATAACTGGGAAATTGATTGTATTATAAGGGAAAGGCTTTCCTGTTTTGGGGCGTTATGCAGCCATTCTCTCATCTGTTGGGTATCCAGGTTTTTTAGCGCTTCTTTATCCATACGTAAATTTTCAAGGAGATAGGTTTTGGCAGCTGCAATACTTCTGAAAAGTGCGCCGGAAGTTGTAATGATCTTGTCAAGTAAAGCCTTTTCAGGAGATGCAATCAATGCAAATTGATTTTCGGGCAGAGCTGTTTGGATGATTCCAAAAGCATAATAAGGAAGTGCCAGATGTGTGTAGCTGAATACTCCCATTACCGTATTAAAATTTCTGGAAGCTTTGGTGGTCATAGACACCGTTTCAAATACTCTCTCGGGGATCAATCGATAATGGGTAAGTGCGCTGTCGCCCGATATATAACTCGGGCCCAGCAAGTGGTTGGCCACTAAGAATTTAGACGGTTTTGTTGTTTGCAAAGCTTCTCCTGCAATGTAAAGACCTTTCTTTAACGGGGTTAATATGCCACTTTTATAAGTGTATGCACTTTGTCATTTGGCTGACTATACCCGTTTAATAAAGATAAAATAAATTGACGGGGCAATGGTTTATTGGCCTGTCTGCTTATTTCCTGTTGGATGTTCATAGTGGAAATGTAAAATTTTAGTAAGAAAACCGAAAAAAAACAGATTATCTTATTGAAATTTCACATAAAAGCTATTTCCGTTTATACACCGGCACTGTACTACAGGGCTCGCCATACATCAGGCTTTTAACCACGGGTAGCAATTTTAAAGAGATGGCGGCGTATGCGTCTTCAGATACCGGAATATCGCCGCAGCCCTTGATCACCACGCGGGCATCGGTAAAGGCACCGGCATCAATGTCCTCAATATTTTTCAGCAGCCACTTGGTTTTGATAGCAGCTTCATCTCCAAGGCTTACAAATTTTGCTACCGGCTGCAGGTAGCTTACGGTCAGCATATAGGCCCAAAGCGGTATAATGGCGTCTGCGGAGCAAACGATCCCTACCAGCTGGTTTTCATAGACCGACCAATCCTGCTCTTTGAGGGCTGCGCGAAAATCCTTTTCCTTCAGGATCAGGCCCATAAAGAGATAATCTTTAATGTCGAACAGCACTACAGGTTCTGCAGGATAATACGATTCCAGGTTGAGGGTAATGATCCCGCTTTCCGCTACTTTATTTCTGATAATAGGTTCCATAATGATAGAACAAAGTTACGCCGGTGCTGGTTTATTTCTGCAGCCCGGAAGATCAAATAAAAAGCCCCGCCAAAGCGGGGCTGTAAAAAAGATATGTTGAAACGATCCGATTAATAGAATTTACTTCTGTAGTCTTTGATCGTAGCCGCTTCCCGCAGTGCCTGGATCGATTGGAATTGCGCCTGCTGTTTGGCTTGCATATAACGCATTCTGCGGATCTCATCCGGGTTTTGTGCCGGTGAGGGGGTACTCATTAAATTGTCTACACGTATTACATAAACGCCCTGCGATCCGGCAATGGCTTCCGGCACTACTTTTTGCAGGTTGGCCTTGTTAAAGGCGGCTCCAAGCACTTTCGGCTCAAAACCAATAGCGGAAGGTGTTTGGCCATTGAAGCGCAGGCTATCGGCTGTTTCAACCTGCTTTTTCAGTACGGTAGCCGCTGCTTCCAGCGTAGTGACCTTCCCGATCTTATCAGTAATGATCTTTGCTTTCTTCTGGTTGATGAGCAGGGGCTCTACCCGCGCACGCGCCTTAGCGGTGCTCATGGTACCTTCTTTGTTGATTTCCGTAACCAGGCCCACTACATAGTAATCGCCTACTCTTTCGGGCTGTACCACATCTCCCAGGTCTGCCTTATAGACGTTCTTCACAAAGGCACGGGATGCACCCAGGCCCTGGATCATTGCACCGGTGGGAGGAATATCGGAGGCAATAGATTTCAGGATGCCTTTTTCTGCCATCAGCTTTTCTGCAGCAGCATTAAACGTCTTTTGGTCCGTAGCCTGCGCCGCAAAATGCGTGGCTGCATTGCTTGCCGTGTTATCGGTTTCCTGGCTGGCTTCGATGGGTTTGGTTACATAAGCGATCTTATAGCCGGTTGTGCTTCCTTTGGTGCTGAGCACTTCAACAATATGGTATCCGTATTCCGTCTTTACAATGCCTTTGCTGCCCGCAGGGTGGGTAAAGATATAATCGTTAAAAGCCGGTGTCATTTGTCCGGAGGGTACGTTATCGAAAACGCCGCCGGTTTGTAAACTGCCACCATCGGTAGAGAACTTTGCCACAAGGGTGTCAAAGCTGGAACCTTTTTGTAAAGCGGTAAACAGGCTGTCGGCCAGTTTACGGGCAGTGGCAGAATCTCTTAAAGGGATCTGCTGACCGGTCTGGGGATCCTGGGTGGCTAAACCGATAAGGATATGCCGCACTTTTACCGTATCCGGCATATTGGTGGTTGCTACAATTTTTGCAAGCGCATAGTTGTTCGCATCCACATAAGGGCCATAAATATTGCCGGTACCTACTTTGAGGATGGAATCCTTCATGGGCACCTGGATGCGGTTGCTGCTGATAAACCCGTCGTAATAGTTATTGATCCCTTCGCTTACCAGGAAGTCTTTTACATTGTGGGCACTGTCAAAAGCCGGCTTCAGGTCCAGCAGACGCTGCCGGGCTGCAATGCTGTCGGCTCCGTTGGGTTGCGCATTAAAGGCAACATAGGCAATGCTGCGGCTTTCCTGCTGTTTAAAGTCGGTTTTATGTTTGTTGATATAGTCCTGGATATCACTTTCGGTGATCTTTACCGAGGAATCGGAAACGCTGGTGTAGGGTTCTGAAACAAAAGATACTTTCGACATCAGGGCGTCATCGGCACTTTGCTTTTCGATCATCCATTTTGGAAAATTGATACTGGTTGTTAACAGGGCATCGTATTTTTCAGCCTTGCGTTGCAGGATCAGCTGATCCAGGAACAGGTTGATCTGTGCTTTTTGCTCAGGAGTTCCTTTGGATTTTATCTGGTTGATCTGTGCCTGCGCTGCTGCTGCATCAAATTTTCCGGTTTGCGGATCGGTGAAGCCCTGTGCCAGCTCCTGGGGAGGGTTGGCGCCAAAAAGCAGGTCATTCAGTTCTTTACGTCCCACATCCAGGCCCAGCTTTTGGGATTCCTGAGAAAGCAGGATGCGCGATACCTCCTGGCCCCAGGCCATTTCGTTGGCCTGTTGTGCCGCGCCTTCGCCACCGCTCATGCCCTGGGCCTGCATCATTTGTGTTCGCTGCTCCACCAAAGCGCTGAATTCGGGAAACTCAATTTTTTCCCCGTTTACTTTTCCAATCGTCCGGACATCCCCGGTAAAGAGGCTGCCCCCGTTCTCAAAAGCAAGCATCACTACAAATATGACTAATGCAAGCCCAATAATTACGGCCATTACCTTGCCATATTTGTCCTGGATCTTCTGTATTACTGACATGTTAAAAAGATAGTTAATTAAAAGGTTGGCAAAAATAGCGTTTTTAAAGATATCAACAAACTGTGGAAAAATGGCGGTGAACAGCCGGTGAAACTGCTGTCCGGAAGCGGAAAGTAGCTGGATAAAAAGGTCTTTTTAGCTTTTCCGGACCACTTCATATACATCTTTCCGCCGGTCTGCCAGGTTTTTAACGCTTCCGAACCTGTGTAAATGCCGCAGGAGGTCGATGTCCACGTCCCCGATCACTACCATTTCGGTATTGGGCGTGGCTTCTGCCTCAATGCCATTGGAAGGAAAGGAAAAGTCGCAGGGGGTCAGGATCATGGATTGTGCATACTGGATATCCATATTCTGTACCTGGGGCAGGTTGCCTACATTGCCGGCAATGGCCACATAACATTCATTTTCAATGGCGCGGGCCTGTGCGCAATGCCGTACACGGAAATAGGCGTTTTGTGTATCTGTAAGGAAAGGCACAAAAAGAATGTCCATCCCCTCATCTGCCAGCAGGCGGCTTAGCTCGGGAAACTCGGAGTCGTAGCAGACCAGGATGCCTACTTTGCCGCAATCCGTATCAAAGGTCTTTACCTGGTTGCCGCCCACCATGCCCCATACCCGCTCTTCATCGGGGGTTACATGGATCTTTTCATATTTATCTATAGAGCCGTCGCGGTGGCAGAGGTAGCCCACATTGTAAAGGCGGCCGTCCACTACCTCCGGCATGCTGCCGGTGACGATATTTATATTGTAGCTGATAGCCAGTGCCGCAAACCGGTCCCGTATAACGGCGGTGTATTTTGACACCTCTTTTACTGCATCGGCAGCGGAAAGATGATTGTATTCTGCCATCAGCGGAGCGTTGAAAAACTCGGGGAACACCGCAAAATCGCAACGGTAGCCGGAAACCGTATCTACAAAGTATTCCACCTGGGTCATCATTTCCTCCATGTTCTTGTAAAGCCGCATTTGCCATTGTATCAGCCCCAGCCGCACCACCCGCTTGAGTGGAAAGGCCTGTTCGCTCCGGTCTTCATAATAAATATTATCCCATTTCAGGAGCACGCCGTATTCGTTGGACTGCAAATCGCCGTGCAGGTAATTTTTTATAATACGCACCGGGTGAAAGTCGTTGGAGAGCTGAAAGTCCAGCACCGGATCATGCAGCTCTTTTTGTTTTACTTTCTGGATGTACTGGCTGGGTGTAAGTTCCTGCGCATATTTATGGTACCCGGGTATACGACCTCCAAATACGATCCCTTTCAGGTTCAGGTGTTCTGCCAGCTCTTTCCGGTAATCATATAAACGCCGTCCCAGGCGCATGCCGCGGAACTGGGGCTTGATGAATACATCGATGCCATATAAAATTTCACCCTCCGGATCGTGCGAGTTAAAAGAATAATTTCCTGTGATGCTTTTATAATTATGCCGGTTGTTCACTTTTTTTTCGTCCACGATAATGGAAAGGGCACAGGCCGCCATTACTCCATTTATATAGATCACTACCTGGCCTTCGGGAAAAAGATTGATGAGCCGGTTGATCTGTTCCCGTTGCCAGTAGCTTTCGGGCATACTGGGGTAGGAGGCGATCATGGTCTCTTTAAGGGCATCGTACTGGTCCTTTTCAAGTGTTTTTATTTCGATATTGATCGCGTCTGTCATACGAACAAATTTAATGTAAATATCCTGCGGTTGGTCCGATGCAACAGGGCAAACGCATCTAAATTGGGTGAAGAGAGCACACCGGGAGCATTTTCAGGCACTGTAAGTGCCTCGTGTTTATAGCAAGATATTAAGAGCCTGTTTAAAATTCATTCAATGGCTTTATTATGGCTGTTTTGGGCTGCAACTGCGTTAAATTTTTCGCCATAGTGGCCTACTATGCCTGCAAAATTTTCCTTGTTTCGCTCCAAAATAGCTTCATAATAAATTCCATCAATAAAATTTAAACAGGCTCTAAAGGGGAAACCCCGGCTCCTGTAGGAGCCGCGTAAAATTTCGGGCCCAACAAACACGCGGCTCCTACAGGAGCCGGGGGGATAAAACAGCAGATTACTATAAACACGCTGCTCCTCCGGA
>NZ_FMZO01000041.1 GCF_900101395.1 Niabella drilacis | reverse complement strand
ATTACTCCGGACCGGGTGTTGCCGGCCGTATTTGGTCCCATACAGGCTTACTGGAAGGATGGTGTGCTGTATGTGATATGGAATACACTTACCGAAGAGAACTGTAAAGAATACACGGTTGAAGGATCCATGGATGGTAAGAACTGGAAGGCCCTGGGCACAGTGCTCAGCAAAGCAAAAGGTGGTACTTCAACCACACCGCTGGATTATGAGTTCAGCACCGGTGCGGGTGCTCTTGCAGTTGCAGGTATGGGATTGGCAGCTTTGCTGCTGCTGCCGGCAGTGCGCGGCAGAAGCAGCCGGTGGCTGCTGGCGGTTGCCGCGGTGCTCACTATTGCGGCCTGTTCTAAAAAAATGACGGATGAAATAGCTGCAGGAGAGAAGCCGGCCTATATCCGCATTGCACAAAAAGATATAAATGGTACTGTGAGCTATTCAAAGGTGATCAAAGTGGAGAAGGAGTAAGATTTTTAAGTACAACACACATATATATATAGTCTTAACGGCCGGGGTAAAAATCCCGGCCGTTACAAATAAAGCACAGTAATATAATGGCTTTTTCCCGGTTATGCACCCTTAGCCGAAAATGATCTTGCTATTGACACTAATAAATGTTATTTTACAAACAATAAGATAATAATATGATAACTGTAGCAATTGTTGACGACGACCGGGAGGTACTGATGTTACTGGAAAAGATCTTACAGGATGAACCGGATCTGTCGCATGTGGGAAGCGTAGCCTCTGGAGCGGCAGGATTGCGGCTGATAAAAGAGCTGCGTCCGGATGTGGTGCTGATGGACATCCGGATGCGGGATATAAACGGTATTGAATGTGTGCGGCAGTTAAAACCGGTTTGCAAAAAGACCGAATTTGTTATGTGTACGGTTTATGATGAAGATCAGATGGTATATGACGCGTTGCGAGCCGGGGCAAGCTCTTATCTTATGAAAGACAATGATGCCGCATTTATTGCCGACACTATCCGGGAAGTAGCCGATGGCAAAAGCCCTATGAGCAGCGATATCGCACGGAAGTTAGTGCGGCAGATGCAGCAGGTACCGGCGAAACAAAAATTTGGGATCACGGCGAAAGAGGCACTGGTGCTGGAGCAGTTATCATTTGGAAGAACCTACCAGGAAATAGCCGATCAGCTGCACATCGGCGTAAAAACCTTAAAATCGTATATCTATAGTATTTATACAAAGTTGCAGGTAAATAATAAGGTAGAAGCTATCAACAAGTATTATAATAAACCGTATGGCCGGTAAGACCTTGTTTCTTGTTTGAGGTTTATGGTTAGATCCGTTTACTCCTGGTGCCGGATCTTCGGTCGTGCACACTCAATGCTGAATGCTGATAGCTGACCATTGAGTGCCCATTTCCACATTCCCACATTTTTAAATTACGCTCCTCAACACTACGCAACCTGCTCCCTCGCCAGCGCTTTCAACGGAACGGTAATAACAACCCTTGTGCCGGCATGCTGTTCCCAGCGCACGCTGCCGCCCAGCGCCTGTATATTAGTGCGGATATTGTCCAGTCCGTTGCCCTTGGTCAGGTGTTCTATAGGCATACCCTTTCCGTTGTCGGCAATGGTTATAGTGAGGATGCCAGGCGTAAGGGCAGCGCTGCATTCCACCTCCGTGGCACCGGCGTGCTTTACAATATTATTCAGACATTCTTTAACACTCTGGAACAGGTAACGCCGCTTATATCCCTCAATCGGAAGCTCCACCAGTTCCCTGGTAAAATGGATACTGCCAGCCAGTCCCGCATCCGATAAAAACTGGGTCGTGTACCGCTGCATATAGGCCAGCAGGCTGCCCAGGTCATCATTCTTATCATTGAGCGACCATACGATTTCGTTGATCTGCATATTCAGCTTCTTGCTGTTGCGTTGCAGTACGTCGGCCAGGTCGCGGTCGGCGGTATCCTTTTGTTGCCGGCCCAGGGCTCCTGCAGCCATGCTGATAATGGTAACCACGCCTCCCAGTTCATCATGAAACTCCTGTGCAATGCGCTTTCGCTCGGTTGTTTCCGCCTGCAGCAGCAGTTCTTTCTTTTCTATTTCCAGGGCCTGTTGCAGGGCCTTTAGCTTTTGTTCTTCCAGCCGTTTTTTATTCCGGAAAAAAATGACCAGGCTTGCGGCAATGATCAGCAATAACAAAAAAATGACTACCGAATAAATGAGCCGGCTGTTAGCCGCTTTTTTTCCCTGCTCCGCCAGGGCTGCTTCCATCCGTTTCTTTTCCAGGGTTTGCTCGGATTGCGCCAACTGGGCGTTCTCTTTTTTCTGGATGGTCCTATTGCTAAACTTCTTTTGATCCTCCAGTGCTTTCAGGGCCAGTGTCATATTGCCTTCTGCTTTTTTCAGCTTGTACAGGGTTTCATAATAGGTGTCGATATAATCGTATGCAAATGTTGGGTCGGAAAGATTGCTGGTATCCAAAAACCGGCCAAAAGCCGTTAGCAGGGTATCTGCTTTTTTATATTCATTTTTTAACAAAGCGATCTGAGCAAAGTAGATATTGGGTAGCAGCGGCATGCCTTTGCCTGAGTAGCGGGCTTTGGTCATTGCCGCATGTTTCTGTATATAGCGCAGCGCACTATCCGGCTGTTTAAGGTCTATATAATAGCGCCCCAGGTTATAATAAATATATTCTGCATTTTCGCCTGTTTTTTCCAACGAATCCGTAACCAGTGCCAGCGCCCTGCGGTATTCGCGCAGGGCCGCCAGCGTATCTCTCAACTGGTAATAATAAACCAGCGCCCTGTTGTTATAAAGCCCGATCTCCGCATTCAGGTTCCGGGGCCGGATCTTTTTTGCTTCATTCAGCGAGCGGGCATAATATGCCAGTGCGCCCGAGCTGTTTTTGCGTAGCTTCTGGATATTACCTGCGGAGCAGAGCGCCATGCTTTTATCAAACGGATCAAGCTCGTCAAGCTTTGGTAATACCTGCTCCAGGTAGTATTGCGACATGGAGTCCATATGTGTAAAATAGATGGAGCTATAATATAAATTTATTGTAGACCACATTTTTGTGCGGCCGGTTTGTTTCATCAGGATAGAGGCACTGTCCAGCATTTTTTTTGCCCGCTCAAAATCCATTTTTGACCATTTATAAATATAGGCCGTCCGGCAATAGGAGCGGATCTGCTCATCTGTAAGCTGGTACTGCCGGGCAATGCGGGTTACCTGTTCCTGCACCGCCAGCTCGCTGTCCGGGGGAACGCCGAAGCTAAGCGTTTTTAGCGAATCCAGCTGGTGGCGGATAGCGGGGGGGAGGACCTGTTTTGTATGGCAGGCCTGCTGTACTATCAACAAAAAGCAGCAGGTAAAAAAAAGTATAAGGCGGGTGCCCGGCTTTGGGGAGTGTAATTGCATTGTAGTAGAACAATAAGTGTTGCAGTATCTTATTTACTACAAAAATAGGGATTGGAAGAAAAAGAATGCGGGCAACTTTGCCATAGACAACCCGATGATCGCTAAATACCTGTTTCTTGTTTATGGTTTATAGTTTCAGGGTAGATCCGTGTTTCACTTCTCATGGATCACAGGTGGGGCCCAGGTTTAGCGTGGTGGAATATTGTTGAATATTATTTAAAGGGTGCTGACTCCGAAAACTGATAACTGATTGCTGACAACTCCTGCCATTTTTACTACAAAGGTAGGGACCCGGGGGAACAGGAATCGGGCATCTTTGCACTAATTAAAAAATGGTAAAACAAAGCCGCCTGGCAGGGGACGCATTTTATGTCTTTTGGCAATATGTTCCATTTCAGATTTGTTATACACATCCGTTGTACAGATTTGTAAACAACGTAAGCGATAACAAATGGGTTAAGACTGCAGGCTGCTGCTTAAACCGTATCCTGTCGGGCAAATAAAATCAGAATAAAAATGAAAAAGAAAATCCAACAAATGTACAGGGCGTCGTTACTGATGACGCTGCTCCTGTTTTCGGTTGTTACTGTTTGGGCGCAGGCTACAATACCTTTTGGCTGTTCCAGTAAGGGTTACCAGGTGATGATTGTTTCAGGATCGAACCCGGTAACTTATTCCTTTGATTCCTATGATATTAAAACAGGAATCCAATCACAGCTATTTAATTTTCCTGCCGGCGTATCTGTAAATGCATTGGGCTATAACCCTACCGACAATTATATGTACACCTACAAAGGTGGTAACCAGTTATATAAAATAGGAGCCGACGGGTACACAGCAATGACTATTGCCGGTTTGCCTGCCACCAATCCGGATCCCACTGCTCCTACTATCCCTGCTACCGGGTATAATATGGCAGATATTACCGATGATGGATATATGCTGCTTGCCAATAGTAGTAGCAACAGGTATTACTATGTGGATTTAAACCCTGCCCGACCTGCCACTTACGGCAAATTGGTAGATCCTGATACAGGCGCGGCATCAACTGCGTTTAACACGTTTACCGGAGGCGGTACCACCCTTGCCGTCCAATATGCCGGAGATGTGGCTTACAATAAGGCCGATGGTATGTTTTACACTGTTGTTACTTATACCGCCGTTAGCCCTAATACTTACCAGTTAAGAAAAATTGATCCTGTATCGGGAGCGGTTACTGCTATAGGGGCGGTTACAGGCACTCCTTCAAATAGTACCGGCAACGGCTATGGCTCACTTTTTTTTGATGCAACAGGTACTTTATACGGTTTTTTCAATCCGGCAGGCAGGTATTATTCCATACCTATTACTGGTACAGGCTCTCGTGCCGCTACCCAGGTGGGAGGCAGCTATAACCCCAATAGCACCAATGATGGAGCCATGTGCCCCAATACAGTGTTAAACTATGTAAATATTTCGGGCAAGGTAAATAACCTGAACACCGGCTCTGGTACCAACCTGGGCGGGCAGTTGTATGCCACCCTGGTGGATGCCAATGGTAAAGTGGTAGACCAGGTACCCGTCAATGCGGATGGTACTTACACACTGGCCGGCTCGCCCAACGCAAGCTATCAGGTAGTGATTACGACCACACCGGCCACCAAGGGAGCTGCTGCACCCGCGCCCAACCTGCCTCCCGACTGGAAAAACGTCCGTGATGGCGTAGGAGCAGCTAACGATGGAAGCGCCAATGGTTCGCTTAGCATTACTACCGGAACCGGTGATTTTTCCAATGCCAATTTTGATATTCAGCAGATGACCGTAAACCCTGATTTTAATTCGGGCTATGTAAACCAGACCATAAAGGGCAACCTCAATACAAACGATAAGGTGCCGGGAACTGTGGGCACTACTACTACCTATGGCAGTCCCGCTGTTGTGGGCACCAACCCCAGCTCAGATATGCCCACTATCAACCCCGATGGTACTTATACCTTTACCGGTACCAAACCGGGTGTGTATACCTTTGATGTGCCGGTATGTGCCGGAAGCGTATGTGTGAACAACCGGCTTACCATTACCGTGGCGGAGCCTAATTCCGCCACCAACCCGCCGGTGGCCAATCCGGACCTGGCTACCATGACGGGCTACCCTGTTGGTGGAACACCGACTTCCGTAACGCTCAATACCCTGGCCAATGATCAGCCGGGCTCGCTTTCGCCGGCGCTCAATCCTGCCAGTGTTACACCTACGCAGCCGGCCCATGGTACGGTAACCAAAGATGCACTGGGTAATATTACCTATACACCCGATCCTGGTTTTGTGGGTAAAGACACCATTCCCTACCAGGTATGTGATCTGTCTGTTCCCACGCCTAAATGTACCAGCTCCTACCAGGTAGTAACGGTGAATGCTCCCGGAACAGCCAACAGTACTTCGGCCAGCGATGACTATGCTACCGCCGTTCAGGGAGCTTCCATCGTTCGTACTGCCGCCACCGGTTTAAAGGCCAATGATGTGGACCCGGAAGGCAATGCAACAACGATCACCGGCATCGGAGGCACGGCCCTGT
>NZ_FMZO01000043.1 GCF_900101395.1 Niabella drilacis | reverse complement strand
TATTTGTCTTCATGTTTGCACATTGCAATAATGAGTTCGTTTTTGTGAATGTACTTTTACGCAGCGGCCAGCATCTGAGCCAACGGTATCTTACCGAAATGTAATTTACTGCTTTTCGGTAGCAATATAGCCCCCCTCCCAGGGCAAACGCATCTAAATTGAGTAAAAAGAGCACACCAGGAGTATTTTCAGGCACTGTAAGTGCCGCGTGTTTATAGTAAGGTATTAAAGAGAAAAGCCGGCTCCTGTAGGAGCCGCGTAAAATTTCGGGCCCAACAAACACGCGGCTCCTACAGGAGCCGGGTTGATAAAACAGCAGATTACTATAAATACGCTGCTCCTCCGGAGCTGAACAATGCTGAAATTAGATGCATTTGCCCTGGCCCCCTCCCGGACGGAGCAGGGGCATGAGGGAAATAGCAGCGGTTCAATACCATTCCGTTCTTTTTACCTGGTTTAGATGCGGCTGCCCTGAAACAGATTTGAGTTACATGAAGGGAAATCTTAATTTTGAATAGCGGGTATCTGTTTGGTCTGCAACAAAACCTTAATAAAATGAACAACACTAAATGGTTGGTTTCACTCTTTGTGTTTCCGCTTGTCATTGGTTTTTCGGCTTGCAAAGATAAACGACACGACCGGAGCAGGGACTACCGGCTGGATCATTATGCTTTTTTCCTGGTATCGGTGGTGCGCGACCGGGAATTTTATCTGGAGTTATTACGGAAGGTTTTGCAGGAAAAAAAGAAGACGATCCTGAACCCCTTAAGGGCCGACACGCTGAAGGGGGATCTGCAGCATATTGCCGCCTATGACACCCTGTTCTTCCGGTCGGAGGAGTTGCTTTATGAACCGGTAAAAAAAATCAGTTCCGGCGCTGTTGCTGATAACGGCCCCCCGGATAACTTTACCCGCGGGGAAACTGCCTGGCTGAATGAGCAGATCGGTAGCCTGGTAACGGTGTTCCGGCAAATAAACCAGGTTTACAGGCGCTTTGATCAATATTACACAAAGACCGGTTATAAAGCAGATAAAGGCGCGCAGGGACTGGAACGGATCGATTCGATCCGTATGCTGGACGATAAATCCGGTGTCATCATCGACAGTATCATCCTCAGGTCGGATCGTATTTTTAAAGATATTTACCAGGTGCCGGAAAAGAAAAATGCCTTCGCCCCGGCAGCTGTTTTAATGGAACAGTCGATAAAGGCCAGCGACAATTATATCCTGCTGCTGGAGCAACTCCTGCCCGGAAAACAACGATACAATACAACAACCGGTAAGGAGCTAAAACGCGCAAAGGACTCCATTGATGATCAGATAAACCAGCTGGTTCATCTGGGATTGTCCGGCACGGAAAGATCTATCTGGGCAGACGTCCTGGTATTGAATTTCCGGGAGCAACTGTTTAGTTTCCGGAATTATTATGAAGTAAGACTTAATCCCGGATCTTCCAGGGGTGGGGTTCAGCAAGCTGATCTGGATTTTCTGAAAGATGTGGAGCAGAGGATGCGCAGGTTCTATGGCATTTTTTTGAAATTGTAAGCAGAAGGGCTTTCTGTAGTTTACCGGATTAAAATAACCGGCGGCCGGCTTTTTTTATCGGCTGTACTGCAATAACTTTAAGGTATGAACTTTGTTATTGCGGCTACGTATGATAATTATATTGATGCGCACCTGGCAATGGGGAATTTGCTGAGTGAAGACATCAATTGCTGGCTGAAAGATGAAAATACGATCGCCATTCATCCCGGTTTAACCAATGCGATTGGCGGCATCAAGCTAATGGTGGCAGCGCCGCAGATCGAACGGGCGCTGGAAATATTGCGGAAAGCAAAACAACAGTACCAGGAACAAAACCCCTGTCCTCGTTGCGGATCTACAAACGTGGAGTATATTACTACTCCTAAAAAGGCAGCCACCTGGCTGCAGACTTTTGTGAGCATTGTGCGACTTGGAGGTGCAGCGATGGCGGCAGATAAAGTGTACCATTGCTTTGATTGTGGTTTTGAGTTTGACGACACTGTAAAAGAGACTGTGAACTAATGGAGTCCATTATTGCATATTTTGCTACCCTGGAGCAGCGGCCGCTGGAGCGGATGGGCCTGCTGGTGGGGGGGCTGCTCTTTTTCTGGATCATAGAAGGAGCCATCCCCCTGGTTCGGCTAAAGTACCGGAGAACGAAATTTTCGCATGCGCTCGTTAATTTCGGGTTTACCGTCATACACCTTATCATCCATACAGCCCTGGCGGTTTTGATTGTGCTGCTGTCCGACTGGTGCCGCAATACCGGCTTTGGCCTGGTATACTGGCTGCATGCCGGTGTGTTGGGCGTCATTATCATAGGGGTGCTGGCCCTGGATTTCAGCAGCTGGCTGGTACACTGGATCATGCATAAGCAGGCGTATTTATGGCGGTATCATCTCATTCATCACAGCGATAATAAAGTAGATGTGACCACGGGCCTCCGGCATCATCCGGGCGACAGCCTGCTGCGCGGCATCTTTTTCCTCCTGCTGATCTTGGTAAGCGGCGCCCCCATGTACAGCGTAATGATCTACCAGACCCTGGTGGTGATCACTACCGCGTTTACCCATGCCAATATCAGCCTTCCTAAAAAACTGGATAAATGGCTCAGTTATATACTCATCTCTCCCAATATGCATAAAGTGCATCATCACTGGAAACAGCCGTATACCGATAGCAATTACGGAGCGGTGTTTTCCGTATGGGACCGTTTGCTGGGTACCTATAAAGAGCTGGATCCCGGAAGGATCCGGTATGGATTGGATCGTTATTATGATAACGAAAAGGACGAAGACTTTTTGAGTTTGATGAAAGATCCGTTTATTAAAAAGCGGCAGCCGGAAGATGCTGTGCCGGCCCGTCCGGAGAAGAAAAGTCCTTCAACCTGAAAGAGTTTCCTACATTTGAAAAATGATAAAAGAGAAGATTATAGCGGTGATCCCTGCCCGGTATGCGGCAACCCGGTTTCCTGCAAAATTAATGAAGATGCTGGGCGACAAGCCGGTGATTGCGCATACCTATGCCGCGGTGGCCGGCAGTGGGTTGTTTGACGATGTTTTTGTAGTAACCGATAGTGAATTGATCTTCGAGGAAATGGTATCCCGCGGGGGAAAGGCTATTATGAGCGTTGCCGAACACGAAAGCGGAACAGACCGGATCGCGGAAGCGGTTAAGGATATGGATGTGGAGGTAATTGTAAATGTACAGGGCGATGAGCCCTTTATGCAGAAGGAACCCCTGGAAAAGATAGTGGCGCTCTTTAACTCCGATGCAGTGCAGGTGGGGTCGCTGATGCGGAAATTTGCATCAGAAGAAGAAGCGCAAAATCCCAATGCGGTAAAGGTGGTTACCAATAAAAAAGGAAAAGCGCTGTACTTTAGCCGGAGTGTGGTCCCTTATAAAAGAGATCCACAGGCGTCAGTACCCTATTACCTGCACATTGGCGTATATGCATTCCGGAAAAAAGCCCTGCTGGATTTTACCGGCTGGTCTCCCTCATTGCTGGAGCAAACGGAAAAGCTGGAACAGCTGCGTTTCCTGGATAACGGGGTGGATATCTATATGGCTGAAACCGATTATGAAACCGTGGCAATTGATACGCCTGAAGACCTGGAAAAGGCGATGGCGCTTCTGAACCGGTAGCGATTATTGCTCACGGATTTACACAGAAGCTTAGAGGTCTGTGCACGTTTGTGGAATCCGTGAGAAAAGAACAGCGGAACGGCGTTGAGGATCTTACGGCTCACAGGAGACACCTATACGGCCGAAACCTTGGCCATCGACACG
>NZ_FMZO01000045.1 GCF_900101395.1 Niabella drilacis | reverse complement strand
GCCATTATCGTTGTAACCTTTCACCTGACCGAGCCGCTGGGTACCGGGCACCTGGATATCCTGGTCAACCACGGGTACCTGGCAGTCGACTTTTTCTTCCTGTTGTCCGGTTTTGTGATCGGCCATGCCTATGACGACCGCTGGCATCAGATGTCTGTAGGCACTTTCCTGAAGCGCCGGGTAGAGCGGCTTCAGCCAATGGTGGTTTTGGGAATGACCCTCGGGGCCATCGGGTTTTATTTCAATGACTCACCGGTCTGGCCGCTTATTCATACCGTTCCCCTCTGGAAAATGCTGCTGGTGATGCTCATCGGCTATACGATCCTGCCGGTGCCCAGATCAATGGATATACGGGGCTGGGAGGAAATGCACCCTTTAAACGGCGTGGGTTGGTCATTGTTTTTTGAATACATTGCCAATATCCTGTATGCAGTTGGTATCCGTAAGTGCTCTAACCGGGCACTGGGTATCCTGGTACTGATAGCGGCCATAGCGCTTGCTCATCTGGCTATCACCAGCCCTAACGGGGATGTAACAGGTGGATGGACGTTGAATGCGGAACAGCTGCGTGTGGGTATTACCCGTACGATGTATCCCTTCTTTGCGGGGCTGCTGCTTTCGCGGATCGCTAAACCCGCCCGTATCAGGCATGCGTTCTTATGGTGCAGCCTCCTGCTGGCTCTGGTGTTATATATGCCGCGCATCGGCGGTGCTGAGCATCTCTGGATGAACGGGGTGTATGAATCCGTATGTATCATTCTTATTTTCCCCCTCATTGTTTACCTGGGGGCCAGTGGTATGGTACATACCCAAACGGAACGCAGGATCTGCAAATTCCTGGGTGATATATCCTATCCGCTATACCTGGTGCATTTTCCGGCGGTGTGTATTTATACAGCCTGGATCAGCAACCATAAGGGGGTAACCCTTGCGCAGGCCTGGCCCTATGCATTGCTGATCCTGACCGGCAGCATAGTTTTGGCGTATGCCTGTTTGAAATGGTATGATGAACCCGT